>NZ_CP108302.1:5643653-11287307 GCF_045041015.1 Streptomyces sp. NBC_00019
GTGGAGAAGGCGCACCCCGAGGTCTTCGACATCCTGCTCCAGGTGCTGGACGACGGGCGTCTGACCGACGGCCAGGGCCGCACCGTCGATTTCCGCAACACCATCCTGGTGCTGACGTCGAACCTCGGCAGCCAGTTCCTGGTCGACCCGATGACGAGTGAGACGGAGAAGAAGGAACAGGTGCTGGAGGTGGTGCGCACCAGCTTCAAGCCGGAGTTCCTGAACCGCCTCGACGACCTGGTCGTCTTCTCGGCCCTGAACAAGGACGAGCTGGGCCGGATCGCCCGTCTCCAGGTCGACCGGCTCGCCAAGCGCCTCGCGGAACGCCGCCTCACCCTCGTGGTCACCGACGAGGCCCTGACCTGGCTCGCCGACGAGGGCAACGACCCGGCGTACGGTGCCCGGCCCCTGCGCCGCCTCGTCCAGACCGCCATCGGCGACCGTCTCGCCAAGGAGATCCTCTCCGGCGAGGTCAAGGACGGCGACACGGTCCGGGTGGACGCCTTCGGGGACGGTCTGATCGTCGGACCGGCGACCGGCAAGACGCTCTGATCCATGATCGAGGGGGCCCGTCCGGGGCTCCCTCGATCAGCCGATCAGCACCCAGGCCGCCATTATCGCGAGGAGGCCGAACAGGAGCAGCGCGGGCAGTCCCAGAATGGCGGCCACCACTCCCCACCTGGTACGTCCCGTCGTTTCGTCGCCGTGTGCCATCGCCATGAGCCCCGCCCCTTCGCGCCCTGCCGACCGGTTCCTGTCAGCTGTCGGCTGACAGTACCCGTCGGGGTTGCCACGCCCCTCCCCGTATGGGGGAGGATGGCGGAATCCGTACGAAGGGAAATTCACGGTGACCATCGATCCGTCCTCGATTCCGAACTTCGGGGGCCAGCAGCCCGAGCCGCAGCCCCAAGGACCGGCGGGTCCCGTCGTCCCGGATCAGGACCTCGTGAAGCAGCTCCTCGAACAGATGGAGCTGAAGTACGTCGTCGACGAAGAGGGTGACCTCGCAGCGCCGTGGGAGCAGTTCCGTACGTACTTCATGTTCCGTGGCGAGGGTGACCAGCAGGTCTTCTCGGTGCGGACGTTCTACGACCGGCCCCACCAGATCGACGAGAAGCCGCAGCTGCTGGAGTCCATCGACGACTGGAACCGCCGCACCCTGTGGCCCAAGGTCTACACGCACACCCATGACGACGGCACCGTCCGTCTGATCGGCGAGGCGCAGATGCTGATCGGCACCGGCGTCAGCCTGGAGCACTTCGTCTCCTCGACGGTCAGCTGGGTGCGGGCCGCCATCGAGTTCGACAAGTGGCTCGTCGAGCAGCTCGGCCTCGAGCAGGAGGTCAATGAAGCGGAGAAGCCCGAGGACGAGGAGTAGATCCCTCAGGCACCCTCGGCACCCGACTACAGGGGCGTATCGGCGAGTACGACCAGATACGCGCCGTAGCCGAACGAGAGCCCGGCCAGGGCGCCGGCCATCACGGCCGCGTGCCAGGGCCGGGCTCTCGCCGTCCGCACCAGTGCCCGCGCGAGCGGCAGCAGGAGCGGGAAGGCGGGGAGCAGGAAGCGGGGCTTGGACGCGAAGAAGCCCGAGCCGCCCAGCGTGATCAGCAGGAGTACACCGCTGTAGACCAGCAGGGGCAGCGGGGCGCGGTCGGCCAGCAGCAGCGCGTACAGCACGACCGCGGCCGCGACGATCAGCAGCGCCATGGGGAAGGCCAGCCGGTCGCCCTGGAGCAGCAGCCGGCGCACGAAGCGCAGGGAGCCCCGGCCGAAGTCGAAGCGTGAGCCCCACCGGCGCTGCACCTCGAAGTAGCCGCCGAGCAGGTCGCCCTTGCGGTGTCCGACCCACAGCACGTACGCGCACCAGCCGAGCGGGGCGAGCGCCGCGCCCGTCCACAGCCTGTGGGTAACTTTTCCGCGCCGCCTCCCGATCTCGCAGGCCGCCGTCACCAGCACCGCCGCCGCGACCGCGAACCCGTTCGGCCGAGCCAGCCCCGCCAGCGTGGCGAGCGTGCCCGCCCACAGCCAGCGGCCGGTGAGCACGGCGTACAGCGACCAGGCGGCGAACGCGGTCAGCAGGGGTTCGGTGTACGCCATCGACAGCACGACCGAGTGCGGCAGCAGGCCCCAGAGCAGTGCGAGGGCGGCGGCGACGGCCCGGCCGTGGAGGTGTGCGCCGAGCGCGTAGAGGCCGGCGGCGGCGACGGCCGCGGCGGTCCAGGAGATCAGCAGGCCCGCCGCACCGCCGCTCAGCGGGCTCACCGCGGTCACCGCCCGGACCAGCGCCGGGTACAGCGGGAAGAAGGCCAGGTCGCTGAAGACCAGGTCCGGACCGAGGCGCAGGGCGCGGCCGTAGCCGTGCTCGGCGATCCCCAGGTACCACCGGGAGTCCCAGGATCGCCCGAGCAGGGTGAGCGGCCGGTTCCCGGTGGCCCAGGCGGTCGCCGCGAGCACGGCGACGCCGGTGAGCCGGGCGAGCGCGAACAGGCCGAGAGCGGTACCGAGCGTCGCCTCGAGGGGAGCGCGCGGAGCGGCCCGCCCGGCGGCGGCGTGTGTGACGGTGGGCGGTGCGAGGGTACTGGCGTGAGTCACACCCGCACATTGCAGGGGAAAGCGGGCATAAGCGAGCATTGAACGCCCGGGCGGGTGCGGATTCCCCGCGCCCGGCGTGGCGCCGTGACGGGCCCCGCCACCGGCGTCAGCGGGCTCCGGGATCCGGCCCGTCGAGGACGTCGCAGCTCAAGAACAGCGAACCGCCCCACTTCCCGACCGCCCGATCCCCTCAGCCTGCCAGCGCCTTCAGCCGCTTCACGGCCTCCTCCAGCGCGCCCGTCTGCTTGCAGAACGCGAAGCGGACAAAGGGTGCGCCCTGCTCCCGGTGGTCGTAGAAGACCGCGTTGGGGATGGCGACCACACCGGCCCGCTCCGGCAGGCCGCGGCAGAACGCGGAGCCGTCGGTCACAAGCCGTCCGGACCGGTCTCCCGGCCGTACCGCCGGGCTCGGTGGCGCGGCACTGTCCGTCGTATCCTGACCACACACGGGAAGGAGCCGTCCATGAGCGTCGACGCGATCGTGCACACCGAGTTTCCCAAGGGGTACACGGTCCTGTTCGGGGCCGACGGAAAGGTGATCATGACCCCGCAGAGCGAAGAGCACTCCAGCACCATCAGGTCGATGCAGATCGACTCCGCTCTCGCCCTCGGCCGCCACGCGAAGGTCACCTCCGATGTCTACATCGACTTCCCCGCCGACGAGAACTCCGCCCCCGATCTGGCGATCCTTCGCGAGGACGCCCGCCGGGAGGGCAAGCGCTACAGCTTCGAGGACGTCCTGCTGATCTCCGAGGTCGTCTCGACCTCTTCCGCGCGCAAGGACTACGACGACTGCACCGCGAAGTACGGCCGCTACGGCATCCCGATCTACCTGGTCGTGGACCCCTACGCCCAGGAAGTCGTCCTCCACACCCAGCCGACCGCCACCGGTTACATCGCGGCTCACACGCACAAGTACGGCACGGGCAAGCTCCCCATCCCCCTGGCCGACGGCCGCACATTCACCCTTGACCTCGACGAGCTCCCGCGCCCGGAGCCCGAGGCGGACGCCCGCTGACGAAGAACTCCCCGCCGCGGTCAGGCCCGTGCCGTCGGCACCGCCGTCGTCGGACTGTCGTCGAGTGCGGGTGCGCGGCGGCTCAGAGCAACCAGGCCGTGTGGTCGGCACATTTGCTGGTACGTCTGCGGCTGTCAGGCGTCCAGCGTCTTGAGCCGGGAGGCCGCGTCCTCCAGCACGCCTGTCCGCTTGCAGAACGCGAACCGTACGAAGGGGGCGCCCGCCTCCCGGTGGTCGTAGAAGACCGCGTTGGGGATGGCGACCACACGACAAGTGGTTCGAATGCCACGATCACCGAGGGGTCGAGGCCACACTCCGTGCAGCGCTCTTGGTCGGTTACTCCTCCGTCGGGCCGCTCCTGGCTCCGCAAGCGCCAGACCTCGCGCATGTGACCGCAGTACAGGCGTACGCGCCAGCGCTCGAACTCCGAGGGATGAGGAGGCGGACCCAGCAGTTCCTGGATGGCCTCGAACTTTTCGTCGGACCATGGCGGTGCTTTGGCCAGTTGGCGCTGCACCCAGTCCGCCCTGGCCACCGCCTCTTCCTGCCGACGGTGATCCGCACGCGTCAGCCGGTACTCCTCAAGCGGCACGCCTTGGGCTACGCGTCTGGACTTCACTCTGGTCACGCTACGACGTTCTGGATGCTGCCGAGTTCGAGCGGCCGGTCTGCACTCGAACGAGCGCAGACCGGCCTGGGAGCCGGGACCCGCTCACGTCGGTGACGGTCTCGCCTCAGTCTCGTTCGCGGCGAAGGGGCGTGAGCTCAGGACGCCAGGCGCTGCAGGCGGTCGGCGGCCTCCTGGAGAACGTTGTCCTTCTTGCAGAAGGTGAACCGAACCTGGCTGCGGCCGGCGTCCGCGTCGTCGTAGAACACGGAGTTGGGGATGGCGACGACGCCGCAGCGTTCGGGGAGCGCGCGGCAGAAGGCATAGGCGTCCTTCTCGCCGAAGGGCGTGATGTCGGTGGTGATGAAGTACGTGCCCTGGGGCTGGTAGACCTCGAACCCGGCTGCCCGCAGGCCGTCGCCGAGCAGGTCGCGCTTGCGGCGGAGGTCGGCGCGGAAGCTCTCGAAGTACGAGTCCGGCAGGCGCAGCGCCTCGGCGATCGCGTACTGGAACGGGCCCGCGCTGACGTACGTCAGGTACTGCTTTGCTGTCCGGACGGCGGAGACGAGCGGGCCGTTCGCCGTGACCCAGCCAACCTTCCACCCAGTGAAGGAGAAGGTCTTGCCGGCCGAGCCGATGGTGACCGTGCGCTCGCGCATGCCGGGCAGGGCCGCGATGGGGTGGTGGGTGCCCTCAAAGACCAGGTGCTCGTACACCTCGTCGGTGACGACCAGCAGGTCGTGCTCGATGGCGAGTGCGGCGATGGCGCTCTGTTCGTCGGCGGTGAGGACCATCCCGGTTGGGTTGTGCGGGGTGTTGAGGAGCAGGAGACGGGTCCGCGGGGTGATCTTGGCGCGCAGCTCGTCCAGGTCCGGGCGGAAGGACGGGGCACGCAGCGTGAGCGGTACGCGCTTCGCGCCGGCCATCGCGATGCAGGCCGCATAGGAGTCGTAGAAGGGCTCGAAGGCGATGACCTCGTCGTCCGGCTCCAGCAGCGCCAGCATGGTGGCGGCGATGGCCTCGGTCGCGCCGGCGGTGACCAGGACCTCGGTGTCGGGGTCGAAGGAGAGGTCGTAGAAGCGCTGTTGGTGGTCGGAGATCGCGGCGCGCAGTTCCGGAATGCCCGGGCCGGGCGGGTACTGGTTGCCCTTCCCCTCCCGCAGGGCGCGGACGGCGGCCTCCCGGATCTCCTCGGGCCCGTCGGTGTCCGGGAAGCCCTGGCCCAGGTTGATCGAGCCCGTCGCGGTCGCCAGTGCCGACATCTCCGCGAAGATCGTCGTCCCGAGTCCGTCCAGCCTTCGGTTCAGCAGCGGCCTGGCGTTCATGTCTCCACCGTTCTCACGCGGGTGCTTGTCGGTTCTCCAGGGACCATCCTGACTCATGGCTGGTCGTGGCCTCGCGCGGCGTAGAGGTCATCGAGGGCCGAGGGGGATGTACGTCCTCTTCGTTGAGTTCCGCTTCCTGTTCCAGGAGAACGCCGGCCTTTGCTGAGATGTCGCGCAAGAGCGCGTCCTTCAGGTCGTGCAGGGTCGCGCTCTCGGAGACCAACTGCCTTGCCGTCGCGTGCAGTGGGTCGGTCATGGTGTGGAAGTCGGCGCGGGTGATCGAGTCGGGCCAGGCAAGGCTCAGGCGTGAGAGGGCACGTGCGGAGATCTCCCGGGCGTTTCGGCCCTGAGCCATCTGCGAGATGTCGTTGCTTCGGCTTCTCAGCTCGTGGAGCAGCCACCAGCTGTCCTTGTCATTCGCAGGCCGTACCGCCACGACACATCTGGTGGGTGACGCCGGGTGCTGCGTCACGACGATGTGTGCACCGTCGGGGCGGGTACTCAACATGAAGGTGCCGGGGGGCCACGCTTCCGAGGCATGCGCCGGGCTGCTCAGGCGGAACCTCTCCACGTGGGGCACCGTTAGGTCGAAGAGGTCGGTCGGGGTGATCGCGTCGACCCTGGGTCCTTCGATTTCACGAGGGATCGAGCGTGCGGAACCGCTGCCCGTCTTCGCCTTGGCCACCTCGCCGAGCAGTCGTGTTTCCCAGACCGGACTCGCGGTGGACCAGTCGTCATGGATCGCGTCGGCCAGCTCCACTGCCTTTCGCGCGGCCTCCTCGTGGAGGTCGATCTTTTCCTCGATGAGGCTGAAGGCCCTGTGGTACTTGGTGATGATGTCCGGAGGCGGAAGCGGGAAGGGCATGCTGCGGAGCGTGTCGAGGCTCACCGTGGGCTCGACATGTGCTGTCACGTCCTCGTCGATCCGAGCCTTCGCCGTGGGTGTCTGTAGCCAGATGCGGAGCCATTTCACGATGTGCGGGTCCGCGCGGATGATGCCGATCGACCTGGATGCCGTCCAACCCGCGTGCTCAGCCGTGACGAAAGCGGCGTCGCCCGGCCGCCTGACGAGTACGACGACCAGGTCGCCCTCCTTGAGGGTCGCCCGGTTGGGGCGAGAGTCCCCCGGACCGCGCTTGCCGGTCTGCGGCGAGTGAATCTTCCCGCCCCTGACGTAGGTCGAGCTGACAATGCCTGTCTGATCTGGAGCGTTGTCGTCGAGGACGCCGGAAGTGGTGTACATGTCCTCCTTCCGGAACTTGCCGATGGAGGTCCTCTGCCACGCCTCGGTGCCGGAGCCGTCGTGGTGGGCCGTCCCGTCCATCAGATCTCCTCCAGGGCGTCCAGTAGTCGCGATTCGAGGGCGTGGACCTGGTCGAGCTTCTCGACCAGCTCAAGCTTGAGCTGGTCGATCCGGCTCCGTGTGTCGCGTTCGGGACCTGCGGGCTCCACCGCGTACGAGGTGGGCATGAGGTCGTGCTTGCGGCGGGCGATCTCCTCGGTCGAGCAGCTTCGGGACCAGCCCGGCTCATCGCCGTAGGACGTGGAGGAGGCACGGTTCTCCGCGATGCCCCGCCAGGTTGCCAGGGTGGTCAGGATCGACTCCGTGTGTTTGTCTCCCAGCCTCCGTGCCCTCGACCCCGGGACGGGTTCGAAGGCCCGCCGTGCATTGATGAACAGCACCTGTCCGCGACGGTCGGCGCTGCCCCAGCCGGGTCGCGGGCTCTTGTCCTTGTTCAGCACCCACAAGCAGGCGGTGGCCTCGGTATGGCCGAACACGCGGGGCGGCAGTGCGATCACGCACTCGACGATGTCGTCCCGGACCAGTCGCTCCCTGAGCTTTCGTGTGGCCGGTTGAGGGCTCTTGGCCGCGATGTCGGCCATCAGGAAAGCTGCCCGACCCTGCGGAGCGAGCGCGTGCGCGATATGCAGGATCCACGCGGAATTGGCGGACCCCTTGGGCGGAGGTTCATCCGGCCATCGGGGATCGATGGACGGCCGCTCCCACCGACCTTCCAGCGAGTGCCGATCCTTCCGGTTCTCTGGTGCCCAGGCAGGTTGATTGAACGGGAGGTTGGCCAAGACGATGTCGCACGGGTCGGCTTCGGGCTCTGCGAGGCTGTCTCCCGGTGCGAAGACGAGCGCCTCGATGCCCCGTACGGCGAGATTCATGTGGGCGACCTGTGAGGTGTGGGCGTGCTGCTCCTTCCCGACCAGAGACATGGTCGGATTCAGCCCGACGCGCTCACGAACGTAGCGGTGACTCTCGACCAGCAGGCCCGCCGAACCGCAGACGGGATCGAGCACCCTGTGCCCGTCTTGAGGAGCCGCGACGCCGACCATGAGACGAGCGATGTCGTGAGGCGTGAAGTAGTGGCTACCGCGTGCCTGGGCAGCCGAGAGGTTCCGCAGGCACTGGTCGAGCAAGTCCCCCACTAGCCGTACGGCATCGATCGCTTGGATGAGTCGGCGCAGGGGCCCGTCGATGTTCGGGGGCAAAGAGGGCACGGTATCCCCAATGCCTGTCTCGTTGCCCTCTGCGTCGATTGTCGGCAGCCAATGGGCAAGCAGTTGGCTTACGGCACGTCTGATCGGCACCTCCTCCTTCGTGGTCTGGCCTAGTAGCCACGGCCAGGTGGGAGCGACGGAGAAGCGGGAATCGACGTGCGCGGTGCGGCTCAAGTAGAGGAGCCCGAGGACGAGTCGGGCGGCGTCATGAGAGTTCATCAGTCGGGACAGGTCGGCGGTGAGCTGACCGACCTCTGCTGACGGATCCCGTGCGACGCCCGTAGCGTGGCGGGCGTTTGAGCGAGGGGCCATGCCGTTCTTCACGGGCCCACCACACCAAGAGAAGCCATGACTCCGAGCGCCAACGTCAGAGCGGCGGCGAAGGCTACTACTCCCGTTTTGAAGGCCACCGTGAGCCTGCCCCCTTCGACGACGGCCACGAGGCTGCCGGCGAGGGCGGCCACCAAAGCGGTGAGGACCGCGATGATCACGTACAACGACCTTTGCTCCACTGGCTTCCTTCCTGAGACCAAGAGGATCTGCAGGAGCGCGACGTGAGCCGCGCGATCCCCTGCTTCAGGTAGGACAGTAGAAGACGCGGCCCACGCGCCACTGGGAGCACGGTGTTTGGGATTTCGTTAGGAACCCGCGGTCGCATGACGGTCAATTAGGCAGCGCACGGGATTTGGGAATCAAGCGAGCGAATCAGCCGATCGGCGCGGTCGGGTCTTGCGGTCTGACTGAAATAGGTAGGCGAAAACGCCTTGACCCAGCCCACCTTCCAGCCGGTGAAGGAGAAGGTCTTGCCGGCCGAGCCAATGGATACCGTGCGGTCGCGCATGCCCGGGAAGGAGGCGAGCGGTAGGTGCTCGGCGTCGTCGAAGACCAGGTGCTCGTAGACCTCGTCCGTGACCACCAGCAGGTCGCGCTCGACCGCGAGCTCGGCGACGGCGGTGAGCTCCTCGCGGGTGAGGACGGTGCCCGTGGGGTTGTGCGGGGTGTTGATCAGCAGGAGCCGGGTGCGGTCGGTGACCGCGTCGCGCAGCTCGTCGAGGTCCAGGCGGAAACGTCCCTCGTGCGGGCGCAGCGTCACTGGCACCCGCGTCCCGCCCGCCATCGCGATGCAGGCCGCGTAGGAGTCGTAGTACGGCTCGAAGGCGATCACCTCGTCGCCGGGCTCAACGAGGGCCAGCAGAGAGGCGGCGATCGCCTCCGTAGCGCCCGCGGTGACCAGGACCTCTGTGCCGGGGTCGTACGACAAGCCGTATCGGCGCTGCTGGTGCACGGCGATCGCGGTGCGCAGCTCGGGGATGCCGGGGCCCGGCGGGTACTGGTTGCCGCGCCCGTCGCGCAGCGCCCGCACGGCTGCTTCACGGATCTCCTCTGGGCCGTCGGTGTCGGGGAACCCCTGGCCCAGATTGATCGAACCGGTCTCCACCGCGAGGGCGGACATCTCGGCAAAGATCGTCGTCCCGAATTCGGCGAGCCGGCGGTTGAGGTGCGGGCGTGCGGTGGAGGTCATGTCGGTCATCCTGCGCCCAAGCTCTGGAGTTCCTCAACTCTGCTTTGGCTGGTGAGACACGGGGGCATCTCCCTCGCACGCACAACGCGAGGCGCCCACGGGGGGTCGTCTCGGGGAAACGGAAGGAGGGTGACGCCATGGTTATCGGCATCATCCTGGCGATTGCCGCAGTACTCGTCGTCGTGGTCGTACGCCTCAGTCTTCGGGAGGACAAGAAGACCGCGAAGAGCCGGGCCGGGGCGCGGGGGCGTCGCCGGAGCGGTGGCAGCAGTGGCAGCTGGTGGGCCGGGGGCGGGGCGAGCGGTGGCGTCGGCTCGTCGTGCAGCTCGTCCAGCTCCTCCTGCGGCAGCAGCTCGTCCTGCGGAGGCGGGTCCTCCTGCGGTGGCGGGGGCGGCTGCGGCGGCGGCAGCTGAGCCGCGGAAGAGGGGGAGGTCATGCCCATGGCTCTCGGGATCATCGTGCTGGTTGTGTTCCTGGCCCTGCTCCTGATGGCGATCGCGGGGTCCAGCCGCCGACAGCGGGGTCACCGGTCGTCCGGCGGCAGCAACAACGGCAGCGGCAGCAGCGACAGCTGGGCCGACGGGGGAGACAGCGGCGGTTCGTCCTGCGGAGGCGGGTCGTCCTGCGGAGGGGGCGGTGGGGGCGGATGCGGCGGGGGCAGCTGACACGGGGCAGCTGAGCTCCTCGCATCCGGAACACGAGAGCCGGGCCCGCACGGGGGTGGGGCCCGGCTCTTCGTGTGCCGCGAGCGCCCGGCCGCTCCGGCGCACGCCCTGGCGGGCCTGGCGTGCGCCGTAGTTGAACAGTTGAACTGTGGAGCCCTCTGAGGGATGGAAACCCCACGAAGTTGGGTAAAAACGCTGTGGCGGCGCCACAGTTCATGATTCTCTCTAAATCACCTGACGCAGCGGCCCTTCGGACGTCCCAGAGCCACCCCTGCCGATCTTCCGACCGGGCCGACCGGGCCGAATCCCCGCCGGTGTCGACCCGAGTGCGTCGGACCCACACCCTCCCTTTTCTTCCCTTTGCGTGCCTAGCGGAGCCGATCCATGCTCACGACCCTGAAAACCTCGTACACCGACACGCGCGCGGCCGACCTCGCCTGGGCCCTGGGGCGCGAGCCGCTCCCCGCACTGGCGACCCTCGACCTCGCGTTCGACGGAACGAAGCTGGAGCTGAGACTCCTCGGAGCCTCCCATCAGGTGCTCCTGGAGGAGGAGCGGGGCACCTGTTCGGAGACGGTGGCGTGCATCCCGGGCAGCAGCACCCCGCTCCCGCTGGGCGTCGCCAAGCGGGTCGGCGACTGGGAGTACGAGTTCGCGGCCCGGGTGGAGGTCCTCTCACCCGGCCAGTTCGCGGGCCGTGCCCAGGAGTTGCTGGCCCTCGTCTCCGACCACCCGCACGGCCTCGCCGGCGTCTTCCCCGGCAGCCCGCACGCCTTCACCGCGCTGCTGGCCCAGCGCCAGGAGGGGCAGGTGCTGTGGCGGACCTGGCACGCCTATCCGCAGGACGGACAGCTGGTGGCGACCAGGACCCGGGTGGGGGTGAGAGCCCCCGCGGGCCGGCTCAGCCCGAGCGGCGTCTGACGGGCGTCTGACGGCACGCCCGGGATCCCGTGCGAGATCACCCTTCACGCGCACAAACGCCACGCGCCTGATTGACCCGCAGTTCCACACGTGTGGGTGACGAAGCGTGCGCCGGGCGTGACGTACCGTCGCAACGTGATCGAACCGCACGCGCCCGCCCCACCCGGCACCACGCCGCCCTGGGCCGGGCCCGCGCGGCTTCCCGTCCGGCCCGGGATCGGCAGGTTCCTGGTCCTCGCGGGCGTCTTCGTCTGCGCCGCGTGCGGACTGGTGTACGAACTCGAACTGGTCGCCCTCGCCTCGTACTTGATCGGCGACTCGGTCACCCAGGCCTCCGTCGTGCTGTCCGTCATGGTCTTCGCGATGGGCATCGGTTCGCTCTTCGCCAAGCGGCTGCGCTGGCACGCGGCCGCCGCCTTCGGCGCGATCGAGGCCGCCCTCGCCCTCGTGGGCGGCCTCAGCGCGATGGCCCTGTACGCCGCCTTCGCCTGGACCGGCGACTGGGGCGGCATCTGGGCGAACGGCTCCCGCTGCCTCCTCGTCGCCTTCTCCCTCGCCATCGGCCTGCTGATCGGCGCCGAGGTCCCGCTGCTGATGGAGCTCATCCAGCGCATCCGCCGCCAGGACCCGGGCGGCGCGGTGGCGGACCTGTTCGCGGCGGACTACGTGGGCGCGCTGGTCGGGGGCCTGGCCTTTCCGTTCCTGTTGCTGCCCCTGCTGGGCCAGCTGACGGGCGCCCTGATCACCGGCACGGTGAACGTGATCGTGGGCGGCGCGCTGGTGCTGGGCCTCTTCCGCCGGGACCTGTCCTGCCGTGCCCGTTGTCTGCTGCTGATCACCAACCTCGCCGTGCTCGGCACCCTGGCCGCGGCCGCCGTCCTGGTCGACGACTTCGAACGGGCGGCCCGTCAGGCGGTGTACGGCCAGGACGTACGCGTGGCCCTCCAGACAGACGTCCAGGAGGTCGTCCTCACCGGCGGCACACGAGGCCGCCCTCTCGACCTCTTCCTCGACGGCCGGCTGCGGGTCAGCGGCCGCGACGAACACCGCTACCACGAGGCACTGGTCCACCCCGCGATGTACGGCGAGCACGCGCGCGTGCTGATCCTGGGCGGCGGTGACGGCCTGGCGGCCCGCGAGGTGCTGCGCCATCCGGATGTGCACCGGGTGGACGTGGTGGAACTCGACGCGGGGGTGGTGCGGCTGGCCCGCGAGGACCCGGCGCTGTCCGCGCTGAACGGCCACGCGTACGACGACAGGCGCGTCCAGGTCACCACGGGCGACGCCTTCAACTGGCTGCGGGGGGCGCCGCGGGGCGTGTACGACGTGGTGATCGCGGATCTGCCCGACCCCGGGATCACGGCCAGCACGAAGCTGTACTCCCAGGAGTTCTACGGCCTGGCCAGGCGGGTGCTGGCTCCGGGAGGCCGCCTGGTGGTGCACGCCGGTCCGGTGTCGAGCCGCCCCCGCGCCTTCTGGACGGTGGACAGGACGATCCGCGCGGCGGGGCTCAGGACCGTGCCGTACTGCGTGGGCGGCCGCGACTCCGGCTTCGCCGCGGGCCCGGACCGTACGACGGGGGCGAGCCGGGCGCCGCGGGACTGGGGGTTCGTCCTGGCCTCCGCCCGCCGCCCGGCCCTGCGACTCGACTCCCACGAGTCGGAGCGGACGCTGACCCAGGCGGGACTGGAGGCGGACGGGAGGGCGGCGGAGGAGACGCGGGTCGGGGGGTCGGAGGTGTCGACGCTGGTGCATCCGCGCTATTGAGGCCCGCGCCGACGCGCGGTCACTTTCGACCAACCAGGGTGCGCGGTGGCGCCCACTGGGTAGGCTCGCCCACCATGGAGCATGAGGTGTTCGTTCCGGTTCCGGCCGAGCGGCTCAGGGAGGCGCTGGCCGATCCCGTTCGGTTCGCCCGGGCCGTTCCCGGGCTCCAGCAGGACGTCGGCGCCGAGCCCGTCACCGGGCGGCTGAAGGTGCGCGTCGGCGGCCACACCATCACCTATCGCGGCTCGGCCCGCCTCTCCGCCCAGGACGACGGTTCCTACGCCGTCGAGGGCGACGCCACCGAGGCCCGTGGCACCGGGGTGGTGAAACTCGCCCTCACGCTGAGGGTGGACGAGGCCGACGGCGGCTCCAAACTCACCTTCGACGGCACCGCCTCCGCCGACGGCCGCATCAAGGAGCTTCCGCCGGAGGCCGTCACCTCGGCCGTCACCCGGCTGCTGAACCGTTTCGCGGAGCACCTGGGAGCGGCGGCACAACCGAAGCGGGGCGCGCAGACCACGCGGGCCACCGACACAGCCGGACCTTCGGCAACCGAAGCCCCTGAGCCGCCGACGGCCAAGGCCACCGAGTCCCCGGCAGCCGAGAGCACCGAGCGTGACGAGCCTCCGGCCGCCGAGCGTGACGAGCCTTCGGCCGCCGAGGGCGCCGACGTTCCGGACCCCGCCGAAGCCTCCCCGTCGGCGACTCAGGACGCCGACACCACCGAGCCCGCCGCCCCCCTCGCCCCCGAAGCCACCGAGGACCTCGAACCCTCCGCGAAGGGCGACGCCGAGGCCGGCCCCGACGCCGACGACACAGCGGTGCCCACGGACGAACCCACCGCCCCCGAAGCCCCGGACGCCCCGGATGCCCACGACGAGCCCACCCCCGGACTCGTCGAGCCCGAACCCGCCACCCCCGCCGGCTTCACCCCCGATCTCCCCGCCGAAGCCGCGCACGCGCGCCGCACGATGATCGGCCGGAGTGCGGAGGAGGTCGACCACGCCCCGCCGCGCGGCCGGTACGCGCCCGTGCCCGCCCCGCAGACCGGCGCCCCGCACTCCGCCCTCCGCTGGGCGGCCCCCGCGGCGGCCCTCGTCGTCGCGTCGGCGATCGTCGTCGGCCGGGCGCTGCGCAAGCGGCACTGAAGAGGGCGGGGTCAGGTGGGCCGGAACCGTGGCGCCGAGGTCCGGGCGGCGGGAATCGGGGATGGCCGGAAGCACCCCCTTGATCACCCCAGTAGGGTCGTCCCGTGAGTAACGAACCCATCACGCTGACCGCGGGCGACGCGGAGGCGACCGTGCTGCCGGGAAACGGCGGCCGGATCGGCGGACTGCGCGTCGGCGGTACCGAACTGCTGCGGCAGGGCGAGCGCTTCGGCTGCTTCCCGATGGTGCCCTGGTGCGGCCGGATCAGGGACGGCCGTTTCCGGGACGGGGCGACGGTCCATCAGATGCCGCTCAACTCCCCGCCGCACGCCATCCACGGCACCGCCCGCGACGGCGCCTGGCGCATCGCGCGCACGGCGACGGACGAGGCGGTCATCACGTACGACCTGGTCGAGCCCTGGCCCCACCCGGGCCGGATCACGCAACAGGTCGCCCTCACCCCGGACGCCGTGACGCTCACGATGTCCGTCGAGACGTACGACTCGTCCTTCCCGGCGCAGATCGGCTGGCACCCGTGGTTCAACAGGAACCTCGGCGGCGAGGACGTGCAACTGGCCTTCTCCGCCGTCTGGCAGGAGGAGCGCGGTGACGACCACCTGCCCACCGGCAACCGTCTCGACCCCAAGCCCGGCCCGTGGGACGACTGCTTCGGGATGCCCGGCGGAGTGGACGTCACGCTCACCTGGCCGGGGCAGCTGGAGCTCACCGTCGCCTCCCGCGAGGAGTGGGTCGTGGTCTACGACGAGCAGGCCGAGGCCGTCTGCGTGGAGCCGCAGACCGGGCCGCCCAACGGCCTCAACACCGCGCCCCGCCTGGTCACGCCCCTGGAGCCGCTGGAGGCCTCGACGACCTGGAGCTGGCGCCGCCTCTAAGCTGGCAGGCATGACGGACGACGTACGCGGCGCGCTGCTGCAGCAGATCAAGGACAAGGCCGTGGTCCACGGCAAGGTGACCCTCTCCTCGGGCCTGGAGGCCGACTACTACGTCGACCTGCGCCGCATCACCCTCGACGGTGAGGCCGCCCCGCTGGTCGGTCAGGTGCTCCTGGACCTGACCGCCGACCTCGACTTCGACGCGGTGGGCGGCCTGACGATGGGCGCCGACCCGGTCGCCGCCGCCATGCTGCACGCGGCCGCCGCGCGCGGGAAGAAGCTCGACGCCTTCGTCGTCCGCAAGGCCGCCAAGGCGCACGGTCTCCAGCGCCGCGTCGAGGGCCCCGACATCGCGGGCCGTCGGGTCCTGGTCGTCGAGGACACCTCCACCACCGGCGGCTCCCCGCTCACCGCGGTCGAGGCCGTGCGGGAGGCGGGTGCCGAGGTCGTCGCCGTCGCCACGATCGTGGACCGCGCGACCGGTGCGGCGGAGAAGATTCAGGAGGGCGCGGGGGTTCCGTATCGCTTCGCCTTCTCCAAGGATGAGCTGGGCCTGGACTGAGTCATCCACAGGTTGAGACCGAGGGCGGGACCATCCGGTCAAGTCTGGAAAGATGGGGCCGACGATGACGTCGCCCCCTAGGTCAGGGCCGTAAGGAACCAGCCAACCCGCACAATCAAGGAGCGGTCAGATGCCCATCGCAACTCCCGAGGTCTACAACGAGATGCTCGACCGGGCGAAGGCGGGCAAGTTCGCCTACCCGGCCATCAACGTCACCTCGACGCAGACCCTGCACGCGGCGCTGCGCGGCTTCGCCGAGGCCGAGAGCGACGGCATCATCCAGATCTCGACCGGTGGCGCCGAGTTCCTGGGCGGTCAGTACAACAAGGACATGGTCACCGGTTCGGTGGCTCTTGCCGAGTTCGCGCACATCGTCGCCAAGAAGTACGACATCACCGTCGCGCTGCACACGGACCACTGCCCGAAGGACAAGCTCGACGGGTATGTACGTCCGCTGATCGCGGTGTCGGAGGAGCGCGTCGCCCGTGGCGAGAACCCGCTCTTCCAGTCGCACATGTGGGACGGCTCGGCCGAGACCCTCGCGGACAACCTGTCCATCGCGCAGGAGCTCCTCGAGCGCGCCCGCGCCGCCAAGATCATCCTCGAGGTCGAGATCACCCCGACCGGTGGCGAGGAGGACGGCGTCTCGCACGAGATCAACGACTCCCTCTACACCACGGTCGACGACGCGATCCGTACCGTCGAGGCCCTCGGTCTCGGTGAGAAGGGCCGCTACCTGCTGGCCGCCTCCTTCGGTAACGTCCACGGTGTCTACAAGCCGGGCAACGTCGTCCTGCGCCCCGAGCTCCTCAAGGAGCTGAACGAGGGCGTGGCCGCCAAGTACGGCAAGGCGTCCCCGTTCGACTTCGTCTTCCACGGCGGCTCCGGTTCCACCGAGGCGGAGATCGCGCTCGCGCTGGACAACGGCGTCGTGAAGATGAACATCGACACGGACACGCAGTACGCCTTCACCCGCCCGGTCGCGGACCACATGTTCCGCAACTACGACGGTGTCCTGAAGGTCGACGGCGAGGTCGGCTCCAAGAAGACCTACGACCCGCGCACCTGGGGCAAGCTGGCCGAGGCGAGCATGGCCGCGCGCGTGACGGAGGCCTGCGCCAACCTGCGTTCCACGGGTACGAAGCTCAAGTAACCCGAGATCCTCACGAGCCCGGCGTCTGTCTACGGCGCCGGGCTCGCTGTATACCTGGGGCATGTCCGATGTCCGGCTGTCCTCGCCGCAAGGCAAGTGGATCCTGCTGACCACCGTGCTCGGCTCCAGCATGGCGCTGCTGGACTCGACCGTTGTCAACGTGGCGCTTCCCCGTATCGGCGAAGACCTGGACGCGGATCTCGCCGCCCTCCAGTGGACCGTCAACGCGTACATGCTGACGCTGGCCGGGCTGATCCTGCTGGGGGGATCGCTCGGGGACCGGTACGGGCGGCGCAAGATCTTCGTCGTGGGCGTGGTGTGGTTCGCCGCCGCCTCCCTGCTGTGCGGACTCGCGCCGAACGCCGGTGTCCTCATCGCCGCCCGTGCCCTGCAAGGGGTCGGCGGCGCACTCCTCACCCCCGGCTCGCTCGCCCTCATCCAGGCCTCCTTCCACCCCGACGACCGGGGCCGGGCCGTCGGCCTGTGGTCCGGGTTCGGCGGCATCGGAGCGGCGGTGGGGCCGTTCCTGGGCGGCTGGCTGGTGGACGGGCCGGGCTGGCGCTGGGTGTTCCTGCTGAACGTGCCGGTGGCGCTGCTGTGCGTCCCGATCGCGGTGCGCCATGTCCCGGAGTCCGGGGACGGGCGGGTCCACAGCCGTTTCGACGTGCTCGGTGCGGTGCTGGGCGCGCTGGCCCTGGCGTTCGTGACGTACGCGCTGATCGAGGCCCGCGGGGGCTCCGTGGCCGTCGTTGTCGCGGCGGTCGCCGGGGTGGCCGCGGGGGTGGCCTTCGTGGTCGTCGAGAAGCGCCGCCCCGACCCGATGATGCCGCTCGACATCTTCGCGTCGAAGCAGTTCACCGCCGTCAACCTCGTCACGCTCTGCGTCTACGCGGCCTTCGGCGGTTTCTTCTTCCTGGCCGCGCTCCAGCTCCAGGTCGTCTCCGGCTACTCGGCCCTCGGCGCGGGGACGGCCCTGCTGCCGACCACCGCCCTGATGCTGCTGTTCTCCGCCCGCTCGGGCGCCCTCGCCGACCGCATCGGCCCCCGCATCCCGCTGACCGTCGGACCACTGCTGTGCGCGGCGGGGATGCTGCTGATGCTGCGAGTCGGTGAGGACGCCTCGTACGTCGCCGACGTCCTGCCCGCCCTGCTGGTCCTGGGCCTTGGCATGGTCGGCCTGGTCGCCCCGCTGACCGCGACCGTCCTGGCCTCCGTGGACGTGGGGCGGGCGGGCCTGGCCAGCGGTGTCAACAACGCGGCCGCCCGGGCGGCGGGCCTGATCGCGGTGGCCGCGCTGCCGCTGATCGCCGGGATGGGGGAGGAGGCGTACCGGTCGCCGGCCGCCTTCGACGACGCGTTCGGACGGGCGATGACGGTGTGTGCCGGGCTGCTGGTGCTGGGGGCGGGCGTGGCCTTCGCGACCGTACGCACCCTGCCGCCCGACTGCGTCCGGCCGGAGTGCCTCCACCACGGGTCCGTCATGGCGCCTCCGCTGGAGGGGCAGCCGGCGCGGAAGCGGCTGGTCTAGCGGGGCCCTCGGCCGCCCCGCCGATGGAGGAGACTTGACCCATGTCGATTCACGAAAATCTCCTCGGGGGACCGCCCCCGACCCACCTCCCCGACGACCCCGGGCCGCGTGAGCTGCTGGCCGCCGGTACCGCGCCCGCCGATGTCGCCGCGAAGTACCCGACGTCCTCGCTGGCCTGGGCCCAGCTGGCCGACGACGCCTTCGAGCGGGGCAGCGTCGTGGAGTCGTACGCCTACGCCCGTACGGGCTACCACCGCGGTCTGGACTCGCTGCGCCGCAACGGCTGGAAGGGCCATGGCCCGGTGCCCTGGGAACACGAGCCGAACCGCGGCTTCCTGCGCGCCCTGCACGCCCTCGCCCGCGCCGCGGGTTCGATCGGTGAGCAGGAGGAGTACGAGCGCTGCTCGCAGTTCCTGAAGGACTCCTCCCCCGCGGCGGCACAGACGCTGGGCTAGGGATGCCTCCGGTGCGGGCCCGTCTGGCGGTGACCAGGCGGGCCCCGCGCTTTTCCCGCCCCGGCGCGGCCGCATGATCGGCTGACAGGTTCTTCAACAGTTCTTCATCGGCTCCGGCCTACGGTCGGCCTGCCCGGCGCGGTCGCGGACGGGTTCGACAGGAGAGCGGGAGAACCGATGAGGACGTATCGGATACTGCCGGCCGTGGCGGCCTCGGTCGTGGTGTTCGTGGCCGGCGGTTGCGGGAGCGGTGGCGACGGGGCGGAGGTCCCGACGGCCGACGGCGGCACCGGCGTGTCGGCCTCGCAGAGCGCCGGGGACGACGTGGCCGCCTATGTGCAGGCCCGGCGGGAGTACGTGAAGTGCCTCCGGGAGAACGGCATCGACGCGCCGGACCCGGACGCCAAGGGGAACATCGACTTCGGCGGCGGCGACATTCTGCGCGCCCTGAAGAAGGACCCCAAGTTCCTGGCCGCCACCCAGAAATGCGGCAAGGACCTGCCCGCCGTGCCCGAGAGCATCGAGAAGGGCAACCAGCCCCCGCTCTCCGCCGAGCAGATCGAGGTGGAGCGCGAGTACGCCGAGTGCATGCAGAAGAACGGCGCCGCCGACTTCCCCGACCCGGGGCCCGACGGTCTGGGCCAGGGCGAATGGGACCAGACCTCGGCCGGCGCGAAGCGGGCCACCCGCATCTGCGGGCCGATCATCGGGGTTCCGGCGACTCCCGGCCCCGGCAAGGGCTGATCATGGCGGATGTCGCTGACACGGCGGACACCGCGGACACGGCCGGTGCGGTGCCGCTGCCGCCGCGCGGCGGACCGAGGCGGCGTACGGCGCTCATCGCCTCCGTCGGGGCCGTCGTCGTGACGGCCGTCGCCGTCGTCGGAGCTCTCGGGCTCGGCGGTGGCGAGGAGGAGGGCCCGAGCGCACCGCCCCGGGCCGGCTCGGTCGTCCCGGTCACCCGCGCGACGCTGACCGAACGCACCCAGGTGGACGGCCGGTTGGGATACGGCACGGAGATACCGCTGCCGGTCAGGGCGACGGGCACGGTGACCTGGCTGCCGGAGCAGGGTGCCACGGTGCGGCGCGGGGGCGTACTGCTGCGCGTCGACGACCGTCCCGTGGTGCTCCTGTACGGGAGGCTGCCCATGTACCGGGACCTGGGGCTGACCGCCACGTCCGACACGACCGATACGACGGACACGACCGTCACCGAGTCCACCGAGTCCACCGAGTCCACCGAGTCCACCGAGGCCGCGGGATCCGGGGAGGACGGTGAGCGCGCCGCACCGACCGAGCCGCCCGCGCCGACCGAGCTCAAGGGCATGGACGTCCTCCAGTTCGAGACCAACCTGGCCGCACTCGGCTACACCGGCTTCACGGTGGACGAGACGTTCACCGCCAAGACGGCCCAGGCGGTCGAGCGCTGGCAGAAGGCGCTCGGGCTGCCCGAGACCGGGACGGTCGGCATCGGTGACGTCGTCTACTCCACGGGCCGGGTGCGGATCGGCCGGCCGGGCGTCCGGCTCGGCGACGCCGCCGGAGAGAACACCCTCACCTACACCGGTACCGCCCGGAAGGTCGTCGTCGACGCCTCCGCCGCGGATGCCGCCTGGGCCGTACGCGGTACGGGGGTCCGCGTCCGGCTGCCCGACGGGAAGACCGTGAAGGGCGAGGTGGCGTCGGTGGGGAAGCAGGCGACCGCGCCCGAGGGGAGTGGCGAGGGCGACTCGGGGCAGAGCGGCGCCACGGTGCCGGTGACCGTCACCATCAGGGACCAGAAGTCCGTGGGGCGCCTGGAGAGCGGGCCCGTCACCGTCGAGTACGTGGGCCGTGAGGTCAAGGACGTCCTGGCCGTACCGGTCGCCGCGCTGGTCGCCCTCGCCGAGGGCGGGCACGGACTGGAGACCGAGCAGGGCCGGTTCGTCGCCGTACGGACGGGGCTCTTCGCCGACGGCAAGGTGGAGGTCAGCGGCCCCGCGGTCCGCGAGGGCATGAAGGTGAGGATCCCGGAGTGAGTCAACTTCCGCCCGCGGTCGTGGAGTTCGACGCGGTCTCCAAGACGTATCCCGGCCCGGTGGCCGCGGTCCGTGACGTGAGTCTGTGCATCGGGCGCGGTGAACTGGTCGGCGTGGTCGGCCCGTCGGGCTCCGGCAAGTCCAGCGTGCTCCATCTCATGGGCAGCCTCGACCGGCCCTCCACGGGCCGTGTCCTGATCGACGGTCACGACGTGGCGAAGCTGTCCGACCGCGAGGTCTCCGCACTGCGGGCCACCCGGATCGGCTTC
This sequence comes from Streptomyces sp. NBC_00019, assembly GCF_045041015.1. Taxonomy (NCBI): domain Bacteria; kingdom Bacillati; phylum Actinomycetota; class Actinomycetes; order Kitasatosporales; family Streptomycetaceae; genus Streptomyces; species Streptomyces sp. NBC_00019. The sequence continues at coordinate 5,664,608 of NZ_CP108302.1, forward strand.
GTCTTCCAGCAGTTCCACCTCGCGGTGGGCGTTCCGGTACTCGACTCGGTGGCGGACGGCCTGCTCTACGCGGGCGTCCCGGTGCGCCGCCGCCGGGCCAGGGCCGCGGCCGCGCTGGCCCGGGTCGGGCTCAGCCACCGCGTCCACCATCTGCCGCACCAGCTCTCCGGCGGCGAGCGGCAGCGCGTCGCGGTCGCCCGCGCGGTGGTCGGCGGACCGTCGGTCCTGCTGGCGGACGAACCCACCGGAAACCTCGACTCCGGGTCGGGAGCCGCCGTACTGGAACTGCTGCGCGAACTGCACGCGGGCGGTACGACGGTCGTGGTCATCACCCATGACCGGGAGATCGCCGCCCGGCTGCCCCGTCGTATCGAGATGCGCGACGGCCGGCTGGTCGGCGACACGCTGCGCGGCACGGCGAGCGGAGCGCACCGGTGAAGGACAGCGTGCCGAACTCCGCCCGGCGGGAACCGCTGCGCGCCGCCCGGCTCCGGCCCGCCGATGTCGTACGGCTCGGTGGGACCGGTCTGCGGACCCGTCCGCTGCGGGTCTTCCTGTCCGCGCTCGGTATCGCCATCGGCGTCGCCGCCATGATCGCGGTGGTCGGCATCTCCGGCTCCGGACAGGCGGAGGTGGACCGGCGGCTCGACGCCCTCGGTACGAACCTGCTGCGGGTCGCCCCCGGCGAGTCCCTCGCGGGAGAAAAGACCGAACTGCCGTACGAGGCCGTCTCGATGATCCGCAGGATTCCGCCGGTGCGGCAGGTCGCGGCGACCGGCGCGACCGACGCCCACGTGTACCGCAACGAGCGCATCGCCATCGGCCGCACCGGCTCACTGACCGTTCTCGCGGCCGGCCGCGAACTCCTTCCCGCCGTCGGCGGTCAGGTCCGCAGGGGCCGCTGGCTGGACTCCGCGACCGACGAGTACCCCGCCGTCGTCCTCGGCGCCACGGCCGCCCGGCGGCTCGACGTGTACACCCCGGGGACCCGTCTCTGGCTCGGCGGCCGCTGGTTCTCGCTGATCGGCGTCCTCGATCCGGTACCGCTCGCTCCGGAGCTCGACAGCGCCGCCCTGGTCGGCTGGTCGGCGGCCCGGACCTATCTCGGCTTCGAGGGCCATCCGTCGACGGTGTACGTCCGCGCCCAGGACAGCGAGGTCACCGCGGTACGGGCGGTGCTCCCCGCCACCGCCCACCCCCAGAGTCCGGGCGAGGTACGGATCTCACGGCCCTCCGACGCACTCGCCGCCCGGGAGGCCACCGAGTCCGCGCTGACCGGACTGCTGCTCGGCCTCGGCGGGGTCGCCCTGCTGGTCGGTGGCGTAGGCGTGGGCAACACCATGGTCATCTCCGTCCTGGAACGGCGTGGGGAGATCGGCCTGCGCCGCGCCCTCGGAGCGACCCGGGGCCAGATCCGCACACAGTTCGTGACGGAGTCCCTGCTGCTCTCCCTCATCGGCGGCCTGGCCGGAACGGTCCTCGGCACCCTCATCACCGCGGGCTATGCCCTCAGCCGCGACTGGCCTACGGTCGTCCCGGCCTGGGCGAGCGTGGCGGGCGTCGCCGCGACGCTGCTCATCGGCATGATCGCCGGCCTGTACCCGGCGGTCCGGGCGAGCAGGCTGGCGCCGACGGAGGCGCTGGCAGGCACGTGAGTACCGTCGGACATTCCTTGTCGCCCCTTCCTTGCCGGCGATCCCGTCGATCCCGTCGGTCCCGTACGGAACAGGAGTCACATTGAGTCCCTGCGCTGCGGCAGCCGAGGGCGGACCGCGATGAGCTTCCGGATCAGGGTTCTCGGTCTGCTCATGGTGGTCGCGCTGGCCGCCACCGCCGCCACGGCCTGGCTGACCCTGCGGCAGGCCAACCGCCAGGTGCAGTCGACCGCCGCGGCCGGCCGCCAGGAGGTCTCCCGGATCACCGGCGGACTCCACGCCTACGGATTCGCCCACGGCACCTGGGAGGGACTGTCGCCGACCGTGGCCGAGCTCGCGCGGGACACCGGTCAGCGCATCCGGGTCGCCACCGAGACCGGCAGCCTGCTCGCCGACTCCGACGCCCTGGCCGGCCGCACCCCCCGGGCGCTGAGCGGTCAGCCCGCGGTGCTGGTGGACGCGCGCCCCGTCCTGAGCGTTCCCGAGGGCAAGGTGCCCCGGATGTCGCTGAAGCAGACGGCCCTCGCGATCGCCGACTACCGCGCCGCCCTGGCGTACGCGGCCTGTCTGACGCGGGCGGGAGCCGAGGTGACGGCCCGGCCGGGCGCGACCGGTGTCCCCCGGATCAGTACGGACCGTCGCCCCTCGCAGTGCCGGGAGCCGAGCGGAACAGCGGATCCGCGGACCCAGCAGGACCTCGACGCGCTCCGGCCGTGCGAGTCCGAGCAGCCGATCGCCGCCTGCCTTCAGCGGGTGTTCAACGAGCGCGTCGGCGCCACCTCCCCACCGCGCCTGGAGATCCGCCTCGGCTTCCGGAACGAGTCACCGCCCACCCTGGCCACCGCGCCCACCGTGGCCGTCGCGGTGGGGGTCGCCCTCGCGGTCATCCTCGGCGCCCTGCTGCTGAGCCGGGCCGTACTGCATCCGGTGCGGGCCATGACACTCGCGGCGAAGGAGCTGGGCGAGGGGGACCTGGCCCGGCGGGTCCCCGTCTCCGGCCGGGACGAGATCGCACAGCTCGGCGGCGCCTTCAACCGCATGGCGGACTCCCTCCAGGCGGGCGAGGAGCGCCAGCGCCGCCTCACCGGTGACATCGCGCACGAGCTGCGCACCCCGCTGGCCAATCTGCGCGGCTATCTGGAGGCCCTGCGGGACGGTGTCGTCGAGCCGACCCCGGAACTGCTCGCCTCGCTCCACGAGGAGGCTCTGCTGCAGCAGCGGGTCGTGGACGATCTTCAGGATCTCGCCCTGGCGGAGGCCGGCGCGCTCACCTACCACCCGGTCGCGGTCGATCTGCGTGACCTCCTGGAGGCCGGCCGCACCGCCCACCGCGCCCAGGCCGAGGCGGCGGGCGTCGCGCTGGAGCTGCGGGCGCCGGGGCCCGTGATCGTGACCGCGGACCCGGACCGGCTGCGCCAGGTCGTCGGCAACCTGGTCGGCAACGCGCTGCGGGCGACCGCGGCGGGCGGGACCGTGACCCTGGCCCTGCTCCCACCGGGTCTCGCACAGGGCGAGCCGGCCGTCGCGGAGCTGGAGATCCGGGACACCGGCCGGGGGATATCGGCCGAGGACCTGCCGCATCTCTTCGACCGCTTCTGGCGGGCCGACGCCTCCCGGGGGCGGGCGACGGGCGGCAGCGGTCTGGGGCTGTCCATCGCCCGCCAGATCGTCACCGACCACCGGGGCACGATCGAGGTGCGCAGCGCGGTCGGCGTCGGCACGACCTTCCGGGTGAGCCTGCCGGCGGTACCGGACGGCGTCGGCGGTTCAGGAGCTTCAAGGGCTGCGGGGACTTCGGGGGCTGCGGGGACTCCGGGGGCTTCAGGAGCGGGCTGAGTCCGAGCCCTCCGCGAGGCGGTAGCCCCGGCCGTACACCGTTTCCAGGAGGCGTGGCCGCTGCGGGTCCGCCTCCACTTTCCGGCGCATGTTCATCATGTGGGCGTCGACGGTCCGCTCCATGACGTCCCGGTCGAAGCCGAAGACGCGCTCGATGATCTCCGCCCGGGTGAAGACCCGGCCCGGTTCCCGCGCCAGCATCTCCAGGATGGCGAACTCCTTCGCGGTCAGCGTCACCGGCCGTCCGGCGACGCGGACCTCGAAGCGCGCGGTGTCCAGCTCCACCGCACCGACGCGCAGCACCGCGGGCTCCGCGGCACCGCCGGAGTTCCTGGAGCGGCGCAGCAACGCCCGTACCCGTGCGGTCAGTTCGCGGGGGCTGTACGGCTTGGTGAGGTAGTCGTCGGCACCGAGGTCCAGGCCGAGGAGCATGTCCTCCTCGGTGATGCGGGCGGTCAGCAGCAGAATCGGGACGGCCGACTCGGTGCGCAGGATGCGGCAGACGTCGAGTCCGTCGACCAGCGGGAGCATCACGTCGAGCACGATGAGATCCGGCTTCGACGAACGGGCCCGTTCCAGCGCCGCGCGGCCGTCGGCCACGACGTGCACCGCGTTTCCCTCCCGCTCCAGGTAGATCCGGATCAGTCGGGACTGCTTCTCGTCGTCCTCGGCCACCAGAATCCGAGCGTTCAACGCTTCTCCCCCAGCACAGACCTTCCCCCGGCGCGGTCCCGCGCGCTCCAGAACCGTAGTACAGGCGGCGGCGCCGGGTCCGTCCGGTGTGATGGGGCGAACCTTGCCATTTCGCGGGACCATCGAAGAGGATGCCTGGCGGGGACCGGGGCCCCCGTGTCGGTAACGGCAGGGGCGGACCGCTACCCGGAGTACATAACAGGAGACAGCGATGTCCCACGAGGCTCATGACATTCAGGAGCCAGAGACTCCGCATCTCGACTTCGAAGGCACGACGCCGTACGAGGACTACGTCAAGGCGGACGTGCTCACCCACCTCCAGCACACCCTCTCCGACGATCCCGGAGAGATGGTCTTCCTGGTCACGACCCAGGTCATGGAGCTGTGGTTCACCGTCATCGTCCACGAGTGGGAGACCGCCGCGCGAGCGCTCCGCTCCGACGACGTGCCGGTCGCGGTCGACGCCCTGAAGCGTTCCGTACGCGAGCTGGACGCGCTGAACGCGTCCTGGAAGCCGCTCGGACAGCTCACGCCGGCCCAGTTCAACTCCTACCGTGCCGCCCTCGGCGAGGGCTCCGGCTTCCAGTCCGCGATGTACCGCCGGATGGAGTTCCTGCTCGGCGAGAAGTCCGCGTCCATGCTCGTGCCCCACCGTGGCGCGCCGCGTGTGCACGCGGAGCTGGAGAAGGCGCTGCACGAGCCGAGCCTGTACGACGAGGTGCTGCGGCTGATGGCGCGGCGCGGGCACGCCATCCCGCAGCCGGTGCTCAGCCGTGACGTGGCGCGGCGGTACGAGCCGTCGGCCGAGGTCGAGGCGGCCTGGACCGCCGTCTACTCCGGTGACGCCACGGACGAGGTCGCCCGGCTGGGCGAGGCGTTGACCGATGTCGCCGAGCTGGTGTGGCGCTGGCGCAACGACCATCTGGTGGCCACGCGGCGCGCGATGGGCGCCAAGGCGGGCACGGGCGGCTCGGCCGGGGTGGCCTGGCTGGAGAAGCGCGCGCAGAAGAACGTGTTCCCCGAGCTGTGGACGGCGCGGTCCCATGTCTGAACTCATCGTGCGTGCCGAGAAGTTGGACGCCGCCGACGAACTGGCGGCCCTGCGTGCGCAGTTCGTGCTCGACACTGTGTCTGATCAGGCGGCTGACGCCGCGGGGGTGTACCTGGACGGGAACTCGCTGGGTGCGCTGCCCGCCGCCGTCCCGGGGCGGGTCGAGGACGTCGTACGACGGCAGTGGGGTGCGTTGCGCATCCGGTCCTGGGACGAGAGCGGCTGGTGGACCGCGCCCGAGCGGATCGGCGATCTGATCGCCCCGCTGGTGGGGGCGGCGGCCGGGCAGATCGTGGTCGGTGACTCCACAAGTGTCAACGTCTTCAAGGCACTTGTGGCGGCGGTCAGGATGGCGGGGCCCGGCCGGGACGAGATCGTGGTCGACGCGACCACCTTCCCCACCGACGGGTACATCGCCGGGTCCGCGGCCCGGCTGACCGGCTGCACGCTGCGCCCCGTGACACCGGCCGAGGTGCCGGGGGCGCTGGGTGAGCGTACGGCGGCCGTGCTGCTGAACCATGTCGACTACCGCACGGGCCGGCTGCATGACCTGCCCGGGCTGACGGCGGCCGTCCACGCGGCGGGTGCCGTGGTGGTCTGGGACCTGTGCCACAGCGCGGGCGCGCTGCCGGTGGGGCTGGACGAGCACGGGGTCGACCTGGCGGTCGGCTGCACCTACAAGTACCTGAACGGCGGCCCCGGTTCACCGGCGTACCTCTATGTGCGCTCCGGTCTCCAGGACCGTTTCGACTCCCCGCTGCCCGGCTGGAACTCCCACGCGGAGCCCTTCGGGATGCGGCCCGACTACGAGGCGGCGCCGGGTGCGCTGCGCGGGCGGGTCGGTACGCCGGACATCCTGTCGATGCTGGCGCTGGAGGCGGCCCTCGAGGTGTGGGACGGCGTCTCGATCGAGGCGGTGCGCGCCAAGTCCCTCGCGCTGACGGACTTCTTCCTGGAGTGCGTGGCCGCGTACGTGCCGGTGGGGCGGGTGGAGTCGGTGACTCCGGCGGCCCACGAGGAGCGCGGCAGCCAGGTGGCGTTGCGCTGCGACGACGCCGGGGACGTGATGAAGCGGCTGATCGAGCGGGGTGTGGTCGGCGACTTCCGGTCCCCGGACGTGCTGCGGTTCGGGTTCACACCGCTGTACGTCGGGTTCGGGGACGTGGAGCGGGCAGCCCGGGTGCTGGGGGAGGTCGTGGCGTGAGGGGGTGCTGTCGCGGTTCGGCGGTCGCCGGTTGAGTGCCGGGTCGCGACAGCCTGCCGGTGCGGGGCACGCCGGTCACCTGGCGGTGGCGTACACCCCCGCCAGGGCTGCCGCGTGGGCCGCTCGGGCGGCGCGGTCGGCCGCTGCCGGGTCCGGGGGCGTTCCGGTGGTCAGCAGCGCGTAGTAGAGCGGTGCCGACACCGCTCGTACGACGGCCTCCGCGTCGGTGCCCTGCGGCAACTCCCCACGCTGTACGCCCTGTTCGACACAGGGGGCCCACTCCGCGACCCGGACGTCGTAGAAGCGGCTCAGGGCCTGTGCCGTACGTTCGTCGCAGGTGGCCGCCGCGATCACCGCGCGGAACAGGGCGCCCTGTCGGGGGTCGGCGAGAGTGCGCTGCACCAGGCGGGAGTTGGCCTGGAGGTCGCCCAGTACGGACCCGGTCTCCTCGCGCGGCAGCGACTGTTCCGCCATGTCGGCGAGCAGATCGGCGACCAGTGCGGTGACGGAGCCCCACCGTCGGTACACGGTGGTCTTGCCGACCTCCGCCCGGCGGGCGACGTCCGCGAGATCGAGATACGCGAATCCCTGCTCGGCGAGCACGTCACCGGCCGCCCGCAGCACGGCCGCACGGACACGTGCGGTACGCCCTCCGGGACGCAGGGTGCCGGGCTCGGCGGACATAACGGCCTCCTTGGTGCGCGCTGGGCTTCCGGCGCCAGAGTAACGACACAGTAGAACCGTTTAACCCTCACCGAGCGTGACATCCGCGTTGTCCGTGCACGTCACCGGCCTGGTACCGTCCCCGCCAACGGCCGAATTCTCTCCAGGTCCGCCAATCCGTCTCGTCCAAATACGTTACGTCGCTGAGAGGTTGGAGCATGCCGGACGACTCCGCAGCAGCCCGCGCCGCCGCCGAGGAGGAGTCGGCCTTCTCCCACCCGCCCGTCGACCCCGACGTCAGCGCGGCGTACGGGGACCACCCCGACCAGGTGATCGACTTCTACACACCGAAGGGTGACGTCAGCCTGGCGCCGCTCGTGATCGTGTTGCACGGGGGTGCGTGGCGCGCGCCGTACGACCGGCGCCACATCACCCCGTTCGCGGACTTCCTGACGCGGCGGGGGTTCGCGGTGGCCAACGTCGAGTACCGCAGGGGCGCGGTGCTGCCGGGACAGGGCGGGCCGGAGCCGGGCGCGGGGTCCGTCGCAGGGCCTGTCGCGGGGCGGTGGCCGGACACGTTCGACGATGTCGCGGCGGCGCTGGACGCGCTTCCCGATCTCGTACGGCGGCTCCTGCCGCAGGCCGATCCCCGGCGCATGGTGATCACCGGGCACTCGGCCGGCGGTCACCTGGCGCTGTGGGCGGCGGCCCGTCATGTGCTGCCCGCGGACGCACCGTGGCGCACGGACCGGCCCACGCCGCTGCGGGGCGTGGTGGCGCTGGCTCCGATCGCGGACTTCACGGTCGCGGGGAAGCTGGACGTGTGCGGGGGCGCCGCTCTGCAACTCGTCGGCGGGGACGCGCACTTCGGGGAGCGGCGGCCGTATGCGGACCCCGCGCTGCTGCTGCCGACCGGCATCGCGACGACGCTCGTCCAGGGGCGTTCGGATGTGGATGTGCCGGAGGCCGTCGCCGAGGCGTACGCGGACGCGGCGGCGAAGGCGGGGGAGGTGGTGGGGCTGACGTTGCTGGAGGACGTCGGTCACTTCCCGCTGATCGATCCGGCGGCGGACGCGTGTGCGGTGGTCGTGGAGGAGATCGCGCAGTTGGCGTGGTGAAGAGACCCGGCCCGGTGACGGCGCCTGCGGCGGCGCTGAGCCGGGGCTGACCCGGCACCTCTGATACCCGTAGTACCTGAGAGCTACGTCGCGAATTGGCTCCCCGGCGGGACGTGGACGACGCGGTCGGATCCGTAACTTCCCCACCAGACAAGCCCGATGGACGGGCCGTCTGGGAGGGAGGCGGCCGTGGCGTTCGCGACGGGGGTCAGGGCAGCGGCGCCGAGGGCGACCGCGCGGGTCCGACGCGGCAGCGGGCAGGAACAGCCGCGCAGCGATGAGCCGTCGCCGCCGCGCACCTCGTCGGCGACGGAGTCCGCGGAGTCCGCGAGCGCATCCGCCCCCGCCCAGCCCTCACGCCGCCGCACCCACCGATGGCGCCGAGCCGCCCTCGCCGCCCTCATCACCGGCGCCGTGGTGCTCCCCCTCTCCGCCGCGACCCACGCCGAGATCCCGGCCCCGGCCCCCGCGACCCTCGCCCCCCTGATGGCAACCACACTGGACGAGGCCTACGCGGCAAACCGTGCCAACGCCGCGGAGGCTTCCCGCATGGCCGCGGCCCACGGCGACGACGCGAGGGCCGCCGCCGACCGAGCCCTGGCGGCCCCCTCCCGGCACTTCCTCCACTTCGACGGCCGAGGCTCCGGCCAGGCCACCGAGGTCTTCGGCGACCTCGCCCACGCGGACCACATCGCCGTCCTCGTCCCCGGCTCCGACACCTCCCTCGACACCTACGACCGCTTCCACAGGGCCGCGGCCGCCCTCCACGAGCAGCTGACCCGCACCGACCCCCGCACGGCGGTCATCGCCTGGCTCGGCTACGAAACCCCGGCCACGATCAGCCCGACCGTCACCACCACCGGCCGAGCCGACCAAGCCGCCCCCCACCTGCGCGGGTTCGTGCGCCAACTCCACGGCATAGCCGGCCGGCAGGCCACCGTCTCCCTCCTCTGCCACAGCTACGGCTCGGTCGTCTGCGCCCGAACCGCCACCGACCTGGACGCGACCGACCTGGTCCTCCTCGGCAGCCCCGGCACCGGAGCCGACGACGCCGCGGGCCTGCGCACCCGCGCCCGCGTCTGGGCGGCACGCGGCAGCGACGACTGGGTGGCCGAGGTCCCGCACGTCAGGACCAACCTGTTCGGCATCACCGTCGGCTTCGGCACCGACCCCGTGTCCCCGGCCTTCGGCGCGCAGGTGTTCGCCGCGGGCGACGGCGGCCACAGCGACTACTTCACCCCGGGCTCGGTCTCCCTGACCAACCTGGCCCGGATCGTCCTGGGACACACCTCGGAGGTGACCCGTGCGTGACACGACCCCACGCTCCACAAGCGGCATACGACAGGGCTGGGCGGCCGTACGCGAGGGCGCCGCCCGCGTCGACGAGGCCACGCCCGCCGGCCGCGACCGTGCCGTGGACGCCCTGCGCGCCTTGGCGATCCTCGGCGTGGTCCTCGGCCACTGGCTGGTGACCGCCCTGGTCGCCGACGGCCGCGCCCTGCACACCGCGAGCCCGCTCCAGCACCTGCCGTGGCTCGCCCCCATCTCCTGGGCCTTCCAGACCCTCGCGGTGTTCTTCCTGGTCGGCGGCCATGTGGCGACCAAGAGCCACGCCTCGGCGCGGGCGCGTGGCACGACGTACGGCGAGTGGCTGACCGCCCGGCTGTCCCGGCTGTTCAAACCGGTCGCCGCCGTCCTCACCCTGTGGACGGTGATCGCCGCCGGCCTGCTGCTCACGGGCGCGGAGTTCGGGACGGTCCACACCCTGGTGAAGCTGGCCCTGTCGCCGCTGTGGTTCCTCGTCGTGTTCGCCGCGCTGACGGCGGCGACCCCCTTGCTGACCCGGCTGAGCCCCCTGTGGCCACTGGCCGTCGTCCTCCATGTCGACCTGCTCCGCTTCGGCCTCGGCGGCCCCTCCTGGCTCGGCTGGGTCAACGTGGCGGCGGGCTGGCTCGTCCCGTACACCCTCGGCGCGGCCTGGACCCGCGGCGAACTGGACCGCCGACGCTCGGGCTGGATCCTGCTGACCGGCGGCGCGGCGGTGACCGCCATCCTGATCGTCCGGGCCGGCTACCCGGCGTCGATGGTCGGCGTCCCCGGCGCCCCGGTCTCCAATCTGAACCCGCCCACGCTGGCCGCCGTCACCTTCGGTCTGGCCCAGTGCGGTCTGGCCCTGCTGCTGCGCGACCGGCTGCGTCGAGCGATGCGCCGCCCGACGGCCTGGGCGGCGATCGCCCTGGTGAACCTCTCCGCGATGACGATCTTCCTCTGGCACCAGACGGCTCTGATGGCGACCACGGCCACCGGCCTCCTCGCCGGCCGCCTGCCCGGACTGCACACCGTCCCGGACGGCCTCGGCTGGGTCGCCGCCCGCCTCGCCTGGCTCCCGGTGTTCGCGCTCGCGCTCGCCGTCTGCTGGACCGCGTTCCGCTCCTACGAACAGGGCGGCCGCCGGAGCCGGACTCCACGGAAGGCGAGCAGCTCACGAGTGGTCCGGGCACACCGTCCGTCCGACCGCGAGACACCGGTGGGGGTGACCCGTGTCTAGGGTGGGGCGCGTGACGGAAACGGGGATCCAGCACGTGGTCATGGGCCGTGTGCTGCGCTGGCTGCGCCTGCTGCGCGAGGACCTGTGGACCACCCGCGCGGATCCGCTGCCCCCGTCGGTGTGGCTGCGCTGGCTGCCGCACGGTCTGCTCTGCCTGGCCGCGTTCGGCGTCACGGCCGGCGCACTGCCCCAGCTCCAGGACAGCGCCGGAATGGCCTTTGGGTGGGCCTTTGTCGTCGCACTCGGCCAGGGCGGCGCGGTGGTCCTCGCGATGTGGCGGCCGATCCCGGCGTGGTGGCTGTCCCTGACGGCCACCGTGACGGGAGCCATCGCCGTGCACGGCGAACTCGGGGGGCCGGCGAGAGGCTTCACCTGGCCCTGGACGGCGGCCGGGCTCATCGCCCACCTGCTCGTGCTCCTGCTGCTCGCCCTGCGCGTCCGCACCCGGGTCGCCGTGGAGGCGCTGGCCCTGACCGCACTGGCCACCTACGCCCTGGAGGGACTGTGGGGCGGCTCGCACTATGAGTCCACCGGGGTCCTCGCGGTCGCCCTGGCCCTGGTCGTCGTCGTGCTCGGCATCGCCCTGCGCGGCCGCCGCGAGGCCCGTCAGGAACTCGTCGAGCAGACCACCCTCACCACCGAGGAGCGTGCCCGGCGCACCCTGCTGGAGGAGCGCAGCCGGATCGCCCGCGAACTGCACGACGTGGTCGCCCACCACATGTCGGTGATCTCCATCCAGGCCCAGGTCGCCCCGCACCTGGTCGAGAACCCGTCCGAGGAGCTCAAGGAGAACCTCGCCGGCATCCGGCAGAACGCGCTGGAGGCGCTCACCGAACTCCGCCGCGTCCTGGGCGTCCTGCGCTCCGAGCACCCCGACTCCCCGGACCCCGTCGAGCCCGGCACCGGCACCGCCCCGCACACCCCGCAGCCCACCCTCGACCGGCTCGACGCCCTGGTGGAGAACACCAGGGCGGCCGGACTGCGCGTCGAGGTCGACGTACGGGGCGAGCCCCGCACGCTGCCGCCCGGCCTGGAGCTGTCGGCGTACCGGATCGTGCAGGAGGCGCTCAGCAATGTTCTGCGGCACGCGCCGGGCGCGGTCGCCCATGTCGAACTCCGGTACACCGCCTACGGGTTGATCGTGGAGGTCGTCAACTCGCCGCCGACACAGGCAGCGGCGCCCTCGCCCGGCGCCGGGCACGGGCTGCTCGGCATGCGGGAACGGGTCGGGATGCTCGATGGTTCCATGACCGCACACCCTTTTCCGGACGGCGGCTACAAGGTGTTCGCGTTCCTCCCGACCGGCGATCTCAAGGACGGCACCGTATGACGAGCAGCCCCATCCGCGTACTCATCGCCGACGACCAGCAGATGGTCCGGCAGGGCTTCACCGTGCTGCTCAACACCCAGCCGGACATCGACGTGGTCGGCCAGGCGGTCGACGGTCTGGACGCCGTGGCGAGGGTCGCCGAACTCGCCCCGGACGTCGTGCTGATGGACATCCGCATGCCCGAGCTCGGCGGCATCGAGGCCACCCGCCGCATCACCGAGGCGACCCCCGAGATCAGGGTGCTCGTGCTGACCACCTTCGACCTCGACGAGTACGTCTACGAGGCACTGCGCGCCGGTGCCTCCGGCTTCCTCCTGAAGGACGCCTCCGCGGACCAGCTGGCCGAGGCGGTCCGGGTGGTGGCGGCCGGCGACGCCCTCCTCGCGCCCGGCATCACCCGGCGCCTGATCACCGAGTTCTCCCGCCTCGGCGACCGCCCCCGCGGTCCGCTCAAGGAACGCGTCGGCGACCTGACCGAGCGCGAGACGGAGGTCCTGGCGCTCATCGCGGCGGGCCTGTCGAACGCGGAGATCGCCGCGCGGCTGGTGGTGGCGGAGCAGACGGTGAAGACCCATGTGGGGCGGATCCTGGTGAAGCTGGGGCTGCGGGACCGTACGCAGGCGGCGGTGTTCGCGTACGAGTCGGGGCTGGTGCGGCCGTCGGGGTACTGAGCGCACGGCAGCGGGCCGTCCCGGTCACGGGCCCGGGCAGGACCCGTAGTACCTGAGACGGATCCCGAAGGACCCCTCTCACTGGTGACGACCGCGGCCCCCGCCTCCGCCTACGGTTCTGTATGTGACCGAGACGACCCACATGCAGACGCCGCCACCGGGGGACGGGGCCAAGCCGCGCAGCCCGGAGTACCGGCTGGCCGCGAACGCCCTGCGCGGGCTGCGGCAGGACCTGTTCCACGACGCCTTCGCCTACCGCCCGCTGCCCCGGATGCGGGTCGACGGGCCGCTGACCCGGCGGCTGCCCGGCCGCCTGCGCGAGTACGTGGCCTGGACACCGCACGCCGTGATCACCACGATCGCCGTGATCACCCTGCTCATGGCCACGGTCGACACCGGCGACGCGGCCCTCCTGCTCGGTCCGCTCGCCGTGCTCCCGATCCTGCTGAGCATGCTCCGGCCGGTCGGAGCGTTCTGGCTGTCCATGGCAGCCACTCCGGTCAGCCAGGTCTTCGGCAACACCTATGACGGCTACCCCTGGCTGCCCGCCGGCTTCGCCTGCCACCTGACCGTGCTGACGGTCGTGGCCATACGCACCAGACCGCGCACGGCCGCCTACCTGTGGGCCGTCACCGCGGCGTACGGCTTCGTGGCGGACGTGGCCTTCGGACCGGCTTCCTACTACGGCGACGACACCGCCCCCATGCTGGTCTTCTCCGCACTGATCCTGCTCGTCGTCGCCGTCTGGCACACCCGCAGGGAGGCCCGGCAGGAGGTGACCGCGCAGCAGACGGTGACCGCGCAGGAGCGCTCCAAGCGCACCCTGCTGGAGGAGCGCACCACCATCGCCCGCGAGCTGCACGACGTGGTCGCCCACCACATGTCGGTCGTCGCCATCCAGGCCGAGGCCGCGCCCTACCGGGTGGAGAACCCGCCGCCGGAGCTGGAGCGGGCGTTCGCGACGATCCGGGAGAACGCGGTGGCGGCGCTCACCGAACTCCGCCGCGTCCTGGGCGTGGTCCGCGCCGAGGACTACGAGGCCCCGGACGCCCCGCAGCCCACCCTCGCCGACCTCGACGTGCTGCTCGCCAATGTGCGGGACACCGGCCTGAGCGTGGAGAAGACGGTGACCGGGGCGGTGCGTGAACTGCCGCAGGGCGTCGAGCTGTCGGCGTACCGAATAGTCCAGGAGGCCCTGAGCAACACCCTGCGCCACGCGCCCGGCGCGAGCGCCCGTGTGGAGATCGGCTATGTCCTGGGCGGTCTGGGCCTGCGCATAGTCAACGACCCGCCGCCCGCGCGGGCGCTGCTGAAGCCCTCGCCCGGCGCCGGGCACGGCATCACGGGCATGCGGGAGCGGGTGTCGATGCTGAACGGCGAGATGACGGCGGTCCCGACGGACGACGGAGGTTACGAGGTGACGGTGTTCCTCCCCGTCGCCCTGGCGAGCGAAGGTGAGGCATGAGGCAGGGCAGCATCCGCGTGCTGATCGCGGACGACCAGATGATGGTGCGCGAGGGCTTCTCCGTCCTGCTCAACGCGATGCCGGACATCGAGGTCGTCGGCGAGGCGGTCAACGGCCGCGAGGCGGTGGACCGGGTCCGTGAACTCGCCCCGGACGTCGTGCTGATGGACATCCGCATGCCCGAGCTGAACGGCATCGAGGCGACGAGAGAGATCGTCGCGGCGGACGGTGCGGCGAAGGTGCTGGTGCTGACGACGTTCGACCTGGACGAGTACGTGTACCAGGCGCTTCGGGCGGGCGCCTCGGGCTTCCTGCTCAAGGACGCCTCGGCCCGTCAACTGGCGGATGGCGTGCGGGTGGTGGCCTCCGGCGAGGCTCTGCTGGCCCCCTCGGTCACCAAGCGCCTGATCACCGAGTTCTCCAAGCTGTCCGAGGGGCCGCGACTGATGTCGGGCGCCCAGGCGGCCTACGGCGAACTGACCGAACGGGAGACAGAGGTACTGGTCCTGATCGCCCAGGGCCTGTCCAACGCGGAGATGGCCGAGCGTTTGGTGGTGGCCGAGTCGACGATCAAGACCCACGTCAGCCGGATCTTGGTGAAGCTGGGGCTGAGGGACCGGACACAGGCAGCGGTGTTCGCGTACGAGGCACGGTTGGTGAAGCCGGGATAGGGCGCCCTACTGCGAGATCGGATCGCCCTACCCCGGCAGCTTTGAGGTCTGTCGCAGTGCCCTGGATGTTCGCGGTGCGGAAGACAGCCTTACGCAGGGCGGCGGTGCGGGGAACCTGCACAGTTGTAGGTATCCCGGCGCCTGGGGCCAGGAGACAGTCAGGTGTGCCTGACCGGACCTGAGCCCACCTGGGCGAAACGAGGAGCTGATTCCTTGTGCGTGTTCGACTGAAGAGCAGGACGACCAAGCGGGTGGCCGTCATGGCGACGGCGGCCGCTGCCCTCGCCACCGCCACGCTGGCCACGGCGCCGGCCGCCTCGGCCTACGACTACAACGGATGCGGCTGGCCCCGTGTCTGCTTCTACCTCACCGACAGCGACTGGAGCGCCGGCGACTCCACGGCGGCGTACCAGGACGTCACCAGTTCCTACCAGACCCTGGGCTCCGCCAGCCGAGGCGCCAACTATGTCCGCAACACCCGCAACGACGACCGCGCCTACCTGCGTTACATCAACGACTCGGTGACGTACTACGTCTGTCTGGCGCCGAACAGCACCTACCACTTCGGATCCTCATCCATGGTGACCGGCGTCCGCATCGACACGGCCTCCAGCTGCTGACAACCGTCACGCCGAGGCCAGTTCGCACCGGCCCCAGAGGCTGGCACAGGCGCATCCCAGGCCCCGATCCGCAGTACGCCGTCCGACCAGCGGACGCGTAGGGCGGCGGGGCCTTTGGTGTTGCCCTGCTGAATTCGACATCGACGCAGAAACGCAGTTGGAGCGGCTCCGTGCGCTCTTGCATAGGGTGACTGTGATGAACTGGCGAAAATCCACCTCCTTCCCCACCCCCGCCTTCACCGCCCTCATCTCCCACCTGAAGGGCCGCCCCTCATGGAACAGCGAGTCACCCTGATCACCCTCGGCGTCTCCGACCTCGCCCGGTCCAAGGCCTTCTACGAAGCCCTCGGCTGGCAGGGCCAGGAAGTCCAGGAGACGGTCTTTTTCCAGGCGGGCGGCCTGGGACTGGTCCTGTGGGGCCGGGACAAGCTCGCCGAGGACTGTGGGCTGGAGCCCGGAAAGACACAGGGCTTCGGCGGGATCGCCCTCGCGCACAACGTGCGGTCCGAGGCCGAGGTCGATGAACTGCTCGCCACCGTTCGAGCCGCCGGCGGCACCGTCACCAAGCCCGCCGCGGTCAACGCCATCGGCTTCTACTCCTCCGCCTTCACCGACCCCGACGGCCACGCCTGGGAGATCGCCCACAACCCCGGCTTCCCCCTCGCCGAGGACGGCACGGTCACCCTTCCCGACTTCGGCGGGGCCCCTTAGACCAGCCCCTTCTCCTCGGCCCGTTCGTGTTCCGCTGTAGCGGTTCCGCGCTCCAGGCTCCGGATCCAGCGGTACACCTCGCCGCGTGAGACGAGCAGTGCGGCTTCCGCCTGGAACGCGGCGGCGGTCAGGGCAGGTGGTACGCGGCCCGCCGAGGTTCGCGCAGCAACCGCACGTGCTCGGCGCGGAGCTGTGTCCGAGCCCGACCACGGCCCGATAACCCGGTCGCCAGAGCGGCACCGCCGGTGCCCGGCGCCCCCACGGCCGCGCCGGGCAGCGCCGGTCTCGGCATCGCCCCGCTGAGACACCCCTGGTCAGAAGGGGGAAGGTCGGGCTAGCGTCCCGGCATGGCAGCCTTCGACCCGTGGGACCCGGACTTCCTCGCCGACCCGTACCCCGCTTACGCCGACCTGCGCGCCAGGGGGCGTGTCCAGTACTACGAGCCCACGAACCAGTGGCTCGTCCCGCAGCACGCCGACGTCTCGGCGCTGCTGCGGGAACGGCGGCTCGGGCGGACGTATCAGCACCGGTTCACGCACGAGGACTTCGCGCGGACGGCGCCCCCGGCGGAACACGAGCCGTTCCACACGCTCAACGACCACGGCATGCTCGACCTGGAGCCCCCGGACCACACCCGCATCCGCCGCCTGGTCTCGAAGGCCTTCACCCCGCGCACGGTGGAGCAGCTCAAGCCGTACGTCACCCAGCTGGCCGGAGAGCTCGTCAACGGGCTGGTCGAGAAGGGCGGCGGTGACCTGCTCACCGATGTCGCCGAGCCGCTGCCCGTCGCCGTGATCGCAGAGATGCTCGGCATCCCGGAGGCCGACCGGGCTCCGCTGCGCCCCTGGTCCGCCGACATCTGCGGGATGTACGAGCTCAACCCGCCCGAGGACGTCGCCGCGAGAGCCGTACGCGCCTCCGTCGAGTTCTCCGACTACCTGCGCGAGCTCATCGCCGAGCGGCGTGAGAACCCCGGCGACGATCTGATCTCCGGGCTCATCGCCGCCCACGACGAGGGCGACCGGCTCACCGAGCAGGAGATGATCTCGACCTGCGTCCTGCTGCTCAACGCGGGGCACGAGGCCACGGTCAACGCCACCGTCAACGGCTGGTACGCCCTCTTCCACAACCCCGACCAGCTCGCGGCCCTCCGCGCGGACCACACCCTGGTCCCGTCCGCGATCGAAGAGCTCATGCGCCACGACACCCCGCTCCAGCTCTTCGAGCGCTGGGTGCTGGACGACATCGAGATCGACGGGACCACGATCCCGAGGGGTGCGGAGGTCGCGATGCTCTTCGGCTCCGCCAACCACGATCCGGCTGTCTTCCAGGCCCCCGAGAAGCTCGACCTCACCCGCAAGGACAACCCGCACATCTCCTTCAGCGCCGGTATCCACTACTGCATCGGTGCCCCGCTGGCCCGTATCGAGCTGGCGGCCTCGATGACGGCGTTGCTGGAGAAGGCGCCGGCACTCGCTCTCGCCGCCGAGCCGGAGCGGAAGCCGAACTTCGTGATCAGGGGGCTGGAAGGGCTAGCCGTGGAGGTCTGACCGTCGGCCCACCAGATACGCGATCACGACGGAGACGAGCGCCGGCAGGAGCGCTCCGGTGAGGGCGACGAGGGGGAGCTCGACGAGGACGGCGCCGTAGTCGGTGCCCTCGCCCTCGAAGCCGCCGCCCAGATGACGTTCGGTGCGGGGCGAGGCGGCCCACACGAGGGTCGCCACCAGCGCGCCCACCGCCGACAGCAGACAGCCCCCGCACGTCACCGCGTTCCGTCGGTCCCGGGGGTCCGGTCGATGTCCCATGCACGGAGGGACGCGCCTCGCTCCTCCTGCGGTTCTCACAGGAGGAGCGAGGCCCCGGTCCCCCCGCCCGTCACGTCGTCATGTCCCGCCTCCGCAACCCCGCCAGCCCAGCGGCCACCAGCACCACCGACAGCCCGACCAGCACCAGCACCGGCCCCCAACTCATCTCCCCACCGGGCAACTTCGGCAGATGCCCGAACGGCGACACATCCAGCACCGCCTGCGGAGCGTCCAGCGCCGGACCGACCCAGCCGATGAGCAGGACCGCGCCCGCGACGCCCCACGCCGCCGGTGCCAGACGCGGCAGCAGCCCGTACAGCGCGACCGCCAGCCCGCCGATCACCCACACCGCGGCCACCTGGACCAGGCACGCCCCGAGGATGGGCCCGACCTCCCGGCCGTAGCCCACGGCGAAGCCCAGACCGGTGAGCAGCATGATCAGCACCACCCCGCCGAAAGCCACGGTCAGGTGGCCGGCGGCCCACCGCATCCGGCTCACCGAGTTCGCCAGTACCGGCTCCGCGCGGCCCGACGTCTCCTCGCCGTGCAGCCGCAGCACCGAACCGACCACGTACAAGGCCGCGATCAGGCCCATCATGCCGACCATCGACGTCAGGAACGCGTCCGTCAGACCGCTCTGGCCGCCCATCCGCTCGAAGATCTCGCGGGCGCCGGCGTTGTCGCCGACCAGGTCGGCCACGCCGTCCGTCAAGCCGCCGTAGACGACGCCGACGAGGAAGAAGGCGAGGCTCCAGCCGTACACACTGCCCCGCTGCAACCGCCAGGCCAGCGCGCCCGCACTGCCCAGACGGCCCGCAGCCGGTCCCGGGCGGGTCGGCAGGAAGCTCATGCCCACGTCCCGGCGGCCCGTCAACCCGTAGGCCACCGCCCCCTGCACGGCCACCGCCGCGGCGAACAGCGCCAGGACCCACCAGCGTTCGCCGGCGTACGGGCGCAGGTTCTCCAGCCAGCCCAGCGGGGAGAGCCAGGTCAGGACCGAACTGCCGTCGTCCGTCGCCGAGTCGCCCGCCGCGCGCAGGACGAAGGCCGCACCCAGCACCCCGGCCGTCAGGCCGCGCGCCAGCCGCGCGCTCTCCGTCAGCTGCGCGACGATCGCGGCCATCGTGGCGAAGACCATGCCGACGCAGGCGATCCCGAGTCCGAGAGCCAGGGCCCCGGTGAAGCCCTGTCCGGCCAGGCCCGCCGTCACCAGCAGTGCGAGTACGCCGTTCGCGACCCCCGCCGCGAGCAGCGCCGCCGTCAGGGACGCCCTGCGGCCCACCGTCCCGGACGACACCAGCTCCTGGCGGCCGCTCTCCTCCTCGTCCCGGGTGTGCCGTACGACGATCAGCAGGCTCATCACAGCCGCGAGCAGGCCCGCGTAGACGCCGACGCGCCAGGCCGTCAGGGCGCCCAGCGAGGTGTCGAAGACCGGTCCGATCAGCGCCCGGAAGGAGGCGTTGGTCGCCACCTGGTGGACGAGGTCGGTGCGTTCCGCCGGGGTGCCGTACAGGTTCTTCAGGCTGCTCGGCATGGAGAGCACCATCAGCGCGTTCACCGCGACCCAGACCGGGACCATCACCCGGTCGCGGCGCAGGGAGAAGCGCAGCAGCACACCCGTGCCCGCGAGGGTGCTCATCGGGCCGTCGCCTCTTCCTCCTGGTAGTGGCGCAGGAACAGCTCCTCCAGCGTGGGCGGGGTCGAGGTCAGGGACCGTACGCCGGTCTCGCTCAACGACCGCAGCACGGCGTCGAATTTGTCGGTCTCGACCTGGAGCCGGACGCGATGTCCCTGACCCCTTTCCATGGTCTGGACGTCGAGATCGTGCACGCCCGGCAGATGCGCCAACCCGTTGGGCGGGCCCGCGAGTTCGGCCGTCACGCTGGTGCGGGTGAGGTGGCGCAGCTCGGTCAGGGAGCCGGACTCCACCGTGCGCCCGCGCCGGATGATGCTGACCCGGTCGCACAGCTCCTCGACCTCGCTCAGGATGTGGGACGAGAGCAGGACGGTCCGCCCCCGGTCCCGCTCCTCCTCCACGCACCGCTGGAAGACCTCCTCCATCAGCGGGTCGAGGCCCGACGTCGGCTCGTCCAGGATCAGCAGGTCCACGTCCGAGGCGAACGCGGCGACGAGGGCGACCTTCTGGCGGTTGCCCTTCGAGTAGGTGCGGCCCTTCTTGGTGGGGTCCAGCTCGAAGCGTTCGAGCAGCTCGGCGCGGCGCCCCGCGTGAAGACCGCCGCGCAGCCGGCCGTAGAGGTCGATGACCTCGCCGCCGGAGAGATTGCGCCACAGCGTGACGTCCCCGGGGACGTACGCGATCCGGCGGTGCACCTCGACCGCGTCCGCCCACGGGTCGCGGCCGAGCACCTGCGTGGCGCCGGAGTCGGCGCGCAGCAGGCCGAGCAGGACGCGGATGGTGGTGGACTTGCCGGCGCCGTTCGGGCCGAGGAAGCCGTGGACCTCGCCCGCTTCCACGTCCAGGTCGAGCCCGTCCAGCGCGTGTGTCCTGCCGAACGACTTGTGGAGCCCCGAGACGCTGATTGCCTTCGTCATGTTTCCGAACGTACGCTTTCTTCAGGAATTTGTGAAGTTAAGGAAGCGTATGAAGCCCGGATAGGATGACCGCATGACGGAAACAGCTGGTGGTGGGCGGGACGCGGAGGCGGTCTCGAAGTTCGTCGAGTCCTTCGCGGCGCAGCTCGTCGAGGCCGGGATGCCGCGGATGCCCGCCAGGGTCTTCGCCGCCCTCCTCTCGTCCGACGAGGGCGCGCTGAGCTCCGCCCAGCTGGGGGAGCAGTTGCAGGTCAGCCCCGCGGGGGTCTCCGGGGCGGTGCGCTATCTGGCCCAGACGCACATGGTCGCGCGCGAGCGGGAGCCCGGCTCGCGCCGGGAGCGTTACCGGGTGCAGGGCGACCAGTGGTACGAGGCGCTGACCAATCGCGAGGCCGTCCTCAAGCGGTGGGAGGTGGCCCTGCGGGAGGGCGTCGCCAGCCTCGGCGCCGGGACACCGGCCGGACGCCGCATGGCCGAGACGCTCGCCTTCTTCGAATTTCTCGACGGCGAGGTCTCGGCCATGATGGAGCGCTGGCGGGTGCACCGCCAACAGATGTTCGGCGAGCGGTAGTTACCGCTCCTTCGTCTCCTCGAGCACCGTCCGCCCCAGCAGCAGATACCGCTCGGGCGACCGCCGCTTCAGATACTGCGCGTACCCGATGCCCGTCGCCGCGACCAGCGCCACCAGCCACGGCGTCGCCTTCAGCACCAGCGAGCCGGACTCGCCGCCCGCCGCCGCGCCCATGTTGGACACCAGCAGCGCGACCACCGCGAGCATCGCGACGCCGCCGAGGAGCGGGGCGGTGAAGGTCCGGAACCAGTGCCGGCTCTCGGGGTGGTGCTTGCGGAAGTAGGCCAGCACCGCGAAGGAGCAGACGGCCTGCACGACGAGGATCGCCATGGTGCCGAGGATGGCGAGCAGGACGTACGTACCGGTGTACGGGTCCTTGCCCGCCGCCCAGAACGCGATCAGCAGCAGGGCGGTCACCACGGTCTGGACCAGGCCCGCGATGTGCGGGGAGCCGTGCCGGGCGTGGGTGCGGCCGAGGGTGTTCTTCAGGGAGGGGAGGACGCCCTCGCGGCCCAGTGCGTACATGTAGCGGGCGGCACAGTTGTGGAAGGCCATGCCGCAGGCGAGCGAGCCGGTGATCATCAGCCACTGCATGACGTCGACCGCCCAGTGGCCGACGTACTGCTCGGTGGGGCCGAAGAAGAGGGCGAGGGGGTTCTCGGTGGCGACCTTCACGGCGTTCGCCTCGCCGGTGCCGGAGATCGCCATCCAGGAGACGAAGACGTAGAAGACGCCGACGCCGAGGACCGAGATCATCGTCGCCTTGGGGATGATCTTCTTCGGGTTGCGGGACTCCTCGCCGTACATCGCCGTCGACTCGAAGCCGACCCACGACCAGAAGGCGAAGAAGAGTCCGAGCCCGGCGCTGGTGCCGTGGAAGGCGTTGACCGGGTTGACGGGGTCGAGGCTGAAGCCGTCCGGGCCGCCGCCGTGCAGCGCGACCGAGATCGCCATGGCCGCCAGGATCGTCACCTCGGTCGCGAGGAGGACGACGAGCAGCTTCTCGGCGACCGAGACGCCGAACCAGGTGCCGGTCGCGTTGATCGCGAGCATCAGCACCGCGAACGCCCACCAGGGGACGTCGACCCCCGTCTGGTCCTGCAGCGTCTCCGTCGCGAAGGTCGAGAAGATGCCGATCAGCGCCGGCTCGAAGACGACGTACGCGAAGGTCGCGAGGAGTCCCGAGGCGAGGCCGATCGTGCGGCCGAGGCCGTAGGAGATGAAGCCGTAGAAGGCTCCGGTGGAGGTGATGTGCTTCGCCATCGACGTGAAGCCGACGGAAAAGATTGCCAGGACGACCATTGCGACGAGGTAGCTCGCCGGGGCGCCGATGCCGTTGCCCGCCGACACCATGAAGGGCACGTTGCCCGTCATCGCGGTGATCGGCGCGGCGGTCGCGACGGCCATGAAGACCACGCCGAGCAGGCCGATGGCATTGGGCTTCAACCGGTGGACGGTGCCGCCTTCGCCTGTCTGTGCCGCCGGGGCGACTCCCTCGTCCACTGCCATCGAGATGGCCCCTCTCCTGCCGGTGTGCTGGTGTGCTGGACCGGAACTCTGTAGGCGAAATGAGTCGGCCAAGGGTCTCGGGGCGTTAAATGTTTGTCAACCAGACCTTTAGAAATCTGTCGGCAATATGCGGCTCGTACGGTCCCCGGCATGAGCTACACGTCCACTCTCGGCGGCGAACGCCACCGCTTCGACTCCCTCGCCCGCCTCCTCGCCGCCGCGAGCCCGGAGCGCTCCGGCGACCATCTCGCCGGGCTCGCGGCGACGAGCGCACGGCAACGGGTCGCGGCACGCTGGGCGTTGGCCGAGGTGCCGCTCACGACGTTCCTGACCGAGCCGCTGATCCCCTACGAGAGCGACGACGTGACCCGGCTGATCCTGGACACGCACGACGCGGCGGCCTTCGCGCCGGTGGCCGGGCTGACGGTGGGCGAGTTCAGGGAGTGGCTGCTGACGGCCGACTCCCCCGCGCTCACGGCCGTGGCCCCCGGGCTCACGCCCGAGATGGTGGCGGCCGTCTCCAAGCTCATGGGGAACGCCGATCTGGTGGCGGTGGCGCGGAAGGTGCGGGTCGTGACGGGGTTCCGGTCCACGATCGGGCTGCCCGGGCGGCTCGCGACCCGTCTCCAGCCCAACCACCCGACCGACGACCCGGCGGGCGTGGCGGCGGCCCTGCTGGACGGGCTGCTGCTGGGATCGGGAGACGCCGTCATCGGCATCAACCCGGCGACGGACAGCCCGAAGGCGGTACGGGACCTGCTGGAGCTGCTGGACGGCGTCATCCAGCGGTACGCGATCCCGACCCAGTCCTGCGTGCTGTGCCACGTCACGACGAGCGTGGACCTGATGGAGCGCGGCGCCCCGGTGGACCTGGTCTTCCAGTCGATCGCGGGAACGCAGGCGGCGAACGCGTCCTTCGGCGTGACCCTGGGCCTGCTCGACGAGGCGTACGAGGCCGCGCTGAAGCTGGAGCGGGGCACGGTCGGCCGGAACGTCATGTACTTCGAGACCGGCCAGGGCGCCGCGCTCTCCGCCGACGCGCACCACGGGGTGGACCAGCAGACGGTGGAGGCGAGGGCGTACGCGGTGGCACGGCGCTATGACCCGTTGCTGGTCAACACCGTCGTCGGCTTCATCGGCCCGGAGTACCTGTACGACGGCCGCCAGATCCTCCGCGCCGCCCTGGAGGACCACTTCTGCGGCAAACTGCTCGGCCTGCCCATGGGGTTGGACATCTGCTACACCAACCACGCGGACGCCGATGACGACGACGTGGCGACCATGCTGACCATGCTCGGTGTCGCCGGTGCCTCCTTCGTGATCTGCACGCCGGGCGGCGACGACATCATGCTGAACTACCAATCGGCCTCGTACCACGACGCGTTGTACCTGCGGGAGGTGCTGGGCCTGCGCCCGGCACCGGAGTTCGAGGCGTGGCTGGCGTCGATAGGGCTGCTGGACGAACGCGGCGGCATCCGCGAGGTCGGCTCCCACGCACTGACGGCCATCGGAAGGGAGCTCGCGGCATGAGTGAACCGGCCCTGGACAACGACGACTTGTGGATCTCGCTGCGCCGCCACACCCAGGCCCGCATCGGCCTCGGCCGCTCCGGCTCCGCGCTGCCGACCCGGCACCGCCTGGAACTCCAGACCGCGCACGCGGCCGCCCGCGACGCGGTGCACTCGCCGTTCGAGCCGGACACGGTCGCGGCGGGGCTGCCCGGGATGCCGACGGTACGGGTCCGCAGTGCGGCCGGTGACCGGCTGACGTATCTCCAGCGACCCGACCTGGGCCGCCGGCTCGATCCCACCGACCGGGCGCATCTGCCGGTGGGCGAGTGGGACGTGGCGTTCGTCGTCGCGGACGGGCTGTCCAGCCGGGCGGTGCACGAGCACGCGGCGGCGGTGGTGCGGGGGACGGCGGCGCGGCTGGCCGGGTGGCGGATCGCCCCTGTCGTGCTGGCCGAGCAGGCCCGGGTCGCCCTCGGGGACGACGTCGGGGCGGCGATGGGCGCGGAGATGGTGGTCGTGCTGGTGGGGGAGCGGCCCGGGATGTCGGCGGCGGACTCTCTGGGGGCGTATCTGACGTACCGGCCGGTGCCCGGGGTGACCACGGATGCCGACCGGAACTGTCTGTCCAACATCCGGCCGCCGCTGGGGCTGACGTACGAGACGGCGGCGGGGAAGCTGGCCGCGCTGATGGGGCGGGCACGGGAGTCGGGGGTGACGGGGGTGGGGCTGAAGGACGAGTCGGACGCGCTGCCGGTCTAGACGGGCATACGGCGCTGGAGGAGGCCGGCCCGTTCGCGCAACCCGGTGGCCCTGTCCTGCGCGTCGGGCAGCGGCACCTGGATGTCCGACATCCCCTCGAGTCCCGGGCCGACGGCGGGGCGCCGCACCTCGATGCGGGCCCGCCCCGCGAGCACCAGCACGGTGGCGACGAACCCCTCGGAGAGCGCGTCGACGACGGCGTGCCGGGTGCGGTCGTGCCGCTCCAGCAGCGCGTCCACGAACGCCCCGAAGACCGCCGGGTCGATCTTGCACTCGTCGTTCTCCATGGGCCCCAGTAGCCGGACAGGGGCGCACCGCGTGGGGAGAGGCCCACCCGTGACCCACCCCTGACCCGGTCCAGGCCTCGGCCCCGATCAGTCCCCGGGAAGGGTCAGCCCCAGCGCCCCCTCCCACACCGTCCACGTCCGCCTCCGTACCGGCCCCCACACGCCCGAGTCCGCGCGGTACCGGAAGTCCGCCCCCGACACCGTCACCCGCCGCCCACGGGCCAGCAGGGGCGACGCCTCCGCGCCCACCGACACCGGCCGCACCTCCACCGCCGCCGCCCCGGAACCCCCCGGGGTCACGGACACCGCCTCCACGGGCTGGTCCAGGTCGACGAGGATCTCCCCGTCCACCTCGACCCGCAGCCGGGAGGGGCCGGCCACGGGGGACGGCTGGGCGGGCCGGAGCGGACGGGTGGGCACCAGGGTCCGGACCAGGGACTGGCAGGTCCGCAGCCAGGGCCGGCCGGCGTCCTCCGGCTCCTCCCGCGGAGCGAGCGGCGGGATCCGCAGCGCGCCCAGGACCACGCCGTCGCTGTCGTCGACCAGCAGATCGAGCCGTCGTTCCGCCCCGTCCAGGACCGCCCGCGCCGCCGCCACCGCACCCATGGGCACGCCCAGGGACCGCGCGACGGTGAGCACACCGCCCACCGGCACGACCGACAGCACACATCCGGCCAGCTCCCGCTGCCGGTGCAGCAGGGACACCGCCCGCAGCAGCGCCCGGTCGTCGCCGACGACCACCGGCCGCCGCGAACCGCGCCGGGCCAGCACGCGGGCGAACTCCTCCGGGTCGGCCGGCAGACACACCTTCGTCCCCGCCGCACCCGCGCTGAGCACGTCTTTTGCGATACGGACGGACTCCCCGTCCATCCTGCGGGCAACCGGATCGATGACCACCAGCAGCTGATCGGAAGTCGCTGAAGTCGCCACCTCGGTCATGCCTCGCTTCCTCGGGTAGCATCTTTGTGCAAGAGCCCCTTGCGCTATTGCGCCAGGGGCTTCGTCTATTCCGGGGCATCCGGGTCCGACGGGTTCACGGCCGACCACGGCCGTAGGTGGCCGAAGCTGGTCGCCAGGGTACGAGGCACAAGGCCGTGTCGCGTACGCCCCTGACCTTGGACATGCCCCGCCCGGAAGGGGTGTACGCGCGTGCCCGCACTTGTGCTGCTCGGTGCTCAGTGGGGTGACGAAGGCAAGGGAAAGGCGACGGACCTGCTCGGCGGATCCGTTGACTATGTGGTGCGCTACCAGGGCGGCAACAACGCCGGCCATACGGTAGTCGTGGGCGATCAGAAGTACGCCCTTCACCTGCTCCCTTCCGGAATCCTCACCCCGGAGTGCACTCCGGTCATCGGCAACGGTGTCGTCATCGACCCGTCGGTCCTGTTCTCCGAGCTGAACGGGCTGAACGAGCGCGGCGTCGACACGTCCAAGCTCCTGATCAGCGGTAACGCTCACGTCATCACGCCTTACAACGTGACCGTGGACAAGGTGACGGAACGCTTCCTCGGGAAGCGGAAGATCGGCACCACCGGACGAGGCATCGGGCCCACCTACGCGGACAAGATCAACCGCGTGGGCATCCGGATCCAGGACCTGTACGACGAGTCGATCCTGACCCAGAAGGTGGAGGCGGCCCTCGACGGCAAGAACCAGCTCCTCACCAAGGTCTTCAACCGCCGCGCCATCGAGGTCGGCCAGGTCGTCGAGGAGCTGCTGTCCTACGCGGACCGGCTGAAGCCGTACGTCGCCGACACGGTCCTGATCCTCAACCAGGCCCTGGAGGACGACAAGGTCGTCCTCTTCGAGGGCGGCCAGGGCACCCTCCTGGACATCGACCACGGCACGTACCCCTTCGTGACGTCGTCGAACCCGACCGCGGGCGGTGCCTGCACCGGCGCCGGTGTCGGCCCGACGAAGATCAGCCGGGTCATCGGCATCCTGAAGGCGTACACGACCCGTGTCGGCTCGGGCCCGTTCCCGACGGAGCTCTTCGACGAGGACGGCGAGGCGCTGCGCCGCATCGGCGGCGAGCGGGGCGTCACGACCGGCCGTGACCGTCGCTGCGGCTGGTTCGACGCGGTCATCGCCCGCTACGCGACCCGCGTGAACGGCCTGACCGACTTCTTCCTCACCAAGCTCGACGTCCTCACCGGCTGGGAGCAGATCCCGGTCTGCGTGGCCTACGAGATCGACGGCAAGCGCGTCGAGGAGCTCCCGTACTCCCAGACCGACTTCCACCACGCGAAGCCGATCTACGAGACCCTCCCGGGCTGGTCCGAGGACATCACCAAGGCGAAGTCCTTCTCCGACCTCCCCAAGAACGCCCAGAACTACGTCAAGGCGCTCGAGGAGATGTCCGGCGCCCCGATCTCCGCGATCGGCGTGGGCCCGGGCCGGGACGAGACGATCGAGATCAACTCGTTCATCTAGGTCTGACCTGGCGCGGCGGCGGTCTTGGCAGAGGTGTCCGCTGCCGCCGCGCGCCGGGGACGTGGGCGGGATGGTGTGACTAGTCTGTCCGCCATGAAGGAGACAGGATGCTGCTGAGATTCAGGGCGGCGAACGTCCGGTCCCTGCGTGACGAACAGGAACTGTCGTTCGTCGCGCGGGAAGACGCCGAGGGTGACCTCGCGGCGGCCCGCGAGGTGGAGCTCTCCGACGGCCGACGCCTTCCCGTCCACACGGTTCTCGGCGTCTTCGGCGCCAACGCATCCGGCAAGTCCAATGTCATCACCGCTCTGAAGAACATGCGCAAGGCGGTGCTGCGTTCCTACGCCGACTGGACTTCCTACGACGGCATCCCCCGTGACGAGTTCGCTCTGGACCCGAAGGCGGCCTCGGAGACCACCCTGTATGAGGCGGACTTCATCCTCGACGCAGGCGTCCGATGGACGTACGGCTTCGAGCTGGGAGAGCGTCGCGTGGAGGCGGAGTGGCTCTACGCCTACCCAAAGGGCCGCCGTCAGGTGTGGTTCGAGCGTGATGCGACGCGGGAGAAGGACTTCGACTTCCCCGGCGACCGTCTTCACGACCGTGCTCGGCTGTCCCGCACCACCCGGGCCGATGCTCTCCTGCTGACCCGCGCCGCCAATGACGGACACAAGCAGCTCACCCCGGTGTTCGACTGGTTCAAGAACAACCTGTGGGACGTCACGCCGGAGACCGAGCGTGCGCAGCGCGAGGACTACACGGCAATGCGGTTGCTCCGCAGCGAGGACTTCCGGCGGCGGACCGAGGAGCTGCTGCGGGTAGCCGATCTCGGCATCGCGGGCGTCGAGGTCGAGCAGTCGTCCTCCGGCCGCCCCGAGGTGCGCCTGGTCCACGCCGGCAGCGGTGAGCGGACCTCGCTGGACTGGTCGTCTGAGTCGTGGGGCACGCGCTCGTGGTTCGCTCTGATCGGTCCCTTGCTCCTGGCCCTCGACACCGGAGCGGTCCTGCTCGTCGACGAACTCGACGCCAGCCTGCACTCACGCTTCGCGGCGGAGGTCGTACGGCTCTTCCAGGCACCCTGGGTGAACCCGAAGGGCGCCCAGCTGGTCTTCACCGGGCATGACCCCTCTCTCCTGTGGACATCAGGCGGCGGGCGGCTCCTGCAACCGGGACAGATCTGGCTCACCGAGAAGGACGAACGGGGCGCCACGCAGCTTTCCTCGGTCGCCGAGTGGGAGCCGACGGAGGAGGAGGACCTGATGGCCTCGTACCTCGCCGGTTCCTTCGGCGCGGTACCGAAGGTGTCCGAAGGACAGATCGGGCGGCGGCTGCTGCGTACGGACGACATCGTGCGGATGGAGGCGGAAGAGGTCTGATGGCCAGGCCAAGGGGAGGGGACAGCATCACCCCCAAGAAGGGCGGCGCGAAGGGGCGCGCTCATCGAGACCGTCAGGTGTACGTCTTCACCGAGGGCGAGGTCACCGAGCCCGAATACATCGACATCATCGTGAAGAACGGTGCTCTGGACAGACCCGACCGCAAGGTTCAGCACCACATCGAGAACCCGAACGCCGAGGGCAAGCACCGCAAGCCCTACCGGATGGTGCAGGACGCCGTCCGTACGTTGCGCAAGGTGGAGCGGGAGGCGAAGGCGGCGGGGCTCAAGCCGTACCGGGTCGTCGGCGGGATCGAGGAGGGCGACTGGAACTGGCCCCAGGTTTGGGTGCTGTTCGACCGTGACGGTCACCAGGGCATCCGGGAAGCCAGGCAGCTGGCGGAGAAGGAGGGGATCAGGGTCGCGTACTCCCACCCCTGTTTCGAACTCTGGCGACTGCTGCACTACACCAACTACACGAGCACGTTCGGCACGGAGGCGTGCGGCGACGCCAACAGCCGTCTGCGGTCGAGCCGCGGATTCGCGGCGACGTACGGGCGCGGTGTCCGATCGGTCTCCGAACAACAGTCCAAGCATGTGCGCGAGGAACAGGTGCTGAGCCCGGAGGGCACGGACGGCAGCCGATACCACGAGGCCAGGAAGTACGCGAAGGCGATCAACAAGCGCTGCGATTCGCCCAACCCGAACGACTGGGATCCCTACACGGACGTCTGGTCCTTCGTGGAGGAAGGACTCCTCCTCAGCCACTACTAGGCTGAGGGGTCGTACTTCTCCGCCTCATCCGTGGCAGTGCGGTGCGCCGCCCGCCCTGCCCCTCCGCCCGTTCACACCTCAGGGAGCCCGTACGTGGCCAAGCTCACGCTCGACCAACTGGAGCGCCACCTCTTCGCGGCCGCCGACATCCTGCGCGGCACGATGGACGCCGCCGAGTACCGCGACTTCCTCCTGGTCCTGCTCTTCCTCAAGCGTGTCAACGACGAGTTCGAAGCGGCTCGCGACGAGATCATCAAGAGGGAGATGGCGGGAGGCGCCTCGCGCGCGGAGGCGGAGGAGGAGGCCGACGAGCCGGCCAACTACACGGCTCGCCGCATCATGTACGTCCCGCCGGAGGCGCGTTGGCAGGGGCTGGCCGACGCGGTGGACGATGTGGCCACGAAGCACCTCCAGCCCGCGCTCGACGCGATGGAGGGCCAGAAGGGCAACGAGCGGCTGCGCGGACTGTTCAACCACATCAACTTCAACCGCATCGGCGGGGGCGGCGGCACCGGCGCGACGGCGGCCAAACTCGCGGACCGGCGGCTGTCCGCGCTCATCGGTCACTTCGGCAGTCTCCGGCTTCGCGGCGAGGACTTCGAGTTCCCCGACGTCATCGGTGCCGCGTACGAGTACCTGCTGAAGGACTTCGCCGACTCGGCGGGCGCCAAGGGCGGAGAGTTCTACACCCCGCGCGCGGTGGTGCGGATGATGGTCGAGCTGGCCCGTCCCCGCCCCGGCCACAGCGTGTACGACCCGTGTGTGGGATCGGGCGGCATGCTCATCCACGCCAAGGAGTACATCGAGGAGCACGGCGGCAACACCGAGGACCTGGCCCTGGCCGGGCAGGACGCCAACAACGGCTCCTGGGTCATGGCCACCATGAACATGCTGTTCCACGGTGCCCATGACTTCGAGCTGAGCACCGGCGACACCCTGACCCAACCGTTGCACCTCGACCGGTCGTTCGACGTCGTACTCAGCAACCCGCCCTTCTCCATGGACTACCGGGCTGGGGACATCGGCGACCTCGAAGATCGCATGCCCTACGGCCAGACGTCCGAGAAGGGCAAGGCCGACCTGATGTTCCTCCAGCACATGCTGCACATGGTGAAGGGGCGCGGCGGCTCCGTCTTCACCGTCATGCCGCACGGCGTGCTGTTCCGGGGCGGCGCGGAGGAGAGGATCCGGGCGAAGCTCATCGAGGACGACCTGCTGGAGGCCGTGATCGGCCTGCCGTCCAACATCTTCTACGGCACCGGCATCCCGGCCTGCGTGCTGGTCCTGCGCACGCGTGGCCGCAAGCGCGACGGCAGTGCGGACCAGGTCCTCTTCATCAACGCGGACCGTGAGTACCACTCCGAGCGGGCACAGAACGTCCTGCTGCCCGAGCACACGGAGAAGATCGTCTCCACCTTCCACGCGCCGGCGGGCACGGAGGTGCCGCGCTTCGCGCGGTGGGTCGAGCGGGACGAGATCCGGAAGAACAAGTACAACCTCAACATCCGCCGGTACGTCGACAACACCCCGCCGCCCGAGCCGCAGGACGTGCGGGCGCACCTGGTGGGGGGTGTGCCCCGGTCCGAGATCGAGTCGCCGGAGAAGGCGGCGGTGCTGTCGGCGTACGGAGTGGGCGTCACGGACCTGTTCGCCGAGCGGGAGGGAGAGTCCTCCGAGTACGTCGACTTCCTGCCGGAGGACCGGCGCCCGGACGCCGACCGCCTGACCGCACTGGCCGAGGCCCGGGAACGGGAGCTCTGGGAGGCGTTCGAGTCCTGGTGGACGGCCGAGACGGAACAGATCGCCGCGATCGCTCCGTACGAGGAGGACGACCGTACGGAGGCCGAGAAACGCGCCCAACTCGCCCGCCTGCGGGCTGACTTGATCGACTCCTTCCGCGAACGGCTGCTGAGCGTAGGCCTGTTGGACCGTTACGCGCTGGCCGGCGCGGTCGCGGGGTGGTGGCAGGACGCCAGGAACGAACTCAAGGCACTGGCCGAGAACGGCTTCAAGGGTGTCGTCGAGGGCTGGGTCGACACGGTGGAGTCCCTGCTGGAGCCGGAACCCGACCCGTGGACGGGCGGCGGGCGCAAGCGCAGTGCCGCGGAGCGGCGGCAGGCCTACGGCCACAAGGTCGTCGCCCGTATCGCGGACAAGTTCCTGAAGGCCCTGGCCGACGCGGACGCGGAGAAGGCCCGCCTGGACGCGAAGGTGAAGGCGGCCGAGGAGGCGGAGGCGGCGCGGGCTGCGGCGGCGTCGGGTGTCTTGGAGGACGGGGAGGCCGGTGAGGGAGCCGAGGGCGCTGAGGGCGGTCCCGCCCTCGACCCGGCGGTGACGGAAGCGCTGCTCAGCGAGGCCGACCTGAAGAAGGCGAAGCGGGAGCGGACGGCGGCGGGCAAGGCGGTGAAGGCGCTGGAGGAGGCGTTCTATCCGTTGGATGGCTTGGGGGAGGGCGCGGCGGCGAAGGCCGGCAAGTCCTCCAAGGCGACTGATGCCGCCACTTCTGACGATACGGCTGGACAGACGGCCCTCGACGTGGCGCTCCCGGCGGAGCCGGACCGTCCCGCCCCCGGTCTGCACGAGGCGCGTGACGCCCTGGATGAGGCGGGGGCGTGGGAAGTCGTCCTCGGCATCCTCCGCGACGACCTGGCGTCGAAGCTGGAGGGCCATGTCGTGTGCAGACGCCGTGAGTTGATCGATACGTACCTGAGCTGGGAGCGCAAGTACCTGGTATCGCTGCGGGAAGTCGAGGCGCGGCGCGAGGCGGCGGCGGAGCGGCTGAACGGGTTCCTGAAGGAGCTGGGTTATGTCGGCTGACTTTCGCACTACGACCCTGGGTAGTTACCTTGGCTCCATTCAGTCTGGCTGGAGTCCGGCTTGTGATGAACAGAAGCCCGGAGCAAATGAGTGGGGGGTTGTTCGGGTCAGTTCCGTGACGCAGGGTTCCTTCCGAGAGGAAGAGGCAAAACGGTTGCCCCCCTCGCTTGACCCTCGTCCATGGCTTGAGATCAACCCCGGTGACTTGATTATGTCCCGTGCGAACGGGGTGAAGAACCTGGTCGGCGTAACGTGCCTTGTAGGGAATGTTCGCCGAAAGCTCATGCTCAGTGACAAAACGCTACGTCTTCGACCCGAGTTGTCCAGGGGTAATCCTGAATTTGTCTATCACGTTCTGTGCTCTAGCCGGGTTAGGAGTCAGATCGACGCCCTTCTGGGAGGTAGCACAGGGCAGGCCAACATCTCGCAGGGAAATGTGGCGGCGCTCCAGGTGCCGCAGGTCCCATTGGCTGAGCAGCACCGTATTGTGGAGATCTTGAGCGCAATTCAAGATCGTGTCGACGCAGAGAAGGGTGTGTTGGCGAAGCTGGACAGTTTGTGGGATGGCGTACTGAACAAGGAACTTGGCCGTCACGAGAAGCAGTATGGAACGAGCAAGATCCGTGATGTCAGTCGTGGAGGGGGTGTTTATGGGAGTAATGTGTCCGCTAGTCCTCACCGTATCGACATGCCGCGATATGTTCGCATCACGGATATCGATGACAAGGGGTTCCTGTTCCCTGTAGGCCCCGGAGCCGCGAGCATTCCTGCTGTGGCAGCAGGGCGCTATCTTCTCACTGAAGGCGATCTGCTCATTGCTAGGACAGGTTACACCACTGGTAAATCTTACCTGTACAGGCCTTCCGACGGCCTGTGCGCCTTCGCTGGATATCTCGTGAAGTTTCGTATCGATCCGAATTATATGCTTCCTGAGTATGCGTTTTTGTGGACCAGTGGAAATAGATTTCGAGAATGGGTTTCTCGGAATGTTCGAGAAGTAGGTCAAAGGAATATCAGTGCTCGCGAGTACAATGAGCATGAGGTTGCGCACCCGCCATTGCCGGTGCAGCGGAAGCTTGTCGAAGCTGCTGAAGCAGCCCGTGAGGCGCGTAGATTGCGGTTGGTAGAGATCGACCGTCTACAAACGTTGCGGCGCGCTCTCGCGGATGACCTGCTCGCAGGGCGAGTCAGTTCTCAGAGGGCTCTGTAGGTGGTGCTGATCCGCTGTTCTGTGTACCCGCGGGGGAGGCCTGATGCCCGTCCGTAAGCCGTCCACCGAGCGTCAGCGTCGCCTTGGTGCCGAATTGCGCAGGATGCGCGAGCACATTGGCATGACGATCAACGAGGCGGCCACTCTCCACCGCACCGACCGGACGACGGTGAGCAACACGGAGTCCGCCCGTTCCGGGGTCAGTAGCGACCGGGTGAGGGTGTGGGCCGCCAACTACCGTTGTCCTGAGGCGAGTTACGTCGATGCTCTGGCCGACATGGCCAAGGAGCGTGGGCCGTACTGGTGGGACGAGTACCGGGGCACGCTCCCCGCCGGACTTCTGGACATCGCCGAGATGGAGCACTACGCAACAGCCTTGCGTTCGGCTCAGATCATGCATATGCCCGGCATGCTCCAGACCCCCGACTACATGCGAGGAGTCTTCGCCGAGGCGGTGCCGACCATGGACCCGGCGGACCTGGAGCGGTATGTCGAGTTCCGGGTCAGGCGTGCCGCGCTGCTCGACCGCTCGGGGCCGCCCTCGTGCGAGTTCCTGATCCATGAGGGCGCCTTGCTCATCCGGTTTGGTGACCGGAAGGTTCTGCGAAGGCAGATCGACCACCTCCTAGACCAGTCCGGGCGGCCGAACATCATCATCCGGGTCGTACCATTCGCGGCGGGTGGGTTCGCCAACGCCGGCAGCTCGACGCTCTACGCGTGCGGGCCGGTGCCGCAGCTGGACACGGTCCAGATCGACGTGCCGACCGGCGTCACCTTCCTGCACGCCGAGGCCTACCTTGTGAACTACCGTGCGGTTCTTGACCGTATGCGTGGGCGGGCGCTGGAGCCGAAGGTGTCTGTCGACTTCATTCGGCAGGCGGCAAAAGAGATCTGAGGGTTGGAGACCGGTGGAACTGCGCTGGCGTAAGTCGTCCTTCTCGGCGGATACCGGGGCCTGCGTCGAGGTTGCGGAGGATGACGGATTCGTCTTCCTTCGAGAGAGCGACGATCCTGACGTGATCGTGCGCACCACGCGCCGGAAGCTGCGTGCCTTCCTCGAAGGGGCCAAGGCGGGGGAGTTCGACGACTTCATGTAGTACCGCAGCCCACGTCCAGTACCCGTCTCGTGACCCCTGCCGGCTCGGCGGCCACCAGGCCCGGCAGGTCGTACTGCGGACGCTGCCACAGGTAGATCAACTGCCGGGCGGCCAGGTGCCTGTCGTCGCCGTAAGCGCTGGAGCCCAGCAGCCTTCTGGGCCGACGGCGGCCCACGCGGGAGTCCAGAGCGCTACCTCTCCTTGGCGAACTCCATGAATGCCACCCAAGTGGTCGGCTGGACGGCCATGGTTCCGCGACTGCGCGTCTTCGTGTCCCGCACCATCACCTTCGTCGGTTCGTTGTCGGCTACCTCAACGCAGTTCTCGGTCCCTGTGTAAGTACTGGTACGCCAGTTCGGGAGTACAGGCTGCATGGTCTCTCCTAGTCGCTCGGCATCTGATCGAAATGGTGGCTAGCGGTGAGGATCAGGTCTCGGACGGCAGTGCCGTAGACCGCTGACTGCTTCAAGAGAGCGAAGGCCTTGGTGTAGAGCTCGATCTCCCGGGGCTGCGTGACGGAGAACTCCGCCGAGTAGGTCTCGACGAGGACGAGCTTGTCGTCGAACATCGAGAAGGAGTTGCCGGGCCAGATACCGATAGGTGCGGAGCGCGGGATGATGCCCAGGCTCAATCGGGGCAGTCGCATCACCGCCAGCAGCCGGTCGAGCTGTCCCTTCATCGCCTCCGGCCCTCCGAAGTTCGTGTAGAGCGCCTGCTCGCCGAGCACGACGTTGAAGATCCGGTTGCCTTGGTACAGGTACTGCTGTCGTTCCAGCCGCTTGGCGGTGGCGGCTTCCGCGTCGTCGGGGATCTCGTAGTAGTCAACGACTTGCCGGAAGGTCTCGGCCGCGTACTCCGCCGTCTGGAGCGTTCCCCATACCAGCGTCGGATGCCAGATGCGGAAGACCCTGGTCTTGGCGTAGACCGGCAGTGCCTTCTTCTGCCGCTGCTCGGCACCGGTCTGGAACTGCCGACGCCACTCAAGCCACAACTCGTCGATGTGGCGCACCGTGGCGATCAGGTCGGCGATGTGTTCTTGCCTGTTGGTCGTGGTGCACCAGGTGCGGATGTCGTCTTCGCTGGGGTTCTGCTTGCCGTTCTCCAGCCGGGAGACCTTGGACTCCGCCCAGCCGGTGGCCACGGCGAATGCCCGGCCGCTCGCGAACCCCGCATCCTTGCGGAATCCGCGCAGCCGGGCACCCAGTGCCTCTCGTGCTTCTTGTGCTTGGTTGCTCACTGATGGGTCAGGGCTTGTACTCGGCGTGTGGAATGGCGTGGGTCCAGAGCAGGTCGCGCATCCGAATGCATACGGCCACGGTGTCAGGGTCCTCGACGATCTCTGACCCCAGAACGCGCCCCTCGGGATCGAAGTGGCCGACCGCGAGGAGACGGTCGTCGTACAGCCACCAGTCGTTACCGTCGAGAGGGAAGGTGACGGCTGCGGGCAACCGGTGCCGCGGTAGCCATCGGATGTCCTCGCCGGCCTCGATGTTGAGGTCGGTCAGCGAGTGCTCCCATCCGACGTACTCGGAGTGCGGCTCCGTGATCACTCGGACACGTCGCACGGTCTTGCTTTCACCCGTAACGCGCCTCATCAGCGTCATCCACGGATCCAGCCACGCGTAGTCGTCTGGCTCGCCCCGCTGCCACCGGGCGTACGGCGTGTCTTCGACGGGAGATCCATAGTCGTCCCGCAGCTCCAGATGGAAGGCGTCACGTTCGAAGCTGTGGAACAGCTCGTCACGCTGTGCGGGGGTGATCAGGTCCACTGTTCTCCTCCAGCAGGGCCATAATCGAGGACTTGGGGACCTCGATGCAGGTCTCGTAGTCAGGCATGCGCATCTGGCTCAGGGCTTCAGGATCGTGCATTTCCGGTCCCTGGAGTACGCATGTTCCCTGTTCTGTGACGAGCACGATCGGGGCGGTGAACTTCCTGATCTCGCCGGACACTTGGCCGTCCTTGGTCAGGTGCTCGAAGAGCTCGGTCGGCACCTCTACCGCAGTCTGTCCGTCCGGCACGTCCAGGTGCATGAGCAGGTCGTTGGCGAAGACCTTCCAGCCTTGGATGACATAGCTGTCCTGGTCACTGGCGTACAGGGTGGGGCTGTCTCCAGGGGTGGAGTTCTTACCAAGGAACCGTAGCTTCATGGTTGCTCTCCCGTCCGCTGTCTTGCGCAGGTTTGCGCGACACTTCGATCGTCGATGAGCCATTCAAGCTAGTCAATCGCCTCTCTGCAAACTCGCGCAATCTCCTTGGGGGTTGGGCGCTGGTCGCTCTACGTTCGTTCTCGAACCCAAGTCCGCGCAGGCGGCGTCGAGGGGAGAAGCGTGGTGGCGAGCGTGACCGAGGAACCCAAGGCCTGCGTCGACAACTTGCCCATCGACGTAGAGCTGATCTCGGACATCGCAGATGGCGTGCTGAAGATGGAGCTGAGCACGTCGACCCGTGAGGACATCGACTTCAAGACGACGAGGGTCGTCGGTCTCCTGAGTCTGCTCCTGGCCGAAGACCTGGGCGCCGATGACGATGACGAAGTCATGGACCTGTTCCGTCAGGCGTACAAGCTGCTGGAGTTGACCAACCGTCCTGGCAGACAGGCGCTGAGTTTCACGGCCTTCTTCTTCATGCGCGACGTAGCCAACCTCACCCGGCGCCTGCTGTGGGTCTACGTCGAGAGGAACGGCGGGGTACCACGCGGTGACTGACAGCAAACGGCTTGGCGTCGGAGTCGAGGCTGAGCGCCACCTACAGCACCACTCGTTACGTATGGGAGGAGCACCATGCAGACCGCAACGCGGACGACAGCACCCCGCCCCTGGGGCCTTCGCCGTCTCGGGCCGTACCCGAACACGGTGAGGATGCCGTTCAGCACGGTCACGGTCGACCCGGACACGCAGGTCGGTGTCTTCCGCGACGCCGACGGCCACGTGGTCGAGATGGGCAAGCACGGCACCAGCTCCGCCACCTCGACGACGACCACCACCAACCTCGACTCGAAGAACGACCAGGGGTCCGACCAAGACTCGCAGCAGGACTGACGTGCATGGCCGAGACCGACAGGCCCGTTCTCGTGGTCACCGAACCGCTCGATCTGACCGCCGACATGGTGATCACCGAACTGAACCGCAAGGGTGTTCCGGTGGTTCGCTTCAACCCCGCCGACATCGGCACGGACCTGATGATCTCGGCCCAGTGCGGTGTCTGCCCGGCCCCCGTGGTCGGGCAGCTCCGGACACCGTCGAGAACCGCCGGCCTGGAGCACGTCCGGGCGGTGTACTGGCGCCGCCCCACCTGGCCCGCCTTCGAGCACCTGGAGACCGACGACGCTCGTTACGCCGCCGCACAGGTCCGCTATGGGCTCGGCGGCATCCTCTACGCCCTCGACGGCCCCCTGTGGCTCAACCATCCCCTCCGTGATGCCGCTGCCGACTACAAGCCCGCCCAACTGGCCGTCGCCCAGCGCGTCGGGCTGACCGTGCCGCCCACCTTGGTCACCAACGATCCCGACAGAGCACGCCAGTTCATCGCCGCGTACGGCCCGGTCATCGCCAAGACGCTGCGGTGGACGCCCTACGAACGCGATGGCGTCCCCATGACCTCCTGGGCCGAACCAGTGGCCATCGACGAGATCGATGACACCCTCCGCTCCGCCCCGCACCTGTTCCAGGCCCGCGTCGAGAAGGTGGCCGACCTGCGTGTCCTGGTCGTCGGCCGCCGGGTCTTCGCCGTCAGGATCGACTCCGGCCTGTTGGACTGGCGCATGGACTACGACGCGCTCTCCTACAGCGTCGTCAACCTCCCTGCGCGCCTGGAGGGGGCCCTGCTCGCCGTCCTGGACCACTTCGGCCTCGCCTCCGGATCCTTCGATCTCGCCCAGGACGGCGACGGCGAATTCCATTGGTTGGAGCTGAACCCGAACGGCCAGTGGGGTTGGCTGGAGGAGAAGACCGGCCTGGAGATGTCCGCCGCTATCGCAGATCTGCTGATCCGAGGAGAACTTGATGGACACCGCCCCTGAACGCCGCGCGCTCGCCGACCGGCTGACCACTTCCGGAGTCCTGCGCCGGGATTCACCGTGGCGGTCGGCTGTCGAGTCCGTACCTCGCGAACTGTTCCTGCACCCCGGGGTGTTCCTGCCGGTCGACGGCGGACACTGGCAGCCGGTGACCGCGCTCGGCACGCCCCCGGAGGATTGGGCACAGATCGCCTACCGCGACGAGTCGCTGGCCACCCAGCTCGACGGCCACCTCACCGCCGACGAGACAAACGACGCTGTGACCGGCGTGCCCACGTCGTCCTCCACCACCCCCACCACCGTCGTCGGCATGCTCGAACAGCTCGACGTCGCCGACGACCACACCGTCCTCGAAATCGGCACCGGCACCGGCTACTCCTCCGGCCTCATGTGCCACCGCCTTGGCGAGGACAACGTGACCACGGTCGAGGTCGACCCCAAGGTGGCCGCCCGCGCGGATGCCGCTCTGGAAGCGGCCGGGTACTCCACATGGACCGTGACCGGCGACGGGCTCCTCGGTCACCCCGCCCGCGCACCGTACGACCGCGTCATCGCCACCTGCGCAGTACGGCGTATCCCGTACACCTGGGTCCGTCAGACCAAGCCCGGCGGGGTCATCCTCGCCACGGTCGGCTCCTGGCCGTACGGCACCGGGCTGGCCAAGGTCACCGTGAACGACGACGGCTCGGCCGAGGGGCGGATCATCGGCCGTTCCTCCTTCATGCACGCCCGTGCTCAGGCCCACGTCCCGCTGGCCGGTGACCTGTCGGCCCGCACCGCCTACGCGGACACCGAACGGCTCGCCAAGCTCCCGCCTGCTCTCTTGGGCGAGTGGATGCCCGCCTTCCTGGCGCAACTCACCGCACCGGGTGCCCAGTTCGTACGGGCCACAGCCCACGACGGTACGCAGCATCTGTATCTGTTCGACGTGGAGCGGGAGTCTTTCGCCGCGTTCACCGAGGACACCTCCGGCTGGACGGTCCGCCAGGGCGGCCCTGTGGCCCTGTGGGACGGCGTCGAGGAGGCGCTGACTGCCTGGCAGGATGCGGGGAGCCCCGACATCGCAAGTATCCGTCTCCACATCACCGAGCAGACGCACACCTACTGGATCGGTGGGCAGCAGATCACCACCAACGGTCGAACCCGCTGGATCGGAGATCAGCAAGCCCTCCGGTGGGAACACAGGCTCCCCTAGGCTGCTGCCGCCTCCTCTGCGCGATGGGGCGCCTCGCTCCCCCCCAGCCGGGCACCACCTTCCCTTCGAGGGACGGCCTCGCGGCATATGCCGTCCCACATCAAGTGAGGCAACATGTTGTCTAACGCATCATGGTGTCTGTACTTTGTGTAGTGATGCGTGAGCGCCTGGTGACTTCTGCTCGGCCCTTCACGCAAAGCGCCCCGGCGGTGTGCAACCACCCCGGGGCATGGCCAACGCCTCATAGGAGCGTCAGCATGTCCCACCGTATCCGGCCCGGCCTCGCACGAACACTCGTGCAGGTGGCCGTCCTCCTTCTTGTGTGCCTCGTGCGCGCACTCCTCCCCGTGCCCGCGCCTGCGGCAGGCGCTGTCCGGCGTCCGCCCGGCTACCGCATCCTCGTCGCCGGCGCCGAGATCCCCGTACTGCCGCCGTATCTGCTGAGGCGGCGCCGGTCCAGCGAGTCGGCCACGGCGATGGCAGCCCGTCGCCCCGCCTCCCGCGTCCGCCCCTACCTCGTCGCGCACGAACAGCGCATGCGGCGGCGGGCGTTGGTGCTCGCGCTCGACGGGATCGACGTCGGGCCGACGGTGATCCACGGGCACCGCATCGGCAGCCCGGTGGGCAGCCCCGTGGGGGTGGCGGCCTGATGAGCGCACCCCGGATGAGGATCAGCCGCGTACCCAGCAAGCCCGTACGGCGGGGAGCGGACGGAGACGTCACCATCGACCTCTGGTTGACCAGGGACGGCGGGTTCGAGACCGACCTCGCTCTGCGCCTGACGCCCGCCGAGGCGGAGGTCCTGCACGCCCAGCTCTGCTACGCGCTGGATGACGCGACGGCCTCGGTGATCACGCCGGTGTCCAAGCTGCCCGACTGCCGCAAGCCCGCCGTGGGCAGCGAGGGAGTGCACTGGCCGTAGGCCGGATTCCCCGCGTGGGCGGCACGACGGACATGAACGTGCCGCCCACGCGGGCCGCAGTCGCCCCGTTCCCATCGCCTGCCCGGCGCCTGCGGGTGCCGTCGAGAACGCAGCGAACGTCCACCGACCGGGAGCACACCGTGACCGCCCTGCCCGCGGAGGCACAGGCCGACGAGCC
Source organism: Streptomyces sp. NBC_00019 (assembly GCF_045041015.1). Taxonomy (NCBI): domain Bacteria; kingdom Bacillati; phylum Actinomycetota; class Actinomycetes; order Kitasatosporales; family Streptomycetaceae; genus Streptomyces; species Streptomyces sp. NBC_00019. Next base: position 5,705,859 of record NZ_CP108302.1, read on the forward strand.
GCTCATCCCCATGCCCGTGCTCACCCCCGGGGCTCTGCGTGCCGCCGTCGAAAGCCTGACGCCGAGCCGAATGCCGGAGTTCGTGAGCGATCTCGTCGACGCGACCACCAGCGCACAGCAGATCCAGTCGTTCGCGCCGCTGCGTACGTTCGTCCACACCTGGGGTGTGTTCGTGGCGATCCAGCGGTATCCCTCGCGTGCTGCCCGGCTGCGCCATCTAGAAGAGACGGTGAGTGCCGGGGTCGAGGACCCGACGGATGCCATCGTCGAGATCAGGAAGATCTATGTGGACGCCGAGGCCGATGCCGGGCTGTGACTGACTTCCTGACCTGCCCCACCGTGAAATCGACCGCGGAGGAAGGACTCTACGTGACGGGGAGAGGGCACTACGCTGGTGGGGGATCCCGAGGAGGCGCCGTGACCGCACAGCCCGAGCAATCTGGCGGAGAGCTGATTCCCCGCCCCGAGCGCACCCCTGAGGCCCTGCGTCAGGCCCTGGCCGCCGTCGCCCCGCAGCGCCTGGAGGAGATGGCGGAGCAGCGCGACAAGGCGGTTGCCGGGGCGCTCGAAGAGAACTCGCTGACGCCGCTCCGGGCCTGGATTCTCACCTGGGCCCGGGACATCGAGATCGCGCGCAGGCCCGAGCTGGCCGCCCGGTACAAGGACGCGCTGCACCGCATGCACAACGCGCGCTCCGACGAGGCAACGGTCAAAGCAGCTGCCGACGACTTGTCCAGGGTTCTCGATGAGGCGATGGCGGCGGTACGTCGGTGAGCTGGAGCTGGGAGTACGCTTTCGGCGCCGAGCAGTCCGCCAAGACGCTGCCCACGCCGTTCCTTGAGAAGGTGAGGGCGAAGGCGGATGAGCTGGTCCGGATGTGCGAGGCCCAGTATCTGGACGGCAGGACGTATCAGGGAGAGGACCCGCCGGGCGGTTCCCTGAGTGTTGGCAGCGGATTCTTCGAGTACCAGATCGTGGTCCGCCATGAGCTCGTGTATGTCGTCCAGCTCACGCATCTTGAGTTCTGACCCTCAGCGCACCACGGCGCATGCCTCGGCCGGGGCACGACGCCCTCGCGGCCCGGCCGCCCGAACGGCGCCGTCCGCGTCCAGTGCCTCAATGGCGAATGACCGGCATGCCCGTCGCCGCCAACTCCCCTGAAGCACAATGGACCTTCATGCGGTTCACCGTGACGCAGGGGAGGCGTGAGGCATGGCTGCCGGAACGGCCGGAGGGGCGACCGAGCGGGTCGAGGCGGAACGGCCGCTTCTGGAACACCTCAAGGCGATGGGGTGGCAGTACATCGAGGGTGCCCGGCTGAAGGAGGCGGGGGAGCGGGGCGACTTCCGGGAGGTGCTGCTGGAGCGGCGCCTGCGGGCCGCCCTGCGCCGTTCCTCGTCCTGGATGAAGAGCGACGCGCACGCCGAGGCGACCATTTCCGCGCTCCGGGCCGCCACCCGCCACGTGTCCGCCCAGTCGCTGCCGCAGGCCAATCGCGATGTCACCACGCTCCTGCTGTACGGCGACATGCAGCAGGGGCCCGATGACAAGCAGGTGCAGGCGAAGTTCTTCGACTGGTCGCGCGAGGCGCTGGAGGGCAGCCGCGAGGAGGTCCTGGCCCGTAACGACTACCTCGTCGTCGACCAGTTCCGGGTGCACGACGCGGATGGGAGGCCGTCCGTGCTGGACCTCGTCCTCTTCGTGAACGGCATCCCGCTCGTCATCATCGAGTGCAAGTCGCCGGACATACCCGACCCACTCGGCAAGGCCATCCGTGACCTCCGGGCCTACACCGGTCGCCCACTGGACGACGACACCCGGCGCGGCTCCGGTGCGCCCAGAGGTGTGCCGCACCTGTTCGTCCCGGCGCAACTCCTCGTGGCCGCCGACGGAACGCACGCCGCGCTCGGCACGTACTCCTCGGCCGAGCAGCACTACGCGTTGTGGCGCAGTGTCACCCCGGACTACGGCGATCCGGACCGGCCGGGGGACGACGGTGCCGAGGATCTGCGCCGTGAGCTGCGGGGGTGGGGGCTGCTTGGCCCGGAGGAGGCGCCCACCCTTCAGCAGCGCCTGAGCGCGATCGTTCTCAGGCCGGGGAACCTCCTCAACATCGTCCGGCACTACGTCTTCGAGAAGCCGGTCGACGAGGACAGCGGCGATCGTACGAAGAGTCGCTTCAAGGCCGCCGAGCCGAAGACGGTCAAGGTGGTCTGCCGTCACCAGCAGTACCGGGCCACCGAGAAGATCGTGGCGCGGCTGCGCACCCGGCCGAGTCGTCGTGTCACCGGAGGGGACCGGGACGAGCGGGGCGGTGTCATCTGGCACACGCAGGGTGCCGGCAAGAGTTTCACCATGCAGTTCCTGGCCCGACGACTGCACATGAGCCCGGACCCCGCCCTGAACGGGATCACACTGGTCGCCATCACCGACCGTACCGACCTGCAGCGGCAGCTGCGGCGGGCCGTGGCGCTGAGCGACTCAGAGATCCGGGAGGCCACCTCCCGTACGGACCTGGAGCGCCTGCTCCGCCGGGCCGGACGCGCCGGCGGACGAGCGGTGATCTTCGCGACGATCCAGAAGTTCCTCGGCGACCTGGCCCCTGCCACGGGGGAGGGGAAGGACACAGCCGACGGCGAGGACAAGGCGCTGGCCGAGGACTTCGAGCAGGCACGACGACGGCTGGAGGCGGGCGAGAGCGCCGAAGAGGTCGCCGACCCCACGCCGGACGAACGGACGTTGAGCCGCGCGGAGCGGATCTTCCCCGAGTGCAGCGACGAGGACCGGGTCCTGGTTCTCGTCGACGAGGCCCACCGCTCGCACACCTCCGTCCTGCACGCCTGTCTGCGCAAGGCTCTGCCGAACGCGGCCCGGGTCGGATTCACCGGTACCCCGCTGATGCAGGGCCGGCTCACCGACACCGGGCGCATCTTCGGCCTGGAGCCGAGCAGTGAATCCGGCGGGGCCCCCGAGTTCCTCGACACGTACCGCATGACCGAAGCCGAACGCGACAAGGTCGTCGTGCCCGTCCGCTACGCGGGCCGCGCCACCACCGCCGAGGTGCGTGACAGGGAGCGGCTGGACGCGTGCTTCGAGGACCTGATCGAGCCGTTGGACGAGGAGCAGCAGGAACGCGTGCGGGAGAAGTACGGCGCACCCTCCGCGCGGGTCGTGGCGGAGTCGGTGCCGATGATCCGGCGCAAGGCGATCGACATGCTGGAGCACTATGTCGCCGGACCGCTCACCGGTGGGTTCAAGGCACAGATTGCCGCGGTGAGCCGACGGGCCGCGGTCACCTACCGCAGCGCCCTGCGTGAGGCGCGGACCGATCTGCTGCGCCGGGTCGAGGAGTTCGACGACTGCGGGCGGCGTGAGGCCTTGCGGGACAAGCTCCCGGAGACGTACACCGCCGAGGAATCGCTCCTGCTGCGTGCCTGGCAGTTCCAGGAACTGCTGCGGAGGATCGACTTCGTGCCGGTGATCTCCGCCGGAGCCGAGCAGAAGGAGGGAGTGTGGCGCGAGTGGACCGACCCGGAGGAGCAGCGCAAGCACATCGCACGTTTCCTGCGGCCCTTCCCCCAACTGCCGCCCGACAACCCCTGGGTGACCTATCCGGCCGCCGAGCCCGACCCAGTACCGGCCGAATCCGTGGGCGACATGAACCCCTGGAGCGATCTGGTCTTCGGCGGCGGCGCCGCATCCGGCGGCGACAACGGACGGGATGAGGCGGGGCAGCCACCCATCGCGTTCCTCATCGTCAAGTCGATGCTGCTCACCGGATTCGACGCCCCCATCGAGCAGGCGCTCTACCTGGACAGGCCTATCCGCGACGCCGAACTCCTCCAGGCGATCGCCCGCGTCAACCGCCCAGCCCGCCGGAAGCGGGAGGGGCTGGTCGTCGACTACTACGGTGTCCTGAACAACCTCGGCGTGACCCTGGCCGCCTACCGGGGTAACCCGCCCGCCCTGGACTCGCTGCGCAGCATGGCCGACGAGATCCCGGAGATGAAGCGGACAGCCGATCTGGTGCGCGAGTTCCTGGCTGCGGCGGGCATCGACCCGGACGGCCTCACCTCTCGCGCGGCCTTCAGCAGCGCTGTGCTCGCGCTCGGGGACCCCGCGGTACGCGCCGGGTTCGACACCCGGCTGGGCGATTTCCTGGGTGCGGTGGACCGCGTCCTGCCGCACGAGAAGGCACTGGACCACCTGCACGACGTACGGGCGTGGAGTGTGCTCCAGATGCGTGTGCGCCGCCACTACCGGGACGACACCGGTGGCGGCTTCGCGATGCGGGGGTACGGCCGAAAGGTGCGAGCCCTGATCGCCGAACACCTTCGGGCACAGGAGATCGAGCAGAAGATCCCGCCCGTCTCCATCCTCGCCCCGGACTTCGACGAGGTGGTCGGCACCCTTCCCGTACACGAGGCGGCAGCTGAGCAGGTGCAGGGCCTGCGCTACCACCTGGAGGAGCGCCTGGCGGTCGAGGAACGACCGGTGTACCGGCAGCTCTCCGTCGAGTTGGAGCGGGTGCTGGAGGAGTTCGCCGGGAACTGGGAGGAGATCTCGCGCGAACTCCTGCCGTTGGTCGACCGGGCCCGGCGGGCGGAGGAGGCGGATCCCGCCGTCGCCGACCTGTCGCCGATGGAGCAGCGACTGTACGTGCTGATCGGCGAGAAGCTGACGGAGAGCGAGACCTTGGAGGATGCGTCTCCGGAGCGGCTGCGTCGTCTTGTCGACGAGGTCTACGACGAGATCACAGCCACCGTGCGCATGGCCTCGTTCGGCGGGAGGGAGCGCCATGTGACGTTGTTGGAGGCGCGTCTCTACGAACGGTTGCGGGCCGCCGGGCTGCGCAGCTCGGGCGCGGGCCGTGAGGCGGTCAAACGGCTCGCTTCGGCGCTCGCGGGATATGCGACGGAGCACCTTGCGGAGTTCCGGGCCGAGGCCCGGCAAGAATAAGTCCATGACCGATGCCCAGCCCGCCGACGCCGAGGCCCGATCGGCTGAGCCCGAGATCACGGAAGATGGGCCCTTGCTGGTCGACGGGCGTGAGCTGTGCGTCCGGATCAGCTCACGGCGGCGTCGCCTTGGCCTGACCGTTGAGCGGGACCAGTCCCTGACCCTGCATGTTCCCCAGGGGTGCAGCATTCGGCGGGCTGAACAGTTCGTGCGGGAAAGCGGTGATTGGATCGGCGGCAAAACCCGCCTCAGCGACGAACGCCGTCAACTGCATCCTGTCCGTACTCTCCGGGACGGGGAGATTCATCGATACCTGGGACGGGACTACCGGCTTCTGATCGTCGGTGACGAGGAAGACGGAGACGAGGGGCCCGACGGCTCGACCGCGACGCCCGTAAAGCTCGTAGCCGGACGGCTGCGCATGGACAGCTGCGTCGCCGCCGATCCGGCCCTCGCGAAGAAGGCACTCGCCGACTGGTACATCCAGGCCGGGCAGCGCTGGGTGCGAGGGCGGCTCCAGCCGTGGGCAGCTCGGATGGACGTCCCGGAGGCAGCGGTGCAGGTACGGGATCTGGGCCATCGATGGGGTAGCTACCGTTCCGGGGCGGTGGGCGGGGGAGTCGTCTCGCTTCACTGGGCGACCTTCCAACTGCCGATCCACCTGATCGACTATGTCGTCGCACATGAGTTGGCGCATGTGCGCGTGTCCGGTCACGGACTTGAGTACTGGCGGTTGCTCGGCAGGGCCCTCCCTGAGTGCCGTCGGTTGAAGACGGAACTGGATGAACTAGGGAGGCGAGTATGGATGGGTGACCTGGCCGGTTGATTGCCCATCCGGGATTCCCACGGAGCGGGGCGCCCGCGTCGACTCCGCCGCTCCATCGACTCCACAGGTCACCTCCTGGCCGGTCATGGAACTCCTTGACCGGCCCATGGCCTTTTCCTGGTTCCGCCTGGAAGCGGGGGAACGCAACTATCTACGCGGGTAGTTGTACCCCTCCTCCCTCTCCAGTCCCAGGAGCTCCGTATGCCCGTCAGTCCCATGAACCGTCGCGAGTTCGTGCAGAAGTCGGCTGTCACCGGTGTGGCCGTGGCCGCGGCGGGGGCCGTCGCCACAACGCCCGCCCAGGCTGCCGAACGCAAGCCCAAGACCTGGTCGTTCTCCGTCCTCGGCACCACCGACCTGCACAGCCACGTCTTCGACTGGGACTACTACAAGGACGCGGCCTACAGCGACGCCAAGGGCAACTCCGTCGGGGTCGCGCGCGTCGCCACGCTCATCAAGCAGCAGCGCGAGGCCAAGGGCGAGGAGCGCGTCCTGCTCGTCGACGCCGGCGACATCATCCAGGGCACCTCGCTCGCGTACTACTTCGCGCGCGTGCAGCCGATCACCGGCAAGGGCGTCAAGCACCCGATGGCCGTCGCCATGAACCACATGCGCTACGACGCCGCCGCCCTCGGCAACCACGAGTTCAACTACGGCATCGAGACCCTGCGCAGGTTCGAGAGCCAGTGTCGCTTCCCGCTGCTCGGCGCCAACGCGCTGGACGCCAAGACCCTGAAGCCCGCCTTCGCGCCGTACACCGTGAAGCGGATCTGTGTGCCGGGCGCCCCCGACATCAAGGTCGGCATCCTCGGCCTCACCAACCCGGGCATCGCGCTGTGGGACAAGGACAACGTCAGCGGGAAGATGGTCTTCCCGGGGCTGGTGGAGCAGGCGAAGAAGTATGTGCCCCGGCTGCGGGCGCTCGGCTGTGACGTCGTCTTCCTGACCGACCACTCGGGCCTCGACGGGTCGACGTCCTACGGCGACGCGCTCCCGTACGTCGAGAACGCCTCCAACCTCGTCGCCGAGCAGGTCCCGGGCATCGACGCGATCCTGGTCGGCCACACCCACGTCGAGGTGCCCTCGTACACCGTGAAGAACGCCGAGACCGGCGACGAGGTGCTGCTGTCGGAGCCGTACTGCTGGGGCTACCGGCTGAGCGTCTTCGACTTCGAGGTCGAGCTGGAGCACGGCCGCTGGAAGGTCACCAAGAAGACCGCGCAGACCCTCGACCCCAAGTCCGTGGACGAGGACCCGGAGATCAGGAAGCTCCTGGAGGTCGACCACGAGCTGGTGGTGAAGTACGTCAACACCGCCGTGGGCACCTGCACCGAGGACCTCTCGGCCGCCGAGTCCTGCTGGAAGGACGTCCCCATCATGGACTTCATCCACCAGGTCCAGATGGACACGGTGAAGGCCGGCCTGTCGACGTCCGACGCGGCCCTCCCGCTGATCTCGGTCGCCGCGCCCTTCTCCCGCACCGCCGACATCCCCGCGGGCAGCGTGACCATCAAGGACATCGCCGGGCTCTACATCTACGACAACACCCTCTACGGCAAGAAGCTCACGGGCGCGCAGTTCAAGGACTACCTGGAGTTCGGGGCGAAGTACTACCACCAGGTGCCCGCCGGCACGGAAGTCGACACCGCGACCCTCACCAACGCCAACAGCTTCTGGGACTACATGTACGACACGGCGGCCGGAGTCTCGTACGACATCGACATCGCGGCCGCCGAGGGTTCGCGGATCAAGAACCTGACCTACGGCGGTACGGCCGTGGCCGACGACCAGGTCTTCGTCGTCGCCGTCAACAACTACCGGGCCAACGGCGGTTCGGGGTACCCGCACATCGCCGACGCGGACATCGCCTACAGCTCGACGAACGAGATCCGGCAGCTGATGATCGACTACGTGACGGCGAAGGGGGCCCTGAACCCGGCGGACTTCGCGGTCACCAACTGGAAGCTGACGCAGGGCGGGACGGCCGTGTTCTAGGGTCCCGGGGTGGACGGGGGGATCATGATCGAGGAGTTCGAGGCGCACCGGGCGCGGCTGCGTGCCGTGGCCTACCGGATGCTCGGGTCGATCGGCGAGGCCGACGACGCGTTGCAGGACGCGTGGTTGCGGGTCAGCCGGGCGGACACGGGGGACGTGGAGAACCCGGCGGGGTGGCTGACGACGGTGGTCGCGCGGGTGTGTCTGAACATGCTGCGCTCGCGTGAGCACCGGCGCGAGGAGCCGCTGGAGCGGGCCGCGGCCGTGAGTGTGGCCGACCCCGAGGAGGAGGCGCTGCTCGCCGACTCGGTGGGCCTCGCGCTGCTCGTCGTCCTCGACACCCTCGCCCCGGCGGAACGGCTGGCCTTCGTCCTCCACGACATGTTCCAGGTGCCCTTCGACGAGATCGCCCCGCTGATCGAGAAGACCCCGGCGGCGACACGGCAGTTGGCGAGCCGTGCCCGGCGCCGCGTCAAGGGAGCGCCGTCCCCCTCGGCCGACCTGCCGCGCCAGCGCCGGGTGGTCGGCGCCTACCTCGCCGCGACGCGCGGCGGCGACTTCGACGCGCTGCTCGCCCTGCTCCACCCCGACGTGGTCCTGCGCGCCGACCGCGCGGTCGTACCGACCCCCGAACCGATCCTCGTCTCCGGCGCCCGCCCGGTGGCCGAGGGCGCGATGGCCTCCACGGGCCGGGCGCGGTTCGCGGATCTCGTCCTGGTCGACGGGGGGATCGCCATGGCGATGCTGGAGGCGGGGCGCCTGCGGGTGCTGCTCCGGTTCACCTTCGACGGCGATCTGATCAGCGAGATCGATGTGATCGCGGAGCCGGAACGGCTGGCAGGGCTGGAACCAGCTATCGGGCATACGATGTAAACAAGTGCAAATCGGGCAGACAGGGGAAGGTGAGTGCGATGCGCGTACTGCTGAAGGCGAGTCTGGACACCGAGAGGTCGAACGAGGCCATCCGGAACGGCACGCTGGGGAAACTGATCCAGGAGTCGGTGGAGCAGATCAAGCCCGAAGCGGCCTACTTCACCGCCGAGGACGGCAACCGCACCGCCTACCTGGTGTTCGACATGGAGGACGTCTCCCAGATGCCGGCGATCAGCGAGCCGTTCTTCCTCAACCTGGGCGCGAAGATCTCCTACACGCCGCTGATGAACCTCGACGACGTCAAGAAGGGCCTCTCGCAGCTCGGGCAGTGACCTTCAGCTGAAGATGATCATCGACCCCTGTGCCAGGCTCCGGGTCGCCGCCGCGTGCAGGCCCAGCCACACATGCCGCTCACGGGCGAAGGGGCTGGGGTCGTACGGCGCGGGGACGGCCGGCTCCTCCAGTTCCGTGGGGCCCAGCGGCGGTTGGGGGGCCGCCGGAGGGTTGGCCGGGTCGATGCCGATCGAGGGGGCCACCAGCTCCAGCTCCCGCAGCAGCGTCTGGGAGGAACCCAAGGGGCCGCCGCCGGCCAGGAGTTCGTCGTTGGCCAACGGGTGCGGGAAGTCCACCGGGACATAGGCGCCGGCGTGGTCGTAGTGCCAGACCAGATGGGACTGCTGGGCCGTCGTCTCGAACATCTCCAGCAACTGCTCGTAGTCCCCGCCCAGTTCGTCCACCGGCGTCACCGGCAGACCGCACATCTGGAGGAGATACGCGCGGCGCAGGAAGTGCAGCGCGTCGTAGTCGAAGCCGGCCACCGGGGCGACCTCACCGGACAGGCCCGGCATGTACTGGTACACCGGCACCGGTGGCAGCCCGGCCTCGGCGAGCACCTTGTTGTATTGCGCGAGTTCCTCGGCGAACGGGTTGTCGGGCGTGTGGCACAACACGTCGACGAGCGGTACCAGCCACAGGTCACAGGCCAAAGAAGGCTCCTCGCATAGCACGGTGTAGCGAAGTGGTCAGGGAAGAGTAATCGGTCCGGCGTGCCGTGGCTTCCCCCCGGGCGGTGTCAGCTGCTCTGCTGCAGGTCCCATACCCACACCCGCGGCCGGCTCACGTCCGGGGGCTCATCCGCCGGTCAGTCGCTCGACCACCTCGAGCGAGTGCGCGTTGTACGCGGCGACGATCTCCCGCGCCGCCGTGGTGTCCCGGAGGACGAGAGCGTCGATCAGTTCGGTGTGCTCGGCCCACAGCTGTCCGCGCAGCTCCGTGAGGCGGCGCAGGTGCTGTACCGCGCACACCCAGGACTGGACGCGCAGCCGGTGCAGGAAGTCGGCGAGGTAGGGGTTGCCGAACACGGCGCTCAACTCGCGCCAGAACCGCAGGTCGTAGCCGATCAGAACGGTGAGGTCCCCGGCGAGGGCGGCCCGTTGCGCCTCCTCGCCACGCCGTCGCACCCCGGCGAGGGCGGCGAGGACACGGGAGTTGTCGGGGTCGTGGACGAACCCCTGGTGGCCGCCGTCCAGCGCGTGGAACATGCCGTCGATGACGAGGCTGCGGGCCTCGATGATGCCCCGGTAGTCGGCCAAGGAGTACTCGTGCACGCGGAAACCGCGATGCTGGTCCGCCTCCAGGAGACCTTGAGCGGACAGGTCGACGAGCGCCTCGCGGACCGGGGTCGCGGAGACCCCGTACTGCTCGGCGATCTCCTTGACCGTGAACTCCTGACCCGGCTGGAGACGCCCCGCGAGCACCTCGTCGCGAAGCGCGTCGGCGATCTGCTGCCGCAGGGTGCTGCGGGTCACGGCGCCGTTGCCGCTGCTGCCGGGCATGGTCGGCCTCTCCCTGATGGCGGTCGGGTGGTGTGCTCGTACACGTATGTCTACGAGCACGCCACCTTACGCGTTCGGGTTTTCGGCGTTTACCCGCGTAGCGCGCGTCACAGGGCCTGCGGCTACCGCGTGTGCTCGTCCGCCACGGAGAGCGCCGCGTCCAGCGCCGAGAGACCTTCCTTCAGCTCGGCCTCGGTGATGTTGCACGGCGGCACGACATGGGTGCGGTTCATGTTGATGAACGGCCAGATGCCGTGCTTCTTGGCGGCGGCGCCGAACGCGAGCATCGGGGCGTTGGCCTCACCGGCCGCGTTGTACGGCACCAGCGGCTCGCGGGTCTCCTTGTTCCTGACCAGGTCGAGCGCCCAGAACATGCCGACACCGCGGACCTCGCCCACGGAGGGGTGGCGCTCCGCGAGGTCCCGCAGCGCGGGCTCCAGGACCTCGGAGCCGAGCCGGGCGGCGTTCTCGACGACACCCTCCTCCGCCATCACGTTGATCGTGGCGACGGCGGCGGCACAGGCCAGCGGGTGCCCCGAGTACGTCAGACCACCGGGGTACGGCCGCTTGCCGAAGGTCTCCGCGATCTCGGCGGAGATGGCGACACCGCCGAGCGGCACGTATCCGCTGTTCACGCCCTTGGCGAAGGTCATCAGGTCGGGCGTGACATCGAACAGGTCGGCCGCGAACCACTCACCGGTCCGCCCGAACCCGGCCATGACCTCGTCCAGGATGAAGACGATCCCGTACTTGTCGCAGATCTCGCGCACACCGGCGAGGTAGCCAGGCGGCGGGACCATGATTCCGGCGGTGCCGGGGATCGTCTCGAGGATGATCGCGGCGACTGTGGCCGGCCCCTCGAAGGCGATCGTCGTCTCCAGGTGCTCCAGCGCCCGCGCGCACTCCTGCTCCTCCGTCTCCGCGTAGAAGCGGGAGCGATACAGGTACGGCGCCCAGAAGTGCACGACGCCCGCGGAGGCGCTGTCGGAGGCCCAGCGGCGCGGGTCACCGGTGAGGTTGATCGCCTGCTGGGTGCCGCCGTGGTACGAGCGGTAGGCGGCGAGCACCTTGGACCGGCCCGTGTGCAGGCGGGCCATGCGCACGGCGTGCTCCACCGCGTCGGCGCCGGCGTTGGTGAAGAAGATCTTGTCCAGGTCGCCGGGCGTCCGCTCGGCGATCAGCCGGGCCGCCTCGGAACGGGCCTCGACGGCGAAGGCGGGCGCGAACGTGGACAGGGTTGCGGCCTGTTCCTGGATCGCGGCGACGACCTTCGGGTGCTGGTAGCCGATGTTGGTGTAGACGAGCCCGCTGGTGAAGTCGAGGTACCTGTTGCCGTCGTAGTCCCAGAAGTACGACCCCTCGGCGTCGGCGACGGCGAGCGGGTCGATGAGCTCCTGCGCGGACCAGGAGTGGAACACATGAGCGCGGTCCGCGGCCTTGACGGCGGCGCCGACCTCGGGGTTTGGCTGAGGGGTCATGCGAGTGAGCGTAAATGTCCGCGATACGGAAGCGGTATCGGCGTCCTGTCTGTGGACGCGGGCTTTCCACGACAGGTTGTCCAGAGACGCTTGTGGCGATTCATTGACAGTACGCTGTCGAAGTGACAGCATGTTGTCATCGCAGGGTTGAGGACGACCGAGGAGGCAGCCATGAGCCGCAAGCCCGTGCATCTCGCCGTGTACGACACCTACGCCGACTGGGAGACCGGCCACGCGACGGCGTATCTCGCCCGCGCCGGCTACGAGATCCGTACGGTCGGCCCGGGCCGCGAGCCGGTGACCTCCGTCGGAGGGCTGCGGGTCCAGCCCGCGGACGCCCTGGACGACGTACGACCCGACGACAGCTCCCTGCTGATCCTCCCGGGCGCCGATCTCTGGACTGTGACACCAGCCGCTGCCGCGGCGGGGAGCGATCGGTTGGCGCCCTTCGCCCGCAAGGCGCGGGAGTTCCTGGCCGCCGGGGTGCCCGTCGCCGCGATCTGCGGGGCGACGGCGGGGCTCGCGCGGGAGGGGCTGCTCGACGACCGGGAGCACACCAGCGCGGTCTCCTTCTATCTCGCGGCCACGGAGTACAAGGGCGGTTCCCGATACGTGGACGCCGACGCCGTCACCGACCGCGGACTGATCACCGCCGGGCCCACCGAGCCCGTCGCCTTCGCGCGGGAGATCTTCGGGCTTCTCGGGGTGTACGAGGGTGAGGTGCTGGACGCCTGGTACCGGCTCTTCCACGACTCCGACGTGACGGCGTACGCCGTGCTGGAGGGGGCTCGGTGAGCAGGGAGCGGCAGGAACTGCTCAGCCGTGGCGCGCTCGGGGTCTTCCGGCTCAACGGGCAGTTCCTGGGCGTCGCCGAGGAGTTGGCGAAGCCCGCCGGGCTCACCGCCGCCTGGTGGCAGGTGCTCGGAGCGGTGCTCGGGGAGCCGTTGCCGGTGTCCGGGATCGCCCGGGCGATGGGGATCACCCGGCAGAGTGTGCAGCGCATCGCCGATCTGCTGGTCGAGCGCGGTCTCGCCGAGTACCGCGACAACCCCGCCCACCGCCGCGCCAAGCTCCTCGCGGCCACCGAGGAGGGGCTCGCGGCGGTCCGGCGGATCGACCCCGGGCACGCGGCCTTCGCCGACCGGCTCGCCGATGCTTTCGGGGAGGACGAACTGGCGGACGCCGTACGGCTCATGGAACGGCTGTCGAAGGTACTGGAGCAGCTCGGCCCGCCGGTGACGCAAGCGGATCGGTCCTCCCCCAGTGCTGAACGCCTGGGGGGACCCCCATCGGAACCGTAGAACGTGCGTCGCTGACCTCCTCGTTTTTTGCCCGCACTATCGTGGTGCTTCGCACTGGGGCACGCACGGGGGAGTTCGGGGGAGGGGCTGCGATGGAGAGCCTGGGGGCGGGGGATCCGCAGAGGATCGGGGCGTACCGGCTGCTGGCGCGGCTCGGGGCCGGCGGGATGGGACAGGTGTATCTCGCCAGGTCGGACCGGGGACGTACCGTCGCCGTCAAGCTGGTGCGCGAGGAGCTGGCCGCGCAGGAGGAGTTCCGGGCGCGGTTCCGGCAGGAGGTGCAGGCCGCCCGGCAGGTCGGCGGGTACTGGACCGCGCCCGTCCTCGACGCCGACACCGAGGCCGGCGTGCCCTGGGTCGCCACCGGGTATGTCGCCGGGCCCAGCCTCCAGCAGGTCGTCGGGCACGACCACGGGGCGCTGCCCGAGCGGTCGGTGAAGATCCTCGCCGCGGGGCTCGCGCACGCGCTCAGGGACATCCACGCGGCCGGGATCGTGCACCGGGATCTCAAGCCGTCCAATGTGCTGGTGACGATCGACGGCCCCCGTGTCATCGACTTCGGCATCGCACGGGCCCTGGAGACGGTGACCGACGGGGGGCTGACGCGGACCGGCGCGCTCGTCGGGTCGCCCGGATTCATGGCGCCCGAGCAGGTGCGGGGCGACCGGATCACGCCGGCCTGCGATGTGTTCTGCCTCGGCTCGATACTCGCGTACGCCGCCACCGGCAAGCTTCCCTTCGGGGCCGGGGGGAGCGGTGTGCACGCCCTGATGTTCCGGATCGCCCAGGAGGAACCCGACCTGGAGGGCGTGCCCGAGGGGATCGCCGAGCTCGTCCGCGACTGTCTGAAGAAGGACCCGGCGAAACGGCCGACGCTGGACCAGGTGCTGGAGCGGACCGGGGCCGAGGACACGGTGTCCGACGGACGGTCGCGGGACCCGTGGCTGCCGAGCGCGCTGGTGGCACAACTCGGGCGGCATGCGGTGCAGTTGCTGGACGCGGAGGATCCGGAGGGGCCGGGTGCGGGATCCGGTGCGGGTGCGGGCTCCAGCCCTGGTGCGGCCCCCGGCTCCGGCTCCGCTGAAGCCTCGCCCGAGCACGCCCCCGCGCCCGCCGACGGCACCCCGCCTTCCCCGGGCCGGCCGGGTGAGGGCGCGCCGCTGAACCACCTGCCCACGGTCGTCGCGGGACAGGGCGCCCGGACTCCCCCACCGACGCCGACGAGCGGGCCGGGCCAACCGCAGCACCCGTACGGCCCCCCGCCCGCCCACCCCGGATACGGCGCCGACCCGCAGACGCCCCCGCCGTACGGCCCCCCGCCCGGCCACCCCGCCTACGGCCATCCCCAGCAGCACCCGCAACACCCCCAGGCCCAGCCCTCGGCGTACGGATATCCCCAGCAGCCGCAGGCCCCGGCGTACGGCCACCCGTCCCAGCCCGGCGCCCCTTCGCCGTACAACCCCTACGGCGGCCCCGGCCACACCCCGCCCTACGGCCCCGGCCCCGGCTTCACCCCGCCTCCCGAACCCCAGCGCCGCAACGGCCGTTCCACCGCCGTCCTGGTCGTCGTCGCCCTGGTCGTCGCGCTCGGCGCGGGTGGCTCGGTCTACGCGCTGATGAACAGCGACGGCGGCGACGACGACAAGGCCGGTCCCACTCCCACCCCCACCACGAGCGCCCCCACGACACCGGGCCCCACCACCCCGGAGCCCTCGCCGACGCCCACCACCTCGGCTCCGACGGACGGCAGCATCCCGGCCGGCTATCTCGGCACCTGGACCAGCACCATCGACAACTCCGAGGGCTCGCACGCCCGTCAACTCACCATCCAGGAGGGCGAGGTGGGCGACACCGTCCTCTCGCTCGTCGCCGACGGCCCCGACTACCACTGTGTGTTCGAGGCGGACCTGACCGAAGCGCCGGCCGACAACGGACCGTTGCAGATCGGCCCGTCCACGGTGACGGTCGGCGAGCCCGCCTCCTCCTGCTCGCCGGGCGCGGCCAGCGAGGTCACCCTGCTGTCGAACGGCACCCTGGAGCGAGTGAACGCGAGCAACGGGGAGAAGCTGACGTACACGAAGCAGTAGCCCGAACTCCTGCTGCCCATAAGGCTGTTGCACTCACACCGTGGTCCGCGAGTGCGGCCGTCTTCCGTGCGAGCGGCAAGAGGAGTTGGGTGGGGGACGGCATCCCCGATCCCAGGAGGACGCATGCGTCCCAGCAGGAGAACGGTTCTGACCGCGACGGGAGCGGCGACGGCCGCTGCTTGCACGAGCGGCGGTACGGCCGAGGCGACCCCCTCGGCCGGCCCTTCCTCCGCCGTACCTTCCTCGGCCGGTACGGCGGCACCCCCGGGCAGCCGCCCCCCGGCCACGGCCCAGCCCCCGACCCGTGAACTCCGCGCCCTGCTCCGGGAGATCGACCCGGACCGCATCGAGGCGACCGTTCGCAAGCTCGCCTCCTTCGGCACCCGCCACACCCTCTCCGCCCAGGACGACCCGGCCCGCGGCATCGGCGCCGCCCGCGACTGGCTGCTGGCAGAGCTGCGCTCGTACGCCGAGGCCTCCGGTGGCCGGATGACCGCCGAACTCCAGTCGTACGTCCAGGAACCGGGCCCCCGGATCCCGACGGCGACCCGCATCACCAACGTCGTCGCGACCCTGCGCGGTTCGGTCACTCCCGAGCGGATCTACGTCGTCTCCGGGCACTACGACTCCCGGGTCACCGACGTCATGGACGCCACCTCGGACGCGCCGGGCGCCGACGACGACGCGTCCGGTGTGGCGGTGGCGCTGGAGCTGGCGAGGGTGATGGCGAAGCGGCGCCCCGCCTCGACGATCGTGTTCGCGGCCGTGGCGGGGGAGGAGCAGGGCCTGTTCGGATCGGCGTACATGGCCCAGCGGTTCAAGGCGGCCGGGGCGGATGTGCAGGGCATGTTCACCAACGACATCGTCGGCAGCTCGACCGCCGACGACGGTACGAAGGACCCGTACACCATCCGCCTGTTCGCGGAAGGCGTCCCGTCCTCCGAGACCGCCGAACAGGCCGCGATCCGTCGCTCGGTCGGCGGCGAGAACGACTCGGGGACGCGTCAACTCGCCCGTTTCGTACGGGACGTGGCCGACAACGACGCCACCGGCATGAACGTCCGGGTCGTCTACCGCCGGGACCGCTACCGCCGTGGCGGCGACCACATCCCCTTCCTCGAACGCGCCTACCCGGCCGCCCGCTTCACCGAGCCCGCCGAGGACTTCGCCCACCAGCACCAGGACGTACGCGTCGAGGACGGCAAGCAGTACGGCGACCTGCCCGAGTTCTGCGACTTCGCCTTCATCGCCCGGGTGGCCAGGGTGAACGGCGCCGCCCTGTGGACCCTGGCCCAGGCCCCCGGCACCCCCCGGGGCGCGAAGATCGTCACGACGAACCTCACCAACGCCACGGAGCTGGTGTGGACCCGGGGCACGGAACCGGACCTGGCCGGCTACGAGATCGTATGGCGGGAGACGACGGCGCCGGAGTGGACGCATGTCGTCCCGGTCGGCGATGTGACGAGGCACGAGGTGGACCTGTCGAAGGACAACGTGTTCTTCGGGGTGCGGGCGGTGAACGCGAAGGGGCTGAAGAGCCCGGTGGCGTTCCCGGACCCACAGGCCTAGATCCACCCCTGTTGCCAGGCGTGATGGGCCGCCGCATGTCGCGTGGTGGCCCCCAGCTTGGACATGGCGGCCGAGAGATAGTTACGGACGGTGCCCTGAGCCAGATGCACCTGCGCGGCGATCTCGGCCACCGACGCCCCCGTACGGGCCGCCCGCAACACCTCCAGCTCCCGCTCGCTGAGCGGACAGTCGTCCTCCGTCAACGCGGACGCGGCGATGTCCGGATCGACGTAGCGGCGCCCGGCGGCGATGTCACGGAGGATCTCCGCGAGCCGGGCCGCGGGGGTCGTCTTGGGCACGAACCCGCGGACACCGGCGGCCAGGGCTCGGCGCAGCACGGCCGGCCGGGCGTGCCGGGTCACGATGACGACGTGGGTGTCCTGGCGGGCGGCCCGGATCTCCTCGGCGGCGCGCAGTCCGTCCGTGGGCGGCATCTCCAGATCCAGTACGGCGATGTCGGGCCGGTGCTCCAGGGCGAGCCGTACGGCATCGGTCGAGGTGGCGGCCTCCGCGACCACGGTGAGGTCGTCCTCCAGGGAGAGGAGCGCGACGAGGGCGCCGCGCAGGAGGTCCTCGTCGTCGGCGAGGAGGAGCCGGATCACTCTGCGGTCCTCTGTACGGGCAGGGTCGCGGTCACCACGAAACGGTCGCCGTCCTCGCGTTCCCAGGTCAACTCCCCGCCCGCGGACCGCAGTCGCTCGGCGAGGCCCAGCAGGCCGGTGCCGTCGCCGGTGCCGGGGTGCTCGTGGGCCCGGTCATTGCTGATCCGCAGCAGGGCCTGCTCCCCGCTGACGCGGTAGTCGACCTCGGCGTGCCGGGCCTGACTGTGGCGGAGCACATTGGTGGTGGCCTCGCGCACGACGAGGCCGAGGAGCTGACGGGTGGAGTCGCTCAACTCCTCCTGGGGAAGGGTCGGTTCCAGGTTCATGCGCGCGTCGATCCCGGCCGCCGCCAGCACCCGGGTGGCGTTGGCGATCTCGCCGTCGAGGGTGGTCCGGCGAATGCCCCGCACCACGGCGCGCGTGTCCCGCAGCGCGTCCGCGCACAGCTGCCGTATCTCCTGCATCTCGCCGGAGGCACGCGCGGGATCGACCTCGGCGATCCGTGAGGCCAACTCCGCCTTCAACGCGATGACTTGCAGATGATGCCCCTGGATGTCATGCAGGTCGGAGGCGAACCGCAGCCGCTCGTCCTTCACCGCCAGCTCCGCCTCCAGCCGCCGCGCCCGGTCGAGCCGCCCCGCGATCCGCCAGGCCCACAGCGGCCCGAGTACGGTCCACACGGTGAACGCGGTCAGACCGGCCGGGAAGAGAGCGGCGTACGCCAACTCCTCATCCCCCGCGAGCAGGTTCACGGCACTGCCCGGCACCAGCGCGAGGACGACGGCACCGCCGATCAGCCACCGCTTCCCGGCCGCGGAGAGATAGACGGCCACGATCGCCACGGTCACGGCCGGGGCGACCGCCCACAGCCCGTAGTTGTGCCGGGCAAGGGGCGGCACGGCGAGCGCGGCCGCGGCGAGACAGGCGGTGACCAGCCACCCCGCGAGCGGCCGCAGGACCGGCGTGCGGTCCTCCATCGCCCCGCTGAGCAGCACGGCGGCGGCCACGGCATGGACACCCAGCGCCGGAACCACCGGCGCCCGCGCCCACAGCGGCACGTCCCCGTCCAGGGCCCAGCTCCCGTACGCCAGCACCAGCACACAGACGACGGTCCCCGGCACGGCCCACCACGTGTAGCGCCGGAAACTCGTGAGCCCCGCCCCGTTGTCCACGCGGCCATTCTGGCAGCGCCCGGATGACAGATGTCATACGACGACGTGCACGGTCGGCACTACTGACGCTCCCTCGGTCCCGCCACTCTGAAGGGCGTGGGGACATACCCCACCCCGGTACCACCGAGGAGGCGCCATGCAACACGTACGGCACCACGGTTTCGCCCGCCACTACGTCGAGATGATCCTCGCGATGCTGGTCGGCATGCTCGTCCTCGGCGCGGCCCTGCGGGGCGTCCTGGCGCTCACGGACATCGCGTACGACATGTCCCGCCAACCCCGACTGGTCACGCTGGAAATGGCGTTCACGATGTCCGCCGGCATGGCCTTCTGGATGCGCCGCCGAGGTCACGCCTGGCCCGGCATCGGCGAGATGTGCGGCGCGATGTTCCTTCCCGCACTGGTCCTCGTACCGCTTCTGTCCCTGGACGTCGTGGACCCCGACGCGGCGATGGCGTGGGAGCACCTCGCGATGCTGCCGCTGATGTTCGTCGTCATGCTGCGGCGGCGGACGGAGTACGGCGCGTGAACGCGCATGCGGTGACCCGCCGTTGGCCCACCTGCCTGGCCGTCGCGATCTGGGCCGCCCAGGCCGCGGCAGGCGCTTCCGACACCCTGGACGAGTCGGTCACCGGGTTCGGGGAGGTCCTGCCGCTGCTGCCGCTGCTGTACGTGGTGATCAACCAGATCGGCACGCCCCGGTCGACCTGGCCGGTGCTCGGCGGAGGCCTGGTGCTCGTGTTCGGCCTCCAGGCACTGGACCTGGTGTCGCCGGCGGGGGTGATGGTCGGGATCGCGTTGGGGGTGCTGCTGTGGGGGGCGGTGCGGGGTGCTCCGCACGGACGGGAGGGGTTGTGGCTTCAGACGGCGGGGGTGGTGGCCTTCGGGGCGCTCGCGTTGACCGGCCTGCTGGTGGACCCGGACGTGGGCCTCTGGCTGGTCGCGGCGGGTTGGTTCTTCCACGGGCTCTGGGACTTGGCGCACCTGGCACTGGAGCGACTCAAGGGCATCGTGGCGCCCACCTTCGCGGAGTGGTGCGCGGTGGTGGACGCGCTGGTAGGGGTCGAACTTCTCGTCCTACGGTGAGGGGAACCCACCTAGGGGCGCGGGGCTGTATCGATGTGCGGCTACCGCCGCGTGGGCGCGACCAGCCACGACGGCGCCGCACCCCTACGACGACCCCAGCCCCAACGGCGCCCCGGTCACCGAGGCTCCGGCGGCCGCTGCCGAGGCATGTTCGGCCGAGCCCCGCCCGCACCCGGCGGCAAGGGGAACCGCCCCTGGACCACATTCCCGTCCCCCCGGGCCGCCCCCGCGACACCCCCCTGAATCCCCAACGGCGCCGACCCCGTCCGAAACTCCACCATCCAGTCCGCGGTCTCCACCCGCACCAACTCGGTCACGTCCTCGGAAAACCTCCGCAGCACCCCGAGACACCGGTCGGCCGCCTCCCCCGCGGTCCCCTCGGCCGGCCCCAGAACCTCCCGCACACTCTCCGAGGCCCAGTCGAACTGCAGCACCTGCAACCGCCGCTGCACGGCCTGCGCGGTGGCCACATCCCTTATCCACCCGGACGTCACCCCGAAGAACCGGTCCACGGCCACGCACGCGACAGCGAGCAACAGCGCCAGATACCCCCAGCCAGCGCCCCCGCCGACGACCCCCGTGAGGTCCAGCAGAGGCAGCGCGGCACCGGCCACCCCCCCGGCCGCGGCCCCGCACCGCAGGGCCCGCGCCCCCCGCCGCTTCCACACCCGGTCCGCGAGGTACCACGCGGCGGTGTCGAGCGCCCCGCGCTCCACCCACCGGTACAGCTCGTCGAGACGGAGCGCGGGCTCGCCCCAGTCCCCGAGCGGAAACGTCCGTCCCGTCAGGTCGCCCGGCCGCGGCCCGACCGCCTCCCCGCCCCGCCCGTCCTGAGGCGGACCCTCGGGCTGCATCTCCGGCTGACCCACCCGGCACTCCCTACTGATCACGGCCGATCACGCTGTGTGACGCATGGTGCTGACGCGCCGGGTCTTTCCTACCGCCCAATGGGTGGCGAAGGTGCGGCTTTCACTCCTTTTCCGCCCGGAAGTGGGCCTTGATCAGGTATAGGACTCGACAACATCTCACTCGAAAGAGTGCCGGAGCGATGGCTGCGTGGAGCACGTAGGCTCATCACAGAGGACAAAGACGCAGACCTATGAGCGGGAGCTGATCGTGATCCCCGGTGGTGGCCAGCCCAATATGCAGCAGCTGCTCCAGCAGGCCCAGAAGATGCAGCAGGACCTGGCGAACGCGCAGGAGGAGCTGGCGCGGACCGAGGTCGACGGCCAGGCGGGCGGCGGCCTGGTCAAGGCGACGGTGACCGGCTCCGGTGAACTCCGCGCGCTGAAGATCGACCCGAAGGCGGTGGACCCGGAGGACACCGAGACCCTCGCCGACCTGATCGTCGCCGCCGTACAGGCGGCCAACGAGAACGCCCAGACCCTCCAGCAGCAGAAGCTGGGCCCGCTCGCCCAGGGCCTGGGCGGCGGCATTCCGGGTCTGCCTTTCTAAGAAGGGCGTCCGGCAACTACCGTACGTACCCAAGGAACCCAGGAAGGGTGGCAGTCCGTTGTACGAAGGCGTGGTGCAGGACCTCATCGACGAACTGGGCCGGCTGCCCGGCGTCGGTCCCAAGAGCGCCCAGCGGATCGCCTTCCACATCCTGCAGGCGGAACCGACGGACGTGCGGCGGCTCGCGCAGTGCCTGATGGAGGTCAAGGCGAAGGTCCGCTTCTGCGCGATCTGCGGAAACGTGGCACAGGAAGAGCTGTGCAACATCTGCCGCGACACTCGCCGCGACCTCTCGGTCATCTGCGTGGTGGAGGAGCCGAAGGACGTGGTGGCCATCGAACGCACCCGCGAATTCAGAGGCCGCTACCACGTGCTCGGCGGAGCGATCAGCCCCATCGAGGGTGTGGGCCCGGACGACCTGCGTATACGAGAACTTCTCGCGAGGTTGGCCGACGGTACGGTCACGGAGCTGATCCTGGCCACGGACCCGAACCTGGAGGGCGAGGCCACGGCCACGTATCTCGCCCGCATGATCAAGCCCATGGGCCTCAAGGTCACCCGCCTGGCCAGCGGCCTCCCGGTGGGTGGCGACCTGGAATACGCGGACGAGGTGACCCTCGGCCGCGCCTTCGAGGGGAGACGACTCCTAGATGTCTGACGCCACACTGCACGAGACCACGCAGGACCCGGACGACTTCGCGGTCCAGATCGCCGACCAGGTGGAGAGCTTCCTCGTGGCCGTCACCGAGGTGGCCAAGGGCGACGAGCCGGAATCGGCGATCCCCTTCCTCCTCCTGGAGGTCTCCCAACTCCTCCTCGCCGGCGGCCGCCTGGGCGC
Source organism: Streptomyces sp. NBC_00019 (assembly GCF_045041015.1). NCBI lineage: Bacteria > Bacillati > Actinomycetota > Actinomycetes > Kitasatosporales > Streptomycetaceae > Streptomyces > Streptomyces sp. NBC_00019. The sequence goes on from NZ_CP108302.1 coordinate 5,727,935, forward strand.
GCACGAGGACATCGTCCCCGACGAGCGCTACGAGCCCGACACGGGCCCGGACGCCGACGTGGACGAACTCCGCGAGAACCTGGCGAGGCTGCTGGACCCGATCGACGTCTACTCCGAGGTCTTCGACCCCTACGAACCCCGCAAGGCCCCGGTCCCGGCCCGTATCTCCGACGACCTGACCGACGTCATCACCGACCTCCGCCACGGCATGGCCCACTACCGCGCGGGCCGCACCAGCGAGGCCCTGTGGTGGTGGCAGTTCTCCTACTTCTCCAACTGGGGCTCCACCGCCTCCGCCACCCTCCGCGCCCTCCAGTCCATCCTCGCCCACGTCCGCCTCAACCAGCCCCTGGAGGAGCTGGACGGCCTGGACACCGACCAGAGCGTGGGCGACGAGACGCTGGAGCTCGAGGCCGGGAAGGTGATGGCGGAGGAGATCGCGGCGCCGTTGGGGCTGGGGACGGCGAAGTAGCGGGCAGTAGCAGGCGGTAACGGGATATCTCCTTTCGGTGTGGGGTGCGGCGAGTACGCTGCGCCCCACAGCGCGTATACGGGGATTCCCGTACGGGGATGAAGGGGGCGCCCGGTGGCGGACGAGGCGTGGGCGGGGCTGGCCGAGGCGATCGGGGCGATCCGGGCGGAGCTTCAGCAGGCGGCCAGGGATGGCGAGGGGCAGGAGATCCAGTTCCGGACCGGGCCCGTCGAGATCGAGTTCTCCGTGGATGTGCGGAAGGACGGGGAAGCTCGGGCGAAGGTGCTGGTGCTGCCGTTCGGAGCAGAGGCCAAGGCGTCGCGGTCCAAGGGCACGACGAACCGCGTGAAGATCACACTCCAGCCGGTCGATGCCGAGGGCGCGGATCGGCGTATCACGGACGACTCGGGGGAACGCCCCAAGTAACGGGGAGCACGGGGGTGTTGGCCTGTGGATGTGCGGCGGGTCATCGAGGTGTGGAATCCGGTCGGGAAGTGTTCGGGGACCGGCTATCTGGTCGCGGATCGACTGATCCTGACGGCGCTTCACAATGTGCTGGGCTGTGGGGCGTTGGAGGTTCGGCGGCTGGGTTCCGAGGCAGCGGCATGGGTTAAGGCCGAGGTGCTGTGGCCCGGGATCGGGTCCGCGCCCGCGCCTGATCTGGAGCGGGAGCCGCAGGCCGACGCGGCGCTCGTCACGATCACGGACCCGGGATGGCAGTCGCCGTCCGACGGTGAACCCGTCCGGTGGGGCCGGATCGACGGGTCGGTGGTGGGGGAGGAGCGGCTGGGGTGCGTCGCGGTCGGCTTTCCTCGGGCAGAGGTGCGGGACGGCATCCGCGACACCAAGGAGATCCGCGGCCACATCGAGACACTGACCGGGCTCAAGTCCGGCGGGCTGATCTCGGCTTACGTCGACGGGGTAGCCGTTCCCAGCAAGCCGAGCGAGAAGTCGCGGTGGGCGGGGGCGTCGGGGGCGGCGTTGTTCGCGCGGGGGCGGCTCATCGGGGTCGTCACGACTGACCGGCAACGGGACTATGACGCGGATCAGTTGACGGCGGTGTCTGTGGTGTCGCTGGCGGCTCGTCCTGGATTCGCCGTTGCGGTGAAGGCGGCTGGGGCCGAGCTGATCCCGGAGGACGTCATGGCTGCGGACTCTGGACGGCCGCGTACGGCGTATGACATCGATGTACGGCGAGGCGTGAACAACCTGCCGGAACTGCCGTCGCCGATCTTCGTCGGCCGGGCGGAGGCGATGGCAGACCTGGAGCGGGCCCTTGCTGCGGACTCGCAGGCGATCACGCAGACCGTGCACGGCCTGGGCGGGGTCGGGAAGACGACACTGGCCCTGCACTATTCCCACGACCACGTGGGGGCATACCGGTTGGTGTGGTGGATCCGCTCGGATACTCCTGAGTTGATCGAAGCGGGCTTCGCAGCGCTCACGCTCCGCTTGCGGGGTGGAGGGGCGGAGGGTGATCTCACGACCGCCCAGGCCGCCGAGTGGGCTGTCGGGTGGTTGCAGACGCATCCGGGGTGGCTCCTGGTCTTCGACAACGCGGAGAAGGCGGAGTACGTGTATGCCTGGACGGGCCAACTCCGCTCCGCTGGACGCCACTTGATCACCAGCCGGTACAAGAGGGGCTGGGTCTGCGACCCGATCCCGTTGTCCGTGCTGGACGAGGAGGCCTCGCTGGCCCTTCTGTCACGCCTGGGCGGGGCCGACGACGAGGCCGAGGACGATGGCGAGGCCCGCGCGTTGGCGGACGACCTGGGCCATCTTCCCCTCGCTCTGGAACAGGCGGGGGCCTTCATCGCCCAGACCGGGATCACGATCACCGAGTACCGGGACATGCTGCGCAAGCACCCGGACCGCACCACGGACGCGGCACCGGGAGGCTCGGATCCCGCGCGGACGGTGGCCCGGATCTGGCGCATCACTCTGGACGCACTCCAGGAACGGGACCCCCGAGCCGTGGACATCCTGCGGATCGCCGCGTGGTACGCCCCGACGGGCATTCCACGTTCCCTGCTCGCACCGCTCGCTGAGGACGCACTCGACCTCGCACAGCTCCTCGGGCTGTTGGCCGACTACAACATGATCACGCTCGACCGGGCGGGAATCGGCGTACACCGCTTGGTCCAGACGCTGGCGCGCACGCCGTCGGAGTCGGGGGGCGATCCGCATCGCGCTCACGACCGCATCATGGCTGCGCGTGATCGCGCCGTGGAGCTGATGCTCGATGAGCTCCCGGAGGATCCCAAGCGGAATGTCGCGGGCTGGCCCACTTGGAGGACCCTGCTCCCCCATGTCGAGGCGCTTCTTGACGCGGGGGACCCGGAGCAGGACACCGTTGAGATTGTTCTGATTCTCGCGAGAGCGGGGAGTTTCGTCGAAGAGCAAGGGCAGCTGAGCCAGGCCATCGACTTCTACAACCGCTCTCTGGCGGCGGCAATCCGGATGCTCGGTGAGGATCACCCGGGCACGCTGGGCACGCGGAACAACTTGGCTGGCGCGTATGAGTCGGCGGGGGATTTGGGGCGGGCGATCCCGTTGTACGAGCGGACGCTGGCGGACTATGTGCGCGTGTTGGGTGAGGATCACCCGCACACGCTGGTTGCGCGGAACAACTTGGCTGGCGCGTATGAGGCGGCGGGGGATTTGGGGCGGGCGATCCCGTTGTACGAGCGGACGTTGGCGGACTATGTGCGCGTGTTGGGTGAGGATCACCCGCACACGCTGGTTGCGCGGAACAACCTGGCTGGCGCGTATGAGGCGGCGGGGGATTTGGGGCGGGCGATCCCGTTGTACGAGCGGACGTTGGCGGATCGTGTGCGGGTGTTGGGTGAGGATCACCCGAGCACGTTGGGCTCGCGGAACAACCTGGCTTACGCGTATGTGTCGGTGGGGGATTTGGGGCGGGCGATCCCGTTGTACGAGCGCGCATTGGCCGATTGTCTTCGAGCGCTGGGCGAGGACCACCCGATTACAAGGGGTGTCCGCGACAATCTGTCCGCCGCGCGTGCCCGGAAGCCCTGACCTAAAGCCCCACCCCCTCCAACACCGCCCGCAACCTCCCCGTCTCCACAAACGGCGCCGTAACCGTCGGCTCGCTGTACCACCGCAACGGCCACGTGTTCCCGTCCAGCGCCGGAATCCCGATGTACGTGGCTGTGCGTGAGCCTCGCTCGCCGAACCGCTGTACGCCGAGTGGCCATCTGTGCCGGCGTACCTCGCCGGGTGCCAGCAGGAAGTACATCCACCGGAACCCGGTCACCTCGCACACCACGGGCCCCGCGTCCCCGTCGGCGGCCTCGATGAGCTGTGCGGCGGCCAGTTCACCTCGTAGGCCTTCGATCCGTACGGCGTCGAAGTGGACGCCCGCCAGACGGAGTTGGTGGCCCGAAGCGGGGACCCACTCAAGTGGGTCGATTGCGTTCGTCATGGTTACACCGTGCCGTTCGCGAGGCTACGCTCGGTAGTGACACGGGTCGTACACGACGGGGTGTACCAGTCGGGGGTGGGCGCAGTGCCAGGTCAGAACAGCAGCAAGTCCGATGCCCCGGTCGCTTGGCGTTACAGCGGCAACCAGATCAAGCGCTGGCGCACGAAGGCCGGCGTGAGCCGGGACGCGCTGGCCGCCGCCTCCAACTACTCCCCGGACACGATCGCGGCGATGGAGCAGGGCGTACGGATGCCGACGGCGCGTGTGCTCGATGTGGCCGACGAGATGTGCGACGCGGAGGGGATGCTGAGTGCGGGGAAGGAGTTCCTGAACAGGGAGAAATTCCCTACGCGGGCGCAGGACTTCATGGAGCGGGAGAAAGAGGCGATCAGTCTCTGGTGGTACGAGACCGCGTACATCCCTGGGCTGTTGCAGACGGAGGGACATGCGCGTGCGCTCATTGAGAACCACGTCCCGCCTCTGGATGGGGAGACGGTGGAGGAGCGGATCGCGGGCCGTATGGAGCGGCAGGCGATTCTCGCTGAGCGGAAGCCGCCGGTGGCCCTGAGCTTCGTCATCTACGAAGCCGCTCTGCGCACTCCCCAGGTGGACGCGAAGCAACTGCACCATCTGTTGGACGTGTCTCGCCCGCACAACGTCGTCTTGCAGGTGCTGCCCTTCGAGTTGGCCAATGCCGCGGCGCTCATGGGCCCCATGGTGGTGTTGGAGACCCGTGACCACGAGCGGTTTGCCTACACGGAAGGGCAGTTGGGAAGCGAGTTGTCGGCCGACCCGGAGGTTGTCAGCAGGGCGACCGAGCGGCTTAGCATGATCCGCGCACAGGCTCTCAGCCCCGCTGAGTCGGCCCGTTTCATCGACCGGATGGTGGATCGCCATGAGTGAACAGCTGAAGTGGTTCAAGTCCAGCTACAGCGACTCCGAGGGCGGCGCCTGCGTCGAAGTCGCGTTCGCCACCGCAATCCATGTCCGGGACTCCAAGGTCCCCGCGAGCCTCGAACTCTACATCGCCGCTCCCGCCTGGAAGGCGTTCGTTTCCGCAGTTCAGCCCGGAGCTTGAGCCCCGGGCCCCGAGCTCTTCCAATGGGTTTTCTGGGTTTTGGTTTGGTTGAAATCCAACCCAACCAACCAAGCCTGAACGGGAGTTGAGGCGCCGTACCTCGAAAGAGTGACGTTCCGTGATCAGCTTGCGCCGGAAAGTAAATCCGCTCTAGGTTCGCGGCGAACGAGCAAATAATTCGGCCCCGGAACGCGGTGTTGGTAGCACCGGCCGGGGCCTGACCTACGGATCGAACGGAACTCGATCGTGGCTTACGCCCAGCCTAGCCCTGCCCTGCCGTCCCCGTCGCACCCCATGGCCAAAACGGGCTACGGAAAACGCTCCGTGGGTGACGAAGACCCGTACGTCGACCCGGACTTCGCACATCTGAGCCCCCGCGAGCGCGAGATCGCCGTCTTCGTCGACCATCTCGAAGAGGGCCACGCGATGGGCTACAAGGCGATCGCGGCGGAACACCCGATGTACGGCCAGCAAGCGGTCCGCACCTCGATGGGACGCATCACCCTTGCCGGCCACCTGCGCTGGATCAAGGAGCACATCACCGTCGAGGACAACTCGATGCGGTGGGTCACGCGCACGTACTGGTCCCGTACCCCCATGTCGCCGGAGTGGTGGGCGGACTTCACGCGGGACCGGAACGGCAAGGACGTGACCGAGGACCACTTGCCGGGACTGGCTCGGGTCGAGGAAGCCGTAGACGAAGCCGAGGAACAGGCGCCGGAGACCGACGAGCCCGCCGTGGGCGCCGAGCCGCCTGCCGAACAGCCCAGTGAGGCCTACCAGACCCTCGCCGAAGTCCGGGCCGCCGACCCCCGGATGCCGCTCTCCGACATCGAGTGCCGCGACCTCGAATTCCTCGCCGCCGAGTGGCTGTACCGCGGCGCCACGCCCCAGGACATCACCAAGGCCTTGACCGACGGGCTCCCGCCCGCAGTCACCAACCCGGGCGGATTCGCCCGTACCCGATTGGAGAGCAAGATGCCCCCGAAGAAGGCGAAGATCCGGCAGAAGGCCGCCCGCCGCGCCCACGTGACCCGCGTACTCATGGCCTGCGGCATCTGCGACGCCGACGAGCGGACGAAGAAGATCGTCAACGGGCTGTGCGACGAGTGCCTCGCGCAGATCGAGGCGGAAGGGCCGGTGTGGGTGTACCAGGACCCCGTTCCCGACACGTTCCTCCTCGCGCCGCGCAACGGCGCCGCGCGCCCGGGCGCAGACGCGGTCACCGCCCCCGGCCCGCGCGACGCCGACGGCCGCCTGCCGGGAGCCGACGAGGTCATCGACGTCACCGAGCGCGTCGAGGCCATCCGCCGTGCGGCGGGGCTGAGGAGCTGGAGGTGACCGAGCCGATGGAGGCGGGGCGCCTGCTCGCGAACCTCGGCACGGACCTCCTCGCTCGCCTGACCGCCTACGCGGAGGCCGACCGGCGGACCGTCGACGCCGTGATGGCGGACGCGGTGGAGGAGTACCTCGGCACCCATCCGAACCACGAGCAGCTGCGGGCCGCCGGGCTGGCGGCCATGCGGGAGCACGAGGCGGAGTACGGGGCCTTCACCGAGGCAGAGCGTGCGGAGGCCGATGAGTGGATCGACCGGCTCTTCGGCCCTGGCGACGACGGCCAGGGCGACTCTCGGGACAGGGGCGGCGTATGAGCGTGCAGGACGTGCCGGTCAGGGCACCATGGGGTCGAGGAGGCGACGCCATGACCCCCAGCACCGAAAACCGGCCGCAGATGTCCGTCGAGGACTTCGAGGAGCTGGAACGCCATGCCTCGGAGACCGTGCGGCTGGAGTTCATCAACGGAAGGGTCCAGGCCAAGCCAGTGACCGACGGCAACCACGACCAGATCATCGCCTGGTTGCAGAGGCTGTGCATGCAGCACCGTCCCGAGCTCTGGCTCTACGGGGACCGGGGCATGAAGGTCGAGCGCTACCGCAGGGGCAGAGCGCGACCCGACGGCGTCCTCGCGCCGTTCGGATTCCCAGCGGGACACGGAGACTGGTCCGAAGCGGCAGGTGTGCTCATGGCAGTGGAAGTCACGTCGCACGACTCCGACACCCACCAGCGCGACCGAGTCGAGAAGCCCGACGCCCACGCCGCCGCCGGTATCCCCGTCTACCTCCTCATCGACCGCGACGACCGCTCGGTCGTCGTCTTCAACCAGCCGGAGGACGGCCGCTACCGGCACGAGGAGAAACTCCCCTTCGGCGCGCCGGTGAAGCTCCCCGAGCCCGTGAGCATCACCCTCGACACCGAGCCCCTCAAGGAGTTCGCGGACTGAACCCGGGGAGTCACAGCCCCCACAACCCCTTCCCCAGCGCCGTCACCCCGCCCGCCAGGGCCAGCAGCAACACCAGCAGACGGGCTCGCTCCTCCGGTATCCGCCCCGCGAGCCCCCTGCCGATCACCCCACCCGCCGCCATGGCCGCGATCACCGCGACCCACCTCGTCCCGTTCAGCTCCGGCACCCCGTTCGCCGCCACGGAGAACGCGTTGACGACGACGCCGTAGAACATGGCATTCGGCACGAATTCCCGTACCGCCCAGCCCGCGTTGAGGGCGTACAGGGACACCGGCGGACCGCCGACCCCCGCCGCCGAGTTCATGAACCCGCCCGCCGCGCCCGCCACGACCGCACCCTTCGTGCCGCGCAGCGCGGGCACGCGCACGCCCCGCATGACCAGCAGCACGGCGCCGGTGACGAGCCCGCCCATCACCAACAGCAGGACCGGCTCCGGGAGTTGACGGGTCATCCAGGCCCCCGCCGGCACCGTGCACGCCGCTGCCACGCACAACGGCACCATCGCGCGCGGACGTACCCGACGCCAGCCTCCCGCCAGTCCCACGACACAGATGGCCCCGGAGGCACAGTTGGCGAGGACCACCCCCTGGGCGGGCCCGAGCAGCAGGATCAGCGCCGGTACGGCGACCAGGGCGAAGCCCATGCCGGTGAGCCACTGGACGGAGGAGCCGAGCAGCACGATGGCCGCGAGAAGTACGTCGGCTGTCACGGTTCGGCTCCCTCTCCCTGGCCCACCCCAGGTGGAGCCTGCTACACCCCCGCTTCGGGAGAGCACTCCCTAGTGTGGGCCCTCGCGCCACGGGATCGTTGATCTCACCAGGTCACCGCCCCCGTACCGAAGGAATCGCACCCCCATGAAGACCCTCCTCTCCTCCAAGCCCGTCCTCTGGTTCCTCTTCCTCTTCCTCTTCAACGCCGCCGTAGCCGCGGTCGCCCCCTTCGTCGTGGACGGCACGCAGGGCGTGATGACCGCCGTGGGCATGGGCGTTGTCGCGGCCGGTGCGGGGGTGAGCCTTGTCCGGGACAGGGGTGTCGCCGAGTAGTCACCCGCTCACCCTCCGCGAGTTGGATCAGTCCTGGACGTCCCCTGTACGACGCCTGCACGGCCCCTAACCGGTGTCACGCGAGTCTGGAGTCACTTCCTCCACAGGAACCGCAGACAGAGCGGAGGAAGCAACCCCCCTCGCCCGCACTGGAGATGACATGACCCGTCGCCCGATAACCAAGCGTGTAGCCGTCGTCACCGCCGGTGCCCTCGTCGCCGTCGGCACCTTCGCCGCAGGCGTAGGCTTCGCCGGATCGGACAAGCAGAGCGGCAAGAAGCCCACCAAGGCGGAGATCGCCGCCCAGTTCGACGGCTGGAACAAGGCCCTGCGGACCGGCGACGCCGAGACCGTCGCCGACCGGTACGCCAAGGACGCCGTCCTGCTGCCCACCGTCTCCAACAAGGTCCGCAGCGACCACGCCGGCCTCGTCGACTACTTCGAGCACTTCCTGCTGAACAAGCCGGTCGGCAAGAAGATCGAGACGCACATCAACATCCTCGACAACAACTCCGCCCTGGACGCCGGCGTGTACGAGTTCACGCTGACCGACCCGGACACCGGCGCCAAGCGTGTCGTCGAGGCCCGCTACACCTACGAGTACGAGAAGCGGAACGGCGAGTGGAAGATCGTCAACCACCACTCTTCGGCGATGCCCGAAGGCTGATCCGTACCACCAGCCCACCCCCGGGCGCGTCCCCGAGCGTCACCGTCCCGCCGTCGTCGGTCACCAGCTGCTTGACGACGGCGAGGCCGAGCCCGGACCCGGAGCGCCCGGTCAGGCCCTGGCCGCGCCAGAAGCGGTCGAAGGCGCGGGACTTCTCCGGGTCGGACATGCCCGGTCCCTGGTCGAGGACCGACAACAGGGCCTCCTCGCCCCGCGATTCGGCCCGGACGGTGATCGTGCCCCCGTCCGGTGACACCTCCAGGGCATTGGAAAGCACGTTGTCCAGCACCTGGTCCAGATGACCGGGGCTGGCCAGCACAAGCAGCCGGCCGTCGGCGTTACTCCCCCCAAGCGCGATGGTGACTCCGCGCTCGTCGGCGGCCGGCCTCCACACGTCCAGACGTTCCTCGATGATGTCCGCCAACAGCAGCGGCTCCGCGGCCGTGACCTTCGCCTCCGCCCGCGCCAGCACCAGCAGCCCGTTGACCAGACGGCTCATCCGGACCACCTCGGCGGTCGCCTGCTCCACGTCCTCCCGTACGAACTCGTCGTCGACGCCGTCCGCGATGTTGTCCAGCGACAACCGCAACGCCGTGAGAGGGGTACGCAGTTGATGGGAGGCGTCCGCCACGAAGATCCGCTGCGAGGCGACCAGCGTGTCGAGACGTTCCGCACCCTGGTTGAGGGTGCGCGCCAGCGTCTGGGTCTCCGGCGGGCCCGTCACGGGGGAGCGTGCGGTGAGGTCGCCGTCGCTGAACTTGCTGGCCATGGTGTTCAGTTCACGCAGCGGGGCGGTGATCCGGCGGGCGGCGAACGCGCCGATCGCGGCGGCGGCCGCGAGCACGAGCACGGCCAGCGCGGCCCGGAAGCCCCAGATGTTCCACAGCCTGGTGGTCATGCCCGAGGTCGCGTACACGATCCGCACGGCCCCGACGACCGGCCCCTTGCCGGTCCCGCCGTCGGCCGTCGGCTGGTACGCGGGGACGGTGATCACCAGATGCTTGCCCCAGATGAACCTCGAGCCCCAGTCGGTGGTGGGCTCCCCGTCCTCCAGCGCGGTGGTCAGCGCCTTGTTCCGCGCGGGGTCGGGGAGTTCGGGCGCACAGTTCCGGTCGCCGGCCTTCGTGTACAGCTCGACGTCGTCGTGGTAGGCCTCGGCCATCTGGTTCAGCGCGTTGCACGAGGCGGTGTCGCCGGAGCCCAGCAGCTGAGCCATGGTCTGGGCCTCGCGCAGCACCGACGCCTCGGTGTCGCCCCGCAGTTGGTCGGTCAGCGTGAACGCCACCGGCACCGTGAACAGCAGGATCGCGACCGCGACGAGCAGGATGTAACTCCGGATGAGCTGGCGGTTCATGAAGCGTCACTACCGCCGTTGACGATCAGCCGGAAGCCGACCCCCCGCACCGCCTCGATCGTGATCACCCCCGCCAGCTTCCGCCGCAGCGCCGCCACATGGACGTCCAGGGTCTTCGTCGGCCCGAACCAGTTCGCGTCCCAGACCGCTTCCATGATCTGTTCGCGCGACATCAGCGCCCCCGGCTCCTCGGTGAGGAAGGACAGCAGGTCGTACTCCTTGGGGGCCAGCGCGACCTCCGCGCCGTCCAGATGGACCCGGACCGCCTTGCGGTCGATCGTGAGGCGGTCGCCGTAACGGTCGGGACCGGCGGGCTCGGCGGACGGCGTACGCGGCTGGGCGCGCCGCATCACCGCCCTTATCCGCGCGATGACCTCCCGGACGCCGAACGGCTTGGAGACGTAGTCGTCCGCGCCGAGTTCGAGGCCGACCACCCGGTCCGTCTCGTCGCTCCGCGCGCTGATCACGATGATCGGCACGTCCCCGCGCTCGCGCAGCGCCTTGCACACGTCGAGACCGTCGGTGTCGGGCAGCCCGAGATCGAGGAGTACGACGTCGTAGGGCTCCTCGTGCTTCAGCGCCGCCCCGCCCGTGGCGACCCAGGTCACCTCGAAGCCGTAGCGCAGCAGTCCGCGCCGGAGTGACTCGGCGACCGGCTCATCGTCTTCCACCAGCAGTACGCGCACACGGCGAACCCTAATGCTTGAAATTTAAGACGACCGCCCGCCGAGCCACTCGACACGCGGCTACCACATGACCGGCAGCCGCTCCGGGATCCGCTTCATGAACCCCGTCCGCCACACCAGCTGCTCGACCGGCACGGCGAGTGCCGGCCGGGGCATGCGTTCCCAGCCGTGGCGGGGAAGGAGAGTCCTTCGCGTCGCTGGTCCCGGGGGAGCCGAGTGCTCCTGGTGTGGCGACGACGACGTGAAGTTGTCGGGCGGCTACGGAGAGCGTCAACGGGTGACCTGGCCCACTTTGCCGAGTGTTCACCGTGGGGATGGGCAGGGTCGTGCTGGGCGTCCGGGTCTCACCATGTGGTTTCACGAAGGTCGATTTCGGACGCTCGTTAGACTGAGCCGACCGCAGTACATATACGTATGTGCGGATAGTGACTGACTGAGCGAGGAGCGCACGTGGGCCTTGTCGTGCAGAAGTACGGAGGCTCCTCCGTAGCCGATGCCGAGGGCATCAAGCGCGTCGCCAAGCGAATCGTGGAAGCGAAGAAGAACGGCAACCAGGTGGTTGTCGTGGTTTCCGCGATGGGCGACACGACGGACGAGCTGATCGATCTCGCCGAGCAGGTATCCCCGATGCCGGCCGGCCGTGAGTTCGACATGCTGCTGACCGCCGGAGAGCGTATCTCCATGGCCCTGCTGGCCATGGCGATCAAAAACCTGGGCCACGAGGCCCAGAGCTTCACCGGCAGCCAGGCAGGCGTCATCACCGACTCGGTCCACAACAAAGCGCGGATCATCGACGTCACGCCCGGCCGTATCCGGGAGTCCCTGGACCGGGGCAACATCGCCATCGTCGCGGGCTTCCAGGGCGTCAGCCAGGACAAGAAGGACATCACCACGCTGGGCCGCGGCGGCAGCGACACCACGGCCGTGGCGCTGGCCGCCGCCCTCGACGCCGAGGTGTGCGAGATCTACACCGACGTGGACGGTGTGTTCACCGCCGACCCGCGCGTGGTGAAGAAGGCGAAGAAGATCGACTGGATCTCCTTCGAGGACATGCTGGAGCTGGCGTCGTCCGGCTCCAAGGTGCTACTCCACCGCTGTGTGGAGTACGCCCGTCGCTACAACATCCCGATCCATGTCCGGTCCAGCTTCAGCGGACTCCAGGGCACGTGGGTCAGCAGTGAACCGATCAAGCAAGGGGACAAGCCGGTGGAGCAGGCGATCATCTCCGGTGTCGCGCACGACACCTCCGAGGCCAAGGTCACGGTCGTGGGCGTGCCGGACAAGCCGGGCGAGGCCGCCACGATCTTCCGCACGATCTCCGACGCCGAGATCAACATCGACATGATCGTGCAGAACGTGTCCGCCGCCTCCACCGGTCTGACGGACATCTCCTTCACGCTGCCGAAGACCGAGGGCCGCAAGGCCATCGACGCCCTGGAGAAGAACAAGGCCGGCATCGGCTTCGACTCCCTGCGCTACGACGACCAGATCGGCAAGATCTCCCTGGTCGGCGCGGGTATGAAGACCAACCCGGGCGTCACCGCGTCCTTCTTCGAGGCACTCTCCGACGCGGGCGTGAACATCGAGCTGATCTCGACCTCCGAGATCCGTATCTCGGTCATCACGCGCGCCGACGACGTCAACGAGGCCGTCCGCGCCGTGCACACCGCCTTCGGGCTCGACTCCGACAGCGACGAGGCCGTCGTCTACGGGGGCACGGGACGCTGATGGCCGGGACAGGGTCCGTGCGACCGACGCTCGCGGTCGTGGGAGCGACCGGAGCCGTCGGTACGGTCATGCTCCAGATCCTGTCCCAGCACGCGGACATCTGGGGCGAGATCCGTCTGATCGCCTCCCCGCGCTCGGCCGGCCGCAAGCTGGCCGTGCGCGGCGAGGAGGTCGAGGTGGTGGCTCTGACGGAGGAGGCCTTCGAGGGGGTCGACGTCGCCATGTTCGACGTCCCCGACGAGGTCTCCGCGCAGTGGGCGCCGATCGCCGCCGCGCACGGCGCCGTCGTCGTGGACAACTCGGGCGCCTTCCGGATGGACCCGGAGGTGCCCCTCGTCGTCCCCGAGGTCAACGCGCACAGGGCGCGTGTCAGGCCGCGCGGCATCATCGCCAACCCCAACTGCACGACTCTCTCGATGATCGTGGCCCTCGGCGCACTCCACGCCGAGTTCGGGCTGCGTGAGCTGGTGGTGTCCTCGTACCAGGCGGTGAGCGGCGCGGGCCGGGCCGGCGTCGACACCCTGCGCCAGCAGCTCTCGCTGGTCGCCGGCACGGAACTGGGGACCCATCCCGGAGACGTCCGGCGGGCCGTGGGCGACAACACCGGGCCCTTCCCGGAGCCGGTCGCGCTCAACGTCGTCCCGTGGGCCGGGTCGCTGCGCGAGGACGGCTGGTCGTCGGAGGAGATGAAGGTGCGGGACGAGTCCCGCAAGATCCTCGGGCTCCACGAGCTGCCCGTCGCGGTCACCTGTGTACGGGTTCCGGTCGTCACCACGCACTCGCTGACCGTCCACGCCCGCTTCGAGGGCGAGGTCACCGTCGCCAAGGCGCGTGAGATTCTCGCCACTGCGCCGGGCGTCGTGCTGTTCGACAACCCGGCCGCCGGGGAGTTCCCGACCCCCGCCGACGTGGTCGGCACCGACCCCACGTGGGTGGGCCGGGTACGCCGGGCGCTGGACGACCCGACCGCCCTCGAACTGTTTGTTTGCGGCGACAACCTGCGCAAGGGCGCGGCCCTCAACACCGCGCAGATCGCCGAGCTGGTGGCGACCGAGTTCATGTGACGTTTCCCGGAATTCCTTCTGTGAGCCGGAAAAGCACTGGCCTGCGGACAGTCGCTTTGTAGGATCTGTGAGCGACTTGTGGTGCGGACGATGGTCCGGACCACTTGATCCGAGCCGCCTCGGCGTCCGAAAATTTGCCTCCCCGCTCTCCGCAACCGCGCGAAGGGCGGGGAGCGTCTTTGCGAACGCCCTTCAGGGGGTGCGGGGATGCTTCAAGGGGCGTGGGGACGCCCCGAATCATTCAGGACACAGGGGAAGAGCGGGTAGGCATGAGGGCGCTTGACGCACGGTCAGCAGTGCTGCCTGACACAAGACGGAAGGCCGTCTCGTGCGGCATGCGGCCGTCCGACGCAAAAGTGACGCCCGGCACGTACAACCCTTACGGGGGTAGGCGTGTCCAACTGGCGTGGCAGAGGTTCTCGATTTCACAGCGGTCTCGCGCGGTACGGCCCTTCGGCCGCCGCGCCCCACGGCCGTACGACCCCGCAGGGCCGGTACGCCCGGTGGCATGCCGGTGATCGCGCCGATGCCCGCAGCGCGGCCTACCCGCATACCCAGTCAGCGTGACGGTGCCGAGGACGTGGCTGCCGCAGGCACCACCGTCGACCACCTCACCGAGACCTACCGGGCGCACTACCGCTCGTTGCTCGGTCTCGCAGCCCTTCTCCTCGACGACACCGCCTCCTGCGAGGACGTCGTCCAGGAGGCCTTCATCCGCGTCCACTCCGCGCGCAAGCGCGTCCGGGACCCGGAGAAGACGCTCGCGTATCTGCGCCAGACCGTCGTCAATCTCTCCCGCTCGGCCCTGCGCCGCCGCATCCTCGGACTCAAGCTGCTGTCCAAGCCGATGCCGGACATGGCGAGCGCGGAGGAGGGTGCGTACGACCTGCTGGAGCGCGACTCGCTCATCAAGGCGATGAAGGGACTCCAGCGCCGCCAGCGCGAGGTCCTCGTCCTGCGGTACTTCGCGGACATGACCGAGGCGCAGGTCGCCGAGACGCTCGGGATATCCCTGGGCTCGGTGAAGGCGTACGGCTCCCGTGGCATCGCCGCCCTCCGGGTGGCCATGGAGGCACCGGCATGAGCGGCCCAGGAGAGCACGACGGGCGGCGCCATGCGCATGTCCCGCACGAGCCCTACGAGTGGCGCGAGCCGGGCGGCGCGGACGCGCCGCACAAGCCGAAGCAATCAACTGCTGGGAACGGAACTGTGAACCACGGCCTCGACGACCAGAGCCCCTCGGGAGGGCTCGACTCGGACGAGCTGGCATTGCGCCGCATGCTGCAGCACGCGGTCGAGGAGATCGAGCCGCGCGACGGCACGCTCGACCATCTGCGCACCGCGGTACCCGCCCGACGGGCCCGCAAGCGGCAGGCCCTGGTCGGCATGGCGGCCGCCGCGCTCTTCGTCGGCACCGCCGTCCCCGCCCTGCTGCATGTCTCGGGCGCCACCGGCTCCGACGCCGACCCCTTCAACGCCGGCCACTCCTCGCAGACCCAGGGCGGCGCGAGCCAGGGCAAGGGCCCGGACGGCGGTGAGAGCACCTCCGGCGGTTCCTCCAGCAAGGTCGAGGACAAGGACAAGGGCAGCTCGAAGGAAGACGACGAGGACAAGGGCACCGGCACCGGCACCGGGGGCAGCGACAGCTCCGGTCCCTCGGCCACCAGCACGGCGGGCGTCCCCGCGTGCACGGCCACGGACCTCGGTACACCGACCGCCAGCGTCGACCCCGCCGACTCGGCCGGCGCGGTGTACGGCACGTTCACCTTCACCAACGGCTCGACCGCGGCCTGTCTGGTCACCGGTCCGGGCAGCGTGGTCACGGCCACGGCAGGCGCGGCGGACTCCACCAAGGTCGCCCCGCAGCGGCATGTCTCCGGTGACGCGGCGGTCTCCCTGCCCGACCCGTCCCTCGAACTCACCTCCCTGAGCCTGCAGCCCGGCTCCTCCTACATCGTGAGGTTCGCCTGGGTCCCCTTGGAGACCTGCCCCGTGGACAACGGCGACGGCGGCACCACCGGCGGCCCCACCACCACACCCAGCCCCACCGAGAACTCCGGCACCACGGAGGGCACCTCCACGGGCGGCGACACCGGCACCTCCACCCAGCTGATGACGGCGGACGGCACTCAGGACGGCAGCGTGACGATCACCGGCGCGGCCGAGGGCGGCACCCCGTCGACGTCGGCGACGCTGACGAACGCGTGCGCGGGCACGGTGTACTGGACGGGTGTGCTGACGCCGACGGCGTAGAACTGGCAGCGTAGAGCAGGCGGCGTGGAGCCGGTGCGGCAGGAGACCGGTCGGACTCGGCGTCACACCGAAGCGGGCTGATCTCCCGGCTCCGGCTCGGGCAGCAGCCCGAGCTCGGCATCCCGCACGAACTCCACCTCGCGCCGGATCAGCCGGAACCACATGAAGACCACGAACCCGGCGAAGACGAACCACTCGCCGGTGTAGCCGAGGTTCTGGAACGCCTTGAGATTCAGCCCGGTGTCCGGAGCCGCGGCCGCGGGCACCGCCTTCATCCCGGAGTCCCCGGTGTTGAGGGTGACCCAGGCGTCGTACACGTCGTACGACACGAGGTTCACCAAGGAAGCCGCACTGATCGCCGACGTCTGCCCGGCCGGCAGCCCGCCCTGTGCACTGACCCCGTTCTCACCGGGCTGCTCGGACGCCTGCAGGGCCCCCGTGACGGTGACCTCGCCCGAGGGCGCGGCCGGGGCCTTCGCGGCGTCCGCGGTCCCCGGCAGCCATCCCCGCACCACGGGCAGCGCCTTGCCGCCGTCGGTCCGCAGCAACGTCAGCACGTAATAGCCGGGCTTGCCGTCCAGCTCCCGCCCCGGTACCAGCAACTGCTTTCCGTACCGCCCGGTCGCGGTGGCCTGCGCCCCGGACGTCTCCTTGTCCACCGGCAGCAGGCCGGCCAGCGGCCGCGCGGGATCCCCCGCGTCCGTCGCGACCTGCGAGGTCGCCCGGTCGTGATCCGCCATCCGGTCCTCGAACCGGCTCAGCTGCCAGGACCCCATGAACACACAGAAGGGGATGGCGAGCAGCACGAAGACGTTGATCCCCCACCAACGGGGCGTCAGCAGAAACCGGTACACACCTCAACGGTACGGGGCAGTCCGCGAGCACCGGCCCGCGGGGTCAGTACCTCTCGACGAGATGCTCCCGCCCCGCCGGCGGCTCGTACGGCTCCGGCCAGAAGTCGGTCATGGCGGATATCCGGCCGTGCTCGTCCCCGGTGAAGAACGCGATGCCGTACATCTCCTCCAGCCCCACCGTGAAGTGGACCCAGCTGACCACCTGCCCCGGCTCGGCGACGATCCGCTCGATCCGAAGATGCCAGTCACCCGGATACTCCCGGTTGAACCGCACGAACTGTTCTCGGCCGCTGATCCGCTCACGTGTCTGCGGCAGCGTGTACACGACGTCCTCGGCCAGCGTGCCCGCGAACGCGTCCCAGTCCCGGGCCTCGGCGGTGGCCCAGAAGGTCTCGACTGTCTTGCGCAGATCTGTCATGCGGTCGAGTCTGCACCCGGGCACTGACAATGCGGTCCCGCGGTGGAGGTTGTCCACAGGCTGGGGACCTCGGCGGCGCATTGTCGGCGGGGCCAGGCACTATGGGGCCATGACTGAGAGCAACGGGTCCGTCTCGCCCGAGCAGAACGAACCGACGCCGGACTGGGAGAAGCGCTTCCGGGCGCCCCGGGTGTCCCTGCCCGACTGGGCGGAGGACGCACCGGACCGCTCCCTGTTCGTGTCGAACGCGACGGGGACGTACGAGCTGTATGCCTGGGACCGCGCCACGGACGAGCAGCGCCAGGTGACCGACCGGCCGAACGGCACGACGGATGGCGTGCTCTCCCCGGACGGCGCGTGGATCTGGTGGTTCGACGACAAGGACGGCGACGAGTTCGGTGTCTGGCGCCGGCAGCCGTTCGCGGGCGGCGAGGACGACCTCGCGGCACCGGGCCTGGACGCCTCCTACCCGGCGGGCCTCGCCCTCGCCCGGGACGGCCGTACGGCGGTGGTGGGCCGCTCCACCGACGAGGACGGTACGACGATCTACGTCGCCCGCGAGGGCGAGCAGCCGGTGGAGATCTACCGCCACCGCGAGTCCGCGGGCGTCGGGGACCTCTCCCACGACGGCTCGCTGATCGCCCTGGAGCACACCGAGCACGGCGACGCGATGCACTCGGCCCTGCGGGTGGTCCGCCCCGACGGCACGGCGGTCGCCGACCTCGACGACACCAAGGACGGCACACAGGAACTGGGCCTGGAGGTCCTGGGCTTCGCCCCGGTCGACGGCGACCCGCGCCTGCTGATCGGCCACCAGCGCCGGGGCCGCTGGGAGCCCCTGGTGTGGGACGTCTCGACCGGCGAGGAGACCGACCTCGCCCTCGACCTGCCCGGTGACGTGAGCGCCGAGTGGTACCCGGACGGCACCGGTCTGCTCATCGCGCACAGCTTCGAGGCCCGCAGCGAGCTGTTCCGCTACGACCTGGCGACCCGTGAACCGGTGCGGATCCCGACCCCGCCCGGCTCGGTCTCCGGCGCGACCGCCCGCCCCGACGGCAGCGTCGAGTACCTGTGGTCCTCGGCCGCCGAACCGTCGACGGTCCGCTCGACGACGGGCCGGGTCGTCCTGGACCCGCCGGGCCTGAAGTCCCCGGGCTCGGTCCCGGTGGAGGACGTCTGGGTGGAGGGCCCGGGCGGCCGTATCCACGCCCTGGTCCAGAAGCCGCTGGGCGCGACGGGCCCCCTGCCCACGGTCTTCGACATCCACGGCGGCCCGACCTGGCACGACAGCGACGCGTTCGCGGCCGGCCCGGCGGCGTGGGTCGACCACGGGTACGCGGTGGTGCGGGTCAACTACCGCGGCTCGACGGGCTACGGCCGCGCGTGGACGGACGCCCTGAAGTACCGGGTCGGTCTGATCGAGCTGGAGGACATCGCGGCGGTCAGGGAATGGGCCGTGAGCACGGGCCTGGCCGACCCCACCCGGCTGATCCTGACCGGCGGTTCCTGGGGCGGCTACCTTACCCTCCTCGGCCTCGGCACCCAGCCCGACGCCTGGACCCTGGGCATCGCGGCCGTCCCCGTCGCCGACTACGTCACGGCGTACCACGACGAGATGGAAGCCCTCAAGGCCATGGACCGCACCCTCCTGGGCGGCACCCCGGAAGAGGTCCCCGAACGCTTCGAGGCCAGCTCCCCCCTCACCTACGTCGACCAGGTCAAGGCCCCGGTCTACATCTCGGCCGGTGTCAACGACCCCCGCTGCCCCATCCGCCAGATCGACAACTACGTCAAGCGCCTGGAGACCCGCGGCGCGGTCCACGAGGTCTACCGCTACGACGCGGGCCACGGCTCACTGGTAGTCGACGAACGCATCAAACAGGTAACCCTGGAACTGGACTTCGCAACCCGCCACCTGCCCCCGACCCCCTGAACCCCGGACGTATCGCTCCGGCGCCGGGCCGCTCGAGGGGGGGGGGGGGGGGCCGGGCCGGCGCCGAGGGGCACCCGAGACATGCCGCGCCACTCAACGCCGGCCCGTGTCTTTCAGCCCGTCCGGCGTTTGAGGACGAGGCCCCTTAAGGGCCGATGGGGGTCTGGTGGCGCAGCCCCCAGGGACCGGGGTCGAAGGGGCAGCGCCCCTGGGGGATGGGACGGGTAGGGGCGGCGGGGGCGAAACAACCCGCCCCGCACCCCCTACGACCCGGCCCGCTCCCGAGCCCGCCTCCCCAACAACTCCGCCAACCCCCGCCGAGTAGCCGCCAACACCACCCGATCCGCCCCCTTCAGCACATACGTATCGGGCAGATCCCACACCAACCCCGACGGCGACCCGACCTCCTCGTACGCCCCCTCCACAGCAGACTCCTCCCGCCGCCCGGAGTACGCCGTATCCAACGCCAACACCCGCCACGCCCCCGCCCGAAACGCCTCCCCGACCGTCCTCCCCTCCAACTGCGGATGCCCACCCACCTCGACCGCAGCGAACAACAACACCCGCCGCTCCACCGGAATCGCCCCCAGAATCTGCCGCCCCATCATCGCCCCGGCAAACGCGGGCGCAGCCAGATGGGACACACTCCGACTCCGAGTGGAAGCCTGCGGATGAGCCGCCCGCAACGTCCGGTACACCGCGGTCGCGAAGTCGTCGTCGTACAACCGCAGCACCACCCGTAGATCCGGCCGCACGGACCGCGCATACAACGCGGCCTCCAGATTCGTCGTATCCGCACTGGTCACCGCCAACAACGCATGCGCCCGATGCACCTTGGCAGCCTCCAGCACCCCTTCCTGAGTGACATCCCCGAGCACCACGGGCACCCGCAGCCGCCGAGCGGTAGCAAGCCCCCGGGCCTCGGGATCGGACTCCACGCACACCACGGGGATGTTCAGCTCCCGCAACCGCGTCAGCACCCGAGTGCCGATCTTCCCCAGCCCGAGCAGCACCACATGCCCACCCAGCCCCCGCGGCGGCTTGCGCAACGCGGACGCGGTCCGAAAGGTACCCAGCGCCTCGAGCACCGCGGCCAGCAGCACCGGCAGCAACAACAACCCGACCAGCCCGGCGAGAAGTTGCAGGACCTGACGCCCGGTGGACGCGCCGAGCGCGGGGTCGTTGATGGCGAAGAGATCGAGAAGGGTCATGTACGTCGCGTACAGCGGATGCTCCCCGGTCACCACCGTCAGCGCGACGGCGAGTGCGGCCACACACCCCACCAGCCCGGCCAACGACCACCGCAGCCGCCGCGAGAAGAGCGAGGCGAACGGCGGCACGACACTGCGCCCCGGGGACATGGAGGGCGCCGCGTACGACACCTGCTCCAGCACCACGGTCCCGCGCTCACCGGCCGCCCGTACCGCCGCGGCGTCCGGCAGCAGCTCGGGCCCCTGCTCGGCACCGCCCGGATCGGCACCGTCGGGACCCGCGGTGCCGTTACCGCTCGCGGACAGCAGCGCCAGCGTGGCCCGCCCGGAACCACCGCCCCCGGGCGGCAGCTCCACCGCCCGCAGCAACAGCCCGTCCGTCTGCACGACCTTGCTGGTCCCGGCGACGGCACTGGCCACCAGCGCCGGCGCGGCGGTGTCGGCGTCGGACAGGACGGTCGTGGACGCATCGAAACCGGACCCGGAGTCGGACCCGGACCCGGAGTCGGAGCCGTCGCCGGAAGCCAAGGCCGACGCCTGATCGAGGAGTTCCTCGATGTACTGCCCCAACCGCCGGTTGTAGAGCCGCAGGACGAGCCGCAGCCGGGGATTGAGCCGGCGGGCGGTCAGCGCGGCACGGATGTTGGTCTCGTCGTCGTCGTACACGAGCGCCAGCGCGGCGGCCCGCTCCACCCCGGAGTCGGCGAGCACGGCCTCGGTCGCCTCGGCGGCCTCCAGCAGCCGTTCACCACCGGCGGGTTCAACCACCCCCGCCCGGCCACCGGCGGCACTCACCATCCGGTCCAGCAACGCCGCCGAAGCCGCCCGCGCCCGCCCCACCACCGGCGGCCGCACACTCCGCTCGGACGCGGGCACGACGAGCGTGACCTGCTCCCCGTACACCCCCCGCAACTCGGCTGCCAGCCGATGCGCGAGCCCGTCGTCGCCGCAGACCACCATGTGCGTGGCGGCGGCACCCTGTTGACCTTGATTCGGAACGCTGCCCACGAGGGGAAAGAGTGCCTTACCGGGACGGGGGGTTCCAGGAGGGGGCCGGTCAGCGGCGCTGGTTCTCGCGGTCCGTAAGGTTCCCGCCATGATCCGGCGCCGAGTTGAGCAATGGCGCCAGAATGCCCGTATGGGAGGAAAGGCACCGCACACCGAGCCCGGAGGTACCGCGCCCGTGGCCCTCACCAAAGCCGCGCCGAACCGGCCCGACGCCACCCCGAGCCCACCCGACGCCACGCCCGGCGAACCGAAGGCCCCGCAGCCGGAGGACCAGGCCCGCCACCTCAACTCCCCCCTCCTGCTCACCATGCTCCTGCTCCTGGTGCTGCTCATGCAGGGCCCGATCCGCGGGCTGCTCGCCGCCCCGGTGATGCAGAGCTGGATGACGGTGTTCGTGGCCGTGGTCGTCCAGGCGCTCCCCTTCCTCGTGCTCGGTGTGATGCTGTCGGCGGCGATCGCGGTGTTCGTACCGGCGTCGTTCTTCGCCCGCGCGCTCCCGAAACGCCCCGGCCTGGCGGTCCCGGTCGCGGGCGTGGCGGGCGCGGTGCTGCCCGGCTGCGAGTGCGCGTCCGTCCCGGTGGCCGGAGCCCTGGTCCGCCGGGGCGTCGCTCCCGCCGCGGCCATCGCCTTCCTTCTCTCCGCCCCTGCGATCAACCCGATCGTGCTGACGGCGACGGCGGTCGCGTTCCCGAACAACCCCGAGATGGTCCTGGCCCGTTTCGTCGCCAGCCTGTTCGTGGCGTGCGCGATGGGCTGGCTGTGGCTGCGCCTCGGCCGTACCGACTGGCTGCGGCCGCCGGCCCGTGCGTCGTACGACGGTCAAGGCAGGGGAGCGGCGTTCTGGGGGTCGGTCCGGCACGACGTGATGCACGCCGGCGGCTTCCTGGTCGTCGGCGCGATGGCGGCGGCGACGCTGAAGGCGGTCGTACCGGAGGAGTGGCTGCGTGCGGCGGCGGGCAACCCGTTCGTCTCCGTGCTCGCCCTCGCCGTACTGGCCGTCCTGCTGTCGATCTGCTCGGAGGCGGATGCGTTCGTCGCCGCGTCCCTGTCCCAGTTCTCGCTCACCGCACGACTCGCGTTCCTGGTGGTCGGCCCGATGATCGACCTGAAGCTGTTCGCGATGCAGGCCGGCACCTTCGGCCGCGGCTTCGCGCTGCGCTTCGCGCCCGCCACCTTCGTCCTCGCCGTCCTGGTGTCGGTGCTGACCGGGGCGGTGCTGCTGTGAACCGGCACGCGCAGTCGGCGGTCATGTTCCTGCTCGGCGCGACCCTGCTGCACGCGGGCAGCACCGACCTGTACCTCCGCTACGTCAAGGCGGGCCTGCGCCCGCTGCTGTTGCTCTCCGGCGCGGTCCTGATCGCGGCGGCGGTGGCCACGCTCTGGTACGAGCGGCGCGGCAACCACGCGGAACATCACCACGAGCCCCGGGTCTCCTGGCTCCTGGCCCTCCCCGTCCTCGCCCTCGTCCTGGTCGCCCCACCGGCCCTCGGCTCGTACAGCGCGATGCGCACGGGTACGGCCCTGCAGCAGGCGTACGGCTATGAGGACCTGCCCGCCGAGGGGCCGCTCCGCCTCGGCGTGGCCGACTATGCGGGCCGCGCGGTCTACGACCACGGGCGATCCCTGAAAAACCGCGAGCTCAAGGTCACCGGCTTCGTCGCCCTGGACCGAGCGGGCCACCCCTATCTCGTCCGCATGGCCCTCAACTGCTGCGCCGCCGACGCCCAGCCGGTGAAGGTCGCCCTCACCGGCACGATCCCGCCGGTCCTGCGCCCGGACGCCTGGCTGGAGGTCACCGGCACCTACACGCCCCAGCGGACCAAGGACCCGGTGAACAACGGCCCGATCCCGTATCTGAAGGTCACCTCGTCGCGGCCGGTGACGGCGCCCACGGACCCGTACGACGAGACCTGGAACAAGTGACGGTCACGTAAGGCGCGCGAGGGCGGCGGCCTCCGCGGTGCCCTCCGCCGCGCTGAACACATGCAGCACGAGCCCGGACTCGCCCGGCCCGGCGGGCACATGCAGCGTCTCGAAGTCCAACTCCAGCAGCCCTACGACGGGATGTCGCAGCCGTTTGCGCCCGGCGGCGCACATCGTGACCTCACCGGAGTCCCAGATCCGCCGGAAGTCACCGCTCCCGGTGGCCAGTTCGGCGATCAGCGCGCCCAACTCGCCGTCGCCCGGATACCGCCCGGCGGAGACCCGCAGCTGCCCCACCGCCTCGCCGGCCCGGTCCTGCCAGTCGGGATGCAGGTCGCGGGCGGCGGGATCGAGGAAGAGGAACCGCGCGTTGTTGGGATCGCGCCGCCCCGGCACGTCGAGGCCGCCCATGAGCGCGGCCCCCAGCCGGTTCCAGGCGACGACGTCGAGACGGTGGTCGGTGGCGAAGACGGGCAGCCGGTCCATGGCGTCGAGCGCGCGCCGCAGCCCGGGCCCGATCCGGGTGGCCGGCACGGGTTCGTGCCGCCCGGCGGCGAGGGTGTCGAGATGCCGCCGCTCCGCCGCGTCGAGACCGAGCGCCCGTGCCAGCGCGTCCAGCACCTCGGCGGACGGCTGGGTGGCCCGCCCCTGCTCGAGACGGACGTAGTAGTCCACGCTGATCCCGGCGAGCTGCGCCAACTCCTCGCGCCGCAGCCCCTGTACCCGGCGCCGCTTGTTCCCCACGACCCCGGCCGCACCGCCGATCCCCGCCTGCTCCGGCGCGACCCGCCCGCGACGGGCCCGCAGAAACCCACCGAGGGCCCGCTGACCGTCGTAGCTCACATCCATGAACTCCAGTATGCGTGGCCCTGCCAATACCAGGACTGACGATCCGCCGGTCGAAGGGGGTTCTGGCTGGGGCCGGGGGAGCCGGGCGAACCTGACGGCATGAAGAAGATCCTGATCGTCAGCGCCCACCCCGATCCCCGTTCCCTGAACAGCGCCTTGACGACGTTCGCGGCGGACCACCTCCGCGAGGCGGGCCACGACGTACGGCTCTCCGACCTCTACGCGATGAAGTGGAAGCCGACGGTAGACGCCGACGACTACCCCGACCACGCCCCGGACCACCGCCTCCACGTCATGTCGGCCTCCGAACAGGCCACGCTGGGCGGCCACTTGTCCCCCGACGTGGCCGCGGAGCAGGAGAAGATCCGCTGGTCGGACGCGGTCGTCCTGCAGTTCCCGATGTGGTGGTTCTCGGCACCGGCGATCCTGAAGGGCTGGATCGACCGGGTCTTCACCAGCGGCTTCGCCTACGGTCCTCAGGTCCCGCCGCCGTACGCCGAGAGCGCGTTGACGGGCCGCCGGGCCCTGTTGTCGGTGACGCTGGGCGCCAGGGAGACGTCCTTCTCGGACCGGGGCATCCACGGCCGCCTCACGGACGTACTGCACCCCCTGCAGCACGGCCTGTTCTGGTTCACGGGCATGACCCCGCTGGAGCCCTTCGCGGTCTACGACGCCAACGAGCTGCCGGAGGACCGCTTCCAGGCGGCCCGAGAGGCGTATGCGAGGCGCCTGGACACCCTGTTCACCGCCGACACGGTCCCCTTCCGGTCCTTGACGGGCGGGGACTACGACCGAGGCATGCGGCTGCTGCCGGACAGGGAGCGACCGGGGACGGCGGGCTTGGACCTGCACGTCCTCTAGTCAGCGGCTCCTTCAGTCGGTGACCAGGGCGAGAGTGAACCCGTCGTACCCCTTGGACCCGACGGTCTGGATGGTCGTGGCGCTCAACTTCGGGTGCTCGGCGATGAGTTCGGTGAACCGCCGGACCCCCTGCACTCGGGGGTCGTCGCTGTCCGGATCGGTGACGGCACCGTCGCGCACGACGTTGTCGCCGACGATGACACTGCCGGGCCGGGTGAGTTGCAGGGCCCACCGCAGGTACTCGGGGTTGGACGGCTTGTCCGCGTCGATGAAGACGAGGTCGAAGGGCCCGGCGCCCTCGTCAGTGAGAACGGGCAGTGTGTCGGCGGCCTTTCCGACCCGGAGGTCGACGAGATGACCGACCCCGGCCCGCTCCAGACTGGCGGCGGCGACCGCGGCGCACCGCTCATCGGCCTCCAGGGTGACCAGCCGCCCGCCCTCGGGCAGGGCCCGGGCGAGCCAGATGGTGCTGTAGCCGCCGAGGGTGCCGATCTCCAGGACGGAACGGGCCCCCTGGATCCGGGCGAGCAGATGCAGCAACTTCCCCTGGTTGGCGGCGACCTGGTGCGCGGGCAACTCGGCGGCCTCGCTGTCACGGACCGCGGCGAGCAGCGCGTCGTCCTCCTCCACGAGAAGCCCGTCGAAGTAGTCGTCGACGGCGGTCCAGGTCTGTTGCGACGTCCCCTGCGGCACCGTGGGTTCCCTTTCGATACGGAGTGAGTTCCGTAAGGGAACGTACCCGAGTTCGCTCAGCGCTGGTAGGGCTGCTGCTGCGGCTGCCCGTACGCCTGCTGCCCACCCACGGCCTGCACCTGCAGCTGCTCCGCCTGCTCCTTGGTGATCTTCTGCTCCGCGCCGCAGAAGGTGCACTGCGTCGTGAACTTCGTCGAGAACGGGAAGAGCGGCACGAAGAACAACGTGAACTTCGTGACCCGCTTGCGCAGCGTGTGGGCAGCGGGGTTGCCGCACTGGCCACAGACGAGGGTGAGTATCGCGAGCTGGTAGAGGTAGCCCTTGGTACCGAAGATGATCATGCGGGGTCCTTTCAGGATGGTGCCCACCTGTCTGCCTGCCGACAAAGGTTACGGCCGACCCCTGTGGACCTCGGCGCACGAGCCGCCACACCAAACAAAACAGGCGAGGCACCTAGGAACGTTCCTAGGTGCCTCGCCTGCTGTTTTGGCTGTCGGGGTGGCGGGATTTGAACCCACGACCTCTTCGTCCCGAAGCAACTTGGGTGGGGGTGCTGCCTTGGGCTGGTGCGGCTGTCACCTGCGCTGACAGTCCGCAGACGTACGCGGTTGTCCGCCGCTGTTCGCTGGGGTTGTCACGCAGTTAGACACTCATTGATGCCCTCTACACCAGTACGGGCCGTAGCGGACCGGACGACGCCACTGCAGCAACAAGGATCAGCTAACGAGTTTGCGGAACCGCTCAAAGAGCAGCCGGAACTCTCCTGGGTAGGGCGGCTCCTGATCTCCGTCATCGATCTCGTCTGGGTCGACAGGGGCATGTGCTGTGACGACCTCATCGACGAGCGCTGAGAGGTCGTCGTCGTCGAGAAGGAGCACAAACTCATGACGGCTGAGAGCTGTGTCCCTACAGCGCTGCAGGAAGTGTTCCTTGTCAGCGAGAGACCGGCATAGCAGTAGCCCCACTTTCCCGCGTAGCGGTGAGAATCTGCCGCAGAGTTGATCCAACTCAGGATTCCCGAGCTCGGAATGATAGTTTTTGCATTCGACGAAAATATGCGAGCTCGGATGCCCTTGTCGTGTTATCCATCCGAAAAATCCATCTGTTGCGTTGTTTGTGTAAGTTATATCAACTCGCTTTCGCGATTGATCCAAGGGGTGTTCGACGACCGGATAGGTTAGCCAAGGGTAAAAGATCGCGCTAAGGAGTGCGTGGACCTTATGATGATAGATTGTAGCGTTATCGACGCCGGGCGGTGTGTCGAGTACGTCCGTCAGGAGATTCTGGTAACTCACCGGTTTGGTCCCGGTAGCCGCACTTAGCTCATCGTGATCAAGAGGTCGCGACGGCTTCTTGCGCTTCTCCTCCTTGTAGGTGTGGAAAACCTGAGAGCGAGTCAACGTCAGGTCGACCATCTTTTCTTTGCCGCCGCCGTACTCCATTTCGACGTCCATCTTGGTCACGAATTTTCGCCCAGTCTTGGCAGTCTGGACGAGCTTGCTGCCTGGCTTGTCGAGCTCCTCGTCTTGCAGTGTCGGTGCCAAGTGATTCCTAAAGTAGTCCTCCTTGGTTAAATGTAGATCGTGGCGGACGATTACCTTGGGCACCAAAAGCAGGGGAGTTCCTGGTAGCAGCATTCGCGTATTCCCCTCTTCCCAGTCGCAGGTTGAGGGGTTCCACACGAGCCCGCTGTAAACTCCTTCTTGGAGCTCCATACCGTAAATTGAAGCCATAGACTGCGTATATGAGATCAGCATTCCACGAATAATGTTTGTGGTCACATCTGAGATTATGTCCTTACCGATGCCTTCTATGAAGAGGGCTGTATCCTCCAAGTCCTCAAGTAGGCCAGTCTCTGCCGCCCGGCTCACAACAAGGTTGTTGGTTATGCGTTGCACGAGATAGGGGCCCAAGCCTCGACCGCGTGACTTCCCTTTAGACAATCCGAAGTGAGTTTCGTTCGGCTCTTGCAGTCGGACAAGGAGCTCGCGGAGCCGATCCTGGTCGCCAGCGTTGATTGCGTCCACTACGCTGTGGAAAAAGGTCGAAAGCATTGTGTGGCACTGGCTCGACCACTCGTCTGGAAGGTTTTTCAGAGTGCTCGGATCGATGTAAACCGGGGTGTCTTTTTCTACATCTACATCGACGAAGTCGAGAGTTGGCTGCGTTCGACCCAGCTTGTAGTACTCGGAAACACGCATGACGCCCCCCAGGTTCGTCTACCGGTCTTCCGCGGATCGATATCGATACCCATCTCCAGATTTCCCTACGCTCGGCAGCGTCGAGTTGGCCGAAAGTAGGGTTCGAGTCGGCCCAGAGGTTGGGCGGAGGCGCCGGCACCATCTCGGGTGGACTGGTCTCAGAATCGAGCGGATGCGGCAGCTATTGCTTGCGCGAACCCGATGGCGTCGCTGCCGCCGGTTGTGGACCTGCTCAGGGCGATGCCTGTGTGGATGTCAGTAGCGGCAGCCAGGGTGGTGTGCTTATGGAAGTGCCCACTGGCCTATGGCCTGGGGGTTTCGCGTGGAGCCGGTGACGAGAATCGAACTCGCGCTCTCAGTTTGGGAAGCTGCGGGTATTTGGGGGCGGATCGGACGCTGACCTGGGCGAACGGACCCGGCACAGGCCCGCTGGGTTCGGCTGCTTTCACCGTGATTCCCCGCTGCTCACCGCTCGATCTGGTGCGGTTGTTGTGCGGTCTGACTGACCAGCACCTGCTCGCAGGCCGGCGCTGCCGAGCACGGAGCGGTGGACGCCGCTCTCCCTGAGATGCCAGTTGAATGATGGGGCGTCGGCCGATCAGTCGCCCTGCGCAGGGTCCGGCACACTGACTCGGGGCTCCAGAACCACCACTGCAGTGTCGTACGGCCGGCGTGCCGCGTAGGCGTCTAGGTTCTTGTCGATCTCGCCCCACCGGGCCCACAGCCGCGACCGCTCGTCACCCAATGCGGCGCGACCATGAGCCAGCCGCTGCCCGTCGACCAGGTCGACGGTCACGTCCGGGTGCGCCTGCAAGTTGAGCCACCAGGCGGGCTCGCCCTCACCCCACCCGTTCATCGCCAGCGAGACCAGGTTCGGACCGTCTTCGAAATACCCGATGATGACACTGCGCCGGCGGCCTGTGCGGCGGCCGGTGGTGGTCAGCCGCAGGGCGCCCCAGCCGTTGGCACGTGGCCGCCACAGACCGAGGCGGCCTCCGAAGACCCGATACAGACCCCGGTGCGCGTACCAGACCAGACGGATGACCCAGCGCGGCGGCAGCCACGGTGTCTTGGCTCGTCGCTCGACCGACATGGCGACCTCCCACATACCCCACCGGCTCCGGTTACGCGCACGACGCTAATCGTGGTCGTCAGCGGCCGATAGAGCCGAACGGCCCGTCGGCGCAGCCGGATGACATCTCCAGCGAGGCGAGGGAAGACGCACGCTTTCCAACTGTGGTGGTGGGGTGGCGGGGTGCGTGCGGGGGCGTTCATCTGTGTTCATGGGCGACCGGCTGCTGGCGCCTGGGCGGCTTCGGGTCTCGCCTGAACGGTCGTGAACGGGGCTGAATGAGACGGAAATTGAGACGGACGCAGGCGGTTGCGGAGGGCCGTGCGTCTGGCGTGCTACTTCCGTCCTGGCGTCCATTTCATGCCGAGCCGATAGGCCCGCGAGATCACGTCGTGGATCGCAGGGCCATCCTGCGGGGTAAACCACCTCACCTCGCGTTCGACAATGAGCTCCGCCCTTTGGCGCTTGATCAAGGCGATCGCACACGCATGGCCTTGCGGCGGGCACTCATCGAGACGCACCTCAAAGCGGTCGCCGCGATCCGAAGTGAGGGTCACTACTGCGTCGAGCCCGCGGAAGTCCCCCGAACCGCTGTAGATGTAGACGAAGAGCAAGAGCTTTGAGAACTCAGCCTGGTGGTCGAGATTGATCACCAGGTTCTCGCCGACGGCTCGGGTGCCGGTCCGATCGTCCGCGTCCAATGCGACGTAGGGGAAGCGATCCACTGCGCCGAACGCGTTGCCGAGGGCCTGCACGACGGTCTTGCTGCCGTCGCTGCATCTGATCATGCAGCCCAGATCGAGATCTACGTCCTTGGCCGCGTTAGCCCGCAAGGAGGCCCGCATCCTCCGGAACCAACCACCGCTCATCGTCTGGGCTTCCCGCTCTGCCGTCGCCCGCGGCGAGGTCCAGTTGAGGTTGACCCGGATCAGCCCCGAAGTCACACCGTGCTTGTCCAACGAGACCGTAGGCGAGGCTTTCGTCAGGACCACTGCTCCAGGCTGAGTCATCTTCGCAGTTCCTTTGCGGGAGTAGGAGACCCGAGGGTGCGGCTCGACACCACGGACATCGTGCGAGGGCCGGAAGTGACATCCCATAGCTGCTGGAACTGCTGAGGTGAGATTTTGCGTATCTGTGACCAACTTGTCGCTACTGCGTGGCATGACCTGACATGTCAACAGGAGGCGATGAGCCAGGCGGTACGAGCACTACATGGGGGCCATCCCAGCGCGGATGATGAGTAGGTCGCGCCCTCAGCTTGGGAAGCTGCGACTCCATAGGGTTGGTCAGCGCGTTGACCTGGACGAACCGCAGGGCCGTGTCCTCGTTGGGCTGGGTCGCTTCCCCCGTGATTCCCTCCCGCTCCCCGTCCAATCTGGTGCGCTAGTGGTGCGGGACCGGTACTACAGCCGTGACTCGCGATCTCGCTTGTCGCGGGTGGCGTAGTGGCAGCGTTGTGCGCGTGCTTGGTGGGTTCGGCGCCAGCGTGACTGGATGATCACGATCGCCGGTGGTGGCGGTGTGGTGGCCCAGACGAGCCGGTTGAGCAGGCGGCGGATCTCCTCGGCGGTGTAGCGGATCAGCTTTTCAACGCGGCCCGACGGGCCCCCTTTTCGGGCGCCTGGGCAGGGTCGGCCGGTGCGGGCAACAGGTGGTGTCCGTCGGGTTCCTGGAGGTGGCGGCTGCGGGTGTCAGTGATCGTGAGGAAGGCGAGGGCGGCCATGGAAAGGGTGATGTGGCGGTGCCAGGCGTCCCAGGTGCGGACCTCATAGTGGTCCAGGCCGCAGTCGGACTTCGCGGTCTCGAAGCAGTCCTCGATTCCCCAGCGCAGGCCCATCACGCGGACGATCTCGCCGATCGGGGTGCCGGCTTTGGCGTGCACGGCGAAGTAGGCGATCTGTGTGGGGTCGGTGATCGAGCGTCGCACCAGCAGCAGGTGGACATGGCCGCGTCGGGGGCCGCCTTCGGCGCCGCCGGGCCAGGTGACGTCGGCCAGTGCCCAGTCGTAGGAGCGCAGACCCTTGGCTCCCACGCCGCAGGAGCGGCGTTCGAAGATCAGCGGGATACCGGCGGCCAGCTTGTCCACGCGCAGAGGCCCGGTGCCGTGGGTGGACACCGTCTCGTCCACCGGGACGGCCATGACATAGGGGATGCGGCGGCGCTCCAGTGCGCCACGGAGCTTGCGGTCCTGGCCGTAGGCGCTGTCGGCGGCTACCCAGCCGAAGGGCACTTTGGCCCGGCGGCACCGCTCGACCTGAGGTTCCCCCGTCATACGGGAGCCGCTGATCAGCTGGTCAGCAGGGGTTGACGGGTGTTGAGGTTCGTTAGTTCGGCCGTCGCCTGCTCGGCGTAGTACTTCTCCTCGAACTCGATCGGGCTGAGGAAGCCGAGCCGTTTCTGGATGCGGCGGGAGTTATAGAAGCCGTCGATGTATTCGAAGAGCGCGAGGTTCGCCTCGGCCCTCGTGGTGAAGGTGCGGCCACGGAGGCCCTCGGTTTTGATGAGCATCCAGAGGTTCTCCGCGAGGGCGTTATCGTACGAGTCCCCGACGGAGCCCATGGATGCCTCAACTCCCGCTCGCATCAGACGGGTTGTGAGCTTGATGGATGTGTACTGACAGCCGTGGTCGGCGTGGTGGATGAGCTGCCCGGGCTCGACCTCGCGGGACGCGAGTGCGTACTCCAGGGTGGTCAGGACCAGGTCGGCGTCCGCGCGGGCGGAGGTCTCCCACGCGACCACCCGGCGGGAGAAGGCGTCCCGGATCGCAGAGAGCCACAACGGTCCCTCGCCGGTGGAGATCATCGTCAGGTCGGTGACCCACAACCGGTTCGGCGCCGGTGCGGTGAAGTCCCGGTTGACCAGGTCCGGGGCGAGGCTGGCCGTGGGATCGCGGCGCGTGAAGCCCTTCCGCCGGGGGCTGATCCCTGCGATGTCGGCCTCGCGCATCAGGCGCTCGACCCGCTTGCGGCCCACGTGGACGCCCTCGCGTTTGAGGACGGCGTGCACGCGCGGTGAGCCGTAATTGCCGCCGGACTCGGTGTGGATCTCCTTGATCCGCTCGGTCAGTTCGACGTCGCGGCGCCGCCGTTCGCACGGCTCCTTCTCCGCACGGCGCCACCGGTAGTAGGTGGAAGAGGCGATATGCAGTTCCCGCAGGACGCACTCGACTCCCAGGCGGGGATGCTCGTCAACGAGCGCCGTCACCTGGGCCGGGTCGGGTCGAGCTGCGCCGCGAAAAAAGCTGAGGCCGTCCGCAGGACGTCGTTGGCCCGCTTGAGCTGGGCGTTCTCCTTGCGCAGCGCGGCGAGCTCGGCCCGCTCGTCGGTGGTGAGACGGTCGTCGCGCTCGCCGGCATCGGCCTCGGCCTGCCGGATCCAGCCGCGCAGGGCCTCAGGATGCACACCGAGGTCGACGGCCAGCTTCTTGATCTGTGGCTTCGGCTCGGTGGTGCGATACATCTGCACCGCACGCTCACGCAACTCCAGCGAGTATTTCCTGGGGGCAGCCATGGTCATAGGTCCTCTCATGAGTCCCATCTGACCGGCTGTCAGCTTCCTCCGCATCTCGGGGGAACTTCAACCATGCGCCGGCCCAGTTCCGGTTTGGTCACCACTGCCTTCGCGCGCGCTCGGGGAATGTGCTGGGTGCGGCAGCGGCCGGCGTCGGCGCACCAGGCGGCGGGCAGGTACAACTCGCGGTCGATCAACGCGCGTCCAGTGTCGGTGGCGTACGCGCAGAACACCGCGACCTGGCAGTTCTCGATCTGGCCGGTGATCCCGGCGTACTGCGGGGCCACCCCGGCCGACATCCGGCCCTTCTTCAGGAACGCCGTCTCATCCAGTACCAGCACCCCGTCCGGCCGGGCCAGGAACTGGACGACGAACGACCGCAGGGCGTCACGGAGTTGATCCGCGCACCAAGTCGAGCGGGCCAGGAACCACTGGACCCGGTCCGGACTCGAGTGCCCGACATGCTCGGCGATCTGCCACCCGTTCTTGCGCTCGACCGGCGCCACCAGCGCCTTCACATAGGCCATCGCCATCCGACGCGGCTCGACCCGCCCGAAGACACCCGCCAAAGAGGCGAAGAAGTCATCGAACCAGCCCGCCCACACCTGCACCGCCCGCTCCGTACTCACGGACAGGTCAACGCATCACACGGCTACCGGACACGGACACGAGTCACGGCTGTAGTACCGGGGACCCGGTGCGAGGCAGTGAGCAGGCGTGACTCGGTTGCCCCTTAGATCCGCTGTGGCTCGTGAAGGAGAGGAAGCGCGTACGAACGGCGACAGCACTGGCCTCTACGCCGAACCACGGGGTTCCGAAGCTGAAACAGCGCTAGCCTATGAGGGACCTGCACAGTTGTCTGCGGGTTCCCGTTAAACCTGCAGACCACGGAGCGTTGAGGTGACGGAGCGGAAAGTCGCAGTCGTATTTCTGCACGGACTATTTTCCGGACCTAAGACATGGGAAAATCTGCAGCGCCTCCTCGAAAGCGACCGCGATATCCACCGCGGCGAGGTTCAGATTGACTTTAAGCGCTTCCCATACGACTCACCTAAGTTCAAAATAAATCCACTGCGTCGCATTCCGAACCTCAATGATATCGCTGAAAGCTTGAAGAGCTATTTGGAGATTGAGTGTGACGATTACGACGCCCTGATTCTAATCAGCCATAGCCAGGGTGGCCTAGTACTTCAACGCTACCTACAAAGAATGCTTAATGACGGACGCGGCCTGGATCTTAATAGGATCAAGAAGGCCGTGATGTTTGCATGCCCTAACTCAGGTTCCGAACTTTTCCTGCTGGCGCGCAGATGGATCTTTTTCTTTTTCAGACATTCACAAGCCAAGGAACTTGGAACCCTCAATGATTCTATTGCAGAGGCGCAAAGGAAGGTGATCCACAGCATCGTCCGGTCCGCTACCTGCGCGCCCAACGAATGCAGAATCCCGATTATTGCCTATTTCGGGCAAACTGACAATATTGTGCGCCCCACTTCGGCTATGGGTCTTTTTCTGGACACAGGATCAATGCCAGGTGACCATTTCACTATCATCCAGCCGGGGAATAAGGAGGCCCTGGTATATAAGACAGTCAAAAAACACGTGCTGGATACTTGCCGGGACCTTGTGTCTTTGCCGACAACGCCAATGACGCCGGATTCCGATCCCGAACTGTCTTCTTCGCCGGATAGGAGCTCGGAACAGCGCTGGGCTTTCGCGTGGACTGCAGACTACCCGTCGGAAGAGCTGGTGGGTGCAATTGCCCGCGCAGTGGACTTCGTGCAATCAACCGACAGGGCTGCACCATTCTTTAGCCTTCGGGTAGACAGTAGCGCAAAGCCGGCAAATAGCGAGTATGGTAGACCTGCAATTTCCGAGGTGGTTCAGAAGTCGCGCATCTCGATCATCATTTCGGACGACCTTGCCAGCTCATTCCACTGCCTTCACCTATTTCGAGCTGCAGTAGAAGCAGAAAAGAAAGTTTACGTTCTGTCGCAGCGAGAAATTTCAGATGAAAGCAAGATGGAGATTCTTGCCGCTGGAGATAGGGCTGATGTCGAGACATTTGTATACGAGCCATCAAAGCTACAGGAGGAAGTCAGTCGAATTCTGCTAAAGGCGGGACCAAAGACTGACTGGCTCGAGGGCACGAGTGATGCTAAGGAAATCTGGGCGGGTGGGAACTAAGATGCTTGGTTGGACACTAGCTGCGCTCTCTCCGAAGGAAGTGGCTCCTGTCGTTGGGCGTAATTCTTCACTGAGGGCCGTGGAGGCATTGGCCCTCGTAGTACTGGGGCGATTCCAGGACTATGAACGACTTCATGACCAGGGTGATGGAGAACAGTCAGGGTTGTTCCCAATTGAAGCCCAAGATTCCTCCCCGGAGTGGGAGCTGGTTCGGGCTGCTGCCCAATCAATGATGCATCCCACAGAAGCCATCGGAATGGAACGCCTGCGTCGGTTGGTCCATGGTGCCGTGGTGCCAGCGGAAATCAGGGCAGTCGCTGGGCTGTTTTTGACTATTTCCTATGCGGACATGGATCGCAGCGAGGAAGCTGTCAGTGTCTGTAAATATTTGAGAGAGGAAAACCTGGCACTGCCCGTGCTTGCATCAGTGGCATTGCATGTGC
The DNA here is from genome assembly GCF_045041015.1 of Streptomyces sp. NBC_00019. Taxonomy (NCBI): domain Bacteria; kingdom Bacillati; phylum Actinomycetota; class Actinomycetes; order Kitasatosporales; family Streptomycetaceae; genus Streptomyces; species Streptomyces sp. NBC_00019. The sequence goes on from NZ_CP108302.1 coordinate 5,763,189, forward strand.
AGCAGGGACTTCGTGAGGCGGAATTGGGAGAGTACGCCGCAGCAAGAGAGTCCTGTGCACGGGCCCTGGAATTGCTTGACGGGACCACTGATTTCCCTGAGTACTGCGCGAAAGCAGCTCAGGAGATTAAAGTCTCAAATGTATCTGATGTATTCCGCCGAGTTGAGACCCTGCTTCGCGCAGCTGCTTCGCGTAACTCGACACTCCTCGATTCTATGGTCAGAGTCACCGAGCCAGGCTTCGCAAAAATTCAGCCAGATCAAACACCGAATCGCGGTTTGAGGGATCAGCTTCTCGCAGGAGTAACGTCGACATACATCAAGGAACTTTTCGAGAGAGAGGTTCGAGATCGTGCCTATTTTTCCCGCCCGCAGACTATTGGGCGAGAAAATGCTGTCCTTCGTGATCTACACGCCCTTTGGCTGTGCTCGCACCTAAGTGGCGACTGGATTGACACCCTCTCGGCGTCCGAGATCCTCGGTCGCGAATGGCTGATGAGAGAGGAGGAAGACCGTGATACTGCGCTTTGGCTCAACGAGCAGGGAGTACGCTTGCTTCGGACTAGTGGCAGTTCAAAAGCGTACGAGCAGGCTATTCGGCTCATGCGCGAGGAAGGTCCTCTTCGGGTTCTGAAGAAGGAACTTATGCTGGCACTCGGTCGCCTCTCCGGCTCTCCCTCCAAGGCTGGATTCGAGGTCATCAGGGCAGGCGCTCCTCTACTCACACAGGGCGAAGCCGATTCTGCCTGCAGTAGCATTTTGGCGCACCAATTCCCTGCCTACCAAACGACAGTGGGCGGAGGATGGTTTTCCACACGAGAGCCGATGTGGAATGCTATTGCTGCGCTTTCCTCTGAAATTTCTGATAGGGACTCCCTTTCAGCTGCTCTTCGCGAGAAGCTGTCTGACGGCGAGTCAATTACGGCGCATAGTATGCTGCCCGTCCTGTCACGACTCGATTGGCGCCGAGTTAGCCTAGATGAGCGAAATTCCTGGATTGATTATCTATCAGAAAATGTAAGCGCTGAAATCGGCGAGGTGCGGGATACCGTCCTATATGGACTCGTTAAGCAGGGCGACCGCAGGGCGCTGGAGCTCTTCGAGGCTTCTCTCAGTGGCGAGCCAGATTTGGGTCAGGTAGCTACGCTCACCGACCTCCATCAGATTGGCTTTTCGGACCCTCTCCTGAAGCGCGCCGTGGTCGTGCTGGATGTCTGTAAGCGGGCGATCTCAAAGACGATGGAGGAGGCATCGCACGGGGCTTATTCCTTCGGAGGTGAAAACGAAGGGCTAATCGCCGCCATAATTTCCGTTGATTTCCCGAATATGGCCGTTTGGTCAGAGGTCTCGGCCCTGTTGAGGCATCGAAAAGTCCCGTCGCACAAGAAGGATCCAATTCTGGGATTCCTGGCACGTAAGTTTGAGAATGTTCCAGAATCGGTGCGCATGGAACTATCGCAGGATCCGACTGCGCTGCAATCGCCTCAGATCAGTGGACTATTTCCTGTCTCGACATCAGGTGCTTCGGGGCCGCGCTTGAGATTTCTGACCAAGGCTAAAGGGGTTAGCGCGTCGGAGGCTCTTGCGGAGTTCACCCGACTCGTCCGCGATGCGGAGGTGCTCCAACGCGTAGAGGCGGCAAGGTCAACACCCGTGCTGGCTGAGGTTTTGGGATCTGACTTCACTTTTGGATTCGTGCTCACCCTGCTCAGTGACCGTTCCGCTTTGCCAAGAGCAGAGGCGGCCGAGGCGCTGGCATACTTTGCTAATCTCACTGGTGATTCAGCCAGCCATGCTGTGAATGCCATCGGCGACTGCCTGGCGGCAGATGGAGTCGCGGTCCCATTCGGAGCACTGCGAGGAATCCAGCGATATGGGCTACCCGAAGATCGCGAACTCGCGGACAGGCTGAGAAATTATCTCGCTCGTGCATCGCAGGACAGTCTGGTTACGCGAGTCAGGGCCATTTCGCTGGACTTCTTGCAAGGAAATTGAATCTAGTTGGGCTGGATTGCTTTTGCCGCGATGAATCCGCTGGGCTTCTACGCAGAGGTCGGCGTAGTGGCTTTGGGGTGGCGCTGCTTTGGCGCGAGTGATCATGGCCCCGTAAGCTTCCGGCGCGTCGGGCAGTCTGTGGACCTGCCCGGTAAAGCACGACGTTGGGGCCATGATCTTCGAGGCTCGCGCCAAAGTGGCTCCGTAAAGCCGTGGAGCCGACCGCCCCAGCCACGATGTACCCCTTCCCTGACATCAGGTGGCTGCATGCTTGGAGCGCGGCACGGGCGCCGGCCGGGCTGGAGCGGGGCGGAGACAGGAGCGCAGGCCCGGCCGGGGGCCGGGCCGCGCGCGGGGAGCGGAGCGAGCCGCCTTGAACCCGTGAAGAAGGTTGTTACTCAGCTATCGGCAGCGTTCGGGATCGCGGGATGGCCAGGTCAGAATGGCGGCTCTTCGCTGCAACCCGCGTCAGCGCCCGGATACCGTGTGCGGTGGTCCGGTACAAGGTCGGTGCTGCAGAACCAGAAGGGGTCGCGCTGGCCTTCGAGCCCCGTTGCGTCCTCGCCCCATGCGTCGAGGGCGTCGATGGCTCGCTCCCGGTACTGCCACAGTTCGCTGGTTCCGAGGATCTGCCGGATCAGGGGGACCAGTGCTGCTTGGTGATGACGCACCCTGGGATCGTCCAGGAGCGGGATGCACGCTGCGATGGCTGCTTCGCGTACATGACGGTCGCTGTCATCGGTGTACGCGAAGGCGGCTGAGAAGAGCAGCGGCCGGATATCGCGTACGGCAACGGCCGGCGGATAGTCGTCGAGAGGGAATCCGTGCTCGCTGTCGATGATGTAGGCCGCGTCAGTGACGTCGTTGGCGACGGAGTCGATCCAGCCCAGTAGTTCGGCGCGCATGTTGCCTGGGAAGGACCAGCGGTCCTTGTCGACAGAACATGTCGTCCGTGGGTCGGAAAGGATCGCAGCCACGTACAGGGCTGTGGGTGCTGTCGCCTCGTAGAGAGTGTTCTGGTGGTGCACGACGTGATGGATGTCGTCCAGCGCCTTCGTTCTCACCGCCTGGTTAGCGTCCAGGAGTGCGACCAGCATCTTGGGTACGTCTTCGGCCGGCCCGTAAGCGTGATTCAACTCTGCCCAATTGGTTCGGGTGAGCGTCTCCTGTGGGTCGGGGAGAGCGCCGGGAGACGAGAGCTCGTGGACGTCTGTCATCTGATCCGCCACAGGGGCGCTGCGTACTGCTTTGGGCGGCGGGCGACGAGGAGTTGGCGCAGACCGTCGCGATGGGAGCCGCTGAGGCCCAGTGCCTCGGTGAGGTGACGAAACGTCGTGTGGGTGATTCCGCGGACCCGGGCTTCGGTCTCGAACTCGTCGAGCTGGGACAGAACGGAGTCGGCATCGAGTCCCGCATCTGCCTGGTCCTTCAACCACCCGGCTTTGTTGCGCTCGTAGTCGATCTCCGAGTAGCCGCAGATCTCGCGGCTGTAGGTCTCCACCTCGTCCAGGGTTTCAGTCGTCAAGACTGCACGGGCTAGCTCGTTCCGGCTCAATGCCTCGTCCAGGTCGACCTGGTGGACTGTCGGGCTCTCGTCTGTGAGCTCGACGGGCAGTCCTGCGTCTCGGACTTCGCATGTACCGCGTACACCTTGGGCCGTCGCCGCGAGCATCCCGGTTGCCTCGGACGGGTGCCATTCCAGTACCGAGCTGACCGACTCGACGTCCTTCGCGGTGAAGGTGTGGATGAGCGGGCCGAGCATGCCGCGTACGTCGTTGAGCGGCAGTTCACCGTCCAGTCCGGGTCCTGCGACCAAGAGCCGCACGGGGGCGTTCACTTGGCAACATGCCGCGAGCGTGAGGGCGTCTGCTAGCGGGCTCTTCAGGGTCGGCTCGTCGCCTCGGGCGAGGATGTCGCCGCCCACGTCCAGGAGATCGATGGAGTCCGGGGAAAGGTGGCTGACGAGTTCTTCGAGTTGGCGGGTGACGCCCTCGGCGCCGTGATGCGGGTCGATGAGGGCGAAGGTGTGCGGGAGTTCAGCCGCAAGCCGGGGGAGCGTAGAACCCGCTGGAGCAATCGGCCGGGCGTCCGCCGGCACCGCCCAGACCGCCGGGGTGAGTCGCTCAAGGCCGGTGAAGTTGTCCGGTCCCCGCGGGCCCGGTACCGGGTCGACGAGCAAGCGGTCCCACGCGTACGTGAGGATCACCGCCTGGTCCTCGTCGCCGTAGAGGGCGGCGTGAAGCATTGCGGCGGCGACTGCGTCGCCCCCTCCTCCTGCTGCGACGATCAACCGCTTCATGCGGCCAGCGTACGGGGTAGGGGGTTGACCACTCACCCTATAGTGGCTAGAGGCCATAGCCACTTGGACGAGGAGGGTGAATGCCTCAGATCGAGGAGGCTCAGCCGAAGTATCTCCAGATCGCGCACTTCATCCGCGATCAGATTCTTCGGGGAGACCTGAGGCCGGGGGATGAGGTGCCCTCGGAGCGACAGTTGGCGGCGGACTGGAAGGTGTCCCGGCCAACGGCTGCACGGTCGTTGGAAGCGCTGAGCCATCAGGGGCTCGTCGAGAAGCGTCAGGGTTCGGGCACTTATGTGCGCAGCCTGGAGGTCAACCGGCGGGCGCGTGAGCTGTACGGCCGGGCCCGGCAGACCGGGAAGATCTACACGCCTGGTGAGTACGCGGTGATCACGTCGGCCGGTTGGCTGGATGCGCCGGATCACGTCGCCGAGGCCTTGGGCCTGGTCAAGGACCGTCGGGCCGTGCACCGGCGGAGGGTGACCAACAACCAGGACGGGCCGATCACGCTGTCCACTTCGTGGTTCGCTCCGGAGGTTGCCGAGCGCGCGCCCAAGCTTCTGGATCCTGAGCGGATTCAGCAAGGGACGCTGATGTACGTCGAGAACATGACGGGGCGCCAGGGCAGCTATGCCGAGGACCGCATGTGTGCTCGGGGCGCCACCGACGAGGAGGCGGCGGACCTGCAACTGGCTCCTGATGAGGCTGTCCTGATTGTTCATCACGTCGTCTTCGACCTCCAGGACCGGCCGTTGGAGTTCGCCGAAGCCACGTATCCCCCGCACCGTTGGGCCTTCGAGCAGGGCTACCCGCTGACCTGATGGCTCGTCAGTTATGCCGAACCGCTTGCGTAGCCCAAGTGGCTAATGCCACTATCCACAAAGTGGCTAAGGCCACTTGGATCGGAAGGGGGCACGGCGTGACGAGTCAGCGGCCGGACAAGAGTGCGCGGTTAGCTTGCCGGGGATGCCGAGGGCGTGGTTGGAAGCGCGTCGGCTCCCGTACGGCTCTGGCGCTCTCCGTAGCCAACGACCGCGTTCGTGCCACATCGAAACGGCGCTGCCTCGACTGTGACGGCAGCGGCAAGGAGTGAGCGCGGATGGATGACGCCACCGACGGCCGTCGCGGATTCGGTACCGCACGACTCGGAGCGATGATCCTGTTTCCGGCGCCGGAGTCGGTCCCTCGTGCCCGGCGATGGTTCCGGAAGCTCATTGCCCCGTACAAGCCGGCCTGCTCGATCGAAGACTGCACGCTGATGGTCTCCGAGCTGGTCACCAATGCCGTTCTCTACGGACGGGCGGATGAGCTCTGGTGGGTGCGCCTTGAGTGGTACCGCGTGGAGACGTCGCTCCGCATCGAGGTGCACAATCCGGGGTTTCCGGCGAATGTGCGCCTGCGGCGCCCAGACGCCAACGAGGCACACGGGCGGGGCCTGCTGCTGGTCGACTCCATCGCCGAGTCGTGGCACTCCGGGCCCAGTCGATTCGGTGGGACGGTGGTGTCCGCCGTCGTGGCCGACGCCTGGCCGACGAATGAGAACTTCGGTCACGTCCTACTGTGAGTGTGTAAGTGTCGCTAGTCTGGTTGACCAGTTGACTTGGCCAATCCCGACGGGCGGCGTTCATGGCGTATGAAGTGGAGCCACCGAAGTACGTGCGTCTCGCGCAGACCATCCAAGGTCGCATCGAGGACGGCACGTACCCGCCCGGAACGCGGGTGCCCAGTGAGAACCAGCTGGTGCAGGCTTTCGGGATGTCCCGCCCCACCGTCGTGCGAGCGCTGGAGCTGCTGAAGCGTGACGGCTGGCTGGAGTCTCGGCAGGGATTCGGCACGATCGTGCGGGACCGCCCCGAGGCTGTCGAGCAGAAGGACCGTCGGGGCCGCGTGGCGCTGGGGCGTGACGAGTCGCAAACGCCGGGCCGCTTGATCGAGGTCGGCCATGTGCCTGTTCCTGCTCGTGTCGCCTCGGCGCTCGGGCTGCCCAAGCGGGCGAAGATTCTCGTGCGCCGGTTCCTGGTCGAGGAGGATGGCGAGGCGGTCGAGCTGGTCTCGTCGTACTTCCCTGTCGGCCTGGTTGAAGGGACCGAGTTGGAGGCTTCCGAAGCGCTGAGCGGCAGCGTCCGCGAGCACCTGGAGGCGCGTAAAAAGGTCCGCTTCGACCACGTGACGGAACGGGTCTCGGCGCGGCTGGCCGACAGTGGTGAGGCCGAGCTTCTGGGACTGCCTGACGGTGTCCCCGTCCTCAGCGTCTTGGTCATCGTGTGTGACACGACTGGACAAGCCTTGCAGGTCGTTGACGTGCTGCTTCCTGCCGACCGGCAGGAACTCGAAGACACTTACCGGCTGAGCTGACGTCTCCGAAAGCATGGGCTGCGTCATGGACCTCGTGGGTCCGCTTTAGGCGCGCGGCTGCCTACTGGCAAGCCTGTAGATCACATAGGTGAGACCCAGGATGAAGTCTGCGGCCACCCAAAATCCGACGACCAGGCCGACTCCAATCGTGGTTCCGATGTCGCCTGCGTCCTCACACAGCTTCAGGCTGTCGCCGGTCAAGCCCTCGCACGAGTCGGAGGTCCCGCTTCCGCTTGATATGCCCGCGATGACCCAGATCAGGAACAAGATCTGAACCGCCAGAAAGACCCAGAAGAAGACGCGGCGTCGCTTCCTCCGGTGAGGTGCTGGCGGGCCCTGATGGGGGATCTGACTCGGAGGGGAGCCCTGGGTTCGCCCTGCTTGGTGGCTTGGTTGCGGGTCGGGCGCGGCAGGAGTCCGCGGAGCCCATGTCTGTTGCTGCGGTGTCGAGGGGTACCGAGCGTCTCGTTCCTTGCTCATGGTCCCGCCCTTCTATGTCCTGCTGATTCCATCGTGCGCTTGAGTCACTGTCAGCGCTCATCGACTGAGAGGCCCAAGCGACTTGACAAGTCAACTTGGCATCTCTAACTTCGAACTTGCTAAGTCAACTTGTCAGGTGGCGAGTTGATCGACTCAGAAGGAGAAGCCCCTGTGCGTGTGATCCGCGTTGACGCCTCGTCCGCCACGATCCTGCTCACCGAAGCGCCGGCGCCGAAGGTGCGCGACCGGCAGACCGGCGAGATCGCCAAGGATGCGGTGAGCGGTGAGGCTCTGATGACCGTCGGCGTCGTCTTCATCGACGAGGGCGAGTCGTCCCTGATCCAGGTCACCATCCCCGAGAGCGGCGTGACCGACGGACTCACCGTCGGCGCCCCGGTGTCGCTTCCGGGGCTGATCGCCCGGCCCTGGGAGAGCGTGTTCAACGGGCAGCAGCGGCACGGCATCGCCTACCGGGCCACCGCCGTTGCACCTGGTGCCTTCCCGATGGCTGAGGCGGTCTGATCGACGTGACCGACCTCGTGACGTTGGCCGAGCTGGGCGGGTCGCTCGCTGCGATAGGTGGCGCGGCCTACGCCCGCCACGCCTACCCGGCGGCGTACTGGTCCACGGTCGGGCTGCCGATCTCGGTGGCACGGCTGCTGGCCTCGTACACCTCGACCATGGACGCCTGCGGCCTCACGGTCGAACCGCCCAGGTGGCGGGCTCTGGCCGTCAGGGCGACTACTCGCCGGGAGGTACGGCCCGTGCCTCCCCGCCGGGGACTGATCCGCCCCACCTCGACGGGCCTCCGGGTTCGGCTGCGGTTGGCTCCGGGGCAGGAACCGGCGGACGTCGCCGCCTCGGCGGAACGCCTTCGCCATGCTTGGGGCGTGCATGCCGTGTACGTACGCGACATCAAGCCCGGTGTCGTCGAACTGCGGCTCGTCGGCTTCGACGTACTGCGCAAGGTGCGGATGCCTCGCCGGACGGCCGGTGATCACCTGCGGGTTCCGGTGGCTCTGCGAGAGGACGCCACGGCGTTCGTACGGGACTACCGAGCCGTACCGCATGAACTCGTCCTCGGCGCCACGCTGTCCGGCAAATCCATGTACCTCCGGAACCTGCTGACCAAACTGGCGGCTCAGCCGGTCGCCCTGGTCGGCATCGACTGCAAGCGCGGCGTCGAGCTGGCGCCGTTCGCCGCCCGGTTCTCCGCGCTGGCGACCGACCCCGATCAGGCGGCCGATCTGTTGCCCGTGCTCGTCAAGGAAATGGAGGATCGCTACGACCTGATCAAGGCCCGACAGGGCATCGCGCCCGGCACCCCCGAAGAAGAGATCACTTCGGATATCTGGGGTCTGCCGGAAGACGAACGCCCCGCTCCCATCGTGCTGTTCATCGACGAGGTGGCCGAACTCTTCCTCGTCAGCGCGCGCAAGGAGGAGGAGCGGAGGGACGAGATGGTCACCCAGCTCATCCGGCTCGCCCAACTCGGCCGTGCGGCCGGGATCTACCTGGAGGTCTGCGGACAGCGGTTCGGTGCCGAACTGGGCAAGGGAGCGACCATGCTCCGCGCTCAGCTCACGGGTCGCGTCTGCCATCGCGTCAACGACGAAGCCTCCGCGAAGATGGCGCTCGGCGACATCGCCGCCGAGGCGGTCTACGCGGCCTGCGCCATCGCCGCCGAGCTGCCCGGACTGGCCGTCGTGGGCGACACCTCCGGCGGCTGGTCACGCATCCGTACCCCGTATCTGTCCCTATCCGATGCTGCGGCCACGTGCCGTGAGGCGGCACACCTCGCCCCGGATGTTCCGGCGCTCGCACCCTTCCGCCCGTATGTCCCGCCTGTGCCCGTGAAGGACTCCGGGCTGGTGACCGCCCCGCTTCCCGTCGCCGAGTAGCAACCCCCGATCCAACGGCCGGCGCGGCCGTCCCGCGCCAAGTCCCTACCCCCTCCATGCCCGAAGAAGGGAGAGCGGTCTCCATGTGCCCCAACTGCGAGGACTTCGCCCGCACCGTCCTGCTGCTCGGCCAACTCGCCCTGTATGCCGACGTGTTTGGCGCTGACGAGGACTTCATCGAGGCTCTGGGACCGTCGCTTGCGGCGTCTCTGCCTGACCCTCCGCCTGGTGTCTTCCCGCCCCGCTACGACCCCGACGATGGCCCGGACTACCCCAGCGCGGCGTCCTGATGGCTCGCTCCGCCGTCCACGTGGACGCGGTCCTGGTCCAGGCCGTCATCGCTGGAGCCCTGTCCTTCGCTCACCTGCATGACCTGGCTGCCGCTGCCGGACAGGGCGGCTGGAAGGCGTGGGCCTACCCGATCAGCGTGGACCTGCTCCTGGTGGCCGCTTGGCGGCGGCTCCGCTCCGGCGGGACCAAGACGGCTGCCTGGTGCTGGTTCCTCGTCGCGCTGACCGCGTCACTCGGGGCGAACATCGCCACGGCCGGGCTGCTCGACCTGGGCGCCGTACCGGCCTGGCTGCGCATCCTCGTCGCCGGATGGCCGGCCGTCGCTTTCCTCGGCGGAACGCTGCTCGTCCACGGATCCCCGGAGTCGGAAGCCGTACCGGTCCCAGACGAGAAGCCGACTGTCCAGGACGAGGCTCCGGCGCCCTCCTCCGCACCTCAACTACCAACCGCGGCACCGGAGTCAGTCCCGCCTCCGGCATCCAAGGTCCCGCCCGCCCTGGTCGCCCACGCGCGCAAGGTCGCCGACGACCACCGCGCCCGAACCGGCACCCCCATCGACACCTCGACGCTTCGCGCCCGGCTCGGCGTCCCGCTGCCGCTCGCCGAAGCCATCGCCGCCCAACTCGCCTGACCCCGGAGGAACTTTCCGCATGCGCCCGTCCACGCTCCGTGCGCTGAAACGCGCCGCCGAGCTGACCCGACAGAACCGCCTCACCGAAGCCGTGCTCATCGCCGAGCCGGTGATCATCGCCGCCGACAGCTACGAGGGCGACGAGATTTTGCGCTGGCTGGCCGACCACGTCACCGACTTCACCGGCGAGACCGAGACCAAGCCCGACAAGGAGACGCCCTGATGCCCGCCAACCCCCGCTTCCGCAGGGTCGTCCGCATCGGCCCCGTCCAGGTCGCCACGTACTACGACAGCCGGGGCCGCGAGAAGCACACCGCCGCCTGCACCGCCCCGCGTTGCGGCTTCTCCACTGACTACGACAGCCGTCCGGCCGCCGAGCTGGCTGCCCGCACACACCGTTGCCGCGCTCGCTGAGGAGACCTCGTGACCGTCTCGTTCCCGCTCGTCTTCGTCCTGGGTGTCATCGCCTGGGCCGCGATCAAGTTCCTCGGCATCCGCCTCTGGGTGGCCGTCGTGATCGCTCTGTTCGGCTTCTGGCTCTCGTTCACCTTCCTCGCCCCCGCCATCGAGTCCGGCACGCGCTCCGGAGTCGACGTCGTCAACGGCACCGACAAGTGACAAGGAGGTCCACCATGCTTCGCCCCAAGCTCCCCGACGTCCCGACGACATCCGTCGTCCCTCAGCAGACGCAAGCCCCGATGCCCTCCGCGGGCCGGTCGCTCACGCCCTACGTGGGCGCGGTCGCCGCCGTTGTCGTCGTCGGCGTCGTGCTCACCGCGCTCCTGGCGGCCGTCGCCATATCGGCCGTGTCCGTGGCCATCGCCGCCGTGGTCCTGCGCTCCCTCCTCAACGGCGCCAACAGGCGCTGACCGGCCGCCGGGGCGGCAACAACGCCGCCAAGCATCCCGCCGCCCCGGGGCCGTCCGTCCCAACCGCCGAAACAGCCGAAAGGAACTCCCATCGTCACCCGGCAGACTCCGCCCCCACTGGCGGAACTCTCCATGCTGGCCTCCCTCGGCACCATGCCCGAGCTGGGCCGTCAACTCTCCAGCCTGGGCGGCTGCACTCACCCCGTCCGCCTCGACGGCCACCGCACGGAGTACGCGGTCGACAAGACGACCGGCGAGATCGGTGCAGTCCTGCACCACCTTGACTCCGCCACGCTCCCCGCCGGACAGCTTCTGGTCCGCTGCAACAACCGCCGTGCGACCCGTTGCGCGGCCTGCGCCGAGACCTACCGCCGCGACACCTATCACCTGATCACCGCCGGACTGCGTGGCGGCAAAGGTGCCTCGGAACAGGTCGCGACACACCCCCGTGTCTTCGCCACCCTTACCGCCCCGAGCTTCGGCCCCGTCCACAACCGCCCGAACGGCGGCCGGGATTGCCGCTGCGGCATCCGGCACGACGAGAACGATCCCGCTCTGGGCACGCCCCTCGACCCGGACACCTACGACTACGAAGCCGCCGTTCTCTGGAACGCGCACGCCGGCGCCCTGTGGCGGCGCTTCTCGATCTACCTCCGCCGAGAGGTGGCCAAGCGCGCCGGCCTCACCCAACGAGCCTTCCTCGACCACGCCCGCATCTCCTTCGCGAAGGTGGCCGAGTACCAAAAGCGCGGCGCGGTCCACTTCCACGCGGTCATCCGCCTCGACGGCCCGGAGGGAGGAGAAACGGCGCCTCCGGCCTGGGCCTCGACAGGGCTGCTCACTGACGCCATACGAGCCGCCGCCACCGCGGCGCGTATCGCCGGGCCCGAGGTCGACGGCCGGTCCCACGGCTTCGTCTTCGGCCGTCAGGTCGACGTCCGCCCGATCCGCTCCGCCGACTTCGACGGCGGCCAAGAGCTGACCGAGCGCGCCGTAGCGGCGTACATCGCCAAGTACGCGACCAAGGGCGCCGAGACGGCGACGGGCACCCTGGATCGACCGATCCGCTTCCTCGCCGAACTCGCCCAAGCCCGAATCACCGACCACGCCCGACGAATGATCCGCACCGCCTGGGCCCTCGGCGCGAGCCCCGAGCTGGCAGACCTCCGCCTACGGGCCTGGGCGCACATGCTCGGCTTCCGCGGCCACTTCTCCACTAAGTCCCGCCGCTACTCGACCACGCTCGGTGCCCTCCGTGACGCCCGCGCCGAATGGCGCCGTGCCCAAGCAGCAGCATCCAGCAATGGCACTTCCGAAATTTCGGAGGTGGATTCGACCCTCGTCCTCGCCCACTGGGTCTTCGCCGGAACCGGCCTCAGCACCGCCGAGACCTGGCTGGCAGCTTCTCTCGAACCCACCCCTGGAACGGAAGGAGAACCGACCCCATGACTGCGGCTTCGTCCGAACTGCTCACCGTTCCGGAGGTCATGGCCCGACTCAAGCTCGGCCGCACCAAGGTCTACGACCTGATCCGCACCCGGCGCCTGGTCTCCATCAAGGTCGACGGCTGCCGCCGCATCCCGGACACCGCCGTACGAGCCTTCATCCGAGGCCAGATGGGAGAAGCCGCCTGATGACGAAGCGCCGTAGCCGCGGTGACGGCGGCCTGCACTGGGACGAAAAGAGACAGCGTTGGATCGCCACGGCGAACCTCGGCTTCGACCCGAGCGGTAAGCGAATCGTGAAGCGGGGGAGTGGCAAGACCAAGACAGAGGCGAAGAACAAGCTCAAGGAAGTACTGCGGGACCACGAAGACGGCCTCGCCATCGCACCGACCAACTACACGGTCAAAGACGCGGTGACGGACTGGCTCATGTACGGCCTGGCCGGCCTCGATCCCAGCACCGTCGAGACCACAACCCTCCTGAGCCAGAAGCACGTCATCCCATCGCTCGGCGCTCGCAAGCTCCGCGACCTCAGCGCGGAGGACGTAGACCGCTGGCTGGCCACAAAGGCGAAGACGCTCAGCACGCGCACACTCCAGGGCCTTCACTCCTGCCTGAACCGCTCGGTCAAGCGGGCCATGGCGCGGGACAAGGTGAAACGCAACGTCGTCGAGCTGTGCTCAGTGCCCCAGGGCCAAGCCGGTCGTCCGTCCAAGGCGCTCACCTTCGCCCAAGCTGAGGCGGTACTCAAAGGAGCCGAAGGAACCTCGATGTACGCGTACATCGTCGTCGCCCTGCTGACCGGCGCCCGTACCGAGGAACTGCGCGCCCTCACTTGGGATCACGTCTTCCTGAAGGGGCGTCCCGACTTCGATCCGCCGCAGCCTCCGCACATCGCCGTGTGGCGCTCTGTCAGGCGGAGCGGGGACACCAAGACCCGAAAGTCCCGGCGCACCCTCGCCCTGCCGGCGCGCTGCGTCGAAGCTCTCTGGCAGCAGTTCGAAGACCAGGGCTGGGATCGGCTCGCCGCCGATGACGCCTGGGAGGAACACGGGCTCGTCTTCTCCTCGGCCGTCGGCAAGCCGCTCGACGCCGCCAACGTCCGCCGCGCCTTCCGCCAGGCGCTCAAGGAAGTCGATGGGGTCGACGCCGCTGAGTGGACACCCCGGGAGCTCCGGCACAGCTTCGTGTCGTTGCTCTCCGACCGGGGCGTCCCGCTGGAGGAGATCTCCCGGCTCGTAGGGCATTCCGGCACGGCTGTGACCGAGGAGGTCTATCGGAAGCAGATTCGCCCCGTGATCCAGACAGGTGCGGTCGTCATGGACAGCATTTTCGAGAGGGAGACCGGCCGCTGATCTTGGCTTGTGCCGCTACGCTCTGCGCTCGATACACGCGCTCACGGCACAGCCCAGGGGGGATCATGCCGCGTGATCTGGACGGCTACATGTTGCCGGACCGTTCGGACGGGCCCGATCGGCGTCGTACGACCTGGCGCCCTGAAGGCTTCGAACTTCATCACCGAGCCACGGCAGAGGTTGAGTGCCAGTGCCCATGTCGGCTGGCGCACCCGAACTACCTCGTCGAGGACTGCCAGATCACCGCACAACGCGTCGCGATCGTGGGCATCGGCACGGTTGGCATGAGTCAGCACATTCTGCAGTTGTGTGCTGCTTGCTCGGCCGCGCAGTTGCACGGACGTTGGCGTGAAGCCAGGTGGGAAGGAGAGGGCTGGCGCTTCGCCTGTGAGGGCATCGCCAAGTTCGCAGTGCTGGTGGCCGTTGTCGGTACCTTTGTGGGTGCTCCGCTTGGCCACATGAACGCTGGCTTGTGGCTGGGGGCCGGTGTTGGCATCGCGGCGGCATACGCTGCCTTTGAGCGGTGGCACTACCGGCGGAAGACGCCTCGCTGAGGCCGAAGCGATGACTGTGCCAGCGCTTGAACTCCAGACGTAGCGCGCTGAGCTTAGTCACGCAGATATACACACACGCAGAAACAGGTGAGGCGCCTACCGAAATCGGTAGGTGCCTCACCTGCTGTTTTGGCTGTCGGGGTGGCGGGATTTGAACCCACGACCTCTTCGTCCCGAACGAAGCGCGCTGCCAAGCTGCGCTACACCCCGATGTCGCTGCTTGTCCTGCTTGTCGCGGCGACGACGTTTACTTTAGCCCACTGGTGGCTGGAGACGAAATCCGGTTTTCGCGCGGTGGTGGGCGCGGTGGCGGAGGGGGTTCGGGCGGGCGTGGTCGAGGGCTACGAGGAGGATGGCGAGGGCGTAGAAGGAGAGGCCGAGGAGGAGGGCGTTGCCGAGGACGCTCTTGTAGCCGTGGAGGTCGACGTCGAGGAAGGCGTAGAGGTAACGGGCCGGGGTGCCGGGGAGGAGCAGTTCGCCCCGGGTGAAGGAGAAGGCGAGATAGGCCAGGGGGAAGAGGAGCCAGGTCGCCGCCCGGCGGAGGTGGAAGCGGCCGGGTGCGGTCAGGAACAGCCAGTCCACGACCGCTGCGATCGGGAGCCCCGTGTGGAGGGCGTGGTTCGCCAGGGACTGCCAGCCGGTCGGGTGAGTCGTCTCGCCCGTCATCGAGAACGGGGTCGTCGCGTCGGCCAGGAGCAGGTGGTACACCGAGCCCGCGATCAGGACGTAGAGGAGTGTCGCGCCCGTCAGCGCGGCCGGCAGCGGGCGGCGGGCGCTCCACGCGCGTTTCGCCGCCGGCACGGACACCAGCGCCAGCAGGATTGCGCTCTGGATCGAGAAGTAGCTCAGCACACGGCTGGGGCTGCCGAGGAGCAGGTCGATCGTCACGGCCGCCGCGGCCGCGAGAGCGACCAGCAGGCGGTACGCGGCGGCCAGGGGGCGGCGTACGGGGGCCACCACCGCCGTGGCGGGGACGGGGGAGGGCAGCAGCGCGGGCATGCCCGGGATCGCGGGAAGATCCGGGATGTCCCTGGGTATCGGGGCGGTCATGCCCTCACGCTAAGCACGCCCGACAAAAGGGGCGATACGGGCGGTCCGTGCGGGTTACCCCACGTCCCGTGCACCCACGTCCCGTGGCACCCGTGGCACCCGTGCACCCGTGCACCCGTGCACCCGTGCACCCGTGCACCCGTGCGGAAGCTACCCCCGCGCCACCAGCGTCAGCAGCGTCGCCTCCGGCGGGCACGCGAACCGTACCGGTGTGTAGCGGTTCGTCCCGCACCCCGCCGAGACATGCAGATACGACGTCCTGCCCTCGGCCGTGTGCGTCGACAGACCCTTCACCCGTTCCGTGTCCAGGTCGCAGTTGGTGACCAGCGCCCCGTAGAAGGGGATGCACAGCTGCCCGCCGTGCGTGTGGCCGGCGAGGATCAGCGGATAGTCGTCGGCCGCGTAGGCGTCCAGGACGCGCAGATACGGCGCGTGGACCACGCCCATCGAGAAGTCCACGGAGGACGACGGGCCGCCGGCCACCTCCGCGTACCGGTCGCGCTTGATGTGCGGGTCGTCCAGGCCGGTCAACTCGATCGACACGCCCTCGACCTTCAGGGTGCCGCGGGTGTTGGTCAGGTTGAGCCAGCCCGCGGCGTCGAAACCGTCCCGCAGGTCCTCCCACGGGTTGTGGACCACGCCCACGGCGGGCGGGTTGCCGTTCAGACCGTGGCGGCCGCTCGTCTTCTCCAGCAGATAGCGGGCGGGGTTGCGGGGCCTGGGGCCGTAGTAGTCGTTGGAGCCGAAGACGTACGCCCCCGGGAAGTCCATCAGCGGACCCAACGCGTCCAGGACCTCCGGGACGCCCTCCGTGTCCGACAGGTTGTCACCCGTGTTGATCACGAAGTCGGGGCGCAGGCCCGCCAGCGAACGCAGCCAGCGCTGCTTCTTGTGCTGACCGCCGACCATGTGGATGTCGGAGACCTGGAGCATGCGCAGGGGGCGCATTCCGGCAGGGAGAACGGGGACCGTCACCCGTCGGAGGCGGAAGGAGCGGGCTTCGAAGCCCGCCGCGTACACCAGACCGGCGGCGCCAGCCGCCGCGATCGACAGAGGTACTCCGTATCGCGCGCGCATGGGTCCCATCGTGTCAGACCTGGCAAGTACCCCGTCGCCCGCGGTCCTTTGAAACCGACCCCCTTAAATCGATGGGCGTCCGGCCTGGCGCACCTGCGAGAATCAGTCACATGACCACCAAGCTCAAGTCGAAGCTGCAGGAAGACCTCACTGCCGCGATCAGGGAGCGCGACGAGCTCCGCTCCTCGACGCTGCGCATGACGCTCGCCGCGATCACCAAGGAGGAGGTCGCGGGCAAGGAGAAGCGCGAGCTCTCCGACGACGAGGTCCTCAAGGTGATCACCAAGGAGGCGAAGAAGCGCCGCGAGGCGGCCGACGCCTTCGCCGAGGGTGGTCGTGCCGAGTCGGCCGAGCGGGAGAAGGCGGAGGGCGAGCTCCTCGCCACGTACCTGCCCAAGCAGCTGTCCGACGAGGAGCTGACCGACATCGTCGCCCAGGCCGTCCAGGAGGCGAAGGCGGCGGGCGCCGAGGGGCCGCGGGCCATGGGCGCCGTCATGAAGATCGTGAACCCGAAGGTCGCGGGCCTGGCGGAGGGCGGCCGAGTCGCCGCCACCGTGAAGAAGCTGCTGGCCGGCTGACCGAGCGCGCCGAACGGCGAACGGCCCCCTCACCGTCGTAGAGAGATCTCTGTACGACGGTGAAGGGGCCGTTTCGTCTAGCGGCTAGCCGTTGCGGCCGCCGTTCCCGTTGTTGCCCTGGAACAGGTCCTCCGGGATCGAGAAGGTCGGGTCCGGGAAGGCCCCGCCGTCCGTGCCACCGTCGTCGTCGCCGTTGTCCCCGTCGCCGTTGCCATTCCCGTTGCCGTTCCCATTTCCGTCGCCGTCCCCGTTGCCGCGGTCCGGGTTGTCGGGGGGGAGCTGAATGTAGTTGAAGTCCGGGGCGTCCTTGCCCGCGAGGGCGCCGGTCATGGCGTCCTTCCAGATCGGGCCCGGGACCTTGCCGCCGTAGACGAGGTCGTTGTACTCGCCGCCGATCGTGATGTTCTTCATCTCGACCTTCTGGGAGGCGCTGCCGACCCAGACCGCGCCCGACAGGTTCGGCGTGTAGCCGACGAACCAGGCGTTCTTGCGGGAGTCCGTCGTACCCGTCTTACCGGCGTTGTCACGGTCGGAGAGACCCGCCGTCTGGCCGGTACCGGAGTCGACCACGCCCTTGAGGAGCTGGTTGACGGTGTCCGCGGTCGTCTCGGACATGGCGCGCGAGCAGGTCGACTTGGGCACCTCGAGCGACTTCTGCTGCTGGGCGACGCGCTGGGTGATCGACTCGATGGCGATCGGCGTGCAGTACATGCCGCGGGAGGCGAAGGCGGCGTACGCGGTCGCCATCGTCAGCGGGGAGATGCCCTTGGAGCCCAGCGCGATCGCGGGCACCTCGGGCAGCTTGTCGCCGTTGCCCTGCACGACCTGGAGCTTGTTGGTCATGTTGACCACGGGGCACAGACCGATGTCGGAGATCATCTGCACGAAGTAGGTGTTGACCGACAGCTCCATCGCCTTGCGCAGGCGGTAGGGGCCCTTCTCCGACTCCGACTCGTTCTCCAGCTTCTCGCCGTTCAGGTTGACCCACGGCTTGCTGTCACAGGTCTGGACGGGGCTCGGGTACTCCATCTGGTACGGCGAGGAGTACTCCTGGTTGGCCGGCCGGCCCTCCTCCAGCGCGGCCGCCGCGACGAACGGCTTGAACGTCGAACCGGTCGGGAAGCCGTAGTTGGAGCCGCCCATGCCGTAGCCGACCGAGTAGTTGATCTCGGTCTCGTTCTTGCCGTAGCCGTACGGCTTCGACTGGCCCATGCCGACGATCTTGCCGGTGCCGGGCTCGACGAGGGTGGCCGCGGCCGCGACCTTGTCCGACTTGTAGACGTGGTCCTTGAGCGAGGCCTGGACCGAGTCCTGCGCCTGCGGGTCGAGGGTGGTCTTGATCGTCAGACCACCCTGGTTCCAGACCTTGGCGCGGTCCTCCTTGGTCTTGCCGAAGACCGGGTCGCTCTTGAAGACGGCCTCGACGTACTTGCAGAAGAAGCTGGCGCCCTTCACGGCGGTGATGCAGCCGTTCTTGGGCTGGCTGACCTTCAGGCCGAGCTTCTCCTCCTGGGCCTTGGAGGCCTCCGCGCGGGAGATGTCGCCGACCTGGGCCATGCGCTGCAGCACGATGTTGCGCCGCTTGGTGGCCTCGGCCTCGTCGTTGATCGGGTCGTACCGGCTGGGTGACTGGACGATGCCCGCGAGCAGTGCCGACTGGGCCAGGGTGAGGTCCTTGGCGGACTTGGAGAAGTAGCGATGGGCGGCGGCCTCGACGCCGTAGGCCTGCTGGCCGAAGAACGTGATGTTCAGGTAGTTCTCGAGGATCTTCTTCTTGCCCAGCTCCTCCTCGACCTGGATCGCGTACTTCAGCTCGCGGATCTTGCGGCCGAGGGTCTGCTGGGTGGCCTGGGCGACCTTCGTCGGGTCGTCGCCGGCCTCCTCCACGAAGACGTTCTTCACGTACTGCTGGGTGAGCGTGGACGCGCCCTCGGCCACCCCGCTGCTCTGCACGTTCTTGTTGAGCGCGCGCAGCACGCCCTTCAGGTCCACCGCGCCGTGCTGGTAGAAGCGCGAGTCCTCGATCGCGACGATCGCCTTCTGCATGTACGGCGCGACGTCCTTGAGCTCGACGACCGTGCGGTCGCGCGAGTACACCGTGGCGATCTGGCCGCCCTTGGCGTCGAGGATCGTGGTCCGCTGGCTCAGCGGCGGCGTCTTCAGATTGGCCGGGAGCTCGTCGAAACTGTCGACCGACCCCTTGGCCGCGAGTCCGAGTGCACCGAAGGCGGGCAGCGCGATGCCCGCCAGCACCGCACCCGAGAGCACGCTGACACCGAGGAACTTGGCGGCCTGCTGGGCGGGGGACAGACCGCCGCCGGAGCGCTTCTTCGACATGGGGGCAGCCTAATCCGTACTCATGAGCGTTCGGAGGGAGCGCTTGCTCCTCGGGATGTTCGGCAGGCTTTTCGCGCGCATGGCAAAGAGAGCGCCTACCTTCTCATTCGCCGGACACGCGCGCAGGCCTTGGCCTAAGCTGCTCTCAACTGTCACAGCAGTGCGGCCACGTATCAATACGTCCGGCGACCCCGAATCGTTCCGGAGGTTCCCCAACTTTTTGATGGGGACGTGTCCGAATCCGCCTTGTGTGTCACCGGGTGCCCGTTGTGACTCAACTGAACTGTCCCGCTTTGTCGGGATGATCACGCATGTCGCCAGCTCACTCCCCCGGGTGATCTGCCGCTTACGCATAGTCCGTTCGGGCCATTCAAGATTGGGCCCGAAGGGGGTGTTGCGCTGTGCCCACCTTCCGTAACGTCCTCAACTGGCGGCGGTGAATATGCCGCTGCCGCCGTGGGGGAGCCTCGATTCGGGAGAGGACGGCGCCGGTATGGGCTGGGTAACCGACTGGAGTGCGCAGGCGGCCTGCCGCACTACCGATCCAGATGAGCTGTTCGTTCAAGGAGCAGCGCAGAACAGGGCCAAGGCGGTGTGCACCGGATGCCCGGTGCGCACGGAGTGCCTGGCCGACGCGCTCGACAACCGCGTCGAGTTCGGCGTGTGGGGAGGCATGACGGAGCGGGAACGCCGTGCGCTGCTGCGCAGGCGGCCCACCGTGACCTCCTGGCGCCGGCTCTTGGAGACCGCGCGTACGGAGTACGAGCGAGGGGTCGGCATTCTGCCCCTCGACGACGATGAGGTGTACGAGAACTACGCGGCGGTGAGCTGAGGGCGAGACTCCTGGGGGTCCGTCCGCGCGGCTCAGCCGTCCGAGGTCTCGGGCAGCTCCGGCCGACCGGCCGCGAGCCGTGTTCCGATGTCTCGCAGCCCCGCGAGGTCGTGTACGTCGCCGGGCAGCGCGGCCACCTCTGCCACCGCCACTTCGGGGTGGAGCGCGGTGAAGCGGTCACGCGTGCGCTGCTCGCGGGAGAGCAGCCGCATACGCTCGGCATGCAGTCTCAACAGGCCTGCGGTGAGTTGTTCGACGGTCCGGTCCGCGGCAGGGGAGCCTTCGGCGGACACCGGATCGGATGCTGGGGACTCTGAACTGCCGTCTGTGTCGGGAGAGTTACGAACTCCAGCTTTCCCGTCCTCCTGATCGACAATGCGGGACTCCTCAAGATTTTCCGCGGCGGCGAGTGCCCGCTCGGCCGACAGCCGGGCGGCGCCGCTGCCGTGGACCCGGTTGAGCACCAGTCCCGCGAGCGGCATGTCCTCGGCGGCCAGCCGCTCCACGAAGTACGCGGCCTCCCGCAGCGCGTCCCGCTCCGGCGCCGCGACCACCAGGAACGCCGTGCCGGGCGCCTGGAGCAGCTTGTATGTGGCGTCCGCGCGCGTGCGGAACCCGCCGAACATCGAGTCCATGGCGGACACGAACGTCTGGACGTCCTTGAGGAGCTGACCGCCGAGCAGCTTGCCGAGGGTGCCCGTCATCATCGACATCCCGACGTTCAGGAACTTCATCCCCGCGCGCCCGCCGAGCTTGGCCGGCGCGGTGAGCAGCCGGATCAGCTTGCCGTCGAGGAAGGACCCGAGCCGCTTGGGCGCGTCCAGGAAGTCCAGCGCGGACCGGGACGGCGGGGTGTCCACGACGATGAGGTCCCACTCGTCGCGGGCCCGCAGCTGGCCCAGCTTCTCCATCGCCATGTACTCCTGCGTGCCCGCGAAGCCCGCCGAGAGCGACTGGTAGAAGGGGTTGCCGAGAATCGCGGACGCCCGCTCGGGGTCCGCGTGCGCCTCGACGATCTCGTCGAAGGTGCGCTTCATGTCGAGCATCATCGCGTGCAGCTCGCCGTCGCCCTCGACGCCCTTCACGCGGCGTGGGGTGTTGTCGAGAGAGTCGATGCCCATGGACTGGGCGAGCCGGCGGGCCGGGTCGATGGTCAGGACGACGACCTTCCGGCCGCGCTCGGCGGCCCTGAGGCCCAGCGCGGCCGCGGTCGTGGTCTTGCCGACGCCGCCCGAGCCGCAGCACACCACGATGCGCGTCGCCGGATCGTCGACCAGCGGATCCAGGTCGAGCATGTGCGCGGGGGAGAGGCGGTGGTGCCGGGCCTGCCCCTCGACGTCCGGACTCATGACATCCCCTGCTTCCGCAGTTCCGTGGCCAGCTCGTACAGACCCGCCAGGTCCATGCCCTCGGCGAGCAGCGGCAGTTCGTGCAGCGGCAGGCCCAGTTCGCCGAGCGCCGCGCGCTGTTCGTGCTCCAGCGCGTACCGCTCGGCGTACTCCTCGGCCTGGGCCAGGAGCGGGTCCACCAGCCGCTCGGCATGCCCGCCGCGCCGTGCCCCGCCGAGCCCGGCGGCGGACAGCGACTGTGCGAAGGAGGAACGAGTGGTGCCCCGGACGAGTTCCAACTCGTCCGCGTCCAACACCTCCGGGCGCACCATGTTCACGATGATCCGCCCCACCGGCAGCTTCGCCGCCCGCAGTTCGGCGATCCCGTCCGCGGTCTCCTGGACGGGCATCTCCTCCAGCAGCGTCACCAGGTGCACGGCCGTCTCCGACGACTTCAGCACCCGCATCACCGCCTGTGCCTGGTTGTGTATCGGCCCTATCTTCGCGAGCCCCGCCACCTCGTCGTTGACGTTGAGGAAGCGGGTGATGCGTCCGGTGGGGGGTGCGTCCATCACGACGTAGTCGTAGGCGAACCGCCCGGACTTCTCCTTGCGCCGCACCGCCTCGCACGCCTTGCCGGTCAGCAGGACGTCCCTGAGACCGGGCGCGACGGTGGTGGCGAAGTCGATGGCGCCGAGCTTCTTCAGGGCGCGTCCGGCTCCACCGAGCTTGTAGAACATCTGGAGGTAGTCCAGAAGGGCCAGTTCGGGATCTATGGCGAGGGCGTACACCTCCCCGCCGCCCGGTGCGACCGCGATTTTTCTCTCCTCGTAGGGCAATGCCTCCGTCTCGAAGAGCTGTGCGATGCCCTGGCGGCCCTCGACCTCGACGAGAAGCGTGCGCTTCCCCTCGGTGGCCAGGGCGAGCGCGAGGGCCGCGGCCACCGTCGTCTTACCGGTGCCGCCCTTGCCACTGACGACCTGGAGCCTGCTCACGTCTTCGAGCGTAACCATTCGATGCGGGTACCAACCGGCAGGCTGTGGATACTGCGTTTTTCCGGGGGGTGGCCCCCGGACCCCCAGGGGCGGAGCCTGTGTCCGGTCAACGGCTAAAGTCGGCCGCATGACCAAGTGGGAATACTCGACTGTGCCGCTGCTCGTACACGCCACGAAGCAGATTCTGGATACCTGGGGCGAGGACGGCTGGGAGCTCGTCCAGGTCGTGCCCGGGCCGAACAACCCCGAGCAGCTGGTGGCCTACCTGAAGCGGGAGAAGGCGTGAGCGCGGTCGAGGCGAAGCTCGCCGAGCTCGGGCTGACACTGCCGGAGGTCGTCCCGCCGCTGGCCGCGTACCAGCCGGCCGTGCAGTCGGGCGTGTACGTGTACACGTCGGGCCAGTTGCCGATGATCGAGGGCAAGCTCCCGGTCACCGGCAAGGTGGGCGCGGAGGTCACCCCGGAGGAGGCCAAGGACCTGGCCCGCACCTGCGCGCTGAACGCGCTCGCGGCCGTCAAGTCGGTCGCCGGTGATCTCGACCGCGTCAAGCGTGTGGTGAAGGTCGTCGGGTTCGTGGCATCGGCGTCGGACTTCACCGGCCAGCCGGCTGTCATCAACGGCGCGAGCGAGCTGCTGGGCGCGGTTCTCGGCGACAAGGGCGTCCACGCGCGCAGTGCGGTCGGGGTGGCGGTGCTGCCGCTGGACGCACCGGTGGAGGTCGAGGTCCAGGTGGAGCTCACGGAGGCATAGCCGCACCTCCGGGCACCTCTCGAACATTCGCGCACCACGGGATAGCCTCCGCCCATGGCGAATGGGCAGTGGTTTCCGCAGGACTGGCCGGAACGTATCCGTGCGCTGGCCGACGGCACGCTCACCCCGGTCGTCCCCAAGCGCGCGGCCACGGTCATGCTCCTCAAGGACACCACCGCGGGTCCCGTCGTGCACATGCTGCGCAGACGCGCCTCCATGGCCTTCGCCGGAGGCGCGTACGCGTATCCGGGCGGCGGCGTTGACCCCCGCGACGACGACCACCAGATCCGCTGGGCGGGCCCCACGCGCGCGTGGTGGGCCGAGCGGCTCGGCGTCGACGAGGCGGAGGCCCAGGCGATCGTCTGCGCGGCCGTACGCGAGACCTACGAGGAGGCGGGCGTCCTGCTCGCGGGGCCGGCCCCGGACTCGGTGGTCGGTGACACCACGGGCGAGGACTGGGAGGCGGACCGTGAGGCCCTGGTCGCGCGGGACGCGAGTTTCGCCGAGTTCCTGGAGCGTCGCGGCCTGGTGCTGCGCTCGGACCTGCTGGGCGCCTGGACCCGCTGGATCACCCCGGAGTTCGAACCCCGCCGCTACGACACCTGGTTCTTCGTCGCCGCCCTCCCCGAGGGCCAGCGCACCCGCAACGCCTCCACGGAGGCGGACCGCACGGTGTGGATCGGACCGGCCGAGGCGGCGGCGTCGTACGACAAGGGCGAACTGCTGATGATGCCGCCCACGATCGCGACCCTGCGCCAGTTGGCGCCGTACGACACCGCGGGCAAGGCCCTCACGGCCGCTCCCGCCCGCGACCTGACCCCCGTCCTGGCCAGGGCCCGCCTGGACGACGACGAGATCGTCCTGTCCTGGCCGGGGCACGACGAGTTCACCAAGCACATCCCGACCGGTGGAGCCCCCGCATGACGGACGCCGCAGCCCTTCCCGGCCAGCCGAGGGGCGGGGTGCTCTCAGGCCCCGCCACCCCGAGGGCCGTCAATGTCCTCGCGCCCAACGCGTCCGCGATGACCCTGGACGGCACGAACACCTGGATCCTCGCCGAGCCCGACTCCGAACTGGCCGTCGTGGTCGACCCCGGGCCGCTGCACGAGGGGCATCTGCGCAACGTCGTGGACACCG
Organism: Streptomyces sp. NBC_00019; assembly: GCF_045041015.1. Taxonomy (NCBI): domain Bacteria; kingdom Bacillati; phylum Actinomycetota; class Actinomycetes; order Kitasatosporales; family Streptomycetaceae; genus Streptomyces; species Streptomyces sp. NBC_00019. Next base: position 5,787,447 of record NZ_CP108302.1, read on the forward strand.
CCGAGAAGGCCGGCAAGCGCATCGCCCTGACCCTGCTGACGCACGGTCACCCGGACCATGCCGAGGGCGCCGTGCGGTTCGCCGAGCTGACGGGCACGAAGGTGCGGGCGCTGGACCCGGCGCTGCGGCTGGGCGACGAGGGGCTGGGCGCCGGGGACGTGGTCGGGGTCGGTGGCCTGGAACTGAGGGTCGTACCGACGCCGGGGCACACCTCGGACTCCCTGTGCTTCCATCTCCCGGCCGATCAGGCGGTTCTGACGGGTGACACGATCCTGGGACGCGGTACGACGCTCGTGGCGCACCCTGACGGCCGCCTGGGCGACTATCTGGACTCCCTGAGGCGTCTGAGGTCCCTCACGGTCGACGACGGCGTTCACACCGTCCTCCCGGGCCACGGACCCGTCCTGGAGGACGCACAGGGGATGGTGGAGTTCTATCTCGCCCACCGCGCTCATCGGCTCGCCCAGGTGGAGACAGCCGTGGAGGACGGGTACACGACGCCGGGCCAGGTCGTCGCGCACGTGTACGCGGACGTGGACCGGTCCCTGTGGCCGGCGGCGGAACTGTCGGTGCGGGCGCAGCTGGACTATCTGGAGGAGCACGGGCTGATCTAGCGCGGCGGGGCGCTTCTGCGTCCCGCGCGCGTACGCCTAGTCCGGACGCGGTGCCTTCACCCCGTGCACGCGCGTGTACTCCTCCGCCAGCCACGGCCCGAGATCATCGACGTACGACATGAGCACGTCCCGGTCGCCGTGCGGCGCGTACCCACGCACCGCGGCCGCCCGCATGTGCGCTGCCCGCTCCGGGTAGTACGCGCCGAACGCCTCCGCCATCTCCGTCAGATCGCTCGTCCAGCCGTTCCAGCGGGGCATGACGAGGGTGAAGCCGGTGCGGACGAGGTGGCGGGACATGAAGCGCACGAGGGGGCGCAGAGCCTCCTCGGAGCCGCCTGCGCGGGAGATCCGCTCGCGCCAGCGCGGCAGCAGCAGGGCGAGGTCGCCGTTGGTCTCGCGGGCGAGCCGTGAGTCGGGGCGGTAGCGCGGCAGGTATTCGGCGAGGTCGTCGCCGAGCAGCGGGGTGCACAGGCAGGCCACGAACCACCCCAGGTCGTACGTCTCCGCCTCGCTCAGCAGCCGCGCCCGGCTGTGGAGCAGCGTCCCGGCCCCGTCGATCTCCGGGAACTCCTTGTCCAGCGCGGTGTCGAGCGCCCGGGCCGCCTCGCGGTCCGCGTCCGTCGGTTCCTCGTGCAGGGCGACGAGCAGGTCGAGGTCGCTGCGGCCCACGCGCGCGGTGCCGCGCGGCACCGACCCGTAGAGGTACGCGCTGTGCAGTCGTGCCCCGAACACGTCCAGCAGCCGGTCCCGCGCCACGGCGACGACCGGACGGAAGGCGTGCGGCACGCGCGCGAGGGATCCTTCGCGCTCGAGGTAGCCCTGGACGTCGAGACCCTTGCGCAGAACGGTTTCGGCCATGGGTTCACTGTGCCGCGACAAGGGGGCAGGAGCGGCGGATTTACGGCGCGGCCGAATGGGGGTCCGGGGGCGCATCCTCCAGCACCCACGGCCACACGGGCGAGGACCCGCCTCTCAGCGAGACGGGCCCTTCGAAGCCGTACGGCCGAGACCGAGCGTCAGCGGGAGCGCTTGGCGAGTCGCTCCACGTCCAGCAGGATCACCGCGCGGGCCTCCAGGCGGAGCCAGCCGCGCTGGGCGAAGTCGGCGAGGGCCTTGTTGACCGTCTCGCGGGAGGCGCCGACCAGCTGGGCGAGCTCTTCCTGCGTGAGGTCGTGGACGACGTGGATGCCCTCCTCGGACTGCACGCCGAAGCGGCGGGAGAGGTCCAGGAGTGCGCGGGCGACGCGGCCGGGGACGTCCGAGAAGACCAGGTCGGACATCTGGTCGTTGGTCTTGCGCAGCCGGCGGGCGACGGCGCGCAGCAGCGCGGTGGCCACCTCGGGGCGGACGTTCAGCCAGGGCTGGAGGTCGCCGTGGCCGAGGCCGAGCAGCTTGACCTCGGTCAGCGCTGTGGCGGTCGCCGTGCGCGGGCCCGGGTCGAAGAGCGACAGCTCGCCGATCAGCTCGCCGGGGCCGACGACGGCGAGCATGTTCTCGCGGCCGTCGGGGGAGGTGCGGTGGAGCTTGACCTTGCCCTCGGTGACGACGTAGAGCCGGTCGCCCGGGTCGCCCTCATGGAACAGGGAGTCGCCACGCGCGAGGGTCACCTCACTCATGGAGGCGCGGAGCTCCGCGGACTGCTCGTCATCGAGCGCCGCGAAGAGCGGGTTGCGCCGCAGAACGTCGTCCACGAGTTCTCTCCTTGTCGACCTGCTCAGGGGATCTTGCTCCCCCTTGGTACCAGGGGACCGTGTTCCCCATTTTGCCGGACGGTCCAAACAGTGTGATCTGTCACAAGGATGCCGCACAGGTGTCCCGAGGTAAGCGGCAGGGGGCCAATCGGGGGCCGATCTCCTGGGTCCGGGGCGATTGTCGGTGCCGGGCTTTAGGCTGGCCGGGTGTCCAAATCGCCGGTGAGAGCACAGGCCAAGGGGGCTGGGCGGGTGGTTGTACGTCGAGATTCCGCTGTGGGCGAACAGGACCCCGGTGGCGGAAAGAAAACGGCAAAAGTGACAAAGAAGGCTGCGGTGAAGAAGGCTCCGGCGGTGGTGAAGCAGGCGGCCGAGAAGAAGGTCCCGGTGAAGAAGGCCGTGGCGAGAAAGGCTCCGGTCAAGACCGTCGCCGTCAAGCCGGCGAAGGCCGAGTCGCCCGCCGCGCTGGTGCGCCGGGCCCGCCGGATCAACCGCGAACTGGCCGAAGTGTTTCCGTACGCCCACCCGGAGCTGGACTTCGAGAACTCCTTCCAACTCGTGGTCGCCACGGTGCTGTCCGCCCAGACGACCGACCTGAGGGTCAATCAGACGACCCCCGCGCTCTTCGCCAAGTACCCGACCCCCGAGGACCTGGCCGCCGCCAACCCCGAGGAGGTCGAGGAGATCCTCCGTCCGACCGGCTTCTTCCGGGCCAAGACCAAGTCGGTCATAGGGCTGTCGAAGGCGCTGGTGGAACAGTTCGGCGGCGAGGTTCCGGGCCGTCTCGAGGACCTCGTCAAGCTGCCCGGCGTAGGCCGCAAGACGGCGTTCGTCGTCCTCGGCAACGCCTTCGGGCGGCCCGGCATCACCGTGGACACGCACTTCCAGCGGCTGGTGCGGCGCTGGCAGTGGACCGCCGAGACCGACCCCGACAAGATCGAGGCCGCGATCGGCGCGCTGTTCCCGAAGAGTGACTGGACGGACCTCTCGCACCACGTCATCTGGCACGGCCGCCGTATCTGCCACGCCCGCAAGCCCGCCTGCGGCGCCTGCCCCATCGCCCCGCTCTGCCCGGCGTTCGGCGAGGGAGAGACGGACCCGGAGAAGGCGAAGAAGCTCCTCAAGTACGAGAAGGGCGGCTTCCCGGGGCAGCGGCTCAACCCTCCGCAGGCCTACCTGGACGCGGGCGGGAAGGCGGCGCCGCCGCTGGGGGCCGGATGAGGGGCGGCACCAGGGGCACGGGCCGGCCGGCACGGCTTCAGGAACGATCTCGGGTCGGCCGGGCGTTGGACTCGCAAGGACGGGGGTGGCGATGACGCGCGCGAGCAATGCACAGGGCGTGGCGCTCAGTAAGGAGGGCCTGCCGCAGTGGCTGGACCCGGTGGTGCAGGCGGTGGAGACGGTCGAGCCGGTGCAGCTGAGCCGGTTCCTGCCGCCGGCGGACGGGGCGGGGCGGCAGTCGGCCGTGCTGATCCTGTTCGGCGAGGGGGAGCGCGGACCCGAGCTGCTGCTCATGGAGCGGGCCAGCTCGCTGCGGTCCCATGCCGGGCAGCCCTCCTTCCCCGGCGGTGCCCTCGACCCCGAGGACGGCGACCCGAAGGCCGACGGGCCGCTCAGGGCCGCCCTGCGTGAGGCCGAGGAGGAGACCGGGCTCGACCCGGCGGGTGTGCAGCTCTTCGGCGTGCTGCCCAAGCTCTACATCCCGGTCAGCGGTTTCGTCGTGACCTCGGTGCTGGGCTGGTGGCGCGAGCCGACCCCGGTCGGAGTCGTGGATCCGAACGAGACGGCGAGAGTCTTCACCGTTCCCGTGGCGGATCTCACGAGTCCCGACAACCGGGCCACAACCGTCCACCCCAGCGGCCACCGAGGCCCGGCATTCCTGGTCGAATCGGCCCTGGTCTGGGGCTTCACGGCCGGAATCATCGACCGCCTGCTGCACTACTCGGGATGGGAGCGCCCCTGGGACCGGGAGAAGCAGGTCCCGCTCGACTGGCGGTCATGACAGGGTGTCTGCCGTGTTGTGTCGTGTGATGAGGCGAGGCCTGAACCGGTGAACGTGCTGGACATCCTGTTGCTGGTCGCCGCCGTGTGGTTCGCGATCGTCGGCTACCGCCAGGGCTTCGTCGTCGGCATCCTGTCGGTGATCGGCTTCATGGGCGGTGGTCTTGTCGCCGTCTACGTGCTGCCCGTCGTCTGGGACGCCCTCACCGACAACTCGGAGGTCAGCACGACGGCCGCCGTCGTCGCGGTCGTCGTCGTCATCGTCTGCGCCTCGGTCGGCCAGGCCCTGACCACCCACCTCGGCAACAAGCTGCGCCGGTACATCACCTGGTCCCCGGCCCGCGCGCTGGACGCCACCGGCGGCGCCCTCGTCAACGTCGTCGCGATGCTCCTCGTGGCGTGGCTGATCGGCTCCGCCCTCGCCGGCACCACCCTGCCCACCCTGGGCAAGGAGGTCCGTAACTCCAAGGTCCTGCTCGGTGTCGCGCGGGCCCTGCCAGAGCAGGCCAACACCTGGTTCGCGGACTTCTCCTCGGTCCTCGCGCAGAACGGCTTCCCGCAGGTCTTCAGCCCGTTCTCCAACGAGCCGATCAACGAGGTCCAGCCGCCCGACCCGGCGCTCGCGGGTAGCCCGGTCGCCACCCGCGCCAAGCAGTCCATCGTCAAGGTCATGGGTACCGCCCAGAGTTGCGGCAAGGTCCTCGAAGGCACCGGCTTCGTCTTCGGCGAGCGCCGCGTCATGACCAACGCGCATGTCGTGGGCGGCGTCGACGAACCCACCGTCCAGATCGGCGGCGAGGGCAGGAAGTACGACGCGACGGTCGTCCTCTACGACTGGGAGCGCGACATCGCCGTGCTTGACGTACCGGATCTCAAGGCGCCCGCCCTCGAGTTCACGTCGACGGACGCCAAGAGCGGTGACGACGCGATCATCGCGGGCTTCCCGGAGAACGGCGGGTACGACGTCCGGGCCGCGCGCGTGCGCGGACGCATCCCGGCCAACGGACCGGACATCTACCACCGCGGCACCGTGCACCGCGATGTGTACTCCCTCTACGCGACCGTCCGCCAGGGCAACTCCGGCGGCCCGCTGCTCACCGCCGAAGGCGAGGTGTACGGCGTGGTGTTCGCGAAGTCCCTGGACAATGCCCAGACCGGATACGCGCTGACCGCGGACGAGATCCAGGAGGACATCGCCAAGGGGCGCACCGCGAACCAGCAGGTGGACAGCGACAGCTGCGCGTTGTGAGGTGTGGGGTGCGTCAGCCTCGAGGGTGACGCAGCCGTACCGAGACCCAGCGGGCCCGGCGGCGCAGGATGTGCGGAATGCCCACCCGGAGGTCCGTGCCCTGCATCTGCGGGGCCCCTCCTCGTTGGTGGGGGCTCAGACCATGGCCCGAGCGGCGATTGCGTGCTGCGTCACTGTAGTCGTGCGTCCAGCCCATACCCCGACGTGTGCCCCTGCCCCAAGGTCGATAACCGCCCCCAGGGCCCCCAATTGGCCTATGCGCCGGGCAAGTGGCTGTTCGTCGGACAGGTGTTCAGATCCGGATACCGGGCGCGTTCACACGGTCACCGATCGGGCTCGGGGTCCTTCAGCCAATTGATCAGTTCTGTCGTGAAAGCGACCGGATCCTCCTCATGAGGGAAGTGGCCCAGTCCGTCGAACAGCCGCCAGCGGTACGGCGCTTCGACGTACTCGCCGGATCCGGCCGCGCTCCGCGTCCGCAGTACCGGGTCCAGCGAGCCGTGCAGATGCAGTGTTGGCACCCGCACCGGCCGCTTCATACGGCGGTTGAACTGGATGCCGTCGGGGCGGGCCAGGGAGCGCACCATCCAGCGGTACGGCTCGATCGAGCAGTGCGCCGTCGACGGGATGCACATCGCGCGGCGGTACGTCTCCACCGCGTCGTCGTCCGGCAGTACCGGCCCCGACCAGTCCCTCATCAGCCGGGCGACCAGCGCGCCGTCGTCCGCGGTGAGCTGCCGCTCGGGGATCCAGGGGCGCTGAAACCCCCAGATGTAGGAACCGGCGCGCGTCTGCTTGACGTCCGAGAGCATCGCCGAGCGCCAGCGCCGCGGGTGGGGCATCGAGGCCACCGCGAGCCGTCGTACGAGCTTCGGACGCATCGCGGCCGCCGTCCACGCCAGGTAGCCGCCCAGGTCGTGGCCGACCAGCGCGGCGTCCGGCTCGCCCAGGGAGCGGATCACGCCGGTGATGTCGAGGGCGAGGTTGGCCGGGTCGTAGCCGCGCGGGGTGCGGTCGCTGCCGCCGACGCCCCTGAGGTCCATGGCGACGGCCCGGAACCCGGCGTCGGCGAGCGCGGGCATCTGGTGCCGCCACGTCCACCAGAACTGCGGGAAGCCGTGCAGCAGCAGGACCAGCGGGCCGTCGCCCATCTCGGCGATGTGGAAGCGGGCGCCGTTGGCGGCGACCTCGCGATGGGTCCAGGGGCCGTCCGGTCGTACTACTGAGGCAGGTGTGGCGGGGTCCGTCATGACGACGAGCGTGCCACAGCTTCGATGGCCTCCGGGACACGGTCCTGCGTCAGCTCCGGCCGCGGATGCGGCTTGGCGTTCTGCAGGACGCTCGCCGACTCCTTCATCGACGCGGCGGTCTTCTGTGCGCCGCCGCCCTTCTTCGCCTTCTTCGCGAAGACCACGCCGATCAGCGCCAGCAGGCCCGCGATGAGCACGTTCGCCGCGAAGGACAGCAGGAAGCAGACCGCCAGGTTCCAGTCGCTCCAGGTGCGGATGCCGTACGCCAGGGCGAAGTTCAGCATCGGCAGGGAGAACACCAGCACCCCGCCGGCCACCATGAACGCGCCGCCGCTCGTCGCGCCGCGCTTCACGTCCCGCTTGAGCTGCGCCTTGGCCAGCGCGATCTCGTCGTGCACCAGCGCGGACATCTCGGTCGTCGCCGAGGCGAACAGCTGGCCGATGCTGCGTTCGGCGCCGACCGGGCTGCCGTCGGGTGCGCTCATCGCGTTCTCCCTGAATCTGCCGTGTGCCCTACTGGGAAGTCTTGGGCCGGAAAGTCCTTTGTACCGTCCCGTCAGATCATGCCCGACGGTCGTCCTCCTCGCCTGCCCCGCCCGTCACTTCGGCAAGCCCCGCTCGCTCGGCGGCCTTGAGTTCGGCGATCCTGCGGTGCTCGGCGGCCTTGCTCTCGTGGATCGCGGCCATGCGCAGGTGGTACGCCGGGTCATCCTCCTCGTAGATGTCCGGGATGCCGTCGAGGTCGTCGTCGCGCTCCTCGGCCTCGACCATCCGGCGGTACTTGGCGTTCCGGATCTTCAGCAGCACGGTGGCGAGGGCCGCCGCGATGAGCGAGCCCGTCAGCACGGCCGCCTTGACCTCGTCCGTGAGCGCCGTGTCCCCGTCGAAGGCCAGCTCCCCGATGAGCAGCGACACCGTGAAGCCGATGCCGGCCAGGGTGGCGACCGCGAAGACGTCCGCCCACTCCAGGTCGTCGCTGAGCGAGGCGCGGGTGAAGCGTGCCGTCAGCCAGGTCCCGCCGAAGATGCCGAGCGCCTTGCCGACGACGAGACCGAGGACCACACCGAGCGTCTCGGGCTTGGTGAACACATCGCCGAGCGCGCCGCCGGACACGGAGACACCGGCGCTGAACAGGGCGAACAGCGGTACGGCCAACCCCGCCGAGAGCGGACGTACGAGATGCTCGATGTGCTCGCCGGGCGAGTGCTCCTCACCCTCCCGAGGGGTGCAGCGCAGCATCAGGCCCATCGCGACGCCCGCGATGGTGGCGTGGACGCCGCTGTTGTACATCAGGCCCCAGATGACGAGCGCGAGCGGCACGTACACGTACCAGCCGCGTACGCCCTTGCGCAGCAGCAGCCAGAAGATGGCCAGGCCGATCACCGCACCGGCGAGCGCGGCGAAGTCGATCTCGGCCGTGAAGAAGACCGCGATGATCAGGATCGCGAAGAGGTCGTCGACGACCGCGAGTGTGAGCAGGAAGGCGCGCAGAGCGCTCGGCAGGGAGGTGCCGATGACGGCCAGCACGGCGAGTGCGAAGGCGATGTCGGTCGCGGTCGGGACCGCCCAGCCGTCGAGCGAGCCGCCGCCGGTGAGGTTGGTCAGGACGTAGACGAGGGCCGGTACGGCCATGCCGCACAGGGCCGCGACGACCGGCAGCGCGGCCGCCCTGGGGTCCTTGAGGTCACCGGCGACCAGCTCGCGCTTGAGTTCGATGCCGGCGACGAAGAAGAAGATCGCGAGGAGTCCGTCGGCCGCCCAGTGCGCGATCGAGAGGTTCAGACCGAGAGCCTCGGGGCCGAGGTGGAAGTGGCTGACGCTCTCGTAGCTGTCGTGCAGCGCGGGGATGTTCACCCAGATCAGCGCGGCGACCGCGGCGACGAGGAGCAGGACACCGCCGACGGTCTCGGTGCGCAGCGCGTCCGCCACGAAGGTCCGTTCCGGCAGGGAGAGCCGTCCGAGGACCTTGCGGGTGGGGGTGGTGCGGGGCGCGGCCATCGGGGGACCTCCGGTCGGTGGGTACGGCAAAGCTGCTCGCCGACCAGACTTCCCGGCACACCTATGGGGTCACGCTTGTTTTCCTTAGTTTACCTAAAAGGGGCGCCCGGCGCGTTCTCGCGCCGGGCGCCCCTTCTGGTGGGCTCGGTGGCTCAGTCCTCGCTGGGCGCGGCCGGCAGCTTCGCCTGGATGAGGTCCATGACCGTGGAGTCGGTCAGGGTGGTGACGTCTCCCAGCTGACGGTTCTCGGCGACGTCCCGCAGCAGTCGGCGCATGATCTTGCCGGAGCGGGTCTTGGGCAGCTCGGCCACCGGGAGCACCCGCTTGGGCTTGGCGATCGGGCCGAGGGTGGCGCCGACGTGGTTGCGCAGGTCGTTGACGAGGCCCTCGTCCTCGGCGTTCGCCGTACCGCGCAGGATCACGAAGGCGACGATGGCCTGACCGGTGGTCTCGTCGGCGGCACCGACGACGGCGGCCTCGGCGACCGACGGGTGGGAGACGAGCGCCGACTCCACCTCCGTCGTGGAGATGTTGTGCCCGGAGACGAGCATGACGTCGTCCACGCGCCCGAGGAGCCAGATGTCCCCGTCGTCGTCCTTCTTCGCCCCGTCACCGGCGAAGTACTTGCCCTCGAAGCGCGACCAGTACGTGTCGAGGAACCGCTGGTCGTCGCCCCAGATGGTGCGCAGCATGGAGGGCCACGGCTCGGTGAGGACGAGGTAGCCGCCACCCCCGTTGGGAACTTCCTGGGCCTCGTCGTCGACGACGGTCGCGGAGATGCCGGGCAGCGGGGTCTGCGCGGAGCCCGGCTTGGTCTCGGTGACACCGGGCAGCGGCGAGATCATCATCGCGCCGGTCTCGGTCTGCCACCACGTGTCGACGATCGGCGTCCGGTCGGCACCGATGTGCTTGCGGTACCAGATCCACGCCTCGGGGTTGATGGGCTCACCCACGGAACCGAGGACGCGCAACGACGACAGGTCGAACTTCGCGGGGATGTCGTCGCCCCACTTCATGAAGGTACGAATGGCGGTGGGCGCCGTGTACAGGATGGTGACCCCGTACTTCTGGATGACCTCCCAGAACCGGCCCTGGTGCGGGGTGTCCGGCGTGCCCTCGTACATGACCTGGGTGGCGCCGTTGGCGAGCGGCCCGTAGACGATGTATGAGTGCCCGGTGACCCAGCCGACGTCGGCCGTGCACCAGTAGACGTCGGTCTCCGGCTTGAGGTCGAAGACGGCGTGGTGGGTGTACGCGGTCTGGGTGAGGTAGCCGCCGGAGGTGTGCAGGATGCCCTTCGGCTTACCCGTCGTGCCCGACGTGTAGAGGATGAAGAGCGGCTGCTCGGCGCCGAAGGCCTCGGGGGCGTGCTCGGCGGACTGCCGGTCGACGATCTCGTGCCACCAGACGTCACGGCTGTCGTTCCAGGCGACGTCCTGGCCGGTACGGCGGACCACGAGCACGTGTTCGACATTGCCCGCCTTGTCGGCGGCCTCGTCGACGGCCGGCTTGAGCGCCGACGGCTTGCCGCGGCGGTAGCCGCCGTCGGAGGTGATGACGACCTTGGCGTCGGCGTCCTGGATACGCGTGGCGAGCGCGTCCGCGGAGAAGCCGCCGAAGACGACGGAGTGCGCGGCGCCGATGCGGGCGCAGGCCAGCATCGCGACGGCCGTCTCCGGGATCATCGGCATGTAGACGGCGACCCGGTCGCCCTTCTGAACCCCCAGCTCCAGCAGGGCGTTCGCGGCCTTGGAAACCTCGTCCTTCAGCTCGGCGTAGGTGATCGCGCGGCTGTCGCCGGGCTCGCCCTCGAAGTGGATGGCGACCCGGTCGCCGTTCCCCGCCTCGACATGCCGGTCGACGCAGTTGTACGCGACGTTGAGCTCGCCGTCCTTGAACCACTTGGCGAACGGCGGGTTCGACCAGTCCAGCGTCTCGGTCGGCTCCTTGGCCCAGGTCAGCCGACGGGCCTGTGCGGCCCAGAAGCCGAGCCTGTCAGCCTTGGCCTGTTCATACGCCTCCGCCGTGACATTGGCGTTCGCTGCCAGGTCTGCGGGCGGCGCGAACCTGCGCTCTTCCTTGAGCAGGTTGGCCAGGCTTTCGTTGCTCACGACATCTCCCTTTCCCAGGGTGTCCGTTGTGTCCCAGGCCACAGCTCATCAGACCGGAGGGTGCGCTGACAAGGGCCGATGGAAAATTGGTTTAGACCTGTGGGTGCCGGGTCCGGCAGCCGGCGTCATCCGTACCCACGTACGCCGACCAGGCAGAGTTCATGTCCTGTAACGCCTTTCACACTCCCGCCCAAGTACGGGTGAAGCGCCACCGACGACGAGGGGAGACCGAGTGGAAGGGATACGGGGCGGGCCGGCTGCGGCGGCTCGCGATCCACAGCTCTTCGAAGAGTTCTACCGGCGCCATGTGGATGCCATGGCGTCTTTCGTGGCCCGGCGTGTCGCGGATCCGCACACCGTGGCCGACCTGACGGCCGAGATCTTCCTGGCGGTCCTGGACTCCGCCCACACCTACCGGCCCGGCCGGGGCAGCGAGACGGCCTGGCTCTACGGCATCGCCCGCAACGTCGTCTCCTCGGAACGCCGGCGCGTGGCCCGCGAGACCGCACGCGACCGCCGTATCTCGGGCCGCCGGCTCCTGGAGCCCGACGACATCGCCCGCATCGAGGACAAGCTCGACGCGGAGAGCCCGGGCCGCCGCGCCCTCGCCGCTCTGGAACGGCTCCCCGCGGGGGAGCGAGCCGTCCTGGAACTGGTCGCGGTCGACCAGCTCACGGTCGCAGAGGCCGCCACCGCGCTGGGAATCAGCCAGGTCGCGGCCCGTGTGCGGCTGCACCGGGCGCGCAAGTCTCTGCGGGGGCATGCGGGTTCGGCAGTGGCGGATCCACGAGGCACATCTCTGTCGTACGTCACTGAACCAACCGGGGGAGAGGCATGACGATGAAGACGACGTTCGAGGACCGGCTGCTGGCCGAGCTGCAGGGCGAGATCGAGCGACGAGAGGCCGACTCCTCGGTGCCCGCCGCGCGGCGCCGCGTGTTCACGGGCCGTCGGCTCGCCCTCGCCGCAGCGGCCTGTGCGGTGGCCGCGCTCGCGGTGGTGCTGGTGCCGGGCTCGCCGGCCGACTCACCGGCGTACGCGGTGGAGCAGAACGGTGACGGCAGTGTCACGCTCACCCTCAAGGACCTGGAGCCGACGCTCGAGTCCCAGCGCGAGCTCGCCGAGCGGCTCCGCCCGAACGGCATCCACGTGGACATCCAGAACCTCGACGCCCGCCACGTGTGCCGGCAGCCCCGAGGTGAACAGCTTCCGGCGGGCAAGCCCGTGCACCCCGGGGAGGCATGGATGATCACGCTCCATCGTGGTGACTCCGTGGCCTTCGAGAACCACGAGGACACCGGCGGCAAGACGTGGGCCCTGGCCTTCTACGCGGTCAAGGGCAAGATCGAGCCCTGCGTGCAGACGGAGACCACCAAGGACTTCCTGGAGGTGACGGCCTCCCCCTCGTCCGTCGGGCGATGACCCGTACGGGACGGGCGGCCACGGAAACCGGGACCGCCCGCCCCTCCGTCACGCCGACAGATCCGCCGCCTCCACATGGTCGAACAGCTCGTCCCCGCTCATCCCGGTGAGCAGATACGCCTGTGCCTCGCCCACGTGGAAGTACATCCCGTGCAGCTCCAACTCCCGCTTCCGCAGCGCCCGCGACACCGACTCGTGCGCGCTCAGATGCTCCAGCTGCTGGACCACGTTGGTGAGAGACAGCTGCTCGACCGCGTCCGCGGGCGCCCGTCCGGCGAGCCGGGCCCATGGACGGCTGTCGTCGGCCATGCGCTCCAGGCTCGGCAGTCCGTGCCGCAGCCACCGCTTGAGGGGTGTCCGGGCGCCCCCGGGCTCGGAGTTGAGCAGCGCCTGCATGGCACCGCACCCCGAGTGCCCGCACACCGTGATGGACCGCACCTTCAGCACGTCCACCGCGTACTCGATCGCGGCCGCCACCGAGTCGTCACCGCTCTCCTCGCCGGGCATCGGAACCAGGTTGCCCACATTGCGCACCACGAACAGGTCGCCCGGACCACTGGAGGTGATCATCGAGGTGACCAGCCGTGAGTCGGCACAGGTGAGGAAGAGCTGCGCCGGGCGCTGCCCCTCACGGGCCAGCCGGGCCAGCTCGCCCCGCACCAGGGGAGCGGTGTTGCGCTGGAACGCGCTGATGCCGCGCGCCAGTTCATGCCCGCTGGGACTGGACGGACCGGTCCCGCCCGTCTTGACGAGGCCGTCGGAGTCGCTCGGGTGCCCGCCGGACGGGGGCGTGGACCGCGGGTCCTCGCACTGGTGGTTGCGCCAGGGAGTCCAGGGGCGGCAGCGGCAACCCGCTGAGGCGGTGCGATCGGTGAACCCGGCGTCGGCCCCGATGCCGCTTCCGCTCCCGACCCCGAGCGCGGTGTGAGCGTCGGGGACATCCCCCGGCTCGGCGATCCGGACCCCGGCGCGGCGGCCGGTCAGTTCGACGGTGCCGCCCTGCGCGGTGTGCGTGTTCTGCCAGTCCTGCAGTGCCTCGAACGCCGCGTGGTCCATGAAGGAGCCGTCCAACTCGACGACGACCTGGGCGCCTTGGGGCACGAGATGCAGGGCCCGGCTGAGGCGGGGCACGGCGAGGAACGTCAACTGCCCTCGCACGTGTACGTGATGGACTCCTTCCTGCTCTTCGTGGGTGATGCGGGTGCGGGTGAGGCGGTGCAGGGCGACGGCGACGGCCACGGCGATGCCGAGCACGACGCCCTCCAGGACACCGAGGAACACCACGCCGAGGGTGGTGACGGCGTAGACCAGGACCTCTCGGTGGCGGGTCACCGTGCGGATGTGGTGCAGGGACACCATCTGGATGCCGACGGCCATCACCAGCGCGGCGAGCGAGGCGAGCGGGATGAGCTCGAGCACCGGGACCATCAGCAGCGCGGCGATCACTACGAGAACGCCGTGCAGCATCGTGGAGTTCCGGCTCACGGCTCCCGCGTGCACATTCGCCGCACTGCGCACGGCGACACCGGCGACCGGGAGCCCGCCGAGCGACCCGGAGACGATGTTGGCGGCGCCCTGGCCGAGCAGTTCACGGTCCAGCCTGGAGCGTCTGACGCGGGTGGTCAGCCCGGGACGGCCGGCGGCCATCTTGTCCACGGCGACCGCGCCGAGCAGCGACTGCACACTGCACACCAGTGTGGTGGTCAGCACGGCGGCGACCAGGCCGAGCACGGGACCTTCGGGGAGCCCGGCCAGGGCGTGGCTGCTCCAGGAGGGCAGGTCGACCCTGGGCAGCGTCAGCCCGGCGAGCGCGGCGGTTGCGCTGGCCCCGGCGACGGCGACGAGCGCGGCCGGGATCTTGCGCAGCAGACGGCCGGTCCGGCCGGGGATGCGGGGCCAGAGCAGCAGCAGGGCCAGGGTCAGCGCGCTCACCGACACGGCGGCGGGACGCACCTGGGCCAACTGGGCGGGCAGGGAATGGAGGTTGGCCAGGACGGAGCTCTGCGGAGTGCCGCCGAGGACGATGTGCAGCTGGGCGACGGCGATGGTGACGCCGATGCCGGCGAGCATGCCGTGCACGATGGCGGGGCTGACGGCGAGCGCGCTGCGCGCCACGCGCAGGCAGCCCAGGCCCAGTTGGGCGAGGCCCGCGAGGACCGTGATGGCACAGGTCGTACGCCAGCCGTAGCGGTGGATCAGGTCGGCGGTGACGACCGTGAGTCCGGCCGCGGGGCCGCTCACCTGGAGCGGGGAGCCGCCGAGCCAGCCGGCGACGAGTCCTCCCACGGCGGCGGCGACGAGGCCGGCCTGGAGGGGCGCGCCGGTGGCGAGGGCGATGCCGAGGGACAGGGGCAGGGCGATCAGGAAGACCGCGATCGAGGCCGACACGTCGGCGCCCGCGACACGGAAGCGGCGGGGCCGGGACGGCGGTGGGCTGTGGGGTCGGTGGATGCGCTTGGTCCGACTCGAATCGGTGGCGCGGGTGGGGACGCAGGCGGACATAATTCCCGTCTCCTCCGGGGCAGCGCGGTCGCGGAACAGGTGGTCCCCCGCCATGGCGGGGGGTCGGGTCGCGGCCGTGGGTCACGGCGTGCAGCGGCGGGATGCATCAACGCTCGGTAAACGAATCGTAATTCAGAGTAAAGGCCAGGCATAGACTTTTCTGGCAAATGGCGCAATAAGTCACTCATCAGGGTGATGCAGATATTTCATCGGCTTGTCGTACTAATTCATTCCGGACCTCGTGCGAGCTTGACGGCGCTGTCGTTGGCCCCGAGAGAAGGAAGTAGGTGGGCGGAACATGGCCGCCATCCAGAGGATCGCCGCGGGCGCCGTGGTCGCCGCGCTCTGTGCCGCGTCGCTCGCCGGTTGCGCGCTCGGCACCGACGGTGCCGAGGAAGGGGCCGCCGGCCCGCAGAAGGCGAAGCCGGCCCAGGCGCCGCCCAAGAGCGCGGTCCGCCTGATCGGCGACGGCTCCACCGCGTACACCGGGGTCCAGCCCCACCTGCCCAGGTCCGAGCGCATGAAGCCCGGTCAGAAGCCCCCGCAGTTCGTGGTGTTCTCCTGGGACGGCGCGGGCGAGGACTCCCAGAAGCTGTTCTCCCGCTTCCGCAAGGTCGCCAAGGCGAACAACGCGACGATGACGTACTTCCTCAGCGGCGTGTACATGCTCCCCGAGGACAAGCGCGACCTCTACAAGCCCCCTCAGCACTCCCCGGGCCGCTCCGACATCGGCTTCAACGACGAGAAGGGCATCGCCGAGACCGTCAAGCAGCTGCGCGGGGCGTGGCTGGAGGGCAGCGAGATCGGCACCCACTTCAACGGCCACTTCTGCGGCAGCGGCGGCGGGGTCGGCCAGTGGTCCGTCGAGGAGTGGAAGGACGAGATCGCCCAGGCGAAGCAGTTCGTGAAGTCCTGGAAGACCACCACCGGCCTGAAGAACGCGAGCCCGCTGCCCTTCGACTACGACAAGGAGCTCATCGGCGCCCGCACGCCCTGCCTGGAGGGCCAGAAGAACTTCATGAAGGCCGCCCGCGAACTGGGCTTCCGCTATGACACCAGCGGCGTCAACGACCAGCTCTGGCCCAAGAAGAAGGAAGGTCTGTGGGACCTCTCGATGCAGCTGGTGCCGTTCTCCGGGCACTCCTTCGAGCAGCTCACCATGGACTACAACTTCGCCGTGAACCAGTCGGGCACGATGTACGGCGACCCGAACAAGCACGAGTTCTGGGGCGACCAGATGCGTGACAGCCTGCTCAAGGGCTTCCACCGGGCCTACGACGGCAACCGCGCGCCCCTGATCATCGGCAACCACTTCGAGTCCTGGAACGGCGGCACCTACATGCGTGCCGTCGAGGAGACCATCGAACAGGTCTGCAACAAGCCCGACGTGCGCTGTGTCTCCTTCCGGCAGCTCGCCGACTGGCTGGACGCCCAGGACCCGCAGGCCCTGGCCAAGATGCGGACCCTCGGCGTCGGCGAGGCCCCGAAGCAGAGCTGGGCGTCCTTCCTCTCCGGCCGCCCCGCTCCGGCCCCGAAGGGCGTGCCCGGAGCGCCGGCGGCCAAGCCGTGAGCCACAGGCGATGAGCCGCGAGTGGTGAGCCCCGGGCGGTGACCCGTCAGGCGTTCACCACGAGGCTCTCGCCCAGTACGAACCCGGGGTCGACCTGCGCCGCCAGGTCGGCTCCGGTGCGCTCGTTGCCCCAGGACTGGGCGTTCTTCAGGTGGAAGTGCACCATCTGGCGTGTGTAGTGCTCCCAGTCGCGCAGGTCGTACGTGGCGTCGACCGCGCTCTGCAACCGGCGCAGGGAGCTGCGGTTGACGTCCTCCAGAAGCTCGAACCGGGGCGGCCGGCCCTTCTCCATGGCGCGCACCCAGTCCGAGTGCCCGACCGTCACCAGCAGGTCGTCCCCGACCTCGGCGCGGAGGAAGTCGAGGTCGTCCTGCCCCTGCACCTTGTTGCCGACGACCTTCAGGACGACGCCGAAGTCGCGGGCGTACTCCTTGTACTGGCGATAGACGGAGACCCCCTTCCGGGTCGGCTCGGCGACGAGGAACGTGATGTCGAAGCGGGTGAACATGCCGGAGGCGAAGGAGTCCGAGCCCGCGGTCATGTCCACCACGACGTACTCGTCACGCCCGTCCACCAGGTGGTTCAGGCACAGCTCCACCGCTCCCGTCTTGGAGTGGTAGCAGGCGACCCCCAGGTCGGCGTCCGTGAAGGGGCCGGTGACCATCAAACGGACGGTGCCGCCGTCGAGTTCCACCGGCCGGGCGCAGGCGTCGTACACCGGATTGTCCTCGCGCACCCGCAGCAGTCGTGAGCCCTCGCCCGGCGGGGTCGTCTTGATCATCGTCTCGGTGGAGGCGATGCGCGGGTTGGTGCCGCGCAGGTAGTCCTTGATCAGCGGCAGCCGCTCGCCCATCGCGGGCAGTGCCGCGGCCGCCGCCTCGTCGAGGCCGAGGGCGGCGCCCAGGTGCTGGTTGATGTCGGCGTCGACGGCGACGACGGGTGCGCCGGTGGTGGCGAGATGGCGGATGAACAGGGAGGACAGCGTGGTCTTGCCGCTGCCGCCCTTCCCGACGAAAGCAATTTTCATGTTCACGAAGGGTAGTGGTGCGATAGCTGTACGTGGCGGGCGCGCGTGAAGAAGACCACTCCTTCGTGGGGTGTGCGCCGCCGTTGCGTAATGTCGTACTCATGAGTACGACAGGCGCGACCGCCGATCCGCTCGCCGCCCTGGGCTCACTGCCCGGCGTGGCCGACTCCGTGGAGTCCGTGCGCAAGGCCGTGGACCGGGTCTACGGGCACCGGATCATGCGGCGCCGCAGCACCGCGATCACCTCCGAGGCGGCCCTGCGCGGCGCCCGCGGCTCCGCGGCGCTGTCCGGCGCCGACTGGGCCCTCGAAGAGGTGCGCCGCCGCTCCGACTTCAGCGGCGACGACGAGGCGCGCGTCGTGGGCGCGGCCCTGAGGCTGACCGCCGAGGCGGGCCAACTGCTGTCCATCTGGCGGCAGTCGCCCCTGCGCGTCCTGGCCCGCCTGCACCTGGTGGCGGCCGCGACCAACGGCGACGAGGTCGGGCGCCCGCGTCAGGCGGGCGAGCCGGTCGACGAGCCGCTGATCGAGCTCGCGGCGCCCGATGCGACGGAGGTGCACGGCCGGTTGGAGGGCCTGTCCGAGCTGATCGTCGCGGGCGGTTCCGCACCGGCCCTGGTGACGGCGGCCGTCGTGCACGGCGAGATCCTCGCCCTGCGGCCCTTCACCTCCCACAACGGTCTCGTCGCGCGCACGGCCGAACGCATCGTCCTGATCGGCAGCGGCCTCGACCCGAAGTCCATCTGCCCGGCGGAGGTCGGCCACGCCGAGCTGGGCCGCGCCGCCTACCTGGCGGCGCTCGACGGCTATGTCAGCGGAACCCCGGACGGCATGGCCGCCTGGATCGCACACTGCGGCAAAGCGGTTGTACTTGGGGCGCGCGAGTCGACGGCGGTGTGCGAGGCGCTTCAGCGCGGAGCGGCATAACTGTAGTTACAGAAAAGGCCCTCCATGGGGAGAGCCTGAACAGGGTTGCGGCGGTACGAGGACTCGTACCGCCGCTGGCATGGTCACCGGGTTACCAAGCGTCCTCGAAATATTGCCCATCAGGTCGGGACTTTGCCCGTCCCTGGTGCGGCTGGCCCGTAATCGACGGGTCGACGTCGCGTGGGTGCCCAATTCTCATGCGCGGTCCGTGGGGCCAAATGCGTTATTAAGGTGATCCTTTCGGATGTCCTTGGTCTCGCGGGCCGTTGACTCCTTTCTACTCCAGGACCCGGGCAAGCGGAAGTCCTGGCTGCAGTTCTTTACTTTTACTCTCAAACGGTCACCAAACGGGCACCTGGCACGTCAGAGAACCGTCGCCCGGCGCCGACTGGCGTACCAGACGAGTCCCGCGGTGGCCGCCGCCGCTCCAATGGCCGCCGCCGCGACGAGCGCCGGACGGGACGGTGCGGAGAACGCGGGGAGCCGCTGCTTGAGCCGGACCGGCCGGTGGAAATCGAGAATCGGCCACCCGCGCGCGAGTGCCTCGCGGCGCAGCGTGCGGTCCGGGTTCACGGCATGGGGGTGACCGACGGACCGGAGCATCGGCAGATCGGTCGCCGAGTCGCTGTATGCGTAACAGCGCTCCAGGTCATATCCCTCGGACTCGGCCAGCTCCTTGATCGCCTCGGCCTTGGTCGGGCCGTACGCGTAGTACTCCACCTCGCCGGTGAAGCAGCCGTCCTCGCCCACGACCATCCGGGTCGCCACCACCCGGTCCGCGCCGAGCAGCTCGCCGATCGGCTCGACCACCTCGGCGCCCGACGTGGACACGATCACGACGTCGCGGCCGGCGGTGTGGTGCTCCTCGATGAGGGAGGCGGCCTCGTCGTAGATGATCGGGTCGATCAGGTCGTGAAGGGTCTCGGCCACGATCTCCTTCACCTGTTGGACGTTCCAGCCGCGCACGAGTGCCGAGAGGTACTCACGGGTCCGTTCCATCTGGTCGTGGTCCATACCGCCCACGAGGAAGACGAACTGGGCATACGCGGTACGCAAGGCGGCCCTGCGGTTGATCAGCCCGCCTTGGTAGAACGACTTGCTGAAGGTGAGCGTGCTCGACTTCGCAATGACCGTCTTGTCCAGGTCAAAGAAGGCCGCTGTGCGGGGCAAGGAGTGGTTTTCCACGACCCTGAGCATAGGCGCAGCCCATTCGGCGTAAGGTGGGGCGCGTGGGTTTGCCTGAGAAGGCTCTCGGGTACACCATGGAAGTCACGGATCGTTCGCGACCGTGCTAACCCGGCCCGGCTCCTCCCCCCCCGAGTCGGCCGTGGAGACGACCCCCACTCTCCCCCCCGGTGGGGGTCGTCGCACGTCCGGGTGCGTTTTTCCCCTTCCTTCTGTGTTCCTGTGCGGCTCTACGGCCGTGTCGAGGCGGCTGCGGCCGCCTCTTTCGCATGTCCATGATCCGTCACTGTGCGTAGCTGTCGCACTGCGCTGCGGAAGTCGCACACATGGCGGTGCGGAGGGCATCGGTATGGGTGACGGCGATATTCACAACGGCTGAGTTGTCCACAGTTATCGACCAAGATCCACAAGATTTCCGGCATCGCTGCACCGTGATTCCAGCGCGGCCCGCCGACACCGACTCGATGGCTGGTTCCGGTTAGTCGGCCGCGTTTGGCCGGTTCGTATCGGCCGTTCATATGAAGGCCGGTTGCCGGTTCTTCACACGTTTGGGAATCGCGAGGCCCTGGAGGCCCTCGCGAGAAGCAGCGAAGGGGGATGGAAAACGTGGCCGCAGCCGTCACACACGATCCGCCGCCCGCCGCCGGAGGGCGACAGGGCGGGCCGTTGATCGTCACCGAAGACCCGGTGCTCCTCGACGACCTGCTGCGCCTGTGCGCGGCGGCCGGCGCCACACCCGAGGTCCACCCGGGGGTGCCGCAACCGAGAGGCCGCTGGGAGGCCGCACCGCTCGTCCTGGTCGGCGACGACGCCGCGCGGCGCGTGCGCGGAGCCGCCCGCAGAGGCGGAGTGGTCCTCGTCGGACGGGACCAGGACGACTCCGGGGTCTGGCGCCGGGCCGTCGAGATCGGCGCCGACCATGTCCTGATGCTGCCCGACGGGGAGCAATGGCTGGTCGACCGGATCGCCGATGTCGCCGAGGGCGTCGGCCGGCCCGCCCTCACCGTCGGCGTCATCGGCGGCCGCGGCGGGTCCGGGGCATCCACCCTCGCGTGCGCGCTCGCCGTCACCTCCGCGCGGGAGGGACTGCGCACCCTGCTCGTGGACGCCGATCCGCTGGGCGGCGGACTCGATGTACTCCTCGGTGGCGAGACCGCCGAGGGGCTGCGCTGGCCCGCGTTCGCCGCCTCGCGCGGCCGGGTCGGCGGCGGTGCCCTGGAGGAGTCGCTGCCTCAGCTGCACTCCCTGCGGGTCCTCAGCTGGGACCGCGGCGACTGTGTCGCCGTCCCGCCGCAGGCCGTCCGCGCGGTGCTCGCCGCGGCTCGCCGCCGGGGCGGCACGGTCGTCGTCGATCTGCCGCGCCGCATCGACGACGGCATCGCCGAGACCCTCGCCCAGCTCGACCTCGGCATCCTCGTGGTCCCCGCCGAACTCCGCGCCGTCGCGGCGGCCGGGCGGGTGGCCTCCGCCGTGGGGATGGTCGTACGCGATCTGCGCGTGGCGGTCCGAGGGCCGCATGCGCCCGGGCTCGACGACCGGGAGGTGGCGCGACTGCTCGGACTGCCGCTGGTGGGCGAGGTGCCCCTGGAGGCGGGGCTGCTGCGGCCGCACGAGAGCAGGACGCCGCCGGGAACCGGGCGGGGGCCGCTGGCGCGGTTCTGCAAGGAGTTCTGGGAGCGGGCGTTGGTGGAGGCGGCATGAGTACATACTCCGACGAGGTGGGCCGGGCGTTGTTCGGCGCAGGGCGGGCCGAGGGCTCGGTGGCTGCCACGGCCGCTGCGGTGTCCGCGGTGGGGCGGTCGGGCGGGCCGGACATGTCCCCGCACCTGCTCGACGGCGTACGGCAGTGGCTTGCCGAGAGCGGGGCCGAGCCGACGCCCGCGCGGGTGGCACAGGCGCTGCGGGAGCAGGGGCGGGTGCTCGGTGATGCCGAAGTCCTCGGGGCGGCCGAGCGGTTGCGCTCCGAGCTGGTCGGCAGCGGCCCGCTGGAGCCGCTGCTCGCCGACCCTCGGGTGACCGATGTGCTGGTGTCGGCACCGGACCGGGTCTGGGTGGACCGGGGCGGCGGGCTCGAACTCACCACGGTCGCGTTCCCCGACGCCGCCGCCGTACGACGGCTCGCGCAGCGCCTGGCCGCGGTGGCCGGACGTCGGCTGGACGACGCGCGGCCCTGGGCGGACGCCCGGCTGCCCGACGGGACACGGCTGCACGCGGTGCTGCCGCCGGTGGCCGTCGGCTGCACCTGTCTGTCGCTGCGGGTCGTACGGCCGCGCGCGTTCACGCTCGGCGAGCTGATGGCGGCGGGCACCGTGCCGCCGGGCGGGGACCGGGTACTGCGGGCGCTGGTCGAAGCACGGCTGTCGTTCCTGATCAGCGGTGGGACGGGCAGTGGCAAGACAACGCTGCTGAGCGCCTTGTTGGGGCTCGTCGGGCCGGGCGAGCGGATCGTGCTGGCCGAGGACTCCGCGGAGCTACGGCCGGACCATCCGCACGTCGTACGGCTGGAGAGCAGACCCGCCAACCAGGAGGGCGCGGGCCTGGTCTCGCTCGAGGACCTGGTGCGGCAGGCGCTGCGGATGCGGCCGGACCGGCTGGTGGTGGGCGAGGTGCGTGGGCCTGAAGTGGTGCATCTGCTGGCCGCGTTGAACACGGGTCATGAGGGCGGCTGCGGAACGGTCCATGCCAACGCGGCGGCCGATGTCCCGGCCCGGCTGGAGGCGCTCGGCACGGCGGCCGGGCTCGACCGGGCCGCGCTGCACAGCCAGTTGGCGGCCGCGCTGTCCGTCGTCCTGCACCTCGCCCGTGATCGGAACGGGCGGCGGCGGATCGACGAGGTGCATGTGCTGGAGCGGGATCCGTCGGGGCTGGTGCGGACGGTGCCGGCGCTGCGGTGGGGCGCGGAGGCGTTCGTGTACGAGCGGGGGTGGGAGCGGCTGCGGGGGCTGCTCGGCGCCGCGGGGGCCGACAGGGGGCGTGGTGATGGGTGAGGTGTCGACGGGGGCGGCGCTGGTGTGTGCCGGGGCGGCGGTCTGGCTGTCGGTCGGGTGGCGTTCCGGGGCGCGGCGAGCGGAGTTGCTGCTCGCGGGGGCCGGTGGGGCGGTCGGGGCCGGGCCGCCGCTCTGGCGGCAACTGGCCGGTGGAGTACGGCGGCTGGGGAGCGAGTGGTGGTCGGTGGCGGCCGGACTGGTGCTGGCCGTGCTGGGGGCCTCGGTGCTGCCGCTCGTCGTGGGCGCGGCCGGGGTGCCGTTGTTGCGGCGGGTGCGGTTGGCGCGCGAGGCGCGGCGGGCCCGGGAGCGCCGAGGGGACGCGGTCATCGCGTTGTGCGGGGCGCTCGCCGGAGAGGTGCGAGCCGGACGGCAGCCGGGTGAGGCGCTGTTGCGTGCCGCGCGCGACTGCGAGGGGCTGGGGGAGGCGCAGCCGGCGGTGCTGGCGGCCGCGCGGTTCGGCGGGGACGTACCGGGCGCGCTCGCCGGCGCCGCACGGCAGCCGGGGGCCGAGGGACTGCTGGGCCTCGCGGCGTGCTGGCGGGTCGCGGTGGACCGGGGAGCGGGGCTCGCGGCGGGACTCGAACGGCTCGAGGCGGCGTTGCGCGCGGAGCGGGACCAACGTGCCGATCTGCGTGCCCAGTTGGCGGGCGCCCGCTCCACGACGGTGATGCTCGCCGGGCTCCCCGCCCTCGGACTGCTCCTCGGCACGGCCCTCGGCTCCGACCCGTTCCACGTCCTGCTGCACACCGGGCCCGGCCTGGGCTGCCTGGTGATCGGCGGCCTGCTGGAGGGGGTGGGGATGTGGTGGGCGGCGCGGATCGTGCGGGGAGCGGAAGCGGTGTGAGGGCGGAATCGGCGTGGGGTTCGGAAAGGCGGGCGTTGTGAGTGCGGAAGTTGTCCACAGGCTGGGGGTGATCGCGGGAGCCGTGATGGTGCTCGCGTGGCTCGCTCGGTGGGTGGAGGGGATGCGGCGGGAGCGGCGGCTTCGGCGGCGGCTGACTCGACTGGTGGCCCGGGAGACGGTGCCGGCCGGACCGCGGGGTGAGGTGCGGAAGGCCGCGCGGCGGTGGTTGCCCTCGCTGGGCGCGGTGGCCGGTGGATGGGTGCTGGTCGGTGGGGTCCCCGGTGTCGTGGTGGGGCTGGCCGTCGCGGCGGGGCTGTGGTGGTGGCGGGGCCGGCAGGGCGCCGAGGACACGGGGGAGTCGTACGACGTCGCAGAGGCGGTACGCCAACTCCCGCTCGCCGCCGATCTGCTGGCGGCCTGTATCGCGGCCGGTGCCGGTCCGGTGATCGCGGCGCGGGCGGTGGGCGAGGCGCTGGGCGGGCCGGTAGGGGAGGGGCTCGCGCGGGGCGCGGCGGAGGTACGGCTGGGCGGTCCGCCCGGCGAGGCATGGCGACGGCTGGCCTCGATGCCGGGCGCCGGTCCGCTGGCGCGGTTGCTGGAACGTGCCGATGTGTCCGGGCTCCCGGCGGCCGTACCGGTCGCACGGCTCGCCGCGGAGGCCCGCGCCGAGTGGGCGCGCACCGCGACGGCACGGGCCCGGCGGGCGGCGGTCATGGTGACCGCGCCGGTGGGGCTGTGCTTCCTGCCCGCGTTCATCGCGGTCGGTGTGCTGCCCGTGGTGATCGGCCTGGCCGACGGGGTGTTGGGAGGGGGTGGCGGATGACGGGACGGATCCGGACCGACAGCAAGTGATCGAGCGACAGCAGTCAACAGAACCGATCTACACGGGGGTTGAGATGTACAAGGCGGTGCGGGCACGGGTGCGTGCCCTGGTGTGCGGGGCGCGTGCGGCGCGGAGGGACGCGGGGATGGTCACGTCCGAGTACGCGATGGGGATCATCGCGGCGGTGGCGTTCGCGGCGGTCCTCTACAAGGTGGTGACCAGCGGAGCGGTCAGCGCGGAGCTGCAGGGCATCGTGAAGCAGGCGCTCGATGCGCGGATGTGAACGGGGCCGCGTGGACCGGGGGTTCGTGACGGCGGAGTCGGCCGTGGTGCTGCCCGTGCTGGTGATGTTCGCGACGGCGCTGGTGTGGGGGCTGCTCGTGGTGGCCGCGCAGATCCAGTGCGTGGACGCGGCGCGTACGGGGGCCCGGGCGGCGGCGCGGCAGGACCCGGCCGGCGCGGTCGTGGAGGTGGCCCGTGAGGCGGCACCGCGCGGTGCGAAGGTCACGGTCAGCCGGGAGGAGGAGCAGGTCCGGGTGGTGGTCGTGGCGAGGCCGCCGATGCTGGGACGGCTGCCCTTCGACGTGCGGGAAGAGGCGGTGGCGTCGGTGGAGGGGGCGGGCCCATGAGAAGGGGCTTCCCGCGGTGCCGGAGCTCTGCCTCGTGGCCGGCCACCTTGGAGGAGGGGCTCGCGCGGCGCCGGGGTCTCGCCTGCGACCGCGGCTCCGCCACCGTCTGGAGCGTCGGTGCGATTGCCGTGCTGTGCGTGGTGTTTGGCGTCGTGCTCTCCCTGGGGCAGGCCGTCGTGGTCCGGCACCGGGCGGCCGGGGGTGCGGATCTCGCGGCGCTCGCGGCGGCGGACCACTGGGCGCAGGGCCGCGAGGGGGCCTGCGCCCGGGCGGAGCGGGTGGCCCGGGCCCAGGGCACCCGGCTCGTGTGGTGCGTGATCGTGGGCGAGACCTCGGACGTCACGGCGACGGCGGGCCGGGGGCCGTTCGCGGCGGAGGTCAGGGCACGGGCGGGACCGGCGGACCTGCCCCTTCCGGTATCGGCGGAGCTGCCGTCACCGGCGGAGCTGTTCCCTTCGGGACCGGCTGAGCTGTCCCCTCCGGCACCGGATCCTGTCGAACCCGCTCCGGTGGCTCCCCCTCCGCCTCGGGCTTCTCCTCCGGCGCCCCCCGCAACAGCACCGTGAGCAACCGCATCGCCCCCCTCTTGTGCAGCGGGTCGTTGCCGTTGCCGCACTTGGGGGACTGGATGCAGGACGGGCAGCCGGCGTCGCACTCGCAGGCGGCGATGGCCTGGCGGGTGGCGGTGAGCCAGGCGCGGGCGGTGTGGAAGGCGCGCTCGGCGAATCCCGCGCCGCCGGGGTGGCCGTCGTAGACGAAGACCGTGGGGAGCAGGGTGTCGGGGTGCAACGGGATCGAGACTCCGCCGATGTCCCAGCGGTCGCACGTCGCGAACAACGGCAGCATGCCGATCGAGGCGTGCTCCGCCGCGTGCAGGGCGCCGCCGAGGATCTCCGGGTTGATGCGGGCCTCGTCCAACTGGTCCTCGGTGACCGTCCACCACACCGCCCGTGTGCGGAGCGTACGAGGAGGGAGGTCGAGTTTCGTCTCGCCGAGGACCTCGCCCGTGATGAGACGTCTGCGGAGGAAGGAGACGACCTGGTTGGTGACCTCGACCGAGCCGTAGCACAACCTGCCCTCGCCCCAGGGGACTTCGACGTCCGTCTCCAGGACGGAGACGGCCGTCGTGTCGCGGGCCACCGTCGAGTACGTCGGGTTCGCCTCCTCGACCAGGGCGACCGAGTCCTCCAGGTCCAGGGACCGGACGAGGTAGGTGCGGCCCTGATGGAGGTGGACCGCGCCCTCGTGGACGGTCGTGTGCGCGGCGCCCGCGTCGACCGTGCCCAGGAGGCGGCCCGTGCCGGACTCGACGATCTGGACCGGGTTGCCGCCCCCGCCGCGGATGTCGGTGAGGTCCGCGGCCCGTTCCCGGCGGGTCCAGTGCCAGGCCTTCGTACGGCGGCGCAGGAGTTTCGCGGCCTCCAACTGCTGGAGCAGGCCCTCGGTCTCCGGGCCGAACAGCGCCAAGTCGTCGTCGGTCAGCGGCATTTCCGCGGCCGCCGCGCACAAGTGCGGTGCCAGGACGTACGGGTTGTCGGGGTCCAGGACCGTCGACTCCACCGGCTGGTCGAACAGGGCCTCGGGGTGGTGGACGAGGAAGGTGTCCAGGGGATCGTCGCGGGCGACCAGGATCGCCAGGGCGCCCTGACCGGAACGGCCCGCGCGGCCGGCCTGCTGCCACAGGGACGCGCGCGTGCCGGGGTAGCCGGCGATGATCACGGCGTCCAGGCCGGAGACGTCGATGCCGAGTTCGAGCGCGGTCGTCGCGGCCAGGCCCAGCAACTCTCCTGAGTGGAGGGCCTGTTCCAGGGCGCGGCGTTCCTCGGGGAGGTAGCCGCCGCGGTAGGCCGCCACGCGTCGGGCCAGGGAGCGGTCGATCTCGGCCAGCCGCTCCTGGGCGATGACCGCGATGAGCTCGGCGCCGCGCCGGGAGCGTACGAAGGCGACCGAGCGGACGCCCTGCACGGTCAGATCCGTGAGCAGGTCGGCCGTTTCGGCCGTGGCCGTACGGCG
The DNA here is from genome assembly GCF_045041015.1 of Streptomyces sp. NBC_00019. Taxonomy (NCBI): domain Bacteria; kingdom Bacillati; phylum Actinomycetota; class Actinomycetes; order Kitasatosporales; family Streptomycetaceae; genus Streptomyces; species Streptomyces sp. NBC_00019. The sequence goes on from NZ_CP108302.1 coordinate 5,814,289, forward strand.
GACCGGGGCGCCCTTCTCGCCCTGCATCTCGGTGAGCGGGGGCTCCCAGAGGGCGAACACCAGTTCACCACGCGGTGAGGCGTCGTCGGCCACCTCGACCACCGGGAGGCCGGTGAGGCGGCGGGCGGCGACCGAGGGCTCGGCGGCGGTCGCGGAGGCCAGCAGGAAGACGGGAGAGGCGCCGTAGCGGGCGCAGAGACGGCGCAGCCGGCGCAGCACCTGGGCGACGTGGGAGCCGAAGACGCCGCGGTAGGTGTGGACCTCGTCGATGACGACGTACTTGAGCGACTTCAGGAAGGAGGACCAGCGCGGATGGGACGGGAGGATGCCGCGGTGCAGCATGTCCGGGTTGGTCAGCACGTAGTTGGCGTACTGGCGGATCCACTCGCGTTCCTCGAACGGGGTGTCACCGTCGTAGACCGCAGGTCGAACTGAATTGCCCAGCGGTTGTGAAAGTTCCTTCACAGAACGCCACTGGTCCGCCGCGAGCGCCTTCGTGGGGGCGAGGTACAGCGCCGTGGCCCCACGGCCGTTCGGAGCCTCCGAACCGTCCAGGAGGGCCGTCAGGACGGGCGTGAGGTACGCCAGGGACTTGCCGGAGGCCGTGCCGGTCGCGACCACCACCGATTCGCCGTCGAGGGCGTGCTCGGCCGCCTGTGCCTGGTGGGCCCAGGGGTGCTGGACACCGGCGGCCTGCACCGCGGCGATGACCTCCGAACGAATCCGGTCAGGCCAGACGGCATGGCGACCCTCGCGCGGGGGCAAGTGCTCCGTATGAGTGATGCGCGCAGCCCGACTCGGCCCGGAGGCGAGCCGGTGCAGGACCGTGCCAGGTTCCGGCCGGGAGACGGGTTCCGCCGAGGGTCGATCGGATCGGTGATTCTTGGCCATCGGCACCGAGTGTGTCACTGGCGTGACGGACAATGGGACCAAGGCGTCGTGCACGCCTGCCGTAAGTGATTGAATGCCATCGCGGCTGGCGAACCGTCCTGGGGGCTTCAAGCCGAGGTGTCCCGCGGGACGACCGCTCGAGTAGCAAGGTGCTGGAGGATCCGTGGACCTGTCCCTGTCGACCCGTACCGTCGGCGATCGCACGGTCGTCGAGGTCGGTGGCGAAATCGACGTATATACCGCGCCCAAGCTGCGCGAGCAGCTGGTCGAGCTGGTGAACGACGGGAGTTTCCACCTCGTCGTCGACATGGAGGGCGTGGACTTCCTCGACTCCACCGGGCTCGGCGTACTGGTCGGCGGACTGAAGCGGGTGCGTGCCCATGAGGGCTCGCTGCGCCTGGTCTGCAACCAGGAGCGCATTCTCAAGATCTTCCGAATCACCGGTCTCACCAAGGTGTTCCCGATCCACACCTCGGTCGAGGAAGCGGTGGCGGCCACCGACTGAACCACCGGCCCGGGGTGCGGAAAAAGGACCGCCCCCGGGACGGCAGTAGTACATGGGGGTCCCGGCTTTCGGCAGCCCGGTCCCCCGACAGCACGCCCGTAGTTCCGAGGGGGATGCATGGCCACCGTTGAGCTCCGCTTCAGCGCGCTGCCCGAGCACGTCCGCACCGCCCGTCTGGTGGCGGCGGCGGTGGCGCGCAGGGCCGGAGTGGACGAGGCCGTTCTCGACGAGGTCAGGCTCGCTGTCGGCGAAGCCTGCTCCCGTGCCGTCGGACTGCACCAGAACGGCGGCATCACCGCACCGGTGAAGGTGCTGCTCATCGAGGAGGAGAAGCAGTTCTCCATCGAGGTGGGCGACGAGGCGCCGCGCTCGGCCCCGGGTGACCGGGCGCCCGGCGGGGCCGCCGAGGACGTGGACGTGGAGACCGATGAGGACGAGATGGGCCTCGCGGTCATCAGCGGCCTCGTGGACGACGTGGAGGTCACCGCAGGGGAGCACGGCGGGTCGATCCGTATGACTTGGCCGACCACTCCGCCGGCCGCGACGCTTCCCTGAATCCTCACCGTCGTTTTCTGTGCCGAAGGGCCCTACGCCGTAGGGCCCTTCGGCATGTCGGCGCGCGGTGCGCGCGTGTCTACAGTGGTCACGTGCGGCGGATTAGTGAATTACTTCACGATCAATCGCGCGGTAATTCGATCAAGTAAATGATCGCGTCAATGCCTTTGAGGCATTAGCTCTTTCGGGTTCTGTGGCGTGACGTCGATCATTTACTGAAGAGCATGTGAAGGCTAATTCCGTTTACCGCGCACTGTTTTGATCAGGTTCCGCTACCTACAATCCGTCCACATCTTGAGCTCAGCACAGGCGTCAAGGAGGACGAATGGCGGGGCTTTCTACCCCTCATCAGTTGGACCATCCCACTACCCTCGCAGCCGCGGTACTGACCGACGACAACCGGATCATCATCTGGGTGATCGCCGCCGTCGCGCTGGCCGCGCTCGTGGTCGCGGGCATCCTGGTTCGCCAGGTGCTCGCGGCGGGCGAGGGCACCGACAGCATGAAGAAGATCGCGACAGCGATCCAGGAAGGTGCGAACGCCTATCTGGCACGACAGATGCGCACGCTCGGCGTCTTCGCCGTGGTCGTGTTCTTCCTGCTCATGCTGCTGCCCGCGGACGACTGGAATCAGCGCGCCGGTCGATCCGTCTTCTTCTTGATCGGCGCGGCGTTCTCGGCGGCCACCGGCTATATCGGCATGTGGCTCGCCGTGCGCAGCAATGTGCGCGTCGCCGCGGCGGCACGGGAAGCGACCCCTGCGGAAGGTGAGCCGGAAAAGGATCTCACCGCCGTCTCGCACAAAGCAATGAAGATCGCTTTCCGTACGGGCGGCGTCGTCGGCATGTTCACGGTGGGGCTCGGTCTGCTGGGCGCCTCCTGTGTCGTGCTGGTGTACGCGGCCGACGCACCGAAGGTGCTCGAGGGCTTCGGCCTCGGGGCCGCGCTGATCGCCATGTTCATGCGTGTCGGCGGTGGCATCTTCACCAAGGCCGCCGACGTCGGCGCCGACCTGGTCGGCAAGGTCGAGAAGGGCATTCCGGAGGACGACCCGCGCAATGCCGCGACCATCGCCGACAACGTGGGCGACAACGTCGGCGACTGCGCGGGCATGGCGGCCGACCTCTTCGAGTCGTACGCCGTGACCCTGGTCGCCGCGCTGATCCTCGGTTCGGCGGCCTTCGGCGACTCCGGGCTCGCCTTCCCGCTGATCGTGCCAGCGATCGGTGTGATCACCGCGATGATCGGCATCTTCGCGGTCGCCCCGCGCAGGACCGACCGCAGCGGGATGTCCGCGATCAACCGCGGGTTCTTCATCTCCGCGGTGATCTCGCTCGTGCTGGTGGCCATCGCCGTCTTCGTCTATCTGCCGTCGTCGTACGCCGACTTCAGGGGCGAGGGCGTAATTGACCCCGAGATCATCGGCAAGGACGGCGACCCGCGGATCCTCGCCCTCGTCGCCGTGGCGATCGGCATCGTGCTCGCCGCCGTCATCCAGCAGCTGACCGGCTACTTCACCGAGACCACCCGGCGTCCCGTCAGGGACATCGGGAAGTCCTCGCTCACCGGCCCGGCCACCGTCGTCCTCGCCGGTATCTCGATCGGTCTCGAATCGGCCGTCTACACCGCCCTGTTGATCGGCCTCGGCGTCTACGGGGCCTTCCTGCTCGGCGGTACGTCGATCATGCTGGCGCTGTTCGCGGTGGCACTGGCCGGCACCGGTCTGCTCACCACGGTCGGTGTGATCGTCGCCATGGACACCTTCGGGCCCGTCTCCGACAACGCGCAGGGCATCGCCGAGATGTCCGGTGACGTCGAGGGCGCGGGCGCGCAGGTGCTCACCAACCTGGACGCGGTCGGCAACACCACCAAGGCCATCACCAAGGGCATCGCCATCGCCACCGCCGTCCTGGCGGCGTCGGCGCTCTTCGGGTCGTACCGTGACGCGATCACGACCGGCGCGCAGGACGTCGGCGAGAAGCTGTCCGGCGACGGTGCGCCGATGAGCCTGATGATGGACATCTCGCAGCCCAACAACCTCGTCGGTCTCATCGCGGGCGCGGCGGTCGTCTTCCTCTTCTCGGGGCTCGCGATCAACGCCGTGTCGCGGTCGGCGGGTGCCGTGGTCTACGAGGTGCGGCGGCAGTTCCGCGAGCGTCCCGGGATCATGGACTACAGCGAGAAGCCGGAGTACGGCAAGGTCGTCGACATCTGCACCAGGGACGCCTTGCGGGAGCTCACCACGCCCGGACTGCTGGCCGTGCTGGCGCCCATCTTCATCGGGTTCACGCTCGGTGTCGGCGCGCTGGGCTCGTTCCTGGCGGGCGCGATCGGGGCGGGCACGCTCATGGCGGTGTTCCTCGCCAACTCCGGTGGCGCCTGGGACAACGCCAAGAAGCTCGTCGAGGACGGTCACCACGGCGGCAAGGGCAGTGAGGCCCACGCCGCGACGGTGATCGGCGACACCGTCGGCGACCCCTTCAAGGACACCGCCGGTCCCGCGATCAACCCCCTGCTGAAGGTGATGAACCTCGTGGCGCTGCTCATCGCGCCCGCGGTCATCAAGTTCAGCTACGGCGAGGACAAGAGCATCGGCGTACGGATCACCATCGCCGTCCTCTCGCTCCTCGTGATCGTCGGCGCGGTCTATGTCTCCAAGCGGCGCGGGATCGCCGTAGGGGACGAGGAGGGTGCCAAGAGGTCGGTCAAGTCGGCCGATCCCGCGGTGGTTTCGTAGGCGGTCATACGGGACGCCTGCTCAAGGGGCGGGCGGGGGGCGCGTACGGACGCGTCCCCCGCCCGTTCTGTGTGTTCACGCCCTCCTCGTGAGCCTTCTCTCACTTGGTGCAAATGGCTTTAATGCGTCACTTAACGGACGTCCTACCTGTGGATGTCATCCATCTGCCGTGTATGTTCCGGGGCCGAGGAGCCATGGAAGGGACCAATCCGGTGAACAAGAAGCTCGCGGCCGCGCTGTCCGGCGGTGCGGTACTGGCGATGGCGCTGTCGGCATGCAGCAGCGGTGACGACAACAGCGAGAAGCTGGACGCCTGGGCCAAGGAGGTCTGCAGCGCCGTGCAGCCGCAGGCCAAGAAGATCGAGGCCGCCAACACGGCGATCCAGAAGCAGACCTCGGACAACAGCACGCCGGAGGACGTCCAGAAGACGGACTCCCAGGCCTTCCAGGACATGGCCGAGGCCTACAAGGCGATCGGGGCCGCCGTGCAGAAGGCCGGCGCGCCGGAGACCGGGGACGCCAAGAACGCCGAGAAGAAGCAGCAGGACGCCGTCAAGGAGCTCAACAGCCTCGCCGCGTCCTACGCCTCCCTGCAGAAGCAGGTCGACGACCTCAACACCAAGGACCAGGCGAAGTTCGCCGACGGCCTCAAGGACATCGCGACCGCGCTCGACAAACTGAGCACCAGCGGCAGCGACGCCCTGAAGACGCTCGAGGAGGGCGACGTCGGCAAGGCGATGGCGCAGCAGGAGAGCTGCAAGAGCGCGTCCGCCTCGCCGTCGGCCACCACCGGCTGACATCCACCCCTGCGTGACCCCGGCGCCGTAGGCATCGCCTGCGGCGCCGGTTCACAATGGGGTGGTGAGTAACGCCAGCCTTGCCTCTCTGCCCTCCGTCGACCGCCCCGACGTCGCCGCGCGCCTGAGGGACGCCCTTCTGGGCGCCTCCTTCACCGCCGACGGGCTGCTCGACCTGCTCGGTGCCCCCGCGTACGCGGCGCTCGCGCGCAGCGAGACCGTGCCCGCCCTGCGGGCGACCCGCGGGGACACACCGCTGGAGGTGCTCGTACGGCTCTTCCTGTTGCAGCAGCCGGTGCTCCACGCGCGCGTGGTGGGCGTACTGCCCGTGGACGCGTGTCTGGAGAGCGGGTGGCTGGTGCGCGCAGGCTCGGACGAGGTCGCCGCGACCGTCGACGTACGGCCGTACGGCGGACCCGATGGCGAGGACTGGTTCATCGTGTCCGACCTGGGGTGTGCCGTCGGCGGGGCCGGAGGTATCGGGAGCCGCGCCGAGGGCGTCGTCCTGGGCGTCGGCGGCGCCTCCATGACCCTGGCGGGCATCACCGTCCGCAGGCCCGTCTCCGCCGCCCTCGACCTCGGTACCGGCTCCGGTATCCAGGCGCTGCACGCCGCGCAGCACGCCACGCGCGTGACGGCGACCGATCTCAACCCGCGCGCGCTGCACATCACCGGGCTCACGCTGGCGCTGTCCGGCACCCCGGCGGCCGAGCTGCGGGAGGGCTCGCTGTTCGAGCCGGTGAAGGACGGGGAGACGTACGACCTGATCGTCTCGAACCCGCCGTTCGTGATCTCGCCGGGTGCGCGGCTGACGTACCGGGACGGCGGGATGGGCGGGGACGATCTGTGCCGGTCGCTCGTTCAGCAGGCGGGGGAGCGGTTGAACGAGGGCGGGTTCGCGCAGTTCCTCGCCAACTGGCAGCACGTGGAGGGGGAGGACTGGCAGGACCGGCTGCGGTCCTGGGTGCCGCGCGGGTGCGACGCGTGGATCGTGCAGCGCGAGGTGCAGGACGTCACGCAGTACGCCGAGCTGTGGCTCAGGGATGCCGGTGACCACCGGAGCGACCCGGCCGAGTACCAGGCGCTGTACGACGCCTGGTTGGACGAGTTCGAGGCGCGCAAGGTGAGGTCCGTCGGGTTCGGCTGGATCACCCTGCGCAGGACGGGGGCCGCCGTGCCCTCGGTCGTCGCCGAGGAGTGGCCGCACCCCGTCGAGCAGCCGCTCGGCGACACCGTCAGGGCGCACTTCGAGCGCCTCGACTATCTGCGGGAACACGATGACGCCGCCCTGCTGGAGGGCCACTTCAGGCTCGCCTCCGAGGTCGTGCAGGAGCAGGTCGGGCTGCCCGGCGCCGAGGACCCGGAGCATGTCGTGCTGCGGCAGAACCGCGGGATGCGCCGGGCCACCAAGGTGGACACGGTCGGCGCGGGCTTCGCCGGAGTGTGCGACGGCTCGCTGAGCGCGGGGCGGATCCTGGACGCGATCGCGCAACTGGTGGGCGAGGATCCGGTGTTGCTGCGGGACCGCACACCGGCGCAGATCCGGCTGCTGGTGGAGCAGGGGTTCCTGGAGCCGGCGTGAGGCTTGATCCCGCGTGACGTCTGAGGCGTGCGGGCACCCCTGAGGCCCATGTGCCCGATCTGGCGGGATTGCTCCTGAAAAGGTCTCCTGTCAGTGGCACCTGCGAAGCTACCTTCGAGAGACAGAGTTCACGCGTCCTCGGGGGAGGCACGCTGTCTCGGGTCTCGGGGGGAGGCGTGATGGCGGGGGATACGCCGGATCAAGGCGAGGGCAGGGTCATCAACGGGCGGTACCGGCTGCTGCGGTCGCTCGGCGCGGGCGGCATGGGCCGGGTCTGGCTCGCGTACGACGAGGAGTTGGCCTGCGAAGTCGCGATGAAGGAGATCGCGCTTCCGGATGTGCCGATGGACGCGACCGAGCCCGCCCAGCGCATCGCGCGGGCCCGCAGCGAGGCCCGGCACGCGGCACGGCTGCGCGGCCATCCGCATGTGGCGACGGTGCACGACGTCGTGGTCCACGAGGGACTGCCGTGGATCGTCATGGAGTACGTGCCGGACGCGGTCGACCTCCAGGCGGTCGTTCGGAGTTCGGGGCCGCTGCTGCCCGCCCAGGCGGCCCGCATCGGGCTCGCGGTCCTCGACGCGCTGACCGCGGGGCACCGGATCGGCATCCTCCACCGGGATGTGAAACCGGCCAACATCCTGCTGGCGTCGGACGCTTCGGGCGATCCGTACGCGCGCGTGCTGCTCACCGACTACGGCATCGCGCTGCAACCCGAGTCCCGCGAACCCCGGCTCACCGCCACGGCGGGCATCCTCGGCACACCGGGCTACCTCGCTCCGGAACGCGCGCGTGGGGAGCCGCCGACACCGGCCGCGGACCTGTTCTCGCTGGGCGCGACGCTGTACTCGGCCGTGGAGGGACGCGGCCCCTTCGACCGGCACGGTGACTACGCCACGCTGACGGCGCTGCTGGGGGAGGAGCCGACGCCTGCGGTGCGGGCCGGTGAACTGACGCCCGTGCTCCAGGGGTTGCTCGTGAAGGACCCGGTGCGCAGGTCGTCGCCGGAGACGGTGGCACGAGGGCTGGAGCGGGTGGTGCAGGGAGCCTCGCCCGCGTGGACCGCGCCGGCCGGTGCGGCGCCGGGGGGATTCGGGCCGCCACCCGAGGGGTTCGGGGCGGTGACACCCCGGACGCCGGGTGCGCCACCGACGCCGAGCACTCCGCAGACACCCCACACTCCGGGAGGCGTGCCCCAGGGGGTGGGTGGCGCGGCGGGGGCGGTGACTCCGGGATCCGGGGGGCCGGGTGGCGGGGGCTTCGGCCCTGGCGGTCCGGCCACGCCTGCCGGGGCGCCCCCTTCGCAGTACGACCCGTGGCGGCAGGCCTCCGTATCGCAGCAGTCGCCCGAGGCCGGCAGTCCCTACGCGCAAGGGCCCTACGCGAGCGGCGGCGCGCAGCCGCCCTCCGCGGGCGGTGGCGGCCCCGCACCCTACGGCCCGTACACCGGCGGCGGTTCGACACCGTACGGCGGCCCGGCGCCCTACGAGGGCGGCCCCACCCCGCCGTACGCGGGCGGCACCTACGGCGCCGGATGGGGCGCGGGCGGGCCGGGTGCCCCTGGCGGCGGGCCGCCGCCCCCGCCGTCGCCTTCCAGGAAGCGGCTCGCCGTCGTCGCGCTCGTCGTGGCCGCCGTGCTGGTCATCGCCGGCGGCACCTGGCTGGCCGTCTCGCTGACCGGCGACGACGGTGGCGACGACACAGCCACCCCGAAGAAGCCGCCCACCTCCAGCGTGCCCAAGTCCTCGGCGCCGCCCACCGGACCGGTGCTGCCGTACGGCGATGTCGTCGGACTCAGCCAGCCGCTGGAGACCGGCGACTGTGTGCAGGCGGTCTGGTCGGGGACGCCGTTCAAGTCGGTGCCGAACCTGGGCAAGGTGAGCTGCTCCGAGGACTGGCCCGACGGTCAGGTCGTGGCGGTCGACACGGCCACCGACGCCGCGGACGCGGCCGCCGAGGGCACCGAGCGCTGTGCGAACCAGACGCGCGCGGTCGTCGACGCCCTGCCGGACGCAGCAAGCTACGCCGTCGTACCGACGAAGGAGGGCTTCACGGTGGCCAACAGCGGTACGGCATGTCTCGTACTCGGACGCCATGCCGCGATAGGCGGTGAAGTCGGCCGGTTCCGCGACGAGGGCGCCAACCTGTGGGTCGGTCAGATGAGTGTCGGCGACTGCTGGATCTACGAGGAGGGGGACGACGGCTACAACGCCCCGCTCACCGATTGCGTGAAACCCCACACCGACCAGGTCGTAGGCGTCGTCCAGGCGCCCGACGGCATGAACTACGAGAAGGGCGCCGACAACGCGACCAAGCTCTGCGGCAACAAATTCGAGTCGACCTGGGCACCGGGATCGGAACGGGCCGTCTTCGGCTGGGTGGCCGACGAGGACGACTGGAACCAGGGGTTCAAGAGGGCCGTATGCACCGTGGGACGCACCGACAACGGGAAGACGACCGGAAAGATACCCGCGCCCGGATCGGTCTGAGCCCCCGGCCGTGAGCGAGGGCGCCGGGCCGGTCCACAGCGGCGTCGGCCCCGCGTTCACCTCAGGTTCGCCTGGCCGCCGCCCGCGCGTGTCAACCTCCCGGGGCAAGACACTCGCGGCCGGGGCAAAAGGGGGCAGGGGAGTCATGGAGAGGGGACCGGCGATCTTCGCTGGGGCGGTGTTCGCCCTGTTCGGAGGCGGGCTGCTGATGTGGACCGCGGCCCGGGTACGACAGCGCGAACCCGTCGCACACGGTGTGAACCCGGTCGCATCGGCGACCCTCGCCGGCCTCGCCGCGGTGGTGGCGCTGGGCCTCGGCGCATGGTGCCTCACCCGTATCTGAGGATCATGGAAAAGCCGAGGTCCCGGTAATCGGGAGGTCTCCCTCCGGTAAGGCTCGAAATAGCCGGTGGGTACTCCGGGCGGCAGGAATGGCGGTAGTCGGGTTACCGTTCGAGTGGCCGTTGCGGGCTTTTCCCGTTTGACACGGGGGCGGGATGTACCGTCACACTCCGCAGCGTCACCATGACCCGACCCCGGGATGAAGGCGCCTGGGGAGGCCCCAAGCGTCGACCGGAGAGAAGAGCGAAGTTGTCCCCGACCAGCGAGACCGCAAAGGGCGGCCGCCGACTCGTCATCGTCGAGTCGCCTGCCAAGGCGAAGACGATCAAGGGCTATCTCGGCCCTGGTTACGTCGTCGAGGCGAGCGTCGGGCACATCCGCGACCTCCCCAACGGTGCCGCGGAGGTGCCGGAGCAGTACACCGGCGAGGTCCGCCGGCTCGGCGTGGACGTCGAGCACGACTTCGAGCCGATCTATGTCGTCAACGCCGACAAGAAGGCTCAGGTCAAGAAGCTCAAGGATCTGCTGAAGGACTCCGACGAGCTCTTCCTCGCCACCGATGAGGACCGCGAGGGCGAGGCCATCGCGTGGCACCTCCAGGAAGTGCTCAAGCCCAAGGTCCCGGTCAAGCGGATGGTCTTCCACGAGATCACCAAGGCCGCGATCCAGGCCGCCGTCGCCAACCCGCGCGAGCTCAACCAGAAGCTGGTCGACGCCCAGGAGACCCGCCGTATCCTCGACCGTCTCTACGGCTACGAGGTCTCGCCGGTCCTGTGGAAGAAGGTCATGCCCCGCCTGTCGGCGGGCCGTGTCCAGTCCGTAGCCACCCGGCTCGTGGTGGAGCGGGAGCGCGAGCGCATCGCGTTCCGGTCCGCCGAGTACTGGGACCTGACGGGCACCTTCGCGACCGGCCGCGCGGGGGACTCGAGCGACCCGTCGACCCTCGTCGCCCGCCTCCAGAGCGTCGACGGCAAGCGTGTCGCGCAAGGCCGTGACTTCGACTCCCTGGGACAGCTCAAGGGCGCCAACACCCTCCACCTCGACGAGGCCAACGCCCGCGCGCTGGCCGCCGCCCTGGATCAGACGCAGTTCGCCGTCCGGTCCGTCGAGTCCAAGCCCTACCGCCGCTCGCCGTACGCTCCGTTCCGTACGACGACGCTCCAGCAGGAGGCCTCGCGCAAGCTCGGCTTCGGGGCGAAGGCGACCATGCAGGTCGCGCAGAAGCTGTACGAGAACGGCTTCATCACCTATATGCGTACGGACTCCACGACGCTCAGCGAGACCGCTGTCACCGCGGCCCGTGCGCAGGTCACCCAGCTGTACGGCGCCGACTACCTGCCCTCGGCCCCGCGGACGTACGCCGGAAAGGTCAAGAACGCGCAGGAGGCGCACGAGGCGATCCGCCCCTCGGGTGATCGTTTCCGCACGCCTGCCGAGACCGGACTGACCGGCGATCAGTTCAAGCTCTACGAGCTGATCTGGAAGCGGACCGTCGCCTCGCAGATGAAGGACGCGGTCGGCAACTCCGTGACCGTGAAGATCGCCGGCACCGCCGCCGACGGCCGGGACGTCGAGTTCAGCGCCTCCGGCAAGACGATCACCTTCCACGGCTTCCTGAAGGCGTACGTCGAGGGCGCGGACGACCCGAACGCCGAGCTGGACGACCGCGAGCGCCGGCTGCCCCAGGTCAGCGAGGGCGACCGGCTCAGCGCCGAGGAGATCACGGTCGACGGGCACGCCACCAAGCCCCCGGCCCGCTACACCGAGGCCAGCCTGGTCAAGGAGCTCGAAGAGCGCGAGATCGGCCGTCCGTCGACGTACGCCTCGATCATCGGCACGATCCTCGACCGCGGCTATGTCTTCAAGAAGGGCACGGCACTCGTCCCGTCCTTCCTCTCCTTCGCCGTGGTCAACCTCCTGGAGAAGCACTTCGGGCGGCTCGTCGACTACGACTTCACCGCCAAGATGGAGGACGACCTCGACCGCATCGCGCGGGGCGAGGCCCAGTCCGTGCCGTGGCTGAAGCGGTTCTACTTCGGCGAGGGCACCCAGGGCGGTGCGGCCGTCGCCGGCAACGGTGACGGGGATCACCTCGGCGGTCTCAAGGAGCTCGTGACCGACCTGGGCGCGATCGACGCGCGCGAGGTGTCGTCGTTCCCGGTGGGCGACGGTATCGTGCTCCGGGTCGGCCGCTACGGCCCGTACATCGAGCGCGGCGAGAAGGACTCCGAGGGCCACCAGCGCGCGGACGTGCCGGAGGACCTCGCCCCGGACGAGCTGTCCATCGAGCTCGCGGAGGAGCTGCTCGCCAAGCCGAGCGGTGACTTCGAGCTCGGAGCCGACCCGGAGTCGGGCCACCAGATCATCGCGCGGGACGGCCGCTACGGCCCGTACGTCACCGAGGTGCTCCCCGAAGGCACCCCGAAGACCGGCAAGAACGCCGTGAAGCCGCGTACGGCCTCGCTGTTCAAGTCGATGACGCTGGACACGGTGACCCTCGCGGACGCCCTCAAGCTGATGTCGCTGCCGCGTGTCGTCGGCAAGGACGCCGAGGGCGTGGAGATCACCGCGCAGAACGGCCGCTACGGCCCGTACCTGAAGAAGGGCACGGACTCGCGGTCCCTCACCGCCGAGGACCAGCTCTTCACGATCACCCTCGAAGAGGCGCTGGCGATCTACGCCCAGCCCAAGCAGCGGGGCCGGGCAGCCGCCAAGCCGCCGCTGAAGGAGCTGGGCGCGGACCCGGTCAGCGAGAAGCCGGTCGTGGTCAAGGACGGCCGTTTCGGGCCGTATGTGACCGACGGGGAGACCAACGCGACCCTGCGCTCCGGCGACAGCGTCGAGGAGATCACCCCGGAGCGCGGCTTCGAGCTGCTCGCCGAGAAGCGTGCGAAGGCTCCCGCCAAGAAGACGGCGAAGAAGGCGCCCGCGAAGAAGGCCCCGGCCAAGAAGGCGACAGCCGCCAAGACCGCGGCCAAGAAGACGACCACGGCCGCCAAGAAGACGACGGCGAAGAAGACCACCACCAAGAAGGCGGCGGCTTCGAAGGCCGCGTCCGAAGACTGAGTTGCGCCGCGGACCTTCACCTCGGGTTCGCAAAACGAACGCCCCGGCATCGGTTTGGTGTCGGGGCGTGCGCACGTTCGGACGGGCGCCGCAGGCTGTCGGTGCTGCCCGATAGGCTGAAAGCATGACGCGAGCCGAGCAGCCAACGGCCCACCACCCGGCCCCCGACGACGCCCTTGCCGCGGACTCCCGCGAGCGCGCCGTCCGCGCCCTGTTGCGCCGACCGCAGCTCAGGAGGCTGTGGAGCGCGCAGCTGGTGGGGGGTGTCGGCGATGTACTCGCCCTCCTGGTGCTGGTCGTCCTGGCCCTCCAGGCGGCGATCGCCGAGGGCTCCTTCGGCGGCGGCTACCGGGGCGTGGCGTTCGCAGTGGCGACCGTCTTCGGGGTGCGCATTCTGGCCACGCTGCTCTTCGGGGCGGTGCTTCTCGGCCCGTTGACGTCGCTCACCTCGCCGGACGGGCCGCTCGACCGCCGCTGGACGATGGTCGGCGCGGACGCCGTGCGCACGCTGGCGCTGATCGTCGCGCCCCTGTGGATCGACTGGACGCCGGACAACGCGCTGGCGGTCCTCCTGGTGACCGCCTTCGTGACCGGAGTCGCCGAGCGCTTCTGGACGGTGTGCCGCGAGAGCGCGGCGCCCGCCCTGCTGCCGGCCCCGCCGCCGGAGGGCGCGACCGTACGGCCGCTGCCGGACCACATGGACGCGCTGCGCCGCCTGTCGCTGCGTACGGGCTTCGTGGCGATCCCGCTCGCCGCCGCCGCACTTGTCGCGGCCTCGCTGGTCAACAACCTTCTGGGCGCCGGGATCGACTGGTTCGCCCAGCACCAGGCGGCCCTCGCCTCGTATGTCGCGGCCGGTCTGTTCGCCGCGTCCCTGTCCGTGCTGACCTTCCTGGAACTGCCCGACACCCGCACTCCACGCGCGCGTTCCCCGCTGGAGGGCATGCGCCGCCCCAAGACGGGCAGCGGCGTCGACAAGGGCCGCACCGGCGTGCTTCCGCTCCTGGTGCTGGCCTCCGCGGCCGTCGCCGGGGCGGTCGCCGCCGCCGTCGCCGTGGCCGTGCTGCACGCCAAGGACCTGGGCGGCGGCCCGGTGACATACGGCCTGCTGGTCCTGGCGCTGACCGGCGGGGTCGTCGTCGGCATCCGTACGGCGCCCAAGGTGCTGGTCTCGCTCTCGCGGCGCCGACTGCTCGCGCTGGCGATCGCCTTCACCGGCGTCGCGCTGCTGGCCGCCGGCCTCGTCCCGGACGTCACCACCGTCATCCTGATCGTCGCGCTGGCCGGTGCCGGCGCTGGCGTGGCCGCCAACACCGGGCACACGCTCCTCGACCAGGAGGCCGAGGACTACCGGCGCGGCCGCACGACCGAGCATCTGCACGCGGTCGTACGGGTCTTCGTCGCGCTCGGCGCGGTGATCGCCCCGCTGGTGGCCGCGCTGATCGGGCCGCACCGGCTGGAGAGCGGCAAGTTCGTGTTCGCGCACGGCGGCGCCGCGTTCACGCTGATGCTGATCGGCGCACTGCTGCTGCCGGTGGCCGCGCTGGTGCTCGCCAAGGTCGACGACCGTTCCGGTGTGCCGCTGCGGCACGATCTGCGGGACGCGCTGCTGGGCGGCGACGACCCGGTGACGGCGCCTGCGTCCTCCGGTTTCTTCATCGCCCTGGAGGGCGGCGACGGGGCCGGCAAGTCCACCCAGGCCGAGGCGCTCGCCGAGTGGATAAGGGCCAAGGGCCACGAGGTCGTGGTGACGCGCGAGCCGGGGGCGACGCCGGTCGGCAAGCGGCTGCGGTCGATCCTGCTCGACGTGTCCAGCGCCGGGCTCTCGCACCGCGCGGAGGCGCTGCTGTACGCGGCCGACCGCGCGGAGCACGTGGACACCGTGGTGCGGCCCGCGCTGGAGCGGGGCGCGGTCGTGATCTCGGACCGGTACGTCGACTCGTCCGTCGCCTACCAGGGGGCGGGCCGGGACCTGTCGCCGACGGAGATCGCCCGCATCAACCGCTGGGCGACCAACGGACTGGTGCCCAACCTGACCGTGCTCCTCGACGTGTCCCCGGAGATCGCCCGCGAGCGGTTCACCGAGGCCCCGGACCGGCTGGAGTCGGAGCCGGCGGAGTTCCACGCGCGCGTGCGGTCCGGGTTCCTGACGCTGGCCGCCGCCGACCCCGGGCGCTATCTCGTCGTCGACGCGGGCCAGGAGCCCGAGGCCGTCACGACCGTCGTGCGCCACCGGCTCGACCAGCTCCTGCCGCTCTCCGAGCAGGAGATCCGCGAGCAGGAGGAGGCCCGGCGCAAGGCCGAGGAGGAAGCGCGCCGCAAGGCCGAGGAAGAGGCCGCGCGCAAGGCCGAGGAGGAGCGCCTGGAGCGCGAGCGCCAGGAGCAGCTGGAGCGGCTGCGCGCCGAGGAGGAGGAGCGCAAGCGGCGCGAGCTGGAGGAGGCGCAGCGCCGCGAGGCCGAACGGCAGGCGGAGGAGGCCCGGCTGCGGGCCGAGGAAGCGCGCAAGCGTGCCGAGGAGGAGCGGGTTCGGCTCCTCGCCGAGGAGAAGGCGCGGGCCGAGGAGGAAGCGCGGCGCAAGATCGAGGAGGACCGGCGTCGCAAGCAGGCCGAGGAAGAGGCGCGGCTGCGGGCCGAGGCCGAGGCGCGGCGTGTGGAGAAGCAGCGCAAGGCCGAGGAGGCGCTGCTGCGGGCCGAGGAGGCGCGACGGCTCGCCGAGCAGGCCGCGGCCGCCGCGGAGGCGGGGCCGAAGAAGCCGGCACCGCCGGCGGCCGCCCCTCCCGAGGCGGCGACCGTGCCCACGCCGGTGGTGACGCCGACGAACGCGTCGGGCGGGCCGGTGGAGGAGACGGCCGTGCTGCGGCCGGTGCGGGACGAGAAGGCCGAAGGGGCAGCCGACAACGAGGTGACGGCCGAGCTGCCCAAGCCGCCGGCCGGGGCCGCGGACGGGACGGCTGTGCTGCCTCCCGTCGTGCCGGGTGCGGCCGACGAGACGGCTGTGCTGCCGCCGGTGGTGCCGGGTGCCGCGGACGAGACCGCCGTGCTGCCGCCGGTGCCGGGTGAGACTGCTGCGGACCGGGTGCCGCCGGGGTACTTCCGGGAGGACCAGGCGGGCCCGGACGGGACCGAGGACCGCACGCGGGAAATGCCCCAGGTCGACGAGACGGGGGCGCCGCGGCGGCGGGCCCGGTCGGACTGGGCCGAGGAGACACCGCTGGACGACCTGCCGTCGCTGGCGGACGAGCTGCTGGGCCCGCGTGACGGTGATGACTTCGGTGACGAGCGTGGGCGCCGGGGTCGGGGACGCCGGGGCTGAGGCAGGTCCCTCGGGCCCCTGACGGACCCCTGTTGTCAGTGCCGCCCCGCACAATGGACCCAGCACCCCCGACCGTGACGAAAGGGCGGCACCACCCATGACCGTCTGGGACGACCTCGTCGGCCAGGAGAAGGTGAGCGAGCAGCTCGGAGCCGCCGCTCGGGACGCCGACGCGCTTGTCACCGCGGCCACCACCGGCACCCCGCCGCCGGAGGCGTCGAAGATGACGCACGCCTGGTTGTTCACGGGTCCGCCCGGCGCCGGCCGGACGCAGACCGCACGGGCCTTCGCCGCCGCGCTGCAGTGCGTGAGCCCCGACCGCGCGCTCGGCGGGATCCCCGGGTGCGGGTTCTGCGACGGATGTCATACGGCACTCATCGGCACGCACGCGGACGTCACCACCGTCGCCGCCGTCGGCACGCAGATCCTCGCCGACGACATGCGGGACACCGTCCGCAAGTCGTACACCTCTCCGGCGACCGGCCGCTGGCAGGTGATCCTCGTCGAGGACGCCGAGCGGCTGAACGAGAAGTCGGCCAACGCGGTGCTGAAGGCCGTCGAGGAGCCCGCCCCCCGCACCGTCTGGCTGCTGTGCGCCCCGTCCGTCGAGGACGTCCTGCCCACCATCCGCTCCCGCTGCCGGCACCTCAATCTGCGGACACCCTCCGTCGACGCGGTCGCCGACCTTCTCGTACGACGGGAAGGCATCGAGCCCGCCGTGGCCGCGGCCGTCGCACGGGCCACGCAGGGGCATGTCGACCGGGCCCGGCGCCTGGCCACCGACCCCGCCGCGCGCGAGCGCAGGGCCGCCGTCCTCAAACTGCCGCTGCGCGTCGAGGACATCGGCGGCTGCCTCAGGGCCGCCCAGGAGCTCGTGGACGCGGCCGCCGAGGACGCCAAGGCGCTCGCCGAGGAGATGGACGGCAAGGAGACCGAGGAGCTGAAGACGGCCATGGGCGCGTCCCAGGGCGGTCGGATGCCACGCGGTACGGCGGGGGTGATGAAGGACCTGGAGGACAAGCAGAAGCGGCGCCGGACCCGTACCCAGCGCGACAGCCTCGACCTCGCCCTGACCGACCTCACCGGGTTCTACCGCGACGTCCTCGCCCTCCAGCTCGGCTCCCGGGTGGCGATCGCCAATGAGGACGCCCAGGACGCTCTGGAGCGCCTGGCCCGCGGCAACTCCCCGGAATCGACGCTGCGTCGCATCGAGGCGATCGCCGCCTGCCGGGACGCCCTCGACCGCAATGTGGCGCCGCTGCTCGCCGTGGAGGCGATGACGATGGCACTCAGAGCGGGCTGAGGCACCGACCCGCGGTACTTTCCACGATCAACAGGATGTTGACCAGGTACCTCGTACGAGCCGCAACATGTACGGAAGGCAATCGAGAGGCTGCGCAGAGTTACTCTCGGCTGATGCACATCAGGCACAGTCCCCGCCCGGCACACCCGATCGCCCCGCCGCGTCACCGGCGTTCGCGCACCGGCGGTGCCCTTCTCGCCGTCGCCGCGCTGGTCGTGTCTGCCTGCTCCGCGGGGAGCGGGTCCGCCGGCTCGGCCGCGGAGGCGGCGGCGCTGGCCGCGCTGCCGAAGGCCACGCCGGCCGCTCTCTCGCCGTACTACGGACAGAAGTTGAGCTGGCGCAGCTGCGGGGTGCCCGGTTTCGAGTGCGCCACGATGAAGGCACCGCTCGACTACGACAAGCCGGACGACGGTGACGTCCGCCTCGCCGTCGCCCGCAAGAAGGCGACCGGCTCCGCCAAGGCGCTCGGCTCGCTGCTGGTGAACCCGGGCGGGCCGGGCGGCTCGGCGATCGGCTACCTCCAGGCCTACGCCGGGATCGGCTACCCCGCCGAGGTCCGTGCCCGGTACGACATGGTCGCGGTCGACCCGCGCGGCGTCGCCCGCAGCGAGCCCGTCGAGTGCCTGGACGGGCGCGACATGGACGCGTACACGCAGACCGACACGACACCCGACGACGAGGAGGAGACCGAGGAACTCGTCGCCGCGTTCCAGAACTTCGCAGAGGGGTGCGGTGCCGACTCGCCCGAGCTGTTGCGCCATGTGTCCACCGTCGAGGCGGCGCGGGACATGGACATCCTGCGGGCCGCGCTGGGCGACGAGAGGCTGACGTACGTCGGGGCGTCGTACGGAACGTTCCTCGGGGCGACGTACGCGGGCCTCTTCCCCGACCGGGTCGGCCGGCTGGTCCTGGACGGCGCGATGGACCCGTCCCTGCCCGCGCGGCGTACGAGCCTCGACCAGACGGCGGGGTTCGAGACGGCGTTCCAGTCGTTCGCGCGGGACTGTGTGCAGCAGTCGGACTGTCCGCTGGGCACGAAGGCGGGCGAGGTCGGCACCAACCTCAAGGCGTTCTTCGAGAAGCTCGACGCCCGGCCGATCCCCACGGGCGACGTGGACGGCCGCAAGCTCGGCGAGTCCCTCGCCACCACCGGGGTCATCGCGGCGATGTACGACGAGGGCGCCTGGGCGCAGCTGCGCGAGGCGCTGACCTCGGCGATGAAGGAGAACGACGGCGCGGGGCTGCTGGTCCTCTCCGACAGCTACTACGAGCGGGACGCCGATGCCCGCTACTCGAACCTGATGTTCGCCAACGCGGCGGTGAACTGCCTGGACCTCCCCGCGGCGTTCAGCTCACCGGACCAGGTGCGGGACGCGTTGCCGGAGTTCGAGAAGGCCTCCCCCGTCTTCGGTGAGGGCCTGGCCTGGGCCTCGCTGAACTGCACGTACTGGCCGGTGCGGGCGACGGGTGAGCCGCATCGCATCACCGCGAAGGGCGCCGCCCCGATCGTGGTCGTCGGCACCACCCGCGACCCGGCCACCCCCTACCGCTGGGCCCGCGCCCTGGCCGCCCAGCTCACTTCCTCCCGCCTCCTCACCTACGAGGGCGACGGTCACACCGCCTACGGCCGCGGCAGCGTCTGCATCGACTCCACCATCGACGCGTACCTCCTCCGGGGGACCCCGCCGACGAGGGGGAAGCGCTGCTCGTAGCTGCCTCGACCGGCCCCGGAACGCACCCCTCTGTGGCCGGTGCGGAGCACCCTCCGAAACTGTGTAGACTTACCGGCGTTGCTGATCGCACCATAGTGCGGACGGCGCGCCGCCTTAGCTCAGATGGCCAGAGCAACGCACTCGTAATGCGTAGGTCTCGGGTTCGAATCCCGAAGGCGGCTCTACGGCAAACCGCAGGTCAGGCTTCTGACCTGCGGTTTCTTGTTTCTGTTGACCTTGGAACCTGAACCAATCGGACACATGCAGTCTACGCATCGCAATGCGTAGGTCCAAGGTGCAGTTTCTGTAGTGATACCTAGGTCATGGACCTCTGAGCTGGGCCTTTGCGGTAATGAGGGCATTAGCTGACGTACCATCAAGGACCAGGTGTGGCCAATGTGCGGCCACGAGTGCAGCCACAGTGCTGGGACGGCCATCAGGGGCCGCATTTCTGGGCTCAGCGCTGACCGATGCCTTGTACGTATTCCACAACGAGACCAATGAGCCTGAGCGGGGACTGGTCCGACGCTGTGGGCCGTCGCCCGCCGGGGGCGCTGGCCCGTCCGCGCTAGCGGGCGAGGGCGTGTGCCTCGTCGAGCAGTTCCCGCAGTGTCGAGGTGGTTGGTGCGACGGCGGTGGCGAGCAGTGCCGGACCGCCTGCCAGCGGTGCGAGGACGGCGCACCCGTCCTTGGTGCCTTCGCCGAGGAGTACGGGGTCTCGTCGGACGTTGAGGCGCGGGTCCACGATCAGGAGCTGGCCGACGGCGCGGTGCCTGTTCAGGACGGCCGGGCCGTCCCAGCCGGGTTCTGGCGCCCCGTAGGCCGTGTGCTGGTCGAGCAGGGGGCGCCCGGCACGGTGGACCAGGATCCGGCTGACGAGGTGGCCTGGTTCCTCGTCAGCCCGGCCCAGGAGCTGCTCTTCTCGCAGTACCAACCGTGAGGTGGCGGCGAGTTCGACAGTGTACGTCTGGCGCAGGTTGCTGCCGGCGGCGCTGATCAGGGGCTGCGGCAGCCAGCGCAGACGGGCGTGTTCCCCGGCGGTGAGCCGCACGTCGTAGGTGGCCGCTTCGGTGGTGGGGCCGCGCAGGGCGAGCATGGCGGCAGCCGTGATGATCTCCAGATCGGCCCGGTCCTCGGCGGTGATGTCGAGGGTGAGCCGGTCGCCGCCGAGCGGGGCGCTCATCGCGCCGATGATGCCCACCCTGGCGGCGTTGCCGTCAGTGCGCATGCGCCGCAGATGGAAGGGGCCGTCGCTGCGCAACTGCGGGAGGGTGGTGACGCGTCCGTTGTGCGCGGCGCGGATCCGGGCCGTGGCGCGTACGCCGTCGGGGTGTCCGGCGATCTCCTGGGCGCCGGCTGGGGGAACGTCGCGGTCGGACGTGGCTCGGGCGGCAGCGAGTTGGGGGGAGGGGCTCATGCAGCTGCCCCGGCGCGCCACTGGGCGAGGTGGCCGGTGACCCAGTCGGCGACTTCGCGGATGCCGTCGTCGGAGGTGAGGCTGGTGAAGATGACGGGAAGGTCGCCGCGCTGTCGTTTCGCGTCGCTGGCCATGGTGTTCAGGTCGGCGCCGACGTGCGGGGCGAGGTCGGTCTTGTTGATGACGAGGAGGTCGGCGGTGGTGATGCCGGGGCCGCCCTTGCGGGGGATGTCGTCGCCGCTGGCTACGTCGATGACGAAGATCTGTACGTCGACGAGGCCCTTGGAGAAGGTGGCGGTCAGGTTGTCGCCGCCGGACTCGACGAGCACGAGGTCGAGGGGGTGGAGGGTCTCTTCCAGGTGCTCGACGGCTTCCAGGTTCGCGGAGATGTCGTCGCGGATCGCGGTGTGCGGGCAGGCGCCGGTCTCGACGGCGGTGATGCGCTCGGGCGGCAGGACGGCCTCGCGCAGCAGGTACTCGGCGTCCTCGCGGGTGTAGATGTCGTTGGTGACAGCGGCGATGCACCAGCGGTCGCGCAGGGTGCGGCAGAGCGCGGCGACGGTCGCGGTCTTGCCGGAGCCGACGGGACCGCCCAAGCCGATGCGCAGAGCGCGGCGGCTGCCGTCAGGACGGAGTGGCTCGGCGCTGTGCGTGTACCGCTGCGGAAAGGTCCCAGAGTGGTCGAGGTGCATGTCAACTCCGTTTTGCAGTGGCGGGTTCGGGGTTCAGGAGGCGAAGAGGCGGACGGTCCAGGCGGCGTGCTGCTCCCCGGTGATGTCCAGCAGGGGTGCGGAGGCCGACGGCAGGGCGTCCAGGCCCTCGGTCATGGCGCGGGTCGCAGCGTCGGCCGCGGCTTGTGCCACGTAGTCGGTCTCGGGGCCGAGGCGGGCCAGCAGCCCCGAGGCGTCGAGCGGGTCGAGGCTCAGCAGGCGCACCGCTGCGGTGGCCGGGCCGCCGATGCTCTCGTACGCGGCGGCATGGGCGGCGTCCGCCGGGACGAGCCCGGCGGCGCGGGCGGTGAGGCCCAGAACGATGGGCTGGTGGGCACCCTGGGGACGTGCGGCGGCCAGGTGTTCGAGTTCGGCGGAGGGGAAGGTGGCACGGGCGGCGCGCATCATCTGCCGGCCGAGCCTGCGGGCGACGGCACGTAGTGCGGGGGCGGGGGTGCGCGCGTCGGCGGCGTCGTCGAGCAGCAGCGGGTCATGTCCGGCGGCGGCTGCGGCGGTCAGCCCGGCCGTGGTCAGACCGGTGGTGTGCAGACGGCCGCGGCAGAACGCCTCCAGGCTGTTGGTGTCGTGTACGGCTTTGTGGGCGATGGCGGCCTCGACGCCGCCGGAGTGGGCGTACCCACCGGCGGGGAAGCGGCCGTCGGCCAGCAGGAGCAGGGCTGCGCGGCTCATGGGCGAGCGGCTGCCTTTCAGGGGGCGGATGGTGACGCGGTGGACCAGGCGGGCGCATCAGCCCGCCCCGGGGCCCGGCCGTGGCCGCGGGCCGGCGGCCGGGCAGGGGTCGGATCAGAAGAGGAAGTACCGCTGTGCCAGGGGGACTTCGGTGACGTAGGAGCGCGGTACGGTCGCACCGTTGAGTTCGGTGCGGGCGTCGCTCGTCGTCGCGCCGCCGATGGTGACCTCGAAGCTGTTGTGGTCGACTTCGAGGCTCTTGGGCACTGTGTCGTTCAGCTTCATGTCGCTCTTCTTGACGCCCCTGGTGTCCGCGATCTCGACGAACTTCTTGTTGAGTCCGAGCCCCTGCGTCTTTGCGTCTGTGACCTTGTTGCTGCTGTCCTGGGTGATGACGAACCGGGTGTTCAGCCTGTCGGCCACGCCGGGGGCAGCGAAGTTCACCGAGTTGCTCCCTGGGGAGCGGCCGGTGGAGCCCCACACCGGCCGCGGCAGGTAGGGCTGTGGCGTTGTGATGGAGGCGTTGGCGTCGCCGACCTGGGCGTAGGCGAGCTGGCCGCCCTTGAGGACCATGTGCGTCTTGACGCCGAAGAACTTCGGCTCCCACAGCACCAGGTCTGCCAGCTTCTCCGGCTCCACGGAACCGACGTATGTGTCGATGCCGTGGGTGATCGCCGGGTTGACCGTGTACTTGGCGACGTACCGGCGCGCCCGGTAGTTGTCGTTCGGCTTCAGCCTGTCCTCATTGTAGGAGTGGTCCTTTTTGTCATCCTTGACCGTGCGGACTTTCGCGCTCTGCAGGTCTTCGGGCAGCGGGCCATAGCGGCACTTCATGACGTGCGCGGTCTGCCAGGTCCGCATGATCATCTCGCCGATGCGCCCCATTGCCTGAGCGTCCGAGGACATCATCGAGATGGCGCCCATGTCGTGGAGGAGGTCCTCCGCCGCCATGGTGGACGGGCGGATACGGGAGTCTGCGAAGGCCATGTCCGCCGGAATGTCCGGGTTGAGGTGGTGGCAGACGACCATCATGTCGACGTGCTCCTTGACGGTGTTCACCGTGAAGGGCCGGGTGGGGTTGGTCGAGGCGGGCAGGACGTTCGGTTCCTTGACCAGCTCGATCATGTCTGGGGCGTGGCCTCCTCCGGCGCCCTCGACATGGAAGATGTGGATGGAACGCTTGTTGATGGCCTTCTTGGTGTCCTCCAGGAAACCGGACTCGTTGAGCGAGTCGGCGTGCAGGGCGAGCTGGACCTTGCGGTCCTCGCAGACCTTCAACGCCATGTCGATCACTGCGGGGGTGGCGCCCCAGTCTTCGTGAATCTTGAGGCCGATGACTCCGGCGTCCACCTGCTCGTTGAGAGCCTTTTTGTTCATCGTGCTGCCCTTTCCGAGCAGGCCGATGTTGACCGGGTACTCGTCCAGGGCCTCGAAGACTCGGGTGATGTGCCACTCGCCGGGGGTCACGGTGGTGGCCGTGCTGCCCTCGGCAGGGCCGGTGCCACCGCCGATGAGAGTGGTTACGCCCGAGGCCAGGGCCTCGTGGATCTCCTCGGGGCAGATGAAGTGAACGTGGGTGTCCACACCGCCCGCGGTGAGGATCCGGCCGTTGCCGGAGATGACCTCGGTGCTCGGGCCGACCACGAAGTTCGACGGCGTCACCGGTAGCTGCTCGCCCGTCTGTTCACGGGCGGGCTTTTCGAAGTTGGCGATCGGGTCCATCGTCTCGGGGTTGTACGCCTTGCCGATGGCATGAATCTCGCCGTCCCTGATGCCGACGTCGGCCTTGACGACACCCCACCAGTCGAGGATCAGCGCCCCAGTGATGACCGTGTCCACGGGACGGCGATCCGTGTTGCCGCCCCCGTCCCTCGGGATGTGGGACATGCCCATCGACTCTCGGATCACCTTCCCGCCGCCGAAGATCATCTCGTTGCCGCTGTATTCCGGTCCGCCGCTCCAGTCGGCTTCGATCTCGACGGTGAGATCGGTGTCGGCGAGGCGGACACGGTCCTTGGTGGTGGGCCCGTACAGAGCGGTGTAGTCCGCCCGTTTCAGCAAGTTGCTCTGACGCTGCTGGCCCGTCTGCTCCGGCTGGCTGCTCATCGGACGATCCCCTTGCGCAGTCCCTGGATCTTGCGGGTGTCGTTCTTGGCGTCTCCTTCGATCTTCACCAGCTCAACGCAACACTCGTCTCCTGGTTCGAACCGAACGGACGTGCCCGCGGCGATGTTGAGCCGTCGCCCCTTCGCCTCAGCGCACGTCCATAGCTCGTCATAGGTCACGCCCCCGCCGGAGGGGTTCACGACCACCTTGAGGCCGGGGTTGACCTCCGCGAAGTGGTAGTGGGAGCCGACCTGGACGGGACGGTCCGACGTGTTCCTGACCTTGATCGTCGTCTTGTCGCCCTGCAGGAGCTTGTTGAACGCGATTGCCTCGTGCCAGGACGTGGCGTCCTCGCAGGCATTGCAACAGGCGGACGAGGCGGTGTCGTCGCAGTCGACCGGGCACTCCGGCCTGCGCGCCGGCTGGGGGTGCTCGACCTTGCCCGGGTAGACCTCGGGTTCCTCCGTGGCCTCCGGGATGGGGTCGTGGATCGTGACCAGCTTGGTGCCGTCCGGGAAGGTCGCCTCCACCTGGACGTTTTTGATCATCTCCGGGACGCCGTCCATCACGTCGTCACGGGTGAGCACCTGTCGGCCCGAGTCCATGATGTCGCTGACCGTCTTACCGTCGCGCGCCGCCTCGAAGACGTGAACGGACAGCAGGGCCATCGTCTCGGGGTAGTTCAGAAGCAGCCCTCGGTCGCGGCGCTTTCCTGCCACGTCGGCCGCCACGTGGATCAGTAAGCGCTCCTGCTCATGCGGAGTCAGATGCACGATGACTCGTCTCTGTTGGTCGGATGATGCGTGCCGCCGGGCCTGCCAAGGTCACGGACAACGCTCCCCGGATGGCGTCAGGCGCTCTCCGATCTTCAGCGAGGAAGAACGGCGAAACGCCCAAAGAGCGGCTTATCTACACCATCCGGTGAATCCGTGGAGCGCACTGTTTTTCACCCCGCCCTGTCGGGCACAGGGAGCCCGTTTCCGAAACCGTGGACGAATTCCGTGAGTCGCGTAGCCGCTTGATACTTCGTTGATCAGTCCTCGTCCTCACCGGCTTCCGTACCGACCGCCTGTCTCGGCGATGGTCGAACTCAACTGTCTCCGACGCCCTGTGGGCCCCGTGGGGAGAGAGCGCTGCACCTTGTCGGCGTGCGCGCCGCGCACGTCTGGGTGAACGACTGGTGAGTGGCGCGCCCGACAGCTGGCGGAAGGGCGACCATCCAGGAGTGGCTCATCCGAGGGAAAGGGCTTTTCCATGCGTCGTGCACTGATCATCGTCGATGTACAGAAGGACTTCTGCGAGGGCGGCAGCGTTCCGGTGAAGGGCGGCGCAGGCCGGGCCGCCGCCATCGCCGAGCTGGTCGGGCACGCCGACGGGCGGTACGCCTTCGTCGTCGCCACCCGTGACCACCACATCGACCCGGGCGCCCACTTCTCCGAGAATCCCGACTTCCAGGACTCGTTCCCCGTGCATTGCGTCGTCGGCAGTGAGGGAGGCGAGTTCCATCCGGACTTCGCGCCCGCCGTGGACTCCGGGCACGTCGACGAGGTCATTTTCAAGGGCGCACACTCCGCCTCGAAGAGCGGTTTCGAGGGCTTCACCCAGGACGGCACGACACTTTCCGCCTGGCTGAAGGCCCGCGACATCACCGACCTCGACGTCGTCGGCATCGCGACCGATCACTGCGTGAAGGCCACCGCACTCGACGGAGTGCGCGCGGGCTTCACGGTGCGGGTCCTGCTCGACTACACCGCCGGCGTCGCCGCCGACACCACGCGCACCGCACTCGACGAGCTGCGCCGGGCCGGTGTCGCACTGAGCGGCGAACCTGTTGTCGTCTGAACAGCCCAGTCCAGTCTCTCCGACCCCTGTGTTCACAGACGAGGGACCGGATCAGTCCCTGTCCTGCTGCAACGATGGTTCAGCGAGCCCAAGCCCGGCCGTCCCACGTCCCCGTAGTAGTCACGGAGCCTCCAGCGGTAGCAGCCGGCGAGGAACAGGTCGCAAAAATCACCGCTTGACCAGTGAGCCTCACTGCGCAGCGGATGGCAGAGCCGATCTTCGCGGAGATCCGCGCAGGGCTGCGCCGTCGTTGACTGGTCTGGTTCCTGTGCAGGAGCAGTACCGTCGTGGCTACTCTGTAGGAGAGTGACAATGGGGTTTTGGTGGCCTGGTTCACCCGAAGGTGCGGCCATGTGCGGCCACAGTGCGGCCGGACGCCTTTGGACGAGGTAACACAGGGCGTCACCATAGAACTGTCCGTACGTGCTCTGATCAGGCAGAACAGCACCGGGGGGGCACGAGCCGGAACGAGGCGTCACGAACCCCCGTGGTCTCGTAATGCGTAGGTCTCGGGTTCGAATCCCGAAGGCGGCTCCACCTTTGACCAGCGGCTTCCTTCGGGGAGCCGCTGTTCTGTTTTCCGCCTGGTTGCCGTGCTGGTTGCGATGGAGGGCAGGCCTCGGAGACACAGTCGTGCGGCAATGCGCGCGGGTCATTTGGGCGATATACAGTCATTTGGGTATCCAAGTCTGCCGTCAGGCCTGATTCCGTGGAGTCCTCCCGATGACCTCGATGATCCGCCTGCCATGAGGCCCGACCCGACGCGGGGGCGGATCACGGCGCTGGACGCCTACGACATCCGGTTTCCCACATCCCGTCGGCTCGAGGGGTCGGACGCGATGAATCCCGATCCGGACTATTCGGCTTCGTATGTGATCATCCGCACCGATGCCGGGGACGGGCTGGAGGGGCACGGGTTCTGCTTCACCATCGGCCGGGGCAACGAGGTCGAGGTGGCGGCGATCAAGGCGCTGCGCCCGCATGTGGTGGGGCTGCGGCTGGGAGAGGTCCTGTCCGACCTCGGAGGGTTCTGCCGCTCGCTCGTCGGTGACAGTCAGCTGCGCTGGCTGGGGCCGGAGAAGGGCGTGGTGCACATGGCCATCGGGGCCGTGGTGAACGCCGTATGGGATCTGTACGCGAAGCGGGAGCGGAAGCCGCTGTGGAAGCTGCTGGCCGACCTCGCGCCGGAGCAGGTGGTCGCGTTGATCGACTTCCGCTATCTGGAGGACGCGCTGACCCCCGATGAGGCGCTGGGGATTCTGCGGCGGGCGCGGGGCGGGATGGAGGCGCGGGAGGCGCGGCTGCTCGCCGAGGGGTATCCGGCGTATGCCACGTCCCCTGGCTGGCTCGGTTACCCGGACAGCAAGGTCGCCGGGCTGGCCCGGGAGGCCGTGGACAGCGGGTTCCGGCAGATCAAACTCAAGGTCGGCGCCGACCTGGCCGACGATGTGCGGCGGTGCCGTACCGCGCGGGGGGCGATCGGCCCCGGGGTGCGGCTGGCGTTGGACGCCAATCAGCGCTGGGGGGTCGAGGAGGCGGTCGGGTGGGTCCGGCGGCTGGCGGAGTTCGACCCGTACTGGATCGAGGAGCCGACCAGCCCGGACGACATTCTCGGCCTCGCGCAGATCCGCCGGGAAGTGGCGCCGGTGCGGGTGGCGACGGGCGAACACGTGCACAACCGGGTGATGTTCAAGCAGCTGCTCCAGGCGGACGCGATCGACTTTCTGCAGCTGGACGCCTGCCGGGTCGGGGGCGTCAACGAGAATCTGGCGATCCTCCTGCTCGCGGCCAAGTTCGGGATCCCCGTGTGTCCGCACGCGGGCGGGGTGGGCCTGTGCGAGCTCGTGCAGCATCTGGCGATGTTCGACTATCTGGCGGTCTCCGGCACCGTTCAGGACCGGGTCCTCGAGTACGTGGATCATCTGCACGAGCACTTCCTCGACCCGGCCGTGATCGTCCGGGGGCGGTACGCGGCCCCGACCGCCCCCGGCTTCAGCTCGGCGATGCGGCCCGAGTCGCTCGCCGCGTACGCGTTCCCCGGCGGTGCCGCCTGGCAGGTCCCGTACGACCTGCCCCCGGCCGAAGGCGCCCCGGCATGAACACCGGGGAGGAGTTCCAGGGGCTGGCCGCGGTCGTCACCGGCGGTGCGTCCGGGATCGGTCTGGCCACCGCCGAGACCCTGGCCGCGAGGGGATGCCGGGTGGCGGTGCTCGACCGGGTTCCGGGGCCCGCGTGGCTGCACCCGGTACAGGTCGATGTCGGGGACGCCGTATCGGTGGCCGACGCGGTGAGCCGGGTGGCGGACCTGTTCGGGGGCCTGGATGTGCTGGTCAACAACGCCGGGATCGGCGCCCAGGGCACCGTCGAGGACAACCCGGACGACGAATGGCACCACGTGCTGGACGTCAATGTGCTCGGCATCGTCCGCACCAGCCGGGCGGCACTGCCGTATCTGCGCCGGTCCCCCAGCGCGGCCATCGTCAACACCTGCTCGGTCGTGGCGCTGGCCGGGCTGCCGCAGCGGGCGCTGTACGCGGCGAGCAAGGGCGCGGTGCTCGCGCTGACCCTGGCTATGGCCGCCGACCACATCGGCGAGGGCATCCGGGTCAACTGCGTCACCCCGGGCACCGTGGACACCCCCTGGGTGCGCCGGCTGCTCGAACACTCCGACGATCCGGAGGCCGAACGCGCCGCTCTCATCGCCCGCCAGCCCACCGGCCGCCTGGTCACCGCCCAGCAGGTCGCGGACGCCATCGCGTATCTCGCCGGGCCACTGGCCGGTGCCACCACCGGGACGGCACTCGCCGTGGACGGAGGGATGCAGGGCATCCGTAGACACCCGGACTCCTTCCACTGACCTCACACTGACCGCCACCTACTCGGAGCCGAGCACCATGAAGCGACGCATCGCCGCTGTCGGAACAGCCCTCGCACTCTGCTGCGGGCCGGCCGTCACCGCCTGCGGTGGGGGCACGAGCAGCACCACCGACACCGCTTCGGGCAAGGTGGGAGTGGTCCTGCCGCTGCTCACCTCACCGTTCTGGGAGTCGTACGACTCCTACATCCCCGAGCAGGCCGCCGCCCAGGACGTCCGCGTGCTGCAGACGGTGAACTCCGACTCCGATCCGAGCAAACAGATCACCGACATCCAGAATCTGCTCGCCCAGGACGTGAAGGGCCTGGTCGTCTCCCCGCTGGACTCCGCGGCGATCGTCGCCGGGCTGAATGCCGCGCAGCGCAAGGACGTGCCGGTGGTCGCCGTCGACGTGGCGCCGGACAAGGGCAAGGTCGCGATGGTGGTCAGGGCCGACAACCGCGCCTACGGGGAGAAGGCCTGCCGCCGGATCGGCGATGCGGTGAGGAGCGGCAAGGTCGTACAGATCCAGGGCGACTTGGCGTCGGTCAACGGGCGGGATCGCTCGGAGGCATTCAGCTCGTGCGTCAAGAAGAACTACCCGGGCATCGAGGTGCTGGACGTTCCCGCCGCCTGGAAGGCGGAAAGGGCGGCCGCCGGCCTGGAGGCGCTGTACACCGCCCACCCCGATATCAAGGGCATCTACATGCAGGCCGGCGGAGTGTACCTGGCCCCCACGCTGAGCACGCTGCGGCGGCACGACGCGCTGGTGGCAGCCGGCAGCCCGGGGCACATCGTGATCGTCTCCAACGACGGCATCCCGCAGGAGCTGGACGCGATCCGCAAGGGCCAGATCGATGCGACCGTCTCCCAGCCGGCCGACCAGTACGCCAAGTACGGCATCTACTACATCAAGCGGGTGATGGAGGGCGAGACCTTCCGTCCGGGCCCGACCGACCACGACAGCACCATCGTCCGGCTGCCCAGCGGAATCCTGGAGGACCAGCTCCCGGCACCGCTGGTGACCGAGGACAACGTCGACGACGCGTCCCTGTGGGGCAACCGGATCGGCAAGAGCTCCTGACCCCCGGTGGACCGCCTGCCCGGGCCCTCAGGAAAGCGAGACCGCGATGAACCGGACGCCACCGATCGACCCCCGCGCCGAGGGCACCGGGCGCCGCGCAGTGGCCGAGGCCCACGGGATCCACAAGCGCTACGGGCCCACCGTGGCCCTGGACGATGCGCGGATCACCGTCCGGGCCGGGGAGTCGCACGCCCTGGTCGGCCGTAACGGGGCCGGCAAGTCGACCCTGGTGGCCATCCTGACCGGCATGCAGCGGCCGGACCGCGGCGTCGTCCTGTTCGACGGCGAACCCGCGCCCGACCCGGCGGACCGTGAGGCGTGGCAGCGGCGGGTCGCCTGCGTCTACCAGCAGTCGACGATCATCCGTGATCTCACGGTCGCCGAGAACCTGTACGTCAACCGGCAGCCCACGGTTCGCGGCCAGGTGATCAGCTGGCGGCGGATGCGCGCGGCGGCCCGCGAGCTGCTGGGCGAATGGGGTGTGGAGGTCGACGAGAACGTGCCGGCCGGCAGGCTCACCGTCGAGGACGCCAAGATGGTGGAGATCGCCAGGTCGATCTCTCGCGGAACCCGGTTCATCATCCTGGACGAGCCGACCGCCCAGCTGGACAGCCGGGCGATCGACCGTCTGTTCACCCATGTCCGGCGGTTGCAGCGGGCCGGGATCACCTTTCTCTACATCTCCCACCATCTGGAGGAGGTGTACGCCGTCTGCCAGGCCGTCACCGTCTTCCGCGACGCCCGCTGGATCACCACGGCGCCCGTGGGCGAGCTGGGCAGGACCGAGCTCATCGAGGCGATGACCGGAGGGCGGGGCACGGCCGCGGTCCCCGGCGCCGGCGCGAGCGGGTCGCAGCCGGCGGACGTGCCCGTGGCCGTACGGGTGGACCGGCTGAGCGGCCCGCATTTCACGGACGTCAGCTTCACCGTCCGGTTCGGCGAGACGGTGGGGCTGACCGGGCTCGCGGGCTCCGGGAGCCATCAGGTCGCCGAGGCGCTGGCCGGGCTGTACCGGCCCGACAGCGGGCGGATCGAGGTTCTCGGCCGTGCGACGCGGCCGGGCAGTGTCCCCTCGGCGCTCGCGGCGGGCGTGGGTTGTGTGCCGCGCGACCGGCACCACGAAGGGCTCGTACCGGAGCTTTCGGTGGCCGAGAACGCCTCCCTGAGCATCATGGACCGGCTGGGGCGGCTGGGCGTGATCTCGCGCCAAGCCCGGGACGCCTTCGCCCGCCGGACGATCACCGGTCTCGACATCACGACGGACGGCCCGGACCAGCCGGTCAAGGACCTGTCGGGCGGTAATCAGCAGAAGGTCGTCATGGGCCGGGCGCTGGCCACCGACCCGCCGGTACTGGTGCTCATCAACCCGACGGCGGGTGTCGACGTGCAGTCCAAGCGGGCGCTGCTGGCGGTCGTCGACCGGGCCAGGGCCGCGGGGCGCGCGGCGCTCGTCGTCTCGGACGAGCTGGCGGACCTGCGGAGCTGCGACCGCGTCCTGGTGATGTTCAACGGCTCTCTCGCCGCCGAGTACACCGTCGGCTGGACCGACGAAGAACTGGTGGCCTCGATCGAAGGGGTCGGCACCCGCCATGAATGACACCGCGCCGAACGGCCCGGACAGCGGCCCGACGAAAGGCGACCCGACGCCCGGCGGCGGGCCGGACACCGCGGTCCGCCGTCCCGTCCGCACCATCGCCCTGGGCCGGATCCGCGACCTCGCGCTGCTGCCCGCGGTGCTCCTGCTGCTGGTCATCGGCGCGGTCAGCAACGAGAGCTTCCTGGAGCGGGACAACCTGCTGAACGTGCTCAGCGCCTCCTCGGCGCTCGGACTGCTGGTGCTCGCCGAGGCGATGATCCTGATCAGCGGCAAGATGGACCTCTCGCTGGAGTCGATCGCGGGGCTCGCCCCGGCCCTCGGTTTCATGGCCGTGATCCCGGCGGTCTCGGCGGGTTTCGGCAGCGAACTGCCCACCTGGTTCGGCCTGCTGATCATTCCGCTCACGGGGGCGCTGATCGGGGCCGTGAACGGTCTGCTGATCGTGAAGCTCCAGCTCAACGGCTTCATCGTGACCCTGGCGATGAACATCGTGCTGCGCGGAGTCCTGGTCGGCATGGTGTCCGGCAAGACCCTGTTCGACGCCCCCGCCGCGTTCCTGGCTCTCGGGTCCGACACCTGGCTCGGCGTCCCCGTCTCCGTGTGGGTGACCGGTGCCTGTTTCGCCGGCGCGGGGTGGGTGCTGCGCTACCACCGGCTGGGACGCGCGGTGTACGCGGTGGGCGGCAACGCACCCGCGGCGCGGGCGGCGGGCATCCGGGTCGAACGGGTGGCCTGGGGAGTTCTGGTCATCGGCGGAACCCTGGCCGCGCTGGCCGGCCT
Source organism: Streptomyces sp. NBC_00019 (assembly GCF_045041015.1). Classification (NCBI taxonomy): domain Bacteria; kingdom Bacillati; phylum Actinomycetota; class Actinomycetes; order Kitasatosporales; family Streptomycetaceae; genus Streptomyces; species Streptomyces sp. NBC_00019. The sequence continues at coordinate 5,846,661 of NZ_CP108302.1, forward strand.
GGTGATCGCCGGGCGGGTCGGGGCGATCAACGCCAATCAGGGACAGGGCCTGATCTTCACCGTGTTCGCGGCCGCCGTCATCGGCGGCATCAGCCTGAGCGGCGGCCGGGGATCACTGGCCGGGGCGCTGCTGGGGGTCCTGCTGCTGGGCATGCTGGAGAACCTGCTCACCCTGGCGCAGGTGTCGTCCTTCTGGATCCAGGCCATCTACGGCGCGATCATCCTGGTGGCGCTGATGATCGCCCGGCTCATCACCGGCGAGGGCCAGGAGTAGAACGGTCCGGAGGGAGCAGCGCCGGTCGCTACGCCATAGAATGACCCATATGCCACCCGCCAGATGGGACGGCTGTCATGAAGGTCCCCAAGGAGGTCACACCGGACGGAACACATGGACCGTTCGAGATGGCGAATGTGGCTGCCGCGGTGATCGACGCGAAGGGCACGGTCATCGGCTGGACGGGGGCCGCCGAGCGGCTCCTGGGATACCGCGCGGCGGAGGTCCTCGACCGCTCCGCCGCCACTCTGCTGGCCCGGCCCGAGGACGCGTCACGTGCGGCCGAGGTCGCAGAGGAGTGCGGGAGCCGGGAGAGCTGGGTCGGCCTGGTGGGCGCCCGCCACCGGGACGGCCGCCGTCTCGAGGTCGGGCTGCGGGTGACCGCGATGTCCGACACCGACGACCGCAAGGCCTGGCTCGTATCGGCGATCGACGTGTCGAAGGCTCCGACCTGGGCGGTCAGCGGGGAGGTGCTGGAGGCCTTTCTCATCCGCTCGCCGCTCGGCATGGCCATGCTCAGCCCGGACCTGCGGTACGTGTGGATGAACGACACCTTGGAGCGCTACGGCGGTGTGCCGCGCGAGCAGCGGCTCGGGCACCGGATGTCGGACTCGTTGCCGGGTCTGAACACGGAGGCGCTCGAAGCCAAGATGCGGCAGGTGCTGGAGACCGGCGTCCCGGTCATCGACTACGAGTACCGGGGCTGGACCTGGGCGGATCCGCACCAGGAACACGCCTACTCCACGTCGTTCTTTCGGCTCGACGCCCCGGACGGCAACCCGCTGGGCGTGTGCTACATGGGCATGGACGTCACCGACAGATGGCGGGCCCGCGAGCGCCTGGCCCTGCTCAGCGAGGCCAGCGCCTGTATCGGCGGCACGCTGAACGTGATGCGGACCGCCCAGGAACTGGCCGACTTCTCGGTACCGCGGCTCGCCGACTTCGTGACCGTCGACCTGCTGGAAGCGGTGCTGCACGGCGACGAACCCGGTTCGGGGCCGGCCGGCAGCGCGTTTCTGGTGCGGCGCGCCGGACAGCAGTCGATCCACGAGGGCTGCCCGGAGTCGGTGGTCACCACCGGCGACTCGATCGACGCACCCGAGTCCTCGCCGTACTTCGAGAGCATGGTCAACGGCAGGGCGGTGCTGGAGCCGTACCTGGACCCGGCCACCGCCCCGTGGATCGCTCAGGACCCGGCACGGGCCAAGAGCATCGCGGAGTTCGGGATGCACTCGGTGATGTGGGTGCCGCTGTCCGCGCGCGGCACCGTGCTGGGAGTGGCGACCTTCATCCGTATGGAGCATCCGCAGCCGTTCGAGGAGGACGATCTGCTGCTCGCCGAGGAGCTGGTCAGCCGGGCCGCGGTGTGGGTGGAGAACGCCCGCCGCTACACCCGTGAGCATGCCGCGGCGCTGGCCCTGCAGCGGAGTCTGCTCCCGCAGGGGCTCAACGGCGGGACCGCCATGGAGGTGGCGTCGCGCTATCTGCCTGCCGATGCCCGGGGCGGGGTGAGCGGCGACTGGTTCGATGTGATCCAGCTGTCCGGCGCCCGGGTCGCCCTGGTCGTCGGTGACGTCGTCGGGCACGGCCTCAACGCCGCGGCGACCATGGGCAGGCTGCGGACCGCCGTACAGACGCTCGCCGACATGGACCTGCCGCCCGACGAGCTGCTGGCCCACCTGGACGACCTGGTGATCCGCTTGACGGAGGAGAAGGGCGGCGACGACGAGCCCATCGCCACGGCGGTACTGGGCGCCACCTGCCTCTACGCCATCTACGACCCGGTCACCCAGCTGTGCACCATGGCCCGGGCCGGACATCCGCCGCCCGCCGTGGTCGCCCCCGGCGGCAAGGTCTCCTTCCCGGACCTTCCGGCGGGCCCTCCGCTGGGCCTCGGCTCGTTGCCCTTCGAGTCCGCCGAGATCTCCCTGCCCGAGGGGAGTCTGATCGCCCTCTACACCGACGGCCTCATCGAGAGCAGTGACCAGGACATCGACGTCGGGTTGTCCCGCCTCAGCGATGTGCTCGCGCAGTCCGGCCTGCCGCTCGAGGAGCTGTGCTCGGCGGTCGTGAACAATCTGCTGACCGGCCCGCAGACCGACGACGTCGCCCTCCTCCTGGCCCGGCCGCATTCGCTGGGCGCCGACCGGGTCGCCTCGTGGGACCTGCCGACGGATCCGGCGATCGTCGCGAGCGCCAGGAAGCTGGTTGTCCGCCAGCTGCTCGGATGGCAGCTGGACGACCTGGTGATGACCACGGAACTGGTCGTCAGCGAGTTGGTCACCAACGCCATCCGGCACGGCACCGGGCCCGTCAGGCTGCGGATGGTCCGGCACGACAAGTTGATCTGCGAGGTGTCCGACGCCAGCAACACCTCGCCCCGGATGGGCCATGCGCGGACGACCGACGAGGGCGGCAGGGGGTTGTTCCTGGTCGCTCAGATGACCCGCCGTTGGGGTACGCGCTACACCCGGTCCGGAAAGATCATCTGGGCGGAGCAGGACCTCCCGGGTCGGGTGGGCGACCCGGACGGACGCTGACGGTTCACCTTTCAGGGTGTCGGCCCGTCCGGTCGTACCGCCGCCGTTTCAGGAGCGGGCCCCGCACCTCGCGGTGGGATGTGTCCGCTACCTGGACCGCGAGGTGCGTCGCCATGTCCACCTCCGCACGCGGCCCGGGCCGTCACGATGGGAGGAGCGGAGGTGATGTGCGTGACGAGCGGATACTCCGGTACGCCCCTTGCCCGGAAGATCGGCATCAAGGGCGGACAGCGGGTGGGGCTGCGGCATGCGCCCGAGGCGTGGGACATTCCCGGGCTGCCCGACGGGTGCGAGGTCGTGGAGGGCGGGCCGCGCGGGGTCGATGTCGGCGTCGCCTTCTATCGGGAGCGGCGGGAGCTGGCGGCCGAGGCGGCCCGGCTCGTGGACGGCCTCGCCGACGACGCCATGCTGTGGATCGCCTGGCCCCGGAAGGCGGCCGGGCATGTCAGTGACATCGGTGAGGACGATCTGCGGGAGATCTTCCTCCCGCTCGGTGTCGTCGACGTGAAGGTGGCGGCGCTGGGGGAGGACTGGTCTGGGCTGAAGTTCGTACGCCGGAAGGAGAACCGGCGTACGGATCACGCTGCGAACCCGCGTACATGAGACGTCCTTACCGTGAACGGCTAGCATCGCGGCGGTACTTGCGAGCCGGGATGAGGTGAGGGCATGGGGGAGGCGCTACGCGTCGCCGTCGCCGTCGTGACCATGGGGAACCGGCCGGAGGAGGTCGACGCGCTGCTGGAGTCCGTGGCCAAGCAGGACGTGGCGCCCGCGCGGATCGTGATCGTCGGGAACGGCTGCCGGCTGCCGGAGTTCGCCGAGCGGCTGTCGCTGCCCGGTGAAGTCACCGTCGTGGAGCTGGAGGAGAACCTCGGCTGTCCCGGCGGGCGCAATGTCGGGCTCGCGCGGCTGCGGGAGTTCGGGGACGTCGACGTCGTCGTCGAGCTGGACGACGACGGGCTGCTCGTCGACGCCGATGTGCTGCGGCGGGTACGGGAGTTGTTCACCGCCGACGGGCAACTCGGCGTCGTGGGCTTCCGGATCGCCGACGAGCACGGGGAGACCCAGCAGCGGCACGTGCCCCGGGTCGGTGCCTCCGATCCGCTGCGGGGCGGATATGTGACCGGCTTCCTCGGCGGCGGGCACGGCTTTCGCATGGCGATGCTCGACGAGATCGGCGACTGGCCGGCCCAGTTCTTCTTCGCGCACGAGGAGACCGACCTGGCATGGCGGGCCGCCGACGCGGGCTGGCGGATCCTGTACGCGCCCGAACTGCTGCTCCAGCACCCGAAGACCTCGCCCGCCCGGCACGCCGTCTACTACCGCGTGAACGCCCGCAACCGCGTCTGGCTGGCCCGGCGTCGGCTGCCGCTCGCGCTCATCCCGGTCCATCTCGGGGTCTGGGTGCTGCTCACGCTCGTACGGAACCGGTCGGCGGCCGGGCTGCGCGCCTGGTTCGGCGGGTTCGCGGAAGGGATACGGGAGTCGGCAGGGGAGCGGCGGCCCATGCGCTGGCGCACGGTCTGGCTGCTCACACGGCTGGGACGGCCGCCCGTCATCTGAGCCGGGCCGTGCCGGGGCCTGCCCGCTGAGAGGGCCTTCCGAGAGGATCGAGAAGAAGGGACGAGGGCCCCGGTCGCTCACCTCCGGCGACCGGGGCCCTCTCGCGTCCCCGGATCCGGCCACGACGGCGACACTCCCCCGAGCAACGCGTCGTACGCGCGCACCCTCGGGCCAGATCCGATGAAGTGATCACATCAGGCGGCGCCAACAGATCGCTAACATGTGGCCAGCGGTCCGCTTTGGGGTCGTCGGCCGATTGGCGTGAAGTCGCCGGGCGGCGGCCTCGGACGGCCGGTACGGTGGCGGATTCCGGCCGGATCGCCGGTCGGCGATACGTGGCGGGAAACCGCTGTACAGAGGGCGGAATCCCGCCAGAAGCGGTGGGTTTTCGAGTGCGGAGCGCGGCCGGGTGCGGCGCGTGGGAAGGCAGTGGTTCGGTGTGAAGCCGTGCGAGCTGCGGTTCGGACTGCTGGGGCCGCCGGTTCTCTACGACGCCGGCGCGACCCGAGTGGTGGGCAGCCCCAAGGTGCGGACGCTGCTGGCCGCGCTGCTTCTCGAGGCGGGCCGTACCGTCTCGGTCGACTCCCTCAAGGACGCGCTGTGGGGCGGGGCGCCGCCCGCCTCCGCCCACGCCTCGCTGCACAACCACGTCACCCGGCTGCGACGGCTGCTCGACGACCCCGAGCGGCTGCGGGCCGTACCGCCCGGCTATCTGCTCCGGGTCGAGCAGGGCGAGCTGGACGTCCATGTCTTCGACACCCACGTCGCCGAGGCGCGCGCCGCGCACGCCGGGCGGGACTGGGCACGGACGGTGCGCGCGTGCACCGAGGGGCTCGCGCTGTGGCGCGGCTCGCCGCTCAGCGGCCTCCCGGCCGAGCTGGGCGGATACGCCTTCGTGCAGCGGCTGCGCGAGGCGCGGCTGCTGCTTCTGGAGTGGCGCTACGACGCCGAGCTCGCCGTCGGTGACCGGCTCGACGGTCTGGTCCTGGAACTGACGTCCCTGGCCGCCGAACATCCGCTGCGCGAGGCCTTCCACCGTCAGCTGATGCTGGCCCTCCACCGGACGGGGCGGCAGGCGGAGGCGCTGGCCGTCCACCGGGATCTGCGGACGCGGCTGGTCGAGGAGCTCGGCGTGGAGCCGGGGGCGGGGGTGCGGAAGGCGCATGTCGAGGTGTTGCGGGAGGCGACGGGGGCGTCCGCCGGGAGGAGCGAGGGGAGTGGCGGAGGCGGAGGCGAGGGTGCGTCGGTCGTCGGTGCGGCCGACGGGGCCGAGGACGCGGGGACCGGGCCCGGAGCGGACGGCGCCGAGCCCGGGGGGATGCCCACAGGCCCGCCCCGCCCTGCCCAACTCCCTCCGCCACCAGCGCACTTCACCGGTCGCGCAACCGTCCTCGACGCCGTACGCCGGACCCTGTCCGACGCCCCCGCCGCCGCCGTCGCCGTCATCAGCGGCATGGCCGGTGTGGGCAAGAGCGCACTCGCCCTGCATGTCGCCCATGGCCTGCGGGAACGCTTCCCCGACGGCCAGCTGTACGTCAACCTGCACGGCGCCACCCCCGGCATGACCCCCCTCACGCCGTCCCAGGCGCTCACCGCACTCCTGCGCGACCTGGGCGCCGACCCCCGTGCCATCCCCGAACACCCGGACGCGGCAGCCGCGTTGCTGCGTTCCCTGCTCGCGCCGACGCGCACGCTCATGGTGCTGGACGACGCCGCGACCGCAGCGCAGGTACGGCAGTTGCTGCCGGCCGGCACCGGCTGCGCGGTGATCGTCACCAGCCGCTCCCCGCTGACGGCCCTCGACGGCGCCCGCCGTTTCCCGCTCGCCCCGCTGTCGGCGGAGGACAGCGCGGCGCTGCTGCGGACGGTGTCCGGCCGGGACGGCGACGACGGCACCGGCAGCGGCGAGGACGCCGACCGCATCCACGCCGCCCATCCCCTGGTCGAACTCACCGGCCGCCTCCCGCTCGCCCTGCGCATCGTCGCCGCCCGCCTGGCCGCGCGCCGCGCCCTCACCCCCGATGTGCTGGCCGACCAGCTGGCCGCCACGGAGGACAGGTTGCGGCACCTGGAGTACGACGACCTGTCCGTACGCCGTTCCCTGGCCGTCGCCCACGACGCGCTCGCCGCCTCCGGCCGCCGCACCGACCGCGACGCCGCCCTCGCGCTGCGCCGGCTCGGCGCCCTCGACCTGCCCACGTACGGCGCACCCCTCATCGCCCGGCTCCTCGGCACCGAGACGAGCCGTGCCGAGGCCGCGCTCGACCGCCTCGTCGACGTGGCGCTCCTGGACGAGACGGCGTACGGCCGCTACGCCCCCCACGACCTGGTCCGCGACTTCGCCCGCGAACTGGCGGACACCCGGCACGCCCCGGACGTCGCCCGCACCGCGGTGCGCTGGTACACGGCCGTCGTCGAACGCACCCTCACCGCGATCGTCGAGCCCGGCCTCGACCAGGACGACCGCCGCCGCCCGACCGCCGCGCAGCCGCCCGAGCACACGGCGCACGTGCTGTCCGTGCCGGCGTTCGCCACCTCCGAAGAGGCCTTCGCCTGGGCCACGTCGGAGCTGGAGAACATCGTCGCCCTGGTCGAGCGGTACGCGGACGCCCCCGACGACCGCACCGCCGCCCATGCCGCCACCCTCCTGCGGCTCTTCTTCCCCTACCTCCAACGAGGCGGCCGCGTCTCCGAGATGGAGGTGCTCGGACAGGCCGCGCTCCGGCTGGCGCGACGGTTCGGGGACGAGGTCGCCGAGGCGTACGCGCTGATCGACCTCGCCGGGCTGTACTTCCTCACCGGCCGGCACGGCGAGTCCCTCGCCCGCACCGACGACTCCCTCGCACTCTGGCGGCGACTCGGCGTGCTCTCCAGGATCCGGCGCTGCCTCGGCAACCGGGGCCTGCTGCTGGAGAACCTCGGCCGGTACGAGGAGTCCGGGGAGGCGCTACGCCAGAGCCTGGAGCTGTCACGGCAGTTGGACGACCCCTGGGGCGAGGCCGTGACCTACGGCCACCTCGGCAACCTGTACGAGCACACCGACCCCCGCGCCGCCATCGAGCAGCACCGGCGCTCGCTCGCCATCGGCGCCGAGATCGGCAACGTCATCGTGCAGCACTCCGCGCACTGCAACATCGGCTACGCCCATCTCTCCCTGGGCGAACCGGCCGCCGCCGTACCGCACTTCGAGGAGAGCCGGCGCATCCTCGGCGGCCACGGCGACTGGCACGGTGAGTCCCAGTCCCGGCTCGGTCTGGTGCGCGCGCTGCGGCTGCTGGGCCTCATGGACCGGGCCGAGAGCGAGTGCGCCGAGCTGCTGAGCCGTGCGGACGCCCGCGCCGACGGCTATGTGGGCGGTCTCGCCCGCCACCAGTACGGGCTGGTGCTGCGGGAGCAGGGGCGCGTCGAGGAGGCGTGCGCACAGTGGTGTACGGCCCTCGCCGCGCTGGACGGGACGGACAAGAAGGCGGTCGTGGACGAGCTGCACGCCCTGCTCGGCGGCGGCTGATCACTCGGCGTCCGTGCAGCGGACCGGTCACTTGGCGTCGGCATAGCACTCCACCACCGACGTCGAGAACGGGAACCGCACCGGCGTCTGCCCGAACGTCAGCCGCGCCGCCAACTCCGCCGCCTCCCGGATCGCCGCCACGACCGTCTCCGTCTCCTCCTCGGGACAGTGGACCATCACCTCGTCGTGCTGGAAGAACACCAGCTCGGCTGCCATGTCCGCACAGGTCTGGCGCAGCGCGGCGAGCAGCAGCAGGGTCCAGTCGGCGGCGCTGCCCTGGACGACGAAGTTACGGGCGAAGCGGCCTCGGGCGCGGGCGTTGCGGGAGGCGTACCCCGGTACCCAGCCGTCGTCGGTGGGGGTCTCGGAGGCGTCCTCCTGCGGGATGCCGGCCTCCTCGGCGGCATCGCCCGCGCCCGCCGCCGGTGGGCAGGTCCGCCCCAGCCAGGTCCGCACGAGCCGTCCCTCCTCGCCCGCGCGGGCCGCGTCGTCGACGTACGCCACCGCCTTGGGGAAGCGGCGTCTGAGCGCGGCGAGGTTCTTGAGGCCGTCGCCGGAGGTCTGGCCGTAGACCGCGCCGAGGACGGCGAGCTTGGCCTGGTCGCGGTCGCCGGAGAAGGCGCGGTCGGAGACGGACTGGTAGAGGTCGGTCTCCCGGCCCGCCACCTCCATCAGCCCGGGGTCACGGGAGATCGCCGCCAGCACCCGCGGCTCCATCTGGTCGGCGTCGGCGACGACGAGCCGCCAGCCCGGGTCGGCGACGACGGCCCGGCGGATGACCTTGGGGATCTGCAGCGCGCCCCCGCCGTTGGTGACCCAGCGGCCGGTGACCGTGCCGTGGCACAGGAACTCCGGCCGGAACCGCCCCTCGCGCACCCAGTCCTGGAGCCAGGACCAGCCGTGGGCGACCCAGATCCGGTACAGCTTCTTGTACTCGATCAGGGGCTTCACGGCCGGGTGGTCGATCGACTCGAGCTCCCAGCGGCGGGTGGAGTTCACCTTGATGCCGGCCTGCGCGAACGCCTTGACGACATCGGCGGGCAGATCGGGCCGGACCCGGCGCCCGAAGGCCGCGGACACCTCGTCGGCGAGTTCGGCGAGGCGACGGGGCTCACCGCCGCCGGCGTATCGCTCGCCGAGCATCTCGTGCAGCACCTGGCGGTGGACGTCGGCGCTCCACGGCAGCCCCGCGCGGTTCATCTCGGCGGCCACCAGCATCCCGGCCGACTCGGCGGTGATCAGCAGCCGCATCCGGTCGGGATGGGCGGTGGCGTCCTGGCGGCGCTGCTGGTCGGCGTACACCTCCAGGAGGTCGGCGAGCGGCAGATGGACGGCCTGCGGCTCGAAGAGCGAGGACTGCGAGCCGGGTTCGGCCGACCGCAGCGGCGGGTCGGGCGGTACGGGGCCGCCACGCAGTCGGGCCAGGGCGGCGGCGGCCGAGCGCGGCTCGCCGTAGCGCCCCGCGTGGCCCAGCAGCAGGGTCTCGGCGTCCTCGATGTCGTAGCACCGCTCGACCCGCACCCCCGCGGCGAGCAGTCGCGGATACACCTCGGCCGTGGACCGCCACACCCACCGCGCCACCTCGGGCCGCCCCCGCACGGCCCCCGCGAGATGCCCCTCCCGTCGCACCGGTCCGGCGGGCAGCCCGTCGGTCCCGAGGGGGGCGAGCTCCACGCCACCGTCCTCGGCCGGAGCGAGAGCCCAGCGGTCGGTCATGGTGGCGAGTCTCGCAGGAGGGTCTGACAACGGCCCTTCGCCCGCCGCCGGGCGGCGTGCCCCCGACCCAGGGGGTCAGGCCCTCTCTTCCTGGATCTTCGCCAGCGCCGTCGTCACGTTCTCCTCCGCCGCTTCCTTCGTGATGCCCAGGCCCGACAGCACGCCCTCGCCGTTCTCGAACTCCAGCAGGGCCAGGAGGATGTGTTCGGTGCCGACGTAGTTGTGGCCCAGGCGGAGGGCCTCACGGAACGTGAGTTCCAGGACCTTCTTGGCGTCGGAGCCGTAGGGGACGAGCTCCGGGGCCTCCTCGACGGCCGGTGGTAGTGCGGCGGTGGCGGCCTGGCGTACGACGTCGAGGAGGACGCCCTGTGCGGTGATCGCCTTGGCGGCCAGGGCGTCCGGTTCGGCCAGCAGGCCGAGGACCAGGTGTTCGGGGCGGCCCTCGGCGTTGCGGGCGGCGACGGCCTTGTTGTGCGCGGCCATCACCGTGTTGCGGGCACGGGTCGTGAAGCGGCTGAAGTCCTGGTTGGCGCTGGGCTCAGCGCCCTCCTTCGGCACGAACCGCTTCTGCGCGGCCTGCCGTGTGACGCCCATGCTCCTGCCGATGTCCGTCCAGGAGGCGCCCGAGCGTCGGGCCTGGTCCACGAAGTGGCCGATCAGATGGTCGGCCACGTCACCGAGGTGGTCGGCTGCGATCACCGCGTCCTCGAGCTGGTCGAGCGGCTGGTCGTGGACCTTCTTGATGGCCGCGATGAGGTCGTCGAGGCGTACGGATGACGTGATGTTGGGGTTCGTCGTCATGTGTCAACCGTAGGTTGACAGGCACGGGGTGTCAACCCGCGGTTGACACCTCAAGGCCTTCACGCGTGCGTGCCCCTACTTCGGCGACGCGGCCACCAATCGCACCGCCAGCCCCGTGAACACCGTCCCGCTGAAGATGTTGAGCCCCCGCGCCACCCTGCGACTGCGCCGCAGCAGCGCGGAGAGCTTCCCGGAGAGCAGCCCGATCGAGCCGTCCACCGCGAAGCCCATGACCGTGATCGTGAGCCCGAGGACCAGGAACTGCTCCCACACGTGCCCCATCTCGGGCGCCACGAACTGGGGCAGGAACGCCACGTTGAAGAGGATCACCTTGGGGTTGAGGAGGTTGGTCACGGCCCCCTGCCAGAAGGCCCGCCGCATCCCCGGCCCGGCCACGGCCCCCTCGCCGATCGGCGAACGGTCCCGGAACGCCTTCACCGCGAGGTACAGCAGATAGGCCGCGCCCGCCCAGCGCAGCACGTGGTACAGCGTCGGCAGGGCCAGGAACAGCGCCGACAGTCCGAGCGCCGCGGCCACCGTGTGCACGAACATCGCACAGGCCACCCCGAACGCCGCCATCACCCCCGCCGCGGGGCCGCCGCGTCCGCCCATCGCCACGATGAACATCATGTCGGGGCCGGGAGTCACACAGAGCGCGAAAGCGGCCACGAGGAAGGCCGCGTAGAGAGACATGTCCACCATGCGGCCATGCTCGAAGCCCGCACGGGCGGCGGCACCCGATTTTCGGGGAGTGAGACGATCGCCCCGTGACCAGCAGCAGCGCCCCCGGCACCGTCGACCGCGCCTTCGAGGCAGCCCTCTACACGGACGCCGACTCCGCCCTCGACACGGCCGCCTCCCTCCTCGCCGCCGACAGGACGGCCGACGCCGAACTCGACCGCCGGGGCCGGGAGTTCGTGGCGGCGGCCTGGCGGCGGGGCTGGCAGCCCGCCGACGTCGTACGGATCGTGCGACGGGAGCTGGACGACGTACACGTACGCCTGGCATCGGCGCTGATCCACGCGCAGGCGCCCGACGACCGTGCGCGCGGCCCCCGCTGGCGGGCCCAGCTCGAGGAGGTGACGGCCGAGGCCCCGCCACAGGACCGTTTCTCCCGCGCCACCGCGGTCCTGGAGCTGTACCGTCTGCTGCTCCGCCTTCCCTCCCTGGAGTCCCTCGACGAGCCGGCCGGCCGTGCAGCGCACCCGGAGTCCCGCATGCTCACCCGCATCCGCGCACTGCTCGCGAAGGCGGAGGGGACGGACTACCCGGAGGAGGCGGAGGCGCTCAGCGCCAAGGCGCAGGAGCTGATGACCCGGCACAGTGTCGACGAGGCGCTCCTGGACGCGCAGGCGCCCACGCACGACACCCCCGGCGCCTGCCGGATCGGGGTCGAACCGCCGTACGAGCAGGCCAAGGCGGTGCTGCTGGACGCGGTGGCGACGGCGAACCACTGCCGGGCGGTGTGGAACGAACCGCTCGCCTTCTCCACGGTCGTCGGCTTCGAACCCGATCTGGAGGTCGTGGAACTGCTCTACACCTCCCTGCTCGTCCAGGCCACGACGGCGATGACCAGGGCGGAGGCGGCCCAGCGGGCGGGCGGCCGGAAGCGGACCAAGACCTTCCGGCAGTCCTTCCTCGCGGCCTACGCCCACCGCGTGGGAGTCCGCCTGCGTGCCGCGGCCGAGACCCAGGTGAGCGACGACCTGCTCCCGGTGCTCGCCACCCGCGAGGTCGCGGTCACCGGCCGCCTCGACCGGATGTTCCCCGAGACGACCACGACCCGGCTGCGCGGTGTCAACGACGAGGCGGGCTGGGTCGAGGGCTCGGAGGCGGCGGACCGCGCGCAGGTGAGGTCGCGGCGGCGGCTCGGCTAGGGCCTAGTCGCCGGACACCTGGAACCCGCTCACCGAGGCGTCCGGGGTCTTGCCGTCGCTCTTCACCGCGACATCGCCGTACGACCACTTGAAGTCGTACGTCTCGGAGGAGCCGGGCAGGCTGAACTTCCCCTCCGACACGGCGAGGCTCTTGCCGCCGCCGGCCTCGCCCATGACGTAGGTGAGCGTGAAGGAGGTCGCGGCGCCCTTCGTGAGGGTCGTCTTCGTGGCCTTGGCGGACGGGTCCGGCTCGACGGCGACCGTACCGAGGGTGACGGAGGGCAGGCCGTCGAGGGTGCACTTGGCGCCGCTGTCGTTGGTGATCGTGACGGGCACGTTGCCGGTGTCCCCGACGGCGGGGGCGGCGTTGGCGGGCCCGACCTGCACCGTCATCGCGCCGACCGCACAGGCGGTGACGCCCTTGGGGCTGCTCGTGGCGGCCTTGTCCTTGGTGTCCCCGTCGTCGGAGCAGGCGGTCAGCGTCAGGGCCGCGGTGAGGACGGTGGCGGCGAGGGGGAGGGCGCGCATGAGGGGTCCTTGAGTGCTCAGGTGCTGTGTGAACGCGTGCATGGATCATCACGCACGAAGCCGGGAGTCCGTGAGGAGGGTCAGCCCAGGCTCGCCGTCGGCAGCCCGGACGGCAGCTGGCCGCCCTCCGACTTCGTGTACGTCTCCGTGCCCAGACCGCCCTCCCACGTCACCTTGAGGCCGGTCTTGCTCACGGAGTCGACCATTCCGGTCTGTCGGTCCCTGCTGCCGTCCGTGCACTTGAGGCGGATCATCTGCATGCCGTCCTCCTCGCCCGCGGTCCCGCTGCAGATGGTCCCGCCGGTCGCGAAGAGCCCGGCCTCCGTGCCGTTGACCATCAGCACCACGGCCTTGTCCTTCGTGGTGGCGAGCCAGCTGCCCGCGAGCTCGTCCGAGGCGGAGGCGGAAGCCGACGAGGAAGCCGATCCGCCGGTCCCGCCCCCCGTGTCCGCGGTCGCCGTCGACGACGCACCGGTGCTCGGCGACGAGTCGTCGTCGGAGCCACCGTCCCCGCTGCACGCGGTCAGCGCGAGTACGCCCGCCAGGGTCACGGCGGCCGCCGCGACCCGCATCCGCCGGTGTGACGTGGTGCGCGAGAAGATCGCGGAAGTCACTGGAGGCTCCTAGCTGTAGCGGTCGACGCAACGACCGCAGCAAGCTACCAGGAGGACTTGCGGACCCCCGGAAGGTACCCGGCGTGCGCCTGCACCCGGAGGCCGACGCGAGAGAGGCCGAAGGCGCGGTAGTAGCCGCGCGGCCGCCCGTCCACCTGGTCCCGGTTGCGTACGCGCGTGGCGCTGGCGTCCCGCGGCTGCCGGTTCAACTCCCGCTGGGCGGCGATCCGTTCGGCATCCGTGGAGGACGGGCGCCGGATGATCTCCTTCAGCTCGGCGCGGCGCCCGGCGTACCGGGCGACGATCTCCTGCCGCTTCTCGTTCTTCGCGATCTTGCTCTTCTTCGCCATGCCGCTTTCTCCCTCAGACCCGCACCCCGCGCGCGCGGATCCGCGCCACGGCTGCCTCGATACCGATCGTGTCGACGGTCTTGATGCCCTTCGTGCTCAGCCGCAGCCGGACGTTCCGGCCCTCGCTGGGCAGCCAGTAGCGCTTGGACTGGATGTTGGGGTCGAAGCGGCGCGAAGTGCGCCGGTGGGAGTGGGAGATGCGGTTGCCGAAGCCGGGCTGGGCGCCGGTCAGCATGCAGTGGGCGGACACGGGTGATGCACCTCTCTCGAAGCGGTTGTGTAAATGGAATTCATTTTCAGTAAGATAGCAGCATGGCTCGCAACGAACTCCGCCCGGTCATCAAGCTCCGGTCCACGGCGGGGACCGGCTTCACCTACGTCACCCGCAAGAACCGCCGCAACGACCCGGACCGTATGACGCTCCGCAAGTACGACCCGCTCGTCCGCCGCCACGTCGACTTCCGAGAGGAGCGCTGACCACCCCCATGCGCAACGGAATCCACCCCTCCTACGGCGCGGTCGTCTTCCGGGACCGTGCCGCGAACTACACCTTCCTGACCCGCTCGACGATGACGAGCGAGAAGACCATCGAGTGGGAGGACGGCCACACCTACCCGGTCGTCGACGTCGAGATCTCGAACGTCAGCCACCCCTTCTACACCGGCACCGCGCGCGTGCTGGACACCGCCGGACGCGTGGAGCGCTTCGAGCGCCGGTACGGAAAGAACGGCTGATGCTCTCCGTCGTGATCGTCGGCGGGCTGCACGCCGACGCCCGCAAGGCAGCCGTCGAGCGGCTGCTCGCCGACGTGCCGGGCAGCGTCGTCCTCCACCACGACCTGGCGACGGCCGCGGCGGGCACGGTCGTACGGACCATCCGTGACGCCTCCGGGATCCTCGCCGCGGGGGAGGCGCCCCTGGTCAACGACTGCGCGTGCTGTGCGCTGCGCGAGGACCTGGTGCCGGAGCTGCGCCGGCTGGCCGACGACGGTCTCACGCGGCTCGCGGTCGTCGAGCTGTGGGACTCGGTGGAGCCCAAGGCCATGGCCGAGGTCGTCGCGTCCGGCGGGCTCACCGTCACCGGCGTCATCACCGCCGTCGACCCGGCGCTGGTCCTGCCGTACCTGGGCAACGGCGACGACCTCGCCGACCGCGGCCTCGCCGCTGCCGCCACCGACCAGCGCACGGTCGCCGACACCTTCGCCCGCCAGCTGGAGTACGCCCCCGTCCTCGCCGTGGCCGACTCGGAGGCGGCCGACGACGAGGACCGCGAGCTGCTCGCGCAACTGCATCCGACGGCCCGCCAGGTCCCGATCGGCCACGCCGACCCGGCGGGCGTAGAGCCCGGTGCGCGAGCCGATGCGCAGGCATCCGCACGCTCGCCGTTGGCGGCGGCCGCCCTCGCCGGCTTCGACGTGGAGGCCGCGGCCGCCGCCCAGCACCCGGCCTGTGCCCTCCTGCCCACCGAGGCGGACGCCCACGGTGTCTCCACGCTGGTCTGGCACCGGTGCCGCCCCTTCCACCCGGAGCGGCTGTACGAGGCGCTGGAGGACATCACCTGTGCGGCCGCCCGCAGCCGTGGCCGGTTCTGGCTCGCCGACAAGCCGGATGTGCTGTTGCACTGGGACGCGGCCGGCGGAGCCCTGTGCGTGGAGAGCGTGGGCCCCTGGCTCGCCTCCCTGCCGGACGCGGCCTGGGAGATGGTCCCGCCGGTGCGCCGGGCCGCCGCGGCGATGGACTGGCACCCCGAGCACGGCGACTGCTGCCAGCACCTGGTGTTCACGTCGCCCGCCCTCGACCGCGACGGCCTCGAACGGCTGCTGGAGCACTGCCTGCTCACCGACACCGAGTACGCCGCGGGCCGCGACGCCTGGAAGCGGCTGCCGCCCGCCTTCGACACCCTCCTGGAGGTCTGACCCGCATGCCCCGCAAGCCCGAGCGCAAGCCCGCCAAGAACCGGCCCAACCCGCTGGACCAGGCGAAGATCACATACATCGACTACAAGGACACCGATCTGCTGCGGAAGTTCATCTCCGACCGCGGCAAGATCCGCAGCCGCCGGGTCACCCGCGTCACGTCCCAGCAGCAGCGCCGGCTGGCCCGCGCCATCAAGAACGCCCGGGAGATGGCACTGTTGCCGTACGGCAACCGCTGATCGCCCGCCCCTTCCGAGGCCCCGGCGTGGACACGGTTCACGCCGGGGCCGAACTTTGCCTCCGCACGATTGGGTGAAGCTTGGAACACAACAGGCGCGGTACGCGTCTATTCCTCATACACGAGGGGGTTCGGCCCAGATGCCGAGGTGCCGGGGGAACGTAACCGGCGCCCCGTACGTCACATCTGTAACCACAGGACCACCCCGCGTGCACGTGCATCTGCTCATGCATCTGCACGTGAACAGAGCTATGATCCGGACCGTTGACCACTGCATCAATGGCCCCAAGGCCACCGCACCACCGGGGAGCGACCTGTGGACCACGACGTGTACAACGACGTGTACAACGGCATGGCAGCCACGGAGCTGAACGGGGTGGCCTGGCAGAAGAGCCGGCACAGCAACTCGCAGGGTTCCTGCGTCGAGTTCGCGCGGCTCCCCGACGGAGGCGTGGCCGTACGCAACTCCCGGTTCCCCGACGGTCCGGCGCTCGTCTACACGCGCGCCGAGATAGAGGCGATGCTGCTCGGGGTGAAGGACGGCGAGTTCGACCACCTTGTAGTGGGCTGACGTTCGGGGGTCGGCGACCCGTCGGAGCGAGAAGGACTCAGGGCGATCGATGCTTCACGCCCCGTGACGCGCGTAGAACCATGGCGTCGAAAAACGCCGCGGTATCTCACTCGGCGGACTGCAGGCGGAACAGTGCCCAGACGACCTTGCCGTTGAGCGTGCCCGCGAGCGGATGCCAACCCCAGCCGTCCGCGAAGGAGTCGACGAGGAACAGGCCCCGCCCGGACTCCGCCGAGAAGTCGTCCGTGTCGCGCGCGACCGGGCTGTCGTGGCTGGGATCGCGCACCGCGCACACCAGTCGCTCCGTCCAGCGCATCAGATGGAGTCGTACGGGCGGAATGTGTTCGGGTCCGTGTCCGTTGCTCGTCGGCAGGCCGTGTCGCAGGGCGTTGGTGACCAGTTCGGAGACCACCAGACAGACGTCGTCGAAGCGGTCTCCTATGTCCCACTGGTCGAGCGTTCTGCGGGTGAACTGCCGTGCCTCGCGCACCGCTTCGTAGCGGGCGGGCAGAGCGCAGGAGGCGGCGTTGGACACGGCCGCGGGATCCAGCGGCGGAAGGCCCTGCCGTAACGGCTCGAGCATGGTCGATCCATTCGTCCCCATGCGAGGCACTCCCGGAAGTTCGCGGTCGTTGCGATGCAGCGGTTGCGCGGGACCATGGTTTCGGATGAGGAGTGCAGATGCAAGGTGCAGATGCACGTGCACGTGACCGAATTGGACGTTCCCGTACCGCTTGTTGGGCATTTTTTCCGCCAACTTCCTTACTTCTCTTGCCTTCTCCTCCCCTCCTGCTGTGTGGAATCTTTGGCTTCTTTCCATCTCTGTAATCGGACGAGTACAGCTCGAAGTGTTTTAGTGGCAGACTTCGGCTCCTGAAGACGGCTGGGGAGGCTGGCGAACGTGAGCGCGGGAGAGCCCGGATCGGTGGTGCGGCGGATGCTGCTCGGCTCGCAACTCAGGCGACTGCGTGAGGCGCGCGGAATCACCCGCGAGGCCGCGGGCTACTCCATCCGCGCCTCGGAGTCGAAGATCAGCCGGATGGAGTTGGGCCGGGTGAGCTTCAAGACGAGGGACGTCGAGGATCTGCTGACGTTGTACGGCATCACGGACGAGCAGGAGCGCGCCTCACTTCTCTCCCTCGCTCGCGAGGCCAACGTCGCGGGCTGGTGGCACAGTTACTCCGACGTCCTGCCGAGCTGGTTCCCCACCTATGTCGGTCTGGAGGGCGCGGCCACCCTGATCCGGGTGTACGAGGTGCAGTTCGTGCACGGCCTGCTGCAGACCGAGGCCTACGCCCGCGCGGTCGTGCGGCGCGGCATGAAGGGTGCGAGCGAGGCCGACGTGGAGAAGCGGGTGGCGCTGCGCCTGGAGCGGCAGAAGTACCTCGCCGAAGTGGGCGGCCCCGAGTTCCACATCGTCCTGGACGAGGCGGCGCTGCGCCGGCCCTACGGCGACCGCGAGGTGATGCGGGGTCAGCTTCAGCATCTGATCGAGGTCTCCACGCGTCCGAATGTGCGGCTGCAGGTCATGCCGTTCGGCTTCGGCGGTCACTCCGGCGAGTCCGGCGCCTTCACCCTCCTCAGCTTTCCCGAGTCCGACCTCTCGGACGTGGTCTATCTGGAGCAGCTCACCAGCGCCCTGTATCTGGACAAGCGCGAGGACGTCACCCAGTACGAGAAGGCACTCAAGGAGCTCCAGCAGGACAGCCCAGGACCGGACGAGAGCCGGGACCTTCTACGAGGTCTCCTCCAACTCTCCTGAGATCTTCGCCAACTCTCCTAGGGTTTTCCCCAGAACATCGCTCTGCGTCCCCAACTCACTTGTCGCACAAGTACGATGACGCGTGATCAGACCGTGACGTCGATCGCGCGTCGCGTGCGTCTGCTAGCGATTTGGGGATCTCATGTCGTCGTACTTCACTGATCTGGCCCAGCAGTACATCGACGGTGAGTGGCGCCCGGGCACCGGATCCTGGGACATCATCGACTTCAATCCGTACGACGGCGAGAAGCTGGCGTCGATCACCATAGCCACGGTCGACGAGGTCGACGAGGCGTACCAGGCGGCGGCCCGCGCCCAGAAGCAGTGGGCCGACACCAACCCCTACGCCCGCCGCGAGGTCTTCGAGAAGGCGCTCGGCCTGATCAACGAGCGCGAGCAGGAGATCACCGATGTGATCATCGCCGAGCTCGGCGGCACACGCGTCAAGGCCGGCTTCGAGCTCCACCTCGCCAAGGAGTTCCTGCGCGAGGCGATCCACCTGTCGCTGCGCCCCGAGGGCCGCATCATCCCGTCGCCGATCGACGGCAAGGAGAACCGCGTCTACCGGGTGCCGGTGGGCGTGGTGGGCGTGATCAGCCCCTTCAACTTCCCGTTCCTGCTGTCGATCAAGTCGGTGGCCCCGGCGCTGGCGCTCGGCAACGGCATCGTACTGAAGCCGCACCAGAACACCCCGATCACCGGCGGCACCCTGGTCGCGAAGATCTTCGAGGACGCGGGCCTGCCCAAGGGACTCCTCAACGTCGTCGTCACCGACATCGCGGAGATCGGCGACGCCTTCATCGAGCACCCCGTCCCGAAGGTCATCTCCTTCACCGGCTCCGACAAGGTCGGCCGCCACGTCGCCACCGTCACCGCCTCGCACTTCAAGCGTTCGGTCCTCGAACTCGGCGGCAACAGCGCCATCGTGGTGCTCGACGACGCCGACATCGACTACGCCGTCGACGCCGCGGTCTTCAGCCGGTACGTCCATCAGGGCCAGGTCTGCATGGCCGCCAACCGTGTGATCGTGGACCGCTCGATCGCCGACGAGTTCACCGAGAAGTTCGTCGCGAAGGTCAAGGGCCTCAAGGTGGGCGACCCGCGCGACCCGGAGACGGTGATCGGCCCGGTCATCAACTCCTCCCAGGCGGACGCCCTCGCGAGCACCGTCGAGCAGGCGATAGCCGAGGGCGCGACGGCCCTGGTGCGCGGTGAGACCACCGACAACCTGGTCTCGCCGTCGGTCCTCACCGACATCCCGGCCGGCTCCGCCCTCCTCCACCAGGAGGTCTTCGGCCCGGTCGCCTTCCTCATCCCGGTCGACGGCGAGGAGGAGGCGGTCCGCGTCGTCAACGACACCCCGTACGGCCTCAGCGGCGCCGTCCACACCGCGAACATCGAGCGCGGCGTCAACTTCGCCAAGCGCATCGACACCGGCATGTTCCACGTCAACGACGGCACCGTCCACGACGAGCCCATCGTCCCCTTCGGCGGCGAGAAGAGCTCCGGCGTCGGCCGCCTCAACGGCGAGACGATGCTGGACGCTTTCACCACGCTGAAGTGGATCTCGGTGCAGCACGGACGGAGCAGGTTCCCGTTCTGACGGAGCAACCCCCGAACCGCCGGCTTCGGCGGTTCGGGGAGGGCAGACGTCCGCTGAACGTGGGTTGGCCGTCCCGCCTCCCCCGCCCACTGCGTCTTTCAGCCCGTCCGGCGTTTGAGGACGAGGCCCTTCGGGCCGATGGGGGTCCAGGGGGCGGAGCCCCCTGGGACGGGGTCGAAGGGGCGGCAGCCCCTGGGGATGGGAACGGGTAAGGGCGGCGGGGGCGAAAACAGCCCGCCCCGGCGTCAGGCAGCGACCCGGACGACGACGTACACGAAGAGCCCACCCAGCGTCAGACCGCCCGGCACACCGACCACCCGGAACACGGTGTCGCGGACCGGCGACCTCAACCGCCCGCGGAACACCGCGAGCGCACCGCCGGTCAACACGGTGAGACCCCCCAGGGTGACGGTCGACCAGCCGGAGACCGCGGCGGGACCGACCGTTTCCAGCGGACCGGCGGGGAGCACCCGGACGGCCGTAGGCCTCCCCAACGGCAGCCGCGTGTCCACGGAGGCATACCGCAACGGCCGGCGCGCGACGATCAGATTCCCCCCACACGCGACGTAAGGGTTCTTGCCGGTTCTGACCACCGCACAGCTCGTCGCGGTGAACACGGCCCGTTGCCCCACGAGGCCGAGAGCCCCCGCGAGCATGTAGCCGCCCCCGAGGAACGGCAGCAGCCCGAGGACCACGACGAAGAAGCCCGCGGAGAGCCTCCCGGTCCGCGGAGAGCGCGGACGCGCAGGGCGGGCAGGCCCCGCCACCACCCCCTGGTGCGGCGTCTTCTTGCGCGGGCGCCGCCTCTTCTTCGACCCCTTGCCCACCGCACCCTCCCCTGACCGTGGCCGTCCGCCGCGACGATCCTCCTCGGACGGACAGGCACCGCGGGCACGAGCGGAGAGGCTCTCGGCAGATCCTTACCGAGCGCCGCACGGACGACGCCTTCTCCATTGAGGACAGAACCTGACCGCAAGGGTCCGTAACTTCGTAGGTGTCAGGCAGATCCAGCTGACCCCGACGAAAGACGAAAGGCGGCCGGTCATGGTCACTCACGTGCGAGCCGAGGCCCACGGCGACGAGCGCGGCGCACTGCTCTCCTTCCTCGCCGAACAGCGCGGCGGCATCCGCCGGGCCCTGCTCGGACTGACCGACGCACAGGCGTCCGGCAGCCCCAGCGCGAGCGAACTGTCCCTGGCGGGCCTGCTCAAGCACGTCGCCGAGGTCGAACAGGGCTGGGTCGCACGGGCCAAGGGCGAGGTGCCGGCGGTGAAGCGGGACGAGTCGAACTGGCATGAGTGTTTCCTGCTGGTCGACGGCGAGACCGTGGAGCAGCAGCTGGCGTACTGGGAGAAGGTCGCCGACGAGACGGAGGCGTTCGTCCGCGCGGTGCCCAGCCTCGACGACACCTTCGCGCTCCCGAACGACCCCTGGTTCCCGCCGGACGAGTCGGTCTCCATGCGCTGGCTGGTTCTGCACCTGATCCGCGAGACTGCCCGCCACGCGGGCCACGCCGACATCATCCGCGAGTCCCTCGACGGGAAGACGGCCTTCGAGCTGGTGGGACTGGCGCGGAGCTGAAGTCATAACCTGGACGGCATGTCAACGATCCGTCTCCTCGTGCTGGCCGCGGTGCGCCAGCACGGGCGGGCCCACGGCTACCAGGTGCGCAACGACCTGGAGTACTGGGGCGCACACGAGTGGTCCAACGCCAAGCCCGGCTCGATCTACCACGCCCTGAAGCAGATGGCCAAGCAGGGACTGCTGTACGCGCACGAGATCGCACCGTCCACCGCGGGCGGACCACCGCGCACGGAGTACGAGATCACCGAGACCGGCACCGAGGAGTACCTCGGTCTGGTGCGCGAGGCGCTTACCTCGTACGACCAGAAGATGGACATGAAGTCGGCGGCCATCGGCTGCATGGTCGACCTCCCGCGCGCCGAGGCGGTGGCCCTCCTCAAGGAGCGCACCCGGAGGATCGAGGAGTGGCGCTCGGCCGTCACCGAGCACTACATCCCGGAAGAGGGCCCGGGGCAGCTCGGCCACATCGGCGAGATCATGAACCTCTGGGTGCACACGGCCGACGCGGAGGCCGAGTGGACCCAGGGGCTGATCTCCCGGATCGAGGGCGGCGCCTACACCTTCGCGGAGGAGGGCGAGCGGTTCGTCGCGGTGCTCGCCGAGGACCAGGAGAACCCGTACGCGACGGGGGAGCGGCATCCGGAGGATGCTCGCTAATCAAGTTTGACTAATCGATGTCGGGGTATTAGCTTCGAGCTGGTAGTCAAGTTTGACTAGCGAAGGAGTCTCAGTGGCCGACGCGGCGATCACCGTCGAAGGGGCACGCAAGAAGTACGGCGGCGGCACCACCGCAAAGAACGCACTGGACGGCCTCGACCTTGAGGTCGGGCGAGGCACGGTGCACGGAGTGCTCGGGCCGAACGGCGCGGGCAAGACGACCCTGGTCCGCATCCTGGCCACCCTGCTCCGGCCGGACGCGGGCCGTATCGAGGTGGCCGGCCACGACGTCGTACGGCAGGCGCACGAGGTGCGCTTCCGCATCGGCCTGCTCGGCCAGCACGCGGCGCTCGACGAGGAACTCGGCGGCCGGCAGAACCTGGAGATGTTCGGCCGTCTCTACCACCTGGGCGCCCGCCGGGCACGCGCGCGTGCCGACGAGCTCCTGGAGCGCTTCGACCTGGCCGGCACCGGCCGCAAAGCGGTCCGCGCCTACAGCGGAGGCATGCGCCGCCGCCTGGACCTCGCGGCCTCCCTGATCACCGAGCCGGAGGTGCTCTTCCTGGACGAACCCACCACCGGCCTCGACCCGCGCGGCCGGGCCGAGGTGTGGTCCGCGGTCCGCACCCTCGTCGGCGGCGGTACGACGGTCCTGCTGACCACGCAGTACCTGGACGAGGCCGACCAGCTCGCCGACCGCATCTCGGTCGTGGATGCCGGCCGGGTGATCGCCGACGGTACGCCGGACGAACTGAAGGCCCTCACGGGCGGCGACCGCATCGACGTCGTACTGCGCGACGAGGGCCAACTGGGCGCGGCGGTCGCCCTGTTGCCACTGCGTGGGGCGGGCGTCTCGGTCGACCCCGACCGCCGGCTGCTCAGCGCCCCGGTCACCGACCGGATGGCGGCGCTCTCCGGGGTCGTACGGGCTTTGGAGGAGGCCGGGATCGAGGCGGAGGACGTGGCGCTGCGGCGGCCGACGCTGGACGAGGTGTTCCTGCACCTCACGGACGGGGACCGACGAGCGAAGGAGGCCGCATGAGTACGTACGCGCTGACCGATTCCTGGACCATGACCCGGCGTGAACTCGCCCACTGGGCACGGCAGCCGGTGCAGGTCCTGGTCGGACTGGTCTTCCCCGTGATGCTGCTGCTGATGTTCGCGTATCTGGTCGGCGGCGGCCGGGGCGTGAGCGGTGACTACGTCGACTACCTGGTCCCCGGCATGCTCGCGCTCACCATGGCCTTCGGCCTGGAGGGCACGATGCTCTCCGTCACCCAGGACCTCAACAAGGGCGTCATCGACCGGTTCCGCGCGATGCCCATGGCCAACGGGGCGGTGCTGGTGGGGCGTTCGGTGGCCGACATGCTCCAGTCGGCGCTGGGCCTGGCGGTGATGATCGGCGTCGCCTGCGCGCTCGGCTGGCGTGCGCACGGCGGAGTGTCCGGCTTCCTCGGCGCCGTCGGTCTCCTGCTGCTGTTCCGCTTCGCCATGCTCTGGATCGGCATCCACCTGGCGATGGTCGCGGGCAAGCCGGAGATGGTGCAGGCCGTGCAGATCCTGGTCTGGCCGGTGGGCTTCCTGTCCAACGCCTTCGCCACGCCCCAGTCCATGCCGGGCTGGCTGGGCACGGTCGTGGAGTGGAACCCGATGTCCCAGACGGCCACGGCGGTACGGGAGTTGTTCGGCGGGCCGGGCGGTGAGCCGGGGCATGTGTGGGCGGCCGTGGTGTGGCCGGTGGCGCTGGTGGCGGTGTTCTTTCCGTTGGCGGTACGGCGGTTCGGGGCGCTGAGCAAGTAGTCCGGGCGGTCGGCGGGCCGCCCGGAAAGTCGTCGTGAGGAAGTGGGAACCCCGGCGCGGCGAGCGGTGTACCAGAGATGTCGGTGCATCGCGGACCGGGATCGGGGGACGGCATGGAGTGGGTCAGGGGAAGGGCGGCGGTCGTGGTGGCCGTCGTGCTGGGCTTGCTGGCCGTCATGGCGGCGTGTACCCGGACGGACTCGGGCGGGCGGGTCTCCTCTTCTCAGGCAGCGGTGCCCGCCCGTATCCCGTCGGGGACCGGACTGCCCGGAGGCGCGGTCGATGTCGGGTTCGCCGCGGACGGCAGCGGGTTCGCGCTGCTCGCGGAGTGCGGGAAGACCCGGTGCGTGCAGAGGGTCGCCGTGCTGGAGAAGGGCGCCAGGGCCTGGAGGCTGGGGACCTCGCCGCTTCCGGACGTGACGGGTGACCTCGGCATCACCGCCGGACTCGTCGTCCTCGGACCCGGCCGCGCGCTGATCACCGAGGGCAAGTGGCCGCCGCCGGAGCGCACTTGGTTCACCGGCGACGCGGGGGGCAGCTGGCGAGAGGCGACCACCGAGCCGACGGGCACCACGACGACGGTCCCCGAGGGCGGGGCCCTGGTCGAGAACTGCTCACGGCCCGACGAGGAGGGCAACGGATGCGCCCGGTCCCGTCTGGTGGCGGTGATGCCCGCCACGGGGGAGTACCGGATTCTGGCCCACCAGCCTCCGCTGAAGGGGGTCGTGATCCCGGCGGGCCACATCGGCGCTCGGCTCTACACCTACGGGCTCGACCCGCGCTCCGGCAACCCCGCACTCGCCGTGAGCGAGGACCGGGGCAAGAGCTGGCGTACGTCCGCGATGCCCGCCGGGCCGAAGGGCTGGAGCATGACCGTGGTGACCGACGGCTCCGTGCTCTACGCCACCCACCACGGCCAGCTGCCCGACGAGGACGACGTGAAGAACGGCCTGCTCGCGATCGGCCGCAGCACCGACGGCGGCCACACCTGGGAGCAGGTCTGGAAGCACCGCAAGGGAGCCGAGCCCCGCTCGATCCTCGGCGCCCCGATCGCCGCCGGCGACGGCAGCCTCACGATCCACGGTGAGGACGGCGTCTGGCGCAGTACCGATGACGGCCGTTCCTTCAGCCGCTCCGGAGGCCGGGGACCGCAGGGCTGGGTGACCACGACCCCGCTCGGCTATCTGTGGGGCGACAGCTTCGGCGCCGGGAGGTACCGCATATCCGCCGACGGGGTCCACTGGACGACCTTCGACCTGGGCGACGGAACCTGACCGGCTCAGTGGTGGAACCCGGTCGCCGCCTCCTTGTCCCGGGTCAGCGGATGCGACTGGCGGCGCAGCTCCGGCAGCAGCCGGCTCAGGTCCTCCACGAACAGCTCGGCGAGATCGGCCGAGAAGCCGTTGCGGCACACCACCCGCAGCACGGACAGGTCCTCCCGGCTCGGCGGGAAGGTGTACGCCGGGACCAGCCAGCCGCTCTCCCGCAGCCGCCGGGACACGTCGAAGACGTCGTACGCCGTCACGTCGTGGCCGGTGGTGAAGGCGAAGACCGGCAGCTGGTCGCCCCGGGTCAGCAGCCGGAAGTCGCCGAGCGCCTCCACCCGTTCGGCGAGGCGCAGGGCCACGTCCCGAGTGGACTGCTGCACGGCCCGGTAGCCCTCGCGGCCCAGCCGCAGAAAGGTGTAGTACTGCGCGACGACCTGGGCGCCGGGCCGGGAGAAGTTGAGGGCGAAGGTCGGCATGTCGCCGCCCAGGTAGTTGACGCGGAAGATGAGTTCCTCGGGCAGGGCCTCCTTGTCGCGCCACAGTGCCCAGCCGACGCCCGGGTAGACGAGCCCGTACTTGTGCCCCGAGGTGTTGATGGAGGCGACCCTCGGCAGCCGGAAGTCCCAGGCCAGTTCCGGGTCGAGGAAGGGAGCGACCATGGCGCCGGACGCGCCGTCGACGTGCACGGGGATGTCGAGGCCGGTCCGTTCCTGGAGTTCGTCGAGCACGGCGCAGAGCTCGGCGATCGGCTCGTAGGAGCCGTCGAAGGTGGAGCCGAGGATGCCGACGACCCCGATGGTGTTCTCGTCGCACAGTGCGGCGGCGGCCTGCGGGTCGAGGTGGAAGCGGTCGCCCTCCATGGGGACGAGGCGGGGCTCCACCTCCCAGAAGTTGCAGAACTTGTCCCAGCAGACCTGGACGTTGATCCCCATGACGAGATTGGGCCGGGCATCGGGCGTGGGGTTCCGCTTGCTCCACCGCCGTTTGAACGCCATCCCGGCGAGCATGCACGCCTCGCTGGAGCCGGTCGTCGAACAGCCCACGGCGGCCGATGGATCGGGGGCGTTCCACAGGTCGGCGAGCATCGCCACACAGCGCCGCTCCAGTTCGGCGGTGCGCGGGTACTCATCCTTGTCGATCATGTTCTTGTCCCGGCACTCGGCCATCAGGACCCCGGCCTGCGGCTCCATCCAGGTGGTGACGAAGGTGGCGAGGTTGAGCCGGGAGTTGCCGTCCAGCATCAGTTCGTCGTGGACGAGCTGGTACGCGGTCGAGGGCGGCAGGGGAGCATCCGGGAGCCGGTGCTTGGGCGGGGCCTCGGTCATACCGGCGACCGGGTTCGCCTCGCCGAAGAAGGGGTTGACGGACAGATGGCGCTCGTCGGGCGTTTCGGGGCCTTGGTGCAGCGGCATCGATCGACTCCTCAGGGGTGGGATTCAGCGGACCGGGGTTCCGTCTGCGCGCAGTTGCATCTGGGGGCGGCCGGTCACCAGCAGCCAAGCCGGGGCAGTCGGATTAGCGGAATGTATTCGAGTTGTGGCAGAGTGTCACGTACACGCCCGGCGCCCAGGCGACGTCGGGCACCCTCCTTGGTGGGGTCGCGAGACCTTGCCGACCAGTGTCCGGAGGGACGTGTCACGCGGGCTGACGGCTCTTGCCGGTCAATACCAGGGCACGAAGGCGACCGGTCCGCCCCTGAGGAACGCTCAGGTTTGCCAGGCCGGTCAGAGACGCTCACCCAGCCCTGCCGGGTGATCGCGAGGAGCTGGCACCGGAGCCCGCCGACCCGTTGTCGGGATCCGGTGCCAGCTCCCCGACCTCGTCCAACCTCTCGGCGCGCCGGATGGCCGCCCAGTGACTCCGAGTTGCGGGGTGTGCCCGCCCACCGGTAGTGCCACCATCGGATGCCTCGGCCGCGCGAACGCGCCGTGGACGTACGGGAAGGCGTACGCGGCGCACATGCCGAGCAGCGCGGCGGCGGACGCGATCACCAGCACCGCCAGCAGATCGCCCCAGCCGGGCCGCCCGAGCGCGGGCAGATGCAGATCGAAGGTCGGATGGGCCACCAGGGCGGTCGTCACGGCGCCCGCGGCGGCGGCGGCGAGCGGCGCGAAGACGTTGTCCCACAGCGCCCCCTTGAGCTGCCGCCCCGCCAGCGCCTCGGAGATGAGGAGCGCCGCCGCCACCGGGGTGCCGAACAGCGCGCCGATCGTCGCCGCCTCCGCCAGCGCCGCCCACAGTCCGCCCGGCACCCGGGGGAGCAGCCGGCGGCCCAGCCAGAAGGCGAGCGCGACGTTCACGGCGATGATCGGGTTCTCGGGTCCGAGGCTGGGTCCGCCCGCGAGCATCAGCGCGGTCGCCAGCAGCAGCCCGGGCAAGCACGGCGGGCGGCAGGACGGGAGCGTCCAGGCCCATGGTGGCCGGGTCGGGGCCGGCGTGCCCCGGCACCTTCCACACCACGAGGCCGACCACCACACCGGTGGCGGTGAGCATGACCATCGTCCACAGCACGGAGTACCGGCCGACCCCCAGGGCGTCGGGCAGGTTCCGCCACAGCACGTGCTGGAGCGCCTCGGCCGCGGCGCTCACTCCGAGAAGGAGCAGACTCGCGCCCACGCCCACGACGAGAGCGGGGAGGATCAAGGGCAACAGGGCGCGAGCCGGGGCTGCCGTTGCCTGCTGCGCGGTGTCCTGGGCCACGGGCTCACGATAAACGGACAAAACCGGCGCGACATCCGAAGGGCCCGACACGGGACCCGCAGCGGAACGGGCTTGCACCTCACGTGGCGTGAGGCCTCAGCGTGGAGGACGTACCGAGAAGGGAGCGGACGAAGTGAGCTATTCCGTGGGACAGGTCGCCGGTTTCGCCGGAGTGACGGTGCGCACGCTGCACCACTACGACGACATCGGACTGCTCGCACCCAGCGAGCGCAGCCACGCGGGCCACCGGCGCTACAGCGACGCCGACCTCGACCGGCTGCAGCAGATCCTGTTCTACCGGGAGCTCGGCTTCCCGCTCGACGAGGTCGCCGCCCTGCTCGACGATCCGGCCGCGGACCCGCGCGCCCACCTGCGCCGCCAGCACGAGCTGCTGACCGCCCGGATCGAGAAGCTGCGGAAGATGGCGGCGGCCGTGGAGCAGGCCATGGAGGCACGGAAGATGGGCATCAACCTCACACCCGAGGAGCGGTTCGAGGTCTTCGGCGACAAGGACCCGGAGCAGCACGCCGAGGAGGCGGAGGAGCGCTGGGGCGGCACGGAGGCGTACGCCGAGTCACAGCGCCGCGCCGCGGGCTACACCAAGGACGACTGGAAACGCATGCAGGCCGAAGTGGCCGACTGGAGCGAGCGCTACAGCGGCCTGATGGCAGCCGGTGACCCGCCGGCGTCCGAGGCGGCCATGGACATGGCCGAGGAGCACCGGCAGCACATCTGCGGCTGGTTCTACGAGTGCCCGTACGACATGCACCGGTCCCTGGGCGAGATGTACGTGTCCGACGAGCGCTTCAAGGCGTTCTACGACTCCATGCGCCCCGGTCTCGCCGAGCACCTGAGGGCCGCGATCGACGCGAACGCGGCCCGGCACAGCTCCTGAGGTCCCGGCCCGGGAGGAAGGGGGCTACTCCCGGGTCAGGATCACAGCCGTCCCGTACGCGCACACCTCGGTGCCGACGTCCGCCGCCTCGGTCACGTCGAAGCGGAACATCAGCACCCCGTTCGCACCACGCGAGCGTGCCTGCTCGACGAGCCGTTCCATGGCCTGGTTGCGGGTCTGCACGAGCGTCTTGGTGAGCCCCTTGAGCTCACCGCCGACCATCGACTTCAGCCCCGCCCCGATCTGGCTCCCGAGATGCCGGGACCGGACAGTCAACCCGAACACCTCACCAAGTACCTCCTGCACCCGGTAGCCGGGTGCGTCGTTCGTGGTCACGACCAGCACGTCCGGCTGGGGTCCCTGACCGCCGCCGTAGTCTTCGATACCCATGCCCCACAGCTTTGTCCCGGCGGGCGCACAGTGCATCCTGGGAGACCGCATGGAACCTGGGTTGTGACGGCTGCGTTGATACTTTTGGGCAGCCAGCCCCAGCCCGTCTCCCAGTACCAGGAGCCACAGACCCGTGACCACGCTCGCGCTCGCCCCCGAGTGGCTCAGTCCGAACTATCTGATCGAGACGTTCAGCCTGCCAGGCATTCTGCTGATCGTCTTCGCCGAGTCGGGTCTGTTCGCGTTCCTGCCCGGCGACTCGCTGCTGTTCACGGCGGGTCTCTTCGTGGCCCAGGGCGAGTACATCAGCCAGCCGCTGTGGCTGGTCTGCTTCCTGATCGTGGTGGCGGCCGTCGTCGGTGACCAGGTCGGCTACATGATCGGAAAGTTCTTCGGGCCGAAGCTCTTCAACCGCCCCAACTCCAAGCTCTTCAAGCAGGAGAACCTGGACAAGGCCCACGAGTTCATGGAGAAGTACGGCCCCAAGGCGATCGTCCTGGCCCGCTTCGTGCCGATCGTGCGCACCTTCGCCCCCATCGTGGCGGGCGCCGGCCGTATGAAGTACCGCACGTTCCTCACGTACAACGTCATCGGTGGTGTCGCCTGGGGCACCGGCGTCACCCTCGCGGGTTACTGGCTCGGTCAGATCGACGTCATCCACAAGAACGTCGAGGCGATCCTTGTCCTCATCGTCTTCGTCTCGGTCGTCCCGATCATCATCGAGTACCTCCGCGAGCGCTCCAAGAAGAAGAAGGCGGCAGCCGAGGCCCCGGCCCCCCAGGCCTACCAGCCCCCGCCCATGGACGACGCGACGACCCAGCTCCGCCGCATCCCGTCGGACGACGAGCAGCACCAGCAGCAGTACGGCAACCAGAACGACCAGGGCTACGGGCAGCAGGGCCACCAAGGCCAGCAGGGCCAACAGCAGTACGGCTACGACCAGTACTACGCCCCGCAGCCCCAGCAACAGCAGCAGCCGTACGCCCAGCAGTACCCCCAGGGATACGGCGACCAGCAGCAGTACGGCGGCCGGCAGAACCAGCAGTACCCGCCCAACCAGGGCTACTGAAGCGCCCCTCCAGAGGCGCACACCCGGCTACCGGGCGCTCAGAACCCACGCGTCCGCTTCGCCGCCCTGCGCCCCGAAGCGGATCCACCCGGAACGCGCAGAAACAGCCGCGAGATCTCCGACCCGAGGTTGACCCCGATGGCGATGGCCAT
Organism: Streptomyces sp. NBC_00019; assembly: GCF_045041015.1. Classification (NCBI taxonomy): domain Bacteria; kingdom Bacillati; phylum Actinomycetota; class Actinomycetes; order Kitasatosporales; family Streptomycetaceae; genus Streptomyces; species Streptomyces sp. NBC_00019. Next base: position 5,877,036 of record NZ_CP108302.1, read on the forward strand.
GGCGAGTGACGCCGCCGTGGCCAGCGACACCAACCCCTTGTCCACATCGTTCTGCGCGATGGACAACAGCCCGAAGTACGTGGCGGAACCCGGCAGAAGAGGCCCGATCGCGGCCGTCGTATAGGGCAACGCCGAAGCGAACCGATACCGCGACAGCATCTGCCCGAACAACCCCACCAGCCCCGCCGCCACCGCCGTGGAGGCGACCGGGGAGATCTCGCCGACGTAGCGCATCGCGCCGTACACCGACCACGCGACCCCACCGTTCAGCGTCACCGCCAGCACGGTCGAGCGCTCCTGCTGCAGCAGCACCGCGAACGTCAGCGACAGCAGCATCGCCGCCCCGATCTGCCACAGTGGCCGCTCCTCGATGATCAGGCCGACGTCGGGGTTCAGCTCGGCGCCCAGCTTCACCCCGAAGTAGAGGATGATCAGCACCCCCACGACGATGCCGACGAAGAAGTACATCACCTCCAGCAGCCGCGCCGACGCGGTGATGTAGAAGCCGGTCAGCCCGTCCTGCACGCCTGCCACCAGCGCCCGCCCCGGCAGCAGCGCGAACAGCCCACCGGTGATGACCGCGGAGGCCTTCACATCGATGTCGGCCAGCGTCAGCGCGATCCCTATGGCGGCCGGCGGCATCGCGGCCACCGTGAACTGGTAGAACTCCGGCAGCCCACGCCCCGCGCACAGCCACGCCAGCCGGTCGCCGAGCATCGCGCCCAGCGCGGCCGCGACGAACACGATCAGATCACCGCCGACGAGCACCGAGGCCGCACCGGCGAGCAGCCCGCTCGCCCCGGTCAGCACCCAGCCCGGGTAGGGGTGCCGGTTGCGGCGGATCTCGGCGAGCCGCCGGTAGGACTCCTCAAGGGAGATCGTTGTCTCGGGGTCGCTGAGGTCGTCCACCAGGTGGAAGACGGCCGCGAGTCGCGTGTAGTCGGTGCCGCGCCGCCGTACCGTCCGGGACGCGGTGACCGGATCGTCGACCAGCGACGGCTGGTACGAGATCGACAGCAGGGTGAAGGTGACGTTCGGCTCGCAGCGGTCGAGGCCGTACGACCGGCAGACGGCGAACATCGCCGCCTCCACGTCCTCCGCGCCCTCACCGCCCGCGAGCAGCAGCTCGCCGATACGCAGCGTCATGTCGAGCACGCGCGGGACGGCCGGCCCCTCTTCCTCGGCCTTGGGCGCCGACTCCGGAGCGGGCCGCTCGGCCACCGGCATCCGCAGCATCGTGCGCATCCGGTCCTGCCAGGGCAGGTCCTTGGTCAGACTCACCACCGGTATGCCGGTCGCCGGGGTGAACGCGGGCGCCTGCTTGGCGCTGTAGGTGCGCGGCGTGTTGAACGCCGACCCCTCGGGCTCGGCCGAGGGCACCTGCGGGGCGTCCAGACCGTCGGGGACGGCGAACTCGCTCGTCGTCTCCGGTTCCGTGCCGCCTCTGGGCACGGCGAGCCCCTGGGGGATCGCGAACTCGGACGTGATCTCGGGGTCGTAGACACCCCTCGCCTCGTCCGACTGCGGCTTGCGGTCCTCCGCTTCGGTCACTCACAGCTCCTGTGTACGCACCTCCGGTTCGCACCAGTATGCGCACAGACACACAGCGGGCCGCACGCGTGTGCGTGCGGCCCGCTGGACATCAGGAGGCTCAGTGGCCGCCGGACTCCTTGAAGCGCTTGTACGACCGCTCGATCTCGACCTCGGCGTCGACCCGGCCGACCCAGTTGGCGCCCTCTACGGACTTGCCGGGCTCCAGGTCCTTGTAGACCTCGAAGAAGTGCTGGATCTCCAGGCGGTCGAACTCGGAGACGTGGTGGATGTCACGCAGGTGCTCCTGGCGCGGATCCGTCGCCGGCACGCACAGCAGCTTGTCGTCGCCGCCGGCCTCGTCCGTCATCCGGAACATGCCGATCGCGCGGCACTTGATGAGGCAGCCCGGGAACGTCGGCTCGTCAAGAATGACCAGCGCGTCCAGCGGGTCGCCGTCCTCGCCGAGGGTGTTCTCGACGAATCCGTAGTCGGTCGGGTAGGCGGTCGAGGTGAAGAGTCGACGGTCCAGGCGGATCCGACCGGTCTCGTGGTCCACCTCGTACTTGTTCCGCGAACCCTTCGGAATCTCGATCGTGACGTCGAACTCCACCGGTGGCTCCTCCATGATCAACACATAGTTCTGGTGATTAAGTGTCCCTCACGCAGGTGTGTGATCGCGAAAGGGGCTGGTGGTCGTGCCTGAACTGAGGCTTTGGCGGGCCGCGAGACCGCATGTGGCGCGGGTCGCGAACGCCGTTCGACCCCGTCTGGCACAGGCCGCGACCGCCGCGAAACCACGGGTCACGCAACTCGGCCGAACCATGTCGGTGCAGGTCACAAAGGTGCCGACCTGGCATTACACGGCCGGAGCCGCCACCGCGGGACTGGCACTGGCCGCCGTCGTGGTGACGGCCGCCGGCCCCTGGGACTCCTCCGGCCAGCGTACGGCCGAGCGGGACCGGGCCGCCGCCCAGGAGCACACGGGTGGCGCAGATCACGATCGCGATTCTGGTACGACGGAAAGGGCGCCCGAGCCCGCCCCCAGCGCCGCCTCCGTCCTCACCGGCCTCGGCGGCGCCGGCAGCACGGTGAAGTCGGCGCCGAACGGACCGGCCCTCGCGGATGTGCTGGGCCCGCTCCTGAAGGACGCGGCGCTCGGCAGCAGCCGTGCGGCCGAGGTCGTCGACATCGCCACCGGCAAGCAGCTCTACGGCACCGGTGTGGGCACCGCCCTCACCCCCGCCTCCACGACGAAGATCGCCACCGCGGTGGCCGCCCTGTCCTCGATGGGCGCCGACCACCGCCTCACCACGCGCGCGGACCTGGAACCCGACACCAGGGAACTCGTCCTCGTCGGCGGCGGCGACCCCACCCTGACGGCCCGCGAGGACGCCGACGGCGCGGCGAGCCTGCGCGACCTGGCCACCAGGACCGCCGAGGCGCTGAAGAAGGACGACGTACGGAAGGTCACGCTCTCGTACGACACGACCCTGTACGCAGGCTCCGGGATCCACCCGATCGGCGCCGACAACGACAACCTCGCCCCGGTCAGCGCCCTGATGGCCGACGAGGGCCGCACGGACGACAGCACCAGCGGCACGGCGGTCCGGGCGGAGAACCCCGCGCAGGACGCGGCCCGCAAGTTCGCCGGCTTCCTGGAGGAGGCCGGGATCAGGACCACGTCCCCCGGCCCCTCCAAGGCGACGAGCCGCGCGAAGACGCTTGCCGAGGTTTCCTCCCCGCCCCTGTCCGCCCTGGTCGAGCGCATGCTGACCAACAGCGACAACGACATCGCGGAGGCCCTGGCCCGCCAGACGGCCGTGGCGGCGAAGGTACGCGCCGACTTCGAGGGCGGTGGCGAGGCGATCCGGGCGCAGCTGAAGAAGCTCGAACTCCCGGTGTCCGGCGTCTCCTTCAAGGACGGCAGCGGCCTGAACCGCGAGGACAGGCTGACGGCGGACCTGCTGACAGCGCTCCTGGTGAAGGCGGGCGACCCGGCCCACCCCGAGCTCCGCCCCGTCCTCACCGGCCTTCCGATCGCAGGCTTCACCGGCACCCTGAGCACCCGTTACACGGACGGCGCGGCCGGCGTCGTGCGAGCCAAGACGGGCACGCTGACCGGCGTGAACACGCTGGCGGGAACCGTGGTCGACCAGGACGGCCGCCTGCTGGCGTTCGCCTTCCTCGCGTCGAACACGACGAGCAAGGACGCGGCACAGTCTGCGCTGGACCGCACGGCCACGGCGCTGGCGGCGTGCGGTTGCCGTTGACCGAGGGCGCCGCCACCGCCGTACCGCCGTCTCCGTCGGCACACCCGTCCCGGACGGCCTCACAGCGCCCGCCAGCCGCAACCGACCTCTGTGGCCTGCCCCAAGTGGGAACGCTCACGTACGGTTGACGCATGACGAGCATCGGTGGTGCCGAGATGGTCGACTGGAATCTCGCGGTGGCGACCGCGACCCGGCTCGTGAGGCCGGGCCCGGAGGTGAGCCGCGACGAGGCCAGGGCCGTCGTCGCCGAGCTGCGCAAGCACGCCAGGGCCTCGGAGGAACACGTCCGCGGCTTCACTCGAATGGGTACCGAGGAGACCCATGACACCCCGCTCCTCGTCGTGGACCGCCCGGGCTGGGTCAAGGCGAACGTCGCCGGCTTCCGGGAACTCCTGAAGCCACTGCTGGACAAGATGCAGGAACGGCGCGGCAGCACTCCGGGCGGCGCGGTCCTCGGCGCCGTCGGCGGCAAGGTGACCGGCGTCGAACTCGGGATGCTGCTGTCCTTCCTGGCCTCCCGTGTCCTCGGCCAGTACGAGACCTTCGCCCCGGCCACCCGTGAACTCCCGGCCGGCGCCAACGGCGGCGGCCGCCTCCTGCTGGTCGCGCCGAACATCGTGCACGTGGAGCGCGAACTCGACGTACAGCCCCACGACTTCCGCCTGTGGGTGACCCTGCACGAGGAGACGCACCGCACGCAGTTCACCGCCGTGCCCTGGCTGCGGGACCATCTGGAGGGCGAAATCCAGTCGTTCTTGGGGGAGACCGAGGTCGACCCCATGACCGTCCTGGAACGCATCCGGGAAGCCGCCCAGTCGCTTGCCGGCGGGCGCCCCGAGGGCGAGGAGGACGACGGCGGACGGTCGTTGGTGGAGATCGTGCAGACGCCCGCCCAGCGGGAGATCCTCGGTCGCCTCACCGCCGTGATGTCCCTCCTGGAGGGTCACGCCGACTTCGTGATGGACGGAGTGGGTCCAGAAGTCGTACCGACCGTCCAGGAGATCCGCGAGAAGTTCCAGCAGCGTCGTGCCAAGGGCGCCTCCCGCCTGGACATGGCCCTGCGCAAGCTGCTCGGTCTGGATGCCAAACTCAGGCAGTACCGCGACGGCGAACGCTTCGTACGCGCTGTCGTCAACGAGGTCGGCATGGACGGCTTCAACCGTGTGTGGACCTCCCCCAACACCCTCCCGACGAAGACGGAGATCGCCAAACCGGCGGACTGGATCGCGAGGGTGCACCGCAAGACCGAGTCGTGAGCCTCGCGGAAGGGTCGTGAAAGAAAACCGGCCGACGGCAGGCGAACGCCCCTTCAATCACCCGTCCGAGGGACCGTGAGGCCTGGGTAGGCGTGCAATGCTCGGGGAACGGCCCGGTTCTGTCACCATCTACACACTCTGAGTGACCGAACTCGGGTCTCACCCCCGAAAACTTCATGAAGGGAACCGGACATGGGTCCCCATCCTGCGGTCGCGGCGATACGCCTGGCGGTCCGCCGCGTCCTCCACGACATCCTCAACGACCATCAGACCTCCGCCGAGGAAACCGCGCATGAGCGCCCGTCGTCGCCGCTCGTGCTCGTGGCGTGCTCCGGCGGCGCCGACTCCATGGCCCTCGCCTCCGCTCTCGCGTTCGAGGCTCCCAAACTCGGCATCCGCGCGGGTGGCGTCACCGTCGACCACGGCCTCCAGCCCGGTTCCGATCTGCGCGCCGACGAAGTCGCCCTGCGCCTGCGCGAACTAGGTCTCGACCCCGTCGAGTCCATCGCCGTGACCGTCGGCCGCGAAGGCGGACCCGAAGCAGCCGCCCGCGACGCCCGCTACGCCGCCCTCGACGCCGCCTCCGCACGCCACGGGGCCTGTGCCGTCCTGCTCGGCCACACGCGCGACGACCAGGCCGAGACCGTCCTGCTCGGTCTCGCCCGCGGCTCCGGCATCCGCTCCCTGTCCGGAATGGCCGCGGTCTCGGGGGCCGACGGCCGTTACCGCCGCCCCTTCCTCCAGCTCGACCGGCAGACCGCCCGCAAGGCCTGTCTGGTCCAGTCGCTCCCCGTCTGGGACGACCCTCACAACGCGGACCCCGCGTACACACGTTCCCGCCTGCGCCACGAGGGCCTGCCCGCCCTGGAGAAGGCCCTCGGCAAAGGCGTCGTAGAGGCACTCGCCCGCACGGCCCAGCTCTCCCGCGACGACGCCGACGCCCTCGACGCCTGGGCCAGCCAGGCCGAGACCGCCGTCCGCGACGCCGCCGGCCTCCTCGAGTGCGCCAAGCTCTACGCCCTGCCGCCCGCCGTGCGCCGCCGCATCCTGCGCCGCGCCGCCATCGAGGCCGGCGCTCCCGCAGGCTCGCTCTTCGCCCGCCACATCGAGGAAGTCGACCGGCTGATCACCGGCTGGCGCGGCCAGGGAGCCATCAATCTCCCCGGCAAGGTCGTCGCCCAGCGTCAGGGTGGCAGACTGGTGATTCGGCAAGGCTGAATCCTTACGCCCCTCAGCGGGGCCGGACAGCTGGTGGGACGACCGAAAGTGATGCGGGTGGACGCGAAAGACATGGGCACCGACCTCAAAGAGGTGCTCATCACCAAGGAAGAGATCGACGCCAAGCTCGTAGAGCTGGCCGCGAAGATCGACGCGGAGTACGCGGGCAAGGACCTGCTCATCGTCGGCGTCCTGAAGGGCGCGGTGATGGTCATGGCCGACCTCGCGCGGGCGCTGTCCACCCCCGTCACCATGGACTGGATGGCCGTGTCGTCGTACGGCGCGGGCACCCAGTCCTCCGGTGTCGTCCGGATCCTCAAGGACCTCGACACCGACATCAAGGGCAAGCACGTCCTGATCGTCGAGGACATCATCGACTCGGGCCTGACTCTGTCGTGGCTGCTGTCCAACCTCGGCTCGCGCGAGCCGGAGACGCTCAAGGTGTGCACCCTGCTGCGCAAGCCGGACGCCGCCAAGGTCGCCATCGACGTCGAGTGGGTCGGCTTCGACATCCCCAACGAGTTCGTCGTGGGCTACGGCCTCGACTACGCCGAGAAGTACCGCAACCTGCCGTTCGTCGGTACGCTCGCGCCCCACGTCTACGGCGGCTGACCCGAAGGGCCCAGCCCCGTAAGAAGATCGGGAACCCTGGCGGGCATCGCGCCGTTGGAGCATGCAGACGGGTTCGTCAGCCGTCCTGTGCGTCTTCGGGCGACAATGCTGGGGTACCGTCAGAAGAACTGTCTTATCAAACTCACTATGGCAGGAGGGACGGGGCGACACCGCTCCGTATGGATGGACGTGAAGCGATACTTCCGTGGGCCGGTCATGTGGATCGTGCTGGCCGTCCTTGCCGTGGTCGTGTTGATGCAGGTTGTCGGCTCGTCCGGCGGCTACAAGACGGTGGACACTGGCCAGGTCGTCCAGGCGATCAATGAGAACAAGGTCGAATCAGCCAAGCTGACCACCGGCGACGAGTCGACCATCAAGGTCCAGCTCAAGGACGGCGAAAAGGTCGAGGGCAGCTCCAAGATCCAGGCGAGCTATATCGGCGACCAGGGTGTGGACATCGCCAACACCCTGCAGGGCAAGTTCCAGCAGAAGCAGATCCCCGACGGGTACACCGTCTCGCCGACGAAGCAGAACGCCTTCGTCGGGATCCTGCTCTCCCTGCTCCCCTTCGTCCTCATCGTGGTCGTCTTCCTGTTCCTGATGAATCAGATGCAGGGCGGCGGCTCCCGGGTCATGAACTTCGGGAAGTCCAAGGCGAAGCTCATCACCAAGGACACCCCCAAGACGACGTTCGCCGACGTCGCCGGATCCGACGAGGCCGTCGAGGAGCTCCACGAGATCAAGGAGTTCCTCCAGGAGCCGGCGAAGTTCCAGGCCGTCGGCGCCAAGATTCCCAAGGGCGTACTGCTGTACGGCCCGCCCGGCACCGGTAAGACCCTGCTCGCGCGTGCTGTCGCGGGCGAGGCCGGCGTGCCGTTCTACTCGATCTCCGGTTCCGACTTCGTCGAGATGTTCGTCGGTGTCGGTGCCTCCCGAGTCCGTGACCTCTTCGAGCAGGCCAAGGCGAACGCCCCGGCGATCGTCTTCGTCGACGAGATCGACGCGGTCGGCCGCCATCGTGGCGCCGGCCTCGGCGGTGGTCACGACGAGCGCGAGCAGACCCTGAACCAGCTGCTCGTCGAGATGGACGGCTTCGACGTGAAGGGCGGCGTCATCCTGATCGCCGCCACGAACCGGCCCGACATCCTCGACCCGGCTCTCCTGCGCCCCGGCCGCTTCGACCGTCAGATCGCGGTCGACCGCCCGGACATGCAGGGCCGTCTGGAGATCCTCAAGGTTCACCAGAAGGGCAAGCCGGTCGCACCGGACGTCGACCTGTCGGCGGTCGCCCGCCGGACTCCGGGCTTCACCGGCGCGGACCTGTCGAACGTGCTGAACGAAGCGGCGCTCCTGACGGCGCGCAGCGACAAGAAGCTGATCGACAACCACTCGCTGGACGAGGCCATCGACCGCGTCGTGGCGGGCCCGCAGAAGCGGACCCGGATCATGTCGGACAAGGAAAAGAAGATCACCGCGTACCACGAGGGCGGACACGCCCTGGTCGCGGCGGCTTCCCCGAACTCCGACCCCGTCCACAAGATCACCATCCTGTCCCGCGGCCGTGCCCTGGGTTACACGATGGTGCTCCCGGACGAGGACAAGTACTCGACCACGCGCAACGAGATGCTCGACCAGCTCGCCTACATGCTGGGCGGCCGGGCGGCCGAGGAACTGGTCTTCCACGACCCGACCACGGGCGCCGCGAACGACATCGAGAAGGCCACGGCAACGGCCCGCGCGATGGTCACGCAGTACGGCATGACCGAGCGTCTCGGCGCCATCAAGTTCGGTGGCGACAACACCGAGCCGTTCCTCGGCCGGGAGATGTCGCACCCGCGTGACTACTCGGAAGAGGTCGCCGCGCTGGTCGACGAGGAGGTCAAGAAGCTCATCGAGACGGCGCACAACGAGGCCTGGGAGATCCTGGTCGAGAACCGCGACGTCCTCGACGCGCTCGTGCTCCAGCTGCTGGAGAAGGAGACGCTGAACAAGGAGCAGATCGCCGAGGTCTTCGCTCCCATCGTCAAGCGTCCCCCGCGGCCGGCCTGGACCGGCTCCTCCCGCCGCACGCCGTCCACCCGTCCGCCGGTGCTCTCCCCCAAGGAGCTCGCACTGACGAACGGCGCCAACGGTGTGACTCCGGCGATCACCACCGCCAAGTCCACTGTGGCGGACTCCGCCCCGGCGGCTGAGCCGGTCACCGAGGACCGCCCGGAGAACTGACACCCCGGGCCCCGGTGACCTCACCGGGCCCGGAATGGATGCCGCGCCCCCCAGGATCTAGCCTGGGGGGCGCGGCGCTTTTCGGCCGCGTCGGCAGGCACACCCAGGAACGAGGCAGAGATGACCGACCCCGTGACGCTGGACGGCGAGGGCTCGATCGGCGAGTTCGACGAGAAGCGCGCCGAGAACGCGGTGCGCGAGCTGTTGATCGCGGTGGGGGAGGACCCTGACCGGGAGGGGCTCAGGGAGACGCCGGGGCGGGTGGCTCGGGCGTATCAGGAGATATTCGCGGGGCTGTGGCAGAAGGCCGAGGACGTGCTGACGACGACGTTCGACCTGGGGCACGACGAGATGGTGCTCGTGAAGGACATCGAGGTGTACTCGACGTGTGAGCATCACCTGGTGCCCTTCCGGGGTGTTGCTCACGTCGGCTACATTCCGGCCACCACTGGCAAGATCACCGGCCTGTCCAAGCTGGCGCGTCTCGTGGATGTCTACGCTCGTCGGCCGCAGGTGCAGGAACGACTCACCACGCAGATAGCGGACTCCCTGATGGAGATCCTGGAGCCGCGCGGTGTGATCGTCGTCGTCGAGTGCGAGCACATGTGCATGTCGATGCGCGGCATCCGCAAGCCGGGCGCGAAGACCATAACGTCGGCGGTACGGGGGCAGCTGCGGGACGCGGCGACACGCAACGAGGCGATGAGCCTCATCATGGCCCGCTGACGGCACTGGGCAGGGCGTCACCGGGCAGGGCGTCTGTGCGCTGGAGCGCGGCGCCGCGTGGCTTGTTCGGCGCTATGCCGCCGACGCCGCCCCCGTGTTCCGGTCGTCGTCCTCCGGGAGCTTGCAGACCCGCTCCAGGAAGATGGCGGCCACTATGACCGCGATGCCCGCCAGGACCGAGAAGCCGGCGTAGATGGCCTGGTCGCGGCGGGCGGGGATGTCGAGGGATTCCAGGAGGAAGACACCCGTGCCGCCGTACATGCCGGCGACCAGGGCGGCTACGAGGGCGCTGGCCTGGCCGAAGACGACCGCGCGGGCCGCCATCAGGGGGTCGACGCCCTTGGCCTCGGGGCGGCGTTCGCGCTGCGCCTTGAGGCGGGACCGGATCGAGAGCGCCGTGGCGACCAGGACCACGGCGATCAGGGCGAGGACGATGGGGGCGGCCAGGGGGACGCTGGGCAGGGTCCCGATCGAGTTCCACAGGCGGGCGCCCGCCCAGGACAGGATTGCGGCGATGACGAAGACGCCGGCCAGCAGCCTGATGCGCAGCTCTCTCACGGTGCCCCTTCAGCTCCCCCGGGATCCCACGAACAGTGGTTGCTTTGACCTTAACGACTATTCGGGCAGCCGGAGTTCCAGGTCCGGGCGGGCTTCGATGCCGATTCGGGTGACGGTGGCCAACAGGCCGGACACCGGGCCGTGGCCGGGGAGCTGTGCCTGCGGTTCCACGTCGTTCCACGGCGCCAGGACGAAGGCTCGTTCATGGGCGCGCGGGTGGGGGAGCGTGAGCGTCGGGTCGTCGGAGACGACGTCGGCGTACGCCACGATGTCGACGTCGAGTGTGCGGGCGCCCCAACGCTCGTCCCGTACGCGGTGGAAGGCCTCCTCGACCGCGTGGGCCCGCTCCAGGAGCGAGGACGGGGGCAGCGTCGTCTTCACCACGACGACCGCGTTGAAGTACGCGGGCTGGCTGCCGGGCTCGACGCCCCACGGCTCCGTCTCGTAGACCGGGGAGACCGCCTTCACGCGGACGCCCGGGGTGTCCTCGAGGGCGTCGATGGCCCCTTGGAGGGTCTCCAGGCGGTTGCCGAGGTTGGCGCCGAGGGAGATCACGGCCCGCTTCGGGTTGTGGAGGGTGGTGTCGGCGGCGTCGACCTGCTGTACGACGGAGGCGGGCACCGGCTGTACGGTCGGGTCGCTGTGACCCTCGGTGAACGAGGCAGTCATACTCGGCTCCGGGTGATGGTGATCGTCACGTCGTCGAAGGGGACCGTGATCGGTGCGTCCGGTTTGTGGACGCAGACCTCGACCTCCTGGACCTCTTCGTGCTTCAGACAGGCCTGCGCGATGCGCTCGGCGAGCGTTTCGATGAGGTTGACGGGCTCGCCCTCGACGACGGCCACGACCTCCTCCGCCACGATTCCGTAGTGCGCGGTCTTCGACAGGTCGTCGTCGGCGGCGGCCGGCCGGGTGTCCAGTCCCAGGACGAGGTCCACGATGAAGGTCTGGCCCTCCTCGCGCTCCCTGGGGAACACACCGTGGTGCCCGCGGGCCTTCAGGCCGCGCAGCGCGACACGATCCACGCGAATCACTCCTGCAATCGTCGGTAACGGCCGGTTCATGTCGTGTGCGGACGCCACACCGGCCTCGAACGAATCTACCTGCGGGCACTGACAGGGCCGGGCCACGGGGGCGCGGGCCCGAGCCGGTGCCAGAGGTTTCATCGGGTGTTTCCCCTGGGGAACCCGGTGGCTCACGGGTTGATAGCCGCCCCTACCCCGGGGTCCGTGATTCCAACCACTTCTTGGTCCCTGTGGGGCGCCTACCCGCTCAGGAGGGTGTGTCGTCCGGTTCGTCCCCGTCGTTTTCGGCCAGAACGGGAGAGGCGTGGTGGGACCAGAGTTTCCAGCCGGACGGGGTGCGGCGGAACACGTTGGTCGCGACCACCAGCTGGCCGACGAGCGGGCCGAGTTCCGCGCCGCCCTCGGGGGCGGGGCCGCCGCTGAGGATGTTCTCGGTGCAGTTGACGAGGGCGGTGTCGCCGGTGACGGAGACGTGTACGTCGGTGAGGAAGAACTGGATGTAGTCGGTGTTCGCCATGATCAGCGCGTACGACCTGAGGACCTCGCCGCGGCCGGTGAGCACGGGCCAGCCGGGGTGCACGCAGGAGACCACGCCGGTGTCGGCCGGGTCGTGGTACTCCTCGTCGACGCCGAGGTCGGCCGGGGTGAGCCAGAGGGAGGACAGCTCTTCGAAGTCGCCGCGCTCCATCGCCTCGTAGTAGGTGGTGTTGGCGGCTTCCACCTGCTCGACGTCGGTGTGGGGGGCGCTCACTGGTCGCCTTCGGGGGAGTGGGTGCCCGGCGTGCGCGTCGCTGTCTGTGCCCCGCTTGTGCTGTCCGCGCGGGGTGTGGGGTCGGTCGTGGGCGCTTGGCCCGTGGTGGCCGCGCCGGGCACGTGGTCGGTCGTGAGCGCCTCGCTCGCGTGAGCTGTCTCCGGTGCACGGTCCGGTGCGCGCGCTCCCTCCACGGCGCGTGCGACCCGTACCGCGTCCGCCGTCGCGCGCACCTCGTGCACGCGCACCGCCCATGCGCCGGCCTGCGCCGCGAGGGCGGAGACGGCGGCGGTCGCGGCGTCGCGCTCGCGGGCGGGGGGCGGGGCGCTCTCCGGGCCGGCGAGGACGCGGCCGAGGAAGCGCTTGCGGGAGGCGGCGACGAGGAGGGGGTGGCCGAGGGTGAGCAGGCGGTCGAGGTGGGCGAGGAGGACGAGGTCGTGCTCGGCGTCCTTGGAGAAGCCGAGGCCGGGGTCGACGACGACGCGGTCGGGGGCGATGCCGCCGGCGAGGACTGCCTCCACGCGCGCGTGGAGTTCGTCGACCACTTCCGCGACGACGTCGGCGTAGACGCCCTTGACGTTGCCGCCCTCCAGGAAGCCGCGCCAGTGCATGACCACGAAGGGGGCGCCGGAGTCGGCGACGACGGGAATCATCGCGGGGTCGGCGAGGCCGCCGCTGACGTCGTTGACGAGGGAGGCACCGGCGGCGAGGGCCTGTGCGGCGACCGAGGCGCGCATGGTGTCCACGGAGATGGTGACGCCCTCGGAGGCGAGGCCGCGGACCACGGGGATGACGCGCTTGAGCTCCTCGGCCTCGTCGACGCGGGTGGCGCCGGGGCGGGTGGACTCACCGCCGACGTCGACGAGGTCGGCGCCCTCCTCGACCAGGGCGAGGCCGTGCTTGACGGCGGCCGTCGTGTCGAACCAGCGGCCGCCGTCGGAGAAGGAGTCGGGGGTGACGTTGACGACTCCCATGACCGCGCAGCGGTCCCATTCCGGCAGCCCGACGACGCGCCCGCGTCCGCTCTGCTTGCTCATACGTTCAGCCTAGGCCCAGGGAGGAGCCGCAAGCCCGGCCCGGAGAGCGGGGTCCCCCTCCGCATCCCGGGCCACCCGAGGTCACGCCGCGCGGACGTCTCTTTCCGTGACGGCGTGGGCACACGCGCGTGCGGTGGTCCGGCGGCGGCGCAGGAAGCGCGGCAGAGGGAGGGCGAGGTTGACGAAGCCCTCGGCCTGCATGGCGGCGAAGCCGATGCGGGGAAGGTCGCCGGATGCGCGGTAGACGACGAAGCGGGGCTCCCAGCGGGGCTGGAACTTCGCGTTGAACTTGTACAGGGACTCGATCTGGAACCAGCGGGAGAGGAAGACCAGCAGCCCGCGCCAGGCGCGCAGCACCGGACCCGCGCCGATCTTCTCGCCGCGTGCGAGGGCGGCGCGGAACATGGCGAAGTTCAGCGACACGCGCGCGATGTCGAACTTCGGAGCCGCCTGGAGCGCGGCCACGATGAGGAGTTCGTTCATGCCGGGGTCGGCGGAGCGGTCGCGGCGCATCAGGTCCAGGGAGACACCGTCGGTGCCCCAGGGGACGAAGTGCAGGATCGCCTTCAGGTCGCCGTACTCGCCCGGCACGGCGTCCGCCTTGTGGGCGGTGGCGATCAGGCAGTCCCCGTCGGTGGGGTCGCCGATGCGGCCCAGCGCCATGGAGAAGCCGCGCTCGGTGTCGGTGCCGCGCCAGTCGTCGGCGGCGCGGCGGATGCGCTCGAGTTCGGCGTCGCCGAGGTCACGGACGCGCCGTACGCGAGTCTCGTAACCGGCGCGCTCGATGCGCTTGACCATCTGGCGCACGTTGCGCATCGCGCGCCCGGCGAGGGAGAAATCCGCGACGTCCACCACCGCCTCGTCGCCCAGTTCCAGGGCGTCCAGGCCGGTCTCGCGGGTCCAGACCTCGCCGCCGGTCTCCGAGCAGCCCATGACGGCGGGCGTCCAGGAGTGGACCTTCGCCTCGTCCATGAAGCGCTCGATGGCGCCCGGCCAGGCCTCGACGTCGCCGATGGGGTCGCCGCTGGCGAGCATCACGCCGGAGACGACGCGGTAGGTCACCGCGGCCTTGCCGCTGGGGGAGAAGACGACGGCCTTGTCGCGGCGCAGCGCGAAGTGGCCGAGGGAGTCGCGGCCGCCGTGCTTGTCCAGGAGGGCCCTGAGACGGACCTCGTCGTCCTCTGTGAGCTGCGCGGCGGGGTGTTCGGGGCGGAAGGCCAGGTAGATCGTCGTGATCGCCGTGAGCAGGCCCAGGGCGCCGAGGGAGAAGGCGACCGTCCAGGAGGTGTTGCCCTGGTAGTCGACGGGGCCCTCGAAGCCGAACAGGCCGTACAGGACGTGGGTGATGCGGTCGGCCAGGCTCGGGTCGCCGACGAGCGTCTTCGGGTGGACGCTGACGATGACCAGCCCGAGTGCGAGCGAACCGGCGCCCATGAGGACGAAGTTGGCGAGCGCGCGCCACCGGCTGCGCGGGTCGGGCAGCGCCCTGAACTGGTCGCGGTGGATCAGCAGCGGCGCGAGCAGGGCGAGCGAGATGAGCGCGCCCACCAGGGAGTGGCGGTACGTGAACTGTGCGACCGCGCCGGCCGGCAGCAGGGCCACGGCGGCCCGCCAGGCCCGCCGCTTGCGGCGCCTGAGGCCGTGGGCGAGCAGAAGCAGCAGCACGCCTGTGCTCATGGAGAGCGCCGCGGCGAACGGGCCGAGCGCGCCCGGGAGTACCTCGGCCATGGTGTGCATACGGCTGTGCCGGAAGCGCGGGAAGACGCCCGCGGCGATGTCCAGCAGGCCCACGATCGCGCAGGCTCTGGCGACCAGGACGGGGACGGCTTCGGGGCGCGGGCCACGCAGTGTGTGCCGTGCCCACTGTGATCGGTGCGGAACCCCGCCCGACATTTCCACATCTGTCCTGACAGACATCGCATCCCGTAGTTCTGCGAGAGACCTTGGATCCGGGCCCGCATCGGGCGTCCGGCGACATTGCGCCCTCTAGGACGGTGTCTTCGAGGGAGAGGTTCACTCGCTTCCTCAAAGCCGGTTCAAAGGCCGGGAAAAGGGCCGGACAAGCCTTCGCGAAGATCCGCGGGGTGCGCCGGCACGGGGAGAAAGCGCAGGCAGGAAACCAACCATGGGTCTCACGGGGAACAACGTGCTGGTGCTGGCGGTCGGGTCGGCGGTGCTGCTGTTCGTCGGCACGGTGTGGCTGTGGCCACGGCTGTCGCGGCGGAGCTGGCGGGCCGTCGGCGGGCGGGTGGGTCTGCTGCTCGCGACCCAGCTGGCGCTCTTCGCGGCGGTCGGGCTCGCCGCCAACCAGGCTTTCGGGTTCTACGCCAGCTGGGCCGACCTGTTCGGGCAGGAGGACGAGCAGGGGGTGGTCGTCGACCACACGGCGAACGGCGGCTCGGGCGGCCCGCTCCAGGTGACGGACATTCGGCGGGTCAGGGAGGCGGGCAGCGCGCGACCGCAGAACGGCGGCCAGATCCAGAAGGTCTCCATTGTCGGCCGTACGACGCACATCGCCACGTCCGCCTTCGTCTACCTGCCGCCGGAGTACTTCCAGCCGCAGTACCGCGCGCGGACGTTTCCCGCCGCTGTGGTTCTCACCGGATATCCGGGCACCGCGCAGGCGCTGGTCGACAAACTCCACTACCCGAGCACGGCCTTGGACCTCGCCAAGGACGGCCGTATGCAGCCGATGATCCTGGTGATGATGCGGCCGACGGTGGCGCCGCCACGGGACACGGAGTGCGTCGACATTCCGGACGGACCCCAGGCGGAGTCGTTCTTCGCCAAGGACCTGCCCGACGCCGTTCTCGCGCACTACAGGGTGGGAAGGAAGCCGGGCAGCTGGGGCGTCATCGGCGACTCCACGGGCGGCTATTGCGCACTGAAGCTCGCCATGCACCACCCCGAGGTGTACGCCGCGGGCGCGGGCCTCTCGCCGTACTACAACGCGCCGAGCGACCCCACCACCGGCGATCTCTTCCAGGGCGACAAGGGGCTGCGCGATCGCGCGAACCTGTTCTGGTACCTCAAGCACATGCCCGCGCCCGACACTTCACTGCTCGTCAGCAGCAGCAAGATCGGTGAGGCGAACTACAAGGACACGCTGAAGTTCATAGACCGCGTGAAGGCGACGAACCGGACGCGTATCTCGTCGATCATCCTCGAAAGCGGCGGGCACAACTTCAACACCTGGCGGCGGGAGATTCCGGCGACGCTGCAGTGGATCAGCGGGCGGTTGAGCGATCGGTGACAAATGATCTTGCGGTGGAGTCGGTGGAGTCGGTGGATCGTGTCGCTGTTGTCGAATTCGGTGGCGGGTCTGATTCCTGATGTCGTGTGAAGGCTGCGGGATGGCTGTGTTTTTACGGGCCGGGGCACCACGATTCGCCTACGCGCGGTAAGTTTCTGGCCATGCCACGTGGACGTCACCGCCATTCCCCGCCCTTGCACAGGCTGCTTCCCCCGTCGGCGATCGCAGGCGTCTCCGTCGTCTGCGCATTCGGCCCCTGGGCGTTCTCGCAGCCGGCCGTGCTGCGTGTCGTCGCCGCGGCCGCCGCGGCGACGGCGGTCGTCGGTGCGGCCGTCATGCGCCGCTGGGACACGCAGGCCGGTAAGCAGGTCGCCGACCTCATACGCGCGCGTGCGGGCGACGAGTGGCGATTCGAGGAACGGGTCGCCGAACTGGAGACCGACCTCGAGGAGTCGCGCGAACTGCGCGGCAAGCTGGAGCAGCGGCTGCGGTCCAAGCGCACGGAACTGGCGGGCCTGCGCAACGAGCACGCGGCCCTGCTGCGCCGGTACGCCACGGCGGAGACCGAGCGGGCGAGCGCCCTGGAGGGCCGCCGGCTGCTCGAGATAGAGGCGGCACCGGCGCGCGCGCTGCCGCCGGTGCCGGTCGCCGTCGAGGAGGCCGAGGCTGTGGCTGCCCCGGCCGAGGACGAAGCGGTGGAGACCGAGGACGAGGCGGTGGAGAGCGCCGAGGCCGCTGAGAGAACCGAGGCCGTCGACGACGAGCCGGAGGCGCCCGCGATCTTCTCGCCGGAGGGCTCCCAGCTGTTCCTGCGGGCGAAGGCGGCGCTGTCGCGGTTCGACGGCGGCGAGGGTGCCACGAAGGACGACGCTCCCGAGGCCTCGGCCAAGGAGGGCTCGACGAAGGACAGCTCGGCCAAGGACAGTTCGTCCAAGGACGACGGCTCCCCCAAGGACGACGGCTCCCCGGACGGCGACGGCGGTCCGAAGGGCGAGGGCCCCGCGAAGGACGTTCCGGCGCAGGTCGGTCCCGTCGCCGCGCAGGTGGTCACCTCCGGTGACTCCGGAGCGGAGGCCACGCAGGAGGACGAGGCGCAGGGGCAGCCCGTGGCGGTCGACGGGCATACGCGCGCGGCCGCCGTCACCACCACGCCGGCCAAGTCGGCCCAGCCCGCGCAGCAGCCCTCCGGGCACTTCGTCGCACCGACCGCGGTGGCCGTCGTGCCGGCCGCGCCCGTGCGGCGTGCCGCCGTCGAGGGCGGCTTCGACTTCTTCGGCATGCAGAAGGCGTCCGCCGAGCTGGAGTCCGTGCAGAACGAGGACCTCGCCGACGTGGTCGGCCAGGAGGCGCTCGCCCTCCACAAGGCCGAGTCCGAGGCGGAGTTCAAGCCGGCGGACGAGGAGTCCCGGGGCATCGGCCAGGTCATCGACCTGACGGCGCACGACGAGACCGAGCAGATCGATGTGCAGGGGCTGCGGAGCGCGGCTTCCTGAACGACGCGTCGACCAGAGCCGCGCGGACTCCCGAGGGGGCCGCGCGGTTCTCGTTTCTCCGTCGCGGCCCGGTCGGGCGCCCAGCGGTCCGGTCAGGCCATCCACCGGTCGGGCCGGGCGTCCTGCCGTCCCGTCCGTGACCTCTCCGCCTGCGCCCGCAGCAGCTCCGCGGCCTCCTCCACGTCCCGCAGACGCGCTGTGACGGTCTTGTTGGCCCCGGTGTCCACGTGGATGTCGGCGAGCCGCCAGAGACGCTGCCAGGGCCCCTGGGCGAGCCGTACGCTCTGGACCTTCGCGTGCGGTACCAGGGCGAGGCTGCGGCGCAGCAGGCCTTGCCGGGCCGCGAACACCGCGTCGGTGACGGCGAGTCCGTAGCCCCGCCACCACACGGGCATGCAACGCCCGGCGCGCCGCGGCGGCCGGGACAGCGCCGACAGGGGCGGTACGACCACGCCGGGCAGCACGCGCGCGACGATCGCCTCGGCGACCTCGCGCGGGGCAACGGGCACCAGCACGGAGTTGGACGACCCGGCCACGTCCAGCTCGACCCGCACCCAGCCGCGCCGCCGCCACAGCAGCGGCTCCACTATCCGTACGGTCTGCACACGCCCCGGCGGCACCGTCTCGTGGGTGCGGTCCAGGAGCCCGTGGTCGATCCGCAGCCCGTCGGGCGACTCGCCCACGGTCCAGTCGTACTCGCCGACGAACCGCCCCACGCTGCTCGCGCCCGCCGCGCCGAGCAGCGGTACGCCGGTCGCGAGGACCGTCCACAGGCTGTGGGTGGCGAACCACAGCACGG
Source organism: Streptomyces sp. NBC_00019 (assembly GCF_045041015.1). Classification (NCBI taxonomy): domain Bacteria; kingdom Bacillati; phylum Actinomycetota; class Actinomycetes; order Kitasatosporales; family Streptomycetaceae; genus Streptomyces; species Streptomyces sp. NBC_00019. The sequence goes on from NZ_CP108302.1 coordinate 5,895,790, forward strand.
GCGGTACGACGAGGGCGGCGGCCAGTGTGGCCCAGGTGGCGCCCGTCAGGACGAGGGCGATCGCGAGGTCGCGCGCGGGCGTGCGCAGCAGCTCGCGTGCCGGAGCCTCGCCGACTTCGTGCGCCGTCTCGGGTGCGAACCCGGCGGCGCGGGCGAGGAGTTCCGCGCGGAGCACCCGCGCCTCGCGTTCCCCCAGGAAGGCCAGTTCGTCCTTCTTGTCGGTGCCTATGACGTCGAGTTTGAGCTTCGCGACGCCCGCCACGCGCGCGAGGAGCGGCTGGGTGACGTCGATCGCCTGGATGCGTTCCAGCCGAATGTGCGCGGTGCGCCGGAACACCAGGCCGGTACGGATGCGCAGTTCGGCCTCGGTCACCGCGAAGTGCGTGTACCACCAGGTGAGGAAGCCGTAGAGGCCGGCGGCGGGGACGAACGCGGCGAGGACGATCAGCAGGACGGTGGGCGTCAGCCGGGTCAGCTGGCGCTGCGCCTGGTCGGGGTCGTGCACCGCCCACCCGATGAGCACCGCGACGGGCGCCCACGCCCGCCTGAGCGGTGTCACGGGGTGCAGCCGCCGCTCGGTCACGGGCGGCTTCTGCCGTACGTCGTCGTCGATGCCCGGTGTCGTCACAGGCCCGCCGATCGTGCCTGGCCGAGCTCGGTGAGCCGGTCGCGCAGCCGTTCCGCCTCGGCCGGCTCCAGGCCCGGGATGGTCGCGTCGGTCGCCGCGGCCGCCGTGTGCAACTGCACGCTGGACAGCCCGAAGTGCCGTTCCACGGGCCCGGAGGTGACCTCGACCAGCTGCATCCGGCCGTACGGCACGACGGTCTCCTCGCGCCACAGCACACCCCGGCTGATCAGCAGGTCGTCGGCGCGCTCGGCGTACCGCCAGGAGGCCCAGTTGCGGCCCAGCATCACCCAGCCCCATGCCATGAGGGCGAGCGGCAGCAGCGCGAACGCGGCCCAGGCGGGGCCCGCGAACAGGTTCAGCAGCACACCGACCGCCACGGTCAGCAGCCCCAGCCACACCACCAGCAACAACCGTCGCATCCGCAGCAGCCCCGGAGGGAGGCCGATCCACACCGGCTCGCCCTCGGCCGTCCCCGTGCCCTGCCCGTTCCCGGTCTCCATGAGGTCAGCGTACGTAGGACAGACTGTGTCCATGACTCCCACGACGGAGACCACGGTCGGTATCGGCGGCGCCGCGGAGAGCACCGACATGGTGCTCAACATCGGGCCCCAGCACCCGTCGACGCACGGTGTGCTGCGCCTCAGGCTCGTCCTGGACGGTGAGCGGATCCAGCACGCCGAGCCGGTGATCGGCTATATGCACCGGGGCGCGGAGAAGCTCTTCGAGGCGCGCGACTACCGCCAGATCATCATGCTCGCCAACCGCCACGACTGGCTGTCGGCCTTCTCCAACGAGCTGGGCGTGGTCCTCGCCGTGGAGCGCATGCTGGGCATGGAGGTCCCCCCGCGCGCGGTGTGGACGCGCACCTTGCTCGCGGAGCTCAACCGGGTGCTCAACCACCTGATGTTCCTGGGCTCCTACCCGCTGGAACTCGGCGGCATCACGCCGGTCTTCTACGCGTTCCGGGAGCGCGAGGTGCTCCAGAACGTCATGGAGGAGGTCTCCGGCGGACGCATGCACTACATGTTCAACCGCGTCGGCGGCCTCAAGGAGGACCTGCCGGCCGGCTGGGCCACGCGCGCGCGTGCCGCAGTCGCCGCTGTGCGCTCGCGGATGGACGTGTACGACGACCTGGTGCTCGGCAACGAGATCTTCCGGGGGCGCACGCGGGGCGTGGGCGTGCTCACGCCGGAGGCCGTGCACGCGTACGGCGTGAGCGGGCCGATCGCGCGCGCCTGCGGGGTCGACTTCGATCTGCGCCGGGACGAGCCGTACCTCGCGTACGAGGAGCTCAAGGACACCCTGAGGGTGGTGACCCGCGAGGAGGGCGACTGTCTCTCCCGCTTCGAGGTCCTCCTGGAGCAGACCCACAACGCCCTCGACCTCGCCGACGCCTGCCTCGACCGCCTGGCCGAGCTCGCGCCCGGCCCGATCAACCAGCGGCTCCCGAAGGTCCTGAAGGCGCCCGAGGGCCACACGTACGCGTGGACCGAGAACCCGCTCGGCATCAACGGCTACTACCTCGTCAGCAAGGGCGAGAAGACCCCGTACCGCCTCAAGCTCCGCTCGGCCTCGTACAACAACATCCAGGCCCTCGCGGAGCTGCTCCCGGGCACGCTGGTCGCGGACATGGTCGCGATCCTGGGGTCACTGTTCTTCGTGGTCGGGGACATCGACAAGTAGGGCCCCGAGAGGTGTGTCCGGTGTGTCCGGGACCGCGACCGGCTGGAGCAGCCAGCCGAAGTCGCCGAGGCCGCCGGGTGCGGTGAGTTCGGCGGCCTCGCCGGCGCTCGCGAGGGCGCGTACGTAGGCCGCGGGCTGTGTCGAGGCCAGTGCGAGCGGGGGGCGTGCGCCTGTGACCCCCAAGGCGCGCAGGGCGGCGCGTTGTGTCAGTACGCGCCCCCCGGGCAGCGCGCACGCGTCCAGCGCGACGTGCGCCGTGACGTCGCACGACCCGTCCGGTACGGGCGCCGTCTCGCGTCCCGCGCGGAAACCGGTGAGCGTCCCGAAGAGGGGGCGCGCGCCGACCTCGTGCGCGTAGTCGACCGCGACCGCGAACCCCCGTTCGACCGTCGCGACCGCGGCGGCCCACGCCTCGTCCCGGGGCAGCCCCACCTCCGCCCGCAGCCCCTCCTCGGCCGGCAGCGGCCACCACCGCGCGAGCCACTGCGCCTCCGCGCCGGAGAACGGCTCCCCGAGCCGCTCGGTCCCGTCGGGCCGTACGAGCACCCGTCGGGCCACGCCCGCGGAGTCCGTCTCGGCGATCTCCACGGGCACGTTGTCCAGCCACTCGTTGGCGAACAGCAGCCCGGTGATCCCGCGCGGGGGCTCGGTCAGCCACTCGATCCGGTGGTCGAGGCCAGCCGGGCGGGCGGCGATTTCGACGGCGTACGCGCGCGTACGGGTGGCCAGGTCGGCGGGCAGCGCGGCGAGCACCCCGGTGATCAGCTCGCCGCGGCCGGCGGCCATGTCGACGAAGTCGAGCGTCGCTGGCCGGCCCAGGGCCTCGTCGACCCGGCCCAGCAGCCGTGCCACGGCCTCGGCGAACAGCGGCGACGCGTGCACCGACGTACGGAAGTGACCGGCCGGCCCCTCGGACCGGTGATAGAAGCCCCCGGGTCCGTACAGGGCGCTCTCCGCGGCCGCCCGCCAGCCACGCCATTCACCCGCCGTGTCGTCCGTCACGCCGCCAGATTAGGCGTACAGAGGAACGGGGCCTCCACCTTGGGGAGTACGCGGGCCGGGCATGGATCGGTCCTCCGGTTGACCCCTGCACGCTTCACGCTTCCCTACGCTGGGTTACGTGCAGCGCCTCTATGACTTCCTCCGCAGACACCCGACAGGGGTCGACTCCTTCTGGGCCGCCTTCCTGTTCGGGATCTCGCTGCTGAGCGGAACCGCCAGTTCGGCGGAGCGGGGCAACGAGGCTCCGGCACTGATCGTTCCGATCACGCTTCTGCTGTGCCTGGTGATCGCGCTGCGCCGGCGCATGCCGGAGAAGATGCTGCTGCTGTCGGTCGGGATCGGTGTGACGCAGCTGCTGCTGAACGTCCAGACGATGGCCGCCGACTTCGCGATGCTGGTGATCGTCTACACGGTGGCCGCGACGGGCGCCCGATGGGCCTCCCGGCTCGCACTGGCCGTGGGGCTGTGTGCGGCGCCGATGGCGCAGATGCGCTGGCAGCTGGACGGGAGCGCGCTGGGCAATGCCGCGAAGGCGATCTTCCTGACGGTGCCGTTCGCCCTCGCCTGGGTGCTCGGCGACTCGATCCGCACCCGGCGCGCCTATTTCGCGCAGCTCGAGGAGCGCGCGAGCCGGCTCGAGAAGGAGCGCGAGGCGCAGGCGAAGGTCGCGGTGGCCGCCGAACGCGCCCGGATCGCGCGCGAGCTCCACGATGTGGTCGCGCACAACGTCTCGGTGATGGTGGTGCAGGCCGACGGCGCCGCCTATGTCCTCGACGCCGCGCCCGACCAGGCGAAGAAGGCCCTGGAGACGATCTCCTCCACCGGCCGTCAGGCGCTGGCCGAGATGCGCCGCCTGCTGGGCGTGCTGCGCACCGGCGAGCACCAGGAGGTCGGCGAGTACGTCCCGCAGCCCGACGTCGAGCAGATCGACGACCTCGTCGAGCAGTGCCGCACCTCCGGCCTGCCGGTCGACTTCAAGGTGGAGGGCACACCACGCCCGCTGCCGAGCGGCGTCGAGCTCACTGCGTACCGCATCGTGCAGGAGGCGCTCACCAACACCCGCAAGCACGGCGGGCCGAACGCGGGCGCCAGCGTGCGCCTGGTGTACTTCGACGACGGGCTCGGCCTGCTCGTCGAGGACGACGGCAAGGGCGCCCCGCACGAGCTGTACGAAGAGGGCGGCACCGACGGACAGGGCCACGGCCTGATCGGCATGCGCGAGCGGGTCGGGATGGTCGGCGGCACTCTGGACGCGGGGCCCCGTCCCGGCGGAGGGTTCCGTATCAGTGCGCTGCTCCCGCTCAAACCGGTGCATTGACGCCGACGCACGCCCTGTGTTGACACCTGTAACAACCCCGCCACCGCAATCAGCAGAGCCACAAGAGCCTGAAAGAGATGGAAGAGGACCCCGATGACGATCCGCGTGATGCTCGTCGACGACCAGGTGCTGCTGCGCACCGGGTTCCGGATGGTGCTTGCCGCCCAGCCGGACATGGAGGTCGTCGCCGAGGCGGGCGACGGAGTCGAGGCCCTCGAGGTGCTGCGCGCGAGCACCGTCGACGTGGTCCTGATGGACGTCCGGATGCCGAAGCTCGACGGCGTGGAGACCACCCGCCGCATCTGCCAGGAGGACAACCCGCCGAAGGTGCTGATCCTGACCACCTTCGACCTCGACGAGTACGCCTTCTCCGGGCTGAAGGCGGGCGCGTCCGGCTTCATGCTCAAGGACGTGCCGCCCGGCGAGCTCCTCACCGCCATCCGCTCGGTGCACAGCGGTGACGCGGTGGTGGCCCCCTCGACCACGCGCCGCCTCCTGGACCGGTTCGCGCCGATGCTGCCGAGCACCGGCAAGGAGCCCCGGCACAAGGAGCTGGAGCGGCTCACCGACCGCGAGCGCGAGGTCATGATCCTGGTCGCCCAGGGTCTGTCCAACGGCGAGATCGCGGCCCGGCTCGTCCTGTCCGAGGCGACGGTGAAGACCCACGTGGGCCGCATCCTCACCAAGCTCGGCCTCCGGGACCGGGTGCAGGTGGTGGTCCTGGCCTACGAGACGGGGCTGGTGCGGGCCGGCGGGCACGGCTGAGCGGCGGGAGCGTGACTCCCGCGTAACCGGCGCCCACTAGGGTCTGCGCATGCTCCTCTGGATCAACGGCCCCTTCGGGGGCGGGAAGACACAGACGGCGTACGAGATCCAGCGGCGGCTGCCCGGCAGTGTCGTCTGCGATCCCGAGCACGCCGGCTTCGGTCTGCGCCGCATGCTGCCACCCGAACTGCGCGGGGACTTCCAGGACTTGAAGGCCTGGCGGCAGGGTGTCGTCGAGGTGCTCGACCTCGCCCTCACCAAGCACGACGGCGCGGTGATCGTCCCCATGACGGTCACGGACTCCGGCTATTTCGCGGAGACCGTGGGCCGGCTGGGCGAACTCGGCCACGACGTACGTCATTTCACACTCCTCGCGCAGCGCGAGACCGTCGTCAAGCGGCTGCGTGAGCGCGGTTTCGGGCACCTCCTTCAGTACGTCGGCGGGAAGAACGCCGGTCTGGGACGCGAGACCTGGGCCGTGCAGCAGCTCGACCACTGTCTCGAGCGGCTGCGGGAGCCCGAGTTCGCCGAGCATCTGTGGACGGACGAATCGACCGTGCCGAAGACGGCCGACCGCATCGCCGTCCTGGCCGGGCTGAGGCTGCGGCCGAACAACGAGGGCGCGCTGCGGACGCGGCTGAGGCAGGTACGGGTCGGGGTGAAGCACATCCGGTTCGACTGACCGGCTACCTGAGGATCCCCTCCAGGAAGTCGCTGCCCAGCCGGGCCACGACCGCGATGTCCAGCTGGTGCTGGACGTACCGGCCGCGACGGCGCGTGGTGATCAGGCCCGCCTTCTTCAGGACGCTCAGATGCCGGGATATCTCGGGGGCCGTCATCCCGTGCGCCTGCGCCAGCTCGCTCGTGGTCCAGGCGCTGCGGGCCAGGTGGCGGCAGATCCGCATCCGGACGGGGTGGGACAGGGCGGTCATGCGCAGGGCGAGCTGCTCGACGGAGGGCGGCGCCGCGAGTTCGGGGGAGCCGACCGGGTAGTGCACCACGGGCTGCCAGCCGGGCCGGTACAGGACCGCCAGGTGGGGCCAGCCGAGACTGGTCGGTACGAGGATGAGAGGGCCGTCCCCCGTGGTCGTACGGCCCACGCTCAGCTTGTCGACCGTGATCTCGGCGGCGCCCTCGTCGAGGGTGATCGCCGGGGACGCGGCGGCCAGCGCCTCGGCGAGGCCCTTGCGGCGCACGAGGTCGGTCTTGTGGCGGGCGTCCGCCGCGAGTTGGTGGCGCAGCCGGGACCAGGTCTCCGCGAAGAACGCCTCGTCGCAGTCCTGGAGGAACTGGCGCAGCCAGGCCCGGATCTTCGGCGGGTCGGTCAGCAGCAGCTCGGTGAACCGCTCCTGCCGCGGCCCCCGCGCGGCGGCCAGCTCCAGGGCACGCCGGCCCTGTTCGGCGTCGACGAGCCAACCGCTCCCTACGTCGTAGCAGGTCGCACAGCTGAACTCCAGCGCCGCGTTGACGAACTGCTCGTCCGTGAGCTTGTCCAGCAGGTCCAGTTCCTCGGCGAGTGTGGCTCCCGGGAGGGCGGAGCCGCCTGGGATGCCCGCGTACGGCAGGAACAGGTCCGCGAATGTCGTCGTCCACAGGAAGTCCGCGTCGCACATCCGGTCGGCCAGGTGCGGGTCGAGGCGGGCCAGCACGCCCGTCACCCAGCCCTGCAGCCCCGGATGGTGGCCCGGCTCGGCCAGTGCGTGCAGCGCCATGCCGAGCTCGGCCAGGGGCGAGGGTACGACGGCGACCCTCTCCGGCCGCAGCCCCGCGATGTCGATGCGCACGCTCATGACCTCATGGTGCACCCCGCCACTGACAACGCCGCCCCCGATTGACGGCCGCCGTCAATCGGCGCGACTTCACCGCCGTACCGGCGCAACCTGGGATCACGGGGCAGCCGCGGAGCCCGACCCATCGGACAGCGACCCGAGAAGGCGATACGCCATGAGCCTCACCCAGCAGTACCTCCTCGACACCTACCGTGCCCAGCGCCTGGGGCAGCCCGCCCCGCCAGCGCCCGGTACGCACGACTGGCAGGTCGTGCGCGAACTGCGCGATCACCGGCGGTTCCGGGCGGTGGTCGCCGAGCGGCCGGCCCACGGGCGGATACGGCAGGCCCTGGGCCGTTGGCTGCACCGGCGGCCGCGACCTAGCCGCTGAGCCGGGCCACGAAGTCCGCCACCGCGGCCTTCACGTCTTCGGCCGTCCACTCCAGGCCCGCGGCGCCGACGGTGACCTCGGCGAGGGCCAGACCCGGCCCGCCGCGGTCCCAGTAGCCGGTGAACAGATACGTCCCCGTCTCCTCCGCCTGCCGTACCGCCGCCTCCAGCAGCACATCGGCGTCGTACGGCAGCCAGACCTGGAACTGGTGGGTGTGCGGCTCCTCGGGGTGCACGCGCGCCCATGCCACACCCGCCTCGGCGAACCCCTCCCGCAGCGCGGCCGCCACCACGCGCGCGTGGCGGACGTACTCCGGCAACCTGGGCAGCTCCCGCTCCAGGCCGACGAGCGCCGACAGCGCGGTGGGGAACTGCTGGAAGGCCATCCCGCCGTACCGGTGGCGCCAGGTCTTCGCCTCCTCCACCAGCGTCTTCGGGCCGGCGAGCGCCGCGCCGGCGAAACCGTCGAGGGACTTGTAGAACGACACGTAGACGCTGTCCGCCAGGCCCGCGATCTCGTCCAGGGGGCGGCCGAAGTGGACGGTGGTCTCCCACAGGCGCGCGCCGTCGAAGTGCACCACCGCGTCCCGCTCGCGCGCCGCCTCCACGATCCCGGTGAGCTCCTCCCAGGTCGGCAGGAGGAATCCGGCGTCCCTGAGGGGCAACTCGAGCATCAGCGCGCCATAGGGCTCCTCGAAGTCGCGCACCTCGTCGGCGGTGGGCAGCCGGGACTCGCTGGTCAGGCGCACCGGGCGCAACCCGCTGACCTGGGCGAAGGCATGCCGCTCGTGGACTTCGGGGTGGGCCAGGGCGTGCAGGGCGACCATCTGGTTGCCGGTGCGGCCCGCCCAGCAGCGCAGGGCGACCTGCTGGGCCATCGTGCCCGTGGGGAAGAACGCGGCGGCCTCCTTGCCCAGCAAGGTCGCGACACGCTCCTCCAGGGCCGTCACGACCCCGTTCCCGTAGATGTCCGCGGACTCGTCCACGTCGTACACCTCGGGCGCGGCCTCCGCGAGCGACGCGAGCCGCTGCCGGATCGTGCCGCTGAGTCCTCCGCGCCACAGGACACGCCGCGCCGCTCGCAGGGCGTCCCGGCGCCGCTCCCGCAACTGCTCCTCCGCCGACTGCTCTTCAACCTGCTCCGCAGCATCGCTCATGCCCTGGATCATCCCGCGCGCCCCTTCCCGGGGCACCACCCTTTTCGTGCGGGTGCGGCCCGCGGCAACCCACAGCCTGTAGACAACCGAACGCCCCTCGAACCAATCGCGTTAACATGACGAGAAATCGTCCGGTACCCGGAGCGGACTGGAACGGGAAGGCCGCCGTCGCGTGAGTACAAGCCAACTGCCAGATCCCAAGGACCGCCCCGCGCGGCTCACCGTCGGTGTCGTCGGCGCCGGGCGGGTGGGGCCCGCGCTGGCCGCTTCCCTCCAGCTCGCCGGGCACCGCCCGGTGGCCGTCTCCGGGGTCTCCGACGCCTCCCGCAGGCGGGCCGCGCAGCTGCTCCCGGACGTGCCGCTCGTGCCGCCCGCCGAGGTCCTGGAGCGCGCCGACCTGGTACTGCTGACGGTCCCCGACGACACCCTGCCCGGCCTCGTGGAGGGCCTCGTCGAGACCGGGTCCGTACGGCCGGGACAGTTGCTGGTGCACACCTCCGGGCGGTACGGCACGAAGGTCCTCGACCCCGCCCTTCGCGCGGGCGCGCTGCCGCTGGCCCTGCACCCCGCGATGACCTTCACCGGCACCCCGGTCGACGTCCAGCGCCTCGCCGGCTGCTCCTTCGGGGTCACCGCGCCCGACCAGCTGCGACTGGCCGCCGAGGCCCTCGTCATCGAGATGGGCGGCGAGCCCGAGTGGATCGCCGAGGAGCGGCGCCCGCTCTACCACGCGGCCCTCGCGCTCGGTGCCAACCACCTCGTCACCCTGGTGGCCCAGTCCATGGAGCTGCTGCGCGAGGCGGGCGTCGAGGCCCCGGACCGGATGCTCGGCCCGCTGCTCGGCGCCGCCCTCGACAACGCCCTGCGCTCCGGCGACGCGGCCCTGACCGGCCCCGTCGCGCGCGGGGACGCCAGCACCGTCGCGGCGCACGTCGCCGAGCTGCGCAAGCACGCCCCGCAGACCGTCGCCGGCTACCTGGCGATGGCCCGCGCGACCGCCGACCGGGCGCTCGCCCACGGGCTGCTGAAGCCCGAGCTCGCCGAGGACCTTCTCGGGGTACTCGCCAACGGGACCGACGGCACCAAGGGAGATGCCGGATGACCACCACCCTGCTGCGCACCGCCGCCGAGCTCCACGCGCGCGCACGCCACGGCCGCCGTGCCGTCGTGATGACCATGGGCGCCCTGCACGAGGGTCACGCCACCCTGATCCGCACCGCGCGCGAGATCGCCGGCCCCGAGGGCGAGGTGGTCGTCACCGTCTTCGTGAACCCCCTGCAGTTCGGCGAGGGCGAGGACCTCGACCGCTACCCGCGCACCCTCGACGCCGACATCAAGATCGCCGAACAGGCGGGCGCGGACGCCGTGTTCGCGCCCTCCGCCGACGAGGTCTACCCCGGCGGCGAGCCCCAGGTCCGCGTCAGCGCGGGCCCCATGGGAGAGCGCTTGGAGGGCTCCTCACGCCCGGGGCACTTCGACGGCATGCTCACCGTCGTCGCCAAGCTGCTGCACCTCACCCGGCCCGACGTCGCCCTGTACGGCCAGAAGGACGCCCAGCAGCTCGCCCTGATCCGGCGCATGGTGCGGGACCTGAACTTCGGCGTCGAGATCGTCGGCGTACCGACCGTCCGCGAGGACGACGGCCTGGCTCTGTCCAGCCGTAACCGCTATCTCTCCGCCAAGGAGCGACGCACCGCGCTCGCGCTGTCCCAGGCGCTGTTCGCGGGCCGTGACCGGCACGCGGCACAGGAGGCGCTGCGCGCGAGGGCACGCGAAGTGCCCGCCACGCACGCGCGTGCCGAGGCGCTGAGCGCCATAGGGGAGTCCCGCGCGGCCGCCGACGCGCACGCCGTCGCGAAGGCGCTGCCGGGCGCCCCCTCGGCCGTCCGCGCGGCAGCGCGCCTGGTCCTCGACGAGGCCGCCCGCCTCGACCCGCCCATCGCCCTGGACTACCTCGCGCTCGTCGATCCCTCCGACTTCTCGGAGGTCGACGACGACTTCGCCGGCGAGGCCGTCCTCGCCGTCGCCGCCCGGGTCGGCACCACCCGGCTGATCGACAACCTCCCCCTCACCTTCGGAACCCTCGGAGCCGCCTCGTGACCAGCACAGGCATACGTCTGCACGCGCCCGCGCCCGGATGGTCGATCGACGCGGACGTCGTGGTCGTGGGCTCCGGAGTCGCGGGCCTCACCGCGGCCCTGCGCTGCGAGGCCGCCGGCCTGCGGACGGTCGTCGTCACCAAGGCCCGCCTCGACGACGGCTCCACCCGCTGGGCGCAGGGCGGCATCGCCGCGGCGCTCGGCGAGGGCGACACCCCCGAACAGCATCTCGACGACACCCTGGTCGCGGGCGCGGGCCTGTGCGACGAGGACGCGGTCCGGATCCTCGTCACCGAGGGCCCGGACGCCGTGCACCGTCTCATCGAGACCGGCGCGCACTTCGACGAGTCCGAGGAAGGCGGCCTGGAGCTCACCCGCGAGGGCGGCCACCACCGCCGCCGCATCGCGCACGCCGGGGGCGACGCGACCGGCGCGGAGATCTCGCGGGCGCTCGTCGAGGCGGTACGCGCGCGTGGACTGCGCACGATCGAGAACGCGCTCGTCCTGGACCTCCTGACGGACGCCGACGGCCGTACGGCGGGCGTCTCGCTGCACGTCATGGGCGAGGGCCAGCACGACGGCGTGGGCGCCGTGCACGCCCCCGCGGTCGTCCTCGCGACCGGCGGCATGGGCCAGGTCTTCTCCGCGACCACCAACCCGTCCGTGTCCACGGGCGACGGTGTGGCACTAGCCCTGCGCGCGGGCGCGGAAGTGAGCGACCTGGAGTTCGTCCAGTTCCACCCCACCGTGCTCTTCCTCGGCCCGGACGCCGAGGGCCAGCAGCCCCTCGTCTCCGAGGCGGTACGCGGCGAGGGCGCCCACCTGGTCGACGCCGGCGGCGTGCGCTTCATGGTCGGGCAGCACGAGCTGGCCGAGCTCGCGCCCCGGGACATCGTCGCCAAGGGCATCATGCGCCGCATGCAGGAACAGGACGTCGAGCACATGTTCCTCGACGCCCGGCACTTCGGCGCCGCCATGTGGGCGCACCGTTTCCCGACGATCCTCGCCGCCTGCCGCGCCCACGGCATCGACCCGGTCACCGAGCCCATCCCGATAGCCCCGGCCGCCCACTACGCCTCCGGCGGCGTGCGCACCGACTCCCAGGGCCGCACGACCGTCCCGGGCCTGTACGCGTGCGGCGAGGTCGCCTGCACCGGCGTGCACGGCGCGAACCGCCTCGCCTCCAACTCCCTCCTGGAGGGCCTCGTCTACGCCGAGCGCATCGTGGAGGACATCGCCGCCGTCCACGCGGCCAACGGCCTCCACGCGCGCGTGCCCGCGCCGGTCGAGCGCCCCGAGACGCCCGCGCACCCCCTGCAGTCGCCCGAGGCCAGGTTCGCGATCCAGCGGGCCATGACGAACGGCGCCGGAGTCCTGCGCTCGGCGGACTCCCTGGAGAAGGCCGCCGAACAGCTCCAGCAACTGCACACCGACGCCCGCGACGCCCTCACCGAGAACGGCAAGACGGCCGAGCCCGGCGTCGACACCTGGGAGGCCACCAACCTCCTGTGCGTGGCCCGCGTCCTGGTCGCAGCCGCACGCGTGCGTGACGAGACGCGCGGCTGCCACTGGCGCGAGGACCGGCCCGACCGCGACGACACCGCATGGCGCCGTCACATCGTCGTACGGCTGAATCCGGACCGCACACTCGCCGTACACACCACCGATACCGCAGACTTCCCCCCGACCCGGCAGCCCCTTCAGGAGCAGTGACAGACGTGAGCACCCCCGACCTTCCCCTCGCTGAGACCGGCGGCTGCGGCGACGGCTGCGCCTGTGGCGCAGACGGCGGCGAGGAGTACCTGGAGTGCGGGCTCGACCCCGCGCTCGCCCAGCTCCTGGCCGACGCGGGGCTCGACCCCGTGGAGGTCGAGGACATCGCCAACGTGGCCATTCAGGAGGACCTCGACCACGGCGTGGACGTGACGACGGTCGCGACCATCCCCGAGGACGCCGTCGCCACCGCCGACTTCGTCGCGCGCGAGGCGGGCGTCGTGGCCGGCCTCCGGGTCGCCGAGGCGGTCGTCTCGGTGGTCTGCGAGGACGAGTTCGAGGTCGAACGGCACGTCGAGGACGGCGACCGGGTGGAGGCCGGGCAGAAGCTCCTGTCGGTCACCACGCGCACGCGTGACCTGCTCACCGCCGAGCGCAGCGCGCTGAACCTGCTGTGCCGGCTGTCCGGCATCGCGACCGCCACGCGTGCGTGGGCGGACGCGCTGGAGGGCACCAAGGCACGCGTGCGTGACACGCGGAAGACGACGCCCGGCCTCAGGTCGCTGGAGAAGTTCGCGGTGCGGTGCGGCGGCGGGGTCAACCACCGCATGTCGCTCTCCGACGCGGCGCTCGTCAAGGACAACCACGTGGTCGCCGCCGGCGGCGTCGCGCAGGCCTTCAAGGCCGTCCGCGAGACCTTCCCGGACGTGCCGATCGAGGTCGAGGTCGACACCCTGCTCCAGCTGCGCGAGGTCGTGGACGCGGGCGCGGACCTGATCCTGCTGGACAACTTCACGCCGGGGGAGTGCGAGGAAGCCGTGGCGCTGGTGCACGGCCGGGCGGCGCTGGAGGCGTCGGGCCGGCTGACGCTGGACAACGCGCGCGTGTATGCCGACACCGGCGTCGACTACCTGGCGGTGGGCGCACTCACCCACTCCTCGCCGATCCTGGACATCGGCCTCGACCTGCGTGAGGCGGAGTAGTCGCGATGCTGCTCACGATCGACGTAGGAAACACGCACACCGTCCTCGGCCTGTTCGACGGCGAGGAGATCGTCGAGCACTGGCGCATCTCCACGGACGCGCGCCGCACGGCCGACGAGCTGGCCGTCCTGCTGCAGGGCCTCATGGGCATGCACCCGCTGCTCGGCGAGGAACTGGGCGACGGCATCGACGGCATCGCGATCTGCGCGACGGTGCCCTCGGTGCTGCACGAGCTGCGCGAGGTGACGCGGCGGTACTACGGCGACGTGCCCGCGGTGCTGGTGGAGCCGGGCGTCAAGACGGGCGTGCCGATCCTGACCGACAACCCCAAGGAGGTTGGCGCGGACCGCATCATCAACGCGGTCGCGGCGGTCGAGCTGTACGGCGGTCCGGCGATCGTCGTCGACTTCGGTACGGCGACGACGTTCGACGCGGTGTCCGCGCGCGGGGAGTACGTCGGCGGGGTCATCGCGCCCGGCATCGAGATCTCCGTGGAAGCGCTCGGGGTGCGGGGCGCGCAGCTGCGGAAGATCGAGGTGGCCCGGCCGCGGAGCGTGATCGGCAAGAACACCGTCGAGGCGATGCAGTCCGGGATCATCTACGGGTTCGCCGGGCAGGTCGACGGGGTCGTCGAGCGCATGGCCCGCGAGCTCGCGGAGAACCCGGACGACGTGACGGTCATCGCCACGGGCGGCCTGGCCCCGATGGTGCTGGGCGAGTCCTCGGTGATCGACGAGCACGAGCCGTGGCTGACGCTGGTGGGGCTGCGCCTGGTGTACGAGCGGAACGTGTCGCGCATGTGACGGGGCGGGCAGCGCGTCCGGCCGGGTGGCGCCGCGCGCCACACCCGCTCGCCCTATGTCGAGTTTGTCTGATTAGCGCGTACTGTCGCCGCATGCCCACGCCATACGGATCCCGCGGCGGCATGGCGTTCGGTGTGGAGGAGCTGCGTGTGCTCCGCCGCGCTCTCGCTCTTGCCCTTCACCCCCGAACCGCCTCGGCCGAGGACGTTCAGGACTGTCTCCGCCTAGCCGACTCCCTCGACGAGGCGATGCGCGAGGGCGCCCGGCTGCGTGCCTTCCTGGTGGCCGACCTCGCCCGGTACCGCGCCGCCCTGCCCGGTACCGCCGCCGGCTACCTCGCCCTCCTGGAGGAGGCGCTGAGCGCCGGGTACCGCCCGGAGGTCGACGACCTCGCCGCCCTGAGAGTCCTGCGCGGCAACCCCGTCGCGGCGGCCCTGCTCGATCGCTGTCTGGTCCTCGCCGAGCAGGACGTACGCGCCCGTCTCGCGCGCAGGACGGCCCGGCGGACCACCCCGGCCGTTCCGGCCTCCTGTACCCGCCTCCTGGCGCTTCCCGGGGGTCTTTCGGACCGCTTCCCGGGCGCCGACGAGGACCTTGCCGCGGATTCCGCCGAGAAGCCCGAGCAGCCGGAGAAGAAGCCCATGGAGAAACCGGCCACCCCCAAGCCGGCCCCCGCGCGCCCCATCCCCACCCCCGGCGAGGTCTTCCCCCGCCGCAAGCCGGCCCCGCCACCCTCGAACCCGCCGCAGCAGCTCGCCGCGGGCTGAGCCGCGCCCGGGCCGTCCCCGGGTCCGCACGCACCCCCGGCCCCGCCCGCGTCCGGCCCGTGGCTACCCTGGACGCATGGACTACGTCTCCGCGCTCGTGCCCCCGGTCGTCATGGCCGTGTTCTTCATCGGCGTGATCAGGGTGATCGTGAAGACCCAGGGCGGGGCCAACAAGGCCAAGGAGGACGCGGCCGTCGACGCCGCCCTCGCGCGCGTGGAGGGCACCAGGCAGTCCTCCGCGCGCAGCGAAGCCTGAGCCTCCCGGCCTCCGCACCCTCACCGGCGTACGACTCTCTCGATTTCCGAGTCGTACGCCCTTTTTGTTGCTGTTTGACGGTTAACCGCACGTCCGGCAGGCCAATGACGGTTTCTCCCACTATTGTGCTGAGCTGTGCCTCGCCCATTGGGAGAACTCGAAGACTCGGTCATGACGCGGGTGTGGAAGTGGAACCGCCCGGTGACCGTTCGAGAAGTCCTGGAAGACCTTCAACAGGAACGGTCCATCGCCTACACCACGGTGATGACCGTTTTGGACAATCTCCATCAGAAGGGTTGGGTGCGACGGGAGGCCGAAGGACGTGCCTATCGATATGAAGCCGTCTCCACCCGGGCCGCCTACGCCGCGGCGCTGATGAACGACGCCTGGTCGCAGAGTGACAACCCCGCCGCCGCTCTCGTCGCGTTCTTCGGCATGATGAGCGAGGAACAGCGACAGTCGCTGCGGGACGCCGTGCACATCGTCCAAGGACCGGAAACCGTCGAAGCCCCCCGGGATACCGCTGCCGAAACCGGCCGTGAGAACCCCGGCTCGGCACCGGAGGGCGACGGGCGATAGCGTCCGCACATGTCAGCAGAGAGCTCGTCCGCGCGGAGTCCCGAAGTCAGCGCAAAAGCCATCACGGTCCGGCGGGCCCGCACCAGCGATGTCCCGGCCGTACGCAGTCTCCTCGACGAGTACGTCCGCGCCCGCATCCTGCTCGACAAAGCCACCGTGACGCTTTACGAGGACATCCAGGAGTTCTGGGTCGCCGAACGCGATGACAACGGCGAGGTGGTCGGCTGCGGCGCACTGCACGTCATGTGGGAAGACCTCGCTGAAGTGCGCACTCTCGCCGTGAAGCTCGGACTGAAGGGCGCCGGTGTCGGCCATCAGTTGCTCGAGAAGTTGCTGCACACCGCGCGCTGGCTCGGTGTTCGCCGGGTTTTCTGTCTGACCTTCGAAGTGGACTTCTTCGGCAAGCACGGCTTCGTCGAGATCGGCGAGACTCCGGTCGACACCGATGTCTACGCGGAGCTGCTGCGTTCCTATGACGAGGGTGTCGCGGAGTTCCTCGGTCTCGAACGAGTGAAACCGAACACCTTGGGCAACAGTCGGATGCTTCTGCATCTGTGATCGTCATGCCCTATTCCATGGGACGGCCCTGCCCAGGTTCCCTATGTCCGAAACGCGCATGTTTCCGGACCGGAGGTGGCCAGTCCGTCTCTCCCAGGGGTTTGTGTTTTCCCAGCAAAAGCGGTTTGCTTTCCGACGTACTGCAGTACTGCATATAACAGGGGGCGGCGAAACGGCGGACGCCGCAGACCCCAGTCCCTCAAGTTATCGATGAAAGGAAATCCGGTGGCACAGAAGGTTCAGGTCCTTCTTGTCGACGACCTCGACGGCGGCGAGGCGGACGAGACCGTGACGTTCGCGTTGGACGGCAAGACGTACGAGATCGATCTCACGACTGCCAATGCGGACAAGCTCCGTGGCCTTCTCGACGCTTACGTGAAGGGCGGCCGTCGTACCGGAGGCCGCGCTGCGGGAGGCCGCGGAAAGGCGCGCGCCACTTCCGGCGGCAGCCAGGACACCGCGCAGATCCGCGCGTGGGCGAAGGAGAACGGTCTCGAGGTCAATGACCGCGGCCGTGTTCCCGCGTCCATCCGTGAGGCCTACGAGAAGGCCAACGCCTGAGCGCGACGCCTATGAACAGGCGGGCGGCTGAGCGCACGCGCGCAGCCGCAGACGGTGGCAGCACGTCGCCACCGTGGCCAGCAGCCTTACGAGATCGGGGGCGCCCCCACCGCCCCCCAAGGCCGACAGCGTCGGCAGCGAGGTCTCGACCTCGCACCCCGGCACGGGGGGCCGCAGCCACACGGCGGCCCCCTGCAAGGCACCGGAGCGGCCGGCGGGAAGCGGTCGCGGTCCGGTAGGGCCCGGCTCGGGAAGACACCGAGCGGCGCCGGACCCCGGTGCGAGAGGACGTCGTACGAATTCGGCGGATCCCTGCCCGGGAAGAGGCCGTACGACTTCGGCGGGCGCCCCCGGTCCGGGAGGCAGCGGTGCGTCCATCACGCCGCCCTCGCCGATCGCCGCCAGATCGAGCGGCAGCGCGCCCCACTCCAGCCAGTCCAGCACCCCCGGCACCTCGTCCGCGCTGCCCGCGGCCAGCAGCAGCCGCATCCGGTCGCCCTGCACGGCCACCGGGGAGCCAGGTGCCAGATGGCGCAGGCCGGCCCGGCCCGCATCGAGCGGCACGTCCAGGACGTCGAAGCGCGGGCCCACGGAAAGTCGCAGCGGGGATCCCGGGGCCCCGGGCACCGTCGGCCATCCCAGTTCGTTCTCGTACCACCGGCGGACCTGATCGCTCGACTCGAGCGGCCGACGGGGGAAGGGGACCGTGGTGACCGGGGGGACTGTGCCAACCATGCCAAGTGAAACCTCCGGAAGGACGCCCGAGTTACGCTGGGTGTTCCCGAAGTAGCGCAGAGTTCCGAAAGAAGGGGCGTTCGGGGGTGTGGCGCGGCGCAAGGTTGTTCGCCCGTAGCGGAGGGAACCGGTGCGCTCGGCATGGAGTGTCAGTCCCAGCGGGTAAGACATCCCTAGTGGGAGGGGGCGACACGCAGAACAGGACGTCTCACGTTCGCCATCGGCGTACTGGAGGTAGGGGTAACTGCCTGGCCTGCGGGAACATCGTCTCGCACCATCGGGTTGGAGCAGATGTCGGCGTTCGGGGTCAGGAGGCCATCGACGGTGTCGGCAGTTGGAATGAGCGGTCCCCGCTTGCGGGACTAAGCTGCGGAAGGACAGGGAGGGGAAGTTCCCCCCACTGCCTGACCGCTCTGAGGAGCGATTAACGATGTTCGAGAGGTTCACCGACCGCGCGCGGCGGGTTGTCGTCCTGGCTCAGGAAGAAGCCCGGATGCTCAACCACAACTACATCGGCACCGAGCACATCCTCCTGGGCCTGATCCACGAGGGTGAGGGTGTCGCCGCCAAGGCCCTTGAGAGCCTCGGGATTTCGCTCGAGGCGGTCCGCCAGCAGGTGGAGGAGATCATCGGGCAGGGGCAGCAGGCCCCGTCCGGCCACATCCCCTTCACCCCCCGTGCCAAGAAGGTCCTGGAGCTGTCGCTCCGGGAGGCTCTTCAGCTGGGCCACAACTACATCGGCACGGAGCACATCCTGCTCGGCCTGATCCGCGAGGGCGAGGGCGTCGCCGCCCAGGTCCTCGTCAAGCTGGGCGCTGATCTCAACCGGGTGCGGCAGCAGGTCATCCAGCTGCTCTCCGGTTACCAGGGCAAGGAGACCGCCGGCGCCAGCGGCGGGCCTGCCGAGGGCACCCCCTCGACGTCCCTGGTCCTCGACCAGTTCGGCCGGAACCTCACCCAGGCCGCTCGTGAGTCCAAGCTCGACCCGGTCATCGGGCGCGAGAAGGAGATCGAGCGGGTCATGCAGGTGCTGTCCCGCCGCACCAAGAACAACCCGGTCCTGATCGGTGAGCCCGGCGTCGGCAAGACCGCCGTCGTCGAGGGCCTCGCCCAGGCCATCGTCAAGGGCGAGGTGCCCGAGACCCTCAAGGACAAGCACCTCTACACCCTCGACCTCGGTGCGCTGGTCGCCGGCTCCCGCTACCGCGGTGACTTCGAGGAGCGCCTGAAGAAGGTGCTCAAGGAGATCCGCACCCGCGGCGACATCATCCTGTTCATCGACGAGCTGCACACGCTGGTCGGTGCGGGTGCCGCCGAGGGCGCCATCGACGCGGCTTCGATCCTGAAGCCGATGCTGGCCCGCGGCGAGCTGCAGACCATCGGTGCCACCACGCTGGACGAGTACCGCAAGCACCTGGAGAAGGACGCGGCCCTCGAGCGCCGCTTCCAGCCCATCCAGGTCGCCGAGCCCTCGCTCCCGCACACGATCGAGATCCTCAAGGGTCTGCGTGACCGGTACGAGGCCCACCACCGCGTCTCCATCACGGACGAGGCGCTGGTCCAGGCCGCCACGCTGGCCGACCGGTACATCTCGGACCGCTTCCTCCCCGACAAGGCGATCGACCTGATCGACGAGGCGGGCTCCCGGATGCGCATCCGCCGGATGACCGCGCCGCCGGACCTCCGCGAGTTCGACGAGAAGATCGCCGGTGTCCGCCGGGACAAGGAGTCCGCGATCGACTCGCAGGACTTCGAGAAGGCCGCCTCCCTGCGCGACAAGGAGAAGCAGCTCCTCGCCGCGAAGGCCAAGCGGGAGAAGGAGTGGAAGGCCGGCGACATGGACGTCGTCGCCGAGGTCGACGGCGAGCTGATCGCCGAGGTCCTCGCGACCGCCACCGGCATCCCGGTCTTCAAGCTGACCGAGGAGGAGTCCTCGCGTCTGCTGCGTATGGAGGACGAGCTCCACAAGCGGGTCATCGGCCAGGTCGACGCCGTCAAGGCGCTGTCGAAGGCGATCCGTCGTACGCGTGCGGGCCTCAAGGACCCGAAGCGTCCCGGTGGTTCGTTCATCTTCGCCGGTCCGTCCGGTGTCGGTAAGACCGAGCTGTCCAAGGCGCTCGCCGAGTTCCTCTTCGGTGACGAGGACGCGCTGATCTCCCTCGACATGTCGGAGTTCAGCGAGAAGCACACGGTCTCGCGTCTCTTCGGTTCGCCTCCCGGCTACGTGGGCTACGAAGAGGGCGGCCAGCTGACCGAGAAGGTCCGCCGCAAGCCGTTCTCCGTCGTCCTCTTCGACGAGGTCGAGAAGGCCCACCCGGACATCTTCAACTCGCTGCTGCAGATCCTGGAGGACGGTCGTCTGACCGACTCCCAGGGCCGGGTCGTGGACTTCAAGAACACGGTCATCATCATGACGACCAACCTCGGCACCCGGGACATCTCCAAGGGCTTCAACCTGGGCTTCGCGGCCTCCGGTGACAAGAAGTCCAACTACGAGCGCATGAAGAACAAGGTCTCGGACGAGCTCAAGCAGCACTTCCGCCCCGAGTTCCTCAACCGTGTCGACGACGTGGTCGTCTTCCCGCAGCTGACGCAGGAGGACATCCTCAAGATCGTCGACCTGATGGTCGGCAAGGTGGACGAGCGCCTCAAGGACCGGGACATGGGCATCGAGCTCTCCCAGTCCGCCAAGGAGCTGCTGTCCAAGAAGGGTTACGACCCGGTGCTGGGTGCGCGGCCGCTGCGTCGCACCATCCAGCGCGAGATCGAGGACACGCTCTCCGAGAAGATCCTCTTCGGTGAGCTGCGTCCCGGTCACATCGTGGTCGTGGACACGGAGGGCGAGGGCGAGACCCAGACCTTCACGTTCCGTGGTGAAGAGAAGTCGGCGCTGCCGGATGTTCCGCCTATTGAGCAGGCGGCCGGTGGGGCTGGGCCGAATCTGAGCAAGGACGCGTAGCCCTTCGGGGATTGCGCGAAGAGGGGGCCGGTGCCGTGGAGGTGCCGGCCCCTTCGGCATGCGTGGCGGGGGCCGTCACCCCGGGCGCCTTGTCAGAGGGACTCGACCGTGACCTCCGCGTTCGGGAAGACGTCCCGGTACCGATCGACCTCGATGGTCCGGTCCGTGGCGGGGGCCAGGGTCACCTCACGGACGCGGGGGCAGCACAGAGCCAGCCTGGACAGTTCCTCCCAGCCGTTCAGATGTGTCACCCGCAGTACCTCGACGCCCGGCATCTGCGGAGTGTCGTCAAGGAGGTCCAGCACCGAGTTGTGCAGGGTCAGGTGGGTGAGCCGCGGCAGCCGTGCGATCGCTTCCCAGTCCCGTCGCCACAGACGGCCGGGGCTCGGCCCCAGGTTGAGGGTCCGCAGCGTGGGCCACTGGCCGATGTCCTCGAGTCCTCGGCTTTCCACCGCCCCGTGGGACAGGAACAGGAACTCGAGCGGAGCCGTGGTGGGGAGGAACCTGGACAGGGGGACGCCCCAGGAGAGTTCTCCGTCGAGCCCCAGGTGGCGGAGCCCGTGGCATCGGTCCAGGCCGGTGAACTGGGCGCCGCGACCGGTCCAGCACATGTGAAGCTCGGTGAGCTGAGTGTCGGCGAGCGGTGACAGGTCTCCGATCCCGGGACAGCGGTGCAGGTGCAGGTAGGTCAGACCGGGCGCGGAACGCAGCGGCGTCAGATCGCTCAGCAGGGTGTTTTCGTAGATCACCAGGTGGCTGAGGGTCTTCTTGCTCAGCGCCGCGAGGAGCGGTACCGGGTCGTGGGTCCCGTTGAAACGGACCCTGGGCCGGGGGCCGAGCCGGGGCAGCGCGCGCAGCTGGGCCTCCTCCCGCACCGTGATGAAGAGGTCGGCGGCGGCCACGTGCGTAAGGACCTCGTCGGCGTATTCGTCGGCGTCGAACTGGCTCCAGGCCCCGACGAGTTGCGCGCGCACCGCCAGATCGGGGTGGTTACGGAACTCTTTCAGGACGGGCAGCGCCCCCTCGGTGCCCACCAGTGCCGCTGTGCGCGTCACCGCGGCCGCCTCTGCCGCGGTCAGCCTTTCCGGCCCGGGCAACAGCTCCAGGATCAGTGGGCCGGCCTGGGCGAGGACCTGCGCCTCCGCCTTGGACTGCGGCGGTATCAGCAGGGCCGCCCGCTCCTCGACCTCCGCCCGCACCTGTGGGAGCAGGGACGTCGCGTCCTCCAGGCAGGCCAGGGCCAGCAGATCGGTGCGGGTGCGGCCGAGGGCCAGCAGCTTGCGCAGGAGGTCGACCCGCTCGTGCGGCCGGGCGTGCGCCACGGCCATGCGGATCACGTCCTCCCACTGCGGCTCGTGGGCGTGACTGACCAGCACGTCGATGTGGCCCTCCTCGACGGCGGCCAGGGCTCCCAGATAGTCCTGGAAGGTCCGGTGCACGAAGTCCACGATCTTCGGCGCCGGTTCGCGCAGCAGGCCGCTCCGCAGCAGGAGGTGGCGGAAGATCTCCCTGGCGTCCTGCTGCTCGGGAGGCATCGCGATGCTGGGCAACGCGCGTTCCACGACGGCCTGTGCCGCGTCCTGTTCCATCTCCGTCCGACCGCTCAGGATCAGCGCGTAGGCGATGCGCCGCAGCAGTTCGGAACGGGCTCCCTGACTGAGGTCGATGCCGTCGGGAGTCCCCATCCCTCGCTCCCGGTCCCGGCGGGCCAGCAGCATCGACAGGGCGGCGTCGTACAACTCCGGGCGGTTGATGGGCAGATAGCCGCGGCGTTCGCGGTGGAGGGCGCAGATCAGGCCGCACATCAGCGGGTTGGTGGCGAGCCGGGCCAGGTCCCGTTTGGTGCGCAGCGCGTCCAACAGCGGCCCGAGGTAGTCGCGGGCCTGTGCGGCTTCGTGCCAGCGGCGGACGAAGGTCGTGACCTCGGCCGGGCGCATCGGCGCGAGGACGAGCTCGCGGAAGTCCTCTGCGGTGAGCCAGTCGGAGCGTACGGCCGTGGGGCGCGAGGTCAACAGCCACTGGTTGCCCGGGTAGGCGTGGATCAGGCCGAGGAGCCAGGCCCGGGTGCGGTGCCGGTCCGCGGCGGGAATCTCGTCGAGGCCGTCTACGAGGACCAGCGCGCGTCGGGTGGCCAGTACCCGCTCGGCCCAGCCGTCCGGGGGTGTCAGCGGGCAGCTCACCGCGGCCAGGAGCCGGTTCGGTGACGGGAGTGTGCCCGCGCGGATCAGGGTGCGCAGCGGGAGGACGTACGGGATGCGGTCACCGTTGCGGGCGGCGGTCACGGCGAGCCACTGCACCAGGGTCGTCTTGCCCGAGCCCGCGTCTCCACGTAGCAGGACGCGGTCGTGGACCAGGAGGGCTTCCTCGGCGGGAAGATGAACGCTGAACGCGCTCTCGGCCCGCGCTCCGGAGGCCGCGCGGTCCTCGTCGCCGGTGGCTTCGAGGCTGAGGTAGGCCACTTCGAGCGGCCAGCGGTCGGGGGAGTCGCGCAGGTCGATGCCGTAGATGGTGATGTGGTTGTGCTGCTCGGCCACGTACGGGAGGTAGCGGCGTTCGAACGCGGCGTCGCGGGCGTCGGGGCGTGGGATGCGCGTGATCAACTCGTCGAGCCGGGCGATCAGTTCCGACTGGACGCGGGTCTGCTCCACCAGTGTCCGTGCCACGAACGTGGACCGGCGTGTGAAGAAGTCCAGGATGTGGAGGCAGGCCCACTCGGTGGCGGAGTCGAGGAAATGGCCGGCGTCGGTGGAGAGGCCGAGGGGTGGGGGCGCCTGGGTGCGGAGGTGTCGGGCGAGTTCGCGGTGGCCCAGGCGTACGGCTTGGACGTCGTCCATGTCCAGGTCGCCGAGGGCGAGAAGGCGGGCGGTCACGGCGTCGGTGACCGCTGGTTCCTCGTCGGCGGGGAACGGGGGTTCGCCGGGGGAGTCCGTCGCCGCGCCGACCAGCCGGCGGGCCAGGGCGCGGACCTCCTTCTCGCCCAGCGTCCGCTTCTCGCCGCGGAAGGAGACGAGGGCGGTCAGGCGTACCGGCTTGTCGACGAGGCCCGCTCCCGGGGCGTCCGCCACGAAGAGTTTCCGTACGAGGGAGGCCACCAGGCCGGACGCGAGCTTGCTGCCGAGTACCGCCGGATCCATCCGCCCCACCCCCGTGATCACGCGAACGAGGGTGAGGCTACCCGGAGTTGAGCGGGAAGACTCAGGACAGCTGACCGTCGTAGTCCGGGAGCTTGTACGTCTTCTCGGCGTGGCCGCCCGACAGGTCGGTGGCGCTGTTGCCGATGTTCGCGATGATCGTGTAGCCCTTGTTCTCGATGGCGACGCGCTGGGCGGTCTTGTAGGCGGCGACGTCCTTGAAGAGGTCGATGAAGCTGCGGACGTAGAGGCCGGAGACGTCGTAGCCGACGTGATCGAGGTTGTAGTCGGTGAACGAGTAGATGATGCCGGGGCGGGCCGTCACGAAGAAGAGGGATACGCCGTGGTCCTGGGCGTACTCCGCCACGTCCCGGACCGGCTCGTTGGCCGGCTGGGGGTAGCTGAAGCCGAAGTCGGTCTCCAGGGTGGTGTTGTCGATGTCGAGGACGATGGCCTGCTTCTCGCCCGGCTTGGCGGCGGCGATCCGCTGCTTCAGGTACGGCAGCGCCTGGTCCATGACCATCCGGCAGTCCTGCTGCCAGGTGGTGTAGTCGACGTCTTCGGTGGTCGCGGCCTCGGCCGGGGCGGCCAGTGACACGAGGGCCGCCGTGGAGACGGCGGTGACGGCCATACGGCGCACCAAGGGGCGTCGGTTCGTCATCTGTGGGGGGTCCTCTCACGTCAGTAACGCTGCCGTTGTCGGGTGCATGTTCGTTGGCGTGGGTGGCGCGAGGGGAACCGTAAGGTTACTGGGGGGTAAGTGCCAAGAGGTGTGCGTCACATGATTTCGGGGCCGGGGGTGCGAGGACCTCGGTGGCCGGTGACATGACGCACAGGCGATTTGTCCGTTACTAGGGCGAATAGTGGAAAGCTCGAATTGGGCAAAAGGGACTTTCGCCCCGGAACTCCTAGGCGAGTTATGCCGTCATGGGTGGATTCATTCCAGATACGTGCTCTGTCAAGGAGCGGGAAGTTTTGGGGTGAAGTACTAGCTTCCGTCGTAGGTCGGCGGTTTGGGGCTTCCGGGGCCTCGGGGTTACCAAGGGATGCCCCATCCGGCGGCGGCTTGTGTGCCGGGTGGCTTTTCTGTCCCCGTCCCCATGAGGTTCCGATGTCCCAGCGCGTTTCGTCCCGTTCTTCCCGTACGTCCAAGCTCCGCACGCGCGCCGCCGTGGTGGCCGTCGGTCTGGGGGTCTCGGCCGTGCTGGGGACCGGGGTCGCGGCGGCCGCGGAGACCGGCAAGACCGTCTCCTGGGTCGACCCGGTGAAGAAGTACAAGCTCAGCGCGAGCTTCGCGCAGTCCGGTGCCCTGTGGCAGTCCACCCACAGCGGGCAGGACTTCGCCGTGGCCAGCGGAACCCAGGTCTTCGCCGCGCACGGCGGGACCGTCGTCAAGGCCGGCGGCAACGGTGCCGGTGACGGATCGGCGTACGGCAATGCCATCGTCATCAAGCACGCCAACAAGACCTACTCGCAGTACGCCCACCTCTCGCGCATCGACGTGAAGGTCGGCCAGGTCGTCAAGACCGGTCAGCGCATCGCCCTGTCCGGCAACACGGGCAACTCCAGCGGCCCGCACCTGCACTTCGAGATCCGTACGACCGCCAACTATGGCTCGGCGATCGACCCCGTCGCCTTCCTGCGCACCAAGGGCGTGACCGTCTAAGGCCGTCTAAGGCTTCTTGCGGGTGCCTTCGTGGGCCTGGGTCACCAGGTCCGACGCCACCTCCAGGACCGCCCTGCGCTTCTCCTCGGGGTCGCCCGCGAGGTCCTGGAGGAAGAACATCCCGGCGTGCAGGGTGAAGATCGCGCTGGTGTAGCGGACCTGGTCGACCAGGTCCGCCTCCGGGTCGATCATGATGTCGCGCAGCCCCTGCATGCGCTCCTTGAAGGTCTCGCCGACCCGCAGTTCCCGTACGGTCGCCTGGTTCTCCTGCATGAAGCGGAACAGGGGGGTGGCGTTGGCGAGGATGCCGCTGTAGCGCCGTACGATCTCCTGCTTCGTCTCCAGGGTGTGCGGCTGCTGCCTGCCCCACTCGATCAGGTCGAGGATCGGCTGGGTCAGATCGTC
Source organism: Streptomyces sp. NBC_00019 (assembly GCF_045041015.1). Taxonomy (NCBI): domain Bacteria; kingdom Bacillati; phylum Actinomycetota; class Actinomycetes; order Kitasatosporales; family Streptomycetaceae; genus Streptomyces; species Streptomyces sp. NBC_00019. The sequence continues at coordinate 5,921,717 of NZ_CP108302.1, forward strand.
GAAGATGCTGACCAGGATCTCCTCCTTGGTCTTGAAGTGGTAGTAGAGCGCTGCCTTGGTGACCTCCAGGCTCTCGGCGATCTCGCGCAGAGAGGTCTTCTCGTAGCCCTGCTCGGCGAAGAGATCGAGCGCCACGTCCTGGATGCGCTGGCGGGTGTCCCCGCGGCGCCGCTGCTTGGTGCCGTCCATGGTGCCGCCCATTCTCCGTGAAGCTCCGTGAAGCCATTGGCTTTGAGTAAAACTTACTTGACGCCCGGCTAGTTACGGGTCTACGTTCCCCAGTGTAGTCAACTTGCCGGGCGGCAAGTAAGTAGCTGGGGGAGTGGGAATCATGGCGGACACACAGACGACGGCCGAGCCGGAAGACGGCAAGCAACCGAAGAGCGTGCGGGTCGTCCTGCTCGCTCTGATGATCACGATGATGCTGGCGATGCTCGACAACATGATCGTGGGCACCGCGATGCCGACGATCGTCGGTGAGCTGGGCGGGCTCGAGCATCTGTCATGGGTCGTGACGGCGTACACGCTGGCGACCGCGGCCTCCACCCCGCTGTGGGGGAAGATCGGTGACATGTACGGGCGCAAGGGCGTCTTCATGTCGTCGATCGTGCTCTTCCTGATCGGGTCGGCGCTCAGCGGCATGGCCCAGGACATGGGACAGCTCATCGGGTTCCGGGCCGTTCAGGGCCTTGGCGCCGGTGGTCTGATGGTCGGTGTCATGGCGATCATCGGTGACCTCATTCCGCCGCGGGAGCGGGGCAAGTACCAGGGCATGATGGCCGGCGTCATGGCGCTCGCCATGATCGGCGGACCGCTGGTCGGCGGCACCATCACCGACCACTGGGGCTGGCGCTGGGCCTTCTACATCAACCTGCCGCTCGGTGTCGTCGCGCTCGCCGCGATCAGTGCCGTGCTGCATCTGCCGAAGAAGCGGGCCAAGGCGCGCATCGACTACCTCGGTGCCGGGCTGCTGACCGTGGGCATCACCGCGATCGTGCTGGTCACCACGTGGGGCGGTACGGAGTACGCCTGGTCCTCCGCGCGGATCATGGAGCTCATCGGTATCGGTGTCGCCGCGCTGATCGGGTTCGTGTTCTGGCAGACCAAGGCTGCCGAGCCGGTGGTGCCGCTGCACATCTTCCGCAGCCGCAACTTCACGCTGATGTCCCTCATCGGCTTCGTCACCGGGTTCGTGATGTTCGGTGCGACGCTGTTCCTGCCGCTGTACCAGCAGTCCGTGCAGGGTGCGTCCGCGACCAACTCCGGGCTGCTGCTCCTTCCGATGCTCGGTGCGATGCTCGTGACATCGATGGTGGCGGGGCGGGTGACCACGAACACCGGGCGGTACAAGGTGTTCCCGGTCGTCGGCAGTGTGCTGATGGTCGTCGGGCTGTACCTGCTGTCGCTGATGGACACGGACACCTCGCGGTTCACGTCCGGGGTGTACATGGCCGTCGTCGGGCTCGGTATGGGCTGTCTGATGCAGATCACCATGCTGGTCGCGCAGAACAGCGTCGAGATGAAGGACATGGGCGTCGCGTCCTCGTCCACGACTCTCTTCCGTACGCTCGGCTCCTCCTTCGGTGTCGCGATCATGGGCGCGCTGTTCAACAGCCGGGTCCAGGACGTCATGGCCGAGCGGGGTGGGGCGATCGGGGCGAAGGTGACCGAGTCGTCCGCGCAGCTGGATGCGGCGAGTCTGGCGAAGCTGCCGGATGCGGCGCGTGAGGCGTATCAGCATGCGGTGTCGTCCGGTACGCACTCGGCGTTCCTGCTGGGGGCTGTGGTGGCGGTGCTGGCGTTGGTCGCTGCGGTGTTCGTGAAGGAGGTTCCGCTGAAGGGGGCGGGGCCGAAGGACGAGGCGGAGGAGGCGGCGGCGCCGATGCAGGTCGTCGAGGCCGTCTGATCCGAACCTGAGCTGAAGGCCCCCCGGCTGGTGTCCGCCCCGGGGGGTCTTCGCCTTTTCCTCGCCCCCGCCGCCCCTACCCGCCCCATCCCCAGGGGCGCTGCCCCTTCGACCCCGCTCCCTGGGGGCTGCGCGCCCAGACCCCCGACGGCCCTTGACGGGCCTCGTCCTCAAACGCCGGACGGGCTGGAGGATGCGGGCCGGCCCTGAGCGGCGCGGGTGGGTGGGGGATCGGGATGGCCAGGCCCTGTTCTCGGACGCCCGGCGGGCTGGGAGACACGGGCCGGTGTTGGGGTGGTCAGCCCTTGTTCTCGAACGCCGGGCGGGCTGGTGGCCTCGAACGTCGGGCGGGCCGCGGTCCGGACCTACGGCATCATCGGGTAGCTTCCCGTGTTTGTCGGTGCGTGTTCCGGTAGCCACAGGACGGCTACCGCGCCCTCTGCCGGGACTCCCTCGGGGGCGCCTGGGGGGCGGATGTTGCGGAAGGTGAGGCGGGCGCCGAGGACTCGGGCCTGGCCGGCGGCGATGGTCAGGCCGAGGCCGTGGCCGTGGCCCGCGCGGTCGGTGCTGCCGGTGCGGAAGCGGCTCGGTCCGTCGGCGAGGAGGTCCTCGGGGAACCCGGGGCCGTGGTCGCGGACCCGGATGACCCGGCCCTCGACGGTGACCTGGATGGGCGGTCTGCCGTGCCGGGCGGCGTTGGCGAGCAGGTTGAACAGCACCCGCTCCAGGCGCCGCGGGTCCGTCGTGACCATCGACTCGTGCACCACCCGGACGTCGATCTCCGGGTCCTTCGCCGTCACCCGCCGGGCGACGAACTCGCCCAGCAGGATGTCCTGAAGCTCCGCCCGCTCGGACGCGCTGTCCAGCCGGGCCACCTCCAGGACGTCCTCGACGAGGGTGCGCATGGCCTTCGCCCGGTCCAGGACCAGCTCGGTCGGCCGGCCAGGGGGGAGGAGCTCGGCCGCCGTGAGCAGGCCGGTCACCGGGGTCCGCAGCTCGTGGGCGATGTCCGCGGTGACCCGCCGCTCCGCCTCCAGGCGCTGCTCCAGCGCTTCCCGCATGGCGTCCACGGCGCTCGCGAGGTCGTCCGTCTCGTCCCGTACGACCCCGCCGATCGCGTCCCGCACCCGCACGTTGGTCTCACCGCTCGCGACCTCGTTGGCGGCGGCCGCGGCCTTGCGCAGCCGGCTCGACAGTCGGCCCCCGATGAGCACGCCGAGCGCGCTGCCGCCGAGGACGACCGCGATGGAGCCGATCACCAGGGCCTGGTCCAGGTCCTTGAGGATGTCGGTGCTGCGGTCGGTGAACCCGGTGTGCAGGGACAGCACATTGCCGTCCTTGGCCGGTACGGCCGCCCAGATGTCCGGCGCCCCGCCCGGCCCGTCCGTCACATAGGTCGCCCGGCGTCCCTGCTCGACCTTGTGCCGCAGCGGCATCGGCAGCGACGAGTCGTTCTTCTCGACGTGCGGGAAGTTCGCCAGACCGGTCTTCTCGTAGTTGTTCTGGGCGATCTGGATGCGTTCGTCGGCGAGGTCGCGGGCGTTGTCCAGCATCGAGACCCGGGCGGCGTTGTGCACGACCAGGCTCAGGGCGATCGCGACCAGCGCGCCGACCAGCGCGATGGCCGCGCTGAGCTTCCACCTCAGTCCCGTACGGATGCCCGTACGCTCCAGCCGCGCCGGGACCAGGCGCCGAAGATTCCCCCGCATGTCCGCCCCGCTCAGGCCTTCAACTTGTAGCCGAAACCGCGGACCGTCTCGATCCGGTCCTGGCCGATCTTCGTACGCAGTCGCTGCACATGGACGTCGACGACGCGGGTGTCACCGCCCCAGCCGTAGTCCCACACCCGCTCCAGGAGCTTGTCCCGCGACAGGACCGTGCCCGGCGCGGAGGAGAACTCCAGGAGCAGTCGCATCTCGGTCGGGGTGAGGGCCACCGGCTCCCCGGCCCGGCGTACCTCCATGCCCTCGGTGTCGATCTCCAGTTCGCCGAAGGTCAGCACCCCGCCGTCGGCCGCCGCGCCGCTCTCCTCGGACCGGTCACCGCCGCCCGCGTGCCCGAAACGGCGCAGCACCGCGCGGATACGGGCGACCAGCACGGCACCGTCGAACGGCTTGGTGACGTAGTCGTCGGCGCCCGCCTCCAGGCCCAGCACCACGTCGATGGAGTCCGCGCGCGCCGACAGCATGATCACCGGCACCGTCGACTCGTCCCGGATGCGCCGGCACAGGCTGACGCCGTCCAGGCCCGGGACCATGACGTCCAGCAGGGCGATGTCGGGGCGGTCGGCGCGGAACGCCTCCAGGCCCGACAGTCCGTCGGGCATGGCGGTGACCGCGAAGCCGTCCCGCTCCAGGGCGAGTTGGGTGGCCTCGCGGATGACGTCGTCGTCCTCGACGAACAGAACGTGGGTCTGGTCTGCCATCCCGCTGCTCTCTGTCCTCGTGTCGCTGTCTGGGTGTCGCTGTCTGGGTGTCGCTGTCTATGGGGAGTCGTGGTGCCGTTGACAGGTGATCGGATCGTAGGCCCCGATCGGTTCACTCCGAGGGAGACGGGGTGGGTCCGAGGTCGCCGAGCTCATTGTGCGCGTACCGCACTTTGACGAAGTGACCCGACGAAGACCACCGGTAGGTGATCACGTCCTCGCCGGACGGGCTCGACACCGGGTCGCCCTTCTCGTACAACTGCCTGCTCACCACCAGGTTGCCGCTGCTGTCTATCTCCGCGTAGACCGGGGACTCCTCGGCGCTGAACACATTCTCGTAGGCGCCGCCCTCCTCGTGGTACACGTACGAGCCGACACCGACGCCGTCGCCGCAGGTCAGCACGTTGACCACGACGTCGTCCGACGAACCTCCGGTCAGATCGCCGGAGGCCACGTCGAGCGGGTACTCGTCCGCGACGCACGGCTTGAGGTCGTCCTTGACCTCCGCCGAGACCAGCGGATCGCTCTTGACCAACTTGACCGCTGCCGTATGGCTCAGCGGGTCGGAATCGGAGCCGGATTCGGACGCGAAGGCAGAGGGCGCGGAGGCAGGGGCGCTGGAAGGCGAGGCCGAGGCGGCGCCCCCCGCCGCCATGTCGGTGCTCGACGAGGACTCGACGAAAGCCGGCCCCTCGTCGCGGGTGCCGGTGCCGCCGGTGGCGCAGGCGGAGACGAAAAGGGCGAGGGCGGCGAGCACGGCCATCGCCGTGAACGCCGCCTGCAAAGTGCCCCGGCCCGGTGAGGGGTCCGCGTCGGTCAGGCCGCCGTGCAACGCTCCCGCTCCTCACGCTCCAGCGCGCGTGCGTCCAGATCGCGGCTCTCCAGCTCCTCGCGGAGCCTGGCGAGGGCCCGGTGCAGCGTGCTCTTGACCGTTCCGGCCGACATGCCGAGGGCGGCGGCCGTCTCCTCCGTGGACATCTGCTCCCAGTGTCGCAGCACGACCACGCTGCGCTGCTTCGGGGCGAGCACCTTCATGATGTCCATCAGCAGGGCGCGGTCCGCGTGCTGCTCGGTGGCGTCGTCGACCGAGGCGTCCGGGAGCTGCTCGGTCGGCACCTCCTCCAGCTTGCGGGCCCGCCACCATTCGGTGCGGGTGTTGATCATGACCCGGCGCAGGTAGGCGTCCGCGAGCCGCTTGTCCGCGATGCCGTCCCAGCGGTGGTACGTCCGTGCCAGCGCCGTCTGCAGGAGGTCCTGGGCATCGACCGGGTCCGGGACCAGGCGACGGGCGCTGCGCAGCAACGCGTCCTGCCGGGTGCGGACGTACTCCTCGAACTCGAGCACCTCGCCCTGCGCCATGATCGACCGCCTCCATCCCCGTTTCCGACCCGCCCGCTGCCGGTTCTCCATTGCCTGTGTGCCGCTCTCCTGCGGTACGCCAATGAAGCTACGGAGCGGTTGTCACGGAGCTGTGCGGGACAGCGCGCGGCCAGCGCTCGGCTGTCCGTCGGTTGTGTAACGGAAGTAGGAAAGGGGTAAACCGGCGCACCGAATAGCGCCGGTTCAGGGTGATTTGGCGGTGTGGGGCGGCGCTGTTACGTCAACGGCAGCCGATACAAACCACCGGACAGGGGCTCGACAAGCCCGTCCGCGACGAGTCCGTCGAGCGCCCGCGCGCGCTGCACCGGCTCGTGCCACACCCGGTCGAGCGCGGTCTGCGGCACGGGCGCGTGGGCCTCGCGCAGGACGGCGAGGAGCTTGCCGCGGACCTGGCGGTCGGTACCGGCGTACGTCTGTCCGCGCCGCGGCGGACCGTCGTGCTCCGGCTTGCCCGCGAGCCGCCAGGCGCACTGGGCGGCGATCGGACAGTGGTGGCAGGACTCGTTCCTGGCGGTGCACACCAGTGCGCCGAGCTCCATGGAGGCGGCGGCCCAGCGGGCGGCCGTCCGCTCCTCCTCGGGCAACAGGGCGCGGGCCAGCTTGCGTTCGGCGGCGGTGGTGGCGTTCGGCGGGTACTGCACACCGGTGACGGCCCGCGCGAAGACGCGGCGGACATTGGTGTCGAGAACCGCGTGGCGCTGGCCGTAAGCGAAGGAGGCGACCGCCGCGGCCGTGTACTCCCCGATGCCGGGCAGCGCGAGGAGCTGGGAGTGGTCGGTGGGTACGTCGCCGCCGTGCCGTTCGGTTATCGCGACGGCCGCCCCGTGCAGGCGCAGGGCGCGGCGCGGATAGCCGAGCCGGCCCCACGCGCGCACGGCCTCACCGGGGGCCTCCCCGGCGAGGTCGGCGGGGCGCGGCCAGCGGGCCAGCCACTGCTCGTACACCGGCAGGACGCGGCTGACCGGCGTCTGCTGCAACATGAACTCGCTGACCATCACCCCCCACGGCCCGGCCTCCGGTCGCCGCCACGGCAGGTCGCGGGCGTGCTCGTCGAACCAGTCGATGACAGGGGTGTGCAGGTGCTCTCCGCCGGGGGACTCGGAGGGGGTGTCGGAGGGGTTGCTGTGCGGGGGCTTCGTGGGCGCAGTCATGGCCTTCCGATCCTGCCATGCGGGGTAGGGGGCGCGTGGGACGCGCCACCCCTCAGGGGGTACGGCGGGGAGGGGCGCGTGGGGGCAGTGCTGGAGAGAGACGGCGCCTGACGAGCGGAAGTGGTGCGTTTCGGCGGTGTGCCGTACCCACGTAGGAGTGTCATGCGGGGAGAGCGGTGATGTCACAGAGGGTAGGCGACTGGCTGAAACGGTCACGCCCCGCGATCATGATGCGCCCGAGCTCGTGAGGTCGGCCGCGTGAGCCGCCCTCTCCGGAATGATGATCCGGAAAAGTTGTGGTCCCCGGCGGCGGGTAGGGGCGGCGAAGGCGCCGATCTCTCGTACAGTTTGCGCCGTGGGATCTCTGCGCAATCCGGTCGGGCCGCTTCCCTCCACCATCTACTGGCGGCGGAGGGCCGTACTGCTGTCTGTGCTGGCCCTGTTGGCGTTGCTGATCGCCTGGGTCGTCTCCTCGGGCGGCGGTGGGGGCAAGAACGGTGCCGACGGGTCCAACGGCAAGAATCCCGCGCCCTCGATCACTCCCGGGCCGACGAGCTCCGGGCCGGCGATCAGTCAAGCGCCGGGCGGGCGCGACGAGTCGACGCCGGGCGGGGACTCCGGGGGAACGGATTCGGGGTCGGGGTCGGGCGACGGATCCGGTGAGGGTTCCTCGACTTCCGGTACGGGGTCCGGCTCCGGTGGGTCCGAAGGTGCGGCCGGTGGCGGCGGCGCGGGCAGCGGGGTCGGGCAGGACGACACCCTTCCGGCGGGGTCCGGGGTTCCCAACTGCGCGGCCGGGTCCGTGAAGTTGACCGTGAGCAGCTTCCGCAACGGGTACGGGCCGGGCGAGACGCCGGCGCTGCTGCTGACCGCGGCGAACTCCTCCGGCGGTGACTGCAAGGTCGATCTCGGGCCGAAGAGCGCGGTGTTGACGATTACCGAGGCTGCCGAGGACGACGAGTACTGGTCCTCCGCGGACTGCCCGAAGACCGCGGCGAGCCTGGTGTTCCGGGTGCCCGCGGGGAGCAGCATCACGTACACCGTCAAGTGGGACCGGAAGCCGAGTGCTCCGCAGTGTGCGACGCCGCCGGCGGGGTCTGCGGGTGCGGGGACGTATCTCGTGGAGTTGACCGCGCCGGGGTACGCGAAGGTGCAGACGTCGTTCGTGTTGGAGAGCGACTGACGTAGGGGTGCGCGGGGTTGTCGGTCGGCTGCGGCGGCGCTGTGGTTGCTCGCGCCCACGTGGCGGAGCCGCAAATCAATACAGCCCCGCCCCTTGGGTGGCTAGACGTACCGCTCCAGGATCGAGCTCTCCGCCAGCCGCGACAGCCCTTCGCGCACGCTCCTCGCCCGCGCCTCGCCGACCCCGTCCACCGTCTGCAGGTCGTCCACGCTCGCGGCCAGCAGCTTCTGCAGGCCGCCGAAGTGTTCCACCAGACGGTCGATGATCGCGCCCGGCAGCCTCGGCACCTTCGCCAGCAGACGGAAGCCTCGCGGGGAGACCGCGGAGTCCAGCGCCTCCGGAGAGCCGGTGTAGCCCAAGGCCCGTGCCACCGTCGACAGTTCGAGGAGCTCGGCGTGGGTGAGGGCGTTGAGCTCGTACAGGGCCTCGTCGACCGTGCGGGAGCGCTTGGCCGTGGGCTCGGGGACGTAGTCCCGGACCACCAGCTCGCGCTCGGGCTCCACGCCGGCGATCAACTCGTCGAGCTGGAGGGCGAGGAGACGTCCGTCGGTGCCGAGTTCGAGCACGTACTCGGCGATCTCCGTCGCGATGCGGCGGACCATCTCGAGGCGCTGGGCGACCGCCGACACGTCCCGGACCGTCACGAGGTCCTCGATCTCCAGCGCTGACAACGTTCCCGCGACCTCGTCCAGGCGGAGCTTGTAGCGCTCAAGGGTCGCCAGGGCCTGGTTCGCTCGGGACAGGATCGCCGCCGAGTCCTCCAGGACGCGGCGCTGGCCGTCGACGTAGAGGGCGATCAGCCGCATGGACTGGGAGACCGACACCACCGGGAAGTCGACCTGCTTGGAGACACGGTCCGCCGTGCGGTGGCGCGTGCCCGTCTCCTCCGTGGGGATCGTCGGGTCGGGTACCAGTTGCACACCCGCCCGCAGGATCTTCGATCCGTCCGTGGAGAGCACGATGCCGCCGTCGAGTTTGCACAGCTCACGCAGACGCGTGGCCGTGAACTCGACATCCAGGACGAAACCGCCCGTGCACATCGGCTCGACGGTCTTGTCGAAACCGAGCACGATGAGTCCGCCCGTGTTGCCGCGGAGAATCCGCTCGAGGCCGTCGCGCAGGGCCGTGCCGGGTGCCACGGCGCTCAGTGAGGCGCGCATCAGGCCATCGGCACCGGAGCTCCCACCGGACTTTCCGGGAGCTGCTGCCCGGTCGTTGGCTGCCACTGCACTCCTCCGGTCGCAGGTTCTGGGACGCTCCCGTTTCGCACCTTCGGTTCGTACGGACGGGCGAGACCAGGGCAAAGTCTACCGGCGCTCCTCCTCGTCCCGTGGGGCGTCTCGCCGACGCGACCGCGGAAGGACCCTCAGGGCCTCTCCTATGTCGGCGACTTCCAGGACCTTCATGCCGACAGGGATCTTGCCCGGGTCGCCCGGTACGAGGGCGTGGGTGAAGCCCAGACGGTGTGCCTCGGCGAGCCGGCGCTGGACCCCCGTGACCCGTCTGACCTCGCCCGCAAGGCCCACTTCGCCGATCGCGACGAGGTTCTTGGGCAGTGGGGTGTCGCTCGCCGCCGACGCCAGCGCGAGGGCGATGGCGAGGTCCGCGGCCGGCTCCGACAGCTTCACTCCGCCGACCGTCGCGGAGTAGATGTCTCTCTTGCCGAGTGCACTGATTCTGCCTCGCTGCTCCAGAACGGCGAGCATCATCGAGACGCGGGAGGTCTCCAGGCCGGAGGTCGTACGGCGGGGTGAGGGGATCTGTGAGTCGACGGTGAGGGCCTGGACCTCGGCGACCAGCGGGCGTCGGCCCTCCAGGGTGACCGTCAGACAGGTACCGGGGACCGGTTCGTCACGACGGGTCAGGAAAAGTCCGCTCGGGTCGGTAAGGCCGGTAATGCCCTCATCGTGCAGTTCGAAGCAGCCGACCTCGTCCGTCGCGCCGTACCGGTTCTTGACGCCGCGGACCAGACGCAGGCGTGCGTGCCGGTCGCCCTCGAAGGAGAGCACCACGTCCACGAGGTGCTCCAGCAGGCGCGGGCCCGCGATGGCGCCGTCCTTGGTGACATGGCCGACGAGGAGGGTGGACATGCCGCGGTCCTTGGAGGCGCGGATGAGCGCGCCCGCCACCTCCCGCACCTGGGCCATGCCGCCGGGGGCGCCGTCGATCTCGGGGGACGCGATCGTCTGTACGGAGTCGAGGATCAGCAGGGACGGCTTCACCGCGTCCAAGTGGCCCAGGACCGCGGACAGGTCGGTCTCCGCGGCGAGGTACAGATGGTCGTCGATGGCCTTGATGCGGTCGGCGCGCAGCCGGACCTGGCTGGCCGACTCCTCACCCGTGACGTACAGCGTGCGGTGCTCGTCGCTCGCCGACTTGGCCGCCACGTCGAGGAGGAGGGTCGACTTTCCCACGCCGGGCTCGCCCGCGAGCAGGACGACCGCGCCGGGTACGAGTCCGCCGCCGAGCACCCGGTCCAGTTCGGGTACGCCGGTGGAGCGGGCGGTGGCCGTGCGGCCGTCGACCTGGCCGATGGGCACGGCGGAGGTGGTGACACGGCCCGGTGCCGTCGTACGCACCGCGGGCGCGCCGTACTCCTCGACGGTGCCCCACGCCTGGCATTCGGGGCAGCGGCCGAGCCACTTCGCCGTCTGCCAGCCGCACTCCGTGCAGCGGTAGGCGGGTCGGTCCTTGGCGGTCTTCGTACGGGCAGCCATGCACGAACCGTAACGGGCGACACTGACAAAGCCCGTCGGAGGCCGTGAGCGCCCGATGCCATCCGGCCACCGACGTCAGGAACAGGCCACGGAATCAGGGGTTCCTGTCCCCTTATGAGGGATCGTTTCACCCGCACGGAGTAAAAGTGCTCAAGGGGGCAGAAGGGGCCATCGCCCGCGCCCTACGGTCCACGGGTGATGAGCAGCAGTCCGGAGACCTCGACCCGCACCACCGGCGCGCACCGGGCGCAACGGGAGGCGCGTGACCGCGGTGCGGCGCGCACGCTGGCGCAGCGTACGCCGGCGCGCTACGAACCGTATCTGGACGGCCTGTTCACCTACTGCCTGTCCGTGCTGTGCGACCACGACGCGGCAACCGCCGCTCTAGGCGACGTCCTCGCGCTCGCCGAGCGCCGCCGCGGTCCGGAGGCGGCCGGGGACCGCCGGGCCTGGCTGTACGCACTGGCCCGCTGGGCGTGTCTGCGCAAGCTCGCCGAGGCCAAGCAGAAACGTCAGGCCACCCACGCGGCGGGCCGGCACCACGCCGAGAAGCAGGCGGTCCCGCCCGTCTCCCAGGAGGCCCAGGAGGAGCGCCGGCGCGAACTCGCCCTGCTGGCCTGGCCGGAGGCCGCCGGCACCACCCCGGAGCAGCGCGAGGCGCTCGAACTCGCCGTACGCCACCACCTCGCCGCCCACGAGGTCGCCGCCGTCCTCGGCATGGACCTGGCCGCCGCCCGTGAACTGCTCGCCTCCGCCGCCTGTGAGGTCGAGCGCACGCGCGCGGCCCTCGCCGTCGTGGAGACCGGCACCTGCCCGAGCGTCGCCCGCCTCACCGGCGACCACCAGCTGGTGATCGGCACGGCCCTGCGCCGCGAGCTCGTACGGCATGTCGACGACTGCCCGCGCTGCCGCCGTACCGCCGAGCGCGCGGTCGCCGGCCGCTGGCCCGGGGCGATGATCACCCCCTCCGAGCTGCCCGTCCTGCAGGCCCCGCGCGCGACGCTGCACGTCGCCATGGCGCACTTCTCCCGTGCGTCCGTGCCCCGCTTCGACCGGCGCGGCTTCCCGATGGACCCCAAGGACCGCGCGGCCCGCCGCGACCGCCTCCGCGCGCGTGCCGTCACGACGACCGTCGTCGCCACCGTCGTGGCAGCCCCCGTGCTCGCCCTGTGGGCCGCTTATCGGGGCACCCCCACCGCCGAGGGCGCCGAGGGGCGCTCGGCCAGCGCCAGTGAGGCGCACGGCGCCGACAGCCTGGACGGCGAGGCCGCGGGCGGCTACGAGAACGCCGGAAACGCCAGCACCCGCCCCGCCGACCGCTTCACCAAGGGCGACAAACCCGACGTGTCGGTCAAGGTCATCAGCGTCACGGGCGCCGGCAAGAAGGGCGCCGGACAGCTGGAGGTCGCGGCCGGCAACAGCGGCGACACCACACTGATCACCCTCACCGCCACCGGCGACGCCCCGGTCCGCTGGTCCGCGAGCACCGGCGCCGCCTGGCTCTACCTCAGCCAGTCCTCGGGAACCCTCGAACCCGGCGAGTCGTTGACGATCAAGGTGTACGTCGACCATCTGCGCGAGCCCTCCGGCTACTGGAGCGCGCGCGTGGCCGTCTCACCCGCCGGCGCCGTCGTCTCCATCGAGGGCTACGGCACCGCGCCCACCCCGACCGACCCCGGCACCCCCGTCGACCCGCCCCCGTCCACCCAGGACCCGGGCCCGACCCCCACGACCTCGGCCCCCACGGACCCGGCCCCCAGCGATCCGCCGCCCTCGACGTCCGAACCGGACCCGACGCCGACGGATCCCACCCCGTCCGACCCGGCGAGCTCGGCGCCCCCGCCCAGTGGCAGCGGCGACCCGAGCCCGTCCACGTCGTAGCCGTGGACCTAGCCCACAGGGTCGGCCGGATGCGGCGCCAGCAGCGGCAGCTGGGAGGCCAGCCGCTCCTCGCACAGCTCGGCCAGCCGGTCGTAGCCCGCCTTGCCCATCAGCTCGGTCAGCTCCGGCCGGTAGGAGACGTACACCGGGTCGCCCGCGCCGTGCGCCGAGGTCGCCGATGTGCACCACCAGTGCAGATCGTGGCCGCCCGGACCCCAGCCGCGGCGGTCGTACTCACCGATCGACACCTGGAGCACCCGGGTGTCGTCGGGCCGGTCGATCCACTCGTAGGTCCGTCGCACCGGCAGCTGCCAGCAGACGTCCGGCTTGGTCTCCAGCGGCTCCCGGCCCTCCTTGAGCGCCAGGATGTGCAGCGAGCAGCCCGCGCCGCCGGCGAACCCGGGCCGGTTCTGGAAGATGCACGAGCCCTTGTAGGGGCGGGTCTGGCGGTCGCCGTCCTCGTCCTCCGAGATCCAGCCGCCCTCCGTGCCCTCGTCGTGGAACTGCCAGATCTCCGGAGTGAGCCTGGCCACATGCCCGGCGACCCGCTTCTCGTCGTCCTCGTCGGAGAAGTGGGCACCCAGAGTGCAGCACCCGTCGGCCGCGCGGCCCGGCTGGATGCCCTGGCAACCGCTGCCGAAGATGCAGTTCCAGCGAGAGGTCAGCCATGTCAGATCGCACCGGAAGATCTGCTCGTCGTCCGCCGGATCAGGGAACTCCACCCACGCGCGCGCGAAATCGAGCCCCTTCTCGTCGGCTGACAGGGCCTGCTTCGACTTCTTCGGTGACTTCACCGGCGACTTCGCCTGCGAAGAACCGCTGGAGGATTTGTCGGCCTTCGCCTTTTTCGTCTTTGGCACGCGTCCAGGGTAAGACGCTTGGCAAGACTCCGGATACGGCCGACCGCACGGGTGGCAGTAGCGTTCCGTACATGAGACTCGGTGTCCTCGACGTGGGATCGAACACGGTGCATCTGCTGGTGGTGGATGCCCACCCCGGCGCGCGCCCGCTGCCCGCGCACTCGCACAAGGTGGAACTGCGCCTTGCCCAACTCCTCGACGAGGGCGGCGCGATCGGCCCCGAGGGTGTCGACAAGCTCATCGGTGTCGTCAAGGAAGCCCTTCAGGCCGCCGAGGACAAGGGCGTCGAGGACCTGCTCCCGTTCGCCACCTCCGCGGTGCGCGAGGCCAGCAACGCCGACGACGTCCTCGCGCGCGTGCACGCCGAGACCGGCGTCGAGCTCCAGGTCCTCACCGGCGCCGAGGAGGCCCGCCTCACCTTCCTCGCCGTCCGCCGCTGGTTCGGCTGGTCCGCCGGAAAGCTGCTGGTCCTCGACATCGGCGGCGGCTCCCTGGAGATCGCGTACGGCATCGACGAGGAGCCCGACGCGGCGGTCTCGCTGCCGCTGGGCGCGGGCCGACTGACGGCGGGCTGGCTGCCCGGCGACCCTCCGGACCCCGAGGCCATAAGGGCGCTACGACGCCATGTCCGCGCCCAGATCGCCCGCACCGTCGGCGAGTTCGCCCGCTTCGGCGCCCCCGACCACGTCGTCGCCACGTCCAAGACCTTCAAGCAGCTGGCCCGCCTCGCCGGCGCCGCCCGCTCCACCGACGGCCTGTATGTCCAGCGCGAGCTGAAGCGGGAGTCCCTGGAGGCGTGGGTGCCACAGCTGGCGGGGATGACGGTGGCGCAGCGCTCCGAGCTGCCCGGCGTCTCGGAAGGCCGTGCGGGACAGCTGCTCGCGGGCGCGATGGTGGCAGAGGGCGCGATGGACCTGTTCGGCGTGGAGAACCTGGAGGTCTGTCCGTGGGCTTTGCGGGAAGGCGTCATTCTGCGGCGACTTGATCACATGGGATCCGCTGTGGGCACCTGAGGGGCGCGGGGAACCCGTACCCCCACACTCGTCTATGGCGATCGCCACAACGGCGAATAGGTGCCCCGCACCCCACCCACCGCAACCCTTAGGCTGACCCCCGTGGCAGAACCAGTCGTACGGATCCCGGATGCGAAGGTCGCGCTCTCCACGGCCTCCGTGTACCCGGAGTCCACGGCGACGGCCTTCGAGATCGCCGCGCGCCTCGGATACGACGGTGTCGAGGTCATGGTGTGGACCGACCCGGTGAGCCAGGACATCGAAGCCCTGCGCCGCCTCTCCGACTACCACCAGATCCCGATCCTCGCCGTACACGCCCCTTGCCTGCTCATCACCCAGCGCGTGTGGTCCACCGACCCCTGGGTCAAGCTCCAGCGCGCCCAGGCGGCCGCCGAGAAGCTCGGGGCGTCCACGGTCGTCGTCCACCCGCCGTTCCGCTGGCAGCGTCAGTACGCCCGCGACTTCGTGAGCGGTATCTGGCGCATGGCGAACGAGACGGACGTCCGCTTCGCCGTCGAGAACATGTACCCCTGGCGCTACCGCGACCGCGAGATGCTGGCGTACGCCCCCGACTGGGACGTGACGAAGGAGGACTACCGTCACTTCACGATCGATCTCAGTCACTCGGCCACCTCCCGTTCCGACGCGATGCAACTGGTCGACCGCATGGGGGACCGCCTCGGCCACGTCCACCTCGCCGACGGCCGGGGCTCGGCCAAGGACGAGCACCTCGTCCCCGGCCGCGGCACCCAGCCCTGCGCCGAGCTGTTGGAACGTCTCGCCCTGACCGGCTTCGACGGCCATGTCGTCATCGAGGTCAACACCCGGCGGGCGATGTCCAGCGCCGAACGTGAGGCCGACCTGGCGGAGGCCCTGGCCTTCACGCGGCTGCATCTGGCCTCCGCGGTGAAGGTGCCGCGGCCATGACCGGCGTCACCTCGCGGAAACGGGGCCGCCCGCCCGGTACGGAATCGGCCGACACCCGCGACCGCATCCTGACCGCGGCCCGCGAGGAGTTCTCCGAGCGGGGCTACGAGAAGACCTCGGTGCGCGGCATCGCCAAGGCGGCGGGCGTCGACCCGGCCCTGGTCCACCACTACTTCGGCACCAAGGAACAGGTCTTCGAGGCGGCCGTCGAGGTCGCCTTCTCGCCGGCCCTGAAGGTGCGGGACACGGTCCTCGAGGGCCCGCTCGACGATGTCGGCGAGCGCATGACCCGCATGATCTTCGGTCTCTGGGAGAACCCGGTGACCCGCAAGCCGCTGCTCGCGATCGTCCGGTCGGCGGTGAACAACGAGGCCGCGGCCGCGGTCTTCCGCCGCCTCATCTCCACGCAACTGATGCGTCGGATCGCCGGGGAGCTCGACGCCCCGGACGCGGAGCTGCGCACCGAGCTGGCGGCCGCGCAGCTGGTGGGGGTCGCGATGATGCGGTACGTGATCAGGATCGAGCCGGTCGCCTCGGCGGACGTGGAACAGATCATCGCGCGGGTGGCGCCGGTGGTGCAGGGGCATCTGACGAACCCGTGAGCGCCTTGTGAGGTGAGACGGTCGTCCCGTATTGCGGACATGGTGTCCGCCCCCTGGATGACCGGCGTAGGCTCGATAGCAGCCCTACCTGTCTGAAGGAGCGAGCGACGATGCCCGAGCTGAGGTCCCGCACAGTCACCCACGGCCGCAACATGGCGGGCGCACGCGCCCTTATGCGCGCCTCCGGTGTACCGGGTGCGGACATCGGCCGCAAGCCGATCATCGCGGTCGCCAACAGCTTCACCGAGTTCGTGCCGGGTCACACCCACCTCCAGCCGGTCGGCCGGATCGTCAGCGAGGCGATCGTCGAGGCCGGCGGCATCCCGCGCGAGTTCAACACCATCGCGGTGGACGACGGCATCGCGATGGGCCACGGCGGCATGCTGTACTCCCTGCCCTCCCGCGACCTCATCGCGGACTCGGTCGAGTACATGGTCGAGGCCCACTGCGCCGACGCCCTGATCTGCATCTCCAACTGCGACAAGATCACGCCGGGCATGCTGAACGCGGCCCTGCGTCTGAACATCCCCACGGTCTTCGTCTCCGGCGGCCCGATGGAGTCCGGCCGCGCCACGCTGGTCGACGGCTCGGTCCGTACGCTCGACCTGGTCGACGCGATGTCCGAGGCCGTGAACGAGAAGATCTCGGACGAGGACATCCTCCGTATCGAGGAGAACGCCTGCCCGACCTGCGGCAGCTGTTCCGGCATGTTCACGGCCAACTCGATGAACTGCCTGACGGAGGCCATCGGCCTCTCCCTCCCCGGCAACGGCTCGGTCCTGGCCACGCACACCGCCCGCAAGGCGCTGTACGAGGACGCAGGGCGCATGGTGATGGACATCACCCGGCGCTACTACGAGCAGGACGACGACACCGTCCTGCCCCGCAACATCGCCACCATCGCCGCCTTCGAGAACGCCATGGCCCTCGACATCGCGATGGGCGGCTCGACCAACACGATCCTGCACCTGCTGGCGGCGGCCCAAGAGGCGGAGGTCCCCTTCGGCCTGGAGGAGATCAACGAGGTCTCCCGCCGGGTGCCGTGCCTGGCGAAGGTGGCCCCGAACGTCGCGAAGAACCGCACGTACTACATGGAGGACGTGCACCGCGCCGGCGGCATCCCGGCCCTGCTGGGCGAGCTGCACCGCGCGGGCCTGCTGCGGGAGGACGTCCACTCGGTCCACAGCCCGTCCCTGGCGGACTGGCTGAAGACGTGGGACGTCCGCGGCGGCTCCCCCTCCGCCGAGGCGCTGGAACTGTGGCACGCGGCCCCGGGCTGCGTCCGGTCCGCCGAGGCGTTCTCCCAGTCGGAGCGCTGGGACACGCTGGACGAGGACGCGGAGGGCGGCTGCATCCGCAGCGCCGAGCACGCGTACTCCAAGGACGGCGGCCTGGCCGTCCTCAAGGGCAACCTGGCGGTCGACGGCTGCGTCGTGAAGACGGCCGGCGTCGACGAGTCCATCTGGACCTTCGAGGGCCCGGCGGTCGTCTGCGAGTCCCAGGAAGAGGCCGTCCAGAAGATCCTGACCCAGCAGGTCAAGGAAGGCGACGTCGTCGTCATCCGCTACGAGGGCCCCAAGGGCGGCCCCGGCATGCAGGAGATGCTCTACCCGACCTCCTACCTCAAGGGCCGCGGCCTCGGAAAACTCTGCGCCCTGGTCACCGACGGCCGCTTCTCCGGCGGCACCTCCGGTCTGTCGATCGGCCACGCGTCCCCCGAGGCGGCGGCCGGCGGCACGATCGCGCTCGTCGAGGACGGCGACCGCATCCGCATCGACATCCCGAACCGCACCATCGAACTCCTCGTCGACGACACCGAACTGGCCCGCCGCGAGGCGGCACTGGGCGGGGTCTACGCCCCGAAGAACCGCGAGCGCAAGGTGTCGGCGGCGCTGCGGGCCTACGCGGCGATGGCCACGAGCGCGGACAAGGGCGCGGTGCGGGACGTCTCGAAGCTGGGCTGAGCCTCAGGGTTCTGCCGCGAGGGCCGCCTCTTCGGAGGCGGCCCTTTTCGTGTCACCAGGCCGAGGGGGTGCGGGCGGTCACGGAGAAGACGGTGCCGTCGGGGGCGGAGGCGTAGATGTGGGTGTCGGCGATGATCGGGTCGGGCAGTGCGGGTGGCACCCGGTCCGCGTTCGCGCCGAGTCGCGGGGGCGTCTGCCCGATCAGGGTCCCCCGGTCGGCGGACACGGCGAGCAGTCGCCCGTCGGGGGCGGTGACGTACACGTGGTCACCGTCGGCGACCGGTGTCGATCCGCGGGGCACGGCTGTCTCGAGCTGCCACAGCCGCTTCCCCGTGCCCAGGTCGAACGCCTCCAGCGAACCACCGGCGGCCAGGAGGTAGACACGGTCTCCGTGCACACCGGCGTGGACGCCCTCGCGTGCGACGGGCAGTGCCACCCGGCGGTACTTCTTGGACTCCGGGGTATAGCGGACCACCGCGTCCGTGTCGTAGTACACCGTGTCGAGGGAGAGGAAGTAGACGGACCCGTCGCCGGAGCCCACGGGCTGGAGTCCTCCCTCCAAGCGTGCCGCCCAGCGCACGTCACCCGTGCCCGGATCCACCGCGGAGACCCGCGTGCCCGACCCGTCGCCGGACATGGTCGTCGCGTACATCAACGGATCACCCGCGAACGAGGCGAGATACGGGGACTTCTGGCCCGACATCCGACGGCTCCACCTGGTGTCCCCCGATGCGGAGTCCACGCCGGTGAGGCGTCCGTCGGCATGGCCGAGCAGGAGCGTGCCGTCGGCGTACCCCATGCTGGTGTGCGTGGGGAGGTCCCGCTCCCAGCGCGTCTTTCCCGAGTCGGGATCGAGCGCCTCCACTCGTTTTTCCTCGTCCGTGGTGACCTGCACGAGTCCACCTGACAGGACAGGGGGATCGATCCTGCGCGCCTTGGCGACGGAGCGGTGCCACAGCAGGGTGCCGTCGGAGGGTGAGAGGGCGTAGACCTCGCCGGGCTGGGCGCAGAGCAACTTTCCGTCGCCGTAGGAACACTGGGGTGCGCCGGCGTCCGCTGACACCGGACTTGCCTCCCACGTGCCGGAACCGGGCGACGAGGTCGTGGGGCTGGCGCTTGACGTCGGGCGACTGTCGTCGGGGAGCAGCTGCATCGAGGCGAAAACGCCTCCCGCGACCAGTCCGACCGCTCCGACCAGCACGGCCGACCGCTTGCGGAAACGCGCGGCGGGCCGTCGCACGGGCCCGTCGGCACGCGGTTCCGGTCTGGGCTCGTCGCCGGTCCGCTGCGCCGGTATGAACGCCTGAGTGTCGTACGAAGCGGCCACCGACCGCAGTTCCCGCATCAACTCATCGGGAGTGGGCCGGTCTTCGGGCTCCTTGGCAAGGCACCGATCGATGAGCGGGGCGAGATTCCCCGGTACGCCGGTCAGATCGGGCTCGTCGTGTACGACCTGGTAGGCGACGACGTACGGACTGTCGGAGTCGAACGGCCCCCGGCCTGTGGCCGCGTGCACCAGCACGGAACCCAGAGCGAAGATGTCGGCGGCCGGCCCGACCTCCCGCGGCCTGCGGAACTGCTCGGGCGCCATGAACGGCGGAGTGCCGATCAACTTCCCCGTCTCGGTGCGCAATTCGCTGTCCTTTGGCCGAGAAATGCCGAAGTCGATGACCTTCGGCCCGTCCTCGGCGAGCAGCACATTGCTCGGCTTGAGATCCCGGTGCACCACGCCGACCCTGTGAATGTCGCGCAGCGCCTCGGCCAGTCCGGCCATGAGACGGCGCAACTGGGCAGGAGGCATGGGCCCGTTCCGCTTCACCTCGTCGGCGAGGGTCGACCCGGGAATGAACAGCGTGGCCATCCAGGGCCGTTCGGCCTCCGGATCGGCATCGACGACGGGCGCGGTAAAGGCACCACTCACCCGCCGAGCCGCGGCGACCTCCTGCCGGAACCGACCCCTGAACTCAGGGTCCTTGGCGAATTCGGCATGTACGACCTTCACCGCCAGCGTCATTCCGGAGGCGCTCTGTGCGCGATGAACAACGCCCATTCCGCCGGAACCGAGGCGGGACTCAAGACGGTAGTGGCCGGCGTACTCGGGAAGTTCCGCTTCCGCGCCCGCTCCGGTGTTGTGCTGCGGCGCCATGGAACCACCCCCGTGCTGTTCGTCCGCGCGCGCGACGCACGGAGCCTAGTCGATGACTCGTACGAGTCAGAGGCGGCTTGCTAGTCTCCGTGCGCGAGTTGCGCACATGTGTTTCATGGCGTGATTCAGGGAATCAACGGACCCCATGGGAGTCATGGGGTCCAACGGGGGAGGCCTTCATGTCTGTTGACCGTGTCGAAGAGGCAGACGGCAGCGTCGAGAGCGAGGCCGTCACCACGGCTGCCGCTGCAACCCTGCGCTACTACTCGGTCGCGCCGGGGGTCCGGCTCAACGTGCGCAGCGGGCCCAGCACTTCGTACCGGGTCGTCCGTGTGCTGGCCGAGGGGGCCAAGGTCCCGATCTGGTGCCAGACCCCGGGCCAGAGCATCACCGGCCCGTACGGCACGTCGAACATCTGGGACAACATCGACGACGGCCAGTACGTCTCGGACGCCTACGTGAACACCGGCAGCGACGGCTACGTGGCCTCGCGCTGCGCCTGATCCTCAACACCACCACTCGAGGAACACCAGTGACATCTCTGAGACGCCGCTCCGTCCTGCTCGCGGGTGCCACCGGCGCCTTCCTCATGGCTATGTCGCCCCTGGCCGAGTCGGCGACCCTGCGCTACTACGACGTGGCGCCGGGCTATCGGGTGAACGTCCGCAGCGGTCCGGGCACCAACTACACCATCGTGCGGGTCCTGCTCGAGGGCGCCAAGGTCCCGATCTGGTGCCAGAGCCCAGGCACGACCGTCACCGGCCCGTACGGCACGTCGAACATCTGGGACAACATCGACAACGGCGAGTACATCTCCGACACGTACGTGCACACCGGCAGCGACGGCTATATCCGCCCCCGTTGCAGCTGAACCCACCCCCCACTCCCACCCCGAGGCCCCCCATGTCATCCCTGAAGCGCAGATCCGTCATGCTCGCCGGCCTCGCCGGCGCCTTCCTCATGGTCGGCGCCGCACACGCCGAGGCCGCGGTCTACTACGACACAGCCCCGGGCTATCGCCTGAATGTCCGTAGCGGTCCGGGCACCAACTACACCATCGTCCGTGTCCTCTCCGAGGGCGCCAAGGTTCCGATCTACTGCCAGAGGCCGGGCGAGACGGTGACGGGTCCGTACGGCACGTCGAACATCTGGGACAACATCGACAACGGCGAATACGTGTCGGACGCCTACGTCCACACCGGTAGCGATGGCTACGTAGCGGCCCGCTGCTCCTGACCCCCACACCCCAATGGAGAGGACAGGCCAGCGCTGACCCGCAGACCGTCCTCCTCGAAAGGACCCCCACGTGACATTGTTGAAGCGAGGATCCCTCGTGCTCACCAGCACTGCCGCAGCTTTCCTCACCGTCCTCGGTGCCGCCTCCGAGGCCGCCGCCGCGGGCTATCCGGTGGTCGGCACCTCGAACGTGAACGCCCGTAGTGGCCCGGGAACCAGCTACCAAATCATCAAGACCTACAAGCCGGGCACGACCATCTCGATCACCTGTCAGACGCCGGGCGAGACGATCACCGGACCGCTCGGCACCTCGAACATCTGGGACAAAACCTCCGATGGCGTCTATGTCTCGGACACCTACGTGAGGACGGGCGCCGACGGCTACGTGACCGGGCGCTGCTCGGGTTCGGGTTCGTGACCAAGGGCTGCTGAACCCCCTCGGAGCCCGCGGCCACCCGGAGCCATAATCGACGCGTGAGCGACGACAACGGCACCCAGGAAACCCCCGCGGGCTCCGCACCCGGCCCCCGCCCCGAACCCATCCGCTTCTTCGGCACGACCTGGGTCGACCACGACAACGGCTACCCGGCCCGCCGCATCGGCGCCGCCATCGGCTCCCTCGCCGCCGTCGTCGGCTCCTGCCTCGTTCTCCGCTTCGCCTTCCAGGGCCTTCAGATCGCGGACATCGGCAGCTTCGTCACCCTCCTCATGGTCGTGATGTTCGCGATCTGCAGCGCCCTCGCCTTCCGCCACACCTGGGAGGGCTTCACCAAGCGCGCGGACCCCGACCGCCAGGCCTCCCTCCGCGGCCTGCTGGCCATCGGCTTCGTCGGCTCGCTCCTCGCCTACTTCTTCCGCTCCCTCTTCGAGGCCCCGGGCGAGAAGCTCCACCGCGAGGAGTACGACACCGCCCGCAAGCAGCACGAGAAGCGCACCACCCGCCGCACCGGCAACCCGTCGAAGAAGCGCCGCCGCTCCTAGCCGGACCCCGCTTCACACCGAAAAATCACCGCTCTCTTCGCCGAACCCGGCCACCATGGCCGTATGACGGCTCCCTCGCACACCGCCCGCGCCCACTCCTTCAACGCGGCCGCAGCCCAGTACGCGGAGAACCGCCCCTCCTACCCGCCCGCCCTCTTCGACGCCGTCGAGGACCTCGCCGGCCGTCCCCTCACCGGCTCCCGCGTCGTGGACATCGGCGCCGGCACCGGCATAGCGACCGCCCTCCTGCGCGCCCGCGGCGCCGACGTGCTCGCGGTCGAACCCGGCGACGGAATGGCCGCCCAGTTCCGCCGGTCCCACCCCGACATCCCGATCGTCCGCGGCAACGGCAACACCCTGCCCCTCGCCGACGACTCCGCCGACTTCCTCACCTACGCCCAGGCCTGGCACTGGACCGACCCGAACCGCGCGATCCCGGAGGCCGTCCGCGTCCTGCGCCCGGGCGGCGCGCTCGCCCTGTGGTGGAACACCGACGCCCTCGACGTGCCCTGGCTCGCGGAGGCCGCCGAACGCATCGGACGCCACTTCGAGGTGAACATCTACGAGGAGAAGCGCAACGTCAACGCCCGTGCCGTCGACCCCGCCGAACGCCTCGACTTCACCCGCCGCGAGGTCCGCTGGCGCCGCCGCATCTCCGTCGACACCCACATCGCCAACATCGCCAGCCACTCGACCTTCCTGGTGGGCGGCGAGGAGGAGAGCGCCGCCTTCCTCACCGAGGAGCGCGCCCACTTGATGCGGGCCTTCCCGGACGGCATCGTCGAAGAGGTCTACGACGTCATCCTGCTGCTCGCCACGGCCTGAGCCCCACCGAGCCCTGCCGAGGGCCCCCTCACGGCGTCGCCCTCCCGCTCGCCGCCAACGACTGGCCCCGCCCGGCGGCCCACCCCTCCAGGGCCGCCGCGCACGCATGGTCCAGATGCCGCAGCCCGCCCAGCTCCAGCCGCACCTCCCGGTCCCGCGGCAGCGCCTCCAACGCGTCCAGCAGCTTCGGCAGCCGCAGGAACGTCGCATGCCCCAGCACCCGTACGACGATCCCCGCCTCGCCTCCGTCCTCGGTCTCCACATGCACATGGCTGGCGTCCCACGCGGTCTTCGCCACCGCCAGCGCCAACCCCACCAACACCCCCTCGAAGAGATTGCCGACGACGATCGCCGCCGCCGTCACCACCAGCACGACCACCTCCCCGCGATGCCCGCGCCACAGCACCCGCACCTCCCGAACCGGCACGAGCTTGCACCCGGCGTGCACCAGCAGCGCGGCCAGCGCCGCCACCGGAATCACCCCGAGCACCCCGGGCACGACGACCGTGAAGAGCAGCAGCCACATCCCGTGCAGCACCCGGGACGCCTTGGTCCGTGCTCCCGCCTGCACTCCCCCAAAGGGGGTACCCCCAGCCGCACTCCGCACGATCACCGCGGTCATCGGCAGGGCGCCCAGCACCCCGCACACCGCGTTGCCCGCGCCCTGGGCGATCAGCTCACGGTCGTAGTCGGTGCGCGGTCCGTCGTGCAGCCGGTCCACCGCCGCCGCGCTGAACAACGACTCGGCGGACGCGATCAGCGCGAAGGCGATCACGGTCCCCAGCACGCCCACTTCCGTGAGCCGCCCGAGATCCGCAGCCTCCGGCAGCCGCACAACATCCAGCAGGCCCTTCACCTCGACCCGCCGCACCCCCAGGCCGAACACCCCGGTCACCGCCGCCGCGAGGCCGACCGCGACCAGCGGTGCGGGCACCAGGCGAGCCCCGCGCTTCCATCGCGGCCACAGCAGCAGTACGGCAATGGTGGCACCCCCCACTGACAACGCCACCGGGTCCAGCAGACCGGGCAGCGACACCAGTCCGGCGAGCTTGCCCAGGCCGTCGGCGGGCGCGTTCGCGTCGCCCATCGCGTAGACCTGACCCGCGATCAGGACGAGACCGATGCCCGCGAGCATCCCCTGGACCACGGCCACCGACACGGCCCGGAACCACCGCCCCAGCCGCAGCACCCCGAGTCCCAACTGCACCAGCCCGGCGCCGAACACCAGCACCCCGAGCGCCCCGACCCCGTACCGCAGCACAGCCTCGTGGACGAGCACCGTCAGCCCCGCCGCCGGACCGCTCACCTGAAGGCTGCTGCCGGGCAGCACCCCGGCGACCAGCCCGCCGACGATCCCGGTCACCAGCCCCAGCTCGGCGGGCACACCAGAGGCTATGGCGACTCCCACACAGAGGGGCAGCGCCACGAGAAACACGACGAGGGACGCGAACAGATCGGCCTTGCGAACACCACAGCGCATGACAGGAGCACCTCCGACGATCGACGACGGTCACGGGATACGGGGAGATGCGTGGGCGCCGTGCCGGGGGAGGGCACGGCGAACCTGGGCGCGCGGCATATGACCTCGCACTGAAATCCATTGTCGAGAAGGGGAGTTGATCGCGCAGCCGCTTCCCGAGGCCATCAGAGGGATCCGGGAGCACACGAACCGGACCGCGCACTTCCGATCACGCCGCCGCGCGCCGGGCCGCCGAACACCACGGCTTGACGGCACCCGTCCACGAGAGCAGTATTCATCACATGATGAATTACTCCTCCGGCCCACCCGACACCGGCACGCAGACCACCGAGAGCCCCGCCGTCCGAGCCGAAGGCCTCACCGTCGTCCGAGGCCCCCGCACCGTCCTGCGCGGCCTCGACTTCACCGTCCCGCGCGGCCAGATCACCGGCCTGCTCGGCCCCTCCGGATGCGGCAAATCCACCCTCATGCGCTCCATCGTCGGCACCCAGGCCAAGGTCACCGGCACCCTTGACGTCCTCGGCCGCCCCGCCGGCCACCCCACCCTGCGCACCCGCATCGGTTACGTCACCCAAGCCCCCTCCGTCTACGACGACCTGACCGTCCGCCAGAACCTCGACTACTTCGCCGCGATCCTCGCCCCCGGCCACGCCGCCGCTGACGGCCGCCACTCCGACGTCACCCGCGTCATCGAGGACGTCGACCTCACCAGCCACGCCGACGCCCTCGCAGGAAACCTCTCCGGCGGCCAACGCAGCCGCGTCTCACTGGCCGTGGCACTCCTCGGCACACCGGAACTGCTCGTCCTGGACGAACCGACCGTCGGCCTCGACCCCGTCCTCCGCCGCGACCTGTGGAACCTCTTCCACGACATCGCCACCCAGCGCGGAGCGACCCTGCTCATCTCCTCCCACGTCATGGACGAGGCCGAGCGCTGCCACCGCCTCCTCCTCATGCGCGAAGGCGAGATCCTCGCCGACGACACCCCGGACGCCCTGCGCATCCGCACCCGCGCCGAGACCGTCGAAGCCGCATTCCTGCACCTCGTCGACGAGGCCGTGGCAGCCGGACGCAAGAAGGAGACGACCCGATGAGCACGACGACCGCCACCACGACCGCCACCCCGGCCCCCACCAGCGCCCTCAGCGTCTCCCGCACCCTCGCCACCGCAGCCCGGGTACTGCGCCAGCTCCGCCACGACCCCCGCACCATCGCGCTGATGATCCTGATCCCCTGCGTGATGCTGTTCCTGCTGCGCTACGTCTTCGACGGCAGCCCGCGCACCTTCGACAGCATCGGCGCCTCCCTCCTCGGGATCTTCCCGCTGATCACGATGTTCCTGGTCACCTCCATCGCCACCCTGCGCGAACGCACCTCCGGCACCCTCGAACGCCTCCTCGCCATGCCCCTGGGCAAAGGCGACCTCATCGCCGGCTACGCCCTCGCCTTCGGCACCCTCGCGATCATCCAGTCCGCCCTCGCCACCGGCCTCGCCGTCTGGTTCCTCGGCCTGGACGTCACCGGCAGCCCCTGGCTGCTTCTCCTGGTCGCCCTGCTCGACGCACTCCTCGGCACCGCACTCGGCCTCTTCGTCTCGGCCTTCGCCGCCTCCGAATTCCAGGCCGTCCAGTTCATGCCGGCCGTGATCTTCCCCCAGCTCCTCCTCTGCGGCCTGTTCACCCCCCGCGACAACATGCACCCCGTCCTGGAGACCATCTCCGACGTCCTCCCGATGTCCTACGCCGTCGACGGCATGAACGAGGTCCTCAAGCACACCGACATGACCGCCACCTTCGTCCGCGACGCCCTGATCGTGGCCGGCTGCGCACTGCTCGTCCTCGCCCTGGGAGCGGCGACTCTGCGACGCCGCACCGCATAGCCCGCGCACGTCCCGCCAACCGGACAGCCGAGCCGCACACCCATCCCCGGTGCGAGGATGAACCCCGGACGACGCAACCCCCGGAGGGCACCCGCAGCCATGACCCAGAAAGTCGCAGTCCTCGGCACCGGCAAGATCGGCGAAGCCCTGCTCAGCGGAATGATCCGAGGCGGCTGGGCTCCGGCCGACCTCCTGGTCACAGCCCGCCGCCAGGAACGGGCCGAAGAGCTCCGCGCGCGCTACGGAGTCAACCCGGTCACCAACGCCGAGGCCGCCAAGACCGCCGACACCCTGATCCTCACGGTCAAGCCACAGGACATGGGCACCCTCCTGGACGAACTCGCCCCCCACGTCCCCGCCGGCCGTCTGATCATCAGCGGCGCGGCAGGCATCCCCACCTCCTTCTTCGAGGAGCGCCTCGCGGCAGGCACCCCGGTCGTCCGCGTCATGACGAACACCCCCGCCCTCGTCGACGAGGCCATGTCCGTCATCTCCGCAGGCACCCACGCCACCGCCGAGCACCTCGCCCACGCCGAGGAGATCTTCGGCGCCGTCGGCAAGACGCTCCGCGTCCCCGAGTCCCAGCAGGACGCCTGCACCGCCCTCTCCGGCTCCGGCCCGGCGTACTTCTTCTACCTGGTCGAAGCCATGACGGACGCCGGCATCCTGCTCGGCCTGCCCCGCGACAAGGCCCACGACCTCATCGTCCAGTCCGCGATCGGCGCCGCCACGATGCTCCGCGACAGCGGCGAACACCCTGTCAAGCTCCGCGAGAACGTCACCTCCCCCGCGGGCACCACGATCAACGCCATCCGCGAACTCGAGAACCACGGCGTACGAGCCGCCCTCATCGCCGCCCTCGAAGCCGCCCGCGACCGCAGCCGCGAGCTGGCCTCAGGCAACAACAGCTGACCACTCGCCGCCCCCTGCTCCATCCATCTCAGGGGGCGGCGGCCCGCCACACGCTGTCCTAGACGGTCACGGCGATATCAGCGGCCGCCGGCAGCAGCCCGATCGCCCGATACGCCGCATCGACGGTCGGCCGGGCCATAGCCCGAGCCTTCTGCGCACCATCCCGCAGCACCCCCTCCATATAGCCAGGATCCGCGCACAACTCCTTGTGCCTCTCCTGCACGGGCCTGAGGACCTCGACCACGGCCTCCGCGGTGTCCTTCTTCAAGGCGCCATACGACTCATATACACCGCTCAGCGCCTCCGGGTTCCCACCCGTGCACGCCGCGAGGATCTCCAGCAGATTGGCGAGACCCGGCCGAGCCTCCCGGTCGTAGACGACCTCCCGCCCGCTGTCGGTCACGGCCCGCATGACCTTCTTCCGCACCACGTCGGGCTCGTCGAGCAGATAGACGATCCCGGGTCCGGTGTCATCGCTCTTCCCCATCTTCGAGAGCGGCTCCTGCAGGTTCATCACCCGCGCGGCCACCTTCGGAGGCGTGGCCCGGGGCACCACGAACGTGTGCCCGTACCGCTGGTTGAACCGCACCGCGACGTCCCGCGCCAGCTCCACATGCTGAGCCTGGTCATCGCCCACCGGCACCTCGTCGGCCCCGTACGCCAGGATGTCCGCCGCCATCAGCACGGGATACGTCAGCAGCGAAAGCCGCACACTCCCGCCCCGCTCCCGCTCACGCGCGGCCTTCTCCTTGTACTGGATCATCCGCCGCATCTCGCCGTCCGTGGCCACGCACTCCAGCAGATACGACAGTCGCGCGTGCTCGTCCACATGACTCTGTACGAACACGGTGCACAGCTGCGGATCCAGCCCCGTCGCCAACAGCAACGTCGCCGCCTGCCTACTGAGCCGCCGCACCCGCGCCGGATCGTGCTCCACGGTCAGCGCGTGCAGATCGACGACACAGAACAGGGCGTCGGCCTGGTGCTGATCGACGGCTGCCCACCGCCGCATGGCCCCCAGGTAGTTCCCCAGCGTCAGATGCCCGGTCGGCTTGACCCCACTGAAGACTCGCGTCATCTCTTCTCCACCTCCTGGTCGAGACCGCCGTCCCCGACGGCCGGCCCTCAGGAGCTCTGGAGGGAGATACGAGAACGGCCGCCGAAGCGGCGGCCGTTGAGTGCATACGTAGGACCGGCCGCCGTCAGGCGGCCCACCACTGCTGGGTGTACGTACGCGTCGTCATGCGGACCAGAGTACGCCGCCAGGGTCCCGTCCGGGCGTGAGTTGACACTCCCCGCGCCGATACGTACTGTTCTCCGAGTTGTCCGACGTGAGCGCCGACTCCGGTCGGTCCCCGGACAGCCATTCCGCAAGTACCAACCTCTAGTCGACTCCAGTCGATCCGGCTGCTGTCTTTTCTATTGGCATGCGTATTTGCGAAATGAGGAATCCGCGTTCGAAAGGACGCAGTCCCGATTAGCGCGGGGCCACGGAGTCCGCTAAAGTCTCACTCGTCGGAACGGCCCAACAGCCGGGAAGGCAAACCCCTCTGACTGGGAGTCAGGCCCGAAAGGATCTGATAGAGTCGGAACCGCCGGAAAGGGAAACGCGGAAGCGGAAACCTGGAAAGCACCGAGGAAATCGGAACCGGAAACGATCTGATAGAGTCGGAAACGCAAGACCGAAGGGAAAAGCCCGGAGGAAAGCCCGAGAGGGTGAGTACAAAGGAAGCGTCCGTTCCTTGAGAACTCAACAGCGTGCCAAAAATCAACGCCAGATTAGTTGATACCCCGTCTCCGGCCGTCATGGTCGTAGATGAGGTTCCTTTGAAGAAATACACAGCGAGGACGCTGTGAACCATCGGCTTATTCCGCCGGTGGTTCCGCTCTCGTGATGTGTGCACCCGATTACGGGTAAACATTCACGGAGAGTTTGATCCTGGCTCAGGACGAACGCTGGCGGCGTGCTTAACACATGCAAGTCGAACGATGAACCACTTCGGTGGGGATTAGTGGCGAACGGGTGAGTAACACGTGGGCAATCTGCCCTTCACTCTGGGACAAGCCCTGGAAACGGGGTCTAATACCGGATACCACTACCGCAGGCATCTGTGGTGGTTGAAAGCTCCGGCGGTGAAGGATGAGCCCGCGGCCTATCAGCTTGTTGGTGAGGTAATGGCTCACCAAGGCGACGACGGGTAGCCGGCCTGAGAGGGCGACCGGCCACACTGGGACTGAGACACGGCCCAGACTCCTACGGGAGGCAGCAGTGGGGAATATTGCACAATGGGCGAAAGCCTGATGCAGCGACGCCGCGTGAGGGATGACGGCCTTCGGGTTGTAAACCTCTTTCAGCAGGGAAGAAGCGAAAGTGACGGTACCTGCAGAAGAAGCGCCGGCTAACTACGTGCCAGCAGCCGCGGTAATACGTAGGGCGCAAGCGTTGTCCGGAATTATTGGGCGTAAAGAGCTCGTAGGCGGCTTGTCACGTCGGGTGTGAAAGCCCGGGGCTTAACCCCGGGTCTGCATTCGATACGGGCTAGCTAGAGTGTGGTAGGGGAGATCGGAATTCCTGGTGTAGCGGTGAAATGCGCAGATATCAGGAGGAACACCGGTGGCGAAGGCGGATCTCTGGGCCATTACTGACGCTGAGGAGCGAAAGCGTGGGGAGCGAACAGGATTAGATACCCTGGTAGTCCACGCCGTAAACGGTGGGAACTAGGTGTTGGCGACATTCCACGTCGTCGGTGCCGCAGCTAACGCATTAAGTTCCCCGCCTGGGGAGTACGGCCGCAAGGCTAAAACTCAAAGGAATTGACGGGGGCCCGCACAAGCAGCGGAGCATGTGGCTTAATTCGACGCAACGCGAAGAACCTTACCAAGGCTTGACATACGCCGGAAAGCATCAGAGATGGTGCCCCCCTTGTGGTCGGTGTACAGGTGGTGCATGGCTGTCGTCAGCTCGTGTCGTGAGATGTTGGGTTAAGTCCCGCAACGAGCGCAACCCTTGTCCTGTGTTGCCAGCATGCCCTTCGGGGTGATGGGGACTCACAGGAGACCGCCGGGGTCAACTCGGAGGAAGGTGGGGACGACGTCAAGTCATCATGCCCCTTATGTCTTGGGCTGCACACGTGCTACAATGGCAGGTACAATGAGCTGCGATACCGTGAGGTGGAGCGAATCTCAAAAAGCCTGTCTCAGTTCGGATTGGGGTCTGCAACTCGACCCCATGAAGTCGGAGTTGCTAGTAATCGCAGATCAGCATTGCTGCGGTGAATACGTTCCCGGGCCTTGTACACACCGCCCGTCACGTCACGAAAGTCGGTAACACCCGAAGCCGGTGGCCCAACCCCTTGTGGGAGGGAGCTGTCGAAGGTGGGACTGGCGATTGGGACGAAGTCGTAACAAGGTAGCCGTACCGGAAGGTGCGGCTGGATCACCTCCTTTCTAAGGAGCACTTCTTACCGGGTTCGCTCGGTCAGAGGCCAGTACATCGGCGAATGTCTGATGCTGGTTGCTCATGGGTGGAACGTTGATTATTCGGCACTCTCAGTCATCTCGGGCTGCAAGTACTGCTCTTCGGAGCGTGGAAAGCTGATCACGAGTGGCGAGGGTGCCGGGCACGCTGTTGGGTGTCTGAGGGTATGGCCGTATCGGCTGCCTTCAGTGCCGGCCCCAGTGCACTCGAACCGGATGGTTCGGGGTGATGGGTGGCTGGTCGTTGTTTGAGAACTGCACAGTGGACGCGAGCATCTGTGGCCAAGTTTTTAAGGGCGCACGGTGGATGCCTTGGCACCAGGAACCGATGAAGGACGTGGGAGGCCACGATAGTCCCCGGGGAGCCGTCAACCAGGCTTTGATCCGGGGGTTTCCGAATGGGGAAACCCGGCAGTCGTCATGGGCTGTCACCCATACCTGAACACATAGGGTATGTGGAGGGAACGCGGGGAAGTGAAACATCTCAGTACCCGCAGGAAGAGAAAACAACCGTGATTCCGGGAGTAGTGGCGAGCGAAACCGGATGAGGCCAAACCGTATGCGTGTGAGACCCGGCAGGGGTTGCGCATTCGGGGTTGTGGGATCTCTCTTTCACAGTCTGCCGGCTGTGAGACGAGTCAGAAACCGTATGGATAGGCGAAGGACATGCGAAAGGTCCGGCGTAGAGGGTAAGACCCCCGTAGCTGAAATCTGTACGGCTCGTTTGAGAGACACCCAAGTAGCACGGGGCCCGAGAAATCCCGTGTGAATCTGGCGGGACCACCCGCTAAGCCTAAATATTCCCTGGTGACCGATAGCGGATAGTACCGTGAGGGAATGGTGAAAAGTACCGCGGGAGCGGAGTGAAATAGTACCTGAAACCGTGTGCCTACAAGCCGTGGGAGCGTCGCGCATTGAGTTTACTCAATGCGTCGTGACTGCGTGCCTTTTGAAGAATGAGCCTGCGAGTTTGCGGTGTGTTGCGAGGTTAACCCGTGTGGGGAAGCCGTAGCGAAAGCGAGTCCGAATAGGGCGGTATAGTAGCGCGCTCAAGACCCGAAGCGGAGTGATCTAGCCATGGGCAGGTTGAAGCGGAGGTAAGACTTCGTGGAGGACCGAACCCACCAGGGTTGAAAACCTGGGGGATGACCTGTGGTTAGGGGTGAAAGGCCAATCAAACTCCGTGATAGCTGGTTCTCCCCGAAATGCATTTAGGTGCAGCGTCGTGTGTTTCTTGCCGGAGGTAGAGCACTGGATAGGCGATGGGCCCTACCGGGTTACTGACCTTAGCCAAACTCCGAATGCCGGTAAGTGAGAGCACGGCAGTGAGACTGTGGGGGATAAGCTCCATGGTCGAGAGGGAAACAGCCCAGAGCATCGACTAAGGCCCCTAAGCGTACGCTAAGTGGGAAAGGATGTGGAGTCGCAGAGACAACCAGGAGGTTGGCTTAGAAGCAGCCACCCTTGAAAGAGTGCGTAATAGCTCACTGGTCTAGTGATTCCGCGCCGACAATGTAGCGGGGCTCAAGCGTACCGCCGAAGTCGTGTCATTGCGATATATACCCCCAACGGGGATCGTGATGGGTAGGGGAGCGTCGTGTGCCGGGTGAAGCCGCAGCGGAAGCTAGTGGTGGACGGTTCACGAGTGAGAATGCAGGCATGAGTAGCGATACACACGTGAGAAACGTGTGCGCCGATTGACTAAGGGTTCCTGGGTCAAGCTGATCTGCCCAGGGTAAGTCGGGACCTAAGGCGAGGCCGACAGGCGTAGTCGATGGATAACCGGTTGATATTCCGGTACCCGCTGTGAAGCGTCAAACATCGAACCCATTAATGCTAAGGCCGTGAAGCCGTTCCGGACCCTTCGGGGAAAGGAAAGTGGTGGAGCCGCCGAACCAAGGTGGTAGTAGGTGAGTGATGGGGTGACGCAGGAAGGTAGTCCAGCCCGGGCGGTGGTTGTCCCGGGGTAAGGGTGTAGGCCGAGTGGTAGGCAAATCCGCCACTCACTAGGGCTGAGACCTGATGCCGAGCCGATTGTGGTGAAGTGGATGATCCTATGCTGTCGAGAAAAGCCTCTAGCGAGTTTCATGGCGGCCCGTACCCTAAACCGACTCAGGTGGTCAGGTAGAGAATACCGAGGCGTTCGGGTGAACTATGGTTAAGGAACTCGGCAAAATGCCCCCGTAACTTCGGGAGAAGGGGGGCCATCACTGGTGATCCGATTTACTCGGTGAGCTGGGGGTGGCCGCAGAGACCAGCGAGAAGCGACTGTTTACTAAAAACACAGGTCCGTGCGAAGCCGTAAGGCGATGTATACGGACTGACGCCTGCCCGGTGCTGGAACGTTAAGGGGACCGGTTAGTCCGACTTCGGTCGGGCGAAGCTGAGAACTTAAGCGCCAGTAAACGGCGGTGGTAACTATAACCATCCTAAGGTAGCGAAATTCCTTGTCGGGTAAGTTCCGACCTGCACGAATGGCGTAACGACTTCTCGACTGTCTCAACCATAGGCCCGGTGAAATTGCACTACGAGTAAAGATGCTCGTTTCGCGCAGCAGGACGGAAAGACCCCGGGACCTTTACTACAGTTTGATATTGGTGTTCGGTTCGGCTTGTGTAGGATAGCTGGGAGACTGTGAACTCTGGACGCCAGTTCAGGGGGAGTCGTCGTTGAAATACCAGTCTGGTCGTGCTGGATGTCTAACCTGGGTCCGTGATCCGGATCAGGGACAGTGTCTGATGGGTAGTTTAACTGGGGCGGTTGCCTCCTAAAGAGTAACGGAGGCGCCCAAAGGTTCCCTCAGCCTGGTTGGCAATCAGGTGTTGAGTGTAAGTGCACAAGGGAGCTTGACTGTGAGACCGACGGGTCGAGCAGGGACGAAAGTCGGGACTAGTGATCCGGCGGTGGCTTGTGGAAGCGCCGTCGCTCAACGGATAAAAGGTACCCCGGGGATAACAGGCTGATCTTCCCCAAGAGTCCATATCGAC
Source organism: Streptomyces sp. NBC_00019 (assembly GCF_045041015.1). Classification (NCBI taxonomy): domain Bacteria; kingdom Bacillati; phylum Actinomycetota; class Actinomycetes; order Kitasatosporales; family Streptomycetaceae; genus Streptomyces; species Streptomyces sp. NBC_00019. The sequence continues at coordinate 5,955,649 of NZ_CP108302.1, forward strand.
GGGATGGTTTGGCACCTCGATGTCGGCTCGTCGCATCCTGGGGCTGGAGTCGGTCCCAAGGGTTGGGCTGTTCGCCCATTAAAGCGGTACGCGAGCTGGGTTTAGAACGTCGTGAGACAGTTCGGTCCCTATCCGCTGCGCGCGCAGGAATATTGAGAAGGGCTGTCCCTAGTACGAGAGGACCGGGACGGACGAACCTCTGGTGTGCCAGTTGTTCTGCCAAGGGCATGGCTGGTTGGCTACGTTCGGGAGGGATAACCGCTGAAAGCATCTAAGCGGGAAGCCTGCTTCGAGATGAGTATTCCCACCCCCTTGAGGGGTTAAGGCTCCCAGTAGACGACTGGGTTGATAGGCCGGATCTGGAAGCACGGTAACGTGCGGAGGTGACCGGTACTAATAGGCCGAGGGCTTGTCCTCAGTTGCTCGCGTCCACTGTGTTGGTTCTGAAACCACGAACAGCCCCATACCCGTAAACCGGGTGTGGTGCGGCATAGTTCGACAGTTTCATAGTGTTTCGGTGGTCATAGCGTGAGGGAAACGCCCGGTTACATTCCGAACCCGGAAGCTAAGCCTTACAGCGCCGATGGTACTGCAGGGGGGACCCTGTGGGAGAGTAGGACACCGCCGAACAAACTTTAGAAAAGGCCCACGCCATCAGGCGTGGGCCTTTTTGCGTTTAGGGTAAATGGCATGCGCTATGACCTGGTTATCTTCGACAACGACGGCGTCCTGGTCGACAGTGAGCCGATCTCCAACCGGCTGCTGGCGGGCTACCTCACCGAGCTCGGGCATCCGACGTCGTACGAGGACTCCATCCGTGACTACATGGGGTCCGCGATGCATCGGATCCATGACCTGATCGAGGAGCGGACCGGGGAGCGGTTGCCCGAGGACTTCGACGATGTCTTTCATGGGCGGGTGTTCGCCGCGTTCGAGCGGGAGCTGAAGCCTGTGGCCGGTGCTGTGGGGGTGCTGGAGAAGCTGGCTGCGGATGGGGTGTCGTACTGCGTGGCGTCGTCCGGGAGCCATGAGCGGATTCGGGTGGGGCATCGGACGACCGGCCTCGACCGGTGGTTCGAGGATGCGCGGATCTTCAGTTCGCAGGATGTGGGGCGGGGGAAGCCGGCGCCGGATCTGTTTCTGTACGCCGCCGGGCGGATGGGGGTCGCGCCGGAGCGGTGTGTGGTGGTCGAGGACAGTCCGTTGGGGGTGCGGGCGGCTGTCGCGGCCGGGATGGACGTGTACGGGTTCACCGCGATGACGCCTGCCGACAGGCTGGCTGGTGCCACTCAACTCTTCTCCGACATGGGGGAGTTGGTGGACCTGCTGGTCTGATCCGAGGTCTGACATTTGTCATGCGGAGCTCCGGACGATCGTTTCTACTGGGGGACCCAGGCCGGGCGGGAAGCTGAGGGCATGACGAAGACGAGCAAGCAGAACACCTTCGGCCCGCTGATCGTGGACGTGGCGGTGCCTGTCGGGTCGTACTACCTCTTCAAGGACGCCTTCGGGATGAGCACCTTCGCGGCGCTTGCCTGGAGCAGTGCGGTGCCGGCCGGGCGGACCGTGTGGAGTGTGGTGAGGGAGCGGACGGTCAATGGGCTGGCTGCTCTCATCCTCGTCGTGAATGCCGTGTCGCTGCTGCTCGGTCTCCTTTCCGGGGATCCGCGGCTGATGCTTGCCAAGGACAGCGGGGTCAGCAGCATCATCGGGGTCGGGATCCTGGTGTCGGTGGTGCTGGGGCGGCCGATAATGACGGCGGGGTTCAAGCCCTTCCTGGTGCGGGGGGACTCGGCCAGGGAGGCCGCCTGGCGGCGGTTGGCCGAGGGGACCGCGGAGGGCTCGGGTGCCTTTCTTCGGGGCGAGCGGGTGTTCTCGGTGGTGTGGGGCGTTGTACTGCTGGCGGAGTGTGTGGTGCGGGTCGGCGGGGCCTACACCCTGCCTGTGGACACCATGGTCTGGCTCGGGTCCGTCATCCTGGCCGGTTCGATGGCGCTGGCCTTCGTGGTGAGTCGGGTGGTCGCCGCCGAGCCCATGGCGCGGCTGCTCATCGCCGAGGTGAGGGTCGCCGAGGAGGCCGTGAAGGCGGAGGTTGCGGTCGCCGCCTGAGGCCTTGTGAGCCCTCCCGGAACAAAGCTGAGTGAAATTCATCTTTGGCTGGATCTACCCACGGGTAGCCCGGGGCCCTACGCTCGCCGCCATGACAGATGTGCTGCGGCGCGGTAGGGCCTCGTTGGCGTTCAGCTTTTTCGCCCAAGGGGTGGCTTTTGCCCTGCTGGTGACCCGGATTCCCGCGATCCAGGACCGGTACGGGGTCTCCGACGCGTTGCTGCCGGCCTTTCTGGCCGCCGTGCCCATCCTCGCCGGGGTGGGGAGTGTGTCGACCGAGAAGCTGGTGAAGCGGATACCGCCCAGCCGACTGCTGCGCTGGGCCCAGCCCGTCGTACTGCTGGCACTGCTCGGGGTCGGGGCGGGTGAGTCGACGCTCGAGCTGGGGATCGCGCTGGGCGCGTTTGGGCTCGCGGTGGGTGTGCTCGACGCGTCCATGAACATGCTCGGGGTCAGTCTCCAGCGGGCGTACGGGCGGAGCATCATGCTCAGCTTCCACGCGGTGTTCAGTCTGGGCGGGATGGTGGGGGCGTCCCTGGCCTGGGTGGGGGCGCACTGGGATCTCGCGTTGTTCGTGTCGTATCTGCCGGTCGTGCTGGTGCTGCTGCCGGCCGCGCTCGTGGGGAGTCGGTGGTACGTCGACGGGGGCGCCGAGCCGGTGGAGGACAAGGCCGGCGGTGAGGGCGGGACCGTCGCGTTCAAGCTGCTGTTGCCGTTGTGTCTGGTGATGACCTTCGCGTACATCGGGGACTCGACCGTCTCCAACTGGAGTGCGAAGTACCTCCAGGACGTGCTGGGGAGCAGTGAGCAGATGGCGACCGTGCCGTACAACGTCTACATGGTCACCACCTTGATCGGGCGGGGCCTCGGGGACTTCGGGGTGCGGCGGTTCGGAGCCGTGACAGTGGTGCGGGCGGGGGCGGTGGTGGCCGCGCTCGGGTTCGCGGTGGTGGCTGCGGCGCCCGGGGCCTGGGTGGGGATGCTGGGATTCACGTTGCTGGGGCTGGGCTTGTGTGTGCTGGTGCCGCAGACCTTCGCGGCCGCCGGGCGGCTGTTCCCCGGGGCTTCCGACGCGGCTGTCGCTCGGCTCAACGTCTTCAACTATGTCGGGTTTCTGATCGGTTCGCCCTTGGTGGGGGCGTTGGGCGATGCGTGGAGTTATCGCTGGGCGATGCTTGTGCCGATGGTGTTGGTGCTGGTGACGCTTGTGTACGCCCGGTCGTTCGCCGCTCAACCGGACCGATACGGTGGCGGGCATGAGCGGCCGCGCACAGCTGATGTGGGACGAGGCAGTAACGGGCTATGACTTCGGTCCGGACCATCCGATGGATCCGGTCCGGTTGGCTCTGACCCGGGGGTTGGTGAGCGCCTTCGGGCTGGACCGGGAGGTGGACGTCGTATCGGCGAAGCCTGCTGGGGAGTCGACGTTGCGGCTGGTGCACCGGGAGGACTACATCGAGGCCGTGAAGGCGGCGTCGGTGGAGCCCGGGGCGGCTGATGGGGCGTATGGGCTGGGGACCATGGATGATCCGGCCTTCGCGGGGATGCACGAGGTGTCCGCCCTGATCGCCGGGCAGTCGGTGGGGGCTGCCGAGGCGGTGTGGCGTGGGGACGCGCTGCACGCGGTGAACTTCGCGGGCGGGTTGCACCATGCGATGCCGGGGGGTGCGTCGGGGTTCTGTATCTACAACGACGCGTCGCTGGCGATCGCGCGGTTGTTGGAGCTGGGGGCCGAGCGGGTCGCCTACATCGATGTCGATGTGCATCACGGGGACGGGGTGCAGGCGGCGTTCTGGGAGGATCCGCGGGTTCTGACCATCTCCTTGCACGAGCATCCTCGGACCCTGTTTCCGCAGACCGGGTGGCCGGAGGAGACGGGGGCGGACTCGGCGGAGGGCAGCGCGGTGAATGTGGCGCTGCCGGCGGGGACCGGGGACGCGGGGTGGCTGCGGGCGTTTCATGCGGTCGTACCGGAGCTGATCGCCGATTTCCGGCCGCAGGTGCTGGTGACCCAGCACGGGGCCGATACGCACTTCGAGGATCCGCTCGCCCATCTCGCTGTTTCGCTGGATGCGCAGCGGGCTGTGCAGGTGGCGTGTCACGACCTGGCGCACGAGTACGCCGACGGGCGGTGGGTGGCGCTGGGCGGGGGCGGGTACGCGGTGGTCGATGTGGTGCCGCGGTCCTGGACGCATCTGGTGGGGATCGCCGCGGGGCGGGCCGTGGAGCCGGAGAGTGTGATCCCCGAAAGCTGGCGGCAGGAAGTGTTCGCGCGTACCCGGCAGTTGGCGCCCATGCGGATGACCGACGGCCGGTGGCCGGTGAGCTGGGCCGACTGGGAGGCGGGGTACGACCCTGCGGACCGGTTGGACCAGGCGGTGCTGGCCGCTCGGCGGGCCGTGTTTCCGCTGCGGGGGCTGCTGGCCTAGGGCGGAGGCATCGTTACGCCAACTGTGCGGTGTTTCTTCGTTCGCCTCCCGTGCCTTGCTTCCGTCCGTCACCATCACTCCCGTGTTGAGCACCGGCGCACTGCGCGCCCATTTGTTGGCTGCTCGTCTGGCTGGGCCTGTGGCTACCTCTCGGGAGGAGAGCCTGCGGAGTTATCGGCTTTTCGCTGCTCGTGATCCAAGAGTGCTGATCGGGATCGATCCCGAGTGGACTTGGGGGCAGCGGGATTTGATCGGTTTGATGGCCGATAAATGCGGGGTTTCTGGCGATCCGAGGCAGACGCAAGGCCATGATGTGATCGATCCTGAGCGGACTCTGGTCGCTCTGGATGCCTTCGCCGAGCGGATCGGGGCAGTTGCCCAGCGTGGCGGCACCGTGCTCCTCGGGACCGGGCATCCGCACCGACTGCTCGGGTTCTACGCCGCCTTGGCGGACGCGTTGTCGGCGGCGGGGTGTACCGTCCTCACCCCTGCGCATGGTCGCTGTGTCGACATAACGACCCGGTTCGGTCTACGCACGTACAACCTTGACTACGTACGAGGAGTCGCGTTCGTGCGAGAACCGGGGGTGCCGAGCTCCGGTCGTGCGACCGGCGCACACACGCACTCGCCCCTCCCGGTTCGGACTGTCCTGGCCGCTGCCGCGGACGAGGGCGGCGTCCTTCCCGAGCTTGTCATCGGGGATCACGGGTGGGTCTGCGGGGCAGGTCAGCTGGGGTTTGAGGCCATTGGGCTCGCCGATACCGATGACCCCGCGCTCTTCGTGGGGGAGGCCGAGGGGGTCGTGTCCGTCGTCGTTCCACTTGATGACGCTGTGCGGTCTGATTACTACCGACCGCTTACCCGCTACGTACTCAATCGAGCGTGTCTGTCACAGTAGGCCGCCGATGGGTGCACCTCTTCCCCACTCGCATCACACGCCCCTACATTGGGGAGTGAGCACGCAACGACGAAGAGTCACCGGAAGGGGAAGCCGGTGACCGTCGAGTGCGGAAGGTTCAGGTGTGTCATGGCTGCAGCTGGCGAGAGGCCTCTGAACGAGGTTCAGTTCCTTACCGTGGCGGAAGTCGCCTCGGTGATGCGAGTGTCGAAGATGACCGTGTACCGGTTGGTGCACAGCGGTCATCTGCCCGCGATTCGGGTGGGGCGGTCCTTCCGCGTCCCCGAGCAAGCGGTTCACGAGTACCTTCGCGAGAGCTATGTGGGGGTGGAAACCGCCTGACGGCTGTGGGACGGGGGGATCCTCAGGGCAAGACAGGGATCCCCCTTTCCCCCTCGATTACGAGCTCAGCGCTCAGGCGGGTAGGCTAGCCCCTCGTAGGTCGTATGGGCCCATGGCGCCCAAACGCCGAGTGATGAGAAGTGAGCGAGGGTAGTCGTGGGCTCTGTTATCAAGAAGCGGCGCAAGCGGATGGCTAAGAAGAAGCACCGCAAGCTGCTCAAGCGCACGCGCGTTCAGCGTCGTAACAAGAAGTAAGACGACGCCGCGCAAGCAGCGTGATTTGTGGCCCCCCACCACACCCGGTGGGGGGCCACACGCATACCCGGAATCCGATGCCGGGATCTGTGCGTACGTCTGACACCGGCTGGCTTGGTCTCGTCGTACGTCTGTGGAAGTCGTCACTTCGTGCATTGGGCGGTCATCACAGCGCAACATCGACCCGCTAGGTTGGCCGCACACGGGGAACACGGCAGGGTACGCGGGGGACGAGTGCTGGAAGAGAGGCGCTGAATCTTGGGCAAGGTCGTGCTCGTGACCGGAGTGGCCCGTCAGCTGGGGGGCCGGTTCGTACGACGGATCCAGCGTGACCCGCAGGTGGACCGGGTGATCGCCGTCGACGCCGTGCCGCCGGAACATCATCTGGGCGGCGCCGATTTCATCCAGGCCGACATCCGGCAGTCCACCATCGCGCGGGTGCTCGCGGAGACGGGCGCCGACACGGTCGTACACCTGGATGTGACGGCCATGGCGCTGGGCAGTGGCAGCCGGACCACGGTCAAGGAGACCAACGTCATCGGCACCATGCAGCTCCTCGGCGCCTGCCAGAAGTCGCCGACGGTCAAAAGGCTCGTCGTCAAATCCAGTACCAATGTCTATGGGTCCGCCCCTCGCGATCCCGCCGTCTTCACCGAGACGACTCCTCCCAAGTCGCTGCCCAGCGGCGGCTTCGCCAAGGACACCGTCGAGGTCGAGGGGTATGTGCGGGGCTTCGCGCGGCGGCGGCCCGATGTGGCCGTGTGTGTGCTGCGGTTCGCCAACATCCTGGGGCCCAGCGCCGATACGCCCCTCGCCTCGTACTTCTCGCTGCCCGTGTTGCCCACCGTTCTCGGATACGACCCGCGGCTGCAGTTCGTGCACGAGGACGATGTGATCGAGGTGCTGCGCATCGCCTCGCACGAGCCGGAGCGGGGCACGCTCAACAGCGGGACGTTCAACATCGCCGGTGACGGGGTGCTGCTGCTGTCGCAGTGCTCGCGCAGGCTGGGGCGGCCCACCGTGCCGCTGTTGCTGCCGGCGGTCACCTGGGCCGGCTCGCTGGTGCGTACGCTCGGGATGACGGACTTCTCGCCCGAGCAGATCCGGCTGCTCACGCATGGCCGGGTCGTGGCGACGAACCAGATGCGCGAGACGCTCGGATTCCAGCCGAAGTACACGACGGCGGAGACGTTCGCGGACTTCGCGCGCGGCCGCGGACCCGGACTGGTGCCGCCGGAGGCCATCGCGGGGGCCGTCGACCGGATCGCCGCGCTGCCTGCCCTGGGCGGCGGCCACCCCACGACGCAGAGCGCCAACTGAGGAGCGCATCAACGATGGCGGACGCCAAGGTCATTCCGTTCGACGACGACCGGTCCCGTGGGGCTGCCGTACAGCGGCCGTCGCGGCGCCGGAGCACGGGGAGCAGGCGCAAGGGGGCCGAGCCCGCGGTGGTCCGAGAGGTCCAGCCCCTGCCCAGCAGGGCGCCGGCGCAGGATGATGTCCCTGTGACGCGTGAGGAACAGCCGCCGCAGAAGGCGCAGAACGACGGCGGTATCGAGCAGCGGATCGCGGGCGGGCTCTCCTTCCTGCGGCGCCGGCTCACCGGTGACTACGACATCGATGACTTCGGTTACGACGAGGAGTTGACCGACCAGGTCCTGATGTCCCTGCTGCGGCCGGTGTACGAGAAGTACTTCCGGGTCGAGGTGAAGGGCATCGAGAACATCCCGGCGGAGGGTGGCGCGCTGATCGTCGCCAACCACTCCGGGACGCTCCCGCTGGACGGTCTGATGATGCAGGTCGCCGTCCACGACAACCATCCCGCGGGACGGCATCTCAGGTTGCTCGCCGCGGACCTGGTCTTCATGCTGCCGGTGGTCAACGAGCTCGCCCGCAAGCTCGGCCACACCCTGGCCTGCGCGGAGGACGCCCAACGGCTGCTCGGCCAGGGTGAGTTGGTCGGGGTGATGCCGGAGGGCTTCAAGGGCATCGGCAAGCCCTTCAGCGAGCGGTACAAGCTCCAGCGCTTCGGCCGCGGCGGCTTCGTCTCCACGGCGCTGCGCAACGGGGCCCCGATCATCCCGTGCTCGATCGTCGGCGCGGAGGAGATCTATCCGATGATCGGCAACGCGAAGACCTTGGCCCGCCTTCTCGGCTTCCCGTACTTCCCGATCACGCCGACCTTCCCATGGCTGGGCCCGCTGGGCGGGATCCCGCTTCCGACCAAGTGGACGATCCAGTTCGGCGAGCCGATCCTCACGGACGGCTATCCGCCGGAGGCGGCCGAGGACCCGATGCTGATGTTCAACCTGACGGACCAGGTCAGAGAACAGATCCAGCACACGCTCTACAAGCTGCTGGTGCAGCGGCGGTCGGTCTTTTTCTAGGGGTACGACGGTGGGGGCGCCCTTCGGGAGAAGGGCGCCCCCACCGTCGTACCGGAAGAACTAGCTCGCGTCCTCGCCGTCGATGCCCAGGCCGGGCAGGAGGCCCGGGAGGAGGGGCGGGAGCGTGACGTCCGGTTGGGACGGGGTGCTCGTGGACGGGGAGGCCGTGCTGGTGCTGTCCTGGGTCGGGTCGAGCAGGCCGCCGGTGTTGCCGCCGAGGAGGCCGTCGCTCTCGTCGGACGTGGACGAATTGCTGGGGCTCTTGCTGCCGCTCGAGCCGCTGTTGTCCGAGGTGCCGTTGCCACTGCTGGGTGCGGCCGAGCGGCCGGAGCCGGACGTGCCGGTGGACGCCGAGCCGGAACCGCCCTGCCGCTGACCCGGGCCGCCGCCCGTGGCCGGAGGCTGGGGCAGCAGGGACTGCAGCGGGGCCACTTCTTCGTCTATGGCCTCGAACACCGACGACACCTGCTGACTGACATCGCCGAGCTGGACCGGCAGCCGGTCGCGCAGCGCCCCCCAGACCTCGCGGTGCGAGCGTGAGAAGGTGTCGAGGGCCTGGATGGGGCCCAGGGAGCCCGGGTCGCGCTCATACGCCTCATGGAGCAGCCGGTGGCCCTCGGAGGCGTCGTGCTGCACGCCGGACAGGGCGCGACGGATCTCGCCCACGGACTCGTGGTCGAGGTGGCCGCCGCGGTCGCGGTCCATCAGCCGACGGGCCTCGTTGAGACGCGTGGAGGCCTGGTCGAGATAGCCCTGGCCGCGCTCGTCGTCCCCGTCGGACAGATAGTTGAGCTTGAAGTCCTCGATGCCGCGCTTCAGGCCGTACAGCGAGTCGCCCGGGAGGGCGTCCGAGCTGGCAGCTGCGACTCCGCCGAAGGCACCCGCGGCGACCCCGACGCTGAGTCCGCCGGCCGCGAGGCCCTTGGTCAGTCGGGAACGCGGTCGCAGTTTGCCCAGCGGGGATGCCCGGTGCGAACCCCGCGCCCGATGGGAGCGCTGTTCGGGCACCGAAGGATCCGCTGCCTCGCCTCCGACGGCGCCTGCCTGGAGCATGGCCTCGAACGCGGCCACCAGCTGGGCCCGCTGGACGACCTTGACCGCGGGGTCCAGCTTCGGCCTGGGCAGCTCGTCGAGACATTCCGTAAGGGCCAGCATGCGGCCCTGCTCGGTCTGTTCCGCAGCTGCCGAGGCCGGCGCCGGTCCTTCGGACTGCTCGGCCGCCGGGCCCTGGTCGGACTGCTCCTCCAGGGCCTGGGCGAAGGCGTTCGCCCGCCGGTGTGCCGATACGTTCGCGATCACTGGCGGCACCTCCTCTCGTCATGACGGTCGACTCCCCAGGGGGTCCTGAGGGTTGCACGCCCTGACCTCTTCCACTCGATCGAGTGATCGAAGTCGGCCAGGGAGTGACCACAGGGAGCCTGCATCCCGCACAACGAGCAACGCGGCACTTGGGTTACGGACTGCGGATGATCGGATCGGGAAGTCAACGGACTCTCACTGAGAGCGAGTTGGATGCTACGGGGCGTGTTCTCTCAGCGGGCGTCGTCCGGGAGGAGCCGGGCGAGGGTGCGGACGGCCCGGTACTGCAGGGTCTTGATGGCGCCCTCGTTCTTGCCCATCACCCGGGCGGTCTCGGCGACCGAGAGGCCCTGGAGGAAGCGGAGCGTCACACACTCCTGCTGCTGTGGATTGAGGCGGCGTACGGCGTCGAGTAGGGCGGCGTTGGAGAGGGACTCCAGGACGGAGTCCTCCGGGGACCGCTCGACCTCGTTGGCGTCGAGCATCTCGCCGGTCGTCACCTCGAGACGGAAGCGGCTCGACTTGAAGTGGTCGGCGACCAGGTTGCGGGCGATGGTCACCAGCCAGGCGCCGAAGTCGCGGCCCTGCCAGGTGAAGGTGCCGATCCTGCGCAGCGCGCGCAGGAACGTCTCGCTGGTGAGGTCCTCGGCGGTCGCCTTCCCTCCCACCCGGTAGTAGATGTACCGATACACGGTGTCGCTGTACTGGTCGTAGAGGCGTCCGAAGGCATCGGCCTCGCCGGCCTGGGCGCGCTCGACGAGATCCATCATGCGGGCGCTGTCGCTGTCCGCGGCCGGGCGGCGCGCGGTGGTGGTGCCGGTCGAACGCCCTCGTCTGCCGACGGCCGCGGAGCCGTCGGCCAGTGCGTAGCACGGGCCGATCGGCGCCGTGGCTACGGCGAGGGCGGGGACGGCGTACGCGGTGGGGACGAAGCCGCGCAACAGGTCTTGGACCGTTGCGCGCAGCGTAGCCAGGCCCGAGGCGTCAACCCCGACGTGTGGGTACACGGGACTCCCAGAGGCAGAGCTTCCATCACGTGCAGTGCGGGACCGTTCACCCGTCGTAGCGACGGAGGGGTACCGGTTTGCGTCTGAGGAGAATAACGCTTCGTGCAGGCACTGCTACACCCAGTTGCTCAAATCATCGATTACGTCGCTTCTGTAACCGAATGACGCCCGTTCAAGTGCCGCAGAGTGACCGGTTGTTGATCAGATGAGATCGAGTTCCGGTCATGGTCGGGGCGTGTTGTGGCCGTGTGCCGACAAGAGGACTGGATGCAGGGGGTGGGGGGTATTGAAGGTGATTCGGGCGCGAGGAGGCTCGTTACCGGCGGCGGCGGTGCAATGCGATGGCCGCTGCTGTGCCGCCCGCAACTGCTCCTACGCCTGCTGCTGCCGGGATGCCCACCTTTGCCGCCTTGCGGCCCGTTCGGTAGTCCCTCAGGCGCCAGTCGAGGTTCCTCGCGTGCCTGCGGAGCTTGGCGTCCGGGTTGATCGCGTAGGGGTGGCCCACCAGGGAGAGCATGGGGATGTCGTTGTGGCTGTCGCTGTAGGCGGCGCAGCGGTTGAGGTCCAGGCCCTCCGCCGATGCCAGCGCTCGGACCGCTTCCGCCTTCGCGGGGCCGTGCAGGGGTTCGCCCACGAGCTTGCCCGTATAGACGCCGTCCACCGACTCCGCGACCGTGCCCAGGGCGCCGGTCAGGCCGAGGCGACGGGCGATCACGCCGGCGATCTCCACGGGGGCCGCTGTGACGAGCCACACCTTCTGGCCCGCGTCCAAGTGGGCCTGGGCGAGGGCTCGGGTGCCGGGCCAGATGCGTTCGGCCATGTACTCGTCGTAGATCTCCTCGCCGATGGACATCAGCTCGGAGACGCGGTGGCCCTGCACGATCGACAGGGCCGAGTCGCGGGCCTCCTGCATGTGTTCGGGGTCCTCGATGCCCGCCAGCCTGAACCACGCCTGCTGCCAGGCGAACCGGGCGAGGTCGCGGGTCTCGAAGAACTTCCGCTTGTACAGGCCCCGGCCGAAGTGGAACAGCGACGCACCCTGCATGACGGTGTTGTCGAGGTCGAAGAAGGCGGCTGCCTTGTCGTCGCCGAGTACCGGGAACTCCGGTTCCTCACCTGGGGCGGAGGTCTCCTCGACCTCCTGTGACGACTTGCGCGCGGCCTCCGCCGAGGCCTCGCCTGCCAACACGCTCCGCGCCGTGGCGGAACGCCTACGGGGAGTGAGCCATCCGAGAGCGGCCATGACGTGAGCATAGCCAGTTTGTTCGGAGCTTCCGGAGCCGAGAGGTTCGAAGGGTGTGAACTCTCCGCGACTGTGCCGTTAAACAAGGGATCCCGGTCCCTCGCCGGCCGCGCGAGAATGGCCGACATGAGTCCCATCTTCCGCCGCAAGCCGGCCAAGGCCCCCGAGGACCGGCTCGTCACCCTCATCCGCAAGCCGGGGTGTCATCTGTGTGATGACGCACAGACCGTCATCGAGCGGGTGTGCGGGGATCTCGGGGTTCCCTGGGAGCAGAAGGACATCTCCCAGGACCCCCAACTCCACGACCAGTACTGGGAACAGATCCCGGTCGTCCTGGTCGACGGGGACCAGCACACGTTCTGGCGCGTGGACGAGAAACGCTTGAGGACGGCACTGACCGAGTAGTCCAACTCGCTCGACCCTTCGCTTAGGATCGATGGCGACTTGGTCCTGGGGGCGGGATTGTTGAGGAGAGTGTGCCGTTTTGCCCCCGAGGGAGACGCGCGTGACCCCGGTCACGTTGGCCGGGCAAATCGGACACCATCTTTGTGCACGCGTTCACAAAGACATAGCCTGCTTTCGACGGGGCGGTCTGGGTACGTGTGACCGCCTGCAGCCCCGCTCTACCCGCAGGAGCACCGTGGCAACTGGCCGAACTCACCGACCGGCGACCCGTAGCCGAGGGATTCCCGAGGCCACCGTCGCCCGGCTTCCGCTGTACCTCCGCGCGCTGACCGCACTGTCGGAGCGCTCGGTCCCCACGGTCTCCTCCGAGGAGCTCGCGGCCGCGGCGGGCGTCAACTCCGCGAAACTGCGCAAGGACTTCTCTTACCTCGGGTCCTACGGGACGCGTGGTGTGGGCTACGACGTCGAGTATCTCGTCTACCAGATCTCCCGCGAACTGGGCCTGACCCAGGACTGGCCGGTTGTGATCGTCGGTATCGGTAACCTCGGCGCCGCTCTCGCCAACTACGGCGGCTTCGCCTCCCGCGGCTTCCGGGTCGCCGCCCTCATCGACGCCGATCCGGGCATGGCCGGAAAGCCGGTGGCGGGTATTCCGGTCCAGCACAGCGATGACCTGGAAAAGATCATCGAGGACAACGGGGTCTCCATCGGCGTCATCGCCACCCCCGCCGGTGCCGCCCAGCCGGTCTGCGACCGACTCGTGGCCGCCGGGGTCACGTCCATCCTGAACTTCGCGCCGACCGTGCTGACCGTCCCGGACGGCGTCGACGTGCGCAAGGTCGACCTCTCCATCGAGCTCCAGATCCTCGCCTTCCACGAGCAGCGCAAGGCCGGAGAGGAGGCCGCCGCAGCCGACGCTGCCGGTGCGGTCGCCGCCGGTCGTGGTGACTCCGCCGACAAAGGGCCCGACGGGGACGTACCCGCCGTGATGCCGGCATGAGTCTCCTCGTCGTGGGGCTGAGCCACCGCAGCGCTCCGGTCAGCGTGCTGGAGCGGGCGGCACTGAGTGCTGACGCCCAGGTCAAGCTGTTGCAGGACGCGGTCGCCGCGGAGCCGGCTGCCGAGGCGGCGGTCCTGGCCACGTGCAACCGGATCGAGCTGTACGCCGACGTCGACAAGTTCCACGCCGGTGTCGCCGAGCTGTCCACGCTGCTCGCCCAGCACAGCGGGGTGGGGCTCGAGGAGCTCACGCCCTATCTGTACGTGCACTACGAGGACCGGGCCGTCCATCACCTGTTCTCGGTGGCCTGCGGGCTTGATTCCATGGTCGTCGGGGAGGGGCAGATCCTCGGACAGATCAAGGACTCCCTTGCCAAGGCGCAGGATCTGCACACCGCCGGGCGGCTGTTGAACGATCTGTTCCAGCAGGCCCTGCGGGTCGGTAAGCGGGCGCACTCCGAGACCGGGATCGACCGGGCCGGGCAGTCGCTGGTCACGTTCGGGCTGGAGCAGCTGGCTTCCGGTACGGCCGTGGACCCGTGGGCCTCGGGCAAGAAGGCGCTCGTCATCGGTGCCGGGTCCATGTCCTCGCTCGCCGCGGCGACGCTTGCGCGGGTCGGGATCGGCGAGATCGTGATCGCCAACCGGACGTCGGACCGGGCCGAGCGGCTGGCCGAGATCTTGAACGACGCCGATGACCTGGACGTGGTGGCCCGCGCGGTACCGATGGATGCGGTGCCGGGCGAGCTGACACGTGCCGATGTCGTGGTGTCCTGTACGGGTGCGACCGGGCTGGTGCTCACGGCCTCGGAGGTTGCCGAGGCCGTTGCCGCGGGCCCGGTGGTGGGTTCGCCCGCCGGCGTCGGCGGGGTGCCGTCCCGCTTCGGGTCGGGAGCCGCCCTGGGCGGCACGAATGCCCGCAGCCTGACCGGACCGGCTGCCGCGGGCTCCGCGGACGACGAGAACTGTCCGCTTGATCTCAACGCCGTCCAGGCCACCGCCGGGTTCTCCGTGCTCGGGGAAGCCGCCGTCGCCGGGATGGCCACCACCGAGCTCGAGCAGCACGCTGCCTGGGTCGACAACGGCATCGTCCGAGTCCCCAGCGCGGCCGCCGAGGCCGACGCCATCGCGGCGCTCGCCGCCGCTGCCGCCACCGTCGGGCGGATTCCTGAGCGTCGTAGGCCTGAGCCGGTTGCTCCGCAGCCCGCGCCCGGGCTGTTTCTGCTCGATCTCGCCATGCCCCGGGACATCGACGCCGCCGTGCACCGGATTCCCGGGGTGCGGCTCGTCGACATCGAGTCGCTCGCCGACGCTTCGGCCGACGCCCCGATGGCGGCCGATGTGGACCAGGTGCGGCGGATCGTCGCCGATGAGGTCGCGGCGTTCGGTGCCGCGCTGCGCGCCGCGCACATCACGCCCACCGTGGTCGCGCTGCGCACCATGGCCGCCGATGTGGTCGCCGGGGAGATCGCCCGGCTCGAGGGGCGGCTGCCAGGGCTCGACGACAAGCACCGCAGCGAGATCACCCAGACCGTGAAGCGTGTGGTCGACAAGTTGCTTCACGCGCCGACCGTACGGGTCAAGCAGCTCGCTGCCGAGCCCGGCGGTGCCGGGTACGCGGACGCGCTGCGGACCCTGTTCGACCTCGACCAGGAGACGGTGGATGCCGTGTCCCGCGCCGAGGACAGCACCGAGAAGAACAGCAAGAACCGAGGGCCGGCATGACTGAGAAGGCACTGAGGCTCGGGACAAGGCGAAGCAGACTCGCCATGGCCCAGTCCGGGCAGGTGGCGGACGCCGTGAGCCAGGTGACCGGACGGCCTGTGGAGCTCGTCGAGATCACCACGTACGGCGATGTGTCGCGGGAACAGCTCGCGCAGATCGGCGGCACGGGCGTGTTCGTGACCGCGCTGCGGGAGGCCCTGCTCAAGGGGGAGGTCGACTTCGCGGTGCACTCGCTGAAGGACCTGCCCACCGGGCAGCCCGACGAGCTCGCGCTCGCCGCGATCCCCCTGCGCGAGGACCCGCGTGACGTCATCGTCGCCCGGGACGCGCTGAAGTTCACCGACCTGCCCCGCGGGGCGCGCATCGGTACCGGGTCGCCCCGGCGGATGGCCCAGCTCAACGCGTACGCACGCGCCCATGGGCTGGACATCGAGACCGTTGCGATCCGGGGGAACGTCGACACCCGGATCCGGTACGTGCACGACGGTGAGCTGGATGCGGTGGTGCTGGCCGCGGCCGGGCTGCATCGCATCGGGCGCATCGACGAAGTGACTGACTTTCTTTCAGTCGACACGGTTTTGCCCGCTCCCGGCCAGGGAGCACTGGCGATCGAATGCACCGCGGACAACGCGGACCTGATCGCCGCGCTCGGCGAGCTCGACGACCCGTTCACGCGGGCCGCCGTGACTGCCGAGCGGTCACTGCTCGCCGCCCTGGAGGCCGGTTGCAGCGCACCTGTGGGCGCGCTGGCCGACCTGCTGGCCGACGGGCAGATTGTCAAGGAAATGCGCCTGCGTGGCGTCGTCGGCACGACCGACGGCTCGCGGATGGTGCAGTTGTCCACCACCGGTCCCGTGCCCGAGATGTACGACCAAGCAATGGCGCTCGGCCGTGAACTCGCTGCCGAGATGCTTGCCCAGGGCGCGGCCGGTCTGATGGGGGAGCGAGCACAGTGAGCCCCACCACCCTTCCTGCCGCCGGACCTGAACACGGGCACGTCACCTTCCTGGGTGCCGGACCCGGGGATCCGGGACTACTTACTCTGCGCGCCGTCGAGGCGCTGGGGAACGCGGACGTTCTCGTCGCCGAGCATGAAGTGCTCGACGTCGTGCGCGTCCACGCTCGCCCAGGCGTCGCCGTCGTGGACACGGATTCGGATCCCTCATCGGATCCGCATCCGGGCACAGGCGCGCCTCAACTAACGGTTGTTGACGGTTCGTCAACAACCGCTGCCGCCCCCGCCGTGCGGGATGCCGCACATCTTGTCATGGAGGCCGCGCGGGGCGGCAGGCGGGTCGTACGTGCGGTGTCCGGGGACCCCGGGCTCGACGCGTACGCCGCCGAGGAGATGCTGGCGTGCGCCGCCGCCGGGGTGCCTTTCGAGGTCGTTCCCGGTGTCGCCGCCGCGGTCGGCGTGCCCGCGTACGCGGGTGTTCCGCTGCGGGACGCCCAGGGCGCCGATGTGCGGTTCGTGGATGCGCGGACCGCTTCCGACCGGTGCTGGACCGAGGTCGGGGCGTCCGACGGGACCGTGGTCGTCTCGACGACCCTGGACTCCGTGGGCGCCGCCGCCGGTGAGCTCGTCGCCGCCGGGCGCAAGCCCGACACTCCGCTGACGGTCACGGTCGCTGGTACGACCACTCGTCAGCGGACGTGGACCGCGACTCTGGGGACCATCGCCCAGCTGCTCAAGCAGACCAAGGTGCTGCCCTCGCCGGATGGCGGGCGGCCGGTGATAGCCGTGGTCGGTGAGCGGTCCGCCGCTGCTCAGCGCGAGCAGCTGTCGTGGTTCGAGTCCAAGCCGCTCTTCGGGTGGCGGGTGCTCGTGCCGCGTACGAAGGAGCAGGCGGCTTCGCTCTCCGACCAGCTGCGGTCCTACGGGGCCGTGCCGCACGAGGTGCCGACGATCGCCGTCGAGCCGCCGCGGACGCCTCAGCAGATGGAGCGGGCGGTCAAGGGGCTCGTCACGGGCCGCTACGAGTGGATCGCTTTCACCTCGGTGAACGCCGTCAAGGCCGTGCGGGAGAAGTTCGAGGAGTACGGGCTCGATGCGCGTGCTTTCGCCGGGATCAAGGTCGCCGCGGTGGGCGAGCAGACCGCCAAGGCGCTCGTCGCCTTCGGCGTGAAGCCGGATCTGGTGCCCTCCGGGGAGCAGTCCGCTGCCGGGCTGCTCGAGGACTGGCCGCCGTACGACCCCGTTTTCGATCCGATCGACCGGGTGTTCCTGCCGCGGGCCGACATCGCCACCGAGACGCTGGTCGCGGGGCTCATCGAGCTCGGGTGGGAGGTCGACGACGTCACGGCCTATCGGACCGTGCGGGCGTCGCCGCCGCCGGCCGAGACCCGTGAGGCGATCAAGGGGGGTGGCTTCGACGCCGTTCTCTTCACGTCGTCCTCCACCGTGCGGAACCTGGTGGGTATCGCCGGGAAGCCGCACAACGTGACCGTCATCGCGTGTATCGGTCCCGCTACCGCGAAGACCGCCGAGGAGCATGGGCTTCGGGTGGACGTGATGGCTCCCGAGCCGTCCGTGCACAAGCTGGCGGAGGCGCTGGCCGACTTCGGGCTGAAGCGGCGGGCGGCCGCGGTCGAGGCCGGGGATCCGGTCACCCGGCCGAGCGAGCGTCGGCCCGGGGCCCGGCGGAGGCGTAGCACCACCTGACCTTGTGGGTGTGGGTGTGGGTGCGGCGGTCTGGCGTTCTTGTCAGGCCGCCGTCACCGTGTGGCCGTAGCGGAGCAGGTTCTGTGGGTCGTACGTCTCCTTCGTGCGGCGCAGACGGTCGTAGATCTCCGGGGTCCAGGCCCGGGCGCGGTCCTTCGCGTCGCCGGGACGGCCGTGGAGGTTGGGCATCGTGCAGCCGGTGGCGTACGGGCTCATCGCCTCGTACAGGGCCGTCGTGGCCGTTTCCACGGCCGCGGCTGCCTCTGGGCCGGCCAGGACGCCCACCGCCTCCAGGAGGTAGGCGGCGTTCCTCGCGCAGATCGCGTCCTCGGTTGTCGCGGGGCGGGAGAGGGCGCCGCCCATGTGGCGGAGTTCCACCAGGAGCAGGGCGTAGTCCTGTGCGCTCGGGCCCGCCTCGTCGAGGAGTGCGGTCACGGCGTCGGGGGTCAGTTCGCCCAGGCAGCCGCAGGACTCTCTCGCGGGGAGGGGGTCGTGGGGGTCCTGGTAGATCATGTCGACCGCCGTGTAGTCCATCTCCGTCACCGTGTCGAAGACCACGGGGGCCGCGTTGCGCAGCGGGGTCAGGAGTTCCTGGCCTTCGTCTTCCGTGCCGGTCCAGGCGACCGCCACGCGGGACCAGAAGCGGCCGCGCAGGGGCTCCGGGATCTCCGGGAGCGGGGGCAGGCGCAGCAGCGTGAAGCCCGTGCACATCTCGTCGGGGACCGTGGGGGTCCACTCCGCCCACGCGCGCAGGAGGGGTTCGGCGTCCTCGCCCGCGCAGTAGATGCCGCCGCCGAGGATGCGGGACAGGGCGGGGAGTTCGGTGACCATCTCCGTGACGATGCCGATGTTGCCCTTGCCGCCGCGCAGGGCCCAGAAGAGGTCGGGTTCCTGGGTCGCGGTCGTTTCGTGGAGCGTGCCGTCCGGGGTGACCACCTTGAACGAGCGGACGAGGTCGGAGGCGTAGCCGTAGGCCCGGCCCAGGACGGGGAGGCCGCCGCCGAGGGTGTAGCCGACGGCGCCCACGTCCGTGGAGGAGCCGTTGAGGGTGGCCAGGCCGTGGGGGGCGGCGGCGTCGATGACGTGACGCCACTTCGCGCCCGCGGCGATCGTCGCCGTGCGGGTTTCGGGATCTATGTGTACGTCCGTCATGCGGGACGTGTTGATCAACAGGCCTGTGTCTATCGGGAAGTTGGCGCCGTGGCCGGTGGCCTGGACGGCGACGGGGGTGTGGGTGGCCGAGGCCCAGCGGAGTGCGGTGACGATGTCGTCGGTGCCGGTCGCTCCTATGACCACGTCCGGGGTGTGCGGGGCGGCCAGGTTGAAGCCGGTCACCTCGGTGGCGTAGGCCTCGTCGGTGGGGCGCAGGACGGGGCCCTTGATGTCTGAGAGGGCGAACAGGTCCGGAGTGGGCATGGTGTCCTCCTCCTGTGTCGGTGGAGGGGCCTGTTCCTTCAGCTTGGACCCGTCGTTTGTGTGGCGCATGCGGGCTGGCCGCCTGTGGCGGTCCGTCGCGGTTCGCGCTGCCGGTTCACGGGCCTTCGGGCCGACGTCGCGTCGGCAAAGGGGGGTGTGGGGCGGGCGTAGCGTAGGGGCATGACGACGTACGGATCCTTTCCCGGCAGCCGGCCGCGGCGGCTGCGGACCTCTCCCGTCATGCGGCGGATGGTCGCCGAGACGAGGCTGCATCCCGCTGACTTCATCCTTCCCGCCTTTGTGCGGGAGGGCGTGAGTGAGCCGGTGCCGATCGAGGCAATGCCGGGGGTTGTGCAGCACACCCGGGACAGTCTGAAGAAGGCCGCCGCCGAGGCTGTCGAGGCCGGGATCTCCGGGATCATGCTGTTCGGGGTGCCCGAGGACTCCAAGAAGGACGCTCTGGGGACGCCGGGGACCGATCCGGACGGGATCCTTCAGGTCGCGCTGCGGGATGTGCGGGCCGAGGTCGGGGACGAGCTGCTCGTGATGTCCGATCTGTGTCTCGACGAGACCACGGATCACGGCCACTGCGGGGTGTTGGACGACCAGGGCCGGGTCGACAACGACGCCACCCTGGAGCGGTACGCCGAGATGGCTCAGGTGCAGGCCGATGCCGGGGCGCATGTCGTCGGGCCCAGCGGGATGATGGACGGGCAGATCGGGGTCGTGCGCGACGCCCTTGACCAGATCGGGCGTGAGGATGTGGCCATCCTCGCGTACACCGCGAAGTACGCGTCCGCCTTCTACGGGCCCTTCCGGGAGGCCGTCGGGTCCTCGTTGAAGGGGGACCGGAAGACCTATCAGCAGGACCCCGCCAACGCGCGGGAGTCCTTGCGGGAGTTGGCCCTCGATCTGGAGGAAGGGGCCGACATGGTGATGGTGAAGCCTGCCGGGCCCTATCTCGACATCCTGGCGCGGGTCGCCGACGCGGTGGATGTGCCCCTTGCCGCCTATCAGATCTCCGGTGAGTACTCGATGGTCGAGGCCGCCGCCGAGAAGGGGTGGATCGACCGGGAGCGGGCCATTCTGGAGACGCTGACCGGGATCAAGCGCGCCGGGGCGCAGAACATCCTCACCTATTGGGCTGTTGAGGCTGCGCGGATGTTGGCGGTTCGCTAGTCGTCGTTGTCTGTGTCGTCGATGTCGACGGGCCTTCGTCGCGGAGGCCCTCGCCGTCCTCGCACGCGGTCAGGGTGAGGGTGGCGAGTACGACCGTCAGGGCTGCCAGGAGGCGGGGTGCGCGGGTGTGCGCGTTCGCTGACACGGGCATCGGCAGGGGCCTCTCTGTCGGTTGTCTGTGAGGAGGGGTCTCAGCCTGGTGCCTGGGTGGGTGTGGTGACCATAAGGTGCCTCGCGTTCTGGGACGGGCCGGGTGCGGGACGGTCTCCGAACTGCGGGGATGTCGCGTCCCGGTGGTGTGGTGCGGGACGCGGGAAACGGGAGTCCGCCGTCTCGACGGCCGTCGCGGGCTAGCTTGTTCGTCATGAGCATGGAGATCGACACCACCAAGGCGCATCCCGCGCGCGTCTACGACGTCTTCCTCGGCGGCACCGACAACTACCCCGCAGACCGTGAGGCCGCCGCCGCGGCGCTCGCCGCCAATCCACGCGGGTATCTGGATGTGCGGCACAACCGCGACTTCATGCGGCGGGCCGTCACCGAGCTGGCGGAGCGGGACGGAATACGGCAGTTCCTCGATGTGGGGACCGGGTTACCGACCGCGGAGAACGTGCATCAGATCGCCCAGCGGATCCATCCCGAGTCGCGGGTCGTGTACGTCGACAACGACCCCGTCGTGCTCGCGCATGCGCGGGAGCTGCTGAGCGGCCGAGCCGAGGGGCGTACCGCATATCTCGACGCCGGCTTCGAGGAGCCCGCGCGCATTCTCGAGCGGGCCGCCGAGACGCTGGACCTGGCTCGGCCCGTCGCGTTGTTCCTGGTGGCCGTGTTGCACTTCATCGAGGACGAGGTCGCCTATCCGGTGGTGAAGGAGCTCGTCGACGCGCTGCCCCCGGGGAGCCGTGTGGTGCTCAGCCATCTCACGCTGGACCTCAACGCGGCGAACATGCGGGCCGTGCAGGAGACGTACACCGCGCGCGGGTTCTCCTTCGTGCTGCGGTCCAAGGGGGAGGTCGAGCGGTTCTTCGCCGAGAGCGGGCTGGAGGTCGTGGAGCCCGGTGTCGTGCCTGTTCACCGGTGGCGGCCGGACGGGGCCGCGCCTGCCGAGATCGGTGATGTGACCGACGCGGACATCAATGTGTACGCGGGAGTCGGGCGTAAGGGCTGATCCCGGATCCTGGAAAGCTGTTTGTAGGCGGCATCTATATCTCTAGGGTGCTCGGCATGACCCTTACGAGCACCTTCGCCGCCCTGCCTTCGCTCGCCTCGCGCGTCCGGTCGACCGGCGGGTCGGCGGTACGGGAGATCCTTGCCGTCACCGCGCGGCCCGAGGTCGTCAACTTCGCCGGTGGGCTGCCCGCGCCCGAGTTGTTCGACCGGGAGGGCGTCGCGGCGGCGTTCCGGCATGTACTGGAGGAGGTGCCGGGGCAGGCTCTTCAGTACTCGACGACCGAAGGGGAGCCGCGGCTGCGGGAGTTGCTGGCGCGGCGGACGGCGGTGCGGGGGCTGGCCACCGGCGGCGAGGAGCTTCTTGTCACCACCGGGTCGCAGCAGGGGCTGTCGCTGGTCGCCGCCGCGCTCGTCGAGCCCGGTGACACCGTCCTCGTCGAGGATCCCTGCTATCTGGCGGCACTTCAGGTCTTCGGACTGGCGGGGGCGCGGGTCGTCGCCGTGCCGGGGGACGCGCAGGGGCCGGATGTGGATGCCCTGGCCGAGCTCGTGGTGCGGGAGCGGCCCAAGTTGTTCTACACCGTCCCCACTTTCCAGAACCCCAGCGGGCGGACCATGTCGGCCGAGCGGCGGGCCGGTGTGGCCGAGGTGGCGGGGCGGTACGGGGTGTGGATCGTCGAGGACGATCCGTACGGGGAGCTGCGGTTCGAGGGGGAGCGGCTGCCCTGGATCGCCTCGTATCCGGAGGCCGAGGACCGGACCGTCCTGCTCGGGTCCTTCTCCAAGGTGATGGCTCCCGGTCTGCGGCTGGGGTGGCTGCGGGCGCCGAGTGAGCTGCGGCGGGCCTGCGTCGTCGCCAAGCAGGCCGCCGATCTGCACACGCCGACCGTCAACCAGCTTGCCGCGGCCCGGTATCTGGAGGAGCGGGATCTCGACGCGCACGTGGCTCGGGTCGCGGCCGTGTACGGGGAGCGGCGGGACGCGATGCTGGCCGGGCTGGCCGAGGCGCTGCCGGAGGGGGCGTCCTGGAACCGGCCCGAGGGCGGCATGTTCCTCTGGGCGCGGCTGCCTTCGGACTACGACACGACCGCCCTGCTGCCCCAGGTCGTACGGCATGACGTGGCCTATGTGCCGGGGGCGCCCTTCCACGCGGGACAGGCCGACCGGGCGACGCTGCGGCTGTGCTTCGTGACGGAGACGCCGGAGCGGATCGGGGAAGGGCTGCGGAGGATGGGGGCCGGGCTTCGGCTTTGAGTGCCTCGTTGCGCGCGGGGTTTGGCTGGAGGTCCTAGGTCTCAAGGAGTGGTGCGGTTGGGGCTGAAGGCTGCGGACGACGTGTGGCGGTGTGCCTAGGGTTGAGGCATGTCCGACACAGTGGAGTTCGACCTCGACGCGTATCTCGGCCGGATCGGGTGGGAAGGGGAGCGGGTCGCCGATGCGGCGACCCTGCGGGCTGTGCATCTCGCGCACTCGCGGGCGATCCCCTTCGAGAACCTCGACGCCGTGAACGGCACGGCTCCCTCGCTCGAACTCGGTGATCTGCTGGACAAGCTGGTCCGGGGTCGGCGCGGGGGCTACTGCTACGAACAGAACACCTTGCTGCTGCACGCCCTTGAGGCGCTCGGCTTCGGGGTGACCCGGCTGTCGGCGCGGGTGCAGGTGGGCGCGGACGGGCTGGAGAGCCGCCCGCGCACCCATATGACGCTGCTGGTGGAGGTGGCGGGGGAGACGCGTCCGTACCTCGCCGACGTCGGGTTCGGGGCGGTCGGCGCGCTGCTGGAGCCGGTGCCGCTGGTGGCAGGTGAGGAGTTCGAGGGTGCGGGGCGACGACACCGGCTGGTGCGGGTGACGCACCGGGGGCCGCTGGACCTGTGGGTGCTGGAGGCCTTCGAGCAGGGGCCGGCGTGGGAGGGCGGCTGGCGGCGGCAGTACGCCTTCACCCTGGACCCCAGCGAGAGGCCCGACTTCGAGGTGTTCAACTGGTTCGTCGCGACGAACCCGCGCTCACCGTTCACCCAGCGGCTCTATGTGCAGCGGATGCGCGGGGACCAGCATGTGCTCCTCTCCGGCAGGGAGTTGACCGTGACCTCCCCCGACGGCACGGTCAGCAAGCGGGAGATCTCCGAGGAGGAGGTTCCACGGCTGCTGGACGAGGAGTTCGGGATCGACGTCCCTCAGTCCCACCAGAAGGACCAGACCGGCTGATCGAGCAACTGGCGTTCGGCGTAGGCCTCCAGGACGGTGTCGCTGCCCTGCCAGAGGTTGTCCGGGCAGAACGCGAAGTGTTCGGCGGCCAGCGCCTGCGCCTCGGCGAGTGTCGTGGGCGGGGCCGCCACGGAGACCCGCAGGTGGTCGAAGCCGAGCGCTACGACCCGTATACCGAAGCGGTCCTCCCAGGAGCGGAGCACCGCACTGAGACGGGCCGTGTCGTCGCCGTGGTTCACCGCGCCCATCCAGCCGAGCGCCGTCGGCCAGCCAGAGCAGCGGCTCGTGCCACGGACCCTCGTCCGTCGTGTCGATCAGCTTGCCCGGCGGAAGGCCGAGGCCGAGGGAGGCCAGCCTCGGCAGCGGGTTGGGGAGCGTTGCCATGCCGACGACTGTAGGGGCAGCCACTGACAACGGCCCCTGAAGATCTTGCGGGGTGCGGTTCACGCGGGGCGGGTGGGGCGGCTCTTACACACGAAGGGGCTCGCGGTCGGCGCGGCCCCGGAGGACGGGAGCACCGGATGGACCCGGGCACGGCGTCGGTCGTCACCGCACTGGCGGGGCTGGGAATTCACGTAGTCACCCTGATCCGCGAGGAGTTGAGGCTACGGTGGGCCGAGCGTCGGGAGCGCGAACGGGCGGCGCGTTGCCAGTGCGCCCCGGACGGGAGGGAGACGGCGTGACGGAGCCGGGCCCGCGAGAGGACGACTCCAGGGAGCCGCTGCCGGTCGGCGGCGCCGCGGAGGGCGTCCCCGAGAAAGGCGCTCCGGCCGAAGGAGTCACCCAACCGTCGTACGGCCTGTCTCCCGAGGACGAAGAGGCGTTCAGCCACTTCTACCGCGCCTACGTCCCCAGGCTGACCGCGTATCTCGTCTACCAGGGCGCTCCGGTGGACCGGGCCGGGGAGTTCGTGCAGGACACGATGGTCAAGGCCTACCGGTCATGGCACGAGATCAGGTCGCACAAGAGCTGGGCCTACACGGTCGCCTACCGGGAGTTCGTCCGCCACGCCACGCGCGTGGAGGAACCCGTCGAGGAAGTACCCGAGTCCACGACCCTGCTGCGCCGCCCCGAGGCGACCGAGTCCTGGTTACAGGAACAGGAGATCGTCCGGGTGTTACGAGGCCTGCCCGCACGCCAACGGCAGGTGCTGGCCCTCATGCTGGACGGGTGGAAACCGGCCGAGATCGCCAAGCTGATCGGGATCGAGGGCGCGGCGGTACGGTCGAACTTGTTCAAGGCGCGCAAGGCCGTCGCCCAGCACCTCGCACGGCGGGAGGAGGACTGATGGCCGACGAGTGGCTCTCCCGTGAGCACGAGGAGTTCCGCCTGGGCCTCTCCCGGTTCCTCGACCCCGACGCCGGGCTGAGTGAGGTGCGCGAGCAGGCCGGCGGACATGAGGACGTGGTCCGAGGTCTGGGGCTGGTGCTGGACGTCGAGGGCGGACTGGCGAGCATCCTCCATGCCGAGGACCCGCCGGACTCCGCTACGACGGACTCCGCGGACCGGGCGTGGATGTCGGAGGCCGATGTCCCCGAGGCCCTGCGCGCCCTCCCGGTGGAACAGCGGCTGGCCGCGCGCAAGGATCCCGCGATCGCCGCCTGCGTCAGCGGCGAACTCCTGGTCCGGGCCCTGGAACTGCTTGACGACCTCGTCCGGGAGGAGAAGCGACTGGGGACCGGCGAGGGCTTCCCCGCCCCGTACGCCCAGCGCTTCGCCGATCTCGCCCGGGACTACGCCCGCGCCCGCAGGTTCGCGCTGGCGGAGCCGCCCGTCCTGACCCTCGCCGCCGCCCTCAACCTCGCCGCGGTCTTCGCCCGCACCTTCGAACACGACCTCAAAGCGGCCCGCCACCCCGGCGACAGCGCCCACGCCCTCACCGACACCCTCGACTCCGCCGCCCGCGCCCGGGACCCCGACCGCGTCCGTGCCATCGACTCCGCCGCCCGCGCGCTCGCCAGGAGCCTCGCCCTCGAAGCCGGCCACCGTCTCCACCTCCCGACGGCGGACGGTCTCGTCGCCGCGCTGCTCGACGGCACGCTGGACGACTTCACCGACGCGGACCTCACCGGCGTGAACCCGAGCGACCCCGGGCTCAACGGCATCCAGTGGTCCGACGCGGGCACCCGGTGGCCGCCCGGCACGGACATCGAGGCGCTGCGGAACAGGTCCGAGGAGACCGCGCCGTACTCCCGGGTGTATGTACTCGGACGGCGGCCGAGGGGAACGAGCAGGGCCGGGGCGGGAGTTCGGGTCTAGGCGGTCGTCGCGATGAACGCGGTCCAGGCGGTGGCGGCGACCTGGAGGGTCGGGCCGGTGGGGGTCTTGGAGTCGCGGATGTGGATGGTGTGGGGGCAGGTGGCGATCTCGACGCACTCGTCACTGCTGTGGCTGGACTCGCGCCAGTCGTAGGCGACTTCGAGGCATTCGCCGCCCTCGCTGCCGCTGTAGGTCGACTTGAACCACTGAAGCGCTTCGGTGCTCATTGCTCTCCTAGCAGACGGTCGAGCAGGCCCTTCGATTCCAGTGGCGACAGGGCCTGTGCTCGCAGCATCGCATACTTGAGGGAGAGCCTGGACACCTCATCTGCGTCGGAAACCCACTGGCTGCCGCGCTGCCCCTCGATGTAGGCGAGGTGCTGGTGGTCCGGGGTTTCCAGGAGGACGAAGGGGCCGTCCAGCCCGGCATGCGAGGGGCTGGCCATCGGCAGGAACTGGAGGGACATGCACGGCAGTTCTGCACACACCCGCAGGCGGTGGAGTTGTTCCGCTTGTACCTCTGGCCCTCCGATGCCCAGGTGCAGCACCGGCTCCCAGACGACGAAGCTGAGGGTCGGCGGGTTCGCGCGCTGAAGGATCTCCTGGCGCTCAACGCGCGCCGCCGTCTTCGTCTGGATCTCGTCTTCGCCGTACGCCGGAACGCGCTCCCGGAGCACGGTCTCCGCGTACGCCCGCGTCTGAAGCAGGCCCGGCAGCACCTGGTTGGCATAGAGGGACAGCGCGATCGCCTCCCGCTCATGCTCCATGTACAGCTCCGCCCACATCGGGAACTGGTCGATCTCCGGCAGGTTCGCCACCCCGACCGACAGCATCCCCTTGGTCTGGAGGATCTCGTCCAACAGGGCGGCCAGGTCCGGTTTCAGAGACCTTCTGCCCTGCTCGATCGAGGCGATCGTCTCCTCGTCGACCTTGACCAGCGCGGCCAGGGCACTCTGGGTGTGGCCCGCGGCGCGGCGGGCCGCGGCCAGTTGCTTGCCCAGCATCTTCATCGAGGTCAGGTTCTTCGGCCGCGGTGGCTTCTTCGCGCTCATGCTGGTCTCAATCCCCCAGGTCCCACGTACGTCACCGGGTGAGAGCCCGTACAAAAATTTCGTACGGGTTCACTCGCTGATCCACGCTAGTGACTCTGCGCGACATTCGTACCGTGAATGAGCAAAGCCAACTCGCCTTCCAGCGCGACCAGTTCTATCGGCGCGACCGCCGGTCCGTGGGCGCCGCCAGGCGGTTTGCGCGGTGGTCCCTCGTCCACTGGGGGATCTCGGCGTGGGAGCGGGCCGATGATGTGTCGCTGTGTGTGAGCGAGTTGGCGACCAACGCGCTCGTGCACGGGGCGCCGCCGGGGCGGGGGTTTCTGCTGCGGGTGCGGTACGACGGGGCCGTACTGCGGGTGGAGGTGCATGACAGCGGGGGTGGTGAGCCGTGTGTCGTGGAGGAGGCCGACGAGGGCGGGCGTGGGTTGTTGCTCGTCGCCGCGCTCGCCGACAAGTGGGGGGTGGGACAGCGGGACCCCGGCAAGGTGGTGTGGTGCGAGTTCGTCCACCCTGCCGGGGTCTGTCCGGGCAACTAGCTTCTGGCTATGCGCAGTTGTGTGCTGCGCTCGTGCTCGACGCGACCACCACGTCCGCGCCGCCGAGGCCGCTGATGTGGAGGGCGTTGACCGTGAGGCCGGTCGCCGTGCGCGTCTGCTCGTTCACGACGATCTTGGCTCCGGCGCCGAGGTCGATCGCATAGTCGGGGATGTCCGGGACGGTGACCGGCGTACCCGCGATGGTGAGCTTGAGATCCGTGGTGCCGGTGCTCGCCGTGCAGGTGCTCGTCGAGGTGGCGGTGATGCCGGTCGCCTCGACGACCGGGAGGCCGGGCAGGCCCAGACTGAGCTTGGTCAGCGTGGACTTGGCCGTCGAGGTGCTCGGGCCGGTCGTCGTCGTGACGTTCGCGCACAGGGCGTCGGCCGTCAGGACCACCGCGCTGATGTTCTGTGTGCAGGCGGGGGCCACCGTCCTGGCGTCGGCCGTGCGGACCTCGCCCGTGTCCGGGGTCGGTGCGATCACTATCGGCAGAACCAGGACGGGGACCTTGGCGGAGAGACCGTACGCCCGGCCCGTGACGTGCTGGAGTTTCAGCTCGGCCGTGTCCTCCGAGGGCTTGTACGCCTCGTCGCCCGCGAAGGTCGCCTTGAGTGGCACGGTGGCTGAGTCGGTCAGTGGCTGAGCCACTGCCGCGATGGTGCAGGCCGCCTTGCCCGCCGCGTCGGTCTTCGCCTTGCAGGTCTGGTCCGTGCCCAGGGTGAGGGTGACCTCCCGGTCGGCCACCGGGGCGCCGCCCTCCTTCTCCGTGAGCTTCGCCGACAGGGGCGCCGGGGAGCCGTTGGAGACCGTGGCGGGACCGTCGTAGGCCAGGGCCGTGTCCTTCAGGACGGGGGGATCGGGGTCGCCCGGGTCGCCGTCGCAGCCGTTGGTGCTGGTGATGAACTTCTCGCCGTACTCGGGCGGGTAGGGCGAGAGGACGTCGCCCTCCAGCTCGATGTCCTGGTGCACGCCGTTCAGTTCCTGCTCGTAGTGCAGGTGCGGGCCGGTGGTGTTGCCGGTGCTGCCGACCGTGCCGATCACGGTGCCCTGGGCGACCTGGGCGCCGTCCGCGACCTCGTAGGTGGCGAGGTGCATGTACTCGGTGGTCCAGCCGTCGGCGTGGTTGATCCGGATGTACTGGCCGCCGCCGTCGGGCTGGTTGTGGCGGGTGGCGGTGCCCGCGGCCGAGGCGAGCACGGGGGCGCCGGCGCTGGCGCCCTCCGCCTTGACGAAGTCCAGGACGTTTCCGTGGTCCGGGTAGGTCGAGTAGGTCCAGACCGAGTCGCACTCGAAGGGGGCCAGGAAGGCGGGCTTGGCGAGCGTGCCGGGCTCGTCGGCCGCGCTCGCTGTGCCCGTCGCCGGGGCCGTCAGGGCGAGGGCCAGTGTCGTGAGCAGGCCCGTGAGCAATGTTCCGCGTCTTTTGATGCGCATTCTGAACTTCCCCCGATTCACGCGCAGTTGTAGGCGTCCGTGGCGCTCGACGCGATGACCACGTCCACGCCGCCCGCCGCCGTCAGATGGGCCGCGTTGACCGTCAGGCCGTTCGCCGTCCTGACCTGCTCGTTGAGCACGAGCTTGGCGGCCGGGCCCAGGTCGATCGAATAGTTCGGTACGTCACCGATCTCGACCGGTGTGCCCGCGACCGTCAGCGACAGGTCCGTGCCGCCGGTGGTGGCCGTGCAGCTGCTGGTCGAGGTCGCCGTCACGCCGGAGAGGGCCACCACGGGCAGGCCGGGCAGGCCGATCCTGGCGTCCTCCACCGTCGCGGTCGAGGTGGAGCCGCTCGGGCCGATCTTCGTCTCCACCTTCGCGCAGAGGGTGTCGGCGGACAGGACCAGCAGGTTGATGGGCGCCGCGCAGGGCGGGGCGACCGTCTTGGCGTCCGCCGCGCGGACCACGCCGGTGTCCGGGGTGGGGGCGATGCCGATCGGCAGGGCCAGGACCGGGATCTGGGCGGAGAGGCCGTAGGCGCGGCCGGTGACGTACTGGAGCTTGAGCTCGGCCGTGGCCTCGGAGGCCTTGTAGGCCTCGTCACCGGCGAAGGTCGCCTTGAGTGGCACGGTGGCTGAGCCGGTGAGTGGCTGAGCCACCTTGTCGATCGTGCAGGTCGCCTTGCCCTGGGCGTCGGTGTTCGCCGCGCAGGTCTGCAGGGCGTCCGTCGGGCCGAGGGCGAGGGTGACCTCGCGGTCGGCGACCGGGGCGCCGCCGTCCTTCTCCGCCAGGGTCGCGGAGAGGGCCGCCGGGGAGCCGTTGGAGACGGTGGCCGGACCGGTGTAGGCCAGGGTCGTGTCCTTCTGGACCGGGGGCTGGGTCGAACCCTCACCGACGTCGAGGAAGTCGTTGTCGAGGTCGAGGGTGATACCGCCGTAGGTCTCCTCGTTGGGGTCGTCCTCGGTCGGGCCGTCGTACTGCTTGACCCGCTGGTGGTTCGCCCACATGTCGGCCGGGATCGCGCGGTCCTCGGTCGTCGGCACCTCGTCCCAGCGGGCGAAGTTGATGACGTCCGGCTGGGTGTAGCCGTCGGCGTTCGCCGCCACCAGGTCCGTGGCGAGCGAGGACGCGCTGCCGTAGGCGCCCGAGCGGTAGCCCAGCTCGTGGATCGTGTTGGTCCAGGACTGGAGGAAGGCCAGGACCTTCTCGCGGCCGGAGTTGTAGTGCTCCATGTTGTAGTAGAGGACCGAGCCCGCCGGGAGGCCGTAGCCCTGCGCCTGCGCGACCGCGTCCCGGGCCGATGCCGCACCTTCCGGTACCGGGTCGGTGATCGCCACACAGTCGCCCGTGCAGCTGCCCGAGCCCGCCTCGGCCTGCGGGCCGACGTAGATCGGGATGAAGCGCCAGCCGTTGTCGTACTGCGTCTGCACCCACTCGGCACTGGCCTGGTCCTTGCAGCCCGCGTTGACCCCGCCGATGTAGAAGCCGATGGCGCCGTACGGCGAGGCCGCCTTCCAGGCGTTCATCGTGGCGGTCGGCGGTGCGGCGCAGCGGTCGAAACCCTCGCCCTGGTAGGACGTGGCGTCCGCGGGGACGGCCTGGATCGACGGCTGTGCCACTGCCCTGGCCGCCGGCGTCGCGGCCGGGGTCGCCTTGTCGGCCGGGAGGCCGGCACTGGCGAGGATCTTCTTGATCTCGTCCCGGTTCTCGCCGTAGGACGCGGTGACGGCGATGCCGTCGGTCGTCGCCCAGTACGTGCGCGAGGTGCTGTTCTCCGAGACCTGTTCCGCGGAGGAGCCCTTGTCCGGCTCCAGTACGAGCGCCTCCGTACGGCCCAGCACATCGGCCGGGCAGCTCTGTTGGGCATCCGCCGCCGGCTTGCCGAGGTACACGGCGTGGCGGTCGTAGCGGACGCAGGTGTCCGGGTTCTTGGCGAGATCGATGACGTCCCACGTCGCGGGGACGGAGAACGTGTGGCCCTTGTAGGTCACTTGGGCCGTGTCCGACGCCTCTGAGGCTTGAGCTGGGTTGCCCAGGGCGGTGACGGTGAGTGTGGTGGCGGCGGTGAACGCCAGCAGCGCCCCGCGTACCGAACGTGATGATCTGCGGTGATTTTTGATGACTTCCCCCGTGGTTGCGGCACCGGCTCATCCGGGCCGATGCGACTCGGAGTGACCAGGGGGAGCGTGACGGGGTTGTTGTACATCGGTCAACGACAGGGGTGGCCGAACAGGACGCCGTTACGGCCGAGTAAAGGCGAGAGGTGATTGGGAGCGCCGACTTGATGTGTGCGAAGCGTGGTGTGGGGGGTTGGTGAAGCGCCGGGTCCTGTTCGGGGCGTGCGGGGGCTGGTGGGGTGCGGGTGCACGAGGTCTTCACATGACGGGGTACGGCGGGACTTGTCCGGATGAGGACTGCGGTAGGAGACATTCCGGGCCCGGTCCCTCCATGGGGGCCGGGCCCGGAACGGCTGTTTCTTCGAGGACGCTCAGAGCTTCTCGGGCGTCCTGATGCCCAGCAGGGCCATGCCCTGGTGCAGGGTGCGGGCGGTCAGGTCGCAGAGGAACAGGCGGTTCTCCGCGATGTCCTTCGGCGGCTCCGGCTTGATGACCGGGCACTGGTCGTAGAACGTCGTGAAGAGCGACGCCAGCTGGTAGAGGTACGCCGTCAGCTTGTGCGGTGCGTACTCCGCCGTGGCCTCCGCGAGCAGGTCGCCGAACGCGTCCAGGTGCAGGCCCAACGCCCGCTCCGCCGGGGCGAGTTCCAGCTCCGGGTGGGCGGTCGGCCGCTTGTCGTCGGCCTTGCGCAGGATCGACTTGATCCGGGCGTACGCGTACTGGAGGTAGACCGACGTGTCGCCGTTCAGCGAGACCATCTGGTCCAGGTCGAACTTGTAGTCACGGCTCGGCGACGTCGACAGGTCCGCGTACTTCACGGCGCCGATCCCGACGTACCGGCCGTTCTCGACGATCTCCTCCTCGGTCAGGCCCACCTTCTCGGCCTTCTCGCGCACGACGGCGGTGGCCCGCTCGACGGCCTCGTCGAGGAGGTCCTCCAGCTTGACCGTCTCGCCCTCACGCGTCTTGAACGGCTTGCCGTCCGCGCCCAGCACCGTGCCGTAGCCCATGTTGTGCGCGGTGACGTCGTCGCCGAGCCAGCCGGCGCGGCGGGCCGTCTCGAAGACCATCTTGAAGTGCAGCGACTGGCGTACGTCCACGACGTACAGCAGCGTCGTCGCGTCCAGGCCCACGACACGGTCGCGGATCGCGGTCAGGTCGGAGGCCGCGTAGCCGAAGCCGCCGTCCGCCTTCTGCACGATCAGCGGGACCGGCTGGTCGTCCTTGCCGCGGATCTCGTCGAAGAACACCACCAGCGCGCCCTCGGAGCGGACCGCGACGCCCATCTCCTCCAGGAGGCGGGCGGTCTCGGGCATGCCCTCGTTGTACGCGGACTCGCCGACGATCTCCTCGTCGCGGATCTCCATGTCCAGCTTCTCGAAGACGGAGTAGAAGTAGACCTTCGACTCGTCGACGAACTGCTGCCACAGTTCGAGGGTCTCCTTGTCGCCGGACTGGAGGGCCACGACCCGCTTGCGGGCACGCTCCTTGAACTCCTCGTCCGCGTCGAAGACCGCGCGCGACGCCTTGTAGACCCGGTTCAGGTTCGACATGGCCTGCTCGCCGTCGACGTCCTCGGGCGGGGCCAGCTCGCCGGGGTTCTCGACCAGGTACTGGATGAGCATGCCGAACTGGGTGCCCCAGTCGCCGATGTGGTGGCGGCCGATCGTCTGCTCGCCGGTGAAGTCGAGCATGCCGCGGAGGGCGTCGCCGATGACCGCGGAGCGGAGGTGGCCGACGTGCATTTCCTTGGCGACGTTGGGCTGGGCGTAGTCGACGACGGTGATGCCGGGGTTCTTCTTCGGCGGGACGCCCAGGCGGGCGGGGTCGGTGTAGCGCTCGGCGAGGTTCTCGATGATCGCCTTGTCGGAGATCGTGATGTTGAGGAAGCCGGGGCCGGAGACCTCGATGTCCTTGATCACGTCGCCGGACTCGACCTGTGCGACGACCTGCGTGGCCAGCTCGCGGGGGTTCGCCTTGGCCTTCTTCGCGAGGGCGAGGATCCCGTTGGCCTGGTAGTCGGCCCTGTCGCTACGTCGCAGCAGCGGGTCGACTCCGTCGGTTTCCGGGAGAGCGGAAGTGAGGGCGTCGGTGAGGCGCTGGTGGACTTGGTCGGTGAGCGACGTGACCGAGGTCATGGGGTGGGAGCCGTTCTCCTCGTGGGGTTGTTTCAGACGTGGCCAGTATCCCATGGGGGGTAAAGCGGATTTTGCGGCTATGAGCCCGGGGGGTGGGCGGTGCTTTGCCGGGTGCCGGCCGGTGGGGGCTTGTCGCGCAGTTCCCCGCGCCCCTAAAGGCGGCTGCGCCGCCTATCGGGGGCTTGTCGCGCCCACGCGGCGGAGCCGCATATCGATACAGCCCCGCGCCCCTACGAGGCGGCTGCGCCGCCTTGGGGGCGCGTCCAGGAAAAGGCGTTTTCGCGCTTGCCGAACGAACTGGGAGAATGGCAGCGCCAGCCGTAGACCGTACCGGCTGCTTCAGGAGAGAAAGAAGGATGTGCCCCGTGGCTCAGAGCACCGAGACCACCGACTGGGTCTCCCGTTTCGCGGATGAGGTCATCGAGGAGTCGGAGCGTCGGGCCCCGGGCAAACCGGTCGTCGTCGCGTCCGGACTGTCACCCTCCGGGCCCATTCACCTCGGGAACCTGCGCGAGGTCATGACCCCGCACCTGGTCGCCGACGAGATCCGGCGCCGGGGGCTCCAGGTCCGGCACCTCATCTCCTGGGACGACTACGACCGTTACCGCAAGGTGCCGGCCGGCATCGCGGGCGTCGACGAATCCTGGGCCGAGCACATCGGCAAGCCGCTGACCTCCGTGCCCGCGCCGAAGGGATCCGCGTACCCGAACTGGGCCGAGCACTTCAAGGCCGCCATGGTCGAGGCGCTCGGCGAGCTGGGTGTGGAATTCGACGGGATCAGCCAGACCTCGCAGTACACCTCCGGCGTGTACCGCGAGCAGATCCTGCACGCCATGAAGCACCGCGGTGACATCGACGCGATCCTCGACCAGTACCGGACCAAGAAGGCGCCCCCGAAGAAGCAGCAGCAGAAGCCCCTCGACGAGGCCGAGCTGGAGGCCGCGGAGGGGTCCGGCGCCGCGGACGAGGACGACGGCTCCTCCGGCAGCGCCGGGTACTTCCCGTACAAGCCGTACTGCGGCAACTGCGAGAAGGACCTGACGACCGTCACGGCGTACGACGACGACAGCACCGAGCTGACGTACACCTGCGACGTCTGCGGCTTCTCCGAGACCGTGCGGCTCAACGAGTTCAACCGCGGCAAGCTGGTCTGGAAGGTCGACTGGCCGATGCGGTGGGCGTACGAGGGTGTCGTCTTCGAGCCGAGCGGTGTCGACCACTCGTCTCCGGGATCCTCCTTCCAGGTCGGCGGGCAGATCGTCGGGATCTTCGGCGGGAAGCAGCCGATCGGGCCCATGTACGCCTTCGTGGGGATCTCCGGGATGGCGAAGATGTCGTCGTCCAAGGGCGGCGTGCCCACGCCCGGGGACGCGCTCCAGATCATGGAGCCGCAGCTGCTGCGCTGGCTCTACGCCCGGCGCCGCCCCAACCAGTCCTTCAAGATCGCCTTCGACCAGGAGATCCAGCGGCTCTACGACGAGTGGGACAAGCTGGACGCCAAGGTCGCGGACGGCTCCGCCCTCCCCGCCGACATCGCCGCACACGCGCGTGCGGTGCGCACGGCCGGCGGCGAGCTGCCCCGCACCGCGCGGCCGCTGCCGTACCGGACCCTCGCGTCCGTCGCGGACATCACCGCCGGGCACGCGGACCAGGCGCTGCGGATCCTGTCCGAGCTCGACCCCTCGAACCCGCTGGGCTCGCTGGACGAGGCCCGGCCGCGGTACGACAAGGCCGAGGCCTGGATCAACACGCACGTACCCGCCGACCAGCGGACCATCGTGCGGGACGAGCCGGACGTCGAACTCCTGAAGTCCCTCGACGAGGCTTCCACGGAGTCCCTGCGGCTGCTGGCCGACGGCCTCGCCGAGCACTGGTCGCTCGACGGGCTGACCCACCTCGTCTACGGCGTGCCCAAGGTGCAGGCCGGGTTCTCCGCGGACGCGACGCCCAAGGAGCTGCCGGCGGAGATCAAGACCGCACAGCGGACCTTCTTCGCGCTGCTCTACCACCTGCTGGTGGGCCGTGACACCGGTCCGCGACTGCCCACGCTGCTGCTGGCCGTGGGCCAGGAGCGGGTGCGGACCCTGCTCGGCGCGTAAAGGCCGTTCTACGACGATGGGGGCGCCCGGTGGTTCACCGGGCGCCCCCATCGTCGTACGCGCTCGTGGTTACGCGATGTGGTCCTCTTCCAGTTCCGCGTTGTAGCGGTTCGTGAAGCGGTTGACCATGCGCTTGGACTCGTCCGGCGGGAGCATGAGGCTGAACTCGGCCTCGACGTTCTCGCTGAACTCACGCGGGGTCGGGTAGCCGCTGCCGCTTATCGACTTCTTGAAGACCTGGTAGTACGACTCCTCGTCCGGCTCGGGACTGCCGCCGCCCTCACCGAGTTCCCGCGTGCGGCTGGGGCCCACCGGGATGGGGAAGCTGCCGGTCTCCTCCGAAGAGGACTCCTCGTGGACCGGCCGCTGCTGTTGCTGGTACTGCTCGGCCTGCTCCTGCTCCGCGTACCACTGGGCGTACTGGTCCGGGTCGTACGCCGGGTCGTAGTCGCCCTGGTACTCGATCTGCTGGGGCGGAGCGAACCAGGGGCTCTCCTCCGGCACCTGCTCGTACTGCTCCTCGGCAGGAGCCACCGCCTGCTGCGGGACGGGCGCGGCCTCCACAGCCCGCTGCTGCACCGGAGCCTCGACCTGCGGTGCCGGCATCGGTACCGGGGCCGGGGGGAGCAGCGCGGGCTCGATGCCCGCCGCCGCCAGGCCCGCCGGAGCCGTCTCCGCCAGCGGGACCCCGTAACGCGCGAGCCTCAGCGGCATCAGGGACTCCACCGGAGCCTTCCGCCGCCAGGCACGGCCGAAGCGCGACCTCAGCCTCGCCTGGTAGACCAGGCGCTCCTGCTCCAGCTTGATCACCTGCTCGTAGGAGCGCAGCTCCCAGAGCTTCATGCGCCGCCACAGCAGGAACGTCGGCAGCGGGGAGAGCAGCCAGCGCGTGAGGCGGACACCCTCCATGTGCTTGTCGGCCGTGATGTCGGCGATACGGCCGATCGCGTGCCGGGCGGCCTCGACCGAGACCACGAACAGGATCGGGATCACCGCGTGCATGCCGACGCCGAGCGGATCCGGCCAGGCGGCCGCGCCGTTGAAGGCGATCGTCGCCGCCGTCAGGAGCCACGCCGTCTGACGCAGCAGCGGGAACGGGATGCGGATCCACGTCAGGAGGAGATCCAGGGCCAGCAGGACACAGATGCCCGCGTCGATGCCGATCGGGAAGACGTAACTGAAGTTCCCGAAGCCCTTTTGGAGCGCGAGTTCACGGACGGCCGCGTACGACCCCGCGAAGCCGATACCGGCGATGATCACGGCGCCGAACACGACGACGCCGATGAGAACGCGGTGCGTCCGGGTCAACTGCACTGGTGCGGCCACCCGTAATCCCCTCCCCTTGCGTGTTGTTGCGCGCAACAGAGTGGCACATGTGTGCGGCGCACGGGTGGCCGGTAGGGACCGTCAGCCCTTGTTCAGCTCTTCTTCGCAGTCGACTTGGACGGAGATGCGGACTTCGACGTAGACGTCGAGGGGGACTTGGAGGCGGACTTGGACGCCGACTCGGACGGAGACGGGCTCGCCGCGCCCCCCGTACCCGTGCCGCCACCAGAGTTCGCCTTCGTCACCGCGGCCACCGCCTCCTTGGCCGCCTTCTTCACCAGCTTGGCGAGGCTGTCCGCACTCGGCGTCTTCTCGCCCGCAAGACCCGCCCCGTTGTAGTCCACGGTGACCACGACGTTCTCGACGCGCGTGACCAGCGTCTGCTGCTTGAAGGAGCCTTCCTTCTTCTTCAGGTCGTACGTCACCAGCGTCGCCGCCTCGCCCGTACCGGTCACCGGCGCCGTCTTGGCGTTCTTCGCGCCGTCCACCGACTGCGCGTCCTGGACCTGCTTGTCGAAGTACTCCTGCGCCAGCTTGTCGCCCTCGCCACGCGTGACGTCCGAGTCGAAACGGAGCAACGAGACGTTCAGCCAGCGGAACTGGGAGCCCTTGACACCGTTGTTGTCCAGGCTCGACCAGGAGCAACTGCCCCGCGTCGCCACATCATCCGACTTGCCCTGCTTGCCGGACTTCGGCGCCTTCGGCACGAGATCGCCCAACGTGCCCTTGGACAGGGTGTCGCACGGGTCGGGAAGCGAGGCATACGTCGCCGCCTGCACCGTCGGCGACGCGCTCACGGACGCGGAGGCACTGGCACCGGATTCCTTGCCACCGGCGTCGTCCGAGCCGGAGTCCGAGGAACAGCCGGCCGCCACCAGCATCACCGGGACTGCCGCCGCGCCGAGAAGTACCCGGCTCAGGCGCCTCACTCGCTTGTCACCCTGGTCTCGCTGTGCTGCTCGCTGCATGGTTCCTTCACTCATGACGCTGCTCGTGCTCCTGCGGTCGGCTCGGGTCCGAGGGGCCACGGTACGCGGTGAGCCAGCTGTGCGGCTCTGGTTCACCTGCTTTGCCGAGGCGCCCGAACACCCCTCAACCCGCCAGCGCGTCCGCCAGCTGAGAGGCCAGCTCCCTTGCCCTGTCCTGCATTTCCTCACTGTCCGGCACCACGCCGACCGTCGCCGGCTGCTCCTCGTACACGATCGTCACGATCACATTCGACGTGCGGAACGCCACAGTCACCGTGCGCTGCTGAGCCGTCGAACCCGAGCTGCTGAGCGCGTCGTCCAGGAACGCCTCGTCGCCGAGATCGTCGAGCAGACGGGGCTGCAGATCGGTGGGAGTGGCGCTCGGAGAGGTGCTGGAGGAAGACGAAGA
The DNA here is from genome assembly GCF_045041015.1 of Streptomyces sp. NBC_00019. Taxonomy (NCBI): domain Bacteria; kingdom Bacillati; phylum Actinomycetota; class Actinomycetes; order Kitasatosporales; family Streptomycetaceae; genus Streptomyces; species Streptomyces sp. NBC_00019. The sequence goes on from NZ_CP108302.1 coordinate 5,993,714, forward strand.
AGACGAAGAAGACGAAGAAGACGAAGAAGACGAAGAAGGGGACGAACTCGGGGAGGCGCTCTCGGTGCTCGCGTCGGACGTGCTCGACTCGGAGATCACGGGCTCCGGAAGGTCGGCCGCCTCCTGCTTCTCCGCGAACACCCCCTCCGCCTCACTGTCGTCGCTCACGGTGTCGTACGACACCACCCGCTCCAGATCCACGAGCAGCCGGTCCGTCGCGTCCGTCGACTCCACCTTCCAACGGCAGCCGACCTTGCGGTCCGTGTCGAACGTGACCGACGGCTCACCCTCGTACGCCTTCTCGCGCTGATCCTCGTCCGTGATCTGCTGGATGCCGGGCAGGAGCGCGTCGAGCGTGCTCTGGCCGGCCGCGCCGCAGGGCTCCGGGAGAGTGCGGTAGCGGCCGGGTTCGGCGGCGGCCGACGCGGTGCCGGCGTCGCCGGGGTTGGCGTCGTCCGTGGTGCCGCCGTCGTCCGAGCCGCTGGTGCAGCCGGCCAGCAATGCCACGAGGAGCGCCGCGACGCCGGGTACATAGGCCTTCCGCTGCACGGTCGGCTCCTCTCGCTGTGTGCGTGTTCCCGCTGCTTATTCGCTTGCCGGGCAGGGGTGACCCCTGGGCACCATGTGTATCGCACGCACAGCCGTGGACGCCGGTCCGTTGTCCCATTCGTTGATCTTGGCGCCGGTTTTGCGATTTGAGACTTTTACAAAATTCCGGGGGAATGAGGACGATATGTCGTACGTGGAACTGCCGGGCGCGAAGGTACCGATCCGCATGTGGACCGACCCGGCGTCGGTCGAGGACGTGGCGCTCCAGCAGCTGCGCAACGTCGCGACACTGCCGTGGATCAAGGGACTGGCCGTGATGCCGGACGTGCATTACGGGAAGGGCGCGACCGTCGGGTCGGTCATCGCCATGCAGGGGGCTGTTTGTCCTGCGGCGGTGGGGGTGGACATCGGGTGCGGGATGTCGGCCGTCAAGACGTCCCTGACCGCCAATGATCTGCCGGGGGATCTGTCTCGGCTGCGGTCGAAGATCGAGGAGGCTATTCCGGTGGGGCGGGGGATGCATGACTCTGCCGTTGAGCCTGGGCGGTTCCATGGGCTTGCCGCTGCGGGGTGGGATGAGTTTTGGGGGCGGTTCGATCAGGTTGCCGAGGTGGTGAAGTTCCGCAGGGGGCGGGCAGTTACGCAAATGGGAACCCTTGGCCAAGGGAATCATTTCTGGGAACTTTGCCTCGATTCGGATAATTCGGTCTGGGTTATGTTGCACTCCGGATCTCGGAATATCGGCAAGGAGCTGGCTGAGCACCACATCGGGGTGGCTCAGAAGCTGCCGCACAATCAGGGCCTGGTCGACAGGGATCTTGCGGTGTTCGTCGCGGACACCCCTCAGATGGCGGCGTACCGGCATGACCTGTTCTGGGCGCAGGAGTATGCGAAGTACAACCGCGCCCTCATGATGGCGCTTTCCAAGGATGTGATCCGCCGTGAGTTCAAGAAGGCGAAGGTCACCTTCGAACCGGAGATCAGCTGCCATCACAACTACGTGAATGTCGAGCGCTACGAAGGCATGGACCTACTTGTCACCCGTAAGGGGGCGATCAGCGCCAGGGCCGGAGAGTACGGCATCATCCCGGGCTCAATGGGCACCGGTTCGTACATCGTGAAGGGTCTCGGCAACGAAAAGTCCTTCAACTCGGCGTCGCATGGCGCCGGTCGGCGCATGAGCCGCAACGCGGCCAAGCGTCGCTTCACGACGAAGGACCTGGAGGAGCAGACACGGGGCGTGGAGTGCCGTAAGGACTCCGGCGTCGTGGATGAGATCCCGGGTGCGTACAAGCCGATCGAGCAGGTCATCGACCAGCAGCGGGACCTTGTGGAAGTCGTGGCGAAGCTGAAGCAGGTCGTCTGCGTGAAGGGCTGACGCGAGGGGCCCGGCCGAAGCCGGGCCCCTTACATGGCCACTGTCAGCTAGGCCGGGGGGCCTGGCCTGTACGGAGGCGCCAGAGGCGGAGGTTGCAGCTCTGGGCGGTCCTGCCGAGTTCCTCGGCGGCTGCTTTCGGGCTGTTGAGTTCAAGCAGGATCCGGTCTTCCTGCTCGGTCCATCGGCGCTGGGTGTACTCGGTTCGCATGCCGTGGGGACGTGCCCAGGCGGCAAGGGAGACCGCCGCCGTGCGCTTGCGTTCCAGAGAGAGACAGCCGGGGTAGTACAGGTCAGCTGCCAGGCGTTGGGCGTTCTCCATCGCGTAGAAGACGTTGTAGATGTCGTCCCGGGTGTTGCGCTTGACGATTCGCACGGCGCCAGTCACCTCCCTGGCGTACTCGCACAGGTGGGTTGCGATGTCCGTGCTGGCTGTGGTGAGGGAGACGAAAGGGAACCCTTTCCCGGTGAAACCGACTGAGCCGTCAGCGTCGATGAGCCCGCGGAGGTAGTCGCGTCGGGAGAAGTCGCTGTGAGGCGGCGCGATCGTCTTCGACTTGCGGCCGTACGGCAGGCCGAGTTCATTGACCTTGGTCCTGGCTTCTAGGGAACACAGGCTCCAGGTGGCTGAGCTGTGTGTCTCGGCGAAGTTCGTGGACCGGGTGCGTTCCGTGACGCTGCTGTAGTAGGGCGTCAGCTTCTGGAACGTGCGTAGGAGAGCGATGTCGCGGGCGTTGAGCTCGACTGTCAACTTTCCCTTCTGGCCGACCCCTTGCTGGAGATGACCATCCGCCTGCAAGAAGCCGAACATGTACGCGTACTCCGGGACCGTGAGGTCCATGAACCGGTGAGCGTTAGGCTCGCATTCAGCCATGAGGAAGCTGATTCCTTCCTTGCTGGTCAGGCCCTCGACCGGGTTGCCGCCCGGGCGAGGGCCGTCGATTTGATGTTGTGGTGCGAGCCTAGATCGCCTGTTCAGGGGTCGTTTGGGTGATCGATGAGGTTCACCCCTGTGAGTTAACCGAGGCGCTTCTCCAGCAGGGTCACCGCGTACGGGCTGCCCAACCCGCCGTCCTTTGTGGGCTGTTCGCCTACGACTGTGTAGCCCGCGGATTCGTAGTACGTGCGGAGGCGGGGGTTGGTGGAGAGGCAGTCCAGGCGGGCGTAGGGGCGGGCTGACTGTGTGATGCGGGATTCCGCGTGGGTCAGGAGTTGGCGACCGGTGTTGGGTGGGGCCGTGTGGGGGGTTGTCATCAGGCGGTGGATGTAGCCGGCGTCGGAGGGGCGGGGGCCCCAGGCTGCTTCGTCGGTCCACCAGAGTTCGTAGGCGCCGGCCAGGGTGTCGCCCGTGTGGGCCAGCCAGACTTCGCCCTCTTGCATGCGGGTGAGGAAGTGGGCCTCGGTCTTTTCCTGGGGCTTCCACTGGTCGATTCCTCTGGCCAGCATCCAGAGGGAGAGGGAGTCGCGGAGGTGGACCAGGGTTTTTGCGTCCGCGGGCTCCGCTTTTCGGTAGGTGAGGGGGTGCCAGGTCGTGGGGGCCGGTTCCAGGAGGTTTTCGCGGAGCTTTGAGGAGAGGGCTTCGGCGTCCAGGCCCAGGGCCTTCGTGACGTAGCCCTCCACCGAGCCGTAGCGCGTGTTCAGGGACTGCAGGAACAGGCGCATCACCGACTCGGGGGCGCGGGCGAAGCCCGGCCAGGTCGGGGATCTGCCCTCGTTCCGATCCCGCCAGTCCGCCAGCAGGGCCGAGGTCGCCAGTTCCGTGAGGCTGAAGTCCTCGATGATCGTTCGCTCGTCGACGCCGAGCAAGGAGAGGATCAGGGCTGCCAGTTCGCCCGTGCGGTCCTTGCCGGATGCGCAGTGGAAGGCCAGGGGGGTGTCGGACTGCGCTGATTCCGCTACCAGTTCCAGGGCCTGGCGGATTTCCTTCGTGCCGTCCTCGGCGACTTCCATGAAGCGTTCGGCGAGGTAGGGGCCGGGCTCGATGTCGGAGCCCAACGCCGCCTGGTCGTAGGGGCGGTGCTCGATGCTGAGGTGGTGGTAGGTGAAGGAGTCGTCTCGCGGGATGCGGCCCCTGGCGTCGATCTCCCAGTCGTAGCGCAGGTCGATCACCGTGCGGATGCCCAGGGAGAGGAAGCGGGACCAGTCCGGGGTGTCACGGGTCAACTTGCCCAGGGAGTCGGCGCGGTAGAGCCTTCGCGGGCGGATCCTGCGGCCGTCGGCGGCCTGGTAGCCGCCGAGATCGCGGACGTTGTGCAGGGCGTCGAAGCGTACGTGTCTGTCCACGGGCAGCGACCATATGCGGTCGCCGCCCGTCCTGACCTGGACTTACTTCGCGTGCGTCACCGCGTAGATCATCACGAAGGCCACGATGTGGATGCCGAAGAGGAAGTACGCGAGGTAGTACCAGACGAAGCGTTCGCGCTTCTTCTCCAGCGCGAGGTGTCGGCGGTCCGACTCGTCATCGAGGTCGCCGTGGTCGGCGTGGTCGCCTGGGTCGTCGTGGCCGTCGGGCATCTACAGCTCCCTGTGGACCTTCGTGTTCGACGCCTGCGCGCGGGGGCGCAGGACGAGGAGGTCGACGTTGACGTGGTGGGGGCGGGTGACGGCCCAGGTGATCGTCTCCGCGACGTCGTCGGCCGTCAGGGGCTCGGCGACACCCTCGTAGACCTTCTCCGCCTTCTCCTTGTCGCCGCCGAAGCGGGTCACGGCGAACTCGTCCGTCTTCACCATGCCGGGCGCGATCTCGATGACGCGGACCGGCTGGCCGACGATCTCCAGACGGAGGGTCTCGGCGAGGACGTGGGCGCCGTGCTTGGCGGCGACGTAACCGGCGCCGCCCTCGTAGGTGCCGTGGCCGGCGGTGGAGGAGACGACGACCACCGTGCCGTCGCCGCTCGCGACCAGCTTGGGGAGGAGGGCCTGGGTGACGTTCAGGGTGCCGAGGACGTTCGTCTCGTACATCGAACGCCAGTCGGCCGGGTCGCCGGTCGCGACCGGGTCGGCGCCGAGCGCGCCGCCGGCGTTGTTGACCAGGACGCCGATCGTCCGGAAGGCCGACGCGAACTCGTCGACCGCGGCGCGGTCGGTGACGTCCAGCTGGTACGCCGTCGCCTGGGCGCCGGACGCGTTGATCTCCGCCTCCAGGGCCTCGATGCGGTCCTTGCGGCGGGCGGTCAGGACGACGCGGTAGCCCGCGGCGGCGAGCTGTCGGGCCGTGGCGGCGCCGATTCCGCTGCTCGCACCGGTGACGACGGCGATGCGGGAGGCGGCGGACGGTGCGGCGGTGGCCATGGGCTGCTCCTCGGGCGTGCGTACGAATGGCTGCCGCCAGGATAGGCGGGTGGAGCGGGGAGGGGTTTCTGGTCTCAGCCAGCGGTCCGGTGCCGGGCGGGGGCTGGGGGGCCGGTCTCGGTCAGCGGTTTGGTCTCGGCCGGGGGTGCGGTCTCGGGCAGGGTCGGTTTCGGCTGGTGGTCCGGTTTCGGGCAGGGGTCAGGTGCCAGCTTGTGGTTCGGGCTCGGCTTGTGGTCGCGTGTCGGTCGGGGGGCCGGTTTCGGTCGGCGGTCCGGTTTGGGCGGTGCGTGGGAAAATCGAGGTGGGTGGTCCTCTGGTAGTGGAGGTGGATCATGGGTGAAGCGCGAGAGGTCATGGATCGGCTCACCGAGGCGCTGACCACGCACCCGGACGTGAAGGCGATCGGGGAGCTGTACGCGGAGGACGCGGTCGCGTACACGCCGGACGAGGGCGAGATCCACGGTCGGGACAACATCGTCGAGTACTGGCGGCAGATGACGGACGCGGTGCCGGATGCGACGTTCGAGACGCTGTACGCCTATGAGGTCGACGACACGGCCATCGACGAAGGGGTCTTCAGCGGGCGGAACACCGGTCCGATCCTGCTGCCCTCCGGGGAGTCCCTCCCCGCGACGCAGAAGGAGATCAGGATCCGCGGGGTCGACTGCGCGACCGTGCGGGACGGCCGGATCGTCAGTTACCGGCTCTACTTCGACCAGATGGAGTTCCTGGGGCAGCTGGGTCTGCTGCCCGAAGGGGCCGGGTGACCCGAAGGCGCCGGGTGAGGCGCCCGGCGTTCAGTTTCCCCGCGGCGCCCACATGATCACTGCCATGCCCGCGAGGCAGACCAGCGCGCCCGTGACGTCCCAGCGGTCGGGTCGGTAGCCGTCCGCGACGGCGCCCCACAGGATCGAACCGGCGACGAAGATCCCGCCGTACGCGGCGAGGATGCGGCCGAAGTGGGCGTCGGGCTGGAAGGTGGCGACGAAACCGTAGGCGCCGAGGGCCAGCACGCCGCCGGCCATCCACAGCCAGCCGCGGTGCTCCCGTACGCCCTGCCAGACCAGCCACGCACCGCCGATCTCGAAGAGGGCCGCGACGACGAAGAGCGCGGCCGAGCGCAGGACGAGCATGCCGCGCAGCCTGCCATATGGTCCACGTCACCTGGCCATACGGGTCCAGTCACCTGTTGGAGGGCGCCTGTCGCCCGCTCCGCGTGGGATACATCCGACGGTATGACCACGCTGGAGTGAGGAGTGCCGGTATGCGGGTTGTTGCTGTGTGCGTCGCGGCCGTGCTGGCGGTTTGCGGGGTGGCGCCGGGGGCTATCGCGGGGGCGGGGGCCTTTCCGGGTGGGCCCGAGGCCGATCTGGCCTATCACGGTGCCGTCTCCATGGCCGCGGGCCAGGTCGACGTGCGGTTCACGCCGCGGAATCACGGGCCGTCGGCGGTGCCCGACGCGACGGTTCGGCTGCGCTGGTCGGAACCGCTGGCGAACCGACAGCTGCTGCCGGACGGGTGCGCACGGTCGGGTGTGAGGGTGGTGCTGTGCCGGGTCGGCGCGCTGGACGCGGACGGGCTGGGCGACCAGATCGGTTTGCGGCTACGCCTGAGGGGCGAGCCGTCCGAGGCCCTGCTGGAGATCGACACGGTGTGGAGCGGCGGCGTGGTGGACCGGAACCACCTGAACGACCGCCAGCGGGTCCTGGTCCTGGACACGGGCGACACGTACTACTTCTGACCGCGGGTGGGCGGCTGGAGGGACGATCGGCCTCTCTCCCTGTCCGTCGGCCGCGTCGTACGATCTCCGCATGGTGCAGGTGGAGGGTGGGGCGGCGCGGGAGCGGTTGCTCGAGGAGCTGGGGACCGTTTCTCGGCGGTACATGGCCTCTTACGCTCTCTTCAATCAGGCCTTCGCCGATCATCTGGGGTTGCATCCGACCGATCTGCAGTGCCTGAATCTGCTGGCCCTGGAAGGGGGGCCCGTGACCACCGGGCGGGTCGCCGAGCTGACGGGGCTGACCACCGGGTCGGCCACGCGGCTGGTGGACCGGCTGGAGCGGGCCGGGTACGCGGTGCGGGAGCGGGACGTGGCGGACCGGCGGCGGGTGCTGGTGGCCACCGTGCCGGAGAAGCTGGCGGAGCTGACGCGGGTGTGGGACCGGCTGGGGGGCGGGTACAACGCCCTCTTCGACGACCTCGGTGATGCCCAACTCGCCCTGATCATCGAGCACATGAGGCGTACGACGCGGTTCAGCGCCGAGCAGGTCGAGCGGTTGCGCTCCGGCGACGTCTAGGCGGCCGGACGGACGCCCAGTTGGTCAGTTGACCGGTCGGCCGGTCGGTCGGTCGGTCCGTCAGTCCGTGGTGTCGTAGCGCTCGCGGGCCTGGTGGACCTCTTCGATGTGGGTCTCCGCCCAGTCCTTCACCGCGGTCAGGAGTACGGCCAGGCTGTGGCCGAGCGGCGTGAGTTCGTAGTCGACGCGGACCGGGACGGACGGGGTGACCGTGCGGACGAGGATGCCGTCGCGTTCCAGTGAGCGCAGGGTCTGCGTGAGCATCTTGGGGCTGACGCCGGCGATCTTGCGGGTGAGGTCGCTGTAGCGCATCGGGCCGGTGGAGAGGGCCGAGACGACGAGGCTGACCCACTTGTCGCTGAGGCGGTCCAGGAGCTGGTTGGTCGGGCAGCCGCGGATGAACGCGTCGTACTCGACACGGGCCTGCTCGCGCCGCTGGGCCGCGGTCATGGTCGGCATGGCTCACCTCCGGGGTGCTTACGCACTTCCAGGTAACTACTTACTGATAGATAGTAACTCTTCCTAGGGTTGTTGGCAGGGAAGGGGGCCCCGCGCAATGGGGAATCCCCGCAAACGCCAATAAAACCAGGAGACTTGGCATGCGTGCTGTTGTGGTGAACGCGTTCGGTGGGCCCGAGGCCGTGGAGGTCGTGGAGACCGAGGTGCCCGAGCCCGCCGCGCGACAGATACGGATCAAGGTGGCGGCGGCCACGCTGAACCCGGTGGACGCGGGGGTGCGGCAGGGCGTCTTCGGGGGCGCGGGCAAGCAGATCGGGCTCGGCTGGGATGTCGCCGGGACGGTGGACGCCGTGGGGGTCGCGAGTGCGTGGAGCGTGGGGGATCAGGTGGTCGGGCTCGACTACGGCATGGTCGCGCCGCTGGGCACACACGCGGAGTACGTCGTCCTGGACACGGACGCGGTGGCGCGGGCGCCGAGGACGGTCGACGTCGTACACGCGGCGACGTTGCCGCTGAACGCCCTGACCGCCGTACAGGCCCTGGATCTGGCGGAGTTGACGGAGGGGCAGTCCCTGCTGGTGACCGGGGCGGCGGGTGCGGTCGGGGGGTTCGTCATCCAGCTCGCCTCCCGGCGGGGGATTTCGGTGACCGGGCTTGCGCGGGAGGGGGACGAGGAGCTCGTACGGTCCCTGGGCGCCGTGGACTTCACGTCCGGTGTGGTCGAGGCGGGGGCCTTCGATGTCGTACTGGATACGGCGGTGCTCGGGGAGGCGGCGTTGGAGTGGGTGCGGGACGGGGGTGTGTACGTCGGGGTCATTCCGCAGGCTCAGCCGGCGTCGGTGCGGGGGGTGCGGACGACTGCCGTCGAGGTTGGTGCGGATGGGGCGCGGCTCGGTGAGTTGGTCGGGCTGGTCGAGGAGGGGGTGCTGACGTTGCGGGTGGCGGAGACGTTTCCGTTGGAGGAGGCGGTGAAGGCGCATGTGCGGCTCGCCGAGGGTGGGGTGCGGGGGCGGTTGGTGTTGGTGCCGGGCGCCTAGTGGGGTGGTCGGGGCGGTTGTGTGGCGGGTGCGGGTTCGTCGTGGCTTGTCGCGCAGTTCCCCGCGCCCCTGGCCGGGTTCAGTGGTGTTGGTCTTCCTGCGCCCTTCGCGGTAGTAGGCCCACAAGCGGCAGGCACAGGGTGAGTGCTGCGGTGACCGTGATGAGGCTGACCGTGGTGGCGTGGGTGGTGTTGCCGGTTGTTCTGAAGTAGACCGTGGTCACGGCCGCCGCTCCGATCGCGTTGGCCAGTTGCTGTACGGCGTTGAGCGAGCCGCTCGCGCTACCTGCCTCCGCCGGGGCGATGTCGCCGATCGTGATGTCGTAGACCGTGCCGAAGCAGGTGCCCATGCCGATGCCGAGGATCAGCAGGGGTGGGACGAGGGGCCAAGTTCCGGTGTGGGTGCCGGAGTTGTGGATCAACAGGGTCAGGTAGGCGCAGCCTGCGATGAGGGTCAGTAGGCCGGCGTGGATGAGGCGGCGGCCGTGGGTGTGGATCAGGCCGTGGCAGGCGATCGAGGCGATGACGATGCCGATGGTCAGGGGGATCAGGGCGAGCGCGGTGCCGGTGGGGGAGCGGCCGAGGCCCTGTTGGAGGAAGAGGGAGAGGACGTAGAGGAGGCCGGCGGTCGCGGCGAAGGCGACGATGCCGAGGGCCAGGCCCGCGGCGAAGCCGCGGTTGTGGAGCAGGGTCGGTTCGATGAGTGGGTGGGGGGCGGTGCGCTGGCGGTGGGAGAAGGCGGCGAAGAGGGCGAGGCCGATGGCCAGGAGGATCAGTGGCCGACTGGTCCAGCCTCTCGCCGAGCCGTCGATCAGCCCGCCCAGCAGGCCGAGCAGTGCGCCGGTGAGCAGCACGGCCCCGCGGACGTCGACGGAAACGGCCCGGTCGCCTGAGTCGCGCGGCAGCAGGCGGGCGGCGGCGAGCAGGGCGGCGCCGCCGAGCAGCAGGTTGATCAGGAACATGGGGCGCCAGCCGAGGCCCAGGACGTCGGCGTCGACGAGGAACCCGGCGAGGATCGGGCCGCCGACCGCGGACAGTCCCATCGCGGGCCCGAACAGGCTGAACGCCTTGCCGATCTGGTCGCGGGGCCAGGTGGCGCCGAGGATGCCGAAGCCCTGCGGGATGACGAGGGCCCCGAAGGCGCCCTGGGCGAGCCGGGCGACGACCAGCGTCGTCGGGTCGGGAGCGAGCCCGCAGGCCAGTGAGGCCACCACGAATCCGGCGAGCCCGAGCAGGAAGAGCCGGCGGCGGCCGTATCTGTCGCCGAGCCGTCCGCCGGGGACGAGCAGTACGCCGAGGGCGAGTGCGTAGGAGGCGCCGAGCCACTGGACGAGGCCGGGGCCGCCGCCGAGGTCCGCGGTGATCGTCGGGGCGGCGATGTTGGTGATCGTGGCGTCGAGGAGGTCGAGGACGTCCGCGGCGAGGATCACGGCGAGGATCGCCCAGCGGGTGCGGGCGGGGAGGGGCGGTTTCTCGCGGCCTTCATCTGCGTCATGCAATATCTGTGTCACGCAGATGAATATGAGGCGGGGAGGGTTGGCGGGTCAAGTGGAATAACGGGGCGGGGGTGGCCGTTCAGCGGTATAGTTGAACGGTCAACAACCTGGAGGGTGAGCGACCATGCAGTTCGGGATCTTCAGCGTCGGCGATGTCACGCCGGACCCCACCACCGGCCGGACGCCGACCGAACGCGAGCGCATCAAGGCCATGGTCGCCATCGCGCTGAAGGCCGAGGAGGTCGGGCTCGACGTCTTCGCGACCGGTGAGCACCACAACCCGCCGTTCGTGCCCTCGTCACCGACCACGATGCTCGGTTACGTCGCCGCGCAGACCGAGAGGCTCATCCTCTCGACCTCCACCACCCTCATCACCACGAACGACCCGGTGAAGATCGCCGAGGACTTCGCGATGCTCCAGCACCTGGCCGACGGCCGGGTGGACCTGATGATGGGCCGCGGCAACACCGGCCCGGTCTACCCGTGGTTCGGACAGGACATCCGCGAGGGCATCAACCTCGCCATCGAGAACTACGCCCTGCTGCGCCGCCTGTGGCGCGAGGACGTCGTGAACTGGGAGGGGAAGTTCCGTACGGCGCTCCAGGGCTTCACCTCCACGCCCCGCCCCCTGGACGGCGTACCGCCCTTCGTCTGGCACGGCTCCATCCGCTCGCCCGAGATCGCCGAGCAGGCCGCGTACTACGGTGACGGCTTCTTCCACAACAACATCTTCTGGCCGGCCGACCACACCAAGCGGATGGTCGAGCTGTACCGGAGCCGGTACGCGCACTACGGCCACGGCACGCCCGAGCAGGCGATCGTCGGACTCGGCGGGCAGATCTTCATGCGGAAGAACTCCCAGGACGCGATCCGCGAGTTCCGGCCCTACTTCGACGTCGCGCCGGTCTACGGACACGGGCCCTCCCTGGAGGACTTCACCGACCAGACCCCGCTGACCGTGGGCTCCCCGGAGCAGGTCATCGAGAAGACGCTGAGCTTCCGCGAGTACGCCGGCGACTACCAGCGCCAGCTGTTCCTGGTGGACCACGCCGGGCTGCCGCTGAAGACCGTCCTGGAGCAGATCGACATGCTGGGCGAGGAGGTCGTTCCAGTGCTGCGCGAGGAGTTCGCGAAGGGCCGCGCGAAGGATGTCCCCGAGGCGCCCACCCACGCGTCGCTGCTCGCCGAAGTGAAGAAGGAGACCGTCGTATGAAGCTCGTCGTCGTCTCTGCGGGACTGAGCGTGCCGTCCTCCACGCGACTGCTGGCCGACCGGCTGGCGGCGGCCGTGAAGCAACTCGCGCCGGCCGAGGTACAGGTCGTCGAGGTCCGCGACCTCGCCGTGGAGATCGCCCACCACCTCACCAGCGGGTTTCCCGGGCGTGCTCTCGCCGCCGCGCAGGACGCCGTGGCCGGGGCGGACGCCCTGATCGTCGTCACGCCGGTGTTCTCGGCGTCGTACAGCGGACTCTTCAAGTCGTTCTTCGACGTCCTCGACAAGGACGCGCTGGCCGGGAAGCCGGTGCTGGTCGCGGCGACCGGCGGCAGCGCGCGGCACTCCCTGGTGCTGGACCACGCGCTGCGGCCGCTCTTCTCCCATCTGCGGGCCGTCGTCGTGCCGACCGGGGTGTACGCGGCCTCGGAGGACTGGGGCGCGGAGGGGCTGGACGGGCGGATCGAGCGGGCGGCGGGGGAGCTGGCGGCGCTGCTGCCCGAGGGCCGTCCGGAGGCCGAGCCGGTCACATCGGTCACGTCGGCCAAGGCCAGGGACCCCTTCGAGGTGGTCCCGTTCGCCGAGCAGCTGGCGGCGCTGTCACCGACGGGCGCACCGGCGGTCTGAGGGCTCGGACGTTCGGGCGCTCGGGCGCTCGGTGGTGCGAAGACCGGAGGGCGTACGCCCTCCGGTTGCCTCTGTGACGGTGAGAGCCCGGTAAAAAGGCTGATCGTCGGCCCGCTCACCCGGCTGAACCGGCGACGGCCTTGGCAGTATGGGGGCGTGCCTCAGACCGTGCTGCTCGCCGAAGACGACCGCGCCATCCGTCACGCCCTGGAGCGCGCCCTGACCCTGGAGGGTTACCGGGTCACCGCGGTCGCCGACGGTGTCGAGGCGCTGGCGCAGGCCCACCGCACCCCGCCCGACGTGCTCGTGCTGGATGTGATGATGCCGGGCATCGACGGGCTCCAGGTCTGCCGGGTGCTGCGCGCCGAGGGCGACCGGACGCCGATCCTGATGCTGACGGCGCTCGTGGAGACCCAGGACCGGATCGCCGGCCTGGACGCGGGCGCCGACGACTACGTCCTGAAGCCCTTCGACGTCGAGGAGGTCTTCGCCCGGCTGCGCGCCCTGCTGCGCCGCACCGGCGGGGCGGGCGGGGTCGCCCCCGTCGAGGCGCCCAAGCAGCCGGTGCCCGAGCGGTACCTGGAGGCGGCCGGGCTGAAGATGGACCCGCAGGCGCGGCGGGCCTGGCGGGACGGGCGGGAGCTGGAGCTGACCCGTACCGAGTTCGAGCTGCTGGAACTGCTGGTGCGCAACAGCGGGATCGTCCTCGACCACTCCACGATCTACGACCGGATCTGGGGGTACGACTTCGGGCCGGGCTCCAAGAACCTCGCCGTCTACGTCGGCTATCTGCGCCGCAAGCTCGACGAGCCGGGCGCCCCGCAGCTGATCCACACGGTGCGGGGCGTGGGTTACGTGCTGCGGGAGGACTGAGTGGGCCGCCTCGCGCGGCTGCTGCGCAGACGCCGGCCCGGGCTGGTCTCGCTCGCGACCACCTTCGCGGTGTCCTTCGCGGCGGTCACGGCCGCCGTCACCGTCCTCGTCGGGATCCTGTCGTACGGCGCCGCCGCCCGTCTGGTCCGGGTGGACCAGCAGTCCGTGTTCGACGAGGTCGTGCAGGACCTGCGGGACGAGGTGCGGGAGCGCAGGATGACGCCGGAGGACTTCTCCTCGTCGGAGCCCGGACACGACCTGGTCCGCCCGGCCCGTACCGATGTGCAGGTGCTGGGGCCGGACGGCTCGGTCGTCGACCCCGGCAGCCCCGGGCTGCCCGTCATCGACGCCGACCGTCTCGTCGCGGCGGCCACGCCGGCGGGGCGGCTGGCCGAGCACAAGGACGTCGACGTCGGCAGCGACGTCTACCGGGTCGCGACCGTCTCCCTCGGTGACGGCCGGGGCGCGGTGCAGGTCGCGCAGGAGTTCAGCGACACCGAGGACCTGCTGCGGGCGCTTCAGCAACGCACCCTGATCCTGATGGCGGCCGTGGTGGTCGGGGCCGGGCTGTTCGGCTGGTGGCTGGCCCGGCGCATCACCCGCCGCCTGGTGATCCTCACCTCGGCCGCGGAGGACGTCGCCCGCACCCGCCGCCTCGGTATCCAGGTGCCGGTGACGGGGTACGACGAGGTGGGCCGCCTCGGTCGGGCCTTCGACCGCATGCTGGGCCGGCTGGCGCAGTCGGAGGAGGACCAGCGGCGCCTCGTCCAGGACGCGGGGCACGAGCTGCGGACGCCGCTGACCTCCCTGCGTACCAACATCTCGCTGCTGCGGCGGATCGACGAACTGCCGCCCGAGACCCGCGCCGAACTGGTCGCGGACCTGGGCCAGGAGGCCCGCGAACTGACCGACCTGGTCAACGAGTTGGTCGATCTCGCGGCCGGTCAGTCCGACACCGAGCCGCCGCAGCGGGTGGACCTCGCCGACATCGTGGAGGACGTGGCGGGGCTCGCGCGGCGCCGCACCGGGCGCGAGGTCGTGGTCCGGGTGAGCGGGGACACGACGACCGACGGCCGGCCGGGCATGCTGACGCGCGCGGTGTCGAACCTCGTGGAGAACGCGGCGAAGTTCGACCGCGCGGGCCGCGCCCCGATCGAGATCAGGGTGACCGGCCCCGCCCGCCCGGGCACCGTCCGGGTGGAGATCCTGGACCGGGGCCCCGGAATCGCCGAAGCGGACCTGATCCGCATCTTCGACCGCTTCTACCGAGCCGCCGACGCCCGCTCCCTTCCCGGGTCGGGCCTGGGCCTGTCGATCGTCCGCGAGGTGGCCCTGGCCCACGGCGGAGCCCCGTTCGCGCTGCGGAGGGACGGCGGCGGCTCGGCGATCGGGTTCACGGTGGGTGGGGGCTGAGGTCCGATCACCGGCTTGTCGGCCGTCTACGGTGAGCAGGTATCGCTCCGTCGAGGATGGGGAGGGCGTACATGCTGGGTGCCGGGGAAGCCGCCGCGCTGGACCGCATCGACGAAGCCTCCGTCGGGCGGATGCTCGCCGAGCTCGTCGCCATTCCCAGCGTTACCGGGAGTGCCGCCGAGTCGGAGTTGCAGCATCACCTCGCCGGGCGGCTGGAGCGGCTCGGGCTCGATGTCGATCTGTGGGCCATGGATCTGGACGCGTTGCGTGCCCACCCGGACTTTCCCGGTGCGGAGGCGGCCCGGGACGAGGCGTGGGGGCTCGTCGGGCGGGCCGGGGAGGGCGGGGACGGGCCCACGCTGATCCTTCAGGGGCATGTGGACGTCGTACCGCCCGGGGATCTCGGTGCCTGGGAGGGGGATCCCTTTGTGCCCAGGGTCGTCGGGGATGTCGTGCACGGGCGCGGGGCCTGTGACATGAAGGCCGGGCTGGTGGCGGAGCTGGTCGCGTTGGAGGCGGTGCGGGCCAGCGGGGCGCGGCTGCGGGGGCGGGTCGCCGTGCACTTCGTCGTGGGGGAGGAGGACGGGGGACTCGGTGCGTTCGGGACGTTGCGGCGAGGGTACGGCGGGGACGTCTGTGTCATCGCCGAACCGACCGGCGGCACCCTGGTCACCGCCAACGCGGGCGCGCTGACGTTCCGGCTCACCGTCAACGGGAAGTCCGCGCACGGCAGTTCACGCGACGAGGGGGTCAGCGCGATCGACGCCTATCTGCCGCTGCACCGGGCGCTGGGGCGGCTGGAGGCCGAGCGGAACCGGGAGCCGCATCCGCTGATGGCCGAGTATCCGATCCCGTACGCCCTGTCGGTGGGGACCCTGCGCTCCGGGGACTGGGCGAGCAGTGTGCCCGATCTGCTGGTCGCGGAGGGGCGGTTGGGGGTGCGGCTGGGGGAGGAGCCGGCGGCTGCGCGGGCCGCGTTCGAGCGGTGTGTGGCCGAAGTGTGTGCCGGGGACGCCTGGTTGGCCGACCATCCGGTCAGCGTGACCTGGCCCGGTGGGCAGTTCGCGAGCGGCCGGCTGCCGGAGGGGCATCCGCTGCCCGGCGTGATCCGCGGCGCGCACGCGGACGCCGGGGGCGGGCCGCTCAGGGAGCGCGGGGCGTCGTACGGGAGCGATCTGCGCTTGTACGCCGGGGCCGGGATCCCGACGCTGCAGTTCGGGCCGGGGGACATCCAGGTCGCCCACAGTGCGCGGGAGCGGGTGTCCGTGCGGGAGGTGGTGGCGGTGGCGCGGACGCTGGCGCTGACGGTGCTGCGGACAGTGGGGACGAAGTGACGGGAACCGGCGGGCCCGTTGGACGATCTTCTTGAGTGGGCCGGCTCGGCCCGCGGGGGAAGGAGCCGTCCATGTTCACATCCTGGCGCAGTGCCCTGTCGTACGCGGCGATCGTCACGCTCGTCTCGCTGGCCGTGGGGGAGGTCGGCAACTTCCTCTGGAGCCCCGAACTCCTCACCCCGGACCGGCTCGCCTTCCCGCTGGTCACGATCGTCGTACTGGTCGAGGCGAGACTGCTGCTGCCCCCGCTGTCGCGCTGGAGCACGGCCGGCATCGACACCGGTCTGTACACGCTCGTCCTGCTGCTGGTCACCGCCGCCGAGGCCGTGGCCTACGACGGTCCGCCCGCCGACTCCGCCTTCCTCATGCTGATCTTCGCGCTGTTCACCCTCCAACTCCCGTCCGTCTTCGCCCTGTCGGCCTGGCGCCACGGGCATCTCACCCCGAGCGGACGAGCGGCGCTCACTTCCTGACCGCACGGTCCAGCTCACGCCGTACCGCCTGTTCGTCCTGGCCGAGGATCGTCTCCTCGAGACTGCCGTCGTCCTTGCGGGAGAAGAGTTCACCGCGGGCGACGTCCTCCTTCGACAGGACCCGCCCGCACCACTCGCCCTGACCGGAGACCCCGTCGTCGAAGGGGACGGCGGCGCCCTCACCCAGAACCGTCCAGCCCTGCGAGCTCCAGCGCAGGGCGAGGAGGTAGGTGTGGCCGGTCTCCAGGCGGGGAGCGTCGGGGGCGGTCTGTTTGATGCGGGTGCCGCTCTGCCGGTACACCCGCCAGCCGGGGGCGACCATGTCGAAGCCCTTGTCCACGGGGCGGTCGGGCCGGTCGGCCGAGGTCCACAGGACCTTGTCGGTGCGGAAGGTCACCATGCGGTCGGTCCGGTACCGGAACGGGCCCGAGGCGAAGTCGCGCCGCCCGGTGTCCCGCTCCCGCTCGGGCGTGGCGACGACGACATGATCGGCGTACGTGACCCAGTCCTGCGCGGTCCGGGAGGGGTGGGCGTCGCTGACGTACCCGCAGCCGGGGACGGTGTCCAAGCCGCCCCAGCCGATCAGGACCGCCGCGGTGAGTCCCGCGAAGGCCACGCATGCAATGACAGGACGGCTCGTTGTGCGGCCGCCGTGAGGCCGGTTCCACGGCATGGCGAACTGCTCCCCCTGATCCCCCGTGAGCGGCGACGGTGTCCCCCGGTCGCCTGCTGGCTGTGCGGCAGCGGATGCGGATCCGGTCAAGATCCACTAGCGCCGCGGTGATCACCGTACGCACACCCCGCGCAGGGGAACAGGAGTTCGCTTCGCACTGTCACGAAACTGTCGATCACCGATCGGCCCACCGAACTGAGTACGTGTACGCACCCTCCCCCAGGTGCTCACGCCCATCCGCCGTATCCCCTCGCCGCCATACGGTCCCCGCATGTCCCAAGAGACCGCACCGGCCGAGTCCGGGTCTTTGTCGGCACCGCAGGCCGTCGGCTGTGGCTGCCTCGCGCTGGTCGGCGTGCTGCTCGCCGTCGTGCTCCTGCCGTTCGTCCTGGTCGCCTGGGACTCCCGGGGCTCGACGGACTTTCCTCGCGTCGCACCCGAGGAGATGGCGAGCCGTGCCTTTGAACGGTCGCGGGAGGCGTACGACGTCCTGGGGTTCGCGCGGACCGTGGAACCGGGCGGCGCGGACACCGGGGTCGGTCCGGAGAACGGGTACGGGACCGACTTCTGCTGGGACGGCGGTCTGCTGGGGATGGACGACAAGGCCGTCGACGGCGCCTACCGGATGAGCCACGGGTGGGCCCTGGACCACGTACCCGCGAGCCAGGCCGCACCCGGCCTGCGGCGCCTGCACCGGCAACTCGCGGACGACGGCTGGGAGGTCACGTCCTACCGCGAGGGCGGGCAGGGCCAGGACTGGGAGCTGCGCGTCCAACAGGACGACCCTGACGAGCGGATGTCCTTCCACTGGGACCCGGACCGCGAGTACTTCACCGGCAGCGCCGGCCTGCCCTGCGCCTACGACCCCGACTGGGAGGACGGCGACACGGGGCCTGCCGGGGGCGGTCAGGTGCCGCCTGTGCTCGGGCCCGCGCGGGGCTGAGGGGGTGGGGGACGTGGGCGGAAACCCAGACGGAGATGAGCACCCGTACTCATGCCTCGGCGCGGGGCGTCGGGACACCGTGGGAACACACAGCGACAACGGACGAACCGAAGGGATCCGCGATGTCGAACGTCTCGGGGTCGGGCCGCCTTGTGCGGTTGCGGAGGCTGCTCGCGCTCGCCACGGACAACTGGGGCGGCCGGGGGTATCTGGCGGTCTTCGCCGCTTCCGTGCCGGTGGCGTTCCTCTTTCCGGACAGTGCGTACGCGATGGCTCCGATGCTGCTCACGGAGCCTCTGTCGATGCTGGGTGCGATCGTGCCCTTCGGGCCCGGTAGCGCCGAGGGCAGTGGTGGGGCGGCTGTCGTGGCCGCCTCGGTCGGCATGGGTGCCTGGCTGCTCGCGTGCGCTCTGGTGAACGCCGCCGTGGTCGGTGCGCTCGCCCATCACGTCCGGGACGTCCGTGCCGACGCCCGGCACGCGTGAAGCTCCCCCTCTCCCCTTCACCTCGAATGTCACCTCGAATGTCACCTCGAAGCGAAAGGCACCGACATGGCCCGTTCCGCACGCCCCCGATTCCCGAGGATCCGGGCCCTGTTGGCGCCCGCCGTGGACAACTGGCTCGCGCGGGGCTACCTCGCGGTGGTCGCGGCGTCGATGGGGTTCTTCCTGTGGGCCGTGTACCTGTCGCCGGACCCCGGGTTCGCCGGGATCTGGCCGCTCATGACCACGGCTCCGCTCAGCATGATCGTCAGCATGCCCCTGATGGCGCTGGCGCCCGACGGGGACTCCCCGCTCGCCTGGCTGACCCCGTTGCTCTTCTCCGCGGGGACCGTCCTGTGCGGGCTGTTCAACGCCGTACTGCTCGGCCTGCTCGCCCGCAGGCTGACGGGGCGGGAGCCGCACCCGGCGGCCTGACCGTCGCCGAGGGCGGCGGCCGCCTCGTGGAGCGTGGAGGTGGTGGCTGAAGTCCTGCCACTCGTACGGCAGTTGGTAGACGTCGAATGCGTCCGCAGTGTGGCCCCGGGGTTCCATGCACCCGCTGCCTCCGATGTCCGCCATCGGGTTCAGCGCGAAGCTACTCGCCGATGCCGTCCGCCCGCCACGTCATCGTCACGTTGAGCTGGGCCTCGCCCTGGGACTTGGCGATGACGGCACCGAACTCGGCGTTGAAGCGTATGCCGAACTCCAAGCTGACCTCGTCCGGGCGACTGGGCATGTCACGCAGGCGTCGCAGAGCGGATGTGGCCGCGTTCCTGATGCGATCGATGCCTTCCTCGAAGGACGTGGTGGCATCGGCTACGGCGTTTCCGAGCCGGGAGACCTCGATGACTCCTGGCTCGTCCTCTGTTACCTCTACGACCAGGAAACCCTCGCCGTCTTCCGCCGGAAACCGCAGGAATTGCGTCATGTCGTCCCCTCGCGAACTCGGCCTCGCGCGTCCGGCAGGTCCAGGCTGTATGACCTGCGGCCCACTTCCGCTCCAGAGGTGAAGCAGCCACCATGGAATCGCACCCGGAGCCGCCGAATCACCATGTCAGGGGGAACCACGGTATGGCAGACCCTGCGAAGGACATCTGTTCCGACCTTCTCGATCTGTCTGGGATCTCTTTGGCGGAGCTGCACTCCAGTGACGATCCTGCACTGCGACGCGCGTTGAGCCGGGTGAACGTCATGGCGACCCTGGCTTTCGGGACGCTGACGGGCGACAGCGACAGCGAGGGGATGAGGTTCGTCCGCAGCAGGCGTCCGGATCAGTGCGGGCCGTGACCGCTGCGAAGCTCGATGTCCACCGGCTGTCCGGTGACTCGCTCCGGTCCATAGCGGCGGGTGGCGCGAGTGAAGCCGATCTCCTGCTGCTGCGTTCCGCTCAACGCAGTCAGCTCCTGCTGGTGTTGCGTGCCCTGCTGGACCGCGTGGACGAGACGGCCAGGAGCACCCGGCACCCCGGCGGTGTGTCGGGGCAGACGGCGTGGCAGCTGCTGTGCACGGTCGAGGAGCGGGCTCCCGAGGCGCTGGAGAGCGTGCTCGCCGATCCCACCGTCATGGCATGGGCCCTGCGTCTGCTCAGGCGCCTGAGCGGATCCGTCGCCGGGACTCCTTCCGCCGCCCCGCTGTGGGCGGACCTCGGCCAGTTTCACGCGCTGGCCGCGGCGGCGGCGCTGCGCGCCGGGGTTCCCTGTGCACTGCGGGTGCCCGCACACCGCGGCATGGTCTGGCTGCCGGGTGCGGGGATGGCGGGTCCGGTGGCGCGGCGCCGCTGGAGCGAGGCGGAGATCCGGGTGGACGCGGCGGGTGCCGTCGTGAACGGGGAACTCGGAAAGTCAGTGCTGCCCCGCATCCGGCCCGCTCGGCTGCCGGGGTGGCTTCCCCTGCGAATGCTCCGCGACGAAGACGGCGTGACGGAACTCGGGCCGTGGCTCGACACGGTGAGCCCATACCGGGACTTCACGCGGTACCCCAGGTCTCCCGACCGCTCGGACGACGGTCGATTACAGGTATGGGAGACCCGTCTTGCCGGTGCGTACGCTCTGCTGGACCGGGAGTCCCCGGCGGAGGCCGCCACGCTCAGAGCGTTGGTACGGGCTCTCGTGCCACGGTCGCTCAGCAAGGCGGAGCGGGGCCTGGTAGCCAGCGCGTCCTCGCTGGACGCTTTCGGCGTGATCACCCTGTCCCTGCCCCACGACGAGACCCAGACCGCGGCGATCCTCGTTCATGAGACCCGCCATCAGCAGCTCAACGCACTGCTCAGCCTGGTGGAGCTGGTCCGGACTCCCGTGGACTCCGACGGGGTGTCGACCGGGCGGCGGCTCCACTACGCGCCGTGGCGCAGTGACCCACGGCCCGTCGGAGGACTTCTTCACGGGGTCTTCGCGTTCGCAGGGGTCGGGCGCTTCTGGCTGACGCACCGCAGGCATGTGACCGGAACAGAGGCCCGGCGAGCTGACCTCGAGTTCGCCGTACTCAGGGAACAGCTCCGGGAGGCGGTGGCCGCGCTCCTCACCGACGAAGACCTCACCGAGCAGGGCCGGCTGTTCGCCGGCGAGATCGCACACCTGGTGGCCGCTTGGCAGGACGATGAAGTGGCCGCCGCACCAGCCGCACTGGCCCATCACTACTGCGCACTGCGGCGGGCGGTCTGGAGAGCACGACACCTTGAGATCCCCACCTCTGTGGCGGATCGATTCGCCAGAGCCTGGGCGGCCGGAGCCGCTGCTCCCGCACTGCCGCCTTCCACCCTGCGTCCACGCCCCGATCTGATCCGGCTCGACACGTTCGGACCGCTGGCCAGGCTCCGCCTGTCCGCGCCGACCGCCTTCGCCCGTCGGCGTCGGCGGGCGGACAAGGCCGGGGAGCCGGCGCTCCGGGCCGGGTACGCCGCGGTCGCGGGCGACGCCGAACAAGCCGCGCTCGGGTACGCCGAGTGGACCGCGCAGGATCCTTGGGACCCCGAGGCATGGATCGGCGCGGTGCTGGCGCTTCCCGACCCCGCCCGGAGAGCGGATGCCGCCCTGCTGCTGGACCGCCCGGAGGCGGTGGTCGGCGTACTCCGGGCTCTGGCGGCGGCCGGGGGCGGCTGTCCCGCCCCCGACGAGCTCGCCCGGTGGCTGGGCGGAAACAGCGCCTAGAGTGACAGCAGGTCGGTGTCCCCGTTGGCTCGAAGCCTCTTCTCGGCGTTGAGCGTCGCGGGGTGGGAGGGACCCAGCACGGCTGAGTACCGGTCCAGGGTCGCGACGTACAGGCGTTCGCTTTCCTCGGTCCTTCGCAGCGCCTTCAGGTCGTAGCTCAGATTGAGGCGGACGGCCAGGTTCGCCGGATGGTTCTCACGCAGCCGCTCGGACTCCTCTGCCACGGCCTTGTCGAGGTCGTGCGCCTCCTCGAAGCGACCGAGGGCGAAGTAGTCGCTGGCCAGATTCATCCGGGCGAGCACGGTGCGCGGATGTTCCTGACCGAGCACGCGAGTCAGGCCCTCGACCGATTCCTCGTTCAGTGCGAGCGCGTCTTCGAGCTGTCCCAGCAGCCGTAGTGTCACCGCGAGGTTCATCGCGATGGCATAACTGTGAGGGTGCTCCCGGCCGTACCTTTCCCGGCTCATCGCCAGCACCTGCTCGGTCAGGGCGCGGGACTCCCGGAGCTTGCCGACCTGCCTCAGGTCATTGGCGTGACTGACGGCGATGAGCAGGTAGTAGCGGCTGTCGGTACCGAGGGTGTCGGCGATCAATTTCAGGTACGTGCTCGACAGTTCATAGGCTCGCTGGTGGTCGCCCATCTTGCGCAGCGTGACGCACCAGTTGCGGATCACCAGAGCCACGAACGGGTGCTGATCGCCGAGCCTTCCGGTGGCCTCTTGGGCCAGCGTCGCGTACCCGTCGTTCGCCTCCGCGTAGCGGCCGACCTCCTGAAGGTCGAGCAGATAGGCCTCGCGTGTTCCCAACGTCTGCCTGTGGTCCTCGCCCAGGATCTCGATCCGGCTCTGCCAAGTGTTGTAGTCGAGTTCGAGGGCTTGCTCCGAGTCGCCTGCCAGACGCAGACTCACGGCGTAGTTGTGCGCGGCGAGAAGAGTGGCGGGGTCTTCTTCACCGAACTCTCGCGTGCTCGCGTCATAGACGCGTTGGTCCATCTCCCGGGCCTCTTCGAAGTGCCCTCGGTTGCGGTGGTGGATGGCCATGTAGCTCTGTGCCCGCAGCGAGTCCTCGTGTTCCTCGCCGACAACCCTGCGATAGCGCTCCACGAGTCCGGACTGCATGGTGTAGGCGCGGCCGAGGTCGGTGCCCTGCTCGCGCAGCGTCTCGGCGATCTGCTGGTCGACGGCCAGGACGTCCTCGTGGTCCTCACCCAGGGCCGCGCGCCAGATCGCTGCGGCTTGTTCTCCCAGCTCCAGTGCTGCCGCGTGGTCGCCGCGCGCACGCAGGAATCGCACCTCGTTCAGGACGAGCTGGCGGGTCCAGCCGTCCTCGCATTTCACGGCCCTGGAGGCACGTAGATGGCTGAGCAGGGACGAGTACCGCGGCCAGGACACGGGCCGCTCCGGATTCCGCGGATCCGCGTGGGACAGCAACTGATGTGCGGCGTGCCGCATCATCGCCTGCTCCTGGGGGTTCATCTGCTCGACCAGTACCCGCTGCACCAATCGGTGCATGAGCAGCGTGTTCTGCCGGTGGTCGATCCGGGCCAGGGCATAGCGCCCGATCTCGCGCACCGCTCGGCCCAGTTTGACCGGATCTTCCAGTGCGGACTGCAACTCCGGCGGGACGGAGATGCCGCGCACTGCCGAGAAGAGGTCCCAGTCGATGGGCTCCGGAGCGAAGAAGGCGCAGACCTGGAGCAGCTGCAGGGCGTCCGGGCGGGTCTCCCGCAACCGCCCCAGAGACACGTTCCACGCGGCCGCGACCGACCGGTTGTAGTCGCTGGGAGGCGCGGACTGCATCAACTCGGTGAAGTTGCGCTCGTACACCTCGAGGTACTGCTGCACAGGCATGCCCGTCTCGGCCAGCCAGACGGCGGCCTGCTCGACGGCCAGGGGCAGGTCGCCGAGGGCGGCCGCCAGATGGTCGACTGCCTCGTCGGGGAGGTCCGGGCTACGGCGGCGCAGCAAGGCCACGCTTTCCGCGCGAGCGAAGACGTCGACCTCCAGGGAACTGAGGTCGTTGGACCATTGGGAGTTGCGAGACGTCACTACGATGCTGCCTGGTCCGTCGCTTGGGAAGTACTTGCGTACAGTTCTGGGGTCTTCCGCGTTATCGAACACCAGTAGCCATTCGTCGTACGGTTCCCCGCGACGCAGGGCGTCCAGTACGGCCGGTACCGCGCTGATCTCGGGGCCCGCCTGTAGGCCCATCTGCTCGCCCAACTCGACCAGGGACTGGATGATCTGACTTTCCTGCTCGGATGGGATCCACCAAACGAGCCGATATTCGCGATTGTGGCGGTAAACGTACTCGACGGCGATTTGAGACTTTCCTACACCGCCCATGCCGTGCAGGGCTTCGGGTAGGACCGCGGCGACACCGCTCCGGAGGCGATCGTTCAAGCGTTCGAGTAAGGTCTCTCGGCCCGTGAAATTCCGGTTCCTTTGTGGAACATTGCCCCAAATGCGCGGAGAGGTATGCGGATGGCGCGGACCGGAGGCAGTGGTGGGGCCGGCAGACACGGGTATGCCTCCTTGTCGCGGAGAGGGGGGAGTGGGCGAATCAGGGGTGGGCGCCGACGCTGATGTTGAAGTCCCCTCTGGGTGCCGGGTGTTCGTAGCCTCTGGTGCCTGAGGCGGAGGGGTGCCATGCAACCTGTCTTTGGGGACTATATTCAACTTTGACCGCATTTCCAGAGATGGATACTGTGGCTGGACTGTGTGTCCAGGTGCGGGTGGGGTGCCGTCGGCGAGCTGCCAGCCGCGTCCGGGCGCGCTGTGCTCCAGCAGCCGTCCCAAGCAATTGGCGCGCTCGAGATAGGGGCCTGACACCGAGCACAGCGCCGTGTACAGGTGCTTGACAAACGGACGGGTCTGCTCCGTCATCGGTGGATCGGTGTGATCGCCGTCGGTCGCCACGAGCGCCCGTGCGGGCTCACCCCACAATGCTTCCAGCCGCGGGCCGAGATGTCGCTGGACCTGACGCAGAGCGCGGAGTGTTTCCGCCCGGGAGCCGAGCGCGAGAAGTTCCTCCCTCACCCCTTCGACGTAGTCGAACGACACGCGGTGCACGTCCTCGGCGTCGGCGGGTTCGTCCATGTGGCGGACGAGCCCCAGGATCATGATCTCGGCAAGGTTCCAGCACTCCGCCGCCGGCAGGGACTGCTGGAGCAGCCGCATGACGGGGAGATTGAGGGGTGCCGCCGCGAGACGCTTGGCGAGTTCGTAGGCGGCAGGGGAGGCCGTGGCCCTGAAGCGTCGTACGACGGCTGCGGCCCTTTTCGCCCGCAGTGTTCCGGGGGACTCGGTGGCGAGGGTGCCGTCCGGCTGGTCGCTGTACGGTTCGGCCACGAGGGTGGCCAGTTCGCCGGTGGTGGGGCCGAGCACGGCGGAGCGCAGGTCTCCCTCGGGGGCGGTCCACAGGGTCGCCAGGGCGTGCCACTCGCCGTCCGCGGCGGCCACCAGATGGGCCCAGCGGCTCAGCGCGCCGGGCCGCAGTTCGATGACGGGCACCGGTATCGCGGCACTCTCCCGGCCGATTTCGTCGGCGGCGTGCGAACGCGGGTCCGGTGGGTCCGTGTGCGGGTGCTTCCAGTCGGCGTCGTACGTCCGGTTGGGGGCGGCGGGCGACGAGGCTCGTAACCGGGTGCGGGTGATCGTGGGCAGCGTGAGGTCCCACAACTGCTGTGGGAGGAGGCTCAGCACGGCGACCGGGGAGTGCCGGGCCAGCCGGTGCAGGGTCGCGGCGGCGTTGCCGGTGCGCCAGGCTCTGTGGCCGCCGTCCGTGATGATCAGCAGCAACTGTTGGTCGGTCGAACGGACTTCGCTCGCCGGGAAGCCGGTTCCCGCGTCGGTGTCCGGGTCCCAGCGGATCAGCCGCACGGTCCGGAACGCCGCCGTCTGCTCCATCAGTGCGGCGATCTGCCGTGTGACGTGCGGCCACAGGACCATGGAATCGCTCGCGTCCACCACCAGCAGAAGGTCCAGTCGGCGTTCCGGCACCGACCGGCACACCGGTGTCCATATCCCTGCCGTCGCCGCTTGTTCGGCGGTCGCCTCCTCGTCCAGTACGACCTCGTGGAGCGAACTCCGGGTCAGGCGCAGCGGACGCAGGGACCTCCCGAGCGCCAGGGCATCGGCCAGCGGTGGCGAGGCGGGCCACTCGGCCTGTCCGGGATCGGTCCACGGACCGGAGGCGGGTGTGTGCTGCGGGCGCGATGGAGGTGGCTGCCACGGCGGAGGCGGGTCGGGCGCCGGGCGGAGATCTGCCGGTTGATCCTCCCCGGCTGCCGCACGGGCGACGGCTCCTCGGCCGCTCTGCTCGTCAGCGGGTTCTTGTCCGGTGCGAGGATCGCTCCGATTCTCGGATGTCGCCCGCTCGGCGCGACGGCGTCGGGCCCGGCGTAGCCGTTCGCGGCGTTCCAGAGCGTCACGGCCCGGTGCGTCGAACCTCGGCACCATGAAGTCCTGCCAGGCCGCCAGGTAGAGGGCGTCAGCCAGCTCGGTCGAAGTGGGCATGTTCTGGTCCGGGCCACGACTGTGCTCCTCCTCCCGCGGTGCGGAGGGGGGCGGGGGTTCATTGGACGCCGCCGTCATCCGGTCCTCGATTCCGCCCCCGCTCCGTCGAGCCGGTGCCACAACGAGTCCACCAGGCGTTCCAGTGCCTCCTCGTTGCCGGAGAAACGCCCCGAGGTCGCGACGAAAGCGGCGTTCAGCAGCTGGTCTATGGCCAGTCCACCCCGCTCCCGGCTGTTGCGCAGGAAATCGTCGATCAGTTCCTCCGCCCGCGCGGATCCTGACGATGCGTCTTCGGTCGCCGCCAAGTGGGCCAGGACCATGTTGACGAGCTGCGGCCGGTCAGGATCCGGCATCCGCAGCCGCAGGCAGCGACGCAGGAAGGCCGGCGGGAACTCTCGCTCCCCGTTGGAGGTGATCACCACGATGGGGAACGCCCGGCACTTGACGATGCCGTCGACGATCTCGGCGCTTCGGCCCGAGTCGTCGGTCATGACGGTCACGCTGCGATGCAGCCGCCGGGCCCGCATCAGTTCGGGAATCTGGAACTGTCCCTCCTCGAACACACTCAGCAGGTCGTTCGCGAGGTCCTGGTCACTCTTGTCCAGTTCGTCGACCAGCAGTACCCGGGGCAGCTCGTACGGCAGCAACGCAGTGCCCAGCGGCCCCAGTTGGAGATAGTCGCCGATGCCGGGAAGACGTTCCTCGGCTGCCACCGGCCGGCCCGCTTCACCGCCGGCACCGTCCGTCCGGTTCAGGCTCTGCAAGGCCGCGGAATCCTGGACCCGTCCGATCGCGTCGTACTCGTACAGTCCGCCACGGAGCGTGGTCCGGCTGGTGATGTGCCAGCGCAGCACCCGACCCAGTCGAAGTTCCCTGCTGATCCGGTACGCGAGTGATGATTTCCCGGTGCCGGGCCTCCCCGTCACCAGGAGCGGCCGACGCAGCAGCAGAGCCGCGTTCACCATGTCCACTTCACGCCGGACCTGGTCGGAGCCGCCGGATAACGCGCTGACCCGTCCCAACCGACGCTCGATCTCCTCGTCGTCCGGCGGGGGAGGAGCCACGACGGGGCCGCCGGTGAAATGGCGCCACGGCGGAGGCGGCGGCAGCAACTCGCTGAGATCGGCGTCATATTGAGGCTGCCCCGTGCCGCGATAGAGCCACCACCGGCCGTCCGTTCCGTTCCGCACCGGAGCGTCGCCGTCGGGCCCGGCGACGCCTTCCGATTCCGGAGCCTCCGTGCCGTCCTGCGTGTGTGAGCCCTGCGTATCCTCTGCCGGACGCGTCCTTCCGGCTTCACTGTCCTCGGGAAGCATCTCGTCTACTCTCCCCCCTGCGCGGAAGACTCCGCCGCCTCTCCCCGCCCGCCCGGAATGCGGTAAGGGTCGTCCCAGAGCAATGCCGCGTGGCGACCGAGCGGAGAAGCGCCGCCCACAGCAGCATCCCCGCCCTCGGCCGCTATACGCAACGACCTGACTTCGTCAGGTAACCGGTGGATGCCCTTGCACGAGGTAAGTTCCAGCAATTCGCTGCGGAAAGTGGGATCGATGCCCCCACGGCGATCCCACACCACGATCGGCACGCCTGCCCGGAGCGACGCATCCAGCTCATCGGCCCCTGGACCAGCGCCTCTTTGGCCGCCGGGCGGCTCGCTCAGGACGACCATGACCGGATGCGGGGCCGAGAGCAGACGGTCGGGGTGTTCGTCGGGGAACCAGTGGACCGGTCCGCGACAGCCGGGCTTCAGAGCGTCCCACCGCCTGGCCCAGCGTCCATGCGTTGCCCGGCCCTCCACCCTTTCGAGACTGCGCAGCACCACGGGGTGGTCCTTGCCGAGAGTGGCCTCCGCGTTCCCGAACGCCTCCTTTGCCCAGGTCTCGACCGGCAGATCCATCAAATCTCTCGGGAGGACGAACTCCAGGGCGAGGTCCTCCTTGCACGCATACGCCCAGCCGGTCTCGGCCTCCTGTACCAGCGACTTCACGTGCTCGGGCAGGTCGGCCACGTCGACCTGCACGTCACCGCCCTTCACCGGAAACGAGTGTGAACTGCTGCCGTTCTGGTACCAGTAGGTCAGCTGCCGCATCCCCTTGTGCTCGGAGTAGAACAGCGGACGCAGCCGGATCAGCAGCCACGTGGAGGGAGCCCAGATGGTCTCCTCACCGATTTCGGGCAACGGCACGGGGGACACAGAACCTCGCGGCGGGGTGGCTTCCTCGGAGTGCCGGCCAGGCTGAGGAACGCTCTCCCCGCCGACGGCCTCCACCGCTCGGCCGGCATACGCCTCCGGCCTCCCCCGATGCTCCGCCGCCCACTCCCGCAACTCCTGCTGCTGATGCCCCTTCGCGTACCGCGCGAGGTGCTCGACGAGGAGGACGCAGGGCAGTGGCCGACCGGGGCGGGCGTTGAGGGTCGCGGCATGCAGCACCGCCGACCATGGTTCCGCACAGTGCGCCGGCAGGGGGTCGGGCCGGTCGTCCAGTGCCTCGCGGAACACCTCGGCGATGTCGAGCACCTCCAGGCCGCCGAGGAGGTTCATCAGCTGTTCCCAGGTGCTCGCGGGGAAGAGCGGTACCTCGGCAAGGGCGATGGCGGTTCGTAGGCGGGCCATCTCGCGGGTCTCTCCCTCCAGCAACGAGACCACGCCACCCACCACTTGGAGGCCGTCGGGATACGGCATCACCGCGCGCAGCAGGAACAGCAGCGCAACCCGGCGGCGGCTGGTCTCGGGCAGCGCGATCCTGATCCCCAGCACCCGGCCCACCTGGCGCGCGCATTCGTGCAGCAGCGCCGGTTCCTCGAAGCACGGAACGGCGTCAAGTGCGTCGAGCAGAATCTTGGGCGGTCCCCATGGATCCTGAGTGTGCGTCACGTTGATCCGCCCCCCGGGACAGTCGGCCAGAGCTTCTCGACGAGTTCCAGGACGACCCTGGCGGGTCGGGACTCGTCGTCGAGCAGCCGCACGGACTCGATCAGCGCCCGCCTGCCGTCCGGGTGTTGGACGCAGGCCTGGACGAGGAAGAAGAGCTGCAGGCGGGGCCGGGTATGGGTACGGACGGCACGCCGGATGCGGGGCGGCAACAGGCCGCGCAGCGTGGCTCCGTCGTCGTCCTCGATCAGTGGCACGTTCAGGAGCGCGTCGGCGAGGGCGAACTGGTCCCTGTCCGAGGGCGGTGACGACGGCCCTCGGGGTAGGAGTGGAGGCTCCAGTGCCGCGGTCAGTCCCGGCCACATGCGTGCCGCGGCCTCCAACGGCAGCATCCAGGCTGCCTTGGTCTGCGGGTCGGTGTAGGCCGCGGTGATCATTCCGACGATCTGACGTGCGACCGGGTCCCACACACCGGCACCGCTGAACCCGCGGCTGATGCGAGCGCCCGCGGCGCCGATCCCCTCCAACTGGATCCAGTCCCGGTGGGGACCCCCGCGTCCCACCAGCCTGGCTCTGGACCACAGTCCCTCGGGCACGCCGGCCGGGAAGCCGTACACCTGCACCTCACGCCGGTCCGGTTCCCCGCACGGCCCGGACCGCGCCACGGCAGCCCCGTCGGGAGGTGCCCATGCCGTATGCAGTACGGCGAGGTCGCCCCCGGCCCCGCCGGCGAGCGGCCCAGGAAACCAGGCGTCCGGCACGACACCGGCCTCGCCGACCGCGCCACCCGGGCACCCCGGCACGTCGACCAGAACAGCACCCGTGGGCACCGCACCCGGACGCCCCTGCTCCTGCCCGACGGCCGACGCCACGACATGCGCGCAGGTCAACACCACACCGGGCATCACCAGAATGCCGGCGCCCTGCACGACTCCACGCGCCGACAGGACGCGCACTCTTCCTAAGGCCGCCGCCTCAGCGGTATCCCCCTTGGCCACTGACAGGTCCCCTCCCCCGCATGGAGCCGCCGACGGACATCTCCATGAATGAACCAGCGTACGAAGCGCACGCGCCCGGCACACGGGCTGTGCGTATCCCGGAGCTTTACCGGATGCGGCACCGGTGAATCATCGGCACGCGCTGCCGTCCTGTGAGACCGGATCCGCGACATGATCGACGTCGATTCCCCGGCCGGGCCCAGGTGCCTTCCATGCACGCCCTGGCCGCCCGACCGCCCGCCGGGGACATGAAAAGGGCGGGACTCGAAAGTCCCGCCCGCACCTCAGGAAGCAGCCCCCGATCAGGGCCAGACCAGGCAGTACGGCTGATGCCCCGCCTCGTGGAGGCGGTGGCTGAAGTCCTGCCATTCGTGCAGCGAATGGGAGGGGTGGGGTGCTGACCTGGGGTTTCTTGGTGACATGTGGACTGACCTGCGGAAACGACTCTCGGTAGTTCTCACTGGTCGACGCCGTTTCCCGGGCTCATGTGCCCTGGATGTGCCCTGGGCGCTCACTCGTGGGCTGGGCTGGGGAGCCGGAGCGGCTGAGCTGACCCGGTGGAGGCGCCGAAGCCTCCGGCGCTGGCCTTCCTCAAGTGCCTCGGCGGAGGATCCGCCTACGACACCCGCTTTAGGAGTGGGATCGAATCCTTGCCGGGTGGTACTTGACCGTGCCGTGTGGCTCTGTTCTGCAGGGCTCGCGTTCGACCGGCCGGACTCACGGCTGGATTCGTTTCAGCAGCCAGGAGGTGACAGCGCGGGCGGCTCCGGAGACGCTGATCCGGCGTATCCCATCAGCTGCTTGGTGATGTGCATCGTCCTGCCCTCGGTTCTGCCGGCACGTGGCTGCCGGACCCACCGCAGGGGAGGGGCACCGTCCGCGACTCGTGTGACCGGCGCGGGCGATGCCCCTCCCCTTGCCGCCCGGTCAGCTGCGGCGGTGTCCCAAGGGCTGGGCGGTGCCGGCGGCCTGGGCGTTCTCGGCGGAGGCGTCCGGGTTGCCGTGCTGTGCCACGTCGGCGGTCCGCGCCGCGCCGGTGCTGGTCTGCTGCTTGGGGCGGCGCAGCAGGACGACCGCGCAAGCCGCGGCTATCAGGGCCAGGACGGCTGCCACGATGAGGCACAGGCGCATGCCGTCGAGGAGGGAGTCACCCAGGGCGCCGTAGACCTGGTTGGCCGTGGAGCCGAGGTTCATCCCGGCGACCGCGCCCAGGCCGCCCTCCTTCGCCGTGGCGACGATGGTGTGGGCCTGGGTGCCGGTCACGCCGGCGTCGGAGAGATGGCCGGGCAGGGAGTCCACGGCGCGGGTGGACAGCAGGGCGCCGAGGACGGCCGGGCCGAGCGCGCCGCCGACCTGGCGGAAGGCGTTGTTGGCGGCCGAGGCCATGCCCGCCAGATGGTGCGGCACGGCGGCGACGGCGGTGGCCGTCATCGGCGTGGTGACCAGGCCCAGGCCGACGCCCAGCACGATCAGTCGCCAGGCGATCGAGCCGTAGGAGGTGTCGGTGTCGAGGTTGGTCATGGCCAGCAGGGACCCGGCGATCAGGAGCAGACCGACGCTGATCATCCAGCGCGTCGGGACGCGGTGCATGAGCCGTCCGGCCGGGGCTCCGGCCACGATCGCGGCGACCGGGACCAGCAGCAGCCGCGCGCCCGCCTCCAGCGTGCCGAGCTGCTGCACCATGCCGAAGTACAGGCTGAGGACGAAGAAGAAGCCGATCAGCCCGAGGAAGGTGATCAGGGCGACCAGGGCGGTGGCGGTGAAGGCCGCGCTGCGGAACACCGCCAGGTCCAGCATCGGGCTGTCGCTGCGCTTCTCCGCCACGACGAACGCGATCAGTGCGACGACGCCCAGCGCCAGGGCGGCGATCACCTTGGTGGCGGTGAAGGAGTCGGCGCCGCCCTCGATCACGCCGTAGACCAGGGCGGTGACGGCGACGGCCGCGGTGATCTGGCCGGGCCAGTCGAGCTTGCGTCCGTGCGGGGCGCGCGAGTCGGTGAGCAGCGGGGCGGCGACGGCCATCGCGACCAGCGCGAGGGGGACGGACAGCAGGTAGATCCAGCGCCAGGAGAAGTGGTCGAGGATGACGCCGGCGATGACCGGGCCGACGGCCAGGGCCGCGAGCATGGCCATGGCCCACATGCCGATGAACTTCCCGCGCTCGCGGAAGTCGGGCACCGCGTGGCTGATCAGCGCCAGCGTGGTGGGCAGCAGCGCGGCCGAGCCCAGACCGGCCAGGGCCTGACCGGCCCACAGCATCTGGATGTTCTGCGCGCACAGGGCGACCGCCGCCCCGGCGGCGCAGAAGAACAGGCCCGCCTGGAAGACCTTCTTGCGGCCGTGGACGTCACCGAAGACGCCAGCGGTCATGATGAACGCGGCCATGGGCAGGACGAACGCGTCCTGGACCCAGGAGAGTTGGGCGGTCGAGGTGTGCAGTGCCCGCTGGATCGCGGGCAGACTGACGGCGACCGTGGTGATCGGCAGGTAGGCGACGAACACGCCGAGGCAGGCCATGACGATGGTGGCCGCTCGCCGGTCGGTCGGCCTGATCGCCGTTGTGGTGGCGTTCACGGAAATTCCGCTTTCTCCCGTGCGGCGTGGTGTGCCGCGGTCGGTTGGGTGGGGCAGGGGTTGGTTTCACGGGGGCTGCCGTGCCGGGGGCGGGCAGCCCTGACCTGCGGGATGTTGCCGGTGGCGTCCCGCAGGTGTCGGTGGGTGGGGTTCTCCGCGGCTTACGCGGCCGGTCCGGACCCGGCCCGGTACGCGGCCAGGTGGGCGTGGAGCTCGGCGCGCGAACGGACGCGTTTGAAGGGGGCCTTGGCGACGGTGGCCCGGATGCGCTTGACCGGGTCGCCGGGATTGCCCCAGACGACGTCGACCTGCGTGCCGATCTCGGCGTCGGCGACGTTCAGTACGGCCAGGGAGAGCATCTTGCGGGAGTAGTAGCTGTAGCCGCGCGAGGTGGCCGAGCCGACGTGGACGCCGTCGCGCTCCACTCGGTCCATCCACAGGTGGCCGCGCAGGTCGCGGGGCATGTCCATGAAGGTGGGGTGCGGGCCGTCGCCGTACAGTGAGCGGTGCACGTCAAGGACGTCGTCGCTGTTCCACACCAGGGTGCGCAGCACCCGCGCGGGCTCGGCCAGCCGCTCCTTGAGGACGGCATCGCCGAGGAAGGTGTGGTCGAAGCTGATCTGCCGGGTCCAGCCGAGCTCGACCGGGTCGCGGTAGTAGTCGCGCAGCGACTCGCCCTGGAAGCTGCCGGCGATGAACGCCCGCGGGATGTGCCAGGGCGAGCTGAGCAGGTGGGCCAGGAAGTCGGCCTGCTCGGGCTCGTACAGGGCAGGCAGGTAGTCCAGGTTCCGGGTGGGAACCGCGTTCTCCAGGTGGTTGAGGGGCGCGGCCCGGTTGCCCAAGCGCCGGATGCCGTACTTCTGCCCGGCCTGAACGACCGCGTCGTACACGGCGCCGCCGATCTCGCGCGGGCCCTGCAGCTCGAACCCGACCTCGCCGGCCATGCCCTGGCGCAGAGCCCAGACGCGGTGCCCGGCGAGGGTGGTGGGCAGCGCATGCATGTACGGGGTGTCCAGCAGCCGATCGTCTCCGGTCAGTTCCAGCAGCAGCGGGATCGAGGCGGGGCCGGAGACCTGGTACACGAACCAGTCCTCGTCCTCGGCGGTGGCCTTGAAGTCGCCCTGCTCCAGGTTGTACCGGGCCCAGTCGCCGCCCGGCCCGTGGAAGACGTAGTCCTCCTCGTCCAGCCGGGTCAGGATGCCCTCGCTCATGACATGGCCGTGCGTGTTGGTCTGCACGACGTGCTTGGAGGCGCCCGCCGGGAACGTTCGGAAGGAGTTGACCGAGATCCCCGAGAACAACTTGAGCACGTCGGGGCCGCGGAAGCGGCTCTGCGGCAGGAACGACCAGTCACCGATGTAGCAGGTCTGCTTCCACGACAGACTCTCGTCGAGCCAGTCGGTGTGCTCCGGCTGCCCGAAGAGCTTGGCGAGGATGTCGAACGGGGGTGTCGAGCGGAAGGCGTCGACGGTGAAGTGCACGGGGACGGATGCCTCTCTGATGATCAGGCGCTGCTCGTGTGTCGTGGTGCGGTCGGCTCGTCGGCACAGCGCCGCTTCATGGCCCGGAGCACCCGGGGGATGCGAGGAGGACACTCCGGGCCTGTCAGGGAGCGGCAGCGACACCCCGCCGGACAGCCGACCGGCAGACGCCCGTGAGCACAGCCGCCGGCACCGGAGCCACGTCACCGACAACCCGCTGGATGCGGGAGGCACCGGTGCGCGACGCCGCCTGGTGGGGTCGTCCCACACCCGCCGTGGTCAGGTGCATCAGCAGGACGAACGTGCCGAGGCAGACCACCGCCGGTGCCAACCGCGTGCTCATGGGAGTCACGTCCTTTCCTTAAGGACACACCCCAGCATCCGCCTCGCCGCCTCCAAACATGAACTTTGCAACCCGAGATGAACAAAAGCCTCCACCATGGTCCCGCTAGATGGCAGACTCCCCCTGTGAACGACGATGTGGACAGAAAAATCCTCCACGCACTCCAATGCGCACCCCGCGCCCCGTTCCGGCGCATCGGCGAGGTGACGGGCGTGTCGGAGCAGACCGCTGCCCGCCGCTACCACGCTCTGCGCCGCAGCGGGGTGATGCGGGTGATCGGCCTGGTCAACCCTGCGGTGTACGGGCAGGCCCATTGGGTGGCCCGCATTCGTTCCCGCCCCGATCGGGTCGGGCCCCTGGCGGACTCCCTGGCCAAGCGGCCGGACATCGCCTACGCCAACCTCGCCTCCGGCGGCTCGGAAATCATCTGCATGATCCGCTCCCCCGTCGAGGCTCACCGCGACGACGTCCTGCTGCGCCAGTTGCCGCGCTCGGCCTCCGTCCTCGACGTCAGCATCGACCTGCTGCTGCACCCCTTCGGCGAGACCGGCACCAGTGAATGGACCGGCTACGGCGCCGGCCTCACCCCCGACCAGGTGCGCCGGCTCACCGGCGACCGGCCACCCACCCCCGCGGGGCCGCCGCGGCCCCCTACGGACGAGGACACCCCGCTGCTGGACGCCCTCGCCGAGGACGGCCGCACCACCCACACCCGCCTCGCCGAGCTCACCGGCTGGTCCAACGCGCGCGTCGCCCGTCGCCTGGAAGCCCTGGAGACTTCCGGCACGCTCTTCTACGACGTAGAACTATTGCCCGAGCGCCTGGGCCACACCCTCAATGCCACCCTCTGGCTGCGCGTCGCCCCCGCCCGCCTCAAACAGGCGGGCGAGGAACTCGCCCGGCACGCCGAGGTCGCCTTCGCCGGCGCCATCAGCGGCCGGCACAACCTGATGGTCAGCGTCATCTGCCGCGACGCCGAGGACTTCTACCGCTACCTCACCACCCACGTCGCCGCCATCGACGGCATCGACGCCTACGAGGTCAGCATCCGCGTCCGCCGTCTGAAACAGGCCGCCTCACTCATCTACCACGGCCGCCTCGTACATCCGACGCCCGTGTAGGAGCCGACTGTTCCCGCTCACCGGGCACGGCCACGCCGGACCAACGGCCGCTCACCGGCGTTCGGCGGAACTGCGGGCAGTATCGAGGTCGAAGGGCCGGCAAGGGTGAGGCAGGACCAGGGAGGGCCAGTGCGGGAGCACCAGCAGCGACAGATCACCGACGAGCAGCGCCACGATGTGACGTTGATCTGGAACTACCACCAGATGGGACACGAGCTGCGCCCCTGCTCGGCGGCGATCGGCCTGGGCAGCCACGGCCTGGGCGTGGCCACCACGGCCGCCGACCTCTACCGCGCCGGCCTCTTCCCCGTCGTGGTGTTCAGCGGCGGCAACAGCCCCACGACCCTCGCCCGCTTCCCGCGCGGCGAGGCCATCCACTACCGCGAGCATGCGCTGGGCCTGGGTGTGCCGGACGAGACGATCCTGGTCGAGTCGAAGGCGGAGAACACCGGCCAGAACATCACACTCTCCCGAGAACTGCTGGCCGAGTCAGGTGTGGAGGTGGAGTCGCTGCTGCTGATCTCCAAGCCGTACATGGAACGCCGCTCGTACGCGACCTGCCGAAAGCTGTGGCCCGAGGCCGAAGTCGTATGCGCCTCCGAGTCGTTGGAGTTGGACGACTACATCAAGTCCATCGGCGACGAGGAACTCGTCATCGACATGCTCGTCGGGGACCTGCAACGGGTGATCGAGTACCCGAAGATCGGCTTCGCTGTCGAGCAGGACGTACCCGAGCGATGTCCATAGCGCTTACGAGCGCCTTGTCCGCGCCGGCTTCGAGAGTCGCCTCATCCAAGCCTGAAACCGGCTCGGCTCAGGCGAAGGAGAGAGCGCGGAATGTGTTGCGGGCGAGGGTGAGCGGCTCGCGGTCACGGGTGTAGTAAAGCTTGTTGGTGAGCAGAGTCGCCCATCGGTCCTTTCCGGGGGAGATCCACAGACCCGTGCCGGTGAAGCCGTAGTGGACCCAGATGTCGTCGGTTTTGGGCGCGGTGCCTGGGGCCGGGTGCCAGAAGAGGCCACGGGGCGGGCTCAGTTCACCCGTGTGGATCTGCAAGGATTCCTTGATCCATCCCGCGCCGAATCCGGGTGACTCGCTCACCTGGGCCGGAGCGAGCAGGTAGCGCAGGAACGTGATGAGGTCTTCGAGCATGGAGAACGCGCCCGCGATGCCGCATACCCCGCCGAGCAAGCGGGCGGAGAAGTCGTGCGCGGATCCCTTGAGATGAGTTCCCGTGTCGTCATCGAGCTCGGTTGGCGCGCACCTGGCCGCTGCACCGTCGGGTAGTGGCCCGAAGCGGGTCTGTGTCATGCCCAGGGGTTGCCACACGCGGCTGTCTGCCAGCGCGTCGTGGCTCCGACCGGAGAGGTATTCGGCGAGGTAGCCGAGGATGAGTGCGGCGCGGTCGGTGTACTCCACGGCCTCGCCGGGTGGCCGGTGCAGTGCTTCACGGAGGACGCCGTCGCGGATGTCCTGGGGATCGGAGCCGTAGAGGTTCCGGAGGTTGGCCCGGAGGGGGACGCCGGCGGTGTGCGTCAGTAGGTGCCGTGCAGTCACCTTGGCCAGCGGATGGCCGCTCACCTCGGGCCAGAAGTCTCCAAGCTGCGTGTCGAGTTGGAGCTTGCCATCCTCGACGAGGCAGCCGATGGTCGACCACACGGCGAGGATCTTGGTCAGGCTGGCGATGTCGAAGACGGTGTCGCGTCGCATCGGTTCGCCGGGGCGCTCGGGATCCAGCACGCCCACGGTGCCGCTGGCCGTGATTCCGAGGCTGTCGCCGATAGCCCAGACGGCGCCGGGGTAGACCTTGTCGCGGACGCCGTCGTGGAGGAGTTGCTGGATGCGGTCGGTGTCGAGGTCGAGCGCCATGGTCTCCCGATCGATCGTGGGCCGTGCCGTGGGGTGCCCCGGTGCTCAGCGTAGTGATGAGCCGGGCGCGGATCCCGTTGCGGCGTGGGTCGTCAGGCGAGCTGTTTGCCGAGGTCGTTCAAGGCCGCTGCTGTGGCGGTGAGGGGGTAGCGGGCGGCGTTGGTGCGGCCTGCGGCCTGGAGGGCGGGCAGCAGGCCGGGGGTGCTGTGGAGCCGGTTGAGGTCCTGGGCGAGTGCGGCCGGGTTGGTGAAGTCGGTGGCCAGGCCGGTTGTGGCGAGGGTGTCGCTCAGGCCCGGGATGGGCTGGTAGACGACCGGCAGTCCGCACGCTTGGGCTTCGAGTGCGACCAGACCCATGGCTTCGAGGGTGGTCGAGGGCATGAGGAGGGCGTCGTGATCGGCGAAGGTTCTCCACAGTTGTGGACGGCTGAGCCAGCCGAGGTAGCGGACGTGGACCTTAAGGAGACGGAGGAGCGGGGTCAGCCCGTGGAACTGGTGGCGGGGTGCCGCGATGCTCAGTTCGACGGCCCGGGCTACGGGCATGGCGCGCAGGAGTGTCTCAATGCCCTTCTCGGAGGTGAGGCGTCCTGCGTAAAGCAGCCGGAGGTGTCCGGTTGATCGGCGGACGGGGCGCCGTGGTGGGGTGGTGAGCAGGTGGTCGGGGATTCCCCAGGGGATCTTCGTGATCTTCCGGCGGTCGGTGGTGGGGGCGAGCTGGAGCAGTCGGTCGGCCATGGCGCCGGTCGGGACGACGATGGTATCGGCGAGGCGTACGGTTTCCTGCAGGACTCGGAGTTGGTCGCGGTGGGCTTCGGCGAACAGCAGGTCGGTGCCGTGGACAAGCGCGATGCGGGGGTGGGCGGGCAATGTGCGGATCACGGCCGGGGTTCCGCCGAAGGCGAGGTGCTGGAGGTGGAGGACGTCGACGCTGGACGGGTCGATGCGTTGCGCCAGGGCCCGGCGCAACGCGTTGACGTACGTCGTGAAGGGCGGTCCGGAGAGGCATCTGCCGGCCACAGCCATCAGTTCCAGCCCCGCAGGCAGTCGAGGCGGAGGAGTCTGTGGGGCGAGCATGAAGGCACGAGCTGGGATCAGCGGGTGCTCGCCGGTGTAGAGGTCGAGGAAGAGCTCGACACTTCCGCCCGCGCTGCCGAACGGCATGTCGAGGGCGGGCGCGACCAGAGGGCTCACGTGGTACCTCCGGCTAGCTCTTCGTAGAGGCGCGAGATGTCGATGCCTGCGGTCGCGGTGTACTTGAGGCCGTGCAGTTGGTAGAGCTCGCCTTCGGCTGCGGCCTGCGCCAGGGCGAGGTGTTCGGCTTCGCAGTCGAGGACATCGACTTCAAGGGCGGCTGGATCCACGTCAATCGCCAGGTGCGGCTGGTCGGTACGAAGCCTGTCTTCGCCCTGCCCAAGGGCAACAAGATCCGGTCAGTGCCCCTGCCGGCCCAACTTGCCGCCACCCTCAAGGCCCACATGAAGGAGTTCCCACCCGTCGCCGTCACGCTGCCATGGGCCAAACCGGACGGCGAACCGAAGACCTTCCGCCTCCTCTTCGTGGACGAGAAGAGCCGGGCCTACAACCGCAGCGTCTTCAACATGGGTGGCTGGAAGCTCGCCCTGGCCGCCGCCGGCGTGATCCCTCCGCGCGAGCGCGGTGCGAGGTACCTCCAGGCGGCTCCGGAAGACGGCATGCACGCCCTCCGGCACGCCTACGCCTCCGTGCTCCTGGACGCGGGGGAGAGCATCAAGGCGCTCTCCGAATATCTCGGTCACTCGGACCCGGGCTTCACGCTGCGGACGTACACGCACCTGCTGCCGTCCAGCGAGACCCGCACCCGCAAGGCGATCGACGACGCCCTCACGGAAGCCGAGGCGGAAGACAACGGCGACCCACCCGCCGCCCAGGGCACATCAGTGCCCCCAGCAAAACCAATGTGCCCTCAATGTGCCCTGGCCGCCTGACGGCCCCTCTGGGGACATGAAAAAGGCGAGGCCCGAAGACCCCGCCCGAATCCCACGAAACCCCAGGTCACGGCCAAACAAGGCAATAAGGCTGATGCCCCGCCTCATGCAACCGATGGCTGAAGTCCTGCCATTCGTGCAGCAGTTGGTACACGTTGAACGCGTCCCGCGGACCGCCACGGTCCGGGACCGTCGACCAGATGAACGCCGCCGCGCCCACCGCTTCCTCGCCGATGCCGCGCAGCGGGTCGACGACCGTCATGGGGAGCTTCA
The DNA here is from genome assembly GCF_045041015.1 of Streptomyces sp. NBC_00019. NCBI lineage: Bacteria > Bacillati > Actinomycetota > Actinomycetes > Kitasatosporales > Streptomycetaceae > Streptomyces > Streptomyces sp. NBC_00019. The sequence goes on from NZ_CP108302.1 coordinate 6,033,399, forward strand.
CGACCGCGTAGTCGGGGTGCAGGACGACCAGTTCCAGCGGCGGGACCTTGTGCAGCGGGACGCCCTCTATGCCGGTGAGGACCATCGCCGCCATGGTCTCCGGCTTGATCTTGGTGAACATGCCGTTCATCCCGAGCTCGTCGCCGCCGAGCTCCTCGGGGCGCATCGAGATCGGGACGCGGGCCGCGGTCGCGCCGTCCGGCGCGCCGAAGTACTTGTACGTCACCCCCACCCGACCACCATTCCTGCTCCCCGCCCCCAGCTGCTCGATCCGACGTTCGATACGTCGGTCGTCCCGCTCCGACTCACTCGGTACCGCATCTCCTTGACGTGATTCTGCGGCTTCCTCCGCGTCGCGCCGGTGCCTTCCCCGCCGGGCACGTCGAGGACCCAGGTCATCAGTCCCCTCGCCCAGTCCGCCACCGCGATGCATATCTCCACCCGACTGCTTTTCTAGGAGGCGTGGCCCCCGCCGCGCAACCCGATCATCGTGTCAGTGACCTCCCCCACGGCCGCCCGCCGAAACGTGCGTTGAAACACCTGTCCGCAGGATCTTCGCAGCACCCGAACACCAGGGGCCGCACGAGCTGTGTCTATCAGCTCTCAGTTTCGCAGATGCCGTCGGACCACAGACCGCTGTCGGTCAGGGCCGCTGGCCTACCCTGAGGAGGAAAGTCGGCAACCGGAGTCCGAGAAGTCGGAGAAGTCGCAGGTCATGAGCGAAACGCCCTATTCATATGATGCGCCTGCCTCACAGGCACTGTTCGACCGTGCGGCCACCGTCACACCAGGCGGCGTGAACTCCCCCGTGCGCGCCTTCCGCGCCGTGGGCGGAACGCCCCGGTTCATGGTGTCCGGTACCGGCCCGTATCTGACCGACGCCGACGGGCGTGAGTACGTCGACCTCGTCTGCTCCTGGGGGCCCATGATCCTCGGGCACGCACACCCCGAGGTCATCGCCGCGGTCCAGGACGCCGTCTCGCGCGGCACGTCGTTCGGTACGCCCGGCGAAGGCGAGGTCGCGCTCGCCGAGGAGATGGTCGCCCGGATCGAGCCGCTGGAGCAGGTGCGGCTGGTCTCCAGCGGCACCGAGGCCACCATGTCGGCCATCCGGCTCGCCCGCGGATTCACCCGGCGGACCAAGGTCATCAAGTTCGCCGGGTGTTACCACGGTCACGTCGACTCGCTCCTCGCCGCGGCCGGGTCCGGTGTCGCCACCTTCGCCCTTCCCGACACGCCAGGCGTCACCGGCGCCCAGGCCGGCGACACCATCGTCCTGCCGTACAACGACCTCGAGGCCGTGCAGGAGGCCTTCCACCGGCACCCCGGCGAGATCGCCTGTGTGATCACGGAGGCCTCGCCCGGCAACATGGGCGTCGTACCGCCGCGGCCCGGCTTCAACCAGGGCCTCAAGGACGCGTGCTCGAAGAACGGCGCCCTCTACATCTCCGACGAGGTCATGACCGGCTTCCGGACGAGCCGCGCCGGCTGGTACGGCATCGACGGGGTCAGGCCCGACCTCATGACCTTCGGCAAGGTCATGGGCGGCGGCTTCCCGGCCGCGGCCTTCGGCGGTCGCGCCGACGTCATGGCGCACCTCGCGCCCGCCGGGCCCGTCTACCAGGCCGGCACCCTCTCCGGGAACCCGGTCGCCACCGCCGCGGGCCTCGCCCAGCTGCGGCTGCTCGACGACGCCGCGTACGACAAGGTCGACGCCGTGTCCGCGCGGATCCAGTCGCTCGTCACCGAGGCGCTCACCAAGGAAGGCGTCGCCCACCGGGTGCAGAACGCCTCCAACATGTTCTCCGTCTTCTTCACGGACCGTGAGGTGCGGGACTACGAGGACGCCAAGAAGCAGGAGTCCTTCCGCTTCACCGCCTTCTTCCACTCGCTGCTGGCCGACGGCGTCTATCTGCCGCCGTCCTCCTTCGAGTCCTGGTTCGTCTCCACGGCCCACGACGACCAGGCGGTCCAGCGCATCGCCGACGCCCTCCCGGCGGCGGCCCGAGCGGCAGCGGAGGCGACCGCGTGAGCACCTCGACCAACCCCGACATCACCGTCGTACACCTCATGCGGCACGGTGAGGTGGCCAACCCCGACGGGGTCCTCTACGGCCGTCTCGCCGGCTATCACCTGTCCGAGCTGGGGCGGCAGATGGCCGACCGGGTCGCCGAGCACCTGGCCCCGCGGGACGTCACGTACGTCTGCTCCTCCCCGCTGGAGCGCGCGCAGGAGACGGCCACGCCGATCGCCAAGGCGCACGGCCTCGACCTCGCGACCGACGGGCGGCTCATCGAGGCCGACAACGTCTTCCAGGGCAAGACCTTCGGCGTCGGCGACGGGGCCCTGAAGCGGCCCGAGAACTGGAAGCACCTCGTCAACCCGTTCAAGCCGTCGTGGGGTGAGGCCTACGTCGACCAGGTCGTCCGCATGATGGGGGCGCTGGACGCCGCGAAGGATGCCGCGCGCGGGCATGAGGCGGTGCTGGTCAGTCATCAGCTGCCGATCTGGATCGTGCGGTCGTACGTCGAGAAGCGGCGGTTGTGGCACGACCCGAGGCGGCGGCAGTGCACGCTCGCTTCGCTGACGACGTTCACGTATCAGGGCGACAAGATCGTGTCCGTGGGGTACAGCGAGCCCGCGATCGATCTGGTGCCCGCGCATCTGCGTGCCGGTGCCAAGCCGGTGAAGGGCAAGGACAAAGCCTTCGGTGCATAGCCGAAAGGCGTGATGCTCAAGACGTGTTCGTGACATTTGTTGCTGAATCGCTGTGATCGAGGGGAACCTTCTCGTTCGTCGCGTCCTCTGAATGGGTGACCACTTCGCAGGACGTGACGAACGGGGATGCAATGCGCACTCTCACCCGTAGGGGAGCACTCGGACTCGGTGTGGGTGGTGCGGCCGCCCTCGGGCTCGCGGGCTGCGGCACCCTCACCTCGTCAGAGGGGCCGAGCCATGCCGGAGGTTCCACCGGCAGCAAGCCCAGTGCCCAGGCGCACCGCGCCCGCCCCCTCGGTGACGGCTCCACGTCGTACACGGGCAAGCAGCCCCACCAGCCGGCCAAGCCGGAACCGCTGGAGCCGGGCCAGAAGCCGCCGCAGTTCGTCGTCTTCTCCTGGGACGGCGCCGGCGAGGTCGGCAACGGACTCTTCCCGCGCTTCCTGGACCTCGCCAAGGAGCACGGCGTCCACATGACCTTCTTCCTCTCCGGGCTCTATCTGCTGCCCGAGTCGAAGAAGCGGCTCTACGACCCGCCCAACAACCCGGTCGGCGCCTCCGACATCGGCTATCTCACCGACGACCACGTCAAGGCCACCCTGACCAACGTCCGGCGCGCCTGGCTCGAAGGGCACGAGATAGGCACCCACTTCAACGGCCACTTCTGCGCCGGCTCCGGCACCGTCGGCAACTGGACGCCCCAGCAGTGGCGCAGCGAGATCGACCAGGCCAAGGCCTTCGTGAAGGAGTGGCGGACCAACACGGGGTGGACCGATCTGCCCGCCCTGCCGTTCGACTACGACAAGGAGCTCGTCGGCGGTCGTACGCCCTGCCTCCTCGGCCAGGACAACCTGCTGCCCACCGCCAAGGAGCTCGGCTGGCGCTACGACGCCTCCTCGCCCGGCGGCCGCCAGGTCTGGCCGGAGAAGAAGGACGGGCTGTGGGACCTGCCGCTCCAGGCGATCCCGTTCCCCGGGCACAGCTTCGAGGTCCTCTCGATGGACTACAACATGCTCGCCAACCAGTCGATCAACTCCACCAACGCGCCCGCCCACAACTACCCGGCCTGGCGAGAGCAGTCCGCCGGGGCCTACATAGCCGGCTTCCAGCGTGCCTACGAGACCAACCGCGCCCCGTTCTTCGTCGGCAACCACTTCGAGCAGTGGAACGGCGGCATCTACATGGACGCCGTCGAGGAAGCCCTGAAGCACATCGCGGCGGAGAAGGAGAAGGGCGAGGACGTACGGCTGGTCTCCTTCCGGCAGTTCGTCGACTGGATGGACGTACAGAAGCCGGAGGTGCTGGCCCAGCTGCGGACGCTGGACGTCGGTCAGGAACCAGCCGGTGGCTGGAACGCGTTCATGAAGGACAGCTCGCAGAGCACCGCGGGGAGCTCCGCGAACGCCGCCTGAAATGCGGATTTCCGCCCGCAAGGGGGGTGCGCAAGATCCCCAGAACGGGCATGCGAAACTTTTCACATGAGTGCCCTGACCCGCACCAACCGTCGAGCCGTCCTGTTCACCGCCACGGCCGCCGCAGCCGCGCTGACCCTCACCGCGTGCAGTTCCGGCGGCAAGGTGGGCGGCAGCGGTGACACCAACTTCATCACCGGAAACGACGGTGTCGACACGGCCTCCCAGGGCAAGCGGGACGCCGCCCCGGTGCTGTCCGGCAAGACCATCGACGGCGAGCAGCTCTCCACCGCCGACTACAAGGGCAAGGTCCTCGTCGTCAATGTGTGGGGCTCCTGGTGCACCCCCTGCCGGGCGGAGGCGAAGAACCTCCAGGCCGTGTCCGAGAAGCTCAAGGGCCAGGGCGTCCAGTTCGTCGGCATCAACACCCGGGACACCAACACCACCTCGGCGATCAACTTCGAGAAGGAGTTCGGGGTCACCTTCCCGAGCCTGTACGACCCGACGGGCAAGCAGATGCTCCGGTTCAAGAAGGGCACGCTCAACCCGCAGCTGATCCCCTCCACGCTCGTCATCGACCGGAGCGGCAAGATCGCGGCGCGGGCGCTGATGGCGCTCAGCGAGGAAACGCTGACCGGGATGATCAAGCCCGTCCTCGCGGAGAAGTGACGTGAGCGCGACGTTCACGCTCGCCGAGGCCACGACCAACGGCACGGTGCTGCACGGTGCCCTGCTGCTGGCGCTGCCCATCGCCGTGCTCGGCGGCCTCGTCTCCTTCTTCTCCCCGTGCGTTCTGCCACTCGTGCCCGGCTATCTCTCGTACGTGACCGGGGTCAGCGGCACCGATCTGGCGGACGCCCGACGCGGGCGGATGGTCGCCGGTGCCTCCCTCTTCGTGCTCGGCTTCAGCGTGGTGTTCGTCTCCGGCGGGGCGCTGTTCGGCTACTGGGGCGAGACGCTCCAGGAGAACAAGGACGTTCTGACGAAGATCCTCGGCGTCCTGATGGTCCTCATGGGCGTCTTCTACATGGGCCTGATGCCCTGGCTCACCCAGCGCGAGTTCCGCTTCCACACCAAGCCCGCCACCGGGCTCGCCGGCGCCCCCCTGCTGGGCGCGCTGTTCGGCATCGGCTGGACACCTTGTCTCGGCCCCACGCTCTCCTCGGTGACGATCCTCGCGGCCAACGAGGGCAGCGCGGGCCGCGGCGCCATACTCACCGTCGCCTACTGCCTCGGCCTCGGTCTCCCCTTTGTGCTGGCTGCCGTAGCCTTCCGCAAGGCACTCGGCGCCTTCGCCTGGGTCAAGCGCCACTACGTCTGGGTGATGCGCATCGGCGGCACGATGATGATCCTGACCGGTGTGCTGCTGCTGTCGGGCGCGTGGGACCGCATCGTGCAGGAGATGCAAGTCTGGTCCAACGGCTTCACTGTGGGGATCTGATCGATGAGCAAGACGACAACCAACGCGCCCACCGACTCCACCCCGGCCACCGGCGACGAGGACCTGAGCGCGGCTGGCTCCCAGCTCTCCACCGCCCCCGTGGAGGACGCCCCCAACCTGCCCTCGCTGGGCGTCATCGGCTGGCTCCGCTGGTTCTGGCGGCAGCTGACCTCCATGCGCGTCGCGCTGCTGCTGCTCCTGCTGCTGTCGCTGGGCGCGATCCCCGGCTCGCTGATCCCGCAGACCGGCACCGACGAGACGAAGGTCGCCGACTTCCGTAACGCCAACCCCACCCTCGGGGACGTCTACGACAAGCTCGGTCTCTTCCACGTCTACAGCTCGGTGTGGTTCTCCTCGATCTACATCCTGCTGTTCGTCTCCCTCATCGGCTGCATCGTGCCCCGCACCTGGCAGTTCGTGGGCCAGCTGCGCGGCCGCCCGCCGGGCGCCCCGAAGCGGCTGACCCGGCTGCCCGCCTACACCACCTGGCGCACCGAGGCCGGGCCCGAGCAGGTCCGCGAGGCCGCGCTCGCCCTGCTGAGGAAGCGCCGCTTCCGCGCCCACCTCGCCGGTGACAACGTCGCCGCCGAGAAGGGCTATCTGCGCGAGGTCGGCAACCTCGCCTTCCACATCGCGCTCATCGTGATGCTGATCGCCTTCGCCTGGGGCCAGCTGTTCAAGATGGAGGGCAACAAGCTGGTCGTCGAGGGCGACGGGTTCTCCAACACCCTCCTTCAGTACGACGACTTCAAGTCCGGCACCCTCTTCGACCAGGACGAGCTGGACCCGTTCAGCTTCACCCTCAACGACTTCCAGGGCAGCTACGAGAAGGCCGGCCCCAACCGGGGCACCGCGCGCACTTTCCAGGCCGACCTCACCTACAGCGTGGGCGCCTACGGCAAGGGCAAGCGGACGGTCGTCAAGGTCAACAAGCCCCTGGAGATCGGCGACTCCAAGGTCTACCTCACCGCCCACGGCTACGCCCCCGTGATCACGGTCCGCGACGGCAAGGGCAATGTCGTCTACCGCGACGCCGTACCGCTGCTGCCGCTCGACAACAACATCACCTCCTCGGGTGTCGTCAAGGTCATGGACGGCTACCGCAACGCCAAGGGTGTGCGGGAGCAGCTCGGCTTCGAGGCCTTCTTCCTGCCGACGTACACGGCCGGCAGCGAGACGGCCTCCACCTTCCCGGCGCTCAACAACCCGGTGCTGAACCTCGCGGGCTACTACGGCGACCTCGGGGTCGACGCGGGCATCCCGCAGAGCGTCTACCAGCTCGACAAGTCCCATCTGAAGGAGTTCAAGGACTCCAAGGGCAAGCAGCAGCGGGAGAACCTCAAGCCGGGCGAGACCATGAAGCTCCCGAACGGCGCCGGTTCGATCACCTACGACTCCACGGCGGAGTGGGCCAACTTCCAGGTCACCCGCCAGCCCGCCAGCGACTGGGCCCTGACCGGCTCGATCGTCGCGATCTTCGGCCTCGCCGGCTCCCTGTTCATCTCCCGCCGCCGGGTGTGGGTGCGGGCGGTCAGGGGCGCCGACGGTGTGACGGTCGTCGAGATGGCCGGCCTGGGCCGCAGCGAGTCCGCGAAGGTGCCGGAGGAACTGGGCGACCTCGCGGGGATTCTTTACGACCAGGCGCCGGGCGCACCCGACAGCGAGGACGACACGGGTGCCGACGGGACGCGGAGCGCGCCGAAGGCCGCCGATCCCGAGAGCGCCGCCAAGTCCCCGGTCGCCGACCCCGTCGCGGAGCCGAGCACCGAGAAAACCACCACCCCCAACCCCCAAGTCGTACCTGCCGAAGGGGCCGAGAAGTGACTCTCGCCGCCACAACCGAGTTGGCCGCCGCCACCAACGAAAACCTCGCGAATCTCAGCAACACGCTGATCTACTCCGCGATGGCCGTCTACACCCTGGCCTTCTTCGCCTACATCACCGAATGGATCTTCGGTAGCCGCAGCAAGATCGGTCGTACCGCCGCCGCGCTCACCGAGGGGACGGCCGGCAAGGCGAAGGCGCCAGCCGTGACGGTGAAGAAGGGCGGCTCCACCGCCGTACTGGAACGGCCGAAGGTCGTGGTGCGGGCCGCGGCCGGTCAGCGGGATGTGCCGGACGGTCCCGGGGCGCACGGTGGGGACGAGCAGGGGGACCTCTACGGGCGTATCGCCGTGTCCCTCACCGTGCTCGCCTTTCTCATCGAGCTCGCCGGGGTCATCGCCCGCGCGGCCTCGGTGGAGCGGGCGCCGTGGGGCAACATGTACGAGTTCAACATCACCTTCTCCACGGTGGCCGTCGGTGTGTACCTCACGCTGCTCGCGCTGAGGAAGAACGTGCGCTGGCTCGGGCTGTTCCTGATCACGTCGGTCCTCCTCGATCTCGGCATCGCCGTCACTGTCTTGTACACCGCCAGCGACCAGTTGGTTCCCGCCCTCCACTCGTACTGGCTGTACATCCACGTCTCCACGGCGATCCTGTGCGGCGCGGTCTTCTACGTGGGCGCGGTCAGCACGATCCTCTACCTGTTCAAGGACTCGTACGAGAACAAGCTGGCGAACGGCGGCGAGCCCGGCAGCTTCGCCACCTCCTTCCTGGAGCGGCTGCCCGCCTCGTCGTCCCTCGACAAGTTCTCCTACCGCGTGAACGCGGCCGTCTTCCCGCTGTGGACGTTCACGATCATCGCGGGCGCGATCTGGGCGGGCGACGCGTGGGGCCGCTACTGGGGGTGGGACCCCAAGGAGACCTGGGCGTTCATCACCTGGGTCGCCTACGCCTGCTACCTGCACGCCCGCGCCACGGCCGGCTGGAAGGGCCGCAAGGCCGCGTATCTCGCTCTCCTGGCGTTCGGCTGCTGGCTGTTCAACTACTACGGCGTCAACATCTTCGTCTCCGGCAAGCACTCCTACGCGGGTGTGTAGGCGGAGGGCGTAACCGCCTTACGGTGAAGGCCGGTTCCCTGTGACCTGAGTCATACCTCGGTCACGGGAACCGGTCTTCGTCGTGCGGACAGGCAGAGGGGCGTGGATACGAATCTGCGGAAACGGATTCGCGCGGGGGACCACGACGCCTTCGGCGACCTCTTCGACGCGTACGCACGCTCCGTCTACAACCACGCCTACCGGCTCACCGGGGAGTGGACGACGGCCGAGGACGTCGTCTCGCTGACCTTCCTCGACGCGTGGCGGCTGCGGGCGAAGATCGACGAGGAGGGCGGCTCGCTGCGGCCCTGGCTGCTGGGCATCGCCACCAACGTCACGCGCAACACCCGCCGCTCGGCCCGTCGTCATGCCGCCGCCGTCGCCCGGGTGCCGCGTGACGAGGCGGTCCGGGACTTCGCCGACGAGGTCGCGGGGCGCCTTGACGACACCGCGCAACTGGCCGTCGTCCGGACCGCGTTGGCGCGGCTGCGGCGGGCCGAGCGGGAGGTGCTGGCGCTGTGCGTGTGGGCGGGCCTCGACTACGCGGCCGCCGCCGAGGCGCTCGGGGTGCCGGTGGGGACCGTACGGTCCCGGCTCTCGCGCGCGAGAACAAAACTCGCGAAACACATGGAACTCTCCCAAACGGTCGGACAGATGAGAGATGACCGCACCACCGCGGTCAGGCCCCTGAGGGAGGGAAACCGATGAACCAGCTTCCCGAGAAGGACCTTCCGCCGGGCCGTCACCGACTGCTCAAGGAGCATCTGATGACCGAGATCCGGCAGGAGACACAGCAGGACAACGAGACACGGGTACGCCGACCCTGGCTGCGCCCCGCCCTGGTCGCGGGAGCCGTCGCGGCGGTCAGCGCCGTGACCCTCACGCTCGCCGTACCGTCGTCCGACGGAGACTCCTCCGTCCCACCCGCCGCGAAGGGCTCCCCGGGTGTCACTCAGCTTCTGGAGGACGCGGCCCTCGTCGCCGAGCACCAGGACGTGCCCAAGGTGCGCGACGACCAGTTCACCTACATCAAGTCCAAGGAGGCGTGGGGGATCTCCGAGCGCACCTGCAAGGTCGCGACGGCTGGGCCGCTGCAGAGCAGGGAGATCTGGACGTCCGTCGACGGCCGGCGTGACGGGCTGCTGCGGAGCCCCGGGGTCGGCACCCTGCCGGTCCACCCCGCCCGGGACTCCGAGGATTTCTACCGCGGTTGGGAGGATCTGCCCACCGACCCCGACAAGATGTTCGCGTGGCTGTACGAGCAGAACACCAGCAAGGGATACAGCCCGGCGTACTACGCCTTCAAAACAGCGACCGGGCTGGCCCTGGAGAGCATCCTGCCCCCCAAGGTCGGCGCCGCGCTCTACCGGGCGGTTGCCAAGATCCCCGGGGTCGTCCTGGTGAAGGACTCCGTGGACGCCGCCGGGCGGCACGGCACCGCCGTCGGGTTCGTCCACGGGAAAGGGACCTACCGACAGGAGCTGATCTTCGACAGCAAGACCTGGCTTCCCATCGGCACCCGGCTCGTGCAGCTCAAGGACGTCAAGAGCAAGCTCGACGTGGGCTGCAACGGCGTGATCAAGGCCGGATCGGTCGTGGCCATCACCGCGGTCCTGGAGCGCGCCATCGTCGACAAGAAGGACCAGCGCCCCTGACCATGTGCGGAACCTCGCCCCACGGGCCAGGCTGGTGTCATGAGCGGTTCCATCGAGCAGGGCACCAGCCAGACCCACGGGAACACGCACATTCTGCACTTCCTCGTGCGACTCCCGAGGCCCATGGAGGCGGTCTGGCCGGCGCTGGCCACGGCGGGCGGGCTCGCGGGCTGGTTTACGGAAGCCGAGGTGCTCGAACCCCGGCTCGGCGGCGCCGTCGCGCTGCGCGGGCTGGGGGCCGGGCAGGTCACCGCCTGGGACGTGGAGCGGGTCGCCGAGTACACGGTGGAGGGCGGTGGCCGGATCAGGTTCCACCTGGAGCGCGACGGTGACGACGGCTCGGTCCTCCGCCTCACCCACGAGTTCCAGGGTGAGGGGGAGTCCGAGCCGCGCTGGCGGACCCGCTTCGAGAAGCTGATTGAGCAGGTCGAACAGGTCGAGCCTTAGTCGACCGTGATCGAGTCCAGCTTCTCCCGCAGGTACACGTGGGAGTCCACGGCCTCGTACGCCACCCGTCCCACCGGCGCCGGCACCGACTCCACCAGCGTCCCGGGTGTGCACTCACCGAAGTAGACGAGGGACATGAGCTCCTCGGCGGGCGCGTCCGCCGGCGGGGGCAGTACCCGGTGGCGTCCCGAGCGCCAGCGGTCGCCGGTCCAACGGGCCATCAGGTCACCGATGTTGATGGTGAAGGCGTCCGGGTCGAAGGGTGCATCCTCCCAGCCGCCCTCGTCCGTCCAGACCTGGAGCCCGCCCTTCCCCGCCTGCCGGTCGAGGATCGTCACCGTGCCGAAGTCGGTGTGCGGGCCGATGCGGAACTGACCGGGCTGGGGTTCGCCGATGACCTCGGTCCCGGGGTACCAGTTGATGTTGAAGCCGTACGTGGGGTGGTCCATGTGCCGGGAGAAGAAGTCGTGTTCGAGCCCGAGGGCCACACCGAGCAGGTCGAGGAGCCGGTTCTCCAGCTCACCCATCCGTGCCAGGTACTCCGCGCACAGGGTCCGGAGTTCCGGCACCTCCGCCGGCCAGACGTTGGGCGCGTACCACTCCGCGTTGATCTCGGGATCCTCGAAGGGCTCGTGCGTCGCGAAGGTCAGCGACTCCTTCAGGTCCGGCGGGGTCTCCGTCCCCTCCGAGTAGCCGTTGGCCTCCGCACCCGGACCGAGCCACCCACGCCCGCCGACCTTCGCGGTGTAGGGCTCCTTGACGTCGACGGCCATCCGGAAGAAGTTCCGCGCGGCCTCCCGGATGGCGGCGCGCAGCTCCGGATCCACACCGTGGCCGGTGACCAGCAGGAACCCGGCGGTCTGGAGGGCCTCGTCGACGGTACGGGCGATGGCGGCCCGGGTGTCCGTGTCACCGTCCACCCAGGGCCTCAGGTCGATCGTGGGGATGCGCGGCTGCTCAGTCACCGATGTCCTCATTCCACAGTGCCGGGTTGTTCTTGATGAAGTCGCGCATCAGCTCGACGCACTCCGGGTCGTCCAGGAGGACGATCTCCACGCCGTGTTCGGCGAGCCAGTCGTGGCCGCCGTGGAAGGTGGTCGCCTCGCCGATCACCACCCGGGAGATGCCGAACTGCCGGACCAGGCCGGAGCAGTACCAGCAGGGCGAGAGGGTCGTCACCATCGTCGTACCGCGGTACGACCGCTGCCGCCCCGCCGCCCGGAACGCCGCCGTCTCCGCGTGCATGGAGGGGTCGTCGTCCTGGACGCGCCGGTTGTGGCCGCGGCCCAGCAGGGCGCCGTCGGCTCCGTAGAGCGCGGCGCCGATCGGGATGCCGCCCTCGGCGAGACCGGCGCGGGCCTCCGCGACGGCGGTGGCGAGCTGGGTGTGCGGGTCCGTGGGGTCCATGCCTTCACTCTCCTGTGGCCGAAACACGAGGGCAACGTGCGGAAAGTACTCTCCCCGCATCCCACAGCCGGACGTTCTGTCAGCGGGACTGTCAGCGCCCTGGAGGTACCCCGTGCCCGCCCTCACCCTCCGCGAAGTCCTCACCCTCGACCCCGTCCGCGCCACCGAGCCCGAGCTACTGGCCGGGGAGGGCGCCCTGGACCGCCCTGTCCGCTGGGTGCACTCCAGCGAGGTCTACGAGGGCGCCAACTTCCTCGACGGCGGCGAACTGCTGCTGACCAACGGTTTCGGGCTCACCGACCCCGACGAGGAGGTCCGCCGCCGGTACGTCCGGGAGCTGGCCGCGCGCGGTGCGGCCGGGCTCGCGGTGGAGGTCGGCCGGTCCCTGCCCGCCATGCCGGCCGAGGTGGTCGACGAGGCCCGCCGCCTGGAGCTGCCGCTGCTGGCCATGCACCGCGTCGTGCCCTTCGTACGGATCACGGAGGCCGCCAATCGGGCGATCGTGGCACGAGGGCTGTCCGGTCGGTCGGTCGTACGGCCCTGGGGCGACGACCACACGGCGGCCCTGCTGGCCGACCTCGCCGACCGGGCGGCACTGAACCAGCCCGAGGTGGAGGCGCGGGCGGCGCTCGCGGGGTTCCATCCGGGGCCGGGGGCGCGACTGATCGGGGTGTCCGTGCACGGGACCCGGGAGACGGGGGTGGTGGACCGGGCGGTACGGGTGCTGGGCGGGGCGAGTGTCCTGCGGGCGGCGTTTCCGGGGGATGTGCTGGCGCTGCTGGCGTTGCCCGGGACCCGGTCCGGTGACCCCGTACGAGGGGTCCAGGACGCGTTCCGCTCCGCCGCGGAACCCGGCCTGACCGTGGCCGTCGGGCATGCCGTCGCCGTCGGGAGCGGCTGGCTGCGGTGGAGCGACACGTTGCGGGCGGCCCGTACGACCTTGGAGCTGGCCCTGACCGTCCCGGCCGCCGAGCCGGGGGCGCCCGAGGGGCCGCTGGTGACGTCGTCCCGGGCCCTCGCGCTGGAGCGGGAGCTGACCCGGGGCGGCGTCGACGCGAACCGTGATCGGCTTGCGCGGTTGGTGCAGCATGCGTTGGGGCCGTTGCTGGAGTGGGAGGCGGCGCATGCGAGTGATCTGGTGCGGACGTTGGAGGTTCATCTGCGGAACGGGTGCTCGCCCACCCGGACGGCTGCCCTTCTGCATATCGGGCGGCAGTCCCTTTACCAGCGGTTGGAGCGGATCGAGTCTCTGTTGGGGCTGGAGATCGGGGATCCGGATCTGTTGGGGGAGCTGTTGGCGGCGGCTTGTGCGTATCGGGTTGTTCGGGGGCGTTCCGGTGGGGCGGGCGAGGTGGGAGGTAGTCGGTTGGCTGCTGTGCCGTCGTGGCTGGTCGCGCAGTTCCCCGCGCCCCTGCGTGGGTTGGCCTAGCGCAGGACTACTTCGCTCGGGCCGTTGAAGGGGGCGTAGGAGGTCACCGTTTGTGGGGTGCGTAGAACGTCGTCCTCGGTGAACAGCTTTCGCGCCGCTTCGAAGGAGATCTCGCCGGAGACGACCGGGGCCACCCCGTCGTAGAACTTCCGCGCCGGCTCCGGCAGTGGTGTTCCCGGTTCGCCCTCGTCCTCTCCCCAGACGTCCCACAGCAGGGTCTCGACCTTGTTGAGGGCGGCGAGGTCCAGGCGGATGCTGCCGGCCACGTACCGCTCGCCCCAGAACGGTCCCTCCTGCGGGCCATGGAGGCCGAACGTCCTCTCGTCGGCACCCTTCTCGCGGATCGCCCGCCAAGCCTCGCCCGCGACGAGGAAGCGGTCGCGGGGGACGTCCATCGGGTCGAAGTTCACCTTCCAGTGGTCGCTGACGAAGGGGTCGGCGAGCTGGGCGTCGGCGAGCAGCCAGCCGCGTTCGTCGTCCCAGTACTCGGTGACGACGTGGTCGCCGTGGAAGCTCGACCCCCAGTAGTCGGCGAAGCCGATCCGGACCCGGGCCGGGATGCCCGCGTGGCGCAGGAACGAGCAGTGCAGCAGCGTGAAGTCCCGGCAGATGCCGACGAAACGGTCGCCGAGCTCGCGTCGCACGGACAGTGGGGCAGCGTTGCGCTCGACGAGGATGTTCAGGGTGTCGTCGATGTACCGGGACTCGGCGTCGTTGTGGAGGCGGTCGGTCGGGTGGGTGTGGCCGAAGAGGTCGCCCTCGACGCGGTGGATGAGCAAGTCCCGGGAGATGCGGGCGAGTTCGGCCGGGTCGTGCGGCAGATCGGTGTAGACGCCGGCGAGTGCGCCCGGGTCGGAGTACGTGCTCTGGGCGGCGTAGAAGGCGAGGGCTTCCTTGGTCTCGGGCATGGCTCGACGGTGTCAAAATTCGGCACAAAATGTCCAGAGGCCCCGTCGGGAAACTTCCGCAACAGGTCAAGTAGCCTGTGCCGACCACCGCCGCTCCAGCGGCAGTTGGGCCCCTGGAGAAGGAAGAACGGTCATGGTCGCTGCCCCGGTTCTGGAGGAGCTGCGGGAGGTGGTCCAGCCGCAGGCCAAGCTGGCCAGCCGCAACGGTGAGCACTGGGCGGGGCGGCTGTACATGCGGCGCGTGTCGCTGCGGTTCACCCGGCAGCTGGTGCGGACGCGGGTCACGCCGGACCAACTGACCTGGACCATGGTCGTGTTCGGGGTCGCCTCGGGGGCCGCGCTGATGATTCCGGGGCTCACCGGTGCCGTACTGGCGGTGGTGTGCATGCAGTTGTTCCTGCTCTTCGACTGCGTGGACGGGGAAGTCGCGCGCTGGAAGGGGCAGAACAGTGCGGGCGGGATCTACGTCGACCGGCTGGGTGCCTACTTGGCCGACGCGGCGCTGATGGCGGGAGCGGGGTATCGGGCTGCCGAGTCCGGGGTCGGGGGGTGGCTGTCCGTCGGTGTCGCCACCGCGTTGGGGGTCGTACTGCTGAAGGCGTCCACCGATCTGGTCGATGTGGCCCGGGCGCGGCGGGGGCTGGGTGTCGTGGACGATGAGGCGACACGGCCGCGGTCGGAGGGGGTGGCGACGGTACGGCGACTTGCCGCCGCGTTCAAGATTCACCGGGTGACGAATGGAATCGAGGCGTCGCTGGTTCTGCTGGTTGCCGCGGTCGCGGATGAGGTCACCGGCGGTATCGAGCCGACTCGGTGGGTGCTGGGTGCGTTGGCTGTCATCACGTGGGTGATGGTGCCGGCGCATCTGTTGTCGATCTTGTCGTCGTCGCGATTGCGCTGAGCGTCTGCCGTCATCGGTGGTTGGCTGACTGCTGCGCCGTCGTGGCTTGTCGCGCCCGCGCGGCGGCAGCCGCAAATCCAACACAGCCCCGCGCCCCTAACGGGGCGCTGCAGGACCCGGCGGAAACAAGAAAGGCCGGTCGGATGTTCCGACCGGCCTTTTCCCTACGTTTGTTGCCTTGGTCAGTCCGTGCCCAGCTCCATCGCCGCCCTGTCCAGCAGCGCGTCCTCCTCGGAGACCTCGCCGCGCGAGGCGATGACCTCGGCGCCGCCTTCCGAGAGTTCCGGCATGGTGCCGATGAGGCCCGTCGCCGCCGCCTGGGAGGCGCCGATGGTGGGGCTGCCGGTGCCGATGAGGCCGAGGACCGCGTACTGCTCCAGCTTGGCGCGGGAGTCGGCGATGTCGAGGTTGCGCATGGTCAGCTGGCCGATGCGGTCGACGGGGCCGAAGGCCGAGTCCTCGGTGCGCTCCATGGAGAGCTTGTCGGGGTGGTAGCTGAACGCCGGGCCCGTGGTGTCGAGGATCGAGTAGTCCTCGCCCCGGCGCAGGCGCAGGGTGACCTCGCCCGTGACCGCCGCGCCGACCCAGCGCTGGAGCGACTCGCGGATCATCAGCGCCTGCGGGTCCAGCCAGCGGCCCTCGTACATGAGCCGGCCGAGGCGACGGCCCTCGTTGTGGTACTGGGCGAGGGTGTCCTCGTTGTGGATCGCGTTGACGAGGCGCTCGTACGCGGCGTGCAGAAGGGCCATACCCGGCGCCTCGTAGATGCCGCGGCTCTTGGCCTCGATGATCCGGTTCTCGATCTGGTCGGACATGCCCAGGCCGTGGCGGCCGCCGATGGCGTTGGCCTCCAGGACCAGGTCCACGGCGGAGGCGAACTCCTTGCCGTTGATCGTGACCGGGCGGCCCTGCTCGAAGCCGATCGTCACGTCCTCGGTGGCGATCTCGACCGAGGGGTCCCAGAACTTGACGCCCATGATCGGCTCGACGGTCTCGAGGCCGGTGTCCAGGTGCTCCAGGGTCTTGGCCTCGTGGGTGGCGCCCCAGATGTTGGCGTCGGTGGAGTACGCCTTCTCCGTGGAGTCCCGGTACGGCAGCTGGTGGGCGACCAGCCACTCGGACATCTCCTTGCGGCCGCCGAGCTCGGTCACGAACGCCGCGTCCAGCCAGGGCTTGTAGATCCGCAGGTGCGGGTTGGCGAGCAGACCGTAGCGGTAGAACCGCTCGATGTCGTTGCCCTTGTACGTCGAGCCGTCGCCCCAGATCTGGACGTCGTCCTCGAGCATCGCCCGGACCAGCAGCGTGCCGGTGACGGCACGGCCGAGGGGGGTGGTGTTGAAGTACGCCCGACCGCCGGAGCGGATGTGGAACGCGCCGCAGGTGAGTGCGGCCAGGCCCTCCTCGACCAGCGCGGCGCGGCAGTCGACCAGGCGCGCGATCTCGGCGCCGTAGGTCTGGGCGCGGCCGGGCACCGAGGCGATGTCGGGCTCGTCGTACTGGCCGATGTCGGCGGTGTAGGTGCACGGGACGGCGCCCTTGTCACGCATCCACGCGACCGCGACGGAGGTGTCGAGGCCGCCCGAGAAGGCGATGCCGACGCGCTCGCCGGCGGGCAGGGAGGTGAGGACCTTGGACATAGGAAGATTATGCATCGGAACGCATGGTCATGCAAACCCCCATGATGAGTGGCGCCCGTCACTCTCCGGCGGTCAGGGTCGCCCGTTCGCAGACACAGTCGCCCTTCCGCCATCGATGCCGGACAGTCGTCGCCGGGCGACACTCGCCTTGTTTCCTTGCGGGGGCCTCGGCCTTCGGGTCGGGCGTGAATGCGGACCCCCGCGAAGCGCGGTAGGGCAGCCGTTACGCCTCTTGGGCGGAACGGCGTTCACCATTTTCAACCGCACGTCGCAAGTACCACAGAATCTGTCCGTGCCGAGAGCGCCCTTCACGCTCGGCCGCAGCCTTGATGGCTTCGTGCAAGTCGTCGGGGAGTCGAAGATTGAAGTTGACCATGCACCCATTATAGACCCATAGTGAACCCATGGCGAGGCTCCGTATGTACCCGACGAGCGGGCAGGCGAGTGTCATGCTCGAACATTGCGCGCACGCTCGGTACGTGTGGAACCTGGCGGTCGAGCAGCACGCACACTGGCAACCGGGCCGCAGGTCCGCGCCCGGTTTCGCGGGGCAGTGTCGCCAGCTCACCGAAGCCCGGCGGGACAACGAATGGCTCGGGGCCGGGAACGCGGATGTGCAGCAGCAGGCGCTGAAGGACTTCGCCAAGGCCAAGAACGCCAAGTTCGCGTCCGGCTTCGGCGAGCCGACCTGGCGCAGGAAGTTCAAGCACGAGGGTTTTCGGGTCATCGGCACCGACCGCGTGCCGGAGTTCGAGCCGGACGGCTCCCCGAAGGTGAACGCCAAGGGCAAGCAGGTGATGGGCCGGTCGGTGGTGGTACAGAAGCTCAATCGCCGGTGGGCTCAGGTGAAGGTGCCTGGCTGCGGCTGGGTACGCTTCCGCCTTACCCGTGCCGAACTGCCGACCGCGAAGACGTTCCGCGTCACTTTCCGCCACGGCCAGTGGCACATCGCCTTCGCCATCATCCCCGAGTCGATCGAGGCGCCCGACGTGGGCGAGGTCATCGGCATCGACCGGGGCGTGAAGATCACCGCGGCCCTGTCCGACGGCCGGAAACTGAACTGCCCGCAGCTCACGACTAAAGAACGCGCACAGATCCGCAAGCATCAGCGACGTGCCGCCCGCGCCCCCAAGGGCAGCGAACGCAAGACGGCCGAGTATGCCAAGGTCGCCAAGCTCAAGGCTCGCGAAGCCGCTCGGCGCAAGGACTGGTGCGAGAAGATCTCAACGATGCTCGCCCGTACCTGCGATCTCGTGCGCTTCGAGAAGCTGAACATCAAGAACATGACCGCCTCCGCGAAGGGGACGGCTGAGCAGCCCGGTAAGAAGGTCGCGCAGAAGGCCGGGCTCAACCGGGCGATCCTCGCCCAGGGATGGGGCCTGCTCCGGCAGCGCACCGGGCACAAGGCTCCCGGCCGCGTCGAGGACGTCCCCGCGCCCTTCACCTCCCTGCGGTGCTCCGCCTGCGGATGGATCGAGAAGAAGTCGCGCAAGAGCCAAGCCGACTTCGTCTGCGTGTCCTGCGGGTTCACCTGCAACGCCGATGAGAACGCAGCAACCAATGTCGCGGCAGGACAGGGTGGGTTTCCCCGCCCCCGGCGAACAGCCGGTGCCGGAGGGATGACAACGGCCATCGGCCGTTCGAGCGTCCGTGAACCTCAACCCACCTGGGCTGGAATCCCCCTCTTTTGATAAGGGGGAGGATGTCAATACACCAACAAGGGCAGCAACTTCACCGCGAAGGACGTCGACACCGTCTACTCCACCGGCAACACCAGCTACACGATCAACGGCCCGTTCTCGGGCGACCAGATCTGCGTCACCGTGCGCGCGGCCAACAAGTACGGCGCATCCGCCTGGGCGGAGACCTGGTGCGGCGAAGTGCCCTACTAGCAGTGCCTTACCGACCGTCCACCTTCAGCAGCAGCTTGCCCGTGCTCGACCGCGTCCCCATCAGCCGGTGCGCCTCCGCCGCCTCGGCCAGGCCGAACTCGGCGGTGACGGGGAGCGTGACGGTCCCGTCGGCGACCTTCGCGAAGGCCCGCTCGGTGAGTGCCCGCAGCTCGTCGGGCGCGGTCTGGGCGAGGGTGAGGATGGAGAAGCCGCCGACCGAGACACCCGACGGGTACAGCTCCGGCTGCCCCACGCTCCACGCCGCCGCCCCGCTCGCGTTGCCGAAGGAGACCAGGCGCCCGTAGACCGCGAGCGCGGCCAGGGAGGAGCGGAAGGTGTCGCCGCCGACCGGGTCCAGGGCGAGGTCGACCCCGCGCCCGCCGGTGGCCTCCCGCACCGGCGCCTCGAAGTCGCCGACGAAGACCTCGTCGTAGCCGTACTCCCGCGCGTACGCCGCCTTCGCCGCGCTGGACACCACGCCGAGCACCCTGCCACCGGCCGCCTTCGCCAGTTGGCCCACCACCGTGCCGATACCGCCCGCCGCGCCCTGCACCAGGACCGTCTCGCCGGGCTGGAGCCGGCCCACCGCGTGGATGAGCGCGTACGCCGTCGGCACGACCGTCGGGAGCGTCGCGGCCGTGCGCAGGTCGATGCCGGCCGGGAGCGGGAAGACGGTCGCCGCGTCCGCGACGGCCACGGCCGCGTAGCCGCCGCCCGCCGTCAGGGCCGTCACCTCCTGGCCGACGGTCAGGTCGCTCACGCCCTCGCCGACCGCCCGGACCCGCCCGGAGACCTCCAGTCCCGGGACGAACGGCAGCCCCGGCACCCGGTAGCCCGACTCCCGCGCCTTGAGGTCGGCGAAGTTGATCCCCGCGTACGCCACGTCGATGCTCACCTGCCCCGGGCCGGGCCCGGGGACCTCCGCCTCGACGGCCTTGAGGACCTCGGGACCGCCGTACTCCTGGATCTCTACCGCGCGCATGTCAGACCTCGCCCCAGTGGGTGTTCAATGAAAAGCGAACACTCGCGACTGTATGGTTTTCATCGAACACTCCGCAACCCGTGAGGGAGGCCCGCGTGGTACAGCGCACCGGCACCGGTCATCGCGCCGCCCCCGAGCACACCCACCCCGACGACGTGCCCGTCCTCACCGCGCTCGCGGCGCTCGCCGACCCCGTACGCGTGCAACTGGTACGGGAGTTGGCCGCCTCCGCAGACTGGTCGCGCAGCTGCGGCACCTTCGACGTGCCCGTCGGCAAGGCGGCCAAGAGCCATCACTTCGCGGTGCTGCGCGCGGCCGGGCTCGTGGAGCAGCGCGACGAGGGGCCCAAGCGGGTCAACCGGCTGCGGCGGGAGGAGTTCGACGCCCGGTTCCCGGGGCTGCTGGCGCTGGTTCTGCGCGAGGATGTCGTTTCCTGACCCGCTGTGAACCGTTTGACCCGCTCCGGCGTCACAGTGGCATGACGAACCTCAGGTGGATCGCGGCGGCCGTCGCCACTGCCGGTGTGGTGGTGGGGGCAGCCCTGTACATCGACGAGCTGGAGACCGGGCACACCGACGGCGGCCTGCTGGACGCCCCGCGGGAAAGCGCCTCGGTCAGGAAGGCGAGCGCCCCCGCCGAGGACCGGTGCGTCGGCACCCGCCCGGCGCCCCCGGACGCCGACCCCGAGGTGACCCCGCTGGACCGCACCCTCGCCCGCATCGACAAGCTGGCCGCGGGCGAGCACTCCGCCGTCTACACCGGCATGGGTGTCGACGAGGACAAGAACGCCGCCGACATCTGGCGCATCCCCTCCGGCGCCTTCGACACAGCCGTCTGCGACGCCGCCGAGAAGGGCGTGAAGCTACGGCTGCACTCCGCAGACGTCGACCGCAAGACCCTCGACGCCCTCGCCGACCGGATCAGCGAGGACATGAACCGCTGGGACGGCACCTTCCAGCTGCGTGAAGTCGGCGTCGACGAGCGGGGGTTCGTGCATGTGGGCGTCGACGACCCGAAGAAGGCCGAACCCCTCGTGGAGAAGGAGTTCGGCCCCCGGTACATCAAGGTGGAGCACGTAGGGCAGATTCACGCCGACGCAGGCTGATCCGCCCGCCGCAGTACCGCGTACAGCCCCGCGCTCACCGCGAACCCGACCAGGCACGTGATGTCACCGAACGACGGCCACTGCTCCGGCACCCAGCCGACGTACTTCTCCTGGTTGGAGAAGAGCGGCACGGACACCACGATGCCGGTCAACAGGGCGGCGATACCGGGCCAGTTGGCGAAGGTGCGGTCGGTGATCCTCGCGGCCAGCACCTCGTCCGGCATCCGCGCCTGCCGCCACCGCTCGACCAGCACCACCCCGAGCCACGGCCCCACCCAGTACGCGATCACCAGCAGGAACGCCTCGTAGGCGTGCCCCGCGTCCGAAAGCGACGCCCACGCCGCCGCCGTGCCGGCGAGACCGCACAGCACGACGATGGCGCTGCGGCCGAGCCACGGCGGGAGCTTCAGACCCAGCGAGGTGATCGACATGGCCGAGGAGTAGACGTTCAGGGCGTTCGCGGAGACCGCGCCCAGGATGATCGCCAGCAGCACCAAGTGGCTGAGCCAGCTCGGGAGATGGCCGGTGAAGGCGGCCGTGGGGGTGGCGCCCTCGGGGGCGACGAGCGTCGCCGAGGCCGCGCCGATCACCGACACGATCGCGATCGACACGAAGAGACCGACCGCCGGATACAGGACCGTCCGGAAGCGGTTCGCCGTGCGCGGGAGATAACGGGAGTAGTCCGAGGCGCCCGGGTTCCAGCCCGCCGCGTAACCCCAGGCCGTGCTGAACGCCAGCAGGAAGCCGCCGATGCCGCCGCCCGCGCCGGAGCCGCCCAGGTCGGCCTCCTTGAAGGTCCACACCCCGGCCAGCAGGAAGACCACCGCCAGGGCCGGGAAGGCGTACTTCTCGAAGGCGTGGACGAAGTTGTGGCCGATGAAACCGATCACGACCTCGGCCGCGACCACGATCAACAGCGAGGGGAGCGGCCGCAGATCCGTCAGCGTGTTCAGGGCGAAGGCCGCGCTCACACTGTTCACCGCGAACCAACCGACGCCCGCGACAAGGGCGTTGACCCCCGACGGCAGCAGATTCCCCCGATAACCGAAGGAGAAGCGGCCTATCGCCATCTGCGGAACACCGAACCGCGGACCGTCCAACGACAGGATCCCCTGCGTCAGCGCCCCCAGCGCCGTGCCCAGGAGCAGGGCCGCGGTCGCCTGCCAGAAGCTCAGGCCGAAGAAGAGGACCGAGATCACGCCGATGTAGACGGTCGCGAACTCGATGTTCGGAGAGGCCCACGTCCACAGCAGCTGGAGCGGGCTGCCGTGGCGCTCGGAGTCCGGGATCGGTTCCGAGCCGGCCGTCTCGACGGCGATGACCTTGTCACCGTATGCGGGGGCGATGGCCGTGGCGGAGCCGGCCGGAGCAGTCGTCATGCGAGCCAAGTGTCCGGTTCCCGACGGTCGCGGCCCAGAGGCGCACTGTCCGCTTCGGGAGCCTCACCGGCGTACAACCTGCACGCATCGACGGGACCGATGGGGGCATCGGCAGGACGCCCCACTGGCGCGTGGACCAGCACGGATGCCCGCTCGTAGCGTCAGGGACATGACCTCACAGAGCAAGGGCACAGAGACCAAGGGCATCGCCCAGCTGACGACCGCGATGGTGCTCTCCGGCACCCTCGGCGTCTTCGTCGTCGAGTCGGGCGCCTCGCCGTTCAACGTCGTCTTCTTCCGCGTCCTGTTCGGCGCCCTCGCGCTCGGCGGCTACGTCATCGCCCGCGGCTGGCTCCGCGACCACGGCTTCACCCCGCGCACCCTCGGACTCGCCGTCCTGGGAGGGGTGTTCATCGTCTTCAACTGGGTGTTCCTCTTCCAGTCGTACGAGAACACGTCGATCTCCGTCGCGACGGTGGTCTACCACACCCAGCCGTTCTACGTCGTGCTGCTGGGCGCCCTGCTCTTCCGTGAGCGGCTGACGGCCGCCAAGGTCGGCTGGATCGCCCTGGCCTTCGCGGGTCTGACCCTCGTGTCGGGCGTGACGCCAGG
The DNA here is from genome assembly GCF_045041015.1 of Streptomyces sp. NBC_00019. NCBI lineage: Bacteria > Bacillati > Actinomycetota > Actinomycetes > Kitasatosporales > Streptomycetaceae > Streptomyces > Streptomyces sp. NBC_00019. Next base: position 6,056,245 of record NZ_CP108302.1, read on the forward strand.
GGACTTCACCAGCGGCGGCACCTATCTCCTCGGCGTCGGACAGGCGTTGCTCGCCGCCCTCCTCTACGGGCTGTCCACCCTGGTCACCAAGCGCATCACCGGCGTCCGCCCCCACCTCATCGCCCTCGTCCAAGTCCTCGTCGGCATCCCGCTGCTGCTCCCCTTCGCCGACTTCGGCGCGATGGCCGGCACGGGCGCGGACTGGGGCTGGCTGGTCGGGCTCGGGTTCATCCACACGGGCGTCATGTACGTCCTGATGTACGCCGCCTACGCTCAGCTGCCGGTCTCGAAGATCGCCGTACTCGCCTTCGTCTACCCGGCGGTCGCGATGGTCATGGACTGGGCGGTGTACGGCCACCACATCGGCCTCGTGCAGGCGCTGGGCGTCCCGCTGATCGTGCTGGCGAGCCTCAAGGTGACGCTGGCCCGGAACCCCCGGGTCGTCACGACGACGTCTGCTCCCGCACCAGTCGCACCGCAGCCTCGATGAACAGTGTCAGATGGCGTGGCAGGCGCTTCCCCGCCCGCCACGCCACCTGCGTGTACAGCTGGAACGGCGGTTCCCACGGCAGCTCGACCAACGCCCCGGACGCCAGCTCCGCGCCCACCGTCACCCGGGGCAGCAGTGCGACGCCGAGACCGCCCGCCACACCCCGCTTGGTCGCCTCGATCGTGCCGAACTCCATGAAAGGCGGCGGGGATCCGGTGCGGTGCACGAGCTCGGACTCGAAGAGGTCGCGGTAGGGGCAGCCGGGTTCGGTGCCGACGAGCTGGACCTCGGTGAGGTCCTCGGTCTTGAGCGCGGGGGTCCTCATGGCGAGGGGATGGCCGGGCGCGGCGACCAGGACCAGCGGCTCCGGCGCGAGCACCCTGCTCTCCAGCCCCGCGTGCTCGGTCTCCGGCTCCATCAGGAAGCCCACGTCGTACGTGCCCTGCCGCAGCGCCTGCCGGGTCTCGTCGCCCAGCGTCGTGCGCAGGGAGAGCCGGACCTTCGGATGGCGGTGGTGGAAGAGCTCCAGGAGCGGCGGCAGCCGGTAGGAGGTCAGCGACTCCATCGTGCCGACGGCGAGCGTGCCCGAGGGTTCCTCCGCGTCGACGACCGCCGCGCGGGCCTCCTCGCTCAGCTCGATGATCTGCCGGGCGTACGGCAGCAGCCGCTCACCGGCCTCCGTCAGCCGGATGCGGCTGCCGAGCCGGTCGAAGAGCGGGGTGCCCAGGGAGTCCTCCAGGGCGCGGATCTGGCTGGTCACGCTGGACTGCGCGTAACTCAGCTCGGCCGCGGCCCGGGTGAAGCTCAGGACGGTCGCGACCTTCTCGAAGGTGACGAGCAGCCGCAGCTCCATCAGCTGTCCTTGGGGCCGTCCTCGCCGCGCTCCTTCTTCTCCTCGTTGAGGGACTTCAGGAAGTCGGGGTTGTCGTCGGGGGCGACCCACTGGCCGCGCCCGCCACGCTCCCGCACGCCGGACCAGCCCTCGGCCGCCGGGCTGCGCTTCTTGCCCGCGATCAGCCACGAGATCGAGCCGACGAGCGGGAACAGCAGCACGAGGATGGCCCACAGCGGCTTGGGCATGTGGCGGACGTCCTCCTCCTTCGTGCTGATGCAGTCGATGAACGTGTACACGCTCAGCGCCAGTGGGACGAGGAACATCAGCACCCGGAGCATGGGTCCTCTCCAGCGAAACGGTCGACGGGCCGGGGGTACGGCCCCCGGGTTCAGGCCCAGGGTAGCCGCTCGGGGATACTTGACCCCATGGCTTACGACGATCTTCGCTCGCTGCTCAGGGCCCTGGAGCGCGAGGGCGACCTCAAGCGCATCAAGGCCGAGGTGGATCCGTACTTGGAGGTCGGGGAGATCGTCGACCGGGTGCAGAAGTCCGGGGGGCCGGCGCTGCTCTTCGAGAACGTGAAGGGCTCCGCGATGCCCCTCGCGATGAACGTCTTCGGGACCGACCGCCGGCTGCTGAAGGCGCTGGGCCTGAAGTCGTACTCCGAGATCTCGGAGAAGATCGGCGGCCTGCTGCGGCCCGAGCTGCCGCACGGCTTCGTGGGGGTGCGCGAGGCCTTCGGGAAGCTCGGCGCGATGACGCATGTACCGCCGAAGAAGGTGAAGTCCGGGGACGCGCCGGTGCAGGAGGTCGTCCTCACCGGCGACGACGTCGACCTCGACCAGCTCCCCGCCCTCTTCACCTGGCCGCAGGACGGCGGCTCCTTCTTCAACCTCGGCCTGACCCACACCAAGGACCCCGAGTCCGGGATCCGCAACCTCGGTCTGTACCGGCTCCAGCGCCACGACAAGCGCACGATCGGCATGCACTGGCAGATCCACAAGGACAGCCGCAACCACTACCAGGTCGCGGCGAGGCGGGGCGAGCGCCTTCCGGTCGCGATCGCCTTCGGCTGCCCGCCGGCCGTGTCGTACGCCTCCACCGCGCCGCTCCCCGGCGACATCGACGAGTACCTCTTCGCCGGCTTCCTCGCGGGCAAGCGGATCGAGATGGTCGACTGCAAGACGGTGCCGCTCCAGGTGCCGGCGCAGGCGGAGGTCGTGATCGAGGGCTGGCTGGAGCCGGGGGAGATGCTGCCCGAGGGCCCCTTCGGCGACCACACGGGGTTCTACACCCCGCAGGAGCCGTTCCCGGCGCTGAAGATCGACTGCGTGACGATGCGGAAGCGGCCGCTGCTGCAGTCGATCGTGGTGGGCAGGCCCCCGACGGAGGACGGCCCGCTGGGCAAGGCGACGGAGCGCTTCTTCCTCCCCCTGCTGAAGATCATCGTCCCGGACATCGTGGACTACCACCTGCCCGAGGCGGGCGGCTTCCACAACTGCGCGATCGTCTCGATCGACAAGAAGTACCCCAAACACGCCCAGAAGGTGATGCACGCGATCTGGGGTGCCCACATGATGTCCCTCACCAAGCTGATCGTGGTGGTCGACTCCGACTGCGACGTCCACGACCTCCACGAGGTCGCGTGGCGCGCGCTCGGCAACACGGACTACGCGCGCGACCTCTCGGTCGTCGAGGGTCCCGTCGACCATCTCGACCACGCCTCCTACCAGCAGTTCTGGGGCGGCAAGGCGGGGATCGACGCGACGAAGAAGTGGCCCGAGGAGGGCTACACCCGTGACGGAGGCTGGCCCGACATGGTGTTGTCCGACCCGGAGACGGCGGCGACGGTCGACCGACGCTGGAAGGAATACGGACTTTGACTGCTTCCCTCCCTGAACGGGAGGGGATTCCTGGCTCAGGCCGCCTCCTGGAGCGGCGCTCCAGGAGGTCCTATGCCCTCGACACCAGCCGGGTTCAGACCAGCCCGGACGAGCATCACACGGGCGGAGTTCTTGTCCCTGGGGGATACGGCTCCGCACGCGGTGCAGGTGTAGGTACGTTCCGAAAGAGGAAGTGCGTGCTTGGTTCTCGCTCCGCACGACGCGCAATCCATGGTGGTGTGGGCAGGGTGCACCAGACGGACGTCCCGCCTGTGCTTACGGCCCATCTCCAGCAGGGCCTTCTTGGTAGTGCCGATCGCCGCGTCGGCGGCCTTGCGTGCCATGGTGGACTTGGCGAGGAACTTCGGCCGGAAGTCCTCCACAGCGATAGCGTCGTGGTCGGTCACGACGCGTTTGGCCCACTTACGGGCGGCGTCCTGCCGCCGGCGGGCGATCTTCTCGTACGTCTTGGCCCGCAGTTTCTTCGCCGCCCGATAGCCCTTCGAAGCCGACTGTCCCTTGGTGGGCTTGCGGCGGGCCATCATCCGGTCGTACCGGGTCAGCCTCGACTTGGCCTTCCTGCCATGCTCGGCGTGCGGGAGGTCGTGGGCGTCACTGGTCGTGGTCGCCGTCTCGCGCACGCCCCAGTCCACGCCAATCACTGCGCCGGTGGCAGGGAGCAGTTGGACTTCCGCGGGAACGACGAACGAGGCGTACCAGTGCCCGAGACTGTCCCGGTATACACGCACGCTCGATGGGTCGGCGGGCAAGTCCCGCGACCGTACGACGGTCAGGATGATGCCGCCCGCGAGGTGCAGGCGCCCGTCCTTCAGGCGGAATCCGCGCCGTGTGTGGTTGAGGGTGGGGTCGGCCTCGCGCTTCCTCTTGTGCTTCGGCATACCGGCCCGCTGTTGTTGCGGCAGGCGATCCTTGATGTCTTTCAGCGCCTTGGCCCGGGATTTGCCAAAGTCGCGGATGAGCTGCTGCTGTGGCACCGAGTTGCCCTCGGCCAACCACGATGCGGCGCCTCGGGCCTCGGTCAGCATCTTGTCCAACCGGGCTGGGCCGCACTTCTCCCCGTCGCGGTGGGCTTTCTTGGAGCGGGCGACGCACTCGTTCCAGATCCACCGGCAGCGGTCCCACTCGGTCAGAAGCGCCGAGCGGGCGGTCGACGAAACGCGCAGCCGGTAGACGTACCGGGCGTGCCCGGCGCCTTCCACCGCTCGTGGTGTCGTCATGACACCACGCTACCACTAGCATGCGGAGCGTGACTGATGAAGTGCGTATCACGCTCAGGCTTCCCGTTGACCTTCACGCTTGGCTGGTTGCCCAGGCCAAGTCCGCCCGCCGGTCCCTCAACTCAGAGATCGTGTACCGCTTGGACGACGAGCGCCGTGCTACCCCGTCAGATGGCGAGTCGCCATGACAGCAATTCACCTTTCCACGCCCTGCGACGCAGGGGTCTGATTCCTCTCCGGTCTGAAGGCCGGGGCATTCTCGGAGGTTCTCAGTGAGTTCCGCATCTGCCGCGATCCCGCAGCCGGGACGCACGAAGGCCTTCCTGCGCCTGGTGATGATCGAGCACTCGGTCTTCGCGCTGCCCTTCGCGTATATCGCCGCGCTCACCGCGATGTTCCAGTGGGACAAGAACATCCACTGGGGGCGGCTGCTGCTGGTGACGATCTGCATGGTGGGTCTGCGGACGTTCGCGATGGCGGTGAACCGGATCATCGACCGCGAGATCGATGCCCGTAACCCTCGGACGGCGCATCGTGAGCTGGTGACTGGCGCGATGTCCGTGAAGCACGCCTGGGCGGGCGCGCTGGTCGCGGTAGTGATCTTCCTGGGCTCGGCGGCGTTGCTGAACCCCCTCTGCCTGGCCCTGGCCCCCGTCGCGGTCATCCCGATGGTGGTCTACCCCTACGGCAAACGCTTCACGAACTTCCCCCAGGCCATCCTGGGCCTCGCCCAGGCCATGGGCCCGGTCGGCGGCTGGCTGGCCATCACCGGCGAGTGGTCCTGGGACGCGGTCATCCTCGGCCTCGCCGTCGGCATCTGGATCGGCGGCTTCGACCTGATCTACGCCTGCCAGGACGTCGAGACGGACCGCGAGGTCGGCGTCATGTCCGTCCCGGCCCGCTTCGGCATCCCAGCGGCGATCTGGGGCGCCCGGGTGTGCCACGCCCTGACGATGGGGCTCCTGGTCTGGTACGCGGTGGCCACGGACGCGGGTGGTTTCTTCTGGGTGGGCCTGATGATCGTCGCGGCGGCGTTCGTGTACGAGCACAACATCGTCCGCCCACATGATCTGTCCCGCCTGAACAGGGCGTTCTTCTCGACCAACGGGTTCATCGGCATCAGCCTCTTCGTGTGCGCGCTCCTCGACCTGTTGGTGCGGGGGCTCACGGTTTAGCCCGCTCGGGCGACCCCGGTCCGCGGGGTCCGTTGGCGTTGCCTCGCTACGCTGCTGGAGCGTGTCCCCGCCGCAGCGGGGGTGAGCCGAGGGCGATTCCCATGAATCCGTTCACGCTCAAGTGCTCCCCGCTCGTGCGGGGTTCTGGTCGGGCGGCCGGCTGACGTGGATCGGCCACCCGACCGAGTCACCGGAGAACGAGAGCGCCTGGCTCCCTGGGCTCGTCGAGGTCGTCTCCCAAGGCAGCCGCCTCTTCGACTACGAGGTCAAGCCCCGCTGGTACGCCTCGCGAGGCAGCGTCGACTACGTGATCCTCGACCCCCTCAAGGGCCATGCCGTCACCATGACCGAGGCCGCGACACCATCCCGTACGGCCCCGATCTGACCGTCGACTCGCCGCTCGGCAAGCTGGTGATCCCCACCGCTCGCCTCCCGATCGACCGGAAGGCCGCCCTCAGGTCTGAACCACTCCGCTTCCCACCCGGCGGCGGAACACGAACGCCGCCGCCACCCCCGCGACCAGACCCAGCAGGTGTCCCTGCCAGCTGACGCCCGTCTGGGTGGGCGCGAGGCCCATCAGGATCGAGCTGCCCCACACGGCTCCGACCAGCAGACCGGCCAGGACGCCGAGCAGCCGTCGCTCCACGAAACCGCTGACCAGCAGGAAGCCGAAGAGGCCGAAGATCAGGCCCGAGGCGCCGGCGGTGTTGGTGCGGTCGGGGGCTATGAGCCAGACGCCCAGCCCGTCGGCCACGATGACCAGCGCGCAGACCGCGAGGAAGCGGCGGATGCCGCCGAGGGCCGCGAGGAAGCCCATGACCAGCAGCGGGACGGTGTTCGCCGCCACGTGGGCCCAGCCGAAGTGGATGAACGAGGCCGGGACCACGTCGATCAGTTCCGAGGGTTCGCGCGGCACGATGCCGAAGTCGTCCAGCGCGTGGCCGCTCACCACGTCCACCACTTCCAGCAGCCACAGCAGCGCGACCCAGCCCAGCATCAGCTTGGCCGCGGTCCGCGCTCGGTCGCCTCGCGACTGCTCCAGCCCGGTACCGGACATGGCAACCCCCATTCCCCTCCGGAGAACGGCCGGACCCCCTTGGCCGGTTCCCACCCTGCGACGCCGGATAGGCTCGGGGGCGTGAACCCAGTCAAGCCAGGAGAGACACGGCGTACGCCTTGGATCGTAGGGGTGTCCGGCGCTTCCGGCACCCCGTATGCCGCGTCCGTGCTGCGCGCGCTCCTCGATGCCGGCGAGAGCGTCGACCTGGTCGTCAGCCGGGCCTCGCGGCTCACGCTGCTGGACGAGACGGGGATCTCCTTCAGGGACGCGCACTGGCAGGACGACCTGCGGGAATGGCTGGCCAGGGGGGCCGATGGCAAGCCGGGCAGCTTTGCCATCGGCGCTGACATCGAGCGGGTGCGGTACTGGGCCGCCGGGGACCTGGCCGCGGGGCCGTCCTCGGGGTCGTATCCCGTCAAAGGGATGCTGATCGTGCCCGCCTCGACCGCCTGTGTCGCCGGTGTCGCCCTCGGGCTCTCCAAGGACCTGCTGCAGCGTGCGGCGAGCGTGACCCTCAAGGAGGGGCGCAAGCTGGTGGTAGCCGTTCGGGAGACCCCGTTGAACGGTCAGACGCTCCGGCACCTGGTGAGCCTGGACGACGCGGGCGCCACCGTGGTGCCTGCCTCGCCCGCCTTCTACGCGGGGGCGACGCACATTCAGGACCTGGTGGACTTCGTCGCCGGACGGGTCCTCGACGCGGCGGGCGTCGAGCACCGGCTCTACCGCCGCTGGAAGGGCGAACTCGGCGGCGGAACCCACACGACGTGAACGCCGTCTGAGCAAGTCGCAGCAGGTCAGTAGTACCTCTCATCACTTCGGGAACTCTTCAGTGGAAGGCTTCGATCGCATGGACGCGGTGGACAGGCAGCTCATCCAGGCCCTGAGGGAGAACGGCCGGGCCTCCTACGCGGAGTTGGGGCGCCTCGTCGGTCTGTCGGGACCCAGCGTCACCGACCGCATCAACCGGCTGGAGGCGGCCGGCGTCATCACCGGTTACCGCGCCACCGTCGACTCCGCCTCGCTCGGCCTCGGCGTCACCGCGCTGATCGGCATCTCCCTCTCCGACGCCGTCGACCACGAGGACGTGGCCCGGCGGCTCAAGGACCTCGGTGAGATCGAGGACTGCTGGTTCATCGCCGGCGACGACTCGTACATGCTCAAGGTGCGGGCCGCCGATGTCGACGGCCTGGAGAAGACCATCCGGCGGCTCAGCGGCACGCAGGGTGTCTCGCGGACCCGTACCACCATCGTGCTCTCCACGAAGTGGGAGAACCGGGTCGGAGAGCTTCCCGAAGAGGCGTAGACGTACGGTTGGACAGGTCGTCGTAGAAAGGTTGTGGCATGGACGTCGGGCTCAGGCGCGAGCTGGAGGAGAAGGTACGGGCGGGCGTTCGCCTGACCCGCGAGGACGGCATCGCGCTCTACGAGTCGGACGACCTGGCCTGGCTGGGCGGACTCGCGCACGAGGTGCGGACGCGGAAGAACGGCGACGTCGTCCACTTCAACGTCAACCGCCATCTCAACATGACCAACGTGTGCACGGCGTCCTGCGCCTACTGCTCCTTCCAGCGCAAGCCGGGCGAGAAGGACGCGTACACGATGCGCATCGAGGAGGCGGTGAAGCTCGCCAAGGCGATGGAGGGCGAGAACCTCACCGAGCTCCACATCGTCAACGGCCTGCACCCGAACCTGCCGTGGCGCTACTACCCGCGGTCCCTGCGGGAGCTGAAGGCCGCGCTGCCGAACGTCTCGCTGAAGGCCTTCACGGCGACCGAGATCCACCACTTCGAGACGATCAGCGGGCTGTCGGCGTCGGAGATCCTGGACGAGCTCATCGACGCCGGTCTGGAGTCCCTCACCGGCGGTGGCGCGGAGATCTTCGACTGGGAGGTCCGCCAGCACATCGTGGACCACCGGACACACTGGGAGGACTGGTCGCGCATCCACCGCCTGGCGCACGAGAAGGGGCTCAAGACCCCGTCCACCATGCTCTACGGCCACATCGAGGAGCCGAAGCACCGGGTGGACCACGTCCTGCGTCTGCGTGAGCTCCAGGACGAGACCGGCGGCTTCCAGGTCTTCATCCCGCTGCGCTACCAGCACGACTTCGTCGACGTGAAGGACGGCAAGGTCCGCAACCGCCTCCAGGCACGCACGCAGATGGCGACCGGCGCGGAGGCCCTGAAGACCTTCGCGGTCTCCCGTCTGCTCTTCGACAACGTCCCGCACGTCAAGGTCTTCTGGGTCATGCACGGCGTCCAGACCGCCCAGCTGGCCCTCCAGCACGGTGCGGACGACATGGACGGTTCGGTCGTCGAGTACAAGATCACCCACGACGCGGACAACTACGGCACGCCGAACAAGCTGACGCGTGAGGATCTCCTGGACCTGATCCGGGACGCCGGGTTCCGGCCGGTGGAGCGGAACACGCGCTACGAGATCATCCGGGAGTACGAGGGTGCGGACCCGGCGCGCAGGGAGTCGCCGCAGCCGATGCGGGTGTGAGGGCGCCGTATTCGACTGCGGGTGCGCGGGGGCTGGTCGCGCAGTTCCCCGCGCCCCTGAGTCGGTACAGCTGATCGAGCTTCGACTGTTCCCACCCCAGGGGCGCGGCCGCATTCGGCATGAGTCCGATCGTCCCCCGACGGGTACCCGGCCCTCATGGTGTCCGAGGACAAATACACCGCCGAGCCCTTCCTCCCTGAGAACCCGGAGAAGGCGATGCTCAGCGCCCTGCGCCGGGCGGCAGCCGACTGCCAAGGCTGCCCCCTGCACCGGGACGCCACCCAGGTCGTCTTCGGCGAGGGCACCGCGGATGCCCGAGTCATGCTCGTGGGCGAACAACCCGGCGACCAGGAGGATCTCCAGGGCAGGCCCTTCGTCGGCCCCGCCGGGAAACTCCTGGACCGGGCCCTCGCGGAGGCCGGTATCGACCCGGCGGACGCGTAGGTCACCAACGCCGTGAAGCACTTCAAGTTCACGCGGACCGAGCCCCGCAAGCGGCGTATCCACAAGGCCCCCACGCTCCGTGAGATGACCGCCTGCGGCCCGTGGCTGGAAGCCGAACTGAGCCTTGTGGAACCGGAGTTGATCGTGGCTCTCGGCGCCACCGCGGGCAAGGCGCTGCTCGGTTCGTCGTTCCGGGTCACGCAGGAGCGCGGGGCCGTTCTGGAGCGGGAGATCCACGGCCGCGAGGAGCGACTGGTCGCCACCGTGCACCCCTCCTCCGTCCTGCGGTCCGAGGACCGTGAGGCCGCCTACCAGGGGCTCGTCTCCGATCTGCGGGTGGCGGCCCGCGCTCTGGGGTGATCGGGCGCCGTTTTAGACTCGTGGCCCATGGAGCTCACGTACCGCCTGGACCCCGGCCTCACCCCCGACCTCCTCGACGAGCTGACCCACCTGTGGGTGGCCGTGAACAACACGGGTGGGGCGGTCGGATTCATCGGTACGACGACGTATGACGACGTACGTCCGGACGTGGAGCGTTACGCCGAGTCGACCGCGGCGGGACGCCACCGTCTTCTGGCCGGGTTCGACCCGGAGGGCCGGCTGCGGGCGACCGCCTTCTTCGGCTTCAACACGCACCGCCTGCAGAACCACTACGCCTGGCTCTACACGGTCATGATCGACCCGGCCGTCCAGGGCGGCGGCCACGGCCGGTCCCTGCTGGCGGAGGTCGAGACGCATGCCCGTGGGTTCGGCCTGGAGGCGCTGAAGCTGACCTGCCGGGGCGGCCTCGGTCTCGAACGGTTCTACGCGTCCGCCGGTTACAAGGAGGTCGGCCGGGTGCCGGGCGGGCTGCGGGTGTCCGCGGACGACTACCGGGACGACATCATGATGTGGCTCCCGCTGACCTGACACCCCCTGCAAGATCGGGTACCGGGCGTGCTTCACTGGAAGGCACCCTTTGGGAACTTTCAGTCGGAACGGAAGAGTGGATTGAGATGCTCCGCTACACACTGATGCGCCTCGGGATCTTCGTGGGCTGCCTCGTGGTCGTCTGGGGCCTCGTCTACGCCGGTGTCGCCCCGCGCGGCCTCGGCGACTCCAACGGCATGTGGATCGTCCTGCTCTCCCTGGTGATCTCCGCGCCCATCAGCTTCGTGGCCCTCCGCAAGGAGCGCGACCGGGCCTCCGTCCAGATCGTCGAGAAGGTCGACCGCGCCAAGGCGAACCTGGAAGCCAACCGCAACCAGGAGGACGTAGCCGACGACACGGCGCGTGCGCAGGGACAGACGACTTAGTCTTGCCCCTATGGGTGCAGTGAAGACCAAGCGGATGCCGCGCGCGGTCCGTGAACAGCAGATGCTGGACGCTGCCGTGGAGACCTTCGGGCGGCGTGGGTACATGGCCGCCTCGATGGATGAGATCGCCGAACTCGCGGGTGTCTCCAAGCCGTTGGTCTACCTGTACCTGAACTCCAAGGAAGACCTCTTCACCGCCTGCATCCGCCGGGAGGCGCTCGCGCTGACCGAGGCGGTGCGCTCCGGGGTCCGTACCGACCAGCCCGCGGACCGCCAACTCTGGGACGGGCTGCTGGCGTTCTTCACGCACACCGGGCAGAAGCCGGACGCCTGGTCCGTGCTGCACCTCCAGGCCCGTACGCACGGCGAACCCTTCGCCGCCGAGGTCGCCGCGATGCGCGAGGAGATCGTCGCGTTCGTGACGCAGCTGATCGTCGTCGCCGCGCGGGAGGCCCACCGCGATCCCGACCTGCCCGAACGCGAGGTCGCCGGGCTCGCCGAGGCCCTCGTCGGCGCCGCCGAGTCCCTCGCCGCGTGGGCCAACACCACCCCCGGCGTCACCGCCAAACAGGCGGCGGCGACGCTGATGAACTTCGCGTGGGCCGGGCTGGGGAACCTGATGGAGGGCCGGCCCTGGGCCCGTCAGGGCGTCAGCGGATAGACGCTTCCGGTGACGTGGAGCCGGTCTCCACCACCCCGCAGCTCGAACCGCTCGCCCTCCGCCGCGTAGGTCACCGCCCCCGGCAGCAGCACCGGCGCCCTGAACTCCGCCCGCACCAACGCCGCTTGGGGCACACCGTGCGCGGCGAGGCACCGGGCCACCGTCCACATGCCGTGCGCGATGGCCCGCGGGAAGCCGAAGAGGCGGGCGGTGAGCGGGTGGAGGTGGATGGGATTGCGGTCACCGGACGCGGAGGCGTAACGCCGGCCGACATCCCCGGCGAGCCGCCACTCGGCGACCGAGGGGAGCGAAGCACCCTTCTCGGCAGGGGCGGCACCTCCGCCGGACGTCGAGCCGTGCCGCGCCAGATATGTACTCCGCGACCCCCATACGACATCGTCGCCGACCCGCACCTCGGTGACGACCCCCGCCTCCGTGCCGCGCCGATGCGGCGCCAACCCGTCGACGTACACGGTGAGTTCGTGTTCCGCGGTGGCGGCGAGGGCCCGGTGCTGGGTGATCGCGATCGACGTGTGGACGAGACCGAGCAGCGGCAGCGGGAAGTCCCGCGCGCTCATCAGCCGCATGGCCAGCGGAAAGCCGAGCACATGCGGATACGTCACCGGCAGCGCGTCGTCGCCGGTGGCGAACCCGCACACCCGCTCGTACGCCGCCAGCCGTGCCAGGTCCACCCGCAGCGCGGGCAGGAGCAGCCGGGTGCGCGGGAACTCGGCGTCTGGGCGGGGCCGCTTGACGGCGGAGAGCAGGGCACCGCGGGCGAACAGGGGCGCGAGCGCGGGGGACCGGGTGAGGACGACGGTCACTACGCCCCCAACAGACTCTGGCCGCAGACCCGTACGACCTGCCCGTTCACCGCACCCGACGCCGGATGCGCGAGCCACGCGGTCGTCTCGGCGACATCGACGGGCAGCCCGCCCTGGGCGAGGGAGTTCATCCGGCGGCCCGCCTCCCGGATGAGGAGCGGCACGGCGGCGGTCATCTTCGTCTCGATGAATCCGGGCGCGACGGCGTTCACGGTCACCCCGTGCTCGGCGAGGGCGCGGGGGGCGAGCGACCGCACCAGACCGACGATTCCCGCCTTGCTTGCGCCGTAGTTGGTCTGCCCCGCGTTCCCGGCGAGCCCGGCGATGGAGGCGGTGGCGACGATCCGGCCGTTGGGCTTGAAAGTCCCGGCGGCCAGCAGCGCGTCCGTCGTACGCAGCACACTCGCGAGGTTCACGTCGAGGACCGAACTCCAGCGGTCCGCAGGCATGTTGACCAGGCGGCGGTCCCGGGTGATCCCGGCGTTGTGGATCAACACATCGAGTCCGTCGGGGAGTTCGGCGGCGATCCGCTCACCCGCGTCGGCGGCGGTGATGTCGAGCGCCAGGGACCTGCCCCCGAGCCTCTCCGCGAGCTTCCGCGCGTCCTCCTCGGCCTGCGGTACGTCCAGTACGACGACCTGGGCCCCGTCCCTGGCCAGCGTCTCGGCGACCGCCGCGCCGATGCCGCGGGCGGCGCCGGTGATGAGGGCGGTGCGGTCGGCGAGGGGCTGGTCCCGGTCGACGGTCACCTCCGGAGCCGTCCCCGTCACCTCGATGACCTGACCGCTGACGTAGGCGGACTTGGGGGAGAGGAGGAAGCGCAGGGTGGACTCGGCGGCGTCCCGGTCGGTGAGCCGTACGAGGTTCACGGTCCTGCCCCGCCCGATCTCCTTGCCGAGCGAGCGCGTGAAGCCCTCCAGAGCCTGCTGGACGGCGGCCTGGTGATGGTCGGCGGGGTCGAGGGGCGCACCGAGCACGACGATGCGGCCGCTCGCGGCGACCGACCGCACCACGGGGTGGAGGGCCGCGTGGACGTCGGCGAGGCCGTCGACGTCCCGTACGCCGGTGGCGTCGAGGACGACGGCGGAGGGGCTGCCGGCAGGTGCGGGGGCGGGCTTGCCCGCGGTGAGGTGGAGGACCTCGCCCCCTGCGAGCCCGGGCTGCTCCGGCGACCAGCGGCGCAGCGCCGAGGGCTGCGGCAGCCCGAGTCTGCGGGTCAGGAAGCGGCCGGGCGCGGTGCCGGTGAAGCTCAGATAACGGTCGGCCATTGCCGTCTCCCCACTCGGTCCCACCTCTTATCAGTCTTCTTACTCTGGAGTAAGGTTACCGCAGGTAAGCCTACGTCACGCATGAGGAGCAGGTCGAGATGAGCCCCCTTCAGGTGCCCGTGGCCCGGCGGGTCGCGATCATCGGCGGCACCCGCGTGCCCTTCGCCCGCTCGGACGGCCCGTACGCCACCGCCTCGAACCAGGAGATGCTGACGACGGTCGTGGACGGACTGGTGGAGCGCCACGGCCTCCAGGAGCCGGGCGCGGTGGGCGAGTTCGTCGCTGGCGCGGTCCTCAAGCACAGCCGTGACTTCAACCTGGCCCGCGAGACGGTCCTCGGCTCCGAGCTGGCCCCGACGACCCCGGCGTACGACATCCAGCAGGCCTGCGGCACCGGCCTCCAGGCCGTCATCGCCGCCGCCAACAAGATCGCGCTCGGCCAGACCGAGTCGGCGATCGCGGGCGGCGCGGACACCGCGAGCGACGCACCGCTGGGCGTGAACGACGGCCTGCGCCGGATCCTGCTGGCGGCGCGCAGGGCGAAGTCGCCGGGCGGCCGGCTCAAGGCACTGGCCCGCATCCGCCCGGGCCATCTGGTCCCCGACATCCCGCGCAACGCCGAACCCCGCACCGGCCTGTCGATGGGCGAGCACGCGGCGGTGACTGCCCGCACCTGGGGTGTCGCGCGCGAGGCCCAGGACGAACTGGCGGCGACGAGTCACCAGCGGCTGGCGGCGGCGTACGAACGCGGCTTCTTCCAGGACCTGGTGGTGCCGTTCCGGGGCCTGGACCGCGACCAGAACCTGCGCCCGGACTCGACGGCGGAGAAACTGGCCGCGCTGAAGCCGGTGTTCGGTCTCGACGCACCCGACCCGACCATGACCGCCGGGAACTCGACCCCGCTCACCGACGGAGCGGCGGTCGTGCTGCTGGCCTCGGAGGAGTGGGCGGCGGCGCGCGGACTGGAGCCGCTGGCGTACCTGTCGACGTACGAGACGGCGGCCGTCGACTTCGTGAAGGGCGAGGACGGCCTGCTGATGGCACCGGCCTACGCGGTGCCGCGCATGCTGGAACGGGCCGGTCTGGGCATGGCCGACTTCGACCTCGTGGAAGTCCACGAGGCCTTCGCGTCACAGGTGCTGGCCACGCTGGAGGCGTGGGAGAAGGCGGGGCTGGACCCGGTGGACCGGGAGCGGCTCAATGTGACGGGCTCGTCCCTGGCCACGGGGCATCCCTTCGCGGCGACCGGGGCGCGGATCGTCGCGACGCTGGCGAAGTCGCTCGCGGAGCGCGGGGGGCCGGGCCGGGGCCTGATCTCGGTGTGTGCGGCGGGTGGGCAGGGGGTGACGGCGGTGCTGGAACGGCCGTGACGGTGGTGTCGGAACGGCCGTGACGGTCGTGTTGGAACGGCCGTGACGGGCGGCCGACCTGGCGTGAGCGGTGGCCGGCCGACCTGCTCAACCGCCCTTAGCTGACAAAGGTTCATATTGCGGGAGAGGTTGCACAGACCCGGCCCCGGAGCATCCCCGAACCCACACGAACTCGCCACCTGCACCTCCTAAGATCGCCGATCTAACTGCCGGTAACCCCCCATACCCGCCCACCACCGGTGAACGCCCAGGTACGCACGGCGCGTACCTATGCAGCAGAGCGGTATCCAGCTGCGCGCCTCAGGAGCTGCCCCATGTCGTCGTCCCTCCCTTATGTCTCCGCGACCGACTACGACGGCGCGCCCGTGCTCGTGGAGCCGGAGATCAAGCGACTGGACGGCGAGGTCCGGGAGGTGTCGGTACCGCCGGTCGTGCCGCCCGTGACACACGGCTCGCTGGCCGACCTGCCCTTCGACAACGCGGCCGCCGCTCCCGAGGACCGGGTGCTCAGCCGCCGTGCGGAGGAGGGCAGTTGGTCGGATGTGACGACGACCGAGTTCGCGGCCCAGGTACTGGCGCTGGCCAGGGGCCTGGTGGCGGAGGGACTCCAGCCGGGCGACCGTATCGCCGTCATGGCCCGCACGATCTACGAGTGGACCCTGCTGGACTTCGCCGCGTGGGCGGCAGGCCTGGTGACGGTCCCCGTCTACCCGACCTCCTCGGTCTTCCAGACCCGCTGGATCCTCCAGGACTCGGGCGCTGTGGCACTGGTGACGGAGACCGTCGCCCAGGCTTCGGCCCTCGGCCCCGAACTCAACCGCCTGCCCGACCTGCGCCATCTGTGGGTCGTGGAGAAGGGCCATGTGGAGCGGCTGGCGGAGCTCGGCCAACCGGTCTCCGAAGCGGAGATCGACGTACGCCGGGGCATGCTGGGCCCCGACACCCTGGCCACGGTCGTCTACACCTCGGGCACGACCGGCCGCCCCAAGGGCTGCGCGATCTCGCACGGCAACTTCCTGGCGGAGGTCGACAACGCGATCGAGATCCTCCACCCGGTGTTCAGGTCCCGCTCGGACGAGGAGCTGGCGACCCTCCTCTTCCTCCCCATGTCCCACGTCTTCGGCCGCATGGTGGCGATCGCCTGCATCCGGGCCCGGGTCCGGCTGGGCCACGCGCCGAGCCTGAAGTCGGAGGATCTGCTGGGGGACCTGGCCAGCTTCAAGCCCACCTTCCTCCTGGTCATCCCGTACATGCTGGAGAAGGTCTTCAACAGTGCCCGGGCCAAGGCGGAGATCGGCGGCAGGGTCTCGGCCTTCGACCGCGCGGTGAACGTGGCCGTCCGCTACGGCGAGGCGACGGAGGCCCGCCAGGCGGGTACCGGCAGCGGCCCGGGCACCGCGCTCAAGGCGGCCCGCACCTTCTACGACCCCCTCGTCTACCGCCGGATCCGCAACGCCATGGGCGGCCGGGTCCGCCACATCATCAGCGGCGGCTCACCGCTGGGCCGCAGCCTCCACGCGTTCTTCGCGGGCGCGGGCATGGAGATCTACGAGGGGTACGGCCTGACCGAGTCCACCGGCGCGGCCACAGTGACTCCACCCCTGAAGTCCCGCTTGGGAACCGTGGGTTGGCCCTTGCCCGGCACCCGGGTCCGCATAGCGGCGGACGGCGAGATCCTGCTGGCCGGCGGCCAGATATTCCGGGGCTACTGGGACCCGAACGCGGGCGGCGTCACCCCGGCGTCGTCCGACGGCTGGTTCCCGACCGGCGACATCGGCAGCCTGGACGACGAGGGCTACCTCACCATCACCGGCCGCAAGAAGGAACTGCTGATCACGGCGGGCGGCAAGACGGTCGCCCCGGCCCCCCTGGAGAACTGGCTCCGCCAACACCCCCTGGTCTCCCAGTGCATGGTCGTCGGCGACCGCCGCCCCTACGTCGCCGCCCTGATCACCCTCGACATGGAGGGCATCACCCACTGGCGCCGCATGAACGGCAAACACCCCGTCCCGGCGGAACTCCTCGCCGACGACGAGGAGTTGCGGTCCATCCTCCAACGCGCGGTGGACGAGGCGAACAAGCTGGTGTCGAGACCGGAGTCGATCCGCCGCTTCACGGTACTGCCGAGGGACTTCACGGAGACGGACGGCCACTTGACCCCGTCGATGAAACTGAGGCGGGAGACGGTGATGGGGGACTTCACCGCGGAGATCGAGGGGTTGTACGCCCGCTGACCACCCCTCACCACTGTCCCAGGACCGCTACCGTCCTGGCATGGGGCGGGAATCGGAGCGGGTCGCGGCGGACGGGGAGCGGGCGGTCGGGGCGGCAGGTGATGCCAGGGCCGTGGTGACCGGGGACGGCAGCAGTGCGACGTACATCGAGAACCAGTACGTGCAGCAGGCGCCGACCGAGCCGGCCGGAGCCTCGGCCGAGGAGGACGACGAGGCCTTACGGCGGTACGCGCGGCGCGTCCACGAGTGCTACGGGCGCCTCGACCTGGAGGTGCTGATCCCCATGGAGGAGGGGGAGCACCCGCCGGTCGAGCTGAACGAGGTGTTCGTGCCGCCGAAGGTCCGGGAGGACCCGCCACCGGTCGAACTGCCGCGGGACATCCTCAACCGGCTGGTGGACAGCGGGGACTGGCCCGGCGAGCTGCCGCTGGAGCCGGACACCCTGGAGCGGATCCGGCAGGCCTACATGGAGCGGCCGCTGCGCGATGTGCTCCAGGTGCTGGCGGCACCGGACGCGGACCGTGTCGTGCTGCTCGGCGACCCGGGCGCCGGGAAGTCGACGCTGGTACGACGTCTCGCGCTGGCCCTGGCTGGTGGCGCCCCCCTGGACGGGCTCGACCCGCTCGGGGGACGGGTGCCCCTGGTTGTGGAACTGCGGGAGTACGCGGCGGGCCAGTGGCGGGAGCGCACCTTCGAGGACTTCCTGGACCATCTGCACACGGTGAAGGGCATGGCGCCGCCCCGCGCGCTCACCGAGCGGCTCCTGGCCGAGGGACGCGCGATCGTTCTCTTCGACGGCCTCGACGAACTCTTCGACCCGGCCGCGCGCGAGCAGGTCGGCCATCGGATAGCGGACTTCGCGGGCCGGTACCGGTCCACCGGCTGCCGGGTCGTGGTCACCTCAAGGGTGATCGGCTACCGGCGAGGCGTCCTGGAGAACGCCGGTTTCGGGCACTACATGATCCAGGACCTGAGCCGGCCGCAGATCCGCCAGTTCGCCACTCAGTGGTACGAGGTCGCCTGCCCGCACGACCCCGAGCGCGCCGACCGCCTCACCCGCCGCCTCACGGAGGCCGTCACTCACTCCCGCCCCGTCGGCGAACTCGCGGGCAACCCCCTGCTGTTGACGATCCTCGCCATCATCGGCCGCCGCCGGGAACTCCCGCGTGACCGGCACGGGGTGTACCGGCACGCGGTCGCGGTCCTGGTCGCCCACTGGGACGAGCACGCCAAGCATCTGCGGGCTCCGGCCGACGCGGAGGCTCTCTCCTACCTCGGGGACGAGGACCGGCACGAACTGCTCAGACTGGTGGCCCGCCGCATGCAGGAGGGCCGGGGCGGCCTGGGCGGCAACCACATCCACAGCGACGAACTCCTGTCGACGTTCGCGGAGTCCCTGCGCGAGGAGTACGAACTGCCCCTCGCCCAGGCCGTCTCGGCGGCCCGCACGATGGTCCGGCAGTTCAGGGAACGGAACTTCATCCTGAGCCACTACGGCGGCGGCGTGTACGGATTCGTGCACCGGGCGTTCCTGGAGTATCTGGCGGCGGAGGACATCGAACGCCGCTACACCCGTGAACGCGAGTGGAACCAGGACGAGTTGGTCGACCAGATCTTCGTACGGAGGGCCGCCGAGCCCGCCTGGCGCGAGGTGCTGCTCCTGCTCGTCGGGCAGATCGGCGAACGCGAGGCCGGTGCCGCCATCGACCGCTTCCTCGCCCTGCACCGCCGCCGTGTCGATCCCGGCGACACCGGTCAGCTGGTCCTCGCGCTGCGCGCCCTGGGCGAGGTGCGCAAGATCGGAGTGCTGGCGCGGCAGAGCAGGGAGGTGGTGGGCGAGCTGATCGCCCTCTTCTCCGAGGGCGCTCCCAAAGGCCGCTTTCCCGTGGAACTCCGTACCGTGCACCCGGTCCTGGGCAGCTTCGGCGCCCACTGGAGCGGCCGGCGTCCGCTGCTGCGCTGGTTCCATCTGCGGGCCCAGTTCACCTGGAGCGTGGCGGCCTCCTCCGCGCTCGCCTACTCCCTGCACCAGACCCGGGAGCTGACCCGCGTCGTCGTCGTCCACTACCGCTCGGCGATCGCCCGTGCCGAGGCCATGGAACTGCTGGCCGCGCGCTGGGCCGGCGAGCCCGACACCTGGGAGCTGCTGCGGGAACGGGTCACCGCCGACCGCAGCGCGGGCTGCCGCCGGGCCGCCTTGTACCTGCTCGGGCAGCACGGCGACCGCACCAAAGGGCTCTGGGAGCTGGTCGCCGACCGCCTGGTGAACGACAGCGCCGAGGAGGTACGGAGCCGGGCCCTGCAAGTGCTGTGCCGACTGTGGCCCGGCCGGGCAGGCACCCGGCGGCTGGCCTTCGACCGGGCCGTGGCCGACCCCGCCCCGGAGTTCCGGGTGCTGGCGTTGCGCAGCGTGACGGGTCACTTCGCCGAGTCGACGGCCGTCGAACCCCTGCTCCGCGAGCGCGCCGTGGGCGATCCCGACCCCCAGGTCCGTGACTTCGCCCTGCGCAGGCTGGTGAACCGCGGCAGTTCGGACAGCACATGGGAACTGGTCCGGGAACGTGCCGCCGACGACCCCAGCCGGGCCGTGCGCAGAACGGCGGCCCTGCTGCTGCGCCACCACGCGGGGGACAAGAGCGTGGCCATCGAGCCCAGCGAGCCGGACGAGTCGTTCACGGACGACCCGGACCGGGCCGAGGACGCCGACGTCCAGCTGCGCCGACAGGGTCTCCAGCAACTCGTACGCGACCGGGCCGACGACCCCGCCACCTGGACCCGGGTCATGGGCCTCCTCGATGACGACCCTGACGAATCGATCCGTGCCGTCGCCGTACGGCTGCTCGGCGGGCACCGCGGCGACCTTCCCGGAACTCGGGAGGTGGTGGTGGACCGCTGTCTGCACGACCCCAGCGCCCACGTACGCCACTCCGCGCTCCAGATCCTCGCCAGGCAGTGGGGCGAGTCCCCGGACACCAGGGACTTCCTCCGGCAACGCGCCGTGCTGGACGACGAGGTCCGGGTGCGCTGCGCGGCCCTGGACATGGTCGCCACGTACTGGATCGAGGAACCGGCTTCCCCCGCCCTGCTCCGGGACCGGGCGCTCACCGATCCGGAGGTCCGCGCCCGGGTCTCCGCGCTGCGGTGGTGCGCCCTGCACGAGCCGGAAGCGGCCGCGGCGGAGCTGGCTCGCGGCGTTGCGGTGACCGACCCGCACCACGACGGTCGTACCGCCGCGCTCTGGGTCCTCGCCTTCGGCTGGCCCGCGGACCCGGCGACGATGCCGTTGCTGCGGGCCCGCGCGGAGGAGGACGAGGACGAGAGCGTACGGGAGGAGGCCGCCCGCGCCTTGGCGGCGGCCGAGGCGTTGGCGCCCCTAGCCGAGCAACTCCCCTGAGAGGAAGGCGGACCAGGTGGTGGGGGAGAGGGTGAGGTGCGGGCCGGTGGGGTGCTTGGAGTCGCGGAGGTGGACGGAGGAGGGAGTGAGGGCGACCTCCAGGCAGTCGCCTCCCTCGCCGTCGCTGTAGCTGGACTTGAACCAAGTGAGCTGCTCGGTGTTCATAGCTCCTCCAGCTTGCTCTCGATCAACTTGCGGGACTCCGAGGGAGAGAGTGCCATCGCCCGCATGATCCCATAGCGGTCTGCGATCCTCCGGACCTCTTCCAGTTCGGTGATCAACCGGGGATACCCCTGGGCTTCCGTGTACGCCACCTGTCCGTGCCCCTTGGGCGCCAGGAGGTTGAACGCGCTGCCCAGGCTGGGGTGTTCCTCCACCCTGGTGGGCATCACCTGGATCTCGACGTTCTGCATCTGTCCAACTTGGAGCATGCGCCGAAGCTGATCCGCGTGCACGCGCCGCCCGCCGATCGGCCGGTCCAGTACGACCTCTTCGAGGATGTAACTCACGATCGGCGCAGGCCAACGCTCGAAGACCTGCTGCCGGGAGAGCCGATCCGTGACCCGCCTCTCGATCGTCTCCTCGTCGAGGAACGGTCGCCGTTTGCTGAACACGGCTCGTGCGTGATCCTCGGTCTGAAGCAGCCCGTGCACCGCGTGGTTGGCATAGAAGTGCAGCTCAACCGCCTCCGCCTCCAACCCGGCGTAATTGCGATACCACTCCGGATGCCGAGTCCGAGCCTTCGCCAACGCCTCCTCGACCTCCGGGATCACCTCCTTGAACAGGCCCCCGGCATCCAGCAGCTCCTCCGCCTTGATCAGGACCTCGGGTCGAAGCCTCCGCACTCCCCGCTCCATCGCCGAGATCGCGTCCGGGCCGTACCCCACCAGTTCCCCGAACTCCGTCTGCGTCAGCCCTTTCCGCTCGCGCAAGAACCTGAGCATCTTGCCCAGCGCGACGAACAACCCTGTCGTCCCCTCCGCCTCCGCAGGCGTCTCAGGCCTCCGCTCGCTCACATGCCTCACCCCTCCCACCCGACAACCCGTACACGCAACTCACCGCACCCGTACAGCTACCCAGCGTCGCCGGGTCGTACCTGGTCAGGGTAGGGACAATCCACCACGCTCAGTGATGTGAACGCCGAAATCTCCACCCGCCTCAGCGCCACTCCCCGCGGCGCCCGCCTCGCCCGCCGTCTCACCGCGCAGCAACTCGACGCCTGGGGCCACCCCTACGACAGCGACGTGAACGCCACCGCACAGCAGGTCGTCGCCGAACTCGCCGCCAACGCCGTCACCCACGCCAGAATCCCCGGCCGTGACTTCGAGCTCCGCCTCGGACTCCTCCACCCCGAGTCCGAGCCCACGCTCCGTATCGAAGTCAGCGACCCCCGAGCCGACCGCCCACTCCGCTACGTCACCGACCCGGACGCCGAGGGAGGCCGAGGCCTGCTCCTCGTGACGCTGCTCAGCCGGACCTGGGGCGTCACGGAACGGGTTGTGGGCAAGACGGTCTGGGCGGAACTCCCCCTCAAGGAACCCGAGTCACACAAGGGCACAACCATCAGCGGCCATCGTGAGTCTCCTTCCCACTGACTTAGATCACGCAGGAGACGCATGTTCACGCGCACCAACCTTCGGCTGGCGCTCGCCACGGCCACCGCCGTGTCCCTGACCGGCGGGCTGCTCACTCTCTCCGTGGGCACCGCCACCGCCGCCACCCCGGCGAAGTACGCCGACGACTTCAACGGTGACGGTTACCGCGACTACGCCTCGGCGAGCCTCGGTGGCGAGTTCACCGTCACGTACGGGACCGCCACCGGCCCCGGCACCACCAGCAAGACGTTCACGCAGGCCACCGCGGGCGTCCCCGGAACGCCCGGGGACGCCGGCGACTACGCCGACTCGTTCGGCGACGACCTCGCCGCCGCCGACTTCAACCGTGACGGGTACGCCGACCTGGCCGTAGCCGACTCCTCGGAGAAGATCGGTACCAAGACCGGCGCGGGCGCGGTCACCATTCTGTGGGGCGCGAAGACCGGCCTCTCCGGCACCGGCGCCGTCCGCCTCAAGGTCACCGCCCACGCCCACTACGGCTTCGGCGACCAGATCGAGACCGGCGACTTCAACGGCGACGGCAAGGCCGACCTGGCGGTCACCAATGGCGTCGACACCGTCTACATCTACCGCGGCGGGTTCGCCAAGTCCGGCAGCACCGGCTCGGTGACCAAGCACGTCGCCGACGATCTCCTCGAACCCACCGGCCTGGTCGCCGGCAAGGTCACCAAGGACAAGGCCACGGACCTCTTCGTCCTCGGCCAGGGCTACCACAACGACAAGATGACCCAGGACGTGTGGTTCCTGCGCGGCGGCTCCACGATCAAGCCGGGCAAGCAGACGGTCGTCAACAGCTCCAAGCCCGACTACAGCCCCACCGGCGTCGTCGCCGACTTCAACAAGGACGGCTACGGGGACCTCGCGGTCAGCGACACCCGGTACAACAACTACGCCGGTTCGGTGGTCGTCTGGCGCGGCGGCAGCACGGGCCCGACGACGAAGTACCGTATTTCACAGGCGACTTCAGGTGTAGCGACGGCCGCGACCAAGGGCGACGGCTTCGGCGACAGCATCTCCGCCGGAGACACCAACGGCGACGGCTACCCGGACCTCGCGGTCGGCGTCTGGGAGGAGACCGTCAGCTCCAAGGCGACCGCGGGCGGCGTCCACGTCCTGCGCGGCGGCACGTCCGGTCTCACCGGCAAGAACTCGCAGTGGTTCACCCGGGCCACCGCCGGTGTCCCCGGCACCCCGACCGAGTTCGGTTGCTTCGGCCAGCTCGTCCGCCTGCGCGACATCGACCGCGACGGCGACAAGGACCTTCTGGTGTCCAGCGACTACTACAACGGTGGTGTGCTGCTTCCGGGGACGGCAGCCGGTATCACGGGTACCGGCGCCAAGGAGCTGAACGTGGTGGCCGCGTTCCCGCAGTGATGACCGGTAGGAACGGCTGATCGTGGTGCTGCTCTCTCCCGGAGGGCAGCACCATCGCCATCTCGCCCTGACCGCTTCACGAACCCCCGCTCACCCGCCGCCCCCGCCACTCCACCACCGTGTCCGCGAACGCTCGCGCCGGGGGACTCAGCGCATCCCACCGCCGTACGGCCCACCCCACCGGCAGCGGACGCAGATCCGGCAACGGGATCAGCCTCAGCTCACCCGAACCGGTCGCCGCCAGCCCCGGCAGCACCGGCACGACCGCCCGCCCCACCCCCAGCTCGGCCAGCAGCAAGGCCGTGTCCCAGTCGGCGACGCTGGTGTCGTAGGCGAACCGCAGCCCCAACTCGGCGCAGGCCGCGTCCAGATGGGCGGCGGAGGCGGAGTTCGGTGGCAGTCCGATCAGGCGTACGTCCGTGAGGTCGGCGGCCGCCTCCCCGCCCGTGTCGGTGAGACGCCCCGCGGCTGCCGCTCCAGCAGCGCGACCCCCGTCTCCCGCTCCAGACGCTTCACATGCTGACTCACCGCGGACTGCGTACACCCCAGCTCCCGGGCCACCGCGCTCAGGCTCCCGGCCCGGCACACCGCCACGAACACCCGCAGGTCGTCGAGGGTCATGAAACCCAAGCTAACACTTGGGTCCAGCGACAAATCCCAAGGATTGACTGGCCTCAGCAGGTGTACCACGATCAGCCCAGGGCCCAACGGGCGGCAACCCGCTCCACCCCGGGACGGAGCGGGTGCCGACCCACCCGGCTGAAGGGACATCCCATGGCCTACGACTCGATGGCCCAAGCCGACTCGTTCCTGCGGGAGTTGGGCGCCGAGAGCACGCCGCACCCCGGCGGTACGCTCCTCACCCACCTCCATCGCGTACGCACCCGCCTCGCCACCTGGAACGCCCGCCCCGCCCTCCAACTCGCGGGCCTGTGCCACGCCTTCTACGGCACCGACGGCTTCGCGCAGGTGCTGCTCCCGCTCGACCGGCGTTCCGATCTCGTGGCGACGATCGGCGAGGAGGCGGAGGCGATCGTGTACTTCTACGCGAGCTGCGACCGCAAGGCCACGTATCCGACACTCGCGGATCCCGGCTCACCGTTCCACGACCGTTTCACCGGGCGCGCATACCTGCCCGGCCCCGCCCTCCGCCAGGACTTCGCCGAGCTCACCGCCGCCAACGAAATCGATCTCGCCGCCGAGGACCCCGCCTTCCGGGACAGCCACGGCCCCGACCTGCTCGGCCTCTTCACCCGCTTCCGCATGCTCCTGAGCCGACCGGCGTACGCGGACTGTCTCTCCGTACTCCCCGGCCCAACCCCCTTGCACGGCCCTTGACTTCACATGGTCCCCGCGTCACATTCCCATTTCTGACACACCCTCAGAAGAGCCGATATCGGGCGGGAGCGACCATGACGACCACCAGCGCGGACCCCGCAGGACCGAGACCCACCCGAAGGCAGCTCCTCGGTACCACCGCGGCCGCCGGACTGGCGGTGGCGACCGGGGTGCAGCAGAGTGCCCGCGCCGCCGACCTTCCCCTCCTCGGGACGTACGACGTCGTCGTCATCGGCTCCGGTGCCGCCGGCATGACCGCCGCCCTCACCGCCGCCAAACGGGGGCTGAGCTGTGTCGTCCTGGAGAAGGCGCCCACCTTCGGCGGGTCCGCGGCCCGTTCCGGTGCCGGGATCTGGATCCCCAACAACTCCGTGATCCTCGCCGCCGGTGTACCGGACACCCCCGCGAAGGCCGCAGCCTATCTCGCCGCGGTCGTCGGGCCCGAGATCCCCGCGGCCCGGCAGCAGGCCTTCCTCGCCAACGGTCCCGCCATGATCTCCTTCGTCATGGCCAACAGCCCGCTGCGGTTCCGCTGGATGGAGGGGTACAGCGACTACTACCCGGAGCTGCCGGGCGGTCTGCCCAACGGGCGTTCCATCGAGCCCGACTACCTCGACGGCAACATCCTCGGTGCCGAACTCGCCCACCTGAACCCGCCGTACATGGCCGTCCCGGACGGCATGGTCGTCTCCAGCGCCGACTACAAGTGGCTCGCCCTCTCCGCCGTGAGCGTCAAGGGCCTAGCCGTCGCCACCGAGTGTCTGGCCCGCGGCACCAAGGCGCTCACTCTCGGGCAGACGCCCCTCACCATGGGGCAGTCGCTCGCCGCCGGACTGCGCAAGGGACTGCTGGACGCGGGCGTGCCGGTCAGGCTGAACACCCCGCTCACCGACCTCTTCGTCGAGAACGGCACCGTGGCCGGGGCGGTGGTCCCCGGCGGTCTCTACCGAGCGCGCCGAGGCGTCATCGTCGGTTCCGGCGGGTTCGAGCACAACCTCGCCATGCGCACCCAGTACCAGCAGCAGCCCATCGGCATCGACTGGACCGTCGGCGCGAAGGAGAACACCGGGGACGGGATACGGGCGGGACAGCGCGTCGGTGCGGGCGTCGCGCTCATGGACGACGCCTGGTGGGGGCCCGCCATTCCGCTCCCGGGCCAGCCGTACTTCTGTCTCGCCGAACGCACCCTCCCGGGCACTCTCCTCGTCAACGCCGCCGGCCGTCGCTTCGTCAACGAGGCCGGTCCCTACAGCGACGTCGTCCACACGATGTACGAGCGCAACCCCGCCGACCCCGACATCCCGGCCTGGCTGATCACCGACCAGAACTACCGCAACCGGTACCTCTTCAAGGACGTCGCGCCGACCTTCGTCCTCCCCGACGACTGGTACAGCTCGGGCGCCGCCAAGAAGGCCTGGAGTCTCGATGCCCTCGCCACCGCCATCGGTGTCCCGCCGACGGCGCTGCGCACGAGCGTCGACCGCTTCAACTCCCTCGCCCGGCAAGGCACGGACACCGACTTCCACCGCGGCGACAGCGTCTACGACCACTACTACACGGACCCCTCCGTCCTCCCCAACTCCTGCCTCGCCCCCCTCTGGCTGCCTCCCTACTACGCCTTCCGTATCGTCCCCGGCGACCTCGGCACCAAGGGCGGTCTGCGCACGGACGCCCGGGCGCGGGTGCTGAGGGAGGACGGCTCGGTCATCTCCGGCCTGTACGCCGCCGGGAACGCCAGCGCCGCGGTCATGGGCCGCAGTTACGCCGGCGCCGGCTCGACGATCGGCCCGGCGATGACCTTCGGCTACATCGCGGCCAGGGATCTCTAGGCAGGCCTGCGGGCGATCAGGAACGCCTGCTTCGTGGACTCCCACTCGTGGCCGGGTTCGCGCACCGTCCGCGAGACCATCGCGAACCCGGCCGCCTCCAGCAGGTCCACGATCGCCTCCGGCCGCCGCCGCTGGAAGTCGAGGATCACGTCATGGCCGAAGGGCCGGTCGTGCCGCTTCGGTTCGTCGCCGACCTGGAAGGCGACGAGCAGATGGCCGCCCGGGGCCAGGACCCGCCTGAACTCGGCGAAGAGGGAGGGAAGTTTGTCCACAGGGGTGTGGATGGACGAGTACCAGGACACGACCCCCGCGAGCGACCCGTCGGCCACGTCCAGCTCCAGCATCGACCCCTGCTCGAACCGCAGTCCCGGATTCTCCCGCCGGGCGATCGCCAGCATCGACGCCGACAGGTCGAGCCCGAAGACCGACAACCCGAGGGAGTCCAGATACGCGGTCACCCGCCCCGGCCCACACCCGAGGTCGGCCACCGCGGCGCCCTTCCCCACGAGTTCGGCGAAGGCGTCGATCAGCCCCCGCTCGATCGGCGTCACCGTCAACTCGTCACGGAACCGCTCGGCGTAGTCCTCCGCGATGGTGTCGTAGAACGTCCGGGTACTGGTCAGGAAATCGGAGTCGGTCATGCTCCGTGACCCTAGCCACCCCCACTGACAACGGCTTCTCGGCGGAGGCCTGTTGCCCGGTGAATGCCTATTCGCTCTGCCGCCGCGTCAGCCCCACGCCGACACCCGCCCCCACGGCCGTACCCAGCCCGATCCCCAGGGCCAGCCCGAGTCCGAGGTCGTCGAAGACGTCCATCCCCAGCAGCAGGCCGAGAGCCGTGCCGAGCGAGAGCCCGACGGATATACAGAGCGCCCAGCGGCTCTCGGCCGTGGACCCGCTGCCCTCTTCGTGTTCATGCTTCCGCACTGATCGTCCCCCTGAGATCCGCTACGCCATTCCGAACGCCCGCAGCACCGCCGCGGTTCCCGCCGCCCCCAGCACCACCACGACGAACGGCGCCTTCCTCCCCCACTCTCGGCTTCGCTCGAGCGGGGGGACCCCCATGGCCAGCACACCCCCGACCAGCACCCCGATCGGCCGCGCCCACCCGGCGAAGCCGCCGCCCTCGGTCAGCGCCCCCGTCGCGAGCAGGGCGGTCAGCAGCACGATGGCACCGGCGGAGAGCAGCTCCTGCACGCGGGCGGGGAGTTCGACGCGTCCGTGCAGGGCCGGGCCGACCAGCCGGAAGGCGTACGTCCCGACCGCCAGCGCCAGGATCATCGCGACCGTCGCGCTCATGCCGACCGCCTCCGTCCGAAGGCGAGCAGTCCTGCCAGGGCCAGCAGCACGGGGACGCCCGCCGGGGCGACGGGAGCCAGGGCCAGCGCCACGCAGGCGCCGAGCACCGCGGATCGTCGTACGGCCGCGTCGTCCCGCAGCGCGGGCAGCACCAGGGCGACGAGGACGGCGGGGAAGGCCGCGTCCAGACCGTAGCGGGCCGTGTCGCCGAGGGCGTCGCCGGCGAGGGCGCCGGCCAGGACGCCGATGTTCCACACGGCGAACAGGCCGAGCCCCGAGACCCAGAACGCCGTACGGCGTCGTACCGGATCGCTCTGGGCGAGGGCGAAGGCGACCGTCTCGTCGGTGACGAGGTGCGCCCCGACGAGCCGTGCCAGACGGCCCTTGCCGAGGGTGTCCGCCACGGCGAGGCTGAAGGCCGCCGTGCGGGTGTTCAGGAGCAGGCCGGTGGCCGCCGCGGCGAGCGGACCGCCGCCCGCGAGCAGCACGCCGACCGCGCTGAACTGGGCGGAGCCCGCGTAGACGACGAGGGACATCACCACCGGAACCCACACCGGCAGCCCGCCGGCGACGGCGATCGCGCCGAAGGAGACGCCGACGATGCCGCTGGCGAGCCAGACGAGGGAGGCGTCCCGGATCAGATCCGGGGCGAAGGGGAAGCGTGGTGTTCGCTCTGCCGTACGCATGTTCTCTACAGTGGACAGTAGATGCCGCGTTCGTCAAGGCGAACGATCGTACCGATGGAGCGAACAGCATGTCCGACAGCCAGCCGCCCGCCCGACTGCCCCTGGAGTGGATCGCCGCCTCGCTGCGGCGGGAGCGCACCCGTATCGGGCTCTCGCTGTCCGAGCTCGCCAAGCGGGCCGGGATCGCGAAGTCGACGTTGTCGCAGCTGGAGGGGGGCAGCGGGAACCCGAGCGTGGAGACGCTGTGGGCGCTGGCGGTGGCGCTGGGGGTGCCGTTCAGTGCTCTGGTGGAGCCGCCGGTGCCGTCGGTGCAGGTCATCCGGGCGGGGCAGGGGCCGTCGGTGGCGTCCGAGCAGGCGAACTACGTGGGCGCGCTGCTGTCCTCCAGCCCGCCCGGGGCGCGGCGGGACATCTACCGGATCACCGCGGAGCCCGGCGCGGCCCGTGATTCGGAGCCGCACATCCCCGGTTCGGTCGAACACCTGATCGTGAGTACGGGGCGGGTCAAGGCGGGGCCGAGGGGCGAGGAGGTCGAGCTGGAGCCCGGGGACTACATGGCCTACCGCGGGGATGTGGCGCACTCCTACGAGGCGCTGCTGCCCGGGACGACGTTCGTGCTGGTCATGCAGCACATGTAGCGCCGTGCGAGCGCCGTACGGGAAAAGGCAGGAGCCCCGCTGCCTTGCGGCACGGGGCTCCTTGGGTACTGCACTCAGGTCCGGATCAGAGACTCAGGAGTCTCAGACGGGGGTGACGTTCTCCGCCTGCGGGCCCTTCGGGCCCTGGGTCACGTCGAAGGAGACCTGCTGGTTCTCCTCCAGCGAACGGAAACCGCTCGCGTTGATGGCGGAGTAGTGGACGAAGACGTCCGGGCCGCCGCCCTCCTGGGCGATAAAGCCAAAGCCCTTTTCGGCGTTGAACCACTTCACGGTTCCGGTAGCCATAAGCCCTCCTTGGGCCCAAAGGGTTGCCCTGCTCCAGAACCTGCAAGTGTGAAACGGTGCTGCACAACTGCATACGTCTGAAAACGACTAGAGCCCGCGGTCACATGCTCCGCAGGCTCTGTACTGCAAGGGAAACCAAACTGCAACTTGCGGCGAGCCTAGCATGCAGGCAGCCGAAAGCAATAGAGGCCAAGATCACGTCACCCGGACGTTTGATCTCGCTCGTGTCGGGTTGACGGTGGGGGTGCCCATCGTACTTCAGTCAACAGGGTCTAGCCTCACGATGTGGACAATTCACGCACCCGGCCGCGCGTCGGCCACATCCAGTTCCTGAACTGCCTGCCCCTTTACTGGGGGCTCGCGAGAACGGGCACGCTCCTCGACTTCGAGCTGACGAAGGACACCCCGGAGAAGCTCAGCGAGAAGCTGGTGCGGGGAGATCTCGACATCGGTCCCATCACCCTGGTCGAGTTCCTGCGCAACGCCGACGACCTCGTCGCGTTCCCCGACATCGCCGTCGGCTGCGACGGCCCGGTGATGTCCTGTGTGATCGTCTCGCAGGTCCCGCTGGACGAGCTGGACGGCGCGAGGGTGGCCCTCGGGTCGACCTCCCGTACGTCGGTCCGCCTCGCCCAGCTCCTTCTGGCCGACCGCTACGGCGTACGCCCCGACTACTACACCTGCCCGCCCGACCTCAGCCTGATGATGCAGGAGGCCGAGGCGGCGGTCCTGATCGGCGACGCGGCACTGCGGGCGAACCTGCTCGACGGGCCGAAGTACGGCCTCGAGGTCCATGACCTCGGCGCGCTCTGGAAGGAGTGGACGGGCCTGCCGTTCGTCTTCGCGGTCTGGGCGGCGCGCAGGGACTACCTGGAACGCGAACCGGTGATCACCCGCAAGGTCCACGAGGCCTTCCTCGCCTCCCGGAACCTGTCCCTGGACGAGGTCGGCAAGGTCGCCGAACAGGCGGCGCGCTGGGAGGAGTTCGACGAGCAGGTCCTGGAGCGGTACTTCACCACCCTCGACTTCCGTTTCGGGGGGCCGCAGTTGGAGGCGGTCGCGGAGTTCGCGCGACGGGTGGGGCCGACGACGGGTTTCCCCGCGGACGTGAAGGTGGAACTGCTTCAGCCGTAGATCGCCGGTGGTGGCCAAAAACCGTATGTCGAACGTCAGTTGGGATACAGTCCCCGCTGACCGATCTACCACGGGGAGGAACACGTGCGCCGTCACATCGTCGCGCTCCTGGCCGCCACAGCCACCGCCGCCGCACTCGGCGTCGCGGGGGCGCCCTCGGCTTCGGCCGCCGCACTGCTGAAGAGCTGCTCCACATCGGACGGCGGAGCCAGCGGTGGCATGCAGTGGGACTGGAACAGCAAGAAGAGCATGGATGTCGCGCTGATCCTGGCCGACACCGAGGCGGACAGCAACTGGGTCCGCATCCGGCTCGACATCACCACCGGCGAGGGCAACCGCTACACCTACAAGTGGCGCGAACTCCACGACGGCAACGGCTCCAACAAGACCTGGACGACCACCGCCACGCACGACGACGGCATCGTCAGTGCGCGTGTCCAGGTGGAGGACGTGCATGGGACGAGCCCGCAGTCGACGTGTTACAGCGGTAAGGCGTACAACTCGTACTACTAGGGCGCGGGTTGCGTAAGGACGGGCCCGGGCGTGATGCCGGGGCCCGGCCGTTTTCCACTGCCCTCGGGCGTTCCCCACCCCGCCCCGTCACCCTCACCCGTACCGGCCATTACTACTGTGTCTGCGATAGCGAACACCATCGCCCACTCGCACGCGGTACGACGGGGAAGGCCCACCATGGAGACACTGCAGCCGGACGACCCGCGGGAGCTGGGGAGTTACCGCATGCTGCGGCGGCTCGGGGCCGGTGGCATGGGGCGGGTCTACCTCGCCCGTTCGCCCGGTGGCCGTACCGTCGCCGTGAAGGTCGTCCGCCCGGATCTGGCGGCGGACGCCGACTTCCGGAGCCGGTTCCGCTATGAGGTCGAGATAGCGAAGGCCGTCTCCGGCCGCTACACCGCTCCCGTCGTGGACGCCGACCCCGAGGCGCCACTGCCGTGGCTGGCGACGTCGTACGTGCTCGGCCCGGACCTCACGGACGTGGTCGCCGCGCACGGAGCGCTGCCCGAGCGGACCGTGCGCGCGCTGGCCGCGGGGCTCGCCGCGGCCCTTCAGGAGATCCACGCGGCGGGTCTGATCCACCGCGACCTCAAGCCCTCGAACGTCCTGCTCGCGGCCGACGGCCCGCGCGTCATCGACTTCGGCATCGCGCGTGCGGTGGACGGAAGCCGTATGACGCAGACGGGAGTCGTGGTCGGCTCCCCCGGATACATGCCGCCGGAGCAGGCGCTGGGCAAGGACGTGGGGCCCGCGGGCGACATCTTCTCGCTGGGCGCGGTACTGGCCTTCGCGGCGACCGGCCGCGGGGCTTTCGGCGACGGTGCCGTCTCGCACGCGGCACTGCTCTATCAGGTCGTCCATGGCGAGCCGGACCTCAGGGACGTACCGCCGTCCCTGCTCGGCCTGATCCGCGCCTGTCTGCAGAAGGATCCGGCACAGCGGCCGGCCCCCGCCGAGATCGTGGCGGCGCTCGCTCCGCAGGGTGTCGAGGGCGTACTCAGCGACTGGCTCCCGTCCTCGGTGGCCTCGACGATCGCCACGCACGCGGCGGGGATCCTGGACCTCGAGGCGCCGGCCGCGGCCGGGTTCGGACCGGCGCCGACGACGGCGGGTGCGCCCACGCCGGGCTACGGATACCCGGCCGCGCCCGGCTACGGCACTCCTCCCGGCGGCACACCCGCGCCGGGCTACGGATATCCGCCCGGCCCGCAGCCGGGCACAGTACCGCTGGGCGCCGCCCCGGCCTCCTCCTCCCCGTCCCGCCGCCGCGCCCTCACCCTCGCGCTCGGCGGGGCGGCAGCCGTCGTCGCGGTCGGCGGCGGTGCCGCGTGGTGGCTGGGCTCGGCCGGGGAGACCTCCGGCACCGGGACGGACGCGGCGGGCGGGGGAGGGTCCGCCCAGCCCGTCGAGGAGAGCTTCACGACTCCGCCGGCCGGAGTGGCACCGCAGCCGCTGTGGCGCAAGAAGGTCGCCGAGGACAGCACGTCCTCGGCCGTACCGCTGCTCACCCATGACGGGCTGCTGCTGGTCAGCGGTGACCCGCTCGTGGCGTACGACGTGAAGACCGGCAAGGCCCGTTGGACCAAGCCCGGCATCTGCCGCCCGGGCGCCCCGCTCCTCTTCCACGGCGGCAAGGTGTTCCTGGCCGACGGCGACTACGACGGCGTACTCGTCGCCTACGACGTGAAAACCGGCGACGAGGCCTGGCGCAGCCGGCTCGGCAAGAAGATCACCGTCGAGGACACCATCGCCATCGACGACAAGAACGTCTACGTCACGGCGACCGACTACAGCGACTCCCGGAGCGCCACCAAGTACCGCACCGCCATCGCCGCCATCAACCACACCACCGGTACGAAGGTGTGGCTGCAGAAACGGGACTGGGGCACCAAGGACTACGACGTCCAGGGCTCCGTCCTGGGCAAGTACCTGGTCTACGCCGACTCCAACAACAACCTCACCGTGCGGTCCACCGCCACCGGTGCTCAGCTGTGGACCAAGAAGATCGGCGACGACTGGAGCTGGCGGCCCACCATCGCGAACGGTCTGGTCTTCCTGCCGGGCGCGACGCTGAGGGCCGTCGACGCGGACACCGGTGAGGTGAGCTGGACGCTGTCGCCCAACGGCCGCCGCGGTTTCAAGAACCCGACCGTCATCGGCGGGGTGCTCTACGTCAGCGACTACGACGGTGGCGTCTGGGCGGTCGACGTCAGGACGCGCAAGCGGATCTGGCTCTGCGACGAACTGGAGATCTCGGGCCCAAAGATGTTCGTGAAGGCCGGCAACTCCCTGTACGGGGCCGCCGGTTCCCTGGACGGCGGTCTCGTCGCCCTCCAGGCCAGGACCGGCAAGCTCCGCTGGACCTACACCGACAGCGACAACTGGGGCGAGCCGTGGCAGGTCGCCCTCGCCGGCAACCGGCTGCTGGTGTCGAACGGGCCGGAGTTCTACGCGCTGGCGGCTGTCTGAGGAACCGAAAGGGCCGCGAGATGGGGATGCATCCCGCGGCCCTTTTCGCGTTTCCGGTTTCCGGTCCGCTACCTCTACATCGGCGTCGTGACGGTCATGTGCTCCCCGGTGCCCAGGTGCAGCATGCCCTTGCCCGGCGTGATCTGGCCGCCGACCATGCTCCGGTTCGTGCGGATGCCGATCAGCTCGCCCGCGGAACTGTCCTGCGGGGACAGCAGGATGCCGCGGCGGGCCTTCTTCATGTCGACCTGCCAGCCGGAGAAGCCGTCACAGATCTCCTCCTCGTCACCGGCGATGACGACGGCGAGGCCCTCCTCGACGCCGCGCTCGACGATGCGCTTGAAGATGTCCTCGGCGTCGCAGTCGTCGTGCACCTCCGCGTCGTCGACCAGGGTGACGATCGGCTGCTCGGGACTGGCCGAGCCGATGAGCTCCTCCATCTCGTCCTCGTCGATGTCCCGGCCCGTGAAGACCTTCAGGACACCTTCCTGTCCCTCCAGTTCACGCAGCGGGGACGGGCGGGGTGCGGCGAGGATCAGCCGTACGCCCTGGGCGAGGTAGGCCCGCGCGATGTTCAGCAGCACCGTGCTGCGGCCGGACTTCGCGGGGCCGCCGATCACGAACGCCGGGACACCCTGGGAGAGATCGGGGCCGAAGGCGGTGAGCTCGTCGCCGCCGACACCCACCAGGGACCAGAGCGGCGAGGCGCTGGTCGCCGGGTCGCGCATCGCCCAGGCGTCGGCGAAGGAGATCCGGCTGGGCAGCACGTCCACGCGGAACGGGCGGCGGGAGCGCGGCAGTTCGGCATCCCGCGCGGCAGCGGTCTCGCCGATCGCGACGAGCGCCGCGGCCTGGCCCTGACCGGTGGTGTCCTCGGCCAGCAGCGCGAACTGGGTCTCCGTGGCCGTCTCGCTGGCGTACCCGCGGCCGGGCGGGATCTCCTCGGGGATCTTGCGGGCGTTGATGTCCAGCATCGAGAAGTCGCCGCGGTCCGCCAGACGCAGACCGTACTTGTCCTCGGTCAGGGAGGAGATCCGCCCCGTCAGCAGCTGGCGGTCACCGGTGATCACCAGATGCAGGCCGACGCTCGCGCCCTCCCGCATCAGCGCCATCACCTGGTCGGTGAGGTCACCGTGGTTGTACTCGCCGAGGGTGGGCAGCCAGCCCTCCCAGCGGTCGAGCAGCACCACGATGTGCGGCAGCCGCTCGTCCTCGGCGGCGAAGGAACGCTGCTCGCCGATGTCGGCGTAGCCCTTCTCCGCCAACAGCTCCTGGCGTCGGTTGAGTTCACCGGTCAGCCGGCTGAAGAGCCGGATGACGCGCTCCTGCTGGTTACGGCTGACCACCGCACCGCAGTGCGGCAGGCTGGTCAGCGCGTTCAGGGCGCCGTTGCCGCAGTCGATGCCGTACAGGTGGACATCGGCGCTGGACAGCGTCCGGGCCAGTGAACCGGCGATCGTGCGCAGCACCTGCGAGCGGCCGCTGCGCGGGGCGCCGGCGACGAGCAGGTGCCCGAAGGTGGAGAAGTCGACGACGACCGGGCGGCGGGCCTGGTCGGACGGCAGGTCCTCGATGCCGTACGGCGCCGCGGGCAGCGTCCCCCGGCCCTGCACCGCGGGAATCTCGTCCAGCAGCAGCATCTCGTCCAGGGCGGGCAGCCACGGGGAGTGCTGGGCCGGGATGCCCAGCGCCTGGTTGGCCTCCCGTACGGCGTCCACCAGCACCTTGAGGTCGGTGATCTCGTCGTCCTCGCGGGCCTCGGACTTGGGCTTGCTGAGCCCGGCCCGGCCCAGGTCCTGCCAGGCGAGCTGACCGGCCCACGGCGCGAGCGCGGTGGGATCGGCGGCACCCGGGCGGCGGCCACCGACGCGGCCGGACTGGAAGGGGACGAGGGAGGCGTGGCCGAGCCGGACGTACGCGCGACCGGGGGTGCTCTTGGCGATGTGACCGGCTTCGGGCGCGTCGATGACGTCGGTCGACTCACCGGCGTCGGTCACGCGCAGCGCGATCCGCAGGTTGGTGTTGGCGCGGATCTCGGGTGACACGACACCGCTGGGCCGCTGGGTGGCGAGCAGGAGGTGGATGCCGAGGGAACGGCCTCGCTGGGCGATGTTGACGAGGCCGGTGACGAAGTCGGGCAGGTCACGGACCATGGACGCGAACTCGTCGATGACGATGAGCAGTCGGGGCACATGCGCGTGGGACGGGTCCCGGCGCACCAGGTCCTGGTAGTCCTCGATGTCCTTGGCGTCGGCGGCGGCGAGGATGTGCTCGCGCCGCTTCAGCTCCGCGCCCAGCGACTCCAGGGCGCGCTCGACGAGGTGGGCGTCGAGGTCG
The DNA here is from genome assembly GCF_045041015.1 of Streptomyces sp. NBC_00019. Taxonomy (NCBI): domain Bacteria; kingdom Bacillati; phylum Actinomycetota; class Actinomycetes; order Kitasatosporales; family Streptomycetaceae; genus Streptomyces; species Streptomyces sp. NBC_00019. The sequence goes on from NZ_CP108302.1 coordinate 6,092,460, forward strand.
GTGACCATGCCGACGGTGTGCGGGAGCTTGACGCAGTCCTTGAAGGCGGATCCGCCCTTGTAGTCGACGAGGACGAACGTCATGTTCTCGGGGGTGTTGGCGACGGCGAGCGCGGCCACGATCGTCTGCAGCAGCTCCGACTTGCCCGAACCGGTCGTACCGGCGATGAGTCCGTGCGGGCCGTCGCGCCGGAGGTCGATGCCGAAGGGACCGTCGTAGGACTCTCCGATGACCGCCATGGTGGACTGCCCGCCCATGCGCCAGCGCGCGGCGATGTCGTCGCGCGTCGGCGGTTCCAGCTGGAGCACGTCGAGGAGCCGGCTGGAGGACGGGAGCGCGGAGTCCTCGGTCTCGCCGCTGATGTCCCGCAGCGGCGACAGCGACCGGGACAGCCGCGCGCACCAGCCGGCGGAGACGAAGTCGGGCCGGACGTCGGTCCTGCGGCGGGAGCCGGTCTGCTCGACCCGCAGGCGCAGTTCGAGGGCCTGCTCGGTGTCCTGCCGGTCCTGCTGGGCGCCGTGGTGCCAGGCCTGGAAGGAGGGGAAGCCGCCGGCCGAGGCCTGCGGCACGCCCATCGCCGACGCGGCGGCGGTCTCCTCGATGCGCCGCGGTTCGGCGACGACGTACGCCTGGCACTCGCCGGGCAGGAACCGCTCCTCCTCGTCCAGACAGATCGCGTAGATGGCCACGGACGGACCTTCGCGCAGCAGCCGTACGACACCCGGCATCGACCGCAGCCGCCGGGACCCGTCCCATACGACGACGATGTCGGGGTCGGAGAAGGCGGGACCGCCGCCGCTGTTGTTGTTCTCCTTGAGGGCCTTCTGCCGGGCGTCGAGCAGCTGGGTCAGCTCGCCGACGCGTGCGCCGACGGTCTCGGCGTCCGTCCCGATCAGGACGTTGACGTCCTGGCCGCTCGCCGGGCGGGCGTGCGGCAGCCAGCGCACCCAGTCCCAGCGCGGGTGCGCCTCGTTCTCGGTGAGCACATAGAACTGCACGTCCATCGGGCTGTGCAGCACGGCGGTCTGGGCGACGACCCACCGCCCGAGCGCCTGGGCGGAGTCACCGGGGCCGGCGATACCGACGACCCCGAGGTCCCGCAGCGGCAGGGCGACGGGCGAGTCCTGGATCTTCCAGGTGACCTGACGCTTGTGCTCGTCCTGCTCGGGGTCGTCGAGGACGACCTCGGAGCGGACCCGGCCGGTGCCGACGCGCAGGAGCAGATGGTCGGCGTCGGTGCGCCGCCGCTCCCACAGCCGGGTACGGGGACCGGTGCCGAAGGCGAGGACGGCGGCCGGGTCGGGGATGGCCTTGCGCCGGTCGAGCCGCTCCAGGCGCAGCGCGTCCTCGGCGTCCTTCTCGATCCGCTCCTTGGTCTCCTTGTACTCCTTGACCTGCTTCGCATGGGACTTGCGCCCGTGCTTCTTGTCCATGAAGTAGTTGCCGAAGAGCATCAGGGGGCTCATCAGCGCCATGATCATGTAGTACCAGCGACCGAAGATCATGACCGAGACGACGGCGCCGACCAGCGGGAACAGGGCCATCAGCCAGGGCAGCGGCCGTGCCTCGTAGTCCCTGGGGGGAGAGGGCAGCCGGAACTGTGTCTTGCGCTCCGCCGGGCGCAGTCGCGGAGGCCGGTTGTAGTCGAGCCCCGCGCCGTCCTCCGACCACTTCAGGGCCGCGTTCGGCGGGCTGTAGCCGTCGATCTCCAGGAGGGTGTTGCCGAGGGCGAGTTGGGAGCCGAGGGGCCAGGAGCCGCCGTCGAAGTCCTCGCCGTCGAGACGGGGCCGGTCGCCGTCGTCGTCATCGTCCTTCTTCTTGGACGCGTCCTTCTTGTCGACGCCGTGCAGGGTGACATCGCACTTGCCGTCGATGGCGATGGACAAGGTGGCCGCGCGCGCGGCGAGTTCGGGATCGTCGATACGGATGGGCGCGGCCGGACCGCTGCCGATGTCGTACCGTCCCACGCCGAGCCGGTGCACGGCGCCCGCGGCGGGGCCGCCGGCCACCCGGAACTCGACGATGCCGGTCGGCTCACCGAGGAGACAGCCGGCCGGATCGTGCAGGCTGACGACGGCGCCCTCGCGCAGCGCGGAACCGACGATGTTCGCGTCGGGGTCGAGGGGGTAGCCGTCGACGTAGGCCTGTGGTGCGCCCCCGGGGTTCGCGTGCCCGCCGATGTGTCCGCCGATGGGGATGATCTGCGCGCCACCGTCGAGACCGACGTGCCGCGCCAGCTCCCGAGTGATGTCACCGACCGACGACTCCGGATCGGCGTCGAGCACCACGTCGGCGCTGGCCCCGCCGATCGGGTCGACGACGGTCAGACTCAGGCGCACGTTCGTCCTCCTCGCTGGGCTGAGGCCGCCCCCGCAACGCTGAACACAAGGTGAGTGAACACAGTGGGAGTGACCTTAACCGGCGCACCTTTCCCCTGCGCAACGGGCTGCACACGGGCTTCACAGGACTGGGACGCTCCCGGGATGTGCAGTGGTTCACGCTTCCGTTGCCGGACGTCCCTGTCATCCCAACAGCCCCACCCGTAAGATCTTTGCTCATGCGGACGGCCGGTGGTGACCGCGCGGCCCGCATCAGTCAAGCCACGGGGATGGCCCTGCGGCGACCGCAACGGGAGGGAGAGCCGTCATGGCCAAGGACACAGACCTTACTTATTCCGAGATGGAGAAGAAGGCCAACGACCTCATCAAGGCGATGGGCGACATGGAAGACATGTTGAAGTCCATCGAAAAGGGTGTCGAGGAGCTCGTCGCCAACGGCTTCACCACCACGAAGGCCTCCGGCGCCTACGACGAGTCCATCAAGGACTTCACCAAGGGCGCTGCGAAGACCGTCAAGGGTCTGGAGGGTCTGTCCAAGTTCCTCACCAACGCGAAGAAGGCGTACGAGGACCTGGACGACCAGCTGGCGAAGAGCGCCAAGGGCTGAGCCTGCCACGGGCGACACACCCCGGTGCGACGGGACATGAAGCTCCCGTCGCACCGGGCTGTCTGTCGCCGGGCTGTTTTCAACGGGGTGCCGGCTCGGGCCGGCGGATCGACATGATGGGGGCGCCGTGGCGGGCGAGAGCGATCAGCGGCTCGACCTTGAAGTGATCAAGGAAATGGGCAAAGGGCTCGGCAATATCAAGAAGGCGTTCGACGGCCTGGAGGATCTGGGCGGCAAGTACGAGGACGACTTCGGGAACGGCGATCTCGCCGACAAGTTCGGGGACTTCGCCGACAACTGGAAGCTCAGCCGGAAGAGGCTGACGGAGGAGATCGACGTGCTGGCCCAGATAGCCAAGGCCGCGGGGCAGGCGTACGAGGACATCGACCATCAGTTGGCCCAGGCACTTCGTGATGCCCAGGATCCGAAGAAGGGGAACTGACCGATGGCTGGACGCCCACGCGACTGGCACCCGGTCGCGGACAGTGACCCCATACCCGGAGACGCCGACCGCATGGCCTCCCTGGGCAAGACGCTGCGCAAGACGGCGGACGAGGTCGAACGGCAGATCCGCAATCTGAAGGCCGTCGCCGAGGTCGACGCCTGGGACAGCAAGGCCGGCAAGGAGTTCCGCGAAAAGGCCTCGGGCAACGTCAAGAAGCTCGAGGCGGTTTTCAAGAGGTACGACACCGCCGCCACGGCGATCGGCAGCCGGGTCGACGAAGTGGGCGGTGGATACCAGGACAAGCTGACCGCCAGCGCGAAGAACTACGCCTCCGACCTCAACCGGGCCCAGGAGATAGCCGACGCGGCCCTCAAGGACGCGAAGGACGCCGACGACCGCAAGAGCGCGTCGCAGAAGAGCATCGACGGTCTGTCCGGCAAGGACCGCAAGAAAGAGGACGTCGACAAGGACCGCAAGGACCTGGAGGCGAAGCGGGACGCGGCCGGTGACGAGATCGAGGCCGCACGGGAGAAGATCAACGAGGCCAAGAGGATCCGTGACGCCGCCGCCAAGCGCGCACGTGAGTCCCTGGACGCGGTCATCAACCATGACTCCCTGAAGGACGGGTTCTGGGAGACCCTGACCGACAGCATCGCGGAGATCACCTCCTGGGTCGCCACCGTATGTGGAATCCTCTCGCTGATCGTCGGCTGGATCCCGGTGATCGGGCAGGCCCTGGCCGGTGTGCTGGGCGCCATCGCCATGATCGCGACACTCATCAACTTCATCGCCACGCTCGTCCAGGTCGCCCAGGGCAACGCCGACTGGATGGATGTCGGAATGGCGGCCCTCGGATTCCTGATGATGGGTGTCGGAAAGGGCTTCTCCAAGATCGCGGGCAAGTTCGCGAAGGGGACGCTGGGACGGCTCGGCAAGGCCGGAGTCGCGCGCACCGCACGTCAGGTCAGCCGGGCCAACAAGAATCTGCGGCGGGCCGCCGGGAAGGACTTGAAGCTCGGAAAGGGCGACATCCTGAAGTCGCTCAAGGAGCCCTTCACGGAGCCTTTCTCGAAGGCTGCGTGGGCGAAGAACCTGAAGACGCTGAAGCCCGGCGGTGGAAACTGGGCCGCGGCCAAGAATGAATTGGGCCTGCGTGGTGGGGGAAGCGCGCTCAAGGGACTCCCCAAGTCATTCTCCATGGCCGATCCCGGTGTCGCGTCCGACCTGAAATCGATCAAAATGGGAACCGCGGCCCTGGGCAGCCAATTCGATGCCAATGCCATCAACCAGATCTCCAAGTCGGCCAGCCGTCTGTCCATCGTCGGGGCCGGTATTACCCTGGGCGGGCTGAGCCTGGACGGAAACCTTCAGAAGATGGTCGGTATCGGTGGCTGAGCCCCTGCTCGACGGAGCGTCCACACCCGCACGAAAGGACCGAGCATGACCGCACCGGACGATCCGGCTCCGCTGGACGAGACTTTCGAGTGCACCTTTGAGTTCCAGCCGGGCTGGATCGATCTGACGCTGCGCGAAGGCACCAAGGCCGAGGCCAAGGCGCTGGCCACGGAGGTCGTGAACCGGCTCAACCCGCTCGGCCTGGAGATCGAGAAGAGCGCGGTCTTCGATGACATGGTCGAGCGGGCCGTCGACCTCAACGACGACGTGCCCACCCTCGCGGCGGCGTACTACTCCGAGGCGGGGGAGGCCCTGGCCAACCTCATGGTCGACTCCTACGGCGACGAGGGCGTGCCGCGTCCCGGCGCGGACGAGGTCATCCCGCTGCTTCTGGAGTGGGGAAACGCACAGGTCACTGGCACCCCCGAGATCACCCACCTCGAACTGGCCGCCGGACCCGCCGTACGCATCCAGGCCATGCTCCAGGCCAAGCGCATGCTCGGCTTCGGCCGGAAGCTGACCGAGTTCATCAAGTACGCCGTCTTCCCGCCCGATATGCAGAGCCTCATCGTCGTCACGGTGACCTGGGAGAAGATCGCCGTCACCGAGCAGATCGCCGAGCTGGCCGACGAGGCGGTCCGGACGATGCGGATCACCCCGCTGCCGACGGGTCCCACCGAGGGGGGTACGGCATGAGGACGGCCGACCAGTTCTCCTCGGCACCCACGGACTACAACGTCGTCGTCCCGGACGGCTGGTTCCAGCTCTCCCTCGACCCGGAGGAGCGCGACCGGGGCATCATCGCCCTCGCCGAGCTGACGTTCCGTGGCCAGGACAACGCCCCGCTGCTGAAGAAGCAGTTCATGGAGGACCTCCAGCGCAAGGCGAAGGACGCCTACCAGGTCGGCGGCACGGAGCTCTACCTCTCCACGATGGCCGTCGGCCCCGTTCCCCTCGCGTCCTCACTGCTCATCAGCGTTCCGGGCCCCGACGAGTGGCCGGAGACCTCGGACGCCGAGGCACTGGCCGAGCACCTGGCCGACCGGAGCCGCGCCGACAACGGCGAGATCGGCGTGGTGGACCTGGCCGTCGCCGGCAAGGCGGTACGCCAACGCCGTCGCGAAGTGGCCGACCCCGCACGGCAGTTGGGCAACACCCTGCCGACCACCACCCTCACGTACTACGTGCCGATCCCGACCACCACACGCTGGCTGCTGCTGAACTTCTCCACGCCCATCGACCAGCTCGCGGACCAGATGGTGGAGCTGTTCGACACGGTCGCGGGGACGCTGCACTGGAAGTGAGCGGGGTGAGTCGGCCGGAGGCGGAGTTCCGCGTCCGGGACGGGTTCATGTTCGCTGGAGTGGCGCTGGCCCTGATCGCCCTCGGATTCGTGTTCGTCGTGACCATGGGCGCTTGGAAGTGGTTCGTACGGACCTCGGCTCCGACGGTGCTCAACTGGCCCGGCGGATCATGGGGGTTCGGCGTGGCTTGCGGCCTGCTCGTGGTCTTCGGCTCACTCGGCGCCTGGCGGTTCTTGGAGCGACCCCGAGGTGAGTCGCTGCCGGCGCGTGCGGGGCGCATGGCCGGCCTCACGGTGTGCGTCGGCGCGGCATTCGGCGCGGTGTTGTACATCATCGCTTCCCTGCCCGGCAGGAACTGCCCTTCGTACCGTGACGGTTGCGAGTACATCCCGGGGACGGGCAGCGCGCTCGTCACCTGCCTGGGCACTGCGGCGCTTGTGGGCTACGCGGTGTATCGGGTCGGCAGCGTGCGCGCCGAGCGGCGCCAGGCTCGTGAGCGGGAGCGGCTGCGGAAGCTGCGTAAGAAGGGGAAGGGGAAGAGCCGGGCGGCTCGGCAGGGGTAGCACGGCCGCGCAAGGAGACGACGGCCTACGGCGTTCGCTGTCGGCGGTTGTACATGACCAGGGCGCCGGCGAGCGCTGCCATCGCCGCGACAGTGCCGAGCAGACCGACGGACCAGAGCCAGGGAAAGTTGCGGAACACCCAACTGGGCGGTGTGTCACGCCCCCTGCCCCACTTCCCGGTGTCCTGGGCATTGGAGACGAGGGCCACGTAGGGCACGAGCGCCGCCAGGCAGACGATGGCCGCCCCGGTGCTGAGCATGGTGCGCCCCGGATGCTCCCGCCAGGACCTCCACCGCATCCGGCTCAGGCAGAACAACGAAAGGGCCAGCACACACGGCCCGACCACGCCGACGCAGGCCGCGAAGCCGTACGCGCCGCCAGGCCAGGACTCGGCCGCCCACTGCCATGTGCCGTCGCCCCAGAGCCGGTCAAGGACGGCCAACAGGACGATGATCGCCGCAAAGCCGAGGAACATCAGGCAGCCGAAAGCCCATTCACCCTTCTTCTCAGCCTTGCCGGCGGAGCCCGGTTTACCGGACCGCCGTTCGTAGCGCAGCGCGGGCGCGGATGCTTTACGGCGTCGCGGCTTGGTGGACCCTGCCATAAGGCTGTGTCTCCTTGGATGTGGATCAGTTCGGCGATGGCAGACCTGACGGAGGCCTGTGGAAACGTAGCTTGCGCAGCGTCTCGGGTGAGAAATCCTCCAAGTGAAGCTGCTCGAAGCCGACTTCGACGCCCTCCGCGTCCATCACCATGGACTCGCCCGAGACCCCGGAGAACGAGCTGGTGGTGCTGGGCGCGAGGCGGTCGACGTGATAGCAACCGCACTTGCTCCGGGTGACGATGAGAGGGGCGGATTCCGGGGCCTGACCGGCGACGAAGGTCTCGACGGCTTTCTGCTGGGCCGGGGTGAGGGACACCTGCGGTACGAAGTCGAGGCGGTCGAGAAGGTATCGCAGGAGAGGTTCGCGCAGGCGCGTGTGCAGCCTGCACCACGAACCGTCCGTGAAGAGAACCTTGAGGTCGCCCCCGTCTTTGAAGTCTCGCCGTTCGATGGACTGAACGGTCGATCTCGGGGTCTCCCAAAGGACTTTGTCGTCGACGATCGTCGTGTCCCACTCATGGAACGGGGTGTCCACGACGAGCAGCCGACGATCGGTGACGATCAGGTGCGTACGGTACTGCTTCTGATTCCGGCGAGCCGGATCCAACTGCCAGGGCAGCGTACGGGCGACGGTGCCGGGCGCGGCCCACATCACCGGGAAGTCAGCGCACTCGTCGGCCGGGTCGGCGGAGCTTCTCGGATCCGACGAGGACGAAGGGCCAGAGATGTTTCCACCTGCGGAGGAGAGAACGGCCAAGAAGGCGACCCCCAGGGCGAGCGCCGCACCTCTGACAGCGCCCAAACCCACTGCGCCGCCAGTGGAACGAGCCTTGTGGTCGGGCCCCTCGGGCCAGCCGTCAAGCTCGCGCTGAATGTCATTCCGCTCGGTATCGCGGAACCAACGCTTGCCTCTGACACGCATGGCGGCGCCTGTGGCGAAGGTGGCAGGGACTCGGGCGAGGAGTATCTCGTCCGCGTCGGGTTGCCAGACGACGTTCATGCGGATTACTCCGGGGTCGGGTTGAGACAGATGCTCCTGGCGAAGTCGTCGATGGCATCGCAGGAAGCTTCGAGGAGAGCTGGGTCGCCGCAGTGTCCCTTGAGGACCAGGTCGATGCTGTTGGCCGAGGAGTAGTGACCGAGAGCATCAGGCGCCCATAGGGGCCCGTCCAGCTGCGAAGGCAGCGCAGATCCAGCGGAAAGCGGTGAAGGGGCACTAGCGGTTCAACCACCAGTTTCGCAGGATGCCAATTCCTGCTACGGCCAGTAGAACGCCCATCACGGTGAAGCGACCTAGTGGAGTGGTGGTCAGAAGCCAGGCGCTACCAAGCAGACAGAGTGATCCACCGACGCACATCAAATATCTATAGGCGCTGTCTGGGATGTTTCCCGGAGGGATCCAAGGCATACTTTCACCTTCAAATAAAAACTTTATGAATCAGTCGCCGTCTGAGACGGTTGGGACATAGTCATTGTGGCGAAGGTTGACAGAATGTGCCAACTCGTCAATCGCGTCCAATGCGGTCAATACGTGTGCCGGCGCAGGCGAACCTGTAATGATGACCACGTCTTGCCCGTGCTCCTCATTGCGCCATGCATACCGAAGGCTTGAGATGACAGTGTTGTTTTCGTCATTGATCGAGTATCGAAGTACGCGTAGTCCATTTCCGAGCGAATCTGCCGTGAAGTCTTCGACGATCGGCTTCTCGATAGCTCCCTCCCCTTCTGCAAGCGTCACCCGCCTCAACTCGTAATCCTTCTCACCTTCCGATGGGAAATGTGTGACAAAAACCGGAAGTGGGATGCTTGAAGGAGTAGGAAGGTACAAAAGGATTTCGAACCCTGGGAACATCTTTGGGTATCGTTCAAGGCAGGCCAGCAAAGTACTGGTCAGAAGCTCGATCTCCCCCTGTCCGGCATCTTCGTCGGATTCGTCCCACCAAAGCTCGGCAGTTTCGGAAGCCCAGTCCTGCGGCGCACGTTTATCGTCGTCTTCCCAGGGCTCCACTGCCCCGATCGTCCACTTTGGAGGGATCTCCAGCCAAACGTCCAGGTCGTACTCAATGTCCAGCCAGCTCATTCAGCTTCAGTGCTCCAGTGGAAAGTGCTGACGATTGCTTCAAACAGAGAAACCGTGGCGTCGGACAGTTCGTCGCTAGGGTCGCCACCGCCCATGGTCGAGAAGGAAATAGTCAGCCACCTTGCTCGGTTGCCCGGAATAGCCGCCACGTAGTCTACTCGCCTCGAAGCCAGCTCGACTTCTTCCTCGGGCTCGGCACCCACGACCACTTCACGTCGCATGGCTGGAGCTTCACCCACCTCTGCTGGCTTATACCCAGATCCAGAAGCCATTGCCGCTATAAATTTCCCAGGATCTACTTCGGAGGTTACTTCTCCCACCACGAACGAAGCCGCGATCGGGGTTCCTCCTAGTTCCATCATCGGCAGGTAGAAGTCCAGCCCACCGCTCTTTCGGGCGTTCTTTACTCCTACACTGAGGCGCCGCTCAATCTCCAGGCGATACCGGGTGACCAAGTCGCGTGGAAAATTCTTCGGCAGGTTACCGCATGCTTTTTCGACAATGTCACGTACTGCCGCTTCCCGGTCGCTTTTGCGGCGAAGTGGGATTCGCTTCCAGTTCGGCGGAAGAATCAAGGAGTATCCGACCGCCGCGCCCTGTTTGAAATTCTCAGACTTTTCTTTTTCTGTGGCATCAGGACGGCCTGGTTCCACGGTGCTCCTCAGCTATTCAAAAGAAAGTGCTTCCGCATGCAGGCTGTCACCAGCCGGTTCCCTGCTGCACTACAAACTGTTCCTTCGTTTCATTGTATCCTTCGACGTAGGGCTTTCCCTCCCAAATGTCACTGGTTCCCAACATTTTGTCCGTCAAGTCGGCGCCGAGGCCTGCCCCGAAAGCCATACGGAACCGATCCCGGTAAATCTCTGCGGCTTGGCTCGCCTTGAGGACCTCGGGCGAATTAGGGTTACTGGCCCGCATTTGTTGGATATCTCTGTAGTGCCGAGCAAATTCCTTGTCGCCACCAGAAGAGGCTAGATCGCGCTTATTGGTGTTGGGTAGCTCCCTGCTGCGTTCAGCGGCGCGAGCCTCATTTCGTGCTGCGTTTTTCTGCTTCTGTGCAGCATACCGAGCCATTTCCGCCCCCCTCCTTTTACGCTTGCTGGTTGTTCTTTTGCGTGCTTGCCTGTCAGCCTTTCTGATGGCGTCGTTGATTTTGTTATTGTTTTCAGCCCCTTTGCTGGTACTACAGCCGTGACTCGCGATCTCGCTTGTCGCGGGTGGCGTAGTGGCAGCGTTGTGCGCGTGCTTGGTGGGTTCGGCGCCAGCGTGACTGGATGATCACGATCGCCGGTGGTGGCGGTGTGGTGGCCCAGACGAGCCGGTTGAGCAGGCGGCGGATCTCCTCGGCGGTGTAGCGGATCAGCTTTTCAACGCGGCCCGACGGGCCCCCTTTTCGGGCGCCTGGGCAGGGTCGGCCGGTGCGGGCAACAGGTGGTGTCCGTCGGGTTCCTGGAGGTGGCGGCTGCGGGTGTCAGTGATCGTGAGGAAGGCGAGGGCGGCCATGGAAAGGGTGATGTGGCGGTGCCAGGCGTCCCAGGTGCGGACCTCATAGTGGTCCAGGCCGCAGTCGGACTTCGCGGTCTCGAAGCAGTCCTCGATTCCCCAGCGCAGGCCCATCACGCGGACGATCTCGCCGATCGGGGTGCCGGCTTTGGCGTGCACGGCGAAGTAGGCGATCTGTGTGGGGTCGGTGATCGAGCGTCGCACCAGCAGCAGGTGGACATGGCCGCGTCGGGGGCCGCCTTCGGCGCCGCCGGGCCAGGTGACGTCGGCCAGTGCCCAGTCGTAGGAGCGCAGACCCTTGGCTCCCACGCCGCAGGAGCGGCGTTCGAAGATCAGCGGGATACCGGCGGCCAGCTTGTCCACGCGCAGAGGCCCGGTGCCGTGGGTGGACACCGTCTCGTCCACCGGGACGGCCATGACATAGGGGATGCGGCGGCGCTCCAGTGCGCCACGGAGCTTGCGGTCCTGGCCGTAGGCGCTGTCGGCGGCTACCCAGCCGAAGGGCACTTTGGCCCGGCGGCACCGCTCGACCATGCGCCGGCCCAGTTCCGGTTTGGTCACCACTGCCTTCGCGCGCGCTCGGGGAATGTGCTGGGTGCGGCAGCGGCCGGCGTCGGCGCACCAGGCGGCGGGCAGGTACAACTCGCGGTCGATCAACGCGCGTCCAGTGTCGGTGGCGTACGCGCAGAACACCGCGACCTGGCAGTTCTCGATCTGGCCGGTGATCCCGGCGTACTGCGGGGCCACCCCGGCCGACATCCGGCCCTTCTTCAGGAACGCCGTCTCATCCAGTACCAGCACCCCGTCCGGCCGGGCCAGGAACTGGACGACGAACGACCGCAGGGCGTCACGGAGTTGATCCGCGCACCAAGTCGAGCGGGCCAGGAACCACTGGACCCGGTCCGGACTCGAGTGCCCGACATGCTCGGCGATCTGCCACCCGTTCTTGCGCTCGACCGGCGCCACCAGCGCCTTCACATAGGCCATCGCCATCCGACGCGGCTCGACCCGCCCGAAGACACCCGCCAAAGAGGCGAAGAAGTCATCGAACCAGCCCGCCCACACCTGCACCGCCCGCTCCGTACTCACGGACAGGTCAACGCATCACACGGCTACCGGACACGGACACGAGTCACGGCTGTAGTACTGGCCCTAGCGGCTTTCCCTGCCGCCTTTGTTGAGGCTTTTCGAGTGAGAGCCTGGACACCCTTCAGGCCCTTCAGGGCTTTGGTCCCCAAGCCCATGGTGACGAGTGAGAACGCGTCCATGGCCACGTCCATCCACGATCCATCCCCGGTCACGGCAAGTAGGAGATGGCCAGCCATTACCAGGCCGGTTGCCACTGTGGCGATCATGGCGACCCAACCCACAGGGGTGATGAAAAGGGCGACTATGCCAATAATCGTGGCGGCCCAGCTCAGAACGTCGATGGCGACCTTCACATAATCAACAACACCTTCCCACCATGAGTCCTTGATAATGTCATCGATTTCGTCGCCAATTTTTCCTGCGTAGTAATCAGCGCGATTATCGCGGTCGCCCTTCAGGCTCTCTAGCTGCTTGCGGTAGCTCTCGAAGGGGTCGTCAGGCGCTGGGGATTTGTCTCTTCCGTCACTGGAAGCTTGTTTCTTCTTTTCTGCTTCAACCTCCTCCTGCTCTTTCTTTGCTTTAGCTAGAATCTTGTCGGCCTCGCCTTGATGGAGTTCAAGGTCATCGGCCCAATTGGACAAGTGGCCATGAACTCGCTCGTAACGGCTAGCCACTTCCCGTAGGTGCTTTTCTAGTCCTTCGGACTCTTCGCGCAGCTTGGCTGCATACTTTCCCTTGAGTTCATTGTCATCTTTGATCGCGCGAAGGTCTCGGGCCTGGTCCCGGAGAGAGGAAGCAACGTTCCTCATGTGCTTTACCTCGTCGCGAATCTCTTCTGGATCTCCCGGAATCGGATCGGAATCGGCGAGCGGCTGCCAGTCCCGGGGGCGCGTCGTCGAGGAGGCACTCACCTTTTCCTCCCGGCCTTCCTGAGTTCCTTGGCGAGGTCGGAATCAATTCCAGTGAATCCATCAATTGTGGATGTGACAAGCTTGCCAACGTTTTCGACACCCTCAAGCATCTTTTCGCGATACTTGTCCCAATTGTCAACGAAGTCGCCCATGGTGTCCGCTATTTTTCCACTTCCCCAATAGGGGCGCATGTCGTCTTTGCGGTTGTCGAGATTCTCGAGTTCCTTCTTGATTCCCTTGAGTCGAGATTCTGAATTGACGAGGAGATCGACATTGACGATGAGGTCGGAGTCGCTTGCCATTGCTGTCCCTAAGCTCTTCCTGTGCCTTGACTCTGGGGTGGCCTGCGGTCCACCGCCTAGCGGTTCACGGCCTGGATCTCCTGGACGGTGACTGCCTGTTCGTTGCCGAACGTGCCGTTGGGGAGGTCGCCGCCGGCGCCGCCCGTGCCGGTCCAGGCGATGTCCCAGGTGATGGTCGCGCGGAGTTTGTAGGTGCCGTCGCCGGAGGAGCGGAGGTACTTGAGGCCGCAGGGCGGGGTCTCGTCGGCCTTGCCCTTGGCGTAGGGCTCGCCGATGGAATCGTCGGCGTTGATGGCGCACTCACCGGAGGCCGGGTAGGTCTGGGCGTCCTTGGTGCCCGGCTCCAGCTTCAGGGACACCGGCTTCGCGGTGGTCGTGGCCTGGACGTTGAAGCCGGGGACGTTGAGGGCCGCCGTCGCCTGGACCTCGTCGAAGACGGCCTTGTCGAGCCAGGCCCATGTCGGCAGGTTCACCTTGGTGATGGCCTCGGGTGCGAGCGTGACCTCGGTGTCGGGGAGCTCCATGTGCTGGTACGCGAGGGCGGCGAGTATCTCCGGAGTGATGGCCTCTTCGTACCGGGGCGGCGGGGCCTCGCCGTTGTCGACCCAGAACGGGATGTCGTTGCACGACCCCCGCTTGAGGATGTCCGGCTCGTCGGGGTTCTCGACCGCGGCCCAGAACATCCCCTTGCCGTCCTTGTCGACGTTGTAGTCCTTGTAGCCGGGGGTGTCGGTCCAGCCGTAGTCGTCCTCGTAGTGGCGCTGCAGATCATTGAGCGCCGCGCCTGCGTGGCCGCCCATGCCGGGGGTGTTCATCTGGCTCTCGATGTTTTCGGACATCTTCTTCTTGAAGTCCTTGGCGCCGAGGTAGGGGGCGTACCAGCAGGGCGGGGGCGTCCAGTTGACGTCGGAGGACGTTACGTTGCCTGCGCCACCGCCCTTGGCGACGGAGCCGGAGTACTGGATCTTTGCGGCGGCGTAGATGGTTTTGCCGTCGCCGCCGCCCGACTCCTCCGTGGCAGCGCCCTGGTCCTTGCCTGTAGGCCCTGCCGCGTAGGCCGGTTCCGTGAGGACGAGGGCGCCGAGAGCCAGGAACAGGGCCGCGGTACCGAGCCGCTTGCGTCGCAATCCGCTCACTGGCACTTCGCCGCCTTGGTCTGGACGTACACCTTCGATGCTTGCCACAAGCTGTCGGCCGTGGGCGCCTTGGACATGATGATCTTGAAATGATCGAAGTCCGCGAGACTGGGCTCGGTCTTCAGGACCTTCCCCGTCTTGATCTCTTTGCCATAGAACTTGCTCGAGTCCACGCAGAACGCCACCTCCACGGCCTGGCCGTTCGTGGTGGACCGCGTGCTGACGTCGTAGTGGCGCTCCGTGCCGGTGGCCGTCCAGCCGCCCTTGATCCAGGCGTTGATCTGGGTCTCCGCGTAGTGAAGCCCGTCACCTGTGGCGTACGCGACGACGGCGGCGTCCTTGGTCGTGCGTTCGTCGATGCCCCGATAGATGGCGCGGAGGAAGTTCGCGGCATCCTCCATCGCCTCCGCCTCGTTCTTGTCCTTCGGCTTGTCCCAGTCGAAGACCATGGTCAGATCCATGTCCTTGGGCAGCGACACATCCACCCCGTCCGGCTTGTCCTCCGCCGGTGCTCCCGAGGCCGACGCCGAGGCCTTCGGTGACTCCGATCCCTGGCCGGCGCCGGCGATCTTGTCGTTGTCGCTGGCTTCGTCGTCCCCGCTACCGCAGGCCGTCAACAGCAGTGCCGCCGTCGCCGCCAGCGCGGCAGCAACGGGCAAAGAGCGGCGCTTCACAGTGAACTCCCCGTGAGAAATAAGTTCAGTCAAGAGGTCTGACGGTATCGGTGGGGTTCCGGGTTTCGCCAGAGCGAACTTGCCTGTGAACGGGGGCAATTCCGGTCGTATGGGGGCGCTTGTGGATGTGACCTGTGTCCTGATCGTGCCCGAACGGGCGACGCCCTCGGACGCGTTGAAGGAGGGGCGTCCGAGGGCGTCGGGGTGTCGATGCGTTTCGCTTTGCTATCGCCGGGTTCTGCATCTCGGGCACGCGCACGATGGATACGCCGACGTGCGCGGCAGTGGCTCCGCCCGTCCGCCGGCCAGGATCTCCACCTTGCCCCGGTCCTCCGTCACCGTGCCGTCGGTGTCGAGTTTGTAGACGCGCAGGGTGAGGCGGGAGCGGTGGCGGGTCCTGCTGTCGATGATGTCGAGTACGTCCGTCGGGGGCGGGTAGTGCGCCGCGCAGTCCGGACACGCGTACACATTGAAGCCGGGGCCCGTCGGGGCGTGGACCTCGTGGACCAGGACCGGTTCCTCGGTGGTGCGCTCGCAGCGGGCGCACATGCGCAGGGCGGGGCGGGTCATCGGGTTGCCGCCGGGACGCGGATGCCGTGGATGTGGGTGGGTCCGGTATCGATGCCGAAGGTGGCCAGGTAGGCGGCTCGGCGGCGTTCGCGTTGGCGGCGGTGTTCGGCGGTTTCGACGTGCTCCGTGACGCGGCGGGGCGGCGGGGCGGCGGGGCGGGGGTGAAGCGCAGGGGTGGCGGGGTGCCGAGGCGGTGACGGCCCTGGGGGTGCGGGGTGCAGAGGGTCAGGATCCAGGCGAGGGCCCGGACGGTAAGGTCCAGCATGTCGACGCTCCTCAGTAGCGTTGGCCGTGCCCCGGGACGGCTTCCCTCCGTCGCCGGGGTCTGTTTCTGTGCAGGCACGCTACTGGGTACACATGGGAGGTGTATAGCGGTTGGGCACACTCCACCCGTACGTGTAACTGGCTACTGTCGTACATTGTTCGATATGACGCCAGATCCAGGTCAGTCGCCGATCGACCCGAACAAGATCGCGTACGTCTATATGCAGATGGCCGATCACATCGCCGAGCGGATCGCCAAGGGGGAGCTTCAGCCTGGGGCGCGGCTGCCGGGTGAGCGGGATCTTGCGGCTGAGTACGGAGTCGCGCACCTGACCGCCCGCCGGGCAACTCGCGAGCTCCGCGAACGCGGCCTCGTGGTCACCCTCCCCGCCAAGGGCACCTTCGTCGCCTACCCCGAACCCGAAGAACCCGGCGTCGACGAGGAGTAGTGCCCGCTCAGGCCGCAAGGTCCTCGAAGCGGAACTCGGGGCTGGTGCCCGCTTCCAGGGCGGTGGCCAGGCGCTCGATCAGTTCGAGGGTCGGGTCGACGTCGCTTTCCTCGATGGCCTCGATGTCGGCTTCCGGCAGATCGGCCCGACGGGCCAGCTCCGCGGTGGTCCAGCCGAGGGTGGAACGCCTGTCGTGGACCGCCTGGGTGAAGTCCATACGGCGTCCCGAAGCTCGGTACGCGGGGTCCTTGCGGTGGTCGGGCGGGGCCTTCCAGCTGGTGTGGTACCCGCCGCCCATCAGCCCTCCTTGTGCCTGCCGTGAGCGTCGTGCTCGTGAGACTTCGACACGCGACCTCTGTCGTGCTTCGCCAGTCATAATGCCCGTAGGAGGTGAGCTTCCGTGTCCATCATGAGTGACCTGATCGAGCAGGGCGGCATCCCTGAGGGATACAAGGTCGAGGTCTTCGACGGCAGGGTGATCATGACGCCGCAGAGCCCGGAACAGGACTGGACCGTCTCCGATGTGAAAGACGCGGTGAAGGCCGCGGGCATCGCCCGGGAGCGTGTCTTCGGCGACGTACTCATCACTTTCCCCGGCGAGAACGACGCGGCGCCCGACCTGACGATCGTCGACTTCGACGCCGAGCGCCGGAAGAACAGCTACTCCTGCCTGGATGTGCTGGCGGTGGTCGAGGTCCCGTCCGAGCCGGAGGACGAGAAGGACTACGTCCGGAACGTCCGGAAGTACGGACGCTACGGGATCGACTTCTACATGATCGCCGACCCGTTCAGGAAGACGGTCACGGTGATGTCGGAGCCGCACGCCTCCGGGTACGGGCGGGTCGTCGAGACCCCGTACGGGCAGCCGGTCGGGTTCACGCTGGCCACCGGAGAGCGCGTGAAGATCGACACCAGCACGTTCCCCACGCGTGGTGGCGATGGCGAGTGACTCGCAGGGCGGGGCTGGTCGGGCTTCCACGTCTGAACAGCTCGACGATGCCCGGGGCCTTGCTGCCGCAGAGGACAGCAAGGCCAGCAGCCGACGTTGGGTGTCTCTCGCCGAGGTGGCTGCCCGGTTCGGGCTGAACTCTGATGGGACGCCCAAGCGGTGACCTACGAGATTGTTCGGGCGGATGCTGGGGGGGAGCCTGTCGCTTTCGCCGTGCGAGCTGGCGTGTGGGTCGGTGTGAGCGACCGGCAGCGGGAGAGCGTATACGGGACGTATACTGCCTGCATGGCTGACGTGATGATCCGTGTACCCGCCGAAGTCCGCGACCAGCTCGCCGCCGTAGCGGAGGCACGGGGGACCAGTCTCCGTGCCCTTATGCAGGAAATAGCTGCTGAGACGCTGACACCTGAGCAGATCGAGGCGCGGGCCGAACGCGTTCGCACGTTGCTTGCCGAGCGGTTCGGGCACTACGTGTCGGACGAGGAATCCGCCGAGATGCGGCGGAGGATGAGGGAAGCCACCGCCGCCCACCGGGCTGCTCTCGCGGACGTGGAGCACTCACGTTGAACCACGTCGAACACTTTGTCCTCGATGCGCCGACGCTGCTGGCGATGGGGGGCGACAAGCAGGTCTCCGGCCTCATCCACGCTGCGGCGGCCAGCGATGACGTGCGGCTGTGGGTTCCGGTGCTCTGCCTCCTTGAGGCTGAGCGTGAACGCGCCGGGGTGGTCGCCCATGTGGGCGTGCTGGTCGACGTGCTCCGGGTCATCGATGACGACTATGCGATGGCGGTGACTGTCGCTGAGTTGCATCGTGGTGGCGTTGCTTTCGACATCGCGGCTGCCGTGCACGCCGCGCGTCCGAATCTGATGCTGCCGGAGGGCGCCCTGATCGCCACTGTGACGCCGGATGTTTACGCAGGGCTTGGCGTTGGCGTCATGGACCTGAATCGTTGACCTGAGTCGTTGAATGGCCGGACTCCGGCTGTGGCTGCGTGCCGCCCCGTCTCCGGACGGTGAGATTCCGTCCGAGGACGGGGCGGTTCGTTCGTAGACCTCACGGCCTCAGACGCCTGGTGTCAGTGCCTCCGGCACCGGCTCACATCGATGCGCACGATCTGCGGATCGTGATCGCTCGCCTGGTCCGCGAACTCCGCGTTGATGTGGACCACGTCGTAGTCGAAGTGGGTGACCGCGGGGGTCGTCAGCGTGTGGTCCAGGGTCTGGGAGTTGCCGTCGTAGACGTAGGTGTAGCGCTCCGCGGGCGGGAGGGTCGTGATCAGGGGGCGAAGGACGCCCCCGGACGTCAGCGTCGTCACCGTCCGGGAGAACTCGAAGTCGTTCAGGTCGCCCAGGACCACCGCCTTGGCGTCCTTGTCGGCCGCCAGCAGGGACTTGACGAAGGTGTTCACCTCCGCCGCCTGTGCCGCGCGCTGGGTTTCCGAGCTGCGGGCGGGCTGCTGGTAGCGGCCGTGGAGGGGCTGGTCGCCGCCCTTGGAGGTGAAGTGGTTGGCGATGACGAAGACCGGTTCGCCGTGGAAGACGAACTCGCCCACCAGCGGCTTGCGGCTGCTGTCCCACGCGTCGCTCGTCGGGTTGATGCGGCCGGGGGAGTACGTGAGGTGCGCGCCCTTGCGGGTCTTCACCACGCTCGTCGCCGTCGTCGCGTCGCCGCCCGCGCGGTCCGTGAAGGAGACCCGCTTGGGGTTGAAGAGGAACACCTGGCGGATGTTGCCGCCGGGCTCGCCGCCGTCCTGGTTGTTCTCGGGGGCGATGTAACGCCAGGAGTAGCGGGGGCCGCCGGCCGCGCGGATCGCGGTGGTGAACTTCGTCAGCGTCGCCTCGGACGTCAACGTGCCGTCGTTCGTCGCACCGTTGTCGTCCTGGATCTCCTCCAGGGCCACGATGTCAGGGGAGTTGAGGTTCACCGCGACGCCCTGTGCGAGGCGGTCGAACTTCTCCTGGGCGTCCAACGCGTCCAGGTTCTCCACGTTGTACGTCGCCACCGCCAGCTCGTCGCCCTTCTGGCGGCGGGTCACCTCCTGCTTCAGCCCCTCGGAGGCCAGCGTGCCGAGCTGCGTGGCCTGGAGGATGTAGCCGCCGTAGGTGGAGTAGTCGAGCGGGCCGGTCGTCGTGCCGGACAGCTCGTCGCCGACGTTCGCCACGGGGCCCGTCGTGTCCAGCGACGCCACCTTCACCCGGCCCGTGTTGGGCTCGGCGTAGGAGGAGTAGAGGGTGCCGCCGCGCTTCGTCGGGTGCTCGTCGGGCTTCACCGTCACCCACAGCTCGTCGTACGCGTCCCTCGCGCCGACCACGCGCGCGTCCGTGACCGTCGTACGCATGCCTTCGAGGGACTCGTAGAAGTCCAGGGCGTACGACCCCGGTTCGAGAGCCAGCGCTTCGATGCTGCCTCCGTCCGCGTCGGGCGTGTACGCGTCCGGGACCGTCGTCCCGTCCAGCTTCACCGGCTCCGGGAGGGCGTTGCCGGCCGAGACGACCGTCGCCGTCGGGCCCGTGATCTCCGTGACCGACTGGCTGGTGCTGCTCGGGTGGTACTCGGTGACCCGGCCGGTGACCAGGACCGAGTCGCCGACCGCCACCGTGGGGGTGGTCGAACCCGTGTAGACGAAGACGCCCTCGCTGGTACGGGCGTCGGCGTCCGCCTCCGGGTCCTGGATCCAGTAGCCCTTCGAGCCGCTCGTGCGGACGCCGGTCACGATGCCGGGGACGCGGGTGACCGCCTTGCCGGCGTACGGCGAGAGGCGGGTGGTGCCCTGGATGTCGTGGACGCGGACGGTGCCCGGGTCCGTCGTACCGCCACCGCCACCGCCTTCGCCGCCGCCCGAATCCGGGGTCTGGCCGGCCGAGTTGACCGGCGTCGGCGTCCCCGCGGTCAGGTCGGTCGCGTTGTCGTCCGTGTCGGCCAGGGAGTCGGCGCGGGCGACCGAGGCCGTGTTGGAGGCGCCGGTCGCGGGGCCGCTGCCCTCGCGGACGACAGCGGTGCCGTAGCCCACGACGTCGAGGATCCGGCTGTCGGCCGTGCAGTCCGCGGCGGTCTTGCAGGTCAGCGCGGTGGTGCCGGAGACGAGGGCGATGGTGCCGGTGGTGGCGCTCATCGCGATGGAGCTGGCGGCGTCGGGGGTCGGCAGGGCCGTCGTACCGCCGCTGCCGGTGCCTTCGCCGACCAGGTAGTGGCCACCGGCGGCGAGCGAACCGCTGAGGGCGGTGACCTGCCACTGCGAGCTCGCGGAGGCGGTGCCCGGCAGGTACTGCACGCTGTAGGCCGACAGGTCGAAGACCTCGGAGCCCGCGTTGGCGAGCTCGACGAAGTCCCGGGTCAGGGTGGCTCCCGAGTTGCCTCCGCCGCCGTACACCTCCGAGATCACCGCGGTGGCCGACGGGGCGGCGACGGCGGTCCAGGCGGGGAGGGCGGTCAGGGCGAGCGCGCCCACCGCGCCCACGGCTATCAGCGGGTAGGCGGCGCGGCGGGCACGGGGGCCTCTTGCCGCGTGCGGGCTGCTTTCCCCGCGAGAGCTGCTTTCCTCGTGGGGTCTTCCATCGGGGCTGGACACGCTGGCGGTCTCCTCGGATCGGACGTCGGACGGCGGGTGCGGCAACGCGCCTTCGGTCGGCGGCACTTGTGGCGGGGGCGTGGGGGACCGTGGGGAGTCGGCTCAAGTTACGCGCGTAGAAGTGGGGGCGCCAAGAGGGCGTAGGTTAAATCCTGGGAACAGGTGGGTGAGGGGTGCCTGTGACATGGAGGTTGCTGTGAGCGGTGGTCGGTTTCGGGCTCGGGACGACAGCCGCTGGTGCGAGTGAAGTCGCCCTCGTCACCCTTGCCGCCGACAGCGCGCCCGCGGGGCGGCACGTCTCGCGTCAGTGGACGATTGCCCACTCCCGCACCTTGCGGCCGAGCTTGGTGAAGCCTTCGGGGATGGCGGAGAGCAGGTCGTCCTCGTAGTACGGGATGCGGTCGGACTCGTCGTCGGGGCCCGGCAGCGTCAGCAGCAGGGCGGGGTAGTCGTTCGGGGCCGTGTCGTTGAGGCAGCGGTCGCAGAGCGGGAGCATCTTGCGGCGGTTGCCCTCGGTCGACAGCCGTACGTGGCGGCTGGACTTCGCCGGGCCGTGCAGGGGGTTCACGCCGCAGCAGCGGGTGGTGTCGTCGTGGGCCAGGGCGGCGCGGGTGGCCCGGGCGAGGACGATGATCACGACGAGGGCGGCGGGGCGGAGGGCGTCGAGGTCCTCGGCCGAGCCGCCCGCTGCGGAGGCCTCATCGACCAGCACCATCGTCGCTTCGTAGCGGTCGAGGGACCGGGCGTCCGCCGTCTCGCCGGTGCCGAAGGCGGTCGTCATGGCGCGGAGTTCGGTCTTCGCCGTGCCGCGCAGATACGGCAACGACGGTTCTGCCGGGGAGACTTGGGGCAGTGCCGAGGTCGGGAGCGGCTCCGGCTTGCGGCGCCGCAGCAGCGCGCGGACGATGCCCAGGGCGGCCGCCGCGAGGCCGAAGAACAGGAGCGCGGCGAGGACACCCAGGAACAGGCCCGTCCAGAACTCGCCGTAGTAGAGCGGGCGCAGCTCGTCCTCGGCGATCGGGTCCGTGACCGGGTACGGGTCGCCGGGGGTGGTCGGCTCGTCCGTGCGGGCCGTCTTGCCGAGGATGACCATCAGGTCGTCGAGACGTTCGCCCAGGAGGTGGTCGTCGGCCTCGTCCGACTTCGAGTCCCCGTACGAGATGGACTCCGGGAGGTCGAAGAAGGCGCTGTAAGTGTCCAGCCCCAGGCCGTGGTTGAAGACGTCGATGTAGCCGTCCAACGGGTCGGCGACGATGTAGACGCCGTCCTTGCCGCCGAGCTTGTCGCGGACCGCCGAAGTGAACGCCTCCTCGTCGCCCTGGGACTCGTCCTCGTACATCTGCGGGACGAGCGCGACGAAGACCGGGCCGCCGCCCTTGGAGGAGCTGAACTTCTCGATACGGCTGTGGAGTTTGGCGAGCTGGGCCGTGTCCAGTGCCCGGGGGCTCTCCGGGTCCGCGTACACCGGGTCCTCGGCCAGGCCCTTCGCGACGCGGTCGAGGCGGGCGTTGAGGTCGATCGCCCTGGGCGGGGGTGAGGCGCTCGACGTGGTCTGGTCGAAGACGAGGGGGGCGGTGAGGGTGATCGCCACGGCGGTGGCCAGGGCGAGTGCGGCGAGGATCCAGATTCCGGAGGACTTCGACTTGCCCTTGGCCTGCTTGGCCTGCTTGCGGGGGGCCGCTCCGGGGCGGCGGCGCCACCATCGCCGTACATAAGGAACCAGCAGCAGCATCAGCAGGGGTACGCCCGTGACCGCTGCCCCCGTGAGGGTCGACTGGTTCTCGCGGTCGGACGGGCCGATGTACAGGTCGGCCGGTTCGTCGCCGTCGCCGTACTTCTCGCGTGCCGCCTCCGCGCGGGCCGCGGCCTTCTCGTCGCCCTGCGCGATGGCGTCGGCGAAGCGTTCGAAGCTGCGCAACGGGCCCGCGTCATAGGGGAGTTCGTAGAAGGCGACGGTCGCCGCGTCCTCCGCCGGGGCCCGTACCCCGTACGCCTTGGCCTCCGTGACCGTCGACTCGTCGATCAGTACGTACACGCCGTCCTTGCCGAGGCGGTCGTGGACCGCGTCGAGCAGGTCCACGCCGGTGGTGGTCTGCGCCGGGAGGACGAGGACGTAGGTCGGTACGCCGGTGCGCTGGGCGAGTTTCGCGAAGTCCGGGGCGGTGGACTTCGGTATCTCGCGGGGGAGTTGGTCGGTGACGTAGACCGGGCTGGTGCGGAGCTGGGCGGCGAGGTAGGCGGCCTGGGTGTCCGTGGAGGTGGCGGCCCGGGCGGCGGGCGTGGCGGTCGCGAATGCCGTGATGAGCAGGGCGAGAAGGGTGAGGAGCCGAGCTCTGATCGCACCGTTCTTCTTCGCTGCCGCCGTCATCGCCGCGTGCCCCCGTTCCCCGCCTGCAGTCACGCGCGGCACTCTACTGGGGGACTTCGCTAGTGCGAAACGGTGTCCTGCGGCGGCGAGAGGCGGGTGAACAGCTGTTCGCCGTCGAGGGAGGTGAGCCGGTACCAGGAGCCGTCCGTGAACACGATGCGGAAGTCGCGTCGCGCGGTGCGGGGAAGTCCTGGGTCTCGTTCTCGGGCTCGTCCCGTTCGCCGAGGGATTCGGAGGCGCTGGGGCCGACGCCGTTTTGCCGAGCACCGCGGCGAGGGCGATGAGCGCGAGCGCGATGATCACCCTTGAGCGGAGCCGGTACGTCGGCCCTGCCGGTCAGCCGGGCAACTCCCCTTGAATGTCCCGGCGTTCGGTTGTACTGCCGCGCACGTAATCAGTCCCCTGCTTCCGCGAACAGATCCTCGGCGGCGTCGGCCGTCACGGCGCGGGTGAGCCAGGTGCGGAGGGTGTCCAGGTCCGTGCAGGTGGTGATTCGCTCGTGTACGGGCTCCGGGATGTCCAAGCCGCGTGCGGTGAGGATCAGGAGGATGTCCTCGGCACGGCCCTCGGCACGGCCCTCCGCGCGCAGACGCTGGGAGGTCTCGGAGCGGAAGAAGGAGAGGTCGACTGCCATCAGATGCCTCCAGGTCTCGGCGGCCAGGGCTTTACCGAGGCCGAGTTCGGTGAGCTCGGCGAAGATCCTCGCGGTCTCCTCGTCGATGGTCTTCAGGGCGACAGCCAGGGCTTTCAGTATGGCAGGGGCGTTCGGGTCCTTGGCGTGCGTGATGGCGCTGAGTGTCGCGAGCGGGATGTCCCGGGCGGCGGCGGACGGGTCCGTGATGAGGGGAACGTTGTGCGGACCGAGGACCAGGGCGCGGAAAGTGAGCGTGGGCCAGTACGCGGGGCCGATGGTGTAGGGCTTCGCGGCCCACTCGGCCGTGCTCCTGTCCTGGCACGTCACGAGGAGGACGGGCGGAATGCCGTACTTCTCGCGCAGGTGCGCGACGTAGTAGGCCCAGCTGCTGCGCTTGCGGGGATCCTTCTTCCCCTGCGCCTCGACGATCAGGAGATGACTCTCGCCCGACGCCGTGTCGATCCTCAGGAGGGTGTCCACGCGCCGTTCCGTGGGCTGGATCTCGGTGAGGTCCGTGGGCATCAGGGACACGGCGACGGGGTCGGGGAAGGGGAGGTCGAGACGCCGGAAGGTCCGGGCGAAGACGCCCGGATCCTCCTGGAAGATGCGATGCATCGCCTCGTGGGATGAGCTGACCATGTGGTGGACGGTAGGGGGACGTGTCCACCGTGATCCCGCGTATGGCGTTGGATCACCCGGTGGGGTGAAGTGGGGTCAGTGGAGCTTTGCGTTCTGGGCCTTGACCAGGTCGGTGGGGACCTTGGCCGAGCTGGACCGGCCCTTCATGAAGCCGCTGCTGTCGATCGAGAAGTAGTTGACGATCGTGTCGCCGAAGCGGAAGGTCTGGGTGCGCATGGTCTGCGTGCCCTTGTAGCTGACGGTGGAGGCGGTGGCGATCGACTCGTCGGCGGCCGCGTCCGAGAAGGGTGTCTCCTTCTTCACCGAGGTGTAGGGGGTGCTGGCCTTGTCGGACTTGGCGGTGTAGCCCGCCGTACAGGAGGAGACCGCCTCGGCGAGGCCCTTCATCGCGGCTTCGGCCTTGCCCTCGGCGTAGGTGGCGAGGGTGATGTAGTGGTACGTGAAGGTTCCGTCGCTGGCGAGGCGGACCGCCGAGGCCTCCGGTTCGCCGAGGGGAAGATAGTTGGTCGCGTACGCCAGCGGGGCACAGGCCGGCTTGTCGACGCGCATGTCCTCCTGGGTCTCGGCCATGGCATCGCCCTTGGCGGGTTCTTCGACGTTGTAGTCGGCGACTTCCGCCTTCGTGACGAACAGCTTCGTCAGCTCCTTCACCGGGTCCACCGCGGGCTTCGCCTGCGAGGCCGTCGCCGTCGGCCCGGCGGTCGCCTTCGCGTCCGAGCCGCCGCCACCTCCGCCGCACGCCGTGAGCGTGGTGAGGGACACCAGGGACAGGACGGCGGTGGCGGCCAGCGCGGCTCGCTTCATCGGAGGGACTCCTCAGTGACGTGTCCGTGAATCGAGCACAGAGCATGGCATGCCGGTTTCACGCCCTCGTGAGCGAATCGTGCAGGCCTCATGGGCGGACCGTGACGAAAGCCCCCGCGCGTGCAGGATGAGATGCCTGTCATTGATTCGCTTCCGCACAGCTCACGGGCCCTGCTCCGGCTCCCGCGCAACTGGGCAACACGCGCCTGAAGTTGCAGATGAATAACGAGGAGCAGGGTGAGGTGCATGACTCCGGACGCGCCTTGAGGGGCTTATGTGTGGCTGATACGGTGCCATGGCTTGACACTCACCCCAGCGATGGCTATCCGCGCAGATCGAGCAGCGGCGGGTGAAGTGTCCTAATTTGCAGAGAATTTGGCAGACAATTTTCTTGGGTGTACGGGGAGCGGTTGCGTGAAGATCCAAGAGCGTACGGGGGCGGGTCAGGGTCGTTCCGCCGCTCCTGCTCAGCCGTCGGTCGGTGACCGGCTTCCCACGCCGCCTCGCGAGCGCAAACCGGCGCTGGCGGCGCTGGCGGTGCTGCTGATTCTGGTCGGTGCGCTGGGGGCGACGATGCTCGTGCTCCAGGCCGGGGACCGGATCGAGGTCGTCAAGGTCACGGAGGAGATCCAGGCGGGCGGATCGGTCACCAACAGCAACGTGACCTCCGTCATGGTCGCCGAGGACAGCAGCATCCACTACATCAAGTGGTCACTGCTGGACGACCTGAAGAAGCTGAAGGCCGTCAGCACCATCCCGGCGGGCGCCGTCGCCGTCGGGGAGATGTTCGGTGACAAGGTCGCCGCCTCCGACGGCAAGACCCTCGTCGGTCTCTCCCTCAAGGCGGGTCAGTTCCCGACCGGCATCAAGGTCGGGGACACCGTCGCCGCCTACCGCGTCACCGAAGGCGGCTCCGCCACCGGCAACAGCTCCGCCTCGACGTCCGGCAGCGACAACTCCCTGCTCGTCGGCAAGGCGGTCGTGACCGCCACACCGGGCGACAAGGGTGACGATGAACTCGTCGGCAGCACCAACTCGGCCTACACCCTGGCCGTCGGCTCCGACGAAGCCGCCGCCCTCGCCCAGGCCGCCGCCAACAACGAAGTCGTCCTCGTCCTCGTCCCCAGCAGCAACTAGAAGGCGGCTCCCGACCCATGGCGCTCATCGCTCTCGCCGCCGACAAGGGTTCCCCCGGCGTCACCACCGCGGCCGTCGCCCTCGCGGCGGTCTGGCCGCGGCGGGTGCTGCTCGCCGAGACCGACCCGGCGGGCGGCGACCTCGTCTACCGCAGTGCCGCCGCGCACGGCGGGCCGCTCAACCCGAACACCGGCATGCTGTCCATCGCCGCCACCGCGCGCCGTGGACTCGTCCCCGACCAACTCTGGGACCACGTGCAGCCGTTGAGCGGCGGGCTCGAGGTGCTCGTCGGACTCGGGAACGCCGAGCAGGCCGCCGGTCTCGCCGGACTGTGGCCGACCCTCGGGCACTCCTTCGCCTCGCTCGCCGAGTCCCCGCACGCCGCCGCCGACGTCATCGCCGACTGCGGCCGGATCGCCGGGGACACCCCCGCCGTGGACCTGTTCCCGCACGCCGCCCTCGTGCTGCTGATCAGCCGTACCGAGCCGGAGGCCATCGCCCGCGTGCGCGACCGTGCCGCCGCCCTCGGCAACAAGCTGCACGGCGGGGCGCGCGGTGCCGCGAGCCTGGGCACGCCGATGATCGGGGTCGTGCTGATCGCCGACACCAACAGCGCGGCGAAGATCGCGGGCCAGGTCAACGACATGCTCGTGCACGCCCAGACCGGCGCCCGCGTCGTCGGCACCATCGCCGACGACCCCGCCGGCGCCGACCAGTTGGCCGGCCGTAAGCGCGGGCGGCTCGACAAGTCGCTGCTCATCCGCTCGGCCCGCAAGGTCACCGCGGACCTCTACCAGCAGTACGGCGCCGCCTGGACCGTACCCACCCAGGCCCAGCACGGTCAGATGCACGGCGAGATGAACGGCCATGCCGGAGCCGGCCGATGACCGCTGTCGACCATCAACTGGTCAAGCGGTTCCGGCAGGACGCCGGCGACCGGATCTCGGAGCAGCGGCGCCAGGACCAGGTGTCCGGCGTCACCCCGATGTCCCCCGAGGACGAGCGGCACTACGCCCGCGCGGTCATAGCCCAGATCCTGGAGGACCACGCCCGCACCGAGATCAACGCCGGGCGGACCCCTCTCGACGCGGAGACCGAGGAGCAGTACGCCGCCGCGGTGCACGCCGCGCTCTTCGGCGTCGGACGGCTCCAGCCGCTGCTCGACAACCCGGACGTCGAGAACATCGACATCAACGGCTACGACCAGGTCTTCGTCGGCTACTCCGACGGCAGTGAGGTCACGGGCGACCCCGTCGCCGAGTCCGACGAGGAGCTCATCGAGCTCATCCAGGTGCTCGGCGCCTACTCGGGTCTGTCGTCCCGACCCTTCGACTCCGCCAACCCCCAGCTCGACCTCCGGCTCCCGGACGGTTCGCGTCTGTCGGCCGTCATGGACGTCACCAGGCGCCCGGCGCTCTCCATCCGTCGCGCCCGTATGGGCAAGGTCTTCATCTCCGACCTCGTCGGCAACGGCACGCTGAGCCCGGAGGTCGCGCACTTCCTCGCCTGCGCGGTCCGGGCCCGCAAGAACATCATGATCGCGGGCGCGACCAACGCCGGAAAGACCACGCTGCTGAGGGCCCTCGCCAATGAGATCCCGCCGCACGAGCGTCTGATCACCGTCGAACGCGCCCTGGAGCTCGGGCTCGACACCTTCGCCGACCTCCACCCCAACGTGGTCGCCTTCGAGGAACGCCTGCCCAACTCCGAGGGCCAGGGCATGATCCCGATGGCGGAACTCGTCCGCCGTTCGCTGCGTATGAACCCCTCTCGCGTCATCGTCGGTGAGGTCCTCGGCGACGAGATCGTGACCATGCTCAACGCGATGTCGCAGGGCAACGACGGCTCGCTGTCCACGATCCACGCCAACAGCTCCAGCGAGGTCTTCAACCGTATTTCCACGTACGCGTTGCAGGCCTCCGAACGGCTGCCCATCGAGGCCAGCCAGATGCTGATCGCGGGCGCCGTGAACTTCGTCGTCTTCATCCAGCGGCGCAACAACTTCCAGTCGGGCGGCCGCCTCCAGCGCTCGGTCACCTCCGTCCGTGAGGTCAACGGCGTGGACGGCCGGGTGCTGTCCAGCGAGGTGTTCGCCGAGGCGCACGACGGCCGGATCGTGCCGCACGCGCCCATCGCGTGCGTGGAAGACCTGATCGCACAGGGCTACCGGCCCACCGGAGCGTGGGGGTGACCATGACGACTCAGACTCTTGCCGCACTCGACTCGCTCGGTTCCATGGGCGGGCTGTTCTCCACCGAGGTCCTGTTCTCGATCGCGTCCGGTGTCGCCGTCGGCGGTGGCATCGCGCTGTTCGCCATCGCCGTACGAGGGCTGCCGGCCAAGCCGGACCACGAGAAGCAGAAGGCCGCCGAGCGGGCGAGCGAGCTGATCCGGTTCGCCGGGCAGCGCGGTTCGCTCGCCGCCATCGTCGGCATCGTCGTCCTGCTGCTCACGCAGTGGGCGGTGGCCGGTATCGCGGCCGGTGTGCTCGTCTTCTTCTGGGACCGGCTGTTCGGCGGTGCCGGTGAGGAACGCGCCGCGATGAAGCGTGTGGAGGCGCTGGCCGGCTGGACGGAGTCGCTGCGCGACACCATCGCGGGTGCGGTCGGCCTGGAGCAGGCCATCCCGGCGTCCGCGCGCGCCTCGGCGCCCGTGCTGCGCCCGCACCTGGACGCGCTCGTCGACCGGCTGCGTGCCCGCACGCCGCTGCCCGACGCGCTCCAGCACCTCGCCGACGAGATCAACGACGCCTCCGCCGACATCATCGTCGCGGCCCTCATCCTCAACGCCCGCCTCCGCGGCCCCGGTCTGCGCCAGGTGCTCGGCGCGCTCGCCAAGTCGGCGCGCGAGGAGGTCGACATGCGCAATCGCGTGATGGCGCAACGGGCCTCCACCCGACGCTCGGTGCAGATCGTCGTCGCGGTGTCGGTCGCCTTCGTCCTCGGACTGTCCGTGTTCAACCGGGAGTTCGTGGAGCCGTACGGCACGGCGATCGGCCAGGTCGTCCTCGCCATCGTCTGCGGGCTGTTCGCCCTCGGCTTCTGGTGGCTGCGCAAGCTGTCGACGATCGAGACGCCCGAACGCTTCCTGATCAAGGACGATGCGTCGGTCCAGTTCGTCCGTCCCCGTACGCCGTCCCAGCAGCAGCCGGTCCAGCCGTCGCAGGAAGAGGGGGTACGCCGATGAGTGACGTCACCATGCCGGTCGCCGTCGGCGCGATCATCGGCCTCGGCATCTACGTCCTGGTCCGCGCCCTCATGCCGTCGAAGCGCAGCGCGGTCTCGCAGGTCGCGCGGATCGACGCGATGCGGGCCCGGGGCTCGGCGTACGAGTCCGCGCGCACCGCCTCCGACTCGGGCCGTCTCGGCTCGGTGCGGGCCGAAGTCGGCCAGCGTGTCGCCGAGTTCTATCTGCAGCAGGGCTGGGAGCAGCGCTCGCTGCGGGCGGACCTCGCGGTCCTGGACCGCAGCTGGGAGAAGTTCCTGGCGACGAAGGTGCTGCTGGCCACGGCGGGGCTGTTCTTCGGCCCGCTGATGTTCGCGATCGTGTGGACGCTGGCCATCGCCGACAGCCCGATCATCCCGGTCTGGCTGGCGCTGCTGTTCGCGGCCGTCTTCTTCTTCCTCCCCGACCTGGAGGTACGCCGGGACGCCGCCGACAAGCGGCGCGACCTGCGTCGGGTGATCGGCGCCTATCTGGACCTGGTGTCGATGAGCCTCGCCGGCGGCCGCGGTCTGCCGGAGGCGCTGATGGCGGCGGCCGAGGTGTCGGACGGCTGGGCCACCCAGCGCATCCGCAACGCCCTCGCCGACGCCCGTATCACCGGCATCAGCCAGTGGCAGGCGCTGGGCCAGCTCGGTGAGGAACTGGGCGTGGAGGAGCTGAAGGACCTCTCGGCCTCCCTCGCCCTGGTGGCGGACGACGGCGCGAAGGTCCGTGAGTCGCTCGCCTCCCGCGCCGAGACCATGCGACACCGCGAGATGGCCGAGATCGAGGGCAGCGCGGGCGAGAAGTCACAGTCGATGCTCGTCGCTCAGCTGCTGCTGTGCGCCGGCTTCCTGGTGTTCCTGATCTACCCGGCCGCCATGCGGGTCTTCCAAGTCTGACGCCGCCTCAACCCTCGAAAGCCTCTGAAAGGACAACTGACCATGAACGAGCGGAACTTCAGCACGGGGATCCCGGCGGTGGACTTCCTCGTCACCTTCCTCCAGGGCCGCGTGCAGCGTGCCCGCTCCGGCGAGCTCGACCGCGGTGCCTCCGCCGTCGAGTGGGTCATCATCTCCGCGGTCGTCGTGGCGATCGTCGGCGTGGTCGCCGCGATCATCAACCGTGCCCTGGAGGGTGGCGCCGAGAAGGTCGAGAACTGCATCAACGGCGCCAACCAGAGCGGCACCTGCTGAAGCAGCGGAATCGAAGAAGGTACGGGGGTCTGGTGCAGCGCATGCGGGCATGGGTACGCCGGCGACGGGAAGCCGCCGCGACGGGCGGCGAATCCGGCATGACCGCGATCGAGTTCGTGCTGCTCACCCCCGTCCTGTTCTTCATGATCTTCGCCACCGTGCAGTTCGCGCTGTACTTCTTCGCCGACCACGTGGCCCAGGCGGCCGCCCAGGCCGGCGCCCGCAAGGCGCGTGCCACGGCGCACGACGAGCCGGGTGCGTGGCGGGGCAAGGCGCGGGACGTGGTGGACGACTACATCAGCCAGCTGGGCCCGAGCCTGGTGCTGTCACCGGACGTGGCGATGCTCCAGCCGGAACAGAACACGGTGGGTGTGGAGATCACGGCACGGGTCCCGTCGGTCTTCCCCGGCCTGGATCTCACCGTGCACGCGCAGTCGGTCGGCCCGGTGGAGCGGTTCGTGACGGAGGACGGCAACTAGATGTCCTCTTTCAAGCGCCGCCTGGATGACGACCGGGGCCTGTCCGCCATCGAGGTCGTGATCCTGGCCCCGGTGATGATCCTGTTCATCCTCGTCCTGGTCGCCTTCGGGCAGATGGTGGAGGGGCGCGGCGCCATCGACGGCGCCGCCCGCGACGCCGCCCGCGCGGGCTCGCTCCAGTGGGACGTCGGCAACGCCATGGCGGAGGCGCGGAAGGCGGCCGAGGCCGATCTGACGGACGTCTGCGTCGGCCCGGTGACGGTGGACAAGACCAGCGCCGGCTTCGAGGACGCCGAGCTCTTCACGGTCGAGGTCAGCTGCCGGGTGAGGGGTCTGGCCATCGTCGGCCTGGACATCAAGACCACGATGTCGGGTTCCTTCACGGCCCCGCTCGACCCGTTCAAGAGGAAGGCGGGATGAGGAAGTTGAGCGTTCCTGCCGGTGTCCGCGCATGGCTGGAGTCCCGCCGCGCCCACCTGGACGACCGCGGCTCCGGCGCCGGCGCGGTCATCATCTTCGCCCTCGTCTTCATCTCACTCTCGGCCTTCGTGATCGACGGCGGCCTCTCCATCTCCAAGCGGGAGCGCGCGGCGGACATCGCCGAACAGGCGGCCCGTTACGCCGCCCAGGACATCGACACCGACGCCCTCTACGAGAACGAGGGCGGCGAAGCGCCGATCAACTACGAGAACTGCGACGCCCGCGTCAAGGCCTTCGCCCGCGAGATGGACATGTCCGGCGCGGACATCGCCGCCACCCACTGCGTGGCGGCGGACGTCGACCAGGTCGAGGTCGAGGTGCAGTTGACGTACTCGCCGGTGTTCGTCGGCATGTTCTACAACGGCGACGTGGTCGTCCACGGGCAGGCGGTGGCGGAGAACCAGGTCGGCTGACGCCGTCCACCCGCCCCCGCGAACCGACAGGCTCATGATCACGCCGGACATCAGTGACTGCCAGATCTGCGGCGCCCCGGCCCCGCTCGTCCCAGGCCGGTGCGAGGAAGTCGTCGGTTACCGTCTGATGCGGAACCCCTGGTCGGAGGCTCCCGCATGGTGCGGATGGTCGTGAAGCGAACGGGTCCCTGGTTCCGCTTGGGGAAGGAAGACCTGCCGGCCCTCGCGCGGAGGGGCGTCGTTCGATCTCCGGCTGAGGTCATTCCGTATCGGCTCCCCGTGGATCTCGGAAGTGAGCTGGAAGACGTCGAGTACGAGGTCGTGGACTACCACCCTTCGAAACGTCTCCCCGAATACGTCGCCGGCGCCCCCTTGACGCTTCCGGAAGAAGCCCCCTCGTTTCTCGCCGATCACGTGAAGAGTTACGTCCCGGTCACGTTCGGGGAGGAGGGCGAAGGAGCGTGACGAGAGCGCTGCTCAGGATCGACGTCCGCCTACGAACGTCAGCGTGTCCCTGATGGCGTGCGGTGCCGTGCAGACCCGCTGCCCGCGGCACGGCGTACAGCTCCGGTGTCAGCGCTCCGTTGAGCCGCGCCGCCACGGCCAGTCGACCATCCCGTGAACCTGACTCACACCCCGCCGAGCAAAGACGCCAACCCACGCTCGAGGTCCGGCTCCAGGGGCTCGCCGCCCGGTTCCATGACGGCGTACGAGCGGAGCAGGAACCGGTGCAGTGCCGTCGTCTCGAAGATGACCAGCGCGACGCCCTCCCGGGCACGGAACTCCACGGCGGTGCGGGACGGGCCGTACGGCTGGACGTGGACGTTGCCGACTCCGGCCGGGCAGCCGAGGCCCTCTTCCAGCAGGCTGCGAGCGAAGGTCCAGGTGACCTCGTCGCCGTCGAGGGATATCCAGGGCGGGAAGACGAAGTGGACGGCCAGGGGGTCGTCCGAGGCGTAGCGGAGGGTCACGGGGACCGCCAACTCCTCGTCGTCCTCGGTGAGCAGACGCGCGCCGGTGGGTTGTTCCAGGGCGAAGTACATGGACGGGCTCCGATGTGGGGCTGGTTGGGCCGATACGTGTGTACGAGCGACTGGAGGGGTCTCTGATTACGCCGTGAGGGGAGTGACGTGCGTCACTTTCTACGATGGCTGAAACTTTGTTTGAAACTTTTGCCATCTAGGCTTACAAATCCTTCCCCCGCACTAGAGCAGGCCCCTGGAGCGTTTCGCCATGTCCGACGTTTCCACCGCCGTTTCCACCGCCGAATACGCCCGGATCTACGAGGAGCAGCAGCCGCGTCTCGTCGCGTACGCCCGCTCCCTGACCCGGAACGCCCACACCGCCGAAGACCTCGTCGCCGAGGCGCACTTCCGGGTGTGGCGGCGGCTGGCCGCGGGGCACGGGATCGACAACGTGCCGGCGTATCTGATGACGACCGTGCGGCATCTGGCGAGCGCCGCGGGGAGTGCCGTACGGGAGACTCCGCAGGATCCGCAGGCCGGCGAGCAGGCCGAGGCCGGGCGGCACGGGGACGATCCGGCCGAGCACGTGTCCTCCGTCGACATGGTGGTGCGGGTGCTGGGGCAGTTGCCCGAACGGTGGGTCAAGGCCCTGTGGTTGGCCGAGGCGGAGGGGCAGCCGCTCGCGGCGATCGGGCCGCAGCTCGGGACCAAGGAGGGCGCCACCGCCGTACTGCTGCATCGGGCGCGGGAAGGGATGCGGCTGGCGTTTCTGCGGACGCAGACCGGTGCGCCCGACGATCCCGCGTGCCAGGTGCACTGGGCTCGTATGCCTGCCTATGTACGGGGTTCCGCCACCGCCCGGCAGTCCGAGCGGCTGCTCGGGCATGTGGACGCGTGCGACGACTGCCGGGCGCGGCTGGCGGCGCTGATGAGCGCCAACAGCCGGCTGCCGGCACTGGTCGGGCCCGCGCTGCTGGTGTTCGCGGTGGGCGGGACCGGCAAGTTCCTGCTGGGGTTCGCGGGTACGGCGACTGCCTTCGGCGGGTCCGGTGGCGGGCTGCTGGACGGAATGCGGCACAACTCGGTCGGGGGTTCCAAGGCCGCGGCCGCCGCGGGGGCCGTGGTGGTGGGTGCCGCCGCGGTGTTCCTCGCCCTCGGGCCCGTCGAGTCCGGTTCGATTCCGGCTCAGCGGGCGCCCGTTGCCGAGGCGCCGGTGGCGCAGATTCCGGTGGCGGAGGCGCCGGCGACGGGTGACGCGGTGGAGAGCGGCGATACGGCGGAGGGGGCGGCCGACGTCCAACGCGGTGTGCGGGTTCGGGCCGAGGGCGCGAGCGGGGGCGTAACCGGTGTGACGGAGGCGGAGGAGGGGCCGGTGGCCGCTACGCCGTCGCCCACCGAGACCGCGCCGCCGGAGGAGCCTGGTGGCACGACGCCGGGGGACACGGATCCGGCGCCGCCGACGACCGGAGGGGCGGACGAGGCCCCGGAGGCTCCGGCACCCCCTGCCGAGGACTCCCCCAAGACACCGGAGCCTCCCGCCGAGGAACCTCCGAAGACGTCGGCACCGCCCACCGAGCAGCCCCCCACCACGCCGGCACCGCCCGTCGAAGAGCCCGTCCAAGAGCCCCCTCAGGCACCGGAAGCTCCCACCGAGGGCACCCCCGACGCGCCCGGCGCCCCCGCCGACAACACCCCCGAACCCGAGACCCCGAGCGCGCCGACACCCGACCCCGCGCCGGACCCGGAACCCTCGACTCCCACGGATCCCCAGCCCGTTGAGGACCCGAGCCCCATACCGGCCGACCCGACCCCGACCACCCCGCCCGTCGAGGACCCGGCCACCCCGCCGGCCCAGGACCCGGTGCCGACCACCCCCGGTCCCACGGACCCGCCCGCCACGACCGACCCGGGCCCCGCCCCCGTATCCCCCGGGGGCGACTGCGCGGGCCCCACGCCGGGCGGCTAGCGGCCAACGGCCTGACTCCGCCCCGCGGATCGTCAGGCCGTGATGGTCCTAGCTGCTCTTGGAGTCCTTCTCCTCGGTCTTCATCCCCTCGTCGGCCTGCTTCGCGAGCTTGTCGTCGAGCTTCTTGAACTCGCGGACGACGGCGTCCGACATCTTCGCGAGCGCGTCCAACTGCTGTGTGATGTCCTCGCGCCCGTCCTCCCAGTTGGACTCGAAGTCGTCGAGGGAGTTGTTGACGCTGCCGTCGCCGATGTCGTCCCTGTACTGCTCGAAGAGCTTCTTGGTGTGGTTGAGCCGCGTCTTGATCGACCGCAGCTGGCGGCCGTAGTCCTCCAGCTGGCTCAGCGGGATGGAGAGGTCGCTCTTGCCGCCCTGGCCCATTCCGGACTCCCCCGATCTCGTAGTCTGACGTGCACGGTACAACGGAAAGATTCCGGCGAGAGCGAACGAGCAAACGGGGAAGGTCGGTCGGCAACATGGCCCGCTACATGGAGGCGCTCACGGTCGAGCGCGGGGGTTTCCGTATCAAGGTCCCCGAGTCGTGGTGGGAGTTCGACGTACGACCGGAGTCCCGGGACGACTCGATCCGCCGCATGGTGAACGAACGCGTCCAGCAGCACCCGGAGCTCGCCCAGTACCGCGACACCTACATGGACTTCCTCCGCAAGGCCGCGGCGGACGCGTGGAAGTCGGGCGCGCTGTACTGCGGCTGCATGGCGGAGAGCTTCGGCGGCGATACGCCGATCACGGGCTCGGTGACGGTGTCGATGATCGGCGGTCGCAACGAGCGGGGCGAGCCCCTGTCGAACGACCCCTCCGTCATCGCCGGCCAGCTTGCCGTCAAGCAAGCCAAGAAGGAGGGCGACTCCTGGCGGAAGGTGACGACCGTCGACATCCCGGGGGTCGGGCCGGCGGCACGGACGTACGGCATCGAGGACATCGTCGTACCCGACGACGCGCTCAACCGGACCATCCGGGCCGTACTGATGCAGACGTACATTCCCGTGCCGGGGCAGCAGGGCAAGGTCGCGCTGGTGGCGGGGAGCAGCCAGGTGCTGGACCTGGCCGACTCCTTCTTCGACATCTTCGACGCGATCACGTCGACGTTCCGGTTCAGCGGCTGACAGCGGCGGTGGCGCGGGTTCCCGAGAAGGGGTTGGCGTACGACGTGTTCGGCCCGCTGTGGGCGGTGCTTCCCTGGGGCTGAGCCGCGCACCCGTCTCGTCGTATCCGCCGTTCAGAAGGTGGCTGCACTGCTGGGTGCCGACCCCGAGCGACCCGGTAGCTTGCGCAGGCTGTGGCCAGGATGAAGGCGTGGGTGACCGTCGGACCATGGCCATCACTGGTGAGTGGGGCGGTGAGCAAGTGCATGAAAAGATCCCGCTCGTGCCTCAGACGATCGACCGCAGCCGCTCCCTGGAACAGCTCGACGGGCATAGCTGGCCGGACCCGCCCACGGACACGACCGCCGTGGTCATGAACATTCATGAGCTGCGCCGCCGTCCGGTCGGCCTGCTCGAACCGCATGAGCTCGCTCGCTTGATCGGCCAGGACATTGGCCTGCCCTGGCTGCTTCCACTGGCTGTGGAGTTCCTCCGGGACACCGCCCCCTGTCAGGCTGCCGGCGGCTGGTACGACGAGGATCTGCTCTATGCGGTCGTCACCAGAAGGCCGGAAGCGTGGGTGGACATCCCGGCTTCGGCACGTGAGTTGCGGGAGACCGTAACCGGGCTGACCGACCTTTCACGCTACGTGAAGCGTGAATTGGAAGCCTTTCTCTCCACCCGTCCCGAAGAGATGTGAAGATGCAGAACAAATCCGACAAGTGGTGGTTGCGATAACACCCGACTGGAACTGGGAGACCGGCAAGGGCCTGCTCGGCATGGACGACCCCGCCGAGGTGGACGCCGCGCTCGATCGTGCCGACCGGTACCTCGGCGCGGCGGTGATCGGCCTCGCCCTCAACTGCCCGCCGGAGGTGGTGTCACCGCGGATCATGCGGGCACTGGAGCTGCTGCCCGGCCCGGGGCGGGACTTCCCCTTCACGGCTACCGCCCACCTGGCCCGGCTCGACGGCCGACTGACTCCGGAGCTGTACGCCGCTCTCCGCGCGGAGGGCCTCGGCGGAGCCGCCGATCACGCGATCGACGACACGCTGTCGTTCGTGCCGTTCCGGGACCTGCCGCCGTGGTTGAAGCGGCGGCGGGTGTACGTCACGGTGCGGGAGACGTTGCTGCGCTGGTGGCTCCGCCCGGTGGAGGCGGTCGGCGAGGCGTGGCGGGCCGTGCGGGGCTCTCGGTCCGGCTGAGCTTCACGTCGAACGGGAGTGCCCTGTAAGTTCGCGTGTGCACATAGCTGTTGTTCGTGATGCGCAGGTGACGGGGGTCGCACTATGGCGGGGCATCGGCCGGCGGATTGGCATGTCCTCGACCTGGACAAGGATCCGACGCCGGGTGATCCGGACCGGGTCCGGAGTCTGGCCAGGACGCTGCATGACTTCGCCGACGACGTCTCCGACGCGCTCCGCCTCGTCAAGGGCA
This sequence comes from Streptomyces sp. NBC_00019, assembly GCF_045041015.1. Classification (NCBI taxonomy): domain Bacteria; kingdom Bacillati; phylum Actinomycetota; class Actinomycetes; order Kitasatosporales; family Streptomycetaceae; genus Streptomyces; species Streptomyces sp. NBC_00019. The sequence goes on from NZ_CP108302.1 coordinate 6,130,040, forward strand.
TGTCGGATGAGGACACCCTGCTGCAGTGGGCCGGCAAGTCGGCGGAAGTCTTCAAGGACGAGTTCGGCGGGGTCCCGAAGAACCTGAAGAAGCTGAAGAAGTCCTACGAGTTGTGCGGGAACGCGCTCGCGGATTTCTGGCCGAAGCTGGAGCGTGCCCAGGCTCTCGCCGACAAGGCTCTCGCCAAGGCGCGTGAGGCGCAGGCGAATCTGTCCTCGGCCAAATCCCGTCTTTCCTCGGCCGATTCGTGGGTGACCCGGGCGAGCAAGGAAGCCGACAAGTACAAAGACGATCCCACCGGCAGCAAGTCCGACGCGGACAAGCCCGACGAGTCCAAGGTCAGGGCCGCCACCCGGGACGCCCAGCACGCCAAGTCCGCGCAGAGCAGCGCCCAGTCGGACGTCGACAGTGCACAGGATGCCCTGGACGCGGCGAAGAAGATGGCCGCCGACGCCCGCAAGATGCGTGAGGACGCCGCCCGCGAGGCCAAGACGAAGATCGACGAGGCCTCCGACGCCGGGATCCAGAACCGGTCCTGGTGGGAAGAGGTCGGGGATTGGTTCACCGACAACTGGGACAACATCGTCACCGTCTGCAAGGTCGTCGTCGCGGTCGTCGGTATCGTCGCGATGATCATCGGCGGTCCGATCTTGGGCGCGATCGTCCTCATCGCCGCGCTCGTCGTGCTCGCGGACACGCTCTACAAATACTCAAAAGGCCAGGCGTCCCTATGGGATGTGGGCCTGGCCGCGCTGGACTGCATACCCGGCATGAAGGGCCTGACCACGCTCGGCGGCCTTGCCAAGGGACTCAAGGCCTTCGGCAAGACCGGCCTCAAGGGCATGGCCCTCGGCGTGAAGGGACTCGGCAAGGGCACCCGATCGCTCAGTCGGCAGATGAAGAAGCTGTTCACCTGTGGCGACCCGATCGACATGGCCACCGGCCAGATGGTGATGTCCGAGACCGACATGACGCTCGACGGGGTCTTCCCGCTGGAGCTGGAACGTCATCACCGCTCCGGTCTCCGTTCCGGCCGCTGGTTCGGGCCCAGCTGGGCGTCCACGCTGGACCAGCGACTCATTCTCGATCCTGACGGTGTCCGGTTCACCACGGCCGACGGCATGATCCTCACCTATCCGGTGCCGGAAAAGGGCATCCCCGTGCAACCGGTGGAGGGCCCCCGGTGGCCGCTGGAGTGGGACGGCCCCGAAGCCGGCACCATGACCGTGCGCCAGCCGGATTCCGGCCTGGTCCTCCGGTTCCGGCCGCTGCCCGGCAGGTCGTCGGCGGAGCTCCCCGTGGCCGTTCTCCTCGACCGTAACGGCAACGCGATCGAGGTGGCTTATGGGCCCGACGGAATGCCGCAGGAGATCGTGCACACGGGTGGCTACCGCATCGGGGTGACCGTGGAGGACGGTCGGATCACCACGTTGGCTTTGCGCAGCGACCCTGAGCAGCCCACCCTCGTGCGTTATGGATACGACTCCTGCGGCAACCTCACAGAGATCTACAACTCGTCCGGGCTGCCACTGAAACTCTCCTACGACGAAGAGCGCCGCATCACCGGGTGGGACGACCGTAACGGGACGTGGTACCGCTACGCCTACGACGCGGAGGGCCGCTGCGTCCGTACCACCGGAACCGACGGCATCCTCGACTACACCTACGTCTACGACACGGAGAACCGGACCTCCGTCGCCACGAACTCCCTCGGGCACAAGACCACGTACCGCTTCAACGACGCGTATCAACTCGTAGCCGAGACGGATCCGCTCGGACACACCACGACTCGTGCCTGGGACCGCTACGACAACCTCGTCAGCCTGACCGATCCGCTCAGCCGGACCACGGTCTACACGTATGACGAAGCGGGCAATACCGTCCGGGTCGTTCACCCCGACGGCAGCAGTGCCCACTACACCTACGACGCTCGCGGCGAGCTGGCCACGGCCACGGCACAGGACGGGGCGCACTGGCAGTACGAGTACGACGACCGCGGAAACGTCGTGGCGATCACGGATCCGGTCGGTTCCACCACCGCTTACTCGTACGACGAGCGAGGCGCTGTCGCTTCGGTCACGGACGCGCTCGGCAACGAGAGCCGGGTGCGCAGCAACGCGGCGGGTCTCCCCGTGACCGTGGTCTCTCCCCTCGGCGCGACTACCCGGTTCGCCTACGACGCGTTCGGCCGCGTCCGTGAGGTCGTCGAGCCCGACGGCGGAACCACGGTGGTCGGCTGGACCATCGAGGGACGCCCGGCAAGGAGAGAGTTCTGCGACGGTGCCGCCGAGCACTGGGTCTACGACGCCGAAGGAAATCTCCTCGCGCACACCGACGTGTGCGGTGAGGTCACCCGGTTCGAACCCGCCCCGTTCGACCGTACTGCCGCCCGGATCGCACCGGACGGCACCCGTATCGAGTTCGCGTACGACACAGAACTCCGACCGGTGCGCGTCCGCAACGCTCAAGGTCAGACGTGGGCGTACGAGCACGACCCGCTGGGGAGTGTCATCCGGGAGACGGACTTCAACGGCCGGACCATCACGTATCGCTACGACGCCGCGTCGCGGATCGTGGAGCGGACCAATGGCGTGGGCCAGAGCATCCGGTATCACCACGATCTCCTCGACCGGGTGATCGAGCAGAGCGACTCGGACGGCAACGTCACGCACTTCTCCTACGACCAGGGCGGGGGCCTGGTCAGGGCAGCCAACCAGGATGCCGAGCTGCTCTTCACGTACGACGCCCAGGGCCGCGTACTGACCGAGTCCTGCAACGGCCGTGTGCTGACCAACAGTTACGACGGTGTCGGCCGCCGAGTGCGACGTCGGACCCCTGGGGGGGTGCTGAGCGAGTGGCTCTACGACGCCGACCATCAGCCGGTTGAACTCCGGGGCTCCGGAAAGACCGTGGGATTCGCTCACGACAACGCAGGACACGAGGTTCGGCGTTCCCTCCCGGCAGGGGCCTCCCTGCTGCAGGAGTGGAGTGCGGTCGGCCACCGCCTGACCACACAGACCGTACGGGCATCGGGAGCGGCGGTCGACGCCATCGACCGGCGTTACACCTACCGCTCCGACGGCCTGCCGCTGGTCATCGCCGATTCCGTCACGGGTACGGCGACGTACGAGCTCGACGCGACAGGTCGGGTCACCGCCGTCAACACTGAGGACCGGCTGGAGAGGTACGCCTACGACTCCGTGGGGAACCTGGTGTTCTCCGAGCCGGACGCCACGGTCGGACGCCACGACACCGGCGTCCAGGGGCAGATGACGTACAGCGGAACTCTGGTGCGGACCGCCGGAGCGTCGCGGTACGAGCACGACTCCCAGGGGCGAGTGGTACGCCACACTCGGGCTCTCCTGTCGGGTGGGTCGCGTACTTGGCTGTTCACCTGGGACGCGGAGGACCGTCTGCGTACCGTGACCACGCCCGACGGGCGCCGTTGGCGCTATCTCTACGATCCGCTGGGCCGGCGCATCGCCAAGGAACTGCTCTCGCCGGACGGCGAAACAGTGGACGAGCGCACCGAATTCGTGTGGGACGGCACCCGCCTGGCGGAAGAGAGGCGCTGGACCACCTCCGGCGAGGGCGAAAACCGTGTCACCACGTGGGACTGGGAACCTGGTGGGGATCGTCCCGTCGTGCAGCGCACGCGCGTCGGGGAACGGTGGGACGAGGCCTGGATCGACGAGCAGTTCTACTCCATCGTCACCGATGTCGTCGGCACACCCACCGAACTCGTCGACGAGACGGGCAGCACGGCCTGGCGTTCTCGCCGCACTCTGTGGGGCCTGCCGCTGCAGAGCCGGTCCGCGGGTTCCGCGGACTGTCCCCTGCGCTTTCCAGGACAGTACTTCGATGCGGAAACGGGGCTCCACTACAACCACCACCGGTACTACGACCCGGGCACGGCGCGCTACCACAGCCCCGACCCGCTCGGCCTGGAACCGGCCCCCCACCACCACAACTACGTGGTCAACCCGCTCGTCTGGATCGACCCGCTCGGTCTTGCTCCTTCGTGCAAGACCGTCATCCGGCATTACACGGACAAGAACGGCTTCAACAAGATCATGGGCGGCGGAGGGAAGGACGGCATCACCCTGAAGGTCCCCAGGACCACCCAGGGCAAGAACACGGCGGCGGTGTATGTCTCCCCGATGAGCCCGGCCGACATTGCGAAGAAGCCCGGCGGCTTCAAGTCCTACCTTGGTCTCACCAAGGAGAAGAGCGAGTACATGATCGAGTTCGAGGCCGAGAAGAAGTTGTTCTCGGGACGTCTGCGGGGTGGTCGTGACCACATCTGGTTCTCCAACACCGATGTGGCCATTCCCCGCGACGCGATCAGGTACGCGGGACCGACGTCCGGCTGGAAGGCTTGAACTGCGCGTACGCAGTGGCCACCACCTCACCATCGCAAGGAACACCCATGGATCTCACCGGACACTCGACCGACTTCATCGTGGACGCGTCCTTCCCGGAAGCGATGCGCCGGTTCGTCCGGCGCGGGCAGCAGCGCTGGCCGTGCCTCTTTCTTTACGGGGAACCGCTGTCGCCCGGTGCTGCGACGGACTGGCGCCTTCCGGAGGCGGCGGACGACGACTACTCCGGGATCGTCACGTTCTCCTCCGGCCAACAGATGGAGGACTTCTGGGAGAACAACGGCTACGCGCTCGATTCCTCGGGGCAAGGGCCGTACGCCGTTTTCTACCGTCGGCACGAGCAACCGCTGCATGCGGCGAAGGTCTCGGACGTGCGGACTTCCTCCGCCGAAGCCGCGGAGGCCGTCGAGGGCACGGCACTTCTGCTGTCCGAGTATTACGCCGTCAGCCTGGTGACGCCCGAGGAGCCTGCCACCGATCCGTTCTCCCGAGGCATCGTCGACGACTTCGTGCGGTCCTTCGGGGCGTCTGAGCGATGACCTGGTTCTGAAAGGAAAGTCGGCAGCGCGCTGGTTCCCGACGTGCCCGACCGGAAAGGCTCCCGTCAATGCCCGAGCCCGCCGACCGCAGCCGGTCCCTCGAACAGCTCGAGGGGCAGCGCTGGCCGGACCCGCCGGAAGACACGACGTCCATGGTCAAGAACGTGCACGAGCTGCGCCGCCGCCCGATCGGCGAGCTGCAGCCGCATGAGCTCGCGCGGCTGATCGGTCAGGACGTCGGCCTGCCCTGGCTGCTTCCGGTCGCGGTGGAGATCCTCCGGGATGGTGCTCCGCGCCAGGCGGCCGGCGGCTGAAGCGCTTGAGGAACGCGGCGAAGGCGGTGGGTGGGAAGGCGAGGGTGCCGTGGGTCGGGTTCTTGGAGTCGCGTATCGCTATGTGGGTGTGCAGGTTCGCCATGGCTACGCAGTCGTTGCCCTCCCCGCCGCCCGAGTAGGACGACTTCCGCCAGATGCCGGGGGTGTCCATCGAGTGCCTCGCAACCCTTTCGTCAGCCTGCCTCACCCGAAGACCTTACGGATCTCCTGCGGCGGACGGCCAAGCTTCTCCCACTCGGCAGCCAGATGGGCGGCGAGCAGAGTGAAACCCCTGATCGCGTCTTGTTCCTCCGAGGTGCCCGAGAGGATGGCGTTGCCGTTCGAGTCCGAGGGGCGGATCGAGCGGGACTGTTCGTCGAGGACGAGGAACACTTCGTACGAGCCGTCGACTTCGGCTTTGTAGAGGAGGGAGGGGCAAGGAGCGTCAGGTACGCGAGTGAGCCGGAAGAAGTAAGTCATCGCTGGTCGGACGACTTGAGGGCCTCGATGAACGTGGCGAAGGCGGTGGATGGGAAGGCGAGGGTGCCCTGCGCCGGGTCCTTGGAATCGCGTATCGCTATAAGGGTGCGGTGGTCTGCGATTTCCACGCAGGAGTCGCCGTCGCCAGGGCCTGAGTAGGACGACTTCCGCCAGTTGTCGGGGGTGTCCATCGCGTGCCTCACAGCTCTTTCGTCAGCTTGTGGATGAAGTCGCACGACCGGGCGGGGTCGAGTGACGCGGCCTCCACTTTACGGAAGAGCGTTCGAAAGGCGTCGAGCTGGGCTGCGGAGTCTACGAAGGCTGCGCCATGGGGCGCATCGCGTACGACGGTGTCCAGCCGGGGCACGGCGCCGCCGGCGTAGGTCATGGCGCTCGCAGCACCGGCGAAGCCCTCCAGGGCGAACGGGATGACGCGAACGGTCATGTGATCCGCATCGCTGTGTTCCAGGAGACGGGAGAGCTGGGCTCGGGATGTGGCCCGGTCGCTGACCATGATGCGGAGCGCCGCCTCGTGGATGACGGCCTCGTACGGTGTGGGGGCCGGGCGCTCGAAGATGACCTTGCGGCGCATGCGGTGCTCGACGCGCAACTCCATGTCTTCAGTGGGTAGTTCGGGAACTCGATAGGCGTAGACGGCGCGGGCGTAGGCCTCAGTCTGAAGTGGGCCCGGGATGAACAGGAACTGGACCTCGTGCAGGAACCTGGCGTGGTGCTCCAGCTCGGCCAGGTCCAGGAATGCGGTGGGCAGCGATCCTCGGTACTCCTCCCACCAGCCTCGCGTCCGATCGGTCGCCATGGTGACCAGTACGTCGAGCAACTCTGCGTCTGTGCAGGAGTAGTTGGCGGCCAGGAGGCGCAGCCGTTTCTCGCTCACGCCCGCGAGTCCGGACTCGATGTGGGTGATCTGGGCCGGGCTCACTCCGAGCAGGGTTGCCGCCTCGCGGGCGGTGAGGTCGGCCGCCTCGCGAAGTCTGCGCAGTTCAGTGGCCAGACGTGTCTGGCGCGCCGTTGGTTCTCGCCTCAAGGCTCTCGGCTGCTCCTAGGTCCAACACGCTTGCGGGGGTGACTCGTTCGGCGTCAGATTACGCGATCAGGTTGCTAAATCTATAGATTTATATCTACCGTCGGTGACGTCACGCACACGCTGCGGAACCCTAGGTCCCGAAAGCGCACCACTCCGTCCCGCCATTCCGGATGCGGCACTGCCACCGATCCCTGCCCGCCAACCTCCCTGCCCCCGAACGGAGTTCAGCCATGCCAGAAAACGAACCCTGGGGGTACTCCCTCCACATCCCCAACGACCCCCGAGCCGTCCCCATCTGCCGCCGCACCCTCCGCCTCATCCTCACCATGCACGGCCTGATCCGCCTCGTCGACACCGCCGAGCTGCTCGCCACGGAGCTGGTCTCCAACGCCGTACGGCATACGAAAGGCCCTGCCGCGCTGCGGGTGCGTTGGTCGGCCGGCGTGCTGCGGATCGGGGCGTGGGACGCGAGCCCCGAACCGCCCGAGCCGCCAGGTGAGTGGGAACGGCTCGTCGAGATGGAGGAGGGGCGTGGGCTCGCCCTCGTCCGGGCCCACGCCGATCTCTGGGGCTGGCAGCCGCTCGCGCGGAACGGCAATCGGGGCAAGTACGTGTGGTGTGACCTTGCCGCGGCGTAGCTCGTTGATCACGTCGTATGGAAAGGAGAACTGATGGTCGGTTCGCCGCATGAGGGGCTGCACCGGATCTGCCAGAAGGACCCGGCAAGCTTCACGCGCACCCTTCAGCATGTGCTGCACATCCCGATCCCCGAGCCGCGTGAATTCGAGGTGCTGAACGCGGATCTGACGGAGATCGAACCGGTGGAGCGGCGTGTGGACACGCTGTTACGGGCGGAGACGGATGAGGGGGCGTACCTGCTGGTCATCGAGTCGCAGGGGGCGCGGGACGACGACAAGCGGAGCAGCTGGGCCTACTACCTCAGCTATCTGTACGCGAAGTACCGCTGGGAACCGGTACTGATCGTGCTCACCCAGAGCAGGTCCACGGCCCGTTGGGCGGCCCGGCCGATCCGGCTGGGGTTCCCTGGATGGCATTCGCTCACCGTACGGCCGCTCGTACTGAGCCCGGAGAACGTGCCGCTCATCACGGACGAGGAGGAGGCGCGGCGGGACCCGTTCCTCGCGGCCTTCTCGGCGATGACGCATGGTAAGGGGCCCGGAGCCGCTGCCATACTGAGACCGCTGGCTGCGGCATTGGAGACCACTGATACCGACAGCGCGGGGATGCTCGCGCAGTTCGTCGAGTCCTGCCTGGTTGATGCCCAGGCCAAGCAGATCTGGAAGGAGCTGATGATGCCGGTTCACTACTTCTTCCGGCACGAGGTCGCCGAGCAGGTGCGGGAACAGGGCCGGAACGAGGGTCGTGCCGAGATGATTCTGCGCATCCTTGAGTGGCGCGGGATCACGGTCCCGGATTCCGTCCGCAACCGGGTAGAAGCGTGCTCCGACCTGGACCAGATCGAGGTCTGGGCACAGCGTGCGGTCCACGCGACCCAGGCGGAGGACCTGTTCCGCGACTGAGTGGGCTGACTGTCAGGATCTTCCGGCGAGATGCTCATGCAGGAGACCGACGTCGACCTGCCGGGCCTGCTCCCGACCGTCCTGCGTCGCACGCACCTGTCGACCTACCCGTACGGCCGTTCCTTCGGGCAGTCCTGGGCCTCCACCCTGGACGAACGCCTCGAACTGGACGATGAGGGCGCCGTCTTCGCCACCGAGGACGGCATGCTCCTCTTCTACCCGGTGCCCACACCGGGCACCGCCGTCCTGCCGCTGGAGGGCCCGCGCCTGCTGCTGGACTGGGACGGCGCTCCCGGTGCGCCGGTGCGAATCACCGACCAGGGCAGCGGTATCACTCGCCACTTCGCCTCGCGTCGGCGTCCCACGGCCGCCGACGAGGCCTTCACCCTCCCCCTCGCCGCCATCACCGACCGCAACGGCCTCCGCGTCGACTTCGACCGCGACGACGACGGCACACCGGTCGCCGTACGGGACTCGGCGGGCCGTCATGTGTACGTCGACACCGACAACGACAGCGGACGCGTCACCGCACTCCGTCTCCACAATCCGGAGGACGGCCCCGACGGCACGACGCTCAAGCGGTTCGGCTACGACTCCGACGGCAACCTCGCCGAGATCCACAACTCCAGCGGGCTGCCCCGGAAGCTCACGTACGACGCCCGCGGGCGCATCACGTCGTGGACCGACCGCAACGCCTACTCCTACCGATTCGAATACGACGCCCTGGACCGCTGCACCGGCGGTACGGGCTCGGACGGCAGCCTCGCCTCCTCGATCACGTACGACACGGAGAGCCGCGAGACGCGGTACACCGACGCGCTCGGCCATACGACGACGTACCACTACAACGAACTCCTCCAGCTCACCGCCGAGACCGACCCCCTGGGCCACCGCACCTCCACCGAGTGGGACCGCTACGGGCGGATGCTCTCCCGCACCGACGAGCTGGGCCGTACGACCCGCTTCACCCTCGGCACGCATGGCGAGCCGGTGCGCATGGACCGGCCCGACGGCACCCGCATCGAGGTGGAGTACGACGCCGACGCCCGCCCCGTCGCCGTCACCCAGCCCGACGGGTCGCGCTGGGAATGCGCCTACGACGACCGGGGCAACCTGCTCACCAGCACCGATCCGCTGGGCGCGGTGACCTCGTACGCGTACGACGAGCGCGGGCACCGGATCGCGGAGACCGACGCGCTCGGCAACACTTTCCGGTACGACACCGACGGGACCGGGATGCCGGTGCGGGTCGTCGATCCGCGCGGCAGCGTTGTGACCGTGCACCGGGACGCGTACGGCCGTGTCGTGCGCATCGACGACCCCGTCGGCGGCACCGTCCGCCAGAGCTGGAACCCCGAGGGCCTGCTGCTGTGGCTCGAGCGCGCGGACGGCGGCCGGGAGTCCTGGTCCTACGACGCGGAGGGCAACCTCACCGAACACAGGGAGCCGGGCGGTCCGGCCGCCACCGTCTTCGAGTACGGCGCGTTCGACCTGCCACGCGCCCGGACCGACCCGGACGGCACCCGCTACGTCTTCACCCACGACGCCGAGCTGCGCCTCACCGCCGTGACCAACCCGCGGGGCTTCCAGTGGCGTTACGACTACGACGCCGCGGGCAACCTGCTCTCCGAGACGGACTTCGACGGCCGCACGCTCACCTACGCCTACGACCCGGCCGGGCGCGCGATCAAGCGCAGCAACGGCACCGGCCAGTCGGTGCGGCTCACCCGCGACATCGCGGGCCGGGTCGTGACGGCGCAGACCGACAGCGGCACGGTCACCGAGCTGCGGTACGACGTATCCGGCCGGATGACCGAGGCCGTGAACGCCGACAGCCGGGTCACGTACGCGTATGACGGGGCGGGCCGGGTCGTCGCGGAGGCGGTGGACGGCCGGACCGTCACCAGTGGCTACGACCTGCTGGGGCGGCGCATCCGCCGGACCACACCCTCGGGTGCGGTGTCGCAGTGGTCGTACGACTCCGTGGGTCTGCCCGTCTCGCTCGTCACCGCGGCCGGTGAACTGACCTTCGCGCACGACGCGGCCGGCCGGGAGACCACCCGGGCCCTGGGCGGGGCGGCCACCCTGACGCAGGCGTGGGACTCCGGCCACCGTCTGGTGGAGCAGGTGGTCCAGGCGGCGACCGCCGGGGTCGGCAGCGGCGACGGCAGCGCATCGGGCGGCCCCGCGGTCCGCCAGGCCCGCGCTTACGCCTACCGAGCGGACGGACATCTGACCGCGATCGCCGACCGTCTCTCCGGCACCCGCCGCTTCGACCTCGACCGCGTGGGCCGCGTCACCCGGGTGTCGGCGGACACCTGGACCGAGTCCTACGCCTACGACGACCTCGGCAACCTCACCGTCGCCGAGCACCCGGCGCCGGGCGGCGACGACGCCCAGGGACCGGCGCGGCATTCCGGCACCAAGGTCACCTCGGCGGGCCGTACCTCGTACGAGCACGACGCGCAGGGCCGCGTGACCCGGGTGATCCGGCGCACGTTGTCCGGGCTGCGGCGCGTCTGGACCTACGTCTGGGACGCGGACGACCACCTCACCGAGGCCACGACGCCGGAGAATGGCGTATGGCGTTACCGCTACGACGTGCTGGGCCGCCGCACCTCCAAGGCGCGGGTGCACGAGGACGGTTCCGTCACCGACGAGACCTTCTTCACCTGGGACGCGGCCAACCTCGCCGAGCAGCAGACGCTGCGGGACGGGGTGGTGGAGACGGACACCTGGGACTGGGAGCCGGGTACGCACCGGGCGGCCGCGCAGGTGCGCAGCCGATGGCGCGCCGACGACGACCAGGCCTCGGTCAACCGGCGGTTCTACGCGATCGTCACCGACCTCGTCGGCACGCCGAGCGAGCTGATCGGCGAGGACGGGGAGATCGCCTGGCGGTCGGCGACGACCCTGTGGGGACGGCCGCTGCCGGGCGGCGACGATGGCGACCTGTGCCCGCTGTCCTTCCCGGGCCAGTACCGCGACCCGGAGACGGGCCTGCACTACAACCTCTCCCGCTACTACGACCCGGACAACGCGAGCTACCTCTCCCCGGACCCCCTGGGCCTGGAGCCCGCCCCGAACCACCACGCCTACGTCGACAACCCGCTGCGCTGGAGCGACCCGCTCGGCCTGGAGGGCGACGAGCCGGTCCGGATCTACGACGACTCGGAGTACGACAAGCACGGTTCGAGCTCCTCCGCGTCGGCCAAGGGCGAGATCGGCCGCGCTCCCTCGAACGGTCAGGCCGCACTGGACCGGTCCATCACACGCGGCGACACCGCCGCCGCGGACGATTTCCGGCGCGTCGGCGTGGACCACGTCAACAACGAGATCGTGGTGCTCGACCGGCACAAGTACTTCACTGACGAGAACGGCAAGATCGTCAAGGAGATCTACCATGGCCACGTCCAGGCCTCGTACCCCTCCAGCGCCGTCAAGGAAAACGTCCTGGCCAAGCTGGTGAGGCTCAAGATGATCAACAACAAGAAGAAGCAGAAGGTGCTCCCGCCTCCGTGCGACGGGTGAGGGACGAAAGAAGGAAGACGACCAGTCATGCCGTCCGAGTGGAACTGGGAAAGCGGCGAGGGTCTGCTGGGTCTCGACAACCCCGCGGACTGGGACGCGGCCTACGAGCGCGGTGAGGAGCACCTCGGCACGGCGGTGATCGGACTGGCCTTCAACTGTTCCCTGGAAGCGGCCTCGCCGCGCATCATCAAGGCGATGGGGTTGCCGGACCGTGGTCAGCGAGGCTTCGCCTACACCGCAGCCGGCACCGCGGCCCGTCTCAACGGCACCCTGACACCGGAGCTGTACGCCGCGCTGCGTGCGGAGGGGCACCACGGCATCGCCGAGAACGCCATCGACGACACCCTGGACCACGTGCCGTTCCGGCAACTGCCGACCTGGTTCAAGTGGCGGAAGATCACGTCAAAGGTGCAGGACAAACTGAAGACCTGGCGACTGACCATCACGTATGCGGCCGAGGACGCCTGGAATGCCGTACGCGGTCGTCGTGAGCGGTGACCACTGAAGAGACCTTCCGCAGTTCACCGGCGGAACGCGTGGCGAGGCTCCTCCTCGGCGTCGGCTACATCGGCCCGGGAAAGAGCGCTGAGGTGGTGAGGCAAGTCATCCGTCCGTCGGGACACGGCCGGAGGTGGCGTCGGTCGGCCGAGACCGAACGAGTGCTGCGCAAAGCGGGATGGCAACCAGGGCGTTCCGTGGCGACGGAGACGTGGGAGTGGATCCTGCGTGAGCGTGGCGCCTTCGTGGTCCACGAGGCTGCCCGTCAATTCCTTGCCGAGTTCGGGGGGTTGGTGATCTACGGCTTGCCCGTGGACTCGCGTACGACGCGATCGGCGGTCCACTTCGACCCGCTCACCGCCGAGGAGACGTTCGCCAGGCTGAGTGAGAAGGCTGGAACGCCGGTGTGTCCCGTCGGCCGCGCCGACAACGGGAATAGCTTCCTGGGCATGGGGGAGGACGGGGTCCTGTACCTCGCCAGGGAGGGCCTGGAGCAACTGGGCGACTCCGCCGACCAGGGGCTCGACGCGCTCGTACGGTCGCAGGCCACGATGGCCGGGCTGTGGGTTCCGGAGACTCCGGTGGGCGCATCGGCGTTCTGGGATCGTGTCGGGACGGTGAGGGCAGGCGACGACGCGGGGCGGCGCTGGCCGGATGAGACCGACCGGGTACTGCGCGCGGCCGGCTGGAGTCCGGGTCGTTCCGTGCCCACCGCGACCTGGGAGAGCGTGCTGCACCTGCACGGCGAGTTCGAGATCCACGAGGCCGCGCGGCGGTTCCTCGCCGAGTTCGGTGGTGTGGGCGTCCCGTTCCGGGAGCCGTGGGACTCCATGCCGTGGGGAGAGTTCCGACTGGAGCCGCTCCTGGCCCTGTGGGACGACGAGATCTTCGACGACCTCAGCGAGCAGGTCGGCACGTACCTCTATCCGGTCGGCATGGTGGACCGGCGGAACCAGTACCTGGGGATCGCGGAGGACGGCGCGGTCTACGTCGGCATGGACTCCGTTGCGCTGCTGGCGCCCACACCCGACGAGGCCGTGCAGCGGCTCACACGGCGAGTCAGGTGACGGGAGGCGCAGGCCCCCTCCTGGGGCCGTCGCTCACACGGCGTCGGCCGCCGTGGGCCGTCTTCACCTCGCGCAACGACCCTTGGGGCGACGCCGAGACCGCCAGGCTTCTGGAACGAGCTGGGCGCGTCTTTCGGCTCGACGGGCGGGAGTTGCGGGAGCTGAAGAGCCTGTTCTCGGTGTTCGCCCGCGAGTTGGGCTTTCCCGGCTACTTCGGCCACAACTGGGACGCGCTCGTGGACTGTCTGCACGACCGGCACGACCGGCACGACCGGCAGGACGTCGCCGTGCTGATCGATCACGCCGACAGCCTGCTCGACGTCGACTTTCTGGGTGTCTTCGTCTCGGTCCTCTGCCAGGCCGCCTGGCGGGCCAATCTCCAGCTCGACGCCGACGGGGTGCCGGACCCGGACTGGAAGGATGGACGTGGAGGTGTCGATGGGCGAGGTCGCCTGGTGGCGACCCTCGCCGGGGACGACTGGCCCGTGACCGCTCAAGCGCGGCTCAGCGGGAATCGGCGTGCTGGAAGTCGATCGTCGTGATCCGGGCAGCCTTCGGGGTCAGTTCGGCCACGCCCTGGCCCTGGAACTCGTCGGTGATCACAGCACCCCGCGTGGCACCGAGGGCGGACTGCGCGTCGCTCGGCACGAGTGCGGCGTTGGACCGGTAGGCGGGCTTCAGCAGGGTTTCCTGGGTGTGCGCGGCCGGGAACAGGGCGAGGACGCCGCCGTCCGCGGTGCGCAGCGCGTAGACGCTGGGGCCGGCCGGGGTCTTGGTGAAGAACTTCAGGGTGGCGGCGCCGTCGGCCGCACCCTTGGTGTTGCTGTTCTTGTAGGTCTTGAGGGCTTCCTGGACCGGCCCCGTGGAGGCGAGGTTCTTGCCCTCCTTCGTGCCGCCGGTTGCGAGCAGGTCCTCGTAGGCGGTGGCCACGGCGGACGGGGCGAGCTTGCCGACCTTCGCGTCGGAGTCGACGGCCTGGGCCAGGCCGCCCTGGCCGACGGCGAGCTTCGGGAACGGTTCTCCGCTGTCGGCCCACAGGGACAGCACCATCTTGTACGTCCCGTCCACCTGGTCGAAGACCAGCAGCACCGAACTCTTCTCGTCCTTGCTGGACCTGGCTTGGACCGCGAACCAGTCGCCGGTCCCCTTCTCCGGGATCACGTATCGGCGGTCCTGGTAGGAGAAGGGCTTGGCGTAGGCCTTTCGGTCCTTCGCCGAGAAGGTCGGGACGAGGGTGTAGTTGGCCTTGTCCATCGCGTGGACCTGGCCGCCCTCGACCGTGCCCAGGAGCTTCTCGTCCAGGGCCGCGTTGGCCTTGTTGTTGACCTTCTCGTAGTTGTCCATCACCGCGGCAGCGGCCTTCTCTGTCACCACGCCCTGGGGTGCGGCGCTCGCGGACGCCTCACCGTTCGCACCGTCGGATTCCGCGCCGCCACCGCATGCGGTGAGGCTGACCGCCGCGGCCACGCCGACCAGGGGCACGACGAGGCGGCTGGGCCGGAAGCGGAGGGGGTGCGCGGGGGGCGTCATCGGGCTCTCTTTTCTCTTGTAGCTATTCAGGTGGGTGATGCGCCGTGCTGATGTTGGAGTAGCGGGCTGGAAGCTGCTCGGAAGTGTGATCCTGGGCAGTTCGCCGTGGTTGACACATGCGTCGGAGCGGAGGGTCGGCCGTTCCTGTACTCGCCGCCCTGCGGTCGCGCGGCCCCGGTGCTCCTTCTTGGTCTCCCGCGGCTCAGCGGTTGATCGACTGGATCTCCTGGACGTTCATGTCCTGCGTCGTTTCGAAGGTTCCGTCGGGCAGATCACCGCCGGTACCGTTCGCGCCCTGCCAGGTGATCTGCCAGGTCACCGAGGCGGACAGGCGGTACGGCGTGCCGTTCGTGGCCTTCAGGTAGCGGATGCCGCAGGGCGGGGTCCCGTCGGCGCCCTTCTCGTACGGGGTGCCGATGCTGCCGTCGGCGTTGATCTCGCAGTCGCCGGAGGCGGGATAGGTCTGCGCGTCCTCCGTGCCCGGGTCGAGGTGGAGGGCGACGGGCTTGGCCGTGGTCTCCGCCCACAGCCCCGTGTTCGGGAGCTCGGCGCGGACCTTGACGTCCTGGAAGGTGGCTTTGTCCAGCCAGACCCAAGTGGGCAGGTTCACCGTGGACTTGGTGGTGGGCTTCAGCTCGATCTCGGTGTCCGGGACCTCGACCTTGTTGTAGGCGTACTCGGCGAGCGTCTTCGGGGTGGGCGCGTGGGCGATCTTCGGTATCTCGCCCGCCGGCTGCCAGAACATGATGCGGGTGCAGTCCCAGGAGTCCGGGTCGGAGATGTCCGGTGCGACGCTGCGCCAGAAGTAGCCGTCCTGGCCGAGGTTGTAGTTCTTGTAGCCCTCGACGCTCGCACCGTTCTCGAAGATGTTGGTCGTGGGTTTCTCGTCCCGGTAGTGGTCCGTCCAGAGTCCCTTGCCGGCCCAGTACTCGTGGATGCCGACGTCTCCGACCCCGTTGGTCTCCGAGAAGTCCTTCAGTGCCGCGGGGGTGAAGACCGGCTCGTACCAGCAGGCCGGCGGCTTCCAGTTGACGTCGACGGACGAGACGGCACCGCGCTTGCCGCCGGTGGGACCGCTGACCTGGGTGACCTTGATCCGGGACTGGCCGGCGGAGGCCAGCAGGGTCTTACCGTCGGCGCCGCCCTGCGTGGTGTCGTGGCCGCCGGGCACGGGCTTGCCGGCGTACGCGGTGCCCGCGGTCCAGACGAGGGCTCCAGTGGTGAGGGCCAGAACCCACGTCGCGCGCCGGGGAGAGATCACTCCTGGCATTCCGTCGCCTTCTCCTTGACGGTGATCTGCTGGGCACGCCACACCGGCGAGCCCTTCGCGGACGCCATGACGAGGCTGAACTTGAGGAAATCGTCCGGGCTTTCCTCGGTGTGGAGGACCTTCCCGCTCTTCACTTCCTTGCCGTAGACCTTCGAGGCGTCCTCGCAGAAGGCGACGCGCACGAGCTTCACCGACTTCGAGTCGCCGGCCGCGCTGGTCTCGGCCCGGTAGTAACGGTCCTTGCCGGTGAGCGTCCAGCCGCCCTTCACGTACTCCTTGATCTGCGTGTTCGCGTACCGGGCCGCGTCCCCGGCGGAGTAGTACTGATAGGCGGGGTCGGAGGGGTCCTGCTGCGTGATGCCGTGGTTCAGCGCGCGGAGGTAGTTCTCCGCGTCCGCGAGTGCGGCCGCGTTGTCCGCGTCCGACGGCCTCTCGAAGTCGAAGACCAGGTCCAGGTCCTCGGGGAGACTCACGTCCGGTCTGTCGGCGACGGGCGATGCCGACGCCGAAGCCGACGGACCCCCCGACTCCCTGTCCGCCCCCTTGATGTCATCCGGAGACCCCCCGTCACCCCCACCGCACGCGGTGAGCAGAAGGGTCGCCGTCATGGCGAACGCGGCGGCGGTGACGGGCAGGGCGCGGCGGGCCACGATGGATCTCCCCCGGAGGTCGGCGTGTGCAACGGGGAACGAAGCTATCAGGGGTAGGTAAGGGGCCTTTAACTACCTGCGGGGGATTGTGTAGAGAGCGTGAGGGTGTGGCGTGGCGATTGCGAACGGCGCACTCGGTGAGAGGTCAAAGGGGCGTCAACTCGGGCATGTCCGGCAGGTCGTGAGGAAGTGATCCGAGAGGTTGTCCACAGGGCCCTGCCCGACCTTCGACGCCGTACATAAGATCTCTGTAGGCTCAGTACACCCCCCAGGACACCTACACCCACTCCCTCCACACACCACCCAGGACACCCGCCATGCCGCGACGCCGCACTTCCAGCTCGTCAAGCTCGACGGGAAGCTCGACGGGCAGCCCGAGCACCCCGAGGAACCGGACCCCGCAGGCCGTGCGGATCCGGCGGCGTTCGTTCGGGGACTTCGTCAAGGCGTTCTTCGCGTTCGTCGCGCTGCTCGTTCTCGTGGTGGGAGTGCCGGGGGCGCTGGCTGTCGCCGTCGGGTGGCCGTTGCCCAACGGGGTGCCCAGCCTCGACTGGCTGCAGAAGCCGATCACCACCGGCACCTTCCTGCACATCCTGACCGTCATCGTCTGGCTCGCCTGGGCCCAGTTCACCGCCTGCGTGCTCGTCGAGATAAAGGCCGCCGTCTCCGGCGTCGGTGTACCCGGGCGCGTTCCCGGCGGCGGTCCGAGCCAGCTCCTCGCCCGCCAGCTCGTCGCCGCCCTGCTCCTCGTCGGCGCCACCGCCGCCAGCCTCACCCCGGGGCTGTCCCAGCTCGGGCACAGCTTCGACGAGAACCAGCGTGGGACCGTCGCCGCCGCCCAGCAGACCCCCGGCGGCGGCCTCTTCGCCCAGCAGCAGGAGCAGGCCGCCAGTACCGCCGCCGCCCTCGCCGAGCAGGCCGCCGGCGCCGCCGCGCACGCCGATGCCGGGGGCAGCGCGTCCAAGGCCGACGACACGAAGTACTACCGGATCCAGCCGCCCGAGGGCCGCCACCACGACTCCCTCTGGGAGATCGCCGAACGGCACCTCGGTGACGGGCGCCGGTACAAGGAGATCTTCGACCTCAACAAGGACCGGGTGCAGCCGGACGGTTCCAAGCTGTCCGAGGCCAGCCTCATCCGGCCTGGCTGGATCATGGAGATGCCGGGCGACGCCCGGGGCGGGGATCTCGTCGAGATGCCCGAGGCATCCGGAGGCTCCGCCGCCCAGCAGCAGATCCACGACTACGGCCGGAGCGGCGACCACGCCCAGGGCGGCGGCGCACAGCAAGGCGGTGGCGCCGGCCATGTCTCCCTCCCGGAGCAGCGCCCCGCCCCCGACCAGCAGAACGACCAGCAGACCGGCCACCAGGAGCAGCACCAGCAGCACGCCACCTCCACGAACGCCGCCTCCGACGCCTTCGGCCTCCCGCAGGCCCTCGTCGGCGCGCCCCTCCTCGCCGCAGGTCTCCTCGGCGCCCTCGGGCGTCGCCGCCGGCAGGCCCTGTGGCAGTCGGCCTTCGGTGCCGTGGGCGGCCGGCGCGGCATGGAGCCGCCCACGCCGACCGGGGACGCCGCCGACGCGCAGGACGCCCTGCTCGTGGGCGCCGACCCCGAAGGCGTACGACTGCTGGACCGCTCCCTGCGCGGGCTCGCCGCCTCCCTCGGCGCCGAGTCGCGCCCTCTGCCCACCGTCTACGCGACCTGGCTCAGCAACAACGGCGACCTTCACCTCCAGCTCGCCCAGCCGTCCGGAAACCCGCCGGCCCCCTGGCAGCTCGGCCAGGACCAGACGTTCTGGATGCTCGCGCGCACCGACGCCGAGCGGTACGAGGACGTCGACGCCGCCGCCCCCTACCCCGGCCTCGTCAGCCTCGGCACCTTGGACGACTCCCGGCTGCTGCTCAACCTGGAGTCGGTGCCCGGCATCGTGTCGCTGAGCGGCAGCGAGGCCGACCGTGCCGCCGTCTTCGCCTCCGTCGCCGCCGAACTGGCCACCAACGGCTGGTCGGACCGCATGACCATCACCCTCGTCGGCTTCGGCGAGGACCTCACGCCCCTCGCGCCCAACCGGCTGCGGCACCTCGAAGGGATCGACGACCTCGTCGAGACCATGGAGGCCGAGACCCGCCAGCGGCGCGGTGCGCTGGGGGCCGCCGGCCACGACTCGGTCCTCACCGGGCGCACCGGCCCCGCCCAGCACACCCGTTGGGCCCCGCACCTCGTCCTCCTCGCCGCCGAGCCCTCCGCCGACGACGCGATGAAGCTCGCCGAACTCGCCGCGGACGCCGGCCGGCTCGGCATCGGCTACCTCGTCGGCACCGAGAGCGGTGATCTGCCCGGCGCCGCCTGGGAGATGGAGATCACCGGCGAGGGCAAGCTGCTCGCACCGCTGCTCGGCCTCGAACTCGACGCCCAGCTCCTGCCCGTACCCCTGCAGCGCGCGGTCGTCGAACTGTTCGTCGAGTCCGACCCGGAGCGCGAACCGCAGGGACCGGCCACCGCACCCCCGTTCCTCGTCGACGTCAGCGAGCAGGGACGGCCGGCGGTGTACGCGCGGCTCGTCGGGCCGTACGAGATCATCGGCCTCGACACCCCCGACGGCGACCGCAGCGCCCTGCTTCACGAGGCGCTCGCCCTGCTGCTCCTGCACCGCGAGGGCGTGCACCCGCGCGTGCTGTCCTCCGCGCTCTGGCCGCGCGGCGTCACGGACGACGTACGCGAGGCCCTCCTCGACCGGCTCCGGGCCTGGCTCGGCACCGACCCCGACGGCTCGCCGCGCCTCAAGACCGACAGCACCGGACGGCTCACGCTCGCCAAGACCGTCGTCTCCGACCTCGACGTACTGCGCTCCCTCTACCACGAGGCCACGCAGGGCCGCGGCGTCGACAGTCGTGCCGTGCGCGGCCGGCTGCTCACCGACGCGCTCGTCCTCGTCCGCGGCCCGCTCCTCGCCGACCGGCCCGAGGGGCGCTACCGCTGGCTCACCCACGAGATCATCGACGCCCAACTCCCGCTCCTCGTCGCGGACATCGGCCTCGCGCTGTCCGAGTTCCACCTGGTCAAGGACCGTGCGGAGAAGGCCATCGAGGCCCTCGGCGCCGCCCTCAACTCCGCGCCCGGCGACGAGCGCCTCTGGCACGAACTGCTCCGCGCCACCCACGCCACCGGCGACACCGACCGGCTCCAGGCCCTCGCCGCCGACCTCATCAACCGCAGCGGGGCCCGCGGCCTGCCGCCGCGCACCGAGGCACTGCTCGACGAGCTCCTGCCGACGTGGCGCAACGGCGTCGCGGCCGTGGGATGACCACCTTCCTCGTGATCGCCGCCGCGCTGTGGGGCGCGGCGGCGGGTGCGTTTCTGCCGAGGGCCGCCTATCGGTTCTCCGTCCCGTCGGGGGAGGAGTGGCGGACCACCTGCCCGGGTGAGCACGCCCTCGGGGGGTGGATCGGATGGGCGCGCTGCAAGCAGTGCGAACAGCGCGAACAGTCCTACGGCCCGCCCGTGGCCCTTCTCTCCACCCTCACCGCCCTCGTCTGCGCCGCCCTCGCCGCCGCGACCGGCACCCGGCCCGAGATCGCCGTCTGGCTGCTGCTCGCCCCCGTCGGCGTACTGCTGGCCGTGGTCGACCTGCGGGTGCAGCGGCTGCCCGACGTCCTGACCCTGCCGCTCGCGGGCGCCGCCCTCGCACTGCTGGGCGTGATGGCGTTCGTGCCCGAGCACACCGGGGACTGGCTGACAGCACTCCTGGGCGCCCTCGCGCTCGGCGGCGGCTACTTCGTGCTGTTCCTGATCAACCCCGCCGGCATGGGCTTCGGCGATGTGAAGCTCGCGCTCGGGATGGGGGCGGTGCTGGGCTGGTACGGCTGGCCGACGGTCATGCTGGGGACCTTCGCCGGGTTCCTGTTGGGGGCGCTGTACGGCGGTGCGCTGGTCGTCGCGCGGAAGGCGGGGCGCAAGACGGCGATCCCCTTCGGACCGTTCCTGATCATGGGGGCGTTCGTCGGACTGCTGATCGGCGCGTACGCGGCCTGACGTGTGCCTCGCAAAACCGCTGGCGTAGGCTGGCGCAGTCCGTCCATTACGGATGGTTCCGCCCACCCGTCTCCCACCACCACCCTTGTTCAGAGCGCTTCGCGCACGCCTTTTGATTCCTTGACGAAAGGGACGCTCCGGTGACCGAGAAGGCCGACCTTCAGTCCGTCCTCGACCGCGCCGCATCCGGTGGGCGGATCACTCCGGAGGAGGCGCTCGACCTCTACCGCGACGCCCCGCTGCACGCGCTGGGCGCGGCCGCCGACGTGGTACGACGCCGTCGGTACGCCGGGACCGAGCACATCGCGACGTACATCATCGAGCGGAACATCAACTACACCAATGTCTGCGTGACGGCGTGCAAGTTCTGCGCGTTCTACGCCCCGCCGAAGGCCAAGGACAAGGGCTGGACGCGCGACCTCGAGGACATCCTGCGCCGCTGCGCGGAGACCGTCGAGCTGGGCGGTACGCAGATCATGTTCCAGGGCGGCCACCACCCGGACTACGGCGTCGAGTACTACGAGGAGCACTTCTCCGCGATCAAGCAGGCCTTCCCGCAGCTGGTGATCCACTCGCTGGGCGCCTCCGAGGTCGAGCACATGGCGCGGATCTCGAAGGTGAGCGCGGAGGAGGCGATCCGGCGCATCCACGCCGCCGGTCTCGACTCCTTCGCCGGCGCCGGTGCCGAGCTGCTGCCCGAGCGCCCCCGCAAGGCCATCGCGCCCCTCAAGGAGTCCGGTGAGCGCTGGCTGGAGATCATGGAGACCGCCCACAGGATGGGCGTCGAGTCGACGTCGACGATGCTCATGGGCACCGGCGAGACCAACGCCGAGCGCATCGAGCACCTGCGGATGATCCGTGACGTACAGGACCGCACCGGTGGTTTCCGGGCCTTCATTCCGTACCTCTACCAGCCGATGAACAACCACCTGAAGGGCCGCACACAGGCCACGATCTTCGAGTACCTGCGGATGATCGCGATCTCCCGGCTCTTCATGGACAACATCGCCCACATCCAGGGCTCCTGGCTGACCACCGGCCAGGACGCGGGGCAGCTGACCCTGCACTACGGCGCGGACGACCTCGGCTCGATCATGCTGGAGGAGAACGTCGTCTCGGCGGCCGGTGCCAAGCACCGCTCCAACCTCCAGGAAATGATCGACATGATCCGTACGGCGGGACGGGTCCCGGCCCAGCGCTCCACCACGTACGAACACCTCGTCGTCCACGACGACCCGGCGAACGACCCCGTCGACGCGCGGATCGTGTCCCACATCTCGTCGACGGCGATCGAGGGTGGCACGGCACATCCCGAGCTGAAGATCCTCGCGTCCAACTAGCCCACAGATGGAGACGATTCACGCCGCCGACGAGGTCCGGTACACCTGGTCCTCGGACCCGATCAAGGGCGGTGCCGTCCTGGTGGGGCGGGACCGGGTCGGCGCCGTGGGGACGCTGGAAGAGCTGCGCGAGCGGTTCCCCGGCGCCCGGGTCCGCAGGTGGCCCGGCGTCCTGGGCCCTGCCCGCATCCACGAGGGCCCGCTCCCGGACGCCCCGAGCCCACGTGAACGCATCCACGCCGTGCTGAAGTCGGGTGCGGTGGCGGTCCTGGAGGAGTACGCCGACACGCCTGAACTCCGCGCGGCGGCCGAGCGGAACGACGTGGTCGTGCTCCCCGGCGTGCAGTCCACAGGGATCAGGGAAGTGGGCCGTGCGGATCTGGCCGTCTTCGACGAGAGCGGCGAGTGCATCGCGACGGTGTGCGCGGGCAGGTTGGTCCACAGACGCCGTTAGCCGGAGCGCCCCGAAAGGGGCGCGGGGCTGTATCGATTTGCGGCTCCGCCGCGTGGGCGCGACCAGCCCCCACCGACCCGCAGCCGAGACCCACTACTCCGCGAACGCCTCCGCGAAAGCACCCGAACTCTGCTCCACCCCGCTGCAGTTGGTGAGCTCGTCACCCTCGTCGTCACACTGCTGATCCCGGAACGTCGACCACATCGACACCCACCCGATCTCCTTCTCCTCGGCGAAGGAACGCACTTGGGCCGCGTCCGACAGCGTGAACGTCTCGTTGTCGACGTCGTTGACCCCGATCATCGACGTCAGCGCGATCGCCCGCCACGCAACGGCGTCCGACGTCCCGAAGACATCCGTCAGCTGCGTATGCGCGGCCTTCGCCGAGGTGATCGCGTAGTCGCCCATGTCCTCGTCGTACGACTCGCCGTAGTTCATGGTCATGAGGTTGATCGTGGAGACCTGTACGGCACTGTTGTTGGCGGACTCCAGCAACGCGATGCTGTCGTCGTCGAGCCCCGACGGCATCACGGGCAGCGTGAAGGACACGGTGAGGTCGCTGCGCGACTTCTGCAGGAGCGCGATCGCCTCCGACCGCAGCTCCACCGACGCGGAGTCCGTCAGCGCGTCACCCTCGATGTCGAAGTCGGCCTGGGTGGAGCCGGCCGCGTCGAGGGCCTCGCCGTAGGCCTGCGCGAGCGCCGTCGCACTGTCGCAACTCTCCGCCAGCTCCTTGCCCGACGCCCCGCCGAAGGAGACCCGCACACTCGCGCCGTCCTCCTTGAGCCGCGAGATCCGGGAGGCCACCGAGGAGTCGCCGATGGCGTGCGAGTCGTTCCACGTGGGGGTGCAGTCGCTGCCGTCCGCGATCACGAAAGCCAGGTTGTACGTCGTCGGAGCGCCGGCCGAGTCGTTGGCGGAGGCTTCCGTGGCGCTGACGTAGGGGGCGTACGACGTGCTCGCCGAGGTCTCTTCGGAAGCCTCGGCGGACTGGGCCGGCGTCGCTTCCGAGGTGGTGTCGGTGTCCGCGGAACAACCCGCCGTGGCCAGGGCAAACAGGCAACTCAGCCCTGCCGCCGGCCTCAGGAAACGCCGCATTCGGCATGCACCCGCTCTCGTGATTTCTGTCTCAGGATGGAAACAAACTGTGTTGGGCGAGTGGAAATGTCTCACACGAGGCTGAGCTTCATGAGGACAGGATTTACACAGAGGGTGCATGGGCACGCGCGAATAAAACAGGCTATTCGGTCATCCGAAGCGGGCAATCAACCCCTTTCCCTTCCCTGGGAGTTGCGCAGGCGTTCCAGCGAACTCTCAGAGAAGGGACAGGTTAAGACGTTTCTCATACGCGCCTCACATGAATTCCTGAGTTTCGGACACATAAAGACTCTCTAACGTCCGGGGAATGCATTCCGAGCCTGCCATCGAAAACCGCGCCGAACGTGGTCGCCGCCGCAAACGCCGTGGCAACGAGTCCGCCGACGGACCCGTGTTCGTTGACAACTCCGGACGCCGCTCCAAGATGCTGCGCCGGATCGGTCTTCTCGTCGGTGTCCTGTGTGTGGGGTACGCCGTCGTCCTGGGCCTCGCCTTCATGGGCATCGGCACCTCGAACCCGTCCTCGCTGCTGCCCTTCGGGGGCGGCCAGGGCCAGGGAGGTCCGGGCGCCCAGAACGGCAACGGACCCGGCACCCAGCCACAGGGCGGCATCGGCAACAGCGTGAGGCCCAGCGGCTCTCCGCCCGCGCTGCCGTCGGGCGTGCCCACGCCGTCCGCCTCCGCGACCGCCAACTGACCGGAGCGCAGCCACCCTTATGACTACGACGACTCCCTCCCGCGGCCGCCGCCGCGCCCCCTCACGCCTGGGGCGGGCGGCGGGCAAGGCCGCGGCGCTCCAGAAGCCGCGGGTCCTCCTCGCCGGCCTGCTCCTGCTCGCGCTGACCAGCGTGATGCTGCTCGACGGCTATCTGCGCGCCGAGGTCGGCGGCGACGAGCGGGTCCGCGACGGGGCCAGCTCCAGCAAGGTGCCGGACAAGATCCTCGACGGCGGCCCGATCGTCAGCTTCCGCGGCGGCTCGGCGACGAGCGTCTCCGTCCCGGACAAGACGATCGCGCTGACCTTCGACGACGGCCCCACCCCGACGTACACGCCACAGGTGCTGGAGATCCTGGAGAAGTACGACGTCCCCGCCACGTTCTTCGTGGTCGGCTCGATGGTCTCGCGCTACCCGGGCATCGTGAAGGACATGGTCGAGCAGGGCAACGAGGTGGGCATCCACACCTTCACCCACGTCGACCTCTCCTACCAGAGCGACGCCCGGGTCAACCGCGAGATGCAGCAGACCCAGTTGGCCCTCGCGGGCGCGGCGGGCATCACCACCACGCTGTTCCGGGCGCCGTACTCCTCGGAGACGGACGCCATCGACAACTACAGCTGGCCCGTCTACGAGAAGCTCGGCGAGGACGGCTACACCAGCGTCTTCGTCGACACCGACAGCGACGACTGGAAGAAGCCGGGCGTCTCGAAGATCGTCAAGTGGGCGACGCCGGACGACAGCGACGGGGCGTCCGTGCTCTTCCACGACGCCGGTGGTGAGCGCTCGCAGACGATCAAGGCGCTGCCCGAGTACATCGAGAAGATGAAGGCGAAGGGGTACACCTTCACCACCATCAGCGGGGTCATCGAGCAGGAGCAGTCGGCGAACGGCCAGCAGGCCGGTGGACCGGCGGCCACGAACGGCCAGCAGCCCGGCGCAGGCACGGGTGCCGGCAACCTCCAGGCCGCCCACCGCGAGGCCGCCGGAGCGACCCTCTACGAGGGCAAGGCCTTGCTCGCGGCCGTCGCCGTCGCCGAGTACGCCGTACCCACGCTGTCGGTCGGCCTCATGGTCGTCGGCGTCGCCGTCATGGGGCGGTTCGGGATGATGCTGATCCTCGCCCGCCGCCACTACAAACAACGCAACAAACGCCGCTTCAGCTGGGGGCCGACGGTCACCCGGCCGGTGAGCGTGATCGTCCCGGCGTACAACGAGAAGGAGTGCATCGCCAACACGCTCAGGTCGCTGGCGCAGAGCACCCATCCGATCGAGATCATCGTCGTCGACGACGGTTCGACGGACGGTACGTCCGAGATCTCGCGCAACGCGGCCCACGAGCTGGGCATGACGAACGTGCGGGTCATCCGGCAGGAGAACGCGGGCAAGCCGGCCGCCCTCAACAACGGGGTGCGCAACGCCAGTTACGACATCGTCATCATGATGGACGGCGACACCGTCTTCGAGCCGGACGCCGTGCAGCAGCTGGTGCAGCCCTTCGCCGACCCCGAGGTCGGCGCGGTCGCCGGCAACGCCAAGGTCGGCAACCGCGACACGATCATCGGCGCCTGGCAGCACATCGAGTACGTGATGGGCTTCAACCTCGACCGCCGTATGTACGACCTGCTGCGCTGCATGCCGACGATCCCCGGCGCGATCGGCGCGTTCCGCCGCGAGGCGGTGCTCGAGGTCGGCGGTATGAGCGAGGACACGCTCGCCGAGGACACCGACATCACCATCGCCATGCACCGCGCGGGCCGGCGGGTCGTCTACCAGGAGCACGCCAAGGCCTGGACGGAGGCGCCGGGTTCGCTGAAGCAGCTGTGGTCGCAGCGCTACCGCTGGTCGTACGGCACCATGCAGGCGCTGTGGAAGCACCGCAAGTCCCTGACCGACAAGGGTCCTTCGGGCCGCTTCGGCCGGGTCGGGATGCCGCTGGTGGTGATCTTCCAGATCGTCACGCCGGTCTTCGCCCCGCTGATCGACGTCTTCACCGCGTACTCGATGATCTTCATCGACTTCCAGGCGGCACTGCTGGCCTGGCTCGCGGTGCTGGCGGTGCAGCTGGTCTGTGCCGCGTACGCCTTCCGGCTGGACAAGGAGAAGTACCGCTACCTGCTGATGATGCCGCTCCAGCAGCTGGCCTACCGGCAGATGATGTACCTCGTCCTCATCCACTCCTGCATCACGGCCCTCACGGGCGGCCGGCTGCGCTGGCAGAAGCTGAAGCGGACCGGCGAGGTCGGGACGCCGACGGGGGCGAGCTGATGAGCTGGGAGCAGCAGGGGTACCAGCAGCAGGGGTACGGCTACGGGGACGGGGACGGGGACGGGAACGGGAACGGGCAGGGGTACGGCGGCAATGAGCAGCCGCAGTATGCACAACCGCAATATGCACAACCGCAATATGTACAGCCGACGTATCCGCAACAGACGTATCCGCAGCAGCAGTACGTGGACTACGGGCAGCCGGTGGCGGTGGAGGAGAAGCCGCCGCCGAAGCCCGCCGGTCGCGACCGCTACTTCGACATCCTCCGGGCCGTCGCCCTCATCCGGGTCGTCACCTATCACACCTTCGGGTGGGCCTGGTGCGGGATGGTCTTCCCCTCCATGGGGATCATGTTCGGCCTGGCCGGCACCCTGATGGCGAAGTCGCTGGAGCGGCCCGCGCCGAAGGTCGTGAGGAGCAGGCTCCGCCGACTGCTGCCCCCGTTCTGGTTCTGGGGCTTCTTCGTGGTCCTCGCGATGCTGATCCACGACTGGATGCCGCACTGGGAGATCGTCTACTGGATCGTGCCGTTCGGCGATCCGCCGGGGAACCAGTGGGGCGTACAGGCCTGGGAGATCCTCTGGTATCTGCGGACGTATCTGTGGTTCGTGCTGCTGTCCCCGCTTCTGCTGAAGGTGTTCCGGCCGGCGCCGGTTCCGGTGCTCGTCCTGTCCCTGGCGCCGATCCTGGTCCTCAACTTCGCGTGGTCCGGGCCGGAGGGACGGCTCGGCAACGAGATGTGGGACTTCTCGACGTATCTCTTCTGCTGGATCCTCGGCTTCGCGCACCGCGACGGCGTGCTGCGGAGGATGAAACCGGCGCTCGTGGTCGTCCTGTCCTTCGTCGCGATCGGCTACGGCGGCTGGTACGCCTTCTCCCACCAGGGCGAGGTCGGCACGTACGACCTCGACGAGATCCCGCTCGCGCAGGCCTTCTGGTCGGCCGGGTTCGTGATGCTGCTGATGTGGGCCAAGGCGTACTTCGCGATCGACTTCGCGTGGCTCACCCGCTTCAGGCGGCTCGACCGGGTCGTGACGGTCTTCAACGCGCGCGCGGTGACGATCTACCTCTGGCATGAGATCGCCCTGATCCTCGCCGTACCGCTGATCGACCAGTTCTGGAACGTGCCGGCCTTCGAGAAGTACCTGCCGCTGGAGAGCCAGTGGTTCATGTTCGGGATCGGGTGGGTGCTGATCGCGGTGTTCGTCCTGGCCTGCGGCTGGGTGGAGGACGTGGCGGCCAGGAAGAAGCCGAAGCTGCTGCCGTGAGCGGGGCCTGGGCCGCTTCCTCGGGGGCGGCTGCAAGAATGGGCCCGTGACCCGCGCTTCCCTGAACAAGCAGCCGCACGAAGTCGCCTCGATGTTCGACGACGTGGCGGAACGGTACGACCTGACGAACGACGTGCTGTCGCTCGGCCAGGACCGGGCGTGGCGCAAGGAGGTCGCCAAGGCGGTCGACGCCCGGCCCGCGCAGAAGATCCTTGACCTGGCGGCCGGCACGGCCACCTCGTCCCTGCCCTTCGCACAGACCGGCGCCTACGTCGTCCCCTGCGACTTCTCGCTGGGCATGCTCAAGGTCGGCAAGAAGAACCATCCGTGGCTGCCGCTGACGGCGGGCGACGCGACGAAGCTGCCCTTCAAGGACGACACCTTCGACGCGGTCACGATCTCCTTCGGGCTGCGCAACGTGCAGGACTTCGACGCCGGGCTGCGTGAGATGTACCGGGTGACCAAGCCCGGCGGCCGGGTCGTGATCTGCGAGTTCTCGCACCCGACCTGGGGGCCCTTCCGCACGGTCTACACCGAGTACCTGATGCGTGCCCTGCCGCCGGTGGCCCGCGCGGTGTCCTCCAACCCCGACGCGTACGTCTACCTCGCCGAGTCCATCCGCGCCTGGCCCGACCAGCCCGCGCTGGCCGAGCGCCTGCAGAAGGCGGGCTGGTCGAAGGTGGCGTGGCGGAACCTGACGGGCGGGGTCGTGGCCCTGCACCGCGGGTTCAAGGCGAGCTGAGGGTTCAGGGCGGGCCGATCCCGACGGTGCAGGGGTCGCCGGGTTCGTCCAGCTCGCGCTGCAGCCCGCCGCCCGACGGGTTCGGCACACGCGGCTCGCGCATGCCTCCGCCGCCCTCGCCCGGACCGAAGTCCAACCACACGTAGACCATCGACTCCCGCGGCACCTCGGCGCCGGGCTGCGGGTACTGGCGTACGACGTAGTCGACGACGGCGAGGTGGAAGTCCTGCCGGTCCGGCGCATTGATGAACAGGCCCTGTGCCTTGGCCGTCTCGCGCGCGTCGACGGCCATCAGACCGACCAGACGAGGGACGCGCACTTCGGGCGTTTTGGGTGTTATTCGCACAGATGTCACCCCCAGCGGTATTGGCAGGGTAACCGCACTGGGGCGCTACCTGGAAGCGCTGAGTATTTTTCTGTAGCCGATTATCACTCTGCGTCACAGATCAAGGCGGAAGCACAGCGCGTTCTCCGGCAGCCGCGGATGCGGGAACGTCTCCGCCGCCACCATCCCGAGCCGCCGGGTGACCGCGATGGACCGTTCGTTGCCGGGTCTGACCAGCGCCACGACGTTGGTGACGCCCGCCGCCCGCAGCCGTTCCAGCGTCATCTGGGCGGCCGCGGTGGCGTACCCCTTGCCCCAGTGCGCGCGCCCGAGCCGCCAGCCGATCTCGATCTCACCCTTGGGTCCCCAGTCCTGCGGCCACGGCTGGGCGCCGGTGAACCCGATGACCTGCCCGTTCTCGTCGACCATGGTCCACAGACAGAACCCCCGCTCGGCGTCGTGCCGGCGCTGGCGGGCGGTGAGTTCCTCGTAGACGTACAGCTCCGCCGACCTGCCTCCGTGGAACTCCATGACGTCCCGGTCGTCGAAGATCCGGTGCCAGGCGACGGCGTCCTCGTCGGTGGGGACGCGCAGCCTTACTACAGGGAGAGCTCGGTTCACGGGGCAGCCCTTCAGCCGGGTGATCAATCGTGCTGAATAGACTGCCCATGTCCAGTGCCGGTCGGCACGCACATTGCGAACTTGGGGAGATCCCGCCGTGACCGTCGTGACTGAGCCCCTCTCCGAAAACACCGCCGATGTCATCGTCGTCGGCGCGGGGCCGGCCGGCTCCACGACCGCGTACTACCTCGCCAAGGCCGGACTCGACGTGCTTCTCCTGGAGAAGACGGCGTTCCCGCGCGAGAAGGTCTGCGGCGACGGCCTCACCCCGCGAGCCACCAAACAGCTGGTGGCCATGGGTATCGACATCTCCGAGGAAGCGGGCTGGCTGCGCAACAAGGGCCTGCGCATCATCGGCGGCGGCGTCCGCCTCCAGTTGGACTGGCCGGATCTCGCGTCCTTCCCGGACTACGGCCTCGTCCGCAAGCGCGACGACTTCGACGAGCAACTCGCCCGCCAGGCGCAGAAGGCGGGCGCACGCCTCTATGAGCGCTGCAACGTCGGCGCCCCGATCATCGACGACCGCACCGGTCGTATCACCGGCGTGCACGCCAAGCTCGGCGACACCGGCGAGAAGCGGGAGGTCACCTTCCACGCGCCGCTCGTGGTCGCGGCCGACGGCAACTCCACCCGGCTGTCCCTGGCGATGGGCCTGCACCGCCGCGAGGACCGTCCGATGGGCGTGGCCGTCCGCACGTACTTCGAATCGCCGCGCCACGAGGACGACTACCTGGAGTCCTGGCTGGAGCTGTGGGACCGACGGGGGCCCGAGCCCCGGCTGCTGCCGGGCTACGGCTGGATCTTCGGCATGGGCGACGGCACCTCGAACGTGGGCCTCGGCGTGCTCAACACCTCCGACTCCTTCAAGGAGCTCGACTGGCGCGAGGTGCTGAAGGCCTGGTGCGCGTCGATGCCGGAGGAGTGGGGCTACACGCCGGAGAACATGACGGGCCCGATCCGCGGCGCCGCCCTGCCGATGGCCTTCAACCGCCAGCCCCACTACACCAAGGGCCTGCTCCTGGTCGGCGACGCCGGCGGCATGGTGAACCCCTTCAACGGCGAGGGCATCGCCTACGCCATGGAGTCCGGCAACATCGCCGCCGACGTCATCGTCCAGGCCCACGCCCGGGCCACACCGGCTCAGCGTGAGATCGCGCTCCAGCGCTACCCGCAGGTCCTCAAGGACACCTACGGCGGCTACTACACGCTGGGCCGCGCCTTCGTGAAGCTCATCGGCAATCCGAAGGTCATGAAGATCGCGGCCCAGCGCGGCCTCACCCACCCCCTGCTCATGAAGTTCACCCTGAAGATGCTGGCCAACCTCACCGACCCGACGGGCGGCGACGCGATGGACCGCATCATCAACGGGCTGAGCAAGGTGGCCCCGAAGGCCTGAACTAGTGGCTCAGCGCCTCGATGTTGGCGGCCCGGCGTGCGAAGACCTCCTCGCGCCGGTCCGCCACCTGTCGTAGCGCGTCCTTGCGTTCGCGCTGGGAGAGCCGGTCCAGGTAGACGCGTCCGTCGACGTGGTCGGTCTCATGGGCGAGGCAGCGGGCGAAGTAGCCGGTCCCCTCGATCGTGATCGGCTCACCGTCCTTGTCGAGCCCGCGCACGACGGCCCGGTCCGGACGCGGTACGTCCATCACGGCGCCCGGTACGGAGAGGCAGCCCTCGTGGTCGTCGAGGAGCCTGCGGCCGGCGGGATCGAGCTGCTCCAGCACCGGGTTGACGATGTGCCCGACGTGCCGGGCCCCGTCGTCGTCCGGGCAGTCGTACACGAACAGCCGCAGATCCACCCCGACCTGGTTCGCCGCGAGCCCGGCCCCCTCCGCGATGTACATCGTCAGGAACATGTCGTCGATGAGCGCGGCGAGATCGGGCCCGAACTCGGTCACGTCCCGGCACGGCTTGTGCAGGACCCCTTCGCCGACCTCGGTGATGCGCCGTACCTGTCCGCGCCGGGCCTCGGGCGCGAGGCGGGGGTAGGAGTCGGCCGGCCTGCCTTGAACGAACACGCTGGGCATGTTTCTCCCTGTTGTGTGGATGCTGTGGGCGGTGGGTCATCGGGGTTCCGGCCTCCGGGGCCTCTCCCTACCCTCCGTTGCCCATGACAACAGAACACATGGAGCAGCCCGACGGCCACACCCGCAGACGGTTCCTGGCCGGTACGGGGGGAGTGGCCGGCGCGCTCGCGTTATGGCCCGCCGGGAGCGCGAAGGCGGCTTCCGGCAGGAAGGTGGCCGTCCTCGGCGGTGGTGTCTCCGGCCTCAGCGCCGCGCACGAACTCGCCGAACGCGGCTACGCCGTCACCGTCTACGAGTACTACGACGCCCTCGGCGGCAAGGCCCGCTCGATGCCCGTCCCGGGCACGGCGGCCGGCGGCCGCGCGGACCTCCCCGCCGAGCACGGCTTCCGCTTCTTCCCCGGCTTCTACCGGAACCTGCCGGACACGATGCGCCGCATCCCCTTCGCCGGCAACGCGAACGGCGTCCACGACAACCTCGTCAGCGGCACGGAGGCCCTCTTCGCCCGCTCGGGCGGCCGTCCAGACCTGCACTTCCCCCTGCGCCGCGCCACCACCCCGCCCGCCCCCGGCGACCTCACCCCGTCCTGGATCCGTGACCAGATCCTCTCCGTCCTGGACCTCGGCACCCGCCTCCCCGCCCACGAGGCCGCCTACTTCGCCGACCGCGTCCTGGTCCACCTCACCAGCTGCGACGCCCGCCGCGAGGACCAGTGGGAGAAGGTCGCGTGGTGGGACTTCATCCGCGCGGAGGAGATGAGCGCCGAGTACCAGACGCTGCTGGGCATCGGCCAGACCCGCAACCTGGTCGCCACCCGCGCGGAGGTCGCCTCCACCCGCACCGTCGGCCGCGTCATCATCGAGGCGCTGCTCCTGTGGGGCCTCCTAGGCCGCGGCATGGACGGCGACGCCGACATCGACCGGGTCCTCAACGCCCCCACCAGCGAGGCCTGGATCGACCCCTGGGAGCGGCATCTGCGCTCCCTCGGCGTCGAGTTCGTCCTCGGCACGCAGGTTCACGACGTCCTGTACGCCGGCGGCCGGGTGACCGGTGTCCGCGTCTCGGACCGCGACGGCGGCGACGACCGCACCGTCACCGCCGACCACTACGTCTGCGCGCTGCCCGTCGAGCACGCGCGCGTGACGTGGGGCCCGGCCCTGCGCGCGGCGGATCCGCAGCTCTCCCGGTGCGACGCGCTGCGGGCGGACTGGATGACCGGCGTGATGTTCTACCTCCGCACGCCCAAGCCGGTCGTGCACGGCCACATCAACTGCCTCGACTCACCCTGGTCGGTGACGGCCGTCGGCCAGGCGCAGTTCTGGCCCGGACGGGACTTCCCGCGCGACTACGGCGACGGACAGACCCACGACTGTCTCTCGGCGATCATCTCCGAGTGGGACAAACCCGGCATCCTGTACGGCAAGACGGCCAAGGAGTGCACGAAGGACGAGGTCGTCGCCGAACTCTGGGCCCAGTTGAAGGACGGCCTCAACGACGCCGGCAAGACGACACTCGTGGACACCGACCGGCTCGGCTGGTTCATGGACCCGGCTGTGACGGGCCTGGGCGGCCCTGAGCCGCGAAACCGCGAGCAACTCCTCATCCACCCCACGGGCACGCTCTACAACCGCCCCACGGCCCGCACAAAGGTGCCGAACTTCTTCCTCGCGGGCGACTACGTCCGCACCGACGTCGACCTGGCGACCATGGAAGGCGCCAACGAGTCCGCGCGACTGGCCGTCAACGCACTGCTGGACGCGGACAATTCGGACGTCGAGCGGTGTGAGATCCAGGAGCTGTACCGGCCCCCGGAGATGGAGCCGCTGAAACGGATCGACGAGGTACGCCACCGGCTGGGGCTGCCCAACACCTTCGACCTCGGCTAGGCGGGACCCGGACAGGGCGGAAGGGCCGCTGCCCCCGAGCGGCTGCGGCCCTTCCGACGTTCGTGACGCGTGTGCGTGCTCGTCAGAGTACGCGCACCGCGCCGGACGCCGGGTATCCGGACAGGTCCTGGATGACGACACCCTTGGAGGGGTTGGCCGCGTCCAGGTACTGGCCGTCACCGATGTAGACGCCCACGTGGTAGGCGGAACCCTTGCCGCCCCAGTAGAGGATGTCGCCGACCTGGATCTGCGACAGCGGGATGTCGGTGCCCTGCATCGACTGGTCCTGCGAGACCCGCGGCAGCTCGACGCCGACCTGCTTGAACGCGGCCTGGACCAGGCTGGAGCAGTCCCACGCGTTGGGCCCGGTGGCGCCCATGACGTAGGCGTCGCCCACCTGTGCCTTGAGGAAGGCGATGACGGTCGCGACGCTGCCGCTGGCGGGCGCCGAGGCGGTCGTGGTCGTGGTGGCGGAAAGGGTGGTCCGCTCCGAGGAACGCGAGGCGGCGGCCTCCGCGGCGGCCTTGCGGGCCTCCTCGGCCTTCTTCTTGGCCTCAGCCTTCTTCTTCGCCTCGGCGAGGTCCTTCTTGGCCTCCTTGGCGGCAGCGGCGGCGGCCGCGTCGCGCTCGGCCTGGAGCTCGTAGTTCGCGGCCGCCTGCTGCGTGGCGTCCGCGGACTCGGCGACCTGGACGGCCAGGTCGGCCGTGAGGGTGGGCAGTTCGAGGGTCTGCGTCACCGGCTCGGCGGCGCTCGCCGAAGCCGACGCGCCCGCCGCTGCCATGCTGAGGACGCCACCGGCAACTCCGGCGCGCATCGCGATGGATGTCGTCGCGCTGCGGCGGGGCTTCCGGTGGCTTCGTATGTGAGCGGTGTGGGACATGAGACCAAGCGGTATCAGGGGCTCCTCCATACCTTCAAGAAACGTGTGCTGCGCCACAGTTGTTCAATGGGCGCCTCGAATTCCTGGTCCGCCGCTCCTTATTGACGCCGTAACGGACATTGCGGACGCGACCCAACAAGGCCTTGATCACGTACTTTCGTGTTTACGTCCGAATTGCCCCGCACCTACCACCGGTTGGGACAGGTGGCCAAGCCCGGTTCTCAGAGGTCTCTCATTGATGTGGCGGAGGTCACGCAACGGTTACAGCGGCGGGTGCGTCACGCGCACGCATCCCGCCCTCACCCGCTCGTGAATGTGTGCACGCGTCCACATCGCACCCCGCGACTCCTCCTGATGTGTGAACGCGGCGCACTATCAAGCAGTGAAGTCCAGCACCAATTTGCATGCAAGGGAACTCTCTTGATATGGAGACGCCTGCTCCCAGCTGCGCCGACGAGGCAAAATGTCACCTCTGGTGATCGCTCGGACGCTTCACGTACGAAGATCACCGCTCATCCGACTTCATGATCCTTCGTCAGGTGGTGGAGATCACAAAGCTTGTGCAATACCCCGTGTCGCAGATCACAGACCGGCGGGCATAAGATGCGGGTCAGTTGGGCTTGTGACCTGCTTCACATGTTCGCGATCTTCGCCGGGACGGGCGGGACTTGCGGGACGGGTGGGGCGGAAGCGAACTCAACGCCATCGCCAGCAGTCAGTGCCGACTGAGAGGAGCGAGGAGCGGTGAACGCGTATGCGCCCATCCTCGTACTGGGAGCCCTCGGGGCAGGCTTTGCGATCTTCTCCGTGGTCATGGCCACGCTGATCGGTCCGAAGCGTTACAACCGGGCCAGGCTCGACGCCTACGAGTGCGGGGTCGAGCCAACCCCCACGCCGGCCGGCGGCGGGCGCTTCCCCATCAAGTACTACCTGACGGCGATGCTCTTCATCGTCTTCGACATCGAGATCGTCTTCCTCTACCCCTGGGCCGTCACCTTCGACGCCCTGGGTGTTTTCGGGCTCGTGGAGATGCTGCTCTTCGTGCTCACCGTCTTCGTTGCGTACGCGTACGTGTGGCGGCGCGGCGGCCTGGAATGGGACTGAGGGGCCTCTAACTCATGGGACTCGAAGAAAAGCTGCCGAGCGGCTTCCTGCTGACCACCGTCGAGCAGGCCGC
Organism: Streptomyces sp. NBC_00019; assembly: GCF_045041015.1. NCBI lineage: Bacteria > Bacillati > Actinomycetota > Actinomycetes > Kitasatosporales > Streptomycetaceae > Streptomyces > Streptomyces sp. NBC_00019. The sequence continues at coordinate 6,165,719 of NZ_CP108302.1, forward strand.
GGGCTGGGTGCGCAAGGCGTCCGTCTTCCCGGCCACCTTCGGCCTCGCCTGCTGTGCCATCGAGATGATGACCACCGGCGCCGGACGCTACGACCTGGCCCGCTTCGGCATGGAGGTCTTCCGCGGCTCACCCCGCCAGGCCGACCTCATGATCGTCGCCGGCCGGGTCAGCCAGAAGATGGCCCCGGTGGTCAGGCAGGTCTACGACCAGATGGCGAACCCGAAGTGGGTCATCTCCATGGGGGTCTGCGCCTCCTCGGGCGGGATGTTCAACAATTACGCGGTCGTCCAGGGCGTCGACCACATCCTCCCCGTCGACATCTACCTCCCGGGCTGCCCGCCACGGCCCGAGATGCTGCTGGACGCCATCCTCAAGCTCCACCAGAAGATCCAGGGCTCCAAGCTCGGCGTGAACGCCGAGGAGGCGGCCCGCGAGGCGGAGGAAGCGGCGCTCAAGGCCCTGCCCACCATCGAGATGAAGGGGCTGCTGCGGTGAGCGACGCGAACGGTGCCGGCGACGGCGCGAACCCCGAGAAGGACCTCAGCGCCTCCAACCTCCCCGGCCAGCGCGGCGAGGGCGGCGAGGAGATCCGCGTCCAGCGCGGCATGTTCGGCGCCAACAACGGCGGCGACACCTCCGGCTACGGCGGCCTGGTGCGCTCGGTCCGCCTGCCGGGACCCGCGGCCCGCCCCTACGGCGGCTGGTTCGACGAGGTCGCCGACGAACTCGAGGGAGCACTGGAGGAGCAGGGACTCCTGCCCGACAACGCGATCGAGAAGACGGTCGTCGACCGCGACGAGCTCACCTTCCACATCGAGCGCGAGCACCTGCTGCGCGTCGCCCGCACCCTGCGCGACGACCCGGCCCTGCGCTTCGAGCTCTGTACCGGCGTCAGCGGGGTGCACTACCCGCACGACAAGGGCCGCGAGCTGCACGCCGTCTACCACCTGCGCTCGCTCACCCACAACCGGCTGATCCGCCTCGAGGTCAGCGCCCCGGACGCCGATCCGAAGATCCCGTCCCTGGTCTCCGTGTATCCGACCAACGACTGGCACGAGCGCGAGACCTACGACTTCTTCGGGATCGTCTTCGACGGTCACCCGGCCCTGACGCGGATCATGATGCCGGACGACTGGCAGGGCCACCCGCAGCGCAAGGACTACCCCCTCGGCGGCATCCCCGTCGAGTACAAGGGCGCCCAGATCCCGGCTCCGGACCAGCGGAGGTCGTACTCGTGAGCACGCAGTCAGCATCCGCCCGGGAGACCACCGAGGGCACCGTCTACACGGTCACCGGTGGCGACTGGGACGAGGTGGTCCAGTCCGCGGCCCGCGCGGACGACGAGCGCATCGTCGTCAACATGGGCCCGCAGCACCCGTCCACACACGGAGTGCTCCGCCTGATCCTGGAGATCGACGGCGAGACGGTCACCGAGGCCCGCTGCGGCATCGGCTACCTCCACACCGGCATCGAGAAGAACCTCGAGTACCGCACGTGGACGCAGGGCACCACGTTCGTGACGCGCATGGACTACCTGACGTCCTTCTTCAACGAGACCGCCTACTGCCTCGCCGTCGAGAAACTCCTCGGCGTCGAGGACCAGATCACCGAGCGAGCCAAGATCATCCGGGTGCTCCTGATGGAGCTGAACCGGCTCTCCTCGCACCTGGTGTGCATCGCCACCGGCGGTATGGAACTCGGCGCCACCACGATCATGATCTACGGATTCCGTGATCGTGAAATGATTCTCGACATCTACGAGCTCATCACGGGCCTTCGGATGAACCACGCGTTCATCCGCCCGGGCGGACTCGCGCAGGACCTGCCGCCCGGCGCGGTGGATCACATCCGCGAGTTCGTGAAGAAGATGAAGAAGAACCTCCCGGAGTACGACAAGCTCGCCACCGGGAACCCCATCTTCAAGGCCCGTATGCAGGACATCGGCTATCTCGACCTGGCCGGCTGCATGGCCCTCGGCGCCACCGGCCCGATCCTGCGCTCCACCGGGCTGCCGTTCGACCTGCGCAAGGCGCAGCCGTACTGCGATTACGAGACCTACGACTTCGACGTCCCGACCGCCGACACCTGTGACTCCTACGGCCGCTTCCTGATCCGCCTCGAGGAGATGCGCCAGTCCCTCAGGATCGTCGAGCAGTGCCTGGACCGGCTCCAGCCCGGCCCGGTCATGGTCGCCGACAAGAAGATCGCCTGGCCCGCCCAGCTCGCCCTGGGCCCCGACGGGCTCGGCAACTCCCTCGACCACATCAAGAAGATCATGGGCACCTCCATGGAGGCCCTGATCCACCACTTCAAGCTGGTGACCGAGGGCTTCCGCGTCCCGCCGGGACAGGCGTACGCGGCCGTCGAGTCGCCCAAGGGCGAACTCGGGGTGCACGCCGTGTCCGACGGCGGTACCCGCCCCTTCCGGGTCCACTTCCGGGACCCGTCCTTCACCAACCTTCAGGCCATGGCGGCGATGTGCGAGGGCGGCCAGGTCGCCGACGTCATCGTCGCCGTCGCGTCCATCGACCCCGTGATGGGAGGCGTCGACCGGTGACCACCTCTTCTTCCGAGCAGGGCGTCAGCCTGGGCATGCCCGAACTGCCCGCGCCCGTCTACCCGGACGACGTTCGAGCCCGGCTGGAGGCGGACGCGCGCGAGGTCATCGCCCGCTACCCCGACTCCCGGTCCGCGCTCCTTCCGCTGCTGCATCTCGTGCAGTCGGAGGAGGGCCATGTCACGCGCACCGGGATGCGGTTCTGCGCGGACGTACTGGGCCTGACCACCGCCGAGGTCACCGCGGTCGCCACCTTCTACACCATGTACCGGCGCAGGCCGAGCGGTGACTACCAGGTGGGCGTCTGCACCAACACCCTGTGCGCGGTGATGGGCGGTGACGCGATCTTCGAGGAGCTCCAGGAGCACCTCGGCGTCGGCAACGGCGAGACCACCGAGGACGGCAAGGTCACGCTGGAGCACATCGAGTGCAACGCGGCCTGCGACTTCGCGCCCGTCGTGATGGTCAACTGGGAGTTCTTCGACAACCAGACCCCGTCCAGCGCCAAACACCTCGTCGACGACCTGCGCGCGGGCCGGACGGTCGAGCCCACGCGCGGGGCGCCGCTGTGCACCTTCAAGGAGACCGCGCGGATCCTCGCCGGCTTCCCCGACGAGCGGCCAGGGGCCGTCGAGGCAAGCGGCGGTGCGGGACCCGCGTCGCTGATGGGCCTCCGCCTGGCCAGAGGAGAGACCGCACCCGCGCGCGTGGTCCACCCCCGCGACGGCGGCCCGCACGACGAGCCGCGGGACAGGGCCGTACACGACCCGTCACCGACACAGCACCTGAGCTCGCACGACGCGCCTCAGGACACGTCGGCCTCCGACCCGGCCCACCCGGCAGGGCCTACCGCCGAGGAGGGGGAGTGATGACCTTGGCACCCGAATTGAAAGACACCAGCCCCGAGAAGCTGCTCGCACCCGTGCTGTCGGCCTTCTGGGACGAGGACAAGTCCTGGTCTCTGGACGTCTACCGAAGGCACGAAGGATACGAGGGGCTCCGCAAGGCGCTCGCCATGTCACCGGACGACCTGATCGCGTACGTCAAGGACTCCGGTCTGCGCGGCCGCGGCGGCGCGGGATTCCCCACGGGAATGAAATGGCAGTTCATTCCCCAGGGTGATGGAAAGCCGCACTATCTAGTTGTCAACGCCGACGAATCGGAACCGGGAACCTGTAAGGACATCCCGCTCCTGTTCGCGAACCCGCACAGCCTCATCGAGGGCATTGTCATCGCGTGTTATGCCATCAGGTCGTCGCATGCCTTCATCTATCTGCGCGGTGAAGTCGTCCCAGTCCTGCGGCGGTTGCACGAGGCCGTGCGCGAGGCTCATGAGGCGGGCTTCCTCGGCGAGAACATCCTGGGCAGCGGGCTCGACCTGGAACTCACCGTGCACGCGGGCGCAGGCGCGTACATCTGCGGTGAGGAGACCGCACTGCTCGACTCGCTCGAAGGCCGCCGCGGTCAACCGCGGCTCCGTCCCCCTTTCCCTGCCGTCGCGGGCCTCTATGCGTGCCCGACTGTGGTGAACAACGTGGAGTCGATCGCGTCGGTTCCCGCGATCCTGCAAAAAGGAAAAGACTGGTTCAGGTCGATGGGCAGCGAGAAGTCCCCGGGCTTCACGCTCTACTCGCTCAGCGGCCATGTCACCAGCCCCGGCCAGTACGAGGCCCCGCTCGGCATCACGCTCCGCCAACTCCTGGAGATGAGCGGCGGAATGCGGCCCGGGCACCGGCTGAAGTTCTGGACGCCGGGCGGCTCCTCGACGCCGATGTTCACCGACGAGCACCTCGACGTCCCCCTCGACTACGAGGGAGTGGGCGCCGCGGGTTCAATGCTCGGCACCAAAGCCCTCCAGTGCTTCGACGAGACGACCTGCGTCGTCCGCGCCGTCACCCGCTGGACCGAGTTCTACGCCCACGAGTCCTGCGGCAAGTGCACACCCTGCCGCGAAGGCACCTACTGGCTCGTGCAATTGCTGCGCGACATCGAGGCCGGCAAGGGCGTCATGTCCGACCTCGACAAGCTCAACGACATCGCCGACAACATCAACGGCAAGTCGTTCTGCGCCCTCGGTGACGGTGCCGCCTCGCCGATCTTCTCCTCGCTCAAGTACTTCCGCGAGGAGTACGAGCAGCACATCACGGGCCGCGGCTGCCCCTTCGACCCGGCCAAGTCGACGGTCTGGGCCGACTCCCGCACGGAGGTGAACGCATGACGGTGACCACGAGCGCTCCCTCCGGTGGGGGAGAGGCGGCGGTCCCGCCGGAAGATCTCGTCTCGCTGACCATCGACGGCGTGGAGATCAGCGTGCCCAAGGGCACCCTGGTCATCCGCGCCGCCGAACAACTCGGCATCGAGATCCCCCGCTTCTGCGACCACCCCCTCCTCGACCCGGCCGGCGCCTGCCGCCAGTGCATCGTCGACGTCGAGGGCCAGCGCAAGCCGATGGCGTCCTGCACCATCACCTGCACCGACGGAATGGTGGTGAAGACCCACCTCACCTCGCCGGCCGCGGAGAAGGCCCAGCACGGTGTGATGGAGCTCCTCCTCATCAACCACCCGCTGGACTGCCCGGTCTGCGACAAGGGCGGCGAGTGCCCCCTGCAGAACCAGGCCATGTCGCACGGCCAGGCCGAGTCACGCTTCGAAGGCAAAAAGCGGACGTACGAGAAGCCCGTGCCGATCTCCACACAGGTACTCCTCGACCGCGAGCGGTGCGTGCTGTGCGCCCGCTGCACCCGCTTCTCCAACCAGGTCGCGGGCGACCCGATGATCGAACTGGTCGAGCGGGGCGCGCTGCAGCAGGTCGGCATCGGCGAGGGCGACCCCTTCGAGTCGTACTTCTCCGGCAACACCATCCAGATCTGCCCGGTCGGCGCGCTCACCTCGGCGGCCTACCGCTTCCGCTCGCGCCCCTTCGACCTGGTGTCCTCCCCGAGCGTCTGCGAGCACTGCTCCGGCGGCTGCGCCACGCGCACCGACCACCGGCGCGGCAAGGTCATGCGCAAGCTCGCGGCCAACGACCCCGAGGTCAACGAGGAGTGGATCTGCGACAAGGGGCGGTTCGGATTCCGGTACGCGCAGCAGCGCGACCGCCTGGAGACGCCCCTGGTGCGCAACGCCGACGGTGTTCTCGAGCCCGCGTCCTGGCCCGAGGCCCTGGAGGCGGCTGCTCAGGGACTTGCCGCGGCCCGCTCCCGGACCGGCATCCTCACCGGTGGCCGGCTCACCATCGAGGACGCCTACGCGTACAGCAAGTTCGCGCGCGTGGCGCTCGACACCAACGACATCGACTTCCGCGCGCGCGTGCACAGCGGTGAGGAGACCGACTTCCTCGCCGCGCGGATCGCCGGACGCGGCCGTGACCTCGACGGTACGGGCGTCACCTACACCGCACTGGAGAAGGCGCCCGCCGTCCTGCTGGTCGGGTTCGAGGCCGAGGAGGAGGCGCCCGGCGTCTTCCTGAGGCTGCGCAAGGCCTGGCGCAAGCACGGGCAGAAGGTGTTCGCACTGGCCACGCACGCCACGCGCGGTCTGGAGAAGGCCGGCGGCACGCTGCTCCCCGCCGCTCCCGGCACCGAGACCGAATGGCTGGACGCGCTCGCGGGCGAGGTCGGCCTGGAGGGCGACGGAGCTCAGGCCGCCGAGGCGCTGCGCTCCCAGGGCGCGGTACTCGTCGTCGGTGAACGGCTGGCCGCAGTGCGGGGCGGACTGACCGCCGCCGTACGGGCCGCGTCCGCGACCGGCGCGCAGCTGGTGTGGATCCCGCGCAGGGCGGGAGAGCGCGGCGCCGTCGAGGCGGGCGCGCTGCCGTCGCTGCTGCCGGGCGGACGTCCGGCGACCGACCCACGCGCGCGTGAGGAGGTCGCCGCGGCCTGGGGCGTCGCCGAACTCCCGCACCGCTACGGCCGCGACACCGGCCAGATCGTCGAGGCCGCCGCCACCGGAGAACTCCAGGCGCTGGTCGTCGCCGGCGTCGAAGTCGCAGACCTCCCGGACCCGGCACGCGCACGTGAAGCACTTCACGAGGTCGGCTTCCTGGTCTCGCTGGAGCTGCGGCCCAGCGAGGTCACCGAGCACGCGGACGTGGTCCTGCCGGTCGCCGCGGTCGCCGAGAAGGCCGGCACCTTCCTCAACTGGGAAGGCCGGGTGCGCTTCTTCGAGGCCGCGCTCAAGCCCGAGCAGATGACCCGCCGTCTCGCGCCCACCGACGCGCGCGTGCTGCAGATGCTGGCCGACGCCATGGACGTCCACCTGGGTCTGCCGGACCTGCGGACCGTGCGCGGCGAGATCGACCGGCTCGGCGCCTGGGACGGACCCCGGGCCACCGAACCGCTCGAGACCGCCGCCCAGTTGCCGCGGCCGGCCGCCGGAGAGGCCGTACTGGCCGGGCACCGGCTGCTGCTCGACCAGGGCCGCCTCCAGGAGGGTGACGAGGCGCTCGCCGGGACCCGGCACGCGGCCCACGCGCGTGTGTCGGCCGCGACCGCCGCCGAGGCCGGGGTGAAGGACGGCGACGTGCTCGCCGTGACCGGCCCCGCCGGTGCCGTCGAACTCCCGCTGCAGATCACCGAGATGCCCGACCGCGTGGTCTGGCTCCCCCTGAACTCCGCGGGCGGGGGAGTCGCCTCCGACGCCGGTGCGGTGCCCGGCTCACTCGTCCGCATCGGCCCGGCGACGCTCGCCGCCGAAGCCCCCAAGGAGGTGGAGGCATGAGCCCGTACCTCGCCGCTGAAGACCTCTCGCTGTTCGGCACCGACCCCTGGTGGCTGGTCGTCCTCAAGGCGGTGTTCTGCTTCGCCTTCCTGATGGTGACCGTGCTGTTCTCCATCGTGTGGGAGCGCAAGGTCGTCGCCTGGATGCAGCTGCGCATCGGCCCCAACCGGCACGGACCCTGGGGCATGCTCCAGTCGCTCGCCGACGGCGTCAAGCTGATGCTGAAGGAAGACCTCATCGTCAAACGCGCGGACAAGGTGGTCTACGTCCTCGCACCGATCATCGCGGCCGTCCCGGCCTTCATGGCGATCGCGGTGATCCCCTTCGGCCCGGCCGGCAACGAGGTCTCGATCTTCGGCCAGCGCACCACGATGCAGCTCACCGACCTGCCGATCGCGATGCTCTACGTCCTCGCGGTCGCCTCGGTCGGCATCTACGGCATCGTGCTTGCGGGTTGGAGTTCCGGATCCACCTATCCGCTGCTCGGCGGACTGCGCTCCTGCGCGCAGATGATCTCGTACGAGATCGCCATGGGCGCCGCGTTCGCCTCGGTGTTCCTCTACTCCGGGTCGATGTCGACCTCGGCGATCGTCGAGGCGCAACAGGACCGCTGGTACGTCATCCTGCTGCCGGTCTCCTTCATCATCTACATCGTCACGATGATCGGCGAGACCAACCGCGCCCCGTTCGACATGCCGGAGTCCGAGGGCGACCTGGTCGGCGGCTTCAACACCGAGTACACGTCCATCAAGTTCGCGCTGTTCATGCTCGCCGAGTACGTGAACATGGTGACGGTCTCGGCCGTGTCCGTGACGCTCTTCCTCGGCGGCTGGCGGGCCCCCTGGCCCATCAGTACCTTCTGGGAGGGCGCGAACCACGGCTGGTGGCCGATGCTCTGGTTCGTCATCAAGGTCCAGCTGCTGCTGTTCTTCTTCATCTGGCTGCGCGGCACGCTCCCTCGTGTCCGCTACGACCAGCTGATGAAGCTCGGCTGGAAGGTCCTCATCCCGGTCTCCGTGGTGTGGCTGATGCTCGTCGCGACCGTGCGGACCCTGCGCAACGAGAACTACGACTTCGCCGACATCGCCCTCTACGTCGGCGGCGGCGTCCTGCTGCTCCTGCTGCTGTCCTTCGTCGCGGACATGTTCCGCGGGAAGCCGAAGGAGGAGCCCGCCCCGCCCGTCGCCTTCGACCCGATGGCCGGCGGATTCCCCGTACCGCCGCTGCCCGGACAGGAGTTGCCACCCGTGCCGAGGCGCCGTCCGCGCCGGGAGCGGGAGCTGATTGTCAGTGGTGGGCCCGATACTCAGAGTGACGGATCTCTGGATGGAAAGGAGGCGTCCGATGGCTGAGGAGCCCAAGGAGACCGATCCCGGTTTCCAGAATCCGGTAGCCGGCTTCGGCGTGACCTTCAAGGCCATGTTCAAGAAGCGGCTGACCGAGCAGTACCCGGAGCAGCAGAAGACCACCGCTCCCCGTTTCCACGGACGGCACCAGCTCAACCGCCATCCGGACGGCCTGGAGAAGTGCGTCGGCTGCGAGCTGTGCGCCTGGGCCTGCCCCGCCGACGCGATCTACGTCGAGGGCGCGGACAACACGGAGGAGGAGCGCTACTCGCCGGGCGAGCGGTACGGGAGCGTCTACCAGATCAACTACGCCCGCTGCATCCTGTGCGGCCTGTGCATCGAGGCGTGCCCCACGCGCGCGTTGACGATGACCAACGAGTTCGAGCTCGCCGACTCCAGCCGCGCCAACCTCATCTACACCAAGGAGCAGCTGCTCGCCGGGCTCGAGGAGGGCATGGTCGACTCGCCCCACTCGATCTTCCCGGGGACGGACGAGCAGGACTACTACCGGGGCCTGGTGACGGAAGCCGCGCCCGGCACGGTGCAGCAGGTCGCCGTCTCCAGGGGCGAGAAGCCTGAAGAAGAGGAGGTGGGCGCATGAGCATGCAGCTCGCCGCCACAGCCACTCTTTCTGCTGGCACCTCCACCGGCGAGGCCTTCCAGTTCTGGGTGCTCGGCACCGTCGCCGTGATCGGCGCCCTGTGCACCGTCTTCATGAAGAAGGCCGTGCACAGCGCGCTCTGTCTCGCCGGCACCATGATCATCCTGGCGGTGTTCTACCTCGCCAACGGCGCCTACTTCCTGGGCGTCGTACAGATCATCGTCTACACCGGCGCGATCATGATGCTGTTCCTCTTCGTGGTGATGCTCGTCGGCGTCACGGCCGCGGACTCCCTGAAGGAGACCATCAAGGGCCAGCGCTGGCTGGCCCTTCTCTGCGGCCTCGGCTTCGGCATCCTGCTGGTCGCCGGCATCGGCAACGCCTCCCTGACGGAGTTCAACGGGATGGCGCAGGCCAACGCCAACGGCAACGTGGAGGGTCTCGCGACCCTCATCTTCACCAAGTACGTGTTCGCCTTCGAGATCACCGGCGCCCTGCTGATCACGGCCACCGTCGGCGCCATGCTGCTCACCCACCGCGAGCGCACCGAGCGCGCCAAGACCCAGCGGGAGCTGGCCGAAGAGCGCGTCCGCGAGGGCAAGCACCTTCCGCCGCTGCCCGCGCCCGGTGTCTACGCCCGGCACAACGCCGTGGACATCGCGGGCCTGCTGCCCGACGGCACCCCCTCCGAGCTCACCGTCAACAAGACGCTGCGCGAGCGCGGCCAGATCCGTGACGTCTCGACCGAGGCGCTCAACGATCTGCGCGCACTGGAACAGCGCGCCGAGGAGCGCCTGGAGCGGACCGACACGGCACCGGCGAACCTCAAGCGGGCCGAGGAGGCGTCGAAGTGAACCCCGTCAACTATCTCTACCTCGCGGCGCTGTTGTTCACGATCGGCGCCACCGGCGTACTGATCAGGCGCAACGCGATCGTCGTGTTCATGTGCATCGAGCTCATGCTCAACGCCTGCAACCTGGCGTTCGTCGCCTTCTCCCGGATGCACGGCAACCTCGACGGCCAGATCATCGCCTTCTTCACGATGGTCGTCGCCGCCGCGGAGGTCGTGGTCGGGCTCGCGATCATCGTGTCCCTGTTCCGCTCCCGCCACTCGGCCTCGGTCGACGACGCCAGCCTGATGAAGCTCTGAGGGGTCGCTGAATCGTGGAGAACCTGATTGCGCTGCTGGTGGCGGCGCCTCTGCTCGGAGCGGCCGTACTGCTGTGCGGTGGCCGGCGGCTCGACGCCGTCGGCCACTGGATCGGCACGGCCCTCGCGGCCGCCTCCTTCGTGATCGGCGCCGTGCTCTTCGCCGACCTGCTCGGCAAGGACGCCGAACACCGGACCCTGACGAGCCACCTGTTCAGCTGGGTCCCGGTCGAGGGCTTCCAGGCGGACATCGCCTTCCGCCTCGACCAGCTGTCGATGACGTTCGTGCTGCTGATCACCGGCGTCGGCTCGCTGATCCACCTGTACTCCGTCGGGTACATGGAGCACGACGAGCGGCGCCGCCGCTTCTTCGGCTATCTGAACCTGTTCCTCGCGGCGATGCTGCTGCTCGTCCTCGCCGACAACTACCTTCTGCTGTACGTCGGCTGGGAGGGCGTCGGTCTCGCCTCCTACCTGCTGATCGGCTTCTGGCAGCACAAGCCCAGCGCCGCGACCGCCGCGAAGAAGGCCTTCCTGGTCAACCGCGTCGGCGACATGGGCCTGTCGATCGCGATCATGCTGATGTTCACGACGTTCGGGACCTTCGCCTTCGGGCCGGTCCTCGGCACGCACGAGGAGCCGGGCGCGGTCAGCGGCGCCGGCGAGGCCACCCTCACCGGCATCGCCCTGATGCTGCTGCTCGCCGCCTGCGGCAAGTCCGCCCAGGTGCCGCTGCAGTCCTGGCTCGGGGACGCGATGGAGGGCCCGACCCCGGTCTCGGCCCTCATCCACGCCGCGACCATGGTGACCGCGGGCGTCTACCTGATCGTCCGCTCCGCCAACATCTTCAACCTCGCTCCGGACGCCCAGCTCGTCGTCACCATCGTCGGTGCCGTCACGCTCCTGTTCGGTGCGATCGTCGGTTGCGCGAAGGACGACATCAAGAAGGCGCTGGCCGGCTCGACCATGTCGCAGATCGGCTACATGGTGCTGGCCGCGGGCCTCGGCCCCATCGGCTACGTCTTCGCGATCATGCACCTGGTGACGCACGGCTTCTTCAAGGCCGGACTGTTCCTCGGCGCCGGATCGGTCATGCACGGCATGAACGACGAGGTCGACATGAGGAAGTACGGCGGCCTCCGGAAGTACATGCCGGTCACCTTCATCACCTTCGGCCTCGGCTACCTCGCGATCATCGGCTTCCCGGGTTTGTCCGGCTTCTTCTCCAAGGACAAGATCATCGAGGCGGCCTTCGCCAAGGGCGGCACCGAGGGCTGGATCCTCGGCGGCTGCGCGCTGCTGGGCGCGGCCATCACGGCGTACTACATGACGCGCGTGATGCTGATGACGTTCTTCGGCGAGAAGCGCTGGCAGCCGGACGCCGAAGGCCACGAGCCGCACCCGCACGAGTCGCCCAGGTCCATGACGATCCCCATGATCGTGCTGGCCTTCGGGTCGGTCTTCGCGGGCGGCTTCTTCAGCATCGGCGACCGCTTCCTGCACTGGCTCGAGCCCATCACCGGACACGACCACGGCGACGCGCCGATCAGCGCGGCCACGGTCACCGGCGCCACGGTCGCCGTGATGGTCATCGGCGTCACCTTCGCCTACCTCCAGTACGGCCGCCGCCCGGTCCCGGTCGTCGCCCCGCGCGGATCCATGCTCACCCGGGCCGCCCGACGCGACCTGCTCCAGGACGACTTCAACCACGTCGTCCTGGTCCGCGGCGGCGAGCACCTCACCCGGTCCCTGGTGTACGTCGACCACACCCTGGTCGACGGCGTGGTCAACGGTACGGCGGCCTCCATGGGCGGTCTCTCCGGACGGCTCCGCAAACTGCAGAACGGCTACGCGCGGTCGTACGCGGTCTCGATGTTCGGCGGTGCGGCAGTGCTGATCGCCGCGACCCTGCTGATGAGGGCGGTCTGATACCGATGTCCTTTCCTCTGCTGACAGCGACGGCGGCGCTCCCGGCGATCGGCGCGATCGCCACGGCCGCCGTACCGGCCGCGCAACGCACCGCGGCCAAATGGCTCGCGCTGCTCGTCTCGCTCGCCACACTCGTGCTCGCCGCGATCGTCCTGGTCCGCTTCGACCCGGACGGCGACCGCTACCAGCTCACCGAATCCCACTCCTGGATCAAGGAGTTCGGGGTCAGGTACGAGCTGGGCGTGGACGGCATCGGGGTGGCGCTCGTCGCGCTGACCGCGCTGCTGATCCCGTTCATCATCCTCGCGGGATGGCACGACGCCGACCCGCTGGAGACCGGCAACACCAGGTGGCGGCCGACGCAGGGCTTCTTCGCCCTGATCCTGGCCGTCGAGGCGATGGTGATCCTCTCCTTCGAGGCCACCGACGTCTTCCTCTTCTACATCTTCTTCGAAGCCATGTTGATCCCGATGTACTTCCTCATCGGCGGCTTCGGGGACCGTGCCCACGAGCACGGCGAGGAGACGGCGTCGACACAACGGTCGTACGCCGCAGTGAAGTTCCTCCTCTACAACCTGGTCGGCGGCCTGATCATGCTGGCCGCGGTGATCGGCCTGTACGTGGTCGCCGGGAACTTCAGCCTCCAGGAGATCGCCGAGGCGCGGGCCAACGGCTCGCTCGACATGGCGACCAACACCGAACGCTGGCTGTTCCTCGGCTTCTTCTTCGCCTTCGCGGTGAAGGCGCCGCTGTGGCCGCTGCACACCTGGCTGCCCAACGCGATGGGGGAGGCCACCGCCCCGGTCGCCGTCCTCATCACGGCGGTCGTCGACAAGGTCGGCACCTTCGCGATGCTCCGCTTCTGCCTCCAGCTCTTCCCGGAGGCCAGCAAGTGGGCGACGCCCGCGATCCTCGTCCTGGCGGTGATCAGCATCATCTACGGGGCGCTGCTCGCGGTCGGCCAGCGGGACATCAAGCGGCTGGTGGCGTACGCGTCGATCTCGCACTTCGGCTTCATCATCATGGGCATCTTCGCGATGACCAGCCAGGGTCAGTCCGGCGCGACGCTCTACATGGTCAACCACGGTATTTCCACGGCCGCGTTGATGCTGGTCGCCGGGTTCCTGATCTCGCGGCGCGGGTCGCGGCTCATCGCCGACTACGGCGGGGTGCAGAAGGTCGCCCCGGTGCTCGCCGGCACGTTCCTGATCGGCGGTCTGGCGACGCTGTCGCTGCCGGGTCTCGCACCGTTCGTGAGTGAGTTCCTGGTCCTGGTCGGCACGTTCGCGCGCTACCCGGTGATCGGGATCATCGCCACCTTCGGCATCGTGCTCGCCGCGCTCTACACCCTCGTCCTCTACCAGCGGACGATGACGGGCCCGGTGAAACCCGAGGTCGCGGCGATGCCCGACCTCAGGGTGCGTGAACTGGTGGTGGTCGCGCCGCTGGTCGTACTGCTGATCTTCCTGGGCGTCTACCCGAAGCCCGTCACGGACATCGTCAACCCGGCGGTCAAGGCGACCATGTCCGACGTACAGAAGAAGGACCCCCAGCCCGAGGTGGAGGCGGCCAAGTGAGCGCAACAGCCGTCCACAGCCTGTGGACAACCGCGGCCGATCCGATCTCGAAGATCGATACGCCGAAGATCGAATACGGACAATTGTCACCCACGTTGATCGTCGTCGGTGCGGCGATCATCGGAGTGCTGATCGAGGCGGCGGTACCGCGCAAGCAGCGGTACTACGCCCAGGTGTTCGTCTCCGCAGTAGCGCTGATCTCGGCCTTCGCCGCGGTCGTCGCGCTCGCGGAGGGCGGATACGCCACCACCAAGGCAGGCATCGTGGCGATGGGCGCGATCGCCGTCGACGGGCCGGCGCTCTTCCTTCAGGGCACGATCCTGCTGGCGGGCCTGGTCGGCCTCTTCACCTTCGCCGAACGGCGCCTGGACCCGGTGGAGCACGGAAAACAGGTCGACTCCTTCGCCGCACAGGCCGCCTCCGTGCCCGGCAGCGACAGCGAGAAGGCCGCGGTCAAGGCCGGTTTCACCACCACCGAAGTGTTCCCGCTGCTGCTGTTCGCCGTCGCCGGCATGCTGATCTTCCCGGCGGCCAACGATCTGCTGACGCTGTTCATCGCGCTGGAAGTCTTCTCGCTGCCGCTGTACCTGATGTGCGCCCTGGCCCGCCGCAAGCGGCTCATGTCGCAGGAGGCCGCGGTCAAGTACTTCCTGCTCGGCGCCTTCGCCTCCGCGTTCACCCTGTTCGGCATCGCACTGCTGTACGGGTACGCGGGCTCGGTGTCGTACGCGACGATCGCACAGGTCGTCGACGGCACGGTCGCGAACGTCGACCCGGCCCTCGCGGACACCATGGGCAACGACGCGCTGCTGCTCATCGGCGCCGCGATGATCGTGATGGGCCTGCTGTTCAAGGTCGGCGCGGTCCCGTTCCACATGTGGACACCGGATGTGTACCAGGGCGCGCCGACGCCGGTGACCGGGTTCATGGCGGCGGCGACCAAGGTGGCCGCGTTCGGCGCGCTGCTGCGGATCCTCTACGTCGTGCTGCCGGGCCTGCGCTGGGACTGGCGGCCGGTCATGTGGGGCGTCGCGATCGTCACCATGCTCGGCGGTGCGATCGTCGCGATCACCCAGACCGACATCAAGCGACTCCTGGCGTACTCGTCCATCGCGCACGCGGGCTTCATCCTCGCGGGCGTCATCGCGACCACACCGGACGGCGTCTCGTCCGTCCTCTTCTACCTGGCGGCGTACTCCTTCGTCACGATCGGCGCGTTCGCCGTGGTGACGCTGGTACGCGATGCCGGTGGTGAGGCGACGCACCTGTCCAAGTGGGCCGGTCTCGGACGCCGTTCGCCCCTCGTGGCCGCCGTGTTCGCGGTGTTCCTGCTGGCCTTCGCCGGCATTCCGCTGACCTCCGGGTTCGCCGGGAAGTTCGCCGTGTTCAAGGCGGCGGCGGAAGGCGGCGCGGCGCCGCTGGTAGTGGTCGGCGTGATCTCGTCGGCGATCGCGGCGTTCTTCTACATCCGCGTCATCGTGCTGATGTTCTTCAGCGAGCCGCGGCCCGAGGGCCCGACGGTCGCCGTGCCGTCGCCGCTGACGATGGCGGCGATCGGGATCGGCGTGGCGGTCACGCTCGTGCTCGGTGTGGCGCCGCAGTACTTCCTGGACCTGGCGAACCAGGCGGGAGTGTTCGTGCGCTGACCTGCGGCGCCTGTGCCCGCGGTGCTTTTACGGCGGCCCCGGTTCCCTTCGTGGGATCCGGGGCCGCCGCGTTGCGCTCAGGCAGTCCAGTCGAGGTTGTCGAGGCTGGACACCCAGTCGGGCACGTTGGCCGTCGTGGTCGTGGTCGTGGTCGTGGTCGTGGTCGCCGGTGTCGACGCGGAGGCGCACGTCACGGCGGGGTTGAAGGGTTCGAAGAATCCGTCGGGATTGTCCTCGTAGATCCACGCGTGAAGCGTGTAGTAGCCGGGCACCTCGGTGCTGCGGAACGTCTCGCCGAACAGCTCCGGCGCGGCCTGTCCCGTGTTCTTGACGGCCCACCCCACCGCGACCAGATCGCGGTCGCTGGTGTCGGCCCCGCCTTCGTACAGCAGGACCTCCGGCTTGCCGGCATCGACGACACCGTCGGCGAGGTACTCCGCGTTGACGTACCGGTAGCCCATCCCGGGCACACAGGTGTCGGTGCGGGCCCAGCCGTCCGGCGGGGCGAGCGGCTCGTAGGCGGATGGGGCGGTGTTCGTGTACGTCGGGACCAGGTCCACCCAGACGAACGGGTCGGGCTCGGGCACCGCCTGCGCGGGGGCGGCGGTCAGGGAGAGAGCGCCGGCTATCGCCATGGTGATGGCGGCCTTGAGGGGCCGAGAGGACATGATGGGGCTCCTTGAAGCGGAAGACGCGCATGCTCCTGTGAGGCGCGCCGTCCGGAGAGAGACGGGCCTCCCCTGGCCCGCCTGAGCAGCATGTCCCGGTGACCACGAGGGCGTCATGTGACGGAGGCCATTCGCATGAGCGCGGAGAGTGACGGGGCGAACCTGTGGATAACTCCGGCGTTGTCGGTGCGGACCCCTATCGTGGACGCAGTGGTCGAGGGACTACGTACGGGGGACAGGGCTATGCGCGGGATGGGTGGGATCAGCGAGATGCCAAGGGTGACCGAGGTGGCAGATACGGCCGAGAGTGAGGCGCTGGCCACGCTGCACCGGGTCTTCGGGTACGAGGCCTTCCGCGGCGAGCAGGGCGCGGTCATCGAGCATGTGGTCGCGGGCGGCGACGCCGTGGTCCTCATGCCGACCGGTGGCGGCAAGTCGCTGTGCTACCAGATCCCGTCCCTGGTCAGACCCGGTACGGGCATCGTGGTCTCGCCGCTCATCGCGCTGATGCAGGACCAGGTGGACGCGCTGCGGGCGCTCGGCGTGAACGCCGGGTTCATGAACTCCACGCAGGACTTCGACGAGCGGCGGGTGGTGGAGGCGGAGTTCCTGGCGGGCGAGCTGGACCTGCTCTATCTGGCACCGGAGCGGCTGCGGCTCGACTCCACGCTGGACCTCCTCTCGCGCGGCAAGATCTCGGTCTTCGCGATCGACGAGGCGCACTGCGTGTCCCAGTGGGGCCACGACTTCCGCCCCGACTATCTGTCCCTCTCCCTGCTCGGCGAGCGCTGGCCGGACGTCCCCCGGATCGCGCTGACCGCGACGGCCACGGACGCGACCCACCAGGAGATCACCCAGCGGCTGAACATGCCGACGGCCCGGCACTTCGTGGCGAGCTTCGACCGGCCCAACATCCAGTACCGGATCGTGCCCAAGGCCGACCCGAAGAAGCAGCTGCTGAGCTTCCTGCGCCAGGAGCACGAGGGCGACGCGGGCATCGTGTACTGCCTCTCGCGCAACTCGGTGGACAAGACGGCGGAGTTCCTGAGCAAGAACGGCATCGAGGCCGTCCCCTACCACGCGGGGCTCGACGCGGGCACCCGCGCGGCGCACCAGTCGCGGTTCCTGCGCGAGGAGGGCCTGGTCGTGTGCGCGACCATCGCCTTCGGCATGGGCATCGACAAGCCGGACGTCCGCTTCGTCGCGCACCTCGACCTGCCCAAGTCGGTCGAGGGCTACTACCAGGAGACCGGCCGCGCGGGACGCGACGGACTGCCGTCGACGGCCTGGATGGCCTATGGACTCAACGACGTCATACAACAGCGCAAGCTGATCCAGTCCGGCGAGGGCGACGAGGGGTTCCGCCGCCGGGCCGCCTCCCACCTGGACGCGATGCTGGCGCTGTGCGAGACGGCCCAGTGCCGGCGCGGGCAGTTGCTGAACTACTTCGGCCAGGAGCCGGACCCGTCGGGCTGCGGCAACTGCGACACCTGCCTCACCCCGCCGGAGACCATGGACGGCACGGTCGCCGCGCAGAAGGTGCTGTCGACGGTCGTGCGGCTGCAGCGCGAGCGCGGTCAGAAGTTCGGCGCGGTGCAGATCGTCGACATCCTGCTCGGCAAGCGCACCGGCAAGGTCATCCAGTTCGACCACGACCAGCTGTCCGTGTTCGGCATCGGCGAGGACCTCTCCGAGGGCGAATGGCGCGGTGTCGTCCGTCAGTTGCTGGCACAGGGACTGCTCGCGGTCGAGGGGGAGTACGGCACGCTGGTGCTGACCGAGGCGAGCGGCTCGGTGCTGCGACGGGAGCGCGACGTACCGCTGCGCAAGGAACCGAAGAAGCCGGCCTCCGCGAAGACCGCCGGGTCCTCCTCCGGGCGGGGCGAGCGCAAGGCGAAGGCCGCCGCGGTGGAACTGCCCGAGTCGCTGATGCCGGCCTTCGAGGCGCTGCGGGCGTGGCGGGGCGAGCAGGCGCGGGAGCAGGGCGTCCCGGCGTACGTCATCTTCCACGACGCCACGCTCAGGGAGATCGTGACCGTGTGGCCGACGTCGGTGGCACAGCTCGGGACGGTCGGCGGCGTCGGCGAGAAGAAGCTGGTGACATACGGGGAGGGCGTGCTGGCGGTCCTGGCCGGGCTCGGCGACAGCCCTGCGGCCGAGGGGGCGCCGAGCCCGGAGGGCGACGTGGAACCGGGTGCGGACCACTGGCCCGAGATGGACGAGGAGCCGGAGCCCGACTGGACGTAGGCATGGGCGGGGGGCTGGGCGTGGACCGGAGCTGGGCATGGGTGGGGCTCACGGCCGGACGGGTTCCGGCGCCGACTCCGGTCGGGTCAGGTGGCCGTCCTCGGTGTGCGCGTGCCGGGTCAGGGTTGGGACCGTCGCCTTGCGGACGTCGGCGGTGGGGTCGGTCAGGGCGGGGACGGCGACGTCGGCGGCTGCGGAAAGTGCGGTCGCGGCGCCGGACCTGATCTGCCAGGCCGGATCGCCGCCAGGGCGGTTCGGCGTCGTCCGGTGATGTTGAGGGCTGCCACGGACAGGTGGTGGGTGGTCGGTGGGATGTGATCACTCGGATGGGTGATGGTGATCGATAGCGTGCACGGCCGGGGAACGTGCGGTCTAGGTTCGCGGCATGGCACGGTTTCGGATGTACCCGACGGGCGAACAGGAGCAGCGGATGCTGCTGCACTGCGCGCATGCCCGGTACGTGTGGAACCTGGCCGTCGAGCAGCACGCGCACTGGCAGCCGGGCCGGAAGGCGGCGCCAGCGTTAGCCGAGCAGTGTCGTCAGCTCACCGAGGCCCGGCGGGAGAACGAGTGGCTGGGTGCCGGGAATGCGGATGTGCAGCAGCAGGCGCTCAAGGACTTCGCGAAGGCCAAGAGCGCCCGGTTCACGTCCGGGTTCGGTGAGCCGACGTGGCGCCGGAAGCACGTGCATGAGGGTTTCCGGGTCATTGGTACAGATCGCGTCCCCGAGTACCGTCCGGATGGTACGCCGAAGCTGAACGCGAAGACCGGCAGGCAGGTCATGGGCCGATCGGTGGTCGTGGGCAAACTGAACCGGCGCTGGGCGCGGGTCAAGGTGCCCGGCTGCGGCTGGGTGCGCTTCGCGGCAGGACAGGGCGGTATCCCCCGCCCCCGGCGAACAGCCGGTGCCGGAGGGACGACACCGCCCACGCGGTCCAAGAGCGTCCGTGAACCCCAGCCTGCATGGGCTGGAATCCCCCCTTCTAAGAGGGGGAGGATGTCAAGAGACGCCGATGCCGACCGCGAGCCAGCCGCCCATCGTGAGCACCACCTCCTCACGCAGGCGGGCAGTGCACCGAGTGTCGGGTGGAGACCGAGACGGGAGAGGGCGGCAGCGAAGGTGATGAAGACGATGGCCTGTTCGAGCGTGCCCGTGGCCACGCCCAGGACCGCCGCGAAGAGGTAGGAAAATCATTGTTGCGCCACCTGCCGGAGTGTCAGGCGCGCGGCTGACCTGCGTGAACGGCTGTCGTTGAGCAAGATCTGCCAGGTTAGGCCAGTGCCGTCAGCCCCGGTCCGAAGGCGATCAGCAGGGGCAGCAGGGGGACCAGGGCCGCCACTGTCGCCGTCAGTGCCCGGTGTCTGCGCAGCAGGCGTGGCTGGGGCTCCAGCAGCCGGTCGACCCGCTCGCCCAGCAGGCGGTGGCTGGAGGAGCAGGACAGGACGCCTCGGTGCTGGTTCAGCTCGATCAGGGCCAGGGCGGTGGTCAGGTGGCCGCAGCGGCGGGAGGCCGTGTCGTCGGCGGCCAGTTCGACCAGGCGGTGGGTCTCGTCGCAGAAGTGGGCGAACAAGGGTACCCGGGGGAAGCCGGTGGCGAGGGCGGTCGAGAGGTGGAGCAGCCAGTCGTGGTGGGAGCGGGCGTGGTCGCGCTCATGGGTGAGGACGGCGTCCAGCTGGTGGTCGGTCAGGCGGTGCAGGGCACCGGTCGTCACCACGAGCTGGGGCGGGCTGCCCGGCATCCACCAGGCGTCGGGGTATTCGTCCTCCAGGACCAACAGGGGGCCGCGCGCGGCCTTCTCCAGGTCGCCGGGCAGTTCGGGGGCGCGTTCGCGCAGATGTGCCCTGGTCAGGCCGCGGTGGCGGCGCGCCTCCACGAGCTCGCGGGCCAGCATCGCGGTCGTCCAGGCTGCCCCGCAGGCCAGCAGGAGGGTCAGCAGGGCCGCCCAGACGGGGGCGGCGGACAGGCCGTAGGCCGCGGTCACCGCCGGTGGCGCGGGGGCGAAGACATGGTCGCGGACCGTGTGGAAGACGGCGGCGGCGCCGAGCACCAGGGCCGTCAGACAGCACATCAGGACGGTGGCGACCAGACACTGCCACACCCAGAGCCCCACCACGGGTTCCCGTTCGGGCCAGGCGGCCCGGGTCAGCGCACGGGGGGCCGGCACGGCGGCGGCCAGCGCGACGGCGCTCAGCAGGAGCAGGCAGAACGTCATCCCACGGGCTCCGGATCCGGTCGGTGGAAGAGGCGGCTACGGGTGGGCCGACGCGTTCGTCCGCTGTGTCGCCCGCCGCCAGTATGACGGCGGCGGGCGGTGCACGGCAGACCTCGGGACGACCCCTGGCCCGTACTTCAACTCACCGTCGACCACGTCACCGCGACACCACCTGTCCCACCACCTCACCCAGACCCACTCGCACACCGTCCGGCCCGGGTGCCCACGCCGACAGTGTCACCACGTCCCCGTCCTCCAGGAAGGTCCGTTTGCCGTCGGGGAGTTCGAGGGCGTCGCGGCCGTTCCAGGTCAGTTCCAGCAGGGATCCGCGTTCGTGCTCGGAGGGTCCGCTGACGGTTCCGGAGCCGTAGAGGTCGCCGGTCCGCAGCGAGGCGCCGTTCACCGTCATGTGGGCCAGTTGCTGGGCGGCGGTCCAGTACATGGTGGAGAAGGGGGGCTCGGAGACCAGGTGCCCGTTGATCGACACGGAGATACGGAGGTCGTAGCCGCCCGGGCCGTCCCCGGAGGCCGAGTCGTCGAGGTACGGCAGCAGTTCGTGCGTCCGCTCCGGTGGCGTCACCCGCGCCTCCTCCAGCGCGTCCAGCGGGGTGATCCACGCCGACACCGACGTGGCGAAGGACTTGCCGAGGAACGGGCCGAGGGGGACGTACTCCCAGGCCTGGATGTCGCGTGCGGACCAGTCGTTGAGGAGGCACAGCCCGAAGACGTGCTCCCGGAAGTCGCCCAGCGTCACCGGCGAGCCCATGGCCGAGGGCACGCCGACGACGAAGCCGACCTCCGCCTCGATGTCCAGGCGGACCGAGGGGCCGAAGACGGGTGCCGTGTCCGAGGGGGCTTTGCGCTGGCCGGACGGTCGTACGACATCCGTCCCGGACACCACGACCGTGCCCGAGCGGCCGTGGTAACCGATCGGCAGGTGTTTCCAGTTGGGGGTCAGGGAGTCCGCGGCGTCGGGGCGGAAGATGTGGCCGACGTTGCGGGCGTGGTTCTCGGAGGCGTAGAAGTCGACGTAGTCCGCGACCTCGAAGGGCAGGTGCAGGGTCACCGACGAGAGCGGGTGCAGGAACTCCTGGACGGCCGACTGGTGCGAGGGCACCGTCACCCATGCCGTCAGGGCCCGCCGTACGTCCGACCACGCGGTGCGGCCCGCCGCCAGCAGCGGGTTCAGGGACGGCCGGGCGAGCAGGGTGGCGTACGGCGAACCCAGTGCGTGGGCCGCCGCGCCGGCGTCGAGTACGTGGTCGCCGAGCCGGACGCCGACGGTTCGGTCGGCCGACTCTCCCACGGAAAAGACGCCGTACGGAAGGTTGTGCGGGCCGAAGGGGTCGCCCTCGGGGAGATCGAAGGGGGGCATGGGGTGCTGCCTCGCTCTCAATCGCTGCGTGTGCCATGTGGTCGCGCCACACGTTACGGCCGAGTCGCCTGTCTTGGGAGGGTCTAAAGAGTCCGCAATGTTCTGGTAAGGGGATGTTGGAGGCTTCAATTCCGGCTTAGCGTCCTTTGGGGACAACGGGCGGGGTGGGGCCGGTCCGTGGACGGGACACCTGGGGGACCCGTGGCCAGGAGCGCAGACAGACGTGTGCCTTTTGAGGCCGACCGTGAGGTGCCGGGCCTGATCGTGAAGTTCGGCGACTATCCGCTGCACCACGGCGGGGTCGGCGCGATCCGCAGTCTGGGCCGCCTCGGCGTCCCGATGTACGCGATCACGGAGGACCGTTGTACGCCCGCGGCCGCCTCCCGCTATCTGAGGAAGGCCTTCGTCTGGCCGACGACGGGGACGGAGGAGCCCGGACGGCTCGTCGAGGGGCTGCTGCGGATCGGTCGCGCCATCGGCCGCCCGACGGTCCTCGTCCCCACGGACGAGGAGGCCGCGGTGCTCATCGCCGAGCACCGCGACGAACTCGGGACCCGTTTCCTCGTCCCGCGCGTCGACCGCGGACTGCCGCGCCGCCTCGCCAGCAAGCAGGGCCTGCACGAGCTGTGCGTGGAACACGGCATCCCCAGCCCGACGGCGGCCTTCCCGCGGTCCTACGACGACATCGTCGCGTTCGCCGACAAGGCGCTCTTCCCGGTGGTGGCCAAGAACCGCGAGGCGTTCGTGCGGCGCACCCGGCCGGCCGTGAACGGCACGACCCGGATCGCCACCCGCCAGCGCCTGCTCACCCTCGCCCGCGACTGGGGCGAGCGGCCCGGGGTGATCCTCCAGGAGTATCTGCCCAGGGAGCAGGCGGAGGACTGGATCGTGCACGCCTACTTCGACGCGGACTCCACGCCGCTGGCCTTGTTCACCGGGGTCAAGGTCCGTTCCTGGCCGCCGCACGCGGGGATGACCGCGAACGCGTACGTCGTCGACAATCCGGAACTCGCGGACCTCGCCGCGCGTTTCATCAAGGAGATCGGCTTCACCGGCATCATCGACCTCGACCTGCGCTTCGACCGGCGCGACGGGCTGTACAAACTCCTCGACTTCAACCCGCGCATGGGTGCCCAGTTCCGGCTCTTCGAGAACGAGTCGGGGGTGGACGTCGTCCGCGCCCTGCATCTGGACCTGACCGGCCGCCGCGTCCCGGAGGGGGAGCAGCGGGCCGGCCACCGGTACATCGTGGAGAACATCGACCTGGCCGCCCTCCTCGCCTACCGCCGCAGCGGCTATACGACGCCGCACGCGCCGGACCGGGCGAGCGGGACCGAGCTGGCCTGGCTCGCGGGCGACGACCCGCTGCCGTTCCTCACGATGCTCGCGCGCTTCGTGCGGCCGGGCGCGAAGCATCTGTACCAGCTGTGGCGGACCAACCGCCACGGCGCCTCGAAGTAGCAGATGGCTCCACGAAGTGGAGACGTTCCTGGGGAGGGACTTCGTGATCCGACCGGTAGCAGTCATCGGTGCCGGGCCCTACGGCCTGTCCACCGCCGCCCATCTCAGGGCCCGCGGCATCCCCGTCCGGGTCTTCGGCGAGCCCATGGTCAGCTGGCGCGACCACATGCCCGCCGGCATGCTCCTCAAGTCGACCCCGGCGGCCTCCGACCTCGACGCGCCCCAGCGGGGCCACACCCTCGTCGACTACTGCGACGCGGCGGGCATACCGCGGCTGGTGACCGACGAGGACATCGTCCCGGTGGAGACCTTCATCGCGTACGGCGAGTGGTTCCAGCAGAAGCTGGTGCCCGAGCTGGAGCGGGTGCGGGTCGTGTCGGTGGACCGGGGTTCCCAGGGCTTCGAACTCAAGCTGGACTCGGGAGAGTCGTTCACCGCCCGCGCGGTCGTCGTGGCCACCGGACTCGCGGGACTGGCCCATCTGCCGCCCGAGCTGACCACGGGTGACGGACCCGCCCCCACGGGCCCGGTCTCCCACAGCTCCCAGCACCACGACCTGAGCCGTTACGCCGGCAAGGAGCTGATCGTCGTCGGCGCCGGCCAGTCCGCGCTGGAGACGGCGGCCCTCGCGGCGGAGGCGGGCGCCCGGGTCAGGGTCGTCTCCCGGGGCCGGGTCGCCTTCGGCGAGCCCCCGTGGCGCCAGCCCCGGCTCCGCCCGGAGTCGCCCTTCGGCCGTGCCTGGTCGCTGTGGGCGCTCACCTACTACCCCCACCCCTACCGCCACCTCCCGGCCCAGGCCCGCCACTACCTGGTCCGCCGTGTCCTCGGCCCGCTCGGCGCCTGGTGGCTGCGCGACCGCTTCCAGGGCCGGGTGAGGGTCAGCGAGGTCCGCCGCGTCCTGAGCGCGGACGCCGCCGACGGCCGTCCCACGCTGACGGTCCTCACCCACACCGGCGCCACGGAACGTCTGTCGGCCGACCACGTCATCGCCGCGACCGGCTACCGCGTCGACCTCGCCGCGATGGACTTCCTCGGCCATGAACTCCGTACGGCACTGGCGGTGAGCCGGGGCGCGCCGAAACTGGGCGTGGGATATGTGTCGTCGGTGCCGGGGCTCTACTTCACCGGACTTCCGGCGGCTTCGTCGTACGGGCCGGTGATGCGGTTCGTGTGCGGTACGGAGTTCGCCTCACCGAGGCTGGCGAGGCATCTGGCGGCGGCGCACGGTTAGGAGCCGGGCAGCTGGGCCTGCTGCCACGCCATGAACTCCTTGATCAGCCCGGGCGGGTTGGCGTACTCGGTCGCGTGGAGCTCCCAGCCGGGGCAGTCCATGTCGAACACGACCACGGGGATCGGACGGCCGAAGGTCTTCTCGATCACCCCGTCGGCGTGCAGATGGCGGGCGAGGTCGATGACGGCGTCGTAGAAGTGGAGCCGGAGGAGATCGGACTTGGCGTCGATCTCGCCCTCATCCTCCTCGTCCTCGGAGTCGAACCAGGCGCCGAGCTGCTTGACCTCCGCCTCGTACACCGGCCGGCCGGCCGGATCCTCGGGGACGTTTCCGAGCTTCTCGAAACCCTCCAGGATCCAGCAGGCGTAGTTCCAGCGGGCCTCGCCGGGGTCCTCCGGCCGTCGCTCCAGCCGGTACTGGCTCTCGGTGTTGTAGCCGATGTCCACGTACGGATGCCGGTAGTCGTAGTCGACGCGCCAGATGTTGAAGGCCAGGGTGTAGATCTCGGGCTTCAGCTGCTCGGGTATGCGCTCCAGCACGCCGACCGCGGCCGTTCGCAGATGGTTCAGAAAGGTCTCCGGGAGATCCGTCACCCCGCGAGCATCTCACCCACGCCGGTACGACCCCACCGTGTAGAACCCGCTCAGCGCCCTGCTGTTGTAGTCGAACAGGGCCTGGTTCTCCCAGGCGTTGCCGGAGCTCGGGTTGGCCGGGTCCCAGCCGTTGCCGGTGACCGCCGTCCAGAGGCCCTCCCAGTACACGTACCCCAGGCCCCTGTTGTCGGGTGCCGCGGCCACCGTGTCGGCGATCGCCCTGATCCACGCGTCCTGACCGGCGGGCGTGGCCGGGTAGCCGGAGGTGAGCTGGCTGCCGGAGTTGACGATGTTGCCGGTGGAGTCCTTGTTGGCGAGGGTCCAGGGGTAGGCGGTCTCGACGACGATCGCCGGGGTGGCGTAGCGGTTGGTGACGAAGGCGAGGTTGGCGGAGAGCGCGGAGAGCGTGCCGTGCCAGTACGGGTAGAAGGACAGGCCGATCACGTTCCAACTCACGCCCCGCGAGCGCATGTTGTCGAAGAACCACTGGTAGAGGCTCTGGGTACCGCCGTTGGCCAGGTGCAGGATCGTGCGGACGCCGGGGGTCGTCGCGCGGGCGGCGTTGGTGCCGGACTTGAGGAAGGTCGCCAGGTTGTCCAGATGCTCCCAGTTGCCGTCCGGCCAGAGCATGCCGCCGTTGAGTTCGTTGCCGATCTGGACCAGGTCGGCGGGGGTGCCCTGGGAGACCAGGGCGCCGAGGACGTCGGCGGTGTGGTTGTAGACGGCCGTGGAGAGCTGGGAGACGGAGTACGACGACCAGGCGGCGGGCTTGGTCTGGGTGCCGGGGTCGGCCCAGGTGTCCGAGTAGTGGAAGTCGATGATCAGCTTGATGCCCTGCGCGCTCAGACGCCTGGCCAGCGGCAGGATGCGGGCCTTGTTGTTGTAGCCGTCCGCCGGGTTCACCCACACCTTCAGGCGGGCGTGCGAGATACCGGCCGTGGCGAGCAGGGCGACCGGGTCGACTCTGGTGCCGGCGGAGTTGTAGTAGAGCCCGCCATAGGCCTCGGCCTTGGGCAGGGAGGAGATGTCGATACCGCGGACCGAGAGGGTGGTCGCGGCGGCGGCCGGGGTGGCGGCGGCGCCCAGGGCCACGGGGGTGGCCGCGGAGACGGCGGCGGCCTTGAGGATCGTACGACGACGCATGCGGGTGCTTTCTTCCAAGAGGATGGTCGGAGAGTCGAGCGACGTACGCGCGTGTGCTGAAGAGCCCGTCGGCGGCCCGGCGACCGCCGACGGAACACGAACAAAGGGGAGTTACGACCGGTAGCGGCCCAGCGTCCGCAGCCCCGGCAGCGCCTTGTCCTCGAAGTCGAACAGCGCCAGGTTCTCCCAGGCGTTGCCCGATCCCGGGTCCTGCGGGTTCCAGCCGCTGCCCGCGCGGTAGGTCCACACGCCTTCCCAGTAGCAGTAGCCGAGGCCCTGTCCGCCGGGGACGGCGGCGGCGAGGTCGGCGACCGCGCGCAGCCAGGCGGCCTGGCCCTCGGGGGTGGCGGGGAAGCCGGGGGTCAGCTGCGAGGGGCTGTTGAGGATGTCGTTGATGTCGTCCTCGCTGCCCAGCGTGAACGGGTAGGCGGTCTCGGCGATCACGACCGGCTTGCCGTAACGGGCGGTGAGATCCACGAAGTTGGCGGCGGCGGTCTCCAGGGTGCCGTGCCAGAACGGGTAGTACGACTGGGCGATGATGTCGAAGTCGAGGCCGTAGGACACCGCGGTGTCGAACCACCAGCGGGACGTGCCGTTGTCGCCGCCCGAGGCGATGTGCAGCATCGTGCGGATACGCGGCGAAGTGTCGCGGGCGGCGCTCAGACCGGACTTCAGCAGGGCGGCCAGATTCCCCCAACCCCCGCTGTCGCTGCCCCAGTTCTTGCCCTGGGGCCAGAGCATGCCGCCGTTGATCTCGTTGCCGACCTGGACGAGGTCGGCCGGGGTGCCCTGCCGCTTCAGGGCGCCGAGAACGTCGGCCGTGTGGTCGTAGACGGCCCGCGTCAGACCCGTGATGTCCAGGTCCGCCCACGCGGCCGGCTTCGTCTGGTGCGCCGGGTCGGCCCACGTGTCGGAGTAGTGGAAGTCGACCCAGATGCCGATGCCGGCCCGTCTCAGCCGGCGGGCGAGCGGGAGGACACGAGCCTTGTTGTTGTAGCCGTCGACCGGGTTCACCCAGACCTTCAGACGGGCGTGGGTGATCCCCGCGTGGGCGAGGAGGCGGATCGGGTCCTCGCGGCGGCCGTCGGCCGTGCGGTACACCGCGCCGTGGTCCTCGTTCTTGGGCAGCGAGGAGATGTCCATGGCCCGGATGTCCAGCCCACGGCGACCGCCCGTGGAGGCGGCCGCGGGTGCCGCCCCCAGCACGGGAACGGCCAGTGCGGCGGCTCCCGCAGCGGTGAGAACACTGCGTCTGCGCATGTTCGGTTCCTTTCAAAGTGATGAAGTCGAAGTGATCAAGAAATCAGCGCGGCTCGCGGAACACCTCGACCGCGCCCGCCGGCACTGCGGCCTGACCGCCGTCCGGCAGGACGACCTTCACCTCGCCGCCGGTGTGGTTGACGGCGAAGCGGTACGTCCCCGACGCGCCCTCGCGTAAGACGAGTTCGACGTCCCGGGGCAGAGCGGTGGGCGTGACGCCGGCGTCCGTGAGGGCCAGGTCGACGACCGCCGCCAGCCCGTCGCCGGTCAGCCGGGTCGCCAGGTACCAGGCCACACCGTCGCCGAGCGCGCGCCGGGTGAGCGCCGGCCGTCCCGTCGTACGACCGTCGGCGAAGACGGCGACCGTCTCGCAGCCCTCGCCGGGGACGACGTACTCGGACCACAGGTCGGCCTCGTACGCCTCCCCTCGCAGCGTTCGTACGGTGATCCGCTCGCCCGGCAGCAGGGGGTCGAACTCCTCGACGGTCAGCCCGAGTACGTCCCGCAGCGCGCCGGGATGCGCCCCGGGGTGCACCGCGTCGTGCTCGTCGGCGATGCCGGAGAAGAACGAGACGAGCAGGGTGCCGCCGCGCGAGACATACCGGTCGAGATCCGCGGCGATGCCCGTACGCACCGAGTACAGCTGAGGCACGACGAGCAGCGGATACCGCGCGGGATCGAGCCCGGCCACCCCCTCCGGCGGAAAGAAGTCCACCGTCAGGTGCCGGTCGTACAAGGCCTCGTAGAACGCGTCCAGCCGCTCCCGCGCGTCCAGGTCCGCGCTCGGCCGCCACTCCAGGTTCTGCGCCCACCAGGACTCCCACGACCAGACCATGGCCACGTCGGCGCGGGTGCGGGTGCCACGCAGGTCGGCCAACTCGCCGACCCGGGAGCCGAGTTCGACGACCTCCCGCCAGACCCGCGTCGCCGTCCCGCCGTGCGGGAGCATCGCCGAGTGGAACTTCTCGGCGCCCCATCGGGACTGCCGCCACTGGAAGAACATGGCGCCCTCGGAGCCGCGCGCCACATGGGAGAGGGAGTTGCGGGCCATCTGTCCGGGCGCCTTGGCCGGGTTGTGGGGCTGCCAGTTGACGGCCGAGGTGCAGTGTTCGAGGAGCAGCCACGGGTTGTCACCGGCCAGCGAGCGGGTCAGGTCGGCGGCGAGGGCGAGGTTGACGTGGGTGCGGCGGCCGTCGGTGATCAGATAGTGGTCGTTGGTGACGAGGTCGACCTCGCGGGCCCAGGCCCAGTAGTCGACCGAGGAGCACTGGCTCGGAGCGACCATGAAGTTGGTGGTGACCGGGACGCCGGGGGAGAGACGGTGCAGGATGTCCCGCTCGGCGGTGAAGTTGGCGCGTGCCTGGGCGTCGGCGAAGCGCCGGAAGTCCAGTTGCTGGGCGGGGTTGGTGACGGTGGGCGTGGCCCGGGGCACCCCGATCTCGTCCCAGTCGCCGTACTGCTGGCCCCAGAAGGCGGTGCCCCAGGCCTGGTTGAGGGCGCCGAGGGTGCCGTAGCGGTCCATCAGCCAGTGCCGGAAGGCCACCGCGCAGGTGTCGCAGAAACAGCTCATCACCGGGGCGCCGTACTCGTTGTGGACGTGCCACAGCGCGACCGCCGGATGACGCCCGTACCGCTCGCCCAGCCGCGAGGCGATCTCCTCCGCGGCCGCTCGATAGTGGGGGTTGGAGTGGCAGATCGCCCCACGTGACCCGAACGCCAGCCGCACCCCCTCCCGTGTCACCGGCAGCGCCTCGGGATGCGCGCGGTAGAACCACGCGGGCGGTACGACGGTCGGGGTGGCCAGGGCCACGCCGATCCCGGCCTCGTGCAGCATGCCGATGATCCGGTCCAGCCACGCGAAGTCGTACGCCCCGCGCCGGGGTTCCATCCGCGCCCAGGCGAAGACGCCGAGCGAGACCAGCGTGACACCGGCCTCCCGCATCAGCCGTACGTCCCTTCTCCGCCAACGACCCAGGACTGTTCGCCGGGTTGTCCCAGCAGGCCGGAGCCAAGTGGTGGACCGTCGACAGCGGCGGTCAGTGGACCGTGGGCATCGACGACGCCGCCACCCGGCAGGTCACCGAGTTCTGGGGCGGCCTGGTCCAGGAGGGCGTCATCGACAACCAGCCGATGTACACCCCGGCCTGGAACAACGCCCTCAACAAGGGCACCCACATCGGCTGGGTCTCCGCCGTGTGGGCACCCGGCGTGCTGGTCTCCTCCGCCCCCGACACCAAGGGCAAGTGGCGCATGGCCCCGCTGCCGCAGTGGAAGACGGGCGACGACGTCACCGGCAGCTGGGGCGGCTCCTCCACGGGCGTCTCCACCGACTCCGAACACGCCGAGGCCGCCGCCGAGTTCGCAGATCGCCACCCTCCAGGTCTTCACCGAGCCGATGGCCCTACGGCCCCTGACCAACGGACTGCCCACCGACTGGAGCCCGTTGATGGCCATCTACGACAGTGCCTTCCGCCAGTCCGACATCTACGGCGCCTCCGCCACCGCCGTCGTGCTGGCCCTGGCCACGTTCGTCGTCTCCTTCGCGCTGTTGCGCGTCGCCGACCGCTACACCAGGGAGGACCAGCGATGACAACTCCCGTGGCGCGCATCCGGCGCACCGCCTGGCTCCCCACCCTCGTCCTGCTCCTCGGCGCCCTGTACTGCCTGGTCCCCATCGCCTGGGTGGTCATCGCGGCGACCAAGAACCGGGCCGAGCTCTTCTCCACCTTCACCTTCGCCCCCGGCACTGGCTTCCTCGACAACATCAGCGAGCTCACCACGTACCGCGACGGCATCTACTGGCGCTGGATGCTCAACTCCGCCTTCTACGCGGGCCTCGGCGCCCTGCTCTCCGCCGCGGTCTCCGCCGCCGGCGGGTACGCGCTCGGCCGGTTCGCCTTCCGCGGCCGGGAGGCGATCTTCAAGATGATCCTGGCCGGCGTCCTGGTCCCGGGCATCGTCCTCGCCGTACCCCAGTACCTGCTGCTCTCCGAACTGGGCCTCGCCGACTCGTACTGGTCGATGCTGCTGCCGTCGATCCTCTCCCCGTACGGCGTCTATCTGGTCCGTATCTACGCGGC
Organism: Streptomyces sp. NBC_00019; assembly: GCF_045041015.1. Classification (NCBI taxonomy): domain Bacteria; kingdom Bacillati; phylum Actinomycetota; class Actinomycetes; order Kitasatosporales; family Streptomycetaceae; genus Streptomyces; species Streptomyces sp. NBC_00019. The sequence continues at coordinate 6,196,515 of NZ_CP108302.1, forward strand.
CGCGTCGGTGCCCGCCGAGCTGATGGAGGCGGCCCGCATGGACGGGGCGAGCGAGTGGCGGATCTTCTCCCGGGTCGCGGTGCCGATGATGATCCCGGGCCTGATCACGGTGTTCCTCTTCCAGTTCGTCGGCATCTGGAACAACTTCCTGCTGCCGTACGTCATGTTGGCCGACGACGAGAAGTTCCCGATCACCCTCGGCCTCTACACGCTCCTCGCCCAAGGTGCCTCACAGCCCGCCCTCTACACCCTGGTCATCACCGGCTGTCTGCTGGCGGTCCTCCCGCTGATCGCGCTCTTCCTGGTGATCCAGCGCTTCTGGTCGCTGGACCTGCTGAGCGGCTCGATCAAATCCTGACGGCCCACCCGAACGGGTGCCGCGAACCACCGGGTACGTCGTCAACCGCCATGCCCGCAGGCTGAGTACGGGATGCTCGGACGGAACTGGTGGTACGAGATTCCACTTGAGCGTCGAACCGGAGCCGACGTCAACGGATGTGAAGGGTGCAGCCGTCCGGTTCGCGTCGAGTCGATGGGGGTTTCCATCCGTATTCTCTGATCATGGCCGCACCCACCGCATATTCACTCGTCGCCACTGACCTGGACGGAACCCTGCTCCGGGGCGACGACACGCTCTCCGACCGTTCGCTCGCCGCGCTCGCGCGGGTGGCGGAGGCAGGGGCCCGGCATCTGGTGGTGACCGGCCGGCCGGCCCCGAGAGTGCGGCCGCTCCTCGACGACCTGGGCAGCACGGGGCTCGCGGTGTGCGGGCAGGGCGCGCAGGTGTACGACGCCGGCGCGGACCGTCTGCTGTGGTCGGTGACCCTGGACCGGGAGTTGGCCGAGACCGCGCTCGGCAAGATCGAGGCCGAGCTCGGTCAGGTCTACGCCGCCGTCGACCAGGACGGCGTCGACGGTCTCACGCTCATCGAACCGGGGTATCTGATGCCGCACCCCACCCTCCCGGCCGTACGGGTCGACCGCCGCGACGACCTGTGGTGCGAGCCCATCAGCAAGGTTCTCCTCCGCCACCCCGCCCTGTCCGACGACGAGTTGGCGGCGACGGCCCGCGGAGTCGTCGGTTCCCTCGCGACGGTGACGATGTCGGGCCCCGGCACCGTCGAACTCCAGCCATGCGGCATCACCAAGGCGACGGGCCTCGCCCTCGCCGCCGACCACCTCGGCCTCGGCCCCGAACAGACCATCGCCTTCGGCGACATGCCCAACGACATCCCCATGTTCGACTGGGCGGCCCACGGCGTAGCCATGGCCAACGCCCACCCCGAACTCAAGGCGATGGCCGACGAGATCACCCTCTCGAACGAGGACGACGGCATCGCGGTCGTCCTGGAGAGGCTGTTCCAGGGGAACCTGCTCGGGAACGGGGCCCGGCGGTGACTCGGCCTAGTACGCGCCCCACACGTTGTCGATCGACCCGTACCGCTGCGCCGCGTAGTTGCAGGCCGCGGTGATGTTGGCGACCGGGTCGTAGGGGTCCCACGAGGTGCCGGACACGTGGTACGCCTGGAAGGTGGGGTCGATGACCTGGAGCAGGCCCTTGGAGGGGGTGCCGGCGGCCGCGTTGGAGTCCCAGTTGTTGATGGCGTAGGGGTTGCCGGACGACTCGCGGAGGATGTTGCGGTAGATGCTGTCGTACGACCCGGGGATGCCGTTCTGGGCCATGACCTGGAGCGACGCCTGGATCCAGCCGTCGAGGGTGTTGGCGTAGCCCAGCGAGGTCGCCGTGGTCACGGTCGGGGTGGCCGCGGAGGCGCTGGTCGCGCCGATGACCGGGAGTGCGAGCACGGCGATGCCGGTACCGGCGACGGCGAGCTTGCGGGCGAGGCGGGACGTTCTGGTGCGACGGTGCTGAGCGGCAGCAGGCATGACAGTTCCTCTCCGGCGCCTGCGAGGTGAGCTGTCGGGTTCGGGCGGGAGATGCCCGGCCGGGCCGCCGTACGGCGACACGACTTCACCCCAAGCCGGTCCGTTATGTCCGGCGACTTACCTGGTTCCCCCGCTCCTGCCGTGAGTTCTCGTAGGTGAGCGGTCTCCGGGCGGCGGCAGGATTCGGCGTTCCGCCCGGCCGGGAACGTATGCGAGAGCACATGTCCGGAACAAGTACCGGATTCACACAACGGGCCCATTGACCTCGGTCTGAGGCGTATGGGGTGCTTGATCCTTTGCGGGTGCCAATCGCCAACTGGCGTTCGGGCAAGGTGGATCGGCGGACGGGATCACACAGCTCGCCCACAGGTGGAAGTGACTCAAGTCACTGAGATGAAATGCGGCCGCAAATCGGGCAATTAACCTCAACCGGCTGTTCTCGGAATCCTCTTCTCCCGCGTCCGGTGGAAAACCACCTCTCCGCCCTCCGCGCAGACCACCTCGTTGGCGGCCAGAAAGAATCCCACCCCGTCACAGCTGATCTCCGAGCGCGTACGGACCGTCGTGTCCCACGCGAGCTCCGGCCGGTGCAGCCGGATCGACCAGTCCGAGCGGGTGCGCGCCGACAGCGGGTCCGTTTCGTCGATCGTGTACGTCTCCAGCGCATCCTCGGTGAACTCCAGACCATCCGGGTACACGCGCGTGCCGCCGTACCGGGGGTCGACCTCCAGACGCCACTCACCCTTGGCGACATCGCGTACGACCAGTCGCTCGGGGCGCGGTTCGTCCAGCGTGGCGGGGAAGTTGACGCCGAGCGGCTCGGACTGCTCGGGCTCGTCGCCGGTTCCAGCGCGAACCCCGCCGCGGAGTCGGCCTGCGGCCAGATCCACGGCCAGTACGCGGAGGAGACGGCGAGCCGGATGCGGTGCCCGGGCGGGAAGGCGTGCCCGATGCCGTTCAGCGTTCTTTCGCCGGGTAAAGGCGGGTCTCACGCCCGGGTACCCCAGGTTTAAGGGCGGCGGACACTTCGACACAGTGGTCTTCCCGAAGGATGGGGACGGCTGCCGCTGGGACTCCACCCCACACGATGCCCGGACCCGCGTACGCCTCCAAGGCGTCGGCCACATCCGGGTGCACCAGCACAGGCCCGTGCAGGGACGCGTGAAGACGATCAGCATCAAGCGCGAGGGCAAGCGCTGGTACGTCATCCTGGCGTGCGCAGACGTCCCCGCCGAACTGCTGCCACCGACCGGTGCGGTCGTCGGCATCGATATGGGCACCGTGCACTTCTTCACCACCTCGGATGGCGGGCATGAGCCGAACCCGAAGTTCCTCGATGCTGCGGCCGAGGAGTTGGCCGAAGCCCAGCGGCACCTGGCGACGTTTCCAAGGCGGACCCGGCAGCGCACGAAAAAGCACCGCGCCGCTGCTCGGAAGGTCGCCAAGCTGCATGCCAAGATCCGGCGCCAGCGACTCGACTTCCACCACATGGCCGCCCGCGCGCTGATCCGTGACCACGACACGATCGCACACGAGCGACTGAACACAGCGGGCATGACCAGGGCGCCTGCACCCAAGCCTGACCCCGACAACGACGGCGCGTTCCTCCCGAACGGCGCTGCCGCCAAGGCCGGGCTCAACCGCAGTATCCTCGACGCGGGTTGGGGACAGTTCCTCGGAATCCTGGCGAACAAGGCTGAAAGCGCCGGTCGCCTGGTGATCCCGGTGGATGCTCGCAACACCTCCCGCACTTGCCCACTCTCCGCTGGAGGATGCGGGCACGTCGCGAGGGGGAACCGCGTCACCCAAGCGAAGTTCGAATGCCTCTCCTGCGGCTTCACCGAGAACGCCGACGTGGTGGGTGCTTCGAACGTCCTGCACAGGGCCGGTCTGGCCCTCTGTGACGCTGCTTAGTCAGCGACGCAGGAAGCCCGCACGGTTACCGCGTGGGCGGAGTCACGTAGTGCACGTCGTTGTCACACACACAGTCACACATGTTTGGGCTTGAGCAGGCCGGTGCCCGCGCTGATGAGTCCCAGGCCCACCCAGGTCATGGTCGAGGTCGGTACGGCCATGGAGTAGTGGCCGCAGGCGATCAGGATGCCGCCCCACAGGACCGCGCGGTACGAGCCGAGCATCCGGTCGGCGAGCCAGCCGCCGGCGACCGAGACGAGGTACACGAGGGTGCCGTAGGCCGCGGAGACGGACGCGGCGGTTCCGGCCGACATGCCCATGCCCTCGTTGGCCACGGTGTCGGCGAAGTAGAGGACGAGGATGGCCTGCATGCCCAGGAACGAGAAGCGCTCCCAGACCTCCAGACCGGAGAGGGTGAGCAGGCCTTCGGGCTGGCCGAAGAAGGCGGTGTCGTCCTCGGGCGGGGGGTGGCTGCCGGGATCTACGTCAACGGTTGTTCGAGACACGCTCTACTACTTCCGTGCAAGTCGGAAGATATCCGTTCTTTTCAGGTGATCAAAAACATACCGGTCGTGATCCGATACCGCCCGTGCTGCACGGGTGGGCGGCAGTGGTGATCGAAACGTGACCGGATACGCTGACTTGAGTGATGGCAGCGACCTATCGACAAACCGTGTAATCGCCAGTAGACACCAGCAGACAGGAGACCCCTCGTGACCGTCGTCGGGCCGTTCGGGCTGAGCGTGCGGGACCAGGCTCTGGAAGCCGATGTCCAGGCCGGATTGGCGGCCGTCGAGGAGGGTTTGCTCGAAGCCACCAAGAGCGAGGTCCCCTTCATCACGGAGGCCGCGCAGCACCTCGTACGGGCGGGCGGGAAGCGCTTCCGTCCGCTGCTCGTGATGCTCACTGCCCAGTTCGGCGACCCCTACGCCCCCGGAGTCGTGCCGTCGGCCGTGGTGGTGGAGCTGACCCACCTGGCGACGCTGTACCACGACGACGTGATGGACGAGGCGTCCGTGCGGCGCGGGGTCGACAGCGCGAACACCCGGTGGGGAAACTCGGTCGCGGTCCTCACCGGCGACTTCCTCTTCGCCCGCGCCTCCCACATCCTGGCCGACCTCGGTCCGGAGGCGGTCCGGGTGCAGGCCGAGGCGTTCGAGCGGTTGGTCACGGGCCAGATCCTGGAGACCGCGGGGCCGCAGGACGGCCGCGATCCGGTCGAGCACTACCTGGACGTGCTCGGCGGCAAGACCGGCTCGCTGGTCGCGGTGTCCTGCCGGTTCGGCGCGATGATGTCGGGCGCCGACGAGACGGTGGTCGACGTGCTGACGCAGTACGGCGAGCGGCTGGGCGTCGCCTTCCAGCTCGCGGACGACGTCCTGGACATCGCCTCGGACTCCCGCGAGTCCGGGAAGACGCCGGGGACGGATCTGCGCGAGGGCATCCCGACCATGCCGGTGCTGCGACTGCGGGAGCGGGCGGCGCGGCTGGGCCTCGCGGACGACATCGCGCTGTGCGAGCTGCTGGACTCCGACCTGACCGACGACGCGCGGCACGCCGAGGCGTTGGTCGCGCTGCGGGCGCATCCCGCGCTGGAGCAGGCGCGGCGGGACACCGTGCGGTTCGCGGAGGAGGCCCGGGCCGCGCTCGCTCCGCTGCCGGAGGGCGATGTGAAGGCCGCGCTCATGGAGATGTGCGACGCGGTGGTGCACCGGGCGGGCTGACAGACCCCGGGTCGCAATGTGACGTACGTCACCAATCTGGACTGAGTCCAATCTAAGATCGACTTCGTATTCATGCCCAGAAGCTGACGCAGGGGGCGTCAGCTGCAATACGGGGAGACAAAAGAATCATGGGCATGAACGCGACGTTCTCCAAGCGCCGTAAGAGCCTCGTCGTCACCGCCGTCGCAGTGGCCGCCGCCGGTGGTGTCGCCGCCTCGGTGATTCCCGCCTTCGCCGCCGGAGGTGACCGCGCCGACCACGCGGGCCACTCGGGCGCCGAGAGCATCGTCAGTCGAAGCGGCGCCCTCGGCGACAGCGGCGGCACGATCCTCGCCGCGAGCCTCCGGGGTGCCAACGAGGTGCCCGTCCAGGGCGGCCCCGCCGTGAACGACAAGGACGGCGCCGCACTGGAGTTCATCAAGGTCAAGGGCGACAAGGTGTCCGTAGCCGTGACCTGGCGCGGCACCGGAAAGCCCACCCTGCTCCACATCCACCAGGGCGCCAAGGGCACCAACGGCGGCGTCAGGGTCGACTTCACCAAGCTGCTCGACAAGGCCAAGGGACACAGCGTCACCGGCACCGTGAAGGTGAAGGACGGCGCGCTGCTCGACGCCCTGAAGACCGACCCCGGTTCCTTCTATGCCAACCTGCACACCGCCGAGTTCCCCGGCGGAGCCGTCCGCGGCCAGCTCCACCAGGTCACCGTCGCGGGCTTCGGCTTCCGGGACGCGCTGCACAACTTCCAGGCGTCCGTCGTCAAGGGCCAGCAGATCTACGAGTGCAAGCCGGCCGAGGGCGGCGGGTACGCCTTCGCCCAGCGGGACGTCAGCGCCGTGCTCGCCGGCCACATCGCGCACTCCTTCGTCGAGCCCAACTCCGGTACCCCGCAATGGATCGCGCGGGACGGCAGCGCGGTCACCGGCTCGGTCATCTCCCGCACGCCGAACGGCGCCGGGAACATCCCCGAGCTCGATCTGAAGGCCACCCAGTCGGGCAAGCACCACGGCCTGCTCGCCGACACCACCGAGATCCTGCGCCTGAACACCGTCGGCGGCGTCGCCCCGACCGGCTCCTGCACACCCGGTGCGATCGTCGGGGTGCCGTACCAGGCGGACTACGTGTTCCTGCGCGGCTGATCCACCGACGTACACGAGCGGCGTCTTTCCTCGCGACCCCTACGGGTCGGGGGAGGCGCCGCCTCCGTGTGTCATACCGCAGGTGTACGTGGAGTTGAGCCCGAGGGTTGACGTATCGCCCTGACGGATTTGGTCAGATGGGGACCACGGGAAAACACCACTCCTCACCGATTCGGGTGAGAATGGCGGCTACGGGGTGGACGAGTGGAGCAGTTGGAAGCCGCCGCCGATCACGGAGGTAGGGCACACATGGCACCGTACGGATCCGACGACAGCACGACGGCGGACGAGACCGACGACCTGCGCGCCGGACGGCGCAGGGCCGCGCGGTACGTCGTCCCGGTCGCGGTCGTGGGAGTGGCCGCGGCGACCATCGGGCTGGTCCCGGCGCTCGCCGATTCCGGCGACCCCGACCTGCCGAAGATCAGCGCACAGCAACTCATCGAGAAGATCGCCGCGTCGGACGTGGAGCAGCTGTCCGGCACCGTGAAGATCACCACGGATCTGGGGCTGCCGGACTTCGGCGGGCTGGAGAACAGCCTGACCGGCGGCGGCGGCGGTTCGGGATCGGGCTCGGGCGACGGTTCGTCCGCCGATCCGACGTCCAAGCTCACCGCACTCGCCACCGGCACCCACACCCTGCGGGTCGCGGCCGACGGCGAGGACAAGCAGAAGCTCTCGCTCCTGGAGAACGCCGCCGAGTACAGCCTCATCCACAACGGCAAGGACGTGTGGGGCTACGACAGCGGGTCCAACGAGGTCTTCCACGCCACCGCCGACGACAGCGACGGCAAGAGCAAGCGGGAAGAGGTCCCGGCCACGCCCAAGGACCTCACCGAGGACGCCCTCAAGGCGGTCGACGACACGACCTCCGTGACCGTCGAGGGCACCGCGCACGTCGCGGGCCGCGACGCCTACCGGCTCGTCATCAAGCCCAAGGACTCCGGGTCCACCGTCGGCCAGGTCACCGTGGCCGTGGACGCGAAGACCGGGCTGCCGCTGAAGTTCACGCTGACCCCGGCGAGCGGCGGCGCGGCGGTCGTCGACGCCGGCTTCACCCAGATCAGCTACGCCAAGCCGGCCGCGTCCACCTTCGACTTCACGCCTCCCAAGGGCGCGAAGGTCACCGAGGAGGACGCCGCCGAGGCACCCGAGCGCCACTCCGGCGGCTCCGGCCACTTCGGCGGCTCCGCCGACGACGAGGGCTTCGCCAAGGGCGGCCCCGACGGGCTCAACGTCATCGGCGAGGGCTGGACCTCCATCGCCACCTTCGACACCGGCGGCCAGGGCATCCCGTCCGGCTCCGAGGCCGGCGGCGCCTTCGGCGGCTTCCTCGACTCGCTCGGCGACAAGGCGAGCGGCAAGTTCGGCGAGGGCACGGTGTTCAAGACCCGGCTGATCAACGCCCTGATCACCGACGACGGCAAGGTCTACGTCGGTGCGGTGACCAAGGACGCGCTGGTGAAGGCGGCCAACGAGGCCAAGTAACCACCACACGCGCACGACGGATCGAGGGAGCCGATGGACCAGCCGCCCGCCACGGAGCCGCAACCGGAGGGCGACGGCGACAGCGCGGACGTGGGTGACACCGTCATCCACACCCGCGCGCTCACCAAGCGCTACCGCGGCGGGCAGCTCGCCGTCGACGGTCTCGACCTGACCGTCCCGGCAGGCAGCGTCTTCGGCTTCCTCGGCCCGAACGGCTCGGGCAAGACCACCACCATCCGCATGCTGATGGGCCTCATCGAACCGACCTCCGGCTCGGCACGGGTGCTGGACCGCCCCATGCCGCGCTCCTCGCGCGCCGTACTGCCGCACGTGGGCGCGCTCATCGAGGGCCCGGCCCTCTACGGCTTCCTCTCCGGCCGCGACAACCTCATCCGCTACGACGCCGCCGACCCGACCGCCGACCCCCGCACCCGGCGCGCACGCGTCGCGACGGCACTGGACCGGGTGGGTCTGGCGGCCGCGGCCGGCAAGAAGGCCAAGGCGTACTCGCTGGGCATGAAACAGCGCCTGGGCCTCGCGGCGGCCCTCCTCCAACCCCGCAAGCTCCTCGTCCTCGACGAGCCGACCAACGGCCTCGACCCGCAGGGGATGCGTGAGATCCGCTCCCTGGTCCGGGAGTTGGCCTCCGACGGCACGACCGTCTTTCTGTCCTCGCATCTGCTGGACGAGATCGAGCAGGTCTGCACCCACGCGGCCGTGATGGCCCAGGGCCGCCTGATCACACAGGGCCCGGTGGCCGACCTGGCGGCGGGGGCGCGGGGAAGGCTGGTGGTGACGACTCCGGACACGGGGGACGCGGCGCGGGTGCTGAAGGAACAGGGCGTCGCGGATGTGGTGGTGGCCGAGGACCGGGTGACCGCAGATCCCCCGGACGGCGAACTGGCCGACATCAACGCCGCGTTGGTGGGAGCGGGCGTGCGCGTACGGGCCTTCGGAGTGGAACGGGCCTCGCTGGAGGACGCCTTCGTGGCGCTGACGGGAGAGGGCTTCGATGTCGCGGGCTGAGGTCCTGGTCAAGCCGAGTCCGTTGTGGACCTTCGGGTTGTTCCGCAGTGAGCTGATCACCACCTTCCGCCGCTGGCGCACCCTCGCCCTCCTCGGTGTCCTCGCGGCCGTACCGATCCTCGTCGGCATCGCCGTGAAGATCGAGACGGGTGACGGCGGCGGCCCCCGAGGAGGCGGTGGCGGCGGCCCCGCCTTCGTCTCGCAGATCACCAACAACGGCCTGTTCCTGGTCTTCGCCGCACTCGCCGCCACCCTCCCCTTCTTCCTCCCCATGGCCATCGGCGTCATCGCGGGCGACGCGATAGCCGGTGAGTCGAACGCCGGCACCCTGCGTTACCTCCTGGTCGCCCCGGCCGGCCGCACCCGCCTCCTCCTCACCAAGTACGCGACGGTGATGACCTTCTGCCTCGTGGCCACCCTGGTGGTCGCGACCTCGGCGCTCACGGTCGGCGCCCTGCTCTTCCCACTGGGGGATCTGACCACCATCTCCGGCACTCAGATCAGCTTCGGCGAAGGCCTCGGCCGGGCCTTCCTGATCGCCCTGGTCGTCGCCGCGTCACTGACCGGCGTGGCGGCCCTCGGCCTGTTCGTGTCGACGCTGACCGGCAGCGGCATCGCCGCGATGGCGACGACCGTGGGCCTGCTCATCACGGTCCAGATCCTCGACCAGATCCCCCAACTGCACGCGCTCCAGCCGTACTTCTTCTCCCACTACTGGCTGTCCTTCGCCGACCTCATGCGCGAACCCGTCTACTGGGACGACCTGGTGAAGAACCTCGGCCTCCAGGCCCTGTACGCGGCGGTGTTCGGCTCGGCGGCATGGGCGAGGTTCACGGCGAAGGACATCACGGCCTGAGCGCCGGTCACGGGGTGTCGTACGGGAAACGCGCGAGCGGTGCCTCCTGGGCGAAGAACGTCTTCGCGCGGGCCAGCGCCTCCGTGTCGTTGCGTACGTCGCCCGGCTTGCTGCCGTTGCCGAGCAGTACTCCGCCGAACCGCATCTGCATGTACGCGGCCGAGTGGTTCAGGGTCCCGATCAGCGGGTCGGCGACCTCGAACTCCTCGTGCGCGAGCGCGGTGACACCCCACAGGGTGCGGCCCGCGAGCGTGCCCTTGAAGTCGGCGCCGGGGGTGCGCAGCCAGCCCGACCAGTAGTCGAGGTAGCGCTTGGCCTGTCCGGAGAGCGAGTACCAGTACAGCGGGGACGCGATCACGATGTCCGTCGCCGCGAGGGTGGCGTCGAACAGCAGCCCGACGTTCCCCTCGGTCGGTCGCGCATGGTCGCTGTCGTGGCGCAGGTCCTCGAAGTCGGGCAGAGGGTGGTCGTTGAGGTCGATCCACTGTTGCTCGACGTCGTCGGCCAGCTGCTCGGCCGCCGTGCGTGCCAGCAGCTCGGTGTTGCCGTCGTCGCGGCTGCTGCCGAGCACGAACAGGAAACGGCGCGTCATGGAATCCCCCAGGTGATGGACGTCGTACGCCGATTATATGCGCATGCAAGTATCTGTCGAGGGGGTGTCGTGTCTGAGGGCAGTCAGCGCGACCGGCCGGTGAGGCGGGCCAGGGGCGCGGTCTCGCGCGGGGGATGGCCGCCGAGATCGCCGAGGCGCCAGTCGGGCACCCACGGCACGCGGTAGACGTCGATCAGCGACTCGATCACCTTGACGTGCTGGGCCAGCGGCTTCGGCAGCCGACCGGGGGCGTCCGCGACGAGCACCACGGCGTCGAGGTCGAGGCCGTGCGGGGCCGCTCCGCGCCGGAAGGCGTCCAGGGCGTGCAGGACGGCGGCCAGTCCGCTCGCATGGGTGCGGGCGACGAGCAGCACGGACGGGGGAGCGTCGGGGCCGGGCCAGTCGCGTCCGCAGTCGTGGCCGCCGTAGACGGCGGCGAGCGTGGAGACACCGGCGCCGCCATGGGTGCCGACGAAGGAGAAACGCCGGGCGGTGGCATGGGCGGCCGCGGGCCCCGCAGGTCCCTCCGGTACGGTCACCGGACCACGGATCCAGATCTCCGGTCCCTGTGCCTGCTGCACGTACGGTCTCCTTTCCGGGGCCGTCCCTCCGCCGGGCTGGGACGAGCCTGTGACGCCACGGTGACGTGAGAACCGTGAGCGAGCGGAGAGACTACTCAACAGTACGTGTACGACCGGCTCTTGATGCCGGGGGAGCGGGAGGGTGGCGGCCGATGGAGGCACCATGGAGTTCGGACACGCCGTCCACCCACTCCCCGACGGATCCGAGTGAGGGAACGATGTCGCGACTCAGCCGTGAGAAGCGGGACCAGCAGGGCACCGCACAGCCGGCCGTGCTCGCGGCGGCACCGATCGACGTCCTGGTGGATCTCCTCGCCGGCGCGTCGGTGGGCGGCGTACCGGTGACGCCGATCCCCGGCGAGGAGATCCACCAGACCGTCCTCAACCACCTCCACCGCATCGCCCTCGCCACCGGCCACCCCGTCCACGCCACGGTCCACGACAACCGCATCGGCTACGTGCTCGCCCTGCGCATCGACGCGGACGGCTCGAGCCAGTTCACGGCGGAGCTGGCACCGATGACTCCGCCGGGGGTGCCGGGCGGAGGGCCGCTGTCGGTGCGGGAGCCGGGGAACCAGGGTCAGGCGTCGTACGCGGTGCCGGGCACTGGGGAGCCGGGGGAGGCGTTCGGGCCGGAGGGCTCGGGCCGGGTGTCGTATGCGGGGGAGCCTGGTCAGGTGTCGTACGCGGGGGAATCGGGTCAGGTGTCGCCCTCGCGGGAGCACTCCGGGGAGCCGCGGGACGCTCTTCGGCGGGGAGAGCCGGGCGGGGCGCCTTACTCGCGGGGGCAGGGTCAGGCGCCGTATTCGGTGGAGGCGGGTGAGGTGTCGCGACCGACTCCGCCGACCATGCCGCCTCGCGCCTTTGCACCGGGGGCTGCCGAGTCCGCTCAGCCTGCGCTGCCGTCCACGCCCGCCGACTTCGTGCCGGGAGCCGCCGAGTCGGGTGGAGCCTCCACCCCGTCCGCCGCGCCGCCCACCGCCGGTCCGGTCGGCTCTGCCGAGCCCGCCGACCAGCCTCCTCGGGACAAGCCCACCCATCTCTTCCGCCAGACCCCCGAGCCCCCGACCTTCCCCCTCCGAGCCCTGCAGGACCCGGAGGGTCAGGAGCCCCGGGACGCCGTGCCGACGTTCCGGCTGCGGGCCGTGCCCGAGTGGGTGGCGGACGCGGCGCCCGGTACGGTCGCACCCCCGACGGGCCAGTTCGGGCCGCCGCCCGTGATGGACGCGCCGGTGACGGACGTACCCCCGGCAGACGCACCGCCGACTGACGCCAGGCCGGAAACCGCCCCACACCCCACACCGACCACCCGCCCTGAGCCCAGCGCCGGACCCGCGTCGACCTCCGGTCCCGCCCCGACGCCCGGGGCAGCACCCACCTCCGGCCTCGCACCTACTTCCGGTCCCGCACCGGCGCCCGGTCCCGCACCCACCTCCGGCCTCGCGCCCGCGTCCGGCCTCGCACCCGCCTCCGGCCCCGCGCCCACCCCTACCCCCACCCCCGCCCGCAAGCCCATCCTCGGCTTCACCGCCGCCACGATCGACGAACCCGACCCCAAGCCCACCCCGCCCCGCGGCTTCGATGCCGTGGCCGAGGCCGTGCTCGGGGACGATCCGGCGACGGCGTACGACGGTGGCGGGACCGTGTTCCTCGCAGGGCCGATGGCGCGGATCAACGAGGCCGTGAAGGCGGGCCGGGTGACGGAGGCCGCGCAGCTCGCCGAGCAGACGGTCGGCGAGGCCTCCCACGCGCTCGGCCCGGAGCACCCCGAGGTGCTGCGGCTGCTCGAACTCACCGCGTACATCGCCTACTTGGCCGGCGACCCGACCCGTGCCTTCGGACTCTCCCTGGACCTGGCCCGCACCCGCCACCACGGGAGGGACACGGAGGCCGCGTACGGCAACATCCAGAGCGCGGCGACCGCCTGGCGTGCCGTACGCGACCCCGAGCAGGGCCTGCGCATGGGAGTCGACCTGATCGGCCTGTGGACCGAGCTGACCATGGAGGGCGGCGCGGCCGCCGAGGACATCGAGCAACTCGAGTCGGCCCGGACCCGGATGGGCCGTCTCGCCGAGCGCGCCCGCAAGCTCAACCCCTAGGAGGACAGCTCCCACACGGCGTACGCCGCCGCGTCACTGTTCCGGTCCAGGGCCGTGTCGCTGATGTTCGACGTCGTGTCGCAGGACGAGTGGTAGCACCGGTCGAACGCCTGCCCGGACGTCCCGCCCCACTTGGCCACCTGCGCCGCCGTCTTCGTACGGCTCGCGCCCGTGAACAGCCCGCCCACCGGCACCCCCGCGCTCTTGAACGGCGCATGGTCCGAGCGGCCGTCGCCCTCGGTCTCGATCTCGGTGGGGACGCCGAGGCCGGTGAAGTAGTCCTTGAAGGTCTTCTCGATCGCCGGGTCGTCGTCGTAGACGAAGTAGCCGGGGTTGGGCGAGCCGATCATGTCGAAGTTCAGATACCCGCTGATCTTCGCCCGGTTCGTCGAGGACAGGTTGTTGACGTAGTAGCGGGAGCCCACCAGCCCCAGCTCCTCCGCGCCCCACCAGGCGAACCGCAGATGCTTGGTGGGCTGGTACCCGGCTCTCGACACGGCCAGCGCGGTCTCCAGGACCGCCGCCGAACCGGACCCGTTGTCGTTGATGCCCGCCCCGGACGTGACGCTGTCCAGGTGCGAGCCGGCCATGACGACCTGGTTGGTGTCGCCGCCCGGCCAGTCGGCGATCAGGTTGTAGCCGACGCGGCTGGAGGACGTGAACTGCTGGATGGTCGTGGTGTATCCGGCGGCGTCCAGTTTGGCCTTCACATAGTCGAGCGAGGCCTTGTAACCGGCGCGGCCGTGCGCCCGGTTGCCGCCGTTGGCGGTGGCGATGGACTGGAGTTGGGTGAGGTGGGCCTTGACGTTGGCCACGGGGATGTCGGGCGCGGCGGCAGCGGTCACCTCGGACGCGGGCGCCGCGCCGGCTATGGATCCGCCGGTCAACAGCATGACGACCGTGACGAGACCAGCCGTCGACGCACGCCCGGAAACGGAGAGCTTCATGGTGGGGGGCTCCGAATTCCTCGGGAATCACAGGGATTCCACAGCGAATGGGGTGCCTGGATGGTGAAGCTGTGACTAACTCTCCGTCAAGAGCGGTATCAGGACACGAAGTTCGGATTCCGGAACCCGTCGACGTGATCGGCCGTGCAGGGATCCGACGCCCCCACTCGGAGCTCACTGCACACAGAACTCGTTCCCCTCCGGATCCGCCATCACCACCCACTCGCCCCCGGCCTCCTTCACCTCCCGCAGCACGCTCGCGCCGAGCCCCGTGAGCCGCTCCACCTCGGACGCCCGCTTCCCCTCGCCCGGGTGCAGGTCGAGATGGAGCCGGTTCTTGGCCGTCTTCTCCTCCGGGACCCGCTGGAACAGCAGCCGCCGGCCGAGGCCGGTGCCGCTGTCCTTGTCGTACGGATCGTCGGGATGCCGTACGGCGACCAGGTCGCGGAAGGCGAGTCGGGCGTGGAACTCGACGGTGGCCTCGCGGGGGAGGGCGCCGAGCTCCAGCAGACGCTGGATCAAGGCGTCGTTGTCCTCGACCTCGTACTGCAGCGCGGCGGCCCAGAAGTCGGCCTGCGCTTGGGGGTTTCCGGCATCGATGACGAGCTTCCAGTGCACAGGAGTCATGCATTCACTTATAGCGCCGCCCACTGACAAACCCCGGCATCACGGCCCGCTAGACCGCCTCCGCATCGCGCTGGTCATACGCCTCGCGAGCCGCCGCGATCTCCCCCTGATGCACCTCCGTCCACGTGACCAACGACTGGATCGTGGCGTGCAACGTCCCGCCCAGCGGCGTCAGTTCGTACTCCACCCGCGGCGGCACCACCGGATGCACGGTCCGTTTCACCAGCCCGTCCCGCTCCAGCTGCCGCAGTGTCACGGTCAGCATGCGCTGGCTGACGCCGTCGATCTCCCGGCGCAGTTGGGTGAAGCGGAGCCGCCGGTTCTCCAGCAGGGCGATGACAAGAAGCGACCACTTGTCGGCGACCCGATCGAGGATCTGCCTTACCTGGCAGTCCTCCCGGGTGTCCCATTGGAAGGGGTCGGCGTCGCCGTAGTCCACGGTGCTCTCGCAGTAACCAGGTGACTTCGAAGTGCCTTCTTCCATGTCTGTCGATGCTGCCGGAGGCTGGGGGTGGTTACAAGAGGGAACCGACCCTCATTCGGGTAACCGTCTTCCTAGTTACGGAGCACTGCCATGGGCACGCGTGCGTGGGCGCTGTTACTCGTTCTCTGCGGAACGGTCTTCCTGGAGGGCGCCGACATCGCGATGATGGCGATCGCGATCCCGTCGATCAGATCCGACCTCGGGCTCGCGACGGACAGCGCGGCGTGGGTGATGAGCGCCTATGTCCTCGGCTACGCCGGCTTCACCCTGCTCGGCGGCCGCGCCGCCGACCTGCTCGGCCGCCGCCGGATGTTCCTGCTCTGGCTGGCGGTCTTCCTCGCCTTCTCCGGCCTCGGCGGGTTCGCGACCGAGGGCTGGATGCTGATCGTCGCCCGTTTCGTCACCGGGGTGGCCTCCGCGTTCATGACGCCGGCCGCACTGTCCCTGATCACGACCTCGTACCCGGCGGGCCCGCAGCGCGACAAGGCCCTCCTCGTCTACGCCGGTACCGGCGCCGGCGGCTTCTCGCTGGGCCTGGTGATCGGCGGTCTGCTCACCTCGCTCGACTGGCGCTGGGTGTTCTTCGCCCCGGTACTGATGGCGGGCGCGCTGCTGGTGGCGGCGGTACGGGTGATTCCGCACCAGGAGGCCCCGCGGCCCGGGCGCGGGAGCTTCGACCTGCCCGGCACGATCACCGTCGCCGGCGCCATGCTGCTGGCCGCCTACACCGTCGTACGACTGGAGCACGGCCTGCACGGCTGGCCGTTGACGGCGGCATCGGCCCTCGCGGCGCTCCTGCTCGCGGTGCTCTTCGTGGCCGTCGAACGCCGCTGCGCGAACCCCCTCGTCCGGCTCGGCATCCTGCGCGAGGGGCCGGTGGCCCGCGCCAACGTCGGCATGCTGCTCTTCGTAGGGGCCTTCTTCGGCTTCCAGTTCGTCGTGACGCTGTACCTGCAGGAACTGCGCGGCTGGTCGGCGCTCCAGACCGCGATCGCCCTGGTGATCATGGGATGCGACGCCGTGCTGGCGCCCACCCTCACCCCGCGGCTGGTCGCGCGTTTCGGGCACGCGCGCGTGATCGTCGTCGGCTTCGTGCTGGCGGTGGTGGCGTACGGGCTGTTCCTGCCGGTCGGCATGGACTGGCCGTATCTGGCGATGCTGCCGACGCTGTTCGTCGCGGGCACCGCCTTCGCGCTGGCGTACGGGCCGCTGACGATCGCGGCGACCGAAGGGGTGGGCGATGCCGAGCAGGGGCTGGCCGGCGGGCTGCTGACCACGTCCACCCAGTTCGGCTCGGCGGTCGGGATCTCGGCGGTGACGGCCGTCTACGGCTTGGCTTCCACCGGGTCGGGGCCCGAGGAGACGCTCTCCGCGTTCCGTACGGCGCTCGTGGTGCCCGTCGCGATGGTGGTGCTGGGCCTGCTGGTCTCCGCCCTGAGCCTGCGGGCCGTGCGCAGCGCGTCCCAGGTGAGCAGCGACAGCGCCAGCCAGACCAGCGAGAAGCCCGCCCAGCGCTCCGGCGGCATGGCCTCGTGGAAGTAGGTGATGCCGAGCAGGAACTGGAAGACCGGCGCGAGGTACTGGAGCAGCCCGAGGGTGGAGAGGGGCACGCGGATGGCCGCCGCGCCGAAGCAGACCAGGGGGAGCGCGGTGACCAGGCCGGTCCCGACGAGCAGGGCGGCGTGCCCGGGGCCCTCGGTGGCGATGGTGGCGTCGCCGTGCGCGGTCAGCCACAGCAGATAGCCGAGCGCGGGCAGGAACTGGATCGCGGTCTCGGCGGCCAGCGATTCGAGTCCGCCGAGGTTGACCTTCTTCTTCACCAGGCCGTACGTGGCGAAGGAGAAGGCGAGAACGAGTGAGATCCACGGCGGACGCCCGTACCCGACGGTGAGCACGACCACGGCGCCGGCCCCGACGGCGACCGCCGCCCACTGCACGGGCCGCAGCCGCTCCTTCAGGAGCAGCACGCCCATCGCGATGGTGACCAGGGGGTTGATGAAGTAGCCGAGGGAGGCCTCGACGACCCGCTCGTTGTTCACGGCCCAGATGTAGACGCCCCAGTTGACGGCGATGGTGGCCGCGGCGACCGAGATGAGCGCGAGCTTGCGCGGCTGCCGCAGCAGCTCGCCGGCCCACTTCCAGCGTCGTACGACGACCAGCGCCAGGGTGACGACGAGGAAGGACCAGGCCATCCGGTGGGCGAGCACCTCGGCCGATCCGGCGGGCTTCAGCAGGGGGAAGTAGAGCGGGAACAGCCCCCACATCCCGTACGCGGCGAAGCCGTTCAGCAGTCCTATGTGCCGCTCACCCTTCGGCTTCCCGCTCACGGGCCCTCCCTCTCACGTCGACCTCGCCTGCACGAAGGTAACGCCGAGCGCCCCCGCCTGTCATGCCCGTATCGCTATACGGTCATGACAGGCGGGGGTCGGAGGCTCAAGGGCCCTTGGGGGGAGCGATCAGCCCTTGAGCGCGACCGCGATCGCCTCGGACAGCGGGTTGGTCGGACGGCCGGCCAGCCGGGAGAGGTCACCCGAGGAGACGACGAGCTCGCCCTTGGCTATGGAGGCGTCCACGCCCGCGAGGATCGCGGCGAGCGGCGCGGGCAGCCCGGCGCCGGCCAGGATGCCGGTGTACTCCTCCGTCGAGACGGAGTTGTAGGCGATCTCCTTGCCGGTCTGGCTGCTGAGCTCGGCCGCGTACTCGGCGAAGCTCCACGCCTCGTCGCCGCCCAGCTCGTACGTCTGGTTCTCGTGGCCCTCGCCGGTCAGCACGGCGACCGCGGCGGCCGCGTAGTCGGCGCGCGAGGCGGAGGAGACCCGGCCCTCGCCGGCGGCCTGGGTGACGGCGCTGTACTGGAGGACGGGGGCGAGGTTCTCGGTGTAGTTCTCGTGGTACCAGCCGTTGCGCAGCAGCGCGTAGGGCAGGCCGGAGGCGAGGAGCGCCTCCTCGGTGCCGCGGTGGTCGTCGGCGAGCGCGGCGGTGAGGGAGCCGGGGGCGCTGGTGTACGCGAGCAGGGCCACGCCGGCGGCCTTGGCGGCGTCGATGACGACCTTGTGCTGGTTGACCCGGCCCTTGTCGAACTCGTTGCCGGAGATCAGCAGAACCTTGTCGCCGGAGGCGAAGAGACTGCCGAAGGTCTCGGGAGCGTTGTAGTCCGCGATCGCGAGCTTCACACCCTTCGCCGCGAAGTCGGCGCCCTTCTCGGCGCTGCGGACGACGGCGGTGACCTGGTCGGCCGGCACCTTCTCCAGCAGCTGCTCGATGACGTGGCGGCCCAGGTGTCCGGTGGCTCCGGTGACGACGATGCTCATGATGTGCGATCTCCTTGTGGGGTGCGGTGACGCTAACCCTAGGAGGTGCGCTAACTCTTGGAAAGTACCCACTTTGAAGTAAGGTACTGGCATGGCAGTAAGTAGCGTGGAGGCGAGTGCCGAGGCGATGTGCCCGCACCGCCTGGTCCTGGAGCACGTCACCAGCCGCTGGGGCGTCCTGGTCCTGATCGCCCTCCAGGACCGCTCGTACCGCTTCAGCGAGCTCCGCCGCGAGATCGGCGGCTTCGGCCGCGGCGTCAGCGAGAAGATGCTCACCCAGACCCTCCAGACACTGGAGCGTGACGGCTTCGTCCACCGCGACGCCAAGCCGGTCATCCCCCCGCGCGTCGACTACTCCCTCACCGACCTGGGCCGCGAGGCCGCGGAGCAGGTACGGGGGCTCGCGCTGTGGACGGAGACGCGGATGGGGGCGGTGCAGGAGGCGCGGGAGGGGTACGACGCGCGGAAACGGGCCTCTGAGCAGGAATGACGCAATCGCTCGGGGCCTGCCGAACGTATGCCGACGGCGCTCGCCGGGCACATACATGACAGGGCGTTGGTCGACACGAGCGGTACGTCCTTCCATGCGCCCCCTTTCCGCCTCCCACGCCGACTTGAGCCGCCCGGCATGCTGGGGGCGGGCGTTGTGCCCACCCGCGCGTCGGTCCTCGTGCCGCCCACGAGACATCGACCGGTGCCCGGACGCCTGACTCGGGGGTTCGCCTTGGCCACAGAGAATCCGGATGAGCGCAGGATCGGTTCTGCAGTAGGGGACGGGCCTCAGGACGAACTCCTGAAGAGTCTGCTTCGGCAGCTCACGTCCCTGACCGAGGAGATCCGCAACGCCAACCGGATCCAGCTGCATCGCATCATGGCGGAGCAGACCGGGCGTGCCCTCGCCGACCCCGCGCTGGCGGAGGCGATGAGTACGCTGCAGGGCCTGTCGGAGGCCAGACGCCGGCAGGTGCTCTTCGTCAACGCCCAATACAGCGCCATCATGCTCAACCATCAACTCGGTGCCATTGACTGGAACGAACTGATCGGTCACCTGCGGGTGTGGTGCGTCAACGGCGTTTTCCAGCAGTACTGGGAGATGACCGGCGATCATCGCAAGAGCCTGCCACGGGATTCGTTGGAGGCTCGGGTGGGGCGAGCTGTGGACTTCATGCTGGACGAACTCGCCGAGGGCGCGGAGGAGTGGTGGGTCGTCGGAACACCGGATACCGACCCGTCCGGGTGACCGTACGAATCAGCCGTGTTTGAGGTAGCGTCATTTCGTTTGGGGCTGAGGGGCCCAGAGCTGGGCCTGGTAAGGAAGAGGTCAGTGCCAAACAAAGCGTTCCGGTCCGTTCACATCACTCGCCGCCTCGGCGACTCGCCCCGCCAACGAGGATCTATGTCGGGCGAGACGTGCCCGGATCTCTTCGAGCTGAGTGACGGCAACTTCGCGGTCATCGGTACGGATCGCACCGAAGAACTGGATGCGCAACTGCCGGCGGACGCCGCCCGCGCCGACTACGAACGCATCGTCGTCATCACGCGAGACACCCTCCTCCGCGCCAAGAGAGACATTCCCGACGCCTGACGCCGAGGGCCCGGATGCCGTACCGCATCCGGGCCCTCCGCATGTTCGCCGACCGTCAGCCGACGACCGTCCAGGTGTCGCCGCCGGCGAGGAGCGCCGCCAGATCTCCCTTGCCGTTCTGCTCGATCGCCGCATCCAGCTGGTCGGCCATCTGCGTGTCGTAGACGGGGCGTTCGACGGAGCGGAGGACACCGATCGGGGTGTGATGGAGGGTGTCCGGGTCGGCGAGGCGGGAGAGGGCGAAGGCGGTGGTCGGGGACGTGGAGTGGGCGTCGTGGACCAGGACCTGGGATTCGTTCTCCGGCGTGACCGTGACGACCTTCAGGTCACCCGTCGCCACGTCCCGGACCACGCCGCGCGAGCCGTCCGCACCGAAGCGGATCGGCTGTCCGTGCTCCAACCGGATCACCGCCTCCTCGGCCTGCTGCCTGTCCTTGAGGACCTCGAAAGCGCCGTCGTTGAAGATGTTGCAGTTCTGGTAGATCTCGACGAGTGCCGTGCCCGGATGGGCCGCCGCCTGGCGGAGGACCTCGGTCAGGTGCTTGCGGTCGGAGTCCACCGTCCGCGCCACGAACGACGCCTCCGCGCCGATCGCCAGCGACACCGGGTTGAACGGCGCGTCCAGCGACCCCATCGGCGTCGACTTCGTGATCTTGCCGACCTCCGACGTCGGGCTGTACTGGCCCTTGGTCAGGCCGTAGATCCGGTTGTTGAACAGCAGGATCTTCAGGTTCACATTGCGGCGCAGCGCGTGGATGAGGTGGTTGCCGCCGATGGACAGGGCGTCGCCGTCACCGGTGACCACCCACACCGACAGATCACGCCGCGAGGTCGCCAGCCCCGTCGCGATCGCGGGCGCACGGCCGTGGATCGAGTGCATGCCGTAGGTGTCCATGTAGTACGGGAAGCGGGAGGAGCAGCCGATGCCCGAGACGAAGACGATGTTCTCCTTGGCCAGGCCCAGTTCCGGCATGAAGCCCTGGACGGCGGCCAGGATCGCGTAGTCACCGCAGCCGGGGCACCAGCGCACTTCCTGATCGGACTTGAAGTCCTTCATGGACTGCCGGCCCTCGGCCTTGGGGACGAGCGAGAGTGCCTCGATCGTGCCCGCGCCTTCCGTGGACGTCTCAGCCATCGATGGCCTCCTTGAGAGCCGTGGCGAGCTGCTCGGCCTTGAACGGCATGCCGTTCACCTGGTTGTACGAGTGGGCGTCGACCAGGTACTTCGCCCGGATCAGCGTGGCGAGCTGCCCGAGGTTCATCTCGGGGATCACCACCTTGTCGTAACGCTTCACGACCGTGCCGAGATTCCGCGGGAACGGGTTGAGGTGGCGCAGATGCGCCTGCGCGATGGACTCCCCGGCCGCTCGCAGTCGCCGTACCGCCGCTGTGATCGGTCCGTAGGTCGATCCCCAGCCCAGCACCAGCGTGCGGGCCTCGTGCGGGTCGTCGACCTCCAGGTCCGGTACGTCGATGCCGTCGATCTTGGCTTGGCGGGTGCGGACCATGAAGTCGTGGTTGGCGGGGTCGTAGGAGATGTTGCCGGTGCCGTCCTGCTTCTCGATCCCGCCGATGCGGTGCTCCAGGCCCGGCGTGCCCGGGATCGCCCACGGGCGGGCCAGGGTCTGCGGGTCACGCTTGTACGGCCAGAAGACCTCGCTGCCGTCCTCCAGGGTGTGGTTCGGTCCCTGGGCGAACTGCACGGTCAGGTCGGGCAGTTCGTCGACGTCCGGGATCCGCCAGGGCTCCGAGCCGTTGGCCAGATAGCCGTCGGACAGCAGCATCACCGGCGTGCGGTACGTCAGTGCGATCCGTGCCGCCTCCACCGCCGCGTCGAAACAGTCCGCCGGCGTCTTCGGCGCGATCACAGGGACCGGCGCCTCGCCGTTGCGGCCGAACATCGCCTGGAGCAGGTCGGCCTGCTCGGTCTTGGTCGGCAGGCCCGTGGAAGGTCCGCCGCGCTGGATGTCGATGACCAGCAGCGGCAGCTCCAGCGACACCGCCAGACCGATGGTCTCCGACTTCAGGGCCACACCCGGACCGGATGTGGTGGTCACGGCGAGGCTGCCGCCGAAGGCCGCGCCCAGTGCGGCGCCGATGCCGGCGATCTCGTCCTCGGCCTGGAACGTGCGGACGCCGAAGTTCTTGTGCTTGCTCAGCTCGTGCAGGATGTCGGACGCCGGTGTGATCGGGTAGGAGCCCAGAAACAGGGGCAGGTCCGCCTGGCGGGATGCTGTGACCAGTCCGTAGGACAGGGCCAGGTTCCCGGAGATGTTGCGGTAGGTGCCGGTGGGGAACGCGGTGGCGGCGGGTGCGACCTCGTAGGAGACGGCGAAGTCCTCGGTGGTCTCGCCGAAGTTCCAGCCGGCGTGGAAAGCGGCCAGGTTCGCCTTCATGATCTCGGGTTTCTTGGCGAACTTGGTCTTCAGGAAGCGTTCGGTGCCGGCGGTGGGGCGGTGGTACATCCACGACAGGAGGCCGAGCGCGAACATGTTCTTGCTGCGTTCGGCTTCTTTGCGGCTGAGGTCGAATTCCTTGAGGGCCTCGACGGTCAGCATGGTCAGGGGGACGGGGTGGAGGCTGTAGCCGTCCAGGGAGCCGTCTTCCAGCGGTGAGGCCGCGTATCCGACCTTCTGCATGGCCCGTTTGGTGAACTCGTCGGTGTTGACGATGATTTCGGCGCCGCGTGGCAGGTCGCCGATGTTGGCTTTGAGGGCGGCCGGGTTCATCGCGACCAGTACGTTCGGTGCGTCGCCCGGGGTCAGGATGTCGTGATCGGCGAAGTGCAGTTGGAAGCTCGACACACCCGGCAGGGTTCCGGCGGGTGCCCGGATCTCGGCGGGGAAGTTCGGCAGTGTGGAGAGGTCGTTGCCGAAGGTCGCTGTCTCGGAGGTGAAGCGGTCACCGGTGAGCTGCATACCGTCACCCGAGTCGCCCGCGAAGCGAATGATCACCCGGTCCAGCCGGCGGACGTCCTTGGTCCCTGCCGGTTTGCGCTGCTCTCCCACGACGGCTTCGTCGGCCTGCTCCGCTGGGCTACTGACCTGGCTGGTCACTGAACTGGACCTCCTTCGAGGCAGCTGTCCGGGACAGGCCCTCCCGCAGGCCCACCCAGGATCAACCCTACGTCCGTAAGGGTCGCCTTCCTGTGGCCATTCGCATGATGGACACGATTTTGAGACGGTCCGCCGCCCTGACTTGTCATGATTTACTCGCCCCCCGGCGCTTCCCTACAAGACGCTCCCCGCTGACGTTCGGTTCTGGACCCCCTTATCGGGTGTCACCCATATGGCTGACACGGTGTCAGGGCATCAGGAGTTCAGATAGGTGAGGACCGCGAGAACACGTCGGTGATCCCCGTCACTCGGGGAGAGGCCCAGCTTCAGAAAGATGTTGCTGACATGCTTCTCGACGGCGCCGTCGCTCACCACGAGCTGCCGCGCGATCGCCGAGTTCGTCCGTCCCTCGGCCATCAGCCCCAGCACCTCCCGCTCCCGCGGGGTGAGGCCCGCGAGCACGTCCTGCTTGCGGCTGCGGCCCAGCAGCTGCGCGACGACCTCCGGGTCCAGCGCCGTACCGCCCTGGGCGACCCGTACAACCGCGTCCACGAACTCACGAACCTCGGCTACCCGGTCCTTGAGGAGATAGCCGACGCCGTGACTGGAACCGGCGAGCAGTTCCGTCGCGTACCGCTCCTCCACGTACTGCGACAGCACCAGGACCCCGAGTCCGGGATGGGCCTTCCGCAGCTGTACGGCGGCCCGCACCCCTTCGTCGGTGTGCGTCGGCGGCATCCGCACATCGGCGACGACGACGTCGGGCAGCTCCCCCTGTGCGTCCAGCTCGGTAATGGTCTTGACCAGTGCCTCCCCGTCGCCGACGCCGGCGACGACGTCGTGCCCACGGTCGGTCAGCAGCCGGGTCAGCCCTTCCCTGAGCAGAACCGAATCCTCGGCGATGACCACCCGCACCCTGTCCTCCACGATCCTCGGCCCCCCACAGCCCGCCTCCGCGCCCGACTCCCCGACGGGCGAAGCCCAGCATTCCAGCATTCCCATCCCGGTGCGCCGGGGCGACAGGAATCAATGGGAATACGTGCATGGCACGGCGGGTTTCGGCCTCCTGTTAGGCCTGTTGTCGATCATCCGGTGCCGATATCGAGGGGAAAGGCCCATGCGGGCGATCGAGACGGGGGCGGGACCGGAGGAGAGAAGGGCGCCGCGTACCTCCCCGACGCCGTCGACCCGCTCACGGGCGGGTCCGTGTCTTTCAGCCCGTCCGGCGTTCGAGGACGAGGCCCGTCAAGGGCCGTCGGGGGTCTGGGGGCGCAGCCCCCATGGACGGGGTCGAAGGGGCAGCGCCCCTGGGGACGGGAACGGGTGAGGGCGGCGGGGGCGAAATAGCTCCCCGCCGCCCTCACCTGGGCGCCCGCTCACCCCAACGCCCGCTCCCCCCGCCAAGGCAACTCCGCCGTGACCCGCGTAGGCCCGCCCACCGGCGAATCCACCACCAGAATCCCGTCCACCGCACCCAGCCGCTCCGCCAGCCCACCCAGCCCGGACCCCGCAGCCGTATCGGCACCCCCCACCCCGTTGTCCACGACCTGCAGCATCAACCGGTTCTCGACCCGCCACACATCCACGGCCGCCCACGTCGCCCGCGAATGCTTGCTGATGTTCTGCAGCAGCTCCGACACCGTGAAGTACGCGATCCCCTCGATCGCCGGCGCAGGCCGCGCCGGAAGATCCACCTCCACCTGCACCGGCACCGTGCACCGCGACGCCACCGATGACAACGCCGCATCCAGCCCGCGATCCGTCAGCACCGCCGGATGAATCCCGCGCGCCAGATCCCGCAGCTCCTGCAGCGCCGTCTTCACCTCACCGTGCGCCTCGTCCACCATCCGGGCCGCGGCCTCCGGGTCCTCCGTGAGCTTCTCCTTCGCCAGCCCCAGATCCATCGCCAGCGCGACGAGCCGAGCCTGCGCCCCGTCGTGCAGATCGCGCTCGATGCGCCGCAGATCCGCCGCCGCCGTATCCACCACGACCCCCCGGTCGGACTCCAGCTCCACCACCCGCGTGGCCAGCCGGGACGGCCCGAGCAGCCCGTGCACCATCACCCGGTCCACCATCGTCAGCGCCCGCACGATCCACGGCGTGGCCAGCGTGAACAGCAGCCCCACCAGCGCGGTCACCCCGATCTCGAACGGGTTGTCGAGATAGATGTGGTGGGTCTCGTCGCCGTACAGCTGAAGCCCGTCCTGACCGCCGTACACCGGAAAGAGCCAGAACCACAGCGGATACGTCAGCAGCGCCCACCCGTACGCCCAGAAGTTCACGGCGACGACGAACGAGAACACCGCCCACGGCAGATGGATCACCGAGTACAGCAGCGTCCGCCAGGACGTGCCGCTCTTCAGCACGGCCCCCATCCACGCCAGAAACCCGTTCCCCCGCATCCGGAGCGGCTCCGGATCGGCGACATCGAGCTCCAGCAACCCCCGCGCCCGCGCCCGCTCCAGCGCCCCGAACCCCCGGCACCCGGCCAGCCCCGCCGCCATGACCGGAATCCCGAGGAACGTCACCAGCAGCCCGGCGCCGACCGCCACCATCGTGACGGCGTACGTGAACAGCACGATGCTGATCGGCAGGCCCAGCAGCACATATCCGAACTCCCGCCAGGCGCGCCCCTCGAACGGCGCCCGCAGCCCCGTCGGCAGCCGGCGCCGCCGCGTCCCCTCGTCGAGGAACCCGTAGCTCTGTCCGTAGTCCGTGGCCATCGGCGTCGTCCTTCTCTCGTCCCCCGCCCGGGGTGCCTGGAGTGTCGTGTCGCTGTAGTACCTCCACCCTGCTGGGCCGCAGGTCGGCGGACCATGGAGTCCGTCGGCGTCTTGGGAGGGGGGTTTTCCCTACCCTGGCCTGACCTGCGTCACCTGCGGCCGGTGTCGAACGACCGGTCCCGCCACGGCAGCTCCGCCGTCACCGTCGTAGGACCGCCCGGCGGGGAGTCGATGACGAACAGGCCGTCGACGGCGTTGAGACGTTCCGCGAGGCCCTGCATACCGGTGCCGCCGTCGAGGCGGGCGCCGCCGCGGCCGTCGTCCCACACCTGGATGAGCAGCCGGTCCTCCGTGCGCCACACGTCGACGGACGCGGTCCTCGCCCCGCTGTGCTTGCTGACGTTCTGCAGCAGCTCGGACACCGTGAAGTAGGCGATGCCCTCGATGGCCGCGGCCGGTCTGGCGTTCAGATCGGCCGTCACCTTCACCGGCACCGTGCAGCGCGAGGCGACGGAGGACAAGGCGGCATCGAGCCCGCGGTCGGTGAGTACGGCGGGATGGATGCCCCGCGCCAGGTCCCGCAGCTCCTGGAGCGCGAGCTTCACCTCGCCGTGCGCCTCCGAGACCATCGCCGCCGCGTACTCGGGATCCTCCAGCAGCTTCTCCTTCGCCAGACCCAGCCCCATCGCCAGATTGACCAGCCGGGCCTGTGCCCCGTCGTGCAGATCGCGCTCGATGCGCCGCAGATCGGACGCGGCCGCGTCCACCACGACCCCCCGGTCCGACTCCAGTTCGGCGATCCGCCGCTCCAACTCGTCGGAGGGAGACAGCAGTCCGCGCACCATCGCCCGGTCGGCGTTGGCGAGGCCCCGCGCGATGAACGGCAGCACCGGCCACAGCACGAACAGCGAGGTCAGCGTGATGGTGAAGGTGAGGATGCCCCAGGGCAGCCGGATGAAGTCGTACAGGATCGTGCGCCAGCCCACCGGGTCCTTCAGCATCATCCACAGCTGCTGGAAGAAGCCCGAGTTACTGGTCTTCAACGGCAGCGGACTCGGCTCGTCGATGCGCACCCCGAGCAGCTTCCGGGCCCGCGCCCGCTCCATCGCACCCAGCTTCCGCGCGCCCATCAGCCCGGCCGCGAGCACGGGGAACCCGATCACGGTCACCGTCAGCATGAAGCCGGTGAACAGCACTGTCGTCACATAGACGAACCCGAGCAACGCCACCGGAAGGTTGACGAGGAGATGCGTGATCTCCTTCCAGGTGTGCGCGTCGTAGGCGAACCGGACGGGCGGAAGCGGCGCGGTGGCCTCGGCTTTCCGTTCCGGGGAGTATCTGGGGCGTTCGGTCATATGGGCTAGCGTGCCGCGCGACGCGCCGCGGCGCCATGAGGCGGGCCGCCGCGATCCCCTGGGGAAAACCCCACCCCGGCAGGTTCAGCCGTGACGGGCTGCTTACGGTCTCTTTAGCAGGCCCTAGACTCCCGTGCGTACAGATCGTCGAACAGCGGGTGTCCAGCGATCTTCGGTGTGTTCACAGGGAGCGAGGGGTCGGACGTGCCGGAACAGACCGTCGGGTCGACCGTCGTCGTTGCGTCGGACTACTTCCAGTCGTACTCGGTCGTCGGACTGCTCGCCGTCGTCGGCGTGCTGTTCGTCGCCGTGGCCTTCGGCGCGGGCCGCCTGCTGCGCCCCGTCGTCCCGACCCCCGAGAAGCTCCTGACGTACGAATGCGGCGTCGACCCCGTCGGCGAGGGCTGGGCCCACACCCAGGTCCGCTACTACGTCTACGCCTTCCTCTACGTCATCTTCGCCGTCGACTCGATCTTCCTGTTCCCGTGGGCCACGGTCTTCGCCGCCCCCGGCTATGGCGCGGCCACGCTCGTAGAGATGTTCATCTTCCTCGGCTTCCTGGCCGTGGGTCTGCTGTACGCATACAAGAAGGGCGTCCTGACATGGACGTGACCCCCTCGGAACCGGTGCTGCTCCCCGAGCCGAAACGGCTGGGCGCCCTGGCCCGCCTCGCCCCCGAGCCGATGAAGGTGGTCCTCAACTGGGGCCGCCGCTACTCGCTCTGGGTCTTCAACTTCGGCCTCGCCTGCTGTGCGATCGAGTTCATCGCCGCGTCGATGGCCCGCCACGACTTCATCCGCCTCGGCGTGATCCCCTTCGCCCCGGGCCCCCGCCAGGCGGACCTCATGGTCGTCTCCGGCACGGTCACCGACAAGATGGCCCCGGCGGTCAAACGCCTCTACGAGCAGATGCCGGAGCCCAAGTACGTCATCTCCTTCGGCGCCTGCTCCAACTGCGGCGGCCCTTACTGGGACTCGTACTCCGTGACGAAGGGCGTCGACCAGATCATCCCGGTCGACGTCTACGTCCCCGGCTGCCCACCCCGCCCCGAGGCCCTGCTCCAGGGAATCCTCAAACTCCAGGAGAAGATCGCCCGCGAGTCGCTGGGGGAGCGGTACGGGGTGACCGGGGGGCGGGCGTCGACGGCTGCGCTGCAGAGCGGGTTGGTACGGGGGCCGGGGGCGGCCTCGGGGACGGCGGCTGGGTCGGATTCGGGCTCCGCTTCAGGTACGGCTTCTGATCCGGCCCCGGGCGCGACGTCCGGCCCCGCCTCGGGCTCGGCTTCCGATTCGTCCGACGGTCCGGCCTCCCGGGAGGAACGATGACCGCGGTCGGCTGGCTGCCCGCCCC
Source organism: Streptomyces sp. NBC_00019 (assembly GCF_045041015.1). Classification (NCBI taxonomy): domain Bacteria; kingdom Bacillati; phylum Actinomycetota; class Actinomycetes; order Kitasatosporales; family Streptomycetaceae; genus Streptomyces; species Streptomyces sp. NBC_00019. The sequence goes on from NZ_CP108302.1 coordinate 6,225,256, forward strand.
CGCCGAGGAACTCTTCGGCGCGGAGGCCACGGCCGAGGAGTCGTACGAGGTCCTGACCGTGGACGTGCCGCCGGCGTCCTGGATCACGGCGCTGGAGACGGCACGCGACGAACTGGGTTGCACCTACTTCGACTGGCTGAGCGCGGTCGACGAGCCGGGCACGGGCTTCCGCGTCGCCGTACACGTCGCGGCGCTGTCGCCGGTACGCCGCCTGCTGCTGCGCACCACCGTCCCGCACGAGTCCCCGACCCTGCCCAGCGCCGTGGACGTGTTCGCGGGCGCGGCCTGGCACGAACGCGAGACGCACGAAATGTTCGGCGTCGTCTTCGAGGGCCACCCCGCCCTGGACCACCTCCTCCTCCCCGAGAACTTCGAGGGCCACCCCCTGCGCAAGGACTTCGTCCTGGCAGCCCGGGTCGCCAAGGCCTGGCCCGGCGCCAAGGAACCGGGCGAGTCCGAACACGGCGGCCCCAAACGCCGCCAGATGCTCCCCCCAGGCGTCCCCGACCCGAACGAATGGGGCCCCCTGAAAGGCCAACTCCCCCCAGCCCCGACCCGCCCCGCCCGAGCCGCCGGAGCCCGAGCGGCGGGAACCGGGGCAGCGGGAGAACGTCCCGCCCGAGCGGCCGGCGAACGTCCGGTACGTCGAGCTCGCACCGCGGCAGCGGGTTCGGCGAGTCAGGCGGAGGGGGCCGCGCCTCCGGCTGCCGCGCCGAGCCGTTCCCGCACTGCGGCGGAGGGCTCAGCGAGCCAGACGGAGACACCCTCGTCGTCGGGTGCGCCGACGACTGGGCCACCTGGCGCTGGTACGGCGGCGGAGGACCCGGCGAGCCAGGGCGGGGCAACGGCAGCTGAGGGCTCGGCAAGCCAGACGGAGACACCCGCGCCTTCGGGTACGGCGGCCGGGCCGCGCCGCGCTCGTACCGCTGCGGAGGGATCCGCCGGCCAGACCGCCGCCACCCCCGAGCCCCCTGCCCCGGACACCGACGACGCTCCGTCGGGCACCGGCACGCCAGCCGGACCCCGTCGTGCGCGAAGCGCGAGCGAGGGTTCAGCGTCCCAGCACCCCGGACCGGGCACCGCCCCCTCCGGCCCACGCCGGTCCCGCAGCGCCTCAGACGGATCGGCGAGCCAACTGGCCACGCCCGACGCCCCGTCATCGCCCGCCCCGACCGAGGACACCTCGAACGCCGAGGCCACACCCCCGAAGCCCGCCACGCCACCCCGCAGCCCCGACGCCCCTTGGCACCACGCCCGCCCGGCCTTCGACGAGCCGCCAACCGACCGAAAGCCCGAGGCCAAACCGCGCCCGGAGCCGGAGCCGGAGCCGGAACCGGAGCCGAAGCCCCGCCCGGAGTCGATGGCTGAGCCGGAGGCCCCGCCCACCGTGGCCCCCACCCCCGTTCCCGCTCCAGCCCCCGAGGCCGACTCCGCCCCCACCCCCGAAGAACCCCCGGGAACCTCCGTAAAGCCCGAAGACCCTGAAGCGCCCGAAGACCCCGCAACTCCCGAGAACCCCGCAGGAGGCCCGCAGTGAACGACGCTCTCGACGTCGCCCTGCGACTCCTGATCGTCTTCGTCGTCTTCCTCACCTTCCCCCTGATCGTCGGCCAGACCGAACACAAGGTCATGGCTCACATGCAGGGCCGCCTCGGCCCCATGTACGCCGGCGGCTTCCACGGCTGGGCCCAACTCGTCGCGGACGGCGTGAAGTTCGTGCAGAAGGAAGACGTCGTACCCGCGGGCGCGGACCGCCGTATCTTCCAACTCGCCCCCGCAGTCGCCCTCCTGCCCTACCTCCTGGTCCTCCTCGCCATCCCCATCGGCCCCGGCGAGGGTGCCGTCGGCGAGGTCATCGACGCCGGTGTCTTCTTCGTCCTGGCCGTCATGGGCGTGGGCGTCCTCGGTTCACTCATGGCCGGCTGGGCCAGCGCCAACAAGTTCTCCCTCCTCGGCGGTCTCCGCACCGCCGCCCAACTCCTCGCCTACGAACTCCCGATGCTCCTGACCGCCGCCTCCGTCGCGATGGCGGCCGGCACGGTCTCCCTCCCCGGCATCGTCGACGCCTTCGAGTGGTGGTGGCTGCCCTGGCAGATCGTCGGCGCGATCGTCTTCTTCGTCGCCGGCCTCGCCGAACTCCAGCGCCCGCCCTTCGACATGCCGGTCGCCGACTCGGAGATCATCTTCGGCGCGTACACCGAGTACACCGGTCTCCGCTTCGCTCTGTTCCTGCTCGCCGAGTACGCCGGCATCGTCGTCCTGTGCGGCCTGACCACGGTCCTCTTCCTGGGCGGCTGGCACGGCCCTTGGGGTGCCGACGGCCTCGGCTGGGTCTGGACCCTGCTGAAGGCCGCGATCCTCGCCTTCCTCGTCATCTGGCTGCGTGTGACCTATCCCCGCCTGCGCGAGGACCAGCTCCAGAAGCTCGCCTGGACCCTCCTCATCCCCCTCTCCCTCGCTCAGATCGCCCTCACCGGCATCGTCAAGGTGGTGATCTCCTGATGGCTGAGTCGCTCCCGCCCACCCGGTCCCGGTTTCCCGGCGCCGGCCTCGCCAAGGGCCTGGCCGTCACCCTCCGGACGATGACGAAGAAGACCGTCACCGAGCAGTACCCCGACGTTCAGCCCGACCTCCCGCCCCGCACCCGCGGTGTCATCGGCCTGTTCGAGGAGAACTGCACGGTCTGCATGCTGTGCGCCCGGGAGTGCCCGGACTGGTGCATCTACATCGACTCCCACAAGGAGACGGTGCCGGCGGCCGCCCCCGGCGGCCGTGAGCGCAGCCGCAACGTCCTCGACCGCTTCGCCATCGACTTCTCCCTGTGCATGTACTGCGGTATCTGCATCGAGGTCTGTCCTTTCGACGCCCTGTTCTGGTCCCCGGAGTTCGAGTACGCCGAGACCGACATCCGCGAACTCACCCACGAACGCGACAAGCTCCGCGAGTGGATGTGGACCGTCCCGGCCCCGCCGGCCCTCGACCCCGCGGCCGAGGAGCCGAAGGAGATCGCGGCCGCCCGCAAGACCGCCGAGAAACTGGCAGCGGCCCAGGCCGAACCGACCGAGCCCCGGTCCGGGCAGTCGACCGGGCCGACGGCACCCGAGGGAGGTGCGTCATGACCTTCGCCGCAGCCACCGCCACGGCCACCACTGCGCACGCCACGCTGACCCAGGCTCACGACACCGTCATCGCCGCCGCCACCGAAACCCACGGCTTCCTCTCGCCGACCGGCGTCGAGATCGCCTTCCTCCTCGTCGGCCTGGTCACCTTCGGCGCCGCCATCGTCACCGTCACCACCCGGCAGCTGGTGCACGCCGCCCTGTGGCTGGTGGTGACCCTCGGCGGTCTCGCCGTCGAGTACCTCCTGCTCACCGCGGAGTTCATCGCCTGGGTGCAGGTCCTCATCTACGTGGGTTCCGTCGTCGTTCTCCTCCTCTTCGGTCTGATGCTCACCAGGGCACCCATCGGCCGCTCCCCGGACGCCGACTCCGGCAACCGCTGGGCAGCCCTCACGGTCGCCGTCGCCTCGGCCGCCGCCCTGGTGTGGGTCGTCGTCGACGCTTTCCGCGCGACCTGGATCGACCTGGACGGCCCCGCCGCCGGCTCCACCGAGGCCACCGGAGCGAGCCTCTTCCAGAACTGGGTCCTCCCCTTCGAGGCCCTCTCCGTCCTTCTCCTCGCCGCACTGGTCGGCGCGATCGTCCTGTCCCGCAAGGCGAACGCGGAGTCGAGCTCTCCCCCTGTGAACTCCCGGCCCGCGACCGGTAGTTCCCCATCCGCCCCGAATTCCCGTAATCACCCGATCGGGCGAAACAGGTCGGTCGAGCGAACCGAACCGGTCGAGCCCAGCGCCCCCGCCGAGCGCACCACCCCGGCCGAGCCCGGCACCCCGGCCGAGCAGGAAGGCGCCCGCTGATGCACCTCGCCTATCCCGCCGTACTCTCCGCCCTCCTGTTCTGCACCGGCCTGTACGGCGTCCTCGCGCGCCGCAACGCGATCCTGGTCCTGATGTCGGTCGAGCTGATGCTCAACGCCGTCAACCTCAACCTGGTCGCCTTCGACGTCTGGCTCAGCAGGACCGCCGAGGAGACCCTCCACTCCGGTCAGGCGCTGACCCTGTTCACCATCGCCATCGCCGCCGCCGAGATCGGCATCGGTCTGGCGATCGTCCTCGCCGTCCACCGCAACCGCGGAACCTCGGACATCGACAGACTCCGCGACACCGCCGAGGGCCACGAGCCCGACCACGCCGACGACTCCGACGCCCCCGCGGCCGAGAAGGCTGAGGCCACCGCGTGACCACCACCACCCTCGCCGTCCTCGTCCCCCTCCTTCCGTTCCTGGGCGCAGCCGTCGGCCTGCTCCTGGGCCGCACGGCACCCGGCTTCGTCCGCCCGCTCGCCGTCCTGCCGACGCTCACCTCCCTCGTACTGGCCGCTGTGGTCGCCGTACGCCAGGGCGGCGACGAGGCCCTGAACGCCGCCACCGAGCTCACGCCCACCGGCTCGGTCCCCATCGAACTCGCCCTGCACATCGACGGCTTCGCCGCCCTGGTCGCCGTACTCGTCGGGCTCGTCGCCACCTGCGTGCAGATCTACTCGACGGGCTACCTGCGCGACGACCCGCGCTACCCCTCCTACGCCGCCCTCGTCTCCCTCTTCACCGCCGCGATGCTCCTCGTCGTCTACTCCGGCGACCTGATGGTGCTGCTGGTGGGCTGGGAGATCATGGGCATCTGCTCGTACTTCCTGGTCGGCCACTACTGGGAGACCCCGGAGGCCCGAGCCGCCTCCATCAAGGCCTTCCTGGTCACCAAGCTCGGCGATGTCCCGTTCCTGATCGGACTGTTCGCGCTCGCCACCGACGCCGGCTCCTTCCGCATCACGAAGGTCCTCGGCGCCGTCGCGCACGGCGGGCTCGACCACCCGACCCTGATCGCCCTGCTGCTCCTGGCGGGCGTGGCCGGCAAGTCGGCGCAGTTCCCGCTGCACACCTGGCTCCCGGACGCGATGGCGGGCCCGACGCCCGTCTCCGCGCTCATCCACGCCGCGACCATGGTCGCCGCCGGTGTCTACTTCGTCGCCCGTCTCCTCCCGGTCTTCGAGGCCTCGCAGGCCGCGATGGTGGTCCTCGCCGTGATGGCCGCCGTCACGATGGCGGGCTCGGCGCTCGCCGCACTCGCCCAGGACGACATCAAGCGCGTCCTCGCCTACTCGACGATCGGCCAGCTCGGCTACATGACCGGCGCTCTCGCTGTCGGCGACCGTGGTGCCGCCGTCTTCCACCTCCTGTCGCACGGCGCCTTCAAGGCGCTGCTGTTCCTCGCGGCCGGGGTGATCATCCACGCTGCCGGCACCAACTCGCTGGCCGCCATGTCCCGCATGGGCCACCTCCGCGACCGCGTGCCGGACGCCTTCTGGACGATGACCGTGGCGCTCCTCGCGCTCGCCGCGATCCCGCCCTTCAGCGGCTTCTTCTCCAAGGAGTCCGTCCTCGGCGCCGCCGAGCACGTCGCCACCGGCCACACCGAGCACGCCCCCGGCGCCGCCGGCTGGGTCGTCCTCGTCGCCGGCCTGGTCACCGCGCTGCTCACCGCGGCGTACGCGACCCGCCTGTGGCTGCTGGCCTTCCGCGGCCAGGGTGTAGAGGCTCCCGACCACGGCCGCCAGCCGCTCACCATGACCACAGTCCTGTGGGTTCTCGCGATCCCGTCCCTCGCCGTCGGCGGACTCGCCTACCGAGCGCTCCCGGACTGGTTCGACGGCAACGACCTCGCCCCGACCCTCACCACGTCCGTCGTCGGCACCGGCGTCGCCCTGGTCGGCGGCATCGTCACCTACGCCGCCTGGCGGCACACCACCGCGCTCGCCGCCCGCGTCCCGATGGGTGCGGTCGCGGCCCACCCGGAGGGCGACGCCGGACTCGTCGAGGCCGAGGCCATCGCCAGCCACGAGCCCGTGTACGGAGACGTGGCCCACGCACCCGACCCGGCTGACCCGGGCCGACTGCTGCTCGGCCCGCTGCACCGGCACGCGGCCGTCGGCTTCCACCTCGACGCCGTGTACTCGGCCCTCTTCGTCCGCCCGGTCCAGGCCGGCGCCACCCTCGTCCGATTCCTCGACCGCGAGGTCGTCGAGACCTACGTACGTGGCGCGGGCGCTCTACCCCGACTGCTGGGCACGGCCGTACGGCGTGCCCAGACCGGAAATGTGCAGACCTATGTGAGCGCGCTGCTCGCCGGCACCGTCGTCCTGGTGGTCGCCGCCGTCCTCGTCGCCACGGGAGCGTGAGCAGGCGTGATCGATATCAACGAGTCCGTGATGCAGTTCCTTCTGGCGTTCGTCGTCGTCGGCCCGCTCCTCGGCGCTGTCGCCGCTCTCCTGCCGGCCCCGCCGGGACTGAAGGGGAAGTCGCCCGAGCAGGCGGTGCTGCGGCACGGCGTGACCGTGACCGGCGTGGTTCTCATCGCCGCGATCGTCCTCGCGCTCGGCTTCGACCACGACCACCCGTCGAAGATGCAGGCCACGACGGACATCAGCTGGATCCCGGCACTCGACGTGCGGATCCACCTCGGCATCGACGGCATTTCCCTCCCCCTTCTGGTCCTGACCGCGCTGCTGACCTTCCTCTGCGCGCTCTACTCGTACTTCAAGATGCCTGCGGGCCCGACCCCGAAGGCATTCGTCGCGCTGTTGCTCGTCCTCGAGTCCGGCACTCTCACGACCTTCGCCGTCCTCGATCTGCTGCTGTTCTTCCTCGCGTTCGAGATGGTCCTCATCCCGATGTACTTCCTCATCGCCCGCTGGGGCGGTGAGGGCAGGACCCAGGCCGCCTGGCGGTTCATCCTCTACACGCTGCTCGGTTCGGTCGTCATGCTGCTCGGCCTGCTCCTGATCGGGATCAAGGCGGGCACATTCGACATGGTGGCACTCGCCACTGACAACGGCCGGTTCCTCACCTCATCTGTGCAGGTCATCGCGGTTCTGGCGATCGGGATCGGGCTCGCGGTGAAGACCCCGATGTGGCCGCTGCACAGCTGGCTGCCCGACGCCCACACCGCCGCGCCGACCGTCGGCTCGGTCCTGTTGGCCGGCGTCATGCTGAAGATGGGTACGTACGGGTTCGTCCGGATCCTCCTCCCCATCGCGCCGGACGGCTTCCGCGACTTCGCGCCCTACCTCGCCGCCTTCGGCGTCGTCGGCATCATCTACGGATCCCTGGCCTGCCTCGCCCTCGCCAAGCAGGGCGCGAAGGGCGACCTCAAGCGCCTCATCGCCTACTCGTCCGTCGGTCACATGGGCTTCGTCCTGCTCGGCATCGCCACGATGACCCCGACCGGTGTGAACGGCGCCCTGTTCGCCAACATCGCCCACGGCCTCATCACCGGCCTCCTGTTCTTCCTGGTCGGCGCGCTGAAGGACCGTACGGGCAGCACCGACCTCGACACCCTCGCCGAACAGACCGGCGCCGCCCTGTACGGCAAGGCTCCGCGCCTCGGCGGCCTGCTCGCGTTCGCCGCGGTCGCCTCCCTCGGACTGCCGGGCCTCGCCGGGTTCTGGGGCGAGATGCTGGCGCTGTTCGGCGCGTTCGACCCCGCAGACGGCCTCAGCCGCCCGGCGTTCCTCACGTTCATGGCGATCGCGGCCTTCGGCACCCTCCTCACAGCCGCCTACCTCCTCGTCGTGGTCCGCCGCGTCTGCATGGGCGCCGTGCCGCAGGACGCCCCAAAGCTCGCCGACGTCCACACGTACGAGTTCGCGGCCTGGACACCGCTCGTCGTCCTCACCGTCGTGGCCGGCCTGTGGCCGAAGGCCCTCCTCGGCCTGACCGACCCGGCCGTACAGCAGCTCCTCGCAGGAGGCACCCGATGAGCTCCCTGGCCTCCATGGCCCAGCCGATGGCCGCGAACCTCGTCCAGTCCGTCGACTGGCTCGCCATCGCACCGCCCACCATCGCGGCGGTGGTCGGCCTCGTCGTGCTCGTCGCGGACCTCTTCGTAGGCGACCACAAGAAGGCGCTGCTCGGCTGGCTGTCCGTCGCGGGTCTGGCTGCCTCCACGGCGATGCTGCTGCCCCTCCTGGACGGCGACCGCGCCACCTTCTGCCTGACCGGCACCCCCGACGTCTGCAGCTACACCGCGGACCGTTTCACCCTCGTCCTCCAGCTCCTGGTGCTCGGGGGAGCGTTGCTGACAGCCCTCCTGTCCGTCACCGCCCTCAAGGACGCCGACAAGGGACTCCCCGAAGGGGAGTACTGGTTCCTGCTGCTCTCCTCCGCCGCCGGCGCCGCCCTCCTGCCCGCCTCGCGGGACCTGGCGACCCTGATCGTCGCCCTGGAGGTCGCCTCCCTGCCGGCCTTCGCCCTCGTCGGCCTGCGCCACGGCGACCGCAAGTCCTCCGAAGCGGCTCTGAAGTTCTTCCTGTCCTCGGTCACCGCGACCGCGGTCAGCCTCATGGGCATCAGCTTCGTGTACGCCTCCACAGGCACCCTCTACCTCACCCAGATCGCCGACCGCATCCAGAACGTCGACAGCCAACTCCACACCCTCGCCCAGGCCGGCGTCGTCCTCACCCTCGTCGGCTTCGCCTTCAAGACGGCCGCCGTCCCCTTCCACTTCTGGGTCCCGGACACCTACGTAGGGGCGCCGCTCCCGATCGCCGCCTACTTGTCGGTCGTCGGCAAGGCGGTCGGCTTCTCAGGCCTGATCCTCGTCACGGTCGTCGCCCTCCCGTCGTACGCCGACGTCTGGGGCCCGGCACTTGCGGCACTGGCCGCTCTCACGATGACCGTGGGCAATGTCGGCGCCCTCCGACAGCAGCCCACGCGTGCGTACAGCGCCGTACGGCTGCTCGCCTGGTCCTCCGTCGGCCAGGCCGGCTACCTCCTCGTGCCGATCGCCGCCGCCGCGTACTCCGACGACGCCGAGCGCTCCATCGGGTCCACCGTCGCCTACGCCCTCATGTACGCCGCCGTGAACCTCGGCGCCTTCGCGGTGGCCGCCCTGGTGGGCCGTACGAGAGCCCTCAACCGTCTCACCGACTACCGCGGCCTGTACGCCTCGAACCCCCTGGCCGCCCTCCTCCTGGCCTTCTTCCTGCTCTGCCTCGCCGGACTGCCGCCGGGCATCATCGGCCTCTTCGCGAAGGTCACCGTCTTCTCCGCGGCCGTCGACGCGGGCCTCGGCTGGCTCGCCGTGGTCATGGCCGCCAACGTCGTGATCGCGCTGTTCTACTACCTCCAGTGGACGGCCCTGCTGTTCCGCGCTCCCGAAGGCGAACCCGTACGGCACCGGATCCCGGCCCCGCTCACCGCGGCGATCGCCCTCACCGGCGTTCTCGGAATCGCCCTGTCGGGCGCGCCCCAGCTGATCCTGCGCTTCACCAACACCGGACTCTTCTGAGCCCACGGCCGGACAACTTCCGAGCCCTCACCCGGACGGCCCACGCCCGCCTCCGCACGCACAAGGGAACTAGCTGCTCTCGCCTGGCGTTGACCAGAACAGGAGGGTCCACTGGTGGTGACACCAGAAGGACCGCTGTTCAGCAAGCAAAGGGTTCCCCTGCTGCACGATTTGGAGGGCGTACCGTGCACCGCCGGCACAACGGGCTCAGGACCGCAGTACTCCTCGGGGGACTGTCCGCACTCATCATCGTCATCGGCAGCTTTTTCGGCCGTATGGGGCTCGTGGTCGCGGTCCTGATCGCCCTGGGGACCAACGCGTACGCGTACTGGAACAGCGACAAGTTGGCGCTACGCGCGATGCGCGCCCGCCCGGTCAGCGAGTTCGAGGCCCCTGCGCTCTACCGCATGGTCCGCGAACTCTCCACCCAGGCCCGCCAACCCATGCCGCGCCTGTACATCTCCCCGACGGAGGCCCCGAACGCCTTCGCGACGGGCCGCAATCCGCGCAACGCCGCCGTCTGCTGCACAGAAGGCATCCTGCGCATCCTCGACGAGCGCGAACTGCGCGGCGTGATCGGCCACGAGCTCAGCCATGTCTACAACCGCGACATCCTGATCTCGTCCGTCGCCGGAGCCCTCGCCTCCGTGATCATGTTCCTGGTCAACTTCGCCTGGCTGATTCCCATCGGCCGCTCCAACGACGACGACGGCCCCGGCATCCTCGGCATGCTGCTCATCATGATCCTGGGCCCGCTCGCCGCGACCCTCATCCAACTGGCCGTCAGCCGCTCCCGGGAGTACGAGGCCGACGCGTCCGGCGCCCAGCTGACCGGCGACCCCCTGGCCCTGGCCAGCGCGCTGCACAAGCTCGAGATGGGCACCAAGCAGCTTCCGCTGCCCCCGGAGCCGCGTATCGAGACCGCGAGCCACATGATGATCGCGAACCCCTTCCGCCCGGGCCAGGGATTCTCGAAGATGTTCTCCACGCACCCGCCGATGGCGGACCGCATTGCTCGCCTCGAAAAGATGGCAGGTCGCCACCAGTGAAAACCATCCTGAACGTCATATGGCTCGTCCTGAGCGGCTTCTGGCTGTTCCTCGGCTATCTGCTCGCCGGTGTGCTGCTGTGCATCACGATCATCGGCATCCCATTCGGCATTGCTGCTTTCCGAATCGGCGTCTACGCCCTGTGGCCCTTCGGGTACACGACGGTCGAACGCCGTGACGCCGGCGCCCCCTCCTGCGTCGGCAACGTCCTGTGGCTGGTCCTCGCGGGCTGGTGGCTGGCCCTGGCCCACATCGTCACCGGCATCGCTCTGTGCGTCACGATCATCGGCATCCCGTTCGGCATCGCCAACTTCAAGCTGATCCCGGTCTCGCTGCTTCCGCTGGGTCGCGAGATCGTGTCGACCGACCAGCCGTTCTCCTCGCGCTGGTAGGCGGAGCGCCGGTACGGCACAGGGTTTTCCACAGCCCGACAGTTGTCCACAGGCCCGCCCGATTGTCAGTGCCGGCCCGCATCATGAACTCATGACCGCGAACGAGCAGTTGCGGGCACAGGGGAATGCCGGGATTCGTAGCACCCGCCCGTGGGCCCGCACTTCCCCCGAGTCCCATGACGGCACCGGCCTTCGCCGTGCGGACATGTCCGTCCAGCAGCTCGCGGGTTCCGGCATCCGTATACACGCGGCCTGACGGGGACTTGGCGTAGGCGGGCGCCAAGTGCTGCCTCGGCGAGGGCCACCGCCTCATCCGTCGGCGTACGCCGCTTCACCGCGCCGCCATCCACCGCCGTACGCCGTACGCCACCACACCCACCACCAGCACACCCGCGCCCACGGCGACCGAAACCCCCGGCAGCGCGAACGCCAGCACCACACACCCGAGCAGCCCCACCGCCGGCACTACCCGCGCCGTCGGAGCGGAACCGAGCGTCCAGGCCGAGGCGTTGGCCACCGCGTAGTACGCCAGCACACCGAAGGAGGAGAACCCGATCGCGCCCCGCACATCCACCGTGGCGGCAAGAACCGCGACCACCGCGCCCACGGCCAGCTCCGCCCGGTGCGGCACCTGGAATCGCGGATGCACGGCCGCCAGCGCGCCGGGCAGATGACGGTCACGGGCCATGGCCAGTGTCGTCCGAGAGACACCCAGGATCAGGGCGAGCAACGAGCCCAGCGCAGCCACGGCAGCACCCACCCGCACAACCGGCACCAACCCCGGCACGCCTGCTGCCCGCACCGCATCGGCCAGCGGCGCGCCCGCCTGACCCAGCTCCTCCGCTCCAAGCACAGAAAGGACGGCCACCGCCACACACGCGTACACGCCCAATGCGATGCCCAGAGCCAGCGGGATCGCACGCGGGATGGTGCGCGCGGGATCCCGTACCTCTTCCCCGAGGGTCGCGATCCGGGCGTACCCGGCGAACGCGAAGAACAATAGACCGGCGGCCTGAAGCACCCCGCCCAGGCCACCTGAGGCCCCGCTGCCCAGCCGCCCGGCCTCGGACGTCCCGGATCCCAGACACACGACCACCACGGAGGCGAGGACAGCGAGTACGACTGCCACGATTCCCCGCGTCAGCCAGGCGGACTTCTGGACCCCGCCGTAGTTCACCGCGGTCAGCGCCACTACGGCCGCGACCGCCACGGCGTGCGCCTGCTCCGGCCAGACGTACGCGCCCACGGTGAGCGCCATCGCCGCACAGGAGGCCGTCTTCCCGACCACGAACGACCAGCCCGCCAGATAACCCCAGAACGGACCGAGCCGCTCGCGCCCGTACACATACGTGCCGCCGGAGGCGGGATAGAGAGCGGCCAGCCGTGCCGACGAGGTGGCGTTGCAGTAGGCGACCACGGCGGCGACCGCGAGCCCGAGCAGCAGCCCGGACCCGGCCGCGCGGGCCGCGGGTGCCAGGGCGGCGAAGATGCCGGCCCCGACCATGGAGCCGAGCCCGATGACCACGGCGTCTCCCACGCCCAGGGTGCGTCGCAGCTCGGAGGGGGAACCAGAGGGTGTCATGCGCCGCACCCTACTGATCAGTGCAACCACCGGGTGCATCCGTGACGTCCTCTTGAGTAACCCGGCACGAACAAGTGCCGCCGCCAGGCGATGAACGCACCACGCACAACCCGTGAGCGCACAGTCGGCCGGGACGAGAATCACAGGGCCGGGACAGTGCGGGCACAGCGCGAAAGGGCAGATTCAGGGCATGAGCATCATCGGTTGGATCATCCTGGGACTTCTGGCCGGGGCCATCGCCAAGTTCCTGCTGCCGGGCCGCGACCCGGGCGGCTTCATCGGTACGACCCTCATCGGCATCACGGGTGCGTTCATCGGCGGCTGGATATCGGCCCGCTGGCTGGACCACCCGGTCACCAAGAACTTCTACGACGGCACCACCTGGGCGGCCGCGATCGGAGGCTCACTCGTCCTCCTGATCGGCTACCGCATCCTGTTCGGCAACTCGCGCAACTGAGCACACCCCCGAACCGCAGCCAGCAGGCGAGAAGGGTGGGCACCGGCCAGGTGCCCACCCTTCCTCGTAGTGCCGCGTACTTCCGCGCGCTTCCTTGCGCGACCGAATCAGGCGTTGCTCACCGGTAGTTCACGAACTGGACGGCGAAGTCGAGGTCCTTGCCCTTCAGCAGGGAGATGATGGTCTGCAGGTCGTCACGGCTCTTCGAGCTGACACGCAGCTCGTCGCCCTGGACCTGGGCCTTCACACCCTTCGGACCCTCGTCACGGATGATCTTCGCCACCTTCTTCGCGTTCTCCTGGGAGATGCCCTCCTCGATCGACGCGAAGATCTTGTACTCCTTGCCGGACAGCTGCGGCTCACCGGCGTCCAGCGCCTTCAGCGAGATCCCGCGCTTGATCAGCTTGGACTGGAAGACGTCGAGGACAGCGTTCACCCGGTCCTCGGAGTTCGCCTCCATGAGGATCTTTTCGCCGGACCACGAGATCGAGGCGCCCACGCCCTTGAAGTCGTAGCGCTGGGAGATCTCCTTGGCGGTCTGGTTGAGGGCGTTGTCGACCTCCTGCCGCTCGACCTTCGAGACGATGTCGAAACTGGAGTCGGCCATGTCCTGTGGCTCCTTGTATCGGGGGGCGTATCGGGTGCGTATCGGCGTAGTGGGGCAGCCGCCGAGCCCGGTACAGTCCCCGGGCCGCATCCGGACAAGCCTAGTCACCCCAGGCCCCCGGAGCGCTGATCAATCGGGTGGCGAAGCACCCCTCCACATCGGGTATTGTTTACGTCGTTGCCACGGAGCACCGCCGAAAGACGGTTCGAAGGGCAGCAAACCCCGGCGGTGTGCCCGAGCGGCCAAAGGGAGCAGACTGTAAATCTGCCGGCTCAGCCTTCCCAGGTTCGAATCCTGGCGCCGCCACATGAAGGTAGACCCCCTCCGAACTGCGGAAACGCAGTATGGAGGGGGTCTCTTCGTATTCGAACGGCGCCATGCGAACGAGGGTCGAAATGCGTGGCTTGTCTCACCTGGTCTCGGGTGTGACCCAAGCCTGATCAGCGCGTGTCCCCCAGGCGTCCCCCGGGGGACTGGCCGTTCCCGTCCCATTCCCGCAGGCCAGCCTCAATCTGAAGGTTCGCCCGCTCTTGAGCTTGCGCCAGAACCTTGGCGTAGACGCGCAGCAGCACGGCGACTGAGTGTCCGGCTCGTCGAGCGACTTCCATCGGGTCGACTCCGCTGTAGAGCCAGAACGAGACTCCGGCGCACCGGAGGTCGTACGGCCGCCGTGCGAGCGGCGATGCCGCTTGTTCCGGCGTCAACGCGTTGCCTCGTGCGCTTGCCCACACTTCGCCGTATCCCGTGTCTTGAATCACACCGCCACGGTTCGTGCGGAACAGGCGGCCGTCCGGAGCCGTACCGTAGCGCTCGATGTGCCAGCGGAGCATGGCGACGAAATGGGGAGGGATGGGCACCACGCGCGAGTCTCGTTGCGCGCGTGCCTTGAGGTGGCGGTCTTGGTGGGCCCGGCCGTCGTCCGTCCAGTCGCGGCCGGCGTGGACGATGCCGCCGCGAAGGATGAGCTTGCCCCATCCTCTCTTCGGCAAGTGGCACTGGGACGCGGTCAGTCCAACCGCTTCGGCGGGGCGCATGGCGGCGTAGTACAGGCACCCGAAGAACGCTTCAAGGTGAGCGCCCCGTTCGCCCTGCCCTCGTACGCCCTCAAGCAGAGCACGCACCTGGCGAGGGTTGGCGACGCTCGCGGGGTCGACCTCTTCGGTCGACTTCGGCGCCGACCACTTCACGGTGGACAGCGGGTTGACCGGAACGCTGAAGTAACGCCGTTCGACCGCGAGCCCCAAGACGTCGCTGAGGCACGCCCTTTTTCGCCGTGCCGTGCGCGCGCCGGCGGGGGAGCCGTTGAGCAGTGTCGAGAGGGCGTCCAGCGCCAGTCGGAGCGTGGCGGGGTCTTCCAGAGCGGCTATGGGGAGGGAGTTCTTCTCCAGCCAGCGGAGCGCGTTCGTGACGTCGCTGGGGTGTTCCTGGGACCAGCGGCTCTTGTTGTATGCCCAGCCGTACAGGGCGGTGCGGAGTACGCGGGGAGAGGGTTGCCCGACGGTTGTCTTCACGAGTGCGGGGGTGATGGTGGCCAGGGCGTCGGCGTCGTTGCGGCGCGACTTGGCGGGGAGCTTGTCCCACCTGCGGTCGATGTACGCGCGCGTGTGCTCGTACCAGGTCACGGAGCCGTTCAGCGCGCGGAGTTCGGAGGCAGGCAGGCCCGTTTCCACGTCGAACTGCTCGCCCTTGCGCAGGGCGGTCATCAGCTCCGAGCGACGGCCGTCAGCCTGGGCTTTGACTGTGTAGCTCTTGGAATGCTTCTGGGGGCCTACCAGCCACCGGACGCGGTAAGGCTTGGGGCGGTCGCGGCGGGTTTCGATGCTGTAGATCCGGACGTCATAGGTGACGGGCATGGCTCTCCGAGCAGTAAAAGAGCCCGCCCCGAACGGGGCGGGCTTGAGGTGAAGGTGGACTCGTCAGGCGACGCGTTCTCCGCAGCGCTCCCACCAGGCGTCAAGGTCGGTGCGGCTGACGCGTACTTGGCCGTTGGGGAGCTTGCGGATGCGGGGAGCTTGGCCGCGGGCGCGCATGCGGTAGAAGGCAGCGCGGCTCATCTTGATCTCGGTGAGCACTTCGGGAAGCTTGAGCATGTCGGGGCGGGCCATTCCTTGGCTCCTCGGGGAAGTGTCGGGAAGGACAGGGAAGTTGGATTCACATTCCTCTGAGTAGCGACTCAGCGGCACTCAGCGGCACTCAGAGGGGCTTTGAGACGCGATGAGTCGCGACTCAGGCAAATGTGGTTCGGACACGTTCAGCGTGATCCCGGTGTAGGTGAGCACCTGCTGGCCGTACGCGTCGCGGGGGCGGGAGCGGTTGAGCTGGGGGACCACGGAGAGCAGGTTGCGGCCGAACACCTGCTTGGTGCCGGGGCGTACGCCGTTGTCCTCGGCCCACTCGCGCCAGACCGTCCACAGGGCGTCCACGGGCACGCTGCACGTGGGGCCGGTGGTGCAGCGTTCCCGGATGAACGCGGACGTGGGGGAGGCGGTGTCCTGCATGGTGGTGACCGCTTCGCGGCTGGAGGACGGTTCGGTGATCCGTCCGGTGCGCTGGAGGCGGGCGAGTCCTTCCAGGGCCCAGTTGAGGATGCCGGGCATCTCCGTGGTGAGCCGGTCGAAGAGGGTGGGGTCTTCCTTGCCGAGCCAGGACACCCGCATGTTGAGCAGGACGAAGCGGCGGGCGATGACGCCGGATGAGTCGCCGAAGTGCGGCAGTTCGTTGGAGAGGATCACCAGCCGGGTGGGCAGCTTGCCGGTCCACACCGCGCGGTACTTGCGGTCGATGTCGATGGTGTCCTCACCGGAGATCGTCAACAGCCGCTCTACGACCTGGCTGTTGTCGTTGCCGGACAGTCGGGCGTCGGAGATGACCGCGAGCGGCTTGCCGATCAGGGTGGACAGTCCGAAGTTGGTGCCGAGTCCGGCGAGGGTGGGCCCGGCGAGGTTCTCCTTTCCGACCAGCTCTTTGAGCACGCGGGCGATGGTGCCCTTGCCGGAGCGGGACGGGCCGACGATGAGCAGGATCTTCTGCTGGTCGGTCCGACCCGACAGGACGTAGCCGAACCACTCCTGAAGAGCGGCGACGGCATCGGGGTCCTCGGGCCAGATCTGCGCCAGGAAGCCTTCCCACGTCGGCGCGGTCGCGGTCGGGTCGTAGGCGAAGGGAACGGAGACGAGGTTGAAGAACCCGGGCCCGTGCGGCAGCAGCGCGCGGTCCCGGATGCGCAACAGCCCGTTCTCACACGCCACGATCGGCCCGTCGTCCGCCGCGTCCCCGCCCTCGATCCAGGTGGGGGCGTCGGTTTCGGTGGGCAGCAGGGTGATGGCCCCGAGCGCGTCGAGAAGGTTGCTGATCTTCTGCTTCGTGGGGGCCCAGTCGTGCACCTCGGGCTTGTTGTCCTTGCCCAAGGTCGTGTAGACCGCGTGCTCCAGACGGGTGTACATGCTCGCGCGCATCTGGGCTTCGTCCAGCTCGCGCCATGAGGTGCCGGTCCAGTGCATCCAGGAGGCGCGCCAGCGTCGGCACACCAGGCGTCCGTCCTCGGTCTGCCAGTCGGGCAGGAGGCGGCGGGCGACGGCCAGCGGGTTGGAGGGTGCGGGCAGTTCTTCGAGGTGGTCGGTCATGCGGCTCGCCTCCCTTCCTGGGGGTTCAGGTGCGGGCAGGTGGTGCGGTGGTAGTCGTAGTCGGCGACCAGGTCGGCCACGTTGTCGCGGCCGGTGGCGGTGTCGGTCTGTCCGCAGGGGCAGGCGTAGGCGGCGGTGGGGGTGTCGCTGTAGCGCTTGGTCCAGCGGGCGCCGTCGTAGTGGTGGCGGTAGACGGGCGGGGCGTAGATGCGGATGCCGGGCCGGTCCGGTGTCGGGTTGCCGGCGTCGCTGGGCTGACTGTCAGGGCGAAGGGCAGTTCGGACGCCTTCGGCGACGCCCTTCGGGTCGCCCACGCGCCGTGCGGGCGGGGCGAGTTCGGCGACTGGCCCTACTGCTCGCGGACGGTTGGCCTTCCAAGGGAGAGGAGCGGGGGTGTTCATGCCGCCTCCCGGGATCGGGCGGTGCGGATGGAGCTGTCCAGGGCGCTGCGGATCGTGGCGCGGCACTCGGCAGCGGTGAGTCCCCGCGCTTGCCCCGCCCCTTGGAAGGCCTCTTCCACCACGTGCCGGGGGATGTCGCCCCACGCGACGAAGCGCCCCACCTTGAAGGCGCACCGGTTGAGCGTGGTGTTGCGCTGCTTGTCCGGCGCCGTGGACACGACGGCGCACTCGGCTTCCAGCGCGGACAGGGCCGCCCGGCTCCCGTCGACCGCAGGGAGCCTCAGTGGCCCCGTAGGGCGCGCGGGAGCAGGTTTCAGGATGGTTTGTAGCCATTCGGGCAGCGGGACCGTCACAGAGTCGCTCAGGGCTTCGTACGCTCCGGCGTCCGTGATGCTGCCCGCCGCGACGACGTAGCCGCCCCACGCGCGGGTGTCGACCAACTCGCCGATGGTTCCTGCGGTATTGGTCAGCCGGACACCGTCCGGGGCGGTGAAGTACAGGTGGGTCCCGCCGCTCGCGGTCCGCACCCGGTAGGTGTCGGGGACGGCGTGCCCGGCGCGCTCGCAGAGCGCCCCGAAGATTGTCGCGCCGTCAGGCGCGTCCGAACTGCCCTTGAGGCTTGTGGTCTTGGGCTTGTCGAGATCGATGACGACCAGCTGTGAGGGGCCGGTGGCGATGCCGACATTGAACGGGCCGCGGGTCCATGCGGCGCGGATGTGGTCGGGGTCGGTGGTGGCGCGCTGTTCCCACTTCAGGTGGCCGCCGGCGCACGGGCCGGTGCGGGGGCAGGATGCTTCGCCGTGCAGGGCGGGCCGCTTGGTGTGGGGGCGGAGAGGGAAGACGTGCCAGCCGCGTGCGGCGGCGTCCAGCGCTGCGCGGAGCAGCACGGAACGGGCGTCAGGTGTCATGCTGGAGGTCTCCTGTTTCTGTCGAAGGGACGGAGAACCGGGGCGGTCGCGGTCTTTGGCGAGAGGCGACCGCCCCATCTGTTTCTCAGAGCAGTTCACTGGCGGTTGTTGGTCTTGGCCCACACGCCCCGGGTCGTGGTGTGGACGTTGCGCTGGTCCTGGTGGACGGTCCCGGTGTAGTGCTGGTGGACCTCCGGGGCGGGCCGTGCGCGCTGCGCGAGCCGAGCAAGGGCGAGCACGAGCGCGGTGGGGGCGCCGAAGACGAGACCGCACACGATCGGGTCGGCGAACTGGGACACGTACATGAGCACCGCCGCGGTACCGCCGACCATGGCGGTGGCGGTGCCGCCCGCGAGCATGAGCACGCTTGCGTCGGTGGCGCCCTGACTCATCGGGGCCCGTCCGGGCTGCACGACGGGCGGGGCATCGCCGCGGGCGGGGAGCGGAGTGGTGTCGCGGTAGGCGGTGGGCCGGTAGACGTCGTCGATGATCCGGCGCGCCTCGGTCTCAGCCTGCGCCGCACTCAACCCGGCGTCTGTGGGAGCCGGTTGAGGGGTGGTGTCGGGGTGCATGCGGAATCCCTTCCGAACATGAGTCAGGGAGGCAGGGACACCCCCTTGAGGGGGCGCTGTGGAGGGGGTTTCAAGGGGTCTGACCTGCGCGCCTCCCTGCCTCCCTGAACGATCATTCGTGCAGGTCAGGGCCAGGGAGGCGGGTCAGGGAGGCGTTCAGGGAGTTCTCCCTGCCTCCCTGACCCGAGAGGGGTTGCCTCCCTGTCACTCGGAGGCGGAAGCGGAACCCTCGTCGTCGCGGTTGGCGAGGGCGGCGGTGACGCGGTCGCGGGCGACGACCATGCGGCCATCGGACTTGTAGGGGTCGGCGCCGGCGTCGTCCAGGACGCGCTTGAGGTCCAGGAACGACCAGTCGCCGTAGGCGTCCTCGTTCAGCGCGGCGAGCCGCTTGAGGACGTCTTGGGTGCGTACCCGGGCATCGGTGCCGAGCACGGTGAGGATGTCGGCGAGCGCATCACGCTCCTCGCTCCGCTCGATGACGTGCACGGTGGCGACCCCGTTGCGCAGGGCCTTGGCGCGGGTGGCAATCGCCTCGGCGTCGTCGTCGCCGATGAAGTGCGTGCGCACCGTGATGGACGACTGGCCCTTGGGCATGTCGATGCCATCGGAGGCGACGACCAGGGTGCCCTTGTCCAGACCCTGCCGGAGCAGGTGCGGGGCGGCGCCGTCGTCGACGGCCTTGTCCCCCAGGGCCATGCGGGACTGCGATTCGGTGCCGACCACGAGGGAGGCGCGGGTGTGCGCGCCTTCGCGGACCAGCTTGGGCAGGTTCTGGTCGGTGGGGTCCTGGGTGCCCTGCCACAGCAGCACATCGACCGCACGCCCCTGGTTGTGCAGCTTGCGGGACGCCATGAAGTACCTCGAGGTGGACGACGAGCCGCCGTAGGGGCGCTTGTCGTCGTCCTTGACCGGGCACATGAACGCCACCTGCGCCTCATCCACGATGACGATGAGCGGCTGGAAGACTGCGTCCGGGTTGGTGCGGCGCACCTCCATGCGGCGGTTCATCTCGTCCACGGCCGCTTCCGCCATCTCGGTTACCTGGATGACGTGGTCATCGGTCGGGCCCTGGATCAGGACGTCGGCGATGCCGTCGAACATCTTCCAGTCGCCGATGCCCTTCAGGTCGCCCACCCAGAACTGCACCGACCGGTCCAGGGCCAGCCACAGGGCCAGCGAGCGCAGGGAGGCGGTCTTGCCCTGGTTGGAGCGTCCAGTGACCAGCAGGTGACGCTGATACACGCTCAGCTCGGCGCCATCCCCGCGCAGATCCTGACCCCACGGGGCCTTACCCGTCTTGTAGTTGGCGGTCATCGTCTCGTCGGTGACCAGCGGAGACGGGCCGATCGGCTCGTCCAGGGCGCCGGAGTCAGCGACCCACAGCCGCACCGTGCGGGCGGCCTCGGGGATGGTGATGAACACTTCGTGTTCGTGCCGGGTGAGGTTCTCTGCGAGCTTGCGGCGGCGCTGCTGCACCTCGTTCGTCGACACCCCCGAGGGCAGGGTGACGTCGACTTCCACGCCGCATCCGGCGATCCGGATCGGTCCGAGCATGGAGGCGCCGGCGTCGCCCATTTCCTTGATGGCGTTGCGCAGTGCGGGCACTCCGAGGTCGCGCAGGGCTTTGACGACGATGGACGGGGTGATCGGCTCGCCCTCACCGGAGCGCACGTTGGCGGGCAGGGCCCACTGGGGTGCGGCTTGCTGCTTGCTGCCGACCGTCCACATCGCCAGCAGCGCCAGCAGCGGGCCGACGACGACCGCGGTGGGCCAGATGATCTGCACGATCCGGATCAGCGTGGCGATGAACTCGATGGTCGCCCTCAACGGCGTGATGACGTCACCGACGTCCTTCGTGTTCAGCGCCATCACGATGCCGAGCCCGACCAGCACCCCGATGCTCATCCCGGTGCCGACAGCAACTCCCTTGGCCGCGTCCAGGGGCGAGTGGAGCAGGTCCATCCGGCGGCGGTGGCGAGCGTCGCGGAAGCGCTGCAAGCGCTCTTCCCACTCCTCAGCCAACTCGTAGTTCCCGGCAGCTTCGGCGGCGCGCATCATGCGTTCGTGGCGGGCACCGGTACGGCTGTCCCAGGTCCGGCGGGCCACGATCCGGCCCCCGTTGACCGTGTAGAGACTGTGCCGGGCCACCGCGCGTGCGACGGTCGTGGTGCGCTCGTCAGTGGCCAGTCGGCGTATGGCACGGCCGGAGCGCACCCACAGCGGCACGACCGGTGCGTCGGCGACCATGGTCAGCGGGATCGGGGGTGTGCCGTGGCCCTCGGGTTCGGGGGTGGGGTCCTTGTAGAGGTGAACGACGTTCTCAGACATGCTGGAACTGCTCCTGACTGCCCCACTCGGGGCGGGAGTTGAGAGGGAGTAGCCGGGGTGGCCGGGTCCTGGCAGACGAGGGCCACCCCGGTGCGGGTCAGCGGTTGTGGCGGGCGCGGTTCTCGGCGCGGCTGAGCTGCGACGGAGCGGTGCGCGGGCCGTCGATCCAGCAGAACGGGCGGATGCCATCCGCGGCCTTGAACACGCGGATCGCGGCACCGTGCGGGGCGTCGGGCAGGGCGTAGACCCATCCGGGTTCGAGACTGGCCAGCAGGCGGGCGCCGTGGTGCTCGCACCCATCGGCCCCCTCGTTGACCGCGTCCAGCACGGTCACGACGACCGGCCCGACACAGGGCGTGGGATCTTGCGGGTGCGCGGCGGGGCACCGGCCGTCCCCGCTCACCGACGGCCCGCCTTCTGCTTGGGCACGAGGTAGGGGCAGCCGTTGACCATGTGGTCCACGCACGGCTTGCAGTCCTCACGCGCCCGCAGGCGGCGGTGAATGCTGCGGTCGTTGGCGTGCTGCCAGCACTGCGGGCACTCACCCGGAGGCGTCTCGCGTACGGCCATGGTCACCACCACCCCGAGGACTTTTTCGCGGCCTTGGCGGTGGCGGCCTCGGTCACGATGCGCTGCCGCTCGCTCTGCAACGCAGTCAGTTCGGCGGTGAGCCGGGTCAGCACCGACTGCCTGGCCGACTCCAGCCGCCGTTCGGCGCGGTCGGTGCCCTTGCCGCGCGCCGCCCGGTACGAGCCGCCCACCAGGGCGCCGGTCACCTGGCGGCGTTCGGCGGCGGTCAGCGGCCACCACTCATCGTTGTGGACCGCTTCGATCTTCCGCCGCGTGTGCTCGATCTCTTTGTCCAGGCGGCGCGTGTTGGGCTTGCCCATGGTCAACCCCTCCTCGGGGAACCGCAGTTGGCGGATGTGGTGTCGGGATAGGCGCACAGCACGCAGCAGCCGAGCGAGGTCGGCATGCAGTAGCTGTAGGTGACCTGGCAGATGGGGCAGGTGCGGCGGGCGAGCATCGCCAGCGCGAGGGCGCCCCACTTGCGCGACGTCATCGGGCGGACGGGCTTGGCGAGGTCCTCGCGGTAGAGGTAGGCGACCATGGCGCCGGACTTGCGGCCGCGGTGGCGCAGCATCAGCTGAGCGCAGACCGGCTGACCGCCCGGACGCAGCCCCTTGGCCCGTAACTGCCGGCGGGTGGCGAGTCCGTCCGGGGCGTAGCGCCATGGGTAGGTCGGTATCCCGTAGCGGGCGCCGGTCGGGTCGTAGCACTTGCTGTAGGCGGTGGCCATCAGGCCACCGCCGTCACGCGGTTCCACGCCGCCCGCAGGCGGACTTCCGATGCCGAGTGCCCGGCCGCGCGGAAACGCTTGGCCATCTCGCGGTAGGACAGGGCAGGCGTTTCACTGGTGCGGATCTCCTCGACCAGCGCGTCAAGGGCCGCGTCACTGAGCGCGGGTGCCGCTTCCAGGGTGAGCGCGGTTACCGGCTCTGTGGGGCCCCAGACGGGGAGCTCCCAGGGTGTGACGCCGGGTGTGACGCGGCTCGTCACGCTGGTCAGTGCCCTGGATGTGTCCTCGCCCTGCCGCGCCTCCTCCAGCGTCGACCACGCCCCCGCAAGGGTCTTGGCAGTCTTGGCCTGCACCCGTGCGACGCGGGCGCCGGCCGCCGTCACGGCGGTCAGCCGGGTCTCCTCGCTGGTGGCCTCCGACCGGAGTCGGGCGCGGGCCACGGCGGCTTCGTCGCGGGCTTCCTGCTGGATGCCCCGGATCGTGTCCAGGGCCATCGGGGTCAGTGCGGTGCGCTCCCACAGCCCGTGCACCAACCACAGGGCCTTGGCTGCGATCGGCAGCCAGGCCACGGCCAGCCACGCGCCGGCGGATGTCTCAGCGGTCAGTGCGTGCGCGACCAGGACGCCAGAGGCGACCAGCCCGAAGAACCAGCCCACGGCGGTGACCACGCGGTTGTGGTCGCCCTGGGCGGCGAGGCGGCGTTCGTAGGCGAGGGTGGCCAGCCATCCGCCGTCGATGCCCAGACCGACGACCACGGCGACCAGCCAGGGCACGGCGGTGCCGAGCCACATGATGACCACGGCCAGGGTGAGCACCATGGACACCGCCGTCATCGCGACGGCGGGCAGCACGGTCTTGGTGGACTTGGTGCTCATGCCGCCGCCCCCGTTCCCGCCTGGAGGTCGCGAGCGGCGCGCAGGAACGGCACGGTGCGGGTGAGGGCGTCGGCGTACAGGGAGTCCCAGGCGGCGATCTCGTCGCCGTTCCAGGCCTGCTCGCGCAGGTCCTGCAGGACGTCGCGGGCCGCGTCCTCGCGGGCTGCACGCTCGTGGTTCGTCTCGAACTCCAGAGGGCCACGGAACAGCTCGATGTCGATGCCGAGCGCCAGTTCCGCGAACTCCGTCTCGTCGTAGGCCTCGTGACCAGCGACGAAGGTACGCATGGAACGCATGGTGGATCTCTCCTGTCAGGAATTTGGTGAAGGGACCGGGGCGGTCGCGGTCTTTGGCGAGAGGCGGCCGCCCCGTGAAGAACCGGGGGTCAGACGGTGGCGGTGATGAGCGCGGCGATGAGCAGCCACAGGTGGTGGAAGGACTGGTCAAGGGCGTAGGCGCCGGTGCCGATGTGCGGGTTGTCGTCGCGGTCGGCGCGCGGGGAACCGAGGTGGTAGAACTCGCCCTTGCCGGTCACTTTGGCCAGCCATGCCAGGGTGGTGCGGCGGTCGGCCCACCAGTGCGTGACCGCGTCGATGCCGAGACCGGCGACGACGCCGGGCACGGACACGTGCAGGTCCAGCAGCCAGACAACCGGGAGCAGGACGATCAGCTTGGTGGCGGTGAGGGTGGCGACGTGCCGGGCGTCGGCGAGACGGCCGACCCAGCCGGGGCGGCCCTTGTGCGCGGACTGGTGAGACGTCTGCACCCAGTGGTCGCCCACGCTGTGGGCGACGTACAGGGCCACGAACACGGCGGCGAAGGTTCCGGCGGTCATGGCGGTCACCGGTTCTCGTCGCGGGACTGCACGAGCTGGATGGCCAGGCGCGGGAAGTCGGCGACGCTGTCGAGGTGCGCGAACGTCACGCCGTGGGTCTGGGCCGCCTGGAGCATGTCCCGCAGGACCGAGGCGGCGTCGGCCACCTGAGCGGCGGTCGGCCGGTGGGCGGGGGCGTACTGGGCGGCGGCGGAGGCGATGCGGTGGGCGATGTAGTCGAGGTCGTGCTGATTCACGGATCTACTCCTGCTGTCGAAGGGCATGACGGCGGGGCGGTCGCGGTCCTTGGCGAGAGACGACCACCCCGGGAAGAGGCGAGAGGTGCGGGGCGGGGGCTAGCTGGTCTGGACGTAGCCGCTGGTCACCCGGCGGCGGACGTTCAGGTGCGCTGCACCGGTGACGCGCACGTTGCCCGAGGTGGCGCCGACCGTGAGACGGCCGGTGGCCTGCGGGGTCGCGGCCATCCGGACGTTGCCGGAGGTGACGTTCAGTCGCGCGTCGGTGCCGCTGTAGGCGCCGATGCCGAGGTTTCCGGAGGTGAGGTTCACGTCCAGCGAGCCGGTCACGTCGCCGATGATGACGCTGCCGCTGGTGACCGTGGCGTCCAGGTCGCCAACGCGCTCAGCGGTCAGGGCGCCGGAGGTGCCGTCGTACTCCAGCCGCGCCAACTCACCCGTGACGATGGTCTGTGCGGTGCGCGTGCTGATCAGCGTCATGGACCCGGCGGGTAGGTGGATTTCGGCGGTGATCGGCGTCACCACGTCGCCGGTCGGGCCGGTGGCGGTGACCTCACGGCCGTTGATGAAGACCTTGCCGTCACCGTGGCCGGTGACGTGCACGTTGCCGTTGATGATCTGCACGCCGCTGCCGCCGGAGAACGTCATGGTGTTGCCGCCCACGCTGATCGTGGTGCCGGCGACGTCGGGGACGCGGACCTTCAGGTTGTGCCCGCGGAGGCTGACGGCGGTGTCGCGGATCGCGTCCGCCGACGGGCCCGACGTGGCGTCCGTCTTCAGCACCATGTGCGCTTGCTTCAGCATCGGGTCGACGACGACGCGAATCGTGCCGGTGTTCATCGTCAGGTCCAGGGCGATCGGGCCGAAGGTGTCCACGGGGATCGTGCGTTCGGTCATGGCGAACTCCAGGAAGTCGACGGGACGTGCGAAGTACCGGGGCGGTCGCAGGTCCTTGGCGAGAGGCGACCGCCCCGCAGGCCGCAGCGCGGTGCGCCGTGAAGCCAGAGGTAGGACCGGGCTTCGCCGGTGCGCCGTTGCCACGGAGCACCGGTCCCGAGCCGGTAATCGGGTGCGTCATCGTCACTGCTCTGACGCCAGCAGGCGGCCTGCACGAATCGATGCAGGATGGCGTGCCGCCGACGACTTCACCCGGTCGTCGCGGGGGCGGTCTCACTCTTGCCGCCACATGCGTTGGGGCCCCGCTGCACTTCCCCACACCCGAGATCGGGTGGCGCCTGCCAGGCGCGTAGGGGGAGAGCTTCGTCCATCGCGGCGGTTTGCCCCCGGACCCTCGCCCTAGGCACCTGCCGTGACCGCCGCTCTCGCGTCAGCCCCGCACGATCGCTGTTCAGTTTTCAAGCACATGCGGCCTGAGCCGCTTTCGCTGAGGTGTTGCGCTCAGCAGATGCAGTACCTGTTTTACAGGTACTGCACAGGGGTCCGTCAAGTACGGCGACGGAACCTCTTGGTTTTGCGCCGGGACTTCTTGGCGCACAATCAGAATCGCCCCAGGTCAGGGGAGTTGGTCACCCCGTACATGGACAGCTCTGAACCATCTGGCTATCGTCAAGAAGTCCCTAGAAGTCCACGCGGGGGTGACGGTGTCCAACGAACGGTTGAGGGCTGCCCTGTTAGCTCGCGGCATGACGATCCAGGACTTGGCCAGTGAGATCGGGGTGATCCCCAAGACCATCGAGCGCTGGGTCACGCAAGGCAAGGTGCCGTACCGGCGCCACCAGTACGCAACGGCAGCAGCACTCCAAGTCGACGTGACGCTGCTGTGGAATGACTCCCGAACTCAGGAGTCCGCAACTGACCTGAGCAAAGCGGAGATCGTCACGGTCTACCCGCATCGGCACGTCGTACCGACCGACCTGTGGCGAGAGATGTGCGAACGCGCCGAGGAGCGCATCGACATACTCGTCTACGCGGGCATCGGTCTTGCGGAAGACCCACGCTTCCTGTCGGTCCTCAAGGCGAAGTCAAAGAGCTTCGCGATCCGTGTCCTGATGGGCGATCCTGCGTGCGAGGCCGTCAGCCAACGCGGTATCGACGAAGGCCACCGCATCATGGACGGAAAGATCCGCAACGCTCTGGGCAACTACCGTCCTCTGTTCACCAGCCACCCTGAGATCGCGTTCCGCCTGCACGACACCGTGCTCTACAACTCGATCTACCGTGCGGATGACGAGATGCTCGTCAACACGCATGTGTACGGCATCGGTGCCTACATGGCTCCGGTATTTCACCTGCGGCGGCTCCCCGGGAGCGGGCTTTTCGACACCTTCGCCAACAGCGTTCACCAGACCTGGGAAGGTGCGAGGCCGGTGACTGAAAACGACATCACAGGAGCATGAGGCATGGGACGCATCGACTACCTGCACGATCCCGACGCCCCGCCGGCCAACTCGGTCGTGCCTTCCGTCGTCGCGTTTGTGCAGAACGACGCGGGACATGTGCTGATGATCCAGCGGTCCGACAATGGGCGCTGGGCACTGCCCGGCGGCGGGCACGACGTGGGGGAGTCCATCAGCGACACCGTGGTGCGCGAAGTCTGGGAAGAGACTGGTATCAAGGCCGAAGTCGTCGACATGTCCGGGATCTACACCGACCCTGGTCACGTGATGCAGTACGACGACGGCGAGATCCGGCAGCAGTTCAGTATCTGCTTCCGCGCGCGGCCGGTCGGCGGTGAGATGCGTACGAGCAGCGAGACAACACAGGTCCGCTGGGTTGACCCAGCGGACCTGGCGAAGCTGGACGTCCACCCCACGATGCGGCTCCGGATTGAGCACGCCATGGACCGGAAGCGGCCGACTCCCTACATCGGCTGAAGCTTGGCGGCGGCGACCCGTTCGAGCACGCGTGAGGTGCACGCGAGAATCTCAGGCTCAGCGCGGCGGATGAACGTTCCGATCAGACTGTCCGGCCCGTAGCGTCCGGCGATCTCGTTGACGCGGTCCACAGGGTTCGTCGGCGTACCGTCCGGCGTCGTGTTCATGTCGCAGTAGCAAAGAGCATCGTTCAGGTGCGCGCTCTCGCGCGGGAACTCGCCCTCCAGCTCCTCACGCAGGCCCCGGGCCTCTGCTTCCATCCACGCACAAGAATGGTGAGCCACCAGGTTCACGACGCGTTCGTTAGCCTGCGCCACGTCACGGAGGTACCGGGCACCATCGAGCGGGTGAAACCCCGTCTTTGCGAGATCCGGCGAGTAGCCGATGTCATGCAGGACGGCCGCAGCCTCCAGCAACTCGGCATCCTCCCCGAGGACCAGCGCGACGGTCCGCGCCCGTTCGGCGACGCCCAATGAGTGCTGCCACCGCCTCGGCAGCGGCTCGGCGAGCAGGGATTCAGCGAGGGGGTAGGCCCACTCCGTCAGCTCCGACAAGCTAGGAACGCTCCTCTCGATTCGGCACGGCGCGGACCGTCCGCACCTTGCCCTGTCCTGCACTCGCCAGCACGCCGGCGGCCTCCAACCTGTCCAGTGCCTTGGTCACGGTGGGTCGGGAGACTCCGAACCTGCCCATCAGGTCCGACGCGCTTAGGAAGGCTGCCCCTACCTCGAAACCCTCCGCGGGGATGAGGTCGGCGATGCGCTCGTCCAACGCCCGTTGATCAACGGGCTCACCTTCACGTACGACACGCCACCGGCCACCACGTACCGGCTCGGCGATACCGTCTTTCTGCAACACCTTGAACGCGCGAAGTGCCACCCCACGTGAGACATCGTGGTCGCGCATGAGGTCAGCGGCGGGTGGAAGGTGCGTCATCTGCGGGTTCGACTTGATCTGGGCCTTCACCACTTCCGCGACCTGCAAGTACGTATCTCGCGGACTGGCCTGCGGCACGTGGCCTCCCCTTGATTGATCCTTGCGCTTCTGCTCAATCGTGGCACGTCGGCTGGTGGTGCCATAGGTCTTGCCTCAGGCCGTAAAGCGGTGGGAAGGGCGAGGCTGTTTCCCCAGGCGGCCCGACCGTGACGTGTTCCGGAGAAACGGCAGGTCGCAGGCGGTGAAGGGAGTCCGTTGGCGAGGTGCGCGGATTGCGCGGAAGGCGCACCGTGTCACTTTGCAGCAACCCGTATAACCATGCGGAGGCCTTCACCCGATTGGGGTACATGCTCGCCGGTGAAGAGGCCGGTAGATATGACCCTTCTGCGGCATGGCCAGGATGGTGTCTGCTGATGAATGATGCCGTTGCGGAGAACTCCGCCCGCCGTCGCGAGCGCCAGGCGGAGCCTCCAGCCACCCGCGACGGCCCCGCCCCCCTATGGGCGGGGCCGTTGCCAGGTCAGGCGGCCAGCAGATCCCACAGCACCCTAAGTGCCTGGATCACCAGTGGCCCCCATTGACGTGCAGCTTTCACTGCCTTCCTGGCGGGTTCGCGGGGGTCCTTCCGGTCGCACCCCTCAGGGTCAGCCATCGGGACCTCCTATCGGGCCCAGCGTTCGTGGGCTCCCGGGAGGACCGCGTGCTGTGCGCCGAAGTGACTCTGAGTCTGTAGAAGGCAGGCAGAGTGCAACACCCCATTAGAGTCCAATCTTGAATGGCCCGAACGGACTATGCGTAAGCGGCTGCCCACTCGTAGGAGTGAGGTGGGGACATTAAGGGTCAAATAGTCACAATGCGTCGCAAGATACTCGATTGGGGTCGGCGCGTGGTCTGTTCCGGTTGTTTGGGGTGAACTGATGGAGTGCGCCTTGGGGTGCCCCGTCTCTGCTCCTCCGTAGGTGCGGCGGACGGGCCGCAGAGGAGGCGGTTTCCCCCAGGCGTCCCCCGGGGGCGACCGGTGCTTAGGAAAGCCCTGCTCGCGGGACGGATCATCGGCCCGCTGTAAATCTGCCGGCTCAGCCTTCCCAGGTTCGAATCCTGGCGCCGCCACATGAAGGTAGACCCCCTCCGAACTGCGGAAACGCAGCGAGGAGGGGGTCTCTTCATGTTCCGGGACGATCTTCGAGCCGAATCGAAACAGGGTGACTTGTCTCACGCTGCGACGCGTGGATCCCGCGGCTGATCAGGATTCCCGGACCAGGCGCGGACCAACTTCGTGGGTGTGGTGCTGCGTTCGGCGTCGAGGGTCTCGTCATCGAGGGACAACCTCCTGAGCCCGACGCATTGATGGCCCTTCGGCCGGCGCCGGTCGTACCTGCCGGGTGAGACGCGAGTGGCTTCGGTGGCCTAGAAAATCGAACACATGATTGAATTTGGTCATGCGACCGTTCCCTGACGATCTCGCCCAGGCGCAGCAGGAGTGGAGCGCCACCTACCAGCAGCTCGCGGAGCGGCCCGGTCGTACCGAGTTGCGCCGGCGTCTGTACCGGCTGTCGACTCAGCTGTTCTTCCATCCCTATTGGCAGGATCGGCGTCCAGGTCCCGCAGCGTGGTGGGAGCTGCGCAGTCTGGGGTGGCCAGACAGGAACGCGAGTGAGCGGCTCCCTCAATGACACGCTGGGGTGCGGGGCCGCATGTCCCGGATGATCCTGAAGGCGTGTCCGGACCGATTCGCGTAACCGTGCATCCGCCGTCGTCCACAGGTGGTCGGCGGGTGCGCGTGGACGGCGAGATTCTCGGGTTGGCCCACAATGTGGTCGATGTCGCGGAGTTCCTTCGTCGAGCCGGGCTGGAGATCGACCCGGCGGAGGTGGCGGAGTCGCCGTGGATCGACTGGCGCGGAGTGGGGCCCGAGCGCTGGGGGCCGGAGTCGAGCAGCTGACACGTTGAAGGCAAGGCGCCTGGGAGAGCTGTGCGGCCGTTCGGTGCGTAGCGATTCGCCACGCCCTCAGCTTGGGAAGCTCAGCGCATCTAGGGGCTTGTTTCGGGCCTGACCTGCGACGGGGGGTCGCAGGCGCCTGGTGGACGATCAAGGGGTTCCCACTGTTCCCTGTGGTGCCCCCCACGATCTGGCCCGAGTCATTC
Organism: Streptomyces sp. NBC_00019; assembly: GCF_045041015.1. Taxonomy (NCBI): domain Bacteria; kingdom Bacillati; phylum Actinomycetota; class Actinomycetes; order Kitasatosporales; family Streptomycetaceae; genus Streptomyces; species Streptomyces sp. NBC_00019. The sequence continues at coordinate 6,255,736 of NZ_CP108302.1, forward strand.
GTCGTCGCACCTCTCCAAGGCCAGGGCTACTGAGCCTTCTTCGAGTCCGTTGTTCTCCTCCAAGCGGAGATGAGCGCCATCCGGTGTGCCGTCCCGGGCGAGTCTGGGGAGGTGGCCGGCCAGGGTCTTCAGCCCGGCAGCGTTCGCCTCGATGGCGATCTCTCCGCCCAGGTTGCGGACCTCGATGCGCGCGCCTTCCTCCCACGTGAAGACTCGGGTGACCCCATCGGTTACCGCACTCACGTGAGTGGTCATCGACGGAGCAGCGCTGGGTTCAGGGGCCATGCCCAAGGATCGCGTACTCAGGGATCGTCAGGCACCGGGGGCGAACGCTTTCCAACTGTGTTGGTAGGGACTTCGGTTGAGTGGAGGGGCGTTCACCTGCGTTCAAGAGCGATCGGCTGACGGCGCTCGGGCGGCTTCGGGTCTCGCCTGAACGGTCGTGAACGGGGCCGAACAAGACGGAAATTGAGACGAACGCAGGCCGTTGCGGAGGGCCTTACGTCTGGCGAGCTACTTCCGTCCGGGTATCCATTTCATGCCGAGCCGATAGGTCCGCGAGATCACGTCGTGGACGGCAGGGCCACCCTGCGGGGTAAACCACCCGGCAGTTCGGCGGGGAACGGGGTAAGCCCGACGGTCCTGGGCGCCCCGCCTCACGTCGCGCACTCGACGTACAACGCATGAGGAACCTCAAGGTAGTTGGCCCAGTGCCCCTCGCCATGCACCGCGACCCCCTCGTCCGAGACCCGTGGCCACACCCAGTCGACGCTGCGGAACCCCGCCTCCCGGAGTGCCTCCTCGTACGTCCGCCGCGACCACCGGTAGGGGAGGAGAGGGAACTCGTCGAAGCCGGGCACCCTCATCACCGCCGGGGCCTCTTCGCCGTCCCGGGTGGCCGGGGCGATGGTGAAGTCGATGCCGTAGTGCGTGTACCAGCCGGGCTCGACGGCGAGGTCGGGGTTGAGCGTGGCGAAGACGAACCGGCCGCCCTCCGGACGCAGGGACCGGCGCGCGGTGCGGCAGAAGCCGGTCAGGGCCTCGCGGGTGGGCGCGTAGCAGAGCACATAGACCGAGAACACCAGGTCGAAGCGGCCGTCGAGCTCGGGATCGCCCGCGGCGGGCGGGTCCGTGGCCGCACGCTCCAGGTACGTGATGTCGAGTCCCGCGGCGGCTGCGCGGCGCCGGGCGAAGTCGAGCATGCCCTCGGTGCTGTCGATCCCGGTCACGGCCGAGGCGCCGAGCTCGCGCAGTCGGCGCGCGTAGAGGCCGCTGCCGCAGCCCAGGTCCAGGACGGCCTTGCCCTCGACGTCGCCCAGCAGCCCGAACAAGGTGTGGGCCTCGACGTACTCGCGCAGCGGTAAAGCCGTGGCCATACGTTCGTACGCCTCGGCGAGTCCGTCGAAATCCGTGCCGTGGTCCTCGTCCATGGGTCTCCGTATGTTGTCAGGTGGCCCAGGCAGGCGGCCGGATCCGACGTCGTCGCCCTCACCGCCGAGGACCCCGGCTGCCACCCGTCTGGCACGCACAACACCAGCCCGCGCGGGGCACACTGATCACATGTCCAGCCGCCGTAGGAACTGCCCCGAATGCCGCCGCGAGATCGCCGTCGTCGCCGGTCGCTTCGCGCGACACGACCCGCCCGGCGCCCGCGAGAACGGCGCGCTCACCTCCTGCCCGGGCTCCCGCCGCCAAGCCCAACTGGGCGCCGCCCAACCGTCGTTGGACGGCTACGTGATCCCCGACATCCCGGGCCAGATGTCCCTGTTCTGACGACCGGTTCCCACGACTCTTCTGAGGGACGGTTCTTACGACCCTGCTCGCACATCCATACGAGCCACCAGCCCGTCCCCGTCGAACCGGTACACGTGCTCGACCGTCCCGTCCGCCCAGTGATCCCCGCCCGCGTCCCGCATCCCCTGCCGCACGTTCGCGACGACCGACGCGCCGTCCCTGTCGAGCCGCAGCCCTTCCAGCCGTACGAGGGGATGCCCGGCCGCGAACTGCCGTGCCCAGTAAGCCCGTACCGCCGCACGCCCGTGCAACCGGACCCCGTCCAGGACGTTCGGCCAGTCGACGTCCGGGGCCAGACAGTGCGGTACGAAGGCGTCGCGCCCGTCGGTCGAGAAGACCTCGTACATCCGCCGCAGCAGCTCCTCCTGCGTAGCCGGCACCCCCTCCGCGGCCACCCTCAGTTCCCGGCCACGGCCTTCACCGCCACCGACACCGGCGTCGACCCGCCGACCAGCTCCAGGGTCAGACCGGCCGTCGCCGGGGTTTCCAGCAACTCCGCCACCACGGCGGCCACATCGTCGCGCGTGACCGGGCCGCGACCCGTGCGCGCCTCGAGGCGCACGAGGCCCGTACCGGCGTCGTTCGTCAGCGCACCGGGGCGCAGGATCGTCCAGTCCAGGGCGTCGAGCCCGCGGACGTGGTCGTCGGCCTCGCCCTTGGCGCGCTGATAGACGTCGAAGACGTCGTCGCCCTCGTGCTTCGCGTCGGCGCCCATCGACGACACGACCACATGACGCCGTACGCCGGCCCGGACCGCCGCGTCCGCGAACAGCACCGCCGCACCCTTGTCCACCGTGTCCTTGCGGGCCACGCCGCTGCCCGGGCCCGCGCCCGCCGCGAAGACCGCCGCGTCCGCGCCCTGCAGATGGGCCGCGACCTCCTCGACCGAGGCCGACTCCAGATCCAGGAGCACCGGTTCCGCACCGGCCTCCCGCAGGTCGTCGCCCTGCTCGGCCTTTCGGATGATTCCCGCGACCTCGTTGTTCCCGCGCGCGGCGAGCAGCCGCTCCAGCCGCAGCGCGATCTGACCATGACCACCAGCGATGACAATGCGCATGCCTCGACCGTACGCCGGAACGGTTGTGATTGCCGGGTTCGGTTGTTGGGCGAGTGAGGTGCCGTGGTGGCTGGTCGCGCAGTTCCTCGCGCCCCTGGGTGGGTTCGGGCAGCACCCGCCCCCACCCAACCCGCCCCCGCCTACGGCAACTCCCCCCGCCCCTGCCGCGGCAGCCCCAACTCCACCGCCACCGCCGAGTCGCAGAACTCCCGCACCGCGCTCGTCCGCGCCACCACGCGCCCTCGATGCACGACGATCCGGCTGTACGCCAGCGACAGCGCCCCCGCGAGCCGATCCCCGCGCACCGCCAGCAACTCGGCCGGAAAGCCCGCCTCCACGCGCACCTCGGGCAGCCCCAGCACGGCCCGGGCGGAGGTGCTCACCGCGTCGTAGGCGTCCTCGGGACGCAGGCCGTAGCGCGAGGCCAGCAGATAGGCCGCCTCCAGCGGGTCCCCGCGGCCCACCGGGTTCGACACGTCCCGCAGCGCGCCGCTGCCGGCCGCCACCCGTACCCCGGCCGCCCGCAGCAGCCGTACCGGTGCCGTACCGCGCCGCTCCACGCCCCCGCAGCCGCCCTGCGGCAGGCACACCACGGTCACCCCGGCCGCGGCGAGCTGGTCGGCGGTGCGGGAGGCGATCTCGGAGGGCAGCCGGCCCAGGAAGCCGCACGGGCCGATGGTCACCCCGGGACGCAGTCCGCCGGCCATCGCCGCGAGGCGGGCGAGGCGGGCCGGCTCGGTGCCGTCGGTGTGCAGATCGACGGGACAGCCCTGCTCGGAGGCGACATCCAGCACCGCCTGCACATACCCCGTCGGATCGGGATCGAGGTCCGGGCAGCCGCCCACCACCGAGGCGCCCATCTTCACCGCGTCCCGCAGCATCGCGAGCCCCTCCGCCCCGGCCACCCCGGTCAGCACCCGCGGCATCGCCACCGCGGTCAGCTCGGTGAGCCCGCGCAGCGAACGCCGCGCCTGCAGTACGGCGGCCAGCGCGCCCAGCCCCTGGACGTCGCCCACGCGCACGTGTGCCCGCAGCGCGGTCGCCCCGTGTCCCAGCTGCAGCAGGGCCGCCTCGGTGACCCGGCGCTGGACGTCCTGGGGGTCGTAGGAGACCGGGCCGCCCTCGTCGGCCGACAGGGCCGTGTCGCCATGGGTGTGCGGCTCGACCGGAGCCGGGAGCAGCAGATAGCCGCTGAGGTCCACCTGCGCACCGCACGCGCGCGTGCCGTCCGCCGCCAGGCTGCCCGCCGTGCCGACCGCCTCGATGCGTCCGCCGCCCAGCCGTACGTCCACGGTCCGGCCGTCGGTCAGCCGTGCCCCGCACAGCAGGAGTGAGGTGGTGTCGGCCGGGTCCGACGGGGACGAGGAGTGGGGCGGCTGCGGCTGGCTGTCGGGCATCGCGCTCCAGGGGCTCAAGGCTCGTGGCTCGGGGCTGCGGACGGGGACGCAAGATCACGCAGAGTGAGTCGAGCCTAGGGCGGTGATCCGCTCGCGGCGGGGAGGAGCGCAATAGTCGTACCGGTGTGGTTCGTCGTACGGGAGAGGCCTCAGGGGCCGGTGGGAGGGCCCCTGGACAAGCCGCCCGACAGGCGGCCGGACAGCCCTCCGGACGGGCCGCGGACGGGCCATGGACGAGGGCCGGAAACGGATTTGGGTGAACGGCGGCCGAGCGTGTAATGTCTTCATCGCTCGCCCCAATAGCTCAGTCGGTAGAGCGTCTCCATGGTAAGGAGAAGGTCTACGGTTCGATTCCGTATTGGGGCTCTGGTGTGAGAGGTTCCCGCCGCAAGGTGGGAGCCGATCGCATCACAGCGGTGTAGCTCAGTCGGTAGAGCAAGCGGCTCATAATCGCTGTGTCACCGGTTCAAGTCCGGTCACCGCTACTGACAGTAGCCGATTGCGGGGTCGGTCCTTCGATCGGCTACTCTTTCATGCGTTAATCGTCCCATCCGTTCGTCAAGGAGCACTCCTGTGGCTGCCACCGACGTCCGCCCGAAGATCACGCTGGCCTGCGTGGAGTGCAAGGAGCGGAACTACATCACCAAGAAGAACCGGCGTAACAACCCGGACCGACTGGAGATGAAGAAGCACTGCCCGCGTTGCAACGCGCACACCGCGCACCGCGAAACGCGATAAATCAGGCTCGTACGCGAGGCCGTCCCCTGTACTCCAGGGGGCGGCCTCGCGTCGTTTCGTCACTTCAGCGAACGTTCGTTATCGACACCAGGAGGTGCCGAGCCCATGGCGCTCGACCAGTCCTTCGTGGGGCGGAGCTACCCGCCCACCGACCCCTATGAGGTGGGCCGGGAGAAGATCCGCGAGTTCGCGGAGGCCGTGGGGGACGCCAACCCGGCGTACACCGACCCGGACGCCGCCAAGGCGTTCGGCCACCCCGATGTGATCGCCCCGCCGACTTTTGTGTTCGCTATCACGTTCAAGGCCGCCGGACAGGTCGTGGCGGACCCGCAACTGGGTCTGGACTACAGCCGCGTCGTGCACGGCGACCAGAAGTTCGCCTACACCCGCCCGGTCCGCGCCGGTGACCGTCTGTCGGTCACCTCGATCATCGAGGCGATCAAGTCCATGGCGGGCAACGACATCGTGGACATCCGTGGCGAGGTTCACGACGAGGCCGGCGAGCACGTCGTGACGGCCTGGACGAAGCTGGTCGCGCGCGCGGCAGAGGGGGCGTGACGAAGATGACGGCGAAGATCGCATACGACGACATTGAGGTCGGCACCGAACTGCCCGCCCAGGCCTTTCCCGTGAGTCGCGCCACTCTCGTCCAGTACGCGGGCGCCTCCGGTGACTTCAATCCGATCCACTGGAACGAGAAGTTCGCCAAGGAGGTCGGGCTGCCGGACGTCATCGCGCACGGCATGTTCACCATGGCCGAGGCGATCCGCGTGGTGACGGACTGGGTCGGCGACCCGGCCGCCGTCGCCGAGTACGGCGTCCGCTTCACCAAGCCCGTCGTCGTCCCCAACGACGACCAGGGTGCCGTCATCGAGGTCAGCGGCAAGGTCGCGGCCAAGCTCGACGACAACACGGTCCGCGTGGACCTCACGGCGACCAGCGCCGGGCAGAAGGTGCTGGGGATGTCCCGGGCGGTCGTACGACTGGCCTGACCTGCGGGTGAAGTAAGGGGCGCTCTCCATGGCGGGGCGCCCCTTACTCGTTCTCCGGCGCACCCTCTTGACGTAGTTAGTAATTGAGTACTAACTTACTGGACATGGTCAGGATGAGCGCAGAGGAGAGGCGCGAGAGCGTGATCCGCGCGGCGACGATCGAGTTCGCCCGCGGTGGTTACCACGGCACGTCGACCGAGGTGATCGCCAAGCGGGTCGGGGTCTCGCAGCCGTACCTCTTCCGGCTCTTCCCCGGCAAGAAGGCGATCTTCCTGGCGGCCGCCCAGCGGTGCATGGAGGACACGATCCAGACGTTCGCCGAGGCGGCCGAGGGCCTGGAGGGCGAAGAGGCCCTGCATTCCATGGCGAACGCGTACACCAAGGTCATCGCGGAGCAGCCGGAGCTGCTGATGATGCAGATGCAGACGTACGTCGCGGTGGCGGCCGCCGAGCAGGAGGGCGACCCCGAGTTCGGCACGGTGGTGCGCGACGGCTGGATGCGGCTGTGGGACACGGTCCACCCGCCGCTGGGTGCCGACATCGACGACACGACGACTTTCCTGGCGTACGGCATGCTCGTCAACTGTCTGGTCGCCATGGGGTTTCCGCCCGGGCACCGGGTGTGGGAAGGGCTCTATCCGTCGGCGCGGATCAAGGGCCGGCTGGAGCACTGAGCGGTACGGGCGTCATCGACGCCTTTTTTCTTGAGCGCGAAAGTTAGTAATCAATAACTATCCAGAAAGCTCTGGGGGAGCGATGTCACAGTCAGCCGTACAGAAGACACCACGTGGGGGAGCCGTCTGGGCTCTCGTCATCACCAGCGTCGCCGGGTTCATGGCGGCCCTCGACAACCTCGTCGTCACCACCGCCCTGCCCTCCATCCGCGAGGACCTCGGCGGCGGACTGCACGACCTGGAGTGGACGGTGAGCGCCTACACCCTCACCTTCGCCGTTCTGCTGATGTTCGGCGCGGCCCTGGGCGACCGCTTCGGCCGGCGTCGGCTCTTCCTCGCCGGACTGACGGTCTTCACCGGGGCGTCCGCCGCTGCGGCGCTGGCCCCCGGCATCGACAGCCTCATCGTGGCCCGCGCGGTCCAGGGTGTGGGCGCGGCCGTCATGATGCCGCTGACCCTCACCCTCCTGACGGCGGCCGTGCCGGCGGCGAAGCGCGGGATGGCGTACGGCATCTGGGGCGCCGTCAACGGACTGGCGGTGGCCTCCGGCCCTCTCATCGGCGGCAGCCTGACCGAACACATCTCCTGGCAGTGGATCTTCTGGCTGAACGTTCCGCTGGGCGTGGCCCTGCTGCCCCTCGCCCGTCTGCGCCTCGCGGAGTCCTACGGCACCGGCGCGCCCCTCGACATCCCCGGCACCCTTCTCGCCAGCGGCGGCCTCTTCGGCATCGTCTACGGCCTGGTGCGCGGCCCCGCGGACGGCTGGACGGACAACCTGGTCCTGACGTCCCTGTTCGCCGGTGCGGCGCTCCTCGTCGGCTTCGTCCTCTACAGCGCCCGTGCCAAGAACCCCATGCTGCCGATGCGGCTGTTCCGCTCCCGGGCCTTCGCCGGCATCAACGCGGCCAGCCTTCTGATGTTCCTCGGCATGTTCGGGTCGATCTTCCTGCTCAGTCAGTACATGCAGGGTGTTCTCGGGTACTCGCCCACCGAGGCGGGGCTGCGGATGCTGCCCTGGACCGGTATGCCGATGCTGGTCGCGCCGATCGCGGGCATCCTCTCCGACCGCATAGGCGGCCGGCCGGTCGTCGCCACCGGCCTCTTCCTCCAGGCGGCGGGCCTCGCCTACCTGGCATACGTCATCACGGTGGACGCCTCCTACTCGATCCAGCTGCCCGGCCTGATCATCAGCGGCATCGGCATGGCTCTCTTCTTCGCTCCCGCCTCCAACCTGGTCATGTCCAGCGTGCGTGGGTCCGAACAGGGTGTCGCGTCCGGTGCGAACAACGCTCTTCGCGAGGTCGGTGGGGCCCTCGGTATCGCGATCATGGGGTCGATCTTCTCCGCCCAGGGTGGCTACGAGACGGGCCAGACCTTCGTGGACGGCCTGCGACCCGCGCTGGTGACGGGGGCGGCGGTGGTGGGGCTCGCGGGTGTCGCGGCTCTGCTGATCCCGTCGAGGCGGTCCGTGCGGGTTGCGGTGGGTACGGCGACGGAGGAGCGGGCGCCGGTCCTGGAGAGCGTCGCCGGCTGACCTCGACACCACGAGACGGCTCTGCCCTGCGGGGCGGGGCCGTCTCGCGTGTGCCCCATCGCGGTGGCGCGCCTGGGACGTCTTTCGCCCCCGCCGCCCTTACCCGTCCCATCCTCCAGGGGCGCTGCCCCTTCGACCCCGGTTCCTGCGGGCTGCGCCCCCAGACCCCCGTCGGCCCTTAATGGGCCTCGTCCTCAAACGCCGGACGGGCTGAAAGATGCCGGCTGGCGTTGGGAGGCGGAGCCGCCTACGGGTGGGTGGGGGATCGGGATGGCAGGCCCTCGTCCTCGAACGTTGGACGGGCTGCAAGATGGTGAGCCCCGCCCTCTGCACCGGACCGGTCGGCCCGCGCCGCACGGACCGCCGTAGAGCCGCTTCCTGCGACCCCAGGCGGGGCACCACCCGCACCGGCGCAACGGCGAGAAGGGGACGTACCGGGGGTGTCCGCCCGCAGCGTCGGGCGACCGACCAACGGCACAGCCCCAGCACACAGCACCGCCCGACCGAGGACGGACACCCCCCGGTGCGGCACCGACCCCACGACGGCGAGTAGTGCGCGACGCACGCCCCCACCGAACCCGCACGGGCCGCCGCAGGCATCCGACCACTCGCCGTCAGAGGCGTCTCGTACTCTTGAGCCCGTGCAGGAACGACACCACGCCCCCCTCGCCCCGCTGACCACCTTCCGCCTGGGCGGGCCCGCCGCTCGGCTGATCACGGCGACCACCGACGCCGAGGTGATCGCGGCCGTGCGCGAGGCCGACGAGAGCGGTACGCCGCTCCTGCTCATCGGCGGCGGATCGAACCTCGTCATCGGCGACAAGGGCTTCGACGGCACCGCCCTGGTCATCGCGACCAAGGGCTTCGAGCTCACCGGCACCCGCCTCGAACTCGCCGCCGGCGAGGTCTGGACCGACGCCGTCGCCCGCACCGTGGAGGCAGGACTCGCCGGCATCGAGTGCCTCGCCGGCATCCCCGGATCCGCGGGCGCGACCCCGATCCAGAACGTCGGTGCCTACGGCCAGGAGGTCTCCGCCACGATCACCGAGGTGATCGCCTACGACCGCCGGACCCGCGAAGCGGTCACCGTCAGCAACGCCGGCTGCGGCTTCTCCTACCGCCACAGCCGCTTCAAGGCCGACCCCGAGCGATACGTCGTCCTGCGCGTCGCCTTCGAGCTGGAGGACGCCGACGGCCTCTCGGCGCCGATCAAGTACGCCGAGACCGCCCGCGCCCTCGGCGTGGAACCCGGCGACCGCGTCCCCCTCACCGCCGCCCGCGAGACCGTACTGAAGCTGCGCGCGGGCAAGGGCATGGTGCTGGACCCGGAGGACCACGACACCTGGTCGGCGGGCTCCTTCTTCACCAACCCGATCCTCACCGACGAGCAGTTCACCGCGTTCCACGCGCGCGTGAAGACCCACCTCGGCGACACCGCCGAGCCGCCCGCCTACCCGGCCGGGGAGGGTCACACCAAGACCTCCGCGGCCTGGCTCATCGACAAGGCGGGCTTCACCAAGGGCTACGGCAGCGGCCCCGCCCGCATCTCCACGAAGCACACCCTCGCCCTCACCAACCGCGGCGAGGCCACCACGGAGGACCTCCTCACCCTGGCCCGCGAGGTCGTCGCCGGCGTCCACAAGACCTTCGGCATCACGCTGGTCAACGAGCCGGTGACGGTCGGCGTCAACCTGTAGTCGGTCCGCCCCTCCGGGAATCTCCGTTGCGGAGCACCCCGCCCACCCCCGACCCTGGGCCCATGAGGGACCCCGTATGCAGCTGAGGCTGCGCCAGTTCAGGCCCAGGACCGGGCCGCAGGAGCACCGTGTCGTCCAGCCCCGGCAGCCCCTGCGCCACACGTCACTGCGCGCCCCCGACCCGATCGGCCTGCTGCTGGGCGACCATGACGGGCTGAACCGACTCTCCGGGCTGTTCTCCTTCGCCGCCTACTCCCGGCACACGATCGTCCACGTGCCGCTGCGCGACGGAGTGCCGCCGGACGAGGGCCAAGGGGAGCTGGTCGACCTCGTGATGGCCCACCACAGCCTCGGACTGCGCGCCGGGGACTGGCCCGAACTGCGCCGCAAGCTCAAGAACGGCGTCGCGCTGACCGCCCGCACCGACGAGGCACGCACCGCGCGGGACGCGGAGTCCTGGCGGGCGCGGAGTGGGCGTACGGACTTCCGCGAGGACCTGCGGCACGCCACCCACGCCCGGACGTTCTTCCTCTTCGGCAGCAGGGACGTCTTCGCCCAGGCCGCCACGGACTTCGCCTTCGCGGCCGGCTGGGGGCCGCGCGAGAAGAGGTCGGCCAAGGGACACATGTCGCTGATGGCGGCCCTGCCCGAGCTGGTCGATCCACCCGGCGGAGGGCATCCCGTCGAGGTGCTGATCTGCCACAAGCCGTATCCGCCCTACGCCCACTTCAGGCGGCCGGGCGAGCCAGCCACTCGTCCACCCCGGCCAGCATCGTCGCCTTGACGCCCTCGGGCGCCGCGGAGGCCCGGACCGACTGCCGGGCCAGCTCCGCCAACTCCTGGTCCGTGAAGCCGTGGTGCTGCCGTGCGATCTCGTACTGGGCGGCCAGCCGCGACCCGAAGAGCAGCGGGTCGTCGGCGCCGAGCGCCATCGGAACCCCCGCCTCGAACAGCGTCCGCAGTGGCACGTCCTCGGGCTTCTCGTAGACGCCCAGCGCCACGTTGGAGGCGGGGCAGACCTCGCACGTCACGCCCCGGTCGGCGAGCCGCTTCAGCAGCCGCGGGTCGTCCGCCGCGCGCACCCCGTGCCCGATCCGGTTCGCGTCCAGGTCGTCGAGACAGTCCCGTACCGACGACGGTCCGGCCAGCTCGCCACCGTGCGGCGCCGACAGCAGCCCGCCCTCGCGCGCGATGTTGAAGGCCCGGTCGAAGTCCCGTGCCATGCCCCGGCGTTCGTCGTTCGAGAGGCCGAAGCCGACCACGCCCTTGTCCGCGTACCGCACCGCCAGCCGGGCCAGCGTGCGGGCGTCCAGCGGATGCTTCATCCGGTTCGCGGCGACCAGCACCCGCATCCCGAGCCCGGTCTCGCGCGAGGTCGTCTCCACCGCGTCCAGGATGATCTCCAGCGCCGGGATCAGCCCGCCGAGCCGGGGCGCGTACGACGTCGGGTCGACCTGGATCTCCAGCCACCCCGAGCCGTCGCGCACATCCTCCTCCGCGGCCTCCCGCACCAGCCGCCGGATGTCCTCGGGCTCGCGCAGACACGAGCGGGCCGCGTCGTACAGCCGCTGGAAACGGAACCAGCCCCGCTCGTCCGTCGCCCGCAGCTTCGGCGGTTCCCCGCTGGTCAGTGCTTCGGTCAGCGCCTCGGGCAGCCGTACTCCGTACTTGTCGGCCAGTTCCAGAACCGTCGCCGGGCGCATCGACCCGGTGAAGTGCAGGTGCAGATGGGCTTTCGGCAGCTCAGAGACATCACGTACACGCTCCATTCGAGGATCCTGCCGTACGTCACCGGTGTCCCGGTACCGCTTTCCCCTTTAGTGGTCTTGCTCGCACAAAAAAGCACCCCCTCACGTGAGGGGGTGCCTTTTCACGGCGGGCTCAGTCCTGCGCCTCCGCCAGCAGCTTCTGGATCCGCGAGACACCCTCGACGAGATCCTCGTCACCCAGGGCGTACGACAGCCGCAGATAGCCCGGCGTACCGAAGGCCTCGCCCGGAACGACCGCGACCTCGGACTCCTCCAGGATCAGCGCGGCCAGCTCGACCGTGTCCTGCGGGCGCTTGCCGCGGATCTCCTTGCCGAGCAGACCCTTGACCGACGGGTAGGCGTAGAAGGCGCCCTCGGGCTCCGGGCAGAGCACGCCGTCGATCTCGTTGAGCATCCGCACGATCGTCTTGCGCCGCCGGTCGAAGGCCTCCTTCATCTTCTCGACGGCCGACAGGTCGCCGGAGACCGCGGCCAGGGCCGCCACCTGGGCGACGTTGGAGACGTTCGACGTGGCGTGCGACTGGAGGTTCGTCGCGGCCTTGACCACGTCCTTCGGGCCGATGACCCAGCCCACGCGCCAACCGGTCATCGCGTACGTCTTCGCGACACCGTTGACCACGATCGTCTTGTCGGCCAGCTCCGGCACGACCACCGGCAGGGAGTGGAACTCCGCGTCGCCGTAGACCAGGTGCTCGTAGATCTCGTCGGTCAGGACCCACAGGCCCTTCTCGGCGGCCCAGCGGCCGATCTCCTCGACCTGCGCGCGGGTGTAGACGGCGCCGGTCGGGTTGGAGGGGGAGACGAAGAGCAGGACCTTCGTGTTCTCCGTACGGGCCGCCTCCAGCTGCTCCACGGAGACGCGGTAGCCGGTCGTCTCGTCCGCGACGACCTCGACCGGGACACCGCCCGCGAGGCGGATCGACTCCGGATACGTCGTCCAGTACGGGGCCGGGACGATGACCTCGTCGCCCGGGTCGAGGATCGCGGCGAAGGCTTCGTAGATGGCCTGCTTGCCGCCGTTGGTCACCAGGACCTGGGAGGCGTCGACCTCGTAGCCGGAGTCGCGCAGCGTCTTCGCGGCGATCGCGGCCTTCAGCTCGGGCAGGCCGCCGGCCGGCGTGTAGCGGTGGTACTTCGGGTTCGAGCAGGCCTCGATGGCGGCCTGGACGATGTAGTCCGGGGTCGGGAAGTCGGGCTCACCGGCGCCGAAGCCGATCACCGGACGCCCGGCGGCCTTGAGGGCCTTGGCCTTGGCGTCCACGGCGAGGGTGGCGGACTCGGAGATCGCGCCGACTCGGGCGGAGACCCGGCGCGCGGTGGGAGGGGTTGCAGCGCTCATGGGCCCATCGTTCCAGACCGGAAACGCCAGTGGCACACGGGTTTCACAGACTGAACACGTGCTGAACAACCGTCCGGTTTCGCGCGGTGGCCTGGGTGATCTTCGGCCGCCGTGCTGACGATCTTCCGTCGCCAAAGCCCCTACGGGCGCTTTCTGTTCGACGGGGGCCTCCGGAACACGTACACTCTCACCTCGTTGGCCTCACAACGGCCGCACTCATCCGGTGCACACCGAGCACCCGGGCGGATGCGGTACGTTTGGGGAGAACCACAAAGGGTCGTAGCTCAATTGGTAGAGCACCGGTCTCCAAAACCGGCGGTTGGGGGTTCAAGTCCCTCCGGCCCTGCTACACACACCGCCAGGATGTGTACGCATGTACGTACAGGTAATGCACCGCCGTGCGGCTCAGACCGGGCGCGGCACGGCCACGACCCGGGAACAGGTGAGGACGAATGGCGGACGCCGTGGGCTCCATCGACACGCCTGATGCCCAGGATGAGGCGTCAGAGTCGAAGAAGACCCGCAAGGGCGGTAAGCGTGCCAAGAAGGGCCCGCTGAAGCGTCTTGCCCTCTTCTACCGGCAGATCGTCGCGGAGCTTCGCAAGGTCGTCTGGCCTTCGCGGAGCCAGCTGACCACCTACACGACCGTGGTGATCGTCTTCGTGATCGTCATGATCGGCCTGGTCACCGTGATTGACTATGGACTCGACCACGCCGCCAAGTACGTTTTCGGCTGAGCAACGTTGCGAAGGGCGCCGCGGTTACCGGCGCCCCTTTCGCATGTTCCACCCCTATGTATCCAGGAAGAAGCAGCCACCGTGTCTGACCAGAACCTGAACGACGCCATCGAGCCGGACGAGTCCGTGGAAGACGAGCTCGACATCCTCGAGGGCGCGGACGAGGACCTGGACGAGGTCGAGGCTGCCGACGCCGAGGCGGGCGAGCCCGCCGAGGAAGCCGCTCTCCACGTCGAGGACGAGTCCGACGAAGACGCCGAGGCCGAGTCCGGCGGCGACGTCGAGGCCGTCGAGGACGAGGAAGAGGACGTCGAGGAAGAGCCGGCCGAGCCGGTCGACCCCGTCGTCGCCCTGCGCGAGGAACTGCGCACCCTCCCCGGCGAGTGGTACGTCATCCACACCTACGCCGGGTACGAGAACCGCGTGAAGACCAACCTGGAGCAGCGCGCCGTCTCGCTGAACGTCGAGGACTACATCTTCGCGGCCGAGGTGCCCCAAGAAGAGGTCGTCCAGATCAAGAACGGCGACCGCAAGACGATCCGTCAGAACAAGCTCCCCGGCTACGTGCTGGTGCGCATGGACCTGACGAACGAGTCCTGGGGCGTCGTCCGCAACACCCCCGGCGTCACCGGCTTCGTGGGCAACGCCTACGACCCGTACCCGCTGACCCTGGACGAGATCGTCAAGATGCTCGCCCCGGAGGCCGAGGAGAAGGCCGCCCGCGAGGCCGCCGAGGCCGAGGGCAAGCCGGCTCCGCAGCGCAAGGTCGAGGTCCAGGTGCTGGACTTCGAGGTCGGCGACTCGGTCACCGTCACCGACGGCCCGTTCGCCACGCTGCAGGCCACGATCAACGAGATCAACGCCGACTCGAAGAAGGTCAAGGGTCTCGTCGAGATCTTCGGCCGCGAGACGCCGGTCGAGCTCTCCTTCGACCAGATCCAGAAGAACTAGCTTCGTCTGGAGCACAAGCCTCCGATCAGGTCAGACAGGCTTTCGCAGCCGGTCTGACCTGCTCGGTTTTTGGCCGCGCAGAGATACCCGTTATCGTTGTGCGGTATGCCTCCATCCGGATCATCCGGACCGGACGGCTGAAAACTCTCACTAGGACCCGGAGAGAGCAATGCCTCCCAAGAAGAAGAAGGTCACGGGGCTCATCAAGCTCCAGATCAACGCCGGTGCGGCCAACCCCGCGCCGCCGGTCGGCCCCGCGCTCGGCCAGCACGGCGTCAACATCATGGAGTTCTGCAAGGCCTACAACGCCGCGACCGAGTCGCAGCGTGGCTGGGTGATCCCGGTGGAGATCACGGTCTACGAGGACCGCTCCTTCACCTTCATCACCAAGACGCCGCCGGCCGCGAAGATGATCCTCAAGGCCGCGGGTGTCGAGAAGGGCTCTGGCGAGCCGCACAAGACCAAGGTCGCCAAGATCACCGAGGCGCAGGTCCGCGAGATCGCCACGACCAAGCTTCCCGACCTGAACGCCAACGACCTGGACGCCGCGTCGAAGATCATCGCCGGCACCGCCCGCTCCATGGGCATCACGGTCGAGGGCTGAACCCCAGCCTCGTAGCACCTTCGTAGCACCGTGGCAGGGCCTGCTCGGCCCATACCACGACTCCTCAAGACACACTGGAGCAGTAGTGAGCAAGCGCAGCAAGTCCCTCCGCGCTGCGGACGCCAAGATCGACCGGGAAAAGCTCTACGCCCCGCTCGAGGCCGTCCGTCTCGCCAAGGAGACCTCCACGACCAAGTTCGACGGCACCGTCGAGGTCGCCTTCCGTCTGGGTGTCGACCCGCGTAAGGCCGACCAGATGGTCCGTGGCACCGTGAACCTTCCGCACGGCACCGGTAAGACCGCCCGGGTCCTGGTCTTCGCGACCGGCGACCGTGCCGAGGCCGCGCGTGCCGCGGGCGCCGACATCGTCGGCGCCGACGAGCTCATCGACGAGGTTTCGAAGGGCCGCCTGGACTTCGACGCCGTCGTCGCCACCCCGGACCTCATGGGCAAGGTCGGCCGCCTCGGCCGCGTGCTCGGTCCGCGTGGTCTGATGCCGAACCCGAAGACCGGCACCGTGACCCCGGACGTGACCAAGGCCGTCACCGAGATCAAGGGCGGCAAGATCGAGTTCCGCGTCGACAAGCACTCGAACCTGCACTTCATCATCGGCAAGACGTCCTTCGAGGACGAGAAGCTGGTGGAGAACTACGGCGCCGCGCTGGAGGAGATCCTCCGTCTGAAGCCGTCCGCCGCCAAGGGTCGTTACATCAAGAAGGCCGCGGTCTCCACCACCATTGGTCCCGGCATCCCGGTCGACCCGAACCGCACCCGCAACCTCCTCGTCGAGGAGGACCCGGCCGCCGTCTGATCCTGACGGCAGTCGCGTCGCGATACGCGTTCTTGACGCGGGCCCCGCAACCTTTCGAGGTGCGGGGCCCGTCTCTTTTCCGGGTACGTGTGTCAGTGCTCCGCGCTAACGTGCGGACACAGCAACCGCATTGGGGTGGGACGAATGAAGAGCACGACCATGCGCCGGACGGCCTTGGCGATCGCGACAGCGACCGCGCTGACCGGCCTGGCTGCCTGTACGTCCTCGGGTGACTCGGCAAGCTCCGGCAAGGACGACAAGGCGTCCGGCAAGGACACGAGCAACCTCAGCCCCGTAGCGGCCCTGCGCTCCGCCGAGAAGTCGACCGACGCAGCCGACTCCGCCAGGGTCGAGTCCACGACCACCATGGGCACGATGATGTCCATGACCGCCGATGGAGCCCTCGGCTGGGATGACGGCATCACCGGCACCATGACCATCGAGTACACCGGCGGCACCATGGCCGACACCATGCGCCAGCTGGGCACCACGTCGATGGAGGCCCGCTATCTGCCCGACGCCTACTACGCGAAGATGGGCGACAAGTTCGCCGAGCAGGCCGGCGGTAAGCACTGGATCCGGTACGACTACGACGACCTCGCGGACCTCGGTGGCAGCTCCGGTGCCTACCTCAGGGACCAGATGCAGAACACCACGCCCAACCAGTCGTTGAAGCTGCTGCTGGCCTCGGGGGACGTGAAGAAGGTCGGCGCGGAGAAGGTCCGCGGCCAGGAGACCACGCACTACTCGGGCACCGTCGACGTCGCCGACCTCGCCGGCAAGAACTCCAGCCTCAGCGCGAGCCAGCTCGCCGACCTCAAGAAGCAGCTCGAGCAGGCGGGCGTGACCACGGAGCAGGTCGACATCTGGGTCGACGACCAGGATCTGCTGGTCAAGAAGGTCGAGAAGGGCCGGATGGCCACCGGAGACCTGACCCAGACCGCCTACTACAGCGACTACGGCGTGAAGATCTCCGCCGAGGAGCCCGCGGCGAGCGACACCCAGGACTTCAAGGAACTGCTGGAGAAGCAGGGCGGCACCGTCGCCGGCACCACGTCCTGAGAGGGGCCGGAAACCCGGGGGACGGGGGAGTCCTACGGGGGATATGGTCCTGGTCGAACTTTCCACAGGCATCACTCGGTCCAGGGGGGACTCATGAGCATGTCCATACGCGGCTCGGTACGCCGTAGAGGTGCGGGGGCCGCCGCGGCGGCCATGCTGCTGGCGGGCGCCGTGGCCTGCAGCGGCGGGGGAGAGAAGAACGACGCCACCGACACGGGCGCGAAGACGGGCAAGAAACGTTCCGTCACGCAGGTCATCACCGCGGCGTACAAGAAGACGGCCGAGGCTAAGTCTGCCCGGGTCAACATGACCATGTCGGTGCCGGGCGCGGACGGCGGCAGGATGACCATGAGCGGGATCATGGGCTGGGACCCGACCCTCATGGACATGACGATGAAGGGCTCCGGGCTCGCCGCGGACGCGGACATGCCCAAGAACGCCCGCATCATCTGGCAGAACGACGTCGTGTACGTCGACGCGGGCGCGGCCGCCGCCAAGGAGATGGACGGCAAGCGCTGGATGAAGCTCGACCTCGGGGCCGTGGCCGAGCAGGCCGAGAAGTCCGGGGACAAGGAGCTCACCAAGGAGCTGACTGGCGGCCTGGAGGACATGAACCAGGACCCCGCCCAGCAGCTGGCGATGCTCCTGGACTCGCCCAACCTCAAGCACGTGGGCAGCGAGAAGATCGACGGGGCCGACACCGAGCACTACAAGGGCACCCTCACCGTCGAGGAGATGATGGCGACCAACAAGTCGCTGGACGTCCTGGAGCCCAAGGAGCGCAAGGAGCTCCTGGCCGGCATGAAGAAGGCCGGCATCAAGGGCTACGACACCGAGGTCTGGGTCAACGAGGACGACCTCCCGGTCCGCATGGACGTCGGCATCAGCAGCCCGGAGGGCACCGTCGAGATGAGCATGAAGCTCTCCGACTACGGTGCGAAGGCCGAGGTCGAGCTGCCGCCGGCCGACGAGACCTTCGACCTGATGGAGATGTTCAAGGAGCTCGCGGAGAGCGGCGATCTCAGCGGGAGCTGAGCACCGTAGGACCCGATTTGCTTGACGGCGACGGGGTCACGTACTCTCCTACAGAAGCCAAAGACCGCTGGTCGTTGCCGTGCTCTCGCAAGAGGGTTCGGTGGCCGAAGGATCCGCTGAAAATCGCGGACGACCCGCGCAGGTGACTGTGGATGTGCTCCCGGCGTTCGCTGCAAGACAGCGTGCGATTCCCGGTCGAGCTACGCCCCGTGCGCCTGCGCCGGGGCGTTTCGTTTTCTGTAGCCCCTTCTGAGCGGTCCTCATCACCCGGAAGGAGGCCACGCTTATGGCAAGGCCCGACAAGGCTGCCGCGGTAGCCGAGCTCGCGGACCAGTTCCGTAGCTCGAACGCCGCTGTGCTGACCGAGTACCGGGGTCTCACCGTGGCGCAGCTCAAGACGCTGCGTCGTTCGCTCGGTGACGACGCCCAGTACGCCGTGGTGAAGAACACGCTGACCAAGATCGCGGCCAACGAGGCCGGGATCTCCACGCTCGACGACCTGTTCAACGGTCCGACGGCGGTTGCCTTCATCTCCGGTGACCCGGTGACGTCGGCGAAGGGTCTTCGTGACTTCGCCAAGGACAACCCGAACCTCATCATCAAGGGCGGTGTCCTTGACGGTAAGGCGCTGTCCGCCGATGAGATCAAGAAGCTCGCGGACCTCGAGTCCCGCGAGGTTCTGCTCAGCAAGCTGGCTGGTGCGTTCAAGGGCAAGCAGTCCCAGGCTGCCTCGCTCTTCCAGGCGCTCCCCTCGAAGTTCGTCCGCACCGCGGAAGCGCTTCGTGCCAAGAAGGCCGAGCAGGGCGGTGCCGAGTAATTCGGCTCGCGCATTGACCGCCGCCTGAGGCGACGGTCGCAGCGGGCCGAACGTACGCCCGCCTCACATGTACATCCGGCACCAGCCGAATTAGTGGAAGGATCGCCCACATGGCGACGAAGCTGTCCCAGGAAGAGCTGCTCGAGCAGTTCGAGTCCCTCACCCTCATCGAGCTCTCCGAGTTCGTGAAGGCGTTCGAGGAGAAGTTCGACGTCACCGCTGCCGCCGCGGTCGCCGCTGCCCCGGCCGGCCCCGCCGCCGTTGCCGACGCCCCGGAGGAGCAGGACGAGTTCGACGTCATCCTCACCGGCGCCGGTGACAAGAAGATCCAGGTCATCAAGGTCGTGCGTGAGCTGACCTCCCTGGGCCTGAAGGAAGCCAAGGACCTCGTGGACGGCGCCCCGAAGCCCGTCGTCGAGAAGGTCGCCAAGGAGGCCGCTGAGAAGGCCGCCGAGGCGCTCAAGGGCGCCGGCGCGTCCGTCGAGGTCAAGTAACACCTCACGGGTCCGCACGGACTCGCGCGAGCTACGGGCCTCGTAAGAGGGCTGTAACGCTGACGCACCGAAGAGCGATCATCCATCCGGGTGGTCGCTCTTCGGCGTTCCCGAGGGCGTCGTGGCGGCTGCCTTGCGACCGTGGTCGTGGGGAGTATGGTGATCTTCGTCGTGCCCCTTGAGCGCCCCTGGTGGCAGGCCGGAGGCAGACCGCAAGTGACGAGCGCAGCACCCGGTTTGGGCAAGACAGGCCTTGACGAACCGCACGCGGCGCGCAATTCTCAGGACGCGTCGCCAGAACGGTCCGAATCCGAGGCATGGATCGGCGACGAAGAGGGCAGTATCAACGTGCGTTGAGGGCGAGCGTGCCGAAGGCGTTGAGGACAACGAGGGTCACAGAAAATCGGGGCTGGACATCAGTGCGCCATGTGGCTACACTGACCCTTTGCGCTGCCTGTTAGCTGTCCCCTGCCCGTCACCAGGGGTCTGCCCTCGCCTCAGCATCGATGATCAGAACTTCTCTGACCTGGCCGAATAAGGCCAGATCAGGGGGTACCTGTCTTCGTGTGCAGGAGTGGGACCGGTACGCGCGTAGTGAGTCCGAGCCCTCGGAAGGACCCCCTCTTGGCCGCCTCGCGCACTGCCTCGAACGCGAATACGAACAATGGCGCCAGCACTGCCCCGCTGCGCATCTCTTTTGCAAAGATCAAGGAGCCTCTTGAGGTTCCCAACCTGCTCGCGCTGCAGACCGAGAGCTTTGACTGGCTGCTCGGGAACACCGCCTGGCAGAGTCGGGTCGAGGAGGCTCTGGAGTCAGGTCAGGACGTCCCCACCAAGTCCGGTCTGGAGGAGATCTTCGAGGAGATCTCTCCGATCGAGGACTTCTCCGGGTCGATGTCGCTGACGTTCCGCGACCACCGCTTCGAGCCGCCGAAGAACAGCATCGATGAGTGCAAGGACCGCGACTTCACGTACGCGGCCCCGCTCTTCGTGACGGCAGAGTTCACCAACAACGAGACCGGCGAGATCAAGTCCCAGACGGTCTTCATGGGCGATTTCCCGCTCATGACCCACAAGGGCACCTTCGTCATCAACGGCACCGAGCGTGTCGTGGTGTCGCAGCTGGTCCGTTCGCCGGGTGTCTACTTCGACTCCTCCATCGACAAGACGTCCGACAAGGACATCTTCTCGGCCAAGATCATCCCGTCCCGGGGTGCCTGGCTGGAGATGGAGATCGACAAGCGCGACATGGTCGGTGTGCGCATCGACCGCAAGCGCAAGCAGTCCGTGACCGTCCTCCTCAAGGCTCTCGGTTGGACCACCGAGCAGATCCTCGAGGAGTTCGGCGAGTACGAGTCCATGCGCGCCACCCTGGAGAAGGACCACACCCAGGGCCAGGACGACGCGCTGCTCGACATCTACCGCAAGCTGCGTCCGGGCGAGCCGCCCACGCGCGAGGCCGCGCAGACGCTTCTGGAGAACCTGTACTTCAACCCGAAGCGCTACGACCTCGCCAAGGTCGGCCGTTACAAGGTCAACAAGAAGCTGGGCGCGGACGCTCCGCTCGACGCCGGCATCCTGACCGTCGAGGACATCATCTCGACGATCAAGTACCTGGTGAAGCTGCACGCGGGCGAGACCGAGACGGTCGGAGACCGGGGTACGAGCATCGTCGTCGAGACCGACGACATCGACCACTTCGGTAACCGTCGTCTGCGCAGCGTCGGCGAGCTCATCCAGAACCAGGTCCGTACGGGTCTGGCTCGTATGGAGCGCGTCGTGCGTGAGCGCATGACGACCCAGGACGTCGAGGCGATCACGCCGCAGACCCTGATCAACATCCGGCCGGTCGTCGCCTCCATCAAGGAGTTCTTCGGCACCAGCCAGCTGTCGCAGTTCATGGACCAGAACAACCCGCTGTCGGGTCTCACCCACAAGCGTCGTCTCTCGGCGCTGGGTCCCGGTGGTCTGTCCCGTGAGCGGGCCGGCTTCGAGGTCCGTGACGTGCACCCGTCTCACTACGGCCGTATGTGCCCGATCGAGACGCCCGAAGGCCCGAACATCGGTCTGATCGGTTCGCTCGCCTCCTACGGCCGCGTCAACGCGTTCGGTTTCGTGGAGACGCCGTACCGCAAGGTCGACGGCGACGTCGTCACCGACGAGGTCGACTACCTCACGGCCGACGAAGAGGACCGATTCGTCATCGCGCAGGCCAACGCCACGCTCGACGACAACATGCGTTTCACCGAGAACCGCGTCCTGGTCCGCCGTCGTGGCGGCGAGGTCGACTACGTCCCCGGTGACGACGTGGACTACATGGACGTCTCGCCGCGCCAGATGGTGTCGGTCGCGACGGCCATGATCCCGTTCCTCGAGCACGACGACGCCAACCGTGCCCTCATGGGCGCGAACATGATGCGTCAGGCCGTGCCGCTCATCAAGAGCGAGGCCCCGCTCGTCGGCACCGGCATGGAGTACCGCTCCGCGGTCGACGCCGGTGACGTGGTCAAGGCCGAGAAGGACGGTGTGGTCCAGGAGGTCTCCGCGGACTACATCACCACCGCCAACGACGACGGCACGTACATCACGTACCGCCTGGCCAAGTTCGCCCGCTCCAACCAGGGCACCTCGGTCAACCAGAAGGTCATCGTCAACGAGGGCGACCGCATCATCACGGGTCAGGTGCTCGCCGATGGTCCGGCCACCGAGAACGGCGAGATGGCCCTGGGCAAGAACCTGCTCGTGGCGTTCATGCCGTGGGAGGGTCACAACTACGAGGACGCGATCATCCTGTCGCAGCGCCTCGTGCAGGACGACGTCCTCTCCTCGATCCACATCGAGGAGCACGAGGTCGACGCCCGTGACACCAAGCTCGGCCCCGAGGAGATCACCCGGGACATCCCGAACGTCTCCGAGGAGGTCCTCGCCGACCTCGACGAGCGCGGCATCATCCGTATCGGTGCCGAGGTCGTCGCCGGCGACATCCTCGTCGGCAAGGTCACGCCCAAGGGCGAGACCGAGCTGACCCCGGAGGAGCGCCTGCTGCGCGCGATCTTCGGTGAGAAGGCCCGTGAGGTCCGTGACACCTCGCTGAAGGTCCCGCACGGCGAGATCGGCAAGGTCATCGGCGTCCGCGTCTTCGACCGCGAGGAGGGCGACGAGCTTCCCCCCGGTGTGAACCAGCTGGTGCGCGTGTACGTGGCGCAGAAGCGCAAGATCACCGACGGTGACAAGCTCGCCGGCCGTCACGGCAACAAGGGTGTTATCTCGAAGATCCTTCCCATCGAGGACATGCCGTTCCTCGAGGACGGAACTCCGGTCGACATCATCCTCAACCCGCTGGGTGTGCCGTCCCGAATGAACCCGGGACAGGTTCTGGAGATCCACCTCGGCTGGCTCGCCAGCCGCGGCTGGGACGTCTCCGGTCTCGGTGAGGACTGGGCGCAGCGCCTGCAGGTCATCGGCGCCGACCAGGTCGCGCCGGGCACCAACGTCGCCACCCCGGTGTTCGACGGTGCGCGTGAGGACGAGCTCGCGGGTCTGCTGAACCACACCATCCCGAACCGCGACGGCGAGCGCATGGTGCAGCCGACCGGCAAGGCGAGGATGTTCGACGGCCGCTCCGGTGAGCCGTTCCCGGACCCGATCTCCATCGGTTACATGTACATCCTCAAGCTCCACCACCTGGTCGACGACAAGCTGCACGCCCGTTCGACCGGTCCGTACTCGATGATCACCCAGCAGCCGCTGGGTGGTAAGGCCCAGTTCGGTGGCCAGCGCTTCGGTGAGATGGAGGTGTGGGCGCTGGAGGCTTATGGCGCCGCGTACGCCCTCCAGGAGCTGCTGACCATCAAGTCCGACGACGTCACCGGCCGCGTGAAGGTCTACGAGGCCATCGTCAAGGGCGAGAACATCCCCGAGCCCGGCATCCCCGAGTCCTTCAAGGTGCTCATCAAGGAGATGCAGTCCCTGTGCCTCAACGTGGAGGTGCTGTCCTCGGACGGCATGTCCATCGAGATGCGCGACACCGACGAGGATGTCTTCCGCGCTGCGGAGGAGCTTGGCATCGACCTGTCCCGGCGCGAGCCGAGCAGCGTCGAAGAGGTCTGACGGGAGTTCGGAGGCCTTCACCATGAAGGCCTCCGGCCCCAGGACCCCCGTATCAGACCCCATGACTTACAACCCTGAGAGGGATTGACGCATAGTGCTCGACGTCAACTTCTTCGACGAGCTCCGGATCGGTCTGGCCACCGCTGACGACATCCGTCAGTGGAGCCACGGCGAGGTCAAGAAGCCCGAGACGATCAACTACCGCACGCTCAAGCCCGAAAAGGACGGACTCTTCTGCGAGAAGATCTTCGGTCCGACCCGGGACTGGGAGTGCTACTGCGGCAAGTACAAGCGTGTCCGGTTCAAGGGCATCATCTGTGAGCGCTGCGGCGTCGAGGTCACTCGCGCCAAGGTGCGTCGTGAGCGGATGGGCCACATCGAGCTCGCCGCGCCCGTCACGCACATCTGGTACTTCAAGGGTGTCCCGTCGCGTCTGGGCTACCTGCTCGACCTGGCCCCGAAGGACCTCGAGAAGGTCATCTACTTCGCGGCGTACATGATCACGTACGTCGACGAGGAGCGCCGCACCCGCGACCTGCCCTCCCTGGAGGCGCACGTCTCCGTGGAGCGTCAGCAGGTCGAGAACCGTCGCGACGCCGACCTCGAGGCCCGCGCCAAGAAGCTCGAGACCGACCTGGCCGAGCTCGAGGCCGAGGGTGCCAAGGCCGATGTGCGCCGCAAGGTGCGCGAGGGTGCCGAGCGTGAGATGAAGCAGCTGCGTGACCGTTCGCAGCGCGAGATCGACCGTCTCGACGAGGTGTGGACCCGGTTCAAGAACCTCAAGGTCCAGGACCTCGAGGGCGACGAGCTGCTCTACCGCGAGCTGCGCGACCGCTTCGGCACGTACTTCGACGGTTCGATGGGTGCCGCGGCGCTGCAGAAGCGCCTGGAGACCTTCGACCTCGACGAGGAGGCCGAGCGCCTCCGCGAGATCATCCGCACCGGCAAGGGCCAGAAGAAGACCCGTGCGCTGAAGCGGCTGAAGGTCGTGTCTGCGTTCCTGCAGACCTCCAACAGCCCCAAGGGCATGGTCCTCGACTGCGTCCCGGTCATCCCGCCGGACCTTCGCCCGATGGTGCAGCTGGACGGTGGCCGCTTCGCGACCTCCGACCTGAACGACCTGTACCGCCGTGTGATCAACCGCAACAACCGTCTGAAGCGGCTTCTCGACCTCGGCGCTCCCGAGATCATCGTGAACAACGAGAAGCGCATGCTTCAGGAGGCCGTTGACGCGCTGTTCGACAACGGTCGTCGTGGCCGTCCGGTCACCGGTCCCGGTAACCGCCCGCTGAAGTCCCTCAGCGACATGCTGAAGGGCAAGCAGGGTCGATTCCGCCAGAACCTGCTCGGCAAGCGTGTGGACTACTCCGCGCGTTCCGTGATCGTCGTCGGTCCGCAGCTGAAGCTGCACCAGTGCGGTCTGCCGAAGGCGATGGCGCTGGAGCTCTTCAAGCCGTTCGTGATGAAGCGCCTGGTCGACCTGAACCACGCGCAGAACATCAAGAGCGCCAAGCGCATGGTGGAGCGCGGCCGCACGGTCGTGTACGACGTCCTCGAAGAGGTCATCGCCGAGCACCCGGTTCTGCTGAACCGTGCTCCCACCCTGCACCGCCTCGGCATCCAGGCCTTCGAGCCGCAGCTGGTCGAGGGCAAGGCCATCCAGATCCACCCGCTCGTCTGCACCGCGTTCAACGCGGACTTCGACGGTGACCAGATGGCCGTCCACCTGCCGCTCTCCGCGGAGGCGCAGGCCGAGGCCCGCATCCTGATGCTGTCCTCGAACAACATCCTCAAGCCCGCCGACGGCCGTCCGGTGACGATGCCGACCCAGGACATGGTCCTCGGTCTGTTCTTCCTCACCACCGACGGCGAGCTGCGTGACACCAAGGGCGAGGGCCGGTCCTTCGGCTCCACGGCCGAGGCGATCATGGCGTTCGACGCCGGCGAGCTCGCGCTCCAGTCGCAGGTCGACATCCGCTTCCCGGTGGGCACCATCCCGCCGCGCGGCTGGACCCCGCCGGTGCGCGAGGAGGGTGAGCCGGAGTGGCAGAACGGTGACTCGTTCCGTCTGAACACCACCCTGGGCCGCGCGCTCTTCAACGAGCTGCTGCCCGAGGACTACCCGTTCGTCGACTACTCGGTGGGCAAGAAGCAGCTCTCCGAGATCGTCAACGACCTGGCCGAGCGCTACCCCAAGGTCATCGTGGCGGCGACGCTCGACAACCTGAAGGCGTCCGGCTTCTTCTGGGCGACCCGTTCCGGTGTCACCGTGGCCATCTCCGACGTCGTCGTTCCCGAGGCGAAGAAGGAGATCGTCAAGGGCTACGAGGCACAGGACGAGAAGGTCCAGAAGCAGTACGAGCGCGGTCTGATCACCAAGGAAGAGCGCACTCAGGAGCTCATCGCGATCTGGACCAAGGCGACCAACGAGGTTGCCGAGGCGATGAACGCGAACTTCCCCAAGACGAACCCCATCTTCATGATGGTTGACTCGGGTGCCCGAGGAAACATGATGCAGATGCGGCAGATCGCCGGTATGCGTGGTCTGGTGTCGAACGCCAAGAACGAGACGATTCCTCGTCCCATCAAGGCGTCCTTCCGTGAGGGCCTGTCCGTGCTGGAGTACTTCATCTCCACGCACGGTGCCCGTAAGGGTCTGGCGGACACCGCCCTGCGTACCGCCGACTCGGGTTACCTGACCCGTCGTCTGGTGGACGTCTCGCAGGACGTCATCATCCGCGAGGAGGACTGTGGCACCGAGCGCGGTCTGAAGCTGCGGATCGCCTCGAAGAACGCCGCCGGTGTGCTGATCAAGGCGGACGACGTCGAGACCAGCGTCTACGCCCGCATGCTCGCCGAGGACGTCGTCATCGACGGCAAGGTGATCGCGCCGGCCAACGTGGACCTCGGCGACGTGCTGATCGACCAGCTCGTGCACCACGGTGTCGAGGAGGTCAAGACCCGCTCGATCCTTACGTGCGAGTCCCAGGTCGGCACCTGCGCGATGTGCTACGGCCGTTCGCTGGCCACCGGCAAGCTGGTCGACATCGGTGAGGCGGTCGGCATCATCGCCGCCCAGTCCATCGGTGAGCCCGGTACCCAGCTGACGATGCGTACCTTCCACACCGGTGGTGTGGCCGGTGACGACATCACCCAGGGTCTGCCCCGTGTCGTCGAGCTCTTCGAGGCTCGTACGCCGAAGGGTGTCGCCCCGATCTCCGAGGCCCAGGGCCGTGTGCGGATCGAGGAGACCGAGAAGACCAAGAAGATCGTCGTCACCCCGGACGACGGCAGCGACGAGACGGCGTTCCCGATCTCGAAGCGTGCCCGTCTTCTGGTCAGCGAGGGCGAGCACGTCGAGGTGGGCCAGAAGCTCACCGTGGGTGCCACCAACCCGCACGACGTGCTGCGCATCCTGGGTCAGCGTGCCGTCCAGGTCCACCTGGTCGGCGAGGTCCAGAAGGTCTACAACTCGCAGGGTGTGTCGATCCACGACAAGCACATCGAGATCATCATCCGGCAGATGCTCCGCCGTGTGACGATCATCGAGTCCGGCGACGCCGAGCTGCTGCCCGGTGAGCTGGTCGAGCGTTCGAAGTTCGAGACCGAGAACCGTCGTGTGGTCCAGGAGGGCGGTCACCCGGCCTCCGGTCGTCCGCAGCTGATGGGTATCACCAAGGCCTCGCTGGCGACGGAATCCTGGCTGTCGGCCGCCTCCTTCCAGGAGACGACCCGAGTTCTGACGGACGCGGCGATCAACGCCAAGTCCGACAGCCTCATCGGCCTCAAGGAGAACGTCATCATCGGTAAGCTCATCCCGGCCGGTACGGGTCTGTCCCGCTACCGCAACATCCGGGTGGAGCCGACCGAGGAGGCCAAGGCCGCGATGTACTCGGCCGTCGGTTACGACGACATCGACTACTCGCCGTTCGGCACCGGCTCCGGCCAGGCCGTTCCGCTGGAGGACTACGACTACGGTCCGTACAACCAGTAGGCGTCGGCTCTGAAGCACTGAAGGGCGGTCACCCCGTTTCGTACGGGGTGGCCGCCCTTCGGCATGTCCGGAATGGCTACGCCGTCTGTCCCGGAATGCCGGTTCGGCGCATCATGGAGTGAGCTCGGGGGGTTGGGGAGGTACTCCGTGTCGAATCCTTCGTGGCAGCCCGGGCAGGGCGGCGTCCCACAGCCCTGGCAGCCCTATTCCGTTCCGTCGCCCATGCTCGCCTCCCACGCCGACCGGGAGCGGGCCGTGGACGTGCTCAGGGCGGGGTACGGGGAGGGACGGCTGGAGAAGGCGGAATTCGACAAGCGGGTCGCCCGGGCGTACACGGCCCGGACCGTCGGGGAGCTGGCCCTGCTCGTCGGGGATCTGCCTCAGGGGCCCTTGACGCAGCCCATGGCCGTGCCGCGGACGTTCGTGGCCCTGCCCCGGCCGCGGACCAACGGGAAGGCCGTGGGGGCCGCCGTGTGCGGTGTGCTGTGTCTGCCGACCTTCGGGTTCACCGGGATTCCGGCGGTAGTGCTCGGACAGGCGGCGCGCTCGGAGATCCAGCGCACGGGGGAGGGCGGCGACGGGCTGGCGCTGATCGGGCTGGTCCTGGGGTGGATGTCGGTCGCGGCCTGGACCGTGATCCTGACGCTGATGCTCGCGGTGGCCATCGGGAGCGGGTGAACGCTGCGCGGACGGGTTCCGCACGGACGTGTTCCGTAGGGCGGTCTCCTCTCGGAGCGGCCGCCCTCGGGCGTGTCCGGGCCTCCGGGCTCAGTACGGCTGCTGCGGCTGGAGGTACCGCTGCAGATGGTGCAGCCGGGTGTGGTGGTCCGGGTGCGAGGACAGGAGCCGGCTCAGGGCGCCCTCCTCGACGGGGACGCCGCCGTTGCGGGCGGTGACCTCGGCCTGGTCGTACTGCTCCTGCCGGTGCAGTTTGTCGAGGACGGCGGCCAGCATCGGGGCGAAGCCGAGGGCGGCCGCGTGCTCGTCCGCGCGGAGTTCGGAACGGCGGCCGACGGCGGCGAGGGCGTACGGCACACCGAGGATCAGCAGCGGGAGCCCGTACAGGGTGCTGACCGTCGCGAAGGCCAGACCGCCGACGAGCAGGACGACGAAGGCCACGCCGAAGCAGCCGAAGGCCTTCGAGACGTGGAAGGCGACCGTGGAGACCGCCTTGAGTACGCGCCAGGCGATACGGCCCGGCAGGGCGTACCAGTAGCCGAGGAGACCCGACCACGCGTGGCCGCCGACGTGGTGGCCCAGCTCATGGGCCATGACGGCGGCGAGTTCGCCGTTGGGGAGCTGGTTCATGGCGAAGCGGGTGACGCCGACGATGTGGCCGGCGGCGGCGACCGCGTTCAGGCTGTCGCTGTCCTCGACCCACAGTTCGTAGGTACGGCCCTCGACGCCGGCGCGTGCCGTCACCTCGCGCCAGACCGGTTCGAGTTTGGCTCGTTCTTGCGGCGTGGGGTAGCGCAGACGGAGCAGATGGCGCGCGAGGGCGCTTTCGGTGGGGCGGTGGAAGACGAGTGCGCCGCTGGCGATCCAGAGCAGGACCACGACGAGCGCCAAGTCGCCGAAGAGCGCGGAGACCAGACCGACGACGAAGAGACTGCACAGGAAGTTCGGCAGGTGGAGCAGGAGATTGCCGACGGCTGTGGCGTCGGTGCGGCGCTGCTGGTTGGAGAGGTGGATCCGGCGGGGGTCCGTGCTGATGTGGTGGGGGTGGGCCGGGTCGGTGGGTGCGGGTGGGGTGTTGGGGGGCGTTGCGGGCTGGGTGTACTGCGGAGGTATGGGGGCGGAGGTCTGGGGGTACTGCGGTGGGGCTTGGGGAGGGGTCTGGTGGGGGTACTGCGGCGGGATCTGTTGGTGGGGATACGGCGGTGACGGCTCGGGGTACCGGGGCGGCGGCTGGTCGGGGTATTGGGGCGGCTGGGTCATGTCGGGTCCTTCACGGGAGCGGTGGCCGGTCGGCCGGGTGTCAGCCGAGCAGCAGTGAGGTGGGGAGCAGGACCGTGCCGACGCAGAAGGCGATCAGGCCGGTTCGGATCCACTGGTGTTTGCGTACGGCGATGCGGCTCATCTCGGTGAGCGCGAGGGTCAGTGCGGCGACGGGGGCGCGGCGGGTCTCCGTCAGTGCCGTCTCCAACTGCCCCTGACGGACGGCCTCTTGGATGTCGCCGAAGTAGGACAGCGGGCGGCCGGGGGACCAGTGCGGGGAGCGGTAGCGGGGCAGGACCGCCAGCAGCAGGGCGAAGAGCGACAGGACGAGCGCGGCCGCTCCCGTCCACCACAGCACGGTGCCCACGGCGGACAGCGCGGCCGGGGTCCAGTCCCGGCCGACCAGCAGTCCGCTGAGGACACCGGCCGTCATACCGAGGGCGGCGACCAGCACGGACGCCTTGGTGTCGGCCCGGGCGACCTCCGTGCGCAGGTCGGCGAGGAGGCGCTCGCAGAGGGGGACTAGGGCGTCGGGGGGTGCGGGTGCGGGCGCCGGTGGCGGTGTCGGGTCGAGCGTTGTCATGTGCCGCTTGCCTCCGGGCCGTTGGGCCGAGTGCCGGTGCCGGTGTCGGCATCGGTGGAGGGGGCGCTGTCCGGTACGTCCGTGGCGGGCAGGGTGGGTGTACGGCCGTAGCCGGCCGGGGGTTGCCAGGGCGCGGTGGCTGTCGGTGTCGGGGCGGGTGGGGGAGTGGGGCCGGATGCCGGTGCCTGCGGGGGTTGCCAGGGCGGGGTGCCCGGGGTGGCCGGTGGCGGGGGCTGGGGGCTCGGGTAGGGGGTGGGCGCGCCGGGATAGGGGGTCTGCGCGCCCGGGGGCGGCGCGTGGGGCGTCGGGGGCTGCCAGGCGGCGCCCTGGGTGCTGTACGGGCCGGGCGGGCTGTAGGGGGCGCCGGGCGGGGGAGTGGGGGCGGGCATGGGTGATCCGGGGTATGGGGATGGCGGTCCGGGAGGGAGAGGGACGGTCGGTGCCATCGGCCCGGAGACGGGCCGGCCGGGCTCGGGGAACGGCCCTGTCTGGCCTGAGGGCGCACCGGGCTCCGCCGCCTCAGTCCCCGGGTACGGCTGGCCCGGCACGCCGACGGGCCCGGCGTACGGCTGTCCCGGTACCACCTGACCCTCGACAGTTCCCGGCATCCCTTGTCCAGGGACAGCCCCCGGCGTCCCTGGATACCCGTCACCCTCCGGCAGTTCCTGTTGTGCCACGCCCGGCATGCGTTGGTTGAGGATGTCGTGGACCGTGCGCAGGGCGAGCTGTTTCGGGCCCTCCAGTTCCCAGTTCTCCGCGGCCTCGCTGCTGAGGAGTTGTTTCACCAGGTCCATCTGGGCCTGGATCATGCGGAGTTGGTCGTCGCGCATGCTCTGCATGACCAGGCGGGAGTCCTCGGGGTGCTGGGCGAGGTGGAGGGCCCAGGCGTGGACGCCGCCCTGCTGGAGGTGCCACTGGTAGAAGGCGATCTTCTCGGCCTCGATCTGCTGCAGCTCCACCATCTGGCGGCCCTGCAGCATCGCCTGTTCGTGCTGCCAGCGCTGCTGCTGGAGCAGGAGTTCCTGCTGCTGGACGCCGTAGGCCATGGCCCGGTCCAGCTGGAGCGCGTCCTGTTGGCGGCCCCGGCGGTCCGCCTCGACGTCGATGTCCCTGCCGCGCTGCGCCACCCGGATCTGTTCCTCGGCGGAGTGGTCGATGGCCTGGAGCCGGCGCTGGTGGTCGATGTTCTCCTGGTCGCGGCGGAGCCGGACGGTCCAGGTGACCTGGAGGCCCGCCGGGGCACCCAGCGGGCCCAGCAGGCTCATCGCGTCCAGCATCTCCCGCTCGGCGGCCGCGCTGTCGGCGATCGCGAAGCGGCGGGTCACCGGACGGGCCGCCTGCTGGAGTTCACCGAGGAGCAGCCCCGGTACGTCCCGGTGGCCGGAGGCCACGAAGCGGGCCGGGTCCAGCACCTGCCAGGACAGATCGACCTGGGCCGTGAACTCGAACGCGTCGTTGTCGCTGGGCAACGGCAGTTCGGCGGTGTGCGGATGCACGCCCATGTCCACCTCGTACACGGCCGTGTACCGGTTGGTGGCAATCTCGCCGCGGGTCGGCCTGCGCGGGGGCAGATAGGCCTCGTAGCCGCCCTTCGCCGTGGCGAAGACCAGGGCGTGGTCGATACGGACGTACGACTTGAGGTTGAACTCGAAGCGCGACAGCTGACGCACGGTCAGGACCGGGTCGATCAGCTCGGTGTGCCGGTCGGCGTTCTGCTGCCACTCGGGCTGGCGGAAGGTGGGCATGCGGCGTGTCTCCTCGGAGGTACCGGTCCGGTGCGGGTCAGCGGTTGGGCAGCGTGGTCAGCAGGCGGGCCGCGACCGGGGGCGGTGGGTTGCCGTCCTCGCCGGACATGGTGCGGAGCAGGTGGCTCAGGCGCTGGTGCTCGGTGGACGTGGTGACGAGGGCGGGGAGGAGGGCGGCGAGCGCCCACTCCACGGCGGTGGACCGGTCGGCGATCAGGACCCAGCCGCGGAGCACGTCGAGGGCGTCCCGGGTGGTGCGCGGGTCGGCGAGCGCGGTCCGCCACAGGAACGGCACGCCCTGGGCCGCCGGGCCGCTCTCGCCGGCGGCTCGGGCGTACCAGCTGAGGACCAGGGGGGTGCCGTAGGGCTCGTCGTCCTCCTTGCGGGCGCAGGCCGACACGAAGCCGCCGAGGGTGAGGTCGCGTACCGCCCGGTCGTCGTCGATGTGGGCGCGCAGTTCGGCGAGGACCTGGTCGCTCGCCGAGGACAGCAGCAACAGGCCGACGGACTGGGCGAGTTCCACGACCAGTTCGTCGTCGGTGCTGTCGGGCGCGTCGGCGTAGAGCCGTCGTACGGCACCGCGCAGCGCGGCGAGGGCCTGCTCCGGGCGTTCCGGTCCGAGCAGCCCGTACGCCCGGACCGCCACCCAGCGCAGCCGCGGGTCGTCGCCCGAGCACCAGGCGTCGAGGATGCGGGGGATGTTGGGGGTGGCGATGAAGTGGGCGAGGGTGAGCGCGTTGACGGCCACGAGCCGGTGCTTGAACCACTTGGACATGCCCCAGGGCTGGATGACCAGTGCCATCGCCGACGGCAGGTCGGTCCGGGCCAGGACGGCCGCGGTGGACGCGGCGCGGGTGCGTACCAGGGGGCGGCCGTCGTCGGCGAGGCGGCGCAGCCAGCGGATCAGCGCCGGGCGGGCGGAGGGGTGGCCCGTCCAGACCTCGCGGAGCAGTACTCCGGAGGCCCGTTCGTCCAGGAACTCGGCCTTCTTCTGTGTCACCGGCCCCCATTCCGTGTGTTCCTCCGCCAAATAGGCCTTCGCGCGGGCGACTTGGAGACGTTTGCGGACGTGGGTGCCGAAGACGGGGACCTCGGGGACGCGGGCCGGGTTCTCGGTCTCCTGGAGGAACCGGTAGAGGAGGTCGCTCAGTTCGGCGGTGAGCGGGTAGGGGCCGCCGTCGAACGCGGCGAGGGCGAGGAGGAAGGCCTTGTCGCGCAGGTGCAGGGAGGTCTCGTCCTCCGCGAACCACTCCTGCACCTGGTTCTCCAGCGCCACCCCCGAGAAGTCGGCCACCGTCCGCTCGTCCGCCTCCCCGGCCGCGTACCGGGCGAGCAGCTCGGCGAAGCGGGCCACCTCGCGGGGCTGGTGGCTGCGGCCCAGGAAGTCGGTGACCTGCGTGCGGGCGAGCAGGCCGGCGGCGGTCCCCGGGTCGGTGAGGGTGCGCAGATGGGCGGCGAGGACGTCGGCCGCCGCCGGGGGCGGCCACTCCTCGGGGGTGACGTCCTCGACGGGGGTGGTGGGTCCGACGGTGACGACCAGATAGGCGTCCTGCGCGGCGAGCCGGTCGCGGACGGTCAGGAGATGGTGCTCGCGCAGCGGGTTGTCGCGGCGGGTGGTGAGGTCGAGGAGGACGTAGCCGCAGGCGCGGGGCGGCTCCTCGGAATTGTCTCCGGCTTCGTCCGCCGCCTTGTCGCCGGGGAACTTGTCGGCCAGTTCGCCCGGTCGCGTGTCGCGGTCCAGTACGCGTACGGGGGTGACGCCGAGCCGGTGCAGCAGCATCAGGGCCGCCGTGCGTCTGCCGGTGAAGCGGCCGCCGGACAGCACCAGGACCCGCTCCTGCCGTAACCGCTCCGCCAGGCGGGCCATGAGCTCCTCGTCGGCGGCGAAGTGCGTGGCGAGCTCATCCAGCGTGGCGCTCGGGACCTCTCCCGACGCGGGGGACGCGGGGGACGCGGGGGAGGCGAAGGACGGGAAGTTGAGCTGGAAGACCTCCGTCCTGCTGCCCAGGTAGACGTCGCCGGAGAAGTTCCCGCCGCTGATGCCGCCGTGCTGGGTGCCGCCGTGCAATCCGCCGTTGAAGGCGGCCCGCGCGCCCACGTTCATGATCCGCGGGCTGTGGTCGACCAGGTCGCGCCGGGCCGACCAGGCGTTCTGCGGCTGGTCCCGCTCCTCCGGCTCACCCTCCGCCCCGGGCCGTGCGCCGTCCGCGGTCTCGGTGTCGCCGCCGGGTTGCTGCGGTACGGCGTTCGCGGCGCCCGGGCGTTCGGGGGCCGGCGCCTCCGGGGTGCTCACGCGCCCTCACCCCGCTCGGCGCCGCCCAAGGTGACGTTGCCGTGGAAGTTGCCGCCGCTGATGCCGCCGTGCTGGGTGCCGCCGAAGACACCGCCGTTGAACGTGCCCCCGTGCACGTTCACGGCGGAGCCCGGCGCCGGGGCTCCCCTGCTTCCGTCCGGCGCCGGGCCGTCCTCGTGGGGGCCGCCCTGTTCGGGCACCCGCGGCGCCGGGCGGTCCCCCGATCCGCCCGGCGCCTCCCCCTTCTCACGGTGGTCCTGGCCGGTCGCCGCCCCGGGCACCGGTCCGTGCAGCCACGCCGTCAGCGGGCCGTTCTTGCTGTCCACGGTGACCTCGTGGAAGCCGTCGGAGGGGATTCCCGGGTGGTCGTGCCGTACGACTCCGCCGTACAGCGGGTCCGAGACGCACAGCGCGAAGTCGTCGGCGCGCTCGCGCAGAGCGGCGCGCAGGATGTCGGCGTCCAGCAGACGGCAGGCGTGGTTCAGGTCGGAGCCGACCCAGCCGTCGTGCGCGTCGACGGCGACGTAGCCGGTGGCGACGACGGCTCGCAGCCGGATCTGGGCCGAGCGGGAGGCCATCCGGTTGACCGCCCTCAGCTGGGCCGGGACCTCGCTGAGCAGCGCTCGCAGCAGGGCTGTGACCGGGGCGTTCGCGTCGATGAGCTCCATGACCGAGTCTCCGCGGTCGGCTCGTAGCCGGAGGGTCTCGTCGATGCCGGCACGCTGCAGGGTGCGGTCGGTGATGTCGTAGAGCATGCGCCGCAGATAGGCCTGCTCGACGTCGTCCCGGTCGCTGTACCTCTCGATGTCCACCAGCAGGATCGTCCGGGTCACGGGGTCGCTCATGGTCGCCTCTCGAGGGGGGTGGGGCGTGCAGACGAGAAGCGTGCGGGAGGGAGGGGTGGGACCTGGAGGGCGGATGACGCAGTTGAAATGTGACCGTGTGCACAGAAGGGGCGGCGGGGTAGGGGGTGCCGCCTCGTGTCTCGTTGCCGTGTGCGGGTGAGTCGTGGCTGGTCGCGCCCACGCGGCGGAGCCGCATATCGACACAGCCCTGCGCCCCTGAAGGCGGGCTGCGCCGCCTCAGGCCCGCGCTCCTGCGCCTCTGAAGGCGGGCTGCGCCGCCTTCAGGGGCGCGTGAGCCCGGGGATCAGTCCTCGCGTGGCTGTTGTGGGGAGGGGATTCCCGTCGCCGGGCCTGTCGCCGCTATTCGGCGCAGTACGTCCGGGCGCATGATCAGCATCGCGCGCCTGCCCGTGGCGACCACGTTCTTGTCGCGGAGTTCCTTCAGGAGGCGCTGGACCATTTCCCGCGACGCGCCCACCGAGCCCGCCAGTTCCTGCTTGCTCAGGGGGACGGCGAGTTCGATGCCCTCCGGGGTGCGGCGGCCGTGGGTGCGGGCCAGGTCCAGGAGCAGGACGGCGAAGCGCTCCCGCACGCTCATCGACGCGAACTCCAGCCGGCGCCGGTCGGCCGCGCGGGTGCGGTCCACGGTGAGGCCGAGCAGGGCGAAGGAGGCCGCGGGGGAGCGGTGCAGGAAGCCCCGGAAGCGCTCCCGGTCGACGGCCACCGCCCTGACCTGCTCCAACGCGGTCACCGTCGCTCCTCGCGGTCGGCCCGTGAGCGCCGCCGACTCGCCGACGACGTCACCGGGGCCGCGCAGGGCGAGCAGGGCCTCGTAGCCGCTGGCGGCGGACGCGGTGACCTTGGTCCAGCCGTGGACGAGGAACAGGACGTGCGCGGACGGCTCCTCCTGGCGGAGCAGGACCGTGCGCGGCGGGAAGTCCAGGTTGCGGCCGAGCGCCAGCAGCGTCGAGCGGTCCTCGTTCTCCAGCCGCGCCAGGAACGGCACCCGGTCGTCCAGTCCCCCGTCGTCCGGCGAGTACGCCGGCGTCCACGTCGTCATGCCTCATCCCCCGAATCCCCCGGCGAATCCCGTACCCGAATCGGAACCTGCCGCCGATCCCGTGCAGCGGACGGGTCAACGTACTGAACGCCCAAGATCGAGTGGGGCGGAAGAGCGCGAATCGGCCACTGGCGCCGGCCGCACCCCTTGACAGTCAAAAGCCCGGCGTGTCGGGGCCCGCTCCATTTGTTTTGACCGAAGTCCTTGAGGTAGGTACGCTCAGACCTTGTGCCTGGGGTGTGCCCTGGCTCTCGTGCGTGCCATCAACCGCATCGCGAGCCTCCATCGGCCACCGTGAATCCGCGCCCTTCTCGCCTTCGGGTGGAAGTCTGCGGGATCCGACACACCCGACCGCGTGGGTCGGAGTTGTTCCAGGTTAGCTTCACCATTCGGCACACAGAAACCGGAGAAGTAGTGCCTACGATCCAGCAGCTGGTCCGGAAGGGCCGGCAGGACAAGGTCGAGAAGAACAAGACGCCCGCACTCGAGGGTTCGCCCCAGCGTCGCGGCGTCTGCACGCGTGTGTTCACGACCACCCCGAAGAAGCCGAACTCGGCCCTGCGTAAGGTCGCGCGTGTGCGTCTGACCAGCGGGATC
Source organism: Streptomyces sp. NBC_00019 (assembly GCF_045041015.1). NCBI lineage: Bacteria > Bacillati > Actinomycetota > Actinomycetes > Kitasatosporales > Streptomycetaceae > Streptomyces > Streptomyces sp. NBC_00019. Next base: position 6,292,403 of record NZ_CP108302.1, read on the forward strand.
GAGGTCACCGCTTACATTCCGGGTGAGGGACACAACCTGCAGGAGCACTCCATCGTGCTCGTGCGTGGTGGCCGTGTGAAGGACCTGCCGGGTGTTCGCTACAAGATCATCCGCGGTTCCCTTGACACCCAGGGTGTGAAGAACCGCAAGCAGGCCCGCAGCCGCTACGGCGCCAAGAAGGAGAAGTAGAAAATGCCTCGTAAGGGCCCCGCCCCGAAGCGCCCGGTCATCATCGACCCGGTCTACGGTTCTCCTCTTGTCACGTCCCTCATCAACAAGGTGCTGCTGAACGGCAAGCGCTCCACCGCCGAGCGCATCGTCTACGGCGCCATGGAGGGTCTGCGTGAGAAGACGGGCAACGACCCGATCATCACGCTGAAGCGCGCGCTTGAGAACATCAAGCCGACCCTCGAGGTCAAGTCCCGCCGTGTCGGTGGTGCGACGTACCAGGTTCCGATCGAGGTCAAGCCCGGTCGTGCCAACACGCTCGCGCTGCGCTGGCTGGTCGGTTACTCCCGCGCCCGTCGCGAGAAGACCATGACCGAGCGTCTGCTCAACGAGCTTCTCGACGCCTCCAACGGCCTCGGTGCCGCTGTGAAGAAGCGCGAGGACACCCACAAGATGGCCGAGTCCAACAAGGCCTTCGCGCACTACCGCTGGTAGTCGCTACCCACATCGAGACCGAGAGAAGACGAAAGCCTTATGGCTACCACTTCACTTGACCTGGCCAGGGTCCGAAACATCGGGATCATGGCCCACATCGACGCGGGCAAGACGACCACCACCGAGCGGATCCTCTTCTACACCGGCGTCAGCTACAAGATCGGTGAGGTCCACGACGGCGCTGCCACCATGGACTGGATGGAGCAGGAGCAGGAGCGTGGCATCACGATCACCTCTGCTGCCACCACCTGTCACTGGCCGCTCGAGGACAACGACTACACGATCAACATCATCGACACCCCGGGGCACGTCGACTTCACGGTCGAGGTGGAGCGTTCGCTCCGCGTCCTCGACGGTGCCGTCACGGTGTTCGACGGTGTCGCCGGTGTCGAGCCGCAGTCCGAGACGGTGTGGCGTCAGGCCGACCGTTACGGCGTGCCGCGCATCTGCTTCGTGAACAAGCTGGACCGTACCGGCGCCGAGTTCCACCGCTGCGTGGACATGATCAAGGACCGGCTCGGTGCCGTTCCGATCATCATGCAGCTGCCGATCGGTGCCGAGATGGACTTCAAGGGCGTTGTGGACCTGGTCCGCATGAAGGCGCTCGTGTGGTCGGCCGAGGCGGCGAAGGGCGAGATGTACGACGTCGTCGACATCCCCGCCACGCACGTCGAGGCTGCCGAGGAGTACCGCGGCAAGCTGGTCGAGACCGTCGCGGAGAACGACGACGAGATCATGGAGCTGTTCCTGGAGGGCCAGGAGCCCACCGAGGAGCAGCTGTACGCCGCGATCCGTCGTGTCACCATCGCGTCCGGCAAGTCCGACGGCATCACGGTCACCCCGGTGTTCTGTGGCACCGCGTTCAAGAACAAGGGCGTCCAGCCCCTGCTCGACGCGGTCGTGCGCTACCTGCCGACCCCGCTTGACGTCGAGGCCATCGAGGGCCACGACGTGAAGGACCCCGAGGTCGTCGTCAAGCGCAAGCCGTCCGACGACGAGCCGCTGTCCGCCCTCGCGTTCAAGATCATGAGCGACCCGCACCTCGGCAAGCTCACCTTCGTCCGGGTTTACTCGGGCCGCCTGGAGTCCGGCACCGCTGTGCTGAACTCCGTCAAGGGCAAGAAGGAGCGCATCGGCAAGATCTACCGTATGCACGCGAACAAGCGTGAGGAGATCGAGTCGGTGGGCGCCGGCGACATCGTCGCCGTGATGGGCCTGAAGCAGACCACCACCGGTGAGACGCTTTCGGACGACAAGAACCCGGTCATCCTGGAGTCCATGGACTTCCCGGCGCCGGTCATCCAGGTCGCCATCGAGCCCAAGTCCAAGGGTGACCAGGAGAAGCTGGGTGTCGCCATCCAGCGTCTCGCGGAGGAGGACCCCTCCTTCCAGGTTCACTCGGACGAGGAGACCGGCCAGACCATCATCGGTGGTATGGGCGAGCTGCACCTCGAGGTGCTGGTCGACCGTATGCGCCGTGAGTTCAAGGTCGAGGCCAACGTCGGCAAGCCGCAGGTCGCGTACCGTGAGACGATCCGCAAGGTCGTCGAGCGCGTGGACTACACCCACAAGAAGCAGACCGGTGGTACCGGTCAGTTCGCCAAGGTGCAGATCGCGATCGAGCCCATCACCGAGACCGACGGTCCGGCGTACGAGTTCGTGAACAAGGTCACCGGTGGCCGTATCCCGCGGGAGTACATCCCGTCGGTGGACGCCGGTGCGCAGGAGGCCATGCAGTTCGGCATCCTCGCGGGCTACGAGATGACGGGCGTCCGCGTCACGCTTCTCGACGGTGCCTACCACGAGGTCGACTCCTCCGAACTGGCGTTCAAGATCGCCGGTTCGCAGGCCTTCAAGGAGGCCGCGCGCAAGGCCAGCCCCGTGCTGCTCGAGCCGATGATGGCCGTCGAGGTCACCACGCCCGAGGAGTCGATGGGCGATGTCATCGGCGACCTCAACTCCCGCCGTGGCCAGATCCAGGCCATGGAGGAGCGCAGCGGCGCCCGCGTCGTGAAGGGCCTCGTGCCCCTTTCGGAGATGTTCGGCTACGTCGGAGACCTCCGCAGCAAGACCTCGGGTCGCGCAAGCTACTCGATGCAGTTCGACTCCTACGCCGAGGTTCCCCGGAACGTCGCCGAGGAGATCATCGCGAAGGCCAAGGGCGAGTAACACACCCCGTTCACACGCTTTAGGCTTGACACCGACCGCCGGGATTCACCCGGAAACGGAAATCCCGGCGGGCGGCATCCCAGCAAAGATCACCCTGGCGCCGATGAGCAAGGCGTACCAGAACCACTCCACAGGAGGACCCAGTGGCGAAGGCGAAGTTCGAGCGGACTAAGCCGCACGTCAACATCGGCACCATCGGTCACATCGACCACGGTAAGACGACCCTCACGGCCGCCATTACCAAGGTGCTGCACGACGCGTACCCGGACCTGAACGAGGCCTCGGCCTTCGACCAGATCGACAAGGCTCCTGAGGAGCGCCAGCGCGGTATCACGATCTCCATCGCGCACGTCGAGTACCAGACGGAGACGCGTCACTACGCCCACGTCGACTGCCCCGGTCACGCGGACTACATCAAGAACATGATCACGGGTGCGGCGCAGATGGACGGCGCCATCCTCGTTGTCGCCGCGACCGACGGCCCGATGCCGCAGACCAAGGAGCACGTGCTCCTGGCCCGCCAGGTCGGCGTTCCGTACATCGTCGTCGCCCTGAACAAGGCCGACATGGTGGACGACGAGGAGATCCTGGAGCTCGTCGAGCTCGAGGTCCGTGAGCTCCTCTCCGAGTACGAGTTCCCGGGCGACGACCTGCCGGTCGTCAAGGTCTCGGCGCTCAAGGCTCTCGAGGGCGACAAGGAGTGGGGCCAGACGGTCCTGGACCTGATGGCCGCCGTCGACGAGTCGATCCCGACCCCCGAGCGTGACGTCGACAAGCCGTTCCTCATGCCCGTCGAGGACGTCTTCACGATCACCGGTCGCGGTACGGTCGTCACCGGCCGTATCGAGCGTGGTGTCCTGAAGGTCAACGAGACCGTTGACATCATCGGCATCAAGCAGGAGAAGACCACCACCACGGTCACCGGCATCGAGATGTTCCGCAAGCTGCTCGACGAGGGCCAGGCCGGTGAGAACGTCGGTCTGCTGCTTCGTGGCATCAAGCGCGAGGACGTCGAGCGCGGCCAGGTCATCATCAAGCCCGGCTCGGTCACCCCGCACACGGAGTTCGAGGCCCAGGCGTACATCCTGTCCAAGGACGAGGGTGGCCGTCACACGCCGTTCTTCAACAACTACCGTCCCCAGTTCTACTTCCGCACGACGGACGTGACTGGCGTGGTGACCCTCCCCGAGGGCACCGAGATGGTCATGCCGGGCGACAACACCGAGATGGTTGTCTCGCTGATCCAGCCCGTCGCCATGGAAGAGGGCCTGAAGTTCGCCATCCGTGAGGGTGGCCGGACCGTGGGCGCCGGCCAGGTCACCAAGATCAACAAGTAAGTCTTGTTGGCTTGAACGCCTGGTAGCTCATAGAGCTCCTGAAGGGGCCCGTACGACTTCGGTCGTGCGGGCCCCTTCGCGTTCCCCTACGCGGGCTCGGGCTGCGGGCCGAGGGCCATGGCGGCGAGGGTGACGGCGCGGGTGATGACCCCGCCGAGCAGGGCGGTCAGGAAACCGTCGACATGAAGGCCGGAGTCCATCTGCCCGCTGAGCCAGGAGACGAGCAGCCATACGAGGGTGTCCTGGACGATGCCGATCGCGGCGAGGATCAGCAGCATGACCGGGGGCGCGGTGCGGATGGCGCTGGGATAGGTGTGGATCAGCTGGTTGACGATGAGGAAGACGATGCTCGCCAGCATCGTCTGCCAGAACGGGCCGTCGGCGACCGGAGAGATCCCGGGGAGCAGGGCGGCGGCGAGGCCCACGCCGAGATAGGTGCCGAGTATGCGTCTTCGCTTGTACATGGGCGTGATCTTCCGGGTGCCCCGCGGCCGGTGACAAGGGCTGGATCACTGGATGTTGCGCAGCGGTGGATGGTCGTACGACATCTCGCAGACGTAGAGCTGGAGGGCGTGGTCCCGGCCGATGTTCAGGTGGGTGGGCCGGGCCGAGCCCGTGTCGCCGAGCGGGAACCAGCCGCGGCTGCCGCCGTCGCACTCCCAGCCGTCGATGGTGAGCAGGGGGCGCACTGCCGAGCCGCACTCCTCGCAGGCCATCGGGAAGGGGTCGGTGTAGCTCCAGGGGGCGTGACCGCCGACCTTGCAGCCCGGGGCGACGGCGAGGTCGTACTGGTAGACCGCGCCGTGCTCCTCCGCCCACTCCTCGACCCGGTCCGCCAGCTCCTCGGGCAGCTCGTGCGGGGCCGGGTATTCGGTGACGGGTTCCGGGTGCAGGACGCAGGGCTCGGGGAGGTAGTGGTCCTTGCCGATCACCGACGGGTGCGGGGCCGCTCCTTCGGCCAGGGGGTCGATGACATCGGCGGTCGTCCGCCAGCGCAGTTCCGGGCGGGGCATCCAGCCCTCGTGGTCGAAGGGGCACCACAGGAGTTGCAGGAGGTCCGTGCCGGGCGGGCGGGGGAGTCCGGGGACCTCGTGGGCGTAGAGCTGGGCGACGGGGATCAGGGGGACGGGGCCGTCCTGCGGGATCCGGTGCGGGGTCGTGGTCCGGTCGACGACGGTCCGCTCCTCAAGGGTGAGGAAGTCGGCGCCCTCGGCACGTGGCCGGCTGTGGGCCTCGGCGAGGATGCGGCGGCGCAGGCGGAGGTCGTCGGGGACGTGGCCGAGGTGGGCGGGGCCGTCGTGTTCGGGGCAGGTGGGCCAGGGCTCGTCCGCCGGCCAGAGCAGGGGGCCGCCGATGGAGCTGTCGGTGGTGGCGGGCGTACCGGCGCGGGGGTGCAGGCGGACGGTCGTACGGGCCAGGGGGGCCAGCTCGGGGAAGGCGGCCGTCACGTCGAGGGGGCGGGGCGGGGTGGTGCGGGTCATGAGGCTGAGGTTAGGGCCGAACAGCGCCCGGGAGCAGGGGAGTTGTCGGTGGTCGCCGGTCGAGTCGGACCCGAGGCGGGGTGCGTACCGTACAAGTCGCTCATGCCTGTGGATCCGGGCCGGGCTGCCCGGAGGGGAGAGGAAAGGACTCGCTCGATGATCCTGACGATCAACGTGGCGGTTCTGCTGGCCGTCGTCATCGTCCTGCGGCTGCGTCGGCGCACCCAGGCCCGGAGCCGGGCCGACGAGAGACTGACCGTGGCCCTTGTGCTGGTGTTCGGGGTGCTCATCGCTCCCACGGCGTTCGGCCGGGGGATCCTGGACGTCGTGGGGCAGGTCGTGGAGGGGGCCTCGGGGGTGGGGGAACCGTGAGCCTGCCTGTCTAGGGTGGCCGCATGGAACGCGCACGATGGGTCTTCGGGCCGCTCGGCGGAGTCGTGGTGGCCGGGGCGGTGAACGCCACGGGTACATGGGAGCTCGCCGGAGTCTCGCCGGGGGAGTTCCTGGCGCGGCGGCGAGACGACTTCGAGCGGCTCATGGACGGGATCCGGTCGGTCTGCCGATTCGACGACGAGGCCATGGCCATCGCCGATGAGCTGGGCTGGTTCCGGGACTACGAGGTGGCCGCGGCGCATCTGGCGCTGTACTCGGGGAACCTCGCGGCCGACCCGGAGTTCCTGGACCGGCTCGGCGAGCCGCCCGTCGTCCGGCGTATGTGCCGTATGGCGGCGGATCTGCAGCTGACGGAGTTCCTGGAAGCCTTGATCGGCGTCGCCGTCCGGGCGGAGACGGAGACCGAGACGGAGGCCGGGCAGAGCGCGGCACGGATCGTCGACGTGCTCGCGACCGCGTGCGACCTCGCGGACGCGACGGGCGGCACCGCCCCGGTACAGGTCTTCCGGATGTGGCGGGTCGCGCATCTGCCGCAGATCCTCGCCCCGCGCTCCGCCACGCCGGCGTACCTGAAGTCCGGGTTCCGGGTGTACGACGAGGCGATCGAGGAGCTGCTCCTCGGGGGCGTGTGACCGATGGGGGTTCCGTGAAGGCCGGACCAACGCCGTGAGGCGCGTCGGCGAGGGTTCGGGCAACTCCGTGTCCGGGTGGGGAGGAATGTTCTTGTCTGTGCGCTGTGGGGCGGTTGTGACGCCGTAGCGTGAGCCGTCCTTCGGCCGCCCCCGGGGCGGGTTCCCCGACGACGATGGGCAGAGTGCGGATGCGCGGCGCGGACAGCCGACCGACGATTCCGATGCGTACGGCGGTGCGCGGGGTGCAGCAGCCGCTCCCGCCGCTCGTCGTGACCGAGGCGCCGCAGAGACCCGCCCCCAGGGCCCGGAAACGTCCCGGCCGCCGCCTCCACGCCATCGACGGTCTCCGCCTCGTCGCCGCCCTGATGGTGGTCGTGCACCACTACGCCGGTACGTACCGCGTGAACCAGCCGGGCAACGCGATCTGGGGCCGGCCGGTGTCGGAGATCATGCCGACGGTGTTCCGGTTCGCCTCCTACGGCTGGATCGGCGTCGAGATCTTCTTCGTGATCAGCGGCTTCGTGATCTGCATGTCGTGCTGGGGGCGCACCCCGAGGCAGTTCTTCGTCTCGCGCGTGATCCGGCTCTACCCGGCGTACTGGTTCGCCATCGTCTTCACCACGGGCGTCCTGGCGGCCCTGCCCGGTGTGTGGCCGCGTCAGCCGTGGCGCGAGGTCCTGCTCAACTTCACGATGCTGCAAGCCGGTTCGGGCGTGGAGAACGTCGACCGCGTGTACTGGACGCTCTGGTCCGAGCTCCGCTTCTACCTGCTCTTCCTGGTCGTGGTCGCGACCGGTCTGACGTACCGCAAGGTCGTCGTCTTCTGCTGTGTGTGGGGCGCCGCGGCGATGCTGACGCCGGTCGCCGGCCTCCCCCTGCTCCAGCTGCTCGCCAACCCGGAGGGCGCCTGGTACTTCATCGCGGGCCTGGCCCTGTACCTCATGCACCGCTTCGGCCAGGACCTGCTGCTGTGGGGCATCCTCGGAATGGCCTGGCTGATGGGGCAGTCGGAGCTGGGGCAGCGGATCGACGAGGTCGAGCACGTCTCCGGGTGGCGGGGGAGTGTGCTGATCTTCACCGCGTTCCTGCTGGTGATGGTCGCGATCGCGCTCGGGGCGGCTGATCGGGTGCGGGGGAAGTGGCTGGTGACGGCGGGGGCGGTGACGTATCCGCTCTATCTCATGCACTACGTCGCCGGGACGACGGTGATCAATCGGCTGCGGGATGTCATGGACGCCCGGGTGCTGGTCGTGGTGGTGATCGGCGGGTTTGTGCTGCTGAGTTGGGTGGTCCATCGGTTGGTGGAGCGGCCGGTGGCGGGGGTGTTGAAGCGGGGGTTGGACACGTCGTTCGCGCGGTTGCGGAATGCGGGGCAGGCGGGCTGAGTCCGTTCACCGGCTGGGCTTCTTCTCGAACGGCCGTACCGGGTAAGTTCACGTGTGCATACGGTTGTTGACGGTGCGCAGGTGACGGGGGTTGCGGTATGGCGGGGCATCGGCCGGCGGACTGGCATGTCCTCGACCTGGACAAGGATCCGACGCCGGGTGATCCGGACCGGGTTCGGAGTCTGGCCAGGACGCTGCATGACTTTGCCGATGATGTCTCCGATGCGCTGCGTCTTGTGAAGGGGATGTCGGACGAGGACAGCCTGCTGGAATGGGCGGGCAAGTCGGCGGAGGTCTTCAAGGACGAGTTCGGCGGGGTTCCGAAGAATCTGAAGAAGCTGAAGAAGTCCTATGAGTTGTGCGGGAACGCGCTCGCGGATTTCTGGCCGAAGCTGGAGCGTGCCCAGGCTCTCGCCGACAAGGCTCTCGCCAAGGCGCGTGAGGCGCAGGCGAATCTGTCCTCCGCCAACTCCCGTCTTTCCTCGGCTGATTCGTGGGTGACCCGGGCGAACAAGGAAGCCGACAAGTACAAGGACGATCCCACCGGCAGCAAGTCGAGTGCCGACAAGCCGGACGAGACCAAGGTCCGGGCCGCCACCAGGGATGCCCAGCACGCCAAGTCCGCGCAGACCAGCGCCCAGTCGGACGTCAACGATGCCCAGGACGCCCTGGACGCGGCGAAGAAGATGGCCGCCGATGCCCGCAAGATGCGTGAGGACGCCGCCCGCGAGGCCAAGACGAAGATCGACGAGGCTTCCGACGCCGGGATCCAGAACCGGTCCTGGTGGGAAGAGGTCGGGGACTGGTTCACCGACAACTGGGACAACATCGTCACCGTCTGCAAAGTCGTCGTCGCGGTCGTCGGCATCGTCGCGATGATCATCGGTGGCCCGATCCTGGGCGCGATCCTGCTGATCGCGGCGCTCGTGGTGCTCGCCGACACGCTCTACAAATACTCCAAGGGCCAAGCCGGCTTGATGGACGTCGCCTTCGCCGCGCTGGACTGCATACCGGGCGGCAAGGGCATCACCACACTCGGTCGGCTCGCCAAGGGCGCGAAGTCGCTGGGCAAAGCCGGGCTCAAGGGTATGGGCAAGGGGCTCAGGAACGGTCTGCGCCGGGAGGCCGACGACGCTCTGTCCAAGAGCAAGCCCACGGAGGGCCGTTGCAAGAACGGCGATCCCATCGACATGGTCTCCGGCGAGATGCTCATGGAGCACACCGATGTCGAGCTGCCCGGCCTGCTTCCGTTGATTCTGCGGCGTACCCATGTGTCGACCTACGCCTCGGGACAATGGTTCGGCCCCTCTTGGGCGTCGACGTTGGACGAACGCCTGGAACTCGACGGTGAGGGGGTTCTCTTCGCCGCGGAGGACGGGATGGTGCTCGTCTACTCCGTCCCGGCACCGGGCACCTCGGTCATGCCTCTCGAGGGGCCGCGCCGCCCCCTCGACTGGGACGGCGGGCCGGGCGCACCGCTGCGGATCACGGATCCCGTCACGGGGTGGACGCGACACTTCGCGGCACCGCAGGAGCAGCCCGTCGGCGCGGAGGCCTTCACGCTGCCTCTCGTCGCTCTGTCCGACCGCAACGGCCACCACATCGTGATCGACCGGGATGCGCACGGCGCCCCCACCGGCGTACGCCACTCCGGCGGATATCACGTACACGTCGACACCGAAGGCGAGCGCATCACGCGACTGCGCCTGCGCGATCCCGACGCGGGCCCCGAGGGCGTCACTCTCGTCCGCTTCGGCTACAGCCCCGACGGCAATCTCTCGGAGATCTACAACTCAAGCGATCTGCCGTACCGGCTGACCTACGACGACCGGGAACGCATCACCTCGTGGACGGATCGCAACGGGTCCTGGTACCGCTACGCCTACGACGAGCACGACCGTTGCATACGAGGCGAAGGAGCCGACGGCTTCCTCAGCTGCAGCATCACGTACGACACGGACGCTCGCGAGACGCGGTACACCAACTCGCTCGGTCACAGCACGCTCCACCGTTACAACGACCTGCTCCAGCGCACAGAATTCATCGACGCGCTGGGCCGCACGATCCGTACCGAATGGAATCGGCACAACCAACTGGCCTCCCGCACTGATGCGTTGGGCCGCACCACCACGTTCGAGTACGACGCACGCGGCAACCTCGTCACCATCGTCCGTCCCGACGGACACCGGACCACGGCGGAGTACGACGAACTCGATCTGCCGACCCGGGTGATCGAGGCCGATGGAGCCGTCTGGCAGCAGACGTTCGACGAACGGGGCAACCGCCTGAGGATCGTCGACCCGGCGGGTAACCCACGCCACTACAGCTACGACGAGCAGGGGCGCCCCACGGCCGTGACCGACGCCCTCGGCCACGTGACCCGCACCGAGTGCAACGCGGCGGGGCTCTCGGTCGGGGAGACCGATGCCCTCGGTCACACGACCACCGCCGAGCGCGATGCGTTCGGCCGCATCATGAGGGTCGTCAACGCCGCGGGCGGCGTGGAGCACATGGGCTGGACCGTCGAGGGAGCGCCGGCGTGGCGTATCACCGCCGACGGCAGCCGGGAGAGCTGGGAGTGGGACGGGGAGGGCAACCCCGTCGCGCACGTCGACAGGACCGGCAGTCGATCCGCCGTCACGACGGGACACTTCCACCAGCCCAGCAGCCGCGTCGACCGCTCCGGCATCGAGTACCGCTTCACCTACGACACCGAGGTGAACCTCACCCGAGTGACGAACCCGCAGGGCCGGAGCTGGGAGTACGTCTACGACGCGACCAACCGCCTGCGCTCCGAAACGGACTTCGAGGGACGCACGCTCACCTACACCTATGACGAGGCGGGCCGCCTGATCGCCCGCGCCAATGGCTCGGGCGAGGAGATCGTCTTCGTCCGGGACGTGCTGGGCCGAGCGGTCGAACAGCACACAGGCGATCAGGAGACGCGCTTCACCTACGACCCCGCGGGACGTCTGCTGCGGGCCGTGAGCCCCGAGAGCACGCTGGAGAGCTCCTACAACGCCGCCGGGCGCCTGGTGCGGGAGGTCCTCGACGGCGCCGAGACGACCTACGCCTACGACGCCCTCGGGCGCCGTACCGAGCGCCGCACCCCCAGCGGGACGGTCTCGACCTGGACGTACGACGCCGTAGGGCGCCCGGCGTCGCTGGACGCGGCAGGGCACACGGTGACCTTCGCCTACGACGCCCTGGGGAGGGAGCTGTCCCGGGCGTTCGGGGCCTTCGCGACGCTCACCCAGGCATGGGACGGCATGGGCCGCCTGACCGGACAGCAGGTACGCGGCACCCACGGGTCCGACGAGACCCTCCTCCAGGAGCGGTCGTACGCCTACCGGCCGGACGGCCTGCTGTCGGAGATCACCGAACTCACCACGGGCCGACGCACGTTCGACCTCGACCCGGCTGGACGTGTCACGGCGGTCCGCGCCCAGAGCTGGACCGAGAGCTATGCGTACGACGTCCTCGGCAACGTCCGTGAGTCGACTGGGCCCTCCGTCGGCGATGGGCCGACGGTGCGCGAATACACGGGTACGAGGCTTGTGCGGTCCGGCCGGACGACGTATGAGTACGACGGGCAGGGGCGCCCCGTCCGGACGGTGAAGCGGCTGCTCAACGGGCGGAAGCGGGTCGCCTCCTTCACCTGGGACGCACAGGACCGGCTCACGGCGACCGTCACGCCGGAGGGCGACCGATGGCGGTACCGGTACGACCCCACCGGCCGCCGCACGGCGAAGGCGCGGCTGGGCTCCGACGGCGAGGTGATCGAGGAGACCCGGTTCACCTGGGACGGCACCCGGGTCGCCGAACAGGTCACCAAGGATGCCAGGGCGACGGCCTGGGACTACTTCTCCGGCACTCATCGCCCGCTGACACAGATCCACCGGGATGCCGACGGTGTCCGGTTCCACGGGGTCGTGACGGACACGGTGGGAACACCGACCGAACTCGTCGACACCGCGGGAGAGCTGGCCTGGCACCGGCGGACGGAGCTGTGGGGGAGGGAACGGGCGCAGGACTCATCCGCAGGGATGTCGGATACGACAGTGGACTGCCCGCTGCGGTTCCCGGGACAGTACGCCGACGCCGAGACCGGCCTGCACTACAACTACGCGCGCTACTACGACCCGGACAACGCCCGCTACTTCACCCCCGACCCGCTGGGCATCGCTCCGCAGCCGAATCACTACGGGTACGTCCCGCACCCCTTCTCGTTCAGCGACCCGCTCGGTCTGGAGCGGATGCGCGGTGCGGGGGGCCGGTGGGTGAGGGATCCGGACGCTCCGGAGACGCGGCACAACCGTTCCTCGGAATACCCGCACGGCTACGACATCGAGACGCACGAGGACATGGTCACGCGCTTCACGGACGAGGGGCGGGCCGCGGGCGGATGGCCGCTCGACGCGAGCGGCAACCGGATTCCCAGGGACCAGCTCACCTGGCGCAACAACGCGGGTGAAATCATTCCCGGGGATTCCGACATCCTCACTTACGACCACAAACCGCGGGTAGTCGAGCACTGGAATGAAACTGGACATAACACCAATTACGCGGAGCGCTCGACTTGGTACAATGACACGACTGATATGGAGCCGATGACCAGGGCCGACAACGGTCGTGATGGCCAGCGTGCTCCGAATTACCGTCAGGACACCGGCCCGAACTATTCATGCAGAGGCGCTTAAAGGGAGGAAAACATGGATCCGGCTGTTGTCGTGTCGGGTTTCCCGGGGGTTGAAGAATTTCCAGGTATTCCCGATGCCTGGCACTGGTCGCCCGTGCAGGGCCTGGACTTCGCTGCGGCCCTGAGTGCGGACGGTCGACACCTCTTCCAGGTGAACGCCCGTGACACGTACGACGAAGAGCTCGTGCGTGCGCTGCTCGTGACCGCACGTGAGAACAGCTCCCGGCTGCTGTCCGACGGCACGCTGCTCGGCGTGCTGCCCGGATTCAGTCACCCCGGCCGGGATTTTGACGTCGTCGCGGCGGCACGCCCCGGCGTGCATCGGTATCACGAGGTGCAGCAGCCCGAGCTTCAGCAGGTCACATGGGCCGTATTTCCCGGATATGCGTGTGAATTCGCGGGCCCGGACCGGTATTCCCTCGAAGACGCCCGGGAGAGTTTCATCAGGTTCCTCTCCCCGGCCGATCTGGGCCGAGAGCCTGTGCCCTTCCTCAGGCTTTGGTACGACAACACGGTGACCAAGGGCGGGACGAACGGACCGGACGGAATTCTCGCGCTACCGAAGACACTGCAGCGGGAGATCAAACTGCTCGAGGGCGCTCCGGGAAGTTTCGTCCGGTTCGAGAACTTCCGCGGACAGATCTTCCGGGCCGAGTGGGACGCGGAACGAACGTGGACCCTGCTGGAAGAGTCCGAGACAGCCGCGCCGCGTCCGGTCGGACTCGCCGACCTGCTGGCCTTCGCGGAGAAGGCCCTGCATGACTGAGCCGCGACTACGTGTCTCGGACGAGGACGGCGAAACCTGGGACGACCCGTGCGAGGACCAGATCCAACGGCTCTACGCAGGGCTCAACCTGCGCCGCCGGTTCCTGGTCCTGGACCGGCTCGACGTACCGGAGGCCGAAGTCGGCCAGCACTACCTGCAGCTCGCGCTCAACGACGACCTCACCATGGTGATCGAGTACCGGCAGGGGAGCGCTGCAACGCACCATCGTGCCGACGTGCCCTTGCCGTCGGACCAGGGAGGCGAGGAGATCGCCCTCCCGGTTCTGCTCGGCTGGGCGTCCGGTCGCCCGGGGTGGAGCGAGGGAGTGTCCTGGGTGCGGTGGGACGCGGCACGGGAGTGCCCGTGGGGTGCGTAGGACAACGCCGGGGTCTCCTCGCGGTACCGGCTGACGCCGTCCATGGGCCGGCAACCGTGGCTGCGGCGGACCGAGTTCCCCTGTGGGTGTCCAGAAGCTCCGGTCTTCGGCATCCGGAGGACACCTATCCGACCGGCGAGCCCGAATATCTCCTCCATCTCGCGGAGAAAGTCGTCGACTGCGTGGATCTGCGACGGTCCTCGAAGCTGAAGAAGGGAACGGGCCGGATATGAAGCAGACGGTCTTCCGTCCCGACGCCCTCCCGGCCGACCTGCCCGCCTGATCTGGTCCGAAGACCGTACGCGCACTCCTCACCCGGCCCCGTGGGGCTTCTGACGACCGTAGGGACCATGGATCTGCCCGCCACCCTCGCCGGTTTCCCCCACGCCGCTCCTCTCTCCGGCCTGGACCGGGCATGGCAGTGGGGCCTGAACCCTGTGCTGCGCCACGCAGGCGTGCTGACCGGGGACGGAACGCGGCTGCTGCAGATGAACACCCGGGGTTCCTACAGCGAGGACCTGACCCACGCGGTCCTCACCTTCGCGCGCGAGCATGAGCGGGAGCTGCTCCAGGGAGGCCGACCTCTCGTCGAGGCGCCGATGGGTCGGAAGTACTCCTCGCAGTGCTCGCCTGACATCCCACGGCCGTCGTCCTGGACGCGAACCCTGTCCACGCCGCCCAGGTCGTTGCGCTCCAAGGTGACGACGATGTTCTCGGCATCGGCGTCGACGGCGTTCCAGACCAGCTCCTCGACCGCGCCGACAGGTCCCGAAGTCGGGCCGGCTCAGCGACGTGCTCACGGCTGGTCTCAAGCCGTACCTTGACCATGACGTGAGACCTCCCGGCGTACGTGCCCTGATCAAGACCGCAAAATAGCCGGTCCTGCGACGAGGTGAAGTGCGAAATCGCAGGGAATCGCCCGACCGGGAAGCCACCCGCGTTTGACCTGCGTCACGTCCGGGGTATTCTCTCCGGCTCGATTGGCGGAGGCCCTGCCCCATATGGCAGACTGTCCGAGTTGCTCGGTCGAGTGTTGATGCTGCGCGCCTCCCGCCGGGAGGACCGGAAGCGAGTCCCACAGTACTCGTCGCCCTAACTGCCACACGGCAGCGCTGGGGCGGACGTACGGGAATCTTTCGGGAAGCAAGGTACGGCACAGACCAGGCACCCGGTGGACCTTTCGTCCTCGGCTTGCGGTTCCGGAAGGGCCGTGCTCCCAGACAAGGGGTGCTCGAACAAGGGGCATCTGTGTCAGTAAGAGCGCGACACACCCGACCGCGTGGGTCGGAGGGCGGAAGACAGGAACACCGGGTTCCAGAGCGTTAAACGAGCAAAGGACTACTGAGTAGCCATGGCGGGACAGAAGATCCGCATCCGGCTCAAGGCCTACGACCACGAGGTCATCGACAGCTCGGCGAAGAAGATCGTCGAGACGGTGACGCGTACTGGTGCGTCGGTCGCGGGCCCGGTGCCGCTGCCCACTGAGAAGAACGTGTACTGCGTCATCAAGTCGCCGCACAAGTACAAGGACTCGCGCGAGCACTTCGAGATGCGCACGCACAAGCGCCTGATCGACATTCTCGACCCGACGCCCAAGACCGTTGACTCTTTGATGCGACTCGACCTCCCGGCCGGTGTCGACATCGAGATCAAGCTCTAGGGATCGGTGATCTGAGAATGGCTAAGCAGATCAAGGGCATCCTGGGCGAGAAGCTCGGCATGACGCAGGTGTGGGACGAGAACAACCGTGTTGTTCCGGTCACCGTCGTCAAGGCCGGCCCCAACGTCGTCACCCAGGTCCGCACGAACGACGCCGACGGCTACGAGTCCGTCCAGATCGCGTTCGGCGAGATCGACCCGCGCAAGGTGAACAAGCCCCTCAAGGGCCACTTCGCCAAGGCCGACGTCACTCCCCGCCGCCACCTCGTCGAGATCCGTACCGCTGACGCCAGCGAGTACACCCTCGGCCAGGAGATCACCGCTGAGGTGTTCGAGGCCGGCATCAAGGTCGACGTGACCGGCAAGAGCAAGGGCAAGGGCTTCGCCGGTGTCATGAAGCGTCACAACTTCAAGGGCCTCGGCGCCGGACACGGCACCCAGCGTAAGCACCGCTCTCCCGGTTCCATCGGTGGCTGCGCCACCCCGGGCCGCGTGTTCAAGGGCCTCCGCATGGCGGGTCGCATGGGCAACGAGCGGGTCACCACCCAGAACCTGACCGTCCACGCCGTTGACGCGGAGAAGGGTCTGCTGCTCATCAAGGGCGCTGTCCCCGGTCCGAACGGCGGCCTCGTCCTGGTCCGCACCGCGGCCAAGGGGGCCTGAGGTACCGATGAGCACTGTTGACATCCTTTCGCCTGCCGGCGAGAAGACCGGAAGCGTCGAACTCCCCGCGGAGATCTTCGGCGTGGAGAAGATCAGCATCCCGCTGATCCACCAGGTCGTCGTTGCGCAGAACGCGGCTGCCCGCCAGGGCACGCACAAGACCAAGCGTCGCGGTGAAGTCCGTGGTGGCGGCAAGAAGCCGTACCGCCAGAAGGGCACCGGCCGCGCCCGTCAGGGCTCGACCCGCGCCCCGCAGTTCGCCGGCGGTGGCGTCGTCCACGGCCCGCAGCCGCGTGACTACTCGCAGCGGACCCCGAAGAAGATGAAGGCCGCGGCCCTGCGCCACGCCCTCACCGACCGGGCCCGCAACAACCGCATCCACGTCGTCACCGGCGTGATCGAGGGCGACTCCCCGTCCACGAAGGCCGCTCGCACGCTGTTCGGCAAGATCTCGGAGCGCAAGAACCTGCTCCTGGTCATCGACCGCGCCGACGAGGCCGCGTGGCTGTCCGCCCGCAACCTGCCCCAGATCCACATCCTGGAGCCGGGCCAGCTGAACACGTACGACGTGATCGTCTCGGACGACGTGGTCTTCACCCAGGCCGCTTTCGAGTCCTTCGTCGCCGGCCCGCAGGCCAACGACACCGAAGGGAGCGAGGCCTGATGGCTACGCGTCACCCGAGCATTGCCTCCAAGGCTGCGAAGGCCGCCAAGGCCGCGCGCGTCGCCAAGGCGCGTCGCCACGCCGCCGAGGGTAAGAACACCGTCGTCACCGCGCCCAGCAAGGCGTACACGGACCCCCGTGACGTGCTGCTGAAGCCGGTCGTGTCGGAGAAGAGCTACGCGCTCCTCGACGAGAACAAGTACACGTTCATCGTCGACCCCAACGCCAACAAGACCCAGATCAAGCAGGCCGTCCAGGCGGTCTTCTCGGTCAAGGTCACCGGGGTCAACACGATCAACCGCCAGGGCAAGCGCAAGCGGACCCGCACCGGTTTCGGCCAGCGTGCCGGCACCAAGCGCGCGATCGTGACCCTTGCTGAGGGCGACCGTATCGACATCTTCGGCGGTCCGACCGCGTAAGCGGGTCGGATCGTCCGATATCGGACGAGGACTGAGAAATGGGAATCCGCAAGTACAAGCCGACTACGCCGGGCCGCCGTGGCTCCAGCGTCGCCGACTTCGTCGAGGTCACGCGGTCCACGCCGGAGAAGTCGCTGGTTCGCCCCCTGCACAGCAAGGGCGGCCGTAACAATTCCGGTCGTGTGACCGTTCGCCACCAGGGTGGCGGACACAAGCGCGCCTACCGAGTGATCGACTTCCGTCGTCACGACAAGGACGGCGTGCCGGCGAAGGTCGCGCACATCGAGTACGACCCCAACCGCACCGCGCGCATCGCGCTGCTGCACTACGCGGACGGCGAGAAGCGCTACATCCTCGCCCCGCGCAACCTGCAGCAGGGTGACCGCGTCGAGAACGGTCCCGGGGCCGACATCAAGCCGGGCAACAACCTGGCGCTCCGCAACATCCCGGTCGGTACCACGATCCACGCGATCGAGCTCCGTCCCGGTGGCGGCGCCAAGTTCGCCCGCTCCGCCGGTGCCTCGGTGCAGCTGCTCGCGAAGGAGGGCCAGATGGCCCACCTCCGCATGCCTTCCGGTGAGATCCGCCTGGTCGACGTGCGCTGCCGCGCCACCGTCGGCGAGGTCGGCAACGCCGAGCAGAGCAACATCAACTGGGGTAAGGCCGGCCGTAAGCGCTGGCTGGGCGTTCGCCCGACCGTCCGCGGTGTGGCGATGAACCCGGTTGACCACCCGCACGGTGGTGGTGAGGGCAAGACCTCCGGTGGTCGCCACCCGGTCTCCCCGTGGGGTCAGAAGGAGGGTCGTACTCGTTCGCCGAAGAAGGCTTCGAACAAGTACATCGTCCGCCGCCGCAAGACGAACAAGAAGCGCTAGGAGCGGGTTTAGATGCCGCGGAGTCTCAAGAAGGGGCCCTTCGTCGACGACCACCTGATCAAGAAGGTGGACGCCCAGAACGAAGCTGGCACCAAGAACGTCATCAAGACCTGGTCCCGTCGCTCCATGATCGTGCCGGCCATGCTCGGCCACACGCTCGCGGTGCACAACGGCAAGACCCACATCCCGGTGTTCGTCACCGAGTCGATGGTCGGTCACAAGCTCGGCGAGTTCTCGCCGACTCGTACCTTCCGGGGTCACGTCAAGGACGACCGGAAGTCGAAGCGCCGCTAGTAGCGGATCGCATTCAGACACGTAAGTAACTGAGAGGGACAACCATGGAAGCCAGGGCCCAGGCGCGGTACATCCGCGTTACGCCCATGAAGGCCCGCCGCGTGGTGGACCTTATCCGTGGCATGGATGCCACGGAGGCTCAGGCTGTTCTGCGATTCGCTCCGCAGGCAGCCTCAGTGCCCGTCGGCAAGGTGCTCGACAGCGCCATCGCCAACGCCGCGCACAACTACGACCACACCGACGCCGACAGCCTCGTCATCTCTGAGGCGTACGTCGACGAGGGCCCGACCCTGAAGCGGTTCCGTCCGCGTGCCCAGGGCCGCGCCTACCGGATCCGCAAGCGGACCAGCCACATCACCGTGGTCGTCAGCAGCAAGGAAGGAACCCGGTAATGGGCCAGAAGGTAAACCCGCACGGGTTCCGGCTCGGCATCACCACGGACTTCAAGTCCCGGTGGTACGCCGACAAGCTGTACAAGGACTACGTCAAGGAAGACGTCGCCATCCGTCGGATGATGACGTCCGGCATGGAGCGCGCCGGCATCTCGAAGGTTGAGATCGAGCGCACCCGTGACCGCGTCCGCGTGGACATCCACACCGCGCGTCCGGGCATCGTCATCGGCCGCCGTGGCGCCGAGGCCGACCGCATCCGCGGTGACCTCGAGAAGCTCACGGGCAAGCAGGTCCAGCTGAACATCCTCGAGGTCAAGAACCCCGAGACGGACGCTCAGCTGGTTGCTCAGGCCGTTGCCGAGCAGCTCTCCTCCCGCGTCTCCTTCCGTCGGGCCATGCGTAAGAGCATGCAGTCCGCCATGAAGGCCGGCGCCAAGGGCATCAAGATCCAGTGCGGCGGCCGCCTCGGCGGCGCCGAGATGTCCCGCTCGGAGTTCTACCGCGAGGGCCGTGTGCCCCTGCACACGCTCCGCGCGAACGTGGACTATGGCTTCTTCGAGGCCAAGACGACCTTCGGCCGCATCGGTGTGAAGGTCTGGATCTACAAGGGCGATGTCAAGAACATCGCCGAGGTCCGCGCCGAGAACGCCGCAGCCCGCGCCGGCAACCGCCCGGCCCGTGGTGGCGGCGGCGCCGACCGCCCGGCCCGTGGTGGCCGTGGTGGCGAGCGCGGCGGTCGCGGTCGTAAGCCGCAGCAGGCTCCCGCTGCCGAGGCCCCCAAGGCCGAGGCTCCGGCGGCTGCCGCTCCGGCTGAGAGCACCGGAACGGAGGCCTGACCGACATGCTGATCCCCCGTAGGGTCAAGCACCGCAAGCAGCACCACCCGAAGCGCCGTGGTCAGGCCAAGGGCGGTACGACG
This sequence comes from Streptomyces sp. NBC_00019, assembly GCF_045041015.1. Classification (NCBI taxonomy): domain Bacteria; kingdom Bacillati; phylum Actinomycetota; class Actinomycetes; order Kitasatosporales; family Streptomycetaceae; genus Streptomyces; species Streptomyces sp. NBC_00019. The sequence continues at coordinate 6,312,189 of NZ_CP108302.1, forward strand.
GTCGCGTTCGGCGAGTACGGCATTCAGGCCCTCACGCCGGCGTACGTGACCAACCGCCAGATCGAGGCGGCCCGTATCGCGATGACCCGCCACATCAAGCGTGGCGGCAAGGTCTGGATCAACATCTACCCGGACCGCCCGCTGACGAAGAAGCCTGCCGAGACCCGCATGGGTTCCGGTAAGGGTTCTCCCGAGTGGTGGATCGCGAACGTGCACCCGGGCCGGGTCATGTTCGAGCTGTCCTACCCCAACGAAAAGATCGCCCGTGAGGCCCTGACTCGCGCAGCCCACAAGCTGCCGATGAAGTGCCGGATCGTCAAGCGCGAGGCAGGTGAAGCGTGATGTCGGCCGGTACCAAGGCGTCCGAGCTGCGCGAACTGGGTGACGAGGAGCTTCTCAACAAGCTCCGCGAAGCCAAGGAAGAGCTGTTCAACCTCCGCTTCCAGGCGGCGACGGGTCAGCTCGAGAACCACGGTCGGCTCAAGGCCGTCCGTAAGGACATCGCGCGGATCTACACCCTGATGCGTGAGCGCGAGCTGGGCATCGAGACGGTGGAGAGCGCCTGATGAGTGAGAGCAACGTGACTGAGCAGACTGCAGAGGCCCGCGGCTTCCGCAAGACCCGTGAGGGTCTCGTCGTCAGCGACAAGATGGACAAGACCGTCGTCGTCGCCGTCGAGGACCGCGTCAAGCACGCGCTGTACGGCAAGGTCATCCGCCGTACGAACAAGCTCAAGGCGCACGACGAGCAGAACGCCGCCGGCGTCGGCGACCGTGTCCTCCTTGCGGAGACCCGGCCGCTGTCCGCCACGAAGCGGTGGCGCATCGTCGAGATCCTCGAGAAGGCCAAGTAATTTCCTGCGGGGGTAATCCCGCAGGTCAGTTCCGCCAGGCTCGGCAGGGGTTCCGTCACGGAGCCCCTGCCGGGAACCGGCAGACAAACAGGAGATAGACGTGATCCAGCAGGAGTCGCGACTGCGTGTCGCCGACAACACTGGTGCGAAGGAAATCCTTTGCATCCGTGTGCTCGGTGGCTCCGGTCGCCGCTACGCGGGCATCGGTGACGTCATCGTCGCCACCGTCAAGGACGCGATCCCCGGCGGCAACGTGAAGAAGGGTGACGTCATCAAGGCGGTCATCGTTCGCACCGTCAAGGAGCGTCGCCGTCCCGACGGCTCGTACATCCGCTTCGACGAGAACGCCGCTGTCATTCTCAAGAACGACGGCGACCCTCGTGGCACCCGTATCTTCGGCCCGGTGGGCCGGGAGCTGCGCGAGAAGAAGTTCATGAAGATCATCTCGCTCGCGCCGGAGGTGCTGTAAGCATGAAGATCAAGAAGGGCGACCTGGTTCAGGTCATCACCGGTAAGGACAAGGGCAAGCAGGGCAAGGTCATTGCCGCTTACCCGAGCGACGAGCGTGTCCTGGTCGAGGGTGTCAACCGGGTCAAGAAGCACACCAAGGCCGGCCCGACCGCCAAGGGTTCGCAGGCCGGTGGCATCGTCACGACCGAGGCGCCGATCCACGTCTCCAACGTCCAGCTGGTCGTTGAGAAGGACGGCAACAAGGTCGTCACGCGTGTCGGTTACCGCTTCGACGACGAGGGCAACAAGGTTCGCGTTGCCAAGCGGACGGGTGAGGACATCTGATGGCTACCACCACGACTCCGCGTCTCAAGACGAAGTACCGCGAGGAGATCGCGGGCAAGCTGCGTGAGGAGTTCTCCTACGAGAACGTCATGCAGATCCCCGGCCTCGTCAAGATCGTGGTCAACATGGGTGTGGGCGACGCCGCCCGCGACTCCAAGCTGATCGAGGGCGCCATCCGCGACCTCACCACGATCACCGGTCAGAAGCCGGCCGTCACCAAGGCCCGCAAGTCCATCGCGCAGTTCAAGCTGCGTGAGGGTCAGCCGATCGGTGCCCACGTCACGCTCCGTGGCGACCGCATGTGGGAGTTCCTGGACCGCACCCTGTCGCTCGCGCTTCCGCGCATCCGCGACTTCCGTGGTCTGTCCCCCAAGCAGTTCGACGGCCGTGGCAACTACACCTTCGGTCTCACGGAGCAGGTCATGTTCCACGAGATCGACCAGGACAAGATCGACCGTACCCGGGGTATGGACATCACCGTGGTGACCACGGCGACCAACGACGCTGAGGGCCGTGCTCTCCTTCGTCACCTCGGCTTCCCCTTCAAGGAGGCGTGAGCGAGATGGCGAAGAAGGCTCTGATTGCCAAGGCTGCTCGCAAGCCCAAGTTCGGTGTGCGTGCGTACACCCGCTGCCAGCGCTGCGGCCGTCCGCACTCCGTGTACCGCAAGTTCGGCCTGTGCCGCGTGTGCCTTCGTGAGATGGCTCACCGTGGCGAGCTGCCGGGCGTGACCAAGAGCTCCTGGTAGTCCCCGCTTTTAGGGACTCCAAGGGCTCTCGGTAAGCACTGGGCGTGTCAGGCGCCCTCCTCTCCATGGCTTAGGCTAGGAGGGTTGGGCGCCTGATGGTCGCCCGTACGACTTACTACGCCGTAGGTCCACCGCACCGCACCCGCCTCGTCTCGGATCGAGGAGAGGGATGGCGCACCAGGAAACCCCGGCGAGAGAGGCCGAAGGCCAATTCATGACCATGACTGATCCGATCGCAGACATGCTTACGCGTCTGCGGAACGCGAACTCGGCGTACCACGACTCTGTGACGATGCCGGCGTCCAAGATCAAGTCTCACATCGCGGAGATCCTCCAGCAGGAGGGCTTCATCACGGGCTGGAAGGTCGAGGACGCCGAGGTCGGCAAGAACCTCGTCCTCGAGCTGAAGTTCGGCCCGAACCGTGAGCGCTCCATCGCGGGCATCAAGCGGATCTCCAAGCCCGGTCTCCGGGTTTACGCGAAGTCCACCTCCCTGCCCAAGGTGCTGGGTGGCCTCGGCGTGGCGATCATCTCCACGTCCCACGGGCTCCTCACCGACAAGCAGGCCGGCAAGAAGGGCGTAGGCGGAGAAGTTCTCGCCTACGTCTGGTAGCGGAAGGGAACGGAGGAAACAGCTATGTCGCGCATTGGCAAGCTCCCCATCACGGTTCCCGCCGGCGTGGACGTCACCATCGACGGCCGTACGGTTTCGGTGAAGGGCCCCAAGGGCTCTCTCTCCCACACCGTCGCTGCGCCGATCGACATCGCCAAGGGTGAGGACGGCGTGCTCAGCGTCACCCGCCCCAACGACGAGCGTCAGAACAAGGCCCTGCACGGCCTGTCCCGCACGCTGGTGGCGAACATGATCACCGGCGTGACCCAGGGTTACGTGAAGAAGCTCGAGATCAGCGGTGTCGGTTACCGCGTTACGGCCAAGGGATCGAACCTCGAGTTCGCTCTGGGCTACAGCCACCCGATCACCGTCGAAGCCCCCGAGGGCATCACCTTCAAGGTTGAGAACCCGACCCGTTTCTCGGTCGAGGGCATCGACAAGCAGAAGGTCGGCGAGGTTGCGGCCAACATCCGCAAGCTGCGCAAGCCCGACCCGTACAAGGCCAAGGGCGTCAAGTACGAGGGCGAAGTCATCCGCCGCAAGGTCGGAAAGGCGGGTAAGTAAGCCATGGCATACGGACAGAAGATCCTTAAGGGCGACGCCTACAAGCGCGCCGCGATCAAGCGCCGTCACATTCGTATCCGCAAGCACATCTCGGGTACGGCTGAGCGGCCGCGTCTCGTTGTGACGCGCTCGAACCGCCACATCGTGGCCCAGGTCATCGACGACATCAAGGGTCACACCCTGGCGTCGGCGTCGACCCTGGACACCTCGATCCGCGGTGCCGAGGGCGACAAGTCCGCGCAGGCCAAGTCGGTCGGCGCCCTGGTCGCCGAGCGCGCCAAGGCTGCGGGCGTCGAGGCTGTCGTATTCGACCGTGGTGGCAACCAGTACGCCGGGCGCATTGCTGCCCTGGCGGACGCCGCCCGCGAAGCCGGGCTCAAGTTCTGAGCCGCTTCCGTAGCTAGCGGAAACAGAGAGAGGTAATTCCAATGGCTGGACCCCAGCGCCGCGGTGGCGGTGCCGGTGGCGGCGAGCGGCGGGACCGGAAGGGCCGTGACGGCGGCGCAGCTGCCGCCGAGAAGACCGCTTACGTTGAGCGCGTTGTCGCGATCAACCGTGTCGCCAAGGTTGTGAAGGGTGGTCGTCGCTTCAGCTTCACTGCGCTCGTCGTAGTGGGCGATGGCGATGGCACCGTCGGTGTCGGTTACGGCAAGGCCAAGGAGGTGCCGGCCGCGATCGCCAAGGGTGTTGAAGAGGCCAAGAAGCACTTCTTCAAGGTCCCCCGTATCCAGGGCACCATCCCGCACCCGATCACGGGCGAGAAGGCCGCGGGCGTCGTCCTGCTCAAGCCTGCTTCCCCCGGTACCGGCGTTATCGCCGGTGGCCCGGTGCGTGCCGTGCTCGAGTGCGCCGGCGTGCACGACATCCTGTCGAAGTCGCTCGGCTCGTCGAACGCGATCAACATCGTGCACGCGACCGTGGAGGCCCTGAAGGGTCTGCAGCGTCCCGAGGAGATCGCGGCTCGCCGTGGTCTGCCCCTCGAGGACGTCGCTCCCGCGGCTCTGCTGCGTGCGCGTGCCGGGGCCGGTGCTGCGTAATGGCACAGCTCAAGATCACGCAGACGAAGTCGTACATCGGCAGCAAGCAGAACCACCGTGACACCCTGCGTTCCCTTGGTCTCAAGGGCATCAACTCGCAGGTCGTCAAGGAGGACCGCCCCGAGTTCCGCGGCATGGTGCACACCGTCCGCCACCTCGTGTCGGTCGAGGAGGTCGACTGATCATGGCGGAGAACAACCCGCTCAAGATCCACAACCTCCGTCCCGCCCCGGGCGCCAAGACCGCCAAGACCCGTGTGGGTCGTGGTGAGGCGTCGAAGGGTAAGACGGCTGGACGTGGTACCAAGGGCACGAAGGCCCGTTACCAGGTTCCGGAGCGCTTCGAGGGTGGGCAGATGCCCCTCCACATGCGTCTTCCGAAGCTCAAGGGCTTCAAGAACCCGTTCAAGGTCGAGTTCCAGGTCGTGAACCTCGACAAGCTGGCCGCGCTCTACCCCGAGGGTGGCGAGGTCACCGTCGAGGGTCTGGTGGCCAAGGGTGCCGTTCGCAAGAACAGCCTCGTCAAGGTCCTCGGTCAGGGTGAGATCACCGTGGCGCTGCAGGTGACGGTCGACGCCGTCTCCGGCTCCGCCAAGGAGAAGATCACCGCGGCCGGCGGCACCGTCACCGAGCTCGTCTGAACACCTCAGGCGTCTCGATGACTTGAGCGATCCCGACCGGGGATACCCCACAAATGGGGTATCCCCGGTTGGTCGTTCCTAGGGTGGCAGTCTCGCCGGTAAGGTGGCCTGCACTGCCAACTTTCACAGGGTGCTGCACCTGGGGCACCTTGAGCGGCAGTTGGCCGTTACGTATTCGTCTGTATCCGTCGAACCTCAAGACCGTCACCCTTGACGCAGTAGCGCGGGGGTCGCAGGAGGCACCGTGCTCACCGCGTTCGCCCGGGCGTTCAAGACGCCCGACCTGCGCAAGAAGCTGCTCTTCACGCTGGCCATCATCGTGGTGTACCGAGTCGGTACCCACGTTCCGATCCCCGGCGTCGACTACAAGTCCGTTCAGCAGTGCGTCGACGAGGCGTCCGCGAACCAGGGCCTCTTCGGTCTGGTCAACATGTTCAGCGGCGGAGCGCTGCTGCAGATCACCATCTTCGCGCTCGGGATCATGCCGTACATCACGGCGAGCATCATCCTTCAGCTGCTGACCGTGGTCATCCCGCGCCTGGAAGCCCTCAAGAAGGAGGGCCAGGCCGGTACCGCGAAGATCACGCAGTACACCCGTTACCTGACCGTGGCGCTCGCCATCCTTCAGGGCACGGGCCTCGTCGCCACCGCCCGAAGTGGTGCACTGTTCTCCGGCTGCACCGCCGCGTCGTCCATCGTCCCGGACCGCTCGATCTTCTCCACGATCGTCATGGTCATCACCATGACCGCCGGTACGGCCGTCGTGATGTGGCTCGGTGAGCTCATCACCGACCGCGGTATCGGCAACGGCATGTCGATCCTGATGTTCATCTCGATCGCCGCCACCTTCCCGTCGGCGCTGTGGGCCATCAAGAAGCAGGGCACCCTGGCCGACGGCTGGATCGAGTTCGGCACCGTCGTCGCGGTCGGCCTGGTCATGGTCGGTCTGGTGGTCTTCGTCGAGCAGGCTCAGCGCCGTATCCCGGTTCAGTACGCGAAGCGGATGATCGGCCGCCGCGCCTATGGCGGGACGTCCACGTACATCCCGCTGAAGGTGAACCAGGCGGGTGTGATTCCCGTCATCTTCGCGTCGTCACTGCTGTACATCCCGGCTCTCATCGCGCAGTTCTCGAGCAGCAACTCCGGCTGGAAAACCTGGGTCGAGCAGAATCTGACCAAGGGCGACCACCCGATTTACATCACCATGTACTTCTTGCTGATCGTTTTCTTCGCCTTCTTCTACGTCGCGATCTCCTTCAACCCCGAGGAAGTCGCCGACAACATGAAGAAGTATGGTGGCTTCATCCCGGGCATCCGGGCTGGCCGACCGACCGCTGAGTACCTCTCCTACGTACTCAACCGGATCACCTGGCCGGGTTCGCTGTACTTGGGTCTGATTGCTCTCGTCCCGACGATGGCGTTGGTTGGTTTCGGGGCAAACCAGAACTTCCCGTTCGGCGGGACCAGCATCCTGATCATCGTGGGTGTGGGTCTTGAGACGGTGAAGCAGATCGAGAGCCAGCTCCAGCAGCGCAATTACGAAGGGTTCCTCCGCTGATGCGAATCGTCCTCGTCGGGCCGCCTGGCGCCGGAAAGGGAACGCAGGCCACGCGCCTCGCCGAGAAACTGCGTGTCCCGCACATCTCCACGGGCGACCTGTTCCGCGCCAACATCAGCCAGCAGACGGACCTTGGCAAACTCGCGAAGTCCTACATGGACGCCGGCAACCTCGTCCCCGACGAGGTCACCATCGCGATGGCGAAGGACCGTATGGAACAGCCGGACGCCGAGAACGGCTTCCTGCTGGACGGCTTCCCGCGGAACGTCTCACAGGCCGAGGCGTTGGACGAGCTGCTCACCACCGAGGGCATCAAGCTGGACGCGGTGCTGGACCTGGAGGCCCCCGAGGAGGAGGTCGTCAAGCGGATCGCCGGTCGGCGCATCTGCCGTAACGACTCCTCGCACGTCTTCCACGTGACGTACAAGAAGCCGGCCAAGGAAGGCGTCTGTGACGTCTGCGGCGGCGAGCTGTACCAGCGGGACGACGACTCCGAGGCCACCGTCCGCACACGGCTCGAGGTCTACCACACGCAGACCGAGCCGATCATCGACTACTACAAGTCGCAGGGCCTGGTCGTGACGATCGAGGCCATGGGTCCGGTGGACGAGGTCACCACTCGTGCGCTGGCCGGACTGAAGCGTGAGGGCGACGACCAGTAGTCGTCGTCCTGGTACGGCCGTGGAGTCCCGAGGGACTCCACGGCCGTACTGTTGTGTAGGTAACCGAACCAGCGAGTGACGGAGAGCGCAGGCCCCCATGGTGCAGATCAAGACCCCCGAGCAGATCGCCAAGATGCGTGAGGCGGGACTGGTCGTCGCCGCCATCCACGCGGCCACGCGGGAGGCCGCTGTACCGGGGGCGTCCACGAAGGACCTGGACGAGGTCGCGCGCAAGGTGCTCGCCGAGCACGGGGCGAAGTCGAACTTCCTGGGGTACGGCGGTTTCCCGGCGACGATCTGCACCTCCGTGAACGAGGTCGTGGTCCACGGCATCCCGTCCGACGACGTGGTCCTGGCGGACGGCGACATCATCTCCATCGACTGCGGCGCGATCGTCGACGGCTGGCACGGTGACGCGGCCTACACGGCCTTCGTGGGGTCCGGTCACGCTCCGGAGCTCCTTGAGCTGTCCCGGGTCACGGAAGAGTCCATGTGGGCCGGTATCGCCGCGATGAAGCAGGGCAACCGGCTGGTGGATGTGTCGAAGGCCATCGAGACGTACATCCGGCGGCAGCCGAAGGCCGGCGGCGGGCGCTACGGGATCATCGAGGACTACGGCGGCCACGGCATCGGCACCGAGATGCACATGGACCCGCATCTGCTGAACTACGTCGACCGGCGGCGGGGGAAGGGGCCGAAGCTGGTTCCCGGGTTCTGCCTCGCGATCGAGCCGATGGTGTCGCTGGGTACGCCCAGGACCGAGGTCCTCTCCGACGACTGGACCGTGATCACGACGGACGGTACGTGGTCTTCGCACTGGGAGCACTCTGTCGCGTTGACCGTGGACGGTCCGCTGGTGCTCACCGCTCCCGACGGGGGCAAGGCGAAGCTGGCGGAGTATGGCGTGACCGCCGCTCCAGATCCGCTTGCCTAGGTCGTATGTTGTGTGCGGCTGCGTGGGGGCTGGTCGCGCCCACGCAGCGGAGCCGCATATCGACACAGCCCCGCGCCCCTTTGGGGCGCGTCCCTGCCCCCCGCGTGCTTAAAGATCTCCCTCCCCGGGCATTCTTCCTCGATTCGTCTTTCCGGGTGTGCTGACGTAGACTGACTCGTCGGCTCTCGTGCACCCGCATGCCTGCATGCGCTCGTACAGAGTCGATCAAGGTAGTCGATTCGAAGGGCGAAGCGTGGCCAAGAAGCAAGGTGCCATCGAGATCGAGGGCACTGTCGTCGAGTCTCTGCCGAACGCCATGTTCAAGGTCGAGCTCCAGAACGGCCACCAGGTCCTGGCACACATCAGCGGCAAGATGCGTATGCACTACATCCGTATCCTCCCTGACGACCGGGTCGTGGTGGAGTTGTCTCCGTACGACCTGACGCGTGGCCGGATCGTCTACCGCTACAAGTAGATCTTGCCCGCATCCCGTTTCGGCGGGGTGGTGGCACTGACCCGGAGAACCTCACTAATGAAGGTCAAGCCGAGCGTCAAGAAGATCTGCGACAAGTGCAGGGTGATCCGCCGTCACGGTCGGGTCATGGTCATCTGCGAGAACCCGCGCCACAAGCAGCGCCAGGGCTGACGCACGACCTTTCCCTCTGCATCGATATCGCAGAGATTCGCGCGACGCGAGCTGAATTTGTTCATACGCAGAACCCAGGCACTCCGGTGCCTGACACCCCCGGTTCGGAGGCCGGGGACCCAGTTCGTACCTGGTACGGCGGCTGGGAACCGGTTCTGTGGAAGACCTCCGAAGATCACCAGGAGCCATTGAATGGCACGCGTTTCCGGTGTTGACATCCCGCGCGAAAAGCGCGTGGAGGTCGCCCTGACCTACGTGTTCGGTATTGGCCGTACTCTCTCCCAGCTGACGCTGGCCGAGACCGGCGTCGACCCGAACACCCGCGTTCGCGACCTCTCCGAGGAGCAGCTCGTCGCGATTCGTGAGTACGTCGACAACAACATCAAGACCGAGGGTGACCTCCGTCGCGAGGTCCAGGCCGACATCCGCCGCAAGGTGGAGATCGGTTGCTACCAGGGTCTCCGTCACCGTCGTGGTCTGCCCGTCCGCGGTCAGCGCACCAGCACGAACGCTCGTACCCGCAAGGGCCCGCGTCGCGCCATCGCCGGCAAGAAGAAGCCGGGCAAGAAGTAGTCCTCAGCGGACAACGCTTCATCAGCGGTCTTCGCTGTAGGACCGACCACCTCCCCGTAGGAGTTACTAGATGCCCCCCAAGGGTCGTCAGGGCGCTGCCAAGAAGGTGCGCCGCAAGGAAAAGAAGAACGTCGCTCATGGGCACGCCCACATCAAGAGCACGTTCAACAACACGATCGTCTCGATCACGGACCCCTCGGGCAACGTGATCTCCTGGGCCTCCGCCGGCCACGTCGGCTTCAAGGGCTCGCGCAAGTCCACCCCCTTCGCCGCGCAGATGGCCGCCGAGTCGGCCGCCCGCCGCGCGCAGGAGCACGGCATGCGCAAGGTTGACGTGTTCGTCAAGGGTCCCGGCTCCGGCCGTGAGACCGCGATCCGCTCCCTCCAGGCCACCGGCCTCGAGGTCGGCTCGATCCAGGACGTCACGCCCACCCCGCACAACGGCTGCCGTCCGCCCAAGCGCCGCCGCGTCTGACGCACGGCTGCTTGGTCTGAGGTTTTCGGGCGGTATGACTCTTCGGAGTCGTATCGCCCGTACCCTTGTTACAAATCAGGGCGTCAAATAGCGGGCGCCCCTGACAGAAGGAACGCACCATGCTGATCGCTCAGCGCCCCTCGTTGACCGAAGAGGTCGTCGACGAGTTCCGCTCCCGGTTCGTGATCGAGCCGCTGGAGCCGGGCTTCGGCTACACCCTCGGCAACTCCCTTCGCCGTACCCTCCTGTCGTCGATCCCCGGCGCTGCTGTCACCAGCATCCGTATCGACGGTGTCCTGCACGAGTTCACCACCGTGCCGGGCGTCAAGGAGGACGTCACCGACCTGATCCTCAACATCAAGCAGCTGGTCGTCTCCTCGGAGCACGACGAGCCGGTCGTGATGTACCTGCGCAAGCAGGGCCCGGGTCTGGTCACCGCCGCCGACATCGCGCCCCCGGCCGGTGTCGAGGTGCACAACCCCGACCTGGTCCTGGCCACGCTGAACGGCAAGGGCAAGCTGGAGATGGAGCTCACGGTCGAGCGTGGCCGTGGTTATGTCTCCGCCGTGCAGAACAAGCAGGTCGGTCAGGAGATCGGGCGCATCCCGGTCGACTCGATCTACTCGCCCGTTCTGAAGGTCACGTACAAGGTCGAGGCGACGCGTGTCGAGCAGCGCACCGACTTCGACAAGCTGATCGTCGACGTCGAGACCAAGCAGGCGATGCGTCCGCGTGACGCCATGGCCTCTGCCGGTAAGACGCTGGTCGAGCTGTTCGGTCTCGCCCGCGAGCTGAACATCGACGCCGAGGGCATCGACATGGGCCCGTCCCCCACGGACGCCGCCCTTGCCGCTGATCTGGCGCTGCCGATCGAGGAGCTGGAGCTCACCGTTCGGTCGTACAACTGCCTCAAGCGTGAGGGCATCCACTCCGTGGGTGAGCTCGTCGCCCGCTCCGAGGCCGACCTCCTCGACATTCGCAACTTCGGTGCGAAGTCCATCGACGAGGTCAAGGCGAAGCTGGCCGGCATGGGCCTGGCCCTGAAGGACAGCCCGCCCGGATTCGACCCGACCGCCGCCGCCGACGCCTTCGGTGCCGACGACGACGCGGACGCGGGTTTTGTGGAGACCGAGCAGTACTGATCGGTCGTTGCCGGTGAGCATCCGCTCATCGGGTTCCTGACCCCGGTACCTGATACGGCCGGGGCAGACCAAGGAGAAAGAAATGCCGAAGCCCACCAAGGGTGCCCGTCTGGGCGGCAGCGCCGCGCACGAGAAGCTCCTCCTCGCGAACCTTGCGAAGGCGCTGTTCGAGCACGGTCGTATCACCACCACCGAGGCGAAGGCGCGCAAGCTGCGTCCGTACGCCGAGCGTCTGGTGACCAAGGCGAAGAAGGGCGACCTTCACAACCGCCGCCAGGTGCTCCAGGTCATCACGGACAAGGGCATCGTCCACACGCTCTTCACCGAGATCGGCCCGCGGTACGAGAACCGTCCGGGTGGTTACACCCGTATCACCAAGATCGGTAACCGTCGTGGCGACAACGCGCCCATGGCTGTCATCGAGCTGGTCGAGGCGCTGACGGTTGCGCAGCAGGCGACGGGTGAGGCCGAGGCCGCCACCAAGCGTGCCGCGAAGGACGCCGAGGCTGCTCCGGTTGCCGAGGAGACCAAGGTCGACGTGACCAAGGCCGACGAGGCCGAGGACGTTGCCGAGGAGTCCAAGGACGCCTGAGGCTCCGCCTCGCGTTGACAAAGCGGGTCCGTTCCTTTTCAGGAGCGGGCCCGCTTTCGTGTTCCTGAGAGGATCTCTGTGTGAGTGACGAAGTAGAGCCCGGGTTCGTGCGGGTGCGGATGGATCTATCGTACGACGGGAGCGAGTTCTCCGGGTGGGCCAAGCAGGCCGGGGGGCGGCGGACCGTGCAGGGGGAGGTCGAGGACGCGCTGCGTACGGTGACCCGGTCCCGGGACACGTATGAGCTGACCGTGGCGGGGCGGACCGATGCCGGGGTGCATGCGCGGGGACAGGTCGTGCATGTCGATCTGCCTCGGGAGGTCTGGGGCGAGCATCACGAGAAGTTGCTGAAGCGGCTTGCCGGCCGGCTGTCGAAGGACGTACGGGTGTGGGCGCTTCGTGAGGCGCCCAGCGGTTTCAATGCCCGGTTCTCCGCTGTCTGGCGGCGGTACGCCTATCGCGTCACCGACAACCCCGGGGGTGTGGACCCGCTGCTGCGGAGTCATGTCCTGTGGCACGACTGGCCGCTCGACGTCGATGCGATGAACGAGGCCGCCGGGCGGCTCCTCGGGGAGCACGACTTCGCCGCCTACTGCAAGAAGCGGGAGGGTGCGACCACCATTCGTACGCTCCAGGAGCTGAGCCTGGTGCGAGGGGAGGACGGGATCATCACCGCCACGGTCCGGGCCGATGCCTTCTGCCACAACATGGTGCGCTCACTGATCGGGGCGCTGCTGTTCGTGGGGGACGGGCACCGGGGGCCGGAGTGGCCGGGGAAGGTGCTGGCCGCGGGGGTCAGGGACTCCGCCGTGCATGTCGTACGGCCGCACGGGCTGACGCTCGAGGAAGTCGGCTACCCGGCCGACGAGTTGCTGGCCGCACGGAACAAGGAAGCGCGGAATCGGCGGTCACTGCCCGGGTCGTCCCGTTGTGAAACCTGTTAGTTACCGCTCATTTCGCCGCAGATAGCGGACATGTCGCATCTTACCCGGCGTAAGCCTCCTTCCGACCCTTACGTCATCTACATAACTTCGGTTAATCTTTCGCAGCTCGGCCATTGGTTCGATTGGGGCGGCCGAGCACGGGTGGGGGTCGACGGGCCGGTGGGGCCCATGGGTGGTTTCTTTTTTCATGAGTTCAGTGGGTCCTGTACGGACCGGGGGGCGTCGCAACGCGCGCCAGAACAGCGGGCGGCGTAGGGCTGGGCGTAGTGGGAGCGCTCCACTGGGGCTGCTTCCGCTGCCGCCGACGGACAAGGAGAAGTACTCCTACGCCAGGCGGAACCTGTGGATTCTGACGATCAGTTCGCTGATCAGCTTCTGCTGTCTGGTGGTGAGCCAGTTCGAGCTGGCGAAGTCCACGCCGGTGCTGTGGATCTACACACCGCTGCTGGTCTTCACGGTCATCTACTACCTGATATCGCTCCGGGTGAATGGTTTCACCAGGGACTTCGACATCGCGTACCACAAGCGGCTGGTCCACAACTGGCGGCCCGAGATCTATCCCACGGTCGACGTGTTCCTGCCGGTGTGCGGTGAGCCCATCGAGGTGCTGCACAACACCTGGCGGCATGTCCGGGACATGGCCGACCACTACCCGGGCGTCTGCGTCCCGTTCGTCCTCGACGACGGCGCCGACCCGCAGCTGGAGGCGATGGCCCGGGACTTCGGGTTCCGCTACGGCACCCGCGAGAACCGCGGCTGGTTCAAGAAGGCCGGCAACCTGCACTTCGGGTTCGGGCAGTCCGACGGCAAGTACATCCTCATCCTGGACGCCGACTTCACGCCGCGCGCCGACCTGCTCCAAGAGCTGCTGCCGTACATGGAGTCTGACCCGGGCATCGGCATCGTCCAGTCCCCGCAGTACTTCCGGGTGCTGGACTCGCAGAACTGGATCGAGCGCGGCGCGGGCGCCGTGCAGGAGCTGTTCTACCGGTCCGTGCAGGTCTCCCGGCAGGGCAGTGACGGCGCGATCTGCGTCGGCTCCTGTGCCGTGTACCGGCGGGCCGCGCTGGAGACCAACGGCGGTACGACGCTGATCGAGCACTCCGAGGACGTGCACACCGGCTTCGACCTGCGGGGCCTGGGCTGGGACCTGCGGTATGTGCCGGTCGCCGTCTCCACCGGAGTGTGCCCGGACACCGCCGGCGCCTTCTTCAACCAGCAGTACCGCTGGTGCTCCGGATCGATGAGCCTGCTCGGCAGCAAGAAGTTCTGGGAGCGCAAGATCAAGCTCTCCAGCCGGCTGTGCTACATGTCCGGGTTCTTCTACTACATCCACACGGCGCTGTTCACCTTCGCGGCGCCGGTCATCCCCATCGTGCTGCTGGTGATGATGCCGGACAAGCTCCAGGTCGAGCATCTGCTCATGGTGGCGCCCAGCATCATCTACACCACGATCGTCTTCCCGATGTGGCACAAGGCGCCCTACCGACTGGAGGCCTGGGCCGCCCGCATGATGTACGGCTGGGCGCACGTCTTCGCCATCTGGGACATCCTGCGCAAGAACCGCATGGGCTGGCAGCCCACCGGATCCTCCGGAGCCAAGAAGAACAAGACCCGCCGCTTCTGGATCGGCATGTGGGTCTGGAGCGGCGGCACCGCCCTGATCTGGGTGGTCGGCGCCGTGTACCGGACGTTCACCATGGACGCCCCGAACTTCGCCCTCATCCTGTCCTCCGGACTCTTCTACGCCCTCGTGGTGGCCCGCGTGCTGGTCCAGCCGCGCGAGAAGGAGGCCGTCTGATGCAGCTCCGCACCCGCACGCGCACCGCACTGACCGCCGTCCTGCTCACCGCGCTGGCCCTCAGCGGCTGCTCTGTGCTCGACGACTCGAACAACGGCTCACCGGCCGGACAGGCCGAGGGGGGTGGCGATCCGTCGCAGACCGCGGAGTCGGACGTTCCCTACGACGTCGTACCGCTGATCAAGCCGAAGAAGAAGTACTACGGGGCCGCAGTGGCGGGCGCGCCGACCTCCATGAAGGGCGTCGACGCGTACACCGAGTTGACCGGCAAGCAGCCGAACCTCATTGAGTACTACGCCGCCTGGGGAGACGGCTTCGACGCCAGCGGTGTGCGCACGGCCTGGAAGGAGGGCGCCATGACGCTGATGTCCTGGGAGCCCTTCGACACCAGTGTGGCCGACATCGCGGCCGGTAAGTCGGACGCGTACATCAAGGAGTACGCGACCGCGGTCCGCAAGCTGAACCTCCCTGTGGTGATCGACTTCGCCGACGAGTTCAACGGTCACTGGGAGAAGTGGGGGACCAAGTACACGACCCCCAAGCAGTACGTGGCCGCCTGGCGGCACATCCACGAGACCTTCATCGACGCCGGTGCCTCGAACGTGATCTGGGCCTGGTCGCCCAACATCATCAACCCGGTCAAGAGCGTCAAGCTCGAGCCGTACTACCCGGGCGACGCCTACGTCGACTGGGTCGGGCTGATCGGCTACTGGACGATCGAGGACGACAACGCCTTCGACAGCGTCTTCGGTCCCACCATCGACCAGATCCGCACCTTCACCAAGAAGCCGACGCTCCTCCTGGAGACCGCGGCCATGGCAGGTGAGCGACGACGGGCCGACATCCGCAACCTGTTCGCGGGTGTGGAGGCCGACGACAACATGCTCGGCTTCATCTGGTTCAACCACAAGAAGCGTGCCGACTGGCGGTTGGAGGCGAGCCCGCTGGCCCTGCAGGAGTTCAAGCAGCTGGCCGCGGACGATCGTTTCGGCTTCGACGTACGGAAGCCGTGATGACCTCCCGACACGATCACTACACGCCACAGCCCTACGATCCGTACGCCGACGACGGCAGCTGGTTCAACTCCGACGGCCGCGCCTCGCAGCAGGACCAGCAGCAGACGTACGGCTACGACAACGCGCAGTACCCGTACCAGGAGCCGCAGTCGCAGCAGCCTTAC
This sequence comes from Streptomyces sp. NBC_00019, assembly GCF_045041015.1. NCBI lineage: Bacteria > Bacillati > Actinomycetota > Actinomycetes > Kitasatosporales > Streptomycetaceae > Streptomyces > Streptomyces sp. NBC_00019. Next base: position 6,327,946 of record NZ_CP108302.1, read on the forward strand.
CAGGTCGGCATCCCGGAGCAGCCGCAGAGCGGCTACGACGACCAGCCGACGTACGCCCTGCGCACGGTCGAGTACCAGCAGGTGCCGGACGACGAGCCCGGGTACCACATTCCCGAGACGCCGGACGCGGGCTGGGACGACACCCCGAGCAAGCGGCGGGCGTGGGTCAGCCGCGGTGTCCTGCTGGTCGTTCTGCTGATCCAGACGGTGCTGTCGTTGCGGCTGTCCAACACCGCGTTCCAGGACGAGGCCCTCTACCTGGCGGCGGGCCACAACATCATCGACCACTGGATGAACGGCACCCCGCTGCACAGCGGGTACGAGTCGTACTTCTCCGGGTCGCCGGTCCTGTATCCGGTCGCTGCTGCCGTGGTCGACGGCTGGTTCGGGCTCTCCGGCGCCCGCGCGCTGAGCCTGCTGTGCATGCTGGGCGCGACCGCGCTGCTGTACTCCTTCAGCCGGCGCATGTTCAACGAGCGGGTGGCGCTGGTCGCTGCCGCGCTGTTCGCGGTCACGCAGCCGAGCATCGTGCTCGGCTGGTTCGCCACCTACGACGCTCCGGCGATCTTCCTGCTGGCCCTGGCCGCCTGGATAGTCGTCCGCACCAACCGGGCACCCGCGGCCGCCGTGTTGCTCGCCGCTCCGGTGATCGTGCTGGCGGTCGCGGTGAAGTACGCGTCCGCGCTGTACCTGCCCACTCTCGTCGTGCTCGCCGCGCTGACTGCCTGGCACCACAAGGGCTGGCGTTGTCTGCTCCGCGCGTTCCTGCTCGGCCTCGGCACCGCCGCGCTGGTCGGGGTCGGCCTGATGTACACCGATGTGCTCGCCGGTGTGAAGGCGACCACCACCAACCGTGCCCACGGCACCGACACCGCGATGTCCCTGGTGGAGAAGTCCGTGGAGTGGGGTGGGCTGATGTTCGCCGCCGCCGTCGCGGGCACCGTCGCCTACGCGCTGCGCGGCCGGATGAACGAGTCCCCGCGCTCGCACGGCCTGGGCGGCCCCGGCTGGCGCTGGCGCGCCCTGCTCGGCCTGGTGCTGGCCGGCACGGCGCTGCTGGCTCCGGCGTACCAGATCCACCTCAGCACCTCGGTCTCGCTCTACAAGCACCTTGACTTCGGTCTGCTCTTCGCCGCCCCGATGGCCGGCATCGGTGTGATCCGGCTGGTCGGCAAGCACTTCCGCTATCCGCAGCTGGGCATCCTGATCTGGGTCACCGCGCTGTGCCTCGGCGTCTCGCAGTCCGAGTGGCGGTTCGGGCTGTGGCCCGACTCCACGCCGCTCGTCAAGGCCATCGAGCCGTACATGAAGCCCAAGGCCAAGTACCTCGGCGCCACTTACGAGGTGCCCGTCTACTACCTGCGGGACAAGACCAACCACGATCAGTGGACGTCGACGTACGGCATCGGCTACTCGGACAAGAAGGGCAAGATCCACCACGGCAGGGAGGGGTACCGGCTCGCCATCGAGGCCGGCTACTTCGATCTGATCGTGCTGGACGGCGTCGCGACGCCGGACCTCGACAAGTACCTCGAGCAGCAGGTGACCAGGAGCGGGCACTACCGCCTGGTCGGCAAGATCCCGTTCAAGCTCAGCTCGGGCGGCACCGGCTGGTACCAGGTCTGGACGAAGACGTCCTGAACCGGTCGCCCACCTCTGTTCTTCTTCACCCCTGAATTCACGAAAGGCCGTAATCCATGCGGCTCACTGTCATCGGCACCGGCTACCTCGGTGCCACCCACGCCGCCTGCATGGCGGAGCTCGGTCATGAGGTGGTCGGCGTCGACGTCGACCCGGACAAGATCGCCGCGCTGCGGGCCGGCCAGGTGCCGTTCCACGAGCCCGGGCTGCCCGAGCTGATCCGGAAGCACACGGCGACCGGGCGACTGAGGTTCACCACCGACTACACGGAGGCCGGGGCCTTCGGCGAGGTGCACTTCGTGTGTGTCGGCACCCCGCAGCGCAAGGGCTCCGAGGGCGCCGACCTCACCTATGTCGACGCTGCTTTCGCGGCGATCGCCGAGCACGCGGCCGAGGACTCGCTGCTGGTCGGCAAGTCGACCGTGCCGGTGGGCACGGCGGAGCGGCTCGCCGGGACGCTGGGCGTCGAGGTCGCCTGGAACCCGGAGTTCCTGCGGGAGGGCTTCGCCGTCGAGGACACGCTGCGTCCCGACCGGCTGGTCATCGGTGTCCGATCCGCACATGCGGAAACGATCCTCCGCAAGGTGTACGAGCCCGTCCTGGAGGCCGGCACCCCGCTGGTCACCGCCGACTTCCCGACCGCCGAACTGGTCAAGACGGCCGCCAACGCCTTCCTCGCCACCAAGATCTCCTTCATCAACGCGATGGCCGAGCTCTGTGAGGCGGCGGGCGGCGACGTCGGCGTCCTCGCCGAGGCGATCGGCCACGACGACCGGATCGGGAAGAAGTTCCTGCGGGCCGGAGTCGGCTTCGGCGGCGGCTGTCTGCCCAAGGACATCCGCGCCTTCGCGCACCGCGCCGACGAGCTGGGGGTCTCGCTGGCGTTCCTGCGCGAGGTGGACGCGATCAACATGCGCCGCCGCGACAAGGTTGTCGAGCTGGCGCGGGAGCTGTGCGGAGGTGCGGTGCTGGGGGCCCGTATCGCCGTACTGGGCGCGGCGTTCAAGCCGGACTCGGACGACATCCGGGACTCGCCCGCGCTCAACGTGGCCGCCCGTCTGCGCCTGGACGGCGCCGACGTCACGGTCTACGACCCCGAGGCGCTGGACAACGCCCGCAAGGCGTTCCCGCTCCTCGGATACGCGATGTCGGCCGAGGAGGCGCTCAGGGGAGCCGACCTCGTGCTGCATCTGACCGAGTGGCCGCAGTTCCGGGAGATCGACCCGGAGCGGGCCGCGTCGCTGGTGGCCCGTCCGCTGATCGTGGACGGCCGGGGGGCGCTCGACGGGGACCGCTGGTCCGCGGCGGGCTGGCACTTCCGCGCGCTGGGCAGGCCCGCGCCGGTTGAGGAGAGGCCCCTTCAGGGCCTCTAGGGGAGGGAACGGAAAGACATGACGGCCAACGACAGACACGCCGGCGTACCGGTCACCATCGTGATGCCGACGTACAACGAGGCGGCGAACCTGCCCAGGATGGCCGAGCTGGTCCTCGGTCTGCCGATCGACGGGCTGCATCTGAAGATCGTCGACGACTCCAGCCCCGACGGGACGGGGCGGATCGCCGAGGAGCTCGTAGAGAAGTACAACTCGGATCAGGCCGCCGGGCGGCGCCGGATGAGCGTGCTGCACCGCACCGAGAAGGACGGCCTCGGGCGCGCGTACGTCGCCGGCATGAGCGCCGCGCTCGCCGAGGGCGCCGAGTACGTCATCCAGATGGACGCCGACGGCAGCCACCCCGTCGAGGCGGTGCCGCGGATGCTCGGCACGGCCGTGGCCTCCGGCGTCGGCCTGGTCGTCGGCAGCCGGTACGTCGAGGGCGGCTCGCTGGACGAGGAGTGGGGCAGGCACCGCGTCCTGCTGTCCCGCTTCGCCAACCGCTACGCCCGGACCGTGCTCGGCACGAAGATCCGGGACATCACGGCCGGCTTCAACCTGTGGTCGGCGGCCACGCTGCGTGACGTGGATCTCGCGACCCTGGACAGCGCCGGCTACAGCTTCCAGGTCGAGCTGAAGTTCAAGGCCGTCCGGGCCGGGCACAGCGCCGTCGAGATCCCGATCCGCTTCGAGGAGCGCACCGAAGGCGTCTCCAAGATGAACCTCTCGACGCAGATCGAGTCGGCGCTGGTGCCGCTGCGGCTGCGCATGCGCAACCGGCGGAGCTGAACCGGGGTCCGCCGGCCCCCGGGGGCCGGCGGATCGACGCGCTACCTACTCGTCGGCGGCGGCCGACGCCTGGGCCTCGCCGCGGCGGCGGATCTGGCGGAAGGTGAACTCGGCCAGGTCGTCGCCGGTGGAGAAGACCCGCGTGCTCTTCTCCGTGACGTTCTTGCCGTTGGTGAAGCCGGCGGTCGTGAAGTAGGCGTAGCGGCCGTAGGAGTTGGTCGTCGTACGGCAGATCGCGGAATCGCAGAAGGACTTCACACCGCTGCCGGCCAGGGACCGTACGACGCTCTTGTCGTCGGACTGGGTCTTGACCTTGGTCGCCTGTGCCTCGGTGTCGAAGACGGCCACGCCGACCGTCACCGCGACGCCGTCCTTGACGTACGTCACCCGCATCAGGCGCGTGCAGTCGTTGGCCTTGAAGATTTTCGGCAGGGTGCCCTGGGCGACCGAGGCGCAGTTCTTGGTGTCGGCCGTCGGGCCCTTCTTGTAGACCGTCTCGCCCATGGTCAGCTGCGTGCCCGGGAAAAGGATGTCCGCGCCGATCGGGGCGGTGTCCTTGGTCTTGCTGGAGACGAACTCCTTCGGGTCCAGCGGCGGCGGGGCGCTGGTCGGCGCGAAGGACGGGGCCGTGGCGGACTGGCTCGGGATGTCCGCGGTCGAGGGCAGCGAGGATGCGGTGGACGCCTCACTGTCCCCGTTCGCCGACACCACGGCCACGGCCACGGCGGTGCCTATCGCCACGGTGGCGAGGGCGCCACCGCCGATGAAAAGCAGCCTGCGGCGTTTGTTACGGGTCTCCGACGCCTCGGCGAGCGCGGCCCAGTCCGGGGTCGGGCCGTCGCTGCTGCCGGTCCACGGCTGCTGGGAATTCGGTTTCCAGGGATCCCACTGGGACGGGGGTCCCCCCTGCTGCCCAAAGCTCATGGGGCGCATCTTAGACGGGGGGCGGGAGGGGACGATGCGCGTACTCGTTTTGACCCGTCCGGGGCAGCGCGAGTAGTCTTGCCGCTTGTTATGCGTATTGGCTTGGTCGCTCTCAGGCGAGTGGCCCTTACGTAGGTTCCCTGGAGCAGTTACCAGTGGGCGGCATACGGGCAGCGTTCCCGGCACTGTCGTCCCCAGCTGCACGATCGCTTCAGTGATGCCATGTGTCAGCACCCATCCACTGAAGAAGAAGGCTGCGAAGTGCGTACGTACAGCCCCAAGCCCGGCGATGTGACTCGCCAGTGGCACGTCATTGACGCTCAGGACATCGTCCTGGGCCGTCTGGCTACCACTGCCGCGAACCTCCTCCGTGGCAAGCACAAGCCGACCTATGCCCCGCACATGGACATGGGCGACTTCGTCATCATCATCAACGCCGACAAGGTTCACCTGTCCGGCAACAAGAAGACCCAGAAGCTGGCGTACCGCCACTCCGGGTACCCGGGTGGTCTGCGCTCCGTCCGTTACGACGAGCTGCTGGCGAAGAACCCCGAGAAGGCCGTCGAGAAGGCCATCAAGGGCATGATCCCCAAGAACACCCTGGGCCGTCAGATGCTCTCGAAGCTGAAGGTCTACTCGGGCGACCAGCACCCCCACGCTGCCCAGCAGCCGGTGCCGTTCGAGATCACCCAGGTCGCGCAGTAGTTCCGGCCACACCCCTAAACAGAAAAGATCTGAGGAGAACCGTGGCCGAGACCACCGTTGAGCAGCCGGTCGAAGAGACCGAGACCGAGCTCGTCGACATTGAGAGCTACACCACCGAGTCCGAGGTCCCCGTCGAGGGTGAGTACACCTCGGAGTCCCTCGCCGGCCGCTTCGGCGACCCGCAGCCGGCCGCCGGCCTGGGCCGTCGCAAGAACGCCATCGCCCGCGTCCGGATCGTCCCGGGCACCGGCAAGTGGAAGATCAACGGTCGCACCCTTGAGGACTACTTCCCCAACAAGGTGCACCAGCAGGAAGTCAACGAGCCCTTCAAGGTGCTCGAGCTCGAGGGCCGCTACGACGTCATCGCCCGCATCGCGGGTGGCGGTGTCTCCGGCCAGGCCGGCGCCCTGCGCCTCGGCGTGGCCCGCGCGCTGAACGAGGCCGACGTGGACAACAACCGCGGCGCCCTCAAGAAGGCCGGCTTCCTCCGCCGCGACGACCGTGCGGTCGAGCGCAAGAAGGCCGGTCTCAAGAAGGCCCGCAAGGCCCCGCAGTACAGCAAGCGTTAAGCTTCGCTGCCTGCAGCTCGTACTCGCACGTCAGCAGTACGTCCGAACGCCCCGGCGGCACGCCACAGTGCCGCCGGGGCGTTCGTTTATCACAGCCTTAGGCGTATAACGGCACAAGACGGTCTAAGGCTTGTGCGATCGGATGATCTCCGAGTAGCAGCGCTCTTTCAGGAGGACAAGTGGGACGACTCTTCGGCACGGACGGCGTGCGCGGCGTCGCCAACGCGGACCTGACGGCCGAGATGGCCCTGGGTCTGTCGGTAGCGGCGGCCCACGTACTGGCCGAGGCGGGTACCTTCGAGGGCCACCGGGCGACGGCGGTGGTCGGACGGGATCCGCGCGCGTCCGGGGAGTTCCTGGAGGCCGCCGTGGTCGCGGGCCTCGCGAGCGCGGGTGTCGACGTCCTGCGGGTCGGCGTCCTGCCGACACCGGCCGTGGCATATCTCACGGGCGCCCTCGGTGCCGACCTCGGCGTCATGCTGTCCGCCAGCCACAACGCCATGCCCGACAACGGCATCAAGTTCCTCGCCCGCGGCGGGCACAAGCTCGACGACGAGCTGGAGGAGCGGATCGAGTCGGTCTACGAGTCCCACCGGCACGGCGAGCCCTGGGACCGGCCGACGGGCTCGGGCGTGGGGCGCGTCCGTGAGTACCTGGAGGGCTTCGACCAGTACGTCGCCCATCTCATCGGCGTCCTCCCGAACCGGCTCGAAGGCCTGAAGATCGTCCTCGACGAGGCACACGGTGCCGCCGCGCGGGTCTCGCCGGAGGCGTTCACGCGGGCCGGGGCCGAAGTGATCACGATCGGTGCGTCGCCGGACGGGCTCAACATCAACGACGGGTGCGGCTCGACCCACCTTGGCCTGCTCAAGGCCGCCGTCGTGGAGCACGGGGCCGACTTCGGCATCGCGCACGACGGGGACGCCGACCGCTGCCTCGCCGTGGACCACACCGGTGACGAGGTGGACGGCGACCAGATCATGGCCGTCATCGCGCTGGCGATGCGGGAACGCTCCGCGCTTCGGGCCGACACCGTGGTCGCGACCGTCATGTCGAACCTCGGGTTCAAGCTGGCGATGGAGCGGGAGGGGATCAGCCTCATCCAGACTGCGGTGGGTGACCGGTATGTGCTGGAGGCGATGAAGGAGCACGGGTACGCGCTCGGTGGCGAGCAGTCCGGGCACGTCATCATTCTCGATCACGCCACGACCGGTGACGGGACGCTGACGGGGCTCATGCTCGCGGCTCGGGTCGCGGCCACCGGGCGGTCGTTGCGGGAGCTCGCGTCGGTGATGGAGCGGCTGCCCCAGGTGCTCATCAATGTGCCGGATGTGGATCGGGCGCGGGTGGGGACCTCGGGTGAGCTGGCTGCGGCGGTTGCCGAGGCGGAGCGGGAACTCGGGGCCACCGGGCGGGTGTTGTTGCGGCCGTCGGGTACCGAGCCGTTGGTTCGGGTGATGGTCGAGGCCGCGGATATCGATCAGGCTCGGTCTGTGGCCGGGAGGTTGGCCGATGCGGTGAAGTCGGCGCTGGGGTAAGTGCCGGGTTCGGGGTGGGGGGTTCTGTGCGTGGCGGGCTTTCGCGTTCGTCGTGGCTGGTCGCGCCCACGCGGCGAGCCGCAAATCGGACAGAGCCCCGCGCCCCTAAGGACGTTGCCCCTCAGGGCGTTTCCAGAGCCACTTCTGGAACAGCAGGGTGAGGGTGCCTGCCAGGACGATGCCCAGCAGGTTCAGCAGGAGCTGCTCCGTTGAACCCCAGGCCTGCTTGTACTCGTTGAAGCTGAAGGCGACGGCGGCGTTCGCGGCCGCCGGGACCGTGGTCACCGAGATCGCGACGCCGACCAGAGCGCCGGACTTGGCCGAGGTCAAAGACAGGGTGCCCGCGCAGCCGGCGAGGACGGCCACGACGAAGGAGAACCAGTCGGGCCGGTAGATGAAGTTGGTGTTGGGGCGCGTGGCATCCAACTGCTCGGCGCTGAAGAGGTCCACCGAGTCCATGAAGTAGCTGAAGCCGACCGTCACCACCATGGCCACCGCGAAGCCCACCAGCAGCGCGATCAGTGAGCGCAGGGCCAGCTTGGGGTGGCGTTGGACGATCGCCGTGCTGAACGCGGCCAATGGGCCGAACTCCGGGCCCACCGCCATCGCGCCCACGATCAGGATCGCGTTGTCGAGGACCACACCGCAGGCCGCGATCATCGTTGCCAGCGTGATGAAGGCGACGTAGGTGATCGAGAGCGTCGACTCCTCGTGGGTCGCGTCCGTCAGGTGCTCCCACAGGACCGCGTCCGCGCCCTCGCCCGGGGCGTCGTCCTCGGCCTTGTCGGCTCGCTCGGAGAGCGACAGGTCGATGTTCTCGACGGCGATGGAGCCGGTCTTGTCGAGGTCCAACCGGCGTAGTGCGCCGATGAGTTCGTCGCCGGCCTCGCGGGCGACATCGCACATCACGACGTCCCCGGAGGGGTTTCGGGCGGCGCCCGGCAGCACGACCAGGTGCGTGGTGCCGACTGTCTTCTCGACCAGCCGGACCACGTCGTCGGTCTTCTCGGCCGGGGTGATCAGGCGCAGATGCAGCATGACGCCTTTTTAACAGTCCACAGGCCCGGCCGGGGAGTTCACAGCTTGCGCAGGCGCAGGCGTTGGACCTTGTGGTCGGGGCCCTTGCGGACGACGAGGGTGGCGCGGCCGCGGGTGGGGGCGATGTTCTCGATCAGATTGGGCTTGTTGATGGTGCGCCACTGGGTGCGGGCGTAGTCGAGGGCCTCCTCCTCCGACACCTGCGTCCACTTGCGGAAGTAGGAGTCGGAGTTCTGGAAGGCCGTCTGGCGCAGCTTCTTGAAGCGGTTGAGGTACCAGCGCTCGACGTCCTCGGGGCCGGCGTCGATGTACACACTGAAGTCGAAGTAGTCGGCGAGACCGACGCGGGTGCGGCCGTCCTTGCCGGGGAGGGCGGGCTGCAGGACGTTGAGGCCCTCGACGATCAGGATGTCCGGGCGGCGCACGACGAGCTTCTCGCCGGGGACGATGTCGTAGATGAGGTGGGAGTAGACGGGGGCCGTCACCTCGTCCTTGCCCGCCTTGATGTCGGCGACGAAACGGGTCAGCGCCCGTCGGTCGTACGACTCGGGGAAACCCTTTCTCGACATCAGACCGCGGGCCTGCAGCTCCTTGGTCGGCAGCAGGAAGCCGTCCGTCGTCACGCGCTCGACGCGCGGGTGCTCGGGCCAGCGGGAGAGCAGGGCCTGCAGGAGTCGGGCGACCGTGGACTTGCCGCCGGCCACCGAGCCCGCGACCCCTATGACGAAGGGGGTGCCGGACTGGGCGCCCTGTTCGCCGAGGAAGGTGTTCAGCGCCCCTCTGAGGCCGTCCGTGGCACCGATGTAGAGGTTGAGGAGCCGTGACAGCGGCAGATAGATGTCGCGCACCTCGTCGAGGTCGATGACATCGCCCAGACCGCGCAGCTTCTCGACCTCCTCGGCGGTGAGCGGCAGCGGCGTCTTGTGGCGCAGCGCGCTCCACTCGGCACGGGTGAGGTCGACGTAGGGAGTCGCCTCCGGCTTGTGCCGGTGGGCGCTCCGGGGAATCGAGGAGACCGGAGAGATCACAGTCCATTGTTAACGGAGTTTGAACGTGATGGCGGGTGGGGTCCGTCACGCGGTGGTCCCCCGGAGAGCGGGAGGGGGCTCGTACGGGGGTGAGGATTTCCGATTTCGGGCAGGCGGAGGCCGGTTCGGGCACTGTTCGGGCGGGGTTTCGCCTTTAGGCTGCGGCGCATGTGCGGAATCGTGGGTTACGTGGGGTCGCAGTCGGCACTCGAAGTCGTGATGGCCGGACTGAAGCGGCTGGAGTACCGGGGGTACGACTCGGCGGGCGTCGCCGTGCTGGCGGACGGGGGGCTGGCGGCCGCCAAGAAGGCCGGCAAGCTCGTCAACCTGGAGAAGGAACTGGTGGACCGGCCCCTGCCCACGGGCGGGACGGGCATCGGCCACACCCGGTGGGCCACACACGGCGGCCCGACGGACGCGAACGCGCATCCCCATCTGGACAACGCGGGCCGGGTCTCGGTCGTCCACAACGGGATCATCGAGAACTTCGCCGCGCTGCGGACCGAGCTGGCGGAGCGCGGGCATGTGCTGTCCTCCGAGACGGACACGGAGGTCGTCGCGCATCTGCTGGCGGAGGAGTTCTCCGTGACGGGGGACCTCGCGGAGGCGATGCGGCTGGTGTGCCGGCGGCTGGACGGCGCGTTCACGCTGGTCGCGGTGCACGCGGACGAGCCGGACGTGGTGGTGGGGGCGCGGCGGAACTCGCCGCTGGTCGTGGGCTTGGGGGAGGGGGAGGCGTTCCTGGCCTCCGATGTCGCCGCGTTCATCGCCCACACGCGGTCGGCGGTCGAGCTGGGCCAGGACCAGGTGGTGGAGCTGCGCCGGGACGGGGTGACGGTGACGGGCTTCGACGGCCGTCCGGCGGAGGTCAGGTCGTACCACGTGGACTGGGACGCGTCCGCCGCGGAGAAGGGCGGCTACGACTACTTCATGCTCAAGGAGATCGCCGAGCAGCCGAAGGCGGTCGCGGACACCCTGCTGGGCCGCATCGACGCGGCCGGTTCCCTCACGCTGGACGAGGTGCGGATCAGCGCGTCCGAGCTGCGCGAGGTGGACAAGGTGGTGATCGTGGCGTGCGGTACGGCCTTCCACGCGGGGCTGATCGCCAAGTACGCCATCGAGCACTGGACCCGGATCCCCTGCGAGGTGGAGCTGGCGAGCGAGTTCCGGTACCGGGACCCGATCCTGGGGGCGCGGTCCCTGGTGATCGCCATCTCGCAGTCCGGGGAGACCATGGACACGCTGATGGCGCTGCGGCATGCGCGGGAGCAGGGCTCGAAGGTGCTGGCGATCTGCAACACCAACGGTTCCACGATCCCTCGTGAGTCGGACGCGGTGCTGTACACGCACGCGGGGCCGGAGGTGGCGGTCGCGTCGACGAAGGCGTTCCTGACGCAGCTGGTGGCCTGCTATCTGGTGGCCCTGTACCTGGGCCAGGTGCGGGGCACCAAGTGGGGCGACGAGATCTCCGCCGTCATCCGGGACCTGTCGCAGATCTCCGGCGAGGTGGAGCGGGTGCTGGAGACCATGGAGCCGGTACGCGCGCTGGCCAGGTCGCTGGCCTCGAAGGACACGGTCCTCTTCCTCGGGCGGCACGTCGGGTACCCGGTGGCGCTGGAGGGGGCGTTGAAGCTGAAGGAACTCGCGTACATGCACGCCGAGGGCTTCGCGGCGGGCGAGCTGAAGCACGGGCCGATCGCGCTGATCGAGGAGGACCTGCCCGTGGTGGTGGTCGTGCCGTCGCCGCGAGGCCGGTCCGTGCTGCACGACAAGATCGTGTCCAACATCCAGGAGATCAGGGCCCGGGGGGCGCGGACGATCGTGATCGCCGAGGAGGGGGACGAGGCGGTGGTCCCGTACGCGGACCATCTGATCCGCATCCCGGCCACGCCTACGTTGCTGCAGCCGCTGGTGGCGACCGTGCCGCTGCAGGTCTTCGCGTGCGAGCTGGCCACGGCTCGGGGCAACGAGGTGGACCAGCCCCGGAACCTGGCCAAGTCGGTGACGGTGGAGTAGGGGTGAGGGACCCCCCCCGTAAGGTGCTGCGCATGAGCATCATCGGTGTCGGGATCGACGTGGCGGAGATCGAGCGGTTCGCGGCGTCGTTGGAGCGCACGCCCGGGATGGCGCGGCGGCTGTTTCTCGACAGTGAGCTGTGGTTGCCCAGCGGGGAGCGGCGGGGGGTTGCCTCGCTCGCCGCCCGGTTCGCCGCCAAGGAGGCTCTGGCCAAGGCGCTCGGGGCGCCTGCCGGGCTGCACTGGACCGATGCCGAGGTGTATGTCGAGGACAGTGGGCAGCCGAGGCTGCGGGTCACCGGGACGGTGGCGGCGCGGGCCGCGCAGCTCGGGGTGCGGTCCTGGCATGTGTCGCTCAGCCATGACGCGGGGGTGGCCTCCGCCGTGGTGGTGGCGGAGGGATAGGCGGAGCCCACCCGCCGAGTCGGACCGCGGCTAGCAGATGGTCTGCGTGGTGTTGACGCGTGTGATGTTGCGGAACGTCGTGTTCGTGCCGCAGGGGCTCTCACGGATCGACGAGTTGGTCACCGTGAGGTTCTGGACGGTGATGTTGTCGTTGTTGGGGAACTCCGAGCGGGCCGCGAGGCGCAGTTCGCCGCCGCCGGTGATGGTGCCGCTCTGGGCGGCGAGGCTGACGTTGTAGCAGTTCTCGATCAGGACCGAGTTGTTGCCGGTGTTCGTGAGCGTGACCCTGTCGATGACCGCCCCGCCGCTCTCCGAGACGCAGAAGACGCCCCTGCCGCCGCCCCGCGCGATCACCTCGCCGACGCGGATGTTGGTGGGGTACGAGCTCCCCACCCGGCCGTTGCGGTTGGCCATGCGGAAGACGGCGTAGCCCGTGCCGGTGCCGGCGTTCTCCGCGTCGACTTTGGTCACCGTCGCGTTGATCGTCTGGTTGAGGAGAAGACCGGACTCGCCGACGTTGCGCGCGGTCACCGTGCCGATGGTCAGGCCGTCCACGCCGTAGGTCTCCACCGCGTGGCTCGACGCGCCGGACACGTACGCGTTGTCGATGCGGACGTTCCGCGTCCATTGCGAGGTGTCGCCGCGGTTGTCGATGCGTACGCCCAGGCCCGCCGACAGGCGCATGTCGAGCTGGCCGAGGGTCGCGTTCTGGACGTTGCGCAGGAAGACGCCGTAGAGCGGGCTGCCGGTGAGGTTCAGATGCTGGACCTCGATGTCGCGGGTGCCGCGGGAGTAGACGGGGGCCTGGTCGCCGCTGCCCGTGCCGGTGACGTTGATGGTGCCGCAGACGTCGAGGGTCGTGTAGCTGGGGAGGGAGATGCGGGAGCCGGCCGACATCGAGCCCGAGCCGCGGACGACGACCCGTTCCTTCGCCGTGCGGCCCGACGTCAGGCTGTTGACCGCGGCCTGGGCCGCGGCGCGGAGGTCCGTGCCGGTGTAGACCGTCGTGCTGCCGCGGCGGGCCGTCCAGGTGCTGCCGTTCAGTACGGCTTCGGCCTGGTAGGAGCCCTCGCCGCAGGCTGCGGCGGCGGCCTGGGGAACGGTGGTGGCAGTGATGCCCGCGGTCATGAGGGCGGCGGCTGCGGTGCCGGCGATCAGTGCGGCTCTGCGTCGCATGGGGGTCCGTCCTGTTTGTCGAACCAATTCGACTGAATCGATTCATGCTGGGGGGAGGGGGAGTTTGGCAAAGGCGCGGTAAAGCGTCAATGGCTGCGGCGAGGTTCGTCACGCTCGGGGGAGACTCGGACCCATGCGTACTGCGTACAGCGTGGAGACGGTCAGGGCGGCCGAGCGGGAGCTCATGGCACGGCTGCCGGAGGGAGCGTTGATGCAGCGGGCGGCCGCCGGGCTCGCCGCCGCCTGCGCGGACCTGCTGGGGCGGGTGTACGGCAGCCGGGTCGTGCTGCTGGTGGGCAGCGGTGACAACGGCGGGGACGCCCTGTACGCCGGGGCCCGGCTCGCGCGGCGGGGCGCCGGTGTCACCGCGGTGCTGCTCGCGCCGGAGCGGGCCCATGCCGCGGGGCTCACGGCGTTGCGGCGGGCGGGGGGCGCGGTGGTGGGCGTGGAGGGAGCAGAGGACCTGGTCCCGCGGGCCGACCTCGTCCTCGACGGCATCGTAGGGATCGGCGGGAAGGGCGGACTGCGGCCGGACGCGGCCCGGCTCGCCTCGGTGGTCGGGGCGTCGCGCGCCGCTGTCGTAGCCGTCGACCTGCCCAGCGGTGTCGACGCCGACACGGGGGAGGTGCGCGGGGCCGCGATGCGCGCCGACCTCACCGTCACCTTCGGCACGCACAAGCCGGGGCTGCTGGTGGACCCGGCCCGGGAGTACGCCGGGTCCGTGCGGCTCGTGGACATCGGGCTGTCGCTGCCCCTCGAGGCGGAGCTGGAGGCGTTGCAGCACGCGGATGTGGCCCGGCTGTTGCCGGTGCCGACGGGGGAGAGCGACAAGTACCGGCGAGGGGTCGTGGGGATCGCCGCCGGCTCCGCCCGGTATCCGGGCGCGGCCGTGCTCGCCGTGGCGGGCGCGTTGCGGGGCGGTGCGGGGGCGGTGCGGTACGTCGGACCCGCCGGCGACGCCGTCATCGCCCGCTTTCCCGAGACGCTGGTGTCGGACCAGGGGCCGAAGCGGGCGGGGCGGGTGCAGGCGTGGGTCGTCGGGCCCGGGGCCGGGGACGACGCCGCGAGTGTGGCGGAGGTGCTGGCCGCGGATGTGCCGGTGCTGGTCGACGCGGACGGGCTGCGGCTGGCGGACGTCGGTGCCGTGCGGGCGCGTCGCGCGCCGACGCTGATGACGCCGCATGCCGGGGAGGCGGCGGCGTTGCTGGGGGTGACGCGGGAGTCGGTCGAGGAGGCCCGGCTGGAGTCCGTACGGGAGCTGGCGGGGCGGTACGGGGCGACGGTGCTGCTCAAGGGGTCGACGACGTTGGTCGCGGACTCCGGGGGCGGGGCGGTGCGGGTGAACCCGACGGGGACCGCGTGGCTGGCCACGGCGGGCAGTGGGGACGTGCTGTCGGGCCTGGCGGGATCGTTGCTCGCGGCCGGGCTCTCCGCGGTGGACGCGGGGAGTGCGGCGGCGTATCTGCACGGGCTCGCGGGGCGGTTCGCGGCCGAGGGGGCGCCGGTGGGAGCGCATGACGTGGCGGACGGGATCCGGGGGGCCTGGAGGGATGTGCGGGCCGGGTAGCCGGGGCTGCGTACGTACGAGTGACCTCCCCGCGTGGTACTCCCTGTCCTCGCGGGGCCCACGTTTCTCTGATCGCATGATCAGCAGACGTATCGCCCGCCGGAGTGTCGCGGCGTTCCTCGTGGCCGCCACCGTGCTGCCCGCCGGAACCGCCTACGCCGCGCCCCCGCCCCCCGCCCCCGGCTCCGAGGCCGAACTCGTCCCAGGCGAGTACCAGCCCTGGCAGATCGACAGCCCCGACCAGGCCCTCGCGCCGCAGGTGTACGTGCCCAGCGCCCAGGAGGACGCCGTCGAGCCGGCGCAGGCCGCTCCGGGGGCGTACGACCTGGTCGAGTACGTGCCGCTCGCCGACGCCGTCGCCCGGGTCTCGTGCACCAAGTCACGCGGGCCCTATCAGCGGCAGGTCGAGCGGTGGCTGAAGCTGAAGGTGGACGGGAAGCAGTCGAAGGCCGACTGCAAGGCCATCCGGGCTTTCCAGGTCAAGCAGAAGATCAAGCCCGCCATCGGGTTCGCGGGGCCGATCACCTGGTCCCGGATGCGGTACCTGTCCGCGAAGAAGAACCCCAATGCCGCCAAGAAGTGTCCGGTCCGCACGTACCGCGTCGCCTGCGTCGATCTCGACCGGCAGATCACCTGGGTGCAGAAGGGGAAGAAGGTTGTCTTCGGGCCGGTGCCCATGCGGAGCGGACGGGCCGGGTACAAGACCCGCACGGGCTGGTTCAAGGTCTACTGGAAGCACAAGAACCATGTGTCCACGCTCTACCACCAACCCATGCCCTACGCGCAGTTCTTCAGCGGCGGACAGGCCTTCCACGCCGTCTACGGCAGCATCTTCACCACCGTCGGCTCCATGGGCTGCGTCAATCTGCGGATCGGGGACGCCCGCAAGCTGTGGGGTGTGCTGAAGAAGGGCGACCGCGTCTATGCCTGGGGGCGGCGACCCGGAGCGTAGGCGTCCGCGGGGACTGTCGGACCCCTCTGAGAGACTGGGGGCGCCATGAGTGAGACACCTGCCCCGCGGAGCACGCCGCTGCGTGCCCGCGCCGAGATCGATCTGGCCGCCCTGCGGGCCAATGTGCGGACCCTGCGCGCCCTCGCGCCGGGCGCGGCCCTGATGGCCGTGGTCAAGTCCGACGCGTACGGCCACGGGGCGGTGCCCTGTGCCCGCGCGGCCGTCGAGGCGGGGGCGACCTGGCTGGGCACGGCGACCCCCGAGGAGGCCCTCGAGCTGCGGCACAAGGGCCTGCGCGACGTCCGCATCATGTGCTGGCTCTGGACTCCGGGCGGACCCTGGCGGGAGGCCGTCGAGGCCGATCTCGACGTCTCCGTCAGCGGGATGTGGGCCCTTGAGGAGGTCGTCGCGGCGGCCCGGGAGGCCGGTGTCCCCGCGCGCGTGCAGCTCAAGGCCGACACCGGCCTGGGGCGGAACGGATGCCAGCCGGGGGACGACTGGGCCGAGTTGGTCGCCCACGCCCTGCGGGCCGAGGAAGAAGGCCTCCTGCGCATCACCGGACTCTGGTCGCACTTCGCCTGCGCCGACGAACCCGGACATCCTTCCATCGCCGCCCAGCTCACCCTGTTCCGCGAGATGGTGTCGTACGCCGAACAGGCCGGGGTCCGGCCCGAGGTGCGGCACATCGCCAACTCGCCGGCCACGCTCACGCTTCCCGAGACACACTTCGACCTCGTGCGGACCGGCGTCGCCGTCTACGGCATCTCGCCGAGCCCCGAGCTCGGCAGCCCGGCCGACTTCGGGCTGCGCCCGGTGATGACGCTGAGCGCGTCGGTGGCGCTGGTCAAGCGGGTCCCGGGCGGGCACGGCGTCAGCTACGGACATCACTACGTCACCCCCGGCGAGACCACCCTCGGCCTGGTGCCCGTCGGCTACGCGGACGGCGTCCCGCGCCATGCCTCCGGCACCGGACCCGTCCTGGTCGGCGGCAAGTGGCGGACCGTCGCGGGACGGATCGCCATGGACCAGTTCGTCGTCGACCTCGGCGGCGACGAGCCCGAGACCGGCTCGGAGGCGATCCTCTTCGGGCCCGGCGACCGCGGTGAGCCCACCGCCGAGGACTGGGCACAGGCGGCCGGGACCATCGCGTACGAAATCGTCACCCGGATCGGAAGCCGCGTTCCCCGCGTCTATGTGAATGAGGGACAACCGGGGTAACCGATCCAGCAGCAAGTGGTGGTCCAGCAGTCCGGCGAAGAGGAGCGGTACGTGAGCGAGAGCAGCGCGGAGGCTGTCGTAGCCGTGGTCTCCGCCACGGGGGCGGCCGGGAACTGGCGCAGGGCGACCGGGATCGCGGGTGCCGCGATAGGCGTGGTCGCGGCGGGAGCGGCGGCCGGTGTCGCCCTCGAGCGGATGACCGTCGGACGCGGCATGCGGAAGAAGGCGCGGCTCGCGCTCGACTCCACCGGGCCCTACGGCTCGCTGCGCGGCATGCCCGGCAAGGCGTACGCCGACGACGGCACCGAGCTGTACTACGAGGTCGACGAGGTGGAGCCGGAGGGCGGGTCCGCCCCGCGCCGGCGCCGGCTCTTCGGACGCAAGGCCCCGCTGCCCGTCACCGTGGTCTTCAGCCACGGCTACTGCCTCAGCCAGGACTCCTGGCACTTCCAGCGGGCCGCACTGCGCGGGGTCGTGCGGACCGTCCACTGGGACCAGCGCAGCCACGGCCGGTCCGGGCGCGGGGTGCAGCAGGTGCAGGACGATGTGCCGGTCAGCATCGACGAGTTGGGGCGCGATCTGAAGGCCGTCATCGACGCCGCCGCGCCCGAGGGGCCGATCGTGCTCGTGGGGCACTCCATGGGCGGGATGACCGTCATGGCGCTCGCCGACGAGTTTCCCGAGCTCATCCGTGAGCGGGTGGTCGCCGTCGCCCTCGTCGGCACGTCGTCGGGGCGGCTCGGCGAGGTCAACTTCGGGCTGCCCGTCGCGGGAGTGAATGCCGTACGACGGATCCTGCCCGGGGTGCTGAAGGCGCTGGGGCAGCGGGCCGAGCTGGTGGAGAAGGGGCGGCAGGCCACCGCCGACCTGTTCACGGGGATCATCAAGCGGTACTCGTTCGCGAGCCGGGACGTGGACCCGGCCGTCGCCCGGTTCGCCGAGCGGATGATCGAGGGGACGCCGATCGACGTGGTCGCCGAGTTCTATCCGGCGTTCACCGAACACGACAAGACCGAGGCGCTCGCCCACTTCATGGACCTTCCGGTGCTCGTGCTGGCCGGGATCGGGGACCTCGTCACGCCCAGCGAGCACAGCGAGGCCATCGCCGGGCTGCTGCCGGAAGCCGAACTGGTGCTCGTGCCGGACGCCGGGCACCTGGTGATGCTGGAACACCCGGAAGTGGTCACCGACCGCATCGCCGACCTCCTCACCCGCGCGGGTGCCGTGCCGGCAGGAGCTACCGTGGGTGGCTATGGAAGCACCAGCAGCACCGCACAACCCGGTTGAGACCGAACTGACCGTCACCTCCCCCGAGCAGATGCGTGAGCTGGGCCTGAAGCTGGCCAAGCTGCTGCGCGCCGGGGATCTCGTGATGCTCAGCGGGGAGCTCGGGGCGGGCAAGACGACGCTGACCCGGGGACTGGGTGAGGGGCTGGGCGTGCGGGGTGCCGTCACGTCCCCGACCTTCGTGATCGCCCGGGTGCACCCGTCCCTCGGTGGCGGTCCGCCGCTCGTCCACGTCGACGCGTACCGCCTGGGCGGCGGGCTCGACGAGATGGAGGACCTCGATCTCGATGTCTCGCTGTCCGACTCGGTGATCGTCGTGGAGTGGGGCGAGGGCAAGGTCGAGGAGCTCACCGACGACCGGCTCCAGGTGCGGATCCACCGTGCCGTCGGGGACACCACCGACGAGGTGCGGCACGTGACGCTGACCGGGCTGGGGGAGCGCTGGGCGGCCGTCGACCTCGGTGTTCTGACCGCCTGAGCCTGCGCGCGCTGCCCGCTTGAGCATCGGTGGATGAATATTCCGACAAGACGTCGGCAAGTTATTGCATTTGCGGTCGTGTGCGTGGTCACATGGTACCCAGTTCGTAGTTAGGTCTACCTAACTACGTCTGCCCCCGGTGCTCAGGAGGCGTCCATGGCGGCCACGGAACGAGACGAGGCGGCGCCGCGTGTGGTGTCCGCGGTGCCCATGCGTGACCTGCTGGCGGCGTGTGCGGCGGCACAGGTGATCTCGACGCCGCCGCGTGTCCCTGACCGGGAAGCGGTACGGCCGCGGGCGGCGGAACAGCGCAAAGCAGCCTGAGGTTCTTCGTTCGTCTGCGGGCCGGTGGGGCTTCTCGCGCAGTTCCCCGCGCCCCTGGCGGCGTTGTACTTCAGCGGATGACGACCACTCGTTGGCCGATCGTCGCGAAGTCCCACATCGCGTTGCCGTCCTCGCGGGACTCGCGGATGCCGCCCGTTTTCGCCGTGGGGTCGTTCTCCGGTGCCGAGCCGTCCACGGCCGCGCTGAAGCCGATCGTGACGCTGTCGACGCTGGTGAAGCGGACGACGTGCTCGACGGGGATGCCGTCGGTGCCGGTGACCGAGTTCGAGCGGGACGTGACGAAGTAGGAGCCCGGGAGCGGGGCGACCGTGCCCGCGGTGACCTTGAAGGTGCGCCGGACCCTGTTGTCCTTGCGGACCAGCCAGACCCGGTCGTCGTCCACCGAGTACACGACCCGTTCACCCTTGCCGGAGCCGGCGGGCAGGGCGGTGGGGTGCCCGGTGTCGCGAGGTGCCTTCGAGGCGGCGGCCGCGGGCTCACCGCTCCGGTGCGAGGTGCCGAGCCCGACCGGGACGCTCGCCGAGGCCTGGTAGGCGAGGACACCCACCGTGATCAGCGCCGCCGTGGTGAGCCCGGTCACAATCCCGGCGCTGGTGCTTGACACGGTCGTCCACCTCGTTGTCGTACGGCGTGATCCTCGGCGACGTTAGCAGTTGGGGGGCCTGCGTCCGGGGCGGCGATACGCGCGGCGCGGGAGCCGTAGGCTGTTTGCGTGCTCTTGCTCGCTCTGGATACCGCCACCCCCGCCGTGACCGTCGCGCTGCACGACGGTACGGACGTCGTCACCTCTTCGAGTCAGGTGGACGCGCGCCGGCACGGCGAGCTGCTGCTGCCGGCCGTCGACCGCGTCCTCGCCGAGGCCGGGCTGAAACTCGACGCCGTCACCGGCATCGTCGTAGGCATCGGGCCCGGCCCCTACACCGGACTGCGCGTCGGACTGATGACCGCCGACACCTTCGGGCTCGCGCTCGGCGTCCCCGTGCACGGTGTGTGCACGCTCGACGGGCTCGCCTACGCCGCCGACATCGACGAGGGCCCCTTCGTCGTGGCGACCGACGCGCGGCGCAAGGAGGTCTACTGGGCGCGCTACGCCGACTCCCGTACGCGGCTGACCGACCCCGCCGTCGACCGGCCCGCCGAGATCGCCGAGCAGGTCGCGGGTCTGCCCGCCGTCGGGGCCGGTGCGCTGCTCTACCCGGACACCTTCCCCGTCGCGCGCGAGCCCGAGCATGTCTCCGCCGCCGCACTCGCCGCACTCGCCGCCGAGAGACTCGCCGCCGGTGAGGAGCTCCCCGCCCCGCGGCCGCTGTATCTGCGCCGGCCCGACGCCCAGGTGCCGAAGAACTACAAGGTGGTCACCCCCAAGTGACCTCCGTGCTGCGCGAGATGCGCTGGTGGGACATCGATCCCGTACTGGTGCTGGAGAAGGACCTCTTTCCCGAGGACGCCTGGTCGCGGGGAATGTTCTGGTCCGAGCTGGCCCACGCGCGCGGCGCTTCGGCGACCCGGCGCTTTGTCGTCGCCGAGGACGGTGGGCGGCTGGTCGGGTACGCCGGGCTCGCCGCGTCCGGTGACCTCGCGGACGTGCAGACCATCGCCGTCGCCCGTGACCACTGGGGCACCGGACTCGGCGGGCGGCTGCTGACCGAACTCCTGCGTGCGGCCACCGCCTTCGAGTGCGCCGAAGTGATGCTGGAGTGCCGGATCGACAACGTGCGCGCGCAGAAGCTGTACGAGCGGTACGGCTTCGAGGCGATCGGCTTCCGGCGCGGCTACTACCAGCCCGGCAACGTCGACGCCCTGGTCATGCGACTGACCACGGAATCCAAGGGCGGCTCCGCCGCGGGTTCCACCTCCGAACAAGGAACCGAGATCAATGACTGACGAACCTCTCGTCCTCGGCATCGAGACCTCCTGCGACGAGACCGGCGTCGGCATCGTCCGCGGTACCACCCTGCTCGCGGACGCGATCGCCTCCAGCGTCGACGAGCACGCCCGTTTCGGCGGGGTCGTGCCCGAGGTCGCCTCGCGTGCGCACCTGGAGGCGATGGTGCCGACCATCGAGCGCGCGCTGAAGGAAGCCGGTGTCACGGCGAAGGACCTGGACGGCATCGCGGTGACCGCCGGTCCCGGTCTGGCGGGCGCGCTGCTGGTCGGCGTATCGGCGGCGAAGGCGTATGCCTACGCGCTCGGCAAGCCGCTCTACGGCGTCAACCACCTCGCCTCCCACATCTGCGTGGACCAGCTGGAGCACGGGGCGCTGCCCGAGCCGACGATGGCGCTGCTGGTGTCCGGGGGCCATTCGTCCCTGCTGTTGTCGAGTGACATCACCTCGGACGTGCGGCCCATGGGCGCGACCATCGACGACGCGGCGGGCGAGGCATTCGACAAGATCGCGCGCGTGCTGAACCTCGGCTTCCCGGGCGGTCCGGTCATCGACCGGTACGCCAAGGAGGGCGACCCGAGCGCGATCGCGTTCCCGCGCGGGCTGACCGGGCCTCGTGACGCGGCGTACGACTTCTCCTTCTCCGGTCTGAAGACCGCGGTGGCCCGCTGGATCGAGGCCAAGCGGGCCGCCGGTGAGGAGGTGCCGGTGCGGGATGTGGCGGCGTCCTTCCAGGAGGCGGTCGTGGACGTGCTGACCCGCAAGGCCGTCCGTGCCTGCAAGGACGAGGGCGTCGACCATCTGATGATCGGGGGCGGTGTCGCCGCCAACTCCCGGCTGCGGGTGCTGGCCCAGGAGCGGTGCGAGGCGGCCGGGATCCGGCTGCGGGTGCCGCGGCCGAAGCTGTGCACGGACAACGGGGCGATGGTGGCCGCGCTGGGCGCGGAGATGGTCGCCCGGAACCGGCCCGCCTCCAGCTGGGACCTGTCGGCGGACTCCTCGCTGCCGGTGACGGATCCGCATGTCCCCGGCCACGACCATGTGCACGAGGTCAGCAAGGAGAACCTCTACTCGTGACGGTCGCGTTGATGTGGGAGGCCCGGGCGGTCGACGGGCGGGGCGAGGAACTGCTCGCCTGGGCGCGGGCGCAGGCGCTGCCCCTCGCGCCGCTGCGGCGGGAGACCTTCCGGGCACCGCAGGACCGGGTGCTCGTCATCACGTGGTGGGACGCGGGACTCGACGCCGAACTGCCGGAACTGCCCGAGCCGGGCGCGGAGTTGGCGAGCCGGGCCGTGCACCGGTGGCGGTTCGAGTCGGTGGGCTCGGAGTAACGGACGTCGGTACGGGCAGGGTCCTATGCCGACGCGGTCCCGGCGGGGGCCTCGCGGCGGGATCCGCCGGGGGAGTACGACAGCTTCCACGGTGCGTCCGTGTCGTATCCCCGCCACAGCACCTTGCCGTTCCTGCGCTCCCACTCGGCGGCCAGCCACGCCTGGCCCAGCCAGGAGAGTGCCGGCCACAGGGGGAGCAGGGCGATCCACGGTTCCCAGCCGACGGCGAGGACGCACGTGGGGACCGACATCACCGTGAAGAGCCACCAGTTGAGGGGGTGGCGGCGCAGGGAGACGACGTCCGCCGGGGCCGTCTCCAGGGGGACCGCGGCTTCGAAGTCCCGTATCTCGCCGACCCACTTGAGCCGGGTCGCGCCGAGCAGCGTGAACACCACCGTGAACGCGATCAGGCCGAGGGCGAACCCTCCCGCCCCGTAGGCCGTCATCGGCGCACCGCGCACGCCGCCCGTCACCGTCAGACTGACGGCGAGAGCGGCCAACGCGGTGTACACGGACCTCAGTTCATGGTGGACGTATCTGTCCATGCTGAGCCTCCCCCAGGCGCGGAGGGTCAGGCCGGTCCCGACACCTCCGTCTCGCAGCGCAGTACACGGTCCGGGCCCAGCACCCGTACCGGCCCCGTGAGGTTCAGCCGGGTCGTGTGCCGTACGTCCGTACTGGACGCCGCCAACCGCAGCTCCAGGATGCCCGGTTCGACGACCCTCCGGAGTGAACGATCTGTGAAGGAGGACAGGTCGGTGTGGAAGCGGAAGGACACCCGGGACGCCTCTCCCGGGGCCAGCTCCACGCGCTGGTAGCCGATCAGGCGGACGTCCGGTCGGGTCACCGAGGCCACCGGGTCGTGCAGGTACAGCTGGACGACCTCGGCGCCCTCGCGGTCACCGGTGTTGCGGACGGTCACGGTCATGTCGTAGGAGCCGTCGGTGCCGATCTCCGTGTCGGCGGCATCGGATTCCCAGGCGAACGACGTGTACGACCTTCCGTGCCCGAACGAGTACAGCGGCGTCGGGTCCAGATTGCTGACTTCGCCCGCGAGACCCAGCGGCGGCTGGAGGTAGGTCCAGGGCTGGCCGCCCGGCACCTGAGGGACGCTCACCGGGAGGCGGCCCGAGGGGTTGACGCGGCCGGACAGCACTCCCGCGACCGCCGGGCCGCCCTCCTCGCCCGGGAAGAACGCCTGCACCGCGGCGGCGAGGCGCCCGTTCCAGCGGCCGAGCGCGTACGGCCGGCCGGTCAGCAGCACCAGGACGACGGGTACGCCGGTGGCGACCAGGGTGTCCAGCAGTTCGCCCTGTACGCCGGGGAGCCGGAGGTCCGTCACATCGCAGCCCTCGCCCGATGTGCCCCGGCCGAACAGGCCCGCCCGGTCGCCCAGGACCGCCACGCACACGTCCGCCTCGGACGTCCGTGCCACCGCCTCCGCGAAGCCGGACCTGTCGGGGGCCGAGGTGTCGCAGCCCTCCGCGAACGTCACCTTGGCGTCGGGGAGTTCGGTGCGCAGGGCCTCCAGGACGGTCGGGATCTCGATGCCCATCGGGATGTCCGGGTGCTGGGTCAGGACGTGGGACGGGAAGGAGTAGCAGCCGAGCATCGCCAGGGCGTCGGCTGCCCTCGGGCCCACCACCGCGATCCTCGTGTCCGGGGACAGCGGGAGGGCGCCGTCCGGGTTGTCCAGCAGGACCACCGACTCCTCGGCGAGGCGGCGGGCCAGGGCGCGGTTCGCCGTCGAGTCGAGGTCGATCCGGGCGGTCGGCTCGGGGGTCCAGTCCTCGTCCAGGAGGCCCAGCTCGCACTTCTGGACCAGGACCCGGCGGACCGCCCGGTCGATCAGCTCCTCGGGGATCTCGCCCGCCCGCACGGCGTCGAGGAGCGGTTTTCCGTAGCACTTCAGGGTGGGCAGTTCGACGTCGAGGCCGGCCGCGAGCGCCGCGTGGGCGGCCTCCGCCTCCGAGCCGGCGACCCGGTGCTGGCTCTGGAGGAAGCCGATGCCGAAGTAGTCGGCGACGACCGTGCCGGTGAAGCCCCATTCCTCGCGCAGAAGGCCGGTCAGCAGGCCCGGGTCCGCCGAGGCCGGGACGCCGTCCGTCTCGTTGTACGCCGCCATCACCGAGCGCGCCCCGCCCTCGCGCAGCGCCATCTGGAACGGCGGCAGGGTCACGTCCGCGAGCTCCCGGACGCCG
Source organism: Streptomyces sp. NBC_00019 (assembly GCF_045041015.1). Lineage (NCBI taxonomy): Bacteria > Bacillati > Actinomycetota > Actinomycetes > Kitasatosporales > Streptomycetaceae > Streptomyces > Streptomyces sp. NBC_00019. The sequence goes on from NZ_CP108302.1 coordinate 6,352,411, forward strand.
GCCCGTACCGGTGCCTGGTTGCGGGCGCCCGCCGAGGACGCGTACCCGGCGAAGTGCTTGAGCGTGGCGACGATCCCGGCCGACTCCAGGCCCCGGACGTAGGCGGCGCCGATCGTGCCGACGAGGTACGGGTCCTCGCCGACGGTCTCCTCGACCCGTCCCCAGCGCGGGTCGCGGACGACGTCCAGGACCGGGGCGAGGCCCTGGTGGACGCCGACCGCGCGCAGGTCCCGGCCGATGTTGCGGGCCATCTCCTCGACGAGCGGCGGGTCGAAGCTCGCGCCCCAGGCGAGCGGGACCGGATAGGCGGTGGCCTGCCAGGCCGTGAAGCCGGCCAGGCACTCCTCGTGGGCGAGCGCCGGGATGCCGAAGCGGCCTGCCGCCGTGATACGGCGCTGGGCGCGGGCCAGTGCCTGCGCGCCCAGCGCCGGGTCCACGGGGGCGGTGCCGAAGGAGCGGGTCAGCTGGCCGAGTCCATGGGAGATCAGCTCGTCCCAGTTGTAGTCGGCGGTCATCTCTCGCTGCAGCGGCGCGACTCCCTCGCCGTCCGCGCTGGCGCCCACCCACACGCCGTAGAGCTGGGCGGTCTTCTCCTGAAGGGTCATCCGGGAGAGAAGGTCGTCGACGCGGGCGGCGGCGGGCAGGGCGCGGTCACGCCAGGGGGCGGTGGTCATGAAACTCCTGTCAGGGTGAAGGCCCTCACGAATGTCCCTAATCGAATGTCCCTAACGAATGTTTCGATATGCATGCCGAATGTTTTGGGAACCTAGGCGGGTCGGAAGGGTTCGTCAAGAGGTCGTGCAGGGATACGATCGCCGCCATGACACCCCCGGAGCCCGCTGAATCCCGGGCGACAGCCCCAGCAACCGGCCGCTCGTCGCAGACCGCGACGCTCGCCGAGATCGCCCGCGAGGCCGGCGTCTCGGCGCCGACTGTTTCGAAGGTGCTGAACGGCCGCGCCGACGTCGCCCCTGCGACCCGAACCCGCGTGGAGGATCTGCTGCGCGCCCACGGCTACCGGCGCCGCCGGGCCGAGGCGAGCCGTTCGCCCCTGATCGACCTGGTCTTCCACGAACTGGAGAGCGCCTGGGCGATGGAGGTCATCCGGGGCGTGGAGAACGTCGCCCGGGACTCCGGGCTGAGCGTGGTGCTCAGCGAGAGCGCGGGGCGGCTCACGCCCGGGCGGACCTGGGCCGACCAGGTCGCCGCCCGGCGGCCGCACGGGGTGATCCTCGTGCTGTCCGGGCTCGACGAGTCCCAGCGTGCGCTGCTCACCAGCCGGTCGATCCCGTTCGTCGTCATGGACCCGGCCGGCGACCCCGGTGCCGACGTGCCCTCCATCGGCGCCACCAACTGGCAGGGCGGGCTCGCCGCCACCCGGCATCTCGTCGACCTCGGGCACACCCGGATCGGCGCGATCAGCGGACCCTCCCGGATGATGTGCAGCCGCGCCCGCATCGACGGCTACCGGGCCGCCCTGGAGACCGCCGGACTCCCGGTCGACCCCGCGCTCATCAAGAACGGTGACTTCCATCACGAGGCCGGCTACCGGCAGGGTCTGGAGCTGCTGCGCCGTCCGGACCGGCCGACCGCCGTCTTCGCCGGGAACGACCTCCAGGCGCTCGGGCTGTACGAGGCCGCGCGCGAGCTGGGGCTCAGGATCCCGGAGGACCTGAGCGTGGTCGGGTTCGACGATCTGCCCGTCGCGCCCTGGGTGGGGCCGCCGCTGACGACCGTACGGCAGCCGCTGACCGAGATGGCCGAGGCGGCGGCCAAGCTGGTGCTCGATCTGGCACGTGAGGAGGGGTCTCCGGCGGCCACGCGGGTGGAGCTGGCGACGAGCCTGGTGGTGCGCAGCAGCACCGCCGGGCCGCCGGTGGCCGGAAGTTGACGTATTGACGGGTGGGGCCGCCACCCCCACACTCCTCCGAAGTCAATCGGCTGCACGACCGAAACTTTCGGAGGCACCCGCAGTGAGATCCTCCAGAACTTCGCTACGTGTACGACTCGCCGCTCTGCTGGCCGGAGCGGCCACCGTCGGCACCCTGGTGACCGTCGGCGCGACCACCGCGCACGCCGCCGACACCCCGCTGCGCGACCTCGCGGCCGCCAAGGGCAAGGCCATGGGCACGGCGGTCACCGGCTCCAAGCTGACCGGGACCTACGGTGACATCGCCGGGGCTCAGTTCAACTGGCTGACCCCCGGCAACGCCATGAAGTGGGGCTCGGTCGAGCCGACCCAGGGGAACTTCAACTGGACGGAGGCGGACCAGATCGTCGCCTTCGCCGAGGCCCACGATCAGGAGGTGCGCGGTCACACCCTGGTCTGGCACAGCCAGAACCCGAGCTGGCTGACGAACGGCACCTGGACCCCGGCCCAGCTGAGCACGCTGCTGAACGACCACATCGCCACCGAGGTCGGCCGGTACAAGGGGCGGCTCGCCGCCTGGGACGTCGTCAACGAGCCCTTCAACGAGGACGGGACCTACCGCCAGACCCTCTGGTACAACGGCCTCGGCACCGGCTACATCGCCCAGGCCCTCACCGCCGCCCGCGCCGCGGACCCGGACGCCAAGCTGTACATCAACGACTACAACGTCGAGGGCGTCAACGCGAAGAGCACCGCCCTCTACAACCTGGTCAAGTCGCTGAAGGAGCAGGGCGTCCCGATCGACGGCGTCGGTCTGCAGGCCCACCTCATCCTCGGCCAGGTGCCGTCCACGCTCCAGCAGAACATCCAGCGCTTCGCCGACCTCGGCGTCGACGTGGCCATCACCGAGCTCGACATCCGGATGACGCTGCCGTCCGACAGCGCCAAGCTCACCCAGCAGGCCGCCGACTACAAGGCCGTCATGAACGCCTGCGTGGCCGTCGCCCGCTGCACCGGCGTCACCGTCTGGGGCTTCACCGACTCCGACTCCTGGATCCCGAGCACCTTCCCGGGGCAGGGCGCGGCGACGCCGTACGACGAGAACTACGCGCCGAAACCGGCGTACCACGCGATCGCGGAGGCGCTCGGCGGCACGACCACGCCACCGACGGGGGCCTGCACCGCGACCTACAGCGTGGCCAGCCAGTGGAACACCGGGTTCACGGGACAGGTGAGAATCGCCTGCTCGGGTGCCGCGCTGTCGTCCTGGAAGGTGAGCTGGACGTACGGGGCGGGCCAGCAGGTCACGCAGGCCTGGAACGCGACCTGCACCCAGTCCGGCTCGGCGGTCAGCTGCGCCAACGCCTCCTACAACGGGACCGTGTCGGACGGCGGCTCGGTGACCTTCGGCTTCAACGGGTCATGGAGCGGGAGCAACCCGGTGCCGACCGTGACGCTGGGCTGAGAAAGGTGAGATCTTCCGAAGAAAGGCGGCCCGGACGCGCTCCTCGTAATAATTCGGACTTACGTTCCTCCCCGTGAGCGGAGACGACGAAGGCAGACGAGTGGGCCGGCGGTCGCGTGTGCTGAAGGCCGCCGGCCTCACTCTCGCGGGCGTGCTGGTGCTGGGCGCCGCGACGGGTGGCTGGCTGTACTGGCACCTCAACGACAACATCAAGAGCGTCGACATCGACAACGCGCTCGGCGACGACCGTCCGGCGAAGGCGGTGACCACACCTTCGCCGTCGGCGTCCGCTTCCGCCTCACCGCTGCCCTCCGAGGCCCTGAACATCCTCGTCCTCGGCTCCGACTCGCGCAGCGGCAAGGAGAACAAGGAACTCGGCGGCGGCGACAGCGCCGGCGCCCGGTCCGACACGGCGATGGTCGTGCACATCGACGCCGGCCGCACCGAGGCGACGGTGGTCAGCATCCCGCGCGACACCCTCGTCACCCGCCCGTCGTGTCCCCTGGACGACGGGGGCTCCACGGCGGTGGCCTACAACGCGATGTTCAACAGCGCGTACTCCGTCGGCGGTCCCGTCTGCGCGATCAAGACCGTCGAGTCGATCACGGACGTCCGCATGGACCACTACATCGAGATCGACTTCTCGGGCTTCGCGAAGCTGGTGAACGCCCTCGGCGGCGTGACCGTGACGACGGACGAGGACATCGACGACTCCAGCAGCCGGCTGACGCTGAAGGCGGGCACCCACCACCTCGACGGCAAGCAGGCCCTCGCGCTCGCCCGCACCCGGCACGGCATAGGCGACGGCAGCGACCTCGGCCGGATAGGCCTCCAGCAGAAGCTGGTGAAGGCGCTCCTCGAGCAGATCTCCTCGACCGATCTGCTCACCAGCCCCACCAAGCTCTACGAGGTCGCCGACGCGATCACCGGCAGCCTCACCACCGACACCGGGCTCGACTCGCTGAGCGAGCTGATGAGCCTGGGACAGAGCCTGAAGGGGCTGTCGGCGGACCAGGTGAAGACGGTGACGATGCCGGTCGTGACGGCACCCTCGGACGCCAACCGGGTGGTGGCGCAGGAACCGGAGGCGAGCGAGCTGTGGAAGTCGCTGCGCTGAGCGGTCGGTCGTCGCGGTCGTCGCGCTGAGCGGCGTACAACTTCCCGGCCCTCCGGGGGGTCTTGTGCGGTGACGGTGTCGCCGTGACGAGAGGCTCTCCCTGTGTTCTCCCTGCGTACGTCGCTCCCTTGGGCCGTTCCGGTCGTGGCCGGTGTGCTCGCGCTCGGTGCGCTCCCGTCCGGTCTGACGGACCGCGCCGAGGCCGCCGCTCCCGCCCCCGTCCAGGACGACTTCGACGGCGACGGCTACCAGGACCTCGCCGTCGGCGCCCCGAACGCCACGGTGGGCGGGCAGGACCGGGCGGGGTACGTCGTCGTCCTGTACGGCGGCCCGCACGGGCTGACCAAGGACCGGCGGACCGTCACCAGCCGCGCCACGAGCGGGATTCCGGGCGCCCCGGCCAAGGGCGAGCGGTTCGGCGTCCAGCTGTCCAAGGGCGACCTCGACGGCGACGGGCGCACGGACCTGGTCGTCGGACACGCGTCCACGACGAAGGACGCGGTGGTCGTCTGGGGCGGGAAGAGCGGCCTGTCCGGCGGTACGTCCGTCCCCGCGGCGAGCACCCAGGCCGGGGACTTCGACGGCGACGGGCGCCCGGACCTGGCCCTGTTCAGGGGCGGCCGAGCGCAGGGCGACGACCCCTACGGCACCACCGCCACGGTGTGGACCGGCCCGCTCTCCCGCGCCGGGAAGCCGGCCGCCACGAGGGCCTTCGGCCCCGACGACCTGCGGTACCACGACGTGTGGGACGGCGCGGTCGGGGACGTGAACGGCGACGGCCGCGACGACCTCGCGCTGACCGTCTACACCGGCGACGGCGGCTTCGGCTCGGCCTTCTACCTCGCGAACGCCTCCGGGGCCGCCTTCACCTCCGCCACCGCGCCCGCCGGAACCGGCGGCGTCGCCTTCGGTGACGTCAACGGCGACGGCTACGACGACCTCGTCCGGGGCCTCCCGGAGGAGTCGAGGATCGTCGTGGGCCTCGGCTCGGCCGGCGGGGTGGGCACCGGCACGACGTACGGCCAGGACACGCCCGGAGTGCCCGGTGCGTGGGAGGACGTGGACCACTTCGGCGGCTCGGTGTCCGTCGGCGACGTCAACGGCGACGGCTTCGACGACGTGGCCGTCGGCGCGGCCGGCGAGGAACTGGGGTACGAGGACGGCGCGGGCACCGTGGACGTCCTGTACGGCAGCGGCACCGGCCTGACCGGCAAGGGCGCCCAGGGCTTCACCCAGGACACGGCAGGTGTCCCCGGCGCCGCGGAGGCGGGCGACGGCTTCGGCGGTGCCGTACGCCTGCTCGACACCAACGGCAACGGCTACGCCGACCTCGCGGCCGCCGCGCCCTACGAGAACTCCGGGGCGGGCTCGGTGTGGTCCCTGCGGGGGCGGCCGACGGGGGTCGTGACCGACGCCGCGTTCGTGTTCGGCGGGCGGACGGTGGGGGCGCCGTACGCGAAGGCGGCGTTCGGGGCGGAGCTCGGCTAGAGCGGGCCGCGTTCGGCGACGGGGGCGTGACGGCGGCCGGTGCCCTGTGCCGGACGCGCCCGGAAGTACGCCCGCGACCTGCACAGACGTATGACGCGGAAAATTCTTCGAACAAATCTCGCGAGCCTGTCGATCCGGGTGTCTCCCGTTCGACGCATGGTTGAGAGGCCGGAAAGCACCGGCCGACCGAACCGAGGAGCCACCATGCCGCGTTACCTGTCGCTCGTGCAGATCGACGAGTCCACCGCCCCCGCCGAAGGCCCCAGCGACGAGCTGATGCAGCGCATGGGGGAGCTGATCGAGGAGATGACCAAGGCCGGGGTGCTGCTGGACACCGCCGGGCTCACGCCCTCGGCGCAGGGCACCCGGGTGCACTGGAGCGGTGGTCAGGCTTCCGTCACGGACGGGCCGTTCACCGAGTCCAAGGAGGTCGTCGGGGGGTACGCGATCGTGCAGTGCAAGGACAAGGCCGAGGCCATCGAGTGGACCAAGCGGTTCCTGCAGGTGCACGAGGCGCACTGGACGGTGACCTGCGAGGTGCGGGAGATCGCGGAGGGCTGAGCGGAGGGCCGAACCGCGGGCTGAGCGGGTGTCCTTGGCCGTACGCCGGGAGGGGTGTTGCATGGAGGACTGTGAGCCCACAGTCCTCCAGCGCCCCTCGCGAGTCCCCCAGCGACCCCCGCGGCACCGTCGAGACGGTGTTCCGCATGGAGTCCCCGCGCATCATCGCCGGTGTCACCCGCATCGTCCGGGACGTCGGCATCGCCGAGGAACTCGCCCAGGACGCCCTCGTCGCGGCCCTGGAACAGTGGCCGCGCGACGGTGTCCCCGGCAACCCGGGCGCCTGGCTCATGACCGCCGCCCGGCGCCGCGCCGTCGACCTGGTCCGGCGCCGCGAGAACTACGCCCGCAAGCTCCAGGAGATCGGCCGCTCGCTGGAGACGACGCTCCCGCCGGAGGAGCCGGCCGACCCTGAGGACATCGACGACGACCTGCTCCGCCTGGTCTTCACCACCTGCCATCCGGTGCTCTCCGCCGAGGCCCGTATCGCCCTGACCCTGCGGCTGCTCGGCGGCCTCACCACGGCCGAGATCGCCCGCGCGTTCCTCGTCCCGGAGCCGACGATCGCCCAGCGCATCGTCCGGGCGAAACGCACCCTCGCGACGAAGAACGTCGCCTTCGAAGTGCCCTACGGCTCCGAGCGCGAGGCCCGCCTGGGAGACGTCCTCGACGTTATCTACCTCGTCTTCAACGAGGGTTACGCCGCCACCGCGGGCGACGACTGGCTGCGCCCGGGGCTGTGCGAGGACGCCCTGCGCCTCGCCCGCGTCCTGTCCGGGCTGATGCCGAAGGAACCGGAGGTCCACGCGCTGGCCTCGCTCCTGGAGTTCCAGGCGTCCCGCACCGCCGCCCGCACCGGCCCTTCCGGCGAGCCGGTCCTCCTGGAGGACCAGAACCGCCGCCGCTGGAACCGCATGCTCATCGCCCGCGGCATCAACGCCCTCGCCCGCGCCGACGCCACCCGCACGGGCGCCCCTGGCCCCTACGCCCTCCAGGCCGCCATCGCCGCCTGCCACGCCCACGCCTACACCTACGAGGAGACCGACTGGGCGAGCATCGCGACCCTCTACGGACTGCTCGCCGTCCGCGCCCCGTCCCCGGTCGTCGAGCTCAACCGAGCGGTCGCCGTATCGAGGGCCGAGGGCCCGGAACCGGCCCTGGAGATCCTCGACGCGCTCATCGACGAACCCGCCCTGCGCGACTACCACCTGCTCCCCAGCGTCCGCGGCGACCTGCTGGCCCGCCTCGGTCGTACGGCGGAGGCGAGGACGGAGTTCGAGCGGGCGACGAGCCTGGCGCGCAACGCACGGGAACGGGAGCTGCTGGCGGCGCGACTGAGATCACTGCCCACCCGGTAACCCATTCCGCTCCTGGTCAGTGACGGTTTACAGTGGCGCGGCTGCCGCAACCGGCGTGACGTATTCCGCGGTCCGGCAGCGCTCCGACACCCGTGGGGGGGTACATACACGTGCGATCATCCCGATCCGCCAGATTCACCGCGCGCCGCGGACTCGTAGCGCTCACCGCCGCGACGGCCCTCGCCGCCGCGCTCGCGCCCGCCGCCTCGGCCGACGTCCCCGGCTGGACGGCCACCGACGGCGCGATCGCCGTGGTCAACGACGGCATCACCCTGGTCGACACCGAGGGCGCGGGGGACACGTACGCCACCCGTGGCTCCGACGACGAGTCGCCCGCCTGGGCGCCCGACGGCAGCCGGATCGTCTTCGAACAGGCCGGCACCCTGCGCACGGTGAGCGTCGCGGGCGGCACCTCGACCAAGGTCTACGACGGCACCGAGAGCGGCCGTTCGGCGTCCCACCCGACGTACTGGGCCTCCGGCAGCCGGATCGTCTTCGCCGCCGCCAAGAAGCTCTACTCCGTCCCGTCCGGCGGCGGCGGCGCGACCGCGCTGCTGTCCAGCGGCGGCGGCTGCGACACCCACCCGAGCGCCGCCGCCGTCGACAGCGTCGTCGTCTTCCAGCGCAACGGCTCGGCCTGCGCCACGAAGACGCCGTCGATCGTGCTCTACGACGCGGCCGCCGGCACCCAGACCACGCTGGTCACCGACGCCGCCGCGCCCGCCCTGTCGCCCGACGGCACCAAGCTGGCCTTCATCCGCAGCGTCGACGGCCACAACCAGCTGTTCTCCATCAACACCGACGGCACGGGCGAGCGCCGTCTCAGCGAGGACACCGCCGACTACGACTCCCCGTCCTGGGCGCCCGCGAGCGACCGGATGGTGGTCCACTTCGACCGCGGCGTCACCGAGACCGGCGGCTGCTGCACCACGGGCAACGCCGTCCTGACGATCACCGCGGACGCGGTGACCCGGGGCGCCGTCTTCCCGTACGGGGGCCGCTCGCCCGCCTGGCAGCCGCTGCGCAAGAACGGCGTCGGGCGGGTCTGGGGCGCCGACGTCTACGGCAGCAACATCGCCGCGTCCCGCTGGACCTGGAACACCGTCGGCCAGAGCGAGGCCGGCCTGAAGAACGCCTCGGCCGCCGTGCTGGTCTCCAAGGACAGCCAGGCGTACGCGCTGACGGCCGCCGCGCTCGCTGGCAAGAAGGGCGGTCCGGTCCTGCTGACCTCGGCCACCTCGGTGACCTCGGCCGTGCAGACCGAGCTCAAGCGCATCCTCAAGCCCGGCGCGCCGGTCTACCTCCTCGGCGGCAGCTCCATCCTGAGCAACAGCGTCTCCACGAAGGTCACCGCGCTCGGCTTCCAGCCCAAGCGCCTTGCGGGCACGTCCCGTTACTCGACCTCGGTCGCCGTCGCCAAGTCGATCACCGGCGCCCCGACCGACGTCTTCCTCTCCACCGGCACCGACTACCACTCGGCGCTGGCCGCGGCCTCCGCCGCCGGCGCGCTGGGCAAGAGCGGCAAGGCCGTCGTCGTCCTCAACGAGGGCAACAGGCTGACCGCGTCCGTGAAGTCGTATCTGGGCGGCCTCGACCCGCGGGACACCCACATCATCCCGGTCGGCGGGTCGGCGAAGTACGCGCTGACGCACACGACGTTCTCCACGTGGCCGTCGACGTACTCCTACTACCCGGTGACGGGCAGCACCCACGAGGCCACCGCGGCGGCCCTCGCCAAGTTCTGGTGGGGCGGCCCCCGCAACGCGGCGCTGGCGTACGTGGACAGCTGGCGCGGCGGTGTCTCGGCCGCCGCGGCGATGAACGTCTACGGCCCCCTGCTGTGGACGAAGGCCGACGCCCTCTCCACCGACACCAAGGCGTACCTGGTCAAGGGCGCGGCGAGCCTCAACTACCTGGCCGTCTTCGGCGGCACCGGCTCGGTGTCGACGGCCGCGCTGAACTCCGCGGGCGCGGCGATCAGCGCGAGCGCCGGCCAGTGGGGCTACACGCCGTTCTACAACGGCCTGGAGCCAGTGACGAGTTCGACGTCGGCGCCGCTCGTCGCGGGCTCCGGCCTCACCGCACTGCGGACGACGGCCACCCGCTAGCCGGTCACGCGGGGGCGCCGACCAGCATCGTCGGTGCTCCCGCGACCCGGGTCAGGAACACGGTCGCCGACTTGGCCCCGTACGGCTTGGGAAGCACCTTCTTGCGCAGTTCCTCCGGCTCCACGGCCGACCCGCGCTTCTTCACGGTCAGGATGCCGACCCCGCGCTCCCGCAGCAGCGCCTTCAACTTCTTCACGCTGAAGGGGAGTTGGTCGGTGATCTCGTACGCCGTCGCATACGGGGTCGCGCGCAGGTCGTCGGAGGTGATGTAGGCGATGGTCGCGTCGACCAGCCCGCCCTCCAGGTCCTCGGCGACCTCGGCGACCAGGTGGGCGCGGATGACGGCGCCGTCGGGCTCGTACAAGTACCGTCCGACAGGCCGGACTTCGGGGTCCGCAAGACCCCGCCCGAGGAGGGTGCGCGGACCCGGCAGCAGGGTCGCCCGTACGGCCCCCGGTGCCGTACCGAACCACAGCACCGCCTCCTTGACGTCCCCGCCGTCGGAGATCCACTCGGCCTCGGCCTCGGCGGGGACGGTCTCGTGCGGGATGCCGGGGGCGATCTTCAGCGCGGCGTGGGGCGCCTTGAGTGCGGTGTCGATCGCCCAGGACAGGGGCGGCGAGTAGGCCTCGGGGTCGAAGATCCGGCCGCGCTTGGAGGAACGCCGGGCCGGGTCGACGAACACGGCGTCGTACGGGGCGGTGTCGATGTCGGTGACATCCGCCTCCCGCACCTCGATCAGGCCGGCGAGCCCCAGCGCGTCGGCGTTGGCGCGCGCCGCGGCGGCGGTGAGCGGGTCGTGGTCCACGGCGAGCACCCGGATCCCGGCCCGGGCGAGCGCGATCGCGTCGCCCCCGATCCCGCTGCACAGGTCGGCGACGGAGGTGACGCCCAGCTCCCTGAGCCGCTGTGCGCGATACGTCGCCACACTCGCCCGCGTGGACTGCTCGACCCCGTTCGGCGTGAAGAACATCCGTCCCGCGTCCTCGGCCCCGAACTTCACCGCCGCCCGCTGCCGCAGCCGGGCCTGGCCGAGCGCGGCCGACACCAGCTCCGCGGGGTGCTCGCGGCGCAGCCGGGTGGCGACGGCGAGTTCGTCGGCGGGGGCGGTGTCGCGCACCGTGTCGAGGAGGGCGCGGCCTTCGGGGGTGAGGAGGGGGGCGAGGTCGTTCACCGGGACATTGTGGGCCAGTCGGTGGACGGTCCGCCTCCGGCGGCGGTGTCGGCCCGGGAGCAGGGCGGTGACCTGCGAGGATCCGGCGCCATGGGATCAGTAGTACAAAATTACAAAAGTCGGGCCATTCCAGCTTCTCGGGCCCGTGTCGGGATCGCCGTGCTCACCGTCGCCGTCATCGCCTCGGGCTGCGGGCAGGGCGAGAGCGCCGAGGTACGTCCGGTACGTCCGGCGCCCGGTCAGCAGCCCCTGAAGGGAGCCCCGGCCCGCGCCCTGGACTCGTACGCCACGAAGCTCCGCGCCTCGGCGAGGATCGCGAAACGCTGGGGCCTGGCCGGAGTCCCGCTGGCGCCTCCCGCGCCGCCCGCGAAGAAGCCGAGGATCACGACCCGCAAGGGCTTCGAGGTGGACGGCCACGAGGAGAAGGGCCTCCCACCGGTCTTCACCACGATCCCGACCAAGGAGAAGATCGTCTTCCTCACCATCGACGACGGCGCCGAGAAGGACCCGGCGTTCCTGCGGATGATGAGCGAGCTGAAGATCCCGTACACCGCCTTCCTGAGCAACTACCTGGTCAAGGGCGACTACGGCTACTTCAAGAACATGCAGGACAGGGGGGTCGGGCTGAACAACCACACGCTCCACCACCCCTACCTGCCGGGACTGTCCTACGCCCGCCAGAAGCACGAGATCTGCGGCATGCAGGACGTCATCGAGAAGCGCTACGGCAAGCGCCCCACCCTCTTCCGCCCGCCCTTCGGCAACTACAACGAGGCCACGCTGCGCGCCGCGAAGTCCTGCGGGGTGAAGTACGCGCCGATCTGGAACGAGGAGGTCTTCGTCGACCGCTGGGACTACCGCGAGTGGGACCGGAAGATCCGCCCGGGTGACATCGTGCTGAGTCACTTCCGCGGCCGGGCGGAGTGGAAGGGCACGATGTCCGACATGATCCGGCGGTTCCTGAACAAGGTCACGGCCGAGGGGTACGCGGTGGCCCGCCTCGAGGACTACCTGTGAGTTCGCGTGGACCGGCCGCCGCGGCCCTGGCGGCGGTCATGCTGCTCGCCGCCGGCTGCGCCCGGTCCGTCGACCCCGTCGAGCGGATGGGCAAGGCGGGTTCGTACGGCGTGACGGCGACGGGGTCCGGGACGGGTCCGCCGTCCGTCGTGAGGCGGGCTCCCACCTCCGACAAGGTCGTCTTCCTGACCTACGACGACGGCGCCGAGAAGGACCCGCGCTTCGTCGAGCTGGTCCGTGAACGGCGGCTGCCCGTCAGCATGTTCCTCACCGACAGCGTCGTCGGCCCCGGGTACGGGCACTTCGCCCGTCTCCAGTCGGTGGGCGCCTCGATCCAGAACCACACCCTCGACCACACCGCCCTGCGCGGTCTGCCGTACGCCGGGCAGCGCGCCGAGATCTGCGGCCAGCAGGACAAACTCAAGTCCCGCTTCGGCATCCGCCCCCACCTCTTCCGCCCGCCCTACGGCATCTACGACACGACCACCCTGCGGGCCGCCGCGGACTGCGGCGTCGCGGCGGTCGTGCTGTGGCGGGCGTCGATGGGGGACGAGCGGCTCGCCTACCCGACGGGGGAGCGCCGCCTGCTCCCCGGCGACATCATCTCCGTGGCATCGATCGGGACGACGGGGCTGACGCTGGTGGCGCGCACGGAGCGGCTGCTGGGGGAGATCCGGAGGGCGGGGTTGAGGGTGGGGCGGCTGGAGGACTACCTGTAGGGGCACCCGTGGGGATGTCTGTGGCGGTGCCCGTGAGGGTGCCCGTGTCGGTCTCTTCGGACCGCCGCGCCGCAGTGAATTGGCACTCCGCTTGACCGAGTGCTAATCGCAGTCATAGTCTCGGGTCTGGCACTCCCCCCTGGAGAGTGCCAATAGCGACGGGCAGGTCCGGCACCCGCGACGACGGATCCACCTGGTCGCCACCTCAGACAGTTAACCCCGTGAGATCTCCGAAGGGGGAGGTCGGATCGTGACGACCACCAGCTCCAAGGTTGCCATCAAGCCGCTCGAGGACCGCATTGTGGTCCAGCCGCTCGACGCCGAGCAGACCACCGCCTCTGGCCTGGTCATTCCGGACACCGCCAAGGAGAAGCCCCAGGAGGGCGTCGTCCTGGCCGTGGGCCCGGGCCGCTTCGAGAACGGCGAGCGCCTGCCGCTCGACGTCAAGACCGGCGACATCGTGCTGTACAGCAAGTACGGCGGCACCGAGGTGAAGTACAACGGCGAGGAGTACCTCGTCCTCTCGGCTCGCGACGTGCTCGCGATCATCGAGAAGTAATTCACCCGCTTCCTCACCGAAGCACATTGCATGTGAGCTGCGCCCCTGGCCCCCGCGACCATTAATCAGCTGGGCGTCGGGGGCGCAGTTCGTTTCACCCACGTTTTCCGAGAGGGCTGAACCGCTCCCATGGCGAAGATCCTGAAGTTCGACGAGGACGCCCGTCGCGCCCTCGAGCGCGGCGTCAACAAGCTTGCCGACACGGTCAAGGTGACGATCGGCCCCAAGGGCCGCAACGTCGTCATCGACAAGAAGTTCGGCGCCCCCACCATCACCAACGACGGTGTCACGATCGCCCGCGAGGTCGAGCTCGACGACCCGTACGAGAACCTCGGCGCCCAGCTGGTGAAGGAGGTGGCGACCAAGACCAACGACATCGCGGGTGACGGTACGACCACCGCCACCGTGCTGGCCCAGGCGCTCGTCCGCGAGGGCCTGAAGAACGTCGCCGCGGGTGCCTCCCCGGCGCTGCTGAAGAAGGGCATCGACGCGGCCGTCGCCGCGGTCTCCGAGGAGCTCCTCGCGACCGCCCGCCCGATCGAGGACAAGGCGGACATCGCCGCCGTCGCCGCGCTGTCCGCCCAGGACACCCAGGTCGGCGAGCTCATCGCCGAGGCGATGGACAAGGTCGGCAAGGACGGTGTCATCACCGTCGAGGAGTCCAACACCTTCGGTCTGGAGCTGGACTTCACCGAGGGCATGGCCTTCGACAAGGGCTACCTGTCGCCGTACTTCGTGACGGACCAGGAGCGTATGGAGGCCGTCCTCGACGACCCGTACATCCTGATCAACCAGGGCAAGATCTCCTCGATCCAGGACCTGCTGCCGCTGCTGGAGAAGGTCATCCAGGGCGGTGCCTCCAAGCCGCTGCTGATCATCGCCGAGGACGTCGAGGGCGAGGCCCTGTCGACCCTGGTCGTGAACAAGATCCGCGGCACCTTCAACGCGGTCGCGGTCAAGGCCCCCGGCTTCGGCGACCGCCGCAAGGCGATGCTGCAGGACCTGGCGGTCCTCACCGGCGCCACGGTCATCTCCGAGGAGGTCGGCCTCAAGCTCGACCAGGCCGGTCTGGACGTGCTGGGCTCCGCCCGCCGCGTGACGATCACCAAGGACGACACCACGGTCGTCGACGGTGCCGGTGACTCCGCGGACGTCACGGGCCGCATCGCCCAGATCAAGGCCGAGATCGAGAACACGGACTCCGACTGGGACCGCGAGAAGCTCCAGGAGCGCCTCGCGAAGCTGGCCGGCGGCGTGTGCGTGATCAAGGTCGGCGCCGCCACCGAGGTGGAGCTGAAGGAGAAGAAGCACCGTCTGGAGGACGCCATCTCCGCGACCCGCGCCGCGGTCGAGGAGGGCATCGTCTCCGGTGGTGGCTCCGCTCTGGTCCACGCCGCCAAGGTCCTCGAGGGCGGTCTGGGCAAGACCGGCGACGAGGCCACCGGTGTCGCGGTCGTCCGCAAGGCCGTCGTCGAGCCGCTGCGCTGGATCGCCGAGAACGCCGGCCTTGAGGGTTACGTCATCACCTCCAAGGTCGCCGAGCTCGACAAGGGCCAGGGCTTCAACGCCGCCACCGGCGAGTACGGCGACCTGGTCAAGGCCGGCGTCATCGACCCGGTCAAGGTCACCCGCTCCGCCCTGGAGAACGCCGCCTCCATCGCCTCCCTCCTCCTGACGACCGAGACCCTGGTCGTCGAGAAGAAGGAAGAGGAGCCGGCCGAGGCGGGCCACGGCCACGGTCACTCCCACTGAGGCTCTGACACCTGAGGAAAGCCCCCGTTCCGCCGCGGCGGAACGGGGGCTTTCCCGTGCCTACTGCTCCAGCGCGTCCAGCGCACCCAACTGCGCCATCAGCCCGAGCCGGTCGTACTGCCACCACCCCTCGGCGATCCGCCCGTCGGGGGCGCACCGGTGAATGGTGGTCCCGGTCATGGTGACCCGCTTCCCGCTGGCCGCGATCCCGAAGAAGTCCCCGACATGGGTCCCGTTCCAGGTCCACCGGGTACAGACCCGGTCACCCTGGGCGATCTGCTCATGGATCGTGAACCCGAAGTCGAAGGCCCCCCGCCACGTCTCGACCTCCTGCCGCATGGCGTCGAGCCCGACGGCGTCCTGCTCATTGGCGGGATCGTGGTCGTGATACTCCGCGACGACCAGCTCCCCGAGCGCCGACAGCTCCCCGCTCCCGGCCAAGGTCTCGAAGAACCGTCGAGCGGTGGTCGTGTACAGCTGCTCGTCCCGCACCACGTCCAGATCGGTGAAGGTCGGCATCTCGTCACACAGAGCCACCATCTCCCGGAAGATCTTGTCGGTCTCCGGCAGCTCGGAGTTCCGCATCGCCTCCTCGTACGACGGAAACTCCACGATCTCGACGAAGTGCGACGCATCCCCCCGGTCCTTCGCGAGGGTGGTGTGCGTCGCCGTCCGTCTCCCCATGGTCTGCTCGACCCATGTGTCCATCAGCCGGTTCATCTCGTCGAAGCGGCTGGTCCTGCAGTCGATGAGCTGTACGAAGGTCATGACACCATCGCCTCCGGCCCCCCTGGGTCCGGGTGTACGGCACCATTCTCCTCCCCTTTGGCATCATGAGCGCCATGGAGGCGCGGGGGGAGCGGTCCGTCTCGGCGGGCGGCGACATCGGGGTGGCGGTGACGGGCGACCACAACGTCGTCACGCTCGGTCCCTCGGTGCGCTCGGCCTACCGGGAACAGGTGCGCCGCATCGCCCCACCCGAACTGATCGGCCGCGAAACCGAGTTGGCCGCTCTCGCGGACTTCTGCACGACCGACTCCGGCCCGGCGTACGCCTGGTGGCGGGCGGAGGCCTGGGCGGGCAAGACCGCCCTGATGTCGTGGTTCGCCCTGCACCCGCCGCCGGGCGTGCGGATCGTGCCGTTCTTCGTGACGGCACGGTTGGGGGCGCAGAACGACGCGACGGCGTACGCCGATGTCGTACTGGAACAGCTGGCGGAACTGGCGGGGGAGGGGCTGCCGGCCTATCTGACCGAGGCCACCCGCGAGGCCCACCTGCTGCGCCTGTACGGGGAAGCGGCCCGGGCCTGTGCGGAGTCCGGTGAACGCCTGGTGCTGTTGGTGGACGGTCTGGACGAGGACCGGGGTGTCACGACGGGGCCGGAGGCGCACAGCATCGCCAGTCTGCTTCCCCCGCGGCCGCAACACGGCATGCGGGTGCTGGTGACCGGGCGTCTCAACCCGCCGCCGCCCGCCGACGTGCCCGACGCCCACCCACTGCGGGAGCCCGGCGCCGTACAGCTGCTGTCCGCGTCCGCCTTCGCCCAGGTGATCCGTGCCGAGGCGGAGCGGGAGCTGAAGCACCTGCTGACGGCGGCCGGACCGGAGTACGAACTGCTGGCCCTGATCACCGCGGCAGGCGGCGGCCTCACCGCGGACGATCTGGCCGCACTGACGGGGGAGGTGCCCTTCCGTATCGGAGACATCCTGCGCACACGCGCGGGGCGGACCTTCCAACTGCGGTCCGGCGTATACCTGTTGGCCCATGAGGAACTTCAGGTCCGGGCCCGGACCATGCTGGGACCGGGCGAGTTGGGGCGCTGCCGGGAGCGGCTGCACGCCTGGGCGGACACCTGGCGGGCCAAGGGCTGGCCGGAGGAAACGCCGACCTACCTGTTCCGCGGCTACTTCCGGATGCTGCGAGCGGACGGGGACCTGATCCGCATGGTCGAGGCCGCCCTGGACGAGAGCCGCCACGACCACATGTTCGACCTGACCGGCGGCGACGGAGCGGCGCTCGACGAGATCCGTGCGGCGGAGTCCCTGAACATCGCGCGCGGCGCGGAGCGGCGACTGCTGGAGAGCCTCCAACTCGCGCTGCACCGTGAGGCCCTGGCCGGACGCAGCGGCCGGATGCCCATCGAGGCGATCATGGCATGGGCGGAACTCGGCGAAACGGGCCGGGCGGAGACGCTGGCCCAGAGCCTGACGGTTCCCTTGGAGAAGGCGAGAGCACTTGTCGCCCTGGCCCCACGGCTCCGGGACAAGGGTCTGACCGACACCGCGGTCACTCTGCTCGCCGAAGCCGAGGACATCGTGAGCCACAGCGAGCGCTCAGGCATCCGCGACAAGCAGGCACAGGAACTCGGCCTGGCCTATGTCGACCTGGGACTGTACGACCGTGCCGAAGCCGTCGGCGGGCTCGACCCGGGTGACCCCGTCGCCCGTAACAGGTGCACGCACGTCGTGCGGGCTCTCACGGTGGCGCGGGAGTTCGACCGGGTGGAGCGGCTGCTGCGGGTGATGGAGGCGTACGCGAGACCGGCCGCGGCCGGCCGGCTCACGGCGGCTCTCGAAGCGGCGGGGCAGAGAGAGCGGGCCGAGACGATCCTTGGTGAGTCCGGTCCGGTGGAGCGAGCGGTGGCACAGGCGTACGGGGCTGCCGCGCTGCGCCGCGGAGGCCGGGGGGCGGAGGCCGACGCGCTGTGTGCACGCCTCGAACAGGCCGTGTGGGCCTTCGACGTGCTCGACGACGTCCACGGCGTGGTGGAAGCACTGGCCGAGGAAGGCGAGTTGGCGTGTGCGGAAGCCGTGCTGAACCTGCTGACCAGGGACGAGCGACCGAGCGCGCGGGACGCACAGGTGCAGCGAGGGCTGGGGCTGCTCGCCAGGTGCCGTGCAGACCGTGGCGAGTTCACGCAGGCGGAGGAGGTGCTCAGGCGGATCCGGGCCTCCGACGAAAAAGACATGACGCTGGCCTACGTGGCCGGAGCGCTGGCCGAGGCCGGCGAGTTCGACCGGGCCGAAGTGTGCGCCTCGTCCTGCACCAGCTCTTCGGAGCGTGACTTCGCGGGCGCCTGGATCGTCAACGGACTCGCCATGACAGGCGAGTTCGACCGCGCGCGGGCCAGGGCCGCCGCTCTCCCCGGCGGGCTGGCCGCGGCCCTCGCCCACCAGGACATCGTGGATCGCCTTGCCGAGGCGGGCGACGCCACAGGCGCCCACGCCCTCGCGCGCGAATTGGCGGACCGGGAGGGCGGCAGCCCGCACGCGTTGGCCGGCGCCGCGCTCCGCCTCGCTCGGTCAGGGCAGGAAGCCGAGGCCAGACGCATTCTGGCCGATATCGGGGACCGGGTGCGCGGCAGTGTGCAGGTCGACGTCGTTGTCGTCGCCGAAGCGGTACAGGCGCTGATGGACGCCGGGCACCGGGACGCGGCCGACGTGGTGATGGAACGGTCCGAGCCCGTGATTGCCGAGGCGTTGCGGCTCGAACCGGAGAGCTTCTCGTACCTCGACCGACGCTTCCTGGCCGCCCTCGGCGCGCTGATCCGCGTCGGGGACAGGGAAAGGGCCCGACGGCTGCTGAGCGAGCTCCCCCTTCCGATGTTCGATGATTTCCTTCTTCCGGTGGTCGAGGCGCTGGCGAGCGCGGGAGCCGTCGACGAGGCCGAGGAACTGGTCGAGAGACAGGGCCGCCGCTCGTCCGCTCAGTACCGGGTGCTCGTCCAGGCGCAGGCGGCGGCCGGAGAGTTCGACCGGGCTCGGGAGACGGCGGACACCGTGGCGCCCGCGGACCGCGTCGAGATACTGCGGTCACTCGCGGAGACGGCCGCTTCGGCGGGCGCCGAGGCGTTCGCCGCAACCTGCCTCGCCGAGGCATCAGCCCTGGAAGGCGGCCATCACAGCGCCGCACCGAGGACACGGGAGCCCCTCGTCAGCGCACTGGTGGCTCTCAGGCGCCACGACGAGGCCACGGCGCTGGCGGACGAGGCACTCGCACAGCACGCGAACGGAGTGGACCTGGACCCGGCCGACGGCGCGGCGCTCGCCCGTATCGTCGCCTCGGTGGGCCGCCACGAGCAGGCCATGGAGATCGTCCGCCGGATCCTGGGCGATCTCCACACCCGGGAGCGTGCCTGGGCCGGCTTGGCGAAACTCCTTGCCCGGCACGGTGCGTACGCCCGGGCCGAGGCCTGTGCTCTGGCCATCACCGCATCGCAGGACGAGGCGGCACAAGCCCATGCCGCGATCGGCCGCGAGGCGGATCCGGCTCGCGCGCACATGGCCGTCGTACGGTCCCTGCATGTCGGCCGGTGGACGCGGGCACTGCCCGCGCTGCTTCGGCTGGAACCAAGAGCCGTGCCACTGGTGGTCGGGGCGTTCCGGCAGGCGCCTACTGAGGCCCGTACTTCCGCCCCGTCCTGGAAGTGATCCCCCCGAGCAACCCCCGGGGCACCACCTTCACCACCCCCATCAACGCCTTGTACCGAGGATCCGGAATCGACAGCGTCTTCCCCCGCGCAAGGTCGTTCAGCGCGGCCGCCACGAGCTTGTCGGCATCGAGCCACATCCAGCCGGGAATGTTGTCCGTGCCCATGCCCGCCCGCTCATGGAACTCGGTGCGTACGAAGCCGGGGCAGAGGGCCATCAGCCGTACCCCGCTCCCCGCCAGGTCCTTGGCCGCCCCCTGGGTGAACTGCACGACCCACGCCTTGGACGCGCCGTAGGTGCCGCGGGGGACGAAGGCCGCCACCGAGGCGACGTTGACCACGCCGCCGCGGCCCCGCTCGCGCATCCCCTCCGTCGCCGCCGACGTCAGTCGGAGCACCGCCTCGCAGTGGACCTTGAGCATCTTCAGCTCGTCGGCCATGGAGACGTCGAGGTAGCGGCCCTTGTTGCCGAAGCCGGCGTTGTTGACCAGCAGGTCGACCGGGTTCTTACGGTCGGCGAGGCGGGCGGCCACCGTCTCGATGCCGGAGTCCTCCGCGAGGTCCGCCGTGAGGACCTCCGCCTCGATTCCGTGGCGGTCGTGGAGTTCGGTGGCCTGTTCGCGCAGCCGCTTGGTGTCGCGGGCCACCAGGACGAGGTTGTGGCCGTCGGCGGCGAGGCGCCGTGCGAACGCGGCACCGATGCCCGCGGTCGATCCCGTAATCAATGCCGTTGTCATGACGCAAGGTTAATGACCAGGACCGACAGCGTCCGCTTGCCGAGGGCGTCGTCAGGCGCCGTACTTCTCCACATACTCGAGCGCCCACTTCCGCACCTCCGGATGGAGTGCCTCGCCCGCCGCCAACAGCCGGGGCTGGAGGGGCCGTTCGGTGGTCATCGCCCGGAACGCCAGGGCGACCGTCACCTCGTGGTCCGGCCGGTGCAAGATCTCGACCGGGTCCCCTGTACGGATCTCACCGGGCCGGATCACCCGCAGGTAGGCCCCGGGTGCGCCCTTCCGCGTGAACCGCTTCACCCACCGCTTCTCCTCCATATGGCCCTGGAAGGTGCCGCACGGGATGCGCGCGCTGGTGACCTCCAGCACCACCTCGGGCCCGATGCGCCAGCGTTCGCCGATCAGCGCGCCGGAGACGTCGATGCCCTGTGTCGTGAGGTTCTCGCCGAAGGCGCCGTTGGCCAGGGAACGGCCCAGCTCGCGCTCCCAGTCGTCCAGGTCCTCGCGCGCCATCGCGTACACCGCCTGGTCGTCGCCGCCGTGGTGCTGCCGCTTGCACACCGCGTCCCCGGCGAGCCCACTCCCGCCGATGCCCTTGGGGCCGGGCGCGGCCACCCGCACCGGCCCCTCGACCGGCCGCTTGTCGATACCGGTGACGCCCTCCGGGTTGTCCGTGTACGAAACGGCCTTCTCGCGGCCCAGATTCACCGACAGAAGCTTCATAGCGGCACGGTAGGACACCAGCACCCAAAGGTGCCACGCACTATTCGCCGTCGTATCAAAGCCCGGCTTATCCTCGAAGGGTGATCGAGGCCCGTCATCTACGTGTCCTGCGCGCCGTCGCCGCCACCGGCTCCTTCTCCGCCGCCGGGCGCGAACTGGGCTGCACCCAGCCCGCCGTGAGCCAGCAGATGAAGGCCCTGGAGGCGTCCGTCGGCACCCCGCTGCTCATCCGCAGCGGCCGCGAGATGCGGCTGACCCAGGCGGGGGACGCGCTCGTGCGGCACGCCGCCGGGATCCTCGCCGGACTGACGGCGGCGGAGGAGGAGGTCGCCGCCATCGCCGGACTGCGGGCCGGGCGCGTGCGGCTCGTCTCCTTTCCCAGCGGCAGCTCCACCCTCGTACCGACCGCGCTCGCGGCGCTGCGTGCCGCGCACCCGGGCACGCGTGTCTCCCTGGAGGAGGCCGAACCCCCGCAGTCCGTCGCGATGCTGAGAGAAGGCGACTGCGATGTCGCCCTCGCCTTCCGGTACGAGGGGGCCGCCCAGGAAGGCGAGTGGGACGACCTCGTCGTACGACCACTGCTGCGGGACCGTCTCGTCGCCCTCGTACCGGAGCGGCATCGGCTCGCGTCCGCCGGGTCCGTGGCCATCGGGGAGCTGGCACGGGAGCCCTGGATCGCCGGATGTCCGCGCTGCCGGGGGCAGTTGGTCGAGGTGTGCGAGGGCGCCGGGTTCACGCCCCGCATCGATTTCGCGACCGACGACTATCCGGCGGTGGTGGGGCTGGTGGGCGCCGGCCTCGGCGTGGCCGTGCTGCCGCAGCTGGCCATCGAGTCCGTACGGCCGCGAGGCGCGCGCACCGTCACGCTGGAACCGGCCGTGCGGCGGGAGATCGTCGCGCTGACCCTGCCCGATCTGGCCCAGGTGCCCGCGGTGGCGGCGACCCTGGACCAGCTCGCACACGCGGCGGGCCGGAAGTAAGGAAGGGCACGCGTACGCGTGCCCTTCCGGAAGAAACGTTCCTTCAGTTGTTCGAGACGGCGTCCCCACCGACCGACGACGCCGTCACCAGCCGGTTCCGCGCCCGCCCCATGAGCTCCTCGCGCTCGTCCTCGGTCAGCCCGCCCCAGACGCCGTACGGCTCTCTCACCGCCAACGCGTGCGCCGCGCACTGGGCGCGGACCGGGCACCTCATGCAGACCTCCTTGGCCGAGTTCTCACGAGCGCTCCGGGCCGCTCCTCGCTCGCCCTCCGGATGAAAGAAGAGCGAGCTGTCCACCCCGCGACATGCAGCCAGGAGCTGCCAGTCCCACAGGTCCGCGTTCGGTCCGGGAAGGCGGGAGAAATCTGCCATTGCGTGACCCCTTGCAGCCGTTCTGTGGCGGATACGGTGTCTTCGACCGTACATCTGCGATCTAAGGAGATGAAAATATGACTCATTGCGAATCTAGTCTCAGACACCAGTAAATGGGAAGAAATGGAGCTAAATGGGGCACTGGTTGTGATGAAACGTTGTGGGTCCGTCGTGCATGTCTGCACCGTGTCCGCACCCTCACGTAGAGTGCCGAAGATGGCACACGGCCCCGTAACTCTTTCGAGTGACCGTCGTTGAGAGTGCGGAGGCGGTTGAAACACAAAGCGCTCGGGCAAGCGTCCGAGACGGTCGACCGCACAGGTGACGATTTCGTACCAGCCTGGAGGCTCAAGGTGACGTGCATCAGCTGCGGAGGACGGCCATGACATCCGTCCTCGTCTGCGACGACTCCCCGCTTGCCCGAGAGGCGCTCCGCCGCGCGGTCGCGACCGTGCCCGGCGTAGAGCGCGTGACGACCGCGGCCAACGGCGAGGAAGTCCTCCGCCGCTGGGGCGCCGACCGTTCGGACCTGATTCTGATGGACGTACGCATGCCCGGTCTGGGCGGCGTCGAGACCGTCCGTCGGCTGCTGTCCGCCGACCCGGGTGCCCGCATCATCATGCTCACCGTCGCGGAGGACCTGGACGGGGTCGCGCTCGCGGTCGCCGCGGGCGCGCGGGGCTATCTGCACAAGGACGCGTCGCGCGCGGAGCTGCGGGCGACGGTGACGCAGGCCCTCGCCGACCCGACGTGGCGGCTCGCTCCCCGTCGGCTGCGGTCCGCCGAGATGGGGGCGGCGCCGACGCTCACCGCGCGTGAGATCCAGGTGCTCGAAGGGATGAGCCACGGTCGGTCCAACGCGGAGATCGGGCGTGAACTGTTCCTGTCCGAGGACACCGTGAAGACGCACGCGCGTCGGCTGTTCAAGAAGCTTGGTGCTTCTGACCGGGCGCATGCGGTCGCGCTCGGGTTCCGGTGGGGTCTGGTTCGCTAGGTAGTCGTATTGGCTGCGGGCCGTTCGTGGCTGGTCGCGCCCGCGGCGGTAGCCGCATGTTGATGCAGCCCCGCGCCCCTTCGGGGCGCGGAAGCCGGCGTCGGTCAAGTGGCCCTGACGGTGTCCGCTGCTTGTTTCGGCGCCGATGCCGCATCCTTGAGGTGTGGAGTCTCTCGGGGACGAGTCGGTCGAGCGGAAGGGGAGGGCGCAGGGTATGAGTTCCGGCGCACCTGCTCATAACGCTTCGGTGCACAACATCGGACGTGGTGCCGCGGATGAAACGGCCGCAAGGCACCATGGACCGATGCGCGAGGACGAGACGACGGTGATCGGTGGGCTCGTTCACCGCGCCGTCGACGGGGATGAGCAGGCGACACACGACCTGCTCGCCCATGTCCACCCACTGGCGCTGCGCTACTGCCGCACCCGTCTGTCACGGCTGCCCGGCGACGCACGTCACTTCGTGGAGGACCTGGCGCAGGAGGTCTGTGTCGCGGTTCTCCTCGCCCTGCCGCGCTACCGGGACACCGGTCGGCCCTTCGAGGCCTTCGTCTTCGCCATCGCCGCTCACAAGGTCGCCGACCTGCAGCGCGCGGCGATGCGTGGCCCCGGCTCGACGGCGGTGCCGTCCGACGAGATGCCCGAGCGGCCGGACGACTCCCTCGGCCCTGAGGAGCGGGCGCTGCTCAGCAGTGACGCCGAATGGGCCAAGAAGCTGCTGGCCAATCTCCCCGAGAACCAGCGCGAGCTGTTGCTGCTGCGGATCGCCGTGGGGCTGACGGCGGAGGAGACGGGGCAGATGTTGGGAATGTCACCCGGAGCGGTGCGGGTGGCTCAGCACCGGGCGTTGAGCCGGCTGCGAGCCCTTGCCGAGCAGTAGTCCCCCGAGGTTGTTCCCTGCGGTTGCCCCTTGTGTTTGTTCCTTCGGTGAACAGGCCCTACCTCAGTTCCGTACGAACATACGAAGCCGGTAGCCGGACGGAACCGTGGAATTCGGGACCCTTCCTTCCCGTTAGCATGGACATCCGCACCGATCAAGGCCATTGGGGAAGGTGTCATGACTGCAAACGTCGACGGAGTGCCTGACAAATTCGCGACACTCGGGCTGACCTACGACGACGTGCTGCTGCTGCCGGGCTCGTCGGACATGGCGCCCGACGAGATCGACACCGCCTCGTACGTCTCCAGGAACGTGCGGGTGAACATCCCGCTGCTGTCCGCCGCCATGGACAAGGTCACCGAGTCGCGCATGGCGATCGCGATGGCCCGTCAGGGCGGCGTCGGTGTTCTGCACCGCAATCTCTCCATCGAGGACCAGGCCAACCAGGTCGACCTGGTGAAGCGCTCCGAGTCCGGCATGGTGGCCGACCCGATCACCGTGCACCCGGACGCCACGCTCGCCGAGGCCGACGCGCTGTGCGCCAAGTTCCGCATCAGCGGCGTCCCGGTCACCGACCCCAACAAGAAGCTCCTCGGCATCGTCACCAACCGCGACATGGCCTTCGAGAGCGACCGCTCCCGTCGGGTCCGCGAGGTCATGACGCCGATGCCGCTGGTCACCGGCAAGGTCGGCATCTCCGGCGTCGAGGCCATGGAGCTGCTGCGCAAGCACAAGATCGAGAAGCTTCCGCTGGTCGACGACGCGGGCGTCCTCAAGGGCCTCATCACCGTCAAGGACTTCGTCAAGGCGGAGAAGTACCCGAACGCCGCGAAGGACGCCGAGGGCCGGCTGCTCGTCGGTGCCGCGGTCGGTGTCGCCGGTGACTCCTTCGAGCGCGCCCAGGCCCTGATCGAGCGGGGCGTCGACTTCATCGTCGTCGACACCGCGCACGGCCACTCCCGGCTCGTCGGCGACATGGTCGCCAAGATCAAGTCGAACTCCGCGGGCGTCGACGTCATCGGCGGCAACATCGCCACCCGTGACGGCGCCCAGGCGCTCATCGACGCCGGCGTGGACGGCATCAAGGTCGGCGTCGGTCCCGGCTCCATCTGTACGACCCGTGTCGTCGCCGGCATCGGCGTCCCGCAGGTCACCGCGATCTACGAGGCCGCGCTGGCCGCCAAGGAGGCCGGTATCCCGGTCATCGGCGACGGTGGCCTCCAGTACTCCGGCGACATCGCCAAGGCCCTGGTCGCGGGCGCCGACACCGTGATGCTGGGCTCGCTGCTCGCGGGCTGCGAGGAGTCCCCGGGCGAGCTGCTGTTCATCAACGGCAAGCAGTTCAAGTCGTACCGCGGCATGGGTTCGCTCGGCGCCATGCAGACGCGCGGCGAGCGCAAGTCGTTCTCCAAGGACCGCTACTTCCAGGAGGGCGTCGCCTCCGACGAGCAGCTGGTCCCCGAGGGCATCGAGGGCCAGGTGCCCTACCGCGGCCCGCTGCACTCGGTCGTCCACCAGCTGGTCGGCGGACTGCGCCAGTCGATGTTCTACGTCGGTGGCCGCACGGTGCCGGATCTGCAGGCCAACGGCCGTTTCGTACGGATCACGTCGGCGGGTCTGAAGGAGTCGCACCCGCACGACATCCAGATGACGGTCGAGGCACCGAACTACAGCCGCAAGTAGTCGGCCAGCAGTCGCCAGGCTTCCCGAGGGCGGCCCCGGGACCTCCGGGGCCGCCCTCGGCGTGGTCGTCGGGGATACTGGAAGGCGCTGCAACGCATCAGGGAAAGGCCACACACGTGACTGAGATCGAGATCGGGCGCGGCAAGCGCGGCCGCCGGGCGTACGCCTTCGACGACATCGCCGTCGTCCCGAGCCGTCGTACGCGCGACCCGAAGGAGGTCTCGATCGCCTGGCAGATCGACGCCTACCGCTTCGAGCTGCCGTTCCTGGCCGCCCCCATGGACTCGGTCGTCTCCCCGGCCACCGCGATCCGCATCGGCGAGCTCGGCGGCCTCGGCGTGCTGAACCTCGAGGGCCTGTGGACGCGGTACGAGGACCCGCAGCCGCTGCTCGACGAGATCGTCGGCGTGGACTCGGAGACGGCGACCCGGCGCCTCCAGGAGATCTACTCCGCCCCCATCAAGGAGGAGCTGATCGGCGCGCGCATCAAGGAGGTGCGCGACTCGGGCGTGGTCACCGCGGCCGCGCTCTCCCCGCAGCGCACGGCGCAGTTCTCCAAGGCCGTCGTCGACGCGGGCGTGGACATCTTCGTCATTCGCGGTACGACGGTGTCGGCCGAGCATGTGTCGGGTTCGCACGAGCCGCTGAACCTGAAGCAGTTCATCTACGAGCTCGACGTCCCGGTGATCGTGGGCGGCTGCGCCACCTACACCGCCGCCCTGCACCTGATGCGCACCGGCGCCGCGGGCGTCCTGGTCGGCTTCGGCGGCGGCGCGGCGCACACCACGCGCAATGTGCTGGGCATCCAGGTCCCGATGGCGACCGCGGTCGCGGACGTGGCCGCGGCTCGCCGTGACTACATGGACGAGTCCGGCGGCCGGTACGTGCACGTCATCGCCGACGGCGGCGTGGGCTGGTCCGGCGACATTCCCAAGGCCATCGCCTGTGGCGCGGACGCCGTCATGATGGGCTCCCCGCTCGCCCGCGCCACGGACGCGCCCGGCAGGGGCCACCACTGGGGCATGGAGGCCGTCAACGAGGAGCTTCCCCGCGGCAAGAAGGTCGACCTCGGCACGGTCGGCACGGTCGAGGAGGTCCTGACCGGCCCGTCCCACACCCCCGACGGCTCGATGAACCTCTTCGGCGCCCTGAAGCGGGCCATGGCCACCACCGGCTACAGCGAGCTGAAGGAGTTCCAGCGCGTCGAGGTGACGGTCGCGGACTCGCAGCACAAGCGGTAGGTCGTACGACATCGAAGGGCCCGTCCACCGGGGAGGTGGGCGGGCCCTTCGATGTGCCGTCGCGGCTTCAGAGCCAGGCTTCCAGGAAGGCGGCCATCAGCAGGACGAGGCCGCCGGCGAAGATACGGGCGCCTTGTATGCGGAATCGGCGGGCCGTCCACACCGTGTCGAGCGGGCTGAAGTCGCCCGTGGCGGCGGCTCTCAGCTCGGTGCTGATCCTGGCGCCCTCCGCCCAGACATCGGCCGCCCCGCGCACGTTGAACGCCAAGCGGCCGCCCCATCCGGTGGCCGCGAGACCGACCAGCAGGAGAACCACGGGTACGGGCACCACGCTCAGGCCACGGCCTTCTTGGCGCCCGAGAACGCGGCGAAGGCGCCGATGGCGAGGAACAGGAAGCTCATCGCGTCGAACGACTCCTTCCAGATCGTGACGACCAGGTCGGAGTACTCGGTGAGCACGCCGGTGAGGGTGACACTGGCCTCTGTGGCGTCCATGATCAACGCGACCCCGAACAGCTGACCAAGACAGACCGCGACGAGCGACAGCGCGCCGCTCACGATCGGCAGTACCGGGTTCGCGCCGCCGACCTTGCCCGCGGCGAAGCCGATGGCGAGGCCGACGCCGATCGCGGCGTAGCCGATCTCGCGCTCGGTGGCCTTGAGGATGAAGCCGTAGACGCCCGCGGTGACCAAGGCCACGACGACGGCGGTGACCACACCGAGAGCGATGTTGTCGCGGGCCGGGGCGGCGGGTGGCACCGGGGCCGGCTGCTGGGCGAACGGGTTGCCGTCGGTGGGCTGCGGCGGCGGGGTTGGCTGGGTCATGACAGAGATCCCCCCATGGGACTGTCGAACGAGCGGCGTGGGGTGTGCGCACGAGTGTGCGACGAGGCTCGACTGTCAGGCGAGTCGCCGAAGAGTAGCAGGCACACCGACCCTCGCCACCAGGCAATTTCGCCCTCAGATCCGATGTGCCGCCCCTGTCGGCGTGGCCCCCCGTGTGTCCAGCAGCAGCTGTGCCTTCACCGACAGGCCCTGGAGGTCGTACGTCCGGTGCTGCTGCAGCAGGATTGTCAGGTCCGCGTCGGCGGCGGCCTCGTAGAGGGAGTCCGCGCGGGGGACCGGGCGGTCGAGGACGTTCCAGGAGGGGACGTGGGGGTCGTGGTAGCTCACGGAGGCGCCCAGCTCCATCAGGCGGATCGCGATCTCCCGTGCGGGCGTGGCCTGTTGGTCGGCGAGGTCCGGCTTGTACGTCACGCCGAGGAGCAGGACGCGGGCGCCGCGCGCCGACTTGCCGTGCTCGTTGAGGAGGGCGGCGGCGCGCTGGACGACATAGCGCGGCATCTGGCTGTTGACCTGTTGGGCCAGTTCGACCATGCGCAGGGTGCGGCCGGTGGGGGCGCCGGTCAGGTCCTGGGGGACCGTGTGGCCGCCGACGCCGGGACCGGGGCGGAAGGACTGGAAGCCGAAGGGCTTGGTCTCCGCGCACCGGACGACGTCCCACAGGTCGACGCCCAGGTCGTGGCAGAGGACGGCCATCTCGTTGACGAGGGCGATGTTGACGTGGCGGTAGTTGGTCTCCAGGAGCTGGACCGTCTCCGCCTCCCGCGGGCCACGCGCGCGTACCACCTTGTCGGTGAGGCGTGAGTAGAAGGCGGCCGCCGACTCGGTGCAGGCGGGGGTCAGGCCGCCGATCACCTTGGGGGTGTTGGCGGGGGTGAAGTCGCGGTTGCCGGGGTCGACGCGGCTCGGGGAGTAGGCGAGGTGGAAGTCGCGGCCCGCGCGGAGGCCGGAGCCCGCTTCGAGGAGGGGGCGCAGGAGGTCCTCGGTGGTGCCCGGGGGGACCGGGGACTCCAGGATGACCGTGGTGTGCGGGCGCAGGTGGGCGGCCAGGGTGCGGGCCGCGGACTCCACCTGGGTGAGGTCGAGCCCGCCGTCCGCCCCGCGCGGGGTGGGCGCGCAGATGACCGCGGTGCGCACCCGGCCGAGTTCGGCGGGGGAGGTGGTCGGCCGGAAGCCCCCCGAGAGCATCCGGCGCAGTTCGGCGGGGCTGAGGGAGCCGGCCTCGGGGCCGGTGCGGTAACCGAGCGTGGGGATGCCGGCGGCGACGGCGGCCTGGGCCAGGGGCAGTCCGTAGGGGCCGAGTCCGATGACGGCGAGATCTGCGGGCATGGCGTTGGACCGTCCTTCCCAGTAGCCGAAGCGGGACAGGTGCGCAAGCCGTGTGGACTGGACGAGCGAGCGCAATGTCAGACTAAGAGTAAATCTGACCGAAATACGAGATTGATTCCTTGTGTCTTCCCGCGGGGTTCCTCAAGCTTTGGCCTACGACTTGTGGAAGTTGTCCACAGGCTGGGGGCGACTGGTGGCTGAAGTCGGGCAAGGCGGTCAGAATTTGGGCATGAGGGATACGGACCGGGTCACTCCTCACGGGTGAGACCGGCGTGACCGACAGCGGGAGGCAGCGGTGAGGACAGCGACACTGGGGCCGGCACAGCGAGCCGAGGCACTGGCATCCATGGCCGAGCGCGAGCTGGACCTACTGGTGGTGGGCGCCGGCGTGGTCGGTGCCGGGACCGCTCTCGACGCGGTGACGCGCGGGCTGTCCGTCGGCCTGGTCGAGGCACGTGACTGGGCGTCGGGCACCTCGAGCCGGTCGAGCAAGCTCATCCACGGAGGCCTGCGCTACCTGGAGATGCTCGACTTCGCCCTCGTCCGGGAGGCGTTGAAGGAGCGCGGATTGTTGTTGGAACGGCTCGCGCCGCATCTCGTGAAGCCGGTGCCGTTCCTGTACCCGCTCCAGCACAAGGGCTGGGAGCGGCTGTACGCAGGCTCCGGCGTCGCGCTCTACGACACCATGTCGATGGCCCGCGGGCATGGGCGAGGCCTGCCGATGCACCGGCACCTGAGCCGCCGTCACGCACTGCGCATCGCACCCGCCTTGAAGAAGGACGCCCTGGTCGGCGCCCTCCAGTACTACGACGCCCAGATGGACGACGCCCGCTTCGTGGCCACCCTGGTGCGCACAGCGGCGGCGTACGGCGCGCAGGTCGCCAACCGCGCCCGGGTGACCGGCTTCCTCCGCGAGGGCGAACGCGTCGTCGGCGCCCGGGTGCAGGACGTCGAGGCGGGCGGGGAGTACGAGGTCCGCGCCAAGCAGATCGTCAACGCCACGGGCGTGTGGACCGACGACACACAGGCCATGGTGGGCGAGCGGGGCCAGTTCCACGTACGGGCCTCCAAGGGCATCCACCTCGTCGTACCCAAGGACCGCATCCACGCGACGACCGGGCTGATCCTGCGCACCGAGAAGTCCGTGCTGTTCGTCATCCCGTGGGGCCGGCACTGGATCATCGGCACGACCGACACCGACTGGGACCTCGACAAGGCGCATCCCGCCGCGTCCAGCGCGGACATCGACTACCTGCTGGAACATGTGAACTCGGTGCTCGCCGTGCCGCTCACGCGCGACGACGTCGAGGGCGTGTACGCCGGTCTGCGGCCCTTGCTGGCCGGGGAGTCGGACGCCACCAGCAAGCTGTCCCGCGAGCACACCGTGGCGCATCCCGTGCCGGGGCTCGTGGTCGTGGCGGGCGGCAAGTACACGACGTACCGGGTCATGGCCAAGGACGCCGTGGACGAAGCCGTGCACGCGCTCGATCTGCGGGTCGCCGAGTGCGTCACCGAGGACGTGCCGCTGCTGGGCGCCGAGGGATACCGGGCGCTGTGGAACGCGCGAGCGCGGATCGCCGCCCGGACAGGGCTGCACGTGGTGCGGGTGGAGCATCTGCTGAACCGATTCGGTTCGCTGGCGGAGGAGGTCCTGGATCTCATCGCGGCGGACGCCTCACTCGGGGAGCCGCTGCCGGCGGCCGAGGACTATCTGCGCGCCGAGGTCGTGTACGCCGCCTCGCACGAGGGGGCGCGGCATCTGGACGACGTGCTGACCCGGCGGACGCGGATCTCCATCGAGACCTTCGACCGGGGGACGCGGAGCGCGCGGGAGGCCGCCGAGTTGATGGCGCCGGTGCTGGGCTGGGACAAGGACCACATCGAGCGGGAGATCCAGCACTACGAGAAGCGGGTCGAGGCGGAGCGGGAGTCGCAGCGGCAGCCCGACGACCTGACGGCCGACGCGGCTCGGTTGGGGGCGCCGGACATCGCGCCGCTGTAGGGCTCCCGCACGGCATCGGATCCCGGTTCGACGTCACTCGAACGAGTGTCGCGAGCCGGGATCTTCGTTCGGAACCCGCTCGTTCTACGAGGTGCGGGGGCAGAACTCGGCGGCGAGCAGGGCCGGTTCGAGGTCGGGATCTGCGATCGCGGTCGTGTTCACGCGGAAGGTGAGGACGCGACGGCCGTCGACGGTGGCCGCGGTGCGCACATAACTGCCGGAGATCCGGCCGTTGTGCCCCCACACCGTCGTGCCGCACGGCAGCTTCAGCGGGAACAGCCCCATGCCGTACAGGCCGTGTGCGGCGCGGGAGTCGCGCATCTCGCGCAGCCGGCGCGGGGGCAGCAGTTCACCGCCGAGCAGCGCCGCGTAGAAGCGGTCCAGGTCGGCGAGCGTGGTCACCAACTCACCGGCGGCCCCGGCGACCCGCGGATCCAGATCGGTGACATCCGATCCGTCGGCGTCGTAGGCGCGGCCGTGCGGGGTGGGGAGCGAGGTGCGGGATCCAGGGAAGGAGGTGTTCGCCAGACCCAGCGGGGCGATGATGCGGCGCTCGGCCTCGGTTGCGTAGGAGTGGCCGGTGACCTGTGCGATGACCATGCCGAGCAGGACGTAGTTGGTGTTCGAATAGGAGTAGCGGCCCGGGTCGGCCGGAGGGTGGGTGAGTGCGATCCGTATGGCTTGAAGAGGGGAGAGGGGGACCAGGCCCTGGGTGTCCGTGGTGAAGTCGTTCAGGCCGCTGGTGTGGGTGAGCAGGGCGCGCAGGGTGACCGTGCGGCCGTCGTTGCCGGCTCCGCGGACCAGGCCGGGCAGATGCCGCTCCACGGTGTCGGACAGAGACAGCCGGTGTTCTTCGGCCAGTTGGAGGACGACCGTCGCGAGGAAGGTCTTCGTGATGCTGCCGGCGCGGAAGTGGTCGGCGCGGGCGATGCCCTGTCCTGCCTCGGCGTAGCGGGTGCCGGTCTCCTCGCGGGCCAGCAGGGCGGCGGCGGGGGCTCCGTCCGCGCTGACCAGCAGCGGGAGGATCGCGTCCGTCGGGGGTGTGGTGGGTGCGGAGGAGGCGGCCGGGGCCAGGGCGAGGAGCGCGAGGGACACAGGTACGGCCAGTAGTGTCCGGAACGGCGGCATTGTGGTCCCTCCCTTGTCGCGGATCGTCATGGGTGGCTCATCTGGCGGGGCTTCTTGTGTGGCGGGGCCCTTCTTGTGGGGCGTCCCCTCAGTGGGCTCCTTGTGCAGGGCTCCTTGTGCAGGTCTCCTTGTGCAGGGCTCCTCATGCGGTGGTTCCTTGTGCCGAGGTCATCATGCGGGGGCCTCGTTCGGCGGCCCGCCGTGTGGTGGTTCCTTGTGCAGTGGTTTCTCGTGCGGTGGTTTCTCGTGCGGCGATCGGTCCTGCGGCGGTTCCTTGTGTGCGGCCCATCATGCAGGGTGGCTGAATCCGGCCTTCCGGCGGTCTTCGGGTGGGGCGGGCTTCGTGGTGCGGGCTTCGTGGTGCGGGGCGTGTGGTCGTCACCCTGGTGTGAGGGTCCGTGGCGCGCCGTGTTCATGGGGGTGCGGGTGTTCGGTCCTCATGGCGGGCGGCTGGTCCGCAGGGGCACCCTGGGCGTCGGGCACTTGTCGGGTGAGGGACAATGGAGGCTCTGTCAGGGCGGGTTGTATGAGGGGACGCATGTCGGAGGCGGAGCGGGCGGGGGCATCCCGTCAGGGCAAGAGCGAACGTCTCCTCGCCGGGCGGTACCGGTTGGGAGCAGTGCTCGGCCGCGGCGGCATGGGCACGGTGTGGCGTGCCGAGGACGAGACCCTGGGTCGGATCGTCGCGGTGAAGGAGCTGAGGTTCCCCTCCAATATCGACGAGGAGGAGAAGCGGCGGCTGATCACGCGGACGTTGCGTGAGGCCAAGGCGATCGCGCGGATCCGGAACAACAGCGCGGTGACCGTCTTCGACGTGGTCGAGGAGGACGACCGGCCGTGGATCGTGATGGAGCTCGTCGAGGGCAAGTCGCTCGCCGAGGCCATCCGGGAGGACGGCCTGCTGGAGCCGAAGCGTGCGGCGGAAGTCGGGCTCGCGGTGCTCGACGTGCTGCGTTCGGCGCACCGTGAGGGCATCCTGCACCGGGACGTGAAGCCGTCCAACGTGCTGATCTCCGAGGACGGCCGGGTCGTGCTCACCGACTTCGGCATCGCCCAGGTGGAGGGCGACCCGTCCATCACCTCGACCGGCATGCTGGTCGGCGCCCCCTCCTACATCTCCCCGGAGCGCGCCCGCGGGCACAAGCCGGGTCCGGCCGCTGACCTGTGGTCGCTGGGCGGGCTGCTGTACGCGTCGGTCGAGGGGGTGCCGCCGTACGACAAGGGCTCGGCGATCGCCACTCTGACCGCGGTGATGACCGAGCCGCTGGAGGAGCCGAAGAACGCGGGTCCGCTGAAGGACGTCATCTACGGTCTCCTCACCAAGGATCCCGAGAAGCGGCTCGACGACGCCGGTGCGCGCGTGATGCTCAACGCGGTGATCCACGCGCCCGAGCCCAAGGAAGAGCCGGATCCGGCGCCGGACGCGACGAAGGTCGTGCCGTTGCCTCCGCAGCCCGACCGGGGTGAGGGCGGGGAGCGGTTGCGCGGGGCGTTCCGTTCCGTGCGGAAGGCGGCCGTGGCCGCGGGGGCGGCCGGTACGGCGGCTGCGGCTCGGGCCAAGTCCGGGAGCGGGACGGACACTTCGGGCTCGTCCGGTACCTCGGGTTCGTCCGGCGCCTCGGGTTCGCCTGGTGGTGCGGCGGCTTCGGGGCCGGGCGCTGCGGGGACGGGTGCGCAGGCGCAGCCGGCTTCTTCGTCCGGGACGGCTGTCTCGGGGTCCGGCAGTGTGGGTGTCACCGGTGCCGGTGCCGTTGGGTCCGGTGCTGGTGCGGGATCGGGATCCGGGGGCAACGCGGCTGGTGGGGGGCGGAGTTCGGGGTGGCCCGTGATGACGCCGCCGGCGGATCTGCCGCCGCGGCCCGTGCCGAGGGCGCCGCTCACCGATGTGGTGCCGAAGCGGACCCTGGTGATCATCGCGGTGGTCGTGGTGCTCGCTGTGGTCGCGGTCGTGCTGGCCATAGCGTTGAGCGGTGACGGCGACTCCTCCACGAGTTCGTCGGGCGGCGGTGCCAAGGCTTCCGCCAGTGCGAGCGCGAGTGCCTCCACCAAGGAGGACGAGAGCGGCGGCGCCCAGACGGACGGCAAGGCGACCGAGTCCGCGGGGTCCGGCGCGGCGGCCGAGACGACGCCGAGCAACAGCCCGACCGCGACCGGCGGTAGCGAGGGCGGCGGTTCCGCGAAGGGCGACAGCACGGCGGAGACGACGTACAAGGGTGGTCAGGGGTACTCGATCGGGCTGCCCAAGGGGTGGAAGTTCCAGACGTCGAGTTCGGCGGGGGATCGTTTCACCGGCCCTGACGGGCAGAAGCTGTTGGTGGCCTGGACGTCCACGCCGAAGGGTGACCCGGTGGCGGACTGGAAGAGCCAGGAGCAGTACATGACGCGTTCCCAGTACGACCGGGTCCGAATAGCGAAGGTGAACTACCGGGGCTGGCCGGCGGCCGACTGGGAGTTCACCTATGTCGAGGGAGGGACGAAGTACCGGACGATCGACCGGGGGTTCGTCGTCGACGACCATCTCGGATATGCCCTGATGTACACCGCGAAAGCGGCCAATTGGGGCAGTGAGCTGCGCAAGGACACCTGGCAGACCCTCGCGCAGACATTCGAACCGAAATCGTGAAGTGACCCGACCCGCGTTTGAGGCGTGAGATCTGGCATCCCCTCTTTGCGGGTTGCCTCCGGCACGTATCGTGAAGGCTTGCGGACCGTACGCATCCAACTATGGGCGGAACGGCACGCAGGGCGAACGGAATTGACCGATCCGGAGTGCCGGGGGAGGCAACGTGGACGACTATGCGGGACGGGTACTCGCCGACCGCTACCGCCTGCCACTGCCGCCCTCCGACGAGTACGAACTGACCGAGACCCGGGCCTTCGACACCTACAGCGGTCAGGAAGTCCTCGTCCGGCAGGTGCCGTTGCCCGAGGTCGTCGAGGCGGAGGTGCTCGACGCGGAGGGGCTGCCCGACGGTTTCACCGCAAGGGACCCGAGGGACCGGGGAGTTCGGCGGTCCGCGGCGCGTACGAGCACACGGCGGCCCACCGATCCGGCCGTCCGGCGGGCCGTCGAGGCCGCGCAGGCCGCCGCATCGATACCCGACCATCCCCGGCTCGACCAGGTCTTCGACGTGTTCGCCGAGGGCGGGTCGCTGTGGATAGTGAGCGAGTTGGTGGCCGCGCGGCCACTGGCGGCGCTGCTGGCGGAGAAGCCGCTGACGCCGTACCGGGCGGCCGAGGTCGCCTCCGACGTCCTCATGGCCCTGCGGGTGCTGCATGCGCACGGCTGGGTGCACCGGAACATCACCGCCCGCACGGTCCTCGTCTGCGACGACGGCCGTGTGATGCTGACCGGCCTCGCGGTCGGGGCGGCGGAGGAGGCACTGTGCGGGTACGACCCGGTGCCGGCCGAGGAGGGCGACCGGGAGTTCGGTGACCGGCGCGGGCCGGATGGCGCCGGCGGTCCGGTGAGCGGTGGAGCGAGCGGTCTCGGCGGTGCCGCCGCCCAGGCGAGTGCCGTCGACCCCGAGGCCGCGCGGCGGGCCGCCATCGAGGCGCGGGAGGCCGGTGGGCTGCCGGGGCTCGGCGGGGATGCGGCGAACGGTACGGGTGCGTCGTCGGCCGCGATCGAGCGCAGGGCCGTGGAGACCGGCGGGGACGTCCGGGCCGCGCGCGCCGGGGCGATCGCCGCGTATCGCGCGGGCGCCCGGGCCGCCGCCCGGGTCCAGGAAGCACAGCAGAACGGCCGCGCGGCCCTGCCCGGAGCCCGGCCGACGCCCGAGGGCGACCCCGCGACGATGGCCAAGGGACCGACATCGCCGTACCACTCGGGCAGCGGTGGGCTTCAGGCGCCGTACGCCATGGGCAACGGCGTCGAGCTTCCGCCGGGCGGCGAGGGCCAGTCGGGGTACGGCCCCGGCCACGGCGTTTCCCTTCCGCCGGGTGCCGCTCCCCTCGGTGATGCGGTGCAGCCCGGCCGTGGCGATCAGCCCCGTTCCGGCGGCACGCCCCAGGGGCAGATAGCCGATCCGTACGGTGTGCGGGCCGACTGGCAGGGGGCCGTGCCGCGTGGTGGAGCCGCGGGTACGGCACTGCCGGCGGCAGGACATGAACGTAGCGCCGCTCTTCCGCCCGGAGGGCCCAACCCCGCGCCCGCCCCCAGCCGTTGGGACGAGCTCGCCGCCGCGGCCCCCGTCCCCCGCGGCCCCGCCACCGCGCTCGCCGCCGAGCGGGCGCGGCAGGCCAGGATGGCCGTGGTCGGACCGGTGACCGAGCGGTGGGCGCCGGAGCAGGCCGGGCCGGTGCACGAGAACTGGCAGTTGGCCGCGCCGATCGGGCCTGCCACCGACCTGTGGGCGCTCGGGGCGCTGCTCTTCAGGGCCGTACAGGGGCACGCGCCCTACCCGGAGGAGTCGACGGCCGAGCTGGTGCAGATGGTGTGCGCCGAGCCGCCCGCCTTCGCCGAGGAGTGCGGGCCGCTGCGGCCGGTCGTGGAGTCGCTGCTGCGCCAGGACCCCACCGAGCGGCTGGACTTCGAGGAGGTTCGGGGCTGGCTGCGGTCGCTGGTGCGGTCCGCGCCCGAGCCCGACGCCGGCGCGTACGTCGTCGCCGCGCCGCCCCTCGACTCCACGCGGCTGCCCGTCGTACGACGGCGGGGCGAGCTGGTGCGCCGACGGCGCGCCGGGCTGCCCGCGACCAGTGCGCACGGACGGCACAAGCGGGCCAAGCAGGGCAAGCAGGAGCCGGCGCGTTCGCCGCGGCGGCTCGGGCGTACGTTGCTTCTGCTGGTCCTGCTGCTGATGGCCGCGGTGATCGCGTACGCCATGCTGTTCATGCCCAAGGCCGCCGACTCGACGGGCGGCGCGGGCGACACCGACCGGACCGGTTCGGCCGGCGAGGTCAGCGAGGCGCCTGCCAGCAGTGAGCCGCGGCCCGACCAGAACTCCCCGAAGGCCAGCCCTTCCGAGTCCGCGGAGCCCCAGACCACCAGCCCGGATGTCGCCGACGGCTTCACTCTGCGTACGGACTCCGCCGGGTTCCGTGTCGCCGTCGCGAGCGGCTGGGACCACACGCCCAAGAACGGCCGCGGTCAGGTCGTGTACGCGCACGGCGACTTCGACCTGATCGTCGTACCCGGAAGGGACAGCGCCGACGAGTACGGCGAGGACCCCATGGCGTACCAGCGGGAGGACGAGCGCGAGCTGCAGCCGTACCGCGACTCCAGCTGGGCCAGCGCCAGCGGGCTGAAGACGATCCAGGTGGGTGGGCGGACCATGGCCGAGGGGCAGTTCACCTGGACCGACGACGCGGGGCGCGAGCTGTTCGTGCGCAATCTCGCGATGCTCGTCGACGGGAAGTACCACGTGGTGCAGGTGCGCGGGCCGGAGGCCGAGCGGGACGAGGTGACGCGGCTGTTCGAGCAGGCGTCGGCGACGTACGAGGTCACCGGCTGAGCGGTGCCCGGTCACGTCGGGTGACGGTTGCTTCCGGCAGTCGAAAGCGACAACTGTCACAACCGCGAAACCTTGGCACCCCCGTGGTTCCCCGCACCCGGCCCGGTCCCTAATCTGACCCTGTCAAGAACATTGCGGGGCAACGTGAATCAGATGCAAGGCCTGCTTCTCGCGGGTCGTTACCGGCTTGCCGACACCATCGGCAGCGGCGGTATGGGCCGTGTGTGGCGTGCGCATGACGAAGTGCTGCACCGGGCCGTCGCCATCAAAGAGCTGACCGCTGCCCTGTACGTGTCCGAGAGCGACCAGGAGCGGCTGCTCCACCGCACCCGCGCCGAGGCCCGCGCGGCCGCCCGGATCAACCACTCCGCCGTCGTCACCGTGCACGACGTGCTCGATCATGACGCCCGCCCGTGGATCGTGATGGAGCTGATCGAGGGGCGTTCGCTGGCCGACGCGGTCAAGGCGCAGGGGCGTGTCGAGCCCGCCGAGGCGGCCAGGATCGGGCTGTGGGTGCTGCGTGCGCTGCGCGCCGCGCACTCCGCCGGGGTGCTGCACCGCGATGTGAAGCCCGGCAACGTCCTCCTCTCCCAGGACGGCCGCGTCCTGCTGACCGACTTCGGTATCGCGCAGATCGAGGGCGATACGACGATCACCCGCACCGGAGAGGTCGTCGGCTCCGTCGACTACCTCGCCCCCGAGCGGGTCCGTGGTCATGATCCGGGCCCGGCCTCCGACCTCTGGGCGCTCGGCGCGACGCTGTACACGGCGGTGGAGGGCCGGTCGCCGTTCCGCCGCACCTCGCCGATCGGCACGATGCAGGCGGTCGTCGAGGAGCAGCCCGCCGAGCCGGTCAACGCCGGGGCGCTGGGTCCTGTCCTCGCCGCGCTGCTGCGCAAGGATCCGGCCGAGCGGCCGAGCGCCGCGGAGGCCGAGCTGATGCTTGCCGAGGCGGCGGAGGGGCGGTCGTCGGCTGCGGCGCAGGCGTATGTCTCCACGGGGCATGTGCGGTACGAGCCGTCGCACACGACGGGGGCCGGTACCCATGCGCAGACGGCCGCC
Source organism: Streptomyces sp. NBC_00019 (assembly GCF_045041015.1). Taxonomy (NCBI): domain Bacteria; kingdom Bacillati; phylum Actinomycetota; class Actinomycetes; order Kitasatosporales; family Streptomycetaceae; genus Streptomyces; species Streptomyces sp. NBC_00019. Next base: position 6,391,453 of record NZ_CP108302.1, read on the forward strand.
GCCACCCCCTATCCGCCGGCCACGATCGGTGCCCCGGCCCCTCCCGCCCCGCGCAAGCGGCACCGCCTGCGTACGTTCGCCCTGGTCGTCGCCCTCGCGGCGATCGTCGGCGGGGGTGTGGCGGTCGCGTTGCAGCAGTTCGGCACGGACAGCACCGGGTACTCCGCTTCTGCATCGCCGACTCCGAGTGCCACGCCGAGCGGCGAGGGTGGTCAGGGGGCGATTCCCGCCGGTTGGGAGCGGCGCAACGACCCGGTGGGCTTCAGCATCTCCCTGCCCAAGGGGTGGCAGCGGACCGTCTCCATCGACCAGGACGGCCTCCAGCAGGTCGACTACTCGCCCGACAACGGCAAGCACCTAGTGCGGGTCGCCGTCGACACCGCGCCGGACTTCAGCAGCTCGTACGAGCACATGAGGAACCTCGAGGAGCGGATCTCAGGGCTTCAGAAATACGAGCGGCTGAGCCTCAAGCAGGAGCTCTTCCGCGACCTGCCGGGTGCCCGCTGGGAGTACACCTGGAACGCGCTGGCCAAGGACTCGCCGCACTACTTCCCCGGGCCCTACCGTGCGATCGACGTCGGGTACATGAACGGTGAAGGCACCGAGTACGCCATTTACGCGGCCTCGCCGGCCGACGACTGGGCCACTACGAGGAAGCAGTTCGACTCGATCCTGCGGGGCTTTCAGGAAGGGTGAGAAAGCCCCGGCATCTTCTGCAGGCGACCGCCACCTGAGCGCCGATGCAGTGGAGGGGGCTCCGCCACTGGCCGCGCTTTTGTGATTCACAGGACAGCGCGATTCCGGCCACCCTGTTTACCTTTTATGGGGCTTATGGCCTGGCGAATTGCCATGCCTTGCAGTCATTTCAAAACCGGCCATGGTTGAAAATGATCAGGACGGAGAGGGGTCGGCAGCGTACTTGGCCGGTCAGCGCCGCGGAAGGAGGGCGTCCGGCGCGGCATCATGGGGCGCATGGGGACCCCGGGGGACAACTTCCGTGTCATAGCGGGCCGTTATCGCCTGGAGGTCAGGATCGGGCGGGGCGGCATGGGCGTCGTGTGGCGGGCGACCGATCTGCTGCTGGGGCGGCGGGTGGCGGTCAAGGAGATCTCCCTCGACGAGACGCTGTCCGAGGCCGAGGCCCGGTGGCAGCGTGACCGGACCCTGCGCGAGGCGCGGGCCGTCGCACAGCTCAGGCACCCGCACATCATCGTCGTCCATGACATCGTCGAGCAGGACGAACGGCCTTACCTCGTCATGGAGTTGATCGACGGCGGCTCCCTCGCCGACCGGATCGCCGTGCACGGGCCGGTGGTGCCCGCCGAGGCCGCCCGGATCGGCGTCGATCTGCTCGGCGCCTTGCGCGCGGCCCACGCGGCCGGGGTCCTGCACCGGGACATCAAGCCCGCGAACGTCCTGATGGAGGCCGGCACCGGCCGGGTCGTCCTCACCGACTTCGGCGTCGCGCAGGTCGCGGGCGCCACCACGCTCACCGAGACCGGGTCCTTCGTCGGCTCCCCCGAGTACACCGCGCCGGAGCGGATGTCGGGGGTCGGGACCGGGCCCGCGTCGGACCTGTGGTCGGTGGGCGCGCTGCTGTGCACGGCGCTGAGCGGTGAATCGCCGTTCCGGCGCGACTCGTTGAGCGGCATCCTGCACGCGGTCCTCGCGGGGGAGATACGGCTGCCCGCGCAGGCCGCGCCGATCCTGCCCGTCGTACGAGGGCTGCTGGAGCGCGATCCGGCACGCCGGCTGGACGCGGAGTCGGCCGAGCGGATGCTGCGGGCCTTTCTGGAGACGGGGCGCCTGCCGGTCGCCGAGCGGCGTTCCCTGCGGGGTGTGCTGACGGCCGTGGCGCTGGTCGCCGCGATGGCGGGGGCGGGGGTCTCGGGGGCGGCGCTGATCATGCATCAGGAGGGCGGCGGGGGTGAGCCGTCGCCGTCGCCCACGTCGGTCAGTGGCTCGGCCGGTTCGAGTCCGACGGTGACGCCTTCCGTGACGCCCTCCGCGGCGCCCTCTGTGACGAAACCTTCCTTCACTGAGTCCGAGGCTCCATAGCGAGCTCACATAAAAGGGAGATAAGCGACCTCCTGAGTCACGGGTCTGTGACCGCAACGCCCTCTGAGTGGATTCGGACGCGGCTGGCGCGATATGAACGGACCCATGAGCAGCAACGGGGGAGCCCCTTACGGGTCCGACGAGCCAACGAGTTTTGGTCTGCAACCGCCGAACCCGCCCGCGGCCGTGCCGCACCCGGACAACCCGTACGCGGCGCCCACCCAGGTCGTACCGCACCAGACGGCACCCTCCGCGCCCGAACCGGAGCCGGGTACCGGCCGGTTGATCGGTGGTCGTTACCGTCTGCTCGCCAAGCTCGGGCACGGCGGCATGGGGACGGTCTGGCGCGCCAAGGACGAGACGGTGGACCGTGAGGTCGCCGTCAAGGAGCCCCGCGTACCCGATCATCTTCCCGACCGCGAACGCGCCAACGCGTTCGAGCGCATGCGTCGCGAGGCGCGTGCCGCGGCCCGGCTCGACCATCCCGCCGTCGTGAACGTGCATGACGTCGCCGTCGTCGACGGCCAGCCGTGGATCGTCATGGAGCTGGTGCGGGGCCGTTCGCTGGGCGACGCGTTGCAGGAGGGCACCCTCGGGGCGCGGGAAGCGGCCAGAATCGGCCTCGAAGTGCTCGGCGCGCTGGAGGCCGCGCACGCGGCGGGCATCCTGCACCGGGACGTCAAGCCGGACAACGTGCTGCTCGGCCGCCATGACCGCGTCGTCCTCACGGACTTCGGCATCGCCCAGATCGAGGGCGAGACCAATCTGACCGACACCGGCGGCTTCGTCGGCTCGCCCGAGTACATCGCGCCGGAGCGGGTGCTGGGGCAGCGGCCGGGACCGGCGTCGGACCTGTGGTCGCTCGGTGTCGTCCTGTACGCGGCCACCGAGGGCGTCTCGCCGTTCCGCCGGAGCAACACGCCGGCCACGCTCCAGTCGGTCCTCAACGCCACGCCGGCCGCTCCGGCCTCCGCCTCGGGTCCGCTGGCCGACGTCATCACCGGCCTCCTCCAGAAGGACCCGGCGCGTCGCCCGAACGCGGTCCAGGTGCGGGCGCTGCTGGAGACGGCCGCCAACCCGCCGGCGCCGGCGGCGACGCAGGTCGTGCAGCTCGCCGAGGGGGCTCCGAAGGGCGGTGTGCGGCTGGGCCGCAAGTCGCTGATCGGGCTCGGTGCCGCGGTCGTCGCGGCCGCGGTGGCGGCGTATCTGGTGGTCGCGGACCCGTTCGCCGGGCCGTTGCCGGACGGCTGGACGACGAAGAAGGTGAAGGACGTCGCCGCGACGCTGGCGGTGCCCCACAAGTACCAGGCGGAAGTGCCCGACCGGAAGACGGACGAGGCGCACTGGGTCACGTACACCGACTACAGCGGCAGCATCTGGATCGGGCTGAGGCTCGACAGGAAGGCCGAGGACTCGGGCAACACCATCGCGGGCTCGGCGGCCGCCGAGATGTACGAGGACGACAAGAAGTTCAAGGAGAACGGCGAGTACGAGCTCAGCATGCCGGAGGACCCGAAGACGGACACCGACGACGAGGTCACGTACCAGGGGAAGCAAGCCGCCAAGAACACGATCAAGTACACCACCGACGACAGCCAGAACCCCCGCCCCCGTGAGATGCAGATCTTCTACTACAAGACCTCCAAGGGCGACATGTACAAGCTCACCATCAGCTACCCCGGCGATGGCGACTTCACGAAGCGCGGGCAAGAGGTGGCGAGGACGACGATCGCGAACCTCGACGTCGACGTGCTCTGACCCGCGTCGACAAGCAACCGCCCCACAAGGTACTGATGGGGCATGAGCAACGACCGGGGCGGCACCAGCCCGAAGGGCCGACTGATAGGCGGCCGTTACCGCCTGGCCGAGCGCATCGGGTCGGGCGGCATGGGCACCGTCTGGCGGGCGCACGACGAGCTGGTGGACCGCGAAGTCGCCGTGAAGCAGCCGAGGTTGCCCGGTGACCCGGAGGACGAGGCCCATCAGCGGGCCTCTCACCGGCTCTACCGGGAGGCCCGTGCCGCCGCCCGGGTCGACCATCCCGCCGCCGTGTCGATCCATGACGTGGTGGTCGAGGACGGACTGCCGTGGATCGTCATGGAGTTGGTGCGCGGGGAGTCCCTGCACGAGGTGCTCCGGCGTGGCCCGGTCGCCCCGGCCGAGACCGCCCGGATCGGCCTGGCCGTCCTCGGCGCCCTGCGAGCCGCCCACGCCGTCGGGATCGTGCACCGCGATGTGAAGCCCGCCAACGTGCTGCTCGGCCCGCACGGCCGGGTCGTCCTCACCGACTTCGGCATCGCGCATGTCCAGGGCGAGGAATCCCTCACCGTCAGCGGCGAGTTCGTCGGCTCCATCGACTTCGTCGCCCCCGAGCGGATGTCCGGGCGGGGTGCCGGCCCGCCCTCGGATCTGTGGTCCCTGGGCGTCCTGCTGTACGCCGCCGTGGAGGGCGAACCGCCTTTCCGGCGTACGACGCTGGAGTCCACCCTCGCCGCGATCCTCTCCTTCGACCCGCCCGAGCCCAAGCGGGCCGGTCCACTGAGCCCCTTGATCAGCGGGCTGCTGGGGAAGGACCCCGATCTGCGGCCGGACGCCGAGGAGGCCGCCAAGATCCTGGAGGCGGCGGCTGAGGGGTGGCCGGTGCCACCGCTGCCCGCCACGCAGTCCCCCCAAGTGCCCGACCGAATAACGGAGTTGGGCGAGGACTCCGGAACCGTACGCCTGCGGGGACCGCAACCCGAGCCCGAACCGAAGCAGCCGGACACCACCGTCGTACCGACGACGTCGCCGCGGAAGCCCCACCTCCTGCGCCGTCCCCTCCCGGCCGCCCTGCTCGGTGTCGCCCTCGCCAGTGGCGCCTGGCTCGGCACGTCCTATTTTCTCGCCGACCCCGAGCCCGAGACCTACGAGGTCGCCGAGCCGACGTACACCTCGGCCCCCCTCGCGCCCGCCACTACCGACATCGCCGACGAGCCCTGGGACAAGCACCCCGAGAAGGCCATGAAGGCCACGCTCGCCGTCCCGAGCCGGTACGGGGAGACCCATCGGCAGGGCAGCGCCACCGACCAGCCGCGGATGGTGATCTACGGGGAGGGCGGCATCGACCTCCGCCTCAGCCTGTGGGACCAGCCCAGCACCACAGCCATGGGCCGGGCGTACCAGCAGAAGAGGTCCTGGGCGGCGCACGCGGAGGCCGAGACCCGGCTCACGGAGACCAGCTTCGGGGGCGAGTACGCCGTACAGGCCGACACCACCTACGACGACGAGGGCGACGACCCGACCCGGGTCATGCAGCTGTCCGTCGTGACCGACGACGGCCGTCTCTACGAGCTCCGGGTCGACATGCCGAAGGGGACGGCGGCCGAGAAGGAGGGCATGGCGCTCTTCAAGGCGGCCCGTGACCGGCTCGTGATCGAAAATGCGTGAGCGGCCGGTGATCGACACCGAACAACGCGCTGATCAGCGGCTTTTGCGCCAGTGATCACTGGCGGCGTGTGAGTACTCGGTGAATCCCGATTACCGACGGGTACCCAAAGCCCCCGCTCCGGCATACCCTGCGCGTCATGACGGACTCGAAGGCTTCGGCTCAGGCCACCAACCCCCTCGCCCCCGCCCCTGAGGGCGCCCGGACCGCCGCCGACGTGGTCACCCCGGAGCTGGTCGCCCAGCTCACCAAGGGTGTGGTCGGCTCCGGTCGCACCGCCAACCACACGCCGTTCACCGGTGAGAAGCTGGCCGACCTGCCCGAGTCGACGCCGCAGGACGTGGAGAAGGCCTACGCGGCGGCCCGCAAGGCGCAGGCCGTGTGGGAGCGGACGCCCGTACGGCAGCGCGCGGCCGTGCTGCTCCGCTTCCACGACCTGGTGCTCGCGCGCCAGGCCGAGGTCCTCGACCTGATCCAGCTGGAGACCGGCAAGGCCCGTCTGCACGCCCACGAGGAGGTGCAGGCCGTCGCGGTCGCCGCCCGCCACTACGGCCGCAGGGCGCCCTCCTATCTGCGGCCCAAGCGGCACGCGGGCGCCATGCCGACCCTCACCAAGGTCACCGAGCTGCGCCACCCGCGGGGCGTGGTCGGCCAGATCGCCCCCTGGAACTACCCCCTGGAGCTGTCCGTCGGCGACGCGCTCCCCGCCTTCGTGGCGGGCAACGCGGTCGTGATGAAGCCGGACACCGAGACCTGCCTGACCGCCCTGTGGGCGCGTGACCTGCTGATCGAGGCCGGGCTGCCCGCCGACGTCTTCCAGGTCGTCCTCGGCGAGGGCCCCGTCGTCGGCCCCGAGGTCGTCCGGCACGCCGACTACGTCTCCTTCACCGGCTCCACCCGCACCGGCCGCGAGGTCGCCCAGGGCGCCGCCGCCCGCCTCGTCGGCGTCTCGCTCGAACTCGGCGGCAAGAACGCGATGCTGGTACTGGAGGACGCCGACATCGAGAAGGCGGCGGCGGGCGCGGTCCGTGCCTGCTTCTCCTCCGCCGGCCAACTCTGCATCTCCATCGAGCGGTTGTACGTCCACGAGTCGGTCGCCGACGCCTTCCTTGAGCGCTTCGCCGCCCGCACCAAGGCCATGCGGCTCGGCAGGTCCCTCGCCTACGGCGCCGACATGGGCTCCCTCGTCGGCGAGCGCCAGCTGGAGACCGTCACCCGGCATGTCGAGGAGGCCGTCTCCAAGGGCGCCAAGGTCGTCGCCGGCGGTGTCGCCCGCCCGGACATCGGCCCGTACTTCTTCGAGCCGACGATCCTGGACGGCGTGACCGAGCCCATGGCGATCTGCGCCGAGGAGACCTTCGGCCCGGTCGTCTCCATCTACCGCTTCAAGACCGACGACGAGGCCGTCGCGCAGGCCAACTCCACGTCGTACGGCCTCAATTCCTCGGTCTGGACGAAGGACGCCAAGCGCGGCCGCGAGGTCGCCTCCCGGCTGCGCACCGGCACGGTGAACGTCAACGAGGGCTACGCACCCGCCTACGGCAGCGTCCAGTCCCCGATGGGCGGCATGAAGGACTCCGGCCTCGGCCGCCGCCATGGCTCCGAGGGCATCCTCAAGTACACGGAGGCCCAGACGGTGGCCCAGCAGCGGCTGCTGCCGATGGCGCCGTCGCTGGGGATGAGCGACGAGGCGTACGCCCAGTTCATGAGCCGCAGCCTGCGCCTCATGAAGGCGTTCCGGTTCCGCTAGTACCGACCCGCACTGCACGCTCAAAGGAGAGAACGCACGTGCCTCAGGACGCTTACGACTACGACGTGATCGTCGTCGGATCCGGCTTCGGCGGATCCGTCACCGCCCTCCGCCTCACCGAAAAGGGCTACCGCGTAGGCGTCCTGGAGGCCGGCCGCCGCTTCACCCCGGGCACCCTCCCCAAGAACTCCTGGGACATCAAGAACTACCTCTGGGCCCCCAGGCTCGGCATGTACGGGCTCCAGCGCATCCATCTGCTGGGCAACGTGATGGTGCTCGCGGGCGCGGGCGTCGGCGGTGGTTCCCTGAACTACGCCAACACCCTCTACGTACCGCCGAAGCCGTTCTTCGAGGACCCGCAGTGGCGTGACATCACGGACTGGGAAGAGGAGTTGAAGCCGTACTACGACCAGGCGCAGCGCATGCTCGGCGTACGGCTCAACCCGACGATGACCCCGTCCGACGTCCATCTGAAGGCGGCGGCCCAGCGGATGGGTGTCGGTGACACCTTCCACATGGCGCCCGTCGGCGTGTTCTTCGGCGACGGCCAGGACGCCGACGGCACGGGGAAGGCGAAACCCGGCGAGCGGGTCGCGGACCCGTACTTCGGTGGCGCGGGACCGGACCGCAAGGCGTGCACCGAGTGCGGTGAGTGCATGACCGGCTGCCGTCACGGCGCGAAGAACACCCTCAACGAGAACTACCTCTACCTCGCCGAGAAGGCGGGCGCGGTCGTGTTCCCCATGACGACGGTCGTCTCGGTCACGGACGACTCGCAGGGCGGGTACGCGATCGCCACCCTGCCGACGGACCAGAAGCGCAAGGGCAAGGGCCGCACCTTCAAGGCCCGCCGTGTCGTCCTCGCCGCCGGCACCTACGGGACCCAGACCCTGCTGCACCGCATGAAGGCGGGCGGCCAACTGCCGCACCTCTCCGAGAAGCTGGGCGAGCTGACCCGCACCAACTCCGAGGCACTGGTCGGCGCGCAGACCAGCGACCGGCGCTACCGCAAGGCGACCGGCGACAAGAGGGCCGACTTCACCCAGGGCGTCGCCATCACCTCGTCCATCCACCCGGACGCGAACACCCACATCGAGCCGGTCCGCTACGGCAAGGGCTCCAACTCGATGGGCGGCCTGTCCATCCTCCAGGTCCCCTACACCGAGGGCTCGTCGCGGGTCCTGGGCTGGGTGGCGAACGCGGCCCGGCATCCCGTGCTGGTGCTGCGCTCCCTCTCCAACCGCCGCTGGTCGGAGCGGACCATCATCGGCCTGGTGATGCAGTCGCTGGACAACTCCCTGACGACGTATCTGAAGCCGGACGGTGTGGGGAAGGGCCTGCTCACCGCCCGTCAGGGCCACGGAGCCCCCAACCCCAAGCAGATCAGGGCCGCTTCGGAGGGCGCGTCGGCGATCGCGGCCGAGATCAACGGCTTCGCGGGCTCCAACGTCGGCGAGCTGATGGGCACCCCGCTCACCGCCCACTTCCTCGGCGGCTGCCCCATCGGCGCCACCGCCGAGGACGGTGTGATCGACCCGTACCACCGCCTCTACGGCCACCCCGGTATCTCGGTCGTCGACGGCGCCGCGGTCTCGGCGAACCTCGGGGTGAACCCGTCCCTGACGATCACCGCACAGGCCGAGCGGGCGATGTCGTTCTGGCCCAACAAGGGCGAGGCGGACCCGCGTCCGGCGCAGGGAGCGGCGTACGAACGTCTGAAGCCGGTCGAGCCGCAGACGGCGGCGGTACCGGCGGAGGCGTTCGGGGCGCTGCGGCTGCCCTTCCTGGGGATGCCGGCGGTGCCGCCGAAGAAGTAGCCCCGCCGTAGCCCCTCCGCACATGAAGAGAAGGACCTGCGCCCCCCTCCGAGCGCAGGTCCTTCTCTTTGTCTTGCGGGCTTACGGCCAGGCCTTAGCCCTCCGCACCGACCTTGCGGCGACGCATCGCGAAGACGGCGCCGGCACCGGCGACGATCGCGACACCGCCGACGAGACCGATGGTCGGCAGGGCCGAGCTGGAGCCGGTGTCCGCGAGGTTGCCAGTCGGCAGCTCGGAGACGTCACCCTGCGGCTTCTTCACCGAGTCCTTGGAGCCGTTGTCGCTCGGGTCGGCCGTGCCCGGGTTCGGGTTGGGCGTGCCGGCCTTCAGGACCTCGAAGTCGTACTGGGCCCAGCCCTCGGCGATGCAGTCCTGGCCGTCGATGTTGTCCAGGTAGGCGCCGGAGCCGAAGGAGTAGGCGTCGCCGGCCGGGGCCTTGGAGCCGATGCTGACGCGCAGGTCGACCGACTTGGTCTTGCCGGCCTTCAGCGAGTCGACGTAGAAGAAGTAGTCGCCGGCCCATTCCTCGGAGCCGATGCGGTCCCAGGTGCCGGTCTCGGTGTTCTTGAACTCCAGGTCGACGTACGGGCTCAGGAACTTCGCCTCGTCGATCTCGTAGTTCTCGATCTCGGCGTAGAACGCGACGCCGTCGACCGTGGTGCCGGAGTCGTTGGTGACGACCAGCTTGAAGTTGTGGAAGCCGTCACCGGCGACGATCTTGCCGGGCAGGCCCTTGATGTCCGCGGACACCTTGGCGTCCGCGAAGTCCTCGTCGACGTCCTCGCAGTAGGGGACGTCCGGGTCGGTCGGCTCCTCGCTCGGCTCGGCCGAGTCGGAGGGCTCGGGCTCGTCCGACTCGGTGGCCGTGGCGGTGGCCGTCGCGGTGTCGGTCGCCGTGGCGGTGGCGGTGGCCGTCGCCGTGTCGGTCGGGAGCGCGGTGTCGGTGGGCAGCGCGGTGTCCGTCGGGGTCGGCTCGGCCGTGTCGGTCGGCTCGTCCGTCGGCGTGGTGGTGACCGTCTCGGTGGGAGTCGGAGTCGTCTCGTCCGCGAACGCGACAGGCGCGGACAGCAGCGCGAGCGGGGCTATGACAGCCGTCGCGGCCGCTGCGGCCATGGCACGGCGAAGCTTCATGAAAGACCTCAGGAAGTCCGGTGTGCTGCGTGTCGCAGCACGTGAGTGGGGCTTGGTGGGCCCCGCCTGTGGGGTGCGGGTGTGGCCCGTGGTTCGCCTGGTTTGATTCGCGAAGCCTGTGAATGGTTGCCCCCGCATTCACAGAAACCTTATGTGGCCTGAGTCACATTCGGATTGCGCTTGTGAAAGTGCTTTCTCAGCCCATAGAACTGCCGTCGTGTCTGACAAGCCGTCCGAGGACTCCTCCTCGGCCCCCGAAGTCCCCGACGACGTCTGGGAACAGTTCACGCGCGCCAACGAGCGGGAGGCTCCGAAGGAGCCCTCCGCGCGCGCCCGCATGGTGACCGAGCGCCTGCGGCAGCAGGAGGCCCGCGGTGAGACACCCGAGAGCTGGCGTCCGGGTCCGCCGGTGCAGGAGAGGAAGCGCGGCCGGCGGGTGTGGACGGTCCTCGGTCTGCTCCTCGCCCTCGTCGTGGCCGTCGTGGCGCTGAAGCCGTCGCTGCTGCCGGGCGACCCCTTCGGTAGCGGGACCTCCGACTCCGCCGCCGAGTCACCGCTCCCCGAGGAGACTGCGGCCCCGACCGCCCCGCCCTCCGCCGCGGCCCCCGCGACACCCACCCTGGACGATCCGTTCGCCGGCTCCCCGGCCAAGCGCTGGGCCGACGGCAAGGCCGGCATCCTGGCACCGAAAGCGGAAGCGGTCGGCGGAAGGTCGAAGGCGGAGGTCGCCCAGGCCCTTCAGCTGACCAGGGAACTGCTGATCTCCTCGAACCTCGACCCGGCGACACTGCGCGGCGAGCGCCCCGAGGCGGCGCTGGACATAGTGGACCCGAAGCAGAAGGACGTCCTCTCGGGGCTGAAGACCGCCCTGAGCAAGCCGGACGAGAAGCACGACCCGCTCTCGATGTTCACCCGCTTCGACCCGGACGAGGTCCGGCCGGTCGGCGACGTCGTGAAGGTCCGCGGCCGGATGACGTTCAAGGCGGGCGAGGGCACCGCCGTCGCCGTCCACGCCGACTACACCTTCGTCTACCCGGTGGTCCGCGCCGACGGCTCGCCCGAGGTGACCCGCACCATCGTCCGCCGCGTCCTCGACCTCGAACTCTCCGACCCGGCCAGGTACGACGTCACACCCGGCAAGCTCACCGTCCTGCGGCACGACCGGGACGCCGGCAACTCGGCCTGTGACGCCCACGACGGCTGGTTCCACCCGCAGTTCCCCTCGGACGCCCCGACGAGCGCGCCCCCCTCGGGCCCGACGTCGGACCCGTACGACCGCAGCAAGGGCATCAGTCAGGGTCAGGACTGCGGGACGGTCTCGCGCGTCTGACGCACGGCGGTCGAGGTGTGGAGGGCCGAGGCACGACGAAGGGCCCCGCGGGACGGAGCCGCGGGGCCCATTTTTCGTCAGCACCGGCGTCAGGGCAGCACCGGTGCCTGGGAGCGGCGCCGGGGGGTTGCGCCGCTTGCTTCGCGTGCCTGGGTCGGCGCCCCGGCGCAGTCGGGGCGCACGGTTGGTCTCGACCTCTGGCAGTGCGGGAGGACAAAGGCAATGTGGTTGTCTGCGAGGGGACTTGGGCTTTGTAGGCATCGTGCTGGATGGACCCGGCCACCGCAACCGTTTGGCCCGGCCTTGTACGTGTTCCCGTACTTTGCCTTGTACTCGTTTGTGCACTTTTCCGTCGGCCGGCCCCGGGCGTCCCCGGAGCCGACCGTTCTCTTGGGTGACCGGGCTGCTGTCCCCTGCCGTCCGGTCACTTACCTGGAGCGAGGTCCCACGACGTACGGCACGATCCGTACGTCTCATCGCCCCAGCGAGCCACGCGTGGTTCTTTCGGGCCCGCCCCTGGCTGGCACGGACACCCCACCAACGAAGCGGTCCGCGTCCCGGTCACGCGCCGTACGGGTGAGGCGGGGCCCGAACTCAGATGCGACCGCGGCACAGTTCGAGAAGGGTCATCGCGAGGGAGGTGCCCGGCTTGCCCAGCGCCTCGCTGTAGTGGTTGAGGACCTCCATCTCGCGGGAGAGGTTCACGCGCCGGCCGCCGGAGGTGATCCGCGCCTCCTGGATGACGGCGGACACGGCCATCCGTTCCTGGATCAGACCGATGATCCGGTCGTCGAGCGCGTCGATGCGCTCACGGGCGCCGGTGATCACGTCCGCGGCCTCGGAGGTACGGGCGCCGGTCACGTCGATGGCGGTCATGGGGAGCTCCTCGTCTGGAAGGGGTCGAGGTGCCCCGGAGCGGCAGGGTCCGGAGGAAACGACAGGCGCCCCGAACCTTGTCGGCCCGGGGCGCCTGGGAAGTCGCTTGTCAGTTGCTCAAGCAGCACGACCATGGCAGCCGGCGGGCCGGGTGCCATAGGTAAAGAGGAAGGTCGGGTGCGTGAGCATGGGAGCAGTATGCCGCGCCTCACGGGGGCGTCCAAGCCGGTTCGCATCGTGAGACAGCGTTGCCCCGGGAACGGCCCCGCCGCGCCCGGTAGACTCGGCCCCACACTCACCTCGCTCACGCCGGAAGGCAACCCGTGTCATCAGCGACCCCCGCCGCCGCCCCCGACACCGTCCTGGTCGTCGACTTCGGCGCGCAGTACGCCCAGCTCATCGCCCGCCGTGTCCGCGAGGCCCGGGTCTACAGCGAGATCGTGCCGAGCACCATGCCGGTCGCGGAGATGCTCGCCAAGAACCCGGCGGCGATCATCCTCTCCGGCGGCCCCTCCTCGGTCTACGCGGAGGGCGCCCCGCGCCTGGACCGCGCGCTCTTCGAGGCCGGCGTCCCCGTCTTCGGCATGTGCTACGGCTTCCAGCTGATGGCGACGACCCTCGGCGGCACGGTCGACAACACCGGCGCCCGTGAGTACGGCCGTACACCGCTCCATGTGTCGCGGTCCGGCTCGACGCTGTTCGAGGGCACCCCCGACGAGCAGTCCGTCTGGATGTCCCACGGCGACGCCTGCTCCGCCGCCCCCGAGGGCTTCTCCGTCACGGCCGCCACGGACGTCGTCCCGGTCGCCGCCTTCGAGAACGACGAGAAGAAGCTCTACGGCGTCCAGTACCACCCCGAGGTCATGCACTCCACGCACGGCCAGCAGGTCCTGGAGCACTTCCTTTACCGGGGCGCGGGCCTGACCCCGTCCTGGACCACGGGCAACGTGATCGAGGAGCAGGTCACGGCCATCCGTGAGCAGGTCGGCGACAAGCGCGCCATCTGCGGTCTGTCCGGCGGTGTCGACTCCGCGGTGGCCGCGGCCCTCGTCGCACGCGCCATCGGCGACCAGCTGACCTGCGTGTACGTCGACCACGGCCTGATGCGCAAGGGCGAGACCGAGCAGGTCGAGAAGGACTTCGTGGCCGCGACCGGCGTCAAGCTGGTCGTCGTCGACGCGGAGGAGCGCTTCCTGACCGCGCTCAAGGGTGTCTCGGACCCCGAGGAGAAGCGGAAGATCATCGGCCGGGAGTTCATCCGGGTCTTCGAGCAGGCGCAGGCGGAGATCATCGCGGACGAGGGTCCGGCGGTGGAGTTCCTCGTCCAGGGCACCCTCTACCCCGACGTGGTCGAGTCCGGTGGCGGTACCGGCACCGCCAACATCAAGTCCCACCACAACGTCGGCGGCCTCCCCGAGGACCTCGAGTTCCAGCTGATCGAGCCGCTGCGCAAGCTGTTCAAGGACGAGGTCCGGATGGTCGGCCAGGAGCTGGGCCTGCCGGACGAGATCGTCCAGCGCCAGCCGTTCCCCGGCCCGGGGCTCGGCATCCGGATCGTCGGCGAGGTCACCAAGGAGCGGCTCGACCTGCTCCGCGACGCCGACGCCATCGCCCGCGAGGAGCTGACCGCGGCCGGCCTCGACCGCGACATCTGGCAGTGCCCGGTGGTTCTGCTCGCGGACGTCCGCAGCGTCGGCGTCCAGGGCGACGGCCGCACCTACGGCCACCCGATCGTGCTGCGCCCGGTGTCCTCCGAGGACGCCATGACCGCCGACTGGTCGCGACTGCCGTACGAGGTGCTGGCGAAGATCTCGACGCGGATCACGAACGAGGTGGCCGACGTCAACCGCGTGGTCCTCGACGTGACGTCGAAGCCGCCGGGCACCATCGAGTGGGAGTAGACCTCCCGTTCTGAAGGTCAGGTCCGCTTGAGGGTCCGCACCGGCTCTCCGGGCTTCCAGACCTGGACGACCAGGTACTTGTCGTCCTCGACGTAGGTCCGTACGACCTCCGTCAGCTCGGTGCGGAAGAGGTGGAACGGCTCCGGCGGTTCCACCTCTTCGCCGTATCCGGCCTTCGTCTCGGCGTCCACCACCTCGATCGCCCGCCCGCTGATCCGGACGTCCCCGCCGCCCATGCTCTGCCCCTCACCGGGGTTCGCCTGGAGCGCGAAGCGCCCGTCGCGGAGCACGTCGAGCGCCTTGAGCGAGTCCGGCATCATGCCGAGCCAGAGCTCGCCGTTCAGGAAACGGACCTCCAGGCCGCTCGTGCGCGGGGAGCCGTCCTTGCGGAGGGTCGCGAGGGTGTGGTGGGTGAAGGCGCCGAAGCGTTCCTCGACGCGCTTGGCGAAGTCGGGTTCGGCGGTGGTGAAGGCCGCCCAGTTTGCTGTCATACGGCGAGTCTGGCGCTGATACCCGACATCTGCTGTCCGTATTGCGCGAAGTGGCGTCGGCCGGATCGATTGCGCACGTCATCTTTTCATAACGGCTCTGTTCTCCTGCGCTGACCGGCGGTAACTTCCGCCCCGTAAAGCAACCCCAGTGCTGGAGGACAGATGCACGGGACGTATGGGCCCAACCCGCCGACACCCCTGCCCACGGACAGCCTCCAGTTCGCGATGCCGCCGATGCACGACGCGGTCGAGGACGAGCGCAGGCACCGCAAGGAACGGCTCGCGGGGGCGCTGCGGATCTTCGGACGGCTGGGCTTCGAGGACGGGGTGTCCGGGCACATCACCGCGCGCGACCCGGAATTCACCGACTGCTTCTGGGTCAACCCCTTCGGGATGCCCTTCAAGCACGTGACGGTGAGCGACCTGGTCCTCGCCAACTCCGAGGGGCAGGTCATCGAGGGCCGCTACCACGTCAACCAGGCCGCGTTCGCCGTCCACGCCCAGGTCCACGCCGCCCGCCCCGACGTCGTCGCGGTCGCCCACTGCCACTCCGTGCACGGCCGCGCGCTGGCCGCCCTGGGGGAGCTCCTGGACCCGATCACCCAGGAGAGCTGCGCGTTCTACGAGGACCACGCGGTCTACGACGCCTACTCGGGTGTCGCCGTCGACGCCGCCGAGGGGCGGCGGATCGCCGCCGCGCTCGACTGCCGCAAGGGCCTGGTGCTGCGCAACCACGGCCTGCTGACCGTGGGGGACTCGGTGGACGCGGCGGCCTGGTGGTTCCTGTCCATGGAGCGGTCCTCGCAGGTCCAGCTGACGGCCAGGGCGGCCGGCCGCCCGGTTCTCATCGAGCACAAGGCGGCGGTGGCGACGCGGGAGCAGCTGGGCGGGGACCTGGTGGCGTGGATCAACTATCAGCCGCTGTGGCAGGACATCAGTCGCAGTGAGCCGGATCTGCTGAGCTGAGCCCTCATGGTCAAGGGGGCTCAGAACCCCCGGAGCACAGCCGCCTTGGTCATCGCGAACTCCTCGTCCGTGAGCACCCCGTCGCGGTGCAGCTCGCCCAGCTCCCGGAGCCTGCGCAGGAGTACGTCGTGGTGGTCGGCCTGGGGCGGGACGGCCGCCCGGAGTTGGGCGGGGCGGCCCTCCGCGAGCTCGTTGCCGGTGCGGGTGGAAGGGTGCGGGAGACGGGCGGTGACCGCGGTGGCGACCAGGGCCGTGAGCAGGTCGCGGCGGGCGCTGCCCCACAGATCGAGGGCGTACGGGTCCTTCTCCGGCGGCAGTTTCGAGAACGCCGTCTCACGGGTCACGAAGCGCAGGAAGCCGTCCTCGTAGCCGGAGTTGGGCAGCCATTCGACCCCCACGACGTCGCCGATGGCGATGATCCGCGGCCCGGTCGCCCGCTTGACCCGGTCGGAGGTGTCCGACCAGTCGATACGGACCTGGAGACCGTCGAAGGAGACCGTGCCGTCGGAGGAGCGCACCGAGACCGGGACCGGCGGACCGGCCAGCAGATACGTCTTCGTCGGCTCCTTGGGGACCTGGTCGAGCAGCAGCGCCCGGCGGATCTCCTCCGCCATGTACTCGGCGACCCCCGAACGGTCGATGTCCACCAACAGCCGGTAGGGGTCCGCCGGGTCCGGCAGCCGTCCGCCCGTCGCATGGAGGAGCGGGTCCGCCCCCTCGCGCAGCCGCATCCGCAGCCGCCCGCGCTTGCGTTCGGGTTCGTAGACCACGCCCGACACAGCCTCCAGGGGTACGGCGATCTCACCGTACGTCTGCCGGAACAGCGGCACGGAGCGGTGGAGTCCCGGCGTGATCCTGACCGTTGCGCCGTCGAAGGCCCAGGTCCCGTCGCGCTGGATGATCTCGGCCATAGGCAAATTCTCGCAGCCGGGTCAACACGGCGGCCCGGTCTTCACCCGCCCTGACCAGACCTGCCGGACGGGGACCCAGTGGCGTAGGGCACAATTCGCTGTCATCGCACGGGAGTTGCAGAGCGGTTCGCCGAGGCTTCGGCAGGGCCGCAGCGCGTGGGAATCGCGGGGAAGGCAGGCGTCGGACGTGGCGGTGCAGGAGGCGAGACAGAGCGTGGAGGCTGGCGCTCACGGGGGCGGCTGCACCTGCGGGGACTGTCCGCACGGGGCGCGGGCGGGGCATCGGCGGGCGGTCGCCGAATTCGTGCTGAAACGGGATGAGTACGCCGCCGGACAGGGGTTGCCGGCCGCCGTGGCCCACTCGGCCTCCGCCTCCCGCCAGTGGGTGTCGGAGGAGCTGACCCAGTCCGCGGAACTCGTCGCCGAACGCGGCCGCGCCGACGGCGAGGCCTGGCTGGTGCGGATGTGGAGCCGGACGGCGTACACGGTGTGGGCCGGCGTGGTCGCCCTGCTGCTGGTCCAGGCGCTGACGGCGATCGGCGCGGGCTGGACCTCGGCCCGGACCGCCGGTCTGCTGGCCGCGCTGCTGACGGCCGGCGTGCTGACCGCCGCGTCCTGGTTCCACCGGGCCCGGGGCGGCGCGCTCGCGCCCGTGATCGGCGAGGACAACCGCCTGTCCACCTCGCGCGCGGTGGCCGTGGCCTGGGTGCTGTTCGTGGCGTACGCCGTGCTGGTCCTGGTCGGCCGCCTCGCCGCCGCCTCCGACCCCGCCGAGCGCGACACGCTGATCTCCGGCTTCGACCTCGCCCGCGGCGCGGGGGTGGTGACGGTCCTCGCCGTGGTGTGCGGCATCGCGGTCCTGGTGCGGCGCGTGGTCGGCCTGCGCGTCCTGGGACAGCGGCTGCAGAAGGTACGCGCCGACCGTCCGCGCGCCGCCGACCTCCTGACGGACGACGCGGGCCGGGGCACCTTCGCCGACATCCAGTACGTCGTGATCAGCACCGTCGCCCTGCTGTTCGCGGCCGTCCGCCTGGCCCGCCGCCCCGACCAACTCCCCGATCTCCCCTGGGGACTGGCGGTGGTCGTCCTCATCTCGGCGGCGACCTACGTGGCCGGCAAATACGCCGAGGGCGGCCGCCCGGTCATCCTCTCCGTGGTCCGCGCCCGCGAGGCCGGCGACCTCGACGCGCCGATCCGCACGGGCGACGACATCGAGATCCGCGGCGCCGGTTTCGTCCCCCCGGGCGCGCAGGGTGCGGAGCGCTTGTCCCGCATGACGGTCCGCGTCGGCACCGTCCACGTCCATGTCCCCCTCGTCCCGGTGAACGGAGGCTTCAGCAACCCGACGGACGCGGTCCTGACGGTGCCGGTGCCGGCGGATGTGGAGCCCGGACGGGTGGAGGTACAGGTGGTCACTGCGGCGGGGGTGGAGACGAATCGGTACGGGATCGACGTGACGGACTGAGGGGTGGGTGGGGGCATGAGCGGTGGGTGGACGGAATCGTGGGCGGACTGGTACGACGCGCCCGCCGTGGTCGACAGCGGCCAGAACCTGACGCGGATCGGGTGCCCGCACTGCCGGGGCTCGATCGACCTCGACTGGTGGGCGGAGCTCGTCGAGGACCACCAGGACGGCTTCCCCACCCTCTTCGTGGACGTCCCCTGCTGCGACGCCACCACCTCCCTCGACACGCTCGACTTCGACTGGCCCTGCGGCTTCGCCCGCTTCGAGATCGCCGCGTGGAACCCGGAACTCAGCCGGCTCACCGACGAGCAGCTGGCCGCCGTCGCCAAGGCGCTGGGACACCCCGTACGTCAGATCCGGGCCCACATCTGACGCTGCGGGCATCCGGCCGGGCGGGCGTCGGCGCGAGTGTGCCCGAGCGGCGGAAAACGGTCGCGTCAGCATTGAGCGACATCTCCCGTTCGTGCGTATCGTCTTTTGAGGGGTCACGGCACGCTGGGTGAGAGGCGGCTCGGAGCGATGACGCACAGCTTCCGTACGGACACGCACACCCCCTACTACGACGGCGATCGGGGCTGGCGGGACACCGCCGCCCGTTACGCCCTGCTCCCACTGCGCCTCTTCCTCGGCGTCACCTTCATCTACGCCGGCCTGGACAAACTCACCGACAGCGCCTTCATGAAGGCCTCCGGGCCCGGCTCCATCGGCGACCAGATGCGCAACGTCCGGGACTCCGCGGCGATCCCCGACATGATCGACATGGCCCTGAAGAGCCCCGTCGGCTTCGGCTACGCCATCGCCTTCGGCGAACTGGCCGTCGGCATCGGCACCCTCCTCGGCCTCCTCGCCCGCCTGGCCGCCCTCGGCGGAGCCCTGATCTCCCTGAGCCTCTGGCTGACGATGAGCTGGGCCTCGGACCCGTACTACTACGGCAACGACCTCGCCTACCTGATGGCCTGGCTCCCCCTCGTCCTCGCCGGCGCCGCAAACTTCTCAGTGGACGCAGCCTGGCGATCCCGACGACGGGGACGGGCGGCGGCGTATTAGTCGGACGGCGGCGTAAGTCGGCCGGGGGCCGGCCCCGCCGCCCCCTCGGTCAGCCCGCTCTCTCCGACTCGCCCACCGCCCCCGCGCCCGCCCCACCCCCCGCATGCCGTCGACGGATCGCGCGAGTCGCGAGGCCCGTCGCGGCTGCCAGGCAGAGGCCGCCCGTGACGATGGGGATGACCGCGAACCACGGGGTCTCCCAGATGCCGCCCGCGTCGCCGGCGTAGATGATGCCGGCCAGGGCCAGGAAGAGGCCGGCGAGCAGTTTGCCGGGGCGGAACTCATGACGTAGCACGGCTCACCTCCGCTTGGCCGACGCCGACCTGGAGGTCGAGGTCGAGGGTGCCGGAGGATTTGGTGCCCTTGGGGGGTGTCAGGGTGACCTCCTTGTACTTGCCCGGTTCCACGTCCACGTCCTCCTGGTCGTCGCCCGGGAGCTGGATGTCGCCCACGCCCACGTCGATGCTGACCTTCACGGTCGCGTCCTTCGGTACGACCACCTTCAGCCTGCCCACGCCCACCTCGGCCCGGGCGGTCACCGTCTGTCCCTTGGTGAGGTCAAGGCCCGTCAGATCCAGCGTGCCGACGCCGGTGCCGAGGTCGTACTTGGGCTGGACGTCCGCGACCGCGGCGGGTCGCCAGGTCTCCTCGATCCAGTGCGTGCCGATGTCCTTGGGCAGCGCGGCCGACCCGGCGAGGAGTCCCGCCGTGATCACCGCCAGGAAGATCGAGCCCGCCCCGGTACGCCCGAGGAAGGAGCTGATCGCGATGCCGAGGCCGATGACTATGAGGGCGCAGGACAGGCCGGTCTGCAGGCTGGTGCCGAGCGGGTGCTCGTCCCACGTCAGGCCCGTGCCGAGACCGCCCGCGAGCAGGGCGAACAGGAAGACCCAGCCGCCGATCCAGCGAGGGCCACGCGGTTTCGGTGGCTGTGGGCGGGCGGTGCGGGTGGCGGCGCGCGCCCCGTCGTATCTGCCGAGGCCGATGTTGACGGCCGCCGCGATGTCCCGGTCGCGGGAGTCGCGGGGGCCCCACAGATAGCCGGTACCGCCCTCGTGCGTTCCGTCCTTGACGATGGGTTCGCGCCACCAGGACGGGTATCCGGGACCGACCGGCGGTGCCTGGGCCTCCGGCGGGGCGTCGGCGACGGCCTGCGCGGCCAGGGGGTCGGTGTCGGGGGCGCCGCGCTGGCGGGCCCAGTACCCGGTGCCGGCGAGGAGGAGGGAGAGGACGACGGCGAAGGTGAGTACCCCGCCGTTGTTCAGCATCGTCAGGAACACCCCGCAGCCGACCAGCGCGAACAGCACAGCTGTCAGGGCCTGGCCGTCGACGCGTCCGGTCAGCAGCTTGCGGACCTCGTTCTCCTCGTCGTCCTCGTACGGGACGAGGAGCCAGGCGAAGCCGTAGAAGATGAGGCCGATGCCGCCGGTCGCGGAGAGCACGGCGAGCGTGATGCGGAAGATCACCGGGTCCATGTCGCACTGCCGCCCGAGCCCCGCGCACACCCCGGCGAGCACCTTGAACCGCCGGTCGCGCCGGAACCTCGCGGGCGGAGCGGCGGTCCCGGCCTCGCCGGGTGCCTCGACCCCTGCGCCGGCCGGGCTGCCGGGCGGGCCGTCGGCCGGGCCCGGCCGGTCGGCCGTACCCGATTCCGTCCGCGCACCCGCCCGCACGTGGGCGCGCGCATCCTCACCCGCGGCGGCCGCGGGAGGCGCGGCGGACGAGGCACCCTCGTCGGGCGCCGGGTCCGCGGCGTGCTGGTGATCTGTCATGTGTCCATGGTGACGGGCGAGCCGCCCCGGCGGGAGTCGGAACGACCCTGGCCGGACCCTGATATCGCCCCTGAGCCGCCGCCGGGGAGGCGTTCGACGGCCCGACGTTTCTGCATGTTTCGAAGATCAGGGGCGTCTAGGGGGCCGACCCTGATGCCCCCGCCCGCCCGCCGTGTGAACATCGATGGCATGCCGGAAGCCGCAGCAGCGCCACTCGTCGAACCGCGGCCGCCGCGCAAGCTCTACCGCAGCAGTGACGGACGCTGGCTCGGTGGTGTGGCGCGGGGGCTCGCCGGGCATCTCGGGCTGCCCGTCATCTGGGTGCGGCTCGTCTTCGTGGGCCTGTTCATGGCGGACGGGCTCGGTGCCCTGTTGTACGCGGCGTTCTGGTTCTTCGTGCCGCTCGGGGTGGGTGGGGTCGGCGGGCAGCGGCCGCCGTCCCTCGTCTCCACCGAGGCCTCGCCTGACGGCCGCCGCAGACTCGTCGCCCGCAGGCCCGACAAGGGCCAGATCGTCGCCCTGCTCCTCATGGTCGTCGTGGCCATGGTCTTCGTGGGCAACGTCAATCTCGGCACCGGCGCCAAGGCCTACCTCTGGCCCGCCGTGCTGGTCGGCGCCGGCGTGGCCCTGGTCTGGCGCCAGGCCGACAACGCCCGCCGGGCCCGCTGGGTCGAGGTCGGCCGCCGCAAGCGCACCCTCAGCCTGCTGCGCGCCGCGGGCGGCGTCCTGCTGGTCACGGCCGGCGTCTCCGGCATCTTCGTCCTGCAGGGCTCCGCGGCCCACCTCGGCTCGGTCCTGCAGGCGGCCCTCGCGGTCCTCGTCGGCATAACGCTCCTCGCCGGCCCCTACCTCGTGCGCATGACCCAGGACCTCTCCGAGGAGCGCCTGATGCGCATCCGCGCCCAGGAGCGCGCCGAGGTCGCCGCCCACGTCCACGACTCCGTGCTGCACACCCTCACCCTGATCCAGCGCAACGCGGAGAACGCGAACGAGGTGCGCCGCCTCGCCCGCGCCCAGGAGCGCGACCTGCGCACCTGGCTCTACAAACCCGAGGGCACCGGCAAGGACGAGGCCGACGAACCCACGACCCTCGCCGACGCGGTACGGCGCAATGCCGCCGAGGTCGAGGACAAGCACGGCGTCCCCATAGAGGTCGTCATAGTCGGCGACTGCCCGCTCGACGAGAGGATCGGCCCGCAGATGCAGGCCGCGCGCGAGGCGATGGTGAACGCCGCCAAGTACGGTGGCGAGGGCGGCGCGGTTCAGGTCTACGCCGAAGTCGAGGGACGGACGGTCTTCGTGTCGGTCCGGGACCGCGGTCCGGGCTTCGACCCCGACTCGATACCCGCCGACCGCATGGGTGTCAGAGAATCGATCATCGGCCGCATGGAGCGCAACGGCGGCACGGCGCGGCTGCGCGCGGTGCCGGACGGCGGCACGGAGGTCGAGCTGGAGATGGAGAGGGCGGAGAAGACGTCATGAGCGACGAGGCGAACGGTACGGCGGAGGCCACCGACAGCGCGGAGGAGCGCAGGGTGCGCGTGGTCCTCGTCGACGACCACCGCATGTTCCGAACGGGCGTACAAGCTGAGATCGGCCGGACCGAGGAGACCGGTGTCGAGGTCGTCGGCGAAGCCGCGGACGTCGACCAGGCGGTCACCGTCATCACCGCGACCCGGCCCGAGGTGGTCCTTCTCGACGTCCATCTCCCGGGTGGCGGCGGTGTCGAAGTCCTGCGCCGCTGCGCCCCGTTGATGGCCGACGCCGAACAGCCGGTCCGTTTCCTCGCCCTGTCCGTCTCGGACGCGGCGGAGGATGTGATCGGTGTGATCCGGGGCGGCGCGCGGGGATACGTCACCAAGACGATCACCGGTACTGATCTGGTCGACTCCGTCTTCCGGGTCCAGGACGGCGACGCGGTGTTCTCGCCGAGGCTCGCCGGGTTCGTACTGGACGCCTTCGCGTCCACGGACGCGCCGCCGGTGGACGAGGACCTCGACCGTCTGACGCAGCGGGAGCGGGAGGTGCTGCGGCTGATCGCGCGGGGGTACGCGTACAAGGAGATCGCCAAGCAGCTCTTCATCTCGGTGAAGACGGTCGAGTCCCATGTGTCGGCGGTGCTGCGGAAGCTGCAGCTGTCGAACCGGCATGAGCTGACTCGCTGGGCCACGGCTCGACGGCTGGTGTGAGGCCGGGGGCGTCGCAGGCTTTCGGCCGGCGGTCCGTGGGCGATGCCGTGACAGCGGGACGGAACGGTGCCGTCCATGTCCATGATCCGTAACGACACCGCGGGAGAGGTGGCCCACAGCTCCGGCCTGTGCAGAATCGAGTCGTCAGCAAGACCATTCGAGTCTTGCGACGACACACGGGGGATCACCATGGGCGCTGCCCGCAGGAGTTGGAAGACGTACACCCTGGGGGCAGTGGCCGTCGCCGCGCTCCTGGCGTCCACGGCGTGCGAGCCGGGTGGCGGCACCGACGACAAGGCGGACACCTCCCCGTCCGCGAGCCCGACCGCGACCGACTCCGCCACGCCCGGCGGCTCGGCCGCCCCCAGCAGCTCCGCGGGGGCAGGGGACAGCGGTGACAACGGCGACAACGGTGAGGACGCCACCAGAGCCTGCGCCGACCCCGACCTCTCGATCGCCACGTCGGTCTACCCGCACGACGAGGTCAGGCACCTCCTCATCACGGCCACCAACGTCGGCGACTCGGCCTGCACCCTCTACCACTACCCGCGGGTGTACCTCGGCGACGAGACCGAGAACCCGCTCGGTCCGATGGAGTCGAAGCCGCAGGCGGTCGCCACGATCGAGCCGAACGAGAAGGCGTACGCGGGCCTGTTCCTCTTCCGGGCGGGCGAGAAGACCACCACCGTGGAGTCGCTGGGCCTCGGTTACATGGAGCGCGAGCCCAACAGCGGCGAGGAAGGGGCACCGCTCGACATCAGGCTGCCCGACGGCACCGACTTCCTCACCCCCGGCCCCAACCCCGGCGTCACGTACTGGAACACCGACCTCGACGCGGTCGAGAAGTTCACGTTCGCCAGGTGACGGCAGCCGCTCACACCACCCGCGTGGCCCCCGCGAAGGGCATCTCGTCGATCGGCGCGACGCGCACCGGCGCCGAGGGGTTCGGGGCGTGGATCATCTGGCCGTTGCCGATGTAGATGCCG
Source organism: Streptomyces sp. NBC_00019 (assembly GCF_045041015.1). Classification (NCBI taxonomy): domain Bacteria; kingdom Bacillati; phylum Actinomycetota; class Actinomycetes; order Kitasatosporales; family Streptomycetaceae; genus Streptomyces; species Streptomyces sp. NBC_00019. The sequence goes on from NZ_CP108302.1 coordinate 6,415,568, forward strand.
ACGTGGCTGATGGCCGAGTAGAAGAACACCAGGTCACCCGGGAGGAGTTCGGAGCGGGCGACGCGGCGGCCGGTGTCGATCTGGGCGTACGTCGTGCGCGGGAGGGAGATCCCGGCGGAGCGGTAGGCGGCCTGCATCAGCCCCGAGCAGTCGAAGGCGTCGGGGCCGGTGGCGCCCCAGACATAGGGGCTGCCAAGCTTCGAGGAGGCGTACGAAACGGCGGCCGCGGCGCGGGAGTTGGGGGCCGGTACGGAGCCCGCGGCGGTCAGGCCGTCGCGGGCACCGGAGCCGGAGGAGCGCGAGGCGCGCTGCACCTCGTCCGTGCGTTCCTCGGTCGGCAGCTGCGCCAGCAGCCGGCGCGCCGCGTCCAGCTTTCCGGTGATCGTCTTCTTGTGCCGCTTCAGCTCCGCCTGCCGCGACTTGAGCGAGGCCAGCTCGATATGGGCGGCACCGCGCAACTGCTCGATCTCCCGCAGCTGTCTGCGCACGCTCGTGACGGAGGCCGCCTGCCGGGTGCCCGCGCGCTCGACGAACTCGGCGCCCTGGAGATAGCGGTCGGGGTCGTCGGAGAGCGCCAGTTGCAGCGCGGGGTCGAGGCCGCCGTCGCGGTACTGTGCCGCCGCCATCGAACCCAGCGCGTCCCGCGCCGAGTTGAGCTTGTCCGCCTTGCGCGCCGCCGCGTCCCGCAGCGCTCTCAGCCGCTCCTCGGCTCCCTCCGCCTTCTCCTTCGCGCCGTTGTACTTATCGGTGGCGACCTCCGCCTCCTGGTACAGCTTGTCCACCTTCGCCTTGACCTGCGCAGGTGTCAGATTCGGCTCGGCATACCCGGTCCCGTCGAAGGCGGTCGCGGTCGCCGCGCCCGCCAGGGCGATTGTTGCCGCCGTACGGACCGTATTGCCGCCGGCCGAGCGCTGCCTGGGCTTGCGGTGCGCTGCCACGTGGACTGCACGTCCTTTCGTACGACCGCCCGGAGCGGTTCACGCGTCCGGCGGCGGCCCGCACAGGGGGAGCGGGCCGCCGCCGGACCTTCTCGGCGGTGGTGTCCGACTGCCGCCCCTGGCCCGGGCGGCGGTGGGGAGCCGGTCACCTGGAGGAGGACGCTAAACCTCGCGGTGTCGTGGGGGTAACGGGTTGCGCGGAACTGGTCTCAGGAGACCGCCGGGTGACCGCATGCGACCGTGATTCCGTTCTCGCGCCGTCGACTTCACGCAGGGTGATGACCGAAGTGCGGATTCCGGAACGCGGGGAGGTGACGGGGTGCTATGGGCCGCATATATGCAAGGTCACGTATGTGCGGGATAGTGGCGGAAGAGGCAGGGCGGTGTAGGGGGACTCAAGTGCCCCTGATTAGGCTCCGGCCTCATGGACGTACTCATCCACCTCTTCGTGGGCCTGCACATCATCGGCATCGCCTCGTTGCTCGGCGGATTCCTCACCCAGATGAAGGCCATGGGTCAGGGCACCGCCCGCTTCGTCCCGGCGATGCTGCACGGCGCGCTCACCATGCTGGTCACCGGGGTGATCCTGGTCGGCCTCAACCAGGCGGACGACCAGTCCGTCAACAACGTCAAGATCGGCATCAAGCTGGCCGTGCTGGTGGTGATCCTCGGCCTCGTCTATGTGAAGCGGGACGACGAGAAGGTGGAGAAGGGGCTGTTCGGACTGGTGGGCGCGCTGACCGTCGCGAACATCTTCATCGCGGTGCTGTGGACCTGAGGGACGTGAGGCCGGCGCGCGCCGACGCGACGGCACCCGCGGCGACGGCGAGCCATGCCGCCACCGCGATCCACAGCAGCACCTGACCGGGTGTCCTGAGCCAGGACACGTCGAGGGCGGCGGCGACGGACAGCGTCGCCGCCGATGTCATGCCCATCGGGAACACGGTCGCCCAACGGCGCACGTCGTAGCGCGGCCGCGGCTTCAGCGCCTCCGCGACGAGCAGTACGACGTACCAGGCCAGGTCGAGCACCAGCAGCGCGACCGTCACGGCCCGCAGGACGCCGCTGTCGTCGTCGTTCCACAGGTACAGCGGCGCGCTGTCGGCCGCGACGAGCTTCGACCCGGCGAGCGCCGAGATGGCGAGCGCCCCGCCGGCCACCCAGTGGTCCCCGGCGCCCGCGGTCACCTGCCGCGGGTCGAAGCGGGCCAGGGCGATGCCGTAGAGCACGAGGCCGAGCCAGAACAGCACGAGCGCCGCGTGGGCGAGCCACGCCGTCGACTCGGCCGAGGCGAGCGTGGCACCGAGCACCGCGAGACCCTGCGTGGCGACGCAGGCCAGGAACACCGCCCCCGGCATCCGCCGCGTCCAGTGCGTCACGACCAGCGCGATCAGCACCGGCCACAACAGCGCGGCGATCGCGAGCAGCGCCTCGGCGAGCTGCTGCAAGCCGAGCGCCGAGACACGGGTACCGAGCACGGCCGTAGCCGCTACGGCGGTGAGCGCGCCCGGCGTCTCGGCCTCCGCCACCCACCTCGCCCGGTCCCACAGCAGCCGTACGGCGAAGTCGGCGGCCAACGCGACCCACGCGACGCCTGCCAGGACGAGGGCGATCCGCGACAGGGTCTCGTGCCCCGTCAGATGCAGACCGACGGACACGATGCCGGTCGCCATCACGGCAGCCCCGGCGGCGGGCGGCCGCTGGGCCCACCAGGCGGGGAGGGGGGAGTGAGGGGAGCGGGAGGAGGCGCCGGACATGGGGCGATGCTAAGGAGCGCGGCCCAGCTCGAGGGCAGGGCGCGCGAGCGGGCGCGGGCAAATACGCGCGGGCGCAGGCACGGGAGGGGGCGCGGCTCGGCGGCCGGTGCACTGAGTGATGGCAGATGTGTCCCACGCCCGCCGGATCACGTCGGACCCCGCCCACCTGGGCGTCATCTGAGTAGTTCCGCTCATGACAATCGACCGTCCGGGGCGCCAGACTCTCGCCATGTCCCTCAGACGATCATTCGCCCTCGTCGGCGCCGCCCTCGTGGCGGTCAGTCTCACCGCATGCGGGAGTCAAAAAGGTGGGGCGGCCAATGGAGCCGGCGCCGCGCGGTCGGCCACTCCGACCTACTCCTATCCGCCCCCGCCGAAGTGCGCGCAGTCCACAGCGACGCCCACCGCCCTGCCTTCCTCCCCCTCACCCTCCGCCTCGAACACGGCCGGAGGACAGCAGGACGGACCTGTGGACGCTCCCCCCAACTACGCCGACAACCACGCGTACCGCATGCGGGCGCCCTTGAGTGCGGAGCAGCAGGCCAGTGGGCAGGCGTCGGCCGAGCTGATCCTCGCGGAGCTGGCGAAGGTCCGGAAGGAGGGCGGGTCGGGGGAGTTCGGTGTCTTCGGTGACGAACGGGTCGAGGCGGCGCTGGAGCGTGTCGGGTGCGGTGAGAAGCACGGGGTCTTCGTCGGGAACGGGTACTACGCCGTCTACACGGGCGTCGTGTGTGTCTCCGGACGGGTGACGAAGGACGAGCTGACCGGCGAGGTGCACGGCGTCTACGCCGAGCCCCAGCCCGGCGAAGGGCCCTGTGTCGAGAACCGGGGAGGTCACTGACGCCAGGGCCCTGCCGCGCGTCAGGCCGGCCGCACCACGCTGTGGATAGCCGACTCACCGTCGTAGTAGATGGACTCCTCGCGCACGTACGCCCCCGGCTTCGGCGCGTGGATCATCTTGCCGTTGCCGATATAGATGCCGACGTGGGTGACATCGTCGTAGAAGAAGACGAGGTCGCCGGGCTGGGCGTTGGCGAGGGTGACCGTGGTGCCGGCGTTCACCTGGTCGTAGGTGGTGCGAGGGAGGGAGATGCCGGCGGCGTTCCAGGCGGCCTGGGTGAGGCCGGAGCAGTCGTAGGAGTCGGGGCCGGTGGCGCCCCAGACGTACGGCTTGCCGACCTGTGAGCGGGCGAAGGCGAGGGCCTTCTCGGCCTTCGTGGCGTACGAGGAGTCCGAGGCCTCCGAGGACGACGACGAGCTGCTCGCCGACTCCTCGGCCGCGGCTGCTTCCTCCGCCGCCTTCTGCTCGGCCGCCTGCTGCTCCGCCAGCTCGGCGGCCTTGCGGGCGGCCTCCTCCTGCTTCTTCTTCTCGATCGCCGCGAGGCGCGCCTTCTCCTCGGCGGTCAGCTGAGACAGCAGCTCGCGCGCGGCGGACAGCTTCCGCTGGACGGTCGCCTTGGCGGTCTTCAGGTCGCTCTGCGAATCGGAGAGCGTCTCGAGGCTGTCGGTGGCCTCCTGGCGCTTCTTCATCGTCGCGGACTGCTCGGAGACGTAGTCGTCGACCGCGTCCTTCTGGCGGGACGTCATACGGCCCATCAGCTGCGTCTGGTCGAAGTAGTCCTGCGGGGAGTCCGCGAGCAGGAAGGTCGCGGTGTCGGGCGCGGAGGCGCCGGTGCGGTACTGGGCCGCGGCGAAGGTGCCGAGCTCCTCGCGGGCCTCGTTGAGCTTCTGGGTGCGCTGGGCGACGTCGTCGAGGAGGGTGTCGACCTCCTTGCGCTGCTTGGAGGTCTTCTCCTTGGCCGAGTTGTACTTCTCGGTCGCCGACTCCGCCTGGCGGTAGAGGTCGTCGACCTTCTTCTCGACTTCCTCGATGCTCGGCTTGTCATCGGTCGAGGGCGCGGCGGTGGCCGTCTGGGAGAGCAGGGCCACGGAGGTGAGGGCGGCCGTGGCGAGAGCGGGTGTGCGTATGCCGGCTACGCGCGTACCCGGGGGAGGCGACTTACGGTGCGACGCCAAGGTCGGCGACTCCTTCCATGCTCCGCCTACCGAGTTAGCTGTCGGGTTCGGGCGGGTGGTTCGGAAGGGTTGCCCTACGGCCGTTCCCGGTACGGGAGTCGGCCGATTCACCCCAAGTTCGGTGGGTCCCCGGTTCCGGGTGCGCGGCGGCGCTCCGGATTCGGCGGAGGCCGCGCGGCCCGGCGACGTTCGCCGGTGGGGGTCGTACGGCCTTCCGGCACGGTAGCCAACGGGTGTGGCCCCTGTGAAGGTTGATGTCCGATAGGCCCGATACATTTTCGTGACCTTAGGTCAGGACGGTGCTCGCGGTGGTGAGTACGGAGTGATCTGCAATGACTTATACGCATTTTGTGCGAAGTGGTGACGTCCGCCCGCTTCCGGCCGCGACGGCAGGAAGTGCCTCGGCAAGCTCGGGCGTGGTCGTCGACCCGTGTGACGGCAAGTTGTACGTCTCCACCTGGCCGGTCGCGGATCGTGACAGAACGGTGGCGGAGGGTGAGGAGGTCCCTGGTGGCCAGGTCCGGAAGATCCTCGGATTCTGAGGCGGCCTCCGCGGCCGCCGCCGAAAAGAGCCCATGTTCTCAGGGCGGCGGCGGGGTGTCAGTGGGGAGCCCTAGACTCGGAGAGCGATGAGCAGCCTCTTTGACGACAGTTTCCTGGCGGACCTCCAAGCCCCTAAGGGCCGCGAGGAAGAGCCCCCGCCGCCGCCCGAGGACGAGCACGTACCGGAACCCGTTCCGGACGACCTGTTCGGCGGCCGGTTCGACGTGCCGCCGGACCGGGACGCGTACTACCGCGACGGCGCCCCGCGCCCGGTCCTGGACGCGGCCGCGCTCATCGACGGGCTCAACGAGAACCAGCGCGCGGCCGTCGTCCACTCCGACACCCCGCTGCTCATCGTGGCCGGCGCCGGATCCGGCAAGACGCGGGTGCTCACCCACCGCATCGCCTACCTGCTGGCCGAGCGCAACGTCCACCCGGGCCAGATCCTCGCGATCACCTTCACCAACAAGGCCGCGGGCGAGATGAAGGAGCGCGTCGAGCAGCTCGTCGGCCCGCGGGCGAACGCGATGTGGGTGATGACGTTCCACAGCGCGTGCGTGCGGATCCTGCGGAGGGAATCCAAGAAGCTCGGCTTCACGTCGTCGTTCTCGATCTACGACGCGGCCGACTCCAAGCGTCTGATGGCCCTGGTCTGCCGTGACCTCGACCTCGACCCCAAGCGCTTCCCGCCCAAGTCCTTCAGTGCCAAGATCAGCAACCTCAAGAACGAGCTGATCGACGAGGAGGACTTCGCCGCCCAGGCCACCGACGGCTTCGAGAAGACCCTCGCCCAGGCCTACGCGATGTACCAGTCGCGGTTGCGGGAAGCCAACGCGCTCGACTTCGACGACCTGATCATGACCACGGTCAATCTGCTGCGCGCCTTCCCGGACGTCGCCGAGCACTACCACCGCCGCTTCCGGCATGTCCTCGTCGACGAGTACCAGGACACCAACCATGCCCAGTACGCGCTGGTCCGCGAGCTGGTGGGGACGAACGAGCACCCCGTCGACGTACCCCCGGCCGAGTTCGACCTCCCGCCCGCCGAACTGTGTGTCGTGGGTGACGCCGACCAGTCGATCTACGCCTTCCGCGGCGCGACGATCCGCAACATCCTCCAGTTCGAGGAGGACTACCCGAACGCGACGACGATCCTGCTGGAGCAGAACTACCGCTCCACACAGACGATCCTGTCCGCCGCCAACGCGGTCATCGAGCGCAACGAGTCCCGCCGCCCCAAGAACCTGTGGACCAACGCGGGCGCGGGCGCGCGCATCACCGGCTATGTCGCCGACACCGAGCACGACGAGGCGCAGTTCGTCGCCGAGGAGATAGACCGACTGACGGACTCGGGCGACGCGAAGGCCGGCGACGTCGCCGTCTTCTACCGGACCAACGCCCAGTCCCGGGTCTTCGAAGAGATCTTCATCCGCGTCGGCCTGCCCTACAAGGTCGTCGGCGGCGTCCGCTTCTACGAGCGCAAGGAGGTCCGGGACGTCCTGGCCTACCTGCGTGTCCTCGCCAACCCCGAGGACTCGGTGCCGCTGCGCCGCATCCTCAACGTCCCCAAGCGCGGCATCGGTGAGCGCGCCGAGGCGATGATCGACGCCCTGTCCCAGCGCGAGAAGATCAGCTTCCCGCAGGCGCTGAAGCGGGTCGACGAGGCGTACGGCATGGCCGCGCGGTCGACGAACGCCGTGAAGCGGTTCAACGCGCTGATGGAGGAGCTCCGTACGATCGTCGAGTCCGGCGCGGGCCCGGCGACCGTCCTGGAGGCGGTGCTCGAACGCACCGGCTATCTCGCCGAGTTGCAGGCCTCCACCGACCCGCAGGACGAGACCCGGATCGAGAACCTCCAGGAACTCGCCGCCGTGGCCCTGGAGTTCGAGCAGGAGTCCGGGGAAGCCGCGGAAGGTGAGGCGGCGGCTCCGGTCGGTCTCGCCGCGTTCCTTGAGCGGGTCGCGCTGGTCGCCGACTCCGACCAGATCCCCGACGAGGACGAGGACGGCTCCGGCGTCATCACCCTGATGACCCTGCACACCGCCAAGGGACTCGAGTTCCCGGTCGTCTTCCTGACCGGCATGGAGGACGGCGTCTTCCCGCACATGCGCTCCCTCGGCCAGACCAAGGAGCTGGAGGAGGAGCGGCGCCTGGCGTACGTCGGCATCACGCGCGCGCGGGAACGGCTGTATCTGACGCGGTCGGCGCTGCGCAGCGCGTGGGGGCAGCCTTCGTACAACCCGCCCTCGCGCTTCCTGTCGGAGATCCCGGAGCAGCACGTGGACTGGAAGCGGACGGGTGCCACCGCGCCGGTCTCCTCCGGCCCCGCGTCGGGGGTGGCCGCCTCCCTGTCCTCGTCCCGCTCCCGTTCCTCGGCGAGGGGCGCGTCCGGCTTCGCCACGAACCGCGCCTCCGACAAGCCGGTCGTCTCGCTGGCCGTCGGGGATCGGGTCACGCACGACCAGTTCGGGCTCGGCACGGTGACATCGGTGAAGGGCACGGGCGCGAACACCGAGGCCACGGTCGACTTCGGTGACACCAAGCCGAAGCGGCTGCTGCTGCGCTACGCGCCGGTGGAGAAGCTGTAAGGCTGTTCCATGAGTGAGCCCCCGCTGCTGTGAAGTGCGGGGGCTCTCAGGGAAGTTGTCGCTTACGTCGGGTCCAGCCCGTGGCTGCGCAGCCACGGAAGCGGGTCGATCGCCGAGCCGCCGGCCGGGCGCACCTCGAAGTGCAGGTGCGGTCCTGTGGAGTTGCCGGAGTTGCCGGAGTACGCGATCGGGTCGCCGGCCTTGACCGTCGTACCGGAGGCGACGCGGTAGCTGGAGAGGTGGCAGTACCACGTCTCCGTGCCGTCCTTCGCGGTCACGATCATCATGTTGCCGTAGGCGCTGTTCCACTGCGTCCGCACGATGCCGTCGGTCGCGGCCATCACCGTCGTGCCGTACGAGACCGGGAAGTCGATGCCGGTGTGCACGGACATCCAGTTGACGCCGGCCTGGCCGTAGTAGGCGCTGAGGCCGTGCTGAGCCACCGGGAGCGCGAACTTGGGACGCAGCCGCTCCTTGCGGGCCGCCTCTTCCGCCGCCTTCTTCTTCTCGGCCACCTGCTGGGCCTTGAGGTCGATGCGCTCCTGCGTACGGCTGGCCCGGTCGGCGAAGTCGTCGGCACCCGCGGAGAGGCTCGCGAGCTGGGTGTCCAACTTGTTGTTCGCGGCGGACGGCTTGACGGACTTGGTCGTCGCGTCGGACGCGGTCGTCGAGGTGTTCTTGTCGTCGCTCAGGCCACCGACGGAGGCGGCGGCGATCCCGGTGACACCCATGACGCATGCGGAGGGCACGGCGATCTTCATCAGTGCGGAGCGCTTGGGGGGCGTACGGCGGCGGGAACGGCCCGCGTTACGGGCGGCCATGCGTGAGCCCGGGGCGGGGGCGGCGTCCTCCTGATCGTCGAGGAGCGGGGCGACGTCGTCCTCGGAGAGGGCGGGCAGCTCGCCGGTGGCGCTCAACTCGGCGTCGTGCGCGGCCGGTTCTTCGTACGCGACCTGCTCGAACATCGCTGTCGACTGGTGGTCGACGGGCTCCTCGTGGGCCGGTGTGGTGCCGTCGGAGTTCCACTGCGTGGCGTCGTACGCGCCGGTGTCGAAGGCCTGCGTGCCCCATTCCCAGTGCTGGGTCTGGTCGGCGGTGCCCCCGGACTGGTCGGGCTGGAGCCAGGCGTTGGCGTCCCTCCCCCAGAGGGGGGACCCCCAGCCGCTCGCGTCGGGAGAGCCGGCCTGCGGGGGGATCACGGAGAGCTGCTGGTGCTCGCCGGTCCAGGCCGTCGTGTCGTACGCGCCGGTGTCGTAGGCGGCGTGGTGCTGGGCCGCGTACGCGTCGTAGTTCAGGGTCTGATGACTGTCCGTGGCCCACTGGTTGGCGTCGTACGACCCGGTGTTCTCACCGGGGAGACTGCCGAACAGGGGGTCCGCGTCGAAGTGCGCGGTGGTGTGGGCGCCCGTGTCATAACCGTAAGTGGCGTGGTCACCGTACTGAGCTTCCTGCGTGCCGTACGACGCGTAGTGCGCCGAGGCATCGGAAGCGGGAGTCGGGGTGGTCATGGTCCCCGACGGGTACGGATCGTTCACCAACTTCTCTTTCGCCTCGACAACAGGGGCTGCCAGAGCAGTGCGGTGACTGTACCCGCCGGTATGCGGGCGCGACAATCTTCAACGGGTTTCGCGCCTTCAGGAAACGGGCATTCGGCCGTGTTTCGGGGGACTGCGGACGCGAGTTTGGCCTTGTGTTCGAAGATTGTTCGATGTTGGACGGCTGTCCTGTGGCTGTCACGCCACTGTGAGACCGCCGGCATCGGCTGCGGCCGTGACTCCTGTCGGCGGGGTGTCGAGGGCCTGTCGTATCCCGGTCGCGACGGCCGGGTGCACAGGGAGGGCGAGATGGCCGATCCCGCTCACCTGGACGTTCTGCGCCATCAGGTCGGGATGGTCGATGCAGGCGGTCTCCAGCGGGTCCATCAGATGGTCGAGGTCGCTCCAGAAGCTCACGAACTGCGTACGGCAGCCGGGTGCGGGCCGGGTCAGCTCCTCGAGCACGTCCGAGCCGGGGCGCATCTGCCGCACGATCGGGTGCGCGTCCGCCAGCGGCACCACCCGGGTCCCGGAATGCGGGGTACCGAGTGTGACCAGGGTGCGCACCCGCAGGTCACCGCCGAGGCACTGTACGTAATACCGCGCTATCAGTCCGCCCAGGCTGTGCCCGACGACATCGACCTGCCTGCTGCCCGTGCGCTCGCAGATCTCCGCTATGTGCCGGCCGAGCAGCTCGGCCGCGGTGCGGATGTCGCACGTCAGCGGGGAGTAGTTGAGCGACTCGACCTGGCGGTGGCCGTGCTGGAGGAGGCTGCGGCGCAGCAGGACGAAGACCGAGCGGTTGTCGATGAAGCCGTGCAGCAGGACGACCGGCGGTTTGGCCTCCGTCGGCAGCTGGGCGGGGCCGTCCGGGGAAGGGAGCGGGGCGGCCGGCGCCCGGCGCTCCTGCAGGAGACCGGAGGGATAGAGGAGGAGGTGTCCGGCGAGGATCGCGATCTCCAGGGCTGTCGCCTTCAGGAGAGCCACGGACAGGCCCGCAATTCTGCTCGGGAGCAGCCGCTGGCAGAGCGGAAGAAAGGGCGCCGCTGCCCTGGTGACCTTCATGGCCGACCTCCTGTCGGCACACGTGAAGACAGCTCCGTCCCCCGTGTGCCCTCGTGGGAGGCCGCGGCGGAGGCGACCGAGGAGGCATGAGGAGGGCGCGTGGGGCGAGCGCGGCGAGCGGCGCGAGTGGAGCGTGGTGCTGCGCCGATGACCTGACGAGGCTCCCTGCCGGTGTGGCGACGAGGCTCCCCGCTGTCGTGCCTTACCTGCCCTACGTGCCCTTCGTGCCACCGTCGGCACGCCGCACCGCCACGGCGCGCGGCCCGCGGCGCGGTGGCACGGCGACCTCGTTGCGGCTCCCGTTGCGCTTGCTCCCGCTGCGGTACGAGAGCCGCGTACCGCTGCGGCCCGTGTGCCGCAAAGACTCGGAACGGTGCGCGGCGAACGTGTCCCACCGTGTGATTTCCCCCTCGGTCTCCGCCGCGAAACTGCCGGTTACGGGATGGTGGAGATAACGTTCGTTCACTTCCTCGCACAAGGTGGTGTGAGGACGTCCGTGCCGTATGGGCGCCGCGGCGGTGGCATACATGGCATGTTCGGTACTTGTCGGTACGGATGGATGTAGTCGCTTCATGGAGGCAGTGATGGGTGTGGCAGCCGGTCCTATCCGCGTCGTGGTGGCCAAGCCGGGACTCGACGGCCACGATCGCGGGGCCAAGGTGATCGCGCGGGCGCTGCGCGACGCCGGTATGGAGGTCATCTACACCGGGCTCCACCAGACGCCCGAGCAGATCGTCGACACCGCGATCCAGGAGGACGCCGACGCGATCGGCCTCTCCATCCTCTCCGGCGCCCACAACACGCTGTTCGCCGCCGTCATCGATCTGCTCAAGGAGCGGGACGCGGCGGACATCCTCGTCTTCGGCGGCGGGATCATTCCCGAGGCGGACATCGCCCCGCTGAAGGAGAAGGGGGTCGCGGAGATCTTCACCCCCGGGGCGACCACACAGGCGATCGTGGACTGGGTCCGGGCCAACGTGCAGCAGCCGGCCGGGGCATAGGCCGCTCCGAGACAGCGGGCCGGCGTGGCCGACGCCGGCCCGCTCCGTCAGACCGACCCCAACTCCTGCGCCATCGCCGCCCGCAACCGCAACGTCGTCACCAGCCGCTGGAACGCCTCCGCCCAGTACCCACCGGCCCCGGGGCTCGCATCCTCCGACTCGTCCGGCACCGCCAGCAGCCCGTCGAGCCGCCCCGCCTCGGACGGATCGAGACACCGCTCCGCCAGCCCCATCACTCCACTGAAACTCCATGGGTAACTCCCCGCGTCCCGCGCGATGTTGAGCGCGTCCACCACAGCCCGACCGAGCGGCCCCGCCCACGGCACCGCACACCCCCCGAGCAGCTGAAACGCCTCCGACAATCCGTGCGCCGAGATGAACCCGGCCACCCAGTCGGCCCGCTCGGCGGAGCCCAGCGTGCCGAGCAGCTTGGCGCGCTCGGCCAGGGACACCGCCCCGGGACCCCCGGCCTCGGGCGCCCCGGGTGCTCCCAGCAGCGCACGCGCCCAGGCCGCGTCCCGCTGCCGTACGGCCGCCCGGCACCACGCCGCGTGCAGCTCGGACCGCCAGTCGTCCGTCACCGGCAGCGCCACGATCTCCTGCGGCGAACGCCCACCGAGCCGCGCCGCCCACGTCCGCAGCGGTGCCGCCTCCACCAACTGGCCGAACCACCACGACCGTTCACCCCGTCCCGCCGGAGCCTTGAGTACTACACCGTCCCGCTCCATGCTCGCGTCGCACTCGAACGGCGCCTCGACGGTGATCGTCGGCGTCTCCCGCGTACGGTCCATGGCCACACACGCCGTCGCCCTGACCGCCATCCGCGCGGCGAGCGCGGAGCCCGGCAGGGCGGACAGCAACTCGGCGGCGGTCGCCCGGACGTTACGGCTCCGGTCGGCCAGCGCCTGCTCCAGGAACGGCTCGTCGTCGGCGCCGAGACCCGTCCGCAGCGAGTCGAGGAACATCAGACGGTCCTCGGCCCGCTCCGTCGCCCACGTCTTCGCCAGCAGCTCCCGTGCTGCGGCGGGCTCACGGGCGCGGATCGCGGCGAGCAGCGCGACCCGCTCCGCGAACAGGCCCTCCTGCCACAGCTGCCGGACCCGGTCCGTGTCCCGCGGGTGCGGCAGCGCCGGGTCCCCGCCCGGTGCCGCGCGCAGGGCGAACCGCCACTCCGGGTTCAGCCGGGCCAGCCACACGGCACGCGGCCCCGCGAACGCCAGCGCCGCCGGCCGCAGGTCCGTACGTCCCCGGGCCGCGTCCAGCAGCGCCGGCAGCACCTCGGGGGGTGCCGCGAAACCGCGGGCGTTCGCCGTCGCGAGCCACTGGGGCAGCAGTTCCATGAGGTCCGGGGCCGTGCCGCGGCGACCTCCGCCGCCCGTGCCCGGACGGTCGGCCAGCAGCATCGAGAGCCTGCGGGCCGCGGCGCCGGGCACGCCGGGGCGGGGATCCGCGGGCGCCGGTTCCGGCCGCGCCGCCGCCGGGGCGGGCCGCAGCCCGGCCCGCCGCCGTACGGTCTGCGTCGCCGCCGCGTCCAGCAGGGCGACGGGTGCCGCCCGGCCGGGCGCCGCGCCCGGTGGGGTGCGCCGATCGGTCCCGAGCAGGGCGGTGGTGACGAGTTCCTCCCAGACGTCCTGGGCGGGTGAATCCACAGGTGTGGACGTGCTGTTCATGCGGGTCCTTTCCGTGGAGTGCCGTGGCGTGTGGGGGAGGTGGGGCGGTGGGTGTGCCTGGTGGTGCGGGAGTGAGATCGGGAGGGGACGCCGGCGCAGGTGCGGGCCCTGGTGACGGTGCCGGTGTGGGCCGTGCGATGGCCGCGGGTGACGTGGGTGTTGTCGTCCGAGTCCGTGTGTGCCGTGCGGCTGGCGCGCGTGGCGTGGACGTTGGTGTCCGTATGTCCTCCGAGGTCGGTGCGGATGGAATCGGCGTCGGTGGTGCTGTGCTTGTGGTGTCGGTGATCGCGTACGTCTGTCGCGTCGCGTCGGCGCGGGTGCGCCACGCGGCTCGGTGCGGGCGCCTCGGGGGCCGCCGCACGCTCGGCCTGGAGCACCTGGAGCACCTGGAGCACCTGGGCGGCTGTGCGGCAGCGCGCCCCATGCTCCGGCCGGCTCAGTACAGCGCCACCCCCTCGCCCGCCCCCTCGGGCCAGGCCGTCAGCGGGGTGAAGCCGCGGTGGCCGCACTCGCCGAAGACCTTGACCGGGGCGCCGCCCGAGAGGGCGACCAGGCGCCACAGGCCCGGGCGGGAGCGGGCGGTGGGGGTGAGCGGCAGAGCCGTGTCGCCGTCGGCGTCCGCCAGTTGCCACGTGTCGCCGTCCGGGGTCGGGACGACCCGGTCGAGCGTCACCGGGACCGAGTCCAGCCACGGGTCGTCGCGCAGCGCCTCGCCGTAATGGGCTGCCGCCCGGGCCGTGGTCGTCCCCGGCGGGCGTATCGCCGAGGGCGCCGGCGGCGCGAACTGTCCGCCCAGCGCCGCCCGCACCTGCCCGGCACCCGGGTACGCGGACACCTCCGCCTCCAGCACCAGGCCGACCGGCAGGGCCAGTTCGGGGGCGCGGCCGGCGGCGCCGAAGGACAGGAGCAGGGCCATGCGCCCGGACTCGGCGCCGTGCAGCCAGATCCGGCGGGTCGTCAGCCGGGCGTCCGCCGTGTCGTACTGGGCGAGCACCAGCCAGCGGTCCCGCACCGCCGGCCCGTCCGCCGGGGCGGGGAGACCGATACGGGAACGGACCGTCGCCGCCAGACCCTCGGGCAGCCCCTCGCGCCGCAGCCAGCCCTGGTCCAGAAGGTGGAGGAGGGCGCACTCCTCCAGCAGCCGCACCGGCCAGCCGGGACCGGACGCCGGAATCGCCCCCAACTCCCGCACCCGGGCAGCGAGTCCGGGCGCCTGGGCATCGACCATGCGGGCCGCGGTCTCCTCCCACATCCCGTACCCCGCCTGCTCCGCGCCGGCGAGCCCGCCGCGCAGCAGATCCGCGAGACGCTGCTCCAGCTCCGTCGCCCCCGCGGTGACCAGCGTGGCCCGGCGCTCCGCCCTGCGCCTGGCCGCCTCCGGATCACCACTGCCACTGGCGGTCGCCGCGTCCTTCTTCTCCTCCGCCCGCTTCCTTCTCGCCTCCAGCCACTGCTCCGCCCAGTCCGGCGCCTCCCCCCGCGGCACCGCGCCGTCCTCGCCCGCCCAGAGCAGCAGCAGCCCGAGAGCGTGTTTGCACGGGAACTTGCGGCTCGGACAACTGCACTTGTACGCCGGCCCGGACACGTCCGCGATGTCGATGACCGTCTGATACGGCTTGCTGCCACTGCCCTTGCACTGCCCCCACACCGTCCCCTCGTCGGAACTCCCCGCCTCGGACCACGGCCCCGCCGCCCCGAGTTTGCTTCCCGCTTTGCGTGATGCGGCGTCAGGCGCCAGTGCCAGCACCTGGTCCGCGCTCCAGCGCACCCCCTGCTGAGTCATGTCATCGAAGGTAGATCCCACCACTGACAATCGGTCCGGCGAGCGCCCTCGCCTGCACGTTCTCGCAGGTCAGATCGTGTTGTCAGTGGCGTGGTGCAACGTGGGTGCCAGATCCGAACCGGCCGAGCTGGAGGGGGCTCTCAGCCATGTCTGTGTCCGTGGACGCGATGTCCGTCGAAGCATCCGCATCACCTGAGAACGAGCCGACCGAGGAGTTGCGTCCGCACGCCGAGGACGCCTTCGCCGCCGAACTCACCGCGCTGGCAGCCCAGGACGACCGCCCGCGCCCCGCCCGCTGGAAGCTGTCCCCGTGGGCGGTGGCGACGTACCTGCTCGGCGGCACGCTTCCCGACGGCACGGTGATCACACCGAAGTACGTGGGGCCGCGCCGCCTCGTCGAGGTCGCCGTCACCACACTCGCCACCGACCGCGCCCTGCTTCTGCTCGGCGTGCCCGGCACCGCGAAGACCTGGGTGTCCGAGCACCTGGCCGCGGCGGTCAGCGGCGACTCGACCCTGCTGGTGCAGGGCACGGCCGGCACACCGGAGGAGGCGATCCGGTACGGCTGGAACTACGCGCAGCTGCTCGCCAACGGCCCCAGCCGTGACGCGCTGGTGTCCAGCCCGGTGATGCGGGCCATGGCGGAGGGGATGACGGCACGGGTGGAGGAGCTGACGCGCATCCCCGCCGACGTGCAGGACACGCTCATCACGATCCTCTCCGAGAAGACGCTGCCGATACCGGAGTTGGGGCAGGAGGTGCAGGCCGTCCGCGGCTTCAACCTCATCGCCACGGCCAACGACCGGGACCGCGGGGTCAACGACCTCTCCAGCGCCCTGCGCCGCCGTTTCAACACGGTCGTGCTGCCGCTGCCGGACAGCGTCGAGGCCGAGGTCGACATCGTCTCGCGGCGCGTCGACCAGATCGGCCGCTCCCTAGACCTGCCGGCCGTACCCGAGGGGGTCGACGAGATCCGCCGGGTGGTGACCGTCTTCCGCGAACTGCGCGACGGGATCACGTCCGACGGCCGTACGAAGGTCAAGTCGCCCAGCGGCACGCTGTCGACGGCGGAGGCGATCTCCGTCGTCACCAACGGGCTTGCCCTCGCTGCCCACTTCGGCGACGGCGTGCTCCGGGCCGGCGACGTCGCCGCGGGCATCCTCGGCGCCGTGGTCCGAGATCCGGCGGCCGACCGTGTCATCTGGCAGGAGTACCTGGAGGCGGTCGTCCGGGAACGCGACGACTGGAAGGACTTCTACCGCGCCTGTCGGGAGGTGAGTGCGTGAGCGGGGACGACCTGGGGTGGGGCCGCCCCGGTGGAGGCCAGGGCTCGGGCGGCTCCGGGGGATCGGGAGGCTCGGGCGGGAGTCAGGGGTCGGGTGGCTCGGTGTTCATGGCGTGCGGGGGCGTCGGGGGTGTGGTGCGGCGGCGGTCAGGGCCTGGTGGCCGGTGATCGGTGGTCGGTGGTTCTGGAGGGGAGGGGGACGGTGTGACAGGAAGTGAGAGGGACGGGAGTGGGGCGGCCGTGAGCGACGGGAGCGAGCCGGCCGCATACGCCGGGAGCGGGGCAGTCGCGGGTGATGGGGGCGGGGCAGCCGTTGGCAAGGAGCCGCTGCTGCTCGGTGTCCGGCATCACGGGCCGGGTTCCGCGCGGGCCGTGCGGGCGGCGCTGGAGGCGGCCCGGCCGCGGGTCGTTCTGATCGAGGGCCCGCCGGAGGCCGACGCCCTGATCCCGCTGGCCGCCGAGGAGGACATGCGGCCGCCGGTCGCTCTCCTCGCCCACGCCGTCGACGAGCCGGGCCGCTCGGCGTTCTGGCCGCTCGCCGAGTTCTCCCCGGAGTGGGTGGCGATCCGCTGGGCTCTGGAGCACGAAGTCCCGGCGAGGTTCATCGACTTGCCTGCGACGCACTCGT
The DNA here is from genome assembly GCF_045041015.1 of Streptomyces sp. NBC_00019. Lineage (NCBI taxonomy): Bacteria > Bacillati > Actinomycetota > Actinomycetes > Kitasatosporales > Streptomycetaceae > Streptomyces > Streptomyces sp. NBC_00019. The sequence goes on from NZ_CP108302.1 coordinate 6,432,377, forward strand.
TGGCGTGGGAGGAGGGTCGGGCCGACGAGGCAGTGGGGGAGACGGCCGACCCTCCCGGCTCCGGAACGGCTCCCGACTCCCGGGCGGAGGCGGGTGACGGTGTCCCCGATCCGGAGATCACCCACACCGAACTCCGGATCGACCCCCTCGCCGTGCTCGCCGAAACCGCCGGTTACGACGACCCCGAGCGGTGGTGGGAGGACGTCGTCGAGCACCAGGGGGCCGGTGCCGGGGATGTGTTCGCGCCGTTCGTCGTGGTGGAGGAGGCCATGGGGGCGTTGCGGGAGGTGTACGGGAGTGGGGGCCATGAGCGGGATCTCGTGCGGGAGGCGTATATGCGGCTCCAAGTGCGGGCGGCTCAGCGGGAGTTCGGGGGCGGGGTGGTCGTGGTGTGCGGGGCGTGGCACGTGCCCGCGCTGCGGGAGAGGACGGCCGTCGCCGCCGACCGGGCACTGGTGAAGGGGCTGCCCAAGGTCAAGGCGGACATGACGTGGGTGCCGTGGACGTATCGGCGGCTGGCCCGGGTCAGTGGATACGGGGCCGGTGTCGACTCGCCGGGTTGGTACGGGCATCTGTTCGGCGCGGCGGACCGTCCGGTGGAGCGGTGGATGACCAAGGTGGCGGGGCTGCTGCGGGAGGAGGACCGGATCGTCTCGCCGGCCCATGTCATCGAGGCGGTGCGGCTCGCGCAGACGCTCGCGGCGATGCGCGGCCGCCCGCTGGCGGGGCTGAGCGAGACGACCGACGCGGTGCGGGCGGTGATGTGCGAGGGCTCGGACGTACCGCTGTCGCTGGTGCACGATCGGCTGGTCGTGGGGGACGTGCTGGGGGAGGTGCCGCAGGCGGCGCCCGCGGTGCCGTTGCAGCGGGATCTCGACCGGACGCAGCGTCGGCTGCGGCTCAAGCCGGAGGCGCTGGAGCGGGAGTTGGAGCTCGACCTGCGCAAGGAGACCGACGCGGGGCGCAGCAGGCTGCTGCACCGGCTGCGGCTGCTGCGCGTCGGGTGGGGCGAGCCGGTGGTGTCGCGGGGGAGTACGGGGACGTTCCGGGAGACGTGGCGGCTGCGGTGGGAGCCCGAGCTGTCCGTGCGGGTCGCGGAGGCCGGTGTGTGGGGGACGACCGTGCTCGCCGCGGCGACCGCCAAGGCGCAGGCGGACGCCGTCACCGCGCAGAGCCTTGCCGATGTCACCGCACTCGCCGAGCGCTGCCTCCTGGCCGAACTGCCGGAAGCGCTCCCGGTGGTGATGCAGGTACTCGCCGACCGCGCCGCGCTCGACGCCGACGTCGGCCACCTCGCCCAGGCCCTGCCCGCCCTGGTCCGCTCCCTGCGCTACGGCGACGTGCGCGGCACGGACACCCACGCCCTGACAGAGGTCGCCGCGGGCCTCGCCGAACGGGTCTTCGTCGGCCTTCCCCCGGCTTGCGCCGCGCTCGACGCGGACGCGGCCGAGGAGATGCGGCGGCATGTGGACGCGGTGCACGGGGCGGTCGGGCTGCTGGGGGATGTGCTGGCGGCGGGGACGCCCGACGGCAGTGCCCCCGCGCATGCCGCCGTGCCGCCCGTGGAGAACCCCCTGCGCGGAGCCCCCGACTCACCCCACCGCGACCTTCGCCCCCGCTGGCGGTCCGTGCTGCGAGTGCTCTCGGGCCGGGACACCGTGCCCGGTGTCATCCGGGGACGGGCCGTGCGGTTGTTGCTGGACGACGGGGAGTTGGGGCAGGACGAGGCGGCCCGGCTCATGGGGCTCGTGCTGTCGCCGGGGACGCCGCCGGCGGACGCGGCCGCGTGGATCGAGGGATTCGTCGGCGGCGGTGCCGGGGGCGGAATGCTGCTCGTGCACGACGAGCGGTTGCTCGGGCTGGTCGACGCCTGGCTGACCGGCGTGCCGGCGGAGGCGTTCACGGATGTGCTGCCGCTGCTGCGGCGGACCTTCTCGGCGTACGAGCCGGGGGTGCGGCGGACGCTCGGCGAGCTGGTCCGGCGGGGGCCGGGCGAGCGGGGGAGCGTGGCGGGCGGCGGCGCCGGCATGCCCGGTTTCGCGGCCGATCTCGATACGGCGCGTGCGGACGCGGTGCTGCCGGTGGTGCGGCTGCTGCTGGGGCTGGACGGCGACCCCGCGGGCGGCGACCCCGTGGGCGCCGACGACAACGACCTTGTGGGGGTGGGGCGATGACGACCGACGGGCCGGGCGAGCCGAGGAGGCCCGCGGAGGCGACGGACGTCCTCAGCGACGGGCAAGGGTCCCTGGCGACAGATGCCCCGACGGCGACCGTGAGAGTGATCCCACTCTGGGCACGGCCCCGGACGGCAGGGCCTGCGACGGCACGGCTTGTGACTGCGGCGCCTGCTCCGGCAGCGCAGCCCGCAGCAGGCTCTCCTTCGGCGACGCGGCCCGCGACAGGGAAGTCCGCGACGGGGCTGCCTTCCGCGACGCGGTCCGCGGCGGCGCGACCGCTGACGAAGCCTCTCGTGGGGGTGTCCGGATGACGGTCGACATGGTGGACCCGGCGCAGGAGCGGCTGCGGCGTTGGCGGCTGGTGCTCGGGGGTGACGCCGCCGACGGGACGGGGTGTGCGCTCGGTGGGCGGGATGCGGCGATGGACGGGGCGCTCGGCGCGCTGTACGGGAAGGGGGACAGGCAGGGGCAGTCGGGGCGGGAGCGTTCCGCGGGGCTGGGGGCTTCGGCGCCGTCCGTGGCGCGGTGGCTGGGGGACATCCGGACGTACTTCCCGTCCTCCGTCGTGCAGGTGATGCAGCGTGACGCGATCGAGCGGCTCGGTCTCGCCACCCTGCTGCTCGAGCCGGAGATGCTGGAGGCGGTGGAGGCCGATGTGCATCTCGTCGGCACGTTGCTCTCGCTCAACAAGGCGATGCCGGAGACGACGAAGGAGACGGCACGGGCCGTGGTCCGCAAGGTCGTCGAGGATCTCGAGAAGCGGCTCGCCACGCGCACTCGGGCGACCCTCACCGGCGCCCTCGACCGCAACGCCCGTATCAGCCGGCCCCGCCACCACGACATCGACTGGAACCGCACGATCGCGGCGAACCTCAAGCACTACCTGCCGGAGTACCGGACGATCGTGCCGGAGCGGCTCATCGGGTACGGGCGGGCGTCGCAGTCGGTGAAGAAGGAGGTCATCCTCTGCATCGACCAGTCGGGGTCGATGGCGGCGTCGGTCGTCTACGCGTCCGTGTTCGGGGCGGTGCTCGCCTCCATGCGGTCCATCAACACCCGGCTCGTGGTCTTCGACACCGCGGTGGTCGACCTCACCGACCAGCTCGACGATCCGGTCGACGTCCTGTTCGGCACCCAGCTCGGCGGCGGCACGGACATCAACCGGGCGCTCGCGTACTGCCAGTCGCAGATCACCCGGCCCGCCGAGACGGTGGTCGTGCTGATCAGCGACCTGTACGAGGGCGGCATACGGAACGAGATGCTGAAGCGGGTGGCGGCGATGAAGGCGTCGGGGGTGCAGTTCGTGACGCTGCTCGCGCTGTCCGACGAAGGGGCTCCCGCGTACGACAGGGAGCACGCGGCCGCGCTCGCCGCGCTGGGCGCACCGGCCTTCGCCTGTACCCCCGATCTGTTCCCGGAGGTGATGGCGGCGGCGATCGAGAAGCGGCCGATCCCCATCCCGGACACGGCATGACGGTGCACGACGGGGGAACGAGCCGGGGCCGGAAGCGAGAGGAACAACAGCGAATCGGTGGTGATTTGTCGACCCAGCGACATCCGAATTGAGACAGCAAAACGGACATGAGTCGCATCGGTAACGGGGGGCTTGCGTAACCTCCGCACTGCCGTGCGAGTATCGGTGCCTCGTCAGCGGTGCGTCGCGCACCGCTCGTCCGTACCGCGTCGCACCGACTTCGTCGCTCGTCACGCGTGATTCGTTCCGCCGCACGGGAGGACCACCCTCTTGACCTGGCCGGCCGCACTGCCCGGTGCCGCTCTGCGCAGCCTGCGCACGGCGGTCGGGCGGCGTGCGCTGCAAGTGGCGCTGCTGGTGGGCGGGTTGTTCGCGCTCGGGTTCCTCTGCGGGGGACAGGCGAGCGCGGCGGAGGGCATACCGACGACGACGGCGACATCCGGGGCCGTTCCGGCGGATCCGGTGGACGGCGTCCGGTCGTTGACGAGCGGCGCGGTGGGGCGGTTGGCGAAGCCGTCGGCCGAAGCCGAGGTCCATCACACGGCACCCCGGACGGACGCCCTCCCGACGTCGGCCGACCCGACGTCGGTCGACGACAAGGTCCTCCGCCCGGTGACCGAGCACGTCGTCGGTGTCGTGGACGGCAAGGTCCTTCAGCCGGTCGGCGACCTGGTGGACACGGTGACCGGGCAACTGGCCGAGGCAGAGGCGCAGATGCCGCCACTGCCGAGCCTGCCGTCCCTGCCCGCGACCGAGCAGCCCGGCCTGCCTGGCCTTCCGGAGCTGCCGACCCTGCCGGACCTGCCCGCGCTCCCGGGTCAGACGCTCCCGGACCAGACACCGCCGGCGACGACACCGCAGCCGAAGTCCCCGGTGGCCGACTCGCCCCAGGGCGACGCCTCCGGAAAGCGCTCCGGCAAGGCAGCGGCCACGGCCGCCGTCTACGGTCCGCCGTCCGTCGCCGGTTCGGCAACGACGGGTGCGGCGTCGAAGACCGACGGGCACCGTGCCGTGCAGGGCGCCCACGACCCCGTACCGCAGCAGACGCCCGGCGACGACCAGAGCGGTGCGCTGGGCAACCGGGCGACGGCGGACAGCGGTTCGTCGCGGCACGGGGACGCGCACGCCGTGTCCCTGAACCACCGGACAGCGGTGCGGCTCGTGGCCGGTGCCGCTGTGTGTGCCGAGGCGTTCGAGACCCGGGACCGGCACCGGGACATTCCGGTTTCTCCGGCATAGGGCAGGACCCCCCGCCGTAGACCTGCCGCGCGGGGGCGGAACAGGTCTGCCCGTCGTCCGGACCTCCTTTGGAACACCGGACGGAAACCGTCGAAGCCGCATCCGACACCGCAGAACCCCGCCCCCGGGGCATCGCGGTCGGAAACCGGCACCGGAAGTGTCCCCAGCCATCCGAAGCACCGGAGCTCCGCCACGGACCTCCTCCTGAAAGCCCGCCGGACCCGGTTCCGCGGCTCGCCCGGACCCCTCGTCCCCGAGCCCGGCCGGACCTCGTCCCCACCCGCGGCGCTCAGGAGCCCGTCCGTCCCAGGTCTCCCGGGCGCTTCGGACCTCCCAGGATCTAAGGATCTGACGCACGTATGAACAAGAACATCCGCCGCTCCATCGTCATAGCCGCCGGCGTCACCGGCGCGTGGGCGCTCGGCTCCTCCGTGGCCAGTGCTGACGAACTTCCCGCCTCCTCGCTGTCCGTGTCCGACACGACGACCGACGTCACGGACGCCCTGACCGGCACGGTCGACGGCGTCGTCACCGAGGTGCAGGACACCGTCTCCGGCGTGACCTCGACGGTCGAGAACACCGCCGCGACGGCCACGCCCAAGGCGACCGACACGGTCTCCGACACGGCAGGCACCGCCACCACCGAGCAGGCCCGCCGGTACGTGGACGCGAAGGTCACCGTCCCGCAGACCAGCGCGACCTCGAACAAGGCCGCGAAGATCAAGGGCGCCGCGGCCATCCAGGGCGCGAAGGCCGCCCGGGCCGCGCAGGCGAAGGCCAAGGCCACAGCGGACGAGGCCGTCACCACCGCCCGGGCCACCGTCTCCGACGCGACCGCCCCGCAGGACGAGGTCGACTACCTCTTCGGCCCCCTCGCCGCGTTCGCCCCGGAGCTCGAGCGGGCCCTCGCCGGCGCCCAGACCAAGCTCCAGGGTGTCCAGTCGGCGGCCCGTACCCGGGCGCAGGGCGTCGACGGCGTCGTACAGACCAAGGCGCGGCAGACCGTCGCGGGCGCGGGCCGCACCGCCACCGGCGTGACCGGCGCCGCGCAGGCCACGGTCACCGGGGCCGAGGGACGCGCCGGCGACGTGCTCGCCGTCGCCCAGGGCGAGGCCGGAACCGTCACGACGGCCGCCGGGGCCACCGTCTCCTCCGTCCCGAGCCACATCACGGGCACGGTGGACGGGGTCCAGCAGCAGGTGGTCGGCACGGTGGCCGCCGTTCCGGGCACCGTCACCCCGGTCGTCGACGAGACGGTCGCGGCGACCGTGCCCCCGCTGGCCACCGCCGCCGTGAACGGGGTGGTCCCGGTCGCCGGTCAGACGGTCGCCGGTGTCGTCCCGACCGCCGAGCACGCCGTCGCCGGTGTCGTCCCGGTCGCCACCGGCACGGTGGAAGGGGTGAGCCCGGTCGCCCACGGCGTGGTCAACGGCGTCACCCCGGTCGTCGGCCACACGGTCGGCGAGGTCACCCCGGTCGTCGGCGGCACGGTCGCCGGTGTCGCGCGGACCGCCCACCACACCGTCGACGCCGCGACCGCCCTCGCCCACGGCGTCGTGGCCGACGTCCAGCCGGTCGCCGCCGGTGCCGTCACGGGCGTGGGGCAGACCGGCGGGACCGCCGTCCACGGCGTCCGGCCCATGGCCACCGCCACCGTCGGCGACGTCCACCACCTCGCCGGTGGGGCCGTCCACGGCTTCGCCCCCGTCGCCACCGGCGCGGTCGCCGACCTCCACCCCGTCGTCGACGGCGTCGTCACCGACGTACCCGCCTACGCCACCGGTCTCGTCGGTCAGGTCGCCGTCGATGCCACCGGTGCCGTGCTGCCGCCGGTCGCGAATGCCGCCGTGCACGGCGTGGGCCCGGTCGCGGGGCAGGCCGTCGCGGACGTGGACGGGCTGGCGTACGGCGTGGTCGGCGACGCCCGGCCCGTCGTGGGTGGCGTCGCGCCGCTCGCGTACGGCGTGGCCGGGCACACCGCCGATCTGGCGTACGGCGTGACCGCGGAGGCCCAGTCCTTCGCGCAGGGGGTCGCGCAGCCCGTCGTCGGCCTCGTCCAGCCCGTCGTGCAGGGCGTCACGAGCAGCGCCGGGAACCTCGCGTACGGCGTCACGGGTGACGTGGCCCCCTTCGCGTACGGCGTCGTCGGTGACGTGGCGCCCGTCGTCGGCGGTGTCGCACCCGTCGTCGGGCACACGGTCGACGGCGTGACCCCGCTCGCCGGGAACGCCGTCGCCGGTGTCCAGGGCGTCGCCGAGTCGATCACGCCGGGCTACGCGCAGCAGTACGGCGGCACGTACAACGCCTGACCGTCCCCCACCACCGTCGCTCAGGGCGGCGGACCGACCGACTCCGTGAGGGCGCAGGACCCGGACGGCCGAAAGCCATCGGCTTGTCCGGCCGACACCTCACGGACGGGGCGGAGCGGTCCCCATTGGGGTGGGGATCGACCGCCCTGCGCCCCCTAAGGGGCTGCTCAAGGGGCCTCACCGGGTCAACCCCAGCCCGGTGAGGCCCTTCCCCGTGACCCCCTCGGCCCCTCACATCTGGCACAGCGTGCCAGTGAGGGCGGCATCATGTGACAGGTATCACCGCTCAGGTGTGACCCTCGATTTAGGGGCCCCCTGCAAGCAGCGATAACCTGCGAGACGGACATGCCGCGCGCTCGGACACCGTGTGCGCCTCCCTTGTGACAGACGGCGGACGTCACGTTGCCCATCGCGGCACGCCCACGCATCCAACGAACCGCGAGATCACTGATAGGGACGGAAGCGCGTGGACCTGTTCGAGTACCAGGCGAGGGACCTCTTCGCCAAGCACGATGTACCGGTGCTGGCCGGTGAAGTCATCGACACGCCTGAGGCGGCCCGCGCAGCCACCGAGCGTCTCGGTGGCAAGTCCGTCGTCAAGGCCCAGGTGAAGGTCGGTGGCCGCGGCAAGGCCGGCGGCGTGAAGCTGGCGGCGACCACCGACGAGGCGGTCGAGCACGCGACCAACATCCTCGGCATGGACATCAAGGGCCACACGGTCCACAAGGTGATGATCGCCGAGACGGCCCCGGAGATCCTGGAGGAGTACTACGTCTCCTTCCTCCTGGACCGCGCCAACCGCACCTTCCTCTCCATCGCGTCCGTCGAGGGCGGCATGGAGATCGAGGAGGTGGCGGAGACCCGCCCCGAGGCCGTCGCCAAGACGCCGATCGACGCCAACGTGGGTGTGACCCCCGAGGTCGCCCGCCAGATCGTCGAGGCCGCGAACTTCCCGGCCGAGGTCGCCGACAAGGTCGAGAACGTCCTTGTCACCCTGTGGAAGACCTTCATCGAGGAGGACGCCCTCCTCGTCGAGGTCAACCCGCTGGCCAAGGTCGCCTCCGGTGACGTCATCGCCCTGGACGGCAAGGTCTCCCTCGACGAGAACGCCGAGTTCCGTCAGCCGGGACACGAGGCCCTCCAGGACAAGGACGCGGCCAACCCCCTCGAGGCCGCCGCCAAGGAGAAGAACCTCAACTACGTCAAGCTCGACGGCGAGGTCGGCATCATCGGCAACGGCGCGGGGCTCGTCATGAGCACCCTGGACGTCGTCGCGTACGCCGGTGAGAACCACGGCGGCGTGAAGCCGGCCAACTTCCTCGACATCGGCGGTGGCGCCTCCGCCGCCGTCATGGCGAACGGCCTGGAGATCATCCTCGGCGACCCGGACGTCAAGTCCGTGTTCGTCAACGTCTTCGGTGGCATCACCGCCTGTGACGAGGTCGCCAACGGCATCGTCCAGGCGCTGCAGCTGCTCGCCGACAAGGGCGAGGAAGTCACCAAGCCGCTGGTCGTCCGTCTGGACGGCAACAACGCCGAGCTGGGTCGCAAGATCCTCTCCGACGCCAACCACCCGCTGGTCCAGCGCGTGGACACCATGGACGGCGCGGCCGACAAGGCCGCCGAGCTCGCGGCTGCGAAGTAAGGACGAGGGAAAACAGCCATGGCTATCTTCCTCAACAAGGACAGCAAGGTCATCGTCCAGGGCATGACCGGTGCCACGGGCATGAAGCACACCAAGCTCATGCTGGCCGACGGCACGAACATCGTCGGTGGCGTGAACCCGCGCAAGGCGGGCACGTCCGTCGACATCGACGGCAACGAGATCCCGGTCTTCGGCACGGTCGCCGAGGCGATCGAGAAGACGGGCGCGAACGTATCCGTCCTCTTCGTACCGCCGGCCTTCGCCAAGGCCGCCGTGGTCGAGGCGATCGACGCCGAGATCCCGCTCGCGGTCGTCATCACCGAGGGCATCGCGGTCCACGACTCGGCCGCGTTCTACGCGTACGCCGTGTCGCAGGGCAACAAGACCCGGATCATCGGCCCGAACTGCCCCGGTCTCATCACGCCGGGCCAGTCGAACGCCGGCATCATCCCGGGCGACATCACCAAGCCGGGCCGCATCGGTCTGGTCTCGAAGTCCGGCACGCTGACGTACCAGATGATGTACGAGCTGCGTGACATCGGCTTCTCGTCCGCCGTCGGCATCGGTGGCGACCCGATCATCGGTACGACGCACATCGACGCGCTCGCCGCGTTCGAGGCCGACCCCGACACCGACCTGATCGTCATGATCGGTGAGATCGGTGGCGACGCCGAGGAGCGTGCGGCCGCGTTCATCGCGGAGAACGTGAAGAAGCCGGTCGTCGGCTACGTCGCGGGCTTCACCGCGCCCGAGGGCAAGACCATGGGCCACGCCGGCGCCATCGTCTCCGGCTCCTCCGGCACGGCCGCCGCGAAGAAGGAGGCCCTCGAGGCCGCGGGTGTCAAGGTCGGCAAGACGCCGACCGAGACGGCGAAGCTGGCGCGGGAGATCCTCGCCGGCTGAGCAGGTACCTGGCTGAACGTCCGATGGGCTCGCTCCGAGGGTTGGGGCGGGCCCATCGACGCGTTACGGGGTGCCGGGTCGGGTTGTGCGGCGGGTGCGGGCGCGTCGTGGCCCTGAGGTACGTGCACTGGACCCACGCTTTTAGGGGCGCGGGGAACTGCGCGACCAGCCCCCACCGGCCCGCAGGCTAACGACTCAGCGGCAGCACCCTCTCCGGGCCGCTCATCATTCCGCCCCGCAGCTTCTCCCGCAGCTCCGCCTCCGCCGCCGACAACGCGCCCTGCGCCACCCGCGGCGGCACCCCCTCGATCTCCGCACCCGGCGCGATCGGCGGCTCATAGTGCGTGGGTGCCGTCCGTACCGTCAGCGCCGTCGTCCCGATCAGCGCCACCGTGAAGGCAATGGCCGCCCGCGTCCAGAACCGCGCCCTGCGCTCACTCCCCGTCCGCACCGTCGGCGGCTTCGCGGCCCGCAGGCGTTCCGTCGAGGCGAGTTCGGTGAGCCGCCGGTGCAGCTCAGCGGGATCGGCCAGCGCAGGCAACCTCGTGGCGACCGCCTCGCGCGCGTGCAACAGCCGGTTCGCCGCCGCCGGCGTGCTCGCCTCGGTCTCCGCCGCGGTCTCGGGCAGGTCGAGGCCCACACCGTCGTACAACAGCAACGTGCGGCGGTACGGCGGTGGGAGCTTGAGGAGTACGTCCATCAGGGCGCGGTCCGACGCTTCGGCGGGCGGTGGCTCCGGGTGCCGGAATCTGGGGCGGAAGCGGTGCCAGGGGGAGAGGGCGTATTCGTACGCCGTGGCGCGCACCCAGCCCGCGGGGTCGCGGTCGACGGCCACTTCGGGCCAGCGCTGCCAGGCGAGTTGAAAGGCCCGCTCGACCGATTCGCGGGCGAGTTCGCGGCGCCCGGTGAGCAGATAGGACTGCCGGACGAGGGCCGGGGCGCAGAACGCGTACAGCGCGTCGAAGGCCTGAGCGGGGGTCAGGGGGACGGCCGGTCCCCCGGGTTCGGAAGACGACTCCTCTTGAGGGACCGTCACCTCTTGAGGAACCGTCACCTCGACCTCCGCCAAGGAGTCCAGCAGCTTCGCGTACGCCTCCCGTTTCCGGCCCCGCGGATTCGTACGGCCGGACTCCCACGCGCGGACCGTCTCGCGGGTGGCACCCACCCGTTCGGCGACCTGAGCCTGCGTCAAGGACCCGGCCTCGCGCAGGCGTCGGCGTTCCTTGGGCGGCGGGAGCGGGGTCGCAGGGCTCTGTGTCACAGGGGGCCTCTTCGTACGAAAAAGTACATAGTCGTATATTGGGCGACACTTCGGAGGTTCGCCTGTTGCGACGAGAAAGCGCGTGTCGTTGGGAGCATGGCGATCGTGATCCAGATGACCGTTCGCCGAGCACCCCAGTCGTCCCTGCTCACCCGGTTGCGGGACCGATCGCCCGGACTGGCCGCGAGCCTGCTGGCCGGCGTGCTGGCGGCGGGGCTCGGGCTCGGTTCGCTCGCCGTGCTGGTGATGGTGCTGTGGATCAGTTCGCCGTATCCGGACAGCGGGCCGGGCGGTGCGCTGCATGTCGCGGCGGCTCTGTGGCTGGTGGCGCACGGGGCGGAACTGGTGCGAACCAACACGCTGTCCGGGGTTCCGGCGCCGGTGGGGGTGACGCCGTTGCTGCTGGTCGTGCTGCCGGTGTGGCTGGTGCATCGGGCGGCGCGGGACGCGGTGGACGACTCCACGGAGGCTTCGGGATGGACGGCGTTCGCGGGGGTGGCCCTCGGCTATCTCGCCGTCGGGACGGGGGTCGCGCTGTATGCGGCGGGCGGTGCTCTGCGGCCGGCGTGGGTGTGGGCGGCAGTGTGCGTGCCGCTGGTCGTGATGCTGGCGGCGGGCGCGGGGGTCTGGACGGCGTACGGCCGCCCGCGCGAACCGGTGGACGGTGCGCTGCTGTTGCTTCCCGCGGGGGTACGGCGTCTGCTTCTCGGCCCCGACGCCCGCCGCCGTCTCGGCACGGCGGCGCGGGCCGCGGGCGCGGGGGTGGCGGTCCTGGTGGGCGGTGGTGCGCTGCTCCTGGGAACGTCCCTGGTGTGGCACGGCGACGCGACGCGGCTCTCCTTCCTCCAGTTGACGGAGGGCTGGTCGGGCCGGTTCGCGGTGCTGCTGTTGTGCGTGGCGCTGGTGCCGAACGCGGCCGTCTGGTCGGCGTCGTATGCGCTGGGGCCGGGCTTCGTCCTGGGGGCGGGGCATGTGGTGGGGCCCCTGTCCTCCGCCCCCGCACCTCTCCTGCCGCCGTTCCCGCTGCTGGCGGCGGTGCCGGGGACGGGGACGGGGACGTGGGTGAGCTGGGCGGCCGCGGGGGTGCCGGTGGTGGCCGGGGTGACGGTGGGGTGGTTCGTGGGGCGGGCGGGGAGTCGGAGAGCGGATGAGGGGGGTGGGGTGCTCGCCGGAGGGCGGGGTGGGGGTGCCGTTGGAGCGACGGCCGGGGCGTCTGTCTTGGCGCCGGGCAAGGGTGTCGGCGCACAGGCGAAGGGCGCGGACGGGGGTGCCGTGGCGAGGGGTGCCGGGCAGGTGGGCGACCGGTCGGGGCACGGGTCCGCCGCGCCCTGGTCACGTGGCCGGACCGCCGGTACCACCGGGCTCGCGGCCCTCCTGTGCGCGGCCGCCGTCGCGACGCTCGCCGCACTCGCGGGCGGACCGCTCGGAGTCGCCGCACTCGCCTGGTTCGGTCCGGTGTGGTGGCTGACGGGAGCGGCGGCGCTGGCGTGGACCTCGGTGGTGGCGATCCCCACGGCCCTGGGGCTACGGGCGTGGCGGTGCCGGGAGCGGCGGGTGCGGAAGCCGAGGAGCGGGAAGGCGCAGGCGCGCGGGACGGGCACGGACGTACCCGAGCGTGGGCACGGCGGGGCGAGTCCGGAGACGGGCGGGTCGCGGGGGACAGGGCTGGGGCCGCTGTGGACGGAGACGCGGGAGCCCGGGGCCGGCGGCGCGGGAACGGAGACGGTGGCGCGCCCATCGGAGATCGGTGGGGGACACGAATCCGGGGCCGGTGAGCCCCAGGCGTCCGGAGGCCGGGCACGCGGCTGGCTCCGGCGGAAGAGGGACGCCGGTCAGGCGGTTCCGAAGCTCTCGGCGGCGGCCGGGACCCCGGAGGCCCCCTCGGACGACCGGCCCTCCCCGGGCCACGGGGCCGGCCCATCCGCCACGAAGCCCTCGCCTCGCCGCTGGTTCTCCCGCAGAAAGCCCGCCGACCAACCGCCCCCGACGCCCGCCACGCCCTACGGCCCCGGCGACGACGACCCCGCCTTCGAGCCGTACGACTTCCTGCCCGCCGACCCCTACCCGGCCCCGGCGACCCTCCCCCACCCTCCGGGCGGGGGGACCCCCACCTCGCTTCGCTCGCCCTGGCACGGCGACGCCTCCCGCGAGACCCGCTGGGCGGCGCTCAAGGAGGCGTCGACACCGTCGGACCCGCCGGAGGCCCCGTGATCGCGGGGTGCGCCGGGCGCCGCTCCCCGCGTCAGCCGGGGGCCAGGATGTCCCGGAGTTTCTCCGGTACGAGCTGGCTGCAGGACTGCTTGGCCTCGTTGGTGAGGGCGTCGCTCGTGCAGGTGTAGTAGTCGCTGTAGACCAGGTGCAGGACGAACGTCGCCGTCACCACCGCGATCGCCAGCGACGAGGTGACCAGGCCGCTGATGGCAGCCGTCCGCTGGGGGCGGCCGCCCGATTCGGGCGCCGGGGTGTCCGGGTCGGGGGTGCGCGGCTTGGCGCGCAGCGCGCTGATGCCCCAGTACAGGGCGAGCGAGCCGAGCAGCAGGGCGACGTACGGCCAGCTGAAGAGGGCGAAGAAGAACGCCCACATACCGCTCAGGAGCGAGTAGCGCGCGCGGCGCTGACCCGGGTCGGTCGGGTCCCATCGCATGCCCGTGCCGGGTCCGGGACCGCCCGGGCCCTCGGGTCCGGGACCGCCGCCGGGGCGCTCGCCGAAGCCGCCGGAGGAGCGGCCCGGCTGACGGTCGCTCCACTGGCCGCCCCAGGGGGAGCGGGCGCTGTCGTCGTCGGAGGAGGAGTCGTCCGCCGGGCGCCGCGGCTGCCACGGACGGTCCGGGGTGCCCTCCGGCGGCGGCGCGAAGGGGTTGTCCTCCTCCGCCTTACTGTCCGGCTTGTCGGAGGGCGCGTCGGGCGGAGAGGCAGGGCGCTCCCGCAGCAGCACGCCGCGGTGCTCCCCTCCCTGCACCGACTGCGGGGGGAGCGTGAGGAGTCGCAGGCTGCGGTCCGGCATCAAGTGAGCGTCTTCCCCTAGGTGATACGACGTCTTACGGCGGTCTGGCGTGAGCCTTCACTTCGGAAACGCACCGCACGACGACCACGTTCCCGACTCGGGCCCTCCCAGACGCTACCTTCCGGCCACGCCCCCGTCCCGTGGGGGCCGCCCGGAGTGCCGGTATCGTTGCTGGCGTTCGGCCGCTTCGTAGACTTCCCCGTATCCCGGGGCGCGAAGCATTCGTACGAACGTACATACGGTCGACCGTACGGAAAACGCTCCCCCGAGAAAGGGCCCCACCGTGGCCGCCAAGCCCGTGGCCAAGCGCCTCGTCGTGCTGGTCTCCGGATCCGGCACCAACCTCCAGGCGCTCCTCGACACCATCGGCCAGGCAGGCTCGGAGGCCTACGGCGCCGAGATCGTGGCCGTAGGAGCCGACCGCGACGGCATCGAGGGGCTCGCCCGTGCCGAGCGCGCCGGGATCCCCACCTTCGTGTGCAAGGTCAGGGACCACGGGACCCGCGAGGAGTGGGACGCCGCGCTGGCCGAGGCGACCGCCGCGTACGAGCCCGACCTGGTGGTGTCCGCCGGGTTCATGAAGGTCGTGGGCAAGGAGTTCCTCGCGCGCTACGGCGGGCGGTTCGTGAACACCCACCCCGCGCTGCTGCCCAGTTTTCCCGGCGCCCACGGCGTCCGTGACGCGCTCGCGTACGGCGCCCGGGTCACCGGCTGCACCGTCCACTTCGTCGACGAAGGCGTCGACACCGGACCGATCATCGCGCAAGGCGTGGTGGAGGTCCGGGACGAGGACGACGAGAGCGCTCTGCACGAGCGCATCAAGGAAGTCGAGCGAAGGCTGCTCGTCGATGTCGTGGGGCGGCTAGCCCGCAACGGCTATCGCATTGAGGGACGAAAGGTAGTTATCCAGTGACCGCCGAGAGCAACAAGCGGGCCATCCGACGGGCGCTCGTCAGCGTCTACGACAAGACGGGTCTGGAAGACCTCGCGCGCGGCCTGCACGAGGCGGGCGTGGAGCTCGTCTCCACCGGGTCCACCGCGGGCCGTATCGCCGCCGCCGGCGTCCCCGTCACCAAGGTCGAGGAGCTCACCGGCTTCCCCGAGTGCCTGGACGGCCGCGTCAAGACGCTGCACCCGCGCGTGCACGCCGGCATCCTCGCCGACCTGCGCCTGGAGGACCACCAGCGGCAGCTGGCCGAGCTGGGCGTCGAGCCGTTCGACCTGGTCGTCGTCAACCTCTACCCGTTCCGCGAGACCGTCGCCTCGGGCGCCTCGCCGGACGAGTGCGTGGAGCAGATCGACATCGGCGGTCCGTCGATGGTCCGCGCCGCCGCCAAGAACCACCCCTCGGTGGCCGTGGTCACCAGCCCCGCGCGGTACGCCGACGTCCTGAGCGCCGTCCAGGACGGCGGCTTCGACCTCGCCACCCGCAAGCGGCTCGCGGCCGAGGCCTTCCAGCACACCGCGTCCTACGACGTGGCGGTCGCCTCCTGGTTCGCGTCCTCCTACGCGCCCGTGGACGAGTCGCAGTTCCCCGACTTCCTGGGCGCCACCTGGGAGCGCAACAACACCCTCCGCTACGGCGAGAACCCGCACCAGCCGGCCGCGCTCTACGTCGACGGCAGCGGTGGCGGTCTCGCCGAGGCCGAGCAGCTGCACGGCAAGGAGATGTCGTACAACAACTACACGGACACGGACGCCGCCCGCCGTGCCGCGTACGACCACGACGAGCCTGCCGTCGCGATCATCAAGCACGCCAACCCCTGCGGTATCGCGGTCGGCGCGGACGTCGCCGAGGCGCACCGCAAGGCACACGCGTGTGACCCGCTGTCGGCGTTCGGCGGCGTGATCGCGGTCAACCGCCCGGTGTCGAAGGAGATGGCCGAGCAGGTCGCCGAGATCTTCACCGAGGTCATCGTCGCGCCGGACTACGAGGAGGGGGCCCTGGAGGCCCTCGCCAAGAAGAAGAACATCCGCGTCCTGAAGGCGCCGGCCGCCCCCGCGAACCCGGTCGAGCTCAAGCTCGTCGACGGCGGCGCGCTGCTCCAGGTCACCGACCGCCTCCAGGCGGACGGCGACGACCCGGCGAACTGGACGCTGGCGACGGGCGAGGCGCTGAGCGCGTCCGAGCTCGCCGAGCTGTCCTTCGCCTGGAAGGCCTGCCGCGCGGTGAAGTCCAACGCGATCCTCCTCGCCAAGGACGGCGCCTCGGTCGGCGTCGGCATGGGTCAGGTCAACCGCGTCGACTCCGCGAAGCTGGCCGTCGAGCGGGCCGGCACGGAGCGCGCGCAGGGTTCCTACGCCGCCTCCGACGCCTTCTTCCCCTTCCCCGACGGTCTGGAGATCCTCGTCGGGGCCGGCGTGAAGGCGGTCGTCCAGCCCGGCGGTTCGGTCCGTGACGAGCTGGTCGTCGAGGCCGCGAAGAAGGCGGGCGTGACGATGTACTTCACGGGGACGCGGCACTTCTTCCACTGAGTCGCGGGCGGTCCACGGGCGGCGGCGGGGTCTCATCCCGTCGCCGCCCTGCCGTTGTCAGTGCCGGGTGAGAGCCTGGCGGCATGATCGTGGAACGCGCGTACGCCCATGTGGCCGAGGACGAGCTGGGGCCCGGCGGCGGCCCGGTGTGGCCGTGGTCGGTGCCGTGCGTGCGGCAGTTGCTCGACGACGGACTGCGCTTCACCGCGCCGGTCACCTTCCTGGTCGGGGAGAACGGCTCGGGCAAGTCGACCCTCGTCGAGGCGCTGGCCGAGGCCTTCGGTCTCGATCCCTGGGGCGGGTCGGCAGGCCATCGCTACGCCGGTCCCCGGGAGCCGTCGGTCCTCGGCGGCCGGATGCGGTTCGAGGCGACCGTGGCCGGGCGCCGGATGCTGCGGGGCCCCCACACCCGCCGCCGGGGCTTCTTCCTGCGGGCCGAGACCGCGCTCGACGCCCTCGGCCGCGAACGGCACACGGGCCGCCTGTCCGGCACCCCGGACGAGATGAGCCACGGCGAGGGTTTCCTGATGGCGTTTCGCGAGCGCTTCCTCGATCCCGGCCTGTACGTCCTGGACGAGCCGGAGTCCGCGCTCTCCTTCGCCTCCTGCCTCGAACTCGTGGGCGTGCTCGACGACCTCTCCCGGACGGGCGCCCAGATCATCTGCGCCACTCACTCACCCCTGCTCACCGCACTGCCCGGCGCCGAGATCATCGAGGTCGGCGAGCACGGGATGCGCTCCGTCGAGTGGCACGAACTGGAGCTGGTCGAGCACTGGCGGCGCTATCTGAACGACCCGCGGGCGTATCTGCGCCACATAGTCGGCTAGGCGGCGGCTGGACGTCGGCCGGGTGGCGGCCGGGTGGCGGCTAGGTCGAACTCCGCAGCGCCGCCCACGTCTGAGGGCCCACCTTCCCGTCGACCTCCAGCCCCTTCGCGCCCTGGAACTGCTTGACCGCGGCCAGGGTGGCGTTGCCGAACCGGCCGTCCACGCCCGCGTCTCCGACGCTGTAGCCGCGTTTGGTGAGCATGCACTGGACCTGGACGACGCGTTGGCCCTTGTCGCCGTGCTTGGTGAGCTCGGTGCCGGAGTAGTAGGTGCAGTCGGAGATCCAGGCAGGGTCGGTGGGGGCGGTCTCGGTGACGGTGGCGGTCGGGGTGGGGGCGCCGCCGCCCGAGGTTCCGCCGGTGCCGCCGGCGGTGGCCGTCGCGGAGGGCGTGCCCGCGGCGCCGTCGTCGGATCCGGAGGTGCCGCCGTCCGACTCCGTCTGCTTCTCTCCCTCCTCCATCGCCTCCTTCTTCTCCTCCGCTGTGCTCGGGGAAGGGGAGGCGGAGGTGCCGGGCAGGGCCGAGGCCGCTTCGGCGTCCGAGGCGGGGCCGGTGCTGCTGCTCGCGGTCGGGGCGGCCGAGGCCGTCTCATCGTGGGACGGGCGGGTGAGGAAGAAGGCGCCCGCGGCCACAGCGACCACGGCGAGGCCCGCCACGAGAGCGAGGGCCGGCTTCTTCCGGCTGCGTCGGGCCTCGTTCTGATCGGGGGTGTACTGGCCGGGCGGTGTGGCAGGTTCGTACGCCCCGGCCGGTGTGGCCCCGTACGCCCCGGGCGGTGTGGCGGGTCCGTACGCCCCGGCCGGTGTGGCCCCGTACGCCCCGGGCGGGGTCGCGGGGCCGAAACCCGGGCCGGGGGCGGGAGTTACCGCCGGAGTCGCCGGTGCGCGGAGGTGAACGGTCTGCTCGGCCGAGGCCACTTCGAGTAAGTCGCAGCCTTCCTGGCGGTCGAGCAGGCGGCCGGCCAGGGGCTCCTGCCAGACGGGTGCCTCGCCCTTCAGCGCGGTCGCGGCGGCGGCGATCAGTTGCTGCGGGGTGGGGCGGCCGGCCGGGTCCTTGGCGAGGCAGGCGGTCAGCAGGGTGGCCAACGGGCCGTCCACGGGACCGAGTTCGGACATCACCTCCGCTTTCGGCTCCTCGAAGGCCACCCGGTGCATGACGTCGACCCCGGTCCCGTCGCCGAACGGGGCGTGCCCGGTGGCGGCGTAGATCAGCGTGCCCGCGAGGGAGAAGACGTCGGAGGCGCCGTCGCAGCGGCCCTCGCGCAGATACTCGGGGGACATGAACGCGGGCGTGCCGACCCGGCTGCCGGTGCCGGTGATCGCGCTGCTGTCGACGGCCTGCGAGATGCCGAAGTCGATGACGTGCACGCCCCGCGTGGACAGCAGCACGTTGGACGGCTTGAGATCCCGGTGTACGACCCCGGCGGCGGCCAGCGCCGAAAGGGCCTGTCCGAGCTCCGCGACCAGCCGCCACACACCGGTCGGTTCCAGCCTGCCGCCATGGCGTACGGCGTCGGCGAGGTTGATGCCGGGGACGTACTGGGTGGCCATCCAGAGCAGTTCGTGCTCGAACCCGGTGCCGAGCAGCCGCGGCGCGTGCGGGGTGTCGACCCGCCCGTGCACGGCGGCCTCGCGCTCGAACCGCCGCCGGAACTCCGGGTCCTCGGCGTACTCGGGCCGGATCACCTTCACCGCGGCGAGCCCCGCGGTGTCGTCGGCGGGCCGCGCCAGAAAGACCCGCCCCATCCCCCCGCTGCCGAGCCGCCCGAGCGGCACGTACGGTCCGATCCGGGCGGGGTCGGCGGGCTGCAGTGGGTCGGCGCCCGCCTGTATGAGCGCGGTGCGGTACGGCGGCGTGGGGTGCCGCTGGTCCGTCATTTGTCCCCCGAGTGCTGTTCTGCCTCAACGTGCCCAGGCCTCACGCCAGTTGAGGTGAGGCTAGCGTGCCGGGGCCGGGGGGATCGGGCGTATGTGCGAGAAGGCTACTTGCAGGTGCGCTTGGTGTAGGAGGCAGAGTGCCGCCGTCCTGCTTGAGCGCGTACCGCCCCTTGGTGTTGCGGAACAGCTCGAACTTGGTCTTCTGGCCCACGTACACCAGGTGCAGGGTGGACAGGGTCCCCTCGTCCTTCCATTCGTTGTGGTGCGTGCCGGACCCGTTGATGAGTCCGGCGGAGGCCGGCGTTGTACGTGCTGTGTGCCACGTGCTGAGTGCCGCCTTCCGGCGGCACACACATCACTCTGCTCACTCTGCTGGGAGTACCGGGCGAGCAGTACCTATAACTGTTCAGGTAGCCGCCGTGCGGCCCGGATCGCCCGGGAAAAGGGCTTCGGCCCGCCGGTCGGAACCGGCGGGCCGAAGAGGGGTCGCTGCCGGCTCAGCTGCAGCTGCTGTTGTTCTTGTAGCTCGCGTACTGCCACTGGCTGTTGTGGTAGATGCGGTACTTGCCGTCCGACGTGCGGAAGATGTCGAAGTAGTAACGGCTGCCGTGGTAACGGACCTTGTACTTCGTGGCCGAGGTCGAGCCGGTGCTGCGGTACTCCAGCTCACCCGCTCCGGTCGACGAGTTCCACTTGTCGTCCGCCGCGCCGAACGTCTTCTTGCCGACGATGCCGTCCTGCGTCAGACCCCAGGCCTTCTGCAGCTGCTTGGTGGCGTACTTGGTGTTCGCACCGAACTTGCCGTCGACATCGGCCTTGTCGAACTGCGTGCCGTTGCTCTCCTTGACGCCCTCGGCGTACAGGATGATCTGCCAGAAGCAGGTCGCGTTGGAGTCCTTGTGGGCCGAGGTCGACAGGGTGCCCTCGTCGGCGAAGTCGTCGTAGAACGAACCGCCGCCGCTGACATAGCCGTTGGAGGCGGACGCGGAGGCGGGCGAGGCGCTGACGGCCAGCGCGCCCGCGGCCGCGGCGCTCACCGCGGCGACGGCCAGACGGGCCCGGGTGGTACGGAAGTTCATGGTGTTCCTTCCCCGTTGGTGGTTCTCGCCCTGGACGCCAGGAACGTCAAGTCCTGGTCATGCCAAGGCGAATACTGCGGGGTGATCATATATACGACTGCGATCGCGGGTGACCCTGCAACTTCCCAGGTGTACCGAGCGCGGACGACTCCCGAGAATGGCGACCGACCACAGGGAACGAACGGGGAAGGAATCACCATGCGCGCAGGGAAGAGGCTCGGAGCCGTGGCAGTCGCCGGCGCGATCGGGGCCGTCATGATCGCCGGCGGGCCCGCTTCGGCCACCGAGGACACCATCACGCGTACCTGCAACGGCATCAAGACGTTCTACGACGCCTACAGCAGCCGCACACTCGCCTACACCCAGAAGACGGGAACCTCGTGTGCGGGGCACGCCTGGGTCCGGGTCAAGACGAACGGGACCTGGAAGGGGTGGGTGCACAACGCGGACAAGGCCACGATCAAGAACTCCACGGGGAACTACCAGGCGTCCCAGCACAAGGGCTGTGAGGACTGCACGTCCATCACTCTGACCCCGTGAACAGTGACCGCGCCCGCCCGTGAGGGTCCGGAGCTCCCCCGTGCCGGCTCGTGCCGCGGTACGGAGGTCCGGCCACTGCGACCGGACCTCCGCTGAGCGAGCTCACCAGACCGACGACACCCACTCCCGGAAACCTGGTTCGTCCGAGCAGCTGCTCACCAGCTTGTGCGAGAGCGGCGCGTAGGTGCCCGCCAGGTTCCCCATGCTGTTCACATCGGTGCAGCCGGTCCGCCGCGTCGAACGGCCCCGGTCGTGGCCCGCCGGGGTGAACTCGGTGCCGCGGTAGTACGCCACGCCGCTGAACCCTCGGTCGCCCAGGATGTTGTTGTGGACGGACCGGACGGGAGCGGTCGCCGCCCAGGGGCAGGTGCGCGTGCCCGACTGCCAGTTCGCGTCGTCGCCCTGCCATATGCACATCAGGCCGTTGCCGTTGTACTCGCTGAAGAAGCAGATGGTGTCCAGGGGGCAGCGGTGGTAGCGGAAGACCGGTTCGCCGCTGGCGTCCACCGGCGCCGATGCCTGGGGCAGGGCCGCGTACACCGGGGTCCCGTCGTACGAGGTGGCAGACCGGTGCGCCCCTGCCGCCGCACCCACGAGCCCCGCCGTCGCCAGCAGCAAGGTCGCGAGGAGTGCTGCCCGAACGGGATGCCGGCGCCAGAGACGTGGCCGAGGCGAGCGGGGCGTGCCTGAAGCCTGCTCCACCCGGCGCAGCAACGCCTGCGTCCCGACCCGCTCACCGTGCGTGGGGGCCAGGCAGTCGTGGATGATCTCCCGCCAGGATTCGGGGAGTTCGGGCGACAGTCGCAGGTCCTCCGTGCCCCGCGCGTACCGTGTCGCCGCGTCGCAGCGAGCGTCGGTCGTGCCGCCCGGCAATGGGAAGGTACCGGTGAGGACGACGTGGGCGAGGACCCCGAAGGCCCAGACGTCGGTGGCGGGGCGGATCCGGGTGCCCCGCTCGTCCATCTCCGGCCACAGCAGCTCCGGCGGGGTGTAGTCGGGGGTCGTGAAGGCGGGGGAGTAGGCGTGGGTGCCCTGCATCTCCGCGGCCATGTTGAAGTCGGCCAGCCGGACCGAACCGTCCTTCATCAGCAGCACGTTGGCCGGCTTGAGGTCGCCGTGCACCCAGCCGGCGTGGTGCAGCTGGGCCAGCCCCGCGCAGATCTGGGCGAGCAGGGGCCCGGGGTCAGGGATCTCCACGTCCTCCAGGGACCCTTCGGCCCGCTCCAGTACGAGGACGGTGGCGCCGTCGAGATCCGGGTGCTCCGGGTCGTCCACGGTCAGGGTGTCGTACATCCGGATCAGCCGCGGCGACCGCAGTCGGCCCAGCAACTCCACTTCCCTTTCCGCCAGTTCGCGCAGGTGATTCAGCTGGCGTGGGGTGCGGGTGCCGGTCGCCAGGAACTTCAGGGCCACCCGGCGCGGCAGCTCCGGCTCGCCGTCCCCGACAAGGCCGTCTCCGCTGCCGCCCGTCCCGACGAGCCTGCCCGCGTACACGCTTGCGAACGCCCCGGATGCCAGGGGCTCGCGAACCTCCCAACGGCCCACCCGATACCCCTTCGGCACCAGGACGGCGTGCGTTTCCCCGCTCACCGTGCCGCCTCTGTCGCGGACCCGGCCAGCACCACCAGATCGTCCTCGCAGACCAGGTCGAAACGGAGCGCGAGCGAGACCAGCGACTCCTTCTTGCCGTTGACGCGCTGGCCGGGTTCCGCTGTGTCCGGGCCGGGCCGTAGTCGCAGCTTCAGGGCGAGGTAGTCGATGTTCCAGTAGACGGCCGAGCGGCTGGCCGAGGGCCACACCGGGCGCAGTCGTTCCACCAGTTGCTCGACCGCCGGCAGCGAGGCGTGCGGTTCGCCGCGCAGCCGGGGTTCGCACAGGGCGGCCAGGACCGCGAAGTACCGCTTGGTGCGGTCGAGGGTGAACGCCGGTGCGGTGAGGGCTCCGGAGAGCCCGTGCCGGGCGACACTGCGGAAGACGTGCCGTGGCGCCCAGACGTCGAAGGTGAGCAGGTCGCCCGCGGCGGGCAGGACGATCCGCGAGAACTCGAAGGGCACCGGCGCGTCCACGCGCCCCGGGCCGACCTTGATGTGCTCCCCGGCACCTTCCGGGTTCTCCACCACGTAGGTCTGGTGCTCGCTGCGGTTGCTCAGCAGCCAGAAGGTGCCCTGTGCGGAGATCTCCCCGGCGATCCGGGGCACCCCCTCGTGCGCGATGGTGAGGCCGTCGCCTCCCTCGGCCCTCCCGAAGGTGAGCCGCTCACCTGTGGCGATCCTGATCTGGTCGTCCGGCCGCGCGCATGCCGGAGGCACGACGATGACGCTGTACATGGATTCGTCCCCTCGCCCGATTCCATGAGGGCCACCCTCCCCCAGTCCAACGAAGGGGAGGGTAGGGGACGTTCCTCGAAGAGTCCGAAGCTTCTCCGTGATACGGCGTGTCAGGTGGAGAATTCGGGGAGAAATCAGCAGGGACGCAGCGAGTAGATAGGGTCCCACGTCGCCGTGCCGGCCTGGTACGCCGTCGACGACCAGCGCTCGCTGCCGTCCTTGTTGTAGAACCTGGCGACCGTGCCGGGCGTCTGGTTGTTGGTGAACGGGCCGTCGCCGGTCCAGTTGGAGACGGTCCACGTCTGGCACTTGTAGAAGTCGAACTTGGTGCCCTTGACGATCATGCACAGGTGGCCGTAGTCGCAGGCCAGGTCCTGGGCGCTGAAGGTACCCTGCGGGGCCTTGGTGACGTCGAGGCCGTCGTAGGCGACCTTGTCGGCGGAGACGGACAGTGCCTTCTGGTCCTTGCCGAGCACCTCGTCCGCGGTCTGCTGGAGGCTGGTCACCCGGGTGCCGTCGGGGTGGTAGCCGCCGGTCGGTCCGGCCGCGGCGGTGGCCGCGACCGTGGAGCCGGCGAGCAGGGCGGTGGCCGCGACGAGCAGTGCGGCGGGCTTCACGATGTTCATGATGGTTCCCCCATGAATGAACGTGGTCGGTGTTTCCGTGGACCACCGTTCCAGGGGGCGTCGCGGGCAGGTACCTCAGAACTCTCAGGGTCACTGCCCGCCGGGCGGCGTGTACTCCTTGAGCCAGTGAGCGACGCGGGCGGCGTAGGCACGCTGGTTCGGGGGAACGCCGCCCGCGGCGTTCACCTTCTTGTACGAGGTCCGGTAGGAGGCCGCGAGCAGCACCCGGCGGTCACCGGGCAGCGAGGTCTTCAGCCGCGGTTCGATGAAGCAGAGGTAGCGGCTCATCGCCGGGATCGACTGCGAGGGGGTCAGGGGTGGCGCGGGAGTCTCCTTCGCCGGAACGCCGTCCGCCCGGATCCACCAGCGCAGGACGCTCGGGGTCCAGCGGGCGATGCCGTACTCGTTGTTGGCGGGATCCGACAGCTCCGCGTCGAAGTCGCTCTCCGTCTTGAGCATCGCGGCGAGCAACGCCGGTGTGACCTCCGCCTGTTGACAGTCATGGGCGGAGTCGACGATGAGACGGCGGTAGGCGACGGGAACACCTTCGCCGGTACGCAGTTCGGCGGCGCCGTAGGAGGCGGCGGCGCCAGCGGTGTTCTTGGCGTCGGAACCGTCGTCCTGCGCCGCCCAGATGCCGAACCCCAGGGCGCTGACGGCAACGGCGGCCAGTGCGACGGCAGTTGTACGACGGGAGCGGCGCCGTCGCAGTCGGGGCGAGCGGTCCGTGCCCGCCGTGGCCTCCACCCTCCGTAGCAGCGCCTGGGTACCGATGCGTTCGGCGTGCGTCCGGGCCAGACACTCCCGCACGATCTCCCGCCAGGCGTCCGGCAGTTCGGGCGACAGGCGCAGCTCGTCGGTGCCCCGGGCGTACGCGGCGGCCGCGTCCCGGCGGGCCGACGGGGTGCCACCGGGCAGCGGGAAGGAACCGGTGAGCAGCAGATGGGCCAGGACGCCGAACGCCCACACGTCGGCGGAGGGGCGGATACGGCGGCCGCGTTCGCCGATCTCCGACCACAGCAGCTCCGGCGGTGTGTAGTCGGGCGTGGAGAAGGCGGGCGTGTACGCGTGGGTGCCCTCCATCTCCGCCGCCATGTTGAAGTCGGCCAGTCGCGCCGAACCGTCCGCCATCAGCAGCACATTGGCCGGTTTCAGGTCCCCGTGCACCCACCCGGCATGGTGCAACTGGGCCAGGCCCTCGCAGATCTGCGCGAGAAGGGGACCGGGCGCCGGGAGCCGTACGGCGTTCAGGGAGCCTTCGGCCCGCTCCAGTACGAGGACGGTGGCGCCGTCGAGCTCGGGGCGCTCCGGGTCGTCGACGACGAGCGTCTCGTACATCCGGATCAGCCGTGGCTGCTTCAGTCGACGGTACAACTCGACCTCGCGCTCGACGAGTTCGCGCAGATGGGCCAGTTGCCGGGGCGTTCCGGTGCCGGTCGGCAGGAACTTCAGGGCGGCCGTGCGCGGGTCGCCGTCGCCGGTGCGGCGGCCCTCGTACACGCTGCCGAAGGCGCCCGTGGCGAGGGGCTCGCGCACCTCCCAGTCGCCCACCCGGTAGCCCTTGGGCACCGGGACGGCGTAGGGCTCGGTCACCGGGCCACCCGGCCGGACGGCTCGGTCAGGACGACCAGATCGTCCTCCCGTACGAGATCGAAGCGGAGTGCCAGTGAGACCAGCGACTCCTTCTTGCCGTTGAGGCGCGGGCCGGTGTCGGCCTCGTCCGGGCCGGGCTTGAGGCGGAGCTTTACGGCGAGGTAGTCGATGTTCCACTGCACCGAAGTACGGGACGCGGCGGGCCAGTTGGGGCGCAGCCGGTCCACGACCTGGTCGACGGTGGGCAGCGGGGCGTGCGGTGCGCCGCGCAGCCGGGGTTCGCACAGGGCGGCGAGGACCGCGAAGTAGCGCTTGGAGGCGTCCAGCGAGAACGCGGCGGCCGTGGTGTCACCGTCCCGCTCGCTCTCGCCGTCCCGGTAGTCGTGGCGCGGCGCCCACACCTCGACGGGGAGCAGATCACCGGCCGCGGGCAGCACGATCCGCGAGAACTCGAAGGGGACGGGGGCGTCCAGGCGCCCCGGGCCGACCTTGATGTGCTCGCCGGCGCCCTCCGGGTTCTCGACGACGTACGTCTGTTCCCGGCTGAGGTTGCTGAGGATCCAGAAGGCGCCCTGCGCGGTGATCTCACCGGCTCTGCGGGACACCCCGTCATGGGCGATCCGCAGGTCGTTCTCCCGGGCGGACCGGCCGAAGGTGAGGCGCTCGCCGGGGGCGAGCCTGATCTGGGTGCGGTTTCGCTCGTCCTCCGTGGTCGGCGGAGGTACCACGATGATGCTGTACAAGGTGCGTCTCCCCGTGCCTGACGGCTACCCGGATCAGCCTAGGGCGACGCACCAGGGCCGTGTCTCCCCTCGTACGGGTGAGACACGGCCCTTGGACAGGATTGGCGCGAACTGGTCAGTCGTGAAGGGTCAGTAGCGCGGGCGCGCGAACCAGGCCGTGCCGCTCGGCACCACCGGAGCGGCGGTGATGATGGCGCCGAAGACGACCCACAGCAGGGGCAGGATGACCGCCGAGGCCATGCCCGTGTCGAGGCCGACGAAGAGCAGGACCAGGCCGATGATCGTGCCGAGCGCGCCGTAGATGACCGTGGTGATGCGGACACCCTGGCCGCCCCGGCCGAACTTGACGCCCAGGATGATGGACAGGGTCGCGAGACCGAGCATGAAGATCCCGATGCCCGCGATCAGGCCGGCCGCGGCGTTGCCGATGTCGCCGAGCTCGCTGAACGGGTCGTCGGAGGACGAGCTGAAGGAGTCCGCCTCGTCCGACACGTCGTTCACGAACGCACCGATGTACAGGTAGATCAGGCCGCCCAGGATCTGCACGGCCGAGATGATGTACAGGAAGACACGGGCCGTCACCAGCAGGCCCGGCATCGACTGCGGGATCATGTTGCCGCCCGGGTAGCCGGGGTACGCCGGCTGCTGCGGGTAACCGGGGTACGCCTGGTGCTGCGGCGGGATGCCGGGCGGCGGCGGGGCCTGCTGCGGGTAGCCGTAACCGGGAGCGGGCGGCGGCTGCTGGGGCGGGGGCCCGTAAGGGTTGTTCGGATCGCCGAAACTCATGGCGGTGTTTCCTCCGTTTACCGAATGTGCGGGGACGACGAGCGGCACGGTTCGGAGGAATGTTCAACAGATGCGGTTCGTCCCCCCGGTACAGCCCGCGGCACTGTGGCCACAATCGTTCTTCAGTGGCCGGTTCGTTGTCCAGCCGCAATCCGTATGTGTTGTGCAAGTGCAACCTCGTTGATCAAGGGAGGTGCTCTTGAGTGGATACGGCGGGACAGGCGCCCGGGACCCGGATTGGAACCGGGACCCGGTCATCCGCGAGGATGGGGTCATGACCGCCCAGATTCTCGATGGCAAGGCCACCGCAGCCGCGATCAAGTCCGATCTGACCGCCCGCGTGGCGGCGCTGAAGGAGAAGGGCATCACGCCCGGCCTCGGCACGATCCTCGTCGGGTCCGACCCCGGCAGCCAGAAGTACGTCGCCGGCAAGCACCGCGACTGCGCGCAGGTCGGCATCGCCTCCATCCAGCGGGAGTTGCCGGGGACGGCGACGCAGGAGGAGATCGAGGCGGCGGTGCGGGAGTTGAACGAGGACCCCGCCTGCACGGGCTACATCGTCCAGCTGCCCCTGCCCAAGGGCATCGACGAGAACCGCATCCTGGAGCTGATGGACCCGGACAAGGACGCCGACGGCCTCCACCCGATGAACCTCGGCCGGCTGGTTCTCAACGAGCCGGCCCCGCTGCCCTGCACCCCCAACGGCGTCCTCACCCTGCTCCGTCAGTACGGCGTGGAGATCAAGGGCGCCGAGGTCGTGGTCGTCGGTCGCGGTGTCACCATCGGCCGCCCGATGCCGCTGCTGCTGACCCGCCGCAGCGAGAACGCGACCGTGACCCAGTGCCACACCGGCACCCGCGACCTGTCCTCGCACCTCAAGCGCGCGGACATCATCGTCGCCGCCGCCGGCTCCGCCCATCTGATCCGCCCCGAGGACGTGAAGCCGGGCGCCGCCGTTCTCGACGTCGGCGTCTCGCGCAGCGCCGAGGGCAAGATCGTGGGCGATGTCCACCCCGGCGTCGCCGAGGTCGCCGGCTGGATCTCCCCGAACCCCGGCGGTGTCGGCCCGATGACCCGGGCCCAGCTGCTCGTCAACGTGGTCGAGGCGGCGGAGCGCAGTGCAGGCTGACACGACTCCCCCAGAGGGACAGGACGCGGGGGAAGGTGCGGAGATCGAGGTGCGGGACGCGATCAGCGCCCCCGACGCCGAGGGCAGGCCGCGTCGCACCACCCGCCGTTTCCCGCTGTTCACCAGGGACACCGCACGCCCCGAGGGCGGCGGCCGGGCCGCCCCGAGCGACGCCCCCGCGCCCGCACGGCAGTGGCCGATCCTCCTGGTGCTCGGTGCGGTCGCGGTCGGCCTGCTGATGACCGCGCTCGACGTCTTCCGCTACGGCACGATGCTGATCGGCGCCGCGCTGGTGGCCGGAGCCGCGCTGCGCTGGCTGGTGCGGGACGTCGGCATGCTCGCGGTGCGCTCCCGCTTCACGGACATCGTCACCTACGGTCTGCTGGGCGCGGTGATCGTCCTGCTGTCGATGATGGCCCAGCCGAACCCCTGGCTGGAGATTCCGTTCCTGAAGGACACCCTGCACTTCACGGTCGACAGCTAGGTGGACCCCGCGTACGACGACGGCGGCCCGTCCTCTCCCCCGAGTAAGGACGGGCCGCTGTCTGCGTCCACCTTCTTGTACGGCGAACGCCCCGTTCAACGGCTGTCAGTGCGCTGTGGCACGGAAGTGACCGTTCCGCTACGGTGTCCGGTCCCTGCCACAAGGGGAACCGATCGCCTCCCTGACGTCGTCCGACACCGTGGAGGTGAGCTGGATGGGTGCCTGGCAGGCGCTGCCGGATGATCTGCCGCCGGAGGTGCGGCACTTCGTGGAGCAGCTGCGGCGGCTCAAGGACCGTACGGGCCTCAGCCTGGCCTCGCTGGGGGCGAAAACCGCGTACAGCAAGTCCTCCTGGCACCGCTATCTCAACGCCACGCAGCCACCGCCGCGGCAGGCGGTGACCGCCCTGTGCCGGATCGTCGGTCTCGCCGACGCGGACGTCGAGCGCGTCAAGGTCCGCTGGGAGCTCGCCGTCCAGGCCTGGCCCCGCACGGCGACCGTCCCGGCCCGGCCGCAAGGGGCGGAGCGGGCGGAGGAGTACGAGGACGACCCCACGCTGCCGTGGTGGGACGCGCCCCCGGAGGAGAAGGCGGAGAAACGGGACGGCGGCCGTCTGCTGCTGTACGCGGGGCTGCTGTTGCTCCTGCTGCTCGTCGTCGCGGTCGGCGGCATCGTGGCTTTTGGGTGAGTTTCATACCGAAGTGGCAAGTGTGACGAAGTGTGTGCGTTCTTTGTGTCGATGTATTGACAAGTTCGCGGATGTGCGACGAAGTCGTTCAACGTCCGAGTTAGCGTGGCCAATCGGGACGGTCCGGGACGTCCCGCCGCTGGAAGACTGGACCGCGGCGTGGTGGGCGTGCAACGGTGCATGCCCACAGCCCCGATGCACCCGTGCGCCCCCACCCCGGGAACTGAGATCCTTAGCGGGCGCATCCCTGTGGGTAGCCAGACGGGGACTCGGCAGAGGGCACCACGCGCGGGGGAAACGCAGCAACAGCCAGCACGAACCGGGGGGAAGAGGGGGGAAGCAATGCCTCGTTGGAGGGCCTTGCCCGATGAACTGGATCCGCAGGTCAGGGAGTTCGCCAGCCAGTTGCGGCGGCTCGTGGACCGCAGCGGACTGAGCGTCGCGGCGCTGGCCGACCGCACGGGCTACAGCAAGACGTCCTGGGAGCGTTATCTCAACGGCCGGCTGCTCGCGCCCAAGGGCGCGATCGTGGCGCTGGCCGAGGTCACCGGTACCAATCCCATTCATCTGACCACGATGTGGGAGCTCGCCGAGCGCGCCTGGAGCCGCTCCGAGATGCGCCACGACATGACCATGGAGGCCATCCGTATCTCCCAGGCGCGTGCCGCGCTCGGCGAGTTCGGGGCGCCCCCGGCGAACGCCAAGGGCAGCAAGACCGCCCGCAAGAGCACCAGCGCCACGGCGACCCCGGGGGTGGCCGGGCCCGCGGGCGTGGCCCCGACGGTGCCGCCGCAGCCGACGTCGCCCGAGGTCAGGGACTCGACGCCGGATGTCCGGGAAGGCCCGAACTCCTGGGGGATGGCCGGATACAACGGACCCTCGCCGTCGGGCGGACGCGCCCCGGAGAGCCCGGCCCGCCCGGTGTCGACGCCGTCCCCGTCCCCGGGGCCGTCGTACGGCGAACCTCCGCAGGGTCCCCGCCGCGCAGCGCCCGCCCCTGGCGGAGGCAAGCGGCGGCTGACGATGTTCCTCGCGGGCGTCGTCGGGGTGCTCGTGGTGATAGGCGCCGCGTACTTCCTCACGAACGGCGGCGACAAGAAGAAGAACGAGGGCTCCGGCGCCTCGCCCTCCCCGAGCGTCACCGCCTCCGTCGACCTCCCGCCCGGCGTCGAGTGCAGCGGTGACTCCTGCACCGGCAAGGACGCGGAGAGCATGGGGTGCAGCGGGGACCTGGTGACCACCGCCCAGACCGCCACCGTCGGCACGACGGTCGTGGAGGTCCGCTACAGCAAGACCTGCGGTGCCGCGTGGGGCCGTATCACGCAGGCCGCGCAGGGCGACAAGGTCGCGGTGACCGTCGGCAAGACCGCGCAGACCGGCTCGATCAGCACGGCCGGGGACACCATCGCGTACACGCCGATGGTCGCGGTGAAGGACGCCGGCGACGCCACCGCCTGCGTGACGCTGGCGGCGGGGGAGAAGGGGTGCACCCAGTAGCCGCCGAGTAGTCGGCGAGGCTGAGAACAATTTCGGGGCCGCAGGCATGGCCGGACGAATCGTGGGCACGCGAACGGTACCCCCACGGGAGTCCGGCCACGTCGGTACCCCCATACGGCGGCCGCCTTCGTCCCCCCTCTCCCGGACGGGCGGCCGCCTCTTTTTGTCTCGGGGGCCGTTCTGTGGGGTGGGCCACAGGGGCCCGGCGGTCCGAGATCCCGGATGCGCGATAGCCTGACCGGTGGATCTCTTGATACCAAGAGATCGATCATTTGTACGTCCCACCCGGGCCCGGGGCAGTGCAGCCCCACCGCCAGCTGTCATACGGAGAACGCCATGACCCGCACTCCCGTGAACGTCACCGTCACCGGCGCGGCCGGCCAGATCGGTTACGCCCTGCTCTTCCGCATCGCCTCCGGCCAGCTGCTCGGCGCGGACGTGCCGGTCAAGCTGCGGCTCCTGGAGATCACCCCGGCGCTCAAGGCCGCCGAGGGCACCGCCATGGAGCTGGACGACTGCGCGTTCCCGCTGCTCCAGGGCATCGACATCACGGACGACCCGAACGTCGCCTTCGACGGTGCGAACGTAGCCCTCCTCGTAGGCGCCCGCCCGCGCACCAAGGGCATGGAGCGCGGTGACCTGCTCTCTGCCAACGGCGGCATCTTCAAGCCGCAGGGTAAGGCCATCAACGACAACGCCGCGGACGACATCAAGGTCCTCGTCGTCGGCAACCCGGCCAACACCAACGCCCTGATCGCCCAGGCGTCCGCCCCGGACGTGCCGGCCGAGCGCTTCACCGCGATGACCCGCCTCGACCACAACCGCGCGCTGACCCAGCTCGCGAAGAAGACGGGCACCACGGTCGCCGACATCAAGCGCCTGACCATCTGGGGCAACCACTCCGCCACCCAGTACCCCGACATCTTCCACGCGGAGATCGCAGGCAAGAACGCCGCCGAGGTCGTCAACGACGAGGCCTGGCTGGCCGACACCTTCATCCCGACCGTCGCCAAGCGCGGCGCCGCGATCATCGAGGCCCGTGGCGCGTCCTCCGCCGCGTCGGCCGCCAACGCCGCCATCGACCACGTCCACACCTGGGTCAACGGCACCGCGGACGGCGACTGGACCTCCATGGGCATCCCGTCGGACGGCTCCTACGGCGTCCCGGAGGGCCTGATCTCCTCCTTCCCGGTCACCACCAAGGACGGCAAGTACGAGATCGTCCAGGGCCTGGACATCAACGAGTTCTCCCGCGCCCGGATCGACGCCTCCGTCGCCGAGCTCGCGGAGGAGCGCGAGGCGGTCCGCGCCCTCGGCCTCATCTGAGCCGAACGTTCCGCAGAGGTCACGCGGCTTCTGTCACGAGCCTGCACGGGCCCTGTTCCGGTTTCTTCCGGAGCGGGGCCCGCGCCCGTTTTCACCGCTACCGTCAAGAACGTTACCCGCCAAGGTGATTCGGGGGGTTCGCGATGAGCGGATGGAACGGCTACAGCTCAGGCTCCGACGAGCACGAGCCGAGCGAGGACAGCGGCCAGGCTGCCTGGGGCGCGCAGGGGCAGGGCTCCCCGCCGCCATGGGCGTCGGCGGAGACGCAGACGTCACACGCACCGCCGCCCTGGGCCTCGGCGGAGACACGGTCGGCGATGACCCCGCCGCCGTGGGCCGCGCCCCCGCCGCAGACCGGCGGAACGCCGTATCCGCCGCCGCCCCCGACGTATGTACCGCCGCCCCCGACGTATGTGCCTCCCCCTCCGCCCGGCCCCCGCCGGCTGCTGGTGATCCTCACCGCGATGGCCGTGCTCGGTGCGGGCATCGGCGCGGGTGTCTGGTTCCTGACCCGTGACGGCTCGACGAGCCCCGGAGCCACCCCGGGAACGAGCGTCGCCGTCACGACCTCGCTCCCTTCGACCACACCCGAGGAGATCACCACGCCTCGGTCCACGCCTCCGGTCTCGCCCCTGGAGTCCCCGCCGCCGACGCCCGCTCCCGGCTACCGCAACGTCGAGGACCCCGTCGGCTACACGCTCTTCGTCCCGCAGGACTGGATCCGCAGACAGAAGGAGGGCGAGAAGGCCCCGGTGGTCTACTACGACGCCCCCGCCGACGGCCGTCAGCTCCAGATCTTCCGGCTCTCGGAGGACAGCCCCGCCGACTCCCTGCGCCTGGCCGAGAACGACCCCGGCTACGGCTTCGCCCGCCAGCCCGGCTACCAGGCCCTCGAACGCGACGAGGGCGAGAGCTGGTCCGAGCTGACCTACCGCTACGACGACGAGGACAAGGGCGCGCGCCAGGTCGTCGACCACCGCTTCGAGGCGGCCGACGGAGAGCTCTACGCGATCCGGGCGAGCGGCCCCGAGACCACGTCCGTGGCACAGATCCGCGAACCGCTGACGGCGGCCCTGGGCTCGTTCTGCCCGACGACGGGCGCGTGCCTGTGAGCGGGTCAGGGGATGGCGGGCAGGCGTTTCTCGAACCAGTGGCTGGCGTAGACGTGGTCGACGTACGCCGGGATCTCCGTGTATCCGCACGCCCGGTACATCGCCTGCGCCTCGGTGAGAGTGGCGTGCGTGTCGAGGCGTACGGTGGTCAACTCCCGTACCGAAGCCGCCTGTTCGAGTGCCGCGAGGATGCGTCGGGCGAGTCCGAGTCGCCGGGCCTCCGGGTGCACCCACACATGGCGGACCTCGCCGACGCCGGGCTCCAGGCGGCGCAGGGCCCCGCAGCCGACCGGCCGGCCCTCCTCGTAGGCGACGAAGAACGCCCCGGTGTCCCCGGAGACCTCCTCCGGTCGTACGAGGTCGGACTTGTCGAAGCCCTCCGGGAAGCGTGCGTCGATGTCGGCGGCGTAGGCGTCGAGGCAGGCGCGGGCGTCCGGGGTGTCGCCGTCGACGAGGTCGACCGTGATGGCGGCGAGGCGCAGCAGGCGGCGGGTGGTGGCCAGGGCGTCGGTCAGGTCGGTGCGCTGGCCGGCGGTGAGGCCGGACAGCAGGCCCGCCGCGAGGGCGTCGGCCCGGCGGTTCTGCTCCTTGACCTCGGTGCGGCCGGCCGGGGTCGGCTCGATCCTGCGCAGCCGGTTGTCCTCGGGGTGCACGCTGATCCGGACCATGCCCTGGGCCTCCAGGGTCTTCGCCATCCGGCTCAGATACCCGGCGTCCAGCCCGAGACGGCTCCTGAGCTCGCGCAGGGACGCGCCCTCGCCGATCTCGAACAGCAGCCGTGCCGCGCCGAGCGGGCGGTCCTGGCCGAGGTAGTGGTCGTCGAGGGCTCCGATGCGGCGCGTGAAGTAGCGGTTGAACCGGCGGAGGGCCGCCACGTCGTGCGTCGACACAGGCTCGGTGGGTCCTGGGTTCATGGTCTTTGACTTTAGTCAAAGGTTTCCGTCAGGTCCATGGGTTCTCAGGTGTTCTGCAGCTCCTCCTGCAGCTTGCCCACGTCGACCGACTCGTCCGCCGAGGGTGTCGTGGTCGGCACCGGCTTGTCGTAGTCCGTGAAGGTCAGCGTCGTATTGGTGCCGTCGCCCCGCTGGACCGCCCTGACCAGCTGGTGCGGGGAGTCCGAAGTGACGTAGAGGACCGCCTTCTTGCCGTCCTCCGTGCCCGTCAGCGGGATCACCTTCGTGCCGTCGACGGTGGTCTCCTCGCCCTTCTTCAACGGCGTCTCCTCGGAACCGTCGTCGCCCTCGACGTCCTCCTGGAAGGAGGACAGATCGCAGGTGTCGGCCAAGCCCTTGAGCATGGCGTCGTTCGTGGAGCCGTGGATGTAGCGGTTCTCGAAGAGCTCGGCCACCGCCTCGCCCTGGCTGCCCGGCACCTGGGCCTTCCAGAAGGTCCGGTCCGGTTTCATCCACACCTCGTCGCCCTGTTTGACGATCTCGACGCTGCCGCCGCCCGAGCCCATCCGCATCGACCCCACGCAGTTGCCGTCCTGGTCGAGGCTGAGATCCATCGACGTCGGCTGCGTCCTGCTGGTCGTCGCGCTCGAACCGCGGTCCGTCAGTCTCAAATGGACGGACTCGGCGTCGAGGAGATTGTCCTTCGCCTGGTCGGCCAGTTGCCGGGCGGTCAGATCGTCGCCGTCGTCCGCGGCGATCAGGACCGGTGAGAGCAGCAGCGCCGCCGTCGCGCAGATCAACGCTTTCCCTGCCATGCGTCACCTCCGTGAACCACTACTCAGCGTACGGTTCACCCCTATTTGTCCGCATGTTCAGTGACGCGGCGCACTTTCAGGCATCGATTGCGCATGCAATGCCAGGGCGAGGGCAGGCGGTGACGGTCCCCGTGAGTGACACCCGTGTGACTCAGGGGAACTGAACAGGAACGGAAGGCAACAGCGATCATGGCCGGACAGCACGCGCGACAGGCGCGGCAGACGATCCACGCGGGCGGCGAGTGGCGCGAAGCCGCCTCCGGGGCGACCCGCGACATCCTCGACCCCGCGGACGCGCAGCCGTTCACCGTCGTCGCCGAGGGTGACGAGAAGGACACCGACGTGGCCGTCGCCGCCGCACGGCAGGCCTTCGACCACGGCGACTGGCCGCGCACCCCCGTCTCCGAGCGCGCCGCGCTGCTGTACCGCGTCGCCGATCTGCTGGTTCGCGATCGCGAGCGGCTCGGTCTGCTGGAGAGCCGGGACGCGGGCAAGACCCTCGAAGAGGGCCGCGTCGACATCGACTGTGTCGCCGACGCCTTCCGCTACTTCGCCGGCCTCGTCGCCGCCGAGTCCTCCGGCCGGGTCGTCGACGCGGGCTCGCCCGACATCCACAGTGTCGTGGTGCACGAGCCGATCGGCGTCTGCGCGCTGATCACGCCCTGGAACTACCCCCTGCTCCAGGCCAGTTGGAAGATCGCCCCCGCGCTCGCGGCCGGCAACACCTTCGTCGTCAAGCCGAGCGAGATCACCCCGCTGACGACGATCGCGCTGATCGAACTGCTCGTCGAGGCGGGTCTCCCGGCCGGCGCCGCCAACATCGTCACCGGACCCGGCCACTCGGTCGGCGCCCGGCTCGCCGAGCACCCCGACGTCGACCTCGTCTCCTTCACCGGAGGCCTGGCCAGCGGCACCAAGGTGGCACAGGCCGCGGCGCCGTCGGTCAAGAAGGTCGCCCTCGAACTCGGCGGCAAGAACCCCAACGTGGTCTTCGCCGACGCCTGCGCCACGGAGGAGGGCTTCGACACCGCCGTCGACCAGGCCCTCAACGCCGCGTTCATCCACAGCGGGCAGGTCTGCTCGGCGGGCGGTCGGCTCATCATCGAGGAGTCCGTCCGGGAGCGCTTCGTCGCCGAACTCGCCCTGCGGGCCGGGCGGATCCGGCTCGGGCGCGGCACGGACGACGGTGTCGAGTGCGGGCCGCTCGTCTCCGAGCAGCAGCGCGCCAAGGTCGACGGGTACGTGGCCTCGGCGCTGGCGGAGGGCGCGGTGCTGCGGACCGGCGGAAAGCGGCCGGAGGGCCTGGGCGACGGCTACTTCTACGAGCCGACCGTCCTGGACGCCTGCCACCGCGAGATGAAGGTCGTACGCGAAGAGGTCTTCGGTCCGGTCCTCACCGTCGAGACCTTCCGCACGGAGGACGAGGCGGTCGCGCTCGCCAACGACACCGAGTACGGCCTCGCCGGCGCCGTCTGGACCGTCGACGCCGGACGCGCCCGCAGGGTCGCGGGCCGTCTGCGCCACGGCACCGTCTGGATCAACGACTTCCACCCCTACCTCCCCCAGGCGGAGTGGGGCGGCTTCGGCAAGAGCGGCACGGGCCGCGAGCTGGGACCGGCCGGGCTCGCCGAGTACCGCGAGACCAAGCACATCTACCAGAACCTCGCGCCGAGGCCCGTCCGCTGGTTCGCCGGCTGAAGCAACCGCTCACCGCACGTCCTTGGAGTAACCCCCCATGCACCAACACGAATACGACTACGTGATCGTCGGCGGTGGTACCGCCGGCTCCGTCATAGCCTCCCGCCTCACCGAGAACCCCGACGTCACCGTCGCCGTCATCGAGGGCGGCCCCAGTGACGTGGGCCGCGACGACGTCCTCACCCTGCGCCGCTGGATGGGCCTGCTCGGCGGCGACCTGGACTACGACTACCCGACGGTGGAACAGCCCCGCGGAAACTCCCACATCCGGCACAGCCGGGCCCGCGTCCTCGGCGGCTGCTCCTCCCACAACACGTTGATCGCCTTCAAGCCGCTGCCGTCCGACTTCGACGAGTGGGAGGCGAACGGCGCCAAGGGCTGGGGCGCGGTACCCATGGAGGCGTACTACGCGCGCCTCCTCAACAACATCGTCCCGGTCGACGAGAAGGACCGGAACGCCATCGCCCGCGACTTCGTCGACGCGGCCCAGGCGGCCACGGGTGTCCCGCGCGTCGAGGGCTTCAACCGCAAGCCCTTCGACGACGGCGTCGGCTTCTTCGACCTCGCCTATCACCCCGAGAACAACAAGCGGTCCTCGGCGTCCGTGGCCTATCTGCACCCGGTGATGGACGAGCGCCCCAACCTGACGATCCTGCTGGAGACCTGGGCGTACAAGCTGGACCTGGACGGCACGCGCGCACAGGGCGTGCACGTGCGGGCCGCGGACGGCGAGGAGTCCGTCGTACGGGCCCGTCGCGAGGTCGTGCTGTGCGCGGGCGCCGTCGACTCGCCGCGCCTGCTGCTGCACTCCGGCATCGGCCCCCGCGAGGACCTCGAGGCGCTCGGCATCCCCGTCGTCCAGGACCTGCCCGGCGTCGGCGAGAACCTCCTCGACCACCCCGAGTCGGTGATCGTCTGGGAGACCCACGGGCCCATCCCGGAGAACTCCGCGATGGACTCCGACGCGGGCCTGTTCGTCCGCCGCGACCCCGACCACGCGGGCCCGGACCTGATGTTCCACTTCTACCAGGTCCCCTTCACGGACAACCCGGAGCGACTGGGCTACGAACGGCCCTCGTACGGCGTCTCGATGACCCCGAACATCCCCAAGCCCAAGAGCCGCGGACGCCTGTACCTGACCAGCGCCGACCCGTCCGAGAAGCCCGCCCTCGACTTCCGCTACTTCACCGACGAGGACGACTACGACGGCCGCACGCTGGTCGACGGCATCCGCATCGCCCGTGAGATAGCCCGGACCGAGCCGCTGGCGAGCTGGCTCAAGCGCGAGGTGTGCCCGGGCCCGTCCGTCACCGGTGACGAGGAGCTCAGCGAGTACGCCCGCAAGGTCGCCCACACCGTGTACCACCCGGCGGGAACGTGCCGAATGGGCGCCGCCGACGACGAACTGGCCGTGGTGGACCCGGAGTTGAGGATCCGCGGCCTGGACGGCATCCGTATCGCGGATGCCTCGGTCTTCCCGACGATGACCGCCGTGAACCCGATGATCGGAGTGCTGATGGTCGGTGAGAGGGCCGTGGACCTGATCGGAAGTGGTGCGTGATGAGTACGGTGACGAGTACGACTGAGACTTCGAGCACGACGGTCGAGAACCCGGTGTTCTCCGTCGACGGCCTGTGGAAGGTCTTCGGCCCCAAGGCGGACCGGATCCCCGCGGACCCGGAGCTCATGGGGCTGACCCCCGCCGAACTCCGCGCCCGCACCGGCTGCACGGCCGCCGTCCAGGACGTCTCCTTCGACGTCCGCAAGGGCGAGGTCTTCGTGGTGATGGGGCTGTCGGGTTCCGGCAAGTCCACACTGGTCCGCTGTCTGACCCGCCTCATCGAACCGACGGCCGGCACGATCGCCATCGACGGCGAGGACGTCCGCGCCATGGACAAGTCCCGCCTGCGCGAACTGCGCCGCCACCGCGCCGCGATGGTCTTCCAGCACTTCGGCCTGCTCCCGCACCGCACGGTCCTCGACAACGTGGCGTACGGCCTGGAGATCCAGGGCGTCGGCAAGGCGGAGCGCCGGGCGCGGGCGGCGGACGTCGTGGCCAAGGTCGGCCTGGAGGGAATGGAACAGCGCAGGCCGAGCCAGCTCTCGGGCGGGCAGCAGCAGCGCGTCGGGCTGGCCCGCGCGCTCGCCGTAGACCCCCAGGTACTGCTGTTCGACGAGCCGTTCAGCGCCCTCGACCCCCTGATCCGCCGGGACATGCAGGAGGAGGTCGTCCGCCTCCACCGCGAGGAGGGCCGCACGATGGTCTTCATCACGCACGACCTGAACGAGGCGCTGAAGCTGGGCGACCGCATCGCGCTGATGCGCGACGGCCGCGTCGTCCAGCTCGGCACCCCGGAGGAGATCGTGGGTTCACCGGCCGACGACTACGTCCGCGAGTTCGTCCGGGACGTGCCGCGCGAGCAGGTGATGACGGTCCGTACGGCGATGAGGGCCGCATCGGCAGCGGAGCAGGGCAACGGCCCGGCCGTCGCGCCGG
Source organism: Streptomyces sp. NBC_00019 (assembly GCF_045041015.1). Taxonomy (NCBI): domain Bacteria; kingdom Bacillati; phylum Actinomycetota; class Actinomycetes; order Kitasatosporales; family Streptomycetaceae; genus Streptomyces; species Streptomyces sp. NBC_00019. Next base: position 6,471,400 of record NZ_CP108302.1, read on the forward strand.
ACGCCACGGTCTCGGAGGCCATCGAGGCGGTCGCACGGGCAGGGGCTCCGGCCCGGGTGGTCGACGAGGGCCGGTGTGTCGGGGTGGTGGACTCGGACGCACTGCTCGGGGTGGTGGCCGGGACCGCCAAGGAGGCGGTCTGATGGCTACGGTCACCGCTCCCGTCCCCCGCACGGTCCCCGCCGTCCTCCGGCACCGCGCGGTCCACAAGCTCGTGCTGCTCGCCGCGGTCGCCGCGATCCTCGTCCCGCTGGCGAACGCCCGCTGGGCGAGCGGAACATGGCCCGACGCCCTCACCGTCGACCTCTCCGACCCGCTCACCAGGGCCAGCGACTGGATCGTCGACAACCGGGACAGCCACCCCCTGTTCCTCTACTTCTTCGGCCACGTCAGCAACGCGGTCGTCCTCGGCGTACGGGCCGTGTACCTGGTGCTGCTGGCAGCGGGCTGGGCCGGCGTCACAGCGATCGGCGCCCTCGTCGCCTGGCGGGTCGCCGGCATCAGGCTCGCCCTCGGTACCGCCGCCGCGTTCCTCGCCTGCGGTCTGCTCGGCATGTGGGTGCCGACGATGCAGACCCTCGCCCTGATGGTCGTGGCCGTCCTCGCGTCGGTCCTCGTGGGCGCGTTCCTCGGACTCGCCGCCGGCCTCTCCGACCGCATGGACCGCGCCCTGCGCCCGGTCCTGGACACCATGCAGGTGCTCCCGGCGTACGCCTACCTCCTCCCCGTCGTCATGGTCTTCGGCATGGGCGTCCCCGCGGCCGTCCTCGCCACCGTCGTCTACGCCGCCCCGCCCATGGCCCGCCTCACCGCCCTCGGCCTGCGCGGCGCCGACAAGGAGGTCCTGGAAGCGGTCGACTCGCTCGGCGCCACCGCACGGCAGCGTCTGCTGACCGCCCGTATCCCGCTGGCCCGCAGGGAACTCCTCCTCGGCCTCAACCAGACGATCATGATGGCCCTGTCGATGGCGGTCATCGCATCGGTCATCGGCGCCGGCGGCCTCGGTGACCGCGTCTACCAGGCGCTCGCGTCGGTCGACGTCGGTGCCGCGCTGGCGGCGGGCATCCCGATCGTGCTCCTCGCCGTCGTACTGGACCGGGTGACGGCCGCCGCCGGAGACGGGACCGAGGGCTCCGGCCGCAGGGGGTGGGTGTACGCCTTCGTCGCCGCCCTCGCCGTGGCCGTGGCCGGACGTCTCATGGGCCGCCTCGACTGGCCCGACGCCTGGGTCGTCCAGGTCGCCCAGCCCGTCAACCGTGCCGTCGACTGGATGACGGCCCACCTCTACTCCGGTGTCCCCGTCGTCGGCGGCACCGCCGACTGGGCCGCCCACTTCACCACCTGGGTCCTGAACCCGCTCCGGGACGGCCTGCAGTGGCTGCCCTGGTGGTCGGTGCTGCTCGTGGTCGCCACCCTGGCCTGGCTGATCGGCACCTGGCGCACCGCGCTCACCGCGGTCCTCGCCATGGCCGCGATCGGCGTGCTGGGGGTGTGGGAGCCGTCCCTGGACACGCTCTCCCAGGTCCTCGCCGCCGTCGCCGTCACGCTCGTCATCGGCTTCGCGACCGGCATCGCGGCCGCCCGCAGCGACCGAGTCGAACGGCTGCTCCGGCCCGTCCTGGACGTCTTCCAGACGATGCCGCAGTTCGTGTACCTGATCCCGGTGGTGGCCCTCTTCGGCGTGGGCCGCGCACCCGCGGTCGCCGCGGCCGTCGTCTACGCGCTGCCGGCCGTCGTCCGCATCACCACGCAGGGGCTGCGGCAGGTCGACCCGGCCGCGCTGGAGTCCTCGAGTTCGCTCGGCGCGACCGCCTGGCAGCAACTCCGTCAGGTCCAACTCCCTCTCGCCCGCCCGGCCTTGCTGCTCGCCGTCAACCAGGGCGTGGTCCTGGTCCTCGCCGTCGTCATCATCGGTGGCCTGGTCGGTGGCGGAGCGCTCGGCTACGACGCCGTCTTCGGCCTCGCCCAGGGCGATCTGGCGACCGGACTGGTGGCCGGCGCGGCCATCGTCTGCCTCGGCCTGATGCTCGACCGGGTGACCCAGCCGACTGAACGCCGCGCGAAGAAGGGAGCGTGACATGCGCGTACGTACGACTGCCGTAGTGGCCGGTGCCGCTTCCCTGCTGTTGCTGACCGGCTGCGGTGCCGCCGACATGACCCAGCAGGCCTCGCCCTTCGCCAACGCGCAGGGCGCCAAGACCGTGACCCTGTCCGTGCAGTCCTGGGTGGGCGCGCAGGCCAACGTGGCCGTCGCGCAGTACCTGTTGGAGCACGAGCTCGGCTACCGCGTCGACACCGTGCAGGTCGACGAGGTCCCCGCCTGGGACGCGCTCAGCCAGGGCCGGGTCGACGCGATCATGGAGGACTGGGGCCACCCCGAGCAGGAACAGCGGTACGTCCAGGACAAGAAGACGATCGTCAACGGCGGCGGCCTCGGGGTCACCGGGCACATCGGCTGGTACGTCCCGACGTACTTCGCCAAGGCGCACCCGGACGTCACCGACTGGAAGAACCTGAACAAGTACGCCGCGCAGATGCGCACCGCGGAGAGCGGCGGCAAGGGCCAGTTGATGGACGGCTCGCCCTCCTACGTCACCAACGACAAGGCGCTGGTGAACAACCTGAAGCTGGACTACCAGGTCGTGTTCGCCGGTTCCGAGGCCGCGCAGATCACCCAGATCAAACAGTTCGCCAAGGAGAAGGAGCCCTTCCTCACCTACTGGTACTCACCGCAGTGGCTCTTCGAGAAGGTCCCCATGACCGAGGTGAAGCTCCCCGCCTACAAGGAGGGCTGCGACGCCGACCCGGAGAAGGTCACCTGCGCCTACCCGCACACCCCGCTCCAGAAGTACCTCAACTCCGACTTCGCCCGGAGCGGCGGCAAGGCGGCGGCCTTCCTGAAGAAGTTCAAGTGGACGACCGAGGACCAGAACGAGGTCTCCCTGATGATCGCCGACCAGAAGCTGACCCCCGAGGAGGCGGCGAAGAAGTGGGTGGCCGGCCATACGTCCACCTGGCAGGAATGGATCGCGTAAGAAGATCCACTGGGAATGGTGGTGAACCGCCCCCTTACGGGTGAAAGCGACTTTGTCGCTCCCCGCGCCGTCTGGTGGGTTGAGGCACATGAAGAAGATCACGCATCTCACCCTGGCGGCGCTCACCACCCTCTCCCTCGTCGGACTGGCCGCGCCGTCAGCGGATGCCGCCACCAAGTGGAGCTGCAGCGGCAAGCTGACGGCGCGGTGCATCACCAAGTCGGGTACCAAGGCCAAGGTCAAGTTCTCGAACACGACCTCCAGGTCGGCCAAGGGCACGTTCGGCATCACGTGCTACGGCCCCGACGGCCAGAGCGCCAAGGTCTACAAGGACGGCACGATCCCCGGCTACGACACCTTCACCACGCCGTGGCGCCAGTGCCCGAAGGGCCTGCGCACCGGCGCCTACGGCTGGCAGATGAGCAATGGCAAGGTCTACTACACGGCGTCGCTCACCTTCTAGCCGCGGGCGCCGCGTCTGGCACATCGGGCGCGTCGGGGCGTGCCCCTACCCGGTCACCTCATCTCCGCGGCCAGCTCCGCGAGGATCTCGGACGAGCGCCGCTGCAGGCCCGGCCCGAACGTGACCCGGGTGGCGCCCCGCTCGCCGAGTTCGGCGGGGGAGAGGCCGCTGCCGACCAGCGCGATCACGTTGATCGGCCCGTGGATCCCGGCCCGCAGCAAGGGCAGCACCTTCGCCGGGGCGCCGATCGGATACACGCAGTCGACACCCGCCGCGGTGTACAACGCCGCCCGCTCGATGGTCGGTTCGGGATCCTCGACCCCGCGCACGAACGTGTCGATCCGGGCGTTGACGAACAGTGCGTCCCCGGCCGCGTACCGCACCTCTGCGAGCCACTCGGCATGCTGGTGCGGGTCCTTGAGGACACCCCCGTTGGAGTCCTCAAGGTTGCAGCCCACGGCACCCGCCTCCAGCAGCCGCTCCACCAGCTCCTTCGGAGCCATCCCGTACCCGCCCTCGACATCCGCGGACACCGGAACGTCCACGGCCCGGGCGATCCGCGCGACCGCCGCGAACATCTCGTCGGCCGGCGTCGCCCCGTCCTCGTATCCGAGGGCGGCGGCGACCCCCGCGCTGGGCGTCGCGAGCGCGGGATGGCCGGCTTGGGCGAAGACGCGGGCGCTGGCCGCGTCCCAGGGACCCGGCAGGACGAGCGGATCGTCCTGTGCCGGGCGGCGGTGCAGCCTGCGGAAGATCTCGACCTTGCTCATGGTGTGTAGCCTCCCGGCGGGATACGGCGGCTCACCATCACCCGGTTCCAGTTGTTGATGGCGACGATCAGGCCCATGAGATGGGCGAGCCCCCTGTCGTCGAAGTGCTTGGCGGCCCGCTCGTACACCTCGTCCGGCACGAATCCGTCCGTGAGGACGGTCACCGCCTCCGTCAGCGCCAGCGCGGCCCGCTCCCGCTCGTCGTAGACGTCCCCGGCCTCCTCCCACGCCGCCAGCAGGTCCAACTTGCGCTCGCTCACCCCGTGTTCACGAGCGATCCGCAGATGCATGTCGAGACAGAACGCGCAGTGGTTGAGCTGCGAGGCCCGGATCACCACCAGCTCGGCCAGCGCGGGGTCCCCGAGCCCCTTCTTCGCGGCGGCGCTGAGCGCGGACATGGCCTGCCCGACAGCGGGGTCCAACAGCCGCGTACGCCCCGTCACTTGTTCCCCGGCTGGTAGTGCCCCGGAACCAGCCGGCAGCTCACACCGAAGCGGTTCCACGCGTTGATGACGGCGATCGCCGCGATCAACTGCGCCAGCTCGGCCTCCGTGAAGTGCTTGGCGGCCCGCTCGTACACCTCGTCCGGCACGAACCCGTCCGTGAGGACGGTCACCGCCTCCGTCAGCGCCAGCGCGGCGAGCTCCTGCCCCGTGTAGAAGTGCTGCGACTCCTCCCACGCGCTCAGCTGGACGATCCGCTCGACGCTCTCGCCCGCCGCGAACGCCTCCTTGCTGTGCATGTCGACGCAGAGCGCGCAGTGGTTGATCTGGGAGGCGCGGACCTTCACCAGCTCCAGCAGCTTCGGGTCCAGACCCTTCCGGGCGGCGGCATCGAGGCGGACCATCGCCTTGAAGACCTCGGGAGCCTGCTCGGCCCAGTTCAGTCTGGGGGTGTGTTCGGGGGCGTACTCCACGGTCGTAGGACTGTCGTCGATGTGCGTCGTCATAGTGTCGACACTATGCGTGAGGCTGCCCACGGGTATGGTCCATTTCTATGCCGAAAACCTGGGCCACTCTGGGCGTCGACCTTCACCTGGAACCCACCGGTCCCGGCCTGCGCCGCGGCCTGACCGACGCCCTGCGCGAGGCCGTCCGCACCGGCCGTCTCGCCCCGGGCACCCGTCTGCCCTCCTCCCGCTCCCTCGCCGCCGACCTCGGCATCGCCCGCAACACGGTCGCCGACGCCTACACGGACCTGGTCGCCGAAGGCTGGCTCACCTCGAAACAGGGCTCCGGCACCCGGGTGGCGGACCGCGCGGTGATCCCGCCGTCGGGCACGGGACCCGGCCGCCGCGCATCACAGCGCCCCGCCCACGACTTCCGCCCCGGCACCCCGGACCTCACCGCCTTCCCCCGCAACGAGTGGCTCAAGGCCACCCGCCGCGCCCTCCTCGCGGCCCCCCACCACACCCTCGGCTACGGCGACCCGCGCGGCAGCGTCGAACTGCGCACCGCCCTCGCCGGCTACCTCGCCCGCGTGCGAGGCGTCCGCACGGACCCCGACCGCATCCTCATCACCGCGGGCTGCGCCCACGGCCTCCGCATCCTCGGCGCGGTCCTGCGGGCACGCGGCGTCCGGTCGGTCGCCGTGGAGTCCTACGGCCTGGACGTGCACTGGAACCAGCTGACAGCGGCGGACCTGCGCGCCGAGGCACTCCCCTACGACGAACTGGGCACGAACCCGGGCACGTTGGCCGGAGCCGGGGCCGTCCTCCTCACCCCCGCCCACCAGTTCCCGATGGGCGTGCCCCTGCACCGGGACCGGCGGACCGCGGTCGTCGACTGGGCGCGGCGCACTGGAGGCCTGGTCCTGGAGGACGACTACGACGGGGAGTTCCGCTACGACCGCCAGCCGGTCGGCGCGCTCCAGGGCCTGGACCCGGACCACGTCGTCTACCTCGGGACGGCCAGCAAGTCACTGGCCCCCGGCCTCCGACTGGCCTGGATGGTCCTCCCCCAGGGATGGGTGGAGGCGGCCGCGGAGGCGAAGGGCAAGGTCGACACCTGCGGAGTGCTGGACCAGCTGACCCTGGCCGAGTTCATCGTCTCCGGCGCTTACGACCGCCACGTCCGCGCCTCTCGCCTCCGCTACCGCCGCCGCCGAGACGCCCTGGTCGCGGCGCTGGCCGTGCACGCCCCGGACGTCCACGTCACCGGCATCGCCGCCGGCCTCCACGCCGTTCTCCGCCTCCCGCCCGGCACCGAACAGTCCGTCGTCCAGTCCGCCGCCTGGCAGGGCGTCGCCCTCCACGGCCTGTCCTTCTTCCGCCACCCGAAGGCGGTGGCGGAGCGACTGGACGCCCTGGTGGTGGGGTACGGGGCACCGTCGGACCGGGCGTGGCCGGGGGCGTTGGAGGCGCTGTGCAGGGTGATGCCATAGCCGAGACCCTCAGCCCTCAGCCCTCAGCCTTCAGCCCGTCCGGCGTTCGAGGACGAGGCCCGTTCAGGGCCGACGTAAGGGCGGCGGGGGCGGAAATCCGGCCCACCGCAACCACGACGAACCGTCACACGACGAACCGTCACACGCCGACCGACTCCTCCTCCGCCGGAGCCTCCCCGAACCGCGCCAACCCCAACGCCCCCACCACCGCCACCAAGAATCCCAGCACCGCCAGCCATCCCAACCCCTCCCGCGTACGGTCCCCCAGCCACACGACTCCCACCAGCGCGGGCCCGACCGTCTCCCCGATCACCATCGCGGCGGTCGCCGTCGTCACCGACCCCCGCTGCAGCGCCGACGTCAGACACAGGAACGCCGCGCCCCCGCCCAGGAGCAGGGCGTACGTCGCCGGATTCGCGAGCAGCTCCGAGGGCGCCAGCGAGTCGATCAGCCGCACCGCCACCTCGACCACCCCGAATCCGAGCCCGGCCCCCAGCCCGAGCAGCGCCCCCCGCCCCCGCTCCGGCAGCCGCCCGCCGCCGAGCCCGAGCAGCAGCACACCCACGGCGACAGCGAGCATCACGTACTTCAACGCGTCCGGCCCGTCCAGATCCCCCTCTGTCCCCGACGCGACCCCCAGCATCGCGAGCCCGGCGCACACCATCCCCACCGCGCCCCACTCCGCCCGGCTCAACCGCACCCGCAGCAACCGCGCCGCGACCACCGCGGTCACGGCGAGACTCGACGCCAACGCCGCCCCGACCGCGTAGATCGGCACCGACCGCAGCGCCGCGATCTGCAACAGGAACCCCACCCCGTCCAGCCCCAGCCCCACCAGATACCGCCACTGCCGCACAGCCCGCAGCAGCAGCGCCGCCTCCCCACCGCCCCCGCCGCCCGCCGCCCGCGCGGCAACCGCCTGCAACACCGTCGCGGTACCGAAACAGACCGCCGCACCAAGCGCGCACACCATCCCAAAGAGCACAAAGCGACTGTAGGGGAGGGGGTGCGACGGACGGGGTGCCTGCGCGGCGCTTATTACCGATCTCTAGGCTGGCCGCCGGACAACCCAGAGACGAACAATCCAGAGACGAACAACGGGGAGACGCGAAAATGGCGGAAACACGGCGCCGGCTGCGCTCGAGCACAGTCGTGCTCGGCGGCATGGGAGTCGTCGCGGCGGCACTCACGTCCTGCGGCTCGGAACCCGACCGCCGCTGCGTCGACCGCGACAGCTACACCTACGAAGGCTACAAGGTCGTCGCCGACAAGAACTGCAACTCCGGCAGCTCCAGCTCCTCCTCGTACGGCAAGAACGGCAAGAAGAAGACCGGCGAGACCGGCACCGCCTGGTACTACGACGCCGACGTCAGCTCCGGCTACGCCGACTACGGCACCTTCAGCAAGAGCGAGGCCGTGGACCGCGGCGGCTTCGGCTGCTCCGGCGGCAGCAGCGGCGGCTGAGCGGACACGGGACGACGAGCAGACGCACGCCATGGAACGCCGCACCACCGAACCCCGCCCCGGCTGGCAGCAGACCGTCGAGGAGCAGGGGCTCATCTATCCCCTCACCCGCTACCCCGACGACTCGCTGCGCCCCTACTGGGACGAGAGCGCGTACTACGTCTTCTCCCTCGACGAGGTCGAGGCGCTGGAGGAGGTCGTCGAGGAGCTCCACGTCATGTGTCTGCGGGCGGCGGACCACATCGTCACGACCGGCCGCTTCGCCGACCTCGGCATCACCGACCCGCGCGTCGCGGACACCGTCGCCGAGGCCTGGCGCCGTCGCGCCGAACTCCCCTCCGTCTACGGCCGCTTCGACCTCCGCTACGACGGCACCGGACCGGCCAAGCTCCTGGAGTACAACGCCGACACCCCCACCTCCCTCGTCGAGGCCGCCTCCCCCCAGTGGTTCTGGATGGAGGAGCGCTTCCCCGGCGCCGACCAGTGGAACTCCCTCCACGAGCGCCTCATCGCCGCGTGGAAGAAGCAGGCCACGCTGCTCCCGCCCGGCAGCCCCCTGTACTTCGCGTACTCCTCGGCCGACGAACTCGGCGAGGACCTCATGACGGTCGCCTATCTCCAGGAGACCGCCGAGCAGGCCGGCCTGGACACCGCCTGGATCTCCATGGAGGAGATCGGCTGGGACCCGCTGTCCAGCCGCTTCGTCGACAAGCAACTCCGGTTCATCCGCAGCTGCTTCAAGCTCTACCCCTGGGAGTGGCTGACCACCGACCGCTTCGCCGACCACGTCCTCGACACCCTCGACAACGGCGGCGGCACGGGCAGCACCCTGTGGATCGAGCCCGCCTGGAAGATGCTGCTGAGCAACAAGGCGCTCCTCGCGATCCTCTGGGAGCTGTACCCGGGCCACCCGAACCTCCTCCCCGCATATCTGGACGGCCCACGGGAGTTGGCCGATTCGAAGGGGTACGTCGCCAAGCCGCTGCTGGGCCGCGAGGGCGCCGGCGTGACGATCCACGAACCCGGCGCCGTGCCCGTCCTGCGCGAAGAACCCTGCTGCTACCAGGAGTTGGCCCTCCTGCCCGACTTCGACGGCAACCGCGTCGTCCTCGGCGCCTGGGTCGTCGAGGACGAGTCCGCGGGCCTCGGCATCCGCGAGTCGTCCGGACCGGTGACTGACGAATACGCGCGCTTCCTGCCCCACGTGATCCTCTGACGCGACAGAATGATCGACCCGTGACGAACGGAGAGGGGCGATCGATGAGCGACACGGCCACGGTGGAGAACGGATACGTCTTCGACCCGTCCTGGGAGCGCGAGCACAGCCGGCTCAGCGCGCTGGAGGAGATCTACGACAGTCAGAGCCGGCACCGGCTCACCGAGCTGGGCGTCGCCGAGGGCTGGCGATGTCTGGAGGTGGGCTGCGGCGCCGGCAGCATCGCCCGCTGGCTGGCCAAGCAGGTCGGTGCCGAGGGGCGGGTGCTCGCCGTCGACCTCGACACGCGCTTCGCCGCGGCCCACGCACTGTCCAACCTGGAGGTGCGCCGGCACGACATCCTCGCGGACCGGCTCCCCGACGCCTCCTTCGACCTCGTGCACGCACGGGCCGTGGTGGAACACCTCTCCGACCGCGACGAGGCACTGCGGCGCATGGCCGCCGCGACCCGGCCCGGCGGCTGGGTGGTCGTGGAGGACTTCGACATCGACGGGCCGATGTACCCGGCCGCCGCCCGCTATTACCCGCCCCAGTACATGGAGGTGGCCGAGCGACTGGGCCGCGCGCTGCGGGCCGCCTTCGGCGCCGCGGGGGTGGACCCCGGCACCGGCCGCCGCCTGCCACAGGCACTGACGGACGCTGGGCTGACCGAGGTCGGGGCGGAGGTTTACGCGCCCGTCCTGACCGGCGGCTCCGCGGCCTTCTTCCCTCTCACCCTGCGATCCCTGCGGCCACGGCTCCTGGAGACGGGCGAGGTGAGCGACGCGGACATCGAGGAGGTGATCACCCTGACGAAGCTCCAGGGAACCACCTACATCCCCAACTTCATGGTCCTGGCGTGGGGTCGCAAGCCGTCCTGACCCCCTCTGCCGCACGGGGCCGCTCATGCCGACCGCGGACGGAGACCAGGGCCCGGAGCAGGGTGATTCCTCGCTCGTATGGTGGACGCGGGGCCTCCCGCGTCCGGGCTGCCCGGTAGGGTGGCCGACGGGCCGTGACTGGCGCGCTGGGATGGGACGGACCATCGGGGAGCGGCCTGTGAGTGACCGAGTGCCGTGCGCCTGGGCCGAACCGTGAATCGTGACCGCAACCGCCACGCCATCCGGAGGCCGCACATGTCGGAGCAGCAGCCCCTCTCCACCGAGTCCACCGCCTTCCGCGCCGCCCTCGAGGTGATCCGCGCCGTCGAGCCGCGCGTCGCCGACGCCATCGGCCAGGAGGTCCACGATCAGCGCGAGATGCTCAAGCTGATCGCCTCCGAGAACTACGCCTCCCCGGCCACCCTCCTCGCGATGGGCAACTGGTTCAGCGACAAGTACGCCGAGGGCACCATCGGCCGCCGCTTCTACGCCGGCTGTCGCAACGTCGACACCGTGGAGTCGCTCGCCGCCGAGCACGCCAAGGAGCTCTTCGGCGCCCGCCACGCCTACGTCCAGCCGCACTCCGGCATCGACGCCAACCTCGTCGCCTTCTGGTCCGTTCTCGCCGACCGCGTCGAGGTCCCCTTCCTGGAGAAGACGGGCGCCCGCCAGGTCAACGACCTCAGCGACGCCGACTGGGCCGAGCTCCGCCAGGCCTTCGGCAACCAGCGCATGCTCGGCATGTCCCTGGACGCCGGCGGCCACCTCACCCACGGCTTCCGCCCCAACATCTCCGGCAAGATGTTCGACCAGCGCTCCTACGGCACGGACCCGGCCACCGGGCTGATCGACTACGAGGCGCTGCGGGTGTCCGCCCGTGAGTTCAAGCCGCTCATCATCGTCGCCGGCTACTCCGCCTACCCTCGGTTGGTGAACTTCCGCATCATGCGCGAGATCGCCGACGAGGTCGGGGCGACCCTGATGGTGGACATGGCGCACTTCGCCGGCCTGGTGGCGGGCAAGGTGCTGACCGGCGACTTCGACCCGGTCCCGCACGCCCAGATCGTCACCACCACCACCCACAAGTCGCTGCGCGGCCCGCGCGGCGGCATGGTCCTGTGCGACGACTCCCTCAAGGACCAGGTCGACCGCGGCTGCCCGATGGTCCTCGGCGGCCCGCTCCCGCACGTCATGGCCGCGAAGGCGGTGGCGCTGGCCGAGGCCCGTCAGCCCTCCTTCCAGGACTACGCCCAGCGCATCGTCGACAACTCCCGTGCCCTCGCCGAGGGCCTGATGCGACGCGGCGCCTCCCTCGTCACCGGCGGCACCGACAACCATCTCAACCTGATCGACGTCGCCTCCTCCTACGGCCTCACCGGCCGCCAGGCCGAGGCCGCCCTCCTCGACTCCGGCATCGTCACCAACCGCAACGCGATCCCGGCCGACCCCAACGGCGCCTGGTACACCTCCGGCATCCGCATCGGCACCCCCGCCCTCACCACCCGTGGCCTGGGCACCGCCGAGATGGACGAGGTCGCCGGTCTCATCGACCGCGTCCTCACCACCACCGAGCCGGGCACCACCAAGTCGGGCGCCCCCTCCAAGGCCGCCCACATCCTCGACGCCAAGGTCGCGGACGAGATCTCCCACCGCGCCACCGACCTCGTGGCCGGCTTCCCGCTGTACCCCGAGATCGACCTGGGCTGACCAACGCTCTCTTGAGTTGTCAAAGACCGGCGACTCTCACAGATCGATCAGATCGATGAGTTCCTGACGTGGCTCCTCCCGCGGCGGTCCGGCTCCCTACCGGCCCGCCGCGCGGCGTATCAGCAGCGTCCCGCCGACCCCGGCCGCGAACCCGACGACCGGTCCGACTCCCGGGCCCCGGGAGCAAGTCCTCATACATCCCTCAGTTCCTGCCGAGGCCCCGGCTCCCGCACCTTGTGGCGCCGCAGCGCCGGCACCTCCGGCAGTCGCGTGGCGAAAGGCCGCAGCACCAGCGCCAGCACCGCCCCGGCCGCGAGGCCCGGCAGCGCCCACCACCAGTCGGCGCCGTCCCCCGATCCGGGCCGCTGGGCCGGGGCCGCCGCGGGCGTCGGCTCGATGGCCTCCGCCGGCTCCGTGCCGTACATGTCCCAGGGCGGTGGGTATTCCACCGAGTAGTCACCGCCGGAGGCCTCGCCCATCACGCCCAGGTTCTCGAGAAGGCCGCGGAGAGCGGCCGGCTGTTCGGCGCGGTGCCAGGTGCCGTTCGTCGACGCGTCCAGGTTTGCCGCCGTGTGTATCCAGACCGCCTTGGAGTCCACCGCCGGATGGACCCGGTCGACCCGCCACGGCGTCACGTCGTGCAGCATCCAGGTGACATTGATCTGTGGGCCGGCGGCCAGGTCGGCCTCGGGCGGCTTGTCCGCCGTGCCCGCGTCCGGTTCGCCGAGGAGCCGCTGCAACTCGCCGTACTTCTTGTCGGAGTGGTAGAGCGACGCCGTCTCCGTACTCCCCGGCGAGACGATCAGCACGCTCGTCGGCCCGCCCGCCGAAGCGGACCCGGCACCCCACAGGGTCAGCCCGAGCGCAGCCGCCAACACCCCTGCCAGCGCCCCCAGTCGACGCCGCCCACCCCTCCAGCCGCTCATCCGCCTGTGCATCAGAACCCCCAACCAGCCGATGCCGTACGGCCCGCCCCCGTCTCCGCGAGCCGTGTGTCACTTCTGGTACACCGCCCGACCCGCCGGGGTTCCCACCCCGACCGCACTATTTCGGGGACTTCTCCAGCGACTTCGCGATCTCCACCGCCCGCGCCCGCGACGCCACGCCCTCCAGTCGCAGCGTCATGTCCTCGCTGCCCACCCCATGGCTCCACAGCAGGGTCGGCCCGGCGGTCCGCTCGGTGCGGGTGTAACGCTCCCCGTCCGCGTCCACCAGCCAGAAGCTCAGCAGGTGGGGGCGCGGAAACCACAGGGCCGTGTCGTTCGCCGTGCCGACACCCTCAGGGTCGTCGCCCAGGGAGATCCACTCAGGCTGCTCGCGCACGGTCTTCGTGAAGGCGATGTCCAGGCCGGCCGCGAACTGGTCCAGCCGGATCGTCCGCCCCCGCTCACGCCAGCACAGGGTGACCAGGGTCCGCCCTCGCGGCTCCCCGGTCACCGCCACCGCGTCCGGGCTGCCGAGCGCGTCCGGAACCAGCGGCGCGAACCCGGCCCGCCGCTCGGCCTGAGCGAGGGACACCGGGCGGCCGCAGCCGGGCACCTCGGCGCCGGGCGAGGGCGTCGCCGACGGGTCGTAGCGCACCTCGACCCCGGCGAAGCCGAACCAGTCGTAGACCGCGGCCCGCACCGGCGGGGTGAGCGCGAGCACCGTCAGCAGGCCGCACAGCGCCGCGCTCAGGGCGCGCCACCGCATCCGCGTCCAGCGCCGCACCGCGGTCAGCCGCTCACGGGCGGGCGGCGGCTCGGCCACCGGGACCGGCATCTGATCGGCGAGTATCTGCCCGAGCACCCGCTCGACCATGGTCTCGGAGCCGCTGGACCCGCCGGTCTCGTCGCTCCCGGGCGCGTCCAGCGACCTGCCCAGCGCCCGCAGCTCCTCCGGCAGCCGTGATGCACCGCCCTGCGACGCCCGCCCACGGCCACGCCCCCACGGACCCGGACCCCGGTCACCGCCACGACCGCGCGGACCCCGGCCACCGGCGCCCTCGGGCCCACGGCCGCCCTCACCGCCGTACGGCTGTCGCCCCTCACTCACGCTCATCACCCCCTTCCCTAGGCTCGAAATCCGGCAGCAGCCGACTCAGTTTCCGCAGCGCGCGGTTCAGCCGGGACTTCACCGTGCCCCGGGGCCAGCCCAGGGCCTGGGCCGTCTCGGACTCGTCCATCTCCAGCAGATAGCGGTACGTGACGACCAGGCGATGCTCCTCGCTCAGCTTCTCCAGGGCGGAGAGCAGGGCCGCGCGGCGCTCCGTCTCGAGGGTCGCCACCGCCGGGTCCGCCGCTTCCGGTATCAGCGGCTCAGCCTCCACGAACGCCGCCTCGCGGCCGGCGAGCGTGCGCTGGCGGGCCGCCGTACGCACTGTGTTCCTCGTCTCATTGGTCACGATCGACAGCAGCCACGGCTTGAACGACGCGCCGTCCTTGAACCGGCCCAGCGCGCAGTACGCCTTGACGAAGGCCTGCTGCACCACGTCCTCCGCGTCCGCACCCGCCCCGAGTGCCGCGGCCGCCCGCAGCGCGATGCCCGTGTGGGCGCGCACCAGCTCCGCGTAGGCCTCCGGCTCCCCGGCGCGTACGCGTGCGATCACCGCGGCCTCATCGACGATGCGGCCCCCCTCCCGCGTTCTCACACCTTTGTTACACCGCAGGAGACGGATCGGTTCCCATCTGTTTCCGACCAGTTCCGGATCGGGGGCCGACACCTGAGAGAATGGTGAGCATGGCCTCTGATCGTCCCCGCGTGCTCTCCGGAATCCAGCCCACCGCAGGCTCGTTCCACCTCGGCAACTACCTCGGCGCCGTCCGCCAGTGGGTGGCCCTGCAGGAGTCCCACGACGCGTTCTACATGGTCGTCGACCTGCACGCGATCACGATGCCGCAGGACCCGGCGGAGCTGCGGGCGAACACCCGCCTGGCCGCCGCCCAGCTCCTCGCGGCCGGCCTCGACCCGGAGCGCTGCACGCTCTTCGTCCAGAGCCATGTCCCCGAGCACGCCCAGCTCGCCTGGGTCATGAACTGCTTCACCGGCTTCGGTGAGGCCTCCCGCATGACCCAGTTCAAGGACAAGTCCGCCAAGCAGGGCGCGGAGCGGGCTTCCGTCGGCCTCTTCACGTACCCGATCCTCCAGGTCGCGGACATCCTGCTCTACCAGGCCAACGAGGTCCCGGTCGGCGAGGACCAGCGCCAGCACATCGAGCTCACCCGCGACCTCGCCACGCGCTTCAACGGTCGCTTCGGCGAGACCTTCACGCTTCCGAAGCCGTACATCCTCAAGGAGACGGCGAAGATCTACGACCTTCAGGACCCGTCGATCAAGATGAGCAAGTCGGCGTCCACGCCGAAGGGCCTGATCAACCTCCTCGACGACCCGAAGATCACCGCCAAGAAGGTCAAGAGCGCGGTCACCGACACCGACACCGTCGTCCGCTACGACGCCGAGAACAAGCCCGGTGTCAGCAACCTGCTCAGCATCTACTCGACCCTCACGGGTACGGGAATCGCGGAACTTGAGCAGAAGTACGACGGCAAGGGCTACGGTGCGCTCAAGACGGACCTCGCCGAGGTCATGGTCGAGTTCGTGACGCCGTTCCGGGAGCGCACCCAGCAGTATCTGGACGACCCGGAGACGCTGGACTCGATCCTGGCCAAGGGTGCCGAGAAGGCGCGCGCCGTAGCCGCGGAGACGCTGGCACAGGCCTACGACCGGGTCGGCTTTCTGCCCGCCAAGCACTGAGGCGTAGGCCCGCACACACGTACCACTGGACAGAGCGCTGCACATCACTACGGTTGCGCCTGCCCACAACACAGCCATGGCCGTACAGTCGATAGCCGTACGGCCGGGACGAACCCGACAGGAAGACAGGGAGACGACGTGGGGACCGTAACGATCGGCGTGTCGATCGCGGTCCCGGAGCCTCACGGCAGCCTGCTCCAACAGCTGCGCGCGGGCTTCGGTGACGCCGCGGCTCACGGCATCCCCACGCACGTCACGCTGGTGCCGCCGACCGAGGTCGACGACACCGCGCTCCCGGCCATCGAGGCGCATCTGACCGAGGTCGCCGCGGCGGGGCGGCCCTTCCCGATGAAGCTGTCCGGCACGGGTACCTTCCGGCCCGTGTCGCCGGTGGTGTTCGTACAGGTCGCGGAGGGCGCCGAGGCCTGCACCTGGCTGCAGAAGCAGGTGCGTGACGCGTCGGGGCCGGTGGCGCGTGAGCTGCAGTTCCCGTATCACCCGCATGTGACCGTTGCCCACGGCATCGACGACGCGGCGATGGACCGGGCGTACGAAGAGCTCGGCGACTTTGCCGCCGCGTGGCCGTGCACCGGGTTCGCGCTCTACGAGCAGGGGTCGGACGGGGTGTGGCGCAAGCTGCACGAGTACGCGTTCGGCGGGGCCGTGGTGCCGTCGCAGGGTTCGGCGCCGGTGGAGCAGAGCACCAAGGCGTAGAGGGTCGTCCACGCGCCGGAGTCGCACCTCGACACAGCCCCGCGCCCCTGAAAGCAGGGGCGCGCCCAGCTGGACCCGCGTGAGCCGGAACCGCTCAGATCGGCAGTCTCCGGAACAGCTCCCTCGGTACGTGCCGCAGTGCCGACATCACCACGCGCAGCACCCCCGGCACCCACACCGTCTCCGAGCGGCGCCTCAGGCCCAGCTCGATCGCCGTCGCCACCGCCTCCGGCGTCGTCGCCAAGGGTGCCTCCGGAAGGCCCGCCGTCATCTTCGAACGCACGAACCCGGGGCGTACGACCATGACGTGCACGCCGGTGCCGTGCAGCGCGTCGCCCAGGCCCTGGGCGAAGACGTCGAGGCCGGCCTTGCTGGAGCCGTAGATGAAGTTGGAGCGACGGGCGCGTTCGCCGGCGACCGAGGAGAGAACCACCAGGGAACCGTGGCCCTGGGCCTGCAACGCGCCCGCGGAGACCAGGGCGGCCGACACCGCGCCCGTGTAGTTGGTCTGCGCGACCCGCACCGCGCTCACCGGCTCGCGCTCGTCGTGCGCCTGGTCGCCGAGGATCCCGAAGGCGAGCAGCACCATGTCGATGTCGCCCTCCGCGAAGACCTTGCCGAGGACCGTCTCGTGGGACTCGGGGCCCAGCGCGTCGAAGGCGACGGTGTGTACGTCGGCCCCCAGTGCGCGCAGATCGGCCGCTGACTGTTCCAGCGCGGGGGAGGGGCGCCCGGCCAGCCACACCGTGCGGCAGCGACGGGCGACGAGGCGGCGGGCTGTGGCCAGCGCGATCTCGGACGTGCCGCCGAGGACGAGCAGGGACTGGGGGATGCCGAAGGCGTCCTTCACGACAGCAGCTCCTAGAGGTTGCCTGGGGTGAGCGGAAGTTGCCGGGATTCGCTAGAGGGACAGACGGCGCGACAGGTCCGAGACGAACACCGCGCTCGGGTCCAACTCGGCGCGCAGCGCCCGGAAGTCGTCGAGGCGCGGATACATCGCCGCGAGCAGTTCGGGCCGCAGCCGGGAGTCCTTGGCGAGGTAGACGCGGCCCCCGGCGGTGGCCACCTGCTCGTCCAGTTCGTCCAGGAGGGCGCCGAGGCCCGGCAGGCCCGCCGGGATGTCGAGGGCGAGCGTCCAGCCGGGCACCGGGAAGGAGAGCCAGCCCGGGTCGGCGTCGCCGAAGCGCTTGAGGACGGCCAGGAAGGACGGGCAGCGGCGCTCCGAGACGCGACGCACGATCCGGCGCAGGGTCTCCTCCTGGCCGTACCCGACGACGAACTGGTACTGCACGAGGCCGCCGCGGCCGTAGACGCGGTTCCAGTGGGGCACGCCGTCCAGGGGGTGGAAGAAGGCGGAGATGCTCTGCAGCTGCCCGGTACGCGCGCGTGGCGCCTTGCGGTACCAGAGCTCGTTGAACAGGCCCACGGTCGTCCGGGTGAGCAGGCCCTCCGGGAGATGGGCGGGGACCGCCGGGAGCCGGGAGGTGCGGAAGGCCAGCGGCTCTCTACGCGCGCGCGTGCCGAGCGCGTCCAAGGGCGCGTGGTCGCCGCGGGTCAGCACCGCGCGCCCCGTCGCCGCGCCGCGCGCGAGCAGGTCGATCCAGGCGACCGAGTAGCGGTACTGGTGGTCGGAGGCCGACAGACGGGCCATCAGGTCGTCCAGGTCCCGTGCCCGTTCGGTGTCCACCGACATCAGCGCCGTCTCGACCGGCTGGAGCTGGACCGTCGCGGTCAGGATCACGCCGGTCAGGCCCATGCCGCCCGTGGTCGCGTCGAACAGGGGCGTGCCGCGGCTCACCGTGCGGATCTCGCCGTCGGCGGTGAGGAGTTCGAAGGACAGGACGTGCCGCGAGAAGCCGCCGCAGACGTGGTGGTTCTTGCCGTGGATGTCGGCGCCGATCGCTCCGCCGACCGTGACTTGGCGGGTGCCGGGCGTCACCGGCACGAACCAGCCCAGCGGCAGCAGCACCCGCATCAGCCGGTGCAGGGAGACGCCGGCGTCGCACAGCACGATGCCGCCGGCGGCGTCGATCACGTGGACTCGGTCCAGGCCCGTCATGTCGAGGACCGCTCCGCCGGCGTTCTGCGCGGCGTCCCCGTACGCCCGTCCCAGGCCCCTGGCGATGCTTCCGCGGGCTCCGCAGTCCCGGACGGCGGCCGCGGCCTCCTCGTAGGTCCGTGGGCGGATCAGGCGGGCCGTGGTGGGTGCCGTGCGGCCCCATCCCGTGACGGAAACGGTCTCGGCAGACATGCCGGTGACCGTATCGCCCTTAAGTGGGCGATTGATTCTCAAACATTCCGGGACATTCATCCTCTCCCCGAAATGGGTGATTAATGGGATGTCACTCAATATTGCCGGAGTTATCGCGGCGTTGACGTGAACAGTGACTCCACATGGACCCATTCGACGACCGCGACCACCTCGACGCCCTCGAAGGCATGGATCACCGGATCCTTTCGGCGCTCCGGGCGTGCGGTGCCGACCCCCGCGTCGGCGGTGCCGCGCGTGCCCTGTCCTGGGTCGGCGAGCACGGGGCACTGTGGCTCGCGGCGGGCCTCGCGGGGGCCGCCGTGGACGGCGCGCGGCGCGGCGCCTGGTTGCGCGGAACAGTCCTCATCGCCGGCGCGCACGTCGTCAGCGTGGGCGTGAAGAGGGTG
Organism: Streptomyces sp. NBC_00019; assembly: GCF_045041015.1. NCBI lineage: Bacteria > Bacillati > Actinomycetota > Actinomycetes > Kitasatosporales > Streptomycetaceae > Streptomyces > Streptomyces sp. NBC_00019. The sequence goes on from NZ_CP108302.1 coordinate 6,490,401, forward strand.
GTGCGGCGCCCGCGCCCCGCGCACGTCGAACCCCTCGTCCGCACTGCCGGCCGACACTCCTTCCCGAGCTCGCACGCGACCTCCGCGACGGCCGCCGCGGTCGCCTTCGGCGTGCTGGGGGCACGAGCCGTCCCACCACTCGCCGCGGCGATGTGCCTCTCGCGCCTGGTCGTCGGGGTCCACTACCCCTCGGACGTCGCGGCGGGCGCGGCCCTGGGGGCGCTCACGGCGCGTGCTGGAGCGCGCTGGATGAGAGAGGGCGCGTGTGACTGAGACCGCGCCGCTCACCAACAGCGCGCACTCCAAGAGCACGGCGCTTCTGGAGCAGCGCACGCCCCCACGCCACACCCCACCACCTCGCAAGGGCTCCCTCCTGGGCGGTCTCGTCAGGACCGCGCGCCCCAAGCAGTGGGTCAAGAACATCCTCGTCATCGCCGCCCCGGCCGCGGCGGGGCAGCTCTTCACCGCGCACGCCCTCACCCGACTCGCCCTGGTCTTCGCGCTGTTCACGGCCTGCGCCGCCGCCGTCTATCTGATCAACGACGCCCGCGACGCCGAGGCCGACCGCGCCCACCCCACCAAACGCCACCGCCCGGTCGCCGCCGGACGGGTCCCCGTGCCGCTCGCGTACGCCGTCGGAGGCGTCCTCGCCGCCCTCGCGCTCGCCGGAGCCGTCTGGCTCACCCCGCCTCTCGTCCCGGCCCTGCTGACCGCCTACCTGGGCATGCAACTGGCCTACTGCGTCAGCCTCAAGCACGTCCTCGTCGTCGACCTCGTCCTGGTCGCGACCGGGTTCCTGATGCGGGCCATGGTCGGCGGGCTCGCGCTGGGCATCCCGCTGTCACGCTGGTTCCTGATCACGACCGGCTTCGGGGCACTGTTCATGGTGGCGGCCAAGCGCTACTCGGAAGCGGTGCAGATGGCCGGGAAAGCGGGCGCCACGCGCGCGTTGCTGACCGAGTACACCACCGGATACCTGCGGTTCGTCTGGCAGTTGGCGGCTGGCGTCGCCGTCCTCGGGTACTGCCTGTGGGCGCTGGAGGAAGGCGGCACACCCAGCAGTGTGCTGCCCTGGCGTCAGCTGTCCGTGGTCGCCTTCATCCTCGCCGTCCTCCGCTACGCCGTCTTCGCCGACCGCGGCACGGCGGGCGAACCCGAGGAGGTCGTCCTGGGGGACCGCGCCCTCGCCCTCATCGGTCTGGTGTGGCTCGCGATGTACGGGCTGGCGGTGACCCGTTGGTAGACACCCGGGGTCCGAGGATTCCGACCCGCGGCTGCCTCCGTCTCACCTCGCGGACCCCGAAAGCCCTCTCCGGGGCCGGAATCGGCATGGCACGCGCCACTGTCCTGCGCTTTTGGGGTACCCGCACATGGGTGCTCCGCACCGAGGGGAGATTCGGATCATGGACTGGCTGAAGAAACTCCCTGTGGTCGGGCCCCTGGTAGCCCGTCTGATGGCCACGCACGCGTGGCGGTCGTACGAGCGGCTGGACCGGGTGAAGTGGGCCCGGCTGGCCGCCGCGATGACGTTCATCAGCTTCATCGCGCTGTTCCCCCTGCTGACGGTGGCCGCCGCGGTCGCCGCCGCGACCCTCAGCAAGTCGCAGCAGGAGGAGCTGCAGGACAAGATCGCCGACCAGGTGCCCGGCATCTCCGACCAGCTGAACATCGAGAGCCTGGTCGCGAACGCCGGCACCATCGGCCTCATCGCCGGCGCCATCCTGCTGTTCACCGGCATCGGCTGGGTCGGCAACATGCGCGAGTGTCTGCGCGCGGTGTGGGAGCTGCCCGACGAGGAGGGGAACCCGCTCCTGCGCAAGGCCAAGGACACGGGCGTGCTGTTCGGCCTCGGTGGCGCCCTGCTCATCACGATCGCCGCGTCCACCGTGGGCTCCGCCATGGTCGGCTGGATCAGCGACCAGATCGGCATCGACCGGGAGGGCTGGGGCGCGGTCCTGCTGCGGACCGCCGCGCTCCTGATCGCCGTACTCGCCGACTTCCTGCTGCTGCTCTACGTCCTCACCCTGCTGCCCGGCGTCCAGCCGGCGCGGCGCCGGCTGCTGGTGGCGGCATTGATCGGCGCGGTCGGGTTCGAGCTGCTGAAGCTGCTGCTCAGCGGCTATATGCAGGGCGTGGCGTCGAAGAGCATGTACGGCGCCTTCGGCGTCCCCATCGCGCTGCTGCTGTGGATCAACTTCACGTCGAAACTGGTGCTGTTCTGCGCCGCCTGGACGGCGACGCAGAGCAAGGAGGACGCGGACGTCAGTGCCGCCGACGTACCAGATCCGGCAGCGGCCACCGCCGGTTGACCAGGAACGCGCCGGCCGCCAGCAGCACCAGCACGCCACCGGTGATCGCCAGCGCGATACCGATGCCGCCCGAGCCCTTCTCGACGGCGGCCGCCACCGGCTTGCCCGAGGCCGAAGCCGAAGCCGAGGCCCCGCCCGCCTGGCCGTTGTCGTTCGCCCCGGGCTGGGCGCTCGCCTCCGCCCCCTTCGGCGGCACCAGCTCACCCACCGGCTCGACCTTGCCCGCGGCCTTGAAGCCCCAGTCGAAGAGCTTGGAGGTCTCCTTGTAGACCTCGTTGTGGTCGTCCTTCTCCGGGTTCATGACCGTGACCAGCAGCACCTTGCCGCCCTGTTCGACGACGCCGGTGAAGGTGGCGCCGGCGTTGGTGGTGTTGCCGTTCTTCACGCCCGCGATGCCCGGGTAGACATCGACGTCGGAGTCTCCGGACAGCAGCCGGTTGGTGTTCTGGATCTCGAAGGACCCGCGGACCTTCTTGCCCTTCTTGTTCTTCTTGGTCTCGCCGGGGAACTTCGCGGTGACGGTCGAGGAGTACTCGCGGAAGTCCTTCTTCTGCAGCCCGGAGCGGGCGAACAGCGTCAGGTCGTACGCGCTCGACACCTGCCTCGGGGCGTCGTAACCGTCCGGGCTGACCACGTTCGTGTCGAGGGCCTGGAGCTCCTCGGCGTGCTCGTTCATCTCCGCGACGGTGTTCTTCACGCCGCCGTTCATCGCGGACAGCACATGCACCGCGTCGTTGCCCGAGCGCAGGAAGACACCGAGCCACAGATCGTGGACCGTGTACGTCTCGTCCTCCTTTATCCCGACCATGCTGGAGCCGGCGCCGACGCCCGCCAGATCGGAGGGGACGACCTTGTGCTCGGTGGTGCCGGGGAACTTCGGCAGGAGCGTGTCGGCGAACAGCATCTTCAGGGTGCTCGCCGGGGCCAGCCGCCAGTGCGCGTTGTGCGCGGCCAGCACGTCGCCCGACTCCGCGTCGGCGACGATCCACGACCGTGCGCTGATGTCCTTCGGCAGCACCGGCACCCCGCTCGCCAGGTTGACCTGCGTCCCGGCCTGTCCGAGCCGGGCGCCGCCGACGGTCGACATCTTCGCGGGGGGAGTGGCCGACGGACTGGTCGAGGCCGACGCCGAGGACGAAGCCGAGGTCGACGGCTTCGGACCGGGGGCCGCGAAGGCGGGCGCGGCGGCCAGTGCGAAGGACGTCAGGGCGGCGGAAGTGACCAGCAGGGAGCGCCTGGCGGTCTTCTGAGGTGCGGACACGGTCGGAAACGTACATGCCGGGGGCCGGGAAGTCCCGCCGCCCGCCCCACCCCGGACGCGGAACCGGACACCCGGCGGAGATACTGGGCGTATGAAGCTCAGCCGCCCCGTCTCCTGGTTCCTGCTCGCCTTCGGGGTGTGGAGCTGGATCATCTGGATCACTTTCGTCAAGAATCTCGTCAAGGACGGCAGTGGGCTCGCGTTCGACGACGCGGGCGACCCGACCGCTTACTTCTGGGTGCACCTGCTGCTCGCCGTCGTTTCCTTCGTATTGGGGACGGTCGTCGGGGCCATCGGGTTGCGCGGAGTGCGCGCACTGCGCCAGACGTCATAAAAGAGAACTGAGGGATACGACTCCGTGGTCATCGTCTTCGCGCTGCTCGCCCTGGGCGTCCTGGTGACGGGCAACTGGTACGTGTGGCGCCGGTTGTTCCGCGACACCACCGAGCGCCCCGGCTGGGTGCGCCGCGCGGGTGCCGCGCTGATCGCCGGCGGCTGGCTGATGGCGGTCGGCGCCCTCGTGGCCGAGCGCACCGGTGCGCCCTTCTGGTTGCAGCGCGCGCTGGCGTGGCCCGGTTTCCTGTGGCTCGCGCTGTCGATCTACCTGCTGCTCGGTGTGGCGGTGGGTGAGGTCGTACGACCCCTGCTGCGACGTTTCCTCGAACGGCGCGACCGGCGACGGGCGCCCGCCGAGGTCGCCCTGCCGCGGCCGGAACCCGTACCGCAGCCGGAATCCGTACCTGCGGGCGCGCCGCCCGAGGAGTCACGGGAGGCCGAGCCGCAGCCGAGCACCGCGGAAGCGGCCCCGGAAACAGGACCGGAAGCCGCCCCTGATGGCGCCTCGGGAACGCCGCTTCCCTCCCGCCGTCTCTTCGTCTCCCGTGTCGCCGCCGGTGCCGCGGCCGCCGCGGCGGTCGGGACCGTCGGATACGGCACGTACGGCGTTCTGCGCGGACCGAAGGTCAAGCGGGTCACCGTGCCGCTGGCCAAGCTGCCGCGCGCGGCGCACGGTTACCGCATCGCCGTGGTCAGCGACATCCACCTCAGCCCGGTCCTGGGCCGCGGCTTCGCGCGGACGGTCGTCGACACGATCAACTCCACGCAGCCCGACCTGATCGCGGTCGTCGGCGACCTCGTGGACGGCAGTGTGAAGGACCTCGGTCCCGCGGCGGCACCCCTGGCCCGACTCCAGGCGAAGCACGGCACGTTCTTCGTCACCGGCAACCACGAGTACTTCTCCGGCGCCGAGCAGTGGGTGCGGGAGGTACGGCGGCTCGGTATGCGCCCGCTGGAGAACGACCGTACGGAACTGCCGTACTTCGACCTCGCCGGCGTCAACGACATCGCGGGCGAGAGCGAGGGCCAGGGCCCCGACTTCGCCAAGGCGCTCGGCGACCGCGACACGGCACGCGCGTGCGTGCTCCTCGCCCACCAGCCGATCCAGATCCACGACGCCGTCGACCGCGGTGTGGACCTCCAGCTCTCCGGCCACACCCACGGCGGCCAGCTCTGGCCCGGCAACTTCGTCGCCGAGCTCGCGAACCCGACCGTCGCGGGGCTGGAACGTTACGGCGACACCCAGCTCTACGTCAGCCGCGGCGCGGGCGCTTGGGGTCCGCCGACCCGGGTGGGCGCCCCGTCGGACATCACGGTGATCGAACTGGCGTCGAAGAAAGCCTGAGGAGCAGGCCCGGCGACCCTCGCGGGCGGACCCTGTGAGGGCCCTGTGAAACCGGGCGGTAACACCTTGCGGCAATGACTTTCTCAACTCTCAAGATCCCTCTTCCCCCACCTGAAACGCGTGTGGTTAGGTGAGCCGCGCCGCCAGGGGAGGCGGCGTTTGCGCTTGGGGCCGTGGGGGCCCGGGGAGGGCACCGATGCGATCGGTTCGCATACGGATTCTCGCGACGCTGCTGGTGTTGGCGGCCGTCGGAGTGGGCGGCTGGCAGCTGATGCCGTCGCAGGAGGATTCGGGCAAGACCATCAAGGTGGGCACGTCGGACGTCGTCACGTCACTCGACCCGGCCGGCGCCTACGACGCCGGGTCCTGGGCCCTGTTCAGCAACGTCTTCCAGTCCTTGCTGACCTTCGAGGCGGGCGGCGCGAAGCCGGTGCCCGACGCGGCGAAGAGCTGTGAGTTCGTCGGCAGCGATCTGCGCACCTACCGGTGCACGCTGCGGGAAGGGCTCGCCTTCCCGAGCGGGCGCGCGATGACCGGCGAGGACGTGAAGTACTCCTTCGACCGCGTCAAGAAGATCAAGTCGGACGTTGGCCCCTCCGCGCTGCTGGACACCCTCAAGTCGGTGTCCGCGAGCGGTCTGACCGTCACCTTCCGGCTGTCCACCCCGGACGCCACCTTCCCGTTCAAGGTGGCCACCGGAGCCGGCTCGATCGTCGACCGCACCAAGTACCCGGCCAACGGCCTGCGCACCGACAACGGCGTGGACGGCACCGGCCCGTACGAGCTGACGGCGTATACGAAGAACAGCAAGGCGGACCTCTCGCCCAACGGGCGCTACGAGGGCGCGGTCAAGAGCGCCGGACGCCCCGTCGAACTGCGCTACTACAAGGACGCCGACGCGCTCAACAGTGCCTGGGAGAAGAAGCAGGTCGACGCCGCCACCCGGCAGCTGCCGCCGAAGACGCTCGCCGAGCTGAATCCGAGCGACCCGACCATGCGGGTCTCCGAGGCCGACAGCTCCGAGGTCCGCAACCTCTACCTCAACACCCGCTCCTCCTCGCCGCTGCGCGACACCAAGGTCCGCCAGGCGATGGCCTGGCTGATCGACCGTGAGCGGCTGGCGGCCACGGTGTACGAGGGAACCGTCGACCCGCTGTACTCGCTCATCCCGACGGGCATCACCGGCCACACCACGGCGTTCTTCGACGCCTACCCGAAACGGAGCGCCGAGAAGGCCCGCGCCCTGCTCACCGAGGCCGGAGTGAGCCTGCCGGTCCGCTTCACCTACGGCTACGGCATCGGCCGCGCCTCCGCCGCCGGGGAGGCGAAGGAGCTCAAGCGGCAGCTGGAGGCGAGCGGTCTGTTCAAGGTGACCGTCAAGGGCTACGAGTGGACCGACTTCCAGAAGCGCTGGGTCGGCGGCAAGCTCGACGCGTACGCGGTCGGATGGGTCGCGGACTACCCCGACCCGGACACCTACGGCGGCCCGCTCGTCGGCACCGACGGAACCATGAGCACCGGGTACAGCAGCGTCCAGGTCGACGATCTGATTCAGGCAAGTCAGCGGTTCGAGGACCGCGGTGACGCCACGGACGACTTCCGATCGCTGCAGGACGCCGTCGCCCGGGATGTTCCGGTCATTCCGCTCTGGCAGGCCAAGGAGTACGTGGTGACCAGCGAGGACGTCGGCGGTGGCCAGTATCTTTCGGACGGTACCGGTGTCTTCCGGCTCTGGCGGCTCAACTGGATCTGACGCGATCTCGCGCCATTGACATTCGCCGGAGTGACGCGGGGTAGCAGCCCTACGCAGCACCATGTGACGGAGGTGTGCGTGGGGTGAGGAGCAAACGTGTTGAGACGCAACTCCTTCCGGCTGCCCCGGCATCCGGCTTCCGTCGGTCTCGCCCGGCGCCGGGTGCGGGACCATCTGGCCGACTGGGGACACGGGACCGACGATCCGGCGCTCGCGGACGCCGTACTGCTGGTGTCCGAGCTGGCGACGAACGTCGTACGCCACGGGCCTTTGCTGGAACGCGAGTTCGAGGTGGCGGTGACCGCGCTCGCCGACGGCTCCTGCCTCATAGAGGTGTCCGACGAAGGGGAGATGGAGCCCCGGCTCAGAGCGGTCGGGGAGTGGGAGGAGACCGGCCGCGGGCTGCATCTGGTGGAGAACATCGCCGCCGCGTGGGGGGTGTGGAGCAGAGGGCGGCACGGCAAGACCGTATGGGCCCTCGTGCCGGCGAACACCTGACTACGTCCGCGCCGGCAGGATGACCGTCACCGTCAGCCCCTCGCCGGGAGCCGTCCGCACCGCCACCCGCCCGCCGTGCGCCTGTACGACCCCCTGCACGATCGCCATGCCGAGCCCGCTCCCCGCGCCCCCGCCGGCCCGGAAGAACCGGTCGAAGACACGCGCCGCGTCCTCGTCGCAGAGCCCGGGACCCTCGTCCGCGACACACAGCCGTACGACCCCGTCCGCCCGCTCCACCCCGAGCCGCACCGGCACATCGGCGGGCGTGTGGGTGCGCACATTGCCCACCAGGTTCCCCAGCACCTGCCGCAGCCCCGACTCGTCGGCGTGCACCAGCAGCGCGCCCTCGGCGCCGACGCTGACCGGCCGGTCCGGCTGCTGCACCCGCAGGTCCTCGGCGGCGTCCCGCACCAGACGGCTCAGATCGACGTTGCGGAACCGCAGTTCGGGCTGCTGGTCCAGGCGGGCGAGCGTGAGCAGCTCGTCCACCAGCCGACCCATCCGGTCCGCCTCCGCCATCACCCGCGCCCAGGCCCGCTTGCGCTCGGCCTCCTCCCGCAGCATGCCCTTGTCGTACAGCTGGAGATAGCCGCGTATCGCCGACAGCGGGGTGCGCAGCTCGTGCGAGGCGTCGGCGACGAACCGGCGCAGCTGGGACGCGCTGTGCTCGCGCGTGCGGTACGCCGACTCCACCTGCTGGAGCATGGAGTTGAGGGCGACGCGCAGCTGCTCGACCTCCAGCGTCGCCTCCCGGCTGGACGGCACCCGTCGGGTCAGATCCCCCTCGGCGATCGCCGACGAGGTCTCCACCATGTCCTCCAGCGGCCGCATCCGGCGCCGCACACTGAACATCGTCAGACAGGCCAGCAGCGCCAGCAACAGGGTGCCTATGGCGAGATCGAGCTTGACGGCCTTGCCGACACCTCGGTGGACGGCCTCGGTGGAGGTGGCCAGCAGGACGTACGTGCCGTCGGCGAGGCGGGTCGCGGTCGCCCGGTAGGCGTCGCCGCCCACCCGGATGTCGTGCGGTTCGGTGTCGGTGGCCAGCACGCGCGGATCGCCCACGGCGCTGGCGAAGTCCCGCTGGACGTCGCTCGGCGTGTATCCGGCCAGGGAGAGCGTGCCGCCCCGCTCGTCGACGAGCGTGAGGAGCTCGTCCGGCCGGGTCTCCTCCACGCTCTGCCGCATGAACTGCTCGCGCACGATCGCCAGGTCGGTGAGCCCCTCGATCATCTCCAGCGTGAGCTGGGAACCGCCAAGCGACTTTCGCGTCTGGTCGAGTTCGCCGTCGATCTGGTCGAGCAGGTAGTACCGCATGCCCATCACGCTCACAGCGGTCGCCGCGACGATGCCGAGTGCCAGCAGCGCCACGTTCGCCAGCGTGAGCCGGGCGCGCAGCGAGTGCCGGGACAGGGTGCGGGGAAACCTCATGCGAGCCCGTATCCGACGCCGCGCCGGGTCGTGATGACCGGCGGCCCCAGCGCGTCCAGCTTGCGCCGCAGATAGCTGATGTAGGTCTCCACGATCGTCGACTCGGGTGGGGTGTGCTCGTACTGCCAGACATGGCGCAGGAGTTGCTCCTTCGGCACGATCCGCCCGCCGTTGCGCACCAGGAAGCGCAGCAGCGCGTACTCGGTGGGGGTGAGCTCGACGGTCCGTCCCGCGCGGTGGACGCTGTACGTCGTCTCGTCCAGCTCCAGATCGCCGTACGTCAGCGGCGGCCGCTGCGGCAGCACATCGGCGTGGCGCGTCCGCCGCAGTACCGCGGTGACACGGGCGATGACCTCGTCGATGTTGAACGGCTTGGTGATGTAGTCGTCGCCGAAGCCGAGGGCGCCGACGATCTCGCCGGGTGAGTCGCGCGCGGTGAGGAACACCAGCGCCATGCCGGGGCGCTCGGCGCGCAGTCGGCGCCCCAGGGCGCGTCCGTCGCCGTCGGGCAGCATGACGTCGAGCAGCGCGACGTCGGGCCGGGTGCGCTCGGTGAGCGCCAGGGCCTCCCGGACGGTGCCCGCGATCATCACCTCGAACCGGTGGTAGCGCAGCGCGATGGCGAGAACGTCCGCGATGCTCTCCTCGTCCTCCACTACCAGCACGGTGCCTGGGGCCGTCGTCATGCCCCCAGTATCGGCGGAGCCACTGACAGCCGGGCCGGTTCGGTGCTTTGGAGTTGCTTGAGAGTCGGTCGTAACCGGTGTCCACGCACGCGTGCCGGCATCAATCCTGTTGCCCAGGACCTGGGGGACCAACCGACCGACAAATAGGGAGCGTTGATCGTGGCGGCATTGGCACGGTGGTGCTATCGGCACCGGCTGGTGGTCCTGTTGCTGTGGGTGGGGACGGTGTTCGGTGTGGGCTTCGCGGGTTCCGCCGCGGGCACGGACTACGCGAACACGTTCTCGCTCCCGAACACGGACTCCACGCGCGCGTACGACCTGATGGAGAAGGCCTTCCCGCAGAGCGCGGGCGACACCGACACGGTGGTGTGGAAGGTCGACGAGGGCTCCGTACGGGACGAGGCCGTACGGTCCCGGATCGAGCCCGCGCTGAAGGAGATCGGCGCGATGAAGGGGGTCGGCGAGGTCACCGACCCCTATGCGGCCGACGGCGCGGCGCAGATCAGTGAGAACGGGCGGATCGCCTACGCCCAGGTCACCTTCGTCGAGCAGGCCAACGCCGTACCCAAGGAGCTCGTCGAGGACGTCGTCGACACCGCGCAGGCCGCTGAACAGAGCGGACTCCAGGTCGAGCTGGGCGGTCAGGCGATCACCCGGACGCAGGAGCCGCCGACCGGCATCGCCGAGATGGTCGGCATCGTCGCCGCGGCGGTCGTGCTCTTCCTGGCCTTCGGCTCGCTCTTCGCGATGCTGCTGCCCCTGGTGGTCGCCATTGCGGCTCTCGGCACCGGCCTGATGGCGACCTCGCTGCTCAGCCATGTCACCGACGTGCCCGAAGTCGCCCCGCTGCTCGGCTCGCTGATCGGTCTCGGCGTCGGCATCGACTACGCCCTGTTCATCGTGACCCGGCACCGCCGCGGCATCCTGCGGGGCATGAAGCCCGAGGAGTCGGCGGTCGTCGCGCTCAACACCTCCGGGCGCGCGGTGCTGTTCGCGGGCGGCACGGTGTGCATCGCGCTCGCGGGCATGCTCGTGATGAACATGCGGTTCCTGGACGGTGTGGTCATCGCGACCTCGCTGACGGTGGTGCTGAGCGTGCTGGCCGCGATCACGCTGCTGCCCGCGCTCCTCGGCCTCCTCGGTATGCGCGTCCTCAGCCGCCGTCAGCGGCGCAAGCTGGCCGCGACGGGACCCGAGCCGGAGCTCACGAGCGGACTCGCGGCGCGCTGGTCGGCGTACGTCCAGAAGCGCCCGCGCGCGGTCGCCGGGCTGGCCCTCGTGGTCATGGTGATCCTGGCGCTGCCCGTGCTCTCCATCCGGCTCGGCGCCACCGACCAGGGCAACCACCAGGAGTCGACGACGACCCGGCAGGCCTACGACCTGCTCGCCGAGGGCTTCGGGCCCGGCTTCAACGGCCCGCTGCAGGTGGTCGTCTCCGAAGGTGACGCACAGGGGCTGGTCTCCCGTATCGAGTCCACCGAGGGTGTGGCTCAGGTGGCCGCCGTACCGCCCGCGAACGGTGTCACGCTGATCCAGGTCGTCCCGACGACCTCACCGCAGTCGGAGAAGACCGACCAGCTCATCGACCGGCTGCGCGACGACGTGATCCCCGCCTCCGGCGCCGAGGCCCATGTCGGCGGTGTCACGGCCGTCTTCAAGGACTTCGCGGCCGTGACCGGCGAGCGGCTGCCGTACTTCGTCGCGGCGATCATCTCGCTGGGCTTCCTGCTGCTGCTCGTCGCGTTCCGCTCGCTGGTGGTCCCGCTGACCGCCGCCCTGATGAACCTGATAGCGGCGGCCGCGTCCTTCGGCGTCCTGGTGGCGATCTTCCAGTGGGGCTGGGGGACGGAGCTCATCGGTATCGGCAAGGAGGGCCCGATCACGGCGTTCCTGCCGGTCATCATGCTCTCCCTGCTCTTCGGCCTCTCGATGGACTACCAGGTGTTCCTGGTGAGCCGGATGCACGAGGAGTGGGTGCACACGAAGGACAACGCGCGCGCGGTCCGGGTGGGCCTGGCGGAGACCAGCCGGGTCATCAACTGCGCGGCCCTGATCATGATCTGCGTCTTCTCCGCGTTCGTCCTCAGCGGCGACATGGAGGGCGCCATGGCGGGCATCGGCCTCGCGGCCGCGGTCGCCCTGGACGCGTTCATCCTGCGTACGGCGCTGGTGCCGGCCGCGATGCATCTGCTCGGCAAGTCCAACTGGTGGCTGCCGGACGGGCTGGAGAGGCGGCTGCCGCATCTGGCGGTGGAGCCCAGGGAAGAGGCTGTCGCGGAGGTCCCCGTGGAGGACGACGGTCCGGCCTCCGTCGTCCACGGCTTCGTCCGGGACACCGACGGCGAGCCGGTCGCGGGGGCGGCGGTGACGCTGCTGTCCAGGGGCGGCCGCCAGCTGGACCGGGTGGTGACCCTGGCGGACGGCTCGTACATCGTGTCGGTGCCCGCCCCGGGCACGTATCTGCTGTCGGCCTCGGCGTCCTCGTACGGCTCGCGCGCGGGTCAGGTGGTCGTGAGCGAAGGGCCTCTGGTGTACGACGTGGAGCTGGCCGAGGGGGAGCTGGACTCGGTGAACTGACGCGGGGTTCCTAGGACTTCCTGCCGGGGTCGGGCATCATCTTCGTCATCCCCGGCAGGAAGTCCGTGAACAGCTCGTGCACCTCGCGCACGAGCGGCCGCAGCACCCGGAACCTGGCGAGCGCGACACCGCGCGCGGTGAGCCGGGCACCGCGCTCGGCGAGCCGGTAGCTCCGCTCGCGCCCCTCGGTACGGTCGAAGATCCAATAGAGCACGAGCCCCATCTGCGAGAGCCACATCAACTCGGGCAGCACATCCCGCAGATCCTCCGGCACCTTGGTCTTCGTACCGGCCAGCACGTCGCGGTGGACGCTGATGGCCTCCACGCGCGCGTGCTCCGACTCGGGGGAGAACGGGCTGAGCGGACTGTCCGGGTCGGCGGCGTTCTTGAAGAACTGCACCGCGAACTCGTGGTACGGCGTGGCGATGTCCAGCCACGCCCGCAGCACACCGGCGAGCCGCGCCTCCAGGTCGGTCTCCCGCTCCAGGACCTCCCGGACCGCCACCTGGTGCTCGGCGGCGATCCGGTCGTAGAAGCCCTGGATCAGGTGCTCCTTGCCCTCGAAGTAGTAGTAGGCGTTCCCGACGGAGACCCCGGCCTCCTTGGCGATGGCCCGCATCGTCGTCTTGTCGTAGCCGTGCTCCTGGAACAGCCGCATGGCGGTCTCCAGGATCAGGGCGCGGGTCTGCTCGGACTTGCTGGGCGTACCGCCCTCTTCGTTGTTCGCGGGCACGACGAAGAGCCTAACCAGTGGCGCGGGCGCGATCAGGGGCGGCGTCCCAGCTCCGGCCGCTTGGTGTAGTCCGTGAACCCGACGACGTTGCCCCACGGATCGGCGATCTCGACGGTCCAGCCGGTGGCCGTGGAGAAGGGCCCGTCGAGCAGCTCGAGGTCCGCGCTGCGCAGCTCCCGTGCCGCCACGCGCGCGTCCGGCACCTCCAGCCACAGGCGCGGGGCGGGCCACGGCGGCGGACGGTGCCCGATCCCCTCCTCCTGCCGGAGCAGGATCCCCGGAATCTCGCCGCCGGCCTTCAGCACCGCGATCCCGGCCTCGTCGTGCCGGACCACCACCGCGAACCCGGCGCGCTCGTAGAAGCCGACGGCCTCGCCGAGGTCACCCACGGGCAGCAGGACGTTGTCGAAACCGAGCAGCTCGTACGACTCTTCGTCTGACATGCCATCAGATTAGGTGCGGGGCCGACGGTTGCCCCGCGGGCTTTCCGCGGGGTCACTCATTGAGCCGAGACGGAGGTCCTTCCGTCGGTACGCTGAGCCGTCTTCAGAGCCGTGTGGCGGAGGGGGCGGGAATGGTTCCGGGAACAGAGGCCTTCCTCGACGAAGTCCGAGTGGCTTTCACGGACGTCGCCGAGAGACTGGGCCTGAGCGGCCCCGGCGAGGGGGAGCGGGACCGGCACCTCGCCGTCGCGACCTACACGGGCTCCGGCGTGCGGTACCGGATCGTCCTAGGCCTGTGGGACGGCGACGTCGAGACACACGCCTGCCGCGAGACGGGGATGACCGAGTGCAAGGTCGGCATCGGCAAGCTGGCGCTCGCCGCGGGAGTGGCCGACAGCCGGGTCTCCTTCGGCGCCCGCAGTCTGCGGCAGCTGAGGAAGTCGCTGGCCGGGCAGGTCCGTTACGTCGAGCTGGTGCATCCGCTGGTCTCCGGGGAACCGGAGGCGGCCGTCGCGCTGATGCGGGCCGCGGGGGCGCGGGAGTGGAGCAGGCCTGCCCTGCGGTGACGCCCGGCCCGTTGTCAGTGGTGGGTCGTACTGTCGGCGGCATGGGAATCGTGATGTTCGTCGACGAGACGACAAGCGGGAGCCGTAGCGACGGCTGGGGGCTGGAGATCGCCGAGGAGCGGCTCAGCGTGCGGGAGTTGATCCGGCGCCGGGTCTTCCAGGAGGTCGCCGAGTACAACGCCCGTACGCCGGAGGTCTTCCAGGGCCTGGTCCAGCCCGAGGACACGGAGCGCGTGCTGAACGGCTATGCCCTGCGCACGCCCCGCCGGATAGACCCCGAGAAGCAGACCGAGCTGGCGCTCAAGGCCTTCGCGGGCAACGGCTTCCTGGTGCTCGTCGGCGACCGCCAGGTCACCGAACCCGACGAGGAGATCGAGCTGGTGCTCGGCACGGAGGTCACGTTCCTGAAGCTCGTCGCGCTGGTGGGTGGATGATGAAGGGGAACGTCCAGACGTACAAGGACCTGATCAGCAAGCGCACCGCCGACGGGGAGCCGGAGGCGCTCGCCCACGACCTGCTCAAGGCCGCCGTCGTCAACAGCGGCAACTGGACCGGCCTGTGGAGCGGGGTCCTGGACCGGCTGTGCGAACTGTCGCCCGAGACGCGGGCACGGGTCGCCGACGGCCTTGTCACGCAGTACCACTCGGAGGAGGCCGGCCCGGCCGCCCGGAGCAACGCCCTGACGCTGCTCGGAATCGTCTCCCACGGACTGGAGCCCGACGACCGGCTCACCGCCCAGCGCCTGAAGCAGCTCGACGACCTCTCCCGGCAGCACTCCTTCTGGTACGGATCGCGGTACGAGGGCCTGGTCGAGGCCGAGTTGGCCGCGGGCCGCCCGCTCGCGCCCGCAGTGGTGGCCGTCTTCCGGCGTACGGCCTCCAGCACCACGTACCGGGACGCCACCCTGATCAAGGTGGTCAGGCAGCTCACCCACCCCGCACTCAACGTCGGCGAGGAATGGGCCGAACAGGCCCTGAGGGACGCCGGGGACGACGCCGACTGGCAGGCCCTGCTCGCCCACGTCGCCACCGCCACCAGCGCCAAACCCACCGCGAAGTGGGACGCACCGGCCCGCGCGCTCGTCGAGGCCCTCGGTGCCGACCGCGTCCGCGAGGCGGCCCTGACGTGGCTCGCCCTCGTCGGCCGCCCGCGCACCTTCCCCCTGACGGGCTGGGACTACGGGCCGGACGTCAACGCCGCCTACGACCCCTACAACGCCGACGCCCTCCGAGGCGTGGCCTGGCTGCTCTCCCTGCTCCCGCCCCACCCGGACACGGCCCGGGCCCTCGGCGGCCTCGTCGAGACCTCGCTCAGGAAGGTCGCAGGGCTCGGCCCGCGCAACCCCAAGGTCGCCAACGCCGGCGTCACCGCCCTCGCCCGCATCGACAGCGAGGCCGCTCTCGCCGAACTGGCCCGGCTCGCCACCCGCGTCACCTTCAAGGGCACGCTCAAGCTGCTCGACGGGGCCCTGGACGCGCGCGCCGAGGCGATGGGGCTCAGCCGGGAGGAGATCGAGGAACTCGCGGTCCCCGCCTATGGGTTGACGGAGGTGGGACGGGCCGAGCACCGGCTCGGGGACGTCACGGGCCTGGTCGAGGTCCACGGCTCCAAGGCCGTGCTGAGCTGGCGCAACGCGACCGGAAAGGCCGTCAAGAGCGTGCCGTCCGCCGTCCGCCGGGACCACGCCGACGACCTCAAGGACATCAAGGCGGCCGTCAAGGACATCGACAAGATGCTCTCGGCCCAGAGCGAGCGCCTGGACCGCCAGTTCCTGGCCCGCCGCACCTGGCCCTACGCCGCCTGGCGTGCGCGCTACCTCGACCACCCGCTGGTCGGCACCCTCGCCCGCCGCCTCCTGTGGAAGGTGGACGGCAGGACGGTCGGGTACGCCCAGGGCGCCCTGCGCACGCTCACGGACGACCCGGTGGACAGCGGCACCGAGGTCTCCCTCTGGCACCCGGTGGATCACGAACCCGCCGAGATCGTCGCCTGGCGCGACTGGCTGGAACGGCACGGCATCACCCAGCCGTTCAAGCAGGCCCACCGCGAGGTGTACCTGCTGACGGACGCCGAACGCGCGACGGGCACCTACTCCAACCGCTTCGCCGCGCACTTCCTGCGCCAGCACCAGTTCCACTCCTTGGCGGCGGTCCGCGGCTGGCGCAACAAGCTTCGTCTCAGCGTGGACGACGAGGCGCCGCCGGCCATCCGTGAGCTGCCCCAGTGGGGCCTGCGCGCCGAGTACTGGATCGAGGGCGACGGCGGCGAGCACTACGAGGACATCACCGAGTCCGGCAGCTTCCTGCGCCTGCGCACCGACCAGGTCCGCTTCTACCCGATCGACGCCCCGGAGAACTCGGCGCACTGCTGCGGCGGCGAGTACCGCATGTGGCTGCGCGACGGCCAGGACCCGGTCGAGGCCCTGCCCCTGGACTCGGTCCCCCCTCTCGTCCTCTCCGAAGTCCTGCGCGACGTAGACCTGTTCGTCGGCGTGGCCAGCGTGGGCAACGACCCCACCTGGCAGGACGGCGGGCCCGACGGCCGCTTCCAGGAGTACTGGACGTCGTACGGCTTCGGCGAGCTGGGCCAGAGCGCGGAGACCCGACGCGTCCTCCTGGACCGCCTGATACCTCGCCTGGCCATCGCCGACCGCTGCACCCTGGAGGGCCGCTTCCTGCACGTGAAGGGCGACCGCCACAAGTACAAGATCCACCTCGGCTCGGGCAACATCCTCCGCACCCCGAACGACCAGTACCTCTGCATCGTCCCGAAGTCCAACGCGTCCGCCCCGCAGGCCGGTTACCTCCCCTACGAGGGGGATCGCATGCTGGCGGTCATCCTGAGCAAGGCGATGATGCTGGCGGCCGACACGAAGATCACGGACCCGACGATCCTGAGCCAGCTGTAGTGGGGGCCTTCACGCCTCGATACCGTCCCTGACGAGTTCCCGCGCCACCTCCGCCCGCGGACCCGAGAGTTCGGCGGCGATGCGGCGGGCCCGTTCGGCGTCGGCGTTCACCGAGGCGGGCAGGGACGGGCTGTCGAGCAGCAGGCCGCGTCGCAGATGCGTCGGCGGGTGCGTCGCGTCGACGCTGTGGCCGCGGCGGGCGCCCGCGCGGCGCTGGCGTTCGACTTCCGACTCGGGGACCGAGTCCATGTGATGGGTCAACGCCTCCCACAACCCCTCGGCGTCGTCCGAGGTGGTCCGGCCCGAGCCGCGCATACGCCTGCCGTTGGCCTCGCGGTACAGCGTCGTCTCCACCGACTCGGTGACGTGGAGGCGATCCATCAGCCCGACCGCGGCCTCGGTGGACCCGGCGCGGGCGGCCGCGGCGTCGGCCAGGTACTCACTGCGGCGGGCGGCGCTGGAGGTCAGCAGGTCCAGGAGCAGCACGAGGCCCCCGATCAGCGAGCGAGGCACGAGGTACACCAGGTTGACGAGCGCTTCCACCAACGTCGGCTCCTGGATGGGCGACAGGTAGTAGTGCCAGGTCGTCAGCGACCTGTAGGCCGTTCCCACGACCATCCCGTGCCGGGTGTCCCCGTTGGTGAAGTGACCGAGTTCATGGCCCAGGAGAGCGATCCGCTGCTGCGGGGTCAGGACCTCCCACAACGGCAGCCCCAGCGTCAGCAGCCGACGACGGAGACCGAGGTGCGTCACGCTCGCGTTGGCCTGGGCGTCGACGACGACGGTGTCCACGCTCCGGGTGCCCGACAGGGCGGCGACTTCGTCGATCAGCGCATACAGCTCGGGCGCGTCGTCCCGGGACAGGACGCGGGCGTTGCCGGGCAGTCGGTTCAGACGCGGCCGGAGCGTCCAGGCCAGCGCCAGCAGGAGCAGACCGGGCACCATGCCGATGCCGCCCCAGCCACCGACCAGGAACCAGATAC
The DNA here is from genome assembly GCF_045041015.1 of Streptomyces sp. NBC_00019. Classification (NCBI taxonomy): domain Bacteria; kingdom Bacillati; phylum Actinomycetota; class Actinomycetes; order Kitasatosporales; family Streptomycetaceae; genus Streptomyces; species Streptomyces sp. NBC_00019. The sequence continues at coordinate 6,508,230 of NZ_CP108302.1, forward strand.
CGCCCCCGGCCAGCGCGGCGGTCACCCCGTGCACCATGAGCGCGATCGCATAGGCCAGCACACCCGCTGCCGTACGTCCGTTCCAGTGCCGCTCGTCCCCGGTGCTCAGATCGGTGACCAGCCGCTCACCATGGCGCTGCGCCAGCCGGCGGCGCAGCCGCCCCAGCCCGCCCTTCTCCTCGTCCGCCCCCTGCGGATCCACGTTCCAGTCACAGGCCGCGCACCACACGGTGAACCGGCGGTCGGCACGGATCTCCACCCCGCACTGCGGGCACGGCTGGACTGTCTGTTCCCCGGCGGCACGCATCGGCGCACCCTCCCCCTCCCGGCAGCCCCTCCCCAGAGGCTGCTGTGTACATGGCGAGGGCAGTGGATCACAGTCGCGCAGACCTGGCCAACTCGCCTGGCGTAGGCGTCGCCTCAGGCCCCGCAGCCGCCCGCCCGACGCGTGGTCACGGCGATGTCGTCGAGACGGATGTCGTAGGAGGACGGGGCCGGGTCGGCCTGGTAGAGCTGCCAGCCGAGCTTCAGCTTGTCGAAGGCCGGGAAGAGGAAGTCGTCGGCCGTGCCGCCGTGTTCCTTCGTGGACACGGTCAGGTCGGACTGCTCGACGCCGTCGAAGTAGACCGTGACCCGGTTGTCCGTCGCGTCCAGATGGAACTCGACGCACTGCCACGCGCCGCCCATCGCCGGTGCGGAGGTCTTCCACGACGTCCAGTCGCCGGTGGGGCCGAGGTCGGAGCCGACGCCCCAGAAGTTGCCCCGGTCGGTGGGGGCGTACTGCCCGCCCAGGGGCCGGACGAGCGTGGGGGAGTCGGACCCGGACGCCTCGGCGATCGTCCAGTGCGCCCAGTCCGGGGCGGTCGGGAAGGCGTCCACCCGGACGCGCAGACGGGCCCAGTAGCTGTTGCCGGGCGCGGTCAGGTCGGGGAAGACGAGGAAGGCGCGGCCGTTGCCCTCGGTGTGGATCCGGAGTTCACGGCCGTGGCCCGTGCTGCTGGGGGCGACCGTCAGGGTGCCGTCGGCGGTGTCGGCGGTCCAGCCGTGACCCTTCGTCACCGGGCCCAGGGGGAGACGGTCGAAGGTCTCCCGGGCGAGGGTGCCGTGCGGGGTGGGGGCCGCCGAGGAGGAGGCGGGGATCGCGAGCAGTACGGCCGCTGCGGCGGAGAGGGAGGCGGCGGCTTTCTTCAGGAAGGGCATGGGGTCAGTGTGCAACTGGAGTCACACAAGTCCCAGGAGTCACAGGGGAGTTGGCCGGATCTCAGCTGCTCTTCGGCTGGCCTGCCTTGAGGATCTCCGCGACATCGAGCTTGACCTGTGCCCCGATGGAATCGGGCAGGGTGACCATCTCACCAGGGGAGTACAAGCGGTGGGTTGTGTACTCCTCGTCGGCAGGGTCGGTGAGGACGTGTAGACGCTGGTGCTTGCGGTCGACGATCACGTAGACGGGGACATCGGCGTCAGCGTAAGCGCTGACCTTGTTGTGCAGATCAGTCTTCCAGTTGCTGGAGGTGACTTCCAAGACCATTCGGAAGGCGATGGAGTCGTAGCAGTTGCGCTCGATGTGGTGGTCGTCGATGTCCGCGTCGACGATGCAGAGGTCGGGGGTAGCGAAGTCCTCGGGAGCGTCGGGCAGCCAGATGCTGACATTCTGGAGGATTGCTGTATCACCCCCGTGGAGCCCGGCCATAGCGAAGGGCAGTACAAGGGTGGTCAAAGCCCAGGCATGGGCAGCGTCCGGGGACGGGGTCACGAGGATCTGGCCTCCGATGATCTCGACGCGATACCCCGGATGGCGTTCCATGATCTCTTCGGCCAGGGCCGTCAGCGAGATCTCGTCGTGCGGCTGTGGCTCGACGGCTGCTGTGGACATCGGTGCCTCCTGTGGGTGGTGCCGAGAGCATCATCGTAGGCCGGGCACCACCGGTATGTCCTTAACGATCACGTTCACCCAAACGGGTGTCCGCACGCCAGAGGACCCCGCTCCCAACGGAAACGGGGCCCTCACGGCCGTACGAGAAGCCGTACCGAAAACGACCTCAGAACCGGCGCGTGATCAGGGCCTTCTTGACCTCGGCGATCGCCTTCGTGACCTCGATGCCACGCGGGCAGGCGTCCGTGCAGTTGAAGGTGGTGCGGCAGCGCCACACACCGTCACGGTCGTTGAGGATCTCCAGCCGCTGCTCCCCGGCCTCGTCGCGCGAGTCGAAGATGAAGCGGTGGGCGTTGACGATGGCCGCCGGACCGAAGTACTGGCCGTCGTTCCAGAAGACCGGGCAGGACGACGTGCACGCCGCGCACAGGATGCACTTGGTCGTGTCGTCGAAGCGCTCGCGGTCCTCGGCGGTCTGGAGGCGCTCACGCGTCGGCTCGTTCGTGTCCTTCGTGATGAGGAAGGGCATGACGTCGCGGTACGCCTGGAAGAACGGCTCCATGTCGACCACGAGGTCCTTCAGGACCGTGAGGCCCTTGATGGGCTCGACCGTGATCGGCTTCTCGGGGTTGATGTCCTTGATCAGCGTCTTGCAGGCAAGGCGGTTCTTGCCGTTGATCCGCATCGCGTCCGAGCCGCAGATGCCGTGGGCGCAGGAGCGGCGGAAGGTGAGCGTGCCGTCCAGGTCCCACTTGATCTTGTGGAGGCCGTCGAGGACGCGCTCCTTGGGGTCGATCTCCAACTGGAAGTCTTCCCAGGTCGCCTCGGCCGAGATCTCCGGGTTGAAGCGACGGACGCGGAACGTGACCGTGATGTAGGGAGAGGCCGCGGACTCCGCCTCGACCTTGTCCAGAACAGGGGTTGCCATCAGTACTTACGCTCCATCGGCTGGTAGCGGGTCTGGACGACCGGCTTGTAGTCGAGACGGATCGACTCGGCGCCGTCGTCGCCCACCTCGCGGTACGCCATGGTGTGGCGCATGAAGTTGACGTCGTCGCGGTTGGGGTAGTCCTCGCGGTAGTGACCGCCGCGGGACTCCTTGCGGGCCAGGGCCGAGACCGCCATGACCTCGGCGAGGTCGAGCAGGTTGCCCAGCTCGACGGCCTCCAGCAGGTCCGTGTTGAACCGCTTGCCCTTGTCCTGGATCGAGACGTTCAGGTAGCGCTCGCGCAGCTCCGCGATCTTCTCGACCGCCGTCTTGATCGTCTGCTCGGTGCGGAACACCATGACGTTGGCGTCCATGGCCTCCTGCAGCTCACGACGGATCACCGACACGCGCTCGGTGCCCGTCGACGAGCGCAGCCGCTCGACCTGCTCGACGACGAGCGAGGCCGGGTCCTCCGGCAGCTCGACGTAGTCCGCCGTCTGGCTGTACTCCGCCGCCGCGATACCGGCCCGACGGCCGAACACGTTGATGTCCAGGAGCGAGTTCGTGCCCAGACGGTTGGCGCCGTGGACCGACACACAGGCCACCTCGCCGGCCGCGTACAGGCCCGGGACCACCGTGGTGTTGTCCGACAGGACCTCACCCTCGACGTTCGTCGGGATGCCGCCCATGGCGTAGTGCGCGGTGGGCTGGATCGGGATCGGGTCCGTGTACGGCTCGATGCCCAGGTAGGTGCGCGCGAACTCCGTGATGTCCGGGAGCTTGGCGTCCAGCTGCTCCGGCGGGAGGTGCGTGAGGTCGAGGTAGACGTGGTCGCCCTCGGGACCGCAGCCGCGGCCCTCACGGATCTCCGTGTAGATGGAGCGGGACACGACGTCACGGGACGCGAGGTCCTTCATGACCGGCGCGTACTTCTCCATGAAGCGCTCGCCGTCCTTGTTGCGGAGGATGCCGCCCTCACCGCGGGCGCCCTCCGTCAGCAGGATGCCCATGCGCCAGATGCCGGTCGGGTGGAACTGGAAGAACTCCATGTCCTCCAGCGGCAGACCGCGACGGTAGACCGCCGCCTGGCCGTCGCCGGTCAGCGTGTGCGCGTTCGACGTCACCTTGAAGAACTTGCCGGTGCCGCCGGACGCGTAGATCACGGCCTTCGCCTGGAAGACGTGGATCTCACCGGTCGCGAGCTCGTACGCCACGACGCCCGCCGACCGCTTGACGCCGTCGACCTCGACGAGCAGCTGGTCCAGGACGTAGAACTCGTTGAAGAACTCCACGCCCTCCTTGACGCAGTTCTGGTACAGCGTCTGGAGGATCATGTGGCCGGTACGGTCCGCGGCGTAGCAGGACCGGCGGACCGGGGCCTCACCGTGGTTGCGGGAGTGACCGCCGAAACGGCGCTGGTCGATCGTCCCGTCGGGCGTCCGGTTGAACGGCAGGCCCATCTTCTCCAGGTCGAGGACGGCGTCGATGGCCTCCTTCGCCAGGATCTCGGCGGCGTCCTGGTCGACCAGGTAGTCACCGCCCTTGACCGTGTCGAAGGTGTGCCACTCCCAGTTGTCCTCCTCCACGTTGGCCAGCGCGGCGGCCATGCCGCCCTGCGCGGCGCCCGTGTGGGAGCGGGTGGGGTAGAGCTTCGTGAGCACGGCGGTACGGCTGCGCTTCGTCGACTCGATCGCGGCGCGCATGCCGGCGCCGCCCGCGCCGACGATGACGGTGTCGTACTTGTGGATCTTCATCAGGAATTCCTCAGCCCCGTGCCTAGCGGATGTTCGGGTCGAAGGTGAAGATCACCAGCGTGCCCAGCAGGATGGTGAACACCGTGGCGGTGTAGAGCAGGCCCTTCAGCCAGAGCCGGGTGTTCGCGCGCTCCGCGTAGTCGTTGATGACCGTGCGCAGGCCGTTGGCGCCGTGCAGCATCGCGAGCCACAGCATCAGCAGGTCCCAGACCTGCCAGAACGGGGACGCCCAGCGGCCGGCCACGAAGGCGAAGCCGATCTTGGAGACGCCGCCGTCGAGCACCAGCTGGATCAGCAGATGGCCGAGGACCAGGACGACCAGCACGATGCCGGACAGACGCATGAACAGCCAGGCGGCCATCTCGAAGTTGCCCCGCGTGGACTTGGGGGTCTTCTTGGTGCGCTTGCGCGGGGCCTCGATGAGGGGGGCCGGGTTGTCGACGTCGTAGAGGGATTCGCCCTCGACGGGGCCGATACCGGACGCGGTCTTCTCGGTGATGGACATGCGCGTCAGCTCCCGAACAGTTCACGAGCGGCGTGACCGAGGACGGGGTAGATCGCCCCGACCATCAGCACGACCCACAGGCCGACGACCGACCAGAGCATCTGCTTCTGGTAGCGCGGGCCCTTCGACCAGAAGTCGACGGCGATGACGCGCAGGCCGTTGAGCGCGTGGAAGAGGATGGCGGCGACGAGGCCGTACTCCAGACACGCGACGAGCGGGGTCTTGTAAGTGGCTACGACCCTGTCGTAGTCCTCGGGGGAGACACGGACGAGAGCGGTGTCCAGCACGTGAACGAACAGGAAGAAGAAGATGAGGACGCCGGTGACTCGATGAGCCACCCAGGACCACATTCCTTCCCGGCCGCGGTACAGCGTTCCAGCCGGCACGGAAGTCCCTCCGGGAGCGGGGATTGGGGCCGCCGGCTTGTGCTGTCGGTCTGGCCCGGCCGGGTACGGTCCACCGGCCCCCAGCATCGTAGCGATGCGCCGGCGCTGGGCTTAAGCCGGGACCAGCGGTGTGATCAAAGTGGCACGCGTTTGGGTGAGCGTTGGCGGGGTCTGGGGTGGTGTGTGGGGTTATTTGCCGGGCGTGGTGCCGTTGTGGCTGGTCGCGCCCCACGGTGGAGCCGCCGATGTCACGGCCCCGAGCCCCTGAGGGCGTCCACCAGGCGTCCCTTTGCCAGGCGCCGTAGCTCCTCCGCCGCCACGACCCGTTCCTCCTCCGGATCGTTCGTCAAACGTGACCGGATGCCCGCCAGTACGTGGTTCAGGGCCTCGCCCGGAGGCAACCCGTCCAGGCAGATGACGAACGAATGGCCGAACTTCGCCTCGTATGCCGCGTGTGCCGCGCTCAGGGCCATATGGGCGGCTTCGTACATTCCGTCCGGCAGCGCCGGCAGCGTCTCTCCCGCCAGGGCCTCCGACAGGTCGCCCGGGGACAGGTCGTACGCCGCCTCGTCGGACGCGGCCTGCAAGGAGGCCAGGTCCGGGTACGGGCGGTGGTCTGCCACTCGGCGGGCCCAGCGGAGGCTGCGGAGGCAGGTGAGAAGGAGGTGGTGGGCTTCTTCGGGGGACGCGGTGTTGAAGGCGTCCAGCAGAGTCGGCGACCGTGGGGTGCGGGTCTGCTCGGGCAGGGCCGGTATGGCTACTCGGCCGGGAAGGTGTGTGGGCGTCACGTGTGTTTCGGCAGGGGAAGCTGTGTGAGGTGTTGCGTCACGTTATCGAGAGTGAGCATCACGTGTCCGACGGACAACCGAATTTCACCCGAACGGCAGAGTTTCGGAACGTCGGGTGGACACTTCCGGCCACCCTTCATGTCTAGGTTGGCGTCGTGAGCCAGCACAGGCGCCGGCCGTCGGCGGAGAAGGCACGGCAGACACGGCAGATGAGGACACGGGTGGTCGTCGTCGCGGCGGTGGCCGCGACCGTCGCCGCGGGGGTGGGGCTCGGGTTGTGGGCCTCCGGGGACGGAGGTGACGGCGGGCCGGCGGGATCCGCGCGGCCGACGTCCTCCGTCGGGGCTTCGGCGGCCGCGCCCAGCGCTTCCCGGGAGGCACCGAGTCCGTCGCCCACCCGCTCCTACCCCCTCTCGCGGACCCCGCGCACGATTCCCGCCGTCCAGGCGCACACCCCGGCGCGGGGCCCCGGCTGGCGGCCGCAGCGCGGGGCGCGGGTCGTGGTGAGCGACGCGGAACTGGCCGAGGAGGGGCGGCTGGTCGCGGGCGAGCTGGGGCTGACGTACGCGGGCGAGCAGGGGAACGACAGGGACGGGGATCTGCGGCTGGCCCTCGACGACGGCGAAGGGGGCGATCCGGAGTCGTACACCATGACCGTGCGCGGTGGGCGGGTCAGCATCAGCGGGGCTGCCGACTCCGGGGTCTTCTACGGGACCCGCACCCTCAAGCAGGAAGTGCACGGCGGCGGTACGGCGCCGGAGGGCGTCGTGCGGGACGCGCCGGCCAAGGCGGTGCGCGGGTTCTCCCTCGACATCGCGCGCAAGCACTTCACCGCGGGCTGGATCGAGGACCGGGTCCGGGAGCTGGGCGACCTGAAGTTCAACCAGCTTCAGCTGCACTTCTCCGACGACCAGGGGTTCCGGATCGAGTCCGACTCGCACCCCGAGATCGTGTCCGCCCAGCACCTCACCAAGGCCGAGGTCCGGAAGATCGTCGCGCTTGCCGCCCAGCGGCACATCACCGTCGTACCCGAGATCGATTCACCCGGACACCTGGGTGCCGTGCTCGCCGCGCACCCCGAACTGCAACTGCGCAACGTCTCCGGCGTCGCCACCCGCGGCGCGATCGACATCTCCAAAGGCGGGTCCGCCACGATCGTCGACGATCTGCTCGACGAGTACGCCGACCTGTTCCCCGGTGTGCCCTGGCACCTCGGTGGCGACGAGTACCAGGCGCTGGTGGTGAGCGACCCGGAGGCGTCGTTCCCGCAACTGGCCGCCGCCGCGAAGGAGGCGTACGGGTCCGGCGGGACCGTCGCCGACCTCACCACCGGGTGGCTCAACGACCGCGCCGACACCGTGCGCGCCCACGACAGGACCCCGCAGGCCTGGAACGACGGCTTCTTCCGGGGTACGACCGTGCAGCCCGACGCCGACATCCAGGTCGCCTACTGGACCGGCAAGGAGATCGGGGCGCGGCAGCCCGTGGAGTATCTGAGCGCGGGGCGCGAGCTGATCAACTACAACGACGAGTTCCTGTACTACGTCCTCGGACAGCCCAACAACTTCGTCTATCCGACGGGGCAGCGGATCTACGAGCTGTGGACGCCCCGGGTGGTGCGCGGCACGCTCGCGGTCCCGGCGAAGTACGACGACCGGATCCGCGGCGGGTACTTCGCCGTCTGGTGCGACCTCGCGAACTCCCAGACCCAGGACCAGGTCGCGGCCGGAGTCCGGCTGCCGCTGAGGGCTCTGGTCCAGAAGCTGTGGGACGCGGAGAAACCGGCTCTGTCCTGGACGGACTTCAAGGCGCTGGCCGATCGACTGGGCTGAGGGTGACGAGTGGACTTACGGCGCCTGCGAACCGTATCTTCCGCTTGCCGCGCGTAAGGCTCTGGGGAGGGCTGGGTGCGGCGTTCCGATTTCTCAGTACTCGGGGGGGACAGCCTCACCATGATCGAAAATCCGCAGGCCCAGCTCAACGCCGTACCGACCGCCTGGCTGCGGTCGCCGATCGGGTTCGGGTGGGCCGCCGTCGCGGGGCTCGGTGTCGTGATCGCCACCGACCTGTTCGCGGTCTGGGCGGACGTCGTCATGCGCGACGTGACCGGCGACCTGGCGAGCGGCGCGGCGGTCGGCGACCGCGCCGACCGTGCGGACCGGCTCTACTCCATCGCCGGCACCGTCCAGACGGCCGCGCTGCTCACGACCGCCGTCCTGTTCGTGTGCTGGTTCCACCGGGTGCGGGTCAACGCCGAGGTGTTCCGGCCGGACGGCCACGGCAAGACGCGGAGCTGGGCGATCTGGGGCTGGATCGTGCCGATCGTCAACCTCTGGTTCCCGCGCCGGATCACGCTGGACATCTGGGACGCCAGCAGCCCCTGGGGCGCGCCCCGGCCGCACGGGCTCGTCAACACCTGGTGGACGTTCTGGGTCATCTCGCTGCTCTCCGGACGGGCCGCGTCCCGCGCGTACACCAAGGCCGACAGTGCCGAGGAGATCCAGGACGCGGCGGGCCAGATGCTGTTCGCGGACGTCGTCGACATCGTGGCCGCCGCGCTCGCCATCGTCGTCGTGCTGCGGCTGACGCGGATGCAGAACGAGAAGGTGCGGCAGGGGCCCGCCCCTGTCTTCGCCTGAGGGACTGGTGGCTGCATGGGTCGGCCCCTGTCCCGGGCCGAGGGACCGGCCCTCGTAGCTGCCGGGGCGGGTTCGCGTCTGCGTCCGAGGGGCGCGCCTCGTCTCCGCCTGGAGACCGGCCGCTGCCTCCGCCTGAGGGGCCTGCTCCCGTTCCCGCCCGAGGCGTCGGCCTTCGTTCCCGCCTGACGGGCCTGTCCCCGTTCCCGCCTGAGGTATCAGCTCTCGTTCCCGCCTGACGGGTCGGCCCCGTGCACGTCTGGAGGGTCGGATTGTCCGATACGGCTGCGAACTGCCGTGCGACTGTGGTGTATTCGGCCCCGAGCCGCAGCCGAGACGCCGGGGGGAGCCGGGAATGGGCTACTGGGGGTATTTCGTCGTGGGCCGCAGTGAGCGGCCGCTCGGGGAGTTGGACGCGCTGGCGGGGGCCGAGGGGCTGAGCCTGCGGGCGGAGGCGTCCGGGGGGTGGCAGGTGTGGGAGTACCCGAGCGGGGAGGGGGACGTCGGGTCCATGAACTCACTGGCCCGGGAGACCGGGGCGCCCGCGCTCTTCGGGTACGTGATGGACAGCGACTGTGTGGTCGTGGAGGCGGCCGGGCCCCGCAGCGGGGCGTGGACGACGTGTCTGGCGCGGGCCGCGATGGCCAAGTACATCGGCGCCGACAAGGAGGGCCTCACGCTGGAGGACTACTTCCTGGAGCCGCGGGACGCCGCCGAACGGGCCGTCTCGTGGGCCGAGGAGGCCGGGCACGCCGTGGCGGCCGAGGGGTTGGTGGAGGTGCTGACCGCGGACCCCGACCCGTTGGCCGAAAACCTGTTCTTCCGGCTGCTCGACCGACTCGCCGTGGTCCCCCTGTGACACTCCGGCGCCGTCGCACGCAGTAAGGGGAAGTGCGGGCTCCGTCAGGGAAACCGCAGGCGAGGGAGGCGTGGATGAGTCTGGTGGAGCTGATCGCTCAGGCCGACGAACGCGGACTGGCCGCCAGCGGGTTGGCTTGTTTGGACCGGTGCGTGCCCCTGCTGGGCGGTGACGACGAGCTCCTGAGACCGCTGTGGGCGAGCCTCGCCGACACCGGCGACTGGGGCGCGGGTCTCGAGGTCGCGCGCGGCAAGCTCGGGGGCGGGGAGGAAGCCGCCGAGGACGAGGCCGCCGTGCTCGCCCGCCGGATGCTCGACGCCGCGCCCGCCACGCCGGACGCCGCCGAGGTGCGAATGTGGGCCGACGCCTGCTCCGTCGCCTCGCTCCAGATCCACCGGCTTCTCGACCCCGCCGCCGACGACGCCCCGCTCGACGCCCGCCGCGAAGGCCGCACGGAGGGCATACCCCCGCTCGTCGCCGCCGAACTGCGCCGCCAGGTCACCGTCCTGGAGGTACTCGCCGGACACGGCACGGCGGGGTTGCGGCGGGCGCTGGAGGTGTCGGTGGAGGGGCGCCGGGTGTTGCGGGCGGTGGTGTCGCGGCGGGCTCGGGGGCGGAGTTGACGGCCTGAAGGGTGAGTGGGTCAGCCACCCGACCACCCGGCCACTCCGCTGCGGTGAGGCTCGGTTGGTCAGCCACCCGACCACTCAGCCACCCGGCCACAGCGAGGCTCAGAGGACCAGCCACTTCACCACCGCATCGCCGTACTGCGCCGTCTGCCCGTAGAACGCCGTGAGATCCCGATGGGCCGCCGCGAACGCGCAGCGCAGTTCCGGCTCCGCGTCCTGGCCGTCGTACGGCTTCAGCAGGTCGACGCGCGCGTTCCGCCACAGGTCCTCGAAGTCGGCGGTGGCGAGATAGGCGGCGACGCGGTTCGTCTGGGCCGCGGTCAGCAGCAGGAACGGCGGTGCCGACGGGTCGGGGTGCGATATCGGCCTGCCCCCCATGACCACGTGCGTGTGCGGGCCCTCGCCGGTCAGGGCATCGGTGTACAGGCGCTCCTGGTCGAGGTAGCCGCCGTCCAGCACCTCCTCCCGGTGGCGGCCGATGCGCACCCGTACGGCGTCCCAGTCGTCCTCGAAGAGCTTCTCCAGCCAGGCCGGGCTGTTGCGCAGTGCGGCGGGCGGAATGGCGCGGAAGTGGAAGTACATGCTCATCAGTGACAGGAGCGCACGGGAGCGGCGAACCGTCACTCCCGGGCAAAACGCGCACCTGAGAGGGGACTGTGCCCGTCGTGGGGCGGAGGTGGGGCGGTCCTGCGCCGGTATCGGGAATGGGGCCGGAATCGGGTGACGAACCGGCTCCCCCGCACGCTCTTGGGGATGTGACGACCCATGTGACGACACCTCAGGTGACCAGGCCCCCGGCGGCGGCGAAGCCGATGCGGTGGGCGGCGGACGCGGTGGCGACGATGCGCGAGGGCGCGCGGGTGCGGCTCGACTACTCGGCGCAGAGTCTGTGGCGTGTCGACCGGATGGTCGAGGACCTGCGACGCGAGGGCACGCCGTACGAAGCCGTCGAGGCGGTGCTGCGCGGCTTCGGCGCGTACGCGGGTGAGGTGATCGCCCGTCAGTCCGGTGCCGAGTGGTGGACGAGCGGGGGTGACCACTGGATCCGTACGCCCGACGGGCTGCTGTGGGATCCGATGGACGAGGCCCGGCGGTGTTTCGCCGGGCACGGGTCGCTGCGGTTGCTGTGCCGGGACGCGACGGGTGCCGCCCGGCCGTGAGGGCCGGTTCCTGAGCGGCTTCCCGGGACGGCCGGGACCCCGGGCAGTGGGCGGGGTCCCGGCCGTCGTTCCGGCGGTTCCGGTGCCTTACGGCGCCAGCGCCTGGCCCAGCCGCGCGTCCGTCGGTGTCGCCAGCGTGGTCTTGCTGTAGATCACCGCGTCCGCGTACCCGAGGCCCGTGCTGTTGCTCGGCAGGTGGAGGAGGATGCCGTCGCCGGTGTCCTCGTTGTCGGCGCCGAAGGTGAGGTCGGCGCGGCCGTAGCCGGAGAGGTCGGTCAGGGAGACCGAGGAGCCGAAGCGGTCGTCGGTCTCCGTGGACCCGGGGATGCCCGAGGTGTCCTGCGAGACCGCCACCGAGCCGGAGCCCGTCAGCCCCGACGCCGTGCCCTTGACCAGGATCGCGTTGCCCGCGTTGGTGCGGTTCACCCCGTCGCGGACCAGGTCCTCGCCCGGGGCGCCCGCGAGGACGTCCGCGTAGCCGTCGGCGTTGTAGTCGCTGACGGAGACCGAGCTGCCGAGCGCGTCGCCGGACTCGTTGCCGCCGGGGACGGACGTCGTGTCCTGGTGGATCACCGTCATGCCCGTGGTCGTGAAGCCGGTCGACGTGCCCGGCACCATCGTGATCTGGCCGCCCGACTTTCCGCCGGACTCGGAGGCGACCGGCTGGCCGATGACGATGTCGTCGTAGCCGTTGCCGTTGACGTCACCGGCGGCGATGGACCGGCCGCCCTTGACGGAGATCACGCCGGCCTTGGTCAGTCCGGTCGACGAGCCCGCGAAGCGGACCACGCGGCCGATGGAGCCGGTGTCGCGGTAGTTGAGGGCGACGTCCGCGTAGCCGTCCCGGTTGAAGTCGCCCGTCGCGGCGTCCAGGTAGGCGACCGCGCCGGTGGCGGTGGTGAGCGTGCCGTACGTGTACTTTCCGGCGCCCAGTCGCGCGTTCCAGTTGCCGCCCTTGCCGGCGCCCGCCGAGAAGACGTCGGCCTTGCCGTCGCCGTCGAAGTCACCGACGGCGACCGTCGAACCGAGCTTGGCACCGGCCGCCGTGACCCCCGAAGTGGTGTACGAGAATCCGGTGTTCAGCGCCGGTCCGTACATCACGGTGACGTTGCCCCGGTCGGCGTTGCCGCTGGTGTCGTCCTCGCCGGGGGAGCCGACGGCGAGGTCGGCGTAGCCGTCGCCGTTGACGTCGCCCCAGGCGGTCGAGGTGCCGAAGGCGTCACCGGTCTCGGAGGAACCGGGGACTCCCGCGCTGTTCTGCGTGAGTGTCACCTTCGAAGCCGTGACGGGGCCGTCGACGCTGCCCGGGACCACCTTCACCGCGTTGGCCTTCGGTACGCCCGCGACCAGGTCGGTCACGCCGTCCCGGTTGTAGTCGGAGGCGGGGAGGGCGTGCGAGATGCCCGGCGTCTTCGCGAGCGTGGCGATCGTCGACAGCTTCGAGTAGAGGTTGGCGCCCGGGCAGGCCGTGGCATTGGTGTCCCGGTGCCCGAAGACCCGGGGCAGCGTGATCGAGGAGCCCTTGGCGACCTTGTTGCCGTCGACGCCGGCGTCGCTGCCGGAGACCAGGGTGACCTTGCCGGTGGGGTCGATGCCGTACATCCCGAACTTCCACGCCACGATCCGCGCGATGGCGTCGAGCGCGGCCTTGCTCGGCTTGGCGCTCTCGTAGTTGCCGATGTACGAGATGCCGACCGTGTTCGTGTTGAACCCGATGTCGTGCGCGCCGATCACCGGCAGGTCCATGCCGCCGCTGCGGCCCTCGAAGATCTGGCCGCACTTGTCGACGACGAAGTTGTAGCCGATGTCGTAGTAGCCGCGCGCGAAGTGCTCCTGCTGGATGGAGCGCAGCCGGGCCCGGGAGTCGGCGCAGGACAGGGTGTTGTCGCTGTCCATGCCGGTGTGGTGGATGACGGCGGCCTTGATCTCGGTGCCGTAGCCGGGTGTGCCGTCGTAGTCCGTGGACGCGCCCCACTCGGCCTGGGTGATCACCGGCGGCTTCACGACCGTGGAGGGGCGCGGGGCCGGGACGGTGGAGGTGGGGGAGGGGGACGCGGAGGGGGAGGCCGACTCCGAGGCCGACTCGGAGGGAGTGCCGCTCGGCGTCTCCGTGACCGTCTCCGTCGGGCCGGCCGTGGGGCTGTCGGTCGCCGTGGCCGTCGGCGTGTTCGTCGTCACCGCCACGGGCGTCTGGGTCTCCGCCACGAACGCCGCCGGTTCCACCCCGCTGCCCTCGGGATCCGTACCGGGGTCGAGGAGCTTGACGTCCATACCGGCAGGCTGCCCACCCGCCTCCGTGCCGTCGGCGTTCACGACCCGCACCTCGACACCGTCGGAGTCACCGGTCCACAACGACTCCGTACCGCCCCGCAGCGCGGCCCGCTCGCCCTCGGCCCCGTCGGCCTGGCTCGGGTCGTCCTGGAGCTTCTGCCAGCCCGACCACTTGCCCGATTCGGCGTCCCGGGTGCGCACTTCGGCCGTGCCCGGGGACTTCGCGTCGGGGTTGTCCCAGGTGACGAGGACCGCGCTGAACCGGTCCGTCTCCCGCCGGTCGAGCCCCTTGCGGCCCGAGCCCTCGCTCTGGAGCCTGAGCGTGTGGACGGCCGGCTCACGGCCCCCGGCCCTGCTGTCGGACTGCGCTCCCGGATCGGCCATGGCGTACGTGACGATGCCCGCACCGCTCAGGACGACGGCCCCGGCGGTGAGCCAGGCCCGTCTTCCGAGACTGAGCGGTCTGTACGCACGGCTGTTGCGAGGACTCAAGAATCCCACCCCTGAAAGATGAACACGGTCGTATCGGCGGCCACTTGGGCAGCACCTACAGACAGCGCACAGCTTTGGCCAAACATCACGCGTTGCGTGACGACGACGTACGAGAAAACAAAAGGTTGCACGGAGCCTGTGAGGCATCTGTGTGGGAAGGGCCACGTCCGTGACCCGTGATGTTCCTGGGGCGGCATCCGCTGGGACAGCGGGGAGTGCAAGCCGAACGAAGGGGTGGGGGCCATGGAGAAGCAGGCCGAACGGGTGCCGTGCGCGAGCGGGATGCGAGGGCGGGCGGCGGAGTTCGTCGCCCGGGTCACCGCCCGCAACCGGCTGCCGCTGGACTACTCCGTGGCCAGTCTGCGGGTCGTCGACTTCCTGGTCGACGGGTTGCGCAAGGGGGGTGCCGACCGGGAGCGGGTGAGCGGGCCGCTGCTCGCGCTGGGTGCCTACGTCGGTGAGGTGCTGGTGCGCCGGGCGGGCGCGGTGTGGGTCGATCTGGACGAGGCGCAGCGCGGGTACTTCGGTCAGCCGGTCGGCGTCCGGATGCCCGACGGCCGGGTCTGGAACCCCCTCGGCAAGGTCCTCAACCGCTTCGAGGCGGGCGGCCCCGAGGAGTCCCTGCAGACCTTCTATCTGACCTTGCACGGGCGGGTCCGGCGAAGGAGCGCGGCGTGACGCGGACCATCGACGTCGCGTACGGCATGGGCTGGGACGCCGGGTCCGTCCTCGGGCCGATCGGTCCCGAGGAGGCGGCCGCGCGGGATGCGGCGGGGCAGCCGTACGCCGTCGTACTGCGGCAGACCGGCAGCGCCGAGGCCGTGGTGGCGCAGGTGGCGCGGGCGCGGAACTACCTCGGCGTTGCGGTGTACGACGCCCAGGGGCGGCGCTTCCTGGAGGTCGATCTGCGGCAGCTGGACGCGGACCGGCTCTTCCTGCGGCGCCGGAGTGCATGGGCCTACCCGGACGACCTGGCGCCCGAGTTCGCGCCGGACGCGGGGCGGGTCACGGTGTCGCTGTGGCCGGACGGGCGGGGCTCCGAGATCGTCGAGCCGCAGGGCGACAAGGGTGGCTCGCGGCACACGGTCGCCCAGGTGCCGGACGGGCAGCGGTGGTTCGAGGTGCCCGGGTTCGGGTGCTGGGAGCGGCTGTTCGCGCCGCTGGGCATCGAGGGCGCGGACCGCGTCGAGCTGCGGGAGATCACGGACGTACCGCAGGGCGGGACCGCCCAGCCCAACTGGCGGGCACCCGAAGGGATGCGGCCCAGTCACCTGGCCGAACTGTTCGTCGCGGGCACCCGGTTCTCGTCGCCCGACGGCGAGTACACCGTGCGCGAGCCGATCGAGGCGGGGACGCTGCTGCTGCCCAGCGGGCGGCTGGTGGCGAAGGACCCCACGTACGGGGCGAGCGACGAGGACGCCGGGTTCACCGCGACGGTGGCGCCCGGGAGGTACCCGGTGCAGATCGCCCGCGCCGCCGCGAAGTTCGAGGAGTACGTCGCCGCGCGCGTCCTGGTCTCCGACCGGCCGGCCGTGCGCTGGGATGCCGCGCTGCTCGACGGGCAGGACGAACGGCTGCTGGGCGAGGGTGAGTTCTACGGCTTCGGGGTCGACGCCGGTACGGCCGCCTTCACCGACGCCACCGCCGCACCCGACCTCGGGCGCCGGTACTGGGACGACCTGGTCGCCGGTACGCAGGTGGAGGACGTCCACGGTGTCGCGGTCGTCGACGACCCGGCGAACGGCACCAACCTCGTCGCCTACCCGAGCGGCCGGGGCGACGGCTCCTACCCGGTCTGGGTGGGCCGGGACCGGGAGGGGGAGGTCACATGCTTCGTGGCGGACATGCTGGTCCTGCACCGGGCGGAGCCGAGCCCGGCGGAGGCCGTCACCTGATCAGGCCGTGGACGCGGTGGATCCGGGGAAGCCCGCCGCGTCCATGGCCGTCCCCGCGACACGCGGGGCGCAGTGACACATCTGGGGCGTCCGGCGCTGTTGACCGTGGGGGAACACCCGCAGAGGCGGTCATGCAGAACGGTGCCGGACCGCCACGAACCGGTACGGACGAGGACAGTTCTTGGGTCGAGGAGGGGAACCCCGCCGCGTGCAGGCGTACGACGGGGAGCTTGGCGCGGCCGTCGCGCGGGCCCAGGAAGGCGACGAGGCCGCCTTCGCGGTCGCGTACCGGCTCGTGCAGCCCGGCCTGCTCGGCTACCTCCGCGGGATCGTCGGCGACGACGCCGAGGACGTGGCCTCCGACGCCTGGCTGGAGATCGCCCGCGACCTCGGCCGGTTCAAGGGCGACGGGGCCGGCTTCCGCGGCTGGACCGCCACCATCGGCCGGCACCGGGCGCTGGACCATCTGCGCCGGCTGAAGGTGCGGCCCCGGTCGGCGGCGCTGGAGCAGGACGTACTGGATCTGCCGGGCCCGCACAGCACGCACGACCAGGCGCTGGAGTCCATCTCCACGGACCACGCCCTGGAGCTGGTCCGGGGCCTGCCCCGCGATCAGGCGGAGGCCGTGCTGCTGCGGGTGGTCGTCGGTCTCGACGGTCCCTCCGCCGCCCGCGTCCTCGGCAAGCGGCCGGGCGCGGTGCGTACCGCCGCCTACCGGGGGCTGAAGCGTCTGGCTCAGCAGCTGGGCGTCGAGAGTGTGACGGATGACGATCCCCGGACGCTGGGGGAGTCGAAGCAGTGAAGGACGACGGCGGCAGGCCGGACAGGGACAGGGACAGGGGCGGGAACGGGCATGGGTGAAGGGCGGAGCGGCGGCGGGGTCCCCGGCCGTCGGCATGTGCACCCTGGCGGTACCGGCTCCCCGGACGCCGACGGGGCCGACGGCCTGGAGGCGCTGCTCGCCGCCGCCATGCGCGCGGACGCCGCCCCGCGCGCGAACCGCGCCGGTGACGAGGGCGAGCGGCAGGCCGTCGCCGCGTTCCGGGCCGCCCGCGACGCCGGGGAGCACCGGGCCCGCACCCGCCGCCGGGACGACTGGCGGCCCCGGGAGCAGCGCCGGGTGTCCCGTTCGCTGCGGACCACGCTCTCCGTGTTCCTGGCGAGCCTCACCCTCGGCGGCGTCGCGTTCGCCACGATCGGCACGGGCGGCTCGTCGCCCGAGGCCGAGAAGAAGGACCCGCCCCGGCCGCGGACGTCCGCCCCCGTACGGCAGCCGAGCACCACGGCCCCCGCCACCGAAAGCCCCTCCGCACAGCCCGACCGTCCGGTCACCGCCCAGGACACCGAGGCCCTCTGCCGCGCCTACGACAAGGTGCGGGGCCGCGGCAGCGCACTGAACTCCACGGCCTGGCAGCGGCTCGTGGACGCGGCCGGTGGTGAGGGGAACCTCGCGCGGTACTGCGCGGACCAGCTGGCACAGGGCGAGAAGGCGGACGAGCCCGGCAAGAGCGAGAAGAACGCCGACAACACGGCCGGCAAGAAGAAGCAGTAGCCCGGCAGGACCCCGCAGCCAAAGCAACGGCCGGGGCCGCCACCCCCCACAGGAGAGGCCCCGGCCGTCGCGCGGCACGGGCCGCGCGGCGACCCGTACTTCCTACAGCGCCATGGATGCGTTTTCTGTCACACCGGGGGAGTACCCGCCCCGTCCCGCGGTAGTTGCATCTTGTACGGACATGGACGAGCAGCGGTTTCAGGTCGTAACGTGCCTTTCGCGCCGAGCGCGGAAGCGAGAGATCACCGCAATCGCAGGCGGCCTCGGGGCCGCGACCATCGACTGAGGAACCATGCGTGCTGGGGGATGACGCGGAGCTGACCGCCGCGGTGCTTGCGGCACAGGACGGGGACGAGACCGCGTTCCGGACTGTGTACCGCGCCGTGCACCCGCGGCTGCTCGGATACGTCCGGACGCTGGTCGGTGATCCGGACGCCGAGGACGTCGCCTCCGAGGCGTGGCTGCAGATCGCCCGGGACCTCGAGCGGTTCAGCGGGGACGCGGACCGCTTTCGCGGCTGGGCCGCCCGTATCGCCCGTAACCGCGCCCTGGACCACATACGTATGCGCGGCCGCCGCCCCGCCATCGGCGGCGACGAGACCGAGCTGACGGGGAAGGCCAGCGAGTCCGACACCGCGGGCGAGGCCATGGAGGCCCTGGCCACCGACAGCACCCTCTCCCTCATCGCCCGTCTTCCGCAGGACCAGGCCGAGGCCGTGGTGCTGCGGGTGGTGGTGGGTCTCGACGCCAAGACCGCCGCCGAGACGCTGGGCAAGCGGCCGGGGGCCGTACGGACCGCCGCGCACCGGGGTCTGAAGAAGCTCGCCGAACTGCTCGGCGCCGATCTGGAAGCGGACGGTGTGCTCGACGCGCTCCCGCCCCAGCGAGAGCCGCACACTCGTGCGGTGACGTCCGCGAGTGTGACGCATACGCGTCCGCGGACGCAGAAGGACATGTGATGGCCGACAAGCAGTACGGGTGGCTGGACCGCGAAACGGCGGAGCGTTTGCTGCGCGGCGAGTCACTGGACAACGCTGTCGACGCCGCCGACCGCGACGATGCCGAGCGTCTCGCCAAGACCCTCGGCGCGCTCTCCGTGGAACCCCCGATGAGCAGCGCCGAACTCCCCGGCGAGGCCGCCGCCCTGGCCGCCTTCCGCAAGGCACAAGCAAACCGCGGCACGGCTGCCACCCGAACCCACCCGGCCCCCGGGGCCACGCCGACCGCACCCACCCCCTCACCGGGCGCCGCCTCCGGCCAGACGCTGTCGGCTGACGCTGCCGGTCATGCCTCACCGGCGGCCGACTTCGGGCACACCCTGTCCGGCTCCGCGCCAGGTCACGCCCCGTCGGCCAGCCCCTCAGGTCACGCCGTGTCGGCTGCCACCTCCGGTCACGACCGGTCGGTGAGCCCCTCAGGTCACCCCCGGTCGGCTGACGCCTCCCGTCGCGGCCCCTCCGCCGCCCCCGGTGGCGGCCCCTCCACCGACGCCGGGCTCATCCGTATCGGCGCTCCCGGTCACCGTGCCCTGCGTTCCCGTCATCGGCGGCACGTGCGGTTCGGGGTGGCTGCTGTGGTGGCGTTCGGGATGGTCGGTGGGGTGGTTGCCGCGGCTGCGACCGGGGTGCTGCCGAAGCCGTTCGGGGAGGACGGGCCGCGGCCCGGTGCCTCGGTGTCGGCCGCGGTGACACCGGACCGTCCGCTGGTGTCGCCGTCGCCGGACGGTGCCGCGGAGGGCGAGCCGACGCCCGAAGGTTCCGCCGGTGCTTCCCCCGATCAAGGCACCCCGCGTTCCGACGCGGGCGGCGCTCCGAGCGCCGACCCCGACGGACACGGCCGGACGGGCGGCTTCGGCTCCTGGTGGGACGGGGCCCCGTCGGCCTGCCGCGACATCCGTGACGGCAAGCGGCTGTCCACCGACCGCAGACGCGCCCTGGAAGGGCTGGCGGGCGGCTCCACGCGCGTGTGGAAGTACTGCAACGACGTACTGAAGACCTCCGACGGTCAGGCCGGTCCGGAAGACGACCGCAGGGACTCGGACAAGGACCAGGACGGTCCGGGCGGTGACGACGAAAGCCACCACGGAGCCCCCGGCGGTAATGACCAGGGCAACGACGGCAACGACCACCACCAGAACGGTGGCCTCTCCACCCCCTCGCCGTCCCCGTCGGACGACGCCACGCTGCAGCCGAAACGCGCCGCCGCCGTTCCCGAACCGTCGCCCAACCCGTCCTACTCCGCCCTGTGACCTGCATGTCCCCGGGGTGTTGAACTTTTTCCGCGACGGGTGTGACATTTTCGGCCGCGGTGGCGCTGAGATGAGTGAGCCGACTGGTCATCGGCCGTCGCACAGAGCCGGGGTTCCCCCCGTACTCACGGCTCGTGCACCTCGGCGCGGGCGGGACACGTTCCCCCGGTCCCGCCCGCGCCCCACAGGTCACCAGTGCACGACGACCTTGTCGCCGTCGCGGACCTCGTCGAACAGCTCCGCGATCGCCGCCTCGTCCCGCACGTTGACGCAGCCGTGCGAGGCGCCCGCGTAGCCCCGGGCCGCGAAGTCGGACGAGTAGTGCACCGCCTGGCCGCCGCTGAAGAACATCGCGTACGGCATCGGTGAGTCGTAGAGCGTCGAGACGTGGTGGCGCGACTTCCAGTAGACGCTGAACACGCCTTCCCTGGTCGGTGTGTACTCCGAGCCGAACCGCACCGGCACCGTGGTGACGGTCCGCCCGTCCACCATCCAGCGCAGTGTGCGGCTGGACTTGCTGATGCACAGCACCCGGCCCGTCAGACAGCGTGCGTCCGGCTTGTCGGCCGGCTGCCCGCCCATCAGATACAGCTCCCACTTGCCGGGCTCATGGGTCATCTTCAGCAGCCGCTGCCAGGTGACGGAGTCGGTCTCGCCGGTCTTCGGCAGCCCACGCTTGCCCTGGAACCCCTTGACGGCCTCCTCGGTCATCCCGTCGTACGTCCCCGTCGGCCCCTCGAAGATCCAGGCCACCTGTCGCAGCCGGGCCTGCAGCTCACGGACGTCACGGCCGGTGTCGCCGGGGGAGAGGAGCACCTTCGGCGGGGTCTTCGTCGGCTCGGCGCTGGGCTTGCCGTCCTCCGCGCCGGCCGAGGACGAGGGGGAGCTCTTGGGCAGCTCGACCCGCACCGGGCTCTTCCCGTCACCCTCCGCCGCCTGCACGGTGCAGCCGCCCACGGCCGCCACCGCCACCAACGCGGCGATCACTCTCCTCATGCCCTCTGTACGCATGTCCGCCCCCGCCTTCTCACCACTCGTGTCACCAGAGATGGCTTCCCGCGGATGACTGGTTGCGAACGGCGCGGCATTGTTGTGAGGGACCGGCGAGTGATTCCTCAGCGGGAGGCGGCACACCATGGCGCGCGAGTCGGAGTCCGGACTGCCCATCGAACCGGTCTACGGTCCCGGGTCCCTGGACGGCTGGGATCCTGCGGAGAAGCTGGGCGAGCCGGGCGCGTACCCCTTCACCCGTGGTGTCTACCCGTCGATGTACACGGGCCGGCCCTGGACCATGCGCCAGTACGCCGGCTTCGGTACGGCGACGGAGTCCAACGCCCGCTACCGGCAGCTGATCGCCCACGGCACGACGGGCCTCTCGGTCGCCTTCGACCTGCCGACCCAGATGGGCCACGACTCGGACGCCCCGATCGCCCACGGCGAGGTCGGCAAGGTGGGCGTGGCGATCGACTCGGTCGACGACATGCGGGTGCTGTTCGACGGGATCCCGCTGGACCAGGTCTCGACGTCGATGACGATCAACGCGCCCGCGGCCCTGTTGCTGCTGATGTACCAACTGGTGGCGGAGGAACAGGGCGTACCGGCGCGGCAGCTGACCGGCACGATCCAGAACGACGTGCTGAAGGAGTACATCGCGCGGGGGACGTACATCTTCCCGCCGAAGCCGTCGCTCCGGCTCATCGCCGACATCTTCAAGTACTGCCGGACCGAGATCCCGAAGTGGAACACCATCTCGATCTCCGGCTACCACATGGCGGAGGCGGGGGCCTCGCCCGCGCAGGAGATCGCCTTCACGCTGGCCGACGGCATCGAGTACGTCCGCACGGCGGTGGCGGCCGGAATGGACGTCGACGACTTCGCCCCGCGTCTCTCCTTCTTCTTCGTGGCCCGTACGACGATCCTGGAGGAGGTCGCCAAGTTCCGTGCGGCCAGGCGCATCTGGGCGCGCGTGATGCGGGACGAGTTCGGCGCGGAGAACCCCAAGTCCCTCATGCTGCGCTTCCACACCCAGACGGCCGGGGTGCAGCTGACGGCCCAGCAGCCGGAGGTGAACCTGGTCCGGGTCGCCGTCCAGGGCCTCGCGGCGGTGCTGGGCGGCACGCAGTCCCTGCACACGAACTCCTTCGACGAGGCGATCGCGCTGCCGACGGACAAGTCGGCGAGGCTGGCCCTGCGTACGCAGCAGGTCCTGGCGTACGAGACGGACGTGACGGCGACGGTCGACCCGTTCGCGGGGTCGTACGTGGTCGAGAGGATGACGGACGACGTGGAGAGGGCCGCCCTCGACCTCATGCGCAGGGTCGAGGACCTCGGTGGCGCGGAGGCGGCCATCGAGCACGGCTTCCAGAAGAACGAGATCGAGCGCAGCGCCTACCGCATCGCGCAGGAGACGGACGCGGGCGAGCGGGTCGTCGTGGGCGTCAACCGCTTCCGGCTCGACGAGGAGGAGCCGTACGAGCCCCTGCGCGTCGACCCGGCCATCGAGGCCCAGCAGGCCGAGCGGCTGGCCGGGCTGCGCGCCGAGCGCGACCAGCGGGCGGTGGACTCGGCCCTGGCGGCCCTGAAGAAGGCCGCCGAGGGCGAGGACAACGTCCTGTACCCGATGAAGGAGGCGCTGCGGGCCCGGGCCACGGTCGGCGAGGTGTGCAACGCCCTGCGGGAGGTCTGGGGGACATACGTTCCGGCGGATGTGTTCTAGCGTGCGACACTCGCTTTCATGTTCGGTGTCATCGACCTCCCCACCTATCTCGCGGGCCTTGTCCTGATCGTTCTCCTCCCCGGGCCCAACTCCCTGTACGTGCTCTCCGTCGCCGCCCGGCGCGGGGTGCGGGCGGGGTACACGGCGGCGGCCGGGGTGTGGTGCGGGGACGCCGTGCTGATGACGCTGTCGGCCGCGGGGGTCGCCTCGCTGCTCCAGGCCAACGCCGTGCTGTTCGGGATCGTGAAGTACGCGGGCGCCGGATATCTGACCTGGCTGGCGGTCGGGATGCTGCGGGCCGCGTGGGGGATGTGGCGGGCGCGAGGGGAGGCGGCCGCGGTCGCGGAACCCGGTGCCGCCGATGAGCGGCCCTACCGCCGTGCCCTGGTCATCAGCCTGTTCAACCCCAAGGCGATCCTGTTCTTCGTCGCCTTCTTCGTGCAGTTCGTCGACCCCGGGTACGCGTACCCGGCCCTGTCCTTCGTCGTGCTCGGTGTGCTCGCGCAGTTCGCGAGCTTCCTGTATCTCACCGCGCTGATATTCAGCGGGACGAGGCTGGCGGACGCGTTCCGTCGCCGGAGGCGGCTGTCGGCGGGGGCGACATCGGCGGCGGGGGCGCTGTTCCTGGGATTCGCGGTGAAGCTGTCGCTCGCGAGCGGTGTGTGACTAGAGGCCCAGGCGCGCCATGTACTCCCCGAGCCCGTCGGCCGTCTCGCCCGCCCAGCCCACGTAGCCGTCCGGGCGGATCAGGAACAGGCCCATTCCGTACGAAGCCTGCTCATCTCCCTGTACGACCTTGACCGCCCCCGGCACCTCCGGCGCCTCGCTGGCGACCGCCATCAGTGTCCAGTGCGGCCCCCGGAACGCGTCGAAGAGCCGTGTCCCGCCCAGCAGCCCGTCCGGTGCGCGGTCGCCCGCCCGTACCCCGGTCGCTGTCGCCCTCGTCTCCTGGGTGAGGGACGAGTCCCGGTACCCCAGCCCCAGCTGCCGGGTCGCGTCACCGCGTCGGGTCTCCCCGCGGTGGACGCTCGCCGACAGTCCGAGCATGTCCGCGGCGATGGGGCGCCGCTCCTCCTCGTAGGTGTCCAGCAGCGTCGCCGAGGCATCGCCCCGCAGTACCGCGCCCAGCTTCCAGCCCAGGTTGTAGGCGTCCTGGACGCTGGTGTTGAGGCCCTGCCCGCCCGCCGGGGAGTGGACGTGGGCCGCGTCGCCGGCGAGGAGGACCCGGCCCGAGCGGAAGCGGTCCGCGAGGGCCATGCGGGGGCGGAAGTCCGAGGTCCAGCGGACCTCCGTCACATCGGAGGGGTCGAGGTGGGAGCCGGCGGCGACCGCCTTGCGGACGCCGTCCGGTGACACGTCCACCGCGGTGTCCGCCGGGAACCGGGCCGCCACCTGGAAGTCCTCGGTGCCCGCGAGCGGGCAGATCGCCAGGAATCCGTCGCCCTCCCCGCTCGGCGGGAAGACGTGCCAGTAGTCGCGGTCCAGGCCGGTCAGGCGTACGTCCGCCACCAGCATCGGCTGCGGGTCCACCGTCTCGCCCGTCATCCCGATGCCGAGCGCCCGCCGCACCGCCGAGCGGCCGCCGTCCGCCGCCACCAGATACCGGGCGCGGACGTCCTCGCCGTCCGTGAAGCGGGCCGTCACTCCTTCCTCGTCCTGGGCGAGACCGGTCAGCTCGCGTCCGAAGGCGACCTCGCCGCCGAGCTCCGTCAGCCGCGCCGCCAGGATCTGCTGGGTCCGCCACTGCGGCACCATCCACGGCGCGTTGTACGGGGAGTCCTCCGTCGCCTCGGCCGGTTCGAACATCTGGTGCTCGCCGACCCGCTTGCCGTCCTGCCAGACCATCCCGACCGGGTAGCTGCCGCCGGCGGCGTGGATCGCGTCCAGGACGCCGAGGTCGTCGAAGACCTCCATCGTGCGCGGCTGGATGCCCTTGCCCCGCGAGCCGGGGAAGAGCTCCTCGGCCTTCTCCACCACCAGCGCGTCCACCCCGCGCCGGGCCAGGTCGATACCGAGGGCGAGGCCGGTCGGGCCCGCACCCACGATCAGTACGTCGGTGTGCATATCGGTACGCATACGACCACTCTCCTTAACGCTGTTAAGTTCCGTCGGCCATGAGCGTGCCCTTAACGCCGTTAAGCTGTCAAGTGTGACTACCGAACGACGCGCGCCCCTCGACCGCACCCGGGTCGCGGACACCGCCCTGAAGCTCCTGAACGAGGTGGGCCTGGACGGGCTGACCCTGCGCGCCATCGCCAAGGAACTCGACGTCAAGGCACCCGCCCTGTACTGGCACTTCAAGGACAAGCAGGCGCTGCTCGACGAGATGGCGACGGAGATGTACCGGCGCATGGTCGCCAGGACGCCCTCCGACCCGGACCACACCTGGCAGGAACGGCTGCTCGTGAGCAACCGTGGGCTGCGGGCGTCGCTGCTCGGCTACCGCGACGGCGCGAGGGTCTTCAGCGGCTCACGGTTCACCAGCCCGGTGCATGTGGAGCAGATGGAGGAGAACCTCCGCCTGTTCACGGCCGCGGGCTTCCCCCTCGCCGAGGCGGTCCGCGCCCTCACGACGACGTACCTCTACACCCTCGGTTTCGTCATCGAGGAACAGGGCGTCGAGCCGCTGCCGGGCGAACGCCGCGAGGGCTACGACATCGACGAACGCGCCCGCCAGATGGCCGACTTCCCGTTGTCGGCCGCGGCGGGCGCGGAGATCTTCGCGGACTATGAACGGCACTTCGAGGAGGGGCTGATCCTGATCATCAAGGGCATCGAGAGCGCCCCGTAAGGGGCGGGAGGCTGTGTCGATTTGCGGCTCCGCCGCGTGGGCGCGACCAGCCACAACGGACCCGCGGCAAACCACTCAGGCGCGGCTTGTCATAGCCTTCCGCACGGCCCGCGTGATAACCGGCGGCAACAGATCCACGGCGATACGGCGGGCCGACGAGCGGCGAGGCTCAGACGCGGGGACGGGCTCCACCGGCGGCGCCACATAGTGCCGCGACTTGGGAAACTCAGGCCCTCGCACCCCCGCGGAGCGAGCCCGGACCAACCGATGCCCCGCCGCGTGCTGCACACTCAACCCACAGTCCGCCCGCCCCCGCAGCATCTCCAGCAACTCCTCCTGCACCGACGAGGGATCACCCCACGTCCCGTACAGCTTCTGCGTACTGAGACAGATCGGCCGCAACCCACGGTTCAGCACCGCCTCCCACGCCGCGACCGACACCCCCGGCGTGTGCTCGGACCGGAAGTCGTCGAGGACCACCACACCCTCCGGCAGCAGGATCTCCCGAGCCGCACCGATGTCGTCCCGGACATGCTCGTACAGGTGCGAGGCGTCGATGTGGACGAATCGGCAGCTCCCCGCCGCGACCTCGGAGGAGATCACCGAGCTCGGCGCCTCGATCACCCTCGGGAGGGTGTCGTGGAAGGAGAGGTAGTTCCGCTCGAAGGCCTGCCGGGTGAGGGAGGCGTACGACTTCGCGGTCTCGGCCTTGTTCGCCCCGTCCGGGGCGTCGCCGCCGAAGAGGTCGCAGACCGTGAACCGCTCGCCCTCCTCCAGGTGCCGGCCGAGCAGGATCGCGCTCTTGCCCATGTAGGCGCCGAGCTCCAGGAGGTCGCCGGTGAGGCCCCGCGTCCGCTGCCGGTCGAGGAACCAGGTGAACAGGACTTGGTCGAGGGGAGGGAACCAGCCCGGTACGTCGCCTAGTTCACCGGGGTACGTGTACGTCTGCTGTGCGTTGGCCATGGAGCATGTCTGCTCGCTGGAGCCCGCCCCAACTTTCCCCGCGCTGAACGTCCGGTGAACAACCTCAGCGAGCCTTGGCCAAGGCCGAACGCAGCTTCGGGGTCAGTGGCTTCTCGACGTATCGGTTCATCAGCCAGGCCAGCAGCAGCATCGAGGCGACCGTCAGCGCGAACGTCTCCGCCGACGGCAGCCCGAGCCCGATGTGCAGCCCGTGGATCACCACCCAGCCGAGGTGCTCGTGGACCAGGTAGAACGGGTACGTCAGCGCCCCGGCCACGGTCAGCCAGCGCCAGTTCGCCCGGTTCAGCCAGCCCAGCGCGATCGCGGTGACGGCGAGGAAACCGAACGCGACGACGAGGACGATGCCGAGGGTGGTGCGGTGTGCGAAGGCGTTCGGGTCGGCCGCGTTCCACAGGCTGCGGACCGCGTAGTGCTGGCCGATCAGGAAGCTGACGGCGACGATGCCCCACGCGTAGATGTCCCGTCGGTCGCGGTGGACGAGGTAGAGACCGACACCGCCGATGAAGAAGGGGGCGTACTCGGGCATCAGCACGATGTCGAGCAGCGGCTCCTTGGAGGCCTGCGCGATCGCCGCGGCCAGCGTCCAGCCCGCACAGAACATGATCACCCGGCGCCGGGAGGCTCCGGGCAGGACCACGCACAGGGCGAACAGGGCGTAGAAGCGGACCTCCGCCCACAGCGTCC
Organism: Streptomyces sp. NBC_00019; assembly: GCF_045041015.1. NCBI lineage: Bacteria > Bacillati > Actinomycetota > Actinomycetes > Kitasatosporales > Streptomycetaceae > Streptomyces > Streptomyces sp. NBC_00019. The sequence goes on from NZ_CP108302.1 coordinate 6,535,381, forward strand.
AGCACACGCCCAGCACCCGGTCGACGCCCAACGGCTGCTGGAGCATCGTCATGTTGACCAGGGCGTCGCTCGGCGCCACCGCCTTGAAGGCGACCATCGGCAGCGCGAACACCACCGTGACGAGCACGACCGCCACCCAGTACGCGGGCAGCAGGCGGGACGCGCGGGACGCGAAGAACGACTTCAGCGGTCTGCCCCAGCCGCTCATGCAGATCACGAATCCGCTGATCACGAAAAAGACCTGTACGCCGAGACAGCCGTATGCGAAATACCCGCTCAGCGTCGGGAACTGGTCTTTCGGAGAACTTCCCCAGGCCGTCGTGATCTCGCCGCCCCGACCGCCGTAGTGGTAGGCCGCCACCATCAGCGCGGCCACCAGACGCAGTCCGTCCAGGGCCCGCAGACGGGTCTCACGGGGAGCCGTCCGGTCCGGCCGCCGGGGCGTCTCGATCACCTGGCGGACCGTCGTCGTGGTCACGGATATCCCCTCGATACAGCTGTTCCTACGGGTGCACACAGGGACATTAGTCCGAATCACAGGGATGTCTTGGTCGGCGATCCAACGATTGGCCGCACGGTCCCGGTGAGTTCACCTGGATGTCGTTTTGGCTTCCTAAATTCCCTCAGAATCCCCCCACACAAGCGGTAAAGCCCAAGAACTCGCCTGACCTTTGGTAAGAAGACAAACAGGAGTGCCATGACGACGGTCCAGAAGAGACGTGCACGTGCGCGTGGAGGGGAGCTGGACGACTGCCTGCGCGCCTGCGCGGTGCACAGCGGAAAGGTCGTCGGCAGCATCGACCGGCGCCGCGTCGAACTCGCGGAGCAGCTGCGCAAGCTGCTCGTGGTGTGGGGCACGACGGCCACGTCCGCCCCCGTGCCCGCCCCGGCCGGCGGCGCCACCGCCCTGCTCAAGCGGGCCGTCAAGGGCGCCGCCACCCCGGCCTCCACCATCCCGGGCGAGCTCCTCGACGCGCTGCTCGCCGTCGCCAACAAGGCGCTCGAGTGCGGCTACGACGACGAGCTCGACCTCGCCCTCGTCATCAGCGACACCGTCCTCGCCCAGCGCAAGAACTCCCGCGCCGGATGGCGGCTGCGCGCCCGGCTCCTGGAGGCCCTCGGCGAGGAGACCGAGGCCGTCGAGGCGTACGAGAAGTACCTCGCCCTCACCGACGACGACGGGTTCGGCGTCCGCGCCAAGATCGCCGGGCTGCGCGTCGCGGGCGACAAGGAGCGGGAGCTGCTGGCGCTGCTGAAGCGGCAGAGCCCGCGCGCCGCGGAGTTCACCCGCCGCGCCGCCACCGACGTCTGGGCCGAGGGCCTGGCCGCCCACGCCGTAGGAGACTGGACCGAGGCCGAGCCGCGCCTCGTGGGAGCGCTCCTGACGCTGGCCGCCGAGGACGCCTCGGTCGCCGACCGGCAGGAACTCCTCAGCCAGTACCTCGACTTGCGCACCACCGAGTCGACGGACCTCGCCTCCCTCACCGAGGCCCTCGCCCTCTACGCCGAGCAGCGCCGCAACCGGATGCGCGGCCCCGTCGCCGACCCCACCATCGGCGGAGTGCAGTGGATCGGCCTCGGCGAGTTCCGCAACCGGATCGCCGGCAAGTCGATCTGCCTGATCGCCAACTCCGGCCGCGTCGGCGCCAGTTCGATGGGCGCCGACATCGACGCGTACGACCTCGTCGTCCGCTTCAACTCGTACAAGATCGAACCGAAGCACACCGGCAGCCGCACCGACATCCACGCCACCATCCACAAGCACGGCTTCAACTGGGACCGACAGGTCGACACCCGGCTCGTGTTCGGCGGCATCTCCGGCGACTGGAAGTACTCGCTGCGCAACCGGCTCGTCCCCGGCGCCCAGACCTTCCTCGGCGACGAGTCGCTGCGCTGGCCCGTGCGCAACATCGGAAAGCTCGGCACCGACGTCTGGTCCGGCATCCCGACCACCGGCTTCAACATGCTGTACCTGCTGGACTTCCTGGACGTCAGCCCGACCCTGGACCTGATCGGCTTCGACTTCTACGAGAGCGGCGCCTACCGCGTCCAGGAGGCGATGAAGCTCGCCATCACGTCCGTGCACGAGTACACCAGCGAGAAGGCATGGGTCATGCAGCGGGCCCAGAGCGTGACCGACATGAGGATCTCCCTGCGATGACCACTGCCCCGCCTGCGACACAGGCCCCCGCCACCGACGCCCACGCGCTCACCGGCAAGCGCCGCATCGCCTTCGCGTCCTACGTCGACGAGAACTACCTGCCCGGGTTCCTGACCCTCCTGCGCAGCCTCGCGCTCTCCAACCCCGGCGTGTGCGAGGACTTCGTCGTCCTCTACGACGATCTGCGCCCCGGCTCGATCGCGCGGATCCGCGCCCTGCACCCGCGGATCGTCCTCAAGCGCGTGGGCGACACGCACTACGACTCGTACAAGAAGGGCGACCAGGACAACTACCTGGTCCGCAAGGCGTACTTCATCCTCGACGTGTTCAGGATCCGCGAGTACGACACGATCATCACCCTCGACACCGACATGGTGGTCCTGAGTGACCTGAGTGAACTCCTGAAGCTGCGCGAGGGGCTGGCGGCCGTCCCGCAGTTCTTCTACGGGCAGCACAAGCTCAACTCGGGGCTTCTCGTCATCCAGCGCGAGTACCTGAGCGACGAGTTCTGCGCCAGGCTCGACCGGTGCGGCCGCAGCGGCGACTACGAGCTCGACAAGCACGACCAGGGCATCCTCAACGCCGTCCTCGACGGCGACTTCGTGCGCCTGGACCCGCGCTACAACTTCGTCAAGCGGCGGCTGTCCGGCGACCTGCCGGTCCCCGAGGACACCGCGATCCTGCACTTCACCGGCCGCCACAAGCCCTGGCAGGGCGGCGAGGCCGGGTACAGCCAGGCGGAGGACCGCTGGCGCGAGTTCGAGCTGTCGGACGCCGCCTTCCAGACCGCCTACCTCGCGTCGAGCGGCGGCCTCCACCACGACCTGGTCGTCCACTTCGGCACCCCGCACGTCCAGCGCACCGGTGACGTCGAGGTGGCCCGCAAGGTCGCCGCCGCGCACATCGCGAACGGCGACTACCAGGACGCCGTCGACGTCCTGTCCGGCGTCCGGATCCCGCTCGACGAGGCCTGGCCGCACGAGGTCCTCGGCCACGCCCTGATGAGCGTCTCCCGCTACGAGGAGGCCAGGGCCCAGCTGCTGCTGGCCACCGCCGCCCCCAACCGGGCCGCCACGGCGTACGCCCGACTGGCCCAGATGGCGTGGGTGCACGGCGACAACACGGAGTCCCTGCGGCACGCCACCGCCGGTATCACCGTCGACCCGACCCACCGCTCCAGCCGGCTGTGGGCGCAGCGCGCGGGCGCCGTCCCCTCGCAGGAGCGGGGCAGTGCCGAGGAACAGCTCGCCCACGTCGCCTTCTACATGGACCGGCAGGGCAACGCGGGCGACAAGCTCCTCCCGGAGACCGTCCGGCTCGCCTTCGGCCCCGACGTCACCTCGCGGCGCTGGCACTCGGTCCACGCCCACCGCCTCTTCGACGAGGCCGCGTTGGAGCGCGTCAACGCCCGCCGGGGCCTGGTCATCGGCGGCGGCGGGCTCTTCATCCCGGACACCATGCCCAACGGCAACAGCGCCTGGCAGTGGAACGTCCCGGACGAGCTCCTGAACCGCATCGACGTGCCGATCGCGGTCTTCGCCGTGGGCTTCAACGCCTTCGACGGCCAGTCCTACCGGGCGAACCGCTTCCGCGACTCGCTCCTCCAACTGGTCGAGCGCTCCTCCTTCTTCGGCCTGCGCAACCACGGCTCGATCGAGAAGGTCCGCGCGATGCTGCCGTCGCACCTGCACGACAAGGTGCGCTTCCAGCCCTGCCCCACCACGGTCATGCGCCAGCTGGTCGCGGGCTGGCAGGACCCGGTGCAGCGCGAGAACACGATCCTCATCAACGCGGCGTACGACCGCGCGGGTCTGCGCTTCGGCCACGACTACGGCTACTTCCTCGCGCAAATGGCGCAGGCCGTCCGGGACTTGGGGAAGCTCGCCGAGGTGCAGTGCGTGGCGCACTCGCTCGACGACGAGAAGATCGCCTTCGATCTGCGCCGCGAGCACGGCATCTCGCTGCCGGTCATCCCGATGTACGACTTCGAGAACGACCAGATCCGCGAGCTGTACGCCCGTACCAAGCTGGTGATCGGCATGCGCGGCCACGCCGGGATGATCCCGTTCGGCGTCGGCACGCCCGTCATCAGCCTGATCTCGCACCCGAAGATGGCGTACTTCCTGCGGGACATCGAGCGCCCGGAGTGGGGCGTCTCGGTCCACGACCGCCACCTCGCGGCCCGTCTGGTCGAGCGCGCGAGCGACCTGCTCGCGGACCACGCCAAGACGGTCGCCGATGTCCACGGCCGCCAGCAGGAGCTGTGGAAGGTCACCGAGGCCAACGCGGCCGACCTCCGGGTGATCCTGGGGAGTTGAGGGACGGCGGGCCCCCACGGCACAGGGGGCCCGCACCTCACTCGTCCGGCAGGTGCTCCAGCACCAGGTCGATGGCCTCCCGTGCCGTCGTCACCCGGCCGAACGACTCCTGCCGGGACGGGCCCATGACGAAGTAGGTGCCCCCGTACTCGGACAGGACGAAGGGGATGTCCCAGGTCCACGGCTGCTCTGCGGTGCGGCTGAAGTGCAGCTCCCCCATCCCGACCCAGGGGAACCGGCGCCGCAGGCGGGGATCCGCGTAGGCCAGGTCCAGCAACTCCGGCCGTACGCGCCCGTCGTCCCGCGCCTTCTGCCAGCCCGCCTCTATCGCCGCGTCCGTGTCCATGGATCCATCATGCGACAGCTCAGCGGCCGACGGCCTTGTGCAGCAGCCGGGTGAGCTTCGAACCGCTCGGCTGCTCCTTCTCGTACGCCTTCCTCAGCTGATCGAAGTGGTCCGCGCGGGTGCGGCTCAGATACTCGTCGGAGGTCAGCGGCCTGGCGATCGACCAGGCCCGCCGGTGCTGGCCGTCGTAGTGGGCGACATACGCCTTGGACAGCTCCAGCACGGACTTGAAGGGGATGCCGCCGGTGTGGTCGCGGTCGATCTTCTCCTGGACGGCGGAGATCAGGGCGAGCTTCTCGTCGACGGTGTAGTCGTCCTCGGTGATCCGCTTGAGGACGTCCGCGGGGATCGGCTTCGTCACCTCGAAGGCGAGGGTGGAGCGGATCGGCGGACCGGCGATCTCGATGTACGGCAGCAGCGCACCGGTGCTGTGGTGCAGCCACGGCAGCCGGGGCCCGGCGAAGTCCTGGTGCAGGACGACCGTCCCGGGCCGCATCCGGCTCAGGAACCGCTCCGACACACACCGGAACACCCGGGCCGTCTTGGCTATGTCGATGTGCAGGAACTCCACGGGGCTGGTGTCCTCGGGGTCCGAGGTCTGCCACAGGTCACCGGCGTGGATCTCCAGGAACGGCAGGAAGGGCTCCAGACGCCCCTTGAAGTCGTCCAGGAACGAGTTGTCGTCCTCGGGCTTGTGACCGGAGTCGAAGAACTTCTCCGAGGCGAACGTGCCCTTGCCGACCCGGAAGAAGTCGTACGCGTGCAGCCGCCCGCTCTTCCGGTCGAACACGGGGCTCTCGCTCAGGCCGAGCGCGAGCGCGTACGTCGATCCGCCGCCCCCCGAGCCCAGTTCGACGATCCGGTCCCGGCCCGTGAGGTGGTGCCGGCCCACCAGGTACAGGAACTGCAGCTCCCAGGCGCTGCACTGGGTGTAGGGCAGGTTCTCCGGCAGGGTGACGCTGTCGAAGAGGGAGTAGAGCCGGCCGAGCTTCGTCATGAGTGCCTCACGGGATTCGGATAGGCGGTGCCCGTGATCCTAGGGACCCGGACACCGCTTCACCATTGAATCAACGGAGTAGCTCGATGGTTGGGCCGTATTTCCACGGCCTTTCCAGGGAGTTCATCCCTCATTCGCTCAGCGCTTCACGGCCTTCCGCAACGCCTTGGCCCGCCGGACCACCCGACGTGCGGTGGAGTTGCGCGGCAGGAACGACAGCCGTTCCGGGATGCCGCCGGGCAGCCCCAGCGAGGTCAGGCGCTTGCGCTTGAAGTAGCGCTGGGTGCGCGGGCCGAAGTGCTGCGAGAGGTAGCGCTCGGCGGCCGGACGCAGCCCCTGGTGCATCTGCGGCTGCATGGTGAAGCCGACCGCGGTGACCAGACCGTTCAGATCCTCGTCGGGCACGGCGTCCTCGCCCTTGCGGGACTCCAGATCCGCCAGCACGGCGTCGGCCAGCACCGCCGGGACCCGGTTGCTGTTCTGGTACGGCGTGAGCCGGTCCAGGAGCGGCTCGGTGCCGATGCGGGCGACGGGAAGGCCGTAGAAGACGGACGCCGTGAACAGCGCCGTCGAGAAGCAGCCCACGACCAGCCCCGGCCGGGCCTTCTCGAACAGCACCTCGGCGAGGACGGGGGTGTCCAGGACGGTCAGCTCGACGCCCAGCTTCCCGGCCTCGGTCTCCAGGACGCGGCTGAAGCGGGCCGGGGCGGTGGGGTGCGGCTTGAAGACGATGCTGCGATGGCCGCGCTCGACCGCGCCGCGCATCATCCGTACGTGCAGGTCCTCCTCCTCCTCGACGGAGAGGATGTTCAGCGCGGACAGATACTGGCCGAGGAGCAGTGCCGAGTTCTCCGGCAGCCCGGGCAACTCCGGTACGGCATCGCCGAGTTCGTTCAGCACCTTCAGGAACGCGCCCGTGGGCACGACCTGCCCGGGCACGTCGAACTCGGTCAGCAGCATCGGCGTGAGGCCCGGCACCAGGTCCAGGTGGAGCAGCCGGCGCACGCGCGTGCCGACCAGTGGGTCGAGCTTGTTGCGGGTGGGACCGTAGCTCATCAGGCCGTCCGCGTAGACATGCACGGGGGCGCCGGTGAACAGCTGGGCCACGGTGAGCGCGGGGGTGACCTGGATGGACTCCAGGACCAGCTCGACGCGGTCGTCGCCGAGGCCCCAGAGCAGCCGCAGATAGCGCTCGAAGAGCGGGATGTCGTCGGCGCGCGGTGTCCAGGAGCCGGGGTGGAAGGGACGGATGGCCTCGTTCCACGACAGCACGTCGTCGAAGTGGTCGCGGAGCGGCTCGAAGCCCGGCATGGCGTCGACCGCCGAAGTGGTCTCCGGGTTCGCCGAGTTGTTGAACACCAGCAGCACCCGCCGTTCCGCCTCCTCGAAGAGGTCGGAGTCGATCGCGGCGGCCAGGGTGGCGGCCCCGTACAGCGTGGAGGCGCAGAAGATCTGGGTCGTACGACGGGGGTGGGGGGACATCAGGCAGCCGCCTTCGCTGTGGTGACCCGGCGCCGCAGCCGCCGCAGTTTGGACGAGCGGCGCAGGTCCATCGTGTCGAGTACGTCGCCGAGGGCGTCCTGCGGCATCCGCTTTATGGCCGCCGCGCTCATCGCCTGGAGCTGCTTGGCCACGCCCGGCTCCCACTTGGCCTCGTCGGAGAGATGGTGGGCGATGATCGCGCAGTAGGTGCGCACCGCCTTCGGGAGCAGCCGGGCGGCGTCCCGGTCCGTCGCCGTCTCCTCGACGACCTGGTCGAAGGCGCGGATGAAGTCCAGCTGGCGGGCGTCGCCGATCTGGGTGAGCGAGGAGGCCACCCCGCGCCGGTAGAACACGCCGAGCAGGCTCACCACGGCGAACGACTCCGCCTCGCGGTGCAGCTTCCAGATCCACGGCCGGTCCTCGGCCGTGCGCAGCCCGTCGGTGAAGTGCAGCAGGCCCTTGTCCAGGAGCCGGCGGTGGTAGGCGCCGGCCCACGCGTACGCGTAGTCGACTGAGGTCGTCCGGTCGGCGGGCAGGATCGCCTCGCGCGGGTTCAGCACCTCCCCGCGCAGGCCCACCGGCGCCCGGTGGACGGACCGGGCGCGGGCGGTCGCCTGGACATGGTCGGTGCGGATGAAGTCGCAGCCCAGATCCTCGATGGCCGCGACCAGCTCGGTGAGATAGCCCGGCGCGAGCCAGTCGTCGCCGTCGAGGAAGGTGAGGTACTCGCCCGTCGCCGCGTCCAGTCCGGTGTTGCGGGCGGTGGCGAGACCTCCGTTCTCCTCATGGCGGATATATCTCACCTGCGCGACATCCGAAAGCGACTCGGCCGCCCGTTCGAGAATGGCGGGTGTTTCATCCTTGGATTTGTCGTCGACCAGGATGAACTCGAAGTCGCTCCGGGCGTTGAGCCGCAGAGTTCTGAGGGTGTCCGGGGCGTATTGCTGCACGTTGTAGAACGGCACGATCACGGAAAGCTTTGGCACCTGCGAAACGCTAGAAGGCCGCCCGGCAGGGGAACTGGACGGTGATCGTACGGGGGGTGAACTGAATGTGTCGGAACGGTGCATCCCCTGTACTTCCCGGGCTTCGGCGGGCCAGTTCGGCTCTCGGTGGGCTGTTGTTAACTTTTCGTTGATTCGAGGTTGGGCCATTCCTGGGAATTGCTTCCTAGCGTCTTGGACGTGCCAGCAAGTACAACGAAGCCGACGCGAATCGCGGTCCTAGCGGACTCGGACACCCGCTGGAAATGGGGTGCCCTCACATCTCATCGCATCGCCCCGCGCGAGGATGCGCAAGGGCCCCTCGCCCTGAGCGGATTCCTGCTGCGCGGACGCGCCACCCCCACCCCGCGCCAGCTGGCGGAGGTCGGCGTGCACGCCGACTCGCTGCGGGAGGTCACGGCCGTCGAGTTCCTGCGCGCCATGGCCGAGGAGGAGTACGACGTGGTCGTCGTCGCCCTCGTCGGCGGCGGCGTCCAGGCCGTGCTGCACGGCCTCAAGCGGGTGTGGGAGGGCCGCGAGAAGCGTCCCGTCGTCGTCACCGGTTACGTCGGTGTCGTCTACGAGAAGCTCGCCGACGGCCTCCTCCTGCGCCACGGCGCCGACCTGGTCCTCGCCAACTCCCGCCAGGACGCGGACCGTTTCCGGGCCGTCTACGAAGGGGTGGGCGCCGACGCCTCGTCGGTGACGGAGGTGGCGCTGCCGTTCCTCGGCGGGTCCGCCTACGAAGGCGAGCACGACCCGTACACCGTGGTGTTCGCCGTGCAGCCCTCCGTCCCGGACAGCCGCAAGGACCGTACGTACCTGCTGAACCGGCTGATCCGGCACGCCCGGCTGCACCCCGAGCGCGAGGTGCTGCTGAAGCTGCGCTCCAAGCCGGGCGAACACACCACGCACATCGAGGAGCAGCCGTACCAGAAGCTGGTCCAGAGGCTCGATCCGCCGGCCAACTTCCGCCTGGTGTACGGAAACATGGGCGAGGTCCTCGACCGCACCGACCTGCTGGTCACGATCAGCTCCACGGCCGCGCTCGAGTCCCTGCACCGCCGTATCCCGACGGTCGTCCTGACCGACCTCGGCGTACGCGAGGTCCTCGGCAACCACCACTTCGTCGGCTCCGGCTGCCTCGCCTCCTGGGACCAGCTGGACGCGGGACACCGGCCGGTGGCTGACCCGGAGTGGGTGGCCCGGCAGGGCGTGGTGACGGACGGCTCGTACGAGACCGCCTTCGACGCGGCGCGGGAGCGGATCGCCAAGCTGCTGGCCCGTCCCGGGGGGTTGGCCCCGCTGACCCCGTACTACACACCCGCCACGGCTCCCGGTTACCTGCCCGGCATTTTGGCCCGCCACCACCTCGGCCCCGACGGGAGTCCGCTGCCGGGTGCGCCCGCGCATGACAGGGAGCCGGGGCCGGTTCGGCAGATCGTGCGGCGGGCCGCTCGGGGGGCGTATCGGCACGGCGTGCAGCGGGTGGCGCCTGTCATTCGGCGGATGGGGGAGCTGTGAGCGCCTCCGAGAGTGCCGCGATGGGTCCTTTCGCGGCTGCGGCGCCGTCGGGGCCGGTCGCGCCCCGCGGCGGAGCCGCATATCGACACAGTCCCGCGCCTCTGGGGGGCGGCTCCGGCGGCCCCCTCCCTACCTCCGTGAACTCTGCGCAAGGAGTGCAACCCATGTCCAACCCGCAAGCGGGCCAAGGCGTTTCCGTGCGCCGCGTGCTCGCGGTGATCCCCGCGCGCGGCGGCTCCAAGGGTGTGCCCGCGAAGAACCTCGCCCCCGTCGGTGGGGTGCCGCTGGTCTCCCGGGCCGTGCGGGAGTGCCTCGCCACCCGGCTGGTGACGGACGTGGTCGTCTCCACCGACGACCAGGCCATCGCCGCCGCGGCCCGCGAGGCCGGTGCCGAGGTCGTGCTGCGGCCCGCCGCGATCGCCGGGGACACGGCGACCTCCGAGGCGGCCGTGCTGCACGCCATGGACGCCCACGAGGCGCTGCACGGCGCGGCGGTCGACGCGGTGGTGTTCGTGCAGTGCACCAGCCCGTTCCTGGTCCGCGAGGACATCGACGCGGTGGCGGGCGCGGTCGTCGAGAACGGCGCCGACACCGCGGTGACCGTCGCCCCGTTCCACGGCTTCATCTGGCGCGACGCCGACGACGCGGCCAACTCCGGCGAGGCGACCGGCGGCTACGGCGTCAACCACGACAAGTCTTTCCGCCCCCGGCGCCAGGACCGCCCCCAGGACCTCCTGGAGACCGGCGCCGCCTACGCGATGGAGGCGGCCGGCTTCCGCAAGCACCAGCACCGCTTCTTCGGCCACACCGAGCTCGTCCGCACGGACCCGGCCCGCGTGCTGGAGATCGACGACCCGCATGACCTGGCCCGCGCCCGCGCGCTGGCCCCCCTCTTCGACGCGGACCGCCCCGGTTCGCTGCCGACCGCCGACGACGTCGACGCGGTCGTACTGGACTTCGACGGCACCCAGACGGATGACCGGGTGCTGATCGACGCCGATGGAAAGGAGTTCGTCTCCGTGCACCGCGGAGACGGCCTCGGCATCGCGGCCCTGCGCAACAGCGGCCTGAACATGCTGATCCTCTCCACGGAGCAGAACCCGGTCGTCGCCGCCCGGGCCCGGAAGCTCAGGCTCCCGGTCCTGCACGGCATCGACCGGAAGGACCTCGCACTCAAGCAGTGGTGCGAGGAGCAGGGCATCGCGCCCGAGCGCGTGCTCTACGTCGGCAACGACGTCAACGACCTCCCGTGCTTCGCCCTCGTGGGCTGGCCCGTGGCGGTCGCGAGCGCCCACGACGTGGTACGCGGCGCCGCCCGTGCGGTCACCACCGTCCCCGGTGGCGACGGCGCGATCCGAGAGATCGCCAGCTGGATCCTCGGCCCCTCTCTCGACTCCCTCACCAGTTAAGGAAATCGCCTGCCATGAGCACCAACTCCCGTCTGCGTTCCTTCGGTTCCGAGCGTCTCGCCGGTCCCGGCCAGCCCGTCTACATCTGCGGCGAGATCGGCATCAACCACAACGGTGACCTGGAGAACGCCTTCAAGCTCATCGACGCGGCCGCCGAAGCCGGCTGCGACGCCGTGAAGTTCCAGAAGCGCACCCCCGAGATCTGCACCCCGCGCGACCAGTGGGACATCGAGCGCGACACCCCCTGGGGCCGGATGACCTACATCGACTACCGCCACCGCGTGGAGTTCGGCGAGGACGAGTACCGCCAGATCGACGAGTACTGCAAGAGCAAGAACATCGCCTGGTTCGCCTCCCCGTGGGACAACGAGGCCGTCGCCTTCCTGGAGAAGTTCGACGTGCCGGCCCACAAGGTGGCCTCGGCCTCCCTGACGGACGACGAGCTCCTGCGCGAGCTGCGCGCCACCGGCCGCACGGTGATCCTCTCCTCCGGCATGTCCACCCCGAAGCAGATCCGCCACGCGGTCGAGGTCCTCGGCTCGGACAACATCCTGCTCTGCCACGCCACGTCGACGTACCCGGCGAAGGCCGAGGAGCTCAACCTCCGTGTCATCAACACCCTGCAGGAGGAGTACCCGAACGTCCCGATCGGCTACTCCGGCCACGAGACGGGCCTGCAGACCACCCTCGCGGCGGTCGCCCTCGGCGCCACCTTCGTCGAGCGCCACATCACCCTCGACCGCGCGATGTGGGGCTCCGACCAGGCCGCCTCCGTCGAGCCCCAGGGCCTGACCCGCCTGGTCCGCGACATCCGCACCATCGAGGCCTCCCTCGGCGACGGCGTCAAGAAGGTCTACGACTCCGAGCTCGGCCCGATGAAGAAGCTGCGCCGTGTCTCGGGCGTCGTCGCCGAGGCGGAGATCGCCGCGGCGGCCGGCGAGCCGGTCTCGGTCTGAGGCTGAAGTTCCGAGGCTGAAGTTCTGAGTTGAATCACTTAGGGGACGGTCGTACGTCGATGAGCCGCCGCGCCGGATCAGCCGGCAGCAACTCCACTCTCGCGTTCGTCGAGAGCCCGGTACAGCTCCTGAACGTGCTGGAGTGGGCGCACGCCCACGCACCCGGCGCGGGGCTCACCCTCGTCGTGCTGTCCCCGACCGACCCCATGACCCGCGGCCAGCTCCGCCGGATGGCCGAGCTGGCCCGCGACGAGGGTCACGCGGTCCGCTGGGAGGAGGCCCGGGGCGGCCCCGCGGCCCCCTTCCAGACCATCGGGGGCCTGGCCGGCACCCTCCGCAGGGCGGACCGGGTCGTCCTCGGCGACCCGTTCTCCCGCTACGTACAACTGCTGCTGACGATCACGCGCGCGTCCGAACTGGTCGTCGTCGACGACGGCACGGCCACGATGGAGTTCGTGGCCCAACTCGCCCGTGGGGAAAGGCTGGTCCGCTGGCACCGCAAGGGCGGCCGCCCGGGCCCCCGGGACCTGATCTTCGCGCCGGTGTCGGCCTCGGCCCGCAAGCGGCTGACCCCGAGCGAGCGCCGGCGGGTGCAGATCTTCTCGTCGATGCCGATGGAGGAGACCCCGGCGGGGGTGACGGTCTCGGCCAACACCTTCGCCTGGACCCGCGCCCGCTTCGGCCCGCCCCGCATCACCAAGGGCGCCGACATGGTGGGCACGTCGCTGGTGGAGACAGGAGTGGTGGACGGCGAGCGATACCTGGAGGCGGTCCGCACCCTCGCCAAGGCCCACGGCACCACCCGCTACTTCGCCCACCGCCGCGAGAGCACCGACAAACTCCACCGCCTGGCGGTCGAGACCGGTCTGGAAATAGTCCGCCCGGACCTCCCCCTGGAACTGATCGCCCGCCGGGGCCCGATCGGCCGCACCATCCTGAGCTTCCCCTCGACGGTCGTCCACACCCTGCCCCTGGCCCTGGTCGGCACCGACGTGCGGGTCTCGGTCTGCGACATCGACCCGAGCTGGCTGACGGAGAACGCCTCACCCCGGGCGCAGGGGTTCCTGTCGGGGGTGACGGGGACGGCGCGGGATGTGCATCGGCTGTCGTCGGTGGTCGTGGCGGTGTGAGGGCGGGGCGTGTTCGGCGCCCCTAACCGTCCCTGCGCGCCAGGAGAAAGGCGCGCGGGCGCACCTCGCCCTCCTGCGCCTCGCGCAGCACCCGGGTGTGCAGGCGCAGGCCCGCCTTGCCGAGCTGCTCGGCCACGGCGTCCGGGTCGCGCCAGTAGTAGTCGAGCGAGATCTCGTGTCCGAAGCGCTCGGCGAGGTGCAGGTGTTCGGTGTCCTCCTCCGACCCGGCCTGGAAGGCGAGGAGCACGTAGCCGCCGGGCACCAGGACCCGCCGGAACTCGGCGAGCGTCGCGGGCAGGTGCTCGTCCGGGACGTGGATGATCGAGTACAGGGCGGTGATCCCGCCCAGCGTCGCGTCCGGCAGATCCAGGGACGTCATCGAACCCACGTGGAACCGGAGTTCCGGATATCCCCGGCGGGCCAGCGCCACCATCCGGGGCGAGACATCGACCCCGAAGACCGGCAGGCCCAGATCCCTCAGATGCGCGGTGATGTGCCCGGGTCCGCTACCGAGGTCGGCGACGGGGGCGGCTGCCCCGGTCGCTCTCACCAGCTCGGCGAAGGCGCCGAAGAGGGCGCGCTCCACGTGCAGGCCGGCCGGCCCGTCGGCGGGGAACCGCTCGCTGTATGCGTCGGCGATCGTGTCGTACGAGGTGCGGGTGTCCCGTATGAAGTCCGGGTGCTCGGCGCTCACGGGGGCGACCTTAGCGAGGCTCGTCCGGCCCCGGGCGAGGATCTCGGAGGAGGCCGGGGTCCTCAGTCGTCCAGGTGAATCCGTCCAGAGTGCCCGGCGCGTGCTCGTCGACCGTCAGCGGCGGGTGCCGCCACCGCTGGAACAGCAACACCGCCGACATCAGCAGCCAGCCCGCCAGCGTCATGATCACCAGGATCGCCAGGACCAGGCCCGCCACCCCCAGAACGCCGAATTCCGCCAGCATCCGTGGGATCTGGTCCTCACCGCAGCCGCATGCCTCCATGGGGGAAGGGTGCTCCCGTCCGGCCCGGCCGTCACGTCGCGTGGCGGAAACGTCGCTCGGCGGTGATGATTCCGGGACCGGAACAAGCGTCTCAGTGGAGGCAGGGTGGATTTACGGGGCGGCGCGGTCCCGACAGGTGAGCAGAGCCGACGGGGCGGCACCGCGCGTGGTATCCGTGGAGGGAGGAGTGGATGAGTGACGGATGTGGCCGGATGTCTTCGGCCGGGTCTTTCTCCGGGGATTTCATGATCCACTCGGCCGGAAAGCGGGCGAGTTTACCCATCCCAGTCGATACGTATGCGTCGAGCGGCCGGATTTTCTTCCCCTAACGGGTTGAACTTTTGTTGATCGAGGGGCAGTTGGTCGGCCCGGCGTCCTACCCTTCAGAGGGTGAAGCAATTGATGTCCCTAGAGTCCGAGGCCGATCTTCCCGCGGAAGCGCTTCCCGGCACGCTGCCGGAGTCGCTGCGTGCCGAACTTGTCGCGTTCCGGCGTGACTTGCACATGCACCCGGAACTCGGCAACCAGGAGTTCCGTACGACCGCCGCCATCAAGGCGCGGCTCGAGAAGGCCGGGTTGCGGCCGCGTGTGCTCGCGGTAGGTACCGGACTCGTCTGTGACATCGGGGACTGGAGTGGTGGGCGTCCCGCGCTCGCGCTGCGGGCCGACATCGACGCGCTGCCGATTCCGGACACGAAGAGTGACTGCTCGTATCGCTCGACCGTGCCGGACCGGGCCCATGCCTGCGGGCATGACGTGCATACGACGGTCGTGCTCGGGGCCGGCCTCGTGCTGGCCGATCTGCATCGGCAGGGCCTGCTGCCGCGGCCCGTGCGGCTGGTCTTCCAGCCCGCGGAGGAAGTGCTGCCCGGTGGCGCCGCCGATGCCATCGAGTGCGGGGTGCTGGAAGGCGTCGGGCGGATCATCGCCGTGCACTGCGACCCGCGGGTGGACGCCGGGCGGATCGGGCTGCGGGCCGGTGCCATCACCTCCGCGTGCGACCGGCTGGAGATCTCCCTCGGCGGACCCGGCGGCCACACCGCGCGGCCTCATCTGACGACGGACCTGGTGACCGCGGCCGCGCGTGTCGTGGTCGACGTGCCCGCGATCGTCGCCCGGCGGATCGACACCCGTGCCGGGCTCGCCGTGACCTGGGGGCGGATCGAGTCCGGGCATGCGCCCAATGTCATTCCGCAGCACGCCGAGCTCTCCGGCACCGTGCGCTGCCTGGACATCGAGGCCTGGCGCCAGGCGCCCGACGTCGTGGTCGCCGCGATCGACGAAGTCGCCAACCTGCATCGCGCCAAGTCGGAGATCAACTACGTGCGCGGTGTGCCGCCCGTGGTCAACGACCCGGCCGTCACCGATCTGTTGCGGGATGCCATGACCGCCCGGCGCGGTGCCGCCTCGGTCGAGGGCACCGAGCAGAGCCTCGGTGGCGAGGACTTCTCCTGGTATCTGGAGCATGTGCCGGGAGCCATGGCCCGGCTCGGTGTCCGCACCCCGGGCGAGCGGACCGTACGGGATCTCCACCAGGGTGACTTCGACGCCGACGAGTCGGCGATCACGGCAGGCGTGGAGCTGTTCACCGCCGCCGCGCTGCTCGATGGGGTTTCCTGAGAGGCCCGTAGAAGATCTTGTGAAGGGGTGGCCGGTTTGGCGCCCCTTCGTCCCCTTGTGTCACCCGGGTGTAACCGGCGGGCGGCGAACGTAACCCGATGTCGGCACGGTTCGATAACGGCCACGAGGAACCCCGTTCCCCTCCTCGTCTACGCGCGTTACTGTGCGCCGAAATGGCCACCATCGGCGGCGCATTGGGGAAGCGGGCCGTTCGACGGGCCGTGGGATGAAGGGGTGCTTGCTGTGCGTTCCATATCTCGGAGGACCAGGTTCTCCCAAGCAGTGGTGGCCGTTTCGGTCATCGCGCTCGCGGCCGTCGGCTGTGGCGAGTCCAGCACGAAGGCCGGCAGCGACGACGCGTCCAAGTCGTCCTCGTCCGGCAAGTACTCGGGCAAGGGCATCGGCCTGGCGTACGACATCGGCGGCCGTGGCGACCAGTCGTTCAACGACGCTGCCTACTCCGGCTTCCAGCAGGCCGACAAGGAATTCAAGATGGGCGGCCGGGACGTCCAGCCGAGCGACGGCGAGTCGGAGGCGGACAAGGTCCAGCGTCTGACCGAGCTCGCCAAGGCCGGCTACAACCCGGTGATCGGCGTCGGCTACATCTACGCGCCGGCCGTCAAGGAGGTCGCCGCCAAGTTCCCGAAGACCACCTTCGGGATCATCGACGACGAGCAGACCAAGGCCGCCAACGTGGCCGACATGGTCTTCTCCGAGGAGCAGGCCTCCTACCTCGCGGGCGTCGCCGCCGCCAAGACCTCCAAGGCCAAGCACGTCGGCTTCATCGGCGGCGTGGACATCCCGCTGATCCACAAGTTCGGCGCGGGCTTCGTCCAGGGCGTCAAGTCCGTCGACCCGAGCATCAAGATCGAGTCGCAGTACCTGACCGAGACGCCTGCGGAAGGTGGCTTCTCCAGTCCTGACAAGGGCAAGGAGGCTGCCAGTGGTCAGATCGAGAAGGGTGCCGACGTCATCTACCACGCGGCCGGTCTCTCCGGTCAGGGCGTGATCTCCGAGGCTGCCGCCAAGAAGATCTGGGCGATCGGCGTCGACTCCGACCAGTACAACCAGGACGCGCTGAAGAGCTACAAGGACTACATCCTCGGCTCGGCGCTGAAGAACGTCGGCGGCGCGGTCTACGAGCTCGCCAAGTCGGTCTACGAGGGCAAGCCGCTCACCGGTGTCGTCCGCGGCGACCTGAAGTCCGGCGGCGTGGGCTTCGCCGACTCCAACCCGAAGTACAAGGCCATGACGGATGTCGTCGCGGCGGTCGACAAGGCCAAGCAGGACATCATCGACGGCAAGGTGACGGTGAAGACTTCGTAAGGCCCGACGCAGGGCCGAAAGGCCCCTTCGTACGCCCGCCCGGGCAGCGTTGCAGCTCGTACGCCCCTTGCCTCCCGCAAGGGGCGTACTGCTGTCCGTAGTCTGTCCACCAACTGTGGCCACAGCTCGGTAACGGACCGGACAGAAGGGGTTTTCCGTCTGGTCTACGCGCGTTACGCTGCGGCGGAACCAGCGCCTGGTTTGGGCGCTTGCACAAAGGAGTCTCGTTCCATGCGCCGGGTGTCCCGAATCACGATTGCAGGCGTTGCAACCGCAGCGCTGGCCCTCACTGCGTCCGCCTGTGGCAGCTCGTCCAGCGAGTCCAGCAGCAGCAGCGACAGCAAGAACCTGGGTCTGGCCCTGGCGTACGACGTCGGCGGCAAGGGCGACCAGTCGTTCAACGACGCCGCGACGGCCGGCCTGGACAAGGCCGACAAGGAGTTCGGCTACAAGTCCACGGCCGTCGAGCCGCAGGACGGCGAGTCGGAGGCGGACAAGGTCCAGCGCCTGGAGACCCTCGCCAAGCAGGGCTACAACCCGGTCATCGGCGTCGGCTACGCCTACGCGCCGGCCGTCAAGGAGGCCTCGGCCAAGTTCCCGAAGACCACCTTCGGCATCGTCGACGACGAGCAGACCAAGGCCGACAATGTCGCCGACCTCGTCTTCTCCGAGGAGCAGGCCTCCTACCTGGCCGGTGTCGCGGCCGCCCTGTCCACCAAGTCGAACACCGTCGGCTTCATCGGTGGTGTGGACGTCCCGCTGATCCACAAGTTCGAGGCCGGCTTCAAGCAGGGCGTCCAGGACACCAAGAAGGGCGTCACGGTCAAGTCGCAGTACCTGACCGAGACCGCCGCCGAGGGTGGCTTCTCCAGCCCCGACAAGGGTGAGAGCGCCGCCGAGGGTCAGATCGACGACGGCGCGGACGTCGTCTACGCCGCCGCGGGCCTGTCCGGCCAGGGTGTCATCAAGGCCGCCAACGCCAACAAGATCTGGGCGATCGGCGTCGACTCCGACCAGTACAACCAGGACGCGCTGAAGGCGTACAAGTCCTCGATCCTGACCTCCGCCATGAAGAACGTCGAGGGCGCGGTCTACGAGCTCGCCAAGTCCGTCCACGACGGCAAGCCGGAGACCGGTGTCATCCGCGGCAGCCTCTCCAACGGCGGTGTGAGCCTCGCGAACTCCAACCCGGAGTTCGCGGACAACGCCGAGATCCAGGCCGCGGTCAAGAAGGCCACCGAGGGCATCATCGACGGCACCATCAAGGTGAAGACCTCCTGACCCTTCCGGGTAGAGGCCTTGGCCAAAGAAACGCTGTAATGGCAGCGTTACGGCCGCGGAACGGGGCGCGGAGAGGATGGCTCCTCGCGCCCCGTTCGCGCGGCAGAATGCTCGGAACGGATCGTCCGTCAGAAGAGAACGATCAGGTCCGGGCACTATTTAAAGCAGGGGCGCTACGCGCGTAGAGCGGCCCCTTTCCCAAGGAGAGTGCGCCATCGACGCGTCCAGCAGCCCTCCGCTCACCGCACCGTCGACGATCGCGGTAGAGCTGGCGGGGATCACCAAGCGCTTCCCCGGTGTCGTCGCCAACCACGACATCCACCTGACTGTCCGAAAAGGCACGGTGCACGCCCTCGTCGGTGAGAACGGCGCCGGCAAGTCGACCCTGATGAAGATCCTCTACGGCATGCAGAAGCCGGACGAGGGCACCATCGCGGTCGGCGGCACCCAGGTGAGCTTCGGCAGCCCCGCCGACGCCATCGCCCGCGGCATCGGCATGGTCCACCAGCACTTCATGCTCGCCGACAACCTCACGGTCCTGGAGAACGTGGTGCTGGGCAGCGAGAAGCTGTACGGCATCGGCGGCACCGCCCGGAAGAAGATCAAGGAGATCTCCGACCGCTACGGCCTCGGCGTCCGCCCCGACGCCCTGGTCGAGGACCTCGGTGTCGCCGAGCGTCAGCGCGTGGAGATCCTCAAAGTCCTCTTCCGCGGAGCCGACACCCTGATCCTCGACGAGCCGACCGCGGTCCTCGTGCCGCAGGAGGTCGACGCGCTCTTCGCCAACCTGCGCGAGCTCAAGTCCGAGGGCCTGTCGGTCATCTTCATCTCCCACAAGCTGGGCGAGGTCCTCTCCGTCGCCGACGAGATCACCGTCATCCGCCGCGGCACGACGGTCGGCACCGCCGTACCCTCCGAGACCTCCCCGCGCCAGCTCGCCGAGATGATGGTCGGCAGCGAGCTCCCCACCCCGGAGACCGCCGAGTCGACCGTCACCGACCGGTCCGTCGTCGAGGTCAAGAACCTCACCGTGTACTCCTCGGGCGCGCTGACGCTCGGCGAGTCGTCCGCCTCCCTGCTCATGGACGAGGTGGGCGGCGCCGAGGTCAAGAAGGTCCTCGACGACGTCTCCTTCACCATCCACGCCGGTGAGGTCATGGGCATCGCCGGTGTCGAGGGCAACGGCCAGACCGAGCTCATCGACGCCCTGATCGGCACCAAGAACGCCGACTCCGGAGCCATCTTCTTCGAGGGCGCGGACGTCACCTCCTGGGCCACCCGCAAGCGCCGCGAGTCCGGCGTCGGCTACATCCCCGAGGACCGCCACCGCCAGGGCCTGCTCCTGGAGGCCCCCCTCTGGGAGAACCGCATCCTCGGGCATGTCACCGAGACGCCCAACGCCAAGGGCTTCTGGCTGACCCCGAAGGCCGCCCAGGCCGACACCCGCCGCATCGTCGAGGAGTACGACGTCCGTACCCCCGGCATCGACGTCACCGCGGCCTCCCTCTCCGGCGGCAACCAGCAGAAGCTGATCGTCGGCCGCGAGATGAGCCACAACCCCAAGTTCCTGATCGCCGCCCACCCCACCCGCGGTGTGGACGTCGGCGCACAGGCCCAGATCTGGGACCGCATCCGCGACGCCCGCCGCGAGGGCCTGGCCGTGCTGCTGATCTCCGCCGACCTGGACGAGCTCATCGGCCTGTCGGACACCCTGCGCGTGATCTACAACGGCAGGCTGGTCGCCGACGCCGACCCGGCCACCGTCACCCCGGAGGAACTCGGCTCCGCCATGACGGGCGCCGCCACCGGACACCTTGAGCACGTCGAGGACGAGAGCGCCCCGGAGGACGAGGCCCGATGAAGAAGTTCGACAAGGAGCGGTTGCTCCTCGCCGTGGCCGGACCGGCCCTGGCGCTCGTCGCGGCGATCCTGCTGACCTCGGTCGTGCTGCTCGCCTCGGGCAAGAGCCCGATCGAGCCGTACACGCTCATGCTGGAGCAGGCCGGATACTCCGACGTACAGGTACTGATCATCAACCAGGCGTCGATGTACTACATCGCCGCCCTCGCGGTCGCCCTCGGCTTCCGGATGAACCTGTTCAACATCGGCGTCGACGGCCAGTACCGCCTCGGCGCCATGATGACCGCGGTGGTCGGCGCCCACGTGGCGCTGCCGTCGGCCCTCCAGGTCCCGCTGCTGATCCTGGTCGGCGGGCTCACCGGCGCCATGTGGGCCGGTATCGCGGGCCTGCTGAAGGTGACCCGGGGCGTCAGCGAGGTCGTCTCGACGATCATGCTGAACTCGATCGCCACCAGCCTCATCGGCTACCTCACCCTCACCGACAACTTCGGTGTGCTGGTCGGAGACAACGTCACGACCGGCGTGATGAAGGACTCCGGCTGGGTGCCCGGCATCAACCTCGGGTCGGACGTCGGCGAGATCTACGGCCTGGTCTTCCTCGCGATCGCCATGGGCATCGGTTACTGGGCCGTCCTCAACCGCACCCGCTTCGGCTTCGACCTCAGGGCCACCGGTGAGTCCGAGTCCGCCGCCGCGGCCTCCGGTGTCAACGCCAAGCGCATGGTGCTCACCGCGATGCTGATCTCCGGTGCGGTCGCCGGCATCTCGGGTCTGCCGCTGCTGCTCGGTGACGCCCACACCTACAGCCTCAGCTTCCCGGCCGGCCTCGGCTTCACCGCCATCGGCATCGCCCTGCTCGGCCGCAACAACCCCGGCGGCATCGCACTCGCGGCCCTGCTGTGGGCCTTCCTCGACAAGGCGTCCCCCGCTCTCGACTACGCGACTCCCGAGCCGTACGAGAAGGAGATCGCCACGATCATGCAGGGCCTGATCGTCTTCGCGGTCGTCATCTCCTACGAGGTCGTCCGCACCTGGGGTCTGCGCCGCCAGCAGAAGCGCGTCGGTGAGGAGCTCGCCGCGGCCGCCGCCAACACGAAGAAGGAGGTGGCGGTCTGATGAGCACCGCGACCATCGCCAAGGCGCCGGCGAAGCCCGGAAGGGGCGGCCGCCGTATCTCGCTGCCTGTCGTCCTCCTGATCATCTCGGGCGTCCTCATCCTGACGTCCGTCGTCCGCCTGATCACCGGCGCGGACGGCATCACCTCGACCGGCCAGATGTCCACCGCGCTGCGCTCCGCCGTACCGATCGGCCTCGCGGGCCTCGGCGGTCTGTGGGCCGAGCGCGCGGGCGTCGTCAACATCGGCCTCGAGGGCATGATGATCCTCGGCACCTGGTTCGGCGCCTGGGCCGGCTACCAGTGGGGTCCCTGGACCGGCGTGATCGTCGGCATCATCGGCGGCGCGCTCGGCGCCGTGCTGCACGCCATCGCGACGGTGACCTTCAACGTCAACCACATCGTCTCCGGTGTGGCCCTGAACATCCTGGCGCTGGGCACCACCCGCTATCTGTCGAAGTACACCTTCGAGGAGGCCGCGCAGGGCTCCTCCAAGCAGTCCCCGCCGATCGAGTCGCTGGGCACCTTCGACGTCCCGGGCCTGTCCGGCTGGCTGGAGACCCTCAACCAGAAGCACTGGTTCCTGGTCTCCGACATCGCCGGCCTGGTCGGCGGCCTGATCACCGACCTGTCGCCGCTCACCGTGGTGGCGGTCGCCCTCGTACCCACCACCTGGTACGTGCTGTGGCGCACGTCCTTCGGTCTGCGGCTGCGCTCCTGCGGTGAGAACCCGATCGCGGCGGAGTCCCTCGGCGTCAACGTCTACAAGTACAAGTACATCGCCGTGATCATCTCCGGCGGCTTCGCCGGCCTCGGCGGTGCCTTCCTGTCGATCGTGTCGTCCAACGTGTACCTCGACGGCCAGACGGCCGGCCGCGGTTACATCGGTCTCGCGGCGATGATCTTCGGCAACTGGATGCCGGGCGGACTCGCCCTCGGCGCGGGCCTGTTCGGCTACACCGACAGCCTCAAGCTGCGCGGCGGCACGACCAACGTCCACGCGCTGATCCTGCTCCTGGCGATCCTGCTGGTGTTCGGCGTCGCGTACCTCATCTGGAAGAAGAAGTACGTCCCCGCCGCCATCACCGCCGCGATCTCGGCCCTGATGTTCGTCTGGTACACCACCACGAACGAGGTCCCGAACCAGGTCGTGACGGCCAGCCCGTACGTCATCACCCTGCTGGTGCTCTCGCTGTCCGCGCAGCGCCTGAGGATGCCGAAGGCGGACGGACTGCCCTATCGGAAGGGGCAAGGGAAGTGACCTCCGCCGACTTCGACTGGGACGCCCTGCGGGAGGTGGCGCGCGAGGCGATGAGCCACGCGTACGCCCCCTACTCGGGCTACCCGGTCGGCGTCTCGGCCCTCGTCGACGACGGCCGCACGGTCTCCGGCTGCAATGTCGAGAACGCCTCCTACGGACTCGGCCTGTGCGCCGAGTGCGGGCTGGTCTCGGAGCTGCAGCGCACCGGCGGCGGCCGGCTGACGCACTTCACCTGCGTCGACGGCCGGGGCGAGGTCCTCGTTCCCTGCGGGCGCTGCCGTCAGCTGCTGTACGAGTTCGGCGGCCCGGATCTCCTGCTGGAGACCCCGGCGGGGATCCTGCCGCTGTCCGAGATGCTGCCGCAGGCCTTCGGGCCGGGCCATCTCACCAAGTAACTCCCGTGCGGCCCCTCCGAGTTGATGATCCATCCGGCTCGGAGGGGCCGCGCACTTTCTGATTGTCCGGAAGGAATGCTTCATGGCCATGGACGCCATCTCCGTCATCCGCACCAAGCGCGACCGCGGTGAGCTCAGTGACGAGCAGATCGACTGGGTCATCGACGCGTACACCCGCGGGGAGGTCGCCGACTACCAGATGGCCGCGCTGAACATGGCCATCCTCCTCAACGGCATGAACCGCAGCGAGATCTCCCGCTGGACCGCCGCGATGATCGCGAGCGGCGAGCGCATGGACTTCTCGTCGCTGTCCCTCCCGACCGCCGACAAGCACTCCACCGGCGGCGTCGGCGACAAGATCACGCTGCCCCTCGCCCCGCTGGTCGCGGCGTGCGGCGCGGCCGTCCCGCAGCTGTCCGGCCGCGGCCTTGGCCACACCGGCGGCACGCTGGACAAGCTGGAGTCGATCCCGGGCTGGCGTGCGCTGCTGTCGAACGAGGAGATGCTGCACGTCCTCGACACCACGGGTGCGGTGATCTGCGCCGCCGGCGACGGTCTCGCCCCGGCCGACAAGAAGCTGTACGCCCTGCGCGATGTCACCGGCACCGTGGAGGCGATCCCCCTCATCGCCTCGTCGATCATGTCGAAGAAGATCGCGGAGGGTACGGGCTCCCTGGTCCTGGACGTGAAGGTCGGCACGGGCGCCTTCATGAAGACCATCGAGGACGCGCGGGAACTGGCCTCCACGATGGTCGGCCTGGGCACGGACCACGGTGTGAAGACGGTGGCGCTCCTCACGGACATGTCGACCCCCCTCGGTCTCACGGCGGGCAACGCCCTCGAGGTCCGCGAGTCGGTCGAGGTCCTGGCGGGCGGCGGCCCGTCGGACGTCGTGGAACTGACCATCGCCCTGGCCCGCGAAATGCTCGCCGCGGCGGGCGTGAAGGACGCCGACCCGGCGAAGGCGCTGGCCGACGGCTCGGCCATGGACGTCTGGCGCCGCATGATCGCGGCCCAGGGCGGCGACCCGGACGCGGAGCTGCCGGTCGCCAAGGAGCAGCACGTGGTCAAGGCCGGCGCCTCCGGTGTCCTGACCCGGCTCGACGCCTACGACATCGGCATCGCCGCCTGGCGACTCGGCGCGGGCCGCGCCCGCAAGGAGGACCCGGTCCAGGCGGGCGCGGGCGTCGAGATGCACGCCAAGCCCGGCGACACGGTCACCGAGGGCCAGCCCCTCCTGACCCTGCACACGGACACCCCGGAGCGCTTCGAGTACGCGCTGGAGGCGGTCGAGGGTTCCTACGACATCGCCGCCGCGGGCACGGAGTTCACGGCGTCGCCGGTGGTGCTGGAGCGGATCGCCTGATGTGAGGCGACGGGAGAGGGGCCGATGCCGACGGGTGTCGGCCCCTTCTTTCGTGCTCGCGGTCAGCCCAGCAGCGCCGCGACCACCACCAGGACCGGCACCGACAGCACGGTCGACACCAGGATCGAGTCCCGCGCCAGCCGCTCGCCCACCCGGTAACTCGACGCATACGTATAGAGGTTCTGCGCCGCGGGCAGCGCCGACGTCACCACCACGTCCAGGAGTTGGTGGCCGCGCAGCCCGAACACCCCCACCGCCAGCGCCCAGGCGGCCGCCGGCTGGCCCACCGACTTCAGCGCGACCGAGAGCAGGACCAGGTGGCGGTCCGGGCCCCGGCCCGGCATCGTGCTGCCGCACAGGGAGATACCGAACGCCAACAGCACCGCCGGGACGGACATGTTGCCGATCAGCGTCACCGGGTCCATGACCGCCGACGGGATGCGCAGACCGGTCGCCGAGACCGCGACCCCCGCCAGTGAACCCACCGCGATCGGGTTGCGCAGCGGTGTCAGCAGCCGTAGCCACAGAGGGTCCTTGCCGTCCCGGGCCGACAGGTCCAGGACGGTCAGCGCGATCGGGGTCAGCAGGAGCAGCTGGAACAGCAGCACCGGGGCCACCAACGAGGCGTCGCCCAGGACGTACACGGCGATCGGGATGCCGAGGTTGCCGGAGTTGACGTAGCTGGAGCACAGCGCGCCGATCGTCGTACGGCCCACGCCCCAGCCGCGTACGACACCCACCGCGACGAAGACGCCCGCCATCGCCGCCGTGCTCAGCGCCGTCACGACCAGGCGGCTGGAGAAGACCATTGACAGGTCGGCCCGCGCCAGCGTCGTGAAGAGCAGGGCCGGGGAGGCGACATGGAAGGCGAGCTTGGTCAGGACCTCGCGCCCGTTGTCACCGAGGTAGCCGCGGCGCCCGATCAGATACCCGACCGCGATGACCACGGCGATGACGGCGAAGCCGGTCAGCACCCCCTGCACGGAACATCCTCGTCGGTGAGGAGAGCGTGGGATATCCAGGGCGGTGCTGATCCGTGGGGCATACAGCCAACCCTCTGGGGAAGAGGATGCCCAGGTCAATGTGATCCCGGTCGGTGGACTCCCGCACGGACCCTCGCAGCGACGATGAGTTCCGCCCGCCCGCCCGGTCTACAGATCGTGGACGCCATGACACCCGCCGTGCTCGTACTGGCCGGCCCCGTCACCCGGGACGAGGTGGCGGGGCTGTGCGACGACGTGCGGGCACTGCTGGACACGACCGGGGCCGGGGTCGTGGTCTGTGATGTGGCCGGGCTCGGACCGCCGGGCCTCGGCACCGTCGACCTGCTGGCGCGGCTCCAACTCGCCGCCCGTCGGGCCGGCGGACGGATCCGGCTCAGAGACCCCGACCCGGCCCTACACGCCCTCCTCGACCTGGTCGGACTCCGCTTCGAGAGCGTCGAGATGGAGGGGGAGCCCGAACAGCGGGAACCACCTCTTGGTGTCGAGGAAGAAGTGGAACCCGGTGAGCCGGCCCTCTGAGATCTCCAGGACCTGCACCGCCCACGGTGTGTAGCCGCCCGCGTCGGGGTCCGGCTTGTACTGGGCGAACCCCGGCAGACCGTTGACCTGCACCGGCACCAGACGGGAGCCCTCGCAGGCCGAACCCAGTGTCGTCATGAAGCCCGTGATGTCGTCGTGGCCCGTCAGCCACAGGTCGAACGGCGGCATCGTCATGATGGCGTCCTCGTGCAGCAGGGCTGTCAGCGCCGTCATGTCGTACCCCTCGAACGCCGCCATGTAGCGGTCCAGGAGCTTCTGCTGCTCCTCGTCCAGCGGGTCGGACACCGTCGCCTCCGCGCCGTGCCCGTCCCGCTCGGCGAGGGTCGCGCGGGCCCGCTGGAGGGCGCTGTTGACCGATGCGACCGTGGTGCCGAGCAGTTCGGCGACCTCGCTCGCCTTCCAGGCCAGCACCTCGCGCAGGATCAGCACCGCGCGCTGCTTGGGCGGGAGTTGCTGCAGGGCGGCCATGAAGGCCAGCCGCACGGATTCCTTGGCCACGGCCGCCTCCGCCGGGTCCTCGACGGTGGGCAGGATGCGGGCGTCCGGCATCGGCTCCAGCCAGGTGTGGTCCGGGCGGGGGGAGAGGGCGGCCTGGGCGAGCGGGGTCGAGTCGGTGAGGTCCATGGGCCTCGCGCGCTTGTTGCCCGCCGTCAGCATGTCCAGGCAGACGTTGGTCGCGATGCGGTAGAGCCAGGAGCGGAGGCTGGAGCGGCCCTCGAACTTGTCGTAGCTGCGCCAGGCGCGGACCATCGTGTCCTGCACCGCGTCCTCCGCCTCGAAGGACGAGCCGAGCATGCGGTAGCAGTACCCGGTCAGTTCGACCCGGTGCTTCTCCAGCCTGACGTCGAGGTCCGTTGTCGTCGTGCTGTCCGTCATCGTCCACCCACCCCTGTGGCCGTTCTGTGTCGCGCCTTTGCGCCCACCACGTTCGAAGCTATCGCAGGGGTCTGACAATGGCGTGCCGAGTAATGAAACATGCAGCTCAGACGCTTCTTCGCCCCCGCCGCCCCTACCCGTCCCATCCTCCAGGGGCGCTGCCCCTTCGACCCCGCTCCCAGGGGGCTCCGCCCCCTGGACCCCCGCTCCTCGAACGCCGGAGGGGCTGAATTGCAGGGACTGCCCACTTCTCGAACGCCGGAGGGGCTGAATGCAGCTCAGCCCCTCCGGCGTCCGAGGACAAGGCCCGTTCAGGGCCGACAGCGGGGGTCTGGGGGCGCAGCCCCCAGGGGTGGGACGGGTAAGGGCGGCGGGGGCGAGAAACGGCAGTCCCCCTGGTCGACCGACCTCGACCAGGGGGAAGAAGGGGGGCTTACGGCTCAGGCCACCAGGAGCCGCTGCTGGGCCCTAGCCGCACGCGTGCCCAGGACGGTGATCGTGACGACACCGAGCACCGCCAGCAGACCGACCCCGACGGTCCCGGCCCAGCCGCCCGCGTGGAAGGCGAGCGCACCGACCGTGCTGCCCACGCTGGAGCCGATGTAGTACGCCGACTGGTACAGCGCCGAGGCCTGCGCCCGCCCCTCGGTGGCCGTCTTGCTGACCGCCGAGGACGCGCACGCGTGACCCGCGAAGAAGCCACCCGTGATCAGCACCAGACCCAGCAGGACGAGCACCAGGGAGTCCGCCAGCGACAGCACCAGCCCCGCCGCCGTCGTCGCGCCCGCCGCGTACAGCGCACCCCGCCGCCCGAGACGCCCCACCAGACGCCCGGCCGTGGACGCCGACACCGTGCCCACCAGGTACACCAGGAAGATCGACCCGACGACACCCTGCGGCAGATCGAACGGCGCCTCCGTCAGCCGGTACCCGATCACCGTGTACACACCGCCGAACACCGTCATGAACAGCGCGCCGATCGCGTACAGCCGGCACATCAGCGGGTTGGACAGGTGCTCACGGACCGTCTGCACCAGCACCCGCGGCTTCAGCGACCCGGCGACGAAGTGCTTCGGCGCCGGCAGCAGCAGCCGGAACGCCACCGCGCACCCGACCGCGATCGCACCGATCACGCCCAGGGCCACCCGCCAGCCCCACTCCTGCGCCACCCAGCCGGTGATGACCCGGCCGCTCATCCCGCCGACACTGTTGCCCGCGACGAACAGTCCGATCGCCGTGACCAGCGCCTTCGGCCGGACCTCCTCCGCCAGATAGGCCGTGGCAGAAGCCGGAAGGCCGGCCAGCGCCGCGCCCTGCAGCGCCCGCAGCGCCACCAGCACCGGCAGCGAGGGAGCCAGCGGGACCAGGAGACCGACGATCACCGCGACCGCCAGCGAGCCAGTCATGACCGTACGGCGTCCGTACCGCTCCGACACCGCGCTCATCGGGAGGACGAACAGGGCCAGTCCGCCCGTCGCCGCCGCCACCGTCCAGCTCGCGTCGCTCGCCGCCACCCCGAAGTCGCCGGAGATCAGCGGCAGAAGGGCCTGCGTGGAGTACAGGAGGGCGAAGGTCGCCACCCCGGCGAGGAAGAGGGCGAAACTCATCCGGCGGTAGCCGGGGCCGCCCGGGGCCATACGGGAGTCGACGACAGGAACAGCGGATACGGCGCCCATGGTCATGGACGCCTCGGTACTGGCAGGCATGCCTCGAAGTTACGTACACCTCGGTTCATGCGTCCAATGCATGGACTCGCCATAATCGTTCCCATGGTGCATCAACACAGCTCACAGCCTCGGCTGTCACCGTCCAGTGACACAGAAGACATGTCGGAGATGTCGATGGTGCTGGCCCCGCGGTTGGCGTACTTCGCCGGCGTCGCCCGCACCGAGCACGTCACCCGGGCCGCCCAGGAGATGAACGTTCCGCAGTCCACGCTCTCCCGCGCGATGGTCCGCCTCGAACAGGACCTGGGCGTCGACCTGTTCGCCCGCATCGGCCGCACCGTTTCCCTCACCCCGGCCGGCCGCGCCTTCCTCGGCCACGTCGAACGCGCCCTCGCCGAGATCGACCGCGCCGCCGAGGAGGTCCGTGCCGACGCCGACCCGGCCACCGGCAAGGTCGCCTTCGGCTTTCTGCACACCATGGGCTCGGAGACGGTCCCCGGCCTGATCCGCGCCTTCCGCGCCGACCACCCCCGCGTCCGCTTCAGCCTCGTCCAGAACTACGGCGAGGCGATGCTCGAGCGGCTGCGCGCGGGCGAGCTGGACCTGTGTCTGACCTCCCCGGTCCCGGACGCCCCGGACCTGGTCGGCCGCCGCCTCGACGAGCAGAAGCTGCGCCTGGTCGTCCCCGCCGACCACCGCCTCGCCTCCCGCAAGCGCGTGCGCCTAGCCGAGGCCGCCGACGAGACCTTCGTGACCCTGGAACCCAACTACGGCATGCGCCGCATCACCGACGACCTGTGCCAGGAGGCCGGTTTCAAGCCGCGGATCGCCTTCGAGGGGGAGGAGGCCGAGACGCTACGGGGGCTGGTCGCCGCCGGTCTCGGGGTCGCCCTCCTCCCGCCGCCCGCCGTGGCCCGCCCTGGTGTCGTCGAGCTGACGGTCACCGCCCCGCGCGCGGTGCGCGAGATCGGTGTCGCCTGGCTCGACGGCCACCCGGACACGCCGCCGGTGGCGGCCTTCAAGAAGTTCCTGCTCGCACAGCGCGGCCGTCTCCTCCCGGACTGACCGGACCGACCGGACCGACCGGACCGACCGGACCGACCGGACCGACCACCGTCTTCTTCGAAGCGCGCGCGAGCAGTCCGTGCTTGGGCGCCAGGCACCACGTCACCATGAACACCCCGGTCAGGACTACGACGATGGAGCCGCCGGCCGCCAAGTCGTACGTGTACGACACGTACAGCCCGGCCAGGCTCCCCGCGCAGCCGATCGCCGACGCGAGCAGCGTCATGGTCCACAGCCGTTCGGTCAGCAGCCGGGCGGTCGCGGCGGGCGTGATGAGCAGGGCGAGGACGAGGACGTTGCCGACGGCCTCCAGCGACATCACGATCGTGGAGGTCACGACCACGTACAGGGTCACATCGAGCCGGAACACCGGCAGCCCGGCGGCCCGTGCCGTCTCCCGGTCCAGGCTGATCGCGACGAGCTCCTTGCGCAGGGCGAGCACGACGGCCACGAGTACGGCCCCGATCCCGGCGACCGTCCAGACGTCCTGCGGCGACACCGCCAGCACCTGCCCGAACAGGAACGAGGACAGGTCGGTCGTCCAGCTGTCCCGCGTCGACACCAGCACGATCCCGAGGCCGAACGCGAAGGCGAAGAAGACGCCGATGACGGTGTCCTCCTTCAGCCGCCGGTTCTGCGACACGTACGCGATGAGCACCGAGGTGACGATCCCGGCCGTCGCCCCGCCGAGGAGGAGATTCCCCTCGAAGGTGTAGGCCAGCGCCACCCCGGGGAACGCCGAGTGCGCCACCGCGTCACCGATGAACGCCATCCCGCGCAGCACGACGTACACCCCGACCACCCCGCACACCAGCCCCACCACGGCGGCGACGGTGAACGCCCGCTGCATGAAGGGCAGTTCCCAGGGGTCAAGCAGGAAGTCGATCACGTCACCGTCTCCGTGGGCATGGCCCGGTCGAGTCCGAAGGCCCGCAGCATCCGGTCCGGTTCGGTCAGCAGCTCGGGTCCGCCCTCGGCGACGACCGTCCGGTTGATCAGCACCACGCGGTCGCAGGTGCGGGCGGCGGCCGCCAGGTCGTGGGTGGTCATCAGCAGAGCGCGGCCCTCGGCGGCGAGCTGTCGGAAGAGCTGGTTGAGGAGCTCCTGGGTGGGGACGTCCACGCCGGTGAACGGCTCGTCGAGCAGCAGGAGCCGGGGTTCCGCCGCCAACGCCCGTGCCACGAGCACGCGTTGGCGCTGCCCGCCGGACAGCTCGCCGATGGGGCGGCGGGCCAGGCCGGTGAGCCCGGTGAGCTCCAGGGCACGTTCGGCGGCCTCCCGGTCGGTCTGCCGGGGCCGCCTGAGCCATCCGATCGTCTTCGTACGTCCGGTCAGCACGGCCCCCGCGACGTCGATCGGGAAGTCCCAGGCGAACTCGTGCCGTTGGGGCACATACCCGGGCCGGGACGCCACGGACACGGCCCCCGAGACGAGCGGCACGAGCCCGAGCGCCGCCCGCAACAGCGTGGTCTTCCCGGCCCCGTTGGGCCCGATCAGCCCGACCAGCTCGCCCGCCTCCACGGTGAGCGACGCGTCCTCCAGCGCGAGCCGCCCCCCGAGCACGACGGACGCGGCCTCGACCCGCAGCACCCCGTTCACACGCCCCGCCGCCGACGCCGTACGCCCCACACCGCACCCCCGCCGACGAGCGCGAGGCCGGCGGCCGCGGTGGCGAGGAGAGTGGTGTCACCGGCGCCCGTGCTGGCCATGGAGCCGGATGAAGTGCCTTGATCTGAACCGGTCTTGGTCGAGTCCGAAGCCGAAGGGGACGGCGAGGACGACGACCCGGCAGCGGAGGAGCCGCCCCCGGGGCTCACGGCGTCCGCCTTCCCGTCCCCGACCACGAACGCCACGGTCTCCGTGTCGCTCACGGACGTCCCGTCGGCGAGTTTCCCGCTCATCCTGAAGGTCAGCCGGTAGGTGCCCTCCTTCGTGAACGCCCACCCGCCGTGCGCATGCGTGTTCGCGGGGACCTCGAAGGAGTCCGGGACGCCGTCCTTGCTGTTGAACAGCACCTCGGCGCCGGACATCGCGTCGTAGGTGTACAGCGCGTACGCGCCCGGCCCCGCGATGTCGGTCAGCGTGAACGTCACGCCGCCCTTCATCGCCCCGGCCGCGACGTTGTCCGTCGACCAGCCGGGCCACAGCAGCCCTTCCTGCTGCACCTGGTCGAGCAGCCAGACATCGGTTCCGGGCCTGCCCAGGAAGGCGAAGGAGTCGTTGTCGGGCAGGGTGTTCTTCGCGGCCGGTCCCACGCGTAGCTCCAGGGAGGACGGCTCGCGCCAGGTGGTCCTCCCGGAGACCGTGCCGTCCTTGACGTGGATCTGGAGCCTGTCGTCGAGAACGCGGGCGGCGAAGTCGATGTGGCCCTCGTCGAGGACCTTCCGGGTCGAGACGGCATCGGACGTGGCGGCCGTGCGCGGCCTCTCCGCCGGAGCGGCGAGCGCGCGCGCCGGGACCTCAGGTGTGGGGGGAGGGCTCGACTCCACCGGTTCGTCCTCGCCCCCGACCACCACCGTGTACACGGTCCCGACGGACAGCTCCCGCCCGTCCGCCGCCGCCGTACCCGCCGCCTCGAAGATGAGCCGGTAGGTACCCTCCTCGCTGAACTCCCAGCGCCCGTCGGCCTGTTCACCCACCGGCACCTCGACCCGGTCCGGCACGTCGTCCGCGCTGTCGAAGAGCACGGAGTCATCCCCGTACACCGTGACCTCGCCCGGCCCGTCCACCCCGGTCAGCGCCCAGGTCACGGTGTCCCCGGCAAGGGCGCCCGACGGCACCCCCGTCGTGTCCCACCCCGGCGCGGCCGAGTCCGCCTGGACCACATGGGCGCTGTCCGCAGGATCGAGCGTCAACTCCCCATCGGCGTAAGCGATCAGTCCGATCCCGCTCGACGGCTCGTCCGCGACGGCGACCCCGCCCCCCGCGAGTGCGGCCGCCAGCACCACGGCGACCGCGACCCGTTCACTGCCCCTCATCCGGCTTTCCCTCCAAGGCACTTGGCGAGCTCCGTCGCGTTGTGCCGCATCATCGATACGTAGTCGTGGACCTTGTCGTCGAACGAGTCGCCGTAGATCGTGCAGACGTCGACCCCCTCGTCCTGGGCGACCCGCTCCAGCACATTCGCCCGCGCGGCGAGGTTCGGTTCCACGAACACGGCCGGGACCCGCTTCTCCCGGATGGTGTCGCCGAGCCGCTCCACCTCGGCCGCGCTGGGCTCCTGGTTGGGCACCGGCACGACGAAACCGGCGACCTCCATGCCGTACGCCTTGGCGAGATAGCCGAAGGCGTCATGGGTGGTGATCAGCTTGCGGTTCCGTTCGGGGACGGTCGCGAGCGTCCGCCCGACCTCCTCGTCCAGCGCGCCGAGCCGCTTCAGACAGGCCGCGGCGTTCTTCGCGTACGTCTTCGCGCCGGCGGGGTCCGCCTTCGTCAACTCGGCCTGGATCCGCCGCACATACGCCTCCGCGTTGGAGACGTCCTCCCAGGCGTGCGGGTCCAGATCGCCGTGCACATGCTTGCCGAGCACGGCCTGCGGCAGCACCCACAGCGGGTCACCGGCGTCCCCGAGGAAGGAGTAGGCGCTCTCGTCGGGCACCGACTCCCTCGCCCGGTCGGGCACGTTCAGCACCACCTCGTCCGGCGCGAACCTCCTCCGCTCGCCGCTCTTCTCGTCGTCGGCGCGGACGTACACCTTCCCGGTCCCGGCGTTCAGCGCGAGATCGGCGTGTCCACCGTCGAGGACGGTGGCGCCCTCGGGGGCGTCGGTGCCGACGGCGAAGGTGAAGGTGCCGCTGCCGAACTCCTCGGTCCTCCCGTCGAGCGTCTCGGTCCGCCCCTCGACCGTCAGCCGGTACGTGCCCGGCTCGCTGAACGCCCAGTTGACGTGCGTGTGCGCCTCGGGCGGCAGGGCGAAGGAGTCCGAGTCGTCGAAACCGTCACCGGAGTCGACGTACACCTTGGGGCGCCCGAGCGTGTCGGTCAGGTAGACCCGCAGATCCCCCGGCCCCTCCAACCCGGTGGCGGTCGTACGGACTTGGGAGCCGTCGCCGGCGACCTCGCCCTCCACCGCCCAGCCGAGCCACAGCACGTCGAGCCCGAGGTCCTCCTCCAGCTTCATCACCGTGCCGCCGTACTGCTCCAGCTTCTCGGCGATCTCGATCTTCGGCGTGGACTTCCGGGCGTTGCTGTGGACCATCTTCATGATCCCGGGCTCCTCCAGCAGCAGCCCGTTGCCGAACACGAGGTCGGCTCGCGCGACCTTCGCCGCGTCCCCCGGGCTCGGCTCGTAGGAGTGCGGGTCTCCGTGGTGCGGCACGATCGACGTCACGTCGGTCCGGTCACCGCCGACCTGCCGGACCAGGTCGGCGATGATCGCGGTGGTCGTGGAGACCTTCAACTCGGCGTCGGACGCGCCGGATTCACTCCGGCCGCATCCGGCGGCCAGCACACAGGCGGTGGTGAGCACCACGGCCGCGATACACGTGGGACGGCCCCGCATGGGGCTCCCTCCTCTCAATCGGTCGTACGGCGTCGTCGTACGAGGAACACCGCACCGCCACCCATCACCAGGGCGGCCACCGCGATCCCCGCGACCGTCGGCGCCTGGGCACCGGTGGAGGCGAGCGAGCCGGACGTGCCGTCGACGCTCACCGCCGCCCCGGGGGCCGCCGCACCCGGTGACCCGGAAGCGGCAGCCGAGGCCGACGTCGATGCCGACGCTGAAGCGGTGGCCGTGGGCGTCGCCGAGCCGGTCTCGCTCGCGCTCGCCGTCGGTGTCGTCGTGGGTGTGGCCGTCGGTTCGTCCCCCGTCCCAGGTGTCACGGTCGACGGATCGGTGTCGTCCCCGACCACCCAGGCGAGGGTCTGTGTGTCACCGACCCGCGTGCCGTCGGCGAGCGCGGCGCTGACGGTGAAGGTGGTGCGGTAGACGCCCTCGGAGGAGAAGGCCCAGTCGAAGTGGGCGTGTGTGCCCCCGGCGAGGGTGTGGGTGTCGGGCAGTCCGTCGCCGCTGTTGAGCGGGACGACCGGGGTGCCCGTGGAGTCGCTGTAGAACATCGCGACGTTCCCCGGACCCTGGACGGAGTCCAGCCGGAAGGAGACCTTGCCGTCGAGGTCGGTCCTGGGGAACTCCCTGGTGTTCCAGCCGGGCCACACGATCCCGGCGTTCTGCTGCAACGGCAGCCACCACACCGCGTCGCCCGGGGTGCCGAGGAAGTCGTATCCCTCGGGGATTTTCCGCTTGGCGGCGGGCCGTACGTGCAGGACGACCCTGCCCGGCTCGTGCCATGTGTGGTCGAGTTCGGAGCCCTCCTTGAGCTGGAACTCCAGCTCGCCGTCGACCTTCCGGGCGGCCATGTCGACGTGCCCCTCGGAGATGACGTGCGTCGTGGCGGTGGGGGTCGGAGTGGGGCTCGCGGACGGTGTCGGCGTGGTCCCGTCGCCGGGCGGCACGGTCGACGGATCGACGTCGTCGCCCACCACCACGGCCAGCGTCTCGGTGTCGGTGGCGGCGCCCGCGGTCACGGTGAAGGTGAGCCGGTAGACGCCTTCCGCGGTGAACTGCCAGATGGGCGGCAGCCGTTCCGTGTCCCCGGCCAGGGTGAAGGACCGCGGTACACCCTCAGCGCTGCCGAGATGGGCGATCGCCGGGCCGTTCACACTGTCGATCTCACGCGTGTACGTGGCCAGGCCGAAGACCCCTGGCCCCTCGAACCCGGACAGCGCGACCTCGGTGTCCCCGCCCGCCTCGGTGCCCTTCCAGCCCGGTTCGGCCGCGAAGATGTTCGCCGCCTCCCAGCCGCCCAGCTGCCAGGAGTCCATGTTGGTGGTCCCCAGGGCCGTGGCCACCGGGTCCGGCGTGTACTGGAGGGCGGACGGTACGACGTGCAGGACGACCTCGGACGGTTCGCGTACGACCGTGGAGCCACCTGCGCGGTCGTCGATCTGCAACTGCAGCCTGCCGTCCACCTGCCGGGGCGTGAAGTCGAGCTCGCCCTCGTCCAGCACGACGGCACCGCCGGCGGCGCGGGCGTCCCCGCTGCCGCCGGCGACGACCAGCCCTGCCGCGCACAGGAGCACCGCTGCCGTCGTGGTGAGAGCGGCTGCCGTGAAGGCGCGCCCGCCGCGCGTCAGGGCTTCCGTCATGAGCTGACGACGACGGTGTAGGTCCCGGTGGCGGTCTTGGCGACTCCGCCGACCGTGCCGGAGACCCGGAACGTCAGCTGGTAGGTGCCGGCCTCCTCGAAGGCCCAGTTGGCGTGGTTGTGGGTGGCGACGGCGAAGGTTCTGGACTTGAAGCTGCCGGTCGCGGTGTCACTGTCGAACCAGCGGCTGCCGCTGCCCGCGTAGACGCTGAAGTCCTCGGTCGCGGCACCGTTGCGGGTGGCGCTGACGAGGGTGAACGTGACGTTGTTGTTGGCGAAGACCCCCGTGGTCAGATGCTCGGTGGAGACGCCGGGGAAGAGCACCCCGGCGGCGGTCGCCTCGGCCTCGGTGTCCGGCAGCAGCCAGACCTGGCTGCCCGAACCGAGGAAGGTGTAGCCCGGGTTGGTGACCTTCGCGGCGGCCGGGACGGCCAGCGTCAGGTCCGCGGGGTCGTACTCGGTGTCGTTCTCCTCGTCATGGGCGTGCAGGCTCAGCGCGGAGCCGTCCCAGTCGGCGTCGAGGACGTCGACATGGCCGGACGACAGCGTCGTCGCGGCGAACGCCGAGGAGTTGAGGCCGGCGGTGGCGAGCGTGGCGGCGGCGAGGCCGGCGACGGTCAGCAGACGGTTGCGGGTACGCAAAAGAGGACCCCCCTTAGGTCATGGACATGCCCCCATGGGCACGTAAAGACGATAATCATTTTCAGTAAAGAGTGGCAAGGGGGTCATG
Organism: Streptomyces sp. NBC_00019; assembly: GCF_045041015.1. NCBI lineage: Bacteria > Bacillati > Actinomycetota > Actinomycetes > Kitasatosporales > Streptomycetaceae > Streptomyces > Streptomyces sp. NBC_00019. The sequence continues at coordinate 6,571,915 of NZ_CP108302.1, forward strand.
AGACGGGTGTGGGGGCGCTGTGAAGCGCGTGACGGTGCCGGTCACCGCCGGGCGGTGCTGTCGGCTACCGCCGCAGCGACCGCCCGAAGCCCGCCGCCAGCGGCATCCGCAGCCCCAGCGGCGGCGGAGCGGCCAGGGCGTCCTCGACGGGGCGGGAGAACGCGCGGCCGAACAGCGAGCCCATGACGAAGTCCTCGGCCAGCGCGTGGACTTCGTCGCGGTGCTGGCGCAACGCATGGCCGTCCGAGTGGACTTCGAACCGGCACACGTCCCGGTTCGCCTTCTTCGCCCGCGCCGCGAGCCGGAACGACAGCTCCGGGTCCGTGCGCGCGTCGTTCGTGCCGTGCACCATCAGCACCCGTCGGCCCGCGAGCTGCTTCACCGGTTCGGGGGGCGCCGCCACGTCCTCCTCGGGCAGCCAAGGGGCGATGGCGAGCACGGAGTTGACGGCCTCGTGGCCGCCCGCGTGCAGCGCGGCCCGGGCGCCCATGTCGACGCCGGCCAGACACACGGCGACGTCGCCGTAGCGCCGTACCACCTCTTCCGTGGCCCAGTCGGCGTCCCGGGCGAGATGTGCCTCCGTGCCGTTCCAGCCGCGGTAGCGGTAGTGGACGACATGGGCGGCCAGGCCGTCCTCCCGGCCCGCGCGCGCCAGCCGGCGGCCGAGGGCGCGGACGGACGCGGTCGCCATCATGGAGGACGGTCTGCGGTCGGAGTTCTCCTCGCCGCCGGGGAGCAGCAGCACCACCCCGCTCACCGCCGTCGGTTCCGGACCGAGTGCCCGTCCCAGCCGGGCCGTGCGAACCGGCGTCGCTTGCTGTGCCATGACAGAACAGTGTCAGAAGCGTCCGTGTACTCCACCCGTCGGGGCGGTCACCGTTACGTATCGACGGAGTTGTACAGCGAGCGATCTACGCGCGTAGGAGTTAGAGTGCGTGAATGACGAGCCAGACTGACCGGACGGGAACCACCCCGAGCTCGGACCAGATCCGCCGGGCACCCAAGGTTCTGCTGCACGATCACCTCGACGGCGGGCTGCGCCCCGGCACCGTCGTCGAGCTCGCCCGGGACACCGGGTATGCCCAACTCCCCGAGAGCGACGCCGACAAGCTCGGCATCTGGTTCCGCGAGGCCGCCGACTCCGGTTCGCTGGAACGGTACTTGGAGACCTTCTCCCACACCGTCGGTGTGATGCAGACCCGTGAGGCCCTGGTCCGGGTCGCCGCCGAGTGCGCCGAGGACCTCGCCGCCGACGGGGTCGTCTACGCCGAGGTGCGGTACGCCCCCGAGCAGCACCTCGAAGGCGGGCTCAGCCTCGAAGAGGTCGTCGAGGCCGTCAACGAGGGCTTCCGTGAAGGGGAGCGGATCGCCCGCGAGAACGGCCACCGCATCCGCGTCGGCGCCCTGCTCACCGCGATGCGGCACGCCGCCCGCGCCCTGGAGATCGCCGAACTCGCCAACCGCTACCGCGATCTGGGCGTGGTGGGCTTCGACATCGCGGGCGCCGAGGCCGGCTACCCGCCCACCCGGCACCTCGACGCGTTCGAGTACCTCAAGCGCGAGAACAACCACTTCACCATCCACGCCGGCGAAGCCTTCGGGCTCCCCTCCATCTGGCAGGCCCTGCAGTGGTGCGGTGCCGACCGGCTCGGTCACGGGGTGCGCATCATCGACGACATCCAGGTCCACCAGGACGGCTCGGTCAAGCTCGGCCGGCTCGCCTCCTACGTCCGGGACAAGCGCATCCCGCTGGAGCTGTGCCCGAGCTCCAACCTCCAGACCGGGGCCGCCGACTCCTATGCCAAGCACCCGATCGGGCTGCTGCGCCGGCTGCACTTCCGGGCCACCGTGAACACCGACAACCGGCTGATGTCCGGTACGAGCATGAGTCGGGAATTCGAGCATCTGGTCGGAGCATTCGGCTACACGCTCGACGACATGCAGTGGTTCTCCGTCAATGCGATGAAATCAGCGTTCATTCCTTTCGATGAACGACTGGCCATGATCAATGACGTCGTCAAGCCCGGATATGCCGAGCTGAAGTCCGAATGGCTGTTCCAGCAGACCGCCTCCACCAGCGGTTCTGTGGTCGAAGAGGGCTGATTGGGGATCTCGCGGGAATCGAAATGCGGACGGGTATTCACAATCCGTCCGCATTTCGATGTTTGCGGCGGATGCCGATGCGTGTTTACGGTCGTGGACCGCTCACATCACCGTCATCCCATTCGAGGACGCATTTTCATGAAGCAGTCTGCTGCCAAGACCCTCGGTGTCGCCGCCCTCGGTGCCGCCTTCACCGCCGTCGGTGCGGGTGCCGCGAACGCCGCCCCGGCCGTTCCGGACGCCTCCCAGGCGCTGGACACCGTCACCAAGACGCTCCCGGCGGAGAACGTCGCCAAGGCGCTGCCGGGTACCGGTGACGCGCTGTCGCAGGCGCAGCCGGCGGTCGCCGCGGGTCCGGCCGCCGTGACGCCCGCCGCTCAGAGCGCGCTCGCCGACGGTCCGACCAAGCCGGTCGCCGGTCTGCTCGGCGGTCTGCCGGTCGGCCAGACCGGGCTGCCCACCCAGGGCCTGCCGCTGAACGGGATCCCGCTCGGCTGAACCCGCCGAACGCCCCGATGGGGCGCACCCCTGGTACGGGGTGCGCCCCATCGGCGTAGGTGCGGAAGGCCGGTTACCAGGCCGCCTGCGTCTTGTTCACCTTGTCCTCGGAGGGGAACAGGATCCACAGGGCGATGTAGAGCAGGAACTGCGGGCCGGGCAGCAGGCACGAGAGTACGAAGATCACCCGCATCGTGGTGGCGGAGGTGCCGAAGCGCCGTGCCAGCGCGGCACACACTCCGCCGATCATGCGGCCGTTGGTGGGGCGGGCAAGGCGGGACATTGCGGCTCCTTCGTGAGCGTCGTCGGGCTGCCTTTCCGGCTGCCTCGTCTGTCTTCGACACTACGGAGACGAAGGGGGCAAAGCGTCGCTCTACGGTGCGATCCCGACCCTGGGAATCGTCGGGGTACGACCCTGAGAGGGCTCCTCCGCAAGGACGGCCGCCCGCCTGGGGGACCGGGACCTGCGGCGGAACCAGGCGCGGCCCGCGGGGATGAAGGCGGCGTGCGCGAGGCCCACACCCACGGTGTTCAGGAGGACCGAGTCGATGTCGACGATCTGACCGGGGACGCCGGTCTGCAGCAGTTCGATGCCGAGGGAGATCAGGGCGCCCGCGGCGACCGAACGGATCAGGGACGCCAGCGGGGAGACGTACAGCCTGCCGTGCGCCAGCGGGAACAGCACCCCCAGCGGGGCCAGCAGCGCGACCGCCTCACCGATCCGCCGGGCGGCCTGCGGCCAGCCGAGGGCCAGATCGGCCCGGATCCCGGCGAGCGGGGTGAGATTCGGTGGCGTCATCCACGGGATGTCCAGCGGTCGCAGGGTGAGCCAGGCCACGAACGCGAGATGCGCGACGAGGAGGAAACCCCCCGCCGCCCGCATGCGGATCACGGCGCTGCTGCCGATGGAGCCTTGACGCTGCACGACCCCCTAGACGCGGGGTGCGGCGGGATCGGTTCCGGGCATACGGGTGAGGCGTCCGCCACACCCGTACGTCAGCCGTCCGTGACCTCCGTCGACGGCGGCTTCGCGCTGTTCGGCTCGGCGCGGACCTCGTCGGTGCACTCGTAGCGGCGCAGGGCAGCGCCGTCCGGGCCGCCGAGGATGACTGAGCCGTCGCCCTCTGCGGCGGCCGAGTCGGAGAACGTGCAGACGATCTGGGCGAGGGAGGACTTGGCGAGGGCATCCGGCGGGAAGCTCAGCCGGAGGGTGTCCTCGGGGTCCTCGGAGCGCGGCCCGGTCACCCTCATGCCGTCGCGCACGGTCGTCCGGTACCCGGCCTCCGCCTCGCCGGCCGACGGCGCCGCGGCCAGCTCGTTGAGCAGCTCCTGCGCCACCAGCACCCGCCGCCGCGAGTCCGCCGTACCGTCCTCGACGCTCACCGTCCGGTCGACGGCCACCAGCGACGAACCGCACAGCAGGAACACCTGCACCGCCAGCCCGCGCGAGGACTGCGCGGAGATGTCCGGCTCCGAGACGGAGCAGTGCACCCGTGAGGGCGCGGGCCCGAAGTCCGTCGGGACCTCGGTGGCCCGGATACCGCACCCGGTGGCCAGCGCCGCCAGCACGGGCAGCGCCAGCAGCCGTCGTATGGTCACGGTGCCCATGGCCCGCCGCCCCCGCCCTCGCGTCACGCTCATGAGTTCTTCTCCCCCTCGCCCTCCTGCGCCAGCTCCGACCCGTCCCTGGGCAGTCGCAGCGTGAAGACCGCGCCGCCCTCGGGGGAGTTCGCGGCGGTGATCTCGCCGCCGTGGATATGGGCGTTCTCCAGGGCGATGGAGAGGCCGAGTCCGCTGCCCTCGGAGCGGGGGCGCGACGCGCTCGCCTTGTAGAACCGGTCGAAGACGTGCGGCAGGACGTCCTCCGGGATGCCGGGCCCGTGGTCCCGCACCTCGATGACGACCGAATCGTCCGCCGCACGCACCGCCACCCGCACCGGCGAACCGCCGTGCTTGAGGGCGTTGCCGACGAGGTTCGCCATGATCACGTCCAGGCGGCGCGGATCGAGCCGGGCGTGGATGCCGCGTTCGGCGTCCAGGTCCACCGCGTCCAGCCAGGCGCGCGCGTCGATGCAGGCGGTGATCTGGTCGGCGACGTCGACGTCGTCCAGGACGAGACGGGCGGTACCCGCGTCGAAGCGGGTGACCTCCATCAGGTTCTCGACGAGGTCGTTGAGGCGCCGCGTCTCGCTGACCACCAGCCGTACCGCCGGCTCGATCATCGGGTCCATCGAACCCGACTCCGCCTCCAGCTCCTCCTCCAGGATGTCCGTCACGGCGGTGATCGCGGTCAGTGGCGTACGCAGTTCATGGCTCATGTCGGCGACGAACCGCCGGGACGCCTCGTCCCGCGCGGCCATGTCGTCGACCCGTTTCTCCAGGGCCTCGGCCGCGTCGTTGAACGTCCGTGACAGATCCGCGAGTTCATCGGTGCCGGACACCCTCAGCCGGGTGTCCAGCTTGCCCTCGCCGAGCCGGCGGGCGGCGACCCCGAGCCGGTGCACCGGCTTCAGTACGGTCGTGGCGGCGGCCTGCGCGAGCAGCGCCGAGCCGATCAGCGCGAGACCGGTGGCGATACCGAGCGACCAGGCAAGGGAGTTGAGGTCCTTCGCCTCCGGCTCCAGCGACTTGAGCATGTAGCCGGTGGTGCCGCCGTTGATGACCTTCGTGCCGGCCACGAGATACGGGGTGCCGTCGTCGACGATCCGCTGCCAGTACAGGTGGTACGCGTACTTGTTGGAGGAGTCGACCTCCTGCGTCTCGTTCACCGCGGCCCGCAGCGACTCGGGGACGTCCTGGACCGCGAAGCCGTTCAGGGCCCCGGAGTTGGCGTACAGCGCCTCGCCGTCGGAGTCCTTCGCGACGAGCAGCACGCTGAAGCGCTGGCTGCTGTTGGCCATCTCCTGTGCGGTGCGCTGGAGTTCGTACCGCTCGGGGAGCTCGGGCAGCAGGCCCGCGTGGTTCTGCATCTCCTGCTGGAAGTCGCGCAGCACCGCGTCCTGGGTGCGGGTGAGCACCGCCTCGCGGTTGAGCCAGTAGGCGATCCCGGACGCGGACACCGCGGCGGTGAGCGCCACGAGCCCGAAGACCACGACGAGCCGCAGCCGCAGACTGGTGAAGCGCAGTCGTGTCAGATGTCCCTTGCGAGCCGCGGCCCAGCCGCGGATCCCCCCTTGCGCTTGGGTCACTGAGGCGTGTCCAGCCGGTAGCCGACACCACGGACCGTGCGGATCAGGGTCGGGGACGACGGAACGTCCTCGACCTTGGCGCGCAGCCGCTGGACACAGGCGTCCACCAGGCGCGAGTCACCGAGGTAGTCGTGCTCCCAGACCAGCCGCAGCAACTGCTGCCGCGACAGGGCCTGGCCGGGCCGCCGGCTCAGCTCCAGGAGCAGCCTGAGCTCGGTGGGCGTGAGCTGGAGGTCCTCGCCGTTCTTCGTGACGGTCATCGCCGCGCGGTCGATGACCAGGGAGCCGAAGCTCGCCGCGTCGGTCGACTCGCGTTCCCCGCGCCGCAGCACGGCCCGGATCCGGGCGTCCAGCACCCGCCCCTGGATCGGTTTGACGACATAGTCGTCGGCGCCGGACTCCAGTCCGACCACGATGTCGATGTCGTCGCTGCGCGCGGTCAGCAGAATGATCGGCAGCTGGTCCGTGCGCCGGATGCGCCGGCACACCTCGAAACCATCGATGCCGGGCAGCATCACATCCAGCACGATCAGGTCCGGCCGCTGCTCACGCAGCAGCTTCAGGCCGTCCTCGCCGGTGGCAGCCGTGGTAACCCGGTGACCCTGGCGCGTCAGAGACAGCTCCAGGGCCGTACGGATGGCGTCGTCGTCCTCGATCAGCAACAGGGAAGGCACGGGGCTCATTCTGGCCCATGGCGGGGTGCGGTATCGACACCTGTACAGGTACGTACGTGTAGCGCTGCTCTCTGTGACCAAGCTGTGTCTTCCCTGAGGCCGACCCCTGTGACAGGTCTGTGACAGTCGGCGGACACGGCCATGAAGGTGCGAGGGCAAGCTTCTCGGCACAGGCAAGGAAGCACAGCCTGGAAAGCAGAACACCGGAAGTCCACGACGGGGGGCGCGAGATGAACACGCTGCACAGCAACAGCACCAGCGCAGTGATCACGCGTCTGCACGACGTGAACGGGGGCCGGGGTTCCGAGAAGTCCGGCGCCGTGAGCGGGCGGGGGTGCGCTCGCGGCGCTGGGCGTCAGCACACCGCGTACATGACGGTGGTTGACGGTTCCACGGGGGAAGCACACGGGGGAAGCGCGTACAGGGAGGACTCGGGGGAGCGTCGTTCGCTGTCGGAGGCGGAGTTCACCGCCTACGTCCAGGAGCGCCGCGCCTCCCTGTACGCAACCGCCTACCACTTGACCGGTGACCGCTTCGAGGCCGAGGACCTGCTGCAGAGCGCGCTGTTCTCGACGTACAGGGCCTGGGACCGGATCAGTGACAAGGCGGCCGTCGGGGGATACCTGCGACGGACGATGACGAATCTGCACATCAGCGCGTGGCGCCGCCGCAAGCTGAACGAGTACCCGACCGAGGAACTGCCGGAGACGCCCGGCGACACGGACGCGATGCGCGGCACCGAGCTGCGTGCGGTCCTGTGGCAGGCGCTGGCCCGGCTGCCCGAACTCCAGCGGACGATGCTGGTCCTTCGTTACTACGAGGGCCGCACCGACCCGGAGATCGCGGACATCCTCGACATCAGTGTCGGCACGGTGAAGTCCAGCATCTGGCGGTCGCTCCGCCGGCTGCGCGAGGACGAGGTCCTCAGCTTCGGCCGTGACGAGGAGGACGCCTTCGGGGAGCTTGTCGCCTGAGGGTCGGGGGAGCACCACCACGGGGGAGCACCGCGGGGGAGCGGTAGCGCGGTGGTGCGGTAACACGGGGGAGCAGTACCGGGGGGAAACCGGGGGAAGCACCATCACGGGGGAAGCACCAAAGAGCGGGACTGGAGGGCCGGGGGGTCCGTCCAGTCCCGCTTTTGGTGTGTGGTCAGCCGGCCGTCATGGGAGCCGCCTCGGCGGCACTGTCACCGACGGCGATGCCCACGGCGGGATCGACCCCCTCGATGCGGTACGCGCCGGTCCTGCTCTCGGGGATGCCGTCCCCGGAGTCGTTCGGGGTGTCGTCGCACTCCCCGACCGTGGCGGTGCCCAGCCGCTCGCCGACGGTGAAGACGGACTTCTCGGTGGGCAGATAGTCACGGCTGTCGTAGGTCACCAGGCCCGAGCAGGAGGCCGCGGCCTCGCCGCCCGTGCATCCGGTGGCGGCCAGCAGCGCCGCGGCCGCCACGAGCAGGGTTCCACGTGTGATCGTCATGGCCCTACGACGCGGAAGGCGCCGAAGGCGTTCAGCCCGCCGGTGTCGAAGCCGCCGGACGGCGTCCCGCCGCGGCCGCGGCCAGTCGGCCCAGTGCCTCGTCCTTGTCGCAGGCGTGGGCGCCGAGCGCGGTCTGCCGGGAGATGATCGTGCGTTCCTGCCGCATCAGCCGCCAGCCGCGTCGCAGCAGGAACGGCACCGACTTGCGGCCCTCCTTGAGGTCCCGCAGGAACCGGCGCCGGAACGTCTGCACGGGACCGCGGCTCAGACACAGGGCGTCGGCCAGCACGCCGAGCTCCTGGCAGCGCGTGACGATCTCCGCGGCGAAGATGCCCTCCGCGATGAACAGCGGGGTCCGGCCGATGTCGACGGTCTCCGCGCCGGTGCGGGCGCTCAGCGAGAGGTCGTACTGCGGGACGTTCGTACGGCCCGTGCCGCACAGCTCGACGATCGCCGCGACGGCCACGTCCGCGTCCCAGGACTCCGGGTGGTCCCAGTCGATGTCGGAGCTCCCCGCCACCAGCGGCAGAGTCGGGTCGTCGCCCTCCTTGTAGAAGTCGTCGAGCCTGAGGACCGGAAGACCGGAACGGGCCGCGAGAAGGGACTTGCCGGAGCCGGAGGGGCCGCAGAGCAGCACGACTCGCGTCGGTATGGACGAAGGGGAACTCACGGGACACCAGTGTGCGGCATTCACCTGCTGTTCATCGACCCCGCGGACCGGCTTTGCAGTGCGCATCACATGTCGACCACCGTCGGTGCGGATCCGGTCACCCTGGGCGAGTCGCCGGTTCGCACGCGGCACGCGGCCCGGGAAGCCACAACACCAGACCTGGCAACTAGCTGCCAACCGGGGTGACGCACGGGTGCGTCGCGCGTGATCCTCGCCTTCGTCACCCTGCACACGACGCTGGGAGCGCTCTTTCCATGTGCGGCATAGTCGGCCTTGTCTCCTTCACCCAGGACCTCGCGCACCGCTCCGACCTGGTCGAGTCGATGCGTGGCGCGCTCGCCCTGCGCGGTCCGGACGAAGTCAGCGAGTGGTCCTCTCCGAGAGCCCTGTTCGTGCCCCGCCGGCTCGCCGTGGTCGACCTGTCGGGCGGACACCAGCCCGCCGTCGCCACCGACGCGGCGGGCCGCGAGACCGTCGTGCTCAACTACACCGGCGAGATCTTCAACTTCGCCGAGCTGCGCGAGGAACTGCGCGGCCGCGGCCATGAGTTCCGCGACCGCAGCGACACCGAGGTGGTGCTGCGCGCCTACCAGGAGTGGGGCCCGGCCTGCGCCGAACGGCTGCGCGGCATGTTCGCCTTCGCCGTGTGGGACGTACGGACCGAGGAACTCGTCCTGATCCGCGACCGGTTCGGCATCTACCCGCTGTTCTACGCCGAGACCCCGGGCGGCTTCGCCTTCGGCTCCGAACCCAAGGCGCTGTTCGCCACCGGTCTGGTCGAGCCGGTCGTGGACCGGACGGGACTGCTGGAGGCACTGTCCTTCACCCCCACCCCGGGCCTGTCGGTGTTCAAGCACACCCGGGAGGTGATCCCGGGCGAGGTCGTCCGTTACTCGCGCGCCGGCGTCAGCCGCGCCCGCTACTGGAACTTCACCCCGCGCGAGCACACCGACGACCTCGCCACCACGGAACGGACCGTGCGCGAGATGCTGGAGGACATCGTCCGGCGCCAGGTGATCTCGGACGTGCCGATCTCCTCGATGCTCTCCGGCGGCCTGGACTCCAGCGCCGTCTGCGCCCTGGTCAACCGCTCCCTCGGCGGCGGCGACCGGCTCCAGACCTTCTCCATGGAGTTCGCCTACCACCTGGAGAACTTCCGCCCCGACGAGGTGCACGACTCCCCGGACGCCCCCTACGTCGCCAAGATGGCCGCGCACCTGGGCAGTGACCACCGCGAACTGCTGGTCGACCGGGACCACCTGGCCGACCGCGAGGCCCAGGCGGCCGTGGTGCGCGCCCATGAGCGGCCCGTCGCCGGACTCGACATGTACGTGTCGCTGTACCGGCTCTCCCAGGAGGTCCGCCGCTTCTGCACGGTCACCCTCACCGGGGACGGCTCGGACGAGCTGTTCGGCGGATACATGTGGTTCCACGACCCGTTCTACGTGAAGTCCAGGACCTTCCCCTGGCTCGGCGCCTCGCACCAGATGGAGTTCCTGTCCGGGCTCCTGGACCGGGAGCTTTACCACGAGCTCGACTTCGCCGGGTACACCCAGGCCCGCTACGAGGAGGCCGTCGCCGAGGTTCCGCTGAGCGGTGAGGAGTCCGCGCACGAACGCCGGATGCGGGAGATCACGTACCTCAACATGACCCGCTATCTGCGGGTCATCCTCGACCGCAAGGACCGCCTCGGGATGGCCGCGTCCATCGAGGGCCGGGTGCCGTTCTGCGACCACGAACTCGCCGAGTACGTCTACAACGTGCCGTGGGAGATGAAGGTCGCCGACGGGCGGGAGAAGAGCCTGCTGCGGGCCGCGGTCCGTGACCTGCTGCCGGAGGCGGTCCTCCAGCGGAAGAAGTCGCCGTACCCGACCGTCCAGGACCCCGCCTACCGCACCACGCTGCGCGCCCAGCTGAAGGAGATCACCGAGCGGCCCGGGGCCCGGGTGAACGACCTGCTCGACCCCGCGCGCGTCGAGTCCGTGCTGACCGACCCCACCTACGGGCTGCGGGCAGGGGTGACCCGGATGAGCATCGAGGCGGCCGTGCAGATGGACCACTGGTTCGAGTCCGGCGTACGGGTCGAGCTCTGATGCCGCTCACCGAGCTGCTGGTCGCCGCGTGCGAGAAGTACGCGGACCGGGTCGCGGTGGTGCACGAGGACACCGAGTACACGTACGCCCGGCTGGACGCCGCCTCCGCCCGGATCGCGGCCGCGCTCGCCGAACGGGGCGTGGCGCCCGGCGCGTACGTCGGGGTGCTGGCGGGGCGCGGCTGGTGGCGGTGCGCGGCCGTGCTCGGCATCTGGCGGGCGGGAGCGGCGGTCGTCGCTCTGGACCCGGGGCTGCCGGCCGACCGCCTGGCCCGGATCATCGACGCGGCGGACGTCCGGCTGACCCTGACCGACGCCCCGGCACCCCTTGAGCTCGGTCCGGATGTGACGACGCTCGGGGCCGGGACGCTGGGCCGGACCGCGGAAGGGACGCCCGAGGGAGCCGGTCCGGGCTCGGGCGCGAGCGGGGGGCCCGCGGTCGATCGGAGCGGTCCTGTCGCCTACGTCGTCGCCACCTCCGGTTCCACGGGGACGCCCAAGTGCGTGGCGGTTCCGCCGGTGGTTCTCGAGGGGCTGGCCGGCTGGCATCTGGACGGGTGGGAGCGGGGCGAGGTGCCGCGCACGCTGCATGCCGCGTCCGTCGGGTTCGACGTCGGGTTCCAGGAGTTGGTGGCCGCCTGGGTCGCGGGCGCGCCGCTGGTCGTGGTCGACGACATCACCCGCCGCGACCCGTTCCTGCTCGCCGCCGTACTGGAGCGGTACGACATCGCCCGCGCCTTCCTGCCGGTGGCCTCCCTGCACGCGCTGGCCGTCGCGGTGCCGGTGACCGGCCATCGGCTGCCCGCGCTGCGGGAGGTCGTCGTCGCGGGCGAGCGGCTCGTCGTCAACGACGAGGTGCGCGCGCTGTTCGCGGGCCTGGACGCGACCCTGGTCAACCAGTACGGCCCCAGCGAGACGCATGTCGTCACCGAGTACCGGCTGCCGCCGGACCCGGCCGCCTGGCCCGCGCATCCGCCGCTCGGCGGCTCCGTGGCCGGCGCCGGGCTGCTGCGGCTGCGGGACGGGGTCCTCGGACCCTTCGCCGCGGGCGAGGAGGCCGAACTCGTCGTCACCGGCCGCTGCCTGGCCACGGGGTACCTCGGCGACGAGCGGCTGACCGAGGAACGGTTCCAGGAGCTGCCGTACGTCGACGGCGGCACCCGGCGCGGCTACCTCACCGGCGATCTGGTGCGCCTGGAGGACGGCCTGCTGCACTTCGTCGGCCGTATCGACGACCAGCTCAAGGTCCGCGGGTACCGCGTGGAGCCGGGCGAGGTCGAGGCCGTGCTGAGCCGGGTCCCCGGAGTGCGCCGGGTCGCCGTCGTGGGCCTCGGCACGGACCGCACGACCGCGCTGCAGGCCTACGTCGTCCCGGCGGGCGAGGACCGGGCCCCCGATGTCGGTGCGTTGCGCACCGCCTGCGCGGCCGCCCTGCCCGACTACATGGTCCCGGCCCGCTTCGTCCTCGTACCGGAGCTCCCCCTGACGGCCAACGGGAAGCTCGCCCGCCGCGAACTGCCGGACGCGGTGGGGGCGGGGGGAACGCGTGGGTGACGTGACGGAGGTGACGGACGGGCGGTCGGTCGGTGCGCCGGTGCTCGTGCGGTTGTCTCCCGCGCAGGAGGCGATGTGGCTGGAGCAGCAGTTGCATCCGGGGTCCATCAACGGTGGGTTTCTGTCGGTGCTCATCAGCGGTGGGGTGACCGCGGAGCGGGTGCGGGCGGCGTGTCTGGCCGTGTGTGAGGATCATCCGCAGCTCAGAGGGCTGGTCACGGAGGGGGCCGAGGCGCGGATGGCGATCCGTCCGGCGGCGGAGGTGCTCCAGTTCGAGGAGTTGGGGGTGGCGGCCGCACCGGGGCAGGAGCTTGCCGCGGCCCGCGACTGGTACCGGGCGCACCGGGTCGGCCCCTGGGATCTGACCACCCGCTCGCCGATCACCTTCTCCCTGCTGACGCACGGACCCGACCGGCACACCCTGGTCGTCGGCGTCCACCACATCGCCTTCGACGGGCGTTCCAAGTTCGTCTTCGCCCGCCAGTTCCTGCGCGCCCTCGCCACCGGCCCCCGCCCCTCGCGCGAGAACCACGCCCTGCCCGAACACCCGGCGATCGACGAGGAGCTGGACGACGTCGTCCAGTACTGGCTGACCGCCGGTCTGCTCGACCTGCCCGGTCTGGTCCTGCCCCGCTCCGCCGGCACCGCCGAGGACGCCGCGGTACGGCCGACGCCCCGTTTCGACCTGCCCGCCGAGCACTGCGCCCGGCTGCGCGAGCTCACCCGGCGGACGGGCGTCAGCTTCTTCACCGGCCTGGTGGCCTGCGCCGCAGCGGTCCTGCACGGGTACGGCAACCGCCGTTTCGTCCTGGGCATCCCGGTGGACACCAGCGTGCCCGAGACCCGGGACCACATCGGCCTCCAGATCAACGTCGTGCCGTGTCTGATGGAGGTGACACCCGAGACGACGTTCCGGGACCTGCTGGCGGCCGCCGGGGAGGCGCTCGGCCTCGTCCACCGCCATCGCCGGGTCCCGTTCAGCTGGGTCCTGCGCGAACTGCGCCGACGGCACGGCGTGGACGTCAGCCAGGGCGCCTTCGACCGGATCGGCGTGTCCTATCCGTCGGTCGCGCGCGATCTGGGCGAGGTGGCGGGGCTGGAGTTCGACTGGGACTTCTTCGCGCCCAACTCGACGCGGTCCTTCGACCTCATCCTGCAACTGCGCCGCGAGGGCGACGCCGCCTACGGACGGCTCGACTTCACCCCGGCCGCCCTCGACCAGGCCGGCGCGCGGCGCCTCACGGCCGACTTCACCCGTCTGCTCGGCGCCCTCACGGAGCGGCCCGACGCCCCGCTGCACACCTTCGCCGAGTCCCACGTACGTCCCGCCGAGGACCCCGTACCGGACGGCGACACCGACACCCTGCCGCCCACCGCGCGCGGGTCGTTCCCCGAACTCGCCGCCGCGGCGGCGACCGGCCCGGCGGTCACCCCGGTCGTGCACTGTCCCGTCGAGCAGTTCCTGCCGACGCCCGCGGTCGCCGCGTACCGAAGTGCGGGCGGGCGCGTCCTGCTGGACGTCGTCGACCCCGCCCTCGGGCGGCTCGGCGTGTGCGACTGGCGGGCGCAGGACCCGTACGGCATCCGGCTCACCGACCCGGCGCCCGGCCGCCCGCTGCGGGTGACCGACCCCGAGGGGCGCACCCTGCCCCGGGGGATCGCGGGGCTGCTGGGCGTCGGCGACGACCCGCGTCCCGGCGGGTTCCGTGCCTGGATCGACGCGGACGGCCGGGTCCGGCTGCTGGGCACCGCGGACCAGGTGCGGCAGTGGGTCGGGCGCACCCTGGACCGTGCCGAGGCCGAGACGGTGCTCGCCGCGCTGCCCGGTGTCCAGGAGGCCGCGGTCGTGACCGGCGACGGCGGGGCGCTGCGGGTCCGGGCCGCCGTGGTGCCGACCGCGGGCACCGACCCCGACCCCCGTGTGTGGCGCCGTGCCGTGCGCCGCGCCTGGCCCGCGGGCTGGCCCCCGCCCATCGTGCACGTCCTCGACCGGCTGCCCCGGCTGGCGTCCGGGCGGGTCGACGGCGTCGCGCTCGCGGCGGCGCTGGAGAAGTGACGTACCGGCCATGACGTACGCGAGGAAATGAGCCCCGGGCGGCCCGCGCCGCCGCCCGGGACCCGTCAGTCCGTCAGCCCCAGCAGATGCAGCTGCTCGCGGGCCTCGGGTATGTCGAACGCGCCCACCGACTCGCACAGCCCCAGCGTGTGCCGGCCCGCGTCCCGTACGCCGGCCGCGAGGATCTCCTCGCGATAGCAGTCGCGCAGCACCTCCTCGGCCAGGTCGGCGCTCACGCCGGCCGTGTGCAGGGCCGACCGCACCGGGTCGAGGTCCGGGCGCAGACAGTCGTTGACGAAGTGCGGCATCGCGCACGCCACCTTGACGCGCGTCGCCGGGGACAGGCTCGCCCACAGTTCCTTGAAGTAGCGGGTGAAGTAGGCGTGGTGGTGCACCTCGTCGCGGACGTGGTCGCCCACGACCTCGCGCACCACCCGGAACACCGTCTCGTCGCGGGGGATCCGCGCCAGCATCCGTGTCACCACGGTCTCGAAGGCGACGACCTGGAGGATGTGGGCCAACGAGCCCTGGTCCGGCAGGAATTCGTGGCCCGTACGGTCCAGGCGGGCCATGCGCGGTGCGAAGTCGTACGGCAGTACCGGCACCGCCGTGGTCTTCTCCACCTGTTGCACCACGTCCAGGCTGAACAGGGCGTGGTAGGCCTCGTCGCTGTAGATCTTGAACGCGTCCAGCCGGGCACCGGGCCCGAGGTCGACGTCGGTCTCGCCGTGCGCCACCATCGCCGCCCCCCGGTTGACCACCTTGGTCTCCAGGTGCGAGGTGAACAGCATGTACTGGTAGAAGTGCTGGGTGAGCAGCGCCTGCCGGGTGTCCGCCCCCAGGCCGGCCAGTCCCTCGTGGTGCAGATGCGGGACCAGATGCTCGGGGAACACCTTCAGTCCGGCCTCGCGATCCTCCTGGAGCATCCGGCGCGGGCCGCCGCGCACCCCGGCGTTCTCGTACCAGTCGGCGGCGACGCGGGGCTCCGTCATGACCGTCCTGTTCGCTCGGTGAACGCCGCCGCGACCTGCTCCACCGCGGGGGACGCGAGCACCTCGATGTGCGTCCCGGGCACCCGGCACAGCTCCAGCGCTCCGCCGAGCCCCTCCCAGCTCGCGGCCAGCGCCTCCGGGTAGCCGGCCGGGTTGTCCGCGCACAGGAAGAGCTGGAGGGGTGCGGTGGTCTTCGCCGGGGCGCACTCGGCCACCAGGCCGAGCAGCCGGGACCAGTCCTCCAGCATGCGGGCGGCCTGGTCCGCGGGTGTGTCGCGCAGGAGGTCCAGGTCGACGCCGAAGCGCCGCATGAGCAGCCGTTGCCCGGCGGTGGTCCCGAGGACACCGGTGCCGTCCCGGAGCACCGAACCGGCGAGCGCGAGCAGTTCCGCGGAGGTGGCGGACATGCGCTCGGCGTCCTCGGCGGTGCGCTGGGCGAGGGAGTCCAGGAGGGCCACCAGGACGACGTCGTGGCCGAGTTCGGTGAGCCGGTCGGCGACAGAGTGGGCCAGGACACCGCCGAGCGACCAGCCCAGCAGGGCGATCCGGCGGCCGGGCAGGGCGTCGGCCAGGGTGGTGGCGTACCGGTCGACGAGGTCCGCGTAGGCGGTGTCGTCGGGGTGGGCGCCCGCGACCCGCTCCAGGCCGACCACCTCGGTGTGCTCGGGCAGGAGACCGACCAGGGGCGCGTAGCACATGAGGGTGCCGCCGACCGGGTGGATCAGGGCCACCGCCACGTCCGCCGGGTCGCCCGCGGGAGTGCGCAGACGCACCAGACCGGCGGGGTCGGCGGTGCCGTCCCCGTCCTCGGCGAGGGCCCGGGCCAGGGCGGCCACGGTCGGGTTGTTCATGAACACGCCGACGCCGAGCGGGCGGCCCAGCTCCTCGGCGACCCGTGCCACCAGCCGGACCGCCAGCAGCGACTGGCCGCCGTAGTCGAAGAAGTTGTCGTAGCGACCGAGTCCCGGCACGCCGAGGAGCTCCTCGAAGAGCTCCACCAGCCGTCGTTCGACGGCATCGCGCGGAGCGTCGTCGGCGGTCTCCTCCGGCGTCCCCTCGGCCGGTTCGGGCACGGCGGCCAGCGCGGCCGGATCGGGGCGGCCGTCCGCCCCGGTGGGGACCTCGTCCCGTACGACGACCCGCTGCGGCAGCAGATGCGCCGGCACCCGGGCCTGCAGATGGGCCGACAGCTCGCGCGCCGCGGGCGGTTCGACGCCCGGGCGCGGCACGGCACAGGCGACGAGCTGCTCACCGCTCCCGTCCTCGGCGGCGGGCAGCCGCACCACGGCGGCGGCCAGCACACCCGGATGAGCCTCCAGGGCCGCCTCGACGGGGTCGCGCCACAGCTCGAACCGTCCGTCCGCGGCGAACCGGCCGCGCTCCCCGGTCGGCACCGGACGCCCGTCCGCCGGGTCCGCGGTGTGCACGGCGCCGTGGAAGCCGAGCGGCAGCGGCCGCCCCCGTCCGTCCAGCACCTGCCGGCCGCTCGCGGTGCTCAGCTCCCGCACCCGCGCCCGCTCCTCGGCGTCCATCAGGTCGATGTCGCCGACCGGCGCGTCCGGGTCCGCCAGCAGCCCGCCGAGCAGCCGCAGGAACACCGCGGTCAGCCGTTCGGCCGTGGCCCGGGAGAACCGCTGCGCGCTGTAGGCGAAGTCGCCCTTGAGCACCCCGTACTCGTGCAGCAGGGTCAGCGCCAGATCGAAGTGCGAGGTCGGCCACGGGAACGGCAGCGGCTCCACGGTCAGGCCCGGCAGGCTCCAGTCCTGCTCGACCTTGCGCCGGTTGAAGACCAGCGCCACCTGGAACAGCGGGTTGCGGGTGGACTCCCGGGACGGCCGGACCGCGTCCACGACCGTCTCGAAGGGCACGTGCTGGCGTTGCAGACCCTCCAGCACGGTCCGCCGGGACGCCTTGAGCAGCGCCGCGAAGGTCTGCCCGGGGTCGACCGTGCCGCGCAGCACGACCGTGTTCTGGAAGAAGCCCACGGTCTGGGCGAACCGCTCGTCGACCCGGCCGCTCATCGGCGTGCCCACGGCGATGTCCTCGGCGCCGGTCCACCGGTGCAGCAGCACCAGCAGCGCGGCGTGGAACACCATGAACTCCGAGACCCGGTGGGCGCGGCTCACCTCGGCGACGCGCGCCGAGACGGCCTCGGGCACGGTGAAGCCGACCCGGTCACCGGTGAACAGGCCGTGGTCCTCGGGGACATGCTCCTCGGGCAGCGGCAGTACC
The DNA here is from genome assembly GCF_045041015.1 of Streptomyces sp. NBC_00019. NCBI lineage: Bacteria > Bacillati > Actinomycetota > Actinomycetes > Kitasatosporales > Streptomycetaceae > Streptomyces > Streptomyces sp. NBC_00019. Next base: position 6,589,450 of record NZ_CP108302.1, read on the forward strand.
GGCAGCCCGGCCAGCCGCTCCCGCCAGAAGCCGAGGCCCTTCGGGTCGGGCTCGGCCAGCAGTCCGGCGCAGAACTCGGCGTACTCGTGCTCGGGGCCCGTGCCGGGCACGGCGGCGGGGTCCTCGTAGAGCCGGTACAGTTCGCCGGCCAGCGCGGTCGCCGCGATCTCGTCGATGATCAGGTGGTGGAAGCACAGCGACACCGCGTGCTCCTCGCCACCGAGCTCCACCACGTCCACCCGCATCAGGGGACCGCGCACCACATCGAAGGGCCGGCCCGCATACCGCACCACCTCCGCGGCCGCCCGGGTCAGGTCCGCGCCCGGCAGCGAGGTCCAGTTCACCTCGACCCGGGGCGCCGCGTCCGCGGGGTGGATCAGCTGGAGCACCTGCCCGTCGCTCTCCCGCACCGTCAGCCGCAGCGCCTGATGCCGGGTCACCAGCACGTCCACCGCTCGCTGGAGCCGCTCACGGTCCAGACCGCCGCGCACCCGCAGCACGATCGGCACGTTGTACACCGCGCTGTCCGGAGCCAGACAGTGCAGGAAGTACACGCCTCGCTGCTGGGGTGTCAGAGGCAGCACCACGGGGGCGCCGGTCATGGGGTTCTCCTTCGGAAGGTGCGGGCGCGGCGGTACGTCACTCCGCGGCGGCGGGCGCGGAGTGCGGCTGCGCGGGGGTGGGCCGCGGCGCGGCGGGGAAGCCGCGCATCCGCAGGGCGAGGTAGCCGGAGCCGCCCAGGACCAGGACGGTCATCACGCCCAGCAGCACCCGGAAGTCGACGCTCGCCACCAGCGCGGCGCTGGTGAACACGGCCAGCACCTGGGGCGCGGTCGCGAGCATGCTCGCCGCCGAGGCGACCCGGCCCTGGAGCCGGTCGGGGGAGTTGCGCTGCACGGAGGTGTACAGGCCGACGACCGCGCCGGGGATGCCCAGGCCGATCACGAAGACACCCGCCAGCGCCGCCACCACGCCGGGCAGGACGAGCAGGGCGCAGCCCAGGCCCATCGTGCCGAGCCCGAACACGGTCAGCATCGCCTCCCGGCCCGGCCCCATCCGCTTGAGCACCCGCACCCCGGCGAGGCCGCCCAGCACCGAGCCGACGCCCTTGACGACGGTGAGCACCCCGACGAACGACGCGCTGCGATGCAGACCCTCGTCGGCGACGGCGTAGATCAGCGTCTCGATGAAGCCGAAGCCCAGCAGGCCGAGCCCCATGGCCACGGAGACCGCGCGCAGCTGCGGGGTGCGTCCCAGATGCCGTACGCCGGCCAGGAGTTCCTGGGCGAGCTTGCCGTCGGGCCGCTGCGGCTCGGGCTCGTCGACCTTCACCGCCAGCACGCACAGGGCGCACGCCAGGAACGTCACCACTTCCAGACCGGCCACGGCACGCGGCCCGACCCAGGTGTACAGCGCCGCGCCGACGGCGGGCGCGACGAGCATGCCGCCCTCCTGGAGCGTGCGCATCAGCGCGTTGGTGGGGCCCAGTTCCTCGGCCGGCACCAGGCGGGTGAGCAGTGCGCTGCCCGCCGCGTTGTGCATGCCGACGCCCAGGCCGATGCCGAACAGCACCAGGTACAGCAGCCACGCCTGGTCCTTGTCGTGGACCAGGAAGGCCAGGCACACCCAGCCGGCCAGCGCGAAGTTGATCAGCGCGATCAGTGGCCGGCGCCGGTAGCGGTCCACGACCAGTCCGAGGAACGGGGCGCCGAGGCGGGGCAGCACATAGGCGGCGAAGGCCAGTCCGGCCGCGCCGTTGGAATCCGTCAGGTCCTTCATCCAGATGCCGAGCGCGATCCACAGCGCGGCATCGCCGAACAGCGAGACGGATGTCCCGGCCAGCCACAGCCGTACGTTCCGCCTGTTCGGAGCGGGCGCCGGCGCTCCGCTCCCGGCGGTCTCAGAGCCGGTCGCCATGTGCCTTCTCCAGTTCCGTGACGAGCTCCCCGATCGTGGGGTGGTCGAACACCGTCAGTACGTCGATCGCGACACCGAGCCGCTGTTCCAGCAGGGCGGTGAGCCGGGTGGCCACCAGGGAGTCGCCGCCCAGGTCGAAGAAGTCGTCGTCGGGCCCGATCCCGTCGATGCCGAGCACCTCGGTCCAGACCGCGGTGACGGTGTCCGTGAGCCGGTCGCGCACCTCAGACATAGTTCTCCTTACGTCGCCAGTCGGGGGTCGGCAGGGCGTTCCGGTCGACCTTGCCGTTGGCGGTCACGGGCAGCGCGTCGACGGCCGCGAAGAGCGTCGGCACCATGTACTCGGGCAGCTCGCGCCGGAGTCGGGCGCGCAGTGCGCGGCGGTCCAGCGGGCCGGTGAGGGTGACCCAGGCGACCAGCTTCGGATCGCCCACGAGATTGGTGCGTACGCCCACCGCGGCCTGGCCGATGGGCGGGCACTCCGCGAGCAGGTTCTCGATCTCGCCGGGTTCCACGCGGTGGCCGAGCAGCTTGACCTGGCCGTCGATCCGGCCGAGGAACTCGTGGACGCCGTCGGCCCGTTGGCGGGCCAGGTCGCCGGTGCGGTACCAGGTGCGGCCGTCGGCGTCGGTGACGAACCGCTCGGCGGTCAGGTCGGGGCGGCGCCAGTAGCCGGGGCCCACGCCTGCCCCCGCGATCCACAGTTCGCCCTCGGCGCCCTCGGGCACGACTGCCCCGGAGTCGTCCCGCAGTTGGGCCTCGGTGCCCTGGACGGGGACGCCGATCGGGACCGAGCGGGGGAACTCCTCGTCCGGCGCGATCCGGTGGCACAGCGAGAAGGTGGTGGCCTCGGTCGGGCCGTAGCCGTTGACGATCCGCACGTCAGGGGCGGCCGCGCGAAGTCGCCGGACGTGTTCGACGGACAGCACGTCACCACCCGCCAGCAGGACGCGCAGCGAGCTCAACGACCCGGCGTCGAAGTCGATCTGACGGTGGAACAGCGCCGCGGTCAGCCACAGAACCGTGATGCCCCGCTCCCGCAGCAGCCCGCCCAGGCCGTCCGCACCGAGCGGCCCGGCCGGCGCCATCTCCAGCCGGGCGCCGTTCAGCAGGGCGCCCCAGATCTCGAAGGTCGCCGCGTCGAAGGCGACCGGGGCGAGCTGGAGGAGCCGGTCGTGGCCGTCCAGGGTGACGTAGTTCGGCTCGTGAACGAGGTTCAGCACGGCCCGGTGCGGCACGAGCACGCCCTTCGGGCGGCCGGTGGAGCCGGAGGTGTACATGACGCAGGCGACGTCTTCGGGCGCGGTTCGCTGGGCGGGAGCGTCGGCGTCCGCGCGGTGCCCGGCAAGGGGTACGGAGACGCCGAGGGCCGGCGGGGACACGGGTACGTCGAGGGGCGTCCGTGCCGCCGTATCCGTCGGCGTCTCGCCGGACCGGCCGACCAGCAGCACCGGCACCTCGTGCGCCGCCAGCACCCCGGCACCCACCTCGTCGCACAGCGCCAGCCGTACCTCCGCGTCCGCGACGATGCCCGCCAGCCGGGCCGGCGCCTCCCCGAGGTCCACTGGGAGATACGCCGCCGAAGCCTTGAGGATCGCGAGCAGGCCGACGACCAGCGACACCGACCGCTCCAGGCACACCAGCACCCGGTCACCGGGCACCACCCCGCACGCGACGAGCGCGTCCGCCCACGCGTCCGAGCGACGGTCCAGCTCACCGTAGGTCAGCGCCTCACCCACACCGCCGACGGCAACCGCCTCCGGCGCCCGCGCGACCTGACGACAAAAGGCCTCGGGGATGCTGAGGTACGGGGTGGTCATGTGCGCTCCACCTGCTCGGTGTGGTCGTGGAAGGGCCGCGGCCGGTTCTCGTCCGGGGCGGTGACGGTGAGCGGTCCCGGTGTCCCGGTCGGCCGGTGGCGGAAGGTCTCGGGGGCGCTGTCGGCGTGCGGGGTGGTCACGGTCGGGACACCTGGCCGGCGTGGTCGCGGAAGAGGCGCAGTCGGGGCTCGCCGATGCGCTCCCGCAGGCCCGGGTCCTGTACGCCCTGGCCCTCCGCGGTCGCCAGGTTCAGCAGGCCCACCTTGCCCTCGTGGGCGTTGAGCTGTACCGAGCGGGTGGCCTCCGCGGCCTGGGTCAGTCGGAAGACGCGGGAGAGAGCGGGCACGACCATGCCGAGGCGCAGCAGCCGGTTCGCCTCCCACGCCTCGTCGATGTTGGCGCCGTGGCTGCCGATGACCCGCTTGAGCTTCATCCACAGATAGCGGTTGTCGTAGACGTGCCGGTACCCGCTGCTGGACCCGCAGGTCACCACCACACCACCGCGCCGCACCACGTTCACCGAGGTCTCGAAGGTGGACCTGCCGACGTGCTCGAAGGCGACGTGCGGGTCCTCGCCGAGCTCCTTGCGGATGACCGAACCCAGCGCCCGCCACGCGGAGGCGTCGTCCTCGTCGTCGCCGAGCCCCACGTCGTTGCGGTCGACGACGACATGGCAGCCCAGCCGGTCCACCAGGTCGGCCTTGTCCCGCGAGCCGACGACCCCGACGGCGATCCCGCCGGCCTGCCGCACCAGCTGCACGGCGTAGCTGCCGAGCCCGCCCGCCGCACCCCAGACCAGCACGATGTCCCCGGCCCTGATCCGGGCGCCGTGGTCACCGATCAGCATCCGGTAGGAGGTGCCGAGGCACAGCGTGTTGCAGGCGGCCTCCTCCCACGACAGATGCGGCGGCATCGGCACGAGCTGCGAGGCGCGGGCCACGGCGAAGTCGCCGAACGCGCCGAAGTTGGTCTCGAACCCCCAGGCGAGCATGCCCGTGGTCAACATCCCGTCCCGCTGGGCGACGGGATCCTGCTCGTCGATGTACGGCGGGTTCACCACCACCCGGTCACCCGGGGACCAGTGCCGTACGGCACTGCCCACCCGGACCACCACACCGGCCGCGTCGGACCCGACGACCTGGTAGTCGCGGTCGTGCCGCGCCTCCCAGCGGCCCTCGCGGGCGAACCGGCCCAGGAACCCGAAGGTCGACATCGGCTCGTACAGCGCGGACCAGACGGTGTTGTAGTTGACGGCGGACGCCATCACCGCGACCAGCACCTCGTCCGGCGCCAGCTCCGGCATGGGCACCTCGCCGAGGTGCAGGGTGCGCCGTACGTCCTTGTCGCGGCTGTCGATCCCCTTGAACAGGTCCTCGTCCTCGCGGCGCAGGAAGACCGCGCGATAGGACTCCGGTACGGGGCAGGCCAGTATTTCGTCCGGGTCCGCGCCGTGCCGGACCGCCTCGATCAGTTGAGACATCAGTGCAACTCCGCTGGGGTGGGGGAGTGTCAGGAAAGGGACGGTGCCGAGGGGTCGTCGGCCGGTCGCATGGCGGTACAGAGCTGCCCGATGGTGGCCCGCCGCCGGACCGCCTCGATCAGGGCCGGCAGGACGTTGCGGCCGGCCCGGGCGTCGTCCCGCAGTCTGGTCAACTCGGTTTCGCAGTCCGGGCGTTCGATGTCACGGCGGCCACCGGTCGTGGTGTGGGCCTCGGTCTGGAGCAGTTGGCGCTCGGACTCCGAGGGCGAGGTCTCCAGCACCCCCACGGTGGGCCCGGGGTCGCGGTAGGCGAGCTCCTCGATCTGGCCCTCCAGCCAGCCGCTGCGGATACAGGCCGCCACACCGCCGCGCGCCTCGATGCGCTCCAGCCAGTCGTCGACCTCCTTGCCCAGCTCGTCGACGAGGCCCTCGATCACATGGGAGCCGCCGAGCGGGTCGGCGTAGCGGGCCAGGTCCGTCTCGTGGGCGATGATCTGCTGGGTGCGCAGGGCGATCCGGGCGCCGAGCGGGCCGGGTGTCTGCACGGCCTCGTCGAAGCTGCACACATGCAGCGACTGGGTGCCGCCGAGGACGGCGGCGACCGCCTGCAGGGTGGCCCGGACGATGTTGTTGAGCGGTTCCTGGTAGGCGAGGGCCGAGCCGAAGGTGTTGACCTGTGCGCGCAGCCGCATCGCCCGCGGTGAGGTCACGCCCCAGCGGTCCCGCATCCGCTCCGCGTACCGGCGGCGGGCGACCCGCAGCTTGGCGGCCTCCTTCAGCACCTCCATGTCGGTGCCGAAGATGAAGCTGAACCGGGACGCGACCCGCTCCGCGGAGTGCCCGCGCTCGACCATCCCGGCGAGATAGGCGTCCACGCTCGCCAGCGCACAGGCGACCTCCAGCGCGGCGTCCGCCCCGGCCTCCCGGGCATGCCCGCCGGAGACCGAGATGGGGTTGACGCCGGGGAGGTGCTCCATGCAGTACTCGACGACGTCGAGGGCGTAGCGCACGCTGGTGTCGAGGTCGTACACGTACGCCTTGCGGGCGAGGAACTCCTTGAGCATCTCGTTCTGGAGGGTGCCGCGCAGGGCGGCGGGGTCCACGTCCGACTCCTCGGCGGCCACGATCCACATCGCGAGCAGCATCGGGGCGGTGGCGTTGATGGTGAACGAGACCGAGACCCGGTCGAGCGGGATCTCCTTGAACACGGTCTTCAGGTCGTCCACCGTGGCGACGGAGACCCCGGTGCGTCCCACCTCGCCGTCGGCGGCGGGGGCGTCGGGGTCCAGGCCGAGCTGGGTCGGCAGGTCGAAGGCGAGCGACAGGCCCGTCTCACCCATCTCCAGCAGGTATCGGAAACGGCTGTTGGTGCTCTCGGCGCTGTAGAGGCCCGCGAGCTGTCGCATGGTCCACAGCCGGGTCGTGTATCCGCCCGGGTGCAGTCCTGCGTCGTAGGGGAACTCGCCCGGTATGCCCATGCATCATTCCTGGGGTGCGTCCTGGATCGTGTCCAGGACCGATATGGCGAATTCGCGCAATTCCGGGTATTCGAAGATGTTGAGCAACGGGATGTCCGCGCCGAAGCGGGTGCGCAGTGCCGCCACTATCCGGGTGGCGACCAGGGAGTCGACGCCCAGTTCCAGAAGATTGTCGTCGAGATGTACTTCGGGGACATTCAGGGCCTCTGCCGTCACGGCGAGTACGGCGGCCTCGACCTCGGCAAGGGTGACCGAAGCAATGGACATTCCGTCATCCGTTTCTGCCCGTGGTGCCGTGCGTGGGCACGGAGGAACGGGGGTCAATTACCTGGTGGGGGTGCTGGTTTCCTGCATCAACCTAGAAGTCCGCGCGCCGCGGCAGCAACAGGTTCCGGGCGCCAAAGTCGGCAGCAACCTGCCACCCCGGGCCCTGGTGCGGACCCGGGTGCGCTGTCAGGTCGCGGACACCAGGCCGTACTCCGCGGCCCTGATCCCCGCCTCGAAACGGGTGCTGACGTCAAGGGACTTGAGGATGGCGGCCACATGACGACGGTAGGTGCGCACGGACACGTTCATCTGCCGGGCCGCCGTGTCGTCCTTCATGCCGGAGCCGAGCATCTGCAACACCTGGCGCTGGATCTCGTCCAGGTGCAGCTCACGGACGTCGCGCGGCGAGGTCAGGCCCTCGGCGTGGCCCCACAGCACCTGCTGGAACTGGAGCAGGGCGGCCGTGGCCTCCCGGCGGGCGAGCAGGATCTGCAGCCGGCCGTCCGGCGCCATGGTGCGCACCAGGCCGAGCTCGGTACCCAGCAGGGCCAGGTCGGGCAACGGGGCGTCGGTGACGCGCAGTTGCACCTGCCGTGCCCTGGCGCCGCCCGGCAGCACGCGGGAGCGGGGGTCGGTCATGACGCCGCGGTCCGCCAGCAGTCGCAGGCTGTGTCCGCGGGTGAGGATCTCGGTGCGGATCAGGCGCGAGAAATCGGAGAGCGGGTGATGCATCGTCTCGACGGCGAAGCGTCCGGTCAGCTGTGTGAAGCCCCGGGTGTGCGGTGCTTCGGCGAACGCGCTGCGAAGAACTCCGCAGACGGCGTCGGTGTGTACCGGGTGCACCAGTTCGAAATCATCGAGACCCGAATAGGTTTCGGTGGCGCGCGTGTGCTGCTGGACATCGGCTATGTGTATGGACATGGCCCCCCCGGGTCTCAAATTCCATCCTTGATCGAAAGGCTGGTCATCTGACTCACGCACCGCGGCAGGGGTGTTGCCCCCGCTTTGAAGTGATCTTGAGGGTACGTCAAGCGGCCTTATTCAGTCGATAGTTCGAATGCCGCATATCGGATTCCCGCATTAAATGACTGCTACTTTTCACGCCTATGGGGATGCCTTTGAAGTCTGCGGGTCGGCGGTGGAGTGCGCGCCGAACCTCAACTACCCTTCGTGTCGACCTGATTACCTTGAGCAAGACGAAGGCGGCAGCAGCAATGGCCCGACACGCGTCCTCCTCCACCCCCACCGCCCAGCGCGCGCTGGCCGCCCTCGCGACCGCGGGCGTGGCCCTGGGCGCAGGAGCGGCGACGGCCTCCGCGGACACCGACCCGGTCGTCGACGTGATACGCACCCGCCCCACCTCGCTGGGCGACATCGACCCGCAGGCCGGCCTCCAGGGCCTGACCAGCACGGTCGGCTATGTCACCGGCCCGGTCAGCGGCCTCAAGCCCAACCCCCTCGCCGGCACCGGCGTCGACCCCCTCGACAACGGCCTCGGCACCCAGCTCGCCGACTTCCAGCCCCTGGCCACCCAGGCGCTGACCGGCCCGGTGGCGCAGGCCCAGTCCATCGGCAGCATCCCGGTGGTCGGCCAGGCCGTGGGGCTCCTCAACAACGGCTGACGGTACGCAGAGAGCCGCGTCTTCCCAGGACGGTGGGAAGGCGCGGCTCTCCGGTCTGTGGTGGCCGTCAGTAGGACGAGCCGGACGCGCCCAGCGAACCCGTCGGGTGCCAGACGGTCTTCGTCTCCAGGAACGCCGTCATCCGGTCGATCCCCGGAGTCACCGAATAATCCACAGCCTGTGGACGAAGAACCCGCTTCAGGTTGTCCGCGGCCGCGATCTCCAGCTCCTTCGCCAGTACGTCATCGGCGCCCGCCAGATCGATCGCGTTGACGTCCTGGTGCGCGGCCAGCGGCGCCGCGATCTCCGCCGTACGGCCGGACAGGACGTTGACGACGCCGCCGGGCAGGTCGGAGGTGGCCAGCACCTCGCCCAGGGACAGGGCGGGCAGCGGGGCCTTCTCGGACGCGATCACGATCGCCGTGTTGCCGGTCGCGATCACCGGGGCGACGACCGAGACCAGGCCCAGGAAGGACGACTCCTGCGGGGCCAGGACCGTGACCACGCCGGTCGGCTCCGGGGTGGAGAGGTTGAAGAACGGACCCGCCACCGGGTTGCCGCCACCGACCACCTGGGCGATCTTGTCGGTCCAGCCCGCGTACCAGACCCAGCGGTCGATCGTCGCGTCGACGGCAGCGGCCGCCTTCGACTTCGACAGCCCCTCGGCGTCGGCCACTTCGCGCACGAACTGCTCGCGGCGGCCCTCCAGCATCTCCGCGACGCGGTAGAGGATCTGACCCCGGTTGTAGGCCGTCGCGCCCGACCATCCGCCGAACGCCTTGCGCGCGGCGACCACCGCGTCACGGGCGTCCTTACGGGACGAAAGCGGCGCGTTCGCCAGCCAGTTGCCCTTCGCGTCGCTCACCTCGTACACCCGGCCGCTCTCGGAACGCGGGAACTTCCCGCCGACGTACAGCTTGTAGGTCTTGAAGACCGACAGCCGATCAAAACGGTCCGTCTTCTCGTTCTTCTCAGACATCGAGGTACGCCTCCAGGCCGTGGCGACCGCCCTCGCGGCCGAAGCCCGACTCCTTGTAACCGCCGAACGGCGAGGTCGGGTCGAACTTGTTGAACGTGTTGGACCAGATCACGCCCGCGCGCAGCTTGCCCGCGACGGCGAGGATCCGCGAACCCTTCTCCGTCCAGATGCCCGCCGACAGGCCGTACTGGCTGTTGTTGGCCTTGGCGACGGCCTCGTCCGGCGTACGGAAGCTCAGGACCGAAAGGACCGGGCCGAAGATCTCGTCGCGGGCGATGGTGTGCGCCTGGGTGACGTTCGTGAAGAGCGTCGGGGCGAACCAGTAGCCGGAGGACGGGAGTTCACAGGCCGGGGACCAGCGCTCGGCGCCCTCCGCCTCGCCCGCCTCGACGAGCGAGGTGATCCGGGACAGCTGCTCCGCGGAGTTGATCGCGCCGATGTCCGTGTTCTTGTCCAGCGGGTCGCCGAGCCGGAGGGTGGAGAGCCTGCGCTTCAGCAAGTCCAGCAGCTCGTCCTGGATCGACTCCTGGACCAGCAGCCGGGAGCCCGCGCAGCAGACCTGGCCCTGGTTGAAGAAGATGCCGGTGACGATGCCCTCGACGGCCTGGTCGATCGGGGCGTCGTCGAAGACGATGTTGGCGCCCTTGCCGCCCAGTTCGAGGGTGACCTTCTTGTTCGTGCCCGCCACCTGGCGCGCGATCGCCTTGCCGACCGCGGTCGAACCGGTGAAGGCCACCTTGTTCACATCGGGGTGCTCGACGAGGGCCGCGCCCGTGTCGCCGTAACCCGGAAGGATGTTGACGACACCCTTGGGCAGACCGGCCTGGCGGCAGATGTCCGCGAAGAACAGGGCCGACAGGGGGGTGGTCTCCGCCGGCTTCAGTACGACCGTGTTGCCGGTCGCGAGTGCCGGGGCGATCTTCCACGCCAGCATCAGCAGCGGGAAGTTCCACGGGATGACCTGACCGGCGACACCCAGCGGACGCGGATTGGCACCGAAGCCCGCGTGGTCGAGCTTGTCGGCCCAGCCCGCGTAGTAGAAGAAGTGCGCGGCGACCAGGGGGAGGTCGGCGTCGCGGGTCTCCTTGATGGGCTTGCCGTTGTCCAGGGTCTCCAGGACGGCCAGTTCGCGGCTGCGCTCCTGGATGATCCGGGCGATGCGGAACAGGTACTTGGCGCGCTCGGCGCCGGGCAGCGCCGACCACTTCTCGAAGGCCTTGCGGGCGGCCCTCACCGCACGGTCGACGTCCGCCTCGCCCGCCTGGGCGATCTCGGAGAGGACCTCCTCGGTGGCGGGGGAGACGGTCTTGAAGACCTTGCCGTCCGCCGCCTCCACGAACTCGCCGTCGATGAACAGCCCGTAGGAGGGCGCGATGTCGACGACCGAGCGGGACTCGGGTGCCGGTGCGTACTCGAATGCAGATGCCATGTGGATCAGTCCACCGTCACGTAGTCGGGGCCGGAGTAACGGCCGGTGGCCAGCTTCTGACGCTGCATCAGCAGGTCGTTCAGGAGCGAGGAGGCGCCGAAGCGGAACCAGTGGTTGTCCAGCCAGTCCTCGCCGACGGTCTCGTTGACCAGAACCAGGAACTTGATGGCGTCCTTGGTGGTGCGGATGCCGCCGGCCGGCTTCACACCGATCTGGACGCCGGTCCGGGCGCGGAAGTCGCGGACGGCCTCCAGCATGAGGAGGGTGTTCGCGGGGGTCGCGTTCACCGCCACCTTGCCGGTCGACGTCTTGATGAAGTCGGCCCCGGCCAGCATGCCGAGCCAGCTCGCGCGGCGGATGTTGTCGTACGTCGAGAGCTCGCCGGTCTCGAAGATGACCTTCAGACGGGCGCTGGTCCCGCAGGCCTCCTTCACGGCGGTGATCTCGTCGTACACCTTCATGTAGTGGCCCGCGAGGAACGCCCCGCGGTCGATGACCATGTCGATCTCGTCCGCGCCCGCGGCGACGGCGTCGCGCACGTCGGCGAGCTTCACCGGCAGGGCGGCGCGGCCCGCCGGGAAGGCGGTGGCGACCGAGGCGACCTTCACGGAGGAGCCGGCGACGGCCTCCTTCGCGGCGGCCACCATGTCGGGATAGACACAGACGGCCGCGGTCGCGGGGGCCGTACGGTCGGTCGGGTCGGGGCGGACCGCCTTGGCGCCGAGCGCCCGGACCTTGCCCGGGGTGTCCGCGCCTTCCAGCGTCGTCAGGTCGACCATCGAGATGGCGAGGTCGATGGCGTACGCCTTGGCGGTCGTCTTGATGGAACGGGTGCCGAGAGAGGCGGCGCGCGCCTCCAGGCCGACCGCGTCGACGCCGGGCAGCCCGTGGAGGAAGCCACGCAGCGTGCTGTCGGACGCGGCGACATCCGTAAGCGGGTGTGCGGGAGATGCAGTGGTGGGCATGGTCACCAGCCGAGCATATCTACGCGCGTAGCGGCTGTACACCCCGAAAGAACGGTTCCTCGGAACGCAGGGGATCCGCACCCACCCAGGGGCGCGGGGAACTGCGCGAGCAACCACGGACGAACCTGCACCCGCGCACTCGGCGGCCCCCCACGGCGAGAAGGCGAACAACTGAGGCACAATCGCCCGCATGACGACCAAGGACCGCATCTACCGCTCACCCGCAGGCATCGCCGGAGGCGCCCTGCTGCTCGCCATCGTCCTCTGGCTCGGCATCGACGCCCTGGTCCAGGGCGAGGACCGCACCCCCTGGCTGGCACTCGCCTCGATGATCCTCGCCGTCCCGCTGATCGTCGCCTTCACCGTCCGCCCCGCCGTCTACGCCAACGAGGACCGCCTGCGCATCCGCAACCCGTTCCGGGTGATCGTGCTGCCCTGGGGGCAGGCCGCTTCGCTGCGGTCCGGTTACTCCAATGAGGTCGTCGCCGAGTCCGGCGACAAGTTCCAGCTGTGGGCCGTCCCGGTGTCGCTGCGCGCCCGCAAGAGGGCGGCGCGCAAGGACGCGCGCGCCGAACGCGGCGGTGGCGCCGGGCTGCGGCTCGGCTTCGGCGGCGGCGGTGCCGCGCCCGCCCCCGCCCCCGACGCCGGGCCCGCCCGGGCCGAGACCGACAAGATCATGGACGACCTGCGCGAGTTCATGGAGACGCGGGGGACGGCGGAGAGCGCGCAGGGCGAGGTGACCGTGCGCTGGGCGTACGAGATCTTCGCGCCGGTGGTCGCGGGAGCGGTACTGCTGGTGATCTTGATCGCAACGGCCTGAGGCGCCTGTCCTTTCACAGTTTCCGGGGTGATGATGCGGCCTCACCTCGGCGTGCCGCCCCGAACAAGGACCCGAGGACTGCAACCACACCTGTGGTCCGAGTGTCTGGAAGACAATGAGCACGAACCTCCAGCGGCCGCTGCCGCTGCCCGCCTCCGCGATACCCGACGGCTGCCTCCCCTGGGACGGGGAACAGACACAGCGGTGGACACAGGCCCTGCCGGCCCGGTGGGTGCCGGTGCGGCTCGACACGGGCGTGCTCGTCGGGGTGGCGCTGGCCGGTCTGCTCGGCTCCGGCGCCCTGGCCCTGTCCACCGACCTGAGCCCGTGGGCCGCGGCCGTCGTCGCGCTCCACGCGATCTGGCCGGCGGTACGGCCCGAGGTCGTACGGGTCTCGGTGCCGGTTCTGCTCTTCCTGGTCCCCCTCCAGCAGCCGCTGACGTGGGCGGTGACCCTGCCCGTGCTCGCGGTCCTGCTCTCGGCCTGGGCGCTCGCCATGCTGCGGCTCGTCGCGCGCGGGCGGCAGCGGGCGGCAGCCCTGGCGGCGGCCGGCGGGGCGACGGCCGTACCGCCGGACGAGGGCAAGACGTTCCGGCGGGGCAAGCTCCTCGCCTGGTTCGGGCTGGCCGTGACGGCGGCCGGTGCCGCGGGGGTCGCGACGTTCGGGCTCGGAGACGGCCACGTGCTTGCGGCGACGGGCCTCTACGTGATCGGGCTCGGCCTCACCGCCGTCCTCTCCGGGCTCCTCGGCCGCCGCCGCGCCGCCGTCCTGCGCGGCGCACCCGCCCCCGTCCTCCGCGTGCTCGTACGGGAGAACGCCGACGTGGACACCGAGGTCTACGCGGCCGACGACCTGGGCGCGCTGCGCCCCCTGTTCACCGTCTCGATGTCGGAGCCGGAGGACGAGGGCGAGCCCTTCTTCGAGAAAGCGGACGACGACGACTTCGACGAGGAGGCGGCCGAGGCGGAGATGCGGGAGGCCCTCGACCGGATCGACGACGAGGAGCCCGGCCCCCTGCGCGAGGCCGTCCTGTACGGCACGCCCTACGACGGCGCCGAGATCCTCCTCGTCAGCGCCGACGAGGAGCCCGGCGAGCCGCCGCTGATCGAGCGGTCGCAAGGCCCCGTACGGCCGCTGTCGGACCGGTTCGGACGCAGCCGCATCGTGGGCGAGAAGCGGGCGGGGACCCGTAAGACGGCGTACCGGGAACTGGGCCGGCTGGCCGCCGAGGCGGCGGTCGCCCAGCTCGGCTCGGGGGCCGTGCGGCGGTGGCGCGCGGGGTGGCTGGACCGGCTCACCGCCGTGGTGGTGATCCTGTGGTTCCTCCCGATCGCCCTGGACGAGTCCGGCTGGTTCTGGCGCTACGTCCTTGTCGGCAGCGTGGCTCTGGGCGGCGCCCTGCTGCTTTCCGACCGGCTCGGCTGGACCATCACCGCCGACCGCGAGGGCCTCTGGTTCAGAGGGCTCCGCCGCATCCACCACATCGCCTGGGACGACATCCGCGTCGTCCGCTGCAAGGGCGCCGAGCTGAAGATCGACAGCCGCCGGGCCGGCTTCCGCACCTGGACGATGCACGGCACCCGCTGGCCGAAGCTGGAGCTGCGGCGGGGCTGGATCCACCCCTACGAGCGCACCGCCGCCGAGATCACCGCGATGTGGGAGGACCCCGCGCTGCGGCCGACCGTCTCGGCGACCGAGCGGGAGCGGGGACGCCCGCTGTGGCCGCTCGCCCTCGCCCAGGTGGTGGTCTTCACGGCGGCCCTGGTGCTGCTGCCGTGACGGACGGGCCGGGCCGGTAGCCGCCGCGGGGCGTCACGGCGCCCCCGGCCACACCAGGGCCATGTACGCGCCCCAGTACACCGAGCCCGCCACCGCCGCCGTGAGGACGAGGACGCGGTGGCGACGGGCGGCGTGGGAGAGCCGCAGGGCCAGGGGCAGCAGGAGCGGGAAGGCCGGCAGGAGGTAGCGGGCCCGCGGGAAGTAGACGCCGCCGCTGGTCAGGACGATGAGCAGCGTCACGCCCGTGAAGACCAGCAGGCACAGGGGCTGACGGTCGCGCACCGACAGCGCGAACAGCGCCACCGAGGCGATCAGCACCAGGGTCACCAGTACCAGGAACAGATGCGGCGTCGAGTCCCGCACCAGCAGCTGGCGGATCTCCCGCAGGGTCCGCCGGCCGCCGTCCATCTCGTTGCTCCACACCCGCTGTTCGGCGAAGTAGCCGTCCCAGCGGCCCACCCGCAGGCCCACCCAGGCGATGTACCCGCACCAGCCGAGCGGGGCCAGGAGAGCGGCCGTGAGCGCGCGCACGGAGAAGCCGCGGCGCAGGGACAGCAGGGCCGTCACGGTGACCGCGGCCGCCAGCGCGATGCCGGTCGGGCGGGTCAGACCCGCGAGCACGGCCAGCGTGCCCGCCCACAGCCAGCGGCGGGTGAGCACCGCGTACAGCGACCAGGCCGCGCACGCGGTGAACAGGGACTCGGTGTAGCCCATCCACTGCACCAGGCCGACCGGGAACGCGGCCCACAGAACGGTGGCCAGAACCCCGACCCGGCGGCCGTACAGCCGGTCGCCCACCGCGAACACCCCCCAGGCCGCGACGAAGGACGCGGCGACGGCGAGGCACAGACCGGTGGTGGCTCGGGTGCCGGGGGTGACGGCCGCGACCGCCTTGACCAGGACCGGGTAGAGCGGGAAGAACGCCAGGTTGCTTCCCTCGGTGCCGACCTCCCGGGCGTACCCGTGGTCGGCGATGCCGAGGTACCACTTCGCGTCCCACTGCCGCGCCAGGATCGGCCACAGACCGTGGTCCTGGTGATGGGCCCACAGCGCGAGGAACAGCAGGCCCGCGAGCCGTACGGCGACGAAGGCGCCGAGGGCCGGGGCCGCGCGGCGCAGGGCGTGGACGGCGGGGTGCGGGCGGGACGCGGTCTCGGGTCGCCGGCTGCCCGGGATGCTGCCGCCGGGGGCGGTTTCGGGGGCGGTCGAGGACACGGGGGCGGCTCCGGGGCTCGGCGGACGGGACAACCGTCACCGTTGCCCGGGGTGGGCGCCGAGGCGTGGAGCGCGCGTCGATCGACGCGGTGAAATCACCCGTTGGGCTGCCCCCGTCGGTGAGGGCAGCCCAACGGGCGGGTCAGATGCCGGCCGCCGCCGACAGGTCCCGCTTGATCGTCGCCAGCAGGTCCGTCGCCTTCGCGTGGGCCGTGGGCAGGTCGGCGTGGGAGGCGACCGGGACGACGACCTCCAGGTAGCACTTGAGCTTGGGCTCGGTGCCGCTGGGCCGGACGATGACGCGGGCGCCGTCGAGGGTGTACCGCAGACCGTCGGTGGGCGGCAGCTTGTCGGTGCCCCTCGTGAGGTCCTCGGCCTTGGTGATCGCCAGTCCGGCCAGCTCGGTCGGCGGCTGCTCGCGCAGGCGCCGCATGGCGTCGGCGATGACCGACAGGTCCTCGACGCGGACCGCCAGCTGGTCGGTGGCGTGCAGACCGTGCTCCACGGCGAGGTCGTCGAGGAGATCGAGCAGCGTGCGCCCCTGCTCCTTGAGCTCCGACGCCAGCTCGGTGATCAGGAGGGCGGCGGTGATGCCGTCCTTGTCCCGTACGCCGTCGGGGTCGACGCAGTAGCCGAGGGCCTCCTCGTAGCCGTAGCGCAGGCCCTCGACACGGGCGATCCACTTGAAGCCGGTGAGGGTCTCCTCGTAGGGGAGGTTCGCCTTCTCGGCGATCCGGCCGAGGAGGGAGGAGGAGACGATGGACTCGGCGAAGGTCCCCTGCGCGCCGCGTCGGACGAGGTGCGCGGCGAGGAGCGCGCCGACCTCGTCACCGCGCAGCATCCGCCAGTCGGCGCCGGCCTTGACGGCCACGGCGCAGCGGTCGGCGTCCGGGTCGTTGGCGATGATCAGGTCGGGGTCCGTCTCGCGGGCCTTGGCGAAGGCGAGGTCCATCGCGCCGGGCTCTTCCGGGTTGGGGAAGGCGACGGTCGGGAAGTCCGGGTCGGGCTCGGCCTGCTCGGCGACGAGCACCGGCTCCGGGAAGCCGGCGCGGGCGAAGGCGGCGAGGAGGACGTCCTTGCCGACGCCGTGCATCGCCGTGTAGACGGTCCGGGCGGTGCGGGGGGAGCCTTCCGACAGGACGGCGTCCGTGCGGGCCAGGTAGGCGTCGAGGACGGCGCCGTCGAGGATCTCCCAGCCGGCGTCCGGGCGGGGGACGTCGTCCAGGGACCGCACGGCGTCGATCTCGGCGGCGATCTCCGCGTCGGCGGGGGGCACGATCTGCGATCCGTCGCCGAGGTAGACCTTGTAGCCGTTGTCGCGGGGCGGGTTGTGGCTGGCGGTGACCTCCACGCCGGCGACCGCGCCGAGGTGCCTTATGGCGTACGCCAGGACGGGGGTGGGGAGGGGGTGGGGGAGGACGGCGGCCCTGAGTCCGGCGCCGGTCATCACGGCCGCGGTGTCGCGGGCGAAGTCGGCGGACTTGTGGCGGGCGTCGTAACCGATGACGACGAGACCGTCCCTCCGGCCCTTCCCCTTGAGGTACGCGGCGAGACCGGCGGCGGCGCGGATGACCACACTGCGGTTCATACGCATCGGTCCGGCCCCGAGCTCGCCCCTGAGGCCCGCCGTGCCGAACTGGAGGGTGCCGCTGAAGCGCGCGGCGAGTTCGGTGACGTCTCCGGCCTCGATGAGCTTGGCGAGCTCGTCACGGGTCTCCGTGTCGGGATCCTCGGCCAGCCATGCGGTGGCTCGTGCGATGAGATCGTCGTGCACGTCGGGTCAACCTCTCGTGTCGGTGTGCGGGGACTCCCAGGGGGCTCCGCCCCTCAAACGCCGGAGGGGCTGAATTCACTGACGACCGTCACTGCATTTCAGCCCGTCCGGCGTTTGAGGACGAGGCCCTTGAGGGGCCGAAGCGGGGGTCTGGGGGCGCAGCCCCCAGGGATGGGACGGGTAGGGGCGGCGGGGGCGAGGAAAAAGCCCCGTCGGCTACAGCCGGCTCAGCACCTGGCCCAGCAGCGCACCCATCTGGGTCGCCGAGTCACGGCCAGCCTGGAGAACCTCCTCGTGGTTCAGAGGCTCGCCCGTCATACCCGCGGCGAGGTTGGTCACCAGGGAGATACCCAGAACCTCCGCACCCGCCTCGCGCGCAGCGATCGCCTCGAGGACCGTCGACATACCCACCAGGTCCGCACCGATGACACGGGCCATCCGGATCTCGGCCGGCGTCTCGTAGTGCGGGCCGGGGAACTGGGCGTAGACACCCTCCTCCAGCGTGGGATCGATCTCCTTGCACAGGGCGCGAAGACGGGGGGAGTACAGATCCGTCAGGTCCACGAAGTTCGCGCCGATGATGGGCGACGTCGCCGTGAGGTTGATGTGGTCGCTGATCAGCACCGGCTGCCCGGGACGCATGCCCTCGCGCAGCCCCCCGCAGCCGTTGGTCAGCACGATCGTCTTGCAGCCGGCCGCCACGGCCGTACGGACGCCGTGCGCGACGGCGGCCACACCACGGCCCTCGTAGTAGTGCGTGCGGCCCAGGAAGACCAGGGCCCGCTTCTCGCCGATCTTGTACGAGCGGATCTTGCCGCCGTGGCCCTCGACCGCCGGCGGCGGGAACCCGGGCAGCTCGGTGACCTGGAACTCGGCGTCGGGAACGCCGAGCGCGTCCACGGCCGGAGCCCAGCCGGAGCCCATCACGAGGGCGACGTCGTGGGTCTCGGCGCCGGTCAGTTCGCGCAGGCGCGCGGCGGCGGCGTCGGCGGCGGCATGCGGGTCGCCCTGGATGTCGTCCGGAAGAAGAGATGCGTTCACGCGGATGAGCGTAGCCTCTTCCGGCCTACGCGCGTAGATGACAGAGCTAACGGGATGACGATCGTTGTCTTGTCGTTTCCAACGAAGTCCGGCGCAAGGAGGGGCACGAGGGGCGCGAGAGCTAGCAGGGGCGCTTGCGGAGTTCCATCACATAGTCGTGGGGCGCCCCCGCCGATTCCGCCGCGTCCGCGATCTCGCCGAGGTAGCGCGCCGACGGCAGGCCCCCCTCGTACGCGTCGAGGACGTACAGCCACGCCGACTCCTCGGTCTCCAGGGTGTGCACCCGCACCCGCATCCGGCGGTAGATGCCGAGGCCGACACCCTCCCAGCGGTCCATCGAGTCCTCGTCCGGCGGCGCGATGTCGTACAGCGCGACGAAGACCTGGGACTCGGGGTCCTCGACGAGCGTCGCGAGCGCACCGTCCCAGCCCATCTGCTCGCCGCCGAAGGTCAGCCGCCATCCGTTCAGCCAGCCGGTCGCGCGCATCGGCGAGTGCGGTGCGCGGCGCGTCATCAGCCGCGCGTCGAGGTTGCCGGCGTACGCGGCGTAGAGCGACATGGGGAGAGGGTACGGCAGTCGAAACGGCCGACCCGCCCGTCCCGTAGGTAACAACATGGACCGTCCCGTGGCCCCCGGGCAGTAGCACCTTGAAGCGTGCGGGACAATGGAGTACGTGACTCGGATCGTGATCATCGGTGGCGGACCCGGCGGATACGAAGCGGCGCTGGTAGCAGCGCAGCTCGGCGCGGAGGTGACCGTCGTCGACTGCGACGGTCTGGGCGGAGCGTCGGTCCTGACCGACTGCGTGCCGTCGAAGACTCTTATCGCTACGGCCGAGGTGATGACCACCTTCGACTCGTCGTACGAAGAGCTCGGCATCATCGTCGCCGACGACACCCCACCCCTGGAGCAGGCCGCCCGTGTGGTCGGCGTGGACCTCGGGAAGGTCAACCGTCGTGTGAAGCGGCTCGCGCTCGCGCAGTCCCACGACATCACCGCCTCCGTCACCCGCGCCGGCGCCCGGGTGCTGCGCGGCCGTGGCCGCCTCGAGGGCATGCAGGCCCTCGACGGCTCCCGCAAGGTCATCGTCCAGGCCGCCGACGGCAGCGAGGAGACCCTCGTCGCCGACGCCGTCCTCATCGCGACCGGCGGCCATCCCCGCGAGGTGCCCGACGCCCAGCCCGACGGCGAGCGCATCCTCAACTGGACGCAGGTCTACGACCTCACCGAGCTGCCGGAAGAGCTCATCGTGGTCGGTTCCGGTGTGACCGGTGCCGAGTTCGCCGGTGCCTACCAGGCGCTCGGCTCGAAGGTCACCCTCGTCTCGTCCCGTGACCGGGTCCTCCCCGGCGAGGACCCGGACGCCGCCGCCGTGCTGGAGGACGTCTTCCGGCGCCGCGGCATGAACGTCATGGCCCGCTCCCGCGCCGCCGCCGCCAAACGGGTCGGCGACCGGGTCGAGGTCACCCTCTCCGACGGCCGCGTCATCACCGGTACCCACTGCCTCATGGCCGTCGGCGCCATCCCCAACAGCGCGGGCCTCGGTCTGGAGGAGGCCGGCGTCAAGGTGCGCGAGTCCGGGCACATCTGGACCGACAAGGTGTCCAGGACGACGGCTCCCGGCGTGTACGCCGCCGGTGACGTGACCGGTGTCTTCGCCCTCGCGTCCGTGGCCGCCATGCAGGGCCGTATCGCCATGTACCACTTCCTCGGCGACGCGGTAGCCCCGCTCAACCTCAAGACCGTCTCCTCCAACGTCTTCACCGACCCCGAGATCGCCACGGTCGGCTACACGCAGGCGGACGTGGACGGGGGCAAGATCGACGCCCGTGTCGTCAAGCTCCCGCTGCTGCGCAACCCGCGCGCCAAGATGCAGGGCATCCGCGACGGCTTCGTCAAGATCTTCTGCCGTCCCGGCACGGGCATCGTCGTCGGCGGTGTGGTCGTGTCGCCGCGCGCCTCGGAACTGATCCATCCGATCTCGATCGCGGTCGACAACAACCTGACCGTCGAGCAGATCGCGAACGCCTTCACCGTGTACCCGTCTCTTTCGGGCTCGATCGCCGAGGTCGCACGCCAGCTCCACACCCGCAAGGAGACGGCCGAGAGCTGACGGCTGAAACCGACTCCCCGCTGGTCACAGGGAGTTGTCGACCATTCGTACGGCATAGTCGAGGGGCGTAGGCCCTATACCACTCCCGACCCTTCTGTGCGAACAACTTCTGTTATTCGGCGCATACTGCTGAAAGCAGACGGTCGTTGGGGTTACTGTCAGTTTCGTGTTCGCTGCAGAACGTCGCCAATTGATCCTCGAAATGGTGCGAGCGAACGGGGCCGTATCGCTCCGTGAGCTCGCCCGCGTCGTCCAGACCTCCGAAGTGACCGTACGGCGGGACGTGCGCGCACTGGAGGCAGAAGGACTCCTCGACCGCCGACATGGCGGTGCGGTATTGCCGGGCGGGTTCACGCGGGAGTCCGGCTTTCCGCAGAAATCACATCTCGCGACCGCCGAGAAGACGGCCATCGCCGACCTCGCCGCGAACTTCGTCGAAGAGGGCGAAGCGATCGTGGTCGGGGCGGGTACGACGACACAGGAGCTGGCCCGTCGGCTCGCTCGCGTACCCGGGCTGACCGTCGTCACCAACTCCCTGCTGGTGGCTCAGGCGTTGGCCCATGCCAACCGGGTGGAAGTCGTGATGACCGGCGGCACTCTGCGCGGTTCCAACTACGCCCTGGTGGGCTCCGGCGCCGAGCAGTCCCTCCAGGGGCTGCGGGTCTCGCGGGCCTTCCTGTCCGGGAGCGGACTCACCGCCGAGCGCGGGCTGTCGACGTCCAACATGCTGTCGGCATCCGTCGACCGGGCGCTGGTGCAGGCCGCCGCGGAGGTCGTCGTCCTCGCCGATCACACCAAGCTCGGTTCGGACACGATGTTCCAGACCGTGCCCACGGATGTGATCACCCGGCTGGTGACCGACGAGCCCCCGGCGCACGACGATCGTGCGGCCACGGAGTTGCAGGCGCTGGCCGACCAGGGTGTTCAGATCGCTGTCGCCGGGGCCTCGGGGAGTGATTCGGTCCCCCCGCGCAAACCTCGCCGGGACGTGTCCCTCCCAGGGCCTCGCCGAGTGCCGGCCGGCTCCGCCGGGGCGGGGCTTCGGGCAACGTCGGTTCTGAGTGAGCCGGCGGCGGGGGCGGAGCAGCGGGCGGCTCGGGTTGCGGATATGCGGCGGCGTTAGGTTCGGGTTCGCCTATTCGCCGTAGGGGTTCGTGTCTGTTGCGCGGGTGCCGGTTGGGTGTGGCTGGTCGCGCCCCGCGGCGGAGCCGCCGATGTCACAGCCCCGCGCCCCTAGGGGGCGTTGTCCCTAGGCGGGTTTCAAGCCCCGTAGCGTCAGCATCAGCAATCTGTCCGCCAGGTCCGGGTCGCTCGACGTCTCCTCCGCTGCCAGCGCGATGGCGTGTGTCAGCTGGAGCAGATCACCGATCACCACGTCCTCGCGTACCGCACCCGCCTCCTGCGCGCGGGTCAGGAGGGCGCCGCCCGCTTCCCGGATGGGGTCGCTGCACCGCGCCAGGGCCGAGGTGTCGTCGTGGGAGACGGACATCAACGCCCTTGCCAGGCCCCGGTACTCGCTCGCCTGGCTGATCATCTCGCGCAGCCAGGTCACCAGGGCCGCACAGGGCTCCGGTGACCGGCGCAGTTCGCTCGCGCGAGCCAGCAGGTCGTTCACCGCGTCCTCGAAGACCGCGCTCAACAGGGCGTTGCGGTTGGGGAAGTGGCGGTAGAGGGTGCCGATGCCCACGCCTGCTCGGCGGGCCACGTCCTCCAGGGACGCTTCGGAGCCGTGGGCGGCGAAGGCGGTGCGGGCCTCGGCGAGGAGGCGGTCGTAGTTGCGGCGGGCGTCCGCGCGCATGGCACGCGTCGCCGTGGGTGTCGCCGTGGCCTCCTGGTTCCCCATGGCTCCCACCTGCCCTCTCTCGTGCCCGCGTGTGTCTCCAGGATGCCGGAAAAGGAGCGCCCGGCGGACTGACAGTCAGTCCGCCGGGCGCTCCGGGATGTCCTACGACCTTCCGGGGAAGGTGGGTCAGTCCTTGATCTCGCAGATCGCCGCACCCGAGGTGAGCGAGGCGCCGACCTCGGCGGACAGGCCCTTGATGGTGCCGGACTTGTGCGCGTTGAGCGGCTGTTCCATCTTCATGGCCTCCAGGACGACGACCAGGTCGCCCTCCTTGACCTCCTGGCCCTCCTCGACGGCGATCTTGACGATCGTGCCCTGCATCGGGGAGGCGAGGGTGTCGCCGGAGGCGACGGGGCCGGACTTCTTGGCCGCGCGGCGCTTGGGCTTGGCGCCCGCCGCGAGGCCGGTGCGGGCCAGGGACATGCCGAGCGAGGACGGCAGGGAGACCTCGAGGCGCTTGCCGCCGACCTCGACGATGACCGTCTCGCGGTCCTGCTTCTCGTCCGTCTCCGCGTCGGCGGGGGCGGCGAAGGGCTTGATCTCGTTGACGAACTCGGTCTCGATCCAGCGGGTGTGGACCGTGAAGGGGTCCTCGCTGCCGGTCAGCTCCGGAGCGAACGCCGGGTCCTTGACGACCGCGCGGTGGAACGGGATGGCCGTGGCCATGCCCTCCACCTGGAACTCCTCCAGGGCACGCGCGGCACGCTGCAGGGCCTGCTCACGGGTGGCACCGGTGACGATCAGCTTGGCCAGCAGGGAGTCCCAGGCCGGGCCGATGACCGAGCCGGACTCGACGCCGGCGTCCAGCCGGACGCCCGGGCCGGACGGTCCGTTGAACACGGTGACCGTGCCGGGGGCCGGGAGGAAGTTGCGGCCCGGGTCCTCGCCGTTGATGCGGAACTCGAAGGAGTGGCCGCGCAGCTCCGGGTCGCCGTAGCCGAGCGCCTCGCCGTCTGCGATGCGGAACATCTCGCGGACGAGGTCGATGCCGGCGACCTCCTCGGTGACCGGGTGCTCCACCTGGAGACGGGTGTTGACCTCCAGGAAGGAGATCGTGCCGTCGAGGCCGACGAGGAACTCCACGGTGCCGGCGCCGACGTAGCCGGCCTCCTTGAGGATGGCCTTCGAGGAGGCGTACAGCTCGGCGACCTGGGCGTCGGAGAGGAAGGGCGCGGGGGCCTCCTCGACCAGCTTCTGGTGGCGGCGCTGCAGCGAGCAGTCACGCGTCGACACGACGACCACGTTGCCGTGGGAGTCGGCCAGGCACTGCGTCTCCACGTGCCGCGGCTTGTCCAGGTAGCGCTCGACGAAGCACTCGCCGCGGCCGAACGCGGCGACGGCCTCACGGACCGCCGACTCGTAGAGCTCCGGTACCTCTTCGAGGGTGCGGGCGACCTTCAGACCGCGACCGCCACCACCGAAGGCGGCCTTGATGGCGATCGGCAGACCGTGCTCCTCGGCGAAGGCCACGACCTCCTCCGCACCGGAGACCGGGTCCGGCGTACCGGCGACCAGCGGGGCGCCCGCGCGCTGCGCGATGTGCCGGGCGGCCACCTTGTCACCCAGGTCACGGATGGCCTGCGGGGGCGGGCCGATCCAGATCAGGTCCGCGTCCAGGACCGCCTGAGCGAACTCGGCGTTCTCGGACAGGAATCCGTAGCCCGGATGGATGGCGTCCGCACCCGACTCGCGCGCCGCGTTCAGGACCTTCTCGATGTCCAGGTAGCTCGTCGCCGGGGTGTCACCACCCAGGGCGAACGCCTCATCCGCGGCGCGGACATGCAGAGCGTCCCGATCCGGGTCGGCGTACACGGCCACGCTCGCGATGCCGGCATCCCGGCAGGCCCGGGCAACGCGGACAGCGATTTCGCCACGGTTGGCGATGAGCACCTTGCGCACGATTGAGGCTCCCTCCTTGAAACAAGCCGAGTTTAGGGACTGCCGACACGGCACTTCGACCCGTCCCCAATGGTGAGCTTGCCCACACGGAGCGTGATTCGAGGCTCGCTCGACCCGCGAAATCCCTTGTCGCACCTCGGTACGCAGGACTCCTCCGGGAAACCCTAGCCCCCCTCTGTGGTCAAGGTCTCTGTGAGAGCGTGCTGCGGACCACTCGCTTTCTTTGTGGAGTCCCTACGAATGGCCCAATGATTCTTTGCCCTCCGTAGAACCCTTGTCCCGCGGTTTACCCGTTAGTAGCGTTCGCGTGTATCGAACGTACTTGAGGTAACAAGAGCTCGGCTTGAGAGTGGGTGGGGGCCGGTGGTGCGTAGACCGGTGGCATGGATCGTGGCGGTCGTGCTCTTCGTCGAGGCGCTCGGTATCGCGGCGGTGCAGTGGTTCATGGGCGTCGTCGTGGACCGGCAGGACATGTCCCTGGCGGGACTGGACCCGGACGTGATGTCGCTGTCGTCGAAGATCGGCGGCATCGTCTTCGGTCTCTACTTCGCGCTGTGCGGCGTGGTCGCGCTGCTCGTGGCGTTGCGGAACCGTCCGCCGGCCGGCCTCGGCCGCGTCCTGCTGATCAGCGCGGCCGTGGTGCACGCGCTGCTGGGCGCGTTCGCGTGGGGGCTGCTGGGCTGGCCCGAATTCGTGTTCATGGTGGCCGTGCTCGGCCTCATAGTGCTGCTCCTGATGACGTACGACCGTCCTCAGGAGCCCGCCGACGCGAAGCCGGACGCCCCCAAGGGGGACCCGGAGGGCCCCAGGGCGGGTCCGGAGACCCCCGAGGGGGACGGTGCGAGCCCGGTCAGGCCTGCGCCGGCGCCCACAACTCCGTGATGCCGACGCCCAGTCGGGCCAGCAGCTTGCGAACGAGGGGCAGGCTGATGCCGATCACGTTGCCGTGGTCGCCGTCGATGCCCTCGATGAACGGCGCCGAGCGGCCGTCCAGGGTGAACGCCCCGGCGACGTAGAGGGGTTCGCCGGAGGCGACGTACGCGGCGATCTCCTCGTCGGTCGGCTCGCCGAAGCGGACGACGGTCGAGGCGACGCCGGAGACATACCGTCCGGTGACGGTGTCGTAGATGCAGTGCCCGGTCTGCAGCGTGCCCGCGCGGCCGCGCATGGCCTTCCAACGGGCGGTGGCCTCCTCCTGGTCGGCGGGCTTGCCGAGCGCCTCGCCGTCCAGGTCGAGCACCGAGTCGCAGCCGATCACCAGCGCGCCCTTGACCTCGGGCTTCGCCGAGACGACGGAAGCCTTCGCCTCGGCCAGGGCGAGCGCCAGATCGGCGGGGGTGAGGGCGGTGACGGCGTCCTCGTCGACCCCGCTCACCAGCACCTCGGGGGTCAGTCCGGCCTGCCTCAGCAGGTTGAGCCGGGCGGGGGACTGCGAGGCGAGAACGAGTCGGCGGCGCGGCTGATCAGTCATGCGGTCAGGGTATCGGCGTCCGTCAGCCGACGCCGAGCACGATCATCGCGAGCACCATGGCCAACGCGAGGAAGAGTCCCAGTCTCCGCAGCATGTCCTGCATGTCGCGCAGTTCCTTGGGCGGCTCGTTCTCGGGGTCGGACCACAACATGCCTCCAGGGTGCGGGGGAGGCCTGGGGCGACGCCTGAGTACGCGTACTCAAATTCACCAAAAGGGTCTGGAGTTCCGTTAGTCTGACTCCTGTTAAAGGAACTCTGGTCCCGTTTGGAAGGGCGTGCCATGTTCACCACCGTCTGGACCGCGTCACCTCAGCTGCCGAGCGAGGGCTTCACGCCCAACTGGTCCCGGGAGGGCTTCTGGCGGCAGTCGCTGCGTCAGGTCGTCCGGCTGAGCGGGGGCGGGGACCGGGTGCGGGTGCGGCTGTCCCACGCGTACGGCACCTCGCCGGTGCGGATCGCGGGCGCGAGCGCGGGGTACGCGGGATCGTCGACGAGGCTCACCTTCGAAGGCGGGCCGGACGCCGAGATCCCCGCACGCGGGGAGATCGTCAGCGACGCCGTCCGACTCGCCGTCGCGGCGGGGGAGTCGATGACGGTCACGCTGTACTTCGACACGGCGACCGGGCCCGCGACCTTCCACGCACAGGCCTTCACGACCAGCCGGCGGGGAGAGGGCGACCTGCTGGACGACGTGGACGGGGAGGGGTTCGAGGCGGCGAGCGAGTCCTGGTACTTCCTGAGCGCGGTGGAGGTGGACGCCGGCCGGACGGACGGGGTCGCGCTGTTCGGGGACTCCCTCACGGACGGGTTCGGATCCACACCGGGTGCGGACCGACGCTGGTCGGACACGCTGGCCCGGCTCACGGGACGGCCCGTCCTGAACGCGGGGATCGGCGGGAACCTGCTGCTCAACGACTCCGCGTGGTACGGGGAGAAGGGGGTTCACCGGTTGCGGCGGGACGTCCTGGAACGGCCTGGCGCGGACACGCTGGTCGTGCTGCTCGGGCTCAACGACATCGGGTTCAGCGAGACGGACGAGCAGCCGACGTACAAGCCGGCGCCGGTGGTGGAGGCGGACGAGATCGTCGCCGGATACCGGGAGTTGATACGGCAGGCAAGGGGCCGGGGACTGAGGGTGGTGGGTGCGACCCTGCTGCCCTTCGGCGGGTCCGACCACTGGGGTGAACACGCAGCGAAGGTGAGCCACGAGGTCAACGAGTGGATCCGTTGTTCAGGGGAGTACGACGCCGTGGTGGACCTGCAGCGGCTGATGGCCGATCCGCAGGACCCGGACCGGCTCGACCCCGCCTACGACTTCGGCGATCACCTGCACCCGAACGACGAGGGATACGAGGTGATGGCCGAAGCCGTGGCGGCGATCCTCTAACCGGGCCAGTAGGAACGTGCCCAGGTCGTCGGCCCCGGCTGGGGCAGACGGTGTGCCGCGATGCGGGACGGGTCCGACCACCCGTCCCGCTGTTCGGGGGCGCCGGACGGAGCGGCTGCTGCCGCCGCGGCGCGGGCTCGGACCACAGCCAGAGCGGCGGCCAGCTCCTCGGGGGTGGGGTTGCCCCGTACGACTCTGATCGTCACAGCGGCTCCTTAGAGGGGGATGTTGCCGTGCTTCTTCGGGGGCAGGGACTCCCGCTTGGTGCGCAGCTGGCGCAGGCCGCGGACGATGTGGCGGCGGGTGTCGGACGGCATGATGACCGAGTCGACGTAGCCGCGCTCGGCCGCGACGTAGGGGTTGAGGAGGGTGTCCTCGTACTCCCGGATCAGCCGGGCGCGGACCACCTCCAGATCCTCCCCGTTCGCCTCCGCCTCGGCGATCGTGCGCCGGTGCAGGATGTTGACCGCGCCCTGGGCGCCCATGACGGCGATCTGGGCGGTCGGCCAGGCGAGGTTGAGGTCGGCGCCCAGGTGCTTGGAGCCCATGACGTCGTAGGCGCCGCCGAAGGCCTTGCGGGTGATCACCGTGATCAGCGGGACCGTGGCCTCCGCGTACGCGTAGATCAGCTTGGCGCCGCGGCGGATGATGCCGTCGTGCTCCTGGTCGACGCCCGGGAGGAAGCCGGGCACGTCCACGAAGGTGATGACCGGGATGTTGAAGGCGTCGCAGGTACGGACGAAACGCGCCGCCTTCTCGCTCGCCGTGATGTCGAGGCAGCCGGCGAACTGCATCGGCTGGTTGGCGACGATGCCGACCGGGTGCCCCTCCACGCGGCCGAAGCCGGTGAGGATGTTCGGTGCGAACAGGGCCTGCGTCTCGAAGAACTCGGCGTCGTCCAGGACGTGTTCGATCACCGAGTGCATGTCGTACGGCTGGTTCGCGCTGTCCGGCACGATCGTGTCCAGCTCGCGGTCCTCGTCGGTGAGGGCGAGGTCCGCCTCCTCCGCGAAGACCGGCGCCTCGGAGAGGTTGTTGGACGGCAGGTACGACAGCAGCTGCTTGACGTACTCGATGGCGTCCTTCTCGTCCCCGGCCATGTGATGCGCCACGCCGGACACCGAGTTGTGGGTGCGGGCGCCGCCCAGCTCCTCGAAGCCGACATCCTCGCCGGTGACCGTCTTGATGACGTCCGGGCCGGTGATGAACATGTGCGAGGTCTGGTCGACCATCACCGTGAAGTCGGTGATGGCGGGGGAGTACACGGCGCCACCCGCGCACGGCCCGACGACCAGGCTGATCTGCGGGATGACCCCCGACGCGTGGGTGTTACGGCGGAAGATCTCGCCGTACGCGCCGAGCGAGGCGACACCCTCCTGGATCCGCGCGCCACCCGAGTCGTTGATGCCGATGACCGGACAGCCGGTCTTCAGCGCGAAGTCCATGACCTTGACGATCTTCTGGCCGTAGACCTCGCCCAGGGCGCCGCCGAAGACGGTGAAGTCCTGCGAGAACACGGCGACGGGGCGGCCGTCGACGGTTCCGTACCCGGTGACGACTCCGTCGCCGTACGGGCGGTTGTTCTCCAGGCCGAAGTTGGTGGAGCGGTGCCGCGCGAACTCGTCCAACTCCGCGAAGGAGTCCTCGTCGAGCAGCAGCTCGATCCGCTCACGGGCCGTCAACTTGCCCTTGGCGTGCTGTTTTTCGACGGCGCGTGCGGAGCCGGCGTGCGTCGCTTCCTCGAAGCGGCGCTGGAGATCCGCGAGCTTGCCCGCGGTGGTGTGGATGTCGATCTCTACCGGCTCGGACATCGGGGGGCGGCTCCCTGCCTGCTCAAAAGGGGGGACGGTTACTCATCCGTAGAGTAGTGGTGGCGCTACCAATCAGCAGTGCGGCGTTTCACACACCTAGGGTGGCTTGCATGACGCCGCGAGATGCTTCAGACGACAGCCGTTGGTCCGACCTCGATCGTCCGCCCCTCAATGGGGCCGCGCTGCGGCGAGGGCTGGTGCGGGACGGTGGGCACGGGGGGCTGTACTGCGATGTGGATGTCGTGCAGCGCACCGGGTCCACCAACAACGACCTGGTGGAGCTCGCCGTGAAGGGGGAGGCCGAGGAGGGTGCGGTTCTCGTCGCCGAGGAGCAGACGGCCGGGCGGGGCCGACTGGACCGGCAGTGGACGGCACCGGCCCGCTCCGGGCTCTTCTTCTCCGTCCTGCTGAAGCCGACCGAGGTGCCGGTGACCCGCTGGGGCTGGCTGCCCTTGCTGACGGGCGTGGCCGTCGCGACGGGGCTGTCCCGGGCGGCGGGCATCGACACGGCACTCAAGTGGCCCAACGACCTGCTGGTTTCCATCGGCGGCGAGGAACGCAAGGCCGGCGGGATCCTCGCGGAGCGGGCCGGGGAGGACGGGGTCGTCGTCGGCGTCGGCATCAACGTCACGTTGCGTGAGGAGGAGCTCCCGGTCCCGCAGGCGGGTTCGCTGCTGCTGGCCGGGGCGATCACCACGGACCGTGACCCGTTGCTGCGGGCCGTGCTGCGGTCTCTGGAGGAGGGGTACGGCCGCTGGCGCGAGGCGGGGGGAGACCCGGCGGCGAGCGGTTTGCAGGAGACGTACGCGGCGGGCTGCGCGACGCTGGGGCGGACGGTACGTGCGGAGCTCCCGGGTGATCGTTCGATCACTGGGGAGGCGGTGGCGGTCGACGGCGACGGCCGCCTGGTGATCGCGACGGAGGAGGGCGTACAGGAGCCGGTGGGAGCAGGAGACATCGTCCATTTGCGACCTGCGTGACCGCACGCCCCCAAGGGGCGCGGGGCTGTGACATCAGCGGCTCCGCCGCGGGGCGCGACCAGCCACAACAGGCCCGCACGCGACCGGCAACACAAGCCACTCCTTCTCTCGGCTCCACGGGAGTGAGCTACGGCACACCTGACGTAAAGTGAAGGCCGGTCGATACCTGACCGCGGCAGATCGGAAGGGCAGCAGGCGTGACCGTCGACGACACGGGTTCCGGCGCGGACACGAACGGCGCCACCCCCGGAGGGGACCCGCACCCGCTCGCCGTGCGTCTGGAGGCGCTGATCCTCGGCGCCGAGCGGCGCTACACGCCCTTCCAGGCGGCCCGCACCGCCGGCGTCTCGATGGAGCTGGCCACCCGTTTCTGGCGGGCGATGGGCTTCGCGGACGTCGGACAGGCCAAGGCGTTCACGGAAGCCGACGTCCTCGCGCTGCGGCGCCTCGCCGGTCTGGTCGAGGCGGGGCTGCTGAGCGAGGCGATGGCCGTGCAGGTGGCCAGGTCCACCGGGCAGACCACCGCCCGGCTCGCGGAGTGGCAGATCGACTCCTTCCTGGAGGGCCTGACCGAGCCGCCCGAGCCGGGGATGACCCGTACCGAGGTGACGTACCCGATCATCGAGCTGCTCCTGCCCGAGCTGGAGGAGTTCCTCGTCTACGTCTGGCGGCGCCAGCTCGCCGCCTCGGCGGGCCGGGTCGTGCAGGCCGCCGACGACGAGGAGATGGTGGACCGGCGGCTCGCGGTCGGGTTCGCCGACCTCGTCGGGTTCACACGGCTGACCCGTCGTATGGAGGAGGAGGAACTCGGCGAGCTCGTCGAGGCCTTCGAGACCACCGCCGCCGACCTGGTCGCCGCGCACGGCGGCCGGCTCATCAAGACCCTCGGCGACGAGGTGCTGTACGCCGCCGACGACGCGGGCGTCGCCGCCGAGATCGCGCTGCGGCTCATCGAGACGATGGCGAACGACGAGACCATGCCGGAGCTGCGCGTCGGCATCGCCTTCGGCACGGTGACCACCCGTATGGGCGATGTCTTCGGTACGACGGTGAACCTGGCCTCCCGGCTGACCTCGATAGCTCCCCGGGACGCCGTGCTCGTCGACGCCGCGTTCGCCGAGGAGCTGATCCGCACCACCGAGGCCCCCGCCTCCGAGGCGGAGGCCGCCGAGGCCGCGGCCACCGCCGAGAAGGAGGGCGAGGAGCCGCCGACGTACCGCTTCGGGCTACAGCCGATGTGGCAGCGGCCGGTGCGTGGTCTGGGCGTGGTGGAGCCGTGGTTGCTGACGCGGCGCGCCGGCGGGCCGGCGTAACCGCTGCTCAGCGGCCCAGCGGGCCCACGCACAGTCCGATGACGGGCACGCACACCCCGCCGGGCTGCTGCGGTCCGGGGGACGGCGTGGTCTGACTCGGTGTCGGACCGGGCGCCGGCTGCGAGGCCGCGCTGCTCGGGGCCGCCGCCGGGGGTGTGGTCGCGGGTGCCGGGGTGTTCGGGGCGTCGGGGATGGTCGTGGCGACGGCCGCGGGGACCACGGAGCCCGCCGGTGCGACGGTCGTCGCGGACGGGAGCGGTACGAGGGTCCCGGCCGCCGTCGGTGCCGCGCCGGCCCCGCCCATCGTGGCGGTCGCCGACGGGCTCACCTTCGGTACCGAACCGACGGTCGCGGCGGCGTTGGTCGCCCGGTCCGTGCCGGTGCCGGGGTCGTCGAAGCGGGGTTCGGCCTCCGTGGTGGCGGTGCCCGGGCCGCCGCCGAGGCCGGGCTCGGACGCCAGCCGTACGAGGCCCAGTGCTCCGGCGGCCAGGGCGAGTCCGCCGGCGGCGAGGAGGATCTTGCGGGGGCGGGGGCGGCGGTGCCGGCCGCGGGGAGCCGCGAAGAGGCTGGGCGGTGCGATCTCCGGAGCCTGGGCGAAGGCCGCGTCCAGCCGTGGTGCGGTGTCCGTCATCGTCGTCATCGCGATCCCTCCCCATGCGCTCGCGCCCCCGGTGCGCCGAGCCGGAGCGCACGCTATGCGCTCCTGTGGGCGGTGGGACCCGAGTTGGGCGGGATGTCACTCGAACGGGGAGCCGGGCGGGAGTGCGGGAACCGGCCGCGCCTGCTGCCCTTTCGCGCCGGGGGCCGGGCTGCGATGATCGGGGCGGATGTTGTTAACCCGCGTTAACCGGAGGGTGTCATGAGCGAGGAACGGTTCGGGGAGTTCGTGCTGGTGCGGCGGCACGGGCACGTCGCGGAGCTCGCCCTCGACCGGCCGAAGGCCATGAACGCCGTGTCGACGGAGATGGCCCGGTCGCTGGCGGCGGCCTGTGCGGCGCTGGGGGACGACAAGGACGTACGGGTGGTCGTGCTGACGTCGACGCACGAGCGGGCGTTCTGTGTCGGGGCGGACCTCAAGGAACGGAACTCCTTCAGCGACGCCGACCTGGTGCGCCAGCGGCCGGTGGCTCGCGGTGCGTACACCGGGGTACTGGAACTCCCGGTGCCGACGATCGCGGCGGTGCACGGGTTTGCCTTGGGCGGCGGCTTTGAGCTGGCCCTGTCGTGTGACGTGATCGTGGCGGACCGTACGGCCGTGGTGGGGCTGCCCGAGGTCTCGGTCGGGGTGATTCCGGGCGGTGGGGGTACGCAGTTGCTCCCGCGGCGGGTGGGCGCCGCCCGGGCCGCGGAGCTGATCTTCACGGCGCGACGGGTGGAGGCCGGGGAGGCCCGGGAGCTGGGGCTCGTGGATCTGCTCGTGGAGGAGGGGCGGGACCGGGAGGAGGCGCTGGGGCTGGGGGCGCGGATCGCCGCGAACTCCCCGGTGGGGTTGAGAGCCGCGAAGAAGGCGTTGCGGCTCGGGCACGGGCTCGACCTGAGGGCGGGCCTCGAGGTCGAGGACGCGGCGTGGAGATCGGTGGCGTTCTCGGGGGACCGGGCGGAGGGGGTACGGGCGTTCAACGAGAAGAGGACGCCTGAGTGGCCGGGGGAGTAGTGGGCTGAGGGCGGGCGACATGTGGCTGACGTCAGCCACACGCACCTGAGGGGTGCGGGGCTGTGACATCAGCGGCTCCGCCGCGGGGTGCGACCAGCCCCCACGCACCCGCACTCCGCCGAACCGCTCAGCCGCCCCCACCTTTCCGCGCCCCCCAACACCTGTTCGGCGCATCAATGTCCCTGTTCGTCCCAAACCTCCCTAGCCTGGAGTGATGGGTGAGGACAAGCGGCTCGCGGCCGTCGTCGCGTTGGCTCAGGGCATGGCGGCAGCCCATGGTTCACGCGAGGCGTGGCGCGCCGCGGCGACCGGTGCCTGCCGTGCCCTCGGCGGGAGCTTCGCCGCGCTGTCCGTATGGGAGCGGGAGCTCGGACGACTCAGGGTCCTCGTCAACGTCGGCGAGCGGGCGCCCGACGAGAAGGAGTTCCCCGACGGCGAGGCGTACCCCGTCCACCAGTTCCCCGAGATCACCGAGTTCCTGCACGAGAGGTGGGCCGGCGGCGGCGAGCCCAACGCCTGGGTGGAGACGGCCGAGGGACCCGCCGCCGGGCGCCGGCCCGGATACGTCCACCAGCGAGTCGCCGCCCTCCGCAGAAGGGGCCGCGGCTGCTGCGTCGTCGCCCCCATCGTGCTCAACGGCCGCGCCTGGGGCGAGCTCTACGTCGCCCGCCCCGCCGGGCAACCCGTCTTCGACCGCGCCGACGCCGACTTCGCCACCGTCCTCGCCTCGGTCGTCGCCGCCGGGATCGCCCAGACCGAGCGGCTGGAGGAGGCGAGACGGCTGGCGTTCACCGACGCGCTCACCGGACTCGCGAACCGTCGCGCCGTCGACGTACGCCTTGACGAAGCGGTGGAGCGGCACAAGCGGGAGGGTGTCGTCGTCAGCCTCGTCGTCTGCGATCTGAACGGGCTCAAGCGTGTCAACGACACCCAGGGGCACGCCGTCGGGGACCGGCTTCTGGAGCGGTTCGGGTCCGTCCTCTCCCTCTGTGGCGCCATGCTGCCGGGGGCGCTCGCCGCGCGGCTCGGCGGGGACGAGTTCTGTCTGCTCGTCGTGGGGCCCGGGGCCGACGAGGTGGTGAAGGCCGCCGACGAACTGTGCCGCCGGGCCGCCGAGTTGGAGCTGGGGGACGGTGTGGCCTGCGGTGTCGCGTCGACCGAGGATCCCATCGGACCCGTCCGCTCCGCCCGCCGGCTGTTCCGGCTCGCCGACGCCGCGCAGTACCGGGCGAAGGCCGAACACGCCGCCAAGCCGGTCGTCGCGGGGCGGGAGGGGCCCGACGACCCCGTCGTACGACTGGCCGACGAGCCCTCAGGGGAAGGGCGTGCGGAGCGGCGGCGGTTCCGGGGGCGGCGTCTGTGACGTACGCACGGGTAAGGGGCAAACCCCTACCCCACTCGTGACATCCTCGTCTTCAGTGCGTACGCTCCTGAATATGGATATGCACACTGTGGTGGTGGGGACGTCCGGGGTGACCGCGTCCGACGTTCTCGCCGTTGCGCGCGACGGCGCCCGGGTCGAGCTCTCCGCCGAGGCGGTCACGGCGCTCGCCGCCGCCCGCGAGATCGTGGAGGCGCTGGCCGCCAAGCCCGACCCCGTCTACGGCGTGAGCACCGGCTTCGGCGCACTGGCGACCCGGCACATCAGCACCGAGCTCCGCGCCCAGCTCCAGCGCAACATCGTCCGCTCGCACGCCGCCGGCATGGGCCCGCGCGTGGAGCGGGAGGTCGTACGGGCGCTGATGTTCCTGCGACTGAAGACCGTCTGCTCGGGGCACACCGGTGTCCGTCCCGAGGTCGCGCAGACCATGGCCGACGTCCTGAACGCCGGGATCACCCCGGCCGTGCACGAGTACGGCTCCCTCGGCTGCTCCGGGGACCTCGCGCCCCTGTCCCACTGCGCCCTCACGCTCATGGGCGAGGGGGACGCCGAGGGACCGGACGGGGTCCTGCGGCCCGCCGGTGAGCTGCTCGCCACGCACGGCATCGCCCCCGTCGAGCTGCGGGAGAAGGAGGGCCTCGCCCTTCTCAACGGCACCGACGGCATGCTCGGCATGCTGGTCATGGCACTCGCCGACCTCGACATGCTCTACAAGTCGGCCGACATCACGGCCGCCCTGTCGATGGAGGGCCTGCTCGGCACCGACAAGGTCCTCGCCCCCGAACTGCACGCCATTCGCCCCCACCCGGGGCAGGGCGCCAGCGCCGCCAACATGCTGGCCGTGCTGAAGGGTTCGCAGCTCACCGGGCACCACCAGGACGACGCGCCGCGCGTCCAGGACGCCTACTCGGTGCGCTGCGCCCCGCAGGTCGCGGGCGCCGGGCGGGACACGATGGCGCATGCGCGGCTGGTCGCCGAGCGCGAGCTGGCGTCCGCCGTCGACAACCCCGTCGTACTGCCCGACGGGCGGGTCGAGTCCAACGGCAACTTCCATGGCGCACCCGTCGCCTACGTGCTGGACTTCCTGGCCATCGCCGCCGCCGACCTCGCGTCCATCGCGGAGCGGCGTACCGACCGGCTGCTCGACAAGAACCGCAGCCACGGTCTGCCGCCGTTCCTCGCGGATGACGCGGGCGTCGACTCGGGGCTGATGATCGCCCAGTACACCCAGGCCGCGCTGGTGAGCGAGATGAAGCGGCTGGCCGTGCCGGCGTCGGCGGACTCGATCCCGTCCTCCGCGATGCAGGAGGACCACGTGTCCATGGGCTGGTCGGCGGCGCGCAAGCTGCGGACGGCCGTCGACAACCTCACCCGGGTCGTCGCCGTCGAGCTGTACGCCGCCACGCGCGCGGTGGAGCTGCGCGAGGGGCTGTCCCCGGCGCCGGCCTCGCAGGCGGTCATCGAGGCCGTACGGAAGGCGGGCGTCCAGGGTCCGGGCCCGGACCGGTTCCTCGCGCCCGACCTGGCCGCGGCGGACGCGTTCGTGCGCAGCGGGCAGCTGGTGGCGGCGGCCGAGACGGTCACCGGACCGCTTCGATAGACAGCATGAAGGGGCCCTGTCGTGCGACAGGGCCCCTTGCGACGGTGCTTACTTGAGCTTCTTGGCCTGCGCGTCGACGACGGTGCCGTCGATCGTGTACGCCTTGCCGGTCATCAGCGAGCCGAGGTTGATCGTGTAGTACGTGGCGATGGTGTTGCCGTGCCGGACGACCTCGGCGTGGACGGTACCGGTGTCGGCCGAGTCCTCCATCTCGCCCTCGGAGGCGAAGGCGACCGACTCGTCGCCGGCGCCCGAACCCTTCTCCGCGGTGATCTTGGTGAGCTTCTGCTTCTCACCGTCCGCGGTGACCGTGAAGCCGCCGGAGCAGCCCTCGACGGCGTCCGAGACGGACTTGAAGGTCTTGGCCGCGCCGTCGCCCTCGTAGGACGAGAGGCCGACGATCGTCACGTTGACGCTCATCGCGTCCGTGAGGGTGTCCTCCACCTCGCCCTCCGCCAGGTCCTCCACGGACTTGGAGGCGGTGTCGGTGGGGTTCTTCTCCTGAGTGGCCTGGACGCTGGTCTCCGCGGCCGCGTCACCGGGCGCCTGGGCCGACATGGCGAAAGCGAGCGGCCGGCACTTCTCGTCGGAGGTCGTGACCTCGTCCTTGGTCTCCGGAGCCCCGAGGGTCTTGGCGACCTTGTAGCCGTCCACATCGCCCTGGGCGAGGATCAGCTTCTGCAGTTCGGCCGCGGTGTACGTCTTCCCGGCCGGGGCCGACGAGGAGGAATCCGACCCCGTTTCCTTGGCGTCGTCCGAACCCTCGTCCGAACAGCCCGTGATGAGGGCGAGTGACAGCGCGCTCACGGCGAGCGTGGCGCCTATGCGCGCCCCCGATGATCTCTTCATGAGCGGACTATGAGGTTTTGGTCAAACGCGCGTCAAGTCGATTCAAAACCCGAGACGCTCCCGGCGCACCGAATAGACGACGAAACCGGCGCCGAGCCCGAGGAAGGCCGTGCCGCCGACGACGTACGGCGTGGTGTCGAAGCTGCCGGTGTCTGCGAGCCGGGTGCCGTCCTGCGTTTCCTGGTCCTGGGCCGACTCGGCGGTCGTGGCCCTGGCCTGCTGCGTGACCTGCGTTCTCGCCGGTTCGTCCTGGGACGCGTTGGCGGAAGGGACGAACCACAGGGCGCCCAGGAGGGTGCCCGCGGCGGTGGCGGTCAGCAACGAACGGCGAGCGGTTGACACGGAATATCGATCCCCTTGTGGCGCTGGCGAATTGGCCGTGTGGGGCGATGTTAATGAAAGGGGCGGGTCACGGGAAAGTCACGGGGACGAAGGGCCGTACTCTCCGGGACATGAGCACTTCAGAGACATCACGTTTTGTCCGCCTTCGCGTGGAACTCGTCGTCGAGATCGGCGACGAGGAGGCCGTGACGAGGGCCGCGTTGGAGCGGATCGCCGACGATTCCGAGATGCCGGCCGACGAGCAGACCCACGCCGAGAGCGCTGTGACGGAAGACACCGCGGAGGCCCTCGCGTATCTCGTCGATCCGTTCGACCTGGTCAGCGAGGTGCCCGGGGTCGAACTCGTGCAGGCCTCCTGGTCGAGCGAGCAGATCGACTACGACCCGGATTCGCCGGAGTGGGACCTCGACGAGGATGATGTGACCGAGGACGACGACGAAGAAGCGGCAGTGGCGGCCGGCTGAGCAGTCTTGGGAAAATCGTGACCCCGGACGGCAACCGCCGCCCGGGGTTTACTCGTCTCAGGGGGCGCACGGACCGAGATCCGCACCACCCGCCACGGCGGACGTGGTGTGCCCCACACCTTCGAAGAATGTGGAACGGGACGAACCGGTCGTAGCGTTGAAGATTCATTAACGGGGACTCTCGGGGTTTTGGGGATTCGGCAACGATGGAGAAGCGTGTGATGACGGTCAGTAAGCGGCGCAGGGGCCTTACGGTCGCGTCCGCACTGCTCGGCGGTGTACTCGTACTGTCGGCCTGTTCCAGCGGCGACGACGATGCCTCTGGCAGCAGCAACGACACCTCGCAGGCCAAGGCCGACGAGGCGGCGGCCAAGAAGACGTCCGAGGCCGACATCAAGATCACGCCCAAGGACGGCTCGGACAACGCCTCCATCAACAACTCGGCCGCCGTCACCGTGAGCAAGGGCACGCTCACGGACGTATCCATGACGACCGCCGACGGCGCCGAGGTCGCGGGCGCGCTGTCCGCCGACAAGACCAGCTGGAAGCCGAGCGCCCAGCTGGAGCGCTCGACCACCTACAAGCTGGCCGCCGAGGCCAAGGACTCCGACGGCCGCGTGGCCCACGAGAACGCCTCGTTCACCACGGTCTCCCCGACCAACAGCTTCATAGGCAACTTCACGCCGGAGGACGGTTCCACCGTCGGCGTGGGCATGCCGGTGTCGATCAACTTCGACAAGGCCATCACCAACAAGTCGGCCGTCCAGAAGGGCATCACCGTCTCCTCGTCCAGCGGCCAGGAGGTCGTCGGGCACTGGTTCAACGCCAACCGCATCGACTTCCGCCCGGACGACTACTGGACCGAGAACTCCACCGTCACGCTGAAGCTCGCGCTCGACGGTGTCGAGGGCGCGGACGGTGTCTACGGCGTCCAGCAGAAGACGGTCACCTTCAAGATCGGCCGCAACCAGGTCACGTACGTCGACGCGAAGACCAAGCAGATGAAGGTCACGCAGGACGGCAAGACGGTCAAGACGATCCCGATCTCGGCCGGCTCCCCGGAGAACAAGACGTACGAGGGCATCATGGTGATGTCCGAGAAGTTCAAGGAGACGCGCATGAACGGCGCGACCGTGGGCTTCACCGACGACGACGGCAAGGGCGAGTACGACATCAAGGACGTGCCGCACGCCATCCGTCTCACCAACTCCGGCACCTTCGTGCACGGCAACTACTGGGGCGCGAAGTCCATCTTCGGCAGCGTGAACACCAGCCACGGCTGCGTCGGCCTCTCGGACACCAAGGGCGCCAACGACAAGGGCACCGCGGGCTACTGGTTCTACAACAACTCGATCGTCGGCGACGTCGTGATCGTCCAGAACACCGGCGACAAGACGGTCTCCCCGGACAACGGCCTCAACGGCTGGAACCTCAGCTGGGCCGACTGGAAGGCCGGCTCGGCCGCCTGATCCAGGGTCTGTTCACAGTTTTCCGATGCCGCCCCCAGGGGCGGCATCGGTGTTTCCGGGCTTCACCACAGCCTTCTCATGCATCTCTTATTTAGGCCTTATCCAGTCATCACGCGCCGTACCTAGCTTGCGGCGCATGTTCTTCACCTACCTGAGGCGCGAACTGCGCCGCCGCAGAAAGGCGGCCCTCGTCGTCGCCTCCGGGCTCGCGCTCGGTATCGCGCTGGTCATCGTGGTCAACTCCGTGTCCTCCGGCATGGGCAAGGCCCAGGACAAGGTCCTGGAGTCGCTCTACGGTCTCGGCACGGACATGACGGTCACCAAGGCCGCCCCGGCGCAGTCGGGCGACAACGCCCAGCAGCGCCCCCGCTTCGAGTTCGACGCGCAGGACAGCGACTCCGACGCGGAGCAGAGCAGCGACATCGTCATGCCCCAGGGCTTCCAGACGCTGGCCGCCACCACCGTCACCAAGGTCGGCTCGCAGAAGGGTGTCTCCGACGCGGTCGGCGGACTGAGCCTTCAGGTCATCAAGGTCGACGGTCAGTTCACCCGCGGCCAGTTCCAGCAGAACGACAACGGCGGCCAGCAGCAGGGCGGCCCCGGTGGGAACGGCGGCGGCACCGGCCAGCCGCAGGGCGAAGTGCGCGGCGGCGGCGCCAACTTCGACGTCAACAACTACTCCGTCTACGGCACCGACGTCACCCAGTCCGGCGCCGGCCCGCTGACCTCCTCCAAGATCACCAGCGGCCGTACCTTCAAGTCGACGGAGACCGACGCCAAGGTCGCCGTCGTCGACTCGGCGTACGCCAAGGAGAAGGAGCTCAAGGCCGGCTCCACGGTCACCATCAAGAAGGTCAAGTTCAAGGTGATCGGCGTCGCGACCGCGGACAGCGGTGACGCGGCGGCCAACCTGTACATCCCGCTCAAGCAGGCGCAGACGATCAGCGACCAGAAGAACAAGGTCACCACGATCTACGTCAAGGCGACGGACTCCCAGCAGATCGACGCCGTCAAGTCGACCATCCAGAAGAACATCTCGGGTACGACCGTGACGACCTCCGCCGACCTCGCGGACACCGTCTCCGGCTCCCTCTCCACCGCCTCCGACCTCGCCACCAGCGTCGGCAAGTGGCTCTCCATCGCGGTCCTCATCGCCGCGTTCCTGGTCGCCGGTCTGCTGACCTCCTCGGCGGTCTCCCGCCGGGTCCGCGAGTTCGGCACGCTCAAGGCCCTGGGCTGGCGCTCGGGCCGGGTGACCCGGCAGGTCGTCGGCGAGGCGATGGTCAACGGGCTGCTCGGCGGCGCGCTGGGGATCGCGCTGGGCCTGGCGGGCGCGTATGTCGTCACGGCCATCAGCCCCACGCTGGAAGCCCAGTTGGGCGGCGGCGGAAACGCCGGTGGCGGCCCCGGCGGAGGCGGCGGCTTCGGCGGCGGCCCCGGCCGGCAGGCCGCGTCCCGGACCCTGGACGTCGCCCTGACGGCCCCGGTCAGCGTGACGACCGTGGCCATAGCGGTGGGCCTCGCGGTCGCCGGCGGCCTGATCGCGGGCGCGTTCGGCGGCTGGCGCGCATCGAGGCTGCGCCCGGCGGACGCGCTGAGGCGCGTCGAGTAGCGGTTCGTTTTCGGCGGGCGGCACCCGCAACTCCCTAGGGGCGCGGGGCTGCATCGATATGCGGCTCCGCCGCGTGGGCGCGACCAGCCCCCACGACCCGCAGTCGAACAACACTCAGGAGCCACCCAAAATGTACGAACTCAAAAGCGTCACCAAGCGCTACACCCGAGGCAAGGAAACCGTCGACGCCCTCGCCGGCATCGACCTCACCATCGCCGACGGGGACCGCCTCGTCATCCAGGGCCCCACCGGCGGCGGCAAGTCCACCCTCCTCCAGATGCTCGGCGGCCTGGACCGCCCCACGACAGGTGAGGTCGTCCTGGACGGCACCGACCTGGCCAAGCTCTCCGAGGCCAAACTCACCAGGGTCCGCAGCGAGAACATCGGCTTCGTCTTCCAGTCCTTCAACCTGATCCCCACGCTCACCGCACAGGAGAACGTGGAAACCGCCCTGGTCCCCCTCGGCACCAAGGTGAAGGAGCGCCGCGAACGGGCCGCCGAGGCGCTGAAGTCCGTAGGCCTCGGGGAACGCCTCGGACACCTGCCCGGCGAGATGTCCGGAGGGCAGCAGCAGCGCGTCGCGATCGCCCGCGCCCTCGTCAAGAACCCCAAGGTGCTGCTCGCCGACGAACCCACCGGCAACCTCGACGAGTCGATGCGCGACGAGATCATGGACGTACTCGAACGCATGTGGAAGGAGCTCGGGCTCACTTTCATCATGGTCACGCATGATTCGTCCATCGCGAAGAAGGCCCCGCGGATCGCGACCATCCGCAAGGGCAAGATCACGGTGAAGGAGAACGCGGGCGCCTGAATATGAGCAACACGTAACAGTGCCCCGCTGTGGGGTTCCTGTCTATTGAGGTGCCTGATCACCCCCCGGCATACTGCGTATTCCGGGGGGTGCACGCGCATGCGTGCGGGACCACCCCCGCCCGGATGAACGGGGAATTCATCCGGTCCTTCAGCAAGGGGGAAACTTGCGCAGACAAGTGAAAAGAGTTTGTGCTGCCACCGTGGCCACGGGAGCAGCGGTCGCCCTCGCGGCGGGCATGACCAGCCCCGCGGCGGCGGAGCCGGAGCAGCGGGCGGCAGCCTCACCGGCAGCCTCCTCCTCACTCAAGGCACACCATCGCATCACTCTGATCACGGGTGACCGGGTCGCCGTCGACGCCAAGGGACAGGTCGTCAGCGTCGAGCGGGCCAAGGGACGGGAGCGCATACCGTTCCAGGTCCGCAAGGCCGACGGGCACACCCTGGTCATACCCGCCGACGCGGCCCAGCTGGTCGCCACCGGCAAGCTGGACCAGCGGCTCTTCGACATCACCGAGCTCAACAAGTCCGCGACCCGCAAGTCGCAGGCCAAGGGCCTGAAGGTGATCGTCGGCTACAAGGGCGCCGCGACCGCCGCGAAGGACGACGTCCGGGACGCGGGCACGCTCCGCGTGGCCCTGAAGTCGCTGAACGCGGACGCGGTGCAGACCACGACCGCCGACGCGCCCGAGCTGTGGGACGCGGTCACCAACGGCGACAAGACGGCCTCCGGCATCGCGCACGTCTGGCTCGACGGTGTCCGCAAGGCCAGCCTCGACAAGTCCGTGCCGCAGATCGGCGCCCCCAAGGCGTGGGCCGCCGGCTACAACGGCAAGGGCGTCAAGATCGCCGTCCTGGACACCGGCGTCGATGCCACTCACCCGGACCTCAAGGACCAGGTGATCGACGCCAAGAACTTCTCCACGGCCGCCGACGCCACCGACCACTTCGGCCACGGCACGCACGTCGCGTCCATCGCGGCGGGCACCGGCGCCAAGTCGGGCGGCAAGTACAAGGGCGTGGCGCCCGGCGCCAAGCTCCTCAACGGCAAGGTCCTCGACGACAACGGCTCGGGCGACGACTCCGGAATCCTCGCCGGCATGGAGTGGGCCGTCGCGCAGGGCGCCGACGTCGTCAACCTCAGCCTCGGCGGCATGGACACCCCGGAGGTCGACCCGCTCGAGGCGGCGGTCAACAAGTTCTCCGCCGAGAAGGGCACGCTCTTCGCGATCGCGGCGGGCAACTCCGGTCCGCAGACGGTCGGTTCGCCGGGCAGCGCGGACGCCGCGCTCACCGTCGGCGCCGTCGACGACAAGGATGTCCTGGCTCCCTGGTCCAGCACCGGCCCGCGGGTCGGCGACGGCGCCATCAAGCCGGACGTGACCGCGCCGGGCGTGGACATCACGGCCGCCTCGGCCAAGGGCAGCGTCATCGAGCAGGAAGTCGGCGAGAAGCCGGCCGGCTACCTGACCATCTCCGGTACGTCGATGGCGACCCCGCATGTCGCGGGCGCCGCGGCGATCCTGAAGCAGCAGCACCCGGAGTGGACCTACACCGAACTGAAGGGCGCGCTGACCGCCTCCACCAAGGGCGGCAAGTACACCCCGTTCGAGCAGGGTTCGGGCCGGATCCAGGTCGACAAGGCCATCAAGCAGACCGTGATCGCCGACCCGGTGTCGGTGAGCTTCGGTACGCAGCTGTGGCCGCACACCGATGACAAGCCGGTCCCCAAGAAGCTGACGTACCGCAACCTCGGTGACAAGGACGTCACGCTGACGCTGTCGTCGAAGGCCACCAACCCCAAGGGCGCGGCGGCTCCGACGGGCTTCTTCAAGCTCGCCAAGACGAAGGTGACCGTCCCGGCGGGCGGCACGGCCTCCGTCGACTTCACCGTCAACACCAAGCTGGGCGGCACGGTCGACGGCGCGTACTCCGCGTACGTGACCGCGACGGGCGGCGGCCAGACGGTCCGTACGGCCGCGGCCGTGCAGCGTGAGGTGGAGTCGTACGACCTCACCGTCAAGCACATCGGCAAGGACGGCCAGCCGGCCAAGGACTACAACACCGTCCTGCTCGGCTACACCGGTCTGGCCGCGAACCTTGGCTACCAGGTGACGATCGACGAGTCCGGCACCACCAAGATGCGCCTGCCCAAGGGCACGTATCTGCTGGACGCCTGGATCGCCAAGGACTGGGTGAACCTGGAGGGCGGCCTGGACTGGGTGGTCCAGCCGAAGCTGAGCGTCACCAAGAACAGCTCGGTGACGATCGACGCCCGTACCACCAAGTCGCCCGACATCACGGTGCCGGACGCCGGGGCCAAGCAGCTCTTCGGCATGGTCAGCTACATGTACGACCCGGCGGGCATCGGCATCGGTGTGGGGCTGCCGTCCTTCGCCGACCTGCGGATGGCGCACCTCGGCGGGCAGGTCG
This sequence comes from Streptomyces sp. NBC_00019, assembly GCF_045041015.1. Taxonomy (NCBI): domain Bacteria; kingdom Bacillati; phylum Actinomycetota; class Actinomycetes; order Kitasatosporales; family Streptomycetaceae; genus Streptomyces; species Streptomyces sp. NBC_00019. Next base: position 6,633,472 of record NZ_CP108302.1, read on the forward strand.
CGACCGGTCTGAGCCAGACCTGGAGCGGTCAGTGGACCAAGGGTGACAACGCCGAGTACGACGTGGCCACCACCGCCAAGGTCACGAAGATCCAGGGCGACAAGGTCCGCCACTTCAAGGCGTCCGAGCTCGCCACGGTGAAGAACAACCTCGGTGCGGCCGCGGCCGGCAAGACCGGTGGGCTCACCGCCTGGGGCTTCTTCCCCACGGACATCGTCATCGGTTCCCCCGTGGAGCAGTCGCTGCCGGGCACCCGCACGGTGTACTTCTCGACGTCCGACAAGGTCCAGTGGACGCTGGACTTCGAGCAGTACAACGGCAAGGACGCGGACGGCTTCCCGATCACGGAGGCCTACTACACGCTGGGCGACCCGCAGACCTTCAAGGCGGGCCAGAAGTACACGAAGACCTTCAACACCGCGGTCTTCGGTCCGCACCTGAACAAGAACTACGGCGTGTTCCGTGAGGGCAACAACCTCTACGGCTACCTGCCGCTGTTCGCGGACGGCGCCACCCACGCGGGCTCGTCCGTCTTCTCCTCGGTGAAGACGGAGCTGTACCGCAACGGCACCAAGGTCGGCTCCAACACGGACCCGTTCTTCGGCGAGGGGGCCTTCAAGGTTCCCGCCGCCGACGCCGAGTACAAGCTGACGACGTCCGTGAAGCGGAGCGTCAAGGTGGCGGCGGCTTCGACGCGGATCGACGCGAGCTTCACGTTCCGCTCGAAGAAGTCCTCCGCGGACCTGGTCTCGCTGCCGGTCTCCACGGCTCGCTTCAACGCCAAGACGGGGCTGGACAGCCGCGTCAAGGCCGGCGAGACGGTGAAGATCCCGGTCGTCGTCGAGGGTGCGGCCAAGGGTTCCAACCTGAAGTCGCTGTCGGTGTACGTGTCCTACGACTACGGCAAGACCTGGAAGAAGGTCACCGTCACGGGCGGCAAGATCACCGTGAAGAACCCGGAGAAGGGGAAGGGCATCTCCTTCCACGCCAAGATCGCCGACAAGAAGGGCAACAAGTCGACGATCTCGATCTACAACGCGTACTACGGAAAGTAGTCCGCCGCAGTAGGCCATGAGCGAAAGCCCCACCGGAGGAGCAGCCTCCGGTGGGGCTTCCGTGTTTGTGTGGCCCCATGACCGCCCACACCGTGGAATACGTCCGGTACCACATCCCGGAAGACCGTTCGGCGGAGTTCCTGGCCGCCTACACCCGCGCCGCGGCCCAGCTGGCGGCGGCGCCGCAGTGCGTGGACTACGAACTGGCGCGCTGCGAGGAGGACTTCGCGCACTTCGTCCTGCGCATCACGTGGACCTCGACGGAGGACCACATCGAGGGCTTCCGCAAGTCGGAACTCTTCCCCGACTTCCTCGCCGAGATCCGTCCGTACATCGCCGACATCGAGGAGATGCGGCACTACAAACCGACGACGGTACGTGGCGCGGGCTCGGCCGTGCCCACGCTGTACGAGTGGGCGGGTGGCGCTGAGGCCTTCGCCCGTCTGACGTCGGTCTTCTACGGCAAGGTCCTCAAGGACGACCTGCTGGCCCCGGTCTTCGACGGCCTGGCCCCCGAGCACGCCGAGCACGTGTCCCTCTGGCTGGCGGAGGTCTTCGGCGGCCCGCCCGGGTACTCCGAGACCCAGGGCGGCCACGGGCACATGGTCGCCAAGCACCTGGGCCGGGGCATCACCGAGCCCCAGCGCCGCCGCTGGGTCAGCCTCATCCAGGACGCCGCCGACGAGGCGGGCCTGCCGACCGACGCCGAGTTCCGCTCGGCCTTCCTCGCCTACATCGAGTGGGGCACCCGGCTCGCGGTGTACTTCTCAGGACCGGACGCCAAGCCGCCGGCGGAGCAGCCGGTGCCGAAGTGGGGGTGGGGGGTGATGCCGCCGTACCAGGGGTGACGTAGGGTCCGCGCATGACCGCTGCCGTGACCGCCATGATCACCGCCGTGGTCGGTGTCCTCGGCACTCTCTTCGCCCCTGTCCTCAGCCAGCGGCTGACCTCGCGACAGCGGGCGGAGGAGGCCGAACTCGCCGAACACAGGCGGCTGTTCGCGGACCGGCGGACCGCCTATACGGGGATGAACCGGGCCTCGCGTCAGTTCCACACCCTCCTCAAGGACGCCCTGCACCGGCTGCGCGACGACGTCTACACGGACCACGACCGTGAGCAGCTGGAGGAGGTACGGCGGGAGTACCGCGACCGGTACGCCGAGGCGCAGATGGTCGTCCCGGAGCGGATCCTCCAGGCCTCGCGGGCCGTGAACCAGGTGCTCGCGGGCATCGACGCCGTGGTGAAACGGCTCGACCGGGGGCGGGCCCGGGACGGGGAGAGCGCCGTGCAGGCGTTGCTCGACCTGAAGGAGGCCGAGCCACGGCTGTCCGAGATGCGGCGGCTGATGCGCGAGGACCTCGGCGTCGCGGACTGAGGCGCCCGGTCAGGCCTGCGGGGCCGTCGACTCCTTGCCCGCCCGGGTCGCGTCCGTGCCCCAGCTGGCCAGCAGGCGCAGGGCCTCGGCCGAGGGGGAGCCCGGTTCCGCGTGGTAGGTGATGAGGGTCTGTTCGCTGTCGTCGGGCAGACGGAAGGACTCGAAGCTGAGGGTGAGGTCGCCCACCAGGGGGTGGCGGAGGCGTTTGATGCCGTAGCCCTTCTCCTTGACGTCATGGGTGGCCCACAGACGCCGGAACTCCTCGCTCTTGACCGAGAGTTCGCCCACCAGGGCGGACAGGCGCGGGTCATCGGGGTGGCAGCCGGCGTCCATGCGGAGGTAGCTGACCATGTCCGTCGCCTTGGAGTCCCATTCGACGAACAGGTCGCGGTACTCGGGGCGCAGGAAGACCATGCGGGCCCAGTTACGGTCCTGCGGCGGGAGTTCGGACCAGTCGCCGAAGACCGCCGCGGCCATCCGGTTCCAGGCGAGGATGTCCGAGCGCCGACCCGTGACGTACGCCGGGAAGCCGTCCATCGAGTCCAGCAGGTGAAGCAGGGAGCCGCGCACCTGCTGGGTCCGCCCGGTCTGCTTCTTCTTGTGCTGCTTCGGCTTCGCGAGATGCGTGAGATGGGCGTGCTCGGCGTCGGTCAGCCGCAGGGCACGGGAGATCGCGTCCAGGACCTCCGCCGACACGTTCCGTCCGTTGCCCTGCTCCAGGCGCGTGTAGTACGCCACCGACACCCCGGCCAGCTGCGCCAGCTCCTCGCGCCGCAGCCCCGGCACCCGCCGGTGCCGTCCGAAGTCCGGCAGCCCCACGTCCTCCGGCTTCAGCCGGGCCCGCCGGGTGCGCAGGAACTCGCTCAGCTCGGCACGCCGGTCCAGCGCGCCGCCGGAGGGCTCCTGTACGGGTTCGGGGCGTTCGTCCATGCCTCAAGTATTCACGGTCGTACGCTCATCATCCTGACCCCGCCAGTAGTAGGAACAGCGAACGTAGGCAGAGCGGTGACCTGGGTGAACACCCTTCGCTCGGGCAAGGTGGTCGCGTACCCGGTCAGAAGGCGGCCGGGTGCGACACCACTGCTAGGAGAACCCCGGCATGACCACCGTTGCTGCGTACGCCGCCCCCGCCGCGAAGGCTCCGCTGGAGCGCACCACCATCGAACGGCGCGCGGTCCGCGAGTTCGACGTCCTGATCGACATCAAGTTCGCCGGCATCTGCCACTCCGACATCCACCAGGCCCGTGAGGGCTGGGGCGAGGCCATCTTCCCGATGGTCCCCGGCCACGAGATCGCCGGCATCGTCTCCGAGGTCGGCCCCGGCGTCACCAAGTACGCCGTCGGCGACCGGGTGGGCGTCGGCTGCATGGTCGACTCCTGCCGCGAGTGCGACAACTGCAAGGCCGGCCTGGAGCAGTACTGCACCGGCGGCGGCATGACCGGCACGTACAACGCCGTCGGCAAGGACGGCGAGCCCACCTACGGCGGCTACGCCGAGAAGATCGTCGTCGACGAGAACTACGTGGTCCGCATCCCCGAGGGCCTGTCCCTCGACGTGGCCGCCCCGCTCCTGTGCGCCGGCATCACCACATACTCCCCGCTCAAGCACTGGAACGCCGGCCCCGGCAAGAAGGTCGCGATCGTCGGCATGGGCGGCCTCGGCCACATGGGCGTCAAGATCGCGCACGCGCTGGGTGCCGAGGTCACCGTCCTGTCCCAGTCCCTGCGCAAGAAGGACGACGGCCTGAAGCTGGGCGCCGACCACTACTACGCGACCAGTGACGAGACGACCTTCAAGGAGCTCGCGGGCACCTTCGACCTGATCCTCTCGACGGTCTCGGCCCCGCTGAACCTGGACGCCTACCTGTCCCTGCTGAAGACGGACGGCGCCTTCGTGAACGTCGGCGCCCCCGAGGAGCCCGTCGCGCTGAACCTGTTCTCGGTGATCGGCGGCCGCAAGACCCTCGCCGGCTCCGGCATCGGCGGCATCCAGGAGACCCAGGAGATGCTGGACTTCTGCGCCGAGCACGGCTTCGGCGCGGAGATCGAGCTGATCCGCGCCGACGAGATCAACGAGGCGTACGAGCGGGTGCTGGCGAGCGACGTCCGGTACCGCTTCGTGATCGACACGGCGACGATCTGACACCGCCCGCATGACCGAGGGCCCCGGAGCCGCACTGCTCCGGGGCCCTCACCTCTTCCCCAGCAGCCACAGCAGATACGGCCCGCCGACCAGCGCGGTGAGCGCGCCGACCGGGATCTCCAGCGGAGGCACGAGGGTGCGGGCCGCGAGGTCGGCGGCGACCAGGACCACGGCGCCCGTCAACGCGGCGTTGAGCAGGGGCAGTTGGGGTGTGCGGGTGAGGCGGCGGGCCAGCTGGGGTGCGGTGAGGGCGACGAAGCCGATGGGCCCGGCCGCGCCGGTCGCCGTCGCGGCGAGCACGACCCCGAGGACGGTGAGCCCGAGCCGCACCCGGTCCACCCGCACCCCGAGCCCGGCCGCCGTGTCGGGGTCCAGCCCGAGCGGCAGCGACGCCCGGCTCGCCCACACGAGCGCGGGCAGCGAGAGCAGCAGAACGACGGCCAGTGGCCCTGCCTGCTCATAGCCCCGCTGCGCGCACGACTTGCTCCGGCGATCTTCTGGGGGGATTTGCTTAGGCAAGCCTTACCTTAAGTGGTGTCGCTGTGTGTTCCTCGCGCGGGACGAGCGAGCAATGCGAGAAAAAATCCGCCGCCGTCTGTCACATCGCCCCGACGCCCGGGGTCAGTCCGGTGAAGGCAGTCGAACCTCGCGGAACTGGAGCAGACATGACGAAGACGGCACCCCTCCTGGTCACCGGCGGCACGGGCACCCTGGGCGGTCATGTGGTTCCGCTGCTGCGGGCGGCCGGTCACGAGGTGCGGGTCCTGAGCCGCGGTGCCCGCGAGGGCGGGGACGGCGTCGAGTACGTCACCGCCGATCTGCTGACGGGGGAGGGCGTGGCGGCGGCGGTGGCCGGTGTCGGGACGGTCCTGCATCTGGCGGGCGGGCCGAAGGGGGACGACGAGGCGACCCGGAACCTGGTGCGGGCCTGCGTCGGCGCCGAGGTGCGCCACCTCGTGTACATCTCGGTCATCGGCGCCGACCGCGTCCCGCTGGCCTGGCTGCGGACCAAGCTCGACTCGGAGCGGGTCATCGCCGACTCGGGCATCCCCTGGACGACCCTGAGGGCGGCCCAGTTCCACGACCTGACCCTCACGATGATCGAGAAGATGACGAAGCTGCCGGTGCTTCCGGTACCCGGTGGTCTGCGCCTCCAGCCGGTGGACTCGGCCGAAGTGGCCGCGCGACTTGCCGAGTTGATGTTGGGGGAGCCCCAGGGGCTGGTCCCCGACATCACGGGTCCGAAGACGTACGACATCGCCGAGTTGGCCCGTCCGTACCTCGAACTCCGGGGGAAGCGGAGCCGGTTGAGGATGCCGGTGCGGATACCGGGCAAGGCGGGGAAGGCGTACCGGGCGGGGGCGAACCTCACGCTGCAGGGCGCGGAGACGGGGAAGCGGACGTGGGAGGAGTTCCTGGCGGGGCGCGTGGGGTGACTCAGTCGGCGGGGGCGCGGGTCCACAGGGTCACGTCGCTGCTGGTCGCCACGGCGAGAGTGCGGCCGGAGGGGGAGAAGCCGACGGCCCGCAACTCCGAGTAGTACGAGTGGAAGATGTGCCACCACCCCTCTCCGTGCGGTGCGCGGTGCGGCATGCTGCTGCCGCGGGAGAGCAGGACCCGGTCGTGCGGCCAGTCGGGACTCACGACCTCCAGGACCCAGCCGTCACCGGTGCCGGTGTGCAGAGCGCCGCCGAGGAGCCCGGCGATGTACACGCTGCGCCCGGCGATCGGCCCGAGCCCCGGGCACGACAGCCCGGGAGGCGCGTCGCGACCGCACTCCTCGGCATCGGGATCGGGGTCACGGTCCCGGGCGATCCTCTCTCCCGTGACGGCGTCGAACAGACCATGCCCGTCACCGGACACGACCATCACCAGGTCACGACCGTTCTCCGGGTGCGCGGCGAAACCGATACCGAGCAGCCCGCCGACGGGGGCACAGCCCTCGAAGACCGGCCGCCACGGCTCGGGGGCGGGCACGACCGGGGCGGCGAGCATACGGTCCCGCAACTCCGCCTGATAGGCGGTCAGTCCGCCACGGCCACCGGCCTGCTCCACGTCTCTCACCCCACCATGATCCATGAGCCCTGCTTCACATTCCCCCGGGGTGGCGCTTGGACTCGGGAAGGCTGTGGAAGCGCACCCAGCAGTCCGGGTACGTACTCCGGAGCGTGTGGGCGACGGGCGGGCCCGACGGGCGCCGCTGCCGCCAGAGTTCGGCCAGCGACTCGGCGTCGGTGTCGGTGTCGGTGTCGGTCATGAGGGGGTCGGGCCGGTGTCCAGCGGAAGGCGGTAGACCGTGGACTCCCGGGCCCGGAAGCCGAGCCGTTCATAGAGGCGGTTCGCCGGGCCCCGGTCCGGGCGGGAGGTCAGGTCGACCGTGCGGGCTCCGGCCTCGTGGGCGATGCGGAGGGCCTCCTCGATGAGCAGGCCGGCGACTCCCTGGCCGCGGGCGGCGGTGTCCACGACGACGTCCTCGACGCGGGCCCGCAGACCGGACGGCAGGGGGAGCATCGCGAGGGTCAGGGTCCCGACGATCCCGGCCTGGGTGCGGGCGAGGAGGACGGTGTTCGCGTCGTGCGTCAGCATGCGCTCGACGGCCTCATGGTCGAGGGGCTTCGCCGTCGACGACAGTTGGGGCAGCAGGCGGGCGAAAGCGTCGACGAGTTCCTGGCTCGCCTCACGGGCGATCTCCACACGGACGTTCATGCCGGGAGCTTCGGTCATGGGCTGACGGCTCCGCAACTTCGCCGACGGTCCGCGAGGCCAACTGCGCGGTCACGGATCTTGGTTCGGCCCCTCGGGAAGGGGACTGACGTTCTACTCTGCTGATCGATGCTCCGGTGGGGAGCGGGTGGGGAACGGGTGGGGACGACGATGGTTCGGCAGTCACGGGTGGGCGTTTCTCTGGCGGTGCTCACGTTGTGCGCGACGCTCGCCGGATGCGGTTCCGATGCGGACGCCTCGGCGGACGTGGCCGTCGTGGAGGCGGAGCCGTTGAGCGCGACGGAGCTCGAACAGGCGGTGCTCACGAAGGCGGACCTCGGCGGTTACGACATCGAGAAGACGGTGACCGACACGTCCGCGTCGCGGCGTACGGCCGATCCCGACGAATGCGCCCCCGTCGCCCGTGCGTTGGGGGGAAGCAGCGGCTTCGGCGCCGTCGCGCGTGTCGGCCGGATGATCTTCTCGAAGAAGGACAGCGCGACCGGGGCGACCATGATCCTGTCGTCGCACAGCGGTCAGGACGCCGCGCGGGTGATCGCCGAGCTCCGCACCGCCGCCGAGGAGTGCGAGACCTTCGAGGACGTCACGGCGGACTTCCCCTACGAGGACACCGAACTGCAGCCCGACCCCGGTTACGGCGACGAGTCCGTGTCCCTGCGGCTCACGCAGGTCGTGGCCGGCACCGGGGACGAGGAGCCTGTCCGGGTGCCCTTCGCGGTGGTGGCCGTCAGGCAGGGAGCCACGGTCGCCATGTTCTACGAGTTCGACCGGCCCCGTGCGTCGGGAGATTCGCCCCCGGCCGTCGTACCGGAAGCGATCGTCGAGGCACAGCTGAAGAAGCTGACGGCTTCCGGGTGAGCCTGACCCCGGCACGGCGTCAGGGCGCGGCCGGTCCGGTGATGAGCCGTCCCTGGGCGTCGTAGGGCCAGACGTTGGGGACGCAGCCCTTCATGCCCTTGATCTGCTGCATCATCGCCGGGGCGGGTTTGCCGGGGCCGGGGCAGGTGACGTGGCCGTGGCGGAGGAAGTGACCGACCTCGTGGTTGATGATCAGGGCCCGGTAGGACCGTACGTCGTCGGCGTAGTACTGGGTGGCCAGCTCCCAGCGCTTGAGGTTGACCATGACGTCGTCGTTCACGCTGCAGTTGTACTCACCCCCGGTGTCCAGGCCCTGCGTCGCGCAGATCTTGTCGACGGTGCCCGGGGTCGCGACCTTGACGACGAAGTCCGCGGTCCCCGACGAGATCCGCTGGAACGCGGAGGTGCCGTCCGCCGTCCAGCCCCGGGGGTCGGCCAGGACGCGGTCCACCTGCTCGGCCACGTCCGCCGTGGACAGGTCGAGCCCCGTCTCGACCTCGACGCGGTAGCGCAGGGTCCTTCCGTTGCCGACCTTGGGGCTGCCGCCGGACGCGGTGACGAAGGTGCCGGGGCCGGTCGCGGGGATGGTCGGGGTCGTGGTGGTGGAGCGGGACGGGGCGGGGGCGGGTTTGGCCCGCTGGGTGGAGCGCGCATCGGTCGTCGGCGTCGGCGTCGGCGGCGGTGTCGCTTTGCGGTCGGGGGCCGTCTTCTGCCCGGCTTCCGTCCTGGCCTCCCCGTCTCCGGGCGGCGCCCACTGGGCGGCCGCGAACCCGGCGGCACCGAGGACGGTCAGGGCGACCAGACCCGCCCACACGCGTCCCGTTCCGCGCCGCCGTCCGGAGGAGGCGTGCGTGGCGCCGCGTCGGCGGCGTCGGGAACGGGAGGGTGTGGTGGTGTGGGCGGTCATGGTTGGCCAGGTTGTGGCCGCCATGTGATCGGATCTGGCCCGAATGGTCACGAAACAATAACGAACAATCCGTCGTGGGCTGTGTGATCATCCGGTAACAGAGTCCAGACGCGCGCCCGACGGTCCCGATACTGAGCCCATGCCACGAGTTCTGCTGATCGAAGACGACCGCGCCGTCCGCGAAGGGGTCGCCCTGGCACTGCGCCGCCAGGGACACGACGTCGCCGCCGCCGCGACCGGCGAGGACGGCATGGCGCACCTCACGTCCTTCCGCCCCGACGTCGTCGTCCTCGATCTGATGCTGCCCGGCATGACCGGCCTGGACGTGTGCCGTGGCATCCGCTCCGTCGACCAGACCCTGCCGATCGTCATGGCGACCGCGCGGGGCGACGACGTGGACATCGTCGTGGGCCTGGAGGCGGGCGCCGACGACTACGTCGTCAAGCCGGTGCAGGCCGGTGTGCTGAACGCCCGTATCCGCGCGGTACTTCGCCGGGCGGGCGGCACCGCGGCCGACGGCGGCGGCCTGCCGAGGATCGACACCCACGGCGACCTCGCCATCGACCGGGCCGGTCTCACCGTCACCGTCGCGGGCACCCCGGTCGCCCTCGCCCCCTCCGAACTCCGCCTCCTCCTGACCCTCTCCGCCTCGCCCGGACAGGTCTTCAGCAGACAGCAGCTGCTGGAGGCGGTCTGGGAGCACAGCTACCACGGCGACGCCCGCCTGGTGGACGCCTGCGTGAAGCGGCTGCGCGCCAAGATGGGCGATCCGCCGCGGGATCCGCGCTATATACAGACGGTGCGTGGCTTCGGCTATCGGTTCGCGGCCAAGTGAGACGTCGTACGGGAGTGGGGGGTCGTACGGGAGTGAGTGGGCGTACGGCGCCGAGTGGTCGTACGGCGGTGAGTGAGCGTACGAGGGCGAGTGGGCGTACGGGGGTGAGGTTCCCGGCGTGGATCGCGCGTGGCGGTCTGCGGATGCGGCTGGTCGTGGCGTTCGGGCTCGTCGCCGCCCTGGCCACCATGACGACCGGCGCCCTGGCCTTCCGGGAGGCCCGCAACGGGGTCCTCAAGCAGAGCCAGGACACGGTGATCGCACAACTGCGTGCCCAAGTCGGACGCCTGGCCCCGGACTTGACGTATCCCCCCTCCCGGCAGTCACTGCGACAGTTCGCCGTGGACGTGGCCCGCGCCGAACCGGCGGCCACATGGCGGGTGTTGGTCCGATACGAGGGGATCTCCGAGACCTCGATCCCGGACGACCCCTTCGGCGCGCTGACGCCGGCCGTGCGCGAGGCCGTCGACTCGAGCCAGGCCACGGTGTTCCAGCGGGTGCGCGACGGCGGACGTACCTCGCTGCTCGTCGGTATGTCGGTCGCCTTCGCCGGTCCGACCGGGGGTATTCCGGTGCTGTCCGGTGTCCAGGTCTTCCTCGCCGTGCCCCAGACCGGCGAACAGGCGTCCGTCGACGCCCTGGTCACCGCGGTGGAGCGGGCGATGGTACCGGCCCTCGGTGCCGCCGTACTCCTCGCCCTGTTCGCCGCACGCGGCGTACTGCGTCCGGTCCGTGCCCTCCGCCGCGCCACCCGCAGCATCGCCGAGGGCCACCTCGACACCCGCCTCGACGTCAACGGCTCCGATGAACTCGCCGACCTGTCCCACACGTTCAACGAGACCGCGGCGGCCCTGGAGAAGTCCGTCGCCGAACTGCGTGCCATGGAGGCGCGGGCCCGCCGTTTCGTGGCGGACGTCTCCCACGAACTGCGCACCCCGCTGGCCGCGATGTCGGCGGTCACCGACGTCCTCGACGAGGAGGCCGGCCACCTCGATCCCGACACGGCCACCGCGGTACGGCTGATCAGCGAGGAGACGGTCAAACTCGCCCGTCTGGTCGAGGACTTGATGGAGGTCTCCCGCTTCGACGCGGGCGCGGCGGTCCTCCACCTGGACGAGATCGACCTCGCCGAGTCGATCCGCCGCACCCTCGCCTCCCGCGGCTGGTCGGACGAGGTGGAGACGGCACTGCCGGGCCCCGACGAACTGCGCGGAAGGGTCGACCCGCGGCGGCTGGACGTGGTCGTGGCCAACCTGGTCGGGAACGCGCTGCGGCACGGGGCGCGGCCGGTGCGGATCGGATTGTCGGCGGGCGTACCGGCGGACGTATCGGCAAACGAACCGGCGGTCGCCTCGGTGATCGTCGAGGTGACGGACAGCGGCCCCGGCATCCCGGCCGACGTACTGCCGTACGTCTTCGAGCGCTTCTACAAGTCGGACAGCGCGCGCACCCGTACGGAGGGCAGCGGGTTGGGCCTCTCGATCACGGAGGAGAACGTACGGATGCACGGCGGGACGATCCGCGCGGCGAACCGTCCCGAGGGCGGCGCGGTCTTCACCGTAGAACTCCCGCTACGGCGGGACGAGTCGGAAGGTGGAGGTTCCTCATGAAGCCCGGGTTCCTCATGAAGCCGACCCACGTCACCGCGCTGCTCGTCGCGGCGTCGGCCCTCCTGCTCTCCTCCTGCGACATCCCCGCGACCGGCGTGGTGGAGGCGGGCGGACCCGCGAGCGGGATCCCCCCGACCGTACCGATCTACCTGGTCCGGGACGGCGCCCTGGTCGCGGTGCCCCGCACGATCTCCGACGCCGGCGAACCCGTGACGGCCGTCGAGTCACTCCTCAAGGGCCCGACCCCCCAGGAACGACGCAAACAGCTGACCACCGAGCTGGCCCGCCAACTCCCCGCCACCACCCTCCCGACCCCCTCACCCACCGAGCCGTCCCCCGAGGAGTCGGTACGGCTGATGACGGAGACCGACAGGATTCGCCTCGAACTGCCAGGCTACGCAGGCAAATTGACCCCCCTCGCGGCGAACCAGGTCATCTGCACCGCCGCCCGCGCGTATCTGCTCACCCGCCCGGATCTGGACTCGACGACGGTGACGGTGACGGATGGGGCGGGCGGGACATTCGAGGGGGACGTGGAGCGCTGTCCCGAGCTGTAGCGCGGAGCGCGCGGGCTTCATCCCCGTAGGTGGGCGAGGAGTCCGTCTCCCTCGGGAAACGGGAGTTCCTCGGGCAACAGCCGGGCGGCGGAGTCCAGATCACCGCTGCGGACTCGTGCGTGTATCTCGCGGGCGAGCGAGGTCACGTCACGGATGCCGACCGTCCACTCATCGGCGTATCGCCGAACCGCCTCGCCACAGAGGCCGAGTTGCAGGGCGCGGTGGGGCAGGGGCTGAAGACGCAGGTCGCGCTCGGGATCCCACTGCACACGAGCGGGCGCCCGCTTCAACTGGCCCTGCCAGGCGGCCCGGTCGGGGTGCAGGCCCCGGACGTAGCCGGACAGGCATGCATGGCGCAGCGCCCACTCGAAGCCGTCACGGGTGATCTCGACGGCGAGCACGGTCTCCTGCCCCTCCTTCGTGGCCCAGCCGCAGCGGTACATCATCCACAGAAAGGAGGGCTTGATCCACGTCATCCGATCGCGCTTCCATGCCGCCGGGAAGCGGTTCTCGCGGGCGGCCGGCAGGCCGAGGTCAGGGGAGTATGCCTGGTAGACGGTGATCGTGGATGCCGTGTGGGTCGCTCGGATCTGGTGTCGGGGCTGTTCCATGGCGTACAGCGTGGGGCCGGTCCGGGGGGTGGGACCAGTGGTTTTAGACCGGTCCGGACTTGTCCCGGCGAGTCATGTCGGCTCCCCGACGGGACACTGCGGACCGCCCGCCGATGACCACGGCTACCGGTTCGGGTACCGGATGCCGTTCGCCCGGTACGGAATCGCCGGAAGCCCTCGTGCGTTGAGGGGGGTGGGTCTGGGATGCCGACGGCGTGCGAGCCGAGCAGCCCGAGTGACCGAGATGGCAGATATGGGAGGAGCGGGAATGGCTGCGCAGACGCAGAGGGCCGTGCTGGCGGGCGGATGCTTCTGGGGGATGGAGGAGCTGATCCGCCGACTTCCGGGCGTGACGGCGACCCGGGTGGGATACACCGGGGGTGACGTACCGAATGCTACGTACCGTAACCACGGCACGCACGCGGAGGCCATCGAGATCGCCTTCGACCCCGCGAAGACCGACTTCCGCGCGATCCTGGAGTTCTTCTTCCAGATCCACGACCCGAGCACCAAGAACCGGCAGGGCAACGACATCGGTCTGAGCTACCGCTCGGCGATCTACTACGTGGACGACGAGCAGAAGCGGATCGCCGAGGACACGATCGCGGACGTGGACGCTTCTGGCCTGTGGCCGGGCAAGGTCGTCACCGAGGTGGAGCCGGTGGGCCCCTTCTGGGTGGCCGAGCCCGAGCACCAGGACTACCTGCAGCGTTACCCGGACGGCTACACCTGCCACTTCCCGCGCCCGGGATGGCGGCTGCCCGCCCGCGCCGAGGGCTGACCGAGGGGCGGCCCGGCGGAGGTCCTGCGGCCGGGCCGCGTACGCAGTTCCCGAGAGGAACCGTCACCCTGCGTCGCGCAGCCGAAGAAGGTACGCGGCGGTCAGCGCGACGGCACGGTCCCCGTCGCCGGACAGCTCCACGAGGGCGTCCGAAGCCGTGCGCCCCGGGATGTCCGCCAGCGCCTCCGTCAGCCGTACGCGTGCGGGCGCCTCGGTGGTGTCGTGGGTGGTGCCGTGGGTGAGGCGGTCGACGAGCCTGGTGGCGATCCGGTCCGCCGTCGCGGTGTCGCCCGCCAGCATGCTCAGCGCGTCGGCCGCGTCCGTGTCGTTCCTGCCCTCCACGATCAGGTCGACGAGGGCCGGGACCGCGTCGACCACTCCCCGCGTCCCGAGCGCCAGAGCCGCATGACCGCGGACCACGGCATCGGGGTCCGTGAGGGCGTCCCGCAGCCGGGCGGTGGCCTCGTCGCCGGGCAGCTCGGCGAGGGACCGAACGGCGCGTTCCCGCACGGCGGGCACCGGTGAGCCGAGGCCCTGAGCCAGCAGTGCCGTGCCGCCGTCGCCCGATCGCGCCAGCGCCCAGCGAAGGGCTCCGGCGACGTTCGGCTCCGACTCCCTGAGCACCGCCTCGACCAGGGCCTCGACCGGAATCTCGTCGGCTGAGGAAAGGGCCGCGCGCTGGCGGGCGGCAGCGCTCTTCGACCCCAGCGCCTGGAGGGACACGACGATCTGGAGGACGTCCTCCCAGTCGGCGGGCTCGGCGGCGTCGATCCGGCGGAGCCGCGTGAGCAGCTCGGTCTCGGCCGCGATGCGTTCGCGTGTCTGACGGATGAGGTCGTCGACCAGCGCCGAGGGCGTGAAACCGGGATCGTCCAGCGCCCGCCCGATCTCCCGCAGCGACAGCCCCAGTGACCGCAGACTCTCGATGTGGAAGATCCGCCGGATGTCGTCGCCGGAGTACTCCCGATAGCCGGAGCCCGTACGACCCGAGGGCCGCAGCAGTCCGAGCGACTCGTAATGCCTGAGCATGCGGGCACTGACCCCGGACCGTCGCGCCACCTCACCGATCAACACGCCCTATTGTCCCGCCCGGCCCGACCCGCCGAGGGCCACCACGCGCTTCGCCTCCTCGATCGCGAACTCGAAACCGGCGTCCGGGTCGCGCAGCAGCCGTTCCGTGGCGAGGGCATGCGTGCGCACATGTGGGTCAGCGGCCGTCGCCGCGGCGCGCAGAGCCGGCAGCACGACCTCACCCAGCCCGACCAGCGCCCGGCTGAGACTCAGCTGCGTCTCGCGCTCCCCGCGCCCGAGCTGCGTCGCCAGTACCTCGGCCAACCCGGACTCCTCGCCTTCCGGTACGAGCACGACCGCGGCCCGCCAGGCGCTCCGCGCCACCTCCTCGTCGGCGTCGCACAGCAGCTCCCGCGTGATCGCCGGCCACGCCTGCCGGTCCCCGATCTTGGACAGCGTGTGCAACGCCTGGCTCCGTGCCTGCGCCCGCTCCGAACGGACCTCGCGGAGCAGCCCGGTGAGCGTCACCGACACCGGGTGACGGGCGAGCGCCCACGTCAGCATGTCGCGGACGAAGAACTCGGGCTCGATCGCGCACCGCTCGATGAGCTTCCCGACGAAGCGCGGCTCGGGCGTCGTGCCCACCGTCATGGCCGCCCGCAGTCGCACGGACGAACGGTCGTCCTCCAGGCCCTGGAGAGCCCGCATCCCATCCGTGTCCTGTTCCGCCATGGTCACCGCGACCACCTCCTCGGCAGCAGTGAAGGCCTTGTCACGGTGTCAAGGTCAAACGCTCACCGGGCGATTCCGCGGCGGTGCCGTCGGCCTCACCAGCCGGCGGAGACGGCGAGGGGCCGCACCCACTCGCGCATCCCTAGGACGGGACGGGGGCGTCGCTGTCCAACCCGTCGGTCCCCGGCCCCTCGGACGGTTCGCGGAGCTGCTCACGCACATAGTCCCAGCACACCGCGATCAGCGCGGCGACCGGCACCGCGAGCAGACTCCCCACGATGCCGGCCAGACTCCCGCCCAATGTCACCGCCAGCAGGATCACGGCCGCGTGGAGGCCGAGCCCACGACTCTGGATCATGGGCTGGAACACGTTGCCCTCGAGCTGCTGCACCGCCACGATGATCGCCAGCACGATCAGCGCGTCCGTCAGGCCGTTGGAGACCAGCGCGATGAGAACCGCGACGAAACCGGCGAACAAGGCACCGATGATCGGCACGAACGCGGAGACGAACGTCAGCACCGCCAGGGGAAGCACGAGGGGTACGTCCAGGATCCACAACCCCAGCCCGATCAGGACGGCGTCGATCAGGCCGACAGCCGCCTGCGAACGCACGAACGCGCCCAGGGTGTTCCAGCCGCGCGCGGCCACGGTCGGGACGTCGGTGGCGAGTCGACCGGGCAGCTGCCGGGCGAGCCACGGCAGGAACCGTGGGCCGTCCTTGAGGAAGAAGAACATCAGGAAGAGGGCCAGGACGGCGGTGACCAGACCGTTCAGCACGGTGCTCACTCCCGTGACGACAGCGCCCGCCACGTTGCCCAGACTGTCCTGCGCACGGGAGACCGCGGTGTCGAAGGCCTTGTTGATCTGCGCGTCATCGATGTTCAACGGCGGCCCGGCGGCCCACTCGCGCAACTCCTGAATGCCCTTGAACACCCCGTCTCCCAGTTCCCCGGACTGCGATGCCACCGGTACCGCGATCAGCGCCACGACACCCATGGCGACCAGGAGGAACAGCACCGTCACGACCGACGCGGCGAGAGCGGGCTTCCACCCGCGACGCCGCAGGAAACGAGTCGGCGGCCAGGTCAGCGTGGTCAGCAGCAGGCCGATCACGAGCGGCCAGACGACCGACCACATCCGCCCCAGAATCCACAGAGCCACCGCGAGCATCAGGAATGTGAGCAGCAACTCCCCGGAGACCCGCGCAGATGTGCGCAGCGCGGCCCGGGCTCGCGTGGAACTCAACGTGGCAGTCACGGAGGCACCCTATGGGCACTCAACGCCCATGGGCATCACTGCTGCCAGCTTGTATGCCTGGTTGCACGAGGAGCGCCGGGCTGAAACCGGAACCCCCTGGACGCGCCCGCCGAACGGGGTACTCAACTCGACCCTGTTCCGCCTCATCGCTCGATGAAGCGGGGGTCCGGCCACGTCGAGATCGGCTCGTCGGAGACCGAGTAGATCTCCAGGAGCGACAGGTAGCCGTCCTTGGCGAAGACCATGACACCGGCCGAGTGCGGGGCGGTGTACCCGGCGTCCACAGCTGGATTGTCGTGCGACGGCGCAGGAGCCACCACCGTACGGTCCACTTCCAGATCGACCGTCGCACAGCCGCAGCGACACCTGCCCACCACCCGCGTGTGGGGAACCTGGGCCAGCAGGGCGCCGCTCACCGCATCCGACCCGGCCAGCAGCGCCCGGAGAGTCGCCGCGACCTCCGGCGACAGCGGCTCAGCCATCCGCCCTGGCCACACCGATCGGGCACGACACTCCGGTGCCGCCGATCCCGCAGTAACCGGCCGGGTTCTTGTCCAGGTACTGCTGGTGATACCCCTCGGCCGGATAGAAGGTACGTCCCGCCGCCGGCAGGATCTCCGTGGTGATCGTGCCGTGGCCTGTGCCGGTGAGGAGCTTCTGGTAAGTCTCGCGCGAGGTTTCGGCGGTGGTGGCCTGGGCGGGGGTGTGGGTGTGGATCGCGGAGCGGTACTGGGTGCCGACGTCGTTGCCCTGGCGGAAGCCCTGGGTGGGGTCGTGGGACTCCCAGAAGGTCTTCAGGAGGCGCTCGTAGGAGATGAGCGAGGGGTCGTAGACGACGCGGACGACCTCGGTGTGGCCGGTCAGGCCGGAGCAGACCTCTTCGTAGGTGGGGTGCTCGGTGTGGCCGCCCTGGTAGCCGACCAGGGTGGTCCAGACGCCGGCCGGGAGCTGCCAGAACTTGCGTTCGGCGCCCCAGAAGCAGCCCAGAGCGAAGTCGGCGATCTCGTGGCCCTGGGGGTAGGGGCCGAGCAGCGGGGTGCCGAGGACGGTGTGGCGGTCGGGGACCGTGAACACCGGGGCGGGGCGGCCCTTCAGCGCCTGCTCGGGGGTGGGCAGGACGGGCGTACGGCCGAACAGCATGGGCGCGGGCTCCTTCTCGTCTCCTCGCCGGACCCCTCCGGTGGTGGCCGGAAGCGGCGTCACGCACAACGGCCCGGCGCCGCCCCGCATTCCGTCGGGGCGGGGCGACGCCGGGCCACGTGCTCCTCAGTGCGGCAGCGTCGCCGGGCTGCCGCCGTTCGCCTCGTAGCCCGCCACCGCCAGCGCCCGGTAGACCGCGAACTCGGCCGCCGGATCGGGGGACAGGGTCCACGGCAGGGCGCCCACGTGGCCGTCGATGTGTATGAGCTGGTTCATGGCCTCCTGCCAGCGCTCGCCGCGGACCAGGAAGAAGACCAGCATGTGCCGCACATGCGCCAGCATCGGGTCGTCCGCGCGGGCCGAGTGCACTGCGTGCAGCGCCCCGTGCATCGCCTTGGTGACGGTCTCGCTCTGGTAGAAGCCGCTGACCAGGTTCACCTCGGGCAGGTGCTCGAAGACCGCGAACAGCGGCATGGCGGCGAGGAGGGAGCCCTGCGGGGCGCGGGCCGCGGCCGCCTCCGCGAAGGACATCGCCAGCTCACGCGAGCCGTGCCACTTCTCGCACCAGTAGTGGAGCGCCGCCAGATGCGCGCCCATGTGCGACGGGGCGCGGTCCAGGATCTTCAGCCACAGCTGCTCGAACTCCGCCCGCGGATAGGCGAGGCCACGGGCCACCGACAGCTCGACGATGTACGGGATCGGGTCACCCGGCGCCAGCAGCGCCGCCTCGCCGCACGCCGCCCTCGCCTCCTCCATGATGATCCGGAACGAGTCCGTGCCGGGCGTGGCCGTCCGCCACGCCTGCTGCACCAGGAACTCCGCGTGGATGGCCGCACCACCCGCGTCCTTGGGCTGCTCGGACCGCCACACCCGCAGCCACTGGCCGCCCGGCGACTCGCTCACCCCGCCCGGCCGCTGCGCCAGCTCCAGGGAGGCCGCGCCCGCGAAGGCCTGCACACGCTGCCAGCGCAGCTCACCCGCCGCCTCGGTGCCCACCAGCAGCTGGGAGGCCGCCCGGTAGTCCTGGGTGCGCTGCACCAGGTCCAGGACGTCCAGCAGGTCCTGGTCGGGGCCGGGCATGCGGACGTCCAGCTCCTCCTGCCGTACGAAGCCGTAGTCCGCGGGGTCCGCGGCGTCCGGGTGGCCCGGCGGGACCTGCTCGATCATGCCCCGGCGGCGCCGCAGGACCGGCAGCAGCACGAAGCCGAACATGACCACCGCCATCAGGACCCAGAGAATTTCCATGCCTCAAGCGTTCCAGACGCCGCCGACAATTGGCCAACCCGGTCCCGGGCCTGTGGAAAACCTCTTGTCCAGGCTCCGGGTGCCTGTGGAGAACCTCCCGTCCCGGCTCCGCGGCCTGGGGAAAACCCTTCTCGAGCCTCGCTGTGCGACGCCTGCCCCGCGAGCGGACTACGCTCGGTGCCCATGAGCGACAGGCACATCAGTCAGCACTTCGAGACGCTCGCCATCCACGCGGGCAACACGGCGGACCCCCTCACCGGTGCGGTCGTCCCGCCGATCTACCAGGTCTCGACCTACAAGCAGGACGGCGTCGGCGGCCTGCGCGGCGGCTACGAGTACAGCCGCAGCGCCAACCCGACCCGTACCGCCCTGGAGGAGAACCTCGCCGCCCTCGAGGGCGGCCGACGGGGCCTTGCGTTCGCGTCCGGACTGGCGGCCGAGGACTGCCTGTTGCGTACGCTGCTCAGCCCCGGCGACCACGTGGTCATCCCCAACGACGCGTACGGCGGCACGTTCCGGCTCTTCGCGAAGGTCGTCGCCCGCTGGGGCGTCGAATGGTCGGTCGCCGACACCAGCGACCCGGCCGCCGTCCGGGCCGCCGTCACCCCGAAGACCAAGGCCGTGTGGGTGGAGACCCCCTCCAACCCGCTGCTCGGTATCACCGACATCGCCGCCGTCGCGCAGATCGCCCGGGACGCCGGCGCGAAGCTCGTCGTCGACAACACCTTCGCCACGCCGTATCTGCAGCAGCCGCTGTCGCTCGGCGCCGACGTCGTCGTGCACTCCCTGACCAAGTACATGGGCGGCCACTCGGACGTCGTGGGCGGCGCGCTGATCACCGCCGACGAGGCGCTCGGTGAGGAACTGGCGTACCACCAGAACGCGATGGGCGCGGTCGCCGGGCCCTTCGACTCCTGGCTGGTGCTGCGCGGAGCCAAGACGCTGTCGGTGCGGATGGACCGGCACAGCGAGAACGCGACCAAGGTCGCCGACATGCTGACCCGGCACGCGCGCGTGACGAAGGTGCTCTACCCGGGTCTGGAGGACCACCCCGGTCACGAGGTCGCCGCCAAGCAGATGCGGTCCTTCGGCGGCATGGTCTCCTTCCAGGTCACGGGTGGCGAGGAGGCGGCCGTCGAGGTCTGCAACCGCGCCAAGGTGTTCACGCTGGGCGAGTCCCTGGGCGGCGTGGAGTCCCTGATCGAGCACCCCGGCCGGATGACGCACGCGTCGGTCGCCGGCTCGGCCCTCGAGGTCCCCGCCGACCTCGTACGCCTCTCGGTGGGCATCGAGAACGTCGACGACCTGCTGGAAGACCTTCAGCAGGCCCTGGGCTAGCCCCTTCGGCGGTTCACGAGCCGGCCGGTCCGGCCGGTCACCAGCCGGTCAGCGGTGGAGTCGTCTCCGACGGCGGCTCCACCCAAGGCCGGGCCGTCACCGCCCACACCACGAACGCGACGCTCGCCGCGAACATCAGGAACCACATCAGCCGCAGGGCTGCCCGCCTGCGCCGCAGCATGCGGCCGCCCCGGCGCACCACCTCGGCGTGAAGTTCCGGCGGCACGGGCGGATGCGCCTGTTCCATGATGCGGCGTACGGCGGCTTCGCGTTCGGGCCGGTTCACGGCCGCTCCCTTCCCGGGTGGCCCCTCGCCCTCACGACGCCGCCACCTTCGCGCCTCCCACCGCCGGAGCGGGCCCGCGCGGGGGATGCAGCAGCGTCGCCGTGGCCCGGTCGCAGATCGTGCGGACGCGTTCCGTGGCGAGTCCGAGCAGGGCGGCCGTCTGTTCCTCGGCGACGCCCTCGTAGAGCCGCAGGACGAGGACGAGGCGCTCCTGCGGGGCCAGCGCGGCCAACGGGTTGGCGGGGTGCGGTCGGTGGCCGCCCAGGCCGCCGTACTGGTGCCAGGCGCCGCGGGCGAAGCGGGTGGCCAGGTACTGGCGGGTGCGGTCGTAGGGGTCCTCGCCGCGCAGTCCGTCCCAGCACGCGTACGTGTGGGCGAGCGCCAGCGTCAGCAGGCGCCGCGCGCGGGGGTTGTCGTCGGGCCCCTCCGCCGTCAGAAGCGTCGCGGCATGCAGCAGCCGCCCGGCGGCGCCCGCGACGAACGCCTTGAACTCCCGGGCCCGGCGGGCGTCTTGGGACGCATGCCGTTTTCGCACCGCGCCTCCCGCCTGAGGGCGACCTGTGAGGGAACGGGACCCGCGCCACATACCGGATACGGAACCGTGTGCGAGTTAAGGACCCGGTCTCATATGAGGCCAGGGGTGGCCTTTCGGTCAAGAGCCGCGCACCCCTCGAGAGCCGGGCACCCGGAGAACGGGTGCGCCACGCGTGCGTGAAGGACGCTCAGGACGCCGACGGCGCGTCCGCGCCCGGCAGGCCCTGGGCCGCCATCCGGGAGGAGAGCGCGGTGTTGAAGCGCGTCAGGAGCGTGCAGAAGGCCTCGCGCTCCTCCGGTGCCCAGTCGTGTGTCAGCTCGGCCATCAACTGACGCCGGGAGGAGCGCACTTCCTCCAGCCGCGACAGCCCGCGCGGGGACAGCTGGAGCACCACCGCCCGGCCGTCCTCCGGGTGGGAGGTGCGCTTGACGAGCCCGGTGTCCACGAGCGGAGCCACCTGCCGGGTGACCGTCGACGAGTCGATGCCCATGCTCGCGGCGAGCGCCTTGACGCCCATCGGGCCTTCCTTGTCGAGGCGGTTGAGCAGCAGATATGCGGCGCGGTCCATGGAGTTGCGCACCTGCCCGACCCCGCCGAGCCGGGTCTGTTCGGCACGACGGGCGAAGACCGCCACTTCGTGCTGCAGCGTGTCGAGGAGACCGGTGTCACCGACGGTCGTCATGTCCATCGACATTTCAGGTGTTGTGGGCATGGCCGGGGGCTCACTTCAGATAAGGGGTGCTGGGTTGGGGGACAGGGTACGCGGCCGGAAGGCGGGCCGTACCGACGCTGCGGAAACCGGTCTCGGAGGTTGGTCACAGCGGCCGCTTGCGCCTGTGAACTGCGATGCTTGTGTCATGAGCTATGGCACGGCTGACTCCTTGCACTCCCTGCGGCCCGTCACCCTCGACGATGTGCGCGGCGCCCAGAAGATGCTCATGGGGGTGGCGCGGGTGACCGCGATGGAGGGCAGCCGGCACCTGTCCCAGCTGGTGGGCTCGCCGGTGCACTTCAAGTGCGAGAACCTCCAGCGAACGGGCTCGTTCAAGCTGCGCGGCGCATACGTCCGGATCGCCGGGCTGCTGCCCGAGGAGCGGGCCGCCGGGGTCGTCGCCGCGAGCGCCGGCAACCACGCGCAGGGCGTCGCACTGGCGTCGTCCCTGCTCGGCGTGCGTTCCACGGTGTTCATGCCGAAGGGCGCCCCGCTGCCGAAGATCAGCGCGACCCGGGAGTACGGCGCCGAGGTCCGGCTGCACGGGCAGGTGGTCGACGAGACGCTGGCCGCCGCGCAGGAGTACGCGGAGCGGACCGGCGCGGTGTTCATCCACCCCTTCGACCATCCCGACGTCATCGCCGGTCAGGGCACGGTCGGTCTGGAGATCCTGGAGCAGTGCCCGGAGGTGCGCACGATCGTCCTCGGCATCGGTGGCGGCGGTCTCGCGGCCGGTGTCGCGATCGCGGTGAAGTCGATCAGGCCCGATGTGCGGATCGTCGGCGTCCAGGCCGCGGGCGCGGCCGCGTACCCGCCCTCGTTGGCGGCCGGGCGTCCGGTGTCGATCGAGAACCCGGCGACGATGGCCGACGGCATGAAGGTCGGCCGGCCCGGCGATGTGCCGTTCGAAATCATCGGCGAGCTGGTCGACGAAGTGCGTACGGTGTCGGAGGACGAGCTGTCCGCCGCGCTGCTGCTGAGCCTGGAGCGGGCCAAGCTGGTCGTCGAGCCCGCCGGGGCGAGCCCGGTCGCGGCGCTGCTGAGCGACCCGGGTGCCTTCGAGGGGCCGGTCGTGGCGGTGCTGTCCGGCGGCAACGTCGACCCGGTGCTCCTGCAACGCGTACTGCGCCACGGCATGTCCGCGCAGGGTCGCTATCTGGCCGTACGGCTCAGGCTGACGGACCGGCCGGGCGCCCTGGCGACGCTTCTCGGGGCGTTGTCAGTGGTGGACGCTAACGTCCTCGACGTGAGTCACGTACGGACCGATCCACGGCTCGGGCTCACGGAGGCGGAGGTGGAGCTGCACCTGGAGACGAAGGGTCCGGAGCACTGCGCCGAGGTCGGCCAGGCCCTGCGGAACGCGGGCTATACGGTCATCGACTGAGCAGCCGGGGCGCCGAACTCCCAGCTCAGGAGCTTCTCCATCACTCGTTCGAGTAAGTCCATTGAGAGACGCGATACATCGCGTTATGGTGTGTCTCGCGGCGAGATCGCCGCCCTCATCCGCCACCCATCAGGCGGAACAAAAAGTACAAACCATAGGCTTTTCGAAGAATCCCCGACGACGTGGAGACTCATATGCCAGGCGCCATCTATGCCGAAGGTCTGGTGAAGACCTTCGGCGACGTAAGGGCTCTGGACGGCGTCGACCTCGACGTGCCGGAGGGCACTGTCCTGGGCCTGCTCGGGCCGAACGGCGCGGGCAAGACGACGACCGTCCGCTGTCTGACGACCCTGCTGCGACCCGACAGCGGCAAGGCGGTCGTCGCGGGCCTCGACGTGCTCAAGCATCCCAACGAGGTGCGGCGCTCGATCGGTCTGTCCGGCCAGTTCGCCGCGGTCGACGAGTATCTGACCGGCCGCGAGAACCTCCAGATGGTCGGCCAGCTCTACCAGATGAAGGCCAAGGACGCGAAGGTCCGGGCCGGCGAGCTGCTCGAGCAGTTCAACCTCGCGGACGCCGCCGACCGTACCGCGAAGACCTACTCCGGAGGCATGCGCCGCCGCCTCGACCTCGCGGCCGCCCTGGTCGTCTCCCCGCCCGTGATGTTCATGGACGAACCGACGACCGGCCTCGACCCGCGCAACCGCCAGCAGCTGTGGGAGGTCATCAAGCAGCTCGTCTCCGGCGGTACGACCCTGCTGCTGACCACGCAGTACCTGGAAGAGGCCGACCACCTCGCGCACGACATCGCGGTCGTCGACCACGGCCGCGTCATCGCCCGCGGCACCTCCGACCAGCTCAAGGCCCGCACCGGCGGCGAGCGCGTCGAGGTCGTGGTGCACGAGCGCGAGCACATCCCGACCGCCCGGGAAGTGCTCGCCGGCTTCGGCAAGGGCGAGACCACCGTCGAGGACCACACCCGCAAGCTCACCGTGCCCGTCACCGGCGGCGCCAAGCTCCTCGCCGAGGTCATCCGCGAACTCGACGTGCGCGGCATCGAGATAGACGACATCGGCCTGCGCCGCCCCACCCTCGACGACGTCTTCCTCTCCCTGACCGGCCACCATGCCGAGGCCGAGGCGGAGGAGAACGGCGCGAGCGGTGCGAACAGCGAGAGCGGTGCCGCCCAGGACGCCAAGGACCGCCGCCACACGAAGGAGACCGGCAAGTGAGCGCTGTCACCGACGCCGTACGCGTCACGCCCGCCACGAACCCGATCAGCCAGTCGATCCGTGACTCGCTGGTCGTCGCGAAACGCAACCTGATCCGCATGTCCCGGATCCCCGAGATGGTCATCTTCGGGCTCATCCAGCCGATCATGTTCGTGGTGCTGTTCAGCTATGTGTTCGGCGGCTCCATGAACATCGGCGGCACCACGGACCCCGCGGTCTACCGAGAGTTCCTGATGGCAGGCATCTTCGCCCAGACCGTCACCTTCGCCACGGCGGGTGCGGGCGCCGGGATCGCCGACGACATGCACAAGGGGCTCATCGACCGCTTCCGCTCGCTGCCCATGGCGCGCGGCGCGGTGCTGACCGGGCGGACCCTCGCCGACCTGGTGCAGACGGCGCTCACGCTGTTCGTGCTGGCGATGGTCGCCCTGCTGGTCGGCTGGCGCACCCACACCAGCATCGGTGAGGTGCTCGGCGCCTTCGGTCTGCTGCTCCTGCTCGGGTACGCCTTCACGTGGGTCGGCGCCCTGATCGGACTCTCCGTGCGGACCCCGGAGGCGGCCACCTCGGGCGGGCTGATCTGGCTCTTCCCGGTCACCTTCGTCTCGAACGCGTTCGTGGACTCCAGCCAGATGACGCCCTGGCTGCGCCATGTCGCCGACTGGAACCCGTTCAGCGCCACGGTCCAGGCCTCCCGCGAGCTCTTCGGCAACCCAGGGGTCTCGACCTCCGACGCCTGGCCCATGCAGCACGCGGTGTGGGCGTCGCTGATCTACTCGATCCTGATCGTCGTCCTGTTCAGGACGCTGGCGGTGCGGAAGTACCGGTCCGCGACCGCATGAGGTGACGCCGGGCGGCATGACGCGGCATGACGAAACCCCCGGCGTCGGTAAGACGCCGGGGGTCTGTCGGGGCAATGCGGGGTAAGGGGATCAGGCGCTGTAGGGCTCGGCCTTGAGGATCTTCACGGAGGCCTTCCTGCCGTTCGGCAGCTCGTACTCCGCGTCCTCGCCGACCTTGTGGCCGAGCACGCCGGAGCCCAGCGGGGACTGCGGCGAGTAGGTCTCGATGTCGGAGCTGGCGTACTCGCGGGAGGCGAGCAGGAAGGTCGTCGTATCGTCCTCGTCACCGTCGAAGGCGATCGTCACGACCATGCCGGGCGCCACCGCGCCGTCAGCGGACGCCGGGGCCTCGCCGACCTTGGCCTTCTCCAGGAGCTGGGTCAGCTGGCGGATGCGGAGCTCCTGCTTGCCCTGCTCTTCCTTGGCCGCGTGGTACCCGCCGTTCTCGCGCAGGTCGCCCTCCTCGCGCGCGGCCGCGATCTTCGCGGTGACTTCCTCGCGCGCGGGACCAGACAGGTACGCCAGCTCTTCCTTGAGCTTGGTGTACGCCTCCTGCGTAAGCCAGGTGACGTCTTCGCTGGTCTGGGTCACAGGTGCTCCTCGTAGGTACTGGGAATACAAAGCATCGCCCTACCCAGAAGAATGTTCCTTCACGGATGGGCGAAACCACGAGCCTAACAATTCAGCGGCCCAAGGGGGAGGACATAAGCCATCAGAATCACATCGGCGCAGGTCAGCAAGGCGTAATGCGGATGAGGTCAGTCGGCGTGACAGCCGAGCAGCTCCGCGGTCGTGCCCGGTGACGTCGTACGCAGTGTGACGACCCGGTCGATGCGGGTGGCGTCCCCGTCGAAGCGGAAGTCGGCCCGGCCGACCTCGGCACCGCTCTCGGCCTGGGAACGCAGAGTGCAGTAGCCGCTCGCACCGGAGTCCTTGCGGACCTCCAGATGCACCTTCACGGCGTCCCGCTCCTGCTCGAAGCTGATCACCTCGGCGCTGATCTTGTTCTGGCCGACGTAGTAGTAGGCGAAATACCCCATCAGCGCGAGCAACAGCGCCCCGAGAACGGCGCCGGCGATCTTGAGCTTGTGGTCGGCGCGCTCGTCCGAGGAGCGGCCGTAACGGCCCTCGGGCAGTCGCGTGCTCGCCGTACTCATGATCGTCCTCCGGACACCGGAATTATTCGCCCCCCGATTCGGTCACTATAGAAGCGCCGATCGCCCCGGTTCACATCAGGGGCGCCGACTTACCAAGGATTGAGTCTTGACTGACCAGCTGCGACTGATGGCCGTCCACGCCCACCCCGACGACGAGTCGAGCAAGGGCGCGGCGACCATGGCGAAGTACGTGTCCGAGGGGGTGGACGTGCTGGTCGTGACCTGCACGGGCGGGGAGCGCGGCTCCATCCTCAATCCGAAGCTGCAGGGCGACAAGTACATCGAGGAGCACATCCACGAGGTACGCAAGAAGGAGATGGACGAGGCCCGCGAGATCCTCGGCGTCAAGCAGGAGTGGCTCGGCTTCGTCGACTCCGGCCTGCCCGAGGGCGACCCGCTGCCCCCGCTGCCCGAGGGCTGCTTCGCCCTGGAGGACGTCGACAAGGCGGCCGGTGAGCTGGTGCGCAAGATCCGCTCGTTCCGTCCGCAGGTGATCACGACGTACGACGAGAACGGCGGCTACCCGCACCCCGACCACATCATGACCCACAAGATCTCGATGGTGGCGTTCGAGGGTGCGGCGGACACCGAGAAGTACCCGGAGGGGGAGTTCGGCCCGGCGTACCAGTCGCAGAAGCTCTACTACAACCAGGGCTTCAACCGGCAGCGCACCGAGGCGCTGCACAACGCGATGCTGGACCGCGGCCTGGAGTCGCCGTACGGGGAGTGGCTCAAGCGCTGGAGCGAGATCGAGCGCACCGAGCGCACGCTGACCACGCACATCCCGTGCGCCGAGTTCTATGAGATCCGTGACAAGGCGCTGATCGCGCACGCCACGCAGATCGACCCCGACGGCGGCTGGTTCCGGGTTCCGATGGAGGTCCAGAAGGAGGTCTGGCCGACGGAGGAGTACGAGCTCGCGAAGTCCTTCGTCGATACCTCCCTCCCCGAGGACGACCTCTTCGCGGGCATCCGGGACAATGCCTGACATGAGCGCAAGCGTGAGCCTGGCAATGACCCACTTCGCGACCTTCGCCAAGGAGGTCGACGAGGACAAGGTCACCCCCGGCGTCCTCGGTTTCATCGTCTTCGCGGCGATGGCCCTGGCCGTGTGGGTGCTGATGAAGTCGATGAGCAAGCACATGAACAAGGTCGACTTCAAGGAATCCTCGGACCCGGAGGCCGGGTCCGAGGAGCCCTCTGTCGAGCCCAAGGCCCGCCAGAGCTGACGCCCACGGGTGTGGGGGCGTGCGGCGGTCAGTTCTTGACCGGTACCGCCACCCCCATCACCTCGCGGGCGTGCCGGTTCGGGACCATGCCCAGGCGCCAGGCCTGCCAGCCGGCCTCCAGGTTCACGCCGCGTTCCAGCAGGAGCTGGTACGCCTCGACGTAGTCGTCGAGTTTCTCGTCCCGTAGCGAGTGGCCGGTCCGGCCCAGTTGGGACAGGTCCTCCTGGGCCACCGCCGTGCCGACCTCGACGCCGCCCGGTGCCGCGTACGGCAGCAGTGTGCAGCGCAGGAAGCGGGCCCAGTCCTCGCCGCGGCGGTCTCCGTAGGAAGTGAACAGGCCGATCGCCTCGTCGCACAGCGACAGGGCCTGCTGGGTGCGGGTGTTGCCGGCGTCGACCACGGCCAGTTCCAGGCACGTCCATGCCTCGCCGTGGGCGACGCCTATGCGCTGGAAGTCCGCACGCGCGTCGACCAGGAGCTGGCGTGCGAAGCCGGAGTTCCGCAGCGAGCCGGTCTGTGCCGCCCGCTGGTCGCGCGTCACCCGGGCCGAATGATGGCGGGCGCAGGCCAGGCCGTACACGTCCCGCATCCGGGAGAACATGGTCCTGGACCTCTCCAACTCCCGTACCGCCAGGTCCAGGTTGCCCGTCTCCTCCAGCGCCTGGCCCAGGTAGTACACCGTCCACGCCTCGCCACGGGCGTCCTCGTTGTCGCGATGCCGGGACGCCGCCTGGCGCAGACCGTCCACCGCGGGGGAGGGGTCGCCGGCGACCAGACGGGCGCGGGCCAGCTGGGTCAGGGCCCAGGCCTCGCCACGGGCGTCGCGGGTACGGCCGTACAGGTCCAGGGCGGTGCGCAGCTCGGTCTCCGCGCGGGGGACGTCGCCCATGCGCAGGCCCAGCTGGCCGAGCTGGAAGTGGGCCCAGGCCTCGCCGTGCACGGACTCGCCCGCGCGGTGCAGGACCAGGGACCGGGTGAGCAGTTCCATGGCCTCCGCCACCCGCGCCCGGTCGCGTTCCACCGCCGCCAGCGCGTGCATGGTCCAGGCGCGGTCGGTGGCCAGTGCGGGGGCCGCCTGGAGGTCCAGGGCCTCGTGGAGCTTCGCCGCGGCCTCCGTCAGGTTGCCCTGGTGGTGCAGGGTGATGCCGAGGGAGCACAGGGCGCGGGCCGCGCCCGCGTCGTGGTGGGCCTCCATGTAGAGGTCGACCACCGAGGTCAGGGTCGTGCGGGCCTTGTCCAGCTCGCCGAGCTGGCGGGCCGCGATGCCCGTGCGCCATTGGACCGACCTCAGCAGCAGACCCTGGTCCACCGCCTGCGCCAGCTCGCTGATCTCGCCCAGGCGGTAGAGGTCGCCGCGCAGAAGGCAGTAGTCGCAGAGGGCGCCCAGGAGATTGAGCACCGCGCCCTGGTTCACGCCCTCCGCGTGGCGCAGGGTCGAGGTGATGAAGCTCGACTCGTCGTCCAGCCAGCGCAGCGCCTCGTCCAGGGAGGTGAAGCCGTGCGGGCTGAAGCGGTCCGAGCGGGTCGACATGTTGCCGTCGACCAGGCGCAGGACCGAGTCGGCCAGCTCGGCGTAGTTCACGATGAGACGTTCCTGCGCCGAGTTGCGCTCGGCCGGTTCCTCCTCGTCCAGGAGACGGGCCTGGGCGAAGGCGCGGACCAGGTCGTGCAGGCGGTAGCGGTCGCCGCGGACATGGTCGATCAGGCCCGCCCGGGACAGCGCGACCAACTGGCGGGTGGCCTCCGCCTGGTCGGTGGCCAGCAGCGCCGCGGCCGCCGCCGCGCCCAGGGACGCCCGGCCGGCGAGGGCCAGGCGCCGCAGCAGTCGCCGCGCCGTGTCCGACTGGTCGGTGTAGCGCAGCCACAGCACCCGCTCGACCGGCTCCACCGGACCGTACGCCCCCAGGTCCGCGGCGAGCGCGCGCGGTGAGCGCGGGCCGAGGGACGAACCCGCGACACGCAGCGCCAGCGGCAGGCTGCCGCACAACTCCCGTACCAGGTCGGACGCATCGGCGTCGTACGGACCCGACGCGTCCTGCGCCGCCGCCCCCAGCAGTTCCTCTGCGCCCGCCGCGTCCAGCGCCTCGACCGGCAACTGGTGCACCCAGGCCGGCAGATCGGCGGGCAGGTCCAGGGAGGTGCGGGCGGTGACCAGGACCAGGCTGTCGGAGCGCTCGGGGACGAGGGTGCGGACCTGTTCGGGGTCCGAGGCGTCGTCCAGGACGATCGTCACCGGCAGCCCCGTCAGATGCTGGTGGTACAACTCGCCCAGCCGCTTGACCTGCTGGTCCGGTGAGGAACGCTCACGGAAGAGGAGTTGCTCGCGGGGCGCGCCCAGCCGGTTCAGCAGATGCAGCAGAGCGTCCCGCGTCGACAGCGGCGGCTCCTCCGGGCTGTCGCCGCGCAGGTCCACTACGCACGCGCCGCGGAAGTAGTCCTTCAGATCGTGGGCCGCCTGCAGCGCGAGGGCCGAACGGCCGCTGCCCGACGACCCGTGCAGCACCACCACCGTCGGCCGGGTCTCCGTGCTCGCCCGGGCCGCCTGCACCCACTGCCGGATCCGCCCCAGTTCCTGCCGCCGGCCCGCGAACGCGGCCACCGGCTCCGGGAGTTGGCCGAACGACTGCTGCAGCACGTTCCGGCCGCGCGCCGCCGCGCTCTTGTCGGCGCCCTTCAGCCGGGGCCCCGTCTTCTTCGGCCCCGTCGAGGCGCTCAGCACCCGCTGCTGGTCGAGGAACGGTCGGATGCCCCGTACCTCCAGCGCCGTCAGCCACGCCAGCCGCAACTGCTCGGGCCCGCCCGGCTGTCCCACCGCGCCCGCCTGATGATGCGCGGCCGGCAGATGCGCACCGGCGACCTTCACCACGGTCGCCGCCGCACCCACGACGCCGACGGCTGCCCCGGCACCGAGCGCCGTACCCGCGCCGGTGCCGAGCGCCAGGTCCGTGACGACGGCCGCGAGAGCGGCGACGCCCGCCACCATCAGCGGAGTTCCGCCGCCCTCCTTCGCGTACCGCTGCCCGAACGTGAGCTGGCCGGCCGCCGCCTCGTCCAACGCGCGCGTGTACGCCTCGTACTCCTCCGCGGCGCTCTGCGCCATGGCATCCAGCGCTCCACGCCCTCGCGCCATCAGCACCGGCCCGTCGGTACGCCCGCCGGAGCGCCGCACCTCCTCCTCCACGGCCCGTGCCAACAGCCGCTCGGCGTCCACCCGATGGCTGTCCCGCATGTCTCGTCCCCCTCCGGTGACAACGGTTCTTGGTCAAGTGTGCTGCCCAGGGTGCGCCGGGGCGAGGGGGCAAGTGGCTTCAGACCACCTTTCGGCGTTGGTGAATTGGCGCGCGCCGTGGCTGTGGCTATCGTGACCGCGGACACAGTAGGCGACAACGGGGAAGACATGAGTGTGGCGAACAACGGGCCGACGAGCCCGCCGCAAGGTCCGCCGCCGGTCCCGCCGCAGGGGCCGCAGCAGCCCCGTTGGGCCTGGTGGGTCGCCGGGATCGTCATCCCGGTCGTGGGAATCGTGGTCACGATCCTGATGAGCGGCTCGGGTTCGTCGGACGACAAGAGCGACGAGACGACCGGCCCTACCCGGTCGTCGGTCTCGACGGAGCCCACCGGCCAGGAGCAGCCCACCCCGTCTCCCACGAAGAGCACCGCGGCCGATCAGGTGCTGTACGGGCCGGGTGAGGTGACGGCCGACGTCAGCGAAGGCGGGGCGGTGTACATCGAGCTGGACACGACCGAACCGCTGACGGCGCACAACACCGACCTCAAGGGCGCGGACATCATCTACCAGGCGTCCGGCGACGCCCCGGGGCTGGACGTGCCCGACTCCGCTTCCCACCTGGCCCCGTTGCCCGCCTCCGACTCCGCTCCTACGGCCGAGCAGTGCATCGAAGCCGTGGAACGCAACGGCGTCTACGCGGCGGACGCGAAACGCGGCGCCGACTTCTGCCTCCTGACCGGTGAGGGCCGCGTCGTGCACTTCCGTGTGGTCGCCGCTCCACCGGGCCGGGGCATCGGAAAACTAGACGTCACCGTCTGGGAGACGCCTGCCGCGTGACGTGCGGGGTACTGCGGCAGGATGGACCTCATGCCGAACCGACTGGCGCACGAGACGTCCCCGTACCTCCTTCAGCACGCCGACAACCCGGTCGACTGGTGGCCCTGGTCGGCCGAGGCCTTCGAGGAGGCGCGTAAGCGGGGCGTGCCCGTGCTGCTCAGCGTCGGCTATTCGAGCTGCCACTGGTGTCACGTCATGGCTCACGAGTCCTTCGAGGACCAGGCGACCGCCGACTACCTCAACGCCCATTTCGTGAGCGTCAAGGTCGACCGAGAAGAACGCCCCGACGTGGACGCCGTCTACATGGAGGCCGTCCAGGCCGCCACCGGGCAGGGCGGCTGGCCCATGACCGTGTTCCTCACCCCGGACGCCGAACCCTTCTACTTCGGCACGTACTTCCCGCCCGCGCCCCGGCACGGCATGCCGTCCTTCCGGCAGGTCCTGGAGGGTGTGCGGAGCGCCTGGAGCGACAAGCGGGACGAGGTCGCCGAGGTGGCCGGGAAGATCGTGCGGGATCTCGCCGGGCGGGAGATCAGTTACGGCGACACCCAGGCACCCGGTGAGGAGGAGCTCGCCAAGGCGCTGCTCGGGCTGACCCGGGAGTACGACCCGCAGCGCGGCGGATTCGGCGGGGCGCCCAAGTTCCCGCCGTCCATGGTCCTCGAGTTCCTGTTGCGGCACCACGCGCGGACCGGCTCCGAGGGTGCGCTCCAGATGGCGCAGGACACCTGTGAGCGGATGGCCCGCGGGGGCATCTACGACCAGCTCGGGGGCGGGTTCGCGCGCTACTCCGTCGACCGCGAGTGGGTCGTGCCGCACTTCGAGAAGATGCTCTACGACAACGCCCTGCTCTGCCGCGTCTACGCCCACCTCTGGCGCACCACCGGCTCCGAGCTCGCCCGCCGGGTGGCCCTGGAGACCGCCGACTTCATGGTGCGCGAACTGCGCACCCCGGAAGGCGGGTTCGCCTCCGCGCTCGACGCCGACAGCGACGACGGCAGCGGCAAGCATGTCGAGGGGGCCTACTACGTCTGGACGCCCGAGCAGCTCACCGAGGTCCTCGGGTCCCAGGACGCCGAACTGGCCGCCCACTACTTCGGCGTCACCGAGGAGGGGACCTTCGAAGAGGGTGCCTCCGTCCTCCAGCTTCCGCAGCAGGAGGGCGTGTTCGACGCCGAGCACATCGAGTCCGTGAAGGGCCGGCTGCTCGAGGCGCGGGGTCAGCGCCCCGCTCCCGGCCGGGACGACAAGGTGGTGGCCGCCTGGAACGGGCTGGCGATCGCCGCGCTCGCCGAGACCGGCGCCTACTTCGACCGGCCCGACCTCGTCGACGCCGCGGTCGGGGCCGCCGACCTCCTCGTACGGCTGCATCTCGACGAGCAGGCGCGGCTCTCGCGTACCAGCAAGGACGGCCATGCCGGTGCCAACGCGGGAGTGTTGGAGGACTACGCCGATGTCGCCGAGGGATTCCTCGCCCTGGCCTCCGTCACCGGTGAAGGTGTCTGGCTGGAGTTCGCCGGCTTCCTGCTCGACCACGTCCTGGCACGGTTCGTGGACGAGGAGTCCGGCGCGCTGTTCGACACCGCCTCCGATGCCGAGCAGTTGATCCGGCGCCCTCAGGACCCGACCGACAACGCGGCTCCCTCGGGATGGACCGCTGCCGCCGGCGCCCTGCTCAGCTATGCCGCCCAGACCGGTGCCGAGCCCCATCGCACCGCCGCCGAGAAGGCCCTCGGGGTCGTCAAGGCGCTCGGTCCGCGGGTGCCGCGGTTCATCGGGTGGGGGCTCGCCGTCGCCGAGGCCCTGCTCGACGGGCCGCGGGAGATCGCGGTCGTCGGTCCCGCGCTCGACGACCCGGGCACAAAGGCCCTGCACCGTACGGCACTTCTCGGCACCGCCCCCGGTGCCGTCGTCGCCGTCGGGGCGACGGGGAGTGACGAACTGCCCCTGCTCGCCGACCGGCCTCTCGTCGGCGGTGAACCGACCGCGTACGTCTGCCGTAACTTCACCTGTGACGCCCCGACGACCGACCCGGACCGGCTGCGCGCGGCGCTGAACGGCTGAAACGCCGTTACCCGGCAGTCATCCGGTGTTCGGATTCGCCCCTAAGTCACCACACTCCTCCGAAACACACTATTTATGGGAGCAGATCCCTCTGTTCACAGAACACCCATAATCTCTCCACAGTGATCACGGCGGATGTGACGGACCGTCGTGACAGGGGGTTTGGGGATCTGGGGGGATCTGTTGCTGACGTCTGTCTTCATCGCCGCCGTCTCGCTCGCCTTGTTCTGGATGGCGGCGTTCACCCTGTGGTGGCAGATGCACGCGTGGCGCACGCCCGAGGTGCTCGCCTCCACCCGGTTCAGCAGACCGGACGGGGGCGAGCATGTGTCGTTCTCGCTGCTGCTGCCCGCGCGCCACGAACAGGCCGTGCTGGACCACACCATCCAGCGGCTGCTGGAATCCAGCCACACCGACTTCGAGATCATCGTCATCGTCGGGCACGACGACCCGGAGACGACGAGAGTGGCCGAGGGGGCCGCGGCGCGTGATCCGCGCGTCCGCGTCGTCGTCGACACCCACGAGAAGAAGAACAAGCCGAAGGCCATGAACACGGCGCTGCCGCACTGCCGCGGCGACGTCGTCGGGGTCTTCGACGCCGAGGACCAGGTCCACCCCGAGCTCCTCGCCCATGTCGACCACGCCTTCCGTACCACCGGGGCCGACGTCGTCCAGGGCGGTGTGCAGCTCATCAACTTCCACTCCAGCTGGTACAGCCTGCGTAACTGTCTGGAGTACTTCTTCTGGTTCCGCTCCCGCCTGCACCTGCACGCGCAGAAGGGGTTCATCCCGCTCGGCGGCAACACCGTCTTCGTACGGACCGACACCCTCAAGGAAGCCGGGGGCTGGGATCCCGACTGTCTCGCCGAGGACTGCGACCTGGGCGTACGGCTCTCCAGCGTCGGCAAGAAGGTCGTCGTCGCCTACGACTCCGACATGGTGACCCGGGAGGAGACCCCCGGCTCGCTCATGTCGCTGCTCAAGCAGCGCACCCGCTGGAACCAGGGCTTCCTGCAGGTCTACCGGAAGAAGGACTGGAAGCAACTCCCCGGTCTCGGCCAGCGGTTGCTCGCCCGCTACACCCTCATGACGCCGTTCCTTCAGGCCTTCTCCGGCGTCGTCATCCCGCTCAACGTCGCGATCGCGCTCTTCCTCGACGTGCCCGTCGGCGTCGCCTTCATCACCTTCCTGCCGGCCGTCACCGCACTGGTCACCTTCGTCTTCGAGATCGTCGGACTGCACGACTTCGGCAAGCAGTACGGCCTTCGCATCCGCTTCGTCCACTACCTCAAGCTCGTCGTGGGCGGCCCCTTCTACCAGGTGCTCCTCGCCGGGGCCGCCGTCCGCGCCGTATGGCGTGAACAACGCGGTCGGAACGACTGGGAGTTGACCACTCATGTCGGTGCGCATCTGAACCAGACACCGGCGATCCGAGAGGACGTCCCTGCGTGACCTCCACCCTCCCCGCGGTGACCGTTCCCCAGGTCCCCGCGCAGCGGCAGCCTGCGCCTGAAGTGCGTTCGACCAGTCGAACGACACCGTCGAAGCGCCCCGACCTCCTCCTCTGCGGCGCGCTTCTCGTCGCCATCCTCACCGTCCAGGGCTGGAACATCGCCGACTACCCGACCCTCAGCGACGACGAGGGCACCTACCTCGCCCAGGCCTGGGCCGTCCAGGAGGGCAAGGGCCTCGCCCACTACACCTACTGGTACGACCACCCGCCGCTCGGCTGGATCCAGATGGCCCTGCTCACCTGGATCCCGAAGGCCCTGAGCCCGGAGTCGATGACCGTCGGCTCGATGCGGGTGACGATGCTGCTGATCAGCGGGATCAGCGCCGCCCTCGTGTACGTCCTCGGGCGCCGGCTCGCCCTGCCGCGCTGGGCCGCCGGGCTCGGCATGGTCCTGTTCGGGCTCTCCCCGCTCTCCGTCGTCCTCCAGCGGGAGATCTTCCTCGACAACCTCGCGGTGATGTGGACGCTCCTCGCGTTCACCCTCGCCGCCTCCCCGAGCCGCCACCTCTGGCACCACTTCGGCGCGGGCATCGCCGCCGCGACGGCCGTCCTCACCAAGGAGACGATGCTCGTCGTCCTGCCGGCGCTGCTGCTCACCATGTGGCGCCACAGCCACAGGGACACCCGCAAGTTCGCCCTCACCGGCGCGATCACGGCGTGCACGCTGATCGGCCTCGCGTACCCCCTGTTCGCTCTGCTCAAGGGCGAGTTGCTGCCCGGCGGCGGACATGTGTCGCTGTGGGACGGGGTCAAGTACCAGATGACCAGGCCCGGTTCGGGCTTCATCCTCGACCAGGGGTCCGGTTCCCACGGGGTGCTGCAGTCATGGCTCTACTACGACCGTGTCCTGCCCCTCGGGGGTCTCGTCGGCGCGCTTCTGCTGCTGGCCACCTGGCGCTGGTCGGTCACCGCCCGCGCACTGGCCGGACCGGCCCTGACGGTCGCGATCCTCGCCGGGCTCGCCCTGCGCCCCAACGGCTATCTGCCCGCGATGTACGTCATTCAGGCGCTGCCGTTCCTCGCGCTCGTGCTGGCCGGGGGCACCGCCTCCGTCGCCCATGCCGTCCTGCGCAGAAGCCACCGGCTGCCCCAGGGCGGCCGGTACGCCCTCGCCGCCGTCCTCGCGATCGCCGCCGGCGCCTACGTCGTCCCGCGCTGGTACGACGGCGACCGCACCGCCGTCACCGCCGATGCCAACGCCCCCTACCAGGCCGCCTCCAAGTGGCTGGCGACCGAGGTGGAGCAGCCGGAGAAGAGGCGGGTACTCGTGGACGACGCGCTCTGGCTGGACCTGGTGCACGCCGGGTACCGGCCCGGGCTCGGCGCCATCTGGTTCTACAAGGCCGACCTCGACCCGGCGGTGACCAAGACGATGCCGCATGGCTGGAAGGATCTCGACTACGTCGTCGCCTCCCCGACCGTGCGGCGCGACGCGGCGGACCTGCCCAACGTCAGGGCCGCCATCCAGCACTCGACGCCGGTCGCCGTCTTCGGCACCGGTGCGGACCGGATCGAGATCCGGCAGATCCAGACCGTCTCCGGAGGCGTTCGATGACCCACGAGTACACCGCTCCCGTCCCGGACGTACGGGTCACCGAGATCCCCGAACCGGGTGCCGTCACCATCGTCGTACCGACGTACAACGAGTCCGCCAACATCCGCCAACTGCTCCATCAGATCAGCGAGTCGGTGCCGTCCAGACTGCCCTGCGAGGTCGTCTTCGTGGACGACTCCACCGACGACACCCCCGAGGTGATCTACGAGGCCGCCAAGGACTGCCCGTTCCCGGTGACCGTGCTGCACCGTGACGAGCCGGTCGGCGGGCTCGGCGGGGCGGTCGTGGAGGGGATGAAGGCGGCCGGGTCGGACTGGGTCGTCGTGATGGACGGCGACTGCCAGCATCCGCCGTCCCTGGTCCCGGAGCTGGTCGCGACGGGGGAGCGGGCGAACGCCGGGCTCGTCGTCGCCTCCCGGTACATCAAGGGCGGCAGCCGCGCCGGGCTCGCGGGCAGTTACCGCGTGGCCGTGTCCAGGGCGGCGACCTGGCTGACCAAGTCCCTCTTCCCGCGCCGGCTGCACGGCATCAGCGACCCGATGAGCGGCTTCTTCGCGATCCGCCGCAGCGACATCACGGCCGACGTCCTGAAGCCCCTCGGCTACAAGATCCTCCTCGAACTCGCCGTCCGCAGCCGCCCCCGCGCGGTCACCGAGGTGCCCTTCGTCTTCCAGGACCGGTACGCGGGCGAGTCCAAGTCCAGCGCCCAGGAGGGCCTGCGCTTCCTGCGTCACCTGGTCGGTCTGCGCACCGCCTCGCCGGTCGCCCGCATGGTCGGCTTCGGCCTGATCGGCGCGACCGGGTTCGTGCCCAATCTGCTCGGGCTGTACGCCCTCACCGTCCTCGGCATGCACTACGTACCGGCCGAGATCCTCGCCAACCAGCTCGGCGTCGCCTGGAACTTCCTGCTCATCGAGCATCTGCTGTTCCGCGACCGCCGCCGGCACCGGCGCTGGTGGGACCGGGCCGGCCGGTTCGCCCTGATCGCCAACGCCGACCTGGTGCTGCGCATCCCGCTGATCGCGCTGTTCGTCCACCGGTTCGG
This sequence comes from Streptomyces sp. NBC_00019, assembly GCF_045041015.1. NCBI lineage: Bacteria > Bacillati > Actinomycetota > Actinomycetes > Kitasatosporales > Streptomycetaceae > Streptomyces > Streptomyces sp. NBC_00019. The sequence goes on from NZ_CP108302.1 coordinate 6,671,272, forward strand.
GATGGGCGCGCTGTCCGCCACCGCACTCGCGCTGGTGACGACGTTCGTCCTGCGCTTCGCCGGGACCGAGGCGCTGGTTTATCTCCCGCGCAGAAACAGGAGCCGCACCGCATGAACCGAAGACGGAGAACCGCCCTTCTCGCAGTGGGCGCTCTGACCGCCGGCCTGCTCCTGACCGCCCCGCAGCCCGCCTCCGCCGCCAACCTCATCAAGAACCCCGGCTTCGAGACCGCCGGCACCGGCGGCATGCCGTACTGCTGGGAGAAGTCCGGCTGGGGCGACAACGACTTCACCTTCACCACCACGTCCGACGCCCACTCCGGCTCGAAGGCCATGAAGGTCGAGCTGACCCGCCGGACCGAAGGCGACCGCAAGGCGCTGATCACCGAGTCGGCGGAGTGCGCCCCCGTCGTCAGCGTGGGCAGGCAGTACGACCTGAACCTCTGGTACAAGTCGACCACCCCGGACACGTCGGTCACCCTGTTCCGGCACGACACGACGGCCGGCTGGCAGTACTGGACGGACCTGAAGACCCTGGAGATGGCCGGCAGCTGGACCGAGGCGAGCGTCCGTACGCCCGAGGTCCCCACCGGCACCGACCGCATCACCTGGGGTGTCTCCGTCTACGGCACCGGCTCCGCCACCACCGACGACTACACCATGGAGCAGGTCGCCGACCCCGTCCCCGCACCGCAGTGCACGGGCACCGCCGAGCAGTGCGCCAACGGCCGCTGGGACGTGCTGCCCACACAGAACCCGGTGCGCTCCATGCACTCCGTCGTCCTCAACAACGGCAAGGTGCTGCTGATCGCGGGCTCCGGCAACAGCGAGGAGCAGTTCAACGCGGGCACCTTCACCTCGGCGGTGTACGACCCGGTCAACGGCACGTACAAGGTGATCCCCACGCCCAAGGACATGTTCTGCTCCGGGCACGTCCAGCTCCAGGACGGGCGTGTGCTGGTGATGAGCGGGAACAAGGCGTACCCGGTCGCGGGCGGGCACGGCTACGAGGGGTTCAAGGACTCGTACATCTTCGATCCGGTCACCGAGACGTACAGCAAGACCAATGACATGAACGACGGCCACTGGTACCCGTCGGCGACGATCCTCGGCAACGGTGACGTCATCTCCTTCGGCGGGCTGCGCGAGGACTCCACCGGATCGGTCACCGCCGAGCTGTGGTCGGACGCCGAGCAGAAGTGGCTGGAGCTCTGGAAGGTCAACCAGACCTGGTCGTACTGGGGTCTGTACCCGTCGATGATCCTGATGCAGGACGGCCGCCTCTTCTACTCGGGCAGCCATGTCTTCGGCAACAACATCCCGGGCACCGGCAGCGCGATCTACGACTACGACGCCAACACGGTCACCCAGGTCCCGGGGCTCCAGAACAAGGACGAGCGCGACCAGTCGGCGAGCGTGCTGCTGCCACCCGCACAGGACCAGAAGGTCCTCACGATCGGCGGCGGCAACATCGACTCCAACCCGGACGCCAACCGCCTGACCGACGTCATCGACCTGAAGCAGGCGAACCCGGCCTACACCGCCGGTCCGCCGCTCCCGCAGGGCACGGTCGACCTCGGCAACGGCAAGCAGGCCCAGACCGGCAACCAGGGCAAGATGTACGTCTCCGCCGTACTGCTGCCCGACGGCAAGGTGCTGGAGACCGGCGGCGCGCTGCACAACCGCGCCGACCCGGTGTACGAGTCGTCGCTCTACGACCCGGACACCGGCACCTTCGACCCGGTGGCCGCCGACCCCGAGGCCCGCGGCTACCACTCCTCGGCGTTCCTGCTGCCCGACGGCCGGGTGATGACGACCGGCGACAACCCGGGCAACGGCACCTGGAACCACAACGTGTCGATCTACACGCCGCCCTATCTCCTCAAGGGCCCGCGTCCGTCGATCACTTCGGTCATCGACACCGAGTGGACCTACGGCGACACCCAGCGGATCACCGTCGACCGGCCCATCGCCAAGGCCGAGCTGATCCGCCCGGCCGCGGTGACGCACTCCTCCGACCCGAACCAGCGGTTCGTCGATCTGCCGCTGTCGGTGGACGGCGGCAACGTCGACCTCAACGTGACGAGCAACCCCGACCTGGCCCCGCCCGGCTGGTACATGCTCTTCGCGGTCGACGCCAACGGGGTGCCGTCGGTGGCCAAGTGGGTCCATCTGCAAGGGCCTTCGGCGCTCAGTGCGACGGACGCCTCGGCGCACGTCCACTCCTTCGCGGACTCACTCGAAGGCAAGGTCACCGAGCCCGGCAAGAAGCGCACCTCGCAGCAGGTGCCGGTCACCGTCTCCGGCTGCGACCGGCACTACGGCTCGATCAACGTCTGTGTGCCGACCGACTTCCCGCCGAGCGTGAAGGCCGGCACCAAGGCCCGCTGCGACTGGCTGAAGAAGAACGACTACGGCCGGCTGAAGGTCAACGGCAAGGACGACCCGCTGCGGCTCGATGCCAACGGGGACGGGGTGGCCTGCGGGAAGGCCGACCTCAGGAAGCGTTAGGGAAGTCCGCCAGGGCGCGCGCCACGATGGCCTCCAACTGTTCGTGGTGCGCGCCCTTCCAGTACGCGCGCCCGCACTGGGTGCACTGCGCGAACACGTCGTACGACCGGTGTGTGCCGCCGGCCAGCTGGTCCGCCACCTCCTCCTTGGTGGCCTCCCTGAGCAGGCCGTTGCAGGCGGTGCAGCGCGTCCAGGGCCGTAGCTCGGGGCGGAACCGGTCGAGGATGTCGCGGAGCTGCTCCTCGGGACGGGTGCTGTAGACATAGGCGCCGGCCCACAGTTCGCGGCGGCGCAGCAGGCCCCGGTCGCGGCTGAGCATGACCCGCTGCTGGACGGCGGAGCGGGTGGCGAGGGCCGGGTCGCCGATGTCCGTCGACTCGTACGCCGTGTCCACGCCGAGCAGGCGCAGCCGGCGGGCAAGGGTGCCGAGGTGGACGTCGAGGAGGAAGCGCAGCGGAGCGCCGGGCACCCGCTGGGGGCGCTCGACGTCCCGTACGGCCACGGAGTCGCCGACAGCGGGGACGTACGACCTGGGCACCTCGCGGCCGTCCACGAGGAGTGTGCCGACCTCGGTCAGCGGGACGCCGAGGGACTCGACGACATGGCCGAGGGTCGAGACGCCGTCGGTGGTGACCGTGGTGGAGCCGTGGCGGCGTTCGTGCGGGACGAACAGGGCCAGCCTGGGGGCGAATTCGACGTGGATCTCCGGTCCGTTCACCTGGTCAGGATGTCATGTGAGGCGTCGGCGGCCTCAGGGTTTCCGGACCGGCAGGCCGTTCGTCAGGACGTCCACGGTGCGGTCGACGAGGTCGACGAGGTCGTCCTGGAAGCCGCTCTCGGCCCAGTACTGGGCGATCTCCCCGAAGCCGCTGATGAGGGACATCGTGTAGACCCGTACCTCCAGGGCGTCCTTGTCCCAGCCGGTGCGCTCGGCGACGGCCTCGGCGAGCATGCGGCTGGTGACCGCGATGTGCTCCCGCATCCGGGACCGCACCGCGGGGACCTGGACCAGGAGATGCGATCGCATACGGGTGATCTCGGGTTCCCTTTCGAGCCCGAAGCTGATGGCCTTCTTCATCACGTACCGCATCGAGTCGACCCACGCCTCGTCCGCCGGCCGGTTGCGCAGCTCGCCCAGGATGATCGGGTCGTACTCGTCCGTGAGGACGATGTCCTCCTTGGTGGGGAAGTAGCGGAAGACCGTGGACGGCGACACCTCGGCGCGCTCGGCGATCTGCTCGACGGTGGTGGCGTCGTAGCCCTGCTCCTTGATCAGGGCGTACGTCGCGTCGCGGATCGCCGTCCGGGTCTTGATCTTCTTCCGCTCGCGAAGTCCCAGCTGGGGGGCGTCGGTGAGCGGGAGGGAGCGTGCGGGCGTCATGGGTTCATTGTCGGGCATCGGCCTGCGGGGCCACCATGTCCGGGGTGCCGGCGCCCTTGTCGGCCTCGCGCGTCCCCGGCAGGAACGCCGCCGCGAGGAGCGCCGCGACGAGGGCGGCGGCGCCGCACACCACCATGACGACGCCCATGCCGTGGACGTAGGCGCTGTTCGCGGAGGCCACCAGGTCCGCTGCTTTTCCGGGGCTCGCCTTCTCGGCGACGAGGTGCGCCGCGACCACGGACTCCCCGGCGGTGTCGGCCGCCTTCGCCGGCAGCCCGGTGACGTCGAGCCGGTCCCGGAAGGTGTCGGCCAGCAGACTGCCGAGCAGGGCGATACCGATCGCGCCGCCGACCTGGCGCAGCGTCATCAGGAGCCCGGAGCCGCTGCCGGCGCGGTCGCGGGGCAGGGCGCCGAGGGCTCCGGCCATGGCCGGCATGAGGGAGAAGCCGAAGCCGAGGCCGGTGATGGAGAGCCACAGCGCGGTGAAGCCGTAACCGGAGTCGACCGTCGTACGGCTGGCGAGGAGCGCGGCGAAGGCCAGCACCACCAGACCGGCGCTGACCGTGGCGCGGGCGCCGAAGCGGGTGGCGGCCTGCGGGGCCGTGCGGGAGGCGACCAGGATTCCGCCCATCATCGGCAGCAGCCGTACGCCGGTGCCGAGGGCGTCGTTGCCGAGGACGGCCTGGAGGTAGGGCGGCAGCACGAAGAGCAGGCCGGACAGGACGAACATGACCAGGGTCGCGGCGATCGTGTTGAAGAGGAAACCGCGCTGGGCGAGCAGGGTCATGTCGAGCATGGGGCGCTCGACCCGGCGTTCGCGCAGGACCAGCGCGGTGATGAGGACGACGGCCGCCGTGAGCATGGCCAGGACCAGCGGGTCAGCCCAGCCGCGGGTGGGCGCCTCGATGATCGCGTAGACCAGGGCGCCGAGGCCGGTCGCGGTGAACGCGGTGGAGACGGTGTCGACCTTGGGGGAGGCGGGGTCGCGGGTCTCGGGGAGCAGGAAGACGCAGGCGGCGATGCCGATCGCGGCCATCGGGATGTTGACGAGGAAGACCGAGCCCCACCAGAAGTGGTTGAGCAGCCAGCCGCCGATGATCGGGCCGAGCGGCAGGCCGAGTGCCGAGGCGGCGGAGACGATGGCGGTGGCCTTGGGCTGCTCATCGCGGGCGAACAGCGTGGGCAGGACGGAGAGCGCGAGCGGGGTGACCAGGGCGGCGCCGACGCCCATCAGCGCGCGGGCGGCGATGACCGAGTGCACGTCCTCGGCCAGGGCGCCCACCAGCGAACCGGCGAGGAAGACGCCTAGCCCGACGATCAGCATCCGCCGCCGTCCGAAGCGGTCGCCGAGCAGCCCGGCGGGGAGCATCAGCGCCGCGAACACGATCACGTACGCGTCCGCCATCCACTGCTGCTCGCCGGTGGAGGCGCCGAGGTCGGCGGCCAGGGTCGGGAGCGCCACGTTGAGGATCGTCGTGTCGAAGCCGAGGGTCAGCATGCTCGTGACGAGGGCGGCGAGGGCCCACCAACGCCGCGGGTCTGAAGTGGAAGCGTCCATGAAATGAGAGTAGCTCTCAAAAAGGAGTCCCTGTCAACAAAAAAAGGGCCACGGCTTGAAGCCATGGCCCTGAAGAGCGGGAATGCCGCTACGCGTGCTGGTATGCCACCAGCGAGATCCCGACGTAGTGGACGACGAACGCCGCCAGCGTGAGCGAGTGGAAGACCTCGTGGAAGCCGAAGAAGCGCGGAGAGGGGTCAGGGCGCTTGAGGCCGTAGATCACGCCACCCGCGCTGTAGAGCAGCCCGCCGACGATCACCAGGACCAGGACCGCGATACCGCCGGTACGCATGAAGTCGGGCAGGAAGAAGACCGCCGCCCAGCCCATCGCGATGTAGCAGGGGGTGTAGAGCCAGCGCGGTGCGCCCACCCAGAAGACACGGAAGATGATTCCGGCCAGGGCGGCACCCCAGATGCCCCACAGCAGCCACTGCCCCTTCGCGCCGGGCAGGAGCAGCATGGTCAGCGGGGTGTAGGTGCCCGCGATGATCAGGAAGATGTTGGCGTGATCCAGTCTGCGCAGGATGCCGTCCATGCGCGGACTCCAGTTGCCCCGGTGGTACAGGGCGCTGACGCCGAACAGCAGACAGGCCGTCAGGGCGAAGATCCCGCAGGCGATACGGCCCCGCGTCGAGTCCGCGAGGGCGGTGAGCACCAGACCCGAGATGAGCACGGCCGGGAACATGCCGAGATGCAGCCAGCCCCGGAGTTTGGGCTTGATCTCTTGCGGCAGGGAGAGCGCCACGGGGTTACGGCCGGCGGCCGGCGAGTCCAGAGGCGCATCGGAGGCGGACGCAGTCATGCACGGCATCGTACCTACGGAACCGTAAGTTGCGGATGAGTGCGGGCCCGGAAAGGGCCGAGAGTGGCCATCATCTCACGGCAGTTGACGCCGTGAGGGCGCGGTCAAGGAAGTGTCAAGTGAACCCAAAGTGCACGGTTGGCAACACTCCGACACGTGGCAATCCTCACTCCGCTCAAGTGTGAGGCCTTCTGGACAGATGGGCGCTCGCGACGCATGATCAGATGAGTGCGGTCGGCACCGGATGAGCGCCAAGGTCACCACCGAGAAGCATCCGGGTCGCAGCCCCCACGGGGCCTCCAAACAAAAAATCCCTCATTTAGGAGCAATCGTGGCGCGCGACATCGCGGCTCCCCCCGTCATCCCCACCCAGCACAAGGAACTGGTCTCGTGGGTGAACGAGATCGCAGAACTGACGCAGCCGGACAGCGTGGTCTGGTGTGACGGATCCGAGGCCGAGTACGAGCGCCTGTGCGAGGAGCTCGTCGAGAAGGGCACCTTCAAGAAGCTCGACCCGATCAAGCGCCCGAACTCCTACTACGCGGCCTCCGACCCGACCGACGTCGCACGCGTCGAGGACCGCACCTTCATCTGCTCCGAGAAGGAAGAGGACGCCGGCCCGACCAACCACTGGAAGGCCCCCGCCGAGATGCGGGACATCTTCCAGGGGGAGAAGGGCGTCTTCCGCGGCTCCATGAAGGGCCGGACGATGTACGTCGTCCCGTTCTGCATGGGCCCCCTCGGCTCGGACCTCTCCGCCATCGGCGTCGAGATCACCGACTCGGCCTACGTCGCCGTCTCCATGCGCACCATGACCCGGATGGGGCAGCCGGTCCTGGACGAGCTCGGCTCCGACGGCTTCTTCGTGAAGGCCGTCCACACCCTCGGCGCGCCCCTCACGAAGGGCGAGGCGGACGTCCCGTGGCCGTGCAACTCCACCAAGTACATCTCGCACTTCCCCGAGAGCCGCGAGATCTGGTCCTACGGCTCCGGCTACGGCGGCAACGCCCTGCTCGGCAAGAAGTGCTACGCCCTGCGCATCGCGTCGGTCATGGCCCGCGACGAGGGCTGGCTCGCCGAGCACATGCTGATCCTCAAGCTCACGCCCCCGCAGGGTGAGTCGAAGTACGTCGCCGCCGCCTTCCCGAGCGCCTGCGGCAAGACCAACCTCGCCATGCTGGAGCCCACGATCTCCGGCTGGACCGTCGAGACGATCGGCGACGACATCGCCTGGATGCGGTTCGGCGAGGACGGCCGCCTCTACGCCATCAACCCCGAGGCCGGCTTCTTCGGCGTCGCGCCCGGCACCGGTGAGCACACCAACGCCAACGCGATGAAGACGCTGTGGGGCAACTCCGTCTTCACCAACGTGGCGCTCACCGACGACAACGACATCTGGTGGGAGGGCATGACGGAGGAGACTCCGGCCCACCTCACCGACTGGAAGGGCAACGACTGGACGCCGGAGTCCGGTGTCCCGGCGGCCCACCCCAACGCCCGCTTCACCACGCCCGCCTCGCAGTGCCCGATCATCGCGCCCGAGTGGGAGGACCCCAAGGGCGTGCCGATCTCCGCGATCCTCTTCGGCGGCCGCCGCGCCTCCGCCGTACCGCTGGTGACCGAGTCCTTCGACTGGAACCACGGTGTGTTCCTGGGCGCCAACGTGGCCTCCGAGAAGACCGCGGCCGCCGAGGGCAAGGTCGGCGAGCTGCGCCGCGACCCCTTCGCCATGCTGCCGTTCTGCGGCTACAACATGGGCGACTACATGGGCCACTGGGTCGACGTCGCCAAGGGCAAGGACCAGGCGAAGCTCCCGAAGATCTACTACGTCAACTGGTTCCGCAAGAACGACGAGGGCAAGTTCGTCTGGCCCGGCTTCGGTGAGAACAGCCGTGTCCTGAAGTGGATCGTCGAGCGTCTCGACGGCAAGGCCGAGGGCGTCGAGACCCCGATCGGCGTGCTGCCGGCCAAGGGCGCGCTGGACACCAAGGGCCTCGAACTCTCCGAGTCCGACCTGGACTTCCTCCTCACCGTCGACAAGGAGGTCTGGCGCGAGGAGGCCGCCCTGGTCCCCGAGCACCTCAACACCTTCGGCGAGCACACCCCGAAGGAACTGTGGGACGAGTACCGGGCGCTGGTGCAGCGCCTGGGCTGAGCCCACGCGACGAAGAAAGACTCCGCGGCCGGTTTGGATGTGCCCTGACCAGCGATCGTCACGACCGGCCGCGGTGACAGCCGACGAGGTTCCGTACAACGGCGTGCGGGGCTTGAGGCCTGTCGTCGGTCTCCCGTCCGCCCCGACGGGAGACCGGCGACAGGCCTTCGTCTTCTTCCCCTGTCACCTCTGAGCGTTTTCCCTCATCACCCCTGTGCGGACCGGGATTTCGCGGGACACTCGGGACATCCTGCAACGAACCCCGAAATGAGGTGAGCGGGGTGCGCACACCGGTCAGCGATCCCTTGAAGGTGGGGCCGTACCGCATCGTCGGACGGCTCGGGTCCGGCGGCATGGGCTGGGTGTATCTCGGGCGGTCGCCCGCCGGGCGCGAGGTGGCGGTGAAGGTCGTACGCCCCGAGCTGGCGGCCGAACCCGAGTTCCGGGAACGCTTCGCGCGCGAGGTCGCCGCCGCCCGGGTCGTCAGCGGCGCCTACACCGCGGCGGTGATCGACGCCGACACCGAGGCCGAACTGCCCTGGCTGGCCACGATGTACGTCCCCGGCCCCTCGCTCGCCGAGGCGGTCCGCACGGACGGGCCGCTGCCCGAGGACCAGGTACGCCGGCTCGGCGCGTTCCTCGTCGAGGCGCTCCAGGCCGTGCACGCGGCCGGAGTCGTGCACCGCGACCTCAAGCCGTCCAACGTGCTCCTCGCCTCCGACGGGCCGCGGGTCATCGACTTCGGGATCTCCCGCGTGGACGGAGCGCCCGGCCTCACCGCCGTCGGACTCATCGTGGGCACCCCGCCGTTCATGTCGCCGGAGCAGATGAAGGGGGCGCAGGTCGGGCCGGAGAGCGATGTGTTCTCCCTCGGCGGAGTGCTGGTCTACGCGCTGTCGGGGCGGCCGCCGCACGGGGCGGGGGAGGCGGTGCGGTACCAGGTCGTCTTCGGTGACCCCGACCTCGACGGCGTACCGCCCGGCATGCGGCCGCTGATCTCACGCTGCCTCGCCAAGCGGCCCGAGGAGAGGCCCCGGCTCGACGACCTGCTGGCCGAACTGGTGGAGGAGGCCCAGCCGGCACCCTCGTGGCCGCCGCCCAAGGTGCGGCAGACGATCGAGGTCCGGCTGGACGAGCTGGCCGCGCGCCGCGCCGCCGGTACGAGCGTGTCCGTGCCCTCCTGTCTGATGCTGCATGCCCAGGCACTGCTGGACGCGGGACTGACCGACGCGATGGTCGCCCGGGCGGTGGGCCGTGGCACCGTCTGAGCCCTCGACCGGCCCGGCCCATGAAATCGGCACGCACTGGCGGCAGTTGGTGCGGAACTGGGGTACCGGGCGGAATTTCCACGCCGTGACCGACACCGATTCCGTGTCCCTGCAATTCGATCTCGAGGAAACGGGACGAACGCTCACGGTCAGATTCATGACCACCAAGCGGCTGCTCGTCGCCTTTGTCACGGACGGGAATTTCCTGCGCCATGACCAACTGGCGGTCGCCGCGGCGGCATCGAACGCATGGAATACCGAACAGTTGAATCCCATGCTCTCCGTGTGGGACGTGCGGGGGCCGCGGCCCTGTCTCGCAGGGGTGTGCGATCTGCCGCTGACCTGCCGGGTCACCCAAGCGGACTTCGATGCTTTGGCCAGCGATTGGGTGGAACGGGCGCGGCAGATGTTCACCCGTTGTCATGAGGTGTTCCAGTTGTAGAAGGGAATGGCGGGAAAGCGTAAAACCCTTTCGGGAACGGGTCCGTTGGCTCCAATATGAGCGATGACCGTTTCGGGTCACGGGGGTGTCCATGAGGCGTTCGCTCTGTTTCACCGTGCTTCTTGGGCTGCTCGTCGCCCTGGTCTCCGCGGCGCCCACGCATGCCGACGAGTCGTGCGACGGGGCCTTCGCGGACCGGCTGCGATGCTGGACTCGGGAGATCAAGGAACACACCGTCACGGTCACCGTGGACCAGCAGCTCCCGTTCGACGGCACCCAACGGGGCCGGAGCACCGTCGCCGCGGCCGTGTTGGGCAACCGCCACAACCTCGAAGTGCGGGTGCCGGACGGGGTGACGACCGGCGAGGGCGGGACGGCGCTGCTCGTGCTGGCGGGCCACCGGCTCGTCCACCCGAAGGCCAGCATCACCCGCCTGACCCCGACGGAAGTCACGGAACTGGAGGACGTCGGCGCCTGTACCAAGGGGCCCGGGGACCTGTGCGACCTGGTCGGACCCGGCTCCGGCAAGCAGGTGCTCGGCACCGGCCTGATCAACGCGCAGGGCATCGCGGGCCTCCCCGAGTCCGAGTACTCCCTGGCCCCCTCCGAAGGATCGGGCCTCGGTTACGAGGACTGGCTCCTGATCACCGTCGCCACTCTCCTCGTCCTCCTCCTCATCGCCTTCTACTTCGCCGTACGCCGCACCCGCACGGCTCCCGCCGCCGCCCCGGCGCCCGCCGCCCGCATGGCCGACGAACCCACCCGCGCCCTGCGCACCACCCCCGCCCGCTCCGGCCGCCACCGCTCCGGCACGCCGAGCGCCGCCACTCGCCCCGCCGTCGTCCGCACCGACCTGCACCCCCAGGGATACGTCGAACTCGACCGCGTCCTGTACCGGGCCGTGTGGGCGGATCCCGGGCAGGCACCGCCCGCGCCCGGCTCGCGCGTCGACGTCACCGACGGACCGGAGCCGGACTCCGACGTACTGCACGCCTTTCCGCCCGCCGCCGGGCGCCACGCCCACGCCCGTTAGACGTACCGCTCCACCAGGAGACGCCCATGTCCAGCGAATACCCGCCCACGCTGCCGGCGGAGTACGCCGACATCGAGTTCGAGAACAACGCGCAGCGGCTGCCGCTGGTGCTGTGTCTCGACACGTCCAGCTCCATGGCGGGCCCGCCGATCCAGACGCTCAACAACGCGCTGGTGGAGTGGACGCGTGAACTGCACGACGACGTGGCCCTCAGCTACAGCGTCGAGGTCGCCGTCGTCACCTTCGGCGGACAGGGGGTCGCCGCCTGGCGGGGTCCGCAGCCCCTCGCCCCCGGCGCCCCCGTGAGCCCCTTCGTGCCCGCGCACATGTTCCGCCCGCCGCAGCTCGGCGCCGCGGGTGTGACGCTGATGACGGAGGCCCTGGAGCTGTCGATGCACATCGTCGCCGCCCGCAAGGCCGAGCTGCGCGCCGCCGGACTCCAGTACTACCGCCCGCAGATCTGTCTGGTCACCGACGGCATCCCGACCGATGCCACCGGCCGCCGCACCGACTCCTGGCACCGGCTGGTCCCGGTGCTCGCCGAGGAACAGCAGGCCCGCCGCTTCCGGCTGTACGCGATCGGCGTCGGCGGCATCACCGACACCGGCGAGCAGGTCCTGCGGGCGTTCGCCCCGAAGTTCAACGCCACCATCCACGGCTTCCCGTTCCGCGAACTGCTCCAGATGATGTCCGCCAGTGCCAACGCCGAACAGAAGGGCGCCGGCGACGAGGTCTTCGAGAAGATCTTCAGCCAGTTCAAGACCCAGCGCCCCGCCTGGGAGAGCTGAGCGATGGGCAGGGCCGGCTGGCGGATCCACGGCATGAGCGTCGAGGGCTACCGGCACCGCCGGGACGGTCTGCCCTGCCAGGACGCCTGCGCCCATGTCGAGTCCGGGCCGGTCGCCGTGCTCGCCGTCGCGGACGGCGCCGGCAGCCGGCCGCGCTCCGACGAGGGCTCGCGGCTCGCGGTCGAGCTGGCCGCCGAGCACTTCGTACGACGGGCCGCCGCGGCCGTCGACAGCCCGCCCGGCGAGGCCGTGCACGATCTGCTCGCGGACGCCTTCCATGACGTCACCAAGGTGTTCCTGGACACCACGGGCGCGGCGGCCGCGGACTTCGCGACCACCCTCACCGTTGTCGTGCTGGCCCCGGACTGGCTCGGCCATCTCACCGTCGGCGACGGTTTCGTCGTACTGCGCGCCGGAGCCGAGGACGGCGAACCGCAGTTCCATGTGCTGCCGCAGGCCGCGGACGCCAGCGAGTACAGCAACGAGACGGTCTTCCTCACCTCGCCCGACGCGGCCCGCTGGATGCGCACCGACTGTGTGTGCGACCCGGGGATCGACGGCGTCCTGCTTTCCACCGACGGACTCGCCCAGGCCGCGCTCTCCCGCACCGGCGGCGGCACCCCGACCCCGAACGCCTCCTTCGCCGACGCCGTCTTCCGCTCCCTCGACGGCCCCGGACCGGTGTCCGACTCCGCGCACGACAATCTGGCCGCACTGCTCAGGTCGGACCGGCTGACCGCGCTCAACGCCGACGACAAGACACTGCTGCGGGCCGTGCGCAAGGCGCGGCCATGAGCGGCCGCGTGGTCCACCTGGACGGCAAACCGGTCGTCCTCGCCGAGCAGCCCCTGAAGGGCGGCGGACAGGCGGCCGTCTTCCCCGTCGAGGGCGACCACGGAACCGTCGTCAAGCTCTACCGCGACCCGCCGGGCCCCGACCAGGAGCGCCGACTGGCCCGCATGCTGACCATGTCCCCCCTCGCGGCCCGCCCCACCGACCGCTCCCAGCCGCCCGAGCTGGCCTGGCCCATCGCGATGGCCCGCAGTCCCGAGGGCGCGTTCCTCGGCTACGCCATGCACCGGTTCGGCGAGCCCGAACACGTCCAGCTGGTCGGGCTGTTCACCCGCGCCCAGCGCCTGAGGCTCTTCCCCCAGGCGGACTGGCGCTTCCTGGTCGGCGTCTCCTGGAACCTCGCGTTCATGACCGCGCGCATGCACCACGACCACCTCGTCATCGGCGACTTCTCCAGCAGCAACGTGGTCGTCGACGCCAACGGCTTCGTGACCTTCCTCGACTGCGACTCCATCGCCTTCACCGACCCGGTGACGGGCGAGCCCTTCCCGTGCCTGATGCACACCACGGACTACTCGGCCCCGGAACGCCAAGCAGGCGGCCCCGCCACCCGCTCCAGCGACGACTTCGCCCTCGCCGTCCTCGTCTACCAGCTCCTCACGGCCGGCAACCACCCCTTCGGGGGCGTCCCGCACGAGAGCACCTCCGAGTCGACCGTCAAGGACAACATCGCCGCCAGCTGCTCCTACGTCGTCCGCCCCGAGCAGGTCGTCATCCCGCGCGGCACCATCGACCCGTCCGTCCTCCCGCCCGACCTGCTCACCCTCTCCCGCGCCGCCTTCGGCCCCGGCGTCCACGCCCCCGCCGCCCGCCCACCGGCGGAGGCATGGCTGCGCGCGCTCGACAAGCAGCGCGCACAGATACGGGTGTGCCAGGCGCGTCCGCTGCACGCCTACGGCGCCCATCTGCCGGACTGCCCCTGGTGCGTACGGGCGGTCCACACCGGCCACGACGTGTTCAACGGCCCCCGGCCGGTACCGCTGCCGCCCCCGCCGCCGGTGCCGGTGCCCCAGGAGGTGCCGGCGGGCGCCGGGTTCGGTGCGCTGAAGGTGGCGTGCCTGCTGATCGCGCTGGTGGTGTTCATCGTGATCGCGGCCATCGCCCGGAGCAACGGGGGCTAGTTCGCCCGGTCCTCCAGGTACCGCGTGTGCGACTCCTGCCGCCGCGCCTCCGTCTCGCGCAGCGCCGCGGCCAGCGCCTCGGCCTCCTTCTGGAGGAGCGTGAGCTGCCGCTCCAGGTGCCGTTCCGGCGCCTCCTGGCCCGGTGCGAGACGCGTCCACCAGCGGGTGCGTACGAAGGTGTCGACAGCCTCGGGAACGTCCTGCCGTACCGCCCGGGAGAGCGTGTGCACGCCCTCCGGATCGTGCGCGAGCAGCTCGGTCGACCAGCCGGGATCGAGCAACGCGCCGAGCAGCTCGGTGAGTTCGGTGAGCCGGCCGGCCGCGGCGGGCGGCAGTTCGATCTCCGCCAGATACGCGTGGAGGGTCCCGAAGTCACCGCGCACGGCGTCCAGTTGGGCGGAAGCGTCCGGGAAGTCCGGCAGCGGCGGCCGCTCCGGCGGGGCGATCAGCGCGCCCGCGCCGTACAGCCCCACGACGACGACGGGCCAGTACGGGCCCGCCACTCCCGCGAAGGTCAGCCCCAGCCCGGCGATCCCGCACACGCTGCCCGTGATGTTCTTCCGGGACTCGAGGTACTCACTGATAGCCACGGATCTCCTCGAAGGCGCCGTCCAGCGAGCCCTGTCGGGCGTCGAAGAGGCGGCCGCCGGTCAGTTCGGCGATGTGCTCCAGCTCCCCCCGGTCGGAGTCGCCGAAGAGGATGGGGAAGACGGGGATCTCCCGCTGCGCGGGGTCGAGCAGGGCGTGGAACCCCTCGAACTGCGCCGCGGAGCTGCCCGTCGTGTTCTCGCCGTCCGTCATCAGCACGATCGACGTGAACATGTCCCGGTCGGTGCGGAGTTCCTCGTACGCCTTCTCCAGCGAGGTGTAGATCGCGGTGTCCCCCTCGGCGGCGAGCGCGCCGATGTCCGCACGGACGGCTTCGATGCCGGACCGGGGATCCGGATCCATCGCGTAGCGCCGCACGTCCTTCACCTCCGACCCGAACGGCATCAGGGTGACCTCCTCGCGGCCCCGGAAACGGCCGCCGACGTTGGTGAGCGCCTTCTTCAGCTGCGCCAGCCGGTCGCCCTCCATCGAGCCCGAGGTGTCGAGGACGTACACGGTCCGGGAAGGACGGCGCAGCTCGTTGTCGTACGAGTCGAGCAGCCCGTCGGCGACGGAACGGCTGCCCGGGAAGGGCAGTTCGCGACGTCGGTCGGTGTCGAGGCCGGACGCGGGGGACACCGAGGGGACCACCGGGCGGCGGTGGGTGCGCTCGGTGATCTCGCGCTGGATCTCCGGGGTGCGCAGGGCCTCGGCGAGCCGGCGGACGTCCTCGCGGACCGTGGTGTCGGTGGCGGCGAGGGAGGAGAGCGGGTAGTCGGCGGTGACCACGCCGTCCCGGGGCCGGATCACGGTGAGGCCCGGGATGCCCTCGAGGACGGACTCGTAGTTGAGGAGCGCGTCGACGTTCCCGCGCCGCTCGTACGCCGCCGCCAGCCAGCCCGACGAGCCCGACGTCAGCTTCTGCCCCTGGAAGAACTCCTTCAGCCGCGGGGCCGCCTTCGTGACGTCCGCGTCGGTGAGCGCCGACTGGGCGCCGGAGAGGGCCGAGGCGACGGCGACCAGGGTGGAGAAGCCGGAGTTGGAGCGGGACGGATCGGTCATGCCGTACGTCAGCCGGCCGTCCTGGACGGCCTGTTCGACCTGGGCCCAGGTCACCTGCTCGGGCTTCCAGCCGAGGGACTTCAGCGAGGCGCTTTTGATCCCGATCGCCACCGGG
This sequence comes from Streptomyces sp. NBC_00019, assembly GCF_045041015.1. Classification (NCBI taxonomy): domain Bacteria; kingdom Bacillati; phylum Actinomycetota; class Actinomycetes; order Kitasatosporales; family Streptomycetaceae; genus Streptomyces; species Streptomyces sp. NBC_00019. The sequence goes on from NZ_CP108302.1 coordinate 6,686,948, forward strand.
CTGGACATCACCGGGGTCTCGGAGACCACCTTCTTCGCCACGTCGGGGCGCAGCCGCAGATAGTCGTTGGAGGACAGCCACAGGGCGTCGTACTTTCCGTCCGCCGTGCCCTGGGCGAGCAGGTCGATCGCGTCCAGGGTGCCCAGATAGACGGGTCGGACCTTGATCCCGGTCTCCTTCTCGACGCGGTCGAGGACCGGGGCCATGTCGCTGAGCTCGCTGGAGGCGAGGACGCGCAGGGTGCCGGGCTCGTAGGAGCCGGCGACACCCGGCGTGCTCACGCCGTCCCCGGAGCCCGATGACCCCGTCGACGTGCACGCGGTCAGGAGGGCGAGCGCCGCGACGGCCAGCGCGAGGGGTCGTCTCATCCGAGCCCCCCTTCCAGCGCGCCCTGCGACCGGCTGCGCTCCAGGTACGCGGAGGCGTGCTGGAGTTCGGAGGTCAGGGACTCCACGGTGGACGCCATCACCTCGGTCGCCTGGACCTTGTAGGTGTCGATGGCGTCCAGGGTCCGATAGATCTGCTGGAACGCCGACCGCAGGGTCTCCGCCCCCACGGCCGGGTCGGCGGCGATGCGCTGGATCTCCCCGCTCTGCGTGGCGAGCATCTCCGCGTTGCCCCGGATGAGGTCCTCGGTCGTGCCGCGCAACGCGTTGACCTGCTCGATGACCTTCTTCTGGTTGTCGAGCGCGGAGGCCAGCATCACGGAGATCCGCAGCGCCGACACCGTGGTCGTGGCCGCGCGGTCGACGCCCTTGATCAGCTCCTCGTTGTTGCGGCGTACGACGTCCATCGCGAGGTAGCCCTGGGCGCACACCGCGAGCTGGGTGAGCAGGTCCTGGTGCTTCTGCCGGACCGGGAAGAGCACGTCGGCGCGGAGCGAGTCGGCCGCCTCGGGGTCGCCGACCCGGGCGATGTGCTGCTCGACCGCCGTGTCCAGGGCCTCGGTGAGGACGACGTACTCCTGGAGCTTGCCCATGCTCTCCCAGAGCCGGACCCGCTCGGTCTGCAACGCGGCGTTGTCGCGGCGCAGTTCGTCCTGCCCGCCGCGCAGCGAGCCCACGATCTTGTTGAGGGTCCCCTGCGCGGAGGAGTACTTGGCGACGTAGTCGCGCACCTTGTTGCCGCCGGGCAGCCGGGACAGGAACTTCCGTCCCTTGGCGGCCGGCAGATCACGCGGGTCCAGGTCCTCGACGACCCGCCGCAGTTCCACGAGCGAGCCCGCGACCTGCGACTGGGCGTCCCCGCCCGTGTCGGGCAGGCTGCGGATGGTCCGCTCCAGCATCCGGTTGGACTGCGCGGCCGCGGCACGCATCTCGCCGGCGCCGAGCCCGGTGATCTCACCGACCTTGCCCGCGAACTCGGGCGAGCGGGCGTCGAGGGCGGTGAGCCCCGCGACATAGTCGGCCGCCTTCTGCGCCATCCCCGTACGGACGCTCTCGTCGACGGGCACGAGCCCGCCGGCCTTCTCCCGCGGCACGGGTGCCACGGCCTCGGGCGGGGTGAGCGTGAAGACGTCGTCACCGCTGAGGGTGTGCTGCCGACTGCTGTTCTGGCTGGTGTTGTTGAAGCCGCTCATACGATCCCCCCGTTCATCCCCGCGCCCGTCGCGCCAGCTCGTGCAGCACCGTGGAGGTGGGCACGGGCGCCTGGCGGACGCCGGTCAGCTGCTGCTTGAGATAGGTGCCGGCCGAGGCGAACCCGGCGGCCGCGCCCTGCGGACGGAACCCGTGCCGGACCTCCAGCTTGCGCAACTCGGGGTCCGTGGAGAGGAGTTCGGCGAGGGCCTGGCCGTTCTCGGTCAGCGGTACGACGGTGTGGTCGCTGTTGACCGTGGTGTCCGGGTAGAGGACGACCAGGTCGTCCGGCTGCTGTCCGTCCGCCAGGAGCGAGGCGACCTGCGACTCGTAGACGAGGACGAGCGGGTTGCCGGCCCCGCTGACGAAGTCCCGGAACGCCGCGTCCGTGCTGGTCTGCTGGGCGCCCTGCACGCTGATCAGCTTGCGCAGCAGGGGAGTCGCCTTCCCGACCTCGGCTTCGCTCGCGACGACCTTGCCGCCGTTGCCGACATAGGAGGCGGCGGCCAGATAGAGGGCGCCGGAGTTGGAGGACTCCGGGTCGGTGCTGGCGAGGTAGAGCGTGCCGCTCAACTCCCCGTACTTCGCGGCGCCCTTGAGCTGCTGCCAGGTGCGGTCCTCGCGGGCCGCGTCGAGATAGGCGGCCATCCTGAGCATGCCGCGGTGTTCGGCGTCCAGCGTGGCGAGCCCGTTGCCCGCGAGCACCTCGGCGGCGCTCTTGTGCGCCACGACGACGAGGGGCGAGTAGAAGGGGCGGGGGAGTGTCCCCGACACCTTGTACTTCGCGGCGAGTTCGACGGCCGGCGCCTGACTGGAGGGAAGGGCGAAGTCGTACCCCTCGAGGTCCAGCCCTTCCATGGCCCAGGACCCGGAGGTCTCGGCCTTCACGGTGAACCCCTTGGCGGTCAGGGCCTTCACCACATCAGGATCGGCGAAGAACTCCGCCTTCTCCGATCCGATCACTCCTCGCACGGTCTTCGTTGCCGTGCTCTTGTCCCCGGTGTCCCGGCCCGCCGCGACGGCTACCACCACTCCGCCGATCAGCAAGACCGCGAGGACGATTCCGATGATTCGTCTCACACAGGCAGACTGCTCCCGGAACCCAACATTCCCCGGCAGGGGGCATGAACGGGAGGTGTCATACCGACCCCAGTACTGCAACGCGCCCCAAAGGGGCGCGGGGAACTGCGCGATCAACCACGACGAACCCGCAGCCGCAAGACGACACGAACCCTTACGGCGAGAGGCGCCACGGCTCAAGCCAACGCAGTGTGTGGCGCCCGGTCCGCGCGTCGCTGCGGGTGCACGCGGACCGGGGCCGTTCCAGGGATCAGCCGGCCGCGGTCAGCTCGCGCGGCTCAGCCAGCGCAGCGGCATGCGCATCCATTCGTTCCGCGGCCAGAATCGCCGCCGCGGTGTCCGCACGCGATGCCGCCACCACCAGCGCCCGCCCCGCCAGGGCATGCGCCCGTCGGTGCAGAGACGCGAGCCGACCGTCGCCCCCGCCGGAGGCGCGGGCCGGCGTGCTGCCGCTCCGCAGACGCGTCACCTGCTCGGCCAGCCGCTCCGCGGCCGCGTCGAGGTCGGCCGACGGCGAAGCCGAACGCAGTTCGTCCGTCACCGCCAGCAGGGCCGCCAGATGCCCCGCGAGCTGGAACTCCAGCTCCTCCTCGCGGGTCCGGTGCGGAAAGTCGGACGTGGTGCCGGCCATCGTGCTGTGGACCGACTTGGTGCGGATCGGTTCGTACATGGGATGGCCTCCTGTGCTGTCAGGAAATCATCCTAGCTTAGATTTAGTCTAAAGTTGAGCGGCGGGACGGATTCACCTACGACTGGCTGTAGCCGTCCAGGAAGTTCCCGATCCGTGTCACCGCGTCCCGTAGATCACGGGCCGTCGGCAGCGTCACGACCCGGAAGTGATCGGGCTCGCTCCAGTTGAAGCCGGTGCCCTGGACGACCATGATCTTCTCGCGCCGCAGCAGGTCGAGGACCATCTGCCGGTCGTCCTTGATCTTGAAGACCTTGGGGTCGAGCCGTGGGAAGAGATAGAGCGCGCCCTTCGGCTTCACGCAGCTCACGCCCGGGATCTGGGTCAGCAGCTCGTACGCCACGTCCCGCTGCTCGCGCAGTCGCCCGCCCGGCAGCACCAGGTCGTTGATCGTCTGGCGCCCGCTGAGCGCGGCCACGACTCCGTGCTGACCCGGCATGTTCGCGCACAGGCGCATGTTCGCGAGGATGGTGAGGCCCTCGATGTAGGAGTCCGCGTGGGCGCGCGGCCCGGAGATCGCCATCCAGCCGACGCGGTAGCCCGCGACCCGGTACGCCTTCGACATGCCGTTGAAGGTGAGGGTCAGCAGGTCCGGGGCGACGGCCGCGGTCGGGGTGTGCGTGGCGCCGTCGTAGAGGATCTTGTCGTAGATCTCGTCCGAGCAGACCAGCAGGTTGTGGCGGCGGGCGATGTCGGTCAGGCCCTGGATCATCGCCGGGTCGTACACCGCGCCCGTGGGGTTGTTCGGGTTGATGATCACGATCGCTTTGGTGCGGTCGGTGACCTTCCGCTCGATGTCCGCGAGGTCCGGCATCCAGTCGGACTGCTCGTCGCAGCGGTAGTGGACGGCGGTGCCGCCGGAGAGGGAGACCGCGGCGGTCCACAGCGGGTAGTCCGGGGACGGGACGAGGACCTCGTCGCCGTCGTCCAGCAGGGCCTGCATCGCCATCACGATCAGCTCGGAGGCGCCGTTGCCGAGGAAGACGTGCTCGACGTCGGTCTCGATGCCGAGGGTCTGGTTGTGCATGACGACGGCGCGGCGCGCGGCGAGCAGCCCCTTCGCGTCGCCGTACCCATGGGCCGAGGACACGTTCCGGAGGATGTCCTCCAGGATCTCCGGCGGGCACTCGAAGCCGAAGGCGGCCGGGTTTCCGGTGTTCAGCTTGAGGATGCGGTGGCCCGCCGCCTCAAGCCGCATGGCCTCCTCGAGAACCGGGCCCCGGATCTCGTAACAGACGTTGGCGAGCTTGGTCGACTGGATCACCTGCATGTCAGGGAGCTTACGGCGGGGTAACGCTTCGCGGGTCGTGTTTTCCGCCACGCGAGACGGTGCGGTTTGGGCGGTTATCGGCGGTAGCTGTCCCAGGGGCCCCGCCCGTCCCTACAATGCGGGGCCATGTCCAGCCCAGACGAGTACGGAAACGGGACACACGTCGCGCGCGACCCCCAGGGTCCGCCGAACGTGTACCACCCGCAGACCGAGCCGCCCCCGCCGTACGAGGAGTACGCCGACCCGGCCGTCGCGCACGGCTGGCAGAGCACCTACGACGAGACGACCGAGCTGCCACGCATCCCGTCCCGGCGCTCCCGTTCCCGCTCCCGCCGCAAACCGGCCCCCTGGCGCTCGCGACGGGTGGCGCTCGCGGCCGGCGCGGTGGGCGCCGTGTCGACGGTCGCACTGATCGCCGGGTTCGCCTTCTCGGGAGGCGGGTCGGGTGACGCCGAAGGCAAGCACGGCCGTACGGGACCGTCGGCGGCCGACGGCTCCACGGAGCCCGACGAGGACGGCACCGCGACCGGCTCGGACGGCACTGGGTCGCCGGACGCCGGCACGTCCTCCTCCGGGACCGCCGCCTCCGGCTCCCCGTCGCCGTCGTCGGACAAGAAGGAATCGGGAGAGCCCGAGGGGCAGCCCTCGTCCGGCGCCTCCACCACCCCGGCCCCGACCGCCACCGCGAGCGAGTCCGCCCCGGGCAACTCCGACAGCAGATCGGGGCGTGGTCAGGGCAGCACCAAGAAGCCCAGGTGAGCAGCGTGGGCCGGAGGGGCGTGGCGTAGGGCTCCTCGCCCACCTGCGCGCGGGGCCTACGTCGTCGTGCGGAACTCCGTGCGTGAGCGGCGCCCGCGGCCCGTGGCGATGCCACACTCCGGGCAGGACTTGCCATGAACGGGGGACGGACATGGCTGATGTCGATGTCGTGCGGATCCACGACGAATCCTTCAGGCTGCTCAGCGACGAACCGGTGGAGTGCGCGGAACGGGATCGGCTCAAGGCGCAGGTCAGTGCTGATGCGCTCGCCCGGCTGCTGATCCACTCGTGTGCCTCGACGCCGATGGCCGTCGCGGTGGACGCACGCCGGGGCATGGGCAAGAGCACCCTGATGCGCCTGACGCGGGCCCGGTTACGGGAGGGTGGCGTCGAGACCGTCTGGTACAACGCGTGGTCCGCCCGCAGCGGTGACCAGTTGGAGCGGCTGCTCAAGGCGGTGCTGGCCGGATTCGGCCGACGCGCCCTGGTCAGGTTCCTCGCCTCGGCGGACGGGCGGTTCTCGCTCGTCGGCGTTCTGCGCCTGGGGCTGGCCACGGCGGCGGCCTTCCTGGGGCCGGCCGCGCTGGTCAACGTGGTCTGGAACGCGCTGACCGTCGATCCCGAATCAATGAGTTCCGTCGCGTCGGGGAACTTCATCAGCCCGTCGTAGAGGGAGATGAAATCGGGGTCGTCGGCGAGCTTCTGCACGGACTCCTGGGTATCGACACTACGGCAGTTGCCGCTCGTCGACGCGGTGCTGCCGATCGCCGCACAGCGGTTGACGGAGCCCGCGCCGACCCGGGTCAAGGAGGACTTCACGGGGCTGCACATCCTGTGGGTGGACGACCACATGGCCAACAACCGGCGCCTGGTGGACTATTTGACGCTGCGGGGCGCCGTCGTGGTGGAGGCCGCCGATCAGGAGGAGGCGGAACTCGCGCTCGCCAACGACCGGGTGAACCTGGTGATCTCCGACATCGGCCGCAGCGCCGGCCCGGAGGCGGGCCTGGACGCCCTCCAGGAGTGGCGGGACCGCGGCCTGTACCCGGAGCGGGAGCAGGTGATCTTCTATGCCTCCAAGTGCACCCTGAACCGGCATGCCCGCGCTCGTGAACTGGAGGCTCTGGGGCCGACATCAAGCCCCGATCTGCTGACGCAATGGGTGCTCCAGGTCGCCCATCAGCAGCGCGCCCTCGCCCCGGCGTCGAGCGTCGGGTGACACACCGGTCCTTGACCGCCACCCCGGCTCCGATCGCCGCCGAGAACGGGACCGTCCCAGGCAACCGTGACAAGCGGCCCGGAAAGGGCCAGGGCAACACCAAGCCGCCCAAGTGAGTGTGGATCAGGGCGGGTTGATGACCTTCCGGTGAAGATCCGTATACCTGAGGGCGCGAACTCCTTGTCCCCTCAACCCCTCCATGTCGAGAATGCGCATGACAAACTCACGGACGGCCGGAAGATTTCCGGTCGTCCAAGTCGCAAGAGGGGACCCCCACATGAGAAAGCCTCTCGTCGCCGCACTCAGTGTCCTGGCGCTCGCCGGGATGGGTACGGCACCCGCGGTCGCCGCCGAACCCGCGGCAGCGGGCGTCGGCAAGAGCGTGGACACGGACACGGTCACGTCGGTCGTGCACGACCTGGTCACGTCCACCACGTCGGCCGTCAAGCAGGCCACGTCGCCGTCGCCCACGCTCCAGGCCGTGACGCTCGCCGGGACCGTCTCGCTCAGCAACTGTTCCGGTTCGGTCATCCGCTTCCCGAACTCCCTGGACACCGACCCGGCCCTGGTGCTCAGCAACGGCCACTGCCTGACCTCCGGCTTCCCGGCACCCGGCCAGGTCATCACCAACCAGGCCTCCTCCCGGACCTTCGGCCTGCTCAACTCCTCCGGCTCCCGGGTCGCGACGCTGCGCGCGAGCAAGCTCGCCTACGCGACGATGACCGACACGGACGTCTCGATCTACCAGCTCACCAGCACGTACGCGACGATCAAGAGCTCGTACAACATCTCCCCGCTGACCGTCCAGGACACCCACCCGACCGCCGGCACCGCCATCACCGTGGCCTCCGGCTACTGGAAGACGCTCTACAACTGCAACATCGACGGGTTCGCGTACCGTCTGAAGGAGGGTGACTGGACCTGGAAGGACTCGGTCCGTTACACCTCCGCCTGCAACACCATCGGCGGCACCTCCGGCTCGCCGGTGATCGACCAGGCCACCGGCAAGGTCGTCGCCGTCAACAACACCGGCAACGAGGACGGCGAGTCCTGCACGGTCAACAACCCGTGCGAGGTCAGCGAGAGCGGCGCCGTCACCGTCCGCCAGGGCATCAACTACGCCCAGGAGATCTACAACATCCCGGCCTGCTTCACGACCCGCAACCAGCTCAACCTGAGCGCGAGCACCTGCACGCTGCCTAAGCCGTAACGCTCCGTGCGGGGTGCGATCGGTTGTAGGGCGGCTGCGGCGCCGTCGTGGCCGGTCGCGCCCACGCGGCGGAGCCGCACACTGATACAGTCCCGCGCCCCTGGGGCGTCGGGCGTTCCGTCACATGGGACTGTGACGGACCGCCTTGCCCGCCAGTACGTCCGTCCGTCGGCCGTCTTCGATCACGAACCGACCGTCGATCAGGACGTGCGGGATGCCCACCGGGAGTGTGCGGGGATTCTCGAACGTCGACCCCGCCGCCACCGTCCCCGGATCGAAGAGGACCACGTCGGCCCGGTACCCCTCACGCACCAGCCCGCGGTCCGGCAGGCGCAGTCGTGCCGCCGGGCGGCCGGTCAGATGGGCCACGCACTCCTCCAGGGACAGCACCCCCAACTCCCTGACGTACCGGCCGAGATAGTGCGGGAAGGTGCCGTACGCGCGGGGGTGCGGCTTCGTCCCCTGCAGGATGCCGTCCGAGCCGCCGGTGTGGACCGGGTGGCGCATGATCCGCTGGACGTTCTCCTCGTGGCCCACGTGCTGGAGGATCGTCGTCCCGAGCCGGTCCCGCACGAGCAGTCGGCGCGCGGTCGTCCAGGGGGCCTCGCCGCGCGACTCGGCGGACTGCTGGACCGTACGGCCGACGAAGTCGCCCAGTGACGGATCGCTGACCCCCGAGATCTCGATCGTGTCCCACTCGATGGGCACCCCGTGGCAGCCGTCCGCGCCGATGACCTCCAGGTGGTGCCGGATCCGCTCGGCCGTCGCCTCGTCCGCGAGCCGCTCCAGGATCCGCTCCGGGCCGCCCTCGCTCGCCCAACTCGGCAGCATGGCCACGAGGGTGGTGCAGCCGGGGGTGTAGGGGTACGTGTCGAGGCTGATGTCGGCGCCCTGCGCGAGCGCGTCGTCGAGAAGGGCCAGCAGCTCGGGCGCCCGGCCCTTGTTCACGCCGAAGTTCATGGTGGCGTGGGCGAGATGCAGGGAGCAGCCCGCCTCCCGGGTCAGGGCGACCATCTCCTCGTACGCCTCGAGGGCCCCCGCGCCGTACGAGCGGTGGTGCGGGCAGTAGTAGCCGCCGTACGACGCCACCACCCGGCACAGCTCGGTGAGTTCGGCGTCCTTGGCGTACATGCCGGGCGTGTAGGTGAGCCCCGACGACAGGCCGACCGCGCCCTGCTCCATTCCCTCGGCAACCAACTGCCGCATCCGGTCGAGCTCCTGAGGGGTTGCCTCCCGGTCCTCCCAGCCGACGGCCAGCATGCGGACGGTGCCCTGGGGGATCAGATAGGCCGCGTTGACGGCGATGCCCCGGCCTTCGAAACCGGAGTCAAGGCGGTCGAGGTACTCGCCCACCGACCGCCAGTCGAAGTCGATGTCGTCGCCGTACCCGTTCCAGCCGGTGATGGCGCGGCGGACCTCGGCCAGGGTGCCGTCGTCGACGGGGGCGTACGACAGCCCGTCCTGGCCCAGGACTTCGAGCGTGACCCCCTGCGCGGCCTTGGCGCTGTGGTCGGGGTCGCGCAGGAGGGCGAGGTCGCTGTGGGCGTGCATGTCGATGAAGCCGGGGGAGAGGACGAGGCCTTCCGCGTCCAACTCGCGGCGGGCCGTGGGGCGTTGGCACCCGGCGTCGGCCGCCTCCTTGACGATCGAGACGATCCGGCCGCCGTCGATCACGACATCTGCGCGGTACGACGGCGCACCGCTGCCGTCCACGACGTCCGCGTCCCGGATGACGAGCTCTTCCATCGGCGACAGCCCCCTCAGAAGTAGGTGCGGATGTAGTCGACGACCGTGCCGTCCGCCTCGGCCACCGGGATCAGCTGCCACTTGTCGAAGGACGTGCACGGATGGGACAGCCCCAGGCCGAGCCAGTCACCGACCTCCAGATCGGCCTCTGGCCCGGTGCGCAGCCAGGCGTGCTGGTCGGACAGGCCGGTCACCTCGATGCCGTCCGCCGGGCGCTCCACCCCCTCCCGCCGTACGACCTGGGCGAACGGCAGATGGAGGTCGTAGGCCGCGTCCCGCTTGCCCGCGTTGACGAAGGCCTGTTCGGGGGAGGGCCGGGAGACGACCTGCGTCCACAGCCGGAACGCCGGTTCCAGGGCGCCCTCCTCCGGGACCCGGTTGAAGGGGGTGATCTTCCGGTAGTGGCCGTCGTCGTGCGAGACATAGGCGCCGGAGCGGAGCAACTTCAGCACGGGAAGGGAGAGTTCGGGGATCTCCGCGAACACGTCGGCGACGGCGTCGAACCAGGCGCTGCCGCCCGCACTGACGACGACCTCGTCCGTCCCGCCGAACCGCCCGTGCTTGTCGAACGCCACCGCGAGGGAGACGAGCCGCCGCAGCCAGGCGTGCACGCGCTCGGGGTCGGCGTTCGGGACCTCCCCCTCGTACCCGGCGACACCGACGAGCCGCAGGGTCGGTACGGCGGCCACGGCGTCGGCGACGGCGGCGCACTCGGCCTCCGTGCGGACCCCGGTACGGGCGCCGTCGCCGGCGGCGAGCTCGACGACCACGTCCAGGGGGCGGCCGGCTCCGCGCAGGGCCGCGTCCATGAGCCCGACACCGCGTACGGAGTCGACGTAACAGATGAGACGGAAGTCGGGGTCGGAGTCGAGCTCGGCGGAGATCCACCGGAGCGCGGCCGGGTCGACGAGTTCGTTGGCGAGGAATACGCGCCGCGTCCCGAAGGCCCGGGCGACGCGGACCTGGTGCGGTACGGCGAGGGTGATGCCCCACGCCCCGTGCTCGATCTGCCGCTGGAACAGCTGGGGTGCCATGGAGGTCTTGCCGTGCGGGGCGAACGCGAGTCCGTGGCGTTCGGAGTAGGCCTCCATGAGCTCCAGGTTGTGCTGGAGCCGCTCGGCGGAGAGGGCAAGGACGGGGGTCGCGAAGCCGTCGGTGAAGAGGTTGCGGCGCTGTGCGGCGAGTTCGGCGACGGTGAGGCCGTCGGCGTCCGGGGGGAGGCCCTTGAAGCGGTGGTCGACACGGTCCTCTGCGAGGCGGGCGAGCGCTTCGGAGGGGCTGTCGGCTGTCATGGAGCCTCCCTGATCTGGTGCGTTGCGTCTACTGCAACGTCCATTGCGTATATCGCTTACTGCTGTCTAACATCTCGGCCAACGCAGGGTCAATGGACCCCCATGACCGAGACCGAGGAGCTACGACCATCGTGACCAACGCCCCCGACATCGTGGATGTCGTCGCGCTCGGCGAGTCCATGGTCACGTTCCTGCCCACCCGACCCGGCCGCCTTGCCGATGTGCCGTCGTTCGAGCGGGGGATCGGGGGTGCGGAGTCGAACGTGGCCTGTGGGTTGGCCGCCGCGGGGCACTCCGTGCGGTGGGTGAGCCGGGTGGGTGCGGACGGCTTCGGTGACCATCTGGTGGCGACGATCGGGTCGTACGGCGTGGACGTGTCGGCCGTACGTCGTGATCCGGCGCGGCCGACGGGCGTGTACTTCCGTACGGCGGGGGAGCGGGGGACGGATGCGCACGAGGTCGCCTACTACCGGGCGGGGTCGGCGGCGTCGGCGATGTCGCCGGGGGACGTGGACCTGGAGGCGGTGCGGGCGGGGCGGGTGCTGCATCTGACGGGGATCACTGCGGCGCTGTCCGAAGGGTGCCGGGGGTTGCTGCACGAGCTGACGGCTCCCGGCGTGGGGCGCCCCCTGATCTCCTTCGACGTGAACCACCGGCCCGACCTGTGGAGGGGGGCCGAGGGGGCGGGGGTGGTGCTGGAGCTGGCGCGCCGGGCGGATGTGGTGTTCGTGGGGGAGGACGAGGCGGAGGAGGCGTGGGGGGTTTCCGGTGGTTCGTCGGCGGTCCGGGAGCTGTTGCCCGAGCCGGGCGTGCTGGTGGTGAAGCAAGGGGCCAAGGGGGCTACGGCATTCGTGTCGGCTGCGGGTGAGTGGGGGCTGGTCGCGCAGTTCCCCGCGCCCCTTGGGTCGGGTGGCGGCCCGGAGTCACAAGGCGAGGCTTCCTTCCCCGCGTCCCTTGGGGCGGGCGCCGTCACCTTTGTTCCCGCCCTCGGTGTCGACGTCGTGGCCACCACCGGTGCCGGTGACGCCTTTGCCGCCGGGTTTCTCTCCGGCATGCTGCGAGGTCTCTCCGTGACGGCCTGTCTCCGCACCGCACACCTCCATGCCGCCGCCACCCTCACCACCCCCGGCGACCTCGCCGTACCGCCCACCCGCGACACCGTCGACCGCCTGGCGGCCGTGGACGACGGGACCTGGGAGACACTTCGACTCGGCCCCGGCTGGACGCAAGCCGTGCAGGCCCCGGAGGAGGTACGCATTCCATGAGCCAGACCGTCGACCGCGCGCTGAGCATCCTGCCGCTGCTCGCAGAAGGTCCCGCAGACCTGGGACAGGTCGCCGACCGCCTCGGCGTCCACAAGTCCACGGCCCTGCGGCTCCTGCGCACGCTCCACGAACACGGCATGGTCTACCGCCAGTCCGACCAGCGCTACCGTCTCGGCGCCCGCCTCATCGCGCTGGCCCAGGAGGCGATGGAGAACCTGGACATCCGGGAGATCGCCCACCCCCACCTCGTACGCCTCAACGAGCAGTGCGGCCACACCGTCCACCTCGCCGTGTACGAGGAGGCCGAGGTCCTCTACATCGACAAGGTCGAGAGCCGCTACCCGGTCCGGATGTACTCCCGGATCGGCAAGCCCGTCGCCATCACCGTCGCGGCCGTGGCCAAGCTGCTCCTCGCCGACCTGCACGAGTCCGAGCGCCGCACCCTCGCGGACAAGCTCGAGTACCCCATGTACACGTCCCGTTCGACCCCCAACGCATCCGCTTTCCTCAAGGAGTTGGAGCGCGTGCGCGAACAGGGCTGGGCCACCGACCTCGGTGGCCACGAGGAGTCCATCAACTGCGTCGCCGCACCGATCCGCGGCGCCGACGGCAGGGTCGTGGCCGCGATGTCGGTCTCCGCCCCGAACGTCGTCGTCACCGCCGACGAACTCCTCACCCTCCTCCCGCTGGTCCGCCGTACCGCGGACACCGTCAGCGGCGAGTACTCCGGCAGAACCCCCGTCAAGGAAGCCACCTCATGACCGAGAAGACCGAGAAGATCGCGCTCACGCCCAAGACCCACACCACCCCGCCCGCGAAGTTCTCGCACGGCGTGCGCAAGGGCAACATCCTCCAGGTGGCCGGCCAGGTCGGCTTCCTCCCCGCGGAGGACGGCAAGCCGCCGACGCCCGCCGGCCCCACCCTGCGCGAGCAGACCCTGCAGACTCTCGCCAACGTCAAGGCGATCCTGGAGGAGGGCGGCGCGAGCTGGGACGACGTGATGATGATCCGCGTCTACCTCACGGACGTCGACCACTTCGCCGAGATGAACGGCCTCTACAACACCTACTTCGAGGAGCAGGGCCTCACCGCGCCCCCGGCCGCCCGCACGACGGTCTACGTCGGCCTCCCCGCCGGACTCCTCATCGAGATCGACGCGCTCGCCGTACTCGGCTGAGCCCACACCCCCTCAACTCCCGCACGCCGTAAGCAGAACGGCATGGCCCCCGACGGGTGGCCATGCCGCGATCCGCCTTGCCCGAAAGCTGTATGTACTTACGCAGAGGACCCCCATGTCCCAACCGCTCGCCGCAACCACCGAAGCTCCCCCGCACACAGGTGGTCTGCTCCTCCTCATCGACGGCACGGCCGGTCTCCTGACCGTCGCCGCCATCGGCATCGCCCTCCTCCTCTTCCTGATCATCAAGGTCAGACTCCAGCCGTTCGTCGCCCTCCTCGCCGTCTCCATAGCCGTCGGCCTCCTCGCGGGCCTCTCGGTCACCGAACTCTTCGGCACGGTCCAGCGCTCCGACGCCGTCTCCACCATCGAGTCCGGCATGGGCGGCATCCTCGGCCATGTCGCGATCATCATCGGCCTGGGCACGATGCTCGGCGCGATCCTCGAAGTCAGCGGCGGCGCCGAGGTGTTGGCGTCCCGCCTCCTCAACCTCTTCGGTGAGAAGAGGGCACCCCTCGCCATGGGCCTCACCGGCCTCATCTTCGGCATCCCGGTCTTCTTCGACGTGGGCATCTTCGTCCTCGCCCCGATCGTGTACGCGGCGGCGAAGCGCAGCGGCAAGTCGATCCTGCTCTACTGCCTCCCCCTCCTCGCCGGTCTGTCGATGACCCACGCCTTCCTGCCCCCGCACCCCGGACCGGTGGCCGCGGCGGGACTGCTGCACGTGGATCTCGGCTGGGTCATCCTGATGGGCGTGGTCTGCGGCATCCCGGCGGTACTGGCCGCCTGGGTGTTCTCCGCGTGGATCGGCCGGCGCATCTTCGTGGCCGTACCGCAGGACATGGTGGAAGCGGCCGCGGAGGCCAGGCTCGCGGTCATCAACGAGCAGCGCGAGCAGGGTGTGGAGCCCCGCGAGGACCCGGTCCCGCTGGGCACGGTCCTCGGCATCATCGGCACCCCGCTGGTCCTGATCCTCGCCGCCACCTTCTCCTCGATCGCCCTGGACCCCTCCACGGGCCGCTCGGTGATCGAGTTCTTCGGCAGCCCCTTCGTGGCCCTGACGATCGCCCTGCTCCTCGCGTACTACCTCCTGGGCCTGAGGCGCGGCTGGTCCCGCAAGTCCCTGGAGACCGTCTCGACGGCCTCGCTCAAGCCGGTCGGCAACATCCTGCTCGTCGTGGGCGCGGGCGGTGTCTTCGGTGCGATCCTCAAGGCGAGCGGCGTGGCCCAGGCGCTCTCGGACACCTTCAACGACGTGGGCCTCCCGGTGATCGTCCTGTCGTACCTGATCTCGGTGGTCCTACGGGTGGCCCAGGGCTCGGCGACGGTGGCGATCGTGACGACGGCGGGCATCGTGGCGCCCCTGCTCTCGGAGGGCGATCACTCCCAGGCCTTCGTGGCCCTGGTCATCATGGCCATCTCGGCGGGCTCGATCTTCGCCTCGCACGTGAACGACGGCGGCTTCTGGATGGTGGCCAAGTACTTCGGCATCAGCGAGCGGGACACGCTGAAGACCTGGACGGTCCTGGAGACGGTCCTGTCGGTGGTCGGCTTCGTGATGGCGGCGGTGCTGAGCCTGTTCGTGTAGGCAGGAAGGCGTGATTGGCGGATCTGTCCCCAAACCGGCGGTAAAACCGCGGGTGGCCGGTGCATCGGCGGGGGGACAGATCCGCCAATTCGTCATGCGCGGTAGGCGACCTCGGCCCCCGGCGCCCCACGGCACAGCTTCGTCCGCCATACTTCCCGCTGTGGAGCAGCGCATAGGTTCGAGCAGCAAGCCCCTGGAAGGCGCCGGGTTCGACCCGGCCTTCATCCCCGGGCTGACCTCACCCGTGTCCGGCGAGCCCGAGGACGCCGAGGAGCCCCTTGCCGAGGAGGACGCCCTCGCGAAGAAGGAGGCCGCCCCCGACCCCGAGGAGGAACCCACTCCCGACGAGCCGGAGGCGGACGCGGCCGACGGCCCCGCCTTCGAGGCGTCCGACCGCCGCGCGAAGATCGTCGCCGATGCGAAGGGCGTACGCCTGAGCCTCGACGAGGAGCGGTGCGAGTTCCGCTGGGACGAGATCGGCGCGATCGAGACCGAGACGCCCCGCTTCGGCAAGCGGTACACGATCACCGTGCACACCCCGGACAGGCGCTGGTACCCGATCGAGGTCGAGGCCACGTCGCGGGCGCGCTTCCAGGAGTGGGACGAGCAGCTGGACGCCGTCCTCGACGCCTACTTCGACGACGGCGCCGACGAAACCGAGGACGACTAGTCCCACCCAGGGGCGCGGGGAACTGCGCGACCGGCCACCACCGGCCCGCAGCTCCCCGACGACCTGTCCACTTCTAACTGCAGTACTGTGCCTCCTTGCCGATGGACCGGTACATGCAGTCCGCGTTCTCCAGCAGCTGCAGCACCGCGTCCCGGTTGCGCGCGGTCTCCGCAGCGATCACCTCGTCGGGCGGGTAGAAGCCGCCCCCGGAGCTCGACGACGGGTACATCTCGAAGGTGTACCCGAAGATCTTCTGGCTGCCCCACAGCCAGTCGTCGATCGATCCGTCGGTGATGTACAGGTCGCTGGACTGCTCGGGCGTGTAGCCGTTGCTCGCGGCCATCTTCCCGCCGACCGTCGCGAAGGCGTTGCGGTCGTCGGTGGTCATGCCGGTGGCCGTGTTCGCCGTCGTGTACCCGTAGGGCCACAGGACCAGTTCGCTGTACGTGTGGAAGTCGATGCCGGCCCTGATCTGCTGCACGCCGCCGACGATCCGGCTGCGGACGAAGTCGGCGACGACCTTGACCTCGGGCGCCGACTCGGCCGCCGGGCCGCGGTACGTCTCCGAGGAGGTCGACCCGGACGAGCCGCCGCAGCAGCCCCACCGGTAGGCCCAGTTGCGGTTGAGGTCGGTACCGACGTTCGAGGAACCGGAGTTGGGCTGGCGGTTCTTGCGCCACGAGCGGTAGGAGCCGGTCGCGACGTCGTACTCGCCGCCGTCGGGGTTGAGGTCCGGGACGATCCAGATCTCGCGGTTGTTGACCATGCTGGTCACGCGGGAGTCGGTGCCGTAGTCCGAGGTCAGCTCGTTGAGCAGGTACAGCGCCATCTCGACGGTGAGGTGCTCACGGGCGTGCTGGTGGTGGGTGAACAGCACCTCGGGCTCGGACTCGTCGGTCGCCACGTTGTCGCTGATCTTGATGGCGACGATGTTCCGGCCCTGGTACGAGGTGCCGATCACGCGGGTGCTCGCGATGGAGGAGTGGGCGGAGACGACCGAGTTGATCTCGCTCGTCATCTCCGCGTAGTTGTGGTACCTCGAGTCGGCCGAGGGGAAGTCGAGGATTCCGACCCCGCCGTCCTCGGCGGAGGACCGGTCGGGGACCGCGCCGAGCGCCGTGATGTCGTAGCCCTGCGCGCGCAGTTTCCTGATCTGGTCGGCACGGCCGGAGATCACGACACCGTGGTCGTCCACCTCGTCGATGGCCACGCCGGCCTGCTGGAGGGCCGTGCGTTCCTTGACCGTCGCGTGCGTGTGGATCTCGTACTGGCGGATGTCGTCCGCCGAGGGAGCCGCCTTGGCGGTGCTGTCGGCGCTCGCGCCCGGGGAGAGGGGTGCCGCGAGCGCGAGGGCGAGGAGGGCGGCGAACACGGCGGTACGTCTTCCGCCGCGGACGCCTGAGCCTCGTATGCGAAGTCGCATGAAGTCTCCTAGTTTCTCCAGGGATTCCGGGGTCTCCGGGCCTGAAGCAAGTGGGGATACAGGTGACTCACAGGTGCGGGTGCGGCGCTCATCGTGCGCCTATGGCATGAGCAGGTCAAGAGTCAATAAAGGCGCGGTGGCCGGAACGCTGCGGCCGTGGCTCGATCCCGAACTGATGTACGTAGGTAGTGAATCGGGTATTCCTCCCGGTGTGCGGCACGGTCGCGGCGGGCATCCTGCTCCCATGCTGCAACTCTCCGGGGGCCGCCCCCCGGACCCCGATCCTCGGTACGCCGCGTACCCCCAACCCCCCTTGGGGGCAGGCCATCTGAGCGTCGAGTACGCCCCCCGTCCCGCCGCCGTTCGCGAGGCCCGCGCCACGGTCCGCCGACAGCTGGAGGGGTGGGGGCTCGCGGACCAGGAGGACCTGGTGGACACGGCCGAGCTGCTCGTCAGCGAGCTCGCCACCAACGCCCTGCTCCACTCCGCGAGCAGCTTCCGACTCACCCTCTTCGCCTCGCACGGCGTACTGCGCTGCGAGGTCGCCGATGTCGGCCGCCGAACTCCCCAGGTGCTCCAGGCGGGCACCGCGGAGAGCGGCCGGGGGATGTTCCTGGTGGATGCGCTTGCCCGGCGCTGGGGCTGCCATCAGGACGGGCCGGGCAAGACCGTGTGGTTCGAGCTCGGCACGTGCGGGTCCGACGACTGTGGTCGGCGACAGTCGTTCTGACCCGAGAGTTCCGGATACGTCAACTCAGGCTCCCCCCGGAACCACATCCCGGGCCCCGGTGCGCTTGCCCAGCCGCCGGGGCCCGACCCCTTCCCCCCGAGTACGCGCATCGGGTGAAGATCCACGCAGGCCCTCTTGCCGGGCGGGCGGCTTTGGGCTTTCTTGACCTGCATGGCGGACACCACGGGCAACCCCACGGACACCCAGGCATCATCCGGCAACCCCCAACCTCGTAAGTCCAGTTGGAAGTACATAGGCCCCGGCATCGTCGTCGCGGCCACCGGCGTCGGCGCCGGCGACCTGGTCGCGACCCTCATCGCGGGCAGCAACTTCGGCTACACGCTCCTGTGGGCCGCCGTCATCGGCTGCCTCGTCAAGATCTCCCTCGCCGAGGCCGCCGGCCGCTGGCATCTGTCCACCGGCCGCACCCTCTTCGACGGCTGGGCGAGCCTGGGCCGCTGGACCTCGTGGTTCTTCGTCGTCTACGTGGTGATCTGGGGCTTCGTCTACGGCGCCGCCGCGATGTCGTCCAGCGCGCTCCCGCTCCAGGCGCTGTTCCCGGACGTGATGGACCTCAAGTGGTGGGCCGTCGCCTGCGGTCTGACCGGCCTCGTCTTCGTCTGGTTCAACAAGTACGAGGTCTTCGAGAAGGTCATGACGGTCCTGGTGGGCGTCATGTTCGTGGTGACGGTCTACCTCGCCATCCGGGTCACCCCGAACCTGGGGGACGCCTTCGCGGGCCTGCTGCCCGTCCTCCCCGACGAGAAGGACTCGATCCTCAACACCCTCGGCCTCATCGGCGGCGTCGGCGGCACCATCACCCTCGCCGCGTACGGCTACTGGGTCAACGCCAAGGGCTGGACCAACACCGGCTGGATGAAGGTCATGCGGCTCGACAACCGCGTCGCCTACGCCACCACCGGCATCTTCGTCATCTCCATGCTGTTCGTCGGCGCCGAGATGCTGCACTCGGCGAACATCGCCATCGCCAGCGGCGACAAGGGGCTCATCCAGCTCAGCGACATCCTGGAGGACAAGTACGGCTCGGCGACCGCCAAGTTCTTCCTGATCGGCTTCTTCGCCACCTCGTACACCTCCCTGATCGGCGTCTGGCACGGCGTGAGCCTGATGTTCGCCGACTTCGTCGCCCGCTTCCGCGACAAGGGCGAGAGCACGGGCAAGGGGACGGGCGAGGAGGTCGCCTCCGGTGCGCGCGAACGCTCCTGGCCCTTCCGCGCGTACCTGCTGTGGCTGACCTTCCCGCCCATCGTCCTGCTCTTCCAGGGCCAGCCCTTCCGCCTGATCATCCTCTACGGCGTCCTGGGCGCGGCCTTCCTTCCCTTCCTGGCCGGCACACTGATCTGGCTCCTCAACTCCTCGCGCACACCGGCCGAATGGCGCAACGGCCTCATCAGCAACGGAATGCTGGTGATCGCCGGACTGCTGTTCCTGGTGCTGTGCGTGAAGCAGATCTGGGATCAGCCCTGGTCGGAGTTCTTCTGACCGGTCTGCGACTCCTCCCGGCTCGGCCCCCACTTCGAGCTGAGCGCGATCTTCTTGAGCTGCTCCATCGTCAGGGCGGGCTTGTCACGGCTCGGCGCGTCGTGCGGCCCGCCCGCGTTGAGGGCGCTGATCACGACCCGCAGTCCGTCGATCCGCACCGTGTCGACGGTCCACCTGACCGTGCCCGAGACGCCCTTGTCCCCGGCGTCCTCGCGGGTGATGAGCATCGTGCCGTCGCCGACCTCCTCGGCACCCTCGAAGATGCTCTCGCCGAGGAGGTCCCCCATGTTCGGCTGGACGTTGATCTCGACGAGGCTCTTGCCCTTGCCGTCGTCGACGACGACATAGCCCCACCCGGACTCGTCACCGCCCCTCGAGACCGGGGTGAGACCGTCGGGGAGGAGGTCGACGAGCGTCTTGCGGATGTCGGTGGTGGGGGCGGTCTCCTCCGGGCTCGCCGACGACGACTTGTCCTCCTTGGGAATGGCGTCGACCGCCGTCAGCCACGCCGGCGCGGTCACCAGCTTCTTCAACTCCGCCGCGTCCAGCGGCGGGTCCTCGCGGGTGACCGGCGAGCCCTTCTCGGCCTCGGCGTTCCACTCGTACACCGCGACGTGCTGGCCCCTCGGAGTGACCAGGTCGGCGGACCAGTGCTTGGTGGGCTCCCGCTTGTCGGGATACTCGTACCCCTGGAGGATCCTCAGCACCGAGCCGTTGTCCAGCCGGCTCGTCCGGCAACTGTCGTACGGCGTGAACGTCTTGTCCGGGCACTCGGTCCACTGCCGGGTCTGCTCAGTGCCCGGCTCGACCCGCTCCATGTTGACGGAGACGACGGAACCCCCGTCCCCGTCGTCCCACACGAGCCACGCGTACGGCGCGTCCGCGGTACCGCGACCGGTCTCCTGGCTGAACTTGCCGTACCCGAGCTGCTCCTTGAGCGTCCTGATCAGCTCCTGGCCGGAGACGGGCGGCACGGTCGCCGTGGCGCTCGGCTTCGAGGCCACCGAGGACGGGTCCGGGTCCGAACCGCCGCCGGGCAGGAGCAGCGCCCCGCCCACCCCGACGAGCGCGAGGGAGGCCGCGCCGCCCACGACGGCGGCCCGGCGCCGCAGTCGCAGCCGTCGGCCACGGGCGAGGCCCGCGGTGGTGAGCGCATGCGGATCGGCGTCGAACTGTCCGCCGACATCGCGCAGTTCGGCGGCGACACGGTCCTCGAAGGGATCACTGTGCTGTTGAGCGGGCATGGCTAACCACCGTTTCCCCGAGGTGTGAAGGATGAGAAGTCAGAGGTGTGGTGAGGCGAGGTCATAGGGACGGGTGGGGCCGTCAGAAGCGTGCGTACTCGCCGAGGTCCTCGCCCAGCAGCTCCCGCAGCCGGCCCAGGGCGCGGGTGCAGCGGGTGCGGACCGCGGAGGAACTGGCGTTCATCGCGTCGGCGGTCTCCTCGATCGAGCGGTCCTCCCAGTAGCGCAGCACGACCACCGCCCGGTCCTTGGCGGGCAGCCGGGCCAGCGCCTGGAGCAGCGTGAGGCGCAGCGGGACGTCGCCGTGGTCGGCGTAGACCTGCTCCGGGAACTCGGCGGTGGCGCGCTCCTTGCTGCTGCGGCGCCGCTGGTGGGCGAGGAACGCCCGGGTGAGGACGGTCTGCGCGTACCCGGCGGGGTTGCCGACCCGGGCCACCCGGTGCCAGCTGATGTACAGCCGGCCCAGGGTCTCCTGCACCAGGTCCTCGGCGAGATACGTGTCCCCGGCGGTGAGCAGGCACGCGGAGCGGTAGAGATGCCCCGCGCGTGCCGCCGCGAACTCCGCGTACTGGTCCGCAAGGACCTGTCTCATGTGTTCCCCCTGCTCGTGGATGCGCCTGCTTCGCGCTCTCACTTGATTGATGCGGTGGCACCCCGGAAATGTTTCACACGATTTGCAGGGGATCTTGAGGGCATCGGCACAGGCGAAGGCCGGCTCGCCGGATTTCCCGGTACGACGAGTAAGTTGCCGTACGCACACACCCAGGCACGTCACCCCGGGGGACCCACCATGACCCACCCGCCGTACCCACCCCACCCACCCCAAGGCTTCGGCCCACCCCCACCGATGCCCCAGCCGACCCCCGCCGGCCCCGAGTTCCTCGCCGTCGACCGCCGCAGCTCGGTGTCTGTCGACGCCTCCGGCGTCACCCTGGAACTCAACGGCGTCGAGGCGGACTTCGACTGGCCGGAGATCCGCAGCGTCCACTACAAGACGACCCCGAACGGAAAGTCACTGATGCTGGCCGTGGTCCACCTCGACGGCCAGTTCTACGAGTGCGTGGTGGACGCGAAGTCGCGGGAGCGACTGGGGGAGTGGTTCGCGGGGCTGGCGGCGGTGTTGGGGTACTACAGGCCGATGGGGTGAGCGGTGGTGGGGGCGGCCTTCTCGCCCCCACGCTCAGCCCCTTCCGCTACGGCAGCCCGTGCACGTGCGGGCCCACCGTGTTCGACCACGCGTTGCCCGACGAGGCGTCCCAGTTCGTCGACCAGGTCATCGCGCCGCGCAGGTCGGGGTAGGTCTTGGACGGCTTGAAGGAGCCGCAACCGGTGCCCTTCGTGAGGCAGTCGAGGGCGTTGTTGACCACCGTCGGGGACACGTAGCCGCTGCCCGCGCCGCTGGTCGAGGCCGGAAGGCCGAGGCCCACCTGGGAGGGGGCGAGGCCGCCCTCGAGCTGGATGCAGGCCAGGGCCGTCAGGAAGTCGACGGAGCCCTGCGAGTACACCTTGCCGTCGCAGCCGAGCATGGAACCGCTGTTGTAGTACTGCATGTTGACGACCGTGAGGATGTCCTTCACGTTCAGCGCGGTCTGGAAGTACGCGTTCGACGTCGACTGCATGTCGATCGTCTGCGGGGCCATCGTGATGACGAGGGACGAGCCCGCCTTCGACGAGAGCGACCTCAGCGCCTGTGTCATGTACGTCGCGTTGAGGCCGTTCTCGAGGTCGATGTCCACGCCGTCGAAGCCGTACGTCTGCATCAGTGAGTACACCGAGTTCGCGAAGTTCGCCGCCGAGGAGGAGTCGTTGACCGCGACCGTCCCCCGCTCACCGCCGACCGAGACGATGACCTTCTTCCCGGCCGCCTTCTTCGCCGCGATGTCCGCCTTGAACTGGTCGACGGTGTAACCGCCGAGCCCCGCCGAGTCGAGGTTGAACGTCACCGCGCCCGGAGTCGTCGTGGCGTCCGCGAAGGCCACCGCGATGATGTCGTACTGGGACTGGACGTCGGAGATCTTCTGGACCGTGGCCCCGTTGTTGAAGTTCTGCCAGTACCCGGTGACGGCGTGCTTGGGCAGCGCCGGTCCGGTCGGGGTGGCCGTCGTCGTCCCTGTCACCGCCGTCGACTTCGCGGACTCACCCGCCGAGTTGGTCGCGGTGACCTGGAAGGAGTACGACGTCGACGCCGCGAGCCCGGTCACCGTCGCCGACGTGCCGGTCACCGCCGTCACCTTCGTACCGCCGCGGTAGACGTTGTACCCCGTGGCCCCGGAGACCGTGCTCCAGGCCAGGGAAACCGACGAGGAGGACGTACCGGAGACCGCGAGGCCGCTCGGCATGCCCGGAACCGTCGGGGCCGGGTCGGTGCCACCGCCGCCGTCGGGGCCGTACACCGAGACGTCGTCCGCGAAGTACGCCGACTGCCCGTACCAGCCGTGCGTGTAGACCGTCACCGAGGTCGTCGAGGCGCCGGTGGTGAAGGTCGTCGACAGCTGCTTCCAGGACGTGGAGTCGGGGGTCCATGTCGACACGTCCGTCGTGCCGGTGCCGGTGAC
Organism: Streptomyces sp. NBC_00019; assembly: GCF_045041015.1. Classification (NCBI taxonomy): domain Bacteria; kingdom Bacillati; phylum Actinomycetota; class Actinomycetes; order Kitasatosporales; family Streptomycetaceae; genus Streptomyces; species Streptomyces sp. NBC_00019. The sequence continues at coordinate 6,709,944 of NZ_CP108302.1, forward strand.
ACCGAGGTAGGAGTACCCACCCTGCACCCACGCGCTGAGCGTGTACGTCGATCCGGGCTTCACCGCCACCGTCTGCGTGCACTTCGCGTTGTCCTGCCCGGCCGGCGTCGCCTTCAGCGCGGCCGCGCCGCCGTGCACCGGCGAGGAGACGGTCGCCCCGCTGCCCGCCGTACAGGTCCAGTTTGTCAGGCCGGACTCGAAGCCGGCGTTCTTGGCGTTGTTGACATCCGCGGCGGAGGCCTGGCCTGTGCCGGACACACCGAGGGCGAGGGCTGCGAGAACCGCTGCCGACCAGAAGCGAGCAGAGCGTCGTCTGAGTATGGCCATGACAAGCAGACTGGTCCAGACCAATCGCGTCCGTCAATAGGTCCAGACCATCTTTACGGGGCCCACGGGTTCTCCACGGGGCATCGGCATATGCAATCCGCCCTGATTTGGGGAGCCTTGCGCAAAAACAGTTGCCATCAGCTGAAGAAACGCTGTTCTCCGGTCACATGGGCGTGGCTAGAGTGCTGACGTAGTCACGCAGTGAAGTCGACTGGGTGTGCCGGAGTAACGCCGGTCGGGCCGGCGGGGCATGGGAACGGGGAGCTGCGCGTGCCAACTGCCATTGCCGTGACCGGTGCCGACATGGCGCTGCCACCGCAGGACGAGCGAACCGTGCCCGCCGTCGTGCTCAAGGGCCTGGACAAGGAACCGCTGGAGCGCACGCTGCTGGGCCTCCAGGCGCTCATCGACCAGCACGGCCATGTGATCGTCGTCTGCTCCCAGGCGGTGCCGAAGGCGGTCGAGCGGCGCCTGCACACCGTACGGTCCCTCCTGGAAAGCGACCGTATCGCCCTGTTCCGCCCCGATCTGCCGCCCCTCGGGCTGGCCGTCCTGGCCCGCCAGTTGAGGCAGCTCGCCTCCTGCGACCTCAGCCCCGGCGTGCTCGCCTCCGCGGGCCGGCTGCTCACCCACTACATTCACGCCGGGGCGGTCCTCGGCTCCGTCACCAAGCTCGACCGCGTTCCCGTGGACCTCAAGGCGCATGCCAAGTCATGGGTCCCGGGAAGTCAGTTCGGTGTGATCGCCCACCCCGAACCGCAAATGGTCCGCATCGGCCCCGAAGCCGCCCTGAAGGGCCCCGAGTTCGCCACCGCCCTGCTGGTCGCCAAGGGGCAGTTCCAGTCCGACTGGGTCACCACCACCCTCGCCCCGTCCTGGGACGTCCAGGGCCTGCGAGAGGTCCCGCTCCCCGCCGAGTCGGCGTCGTGGTGGGGCACCCCGAAAGTGATCGAGTTCTGTTCGTTCCTGCCCGACCTCTCGGTCCTCTACCAACTGGTCACCTCGGTCCGCCAGAGCGCCTGCCACTGGTGCGGCATCGATGTGATCGGCGACCGCTGTGTGTTCTGTTCCGCCACGTCACCGCACACCGAGAACCAGCAGAACCAACTCACCGCCGGGTGAGCCCTGTCGACCGATATCCCCCAATGAGGTTGTACGGTTCATGAACTCCCGTCAGCGCCGCGGCGTCATACTCCTGATCCTGTCGGCCGTCTGCGCCCTCGCGGCCTTCGCCGGCGTCCTGTCCGTCATCAACGACGCCGAGTCCAAGGTCGGCCCCGAGGTCACCGCCTACCGGCTCAAGACGAACGTGGACCCCTACAAACCGCTGAGCACGGCCCAGTTCGAGAAGATCGAGATGCCCGAGCGGTGGCTGTCCGACAACGCGGTCCGCAATCTCCGCGAGATCGACGGCAAGATCGCGGTCACCGCCCTGAAGAAGGGCTCCCTGCTGCAGAGCGACATGATCGTGGCACAGCCGGCTCTGCAGCCCGGGCAGCAAGAGGTCGCCATCATGATCGACGCGGCGACCGGTGTGGCCGGCAAGATCACGCCGAACTCCACGGTCAACGTGTACGCCACCTTCGAGGGTGAGCGGGAGGGTGCTCCCGATCAGTCCAAGATCATCGTAACGAACGCCAAGGTCCTCGACGTGGGCGACCTCACCCCGCTCCAGCCCGACGCCGACGACCGCACCCGCGAGGCCACCGAGGCCGTCCCCATCACCTTCGCGCTCTCCGCCATCGACGCCCAGCGCATCACGTACGCCGAGTCCTTCGCCAAGCGCGTCCGGCTCGCACTGGTCGCGCCGGGCGAGACCGGCACCGTCCCCGAGCAGGACCGCACGTACGAACTCGCGAAGGACAAGTGAGAGCCGTATGCCCACGAGGATCCTGCCGGCGGTAGGCGACGCGGACGCGGTCCGCTCCATCACCACCCTGCTCAGCCAGCTCCCGGACGCCGAACCGGTGGCCCCGGTCGTCGACTCCACCCAGCTCGTCGACACCCTCGCGCGCCTGGCCGCCGAGTCCTTCGACGAGCTGCCGGAGGTCGTGGTCGTCCACGAACGCATCGGCCCGGTCCCGGCGCTGGAACTGATCCGCGAGGTGGCCCTGCGCTTCCCCGCGGTCGGCGTCATCCTCGTCACCTCCGACGCGAGCCCCGGCCTCTTCCAGGCCGCCATGGACTACGGGGCACGGGGACTGGTGGCGCTGCCGCTGAGCTACGAGGAGCTGGCCATCCGGGTCCAGGCGGTCGCCCAGTGGTCGGTGGGCGTACGGCGTCATCTGGGCGGCGCCGTCGACGTGTTCACCGGAGTCGGCGGCACGGTCGTCACGGTCAGCGGCGCGAAAGGGGGAGTGGGGACCACCCTCGCAGCCATCCAACTCGCCCTCGCCGCCCAGGCGTCCGGCCGCAGCACGGCCCTGGTCGACCTCGACCTCCAGACCGGGGACGTCGCCTCCTTCCTGGACGTCCAGTTCCGCCGCTCGGTGGCCGACCTCGCCACCATCACCGACATCTCCCCACGCGTGCTGGCCGACGCCGTCTTCCGCCACGACACCGGGCTCGCCCTGCTCCTGGCCCCCGGCGAGGGCGAACGCGGCGAGGAGGTCACCGACCGGGCCGTCCGTCAGATCGTCAGCGCCCTGCGCTCCCGCTACGAGATCGTCGTCATCGACTGCGGCGCCCAGATCGGCGGCGCCGGCGCGGCGGCCGTCGAGATGGCGGACACGGCCCTGCTCGTCACCACGCCCGACGTGATCGCGGTACGCGGCGCCAAACGGACCGTCCGCATGTGGGACCGGCTCCAGATCCGCAAGGCCGAGGAGACGACGGTGGTCGTCAACCGGCACACGCGCGGAACCGAGATCCAGCCCTCGCTGGTCCGGAAGATCACCGGCACACCGGTCGCGGGGGTGGCGATCCCCGCCAACTTCAAGGAACTGCAATCGGTCGTGGACGCCGGACGCGTCCACGAACTCGACAACAAGAGCGTCGTGAAGCAGGCGCTGTGGGCTCTCGCGGGGGAACTGGGACTGGTCAAACCGGCCGAGGGAGCGCACAAGGGCGGACGGTCCAGGAGCGACCGGGGCGCGGTGGGCTTCCGCCGACGCAGGGAGCTGGGGCCATGAGGCGGCTCGGGGTCATGGGGCGCCGGGACTCCGGCCAGGTCACCATCGAGTTCCTCGGCATGACCCCGCTGATCATCATCACCTTGGTGCTGCTGTGGCAGTTCGTGCTGGTGGGGTACACCTTCACGCTGGCGGGGAATGCTGCGGACGAGGCGGTACGGGCGGGAACGGCGGCGAGCCCGGGGGAGCGGCAGGGCGCGTGCGAGGCGGCAGGCCTGGAGAAGCTGCCGGACGCGTGGAACGGCACCGTGGAGTGCGGCACCGGCGGCGGCTATGTCACGGCCGACGTCGAACTCCAGGTCCCCGTCCTCTTCCCGGGCGCGATCGGCTTCCCGTTCACGGTCGAGGGCCATGCGGGAGCCGTGGAGGAGGAGACGGACTGAGATGTCGTACGACGGGAAAGTCCGCGACCGCCGACGTGCCGACCTCGGCCAGGTCGCCATCGAGTACCTCGGGTTCATCCCGATCCTGATCCTCGTCGCCATGGCGGGGGTACAGATCGGGCTCATCGCCTACACGGCACAGCAGGCCGGTACCGCGGCGCGGGCGGGGGCGCGGGCGGCCTCGCTGGAGAACAGCGCCCAGGAGGGCTGTACGACCGCGGTCAGCGACTGGCTGTCGGTCTCCTGTTCCGCCGCGCAGGGCGGCGATGAAGTCACCGTCACCGCCACCGTCGACATCCCCTCCATCGTCCCCGGCTGGGACTTCGGCGACGCGACCAAGACGGCCACCATGCCGCTCGACCACTGAACGAGGTACCCCATGAGTCTGCGGGCCCGCATCAGCACCCCCGAGGAGAACGGCAGCCGGGGCGAGGACGGCCACCTGGTCGCCTCGTACCGCGCCAAGCTCCTGGAGGAGATCGACCTCGCGGAGATGAGCTCGCTGGCGGCCGCCGAGCGCCGGGCCCGCCTGGAGCGGGTGCTCGGGCACATCATCAGCCGCGAGGGCCCGGTGCTGTCGACGGTCGAACGCTCGCAGCTGATCCGCAGGGTCGTGGACGAGGCGCTGGGCCTCGGCATCCTGGAGCCGCTCCTCGAAGACGCGTCCATCACCGAGATCATGGTGAACGGCCCGGACGCGATCTTCGTCGAACGCGGCGGCCGGGTGGAGCAGTTGCCGCTCCGCTTCCCCTCCCACGACCAGCTGATGCAGACGATCGAGCGGATCGTCTCGACGGTCAACCGGCGCGTGGACGAGTCGAATCCCATGGTGGACGCCCGCCTCCCGTCCGGCGAGCGCGTGAACGTCATCATCCCGCCCCTGTCGCTGACGGGCGCGACCCTGACGATCCGCCGTTTCCCGCGCTCCTTCACCCTCCAGGAGATGATCGGCCTGGGCTCGCTGGACGAGCACATGCTGTACCTGCTCGCGGGCCTGGTGCAGGCCAAGTTCAACATCATCGTGTCGGGCGCGACGGGCACCGGGAAGACGACCCTGCTCAACGCCCTGTCGGGGCTGATCCCGGAGCGCGAACGCATCATCACCATCGAGGACTCCGCGGAACTCCAGCTCCAGCAGGCGCATGTGATCCGCCTGGAGTCCCGCCCGCCGAACGTCGAGGGCAAGGGCCAGGTGACCATCCGCGACCTGGTCCGCAACTCCCTCCGTATGCGCCCGGACCGCATCGTCGTCGGTGAGGTCCGCGGCGGCGAGTCCCTGGACATGCTCCAGGCGATGTCGACCGGCCACGACGGCTCACTGGCCACGGTCCACGCCAACAGCACGGAGGACGCCCTGATGCGTCTGAAGACCCTGGCGTCGATGTCCGAGGTCGGCGTCCCCTTCGAAGCGCTGCACGACCAGATCAACAGCGCGCTCGACGTGATCATCCAGCTGACCCGGTTCCCCGACGGAGCCCGCCGCATCACGGAGATAGCCATCCTCGACAGCCACGGCGCCGAGCCCTACCGCCTGGCCACGGCGGCCCGCTTCCACGCCCAGCCCATGTCGGCGGACGGCCGCGTCCACGGCGCCTTCGAGTACTTCCCGCTCCCACGCCGTACTGCGGACCGCCTCTACATGGCGAGCCAGCCGATCCCCCAGGCCTTCGGCGTGGCCCAGTCCGCGCTCGAACTGACGACCCGAGAAGCCAGGTAGGTACCGCCCGATGGAACTCGACTCGCTGATCACGCTCACCACGGGCATCGCCCTGCTGACCTGCGTCCTCGCCGTGGCGGGCCTGCACGCGTACGCCATGGGCAAGGCCCAGCGCCAGGCCCTGGTCGACCGCCTCTCGGCGACGGGCCAGATACAGGCGGGCGGCCGCCGGCGCCGCTTCCCGACCCTGGACCGCCGACTGCGCCGCACCAAGCTCGGCAGGAAACTGGAACTGAGGCTGGCGGCGACGGGCCTGGACATCACCCCGGGCGAGTTCTTCGTCTACATGGTGGCCACGGCCGCCGGCCTGTGGCTGATCAGTCAGGCGGCCCTGGCCCCCTTCTTCGGCCCCCTCGCCGGTCTGCTGGGCATCTGGGTGGCCGTGCAGTTCCTGAACTGGCAGCGCCAGAAACGCATCGAGAAGTTCATCAACCAACTCCCGGAAATGTCCCGCATCCTGGCCAATGCCACCCAGGCGGGGCTCGCCCTGCGCACGGCGATCGGCATGGCCGCGGAGGAACTGGAGGCCCCGGCCGGGGAGGAACTGGGCAAGGTGGCCAACCAGCTGGCGCTGGGCGCCTCCCTGGACGACGCGCTGGGGGAGATGGCGGAGCGCCTGCCGTCGCGCGAACTGGTGGTCCTGGTGACGACGTTGGTGCTCTCCAACCGGGCGGGCGGCCAAGTGGTGGGTGCGCTGCGGAACTTGACGGAGACCCTGGAGGAGCGCAAGGAGACCCGTCGGGAGGTCCGCACCCAACTGGCGCAGGTCAACATGACGTCGTACGCCGTCCCGGTCCTCGGAGTGGGTTCCCTCTTCCTGATGAACGGCGTGAAGGACGGCGCCCTGGACCGTATGACCGGCTCCCCGGCCGGCCAGGCGGCGGTGATCATCGCCTTCGCGCTCTACGCGGTGGGGTTCGTCCTGATCCGCCGCCTGTCCCGTATCGACGTCTGAGGGGGCGTACACAGATGGCACTTCTTCTCGCCCTGCTGATGGGCCTCGGGGTCTGGGGCGTCTTCGCCGGGATCCGCATGTACCGGGCGGACGCGAAACTCCCCGGCGACCTGGTCCTCGCCCTGGAGGTCGGCGCCACGCGCACCGGCGCGGTGGACTCGCTGATCGACCGTCTCGGCATGCGCTACGCGCCCGCCGTCCTGCGCCTGATGGGTCCCAAGCAGGTCGCGAAGTACCGCCGCAGGATCGACCTGGCCGGCAACCCCGGCGGCCTGACCATCGACCGCTACGCGGCCCGCCGCGCGGTCTACGGCTTCCTGGGCGGGTTCGGCGGCCTGGTCTTCGTGATGCGGGGACAGTTCCTCGTGGCCCTGCTGCTGTTCGCCTTCGGGGCGTTCTGGACGGAGGTCGGCATCTGGTCGGCGATCCGGATCCGCAAGGACGTGATCGAGCGGACCCTGCCGGACTTCCTCGACGTCCTGGCGGTCGTGGTGAGCGCGGGCCTGGGCTTCAGGCAGGCGCTGGACCGGGTGGCGACGAAGTACGAGGGGCCCTGGGCGGACGAACTCCGCATCACGCTCCGCCAGATGGACCTCGGCATGGGCCGCCGCCAGGCCTTCCAGGAACTGCGCCGCCGCAACGACTCCGAACAGGTGGCCATGTTCGTCACGGCGCTCCAGCAGGGCGAGGAACTGGGCGCCCCGATCGTCGACACCCTGGTCGCCCTCGCCAAGGACATGCGCCGCACGGACGCCCAGAACGCCCGCCGCAAGGCCGCCCGCGCGGTCCCCAAGGCCACGATGATGATCACCACGTTCATGGTCCCGGCCACGATGCTCCTCCTGGGCGCGGGCCTGCTGCTGGGCTCGGGGACCGACTTCGGCTCGATCACGGGCGACTAGGGGGCGGGTGACGAGGATGTCGATGACCGGGGAACGCCGGGGGGTGTGGCGGCGGCGGGGAGTGGAATCGCTGGAGGAGCCACTGCCGGGTGTGCCGAGGCAGCCACGGACGGCGGCGGACGGTGGAGCCACCCCACAGGGGCCAGCCGCTCGGGCTGACACACCCGCATGGGCTGACGCTCCCGCAGGGGCTGACGCTCCCGCTCGGACTGATGCTCCCCCAGGGGTTGGCGCTCCCGCTTGGACCGACGCGCCCGCACAGGCCGACGCACCCGCCATCCCCATCCAGGTCAACGCCCTACAAGCCCTGGCCCGCCAAGTCTTCGGCTTCCGGCTGGCCATGATCGCCCTGGCCGCCCCCGCCGCCCTCCTCAACGCCAACCCGGGCCTGGGCGCCCGCCTGGTGGGCGCCGCGGTGGTCGCCACCTTCATGGGCTCGTACGTCCTCTTCAGGGACTGGGAACGCTTCGGCCCCCTCCTCCTCCGCCACCCCACGCTCCTGGCCGCGGACACCCTCTTCGGCTCCCTGCTCCTCATCTCCGCGGGCCCCGACACCACGCTTGCCTACGTCAGCGTCTGCACCCCGCTCCTCGCCGGCATCGTCTACGGCTGGCGAGGCGCCGCGGTCTTCGCGAGCCTTCAGTCCCTGATCTTTCTCCTGGTCTACGCGACGACACAGAACCCGGCCACCACCGTCGCCGAACGCCTCCTCCTCCCCGGCCTCTGCGTCATCGCCGGAGCGGTCGGCTCGGCCCTGCGCAACCTCATGTTCCGCTTCGGCGCCGCCACCCAGGCCCTGACCGAGGTCCAGGCCCGTCTGGCCGTCACGGAGGCGATCGCCGAGGAACGGGCCCGTCTGGCGAGGGAGATGCACGACTCGGTCGCCAAGACCCTGTTCGGCGTGGCCCTGGCGGCGGACGGCCTGGCAGGCTCGGCCGACCGTATGAACCCCACGCTGGTCAAGGAACGGGCGGAGCTGGTGGCCCGCTCGGCCCGCCGGGCAGCCGCCGAGTCCCGCGAACTCCTGGCAGACCTGCGCCGGGAGGCGGACAGCACCGACGTACTCAGGGAACTGGCGGCCCGCACACGGGACTTCGGCACCCGTACGAACCTCGCGGCCACCTACCACTCCACCGGCGAGGAGGAGACACCCCTCATCCCGCCGGCCGTCGCCCGTCAACTCCTCACCATCGCCACGGAAGCGATGGAGAACGCCCACCGCCACGCGGCCCCGACCCGGGTGGACGTGAGCGCGGGAGTCCACGGCGACCTGCTCTGCATGACCGTCTACGACGACGGCCGAGGCCTGCCCCAGGGCACCACCCTCGAACAACTCCGCAGCACGGGCCACTTCGGTCTGGTGGGCATGGTCGAACGAGCCGCCTCGCTCGGCGCCCGCATCCGCATCGGCCGCGGCACCCACCCCAAGGGCACGGAGGTCCGACTGGAACTCCCGCTGACGACACCGGCCCCAGGCAGCGCTTGACCAACCGCACGACGCCGCCGCACAAATCCCCCACGCAACGCGAAACGACGAGAGGAGGCCGCAGAATGCCGGACCAGACGACTCCCCACCCCGGCGCGAAGCAGCCACCGCCCCACGACCCGTTCGAGGACTTCCCGCCCCCCGCGCCATCGACCGCCCTACGCGTCGTGGTGGCGGACGACAACCCGGTGGTCCGCGCGGGCCTCACCGCCCTCCTCTCCGGCCGCGAGGACATCACGGTCGTCGCGGAAGCCGCGGACGGCCGCCAGGCCTACGAGGTGGCGCTGGCCCACCACCCCGACGTGATCCTCCTGGACGTCCGCATGCCGGGTGTCGACGGCCTCTCGGCCCTCCCGCACCTGGTTCAGATCTCCCCGGTGGTGATGCTCACCTACAGCCGGGAGTCGGAGATCGTCCACGAGGCCCTGCGCCTGGGCGCCGGCGGCTACCTGGTCCACGGCGAGTTCACGGCGGACCAACTGGTCGACGCCGTAAGGAACATCAAGAACGGCCGGGCCCACTTCACGCCGACGGCGGCGGATGCCCTGGTGGCCCGGCTGCGACAGACAAAGGAAGGCAGTGCGACTGCACACAATTTCGCCCCGCATCAACCCAAGTCCCCATTGATTTCTGCGAAACAGCTTTCGCAACTGCAACCAGTTGTGGCACAGTCTGACAAGTCGCGGTTCCACCTGAGCGCAAGGGAGGCGGAGATCATGGACCTCATCGCATCCGGCATGAACAACCAACAGATCGCCGCCACCTGCTTCATCAGCGAGAAGACCGTCAAGAACCACATCAACCGCATCTTCGCCAAACTCCACAGCACCAGCCGCGCCGAGGCCGCCGCGAAGTGGCTAGGGGTGACCTGAGATGAGGGCTGGGGGGAAGGGGAAGGCGAATTGGGCCCGGAGTTGGGCCCTGGGACCCTCCGCGAGGACGGGCGCCACCTCATACGTTGCCCACACCACGGACAACGGAGGGCAACGCCATGCGGAACTGGAACGACGAGGGACAGACCGCGGTCGAGTACCTGGGGATCATCGCGGTGGTTGTGGCGATCGTGTTGGCGATCACGGGGACGGACATCGGTCAGCAGATCTACGACGCCATCGTGGCGAAAATCGACGAGGTCATTGGTTGATCAGGCGGTCCCCGTACGGCGACGCAGGGCAGGCCTTCCCCATCTACATCACGGTGGTGGCGGGCCTGCTTTTTCTTGCGTTCGCCTACCTTGCGGTCGGCCAGGCCGCGGCAAACCGGAACGGCGCGCAGACGGCAGCGGACGCGGCGGCGCTCGCGGCTGCCCAGGACGCCAGGGACCAACTCGCGGGCAAGTGGGTGGAGGTCGTACTCGACCCGACGAAGTGGCAGGACATCTTCGATGGCAACGTGCCAGGTCTGACTCCCTCGTGCGAGCGGGCCTATGAGCTGGCGGCGCAGAACGACGCGCACGTAGAGGCTTGTCAGCTGACGGGACTTCTGGCCTACGAAGTCGATGTGGAGACGAACGAACCGGTGGGAGACTCCATCGTTCCCGGCACGGAGAACAAGTATGCGAGGGCATCCGCCCGGGCAGTGATCGAACCTCTCTGCACGTTCGAGGTCCCTGGCGCGGGTTCCGGGGACGACGTACTGCCGCGACTCACCTGCAAGGACAACGTGGACTGGGACTTGGACCCGGACGATCTCACCATCCTTCCGGAGCCCGAGGACCTCTTCGACGTCCATCTGGCCGACTGACAAGCGAACGACAAGGGATGAAGGAAGCGGAGTCATGAGTATTCGGTTCACTACGAAGGCCCGCAGGGGGATGGTCGCACTGACTGTTGCGGCTGGACTGGCCGTCGGTGTGGCCGGCTGCGGCGGTGGAGGCGACGACGACAAGAAGCCGGAGGCGTCGGCCTCGGCTTCCAAGGACACCGGGTCCAATCCGAGTGCTCAGGAGGGGACGGATGAGCCTCTCGCCGAGCTCAAGGGTGAGGACGGGTTGATCCTCGAAATCACCTCGGCCCAGAGGGACTCGGGTGGGTTCGTCACCGTGAGTGGTGAGATGAAGAACGACGGTGCCGAGGCAGCACGTGTCTCTGTGCGGACGTCGGGCGACGAGACCGAGATCATCAGGCATGGGACGTCGTTGGGTGGAGCAACCCTCGTGGACTCCGCGAGCAAGAAGCGCTACTACGTGCTGCGTGATACCGATGGGCGCCCGCTGACCACGACGGGCATGCCGCGGATCAAGGCAGGCGATTCCATCCCCGTCTTCATGCAGTTCCCCGCACCGCCCACCGACACGGGCGAAGTCACCTTCCAACTGCCCACCTTCGCAGCCGCCACGATCACCATCTCCGGGTGAGGCACCGATGACCCTCACCCCACCCCGCCTCGCCCTGACCCTCACCGCCGCGTCGGTCATGCTCGCCACGAACCTCTTCGTCGCGACGACGGCCGAGGCCGACGAAACCCCCAGCGTCCCCCCAGGCACCGAGGCCACCGCCGCGGCCCCCGTGAAGGTGGACGCCAACGACCCGGACCTCAAGCTCCCCGAGGGCGCGACCCTGGCCGAACCCAAGGTCCTGGACATCAAGCAGGTCGTGGAGGACCAGTCCGGCGAGGAACGCCGTGAAGACACCAACGCCGACGTCAAGTTCGCCCTCCAGGCGGAGGTCCTGTTCGGCAAGGACAGTGCGAAACTCAGCGGCCAGTCGAAGGCCCGCATCGCGGCGATCGCGGACGAGATCAAGAAGCAGAACGCGACGAAGATCCGCGTCTTCGGCTTCACGGACAACCTGGGCACCTCCGCCCACGGCGACGTCCTGTCGAAGCAGCGGGCCAACGCCGTACAGGACGTCCTGGAAGCCGAACTGAACGACGCGAACGTCACGTACGAGGTACGCGGATACGGCGAGCAGTACCCGATCTCCGACAACTCGACGGAGGCCGGCCGCAAGAAGAACCGACGGGTCGAGGTCTCTTTCCCGCGCACGGAGAGGTCAACTACCCGGTCGTGAACGATCGGGCTTGCTGCTCGAGTCATCACTGGCTGTGATGGGTTCGGCTGCGTCCAGTACTCACGCGATGAGGGTGAGTGCAGGGGCCGTTGGCTGGGCCCCGCATACCCACAGCATCCAGCCGCGTCGGCGGATGTTGTGGGACGCGTTGTGGTCCGCGTGCTCAACGAAGCCGCAGGACCGGCAGGTGAACCGGGCCTGGGAGGGCCGGTTTCCCCGTTCGGTGTGGTGGCACTGGGAGCATTCCTGGCTGGTGTGCGCCGGATCGACGTGCACGACCGGGACTCCGGCGCGCCTCGCCTTATAGGCGATGAAGGCGCCGAGTTGGGCGAAGGGCCAGGAGTGGAGCGTGGTGCGTTGGGGCTTTCTCAGCCGTGCCCGCTCGCGAATGCCCGTCAGTTCTTCCAGGGCGATCCCGCGTCCGGTGCGTTCAGCCTCCGCCACGATCCGCTTGCTGATCTTGTGGTTGATGTCCTTGTTCCGGCGGGCCTCACGGCCCGCGTACTTCCTCGCCCGCCGCTTCGCGGACTTCGTGCCCTTCTTCTGCAGCTTGGACCGCAGCGCCCGGTCCCTCTCGCGCTTGCGGTTGATCCGGCGTCCGGAGTGCCGTGCGCCGTCGGAGGTGGCGGCGATGTTCACGATCCCCAGGTCGACACCGATGAAGCCCACCGGGTGCGCGTTCAGGGTCTTGGCGGGGATCTCGCAGGTCGCGATCAGGAACCACTTCCCGCCCTGGCGGACCAGGTCGGACTCACCCTGACGGTGCGCGGCCAGCACAGCCAACTGCTCGGCCTGCCCGGTGAACGCCACGCCCTTCAGCCGGCCCGCCGTGGTCCAGATGGAGAGGGTGCGGGCCTGATGCTGCCAGGACAGCATCCGGTCGTCGTAGGGCTGGGCCGCCTCCTTACGGAAGGTGACCGGCTTGCCCGCGGCACGGGTGTGGCGCTTGGTGCCGGGCCGTCCGTAGCGGCCGTTTCGGAGGTTGGCCTTCAGGGTGGTGTAGGCGTCACAGGTCTTCTTGATCGCGTGCTGGGCGGCCTGCGCCCCCAGCCCCCACCGCTCCCTGACCTCGGCATAGGTGTGCTTGCGCAGACCGAGCGGACGGCGCGCGCCCTTGGCGAAGGCGACCTCGGCGGCCCAGGTGGCGGCCTCGTTGCAGGCGTGCAGGGTCGCCTCAAGTGCCGCCGCCTGTACGGGCGTCGGCAGCAGCTTCACCCGCACCACCAGCTTCATGACGTCGACCCTAAACCTCCGGTCACACAAACCGTACCGATACAGGCATTCGCCATACGATCAGGTAGATCATCGAGCACGCGTTCGCTTCGCGTGCCCTGTCCAGCTCCGCCGGACGGCAATCCGGGCACTCCGTGCCTGAGAGAGATGCCGCGACGCTCCGCGTCGCAGCCACGGGATGCGATTCCTCCCGGGGCTGAAGCCCTGGGGTTCCTCGCAAGATCACGCTGAACGACGAGGCGCCGGGGAGGAGAACTCCCCGGCGCCGATGGAACGGTCGATCGTCGATCGGTCAGCCGAACATGCCGGGCTGGTAGTCACCGGCGGGCTGCTGGATGATGACGTTGAAGCGGTTGTAGAGGTTGATGAGGGCGATGGTGGCGACCAGCGCGGCCAGCTGCTCCTCGTCGTAGTGCTTCTGGGCGTTGGCCCAGACCTCGTCGCTGACCCCGCCGGCCCCGTCGGCGATACGGGTGCCTTCCTCGGCCAGTTCCAGCGCGGCACGCTCGGCCTCGGTGAACACCTTGGCCTCACGCCAGGCGGCGACGAGGTGGAGACGTTCGTGGGTCTCGCCGGCGGCGACCGCGTCCTTGGTGTGCATGTCGGTGCAGAACCCGCAGCCGTTGATCTGGCTGGCGCGGAGCTTGACGAGCTCTGCCGTCGAGTGCGGCAGGGTCGAGTCCGCGACCGCCTTGCCCGCCGAGTTGACGTACCGGATGATCTTGCCGGCGAGCGGGTTTCCGAAGAGGTCGAGGCGGGCTTCCATGGTGAGCTCCTGTGGCGTTGGTGTCGATGCCTACACCCCCTAGACGGAACGACCCCACCGAGATGTGACACCCCTGAATGTGACGCGCGTCTCGTGGGCGCCGACGGGGACTACAGCGACGTAGAAGCTGACCTGGATGGGCCACCTGGTAACGGTCAGCAACCTGACGGCAGGGGAGTACAAACCATTCCTTCTGCGCACGGAGCAACCCCCGGCGACCAAACCCAGTGATCGGCCCCCGTCACTCGGTGGTCACGCTCACCCGCACCCCGGCCCGCAGCCCCCACCCGGCCATAACCCCGGCCTCCGCCTCCAGCACATGACGCGAACGGAGCCGGGGCATCCCCAGTCGGCCGGGCTTCATGGTGCGTACGGCGGTGACGACGAGGTGGCGATCGAGGTAGGCGACATCGATGGGCATGCGCATACGAAAGGTGTGCACACCGCTGGCAGGCGTCAGCAGGATCGCCCCGTCCAGGGAATCGCGCCCCAACAACCCTTTGGTACGGGCGCGATAGGACGCGGCGACCTCCAACGGAACGGAAACACCGGCAGGCTCCCCATGGACGACCAACGTCCCCCGCCCATCCCGCAACCGCCCCATACCCGAACCGCCCCCTTCGCCCACCACAACCTGCCCGTCCGCCACTCCCGCGAACCGAACGTATCGCCGCCAGGCAACAGAGACGAGGCCGCGCCGACCACTCGTCAGCTTTCAAGCCGCGGCAAGCTCACACCACACGAACTTCCCCCGGTTCCCCTCTCTCGCCAACGGCTGCCATCCCCACACTTCGGCGCACGCCCGTACCAGCGCCAGTCCCCTCCCTTCCTCCGCCTCAGTGATCTCCTCCAACTTCCCCGGCGGCTCAGGTGGTTCCGGATCGGCGTCCCACGCCCCGATCCGCAGCACCCCCGCCACCCAGCGCACCCGAAGGGCTGCGGGTCCCTTGGTGTGCCGTACGGCGTTGGAGACCAGCTCCGCCGCGAGCAGCTCCGCGACATCGACGAGGCGGATCAGGCCGTGCATCGTGAGGATCAGCCGGAGGGTACGGCGGCTGACGGTGACGGCTCGGACGTCGTTCGGGATGTACAGCGTGTACTCCCAGGGTGCGGACTCGGTTTCGGGCATGGGGAGAACTCCGTTCAGGTGAGGGGGAGTTGGCGGCGATTACGGTGCCGCGTCCGGAATGGCAGGGCGGGGCGGTGCACTTCCGCAGAATGCCTTTGCGTAACTGAAGGTAGACCTTTTATTTATGACCAAGCAAGCCGATCCCGTAAACTGACCCCGAACGAGTCGTGCTGGCAGGCGTGTTGAACCAAGGGGCAGTCGATGGGTACCAGGCGCGAGCCGACGGCGCGGCAGAAGCGTCTGGGGGCGGAGCTGCGCAGGCTGCGGGACGCAGCGGGCCTCAGTGCCCGCGAGGCGGCGGCGCTGCTCGGTGTGAACTCTGTGCAGATCAGTCAGATCGAGTCCGGCATCGCGGGTGTGAGTGAGGAACGCCTGCGCAGACTCGCATCGCACTACGTCTGTACGGACGGAGAGTTCATCAACGCTCTCGTCGCGATGGCGACCGATCGAACACGAGGCTGGTGGGAGGAGTACAGGTGGCAGCTGCCCACGTCATTCCTAGACCTCGCCGAACTGGACCACTACGCCACGTTCCGAAACGAGGTGTCGATCCTCTACGTGCCGGGTCTGCTGCAGACAGAGGACTACGCTCGCGCTGTCTTCTCCGCCAGGGTCCCCGAACTCACCTGTGCGGAACTGGAATTGCGGGTGCGTCACCGAATGGCCCGCCAGCACATCACCATTCCGTACGAACTGCTGATCCATGAGGCAGCCCTGCGCATCAGGCCCGGCGACCGAGTCACCTCTCAGGCTCAGCTCGCCAGTCTCTTGGAGTTGACCAAGGCGGACAACATCACCCTGCGTGTCATCCCCTTCGACCTGGATCGCTTCGGCTTGGCCGCAGGCGCCATGGCATACGTGGGTGGCCCCGTACCCAAACTGGACACGGTGTTGCGCGATGCACCACAGGGTTCGGCCTTCATCGATGCCGAGGCTCAACTCGGAGCTTTTCGAACACGTTTCCGTAAAATGGAAGCCGTGTCACTGGAGCCGGCGCCGTCGCGTGACTTCATCCATCGTCTGGCGGCAGAACTGTGAGGTCCCCCATGGATAACTGGCGCAAGTCGTCCTACTCAGGTCCGGACGACGGCAACAACTGCGTAGAGATCGCCACGTCCCCCACCCACATCGCCATACGCGACTCCAAGGCTCCCACCCGGGCCACTCTTACCTTCCCCACCACCTCCTTCACCCCCTTCCTCGCAACCGTCAAGACCCCCCACCCCGACTCCGCATAGCTTCTGTCACACACCCACGGAACGGATCCGGTCGCCGCAGAGCTTGTTCATGTCGTCCACGTCGGACGTCACGACGATGCGTGGGCCTGAGTAGCCCAACGCCGTCGCCGCGACCACCGCGTCGATGGCGTACTTGTGCCCGTGCAGGTCCGCGTTGCGGAGGAGCTCGATGGCACGCCATGTGATCGTGTCCGTGACGGGCAGCACTTCCAGCCGGGACACATGCCATCGCAGGCGATCCATGCGGGCCTTGGAGTGCCACGCCTCGACGAGCGTCAGGTTGCTCACCGCGACCAGGGTGTCTTTGGCCTGGGCCATGCGGATCAGACCGGTCACGTGCGGGTCGCTGGCCATGAACTTGCTGAGTCCTTGGCTGTCGAGCAGCAGTACTCCATGGCTCAACTGGCTTTGCTTGCGCGCCATTCGGGACTGTCGCCCTCTCCGTGGGCATCTGCGGCGGGCTCGCTCGCCGCCATGGTCTCGGCCTCACGGAAGATGTCCGCGGCCCACTCCTGGACCTCGGCGGAAGGGGGACCGATTTCCGCCTCTTTCTCCTGGAGCAGCTCCTCCAGCAGGTCACGCTGTATTTGCCGCTCCACCGCCGCGCTGACATACGCCGAGAAGCCCCGGCTTCCCACGCGCGCTTTGACCGCGGCGATACGGCCCGCAGGCATGGACACGCTGACCTTCTGGGCTGGGCCCTCGTCCTTGCCGTACTGCTCCGCAGAGTCCATACCGAAAGAGTAGCAAAGAGTTTAGCAAATGACGGTCGGGAGGGATTGCGGCAGCACGACTTCGCAGCCGAACCAGTCGACACTGTGCGGGCCGCGGACTCCGTCGGCAACAGCGCATCCGTCGCCCAGCCGCTGATTGCATGGCGGCACACGGCCGAGGCGCACTCCGACCCCGAACTGCTCGCCGTACTGACGAAGGACCACGCCGAGGACTGTGGCCCGGCGCGGGACCCGAGGCGCGTCGTATGAGCACGGGGCGCGCGGTGACCGTGCGGAATCACCCTCACCCGGAGGGCACCGGGAAGTCCGCTTCGCCGACGCGGCATCGGCAAAGGGCCGGGAGGACTTCGCCCGGCAGGTTCGAGAGAACACATGTCGCGCCTGGGCAATGATGCGTGGTGCGCGTGCGGCGTAGGCGGTAGGCCTCTTGCTGACGGACATCTCCTTTGCGCATTCATAACTGGAACTGTCCGCTCACTCCACGTTACGCAACCGTTACGACTCAACAAGGTCCATATGTGCCCCATTTGAGCTCATACACCCCGCCCCTTGACAGTCTTCACTCTGGTGTCCCGGCAGCCCCCTGGATAGCGTTGCTTCGCTCAAGAGAAGCCTCGCCTCACCGGGAGCCGACCGTGAACCGCCGCCCCACGCTGCTCGCAGCGCTAGCCCTGACCGCCACCGCGGCCCTGACGCTGTCCGCGTGCGGAAGCGACGACAGCTCCAAGGACAAGGACAACGACAAGATCGCGGGAGCCGACACCGGCAAGACGTCGTCCCCCAGCCCGAGCGCGTCGACCTCCAGCGACCGACCGAAGATCGAGATGCCGTCCGATCTGGCCTACACCTTCGACTGGCCGAAGACGGGTGACGAGGACAAGGACGCGGTCCTGGCCGACGGAGAGCAGTCCATCAAGGCTGTGGACCTGGCCATCGTGAACCAGGACGCGCTCGACAAGGCGTACCTCTACTACTACGAGGGCGAGGCCGCCGTCGGCGTGGAGAAGTTCGTCAAGGAGTACGTGGACGCCAAGGTCAGCATCACGGGGGCCTACCGCTTCTACAACCCCGAAGTGGCCGTGGACAAGGACGGTACCGCTTCCCTCAGCTACTGCGAGGACCAGGGGAAGGCGTACGCGAAGGACCTCAAGAACGGCAAGGTCAGGAAGACCAAGGTCACTTCCGACAGTTACGTGATCTACCACACGTCTCTGAAGAAGAACGGCAAGGGGGTGTGGGCGATCCAGAAGATCGTCTCGCAGAGGGGGAGCGCGAAGTGCCAGCCCTGACACGCGCAATGAAGAAGATACCGAGCGCGGTCGCCGTCGGTGTGTGCCTGTCGCTCTTCGCGGTGCCGGGCGTGGCCCACGCCGATGACTCGCCCACCGGAGGCGGTGGCACCCTCGACTCGAGCAACCCGACTCAGGACGCCAACGCCGACGACAAGGGCAATCTCTCCGTCACCGTCGGCACCGTCGAATTCGACCGTTCGAAGAATGGCAGCGGCGCCTCCACCGGCGCCCTGACGTCCAACACCTCCTGGACGCCGCCCGCCTGCTGGTATGCCCCGATGTACTCCCCCGAAGAGCTGCAGAAGAAGTTGGAGCCGATCTGGGAGGCCGAGTCGACGGGCTACCAGTGGGATGCCGAGCAGCGGGAGAAGTACAACGCCAAGGATGAAGAGAAGGGCTTCAACAAGGACAAGTCAGGCAAGGGCTACTGGTGGGGCTCGTACGTCAACAAGGACTTCCCGCCCGGCTGGGACGCCTGCGACGAGGACTATTTCTGGGTGGACACGGGTGACGCCCCGCCGGCCAACATCCCGAACGCCGTCACCCCGGAGATCCTCGCCGGGCTCGCCTACAACGAGATCCGCGTCCCCGGTACCGAGGTGACCCTGGCCCCCGCGAACAACACCAAGGTCAACCTCCCGACCTGGGCCTGGCTCGACGGCGCCGAGTTCAAGCCGGTCTCCGTCACCGCCTCCATCGACGCCATCGGCCTGACAGCGACCGCCACGGCGGAACCGATCTCCCTCGAGATCAAGCCCGGCACGGCCGACGCCGTGACCTACCCGGCATCCGGTGTGTGCGAGATCAACAACGGCCGGATCGGTGAGCCCTACGCGAAGGGCAAGGCCGACCAGACGCCGCCCTGCGGCGTGAAGTACCTGCGCTCCTCGGGCGACGGCTCGTACCCGCTCCAGGCCACGGTCACCTGGAAGATCACCTGGACCGGCACCGGCGGTGCCGGCGGCGACCTGCCCGACGGAAGCTTCGGTGCCACCCAGGACGTCGTCGTACAGGAGATCCAGGCCGTCAACCGCTGACAACCGCGAGATACCACGGTCGGGCGATCACTCCTCTTGGGAGAGTGATCGCCCGACGTGCTGTGGCGACCTGACCGGGATCACGAGGACTTCCAAGCATCCGCTTCCTCATCCGCGCTGATCCGGACGGTGCGGGCGAATTCGTCGACATCGTCGAGAGCCCGGAGGACCCGGCCGGCGTCGGGATCGGCCAGGATGATCAGAACGTCCGCGGCTTCCGTGCCCTTCTCGTAGCGCCAGGCGTAACGGAGGCCGACGTGCACCTCGTTGCTGTCCTCGTCCTGGAAGTAGCGCAGCACCCGCAAGCCGGCACCCAGGTGCGGGGAGTCGAAGCCCTCGACGATGGGGGGCTCGACGGCGTAGCTCGCATCGGCGTGGGTCAGCTCACGCAGTGCCATCTCCCGGTCCTCACCCTCCTCGATCTCCACCAGGTCGACATACGCGGGAAGCGGGATCTCCCGTGGGTGGGGGAGATGGAGGAAGACCTCGAAGTCCGGGTAGGCCGCGGGGGCCCTGAGGGCATACATCAACAGGATGTCGGTCAGCAGATCGACTTCGCCCGGCTCTGGCTTCTCCGACGCGAAGTCCTCCCAGAGACCCTCGGCGAAGTAGCGTGCCCACGCCTCAGGCGTCTGTGCCTCCTCGACGTCCTCAAGACCCGGCTCCGGCCACATGAGAGGGATGCGGATCCAGGGGGACAGATCCATGGCGTGCTTGACGTTGAGCCAGCTCACTCGTAACTCCACTTGAACGTGCCGACCACCGCGTCGAACAACTCGACCAGCACGTCGGTGAATTCGCCGTCGATATCGCCGTCACCCGGGGTGGAGAAGTTGATGCTGATCCAGCGACCGGGGTCGTCCGCCACGGGGATCACGTAGTCGACCCGCCGTGTCGGCAGCTCCTCCTCGTCAGGGGTGGAGCGGTAGGCACGGCGGAGTGCGGGTGCCCCTGCCACGTCGACCGTTGTCGCCGTTCCGCCGGGCACCTCCTCGTCGGCAAGCTGTGCGAGTACCGCCTGTGGGGGGACCGTATGGTCTCGGCCGATCGGCAGCTCGGCAACGATGAACGAAGCCATGAGGAAGATGCCCCCGCGAGGGAGGACCGGAAGGTAGAGGTCGAGGCCACCGTTCCTTCTGGCCGCGCGGGCTTGCTTTTCCAACTGGCGGCGCATCTCCAACCGGAAGCGCATCGCGTCGTCCCGGGGGATGCCTTCCGGGACTTCCGCCATGTGCGAGAAGAGAACCTTTTCGAGTGCTTCCTTCATGCCCGCGCGCAGGGGGATTCGGACCCAGCCGGGGGGCAGGACGAGTTCGTAGCGGTGGGGAGCGGTCGCCTTGACGGGGGGTGACTGTTGTTCCAGATCGGAGGCGCTCACACGCGGGCCTGCTTCTTGAGCTGGCGGTCGGCCACGAGGATCGTCAGCGTGGAAAGCACCGAAATCCAGGCCAGCCAGCTGTAGCCGAATGCCGCCAATACATTCGGGATCAGGAAAAGAAAGGAAACCATCTTGACCACCTGGGAGAAGTTGGCACCCCTCCGCGGGTCACGGATCAGCTCTCGGTTCTTGATGAACAGGAGAAGCATCAGGACAGGCCCAATCATCATAGGCCAAGCCGCGTATCCGTAGGTGAGCCAGTCCATGCCCCCATATTTACTTCCGAGATCCTGGAAGGCAAAGCAGAGGATCGGCGTCAAAGTGAATACGGCAAGGTGTTTCATGGCCCGTGACTCTTCTGGGCTTTTCGCTGGGACTGTTGCCACTATCTCCCACTCCTTACTGAGCCTGATTACTGTCGGTCGAACCTAGTGCCGGGATTCTTCACCAGCGACTCCCGACTTCACGTGTCAGGACATCCTTGGCATCACCGTACTGGTCCGCGTAAGGGCCCTTTTCCCCGGCCTTGTCTCCGAGGTCTACGGCGGTGGCTGCTAGGTAGTTCGAGCGGAAATTCCTAACGGCCTTTTCCGTCGCATCGGCCGCCGCCCGCACGCTGGCATTCCCGCCGAACTCAGCCCGCATCGCCTTGGCGAACTTACTCGCGCTGATGACCTCCCCGTCGCCCCCCAGTAGCCGCTCCACCCGGGTCGCCATGGGGCGTGTTTCTCGTGCCCCGATCTGCCGCAGGGATTGCAGTGCGCGCGCTGCTTTCGAGCCGCGGTCCGAGCCGGCGTAGCGCATGAGGTTCTTGTTGAGCAGCTTGCGCAGATTCTCGTACCGCTGGAACCGTTCCGCCCTGCTGACGGTTTTGAGCGCTGTCACTGCGGACTTCACGCCCTTCATCGCAACGCTGCCCATTCCCAGCGTCGCCAGCGCGAAGACGTCCATGGCGACGTCCGCCCAGTTCCCGTCACCGGAGAGGGCCAGCAGCGTGTGTCCGATGCCGACGAGCGCTGTGAGGCTGATGGCGGTCACCGTGATGAGGGTCGCCAGCCATCCGACCGGAGTGAAGAGGAGGGCGATGATCCCGATGGCGGTCGCGGCCCAACTCAGGACTTCGATGACGGATTTGATGGTATCCGCGTGCTCGTGCACCCCGTCCTTGAAATTCTCCCAGGTGCTGTCCTTGATGATGTCCGAGATGTCATCGCCGATGTTGTCGGCGTAGTGCTGGGCGCGGGAGTCGCGCTCGGAGACGATCTGGTTGAGCTGCTTGTGGTAAGGCGCCAGGTGGCTGTCGGGGTCGGATGACTCCGACACGTTCTTCTCGCCGTTTTTCTTGGCCTCGGCTTCCTTCTTCTTCACCTCGGCAGCGTGTTCTTCGTCGGCCTGCTTCGCGGCTCGGAGGACGCCGTCGGCCCGTTCCTGGAAGTCCTCCAGCTCGTT
This sequence comes from Streptomyces sp. NBC_00019, assembly GCF_045041015.1. Taxonomy (NCBI): domain Bacteria; kingdom Bacillati; phylum Actinomycetota; class Actinomycetes; order Kitasatosporales; family Streptomycetaceae; genus Streptomyces; species Streptomyces sp. NBC_00019. The sequence continues at coordinate 6,732,112 of NZ_CP108302.1, forward strand.
GGCCCAATTGCCGAGGTCGCCGACCACACGTTCGTAGCGGGCCGCAGTCTCGCGGAAGTGCTTTTCGAGGTCGCCGGACTTGTCGCGGATCTTGTCGGCGTACTTGCCCGTCAGGGCGTCACCGTCGGCGGCCTTGCGCAGGATGCGAGCCTGGTCGCGAAGGGTTGAGGCGAGGTTCGTCATTCTGCCGACCTCATCGCGGATGTCCTCCGGATCGCCGGGGACCGGGTCCTTCTCCGCCAGCGGATGCCAGTCGACCGGTCGGCGCCTGCCCTTGCCCGTACCCATCGGTCAGTTCCCCCCGTTTTCGCCGTGCTTCTTCTCGTTCGCCTTCGCGAGATCGAGGTCCAGCTTCTCGAAGCTCTTGAGCGAGGTCTCTACTTGCTTGCCCAAGTCCTCGACGTTCTCAAGGAGTTCACGCCGATAGTTGTCCCAGTTGGTGACGAAATCATCCATCTTGCCTGCGATGCTTTGATGGCCCCAGATGTCATGGATGTCGGCACGGTGTTTGTCGATGCCTTTGAGGGCCTTCTTGATGTCCTGCAGATTCGTCTTCGAAGACTCCAGGAGTCCGTAGTCGACTACCAGCCGGTCGCGCTCCCCCATGGGCCTCTCCGTTTGCGCTTGCGTGGTCGGCACGTTCCCGTTGGGCTCAACCCACCGGCACGGTCACCGCGGTCACCTTCCTGTCCCCGCCCGCTGATCGTGGGGTGACCGTGTCCGCCGCTGCATCCTCTCGCATCCATGCTGTGCTGGTGCAACCAGACCTGCTGGATACCGGCCTGATCGTTGACGCCCCGAGAACGTCCCCGTTCGACCGCTGGTCTCGTGACGGCAGGAGGCCCACCGTGTCCGCCGCCCCCTCCCCGGCCCGTGAAAATCAGCGGCATTCCCAGACCTCACCCTGCGACGATCACCCCATGCCGATCGACCACCCCCACCGCAGCTACGAAGCCCTCGTCGCCGAAGGCGCCTCCGTGCCCACCGAAGGGTGGGACTTCTCCTGGTTCGAGGGACGGGCCAGCGAGGCGCGGCCCTCGTGGGGATACGCCGTGGCCAAGGCCGGGCGGCTCTCCCGGGCCACCGCCGCGCTGGACGTCCAGACCGGGGGAGGGGAGGTCCTGGACTTCGCTCTCGGCAAGGCGGCGGAGGGCTCGAAGGTGCCCCGCCTCGTCGTCGCCACCGAGGGCTGGCCACCCAACGTGGCCAAGGCGACCGCGCTGCTCCGCCCCCACGGCGTCGCCGTCGTCGCCTCGCCCGAGGACGCCCCGCTGCCCTTCGCGGACGCGGCCTTCGACCTCGTCACCAGCCGCCATCCCGTCGCCCCCAACTGGCCGGAGATCGCACGCGTGCTCCAGCCGGGTGGCACCTACTTCGCCCAGCACGTGGGCCCGCGCAGCGTCTTCGAGCTCGTCGAGCACTTCCTCGGCCCGCTCCCCGCCGAACAGAGCGCCTCCCGCCACCCCGGTCGCGAACGCGCCGACGCCGAGGCCGCCGGGCTCGAGGTCGTCGATCTGCGTGCGGAGCGGCTGCGGATCGAGTTCCAGGACATCGGGGCCGTCGTCCACTTCCTGCGCAAGGTGGTGTGGATGGTGCCGGGCTTCACCATCGAGACGTACCAGCCTCAACTCCGCGCTCTGCACGAGCGGATCGAGTCCGAGGGGCCCTTCGTCGCCCACAGCACCCGCCATCTCTTCGACGCCCGGAAACTCACGCCTCCTCACGCGTGAGGCCCGACCGTCACCTCCCCGACCACCAACTCCGCCTCCGCCTCCAGCACTTCACCCACCCGCTCCACCCGCTCCCCCAACTCCCGCTCCTGCCGCGCCGTGAGCCGCCGCAGCGGCTCCACCGTGACGGTCGTACGACGGCCCCGGCGCCGCTGATGCCAGACCCCGGCCACCACACCGTCGACCAGCAGCAGCGGAAAGTTGCCGGCCTGGCCGGCCGCCAGCGCCCGCTGGTACGCGGCACCGGGGAACAGCAGCTCACGGGGCTGGGCGGCGATGCCGTACGCGTCGAAGTACGGCAGCAGCCGCACACCCCGCATCCGATCCCTGTCCCGGACCCCGTCGTTCCCGGGGAACTCTGTGTCGCCCGTCACCACCCAGGCCGCCGTCCCCTCGAAGTCGACCTCCTCGATCTCCCCGGCCTCCGCCATCCGCCGGAACAGTGCGCTCGGCCAACCGCCGGGCGCCGCCAGCCACTTGGCGAACCACGCCGGGGTTCCGGGCCCGTAGGCGTGCAGATAGCGCCGTACGAGAGTCCGCACGGCCTCGTCCGGCGGCAGCGGATCGAAGTGCGGCGGGCGGGTGTACGTCACCTTGCGGCCCCGGTTGGGGCCGAAGCACAGGGCGCCGGACCAGCCCGCCCGGTGCAGCACCAGCCGCCAGCGCGGCCACAGGGTCTGGAAGGCGGGCATCACCAGGTCACCGGCCCAGGCGCCGGTGCGCGCCACGACCTCCTTGCCCAGCTCGTCCACGGTCAGACACACCCCGTCCAGGGCGTCCCCGATCGCCGCCACGATCTGCCCGGCCTGCTCCTCGCTGACCCGTACGTCCGATGCGAAGACCGTCCCGGCCGGGACGGCCGGCAACGCGGCGCACCACAGCGGGAGTTCGGCCGTGGGAAGCAGATGGACGGTCCCGCGCGGGCCGTGCGTCTTCACCAGTGACCGGTCCTCCCAGAGCGCCTCGCGCACGTCCGCCCGTGTCGTCCCCTCGGTCCGCATCCCGACCGACAACTCGGCCGCGGACAGCACCTGCGCATGCGCCCCGAGCATCGTGGCGACCACCTCGGCGACCGGGACGCCCGGCTCCGCGGAAGTGGCCAAGAACTGCCGTTCGAGTCGGCGTGCGCTCGCCTCGGTCCATGTGATCCTCACCGTCATGATTCGACGGTAGGGCGGAACTAGGTCAGGAACTGTCCTCTATGGAGATGTGCGAAGAGCAGCAGCCATCACTGTGGGCAAATCGGGCAATCATCGCATCAGCCCCCCATTCCCCCTTCGCATCCATGGGATTCACGAGGTTTCCACATCGTTATCACCGTCAACTCGCTTCTTACCTTGATCTCACGTAAGTTCAGACCAAGGTAATTCGCGCGAGCAAAGCTGTGTGGCCGGCATCGCGCAGCGGAGGGGGCTGCGCGGCGCCCTGCCTTCGCAGCTCACCGGCCTCATCGCGCGACCGGCGCCCGGCGTCAAGCCGAGGTTCGCGGCCGGGGTCACCCACCTGGGGGACGCGAGAACAAGTCGCCGAGCATCCGGCAAGTCGCCCCAAAGCCTCCGGATCTCCGCGGAACCCACCCGATTGCCTTGGGAATCCGCTGCGATTCGGCCATGGATCCTCCATGAACGGGGCCTTTCCAGGCCATCGGCCCGTCGCCACCCGACTCCGGAGAGTAGTTGTGGCACGCCGATGCACGCAGCATCACTTACGAAGGGTTATGGTGGAAACCCCCCCTCGGGCCGGTCCGTCTCCCCCCCACGGACCGGCCCGTTTTTTGTGGGTCGACGTGCGGCTCTGCCGTGTTGGCGTGACCGGCAACTCGACCCGCGCTCAAGTCATCCTCCACCGCACCGGTAGGCTTCCGCCCGCGGGGACCGCCGTACGGAGGGGCTGACAAGAACGTGAACCTGCGCGACAAGCTGCGCGGCCTGCTGGTCAGGCTGTACGCGCGCCGGGTGGAAGGCCACCTGGACCACGCTCAGGTGCCCAAGCACATCGGCGTCATCATGGATGGCAACCGCCGCTGGGCGAAGGCCGCCGGATCCACCACCGTGCACGGTCACCGCGCTGGAGCCGAAAAAATCGAGGAGTTCCTCGGCTGGTGCTCCGAGACCGAGGTCGAGGTCGTCACCCTCTGGCTGCTGTCGACGGACAACTTCGACCGGCCCCAGGACGAACTCGGCCCGCTGCTCGGCATCATCGAGGACGTCGTGCGCACCCTCGCCGCGGACGGCCGCTGGCGGGTGCACCACGTCGGCACCCCCGACCTGCTGCCCTCCCAGATGCAGCTGGCGCTGAAGGAGGCGGCGGAGGCGACGGCGCACGTCGACGGGATACTCGTCAACCTCGCCATCGGCTACGGCGGTCGCCAGGAGATCGTGGACGCCATGCGGTCGATGATGCTCGACGCCGCCGACAAGGGAACCTCGCTCGAGGACCTCGCCGAGTCCGTCACCATCGACGCGATCGGCCGTCATCTCTACACCGGCGACCAGCCCCACCCCGACCTGGTGATCCGCACCAGCGGCGAGCAGCGGCTGTCCGGATTCATGCTGTGGCAGACGGCCCACTCCGAGTACTACTTCTGTGACGTCTTCTGGCCGGCCTTCCGCAAGGTCGACTTCCTGCGCGCCCTGCGCGACTACGCGGCGCGGCATCGCCGCTACGGCGGTTAGGTCGCGCGGCAGGCGCCCGGCCTACCCCGTTTGGGGCGGAAGTAACAAGGAGTTCACCAGCGCGCCGTCATACGCACCGGCATGGCGGCGCATGTTCGAGGGCATAAGCCAAGCAGGTCGACACCCGAACCACGGGTGTCGGATCTCAGCGGGCGGCACCGGAGCCGTTCGCCCGGGAGGCCCTTTGCACCAGCTCGACCGTGCGGTCACAGCACGGAAGAAGCAGTGGAGGGCCGGTCTCCGGCCCGTGCATCGCGGCCGTCGACCGGTCCAGCTCCACTCCGTCGCTCCCCGACCTCATCCGAGGGGGTACGTCCTTCCGTGGTGACCAGCACAAAGCGCCGTATGCCAGACCGGCGCACCTATGTTCTCGACACCAGCGTTCTGCTGGCCGACCCGAACGCCCTGAACCGCTTCGACGAGCACGAGGTCGTGCTCCCCATCGTCGTGGTGACGGAACTGGAGGCCAAGCGGCACCATCCCGAGCTCGGATACTTCGCCCGGCAGGCACTGCGGCTGCTCGACGAGTTCCGGGTGCGGCACGGCCGCCTCGACGCCCCCATCCCGATCGGGGAACTCGGCGGAACCGTCCGTGTCGAGCTCAATCACTCGGACCCCAGCGTGCTGCCCAGCGGCTACCGCCTGGGGGACAACGACTCCCGCATCCTCGCGGTCGCCCGCAATCTGCAGGCCGAGGGATTCGACGTCACCGTCGTCTCGAAGGACCTCCCGCTCAGGATCAAGGCCTCCTCGGTCGGTCTTCTCGCCGAGGAGTACCGGGCCGAACTCGCCATCACGGGCTCCTCCGGCTGGACCGGAATGTCCGAACTGACCCTGCCGGGCGAACAGGTGGACATCCTCTTCGAGGAAGGCCATGTGTACGTCCCCGAGGCCGCCGACCTGCCCGTGCACACGGGTCTGACGATCCAGTCCGAGCGCGGCAAGGCGCTGGGGCGGGTCAGTCCCGAGGGCAACATCCGCCTGGTGCGCGGTGATCGGGAGGCGTTCGGCATCAAGGGGCGCAGCGCGGAGCAGCGCATCGCGCTGGACATCCTGCTCGACCCGGACATCGGCATCGTGTCCATGGGCGGCCGGGCCGGCACCGGCAAGTCGGCGCTCGCGCTGTGCGCGGGCCTGGAGGCGGTCCTGGAGCGCCGCCAGCACCAGAAGGTGATGGTCTTCCGTCCGCTGTACGCGGTGGGCGGGCAGGAGCTCGGCTATCTGCCGGGCTCCGAGTCCGAGAAGATGAGCCCCTGGGCGCAGGCGGTCTTCGACACGCTGTCCGCGGTAGCCAGCCGCGAGGTCATCGAGGAGGTCACCGCGCGCGGGATGCTCGAGGTCCTGCCCCTCACCCACATCCGCGGACGCTCGCTGCACGACGCGTTCGTGATCGTGGACGAGGCGCAGTCACTGGAACGGAATGTACTTCTCACCGTTCTGTCCCGAATCGGAGCCAATTCGCGGGTGGTCCTCACCCATGACGTGGCCCAGCGGGACAACCTGAGGGTGGGGCGCTACGACGGTGTCGTCGCCGTCGTGGAGAAGCTGAAGGGGCACCCGCTCTTCGCCCACGTCACGCTGACGAGGTCCGAGAGGTCCCAGATCGCCGCCCTTGTGACCGAAATGCTGGAGGACGGGCACATCTGACCCTGTCGTCCATCTTCACAAGGGTTACGCAGTAGTTGGCGCCGTTCGGAAAGGCAGTGAGCCTAGCCGGGCGGCGCCTCGGTGTGTGCGGCTTTCCTGAAATCCCTAGGGGCAAACGAGGTGTGAGCTTTCACACGCAACTCAGAATTGCCACCCGGCGTCCGGTTGCGGCAGAGTCTCATTCCTGTCAGGCCCCGCATACGACACACCTGTACCCCCAGCGGTACGGCACCACAGCAACACCAGCTTCAACTCCATAGCCGCCGTCGTATGCCGCCCGAGCACCACGCGGCGCCTCCCTCACGGGAGTTGCCCACCGGGCCCGAACCTCCCGTGACCCAGTAGTTGGGAGGTCAGCGCCAGGGGCAAGATTGCGTCCGCCAGGGTCACCGAAGCGGGCGATGCTGGAAGGAAACCGTGTGAGTCCGATTTCGGTCCGGGGATTCGCAGTGGCCTCTGCCACCGCGGTCACCGCTGTCGGAAGCGTCGTCGGCGTTGCCTCGGGCAGCACCGCGCAGACGAACGACGCCGAGGCGGCAGTAGCCGATTCGACGCTCCTCGCGGACATACCCGCGGGCCAGCAGGCCCAGGTGCAGACCGCGTCCCTGACGCAGCAGGCCAATGTCCAGGCCATCGCCGCCGACGCGAGCGCCAAGAAGGACGCCGAGGAATCGGCTCGCAAGGCTGCTGCCCAGTCGGCTGTCGAGAAGAAGGAAGCCGCCGAGAAGGCGGCGCAGGACGCCAAGGAGCGCGCCGAGGCCAAGGCCGCCGCCGCCTCCCGTGACTCCTCCAGCTTCCCCGTCCAGAGCTCGTACACCATTGCGCAGATCCAGGCGATGGCGCGCCAGATGGTGCCGAGCGGTCAGTGGACGTGCTTCAGCAACATCGTGGACCACGAGTCCAGCTGGAAGTACACGGCGGTCAACGCCTCCTCCGGCGCCTACGGTCTCTTCCAGGCTCTGCCCGGCTCCAAGATGTCCTCCGTCGGCGACGACTGGCGGACCAACCCGGCCACCCAGATCAAGTGGGGCCTCAACTACATGGACAGCCGCTACGGCAGCCCGTGCGAGGCCTGGTCCTTCTGGCAGGCCAACAACTGGTACTAGAGCCGCCCGGCCCCGGCCGACGCTCAACCCCGCGCAGCCCCTCACCGTCCTACGGTGGGGGGCTTTCGCCCTGTTGTACGGTCTGACGGACGACTCACAGGCTCCAGGGGGGAGTGGTGGGGAAAGACGGGGGAAAGGGACGGACACGGATCATGTCGCGAGTGCCTGAGTGGCTCGGTCGGCTCGGCCACGGACTGACCGAGATGGGTGACCGGCTGGACGAGCGCCGAGCGGAGGCGGAGCGCGAGGAGGAGGTCTCGCCTCCCGACGAGCCCCCGCCGCCCACCGACGAAGCACCCCCCGCCGCGACTCCCCGCCCCGATCCCGCGCAGGCGGTCCCGTGGGGCATGCGCGTCGCCGCCGAGGCCGGCTGGCGACTGCTCGTCCTGGCGGGCACGGTCTGGGTCCTCATGCGGGTCATCAGCGCCGTACAACTCGTCGTCCTCGCCTTCGTGGCCGCGCTGCTGATCACCGCGCTGCTCCAGCCGACGGTGGCGTGGCTGCGGCGCTACGGCGTTCCGCGCGGCCTCGCGACCGCGCTCACCGCGATTCTCGGCTTCGTCGTGATGGGCCTGATCGGATGGTTCGTGACCTGGCAGGTCATGGAGAACATCGACAACGTTTCCGACCAGGTCCAGGACGGCATCGACGAGTTGCGCAACTGGCTGCTCAACAGCCCGTTCCATGTCACGGACAAGCAGATCAACGACATCGCCGAGAACCTGCGGGAAGCGGTCGGCGCGAACACGGACCAGATCACGTCGGCCGGTCTGGAAGGTGTGACGGTCGTCGTCGAGGCGCTGACGGGCATCCTGCTCGCCGCCTTCTCGACGCTCTTCCTGCTCTACGACGGCAAGCGTATCTGGGAGTGGACGCTGAAGCTGGTGCCGGCGGCGGCGCGGCCAGGCGTCGCGGGTGCGGGCCCGCGAGCGTGGCGCACGCTGACGGCCTATGTGCGCGGCACGGTGATAGTGGCTCTGATCGACGCCATCTTCATCGGCCTCGGCATCTACTTCCTGGGTGTCCCGATGGCCGTTCCGCTGGCGGTCTTCATCTTCCTGTTCGCGTTCATCCCGCTGGTGGGCGCGGTCGTCTCGGGCGCCCTGGCGGTGGTGGTCGCGCTGGTGACACAGGGCGTGTTCACGGCGGTCATGTCCCTGGCGGTCGTGCTGGCGGTGCAGCAGATCGAGGGGCACATCCTGCAGCCGTTCATCCTGGGCCGCGCGGTCCGGGTCCACCCGCTGGCGGTGGTCCTGTCCGTCGCCGCGGGCGGCATGGTCGCCGGGATCGGCGGTGCGGTGGTCGCGGTGCCGTTGGTCGCGGTCACGAACACGGTGGTCGGCTATCTGCGGTCGTACTCCCGGGAACAGGCCCTGAAGCAGTCGCCCCGGCCACGGGGCGCCACGGCGATGGACGTCGCCCCCGCATCCCCTCCGACGGACGCCCCCGGCACCAAGGAGGGCCCCGCCCACCAGGGGTGAGCGAGGCCCGGAGCATGGGGCGGACTAGTCGGCGAGGATCGCTTCCGCGTCCAGCGTCACGCCGATCGCCTGGACGATCGAGGCGATCTTGAAGGACTCCTGGATGACCTCGCGGTCGACGCCCGCCTTGCGGAGTACCTGCTCGTGGGAGTCGAGGCACTCGCGCCGTACCTCCTGCCCACCGTCCTCAACCTGGTCCACGACCGCTACCCGCACCTCGACCTCCAGGTCCACGAGGAGCAGACCGCCAACCTCATCGACGGCCTCACCACCGGCCGCCTGGACCTGCTGCTGCTCGCCGTACCGCTCGGGGTGCCCGGCGTCGTCGAACTCGCGCTCTTCGACGAGGACTTCGTGCTCGTCACCCCCCTCGGCCACCCGCTCGACGGCCGCGAGGGCATCACCCGCGAGGTGCTCGAGGAACTCAACCTGCTGCTCCTGGACGAGGGGCACTGCCTGCGCGACCAGGCCCTCGACATCTGCCGGGAGGCCGGGCGGGCCGACGCCCCCGTCACCACCACGGCCGCCGGACTGTCCACGCTCGTCCAACTCGTCGCCGGCGGACTCGGGGTGACGCTGCTGCCGCGGACCACCGTCAAGGTCGAGACGTCCCGCAGCACCCACCTCCTCACCGGAAACTTTGCCGAGCCCGCCCCGTCCCGCCGCATCGCCCTCGCCATGCGGACGGGAGCGGCGCGCGGTGCCGAGTACGGCGAACTGGCCACCGCACTGCGGGAGGCGCTGCGGCCGCTGCCCGTCAGGCTCGTCGGCAGTTCGGAGACAGTCGCCTGAGAATCGTTCAAATGAGCGCCGAACAAAGCGAATTGAACGGCTCTACGCTTCAATTTCCGTCAGCTGGGAGCAGCTCGGAATAACCCGGCCGAAATATGCCTCGCGGCTGATACACATACCCCCCTGAGTGCTACGCGCCAGGCGTATGTGCGAAATGCCAGGGGGAGTGATGTCGGGCCTTCGCGACCCCCTCGACCTCGATCAGGTCGGTCACGACCTGCTGGCACACGCCCTGACGCTGTGCGGGCGCGAGGAGTTCACCGGGGAGCTGAGAGTGGCCGGAGCGCCCGGCGGCACCCTCCATCTGCGCAACGGGCTCGTCGTGGGCGCGCAGAGTCCCGGCGCCCCCGGACCCGAGGCGCTGCTGCTGCGTTCGGGCCGGGTCAGCGGGGAGGAATGGGCCGCGCTGGTACGGGAGTCGGGCGGGGCGCGCTGGCCGGCGGCCGGACTGATCGCGCGCGGCTATGCCGGGGCCGCCCAGCTCAGGGTCGTGTGTGTGATGGCGCTGCACGACGCGGTCTTCGCCGTCCTCGCCGGCCGGGTGCACGGCTGTGAACGTGTCGCCGAGACCGAGCCGTTCGCCACGGTCGCCGTCGGTGAGGCATCGAAGCGGCTGCTCCAGGAGGGCACCCGCAGGCTCACCGCCCTGGCCGCGCTGCCGCACCCCGTGCACCCCGACCGTGAGCGTCCGCATCCGGTCCCGGACATGGACGCCGGCCCTCTCACCGCGCTCCAACGCGAGCTGCTCACCCACGTCGACGGCCGCAGCACCGCCCGTGACCTGGCCTTCCGCACCGGGCGTGGCGTCTACACCGTCACCGTCGAGATGGCCCGGATGCTCGGCGAGGGGCTCCTGGAGTGCGCCGCGGCACCCACCCCGATCCCGGTCCTCCCCATCCCCGACGAGGGGGTGCGGCAGCGCGACCCGTCGCCTCCCACCGCCCCGCCGCTTGTCCCCGGCACCCTGCCCCGCCGTAAACCCGGCGGATTCTTCCGGCTGCGAAACGGAGCCCCCAAATGATCCCCCAAATGAGCCCCAAAAAGAGCCCTCGAATGAAGAAGCCGAACAGATCCGAACAGAAATAGGGGAGTTGAATACATGGATCACGAAGCACTGGCGCTGGAAATGCGTGGACTGCGCGAACAGGTGACCGGCATCACCGATACGGCGGTCGCCGCCGCCGACGGACTGCTCATCGCGGCGGACACCGCCGACTCCATCGATCCGGAGGGCCTCGCCGCCCTCGCCGCGGCCGGCCTCGGTCTCGCCCGCCGCACCGCCCAGGCGACCGCCCGGGGCACCCTGCGCCAGACCGTGACGTACGGCAGTCACGGCTGCGCGGCGTTCTACGCGGTCGGCGACACCGCCCTGATGGTCGTCATCGGCGACGAGGGCATGGACGTGGACCGACTGCACCGGGCGACCCAGCCCGCTCTCGACCGTATCGGCTCGATCCTCACGCACAAGGCAGCGGAAGGAGTCTGAAGGGTGGCGACGAAGCGTATGACCCCCGGTTTCTCCGATCAGGTGATGGGCCTGGTCAAGTCACTGCGTACCGATGCGCCCGACTGTGTGGCCTCGGGCGTGGTCGACATGTCCACCGGCATGCTCCTTTCGTACGAGACCGTCGAGAACCATCCGCCGGAGGTCCTGGACCTGCTGGCGGGTGCGACTCTCGACCTGTTCCAGGGCCGCACGGTCGTGATGATCGAGGACGTCTTCAAGGAACGCCGCGGGATGGGCGGTGACAACCACTTCTTCCAGGAGATCCTGGTCAACAGCGAGAACCTCACCCACCTGTTCATCCGGCTGAACGAACAGCAGGACGTGGTGGCCGTGGTGGTCTGCCGGAAGTCGGTGAACGTGGGCATGCTCTTCGCCCAAGTGCGGCGGGTGGTACGGGAGTACAGCCTCTGAGCACACGGAAAGGGCCCCTCCCGAACCGGAGGGGCCCCACCGTCGTACCGACTACTCCGTGCGCAGCCCGTCCGGCCGCATCAGCCGCAGCAGCGGCGGCAGGCTGAGCAGCGTCACCACCAGGACGACCGCGGCGCCCGCGCCCGTCATCGACAGCACGCCCGCCCAGTCCACGGACACCGGGGTGTTCGTCATCTTCAGCAGGACCGCGCCGAGCGTCAGCCCCACCGTCGAGGCCAGCACCAGCCCGAGGCCGACCGGGATCGCCGTCTGCCACAGCACCGACAGGCTCAGCGTGGAGCGCTTGGTGCCGAAGGCGATCAGGGCGGACAGCAGCTTCTTGCGTTCACGGAGCTGCTCCAGCTGGGAGACCAGCAGACTCGCGCCGATCAGCATCAGGACGCAGGTGGCGCCGACGAACAGGCCACCGCGGATCGAGGCGTAGTTCTCGTCGCGCACGGAGGACGTGAACTGGATGGGCTCCTGGTACGGGTCGATGGCCGCCGTCGTGTTGCGGACGTACTCGATGGCGTCCGGCACCGCGTTGTCGAGCCCCAGATACACCTCGGGGGTGAGCAGTGGGGCGGCTCCCGAGGGCAGCGCCGCCGGTGTCAGCAGCACGCCCGCGCGCCCGACGCGGGCCGAGTCCTCGGTGCCCTGGACGACCTTGAAGTCCTTCGGGACGGTCCAGGCGACCGACTTCGTCGTCGCGCTGTCGTCGGAGTCGTCGAACCAGAGCTTGTTGCCGCTCTTGACCATCTTGTCCGTGTCGTAGGCGTAGTCGCCGACCCGCAGGACGAACACGTCGCCGTCACGGCAGGAAGGGAGCTTCGCGACCTCGCGCAGGGCCGCACAGGTGCCGACGGACACGGGGGCGAAGTTCTGGGGGTCGACGCGGCTGCTTCCGAGGTATCCGTCGGACAGGTGGTAGACGCGCGTGACGCCCCGGGTCGCCGCGAGCTTCTCCTTGGCCTCGGCGACCGGACTCCCCGTGGACAGTTGTACGGCGATCTGCGCGCCGGTGACGTTCTCGTCCTTGCGCTCCGTGTACTGGCCGTCGACTCCGGCGAACAGCATCTGCAGGGCGATCGCGCCGGCCACCGCCACCGCGATGCCGTTGACCATGCGGGCCGCTGTGCCGCTGCTCAACTGGAGTCTGCGGACCGCCAGTTGCCAGGCCACCGGGCCCACTCCGAGCCGGGAGACGACCGCTTCGACAGCCCAGGGCAGCAGCGCGGTCACGCCGACCAGCAGCAGCATGACGCCACCGATGGTGAGGTACTGGTTGAAGTTCCCGCCGTCGCGTCCCTGGCCGATCATCGGGTAGAGCATCGCGAGCCCGCCGAGCGGCAGCAGCAGCCGCCACCACAGCCGGCGCCGCGAGGGCTTCGTCGTACGCACCACGCCCAGCGGCTCGATGACGACACCGCGCAGCGCCAGCTGGGTGACCAGCACGGCGGCCGCGGGCACCGCGACGGCGACCAGCAGGGCCAGCAGGGGCGAGGGGTTGAGATAGCTCGGGAAGAAGCTGTAGTCGAAGAGCTCCACGGAGCCCGCGATCTGACGCCCGATCATGAAGAAGCCGGCGCCCAGGACCAGGCCCACCATGGCTCCGGCCATCGCCTCGCCCGCCGCGACCCGCCGGGTCATCCGCGCGTCGGAGCCCACCAGCCTCAGGGCCGCGAGCCGCCGGTCGCGCCGCTCGCCGCCGAACCGCACGGCCGCCGCGATGAAGACGGCGACGGGCGTCAGCAGTACCGCGAAGACGACGAGGATCAGCAGGAGCAGTACGGGATCCAGCGGTTCCTTGGACTGCTGCGGGGCCCCGAACCGCTCGATGCGGTCCACGACGCCGCCATCGATCTTGGGTGCGAGTCCCTCGGCGCCGCGGTAGAAGGCGAGTTCGGCCGAGCCGATCAGACCGCTCTCCCCGATGGTCCCGACGATCCGGTCCGGCAGCCGCTCCCGCAGCACCTTCCCGTCGCCGGACTCCAGGAGCTTCTTCAGCGCGGGGGAGACCACCATCTCGCCCGCCGCGGGGAAGGCGGAGAGCCCCGGCGGCAGCGGCGACTTGGGCCCCTCGGGCTCCAACTCCCGGCCCCGCACGCTCTTGTCGTGATAGGTCGTGGTGATGTATCCGACGATCAGGGTGTCGTCGGCCTTCTTGATCCTGGTCCCGCTGAACGACATGTCGGTCCGCGCGGCCTCCCGGTCGTCCCGCGCCGACATCGCGCTCGGGATCGCGGTGGTCAGCAGCAGCAGCGCCACCCCGAGCCCCACCCCGACCGCCGTCAGCAGCACCCGGATCCAGCCTTCGCGTCCCCCCGCGAACGCGAATCTGACCCCCATCCCCAGGTCCCGCGTCCACTGCTTCATACGACTCGCTCCATGTCCCGGGACTTCCCGTCCCGTACGACGATCTCGCGGTCGGAGTAGGCCGCCACCCGCGCCTCGTGCGTGACCAGTACGACGGCCGCATTGGTGGACCGCGCGGCCTCGGTGAGCAGCTCCATCACGCGCTCGCCGTTGAGCGAGTCGAGCGCGCCGGTGGGCTCGTCGGCGAACAGCACGCGCGGGCTGGTCACCAACGACCGTGCCACGGCGACACGTTGCCCCTGCCCGCCGGAGACCTCACCCGGCCGCTTCTTCTTCAGGTCGTCGACCTCCAGCCGCTCCATCCACGTCAGGGCGGTCCGCTCGGCCTCCTTGCGGGAGGTGCCGTTGAGCCGCAGCGGCAGGGCGACGTTCTCCACGCAGGTCAGCTCGGGGACGAGCTGGCCGAACTGGAAGACGAACCCGAACTGGGAGCGCCGCAGCTCGCTGCGCTGGGCGTCGTTCATCGTCGCCATCTCGCGCCCGCCGTACATGATCGAGCCCGAGTCGGGCGTCACGATCCCGGCGAGACAGTGCAGCAGCGTGGACTTGCCGGACCCGGAGGGGCCCATCACGGCGACGACCTCGCCCGGGTGGATGGAGAACTGGGCGCCGTCGAGCGCCAGGGTCGGGCCGTACGCCTTGCGCAGGTCGTCGGCCACGAGCAGGGAACCAGCGGGAGTCATTCGGCCACCACCTGTGCGAGCTTGTCGAGACGCGCGGCGGTCAGTTCCAGCCAGCGCAGATCTGCTTCGAGATGGAACAGGGCGTGGTCGCAGATGAGCTGATCGGCGAGGTCCCCCTTCCGCTTCCGGTCGGTGAGGATCCGCATCATGCGCAGATGCTCCGAGCGCTGTGTGTCGAGGATGTCGGCGGCGTCGCGGTGCGTGAGCAGCGCCAGGACGACCTTCGTGTACAGCGTCGACTGCAGATACGGCTCGGGCTTCTCCGGCGTGGCCAGCCATCGCTGTACGTCGGTGATGCCGGCCTCGGTGATCGCGTACCGCTTGCGCTCGGGCCCGCCGCCGGCCTCGATGCCGTCGACCTCGACGAGCCCGTTCTTCAGCAGGCGCGACATCGTCGAGTAGACCTGGCCGTAGTGCAGGGGCCGGTCGTGACCGAACTTCTCGTCGAAGGCCCGCTTCAGGTCGTAGCCGTGGCGGGGTCCGGACTCCAGGAGTCCCAAGAGGGTGTGACCGATGGACATGCGGAGGACTGTACACGCGGCGTATACACGGCATGTATACGCCGAGTGTGTAGGTGGCGTGGGTGGGTGCTGAATCGCAGGTGGGGGCCGATTGTCACGGTTCTGCTACACGGATCTCAGGCCTCCGGATCCACCGGTGGCCGCCCCCGGCGCGGGATGGGCCCGGCCTCGCCCGGTAGCCGCCCCGCGTCCGCCAGGGCCTTCCGCAACAGGAACTCGATCTGTGCGTTCGCCGACCGCAACTCGTCCCCGGCCCACCGGGCCAGCGCCTCGTACACGGACGGGTCCAGCCGCAGCAGCACCTGCTTGCGCTGCTGCGGCCGCCGCTTCGGCGCGGACTCCTCCGTCACTGGTAGAGGGTCCCCGTGTTCAGGACGGGCTGTGCCGCACGGTCCCCGCACAACACCACCATCAGGTTCGACACCATCGCCGCCTTGCGTTCGTCGTCCAGCTCCACGATGTCCTGCTCGCTGATCCGGGCGAGCGCCGCCTCGACCATCCCGACCGCCCCGTCCACGATCTGCCGCCGCGCCGCGACGATCGCCCCGGCCTGCTGCCGCTGGAGCATCGCCGAGGCGATCTCGGGAGCGTATGCGAGGTGGGTGAAGCGGGACTCGATGATCTCGACGCCGGCCGCCTCCACGCGCGCGTGGAGTTCGAGGGCGAGCTTCTCGGTGATCTCCTCGGCGTTGCCACGCAGGGAGAGACCGCTCTCCTCGTGAGCGTCGTAGGGGTACTCGATGGCGATGTGCCGGACGGCCGCCTCGGTCTGGGTGGAGACGAACTCGATGTAGTCGTCCACCTCGAAGGTGGCCTGCGCGGTGTCCTCGATCCGCCACACCACGACCGCGGCGAGCTCGATCGGGTTGCCGTAGGCGTCGTTGACCTTCAGGACGGCCGTCTCGTGGTTGCGCACCCGCGTCGAGATCTTGGTGCGCGAGGTGAAGGGGTTCACCCAGCGCAGCCCGTCCTGCCGGATCGTCCCCCGGTAGCGCCCGAAGAGCTGCACGACCCGCGCCTCGCCCGGCGCCACCGTGTTCAGCCCGCACATGGCGAGAAACGCGGCGAGTCCGACCAGGATCCCGCCGACGATCAGCGCGGCCTTCCCGCCGGTCGCCGAGACCGCCGTAGCGCCCGCAATCATTCCGGCGCCCGCGAACAGTCCCAGCAGCCCGAGGAGCAGGGCGAGTCCGCCGCCGATGCTGTGGGCGGTGAACTCCCGCACGCGTGGGGCGGGCATGGCGGGTACGTCGACGGTGGTCTCGTCGCGGGTGGTCATGGGTGGTCCCCCGGTTCTCGAATGTTCTCGTACGGCTAGCTCAGTTCTAGCTAAGTGATATCACTTTTACCCTCCAAGGCAACCCTTCACACCACTCGCTCGTCAGTTCCGTAAGGAACGGGTGCTGATTGTCACGTCCGCAAAAGACCGGATCGGGCGCCCTTTGTCACATCTCCCGGTGTTAGCTTTCTGAGCTGACCTGAGCGGCGAACCTGTGTGACGCATGCGCACACACGAGCGAAGCGGAGCGGAACGGACCCATGGGACGAGCGGAAGAAAGACGAGCGCGGCAGCGCGGCGGTCGCCGCGCCGCGCCCAAGGGCCGTTCGTCCAGGATGGCGAGCGGCGGCAGCGAGAAGAGCGTCATACGCCGGCTCTTCACCTGGAAGAAGATCCTCGGCACGTTCCTCGGCTTCTGCCTGCTCGGCATCGGCGCCTTCATCGTCCTGTACATGATGGTGCAGGTCCCCGAGGGCAACGCGCAGGCCGAGCTCCAGAGCAACACCATCAAGTACAGCAATGGCGACGTCCTGGTCCGGGACGGCAAGGTGAACCGCGAGACCGTGGACCTCGCCAAGATCCCCAAAGAGGTCCAGCTCACCTTCGTCGCCGCCGAGAACAAGTCCTTCTACCAGGACTCCGGCGTCGACCTGAAGGGCACCGCCCGCGGTCTGCTCAACACGCTGTCCGGCAAGGGCAAGCAGGGTGGTTCGACGATCACCCAGCAGTACGTCAAGAACTACTACCTCACCCAGGACCAGACGGTCACCCGCAAGCTCAGGGAGCTGGTGATCTCCCTCAAGGTGGACCGCCAGCAGTCCAAGGACGAGATCCTCGCGGGCTACATCAACACCAGCTACTACGGCCGTACCGCCTACGGCATCCAGGCCGCCGCGCAGGCCTACTACCGCGTCGACGCCGAGGACCTGAGCGTCCAGCAGGGCGCCTACCTCGCCGCGCTGCTGCAGGCGCCGAGCCAGTACGACTGGGCCACCGCCTCGGACTACAGCAAGAAGCTGGTCAAGCAGCGCTGGAACTACGTCCTGGACAACATGGTCGAGGAAAACTGGCTGGACGCCTCGAAGCGCGCGGAGATGAAGTTCCCGACCCCCAAGGAGCCCAAGGCCGAGTCCGGGCTCAAGGGGCAGAAGGGCTACTTCGTCAAGCTCGCCAAGCAGCAGCTCGTCAAGCAGCTGATGACCCAGGACGGCCTCACCCAGGACGAGGCGGAGGCCCAGTACGACCGGGGCGGCTGGACCATCACCCTGAACATCGACAAGAAGAAGCAGGCGCAGCTGGAGAAGGCCGTCAAGGCCCAGCTGACCGACAAGCTGGACCCGGACAAGCGCAAGGTCGACAAGAACATCCAGGCCGGCGCCGCCTCCGTCGACCCGAAGACCGGGAAGATCGTCGCCCTGTACGGCGGCGAGGACTACACCACGCACTTCTTCAGCAACGCCAACCGCACCGACTACCAGCCCGCGTCGACGTTCAAGCCGGTCATTCTGGCCGCCGCCCTGGAGGACGGCGCGGTGACCCAGGACGACAAGAAGATCACCGCGAGCACGGTCTACGACGGCACCAGCAAGCGTCCCGTCGAGGGCAGCGACATCGCCTTCGCCCCGGAGAACGAGGACGACCGGGACTACGGCGACGTCACCGTCCAGACGGCGATGAACAAGTCGATCAACTCCGTCTTCGCGCAGCTGGGCGTCGACGTCGGCATGGACAAGGTCCTCAAGACCGCCGCCGACCTCGGCATGGACACCGGTGACCTGAAGGCGCTGCCTGCCTACACCCTGGGCACGATGGGCGCGAGCCCGATCCAGATGGCCGGGGTCTACGCCACCCTCGACAACCACGGCAAGAAGGTCACCCCGACCATCATCAAGTCGGCCGAGCGCAACGGCAGCGAGGTCGAGATGCCCGACCCGATCGGCGAGCAGGTCATCAGCCGCGAGACCGCCGACACGGTGACCTCGGTGCTGACCGGTGTGGTCGACGACGGTACGGCCCAGACGTCCGTCCGGGAGAATCCCAAGCGCGACGGCCAGGAGGTCGCGGGCAAGACGGGTACGTCCGACGACAACAAGTCGGCCTGGTTCACCGGCTACACCCCGGACCTGGTCACCTCGGTGGGTCTGTTCGGCGAGGACTACAAGACCAAGGCCCAGGCCAAGATGTACAACGCCGGCGGTTTCGACCGCGTCAACGGCGGTGGCTTCCCGGCGCAGATCTGGTCGGCGTACATGTTCGGTGTGACGTCCACGTCCGCCGAGTTCGACCTGGACACCGACCAGGGCGCGGCGGTCGAGCCGACGTGGACGCCGACGCAGACGCCCACGCAGACCCCGACCCAGACGCCCACCCAGACTCCGACGCAGACACCCACGCAGACGCCCACCCAGACTCCGACGCAGACACCCACGCAGACCCCGACCCAGACTCCGACGCAGACGCCCACGCAGACGCCGACGACGAAGCCACCGACGGATGGCATTCCGGAGGATCCGGTGGACCCGGGGGACGATCAGTAGGGCAGAACGAAGGGCGCCCGGCATCCGCCGGGCGCCCTTCGTCTTCTCAGCTTCGGTTCAACTCGAACCAGACCACCTTGCCGGTGCTCAGCCGGGTCGCTCCCCACCGGCGTGCCAGCTTGTTGACGAGGTACAGCCCCCGCCCGCCCTCATCGGTGGCCCGGGCCTGCCGCAGCCGCGGCAACTGAGGCACGTCGTCGCCGACTTCGCAGCGCAGCACATCGGTCCGCAGCAACCGCAACGTCACCGGCCGCGAGGCGTACCGCACGGCGTTGGTCACGACCTCGCTGACCAGCAGCTCCACCGAGTCGGACATGTCCTCGAGTCCCCAGCGGGACAAGGCGCGTCGGGCCAGCCGCCGGGCACGCCCCGGTGCCGCGTCCTCCGGCTCCAGGAACCAGTACGCCACATCACTCGGCGCGATCCCCTCGAAGCGGGCGGCGAGCAGCGCGATGTCGTCGTCCCGGTCGCCCGGTCCGAGCATGTCGAGCACCTCGTCGCACAGCGCCTCCAGCGGCGGCGGATGATCCGGCCCGGTCAACTGCGCGGTCGCGGCGAGCTTCTCGCGCAGTTGCTCTATGCCGCTCCACACGTCCCGAAGGCGCGACTCGACCAGCCCGTCGGTGTACAGGAGCAGGGTCGCCCCGGCCGGGGCGTCCAGCTCCACGGCCTCGAAGTCGACGCCGCCGACACCGATCGGCGCGCCCGGCGGCACCCGCAGCACCTCCGCCCGGCCGCCCAGGTGGAGCAGGACGGGCGGCGGATGGCCGGCGTTGGCGATGGTGATGCGATGCGAGACCGGGTCGTAGACGGCGTAGAGGCAGGTCGCCATGCGGTCCGTGCCGAGCCGCTGGGCCTGTTCGTCGAGGTGGTGCAGTACTTCCTGCGGCGGCAGGTCGAGACCCGCGAGCGTCTGGGCCGTCGTGCGCAGCTGGCCCATGATCGCGGCCGACGTCATGGAGTGCCCCATGACGTCGCCGACGACCAGCGCGACCCGGCTCCCCGGCAGGGGGATCGCGTCGTACCAGTCGCCGCCGACCCGCGCGGTCTCGGCGGCCGGCAGATAGCGCGAGGCCAGCCGGACACCTGTCGGCCGCGGGAGCGTCTCCGGCAGCATGGTGCGCTGGAGTTCGTCGGCGATGTACGCCTCACGGCCGTACAGCACGGCCTTGTCGATGCCGAGCGCGCTGTGCGTGGCGAGCTGGGCGGCGACCAGGAGGTCGTCCGGCTCGAAGGCGATGCGCTCCGGGCGGCGCAGGAACAGTGCGGCGCCGATGACCCGGCGCCGACCGCGCAGCGGGGCCAGGATGGCGCGCCGGCCGCCGGGGACGATCAACTCGCTGCCCTCGCCGAGGAGTTCCGGCAGCGCGGCGCGGGCCGCCGGAGAGTCCGTGAAGACGGGGCGTACGCCCCGCAGCACCTCGGCCAGCGCGCCGCCGGTGCGCACCTCGCACAGCTCGGCGGTGACGGCCGACAGCTCGGTCAGCTCGGTTGGCTCCGGCTGGGGCGCGGGCACGGCGAAACCGCCCTCGGTGTCCCGCTCCTCCGGTATCCGGTCGGTACGGCGCAGCCGCAGCACCAGCGGGCCGGTGGGCCGCTCGTCGCCGACCGGCAGCGGGTCGCGCAGATAGACCAGGATCGCGTCCGAGAAGGTCGGCACGGTCGCCCGGCACAGCCCCATCACGATCTCGTCGAGGTCGATGCCACGGGCGATCCGCCGGGTCGCGGCGCCCACGAACCGCAGCCGGTCGCCGTCCCGGCGCATCGGCGTGGGCCGGCCGAGCGCCTGACTCTGTCCGCTCCGCCGCTCAGGGCCGTCGGACACGGCCTCCGACGGGGCGGGGACGGCCTCGGGCACCGGTCGCGGACGGTGGGTGTCCGGCTCGGCGGCCACGGTGGGCTGGGAGTGCTCGGGGTCGCCGCCGGACACCGGTGTCGTGAAGTCGGACCCCGGGGGCGGCGTCTCGCCGGCCCGGGCCTGTGCCGGTAAGGCGCTGTGCGGGGGCGTGGAGGCACGCAGGAGCGCCCCGCGAGGGTCCGCGGGGTCGGCGCCCGGCTGGGGGCGCTCGAAGGAGGTGGGCTGCTCCGTCACGCGTGTCGAATCCGTCCGTCGGTGGCTGCGCGCCTCGCGCTCAGTTCGTCCCGCCGAAATGCCGATACCCGGTATACGTGCCCCAGGAACGGAATTCCCGCGTGGTCAGAGGATGTTCCTGTGCCACCGGCGGAGCGTCTTGCCTCCGTACCGGTGTTGCCCTCGTACCCCTCGCTCACGTCCTGCCGCCCCTCGGTGACGAATGCTCAAGCTCGATGCACGCTCCGGTAGTTGCCGCCGCGCGCTCTTGCGGAGGACGATCCTACGTTTGTTGCCCGGGGGCGCATCAAGGGTCTCATGAGGACATGTGCGCGGGCGTGCGGTCCCAGTCTTCCGGCAGCAACGGTACCGACCAGGACGGATCCGGGCGCCAGTGCTGCCAGCCGTCCGAGTACGGGGTGCCCCAGGAGCGGATCACCTCCACCGCCGAACGCCCGGCCCGACGCACCTGTTCCGCCTGCGCCGAGTCCATCAGCCCGTCCCGCTGGGCCTGCGTGAACTCGTCCTCGTCGCGCCAGTGCCAACTGCGGTCCGGGTGCACGGAGATGTCCAGGAAGTGGTCCTCGGAGTCGACCCCGCCGTCCCAACGGGCCAGCGGTTCCTCCAGGTTCACGTACCAGTTCTTGAACAGCCAGCCCGACTCCCAGAACAGCCACACCGACCACGGTTCGCCCGGCCGCGCCAGCTTCAGCACACCGGTGCCGAACCAGCGGTCCCGCTGCACGGTCCGTGGCTTGGTGTACCGGGTCTCCAGCGGCTCCGCGTGCACCGAGGTGCCGTCGGCGAGGACGGGCTTCACACACTCGGTGCCGGGGGCCATCCACACGGCCAGCAGATCGTGGTCGTCCCGGACGACGGTGACAGGGCGTGCGATGTGAAAACGCGCGGCGCCGTTCTCCCGGTACCGCCACAGGATCTGACTCCCGGGCTCCCAGAAGGACGTCGTTCTACCCGCTTCCGCCGCTCTCACCGCTCCACCGTCTGCCATGAACAGATATTAGGTGCCATGGCCATACGACGCTGCGGTGCGCGTCACGGTTCGCGTCCGGGACGACAATGGTTACGGACGCGTCATACGCAGGACATCCAGCGCTTCGTCGAGCTGTTCGACGGTGAGGTCGCCCCGCTCGATGTACCCGCCCTCCACGACGACCTGACGAATGGTCTTGCGCTCCGCGAGCGCCTTCTTGGCGACCTTGGCGGCCTCCTCGTACCCGATGTACTTGTTCAGCGGTGTGACCACGGAAGGTGACGACTCGGCGTACTCGCGGGCGCGTTCGCGGTGCGCGACGATCCCGTCGACGGTCCGGTCGGCGAGGAGCCGGGAGACGTTGGCGAGCAGCCGGACGGACTCCAGTACGTTCTTGGCGATGACCGGCAGCATGACGTTGAGCTCGAAGTTGCCGGCGGCCCCGGCGGTGGCGACGGTGGCGTCGTTGCCGACGACCTGGGCCGCGACCATGAGCACGGCCTCGGGAATGACCGGGTTGACCTTGCCGGGCATGATCGAGGACCCGGGCTGAAGATCGGGAAGGGAGATCTCGGCGAGCCCGGTGCGCGGCCCCGAGGCCATCCACCGCAGATCGTTGGCGATCTTGGTGAGCCCGACCGCGATGGTCCGCAGCTGCCCGCTCGTCTCCACGATCCCGTCGCGGGCCCCCTGCGCCTCGAAGTGGTCGCGCGCCTCCGTCAGCGGCAGCCCGGTGACGCGGGCCACCTCGTCGATGACGGCGGCGGAGAAGCCCGGCGGGGTGTTGATGCCGGTGCCGACGGCGGTACCGCCCAGCGGGAGCTCGGCGAGGCGGGGGAGGGAGGCGTTCAGCCGCTCGACGCCGTACCGCACCTGGGCCGCGTACCCGCCGAACTCCTGCCCCAGGGTGACGGGTGTGGCGTCCATGAGATGGGTACGCCCGGACTTCACGACGTCGGCGAACTCCTCGGACTTGGCCTCCAGGGAGGCCGCGAGGTGCTCCAGCGCCGGAATGAGATCCCGGGTGACGGCGGCAGTGGCGGCGATGTGGATGGAGGACGGGAAGACGTCGTTGGAGGACTGCGAGGCGTTGACGTGATCGTTGGGATGCACGTCCCGGCCGAGCCGCTCGGTCGCCAGCGTGGCGATGACCTCGTTGGTGTTCATGTTGGACGAGGTCCCGGACCCCGTCTGGAACACGTCGATCGGGAAGTGCTCGTCCCACCGCCCCTCGGCGACCTCACCGGCCGCGTCCTGCACGGCCTCGGCGATGTCCTTGTCGAGCACCCCCAGCTCGGCGTTGACCTTCGCCGCGGCACCCTTGATCCGTGCGAGCGCCTCGATGTGGGCACGCTCGATCCGCTGCCCCGAGATGGGAAAGTTCTCCACGGCCCGCTGCGTCTGCGCCCGCCACTTGGCCTCGGCCGGAACGCGTACTTCGCCCATGGAGTCGTGCTCGATGCGGTAGTCGCTCATACCGGGTACAGCGATCGAGGACGCCACGATGTTCCGGGACTTGAGCCGAACGGAGACATGTTCGCCGTCCCACCCCCACCCACCGGTGCCTTCAGCCCGTCCGGCGTTTGAGGGCGAGGCCCTTCGGGCCGATGGGGGTCCAGGGGGCGGAGCCCCCTGGGAGCGGGGTCGAAGGGGCGGCAGCCCCTGGGGATGGGACGGGTAGGGGCGGCGGGGGCGAAAGACAGTCCGGTCGCCCCGAGGGGGCTACGCCAGCCCGGGCCCGCGGACCGGGATCGACGTGAACGTCGGGGCAGGCGTCGGGTTGTTGAAGAAGTCGTTGCCCTTGTCGTCCACCACGATGAACGCCGGGAAGTCCTCGACCTCGATCTTCCAGACCGCCTCCATGCCGAGCTCCTCGTACTCGACGACCTCGACCTTCTTGATGCAGTCCTGGGCGAGACGGGCGGCCGGCCCGCCGATGGAGCCGAGGTAGAAGCCGCCGTAGGCGTCGCACGCCTTGGTGACCTGGGCGGAACGGTTGCCCTTCGCCAGCATCACCTTGGAGCCGCCCGCCGCCTGGAACTGCTCGACGTAGGAGTCCATACGGCCGGCCGTCGTCGGACCGAAGGAGCCGGACGCGTAGCCCTCGGGGGTCTTGGCCGGACCGGCGTAGTACACCGGGTGGTCCTTCAGGTACTGCGGCATCTCCTCGCCCGCGTCGAGGCGTTCCTTGATCTTGGCGTGCGCGATGTCACGGGCCACGACCAGGGGACCGGAGAGCGACAGCCGGGTCTTCACCGGGTACTTCGTCAGCTCGGCGAGGATCGTGTCCATCGGCTGGTTGAGGTCGATCTTCACGACGTCGGAGGCCTCGTCGAGGTGCTCGTCGGTCGTCTCCGGCAGGAACCGCGCCGGGTCCGTCTCGAGCTGCTCCAGGAACACACCCTCGGCGGTGATCTTCGCGACGGCCTGCCGGTCCGCGGAGCAGGACACGGCGATCGCGACAGGGCAGGACGCACCGTGCCGCGGAAGGCGCACCACGCGCACGTCGTGGCAGAAGTACTTGCCACCGAACTGCGCGCCGATGCCGATCTTCTGCGTCAGCTCGAAGACCTTCTCCTCCAGCTCCTTGTCCCGGAAGCCGTGCCCCAGCTCCGAGCCCTCGGCCGGGATCTCGTCGAGGTAGTGCGCGGAGGCGTACTTCGCGGTCTTCAGCGCGTACTCGGCCGACGTACCGCCGACCACGATCGCCAGGTGGTACGGCGGGCAGGCGGCCGTACCCAGCGAACGGATCTTCTCCTCCAGGAACTTCATCATGGAGGCCTCGTTCAGGACGGCCTTCGTCTCCTGGTAGAGGAAGGACTTGTTGGCCGAGCCACCGCCCTTGGCCATGAAGAGGAACTTGTAGGCGCCGCCGTCGGTCGCGTACAGCTCGATCTGCGCGGGGAGGTTGGAGCCGGTGTTCTTCTCGTCCCACATGGTCAGCGGGGCCATCTGCGAGTAGCGCAGGTTGAGGTTCAGGTACGCGTCGTAGATGCCCTTCGACAGCGCCGACTCGTCACCGCCCTCGGTCAGGACGTTCTGCCCGCGCTTGCCCATGACGATCGCCGTACCGGTGTCCTGGCACATCGGAAGGACACCCGCCGCCGCGATGTTCGCGTTCTTCAGCAGGTCGAGGGCGACGAACTTGTCGTTGCCCGACGCCTCGGGGTCGTCGATGATGCGCCGCAGCTGCGCCAGGTGCGCGGGGCGCAGGTAGTGCTGGATGTCGTGGATGGCCTCTTCGGCGAGCTTGCGCAGCGCCTCCGGCTCGACCTTGAGGAACGTGCGCCCGTCGGCCTCGAAGGTGGAGACACCCTCGGAGGTCACCAGCCGGTAGGGGGTGGTGTCCTCTCCCATGGGGAGCAGATCGGTGTACGCGAACTCAGGCATCTCAGCCCATTCCTCACTCGGCAGACGGCGACCCGCCTCCATTGGCGAGCCTCACCAGCGTAGAACCTGCCCAGGGCCCGCAGCTTGTGAGGTAAGGCTCAGTTGGTTGTCCACAGGCCTAGTCGCGATCTATCGCGTTTGGGTACGCTGCTGCCGTGGACCTTGAGAAGCAGACTTCGCCCGCTGCCACCACCGACCTGCGCGCCTCCGACGCCGACCGCGACCGCATCGCCGACATCCTGCGCGAGGCCCTGGCCGAGGGCCGTCTCACCGCGGAGGAGCACGCCGAGCGGGTCGAGGGCGCGCTGGCCGCCAAGACGGTCGGTGAACTGGACGCCTTCATCCAGGACCTGCCCGCCGCCCACCAGCGGCGCACGACGCCGGCCGCCGCCCCCAACCGCCCCACCGTCGGCGCCATCCCGATCGAGCCCGACGAGAACGTGGTGGCGGTGTTCAGCAGCGCCGTCCGCAAGGGCCGCTGGCGCGCGGGCCGCCGTATCCATGCGTACGCGATCTTCGGCAGCGTAGAGATAGACCTCAGCGAGGCCCTGTTCGAGTACCAGCAGGTCGTGATCAAGGCGATCTCTGTGTTCGGCAACGTCGAGGTCCGCGTCCCGGAGAACGTGTCGCTGCGCGGCACCGGCGGCGGAGTCCTGGGCAACTTCGAGGTGCACACACTGGATTCGGACGACCCCGAGGCGCCCGTGGTCTACGTCGACGGGTGGGCCGTGCTCGGCAACATCGAGGGGAGGCCCCGGCGGGGCAAGCTCGTCGCGGACATTCTCGATCGGGTGCAGCACAAGGTCGACAAGAGTTTGCGCAAGCATCTGGATCGTTGACGGTTGTGAATCGGGCCGCGTGCGAAACGATCGGTTCCACTCACACCCCAGCACGGGACCACCCGGAATCCAGCGGTTCGGAACTCAGTGCATAGGCACGCGCACAGCGGGTAGGCCTTGCTGCATCGTCGCTCGCTCGCGAAGCCGTCGTCAGGAGTAGACCGTGCTGCAACCGCCGCATTCGTCCCTGCAGGTAGCTGCCGTTCCGGCTCAGCGGGTGCCAGTGCGAGACAGGGACCAAGACGCGCCTTGGCACACCGAGGCGGTGTGCCGGCGCGACGAGGCCGGCCTGTTCTTCGCCCCCTCGAAGGAACCCACCGCCGCCCGGCTCTCCCGCGAGGAGGCCGCGAAGCGGGTCTGCGCCCGCTGCCCGGTCATGGTCGAGTGCCGCGAACACGCACTCCTGCAACCCGAGCCCTACGGAGTCTGGGGCGGCCTCACCGCGGCAGAACGCCGCGTGGTCCTGGCCCGCCGCAGGCGCCGCGACATGGAACTGAAGAAGGCGGCAGGAGCCTCCCGCATAGCGCAGGCGGGCTGACGGCCGCGCAGGACATATGAAGGGCGCCCCCACCGCACCGGGGGCGCCCTTCACTTCTCCATCAGGGGGAACTGAACGCCCCCAGGGGCGCGGGGCTGTATCGATATGCGGCTCCGCCGCGGGGCGCGACAAGCCACGAAGCACCCGCAGCCGCCAACGCACCACGCCCCCCGAGCTGTCAGGCGCTACTTGGCACGATCGAAGTCAATCGCGCTGTAGGCCCGAAGCTTGCTCAACCGGTGCTCGGAGTCGATCCTCCGCACCGTCCCCGACTTCGACCGCATCACGATCGAGTCGGTCGTCGCGGTCTCCGACCGGTACCGCACACCCCGCAGCAACTCGCCGTCGGTGATCCCGGTCGCGACGAAGAACACGTTCTCGCCCGACACCAGGTCGTCGGTGGTCAGCACCCGGTCCAGATCGTGCCCCGCGTCGATCGCCCGCTGCCGCTCCTCCGCGTCCTTGGGCCACAGCTTGCCCTGGATGGTGCCGCCGAGACACTTCACGGCGCAGGCGGAGATGATCCCCTCCGGCGTACCGCCGATGCCCAGCAGCATGTCGACGCCGGTGCCTTCGCGCAGCGCGTAGATGGAGCCCGCCACGTCACCGTCGGAGATCAGCTTGATGCGCGCACCCGCCTCCCGGATCTCCTTGATGATCCCCTCGTGCCGGGGCCGGTCGAGGATGACGACGGTCACGTCCTCCGGGGTGGACCGCTTCGCCTTCGCGACCCGTCGGATGTTCACGGAGACGGGTGCGTTGATGTCGACGAAGTCCGCGGCATCGGGGCCGGTGACCAGCTTGTCCATGTAGAACACGGCGGACGGGTCGAACATCGACCCGCGGTCCGCGGCCGCCAGTACGGAGATCGCGTTCGGCATGCCCTTGGCGGCCAGGGTGGTGCCGTCGATCGGGTCGACGGCGATGTCGCACTCGGGCCCGGTCCCGTCGCCGACGCGCTCCCCGTTGAAGAGCATCGGGGCCTCGTCCTTCTCGCCCTCGCCGATGACGACCACGCCGTTCATCGACACGGTGGAGACGAGGGTCCGCATGGCACGCACCGCGACACCGTCGGCGCCGTTCTTGTCGCCGCGTCCGACCCAGCGGCCCGCGGCCATGGCCGCGGCTTCGGTCACCCGGACGAGTTCCAGGGCGAGGTTGCGGTCGGGGGCCTCGGAGGGTACTTCGAGCTCGGAGGGCAGATGATGATGCTCGGTCATCGGAGCGCACCTTTCTGATACGACGACGGCCGGATGAGGGTGATGGCGTCGACTCTATCGTCAGGCAGACAAAATGAGCAGGGGACCCCACGGATGAGCGGACCAGGGCACCTGCGACGATAGGTCCGTGGCAGGTTCGAGCGGCAAGCAGAAGACGGTCCGGGACATGGTTCTCTCCCTGGGCCTGATCGGTCTCATGGCGGGGATCATCTACCTCTTCATCCCGCACGACGACTCTCCGCAGGAGGTCAAGCGGGTCGACTACCGCGTCGAGCTGCTCACGGCCCGGCGTGCGGCGCCCTACCCCGTGCTGGCGCCGGCGGGTCTGCCGGACACCTGGAAGGCCACCTCCGTCCGGTACGACGGCGCGGACTCCGACGCCTGGCACCTCGGTTTCCACACCCCCGGCGACGGCTACGTCCAGATCGAGCAGTCGACCCATGAGCCGGCCGCCGAGTTCATCGACAAGGCCAGCCAGGGCGGCGAGGAGACGGACACCACCGAGGAGATCGGCGGCCGGACCTGGACGCGCTACACCGGCGGTCGATACGACGCGCTCGTCCACCAGGCCGACGGCGCGACGACCGTGGTGGCGGGCGCGGGGTCGCACGCCCAGCTGACGCAGATGGTGAAGGCCCTCAAGTCGGAGTGAGCGCCCCCGACGCGCGAGGCATCCGGAACACCCGGACACAGCAGAAGGGCCCCCGAAGCCGGGGCCCTTCTGCTGTGTCCGGGTCGCTCAGACCGTGGTGACGACCTCGTCGTAGGCGAGGCGCGGGGAGCGCGGGTGGGAGGCGTCCTCGCCCGGCTTGCCGATGTTGACGACCATCAGCGGGGTGTGGTCGCCGTCGAGGAACTCCTTGCGGACGCCCTCGAAGTCGACGCCGGTCATCGGGCCGGCGGCGAGACCGGCGGCGCGGACGCCGATGATGAAGTACGCGGCCTGGAGGGCGGCGTTCAGCGCGGCCGCGCTCTCACGGGCCGGGCGCTCGCTGAAGAAGAGGTCCTTGGCCTGCGGGCAGGACGGCGAGCGGGAGGCCTTAACTCGATCGTGTGATCGTCGGCTCGTGAGGTTGCAGTGGCTTGGGCTGTTCGGGGTAACTTCGCTGTGCGATCTGGGACGCCGGGTGCGGTGCCAGCGTGCGGGGCCCCTGCTCCACGGGCGAGATGGTTCAGGGCCTCCCCGTCGCCTCTGGCCGTACCCGAAGGACCAGGTCGTGAGGGACTCCGCCCGCCCGGCTCGGACCACGGACAGGATCCGTGTCGCCGCCCGGGATGCGAAAGCGGACGACCAGTGCGCCCAAGACCGTTCGGGGCGTGCGGCTGGACGGGATTGTTCGCGGCCAGTCCTCAGGAACGGTCAAGGACGAGAGGCATGGTGTCCGCTCGTCATGTATCCGGCCCACACCGATGGGACCGCTCGCTGCTACTCGGAGCCCCCGGCCGCCCCGTCGGCCGGGGGCTCCGCCTCCCCCTCGGCGAGGGCCGCGTCCAGCCGCGCCCGCGCCCCGTCCAGCCACCGCCGGCACACCTTGGCCAGCTCCTCGCCCCGCTCCCAGAGCGCGAGGGACTCCTCCAACGTCGTACCACCGGCCTCAAGGCGTCGTACGACGTCGATCAGCTCGTCCCGCGCCTGCTCGTACCCGAGCGCCTCATCCACCTTGCTGGTCATGCGCCCACCCTAAGCATCGACTCGGACACTGAACTCACCCTCGGAAACCCGCGCCCGCAGCACCTCGTCACCGGTGACCTCCTCCGGGTCCCGCACGACATGCCCGTCGGCCTTCTGCAGCACCGCGTACCCCCGCTTCAGCGTCGCGGCGGGGGAGAGAGCCACCACGCGTGCGTGCGTGTGCGTGAGTTCCGAGTCGGCGCGGTCGAGGAGATGACCGAGGGTGCGCCGCGACCGCTCCACGAGCGAGGCCACGTGATCGGCACGCTCGTCGATCATCCGGTGCGGATCCTCTATCGACGGCCGGGCGAGCGCATGGGCGAGCCCGCGCTCCTCCCGCTCGATGAACCCTTCGACGCACCGCCGCGCCCGGTCCCGCAGCATCCGCACGCGCTCGTACTCCTCGCCCACATCCGGTACGACCTTCTTGGCGGCGTCGGTCGGAGTGGAGGCCCGCAGGTCGGCGACATGGTCGAGGAGCGGGTTGTCCGGCTCGTGCCCGATGGCGGAGACGACGGGCGTACGGCAGGCGGCGACGGTACGCACCAACTGCTCGTCGGAGAAGGGCAGCAGATCCTCCACGCTGCCCCCGCCCCGGGCCACGATGATCACGTCGACGTCGTCGTTCTCGTCGAGCTCCTTGACCGCCTGCACCACCTGCGGCACCGCGTGCACGCCCTGCACGGCGACGTTGCGCACCTCGAAGCGGACGGCGGGCCAGCGGTGCCGGGCATTCTCCAGCACGTCCCGCTCGGCGGCGGACGCCCGCCCGCACACCAACCCGACGAGCTGCGGCAGGAAGGGCAGCGCCTTCTTCCGCTCGGGCGCGAAGAGCCCCTCGGCGGCGAGCGACTTCTTCAACTGCTCCAGCCGCGCGAGCAGTTCCCCGACCCCCACCGGCCTTATCTCGGCGGCCCGCAACGACAGCTGCCCCCGCGGCGCGTACCACTCCGGTTTGGCGAGCACGACGACCCGCGCACCCTCGCTCACCACATCGGCGACGTCGTCGAACACCTGCCGAAAACAGGTGACGCTCACCGAGATGTCGTACGACGGATCACGCAACGTCAGAAACACGACACCGGCACCGGGCCGCCGGGACAACTGAGTGATCTGCCCCTCCACCCAGACGGCACCGAGCCGGTCGATCCATCCCCCGATCAGCCGGGAGACCTCACCGACGGGCAGCGGCGTTTCCGCGGACGTGTTGAGAGCCATGCGCCGAGCGTAGTGGCCGGTTGTGACAATGCGGCCCAGGTCCGCCGGTCACTGTGCGGCCTGCGGCCGCCCCCGCTGCCCCAGCAGGACCGCGAGTCCGATCACGAACCACACGGTCCCCACCACCTGCGCCGCCCCCGACGCCTCCACGATCACCGCGACGGTGATGGCCGCGCCGGCGACCGGCACCAGCACATGCCGCCACCAACTCACCGACCCACCCCGCCGCCGCACCGCGAACCACCCCACCACGCTCGCGTGCAGCAACGTGAAGGCCGTGAGCGCGCCGATGTCGACGACCGACACCAGATGGTCCATCCCGTCGTCCCGCCGGGCCGCCCACACCGCCGCCACCAGCGTGATGACGGCCGCGCACAGCAGCGCCACCCGCGGCACCCCCGCATCCGTCTTCGACAGCACCCGCGGCAGCCGCCGGTCCCGCCCCATCGCGAACAGCAGCCGCCCCGCGGCCGCCTGCCCGGCCAGCGCCGCGAACGCCGCCCCGATCGCCTTGCTCACCGCCACCAGATCGTGCAGCCAGGTCCCGACGGACACATCCACGGCGTCGTAGAAGGCGGACCCCTGCTTCCCCGGCTGGGCCGCCAGCTCCGCCGACGACATCGGCTCCAGCAGCGCCACCAGATACGTCTGCGCCACGAACAGCACACCCGCCAGCGCCAGACAGAACAGCACCGCCCGCGCCACCTTCGCCGACCCACCGGTGACCTCCTCCGCGAAGGAGGCGATCGCGTCGAAGCCGAGATACGACAGCACCGCGATCGACACCGCCCCGAGGACCGCCGACAGCGCGAACGCCCCCCTGCGAGCCGTCCCCCGACAGCGGCGACAGCCACCCCCGCTCGGCACCGTCGCGCGCGAGGACGACGGTCGCGGAGACCATGAACACCAGCAGGACCACGATCTCCATCGCCAGCACCAGGAAGCCGACCCGGGCCGCGGCCCGTACACCCCACAGGTTCAGCAGCGTCGTCACGACCACCGCCACCGCCGTCCACACCCACCGCGAGACCTCCGGGACCAGCGCGTTCATCGCGATGCCGGAGAAGAGATAGGCGACCGCCGGGATCAACAGGTAGTCCAGCATCGCCATCCAGCCCGCGATGAACCCGGCCTCCTTTCCGAGCGCCACGCGCGCGTAGGCGTACACAGAGCCCGCGCGCGGGACCACCCGCACCATCTGCGCGTAGCTGAACGCGGTGAAAGCCATCGCGACCGTGGCGACGACATAGACCAGCGCCACCGCCCCGTGCGACCTGGCGTCGAGCGTGCCGAACACGCCGACGGGCGCCATGGGGGCGATGAAAAGCAGCCCGTAGACCACCAGATCCCGGAATCCGAGGCTGCGCCGCAGGCCATGGCCAGGATCGGCGGTACGGGTCGTCGTCTGGGTCTCGGACATCGGTGCCTCCGCCGGCGTTTCATCTGTCGACTGCCGTCGCCGGTTCCCCGCCCTTCACACTTCCCGGCCAGTCTCGCCAGCAACGCGATCTTTGACCCGTCCGGCGCGGCCTTACGATGGGACGCATGACTGCTTCGCCTGGCCGCCGTGTCCTGCTCGCCGCCCCCCGGGGCTACTGCGCGGGTGTGGACCGCGCCGTGATCGCCGTCGAGAAAGCCCTGGAGCAGTACGGCGCTCCGGTGTACGTCCGGCACGAGATCGTCCACAACAAGTACGTCGTGCAGACCCTGGAGAGGAAGGGCGCCGTCTTCGTCGAGCGGACGGAGGAGGTCCCCGAGGGGAACATCGTCATGTTCTCCGCGCACGGCGTCGCGCCCGTCGTCCACGAGGAGGCCGCGCGCGGCCAGCTCGCCACCATCGACGCGACCTGCCCACTGGTCACCAAGGTCCACAAGGAAGCCGTCCGCTTCGCCAAGGAGGACTACGACATCCTCCTGATCGGGCACGAGGGCCACGAGGAGGTCATCGGCACCTCCGGCGAGGCCCCCGACCACATCACCCTCGTCGACGGCCCGGAAGACGTCGCCAAGGTCGAGGTCCGCGACGAGTCCAAGGTCGTCTGGCTGTCGCAGACCACCCTCTCCGTCGACGAGACCATGGAGACCGTGGAGGCGCTGAAGGAGAAGTTCCCGCAGCTCATCTCACCCCCCAGCGACGACATCTGCTACGCCACGCAGAACCGCCAGATCGCGGTCAAGAAGCTCGCCGAGGACGCTCAGCTGGTGATCGTGGTGGGCTCGAAGAACTCCTCGAACTCGATCCGGATGGTCGAGGTCGCCCTGGACGCGGGCGCCCCCGCCGCGCACCTGGTGGACTTCGCCTCCGAGATCGACGAGGCCTGGCTCGAGGGCGTCACCACGGTCGGTCTGACCTCCGGCGCCTCGGTCCCGGACGTGCTGGTGGAGGAGGTGCTGGAGTGGTTGGGCGCGCGCGGCTACGGGGACGTCGAGACGGTGAAGACGGCCGAGGAGTCCATCACCTTCTCGCTGCCCAAGGAGCTCCGCCGCGATCTGCGCGAGGAGGCCGCGGCGCTGGTCGCGGAGCGTACGGGGACCTCGAAGGAGTGACTGTCGGTCGCCCGTCGTAACGTAGGGCCATGCAGATCTTCGGTGTGGACATCGGCGGATCCGGGATCAAGGGCGCCCCGGTGGACCTGGCCAGAGGCGACCTCGCCCAGGAGCGCTGCAAGGTGCTCACCCCGCACCCGGCGACGCCGGACGCGGTGGCGGACGGTGTGAAGGAAGTCATCGACCACTTCGGCTGGTCGGGGCCGGTGGGGCTGACCTTCCCGGGCGTGGTGACCGGCGGGGCCACTATCCGTACGGCGGCCAATGTCGACAAGGACTGGATCGACACGGACGCGCGCGCGTTGTTCAGCGAGCGGCTCGGCGGCCTGCCGGTGACGGTGGTCAACGACGCGGACGCGGCGGGCGTCGCCGAGATGGAGTTCGGCGCCGGTCACGGCCGCATGGGCACCGTCGTCCTGCTGACCTTCGGCACGGGCATCGGCAGCGCCCTGTTCGTCAACGGCGTCCTGGTCCCCAACACCGAGCTGGGCCACCTGGAGCTGCACGGGCACGACGCGGAGACGCGCGCCTCCAGCAAGGCCAAGGAGGACGGCGAGCTGACGTGGGAGCACTGGGCGCGCCGCGTCCAGAAGTACCTCGCTCATGTCGAGATGCTCTTCTCGCCCGAGCTGTTCATCATCGGCGGTGGCGTGAGCCGCAAGTCCGAGAAGTTCCTGCACCACATCAAGGGCATCAAGGCGGAGATCGTCCCGGCGCAGCTGCAGAACAACGCGGGGATCGTGGGGGCGGCGATGCGGGCGGCGAAGGAGTAGCTCACGAGGGCCGGCGGTTCGCCTGCCGCCGGCGGTTCATCAGCCGGATCTTCCGTACCGTCACGATCAGACCGGCGAGGAGCGTCCCGCCGTACAGCCATCCGGCCTCGGTGGCCAGGGCCGTCACGAGGCCCATCAGCCGGGCGCCGAACCCGTCCCCTTCCTGGGCGAGGGGCACGAGCCCCGCGGCGAAGGCGATCGGCACCACGATGGGTGCGGTGACCAGGTCGTTGCGCCGCACCCAGGCGGCCGTCAGCACGCACACCGGCAGGAACAGCACGCCGTACACCGTCAGCGACCCGAACGTCAGTGCGTCGAGGCAGCCGAGCACCAGCATCACCGCGATGCAGAACAGACCACCGCCGAGCCCGGTGAGCCGGGGGTTGGGGAAGCGTCGCACCGCCTGCACGACCGGGGGAGCGGGCCGTCGCACGGCCGCCGGACGGCGCCCGCCGCGGGCCGCCTGCGGGGGCAGGGATGGCGTCTCGCGTCGTGCTCGGATGTGCGGGGGTCGCGTCCTGTGTTGCTCCACCGGACCAACTTAGGACGGTTTATATGCAGAATCGCCCCTCAGACACGCCGATGGATCGACCTTGGCCAAGTGTTCGACGCCTCGAAGGGGGCGGGGCCCGGTACGCCGTAGACTGGTGGATCGGCCCCAGCCCTCAGTCCTCTCCTCTCACGTACGGGAAGTCGCAACGTGTCGCTCACGATCGGAATCGTCGGTCTGCCGAATGTCGGCAAGTCGACCCTGTTCAACGCCCTGACCAAGAACGACGTGCTCGCGGCCAACTACCCGTTCGCCACGATCGAGCCGAACGTCGGTGTCGTGGGCGTCCCGGACGCGCGTCTGACAAAGCTGGCCGAAATCTTCTCCTCGCAGCGGATCCTCCCGGCGACCGTCGACTTCGTCGACATCGCGGGCATCGTGAAGGGCGCGTCGGAGGGTGAGGGCCTGGGCAACAAGTTCCTCGCCAACATCCGCGAGTCCGACGCGATCTGCCAGGTCATCCGCGCCTTCAAGGACGAGAACGTCGTCCATGTCGACGGCAAGGTCTCGCCCAAGGACGACATCGAGACGATCAACACCGAGCTGATCCTCGCCGACCTCCAGACCATCGAGAAGGTCCTGCCGCGTCTCCAGAAGGACTCGCGCATCAAGAAGGACATCGCGCCGAAGGTCGCGGCGGTCGAGGCGGCGAAGGAGATCCTGGAGCGGGGCGACACCCTCTTCTCGCAGGGCATCGTCCAGGGCTCGGGCAACGAGGAACTCCTCCACGACCTGCACCTCCTGACGACCAAGCCCTTCCTCTACGTCTTCAACGTGGACGAGGACGAACTGGTCGACGAGACCTTCAAGGACGAGCAGCGCGCCCTGGTCGCCCCCGCCGAGGCGATCTTCCTCAACGCCAAGCTGGAGCAGGACCTCGCCGAGCTCGACGAGGAGGACGCCATGGAGCTCCTGGAGTCCGTCGGCGCCGAGGAGCCCGGCCTGGCGACGCTGGCCCGCGTCGGCTTCAACACCCTCGGCCTCCAGACCTACCTCACGGCAGGCCCCAAGGAATCCCGCGCCTGGACGATCAAGAAGGGCGCCACCGCCCCCGAGGCCGCCGGCGTGATCCACACCGACTTCCAGAAGGGCTTCATCAAGGCGGAGGTCATCTCCTTCGCCGACCTCGTCGAGACCGGTTCGGTCGCCGAGGCCCGCGCCAAGGGCAAGGCGCGCATGGAGGGCAAGGAGTACGTCATGCAGGACGGGGACGTCGTGGAGTTCCGCTTCAACGTGTGATCGATTCGTTACTATCCGCCAGGTAATCCGTCAAGCGTCCAGGTCAGCAGAGGGCGGACTCCGTTGAGCCCGCCCCCTTCAGTGTTCACGTGCTGACTTGGTGCTGACTTTCAGCTGCTCCGTTGAGGAGTGAGCTTGTCGAGGTCGAGACGATCTCGAAGGGCACGGGGCGTTGGAGAGTGCCCCGGAAGATGCCGACGGGCGCGTAGGCGTGGGTGGGTTCGTCAAGCTTGTAGACGTGGACGACGGGAACCCCGTCCTCCTCCTCGATGCACCAGTAGTGCGGGATCCCGGCCTCCGCGTATTTGCGGAGCTTGACCGTGCGGTCGCGGCGAGCGGATTCAGGGGAAACGACCTCGACGACCAATCGCACTTCGTCCGGGGCGAACAAGGCGCGCACGGTCTTCCGTTGTGGTGATCAGTGAACTCGATAACTCCCGATCACCGAGGGCCGTGCCTTCACGCGTCCTGCCGACACAGCTTCGCTCAGACGATGGTGCGACCCTTTGTGTCGGCTCACTGAAATGAAACTGCAGAGATAGGGTGCGCAGTGCGAACTCTCTGCCAATGCGTGTCGACTCTCTTCGGTCGCCTGCGCATCTTGTGGCCTCTCGGAGGAAAGTAGCCGTGCAGATCTGTGTAGTGGCGCTCGGAAAGATCGGCCTGCCGCTGGCTGTCCAGTTCGCTGCAAAAGGCCACCACGTCATCGGCGCCGACGTGGACGGACACGTCGTGCACCTGGTCAATGAGGGCGTTGAGCCGTTCCCCGGCGAGGCCGGACTCGCTGAGAGGCTGAAGAGCGTCGTCGCGGAGGGGCGGCTGCTGGCCACCACCGATACGACCGCGGCGGTCATGCGGGCCGAGGCGGTAGTCCTGGTCGTTCCGGTATACGTCGACGCCCGGGGCACCCCCGACTTCGGCTGGATGGATACAGCGACGCAGGCTGTGGCACGCGGGCTGCGGCCCGGCACACTCGTGTCGTACGAGACGACACTGCCCGTCGGTACCACGCGAGGGCGCTGGGCGCCCATGCTCGAGCAGGGCAGCGGGCTGACCGCGGGCCGGGACTTCGCTCTAGTCTTCAGCCCCGAACGGGTGCTGACCGGGCGGGTATTCGCCGACCTGCGCCGCTACCCCAAGCTGCTCGGCGGCATTGACGCGGCCTCCGCGCGCCGAGGTGTCGAGTTCTACGAGTCCCTCCTCGACTTCGACGTACGCGACGAGCTGCCTCGCCCCAACGGTGTCTGGGACCTCGGCTCGGCAGAGGCCGCGGAGTTCGCGAAGCTGGCCGAGACAACCTACCGTGACGTGAACATCGGGCTGGCGAACCAGTTCGCACGGTTCGCGGACCGCACCGGCATCGATGTGGACCTGGTGATCGACGCCTGCAACTCGCAGCCCTACAGCCACATCCACCGGCCCGGCATCGCCGTAGGCGGTCACTGCATTCCCGTCTATCCGCGGATGTACCTGTGGAACGACTCGGACGCGACGGTCGTACGAGAGGCCCGTGCGACCAATGCCTCGATGCCCGAGTACGCGGTACGGCGGCTTGCGGATGTGTACGGCGACCTGACCGGCGCAGGCGTGCTGGTATTGGGCGCGGCCTATCGGGGCGGCGTCAAGGAGACCGCGTTCTCCGGGGTGTTCCCCGTCGTCGAGGCACTGCGGTCGCGGGGCGCCGAACCGTACGTGTCCGACCCGCTGTACAGGGCCGATGAGCTGAGCGCACTCGGCCTGCCGCCGTACAGCGGCCAGGCAGTCACCGCCGCCGTCATCCAAGCCGACCACGGCGAGTACCGGGAGCTCGGCTCCGACCGGTTCCCGCAGGTGCGCGTCGTGGTCGACGGGCGGCGGATCACTGACCCCGATCGATGGGCCGGGGCCGAGGTGATCGTGCTTGGTGCGCCGTCGCCGACGGCTCAGCGGGCCTGAGATCCGCTCATGTGATCTTCCAGCGCCCGCACCACGCGGGGTGCTGCTTTCCCGTCGCCGTACGGCATGCCGCGGGAGCTCTCGGGCGCAGGGCGCAGGACGATGTCGGGCCATGCCTGGGAGCCCAGTTCACGAGGATCCGGCACGAGTGTGTTCCAGCCGCCCCGGAGCGTCTCAGGCCATTCCGTCTCCGTACGGAGTGTCGTGCAGACGCGCTCCAGCAGGAACGCCTCTTTCTGGAGTCCTCCCGAGTCGGTGATCACGCCGCGCGAGCCGAGCACCGTGCGGATCAGCTCGGCGTAGGGAAGGGGGCTGCTGATACGGAGAGAGCCGTGGTCGAGCTTGATGCCGAAGTCCTCGGCACGTGCGAGCAGCCGGGGATGGGTGGCCAGGGCGACGGGAACCGGCAGACTGGCCAGGGCGTTCACGAGAGCGGCCAGGCGCTCGGGATGATCCGTGTTCTCGGCCCGGTGCAATGTGGCGAAGAGGTAGGGCTCCTGGGCGTCGAGGAAGGCCGGAAGTGCGGCGGTGGCTTTGTCCCTCAGCACCTTGTCCCTGATGCGCAGGCAGACGTCGACCATGACGTCCCCGGTCAGGACCGCGCGGTCGGCCAGGCCCTCGGCTGCCAGGTGGTCCACCGCCTCCTCGGTGGGCGCGAGCAGCAGATCGGCAGCGTGGTCGGTGAGGACGCGGTTGTGCTCCTCGGGCATCCGCCGGTTGAAAGAGCGCAGGCCCGCTTCCAGGTGGGCAACGGGGATGTGCTGTTTGGCCGCGGAAAGGGCGCCGGCAAGAGTTGAGTTGGTGTCTCCGTAAACCAGCACCCATTCGGGATGTGCGGCGGCGATGACGGGATCGAGGGCCGCCAGAATGGTACCGGTCTGCACGCCGTGGGTGCCTGAGCCCACGCCCAGGTGCACATGGGGCTCAGGGATGGAGAGGCCGGTGAAGAAGACGTCGGACAGACCGGCGTCGTAGTGCTGGCCGGTGTGGACGATCGTATGATGGTGCTCCGTGTTGCCGAACGCTGCGGCGACTGCGGCAAGCTTCACGAATTGGGGGCGCGCCCCCACTACGCTCATGACCTTCACGGGCTCAACTTTTCTCGGTATTGAGCTGAAAGCTCCGTCAGAATTCCGTCTGTCTCTGCGTAAAGAATCCCATTACTCGGGCACTCCCAGAATCCGACCCGATCCGGCAGTGCGCGCAGACGCTCGCCGGCTCGGCCCACCCATCCGATCTGATGGGCAGGGACACCGGCAACGAGGGCGAATTCCGGCACATCCTTGGTGACGACGGCCCCCGCGGCGACCATCGCCCAGCGGCCGATGCTGACCGGAGCCACACACACTGAGCGCGCGCCGAGTGACGCGCCCTCAGCGACTCGGACGCCGACCGCCTCCCAGTCACTGGCGCGTTTCAGACGTCCGTGCGCGTCGACGGCGCGAGGATTGCGGTCGTTCGTGAGGACGACCGCAGGCCCGACGAAGACGCCGTCGGCCAGCTCGGCAGGCTCATACACCAGCGCATGGTTCTGAATCTTGACCCTGTGGCCGATCTTCACCCCAGGTCCCACGTAGACACCCCGGCCCACGACGCAGTCACAGCCGAGCACGGCTTCCTCGCGAATCTGCGCGAGTTCCCACACGGTGGTACCAGGGCTCAGCACGGCTGACTCGTCGACCTGCGCACCGGGTGCGATCCGCACCTGAGGAAACGCCACCTTCCCGCTGAGGTTCATGTGCTGAGCAACGAGCACGGGCTGCTCCGGGTACGCTGTCTGAGCCCTCTTCAACTCAGTTCGTTGAGCGGCAAGTTGGTCTGACGAACGGACGAAGCCCCTGGTAGACAGGTTTTCAACCAAGCGAACCGTCTCCACCGGAGGGGTCGCGTGCCTGTCTTCCCGTCCGGCGTCGACGTGGGCGCTGACTACCGCGTGGGCGAGGCGCTCCTCGGTGAACGCCGAGGCCTGCAGGTGGTAGATGCGGGCGGCCCAGCCGAGAGGCGGTGCGGACCTGGCTGGAGGAGACGTGGCCGGCGATCCGGGCGACGGCGAAGGCCGAGAACGGTGAGGTGCTGTTCGCCGACCAGGCCCCTGAGCAGCAGGGCACGCGGCAGGCCCAACTCGCGGAAGAACCATTTGAGTTTCCGATCAGTAGGGCGACCGCCAACTTTCTGGCGCGCCGCGAATGGGACGTCACCGTTTGCGCCTGTCCACTGGACTTCCTGCACCTGGTGGCCGGCTCGCCGAACGGGCTGGTTCCCGGCGCTCGGCAGGGGTGCTCGTCACGACCGCTGGGTGACCATTGCCAGGGCCGGCGTGTGCGGGCGTCGCAGGCTCACGGACGCCTTCCTCAGTGCCGAGTCGAGGACCGCCTCCGCCACCTCGACCGTCCTCAGCCCCTGATCGAGAGTGACGATGTCCGTCGCTTTGCCGTCCACGGCATCACGGAACCGCTCGTGCTCGACGAGGAGCGGCTCGCGCTTGGGGATGGCGTAGCGGACCATGTCGCCCTCGGCTACGCCGCGGAAGGCGCGCAGCGCCTCCCACTCGGTGGTCACCGCTCCGTTGGCGTGGAAGGTCAGGTCTGCCGTGAGAGTGTCGGCGACGAGGCAGCCACGCTCGCCGGTCACCGCCGTGTAGCGCTCTTTGTGGGGGCTGAGCCAGTTGACGAGGTGGCTGACCAGGGTGCCGTCGCTGAGGTCGCCGACCACGGAGACCATGTCCTCATGGGGGCGGCCGCTCTTGGACACCGTGCGCGCCGAGACCGAGACGTAGTGGTGGCCGGTGACCCAACCGGTGAGGTCGATGTCGTGGGTTGCCAGGTCCTTGACGACCCCGACGTCGGCGATG
This sequence comes from Streptomyces sp. NBC_00019, assembly GCF_045041015.1. NCBI lineage: Bacteria > Bacillati > Actinomycetota > Actinomycetes > Kitasatosporales > Streptomycetaceae > Streptomyces > Streptomyces sp. NBC_00019. The sequence continues at coordinate 6,772,691 of NZ_CP108302.1, forward strand.
CGGTGCGGGAAGGGCCCCTGGCGGCGCGTGACCACTTGGAAGACCTCACCGAGTTCTCCCGCCTCGAGGCGGGAACGCAGGCTCTGCAGTGCCGGGTTGAACCGCTCGATGTGTCCGACACCGGCGACCAACCCGGCTCTGTCGAAGGCGTCGACCAGCCGTTGTGCGGCCGTCGCTGAGTGGGCGAGCGGCTTCTCGATCAGCGCGGGCACGCCGTTCTCGGCCAAGGCCAGGCCGACCTCCTCGTGCAACGCCGTGGGACAGGCGACCACCGCGTAGTCGAGTCCAAGCGCGAGCAGCTCGGGCAGGGTGGCGACGACGGGGGTGTTCCGGCCGGCCCTCGTGGAATCGCCTGCCGGGTCCATGACGCCCACCAGCTCGACACCGTCAAGCGACGACAGCACCCGTGCGTGGTTGTGTCCCATGGCTCCAAGACCGATGAGTCCGGCCCGCAGGGTGCGCCGGCTCACCGTACTCCTCCGGCATCGCTCACGGCCTGTGCGATCCGCTCCAGCTCGGCCCGCCTCAGGGTCGGGTGAACCGGGAGGGACAGAACCTCGGCAGCTGCCTGATCGGTCTCGGGGAGGGACGGCCTGCCGTGGTCCTGATAGGGCCTGAGTCGGTGGATCGGGGTCGGGTAGTACACCGTGCTGCCGATGCCCTGTTGCGCCAGGTCCTGCTGAACGGAATCCCTAAGACCGCCCGGGATGCGGACCGTGTACTGGTGGTAGACGTGCCGCGCGCCGTCCGCCTCATGCGGAACAGACAGTCCCTCGATGTGGGAGTCGAGCACCTTGGCGTTGGCTCTCCGCTGCTCCGTCCAGGCTGGTAGCTGCTTCAGCTGCTCACGGCCGACGGCCGCCGCGACGTCGGTCATCCGCATGTTGGCCCCGACGATCTCGTTCTCGTATCGCTGCTCCATGCCTTGGTTCCGCAAAAGCCGAAGGGTGCGGGCGAGGTGCGGATCGCCGGTCGAAATGATGCCGCCCTCGAGAGCGTGCATGTTCTTCGTCGGATAGAAGCTGAAGCATCCTGCCTCACCGAAGCTGCCGACGGGGCGTCCGTGCAGCGTGGCTCCGTGCGCCTGGCAGGCGTCCTCCAGTACGGCGAGCCCATGGCGTGCGGCAAGCTCCATCAGCTGGTCCATGGGCGCGGGGTGCCCGTACAGATGCACCGGCATGAGGGCCGCGGTGCGCGGACCGATCATCGCTGACGCGGCGAGCGGGTCAAGGCAGTAGGTGCCGGGCGTGATGTCGGCGAAGACGGGATCGGCGCCTACCAGGCGTACTGCGTTGGCGGTCGCCGCGAACGAGAACGAGGGCACCACGACCTCGTCTCCCGGTCCGATGCCCAGGGCCATGAGGCTCAGCTGCAGGGCGGAGGTTCCGGAGTTGACCGCTACGCAGGCGCGTCCGGCGACCAACTCGGAGAACTCGTTTTCAAACGCGGCCACTTCTGGGCCCTGGACGACACGGCCACTACGCAGAACGCGTACGGCCGCAGCGATCTCGGCCTCACCGATCACGGGTCTGGCCGCCGGGATCGATGGAAAGGAGCGGGTCACTGGACTTCTCCGTTCGGGGGGCGAGAGAGAGTCGACCTACGTTCAACTTCTGCTCACCCCACCCGGTTTTCCTGCGCGTCACATATCCACTCTTATGGACGATCAGAGGCGATGCACGTTGCTTAATTCAGGAACACATCGAGTACACGCGCCACAATAGGCTTCATCATGGTAAGTGCGCACGTACTCCTTAGGGTGCGATGCCGGTTCTCAACCGAAGAATCGACGGCTTCACGCAGTGAGCCTTTTTGAACTTCAGTTTTTCTTGGGCGTGTCACGAACGCTGTAGGAGGCGTCGATGCAGGAGCTTCTGGAAGCGTTGCCGTGTGAGAGATCGAGGCTAGGCCGTTCGGACCAAGTTTCCCGCCATCTGGCGTGGTGACGCTTGCAATGCGTCTTAGTGACTGTCATTACTGATCCACGAAAAATGCTTGGTTCCGGTGGACCCTTCGATTCATGGGTAGGCAATGAAGGCAGGGAAGGACCCAGCGTGCAGCCGGAAGGGCGCTGTGGAGAGTGCGCGGGCATTCGCGGCTCTGATGTTACGGCGCCGCCACCGGGTCTTCCTCTGGGTTGCCGGAGCCGTCGGTCTGTTGTCCGCCGCGTCGGCCGGTTTCCTGGTGTGGGAGGTCCGCGCGGTCCAGAGCAATCTTGCTGCGGCTCAGGTGGCCACTGACCGACTGCAAGCGGAGATGGCCCGTCATCGCCGGCCCTCAGCCGAGGGGTTGGGCGACATCCGGAGACACACAGCTGCCGCCCGGAGCGCGGCCGGCACGCCGGTGTGGAGCGTGGCCGAGGCCCTCCCACTGATGGGTCCACCGCTCCGCTCTGCCCGGGGGCTGAGTGTCGCCGCCGACGAGATGGCCACCGGGGTGCTGCCAGAGGCCGTGCGACTGCATCAGATGCTCGCGTCCGGCCGGATCGTGTCCCACGGTCGCGTCGACCTCCGTCGGCTTTCGGCTGCCACGGACCTGCTGGGGAATGTGGACCGTCAGCTGACCGGAATCGAGACGAGTTTGGATGGCCTGCCCGGCTCGACAGTGGTCGGTCGCCTCGACATGGCACGGCAGCGGCTGTCCGACAGAGTGGCACGCCTTTCCGACTCGGTCTCCCAGGCGGAGGCGACGACGCGGCTGCTGATGCCTCTTCTGGGTGCCTCGGGGCCACGCTCCTACTTTCTGGCCTTCCAGAACAATGCCGAGGCCCGGGGCACCGGTGGCCTCGTAGGTACCTTTGGTATCTTGACCGCCGACCGTGGTCGCATCACTTTGCACGACTTTGCGTCGGATGACACGCTGCCGCGCACCTCGACCCCCGTGGTGAACTTCGGACCGGCGTTCGACCGCCGGTACGGAGCTGCTGAGAGCACGCAGGGGCTGGCCAATTCCAACCTGTCCGCTCATTTTCCCTATGCGGCGCAGATCTGGGTGGGCTTGTGGCAGCGGCATACGGGGCAGCGTCTCGATGGGGCCATCGCGGCCGATCCTGTGGGACTTGCCCGTGTCCTCAGAGCCACGGGGCCGGTCCGACTTCCGGACGGAAAGCAGCTGACGGCGGATAACACCGTAGAGCTCACCGAGAGCACCCTTTACGCGTCGTACAGCAACATCGAACGAAAGCGTTTCCTGGTACAGCTCGCACAGTCAGTCGCTGCTGCCTTGCTGGGTCACCACCATGATTCGGCGGCCCTCCTCCACGCACTGCGGCAGAACGTCGACGACGGCCGACTGCGTGTGTGGAGCAGAGATGCCTCCACCGAGTCGGCACTCGAAGAAGCCGGGCTGGCCGGCGACGTCCCCGAGAGAACAGGGCCGTTCGCCTATCTCGTGGTCAACAATTCCGCAGGCAACAAAATGGACTACTATCTGCGGCGGTCGTTGACCTACGAGCTTGGTCCTTGCGAGGGCGGTACTCGTTCCAGCGTGGTGCGAATCAGGCTGACAAACACCGCTCCCGCTGCGGGCCTGCCTGCCCTCGTACCTCTCCGTTCCGACGATCCCCGGCGCTCACACCTCCGGGGGTCCACAAGCATCTGGCTTTCGCTGTACGCCAGTTCCGGTGCGCGGTTCACCGGTGGGACGCTGGACGGGCGGCGACTTCTGTTGTCGTCGACCGAGGAGCGCGGTCACCCCGTACTCGGGACGCAGGTGGAACTCCTGCCCGGTCAGACGCGAGAAGTGGACATTCGTCTGCTGGAACCGGCTTCCGACCGCGCCCCCGTGGTGCCCTTGCAGCCGTTGGCATGGCCGCAGACCACCAAGGTGCGTATCCAGCCGTGCGTGAAGTAGTCGGGCCGCTTGAGTGAACCTCAAGGTGCGCACGCCCGCTCAAGAAGGGCGCAGCGGGACTCATCCAGCCGAGCAGCGAAAAGTCAAGTCTGCCAGAACGCAAGAAATATTCTGATCCACCCAAAAGGATGCGGCGGCGTCCGTGGACATGCCGTCGGCAAAGTGTCGGAATAGGTCTTTGGCACATGACAACCTGCTGATCGGGGTTCACCTTGCGTGGGGAATGCGCGGGCAACGACAAGCTGACAGCGGTTCATCCTGCGGTGTTCCACACCGCACAGGAAAGCCGCGTTGTGCCGGGTGGTTGGTCTGACGTTGCCGCCCGGTACCGCCGGCCGACGGTGCAAGCCGCCATAGACGCGATCGCATGGACTTGCGGCCTGTTGATTGCCGGCCTGATCACCAGCGGCGCTTCCGATCCGCTCGTCGGACCAGGCGATCTGGTGATCATCTGTGCTGTCACATCGACAGCAGCGGTACTGGCCGGGGCCGTGTGCGGGCTCTACTCCGGGCGCTATCAGGCCGAGACCGGCGCGGAGTTGAGCGCGGTGCTGGTCTCCGCCGGGCTGACCGGGCTCCTTCTGGAGGGCATCTGCCAGGCGGGGCTTCCCCTGGTGGGCGAAAAGCCAGGCGTGGCCGGCCTCGCCGCCCTGGTCGGCGTGCTTGCCATGATCACCGTGAGGGCCGCAGTCGCGGCCATCCGGCGCAGGCCGAGACGGCCCGCGCCGACCGCCGTCAAGGTGATCGTGTTCGGTGCGGGCAGCGCCGGAACGCAACTGGTGCAGCGGCTGATCGGCCAGCCTGGCGCGCGGTACCAACCGGTTGCCCTGCTGGATGACGACCCAGGCAAGCGCCGACTGCGGATCTGCGGTATCCGTGTGCGCGGCGGGCGGGACCGGCTCGCGGAGGTCGCTGCCGAGACCGGGGCGACGGTCATGGTGATCGCGATCGCCGGCGGGTGCCGGGGCGATCAAGTGATCCGCGAGCTGATCACGCTGGCCGAGTCGATCGGGCTGATCACGAAGGTGATTCCGCGCGTTGAGGAACTGGTCGCCGGACCGGCGCGGATCGACGACGTCCGCGACCCGCGGATCACTCAGCTGCTGGGCCGCGATCCGATCCGGCTGGACCTTGAATCGGCTGCCGGTCAATTCGCCGGACGCCGCATCCTTGTCACCGGCGCCGGCGGCTCGATCGGTTCGGAGCTGTGCCGCCAGTTGCACCGGCTGGGTCCCGCGTCGCTGGTGATGCTCGACCGGGACGAGTCAGCTCTGCATGCGATCCAGCTCGCGCTGCACGGCCGTGCACTGCTCGATTCCGACGAGGTCGTACTCGCCGACATCACAGATGCCTCCCGCATCCGCGAGGTCTTCGCGCAGTCCCGCCCCGAGATCGTGTTCCACACGGCGGCGGTGAAACACCTGCCGCTGCTCGAGCGGTATCCGGCCGAGGCGCTGAAGACGAACGTGGCCGGCACGCTGAACGTGCTGCAAGCGGCTGCGGCCTGTGGCGTGCGGTCGTTCGTGAACGTCTCCACCGACAAGGCGGCCGACCCGGTCAGTGTCCTCGGCACCTCCAAACGGATTACCGAGCGGCTCACCGCCCACCTGGCCGGTGAATTCCCCGGGACCTGGGTGTCCGTCAGATTCGGCAACGTCCTGGGCAGCCGGGGTTCGCTGCTCGGCTCGCTGTCCGCGCAGATCGCTGCGGGCGGCCCGGTCACCGTGACTCACCCTCAGGTCGCTCGCTACTTCATGACAGCCACCGAAGCCGTCCAACTGGTGCTGCAGGCCGTGACCGTCGGGGAGAGCGGTGAGGTCCTCGTCCTTGACATGGGAGAACAGGTCCGCATCGTCGACCTCGCCCGTCGCATGGCCGCCTCGGCATCGCGGCACGTCGAGATCGTCTTCACCGGGCTGCGGCCCGGCGAAAAGCTGACCGAGGACCTGCTGGGCAAGGGGGAGCCTGACCACCGGCCGAGGCATCCGCTGGTCAGGCAGGTGCCGGTGCCCGTACTCGATGCCGGTGAGGTCATCGGGATCGGTCACCTCACCGATGCCGATGAGGTACGCGCCGCCCTGGCGCGTCTCGCCGTCGCGCCCGGCCCCGAGCAGTCGGCCGACCAGCCCGCGCTGCCCGGCCAGCCCGGCCAGCCCGGAAAAGCGGAGGCCAGCAGATGACCGCCCCGCCTCTGTCAGGCCGGTACCCGGCAGACCCAGCGCCCGGCGGCGACCGGGTCGGCGACCGGGTGCCTCACCGCAGGTCGTACCGCGGCAAGCGACCGCTGGACCTGGTCGTGGTCAGCCTGATCATCGTGCCGGCCGCTCTGCTCTGCGCGATCGCCGCGCTGGCGCACCTGCTCGCGCATGGCAGACCCGTACTGTTCCGGCAGCAGCGGGTCGGCCGGGACGGCCGCCCGTTCGTCCTGCTGAAACTGCGCACGATGCGGAGTGTTCCGGCCGGCGCGGAGCAACCGGGTGACGCCGATACTGCCCGGGTGACCGCGGTCGGCCGGGTACTGCGCCGCACGTCCCTTGACGAGTTGCCGCAGCTGGTCAATGTGCTGCGCGGACAGATGAGCCTGGTAGGGCCCAGGCCGACCTTGCCCTACCAGGTAAGCCGGTACACCGATCGTCAGCAGTTGCGGCTGCTGGCCACCCCAGGCCTGACCGGCCTGGCGCAGGTGCATGGGCGACAGCGGCTGAGCTGGCCGGAGCGCATCGAGTGGGATCTGCGTTACGTACTCCGCCCGAGCTTCCGGCTCGACCTGGCCATCTTGTTCCTCTCCGTCTGGACGGTCCTGGCCGGGGGCGGAGCCACCGCCAGCCACGACAACGATCCGATCGCCCGCAAACCAGAAGGGATGCTCTCAGGTGGCTGACAGCAACGTCCGGATCCGGCTTGCCAGTCCCGACCTCGGTGAGGAGGAGGGTGAGGCGGTACGCAGGGTCCTGCGCAGCGGTGTTCTCACCAACGGCGCGGAGAACGAGGCCTTCGCGCAGGAGTTCGCCGACCGGCATCAGGCGCGTTTCGGTGTGACGTTCTGCACCGGCACGGCCGCGCTGCATGCGATGTTGCTCGCCGAGGGCATCGGCCCCGGCGACGAGGTGATCGTCCCGTCGATGACCTTCGTCGCCACCGCGACATCGGTGTGCCACGTCGGGGCCACCCCGGTGTTCGCCGACATCGACCCGCGGACGTTCAACCTCGACCCGCTGTCGGTCGCGACCCGGATCACCCAGGCCACGCGGGCGGTCATGACCGTCCACTACGCCGGGCAGCCCGGTGACCTCGACGGGCTGGCGCGGGTATGCGGCGCGGCCGGCGTGCCGTTGCTGGAGGACGCCGCGCAGGCGGCCGGCGCCGAGTACCGCGGCAGACCGGTCGGCACCTTCGGCCGGTCGGCCATGTTCAGCTTCACCCCTACCAAGAACATCACCACCGGTGAGGGCGGCATCGTGCTGACCAACGACCCGGACGTCGCAAAGCGGCTGAAACTGCTCCGCAACCATGGTCAGACCGGGCTGTACCGGCATGAGAGCCTCGGCTACAACTGGCGGCTGACCGAGATGCAGGCCGCGATCGGCCGGGTGCAACTGCGCAAGCTGGACGGCATCCTGGGGCGCAAACAGCTGATCGCGGAATCACTGACCCAGCGGCTGGCCGGGCTGCCCGGCCTGACGACGCCGCATCAGCTACCCGATGCCCGGGGAAGCTGGATGCTCTACACCTGCCTGCTTCCCGGCATCCGCGACCAAGTGCTCGCCGACCTGTTGGACCAGGGCATCGAAGCACGGATCTACTTCCCGCCGGTGCACCGGCAGCCGATCTTCGCCCGGGGGAACGGCGGCACCGGGGACGCCGCGGCACTGCCGGTGACCGAGGCCATCGCCCAGGCGATGCTCTCGCTGCCGGTGCACCACCGGCTGACCGAGGCCGAGGTGACCGAGATCGCCGACGCGGTGACCACCGCCGTCGGCCGGGCAACCGCGTCGCGGAATGCCACGGATCAGCCGATGCCGGTTGGTGCCCGGTGACCGCGCATCACGAGCGGGCGTACACGGCTTGGGCGCGATGGGCCAGAACCGCGCCCAGGTCCTGGCCGCGCTGCCCGGTGTACGTCTGGTCACGGCCCGCGATCGGGACCTGACCGGCGGCACGGCGGTGCCCGGCCTGCCCGTGCTGCCGGACCTGCACCAGTCGCTCGCGCTGGACGTGGACTCCTGCAGGGGATCTGCGCGGACGCCGGGTGCTGGGGATCCCGTGACCGAACCGGACGGTCAGGGCTCCCGGGCCCTGGCGGGGACGCCGACGACCACCTGACCGACGGCGACATCGCGGGTCACCAGAGCCGCGGCGCCGACCATGACGGACGGCCCGATCCGCCGGCCCTGGAGCACGGCGGCGTTACTGCCCACCGTGGACCCGGCGCCGATGGTCACGTTGCCGGCGATGTTGGCCCCCGGCAGGATCGTCACGAAATCCTCGAGCACCGTGTCGTGACCGATGCTGGCCTGGTAGTTGACCTGGACGTGTGCGCCGGTGACGGTGCCGGTGGAGATGAACGCCTGACCCAGCACAACGCAGCCACGCCCGATCCTGGCGCCGGGGGAGACAACTGCACGCGGGTCGATCACTGTCGCCGCTCGCAGGCCGCGATCTTCGAACTCCCGGGCCAGCCTGCGGCGCACGTCGGCGTCGGCGATCGCGACCACGAACTCGTTCCGCTGCCCGCCGGACGCAGCCAACTGCCCGGGCAGCAGCACCGGACAGCCGTCCACCATAGTGGCTGCCGGGTGCTCGTCCACGAAAACCACTTCGGGTGCCGCGGCTGTCGCCCTCACCGCGTCCAGCGTCTCCCTGCCGAAGCCGCCTGCGCCCACGATGTGCAGCGTCACAGCAGTGCCTCCGTCACCGGGCCCCCGCGCCGCACCGGTTCCGAGACCGCGGCCAGGAACGCGCCTGCCAGCGCGGTCATGCCGTGATGCTGGTAGACCCAGCGGCGGCCGCGCTCGCCCATCCGCTCCCGTTCGGCCTCGCTCGTCGCGGCCAGCCCGGCCAGCGCGCCCGCCATTTCGGCCGGTGACTCGGCGGGCACGCACACGCCGCCGCCGGACTCGCGCACCGGGCCGCCGGGCGCGTTGCTCGCGAACAGCACGGGCTTGCCGGACGCCAAGTAGTCGAACAGCTTGTTGCTGCTCAGGCCGTACTTGAAGACCGCGACATCGCGCAGGCAGAACAGCGTCACATCCAGCTCGGCCAGCACGGCCGGCACGGCCTGCTTCGGCACCGGCGGCCAGAACAGCACGTTGTCCAGGCCATGCCGGTGAGCGAGCCGCTGGCACGCGGCCTTCTCCTGGCCGTCGCCGACCATCACCACAGCGACCTGCGGATGGCCGGGGCCCCGCAACTCCGCCGCGGCCGCGACAATGGTCGCCACCCCGTTGGCCGGTCCGTGCGAGCCGATGTAGCCGGCGGTGAGACAACCGTCCTTGCGAAAGCGCCTGATCCGCTCGATCAGGTCGGCGGCCCGGTCCCCGGGGGCCGCAACGTTCGGGTCGGCCGGCTCACCCGGTTCCATCGGCCGGGGGAAGTCGGCGATCCCGTTCGGCACATAATGAATCTTGGTGGCCGGGACGCCACGGGCCTGCAGGTAGTCGGCGGCACCCGGCAGCAGGCAGATCACGGCGGACGCACGCCGACAGCAGAAGGATTCGGCCAGCCGAAGCAGCCGGGCAGGCAGCCCGTTCGCGCGCAGCGCGCCCATGTCGATCAGCGTCTGCGGCCACAGATCGCGTACCTCGAAGACGAAGCGGGCGCGGCGGACGCGGGCCGCCAGCCAGGCGGCGAGCACCGCGGCCAGGTGTACTGATGAGCCGACGATCACATCCGGCCGGTTCAGGCCGCGCTGCGTCGAGAGCACCCGGGCCGCATAGCGGGCCATGTTCAGCACGCGGCGGTATCCGTTGCCGGTGTAGGGCGGCGTGCGGACCCAGACGAAGCGGACGCCGTCGATCGTCCGGGTGGCCACCTTCTCGCCGGGCGCGAGCCGTTCCTCGCGTCTGCTGAAATGGCTGAAGCTGCTGGCGAAGACGGTGACGTCGTGCCCCTTTGCCGCCAGCACCCGGCCCACCTCGTAGTGCCGGGTGCCGGCGGCGCAGTCCGGTGGCGCCGCGTAGTGGTTGAAGATCCAGATCCTCATGTCCTCACCTCCGCCGAAGCCGCCCTGCCGCACCTGACGGCGTGCCGAGCAATGGGCTCGTCGTGGGCCCGTGACGCCAGTACGTCGATGATCCTGACGGCGGCTTCACCGTCACCGAAGGGCGTTGGCGGCCCGGCCACTGCCGCCGGCAGCTCTCGGAGATCGGGCACCAGGACGTTCGAGCCCTGCAGAGTCTCCGGCCACTGCGTCTCGGCGCACAGTGTGCTGCACGGGACCTCGAGCACCAGTGCCCCTTCTGCAGGCCGCAGGAGTTGGTGATCAGCCCGTCGGCTCCGGCCGACGTGGCGATCACGCTCCGGTGAGGCAGCGGGTCTGCCGCCCGCAGTGAGCCGCCCGACAGGTCGATGTCGAACTCCCGGGCTCTGACGGCGAGTTGTGGGTGTACAGGCAGCCGGACGGGTTTGGGGCAGGCGGCGAGCGCGGCAACTATCGCGGCCGGCCGGTCCGGAGCGTCGGTGGTGGCCTGCCTCCTGCCGGTGCACGGCGGCGAGCGGGTAGAGCCCTTGATGCCCGGTCAGGAACGGTGAATGCCGTTCCTCACCCGACCCCGGCCACCGGTCCCTGGTCACCCGGTGCGTGTCCGCCGTCAGACCGCCGACCGGCAGCGAGCGAGCGGTCAGACCCTCGGCGGCCACATTGGCCATCGCCACCGTGGTCCGGGCGAGCAGCAGGCCGGCCAGATGATCGGCCTCGATCCGGTTGCGTTCCTCGGGCATCGTCCGGTCGAAGGACCGCAGGCGCGCCTCCAGGTGCGCGATGGGCAGTTCTCGTGCCGCCGCCGCGAGCGTTCCGGCGAGGGTGGAGTTGGTGTCGCCGTAGGGCAGTAGCCAGTCCAGGCGTTCCCGCGCGGTGTGCACGATCAGGTGTTCATCGCCGCGGCGGGCGAGCTGCCACGCGATCGCCGGCTTGACGAACTGCGGACGTGCACCGACCACGCTGAGCACTTTCACAACTGCGTTCCCCTGTCCTGCCCGGTCCTCCGCGCCGGAAAAGCCTTCTCCTGACGTCTGGCCAGGCCGGCCGTGGACGGCCCGACACGGAGAAAACTACTACTGTGCGCGCCCATATGGATACTTTCTGTCACCTATGCCGCTACATTGTGCCTGCATGCCGAGGCGGCGAGACCGTCCCCCGCCCCGCAGCGCCGATTCCGACTCGCGACTCCGGAGGCTGTTCCCTGGTGCAGTCGATCATGAAAAGTCTCCGCACCCAGCTGCCAGGGGTAAGTCCCGCGGCGATCGGGGGCACAGTGGCCGCGCGACTGCTGGCCACGGCGATGAGCTTCGCGGCGGGCGTCATCGTCGCGCGGGACATGGGGGTGCAAGGCAGGGCCACGTTCGCGGTCATGATCTCGGCCCCCGCCGTGCTCAGCGTCGTCGCGGTCCTGGGTGTGGACAACGCCAACGCCCGGTTCGCCGGAACCTCACACACCGCATTCCGGCAGATCGTGCGGTGGAGCGTGGTGTTCTCCCTAATTACCGGTTCGGCCCTGGCGGGGCTGTGGCTGCTGCTCGGCCATCTCTGGCCGGTCGTGCTGCTTGGCGTGCCGTTCCGGCTTGCGCTGGTCGCGGCCACCATGTGCCCGATGACCCTGCTGACCATGCTGCTCGGCACTGCTGAGATCGGCCGTGGCCGGGTCAGGACGTACAACCTCGCGAGCATCGTCCCCGCGGGCTGCCACCTCGTCGGAGTCTGCGGCCTGCTCGCCACGGGATCGCTGACCCCCACCAGTTGTTTCCTGGCGGCGCTGGCCGGGCAGCTGCTCTGCGCCGGGGTGCTCCTGATCGCGGCCACCGCCCGGGTCCACGCCGATGGTGAACCGGTGTCCGCCCGGACCTTCGGGACCTTCGCCATCAGGGCCTATCTCCCGAATCTCATCCATTACGGAATGCTGCGCCTCGACGTGCCGGTGATCCAGCTGCTTGCCGGGGCGACGGCCGTCGCCATGTACGCCGTGGCGCTGCCCCTGGCTGAGGTGATGTTCCTGCTCCCGACGGCGGTTGCGCTGGTGATGTTTCCCGCGGTCACGTCGGGTGCCGTCGATGCGCGGGCGGCGGCCAGGATTGCCCGGACCGTGTTCGCTGCCGCCGCCGTGTCGGCCGCCGTGGCGGCGGCAGTTGCGCCCGTGCTGATCCCAGCGGTCTACGGGCGGCCGTACTCCGGTGCCGTGCAGGTGCTCTGGGCGATGCTCCCCGGCCTCGTGCTGTTCAGCGTGGGCCGCTCGCTCCAGGCATACCTGGCGCCGGCCGACCTGCTCCGGCCGGTGATCGCAGCCACCGCGATGGCTGCGATGGTCAACATCGCGCTGCTCGTTGCCTTGACTCCCCGGTACGCCGCGGTCGGTGCCGGTATCGCTGACTCGGCCGGATACCTGGTGTTCGCGGTGCTGGTCGGCCGCGGTGTTCGGCTGGGCGTCCGCGCCCGTCGTGGGTTTCCGGCCGAGCCCGCCACCGAGGAGGGGTCGGCCGCCCCGGCGCGCCCGCCGGTTGGGCGACTGTCGGCCAAGACGGTCGGCGACCGCTGGCGGGCCGCGTGCCCGAGGCTGATGAGGTCCGTCCTGGCCAGTAGAGCACCCGTGGTCACGGCGGGGCTCCTGACCGCGGCGGGTGCCGGCTGTCTCGTGACGGCGTACAGCCCCGCCGTCGGCGCCGCGAGCGCTGCCGGGCTTACGGTCATCGTGCTGGCCTGTCTGCTGATCCCGAACGCGGGTCTGTATCTGCTCGCGGCCGCGATCCCGCTCTCGCAGTCCGACGTCGGGACTTCGCTGATCAGCCCGAAACGGCTGATCGCTCTGATGCTCATCTGCCTGCTGGGCCGCGTCGTCGCCGGCCGGGGGATCGCGTGGCCGAAGCTGATCGGCGCCCTGATCACTGTCGGCACGGTCGGTTACATGGTGACCGCCAGCGCCGTGATCGGCCACACCGATCTGCCGGGTACCGGCAAATGGCAGCACCTGCTGCTGATGTGCGCGCCGCTGATGCTGCTGCCACTGGTCGCCGAACCTGGACGGGCTCTCGACCGGGCACTCTTGGTGTTCTGCTGCGGCAGCGTGATTCTGGCCGTGATCGAGATTGTTCAGGTCGGCTCCCTCTTCGCGACGACGACGGATCTCGCCCCTGTCGACACCGCCGTTATGGCCATCACTCAAGAGGACGCGGCCAACCACAACGCCGTGGGTGCCCTGTTCGTCATGGCGGCCGCAGTCCTGCTCGGGCGCTATCCGGCCGTCCGGGAGCGCCTGCCGAGGCTGGCAACCGGCGCCGGGGTCGTCGTGCTTGCCCTGGGGGTTGCGTACTCGCTGAGCCGCGCAGCCTTTCTGGCGGGCATCGCGGTGGTCGCGCTCTACGCCCTGCGCAGATCGCTGCGCGGTGTCCTGGCCCTGGGCGCCGGTGCGGCCTGCCTGGTACCGCTGCTGCCCGCCGCGATCGCGGCCCGCTTCGGCTCGATCCTCGGCGGCGGCACTCCGGACGCCAGCTCCGCAGTACGGCTCGACCTGTGGAGCAGCGCACTGCGGATGTTCGAGGCGCACCCGATCTTCGGTGTCGGATATCTGAACTTCGCCAGCCAGTTGCCCGCCTACTACCAAGCCACCGGTGATTACGAGGTCATGTTCCTACCGCTCCCGCTCCTGGATTTCGCACACAACACCTATCTGACAGTGCTCTCACAGACCGGCCTGGTGGGCGCGGTCGGGGTCTGCTCGCTTGCCGTGCTCGGCGCCCGCCGGGCATGGTGCGCGCTCCGCTCCGGTGCTCCGGCGGGCGAGGCGGCTCTGCTGGCCATGGTCGGTGCCGGGGTCTGCTCGCTCTTCGGCGAGATCCTTATGGTCCCCCCGCTGCTGGCCGCTCTGATGCTGATCGTCCTGGCCGCGAAACCGGTTCCGGCCGACGCACCGGCACAGGTGGCCCGATGAGTACGTCGACGATCGGCAAGCCGCGGCCGCTGCGCATCCTGCAGATCACCTCGACCGCCGTCGGCGGAAGCTGGTTCCACGATCAGGTGCGGGGCCTGGCCGAACTGGGCAACGAGGTGTGCGCGGTGCTGCCCCGCGAGGGCCCGCTTGCCGACCGGTTGCGTGCAATCGAGGGCGTCCGGGTGGAAATCATCCCGTTCGGACTGTCCTGGCGGATGAGGCAACTGCCGGGGCTGACGGCTGCGCAGTGGCGGCTGGCGAAGTTCGTCAGGGAATACAAGCCGGATGTCATCCATTCGCATCTGATCATCGCGATGTTCGTGGCCCGTGTGGCGTCGGCCGCCTACCGGCCGGCGCTGGTCGTGTCGCAGGTTCCGGGACTGGTGCATCTACGGATGGCGCCCTTCCGGATCCTGGAGTGGCTTTCGCTGCGTCGGGACGATCTGGTGCTCGGATCGTGCCGCGCGATCGCGCACCGCTACCAGGCCATGGGGGCGCGGTCGGTCGCGGTCAGCTACTACGGCTGCGACGTGCACCGGTTCGATCCGGCGACCCCGCCGGAGCCGTTCCGCCGTGAGTTCGGGCTCGGCGACGACACGCCGGCCGTGGGCATGGTCGCCTACATGTACCCGAGCAAGTTGCGCGATTTCCGTCAGATTGGTGTCAAGGGGCACGAAGTCTTCATCGACGCCGTCCCGCTGATCCTGCGACAAAACCCCAGTGCCAGGTTCTTCGTGGTCGGTGACGAACTGATCGGTGACGGGGAGTACCGGCGCGAGCTGGAACGCCGTGCCGCCCGGCTCGGCGTCGCCGACCGGATCCGGTTCACCGGGATCCGGTCCGACATCAGCTCGGTCATGGCCGGGCTGGACGTACTGGTGAACCCATCCATGGACGAGTCCGCCTGCTACACCATGGTGGAGGCGTTGCTCATGCGTAAGGGCGTCGTGGCGACCGACGTCGGTGGCCTGCCGGACACCGTCCAGCACGGTCGCACCGGCCTGCTGATTCCGCCCGCCGATCCGGCGGCACTGGCACAGGCCGTGAATTCACTGCTCGCCGATCCCGCAGATAGTCTCCGCATGGCCGGCCGCGGCCGTGAACTCGTGCTCCGGCAGTTCGATATCGCCGGGACAGTGAGGCAGGTGAACGATCTGTACCACCAGGCACTGGCCGCGCGAGGGCGTCGCAGGCAGCTCCGCCGGAAGAATCCAGCGTGAAGGACGGTACGCGGGCCGGAACGACGCTGCCGGGTGACATGCCGACCGGCCAGCCGGGCAGGTACCTGCTCGACCTACGGCCGATGACGGCCGGAAGCATGCTCGACCACGAGCGCGTGGTGGTGCGCCGTGCCGCGACCGGCGAGACCTACCGGAACCCGGTCTCGGTCAGCATGTATGCGCTCGCACAGCACACCGGCGCGCTCGCCGCCGACCGATACCCGGCCACTGGGGACGAACGGTCGCCGGGCGTGCAGGCTCTGCTGACCCAGGCCGCATGGCTGCGCGCCGGCCAGGACAGCAATGGCGGCTGGCGCTGTCCGGTACCAGCGCCCCGGTACCCGGTGCGCCCGGGCTGGTACTCGGCCATGGCCCTGGGCCTGGCGGTGTCTGTGATGCTGCGCGGATACGCCACGACCGGCCGGCGGTCCTTCCTCGATGCGAGCGAGGGCGCGGTGGAACTGATGCTCCGGCCGCTGGACGCGGGCGGTTGCTCGCACTACGACCGACTGGGGAGCCCTTTCCTCAACGGTGCGGTCTTCGCCCTCTTCGGTCTCTGTGAGCTGAGCGCCGACCCGCGATGGCCGGCGGTGGCCATCGCGTGGGACCGCTACACGCGCAGTCCGGCCAGCCAGCTGCGGGCTGCGGCGGGCAAGGGCCGGTTCGTACTCAAGGAGCGCCGTGCCCGGTCATGACCAGGCCCGACGGCTCGGCGTCTGCGATGCGCCGGCCGCGCCGCTGCGCGTCGTCCTGCTCGCGTCGGCCACGTCGGCGCACACCCGGCGCTGGGCGGACGATCTGGCCATGCGGGGGCATCAGGTGACTGTCTGCAGCTGGCATGAGCCGGGCCTGCGTCCCGACGGCTGGCGAGCCGTGTCCGCCCCCACCGGGGCGTGCCTGCCGTTGCGGGCAGTGCGCGGGGGGCACTGGCTGCGCCGTGAGGTACGCCGGGCGCGGCCGGATGTCATCCACGTCCATTCGCTCGGCGTGCACGGGGCGCTCTCCCTTCTGCTGCCGGTCCACCCGGCAGTGCCGGTGGTGATCACTCCGTGGGGATCCGAACTGCGTGCGGCGGACCGGCGTTCAGGCCGGGCGCTGGTCGCTCGGCTGGCGCTCCGGCGGGCCGCACGCGTGGTGCCGACCTCCCGGGAGGTGGCTGAGCTGGTCGCGAGCCGATACCGGGTCCTCTCTTCACGGATCACGGTCCTTTCCTGGGGGGTACCGGACGCGCTGCTGGATGCAGGAAACGACGCCGATCCCCGGTTGACGCGCGCGAAGTACGGCATTCCGGCCGGAGTCACGGTCGCGCTGTCGGTCCGCAGCACGTCGGAGGTCTACCGGACCCACGAGATTCTCGCGGCATTCACCCGTGCCGCGCGAGTCCGGCCCGACCTGTTCCTTGTGTTGGTGGCGGGTCACCAGCCGACTCATGCCGGCGCCAGACGCGCACAGCAGGAATATCTCGCACTTCTGCGCGCCCGGGCACAAGATCTGCCCGGCCGGGTCGCCGTCATCGATCAGCCACTCGGCCAGGCCGAGATGTTCAGCCTGATGCGCGCAAGCGATGCGGCGATTTCGGTTCCCCAGGCCGACCAGCGAAGCTCATCGGTGCTCGAAGCCGCGGCTGCCGGGTGCCGGCTGCTGCTCTCCGACATCGCGCCCTACCGAGAACTGCTGGCGGAGGGCCTGCTGGCGGATCTGCTTCCCGATCCGCTGGTCAGCTCGCTGGCTGACGCTCTCTCAAACGCAGGGCCGCTGAATGCGAATGATCGCCTGTCCAATCGGATGCTGATCAGCCAGGCCGAGCGCGGCTCCCTGAAGGTCGCGGAACTCGAACGGCTGTACAGGGATGTGGCCCGCGCGGGGACGGTGTGATCAGGGCCCCACTGTATGCGGAGGGCAACGAGGAGTTGGTGCCTCGTGCCGGGAGGCCCCACCGGCCCACTGCCCGGTTCAGCGGTCAGGGCGGCTCGGCGGCTGTGCCGGAACAAGGACGACACGGAACATCTTGGGCCAGAACTTGCCCGTGAGGAGGAATTGGTCCGTTCCGGGGACGGCCGCGATGCCGTTCAGGGTGGAACCGGGGACGAGTTCGTCGGCGTGCAGGAGGCCCGAGGCGTCGATGCTCGCCGTCACCGCGCCGGTGACGGTGTCGATGCGCACGATGCGTTCGGTGGGCAGCACGTTGGCGTA
This sequence comes from Streptomyces sp. NBC_00019, assembly GCF_045041015.1. NCBI lineage: Bacteria > Bacillati > Actinomycetota > Actinomycetes > Kitasatosporales > Streptomycetaceae > Streptomyces > Streptomyces sp. NBC_00019. Next base: position 6,790,092 of record NZ_CP108302.1, read on the forward strand.
GACGGCGTGGTCGGCGCACTCCAGCTCGTTCACACTCGTCACCGGACGGCTGTCTTCGGTCACGGTGACCTCACCGGTCTTCGCGAGGGTGCGCGGATCGCGGAAGGTCAGTAGTGCCGAGCCGTCGCTCGTCACCAGCTGCCGCCTGCCGCGGTCGAAGCAGATGCCCCAGCCTTCGTCGGGGTACGGGACGCGGCGCAGCTCCCTCAGAGTCGTCGCGTCCCGCTCGATGGCGACTCGGTCCCGCCAGGTCAGCTGCCACAAGGTCCGGCCCAGCAGCGTGATCCCCTCACCGAAGACAGGAGCGGGAAGGCTGGTGTGCACCATGGGTGGCTTGCCAGGGGCCCCGGACCGTACGGAGGACTGACCGGACAGCCCGGTGCCCTCGTAGAGCGTGCCGCCAGCCATCTCCAGGCCCTGAGTGAACGATTTCGGGTCGTGGGGGAGGGTTTCGAGGACCTTCACCCGCAGGCGTTCGACCCCGTGGGGGCTGACCTGCCGCCAGTGCGTGTGGATTCGGCCGGCCGGATCGTCGGACACTGCTTCGATGTCCCGCCCGCCCGCGAGCGGCTCCGGTCGGGTGAGCAGCCCGGTGGCTGCGATCCAGACGGAGCCGGTGATCAGGAGTGCCGCGATGGCCGGCAGGGCGGGTCTCGGTGTGCGGCGACTGCCAGCCGCCCGGTTGCCGGAACGACTGGTTCCAGGCAAGCGGACGGCGTCCCGGTCCGGGCCGGGACGCCGTGGTTCCGCCGTGGGCACGTACTGATCTTTCAGGAACTGCGACGACGGCGTACGGCCAGCATCGTGCCACCGCCCGCCATGAGCAGGGCGGTCGCCGTGCCGCCGATCAGCAGCGCCTGTTCACTGCCCGTCGCCGCGAGCCCCTTGCCGTTCTGGTCCGAGCCCGGCGAATTCGACGGCTCGACGGCTGCGGGGAGTTCGTGGGCATCGTTGCGGCCGCCGCCATCTCCGTGGTGCCCTCCGTACCCTGCCTCGTCAGGGTGCCCGGGCTTGCCCGGGTGGTGGGGCGGCTTCGGGGTCGGGGTGGGCGTCATGCTGCCCTGCACGTAGATGCTGACGGCGACACTCTGGTGGGGGTGCTTGGAGGTGAGCCGGAAGACGTGCCAGCCGGAAGTGGTGTCCGCCGGGATGGTCACGGTCCCCGCAACCGAGCCGTCGGCCCGGGCCCGGAAGTGGCCGAGCACGACCGGGCGTGATTCCAGCAGCGCCGTGACGTCCGTCCCGGGCTCGAACACGCCGGGGATGGTGCTGAAGCTCAACTCCTCCCCGGCTGTCACCGTGGTGGTGCTGACGGACAGGGGCGGGGTCGGCGGCGGGTACGGCTGTGCCGAGGCGGCCTGCGCCCCGATCAGCGGTGCCGCGATGAGAATGGCAGTCGATGCCGCCGATGCCAGAGCGGCCCGCCATCTGCGCGATGTTGTCATCTTCTTCAATCTCCTCGACTTGGGTCCGGGCCTGGTCGTGCGGCGGCCGCGATTCGGGGTGGACACCAATTACCTGGATACATTGCGCAAATAGAACATAACGACATTTATTGGTTTGATGGCGCAAGAAGTCACCGGATTGGGGGAGTCCCGGCTCGCACGGTGTGCGTCGCGGGTCTTTCGAGGGGGCGACACGGGGGGTGGCTCCCTCGCTCGAAGAGTCCGAGTCCCTATGGTCGACTGCGTCCATAGGGAACAGAAGCCCCAATTCGGGTGGTTCCCTCAGTCCCGTGAGGGGTGCAGCTTGGATCTCCAAGGATTCCTGAAGGCTCTTGCCAGACGCTGGCCGACGGTCGTGGTCTGTCTGGTTCTCGCGGTCGGGGCGGCGCTCGCCGTGACAAGCGTGAGCACCCCCGTGTACGAGGCGAGGACGCAGCTCTTCGTCGCTACCCGCACCGGTGAGAACACCATCGATCTGAACCAGGGGCAGACGTTCTCGCAGGCGCGTGTGCAGTCGTACGCCGAGATCGTGAGGACCCGTCAGGTCACCGCTCCCGTGGTGAAACGGCTGCGGCTGCGCACCACCCCGGAAGAGCTGGCGTCCCGGATCACCGCCGTCGTTCCGCTCAAGACCGTGCTCATCGACATCACCGTTCGGGACACCGAGCCCCGGCGCGCGGCACGTATCGCCAATACCGTTGCGAGTAGGTTCAGTTGGGTCGTCGAGCAGTTGGAGACCCCCAAGGAGCCGGCCCCCTCGACACTGCCCGAAACGGGTGACAACGCCGAGGATGCCGCGCCTGTCCCACCGGTCTCCCCGGTCTCCCTGGGCGTGACCGAGGAAGCCGTCGCCCCGACCTCTCCTACATCGCCCCGCCCGTTGCTGAACCTGGCCGCGGGTGTGGTCGGCGGCCTGCTGCTCGCCGCCGGGCTGGTCGCCCTCCGCGAGACGCTCGACACCACGGTCAAGACGAGCGAGGCACTGGGCGCATTCACCGCTCTGCCCGGCCTCGGCACCATTCCGTACGACAGGACCGCCCCAAGGCAGCCGCTGGTCAGTGCCGACGGGCACTCCAAGCGCGCCGAGGCGTTCCGCAAACTGCGTACCAACCTGCAGTTCTCGCAGGTCGACGATCCGCCGCGGATCATCGTGGTGACGAGCTCGATGCCCGGTGAGGGCAAGACGAACGTCGCGATGAACCTCGCCCGCTCCCTCGCCGAGGCCGGCGTTTCCACCTGCCTCGTGGACGGCGACCTGCGCCGTCCGTGCGTGGCGCCGGCTTTCGGCCTCGTCCAGGACGGGGGCCTGACCACGGTGCTCATCGGACAAGCCCGTGTCGAGGATGTGATGCAGCAGGTCGCCGGCGGCCTCTCGGTGCTCGCCAGCGGTGCTGTGCCGCCGAACCCCGCGGAACTGCTCGCCTCGGCGCGTATGAAAGAAGTGCTGCGCGAGCTCGCGGACGTGTACGACGTTGTGATCATCGACACTGCGCCGCTGCTGCCGGTCGCCGACAGCATGGGACTCGCCTCTCTCACCCAGGGTGCGCTGCTTGTCGTACGGGCCGGGAAGACCAACCGGGACCAGGTGCGCACCGCCACGGAATCGCTGGAGCGCGTGGGGGCGCGCGTGCTCGGCACCGTGTTCAGCATGGCTCCGGTTCCCAAGGGCGGCCGTTATGGCCGCTACGGCGCCTACGGGCAGTACGGCGAGCTGCCCGCTCCGCGTACGTCGGCCACGCCGGAGGGGACGGCCGCCTCCGCGGTGACGCTTCCCACGGACGGGAGATGACTCGGATCCTGTTCGTCTGCACGGGCAACGTGCACCGCTCGGTGCTCGCAGAGCGCCTGCTGGCGGCGAAGCTGCCGCCGGGCTCGGTCTTGCGGCCGGAGAGCGCCGGCACGGAGGCGTGGCATCGTTTCCGTATGGAGGACACCACTCGGGCGGTCCTGGAGGAACTGGGCGCTGATGGCTCCGGATTCGCCTCCCGCCCGCTCACCGCACAGCTCATGGCGGGCGCCCCGCTGGTCCTCGGGCTCGCGCGCGAGCACCGCGAGGCGGCCGTGCGCCTCGCGCCGGCGGCGATGCGGCGCTGCTTCACTCTGAAGGAGTTCGTGCGGCTCGCGGACGGCGGAGCCGCGGGGGGTGGCGGGGGCGGCTTCGAGGACGTGGCGGCGGCGGCTGCCGCCCGCCGCGGTGCCGCGACCCCAGTCCCGCCGGCCGAGGACGACATCCCGGACCCCTGGAGCAGGCCCCGTGAAGAGCTGTACGAGTGTGCCCTGGAGATCGACAGGGCGGTGACCGGGCTGGTCCGGCTGTGGGGGCTGCGTCATTAGTACTGCGGTTGCGGTTCTCCAGTTGATCCCGTGGTGTGTCACGAACGGTCCTCCCTCGGAGGCGCAGGCGGCGGCTTGAGGTCCCCCTCGCCCCGCGCCGGCGCGGCAAGGGCACGATGCCCACCGTCTCCACCTACGGCTACCACTTCCAAGAAGGCGTGCCAGTTGACCGGCCTGGTCGATGCGGACGGCAAGACGAAGTACACGCCTGGCAGCCTGCGGCAACTTCTTCGCCTCGACCGCCCCAACTCACGGCGTTCCGATCCATGAGGTCTCACGCTGGCTGGGCCACCGGTCGGTGAAGACCACGATCGACATCCACGGGCATTTCCTGCCAGTGCCTGGGGCCGGTGCCGTGCGGCTGAACCGTTCGATACTGACTTGTTTGAACCGTGCTGATTCTGTGCTGACTCGGATCTTACAGATGCCCGTTTACGCAGGTAGGAGCGTTGTGGTCAACGTTCCGCTTCGATGTGTGATCAAGTCGTTACTGTGCGCTAGGTGCTTCGTCGAGTGTGCAGGTCAGAAGGGGCCGGGCTCTGGCGAGCCCGGCCCCTTCATCGTTCCCGTGTTGGCTTGGTGCTGACATCGAGCGCACCTCGCCGGAAGCGCCCATGCGGGCATGGTGAGCGACCGCTGCTGACTGATACGGCTCGTACGGATACCCCGCTGTACCGTCCGTTGAGCGATCTCATGTCCGTCTCCTTCGGTCCCATGCCGTTGCTCACCGATGCACTCGCGGGACTCGAAGGTGTGCATCGGGCCTATATCTGCGGCTCTTGGGCCGCTCGGTACAACGGCGAGCCGGGGCCGCCGCCCGCTGATGTCGATGTCCTCGCTGTCGGTGATCCCGATGCCGACGCGCTCTTTGACCTTGCCGAGGAGGCGTCCCGACGGCTGCGTCGTGTGGTCAACGTCCATCGGGTCTCCGCCGAGGGGTGGGAGGCCCGCACGGATGATCCGTTCCTCACCAGTGTTCGCGAACGTCCGCTGGTCCAGTTGAACCTTGACCTGGAGGCGCAATGACGCGTTGGAATCAAGGGCGTTCGACAGTCGACGCGCTTATCGGCAGCGGTGAGCTTGAACGTGTACCCGCTTCCCGGCGGGCTGCCGAAGCGGAACTGGTCCGGGCCCGTATGCATGTTGGCTCCGCGCGGCAGTTGTTGGCCACGGACCCGGAGGGGTGCGTACAGGCTGGCCTGTGACGCCGCGCGCAGAGCGCTGGCCGCGGTATTGCAGAACCAGGGACTGCGCGCCACCAGTCGTGGTGGGCAGACCGTCAGTGCGAGGCCGTGCGAGCACAGCTCGATCCGCCGCTCGGGTCCATACTGCGTCCCTTCAACCGCATGCGAGCCCGGCGCAACGAAGTCGGTCGTCGGAGGCCCTCACCGTGACGCCGGAGGAGGTTGCGGCCGACTTGACGAAGGTGGAGGCGCTCATCGAGTTCGCGGAGGAGGCGATCCCGAACATGCGGCGCTATTGGAGTCGTTGGGGTGGCCCCGAGTCGATCGGCGCTGACTTGAGGGCGTGGCCGTGGCCGTCTGTGGGCACCTGCCGTCACACCTGGGATTCCGTACCGTGCTGACTTTTGGGGCTGTGGTGCGGGTTGGGATCAACTCGTCCTGAACGTAGGAGAGCCGTGGAGCCGCAGGGGCTTGGCTCCGGCGGCCCTGATCCGCCCCGACGGCTATGTGCTTTGGAGTGCGCAGGGACGCGGAGCGGGGACTCCGGGCCTGGTCGAGGTGGCCGCCGCGTGGCTCGGCGCGCCGGCCTGACACCTCCCGGTGCCCTCAGACAGGTTCCGCGGGTGCGGGCCCAAGGACCCGGATTGCGAGATCGATCGCGGTGGTCAGACGCTCGATGTCGTGGCCGGCGCGTTCCCGCACCCGCAGGCCGAGCACCGTGGTGAACAGCAGTTCCACGGCGTCGTCGATGTCGAGGCCGGTGGACAGTTCGCCACGGTCACGACCCTCGGCCAGCGCCGCGCGCAGGGCCTGCCGGGTGGCTTCGAAGGCGGCCTCGGTCCGCTGACGGACCTTCTCGTCGGTGGTGCCGAGCTCGGTGGCGGTGTTGACCACGAAGCACCCGCGGCCGGACTTGCCGTCGGCCGGGCAGGTGACCAGCCACAGCATCCATTCCCGCAGCACCTCCCGAACGGGACGGTTCGCCACGTCCAGCCGCTGCCGGGCCTGAGCCGACTCGGTGGCCCGGTAGTGGTCGAGCGCGCGCAGGAACAGGGTGTGCTTGTCCGTGAACGTCCGATACAGGCTGCTGGGCGTGAGTTCCAGCTCGTCACCCAGGTCGCGCACCGAGGTGGCGTGGTAACCGCGTCGCCAGAACAGCTCTGTCGCCGACGTGACCGCGTTCTTCTCGTCGAACTGTCGGGGGCGTGCCATGTGTTCACCTTACCCAACTTGTGGAGCGATCGCTCCCAAATTAGTGAAGGAGGCTCCGTTGGCGACCGCAGAACAGACCCCCGCCCGGACACAGGAACCAGAGGCCCCGGAGAAAAGTCGCTGGCTTGCGGTCTCTGCGGTGGCTCTGGGCACCTTCCTGCTGGTCACCGCCGAGCAACTGCCGATCGGTCTGCTGACCTCCGTGGGGTCCGCGCTGTCGGTCTCCGAGGGGACGGCTGGGCTGATGGTGACGGTGCCCAGCATCGTCGCCGCGTTCGCGGCACCGCTGGTCCCGATGCTTGTCGGGTCGATGGACCGGCGCATCCTGCTGCTCGGCCTGATGGCCCTGATGACCGTCTCCAACCTGGGCTCGGCCCTGGCACCGAACTTCGCCGTCCTGGTGGGCTCCCGGGTGCTGGTCGGTATCGCGATCGGCGGCTTCTGGGCGGTCGCCAGCGGCCTGGCCGTCCGGCTCGTCGCCCCCGAGGACGTGCCGTGAGCCACGGCGGTCATCTTCGGCGGCGTCGGAGCCGCGAACGTGTTCGGTGTCCCGCTCGGCACCCTGGTCGGTGACCTCACCGGCTGGCGCATCGCCTTCTCCTCGCTGAGCGCCCTGGCGCTCGTCACGCTCATCGCCCTGCTGGCGGTGCTGCCGGGGATGGCCGCCTCGCAGGCCATCCGGCCGAAGTTGCTGATGGAGCAGTTCCGCAACCCGGGTGTGCGCGTCGGCATCATCGCGACGGTGCTCATCGTGTTCGGGCACTTCGCCGCCTACACGTTCGTGAGCCCGGCGCTGCAGAAGCTGTCGGGGATCGACGAGCGCTACGTCGGTCCGCTGCTGTTCGGGTTCGGTGTGGCCGGCATGATCGGCAACTTCGTCGCCGGCTCGGCGCTCTCCCGCCAGGTGTACCGGAGCGTGCTGATCATCTCCGTGGCCCTGGCGGTCGCGATGCCGCTCTTCCTGCTGCTGGGCCAGACCGCGGTCGGCGGCGCCATCCTGCTGATCGTCTGGGGTCTGTCCTACGGCGGTGTGTCCGTGGGCCTCCAGACCTGGATGATCAAGGCCGCTCCGCGGGCGGTGGAAGCGGCCTCCTCGCTGTGGGTGGCGGTGTTCAACCTGTCCATCGGCCTCGGCGCGCTGGTCGGCGGCGTCATCGTCGACACGCTCACCCTCCAGGGTGTGCTGTGGCTCGGCGGAGCCTGCGCCCTCCTCGCCGCCCTGGCGATCTGGACCGCCCGCACCAACGACGCCCTTCGCTGACCGGGCCTTCACAGGGCCCACCGCAGAGGCGTAGCCACGCGGCACCGACTGATGCGCCGCCGCTGTACCGGCGGCGGCACGCCAGCCTGCGCCGCATTGTGCGGACTCTGAGCGCCGTACGGGATCCGGGCGTCGCTATTTCGACGTACGGCCACCACTTCAAGAAGGCGTCCACGGCTGCGGGGCTGGTGGACAGCCAGGGCCGGGCGAAGTACACGCCGCGCCCCCTGCGGGACTTCTTCGCCTCGACGGCGCTCGTGAACGGCATCCCCATTCACGAGGTTTCCCGCTCACTCGGCGACAGGCCCATCAAAGTCACCGTCACATCTACGGACACCTCGTGTCCCGCGCCTGGCAGCGCTGCCGGGAAATCGGCCGGTGCTGATTCGGTGCTGACCTATTGGCCGGTGGAGGGCTCCGTCGAGGCTCTCGCCGCCAGGCGGTAGTAGAGGGGGGCGGAGACAGCACGGGTCACCTCGTGGACATCGGTGCCCTCAGACAAGATCGCGTGTCTTGTGCGCCGACCGGCCTGCCGCGGGAGGCTGAGGCATTAGGACAATCGGGCTGTTTCCGCCTATATGCGATATTCGCCCGGCGGGCAAGTGCATAGACACCTGGACGAGACAGACCAGGGGTGTGCCATGACCATCAAACTCCCGGCGCAGGCCGATGCGCGGCGCGCCGCGCAGCTTCAGGCTCCACCGCCGTCCGCGGTGCTCAGGATCTATCGGAGGCTGCTGCCCCTGCGGATGCGCAGGGCCGTGCGGGCCCGGTTCGGTGCGGAGCAGTGGGAGAGGCTGCGGCAGCGGCTGGAGAGACCGGCGTCCTTGGTGCGCGAGGCGCGGCACCGCCGGCTCTGCGCGCGCCTGAAGCGCCTGGGACTGCTGCGGGACGGCGAACGGGTGCCAGTACGGACCGCCGGAGGGACCCGTATCGCCCTGCTGCAGGAGGGTGTGACGCCCCTTCTGGCCCGGGAGCACAATCTGCGACTGGTGCTGAGCACGCTGGAAAAGGCGGGCGTGGAGCACTTCGTCGTACGCAATGCCGCGAGCACCTCCTCCGCCGTGGGGATCAGCTCCGAAGACCGGGCGGCAGCCGAAAGCGCACTGGTCGCCATGGGCGCGGACGTGCCGGCGTACCTCACGCGGACGGGTGGATCCGAGCGGGCCCGGGACCGGCGCGCCGAACCGGCCGGCTCCCGGCGTTCCTGGCACCGGGCCGCCGGCCGGCAGGTCATCCGCGTCTTCTGCTATCTGGCCGACGCCGCCGCACCCGGCATGGTGCTCGGTGCGGGCTACGGCTGCGACATCGAGGTCTGGCGACCGTCCGAGGGGGGCGCCGAACTCGTGGCGCCGCGCCGCAACCGTACCTGTGAGCGCGTCTGCCGGGAGGCACCCACGGTCGAGGTCCCCGGTCGCCGCTTCACCCGACTCGCGTCCGAGCACACCCGGCCGCAGCCCGCCGCCGTACGCACCCGGCGCGAGTTCGCCGAGCCGGTGCCCGACGACATCCACTTCCCCGTCGACGCCGTGTACACCTGGGTCGACGGCTCCGACCCCGAATGGCAGCGGCGCCGCGCGACGGTCGTGGGGGAGCCGTACCACCCGCAGGCCGCCAACGCGGCCCGCTATCTCAGCCGCGACGAGCTGCGCTATTCGCTGCGCTCGCTGCACATGTACGCCCCCTGGATCCGGCACGTCTACCTCGTCACCGACCAGCAGGTGCCCGGTTGGCTGGACACCGGACATCCCCGGCTCACGGTCGTCGACCACCGGGAGATCTTCACGGACCCTGCCGTGCTCCCGACGTTCAACTCGCACGCCATCGAGAGCCAGCTGCATCACATCGAGGGGCTCGCCGAGCAGTTCCTCTACTTCAACGACGACGTCTTCCTCGGGCGCCCCACGGTGCCGCAGCAGTTCTTCCTGGCCAACGGCATCAGCAAGTTCTTCCTCTCGAAGGCGTTGCTGCCGCCCGTCGGAAGCGCGGGCGCGGACGACGTACCGGTCTCCGCCGCGGGCCTCACCAACCGCCGGCTCCTTCAGGCCCGCTTCGGCAGCAGCATCACCCAGAAGATGAAGCACACACCGTGCGCGCTGCGGCGCAGTGTGCTCGCGGAGATCGAACAGGTCTTCGCGGACGAACACCGGCGCACCGCCGCCCACGCCTTCCGCAGCCCGGACGACATCTCGATCACCAACTCGCTGCACCACTACTACGCATTCCACACGGGCCGGGCCGTGCCCGGCGGCATCCGCTACGACTACATCGACATCTCCCAGCCCGACATCGCCCCGCGGCTGGGCCGTCTGCTGGCCTCCAGATCGAATGTCGCCTTCTGCCTCAACGACACGGTGACCTGCGACGCCGAGCGCCACACCGATGTGGACCTCGTACAGCGTTTCCTGGACGGCTACTTCCCCGCCCCCAGTCCCTTCGAGCACCAGCCCGACCACAAGGAAGAGCTCTCCCTGCCATGCCCCTCGCCATCAGGCTCCCTCACCATTCCGGCGTCCTCGAGGCCGACGGCTCCTATCCACGGGCGCTCAACGTCCTGAGCCGCAAGCAGACCGCCGTACAGCGGCAGCTGCGTCGATCGGGCCTGGCGGGGTACGAGCCCGTGACCCAGGCGACGCTGCTGGCTCTGGCGCAGCAGGCGCCGCCGGGCAGCGCGGTGTACGACGTCGGCGCGCACATCGGGCTCTACGCGGCACTGATCGACGCGGTGTACGGCCATCGGCTGTCGGTGCACGCCTTCGAACCGACACCGGACACGGCACGCATCTGTGGGGACATCCGCCGGCACAACGGCCTCGGCTTCGAGCTGATCACCTCGGCGGTCTCCGACACGCCGGGCACCGCCGAGCTCTACCTGTCCCTGAAGGCCGAATCCTCCAACTCCCTCAACGCCGCGCATCGCAAGCACACCGAGACCGTGAGCGTGCCGGTCACCACGCTGGACGCGTTCACCGAGGAACGGTCGGCCCGGCCCCACCTCATCAAGATCGATGTGGAGACGCTGGAGGGCCAGGTGCTGGCGGGCGCGCTGGAGACGGTGCGCCGGCACCGGCCCTGGATCGTGCTGGAGATCCTGCCCGGCTCCGACCATGACGCCTTGGGGCGGGCCTTGGATGTGCTCGCCGAGCTGGGATACGGACTGCATCTCCTCCAGCCGGAGAGCCCGTGGCCCGGCAGAAACCGCGGCGACTACCGTCGGCACGTGGGCAGTCAGTGCCGCGACTGGCTGCTCGCGCCCGCGCCGCTCACGTACGACTTCCACCTCGCGGTACGCACCTGGCTCAGGACCATCCTGGCGTGCGACGAGCGCACCAACCTGATGGTCCCCGCCGGTGCCTCCTTCCCCCGCGGCTGGAACGCCCCGTATCTGCGGCGCACAAGGTTCACTCCGCGTGAGGACGGATCATTCTTGCACTGCGAACACGCGACACATGAACATGCGACGTCACCAGTCCCGAGGGCCGAGCGCGTGCGGCTGTCCGAACGCCGCGTAGGCGATGAACCGTTCGACGCCACCTTGTTCGAACCGTGCTGATTCTGTGCTGACTTGGATCTCGCAGATGCCCGTTTCAGCGGGTGGGAGCGTTGTAGTCGACGTTCCGCTTCAACGTCTGATCAGCCGCAACGGAGGGGGCCGGGCTCTGGTGAGCCCGGCCCCCTCCGCGTTCCCGTACGACTTCCACTTCCCGCTCGGCGGGGTGAGCTTGTCGAGATCCAGGCTGATTTCGAAAGGCACCGGGCGCTCCAGGGTGCCCCGGAAGATACCCCCGGGTGCGTAGCGGCCGGTCGGTTCGTCGAGTTCGTAGACGTGGACGACGGGCGCCCCGCCCTCGTCCTCGACGCACCAGTAGTGCGGGATGCCGGCCTCCGCGTACTTGCGGAGCTTCACCGTGCGGTCGCGGTGGGCGGACTCGGGGGAGACGACCTCGATGACGAGCCGTACCTCGTCCGGTGTGAACCAGGTGCGGTCTCCGTCGTACGTGGCTGTCGTCAACAGCAGATCCGGCTCGGGCCGGTTTCGGTCGTCCAGTTTTATGGTCATCTCGCGGCCGACTCTGACATCGGCGGGTGCCTGCTCCATGAGAGCGACGGTGAGCATGGTGACGAGGTGGCCGTGCCACCACCGCTGGGGCGACAGCATGAAGACGAGAGCTCCGTCGATCAGCTCGGTATGGCGGGGTGCCTCGGGGAGGCGGTCCAGGTCCTCCGCGAACCAGCCTTCCGCGCGCGGCGGGCGCATCCAGTCGGGCAGTGCGGACATGGCTCAACCGTAGCGATCCGACCGGGACCGGGCCACGAGATCGTCAACGGGGGCGACCGCCTTCACGTCGTCGGGAGCTCCCGGTCAGGACGTCGTTCGGCGCAGCTTGCGGGCGTTCCGCAGCACCCGCAGCGTGCCCGGCAGCGGCGGGCTCGCGGAGCCGTGCAGCAGCCCCGTTCCGCGCGCCGACACCGCGTCCGCGGTCAGGAGTTCGATCTCGATCACCGCGCTCAGCAGCGCCCGGCCCGGGGGCGCCGCCAGGGCGGGCAGTTCGCGTGCCACCTTCAGGGCGGTCCGGGCGGCGTCGACCTGGTCGTGCACCAAGTCGCGCAGGCCCGGTGAGGCTCGGCCCGCCGTGAGGTCCTCAGCCGTGAGCGAGTAGCGCCGCAGCGTCTCGGTCGGGATGCCGAGGCGGCCTTCCGGGAGGTCCTCGGCGAGGTCGTTGACGAAGTCCAGCCGCTGGCTGCCCTCGATGAGGGTCCGGGACAGCGCCCGGTACGGCCCGTCGTCGGTCTGCGGCCCCAGCAAGGTGCCGACCAGCAGGTAAGCGGGCAGCGAGTAGGCGTCCACATAGGTCTGGAAGTCGGCCTCCGTCGTGAAGCCGGTGAACTCCAACTCGGCCGTGGCGGTGGCCAGATACTCCTCCGTCGCCTCCCGGAGCCGCGGATGAGCGGTCACGGTGTGCAGGAACGCGCGGATCGGCGGATCGTCGGCCACGCCCTTCTCCAGCGCCTCGCGCACCCGCTGCTCCCAGGACGCCCACGCCGCCACCCGCCCGGGCTTCGGGCCGGTGTCCAGGAGGTCGTCCCCGTGGTGCATCACGGCCGTCGCGGCCACCACGTGCGGCAGCATCGGCCGCGGCAGCAGCACCCGGGCCGCAAGATACGAACTGCGCCGCTCGCGTGCCACCAGCCGCCGCTGGGCGTCGTAGTCGCTCCGCAGCTCCGGCTCCCGGATCCCCGCCGCGTCCAGGGCCCTCTTCCACGCGCTCATGCGGTGATCGTAGACAGCGCCGGTGCGCCGCGAAGCAGCCGCCCTGTCAGGCTCCCGCGACCGACCGGCACGCCTCCGCGTACGCGCGCACCAGCGGTCTGCGGTCCCCCTCCCGCCAGGCGAGGACATACCGGCTCGGGCTCAACTCACCTGGCGCACACGCAGTGCCGCGTCCGGATGGGCAGCGGTGAAACGGGACCGGATCGCCGGCAGCGGTCCGCCACGGCCCGGGCTGGTGCTCATCCCCACGACCAGCGTGCTGCGCTGGGCCGAGCGTGCCGCCGCCACCGCCGACGCCCCCTCCGCCCAGTCGGCCAGCACCCGCCGGGAGTGCGGCAGCAGCGCCTCGCCGGCCCCGGTGAGCGTCACGCCGTGCCGATCGCGGCGGAACAGCTCGACGCCCAACTGCCGTTCCAGAGACCGTATTTGCTTGCTCAGAGCGGGCTGGGACACATACAGCCGTTCGGCCGCGCGGGTGAAGTGCAGTTCCTCGGCCACCGCGAGGAAGTAGCGCAGATCCCTCAGGTGTACGTCCGTTGTCATAGCCATCGGTTATCACCGCGGGTCTTGGACGGGCAACGGACTTTCGCAGGAAGGTGGTTCACGAGCCAATCGGAAAAGGGGATCGAGATGAACAAGGTCTGGCTGATCACGGGGGCGAGCAGCGGATTCGGGCGGGAGATCGCGCAGGCCGCCCTCGCCGACGGCGACGTCGTCGTGGGCGCCGTCCGCCGGCCCGAGGCGCTGGCCGACCTCGTGGCCGCCCACCCCGACCAGGTGGAGGCGCTGCGCCTGGACGTCGCCGACACGGTGGCCGCCGAGGCGGCGGTACGGGACGTGGTGGCGCGGCACGGGCGGATCGACGTCCTCGTCAACAACGCGGGCCGCACCCATGTAGGCGCCTTCGAGGAGACCGGGGAGGACGAGCTGCGCGCGCTGTTCGACGTGCACGTCTTCGGGCCCGCGGCGCTCGTGCGGGCCGTGCTGCCGTCGATGCGGGAGCGGCGCTCCGGGGCGATCGTGCAGATGAGCAGCATGGGCGGGCAGATGTCCTTCGCGGGCTTCGGCGCCTACAGCGGGACGAAGTTCGCACTGGAGGGCATGTCCGAGGCGCTCGCGGACGAGGTCGCGGAGTTCGGCATCAAGGTGCTGATCGTGGAGCCGGGCGCCTTCCGGACCTCGCTGTTCGAGGCGGACCGGGCCGGTGCGAGCGCGGACAGCGGGGTGTACGCCAAGGTCAGCGGCACCCGCGGTGTCGTCGCCGGCGGTGACGGCTCCCAGCCCGGCGACCCGGCCAAGGCGGCCGCGGTGATCCTGGCCGCCCTCCAGGCAGAGCACACGCCCCTGCGCCTCCCGCTCGGCGACGACGGCGTCACCGCGGTCCTGGGCCACCTCGACCAGGTCCGCGAGGACGTCACGGCGTGGGCGAAGACCACCCGGGCGACCGGCTTCGACGACTGACCGCCCGAGCGGCCCCTCAGATCCCGTCCACCCGAGCCACCGTGAACGGGGTCTGCGGCACCCCCGGCCCGAACGGCCCGCCCTTGTCGAACTGGGAGCGCACGACCAGCAGTTGCCCCCGACTGCGCACCAGCGTGGTCGGGATCTGCAGCCCGGGATCGGTGAACCGCCGCTCCAGCCGGGCCGATCCGGCACCCCGGCCCAGCCGCCACCTGCTGAGCGTGTTCGACGCGTTGTGCGCGACCCACAGCGTCCCGCCCACCAGCTCCAGCCCGTCCCCGTGCGCCATGTCCCCGCCTTGCAGAGCGACTTGGCGTACGGCACCGGTGGCCAGGTCCACCCGGAACAGATCGCCCACGACCATGTCGACGACGAACAGGTGCCGCCCGTCGGTCGCGATGCCGTTCAGGGTGTACGCGTCGCGCGGTACGCCGACCCCGCTCACATCGGCGTACGGGCTCAGCGTCGCCCGGCCACCGCGGGCACGGTCCAGGTCGGCCGGGGTGACGCGGTACACCAGCGGCCGGAAGCTGTCGGTCACATAGGCCGTGCCGTCCGCGGTGATCACCAGGTCGTTGATCAGGAACGGGGTGTCACCGGGCGGTGCGAAGCGGGCCAGCAGGGCACGGCTGCGGATGTCGTACACATCGACCCCCGCCGTCGAGTCGGTGACCCACAGGCGGCCCGCGCGGTCGGCCTTGATGCCGTTGGCGGTGGTCCGGCCGTCGGCTCCGGCGGGCAGGAAGACCTCGGCCCTACGGCGGCCGTGTGCCGCCCGGTACACGGTCCCGGTGCCGTACGAGCCGACGTACACGTCGTCCGTGCGCGGGTCGACGGCGATGCCCTCGGGGTAGACGCGGTCGCCGGGCAGTTCGAAGGCGGTGGTGATCCGGGGTGCGGCCGCGGCGGGCGTCGCAGGGAGGGCCGCGGTGGCGGTGAGGGCGGCGGCGCTGGTCAGGAAGGTGCGGCGGGGCATCGTACGGGACACGGCGGAGCCTCTCGGTTCGGCTGCTCACTGACTGATGGGTGTGAACGTAGATTAGAGTCCTAATCATCGTCAATGGATTAATGAATGAGTGAAGGCTTATCGATAGTCGAGGCCGCTACCATGCGCAGATGACGTCCATGCCCGCCTCCGAGCGCCTCGGCTCCCACATCAAGCGGGCCGAACAGGCTCTCAACGCGACGAAGACCGCGGTCCTGAAGCCGGCGGGCCTGACCGTCGCGCAGTACGCGGCGCTGCTCGTCCTCTCCGAGAACCCCGGGATCTCGGCCGCGGCCCTGGCCCGGCTGTGCGGGGTCACACCGCCGACGATGAACACCGTCCTGAAGAACCTCCAGGACCGCGCCCTCATCGAGCGCACTCCCCACGAGTGGCACCGCAACGTCCTGGAGACCCGGCTCACCGACGAGGGCCGCGCCGTCATGACCGACGCGGACGCCCGCGCCGTACGGGTGGAGCGGGCCCTGGCCGCCGAGTTCACGGACGAGGAACGCGAGGCCCTGGTGGGGCTGTTGGGGCGGTGCGTCGAGCTCCTGGAGAAGGAACGGCCGTAACTAGGCCTCAGCCAGCCCCGACTTCATCCCCGCCCCGCACAGCGGCACCACCCCGCTCCGCTCCCCGAGCACCCCCTCCCGCACGGCCGCCCAGCACGCCACCCCCGTCGACTCCACGAACAGCCCCATCGACGCCAGGTCCCGCTGGGCGTGCCGGATCTGATCCTCGGTCACCGTCACGAAGGTGCCCCCGGACTCCCGCACCGCCCGCAGGATCTGTCGCGCCCGCGGCGGCCGGGGGATCGCGATGCCCTCGGCGAGAGTCGGCGCCGCCGCGGTCGTGCCGACGAGATCCTCCGCCCCCTCCTGCCAGGCCTGGGCGAGCGGAGCCACCGCCGCCGCCTGGACCGCGTACAGGGCGGGGCGGCGGTCGATCAGTCCGGCGCCGTGCAGCTCGGCGACGGCCAGGGCCGCGCCCAGCAGCAGCGTGCCGTTGCCGACGGGAAGGACGAGGACGTCCGGGAGGCGGCCGCCGAGGTCCTCCCAGAGTTCATGGACGTAGGTCTTCGTGCCGTGCAGGAAGTACGGGTTGAAGACATGGGAGGCGTAGAAGGTGCCCGCCGAGTCCGCCGCCTCCCGGGCCGCCGTCGCGGCCGCCTCACGGTCACCGGCGACCACCTCCAGGCGTGCCCCGTGCGCCCCGATCTGCTCCAGCTTCTTCGCCGACGTGCCCTCGGGGACGAACACCGTGCAGGGCAGCCGCGCCCGAGCGCAGTACGCGGCGACGGCGGTGCCCGCGTTGCCGCTGCTGTCCGCGACCACCCGGCGCGGCTCCAGGCGCAGCGCCAGTTCGGCGAGCAGCACCGCGCCCCGGTCCTTGAAGGACAGGGTCGGCATCAGGAAGTCCAGCTTGGCCGAGACGCCGTCGCGCAGGGGGACCAGCGGGGTGCGGCCCTCGCCGAGGGAGACCGAGGGGGCCGCGAGGGGGAGTGTCTCGGCGTACCGCCACAGGGAGTTCGCCCGTCCGGTAAGGGACTTGAGCGATGCCGGGGTGGGGTGGAAGTCGAGGTCGAGGGGGCCTCGGCAGACCGGGCAGCACCAGACGAGCGAACCGCCGGGGACGCGGGTGCCGTCGACGGGGCAGTAACAGTCCGGCAGTGGGGTCATGTGCGCAGCGTAGATGGGCCCTGCAGGGCCCTTGTGCAATTCCTGCGGAGGCATCAATCTTTCGGCGGGCGCACAGCAACCCCACAGCAAATTGACATGAACATATCAGCGCACCAGCGATCGAGGAGGATCCCTCAGATGGCAGCGATGCGTCACCGAAGATGTGCGGTGCTCGGCGCGGCGATGACCGCCGCACTCGCCGCGAGCCTCGTCTCCGCCCTCCCGGCCACGGCCGCTCCCGAAGGCCGTGTCCAGTACGAGGGCGCGGCGAACGCCGTGGCCGACAGCTACATCGTGACACTGAAGGCGGGCACCAAGTCGGGCTCCGCCCAGGGCAAGGCGCTGGCCGAGCAGTACGGCGCCGACATCGAGCGCACCTACACCAAGGCGCTCAACGGCTATGCGATCGAGGCCTCCGCGTCCGAGGCGAAACGTCTCGCCGCCGACCCGGCCGTCTCCTCCGTGGTCCAGAACCGCACCTTCAGCATCGCGGCGACGCAGACCAACCCGCCGTCCTGGGGCCTGGACCGCATCGACCAGAAGACGCTCCCGCTGAACAGCTCGTACACCTACCCGGACTCGGCCGGCACGGGTGTCACGGCGTACATCATCGACACGGGCGTCCGCATCACCCACAGCGACTTCGGCGGCCGGGCCCGCTACGGCTACGACGCCATCGACAACGACAACACCGCCCAGGACGGCAACGGCCACGGCACCCACGTCGCCGGCACGGTCGCCGGAACCGCCTACGGCGTCGCCAAGAAGGCGAGCATCGTCGGCGTCCGCGTCCTGAACAACTCCGGCTCCGGCACCACCGCCCAGGTCGTCGCCGGCATCGACTGGGTCGCCCAGAACGCGGTCAAGCCGGCCGTCGCCAACATGTCCCTCGGCGGCACCGCCGACACCGCCCTGGACACCGCGGTCCGCAACGCCATCGCCTCCGGCGTCACCTTCGCCGTCGCGGCCGGCAACGAGACGACCAACGCCTCCACCCGGTCGCCCGCTCGCGTGACGGAGGCCATCACGGTCGGCGCCACCACCTCGACCGACGCGAAGGCGAGCTACTCCAACTACGGCACGGTCCTGGACCTGTTCGCCCCCGGCTCGTCCATCACCTCGACGTGGAACACCAGCGACTCCGCCACGAACACCATCTCCGGTACGTCGATGGCGACCCCGCACGTGGCCGGCGCGGCGGCGCTCTACCTGGCGGCCAACCCGTCCTCGACGCCCGCGCAGGTCTCCTCCGCACTGGTGAGCCTCGCCTCCACCGGCGTCGTCACCAGCCCCGGCACCGGCTCGCCCAACCGGCTCCTGAACGTCCCCGGAGGCACCGTCACCCCGCCAGGGCCGCGCTTCGAGAACACCGCGGACTACGCGATCGCCGACAACTCCACCGCCGAGTCCCCGGTGACCGTCTCCGGCGTCACGGGCAACGCGCCCTCGGCCCTGCCCGTCGAGGTGCACATCGTCCACACGTACATCGGCGACCTCCAGGTCCAGCTGATCGCCCCCGACGGCACGGCGTACACCCTCAAGGCGTACGGCACCGGCGGCAGCGCGGACAACATCAACACCACGTACTCCGTGAACGCCTCCTCCGAGGCCGCGGCCGGCACGTGGCGGCTGAGGGTCAGTGACAACGCGGCGCTGGACACCGGGCGGATCGACGCCTGGGCGCTGCAGTTCTAGTACGTCAACGGTCCGTCGGTTTCAGGTCGTCCTCGCGGAGGGCTTCGGGTCGGTGACCCAGCCCGCCGCGAGGACGAGCCGTGTGTCGCGGTGGACGGCGAGGAAGCCGAAGGGGCGGTCGAAGCCGACGTGGGCCCGCCTGGACTCGTACGGCTCGGGTTCCCAGCTCATCCAGTCCATGACGTACGCGGTCACGGCCGCCGCCCGGAACCCCTCCGCGCCGAACGTCGCCGTCGCCGACTGCCGTCCCTTTGTGAGGGCGAGCGGCGCCCGGCTGATGCCGGGGAAGTGGCCGGGGGCGCGGTCGGACGCCGTGGCCAGACCGAACAACCCGGGGTGCGCCAGCAGATCGTGATCCGCGTCGAGCGTGAACTCGACGGTGCTCAGCGTGATGCTCGGCGGCTCGGGGCTCTTGGTGCGGACCGTCTCGATCCTGAGCCCGGGCCCGACCGCGCCGAGCGGCAGACGGCTCCCGGGTACGGCCGGCACCGTGCCCGCCAGGATGTCCACCCCGGTGCCGAGCACCTGCCCGGGTGTCAACTCCTCGTCCCCGAGCAGCAGATGCACATCGACGCCGTCGGTCCCCCGCACCCGCGCCGCGGTCACCGCCCCGACCTCCGTCCGCGCCACCGCCACACCGTCCAGGTCCGCGTCGGTGCGGCTGAGCCCGGACCGGTCCTGGCCGCACCACGGCACCAGATCGCCCTGGAACGGCACCTCCCAGTCCGTCCGCAACGCCAGCGCGGTCGCCAGCACCAGCGAGGAGTCCGGCCCCAGCGTCACCGGCATCCGCCCGATCGCCCCGCCGGTGCGCTTGGCGGCCCAGGCGTCCAGGGCCTCCTGATCGGCGTCGAGGTCGCCGGTGAGCACGCCGTGCGCCTCGGCCGGCAGCCCCGCCTCCCACTCCTCCCGGAGCTCCACGAACCGCTTGGTCCACAGTCCGAGCGCCGAGTCCAGCCCGTCGACGGCGGCCATGGTCGCCAGCAACTCCCGTGCCGCCGCCGCTGCTTGCTCCGCCGGGACGCCGAGAGCCTCCGCCAGCTCCTCCCGTGCCCTGCCCATCGCGCCGTCCGCCAGGAAGGCGAGCAGGGGCCATACACCGGCCGCCGAGAAGACGGTCCCGCCCTCGACGGTGGCTGCCCAGCGGGCCGCCAGCCCGTTCACCGCGTCGATCATCAGAAGTCCTCGTCGTACTCGGGGTCTTCGGGGCACTCCGTCGGATCCGTGACCCACCCCGACGCGAGCACGAGCCGCGAGTGGCGGTGCACGGCGAGGAAGCCGAAGGGACGGTCGAAGGTGGCGTCGATCCTGGTGGTCACCCAGCGGAGCCGGGGTATACCGGCGCCGATGGCGCCGATGGCCGTCACCGCGGCGGCACGGAAGCCCAGGGCCGTGAACTTCGCCATGGCGGACTGCCGGGCCGAGCCGATGGCCAGCGGTGAGGCGCTGATGTCGGGGAAGTGCCCCCGGCTCGCGTCTCTCGCTGTGGTGAGACCGAACACGTGGTGGAGCTCCAGCAGGTCATGCTTCGCGCTCATGTCGAAGGCGACGGCGGTCACGTCCAGGATCGGAGGGTCGGGCGTCGCGCTGCGGACCCTGCCGACCCGCAGGCCCGGACCGACCTCCCCGTAGGGCAGCCGATCACCCGGCACGACCGCACGCCTCCGCGCCAGGAGGTCCACGCCCGCCCCCAGCACCTGCCCGGGCGTCATCCGCTCCTCGCCGAGCAGCAGATGCACGTCGATGGCGTTGTCACCCAGCACCTTCAGCTCGGTGACATGACCGTCGGGCGTATCGGCCACCCCGACCCGGTCCAGCACCTCACTGCTCCGCCGCAGCCCCACCAGTTGCCTGTCCTGCCACGGTCCCGTCCGCGGCCACAGGGGCCGTTCCCAGAACCGGCTCAGCCACTCAGTCCGCAACGCCAGCGCACTCGCCAGCACCATCTCGGTGTCCTCGGTCACCTGCACGGGCATCTCTTCGATCAGCCCGCCCGTCCGCTTCACCGCCCACGCGTCCAGCGCCCCCTTGTCGACGCCCACATCGCCCGTCAACACCCCGTGCGCCTCCAGCGGCAGCCCCGCCTCCCACCGCTCCCGCAGCTCCAGCGTCCGCTTGGTCCACAGCCCGAGCGCCGAGTCCAGCCCCCGCATCCGTCCCATGGCGGCCAGCAACTCCCGCGCCGCGCCCGCCGCTTCCTCCGCGGGCATCCCCACGGCCTCCGCGAGCTCACCCCGTGCCCTGCCCGTCGCGCCGTCCGCCAGGAACGCCAGCAGCGGCCACACGCCCGCCGCCGAGAAGACCGTCCCGCCCGCCGAGGCACCCGCCCACCGGACGGTCAGGTCGTTGACCGCCCGGATCGTCGCATTCGTGACCGCCATTCCGCCCCCACTCACCCCGCGCTTACGATGCGCCAAGTCGCACGTGAGTTCTCCCGAGAACCCCCAGCCCGAACCAGGAGCACGGTACCCGTGTCCATACCCCCGCCTCCCGGCCCCCACCAGCCCCAAGGGCCGTACCCGCCGGGCCCCTACGCCCCGCCCGGCCCCTGGGGCTACGGCTACGGCGGATACGCGCAGCCCGTGCCCGTCAACGGCCTCGCCATCGCCGCCCTGGTCCTCGGCATCCTCTGCTTCCTGCCGGCCGTCGGGCTGGTCCTGGGACTCATCGCGCTGAGCCAGATCAAGAGGAAGGGCGAGCGCGGCAAGGGCATGGCGATCGCGGGTTCCGTGCTGTCCTCGGTGGGCCTCGTCCTGTGGACCGTGTCGCTCACCACCGGCGCCGCCGCCGACTTCTGGGACGGCTTCAAGGACGCCGCGAGCGGCGAGGGCAGCGCCTACTCGCTCAAGAAGGGCGACTGCTTCGACTCGGGCACCGATGCCCTGACGGGCGAGACCTACGACGTCGACGAGATGCCCTGCGCCCAGGCGCACCAGGGTGAGGTGTTCGCCGTCGTCAAGCTCCCCGGCGGCGACTTCCCGGGCGACAGCGCGATCGAGGACACCGCCGGCGACAAGTGCTACGCGCTCCAGGAGACGTACGCCATGGACGCCTGGGCCGTACCGGAGGACGTGGACGTCTACTACCTGCTGCCGTCCGAGGACAGCTGGGCCTTCGGGGACCGCGAGATCACCTGTCTGTTCGGCAACGTCGACGAGGACAAGAGCCTGACCGGCTCGCTGCGCAACGACGAGACGACCCTCGACGCCGACCAGCTGGCCTTCCTGAAGGCGGCCAACGCCCTGGACACGGTGCTCTACGAGGAGCCCGAGGACTACGCCGAGGACGACCTCCCGGCGAACACGGAGTGGGCGGCCGACGTCGACACCGCGCTCGGCGAGCAGTCCGAGGCGCTGGGCGGCCGCTCCTGGTCCGCCGAGGCCGCGCGGCCCGTCGCCGACTTCGTGAAGGACATGAAGGACGCCCGCAAGGAGTGGGCGAGGGCGGCGGACGCGGAGGACGTCGACACGTACTACGAGCACTACGACGCCGGCTATGACTTCGTCGACGGCAAGTCCACGGTCACCGCCCGCGAAGCTCTGGGCCTGGCCACCACGGTGCCGTCGTACGACGAGGACTACGACAGCGGGAGCGGCGGCGGGGGCGCCGGGGAACTCGATGTGTGATCACCGCTATAGCGGGGAGAAAGTGCCTGCGTAAAGCCCGACCCGGGCACATGTCACTACATCGAGTGATTCTCTGGCCTTTGCTTGCATGGCGGAACCCACGGTTGCCACGCTGTTGCTGTCTGTACAACCTGATGGGAGCGGCCAGTGACATTCGGTGAGCAGCCGGCGTATCTGCGCGTCGCGGGCGATCTCCGCAAGAAGATCGCCGACGGTTCGCTGCCACCGCACACCCGGCTGCCGTCCCAGGCGAGAATCCGCGAGGAGTACGGCGTTTCGGACACCGTCGCCCTGGAGGCGCGCAAGGTGCTGATGGCCGAGGGGCTGGTCGAGGGCCGCTCCGGCTCCGGGACGTATGTGCGCGAGCGCCCGGTGCCGCGTCGGGTGGCCCGCTCCGGTTTCCGTCCGGACGGCGGGGCCACGCCCTTCCGGCAGGAGCAGGCCGACGGCGAGACACGCGGCACCTGGGAGTCCCGCAGCGCGCAGGCCGAGGCGAGCGTCGCCGTCGCCGAGCGGCTCGGCATCCGGCCGGGCGACCGCGTGATGTGCACCAAGTACGTCTACCGGGACAACGGCGAGCCGATGATGCTCTCCACCTCCTGGGAGCCCCTCGCCGTCACCGGCCGCACCCCCGTGATGCTGCCCGAGGAGGGCCCGCTGGGCGGCATGGGCGTCGTCGAGCGCATGGCCGCCATCGACGTGATCGTGGACAACGTCACCGAGGAGGTCGGCGCCCGCCCCGGTCTCGCCGAGGAACTCCTCGCGCTGGGCGGCGTCCCCGGCCATGTCGTCGTGGTCGTCCACCGCACGTTCTACGCCTCCGGCCGCCCCGTGGAGACGGCCGACGTGGTCATCCCGGCGGACCGCTACCGGGTCGCCTACCACCTTCCGGTGAAGTAGCGCACGCCGCTACGGCAGTTGCCACCAGTACCCGTCCAACCGGGGCCTATGCGAGCGGCGTTGGAATCTGGCCGTTCTCGCAGGTGGCCCCGGGCCTGCGCACACCGCTCTGACCGGATGCATTCATGCGGGCGCACGGCGCGTTCGACGCCGCACGCCCCCTGCGTTCTGGCTGGTTGCGTACCTCTTTGTGAGAATCCGTGTTCGCTGCGTAAAGGTTAGGCGTAGGCTCGGGCATATGCGGATTGCGGTTTCCTTAGCGGGCGGGGTACGGCGACAACCGCGAGCGGGAAGGGGCGGTGGGGCGCGATGAACGACGGCACGATCACTCTTCCCTGGCTCGTCATACGGCAGGACGACAACGGCAATCGCTACCGCGTGGGCCGCTACGCCACCCGGGCCGAGGCGCAGAAGATCGCGGACAGCCTCGACAGCCGCGGCCACAAGCAGCTGTACTGGGTCGAACGCATCGGCCAGAACGGCGGCAGCGCGACGGCGAACTGACCGATCGACGCCTCCCGTAGGCTCCGGCACATGACGGAACCGATCGTGGTGGTGGGCGCGGCCCTGCTCGACGCCGACCACCTCCTCGCCGCCCGCCGCAGCGCACCCCCCGAACTGGCCGGCCGCTGGGAACTCCCCGGCGGCAAGGTCGAACCGGGCGAGACCTCCGAGGCAGCGCTGGCGCGCGAGCTTCGGGAGGAGCTGGGCGTAGAGGCGGAGGTGGGGGAGCGAATCCCGGGGGAGTGGCCCTTGAAGCCGCCCTACGTCCTCCAGGTCTGGACGGCCCGTCTGCTCCCGGGTTCACCGCAACCCAAGCCCCTACAGGACCACGACGACCTCCGCTGGCTGACCCCGGCCGAGCTCTGGGACGTGCCGTGGCTGGACCAGGACGTAGAGGCGGTCCGTGAAATCGCCGGTCGGCTGTAGATGCCCTAGGGGCGCGGGGCTGTGACATTTGCGGCTCCGCCGCGGGGCGCGACAAGCCACCACTCACCCGCAGCCGCCACACAACAGCCACCCCCAGCCTCATAGGCGCCCCCAGCTACGCCGTTCGCACCACGAGGCGCCCTCCCACGCGGTACCCCGCCCCGGATATCGGGTATGTGCCCATTAACCC
This sequence comes from Streptomyces sp. NBC_00019, assembly GCF_045041015.1. Taxonomy (NCBI): domain Bacteria; kingdom Bacillati; phylum Actinomycetota; class Actinomycetes; order Kitasatosporales; family Streptomycetaceae; genus Streptomyces; species Streptomyces sp. NBC_00019. The sequence continues at coordinate 6,814,266 of NZ_CP108302.1, forward strand.
CATGAAACCGGACATGGGCGTGGCCTGGGAAGTGATCGGCGTGATCGACACCGATGGCGACTGCGCCGACTGGACCTTTCCCGCGGACCCCGGCGCCGTACGCGCCGCCCGCACCGCCGTCCGCGGCCGACTGCGCGACTGGAACCTCGACAGCGTGGCCGACATCACGACCCTGCTGGTCAGCGAGCTGGTGACCAACGCGCTGCGACATGCCACCGGCCCCATCGGCGTCCGCCTCGTCCGCCCCACCGGCCTCGTTGACGTCCTGCTGGTCGAGGTCTCCGACCCGCTCCCGGACCCGCCGCGGGAGCGGGTCGCCGACCCCGAGGACGAGAGCGGCCGGGGTCTGCAACTGGTCGCCCATTCCTCGCGCCGCTGGGGCACCAGACCAGGTGAGGCGGGCAAGACGGTGTGGTTCGAGCTCGCGGTCCCGGAATGAACCGGGGGCGTCCGGGCTGTACGACCCCGCCCGCGCTGTCCAGCAACTGGTTCAGGCCACTGACGGTTGCCGGAGTACGTGATTCGACAGTGTGTTGGCTGGTTAGAAGACTGGAAGTGTTGTCGCGGTGCGGTCCAAAAAACGCTGGGACCGTGCTGTGATCGTGAACACCGTGTTGTGCGGCGCCGTAGTGCTGGATACTGCGGGCAGCCGCTGCCGGTGACCGGTGCCGGACGCGGTGAGCTGGAGGGGACGGTTCGCGTGAGCGAGATACCAGCGAAGGCCACGGAGTCCGAGGACCCGTCGGACGGCGCGAGGTCGGAGGCCGTGGGTGACACAGCGGCCGACGTGACGCGTGGTGCCATGGGCGGAACAGGTCTGGAATCCACCGGTGGACCCGGCGGAGCCGCTGGCGCACCCCGGGGCGACGCGATGTGGCAGAGCAGTCCGCCCGGCTCCATCTACGACTACATCAAGGTCGCGTCCTTCTCCATCGGCCCCGACGGCCTCGTGGACCAGTGGAGTGTGCGTGCCGAGCAGCTCTTCGGGATCCCCGCCGACCGGGCCGTCGGCATGGACCCCATCGAGGCGTTCATAGACGCCGACCAGCGTGAGGTCGGTCAGCGCAAGATGGCCGAGATCCTCGACGGCCGCGAGTGGACCGGAGTGGTCCCCTTCCGGGTGCCGGAGTCGGCCGACCAAGAGGCGGGCGAGGAGGGGCTGGCAGAGGTCTACGTCATGCCGACGCAGACCGCGGAGGGTGAGCGGGCCGCCGTCTGTATCGTCGTGGACGTCCGCACTCTGCGTCGCATCGAGACCGACCTTGCCGCCTCGCAGTCGATTTTCGGTCAATCTCCCTTCGGCTTTCTGCTGATCGACCCCGATCTGCGGGTCCGGCGCGCCAACCACCGCTTCGCCTCCCTCTTCGGCGGCACCCCGGACGACCACCGTGGCAAGGGAGTCAGCGACTATCTGCCCCGACCCGAGGCCGAGCGGGTGGCGGCCACCCTGCGCCGCGTCCTGGAGACCGGCGAATCCATCACGGACATGCACGTCACCGGCTTTCTGCCCGGCTCCGACGAGCGCCGCCACTGGTCGGTCAACCTCTACCGCGTGCGCAGCGGCTCCGGCCGCCCCATCGGCATCGCCTGGCTCGCGACCGACATCACGGCCCGTCGCGCGGCAGCCCGGGAAGCGGCCGCGGCGCGGCGCAATCTCGCCCTTCTCAACGAGGCCGGCGCCCGGATAGGCAACTCCCTCGACCTGGAGACCACGGCCCGCGAACTCCTGGACGTCGTCGTCCCCGGCTTCTGCGACCTGGCCACGGTCGACCTCTACCAGGGCCTCCTGGCGGGGGACGAGACCCCGCCGGGACTCGCCGACGGCAGCGCGGAACTCCGCCGCGTCGCCTTCGCCAGCGCCGTCTCCGACGCCCCTTTCATCAGCTCGGGCCCGCCCGTCTCGGTCGGCGCCGTCCATCACTACCCCTTCAACTCGCCCTGCGCGGACGCCCTGCGCACCGCCCGCCCGCTGTTCATCCCGGCCGAGGAGGGCGGCCTGGTGCAGTCCACGCTCGCCGTGCCGATGGTCGCCCACGACACCGTCGTAGGACTGGCGCAGTTCGCCCGTACGAAGGGCAGCGAGCCGTTCGGGGACCGGGACCGGGATCTGGCGGTGGAGCTGGCGGCGCGGGCGGCGGTCTGTATCGACAACGCGCGGCTGTACCGGCGTGAGCACGAGCGGGCGTTGATGCTGCAGCGGTCCCTGCTGCCCCCGGGCGACCCGGTCGCCTCCGGCCTCGACATCGCGTGTCGCTATCTGCCGGGCAACTCCTCCTCCGACCGGCCCAGCGAGGTCGGCGGCGACTGGTTCGACGTCATCGAACTGCCGGGTCACCGTACGGCGTTGGTGGTCGGCGACGTGATGGGCCGCGGGCTGCGGGCGGCGGTGGCGATGGGTGAACTGCGCTCCGCCGTACGGACGCTGGCGTTGCTGGACCTCGAACCGGCCGAAGTGCTGAGCGCGTTGGACGAGATCGCGCGCGGCCTCGGTGCGCCGGGCGGTGTCCAGCAGGCCACCCGCGCGGCCCGTCGGCCCCGTGAGGCCGACCTGTCCGAGGTGTACCTGGCGACCTGTGTGTACGCGGTCTACGACTCCGTGACCCGCCGCTGCACCTTCGCCAACGCGGGTCATCTGCCGCCGGTCCTCGTGGAGCCCGGAGAGGCGGCCCTCATGCTCGACGTGCCGCCGGGCATGCCGCTCGGCGTCGGGGGCGAGCCCTTCGAGGAGGTTGAGGTCGAACTCCCCGAAGGCGCGCTGTTGGCGCTCTACACGGATGGACTGGTCGAAAGCCGCGATCACCCCCTCGACGAGGGGCTCCAGGCCTTCGTGGGCGCGCTGACGGATCCCGCCCAGCCGCTCGAGGACGTCTGCGACCACGTCCTCAACACCCTCGACAGCCACCACGGCGAGGACGACATCGCCCTGCTGATGGCACGTGTCCAGGGCCTGCCCGAGGACTCCGTGGGCGACTGGACGCTGCCGCGGGAGCCGCGGAGTGTGGGGCGGGCGCGGGAGTACGCCCGTGCGCGGTTGCTGGCGTGGGATCTGGAGCCGCTGGTCGACACGACGGAGCTGCTGGTCAGTGAGCTGGTGACGAACGCTCTGCGGTACGGCGAGGGTGAGATCAGGCTGCGGTTGCTGTTGGACCGGACCCTGGTGTGCGAGGTGTGGGACTCCGGGTTGGTGCAGCCGCGGCGGCGGCGGGCGCGTGACACGGACGAAGGCGGGCGCGGGCTGCAGCTGGTCGGGCTGCTGAGTGCGGCGTGGGGGTCGCGCCGGACGCCTCGGGGCAAGACGGTGTGGTTCGAGCTGCCGTTGCCGGACGGGGAGACGGGGTTGGCGGACCCCGCGGAGGCCTTGCTCAGCTTGTTCTGAGCATGCCTACTGAGTCGGGGGTTCGCGGTCGTCGGCGGCTGCGGGTTGTTCGTGGCTGTTCGCGCGGTTCCCCGCGCCCCTAGAGGGGCGCGTTCGCGCCCGTCCCGCGTGCCCGCGTCCGTGGGCCGCCGAAGGTCGTGGGCGTTTCGGCGTCCAGCAGTACCCCGCCCAGGATCGCCCCCGCCACACCGCTCTCGTGCTCTGTCGCCGGGTTGCCGTGTACCCGTACGTCCTGTTCGGCGAGGTCGCGGGCCTCCCCGGCGTACTCGGCCGCGGCTGTCGGGTCCTCGGTGAGCAGCCGGGCCGCCTCCGCCAGCCGGGTGCGGGCCACCGCGCCCACCGCGCCCCGGTGGGTCGCGACGACATCGTCCGCGGCGGATATCGCGGTACGGCCGACCAGCAGGGCGGCCGCTCCCAGCACCCCGGCCGTCGGCTCCGTCGTCAGCGGACCGGCCGACCGCACGATCCGGCGCAGGGCGCCGAGGGGGTCGTACGGTCCGGTGGTCCGTTCGTCCCGTACGACGGCCAGGGCGCCGTCGGCATGCAGGATCCGGGCCCACAGCTCACCGGCGGGCACATCGGCCGGCCCTTTCCGTGCCCTCGCGAGTTCCGCCTCCGCGCCGGTCAGTGCCGCCGGTACCAGGGCCTCGGCGTTCCTCAGTGCCGCACCGAGCCGTTCGACGCCGTCCAGGAAGATGGCGGCCTGGGCGATCGCGCCCTCTGCGGCGCAGAGGTGCAGGGCGGCCCTCTCGGTCTCCGCGCGGTCGGCGCACTGGCGGGACTGGTTGAGGCGGACGGTGGCGAACACCAGGCGGTCCTTGGCCTGTTCGGTGTGGCCGGTGACGGGGGCGGTGGCCGAGGGGGCGTACCGCTCGTGCCAGTCGGTGAGGAGCGCCTCGACGGTCCCGGTGCGCCCGGCCAGCGCCCGGAAGCGGTCCTCGGCGACCTCCAGGGCCTCGCCCAGGCCCTTCTCCAGCGCCCGCAGCTGGTCGAACCGGGCCGCCTCCGCGTCCAGCCGCCGCCCGGCCTCCTCGCACCGTCCGACGACCCCGGCGAGCGCGTGCCGCCGGGCCGCGGGCTCCTCCGGTACACCGTCGTCGTACTGCTGCCGCATCCGGAAGGCGGCCCTCAGCTCGCCCTCCGCGTCCCGCAGGGCCGCCGTGAGGGGCGCCACGGCACTCTTCCCGAACCGTGCCTCGACGAAGCCGAGTCCCGCACGGCTGGTGCGGACGCAGTCGTCGGCCGTGACGAGCAACGCCTGTGCCTGTGCGTCGAGTTCACCGGTGGACGGTGTCCACGGGGCGACGAGGGCGCCGCCGGGAGTGGTGCGGGTCCGGGCCCGCCGCGTACGGCGTACGTAGGTGTATCCCGCGACCGCACCCGCGGCGCCCACCACGAGGAGCGGAAGGACGAGGTCGGCGGCCGAGGATCCGTCCTCCTGAGCCTGGATCTGCTGCGCGGTCCCCGCCCGGGGCCCCGCAACCGCGGCACCGTCGTCGAACGTCATCCCCGGCAACACCAGCCACACCACCCCGGCCAGCCCGCCCAGCAGAGTGTGCGCCACCCGCACGGATATGTGCGAGGTCGCGCGCCGCTGTCGGCCCCAGAACAAGGATGACGTCACATTCCGGAGCGTATGAGCAGGAATGCGGCGGCGCGACCGGGGTGGGGCAGGGGTGGAACGGCGGGGCAGGGTCGGGAGCGAGGGGGCGCGGGGATGAGCGAGACAGGGACCGGCGACGAGAAGGAACCCACGGTCGCCGAGGCCGACGAACCCTCGCAGGGCCCACCCGTACCCGACGGGGAGAGCGGCAAGGGCGGTGCGGGCTGGAAACGATGGCTCAAGCGCATCGCCCTCGCCTCGGCACTGACCCTTCTGCTCCCCACCCTCGCCGCGGCCACAGCGCTACGCCTCAACTACACCGGCGACCCCGCGGACGGCACCCACACCCGCAACCGCGACGCGATCTGGCTCGGCCACGCCTGGGTGGACGGCCGGGAGACCGACAAGGACGTCACCGCACTCGCCGAACGCCTGAAGACAACGGGCATCCGCGACCTCTACGTCCACTCGGGCCCCCTGGAACACGACGGAACGCTGCCGAAGTCGTCGTATCCCGGAGCCCGCCGGCTCATCACCACCCTGCACAGCGCGGCGCCGCGCATCCGCGTCCAGGCCTGGCTCGGCGACAAGCTCGCGAACGAGACCCCCGACGGTCTGCACCTCGACCGCGCGGCGACCCGCGACGCCGTGGTGCGCTCCACCCGCGAGATCCTCGCCACCGGCTTCGACGGCGTCCACTTCGACCTGGAGCCCCTCCACTCCGGCGACCACGACTACCTCACCCTCCTCGACTCCCTCCGCGCGGTCACCCGCGACCGCGGCGTCCCCCTCTCCGTCGCCGCCCACCAGATCGACCCGCTCCCGGCACTGCACTGGGTCGCGGGCGCCCTCACCGGGCATCCCAAGTGGTGGTCGCAGGAGTACTTCGGGCAGGTCGCGCGGCGCGTCGACCAGATCGCCGTGATGTCGTACGACACCGCGATGCCCCTGGAGAGCCTGTACGGCGGTTACGTCGCCCAGCAGACCTCGCTCGCCCTGGAAGTGACCCCGCCCTCGACGGACCTCCTCATGGGCCTGCCCTTCTTCCACGAGAACAAGCTCGGCCACCGCGCCGCCGCCGAGACGGTCCCGGCCGCGGTCAGGGGAGTCCGGCTCGGCCTGTCCCGCACGGACGCGGACCGCGCCAACTTCGGCGTGGCGCTGTACGTCGACTTCGCGGCGACGGAGGCGGACTGGACGGCGTACGAGAAGGACTGGGTGCGCTGAGAAAAACGGAGGCGGTCCGCCACGCACTGCTGCGACGATCTGCCGGATGACCGCGACCCGGAAGTTCCTCACGCGCGACGACCTCGCACCGCTCGCCCGCACCGCCCTGGGCCCCCACCGCACCCTGGCCGCCGTGACCCGGCTGCGCGGCGGCTCCAAGAAGGGCGTCTACCGGCTCGCCCTCGACGACGGGAGCACGGCGGTCGCCTACGTCTGGTCGGCCGCCGAGGACTACTGGGACTCCGGCCCCTCCGACCTGCGCGACCCCTTCTCGGCGGGCTCGAGTCTCGACGTGTTCACGGCCGCCCACGACCGTCTCGTCGCGGCCGGCGTCCGCACGCCCCGTGTCCTGCACGCCGACGCCACGCACACCCACGTCCCCGCGGACGTGGCGATCATGGAGGACATCACGGGCGGCAGCCTGGAGGAGGCCCTGGAGAGGGACCCGACCGCGGCCCGCGCCTCCCTGGAGCGGCTGGCCGGAGAGCTCGCGCTCCTGCACGCGCACGAGGGCCCGGACTTCGGGAAGGTCGTGGTCGTCGACAACGGCGGTGCCCCGTCGACGAGTTCCTGCGCGCGGCGGATCACCGAGGGCGCGCTGCGCGACATCGCCGCCACCGCCGTACGGGATGCCCGGATCGCCGCCGCGGCGGACCGACTGGCGGCCAGGATCGAGGAGTTGGCCGCCGCCGTGCGCCCGCGCGCCCGCCACACCCTGATCCACGGTGAACTCGGCCCCGACCACGTCCTGCTGGACACCGACGGCCGGCCCGCCCTCATCGACATCGAAGGCCTCATGTACCTCGACGTGGAGTGGGAGCACGTCTTCCTGCGGATCCGCTTCGGGCCGCGCTACGACGCGCTGAGCGTCCCCGGCCTGGACGAGGACCGGCTGCGCCTCTACCGGCTCGCCATGCACCTGTCCCTGGTCGCGGGCCCGCTCCGGCTCCTGGACGGTGACTTCCCAAACCCTGGTTTCATGCAGGCCATCGCCGAGTCAAATCTCTTGCGTGTGCTGGAGCTCGTGGAAGCATGATCGGTATGAACGAGGTGCTGGGAATCGTGGGCGCCGTGGTGATCACGGCCGGCCTGGCGATCGGTACGGCCGCCGTCACCAAGGGCTGGCTGCTCCCGGGGCGGGGAAGCGCGAAGATACTCCGGCCCAGGGTGTGGGGATACGGCACGCTGCTGAACCAGGCCGGGACGGGCGCGTTCCTCTTCCTGGGCCCGCTCGACGCGTCGCGCCACCCCGGCTTCTTCCCGTACGCGCTGGCCGGCGTGGCCGTGGCCATGCTCGGCCTGTACGTGCAGCGCCGGGCCCGGTTCCCGGCGGGCGCCGGAGCTACGAGGGCCTCCTCCTGATCTTCGATCCCAGCCACACCAGCGGGTCGTACTTGCGGTCCACCGCCCGCTCCTTCAGCGGGATCAGCGCATTGTCCGTGATCTTGATGCCCTCGGGGCAGACCTCCGTGCAGCACTTGGTGATGTTGCAGTAGCCGAGGCCGTGTTCGTCCTGGGCCGCCTTCTTGCGGTCCAGGCCGCTCTCGTCCGCCGCGTCCAGCGGATGCATGTCCAGCTCGGCGACCCGCATCAGGAAGCGGGGTCCGGCGAACGCCGGTTTGTTCTCCTCGTGGTCACGGACCACATGGCAGGTGTCCTGGCACAGGAAGCACTCGATGCACTTGCGGAACTCCTGCGAGCGGTCCACGTCCTCCTGCATCATCCGGTACTCGCCGGGACCCAGATCCGCCGGCGGCACGAAGGCCGGGACCTCGCGTGCCTTCTCGTAGTTGAAGCCGACGTCCGTGACCAGGTCGCGGACGACCGGGAAGGCACGCAGGGGAGTGACGGTGATCGTCTCCTCCCGGGTGAAGACCGACATCCGGGTCATGCACAGCAGTCGCGGCCGGCCGTTGATCTCCGCCGAGCACGAACCGCACTTGCCCGCCTTGCAGTTCCAGCGGACGGCGAGGTCGGGGGCCTGGGTGGCCTGGAGGCGGTGGATGATGTCCAGGACCACCTCGCCGTCGTTGACCTCGACCGCGAAGTCCTTGAGGCCGCCGCCCTTCACATCGCCGCGCCACACCTTGAAGCGGGCCTTGTAGCTGCTCACTCGTACAGCTCCTCTTCGGCGAGGTACTTGACCAGCTCCTCCTTGTCGAAGAGGGCGAGCAGGTCGGAACGGATGGGGTCGGTGGTCTCACGGGTGAGCTCGATCTGGCCGCGGACCGGGTCCGTGGCCGCCAGTCCGCCGGTGGGATCGGTGAGTTGGCACAGCAGGTTGAGACGGCGCCACTTGCGGTCCATCGTCGGATGGTCCTCGCGGGTGTGGCCGCCGCGCGACTCCGTGCGCTCCAGCGCGGCCCGCGCCACGCACTCGCTGACCAGCAGCATGTTCCTGAGGTCCAGGGCGAGATGCCAGCCGGGGTTGAACTGGCGGTGGCCCTCGACGCCGGCCCGCCGGGCCCGTACCCGCAACTCGGCGAGCTTCTCCAGGGCCTGCTTCATCTCGGGCTCGCGGCGGATGATGCCGACGAGGTCGTTCATGGCCTGCTGGAGCTCCTGGTGGAGGGTGTACGGGTTCTCCGGCGGACGCGCGTCCTGCGCGCCCGTCTCCGGGTACTCCGCCGAGTAGGGGCGCAGCGCCTCCGCGGCCGCCGCGTCGATCTGGATCTCGTCCACCGCGGGGCGCGCGAACGCCTGGGCCGCCGCGTACTCGGCCGCGTGCAGGCCCGCCCTGCGGCCGAACACCAGCAGATCGGACAGGGAGTTGCCGCCGAGCCGGTTCGAGCCGTGCATACCGCCCGCGACCTCGCCGGCCGCGTACAGCCCCGGCACCCCGCGTGCGGCGGCCGTGTCGGACTCGACCGCGATGCCGCCCATCACGTAGTGACAGGTGGGCCCGACCTCCATCGCCTCCGCGGTGATGTCGACGTCCGCCAGCTCCTTGAACTGGTGGTACATGGACGGCAGCCGGCGCTTGATGACCTCGGCGGGCATCCGCGTCGACACGTCCAGGAAGACCCCGCCGTGCGGGGAGCCGCGGCCCGCCTTCACCTCGGAGTTGATGGCCCTGGCGACCTCGTCGCGGGGGAGGAGTTCGGGGGGACGCCGGTTGTTTTCCGGGTCCTCGTACCAGCGGTCGCCCTCGGCCTCCGACTCGGCGTATTTCTCCTTGAAGACGTCCGGGACGTAGTCGAACATGAACCGCTTGCCCTCGGAGTTGCGCAGCACCCCGCCGTCACCGCGGACGGATTCCGTGACGAGGATGCCCTTCACCGACGGCGGCCAGACCATGCCCGTCGGGTGGAACTGCACGAACTCCATGTTCAGAAGGGGCGCGCCCGCCAGCAGCGCCAGCGCGTGGCCGTCGCCGGTGTACTCCCACGAGTTCGACGTCACCTTGAAGGACTTGCCGATACCGCCCGTCGCGATGACCACGGACGGGGCTTCCAGGACGAAGAAACGGCCGGATTCCCGCTCGTAGGCGAAGACTCCAGAGACCCGGTTTCCGTCCTTGAGGACGCGGGTGACCGTGCATTCCTGGAAGACCTTCAGACGGGACTCGTAGTCGCCGGTCTCCTTCTTGTCCTGCTGCTGCAGCGAGACGATCTTCTGCTGGAGGGTCCGGATGAGTTCGAGCCCCGTGCGGTCGCCGACGTGGGCGAGGCGCGGGTACTCGTGGCCGCCGAAGTTGCGCTGGGATATCCGGCCGTCCTTGGTGCGGTCGAACAGGGCACCCCAGGTCTCCAGCTCCCACACCCGGTCCGGGGCCTCCTGCGCGTGCAGTTCGGCCATCCGCCACTGGTTGAGGAACTTGCCGCCGCGCATGGTGTCGCGGAAGTGGACCTGCCAGCTGTCGCGCTCGTTGGCGTTGGCCATCGCCGCCGCGATGCCGCCCTCGGCCATCACCGTGTGCGCCTTGCCGAACAGCGACTTGCAGATCACCGCCGTGCGGGCGCCCCGCTCGCGCGCCTCGATGGCCGCCCGCAGGCCCGCGCCCCCGGCACCGACCACGACGACGTCCCACTCCTGCCGGTCCACCACGGACATCAGAACAACCTCGGATCGTCGAAGGCACCGGATGCGACGAGATAGACGTAGAAGTCGGCGAGCGCCACGCTCACCAACGACGACCAGGCGAGCAGCATGTGCCGGGCGTTCAGCTTCCCGACCCACTGCCACATCCGGTAGCGCACGGGGTGCTTGGAGAAGTGCTTGAGCTTGCCGCCGACGATGTGCCGGCAGGAGTGGCAGGAGATCGTGTACGCCCAGATCAGCAGGATGTTGACGAGGAACACCAGGGTGCCGAGGCCCATGTGGCCCCACTCGTAGTGCTCGTCGCGGAAGGCGAGCACGGTGTCGTACGTCAGGATTCCGGCGACCGGGATCGCGGCGTAGAAGAAGTACCGGTGGATGTTCTGCAGGATGAGCGGGAAGCCGGTCTCACCGGAGTACTTCTTGTGCGGCTCGGCCACCGCGCAGGCCGGTGGGGAGGCCCAGAAGCCCCGGTAGTACGCCTTGCGGTAGTAGTAGCAGGTCAGCCGGAAGCCGAGCGGGAAGATCAGGATCAGGACGGCGGGCGAGAAGCCCCACCAGCTGCCGAAGATCTCCCAGTTGGGGCCGTTCCGCATCGGCTCGCAGTTCTCCGCGAGACAGGGGGAGTAGAACGGCGAGACATAGGGCGCCGCGTAGTAGTCGGCGTTCGCGAACGCGCGCCAGGTCGAGTAGACGATGAACGCCAGCAGACCGGCCGTGGTGGCGGCAGGCGCCAGCCACCAGCGGTCGGTCCGCAGATGCGGAGCGTCGATCGCGGCGCGCGTACCCGTTCGTACACCGCCGCTGTTCAGATGGGGTTCCGTACCAGTGGCCAACGCATGACTCCGGTCGGGTTCAGGGGGCGTGGCGGTCGCGGGCGCCGAGTCCCTCGTCGTCCGAGTCCGTCCAGAGGGTGTTGTCGTACGGGGTGTCGGGGATGGAGACCAGATCGGGGCGCTTGGCATTCGCGAGCGCCGGGTCGGCGTCCTTCAGCAGTACGAGGCTCTCCCGGAGACGGTCGGCGTCCATGCGGACGCGGCGCATCTCGAGACCACCGCTGCCCAACTGCTGTTCCAGGCGTTTCACATACCGGAGCAGCTCGTCGAGACAGCGCTGGGCCGATGCCAGTTCATCGTGCAGGGCCATGACGTGACCTCACTTAGGGCGGCAACGTTCATGTGCGCCTGCGAGTGTTGCGCGTCACACCTGCCGGTGTGAAGGGACGTGCACGGATTGGCGGATCGTGAGCCTCCGTGCGCGCCCCCGGTACGCCCTGGATTGCGCCGCATGGGTGGGCTTCGGCGCCGCCTTCGCCGTGTCGCCGCCCCCTGCCGAACCCTTTCCTCTTCAGTGGCCGCATACATCTGATCAACTCCATATACCGCCAAACGTGATCCAAACCGGCGGTGCACCCCCGGAGGTATGTGGCATGTCCCACGACGGCGTCGGCCCGCGCGCGGTCATGCGCTCGGTCGCCTTCCTCACCGCGGGTGCGCTGGCCGTGCCCGCACTCGCCGGCTGCAGTACGAAGGATCCGGCCGGCCGGCCGCTCGCCGGGCCGGACGTCGCGCCCGTCGCCCGGGCGATGGTCGCCGACGGCGGCAGTCTCAGCTGGGCCGTGGACTCCGTGCCGGAGACCCTGAACACGTTCCAGGCGGACGCCGACGGCACCACCACCCGTGTCGCCCAGGCCGTCCTGCCCTCGATGTACCGGCTCGACGCCAACGGGCGTCCGCAGGTCAGCCCCGACTACCTGGAGAAGGCGGAGGTCGTCGAGACCGAGCCCCAGCAGGTCGTGCTGTACAAGCTCAACCAGCAGGCGGTGTGGAGCGACGGCCGGGAGATCGGCGCCGCCGACTTCGCCGCGCAGTGGCGTGCCCTGTCCGGCAAGGACACCGCGTACTGGACGGCCCGCAACGCCGGCTACGACCGCATCGAGAGGATCGAGCGCGGGAAGAACGACCTGGAGGTCAAGGTCACCTTCGAGCGGCCGTACGCCGACTGGAAGTCGCTGTTCTCGCCGCTGTACCCGAAGGACGTCATGGGCACCCCGGACTCCTTCAACGACGGGGCCCGCAAGAAGCTCAAGGTCACCGCAGGGCCGTACCGGCTCAAGGAGGTCGACCGCAAGGACGACGAGGTCACGCTCGACCGCAACCCGCGCTGGTGGGGCCACCCCGCCAAGCTGGACGAGATCGTGCTGCGGGCCGTGCCGCGCGAGGAGCGCGCCGCCGCACTGGCCGCAGGCAAGCTCGACCTGGCCGAGATCGACCCTGAGTCCGTCAAGCGGATCACCGTCGCCGCCGGTCCCAGGCGCGGCGCGAGCAGCACCCCGCTGATGGGCCCCGGCAGCGACCTCAGCGCCGCCGACTCCCTGCGCTCCTGGGCCGTCGCCAACGGCTCCGACGAGGATGCCGCCGACGACGAGATCAGCGCCCGCGAGAAGCAGCGGACGGCGGTCACGACGTACGCCCGTCAGCAGCAGGCGCTGCGCGGATTCGAGGTCCGCCGCTCCCTGGAGCCCGCCTACACCCAGCTCGCCCTCAACGGCGCCGACGGCCCCCTCGCCGACGAGCGGGTGCGCCGTGCAGTGGCCCGCGCCCTGGACCGGGAGGCCCTCGCCTCGGTGGTCCTCACGCCGCTCGGCCTGCCCGCCGAACCGGTCGGCAGCCATCTCGCGCTCTCCGGCCAGGCCGCGTACGCCGACAACAGCGGCGCGCTCGGCGGCCAGGACACGGCGGAGGCGCAGGCCCTGCTCACGGACGCCGGATGGGTGCGGGGCGGTCCCCTCAAGGAGGAGAAGAAGAAGGGGGAGAAGGCGGCCGGCGCCGAGGGCGAGAAGGCCGGGGCGAAGTCGGAGGACGGCGACGACGACACGTACATCGTCGGCGAGGACGACAAGGCGCGCCGTGAGGCCGACCGGGAGAAGAAGGACCCCAAGCACCTCGCGCAGGACGGCAAGCAGTACACGAACAAGCTGAAGCAGGGCGGGGCGCCGGGCGCGTACGCCCCGCGGGGCACCGCCGCGCCGGCGGGCACCGCGGCGGCGGGCACCGCGGCGGGCGCGCTGGCCAAGGACGGCAAGCCGCTCACGCTCCGCTTCGTACTGCCGTCGGGCCCGGGCTCGCAGACCCTGGGTACGGTGGCCGACCGGATCTCGGGGATGCTGCGGAAGGTCGGTATCCGCACCGAGATCTCCAAGGTCGAGGACGAGAGCTACTTCAAGGACCACATCGCGTCGGGCCAGTACGACCTCGCCCTGTACTCCTGGCCCGCCTCCGCCTTCCCCGCCACCGACGGCCGCCCGATCTACGCCAAGCCGGTGCCGGCGGCCGACGGCTCCCTGAACGTCGAGCAGAACTACACGCGGGTCGGCACCGACCAGGTGGACCAGCTCTTCGACCAGGCGGTGGCGACGCTGGACGAGCGCGAGAGCCGGGGCCTGATCCGCAAGGCCGACTCCCGCATCTGGGCGGCGGCCGGATCCATCCCGCTGTACCAGCGGCCCCAGCTGACGGCCGCGAGGAAGAACGTGGTGAACGCGGGGGCCTTCGGCTTCGGGACTCCGGTCTACGAGGACATGGGGTTCCTGAAGAAGGGCGCGAGGCCGGCGGCGAGCCCCACAGCGAAGTAGGAGATCATTCCCTTCAGCACACGATCGGCCGCCACCCCGCAACGAGCGGGGTGGCGGCCGTCGTACGGCCGGGGAGAGGGACGACGGGGATGCGTACGTGGGTGGTGGGGGCGACGCTGGTGGCCCTCGGGGCGGGGCTGACGGGCTGCAGCGGTGACACGGAGGACCGAGCCGGAGCCTGTGCGGACGGGACGTACACGTGGTCGGGTGTCACCCGCACGGAGAAGCTGATCCGGCTGGCGGACCCCATCGTGATCAAGAAGAGGACGGCGTCCTACAAGGCCCGGCTCAGGTCCTACGACACCCTGAGGTACCAGCCCACGGTGAGCCCCGTGCCGGACGGTACGAACGCCGGGGGGGTGATCCTCGCGCTGGGCAGGCACCTGAAGGTCCAGGAGCCGCTCGCCGACCCCTCCGACGACGAGGACACCCGGTACGACACCTACTACGACGTGGAGACGCAACTCACGAAGGGCGCGTACTACTCCTGGGACGCCCTCAAAATGGTCGACGCCGACTTCACGTACACCTGCGACGGCGGCGAGCCGGTCAAAGGGCACGTACGCAGCTGGGACACCCTCGGCATCGGCTTCCTCTCCTGCGCCGACGACCCCCGTAAGGACACGGCCGCGCACGAGGCCGCGGTGCGGAGCTGCCCGGCCGGATCCCGTGCCGTCGGGGAGGCCTGAGTCCCCTGCGGAGGCCGTCCCCGTCAACGCCACGTACCATGGGGTGAGGCCGTGGCATGTACAGCCCGGCAGGGTCCGCGTAACACCAGACGTACGCGACGCCCCTTCCTAAGACTCCGGGAGTACGCCGCAATATGGCCACGCGCCACGACATCCGCAATGTCGCCATCGTCGCCCACGTCGACCACGGCAAGACGACTCTGGTCGATGCCATGCTCAAGCAGGCCGGCGCCTTCGCCGCGCACGCTGCGGAGTCGCTCGACGACCGCATGATGGACTCGAACGACCTGGAGCGTGAGAAGGGCATCACGATCCTCGCCAAGAACACGGCGGTGAAGTACCACCCCAAGGACGGGGGGGACGTCATCACCATCAACATCATCGACACCCCCGGTCACGCCGACTTCGGCGGCGAGGTGGAGCGCGGCCTGTCGATGGTCGACGCCGTCGTGCTGCTGGTGGACGCCTCCGAGGGCCCGCTGCCGCAGACCCGCTTCGTGCTGCGCAAGGCGCTCCAGCAGCGTCTGCCCGTCATCCTGTGCATCAACAAGACCGACCGGGCGGACTCCAGGATCGACGAGGTCGTCAACGAGACCTACGACCTCTTCCTGGACCTGGAGGCCGACGAGGACCAGATCGAGTTCCCGATCGTCTACGCCTGTGCGCGTGACGGTGTCGCCTCGCTGACCAAGCCGGAGGACGGCACGGTTCCGCAGGACAGCGACAGCCTGGAGCCGTTCTTCTCCACGATCCTCTCGCACGTCCCGGCCCCGCAGTTCGACACCGAGGCCCCGCTCCAGGCGCACGTCACCAACCTGGACGCCGACAACTTCCTCGGCCGTATCGCGCTGCTGCGCGTCGAGCAGGGCGAGCTGCGCAAGGGTCAGACCGTCACGTGGATCAAGCGCGACGGCACGATGTCCAACGTGCGCATCACCGAGCTGCTGATGACCGAGGCGCTCACCCGCAAGCCGGCCGAGATGGCCGGGCCCGGTGACATCTGTGCCGTGGCCGGTATCCCGGACATCATGATCGGTGAGACCCTCGCCGACCCCGAGAACCCGATCGCGCTCCCGCTGATCACGGTCGACGAGCCGGCGATCTCCATGACCATCGGTACGAACACCTCACCGCTGGTCGGCCGCGGCGGCACCGGCAAGGGCGCCTCGGCCAAGGCCGCGGTCAAGGACCGCAAGGTCACCGCCCGTCAGGTCAAGGACCGCCTGGACCGCGAGCTGGTCGGTAACGTCTCGCTCCGCGTCCTGGACACCGAGCGTCCCGACGCCTGGGAGGTGCAGGGCCGCGGCGAGCTGGCGCTGGCCATCCTGGTCGAGCAGATGCGCCGTGAGGGCTTCGAGCTGACCATCGGCAAGCCTCAGGTGGTCACCCAGGAGATCGACGGCAAGGTCCACGAGCCGGTCGAGCGCATGACGATCGACGTCCCCGAGGAGCACATGGGCGCGGTCACGCAGCTCATGGGCGTCCGCAAGGGCCGGATGGACAACATGTCCAACCATGGTTCGGGCTGGGTCCGCCTGGAGTTCGTCGTCCCCTCCCGCGGCCTCATCGGCTTCCGGACCGAGTTCCTGACCGGCACGCGCGGCACGGGCATCGCCCACTCCATCCACGAGGGCCACGAGCCGTGGTTCGGCGTCCTGACGACCCGTAACAACGGTTCGCTGGTCGCCGACCGCGCGGGCGCCGTCACCGCCTTTGCGATGACGAACCTCCAGGAGCGCGGCGTGCTGTTCACCGACCCCGGCACCGAGGTGTACGAGGGCATGATCGTCGGCGAGAACTCCCGCGCCGACGACATGGACGTGAACATCACCAAGGAGAAGAAGCTCACCAACATGCGTTCCGCCGCGGCCGACTCGTTCGAGGCGATCGTGCCGCCGCGCAAGCTGTCGCTCGAGCAGTCGCTGGAGTTCTGCCGTGACGACGAGTGCGTCGAGGTGACTCCGGAGGCGGTTCGCATCCGCAAGGTCGTGCTCGACCAGCGTGACCGCGCCCGTACCGCGAGCCGCGCCAAGCACGGCTGACAATCGGTCGCTTGAAGCCCGGGTGCCCCCATCTTGGGGGTGCCCGGGCTTTTTGCAACTCATTTTCAGTCGGATTCCTGAGGTCGATGTCCGTAATGCGGAGATCCACGCCCGATACACATGTAACACGTCCGTTTCGCGGCCTTATCCCGCCAGACGGTTTGTCCAAATTTCGGAAGATGTACGCGCCAGCTGTGACTGAATCGAGATTTAAAGACAGTGGTCGCCGGTTGGCTCATGGCAGATAGTTAGCCGCGTAGCGCTCGGGTCAATGGGTCTCGCGCCGTGGGGACGGCGCCGACTCTCGAGCACCAGGGGGTGTCTGACCCTCCGTCAGGGGTGTCGGAGGAAAGACATGAACCCCCTCCTGTTGGTGAACACGTGGAGTCATGAGGAGGAGTCCCATGCGCGGTGTCACAAGCACCAGGTGGGTCACAGCGTCCGCAGTAGTCGGCAACTGCGCCCCGGCGCACGGCGATCGGCTCTGAAGGGCCACGCCCTTACCACTACGCGCGTCCGGCTGCGGGTTCTCCCGTGGGCCGTGCGTCGCCGCTGACGCTTCTTCATGATCCGAACCGCGATCGCGCATCTCTCGCGCCGGTCGCCGGTTCGGCACACCCACACCTGTGAAATGGGCGAACTGTGACAAGTCCTATCGACATCGAGGGCGGCGGTACGTCGGTCGTCGTCGACGGCGAGAAAGCGCCGAAGACGAAACCGGAAGAGGCCAAGCAGCTCGAGGGCCGCTCTCCGGGTCAGCTGATGTGGATCCGCTTCAAGCGCGACCGCACCGGAGTGATCTCGGCGTACGTCGTGATCTTCTTCTTCGTGGTCGGCCTCGCGGCCCCGCTGATAGCCAAGCTGTACGGCAAGGACCCGTACACGGTGTTCGCGGACGAACGGCCCGAACTCTTCGACAGCGCCGGTGTGCCGATCCAGCCCAACGGCGGCATCAGCGGCGAGTTCTGGTTCGGCCTGGAGCCCGGCAACGGCTACGACGTCTTCACCAAGCTGATCTACGGCATCCGCAACTCCCTGATGATCTCGCTGGCGGTCACCGTCGCGACGGTGCTGACCGGCATCCTCCTCGGGGTCGCGGCCGGCTATCTCGGCGGCCGGACGGACTACTGGATCAGCCGGGTCATCGACTTCCTCCTCGCCTTCCCGGCCCAGCTGTTCTTCATCGCGAGCATGCCCGTCGTGGTCTCGCTGTTCGTCAGCCCGCGCGACGAGACACCCGTGTACGTCCGGGTCGTCGCCCTCATCACGGTGCAGTGGTTCCTGGGCTGGATGAGTCTGGCGCGCATCCTGCGCGGCACCACACTCGCCCTGCGAGAACGGGAGTTCATCGAGGCCGCCAAGGTCAGCGGGGCGTCTCCGACGCGGATCATCCGCAGGGAGATCCTGCCCAACGTGGTCACGCCGATCCTGGTGCAGTCGACGTACATGCTCCCCAACTTCGTGACCGCCGAGGCCGGTCTGTCCTTCCTCGGGGTCGGAATCGTCGAGCCGACGCCGGACTGGGGACAGATGTTCTCCAAGGCGTCGACCGAACTCGTGATGCAGAACGACATCACCTACATGTTCTTCCCGGGCATCTCGATGATCATCTTCATCGTGGCGTTCAACCTGCTCGGGGACTCGGTCAGGGACGCCTTCGATCCCAAGACGGCGCGCTGACCACCGAGTTGTGGGCATCCTCGCCCGACAACGACCGGATGGCACCTCTGATGCCGGTCCGCACTTCAATTCGCACTGGTGACAGGCACACCGGTGACACAAGATGGGTGGAATCTGAGTGATGGGTAAGGGTGGACGCCGCGCGTACGCCGCGCTCTCACTGCTCGCGGCGGGGGCTCTCGTGCTCACCGGCTGCAGCGAGGGTGGCAGCAAAGGCAGTGACAACGACAAGCAGGACAAGGAGAACGCCGAGCGGCAGCAGTCCGGCATCACCTTCGGCGACGAGAAGGCCTCGACCGGCCCGGCCGCCGAGATCACCGGCGCTAAGGCGGGCGGCACGATCACGGTGCTGCAGCGCGACAGCTTCGCGCACCTCGACCCCGGACAGATCTACGTCTCGGACGAGATGGCCCTGTCGCAGCTGATACACCGCGGTCTGACCAGCTACAAGGCGACCAGCGACGACGGCGAGAAGCACGAGGTCGTCGGCGACCTGGCGACCGACAGCGGTACGACCACGGACGGCGGCAAGACCTGGAAGTTCACGCTCAAGGACGGGATCAAGTGGGCCGACGGCTCCGCGATCACCGCCAAGGACGTGCGCCAGACCTTCGAGCGGCTCTTCGCACCGTTCGTCTCCAACGGCCCGACGTTCATCCAGCAGTGGATGGCCAACACCCCGGGCGCGGAGTACCGCAAGCTTCTCCCGGACGGTCCGTACAAGGGCAAGCACCTGCCGGACAGCGTCCTTGAGACGCCCGACGACAAGACGATCGTCTTCAAGTTCGAGACGGCCAAGCCCGACCTGCCGTACGCGCTCGCCATGGCGGGCTACTCCATCGTGTCGCAGGCCAAGGACACCAAGGAGAAGTACGACAAGGCCCCGATGACCTCGGGCCCGTACAAGATCTCCGAGTTCAAGTCCGGCAAGTCGATGACGCTGGTCAAGAACACCAACTGGGACGCGAAGACCGACGCGGTCCGCCACCAGTACGCCGACCAGTTCAGCTTCGAGTTCAACAAGCAGTACGAGGACTCCACCAAGGCGATCCTCGACGACTCGGGCGCGAACGCGACCGCGATCAGCTTCAGCAACCAGGTCGACGCGGGCAACCTGACCAAGGTCCTGAACGACGCGGCGCTGAAGTCCCGCACGGTCTCCGGCTACCAGCCGTACGTGGGCCAGATGAACATCAACCTGTCCCAGCCGGAGATGCAGTCGAAGGAGGTCCGCGAGGCCATCGCCTACGCCCTGCCGATCACGCCGTTCGTGCGTGCCTTCGGCGGCACCGACGCGATGGAGGTCGCCGGCGGTCTCATCAGCCCGACCGTGACCGGCTACGACGCGAAGTTCGACCCCTTCGGCAAGAAGGCCAAGCCCGCGGGCGACCCGGCCAAGGCCAAGCAGCTCCTTGAGAAGGCCGGCAAGGTCGGTCTGAAGCTGACCTTCGGTTACATCAACACCCCTGAGGGCCAGCAGTACTCCACCGCCATGGCGGCGGGTCTGGAGAAGGCCGGCTTCGACGTCCAGCGCCAGGAGATCCCGGCCGAGACGTACTACGACCAGGTCAGCAAGGTCAAGAACAACTACGACATCTACCACACCGCGTGGGGTGCCGACTGGCCGAGCGCGTCGACCGTGATCCCGCCGCTGTACGACGGCCGCCAGATCCAGGACGGCGCGTCCAACTACTCGCACATCAACGACCCGAAGGTGAACGCCGACATCGACGCGGCCGCAGCCCTCACCGACCCGGTCAAGGCGGCCGCGGCCTGGAACAAGATCAACGAGTACATCGTGAAGGACGTCGTCTCCAACATCCCGACGGCGTACTACAAGCAGACCCAGATCGCCGGGTCCAAGATCGGCGGCCTTGTGTACGACGACGTCATCGGCGGCGTCGACCCGCGCAGGCTGTACGTGAAGTAACCCGTCCAAGCGGCGCCGGTCGCGCCCCCTCCCGTGACGGGACGCGACCGGCGACGCCAGGCCTGAAGCCCGAAAGCTGCCACTGAGATGCTGCGCTTCCTCCTCCGCCGGATCCTCGGCTCACTCGTGATCCTGGTCCTGCTGACCGTGGTCGCCTTCCTGCTCTTCTTCGGCATGCCCCGCGACCCGGCGCTGCTGATGTGCGGCAAGACGTGCACGCCCGACGCCCTGGCGAACATCCACCAGACGCTCGGACTCGACAAGTCGATCCCGGAGCAGTTCTGGATCTTCCTGTCGGGACTCGTGGCCGGTCGCGACAACTTCCCGCAAGGGCCGTGCCCCGCCCCGTGCTTCGGGTACTCGTACCACACCAACGAGGCAGTCTGGACAACCCTGTTGGACCGGCTGCCGCTCACGCTCTCCCTCGCGTTCGGCGCCACGATCATGTTCCTGTTCGTCGGTCTCGGCACCGGACTGCTCGCCGCCTGGAAGCGCGGCTCCCTCGTCGACAAGACGTTCACCGCGGGCTCCATGGCGCTCAGCTCGATGCAGATCTACTTCCTGGGCCCGCTCGCGCTCGCCATCCTCGTGTACCAGACGCACGCCTTCGACGAGCCCAAGTACACCCCCCTCACCGACAATCCGGCCGCCTGGTTCACCGGGCTGATGATCCCCTGGGTCGTCCTGTCGACGATCTTCGCCGCGCAGTACACCCGTATGGCGCGCTCCGCGATGATCGAGCAGCTCCAGGAGGAGCACGTCCGCACGGCCAAGGCCAAGGGCATGAGCGGCCGTTACGTCTTCTTCCGGTACGCCTGGCGCGGCTCCCTCATCCCCATCATCACCATCCTCGGCATCGACCTGAGTTCGCTGCTCGGCGGCGCGATCATCACCGAGTACACCTTCGGACTGCCCGGACTCGGCCGACTCGCGGTGGACTCGGTGCAGTTCAGTGATCTGCCGCTGCTGCTGGGCGTGATGCTGTTCTCGGCCGCCGTGATCCTGCTGTGCAACGTCGTCGTCGACGCCTGCTACGCCATCATCGACCCGCGCGTGCGGCTGTCCTAGGAGTTCTGTCGTGACCACTCTGACCAAGGAGGCCGGGGCGCCCGTCCCGTCCGACGCGGGCGCCTTCCTCTCGGTGCGGGACCTGCACGTCAGCTTCAGGACCGAGGACGGCATCGTCCGGGCCGTCGACGGGCTCTCCTTCGACCTGGAGCGCGGCAAGACGCTGGGCATCGTCGGTGAGTCGGGCTCCGGCAAGTCCGTGACCAACCTGACCATCCTCGGGCTGCACAACCCGAAGTTCACCACCGTCGAGGGCGAGATCCTGCTGGAGGGGCAGGAGTTGACCACCGCCCGCGAGTCCGAGCTGGAGAAGCTGCGCGGCAACAAGGTCGCCATGATCTTCCAGGACCCGCTGACCGCGCTGTCGCCGTACTACACGGTGGGCCGGCAGATCGCCGAGCCCTTCATGAAGCACACCGGTGCCTCCAAGAAGGTGGCCTGGGCGCGTGCCGTGGAGATGCTCGGCAAGGTCGGCATCCCCAACCCCAAGGAGCGGGCGAAGGACTACCCGCACCAGTTCTCCGGCGGTATGCGGCAGCGCGCGATGATCGCGATGGCGCTGGTGTGCGACCCGGACCTGCTGATCGCCGACGAGCCGACGACCGCGCTGGACGTGACGGTCCAGGCGCAGATCCTGGACCTGCTGAAGGACCTCCAGCAGGAGTTCGGTTCGGCGATCGTCTTCATCACGCACGACCTCGGTGTCATCGCCGACATGGCCGACGACATCATGGTGATGTACGCGGGCGGCGCCATCGAGCGCGGCACGACGAACGAGGTGCTGCGCTCGCCGCAACACCCCTACACCTGGGGCCTGTTGAACTCGATGCCGCGCATCGACTCCGACCTCGACGCCCCGCTCGCCCCCATCCCGGGCGCCCCGCCCTCACTGCTCAACCCGCCCTCGGGCTGCCGCTTCCACCCCCGCTGCACCTTCCAGGACCGGGTCGGCGGCACCCGCTGCGTCGACGAACGTCCCCTGCTGGCCCCGGACCGCGCCTCCGCCTGTCACCTCACGGCGGATCAGAAGCGGACCATCTTCGTCGAAGAGATCAAGCCCAGCCTGGGCTAGGAGGACCCGTCATGAAAGAGGACCTCGTCCTCCCCGCCCCACGAGGGGCCACCACCGGCTCGGCCGGAGATCCGTTGCTGGTCGTGGAGGGGCTCACCAAGCACTTCCCGGTCAAGGGCGGCTTCCCGATCCGCCGCACGGTCGGTGCCGTGCAGGCCGTCGACGGCATCGACCTGACCGTGAACGTCGGCGAGAGCTTCGGCCTGGTCGGCGAGTCGGGCTGCGGTAAGTCGACCACGGGCCGGCTCATCACGCGGCTCATGGAGCCGACGGCCGGCACGATCTCGTACCGCGGCAAGGACATCACGCACGCGTCCCGCAGGGCGCTGGCGCCGATCCGCTCCGAGATCCAGATGATCTTCCAGGACCCGTACTCCTCGCTGAACCCGAGGCAGACGGTCGGCAAGATCATCTCCGGGCCCATGGAGATCAACGAGATCGAGCCGGAGGGCGGCCGCGAGAAGCGCGTACGCGAACTGCTCGAGATCGTGGGTCTCAACCCAGAGCACTACAACCGCTTCCCGCACGAGTTCTCCGGTGGGCAGCGGCAACGGATCGGTGTGGCACGGGCGTTGGCCCTGGAGCCGAAGCTGATCGTCGCCGACGAGCCGGTGTCGGCGCTGGACGTCTCCATCCAGGCGCAGGTGGTGAACCTGCTGAAGCAGGTGCAGCAGGAGCTGGGCATCGCGTTCCTGTTCATCGCCCATGACCTCGCCGTCGTACGGCACTTCTCGCACCGTGTGGCGGTCATGTACCTCGGCAAGATCATCGAGGTCGGCGACCGCAACTCCATCTACACCCGCCCTCGCCACCCCTACACCCACGCCCTGCTGTCCGCGGTGCCCGAGGTGAACCTGTCGGACGAGGACGCGCCCAACCGTGAGCGGATCCGCCTTGCCGGCGATGTGCCGTCGCCGATCTCGCCGCCGTCCGGGTGCCGGTTCCGTACGCGGTGCTGGAAGGCGCAGGACAAGTGCGCGGCCGAGGAGCCGCCGTTGGTCCAGATCTCCGGTAACCGGGAGGGACACCTGACGGCGTGCCACTTTCCGGAGGATCCGACGATCGAGGGGCGCGAGGAGGACATCGTGCTGGATCCTGCGTTGGCTGCGCTGGAGGAGGAGTTGGGCGACTAATCGGATGCCGGGGGCTGTGGAGTGTCGGCTGCGGGCCGGTGGGGGCTGGTCGCGCAGTTCCCCGCGCCCCTGGTCACGGGGCGCTTCGCGCCACCGTGATCAATTCCGGGCTCCCCGACGTCACAGGTCCCCTGCCCCAGTCGCCGTACTGTTCCTCCACCACCAGCCCGGCCTCGGCCAGGAAGCTCTCCAGGGCGGGCTGGTCGAGGAAGCGCAGTGTGCTGGTGGTGACCTGGGGGCGGTCCCAGCGGACGCCCTCGAAGGTGGAGGTGAGTGTCACGCGGTCCCCGACCACGGGACTTGCTACCTCGTGCCACATCCACGCGACGGTGCCGTCCGCGTCGGCGGCCTCGTACACCCGGTCCGGTGTCCAGGACTCCCAGGCGCGGGCCGCCGGATTGCGGGTCTCGAAGACGAAGCGTCCGCCGTCCGCGAGGGCGGTCCGGACGGCACGCAAGCCGGCGCGCAGTTCCTCGTCGCCGACGAGGGTCTGGAAGGCGTGCCCGGTCATCGTGACGAGGTCGAACTCCCCGTACCAGGCACGTGAGCGCAGGTCTCCGAGCACCCACTCCACGCCGGGCTCCCGGCGCCGTGCCTGGACCAGCATCGCGGCGGCGGGGTCGAGCCCCGTGAGCTGCCCCGGGTGTCCGGTCCGGCGGGCCGCGGCGAGCAGGCGTCCGGTGCCGCAGCCGACGTCGAGCACGGTGGGTGCGGACATCACGAGACCGAGGTAGAAGTCGTCGCCCGGACCCCACGGGTTGAGGGAGTCGTACAGCGCGGCGAGCGAGAGATCCGCGAACGAGCGATCGACCATCGCGGCAGTCTGTCACAGGTGCCGGAGCCATATGACGGGATCCCCGTATGACGAAGGCCCGTACCTGGGGAGGTACGGGCCTTCGTTCCCCTGGAGCGGACGTTCATGGGCTCGGGTCAATGGGCCGAGAAAGTCCGTTCCGCAAAGGGCGGCGGCTGACGGAAAAGGGGTGTTGTCAGACCGCTGCCTCGGGGTCCTTGGAGAGACGAGGGGCCGGAACGGTTCCCTCCGTCTCGGGGTAGTGGCACGCGGTCAGGTGGCCGGGCTTGTTGCCCTCGACCTGGACCAGCGGGGGTGCCTCGGTCGCGCACTTCTCCGTCGCCTTCCAGCAGCGGGTCCGGAAGCGGCAGCCCGAGGGCGGGTTCAGAGGAGACGGTACATCGCCGGTGAGACGGATGCGCTCGCGGGTCGGTGTATCGTCCACCGTTGCCTCCGGCACAGCGGACAGCAGGGCCCGCGTGTAGGGGTGGCGGGGGTTGTCGTACAGGTCGTCGCGGTCCGCGATCTCGACGATCTTGCCGAGGTACATGACCGCCACGCGCTGCGAGAAGTGGCGTACGACGGCGAGGTCGTGGGCGATGAAGACGAACGCGATGCCCAGCTCCTGCTGCACCTTCTGCAGCAGGTTCACGACCTGCGCCTGGATCGAGACGTCGAGGGCCGACACCGGCTCGTCGGCGACGATCAGCTTCGGCTCCAGGGCCAGGGCACGGGCGACACCGATGCGCTGGCGCTGTCCGCCGGAGAACTCGTGCGGGAAGCGGTTGTAGTGCTCGGGGTTGAGACCGACGATCTCCAGGAGCTCACGGACCCGCTTCTCGCGGCCGCCCTCCGGGATGATGTCGTTGATCTCCATCGGGCCCGAGATGATCTTGCCGACCGTCTGGCGCGGGTTCAGCGACGCGTAGGGGTCCTGGAAGATCATCTGGATCTCGGAGCGGATCGGCGCCAGCGCCCTGCGGGACGCGTGCGTGATGTCCTTGCCCCGGTACGAGATGCTGCCGGCCGTCGGCTCCATGAGCCGGGTGATCAGCCGGCCCGTGGTCGACTTGCCGCAGCCCGACTCGCCGACCAGGCCGAGGGCCTCGCCCTCGTGCACCTGGAAGTCCAGGCCGTCGACGGCCTGCACGGCGCCGACCGTGCGGCGGATCGGGAAGCCGCCCTTGACCGGGAAGTGCTTGGTCAGACCCGAGACGTCCAGGAGGGGGGTGGTGTTGCTCATGGTGGTGAATCCCGTCTTGTACGTCAGTGGGTCCGGGCCGCGACGTGCTCGGTGAAGAGCTCGTGCTTCTGGTCCGCCGTCAGGTGGCACGCCGAGCCCCGCCCGTCGAGGACCTTCAGACCCGGCCGCTCACTGGAGCAGAGCCCGCCGGCGACCTTCTCCGCGAAGGCGCACCGGGGGTGGAAGCGGCAGCCCGACGGCGGGTTGAGCAGCGAGGGCGGCGAGCCCGGGATCGGGGAGAGCGGCACGTCGACCGGCCCGGTCAGGCTCGGCATCGAACCCAGCAGCCCCAGCGTGTAGGGGTGGTCGGGCGCGCGCAGCACCTCCTCCTTGGTGCCCCGCTCCACACAGCGCCCGCCGTACATCACCAACACGTCGTCCGCGATGTCGGCGATGACACCGAGGTCGTGCGTGATGAAGATGATGGCCGTGCCGAACTCCTGCTGGAGGTCCTTGAGGAGGTCCATGATCTGGGCCTGGACCGTCACGTCGAGAGCCGTGGTCGGCTCGTCGGCGATCAGCAGCTCCGGGTCGCAGACCAGGGCCATCGCGATCATCGCGCGCTGGCGCATACCGCCGGAGAACTGGTGCGGGTAGTCGTCCACCCGCATGTCCGGCTGCGGGATGCCGACCCGGCGCAGCATCTCGATCGACCGCGCCCGGGCCTCCTTGCGGGAGGCGCCGGTGTGCTTGCGGTACGTCTCGCCGATCTGCGCGCCGATGGTGTGGTACGGCGACAGGGAGGCCAGCGCATCCTGGAAGATCATGGACATCTTGTTGCCGCGCAGCTTCTCCAGCTCGCGCTCGGAGGCGGTGATCAGCTCCTTGCCGTCGAGCAGGATCTCGCCGTCGAGCCTGGTGTTGCGCGGGTCGTGAAGGCCCAGGATCGCCATGTTGGTGACGGACTTGCCGGAGCCCGACTCACCGACGATGCCGAGGGTCTGGCCCTTCTCCACGTCGAAGGAGAGCCCGTCGACGGCCTTGACGACACCGTCCTCGGTGGAGAAGTGGACTTTGAGGTCGCGGACGGAGAGGAAGGGGGTGCTCATGGTCTCTCCTTAAGCGAGGCGCACGCGCGGGTCGATGAGGGCGTACAGGGCATCGACGACGATGTTGAAGACGACGATCGCGCCGGCGGCGACCAGCACGACACCGAGCAGCATCGGCAGGTCGTTGGTGCTGACCGCCTTGACGGAGAGCATGCCGAGGCCCTGGAGGCTGAACGTCGACTCGGTGATGATCGCACCGCCGAGCAGCACACCGAGGTCGAGGCCGAAGATGGTGACGATCGGCCCCATCGCACCGCGCCAGGCGAAGCGGAAGAAGACCGTGCGGCGGGACATGCCCTTGGCGCGGGCCGTACGGACGTAGTCCTCGCTGAGCGCCTCCACCATCTGGGAGCGCGTCATACGGGTGTAGTTGGCCGTCCAGATCAGGGACAGCACGATCCAGGGCACCAGCAGACCCTTGGCCCAGGCCGCCGGGTCGTCCGTGAAGGGCGTGTAGCTGGCCCGGTCCAGCACCTTCCACTGGTCGACCAGCAGATAGGTGGCGAGGACGCCGACGACGTAGATCTGCATCGAGGACGCGACCAGCGAGGCGGAGCTCGCGATCTTGTCGAGGGCCTTGCCCTGCTTCACGGCGGCCAGCATGCCCGCGCCGATGCCGAAGGTCAGGTAGATGACCGAGCTGCCGAGCGACAGCGACAGGGTGGTCGGGAAGCGGTCCATGATGGTGCCGAGGACCGGCTCGCGGTTCTGGAACGAGTAGCCGAGGCAGGGCGCGTTGCAGTTGCCGAACGACGTGTAGTCGCGGCCGACGAAGATGCCCTTGAGCCAGTCCCAGTACTGCACAGGCAGTGGATCGGCGATCCCCAGGTTCTTCCGCACCAGCTCCAGAGTCTCGGGGGTGCAGGCCTTGCCGCAGGCGATGCGGGCGGGGTCGCGCGGGGCGGCGTAGAACAGGACGAACACGATGGCGCTGATGATCAGCAGGATCACCGCGGCGCCGAGAATTCGTCGGACAAGGAAGCGGAGCATGGCAGTTGGGATTTCCTGACGGATGCCGAAGGGGGGAAGGAGGCGGGGCGGCCGAGGGCCGCCCCGCCACGAGGGCCGGTCGTCAGGCCTTCACGAACGTCTTGTAGAGCAGCGTCGCGGAGAAGTTCGGGTCGAACATCGCTCCGCCGACCTTGTTGCCGTAGACGTAGTAACGGCGCTGGTACATCTCGGGGATGATCGGCGCGACTTCTTCCATGATCCGCTTGTCGAGCGCGGCCCAGGCCTCACCGGCCTTCTTCTGGTCGGTGAGGACCATGTTCTTCTGGATGGTCTCGTCGATCCAGGAGATCTTCGTCTGCGAGACGTTGTAGAGACCGTCACCGACGCTGGCACTGTCGAACAGCGGCTGGATCATCGTGTAGGCGGTCGGCCAGTCCGGGGACCAGCCGAACCACATCACGTCGTAGCTGTTGTCGAGCTTCTGGACCTGGTCGTAGTACGAGGTGGAGTCGAGCGGCTTGATGACCGGGGTGAAGCCGGCCTCCTTCAGCGCGTTCTCGATGACGACCTTGGTCTTGTTGTACGTCGGGTCCTGCGGGAAGGCGTAGACGATCTTCACGCCCTCCTTGCCGGCTTCCTTCAGCAGCTTCTTCGCGGCGGCCGGGTCGCCCTGCGGCTTCTTCAGCTTGCCGTAGATGTCGAACTTCTCGCGGCCCAGGATGTCGGGGCTGAGGACCGTGGTCGCGAAGTCGCCGGAGGACGGGCCGCCGTAGATCTGGCGGATCTGCTGGAGCGGCCAGGCCATGTTGAGGGCCTGACGGACCTTCAGGTCGGTGACGCGCTTGGTGTTGATCGCGTAGTAGTACGTGCCGGTGAGCAGGCCGTTGAAGGTGCGCTTCTTCAGCTCCGGGTCGGTGAGGACCTTCTGGATGCGCTCGGCGGGCACGCCCTTGTAGATGGAGACCGCGAAGGCGTCGCTGCCCTGGGAGGCGATGAGACGGTCCGTGGAGTCCAGGGTCTCGATGCCGAAGGTGAACTCGAAGCCGTCCGGGTAGTTGTTGCGGATGGCGTCGGTCGCCGGGTCCCAGTTCTTGTTGCGGACCAGCGTCATCGACTTGTCGGTCGTGTGGTTCTTGATCTTGTACGGACCACAGGCGGCCGGGTTCTTGTCGTACTTCTCCTTGGTGTCCAGCTTCGGGGACACCGCGGCGTACGAGTGCATCGCCATCGTGAAGTTGAAGTCGGGGCGGGCCTCGGCCAGGTTGAACGTGATGGTCCGCTTGGCCTTGTCCGTCACGATCTCCGACAGGTGCTTGCCCTTGTAGGGGCCCTCGTAGGCGTCACGCCACTTGCCGCCCTTGCCGGTCAGCGCGATCTGGACGTAGCTGGCGGACTCGATGATGTACGGGGCCCACAGGCGCTCGATGCCGTGGCGCACGTCCTCGACGGTCAGCTCGCTGCCGTCCTCCCACTTCAGACCCTCCTTCAGCGTGAAGGTCCAGGTCTTGCCCGCGTTGGACATCGTGCCGGTGTCCGTGGCCAGGTCGCCGACGAGCTTCTGCGAGCCGTCCGCGGCGACCTTGTAGCCGGTCAGGCAGCGGTGCAGGAGCAGCGCGGCGGTCGAGTTGTACGCGTAGTAGATGCGACCCGGGTCCAGGTGCGAGAAGTCGTCCGGGGCCAGACCGTGGATCGTCCCGCCCTTCTTCGCCCCGGTGATCTCCGGCGCGGGGCCGGTCGAGTCCGCCGCGGTGCCGACGGTGACCTTGGAGTACGTCTTGGCACCCTCGGTCGCGCTGCCGCCGCTGCCGCCCGCGTCGCCGCTGCTGCACGCGGACAGCAGCGTCGAGCCCGCGGCCGCGACGCTTGTGGCTATGACGAAGTTTCTGCGGGAAAGAGACATGGCTGACCCGATTTCTTGTGGATAGGGATGGTGCTTGGTGTACTCCGGCCGGGCCCCGTCGCTCGGTCGGAGTGGGGTGCCTCAGCGCTTCGTCTTGGGGTCCAGCGCGTCGCGGACCGAGTCGCCGAGCAGGTTGAAGGCGACGACGAAGATCACCATGGAGAGACCAGGGAAGAGCATGAAGGTGATGTCGTCCTGGTAGTACTTGGCGCCGAACTGGAGCATGACGCCCCAGTCGGGCGTGGGGTCGGTGAGTCCCACGCCGAGGAAGGCGAGTCCCGCCTCCGCCGTCACATAGGCGGGCAGCAGGAGCGTCGACTGGATCAGGATCGGCGTCCACAGATTGGGCAGCAGTTCCTTGAAGATGATCCGGGCCGGCGAGGCGCCGGTGACCTTGGCGGCCTCCACGAACTCCCGCTCGCGCAGGGCGAGGACCTCGCCGCGCAGCAGACGGGCGATGGAGGCCCAGCCGAAGGCGGTCATCACGGTGATGAGGCTGGTGACCGTGAGCCAGATCGGGGTGTTCTCCTCCGGCGACACGAAGATCGCCAGCACGACCGGCCAGAAGGCGATGAAGAACAGCGTCTGCGGGAAGGCCAGCAGGATGTCGATGACCCGGCCGACGAAGTAGTCGGTGCGGCCGCCCAGGTAGCCGGCGGTGATGCCGATGACGACACCGAGCAGGGTCGTCAGGAGCGTGGCCGCGGTGGCGATGAGCAGCGAGTTGCGCATGCCGTAGAGCAGGAAGGTGAGGACGTCCCGGCCGAGCTGCGGCTCGACGCCGAACCAGAAGTCACCGCTGATGCCGCCGTTGGCCTTGACCGGGAAGCCGAACTCGTTGAGGAGCCCCGGAGTGTTGATGCCGTACGTCGTGTACGGGTTCTTGCCGTAGAGCTTGGAGATCAGCGGAGCGCCGATCGCCACGACGAAGAAGAAGAGGACCACGTACCCGGATATGACGCCTGCGCGGTCCCGTTTGAAACGGCTCCAGGCGAGCCGTCCCGGCGAGCGGCTCTCGTTGCCCTTGAGAGCCGAGGACTTCACCGGTGCCGCGCTGTCTTCGTCGGTCACCTCGAGTGAAGTGACCGGGGAAGGGGTTGGGGGGGTCATGATGCTCCGTGCCCTGTGGATCAAGGACTCCGCAGGGCGGTCCCTACGGGCTACGCCGGACTTTTTCAACGCAATTCATTCAAGGTCAATAAATTCTCGGTCGACTTGGGTGGCTCTTTACTTTCTTTACCTTTCTTTGACTAATCTGTAGCTACGCGTGTAGCGTGCCGTGATCGGCCTGTGTCTTACATCGGGCCAACTGCCCCAATCGGGCAATGAGTTCGATATACGGACGCCGGAGTGTCGAAATCCGTACATAGGAGGGTCGCTATCCAACGGTTCGGCATCGGATCGTGAAGATCCATTGCGCGCTACATGGAAGATCCATTGTGTCGAAGGTCGGACCTTCCCAGGCCGTTCCCCTGAAGGGGTGAGTGCATGTGCGGGCTGCCTGTTTTATGCCGATATTGGCCGGTAACGGAACAGTGCAGTCACACAGGAGGAACTCCATGCGCGGAGCCACGCACGCCAAATGGGCCGCATGCGCGGTGGCGGTCGCCCTCGCCGCCACGGCCTGCGGGGGCGGGGACAGCGACAGCGGCGGCGGCAGTGGCGACGGCGGCGCGGTGCTGAGCTCTTCCTGGGGCGACCCGCAGAACCCGCTGGAGCCCGCCAACACCAACGAGGTGCAGGGCGGCAAGGTCCTCGACATGATCTTCCGGTCCCTGAAGAAGTACGACCCGGAGACCGGCAAGGCCGAGGACATGCTCGCCGAGAAGATCGAGACGAGCGACTCCCAGAACTTCACTGTCACCGTCAAGGACGGCTGGACCTTCAGCAACGGCGAGAAGGTCACGGCGAAGTCGTTCGTGGACGCCTGGAACTACGGGGCCGGCCTCAAGAACAACCAGAAGAACGCGTACTTCTTCAGCTACATCGACGGTTACGACAAGGTGCACCCCGAGGACGGCAGCAAGCAGACCGCCCAGACGCTCTCCGGACTGAAGGTCACCGGCACCAACACCTTCACCGTCAAGCTCAGCCAGAAGTTCTCGACCTTCCCCGACACCCTCGGCTACCCGGCCTACGCCCCGCTCCCGCAGGCGTTCTTCACCGACCACGCGGCCTGGGTGAAGAAGCCGGTCGGCAACGGCCCGTACACGATCGACTCGTACACCAAGGGCTCGCAGATGGCCCTGAAGAAGTGGGACGGCTACCCCGGTGACGACAAGGCGCAGAACGGCGGTGTGACCCTCAAGGTCTACACCGACAACAACACCGCCTACACCGACCTGATGGCCGGCAACCTCGACCTGGTCGACGACGTCCCGGCCGCCCAGCTCAAGAACGTCTCCAGCGACCTCGGCGACCGGTACATCAACACCCCGGCCGGCATCATTCAGACCCTTGCGTTCCCGTACTACGACAAGGACTGGAACAAGAGCGGGATGGACAAGGTCCGCACCGGCCTGTCCCGCGCGATCAACCGCAAGCAGATCACCGAGACGATCTTCGAGAAGACCCGCACCCCCGCCACCGACTGGACCTCCCCGGTGCTCGGCGAGGCGGGCGGCTTCCAGGACGGCCTGTGCGGTGACGCCTGCGACTACGACCCCGACGAGGCCAAGAAGCTCATCGAGGAGGGCGGCGGGCTGCCCGGCGGACAGTTCAAGATCACGTACAACGCGGACACCGGCTCCCACAAGCTGTGGGTCGACGCGGTCTGCAACTCCATCAACAACGCGCTCGACAACGACAAGGCCTGTGTCGGCAACCCGATCGGCACCTTCGCCGACTTCCGTACCCAGATCACCGACAAGAAGATGTCGGGCCCGTTCCGTGCCGGCTGGCAGATGGACTACCCGCTCATCCAGAACTTCCTGCAGCCGCTCTACTACACCAACGCCTCCTCCAACGACGGCAAGTGGTCCAACAAGGACTTCGACAAGCTCGTCGACGAGGCCAACGCCGAGACCGACACCGGCAAGGCGATCGAGACGTTCCAGAAGGCCGAGGAGGTCGTCCGGGACAACATGGCCGCCATCCCGCTCTGGTACCAGAACGGCAGCGCGGGCTACTCCGAGCGGCTGTCCAACGTGAAGCTCAACCCGTTCAGCGTCCCCGTCTACAACGAGATCAAGGTCAGCTGACCCGCCATGGGACGCTACGTCGTCCGGCGTCTGCTCCAGATGATCCCGGTGTTCATCGGCGCCACCCTCCTGATCTTCCTCATGGTCAACGTGATGGGCGACCCCATCGCGGGCCTGTGCGGCGACCGGCAGTGCGACCCCGCCACGGCCGCCCAGCTGGAGAAGGAGTTCGGCCTCGACAAGCCGGTCTGGCAGCAGTACCTGACCTACATGGGGAACGTCTTCACCGGCGACTTCGGCACCGCGTTCAACGGGCAGGAGGTCACCGAGCTGATGGCGACGGCGTTCCCCGTGACGATCCGGCTGACGATCGTCGCGATCCTCTTCGAGATCGTCATCGGCATCACGCTGGGTGTCGTCACGGGCCTGCGCCGGGGCCGGCCCGTCGACACCTCGGTCCTGATGTTCACGCTCGTGGTGATCTCGGTCCCGACGTTCGTCACCGGTCTGCTGCTCCAGCTCCTCCTCGGCGTCGAGTGGGGCTGGATCAAACCGTCGGTGTCGACGGACGCCACGTTCGGCGAGCTGATCGTGCCGGGGCTCGTTCTCGCGTCCGTTTCCCTCGCCTATGTGACCCGGCTGACCCGTACCTCCATCGCGGAGAACAAACAGTCCGACTACGTCCGTACGGCGGTGGCCAAGGGGCTGCCCCGCAGGAGGGTCGTCATCCGCCACCTGCTGCGCAACTCGCTGATCCCCGTCGTCACCTTCATCGGCACCGACATCGGCGCACTGATGGGCGGGGCGATCGTCACCGAGCGCATCTTCAACATCCACGGCGTCGGCTACCAGCTCTACCAGGGCATCCTCCGCCAGAACACCCAGACCGTCGTCGGTTTCGTGACGGTGCTCGTCCTGGTGTTCCTGATCGCGAACCTGCTGGTCGACCTCCTCTACGCCGTACTCGACCCGAGGATCCGCTATGCCTGAGCAGCCGTACGACGACGGAGCGATCGCCCCGACCGGTATGGGCGGCACGATGGACCTCGCG
The DNA here is from genome assembly GCF_045041015.1 of Streptomyces sp. NBC_00019. Lineage (NCBI taxonomy): Bacteria > Bacillati > Actinomycetota > Actinomycetes > Kitasatosporales > Streptomycetaceae > Streptomyces > Streptomyces sp. NBC_00019. The sequence goes on from NZ_CP108302.1 coordinate 6,847,885, forward strand.
ACGGCGGAAGGGGAGACCCTGGAGGAGACACCCGACGGGCCCGAGGGAACGGGCCCGGCGGGCAAACCCCGCTCGCTCTGGTCCGACGCCTGGCGCGACCTGCGCCGCAACCCGGTCTTCATCATCTCGGGCCTGGTGATCCTCTTCCTGGTCGTCATCTCCATCTGGCCGTCCCTGATCGCCTCCGGCAACCCCCTCAAGTGCGACCTGGCCAAGGCGCAGGAGGGCTCACAGCCCGGACACCCCTTCGGCTTCGACGGTCAGGGCTGCGACGTCTACACCCGCACGGTGTACGGCGCCCGTACGTCCGTCACGGTCGGCGTCTGCGCCACGCTGGGGGTCGCGATCCTCGGCTCGGTCCTGGGCGGGCTGGCCGGCTTCTTCGCCGGGTTCTCGGACTCGATCCTGTCCCGCATCACCGACGTCTTCTTCGCGATCCCGGTGGTCCTCGGCGGCCTGGTCCTGCTGTCCGTGGTGACCAGCAACACGGTCTGGCCGGTCATCGGCTTCATGGTGCTGCTCGGCTGGCCACAGATCTCCCGGATCGCCCGGGGCTCGGTCATCACGGCGAAACAGAACGACTACGTCCAGGCGGCGAAGGCCCTGGGTGCCTCCAGCTCCCGCCAGCTGCTGCGCCACATCGCGCCCAACGCAGTGGCCCCGGTCATCGTCGTGGCGACCATCGCGCTCGGCACCTTCATCTCGCTGGAGGCGACCCTGTCCTACCTCGGCGTAGGGCTGAAGCCCCCGACCGTCAGCTGGGGCATCGACATCTCCTCGGCCTCCGCCTACATCCGCCAGGCCCCCCACATGCTCCTCTGGCCGGCCGGCGCTCTCGCCCTCACCGTCCTCGCGTTCATCATGCTCGGCGACGCGGTCCGCGACGCCCTCGACCCGAAGCTGAGGTGAGTCGGCGTCATGCTGCTCGAAGTGCGTGATCTGCATGTGGAGTTCCGGACGCGGGACGGGGTCGCCAAGGCCGTCAACGGGGTCGACTACTCGGTGGACGCGGGCGAGACGCTCGCCGTGCTCGGTGAGTCGGGGTCCGGCAAGTCGGTGACGGCACAGGCGGTGATGGGAATCCTCGACATGCCGCCTGGGCGGATCACCGGTGGCGAGATCCTCTTCCAGGGCAAGGACCTGCTGAAGCTGAAGGAGGAGGAGCGGCGCAAGGTCCGGGGCGCCGAGATGGCGATGATCTTCCAGGACGCGCTGTCCTCGCTGAACCCGGTGCTGAGCGTCGGCGACCAGCTCGGCGAGATGTTCGTCGTCCACCGGGGCATGTCGAGGAAGGACGCCCGGGCCAGGTCGATCGAGCTGATGGACCGCGTCCGCATCCCGGGGGCGAGGGAGCGGGTCAGGCAGTACCCGCACCAGTTCTCCGGCGGTATGCGCCAGCGCATCATGATCGCGATGGCGATGGCCCTGGAACCCGCCCTGATCATCGCCGACGAACCGACGACCGCGCTGGACGTGACGGTCCAGGCCCAGGTGATGGACCTGCTCGCGGAGTTGCAGCGCGAGCTCAACATGGGGCTCATCCTCATCACCCACGACCTCGGCGTGGTCGCGGACGTCGCCGACCGGATCGCGGTGATGTACGCGGGCCGGATCGTCGAGTCGGCGCCCGTCCACGACATCTACAAGGCGCCGGCCCACCCCTACACCAGGGGTCTGCTCGACTCCATCCCGCGCCTGGACCAGAAGGGCCAGGAGCTCTACGCCATCAAGGGCCTGCCCCCCAACCTCATGAACATCCCGCCGGGCTGCGCCTTCAACCCCCGCTGTCCCATGGCCCAGGACGTGTGCCGGACGGACGTACCCCCGTTGTACGACGTCTCCGAAGACCGCACGAGTGCCTGCCACTTCTGGAGGGAGTGCCTGAATGGCTGAGCCGATTCTGGAGGTCAGCGGGCTGGTCAAGCACTATCCGCTCACCACGGGCATCCTCTTCAAGAAGCAGGTCGGCGCGGTGAAGGCGGTGGACGGCGTCGACTTCGCCCTCGACCGCGGCGAAACCCTGGGCATCGTGGGCGAGTCGGGCTGCGGCAAGTCCACGGTCGCCAAGATGCTGGTCAACCTGGAACGTCCGACCGCCGGCACGATCAAGTACAAGGGCGAGGACCTCACCAAGCTCTCCGGCAAGGCCCTCAAGTCGGTGCGCCGCAACATTCAGATGGTGTTCCAGGACCCGTACACCTCCCTCAACCCCCGTATGACGGTGGGCGACATCATCGGGGAGCCGTACGAGATCCACCCGGAGGTGGCGCCGAAGGGCGACCGCAGGAAGAAGGTCCAGGACCTCCTGGACGTGGTCGGCCTGAACCCGGAGTACATCAACCGCTACCCCCACCAGTTCTCCGGCGGCCAGCGCCAACGCATCGGTATCGCACGGGGGTTGGCGCTCCGCCCTGAGGTGATCGTCGCCGACGAGCCGGTCTCGGCGCTCGATGTCTCCGTCCAGGCCCAGGTCATCAACCTGATGGACCGGCTGCAGAACGAGTTCGACCTCTCGTACGTCTTCATCGCCCACGACCTGTCGATCGTCCGCCACATCTCGGACCGCGTGGGCGTGATGTACCTGGGCCGCATCGTGGAGATCGGCAGGGACGCGGAGATCTACGACCACCCCACGCACCCCTACACCCAGGCCCTGCTCTCCGCGGTCCCGGTCCCCGACCCCGAGGCCCGTGAACACCGAGAACGCATCATCCTCACCGGAGACGTCCCCTCCCCGACCAACATCCCCTCCGGCTGCCGCTTCCGCACCCGCTGCTGGAAGGCCCAGGAACGCTGCGCCCTGGAGGTACCGGCCCTGGCGGTCCCGAGCGAGTTCCGCCTCCTCCCGGGCCCGACGGCCCACGACTCGGCCTGCCATTTCGCGGAGGAGAAGCAGGTGGTGCCGCCGGAGGAGCCACACAGCAACGGACCGGGGTGACATGGCGCACCCCGGTCCGTTTACGGCACCCGCACGGCCGTACGTTCTTTAGACTGGCCCGTCCGTATATCGGGATCGGGTCGGCCAAGTTGCCTGTGTGTTAACGCGGTTCGTGGGTGTTTGTGCGGTTACGGCACCCCCAACGACCGCTTCAGGAAGTCGACCTGGAGCAGGAGCAGGTTCTCCGCGACCTGTTCCTGTGGGGTCATGTGGGTCACCCCGGACAGGGGCAGGACCTCGTGCGGGCGGCCGGCCGAGAGCAGGGCCGAGGACAGGCGCAGGGTGTGGGCCGCGACGACGTTGTCGTCCGCCAGGCCGTGGACGATCATCAGGGGCCGGTGCGGCTCGGCGGGGGAGGAGAGGCCCTCGTCGGTCAGCAGGGAGCTCTTGGCGTACGACTCCGGTGACGCCGTCGGATCGCCCAGGTACCGCTCCGTGTAGTGCGTGTCGTACAGCCGCCAGTCCGTCACCGGCGCCCCCGCGATCCCCGCGTGGAAGACATCGGGGCGGCGCAGCACCGCGAGCCCCGCCAGCCAGCCGCCGTAGGACCAGCCCCGGATCGCCACCCGGGAGAGGTCGAGCGGATACGACTTCGCCAGTGACTCCAGCGCCTCGACCTGGTCGTCCAGGGACACCGTGAGGTCGTGGTGGATCGCCTTCTCCCAGGCCGGCGAGCGACCGGGCGTACCCCGGCCGTCCGCGACGACCACCGCGAAACCCTGGTCGGCGAACCACTGCGAGGTGAGGTGCGCGTTATGGGCGGCCAGGACACGGGGACCGTGCGGACCACCGTAGGGATCCATCAAAACCGGCAACGGGGTCGCACCGTCGTGATCTCGAGGCAGCAGCACGGCGCATGGGATCCGCCGTGCGCCCCCCTCGGTGAGAATCATGCGCGGGGACATACCGGGATCTTCGGCATACGACGTGACAGTCGACGTCCGCTTGCCGTCCCGCAGCACCTGCGCCCGCGCCCCGGCCCGCCCCGGCGTCGCAGACACCAGCACCGTCACACCCCCGGCGCGCACCGCCGAGTGCACGCCAGGCTCCTGCGAGACGCGCTCCATGCCGAGCTCGTTCACCCGGTACACATGCACCTCGCCGGTCTCCGGTGCGGCCGCGCGCTCCCCGGCCGACGCCGAGACCAGCACGTCGTCGTCGGAGACGTCCAGCACCGCACGGACGTGCAACTGCGGCCCCGTCAACGGGCGTTCGCCCACCGCGAGGACCCGAGCGCCCCCCTCGTCGGCGATCCGGACGAGCCGCCCGGAAGGGCTCCAGCAGGGCACTCCTGGGAAAAGATCAAGCCAAGTTGGATCTTCGTCGGCGTGCACCATCCGCGTCGCCCCCGACTCCGGGTCCACGGCCAGGAACAGCTGGCTGCGCTGATCCCGAGCCTGCACCAGCAACAGCGGCGCACCCGCCGCTGACCAGTGCACATGCGCCAGATACGGGTAGCGCTTCCGGTCCCAGGACACCTCCGTGCGCGCGCCGTCGAGGCCGATCACGAAGAGCCGGACCTCCGCGTTCGCCGTACCCGCCGCCGGATACGCGACGTGCTGTGGATCACGTTCGGGACGGGCCGGGTCGGAGATCCACCAGCGCCGTACGGGAGTGTCGTCCGCGCGCGCGACCAGCAGAAGGTCAGACTCCGGCGACCACCAGAACCCGCGCGAGCGCCCCATCTCCTCGGCCGCGATGAACTCCGCGAGCCCGTAGGTGACTTGTTCCGACTCCGGCTCGGCCAGCGCCCGGTCTCCCTCGCCCTCGGTGCCCGTGATGCGCAGGGCGCCCCGCGTGACGTAGGCGACGAACCGGCCGTCGGGGGAGGGGCGTGGGTCGATCACCGGCCCCGGGGCGGGGAGTTCACGTGCCGTGCCGGCCCGTAGCTCCGCCACGAAAAGCCGTCCTGACAACGCGAAAGAGGCCAACTCGACCGCCGTGTCGGTGGCGTAGCCGACGATCCCGGCCCCGCCCTCACGGCTCCGCTCGCGCCGCGCCCGCTCCTGCGGCGAGAGGTCCTCCGAGGCCCCGCCCAGCAGGGCGCGCGGGTCGGCCGCCACGCGCTCCCCGCCGTCCGCGGGGTCGAGCACCCACAGCGAACTCGCCCGGTCCGTACCGGAGGACGAGCGCAGGAACACGACACGGGAACCGTCGGGAGCCACCGCGAACGCGCGTGGCGCGCCGAGCGTGAACCGCTGGGTCCGGGCATGCCGGCGGGGGAAGGAGTCGGACGTCGTCGTCATGCTTCGACCATATTGGCCATGCGCCCCCTTGTGCGGCAGTGCGCCGACCGATGCGCGCGCACGGATAGTTATGATCACTAGCGCATAGTGGGTATGAACCTGCTGGCGCCTGTATGGATTTATCTGCCCCCCTGGTCCGACCCCCGCGCTCTTGGGATCTTTGGAGGTGAGCCGCCGTGGCACTTTCGATTTCGGCGGTGGTGCTGCTGGCGATCATCGTCTTCCTGCTGGTCAAGAAGTCAGGGCTGAAGGCCGGACATGCGGTCGTCTGCATGTTGCTCGGCTTCTACCTGGCCTCTTCGACCATGGCGCCGACGATCAGCGAGCTGACGACGAACATCGCGGGGATGATCGGCAGCATCAAGTTCTGACGCCTTTAGGGTGGGGTCCATGACGGAACCTCCCGCCCGGCGTCTGCTGCTGGTGCACGCGCACCCGGACGACGAGTCGATCAACAACGGCGCGACGATGGCTCGCTACGCGGCCGAGGGTGCCCTCGTGACCCTGGTCACCTGCACGCTCGGTGAGCGCGGCGAGGTCATCCCGGCCGAGCTCCAGCACCTCACCGGCACCGCCCTCGGCGAGTACCGGCTGGGCGAGCTCTCCGCCGCGATGCGTGAACTCGGCGTCCAGGACTTCCGTCTGCTCGGCGGCCCCGGCCGCTACCTGGACTCCGGGATGATGGGCCTCGCCGACAACGACGACCCCGCGTGCTTCTGGCGGGCGGACCTCGACGAGGCCGCCGCCCGGCTGGTCGAGGTGATCCTGGAGGTACGCCCCCACGTTCTCGTCACCTACGACGAGAACGGCGGCTACGGCCACCCCGACCACATCCAGGCCCACCGCGTCGCCATGCGCGGCGCCGACCTGGCCGCCGAAGCGGGCTGGACGATCCCCAAGATCTACTGGAACCGCGTACCGCGCTCGGTCGGCGAGCAGGCCTTCGAGCGGCTGGCCGAGGTGCTGCCGGGGCTTCCCTTCGACAAGCCGGGCGTCCTCGACGACGTCCCCGGCGTCGTGGCCGACGAGCGGATCACCACCGAGATCGACGGCACCGCGTACGCCGCCGCCAAGGCCGCCGCGATGGCCGCGCACGCCACCCAGGTCACCGTCGCCGAGCCGTACTTCGTGCTGTCCAACGACCTCGCGCAGCCCGTCTTCACCACCGAGTACTACGAGTTGGCACGGGGAGAAAGGGCACTCGGAGCGCGCGAGACCGATCTTTTCGCCGGTACGGAGGCGACCTCATGAACGATCCCGGACCCCTGCTGGCCCAGCCCCTGAAGGCGCCCCCCGCCGGGCGGGCGCTGGTGTACGTGGGCCTCTTCGTGCTCGGCGCGGTCGTCGGCGCCGCCGGGTCGCTGGTGCAGGCCGGCTGGTTCCCGGGCGGGCTGCTGCTCGCGCTCGCCGGTGAGGCCGGACTCTGTCTGGGCGGCGCGCGTGCCGTCGGCAGCCGGGGCGGGGCCGTCGCACCCGCCGCCGGCTGGATGCTCGCCGTCATCCTGCTCACCGCGAGCCGACCGGAGGGGGATTTCCTCTTCGGAGCGGGGACCGGCTCGTATCTGTTTCTGCTCGGCGGCATGGCCACAGCTGTGATCTGCGCCACGCTTGGGCAGGGGCGGCAACCAGGCGGCGATGCCGTCCGACTTGGCAAGTGACGTACCACTTCGCCGCGACTGGGACGTGCGAGTCCGGTGTGGGTTTCCCCAGCGGTCGTGGGATACGCGCCAGAAGTGGCCAGTATGGTGGTGCGCGCCGCCGAGCCGCCCGCGCAGTTGAGGTCGACACGGCCGGTGGAGCCAACCGGGAGAACCTGCCTTGAGTCGTGAAACTGACAGTCCGTCCTCCGGGCCCAACGGGCGCGGCGGAGCCGCCTACCCTTCGGGCACGCCGCCCTATGGGACGCCCATGGCTTCCGACGACGGTACGGACGCGGGCCGTTCGGGCACGCAGTCCGAGGAGCGCAAGACCGAGACCACGCTGACGACCCGGATCCGGATCAACATCCCCGGGTCGCGGCCCATCCCGCCGGTCGTCGTGCGCACACCGGTCGCGGATGCCGAGCCTGCCGCGCCCGCCGTGGCCGAGACGCCGGCACCGGGCGCCCCCACGGGCACCGTCGCGCCTCCGGCCGAGCCCGCGCCGCCCTCCGAGGAGAAGCCGAGCAACTGGTTCGCGCCGCGCAAGTCCGGCCCGCCCAAGGGCGGTCAGGGCGGCGGTGCGACCAACGGGGCGGGTGCGCCCGGTGGTTCAGGTGCGGCGCCGGCCGGTTCCGGTGCCGCTCCTGGCGGCGCGCGTCCCGGCCCCGCTGCCGGACGCCCCGGTGGTGTGGTCGGTGCCATGAGCGTGCCGGGCGGTTCCCGTCCCGGCGGCGGTACCAACGGTGCGGGGCTCCCCGGTGCGACCGGCGGCCCCGTGGCGCCCGGGCACGGCGGCGGCACCGGCTCCTTCGACGTGACCGAGGCGCTGGGCAACGGCTCGCGTCCGGGTGGCGAGCCGCGGCGCGACGATCTGCCGTACTTCGCGGAGAACGGTGGCGGTGCGCAGAACGGGCAGAACGGTCAGCACGGGCAAGGCGGACAGGGCGGTTACGGAGCCCAGGGCGGCCCGGGTGGTGCGAACGGCTACGACGACTTCAACAGCTCGACGGGCTCGCACAGCCTCGACGGCCTGAACGACTTCAACAGCTCCACCGGCTCGCACCGCTTCGACGCCTCCAACGACTTCAACGGTCCGAACGACTTCGCCGGCCCGAACGGCCGTGGCGGCCCCCAGGGCCCCGCGGGTCCGACGGGCGGCCCGGTCACCGGTGACGGTCCAGTCGTACCGCCGGTCAGCGGCGGGCCGGGCGGTCCTGGCGGTCCTGGTGGCCCGGGCGCGTACGGCGGCCCCGGCGCTCCGGGCGGCCCTGGCGGTCACCGTCGGCCTGGTGGCCCTGGCGCTCCCGGCGGACCGGCTGGTCCCGGCGGTTCCGGCATCCCCGGTGTCCCTGGCGGCCCCGGTGGTCAGCCGCGTCCCGGCGGTCCTGGTGGCCCCGGCGCGCTCGGCGGCCCCGCAGGCCCCGGCGGTCCCGGTGCCCCGGGCGGCTTCGGCGGCCCCGGTGCGCCCGGCGCCTCCGCCGGAATGGCCGGCCTCGCAGGGCCGGGCGCGGGCACCCTCCCCGGTGCCGGTCCGCACGGCGGCCCCGGCGGACCCGGTCGTGGTCCCGGTGGCGGTCTGAGCGACGACACCGCGATCCTCACCCCGCAGAAGCCGGCCCCCGAACCGGGCACCCCCGGCTACGGCACCCCCGGCGCCCCGCCGGACAACGTCTCCGGGCACACCGTCACCAGCGGTATCCCGGTCGTGCCGCCCGGCACCCAGAACGCCCCGTTCGGGCCGGGCGCCCCGTCCGACGGACCGATGCAGCACACGGTCCCGAAGCTCCCCGAGCCGGTGGCGCAGAACGTGCCGGCCTCGTCGAAGAAGGGCAAGAAGAAGGGCCGCAACAAGCTGGTCCTGATCGGCAGCGGTGTGTTCGTCATCGCGGCCGGTGCCTACGGCGCCGGGCTGCTGATGAACCACTCCGACGTGCCCAAGGGCACCACGGTGCTCGGCGTCGACATCGGCGGCGGCACCCGCGACGACGCCGTCAAGAAGCTCGACGAGGCGTTCGGCGACCGGGTGAACAAGCCGCTGAAGCTGTCGGTCGGCGGCAAGACCGTCGAGCTCAAGCCGGACCAGGCGGGCCTCCAGTTCGACGAGACGGCCACGGTCGCCGTGGCGGCGCAGAGCGACTACAACCCGATGTCCGTCATCGGCTCCCTCTTCGGCAACCACCGGGTCGTCGAGCCGAACATGCCGGTGGACGGCGAGAAGCTGACCGCCGCCCTGAAGGACGCCGGCGGCAGCTCCGGCTCGGTCAGCGACGGCACGATCAAGTTCACCTCCGCCGGCAAGGCGGTCGCTGTGTACGGCAAGACGGGCAAGGGCATCGACGTCGCCAAGTCGACCACCGCGGTGGAGGAGGCGTACCGCACCCAGGTGGAGACCGGCACGGTCCCTCCGGTCACGGTCGCGACGACCACCCAGCAGCCGTCGATCACCAACGCCGAGGTCGACCGGATGATGAAGGCGTTCGCGGAGCCCGCGATGTCCGATCTCGTCACCATCAAGGGCGGCAGCCAGCCGATCCAGTTCGGCGCCGTGTCCCTGCCGAAGATCCTCGGCGTCAAGGCCATCGACGGCAAGCTCGTGGACACGTACGACCTGGAGGCGCTCAAGGAGGCGTACGGCACCGTCTTCGACGGTGTGAAGGTCAAGACGGCGACCGGGGAGCGGGACGTCCTGCCGCAGGACGTCGTCTCCGTACTGCGCAAGGTGCTGCTCGGCAAGACGACGGCGGAGCGCACCGGGGAGATCGACACCAACCCGAGCTGACGCGGGACCCCTCGCACGCGTGAAGGCCCGTCCTCCAGGACGGGCCTTCACGGGTTTCACACGGTCATGGTCACGGACGCGTGATGCAGTACAGGGCGACGTAGCCCTTGATGCCCTGGTAGTTGATCGCGATCCAGAAGTATCCGTTGGTGTAGCCGCAGGCGGTGAAGGTGCCACCCTCCGAGGCGCCGCCGCACTCCGCTCCCGCGCCCTTCGGGAAGAGCCCGAGGGCACTCGAGCCGGTCGACTTGGACTGCCGGATCCGGACGCTCTCCTTGGCGTGGCAGTTGACCTCCTGGACGGAGACCGTGTCCGACGACGCGGCCTGCGCCGGAGCGGCGAAGGTCAGGCCGGCCACGGTGAGCAGGGCGGTGGCGACACCGGCGAGAAGTTTGCGCATCACAGTTACCCCCTGTGGTGGTTGTGCACGGCTGGTCGGGCCGAGCGGCGGCCAAGTTACCCACGTTGGCGTGTGCACGCCACCGAATTCCTCGTGGCCCGCACGGCATGACATCTGTCATGCGGCACTCCGGACGCCCGACACTGCCCGCGTCCGCACCCCTGGAGCCACTCTGGATCACATGACAACGACAGCGGTCGAATTCGACCAGGTGAGCAAGGTGTACGGCGAGGTGCGGGCCGTGGACGGTCTGACCCTGGCTCTGTATCCGGGTGAGACCGTGGCCCTGCTGGGCCCCAACGGCGCCGGTAAGTCGACCGCGCTCGATCTGCTGCTCGGACTCAAGAACCCCGACAGCGGCAGCGTGCGGCTCTTCGGCAGCGGACCGCGTGAGGCGATCGTCGCCGGTCGGGTCGGCGCGATGCTGCAGAGCGGCGGGCTGATGGACGAGGTGACGGTCGCCGAGCTGGTGCGGCTCGCCTGCGATCTGCATCCGAGGCCCTACCGCCCCTCCGACGTCCTGGCCCGCGCCGGGATCTCCCAGCTCGCCGACCGCAAGGTCGACAAGCTCTCCGGCGGCCAGGCCCAGCGCGTCCGCTTCGCCCTCGCGACCGCCGGCGACAGCGACCTGATCGTCCTCGACGAGCCCACCACCGGCATGGACGTCACCACCCGCCAGGGCTTCTGGGCCACCATGCGCGAGCAGGCCGACCAGGGGCGGACCGTCCTGTTCGCCACCCACTACCTGGAGGAGGCCGACGCGATCGCCGACCGCGTGCTGGTCCTGCACCGCGGCCGGCTCCTCGCGGACGGCACCGCGGCCGAGATCAAGGCGAAGGCGGGCGTCCGCCGGATCTCCTTCGACCTGGAGGCCCCCGTCGACGAGACGGCCCTGCGCACCCTGCCCTTCCTGACCACGCTCACGGTCTCGGGTCCCACCGTCCGCATCCAGTCCAGCGACGCCGACGCCACCGTCCACGCCCTCTACGGCCTCGGCGTCTACCCCCGCAACGTCGAGGTCGCCGGGCTCGGCCTGGAGCAGGCGTTCGTCGCCATCACCGAGGCCGAGGAGGCCCGTACGTCATGAACAGTCTGATCAGGCTGGAGCTGGCCCGCGCCCTGCGCAACCGCAAGTTCCTGTTCTTCTCGGTGATCTACCCGTCGGTCCTGTTCCTGCTCATCGGCGGCAGCGCCGACAGCACGTCGAAGGTCGACGGGACGGGCCTGACCCTGCCGACCTACATGATGGTCTCGATGGCCTCCTTCGGGGCCCTCACCGCCGTCCTGATGGGCAACAGCGAGCGCATCGCCAAGGAGCGGGAGACCGGCTGGGTGCGGCAGCTGCGGCTGACCACACTGCCGGGCCGGGGCTATGTCCTCGCGAAGACCGCGAGCGCCGCGGTCGTCAGCCTGCCGTCCATCGTCGTCGTCTTCGCCGTCGCCGCGGTCGTGAAGGACGTACGACTGGACGCCTGGCAGTGGCTCGCCCTCACCGGCGCGATCTGGGCCGGCAGTCTCGTCTTCGCCGCGCTCGGCGTGGCCATCGGCTACCTCGCGAGCGGGGACGCGGTCCGTCCGATCACGATGATCACCTACTTCGGGCTGTCCATCCTCGGCGGCCTGTGGATGCCGACGACGACCTTCCCGGCCTGGCTCCAGGACATCGCCGAGTGGGTGCCCACGCACGCGTACGCTGCCCTGGGGCAGGCGATCGAGCAGAGCCAGGCCCCGCATGCCAAGGACATCGCCGTCCTCGCCGTCTTCTTCGCCCTGTTCACCGGCGGCGCGGCCTGGCTGTACCGGAAGGACACGCTGAAGGCGTGAGGACGATGACCGACGACGGGCTGCCCGCGGAGCTCCGGGCGGAGAACTCGATCCTGGTGGGCCGGACGCCCCGCAACCGGACGGACGCGGTGCGCAAGCTCGTCTGGATACTGCCCTGGCTGATCTTCCTCGGCTCACCGGTGCAGGACCTGAACTCCGGCGACCACTCGACGGCCGCGACCGCGGCCGGCTGGGTGGCGCTGGCCTCCTTCACCGGCGTCTATCTGACCCTGGTCTTCCGGAACATGGGCCGCCCGTTCTCCGGACCGGCGGTCGGTGCCCTGGTCGCCCTGCTCGGCCTGCTCGCGGTGGTCCTGTGCCTCAGCCTCGGCAGCGCCTGGATCGGCCTGTTCGTGTACGTCTCCGTCACATGCGGCGCCACTCTGCCGCAGCGTTTCGCGTACTGGGCGGTCGGGGCGAACGCCCTCGCGATGGTCCTGGTCGGCCTGCACGTGGGCTCGGACGACTGGAGCCTGATCCTGGTGGTGCTGCTCCTGGGCTTCGCGATGATGGGCGTGAAGCAACTGGTGCGGACGACCGTGGAGTTGCGCAAGGCCCGCGCGACGGTGGCCCAACTGGCCGCGAACGAGGAACGGTTGCGCCTGGCCAGGGACCTGCACGACCTCCTCGGCCACTCGCTCTCGCTGATCACCCTCAAGAGCGAGCTCGCGGGCCGGATGCTCCCCGACCACCCCGACAAGGCGGCCCAGCAGGTCACCGACATCGAACAGGTCAGCCGCCAGGCCCTGGTCGACGTCCGCGCGGCCGTCTCCGGCTACCGGCGCGCCCGCCTGTCCGACGAACTCGCGGGCGCACAGGTCGCCCTGACCGCGGCCGACGTCACCGCGGAGGTGCCCGCCGAACCCGACCTCGAAGGCGTCCCCGAGGAGAGTGAGGCCGCCCTCGCCTGGGCGCTGCGCGAGGCGGTCACCAACGTCGTACGGCACAGCGGCGCGACCCGCTGCACGATCGAGGTCCTGCGGCGGCAGACCCTCGACGGGCCGGTGCTGGAACTCTCCGTCGAGGACAACGGCTCGGGAGGCTCGGGCAAGGGCCCCGGCAACGGTCTGACGGGCCTGACCGAACGCCTGGAGAAGGCGGGCGGCACCCTGGAGGCGGGCCGTACGAAGCACGGGTTCCGCCTGGTCGCCCGGGTCCCCGCCCCCACGTCGGCGCCCGTAGGATCCGGCGCATGAGCCCTACGATCAAGGTCCTCCTCGCCGAGGACCAGTCGATGGTCCGCGAGGCACTCGCCGCCCTCCTCGGTCTGGAGGACGACATCGAGGTCGTCGCCCAGGTGGCCCGCGGCGACGAGGTGTTGGCCGCGGTCCGCGCCCACGACGTCGACGTGGCCCTCCTGGACATCGAGATGCCGGGCGCCACGGGCATCGAGGCGGCGGCCCAGGTCCACAAGGAACTCCCGGCGGTCAAGCTGGTCGTCCTCACCACCTTCGGCCGCCCCGGCTACCTCCGCAGCGCGATGGAGGCCGGCGCCGACGCCTTCCTGGTCAAGGACGCCCCCGCGGCCCAACTCGCGCAAGCGGTACGGAAGGTCCTGACGGGGGAGAGGGTCATCGACCCGACGCTGGCGGCAGCGGCTCTGGCGGACGGCGCGAACCCGTTGACGGACCGCGAGCGCGAGGTCTTGAGGGCGGCGGAGGACGGCTCGACGAACGCGGAGTTGGCGCAGTCCCTGCACCTGTCGCAGGGAACGGTCCGCAACTACTTGTCGACGGCAATTCAGAAGCTGGCGGTGAGGAACAGGGCGGAGGCAGCGCGCCTGGCAAGGGAGAAGGGCTGGCTGTAACGCCCTCAGGGGCGCGGGGAACTGCGCGACCAGCCACAGCGAACCTGTAGTCGCCCCGCAGCCATCAGTTCAACATTGCTCGCGCGGCATGAGCCTGCTGCCGAACCCGAGCCGCAGCAGACTCATCCACCGCCCCCACCACCTCGGCGTACGCATCCAACTCCGTGGCCCCGCCCAGAAAATCCCCCCGCTGCACCAACAACTGCGCCCGCTCATACCGCAACCGAGCCGGATGCGAAGGCAACAGCAACGCCAACTCCACCGCCCACAACGCCACATCCGACCGCTCCGGCCGAGCCACCGCCCACGCCCGCACGTTGTTCAGAATCCGCAGCACCACATCCAGAGGGTCAGCCGGCGTCAACATCGACGGCTCCAGCGGAGCCCCCGTCGCCCCCGCCACCAACAGCTCCGCGTCGGACCCGCTCAACACGCGCCCCCCGTCGAACGGATCGGCGAGCACCTGCTCCTCCTCCGCCCCGAACCCGACGACGAAATGCCCCGGCAGCGCGACCCCGTACACATGAGCCCCCGCCCGCCGAGCCACCTCCATCCACACCACGGACAGCAGGATGGGCAGCCCCCGCCGCCGCAGCAGCACCGAGTGCAGCAGCGAGGACTCCAGCCGCTGGTAGTCGCCAGGGGCGCCACGGAACCCGAACCGCTCCCCGAGCAGCTCCCGCAGGGACACCGCCCAGGACCGCGGCCCGCCGGGCCGGAAGGGCAGCTGCCCCGCCAGCCGGTCCAGTTCGATCTGCGCCGCGTCCATGCCCGCCTCGTCCAGCGTCCCGTCCGCCTCCGCGCCCACCAGCAGGCACAGCAACGACAGATCGGGCCGCTCGGACCGCGCCTCTTCGGCGAACCGTCGGCGCAGTTCGGCGGAGCGTTCCGGGGGCGGGGGGTAGAGGGGACGCATAGCTGGCTCGTGCCCGGTCACGATGATCCGTACCGGCCGCTGTCGGGACCCGCCGGTTCCCGGTAGTGGTGGTACGCGTGATGCGCCGCGAAGCCCATCCCGGCGTACAGCGCCCGTGCACCCGTGTTGTCCGACTCGACCTGGAGCCATGCGGCGGACGCGCCCTCGTCCAGCGCCCGCCGGGCCAGCGCGGCCATCACCGTGGTGGCGAGCCCCCGCCGCCGCTGTTCGGGATCCACCTCGACGGCGGAGAAGGAGGCCCACCGCCCGTCGACGACACACCGCCCGATGGCGGCGGGAGCCGCTCCGTCGGAGGAACCCGGCACGGTCGCGAACCACACCGAGGGACCGCTCCCCAGCACCTTCAGCGCCACCTCGCTCACCCCCTTGCGCTGGTACCGGGCGAGCCAGGCCTCGTCCGCGTCGCGGGCCAGCAGAACCTCGTCCGCCTCGGCCCGGTCGGCGACGGGGGCCAGCGCGCCGATCCACAGCTCGGCGGTCACCTCGCGCTCCCACCCCCGCCGCTCCAGCTCCGCGCACAGCAGCTCCTGCGTGCCCTCGGCGCCGGTGGCGGTCTGGATGTACGCGGGCAGCCCACGCTCGCCGTACCAGCGCCGTACGGCCTCCAGCGCCCCGTCCAGCGGTATCCCCGGGTCGCCGATCGGGAGCACCGAGTTGGCCCGCCGGGTGAACCCCGACGCGGCCCGCAGCTCCCACTCGCCGAGCCGCTCGCTCTCCACCGGCCGCCACGCGCGCGTGGAGACGTGCGCGAGTTC
Source organism: Streptomyces sp. NBC_00019 (assembly GCF_045041015.1). Classification (NCBI taxonomy): domain Bacteria; kingdom Bacillati; phylum Actinomycetota; class Actinomycetes; order Kitasatosporales; family Streptomycetaceae; genus Streptomyces; species Streptomyces sp. NBC_00019. Next base: position 6,863,211 of record NZ_CP108302.1, read on the forward strand.
CTGGTAGGAGGCGGAGGGTCCCCGGCGACGGGCCGGGGCGCTCGGCACCACCTTGCCCGCGACCAGCGAGGATTCCGCGATGTGGACGGTCTCGCCACTCTTCCGTGTGATCAGCAGCACACCGTTGTCCCATGATGCGAGAACACCCACCGTGTCGGTGAACTTCTCACCCGGAACCGCAGGATCGTTCATGCGGCGTACGGAAACCCGTTTACCCACGTCAGCAGTGGTGATACGGACCTCAAGGCGCCCCGTCGCAGAGATTTCCACAGGTCAGTTCACCCCTCCTGTTCGGATCATGGCCAAGAACGGAGATACTAGGGGCGGGCATCGACGACGCCGCGCTCCCGCGCGCCAGGCGGCAGGGCCTGAGGAGGCCCGCCAGCGCCCTATCGAGGAGGAACGACAGCGTGACCTACGTCATCGCGCAGCCTTGTGTCGACGTGAAGGACAAGGCGTGCATCGAAGAGTGCCCGGTCGACTGCATCTACGAGGGCTCCAGGTCCTTGTACATCCACCCGGACGAATGCGTCGACTGTGGTGCCTGTGAGCCGGTCTGCCCGGTCGAGGCGATCTTCTACGAGGACGACACTCCGGAGGAGTGGAAGGACTACTACAAGGCGAACGTCGAGTTCTTCGACGAGCTCGGCTCCCCGGGCGGTGCCAGCAAGCTGGGCCTGATCGAGCGCGACCACCCCTTCGTGGCCGGGCTGCCGCCGCAGAACCAGTAAGAGCGGCCCGCACCCGCGCGCCGCCTCGGTCCCGTACGGCTCGATCACCTCTGATCGCTGTACGGGACCGAGGCGTTTGCCGTACGAGTGCTGTACCAGAAAGTGAGCCAGACACCGTGTCCGCAGTCTCCGACCGTCTCCCCACCTTCCCCTGGGACAAGCTCGAGCCGTACAAGAAGACGGCACTCGCGCACCCCGGCGGCATCGTCGACCTGTCCGTCGGCACCCCGGTCGACCCGGTTCCCGACCTGATCCAGAAGGCGCTCGTCGACGCGGCGGACTCGCCGGGCTATCCGACGGTCTGGGGCACGCCGGCGCTGCGCGACGCGATCACGGGCTGGGTGGAGCGTCGCCTGGGCGCCCGCGAGGTGACGCACAAGCACGTCCTGCCCATCGTCGGCTCCAAGGAACTGGTCGCCTGGCTCCCCACCCAGCTGGGCCTCGGCCCCGGCGACCGCGTCGCCTACCCGCGCCTGGCCTACCCGACGTACGAGGTCGGCGCCCGGCTGGCCCGCGCCGAGTACGAGGTCTACGACGACCCGACACAGCTGGACCCCGAGGGTCTGAAGCTCCTGTGGCTCAACTCGCCGTCGAACCCGACGGGCAAGGTGCTGGGCAAGGAAGAGCTCACCCGGATCGTGGCCTGGGCCCGCGAGCACGGGGTGCTCATCTTCTCCGACGAGTGCTACCTGGAGCTCGGCTGGGACGCCGACCCGGTCTCGGTCCTGCACCCGGACGTCAACGGCGGCTCGTACGACGGCATCGTCGCGGTCCACTCCCTGTCGAAGCGCTCGAACCTGGCGGGTTACCGCGCCGCGTTCCTGGCCGGCGACCCGGCGGTCCTGGGCCCCCTCCTGGAGATCCGCAAGCACGGCGGCATGATGACGGCGGCGCCCACCCAGGCGGCGGTGGTGGCGGCCCTCGGCGACGACGAACACGTCCGCGTCCAGCGCGAGCGCTACGCGGCCCGCCGCAAGGCCCTGCGCGGGGCCCTGGAGGCCCACGGCTTCCGCATCGAGCACAGCGAGGCCAGCCTCTACCTCTGGGCCACCCGCGGCGAGTCCTGCTGGACCACGGTCGCCCACCTGGCCGACCTGGGCATTCTCGTGGCCCCTGGCGACTTCTACGGCGAGGCGGGCGAGAAGTTCGTCCGCGTGGCCCTCACGGCGACGGACGAACGGGTGCGGGCGGCCGTGGAGCGGCTCGCGTAACCGTTGCGCACACGGCGATGGGGTCCAGGGAGACAACCCTGGACCCCATCGCCGTGTCAGCCGGACGTCAGCCGAGCGGGAGGCTCTTCACCGGAAGGGACTCGGTCGGCAGGCCACCCTTGGTGAGGGACTCCGTCGGCAGACCGCCCTTCGTCGCGGTGGACGTCGTGTCACCCAGGATGTCCCCGGCGGAGCCCGCCGCGTCGCCCGCCGTCTGCTGCGCGGCCGGCGCCGCCTTCTTCGCGACCTTGCCACTGGTCTTGCCGGCGGTCGGAACCGCCTTCTTGACCGCGTTGCCACCGGTGTTGCCCGCGAGCCCGGTGGCGTTCTGCGCCGCTCCGTCGACGGTGTTGCCGACGCTCGCCCCGTCCAGGGCGGTCAGCCCGCCGAGGTTCGAGGTGGGCAGTTCGGCGGGGGCCGCACTGGCGGAGCCGGCCGCACCGACCCCGGCTGCCGCTCCCGCAGCGACGAGCAGCGCGGCACGGGCGATCCTGCGGGTCAGGGGGAGGGACATGATGCTCCTTTGACGGGAGAGAACGTGGAAGTGTTCGACCGTGTCCGGCAGTTGATCACCGGCCTCGGACGCAGTGACTACCGCTCGAAGCCCGCGAAGGTTGCGGCGGCCCAACGTAAAGAGTTGGCAATGCGTCGCATTATCGGCTGCGGATAAAAACGGTCAAAAGGTGTCCGGTCGGAAAGTGTGCCGAATCCTTACAGCCCTTTGTTCGCAAGGGTTTTGGCGAATACGAGGGTGACTGCGCGAAAACCTGCGCACACCGCCGTCCGTGGCGGTCGTGCGTAACCCCTGCGGGTGATCGTCCGTACTACTGAGCAGTCAGGATCCGCACGGATCCCGTGCCCTTCTCCGCCCCGCCGGTTCCCTCCGGCGACATCGCCCGCCACTCGCTCTGGGTGTTCCCGGCGGTCCACTCCCGCCCGGCGTACGTGACGCGCTGGATGTGCAGCGCGGAGGCGTTGGCCACCGCCCAGTGCGCGAGCTGCCAGCCGCGCTCCTGGCTGCTGCGGCCCTTGGCGGCGCCGGTCACGGGCACGGTCACGGTCCGCCCGGACACCGTGGCCTCCGGAGCGGGCGTCGCCTCGGCGGCCCCCACCTCCTTGGCGGTGGTGTCCAGCGCGTCCCCGCCGAAGTCCCGTACGAGCGCCTCGCGCACCCCTTCCGGACCCGCGGCGAGGGTCGCCTCCGAGCGGCCGTCACAGGTCAGCGTGGCCACCGAGGTCCCGGTGAGGGCGGCGGCCAGCACCGTCGCGTCCGGCTCGTGCTTGGCGTACGCCTCCGGGTAGCCGCTGCGCTGCACGCGCTGGGCTGCCTCGGTGAGCGGCAGCTTCGTGTAGCCGTCGACCTTGACCAGATGCTCGTAGAACTCCCCGGCCGCGTACGTCGGGTCCATGATCTGCTTCTCCGTGCCCCAGCCCTGCGAGGGCCGCTGCTGGAAGAGGCCGAGGGAGTCCCGGTCGCCATGGGTGATGTTGCGCAGGCCCGACTCCTGGAGCGCGGTCGCCAGCGCGATCGCCACCGCCCGCTCGGGCAGCCCGCGCCCGGTGCCGACGGCCGTGATCGTCGCCGCGTTCACCGCCTGCTCCGGCGTGAACTCGTAGGCCACCCCGTCGTCCCTGCCCGAGACGACCTTGCAGCCCGGGGCGTCCGTGCCCGCGGTGATGTACTGAACCACCAGATATCCGGCGACGGCACACAAAATCACGAAGGCCGCCAGACCACGGAAAAGGCGACCACGACGACGCTGTTGAGGGCGGGACTGCGCTGGCATCCGTACAAGGTAGCGGAGGCCCCTGTGGTGTCCGAGCCGGGTGTGGACAGAGCGGGCGGAGCCCGGCGCGTTAGGGTCGACCGCATGGCCGATACCCCGCTTGACCTCACGCTGGACGCCGCGCAGCTCACCGCGCGGCTCGTCGACTTCCCCTCCGTCAGCGGCACCGAGAAGCCGCTCGCGGACGCGATCGAGACCGCGCTGCGCGCGCTTCCGCACCTGACGGTCGACCGGTACGGCAACAACGTCGTGGCCCGTACGAACCTGGGCCGCGCGGAGCGGGTGATCCTCGCCGGCCACATCGACACGGTCCCGATCGCGGACAACGTGCCCTCGCGCCTCGACGAGGACGGCTACCTGTGGGGCTGCGGCACCTGCGACATGAAGTCCGGGGTGGCGGTCCAGCTCCGTATCGCGGCGACGGTCCCGGCCCCCAACCGCGACCTCACCTTCGTCTTCTATGACAACGAGGAGATCGCCGCCGAGTTCAACGGCCTCAAGCACGTCTCCGAGGCCCACCCGGAGTGGCTGGCCGGCGACTTCGCCGTGCTGCTGGAGCCGACGAACGGCCAGGTCGAGGGCGGCTGCCAGGGAACGCTCCGGGTGCTGCTCAAGTTCAAGGGGGAGAGGGCGCACTCCGCGCGCGCGTGGATGGGCTCGAACGCGATCCACGCCGCGGCGCCGGTGCTGGCGAAGCTGGCGGCGTACGAGCCGCGCAAGCCGATGGTGGACGGTCTGGAGTACCACGAGGGCCTCAACGCGGTCCGTATCGAGGGCGGGGTGGCCACCAACGTCATCCCCGACGCCTGCACGGTCACCGTCAACTTCCGCTACGCGCCCGACCGCAGCGAGGAGGAGGCGGAGGCGTTCGTCCGTGAGTACTTCGCCGACTGCGGGGTGGACGAGTTCGTGGTGGACGATCACACGGGCGGTGCGCGCCCCGGCCTGAACCACCCGTCGGCGGCGGCCTTCGTGGAGGCCGTCGGCGGCGAGGTCCACCCCAAGTTCGGCTGGACGGACGTCGCCCGCTTCAGCGCACTCGGTGTGCCCGCGGTGAACTACAGCCCGGGCAACCCCCTCCTGGCCCACAAGGTGGACGAGCGGGTCAAGGTGTCGCTGATTCCCGAGGCGGAGGAGCAGCTGAAGTCCTGGCTGACGGCGTGAAGTGAGCCTCGCGCCGGTCGGACATCCGCATGTCCCCCCTCTGTAACCCGCGTAGATCTACGCTGAGGTGGAAACACCCGCAAGTGGAGGGAGCGCACATGGCTACCGGCAACCCCGAGGGGAAGAAGCAGCCACCGTCGGAGCAGCGCCTGGGACCGGTCCTCCGAAGGCGGGGCCAGGTGACGGCGAGCACGACCGACCAGCGCCTCCTGGACGCGGGCGGCCCCTCCGACTGGGTCCACACCGACCCCTGGCGGGTCCTGCGCATTCAGTCGGAGTTCATCGAGGGCTTCGGCACGCTCGCCGAACTCCCGCCCGCGATCAGCGTGTTCGGGTCGGCGCGGACGTCGGCGGACTCACCGGAGTACGAGGCGGGCGTGCAGCTCGGACGGGGCCTGGTGGAGGCCGGTTTCGCCGTCATCACCGGTGGCGGTCCCGGGGCCATGGAGGCGGCCAACAAGGGTGCCTGCGAGGCGAAGGGCATCTCCGTCGGCCTCGGCATCGAGCTCCCCTTCGAGCAGGGGCTCAACCCCTACGTCGACATCGGTCTCAACTTCCGGTACTTCTTCGTCCGCAAGATGATGTTCGTGAAGTACGCGCAAGGCTTCGTGGTCCTGCCCGGCGGCCTCGGCACCCTGGACGAGCTGTTCGAGGCCCTGACCCTCGTCCAGACCCAGAAGGTCACCCGCTTCCCGATCGTCCTCTTCGGCACCGAGTACTGGGGCGGCCTCGTCGACTGGATCACCAACACCCTGATCGCCCAGGGCAAGGCGTCGGAAAAGGACCTGCTCCTCTTCCACGTGACGGACGACGTGGACGAGGCGGTGGCCCTGGTCTCGAAGGAGGCGGGCCGCTAGAAGCCTCCTCGGACGCCGGAAGGGCTGACCGACCAGCCCGTCCGGCGTTTGAGGACGAGGCCCGTCCAGGGCCGAAGCGGGGGTCTGGGGGCGCAGCCCCCAGGGACGGGACGGGTAGGGGCGGCGGGGGCGAGAAACGCCCTACGCCAGCCCCCGCCGGGCAACCGCCGGTGGCCGGTGGCCCGCGATGGACGCCACCATGTCCAGCACCTGCCGGGTCTCCGCAACCTCATGCACCCGGTACACCTGCGCCCCCAGCCACGCCGACACCGCAGTGGTCGCCAACGTCCCCACCACCCGCTCCTTCACCGGCTTGTCCAACGTCTCCCCGACGAAGTCCTTGTTGGACAGCGACACCAGCACAGGCCACCCGCTGGACACCATCTCCCCCAACCGCCGCGTCGCCTCAAGACTGTGCCGCGTGTTCTTCCCGAAGTCGTGCCCCGGATCGATCAGCACCGACTCCCGAGGCACCCCCAGCGAAACCGCCCGCTCGGCCAGCCCCACCGTCACCCGCAGGATGTCGGCCATGACGTCGTCGTAGGAAACCCGATGCGGCCGCGTACGAGGCTCCGATTCCCCCGCATGCGTACACACCAGCCCCACCCCGTACCGCGCAGCAACCTCCGCGAGCCCTGGATCGACCCCACCCCACGCATCGTTCAGCAGATCCGCCCCCGCCTCGCACACGGCCGCACCGACCGACGCCCGCCAGGTGTCCACGCTGATCACGACATCCGGGAACCGCCGCCGCACCTCCGCCACGAACCCGACCGTCCGCCGCACCTCCTCCTCGGCGGAGACTTCCTCACCCGGCCCGGCCTTGACCCCGCCGATGTCGATGATCGCGGCACCCTCGGCCACCGCCTGTTCCACGCGCGCGAGGGCCGGTTCGTCACGGAAGGTCGCGCCCTGGTCGTAGAAGGAGTCCGGGGTCCGGTTCACGATCGCCATGATCACCGGCTCGTGCGGCCCGAATTCCCGCCTGCCCAGCCTGAGCATCCGCTGTGACCTCTCGTAGTACGACCTGGGTACGGCCGCTTCCTCGGCCGCCTGCGACCCTAACTGTCAGACTCGCATGGCACGATCGGACTCTGACACATTCGACTCCGAGCACATTCACCGAGCATGGGGACCCTCAGCGATGGTTATGTTCTTGTTCCTCGTCGTCGCGCTCGCCGTCGTGGTCGCCGCGGTGACGCTCGCCGTGGTGGGCGGCGGCGAGACAGGCCCCCTGCCCGAGGCCGCCCCGGAGCGGCTCCAGGACCCCCTCCCGCTCGAGCGCCCGGTCAACCGCGCCGATGTCGAGGCCCTCCGCTTCCCGCTCGCCGCCCGCGGCTACCGCATGGGCGACGTGGACGACGCCCTCAGCCGCCTCGGCGCCGAACTCGCCGAACGCGACGCGCGTATCGCCGACCTGGAGTCCGCCCTGGCCGGCGCCCAGGCGGTCACGCACGGCGCGCCCGTCTCGCATGTGTCCATGGAGAAGCCCGCCGAGGGTCCGGGGGAGCAGCAGTGACCGACGCCGCCGCACTCGCCGGCCCGGACGGCGCCCTGCGCTGCCCCTGGGCGCTGTCCACCGAGGACTACGTCGCGTACCACGACGAGGAGTGGGGCCGCCCGGTCCACGGCGACGACGCCCTGTACGAACGCCTGAGCCTGGAGGCCTTCCAGTCCGGCCTCTCCTGGATCACGATCCTGCGCCGCCGAGAAGGCTTCCGCGCGGCTTTCGCGGGCTTCGAGATCGCCAAGGTCGCCATGTTCACGGACGCCGACCGGGACCGCCTTCTCACCGACGAGGGCATCATCCGCAACCGGGCCAAGATCGACGCCACGCTCGCCAACGCACGCGTGCTGGCCGACTGGGCGCCGGGTGAGCTCGACGACTTCATCTGGTCCCACGCCCCGAAGACGCCGGGCCCGGCCCCCAAGACGCTGGGGGACGTCCCGGCGATCACTCCCGAGTCGACGGCCCTCTCGAAGGCCCTGAAGAAGAAGGGCCTCCGCTTCGTCGGCCCGACGACGGCGTACGCGCTGATGCAGGCGTGCGGCTTGGTGGACGACCACCTGGCCACGTGCGTGGCCAGGCAGAGCTGAAGCTCAGCGGCCCAAGTACTTGGGCTTCTCCTTGTTCACAAAAGCCTGCACGGCGATCGCATGGTCCTCCGAGGATCCCGCCCGCGTCTGCAGCTCGTCCTCCTTGTCCAGCGTCTCGGCCAGGGAGTGCGAGAACCCGTACGCGACAGCTTCCTTGATCGCCGCGTAGGCCACCGTCGGTCCCTCGGCCAGCGCCCGCGCAACCTTCGCGGCCTCGCCCGACAGCTCGGCGGACGGTACGAGACGGTTCGCGATACCCAGCTCGTACGCCTCCTGAGCCTTGATCGTCCGTGGGAAGAGCAGCAGATCGGCGGCGCGCCCCGGCCCGACCACGCGCGGGAGGGTCCACGAGACCCCGGAGTCCGCCGTCAGCGCGACCCCCGCGAACGACGTGTTGAACCCCGCCGTGTCCGCCACCACTCGGTAGTCCGCCGCCAGTGCCAGTCCGAGCCCGGCCCCGGCCGCGACGCCGTTCACCCCGGCCACCACCGGCTTCCGCATCTGCGTCAGCGCCCGCACGATCGGGTTGTAGTGCTCCGCGACCGTGCTCATGACCTTCTTCGAGCCCTCGGCCAGCAGCCCGATGTGTTCTTTGAGGTCCTGTCCCACGCAGAACGCCCGCTCCCCGGCGGAGGTCAGCAGCACCGCCCGTACGGCTCCATCACCGGCCGCGGATTCCACCGCCTCCCGCAGCGCGACCTTCGTCGCGATGTCGAGCGCGTTCATCGCCTCGGGACGGTTGATCGTGATCGTCGCGAGCCCGTCGCTCACCTCGTAGAGCACGGTGTCGGCCATGGCCTGTCCCCTCCTGCGTCCCAGCGGGTTACTTGCGGGTTCCGAAGGACAGCATGGCGGAGATCATCGTCGAACGACCGGAACGGACGTGTGACCTGCGTCAAAGAATGTGGGACCGAAAGAGGTCGCCGGACAGGTGTGCGGCCGCGCAGTATCGCAGTCACATCGCCGAATTGAGTGGTTTTGCTCGCGCGCGTTGCCCAAGCGATGCCGACTGATGTTGGTCATCGGGTCCTGAGATGCGGGATAATGGCCTGGAAGCAATGTGTTCGATGCCGGTGTCGCGTGCCCACGCACGACACGCGTGCCCTCCTAGGGCCGTCGGCTTTGACGATGAGCTGGTTTCAGGAAGGGGAACGAGCATGGCGGCCATGAAGCCGCGGACGGGCGATGGCCCGCTCGAGGTGACCAAGGAGGGGCGGGGCATTGTCATGCGCGTTCCGCTCGAAGGCGGCGGTCGGCTCGTCGTCGAGCTGACCCCTGACGAGGCCGACGCGCTCGGTGACGCCCTCAAGAAGGTCGTCGGCTGACGCGGAAGCGACCATACCCCTTCAGCTGCCCCGGCATCGTTTTCGGTGCCGGGGCAGGTGTTTGCCCAGGTCCGGGCGGTGCGAGGGTCAGCGCTTGACCGCGCAGAGCAGCCCGTCGCCCACCGGCAGCAGCGACGGCACCAGCTCCTGGCTCTCCCGCACCGCGCGCAGCAACTCGCGCAGCCGCAGTACCTCGGTGGGCTGTGGACCCGAGTCCATCGTCCGGCCGTGCGCGAAGACACCCTCGAAGACGACCAGGCCCCCCTGCCGCAGCAGGCGCAACGATTCAGCGAGGTAGTCCATGACCTCCTGCCGGTCGCCGTCGCAGAAGACCAGGTCGTAGCCCGCGTCGGTGAGGCGGGGCAGGACGTCCAGGGCGCGGCCCGGGATGAAGCGGGCCCGGTTGCTGGCGAACCCGGAGGCGCGGAAGGCCTGCCGGGCGAACTGTTGGTGCTCCGGCTCGGGGTCGACCGTGGTGAGCACGCCGTCAGGCCGCATGCCGTGCAGCAGATGGATACCGGAGACGCCGGTGCCGGTGCCGATCTCGGCGACCGCCTTCGCGTCGACGGAGGCCGCCAGCAACCGCAGGGCTGCGCCCGCGCCGGGCGACACCGAGCGCAGGCCCGCTTCACGGGCCCGGTCACGGGCCCAGCGCAGCACTTCGTCCTCGGCGACGTAGGCGTCGGCGAACGCCCAGCTCGTCTGCCGGTTGGCGGTAATGACCCTCTCCTGTCCCCGTGGTTGCCTGGGCGTGACTGTATCCGTTGGGCCCGGGAACCCGCAGATGGGACCGGGCGTTTAGAGGGGTGGAGACGCACCCGGGGGGACACAGTTGGATCACGATGATGAGCAGGGCCCCGAGCGGGCGGTGACGCAGCCGCACGAGCGGTATCAGCCCAGATCAAATTCTCGTAAAACCGCTTATCCGGAGCTAACGGGCGAGGTGGCTATGGTAGGGGCTCCACTGGACACCACCAGAGCCGACAGGGGAGGTGCGGCCGCGCCTTTGGATCGGGGAGGAGTGCTGCGGCGCTTCCTCGGATCGGCGGGTAGGCCGAAATCCGTGAACGACACCGCTGCTGACCACAGCCACGGCGAATACGCCACCGCGACCTTCTCCACCGACGCGGACGGGCAGGCCTGGACTCCTCCGACGTGGGAGGAGATCGTCAGCACGCACAGCGGCCGGGTCTACCGGCTCGCCTACCGCCTGACGGGCAACCAGCACGACGCCGAGGACCTCACTCAGGAAGTCTTCGTCCGCGTCTTCCGCTCTTTGTCGACGTACACGCCCGGCACCTTCGAGGGCTGGCTCCACCGCATCACCACCAACCTGTTCCTGGACATGGTCCGGCGCAAGCAGCGCATCCGCTTCGACGCCCTCGGTGAGGACGCGGCGGAGCGCCTGCCCAGCCGTGAGCCGTCGCCGCAGCAGGTCTTCAACGACGCGCACTTCGACGCGGACGTCCAGCAGGCGCTCGACACCCTCGCGCCCGAGTTCCGCGCCGCGGTCGTCCTGTGCGACATCGAAGGACTGTCGTACGAGGAGATCGCCGCGACCCTGGGCGTCAAGCTCGGCACGGTCCGCTCGCGTATCCACCGCGGCCGTTCCCAGCTGCGCAAGGCGCTCGCGCACCGTTCGCCGGAGGCGCGGGCCGAGCGTCGCTCCTTCGTGCCCCGCGTCGCCGCTCTGGGGGGAGGGGGCGCGACCGCGTGAGTGGATCACGGCCCAATCCCGCCGAAGGGCGGTTTGCTGAGCAGCACCTGGGAGACCGACTCGCCGCGCTGGTCGATGGCGAGCTCGGTCATGAGACGCGCGAGCGCGTCCTCGCTCACCTTGCCACCTGCGCCAGGTGCAAGGCCGAGGCCGACGCCCAGCGCCGACTGAAGAACGTCTTCGCGGAGGCCGCACCCCCGCCTCCCTCCGAGAGCTTCCTGGCCCGCCTCCAGGGGCTGCCCGGAGGAGGTGACTCGGACGGCGGCTCGCCGTTCGGGGGAGGATTCCCCGACGGCTTCTCCGGAAGACCCGGCACCGCCGGAGTCTTCGGCGTGAAGCGCGGCGAGCGTTTCGAGTTCGACTACGTCCCCGCGACGCCGCACGCCTCCGCGCTGGCTCCCTCCAACGGTGGCTTCCGTATCCATGACGTCAGCCGGCACGAGGCCGAGCGGTCGGCGTCGCGCGGTATGCGGTTCGCGTTCGTCGTGGGCGGGGCGGTGTCGCTGGCCGCGATCGCGCTGGGCGGCGTCTCCACGGTCGTGCCGACCGACACGGACGCCCGTGGCGGCTCGGGCGGCAGTAATGTCACCCCGGCTCGCACACAGGGCGGCACGGGCGCCGCGACACCCGACAGCCAGCGTCGCCGTGCGGTGGGTCCGCTGTTCGCCCAGGACCAGTCCCGGATCGACGCCCCGGTCGCCCCGACCGAGGCGTCCGCGCCGCTGGTTCCCGGCACCCAGGCGCACGAGGCCACACTGACCGCACCCGTGGTGGCCGGCGCGGCCGCCATGTCCCCGTTGATACGTCCGCTCAGCTCGACCCCGCCGCTCACCCTGACCTCCTGGTCCACGGCCGCGGACCTCACCCCGCCGGGCCTGCTCGCCGCACCCGTCCCCCACGCGACCTCCTCCCCCTCCGGCACCACCCGCTGACCCGGCCTCTGCGCGTCGGCGCCCGAACCTGGTTGAATCCAGGGAGAGCCGTGCCCGTGCCTGTCCGGCAGATCAGGCCGTGATGGCGGCAGCGTGCCTGACAGGCGCAGGTGAGCGGGGCCGACGTGCCGGCCAGGCCCTGGCTGTGGGGAGAGCATGAACGAGGGGAAGCCCACGAAGGCGAAGTGGTGGAGCCGACCGCGTCCGCAGGGCCCTGCGGACCAGGCGGAAGGGGCTCCGGCCGCGCCGGGCGAGTACAGCGTGGGGACCGAGGGGGCACCTCCGGTGCCGGGTCCCACCGCCGACGGTGACTACGAGCTGAGGCAGCCTCAGGATGTGGCCGACACGGCCGATGCCGGGGGCGACTTCGAGCTGAGGTCGCCGCGGGATGCGGTCCGCGAGGACGGTTCGTCCGAGCCCGGACCCGAGCCTGAGCCCAGGCCCGAGGACCGGGTCCCCGCTGGGGCCCAGGGTGACGGTGACTTCGAGCTGAGCCTGCCCCTCGCGCGCACCGCCCCGGCGGTGGAGGAGGGCGCGGCAGACCCTTCTCCCAAGCCCCTGCACGACCCCGACCCGTACAGCACCCCGCCGTACGGCGAGCCCGGCCCCTGGGCGCCGGCTCCGCCGGTACTGCACCCGGCGACCACCCCGTCCCACGGCACGGCGATACCGACGCCCCCGCAGGCTCACGGCACCCCCGCGCACAGCACACCCGCACCGGTCCCCAGCACCCCCGTGCCGTCGCCGGTCCCCAGCGCCCCCTCCTACACGGACGCACCCTCTCCAGCGCCCTACGCCGAAACCCCGCCCACCCCGCCCCCCGCCAACCCCTGGCGGAACTACGACCCCTGGGCCCCCGTCCCCGTTCCCCTCCCCACCTCCCTCCAGCAGAACGGCGCCGCAGTCCCCACCAAGGACGGACGTCGTAAGCGGGCCAGGAAGGTCCTCGTCGTCGGTGCCGTGCTGCTCGCGCTCGTGTCCGGGGGCGTCGGTGGGGCCGTAGGGGCCTATCTGGAGCGCAATGGCGGTGTGGGGGACGTGGAGCTGCCGCAGGCCGACGCCGAGCCCGCAGGGCGGGCGCCGGACAGCGTGGCGGGGATTGCCGCGCGGGCGCTGCCCAGCGTGGTGACCCTCCATGTGAGCGGCGCGGAGGAGCAAGGCACCGGCACCGGGTTCGTGCTCGACGACCGGGGCCACATCCTCACCAACAACCACGTCGTCGAGCCCGCCGGAGCCGACGGGGACATATCCGTCACCTTCCACAGCGGCGACACCGCCAAGGCCACCGTCGTCGGGCGGGACAGCGGCTACGACCTCGCCGTCGTGAAGGTCACCGGCGTCAGCGGGCTCCAGCCCATGACCCTCGGCAACTCCGACAGCGTCCAGGTCGGCGACCCGGTCGTCGCCATCGGCGCCCCCTACGACCTGGAGGGCACCGTCACCTCCGGGATCATCAGCGCCAAGGAGCGACCCATCACGGCCGGCGGCGAGAGCGGCGACGGGAGCGACGTGTCGTATGTCGACGCCCTGCAGACCGACGCGCCCATCAACCCCGGTAACTCCGGCGGCCCCCTCCTCGACTCCAAGGCCCGGGTCATCGGCATCAACTCCGCCATCCGCTCCGCCGACGACGGCTCCGAGTCCGGCGGCGCCCAGTCCGGCTCGATCGGCCTCGGCTTCGCCATCCCCATCAACCAGGGCAAGCGCGTCGCCGAAGAGCTGATCAACACCGGCAAGGCGACCCACCCGGTCATCGGCGTCACCCTCGACATGGACTACTCGGGCGACGGCGCCCGCGTCGGTACGAAGGGCAACGACGGCGGACCCGCGGTCATCGCCGGCGGCGCCGGCGACAAGGCCGGCATCAAGGCGGGCGACGTCATCACCGAGGTCGACGGCCAGCGCATCCACTCCGGCGAGGAGCTGATCGTCAAGACCCGCGCCCACCGCCCTGGCGACGAGCTGGAGCTCACCGTGGAACGCGGCGGCGGGGAGCTGACCATCTCCCTGGTGCTCGGATCCTCGGACGGCGATTGAGCGCCCCGATTAACAGAAACCTCACAGGCGCGCCCGCAAACCCCGTCCCACAAGGCAAACAACCCTCAAAACCGCTCATGCCCGCGCACTCGGAGGCCTCGGGACAGTACCGGTCGTACCGGATGGCCGGGTACCGTGGACCCGGCCCGGACATCGCAAGGAGCTTCAGGTGTTCAATGACATAGGACCGCTCGAGCTGGTGACGCTCGTTGTCCTCGCCGTGCTCGTCTTCGGTCCGGACAAGCTCCCGAAGGTCATCCAGGACGTCATGCGGACCGTCCGGAAGATCCGGGAGTTCTCGGAGAGCGCCAAGCAGGACATCCGCTCGGAACTCGGTCCCGAGTTCAAGGACTTCGAGTTCGAGGACCTGAACCCCAAGACGTTCATCCGCAAGCAGATGGACAACGACGAGCTGGGGCTCAAGGAGATCCGCAACGGCTTCGACATCAAGAAGGAGATGGCCGAGGTCACGGACGCGGTCCACGGCCGTGAGTCGGAGTCGTCCTCGTCCTCCTCCGGGTCGTCGTCAGGCGGCCGGATCGACATGACCAAGAAGCCCGACGACGACGGCAAGGACGACCGCCCGGTCTTCGACGCGGACGCCACCTGAACGTCGTACACCCGCAGTCGTACACATGCTCCGGAGCCGCACGTCAGTGACGTGCGGCTCAGTCGTACGTGACGCGTTTCATATCCCGCCACGCCTCCGTGCGGCCTGAACCGGACGCCCGGACGCCCCACGCGCCGGGCGCTTTCCCTGCTGGTCCCGGTGGGGTGGCTATGCTGCCGAGTTGTTGTGCGGACCGGACGAGTCGCCCGAAGGGGGGTGGGCCGTTCCGGACCGACGAGGAACGAGGAGGCGTCCGGGCACATGGAGACGACGAGTCAGGCGGTCGCACAGGCCCCGGCCGCGGAGGGCGGACAGCAGGTCCCCTCCGCCCGGCGCACGGTCGACGGCTACCTGCTGGCGCCCTTCCCGTGGTACGGCCTCGACGAGGCCTTCACGGGTCCGCGCTGGCTGATGCAGGTCGGGACGGCGGCCGACGGTGCCGTCGAACACGGTTCGATCGGGCACGGTGACGAGCCCTCCGTACGGAACGAGGCGTCGGAGGACAAGGAGAAGTTCGCGGTGGTGGTGACCGTCGCGGCGAATCCGTCCCGGAGGAGCGCCGACGGCACGGGGCTTCTCGAGGCGACGTCGGTCTCCTCGGCGGCATGGCTCGCGGGGGTCGGGCTGCTGTCCTTCACCTGGCCCGGCTCGATGGACCACTCGCTGCGCGACGACTGGCTGGACCAGCAGACGGAGACGGCGTGGGCCCTGGCCGACGACCTCGACGGCCCGGACTGGTCGACCCTGTCGCTCCCCGTGGACGGGGTGCCGACGTCCTTCCACTACCGCGAGTCCGAGTTCGGCTGGGTCCTCGCCGGGTCCACGCCGGAAGGCGTGCACGTGGGGGCGTACGGGAGAGGCATGAGCGCGTACGGGCTCGGCTTCGCCATGATCAAGGACATCTCGGCTTACGCATAGCCGGTGCTACGACGAGGGGGGCGCCGACTCTGTGAGTCGGCGCCCCCCTCGTCGTACGAGAATCTAGAACTTGTTCCGCGGAGTGATCCCCAAGGACAGTCCCGCGAGGCCGCGCTGGCGTCCGCCCAGCTTCCCCGCGATCGCCCGCAGGGCCGCGCCCGCCGGGGAGTCCGGGTCGCTCAGGACGACCGGCTTGCCGTCGTCGCCACCCTCGCGGAGGCGGACGTCGATCGGGATGGAGCCGAGGACCGGGACCGTGGCGCCGGTCGTCCTCGTGAGGCCGTCGGCGACCGCCTGGCCGCCGCCCGTGCCGAAGATGTCGACCATCTCGTCGCAGTGCGGGCAGGGCATGCCGGACATGTTCTCGACCACGCCCACGATCTTCTGGTGGGTCTGGACGGCGATGGCACCCGCCCGCTCGGCCACCTCGGCGGCAGCCTGCTGCGGGGTCGTGACGACCAGGATCTCGGCGTTCGGCACCAGCTGCGCCACGGAGATCGCGATGTCGCCCGTGCCCGGCGGAAGGTCGAGGAGGAGGACGTCGAGGTCACCCCAGTACACGTCCGCGAGGAACTGCTGAAGCGCCCTGTGCAGCATCGGGCCACGCCACACCACCGGGGCGTTGCCCGGGGTGAACATGCCGATGGAGATGACCTTCACACCGTGCGCCGACGGCGGCATGATCATGTTCTCGACCTGGGTCGGATGCCCGTCGGCGCCCAGCATGCGGGGCACGGAGTGGCCGTAGATGTCGGCGTCCACGACGCCCACCTTCAGACCGTCCGCGGCCAGCGCCGCCGCCAGGTTCACCGTCACCGAGGACTTTCCGACGCCGCCCTTGCCGGAGGCCACCGCGTACACGCGCGTGAGCGAACCCGGCTTGGCGAAGGGGACCTCGCGCTCGGTCTGGCCCCCGCGCAGGGCCGTCGCCAGCTCCTTTCGCTGCTCGTCGCTCATGACGTCGAGCGTGACGTCGACGCGGGTGACGCCCTCGACCGCCGAGACGGCATCCGTCACGCGTTGCGTGATCGTCTCCCGCATAGGGCAGCCCGAGACCGTCAGGTAGACGGCGACCGCGACCGCTCCGTCCTCGCCGGTGTCCACCGACTTGACCATTCCGAGCTCGGTGATGGGTCGGTTGATCTCGGGGTCGTTCACCGTCGCCAGTGCCTCGCGCACCGCGTCTTCCGTAACCATAAGGACGATGGTACGGCGATCCGCGGCGGCCTCGGCATGCCCGTCAGCGGTCTTCTACGTCACGTCCCGCAGACCGTTCTGCCGGGAATACGACGTGCCCGTCCCGTCGCTCCTCCATTTCCTTCACCAGGTCCTGCAGCTCGGAGCGGATCCAGTCCCGGGTGGCGACCTCGCCGAGGCCGATCCGCAGGGCGGCGATCTCGCGGGTCAGGTACTCGGTGTCCGCGATCGACCGCTCGTTCGACTTGCGGTCCTGTTCGAGGTTGACCCGGTCGCGGTCGTCCTGCCGGTTCTGCGCGAGCAGGATCAGCGGGGCCGCGTAGGAGGCCTGCAGGGACAGCATCAGGGTCAGGAAGATGAAGGGATAGTTGTCGAACTTCAGGTCGCCGGGCGCGAAGATGTTCCACAGCACCCACACGATGATGACGATCGTCATCCAGACGATGAACCGCCCGGTGCCCAGGAACCGCGCGATGCGCTCCGAAAGCCGTCCGAAGGCCTCCGGGTCCCACTCGGGCAGCAGGCGCCGCCGGGGCGGCCGGGGCTGGTCCAGACGGGCACGCGGGCGCGTGGCGGCGGTGGCGCCCGCCGGGGTGCGCTCTCGGGCCGACGTCTCACGCTCAGGAGCCATGCGGAGTCACCTCGTCCTCGAGGTGGAACTCGGTCTCCCGCCAGTCCTCCGGCAGCATGTGGTCCAGCACGTCGTCCACGGTCACCGCGCCCAGCAGTGACCCGGAATCGTCCACCACGGGCGCCGCCACCATGTCGTACGTCGCGAAGAACCCGGCGACGACCGGCAGCGCCGCGTCCGGGTCCAGGGGCTGGAGGTCGTCGTCGATGATCGCGCTGACCAGGGTGTACGGCGGGTCCCGCAGCAGGCGCTGGAAGTGCACCGTGCCGAGGTACTTGCCGGTCGGCGTCTCGTCGGGCGGACGGCAGACGTAGACCTGGGCGGCGAGGGCGGGCGACAGGTCGGCGTTGCGGACCCGGGCGAGGGCGTCGGCGACGGTGGCGTCCGGCCGCAGGACGATCGGCTCGGTCGTCATCAGACCGCCGGCCGTGTGCTCCTCGTAGGACATCAGGCGCCGCATGTCGGCCGCGTCGGCGGGCTCCATCAGGCTCAGCAGCCGCTCCTGGTCCTCCTCGGGGAGCTCGGAGAGCAGGTCGGCCGCGTCGTCCGGGTCCATGGCCTCCAGGACGTCCGCGGCCCGCTCCTCCTTGAGCTTGCCGAGGATCTCGATCTGGTCGTCCTCGGGGAGCTCTTCGAGGACGTCGGCCAGCCGGTCGTCGTCGAGGGCCGCGGCGACCTCCGCGCGGCGCTTGGGGGAGAGGTGGTGCAGGACGTTCGCCAGGTCGGCGGGGCGGAGCTGCTCGAAGGTGGCGAGGAGGCTCTCGGCGCCCTGTCCGTGCTCCTCCAGGGAGAAGCCGGTGACGGCGGACCACTCGACGGTCAGCGTCTCGCCCTTGCGGCGGAAGGCGCCGCCCTTGCCGCCCTTGCGCACGAAGACACGGTCGATCTCCCAGTCCCGGCGGGCCGGCAGCTGCTGCACGGACACGTCGAGGACGGTGACCTCTTCCTTGGCCTCGACGAGCGTCACGCGCCGGTCCAGGAGCTCGCCGAAGACCAGGCGCTCGGTGGGCCGCTGCTCGAAGCGGCGGACGTTGAGCACCCCGGTGGTGATGACCTGGCCGGACTCGATGCTGGTCACGCGGGTCATGGGCAGGAAGATACGGCGCCGGGTCGACAGCTCGACGACGAGGCCGAGCACCCTCGGTGGTCTCCGTCCGACGCGCAGCATGACGACCAGGTCGCGCACCCGGCCCACCTGGTCGCCGTTCGGATCGAAGACGGCGACTCCGGCGAGGTGCGAGACGAAGATCCTGGGGACACCCCCTGCCATGCCTGCGCCTCCTATTCACGCCAATTGCCCGCTGGGATGGGCTTCAGGCTAGCCCGTCCCGATGCGGTACGCCCTGGTGGGGCGGTCCGGACGGACTGGCTCCGTTGGGCCCGCGGGGCCCCGGTACTCTGCGGTACGCCTCCGATGGACCCTCGTCAGAAAGGCAGCCCCACCTGTGACTGCGATTCCCCAGGGCCGCACCCGCCGGACCGGACTGCTGGGCGCGATGTGCGCCCTGGTCGTGACGGGAACGGGCCTGACAGGGTGCGGTGGTGACGACCCCGACGCGGGCACCAACGGGGTCGGCAAGCTGCCGGCCGCCCAGATCCAGACGAAGACCAAGGCGGCCGCCGAATCCGCCGACTCGGTACGTCTCTCAGGGAACGTGGTCACCAGCGGGCGCACTTACAAACTCGACATGCGTCTCAAGTCCGACGGAGGCTCGGGCTCGGTCACCTCCGAAGGCGCGACTTTCCGGCTGCTGCGGATCGGCGAGCAGCTCTACCTCAAGGCCGACGCGGACTTCTGGGGACAGCAGGACGGCAAGGACGACTCCGGCACCGACACGGCGGCCGCCGACAAACTCGACGACAAGTTCGTGAAGGTGCCGCAGGGAGACCCCTCGTACAAGAAGTTCAGCGGCTTCACCGACAAGGACGTCCTCCTGGCGGGCCTGCTGACCCTCCACGGCGAGCTGTCCACCGACGGCCACCACGAACAGTCCGGCACCCGCACCATCCGCATCACCGGCGACGACGGCTCCGGCGGCAAGCTGGACGTCTCCCTGGAGGGCGAGCCGTATCCGCTCCGCCTGGAGCGCGCGGGCGGCGCGGGCACGCTGACCTTCTCGGGCTGGGGCAAGTCCTTCAGCCTGAAGGAGCCGGCGGAGGACGAGACGGTGGACTACGGCAAGCAGCTGCCGACGTCCTGACTACTTCCGCTTGCGCCGCTTCAGCAGCAGCTTCGGAAGCCCCGCGGGGATCGGCTGACGGGTCGTGGCCGTCGTGGGAACCGGCGCCTCGGCCAGATCCCCGTCGGGCAACGGCAGCGTCGACCCCGTCGGCTCGAGCCGCAGCACCCGGCACTCGCGCGCCCAGCGCCCCGTCATCGCCTCGCCGTCGGGCGCGTTGAGCCGCTTGCCCTTGAGCTCGGCGACGGCCGCGTCCCAGACCTCGGACCCGGCGGTCAGCTCGACGACCTTCGCCGTCCAGGAGACCAGCCGTCCGCCCTTGTCCTTGCTGCGGACGGTCACCTCGGCCTCGGTCCCGTCGGTGAGGCCTGGCAGCGGCTGCTCGCCCGGCCCGTCGCCGACCAGACACACCGCACCCTCGTGCCACACGTGCCAGAGCGCCTGGGCCGGACCCTCGGGACCCCTGACCCAGACGAGGCCGGACTTCTTCGTGGCCTCCTCGACGAGGGCCTGGTCGAGCAGCTCGCTTGTCATGCGCCCAGCCTATCCAGGCGGGGTCACCGGGGCCGGGTCACAGCCAGCCGTTGCGCTTCAGGGTGCGGTGGATGCCGAGGCAGATGACACCGGTGATCATCATGATCACGGGGTAGCCGTACCGCCAGTGCAGCTCGGGCATGTGCTCGAAGTTCATGCCGTACACACCACACACCATCGTCGGTACGGCGATGATGGCCGCCCACGAGGTGATCTTGCGCATGTCCTCGTTCTGCGCGACGGACGCCTGCGCGAGGTTGGCCTGGAGGATCGAGTTGAGCAGCTCGTCGAAGCCGATGACCTGCTCCTGGACCCGGGCGAGGTGGTCGGCGACGTCCCGGAAGTACTTCTGGATGTCGGGGTCGATGAGCCGCATCGGGCGCTCGCTCAGCAGCTGCATGGGGCGCAGGAGCGGCGAGACGGCCCGCTTGAACTCCAGGACCTCGCGCTTGAGTTGGTAGATCCGGCCGGCGTCCGTGCCGCGCGGCGAGCCCTTGCGCCCCGGCGAGAACACCTCCGTCTCGACCTCGTCGATGTCGTCCTGCACCGCGTCGGCGACCGCGATGTACCCGTCGACGACATGGTCGGCGATCGCGTGCAGCACCGCCGAAGGGCCCTTGGCGAGCAGCTCGGGGTCGTCCTGGAGGCGGTGGCGCAGGGCCCGGAGCGAACCCTGTCCGCCGTGCCGGACGGTGATGAAGAAGTCCCGTCCGGTGAAGCACATGACCTCGCCGGTCTCGACGATCTCGCTGTTGGCGGTGAGCTCGTCGTGCTCGACGTAGTGGATGGTCTTGAAGACGGTGAACAGGGAGTCGTCGTAGCGCTCCAGCTTGGGCCGCTGGTGTGCCTGCACCGCGTCCTCCACGGCCAGCGGGTGCAGCCCGAACTCGCTTGCGATACCGGAGAATTCGGCCTCGGTCGGCTCGTGCAGCCCGATCCACACGAAGCCCCCGTCGCGGCGCACCTGACGCATCGCCTCGTGCGGGGTCAGGGCCTTCGGCATCTGGACGCGGGCCCCGTCGCGGTAGACGGCGCAGTCGACGACGGCCGAGGGCGTGCCGGGGTCACGCGTGGTGTCGTAATCGGTGCTGCTGCTCTTGCGCAGCGAGACGCGGGAGGGTCGGACCACGGCACGCAGGTCGCGGATCATCGACATGGCGGGCTCCTTCGCGACAGGCAACGAAAAGCCGCTTCAACGGATGGAACTGCCCGGAATGAGGACGTCCTGACTGCGGATGTTTGGCACGTCCACAAAGCGGGGAGCACCGCACCATTGCGGTAGCGGGTTTCGCTGCTGATACAGATCAAACAGATCAGGCAAAACGAGACGAAGTGCTCTTCCGACGATGAAGACGCGAGCGTGAGAGGCGGCGATCGGCCGAAGGCGGATCAGCTACATCAGTGGCCGGAAGAGCGAGTGGTACTACCAGGTCGACTTCGATCCATGACAGCCCCACCTCCTCCGGTCGGTCCCTCGTAAGGGACGATCCATTCCCCGTAGGGGGAGTCTCACGGCGTCGGGACTCGATAGCGACGCTTCTGCGTGCTGCCCCGAACCACCGGCAAAGAGTATCAGCCGACTGAATAGTCAAGGCGCTGCTTTGCCCGGTACTGACGAGTTCTATGCTCGCGGCATGGCTGATGTTCTTCCCTTGGTCGAGGCCCGGTTGCGTACCGCGCTGGGCGAACCGGACGCGCGCGCCGCGGTCACCTTCCTCGGCACGGACCGCGTCGAGGTGCTGCGTTTCCAGGAGGGCGACATCGTCCGCTACGCCACGCTCGGCATGTCGGCGCAACCGATGGGTGATCCCACCGCGATGCTCGCCGACCCGGTCAAGGGGCCGCGCGCCGAGCTGGTCCTCTCGGTCCGCGCCGGTCTCTCCGAAACCGACAAGGTGCTCCGGCCGCTCGCCGTACTTGCCGCGTCCCCGCAGGTCGAGGGTGTGATCGTGGCCCCCGGCGCCTCCCTCGACGTCGGCGAACCCCTGTGGCCCGGCGCCCCGTTCACCTCGGTCCTGGTGGCCGAACCCGGTGGCCTGGTCGAGGACCTGGAGCTCGACGAGCCCATGGACCCGGTCCAGTTCCTGCCGCTGCTGCCCATGACCCCGAACGAGGCGGCCTGGAAGCGCGTCCACGGTGCTCAGGCCCTCCAGGAGCGCTGGCTGACGAACGGGACGGACCTCCGGGATCCGTCCCGCAAGTCCGTCCCGCTGGCGTGACTGATGTCACCAACCGGTGGCTGAAAAGCGTCAGTTGGCGAAGACGGCCACGCTGTCCTCTGTGGCGTGCTTCGACTCCAGTTCTTCCGCTTCATGAGTGAGCGCGTTCCGTCGTACGACGACCACGAGCGCGCCCAGGACGGCGGTCACCGCCGCCACCACGAACGGGATGTGGATGTCGGTCCACTCCTCGATCTTCGGCGCGAAGTAGGGCGCGGCGGCGGCCGCGAACCAGCGCACGAAGTTGTAGCCGGCGCTCGCCACCGGGCGCGGCGCGTCCGACACGCCGAGCGCCAGCTCCGTGTAGACGGTGTTGTTCACGCCGATGAACGCGCCGGAGAGGATCGTGCAGACGATCGCGGTGGTGTGGCTGCCGTAGCCGAGGGCGAGTACGTCGACGGCGAGCAGGACGAGCGAGCCGCCTAGCACCTTCAGCGAACCGAACCGCCGCTGCAGACGCGGTGCCCCGAGCACCGAGAACACGGCGAGCAGCACGCCCCAGGCGAAGAACACGGCACCCGACTTGTACGGGGTCATGTCCAGCACGAACGGCGTGAAGGCCAGCACGGTGAAGAACGTGTAGTTGTAGAAGAAGGCCGAGGCGGCGACGGAGGCGAGGCCGCCGTGGCCCAGTGCCTTGATGGGGTCGAGCACCGAGGTCTTGCGGGCCGGCTTGGGCTGTTCCTTCAGGAACACCGTGATGCACAGGAAGCCGACCGCCATCAGGAAGGCCGTGCCGAAGAACGGGTAGCGCCAGTTGGCGTCGCCGAGCAGCGCGCCCAGCAGCGGGCCGCATGCCATGCCCAGGCCGAGCGCCGACTCGTACAGCAGGATGGCCGCGGCGCTCCCGCCCGCCGCCGCGCCGACGATGACGGCGAGGGCCGTCGAGACGAAGAGGGCGTTGCCGAGGCCCCAGCCCGCGCGGAAGCCGACGAGTTCGGCGACCGAGTTCGAGGTGCCCGCGAGGCCGGCGAAGACGACCACGAACGCGAGGCCGAGCAGCAGGGTCTTGCGGCCGCCGATGCGGCTGGAGACGAAGCCGGTGACCAGCATCGCGACGGCGGTGATGAGGAAGTACGAGGTGAAGAGCAGGGAGACCTGGCTGGCGGTGGCGTCGAGGCCCTGGGCGATGGACGGGAGGATCGGGTCGACCAGTCCGATGCCCATGAAGGCGACGACGGAGGCACCGGCCGTGGCCCAGACCGCCTTGGGCTGTCGCAGGAGGCTGCCCGCTCCCGCGTCGAAGGCGTCCATGGTTTCTCCAATTCCGGCGAGGAGATGGTTGGTATATGCACATAGTAAGTTAGGGCAGCTAATTAATGCAAGCTACATCTAGTGCCCCCTGGTGGGGCGATCCCGGAGGCGGTTCCGCCCGGACGGGTGATCGTCCTTGACGTGGGGGAGCAGGGGTAGGACCGTGGGGCCCTATGAGGGGCGAACCCAGTTGCCCGAAGTGTGGTGGCCGGGTCAGGGCTCCCGGTCTCTTCGCCGACACCTGGCAGTGCGATGTGCACGGGACCGTGCATCCGCTGCAGCCGGTGATCCCGCCCAGCGTCGAGGCTCTCGACGTCGTGGTGCACCGCACACAGGTACCGGTCTGGATGCCGTGGCCACTGCCGGTCGGCTGGCTGTTCACAGGTGTGGGCTGCGCGGGCGACGATCGCAGCGGGGGTCGTGCGACGGCGGTGGCGTGCACGGGGCCGGGTCCGCTGGGCGGTATCGGGGAGCTGATCCTTGTCGCCGAGGAGCTCGGTGTGGGTCTCGGTGCGCGGTACGCCGGGATCGACGGGCCGGATCCGGGGCCGTACATGAACGTTGAGAAGCCGCCGCAGGCGAAGGTGCTGGCCGCCGGGCGGCCTACGCCGCTGTGGCATGTCTCCGGGGCGCCGGATGATCGTGCGGTCTTCGCGGGCGAGGCTCGCGGACTGTGGCTGTGGGCCGTGGTGTGGCCCGAGCAGTCGGGGCTGCTGATGTACGACGAGCTGGTGCTGACGGATCTGCGGGACGCGGGTGCGGAGGTCGAGCTGGTGCCCTGCGGAGCGTTGTCGCCGCGCCTGCTTGAGCCGTAGCGCCTGCGGGGGTGGGGGGCTTCGGTGCGTTGGCGGCTGCGGGTTGTCTGTGGCTTTTCGCGCAGTTCCCCGCGCCCCTGGGTGAGCCTGTGTAAAGGTCGCTCACAGGTTTCGGGTGTGACAGGGGCCCTTGAAAATCTGGTTATCCTTGAGCGGTCCCTTGTGTCCCGTCAGTGTCTGGAGTTCGTGTCGTGCGTATTGATCTGCACACCCACTCCACGGCTTCCGACGGTACGGACACGCCTGCTGAGCTGGTGCGTAATGCCGCCGCTGCCGGGCTGGACGTTGTCGCGCTGACCGATCACGACACCACGCGTGGGTATGCCGAGGCGATCGCCGCGCTGCCGGAGGGGCTCACGCTCGTCACCGGGGCCGAGCTGTCCTGTCGTATCGACGGCGTGTCCATGCACATGCTGGCCTACCTCTTCGATCCCGAGGAGGCGGAGCTGCTCGCCGAGCGGGAACTGGTGCGGGACGACCGGGTGCCGCGGGCGCGGGGCATGGTCGTCAAGCTCAACGAGCTGGGTGTGCCCATCACTTGGGAACAGGTGATGCGGATCGCCGGGGACGGGTCCGTCGGGCGGCCGCATGTCGCCACCGCGCTCGTCGAGCTCGGGGTCGTACCGACCGTGAGTGACGCCTTCACCCAGGACTGGCTCGCCGACGGCGGCCGGGCCTTCGTGGAGAAGCACGAGACCGACCCCTTCGAGGCGATCCGGCTGGTCAAGGCCGCGGGCGGGGTCACCGTCTTCGCGCACCCGGGCGCCAGCAAGCGTGGGCATACGGTTCCGGAGTCCGCGATCGCCGAGATGGCCGCGGCCGGGCTCGACGGCATCGAGGTCGACCACATGGACCACGACGACGAGACACGGGTCGGGCTGCGCGGGCTCGCCGCCGAGCTGGGGCTGCTGGTCACCGGCTCCTCCGACTACCACGGCAGCCGCAAGACCGTCACGCTCGGCGAGTACCGGACCGACCCCGAGGTGTACGGCGAGATCACCCGGCGTGCCACCGGCGCGTTCCCGGTGCCGGGGACCGGCGGAGCCTGAGACTCGCTCTCACGTCCATCTGATCTCTTCCTTCCTCCTCGCAAGGCTCTCCTGTGTTCGACGCTGCCGTTTTCGGCTCCCTGTTCCTGACCCTGTTCGTCATCATGGATCCCCCCGGGATCACCCCGATCTTCCTGGCGCTGACCTCCGGCCGGCCCGCCAAGGTGCAGAAGCGGATGGCCTTCCAGGCCGTCTGTGTCGCCGGCGGTGTCATCACCGTCTTCGGGCTCCTCGGCCACCAGATCCTCGACTACCTGCATGTCTCCGTCCCCGCGCTGATGATCGCGGGCGGGCTGCTGCTCCTGCTGATCGCTCTCGACCTGCTGACCGGCAAGACCGACGAGCCCAAGCAGACCAAGGACGTCAATGTGGCGCTGGTGCCGCTGGGCATGCCGCTGCTCGCCGGGCCGGGCGCGATCGTGTCGGTCATCCTCGCCGTGCAGAAGGCCGACAGCGTCGCCACACAGGTGTCGGTGTGGATGGCGATCCTCGCCATCCATGTCGTGCTGTGGCTGGTGATGCGGTACTCGCTGCTGATCATCCGGGTCATCAAGGACGGCGGCGTGGTCCTGGTGACACGGCTCGCGGGCATGATGCTCTCCGCGATCGCCGTGCAGCAGATCATCAACGGCATCACGCAGGTGATCCAGGGGAGCTGATCCCCGTGGCCGGACAGCGCAGAGCCCCCGTACGACATCGTTGCCGTACGGGGGCTCTGAAGCCTGTGTTACTGCGTATGTGTTACGAGGCCGAGGCCTCGGCCGGGCGGATCCAGAGTCGCTGGCCTATCGAGGCGGCCTGCTGAACGATCCGATTGACGGAGGCGGCGTCCACAACGGTGCTGTCCACGGGCGTGCCGTCGACGTCGTCGAGTCGCATGATTTCGAAGCGCATGGGCTTCTCCCTTCGTCTGGTCATCCTCCTGCGGAGAATTACTGCGTACGTAGGTAGTCAACGGGGTGCGCGTTACAAACATTCCCTACGCTAAAGAAATTTTTCGAACGACTAACTACTGACCGGTAAGCGACTCTCCGCTCTCTCTTCGGAGACCGACCGGGACCGGTTGTGTTCGCAGCGTGACCGCCGGGACAATGGAGGCGATGAACGACGACCTCGCGGCACTCACCGCCCGCATCGACCACACCAACGAGCTGCTGACGCGCATGCTCGCCGAAGTGGCGAAGACGCCCTCGACCCATGCGATCTTCGTCGACGCGGGGTATCTGTACGCGGCCGCGGGCCGTCTGGTCGCCGGGACCGAGGACCGCCGGGCCTTCGACCTGGACGCCGAGGGGCTGATCGAGGCGCTCATCGACCGGGCCCGCACGATCTTCGCGGACAGCAGGCTGCTGCGGGTCTACTGGTACGACGGCGCCCGGCGCCGTATCCACACCTCGGAGCAGCAGACGATCGCCGAGCTTCCGGACGTCAAGGTGCGGCTGGGCAATCTCAACGCCAACAACCAGCAGAAGGGCGTCGACTCACTGATCAGGACCGATCTGGAGTCCCTCGCCCGGCACCGCGCGATCAGCGACGCGGCCCTGCTCGGCGGCGACGAGGACCTGGTCTCGGCGGTCGAGGCGGCCCAGGGGTACGGCGCCCGCGTCCATCTGTGGGGCATCGAGGCGCCCGAGGGCCGCAACCAGGCCGAGCCGCTGCTGTGGGAGGTCGACAGCCAGCGCGTCCTCGACCTCGACTTCTTCAAGCCGTACGTGTCACGGCGTACGTCCGCCGGCTACGAGACCTCGGTGAACCGGCCCGGCCGCGAGGACGTCCGCTTCGTGGGCGCCCAGATCGCGGCGAAGTGGCTGGCGGCGCGGGGGCGGGAGACGGTGGGGGAGCTGCTGCCGGGGCACCCTTATCTGCCGGGGTCGGTGGACCAGGATCTGCTGGTGGAGGCGGAAGGGCTGCTGCAGTACTCCCTGCGGGGACAGGCGGATCTGCGGCGGGCGCTGCGGGACGGGTTCTGGGAGCACCTGCAGGGGCAGTACTAGCGGTTCTTGGTGGCCCGGCCTACTGGGGCGACCGGGTGCTGTCCCAGAAGTCGGCGGCGGCGCGGGCCGTCTCCAGGGGGCGGTCCGTGTTGGGGGAGTGCTCGGCGCCGGGGATCACGGTCCTGCGGGCCCGCAGTCGGACGGCCATGTGGTCGAGCAGCGGCACCGGCCAGGTGTCGTCGTGCGAGCCGGACAGTACGTGGAACGGCAGCGGTACGGCGGCCAGTTCGGCCACCCGGTCCGGCTCGGCGCACAACTGGCGGCCGGTGGCGATGAGTTGGGCGGGCTTGGTGCCCATCCAGCGTCGGCGCAGGTCCTCCCGGTCGTCGAGCCCGGAGTCCAGCTCGCCTCCGGTGTCGGTCTCCTCCGGCGGTTCCATCGCCTGGATCGCGTCCCACACCGCCGCCATGCTCATCACCGTCAGCGCGTCCCGGAGCAGCTTCACGCGCTGCTGCTGGGAGCCGGAGATCTGGGCGGGGCCCGAGGACATGAGGGTGAGGGAGCGGAAGGGGCCGGGGTCCAGGAGGACGGCGGCCCGCGCGATCTGCCCGCCGAGCGAGTGCCCGACGAGATGCACGGGTCCGTCGAGGGCCGCGGCCTGCGCGAGCACGTCCTTCGCCAACTCGTCCTGCGCGTACGCCGATTCGTCGTCCGCCGGACCGTCGGACTCGAACTGTCCCCGTCCGTCCACCGCGACCGTCCGGTACCCGCGCGCCGCGAGCGGCACATGCAGCGGGTTGAAGTCCTCCTTGCTGCCGGTGAACCCGGGCAGCAGCAGAGCGGTTCCCCTGGGGGCGACGCCGTCCGTCACGGGCGCGTCGACGACAGCGAACTCACCGCGAGCGGTGCGCAGGGAGTGGGCGCGGGCGCCGGGGGGCGGGGCGAAGGTGGGGGGCCTGCTCATGCCCTGAGGCTATCCGGCGGGGCGGGTGGAGGGCGGCGGTGGCTATGTGAGGTGGGCCATGTGGGGCCCTGGCGGGGCGTGGCGGGTCGAGCGGCACGCCGCGGTGCATGTGAGGCGGGTTCGTGAGGCGGCGGTCTCGCTGCTTCGGGGCAGCGGCGGTCTCGCTGCTCCGGGGCGAGGGGCCATGTGGGTGTGTGAGCCGGGCACGCTCTTCACGAGGGGGCCGGAAACGCCGACGGCCCGGCCCACGTGAAGTGGGCCGGGCCGTCGGATGAGCGGTCAGCTCTCCGTGGACTCCGCGGCGGCCGTGACCTTACGGGTACGGCGGCGCGGCTTGGCCTCCGGCTCCTCGGCGGCCTGGGCCGGGATGTCGGCGGCCGTGGCCGTCTTCCGCGCGCGAGCCGGCTTGGCCTCGGTGGCGGCAGCCGTCTTGCGGGCGCGCGTCGGCTTGGCCTCGGTCGTCTCCGTGGCGGCGGCCGTCTTGCGGGTGCGACGCGGCTTGGCCTCGGTGACCTCCGGAGCCGCAGCGGCTTCGACGGTCTCGGCGACCTTGCGGGTGCGGCGGGTCCGGGGCTTGGCCTCGGTGGCCTCGGCGGTGTCGACCACTGCCTCGGCGGCCTCGGCGGCCTTGCGCGTACGGCGGCGCGGCGCGGCGGCGGGAGCCTCGGCCGCGTCGACCGCGGTCTCGGCGGCGGCGGCCGTCTTGCGCGTGCGGCGCGGCTTGGCCTCCGTGCCCTCGGCCGTGTCCACCGCGGTCTCCGCGGCGGCGGCCGTCTTGCGGGTGCGGCGCGGCTGGGTCTCCGGCTCCTCCGCTGCCTGCGCCGGGATCTCGGCGACAGTCGCGGCGGTCTCGGCGACCTTGCGGGTGCGGCGGGTCCGGGGCTTGGCCTCGGCGGCCTCGGCCGTGTCGACCACGGTCTCGGCGGCGGCCGTCTTCCGCGTGCGGCGCGGCTTGGTCTCCACGGCCTCGGCGGTGTCGACGGCGGCCTCGGGAGCGGCAGCGGCCTTGCGGGTGCGGCGCGGCTTGGCCTCCGTGCCCTCGGCCGTGTCCACCGCGGTCTCGGCGGCGGCAGCCGTCTTGCGCGTGCGGCGACGCGGCGCGGCGGCGGGGGCCTCGGCCTCCGCGACCTCGACGACGGCCGGCGTCTCGACGGCGACCGTCTCCGCGGCCTTGCGGGTCCGGCGGCGGGGCTTCGTCTCGGTGGCCTCGGCGGCGGGCGCCTCGGGCTCCTTGACCTCGGCGACGACCTCCGGGACCTCGACGACGGCCGGCGTCTCGACGGCGACCGTCTCCGACCTGCGGCTACGGCGACGGCGGGGCTTGGTCTCCGTGGCCTCGGCCGTGTCGACCGCGACCTCCGCGGCCTCGGACGTCGTGGCCGTGGCCGGCACCGACTCCAGCGAGGCGGCTCCGTTACGGGTGCGGCGACGGCGACGCGGGGTGCGGGACGCGGACGCGTCCTCGGTCACCGCGGTCTCCTCCGGCGCGGTCGTGCCCACCGGTGCGGCGGCCCCGTCCAGCGGTGTGCCATTGCGCGTACGACGGCGACGGCGCGGCGTACGGGCAGCCGGGCGCTCGCGGTCGGCGGAACGGGACTCGTCCCGGCCACCGCGGCCACCTCGGTCGCCCCGGTCACCGCGACCGCGGCCACCACGGCCACCGGTCTCGCCCAGGTCCTCGACCTCTTCCGCGGCGAGGCCCGCGCGGGTGCGCTCGGCACGCGGCAGGACACCCTTGGTGCCCGCGGGGATGTTCATCTCCTCGTAGAAGTGCGGGGAGGTGGAGTACGTCTCCGGCGGGTCGTTGAAGTTGAGCTCCAGCGCCTTGTTGATGAGCTGCCAGCGCGGGATGTCGTCCCAGTCGACGAGGGTGATCGCTATGCCCTTGGCACCCGCGCGGCCGGTACGGCCGATGCGGTGCAGGTACGTCTTCTCGTCCTCGGGGGACTGGTAGTTGATGACGTGCGTCACGCCCTCGACGTCGATACCGCGAGCGGCGACGTCGGTGCAGACGAGGACGTCCACCTTGCCGTTGCGGAAGGCCCGCAGTGCCTGCTCACGCGCGCCCTGGCCGAGGTCGCCGTGGACGGCGCCGGAGGCGAAGCCGCGCTGCTGGAGCTGGTCGGCGAGGTCGGCCGCCGTGCGCTTCGTACGGCAGAAGACCATGGCCAGTCCCCGGCCGTCGGACTGCAGTATGCGCGAGACCATCTCGGGCTTGTCCATGTTGTGCGCGCGGTAGACGAACTGCGCGGTGTTGCGCACCGTCTGGCCCTCGTCGTCCGGCGCGGTGGCGCGGATGTGCGTGGGCTGCGACATGTAGCGGCGCGCGAGACCGATGACCGCGCCCGGCATGGTCGCCGAGAACAGCATCGTCTGACGGCGGGCCGGCAGCAGGTTGATGATCTTCTCGACGTCGGGCAGGAAGCCCAGGTCGAGCATCTCGTCGGCCTCGTCGAGGACGAGTGCCTTGATGTGCTTGAGGCTGAGCTTCTTCTGGCCCGCGAGGTCCAGCAGTCGGCCCGGGGTGCCGACGATCACGTCGACGCCCTTCTTGAGGGCCTCGACCTGCGGCTCGTACGCCCGGCCGCCGTAGATGGCGAGAACGCGTACGTTACGGACCTTGCCCGCGGTCAGCAGGTCGTTGGTGACCTGCTGGCACAGCTCGCGCGTGGGGACGACGACGAGGGCCTGCGGGGCGTCGGTGAGGTCCTCGGGCTTCGCGCGGCCGGCCTCGACATCGGCGGGGACGGTGACGCGCTCGAGGAGCGGGAGGCCGAAGCCCAGCGTCTTGCCGGTGCCGGTCTTGGCCTGGCCGATGACGTCCGTGCCGGAAAGGGCGACGGGGAGCGTCATCTCCTGGATGGGGAAGGGGGTGATGATGCCGACGGCCTCGAGGGCCTCGGCGGTCTCGGGAAGGATTCCGAGATCTCTGAACGTCGTAGTCAGGGTTTTGCCTCTTCTGTGTGCGCGGTGCGAGGCGAGCTCGGGGGTCGTCTAGGACCGTGCTGGGGACGTCGACCGCCTTACGGGGCTAGCCGTAATGGCACGGGACCTCTGCCGACGCTCAAGCGCTCGAACCGCTGAGGGTCCCTCCGGATGCCGTACGCACAGTGCCGTACGGCCAAGGAGAGCTGTCAGGTCGGAGCCGACCGGGGCCACCGACCGGGCATCCTCATACGTGCGGCCCGTCGAAATACGCGGTCCTCATAGACGTGCGTACTCAGCAGGCGCATTACCACCATACCCCGGAAACGCGCACATGCGATGGCCGATTTGGTCACGTAGTCGTCGTCACACTGCTTTACCAGGGACTTCCGCCGCGCGGGGAGCGGGCTATTGTGCGCTTCATGACGACGCCTGACAACACCTCCGACGCTTCTCCCGAACCCACCGGAGTCGCCGCCCAGGACTGGGCGAAGGCCTCCGCCGAACCGCAGTACCGGGCCGCTGTCGTGGATCTGCTCGGCGCGCTCGCGTACGGGGAGCTGGCGGCGTTCGAGCGGCTCGCGGAGGACGCCAAGCTGGCGCCGACGCTCGCGGACAAGGCGGAGCTGGCCAAGATGGCGTCGGCGGAGTTCCACCACTACGAGAAGCTGCGCGACCGGCTGACCGAGATCGGTGCGGAGCCGACGGCGGCCATGGAGCCGTTCGTCGCCGCACTGGACGGCTTCCACCGGCAGACGGCGCCCTCGGACTGGCTGGAGGGGCTCGTCAAGGCGTACGTCGGTGACTCGATCGCCAGTGACTTCTATCGGGAGGTCGCGGCGCGGTTGGACTCGGACAGCCGTGAGCTGGTGCTGGCGGTGCTGGACGACACCGGACATGCCGGGTTCGCCGTGGAGAAGGTGCGGGCGGCCATCGATGCCGATCCGCGTGTGGGCGGTCGTCTCGCTCTGTGGGCGCGGCGTCTCATGGGCGAGGCCCTGTCGCAGTCGCAGCGGGTCGTCGCGGACCGGGATGCGCTGTCGACGATGCTCGTGGGTGGGGTTGCCGACGGGTTCGATCTGGCCGAGGTCGGGCGGATGTTCTCGCGGATCACCGAGGCGCACACCAAGCGGATGGCTGCGCTGGGGTTGGCGGCCTAGTGCCCCGTGGGGGTGGCTTGGGTTGTTGCGCGACTGCCGGTTGTGGGGGCTGGTCGCGCAGTTCCCAGCGCCCCTGAAGGGCGCTTCCCTAAGGGCGTTCGAGAAATCAGGCTTACGCCGGTGCCGACCTACGGCGGAGTCTTCCCGCTGGGCGGAGCAGGAGCGAGAGGGACGCGGCCGAGACGACCATCGCGCCGATCAGGTTCACCAGGATGCTGCCCGCGCCCAGCGCGCTGTGCGTCACGAACGCGCCGAACAGGGCTCCGGCGACGCCCGTTGCCATGACCAGGGAGCGGGCGGGCAGGCGGTGGGCCAGCCGGTGAGCTGCCACCGCTGCCAGGACGAGACCGAGCAATGCGGAACCGAGCGCTTCCAGCAACATCATTTGGGGTCCCTCCCACACGGTCACGCTGCGCATTGCGGTCGTAGCCCGTCATACCCGTGACCTGCGGAATGCAATCCTCCTCTGTGGGTGGCTTGTGCTCCATATGTGGAGAAAAAAATCTTGGGGAGCTTTGCCCGTACGACGAGAAGGGCCCGGCGACTTCACGTCGCCGGGCCCTTCTCGTATGCGTCCGTCTACAGCGCGCCGAAGCCCACCTTGCGCGGGGCCGGCTCGCCGAGCTCCACGTAGGCCAGGCGCTCCGCCGGGACCAGGATCTTGCGGCCGTGCTCGTCCGTGAGGCTCAGCAGCTGCGACTTTCCGGCGAGTGCCTCGGCCACCACGCGCTCGACCTCCTCGGCACTCTGACCGCTCTCCAGAACGATCTCGCGGGGCGCGTGCTGCACGCCGATCTTGACCTCCACGGCTATGTCCCTCCGACGGTCAGTGAAGTGCGCGACCTTGCGCGCCGTACCCAGCACACATTAGCCCGGTGAGGGGACGTTCACGCTCCGCGCAAGAACGCCAGGAGCGAACAGCGGGCGGGAACAAAGTGTCGGGTCAGTGGTGATCGAGGCCGTGCAGCGGGAAACCGGCGATGCCGCGCCACGCCAGGGACGTCAGCAGCTGGACCGCCTGATCGCGCGGCACGCTGCGGTCGCTGTGCAGCCAGGAGCGGGCCACGACCTGCGCGAGGCCGCCCAGACCCGAGGCCAGCAGCATCGACTCCGCGCGCGAGAGGCCGGTGTCCTCGGCGATGACGTCGCAGATCGCCTCGGCGCACTCGTTCGTGACCTTGTCGACGCGCTCGCGCACGGCGGGCTCGTTGGTCAGGTCCGACTCGAAGACCAGGCGGAACGCGCCGCCGTCGTCCTCGACGTACGCGAAGTAGGCGTCCATGGTCGCCCGTACACGCTGCTTGTTGTCGCTGGTCGACGCGAGCGCGTGCCGGACGGACTGGATCAGGGACTCGCAGTGCTGGTCCAGCAGTGCGAGATAGAGGTCGAGCTTGCCCGGGAAGTGCTGGTAGAGCACCGGCTTGCTGACTCCGGCGCGCTCGGCGATGTCGTCCATCGCGGCCGAGTGGTAGCCCTGCGCCACGAAAACTTCCTGTGCGGCGCCCAGCAGCTGGTTCCGTCGGGCACGGCGCGGCAGGCGCGTACCTCGAGGGCGTGCCGCCTCTGTCTGCTCGATGGCTGTCACGCCGCCTCCCATAAGTCGTCCACTTGCGGTGTGCGCCGCGCCGCCATCGTACTTTTCGGTAACCGTGGTGTGCGCGGTGCGAGCGCAGAATTTCACGTACCGGACGGCGGCGAAAGCCCCGCGAAGGTTTCAAAGGGGCACTTAGCGGGCAGCGCCTGTCGCGCTCCTGCTCGGTGATGGAGCCCCGGGCGTCACCGATAGTCCTCCTCGTCGATCTGTACGACGCGGGCCTGTTCGATGAGGTCGGCCTCGTTGGCCTCGTCCGTGTCGACGCCGGTCAGTGGGTCGTCGCGGTTCTGGGAGACGGCCATCTGCTGCTCGGCGGCGTCGCCCTCGGGGGCCTCGACGTCGAGCTCGATGTCACCGCCGCTGTCCTCGAAGGTGTCGGGGTCGCTGGGGTCGTAGGCCATTGTGGGCTCCCTTCCTAGAACGTCCCTGACTGGTGCAGGGGGCCACATGCGGGTGCCCTGCGTACGAGCCTAGGAGACACGCGATTCGGACGCCATGCGATGTGCGTGGTCTTTGTGACGGCGAACACATGAACCACTGCGTGATCGTCTCGTAACATTGCCGCATGTCTTCGACCGAGTTGCCGTCCGTACCGGCCGCCAATGTGCTCCCGAAGGTGACGCCCGTCAGGGTGGCGGAGGGCGAGCGGCTCAGGTCGGTGGGGTTGCCGGGGATCACGCTGTCGGTGCGTTCGAGACCGCCCGCGCGCGAGGGTCTGCCGCCCGCGCTCTACGTCCACGGCCTCGGCGGTTCCTCGCAGAACTGGTCGGCGCTGATGCTGGAGCTCGAGGGTGTTCTCGACGGCGAGGCCGTCGACCTGCCCGGGTTCGGGGATTCGCCGCCGCCGGACGACGGCGACTACTCGATCACCGCACACGCGCGTGCGGTGATTCGTTTTCTGGACGCTTCCGGCCGCGGCCCGGTGCACCTCTTCGGCAACTCCCTCGGCGGCGCGGTCTCCACGCGCGTGGCCGCTGTCCGCCCCGACCTCGTGCGGACGCTGACGCTCGTGTCGCCGGCGCTCCCCGAGATCCGCGTACAGCGCAGCGCGGTGCCCACCGCGCTCCTCGCGGTGCCGGGTGTGGCCGCGCTGTTCACCCGGCTCAGCCGTGACTGGACGGCCGAGCAGCGCGTCCGTGGCGTCACGGCGCTCTGTTACGGCGATCCCACGCGGGTCTCACCGGAGGGGTTCCGGCATGCCGTCGAGGAGATGGAGCGACGGCAGCAACTCCCGTATTTCTGGGACGCGATGACACGGTCCGCGCGCGGGCTGGTCAACGCGTACACGCTCGGCGGGCAGCATGCGCTGTGGCGCCAGGCCGAGCGGGTCCTCGCACCGACCCTGCTCGTCTACGGCGGCCGCGACCAGCTTGTCGGCTATCGCATGGCACAGAAGGCGGCCCGGTCCTTCCGTGACTCCCGGCTGCTGACCCTGCCGGAAGCGGGGCATGTGGCGATGATGGAGTATCCGGACACGGTGTCCCGGGCCTTCCGGGATTTCGTTGCGGACACGGGGGGTTCCGACGACGGGGGCGGGTCTGTGGGCGCGTCCGGTGATGAGGCGTCAGTGAGTGCCGGTGTGTCCGACAGCGCGGCCGAGGCCGCGAGCGCGGGGAGCTGAGGGGCGGGGTGGGACGACACAGTCGCCGCCGCGGGCCTGCTCCCAAGAGTGACCCCGCGGACATAGCCGCACAACGAGATGGCCGGCAGGCCGAGGGCGCTCCGGGGCCCCAGGGTGCCTCGCCTCGGCAAGGAGCCGTACGCCCGCCGCAGGGCGCTCCGCCGCGGCAGGGGATGCCGGCGCCGGGCGGACCCTCGGTGTACGGGGATCCGGTCTACCGGCAGGCTCCACAGGGGGTACGGCGGTTCCCGGACGGGACGCCCGCGCAGGGGGTGCCCAGGTCCGCCGGCGGGACTCCGGCGCAGGGGGGGCCGCGGTTCGGGGGCGGGACGCCTGCACGGGGGGTTCCGCGCTTGGCCGACGGGACGCCGGCTCGTGGTGTGCCGAGGTTCGCCGACGGTACGCCCGCGCAGGGTGTGCCGCGTCTTCCCGACGGCACTCCCGCGCACGGCATGCCCCGTTTCCCCGACGGCACCCCTGCCCACGGCACGCCCAGGTTCTCCGACGGCACCCCCGCGCACGGCACCCCCCGGGTCCGTGGCGGTCACCCCGAGCAGCGTGAAGCAGGCGGTGCATGGGGCGAGTTGGGGGCGCAGGGCATGGCTGGTGCGCCCGGTGTCGCGATACCGCGACAGCGGCAGGCGCCTCCCGGAGGACCCCGGCAGACAGGGGCGGCGAGCCCTCGGCAGGAGTATCTCGACGCCTTCGGGGACCGGGACGTCTTTGCGCCCCGTTCTCCTCAGGGTCCGGCCGACCCGTACGCCTCCGTCACCGACTGGCAGACCGCGCCGCAGCCCCGTACTGACGCCGATGCCGACGACCACGAGCCGCCCACCGGTGAGCCCGCGCAGCAGAAGGGCGGCAAGGGGCGGGCCTTCACCGGCATCGCGGCGGCCGCCGTCACCACCGTTCTGGCCATCGTCGTCGCAGGTCAGGTCGCCGACGGGCGGGACGACGACGCCGTACGCTCGCAGTCGGCCACCGACCAGGCGCGGGACGCTCGGGATTCGGCCTCGCGCTCGGACGGGCGGCCGACGCAGTCCTCGTCGCCGGGCGTGGCGCTGACGTACGAGCAGAAGATGGGCCGGCGGTACGCCCTCGACGCGAAGCTCGAAGGCTCGGGGAAGTTCGACGCGGTCAAGGGCATCGACAAGGCGCCCGGCACGGGACAGAAGTTCACCTATCGCGTGGATGTCGAGCAGGGACTCGGGCTCGACGGCGAGCTGTTCGCCCATGCCGTGCAGAAGACGCTCAACGACGACCGGAGCTGGGCCCACAACGGTGCCCGCACCTTCGAGCGCATCTACTCCGGCAAGCCCGATTTCGTGATCACGCTCGCGAGTCCGGGGACGACCGCGGAGTGGTGTGCGAAGTCCGGTCTGGACACCACCGTGGACAACGTGTCCTGTGATTCGGCTTCCACCGAGCGCGTGATGATCAATGCCTATCGGTGGGCTCAGGGTTCCAGGACCTACGGTGATCAAATTCACGCCTATCGGCAGATGCTGATCAATCACGAGGTCGGTCACCGGCTCGGCTACCACCACGTGACCTGCGACAAGAACGGCGAACTCGCCCCGGTCATGCAGCAGCAGACCAAGTTCCTGAACCACAACGGAATCACGTGCAAAGCCAACCCCTGGGCCTACCCCGGGAGTTGACGGGCGCCTCTTGTGTCGCGTTGACATGCGCAGAAAAGTCGTACATATTGCTGCGCATGTCGCCCCGTCACGCCTCCGTTCGCGCCGCCATCGAGCTGGCGCTCATCGGCGTGACCGCACTGTGCGTGGCCGACATTCACTGTCGCTGACGTCCGCCCTCGGGCGTTCGCGTCGCGATCTTTTTCCTTTCCCGTGACCTGGTCACGGTTTTTCGGCGACCTGACGCCCGGGCAGACTTCTGTTCCCTTTGTCTCACCCCTTGTCTGCCTGTCTCACCATTCGAGAGGTCGTTTCTGATGCGTCACCCGTCCGTCACAGCGCGCCGCGTGGCCGCGGTGTCCGTAAGCCTGGTTCTGGCAGCGGGCGCCGCCGCCTGCGGGCCGGACGACAACGATGCCAAGGGCTCCGGTGGTGACTCCACGCCCCACAAGGGCGGCACCCTGACGGTCCTGAACTCCAACCCGCAGCAGGATTTCGACCCGGCCCGTCTCTACACCTCCGGCGGCGGCAACGTCCCGTCCCTGGTGTTCCGTACGCTCACCACCCGCAACCGCGAGAACGGTGAGGCCGGTGCCGAGGTAGTCCCGGACCTCGCGACCGACACCGGGCGCCCCAGCAAGGGCGCGACCGTGTGGACGTACACCCTGAGGAAGGGCCTGAAGTACGAGGACGGCACCGCGATCACGTCCGCCGACATCAAGTACGGCATCGAGCGGTCCTTCGCGCCCGAACTCTCCGGCGGCGCCCCCTATCTGCGGGACTGGCTGGTCGGTGCGGCCGACTACCAGGGGCCGTACAAGGACAAGGGCGGGCTCGACGCGATCGAGACGCCGGACGACCGGACCATCGTCTTCCATCTGAACAAGCCCGAGGGCGAGTTCCCGTACCTGGCCACGCAGACGCAGTTCACGCCGGTGCCGAAGGCCAAGGACACCGGGACGAAGTACGAGGAGCACCCGGTCTCGTCCGGCCCGTACAAGGTCGTCAAGAACGAGAACGACGGTGAGCACCTCGTCCTGGAGCGCAACACGTACTGGTCCGCCTCGACGGACGCCGAGCGCAAGGCCTACCCGGACAAGGTGGACGTACGGTCCGGGCTCGACTCCTCCGTGATCAACCAGCGGCTGTCCGCGTCCCAGGGGACGGACTCGACCGCGGTCACCACGGACACCAACCTCGGGCCGGCCGAGCTCGCCAAGGTGACGGGCGACAAGGAGCTGGCCGCGCGCGTCGGCACCGGGCACTTCGGCTACACGAACTACATAGCGTTCAACCCGACGGTCAAGCCGTTCGACAACGTCAAGGTGCGGCAGGCGATCTCGTACGCCATTGATCGCTCGTCGGTGGTCAACGCCGCCGGTGGATCGTCCCTTGCCGAGGCCGCGACCACCTTCCTGCCGAACCAGAAGGCCTTCGGCTACGAGCCCTACGACCTGTTCCCGGCGGGTGACGTCGGCGACGCGACGAAGGCCAAGGAGCTGCTGAAGGAGGCCGGTTACGCGAACGGGCTCACCATCACGCTGACCCACTCCAACGCCAAGGACTTCGAGACCAGCCCGGAGATCGCGACCGCGATCCAGGACGCGCTCAAGAAGGCCGGCATCACGGTCAAGCTGCAGGGTCTGGAGGACAACGACTACTCCGACAAGATCCACACCGTGAAGACGGAGCCCGGCTTCTTCCTCGCCCACTGGGGTGCGGACTGGCCGTCCGGCGGTCCCTTCCTCGCCCCGATCTTCGATGGCCGACAGATCGTGAAGGACGGCGCGAACTTCAACACGGGCCTGTTGAACGACAAGTCGGTCAATGCCGAGATTGACTCGATCAACAAGTTGACCGACCTTGACGCTGCCGCCAAGCGGTGGGGTGCACTGGACAAGAAGATCGGCGAGCAGGCGCTGACCGTGCCGCTGTTCCACCCCGTCTACAAGCGGCTGGTGGGCAAGGACATCAAGAACGTCGTGATCAGCGACTGGACCGGGGTGCTGGACATCTCGCAGGTCGCGGTGAAGTAGCGCCGTGAGCGAGGCACTTGTCGCCACCCAGGCCCCCGAGGCGTCCGTCTCGGGGGCCTCGGGGGCCCGTCAGTTCTGGCGGCGGCTGCGAACGCAGCGCGCCGCCCTCGTCGCGGCGGCCGTCGTCGCGCTGCTCGTCCTGGTCGCGCTCGCGGCGCCGCTGTTGACCGCCATCGAGGGCCAGGACCCGACCACCTACCACCCTTCCCTGGTCGACTCCGCGCGCGGTGGCGTGCCCGTCGGCTCCTTCGGGGGCGTCAGCGGCGACCACTGGCTCGGCGTCGAACCGCAGACCGGGCGCGACATGTTCGCGCGGCTCGTCTACGGCGCTCGCGTCTCCCTGGGCGTCGCGCTGGCCGCGACCGTCGTGCAGGTGTTGATCGGCGTCGTGGTGGGCGTGACGGCCGCCCTCGGCAGTCAATGGGTTGATCAACTGTTGAGCCGGCTCACCGACATCATCGTCGCCCTGCCCCTCATGATCATGGCGCTGGCCCTGCTCGCGATCGTGCCGTCGGACTTCCCGCGGCCCGTCCTGGTCGCCCTCGTCGTCGGCCTCATCGCCTGGGGCAACATCGCGAAGATCACGCGCGCGCAGACCCTCACCCTCAAGGGGCTCGACTATGTCTCCGCGGCCCGGCTCAGCGGCTGGAGCACCTGGCGGATCGCCCGCCGCGAGCTCCTTCCCGGCCTCGCCGCGCCGGTCATCACGTACGCGGCGCTCCTCGTCCCGATCAACATCACCGTCGAGGCCGCGCTGTCCTTCCTCGGTGTCGGAGTGAAACCCCCGACGCCGTCGTGGGGACAGATGCTGACCGCCGCCGACGTCTGGTACCAGGCGGCCCCGCAGTACCTGCTGCTGCCCGCGGGCGCGCTCTTCGTGACGGTGCTCGCCCTCACCGTCCTCGGCGACGGCGTCCGCACGGCACTCGACCCGCGCGCGCCCTCACGTCTGCGCGTCGGAACGGGCCGCAAGAGGGAGGCCAAGGCATGAGCGGCTTCACCGGCTTCGTGCTGCGCCGCCTCCTGGGCGCCCTGGTCACCCTGTTCGCCATCTCGGTGATCGTCTACGTCGTCTTCTACGTCACCCCCGGCAACGTCGCCCAGATCACCTGCGGCCCGCGCTGTTCGCCCGCCCAGGTGCAGCAGGTCGCCGACCAACTGCACCTGAACGACCCGCTGTACACGCAGTACTGGCACTTCCTGCAGGGTCTCGTCGCCGGCCAGGACTACTCGACCGGCACGTCCGTGGAGCACTGCTCGGCGCCCTGCCTCGGGCTGTCGTACCAGAGCGACCAGCAGGTCACCCAGCTGATCCTGGCCAAGCTGCCGGTCAGCCTGTCGCTGGTGTTCGGCGCGATGGTCCTCTGGCTGGTCCTCGGCGTCGGCACCGGCGTGCTGTCCGCGTGGCGGCGCGGTCGGCTCACCGAGCGCGTCCTGACCGGCATCACGCTCGCGGGTGTGGCCACGCCGGTCTTCGTCATCGGCCTGGTCCTGATGATCGTCGTCTGCGGGCAGCTGCAACTGCTGCCGTTCCCGCAGTACGTGAACTTCACCGACGACCCCGAACAGTGGGCGTGGAACCTCCTGCTGCCCTGGCTGTCGCTGGCCCTCATCGAGGCGGCCGCGTTCGCCCGCCTCACGCGCGCGTCGATGCTGGAGACGCTCGCCGAGGACCACATCCGCACCTTCCGCGCGTACGGCGTGGGGGAGCGGTCGATCATCGGGCGGCACGCGCTGCGCGGGGCGCTCGCGCCGGTCATCGCGCTCAACGCCAACAACTTCGGCGGCGCGGTCGGCGGCGCGGTGCTCACCGAGACGCTCTTCGGACTGCCGGGCATCGGCCAGGAGCTCGTCCATGCCGTCAATGTGATCGACCTGCCGGTCGTGGTCGGCATGGTCCTGGTCATCGGCTTCTTCGTGGTCGTCGCCAACGCCGTCGCGGACGTGCTGTACGCGGTGGCCGACCGACGGGTGGTGCTCGCATGAGTCTGGTGGACGTCAGGGACCTGACGGTCGAGTTCGGCGAGCTGCGGGCCGTCGACGGACTCTCTTTCCGCCTCGAGAAGGGCGCCGCCCTCGCCCTGGTCGGTGAGTCCGGCTCCGGCAAGTCCACGGTCGCCTCCGCCCTGCTGGGGCTGCATCGCGGCACGGGCGCGAAGGTCGGCGGTGCGATCGAGGTCGCCGGCATCGACATACCGGCGGCCTCGGACGAGGCGCTGCGGCGGCTGCGGGGCGGGAAGGCCGCGATGGTCTTCCAGGACCCGCTGTCGTCCCTCGACCCGTACTACGCGATCGGCGACCAGATCGCCGAGGTGTACCGCGTGCACGCGCGCGTGTCGCGCCGAGCCGCACGTGCGCGTGGCGTGGAGGTGCTGGACAGGGTGGGAATCGCGGACGCACCGCGCCGGTCCCGGTCCCGTCCGCACGAGTTCAGCGGCGGCATGCGCCAGCGCGCGCTCATCGCCATGGCGCTGGCCTGCGAGCCGGACCTCCTGATCGCCGACGAGCCGACCACCGCCCTCGACGTCACCGTCCAGGCCCAGATCCTCGACCTGCTGCACACGCTGCGCGAGGAGACCGGCATGGGGCTGCTGCTCGTCACGCACGACGTGGGCGTGGCGGCCGAGAGCGTCGACGAGGTGCTGGTGATGCGGCACGGGCGCGTGGTCGAGCACGGGGCGGTGAGGGATGTGCTGGGGGCGCCTTCGCAGGCGTATACGCGGGAGCTGTTGGGAGCGGTGCCGCGGGTGGATGTGCGGCGGCGCGCGGCGGCAGGAGTACCGGCCGCGAGGGCGGAGGCCGCCCCGGGTGCGTCGGACGCCGGGCCGGAGGCGCCGCAGGGCGCCTCGCGGGCGGGCTCGACGACAGCCGCTGTGCCGTCTCCCGACGGTCCCGCGAAGCCGTCGAGCGCGCCCGGCACCGCCTCGGTCGGGTCCTCGCCGACGGCTGCCGGGTCACACCCCGACGCGGCCCCCGAACCGCCGGGCCCGCCCTCCGGGGCGCCACCGAAACCCGCCTCCGAGACGCCTGCGCGGCCCACCGACGTCGTCCTCGAAGCGCACGGCCTCCGCCGCGAGTTCGGCCGCGGCAAGCGGGCGTTCGTCGCCGTGGACGACGTGTCGCTGACGATCCGCCGCGGGGAGACCCTCGGCATCGTCGGTGAGAGCGGCAGCGGCAAGACGACGCTCGGGCGCATGCTGGTCGGGCTGCTGGAGCCGACGGCGGGGGAGATCAAGCCGGGCGGCGGGGTGCGCCCCGACGTGCAGATGGTCTTCCAGGATCCCGTCTCCTCCCTCAACCCCCGCCGCAGCGTGGGCGAGTCGATCGCCGACCCGCTACGCGCGCGTGGCGAGAAGGACGAGACGCGCATCAAGGGGCGCGTTCGGGAACTGCTGGAGCGCGTGGGGCTCGAAGGGGCGCACTACGACCGCTATCCGCACGAGTTCAGCGGCGGACAGCGCCAGCGCGTGGGCATCGCGCGGGCGCTCGCGGCCGACCCGCGCATCATCGTGTGCGACGAGCCGGTCTCCGCGCTCGACGTGACGACCCAGGCCCAGGTGGTCGCCCTGCTCGGCGAGTTGCAGCGCGAACTCGGGCTGGCGCTCGTCTTCGTCGCCCACGACCTCGCCGTGGTACGGCAGGTCAGCGACCGGGTCGCGGTGATGCGCCGCGGCCGGATCGTCGAGTCGGGACCCGCCGACGAGGTGTACGACAACCCCCGGGACCCGTACACCAAGCAGCTCCTGGCCGCCGTACCGGCGCTCGATCCCGAGGTGGCCGCGCGGCGCAGAGCGGCACGCAGGGAGCTGGCCGCTGTCTGACGTAACGTAACTGCTTGATCTCTTAGCGCGATCGAACGCGGCCCGCACGGGAAAGTTACGACCGTTCACCCCTTTTGGTGGCGCGATGGACAACCGTCCGTCGCGCCACCGTCATGTCCGCATACGTTCGTCCCGCTGTGAGCCGCCGGACCAACGGCGGCTCCCCATACGGGAGATCGGGGGTGCGCTCGTGCGCATCGGACTGCTTACGGAGGGTGGCTATCCGTATGTGAGCGGTGACGCCAGGCTCTGGTGCGACCGGCTCGTGCGCGGGCTCGGGCAGCACGAGTTCGACATCTACGCGCTCAGCCGCAGCGAGCGCCAGGAGGACGAGGGCTGGGTCCCGCTTCCCTCGCAGGTCAGCCGGGTGCGTACGGCGCCCCTGTGGGCGGCCGAGGACGACGGCGTCGGGTACGGCCGCCGTGCGCGCCGGCGGTTCGCCGAGTGCTACGGCGAGTTGGCGGCCGTACTCTGCGCGGGCCCCTCCGAGGAGCCGTCGGCCCTTGAGGCGGACCGTTTCGGCAGTGCGCTGTACGGTCTCGCCGAACTGGCCCGCGACGAGGGCGGGCTGGTGGGGGCGCTGCGCTCCGAGACCGCCGTACGTGCCCTCGAGCACGCCTGTCGTGCGCCGGGCGCCGCACGCACGGCCCGCGAGGCGCGCGTACCCGATCTGCTCGCC
Source organism: Streptomyces sp. NBC_00019 (assembly GCF_045041015.1). NCBI lineage: Bacteria > Bacillati > Actinomycetota > Actinomycetes > Kitasatosporales > Streptomycetaceae > Streptomyces > Streptomyces sp. NBC_00019. The sequence goes on from NZ_CP108302.1 coordinate 6,906,850, forward strand.
GTGGCCGCACACCTGGAACGCGCGCTGCGCCCCCTGTCCCTCGACTGGCACGAGGACGACGGGCTCGGCTCGGTCGACCTGTGCCACGCGGCCTCCGGCGGACCGGCCGCTCTGCCCGGACTGCTCGCCCGCCATTTCTCCGACGTCCCCCTGCTGGTGACCGAGTACGGGGTGCAGTTGCGGACGCACTACCTGTCCGCCACGGAGGCCTCGCCGTCGGTGCGGTCGCTGCTCGCCGCCTTCCACGGCCGGCTCGCCGCCGAGATCTACGGCCGCGCCGCACTCGTCACCCCCGGCAACACACACGCCCGCCGCTGGCAGGAGCGCTGTGGCGCCGACCGCGACAAGATCCGCACGGTCTATCCGGGTATGGACGCCGCCCGCTTCGCGGAGGTCGGCGAGTCCCCGGAGTGCACGGATCCCGACACCCTGGTCTGGGTCGGCCGTATCGAACCGACCAAGGACCTCATCTCCCTCCTGCACGCCTTCGCGGAGATCCGCAAGGAGGAGCCCAAGACCCGACTGCGGATCATCGGAGCGCCCACTGGGCCCGAGGGCACGGCCTATCTCGGCCACTGCAAGGCGCTGGCCGCGCAGCTCTTCCCGGACGAGGCGGACGGACTGCACGCCGTCGGCGACAACCCGGTCTCCTTCGGGGAGATCGGCGGCCCGGAGGTCCCGGCCCTCGCCGACGCGTACGCGTCGGGCGCCGTGACCGTCCTGTCCAGCGTCGTCGAGGGCTTCCCGATCAGCCTGGTGGAGGCCATGTTCTGCGGCCGCGCGACCGTGTCCACCGACGTCGGCGCGGTGGTGGAGGCCATCGGCGGCACCGGATTCGTTGTACCCCCGCGCAATCCGCGGGCGCTCGCCGAGGCGTGCGTGACCCTGTTGCGCGACCCCGAGCGCCGTGAGCGCCTGGGCGCCGCGGCACGCGCGCGGGCGCTCGAGCTGTTCACCGTCGAACAGAACATCACGGCATTTCACGGCATTTACCTGGAGATCGTCTCGCGACACCCGGTCCGCCGGGTCGTCCTCGACAACACCACCGGAGAACCGCTTCCGTTCGCCGTCCCCGCCGAGGCCCACATGCCCGGCCGCTGGACGGACTCCGGAGCACGGGTCGTGGCCCGCGGCGGCCCCGGCTGGGCGGCAGGCCCTCCGGTACGCGCCAACACCCCGCTGCCCGCCACGGAGGGAGCGCGATGAGCGACCTCGGCGAACTGGACCGCCCCGGCACCCCGGCCAGCCCCGGCCCGTGGGACGCACGGTCGGAGGAGTGGCTGGTGGGGGACGGCGACGAAGGCGAGGGCGCTGAGGCCGACGGCACCGAAACCGTCGTAGCCATCGGGGACGAGGACAGACCGGCCCTCCGCGCCCCCGAGGCACCCCCTGCCCGCAGACAGCCTCCGGCCCCCCGCCGCGCCGCTGCGGATCCCGTGAAGGCCCTGATCCACCGCCATCGCGAGCTGTGCGAACGGGCCGTGGATCCCTTGGAGATCGCGGCAGGCCTGGAGGTACACGGCGTCACCGACCGCACCGCGACCCGCTTCCGCCACCGGGACGTCTTCTCCCTCGCGGAGGAGATGTACGCGCGCGTGTCGAGAGACGGCGAGACCCCCTCACCCGCCACCCCCTCCGACGCCCCCCGCGCAAGCGCCGACTGGATCCTGCTCACCCTCCTGCCGGGCGCACTGTGCGCCGCGACAGTGGCCGGCCTCCGCCTCACCGACGGTCAGCCCCGTCTGGCCGTGGCCCTCGTGGGCACGCTCGCCGTGGCTCTGTCGCTGCGCGCCGCACTCACCCGCGGCCCCCTGAGCACCACCCACCACTCACCTCCCCGCATCCTCACCCTGACCTGCTGGCTGATCGCCTACGCCCTCCTGGGCGACGGCCTGCTCCAGGCAGCCGTCACCGGCGGCCCCGACGCTCTCCCCACCGGCACCCCCGACGACCCCTGGCCGCTGACGACCGCCCCCGTCCTGGCCCTCACCCTGTCCTGCGCCCCCGCGGCCTGGACCGCCCACCTCTTCACGACCCGAGCCCGCCGCAAACTCACCCTCAGCCGGGGCCTGGAGGACTTCACCGCCTCCGTACTGCCGCTGCTGTTCGGCGTGTTCGCCCTGTACCTGTGCGCCCTGACGGCCCTGCTGATCCCGACCTCGGCAGCCCTGGGCGAACCCGGCCGCTACCCCCAGACCCTCACCCTGGGCGCCCTCCTCTTCCTTTCCCGTCTCCTCACCAACCACGGCTTCACCCACGCCCCGGCACTCGTTCTGACCGTCACGGCCATGACGGAGCTGACCGCCATCGCCTCGGTCTTCACCGCCCGCCTCCCGGGCTGCGACTTCCTGGGCGCCCCGATCCAGTCCCTCGCCGAGACTTGGGGCCCGGGCGGCGTCCCGGCGCTCGCCTGCGCGGCAGGAGCGCTCACCCTCCTGCTGCACGCGACCCGCAGGCTGACGAGGGCCTCGGCCCACGCCCCCACGGACCAGCAGTGGTGAGGCAACGGGGCGCGAACCCGACGACGCACGACGAAGCAGCACGGCGCCCCGCGCGCCCCCACTCACACCAGCAGGCCGTCGCAGGCATCTCGCCCCTCCGCCGACGGCACACCGTTCTGACAGGAGAGCACCACATGAACACCTCCCGACCCGAAGACCCGGCGACGGGAGCCACACGATGAGGGTCCTGATGATCGGAGCCAACGGCTACCTCGGCCGCTTCGTCGCCGACCGCCTGCTCGCCGACCCGGCCGTCCAGCTCACCGCCCTCGGCCGCGGCGACGACGCCGACGTCCGCTTCGACCTCGCGTCCGGCAGTCCCGGAGCACTCACCCGCTTCCTCGACGCGGTCCACCCCGGCGTGGTCATCAACTGCGCGGGCGCCACCCGCGGCGGCGCCCGTGAACTCGCCCGCCACAACACCGTCGCCGTGGCCACCGTCTGCGAGGCCCTGCGCCGCAGCGGCTGCGGGGCACGGCTGGTCCAGATCGGCTGCGGCGCCGAGTACGGCCCGAGCCAGCCCGGCTCCTCCACCGCCGAGGACGCCGTCCCCCGCCCCGGCGGCCCGTACGGCGTCAGCAAACTCGCCGCCACCGAACTGGTCCTGGGGTCCGGCCTGGACGCGGTGGTACTCCGCGTCTTCTCACCGGCGGGGCCCGGCACCCCCGCGGGATCCCCGCTCGGCCGCCTCGCCGAGGCCATGCGCCGCGCCATGCAGTCCGGTGACGGCGAACTCAAGCTCGGCGGTCTGGGCGCCCAACGGGACTTCATCGATGTCCGCGACGTCGCTCGCGCCGTCCACGCCGCCAGCCTCTCCGCCGCGCAGGGCGTCATCAACATCGGCTCCGGCCGTGCCGTCCGCCTCCGTGACGCCGCCGCCGTCCTGGCCCGCGTGGCCGGATACGGGGGCGCCCTCCACGAACTCGACGGACCTCCCGGCCCGCTCAGGGCATCCATCGGTCACCCCCGCTCCGAACCAGACCATGGCGCTCCGGCCGCGTACCCGTACCCGTACCCGGACGGCTGCGGCAGCTGGCAGCAGGCCGACGTGCGCACCGCACGCGACCGGCTCGGCTGGCGCCCCCGGATCAACCTCGAAGAATCACTCGCCGACATCTGGATGGAGGCGGCATGCCGCATCTGACCAGCACGAAGAAGTCCGCGTCCGGCACCGAACTCCATACCGGCGTCGGTGTCCCCGGCTTCGCACACCCCCTCGTCGCCCCCGCCGAATGGGCCGAACTCACCCGCCCCGGCACCCCCGTGCACTGGGTCGTCCTCAATGTCGCCGACGGCCCCGGCAGCCGCCCCGACCCGCACTGTCTGGAGGCGGCCGGCCGGCTGCGCAACGCGGGCGTCCGGGTCCTCGGTCACATCGACGCGACATACGGAGCGCGCGGCTTCGACGAGATGATCTCCGACGCGCACCGCTACATCGACTGGTACAAGGCCGACGGCTTCCTCCTCTACCGCTGCCCGACCGAACGCACCGCGCTCCCCGAGATCCGGCGCACGGTCACCACGCTCCGCGCGATCCGCGACGATGCCCATGTCGTCCTCGGCCACGGCACCCATCCGCACCCCGGCTACGCGGAGAGCGCCGACCAGTTGGTCACCTTCTCCGGCCCGTGGAGCGACTACCGCTGGTCGCAGGTGGCCGAGTGGACCGCCGACTACCCGCCCGAGCGCTTCTGCCATCTCGTCCACGGGGTACCGGGCGGCCATCTCGACGAGGCGCTGCGCATCGCCCGTTGGCAGGGCGCCTCGACCATCTACTTCACGGACCGCACGGACCGGGGCGGCCGCGCCGATCCCTGGGAGGCCATGCCCGGCTACTGGGACGAAATCGTCTCGCGGATCGGAACAGGTGTCTCGGAATGAAGAAGGCCATGGCAGTGTTACGGGGAGAACAACCGTAGTGATTGACCGACCAACGGAGTCCCCGTGTCGCTGCCACCCCTGGTCGAGCCCGCTTCCGAGCTCACCGTAGACGAGGTCCGCAGGTACTCCCGCCACCTGATCATCCCCGACGTCGGGATGGACGGGCAGAAGCGGCTGAAGAACGCCAAGGTGCTGTGTGTGGGCGCCGGCGGCCTGGGCTCGCCGGCGCTGATGTACCTGGCCGCGGCGGGCGTGGGCACGCTCGGCATCGTGGAGTTCGACGAGGTCGACGAGTCGAACCTGCAGCGCCAGATCATCCACAGCCAGGCCGACATCGGCCGTTCCAAGGCCGAGTCCGCGCGCGACTCCGTCCTCGGCATCAACCCGTACGTGAACGTGATCCTCCACGAAGAGCGGCTCGAGGCCGAGAACGTGATGGAGATCTTCAGCCAGTACGACCTGATCGTCGACGGCACCGACAACTTCGCGACCCGCTACCTCGTCAACGACGCGGCCGTGCTGCTGAACAAGCCGTACGTGTGGGGCTCGATCTACCGCTTCGACGGCCAGGCCTCGGTCTTCTGGGCCGAGCACGGCCCGTGCTACCGCTGCCTCTACCCGGAGCCCCCGCCGCCGGGCATGGTTCCCTCCTGCGCCGAGGGCGGCGTCCTGGGTGTGCTGTGCGCGTCCATCGGCTCCATCCAGGTCAACGAGGCCATCAAGCTCCTCGCGGGCATCGGCGAGCCGCTCCTCGGCCGCCTGATGATCTACGACGCCCTGGAGATGCAGTACCGCCAGGTCAAGGTCCGCAAGGACCCGAACTGCGCGGTCTGCGGCGAGAACCCGACCGTCACCGAGCTCATCGACTACGAGGCCTTCTGCGGCGTCGTCTCCGAGGAGGCCCAGGAGGCGGCCGCCGGCTCGACGATCACTCCCAAGCAGCTCAAGGAGTGGATCGACGACGGCGAGAACATCGAGATCATCGACGTCCGCGAGATCAACGAGTACGAGATCGTCTCCATCCCGGGCGCCAAGCTGATCCCGAAGAACGAGTTCCTCATGGGCACCGCCCTGGAGAGCCTCCCGCAGGACAAGAAGATCGTCCTGCACTGCAAGACGGGTGTCCGCAGTGCGGAAGTCCTCGCCGTGCTGAAGTCCGCGGGCTTCGCGGACGCCGTGCACGTCGGCGGCGGCGTGATCGGCTGGGTCCACCAGATCGAGCCGGACAAGCCGGTGTACTGACCGGACCTGCTGCGATCGGCGGGGGTTCCACGCACCACGGGTGCGGGGAACCCCCGCCGTCGTCATGAGCAGACCTTGCCGTCCTTCGGCACCGTGCCCTTGAGCAGATACGCGTTCACCGTGGAGTCGACGCAGTCGCTCCCGCTGCCGTACGCCCCGTGCCCCTCGCCCTTCCAGGTGAGCACCACACCGACGTCCTTGCCCAGTTCGTCCGCCATCTTCCGGGCGCCCTCGTAGGGCGTCGCCGGGTCGCCGGTGTTGCCGACCACGAGGACCGGCGGCGCACCGGGAGCGCTCACCTCCGGGGTGTCCCACTGTCCGGTCACCGGCCAGTCGTGGCACCAGCCGGCCGTGTCCCAGCCCAGGAAGGCACCGAAGACGGGCGAGAGCTTCTCGAATGTCGGTAGCAGCTTCTTCGTCTCCGCGGCGGTCGGCCGCTGCTTGTCGTCCAGGCACGATATGACCCGCTGCGAGTGGGTCGTCGTGCCGTAGTGCCCCGCGGTGTCCCGCTCGTTGTAGCCGTCGGCGAGCGTCAGCAGCTCCGAGCCGTCGCCCTGTTCCGCGGCCTCCAGCGCACTGGTCAGGGTGGGCCAGCTGGCCTTGCTGTAGAGGGGAAGCACGATGCCGGTGACCGCGAGCGTCTGCGTCAGCTTCCGGTCGGAGCCGGTCGGCAGCGGGTTCGCGTCGAGCTCCTTCAGCAGGTCGGCGATCTTCCGCGTGCCCTGCTCGGGGTCCTGGCCGGTCGACTTCAGATAGTCGTCGAGCGCCCGCTGGAAGCCCCGGGTCTGGTTCTCCGCGTGGCCCACCGTGTCGGCGCTCGGGTCGACGACCGCGTCGAGGATCAGCCGCCCGACGTTCTTCGGGAACAGGTGGGCGTAGACGCCGCCGAGTTCGGTGCCGTAGGAGATGCCGAAGTAGTGCATCTTCGTGTCGCCCAGCACCTGGCGCATGAGGTCCATGTCGCGGGCGGTGTCGGTGGTCGAGACGTGCGCCAGCAGCGCCCCGGCGGCCTTCTCGCAGCCCTTGCCGAAGGTGGCGGCGTCCTTGAAGTACGCCGCTTCCTCAGTCGCGGTGTCCGGTGTCGCGTCCACGCTCTCGGCGGACTGGATTTCCTTGTCGCTGCGACAGCGGACGCCCTCGCTGGCGGCGACCCCGCGCGGGTCCCAGCTCACCAGGTCGTACCGCTCGCGGAGCGTGGAGACCGTCGCGCCATACAGCGGCATCATGGACACGCCCGAGCCGCCCGGGCCGCCGAAGTTGAACAGCAGCGAGCCGACGCGCTCGCTCTTGTCGCCGCGGGCCGTGGCGCGGATCAGCGCCAGACCGATCGTCCTGCCCTCCGGCTTCGCCCAGTCCAGCGGCACCTTGAGCGTCGCGCACTGCCATTCGCTGCTCGGCGCGGGGGAGTCCGCCGTGCCCTTGCAGCCCTCCCAGTCGAGCTTCTGAGAGGTCAGCGAGGACGGCAGCGCGGCGGCCGCCTCGGTGTCGGAGGCACCCGACGACGGAGTGGACGTGTTCGTCCCCTCGTCACCCTCGCCGTCGTCGGACGAGCCGCCGCTGCAGCCCCCCACCAGCAGTGCCGCGGCGGCGGCCAGGGCCGTCCACCGTACGAAACGCGTCATCGCAGTCCCCCCTTGCAGGCCGTCCGCACTGTGCCGCGGATGGCGGTCATGCCATGGTAGGCGGCCCGCATCACAGCTGCGCATGCCTGTGGATAACGCTCTGACCTGCTGGTTTTGCGGAATCCTCGCGTCAGGAGCAGACCGTCCCCGCCGTGGGTACCTTCCCGTCCAGCAGATAGCCGTTCACCGCGCTCTGCACACACTTGTTCTTGCTGTCGTACGCGCCGTGCCCCTGCCCCTTGTACGTCAGCCCCACGCCCACGCCCTCGCCCAGCGCGGCCACCATCTTCCGCGCCCCCTCGTACGGCGTGGCCGGGTCGCCGGTGTTGCCGATGACGAGGATCGGCGCCGAGCCGGCCGCGCTCACGTCGGGGTGTCCGGCGGCGCCCGCGACGGCCCAGTCGGTGCAGCTGACCATGCCCCATGCCAGGTAGTCGCCGAAGATCGGGGAGGCGGACCGGAACTCGGGCAGCTTCCGCTCCACGTAGTCCTCGGTGTAACGGGGCTTGTCGTCGGCACAGTTGATGGCGATGTTGGCCGCGCTGAGGTTGCTGTACTCGCCGTCCTCGTTGCGCCCGTTCATGGAGTCGGCCAGCAGCATCAGCACCCGGCCGTCCCCGTCGTACGCCTGCTCCAGGCCCTCGGTGAGGTACTCCCAGAAGTCCTGCGAGTACAGCGACTGGGCGATTCCGCTGGTCGCCGCGGTCTGGGTCAGCTTGCGCAGGCCGACACCGGGGATCGGTGTGCTGTCGAGGTCCTTCAGCAGCTTGGCGATACGGGCCTTGACGTCCTGTGCGCTGTCGCCGACGGGGCAGTCCTCGGTCTGCGACACACAGTTCTCGGCGAAGTTGTCGAGCGCGAGCTGGAAGCCCTTGGTCTGCCCGAGGGAGCCCTGCTCCGAGTCCTCGGTCGGGTCGACGACCGCGTCGAAGACGGCGCGGCCCACCTTCCTGGGGAACAGATGGGCGTAGACGCCGCCGAGTTCGGTGCCGTACGAGATGCCGAAGTAGTGCAGTTGTTCGTCGCCGAGGATCTGGCGCATCAGGTCCATGTCGCGGGCCGCGTCGGTGGTGCGCACATGGGAGAGCACCTTCTCGGAGTTGTCCTCGCAGGCCGCGTTGAACTCCTTTGTGTTGTCCAGGAGCTTGGTGCGCTCGGCCGCGTCGTCAGGGGTCGCGTCCTGCTGGAAGTACGCATCGAGCTGAAGGTCGTTGAGGCACTCCACGGGTTCGCTGCGGCCCACCCCGCGCGGGTCGAAGCTCACCAGGTCGTAGCGGGTGCGCAGTTTCGCGTAGTCCTCGCCGAAGGCGGGCAGCGTGGTGACGCCCGAGCCGCCGGGGCCGCCGAAGTTGAAGATCAGGGAGCCGATCCGCTTGCTCTCGTCGCCGCTGGCCTTCGCCCGGATCAGCGCGAGCCCGATCTTGTCGCCCTTGGGCTCGTCCCAGTCGAGCGGCGCCTTCAGGGTGGCGCACTGCCACTCGTCGCCGTTCGGCAGAGGTGACGGGGCGTCACCACCGCCCTCCGCCGCGTTCGGTGCCGGGCAGTCCTTCCAGCTCAGCTTCTGGGCTGTGACGTCCTGGTCCTCGGAGTCGTCGCCGCAGCCCGCCAGCAGGGTGGACAGCAGGACGGCGGAGACGGTCAGGGCAGCGACGCGCAGGCGGGGAGGGTTCGGCATGATCCCATCCTGCGGTCGGGCACCCCGGGCCGCTCGGGGCACGGGCCGTACGAGGTACGCGCGCGCCGGTCGTACGAGGCACGCGTACGTGGCTGACGTACGACGTACGCGCGTGCCTACAGCGCGCCCTTGCGGGACAGGTGGTTGAAGGCCAGCCAGCCCGGCAGCACCGGGATCCACAGGGTCAGCAGCCGGAACAGCAGCACGGCCGGGGCGGCGACCTCGCTTTCGAGGCCCACGGCGATGAGGCCGACGGTCAGGGTCGCCTCGACCGCGCCCACACCGCCCGGTGTCGGGGCCGCCGAGCCGAGCGCGTTGCCGGCGAGGAAGACGACGGCGACGCTGGCGATGCTGATCGAGGAGCCCTCGGTGCCGAAGGCCCGGATCGAGGCGTCCAGGCACATCACGAAGCAGGCGGTCAGCAGGAGCATGCCGCCGATGCCGGTGAGGAGCTTCTGCGGCCGCTGGAGCACGTCGAGCATGCGCGGGATGACGCCCGCGAAGAGCGACCGCACGCGCGTGACGACGAACTTCCGCAGGAACGGCACGGAGGTGACGACGAGCACGAGCACCGCCACCGTCAGCAGACCCGCGATGACCGTCCGGGACGGCGACAGCGAAGGTGTCTTCTCGGTGCCGGTCAGATAGCCGAAGGACAGCAGCATCAGGATGTGGCAGCCGAGCCCGAACAGCTGCGAGGCGCCGACACTGGCCACCGCGAGCCCGGGCCGCACCCCTTGGCGTTGCAGGAAGCGCGTGTTGAGAGCGACACCGCCCACCGCGGCCGGCGCGACGATCTTCACGAACGACCCGGCGACCTGCGCCCCCACGGTCCGCATGAACGGCACCCGCTCGGGCACGAATCCCAGCAGCGACATCGCCGCCGCGAAGTAGCTCGCCGCCGAGAACAGCACGGCCGCGGCGACCCAGCCCCACTCGGCGTTCTGGATGAGCGGGCCGAACTCGATGTGGGTGAGCTGCGTCAGCAGGAAGTACGCGCCGATGGCACCGGCGATGAAGCTGATCAGGGTGCGCGGCCGCACCCGCTCCAGGCGGGCCGGCTCGACCGGCGCCTGCGGCCTGATCAGCAGCACGGCGTGGCGGATCTGAGTGAGCAGGTCCTCCTCGCGGGCCTCGTCCAGCGCCTCGTCGATGGCCCGCTTCTCGGCCCGCGCCTCCGCGCGTACAGCCTTCTTGTCGGGCTTCTCGAGTACGGGTCTGGCGTCTTCCTGCGTTTCCTCGAGTCTGGCCTGCTTGGCCTGCCGGGACGCCTCCAGGATCGCGTCGCGCTCGCGCTGGGCGCGTTCCCGGGCCAGTGTGCGCAGCGTCGCGCGCGTGGAGCGACTGAGGGCGATGGGCTGGAGCATCGGCAGACAGTCGGCCACGGCGTCGGGGCCGAGCACGCTCACCGCCGCGGCCACCGCGCGCTCGGCGCCCACCCGCAGGCCGAGCGTCACCAGCAGCTGGGAGATGTCCATGCGCAGCAGCAGGTCGCCGGCCGCGATCTCGCCGACGCGCAGATCGGTGAGGATCACCGTGCCGGAACGATCCACCAGAATCGCGTCGCCCACGAGGCGCCGGTGGGCGATGCGCCGGGACTGCAGGGCCCGCACCTGGTGCCAGGTGTCCCGGAGCAGGTCGTCGGTGATGTCCTCGTCCGGCAGCGAGTCGAGGGTGCGACCGCCGGTGTGCTCGTAGACGAGCATCACGGCGTCGGGGCCGAGTTCGGAGGTCGCGATGAGCTTGGGGGCGTTGGCGCCGGCCGCGATGGCCGCGTAGGCGAGCAGGGCCTCCTGCTCCAGGGCCTGGCGCAGCGACGGGAGGCTGCTGCGGGTGGCGAAGCCGCGCAGGGTCAGATTGCGCCACGCGCGGTAGAAGAAGCCCTGCGCCTGCTGCTCCCGGTCGACCACCGTCACGTCCAGCGGTGGACCGTCCTCCAAGGTGACGAAGTAGCGCCGGCCGCGGTCGCCGGTCTCCGGCGTCTCCGCGACCTCCTCGCGGGCCGCGCTCACCGGATGGAAGCCGACGTGCCGAAGGCCCGCCATCAGCGTCCGCCCGGTGGGCTGGACGTTGGGCGAGCCGACCGCGTACAGCGTGCCGTAGGCCACGGTCCAGCCGATCAGCACCGTCAGGATGATCGAGAACGGTGTGGTGTAGCCGGTGACGAGCATCGAGAAGGCGTCGAGCATCAGCACGATCCACAGCACCGCGCGCCAGCGCGGCCGGCGGGACATGCCGACCGCCGTCATGTACGCGATGACCGGCGCGAGATAGCCGTGCACCGGGTCGGTGAGGGCGTGGATGTCACCGGGGGAGGGCTGGGTGAGCGCCTCCTGGATCGAGTCGGGAGCGGCCTTGGCGACCCACAGGTCGGTGGCGAGGGTCACTCCGTGCGCCAGGACCGCCGCGAGCACGCCGTCCGCGATGCGCAGCCCGTCGCGCTTGATCAGCCGCTCGATCGCGAAGGCGACCGGCACCAGCAGGATCGCGATGCTGGAAGCCAGGCCGGCGATCTTGATGAGCAGGTCGGGCGCCTGCCCCGTGCCCTTGTTGATGTCCTGTTCGAGACCGGAGGTGGTGCCGTGCGCGAACGCGGCGATCGCCAGCAGGATCACCACCGCCAGCACGCCGACGAGGAGCCGCATGAGGTCCGACGGACGGTGCACGCGCGCGGGGAGGAGGGGCTCGTCGCCCTCGACCTCGTCGCTGTGCGTCTCGTCCTCGAACTCGACCGCCGCCTCTTCCTCACTGGTGCCCGGGCGCGACGAAGCGTCAGAGGTGCTCTCCGCGCCCTCCGGGTGCACGCCCTGTTGCTTCATCGTCTCTTCTTGATCTCGTATCACCGGTCACCGCCCGCACGATGGTGGCATGCCCCACCGACACACGGGGGCATCAGGGTGCAAACGCGGGGGCGCACAGTCTGCCCGAAGCGCCGCCCGGGGGCGAGGGATACGCACGGTGGTCAGCGCGTCACATTGTCGGTGGGGTGGGGCAGGATGGGGCGGATGAGCGACGAGAGCCTTCCGCGCGACGCCCTGCCGGAGTACGCCGAGCGCGTCCTGGAAGTGGCGGAACTCATCCCGCCCGGGCGCGTCATGACGTACGGCGACGTGGCCGAGTGGCTGGAGGAGGGCGGGCCGCGTCAGGTCGGCCGGGTGATGGCCCTCTACGGGGGAGCCGTCCCGTGGTGGCGGGTCGTCCGCTCGGACGGCGTGCTGCTCCCGGGCCACGAGCTGCGGGCGCTCGACCACTACCGCGCGGAGGGCACCCCGCTGAAGACGGCGAGCAGGGCCGCCGAGGGCCACCTGCCGCGCCTCGACATGAAACGGGCGCGATGGGACGGCGGCGAACGCGCGGAGGGTCACACCTGACAGCTTCCGCCATCGGACGGGTCCAGGGGCGGCCTGTGATCCGTACGGGGGAAACGGGCGAAAGCGGGCACGTCCGTGGCATGCCGTACGTTCGTGGGGCGAGGGACACAGGTGTCGCGAGCGCCGTGAGTGTCGTACGGGAAGAAGCGGAAGACCTGCTTCCGATCTCTCCGTCGGCGTAGCGTCGACTGCACGCGTCCCCCTCATCCCGCGATCACCGCCCTGCACGTACGGCGGACGCCCGACCAGCACACCCACCAGGACCGGCGAACCACGTGAGCTCCTCTTCCTTCACCAGGCGCCTGCCGCACCCTCAGGTGCGGCAGGGGAGCCGTGGCGCTTACCGACTGGTGCGTACCCCGCCGACCCGCGTGGACCCCCCTCGTCTGGACGCCGCACAGCGCTCCGTGGTTGAGCACAGGGCCGGTCCGCTGCTCGTCCTCGCAGGTCCGGGCACCGGCAAGACCACCACGCTCGTGGAGTCCGTGGCGGCCAGGATCGCCCGCGGCGGTGACCCCGCGCGCGTGCTGGTGCTGACGTTCAGCCGCAAGGCCGCCGTCGAACTGCGCGACCGCATGGCCTTGCGCATAGGGGCCGCCCGCGCGCCCCGGGCGACCACCTTCCACTCGTTCTGCTACGCCCTGGTCCGCGCCCACCAGGACAGCGACCTGTTCGTGGAGCCGCTCAGGCTGCTGTCCGGCCCCGAGCAGGACGTCGCCGTACGCGGACTGCTCGCCGGCCAGCCCGACCTGGAGCGGCTCGGCCTCGCGCATGTGCGCTGGCCGGACGAGCTGCGTGCCTGCCTGACCACCCGCGGTTTCGCCGACGAGGTCCGCGCGGTGCTCGCCCGCAGCCGCGAACTGGGCCTGGGCCCGGGCGCCCTGGACGCCTTCGCCCGCGGCATCGGCCGCCCCGACTGGCGGGCCGCGGCCGCCTTCCTCGCCGAGTACCTCGACGTCCTCGACCTGCAGGGCGTCCTCGACTACGCAGAGCTGGTCCACCGCGCGGTGCTCCTCGCCCACCGCCCCGAGGTCGCCGGGCGGCTCGCCACGCAGTACGACGCCGTGTTCGTGGACGAGTACCAGGACACGGACCCGGCCCAGGTACGGCTGCTGCACGCCCTCGCCGGCGGCGGCCGCAACCTCGTCGCCTTCGGCGACCCCGACCAGTCGATCTACGCGTTCCGGGGCGCCGACGTGAACGGCATCCTGGACTTCCCGCAGGCCTTCCCGCGCGCGGACGGCCGCCCGGCGCCCGTCGAGGTCCTGCGCACCTCCCGCCGCTCCGGTGACGCCCTGCTGAGCGCGACCCGGCTGCTGACCCAGCGGATGCCGCTGACCCGGCTCCCGGCGGCGAAGGCACGCGCCCACCGCGAGCTCGCCCCGGTCCGGGAGGGCGGCCGCGTCGAGGTCTTCACGTACCCGACGCCCGGCACGGAACTGGACAACATCGCCGACATCCTGCGGCGGGCGCACCTGGAGGACGGCGTCCCGTGGGGCGAGATGGCCGTACTGGTGCGCGCGGGGTCACGCACCATCCCGACGGTCCGTCGAGCCCTGACGTCGGCCGGGGTACCCCTCGACATCGACGGCGACGATCTGCCACTGCGGCACGAACCGGCGGTGGCGCCGCTGCTGACGGCGTTGCGGGCGGTGGCCACGGCGGAGGCCTCGGCGCGCCCCGACGAGGAGGCTCCTCCGGGGGAGACCTCTACCGGGGAGGTGTCCGCTGAGCAGGCCTCCACCGAAGAGGCACCTGTCGAAGAGGCACCTGTCGAAGAGCAGACCCCCTGCTGGCTCGACACCGAGACCGCCCTCACCCTCCTCGCCTCCCCCCTCGCCGGCATGGACGCCGCCGACCTGCGCCGCCTCGGGCGGGCCCTGCGCGACGAGGAGCGGGCGGCCGGCAACCCGCTGCCACCGCCCTCGGACGAGCTGCTCGCGCGGGCGCTCGCCGAGCCGGAGCGGCTTGCCGTGCACGACCCCGCGTACGCGCGCGGCGCCCAGCGGCTGGGCGCACTGCTGCGCAAGGCCCGTGAGCGACTCGCGGGCGGCGGCAGCGCCGAGGCGGCGCTCTGGGACCTGTGGGAGGGAACACCGTGGCCCACGCGCCTGGAGCGTGCCGCCCGGCGCGGCGGTGCGGCCGGCCGCAACGCCGACCGTGACCTGGACGCCGTGTGCGCGCTGTTCGCGACCGCGACCCGCGCGGAGGAGCGCACCGGCGGCCGGGGCGCCCTCAACTTCCTGGAGGAGATCGACGCCGAGGACATCGCCGCCGACACCCTCACACGACGTGCCGTACGTCCTGACGCCGTCCGCCTGATGACCGCGCACCGCTCCAAGGGCCTGGAGTGGCGCCTGGTCGTCGTCGCGGGCGTCCAGGAGGGCCTGTGGCCCGACCTGCGCCGCCGCGGCTCCCTGCTGGAGGCCGACCGGATCGGCCGCGACGGACTCGCCGAACCGCTCACCCCGGGCGCGCTGCTGGCGGAGGAGCGCCGTCTGTTCTACGTCGCCGCCACACGCGCGCGTGAACGTCTGGTCGTCACGGCGGTCAAGGCCCCTGCGGACGACGGCGACCAGCCCTCCCGCTTCCTCACCGAACTCGGCGTCGAACCCAAGGACGTCACCGGCCGCCCGCGCCGCCCCCTGTCCGTCGCCGCGCTCGTCGCCGAACTCCGTGCGACCACCGTCGACCCGCGTGTTTCGGACACTCTCAGGGAGGCCGCCGCCCGCAGGCTGGCCCGGCTCGCCGCGCTCGCCGACGAGGACGGCCGTCCGCTCGTCCCGTCCGCCCACCCCTACCGCTGGTGGGGCATGTTCGAGCCGACCGAGTCCAAGGTGCCGCTGCGCGACCGGGACCAGCCCGTCGTGCTCTCCGGCAGCGCCCTCGACCAGCTCGCCAACACCTGCGCCCTGCAGTGGTTCCTGGGCCGCGAGGTGAAGGCCGACGCGCCCGCCACGGTCGCCCAGGGCTTCGGCAACGTCGTGCACGTCCTCGCCGACGAGGTCGCCTCCGGACACACCCCGGCCGACCTCGCCGTCCTCATGGAGCGCCTCGACTCCGTGTGGAACGCGCTCGCCTTCGACGCGCCCTGGAAGTCGGCGCAGGAGAAGGAGAACGCGCGCGTGGCGCTCGAACGCTTCCTCCAGTGGCACGTCATGGACCGCACCGGACGCACACCGGTCGCCAGCGAGCACGACTTCGACGTCACCCTCGGAGCGGGCGACTACGAGGTGCGCATCCGGGGCCAGATGGACCGCGTCGAGGCGGACGGCGAGGGGCGCGCCTACGTCGTCGATTTCAAGACCGGCAAGCAGACGGTGAGCAAGGCGGAGGTGGAACACCACCCACAGCTCGCCGTCTACCAGCTGGCCGTCCGGGAGGGTGCCGTCGACGAGGCCTTCGACGGGGTCCGTCCGGAGCCGGGCGGCGCGGAACTCGTCCAGCTGCGTCAGGGCGCCGCCAAGCGGGACGGTGGCGAGACGCTGCCCAAGGTGCAGGCACAGGAGCCTCTCGAAGGGGAGTGGGTCGGCGATCTGCTCGCCACGGCCGCCGGCAAGGTCCTCGACGAGCGGTTCACGCCGAGCGCAGGGCAGCACTGCACGCACTGTGCGTTCCGGGCGTCGTGCAGCGCTCGCCCCGAAGGACGTCACGTGGTCGAGTGACCGTACTGGTGTGATCGGTTGCACCACCCGTGCTGACCTGTGCTTCTTCCGGCCCGGATGTGTTCCGGAGGGCGATTCGTCCTCGACTGTCAGTGGGCGCCGCTAGCCTCTCCGACATGGCCGCCCGCATCACCGATCCCGATCAGCTCAAGGAGCTCCTCGGTATCCCGTTCACCCCGGAGCAGACGGCCTGCATCATCGCGCCGCCCGCACCGCAGGTGATCGTGGCCGGTGCCGGGTCGGGCAAGACCACAGTGATGGCGGCCCGCGTGGTCTGGCTGGTCGCCACCGGCCAGGTCGCCCCCGAGCAGGTCCTCGGCCTCACCTTCACCAACAAGGCCGCCGGCGAACTCGCCGAACGCGTCCGCAAGGCGCTCATCAAGGCGGGCGTCACCGACCCCGACGTCATCGACCCGGACAACCCGCCCGGCGAGCCCGTGATCTCGACGTACCACGCCTTCGCGGGCCGCCTGCTGACCGACCACGGTCTGCGCATCGGGCTGGAGCCGACCTCCCGGCTCCTCGCCGACGCCACCCGCTACCAGCTCGCCGCGCGCGTGCTGCGCGAAGCCCCGGGCCCCTACCCGGCCCTGACCCGCTCCTTCCCGGACCTGGTCGGCGACCTCCTCACCCTCGACGCCGAGCTCGCCGAACACCTCGTACGGCCGGAAGCGCTGCGCGCGTACGACGCCGAGCTGCTGCTCTCCCTCGGGAGCGCCAAACTCACCAACGCCGACCTGCGCAAGGTCCCCGAGGCGGCCGCCGCACGCCGTGAACTGGCCGAGCTGGTGGTCCGCTACCGCGCGGCCAAGCGCGAGCGCGACCTGCTCGACTTCGGTGACCAGATCGCCATGTCCGCCGAGCTCGCCCAGATCGCCGAGGTGGGGCGCATCCTGCGCGACGAGTTCCGGGTGGTGCTGCTCGACGAGTACCAGGACACCTCCGTCGCCCAGCGCGTCCTCCTGGCGGGTCTCTTCGGTGCCGGCACCGGCCACCCGGTGACCGCGGTCGGCGACCCCTGCCAGGCGATCTACGGCTGGCGCGGCGCCTCCGTCGCCAACCTCGACGACTTCCCCGAGCACTTCGCCCACGTCGACGGCCACCTGGCCGCCCGCCAGTCGCTCAGCGAGAACCGCCGCAGCGGCGGCCGCCTCCTCGACCTCGCCAACGGCCTCGCCGAGCCCCTGCGCGCCATGCACGCGGGCGTGGAGGCTCTCCGCCCGGCCCCCGGCGCCGAACGCGACGGCGTGGTGCGCTGCGCCCTGCTGCGCACCCACGCCGAGGAGATCGACTGGATCGCCGACTCGATCGCGCACCTGGTGAACACGGGCAAGGCGCCCGGCGAGATCGCCGTCCTGTGCCGCACGGCGACCGACTTCGCCGAGATCCAGGGCGCGTTGGTCGCCCGGGACATCCCGGTCGAGGTGGTCGGCCTCTCCGGCCTGCTGCACCTGCCCGAGGTCGCCGACCTTGTCGCCGTCTGCGAGGTCCTCCAGGACCCCGGAGCCAACGCCTCCCTGGTCCGTCTGCTGAGCGGCCCCCGCTGGCGCATCGGGCCGCGCGACCTCGCCCTCCTGGGGCGCCGCGCCCGGCGTCTCGTGTCCCACGCACGCGTGGACGGCGAAGACGACCCGGACCGCCGGCTCGCCGAGGCCGTCGAGGGGGTCGACCCGTCCGAGGTGATATCGCTCGCGGACGCCCTGGACACGTTCCTGGAGACACCGTTCGACGGCGACGGGGACGACGACGGGCTGCCCTTCTCACCGGACGCGCGCGTGAGGTTCGCACGCCTGGCCACCGAACTGCGCGACCTGCGCCGCTCCCTGGCCGACCCGCTCATGGACGTCCTGCACCGAGTCCTCGCCGTCACCGGCCTGGAGGTGGAACTGTCGGCGTCCCCGCACGCCCTGGCAGCCCGCCGCCGAGAGACCCTGTCCAACTTCCTGGACATCGCCGCCTCGTTCGCCGCGGGAGACGGCGAGGCGACCCTGCTGGCCTTCCTCGGCTTCCTGCGCACCGCCGCCCAGTACGAGAAGGGCCTCGACAACGCCCTGCCCGGCGGGGAGAACACGGTCAAGGTGCTCACCGCGCACAAGTCCAAGGGCCTGGAGTGGGACGTCGTCGCCGTGCCCGGCCTGGTCACCGGCACCTTCCCCAGCACCCAGGGCCGGGAGAAGTGGACTGCCCAGGGCAAGGTGCTGCCGCACGACCTGCGCGGCGACGCCGACACCCTGCCCGACGTGGAGGCGTGGGACTCCCGCGGTCTGAAGGCCTTCCAGGAGGCCATGAAGGAGCACCAGCACACCGAGGAACTCCGTCTCGGCTACGTCACCTTCACCCGCCCCCGTTCCCTCCTCCTCGGCTCCGGCCACTGGTGGGGGCCCGCCCAGAAGAAGCCCCGCGGCCCGTCCGACTTCCTCCAGGCCCTGTACGAGCACTGCGAGGCCGGCCACGGCGAGATCGAGGCGTGGGCGGACGAGCCCGCCGAGGACGAGGAGAACCCGGCCCTCCACGCGGCCACCGTCGACCAGGTCTGGCCCCTGCCCCTCGACGACACGGCCCTGACCCGCCGTCGCGCCGCCGCCGAGACGGTCCTGGCCCACCTGGAGCGCCTCGCCACCCACGCGGACGGCCACCCCGCCGAGCACGACCCGGAGACGTACAGCGACCCGGACTGGCCGCCACCGGAGGACGACGAGCCTCCCTACGAGGACGAGGTCTTCCCCCACGACTCCGGCGACCCCGGCGACTCGGCCGACTGGGACACATGGACGGCGGACCGCCCGACAGTCCCGCACCAGGCGACGGCACCGGACACCGGCGCGACCGCGCACGCGCGTGCCCACCCGACGGACCCCGATCCGGACAGCGGGCCCGCCCGCCCCCGCCTCACCCCGGAGGAGGCCCGCACCCTCGCCTCCTGGGACCGCGACCTCGACGCCCTCACCGGTGAGCTCCTCCGCGCGCGGGAGGCCGTCACCGACGTACCCCTGCCCGCCTCGCTCACCGCTTCCCAGCTGCTGCGCCTGGCAGCCGACCCGGACGGTTTCGCGCAGGAACTCGCGCGCCCCATGCCGCGCCCCCCACAACCCGCCGCACGCCGAGGCACCCGTTTCCACGCATGGGTGGAGGCTCGCTTCGAGGCGCTGACGCTGCCCATGCTCGAGCCGGAGGAGCTGCCCGGCGGCGACGCCGAGATCGTCGACGAACGTGATCTTGAAGCCCTCAAGGACGCCTTCGAGCGCACCGAGTACGCCCACCGCACGCCCCACCGGGTGGAGGCCCCCTTCCAGCTGGCCATCGCCGGTCGCGTGGTGCGGGGCCGTATCGACGCGGTCTACAAGGAGGGCGACGGCGAGACGGCGACGTACGAGATCGTCGACTGGAAGACCAACCGCGACCGCACCGCCGACCCGCTTCAGCTCGCCCTGTACCGGCTCGCCTGGGCCGAGCAGCAGGGGGTGCCTCTGGAGTCGGTCACGGCCGCCTTCCTGTACGTCCGCAGCGGGGAGATCGACCGGCCGGACGACCTCGCGGACCGGAGCGCGCTGGAGCGGCTGCTGCTGGAGGACCCTTCCGCGCAAGCAAACTGTGAGGAACCGCCCACCGAGGATGTCGGTGCGGGCCGATAGGCTCGTGACCATGAGCCACCCCGTTGACAGTGCCGTCAGCGCCGTCCGTACGTACATCGAGCAGCACCGCACCGCCTTCCTCGGCGACCTCGCCGAGTGGCTGCGCATCCCCTCCGTGTCGGCCCAGCCCGACCACGCGCCCGACGTACGCCGCAGCGCCGACTGGCTCGCCGCCAGACTCCAGGAGACCGGCTTCCCGACCACCGAGGTCTGGGAGACACCTGGCGCCCCCGCCGTCTTCGCGGAGTGGCCCTCCGACGTCCCCGGTGCGCCCACGGTCCTCGTCTACGGCCACCACGACGTGCAGCCCGCAGCCCTGGAGGACGGCTGGGACAGCGAGCCCTTCGAACCCGTCGTCCGCGAGAACCGGCTCTACGCGCGCGGGGCGGCCGACGACAAGGGCCAGGTGTTCTTCCACACACTCGGCGTCCGCGCCCACCTCGCCGCGACCGGCCGCAGCACGCCCGCCGTGAACCTCAAGCTGCTGATCGAGGGCGAGGAGGAGTCCGGCTCGCCGCACTTCCGTGCCCTTGTCGAGGAGCGCGCGGAGCGGCTCGCCGCCGACGCCGTGATCGTCTCCGACACCGGCATGTGGGCCGAGGACACCCCGACCGTCTGCACCGGCATGCGCGGTCTCGCCGAGTGCGAGATCCGGCTCCACGGCCCCGACCAGGACATCCAC
The DNA here is from genome assembly GCF_045041015.1 of Streptomyces sp. NBC_00019. Lineage (NCBI taxonomy): Bacteria > Bacillati > Actinomycetota > Actinomycetes > Kitasatosporales > Streptomycetaceae > Streptomyces > Streptomyces sp. NBC_00019. The sequence goes on from NZ_CP108302.1 coordinate 6,927,121, forward strand.
TCCGGTTCCTTCGGCGGCGCCGTGCCCAACCCGGCGACCGCCGCCGCCCGCCTGGTCGCCGCCCTGCACGACGAGGACGCACGCGTGGCCGTCCCCGGCTTCTACGACGGCATCGTCGAACTGACCGACCGCGAGCGCGAACTCTTCGCCGAGCTGCCCTTCGACGAGCAGCAATGGCTGCACACGGCCAAGTCGTACGCCACTCGGGGCGAGGCCGGCCACACCACCCTGGAGCGCATCTGGGCCCGCCCCACCGCCGAGGTCAACGGCATCGGCGGCGGCTACCAGGGCCCAGGCAACAAGACGATCATCCCGTCCTCAGCGATGGTGAAGCTGTCCTTCCGCCTCGTCGCCGGACAGGACCCCGATCACATCGAGAAGGCCGTCCGCGCGTGGGTGGCCGAGCAGGTGCCCGCCGGGATCCGCTGCGAGATCACGTTCGGCGCGGCCACGCGCCCGTGTCTGACCCCGCTGGACCACCCGGCCCTGCAGTCCGTCGTCCGCGCCATGGGCCGCGCCTTCGAGAAGCCCGTCCGCTTCACCCGCGAGGGCGGCTCCGGGCCGGCCGCCGACCTCCAGGAAGTTCTCGGCGCCCCCGTGCTCTTCCTTGGTATCTCCGTCCCCTCCGACGCCTGGCACGCGCCGAACGAGAAGGTCGAGCTCGACCTGCTCCTCAAGGGCGTCGAGACCACCGCGTACCTGTGGGGAGACCTCGCTGAGCACTGGCGGCATGCGCCCTGATCATCCCGAGGTGTCCGGATCGGCATGGAGCGCGGGGCAGACTGGAAGAGCTGTCCCGTACCGCCGAACACCGGACGCGGTCGCCTCCCGCCGTACGTCCCGCCGCACCGCCCGCCGAAAAAATCCGTTCCACCGGGGGAGTTGGAAGTACCCGTGACCACCTGGACCGACCACACCGCCGATCGACCCATCTCGCTCACCGCCCCCAGCGGCATCGACCGGGCCGCCCACCACCGGCTCGACGAGGCCTGGCTCGCGGCGGCGTGGAGCCACCCCACGACCCGCTGCTTCGTGGTGTCCGGCGGTCAGGTCCTCGTCGACGAGACGGCCGACGGCCGTACCGAACTCCTCATGACGCCCGCCTTCGAGGCTCCGCTCACCGAGGCACACCGCTACTTCCTCGGCATCGACGAGGAGGGCGTCAGCTACTTCGCCCTCCAGAAGGACGCCCTGCCCGGCCGCATCGACCAGTCCGCGCGCCCGGCGGGCCTGCGCGAGGCGGGCCTGCTGCTGTCGCCGCGCGAGGCGGGCCTGATGGTGCACGCGGTCGGTCTGGAGAACTGGCAGCGCACCCACCGCTTCTGCTCCCGCTGCGGCGAGCGCACGGTCATCGCCGCGGCCGGCCACATCCGCCGCTGCCAGGCCTGTGGCGCCGAGCACTACCCGCGCACCGACCCCGCCGTGATCATGGCCGTCACCGACGAGGACGACCGCATCCTGCTGGGCCGCCAGGTCCACTGGCCCGAGGGCCGCTTCTCGACGCTGGCCGGCTTCGTCGAGCCCGGCGAGTCCATCGAGCAGGCCGTGCGCCGCGAGGTCTTCGAGGAGGCCGGCATCAGCGTCGGTCAGGTCGAGTACATCGCCAGCCAGCCCTGGCCGTTCCCGTCCAGCCTCATGCTCGGCTTCCTGGCCCGCGCCACCTCCATCGAGATCAACGTCGACGGCGACGAGATCGGCGAGGCCCGCTGGTTCTCCCGCGACGAACTGGGCGCCGCCTTCGACTCCGGCGAGGTCCTGCCGCCCTACGGCATCTCGATCGCGGCCCGCCTGATCGAGCTCTGGTACGGAAAGCCGCTGCCGACGCGCGGCGTCTGACAACGCAGTGGGGCGGCTCCCGGTCGGGAGCCGCCCCACTTGCGTGTACGTAGGTCGCTTACGCGGCGATCTTCTGCTTCACCTGGGCCAGCGACGGGTTCGTCAGCGTCGAACCGCCGGGCGAACAGCACGGTCGGCACGGTCTGTAGACTTCCCGCTACGTGAGGGCGGCCAGGGAGGGCCGCCCCTTGTGGGGGAGGGAAGAGCGTGAGCGAGAAGCCCAGGGCTCTTGGCGTGGTCCGTCTGTCCGTCGGCAACGAGAACCAGACGGGGGAGGAGACGCAACGCACCCGCATCAGCAAGCGTGCGGACGCGGAGGAAATGGAGTTGGTCGACTTCGCCGTCGACATCGACGTGTCGGCGTCCATCTCGCCGTGGGTACGCCCATCCCTGGGCGACTGGCTCAACAACAAGAAGCACCAGTTCGACCACATCATCATCCTGAAGATCGACCGCATCGCGCGGTCGGTCCGCCACCTCTCGGACATCATCGAATGGTGCGAGGCGAACGGTAAGGGCCTCATCTCCTGTGAGGAGGGATTCGACCTCTCGAAGCCGTGGGGCAAGACGATCGCCAAGATCCTGGCTGTGGTCGCAGAGGCCGAACTGGACGCCATCAAGGCCCGTAACAAGGCTTCCCGGGAGACCATGCGGAAGACCGGCCGCTGGCCGGGTGGCCTTGTCCCGTTCGGACGCAGAGCGGTGAAGGGCGACGGAGGCTTCACCCTGGAACTCGACCCCGAGTACGGCCCGACGCTGATCGAGATGATCCGGCGCTTCATCGAGAAGCCGAGCTTCTCGGCCGTTGCCGACTGGCTGAACGAGCAAGGCGTACCCACGGCTCAGGACATCGCTCGTATCCGCGCGGCGGCAGGCGAGAGCACAACTCGACTGGCGGACCCGAAGCCTCGGGGAGCCAGGTGGACGCCGACCACAGCGCAAGCCGTACTGACCAGCCGCTCTCTGCTCGGGGAGTACGTACGTGCCAATGGTGCCGTTGTCCGTAACGACGACGGCACACCCGTCACGCGCTCTGAGCCGGTACTGAACGAGGAGGAGTGGACGAAGCTGTCGGAAGCCGTCGCCTCGGTCAAGTACAAGAAGCAGAAGGGCTCTACGTCGCCGACGGTGGGCGTGACGTTCTGCCTGTTGTGCGGAAGCGCCCTTTACTTCGTGAAGGGCGACCCGGCCAAGGGCAAGCGCGAGCGGTACCGCTGTCACGGCAACAAGAGCAAGGGCATCCAGGCATGCCCGAAGCAGAGGTTCTGGGCCGAAGACCTCTACCTCTGGCTGGAGTCGACCCTGTTGGGCGAGATCGGCCACTTGGAACGGATGGAGTCGAAGACGACCATCGACGACAGCCGTGCGGCGAAGCTCGCCGTGATCGACGGCAAGATGAACCAGCTCCTGAAGGAACTCCAGCAGGATGAGCTCAGCGCCGTCGCGTACGCCTCGCAAGTCGCCAGCCTTGCCCAGGACCGGGAGAAGGTCACGAGCCAGGAGGGGCCGAAGCCGGTGACCGTATGGACGGGTACGGGCGAGGGCTACGCGGAGTGGTGGGAGCGGTCGAGCGTCGACGAACGGCGCGAGTGGCTGAAGAAGCACAAGGTCAAGGCGTACTTCGGACATGACGTCCTGGCCATCGATCCCGGCGACCTGATCGAGAACATCAAGCAGCAGGGCATCACGTACTGGGATGTGCCCTCCAAGTCTTCTCAGGTGCTCTCACCGATCACGCCGATCTCGTTGCCGGGCAAGCCGTACGAGAAGCCGAAGGCGCTTACGTGTGTGGAGTGGGAGATCGTCAGCCGCTGGGAGGACTTCGAAGCGGAACGGGAAGCGCAGCGGGCGAAGGCCGAGGAGGAAGCCAAGGGAGCAGAGGGAACCGAGATGGTTCCCTCTGCCTGATGCAGGCTGAGTAACCGAGGAAGGCCCCCGACCTGGGGGCCTTCTGTCTTGCGATCAGAAGGGCGGCGGCTCGTGCCCTGCTTCTTGAAGCCGGTCGGTCAAGCCGTCGTAGTCGAAGTCCACCGGCGAGGGAGCTGCGTACGCGTCTCCGAACCAGCGTCGACGCTGTTCCTCTTGCCTGGCCTTGCCAAGATCTACGAAGGACAAGGTGGGGGCCGAAGGCCCCCCAAGGGAGCCAGCCCCTTCGTCTTCCTGCTGGGGGCCGCTCACGCGGCCCACCTTCGCCGGCTGCTTGCGCCCTTCGTCTTCGCCCTGTCGGCCCCCTACGGGGGGCCGCTCTTCGCCTACCGGCTTGCTCTTCGCCGCTGGCTCCTCACTCCTGCCGCCGTCGCTCTTGAAGGTATGTAGGTTGTATGGCTCCTCAGCCATACCCCCCTGCTTCGGCAAGGTGAGTCGGTAGATCACTGGACCATCCGGCACCTTGCCGGTCTTCGTGAGCCAGCCAGCCTTACGCAGCCTGCCCACGATCTTGTTGACCGTCTGCTCCGGGGCCTTCCCGCCGTAGCCGAGTTCCTTGGCGATCGTCCCGTTCGACGGGCACACGTTCTCGCCTGTCTCGTAGTCCGCGTACAACGCCATGGCGACGCCGACCAGCTTCTCTGCGTGCTTCATGTTCGAGCGCACCAGCGCACGACGCCATACGTGCTCCTGTATCGCGGGCTTCCCTTCTCCGAAGACTCAACAAGGACTCCGAAATCTACAGGTCTCCAGGAACAAAAGCGCAGGTCATCGCATGTGAGGCGCCTCTCAGGCGGACCCCAGAACCGTGGCAGGATTTGGGCCGCCAAGACACGGCGGTCGAGCAAGGCCCTTTCAGGGGGTCATACCCCACCCTCTTGCCTACGCGGTAGCTGGGAACGTTCGAGTACTTGGCGCAACTGCCCAAGGGTGGGCGCACCTGCGAGTCCATCCGGGGTGCGATACATCCGGCACGTCAGGCCGGGCGCGCTACCGGGATCGGCGAAGGGGTCACGGCCATCGAGCAAGAACGTCGGGGAGCCAGTGAAGCCGACCCTTTCCGCTTCTCGTTGGTCATCGATCACCCGCGTGACAGGTGAGACGTCGTGCAAGTCGAGATCGTCAAGCGCTTGCCGCAGCAGTGCAGCGGCCGGTCCCTCGTTGGGGCAGTCCGGTACGACAAGGAGTTCGATGTCCATGCTTCAAGGATCCACCATCGCAACGCAGTACAGCGTCTCGAAAACCAAGGTTTGTGAGACGAGACGGCAAGCGCCCCAGGAGGGGGCGCGGCCCTGTTCAAAACCCGTCTCGAAACTTCCGTCTCAGGCTTGACGTATTGAGACGAGTTCTGAGACAGTCCCGATCATGACGACGAACACGATCACTGGTCATCTCATCGGTTACGCCCGCGTCTCCACCGATGACCAGGAAGCGCAGTTGCAGCGCGACGCACTGACGGCCACAGGCTGCGCCCGGATCTTCGAGGACAAGGCATCGGGCAAGAACACCGACCGGGCAGAGCTGCGGGCAGCGCTCGACTACGCCCGCCCCGGGGACACCCTGTGCGTGTGGAAGCTTGACCGCTTCGCCCGTTCCCTCATCGACCTGGTGACCATGGTCGACACCCTTCGAGAGCGCGGCATCGGGTTCAAGGTGCTCACGGGTGCACTGGCCAACATCGACCCTGGTACGGCCGATGGCCGTCTCATGCTTCAGGTGGTCGGAGCCATGGCGGAGTTCGAGCGCAGCCTCATCAAGGAGCGCACCCGCGCAGGACTGGACGCAGCAAAGGCACAGGGGCGTACTGGCGGACGGCCGACCGTGGTCGATGAGGACGCGCTCACCGTGGCCCGCGCCAGGAAGGCGAAGGGCGAGAGCGTGAGCGCCATCGCCAAGGCTCTCGGGATCTCCCGAGCCACCCTCTACCGCCACCTTGGAGAGAGCGCCTGAGACAGGCGCACAGCGCCTTCCGGCAGTGCCCTCGGCTCACGCCGGGGGTCGCTGTCATACGTGTCTGACGCCGTCTGACAGGCGTAACGATGCCTTCCCTTGCCGACCACTGGGGGAGTCGACAGAGGCAGGCACAGGGGGTGCAGGTCGCTCGAACCGCTCCCCCCTCCGGCGCACCTCGGTCGTGATGCTCGCCGTCCCTCAGCGCGCCGGGGGCCTGTCCCTCACTCTTCCCGGACCACCATCGCGAACGATGTGCAGATCCGTCGGAAGCCCCTGTGCCCGCTCCGGCCTGTGTGGCTCATGCACTCCACGTCGACCGCCGCGCCCTCCGTCGAGGGCGTGGCCATCCACTTGCAGTGAAGGCACTTCGCTTCGAAGGTCACGTCAGTGTCCGGGTGCTCCGTGATCCTGTGCTTCACATACCGCATGACGGAGCGCACCATCACTCGGCCCCGTGGTCTTCCCGCAGGTGCGTACGGAGTACGACGTTCGCATCTGACGCCTTCGAGTAGTCCCCAACCGATCGGGCGTTGGTTCGAGTCACCGCGATACCGAGGCACTCGCGGCAGCCTGCCACGGGGTCCGGCTCCCGGGCTGGAGCTGTCACGTGCACTGGCTCCGCCATCGTCGTCTTCGGTGTGCTCATCCTGTACGGCCTCCCCGTCTGGATCTCGCCGCGATCCATCCTTGGGGCTCCAGCGAAGCGGCCCTACGTTCTTTCCTGTTGAGGCAAGAACTCGTCTCGGATGCTCTCGACCAGGGCGCGCATGTCATCGCCGAAGAGCGCCACGTCGGCGAACCGCTCGAAGGTGTCGACGTACGTCTGTATGTCCCTGGGGTCCCGTGTCGTGATCTCCGAGTGGAACGTCTCGACGATCACAAGCCGGTCATCGTGGATGCTGAAGCACGTCATGGGGAAGTCCGGCATCCGACCAGTCAGGGGCACCACCCCAACGGTCACGTTGGGAAGGCGGGACAGGGACACGAGCCGATCAAGTTGTACTGCCATCACGACTGGCTCACAGATCAGCCACCGTAGGACGTGCTCACAGATCACGAAGTAGAACGACCGGCCGTCTTCGTAGAGCGTCGCCTGCCGCTCCATCCTCGCTGCCACCGTCCGAGCCCTGGTCTCGTCCGGCAAAGCTGGGGGCAGGGAGAACACCGCCGTGGCGTACTCCGGTGTCTGGAGGAGTCCGGGGATGAGTTGCCCCTGAAACAGCCTGAGAGCGGCTGTGTTGGCCTCGATGGCCTTGATGGTGTTCTGGTGCTTCCACGGGCCCATACGGCGCAGCAGGCGCCACGCTGTGGCCTCGGTGACCTCGGCTCGGGCAGTTGCGAGGAACTGTTCCTTCACTGCGTCCGAGACGCCGAACGCGGACAGGATCAGGTCGACGTCCTGAACGGTGGGCAGGGTCCGGCCGTTCTCGATCTTCGAGAGCTTCCCTGCGGACATGGAAGCCCTGCGGGCTACAGCGTCACCGGTCAGTCCCGATGCTTCCCGCAGTGCCCGCAGGGCTCTCCCGATCGACTCCGTGGTCAGTGATGCCGCTCCCAGTAGGCCGCGAACGGCACGGCGTGGGTGAGCGCCAGGTCGCGGTAACCCTGGTACTCCCTCAGCCGGTCGGTAGACAGGAGTTCACCGCCGATGAACTTGCCCTCGGGGGTGTAGTGCATGCGGTACACGTCACGGTCGTCGAAGAGCCAGAAGTCGTGATCGGGCAGGCCGGTCACCTCCTGCTCGGCAAGATCGATGATCCCGATGGACTCCCCGGCCTTGATGTTGCCGGGGTAAGCCGACAGCTCGTAACGCAGGTAGTCAGTCAGAGGGGAGCGCAGGACATGAACGCGGGACACGCTCTTGCCCTTGTCGGTCATCGAGCGCACCCATGGGTTGTCGCTCCACTCCGGGCCCAAGTCCTCACCCGCGAGGAACCGAGCGATCTCCTCCCGCTCCTCCTCCACGTCATACACGTCGAGCGTCTCCAGCCGGAACGCGGTCCGCTCGAAGGTCTCGAAGAGACGGCCGAACTCCTCACCGCTGAGCACGGAAGAACTCCTCAAGTACGGCGGCCGGGACCATGACGGCCGTCTCTCCCTCGGGAAGGTCGAGCTGTGCCAGCCGCTCAGGGTCGGTGATCACGTAACCCTGTACCACGTAGTCGTTGCCATCATCCGTACCCCACAGCGTCGGGCACGTGCCGTTCTTGCACTCCGGGTCTCCCGACAGCTTCCGCAGCGGTGTGCCCACGGCTTCCCCCTCAGGTCGACAGTCCTTGTCGCGTTCGATGCTTCTGGCCTTCGGCCAGCACGGTCAAGATCCCCGGCTTTCCAAAACGGGAAAGTCCCCGGAGCGCGCAAACCCCGATCAGCTCCAGGCCGATCGGGGGTTGCGTATCGCGGGGATCAGACGCCGAGCGCCTGCTTCACCTGGGCAAGGCTCGGGTTCGTCATCACGACCTCGGTGCCACCGCTGGAGGGAACTACCTGAACCGTCGGAACCGTCTGGTTTCCGCCATTCGCCTTCTCGACGAACACCGCGGACGCCGGGTCCTGCTCGATGTTGATCTCGGTGTACGCGATGCCCTCGCGGTCCATCTGCTTCTTCAGCCGCTGGCAGTAGCCGCACCACGTGGTGCTGTACATCGTCACAGTGCCCTGCATGTCTCGCGCGCTCCTCTGGTGGCTCGGGGACGAGGTTGGTCCACACGGTGGAACGTATGCGACCGGAGCGCCATTCCCGACCGCGCTGCCCGGCCAGGTGACGCCTGCCGCATTAGTACGACTGCGAGCCCCTGCCTGTGGACAACCGGCACAGCCGTCCCCGCCGACCTGGCAGCATGGCGGTGTGACAGCAGCAACGCACTCCACCCTTTTCCCGCAGGTCCCGGACACGGCCGACGCGGTGCTCGAAGGGCTCGATCCCGAGCAGCGCGAAGTGGCCTTGGCGCTGCACGGGCCGGTGTGCGTGCTGGCGGGCGCCGGTACGGGCAAGACGCGGGCGATCACCCACCGCATCGCCTACGGAGTGCGCGCCGGCATCCTGCAGCCCTCCAGCGTGCTGGCCGTCACCTTCACCAACCGCGCCGCCGGTGAGATGCGCGGCCGGCTCCGCCAGCTCGGTGCCGCCGGGGTCCAGGCCCGCACCTTCCACTCGGCCGCCCTGCGCCAGCTCCAGTACTTCTGGCCGAAAGCGGTCGGCGGTTCCATGCCCCGGCTCGTCGACCGCAAGATCCAGCTCGTCGTCGACGCGGCCGCCGCCTGCCGTATCCGCCTCGACCGGGGCGAGCTGCGGGACGTCACCGCCGAGATCGAGTGGTCCAAGGTCACCCAGACCGTCCCCGGCGACTACGCCCTCGCGGCCGCGAAGGCGGGCCGGGACGTCCCCCGCAACCCCGCCGAGGTCGCCCAGCTCTACGCCGCCTACGAGGACCTCAAGCGCGAGCGCGGCGTCATCGACTTCGAGGACGTCCTGCTGCTGACGGTGGCCGTCCTCCAGGACCGGCACGACATCGCCGACCAGGTCCGCGCCCAGTACCAGCACTTCGTCGTCGACGAGTACCAGGACGTCAGCCCCCTCCAGCAGCGCCTGCTGGAGCTGTGGCTCGGCGACCGGGACAACCTCTGCGTGGTCGGCGACGCCAGCCAGACGATCTACTCGTTCACGGGAGCAACTCCCGACCACCTTCTCGACTTCCGCACCCGCCACCCCGGTGCCACCGTCGTCAAGCTGGTCCGCGACTACCGCTCCACCCCCCAGGTCGTCCATCTCGCCAACGGCCTGCTCGCCCAGGCCAGCGGCCGCGCCGCCGATCACCGCCTGGAGCTGATCTCGCAGCGCGCCCCCGGCCCCGAGCCCGTCTACACCGAGTACACCGACGAGCCCGCCGAGGCCGAGGGCGCCGCCCGCCGCATCCGCGAACTGATGGCCGCCGGTGTCCCGGCCGCCGAGATCGCCGTCCTCTTCCGTACGAACGCCCAGTCCGAGACGTACGAACAGGCTCTCGCCGACGCGGGTGTCCCCTATCAGCTGCGCGGCGCCGAACGGTTCTTCGACCGACCTGAGGTGCGCAAGGCCGGCATCGCGCTGCGCGCCGCCTCCCGCTTCGGCGGCAACGACGCCCTCCTGGACGATGCCCCCGACCTGCCCTCCGAGGTGCGTGCCGTGCTCTCCGGAGAGGGCTGGACCACTGAGCCCCCGGCAGGGTCCGGCGCGGTCAGAGAGCGCTGGGAGTCGCTGGCCGCCCTGGTGAACCTGGCGCAGGACTTCGCCGCGGCCAGATCCGGCGCCACCCTCGCCGACCTCGTCGCGGAACTGGACGAGCGGGCGGGCGCCCAACACGCCCCGACCGTCCAGGGCGTCACCCTCGCCTCTCTCCACTCGGCCAAGGGCCTGGAGTGGGACGTCGTCTTCCTGGTCGGGGTCGCCGAGGGCATGATGCCGATCACCTACGCAAAGACCGACGAGCAGATCGAGGAGGAGCGCCGTCTCCTCTATGTCGGTGTCACCCGTGCCCGGGAGCACCTCCATGTCTCCTGGGCGCTGTCCCGCTCGCCCGGCGGACGCCCCAATCGCCGCCCCAGCCGCTTCCTCGACGGGCTGCGCCCCGGCTCGACCGGTGCCGCCGCGCGCGCCGCCGCCGGTGGCCCCGGCGGCGTGGAGCGCGGCTTCACGAGCGGTACGGCCGGTGCCGTGCCCAGGCGGACCCAGCGCACCCCGGCCCGCTGCCGGGCCTGCGGGCGCACTCTCACCGACGCCGGCGAGATGAAGCTGATGCGGTGCGAGGACTGTCCCTCCGACATGGACGAGGGCCTCTACGAGCGGTTGCGCGAGTGGCGGGCGGAGCAGGCGAGCCGGAGCGGACAGCCCGCGTTCTGCGTCTTCACCGACAAGACACTGATGGCGATCGCCGAGGCCGTCCCCGACGACGAGGGTGAGCTCGCGCGGATCCCCGGGGTCGGCGTCCGCAAGTTCAACCGTTTCGGAGCCGATGTGCTGGCGATCTGCGCAGGCCAGGAGCCCGGGGCGGAAGAAGCGGGGAACTGATCCGAACTCGTCGAAAAAATAGTTTGCGCATGCCCCGGCAATCCCCATAGGTTCTTAGCCACGGGAACGGAGGCCTTCTCGAAGGCCCCGATTCCGTGCTCTACTTACATACCCGCAGGACCGGTTCACGCCGGTCTCCCGAGACGCCGAGAGGAGGCGAGTCCAGTGACCAGCATCAACGCCAGCTTCACCGCGAAAATGACCGATCGCTCGGTCGTCGCCTCCCTGTGCATGCTCGCTGTCTCGAACCAGGGCACCGGTCTGTCCGGCATTCGTGTCGCCGGCCCGGCAGCCTCCGTGTCTCGCGCCGGTCTTCCCGTTCGTGAGCGCAATGAGCGACCGACGAAGGCACTGGAAGCAGTAGAGGGTCAGGCGCATGCCTATGCCTTTACGGCAGCCGGTGCCGGAAGCCGGAAGCAGGCGACGCAGCACCACCTGATGTGGGCCTTCCGTGGGCCAGAACCCTGGAGTGATCCAGCCTGATTGATCAGGCCGGCGCCTTCAGGGCCGCGGAACCCCACCCGGGATCCGCGGCCCTTCTGTTTGTCCTCGAACGGGGATGACGGAGCGAAGGGGCCTCGGGACAAGAAAAGAACCCGGTACCCAGCCGACCACCGGTCCAACAGGGCCGGACCGACCAGACGAGGAAGACGAACCGTGCAACTCGAAGCGCACGCCCCGTCCGTACCGCCTTCCGAAACGATCCCCCCGCCCGGCCTCACGGAGGACTCCACCTTGATCCCGCTCACTGCGCTCACCGCGCTCGACGACGCCATCGAGAGCCTCGGCGTACCCGTCCCCTGCCGTTCGTACGACCCGGAGGTCTTCTTCGCCGAGTCGCCGGCCGACGTCGAGTACGCCAAGTCCCTCTGCCGCACCTGCCCGCTGATGGAGGCCTGCCTCGCCGGCGCCAAGGAGCGGCGTGAGCCCTGGGGCGTCTGGGGTGGCGAGCTGTTCGTCCAGGGTGTCGTCGTCGCCCGGAAGCGGCCGCGTGGTCGCCCGCGCAAGAACCCGGTCATGGCATGAACACCATCGCAGGAACGATCGACCGCCCCCTCACGCTCGACCCCAAGAAGCAGGCCCCGATGAAGCCGTCCACCACCGAGCCCGCGGGCTCCGCGATTCCAGACTTCACCACCGTTGGTGCGAGCGACTTGCGCCAGAGCAGGACCCGAGAGATGCAACTTCAACCAGAAGCCCTGGCTCGTGCGCATATGCACGAGCGACTGCACGAGGCGCAGCAGGAACGCCGGGCCGTGAGCCTGGCGGCCGCGCGCCGCATGCAGCGCCGGGCCGAGCGCGCCTCGATGCGCGCCCGCCGTGCGCTGGCCATCGCGGTCATGCAGTAAGCGACAACACCTGAAGCGATGGCCTTCCGGACTCCGGGAGGCGAAAGCTCCCTGCGGGGGCCGGTCCGTTCGCACGGACCGGCCCCCGCGGTGCGTTGTGCCCGCCGATCCGCCGGCCGCGGCGATATCGTCGCCGCGTGACGAGTCTTCCCGGGGGCAGCGAAGACAGCGGCTCCGCCACGGAGCCCCAGCCTCTCGTGTGCGCCCGCTGCGGCACGACCGCCGACGGCCCGCGGCCCACCTGGATCTGCTCCGTGGAGAACGGCGTCCGCCAGTACTTCTGCGACACCTGCTCGAGGGAGAACCTCAGGGCGATCGAGGGGCGCTTGGACTCGGCTTGGTGGTAGGGCATCGCTGACGCCTTGCCGTCGCCCGGTTCACCAGCGGCTCACGCCTCCGCAGCCGACTCCTCGGTCTCCTCCTCCAGCACGAACCCCGGCAGCCACTCCTCCAGTTCCTCCCGCAGCCGTACCGTCGCGCCCAGTTGGCACAGGACGCCGATCGTGCTCAGGGTGACGCGGTGTATGAGGAGGTATGCCGGGGGGAGGTTGAGCTGCTTGCCCAGTTGGTAGGCGGGGGAGCGGATGTCGGCGATGCGGGCCGCCTGGCTGCGCATCCAGCCGCGGGTGAAGGTGAACTCGTCGAGCAGGGCCGGTTCGATGATCGGCCGGAGGTAGTCGAGCACGGCGTCGGGTTCCAGCTCTATGGACTCCTTGACGAAGCCCTCCAGACACAGCAGTTCGTAGACGGCCTCCGCCTCGCCGTCGAGGGTCATGCGCAGGGAGTCGCCGATGGGGGTGGGCAGTCCGCCCGGGAGGCGGTCGACCGTGCCGAAGTCCAGGACGCCCAGGCGCCAGTCGTCCTCGCCGTCGGGACCGCCGGGCAGGAGGCGGAAGTTGCCGGGGTGCGGGTCGGCGTGGAGCAGGCCGGTGCGGGCCGGGCCGGAGAAGAGGAAGCGGGCCAGCAGTTGGCCGGCGCGGTCGCGCTGTTCCTGGGTGCCGTCCGAGATGATCTCCGACAGGGGGACGCCGCCCATCCACTCGGTGATCAGGATCTGGTCGCACTGGTGGACCACCGCCGGCACCACGACGTCCGGGTCGTCCGCGAACTCGTCGGCATGGGCCTGCTGGGCCTGGGCCTCCAGGCCGTAGTCCAGTTCCTCGGAGACCCGGTCCCTCAGTTCCGCGATGAGCGGCTTGATGTCCATGCCGGGGATCAGCGGGCCCAAAAGTCGGGCGAAACGGCTCAATTGGTTCAGGTCGGACAGGAGGGCGTCGCCGGCTCCCGGGTACTGCACCTTGACCGCCACCTCGCGGCCGTCGTGCCACACGGCATGGTGCACCTGGCCGATCGACGCCGCGGCGGAGGGCTTGTCCTCGAACTCCACGAACAGTTCCTGCCAGTCCTCCCCGAGCCGCTCCTCCAGCACCCGGTGCACCGTGCGCGTCGGCATCGGCGGCGCCGCCTCCTGGAGCTTGGTCAGCGCGGCCCGATAGGGACCGGCGACCTCCTCGGGCAGCGCCGACTCGAAGACGGACAGGGCCTGGCCGAACTTCATCGCACCGCCCTTGAGCTCGCCGAGCACCTTGAACAGCTGCTCCGCCGTGCGCTGTTGCAGCTCACGGCCGACGATCTCCGCGGACTCCCCGACGATTCTCTTGCCGAGCCCCCAGGTTGCCCGGCCTGCGAAGCCGAGCGGGAGCGCGGCGAGCTTGGCGGTACGGGTGACCGCCTTGCGGGGAAGATCAGACATGCGCCCTCCAGGTCCCAGCAGGCCGTGCCGCATCCGCCTCACGGCGCAATTCCTTCGACGGCCCTTGCTCCGCCATTGTCTCGTGCGACTCCCCGTCCTTGACGGTGTGTTCCTCCTTACCTTTCTCCGCGGCTCCGCACCGGCACGCGGGATGCGCCCAGACCGGCCGAGCATGCCAGTTCAGGGCGGGGAGGGAGACCTCCCAGCGGGCGCCGGCACTCGACGGGGTCCGGCCGTCGAGGAAGGAGAGGGCGTGCGCGGCCGCCAACCCCGCCACCGTAGTGGCCAGCGCCAGGTCGCACGGACGCACCTGGCGCGACCGCCCCGAACCCGACCGCCACTGCGCGACCAGCCGGGGCCACACCGGGTCCCGGTCCGCGCGCCCCTCGTGCAGACAGCCCGCGCAACTCGTCACCCCGGGCAGGACGAGAGGGCCGACGACACCCGTCGCCTCCACGACACCGGCGTACAGATGGGGCGTACCGGAGTCGACGAGGGAGTCGGCGGGTGGTGGGGCGTGCACCGCGACGTCGTCCCTCGGGGCGAGGATCACCAGGGAGAACCCGGGCTCGCCGTCCCCGGAGGCCGGCCGGCGTGGAGAGCGGTCCGGCGCGGACCGGCGTGCCGCGCGCCGGGCGGCCTCGTCCCTGCGCTTGCCGATCGCTTCGGCGGGCAGCCCGCCCGGCGCGACGTCCCACGGCTCGACCTCGCCGACGTCGCGCACATCGACCTCGCCGACGCCGGCGCCCGCCAGCAGCGAGGCCAGCACCGAGCCCACCCGGCCCGCGCCCCTGACCTGTACGCGCAGCGAGCGACGGGCGGCCAGCAGCTCGATCCCCTCGCCCGGTTCGGACGTCGTCAGGGACAGCGAGGCCAGATCGGGGCGGAGCCGGTCGAGGACCCGCTTCTTCCTTCGCAGGGTGTCACCGGCCTGGCCGCCGCCCCGCGCGTCGTCGAGCAGCCCGGCCCGCGCCAGCCGCTCCAGGAGCCGGTCGACATGGCCGTCGGGCAGATCCATGCGCCGCCCCTCCTCGCGCAGCAGCCCCGGACCGCGGGTGCCGTTGAGCAGGTCGAGGAAACTGCCCGTGGCCGTGTCCATCGGACCCAGCGTCATCGCGTGCGCCGGAGTCATCCCGAACTGCACGGTGTTCAGGTCGCGCCAGCCGCGCCGCAGCGCGGGTTTCACCAGTGGAACCAGCGGGATCGCCGTAACTGGCGGATCTTGTGAAGACTGCATGACAGGCCCCCGTAGCCCTCGTGGAACATCCCCGTCCGCCGCCCGGAGACTTTTCGGTTCTCGGTTGTGGCTCCGTCGGCGAATGCCAGCATGCCCGGATCGGTGATTCGCCGCCGAAAGTTGTCCACAGGCGGTGGGTATTCGTCGTACAAATCAAACGCATGGTGGGGGATCCGGACCGAACCGTCCCGGAGTCGGGACTTCCAGCCCTCACAGCGGGTAACGTCGGGGCGTGTCCGCCGACCCACTGCACCGCGCCGGAACACCACAGCGACGCACGTCGAGCCAGCCGCCCAGCGGCTCGGGTGCGAGCGCGATCGAGGTGCGAAGGAGCGCCCGACGACGCCGGACGGTCTCCGCGTACCGCGAGGGCGACCGCACCGTTGTGCTGATCCCTGCCCGGATGTCCGAGGCGGAGGAGCAACGCTGGGTGAGCGTCATGCTCGACAAGCTGGCCGCCCAGGAGAGCAAGCGGGTACTCGGCGACACCGAACTGGCCGAACGCGCCGAACGGCTGTCGGCCCAGTACTTCGACGGACGCGCCCGGCCCGCCTCGGTGCGCTGGGTCACCAACCAGAACACCCGCTGGGGCTCGTGCACCCCCTCCGAGAGCAGCATCCGCCTCTCGCACCGGCTGCAGGGCATGCCCGAATACGTCGTCGACTACGTCCTCGTCCATGAGCTCGCGCATCTGCTCGTGCCCGGACACGGGCCCCGCTTCTGGCGGCTCCTGGAGGCGTACCCGCGCACCGAGCGGGCCCGGGGCTACCTCGAAGGCGTGGTCGCGGCCGAGCGGTTGCCCCATTTGCCCGGCGCGCGCGGAGAGTGACCGACGTCCCCGGCCGGGGATTGTGTACCGGGTCTGTACCGACTTCGTCCACTGTCCGAGTTTGCCGTTAGCCTGGCGCGACGCACTCGCACTTGGATGGGGGACGGTCGTTACGCATGGCCAGGGAATTCCAACGCGGCCACAAGGCCAAGGTCAGTGACCTCACCGCGGGCACGGATCTGTACGTAGGTGTGCAGATCGCCGGCCCCGGACTGAGCTTCGACATCAGCTGCTTCGGTCTCGACGCCGACGAACGGCTCTCGGACGACCGGTATTTCGTCTTCTTCAATCAGCCGAAGTCCCCTGAGGAGTCCATCCAGCTTCTGGGCTCCCAGGCGGGTGACTCGGAGTCCTTCCGGGTCACCCTCGACCGGATCCCGGCGCAGATCCAGAAGCTGTCCTTCACGGCGACGATCGACGGCGCCGGCCAGATGTCGCAGGTCGCCCCCGGATACCTCCGGATCGTGGCCGGCGGCGAGGAAGTGGCCCGCTACTCCTTCAACGGCTCGGAGTTCTCCACCGAGCGGGCCGTGATGCTGGGCGACTTCTACCTGAAGGACGTCTGGCGGTTCGCCGCGGTCGGACAGGGCTTCGACGGCGGCCTGGACGCACTGCTGAAGAACTTCGGCGGCGAGGTCGCCGAGGAGGAGGCCCCCGCGGCCCCGCCGCAGCCGCAGACCGGCGCCGGCCCGGGCTTCGCCCCGCCGGCCCAGGCCACCGCGCCGCCCGCGTTCGGCGCCCCGGCGCCCGCGCCCGCCCCGCAGGGCTTCGCGCCCCCGCCCGGAGCGACTCCGCCCCCGGCCCCGGCGCCCGCGCCGAACATGCACGCCCAGCCCACCATCGTCGCGCCCATGACCCCGCCCGGCGGCGCCCCGGTACCGCCTCCGGCGCCGGCTCCCGCGCCCTACGGCCAGCCGCAGCAGCAGCCCCAGTACGGCCAGCCCGCCCCGCCGCCCGGCTATGGCGCCCAGCCTCAGGCCCCGCAGGCGCCCCAGGCTCCTGGCCCGCCGCCCGGCTACGGCCAGCCGACCCCGCCCCCGGGCTACGGTCAGCAGCCTCCGTACGGCCAGGTCCCGGGCCAGCAGGCCCCCTACGGCGCGCCCCAGGGCGTACCGCAGGGCGCACCCCAGGCCGCGGGGGTCGCGGGCGCTCTCCAGCAGTTCAAGGAGACGCCCACCGGCCAGCGCTGGACGCAGCAGAACAAGAAGCTCGTCCGTGTCGACCTCGGCATCGGCGGGCACCCCGTGCTGGCCCGGCAGGGCAGCATGGTGCTCTACCAGGGCAAGGTCGACTTCAGCTACAAGGGCGCGGGCTTCGCCGGCCGCGTCGTCGGCAACGCGACCGGCCAGGAGATGCAGCTGATGCGCTGCACCGGCCAGGGTCAGGTCTTCCTCGCCGAGAACTCCACGATGCTGCACCCCATCGAACTCCAGGGCGACGGCATCTGCGTCTCCGCCGAGAACGTCCTCGCCTTCGACGAGAGCCTCCAGTACGAGGTCCGCCGTATCGAAGGACACGGCATCCCGGGCGGCGCGCTGTTCACGATGCTGTTCCAGGGCACCGGCACGATCGTCCTCAAGACGCACGGCACGCCCGTGGTGCTGCCGGTGACGCCCACGACGTTCGCCGACGCCAACGCCGTGGTCGCCTGGTCGTCCGCCGCCCAGGTGGTCGTCTCCAGCCAGGTCCGGATGCGGCGCAACGCCTACCCCGGCGACACCGGGGAGAGCGTCAACCTGCAGTTCCGGGCCGCGCCCGGCAACTTCATCGTCGTCCAGCCGTACGAGATCTGAGGGAGTCCGTCATGAACCAGCCACTCGCGGGCTTCGCTCCCGCACCCGTCACGGCCCGCATGGAGAACCACGGCAACCACATGGCGAAGATCGCCATGCAGACCGGGAACGACCTCTTTGCGCGCGTGGGTTCGATGGTCGCCTACGAAGGGTTCGTCCAGTACGAGCCCAACCCGCCGGCCGTGCGTCAGATCGCCAAGGACTGGATGACCGGCGAGGGCGCGCCCCTGATGAAGTGCACCGGCGACGGGCTGCTCTATCTCGCCGACTACGGCGCCAACGTGGTCGTCATCAACCTCAACGGCGACGGCATCTCCGTCAACGCCACCAACCTGCTCGCCTTCGACGCGCACCTCACCTGGGGTGTCGAGCGCGTGAAGGGCCTGGCGAAGTTCGCCGGGCAGGGACTGTGGAACACCAAGATCTCCGGGCAGGGCTGGGTCGCGCTGACCTCCCGGGGCAAGCCGATCGTCGTCGACTGCGGCGGTGGCGAGGACGAGACGTACGTCGACCCCGACGCGCTCGTCGCCTGGTCCCCGAATCTCAAGGTGAAGGGCAAGCGCAGCTTCAAGGCGCAGTCGCTCATCGGCCGGGGCAGCGGTGAGGCCTACCAGATGGCCTTCTCGGGCCAGGGCATCGTCGTCGTCCAGCCCAGCGAGGACAGCACCGACCGCCTCCGGGTCCGGGGCTGAGGGGGAGCCAGAACGTCATGCAGAGTCCGCTTTTCGCCTACAACGACCAGCAGACCCAGGACCGCTGGAGCCTGCAGAACAAGCAGATGCTCCGCGTCAGCCTGGAGGGCCACGACGACATCCTCGCCCGCAAGGGCACGATGGTCGCCTACCAGGGCCTGATGGAGTTCGACGCCGAGTACCAGAGCAACCAGCAGGGACGCGCGCGTGCGAGCACCGGTGAGGGCCTGGATCTGATGCGCTGCCACGGGCAGGGCACGGTCTATCTCGCCAATCTCAAGCAGCACGTCCATCTGGTGGACGTGGAGCAGGACGGACTGACCGTCGACAGCAGCTACGTCCTCGCCATGGACTCGTCGCTGCACCACGAGGTCATCGCCGTCGACAGCCTCTACGGCATCTCCGGCTCCGGGAAGTACCAGCTCAACATCACCGGCCGCGGCAAGGTCGCCCTCATGACCTCCGGTGCGCCGCTGATGATGCAGGTGACGCCCGACAAGTACGTCAACTGCGACGCCGACGCGATCGTCGCCTGGTCGACCTCGCTGCGCGTCCAGATGCAGGCCCAGACGCATTCCTCCGGGGTGTTCCGGCGTCGGGGCAACACCGGTGAGGGCTGGGAGCTCAGCTTCATGGGCAGCGGTTACGCGATCGTCCAGCCCAGCGAGCTGCTGCCGCCGCAGAACGCCCAGATCGGCTCCGGCCTCGCCGCGCAGTACGGGATGGGCCAGCAGGGGGCTCGCGGCCAGAACCAGGGCAACGTCTGGAGCTAGCCACATCTGACAGGTAAGGGGCGACCATCCATGGTGGTCGCCCCTTACGCGTTCACAGCCTGGCCCGGGTCGCTTCGAGCAGTTGTACGACGGACTCGTCCGCCACGCCCGCCACCTCGTCGTACGCGTACCAGCGCAGGTCCAGGGACTCGTCGCTGATCGCCTCCACCGCCCCGGCCGGGGCAAGCGCCGCGTACTGGACGTCGAGGTGCCAGGCGCACGGCGTGTGATGGCGGTCCAGGCGGACCGGGCCGCCGGGCAGCAGGGTCAGCCCCCCGATGCCCGACTCCTCGGTGCCCTCGCGCAGGGCGGCCGCCGCCAGGGTCTCGTCGACCGGTTCGCAGTGGCCGCCCATCTGGAGCCACATCTGCAGCTTCTTGTGGAGGGTCAGCAGGACCTGCCCGCGCGACGGGTCGATCACCAGCGCGCTCGCCGTGATGTGCCCGTCGCCGCAGGCCTTCCACATGCCGTCCGGGTGCGTCGCCAGATGGTCCAGATAGGTCTGGCGCAGCTCTTCCTGGTCCTCGTAGCCCTTCAGTACGAGGACCGCGTCGTCGAACAGGCTCACTCGGTGTCGTCGCCCTTGTCGTCCTTGTCGGCGTCCTTCTTCTTCAGGTGGGGCTTCTGCGCCGCCTCGCCGAGCATCTTGTCCAGCTCGGAGAAGTCCAGCTGCTCGCGGTGCACGAAGCCGTCCGGGTCGTCCAGGTCGGAGGCGGTCGGGAGCATGTCCGGGTGGGCCCACAGACCGTCCCGGCCGTCGACACCGCGTGCGTCCGTGAGCGAGGCCCACAGACGGGAGGCGTCCCGCAGGCGGCGGGGGCGCAGCTCCAGGCCGATCAGCGTGGCGAAGGTCTGCTCGGCCGGGCCGCCCGAGGCGCGACGGCGGCGCAGGGTCTCGCGCAGCGCGTCCGCGGACGACAGACGTGGCTTCGCGGCCGCGTGGACCACCGCGTCCACCCAGCCCTCGACGAGCGCCAGAGCCGTCTCCAGACGGGCCAGGGCCGCCTTCTGCTCGGGCGTGTCCTCCGGCTGGAACATGCCCTGCTGGAGAGCGTCCTGCAGCTGTTCGGGGTTCTGCGGGTCGAACTGACCGACCACGTCCTCGAGCTTGGCGGTGTCGACCTTGATGCCGCGCGCATACCCGTCGACCGCGCCGAACAGGTGCGAGCGCAGCCACGGCACGTGCGTGAAGAGACGCTGGTGGGCGGCCTCGCGCAGCGCGAGATACAGCCGCACCTCGTCCTGCGCCACGCCCAGGTCCTTGCCGAAGGCCTCGATGTTGAGCGGCAGCAGCGCGGCTTTGCCTGCCGGGCCCAGCGGCAGGCCGATGTCGGTCGAGCCGACGACCTCTCCCGCCAGCGCACCGACGGCCTGCCCGATCTGCGTGCCGAACATGGCGCCGCCCATCGAGCGCATCATGCCGATCAGCGGGCCGGCCATGGCCTGCATCTCCTCCGGCAGGACGTCGCCCATGGCGGTGCCGACGCGCTCGGCGACCGGGTCGACGAGCTCCTTCCACGCGGGCAGGGTCGCCTCGACCCACTCCGCGCGGGACCACGCCACGGAGGAGCCCGCGCCGGACGGCAGGGACGTCGCGTCGTCGAGCCACAGGTCGGCCAGGCGGACGGCCTCCTCGACCGCGGTGCGCTCGGCGGGGCCGACGCTCGCGTCCTTGGTGCCGTCGGCGGTGCCCTGGGAGACCGTCTGGCGGGCGATCTGCTTGGCCATGTCCCAGTTCACCGGGCCGCCCTCGTACGAGAGCATCTGGCCCAGCTGCTGGAACGCGGCGCCCAGGTCGTTGGGGTTCAGGGAACCGAACATGGCAGCGAACGGGTTGTCGGCACCAGGGGCACCGAAGCCGCCGGCTCCGGGCAGCCCGCCGAAACCGAACGGGTTGGCCGGGCCCTGACCACCACCGCTCTGCTGGTCCTTCTTCTTGCCCTCGTCGCCGTCGTCCGGCTCCTCCGGCGGAAGGCCGAATCCGAATGGGGTGTCACTCACGGGATTCCTCGGCTGGTAAGGCCGCCGGTTTCTCTCCGACGGCGCGACTGCCCGATAACACCACCCAGCCTAGACACCGTGGGCGGATCGGGCCTCGGTGCTCCGCCGAGTCTCGGCCTGCGGCAGGATGGATGCCACCTGGTACGTACGCGTCACTCGCGCCCGTACTGAAGACAACCGCTGGAGACGCCCGGTGAGTTCCCCCGATCCACAGGTTCGCGCAGCGCGAAACCAGACAACCCATCCCGGTGTGCGCGGGCCCGTCGTCGCCGTGACCGGCGCCGCCGCCGGTGTCGGCGCGCTGCTCACCGAGCGGCTCGCCGCTTCGGAGGAGATCAAGCAGGTCATCGCCATCGACGAGCGCCGAGGGGAGTGCGCGGCGGCGCAGTGGCACATCCTGGATGTGCGGGATCCGGCGATCGCGGAGAAGCTGCGGGGCGCGGATGTCGTGGTGCATCTGGCGCTCGATCTCGACCTGGAGACCGACGGCGCCGCCCGTACGGCCTACAACGTGCGCGGTACGCAGACCGTGCTGACCGCCGCGGCCGCGGCCGGCGTGCACCGGGTCGTGCTGTGCACCTCCGCCATGGTCTACGGCGCCCTGCCGGACAACGAGCTGCCGCTGTCCGAGGACGCGGAGCTGCGGGCGACCGCGGAGGCCACCGGGGTCGGGGATCTGCTGGAGGTCGAGCGGCTCGCGCGGCGCGCTCCGCGGGCGCACCCCGGGCTGAATGTCACCGTGGTGCGGCCCGCTGTCCTCGTCGGAGGCACCGACACCGCGCTGACCAGGTACTTCGAGTCGCCGCGGCTGCTGGTCGTGGCCGGCTCCCGGCCTGCCTGGCAGTTCTGCCACGTCGAGGATCTGTGCAGTGCTCTGGAGTACGCCGTCCTGGAGAAGGTCGAGGGCGAGCTCGCCGTCGGGTGTGACGGGTGGCTGGAGCAGGAGGAGGTCGAGGAGCTCAGCGGGATCCGGCGGATGGAGCTGCCGTCGGCCGTCGCGCTGGGCGCGGCGGCCCGGCTGCACCGGATCGGGCTCACGCCGTCTCCGGCCGGGGATCTCGCCTACACGATGTACCCCTGGGTGGTGAGCGGCAGCCGGCTCCACGACGCCGGGTGGCGGCCGCAGTGGACCAACGAGGAGGTCCTCGCGGAGCTGCTGGAGGAGGTCTCCGGACGGCACACGGTCGCGGGGCGCCGACTGGGCCGCAAGGACGCGACGGCCGCGGGTGCCGCGGGCGCGACGGTGGCGCTGCTGGGCGCGGCGGCCGTGGTGCGGCGGGCGCGGAAGGCGCGGCGGCGGATCTGAGGGCGAGGGGTCCGGGCCTGTAGGAGGCTCCAAACGCCCACGCGTGTGTGCCGGTGGATAGCGCTATTCCGTGTGGTCGCGGGCATGGGGCACGATGGGGGCATGGCAGCCATCGACGATCACCCCGGTGAGCGGGGCGCGCAGGACGCGATCAAGCTCATCGCCATTCGTGAGACCGCGCTCTCCCTGGACGAGGTCTTCAAGGCCGTCGGGGACGACGCGGCCGGGGGGACCGCGCTGTTCGTGGGGACCGTGCGCAATCACGACGGCGGAGCCGACGTCGACGAGCTCGGGTATTCGTGTCATCCGAGTGCCGAGGCGGAGATGCGGCGGATCGCGGAGAAGGTCGTCGCCGAGTACCCCGTGCGGGCGCTGGCCGCGGTGCATCGCGTGGGGGACCTGAGCGTCGGGGATCTCGCCGTCGTCGTCGCCGTGTCGTGTCCGCATCGCGGGGAGGCCTTCGAGGCCTGCCGGAAGCTGATCGACGACCTCAAGCACGAAGTGCCGATCTGGAAGCATCAGAAGTTCTCCGACGGCACCGAGGAGTGGGTCGGCGCCTGCTGAAACCCACGGCCTCCGCTGAACCCTTCCTTCTCTCCCCTCCGGTTGCGTAACCGCACCCCTGGCATGAGCGTTGTCAGTGCGGATGGTTAATCTGCTGATCAGTCAGTTGCGGTCGCGCACCGGGGTTGGGAGGACAGCATGGCGGCGCTCGCCTGGTTGCTGATTCCGCTTTTGGCTGCGATCGGCGCAGGTCTATGGGGCAGTTGGGCCAACCGGACCCGAGGGGCACGCAGCGACGGGCCCGAGCTGGACGGGTACGCCCGGTTCCGCAAGGCCATGGAGAAGCAACCCTGAGACAGTCCTGAGGCAGCCCTGACGGGTCGCTGACAGGGGCGTCCCGTACTGTCGTGGCATGCCACGCCGCACCGCGACGATGCTCGCCTCCACCCTGATGCTGATCGCGCTCCTGTGCGCGGGTGTGTTGATCCCCGTGCCGTACGCGGAGATGTCCCCGGGGCCGACGGTGAACACCCTGGGCGATCACGACGGCGAGCCGGTGCTCCAGATCTCCGGCCGGAAGACGTACGCGACGAGCGGGCATCTGAACATGACCACCGTCCGGGTCACCAGCGCCGACTACAAGATGAACATCGTCGAGGCCGTGTACGGGTGGCTCGCGCACGACAACAAGGTCGTGCCGCACGACACGCTGTACCCGGACGGCAAGACCGAGGAACAGTCCACCCAGGAGAACGCCGAGGAGTTCAGCCAGTCCCAGGAGAGCGCCAAGGTCGCCGCCCTGAAGGAGCTGGACGTCCCCGTGAAGTCCTTCGTGATCGTCTCCACGGTCGTCAAGGACTCCCCGGCCGAGGGCAGGCTGCACGCCGGTGACGTCATCAAGGCCGTCGACGGGACCACCGTCAAGGAGCCCGCCGACGTCGCCGAGCTGGTCACCAAGCACAAGGTCGGCGAGAAGGTCGTCTTCACCATCGTGCCCGCCAAGGAGCAGGCCGCCGCGGAGAAGGAGCAGCGGACGGCGACCACGACCGAGGACGTGACCGTCACGACCAAGGCGTCCGACGACGACGGCGAGAAGCGCGCCATCGTCGGGATCTCCGCCGGGACCGACCACACCTTCCCGTTCACCATCGACATCAAGCTCGCCGACGTCGGAGGCCCGAGTGCCGGGCTCATGTTCGCGCTCGGC
The DNA here is from genome assembly GCF_045041015.1 of Streptomyces sp. NBC_00019. NCBI lineage: Bacteria > Bacillati > Actinomycetota > Actinomycetes > Kitasatosporales > Streptomycetaceae > Streptomyces > Streptomyces sp. NBC_00019. Next base: position 6,951,327 of record NZ_CP108302.1, read on the forward strand.
ATCTACGACAAGCTCACCCCGGGCAGCCTCACCGGCGGCAAGTTCGTGGCCGGCACCGGCACCATCGACGACGACGGCAAGGTCGGCCCGATCGGCGGCATCGAGATGAAGACCGTCGGCGCCCGCGACAAGGGTGCCCAGTACTTCCTCACGCCCGCCGACAACTGCGCGGCCGCCGCCAAGGACACCCCCGGCGGGCTCACGCTGGTCAAGGTGAAGACCATCGAGGACGCCCTCGGCGCCCTCGACGACATCCGCTCCGGCGACACCGCCGACCTGCCCAAGTGCACGACCAAGGGCTGACGGAACAGACACGCGCGCGTACGTGAACGGGGGCGCCCCCAGGGCCAGGGGCGCCCCCGTTGTCGTACGAGAGGGGGCCGTCGTACCGGAAGAACTCAGTCCTCGAACGTCGCCGACAGCGCCTCCGCGAGCCCCGGTACCAGGGCGCCGCCCGTGAGGACCTCCGTCGGGGAGTCCTTCTCGCGCAGTCGCAGGGCGGAGTCGCGGGTGCCGTCGCGCAGGACCGCGACCGTCATGCGGACCTCCTGGCGGTCGGGGTGCTTCGCGACCCACTGGGAGAGCTTCTTGTCGCTCAGGCCCTCCGGGACCGACGCCTCGGCGGACGGCGGGAGCATCAGGCGCTCCACCGTCAGGGCGCAGCCGACGACCGGGTCGGGCCAGGCGATCGTGCCGAGGAACTCGTCCAGCGGCTTGCCCGCCGGAATCTCCTCCTGCTCGATCGGGGTGAGGCCGGTGGTCGCCTGCTCGTCCTCCAGGCCGAGCTGGGCCGCGAGGCCCGGTTCCTGAGCGCGCAGCCGGGCGGTGTCTACGAGGGCGAAGAGGCGAGCGGGCTGGTCCCAGCCGAGGCCGGAAACGTACTCGTCGATCTCGAGTACGGCCCGGGTCAGGGGGCTCGCTGCCATGGGTGTGTTGGACATGGTCACAATCCTGCCTCGTTCATGGCCCGAATCGGGAACCGAGTAAAGCGTGAGTAAGTTGCATAGGTGAGGGCCTACGATCACGTGGCCCACGGACGGCCCGCGGGGACGCGGGTCTGACGGACCAACAGCGACTTTCGAGGTGCGCACCTTGGCTTTCCAGATGCCGGACCGCGGCGGAGGCCCGACGGGGCCACGGATCAGAGTGGGCCGCCCGTCCCGGCGTGTCCGGACCCTGCTCATGACACTGGGCGTCCTTGCCGTGCTCGGCATGGCGTTCACCATGTTCGCCGGGTTCTGGACGGACTGGCTCTGGTACCGGTCGGTGAACTACTCGTCCGTGTTCACGACGACCCTGTCGACGAAGATCGGGCTGTTCTTCGTCTTCGGCCTGCTGATGGCCCTGGCGGTCGGCTTCAACATCTGGCTGGCGCACCGGCTGCGGCCACCGCTGAGTGCCATGTCGATGGAGCAGCAGAACCTCGACCGCTACCGCATGGGCATCGCGCCCTACAAGAAGTGGCTGCTGCTGGGGATCACCGCGCTGGTCGGCCTCATCGCCGGCGCCTCGGCGTCGAGCCAGTGGCGGACCTGGCTGATGTGGGTCAACGGCGTGTCCTTCGGTGAGAAGGACCCGCAGTTCAAGCTCGACATCTCCTTCTTCACCTTCGACCTGCCCTGGTACCGGTTCCTGCTCGGCTTCGGCTTCGCAGCTGCGATCCTGTCCGTGATCGCCGCCGCACTGACGCACTACCTGTACGGCGGGCTCAGGATCACCAGCCCGGGAGCGCGCGCCACGGCCGCCGCCACGGGCCATCTGTCGGTGCTGATGGGCGTCTTCGTCGCCCTGAAGGCGGTGGCCTACTGGCTCGACCGGTACGGCCTCGCGGTGAAGTCCAGCGACTTCAAGGCGACCGACAACTGGACCGGCCTGAGGTACGTCGACGCGAACGCCTATCTGCCGGCCAAGACGATCCTGTTCTGCATCGCCGTCATCTGCGCCCTGCTGTTCTTCGCCACCCTGTGGCGGCGCACCTGGCAGCTGCCCGTCATCGGCTTCGGTCTGATGGTGCTGTCGGCGATCCTCATCGGCGGCCTCTACCCGGCGATCGTCCAGAAGTTCCAGGTCCAGCCGAACGAGCAGGCCAAGGAAGCGCCGTACGTCACCAAGAACCTCAAGGCGACGCGTGAGGCGTACGGCATCGACGACGCCAACGTCAATGAGTACTCGGGCACGTCCACCACCACGGACAAGACCAAGCTGCGCGACGACGTCGACGGCACGGCCAGCATCCGGGTGATGGACCCGAACATCGCCTCGCCGACGTTCCAGCAGCTCCAGCAGATGCGTAACTACTACGCGTTCCCGACCAACCTGGACGTCGACCGCTACACCAAGGACGGCAAGGACCAGGACACGGTCATCGGTCTGCGCGAGCTGAACCTGGCCGGCATTCCGAAGAACAACTGGATCAACGACCACTTCCGCTACACCCACGGCTACGGCGTGGTCGCCGCCAAGGGCACCGCCGCCGACTCCGAGGGCCGCCCGGTCTTCACCGAGTCCGACCTGCCCTCGCAGGGTGACCTCGGGACGTACCAGCAACGTGTCTACTACGGTGAGAAGACCACCGAGTACTCGATCGTCGGCGGTCCCCAGAAGGAGATCGACTACTCCGACGACAACGGCGAGAAGACCTTCAGCTACACCGGCAAGAGCGGGGTCAACCTCTCCAACCCGATCAACCGGGCCGCTTACGCGGTGGCGTTCAACGAGCCGCAGATCCTCTACTCCGGCGCGATCGGCGAGGGTTCGCGGATTCTGTACAACCGCACGCCCAAGGAGCGCGTCGAGGCGGTCGCCCCGTGGCTGACCATCGACGGCGACGCCTACCCGGCGGTCGTGGACGGGAAGATCCAGTGGATCGTCGACGCGTACACGACGACGAACGGCTACCCGTACTCGTCGCGTACGACCCTCGGTGACACCACGGCCGACTCGCTGACCGCGACGAACAACTCGCGCGCGGTGGTGGCCCAGCAGAACCAGGTCAACTACATCCGCAACTCGGTGAAGGCGACCGTCGACGCTTACACCGGCCAGGTGAAGCTGTACCAGTGGGACACCAAGGACCCGGTCCTGAAGACCTGGATGAAGGCGTTCCCGGGCACGGTGAAGGCGAAGACCGAGATCTCGGACTCGCTCATGGCCCATCTGCGCTACCCGCAGGACCTGTTCAAGGTCCAGCGCGAGCTGCTCAGCCGGTACCACGTGAAGGACGCGACGACGTTCCTCAGCGGCTCCGAGGTGTGGCAGGTGCCGGACGACCCGACCAACCAGTCGGGCGACGCGGTGCCGCCGTACTACCTGAGCATGAAGATGCCCGACCAGAAGGCGCAGGCGTTCTCGCTCACGACGACGTTCACGCCCAACGGCCGTGATCAGCTCAGCGCGTTCATGTCGGTCGACGCCGAGGCGGGCACCAGCGACTACGGCAAGATCAGAATTCTGAAACTGCCGACGAACACCACCGTCCCCGGACCCAAACAGGTGCAGAGCCAGTTCAACTCCGAACAGAACATCGCCGAGACCATCAGCCTCCTCAACAGAGGTGATTCCAAGGTGGAGTACGGAAACCTGCTGACGGTGCCGCTCGACGGAGGACTGCTGTACGTGGAGCCGGTCTACGTACGCGGTGGTGGACTCAAGTACCCGCTGCTGCGGAAGGTGTTGGTGACCTACGGAGGCAACACCGCCTTCGAGGACACCCTCGACGAGGCCCTCAACAAGGTGTTCGGGGCGGACGGTGAGACCACCACGCCACCGGAGGACGACGACGGGGGCACGACGACTCCGCCACCGACCTCCGACAACCCGACGGTCCAAGAGGCGTTGAACGACGCCCAGAAGGCCTTCGAGGACGGCCAGGAAGCCCTGAAGAAGGGCGACTGGGAGGCGTACGGCCTGGCGCAGAAGGACCTGGAGGAAGCGCTGCAACGGGCCGAGGACGCACAGGCCAAGGAAGACAAGACCGGCGGCAGCAGCCCGAGTCCGAGCGGCAGTCCGAGCCCGAGCAGCAGTCCCAGCGGCTGATCAGTTCCTGAGCTGGTCAAATGCCCCTCCCGCGCCGTGGTACGGTTTGAACACAACGGCGCGGGGTGGAGCAGCTCGGTAGCTCGCTGGGCTCATAACCCAGAGGTCGCAGGTTCAAATCCTGTCCCCGCTACTGAAAACGAAGGCCCGGATCCTGATCAAGGATCCGGGCCTTCGTGATGTGCGAACGCATGTGCCGCAGAGAGGGATGGCCGTGCCGCCGCGGGGAGTTGGGCGAACTGTGTTTGACTTGTCTCTCTGTGGGCATGTCGACAAAACGCTGAAGTGACCTCACTGGCTGCGGTATACCAGGTGTACCCAGGTTGCAGGTGGTGCGACGATGGACGTTATGGGGGACAAGGCAACTCTGTTGGAGACAGGGCGGTTTGAGCAGTCTGCTGACTTTGTGCAGTCTGCCGATCTTGTGCAGCCTTCCGACCGGGACGAAACCGGTGAGGCCGCCGAGGAAGCAAGGCAGCGGCTCGCCGCGGAAGCCGGCGATGTCGAGGCGATGAGCGTCCTCGGGGCCATGCTGCTGCGCCGCGGTGATCTCGACGGAGCCGAACCCCTGCTGCGTGCCGCCACCGCCGCGGGTGACCGGGCTGCCGCCAACAACCTGGGTGTCCTTCTGCACCAGCGCGGATACGCCGACGAGGCCGCCGGATGGTGGCGGATCGCCGCCGTCGCCGGGTCCGCCGCGGCCGCGCACGCGCTGGGACGCCACCACCGGGAGAAGGGCGACGAGCCCGCCGCCGAGTACTGGCTGCGCCAGTCCGCCGAGCAGGGACACGCCCTCGGCGCGTACGCGCTCGCCGATCTGCTGGAGCACCGCGCGGACGCCGGGGCCGGGCACTGGATGCGGGCCGCGGCCGAGCGTGGGCACCGTGAGGCGGCCTACCGGCTCGCGCGCGCTCTTGATCGCGAGGTGCCGGCCGAGGGGGACGACGGGTCCGACAACGGTGTCTCCCCGGCAGCCGAGCAGTGGTACCGCCAGGCCGCCGCGCGCGGACACCGGCGGGCCGCGCTGCACCTCGGCGCGATCCTGGAGCGGCGCGGTGAGCTCAAGGAGGCCGGGCGCTGGTACCTGACCTCCGCCAAGGACGGCGAGGCGCGGGCCGCCTGTGCCCTCGGGTTCCTGCTGCGTGACGCGGGAGACGTCGAGAGCGCCGCGGTCTGGTGGCTGCGGGCCGCACAGGACGGGGACGGCAACGCGGCGAACGCGCTGGGGGCGCTGCACGCCGAGCGGGGCGAGACGCAGACCGCCGAGCGGTGGTACCGGGCCGCGATGGACGCCGGTGATGTCAACGGCGCGTACAACCTCGGGCTGCTCTGCGCCGAGCAGGCGCGGACCGCACAGGCCGAGCAGTGGTACCGGCGGGCGGCGTACGCCGGGCACCGGGAGGCGGCGAACGCGCTGGCGATCCTGCTGCTGCAGGGCGGGGACACCGCCGGGGCCGAGCCGTGGTTCTCCAAGGCGGCCGAGGCCGGAAGCGTGGACGCGGCGTTCAACCTCGGGATCCTCTTCGCCGGGCGAGGCACTGAAGAGGGCGCCGTCGTCGCGCTGCGGTGGTACGAGCGGGCCGCGGCCGCCGGGCACACCGAGGCGGCGCTCCAGGTCGGGATCGCGCGGCTGCGGGACGGGGACGAGGCGGCGGCGGAGCGGCATCTGCGGTGTGCGGCGGGAGGTGGCAGTTCGGAGGCGGCGTATCGGCTGGCGACCGTGCTGGACGCCCGGCGTCCGCCGACGCCCGCGCATGAGCTGGGGGAGCCGGTGCACTCGTCCAAGAGCGAGTGCGAGGAGTGGTACGAGCGGGCGGCGTCTCAGGGGCACCGTCGGGCGCAGGTGCGGGTCGGGATGCTGGCCGCTTCCCGGGGGGATGTCGTGGGGGCGGCCCGGTGGTACCGGGATGCGGCCGAGGCGGGCTCCCGCAACGGTGCCTTCAATCTCGGGCTGCTGCTGGCCCGGGAGGGGAGTGAGCCCGAGGCGGCGGTGTGGTGGACCCGTGCGGCGGACGCGGGGCACGGGCGGGCGGCGTTGCGGTTGGCCCTGGTCTACGCGCGTCGTGGGGAGCTCGCTGAGGGGCAGCGGTGGGCTGACCGGGCGGTGACGCTGGGACCGCGGGAGGTGTCGGAGCGGGCGGCTCGGCTGCGGGACGCGCTGCGGCAGGAGCTGTCGGCCTGACGGTGGGGCCGTGGATGAGCGATTTGCTTCCGTCCTCTGCGTTGACGTAGTGTTCATTTCACCGACGCGGGGTGGAGCAGCTCGGTAGCTCGCTGGGCTCATAACCCAGAGGTCGCAGGTTCAAATCCTGTCCCCGCTACTGAAGGCCGAGGGCCGGAATCCAGAAGGATTCCGGCCCTCGGTGTTTGTTCATGGCCGATGGCCCACCGCCTCCTCGTACAGGGCGCGGTCAACCGTCCTGGACTCCGGCAGTGGGTCGCCCTCGGAGACTCCTTGCGCGGTATATGCCGCTTGCAGACGGTCGGTGGTGCCTTTGCGGATCTCCCAGTCCATCCGCAGGGACGGGGTCGAGCGGAGGATCTGCTTGTCTGCCTTCAGGAGTTTCGCCAGGTAGGTGACGTAGGCCTCGTCGTTCTTGTAGTCCGTCGAGAAGTACGAGTTCACCGTGCGGATGTACGCCCGGAGCAGGGCCACTCCCGCGTCCACGTCCCGCTGGAGCAGCGAAGGGCCGTACAGCATGCCGCCCAGCGGCTCGCCCTGCGGCTGGCCGCCGAGGAAGGCGTAGGCGGGCTGTCCGTCGACCTTGCGCCACACCGGGTCCAGGAGCCAGGCCGAGTCGACGCCGCCGTTCTCCAGGGCGGTGAGGACGTCCGCGGACCCCAGCTGCTGGTACTGGATCTCGTCCAGGCCGCCGCCGTGCTTCTCCAGGGCCTTCTCCATGGGGTACGCGATGACGGAGCCCTTGCCGATCATCGTGCCGAGTCTGCGGCCGGCCATGGACACGTGGGACGCGCTCTCGCCGTCCTTCAGCCGCACCCACAGGCCGCTCTTCGAGCCGGGGTCCGGTGAGAAGTTCCCCGCTACCCACTTGATGTCGAAGCCGCCCCGGAGACCGTTCATCACGGCCGCCTCCGGAGCCGCCCAGATCGCGTCGAGGTCGCCCTTGGCGAGCAGGGGCAGCGCGTCCGGCGTCGGGAGGACCTTGAGGGTGACGTCCAGACCCTCACGCTTGAACTCACCCTTGTCCAGCGCCACTTGCAGCGGTGCCACGTACTCGGCGCTCAGCGTTCCCGTCGCGATCGTCAGCTTCGTCGTCTTCGCCAGCGGCCTCGGCGCCGGTGCGCCGGGCTGACAGCGGGCCGGCAGACGGCTCGGGGAGAGGTCGGCCGGGTCCGTCCAGGACGTGGCGCCACAGCCCTCCACGGGGCTGATCGTGCGCTTCCCGGCGCCCGCGCGCGGTGCGGTCTCCTCGTACGGCGACGAGCAGGCCGCCGAGGTCAGCAGTACGGCGGTCATCGCCGCCACCACGTACGTACGTCCCCTCATGACTGCCCCCGTCCACGGTCCCGCGGCGCCCATGGGGTGAGCAACCGGCCCACCACCCGCACCAGTTCGGAGAAGACGACCCCCAGGGCCGCCACACAGACGATTCCCACGAACATCACGTCGTTCTGGAACAACGCGCGGGAGTCGAAGATCAGATGGCCCAGGCCGTTCGTCGCCGCGATCTGCTCCGAGGCGACGATCACCAGCACGGCCACGCCCGCCGCTATGCGCGCGCCCACCAGGACCGACGGCAGTGACGCCGGCAGCAGGACGTGGCGGAACATCTGCCAGGGTGAGGCGCCGAAGACCTGGCCGGCGTCGCGGTGGCCGGAGGGGATCGACATGACCGCGGACATCGTCGAGATCCATACGAAGAAGAAGACCGTCGCCGCGACCAGGGCCACCTGCGGCCCCTCGCCCAGGCCGAACATGTTCAGGAAGATCGGCAGCAGGGCCAGCTTCGGTACCACGTACAGGGCGTCCAGCAGGGGCTCCAGGGCCGCCCTGACCAGGGAGAGCGAGCCCATCAGCAGGCCCAGCGCGTATCCCGCGGCCGTGCCCACCGCGTAGCCCGCCACGACCCGCTTCGTCGTTGCCCACACGTCCGGCCACAGGTCGCCCGCCGCGGCCCGGTCCCAGCCGTCCGCGAAGATCGTGGACGGTGCCGGGTAGACACGGGAGTCGATCCAGGCCCGGTCGGCGGCCAGTTGCCACAGGAGGACCAGGAACAGGGGGACGGTCGCCGCCAGGGACAGTTCCAGGGCGCGTCGGCGCCTGTGGGTGCGTACGGGATGAAGCTCGTGCGGGCCCGGGGTACGGACCAGGACGGACTCCCGTGCGGGAGCGGTCGTCGTCATGCCGGCACCGCCTCCTTGCGCAGCAGGTCCCACAACTCGCTCTTCAGGTCCGTGAACTCCGGCGCGGAGCGGATGCCGCCGGTGCGCGGGCGGGGGAAGGGCGGGTGGTGCTCGGCGATGATGCGGCCGGGGCGGGCGGACATCACCAGGACGCGGTCGCCGAGGACGATCGCCTCCTCCAGGCTGTGGGTGATGAAGAGGGTGGTGGTGCGGGTCGTCTGGGTGAGTTCCAGGAGTTCGTCCTGGAGGATCATGCGGAGTTGGGCGTCCAGGGCCGCGAACGGCTCGTCCATCAGGAGGAGTTCGGGCTCCACCGCCAACGCCCGTGCGATCGCCACGCGTTGGCGCATGCCACCGGAGAGGGTCGAGGGGTAGGCGGTGGCGAAGTCGGACAGGCCCATGCGGGCCAGCCAGGCGTCCGCGCGGGCGTCGGCCTCACGGCGTGGGACGCGCTGGATGTCGAGGCCGAAGCGGACGTTGGCGCGGACCGTCTTCCAGTCGTAGATGCCGTAGTCCTGGAAGATCATGGCGGCCGGGCGAGGGCTGGTCGTACGGATCTCCAGGCGGCCCGTGCTGGGGCGCAGCAGACCCGCGGCGATGCGCAGCAGGGTGGACTTGCCGCAGCCCGAGGGGCCGACGACACAGACGAACTCACCGGCGGTCACGGACAGGTCCAGCGGGCCGAGGGCGGCCACCGCGCCGGGGCCACGGCCGAAGGTTCGGGTCAGATCACGTGCGCTGAGTTTCGGATACGGCTCTCCCACGGGGTCTCCTCGCGGAGTGCGGAACGGACTGGTGGGTGCCGTTGACCATATGACGGTCCGTCAGATCCGGGAAGCCTGTAGACAGCACAAAGCCCCGGCGCCCAAGAGGGGCCGGGGCTTCGGAAGCAGGCTTATGCCGCCGCGCAGTTCGGGCAGACGCCGCGGTACGTCACCTCGACGCCCGAGACCGTGAAGCCGAAGCGCTCCGAGTCGGGGAGGTCGGTGAGCGGGTCGCCGCTCGGGTGGACGTCGCGGATCGCGCCGCACTGGGCGCAGACCAGGTGGTGGTGCGGCCGGTGCGCGTTCGGGTCGTACCGCTTGGCGCGCTTGTCGGTGGCGACCTCGAGCACCTCGCCCAGGGAGACCAGTTCGCCCAGCGTGTTGTAGACGGTCGCGCGGGAGATCTCGGGCAGCTTGGCGACGGCCCGTGCGTGGACCTCGTCGGCCGTCAGGTGGACGTGATCGCCGTCGAGGACCTCGGCCACGACGCGCCGCTGCGCGGTCATCCGCCATCCGCGGCCGCGCAGTCGTTCCAGAAGGTCACTCATAGGGGTCACCTTAACAGCAAGGGGGACCAGGCTCCGAATAGGTGTGAATTTAGAGTGTACCTTGAGTTGGACAATGTCCAGTGTGGCGGGGGGTGGGCCGGGTCGCCCGGCCCACCCCCCGTACTGCGCTCAGGCCGGGACGTGCTGTCGTGCCGGTGCCCAGCAGCGGATGATGTCGCGGACCGAGACGATGCCGACCGGCTCGCCGTGGTCCAGGACGATGAGGTGCCGGAAGCCGCCGTGGGCCATGGCCCGGGCCGCCTCCTCCAGGGTCCAGGACGGTGCCGCGAAGACGACGTCGGTGGTGGTGTGGTCGTGGACGCGTTCCGTGTCCGGACTCTGGCCCAGTCCCACGGCGTTGAGGACGTCGCGTTCGGTGAGGATGCCGATGCCTCCGGCATCGGGGTCGAGGATCACGGCCGCGCCGACGCGCCGGGCTGACATCAGGGCGGCGGCTTGGCGGAGGGTGTGTGCGGGGCCGATGGTGAGAACCACTGTGCTCATGGCGTCACGGACGAGCATGGGTGCGGAGTCACCTCCTACGAACCCCCGAGATAGTTCGAGGATTCACAAGTTCACAAATGAGGGTCCCCTCAGAGTCGCAGGTAAAGCGAGGGTCAACAAGAGGGCGCGTGCGGCCGATTGAGGGCGTACGCGCTCAGTAGCGCTGGTTGAGGTATCCCAGCATCTCGTCGTGGAGCAGACCGTTGGAGGCGGCCGCGTTGCCGCTGTGCGGGCCCGGACGGCCGTCGAGGCCGGTGAAGGAGCCGCCCGCCTCCGTCACGATGATCGCGTTGGCGGCCATGTCCCACAGGGAGAGCTCGGGTTCGGCACAGAGGTCGACCGCGCCCTCGGCGACGAGCATGTAGGGCCAGAAGTCGCCGTACGCGCGCGTGCGCCACACGTCGCGGGTCAGGTCCAGGAAGCCGTTGAGGAGGCTCTGCTCCTCCCAGCCGCTCAGGGAGGAGTACGCGAAGGAGGCGTCCGACATCTTCGAGACGCGGGAGACATGCAGACGGGAGGCCGAGGTCAGGCTGCGCCCGGAGAACGCGCCGTGGCCCTTCGCGGCCCACCAGCGGCGGTTGAGCGCGGGGGCGGAGACGACGCCGACAACGGGCTGGTAGCCGCCCTCCGCCGCCTCCATCAGGGAGATCAGGGTGGCCCAGACGGGGACGCCCCGGACGTAGTTCTTGGTGCCGTCGATCGGGTCGATCACCCAGCGGCGGGGGCCGGTGCCCTGGACGCCGTACTCCTCGCCGAGGATCGCGTCCCGCGGGCGGGCGCGCTGGAGGTGGGTGCGGATGATCTCCTCCGCCGCCTTGTCCGCTTCGCTCACCGGGGTCATGTCCGGCTTCGTCTCGACCTTGAGGTCCAGCGCCTTGAAACGGTCCATGGTGGTTGCGTCGGCCGCGTCCGCGAGGACGTGGGCGAAGCGGAGGTCGTCGAGGTAGTCCGGCATGGGGCGAACGGTATCTGCCGTTGTCGGTACGGGGCTACACGGGACCAAGGTGCGGACGGGCCCCGTGCGGACGGCGTGCGGTGGATCAAGGGCGCCCCCCGATGCCCTCGCGAACCCTTGACAGTGCCCTCACGCGCGTCAAATCTGGGCCCAGAGCCGCTCGCCCCTAGGAGGCGATGATGCCTGCAGCGAGGGAATCCCTGCTGGACGCCGCATACACGGCGCTGGCCCGCCGGCCGTGGTCCACCGTGCGGATGGTGGATGTCGCCGCGGCGGCAGGAGTGTCCCGGCAGACGCTTTACAACGAGTTCGGGAGCAAGGAAGGGCTGGCCCGCGCGCTGGTGAGAAGGGAAGCCGACGGATATCTCGCCGGCGTCGAGCGCGCGCTCGCCACCCACAGCGACGCCCGTGAGCGGCTGACCGCGACCGCCGAGTGGACCGTGGCCACCGCCAAGGACAACGCGCTCGTACGGGCCATGCTCACCGGCTGCTGGAGCGAACGGCTGCCCTCCCCGACGCTGTCCGCGGTCCCGTCCTCCTCGGCCGTACCGGCACAGCGCCGGGCCGACGGCCCGCTGCCGTCGCCCGGCGACTTCGTGGCACTGGTCCGCGACCGTGCCGTGGCGGTGCTCTGCGGACCCGGCGCGAACAAGACGGACCTCGCCGACCTCGCCCGCTCCTGCGAACTGACCGTCCGGATCGCCCTGTCCTGCGTGGCCGCCCCGCCGGGCGAGGGCGGGGTCGCGGACCTGGTGCGCAGCGCACTGCACCGACAGCCGGTGTGAGGGCCGTTGCTTCGGCGTGGGGTGAAGTCCCCGGTCCGGAGGGCGAGTCGGGCTGCGGCAAGGTCGGCCGAGCGGGCCTCAGTGTGCCGAGCCGGACAGTTGGAGGCCGATCACGCCCACGATGACGAGGCTGATCGAGACGAGCTTCAGTGTCGACACCAGGTCGCCGAGGAAGATCATGCCGTAGATCGCGGTGCCCGCCGCCCCGATGCCGGTCCACACCGCGTACGCCGGGCCCACGTCGAGCTTCCTCAGCGACAGGGTCAGCAGGCCGAAGCTGCCGAGGGCGAAGATGCAGAACGCGACTGTGGGCCACAGCCGAGTGAAACCGTGCGAGAGCTTGAGAGACACGGCGAAACCGGTCTCCAACAACCCGGCGACCACCACCAGCAGCCACGCCATGTGCTGTCCTCCCGTATGTCCGGCTCGGTGCGATTATGCCTTTACCTAACCTGTACGGAGACAAACAACGCGGAGGTCAGTCGCCTTCCTTGCGTTCCCTGGTCGCCAACAGACGGCGGAGCGAGTACAGCCGCGCCGGGTCCGCGTGCCCCTCGGCTACCCACTGGTCCAGCGCGCAGTCCGGCTCATCATGACTGCACGCACGGGGACAGCCTTCGGTTCCCGGCACCAGGTCGGGGAACGCGAGGATCACGCGGGACGGATCGACGTGGTGCAGGCCGAACGACCGCAAGCCCGGAGTGTCGATCACCCAGCCCGCGTCGCCCGCCAGGGGCAGCGCCAGCGCCGAGGTGGTGGTGTGGCGGCCGCGACCGGTCACCGCGTTCACATGACCCGTCACACGGCGCTGGTCCTCCGGGACCAGCGCGTTCACCAGCGTCGTCTTGCCCACGCCCGAGTGGCCGACGAACGCCGTGATCTTGCCGTCGAGTTCCTCGCGCACCCGGTTCACCGCGCTGCCGTTCTCCAGTTCCTCGCGGCTGGTGACGACGTGCGGGATGTCCAAGTGGCCGTACAGCTCCAGCAGTTTGTCGGCCTGGGCGAGGTCCGACTTCGTCAGGACCAGGAGGGGAGTCAGACCACCGTCGAACGCCGCGACCAGACAGCGGTCGATGAGGCGCGGGCGGGGTTCGGGGTCGGCGAGGGCCGTGACGATCGCCAGCTGGTCGGCGTTGGCGACGACCACGCGCTCGAAGGGGTCGTCGTCGTCCGCGGTACGGCGCAGCACCGAGGTGCGCGGCGCGATGCGGACGATACGGGCCAGGGTGTCCTTCTCGCCGGAGAGGTCGCCGACGATGGCCACCCGGTCTCCGACGACGGCGGCCTTGCGGCCCAGTTCGCGGGCCTTCATGGCCATCACGACCGTGTCGTCGACCAGACAGGTCAGCCGGCCCCGGTCGACGGTGAGGACCATGCCCTCGACCGCTTCCTCGTGCTTGGGCCGGATGTTCGTACGCGGCCGGTTGCCCTTGCGGTTCGGGCGGCTGCGGATGTCGTCCTCGTCGGTGTGCTTGCCGTAGCGACGCATGATGTCTAGGCCCCTACGCCCCGAGCATCCCGGTCCACAGTTCCGGGAAGTCCGGCAGGGTCTTCGCCGTCGTCGCCACGTTCTCGATCTGCACGCCCTCCACCGCGAGACCGATGATCGCGCCGGCCGTCGCCATCCGGTGGTCCTCGTACGTGTGGAAGATCCCGCCGTGCAGTCGGCGCGGGCGGATGTGCAGTCCGTCGGCCGTCTCGGTCACATCACCGCCGAGCTCGTTGATCTCCTTGGTGAGCGCGGCCAGGCGGTCCGTCTCGTGCAGGCGCAGATGGGACACACCGCGCAGCGTCGAGGGGGAGTCGGCCAGCGCCGCCACCGCCGCGATGCCCGGAGTCAGCTCGCCGACCTCGCCCAGGTCCACGTCGATGCCGTGGATCGCACCCGAACCGGTGAACACCAGGCCGTACTCGGTGAGTTCGCAGGAACCGCCCATCTCGGTGAAGATCTCCCGCAGCTTGTCACCGGGCTGGGTGGTGCGGCTCGGCCAGTCGGGGATGACGACCTTGCCGCCGGTCACCAGGGCCGCCGCCAGGAACGGCTGGGCGTTGGAGAGATCCGGCTCGATCGTCAGGTCCCGGCCGAGCAGCGCACCCGGCGTGACCCGCCAGACATTGGGCTCGCCGCCCGACTCCGGGGTGTCGACCTGGGCGCCGACCGCGCGCAGCATGTCGACGGTCATACGGATGTGGGGGAGCGAGGGGAGGGTGGAGCCGATGTGGCGGACCTCCACGCCCTGGTTGAAGCGGGGGCCGCTCAGCAGCAGCGCGCTCACGAACTGCGACGACGAGGACGCGTCGATCTCCACCGGGCCGCCGTCCAGGGCGCCGCCGCCGTGGACCGTCAGCGGCAGCGCGCCGCGGCCGTCGTCGTCGATGCGGGCGCCGAGGACGCGCAGGGCGTCGATGACGCCGTTCAGGGGACGCTCGTACGACCTCGGGTCGCCGTCGAAGCGGATCTCGCCGTCGGCGAGGGCGGCGACGGGGGGGAGGAAGCGCATGACGGTGCCGGCGTTGCCGACGTGCACCGTGGCGGGGCCGCGGAGGCCTGCGGGGAGAACGCGCCAGGACTCGCCTGTGCCGTCGGGGCCCACGCCTTCCTCGATGCCCACGCCCATTTCGCGGAGGGCCGCGGCCATGAGGAGGGTGTCCCGGGAGCGGAGGGGGCGGCGGAGCCAGCCGGGCTCGCTGGCGAGGGCCGCGAGGACCAGGGCTCGGTTGGTTACTGACTTGGACCCCGGCACGTGGACCGTTGCGTCGACGGCTCCGCTCGCGTGGGGGGCGGGCCAGAGGGCGGTGTCTGCGGGGTTCAAAGCCATGGGGTCCACTTTAGTAGGGGGTTGTCTGTCGAGTGCTGCGCCATCGTGGCTGGTCGCGCAGTTCCCCGCCCCCCTGGGTCGGCTGGTCACACCGCCAGTAGCCAGCGACCGCCACCTATCAGTGAGCACAGGCTCACCGCGTGGAACAGGAACAACCAGAGTCCTGGGGGTACGTGCGTCAGACGCGACAACTGGTCCGCGTCGGAATCCCCCGCGCCTCCTCGCACCCTCTTCGCCTGCAACTCGAAAGCGGGACGGACGCCGCCCGCCAGGAGGAACCAGACCGCCGCGTACGCGAACGCGGCCTGTACCTGGGGACCCGCCAGCCAGGAGACCACCACGAACGTGCCGCCGGTGACGACCACCGTCAGGGCGCCGTACGCGTTGCGGATCATCACCAGCATCGCGATGAGCAGGAGTGTCGCCAGCCACAGCAGCAGGGTGATGCGGCCGGCGGCGAGGAGGGCCGCGCCGCCCAGGCCCAGCAGCGGGGGAGCGGTGTAGCCGGCCGCCGCGGTGAGGATCATGCCGATGCCGTGCGGCTTGCCCCGGCTGACCGTGAGGCCGCTGGTGTCGGAGTGCAGCCGTATACCGGTGAGGGTGCGACCGGTGAGCAGGGCGATCAGACCGTGGCCGCCCTCGTGGGCGATGGTGATGGCGTTGCGCGAGACACGCCACAGACCGTGCGGGACCACTAGGGCGAGCGCCGCGACCAAGGTGGCCAGAACCACCCACAGGTCGGGGTCGGGCTGGGTGCCGATCAGCTCGTCCCAGAGAGAGGTCGCTGTGCTGGTGTCCATGTCTCCCGGTGGCTCCCTCTCGGTCGTACGGAGTCTGGCAGTGTGGCACGGATGTCCGGACGCTATCTGAGACGTCCACGTGGCGGCCATCGTTCCTGACCGTAAACATGCAGGTCACAGCGTTGGGTTCGGGGTGGTCGCGCTCCGTTCCGGGACGGTTCCGTGACGGTGGGGCGGCGCGGGACGGCGGGCTGCATCCACGACGGGACGTCGGCCGGAATCCCCTCGGTGACGCAAGGGCGGAGGAGTTATGTCCGCGTCCTCGTGCGTCACCTGCGTTTTCATAGTCATCGGGACCAATCCGCCGCCTCAGCTGGATCGGATTACGTCCGGAGATGTCCCGACCGCGGAGGCCCTCGGTGAAAGAAGCTGTACATATCGCCAGAAATCCCTCTGCCGAGCCGGACCTGGAGGAGCTCGTGGGCTGTGTGGCCCTGGACGACGACAAGGCGTTCGCCTCGGTGTACGACGCCGTCGCGGGGTCGGTCCTGGGTGTCGTCCGTGCCGTGCTGCGCGACCAGGCTCAGTCGGAGGAGGTGGCCCAGGAGGTCCTGGTGGAGGTGTGGCGCACCGCGCCCCGCTACCGCCGTGACCGGGGTACGGCCATCAACTGGATCCTCACGCTGGCGCACCGCAGGGCGGTGGACCGGGTGCGCTCGGTGGAGGCCGCGGCCGTCCGGGACCACAAGGCCGCCCTGCTGGAGCGCACGCCCGAGTACGACGAGGTGACCGAGCAGGTCGAGGCACGGCTGGAGCGGGAACAGGTGCGGCGCTGTCTGCGCACGCTGACCGAGATCCAGCACCAGGCCGTCACGCTGGCCTATTACCGCGGACTGACCTACCGGCAGGTGGCGGAGGCGCTGTCGCTGCCGCTGGGCACGGTCAAGACCCGGTTGCGGGACGGACTCATCCGGCGCGCGACTGCCTGGGAGTGACGGCATGACGGCCACCGACCTGCACCGGCTGACGGGTGCCTACGCGCTGCACGCCCTGCCCGACGGGGAACGCGAGGTGTTCGAGCGGCACCTCGCGGGCTGCGAGGCGTGCGCGCAGGAGACGGCCGAGCTGGCCGCCACCGCGGCCCGCCTGGGGCTCGCGGCCTCGGTGACGCCTTCCGCGGCGCTGCGCGAGCAGGTGCTGCGGCGGATCACCACCGTCCGGCAGGAGGGGCCAGGCGGATCGGCCCGGTCCGGCTCGGGCCGTAAGCTGCTGCGGGCCCGCCTGCTGTCGCGGTGGACGCTGGCCGCCTGTCTGGCGGCCGCCGCGCTCGGCGGTACGACGGTGTGGCAGCACCAACGGGCCGAGGACGCGCTGGGCCGGGCGCACCGCGCCGAGCAGGGGGCGGACGAGATCGCCGCCGTGCTGGCCGCACCGGACGCGCGGACCCGGGCCGCGGAGCTGGCCGGGGGTGCCACCGGCACGGTCGTGGTCTCCCGTGACCTGGACAGGGCCGTCTTCCTCGTCTCCGGGATGGCGAGTCCCCCGGGCGGGAAGGTCTACCAGCTGTGGTTCGACGACGGCGGAGCGATGCGCTCGGCCGGCCTGATGGACCCCGCCCGCGCCGACCAGGCCGTCCTGATGCGAGGTCCCGTGGACTCGGCGTCGGGCATGGGCATCACCGTCGAACCCGACGGCGGCTCGAAGCAGCCCACCTCGGCTCCGCTCGCCCTGATGACCTTGCCGGCCTGAGTCTTCCGGCCGGCGCCACCGGCCCCGTCTTGATGCGGCGGGGCCGGTGGTTCGGAGCCGTGGGCCCGGCCCGTGCCGTCCGCGAGGGCGTCGAGCGGCGCCTGACCGCTCTGTTTCCGGCGCAAGCCGCACATCGGATCACCATGACGGTCCCGCTGCCTCTGATTCCGCTTGCCGGAAAAGAGGTGGCGGGATTTCGCGTCCCGGTGAATGTTCCTTATCCGTAGCGGAAGCCGCTGCGGATTGGTCCGGAAAGAATTATTCATCCGATCGAGGGCCGACCAATCCCCCGGCCGATCGGGACCGGATTCCCCACGTGACCGATGACGAGAAGGAATTCCGGAACACCCGCGGGTGGACACGGCCGGCGTTGGCCGCGCTCAGCGGTGCGCTGGCAGGCTTCGCCGCGCTCGCCACGGCAGAGCTGGTGTCGACGGCGGTTCGGCCGCAGTCCGGCCCCGTCGTCGTGGTCGGCGGCGCGGCGATCGACCGGACGCCCGCCGCGGTGAAGGACTGGGCGATCCGGAATTTCGGCACCGACGACAAACTCGTTCTTCAGCTCGGTGTTCTTTTCGTGCTCGCCGTTTTCGCCATCGCTCTGGGAATGGCAGCGCTGCGATTTCGCCGTACCGCCGCCGCCGGTGTTCTGCTGTTCGGTGCCGTCGGGGCGGCCGCGGCCATCAGCCGGCCCGATTCGAACGGACTCTCCGAGGACGGCGACCAGGTCGGGGGCGTCCCACTCGCCCGCCATGTAGGACTCCCCGAACCCGACCAGTCCGTGGGTGCCCACGCGTGCGTGGAAGCTCTCCGGATCCCTCACCTCCAGCAGCGGCCCGCCCCGGCCGACGGGCTCGGAGCCGGCGAACCGGGTCCACAGGGGCAGCCCGCGCAGGGCATGCCCCACGAGGGCCCGCGTCACGGCGGTCCGGGGCCACGACGCCTTCGGTACGACGGCGACGTCCGGCCAGCGGGCGGCGTCGACGGGGGCGCCGCGGCCGTCGCCGGTGTCGGTGGGACTGATGTGCCGGTGGGGGGCGGTACGGGGCTCTGCCGGCCTCGCTGTCGTCATGTCGCTTTCTCCGAGGTGCGGTGTTCCGGGCGGGGCTGTACGGGCAGTCCCCGCAGGTACAGGCGGATGCCGTGGGCGCGGATCGCGGCCGACACGGCGAGGGTGGACCAGGGGTGCCGCAACGCCAGCCGGAGCAGCGACGCCGTGCTCACCGCGCGCCGGGTGCCGCGCACGGTCGCGGTGAAGGCCCGGCCGCCCTCGCGGTCCAGGTGCACGGTCACGTCGAGCCGCGCTCCGGGAGGTGGCAGGCGCATGCGGTAGCGGCCGTCGACGGGGAAGAACGGCGAGACATAGAACTTCTTGTCGGTCCGGAGCTCCTTCTCGGCGCCGGCCGCGTCCGGATGCAGCAGGTAGCCGTGGCGTCCGCCGTAGGTGTTGTGCACCTCCGCGACCACGCAGCGCAGTTCCCCGGCCGGGCCGTGGCACCAGTACAGGGTGAGCGGGTTGAAGACGTACCCGAGCACGCGCGCGTGGGTGAGCATCAGCACCCGCCCGCCGTCCAGGTCCACGCCGTGCGCGGCCAGGAAGGCGTCCAGACCCGCCCGGATCGTGGGCCGGTCACCGGTGAAGTGGTCGCGCGCGTCGAACCGGGCGAACGGCCGCAGCGGAAGCGGAAGCCAGGGCGGGCGGTCGGGGTCGACGAGCCACATGTACGTGCGGTGGCGCAGCGCGTACCGCCGGGGCGTGGTCCGGACATGGGCGATCGTGCAGGGGTACAGGGCCGGTACGGTGCTCACCAGCGCACCCGCCGGGGATCCACGCGGTCCTCGCCGCCCAGCGTGACCACGAACCTCTCGGCGGCGTCGAGGCGTTGCAGCCGGTTCATGTCGTAGCTGACCCGCACCCGGTCGGCACCCGCCGTGCACGACGGCATCAGGTAGTTCCAGGAGGCGCGGGCACCACGCGCACGCGGCAGCAGCCCGGTGTCGGTGTGCAGGAGCGTGGAGTTGCGGGAGTACCGGAACGCGCCCAGCACCTCCCGCTCACGCTCGGTCGCGTCGGCCAGCAGCCGCAGCGCCGAGTCCGGGTGGACCGCGATCACCACGGCGTCGTACGACTCGGTCGTGCCGTCCTCGGCGGTGATGTCGACGCCGTCGGCGTGCCGTCGCACGGCCCGGACGGGGGTGGCGGTGCGGACCTCGTCGACGTGCTTGGCGACCCGGTCGACGTATTCGCGCGAGCCGCCGGTCACCGTGCGCCACACCGGGGAACCGCCCACCGAGAGCATCCCGTGGTGGGCCAGGAACCGGAACAGATAGGCGGCGGGATAGAGCTGCGCGGTCGCGGCGTCGCAGGACCACACGGCGGACACCACCGGAGTCATGAAGTGGGCGCGGAAGTAGCCGGAGAAGCCCTCCCGGTCCAGGAACTCGCCGAGGGTGAGAGGGTCCTCGGGGCTTTCGGCGAGCAGCCGGCGGGCCGCCCGGTAGAACGCCGGAACCTCCGCCAGCAGCCGCAGATAGCGGCCGCGCAGGAGGCTGCGGGGCCGCGCGAGCAGGCCGGCCGGGCCGCGGGCACCGGCGTACTCGAGCCCGCACCCCTCGCACCGCACCGACATGCTCATCTCCGACTCCTGCGTGGCGACGCCGAGTTCGTCGAACAGCCGCAGCAGATACGGGTAGGTCCGCCGGTTGTGCACGATGAAACCGGAGTCGACGCGGTGCATCCTCCCGTCGTGCGGCGAGGTCAGCTCATGCGTGTGTGCGTGTCCGCCGAGCCGGTCGTCGGCCTCGTAGAGGGTGACGTGACGGTCCGGGCCCAGGACGTACGCGGCGGTCAGCCCCGCCACCCCGGCGCCCACGACGGCGGCGCCGCCCCGCGTGCTCCGGCGCTCGCGACGCCTGTCTCGACGTGCGCTCCATCGCCCTTCCTCCTGTCGGCCGCGATCAGTGCTGTCCCGCGTAATCCGGATCAGGTCGGGCATCGGATTGGCCCCGCGACGGATCGCCCGCGCGGCACCGGACGCCGGGCCCGTCTCCTGTCCGCTCGCACACTCGGCGTGGGCACGGCGGTGGTCTGCCACTCTTGGACATGTCCCGGCGGACGGGGCGCAGGAGGCCGGAGGGGTGGTTACAGATGTGCGGGCGGTATGCGGCGAGTCGTGGGCCCGGGGATCTCGCAGGAATCTTCGAGATCGAGAAGTGGGAGCCCGAGGAGACACTGGCCCCCGACTACAACGTGGCCCCCACCAAGGAGGTCTACGCCGTCCTCGACCGTCCTCTCAAGGACGCGGACGATCCACGCCCCGTTCGTCAGCTGCGCACGCTCAAGTGGGGGCTGGTGCCGAGCTGGTCGAAAACCCCCGAGGGCGGCGCCCGGATGATCAACGCCCGCGCCGAGACCGTCCACGAGAAGCCGTCGTACAAGCGGGCCTTCTCCTCCCGCCGTTGCATCATCCCCGCCGACGGCTACTACGAGTGGGTCACCGCCAAGGCGGAGCGGGACCTGGAGGTCGAGGGCAAGAAGAAGCGCCCGCGCAAGCAGCCGTACTTCGTGCTGCCGGCCGACGGGTCCGTCTTCGCCATGGCGGGGCTGTACGAGTTCTGGCGGGACAAGACCCTCCCGGAAGACCATCCGCAGGCCTGGTGGGTGACCTGCTCGGTCATCACCACCGAGGCGGAGACCACCCCGCTCGCGGTCGCCCCGGCCGACGGACCGTACGCCCTCGCCGACATCCACCCCCGGATGCCGCTGATGCTGACGCCGGACCGCTGGGACTCCTGGCTGGACCCCTCCCGCACCGACGTCGAGGACCTCCGCTCCCTCCTGGAGCCGCCCCCGGCAGGGCTGATGCGCGCCTACCCGGTCTCCACGGCCGTCAGCAACGTCCGCAACAACGGACCGGAGCTGCTGACCGAGCTGGAGGGGCCCGAAGAGGGCACACTCTTCTGACTTGACTGCTCCCCTCCCTCGCGGGAATAGGGATTCCTGGCTCAGGCGGCCTCCTGGAGCGGCGCTCCAGGAGGTCTTACGCCCTCGTCACCAGCCGGGACCAGACCAGCCCGGACGAGCATCACGTGTGCGGAGTTCTTGTCCCTGGGGGACACGAGCCCGCACGCGGTGCAGGTGTAGGTGCGTTCCGACAACGGCAGGGCGTGCTTGGCTCTCGCTCCGCACCTGCCGCAGTCCATGGTGGTGTGCGCGGGGTGTACCAGGCGGACGTCCCGCGCGTGCTTGCGACCCATCTCCAGCAAGGCCCTTTTGGCCGCGCCGATTGCCGCGTCAGGCGCCTTCCGTGCCATCGGCGACTTCGCGAGGAACTTCGGCCTGAAGTCCTCCACCGCGATCACGTCGTGATGCTGTACGACCTTCTTGGCCCACTTACGAGCATGGTCCTGCCGCTGCCGGGCGATCTTCTGGTACGTCTTCGCCCGCCACCCGTTTCGCCTCCCGGTAGCCCTTTGAGGCGGCTTGGCCCTTCTTGGGTTTGCGGCGGGCCATCATCCGGTCGTACCGGGACAACTGCTGCCGGGCCTTCCTGCCGTGGTCGGGGTGTGGGAGGTCGTGGCCGTCGCTGGTCGTGGTCGCGATCTCCTTCACGCCCCAGTCGATGCCGAGCACCCGTCCAGTGGGAGGCAACGGCTGGACTGCGGCTGGGACGACGAACGAGGCGTACCAATGACCGACGTTGTTCTGGTACACCCGCACACTCGAGGGCTCGGCGGGCAGTTCCCGCGACCACGCCACGGAGACGACGACCCCACCCGCCAGATGGAGCCGTCCGCCCTTGAGTCGGAAGCCCCGCTGTGTGTAGTTCAGCGTCGGAGTGGCGTCGCGCTTCTTCTTGTGGCCAGGTAGGCCGGCCCGCTGCCTGACAGGCAGCCGGTCCTTGATGTCCTTCAAAGCCTTGGCGCGGGACTTCCCGAAATCTCGGATGAGTTGCTGCTGGGGCACCGAGGAACCCTCGGCCAGCCAGGGCGTGACGGTTCGGGCCTGGGTGAGCATCCGGTCCAGTCGCGCCGGACCGCAGGGTTCTCGGTCCCGATGGGCCTTCTTCGAGCGGGCCACGCACTCGTTCCAGATCCACCTGCACCGGTCCCACTCCGCCAGCAGAGCTGTATGGGCGCCGGATGACATCCGAAGGCGATACGTGTACCGAGCTTTCTCAGCCCCGTGCACTACTGCCATGCCATCACCTCCTGCCCAGTGGTCCGACTTCCTTCCACCAGGTGACCGTATGTGCGACTCCCGTACGCCTGCGCTGCCTTTTTGGCGTGATCACCCCAACCGGTGATCAGTCGCGCGTGTGTTCCTGAGGTTCCTCTGTCGGGGGCATCCGCCTGGACTCGTGCCGACGTGGGGCATCCTCGCCAGGTGACGAATATGACGACCGAGATCATCGGTACGGATGCCGGCGACGCCCGCATCACCTGGCACCCCGCGAAGAAGGCACGCCTCGTCCTCGCCGTCAGCCATGGGGCCGGCGGCGGTATCGATGCGCGGGATCTGCAGGCCCTCGCACAGACCCTCCCTGGACACGGTGTGACCGTGGCCCTCGTCGAGCAGCCCTGGCGGGTGGCGGGCAAGAAGGTGGCGTCTCCGCCGAAGACCCTCGACGTGGGATGGCGGGGGATCTGGCCCGCCGTGGCCGAGCCGGGGCTGCCCGTCATCTCGGGCGGGCGCAGTGCCGGGGCCCGCGTGGCCTGCCGTACCGCCGTCGAGCTGGGCGCCACCGCCGTGCTCGCCCTCAGTTTCCCGCTGCATCCGCCCGGCAAGCCCGAGAAGTCCCGGGCCGACGAGCTGCTGGGGTCCGGGGTGCCCACGCTGGTCGTACAGGGCGGGAACGACCCCTTCGGGAAGCCGGAGGAGTTTCCGGACGGCGCTTATGAGCTGGTCGAGGTGGCGTACGGCGATCATGGATTCGCGGTGCCGAAGAAGGCGGATCTCACTCAGGAGCAGGCCGTGACGCTCATCACCGGCGCGGTGGTGAAGTGGGCCGGGTCACTCGGGTAAAGGCCCGGGAATGTTGAGCCCCGGAGCTCTGTTGTGGCGGACAGAAGTGCTGAAGAACCAGCACCGACCGTCGTAGAGAGGAAGTCCGCCGCATGGGTTCGACCTTCTGCCCGAGCCGCAGCAGCCGCGCTGACCTGGACTGGACGGTGCTGCACGCGGCCAAGACCGGCCCTATTCGGGCGGCGGGCGGACCGGATCGTGTTCTATCCTCCGATTCTGGTGGGATCGGTTTCGGTCCTGCCCGCAATCTTGAGGAGGTGGGTCCGGTTCCCGGTACCGACGCAGGGACCGAACACGGCCAGGCGGAGCAGCCCGAGGGCCAGGGCACGAGCACGGAGACCACCTCGGAGCGCAGCGCGCGCTTCGAGCGGGACGCGCTCGAATTCCTCGACCAGATGTACTCGGCCGCCCTGCGCATGACGCGCAACCCGGCCGACGCCGAGGACCTGGTGCAGGAGACGTACGCCAAGGCGTACGCGTCCTTCCACCAGTTCCGCGAGGGCACCAACCTGAAGGCCTGGCTGTACCGGATCCTGACCAACACCTTCATCAACTCGTACCGCAAGAAGCAGCGTGAACCCCAGCGCTCCGCGGCCGAGGAGATCGAGGACTGGCAGCTCGCACGTGCCGAGTCGCACATGTCGACCGGTCTGCGCTCCGCCGAGTCGCAGGCGCTCGACCACCTGCCCGACTCGGACGTGAAGGCAGCGCTCCAGGCGATCCCCGAGGAATTCCGCATCGCCGTCTATCTGGCGGACGTTGAGGGCTTTGCGTACAAGGAGATCGCGGACATCATGGGGACACCCATCGGTACGGTGATGTCCCGGCTGCACCGGGGCCGTCGCCAACTGCGCGGCATGCTCGAGGACTACGCCCGTGAGCGCGGGCTGGTCCCGGCCGGCGCCGGAGAGTCGAACGAAGCGAAAGGTTCGGGCTCATGAGCTGCGGAGAGCCGCACGAGACGGACTGCAGTGAGGTACTCGATCATCTCTACGAGTTCCTCGACAGTGAGATGCCGGACGTCGACCGCGACAAGTTCAAGCAGCACTTCACGGAGTGCTCGCCGTGCCTGGAGAAGTACGGCCTGGAAGAGGCCGTGAAGAAGCTGGTCAAGCGGTGCTGCGGTCATGACGACGTCCCCACCGACCTGCGCTCCAAGGTCCTGGGGCGGCTCGACCTGATCCGCTCCGGGCAGGCGGTGCCCGAGCACGACATCACCGCGGCCCCGGCCCAGGAAGCCTGAACTCCCTTCTGGGAACGGGCTGTCGTCACTCGAACGTGCTAATCCGCGGGTAATCGGCCCGCGGAACCCCCTCTTGCCCTCCTAGGCTCCGAAGCTGAGCCGGCTCGGGAGATCTCAAAGGGGCGTCATGGAGGGGACAGCGGCACGGGCACGCGTGTACGTGGTCGGTGTCGCCCTCGGTGCCCTGTACTGCGTGCACGCGCTGCCGGCGGTGACCGCCCCCTGGTGGGCGGTGGCCCTGCTCGCCGCCCTCTACGCCGGGGGCGAGCGGTTCTCCGGCACCTTCTATCCGGTGCTGCTCGCCGGGGCCTTCCTGCTGCCGCCCCCTGCCGCCGCGCTCGTCGCGCTGCCGGGGGCGCTGCTCTCCCCGGTCGCGCAGCGGCCGCGCGCGATCCGCCGGATCTGGCGGGCCGCCCAACTCGCCGTCGCCGTCTGGACGGCGTCCCGGGTGCACTGGGCGCTGGGCGGCAGGGACGCCGTCGTGACCCCCGACTTTCCCTATGTGCTCGTCCCGGCCGGGGCGGCCGTCATCGCCTTCTGTCTGGTGTTGACCGTTCTGGACGGGGGCATCCTGGCGCTCGCCGAGCGGGTGCCGGTACGACTGGCCTGGCGCGGTCTGTTCGTACGTTCCCTCGCGCCGATCGCCGTGCACGGGCTCGCGGGACTGATGATGGCCGTGCTGTGGCGCAGCCCGTACGGGCCCGTCGCCGCGCTCCTCGTGCTGCTGCCGATGTGTGTGTCCTGGTGGGCCTTCGCCCAGTACCACCGGGAACAGGCCGCCCATCAGGCCACCATCCGCGCACTCGTGCAGGCCGTCGACATCAAGGACGAGTACACCCGCGGGCACAGCGAGCGCGTCGGCCAGGCCTCGATGATGATCGCCCGTGAGCTCGGCATGAACGCGGGCCGCATCGAGGTGCTCCGGTTCGCCGGGATCCTCCACGACGTCGGCAAGCTGGGCGTGCCGACGCGGCTGCTGCGCAAGGACGGGCCGCTGACCCCGGAGGAGCGGCGCGTCATCGAGCTGCATCCCGAGTACGGGCACGAGATGGTGCGGGGGATCTCGTTTCTGGGGGAGGCGCGGGCGGCCGTACTGCATCACCACGAGCGGCTGGACGGGAGCGGGTATCCGTACGGGCTGGTGGGGAGCCAGATCCCCGAGTCCGCGCGGGTGGTGGCGGTCGCCGACGCCTTCGATGCCATGACGTCGACGCGCTCGTATCGCCGGGCGCGGCCTGTCGCCACCGCGCTGGAGGAGCTGGAGCGGTGCGCGGGGTCGCAGTTCGACCCGCGGATGGTCACGGCGCTGGTGCGTGCGCTGGCCAGACACGGCTGGCACCCCGCGGTGACCGCGGACGAGGAACGCCCACCGCGCCCCCGCCGCCCGGTCTCCAGCCGCCCCGGAGCACACCGATGAGGTGGCCTCGGCTGCTTGTGCATGGTTCGGCGGGGGTTCTCGCTCTCGTGTCGCTCGGGGTCATCCTCTGGACGGGGCTCGAGGAGCGCGGGGTCGCGTTGGCCTTCGGGGTGCTGATCACCGGCGGTGAGCTCGCGCGGTGGACCGGTGCCCGGGTCCGGGAGGCCGCGCCGCTCGGGGCCGCCGGGGCGCTGGCGTACGCGCTGCTCGGGGCGGATGCCGGGCGGCCGACCACACACGGGGTCCTCCAGGTGGTCACCGTCGTGCTCGCCGCCGCGCTCCTCGGCAGCGTGCCGCACATCGCGCGCGGGCAGGGTCCGATGGTCGACCATCTCTCGCGACGCCTGCTCAGCACCGCGTTCTGCGCCGTCTGCTTCCAGCCCCTCTACAACCGGGGCGTCTTCGACGCCTGGGGCGGACCGGCGTACGCCCTCGTGCTGATCGCGCTCCTCGCCCTGACCGCACTCTGCGACGCCGTGCTCGCCGCCGCGCTCGCGCACTCCCGTACCCGCTGGCCCTTCGCCCCGCTGCTGAGGCACGAACTGCGGGCCCTGCTCGGCATCGGGTCCGCCGTCTGCGCGACCGGCGCGGTGATGGCCCTCGCGGTCGCCGTCGTCGGACTGTGGGCGCTGCCCGTCTTCTCCCTGCCCCTCCTCCTCACCCAGCTGGCCTTCCGGCGGTACGCCGCCGTACGGACCACCTACCGGCAGACCATCGCCTCCCTCGCCCGGGCCACCGAGATCGCCGGCTATACCCCCACGGGGCATGCCCGGCGCGTCGCCGAGCTCAGCAAGGCCGTGGGGCGGGACCTGGGGCTGACCGGACCCGATCTCACCGTCCTGGAGTACGCCGCCCTCATGCACGACATCGGACAGCTGAGCCTGATCGACCCGGTCCCGGCGGGGGCCACCGCGGGGCTGCCCACCGAGGAGCAGCGGCGGATCGCCCTGCTCGGCGGGGCCGTCGTGCGGCAGACGGGGGTGGACGGCACGGTCGCCGTGGTCGTGGAGCGGCAGGCCGACCCCTATCGGCAGCAGCCGGTGGCCGCGAGAATCGTGCGGGCGGTGAACGCCTACGAGGAGAAGGCTCGGGACGCCGGGCCCGGCGGGCCCCTCACCGCGCTGGAGGAGCTGCGGCTCGCCACCGCGGGGGACTACGCGCCCGAGGTCGTGGAGGCGCTGGCCCGGGTGCTGGCCAGGGACTGTCTTACCCTGCCCTCGGTTGGGTAACCCATGGGTAATGAGCGCCCTTCCAGCCGCGCATGGTTGGATGCGAAGAAGAGGGTGTCCGGGGGCGATGGCCAGCCCACTGAACGGAACTGGCAGGCGGGAATCGTGAGGATCTTCGGCAAGGGACGGCACCGGCCCTCCGCCTCCTGGCGGCAGGCCACAGACCGCGCGTTCACGCTGATCGGCGACGGTCGGTACGAGGACGCGGGCGCGCTGCTGACGCGGGCCGCCGACCTGGAGCCCTGGCTGTCCGAGTCCTGGTTCAACCTCGCCCTGCTGCACAAGTTCCGGCACGACTGGGAGCAGGCGCGGGCCGCGGGCCTCAGGGCCGTCGCGCTGCTCGACCGGGAGACGGGCGCACCCGACTGGTGGAACGTCGGCATCGCGGCCACCGCGCTCCAGGACTGGCCGCTGGCCCGGCGGGCCTGGCAGGCCTACGGGCTGCGGGTGCCGGGCGGGGCCGCGGACCCCGGCGAGCCGGTCCGCATGGACCTCGGCAGCGCCGCCGTACGGCTGTCCCCGGAGGGGGAGGCCGAGGTGGTGTGGGGCCGGCGGCTGGATCCGGCCCGCA
The DNA here is from genome assembly GCF_045041015.1 of Streptomyces sp. NBC_00019. Classification (NCBI taxonomy): domain Bacteria; kingdom Bacillati; phylum Actinomycetota; class Actinomycetes; order Kitasatosporales; family Streptomycetaceae; genus Streptomyces; species Streptomyces sp. NBC_00019. Next base: position 6,979,073 of record NZ_CP108302.1, read on the forward strand.
TCGAGGTGCTGTCGATCCCGTTGCCGTCGTCCGGGCGGCGCTGGGGTGAGGTCGTGCTCCACGACGGGGTGCCGCACGGCGAGCGGACCACTGCTGCCGGGCACTCGTACCCCGTGTTCGACGAGATCGAGCTGTGGGCGCCGTCGCCGGTGCCGACGTGGGTGGTGCTGCTGGAGGCCGCGACGGAGGCCGACCGGGACGCCCTGGAGCAGCTCGCCTCCGACGCGGGGTTCGCCGCGGAGGACTGGTCGTCGTCCGTTCGGCTGCTGTGCCGGATGTGTTCCGAGTCGCAGATGCCGTCCGACGAGGGCGACGGGGAGCATCTCGATCCGCATGACCACAGTGAGCCGGGGCATCCGGGGCCGCTGGGGCATCGGACGGACGGGCAGCTGTGGGTGCCGGAGCGGGAGTGTGGTGTTGCGGCGCCGGCCGCGCTGGTGCGGGGGCTGTTGGACGGGTGGGTTGCCGACAGTCCGGATTCGCGGAACTGGCGTGATCTTGAAGAGGTGTGCTGACGGATTTCGGCTGCGGGTCCGTCGTGGCTGGTCGCTCCCCCACTCTCGACTTCGCTCGAGCGGGAGGGACCCCCATCGCGGCGGAGCCGCATATCGGGCACAGCCCCGCGCCCCTTCAGGGCGCGCTCCCCTTACCCTGTATTCGCAGAATTCCCATGGTTTCAGGAAGGCATACGTCGGTCATGGCGCAGCAGGACACCGATCAGCAGCACGCGGGCGTGCTCCCCGTGGACGACGAGGGCTTCGTCATCGACACCGAGGAGACCGAGGAGCGGGAGAACGGCTGGCGGGAGCGTGGGACCTCGCGGCCCATCACCGTCGTCGGGAACCCGGTGCTGCACAAGGAGTGCAGGGACGTCACCGAGTTCGGCGCGGAGCTGGACCAGCTGGTGGCGGACATGTTCGCCTCACAGCGCACCGCCGAGGGCGTGGGCCTGGCCGCCAACCAGATCGGCGTCGACCTGAAGGTCTTCGTGTACGACTGCATGGACGACGAGGGCAAGCGGCACGTCGGCGTGGTCTGCAACCCCAAGCTCGTCGACCTGCCCGCCGACCGGCGCGTCCTGGACGACAGCAATGAGGGCTGCCTGTCCGTGCCGACCGCGTACGCGCCGCTCGCCCGCCCCGACTACGCCGAGCTGGCCGGGCAGGACGAGAAGGGCAACCCGATCAAGGTCCGCGGCACCGGGTACTTCGCTCGGTGTTTGCAGCACGAGACCGATCACCTTTACGGATACCTCTACATCGACCGGCTCTCCAAGCGTGAACGCAAGGACGCGCTGCGGCAGATGGCCGAGAACGAGCCCCGCTACGCCGTGGTCGCCAACGACTGAGACCTCTCTGGATCACACAAGTCCCTTGCGCACGGCGTCTGTTCAGCTTCCCCTCTCTGACCAGGCGCCGTTCGTCTGTCCGTCGCACGTTCGATCGTATGTGCTCCCCTAGTGATCCAGATTCAGTCACACAAGGGGAGATTCTCGGCACCGTGGGGTAGTGAATGGTGTAAATCCGTTCCCAGATCGGTCAGTTGTGGTGCTGAATGGGAAGTGCGGGGATACGCAACGGCGCACGCCCGGCACTGCGGGAGGGGCGTGCGCAACTGGCGGCTGAGAGGGGTTAGTTCGTGCATGCTTTCTCACACGGCACCACATCGACACCGACAGCGATCGCGGTCCCACCGTCGCTCTCTCTCCCGGTGATCGAGGCGGCGTTTCCCCGGCAACTCCACTCGTATTGGCCCCAGCTCCAGGAGAAGACACGCACCTGGCTGCTGGAAAAGCGGCTCATGCCGGCGGACAAGGTGGAGGAATATGCCGACGGTCTTTGCTACACGGACCTCATGGCGGGCTACTACCTGGGCGCTTCCGACGAGGTCCTCCAGGCGATAGCGGACTACAGCGCGTGGTTCTTCGTCTGGGACGATCGGCACGACCGCGACATCGTCCACCACCGGCGCGAGGCCTGGCGGCAGCTCAGGTACCGGCTGCACGCGGCACTCGACTCCCCCCAGGAGCACCTGCACCACGAGGATCCCCTGGTCGCGGCGTTCGCCGACACCATGGTGCGGCTGTACGCGTTCCTGCCCGGCACATGGAACGCGCGGTTCGCCCGGCACTTCCACTCGGTGATCGAGGCGTACAACCGGGAATTCCGCAACCGCACCGAAGGTGTCGTGCCGACCGTCGAGGAATACCTCGCGCTCCGGCGCCTCACTTTCGCGCACTGGATCTGGACCGATCTGCTGGAGCCGAGCGCGGGCCGGGAACTCCCGGACCGGGTACGGAAACACCCGGCATATCGGCGGGCGGCACTCCTGAGCCAGGAATTCGCCGCCTGGTACAACGACCTCTGTTCACTGCCGAAGGAAATAGCGGGCGACGAGGTCCACAATCTCGGGATCAGCCTCATCAAACACGAGGGGCTGACGCTCGAGGAGGCCATAAGGGAAGTCCGCCGACGGGTCGAGGAATGCATCAGTGAATTCCTTGTCGCCGAGAAATCGGCCCTGCGGCTCGCCGTGTCGCTCGACGACGGAACCCTGCGCGGAAAAGACCTGAGCGCCACCGTGCGGGCCTGTGTCGGCAATATGCGCAACTGGTTCAGCACCGTCTACTGGTTCCACCACGAGTCCGGCCGCTACATGGTCGACAGCTGGGACGACCGGTCCACACCCCCGTACGTCAACAACGAAGCGGCAGGTGAGAAATGACCGTCGAGTCTGTGAAGCCCGAAGCCCCGGTGACACCGGGGCCCGGGCAGCGTGAGCCGGTCCTCGCGGGAGGGGCCGTTCCGGTCCTCGGGCACGGGCTGAAGCTGCTGAGGGATCCGCTGGCCTTCATGTCCCAGCTGCGTGACCACGGCGACGTCGTACGGCTCAAGCTCGGCCCCAAGACGGTGTACGCCGTCACCACGCCGGCCCTCACCGGGGCCATGGCACTCAACCCCGACTACGTCATCGACGGGCCGCTGTGGCAGTCCCTGGAGGGGCTGCTCGGCAAGGAGGGCGTGGCCACCGCCAACGGTCCGCGGCACCGGCGGCAGCGACGCACGATCCAGCCCGCCTTCCGGCTGGACGCGATTCCCGGATACGGGGCGATCATGGAGGAGGAGGCGCACGCGCTGACGACGCGCTGGCAGCCCGGGGAGACCATCGACTGCACCTCCGAGTCCTTCCGGGTGGCGGTGCGCATCGCGGCCCGCTGTCTGCTGCGCGGCGACTTCATGGACGAGCGGGCCGAGCGGCTGTGCGTGGCGCTCGCCACCGTCTTCCGCGGTATGTACCGGCGGATGGTCGTCCCGCTCGGACCGCTGTACAACCTCCCCCTGCCACCCAACCGCAAATTCAACGCGGCCCTGGCCGATTTGCATCTGCTGGTCGACGAGATCGTCGCCGAGCGCCGCGCATCTGGTCAAAAGCCGGACGATTTGCTGACGGCATTGCTGGAGGCGAAGGACGACAATGGCGACCCCATCGGGGAACAGGAGATCCACGACCAGGTGGTCGCCATACTCACCCCGGGCAGCGAAACAGTGGCCTCCACGATCATGTGGCTGCTCCAAGTGCTCGCGGAATATCCGGAACACGCGGACAGGGTGCGTGAGGAGGTTCAATCCGTAACGGGCGGCCGTCCTGTCGCATTCGAGGATGTCCGGGCGCTGACCCACACGAACAATGTCGTCGTCGAGGCCATGCGTTTGCGCCCCGCCGTGTGGATATTGACGCGCCGGGCGGTCGCCGACACGGAACTCGGTGGGTATCGCATTCCGGCCGGTGCCGACATCGTGTACAGCCCGTACGCGATCCAGCGCGATGCGAAGTCGTACAAGGGCAACCTGGAGTTCGACCCCGACCGCTGGCTTCCCGAGCGGGTCAAGGAGGTGCCGAAATACGCCATGAGCCCGTTCAGCGTGGGCAACCGCAAGTGCCCCAGCGACCACTTCTCGATGGCGCAGCTGTCGCTGATCACGGCGGCGGTCGCGACGAAGTACCGCTTCGAGCAGGTGTCGGGCTCCGACGACGGGACGCGGGTGGGCATCACGCTCCGCCCGCACAAGCTGCTGCTGCGGCCCGTCGCGAGGTGACCGATCAGGCCGCTTCCGGCCCCCTGAACGCCCTTCGGTAGGCGTTCGGGGTGGTCCCCAGTGCCCGTACGAACTGGTGGCGCAGTGCGGCCGCGGTGCCGAAACCCGTCCGACCCGCGACCGCGTCCACCGTCTCGTCGGTCCCCTCCAGCAGCCGCTGGGCCAGCAGCACGCGCTGGCGCAGGATCCAGCGGTAGGGGGTGGTGCCCGTCTCCTGCTGGAAGCGGCGGGCGAAGGTGCGCGGGGACATGTGGGCGCGGTCGGCGAGCTGCTCGACGGTGACGTCCTCGTCGAGGTGGTGCTCCATCCACACCAGCACCTCGCCGACGGTGTCGCACGAGTTCTTGGGCAGGGGCCGTTCGATGTACTGCGCCTGTCCGCCGTCCCGGTGCGGCGGTACGACCATGCGCCGGGCGATCTTGTTGGCGACCTCGGGTCCCTGCTCCTTGCGCACGATGTGCAGACAGGCGTCGATGCCGGCGGCGGTGCCGGCGGAGGTGATCACCGGGTCCTCGTCGACGTACAGGACATCGGGTTCGATGACCGCCCGCGGGTTGCGTACGGCGAGCTCGTCCGCCTGCCGCCAGTGCACACTGCAGCGCCGCCCGTCGAGGAGTCCGGCGGCGCCGAGCACGAAGACGCCTGAGCAGACGCTGAGCACCCGGGCGCCCCGGTCGACGGCCCTTCTGAGTGCGTCGAGCAGCTCGGGCGGATAGTCGCGCACGACATAGTCCGCCCCCGCGGGTACCGCGATCAGGTCGGCCTCCTCCAGTCGCTCGAGGCCGTACGGCGTGCCCACGGTGAGGCCGCCGACATGGGTGGTGAGCGAGGGGCCCTCCGCCGAGGCGACCGCGAAGTCGTACGTCGGCAGTCCCTCGTCGCTGCGGTCGATGCCGAACACCTCGCAGATCACCCCGAGTTCGAAGGGGTGCACTCCGTCGAGCAGGACGGCCGCCACGTTTTTCAGCATGTTTTCAGTATGCCTCGACAGTGGCAGTAAATCGAGGTTGTACGGCAGTCCTGCCACTGTTGGTAAGGAGCGTCCGGCGTGACAGTGGTGTCATGACTACCGCACAGACAGAGGGACTGATCGGAATGCTCATCGTTCTCGCCATCCTGGTTCTGCTGGTCGCCCCCGCCGTGACCGGCATCGTCCGCGACCGACGCATGGACCGCCAGATCAAGGAAGCCCAGCAGCACAGGCGCACCTCACGCCGGGTCGCTCACACCGTCTAACCTCTCCTGCACCAACAGGGGAGGATCATGAGACACAGAACATGGGCCGTGGCGGGCGGGACGGCAGCGCTCGTACTGCTCACGGCCACCGGGGCGCACGCCGAGGGGAAGGGCGACATCCGGGTCACGAAGACGGTCGTCAACAACGGCAACAACGTCATCGTCGGCACGGCGAAGACCGTCAAGTACCCGGTCGCGATCACCATCAAGGACAACTCGGGCGTCAAGAAGATCACGGATCTCTTCACGTTCAACAAGATCAACGGGTACGGCTTCGCGACCTGGGACGGCGACTCGTCCTGCGTGAAGAAGAGCTCGACGACGTCGGTCTGCACGGGCACGGTCACGATCGATCCCGGCTGGATCGCCGACAGCGACGACATCGACAGCAATAAGGTCGCCGGCGTCTGGCGGGTCGACGCCACCGTCAAGGCGAACGACGGCGACTACTGGATCTCGGACGACATCGCCCAGTACAAGGTCAAGCGCGCCTCGAAGCTCACGACCGACGCCACCCCCGAGCCGGTCGCCAAGGGTGCCAGGCTCACCATCAACGGCAAGCTCTCCCGGGCCAACTGGGAGGACCTCAAGTACCACGGCTTCACCGGCCAGGAGGTCAAGCTCCAGTACCGCCCGGCCGGCGCCGCCCACTACAGCACCGTCAAGACCGTGAAGACGGGCGATGCCGGAAAGCTGACCACCAAGGTCACCGTCACCTCGGCAGGCAGCTGGCGCTGGTACTTCCCCGGCACGACGACGACCGCACGTGTGGTGTCGATGGGGGACGCGGTCACGCTCAAGTGATCACGACGGTGACCGACCAGTCCTGAATGCCCTTGCAGGACACCTTGCCGGTCTCGGCGGCGCACAGCGGGCGGGACGAACCGAGCCGGACCGTGCCCGCCGAGACCGCCTCGAACGCGGCGTTCGCATCACCCGGCAGCAGCACGATGCCGCTGTTGGCGGCTTCCAGCCCGCTGCCCTCGGCGGTGACCGGTGTCCACGGCCGGTTCTTCGCCCCGTCCAGGGCGACCCGGACCGTGCCGCCCACCGCCAGACAGACCGTGCGGCCACTGTCGGCGGCGTGCAGTTCCGGTACGGCCGTACAGCCGGAAGACGACGGCGACGGCGACACGGAGTCACCGCTGTCACCTCGGTCGCCGCCGGTCTGGGTTCCGCACCCGGCCAGCAGCAGGGCTGTGACGGCGAGAGTCGCGATACGGCGCATGAAGAATCCCTCCTCACCGTTGTGACGTAACAGCGGCGAGGAGGGATCCACGATCCTCGGTCAGAAGTCCTCGTCCAGATCGACCGTGCCCTCCACGGCGACCTGGTACGCGGACGGCCGCCGCTCGAAGAAGTTGGTCAGCTCCTGGACGCCCTGCAGCTCCATGAAGGAGAAGGGGTTCTCGGAGCCGTAGATCGGGGCGAAGCCGAGGCGGGTGAGGCGCTGGTCGGCGACGCACTCGAGGTACTGGCGCATCGACTCGGTGTTCATGCCCGGCAGGCCGTCACCGCACAGGTCGCGCCCGAACTGGAGCTCGGCCTCGACGGCCTCCTTCAGCATGTCGACGACCTGCTCCCTGAGCTGGTCGTCGAAGAGCTCCGGCTCCTCCTTGCGGACGGTGTCGACGACCTCGAACGCGAAGGACATGTGCATGGTCTCGTCCCGGAACACCCAGTTGGTGCCGGTGGCGAGGCCGTGCAGCAGGCCCCGGCTGCGGAACCAGTAGACGTAGGCGAAGGCGCCGTAGAAGAACAGGCCCTCGATGCACGCGGCGAAGCAGATCAGGTTGAGGAGGAAGCGGCGGCGGTCGGCCTGCGTCTGCAGGCTCTCCAGCTTCTCGACCTCGTTGATCCACTTGAAGCAGAACTCGGCCTTCTCGCGGATGGAGGGGATGTTCTCCACCGCGTCGAAGGCGGCCGCACGGTCCTCCGGGTCGGGGAGGTAGGTGTCCAGGAGGGTCAGATAGAACTGGACGTGCACGGCCTCCTCGAAGAGCTGGCGCGACAGGTACAGGCGCGCCTCCGGGGAGTTGATGTGCTTGTAGAGGGTCAGAACCAGGTTGTTCGCGACGATCGAGTCGCCCGTTGCGAAGAAGGCCACCAGGCGGCCGATCATGTGCTGTTCGCCCTCGGACAGCTTCGCCAGGTCGGCGACGTCCGAGTGGAGGTCGACCTCCTCGACGGTCCAGGTGTTCTTGATGGCGTCCCGGTAGCGCTCGTAGAAGTCCGGGTAGCGCATGGGGCGCAGAGTCAGCTCGAAGCCGGGGTCGAGCAGGTTCTGGTTGCTGGGCATTACTGGCAGGCCTCGCAGGACTCGGGGTTCTCAAGGGAGCAGGCGAGGGCCTCTTCGGAGGTCACCTGCTGGACGGGGATGCTCTTCTCGGGCTGAGCCTGCGCCTGGGCCGCGCGGGCGATCCTCGTCGCCGGGCGCGAGCGCAGGTAGTACGTCGTCTTCAGACCCTGCTTCCAGGCGTACGCGTACATCGAGGAGAGCTTGCCGATGGTGGGCGTCTCCAGGAACAGGTTCAGGGACTGCGACTGGTCGAGGAACGGGGTCCGGTCCGCGGCCATGTCGATCAGGCCGCGCTGCGGGATCTCCCACGCCGTGCGGTACAGGTCGCGGACGTCCTGCGGCACCCAGGTGAAGCCCTGTACCGAGCCGTTGGACTCGCGCAGCGCCTCCCGGGTCTGCGCGTCCCAGACGCCGAGCTGCTTCAACTCGGCGACCAGGTAGGAGTTGACCTGGAGGAACTCGCCGGACAGCGTCTCGCGCTTGAAGAGGTTCGAGACCTGCGGCTCGATGCACTCGTACACGCCCGCGATGGACGCGATGGTGGCCGTGGGGGCGATCGCCAGCAGGAGCGAGTTGCGCATACCGACCGCGGCGATACGCTCCCGCAGTGCGGCCCAGCGCTCCGGCCAGGTGAGCTCCACGTCGTAGTGGTCGGGGTGCAGGACACCCTTCGCGGTACGGGTCTTCTCCCACGCCGGCAGCGGGCCGTTGCGCTCGGCCAGGTCGGCGGAGGCCTCGTACGCGGCGAGCATGATGCGCTCGGCGATCCGGGTGGAGAGCGCCTTGGCCTGCGGGGAGTCGAAGGGCAGCCGCAGCTTGAAGAAGACGTCCTGGAGGCCCATCGCACCCAGGCCCACCGGCCGCCAGCGGGCGTTGGAACGGCCCGCCTGCTCGGTCGGGTAGAAGTTGATGTCGACGACCCGGTCGAGGAAGGTGACGGCGGTGCGGACGGTCTCGTCCAGCCGCTCCCAGTCGATGTCGTCGCCGACAACGAACGCGCCGAGGTTGACGGACCCCAGGTTGCAGACCGCCGTCTCCCCGTCGTCGGTCACCTCCAGGATCTCCGTGCAGAGGTTGGACGAGTGGACGACGCTGCCCGCCTCGGCCGTCTGGTTGGCGGTGCGGTTGGCGGCGTCCTTGAAGGTCATCCAGCCGTTGCCGGTCTGCGCGAGGGTGCGCATCATGCGGCCGTACAGGTCACGCGCCGGGATGGTCTTCTTGGCGATGCCCTTCGTCTCCGCCTCGCGGTACGCGGCGTCGAACTCCGCGCCCCACAGGTCGACCAGCTCGGGCACGTCGGCGGGGGAGAACAGGGACCACTGGCCGTCGGCGTTCACCCGGCGCATGAACTCGTCCGGGATCCAGTGCGCGAGGTTCAGGTTGTGCGTACGCCGGGCGTCCTCACCGGTGTTGTCCCGCAGTTCCAGGAACTCCTCGATGTCGGAGTGCCAGGTCTCCAGGTAGACCGCGGCCGCACCCTTGCGCCGGCCACCCTGGTTCACCGCGGCGACCGAGGCGTCGAGCGTCTTCAGGAACGGGACGATGCCGTTGGAGTGCCCGTTGGTGCCGCGGATCAGCGAACCGCGGCTGCGGATACGGGAGTACGACAGTCCGATGCCGCCGGCGTGCTTCGAGAGACGGGCGACCTGGTGGTAGCGGTCGTAGATGGAGTCCAGCTCGTCCAGCGGGGAGTCGAGGAGGTAGCAGGACGACATCTGGGGGTGCCGGGTGCCGGAGTTGAAGAGCGTGGGGGAGGAGGGGAGGTAGTCGAGGCGGCTCATGAGCCGGTAGAGCGCGGCGACTTCGTCCAGGGCCCTGGCGGTGTCGTCCTCGGCGAGGCCGGACGCCACCCGGAGCATGAAGTGCTGGGGGGTCTCGATGACCTGACGCGTGATCGGGTGCCGCAGGAGGTAGCGGCTGTGCAGGGTGCGCAGGCCGAAGTAGCCGAAGCGGTCGTCGGCGTGCACGTCGATCAAGGCGTCGAGCCGCGAGGCGTGCACCCGGACGAACTCCGCCGTGCGGTCCGCGACCAGGCCCTCACGGTGGCCGACCGCGACCGACCCGGTGAAGGTCGTGACGCCCTGCGAGGCGGCCTCGGCGGCGATGCTGATCGTCAGCAGCCGGGCGGCGAGCCGGGAGTAGGCGGGGTCCTCGGAGATCAGCCCCGCGGCCGCCTCGGTCGCCAGCTCGCGCAGCTCCGACTCGTCGGCCCGGGCGGACCGGCCGCGCAGCGCGGCGGCGGCGACCCGTCCGGGGTCGGCGTCGGGGAGGTCGGCGGTCAGCTCGGTCAGGGTCCGCAGCAGCGCGGTACCGGGACCGTCGGTCTCCGCCTGCGTCACTGAAGCCGGGTCGACTGGCGCGATGGTCACGTGGGGGCTCTCCCTCGCTCGGCACGGGGGCCTTGCGGAGGGCAGGGGGCAGCACACGAGCGCACGGGGCGTCGCGTCCACCGGCCCACTCCACGAGGCCCGGACGTCTTGGCACCCGGGCCACGGCGGCCTGGGCACACTGTCGACAGGTCCTCGGACTGACTCTCATATGTGCTTATGCACGCATGAGTACACCGTTGCGGGACAGTTCCGGATTCGCACCGGATTCCCCTGCGGCGACAGCGAGCATGAGCATACATCTTGTGCCGGGTTCTGTTGGCACCCCTAGATGTTGTGTCGCAGCGACTTCAGAGAGTCAACTCGTAGGTGAGAAGCGTGAACTCGTCGCCCTGGATCGGGTTCCAGTCGCGTGCGGGGACGCGGGTGAAGCCGAGACGTTCGTAGATGCGGTGCGCGGCGTGCATGATCTGCTGGGTCGACAGGACCATGCCGGTGCAGCCGTCGGCTGCTCTGGCCCGGTCGACGCAGGCGCGGACGAGGGCTTCGCCGGCTCCTCTGCCGCGGGCCGCCCGGGACACGGCCAGCATGCGGATCTCGGCCTCTCCGGGGCGGGCGAGGTTGGCCATGGGGCCGCCGGCGGGGACGTAGGTGACGGTGCCGATCGGCTCGCCGCCGAGGAGGGCCACGAGTACCTCGGCCGCCGCGGCTCGTTTGGCGACGTCTCTCAACTCGCCCAGGTACCAGTCGCTCTCGCCGAAGGTGAGGAGGCCGTCCAGGAGGTAGGCCTGGGCCGTGATCTCGCCGATCGCGTCGTATTCGGTGGGGTCCGCAGCCCGGATCTCGATGTCCATGAGGGCGAGTGTGCCCGACCGACACGCTGACGGGCCGCCGGATGTTCCGGCGGCCCGTCGATCACCGTGACCCTCAGTGAGCGGAACCCGCGGTCGCCGGCGGCAGCTCCACCTGTACGCCCGGGTCGCCCGCGTCCGCCGTGTAGTCCTCGGGGCGCGTCTCGTCGACGCCCTCGGGGGCCTTCGCGGCCCTCAGGACGAAGGTGAGGACCACCGTGACCACCACGTTGAGCACGAACGCCGTCAGACCGATGTAGCCGATCTCGCCGATGCCCGGGATCTCCTTCGACGAGCCGCCGAAGTGCTTCTGCGTGGGGGAGGCCACGCCGTACGCCGCGACCGTGCCGTAGATCATGCCGACCGCCCAGCCCGCGAGCAGTGCCCAGCGGTGGAACCAGCGGGTGAACAGGCCGCCGACCAGCGCCGGGAAGGTCTGGAGGATCCAGATGCCGCCCAGGAGCTGGAAGTTGATGGCGACCGTCTTGTCCATGGTGAGGACGAAGACCAGGGCGCCCACCTTCACCAGCAGCGAGACCAGCTTGGAGATCTTCGTCTCCTGCTCCGGCGTCGCGTCCGGCTTGATGAAGTCCTTGTAGATGTTGCGGGTGAAGAGGTTCGCGGCCGCGATGGACATGATCGCCGCCGGCACCAGCGCGCCGATGCCGATCGCCGCGAAGGCCACGCCCGCGAACCAGCTCGGGAACATGTCCTCGAAGAGCTGCGGGATCGCCAACTGCGGGTTGGTGACGTCGACATCGGCCGCGATCGCCATGAAGCCCAGCAGGGCGAGCAGGCCCAGCATCAGCGAGTACAGCGGCAGGATCGTGGTGTTGCGGCGGATCACCTCACGGCTCTTGGAGGAGAGCGTCGCGGTGATCGAGTGCGGGTACATGAACAGCGCGAGCGCGGAGCCCAACGCCAGCGTGGCGTACGTCCATTGGCCCGCCTCGAGCGGGACCAGGCCGCCCGCCTTGGCGGCGGTGTACTTGTCGTTCGCCGCGCCGAAGATCTCGTCGAACCCGCCCAGCTTGATCGGGATGTAGATGATCGCCACCGCGATGACGATGTAGATCAGCGTGTCCTTCACGAACGCGATCATCGCGGGGGCACGCAGACCCGAGGAGTAGGTGTACGCCGCCAGCACACCGAAGGCGATGAGGAGCGGGAGGTCCTTGACGAACCAGTTGGTGTTCTCCCCGCCGCCGACGCCCATCACGTCCAGCACCGCCTGGATGCCGACGAGTTGGAGGGCGATGTAGGGCATCGTCGCCAGGATGCCCGTGACGGCCACCGCCAGCGACAGGCCCTTGGAGCCCCACCGGCCGCGCACGAAGTCGGACGTCGTCACATAGCCGTGCTTGTGGGAGACCGACCAGAGCCGGGGCAGGAAGGTGAAGATGAGCGGGTAGACGAGGATCGTGTACGGCACCGCGAAGAAGCCGGCCGCGCCCGCCGCGTAGATCGCCGCCGGTACGGCGACGAAGGTGTACGCGGTGTAGAGGTCGCCGCCGAGCAGGAACCAGGTGATCCAGGTGCCGAACGACCGGCCGCCCAGGCCCCATTCGTCCAGCGTGTGCTCGTTCTCGGCCTTGCGCCAGCGCGAGGCCAGGAAGCCCATGACCGTGACGGCCAGGAAGAAGATGATGAAGACGGCGAGTGCCACGCCGTTCACGCCGTCGTTCACTTGGAGGCACCTTCCCGGCGGCCGCGCTGGTCACGCTGCCACAGCTTGTACGCGACCATCGTCAGCGCGGTGGAGATGAGCACCCACAGCATCTGGTACCAGTAGAAGAACGGGATGCCTATGAACGTGGGGTCGACCTTGGCGTACGAGCCGACCCACAGCATGGCGACGAACGGTGCCAGGAGGCACAGGGCGATGACGACCCGCACGGGTGTCACCACCGGTGGTCTGGCCTCGGGCGAATCTGTTGACATACGGCGGCTCCGATCCCCTCACTGATCACCGTGTAACGCGCAGGCAATCTAGGTCACGGTGTGACAGGAGTGGAAGACCTCGTCCGCATATCGGTATGTCGATTCGGTGAAGGTCCGGAATCGGTGTCAGCAGCAGCGGAATCCCTGCCGGGGGTCCGCCTCCTGCCGGTCCGTCCGCATCCGCTCGAACGCCCGCCGGGTCGGCACGTCCGCCTGCGGGTGGTCCCGGCGGACGTGCGCGACATAGCGGTCGTACGCCGACTCGTCGGTCAGCTCACGCACGTACCAGCGCACCCCCTCAACTGCCCGCCGCAGTGCCGACCTCATGGCGTGCCTCCTCCTTCTCCTCCCGGGTCGGGAACAGCCCGTCCGGGGCGACGATCTTCGACTCGACGTACGGCGACTCGCTGAGCGTGGAGAGCGCGGGACGGCGTACGTGCCGGACGCAGACCCGCAGGGCGTCGGCGATCACCACGACGATCAGCAGCGCGAGGACGGCCGTCAGTACGCCGTCCACCGTGGAGTTGGTGACCACGGTGCGCATGTCGTCCATGCTCTTGGCGGGCGGCAGCACCTCGCCCCGGTCGATGGCGTCCTGGAAGATCTGGCGCTGCTTGAAGAAGCCGACCTTGGGATCGCTGGAGAACACCTTCTGCCAGCTCGCGGTCAGCGTGACCGTGGCGTCCCAGGCGAGCGGGATCCCGGTGATCCAGGCCCACTTGAGGCGTCCGGACTTCACGAGCAGTGTGGTGCAGACGGCCAGGGCGACGGCGGCGAGGAGCTGGTTGGAGATGCCGAAGATCGGGAACAACTGGTTGATCCCGCCGAGGGGTTCGTGGACGCCCACCCAGAGGAAGTACCCCCACAGACCGCACACGATCGCGCTGGTGATGACCAGGCCGGGCTTCCAACTGATGTTCTTGAAGGGCTTGATGACGTTGCCCAGCATGTCCTGGAGCATGAACCGGCCCACGCGGGTGCCGGCGTCGAGCGCGGTCAGGATGAACAGCGCCTCGAACATGATCGCGAAGTGATACCAGAAGGCCCTCAGGCTCCCGCCAGTGACCTTGGAGAAGATCTCCGAGACCCCGATGGCCAGGGTGGGCGCCCCGCCGGTCCGGGACAACAGACTTGATTCCTCGACCCGTTCGGCCGCGCGGGCCAGGTCGTCGGGGGAGATCGCGTAGCCCCACCCGGTCACCACCCGCGAGGCCTCCTGCACGGTCGTGCCGATCGCTCCCGAGGGCGCGTTCATCGCGAAGTACAGGCCCGGGTCGATGATGCTCGCCGCGACCAGTGCCATCACGGCGACCGACGACTCCATCAGCATGGAGCCGTAGCCGATCATCCGGACCTGCGTCTCCTTCTGGATCATCTTCGGCGTGGTGCCGGAGGAGATGAGGGAGTGGAAGCCGGACAGGGCGCCGCAGGCGATGGTGATGAAGACGAAGGGGAACAACGACCCCGCGAAGACAGGGCCGTTGCCGCGCGAGGCGAAGTCGGTGACCGCGTCCATCTTCAGGGTCGGCAGGGAGACGACGACACCGAGTGCGAGCAGGAAGATCGTGCCGATCTTCATGAAGGTGGAGAGGTAGTCGCGCGGTGCGAGCAGCATCCACACCGGCAGGATCGAGGCGATGAAGCCGTACGCCACCAGCCAGACGACCAGCGTCGAGGGCGCGAGGGTGAAGGTGCCGGCCCACGAGGACTCCGCGACCCAGCGCCCCGCGATCAGGGCGAACAGCAGCAGCGCCACGCCGATGAGCGAGACCTCGGCGACCCGGCCGGGGCGCAGGACCCGCAGATAGAAGCCCATGAGCAGGGCGATCGGGATGGTCATCGCGATGGAGAAGGTGCCCCAGGGCGACTGTGCGAGGGCGTTGACGATGACCAGGGCCAGCACACCGAGCAGGATGATCATGATGGCGAACGCCGCGATGAGCGCTGCCGCGCCGCCGAACGGGCCGATCTCCTCGCGGGCCATCTGGCCGAGCGAGCGGCCGTCGCGCCGGGTCGAGAAGAACAGCACCACCATGTCCTGGACGGCGCCCGCGAAGATCACGCCCACGATGATCCAGATCGTGCCGGGCAGATAGCCCATCTGCGCGGCCAGCACGGGGCCGACGAGCGGTCCGGCGCCGGCGATCGCCGCGAAGTGGTGGCCGAGGAGGACGCGCCGGTCGGTGGGGTGGAAGTCGATGCCGTTGTCGAGGCGTTCGGCCGGGGTGGCCCGGGTCCTGTCGACCTTGAGGACCTTGTACGCGATGAACTTCGAGTAGAAGCGGTAGCCGATCGCGTACGAGCCGAGGGCGGCCGCGACCATCCAGGCGGCGGAGACGTCCTCACCGCGGGAGAGTGCGAGCACGGCCCAGCCCGTGGCGGCGATCAGCGCGACGACGGTCCAGATGGCGATGGTTCGGACGTTCGCGGTACGCACAGCGCGGTCCTCCCGTCCATACGGAGACGGGAGGACCGTAGAGCAGGATGTGCGGTTCCGCTACACCGCGTGCGGTATTGAAGAAGCTCTGCTCGACATGGAAAGAGCGCTACTCGACAGGCCTCTTGAGCCTCGCCACGAACTTGTACCTGTCCCCGCGGTACACCGACCGGACCCACTCCACCGGCTGCCCGTCCCGGTCCAGGGAGTGGCGGGACAGCATCAGCATCGGCAGGCCCACGTCGGTGCCGAGCAGGCCGGCCTCGCGGGGGGTGGCCAGCGAGGTCTCGATGGTCTCCTCGGCCTCGGCGAGATGGACGTCGTAGACCTCGGCGAGGGCGGTGTAGAGGGACGTGTACTTCACGAGACTGCGCCTCAGTGCCGGGAAGCGCTTGGCGCTGAGGTGGGTCGTCTCGATGGCCATCGGCTCGCCGTTCGCCATGCGGAGGCGCTCGATGCGCAGCACCCGGCCGCCGGCCGTGATGTCGAGGAGCTCGGCGAGGCGGTCGTCGGCGGTGATGTAGCCGATGTCCAGGAGCTGCGAGGTGGGTTCGAGGCCCTGGGCGCGCATGTCCTCGGTGTACGAGGTGAGTTGGAGCGCTTGGGAGACCTTCGGCTTGGCGACGAAGGTGCCCTTGCCCTGGATGCGTTCGAGGCGGCCCTCGACGACGAGCTCCTGAAGGGCCTGGCGGACGGTCGTGCGGGAGGTGTCGAACTCCGCGGCCAGGGTGCGCTCGGGCGGGACCGGCGTACCGGGCGACTGTGTCTCCGTCATGTCGAGCAGGTGCTTCTTCAGGCGGTAGTACTTGGGCACGCGCGCGGTACGGACGCCGGCCCCGCCCTCGTTCTCCGCACTGCTGACGTCGGTGCTCATGCTCTGCCTTCCCGGCTCCGGATGCGGCTCACATCGTGGCACGGCAGCGTACCGGGGTGTCCCCCGTACGCTCCGTGATCCCCTCTGTATACCGTCGCGGTCTCTTTTGGTCTAGTCCACCAGGTCAAATGGTCTAGTGGAAGTCTGCCCTCCGCGGCCCATGTTTTCGAGGGCTTCTTACTTAAAGGTTCCTGCATATGTAGGTCCCATAACGGCTGGTCGGAGCCGGTTCGGACACCCTTGACAGGCTTGTTGGTCTGCTCCAAGCTCCGGTTACTGGTCTACACCATTGGTCCAGGTCCCGGCCCAACGCTCGTGCGGGGAGGCAGGGGGGTTTGTGGCATCCCTGAGGAGGGTGGCGTGAAGCGCAAGCTGATAGCCGCGATCGGTATCGCGGGCATGATGGTCTCCATCGCGGCATGTGGGGACAGTGACAGCGGCAGCTCGGACAACAGCGGCGCCGACGCCAAGGAACTGACCGTCTGGCTCACCGTGGACGCGCAGAACAACTGGCCCGAGCTGGTGAAGGCCGCCGACGCGGCGATCGTGAAGAAGCACCCGGGCATCAAGATCAAGCACGAGTACTACGGCTGGCCGGACAAGAACGCCAAGCTCGACGCGGTCCTCGCCACCGACAAGGCCCCCGACGTGGTCGAGATGGGCAACACCGAGATGCTGAGCTACATGGTCAAGGGCGCCTTCGCGCCCGTCGACCCGGCGAAGTTCGACAGCTCGGACGCCTGGCTGGACGGCCTCAAGGCCTCGGTGACCTACGACGGCAAGACCTACGGTGTCCCGTACTACGCCGGTGGCCGCGTCGCCAACTGGCGCAAGGACCTCTTCGCCTCGGTCGGCGTCAAGTCCACGCCGAAGACGTACGACGAGCTCACCGCCGCCCTGGACAAGGTCCAGAAGAAGGAGGGCGACAAGTTCAACGCGTGGTACCAGCCCACCCGTGACTGGTACGCGGCCATGTCCTTCGTCTACGACGCCGGCGGCTCCATCGCGGTCGAGTCCGGCGGCCAGTGGAAGGCCAACCTCTCCTCGCCCGAGTCCGTCAAGGGCCTGAAGGCGTTCCAGAACGTCGTCGACACGTACATGCACGGCGACAAGACCAAGGACGAGTCCGACCGCTACATCGTCTACGGCCAGGGCAAGTCCGGCATGATCTTCGCTCCCGCGTGGGAGGGCGCCACCGCCGCGGCCAAGGAGAACGACAAGACCGGCAAGCTCGAGGGCAACGTCGAGAACTTCGTGATGCCCGGCCCGTCCGGCAAGAACCTCCCCGTCTTCCTGGGCGGCTCCGACCTCGCCGTACCGGTGAAGTCCGACGCGCAGGCCGTCGCCGCCGAGTGGATCAACGCCTTCACGGGCTCCGCCGGCCAGAAGGGCCTGATGGCCAAGGGCAACCTGCCCAACAACAAGACCGACCTCGCCACCCTGAAGAACGACCCGGCGACGGCGGTCCCGGCCACCGCGGCCGAGTCCAACTGGTTCGTCCCGATGGCGCCCGGCTGGGGCCAGGTCGAGAAGGCCCAGGTCCTGCAGACCATGCTGCAGTCCATCGGCACCGGCAAGAAGTCGGTCGAGGACGCCGCGAAGGAAGCGGACGCCGCGATCGACAAGGTCATCAACACCAAGTGACCATCGGCGGGGCCCCGTTGAGCGTGACGGGGCCCTGCTTCTCGTACGACCTGAGGGACCGCTGAGGAGCGCGCGGATGAGTGCCGCAGACACGACCACTGCCAAAGTGCCGCCGGCGCGGCAGTCACCACCACCAGCACCGGCCGTGGGGAAGAAGCCATCCGGAGGGCGGAGTTCCGGCGGAGCCGGCACCCCCTGGCTGCTGCTCGCCCCCTGTCTGCTGATCCTGGCGCTCGTCCTCGGCTATCCGCTGGTCCGCCTGGTCACCCTGTCCTTCCAGGAGTTCGGGCAGTCCCAGCTGTGGGGCTTCAAGCCGGCCGAGTCGGTCGGGTTCGACAACTTCAGCAAGGTGCTGGGCGACGGCGAGTTCTGGGCGGTCGTCGTGCGCACGGTCGTCTTCGCGGCCGGCTGCGTCATCTTCACGATGGTCGCCGGCATGCTGATCGCGCTGCTGCTCCAGCGGGTCTCCGGCTGGGTGAAGACCCTCGTCAACATCGCCCTCGTGGCCAGCTGGGGCATGCCGATCATCGTCGCCACCACCGTCTTCAAGTGGCTCTTCGACGCGGACTACGGCATCCTCAACGCGCTGCTCAGCAAGTTGCCCGGGGTCGAGATGGTCGGCCACAACTGGTTCGCGAGCGGACCGCAGGGTCTGGCCGTGATCATGCTGCTGGTGGTCTGGGGAGCCGTCCCCTTCGTCGTGATCACCCTCAGCGCCGGGCTCACCCAGGTCCCGGCCGAGCTGGAGGAGGCGGCCCGCCTCGACGGCGCGGGCGCCTGGGGCGTCTTCCGCTTCGTCACCCTCCCCATCCTCAAGCCGATCATCGTGATGCTCACGACGCTCTCGGTCATCTGGGACATGGGCGTCTTCCCGCAGGTCTTCGTGATGCGCAACGGGCATCCGGAGGCCGAGTTCCAGCTCCTCACCACCTACTCCTACGACCGTGCCTTCGTGGTCAACGACTATGCCCAGGGCTCGGCGATCGCCCTGCTCACCGTGCTGCTCCTGCTCGGCGTGGTCGCGGTCTACATGCGTCAGATGCTGAAGATCGGAGACGTCGAATGACCAGCACGAGCGCGATCGCCACCTCGGGGCGCGGTTCGCAGGGCCGTTCAGGGCGCCGGAAGTCCAAGGCCGGCTGGAACCTCCTCGGTCTCCTCGTCTTCGTCACCGCCGGCTTCCCCGTCTACTGGATGCTCAACACGGCCTTCAAGCCGGCCAAGGACGCCATCGACCCGGATCCGAGCCTGCTGCCCACCGGCATCACGTTCTCCAACTTCGACCGGGCGCTGAACATCGCCGACTTCTGGGGCCCGGTCGGCCGCAGCCTCATCGTGTCCCTCTCGGTGGTGGCGATCGGCGTCGTCATCGGCCTGCTGGCCGCGCTCGCCATCTCCCGGTTCGCGTTCCGCGGCCGCAAGATCGTGATCGTCGGCATCCTGGCGGTCCAGATGGTCCCGCTGGTCGCGATGATCATCCCGGTCTTCCTGCTGCTCAACGACCTCGGTCAGTACGACCGGTTGTCCGGCCTGGTCCTCACCTATCTGACCTTCATCCTCCCCTTCACGGTGTGGACGCTGCGCGGCTTCATCGTCAACATCCCGAAGGAGCTGGAGGAGGCGGCGATGGTGGACGGCTGCTCCCGCACGACCGCGTTCCTGCGCGTGGTCTTCCCGCTCCTCGCCCCCGGCATGGTCGCCACCTCGGTCTACGGCTTCATCCAGGCCTGGAACGAGTACCTCTACGCCCTCATGCTGCTCAGCCAGGAGAACCAGACGGCGACCGTCTGGCTGGGCAACTTCACCACCAAGCACGGCACCGAATACGCCCCGATGATGGCCGGATCGACCCTGATGGCCGTGCCGATCGTCGTCCTGTTCCTCCTCGTCCAGCGCAAGATGGCCGCGGGTCTGACCGCCGGCGCGGTGAAGGGATAACGCCACCCGATGACGACTTTCGCCAGCGGTACGGACACACTCACCCGCGACGCCCTGACCGTCCTCCAGCCCGGTTTCACCGGCACCACCGCCCCCGACTGGCTGCTGCGCCGCCTGGGGGAGGGGCTCGCCTCGGTGGGCCTGTTCGGCCGCAACATCACGTCCCCGGACCAGCTGTCCGCGCTCACCGCCCAGTTGCGCGCCGAACGCGACGACGTCCTGGTCGCCATCGACGAGGAGGGCGGCGACGTCACGCGCCTGGAGGTGCGGACGGGCTCCTCCTTCCCCGGCAACCACGCACTCGGCGCGGTCGACGACGTGGACCTGACGCGCGAGGTGGCCTCCGAACTGGGCCGCCGACTCGCCGCCTGCGGGGTCAACCTCAACTGGGCCCCGTCGGCCGACGTGAACTCGAACCCGGACAACCCGGTGATCGGCGTCCGCTCCTTCGGCGCCTCCGCGGACCTGGTCGCCCGGCACACGGCGGCCTACGTCACGGGCCTTCAGTCGGCCGGAGTCGCCGCCTGCACGAAGCACTTCCCGGGCCACGGCGACACGGCGATCGACTCCCACCACGCCCTGCCGCGTATCGACGTGGACCTCCCGGTGCTGATGTCCCGTGAACTCTCCCCGTTCCGCGCCGCGATCGCCGCCGGCTCCCGCGCGGTGATGAGCGCCCACATCCTGGTCCCGGCCCTGGACCCCGAGCACCCGGCGACGCTGTCCCACAAGGTGCTGACGGACCTCCTTCGCGGCGAACTCGGCTACGACGGCCTGATCGTCACCGACGGCATGGAGATGCGGGCCATCGCGGACACCTATGGCATCGAACGCGGCAGCGTGCTGGCCGTCGCCGCCGGCGCGGACGCGATCTGCGTGGGCGGCGGCCTGGCGGACGACGAGACGGTACGACGTCTGCGCGACGCGTTGGTGTCGGCGGTCCGCTCGGGCGAACTCCCCGAGGAGCGCCTGGCGGACGCGGCGGAACGCGTCCGCTCCCTGGCCCGCTGGACCGCGGCGGCATCGGCGGCCGACACGGAGACCGAGGCGGGCCCGGAGGTGGGCCTCCGCGCAGCCCGCCGAGCCCTCACCCTGACCGGCGCCGAGAACTCCACCCCTCTCACCGAACCGCCCTACGTCGCCGCCTTCACCCCGGTCGCCAACTTCGCGGTGGGCGACGAGACCCCGTGGGGCGTGGCCGCGGAACTCACCCGCCTCCTGCCCGGCACGGAGACGGGCAGCTTCGCGGGCGAGGGCGCCGGCATGGCCGCCTTGGCGGCAGCGGGTCGGCGCCGCATCGTCGCCGTCGTCCGCGACGAACACCGCCACCCCTGGATGACGGCAGCCCTGGACAGCGTCCTCCGCAGCCGCCCGGAGACGATCGTGGTCGAGATGGGCGTCCCCCAGGCTCCCGCACGCGGCGCCCTGCACATCGCGACGCACGGCGCGGCGAGGGTGTGCGGCAGGGCGGCGGCGGAGGTCATCGCGGGGGAGTAGCCGGTACGACAAGACAGGCGCCGGTTCCTTGGAAGGGAACCGGCGCCTGTCTTCGCTCACATACGGCCAGCAGCCCGCGAACTGCCCTTAGATCCCCTGCCAGTCCGGCTTGTTGGCGAACGTGTGCCGGAAGTAGTCCGCCAACTTCAACTTGGACGCCGCCCCCTCATCGACGACCACGGTGGCATGCGGGTGCAACTGCAACGCCGACGCCGGACACACCGCGGCAACCGGCCCCTCCACCGTCGCCGCCACCGCGTCCGCCTTCCCCTCACCCGTGGCGAGCAGCACCAGATGCCGGGCCTCCAGGATCGTCCCGATCCCCTGAGTGATCACGTGATGCGGCACCTGCGAGATGTCACCGTCGAAGAACCGCGCGTTGTCCACCCGAGTCTGCTCGGTCAACGTCTTGATCCGGGTCCGCGAGGCCAACGAGGAACACGGCTCGTTGAACCCGATGTGCCCGTCGGTCCCGATCCCGAGCAACTGCAGATCCACACCCCCGGCGTTCGCCAGCGCAGCGTCATACGCCTCGCACGCCCCCTGGACGTCCTCCGCCGTGCCGTCCGGTCCGATGAAGGAGGACATCCCGATCCCCAGCGGCTCCAGCACCTCGCGCCGCAGCACCGACCGGTACGACTCCGGATGCTCGGCAGGGAGCCCCACGTACTCGTCGAGCTGGGCGATCCGCGCCCGCGAGGCGTCCACCGCACCGGCCCGCACCTTCGCGGTGAGCGCCTGATAGATCGGCAGCGGTGTCGAGCCGGTGGCCACGCCGAGCAGCGCGTCGGGCTTGCGCCGCAGGAGCTGCGCCATGGCCTCGGCGATGAGCTCGCCGCCCGACTTGGCGTCCGGAACGATGACAACTTCCACGCTGGGCCTGCCGTTCTGAAAGGGCTATGTGGTTTAGACCAATTTAACAGAATCAGCTTTCCCTGCCCAGGTGAAGCGGCCCGTACGAGACGGCTGCGAACAGGTGTGGACGAGGTGCCGGGACGGACGGATCCGCACCCCGCACAGGCGTCTCCGGGCCCGGGGGAGTGGAATAGGAGAGGCCACCGGCCACTCGAGAACCGGACGCACGGCCCCACTCGGGAGGACCTCGCATGACCGCCACGACATCGGAGCCCCAGAGCGAACTCCCCGGCCGGATCATGGCCCGAGAGATGGCCGAGCAGCCTGCCGTGCTCCGCCGGATCCTGGAGGAGGGCGCCCCCGGCATCCGGCAGGTCGCCCAGGAGATCGCCGCCCGCAACCCCCGCTTCGTCCTGCTCACCGCCCGCGGCACCTCCGACAACGCCGCGCTCTACGCCAAGTACCTCCTGGAGATCCGCCTCGGCCTGCCCTGCGGTCTGACCTCGATGTCGACCACCACCGCCTACGGCGCCCGCCCCGACCTCACCGACGTCCTGGTCATCACCGTCAGTCAGTCCGGCGGCTCCCCGGACCTCGTGGCCTCGACCCGGGCCGCCCGCGAGGCCGGCGCGATCACCCTCGCCGTCACCAACAACCCCGACTCACCGTTGGCCGGCGTCTCCGAGTACCACGTCGACATCATGGCCGGACCGGAGAAGGCGCTCCCCGCGACCAAGACCTACACCGCCTCCCTCCTCGCGCTCTATCTCTTCGTCGAGGGCCTGCGCGGCGGCGACGGCGCCCCCGCGAAAACCCTGCCCGACCTCGCCGAACAGCTCCTCGCCCGGCAGGACGAGGTCCGCGCCCTCGCCTCCCGCTACCGCTTCGCCGAGCGCATGGTGATCACCTCACGCGGCTACGGCTATCCCACGGCCAAGGAGGCCGCCCTCAAGCTGATGGAGACCAGCTACATCCCCGCCCTCTCCTACTCCGGCGCCGACCTTCTGCACGGCCCCCTTGCCATGGTCGACAACGTCTCCCCGGTCATCGCGGTCGTCACCGACGGCAAGGGCGGCGAGGCTCTCCAGCCCGTCCTCGACCGACTGCGCGGCCGCGGCGCCGACCTGGTCGTCATCGGTCCCGCAGGCCAGGTCGGACAGGCATCGGCCGGCTTCGTCCTGCCCACCGAGGGCGTCCCCGAGGAGCTCCAGCCCGTCCTGGAGATCATCCCGCTGCAACTCCTCGCCTACGAGGTCACGATCGCCCGCGGCCAGGACCCGGACGCGCCGCGCGCCCTGGCGAAGGTGACGGAGACCCGCTGACGGCCGGGGCGGGCTCGGCCGGAGAGCTAGTGCAGGCTCAGCAAGGACCCCCCGGTCGCATCGATGTGCTGCCCCGTGACCCAGCGGGAGTCCGGTGACGCCAGGAACGCCACCACATCGGCCACGTCGGACGTGGTGCCGACGCGCTTGAAGACCGACACGGACTCCGCGTGCGCACGTATCGCGGGGTCGGCCAGGGCCGCGCTCGTCAGGTCGGTGTCGATGAAGCCGGGCCCGACCGAGTTGGCGGTGATGCCGCGCGGTGCCAGCTCGGCCGCGAGGGAGCGGGTCAGGGTCGTGACGGCTCCCTTGGCCATGTGGGTGGCGGCGATGGGGGAGATGGCGGCGTCCGTCGCCGCCGTGACGTTGATGATCCGGCCGTGGTCGCGCAGTCGCCGCAGGCCGTGCTTGACGATGAAGAACGGCGCTCTGGCGTTGACCGCCTGCGTCCGGTCGTAGAGCTCCTCGTCCGTCTCCTCGACGGTGGCGAAGAGCGCCATGCCCGCGTTGTTGACCAGGATGTCCAGTCCCTGCGCATGCCGGTCGAACGCCTCCCACAAGGACTCCGCGTCGCCGGGCACGCCCAGCTCGGCCCGGATCGCGAACGCGCTCCCGCCCGCCGCCTCGATCGCGGTGACCGTCTCCTTCGCCGCCGCCTCATTGCTGCCGTAGTGCACGGCGACCCGCGCCCCGTCGCGCGCCAGCCGCTCGGCCACCGCCCGTCCGATCCCCCTGCTCGCTCCCGTGACCAGTGCCGTCCTGCCCGCGAGCACACCCGTGCCACCCATGCCGACGCCCCCTCGCAATTCCCTAGCGGTCGATACAGAAAGACCGTACAACAGCGTGCCGACAATTCTCTAGCACCCGCTATAAAATGCACTCCATGGTGAGCAGCGAGGAGACGAAGGCGCAGACCGGACCCGCGGCCCGGACTCGCGGCCGGCCCCGTTCCTTCGACCGGGAGACCGCCCTGGAGAAGGCGATCCTCGCCTTCTGGGAGCACGGCTACGAGGCCACCTCGGTCTCCGACCTCACCCGGGTCATGGACATCGGCGCCCCGAGTCTCTACGCCGCCTTCGGCGACAAGCGCTCCCTCTTCGACGAAGCCGTCCGCGTCTACACCGCCCGCTACGCAGCCTTCGCCGACCGGGCCCTCGCCGAGGAACCCACCGCCCGCGCCGTGGTGGAGCGGACCCTGCGGGAAGCCGCCGCCAGGTACACGGACCCGGAGCGCCCGCACGGCTGTCTCATCGCCCACGCGGCCATCAACTGCACGACCCCGGAGGTCGCGGACTCCCTGCGCGACCGGCGCAACGCCACCATCGCCGCCTTCGAGAGTCGTATCCGGGCGGACATCGCCACCGGCGCACTCCCGCCCGGCGTCGACGCCGCCGCGCTCGCCCGCCACACCGGGGCGATCATCAACGGAATGTCCCAGCAGGCGCGCGACGGGGCGAGCCGGGCGGAACTGGAAGCGCTCGCGGAAATTGCCATGGCCATCTGGCCCCGCACATGAACCCACACGGGTTAGGCTGCGTGGTGGATGCTAGGGCGTCCGATCAGTTCTCCAGCGGGGGTCGAGCCACTTCGGGGACCCTCGGAGAACTGACAACAACGAACAGCCTCCAACGCATGGACACATCGAGTGGTCTAGTCCACAATGCGTTGCAGAGAACTGAATACACAGACTTCCGTCTTCCCCGCACAGGAAGGCGGACCGAGGAACCGGTGCTCTCTGCCCTGACTGCCCCGGCTCCTCATCCTTCGGCCGACCGGGACCGCACACCCCGCGGCCGATGTTGCTCCGGGCTGCGGTGCCGAGAGGGTTGAGGGTCCCTCTCAGGCGCCGCGGCCCGCGGGTGTTCTCAGGGCTCGTTCGGACCGGGTCGGTGTGTACGGCCGTACGATCCCCGGCGCTTTTAGGCCATCCACATACCGCCAGGTACGCTCGCACACGTGCCCTCCATGAACGAACTGGTCCGCCAGCACACCGCTCTCGACGACTCCGACCTCGAGTGGCTCCATCTGCTGGTGTCGGAGTGGCAGCTGCTCTCCGACCTCTCCTTCGCCGACCTCGTGCTGTGGGTGCCCACCCGGGACGGCGCCCGGTACGTGTCCGTGGCGCAGATGCGCCCCAACACCGGCCCCACCTCCTACCAGGACGACATGGTCGGCCACCTCGTCCCACGCGGCCGCCGCCCGCTCCTCGACGCCGCGCTCGACGAGGGCCGGATCGTGCGCGAGGGCGACCCGGAGTGGCGCGAAGAGGTCCCCGTACGGGTCGAGTCGATCCCCGTACGACGGGAGGGGCGCGTCCTCGGTGTCATCGCCCGCAACACCAACCTGCTCACCGTGCGTACCCCGAGCCGCCTCGAACTGACCTATCTGCAGAGCGCGTCGGACCTCGCGCAGATGATCGCGGCCGGATCCTTCCCGTTCGCGAACCAGCAGATGGACATGGACGCCGCCCCACGCGTCGGCGACGGCCTGATCCGTCTCGACGCCGACGGTGTCGTCCAGTACGCCTCCCCGAACGCGCTGTCCGCCTACCACCGTCTCGGCCTCGCCTCCGACCTGGTCGGCCACCACCTCGGCATGACCACCGCCGAACTCGCCCCCACCCGCGGCCCGGTGGACGAGGCGCTCGCCAAGGTCGCCAGCGGCTGGGCGCCGCGCGAGTTCGAGATCGAGTCGGGCGACGGGGTCATCCAGTTCAGGGCGATCCCGCTGAAGCCCAAGGGCACCCGCATCGGTTCGCTGGTCCTGCTCCGCGACGTCACCGAACTGCGGCGCCGCGAGCGCGAGTTGATCACCAAGGACGCGACCATCCGGGAGATCCACCACCGGGTGAAGAACAACCTCCAGACGGTCGCCGCCCTGCTGCGCCTCCAGGCCCGCCGTATCGATTCCGATCGCGGCCGCGAAGCCCTCGAAGAGGCGGTACGACGGGTCGGGTCGATCGCGATCGTGCATGAGACGCTGTCTCAGAACCTGGACGAGCGCGTGGAGTTCGACGAGATCGCCGACCGGGTCCTGGCGATGGTCGCGGAGATCTCGCCCGGCAAGGTCACCGGCCGGCGCACCGGTCGCTTCGGCATCCTCGACGCCGAGGTCGCCACCCCGCTGTCGATGGTGCTGACCGAGATCCTCCAGAACGCCCTGGAACACGGCTTTCGCGAGGGTGAAACCGGCACGGTCGAGGTCTCGGCCGTCCGCGGTGGTACGACGAAGGACGCCCGCCTCCTCGTCACGGTCCAGGACGACGGGGTCGGTCTGCCCGAGGGCTTCGACCCGCACACCGCGGGCAACCTCGGTCTTCAGATCGTACGAACGCTGGTCGAGGGCGAGTTGGGCGGAACGTTCGACATGGTTCCGGCACCGGAGGGCGGCACCCGGGTGATCCTGGACGTTCCGGTGAGCGCGAACAAGTAGGAGTGAAACGCGCTGTGTTCAGTAAACGGGCACAGCAAGAAGCCCCGGACCTGAAGTGGTCCGGGGCTCGAATGCTCGTTGCCAGCTTGTGCTGCGCATCGGGGGTACTGCGCGCTGCGGCTCGGGGGCGGGAGATGCGTACTCGCTGTACGCGCCGCCAAGCTCAGGCGGGGTGGGTGTATCAGGCAGAAGCCTGACGGGCCCGGTTGCGGGCGGCACGGCGCTTCATAGCGCGACGCTCGTCCTCGCTGAGACCACCCCAGACGCCGGAGTCCTGGCCGGACTCGAGCGCCCACTGCAGGCACTGCTCCATGACGGGGCAGCGGCGGCAGACGGCCTTGGCTTCCTCGATCTGCAGCAGCGCAGGACCGGTGTTGCCGATGGGGAAGAAGAGCTCGGGGTCTTCCTCGCGGCAAACGGCGTTGTGACGCCAGTCCATGGCTGCTACCTCTCCTTGGTATTACATGCAAGTTGCTTGTGAATGTGAACGCTTTCACGAATCCCTCAACAAGTGAAGGGCCACCGGTCAGGTTTCCCTGACGAGGTCCTGTGATTGAAGAGGGGTTCCGGTGATCTGTGGAGCCGGTGTTGCGGGCTGTCCCGATCGCCACGTAGAGACTCGCAAACCTCAGCGGCGGATACAACCCCTTCCGGAAAGTTTTTTTTGATTCCTCGGTGTCGACTAGGTCACAGCCGTACTTCCATGGGGTGGATCCTGGCCTAAACGTTCGAGTGAAAGGACTTCAGCCCTTTCTGCTCACACAATCACACGCAGTGCACGGCGTACGCCTGTGAACGTCACGCTCGTACGCAGCCCTAGGTGGTCGCCGTCCATCTGAAGGGGCAGGGGCACCTTGGAATGCAAGGTGAACTGGTCCAGGTCGTGCAGGGAGAACGCATGCTTGCCATGCGGGCCACGCTCGGGGGACGAAGTGAGCAACTGGGTGCCATACCGGGCAACCGCGGTGGTCGTCATTCGGCTGAGACCGAGTACGTCGAGGCCTTTATCGAACGAGGCCTTAGGCGACGCGTACATCGGGTGATTGCCCAGGAACGTCCACGGAGAAGTGTTCGAGACTATGGACAGCACCAGATCCGTCACCGGATCGGCGTCCGGGCGCTCCAAGGTGATCGTGCCGTGCCGGCGGTGGGCCTCGCCGAAGAACTGACGCATGGCCTGGCGGACGTACAGCGCATGCGTCGACTTCCTGCCACGCTCCCGCTGCTGCTCGACCCGGCCGACCACACCGGCGTCGAAACCGAGGCCCGCGTTGAAGGTGAACCAGCGCGCGGGCACCGCCTCGTCCTCCGTGCCGGGCGTGCCCGAGGTCAGGCCCAGGCCGACCGTGCGCTCGCTGCCGTCGCGCAGTGCGTCCAGGATCGCGCCGGTCGCCTCCACGGCGTCGTTGGGCAGGCCCAGGGCGCGGGCGAAGACGTTGGTGGAGCCGCCGGGGACCACGGCGAGACGGGGGAGCCGCTCCGGGTCGGGCCCGGCGTGCAGCAGACCGTTGACGACCTCGTTGACCGTCCCGTCGCCGCCGAGGGCGACCACCAGATCGACGTCCCGGCTCTCCGCCGCCTGCCTGCCCAGGTCGCGCGCGTGCCCTCGGTACTCGGTGGTGACCGCCTCGAGCTTCATCTCGCTCGCGAGCGCGTGGATCAGCACATCGCGCGTACGTGCGCTTGTGGTGGTAGCTGCCGGATTGACCACGAGAAGTGCACGCATGAGTTGCAGGGTACCTACTGGGTGGTACCCGGCACAGGCCGAGGTAGGGATCAAGTAAGAGATGAGCACGTGAACCTCGCCACGGAGGCACTCGCGCCCGCCGGGTGCGCCCGGCTCCGCGGGGGAGTTTCCGGGTCCGCCGGGGAGCGGTGCGCGGAGCTGCCGGGGAGGCGCCAGGGAGTGCCGACCATGGGTCCGGATCCGCCGGAGAGGCGCTCGGGCCCGCCATGGGGGCGCCGTGGGCGGCGGATACCCTTCAGAGGTGACCAGTGAGCAGACGCCCGTTCCCGAGGAAACCGTCGGTCCGCGTCCGCGGCGGCTGACCTACGCTGCCGCGCTGGCCGCGCTGGAGGGGCTCGCACTGCTCGTCGGGGGCGTGTGGATGCTCGTGGCGGGATTCACGGGTGACCCGGACAACAGGCAGACCGGTGTCACCGGCGGCATCACGGTGATCGTCCTCGCCCTGCTGCCGCTGCTCGCCGCACGGGGGCTGCTCGCCCGCCGTGGCTGGAGCCGGGGGCCCGCCGTCATCACACAGATCCTGGCGCTGCCCGTGGCCTACAACCTGCTGCAGGCCGACAGCGTGGCGATTCCGGCGGGGATCGTGCTCGCGGTCGTCGCGGTCACCGCGCTCGTCCTGCTCGTCAACGGAGAGACGACCCGGGCCCTCGGAATCCGCGGGCCCGGCAACGCCGGCGGTGCGGAGAAGTAGGGCCCGGCCCTCGGCTACTCCTCCACCAGGAGCTTCTCCCGCAGCTGCGCCAGCGTCCGCGCCAGCAGCCGGGAGACATGCATCTGCGAGATGCCGACCTCCTGCGCGATCTGCGACTGCGTCATGTTGCCGAAGAAACGCAGCAGCAGGATCCGCTTCTCGCGCGGAGGCAGGTCCTCGAGCAGCGGCTTGAGCGACTCGCGGTACTCGACGCCCTCCAGCGCCTCGTCCTCCGCGCCCAGGGTGTCCGCCACCGCCGGTGACTCGTCGTCGGTGTCCGGGACGTCCAGGGACAGCGTGGAGTACGCGTTGGCGGACTCCAGGCCCTCCAGGACCTCCTCCTCCGAGATGCCCAGCTTCTCGGCCAGCTCGTGGACGGTGGGGGAGCGGCCGTGCAGCTGCGAGAGCTCCGCCGTCGCCGTGGTGAGCGAAAGGCGCAGTTCTTGGAGCCTGCGCGGGACGCGGACCGCCCAGCCCTTGTCCCGGAAGTGCCGCTTGATCTCGCCGACGACCGTCGGGGTCGCGTACGTCGAGAACTCGACGCCACGCTCCGGGTCGAAGCGGTCGACCGACTTGATCAGTCCGATGGTGGCGACCTGGGTCAGATCGTCCAGCGGCTCGCCGCGGTTGCGGAAGCGGCGCGCGAGGTGCTCGACGAGCGGCAGGTGCATACGGACCAGCCGGTTGCGCAGGTCCGCGTATTCCGTGCTGCCGTCCTGCAGCTTGCGCAGCTCGATGAACAGCGCGCGTGCTCCGCTGCGGTCCTGAGGGTTGTGCTGAGTGGCCTGCCCGCTCTGCGCGCCCTGTTGGTCGTCTCGCTGGTGCTCGCTCATCGTCCCGCCCGTCGCCCTTCCCCGAGCCCTCGTCTCTGCTCGGACAGGGGAGACCCCGATCCGTCCGTCCAGAGGAACGCTCTGCACGGCACCTTCCTGATCCCGCTGCCCGTCGTCCAGGAGGCCGGCCTCCGGCGAGTCGTCCTCCGGATGCGGCCGGGCCTGTTCGGGGATGCCGTTTTCCCCCGTGCGTCGGGACCCGCCTGTGCCCTCGGCCGGCAGCTCCCGTGTGCCGCGCTCTTCGTCACGCACCGGCCCGTCCCCTGTCCTCACGCCGGCCCGGGTCCCGCGCCGCGCTGTTTGTAGAGGCTGATCGAAACGGTTTTGTCGTCGTCCACGGCTGAGGAGACCTTGCCCGCGAGAGCGGACAGGACGGTCCAGGCGAAGGTGTCACGCGCGGGGGCGTGACCGTCCGTGGTCGGCGCCGAGACGGTGACCTCGAGTGAGTCGTCGACAAGGCGGAAGACGCAACTGAGCACCGAGCCGGGCACGGCCTGCTGGAGCAGGATCGCGCAGGCCTCGTCCACCGCGATGCGCAGGTCCTCGATCTCGTCGAGGGTGAAGTCCAAACGGGCCGCGAGGCCGGCAGTCGCCGTACGCAGCACCGACAGGTAGGCACCCGCAGCCGGCAGCCGGACTTCCACGAAGTCCTGGGTCGCGGGCTCGCCTGCGATCTGGGACACCCTCACCTCCAAGGTGGTACAAGCTTTTCGGGGCCGAGGGTCGCCCCCCGGGGTAACGCGAAGTGTGGTTCAGCGGTGACGCTATCGCGCTCTCAACTTTCCTGTCCCCAGGACCCCAACCCCTCGGCGTCACTCACAGTAAAACTGTGGATACGCTCCGTGTCTAGGGGTCTGCGGCTCCAATTGGGAAGAACGCGCGCCGGGTTGACGTACCCAGACGTCAGACGGTCGAACCGTCGAAAACCGGAGCGGTCCGAGGTCATACGAGTACGTGGTCCACGAAGCACCATCGCCAGCTCTCACCGGGTTCGAATGTCCGCATGATCGGGTGTCCGGAATCCTTGTGATGCTCGGTGGCATGTCTGCCCGGCGAGGAGTCGCAGCAGCCGACGTGGCCGCAGTCGAGGCACAGTCGCAGCTGCACCGGGTGCCGGCCCTCGCGCAGACACTCGACACACGTGTCGCTCAGCGGGGCGGGTTCCGGGTGCGGCAGCGCGTCGGCATGCGTGCACTGTTTCATGATTGCCAGATTACGACGGCTGCGCGGAAGACCGCGCAGAAAAACGAGGGCGGGCGAAGACCATGGACGTGATGCCACTGCTGTTGCTGGTGGCGGGCAGCGCCGCTGTCGCCGCGGCGGCCCGGCGCACCCCGGTGCCGGCACCGCTGCTGCTGGTCGCCGTGGGGCTGGTGCTCTCGTACGTCCCGGGGGTCCCGGAGTACACCCTCGACCCGGACGTCGTCCTGCCCCTCGTGCTGCCCCCGCTGCTGCACTCGGCGGCCACCGACAGCTCCTACCTCGACCTGCGCGCACAACTGCGGCCCGTGGCGCTGCTGTCCGTGGGGTACGTGCTCTTCGCGACCTTCGTCGTCGGCTGGGCCGCCTACCAGATCGTGCCCGGACTGTCGCTGACCGGGGCACTCGTCCTGGGCGCGGTGGTGGCGCCGCCGGACGCGGTCGCGGCGACGGCGGTCGCGCGCCGGGTGGGGCTGCCGTCCCGGATCACCACGATCCTCCAGGGCGAGTCCCTGGTGAACGACGCCACCGCGATCACCGCCTACCGGGTCGCCCTCGCGGCCGCGGTCGGCGAGGGCGCGTCCTGGGCGGGCGGCATCGGCGAGTTCCTGCTCGCGGCGGTCGGCGGCGTCGCGGTCGGCCTGATCCTGATGGTCCCGATCCACTGGATGCGCACCCACCTCAAGGAACCTCTGCTCCAGAACACCCTCTCCCTGCTGATCCCGTTCGTCGCCTACGCCGCCGCCGAGCAGTTCCACGCCTCCGGAGTCCTCGCGGTCGTCGTGGTGGCTCTCTTCCTCGGACACCGCGCGTGGGAGGTCGACTTCGCCACGCGCCTCCAGGAGGACGCCGTGTGGAAGATGGTCGCCTTCGTCCTGGAGTCGTCGGTCTTCGCCCTCATCGGCCTGCAGCTGCGCGTCGTGGTGAAGGGCCTCGGGGAGTACGAGGGTGTCGACGCCGTCTGGTACGCGGTGGCCGTCTTCGCGGTGGTCGTCGTGTCCCGGTTCGTCTGGGTGTACCCGGCGACCTTCCTGCCGCGCCTGCTCTCCGCGCGGATCAGGGAGCGTGAGGACAACCCCACCTGGAAGGCGCCGTTCGTCATCGCCTGGGCCGGCATGCGGGGCGTGGTCTCGCTGGCCATCGCCTTCTCGATCCCCGAGACGCACGGCGGCGAGCCGTTCCCCGGCCGCAACCTCATCCTCTTCCTGACCTTCACCACCGTCATCGGCACCCTGGTCGTCCAGGGCGTCACCCTGCCCCCGCTGATCCGCCTGCTGAAGCTCCCCGGCCGCGACGCCCAGGCCGAGACCCTGGCGGAGGCCAACGCCCAGGCACAGGCCTCCCGGGCCGCCGAACGCACCCTGGACAGCCTTCTCTCCGACGAACGCAACTCCCTCCCACAACCCCTCGCCGACCGCCTCCGCACCGTCCTGGAGCGCCGCCGCAACGCCGTCTGGGAGCGCCTCGGCTCGGTGAACCCGGTGACCGGCGAGACCGTCGACGACACGTACCGCCGGCTGTCCCGGGAGATGATCGGCGCCGAACGCGAGGTGTTCGTGAAGCTGCGGGACGGGCGCTACATCGACGACGAGATGCTCCGGACCCTGCTGCGCAGGCTGGACCTGGAGGAGGCGGCGGCCTATCGGGAGGCGGCGTGACGACTTCCGTACTCCCGCGGCGGTCTGACGGGGGATCATAGGCGGGACACGATCGGCACGGGGTGACTCGGGGGGCGGAGTGGCCGACACCTACTTCATCAGCTACGCGGGAGCGGACCGGCCGTGGGCCGAGTGGGTGGCGTGGCATCTCGAGGAGAGCGGCCACTCGACGGTCCTCGACGTGTGGGACTGGGACACCGGGGACGACTTCGTCCAGCGCATGGACGAGGGGCTGAGGCGGGCGGACGCGGTCGTCGCGCTGTTGTCCACGTCGTACTTCGAGCGGGGGCGCTGGACGCAGGAGGAGTGGTCGGCCGTGGTCGCCCGGCGGGACCGGCTGATACCCCTGGCCGTGGAGCCGCTCGTCGGCGTCGACGTACCCGCGATGCTCGCCGCGAGAATCCGCAAGAACCTGCACGGGCTGGACGAGAAGGCCGCCGTCGAGGCGCTGCGGACCGCGGTGAACGGAAACCGGCGGCCGACCGAACGCCCCGCGTTCCCGGGGAACACGCCTGAGGTGCCCGAGGAGTCGGTCGTACCGCACGGCCCGAAGCCCCCGCTGCCCGGCGGCACCGACGGCACCGGCGAGTCAGGCGTGTGGAATGTGAGCCGCCGCCGCAACCGCGACTTCTCCGGCCGCGAGACCCAGATCGCCCAGCTCCGCGACGGCCTGCCCGCCGACCGGCACTCCGTCGTGGCGCTGCACGGGATGGGCGGCATCGGCAAGTCGCAGATCGTCCTGGAGTACGCGTACCGGTTCGCCGGCGAGTACGACCTGGTGTGGTGGATCGACGCGGAACAGTCCGACCAGATCCCCGTCCACTACACCGAGTTGGCGGACCGGCTGGGCATCGCGCTGAAGGAGGCCGGCGCCGAGCACAACGCCCGCACGCTGCTGACGGCGCTGCGCGGCCGGCGACGGTGGCTGATCATCCTCGACAACGCGGAGGATCCCGAACAGGTCGAACGCTGGCTGCCGGAGGGCTCCGGGCACGTCCTGATCACGTCCCGCAATCCCAACTGGCGCCGGCTCGCCCGTCCGATGTCCCTGGACGTGTTCACGCGGGCGGACTCCCTGGCGTACTTCAAGAACCGTGTCCCGAGCACGACCGAGGACGAGGCCGACGCGCTGGCCGGCGAACTCGGTGACCTGCCCCTGGCGTTGGCCCAGGCCGCGGACATGATCGAGAAGGGGACGCATGCCGGGCTCTATCTGAGGCTGCTGCGCGAGAACACGAGGATCCTGCGGGAGGGGGAGGATCCGGACTATCCCGTGTCGCTGGCGGCCGCGGTGGGTATCGCCGCCGGGAATCTCGCGGACGAGCACCCTGACGCCGCGGCGCTGCTCCGGCTCACGGCGTTCCTCGGCCCGGATCCGATCCCGACCGACTGGTTGGTGAACGCGCGCGCCCGGCTGACCACGATTCCGGCCCATCCGGACGAGCTGACATGGATGAGATCCACGCTCGAACCCCTGCGCCGCTACAGCCTGGTCCGTATCGACGGCGGGGCCTTCCAGGTGCACCGGCTGACGCAGGCCGTCCTTCGTGACCAGGTCGATGGGGTGCAGGCGGAGGCGATCAGCGACGACGTGGCTGCCGTGCTGGCCGTTGTCGCGCCGGGAGATCCACAGGATCCGGCCGACTGGCCCGCCTGGGCGAGCATGGTTTCGCACCTCGGATCGCGGCACATCGACGTCACCCACCGGCCCGAACTGCGCCGGACGCTCTGTGACGCGATCCACTTCCTCATACGCAGCGCCCAGCCCAAGGCCGCGGCCGAACTCGCCGCCACCCTGCGCGACGCGTGGACCACCGAGGTCGGCGCCGACGACGCCGATGTCCTGACCTGCATGCAGTACCTCGGCCATGCGACAGCGGACCTTGGGGATCTTCGCGGGGCCCGGCCCATCATCGAGGACGCGTTCAACCGCCGTCGGCGGACACTGGGCGACGACGACCCTGACACGCTGAAGTCCGCCAACGACCTTGCCGCGATTCTCGGCGGGCTCGGCGCGAGCAGGGAGGCGCTGGTCATGTACCGGGAGATCCTGGCCAGCAGGCGCCGCCTGCTGGGCGACGACCACCCCGACACGCTCCTGTCGGCCAGCAACTTCGCCGGGTCTCTCTACACTTCGGGCGATGTCGTCGCGGCACGTGAGCTGGAAAAGGACGTGCTGACGCGGCGTCGTCGTCTGCGCGGCGACGACCACCCCGAGACCCTTCGCTCAGCCATCCAGCTCGGAGACTCCCTTCACCAGTTGGACGAGGTGACCGACGCACATCGGCTGCTTCGGGAGACGTGGGAACGCTGCCGGACCACTCTCGGGGACGATCACCCCGTGTCTCTCTCCGCAGCGCGGTCGCTGGGCATCGTGCTGAAGGACTTGGGGAGGCATGACGAGGCCAGGACCATCATCGAGAACGCGCTCGCACGCAGTCGTCGGGTCCACGGAGAGGACCATCCGGACACCTCAAGGGTCATGTACGCCCTTGCCCGCGTCCTGCACGACGTGAGGGAGGACCAGGAGGCCCGCCGTGTGCTCGTGGACACCATCGCCTCGCAGCGTCGGGTCCAAGGACCGGATCACGGCGAAACCCTCCTGTCGATGAACCAGCTCGCGATCTCTCTCGGCACGCTGCGCGAATTCGAGGAGGCTCGCCGCTTGTTGGAGGAGGTGCTCGACCGGCGCCGCTCCGGCTTCGGCGAGGAGCATCCGGAAACGCTCCGCACCATCTACAACCTCGCCCTCATCCTGCATGAGATGCGCTGCTCCCGGGAGGCCGCCCCGATGCTCGAGCACGTGCTGGCCGTGCGACGCCGCACCCTCGGGCCTGAGCACAAGGAAACCTCAATCACCGTCAACGCCTTGGCCACGGTCTACAAGCGGATGGGAATGCACCGCCAAGCCCAGAAACTGACCGGCAAGAAGGGGACCAAACGAGGCTTCCGCAAGAAGTCCCCGTAGTCAGCCGCCGGGAAACGGAGCGCCGGTGACCACCGCGACCAGCCTGGTGCCGGTCGCGAACGCCCCCTCCTCGCCCAGGGTCACAAGTCCATAGAGCAACTTGGCGACATACAGCCGCTCCACCCCCACCCCGTGCCGCCCCTCGAAGTCCTCCGCGAAGGCCTCGAGTTCGGGTGTCGTCCGTGCGTACCCCCCGAAGTGGAACCGGTCGTCCAGCAACCACTCGCCACGACGGCCCCCGAACGCCTCCCGCTGCAGACCCTCTATGTCGGCCGTCAGGAACCCGCCCTTGAGCACCGGTATCCCCAACGCCCGCTGACCCGGCCCCAGTCCCGCCGCAAGACCTGCGAAGGTGCCTCCGGTGCCGCACGCCACCGCGACCACGTCGGCCCGGCCCCGCAACTCCTCGCCGAGTGCCCGACAGCCCCGTACCGCAAGCGCGTTGCTCCCGCCCTCGGGCACGACGTACGCGTCCTCGGTGCCGGCCGCGCGCAGTACCGCGGCCAGAGTCGACGGCTCGTTCTTGCGGCGATAGGTCGATCTGTCGACGAAACACAGCCGCATGCCGTCGGACACGCAGCGGGTCAGGGAGGGGTTCAGGGGCCGGTCGGCCAGTTCGTCGCCGCGGACCACGCCGACCGTCGGCAGGCTCAGCAACCGCCCCGCGGCGGCCGTCGCGCGCAGGTGGTTGGAGTACGCGCCGCCGAAGGTGAGCAGCGTGCGGCCCGCCGCGGCCGTGAGGTTCGGGGCGAGTTTGCGCCACTTGTTGCCGACGAGGGCCGGGTGGATCAAGTCGTCGCGTTTCAGCAACAGGCGGACGCCCCGGCGGGTGAAGCGGTCGTCCTCGATCTCCTGCAGCGGCGACGGGAGCCGGGGGTGCAGGGCGGCGAGGTCGGTGCTGGTCACGCCCTCATTGTCGCCTGTGTGGTCGCCCCCGGAACATCCGTGCCGTTACTTCGGACAGCCCCTTGCTTCAGACGGCCCCTTGCTTCAGACGGTCCCTGATCCGTGTCCGCATCGACGCCATCGTGAAGCCGCGTGGGTCCACCTTCCCGGGCTGCCACTCCAGGTGGCCGATGACCGACCGTTCTGTCCAGCCGTGGTGGCGGCAGATCGCGGCGGCGACCTTCTCGATCGCGTCCAGTTGGGCCGCCGGCCACGGGTCCCGGCCGTCGCCGAGGTTCTCGCACTCGAAGCCGTAGAAGTGGCGGTTGCCGTCGGTGTTCGCCTCGTTGTCCGGCGGGAGGGCCTTCTCGGCGATCACCGCGCGCAGGACGTCGTCGTCGCCGAGGCCCGCGTGGTTGGCGCGGCCGTAGCCGACGAGGTGGACGCGGCCGTCCTTGGTGATCACGCCGTGGCAGAGCGGGCCGGGGAGGCCCTCGTAGCCGTCGCGGCAGAGTTCGACGGTGCGTTCGCTGCCCTTGGTCACCGTGTGGTGGATCATCACGCCGTGCACCGGGCCCCAGGGGCCCTTGTGATTGCGGTTGTGATGTCTCCAGTCGCCGACCTGGACGACGGTGACGCCCTCGTCCTGCAGTGCGTCCAGGAACGTGCTCGCGGACATGGGTGCGGCCATGCCGCCTCCTTCGTTTGCGCGGCGACCGCCTGTCGCGACCGGCTCGTACCGCTGCTTGTACCCGGGGTGGACAGCCGGGACCACCTGGTTCGTACGGTGTGCGAGCCGTTTCGGACACCGGGCCGGGAACGGTGTGCGAGATCTCGGTATTGCCCAGTTATCGAAGATCCATTCCAACCCTTTCGTGTAATAGCACCGGCACGCTCCGTGATGGAAGGCTGGTCCGCAGATCGATGCCCCGGTGCAGACCGGCGCCGGGGTATGACCGGGAGGGCAATTCTCATATGTCGGTAGGCGAAGAGGTCCGCACCGAGCAGGGTCGGCCGCAGCAGAGTCTCGGCACGGCGGCCGCGCGGAACCTGGCCACCACCACCAAGTCCGCACCCCAGATGCAGGAGATCAGCTCGCGCTGGCTGCTGCGCACGCTGCCCTGGGTGAATGTTCAAGGCGGTACGTACCGCGTGAACCGGCGGCTGACCTACGCCGTGGGGGACGGCCGGGTCACTTTCGTGAAGACGGGCGATCGGGTCGAGGTCATTCCGGAGGAGCTGTGCGAACTGCCGGCGCTTCGGTCGTACGAGGACGAGGAGGTGCTCACGGAGCTCGCCCGGCGGTGTGAGCAGCGAGAGTTCGCGGCGGGGGACGTGATCGCCTCGTTCGGCAGCCAGGCCGACGTGGTCTTCCTGCTGGCGCACGGCAGGGTGGAGAAGATCGGCACGGGCCCCTACGGCGACGACGCCGTCCTCGGAGTCCTCGCCGACGGCGCCTACTTCGGCGACCAGGCGCTGCTCGACCCCGAGGCCATCTGGGAGTACACCGCGCGCGCGGTCACCGGCTGCACGGTGCTCGTCCTTCCGCGGAACGCCGTCGAGCAGGTCGCTGAGCGCACCGACTCCCTGCGTGAGCACCTCCAGGCGCTGCGCGCGATCCCGGAGCAGAGCACCAACAAATACGGTGAGAAGGCGATCGACCTCGCGGCCGGCCACAGCGGTGAACCGGACATCCCGCACACCTTCGTGGACTACGAGGCCCGGCCGCGCGAGTACGAACTGAGCGTGGCCCAGACGGTGTTGCGCATCCACTCGCGCGTGGCCGACCTCTACAACCAGCCGATGAACCAGACCGAGCAGCAACTGAGGCTTACCGTGGAGGCGTTGAAGGAGCGCCAGGAGCACGAGCTCGTCAACAACCGCGAGTTCGGGCTGCTCAGCAACTGCGAGTACGACCAGCGCATCCAGCCGCACGACGGCGTTCCCAGCCCCGACGACCTGGACGAGCTCCTCGGCAGGCGGCGCGGCACCAAGCTGCTGCTCGCGCACCCGCGCGCGATCTCCGCGATCGGGCGTGAGCTCAACAAGCGCGGACTCGTCCCCGAGACCATCGACGTGGGCGGCAACCGCATCCCCACCTGGCGGGGGGTGCCGATCTACCCGTGCAACAAGATCCCGGTCACCGAGGCCCGTACGACCTCGATCATCGCGATGCGTACCGGCGAGGCCGAGCAGGGTGTCATCGGTCTGCAGCAGGCCGGTATCCCGGACGAGATCGAGCCGAGCCTGTCGGTGCGGTTCATGGGCATCAATGAGCAGGCGATCATCAAGTACCTGGTGACGGCCTACTACTCGGCCGCGGTGCTTGTGCCGGACGCGCTCGGCGTGCTGGAGAACGTCGAGATCGGCCGGTGGAGGTGACGTTTCTGCAGCTGGGAACCGTGTCCCCGCCCCCGCGGGCGGGTACACCCCGGTCGTATGCGCCCAGTCGCAGCGGAAACGCCACCGTCCGCGGATTCTCCGAGGGGACCTCCATGGCCGAGCTCATGAGGGAGGCGACACAGCACCCTGCCGGGACGGAGCCGCTCGACGGGCACGAGGCGGCGGTGATCCTGGAGCGGGCACGGGCGTCGGTCGACCCCGTGCTGCGCGAGGCGATCGAGTCGCTGCCCGGCTCCATGCGCCGGATCGCGCTCTACCACTTCGGCTGGGAGCACGCCGACGGCACCCCGGCGGCGGGCAACGCCGGCAAGGCGATACGGCCCGCACTCGTCCTCACCGCGGCCGCCGCACTGGGGGGAGCGGCGGCGCGGGAGGTGGCCGTGCGGGCGGCCGCGGCGGTGGAGCTGGTCCACAACTTCACGCTGCTGCACGACGACGTGATGGACCGGGACACCACCCGACGGCACCGGCCCACCGCGTGGACGGTGTTCGGTGACGCCGACGCGATCCTCGCCGGGGACACCCTCCAGGCGCTCGCCCTCGGGCTGCTCGCCCAGGACCCGCACCCGGCGGCCGGTGCCGCGGCCGCCCGGCTCACGGCCTGTGTCGTCGAGCTGTGCGCCGGACAGCACGCGGACACGGCCATGGAGACACAGGGCCCCGACGAGGTCACCCTCGACGAGGCGCTCGCCATGGCCGAGGCCAAGACCGGCGCGCTGCTCGGATGTGCCTGTGCGCTGGGCGCGCTGTACGCGGGCGCGTCGCGGGAGGACGTCGAGGCGCTGGACGCGTTCGGCCGGGAGGCCGGGCTCGCCTTCCAGCTCATCGACGACGTGATCGGCATATGGGGCGACCCGCGCCACACCGGCAAACCGGCCGGGGCCGACCTCGCGGTCCGCAAGAAGTCACTGCCGGTGGTCGCCGCGCTGGCCTCCGGCACCCCGGCGGGCGCGGAACTGGCGGAGCTCTACGCGGCTCCGTACGCGAAGGAGGACCTGGACCGGACGGCACTCGCCGTCGAGCGGGCCGGGGGACGTGACTGGGCGCAGGTCCAGGCGGCCGACCGGATGGCCCGCGCGATGGCGGAACTGTCCCGTGCGGTGCCCGAGCCGGCGGCGGCGGGGGGACTGCTGGCCCTGGCCGAGTTCGTGACACGGCGCACCAGTTGAGCGCTGGTACCTCAGTAGGCCGTACTGCTCTGTGGAAGCAGTCGACCCGGACCCCGGAGCCCCCGGGGCCGTGCGGCTCCTGACCCCGCACGGCCCCGAGGGGCTCCGGTCAGGCGGGTCCCGCACATCCCCACGGCGTGCGGGCCCCGCCCTTTTTTGGGCTCACTCGCCACTTGGTCCCCGATAGAGTCAACGCCCGTACGGTCACGGTCAGTTGATTCGAGGGGCGGCGGAACATGGGTGTGGCGATCCGGGCGGCGGGCGAAGGGGATCGTGAGCTTGTCGTCGGACTGTTGGACGCGGCGTTCCAGGACGACCCGGTCAGCCGGTGGGTGTTCCCGGGTGACGAGCACCGTCGTACGACCCACCCTCGGCTCATGGCAGCCTTCACCGACATCGTGCTGGCCGAGGGGCGCGTCGACGTCACCGAGGACGGTACGGCCTGTGCGCTGTGGCTGCCGATGCCGGACGGCGAGCACGCGGACGAGGAGGGCGCCGACGGTCCGGCCGAGCTGCGCGCGGAGGTCGACCCGGACAATGAGCGCGTCGAGCTGATCGGCCGGCTGACGGCGGACATCCACCCCGCCGGCCGCGCCCACGAATACCTGTGGATGATCGGCGTGGCACCGGAGCACCAGGGCCAGGGCCTGGGCACCGCGCTCATCGCCTCGGTCCTCGACCGCTGCGACCGCGAGGGCCTCTGCGCCTACCTGGAGGCAAGCAGCGCCCGCAGCCGTGCCCTGTACGAGCGCCTCGGCTTCCAGCTCACCGGCCCCGCGCTCGACCTCCCGGCCGGCCCTCGGATGTGGCCGATGTGGCGCGAGCCACGGGGCTGATCCGACGCGAGCGGGACGCATCCACCGGGGCCCAGGGGACGCCGGGGCCCGCGGTGCGGCCAGCCCCCACGGTGCGGCCAGTCCCGCGGTGTGTGTGTCCGATCCCCGCGGTGCGCCCGGCCACGGGGGTGCTGGGCGGGGCCGGCTTACCCCTCCGGCACCACCGCCCCCACAACCCGCTCCACCATCCCCTCCGGCACCCCTACCCCCGGCAGCGCTCCGTCCAGGACCCCCGGCAGGGTCAGGTGTTCCAGGATCAGGCCGAGCATCGCGAGGTAGAGGACCACGACCGTCTCGTCGCCGCCGGGCAGTCCCGCGTCGCGGTGGAACTGCATGCCGTAGTCGAGGTCGCCCCGTACCGACTTGGTGTAGGACTCCCGGAGTTCGGGGCGGCGGGTGGCTTCGAGGCGCATTTCCAGGAGGGCCAGATAGCCGGTGCGGTCGTGGGTCGCGCGGGCCATGAGGTCGTGCATGAAGGCCGCGACCAGCGCGCGGTCCTTCGGTCTGGTCATCAGCTCGGCGAGCACCGAAGGATCGGGAGCGAGTCGTACGTGCAGCCGGGCGTCTATCTGGCGCAGCAGATCGTCGCGCCCGGTGAAGTAGTTGGAGGCGGTCCCCACGGGCACCCCGGCCTCCGCGTCCACCGCACGGAACGTCAGCCCCCGCGCCCCCTCCCGCGAGAGCACCTCGACCCCCGCGTCGACCAGCGCCGCCCGGCGCTCCGGATTGCTCGCCATGCGGAATCCCCTCTCCTACTTGTGCCAGATGCCGAAAACACCTTGCAACCACTACAAGTGAAGCACTACAAATGAAGTCGTTCAACGGGCAGTACACAGCCAGCACACAGCCGACGGAAAGAGACCAGCTTGCGCAAGCTCACGTACTTCATCGCCTGTTCCATCGACGGCTTCATCGGGGACGAGAGCGGCGACGCGATGTTCATGATGCCGTTCGTCGACGAGGAGTTCCTGGCGTTCCTCGCGGCCGAGTACCCGGAGACCCTGGCGACCGCGGGCCGCAGGGCCCTCGGACTCGACGCACTCGAGAACAAGCGGTGGGACACCGTCGTCCAGGGCCGCGGCAGCTACAACGAGGGCCTGAAGGAGGGCATCACCAGCCCCTACGCCCACCTGCGCGAGTACGTCGCCTCGCGCACCCTGACCGAGTCACCCGACCCCAACGTCGAGATCATCGCCGACGACCTGGTCGGCAAGGTCCGCGAACTGAAGGCCGAGGAGGGAGAGCTGGGGATCTATCTGTGCGGTGGATCCCGGATCGCGGGCGAACTGTTCGAGCTGATCGACGAGCTCGTCATCAAGACGTACCCGGTCACCATCGGCGCGGGCATGCCGATGTTCGGATCCGGCTTCTCGATCACCGAGTTCGGCCTCGACGACGTCCGCACCTTCAAGAACGGCGTCTTCGTGCGGACGTACAGCAGGAAGCGCTGACGCCCTGTCCGCCCTACTCTGAAGGCATGGACAGCGAAAATCATGCCTGTCCCGTCTGTGGACAGTCTGTCGAGACGGTCGTCAAGCGTCACAAGACGCTGGGCGCGTGGGTCCCGGTCTGGGTGGCCGGGCCATGCCGGAACCCCAAGTGCGAGGCGCACGTCAAGGAGGGCAGTGAGCCCGAGGACGAGCGCGCGAAGAAGATCGGCAGGAAATCCGCCGCGAAAGAATCCTGAACCCTGTCGAGAACCCGGGCCCGGCTCCGACGTTCCCTGTGAGAGCCGCCCGTCAGGGGTGGCCGGAGCCGAAGGAGTGGACTCATGAAGTACCTGGTCATGGTGCAGGGAACCCAGGCCGACTACGAGGCCATGCGCGGCAAGGCCTCCGCGGACTCCCCGGCCTGGAGCGAGCAGGAGATCCAGGCGATGTACGCCTTCATGAGCGCGATCAACGACGACCTGGCCGAGAGCGGCGAGATGGTCGACGGCCAGGGCCTCGCCGAACCCGCGAAGGTCCGCCACGTCGGCCTCGGTGCGGACGGCAAGGCCGTGATCACCGACGGCCCGTACAGCGAGACCAAGGAGCTGCTGGCCGGCTACTGGGTGCTGGACTGCGCGAGCCTGGAGCGGGTCACGGAGATCGCCGAGCGCATCGCCCGCTGCCCGCAGCCCGCGGGCGCCCCCGAGTACCCCGTGGTGATCCGCCCCATCCTGGACGGCGCCGGGGACATCTGAGCCGCGTGCGACGGACGACCGATGTCGAGGACCTGCTGCGCCTGCACGCGCCGCAGGTCCTCGGCGCGCTGATCAGGCGGTACGGCCATTTCGACGCCGCCGAGGACGCCGTACAGGAGGCACTCCTCGCAGCGGCCGGGCAGTGGCCCGAGGCCGGGGTGCCGGACAACCCGCGCGGCTGGCTCATCAAGGTGGCCTCGCGGCGGCTCGTGGACGCACTGCGGGCGGAGGACGCGCGGCGGGCGCGGGAGGAGAAGGCGGCGGCGCTCGCCCTGCCACCGGCCGAGCGGGTCCCGCAGGACGACGACACCCTCTCCCTCCTCTTTCTGTGCTGCCACCCCGACCTGCCCCCGCCCGCGCAGATCGCCCTCACCCTGCGTGCGGTCGGCGGTCTGACGACGGCGGAGATCGCCCGCGCCCACCTGGTGCCCGAGGCGACCATGGCCCAGCGCATCAGCCGCGCCAAGCAGCGCGTCAAGGGGGTGCGCTTCGGGTGGCCCGACCACGGCGTGGAGCGGCTGCCGGCCGTCCTCCACACGCTCTACCTGATCTTCAACGAGGGCTATACGGCGACCTCCGGCCCGGCGCTGCAACGCCGCGACCTCGCCGGCGAGGCGATCCGCCTGACCCGCACTGTCCACCGCCTCCTCCCCGACACCGGCGAGGTCACCGGACTGCTCGCCCTGATGCTGCTCACCGACGCCCGCCGCGAGGCCCGTACCGGCCCGCACGGCGACCTCGTTCCCCTCGACGAACAGGACCGCGACCGCTGGGACAAGGCCGCGATCGAGGAGGGCGTGGCGCTCATCACCCACGCCCTGAGCGGCGGCCCGGCGGGC
Source organism: Streptomyces sp. NBC_00019 (assembly GCF_045041015.1). Lineage (NCBI taxonomy): Bacteria > Bacillati > Actinomycetota > Actinomycetes > Kitasatosporales > Streptomycetaceae > Streptomyces > Streptomyces sp. NBC_00019. The sequence goes on from NZ_CP108302.1 coordinate 7,023,237, forward strand.
CCGTACCAACTGCGAGCGGCCATCGCCGCCGTGCACGACGAGGCACCCTCCGCCGAGGCCACCGACTGGCGGGAGATCCTCGGCCTCTACGACGTCCTGGTCCGCCTCGTCCCCGGCCCCGTCGAACTCCTCAACCGCGCGGTCGCCCTCGCCATGGTCCACGGGCCCGAAGCGGGCCTTGCCGAAGTGGACGCGCTGGAGGGTGAGTTGGGACATCGCCGGGATGCCGTACGGGCTCATCTGCTGGAGCGCGCCGGATCGTACGACGAAGCCCGCGCCGCCTACGAGTCGGCGGCCGCGCAGACGCTGAGCCTGCCCGAGCAGCGCTATTTGCACGGGCGGGCGGCACGGCTCAGGGCTTAACGTGAGTCCATGTCCACGCCAATCGTGCACCTGACCGAACGCGCCCTCTGGGAAGCCGCCAGCGCCCGCGGCACGTACGAGATGTCGACCCGCGGCAAGACCCTCCAGGAGGAGGGCTTCATCCACTGCTCGACGCGCGCGCAGCTCCCGGACGTCGCCGCCTTCCTCTACGGCTCCTACGACGGCCCCGACGAACTGGTGCTCCTGGTCATCGACCCCGACCGGCTCGGCGTACCCCTGAAGTACGAGGCCCCGGAGCCCGGTGCCGAGGAGTTCCCGCACATCTACGGGCCGCTCCCGGTGGACGCCGTGGTCGACGTGGAGCCGTGGGGGTGACGCGGCGTCCACGGTTATGGCGGTGGGTCGTCATCGTGTGGGCCGCCGTGGTGGCCGTCGCGGGCGGGCTCACCTGGTTGCTGCAGGACTCGGCCGGGCCCCAGGAGCCCAAGGGCTGGGCGGAGTTCAGCCCGCAGCCCTCGCTTCCGGAAGGGTGGGAGGAGCAGTGCGGGTTCGTCACGTCCGGGCCCGCCGACGAAGAGGCCTCGGACGCCCTCTGCTTCATCAGGACGCGCTAGTCCATCAGGACGTGCCGGGCAGCCCGCCCGTCTCCGGATCCCGGCCGGTCAGACAGTACGTCCCGCCCGCCGGGTCCCGCAGCACCGTCCAGTGCTTGCCGTGCGCGACCGTCTGCGCGCCCAGCTCCTCGTGCCGGACCCGGGTCGTCTCGATGTCCGCGCAGGCCAGGTCGAGATGGGCGGAGCCGACGCGTTCCTCGCCGAGCCGCTGGAGCAGGATGCGGACCGGGAGGCCGGGCGGCGGTACGAGTACGTGGAACTCCGGCAGGGAGCCGGGGCGGGACTCCCAGTCGGGCAACAGGGCGCTCCAGAACGTGACTTCGGCGTCGTAGAGCGAAGGTGCGAGGTCGAGACAGACCTGGTCGAGGCGGCTGCCGTGGACGACGGGCGGGCGGACCGACTCCCCCTGCCAGGACACCGCGCAGAACAAGTGCCCGGCGGGGGAGCGGAGTACGGCCCACCCCTCGTGCTCGGCGGCCATGGTCGCGCCCAGTCGCAGAGCCGACCGCACGAACTCCGGCAGGCCGTCCACATCCACGGAGAAGTCGAGGTGGGCACCGCCGCCGCCCTCGTCGACGCCCTGGACCTTGACGCAGGCGTCGGCGCCGTCGGGTACGAGGGTCACGAACTCGCCCCGCGAGCCACGTGGCGCGGACAGCCGCGTGTCCGTGACCGCCGTCCAGAACTCATGGGCCCGGTCGAGGAGTTCGATGCGACGGTCGACGAAGGCGTACGTCCAGCGGATGCTCATGCCGGGGATCGTAGATCAGGGGGACTGCATGAACCGCAGCATATTTCCGGCGGGGTCCCGGAACGCGCAGTCGCGCACCCCGTACGGCATGTCCGTCGGTTCCTGGATCACGTCGGCGCCGGATTCCTGCACGCGGGCGAAGAGGGCGTCGCAGTCCTCGGTGGTGAAGTTGACCCCGCGCAGCACGCCCTTGGCCAGCAGCTGCTCCATCGCCTCCCGGTCGGCGGGGGAGAGGTCGGGGTTGGCCGCGGGCGGCTCCAGGACGATCGACACGTCCGGTTGCAGCGGCGACCCGACGGTCGTCCACCGCATCCCCTCGTACTTGACGTCGTTGCGGATCTCCAGGCCCAGGACGTCGCAGTAGAAGGCGATCGCCTTGTCGTGGTCGTCGACGGCGATGAAACAGGTGTGGAGTTTCAGGTCCATGGGACCAACCTAAGGTCAGAACGGCGTCACGTCCGTCGGGGGCGCGTGTACGCCCGCACCACACAGGGCGGGATCTCCGCGCTCTCCTCGTGCGAGCGGGCCCGGTAGGAGCTCGGCGTCTCGCCCACCAGTTCGGTGAAGCGGGAGCTGAAGGAGCCGAGGGACGTACAGCCGACCGCCATGCAGACATCGGTGACGGAGAGGTCGCCGCGGCGCAGCAGCATCTTCGCGCGCTCGACGCGACGGGTCATGAGATAGCCGTACGGCGTCTCGCCGTACGCCTCCTTGAAGCTGCGCTGGAAGTGGCCCGGGGACATCAGGGCGGTGCGCGCGAGGGCGGTCACGTCGAGGGGTTCGGTGTACTCGCGGTCCATGCGGTCGCGTGCCTTGCGCAGTCTGATGAGATCCTCACGGTTCACTTCGCCAGCATCGCACGGAGGCGCGTGTTCGACTTCACGAACGGCTTCCATGACGAAGGGGGCGAGGATCGCTCCCCGCCCCCTCTCGTCAGTTCAGGCTCGTCACTTGAGGTAGACCAGTCCGTCCGTCGTCACCGTCGGGCGGCCGCTGGTGGCGACGACCACGATCTTGACGGTGTGCTTGGCACTGCTCGACCAGGTCTTCGTCCAGACGGCGTCGCGGTACTTGGTCGTCGTCGACTTGAGGTCGACGGTGGCGACCTTCGTGCCGTCCACGTAGACGTACGCCTGGCCCGAGGTCGAGGCCCGCGAGACCACCCAGGCCGCCGAGCGGCCGGTGAACGTCCAGCTCAGGGAGGCGTTCTTGGTCTTGCTGGTGTACGACTTGCCGCCCAGGTAGCTGGTCGACGACTTGGCCGTCCAGGTACCCGACTTCGTCGCCGAGGTCTCCTGGAGGATCACCGGGGTGCCGCTGACCGAGGCCGTCGCGGTGTTGCCGGCCTGGTCGTACGCCTTCATCGACCAGGCCGTCGCCGTACCGGACTTGGCGGTGTGGGAGGCGCTGATCGTCGTCGGACCGTAGGTCTTGGCGACCGGGGCGGTCAGCCTGACCTCCTTCAGCGCGGCCGTGTCGGTGGCCTTCCACTTCAGCGTGAGCGGGACGGCCGTGGTGCTCACCGTGCCGGAGCGCAGGGCGAGGTTCGGCTTGGTGGAGAAGGCGGGCGCGGTGGTCTCCGCGACGACCGTGGCCGTCGGAGTGGTCGCCGTGGTGCCGGACTGGTGGACAGCCCGTACGGCGACCTTGTGGCTGCCGACCGCGAGGGTCGCCTTGCCGCTGGTGGCGGTGCCCGCGGTGGTGGCGGCGGCCCTGCCGTCGACGAGGATCTCGTACTTCGATATCAGCGCGGACGGGGTGGTGGCCGACCAGTTCAGGGTGACGGAGGCCTTGGTGTACGTCGTCGAGCCGACGGCACCCGCGCCCGTGACCGACTTGAGGGCGAGGCCGGAGACCGGTCCCGCCGCCCAGCCGCGGATCGTGGAGAGCTTGGCGTAGAAGGCGTCACCCGGGCACTCGGTGTTGTAGCCGTCGCGGTGACCGATGATCGTCGGGAACGTCAGCTGGGTGCCCAGGGTCCACGACTTGCCGAAGTAGTTGTTGCCGTCCGCACCCGCCGTCAGCGTGGTGGTGCCGTTGGGATCGACCCCGTACTGGCCGAGCTTCCAGGCGGCGATCTTGGCGACCGAGGTCATCGCTGCCGTGCTCGGGGCCGCGTCCGTGTAGGTGCCGAGCACCGAGATACCGGTGGTCTGGCTGTTGAAGCCGTAGGTGTGCGCGCCCAGCACCGGGCGGTCGACGCCGCCCTTGCGGCCCTCGTAGACCGTGCCGCACTTGTCGACGAGGAAGTTGTAGCCGATGTCCTTCCAGCCCAGCGTCTTCACGTGGTACGCGTAGATGCCGCGGACGACGGCCGGGGCCTGCTCGCAGGTGTAGTCGTTGGAGTCGACGGTGTGGTGGACCGTGACCGCCTTGATCTTCCCGCCCGGCAGATAGGCCGGCTCCTCCGGGCTGATCGACTCGTCGGCGCCCCAGCCGGCCCGCGAGGTGATCGGCGGCTCCGGCACGGTGGACGGCGGGGCCGAGGGAGCCGTCGAGGACGGGGAGGCCGTCGGCGACGTGGACGCGCTCGGCGTGGTGGTCGTCGGCTCGGTGGTCGTGGGCGTATCGGTCGGGGTCGTGGACGCGCTGGGCGTGCCCGTGCCGTCCGTCTCGCCGGTCGACGGCTCGGAGGAGACCTCCGTCGAGCTCTCGGTGGGAGAGGCGGACGGCGACTCGGTGGTGGCGTCCATCGCGAAGGCGGCCGGCTCCAGGCCGGACACCGTGCCGGAGCCCGGGTCGACCATGTCGAGGCGCAGCCCCTTGGGCAGCTTGGCCGAGGACTTGCCGTCCACCCGCACTTCCACGCCGTCGGACGCCCCGACCCAGGCCGGCTCGGTGCCGGCACGGGTGGCACCCTGCTCGCCCTCGCCGCCGTCGCCCTCCAGCGTCAGCCACTGGGACCAGGTGCCGGTCCCGGCGTCCCGGGTGCGGGCCTCGATCGTGGCGCTCACGCGCGCGGACGTGTCGGACCAGGTGAGGCCGAGCATGCTGAAGGACGCGGTGTCGCGCTTGCCGAGCTTTGCGGAGGTGCCGTCGGCGGCCACGGACAGCTGCGCCGTGCGGGTGCTGCTCTTGACGGGCCCTGACTTGCCGTCGTCCGCCGCGCTGTCCGCCGTACCGCCGGTCATGCCCTGGACGACCAGTGCCCCGGTCACCGTCGCGGCCGTCAACGCGGCCGCCCCCCACCAACGACGTCTCATGTCGACGCGCACACCTTTCGCAACAGTGCCCCCAGTGGCATCACAGATGTGTTGCCAAAGGGAAAGGTATGTGGAAGACAAGCGCCCGACAGCGGAAGACAAGCGCCCGATAGAACGTCAATTCCTCATGAGGCGGGCAATTATGAGCGAGGAGCTCGGGTGATCTGTGTCACCCTTCGTCGTCGTCCAGCGCGAAACGCAGATACCGCTCCGCCGAACGCCGCACCGCGGCCGCCCCGTCGGCGGTGACCACCCGTCCCCAGAACGCCCCGTAGATGCGCTCGAAGCCGAACGGCTCGACCAGCCTCAGCGCGCGCCGGACGGTCCGCGGCCGCTCCGGGATGAAGTTGGGGATGCTGTACATGAAGCTGACCCACCGCCGGTCCATCACCACCATGAAGATGTCGCCGCTGAACAGCGCACCGCGCCCCTCGGGATCGTCCGCCCAGTGCAGCACGGTGCCGCCGGCGAAGTGCGTGCCCGCGTTGATCAGCGTCATGCCGGGGGCGATCGGGTGGGTGTCGCCCGACCAGTACTCGATCAGCGGATCGGGGCGGCCGACCCAGTCGCGGTCGGCGGCGTGGATGTACACGGGGGCGTCGAAGGCCCGGCCCCACTCGGTCATCGCGCCGTGGAAGTGCGGATGGCTGACGGCGATCGCGCTGATGCCGCCCAGCTTCTCGACCTCGGCGGCGAGTTCGTCGTCGAGGTAGCCCACGCAGTCCCACAGCACGTTCCCGGCCGGTGAGCGCAGCAGCAGCGCCCGCTGCCCGATGGCCACGGACGGCTCCGCGGCGACGCCGACGACACCGGGCCCCTCCTCGCGCAGCTGCCCGCGGCGGCCGCTGTCGCGCAACTCGGCCAGGCTGGTCCAGCGCTGGCCCTCCCAGCCGACGTACTGCCGCTCGTCCAGGCAGATCGGGCAGTCGGCACGGGGTGCGGCGTACTGCACTCCGCAGGTGCGGCAGATCGGGAGTTCGGTACCGGACACGCGCTTGAGGGAGGACACCACGGCTCCTTCGCTCTGGCTGCTTCCGACGAATGCCGAAGGGGCCCGGCCAGAACTTCGGCCGGACCCCTTCAGATCCCCGCTGACCCGCGATGGTGCACCGATCGCCGGTCACGGACGGCTGACTGTGCGTCAGGCCTTCTTGGTCTCCCAGAAGATCTTGTCGATCTGGGCGATGTAGTCCAGAGCCTTCTGACCGGTGGCCGGGTCGGTCGAGCCCTTGGCGGCCGAGAGGGCCTTCAGGGCGTCGTTGACCAGCTGGTGCAGCTCCGGGTACTTCTCGAAGTGCGGGGGCTTGAAGTAGTCGCTCCAGAGCACGGAAACGTGGTGCTTCGCGAGCTCGGCGCGCTGCTCCTTGATGACCGTGGCACGGGCCTGGAAGTGCGGGTCGTCGTTGGCGGCCATCTTCTCCTGCACGGCCTTCACCGACTCCGCCTCAATGCGGGCCTGGGCCGGGTCGTACACACCGCAGGGCAGGTCGCAGTGTGCGCTGACCTTGACCTTGGGGGCAAACAGGCGGGAAAGCATGGAGCATTCCTTCCTCGTGATCGTCTTCTCAGGTGCGACATTACTCCCTGGGAGAGGCGATTTCGCGAGTGCCCCCATGGGCTTAGGACAAAAGTCCGGGGTCAGTATCAGACTGGTGGATGAACGGACAGGGGAGGTGCCGGGGATGCCGGAGCTGTCGCAGGAGACCGAACACAGGGGGGCGCTCCTGCCCTTCGGGCCGGCCGAGGTGACCGGGCCGTCGATGGTGCCCACGCTGCACCACGCGGACCGGCTCGTGGTGCAGTACGGGGCCCGGATCCGGCCGGGCGACGTGGTCGTCCTGCGGCATCCGTTCCAGCAGGACCTGCTGGTCGTCAAGCGGGCCGTGGAACGCCGCGAGGGCGGCTGGTGGGTGCTCGGGGACAACGCGTACGCCGGTGGCGACAGCACGGACTACGGGGTCGTGCCCGTCGAGCTGGTCCTGGGCAAGGTGCGTCTGAGGTACCGGCCGCGCAAGCCGGATCAGCGTTCGCCGTTCGCCGTCGCGCGCTGGGCGCTGTCCTGCGCCAGGCCCGTCTTCGCCGACCGGTCGGCCTCCAGGCGTTTGCGGGCGCGGTAGGCGGCCACGTTGGCGCGGGTGGCGCAGCGGTCGGAGCAGTAGCGCCGGGAGCGGTTCGTGGACGTGTCCAGATAGGCGTTGCGGCAGGGCGACGCCTCGCACAGGCCGAGGCGGTCCACTCCGTACTCCGTGAGGTGGAAGGCGAGGCCCATCGCCGCGATGGCCGCGTAGCCGGCGGTCGCGTTGGACGGGTGGTCCGCCAGGTGCATGTGCCACAACGGGCGGCCGTCGTCGTCGCGGTGGTCGTGCCCGGAGATCTGCGGGCTCACCGGGAACTCCAGGAGGAGCGAGTTCAGCAGGTTCACCGCGAGGCTCTCGTCGCCGCCGTCCGCGGCCTCGAAGACCGCCCTCAGACGTCCGCGGACCGAGCGGAAGCGGCTGACGTCGGCCTCGGCGGCGCGCCGGGCCGCGTCCTGGCTGGCGCCGAACAGGTCGCGAACGGCCTCGACCGAGGTGAGCGAGTCCTTGCCCCGGGCCGGGTCCTCGGTGTTGACGAGGCGCACGGCATAGTCCGAGTAATAGGCCAGTTCCATGAAGGTCCTTCGGCTATCAGGGGGCGCACTCGCGTAAGGGATGCAATGCCAAAAGAGTATTACATCCGCTCGATGGCGGAGCGGGAAGGAGTAACTGCCACTCCTGGCGACACACACTTAAGGTAGCGTTGTAGTCACTCTGAGTGCGTGATCTTCATGTGGAGGTGATCGGTGCGCTCGGCCGAAGAGGTTGTGCTCTACGCGCGGGTGAGTCACGTGAAACGGGAGGCGTCATCGCCTGCGTCGGATACTCGCTCAACTGATCAGCAGCTCGGGGAACTCCGGCGAACGGCGGATGTCCAGCGATGGCGAGTGGTGGCGGAGCTCAGGGACGAGGACTGCTCGGCCAGCCGGTTCGCTCTCAAGGACCGAGAAGCGTTCGGGGTTCTGGGGCGGCTGGTCAAGGAAGGACGGGTGACCCTGATCGCGGCATGGGAGATGAGCAGGTTCGAGCGTGTGACCGCCGATTGGCTCGAGCTGCTCGACGCCTGCGCCAGAGTCGGTGTTCGTCTGTGGTACTCCGGCCAGATCATCGATCCGAGCGCTCCTGGCGACCTGAGGCGGGCTGTCACTGACGGAGAAGCCGCAGAGCGAGAGGCCGAGTGCGTGTCACAACGTGTACGGCGAGGACTGCGATGCGCTGCCGAGGAGGGGCGTCCGCACGGGAGGCCACCGTATGGCATGCGGAAAGGTGACCCCGACGGGAGCAATCGCCCGACATGGGTTATCGATCACACTCCCGTGACTCCGGCGGGGGACACCCCTTGCACGATCGTGCGTGAGGTGATTGCTCGTATCGCCGAAGGCGAGCCCATCAATCGCATCAAGAACGACCTGGACAAGCGCGGGGTACCCACTCCCGGCGGACGCCGGGGAGCGACTGGGACGTGGAGCCGTCAGAGCCTCCGCGATATGGCCTTCAACATCGCCTACATCGGTCAAGTGGAGCGGAATCTCATCGATGCCACCAGTGGCGGCGAACGCGTGGTCTCCGCGCGTGCCCGATGGCCGCGGCTCGTCGAGGACGAGACCTTTAACACCGCACGGGCGAGGTTGAGGGCTCAGCAGTCGGGCAAGTCGGCACCGGTCAAGTACGCGTTGACTCATTTCGCTCTCTGCGGGATCTGTGGTGAGACGGTCCGAGGGACGCGGAATGTGCACCGGAAGAGGGGTGGGTACACGCAGGAGATCTACGTGTGTCGCAGTCACCACGTCTCTCGCTCCGTTCGCCAGCTCGACATGTACGTAACGGTGCTGACGTTTCTTCGGCTTGCGAGGCCGGGGCTCAGACAGCCAGGGAAAGGCGACACGTTTGCCGCGCGAGAAGCTCTGCGGCTCAAGAATGAGGCTGAGAGCAATATCGAAAAATGGAGACGGGCTGCTGAGGCCGGGCAGATCGGCCCAGGCGAGTACAACAGGTTCACTCGGCGCTGGAGCGAGCAGAAGATCCGGGCGGAGAGCGTGTTGGCGCAGGTGGCTTCGGAAGCCGAGCGTGCTGTTGAGATCGATCCGGAAATCATCGACGTATGGCCCGAACTTGACCCGCACCAAAGGAGGGAGACGTTCCAGGCGGTCTTCTCCAAGGTCGTGATGGAGCCTCAGGCGGGGAACAGGTTCGACCCGCGGTGTGTATCAGTCCAGTGGCGGGGGACGGACGAGTTGGTGAGAGGAGCAGCCATCGGCTCCTTCGTGCACCGCAAGGAGATGCATCCGGAGCGGATTGGATACGAACACTGGACTCTGGAGCAGAGGCGAAAGCTGGGGTGGATCGACCCGCGGTTTGAATGGCCGGAAAACTGGCTGGACATCGCACAGAGTACGGCCTGGCATGACATTGGGCAGCTCGCTGACCGGCACGTTTAGGCGCGGTGACATTTACTGGCTGCACCCTTCCCGCGACCCGTCGCCGATCGGTCAATTCGGGCTGAAGTCGCCTCCGCAAGTCCAAAGAAAGGGCGGTACGGGGCACCCGTACCGCCCCAGTGAGTGCCGACCATTTACTGAGTGTCGGCTTACCTGTGCGCTTGGCTATCGCGGGGTGATGTATCCGATAATCAGGAAGGAAATATCTTTGTTTTCCCCGTTGGCGCCTTCTCGAGTAGACCCCATGAAGGCGACGTAATTGTCCGATCCTTCCTTGAAGTCGTAGTCGCACACGGTCCACCCGTTCAGGGCGCCATTCGAGTCGTGGCACTCACCCGCGCGCCCAGAGCCGTCGTGAGCGTTCCATCTGACGACGGCCCTGCGGCCGTCGGCGACCATGTCGGCGACGTAGAAAGCGTCATTGCTTCCATCGAAGCAGATGTCGTACCTGAACTGGTCGGCGGTACAAGTGCGGGTGGCGGCCTGGGCGGGACTGCTCGTGGCTATCGTCCCCGCGAGAGCAACTCCCGAGAGCAGCAAGGCAGACATAGGGCGAAACTTCATGTTCCCCTCGGCGGTCATCAGGATGTGCCGGTTGAAGCACGGACCCCCGAATCTCAAGATCAAAGAATCTTGACCACGTGATTCTTTGTTGCAGCTGTCTCTCGTGCAAGGGGTGGACAGATGATCTGAGGAGGATTTGAGGTTGGGCTTCGGTTGTAGCAGCAGAGGGGCGGCGCAGTGTCCCGCGCCGCCCCTCTGCGATTGCAAACCGTTGACTGCTACAAGACCTTCGATAGGAACGCCTGTGTGCGTTGGTGCTGGGGACTTGCAAGCACGTCACGCGGATTGCCTGATTCCACGACCACGCCGCCGTCCATGAATACCAGGCTGTCGCCGACCTCGCGGGCGAAGCCCATCTCGTGGGTGACGACGACCATCGTCATGCCCGACTCGGCGAGGTCGCGCATGACGTCGAGGACGTCACCGACCAGCTCCGGGTCGAGGGCCGAGGTCGGCTCGTCGAAGAGCATCAGCTTCGGGTCCATCGCCAGTGCGCGGGCGATGGCGACGCGCTGCTGCTGGCCGCCGGAGAGCTGCGAGGGGTAGCTCTTGGCCTTGTCGGCCAGACCCACGCGCTCCAGGAGCTGCATGCCGCGCTCCCGGGCCTCGGACTTGCTGGTGCCCTTGACCTGGACCGGCGCCTCGATGACGTTCTCCAGCGCCGTCATGTGCGGGAACAGGTTGAACCGCTGGAACACCATGCCGATGTCCCGGCGCTGCTGCGCGACCTCGCTGTCCTTGAGCTCGTACAGCTTGTCGCCCTTCTGGCGGTAGCCGACCAGCTGGCCGTCGACGTACAGGCGACCGGCGTTGATCTTCTCCAGGTGGTTGATGCACCTGAGGAAGGTCGACTTGCCGGAGCCGGAGGGGCCGATGAGGCAGAACACCTCGCCGGTGTTCACTTCCAGGTTGATGCCCTTGAGGACCTCGACCAGGCCGAAGGACTTGTGGACGCCCTCGGACTTCACCATGGCGGTCATGCTGCCTTGCCCCTCTCACTGCCCAGCCCGAGCATGTTCGCCTTGATCTTCTGGAAGACCGTCGGCGGTAGGCTGCGGCTCGAACCGCGCGCGTAGTAGCGCTCCAGGTAGTACTGGAAGACGCTGAACACGCTGGTCATGACCAGGTACCAGATCGAGGCGACGAAGAGCATCTCCATCACGGCGTACGACGTGGAGCCGATCGTCGAGGTGGCGCGCAGCAGTTCGTTGTACGTCACCGCGTACACCAGCGACGAGGTCTTCAGCATGTTGATGAACTCGTTGCCGGTCGGCGGCACGATCACCCGCATCGCCTGCGGGATGACGATGCGGCGCAGCGTCTTGCCGTGGCTCATGCCGAGCGCGTGCGACGCCTCCGTCTGGCCCTCGTCGACCGCCATCAGACCGGCGCGGCAGATCTCCGCCATGTACGCCGCCTCGTTGAGGCCGAGGCCGAGCAGGGCGCACATGAACGGGGTCATGACGTCCGTCATCTCGTCCTTGTAGATCGGACCGAGATTCAGCATCGGGAAGATCAGCGCAAGGTTGAACCACAGGAGGAGCTGGACGTAGACCGGCGTCCCGCGGAAGAACCAGATGTAGACCCAGGCCACCCAGCTGGTCACCGGGTTCTTGGAGAGCCGCATGACGGCCAGGATCACGCCGAGGACCACGCCCAGGATCATCGCCAGGACGCTGATCAGCAGCGTGCGGCCAGCGCCCGCGAGGACCGTGGAGTCGAACATCTTGTCGCCGACCGCGCTCCACTGGATCTTCTCAGCGGTGGCGAACGCGTTGACCAGCAGGCCCACCAGGGCCAGGACCACGACGGCGCTGACGTAGCGGCCGAAGTGGCGGACCGGGATGGCCTTGATCGCCTCCGGCGGAACGGAGGCCTCCTTGGAGACCGGCGGTGTTGCGTCCGCCGGCTCCTTGTCGAACTTGTCAGTCACAGTGACTGCCCTTCAGTGCTGCTGGGTCGGTCACTTGCCGCCGTTGATGGCGGCCTTGTCGATGGCGCCGCTCTCGGCGCCCCACTTCTCCAGGATCGTCTTGTAGGTGCCGTCCTCGATGATCGCGTTGACGGCCTCCTCCAGGGCGGCGGAGAGCTCCTTGTTGTCCTTGTTCACGGCGATGCCGAACGGGCCGGCGTCGACCTGCTCGCCGACGACCTCGAAGGCGTTGCCGCCGTCGGCCTTGCGGGCCATGTCGATGGCGACCGGGTAGTCGTTGACGCCGGCGACCGCGCCGCCCGACTTCACACGGGTCTGGGCCTCGGTGTCGTTCTCGAACGACTCGATCGTGATCTTCTTCTTGCCGTCGTCCGTGCAGGACTTCGACTGCGCCTGCAGGGCCTGCTCGTACGTCGTACCGCGCTGCACGGCGGCCGTCTGACCGCAGAGGTCCTCGATCGAGTTGATCTTCTTCGGGTTGCCCTTCTGGACGTACACGGCGGTGCCGGCCGTGAAGTAGTCGACGAAGTCGACGCCCGGGCCGAGCTTCTTGCCCTTGTCGTCCAGGCCCTCCTGGCGCGCCTTGGTGTCCGTGATGGACGACATGGCGACGTCGTAACGGCCGGAGTTCAGGGAGGTGATCAGGCCGTCGAAGGAGCCGGAGGTGAACTTGAACTCCACGCCCAGCTGCTTGCCCAGCGCCGCGGCGATGTCGGGGTCGACACCGACGATCTTGCCGCCCTCCTGGTACTCCATGGGGGCGTACTCGGCGTTGGTGCCGACCTTGATGACACCCGCCTTCTGGATGTCCGCGGGCAGCTTGTCGAAGAGCGGGGCCTTGCTCGACGACGACGTCTCGTTGGAGCTGTCGCCGCCGCCTTCCGTCTGGTCACCGCAACCGGTGAGAAGCAGGGCGCCTGCGACCGCGATCGCGCCTACCGCGGCAGTCCTGGAGCGCGCGGCGGTCGTACGACGGGAGCTTGCGGTCATTTTGGGTTCCTCCGGCGGATGGGTGGAGTTGCCGATGGGGCGGGCATCTGCCGACGGGATCGACGGATGCCTTGGTTTCTCAGGTCGACGAGAGCACACGCCTTTGAGTGTCGCGACCTCGTGTGATTACGGCATCTTGCCATTCGGACTGGACCATTCAGGGGCCCAGCCATGTCAAAATCGGATAACGGGTGACCCCCGAACCGCATCAGGTCGGACATCACGGCCGCACCTTCTGCGGGAATCTGTCCTTCCGGCCGGAGGATCTTCGGCGCATCTCAGGATGCGAGCGTGGCCTTGACGTCTGGGCCCGCTGTTCAAGTCCTTGTCAAGAGGCAATCGAGGACGAGTCCTCATATTTGACCATGATTCATGTCACCGGTCCGTGGCCCACAAGGTCCGTCATGTGACCTTGCACTTATGGACTCGTCGCAGGTGCCGTCCGTCCGGTAAGAAGGTTCTTTACACCCCTCATCCGGGGCTCAGGGCGCGTGTGCGGCGCGCCCGTCGCGCACGACCCATACGCATCACCGACAGGGTCGTACGCGGTGCCCGCCCACTTCTCAACCAGGAGTGGCCACCCTCAAACCATGAATATCTAAGGGGTAGAACAAGTGGCAGCGGAGATCGTCAATCCTCGCAGCGACAGCGGTACGGGCCAGGACGGGGCGGAGCCCCTCGATTCCTTCGATCCCGCGTTCGCGCTGCATCGCGGCGGCAAGATGGCTGTGCAGGCCACCGTGCCGATCCGCGACAAGGACGACCTGTCCCTCGCGTACACGCCCGGCGTGGCGAAGGTGTGCAGCGCCATCGCCGAGCAGCCCGACCTCGTCCACGACTACACGTGGAAGTCCTCCGTCGTCGCCGTCGTCACGGACGGCACGGCCGTGCTCGGACTCGGTGACATCGGGCCCGAGGCCTCCCTTCCGGTCATGGAAGGCAAGGCCATCCTCTTCAAGCAGTTCGGTGGCGTCGACGCGGTGCCGATCGCGCTGGCCTGCACGGACGTCGACGAGATCGTCGAGACCGTGGTCCGGCTCGCGCCGTCCTTCGGCGGCGTGAACCTGGAGGACATCTCGGCGCCCCGGTGCTTCGAGATCGAGAAGCGCCTCCAGGAAGCCCTCGACATCCCGATCTTCCACGACGACCAGCACGGCACGGCCGTCGTGACCCTCGCCGCCCTGCGGAACGCCGCGCGGCTGACCGGGCGCGGGGTCGGTGAGCTCCGTGCGGTCATCTCGGGCGCCGGCGCGGCCGGTGTCGCCATCGCGAAGATCCTCGTCGACGCCGGGATCGGGGACGTCGCCGTCGCCGACCGCAAGGGCGTGGTGTCGGCCGACCGGGACGATCTGACCCCGGTCAAGCGGGAGCTCGCCGGCTTCACCAACAAGGCCGGCATCACCGGGTCCCTTGAGGCCGCTCTGGAGGGTGCCGACGTCTTCATCGGCGTCTCCGGCGGCACGGTGGCGGAGGAGGCGGTGGCTTCGATGGCAGAGGGTGCCTTCGTCTTCGCCATGGCCAACCCGAACCCCGAGGTGCACCCGGACGTCGCGCACAAGTACGCGGCGGTCGTGGCCACGGGCCGCTCCGACTTCCCGAACCAGATCAACAACGTCCTCGCGTTCCCGGGCATCTTCGCCGGGGCGCTTCAGGTGCGGGCCTCCCGTATCACCGAGGGCATGAAGATCGCGGCGGCGGAGGCCCTGGCGGCGGTCGTCGGTGACGACCTCGCGGCGGACTACGTGATTCCGTCGCCGTTCGACGAGCGGGTGGCTCCGGCCGTTACCGCGGCTGTCGCGGCCGCGGCCCGTGCGGAAGGCGTTGCCCGCCGCTGAGGCAGGTAGCTGTGGGTGACCCCGTCCGGTTCGCCGGGCGGGGTCGCTTTTTTTACCCGGGCGGAGGGCTGGGCGGGTGGTTTTTCGCCCCCGCCGCCCCTACCCGTCCCATCCTCCAGGGGCTTCCGCCCCTTCGACCCCGCCCCCAGGGGGCTCCGCCCCCTGGACCCCCATCGGCCCGAAGGGCCTCGTCCTCGGGCGCCGGGCGGGCTGAAAGGTGCGGGTGGGTGGGGGATCGGGACGGTGGGGCCTCGTCCTTGGACGCCGGGCGGCGCAAGAGGGTGTGTGTCACATGGCTTCACGGTTCCCCGCGTCGCCGGTGGACCCTATCGTCAAGGTCATGTTCGCCGCCTATGCCGCCCGCATCGACCGTGACCAGCCGCTCTCCGGACTCGAGTTGGGGGAGCGTCCGGCTCCCGAGGCCCGACCCGGCTGGAGCGTGATCGACGTCAGGGCCGCCTCCCTCAACCACCACGACCTCTGGTCCCTCAAGGGCGTCGGCCTGTCCGAGGACAAGTTGCCGATGATCCTCGGCTGTGACGCCGCCGGTGTCGACGAGGACGGCAACGAGGTCGTCCTGCACTCCGTGATCGGCCAGACCGGACACGGCGTCGGCCCCAGGGAGCCACGCTCCATCCTCACCGAGCACTACCAGGGCACCTTCGCCGAGCAGGTCGCCGTGCCGACCTGGAACGTCCTGCCCAAGCCCAAGGAGCTCTCCTTCGCCGAGGCCGCCTGTCTGCCCACGGCGTGGCTGACGGCGTACCGGATGCTCTTCACCAACGCGGGCGTACGCCCCGGCGACTCGGTCCTCGTCCAGGGGGCCGGCGGTGGTGTCGCCACGGCCGCGATCGTGCTCGGCAAGGCCGCCGGTCTGCGGGTCTTCGCCACCAGCCGGGACGAGGCCAAGCGCAAGCGGGCGATCGAGCTGGGCGCCGTGGAGGCGCTGGAGTCGGGGGCGCGGCTGCCGCAGCGGGTGGACGCCGTCATCGAGACCGTCGGCGCCGCCACCTGGTCCCACTCGGTGAAGTCTCTGCGGCCGGGCGGCACGCTGGTCATCTCCGGTGCGACGAGCGGCGACCGGCCCTCGCACGCCGAACTCACCCGGATCTTCTTCCTGGAGCTCAAGGTCGTGGGCTCGACCATGGGCACCAAGGACGAGCTGGAGGACCTGCTGTCCTTCTGCGCGGCCACCGGGGTGCGTCCGGTGATCGACGAGGTGCTTCCGCTGGACCGGGCCCGGGAGGGCTTCGAACGGCTGGCGTCGGGCGAGCAGTTCGGGAAGATCGTGCTCACGCATTCCTGATGCGCGGGTGAGGCGGGTCCGGGTCTCCGGGCCCGCCTTTCTTGCGCCTGGGGTGTCAACCCTGGTTGACATGCGATCCATGTCAACGTAAGTTGACGGCATGACCGAAGCAACGGACCTCGCCGAGCGTGCGGGCGACCGCGATCCACGGGTCGGCCTGCGGGCCGTCGCCGCCCTGCGCCGGCTCCTCGAACAGCTGGAGTCGGTGCAGGTGCGCAGCGCGCGCAACCAGGGCTGGTCGTGGCAGGAGATCGCCGCCGAACTCGGTGTGACCAGGCAGGCCGTGCACAAGAAGTACGGGAGGCATTGATGTTCGAGCGGTTCACGAAGGACGCCCGCGCCGTGGTGCAGTCGGCGGTGGAACAGGCCGAAGGGACGGGCGCGGCCAGCGTCGACGCCGAGCACATCCTGCTCGCGCTGCTCGACCGCGAGGCGAGCCGCGCGTCCTTCGCGCTGGCCGCGCTGGGTGTCGCGGAGGAACGCAAGGAGTCGGTTCGGCAGTCCCTGGCCGAGTCCCGGCGCCACGCCGGCCTCTCCCAGGCCGAGTCCGACGCCCTCGCCGGACTCGGCATCGACGTCGCGCAGATCGTCGCCCGCGTCGAGGAGGTGCACGGTGTCGGCGCGATGTCCGGCGACCGCAAGGGCAAGAGCGGCCTGTCCGGGCGCCGCCCCTTCAGCCAGGGCGCCAGGAACATCCTGGAACGCTCCCTGCGCGCCGCCGTCGCCCGCCATGACCGCCGTGTCGGCGACGAACACATACTGCTCGCCCTCACGATCCGCCCCGGCGTCCCGGGCGAGGTGCTCGCGGACCATGGGGTGACATACGAGTCGCTGGTCCGTGTGCTCTACGGCGACGGGGAGGCGAAGGCGGGCTGAGGGAGGTGGGGGCGGGCCCGGGGCGGTTTTCGGCGCCGGGGCCTGAGGTGGCCCTGAGCAGACTCAGGCCTTCGGTGTCCGCAGCAGCGCCCCGATGTGCGCCGCCGCCGTCGACAGGTGCCGGCGGGCGTCGCGGAGCTGGTCCGAGGTGACGCCGTGGTCCCGGGCCGCGTCGCGGATGTCGTCCCGGAAGCGGTCGAGGAGGCGGTCCAGGTCACGGGCCGAGTCCCCGGTGCCGTCCTCATGGGCCCAGGTCGGTTCGTAGTCGGCGGGGAAGTCCTCGGGGGTCTGCGAGTACTCGGGCGCGCCCGGCGCCGACTTCGCCGCGCTCTTCTGCCCGTGCCCGTGCCCGAACCCGAAGTCCTTGCCGAACTCCCTGCCGTAGTCCCGCCCGAACTCGCCGAACTCCTTGGCCAGTTCGGTCAGCCCCTCGCGCACCCCCGTCGGCCAGTCGCCCCGCGCGAAGTGGTCCTGCACCTGCTCCTGGACCCGCCGTGCGATGCGCTGCACCTCCTCCTGAGCCTGGACCCGAGCGTGCTCCTGCGCCTCCTTGGCCTGACGCCGGGCCCGCTGGGCCTCCTCGCGGGCCCGCCGGCTCTCGTCCTTGGCGCGCCGGGCCTGCTCCTTCCACTCCTGCTTGACGCGGCGCATCTCCTCCTTGGCCGCGCGCCACGACTCGTTGTCGGTGTGGTCCCCGAATTCCCCCGGGGGGCCGTCCTGTTCGCCGCCGCCGCGGGCCTGCGAGGCGGCCGCCCGCATCTCGCGCCGCAGGTCGCCCGCCGCGCCGCGCACATCGGCCCGGATCTCGGCGGCGAGCTCGGCGACCGACTCCCGGATCTCCAGCTCCAGATCGGCCAGCTCACCGCTGCGGTCGGCCAGTTCGGCGCGGCCCGCGTCCGTGATGGAGTACACCTTGCGGCCGCCCTCGGTGGTGTGGGTGACCAGGCCCTCGGCCTCCAGCTTGGCGAGGCGGGGGTAGACGGTGCCGGCCGAGGGTGCGTACAGCCCCTGGAACCGCTCCTCCAGCAGCCGGATCACCTCGTAGCCGTGGCGGGGGGCCTCGTCGAGCAGCTTCAGCAGGTAGAGGCGGAGGCGGCCGTGGGCGAAGACGGGAGGCATGTCAGAGCACCTTCTTGTCGGTCGTGCCGTCGGCCGGGGTGTCGTCGGCGTCGGCCGCGTCCGCGGCGTCAGCGCCCTCACCCGGGCCGGAAACGGAATTGTCCCCCGAGTCGCTCTGTGGATCAGCCACCGGCCCGGTGCCCGCCTCCTCGGGCACCGGGCCCATGTCCGTCGGGTCCACGTCCCACGGCACGTCCTCGGCCGGCGGCCGACGCAGCAGGGCGATCGAGCCCGAGACGGTGGTCGCCTTCAGACTGCCGTTGCCCGCGCCGAGCCGGCCGGTGATCCGCTTGGCGCCCCACTGGCCGCCGACCCGCAGGTCCTCGAAGGCGTTGGAGACCTTTCCGCTCGCGGTGTTCGCCTCCACCTCCGCGTCCGCCGGGTGGGGGAGCCGGATGGCGATCTCACCGGAGACGCTCGTCAGGTTGATGTCGGTCGGGCGGCTCGTCGGATCGAGGTCGACGATCATCGAACCGCTCACCGAGTCCGCCTTGACCGAGGAACCCGCCTCGACCACGGTCAGGTCCCCGGAGACGGAGTTGAAGCGGAGGTCTCCGCGGAGGGCCTGGGCCTCCAGGTTGCCCGAGACGGTGTCGGCGCGGACGGGACCGGTGAGCCCCACGAGCGTGGTGTCGCCGGTGACCCCCTTGACCTCCGCGCGTCCGTCGATCCCCGAGACCACGGCTGCGGCGCCCACCACGCCCACCTCGACCCGGGTGTCGGCCGGCACGGCCAGCGAGACGACGGCACGGCGCCGCCAGCCCTTGCGGTCCAGCCACTTGAGGAAGCCCTTCCAGGGCAGATCGTCGTAGGCCACCGTGAGGGTGCCGCCCTCCTGGGTCACCGCCAGGGGCGGTCCCTCCAGCTCGGAGACCTCCAGACGGGCGGAACCTTCGTCCGTGCCCACGACGTTCACCGTTCCATTGACGATGCGCACATGGAGCTGGCTCACCGGCTCGTCGAACGTGAGCTTCCTGGGCTCCGATACGGACCACTCGGACATGGTGCAGACCTCCCCGTGACACCGCACACGCCATATCGCGTCTTCCGCCATTCACGATATATCGCGGACACGGAAAGTCAAGACACCCGTTCTGGGGATGTTCGCGGCCCAAAAGTGCCCAAACCATATGAATCCGCCTAGCGTGTGAGCATGTCGCCGACGGAAGCCCCTCGCCCCGGTACCCCTCGTACCGGTCCCGCCCCGGGCGCACTGCTGCTCTGCCGCGCGGACCCCGAGTCCGTCGCTTCCGCTGCCCAGCTGCTGCGTGAGCGCATGCTGCTCACGGGCGCGGGCGCGCAGTGGAGCGTCCTCGTCCCCGAGGGCAAGCCCTGGCAGCAGGGCGGCGAGCCGGTCGACCGTGTGCTGACCGGCTGGGCCACGGCACTGGCCGTCGGCGCCCCCTGGCCCGTCCTCGCCCTGTGGTGGGACGCCGACCGCAGCGGCTACACCCTCGCCTCCGGCTTCCGCCGCCCTGTCGGCTACGTCTGGCTCGCCAACGGCACCCCGGCCGGCGAGGACGAGGCCATGCGCACCTTCGCCACCCGCCTGGGCCTGGACCCGGTCCTGGACGTGCAGTCCCTGAACGCCCTCATGGAAGCGGACCCGGCAGCCGACGCCCGCGCCCGCCTCCGCGGCCTCCTCGCCGTCCTCACCCGCGCGGGCCTGACCCTCCCCATCGGCCTCACCCCCGGCGAACCCGCCGACCGCCTCCGCGAGGTCGCCCGCGTCCAGCCGGACGCCCGCCCGGTCGAGTGGTCGGGCTGGCGGGACGCGGCCCGCGCGGAGCTCGACGTCGTCGAGAGCAGCCGCCTGGGCCCCTGGCTCCCCTGGGCAGGCACCCCCAGGGCCCGCGTTCTCGCCCTCGCCCAGGTGGCCGCGGGCGTTCCGCTCACGGCGCTCGGGCTGCGCCGCCGCAGCGGCGGCTGGATCACGGCGGGCGCCCTGCTGCTGGCGCACGGGGCGCTGGGGCTGGCGTACGACCTGGCCCGTCCCCGCGACTGACGTACGGCATACCCTGAGGGAGTAGGTCCCAGGGCAGTGCCCGTCCGTATCAGGAGCGAGAGTTGTACTTCACCGACCGTGGCATCGAAGAACTGGAGAAGCGGCGCGGCCAGGAGGAGGTCACCTTCGAGTGGCTCGCCGAGCAGCTGCGGACGTTCGTCGATCTCAATCCGGACTTCGAGGTGCCGGTGGAGCGGCTGGCCACGTGGCTGGCGCGGCTGGACGACGAAGAGGACGACGAGTAGTCAGTCCGGCCGGCCGGCGGGCGGCAGATACCGCGGCCGCCCGTCCGGCTCGGTCACCGCGGTGAACCCGGCGGCCTCCAGCAGGGCGGCGTTCTTGGCCCGGTAGCGCCGGTTCGCGACGAGCAGGACCGGGATGAGGGCCATCAGCGCGGTCCAGAGGGTGGCGCCGACGAGAAGGCCGAACTTGATCCAGGGGCCGATGGCCAGCCCGGTGAAGCCGAACGCGGTGAGCCCGAACATCTGCTTCTCGGTGAAGCGAGTGGCCAGCTCGAAACTGATCCGCGCGTTCAGCACCGCGACCGCGTCGTCATCCAGTGGCGGCAGCGCGCCTCGTTGGGCGGCGCCCGGGTATCTCACCCAGTTCTCCGCCGCCCGCGCGCGGGCGGCGGGCCCGTGGGCGGGCACGACCCGGATCGCGTACTTCCTGTCGAGTTGATGAGCGCTCACGTACTCGTACCCGAACTGCTCGGCGTAGAAGGCGAGTCGAGCGAGCCCCTTGGTGGTCCCCACGCCGGTGGTGGCCTGGACGGGCTCGCCGCCGCCCATCCGACGCAACATCTTCCGTATATGGCGCTCGCCCACGAACACACCCCCGTAGCGGGAAGGGCCCGGCCCCTGGACGGGGTCGGGCCCTTCTGCGATCAATTGATCAACTGTTCCGAGACCTACGCCTCGAACACCTCACGCACCAGCTGCTCCTGCTCGGCCTGGTGACGCTTGGCCGAACCCACCGCCGGCGACGAGCCGTGCGGGCGCGAGATGCGCCGCAGGCGCTCGCCGTGCGGGACGTCCGCGCCGACCGCCAGGTCGAGGTGGTCGATCAGGTTGAGGGCGATGAAGGGCCATGCGCCCTGGTTCGCCGGCTCCTCCTGGGCCCACAGGTACTTCTCGGCGTTCGGGTACTTGGCGATCTCCGCCTGGACCTCGGCGCCGGGCAGCGGGTACAGGCGCTCGATACGGATGATCGCCGTGTCCGTGTTGCCCCGCTTGGTGCGCTCGGCATCCAGGTCGTAGTACAGCTTGCCCGTCACGAAGACGACCTTGCGCACCGCGGCCGGGTCCGGCACCGTCGAGTCGCCGATGACCGGGCGGAACTGACCCGACGTGAACTCCTCCGTCTTCGACGCGGCGGCCTTGAGGCGCAGCATCGACTTCGGGGTGAAGACCACCAGCGGCTTGTGGTGCGGGTTGTGCACCTGCCACCGCAGGAGGTGGAAGTAGTTCGACGGCAGGGTCGGCATCGCGACCGTCATGTTGTTCTGGGCGCAGAGCTGGAGGAACCGCTCGACACGGGCCGAGGAGTGGTCCGGGCCCTGGCCCTCGTAGCCGTGGGGGAGGAGCAGCGTCACACCGCTCGTCTGGCCCCACTTCTGCTCCGCCGCCGAGATGTACTCGTCGACGATCGTCTGCGCGCCGTTGACGAAGTCGCCGAACTGCGCCTCCCACAGCACGAGCGCGTCGGGGCGGGCCAGCGAGTAGCCGTACTCGAAGCCCATGACCGCGTACTCGGACAGCAGGGAGTTGTAGACGTTGTAGCGCGCCTGGTCCTCGGCGAGGTACTGGAGCGGGGTGTGCTCCTCGCCCGTCTCACGGTTGATGAGGACCGCGTGGCGCTGGCCGAACGTGCCGCGCTGGGAGTCCTGGCCGGAGAGACGGACCGGGGTGCCCTCCAGCAGGAGGGAGCCGACGGCCAGCGTCTCGCCCATGCCCCAGTCGATCGTGCCGTCCTCGACCATCGTCGCCCGGCGCTGCAGCTGAGGCAGCAGACGCGGGTGGACGTGGAAGGTGTCGGGGATGTTGACCTGGGACTCGGCGATCCGCTTCACGGTCTCCGAGGTGATCGCGGTGTTCACGGCGACCGGGAAGTCCGCCTGCGGGTCCGAGATCGGTCCCGCGGCCGGCTGGGCCGTGATGGCCTCGCGGACCTCGGTGAAGACCTTCTCCAGCTGGCCCTGGTAGTCCTGCAGGGCCTGCTCGGCCTCTTCCAGGGTGATGTCGCCGCGACCGATGAGGGACTCGGTGTAGAGCTTGCGCACCGAGCGCTTCTTGTCGATCAGGTCGTACATCAGCGGCTGGGTGAAGGCCGGGTTGTCCGACTCGTTGTGACCGCGGCGGCGGTAGCAGATGAGGTCGATCACGACGTCCTTGTTGAACGCCTGACGGAACTCGAAGGCCAGCCGGGCCACGCGGACGACGGCCTCGGGGTCGTCGCCGTTCACGTGGAAGATCGGCGCCTCGATCATGCGGGCCACGTCGGTGGCGTACATCGAGGAGCGCGACGACTCGGGAGCCGCCGTGAAGCCGACCTGGTTGTTGATGACGATGTGGACCGTGCCGCCGGTGCGGTAGCCGCGCAGCTGCGACATGTTCAGGGTCTCGGCCACCACGCCCTGGCCCGCGAAGGCCGCGTCACCGTGCAGGGCGACCGGCAGGACCGTGAAGTCCGTGCCGCCCTTGTTGATGATGTCCTGCTTGGCGCGGGCGATGCCCTCGATGACCGGGTCGACCGTCTCCAGGTGGGACGGGTTCGCGGCCAGCGAGACGGTGATCTGCTCGCCGTCCAGGCCGGTGAAGGTGCCCTGGGCGCCCAGGTGGTACTTCACGTCGCCGGAGCCGTGCATCGACTTCGGGTCGAGGTTGCCCTCGAACTCGCGGAAGATCTGGGCGTACGACTTGCCGACGATGTTCGCCAGGACGTTCAGCCGGCCGCGGTGGGCCATGCCGATGACGACCTCGTCCAGGCGCGACTCGGCCGCGCTGTCGATGACCGCGTCCAGGAGCGGGATGACGGACTCGCCGCCCTCCAGGGAGAAGCGCTTCTGGCCGACGTACTTCGTCTGCAGGAAGGTCTCGAAGGCCTCCGCCGCGTTCAGCCGGCGCAGGATGCGCAGCTGCTCCTCGCGCTCCGGCTTGGAGTGCGCGCGCTCGATGCGGTCCTGGATCCACTTGCGCTGCTTGGGGTCCTGGATGTGCATGAACTCGACGCCGGTGGTGCGGCAGTACGAGTCGCGCAGCACGCCGAGGATGTCGCGCAGCTTCATCAGGGACTTGCCCGCGAAACCGCCGACCGCGAACTCGCGCTCCAGGTCCCACAGGGTGAGGCCGTGCTCGGTGATGTCCAGGTCGGGGTGCTTGCGCTGGCGGTACTCCAGCGGGTCGGTATCGGCCATGACGTGGCCGCGGACCCGGTAGGAGTGGATCAGCTCGAAGACACGGGCGGCCTTGGTGACGTCGTCGTCGTGCGAGGCGTCGATGTCCTTGAGCCAGCGGACCGGCTCGTAGGGGATCCGCAGGGCCTCGAAGATCTCGTCGTAGAAGCCGCCCTCGCCGAGGAGGTAGTTCGCGACGATGCGCAGGAACTCGCCGGAGGCGGCGCCCTGGATGACCCGGTGGTCGTAGGTCGACGTGAGCGTCATGACCTTCGCGATGCCGAGCTTGTTCAGGGTGTCCTGGGAGGTGCCCTGGAACTCCGCCGGGTAGTCCATCGAGCCGACGCCCATGATGACCGACTGACCGGGCATCAGACGCGGCACCGAGTGGACGGTGCCGAGGCCGCCGGGGTTGGTCAGGGAGACCGTGACACCGGTGAAGTCGTCCATCGTCAGCTTGCCGTCGCGGGCGCGGCGGACGATGTCCTCGTAGGCCTGCCAGAACTCGAAGAAGTTCAGCGTCTCGGCCTTCTTGATGCCCGCGACGACCAGCTGGCGGTCACCGTTGGGCTTCACCAGGTCGATGGCGAGGCCGAAGTTGACGTGCTCCGGCTTGACCAGGGTCGGCTTGCCGTCCTTCTCCGTGAAGGAGTAGTTCATCGACGGCATGGCCTTGATGGCCTGCACCATCGCGTAGCCGATCAGGTGCGTGAAGGAGATCTTCCCGCCCCGGGCGCGCTTCAGGTGGTTGTTGATGACGATGCGGTTGTCGAAGAGCAGCTTCACCGGGACCGCGCGCACGGACGTGGCCGTGGGCACCTCGATCGAGGCGTTCATGTTCTTCGCGACGGCGGCGGCGGGGCCGCGCAGCGTGACCAGCTCCGGGCCGCCCGCGGACGCGGCGGCGGGCTCGGCCTGCGGCTTGGCCGTGGCGGGCTTCGCAGCGGCCGGAGCCGGGGCGGCGGCCTTCGCGGGCGCCGGCGCGGCGGCCGCGGGCTTCGCAGCAGCAGGCGCGGCGGGAGCCGGCGCGGGCACCGCAGGAGCCGCGGGAGCGGCCGGGGCGGCGGGCGCGGCCTGGGCCGGCGCGGCAGCAGGGGCCGGAGCCGCAGCCGCCGGGGCGGCAGCGGCGCCCGGCTTGTAGTCGGCGAAGAAGTCCCACCAGGCTCGGTCTACCGAGTTCGGGTCCTGGAGGTACTGCTGATAGATCTCGTCGACGAGCCACTCATTGGGACCGAACGCAGCAGCAGGGTTCTTCCCCGCTTGGTCGGTGTCGGTCGAGATGCTCGAGTTACTGGGGGACTGTGGCGACACGGCGGCAACCGCCCTCTTCCGCTTCACAAGGTGATGGACAGCGGGAATAAAGGCTACGCCCCCATGGCCGGGAAGGTCAGGCCGGGCAAGGTCATCGTCGCGTAAGTCACATCGGAAAGTGTGTTTCGGGGCCAGAAATGGCGGGAAACAAGCGTGGTTCCGCTTCAGATGGGAAGGGCTTCGCAGGGCCCCGGACGCCGATGGCGCGGGCCTGTGGCCGATCACACGTGTCCGTCAGCGCGGACGCACATGGATCTTGTGGCTCCGGTTCGAACTTTACGTCAACTTGGCAGAGAAGGAAGTCCCGGAAGGGTGACAAGAATCCGGCAACCCCGCTCGGATTCGGCCACTCCGATCCGGCCGCCGTGCAGATCCACCGCCCAGCGGGCGATCGCCAGACCGAGCCCCGTACCGCCGTCGCTGCCCGGACCGTGCGGCCGGTTCACGGCCCCCCGGTTGAACCGCTCGAAGACGCGATGCCACTCCGAGCGCGGGATACCGGGGCCCTCGTCGAGAACCTCCAGCTCAAGGGAGTCCGCCAGCGGCCCGCGCCGGGCCTTCACCGTCACGCGCCCGTGCGGCGGGCTGTGCTTGACCGCGTTGTCGATCAGATTGGCCACGACCTGGTGGATCCGCTCCGGGTCCGCGTTGGCGGTCAGCTCGGGCGGGGACACGTCCAGATGCAGATGCACGTCCGTACGCGTGTGACTGCCCGATCCGGAAGCGATGCCCGCACGCGCCGAAGCGACCATGTTGGCCTCCTTCAGCACGCCCGACAGATACGGCCACACCTCGAAACGACGTGTCTTCAGCGGTACGACGCCGTTGTCGAGGCGGGAGAGGTCCAGCAGCGTCTCGACCAGCCGGCCGAGCCGCTCCGTCTGTTTCAGTGCCGTCCGCATCGTCTCGGGGTCCGCGGGCGAGACCCCGTCCACGATGTTCTCCAGCACCGCCCGCAGCCCCGCGATAGGGGTGCGCAGCTCATGGGAGACATTCGCCACGAGCTCCTTGCGCTGCTGCTCCTGGGCCTCCAGGTCGTCGGCCATCCGGTTGATGGTCTCGGCGAGGTCGCCCAGCTCGTCCCGGCGGTTCTCCCGCACCCGGCGTGTGTAGTCGCCGTGCGAGATGGACCGGGCCACCGCGTTCATCTCGTCCAGCGGAGCCGTGAGCGAATGCGCCACGAACTGCGTGATGAGCAATGTGGCGATCATCGAGAACACCGTGATGAAGCGCAGCTCCGTCTTGGTGCGAACCGCGATCATCGACAGACCCGTGGTGATCAGGACCGAGGTGACGACGAGCGCACCCAGCTTGGTCTTGATCGAGAACGGGCGCACGCCGCCCCAGGGCTCCCAGGGACCTCTCCGTCCGGGCGGACCGCCGCTCATGGCGTCGGCGTCTCCAGGGCGTAGCCCACGCCGTGCACCGTGCGGATCCGCTCGGCACCGATCTTCCGGCGCAGCGCCTTGATGTGGCTGTCGACCGTGCGGGTGCCGGAGGCGTCCGCCCAGTCCCACACCTCGGCGAGCAGCTGCTCGCGGGAGAGGACCGCGCGCGGGGTGTTCGCCAGGCACACCAGAAGGTCGAACTCGGTCGGGGTGAGGTGAACATCCTCACTCCGCACCCGCACCCGGCGCTGCGCGTGGTCGATCTCCAGCTCGCCCAGGCGCAGGATGCCGCTTCTGGGCGTCGCGGCGGCCAGTGCGGCCCGCTCCACCCGGCGCAGCAGCACGTGCACGCGTGCGGCCAGCTCACGCATGGAGAACGGCTTGGTCATGTAGTCGTCGGCGCCGACCCCGAGTCCGACCAGCATGTCGGTCTCGTCGTCGCGCGCGGTCAGCATCAGCACCGGCACCGGCCGGGCGGCCTGCACACGACGGCAGACCTCCAGACCGTCGAAGCCGGGCAGCATGATGTCGAGGATCAGCAGATCGGGCTGCCAGGCCTCGGCCGTGTCGACCGCCGCCGGACCGTCGCCCGCGGTTTGCACGAGGAATCCCTCGGCACGCAGGCGGGTCGCGATGGCCTCCACGATCGTCGGGTCGTCCTCGACCACCAGCACCCGGCGCTGTGCGCCCGGAGTGGCCGTAGCCGTGCCGTTGTGGGAGGTGTGTGTCTGCTCCATCGCCCGCCCCAAGGGTTGCTTTCCGGAATCAGTGGGGTGATCCCGCTTACTGGCTTATGCCTGCGCATGCTTGCGATTGACGCTTGAATGATCTGCGCCAGGGAAGCAGAGTACGGGGAGTCACCACGCCTCGGCTATCCAGGTCGGACCCCGAGGTGTACGACGTCCGGAACGCCCCGGGCAACCGGGACCTCTTCGGTACGCACCCGCTGGAACCCGGCATTCCGTAGGGATCCCTCGAATTCCGGCGAAGGCTGCGCCGACCATACGGCCAGTACCCCACCGGGCCTCAACACCCTTGCGCAGCTGGCCAGTCCGCTCGCCGAGTACAGCCCGTCGTTGCCCTCGGTGACGGTCCAGTCGGGCCCGTTGTCGATGTCCAGGCACAGCGCGTCGTACGTGTCCGACGTCTCATTCACATAAGTGACAAGGTCCATTTCCAGAATCTCGGTCCGTGGATCGGCGAGCGCCGGTGCCGAGAGCGCGGACAGCGGGCCGTGCCGGTGCCAGTCGATGATGGCCGTTTCGCGCTCCACGACCGCGATCCGGCCCCAGCGCGGATCCGCGGCGGCATGTGCGAGCGAGAACCCGACCCCGAGCCCGCCGATCAGCACACCCGGCTCTGGCCGCCCGTCCAGCGCGTCGAGCGCCACGTCCATCAGCAGCCGCTCCGAGCGCCCGTCGGAGGTGTCCATCAGGAAGCACCCGTTGGCGATGATCTGCAGCAGCTCACCGTGCCGGCGCAGCACGACCTCACCGTGCGGGCCCTCACGACGGTCCAGGACTTCGGGGATGTCGTACGAGATGGGCATCCGCCCATCCTGGCAGTTCGGTGGCGGGTGCACAGGGATTTGGCCGGGGCCCGGTCCAGGGCCCAGGAGCTCGTGGAGGTCATGGCCGCCTCCCTCCAGCGCGCTGTCGAGAGCGGCGAGTTGAGGCCCGGCACGGATGTCGTGGAAGGGATCGGGCTGCCGGACGGTTCTTGAGAAGTGGCTGTGAATCGAGATCCGCGTGGCGCCGGTCACAGACACGGGGCAGGAGAGCGCGAAGGCTGGGGTGAAACGGAAGGAGCGCCTCACGGTGGAACGGACTGCGAAGTCTGCGGACGCGGTGCCCACTCCTCCGGACGCCTGGCTTCCCGATGTATCCGGGCTGCTGGACGGGGTGCCGGGCCAGCGCGGACCGGTCCCGGTCTCGGCTCCGGATGCGGATGCGGATGCGGATGCGGCCAAGGCTTCCACGGCCAGCAAGGCCCTCGAAGCCCCCAAAGTCCCCAAGGCCCGCTTGAGGGTTCGCCCTTGGCGTCTCCTCCCCACCCCCACCGGGACGCCCTTCACCTTCGGTTACGCCGCCGTCCTCGCCGTCAGCTCGCTCGTCACGGAGTACGCCGACCCCACCCTCGTCCACTCCCTGCTCCAGGGCTCCAGCACCGACGTGGCCCACCTCGTGCACACGCCCGTACTGGTCCTGCTGGCCAGCGCGCTGTGGATCGCGGGCGGGATCGCGTCGCCGTACGTGCTCGGCTTCCTGCTGGTCATGACCGCGCTGGAGCGCCGGATAGGCGGCCTGCGCGCGGCCGGCGTCTTCCTCCTCGGCCACGTCCTTGCCACCCTCGCGACCGAGCTCCCAGTGGGCCTGGCCGTCCTGGTCGGCCATCTGCCCGACAGCTCCCTGCACCGCCTCGACTACGGCATCAGCTTCGGCGTCGCCGCGGGCACGGGCGCGCTGGCGGGGCTGCTCCCGCCGTGGCTGCGGTGGCCGTTGCTCGGGCTGTTCGGGGGGATGCTGGTGCAGGATCTGCTCGCCTTCACCGACCCGATGACCGAGTGGGGGCATCTGATCTCGCTGGCCATCGGGATCGCGACCTGGACGGTGATACGGCGCTGGCACCCGGCTCAGACCCCAGGCGCGGCCACCGCCGCATAGCCCCCGGCTGCGTCCAGCTCCGCGAGCGTGCCGTGGAACGTGACGCGCCCGCCGGACAGCACCGTGACGTCCTCGCAGGCACCGCGCACGTCCTCCATGAGATGGGTCGACACCACCACGCAGGCGGTACGGCCGAGTTCGCGCACCAGGGTGTGGAAACCGGTCCGCTGCGCAGGGTCGAGCCCGACGGTCGGCTCGTCCAGGAGAAGCAGTGAGGGCGAGTTGACGATGGCCTGCGCGATACCGACCCGCTGCTTCATGCCGCCGGACAGGGTGCGCAGCTTGTGCCCGAGCCGGTCGGCGAGCCCGACGGCTGCCGCGGCGTACTCCACGGCAGCGGGAATCCGTCGGCCCGGCATGTCCCGCAACCAGCCGGCGTAAGCCAGGAACTCACGCACCGTGTAGCCGCGGAACACCCCGAACTCCTGGGCGAGATAGCCCAGCCGGCGCCGGATCTCCTGCCGCTGCGCCGGGATGCGCGGGTCCCGGTCCAGCAGGGTGACGGTGCCCTCGGTGGCCGCCGCGGCGGTCGCGAGGATCCGCAGCAGTGTGGTCTTGCCCGCGCCGTTGGCCCCGAGCAGGGCGTGCACGCCCGGCCCGAGGCTGAGGTCCACGCCGTCCAGGACGAGGGCGCGACGGCACGTCACGCTGACGCGGTCGGCACGGATCACCGGGCCCCCGGTCGGGAGAAGGCGTGCCGCCGCAGCACCAGGAGCTCCGCGAGTACGGCGGAGACGGCGCCGAACACCAGCGTGCCGAGGGTGTCGATGAACTGCAGCTGCAGAGTGGTGAGAGCCTCCGTCACCCGGTGGGCCAGACTGCCGTCGCGGTGTTCGGTGAGCGGCTTCGCCAGCACGTACACCAGCAGCAGCCAGCCGCAGCCGGTCACCAGGGACGCCGCCCAGCTGCCCAGACAGGAGCTGAGCAGCAGCGTGGCCAGGGTCACCGCGAGACACGGGAGCAGCCAGCCCGCGGAGGTCCAGGGACTGCTGCTCGCGCCGGGCATCAGGGCGGCCACACCGGTGACCAGCGGGACGCACACCACCAGCAACTGCGTGGTCCGCAGCAGCAGGATGCGCAGACCGCCGGCCGGCGTCGTCCGCGTGACCTCGGCGAACGGGTCGACCCGACCGCCGTAACTGCCCGCGACGCAGAGCATGGGCAGGGTGGGCGCGAACAGCAGCAGAAGCAGCCGGGGCATCGACGAGTCGACGGTTCTGGCCAGCCCCACGCCGAGCGCGGAGACACAGACGACGGCCACGATCCAGGACAGCCTGAGGCCTTGCGTCGCCGCGAGCCGTGGAGCCGGGCCGGTGCGGGGGGCGATTCCGGGGGTGGGTGGCGGCATCGGGCCGGTGCGCGGGCCGCCGCCGATCCGGTTGAGCAGCACGGTGTGCAGCGCGTCCAGCCGCGCCTGGTGCGGCCCGTTCCGTACGGCGTCGTTGACCGCCTCGGCGCAGCGGCGGCAGTGCCGCAGATGGGGTTCGGCACGCCCGAGCAGACCGGCGTCGAGGCGGCCCCCGGCGTAGGCGGTCACCCAGGAGACGGGGAGGTGGCGGTCGTCGACGAGGGGCGGGTGCAGGCGGGTGGCGGGGGCGGGGGGTTCGGTCATGGTGTCGCTGCCTTCGGGATCTCGGGGAGGGGGTCTCCGGTGTGGACCGCCTTGAGGTAGTGGCTGGGAGCGCCCCGCACACCGGCCAGACGGTGGCTGAAGTGGTCGACCGCGTCGGTGAGTTCGGAGCGGTATGCCTTCCGGTCGTCCGAGAGACAGGCCTTGGGTGAGCCGTTCGAGCAGTGCACGGCGATGGGGGCGACCAGATCGGGCGTCCGGTCGCTGCCGTTCAGGTGTCCGAGGTCGGTGCAGGCCAGAACGGTGAGAAGCAGGAACATGGCCACGAGCGGACGTCGCGGCTGAAGGGCGAGCCCGCCGACGACGGCGAACACGAGGGCGGCCACGCCGGCCCACGGCCGCCACCAGGCGGCGGTCGAGACCGCCCCCATCGGGAGGTGCTGGGGGATCGGCGGGCCCGTGTAGTGCCGTACGTCCTGCCCTTCCAGACCGAAGCCCAGCAGGGCCGGGAGCAACAGGACCAGCACCGCGAGCAGCGGCAGGACGCGCAGCGGGCACAACCCGCCCACGACGTGGGCCAGACAGGCGGCACCGGTCAGCAGCGCCATGCCGTGCACCACGCCGAAGACCGGCGGCTGTCCCGCCGTGGCGGCCGGCCAGGTCATGGCCGACGTGGCCGACGCCATGACGCCGAACGTCGCAAGCGGCCACAGCACGGAGGGCGAGACGGACAACAGGGCACGCGCCAGCGGACCCCGCGCAGAGCAGTCCCCGGTCCACTCCGTCCTCGCCCGCGCCTCCATACCGCCCTGTCGGGCCGCGAAGGGCACCGTGACCAGCAGGACCATGTCGAGACCCGCCTGCAGGGTCTGGCCGGTGTCGAACCAGTCCCCCCGCCAGGCGGCGGCCGTCTCCAGCCCCTCGTACCCGCAGAACCCGAGCACGGTGCCGAACACCACGGCCCCCACCTGTCAGGGCCCACGCCGCATCCGCGTCCGAATGACCGCCCCGTGCCCCCGCCCCTCACGGCCGAGGCGGCGGAACCCTGTGCCGAGTGCCGTCGTCGTCACCCCCCTCGGCGCTCTCCTCTCGCAGCCGCTCCCGTAACCGCGCACACCCCCGCGCCGCCCATGCCTTCACGGTGTTCTCCGGTACGCCGAGCCGCTGGGCGGTCTGACGGACGGTCAGCTGATGGACGTAGCGCAGCTCGATGACCTCGCGATAGCGCGTCGGAAGGCCCGCGAGGGCGACGGCGAGGGACGTGTAGCGGGCCGAGGACGCGAGGAGGCAGTCCTCGGCGGACGGGGCCACCGACGAGGACGGGGCCAGCCGGTCGCCGGCGCGGTCCGCGGCGGCGCGGAACCGCCCGTGCATGCGTTCCTGGTCGACGGCACGGCAGTACGCGATGCGCAGCAGCCAGCCGACCCGCGTTGCCCTCATGGAACCCGGACGCGCTCTTCCAGGCGGTGAGGAACGCCTCCTGTACGGCGTCCTCCGCCGTCTCCGGGCCGAAGCCGCGGGCGAGCAGGTGCGCGAAGACATGGCCCGCATGCCGGGCGAACAGCTCGGAGAGGGCCGCTCTGCTGCCCCCGGCCATCGCGCGCACCAGATGGCTGTCACAGCGTGCGCCGTCGTCCTCGCCGGACGCCGGAGCGGTCGGTGGGTCGGTGCAGGAGCGACACCCGGGATAGGTGGTCATGCGGCCTCGGTGGTGGTCGTTCGCTCGGGCCGCCGAATTCCCAGGCGCGGCCGCCAATGGCATCACGTCCGACCAACGCCCGCTGCGCCGCATGAGGTTGCAGGCGCCGAGACTGCCGCGGGGGGACAGGGAGCACACGGGCGGCGCACGAGCGCCCCCGCACCACCGGGGGTCAGCTGCGGCGCGCCGCCGCCAGTCCCCTCGCCAACCCCGGTACCCCGAGCCGCTGTTCGTCCTCCGGGCCCGCTCCGTGCAGGCGGTTCCTGAGCTGGTAGGGGTCGGCGCGCAGGTCGTAGTACTCGCGGAAGAGGACCTTGCCGGTGCCGCGTGGGCGTCCGTCGGCGGCGAGGCGGGTGCGGTAGTACTCCGTGTACTGCTCCGACTTGCCGATGTACGACGCCCAGGTGTGGATCGGCTGCTTGTCCTGCTGGTTCCACCACCACTCGGCGAGCAGGTGGGTGCGGTCGTTCCCGGCGTCCAGCAGGGAGTGGCCGTCGTGCGGGGTGTCCGGGGTGATGCCGGCCGCGTCCAGGAAGGTCGGGGCGATGTCGACGTGGCCGGTGAGACGGTCGTCGGTGCGGGGCGTGCCGAGGCCGCCGGCCGGCCAGGACAGGTGGAACGGCACTTCCAGACTCGGGCGATAGGGCACCGACTTGCGCAGCCAGCCGTGGTCACCCCAGCAGAGGCCGTGGTCGCTGGTGAACAGGACCAGGGTGTTCTCCAACTGGCCCAGCTCGCGCAGCTTGTCGCGGAAGTCGCGCATCGCGTCGTCCACCGAGAGCAGGGTGCGCAGCTGGCGGGCGCGCAGCGCCCTGCCCTGGGCGAAGGTGTGGTGCGCCTCGCGCAGGAAGCGAGGCTTGTCGCCCTTGCTGGGTTCGAGGACCGACGGGCGGCCCTTCCACTCGGGCACGCGCGTGTGGGCGTACCTCCGCTCCGCGACGTTCACCTCGTGCGCCGAGCGCGTGGCCACGTACGCGAACCACGGCCGGTCGTCGGAGCGGGACCGCTCGATGAAATCGAGGGTGCGGTCCTTGATGACGGTGGTGTTGTACC
Source organism: Streptomyces sp. NBC_00019 (assembly GCF_045041015.1). Taxonomy (NCBI): domain Bacteria; kingdom Bacillati; phylum Actinomycetota; class Actinomycetes; order Kitasatosporales; family Streptomycetaceae; genus Streptomyces; species Streptomyces sp. NBC_00019. The sequence continues at coordinate 7,056,348 of NZ_CP108302.1, forward strand.
CGCGGATGTTCCGGACGGTGCCGTTGTCGTTGTAGTGGCCGTCGTAATACCGCACCGGCTCCTGGAGCAGCCATTCGTCGAAGTGGGGCGGGGCGTCGCCGGTGTGCCAGTAGTTGAGGTACTTGCCGAACAGGCCCGTGCGGTATCCGGCCTCGCGCAGCTGTCGCTGGACCGTGGTGCGCTGGTCCAGGTGGTACGGGTGGCGGGTGTCGAGCAGACCGTGGTTGTGGGCGTACCGGCCCGACATGATCGAGGCGCGGGACGGGGCGCACAGCGGGGTGTTGGCGTGTGCGCGGGCGAAGGTGGTGCCGTGGCCGCCGAGCCAGTCGAGGGTCTGCGGGAGCGCCCAGTCCGTCTCCTTGGGCTGGTCGTCGGTGAGGACCAGGAGGATGTTGGGGCGGGCGTCCCCGCGCGTGCCGGGGGAGGAGGCGGCGCGGCTCGCGACGGGGGCTGCCGTCGGGGCCCCGTTCGGGGTGGGGGAGTCGGCGCCACCGTCGCCGTCGGCGCCCTTGGTGACGAAGGGGATCGTCGCCCCCGTGGCCGCGACGGCGGCGCCCGCGATCAGCGCCCGCCGTCCCGGCCCGCGCCGCTGCTCCTCGGCCATGTGCGTCCCCAAGTCCCCGTAAAAGCCCGTATAAGTGCTCAATCAAGCTGTGAACGAGCTTGCAGTGTGCAGGCGGTTCCTGTGAATGCCGTTGCGGGTTCATGACGACGGACCTGTGGTGTTGTGGCGATCGCAGCGCGCGTCAGGCCGCGCGGGGCGGGTTCCAGACGTACGGCGTGGTCGTCGTCACCGCCTCGAAGCCGAGGCGGCGCAGGATGGGCGCGCTGTCGTCGGAGGCGTCCACGTGCAGATACGTGACACCGCGCGCGGCCGCGAGGGCGGCGCGAGTGGCCACCAGGGCGCGGTAGATGCCCCGTCCTCGCCACTCGGCGAGCGTGGAGCCGCCCCACAGGCTCGCGAACGCGGTGCCCGCGCGGAAGGCCAGCCAGGCCGCGGAGACCACCTCGCCGTGCGCCTCGGCGACGTGGATCGAGATCTCGTCGGGGGCGGCGGCGACCCGGCCGATGAGGTCGTCGGCGAGCCAGCTCCAGTCCTGGCCCCAGACGGTGGACTCCATGGCGGCGATGCGGCGCATGTCGGCGTCCGCCGTGACCCGCCGCAGCGTCACGCCGTCCGGCAGGGCGGGCTCGCGTACGGCCATGTCGGCCGCGCGTCCGATCAGCACCGTCTCCCGGTCCTCCGGCAGGAAGCCGGCCGCGCGGAGCCGTTCGGTGAGGTCGGCCGGGGTGTCGTGGCCCCGTGTCTTCCACTCCACGGCCTCGCCGCGCGCCGCGAAGAAGTCCCGCTGCCGGACGATGAGTCCGTCCAGCGCGTCCCCGTCGACGCCGAGTTCACGCGGCCCGCTCACGAACCCCCGGAACTGTCCGACGATCCGCAGTAGCGGGCCGTCGTTCTCGTACGTCACCCCGGCGGGCGGGGTGGGCGGCGCACCGCGCATCTGGTCGTCGTAGGCGGCGAGGAAGATCTTGGTGTCGGTCACGGCACGACCGTACGGCGCCCGGCACAGGAGGCAACCGGTTTTCGTGCGGCGCCCTCAGCCGGTGAACTTCGCGCTGGTCAGGGGCGCGGTCACCGTCCAGCCCAGCGACTCGTACAGCCCCCGCCCCGCGGGCGTTCCCGCGAGGACGCAGCTCTCCGCGCCCTGTTCCGAGGCGGCCCGCTGGAGGGTGTGCATGACGACCGTGCCGAGGCCCTTGCGGCGGTGCTGCGGCGAGGTCTCGACCTGGTCGACGACCGCGGTCGCGCCGGTCGGGGCGAGCTGGCCGCGGGCCGCCCAGGAGCCGTCGGGGGCGGCGAGCATGGTGCGGGTGACGCCGCCGCGGGACCAGGTGCGCAGACGGAAGCCGTCGGGGACCGTCGGCTCGGGTGTCGTGGTCAGGGGGAGTGTCATCAGGTGGCCGGGCTCGGGGTCGATCCACCAGCCCTCGCCCAGCCAGCCGCCGACCACGGTCGGATCCCGGAACACCTTGAGCCACACACCGGCGCCGGTGACCACCCCGGCCACCTTCCGCACGGCCGTCTCCTCGACGTCCTCGTCGATCGCGCCGAACACATGCCGTGCGACATGGCCGTCCACGCCCATGTCGATCGTGCAGCCCCACGGCTCGACCACCGGCGGGGCCGCCCCGCGCGAGAGCACCCATCCGTCCACCCATGCCCGCACGGTCCGGTCCATGACACCCCTTCGGTAATGATTGCAAGCCGTCTGGGGTTATTACAGTAGCCGGTCACGCATTCCGGCAGACGTGATCGCTCACAGCGAACGCGCCCAGGGGAACAATCGAAGGCTCACGTGCATTGAGTCGGCATAGCTCAACTTGAGTGCCGAAGGGGAGATCATGGCTTCGACGTCCACACCGCTCACTCTGCCCGTGCTGCCGCTCGACGACGAGGTCGTGCTGCCCGGCATGGTGGTCCCGCTCGACCTGAACGACCCCGACGTACGCGCCGCGGTGGAGGCCGCCGAGGCCGCCGCCCGGTCGGAGCCGGGCAAGCCCAAGGTCCTGCTGGTGCCACGCATCGACGGCACCTACCCCGGTACCGGTGTCCTCGGCACCGTCGAGCAGGTCGGCCGGCTGGCCGACGGCGACCCGGGCGCGCTGATCCGCGGCCGGGGACGGGTGCGCATCGGTGCCGGGACCACGGGGCCGGGTGCCGCCCTCTGGGTCGAGGGCACCCGTATCGACGAGACCGCGCCCGAGCCGCTGCCGGGTCATGTCACCGAACTGGTCAAGGAGTACAAGGCCCTCGCCACCGCCTGGCTGCGCAAGCGTGGCGCCTGGCAGGTCGTGGACCGTGTCCAGGCCATCGACGACGTCTCCGCGCTCGCCGACAACTCCGGTTACTCGCCCTTCCTGACCACCGACCAGAAGGTCGAGCTGCTGGAGACCGCCGACCCGGTGGCCCGCCTCAAGCTCGCGACCCAGCAGCTCCGCGACCACCTCGCCGAGCAGGACGTCGCCGAGACCATCGCCAAGGACGTCCAGGAAGGCGTCGACAAGCAGCAGCGCGAGTTCCTGCTCCGCCGCCAGATGGAGGCCGTCCGCAAGGAACTGCGTGACCTCAACGGCGAGAAGGACGGCGAGGAGTCCGACGACTACCGCGCCCGCGTGGAGGCCGCCGACCTGCCGGAGAACGTCCGCGAGGCGGCCCTCAAGGAGGTCGACAAGCTGGAGCGGTCCAGCGACCAGTCGCCCGAGGGATCGTGGATCCGGACCTGGCTGGACACGGTGCTCGAACTCCCGTGGAACGAAAGGACCGAGGACGCGTACGACATCCAGGGCGCCAAGGCGATCCTGGACGCCGAGCACGCGGGCCTTGAGGACGTGAAGGAACGGATCACCGAGTACCTCGCGGTGCGCAAGCGGCGCAACGACCGGGGGCTGGGTGTGGTGGGCGGCCGCCGTGGCGGCGCCGTCCTGGCACTGGTCGGCCCGCCCGGCGTCGGCAAGACGTCCCTGGGCGAGTCCGTCGCGCACGCCATGGGCCGCAAGTTCGTCCGCGTCGCCCTCGGCGGTGTGCGGGACGAGGCCGAGATCCGCGGTCACCGGCGTACGTACGTCGGCGCGCTGCCCGGCCGGATCGTCCGTGCCGTCAAGGAGGCCGGGTCCATGAACCCGGTGGTCCTGCTCGACGAGATCGACAAGGTGGGGTCCGATTACCGGGGTGACCCGGCGGCGGCCCTGCTGGAGGTCCTCGACCCCGCGCAGAACCACACCTTCCGGGACCACTACCTGGAGGTGGAGCTGGACCTGAGCGATGTGGTCTTCCTCGCCACGGCCAACGTCCTGGAGGCGATCCCCGAGGCCCTGCTCGACCGTATGGAGCTGGTCCGCCTCGACGGCTACACCGAGGACGAGAAGGTCGTCATCGCCCGTGACCACCTGCTCCCGCGCCAGCTGGAGCGGGCCGGCCTCGACAAGGACGAGGTGACCCTGGACGAGAGCGCCCTGCGCAAGCTCGCCGGCGAGTACACGCGCGAGGCGGGCGTCCGCACCCTGGAGCGGTCCATCGCACGGCTGCTGCGCAAGGTCGCGGCCCAGCACGAACTGGGCGAACGGAAGCTGCCGTTCTCGGTGACGGACGAGGAGCTGCGGGGCCTGATCGGGCGGCCGCACCACGTGCCGGAGTCGGCGCAGGACCCGGCGGAGCGCCGTACCGCGGTGCCGGGTGTGGCGACGGGCCTTGCGGTGACGGGCGCGGGCGGTGACGTGCTCTTCGTGGAGGCGTCCCTGGCGGACCCGGAGACGGGTGCGGCGGGTCTGACCCTGACGGGCCAGCTGGGCGACGTGATGAAGGAGAGCGCGCAGATCGCGTTGAGCTTCCTTCGCTCGCACGGCGCCGAACTGGAGCTGCCGGTGGGCGACCTGAAGGACCGGGGCGTGCACATCCACTTCCCGGCGGGCGCGGTGCCGAAGGACGGCCCGAGCGCGGGCGTCACGATGACGACGGCACTGGCGTCGCTGCTGAGCGGGCGGCTGGTGAGGACCGACGTCGCCATGACGGGCGAGGTCTCGCTGACGGGTCGCGTGCTGCCCATCGGCGGCGTGAAGCAGAAGCTGCTGGCCGCGCACCGGGCGGGCGTCACGACCGTCATCATCCCCAAGCGCAACGAGCCCGACCTGGACGACGTCCCCGCCGAGGTGCTGGACAAGCTCGACGTCCACGCCGTGACGGACGTCCGCCAGGTCCTGGAACTGGCGTTGTCGCCGGCCGTGAACGGGGCGACGTCGGAGGTTCCGGTGGCGGCGTGACGGACGTCATCGGATGAGGTGAAGGCCCGGGTTCTCGTGAGGGAGGCCCGGGCCTTCGCCGTACCGGGGAAGGGATCAGCCCTTGGCGAGCGCCTGCACCCTGTCGAGCGCCCCGTTGAACCGGTCATGGTCGCCGACCGTCGGCCCGGACGAGGTGTACTGCCACATCGTGTAGGTGCTCCAGCCGGCCGGCAGGGTCCCCACGGTCGAGGCGTAGCGGGCGATCCACAGCGGGTGGGCGGCGAAGCCGGCGTAGTTGCCGGTGCACTGGGTCCACCAGCTGGTGGAGGTGTAGATGACGGCGTCCCGGCCGGTGCGGGCCTTGTACTGGTTCAGGAAGTCGCGGATCCAGCTCACCATCGCGCTCTTGGTCTTGCCGTAGCAGGAGTCGCCGTACGGGTTCCACTCGATGTCGAGGGTGCCGGGCAGGGTCCTGCCGTCGGCGGACCAGCCGCCTCCGTGGTCGACGAAATAGTTGGCCTGCGTTGCGCCGGTCGTGGTGTCCGGGGTCGCGAAGTGGTACGCGCCGCGGATCATGCCGACGCCGTAGGAGCCGCTGTACTGCTGGGAGAAGTAGGGGTTCGTGTAGTACGTCCCCTCGCTCCCCTTGGTGTAGGCCCACCGGACCCCGCTGTTCCAGAGGGTCGTCCAGGCGACGTTGCCCTGGTAGCTGGCCACGTCGACGCCCTCGGTCTGGGCGGCGCGGGTGTGGGCGGGCAGGCCGCCCTGTCCGTCGTGGGCGACGACGCCCATGCCCATGCGGGCGGTGCCGCGGGCCGGCGTGGCTGTGGCGTCGGGCGACTCGGCGGCCGACGCCGGGGCTATGGACAGCAGTGCGTACACGGCTGAGAGGACGCCGGCGAGGAACAGGTGGCGCGGGCGGGGCGATCCGGGTCTGTGCACGGGCATGGCGTGCCTCCGAGGGGCTCGGTGATGCTCGGTGGGGGAACACCCGGCCGGGGGTGTATGGCGTGGGCATGCCAGTCAGCGCCTGGTCAAGAAGCTACGCACGTCGACGAGCGGGTGGGAAGAGGGACCGGTTGCTGCCGTTGGTCTAGCCCTGCGAAATACTTACCGAGCTGCGGTGACGGCGCAATTTGGCGGAAACTTTCAGGACCGGGAAAACCGAGGCAGGGGCTGACGTGCACGAAGACGGGAACAGCGGCGGGCACGGAGACGTGTCCAGCGGGTCCAGGACTGGTCTCGACCAGCCCGAATTCCTCGCGTTGGAACGCGAGTTGACCGTGCTCCTGCGGCGCGCCCGGGCCAACCAGGGCGAGATGGCCCGCGAGGTCCACCCCGACCTGGAGTCCGCCGCGTACGGGTTGCTGGTGCGCCTCGAGGAGTCCGGTCAACAGCGCGCCACGGAACTCGCCGCGTACATCGGCGTGGGCAAGGCCACCATGTCCCGTCAACTCCGCGCCCTCGAGACCCTCGGCCTCGTCACCCGCGCCCCGGACCCCGCGGACGGCCGCGCCTGGCTCGTCGAGCTCACGGCGGAGGGGCGGTCCCGGGTGGGGCGGGTACGGAACGCACGACGCGCGCGGTACGCGGGGCGGCTGGCGGACTGGAACCCCCGCGAGGTGTCCGAACTCGCGCGTCTGCTGCATGAGCTGAACCGGGGCATGGAGCGCTGACCTGGCCGGCGATCGGTGGCTCGTCGTCGGGCTCGGCAGCCCCGGGGCGGCCACCGTTCTCACCGCGCACGAACCCGGGAGCAGGCCCCTCGGTCAGTGCCGAGGCGTCCCCGAGCCCTTGACCCCGCCTCACAGCTCGACGTACACCACCGTCGCATCGTCATGCGTCTTGCTCCGCCCCAGATACACCCGCCCCTCCGCGTCCGCGCCCTCCAACTCCCGCACTCGCGCCACCAACGCCCCCGCCCCGTCCTTGCGTACGAAGGTGAAGCAGTCCGTCCAGTCGCCCTCGCGGAACTTCTCCACCCACCGGGTCGCGCCGTCCGTCAGCGCGGCCAGGGACCGGACCGACGGGCGCGGTAGTGCGCCCGTCACCGCACGGCCTGCCACCGACGGATCGGCCGCGGCGGTGAAGAAGCCGTTCTCCTTGTTGCGGAGGGTCGAGTCGATGAGGGCGTCCGAGGTCAGGGAGGAGCGGGGGAGGCGGGAGAGGCGGTCGTCGAGGACGGCTGTCACCGTGCCGTCCTCCGACTCCAGCAGCAGGGCCGAGTCCGAGAGGACCAGGTACTCCACCGTCCGCGCCGACCAGCGTGCGACAACCACCGTGGCCTGTGGTGTGCGTGGGTGAGAAAGGTCACAGGTGTGAGCGTGGGACTCGGAGGTACGCGAGACGGCGAGGCTCAGCGCCTCGGTCAGCGGAACATCGGGGAGGGAAACGGTCAGTTCGGTCAGTGCGCCACCCAGTCGTGCCGTGAACCAGGGGACGGAATGCAGACACCCCGTCTCGCCCGCCGGCGGCGTGACGCCGTCCAGGACCACGAGCGCCCCGCCCTGTCCGGAGGCCGGAAGGGCGACACTCGCGAAGTCCTCGTTGGGGCGGGTCCGGTCGCCGGGCTCCGAGATAAGTTCCGTACGCATTCGGCCAGTCTGCACGAGCCCTTCACGGTGTTCACGAAAGGCTGGCAATGGTCGTCGGACGGGCGCAGTCGCGCAGGTCAGGCGCCTGGTTTGGGAGGGAATGGTTCACTCCGGGAAGGCGTGGTGGCGGATAATGCCATCGGTCGGCGGCGACGTCCAACCGGCCCGCCGGTCAAGATCGCTGACCATGCCACCGGAACTTGCTCGCCAACTCCCGTCCGGGGTTCACTCCTTCGGGTGGCGGGTCGGGTGATGCGCGCCCGCTGCACAGCGGCACTGGGAGGGTCGGGAAACGTACCCGGTGTGTGACTCCAGTTGACGGAGCGTCACCCGGGCCCATGGGCACACGAGTCAGGAATGCGAGCACCGGTGCAGAAGACGCGGCCTCGTCGTACGAGCAAGCAGACGGCCCCCGCCGATCCCGCCACCGCCGACGGTTCCGCCGTCGGCAAGGGCCGCCCCACCCACGTACGCAACCGGCTGATCGTCGCCGCGGCCGTCGTGGCCGCCGCCATCGCCGGAGCCGGTACCCCCTCGATCCTCGCCGCCTCGGGCGAACTGAGCGACTCCCAGGACCTGGTGACGCTCGCCGAGCAGACCCAGGACGCCCTGATCCTCGCGCACTCGCTCGCCGACGAGCGGGACGAGGTCACGTCGTACGTCGCCGCCGGGCGCGCCAAGTCCAAGGCGCCCTCCGAGCAGCGCAGCGTCCGCGTCGACCGCCAGGTCGAGGAGTTGCGCGCCGACACCGACACCCCCGCAGACCTCCGTACGGATCTCGAGGGCATCGCCGCCCTGCGCCGGGCCGCGCTCACCGGCAAGAGCTCCGCCCTCGGGGTGCACCAGACCTACTCCGCGGCCATCAACGAGCTGCACCGTCTCGCCGAGCACCTGGCCGAGCAGATGCCGCCCCGCGCGGGCTCCGGCGCCTACGCGCTCGCCGAGCTGGACTCCGCCGTACAGCAGTCGGCCGCCGCCCGCGGCCTGCTCCTCGCGGCGCTCAGCGTGCCCCGCACCACCCAGACGGTCACCGACCCCGTCACCGGACTCTCCTCCACCGTCGTCACCTCCTCGGCCGCAGACACCAAGCAGCGCGACGCCCTCACCGCCGCCGCCCAGCAGGCCCGGCTGCGCTCCGACGCCGCCCTCGCCGACTTCCACGACACGGCTCCCGAGGCCGCGAAGAACAGCTTCGACTCCACGGTCACCGGCCCCGAGGTCAACTCCGCCGAGAAATACCTCGCCGCCCTCACCGACCAGGCCACGCTCTCCGACGGCGAACTCGACACCAGCACCAAGAAGGCCGACGCCGCCCTCTCCGCCCGAGTGGACCTGATGCGCGGTGTGGAGTCAGCCCTCTACAACCAGCGCACCAAGGACCTCGCCCAGCTCCGCGACGACGACGTCACCGCGCTGGAGCTGCGCGTCGCGATCCTCGGCGCCCTCATGCTGCTGGCCGTCGGTATCGCCACCGCCATGGCCCGCACCCTGACCCGCCCGCTCGCCGTCCTGCGCCTGGGCTCCGCCCGGTTGGCACAGTCCGAGGAGCCGACCACCGAGGAACCGGTCAAGTTCACCGGCCGCAACGACGAGTTCGCCCAGGTCGTCCGCTCCGTCAACGCCCTGCACGCGCACGCCGTCGCCGTCCAGGAGCGCGTCGCCACCCTGGAGTCCGACCGCAAGCACCTCGTCGGCCAGCGCCAGAAGATGGCCGACGCCCGCGAGGAGCTGCGCACCGAACTCGCCGAGTCCGCCGCCCAGTTGGCGCGTCTTCGCGAGAGCATCGGCGGCACCTTCGTCAACCTCGCCCTGCGCACCCTCGGCCTGGTGGAACGCCAACTCGCCGTCATCGAGGGCCTGGAGGAGCGCGAGCAGGACCCCGACCGCCTCGCCACCCTCTTCAAGCTCGACCACTTCGCCACGGTCATGCGCCGCCACAGCGAGAACCTCCTCGTCCTCGCCGGCACGGAACACGTCCAGCAGCACGCCGGTCCGGTCCCGCTGGTGGATGTCGTACGGGCGGCGGTGAGCGAGATCGAGCGCTACGAGCGCGTCCGCATCGCGGCCCTGCCCCCGCACGCGCATGTCGCGGGCTTCGCGGCCGACGACCTGTCCCACCTCCTGGCCGAGCTGATGGAGAACGCCACGTCGTTCTCCCCGCCGGACATGCCCGTCGAGGTCTCCGGCTGGCTGCTGGAGAGCGGCGAGGTCATGCTCTCCGTCCAGGACGAGGGCATCGGCGTGACCGACGAGCGGCTGACCCGTCTCAACTCCCGCCTCGGCGACTTCGACCCGGACTCCCCGTACGACCAGGAGGGCGAGGAGGGACTCGGCCTCGGCCTGTACGTCGTCGCCCGCCTGGCCCACCGCCACGGCGTCCGCGTCCAGCTCCGTGAGCAGAAGCAGGGCGGCATCGCCGCGGTGGTCGTTCTCCCGAAGGGTCTGCTGGCGCCGGCACCGTCCGCCGCGGTCCCCTCCGCCGCCCCGCTGTCCGGTGCCACCCACACCTTCTCCCTCCCGGGCGCCGACGCGGAGGCCAACTCCAACGTCCTGCCCACCCGTTCGGGCACCGGCGACGTGCTGGTGGCCCTGGCGGAGAAGGCCGTACGGACGTCGGAGACGGCAGGGGAGGAGAGCCCTGCCGAGACGACGATGGAGCTGCTGGTACCGATTCCGGCGGAGCCCGAAGCAACCCCTGAACCCGTGGCCGCCGACGCTGAGGAACCCCTACAGGGGCCACCCGCGTCCGACGACGACGACACCGAACACGAGCGCACCCCGGACGAGGACCAGCTCACCGCAAAGGGCCTCCCCAAGCGCACACCCAAGATCGCCGCGCCCGCGACCACACCGCGCCCGCGAAGCAGTTCCGTGGACGCCGAGGCCCTCCGCCGGAGGCTCGGCGGCTTCCGCCGGGGGGCGGAGGCCGGCTACCGCGACGTAGAAGCCGAGATCGCCGAACAGACGGGTCAGACGAGGACACCCGCACACAGCGAAGAATCCACGGGGGGAACTCCCGAGGAGGCAAGCAGTTGACCGCGCCCAGTACCTTCGGACTGAGCAGTGAAGCCCGCAACCTGCACTGGCTGCTGACGAACCTGGTCGAGGAGGTGCCGGGCATCCAGTCAGTAGCGGTGGTCTCATCGGACGGACTGCTCCTGCTCTCCTCCGACCCCGGCACCAACGACAAGGCCCGTCGGACCCGCACCACCCCGAAGGGCCCACGAGGCTCCTCCGCCGACCTCGCGACCATCGTGTCCGGCATCGGCAGCCTCACCATCGGCGCCGCCAAGCTCATGGAGTCGGGCGGGGTGAAGCACACGATGGTCGCGATGGACGAGGGCAGCCTGTTCGTGATGTCGATCAGCGACGGCTCGCTGCTCGGTGTGCACGGCTCCGCGGACAGTGACATGAGCGTCGTGGCGTACCACATGGCGTTGTTCGTCGGCCGTGCCGGACACGTCCTGACCCCCGAACTCCGCAGTGAGCTAAGGCAGTCGCTGGAGTCCGAGACCACGGGGGGCGCGCGATGACCGGCCGTCCGAACCTCCCGGTCCGCGGCGGCGACCGCAAGCCCGCCCGCGTCCGCCCCTACTCGCTCACCGGCGGCCGCACCCGCTTCGGCCACGTCCTCCTCGTGGAGACGTTCGTCGCGGCACTGGAGGCCCCCGAGGAGCGCAAGGAACTGACGAATGGCTCCCTCAACACCCGGGTCATGCCGGAGATGCGGGCCATCGTCGAACTCTGCCGCCGTATGCGCACGGTGGCCGAGATCGCCGCGCTGCTGAAGATGCCGCTCGGCGTGGTCCGCGTGCTCCTGAGCGACCTCGCGGACCAGGGAAAGATCCGTGTGTACGGCACCGGCACCGGTCACGGGACCGGCCGCCCGGACCGCGCTCTGCTCGAAAGGGTGCTGAGTGGACTCCGTCGTCTCTGACGCCGCTCGTGGCGTCGCCCCACTCGTCGAAGTCGAAACCGACGACAACCTCAGGTCCTGGCAGACGGACCGTACCCGGGCCCCGATCGCGACGAAGATAGTCGTGGCCGGCGGCTTCGGCGTCGGCAAGACCACGCTCGTCACCGCCGTCTCGGAGATAACGCCCCTGCAGACCGAGGCGCTGATGACCGAGGCGAGCGAGGAGACCGACGACCTCACCGCCACGCCCGGCAAGCTCACCACCACCGTGGCCATGGACTTCGGCCGCCTCACGCTCGACGACGACCTGGTGCTCTATCTGTTCGGCACGCCGGGCCAGCAGCGGTTCTGGTTCATGTGGGACGACCTGGTGCGCGGTGCGATCGGCGCGGTCGTGCTGGCCGACACCCGCCGTCTGAAGGACTGCTTCCCGGCGCTGGACTACTTCGAGAGCTGCGGACTGCCGTACGTCGTCGCGGTCAACCACTTCGACGAGAGTGAGCTCTTCGAACCGGAGGACGTGCGGGAGGCGTTGACGATCCCCGCGCACATACCTGTAATGATCATGGATGCGCGCCGCCGGATCTCCGTGATCGAGAGCCTCCTGGCCCTCGTCGGCCACGCGCTGGACGAAACACCTGAGTAGTCGCGACCAAGGAGCCACCAGCCGTATGCGGAAGATACTCGTCGTAGGGGCCGGCCAGTCCGGTCTCCAGCTCGCCCTCGGACTCCAGTCGCACGGGTACGAGGTCACCCTGATGTCGAACCGGACGGCGGACGAGATCCGCTCCGGCCGGGTCATGTCGACGCAGTGCATGTTCCACACGGCACTGCAGCACGAGCGCGATCTCCAGCTGAACTTCTGGGAGTCCCAGGCCCCGAAGATCGAAGGACTCGGCGTCTCGGTCGCGGCCCCCGGCTCGTGGGCCGAGGGCCCGGCGGCCCGTGCGATCGACTGGGTGGGCAAGCTCGACGGGTACGCGCAGTCGGTCGACCAGCGCGTGAAGATGGCGGGCTGGATGGAGACGTTCGCCCAGCGCGGCGGCCAGCTCGTCATCCACGGCGCGGCGGTCTCCGACCTCGACTACTTCGCCCGTACGTACGACCTGGTGCTGGTGTCGGCGGGCAAGGGCGAGCTGGTGTCGATGTTCGGCCGGGACGCCTCCCGTTCGCCGTACAGCGAGCCGCAGCGCGCGCTGGCCGTGTCGTACGTCCACGGCCTGGGCCCCCGGCCCGAGCACCCGGAGTACGACGCGGTCCGCTGCAACCTGGTCCCCGGTGTCGGCGAGCTGTTCATCATGCCGACCCTCACGACCTCCGGCCGCGCGGACATCCTGTTCTGGGAGGGCATACCCGGCGGCCCGCTCGACGTCTTCAACGGCGTGAAGGACCCCGCGGAACACCTCTCCCTGACCCTGGAACTCATGGAGAGGTTCACGCCGTGGGAGTACGCGCGGGCCACGAAGGTCGAACTGACCGACGCCGGTGGCACGTTGGCGGGCCGGTACGCGCCCACCGTCCGTAACCCCATCGGCCGTCTCCCCGGTGGCGGACTTGTCCTCGGTGTCGCCGACGTCGTCGTCGCGAACGACCCGATCACCGGCCAGGGCTCCAACTCCGCCGCCAAGTGCGCCGCTTCGTACCTCGCGTCGATCCTCGAGCGAGGGGAGAAGGAGTTCGACGAGGACTGGATGCAGGGGGCGTTCGACCGCTACTGGGACACGGCCCAGCACGTCACCAAGTGGACGAACGCGATGCTGGCGCCGCCGCCGGAGCACGTCCTGAACCTCATCGGTGCGGCAGGGCAGTTGCAGCCCGCCGCCGACCGGTTCGCCAACGCGTTCGACGACCCGGCCGACTTCGAGAACTTCTTCTACGAGCCCGAGAAGACGGCGGCCTACCTGGCCTCGCTGTCCTGATCAGGGCGTACGGCTCCGAGGATCGGGTTCGACGCGATCGGCGACAGCTTGACCTTCTCGCCGGTCCTCGGAGCCTGGACGATCTCGCCCTTGCCCAGGTACATCGCCACGTGGGTGGCGTCGGCGAAGTAGATCACCAGGTCGCCGGGGCGCAGCTCCTTGAGAGGGATACGGGGGAGCCGCGCCCACTGCTCCTCGCTGGTCCGGGGGATGGGCGTCCCCGCATGACCCCACGCCTCCGAGGTCAGACCTGAGCAGTCGAACTCCTTCGGCCCCTCCGCACCCCACTTGTACGGCTTCCCGAGCTGGTCCATGGCGTAGCGCACCGCCTTGTCGCCCTGGTCCGACGGCTTGCGGTCCTTGTCGCTCAGGGCACCCGACGCGATGAGCTCGTCCTGCGCCTCGGTGATCTCGTCCTTCTCGAACCGGGCGAGCTCCCGCAACTGCTCCTCGCTCAAGGAGGAGAGCAGCTCCTCGACGTCGTGCAGCTTCTTCTGTACACCGTCCCGGTCCTTCTTCTGGCGTGCGGCCAGCGTGAGTTGGGCGTCCAGTGCCTTGCGGGCCTCGCGCGCCACACCGTCGGCCTTTTTCTCGCTGCCGGTCAGGCGGCCGACCGTCTCGGCGCGCTCCCGGGCCAACTGGCCGATGACATGGCCCTGGTCGAGGGCGTGCTGGGGGTCGCGGGCCAGGAGCAGACGGACGTACGGGGAGATGTTGGTGCTGTTCTGGTACTGCTGGCGGGCCAGGCGGCCGGCCGCGCCCCGGCTGTCGTGGAGGGAGAGCCGGGCCCGCGACAGCGCGGTGTCCAGGCGGAGTACCTCCGCCTTCTGTTTCTTCAGCTTCTCCTCGGTCGCGTTGTACGTCTCCGTGGCCTGCTCCGCCTCCCGGTACAGGCGCTGAAGGTCCGTCAGCAGTTCGGCGACCGTGCGCTCACCGGGTTCCGGTACGGCGTTCGCGGGCACGGGCGCCAGGGCTGTACCGGCCGCGATCGCCGCCGTACACGCCAGGCGCAGAAGCCTTCCTGACACGTCATCACCTCCGGTGCGGGACAGCCGTTCTGTTCCGCACGGCGAGCATGGGACGGGTCGGAAGGGCGCGCGCGCCGAGCGTGCGCGGTTCGGCCCAATCACGTCACCCGTCGGTGTCCTCCCGCTTGCCGCCCGGCGTGGCGTCGGGCTTGGTGGCGGGTTTCGACCATGGCCAGCGCAGACGGGAGGGCGTGCCCTCGGGCTCGTACTCGTACTTCCACCCCTGCGGGAGGCCGAGCCGCTTGCTCTGGCCCCGTGGGACACGGCGGTAGACCAGCACGGTGGGCGGGCCCCCGGCGGCGTCCGGGACCGGGATGCGGTACTGCTTGGGCGGGTGGCCGGTGGGGCCCAGGAGGACGGGCAGCACGCGGCCGTCCATCGGCCCGCCCTCGAAGGGGGTGTCTTCGCTCTTCACGGGACCAGTCTCAGATATGCGACGTGAGGGTCTGCGCCAGCGTCGCCGTCTGCGGGTCGCGGGCGGCGGTGACGGTGAGTACGGCGACGAACTGCTCTACCAGCCAGTCGCGGAGCTCGTCGAGGGGAGGCTGCTTGCCCTCGTCGAGCCAGATCAGGGACGCCGCCTCCACGGCGGTGATCCACATGCGTACGGTCATGCGGAGCCGGAGGCCGGGTTCGGTGACCCCGAGGTGGCTGAGGATGTGCTCGGCCGCGGCTCGGCGTACGCCGTCCACGATGGCGGTGGTGCGGGACGTCTCGACCACGCTGCCGCCCTGGAGCAGCGCGCTGAATCCGGCGTCGTGCTGGTCGACGAAGGCGAGGTAGCGGTCGAGGGCACGGGAGAGACGGACGAGCAGCGGGCCCTCGCGGGGCTCGTCGAAGCACTGCTGGAGTTCATCGGCGGCGGATCTGAGAGCGGCCTCGTACAGCTGCTGCTTGCCGCCGGGGAAGTACCGGTACACCAGGGGCCGCGAGACTCCGGCCGCCTCCGCCACGTCGTCTAGAGACACGTCCTCGGGTGCGCGGTGCGCGAAGAGGCTGAGGGCGGCTTCGAGGAGCTGGGTGCGGCGCTCTTCGACACTCAGACGGCGATAGGCGGGCGCGGCAGGGGTCATGGGTGCAGCGTAGTCGGGCGTCTGCGGGTGCGTCGTGGCTGGTCGCGCAGTTCCCCGCGCCCCTGAGGTGGGTGCAGTCAACGCATGCCCAGCTGTACCCACCCAGGGGCGCGGGGCTGTATCAATATGCGGCTCCGCCGCGTGGGCGCGACCAGCCCCCACCGGCCCGCAGGCGACCATCAGGCCAGCAGCCCCGAAGCTCTCCACAGGCGTCGCCCGACACCCCGCAGCACCCCGATGTCGTCCAGGAAGTCCGTCAGCTTCTTCGAGCCCGTCTGCATGACCTCCCGGCGGTGGCCGCTCGCCTTCACCTGCGCCATGGCCTCTCGCTGGTCCAGGCCTACGTTCGTGTAGACCTCGGGATTGACGAAGGCCACGGAGAAGACGCGCGCGAACTCACCGGAGGTGACCCGCGTGAACTCCTGCGACCACCGAGGCGCCGTCATCATCTGGCGGCGCAGTTCCTCACGGGCGTAGCGGACATGGCGGGCCTCCTCCACGACGTGGATACGGGTCACGCCCCGGACCAGGGGCTGCACCCGCTCGTCCGGGAACGTCAGCCGCTGCATCCAGTCGAGGACCTCCTCGCCGAGCAGCGTGGCCGTGAAGGAGCCGGGGGTGGTGGAGATGGTCTTGAAGAGGCGGCCCAGGTTCTGGTGGGCCCGGCTGACCGGGTACCAGGGGGTGCCGCCGCGCGAGATCAGGCGGGCGAACATCTTCGAGTGCCGGCACTCGTCCTCGATCTCGGTCAACGCGTAGCGCACGTGCGCACTCGTCGCCGCCTTGTCGTAGATGTGCCGGACGAGCAGCTGCATCAGGATGATCTCGAACCAGATGCCCAGCGAGGCCAGCGCCGCCGCCTCGTGCTGGGAGAGCAGGATGCGCTGCTCCTCGCTCATCCGTTTCCACATCGGGGTGTCGTAGAGGGAGACCAGTTCCGGGGGCCAGAACCACTTGCCCTCCTCGAAGGGCGCCTCCCAGTCCAGTTCCTTGTCCGGGTCGAAGGAGTGCTTCGCGGAGGAGTCGAGGAGCCGCTGGGCCACCTGCTCCCGGTCCTTGAGCAGGCCGAGCGCATCGCGCAGCCCCGCGAGCGCGTCGGCGTCCGTCAACGTCGTCATGCCCTTATGAGACTGCTTGTCAGCAAGCTCGTCAATCCCTCGCGCGCGACTTGTTGACCCCGCGTCTACCGCGTGTGAGCCTGCGGGACATGCCGACTTTCGACCTGTACGCCACAGATCCGGGAGACCCTCACTGGCAGGTGCCGGCCACCGGCGCGGCGCGTTTCAGCTGGGAGGCCATGTTTGTTGGCCAAGAGAACGGCTCCGGACGGGACCGTCTGCTCGCCCTGTACCAGAAGGGCAAGGACAAGCAGTGGGACGGGCAGAAGCGCATCGACTGGGAGTTGGAGGTCGATCCGGACGACCCGCTCGGCACGCCCGACGAGTCCATGTCCCTGTACGGCACCAAGCACTGGGCGAAGCTGACGGAGAAGGACAAGGGGGAGCTGCGGCAGCACTACGCCTCCTGGCAGTTCAGCCAGTTCCTGCACGGTGAGCAGGGCGCGATGGTCTGCGCGGCGCGGATCGTCGAGTCCGTGCCCGATCTCGACGCCAAGCTCTACTCGGCGACCCAGGTGATGGACGAGGCCCGGCACGCGGAGATCTACGGCCGGTTCCTGCACGAGAAGATCGGGATGCTCTACCCGATCAACGACAACCTCCAGTCCCTGCTCGGCGACACACTGCGGGACAGCCGGTGGGACATGCCCTATCTGGGGATGCAGGTCCTCATCGAGGGGCTTGCCCTTGCCGCCTTCGGGATGATCCGCGACACGACCGACAAGCCGCTGCCCAAGCAGATCCTCGCCTACGTCATGCAGGACGAGGCCCGGCACGTGGCCTTCGGGCGGATGGCGCTGCGGGACTACTACAAGCAGCTCAGCGATGCCGAACTCCGGGAGCGGGAGGAGTTCGTCATCGAGGGCTGCTATCTGATGCGGGACCGGCTGCGGGGTGTCGAGGTCCTGGAGAACTTCGGGATCCCGACCGCCGAGGCCGAGGAGTACAGCGAGCAGTCCGAATTCCTCGCCCTGTTCCGGCAGTTGCTGTTCTCGCGCATCGTGCCGTGCGTCAAGGACATCGGGCTGTGGGGCAAGCGGCTCCAGCAGGCCTATGTCGACATGGGGGTCTTCGAGATGGGGGACTCCAACCTCGACCTGCTGATGGCCCAGGACGAGGAGGTCGCCGAGAAACTGGATGCGGAACGGTTCGCGGCGGAGGAGCATGAACGCGTCGCTGAAGTGCGGCAGTCGATCGAGCTGGGGGCCAGTGAGTGACCATCGTCTCGGACCGTGTCGTAGCGCGGCGCAGCCTCGAGGGTCTCGCCCTCGGTGACGCGTTCGGCGAGCGGTGGTTCCCGCTCTTCCGCGAGCCCCGGCAGGCGTACAACGAGGTCCGTGACCGTCGTATGCCGCAGGAGCCCGAGTGGCACTGGACCGACGACA
Organism: Streptomyces sp. NBC_00019; assembly: GCF_045041015.1. NCBI lineage: Bacteria > Bacillati > Actinomycetota > Actinomycetes > Kitasatosporales > Streptomycetaceae > Streptomyces > Streptomyces sp. NBC_00019. The sequence goes on from NZ_CP108302.1 coordinate 7,074,160, forward strand.
CGGCCATGGCGCTCGGGATCTTCCGGGTGCTCGACGAGTTCGGTGAGGTACGCCGGACCGAGCTGGCCCAGGCGTTCGCGCTCGGCTACGACGCCGATCCCGCCCGTGGATACGGCCATGGCATGCACCAGCTGCTGCCCCGGCTGCTCCACGAGCCGGGCCGCTGGCCCGAGTTCGCCCGGGAGCTCTTCGGCGGCGAGGGCAGCCTCGGCAACGGTGCGGCGATGCGGGTGGCGCCGTTGGGCGCGTGGTTCCACACCGATCTGTCCCGGGTGGTCGAGCAGGCCACCCTGTCGGCCGAGGTCACGCACGCCCACCCGGAGGGGGTCGCGGGTGCGGTCGCCGTGGCGGTGGCCGCGGCGCTGTCGGCCGGACATGAGCTGACGCTGGACGCGGTGGCGTCGCTGACGCCCCGGAGCGCGGTGCAGGAGGGTCTCGTCCGTGCCGCGGAAGTCCCCTTCTCCACGGAACCCTGGAAGGCCTCCGACCTCCTCGGCAACGGACAGCGGATCCGTGCCGACGACACCGTCCCCTTCGCCCTCTGGACCGCCGCCCGCCACGCCGACGACCTCGTCTCCGCCCTCTGGTCCACCGCCGAGGGCTTCGGCGACGTCGACACCACCTGCGCCATCACGGGCGGCGTCGTCGCCGCCCGCACGGGCGTGGAGGACGTGCCGGAGGGGTGGCTGCGACGTCGGGAGGCGGTACCCGGCGGAGTCGGCTAGGGGCTGTCCGCCGTACAGGCCCTAGACCCCGCAGCCCAGATCCTCCGGCACCGCGAACGAAACCGGCTCCGCACCCTGGGCCGGGAACGACGTCCGCAGGGTGAAGGCGTACGGTGTCGGGCCGTTGGCCCGGAGGTGCAGGAGCCGGGACTCGGCCTCCGCGACCGTCGGGCGATGGCCGGCCGGGACCCACCACAGGGCCGTCATCGCCTCCGCGACCTTCTCGAACCACTCGCGGCGCCGGGCCAGCATCTCGCGGTGCTGGCCCTGGTACATGAAGGCCGTCAGGGCGTTGGTGTCCCGCCACATCGTCAGGTTGATGATCAGCCAGTCGTCGCCGAAGACCTTGATGTCGGTCGCGTCGCCCGCCTCGGACTGCAGGCGCCAGACGTAGCCGTCGGCCGCCTCCGCGGAGGCGTTGACCGGGTCGAGCGCGTCGACGAAGTCCTTCAACTCGGGTGAGTCCAGCGGGAACTTGAGGCGGGAGATATTGACCTGGGCGAGTTCGTACGCGACGGCTGAAGTCATGTACCGAACGGTAGGTCGGTCCTCTGTCGGAAGTACAGACCCCGTCTCACCACGTGAACAGACGCCGCCAACCTACGAGTTGAGCGCCGCCTCCATCACCGCCCGGGCGATCGGCGCCGCGTCCCCGCCCCCGCTGATCTCCCCCCGGTCCGCCTCCGCGTCCTCCACCACCACGGCGACCGCGACCTTCGGTTCCATGTCGCGCTCGCCCTGCGCCCAGGAGATGAACCAGGCGTACGGCGTCCCGGAGTTGCCCACCCCGTGCTGCGCGGTGCCGGTCTTGCCGCCGACGGTCGCGCCGGGGATCGCGGCGTTGGTGCCGGTGCCCTCCCGCACCACGTCCTCCATCAGCTCCTTCAGACGTACGGCGGTCGACGGGTACATCGCCTGCCGTACCGTCCGTGCGCCGGACGCGGCCACGGTGGCGCCGCCCGAGCGGGTCGTACGCTCCACCAGATACGGCGGCCGCACCTGCCCCCCGTTGGCGACAGCCGCCGACACCATCGCCATCTGGAGCGGTGTGGCCCGCGTGTTGTACTGCCCGATCGACGACAGCGCGAGCTGCGCCTTGTCGACGGAGACGTCGAAGGTGCTCTCGGCGACGGAGAACGGGATGCCGAGCCCCTGGTCGTTGAAGCCGAACCCCGCCGCCGTGGCCGCCATGTCCGCCACCCCGACCCGCACACCCAGCTTGGCGAACACCGTGTTGCACGACCACACGAAGGCCGCGTGCACCGAGGCGTCCTCGCAGCCCGTCGCCTCGTTCACCAGCGAGGTCGAGGTGCCCGGCAGACGGTACGGGTCCGGTGAGTCGGTCGGCTTCTCCACGTCCGTCACCACCCCCGCGTCCAGCGCGGCCGCCGCGGTCACCACCTTGAAGGTCGAACCCGGCGGATAGGTCTGCCGGATCGCCCGGTTGAGCATCGGCTTGTCCGGGTCCTCGTTCAGCCCCGCCCAGGACCGCTCCACGGCCGCGTCGTTCCCGGACAGCACCCCCGGGTCGTACGACGGACTCGACACCAGCGCCAGAATCCGCCCGCTCGACGGCTCGATCGCCGCCACCGCGCCCTTCCGCCCGGCGAGCCCCGCGTAGGCGGCCTCCTGGGCGGCCCCGTCGATGGTGGTGACCACGTTCCCGCCGGGGCTCTGGGCACGGGTGAAGTCGTTCCACAGCGGGAACCCCGAGAGCATCGGGTCGGTCCCGGACAGGATGCCGTCCTCGGCGTGCTCCAGGAACGTCGTGCCGTAGATCTGCGAGGCGAACCCGGTGACCGGCGCGTACAACGGGCCCTTCGGATACGTCCGTTCGTAGCGCAGCCGCCCGTCGGTGTCCTGGGAGCCGGTGACCGACTCTCCGCCGACCAGGATGTCGCCGCGCGGCTGCCCGTAACGGGCGATGGAGGAGCGGCGGTTGGCGGGGTTGCCGTCGTAGGACTCGGCCTCGAAGACCTGGACGCGGGTGGCGTTGACGAGCAGTGCCACGAGCAGCAGGGCGCAGAAGCAGGCGGAGTGCCGGATGTAGCGGGTCATGTGCCGGGTCCTGTCCTGGGTCATGGGGCCACCTCCCCGTCGTACTGGCTGCGGGCCGAGTCGCTCACCCGGATCAGCAGCGCCACGATCGCCCAGTTGGTGACGACCGACGAGCCGCCCTGCGCCAGGAACGGCATCGCCATCCCGGTCAGCGGGATCAGTCCGGTCACCCCGCCGGCGATGACGAACACCTGCAACGCCACGATCGAGGCGAGCCCGACGGCGAGCAGCCGCCCGAAGGGATCGCGCAACGCCAGCCCGGCCCGGATGCCGCGCTCCACCAGCAGGGCGTAGAGCAGGAAGATCGCCGACAGTCCGGCAAGCCCCAACTCCTCGCCCGCCGTGGCCAGGATGAAGTCCGACTTCGCCGCGAACCCGATGAGGATCGAGTGGCCGAGCCCCAGCCCGGTGCCGAGCATGCCACCGGCGGCGAAGGCGAACAGGGACTGCGCGAGCTGGTTCGGCCCCTGGCCGGCCTCGATCGTGGCGAACGGATGCAGCCAGTCCTCGACCCTGCTGTGCACATGCGGCTCCAGCCATCCGACGGCGACCGCGCCGAAGGAGGCCAGCAGCAGGCCCACGGCGATCCAGCCGGTGCGCCCGGTGGCGACGTAGAGCAGGACCACGAACAGTCCGAAGAACAGCAGCGAGGTGCCGAGGTCCCGCTCCAGCACCAGCACGCACACACTCAGCAGCCAGATCGCCACGATCGGCCCGAGCACCCGCCCGGTCGGCAGCTGGAGCCGCCACACCCGACGCCCCGTGTACGCGAGCGCGTTCCGGTTGGCGGCGAGGTAGGCCGCGAAGAAGACCGCAAGGAGCACCTTCGCGAACTCGCCCGGCTGGATGGAGAATCCGGCGATCCGGATCCAGATCCGGGCACCGTTCACGGAGGGGAAGAAGATCGGCAGGGTGAGCAGCACGAGCGCGGCCGCCACGCAGACGTACGCATACCGCTGGAGCACGCGATAGTCGCGGAGCAGCAGCACGGTCACGATGAACAGGGCGACACCGACCGTGGACCACACGAGTTGGGTGGGGGCCGCCCGGTCGCCGGGCGTTTCCAGGTCGAGCCGGTAGATGAGGACCAGGCCGAGTCCGTTGAGCAGGACGCCGATCGGCAGAAGCAGCGGATCGGCGTACGGCGCCCGGTAACGCACCACGAGATGCGCGACCAGCGCCAGCACACCGAGCCCGGCGCCGTAGCCGGCGGCGCCGGGCGGGACGGTGCCGTAGGTGGCGAGGCCGACGTCGCAGTAGCCGTACACGGAGAGCAGTACGGCGACGACGATGAGGGCGAGTTCGATGCCACGGCGCCGGGGGAGGCGTACAGCGGGAGCGGGGGGATCCGCTTGAGCCACGGTGGTTCCGGCCTTGGTCATGTCCGGAACTTACCCAAATGGGGCAGGTTGTCTTCCTAGCCTCAGCACCAGCGTGGCGCGGGCCCGATGTTGTCGATGTACCGGGCGGCACCCCAGGCCCAGGTGCCGTCCGTGAGGAGGTACCAGAGGTGGTTGCCGTCGATGTTCTGACCGCCGGTCTTGCAGAAGATCGACACGATCTCGCCCTGGTAGGCGTAGCGGATGACCTGGGAGCCGGTCGTCGGCTTGCTGCGCAGCCGCAGCGTGCTGGCCGTCACGACGCCCTTGTAGAGGCGCTGGTTGCTCTGCTGGTGCTGACCCCAGTCACCGCGGGAGTCGCTCTGCGATTCGCCCTGCGAGCCGCCCCAGTCGCCGCGGGGGTCGCTCTGGGAGTCGCTCTGGGAGTCGCTCTGGGAGTTGCTTTGGGAGTCGCCCCAGTCGTCGTTCGCGACGGCGGGGGTGACGGCGGCCGCGGCGAGGAAGGCGCCGGCGACGACGGTTATGGAGAGGCGGGAGCGCAGGGACATGGGAGATACCTCCACAAGTAGGGCGAACTTGACTATTCGCCACATTAGGAGCGCTGTCCGTGGGCCGCCTTCCAAACTGGGCCATAGGAGAACGCCCCAAGGGGCGCGGGGAAGCGCGACCAGCCCCACACAACCGTCGGACCGCGAACTACCGCAGCACCAACGTCGCAACCGCCCCACCACCGGCCGCATTCGAAAACGAAAGCCGCGCCCCCAACACCTCCGCCTGTCCCAGAGCGATGGTCAACCCCAGCCCATGCCCCTTCGAACCCCCCTCCGTCCGAAACCGCTGCGGCCCATGCTCGACCAGATACTCCGGAAACCCGTCCCCGTGATCACGCACGATCACGACCGGCCCGTCAACCGTCAGAGACACCGGCCCTCTCCCATGCCGATGCGCGTTGGCCACCAGATTCCCCAGCACCCGCTCCAGCCGCCGCCGGTCCGTCTCCACGGAAACATCCCGTACGACGACGACCTCGGTGTCGGTCCCGGACGCCCGCACCACCCGCTCGGCCAGCGCCCCCAGCGGTTCGGTGTCCAGCTCCACCCGCTCCCGCCCGGTGTCCAGCCGCGAGATCTCCAGCAGATCCTCCGTCAGCGTCCGCAGCGCCCCCACCCGATCCCGCACCAACTCCGTGGGCCGCCCCGGAGGCAACAGCTCCGCCGCCGCGTGCAACCCGGTCAACGGCGTCCGCAGCTCATGCGCCACGTCCGCGGTGAACCGCTGCTCGCTCAGCAGCTTCCCCTGCAGCGAGGCCGCCATGGAGTCCAGTGCCGAAGCGACCGCGGCGACCTCGTCCTGGGGCCGCGAGGGATCCTTCGTGCGGGGATCGTCGACCCGTGCGTCCAGGTCACCCGCGCTGATCCGCCGGGCCACCCGGGCCGTGGCGTGCAGCCGCCGGGTCACCCGTGTCACCGCGAACGCCCCCACCAGCAGCGTCGCCCCGATCGCCAGCGCCGAGGACCACAGGATCGACCGGTCGAGGGCGGCGATGGTGCGGGCCTGCTGGCGGTAGTCGACACGGACCGCGAGGGCCCGGTTCCCGTCGGCGGGGCCGGCCGCCCACATCGCGGGGTCCCCGTCCCGGGTGGCGACCATCGTGCCGCGGTCGCCCGCCACGGCCAGGTCCCGCAGGGAGTCCGGCAGCCCCGGCGGATCGACGCCCGCGAAGGGTCCGAGGGTGTCCCCGGCCTCGTACGCCGAGGTCGCGTCCTCGAGTCGCTGGAGCGCCAGGTCGCGGGCCTGGCCGACGGTCTGGTTGGTCACCGAGACATGCACGAGGACGCCGAGCAACGCGGCGAGCGCACAGCACATCACCGTGATGAAGGCGGCGGCCTTCACGGCGAGGGTGCCGGCCCACCGGGGGAGCGCGAGCCTCACCGCGAGCTCTCCGACGGGGACGGGCTCTTGCCGATGTGCAGCATCTCGTCGTGGGTCAGCAGCATGACGTGCTGCTCCGGGTCCCAGGTCCACTGGAAACGGTACTCGTAGTCCGCGAGGTCGGACGGCGCGTGAATGATCACCGAGCGCCCGGCCAGCTCGACCCCGCTCACGGCGTCCTCGTTGGCCATGACCTGCACCAGCCGGCCGCCCTCGAAGGTGTAGACGCGCACCGCCGTCTGGTGGCCCGGCAGCAGCCGGAAGCCCAGCGTCAGATCGTCGTGCCCGTCGCCGGTGAGGTCGCGGTAGTACGCCTTGAGCAGCGGGCACCGGCTGTCGGCCGGCTTCTTCCCGCAGTACGCCATGCGGCGGGCCGTCTCGCGGTACGGCGCCTTCGCGCCGGAGTACTCGTCGGGATGCTGGGCGATCTCCGCCTTCACGACGGCCACCGGATCCACCTTGCGGACGTCGTCGCCCGGCGCCGTGATGCCCTTCATGGCCTCGGACTCGCCGTCGTCGTAGTTCCAGGCGGGACTTGCGGCAGGGGTCAGATTCGGCCACAGCCGCGCCGGGCTGGTCGCGGTCGAGGTGGGGCCCGCGCCGTGCAGTCCGCCCGCGTCACCGCAGCCCGCGACGGTGGCCAGCACCAGGGCTGCGGTAACGAGGGAACGGACGGGGCGTGGCACTGTGCTCCTGGCGGGACGGGCGGGCGGTGGGGTGTGACCGGCCCGTACACCTTATTCGTATGGAAGTCCTTTTTGCGCACCTGATGGGCGGGACGTGGGCCTACTCTGCCAGCTCTTCCAGCAGCCGCGCGGTCGGCAGCCCCGCCCGCAGATAGTCGACGAACAGGTCGTTGTGCAGCGCCCACGGCGAGCGGCGGGCCCGGATCGTCCGGATCGCCTCCTCCGCGGAGCGCCCGCTCCGGATCAGCGCGTGTGCGATGACCAGCCCCGAGCGGTTGTAGCCGTGATAACAGCGGACGAGGACCTTGCGGCCCTCGTCCAGTGCGTCGCTCGCGGCTTGCGCGAGGCGTATCACGCCCGCGAGCTGGGTTCCGTCCAGTGGCCCGTCAGGAATCGGCCAGACATGGTGTTCCACTCCCGGGTCGGGCCCGTGCCCCGGCAGCCTCAGCAAGGTCTGGACGAGATCGAACTCGTCCCGTACGACGGCGAATTCCAGTTGCCCCGAGTGCCCCCTGAACTCGTGCCCGCCCATCCACAGGCCGGGCACTATCTCGCTCCATGGACTGTCCGGGGCCGGTACGTCGGGCTGCTTCCTGCGGGTACGCAACAACGCCTCCCCAACTCCCCCACCCAACTACTCCCAAAGGTAACCGCCTTCTTGCCCCTGGAGCACCCCGCCTGTTCCCATGGTCAAGGGGTGATGGTGCATGAGCGGACTGCGCGTCATACCGACCTGGCGCCACGGCCAGGAGCGGCTCTACGTGTGCCTGACGGACGGGCGTAACGTCGCCTGGTACGACCGTGAGGCGGCCCGGGTGAACCTGTTGAGCGAGGACCGCAGAGACGACGTACTCGAAGTCCTCGGGCCCTTCCTGACCGGCCCGGTGGCGGTGGGGCCGCCCCCGGTGCCGACACCGGCGGAGCTCGCCCGGCTCACCCTCCACCCGGACGACGACCTGGCGCCCAACCGCCCCGGCGAGGCCCTCCAGATCGCCCTCGACCGTGACCCGGGACCACCGCACCGGCTGCGCCCGGACCCGCGCCGCAGGGCGCTGCTGGCCGAGCAGGCGGTGGGGGAGGCGCTGGACCGGCTGGACGGGGCGGGCTGGCACGTCCTGCACTCGGTCCCGTTGCCCGGCGGCGACCGCGTCCACCATCTGGCGATCGGTCCCGGCGGCCTCTTCGCGATCCATTCGGTGTACGCCCGCAAGCAACGGGTGACGGTCGCCGACCCCATGGTCTCCCTGGGCCGCCGCGACCCCCACCCGCTGCTGCGCCGCGTCCGCGCCGACGCCGACCGCGCCTCCTACGCCCTGACCGCCGAGGTCCATCCCGTCCTCGCCCTGGTCGGCCCGACGGACGTCCGGATCACCGCCCCGCCGAGAGAGGTCCGGATCATCGCGGACACGGAGGTGGAGAGCCTGGCCCGGCTCGGCGGGATGCTCAAGCCGGCGGACGTGGAGGCCCTGCACGCGATGGCACGCGACCGGCACACATGGACGCGTGTGTGACCACGTCGACGGCCTGAAGCGATGACGGTCACCGAAGCCGGGGCAGTCGAGCCGCGTCAGCGCTTTCGAGGAGCGGGGCGAGCAGGTCGCCGTGGTCCTGGAGGCGGGGTGCGATGTCCGTCGCGAGGAGGGTGAGCTGCCCGGGTGACCGGCACGCCTCGACCTCGTCCCAGGTGACGGGGGCGGAGACGGTGGGTTCCTGTCGGGCCCGCAGGGTGTAGGGCGTGGCGGTCGTCTTCCGGGCAGCGTTCTGGCTCCAGTCGACGAAGACCTTTCCGGGCCGCAGGCTCTTGGTCATCCGGTGCACGGCGAGGCGGGGGAGGGCGCGTTCGGCGGCGACGGCCAGTTCCTTGGCGTACTCGGTCACCCGTTCGGAGGGGGTGGGGTGCACGGCGGCCAGCAGATGCAGCCCCTTGGACCCGGACGTCTTGGCGTACGCCTCGATCCCGTCCTCGGCGAGCCGCTCCCGCAGCCAGAGCGCGACCTCGCAGCAGTCGACGACGGTGGCCGGAGAGCCGGGGTCTAGATCGAAGACGAGCCGGTCGGCATGGTTGGGCCGCTGAATCACCCACTGGTGCGTATGGAACTCCGTGACGAGGTTCGCGGCCCAGATCAGGCTCGCCAGATCCTGGACCAGCACCATCCGCGCCGGCCCCTCCGACCTGGGCACCTCGGCGGTGGTGACCCAGTCGGGCGTACCCGGCGGCACGTTCTTGGCGAAGAACACCTGACCGTCGGGGCCGTCCGGATACCGCAGGAAGGACAGCGGCCGGTCCCGCAGATGGGGGAGCAGGGCGTCGGCGGTGGTCGCGTAGTAGTGCAGCACCTCGCCCTTGGTGAACCCGGTCGCGGGATACAGCACCTTGTCCAGATTGCTGAGCGCGAGCCGGTGCCCGTCCACCTCGGTGATCGGCGTCATACGATGAGAATCCCACGGAATGGGTGGATAACACCCTAATAGCCTTTATTTTCCGGAAAGGTGCTGATCGTGCGATCCATATGGAACGGCGCCATCTCGTTCGGCCTGGTCAGCATCCCCATCAAGCTGGTCAACGCCACCGAGAGCCACTCGATCTCCTTCCGCCAGATCCATCTGGAGGACGGCGGCCGCATCCGCTACCGCAAGGTCTGCGAGCTGGAGGAGAAGGAGGTCGGCTCGGCCGAGATCGGCAAGGGCTACGAGGACGCCGACGGCACGATCATCCCGATCACCGACGACGATCTCTCCCACCTCCCCCTCCCCACGGCCAAGACGATCGAGATCGTCGCCTTCGTACCGGCCGACCGTATCGACCCGCTCCAGATGGACGCCGCGTACTACCTCGCGGCGGGCGGTGCCCCGGCGGCGAAGCCGTACACGCTGCTGCGGGAGGCGCTGAAGCGCAGCAACAAGGTCGCCATCGCCAAGTTCGCGCTACGCGGCCGGGAGCGCCTGGGCATGCTGCGGGTCGTGGAGGACGCGATCGCCATGCACGGGCTGCTGTGGCCGGACGAGGTCCGGGCCCCGCAGGGTGTCGCACCTGACACCAAGGTCACCGTGAACGACAAGGAGTTGGACCTCGCGGACGCGCTGATGGACACCCTGGGCGAGATCGACCTGGACGACCTCCACGACGAGTACCGCGAGGCCCTCGAGGAGGTCGTCGCCGCCAAGGCGGCCGGCGAGACCGTGCCCGAGGCCCCGGAACCCGCGAAGGGCGGCAAGGTTCTCGACCTCATGGCCGCCCTGGAGAAGAGCGTCCGCGACGCGAAGGAGTCCCGGGGCGAGGAGCCCGCGGAGGTCCGCCGCCTGCCCCAGCGCAAGTCGGCACGCGCCACGCCGAAGCAGGCGGGGGGCAAGAAGTCGACGGCGACGGCGACCGCGAAGAAGACGACCGCTTCCGCGAAGAAGACGGCGGCGTCGGCGAAGAAATCGACGGCGGCGAAGAAGACGACGTCGAAGTCCACGGCGTCAAAGTCCACGGCGTCGAAAACCACGGCTTCGGCGAAGAAGACGACAGCGAAGAAGACAACACCCCGCAAGCGCTCGGCCTGAGACGAGCCCCGCTGCCCCTTCCGACACCGCAGCCCGGCGGCGCCGAACTATGCGAGCCCGAGCCGTCGCAAGGCCAGTACCGCGTTGTGCCCTCCGAACCCGAACGAGTTGCTGAGCGCCAGGTCGCCGTCGGCCGGCAACTCCCGCGGCTCCCCGAGCACCACATCCAGCCCGACCGCGTCGTCGACCTCCCGGCACCCCACGGTCGGCGGCACCACCCCGTGATGCAACGTCAGCACGGCGCCAACCGCCTCGACCCCACCCGCGGCTCCCTGCAGATGCCCGAGGTGCCCCTTCAGCGCGGTCACCGGCACCGACCGTCGCCCCAGCACGGCTCGCAGAGCACCCGCCTCGGCAAGGTCCCCCTCCACGGTCGCCGTCGCATGCGCGTTCACATGGACGACGTCCACCACGTACCCATCCGCGTCCCGCACCGCCCGCCGCACGGCCAGCGCGACCCCGCTCCCGGAAGGATCGGGTGCGGCCATGTGATGAGCATCGGCGGAGAGCCCCCACCCGGCGGCCTCGCAGTAGATCCGCGCACCCCGGGCCCGGGCATGCTCCTCGGCCTCGAGTACGAGCACCCCCGCGCCCTCCCCGTTCACGAACCCGTCCCGGTCCTTGGCGAACGGCCGCGAGGGTGACCCATCGTCCAACCCCGCCTGGGACAGCGCCCGCATGGAGGCGAACGAGGCCATGATCGCCGGCGTGACGACAGCCTCCGCGCCACCCGCGAGAGCGAGGTCGACCCGGCCGTACCGTATGCGGTCGATGGCCTGCCCGATCGCCTCGGTCCCGGAGGCGCAGGCGCTGGTGACGGTCCGCGCCTCGCCGGTGATGTGCAGGTCGAGGGAGACCTGGGAGGCGGCCTGAGAGGGCACGGTCATGGGAGTGGTGAGCGGCGAGACCCCACGAGGCCCCTTGTCCCGCAGCTTCCGGTCCCCGCCCACGAGCACGGACGCGTCCCCGAGAATCGCCCCGAGACTGACCCCCACCCGCGCCGGATCAAGCCCGCTCTCGACCGTCCCACCGTCCACGAACCCGGCGTCCCCCCAGGCCTCGCGCGCGGCCAGCACGGCGAACTGGGCGGCACGGTTCATCCGCCGAGCGGCAGCGCGGGGCAGCAGCGTGACGGGATCGACGGGTACGGTCCCGGCCACCCGCACCGGCAGCTCACGGAACTCCTCGTCGTCCAACTCCCGTATCCCGTGCCGTCCGTCGAGCAGCCCCCGCCACAGCGCGTCGACCCCGACGCCGAGCGGAGTGACGGCCCCGAGCCCGGTGACGACGACCCGCCGAGGTCCGGAGGCAGCGGCCTCACGCGCGGGCCGAGGATGATGTCGTACGACGAACCCCTCCCGGTCCGCGTCGGCGGCCCACCGCCGTACGTCACGGTCGGAGGCGGGCGCGTCGGCGCAGTGGTCGAGATCCCGATGCCAGACCCCCCAGCGCCGTACGAAGGTCACCTCGACGGCGCCCGGATCTACGGCCCGCAGGGATCCCACCCGGTCCCCGTCCCGGAACTCGACGTCGTCGAGAGGGGGCGAGGAGAGCCGAGGCGCAGCGGCGACATCCATCCGCCGGCAGGCGACGGTCACCGGCCGCTCCCGCCCGAGCACCTCGTCGCGGTCCACACCGCCCAGCGGCGGCCGCAACGTCAGCCGGATCGTCTCCGGCGACTCGGGCAGCGTGTGCGTGACGACGTACCACCGCGGCCCCTCGACATCCTCCGGCGCCAGGGCGACGAGATCCCCCGGGATGACCTCGGCGGCGCTAACAGGATAGGGATTTATCGGTACTTGCGGATTCTCGGACGATTTGGACATATCCGTACGTGCTTCCTGTGGTCCGAACTGCCTTGCGGCAGGCCGTCCCGAGTGAACTGGACGAAAGCCGGAAAGGCCATAGTTGAAAGGGAAACATGCCCGGTTTCTTGCACTCCGCAAACAGGCGGTGAAACGGACCCGTCGTCAACTCACCTCAGGCACAGGTGAGTTGCCGGACGCTGCTGTGGATGATCTGTGTGGAAGGTCACGGTCGCACACAGGCCGATCACCGGCCGGCATCACCAGCGCGGTACCCACCGCCAGCCCGAGCGCCGACAGCAGGGGAAACCGCCCGTCGGGAGCGAAGCCGTGCACGGCGAAGCGAGCGAGAGACCCGACGGCGAACGCCAGCCCGAGCCAGAGCGTCCAGGAGCGGCCCTGTACCGAGAGCCGAGCCCGCCCGTGGATCCCCGCCAACGGCCGTACCCCCGCCACCACCCCGGCCATGACGACCCCGAGCACCACCAGCCAGGGCACCCGCAGCCCCCACCAGGCGGGCGATCCCAGCGCGGGCTGGGGCGCGAGCCCGGTCAGATAGAAGCCGGCGGCCACGATGAGCACGGGCAGCATGTGCCACAGATAGAGCGTCATGCTGGCACCCCCGACACCCCGGACCACCCGCCACACCCGCTCCCGCGCAAGCACCTTCCTGAGGAGAGGCGCGAGCAGAAGGCACCCGCCCACCTGGGCCACCACCCAGGCGAGCATGGCGAGGGAGGGCGGATCGGTGTTGCTGGGGTCCTGCCCGGTGACCCGGATGAGACTGACGGGATAGGGCCCGAGGACGACGAGCCCGACAAAGGCCGCCCCACCACAGCCCACCAGCGCGAGGCCCTTCCCCCGCAGCAGACCGTCCCGCCAGCAGAAGCCGAGCTGATAGGCGACGCCCCACACGAGGACGTAGCCGAGGAGCCCTCCGTACGGCACGTACGCCGCGACTCCGGCGACCACCCCCATCCCGACCGGCACGAGCAGCCCCCACCGCAGATGCGCCGCATGCAGCAGCGGCGTCAGCGCACTGAGCACCAGATACACCGGCAGAAACCAGAACTGCATCGCCATGGCCCACCCGACGAGTTCGAGCGTGCCGGCATCCACCCCGACGAGCTGACACACCCCTACGGCGATCAGCACGAGGCCGCTGTAGACCCCGGCCGGCACCAGCAGCCGCAGGGCCCGCCGCCGTACCCACCCCGAGGCGTCACCGCTCGCGGCGGCCCAGGACCCACCCGCCGCGTACCCTCCCGCCAGAAAGAACAGCGGCATGATCTGAAACCCGAGCGTCAGCCACTGCGTCCACGGAATCTCGGCGAGCAACTCCGGCGCACGGATCGCCCCGTCGGGCTCCCGCACGAGCGCGGTGATGAGCCAGTGCCCGGCGACGACCGACACGATCGCCCAGGCGCGCAGGAAGTCGACGTACCGATCTCTGCCCATGCTCGGTGATGCTGCCATCAACCACCTCACCAAGCCCCTGACTTGGCGAAGTCGGCCCGGAGGCTAGGCCGGTTCCTGCTCCGACGGCTCGGCGGCGGTCGTCATCGGAGGCGCGCTCGGGAGTCGGCTGTCACCGCCGTAGAGCTCCAACTCCCGTCCGTACGAGCGGCGCAGGGCTTCGACCTCGGCCGGATCGCAGCGGTGGCCCGTCGCCTCCTCGAGCAGACGGTCGTATCGGCTGAGGTCCTCCAGCCGGGTGCTCAGCCGGAGGGCGGAGCGCACGGGCCGCCGCAACCACCAGGAGCGGATCCAGTCGGACGGCCGGGCCAGCAGCGCGTCCGCGTAGCCGCCCACATCAAGGGGGTTGGCGGCCGCCTTGACCACGCCGGGCACGATCTCGATGAGCTGGTCGACCGTGCCGCCCGCCGTCCGGTCGCCCGGGTCGAGGTCGGCGCGCAGGGTCTCCAAGGCCGCCTTCAGACGCTTGCGGGCGGCCCGGGCCTCCCCGAGCGACGAGCCGGTGTCCAGGGTCTGTTGCAGCTCGGCCAGGCTCCGGCGGAGTCTGCGGTGCTGGTGACGCAGGGCGTCCACGGCCGCGGCGATGTCTCCGTGCGCGCGGAGATGGTCGAGGAAGAGGGAGAGCGCGGGCGGCAGATAGAGCGCCAACGGCTCCTCGTCCTCGTACACCTCCGCGACGGTCGCCCTGAAGGAGTCGGCGACGACCTCGTAGACACGGTCCTGCACGGTACGGCGTACGTGGTCCGTCATGAGGTGGTAGACGGGCAGACGGCGCAGCGAGGGCAGGAACGGGATACGGAGACGGGCGGCGGTCCGCCAGTAGACGAAGGTCCGCAGATGTGAGACACCGCCGGTGATCGCGCCGCTGCTCCAGTAGCCGATGAAGTGGAGCGTCTCCGTGCCGAGAATGCGCACGGGGTCGGCGTGCAACGCCTCCGCCCATTTGCCGATCCACCAGTGAGCCAGGTCGCCTTCGACGTCACTGTGCAGGGCGTGGACCAGACCGTCGCTTTGCGACGCGGGCGCATGGTCCAGCAACTGCCGGACGCTCCGGCCCACCTCGTCGGCGGACGCGTAAGGGTGGCTGTGCAGCCCAGTCGACTGGCGAGGACCCGCCTCGGCGGCGCGCAGGAAGTGCGTGAGCTCCTCGGACACCTCCACCGAAAGGGGCCGCGTGTCGACGTACCGCAGGATGCGACGGTCGAGCAGTACCCGCCGCAACGTCAATTGCTCGGCATCGGGGGGCAGTTGCGCATCCAGCACCCGCACCTCGTCATACAGGAGCAGCGCGTCGAGCAACGTCGACAGATGCGCCAGCCGCTCCGCCGTACCGGGCGTCACGGCCCCCATCGTCCGACGCGCCATGGGCGTGGAGACGCCCTCGAGCAACCTCGCCGCCTCGCACAACGTCGTCTGGTCGATCAGAACGCTACTGGCCCCCACGACAACCTCCCCGCAATCCCGGCCTCAAATGGGCGACCGGCGCCCCGACTTGAGGTCCACACGCCTGCCGCCGCCTAGGCAAAGCCTCACATGGGCCGGGGTGCTTCGTGAGGTCTCGGCCGCGCTCAGTCGGTCGTCAGTTGCGGGGCGCACCTTCCGCGTTGTGCGTGGTTTCAACAATGGGTGCACGCATCAGGCGTTCCGTCCGATTCCCCTCTTCGCACGCGGGCCTGGGCTGTCGACCCTCGCGATATGGGGGCTTTGGACGAAGGACCACGCAGGCTGGAGCGCGGGCAGTCACGCTGCGTCTACTGCGGCTTGTCGGCCGACCGCGTGGCGACGCTGGAGTACGACTGGGTGCTGCTCGAGCCGGACATGGAGCCGCTGGCCCACACCGTGCCGGCGGAACACCGATGGATCGAGCTGTCCGACGGGCGGGTGACGGTCTACGGCGTATGCCCGCCGGACCCCTTCCAGCGCTGCCGCATCGAACACCGACTCGCCTGCTCGGCCCAACCACTCCCCGATCTCTGGCCATGGCTGACAAGCCTGCGGGGCGAGAACGGCCGCCGAGTGGATCGACAGCAGGCACCGGACCCGCCCCAACCCCCCAAGAGACTGCCGGACGTCGGCTGAGGACGCCTCAATCCCAGGGTGCCCCACGACCTGCACACACGCGAAGACCCCGCACTCAGCATCACTGCTGGTTACGGGGTCTCTGGGCACCTCATACAGGGTGCCCCCGGCAGGATTCGAACCTGCGCACACGGCTCCGGAGGCCGTTGCTCTATCCCCTGAGCTACGGGGGCGTGTCGGTCGCGTTGCTCGCGGCGACGGGTAGAACACTACCAGCTCCGTCGGGGTGTTCATGAACGGGTTTATCGGCGTCGTAGCCCTGTCCGGGAGGGGTCGTCGTGGTCGGTTGTGGGGACTGGTGATCTCGTTCGTTCCCCTGTGGGGGCAGAAGTCGGTAAAACCCGGACGCGGTGGCCGGTCCGGACCTACTCTCGAGTTGTGCCAGGCGCATCGGGCCGGGTGCTTGTTGTGGACGACAACAAGGTCATCCGGCAGTTGATCAGGGTCAATCTCGAGCTGGAGGGCATCGAGGTCGTGACCGCGGCCGATGGTGCCGAGTGTCTGGATGTGGTGCATCAGGTGCGGCCCGACGTGGTGACCCTTGATGTCGTTATGCCCCGACTCGACGGGCTTCGGACCGCCGCCCGGCTGCGTTCCGATCCTCGGACCCGTGATCTTCCTCTTGCCATTGTCAGCGCCTGTACGCAGCACGAGGTCGAGAGCGGTCTCGATGTCGGCGTCGACGCCTTCCTGGCCAAGCCCTTCGAACCCGCCGAACTTGTCCAGCTCGTACGGCAGTTGATCGAGCGCAGGCATGCCGCGGACCCGGCCGAGGAGGACAGCGACGACGTCTTCGGGCGCGTCCTCGGTGCCGGGGAGACCGAGAGGGCCGGGCGCACCGGCGGCTGAACCGGCCGACCGCCCCACCTGCTCCACGTCGGCCCGGCCCGGTCTCGCCCCCGTCCACATCGCGGACCTTCGCCCAAACCGACTCGCCTACCCACCCCCCTCCTCCCCTACGCTTGTCCCGTGACCCCCGTCGAGCTCTCCCGTACCGTGCTGCGCGCGGTCCGTCGCGCTGTCGACGGCGGGGAGCTGAGCGTGACCGTTCCCGGACGGGCCGTCGTCACGCCCCCCGGGCCCGGTGGCTGTGGTGACTACGCCACCAACATCGCCCTCCAGCTCGCCCGCCCCGCCGGGCAGCCATCGGCAAAGGTCGCCGAGATCCTCCGGCCGCATCTCCTCGACACCCCCGGCGTCACCGACGTCGTCGTCACCGGGCCCGGGTTCCTCAACATCAGCCTGCGCGACACCACCCCTGCCGCGCTCGTCGAGGAGATCCTGCGGCGCGGCCTCCGGTACGGCCACAACGACCGCCCCACCGGACAGATCGTGCAGCTCCACGCCCCGCACGAGGTCCGCGCCGTCGTCGTCATGGACGCCATCGCCCGCATCCTCGTCTCCCAGGGCGCCCTCGTCCGTACGTCCTCGCAAGCCCCGCCCCGGCCGGAATGGACCGACACCCTCGGCGCACGCGTCGACGCCTCCGGCACCCTCGAGGCACCGGCCCCCCTCGACGTGAGCGTCCGTCCGGTGCCCGCCCCCGCCGACCCCACCCCCCTCGGTCGCGACGCCGCCCGCTGGGCGCTGCTCCACCCCGCCGCTCACGACCGGCCCCGCATCACCGACGAGCACCTGGTCCAGCGTGAGAGCAATCCTCTCTTCCGCGTCCGCTACGCCCACGCCCGCACGCGGGCCCTCAGTCGCAACGCCGCCGACCTGGGATTCGACCCCCGCCCCGGCGACGTACGGCCTGGAGACCCGCAAGCCGCGCCCGGTGTCCTCATCGCCGCCCTCGCCGACCACCCCCGGATCCTGGGCGCCGCCGCCACGGCGCATGCGCCGGACCGTCTCGCCCGCCACCTGGTCACCGTCGCCGACGCGACCCTCGCCTTCCTTCCCACGGTCCTCCCGCTCGGCGACGAGAAACCCTCGGTCGCCCACCGCTCCCGGCTCGCCCTCGCCGAAGCCGCCGGGACGGTGCTGGCCGGCGGCCTGACCCTGCTCGGCATCGACGCACCCGACCACATCTAGAGAGCCAGCCACAGACCATGAGCCGTTCCGCACACCCCGCCGGGCCCCGTCACGCCGACGTCCTCCCCGAGGGCCACTACTCCGCGCCGCCCGCCGACCTCAACACCCTCGACCCGAAGGTCTGGGCCCAGACGGTCACGCGCAACGAGGACGGTGTCCTCACCGTCGGCGGCATCACCGCCACGCAGCTCGCCGAGGAGCACGGCACTCCCGCCTACGTCATCGACGAGACCGACTTCCGTGCGCGGGCCCGCGCCTGGCGTTCCGCCTTCGGTGCCGACGCCGACGTCTTCTACGCCGGCAAGGCCTTCCTCTCCCGCGCAGTCGTCCGCTGGCTGCACGAGGAGGGGCTCAACCTCGACGTCTGTTCCGGTGGCGAGCTCACCACCGCGCTCTCCGCCGGTATGCCCGCCGACCGCATCGCCTTCCACGGCAACAACAAGTCCAAGGACGAGATCGAAAGGGCGATCCGCGCAGACGTCGGCCGTATCGTCCTCGACTCCTTCCAGGAGATCGTCCGCGTCGCCCACATCGCCCAGGAACTCGGCAAGCGGCAGCGCGTCCAGATCCGTATCACCGTCGGCGTGGAAGCACATACGCACGAGTTCATCGCCACCGCCCACGAGGACCAGAAGTTCGGCATCCCGCTGGCCGGTGGCCAGGCCGCCGAAGCCGTACGACGGGCTCTTCAGCTGGACGGCCTCGAGCTCATCGGCATCCACTCCCACATCGGGTCGCAGATCTTCGACATGTCCGGCTTCGAGGTCGCCGCCCACCGGGTCGTCGGGCTGCTGAAGGACATCCGCGACGAGCACGGCGTGGAGCTTCCCGAGATCGACCTCGGTGGTGGCCTCGGTATCGCCTACACGTCCGCCGACGACCCCCGCGAGCCCCACGAGATCGC
Organism: Streptomyces sp. NBC_00019; assembly: GCF_045041015.1. Taxonomy (NCBI): domain Bacteria; kingdom Bacillati; phylum Actinomycetota; class Actinomycetes; order Kitasatosporales; family Streptomycetaceae; genus Streptomyces; species Streptomyces sp. NBC_00019. The sequence continues at coordinate 7,092,745 of NZ_CP108302.1, forward strand.
CAAGGCGCTCACCGAGATCGTCACCCGTGAGTGCGAGTCCGCGAAGCTCCGCACCCCCCGTATCTCGGTCGAGCCGGGGCGCGCCATCGTCGGCCCCACGGCCTTCACGCTCTACGAGGTCGGCACCACCAAGCCCCTCGACGGCCTCCGCACCTACGTCTCCGTCGACGGCGGCATGTCCGACAACATCCGGACCGCGCTGTACGACGCCGAGTACACCGTCGCCCTGGTCTCCCGCACCTCCGACGCCGAGCCCATGCTCGCCCGGGTCGTCGGCAAGCACTGCGAGAGCGGGGACATCGTGGTGAAGGACGCGTTCCTGCCGGCCGACATCGTGCCCGGTGACCTCATCGCCGTACCGGCCACGGGTGCGTACTGCCGGTCCATGGCCAGCAACTACAACCATGTGCTGCGGCCGCCGGTCGTCGCGGTGAACGATGGTGAGTCCCGGGTCATCGTCCGCCGTGAGACGGAGGAGGACCTCCTGCGTCTCGACATCGGGTGAGCCCTCGTCGGCGGGTGGAAGATCTCCTGTCTGCCACCCCCGTACAAATGAAATAGACGTCTCACGATCCGGACGAAGGGTAGAAACTCCCGTCCGGTGAGTGAGACTGGTCCAACCGTAGACGGTATGAGGAAACGAGGTCGGATGATGCGTACGCGTCCGCTGAAGGTGGCGCTGCTGGGCTGTGGGGTTGTCGGCTCAGAGGTGGCGCGCATCATGACGACGCACGCCGACGACCTCGCCGCGCGCATCGGTGCCCCCGTCGAGCTCGCCGGGGTCGCCGTGCGACGGCCCTCCAAGGTGCGCGAAGGCATCCCGGCCGAGCTCGTCACCACCGACGCCACCGCCCTCGTCAAGCGCGGGGACATCGACGTCGTGGTGGAGGTCATCGGCGGTATCGAGCCCGCCCGTTCCCTCATCACCACGGCCTTCGAGCACGGTGCCTCCGTCGTCTCCGCCAACAAGGCGCTCCTCGCCCAGGACGGCGCGGCCCTGCACGCCGCCGCCGAGGAGCACGACGCGGACCTCTACTACGAGGCCGCCGTAGCCGGTGCCATCCCGCTGATCCGGCCGCTGCGCGAGTCCCTGGCCGGCGACAAGGTCAACCGCGTGCTGGGCATCGTCAACGGCACGACCAACTTCATCCTCGACAAGATGGACTCCACGGGCGCCGGCTACCAGGAGGCCCTCGACGAGGCCACCGCCCTGGGGTATGCCGAGGCCGACCCCACCGCCGACGTCGAGGGCTTCGACGCCGCCGCCAAGGCCGCCATCCTCGCCGGTATCGCCTTCCACACGCGCGTGCGTCTCGACGACGTCTACCGCGAGGGGATGGCCGAGGTCACCGCATCCGACTTCGCCTCCGCGAAGAACATGGGCTGCACCATCAAGCTGCTCGCGATCTGCGAGCGGGCCGAGGACGGCGGGTCCGTCACCGCGCGCGTGCACCCCGCGATGATCCCGCTGACCCATCCGCTGGCCTCCGTGCGCGGCGCCTACAACGCCGTCTTCGTCGAGTCCGACGCCGCCGGTCAGCTCATGTTCTACGGCCCCGGCGCCGGTGGTGCTCCCACCGCCTCGGCCGTGCTCGGCGACCTCGTCGCCGTCTGTCGGAACCGGCTCAATGGTGCGACCGGTCCCGGCGAGTCCGCGTACGCCGCCCTTCCCGTGTCGGGCATGGGCGAGGTCTTCACGCGGTACCACATCAGCCTTGACGTGGCGGACAAACCGGGTGTTCTCGCCCAGGTGGCCACCGTGTTCGCCGAGCACGGGGTTTCCATCGATACGGTTCGCCAGCAGGGCAAGGACGGCGAGGCCTCCCTCGTCGTCGTGACCCACCGCGCGTCCGACGCCGCCCTGGGCGGGACCGTCGAGGCGTTGCGCAAGCTCGACACCGTGCGCGGTGTCGCCAGCATCATGCGGGTTGAAGGAGAGTAACCAGCAATGACCCACCAGTGGCGCGGAATCATCGAGGAGTACCGGGACCGGCTGCCCGTCTCCGCCAGCACGCCGGTCGTGACGCTCCGCGAGGGCGGCACGCCCCTCGTGCCCGCGCAGGTGCTCTCCGAGCGCACGGGCTGCGAGGTCCACCTCAAGGTGGAGGGCGCGAACCCGACGGGGTCCTTCAAGGACCGCGGCATGACCATGGCCATCACCCGGGCCAAGGAGGAGGGCGCGAAGGCGGTCATCTGCGCCTCCACCGGAAACACCTCCGCCTCCGCCGCCGCGTACGCGGTGCGCGCCGGCATGGTCTGTGCCGTACTCGTTCCGCAGGGAAAGATCGCGCTCGGCAAGATGGGCCAGGCGCTCATCCACGGCGCGAAGATCCTCCAGGTCGACGGCAACTTCGACGACTGCCTCACCCTGGCCCGCGCCCTGAGCGACAACTACCCCGTGGCGCTGGTCAATTCGGTCAACCCGGTGCGTATCGAGGGCCAGAAGACCGCCGCCTTCGAGATCGTGGACATGCTCGGCGACGCACCCGACATCCACGTCCTCCCGGTGGGCAACGCGGGCAACATCACCGCGTACTGGAAGGGCTACAAGGAGTACGCCGCCGACGGCATCGCCGCGAAGACCCCCCGTATGTGGGGCTTCCAGGCCTCCGGCAGTGCCCCGATCGTGCGCGGCGAGGTCGTCAAGGACCCGTCGACGATCGCCACCGCCATCCGCATCGGCAACCCGGCCTCCTGGAACTACGCCCTCGCGGCGCGGGACGAGTCCGGCGGCCTCATCGACGAGGTGACGGACCGTGAGATCCTGCGCGCCTACCGCCTGTTGGCCGCGCAGGAGGGCGTCTTCGTGGAGCCCGCCTCCGCCGCGTCCGTCGCCGGTCTGCTGAAGGCCGCCGAGCAGGGCCTGGTCGACCCGGGCCAGAAGATCGTGTGCACCGTCACCGGCAACGGCCTCAAGGACCCCGACTGGGCCGTCGCCGGCGCCCCGCAGCCGGTCACCGTCCCGGTCGACGCGGCGACGGCGGCCGAGCGCCTCGGCCTCGTATAAGGACATCTCTGGAGCGACATCCCTATAGGGGGTGCACAGGGGGCTTACGACACGCATCGTGCGCCTCCTGTGCGCCCTATGTCGCCACAGAACCTTCCTTCGATAGGCTGTACTGAACCCGCCCGCCGCATATGCCCCCGCGCATGGCCGGGAGTCGCGTCATCTCCGCGACCCGAGGGTTTCCAGGTACGTATCGAATGTCTTCGACAATCACGCAGCTCAAGGAGAGTCATCGAGCGATGGCCGGTCCAGCGTTCCGCGCCGCCGCCGTCCGGGTGCGCGTCCCCGCCACCAGCGCCAACCTCGGCCCGGGCTTCGACGCCCTAGGCCTGTCGCTGGGGCTTTACGACGACGTCGTCGTCCGGGTGGCCGACTCCGGGCTGCACATCGACATCGCGGGTGAGGGCAGCGAGACCCTCCCGCGCGACGAGAAGCACCTTCTCGTACGGTCCCTGCGCACCGCCTTCGACCTGCTCGGCGGACAGCCGCGCGGTCTCGAGATCGTGTGCGCCAACCGCATCCCGCACGGCCGTGGCCTGGGCTCATCCTCGGCCGCCATCTGCGCGGGCATCGTCGCCGCGCGTGCCGTGACCATAGGCGGCGAGTCCAAGCTCGACGACACCGCGCTCCTTGAGCTCGCGACCGAGATCGAGGGGCACCCCGACAATGTCGCGGCGTGTCTGCTCGGCGGTTTCACGCTCTCCTGGATGGAGGCAGGCGCCGCGCGGGCGATCAGGATGGAACCCGATCGTTCCGTCGTTCCGGTGGTTTTCGTGCCCGGGAAACCGGTTCTCACCGAGACCGCGCGCGGACTGCTGCCGCGCACCGTGCCGCACGTCGACGCCGCCGCCAACGCGGGCCGCGCCGCGCTGCTCGTCGAGGCGCTCACCCGGCGCCCCGAGCTGTTGCTGCCCGCGACCGAGGACCGGCTGCACCAGGAATACCGGGCTCCGGCCATGCCGGAAAGTGCCGCACTCGTGGAGCGCTTGAGGGCGGACGGAGTACCGGCCGTGATTTCCGGAGCCGGGCCCACCGTTCTCGCGCTGGCCGATGAGGACAGCGCGGACAAGGTGGCCCATCTGGCAGGTGAGGGCTGGGCCGCCAACCGGCTTGAACTCGATGCTCAGGGGGCGATTGTGCTGCCGCTCGCTTCTACCAGTGACATCTGAATACCGGCGATTGCCGGATTTGGAGAGGGGGAATGTTTGTTGGATCCGGTAGTGTTAACCTCAAGTCTGCACCCGACCCCACCATGGCGAGGTGCTTCACGTCCCCGTCCGGGACAGACATTCTTCCGGGAGCCTCCCAAGCCGCACTGTGTTTCGTACGACGTATGCGGGCTGTACCTCGTACGCGGGCACTGAGCGACTTGCCGGGCACGCTCCGGAACCGGTGCGACCGAGCCACGTGACACAGACCGTCGGTGTCACTGCTCTGGGAAGCGCCATCACCAGATTCCTCCGCCGCCCAGGCGGACAACCGCCCCGGCACGGTCCACAAGGATGGGACCGCCGTCGGACAGCACAAACGGTCGCCGAGCCAGACAGGCCGACGTCCGCTCCAGGGAAGGACCCTTCGTGAGCGACACCACCGATCTGATGGGCGCACGTGTCGAGGAGACCGCTGCCGCGCCCTCCACGGACGCCTCCGCGCCTGCCACCGGTGCCGGCTCCCGGCGGCGCCGCGGTACCGGCCTCGACGGCATGGTGCTGGCCGAGCTGCAGCAGGTCGCATCCGGCCTCGGCATCAGGGGCACCGCGCGTATGCGCAAGAGCCAGCTGATCGAGGTCATCAAGGAGGCACAGGCCGGCGGTGGGGCCGCCCCGGCGAAGGCCGCGTCGTCCCCCGCCGGGGACGCCGCCGAGACCAAGCCCAAGCGCCGCGCCACCTCCAAGGCCCGTACCGGCGAAGCCGCCGAGAAGAAGGCGGAGAAGGCGGCCGAGGCTCCCGCCGAGAAGGCCGTGGCCCAGCAGCAGATCGAGATTCCCGGCCAGCCCGCCAGCGAGGACGCTCCCACGGAGCGCCGTCGTCGTCGTGCCACGGCCGATGCCGGCAGCCCCGAGACGGTGGTCGCCGAGGCGAAGAGCGAGCCGAAGGCCGAGACGCCCGCGCAGACGCAGGGCGACGCCGGTGACGCGGATGGCCGTCAGGGCCGCCGCGACCGCCGGGACCGTGCCGACCGCGGTGACCGTGCCGAGCGCGGTGACCGTGAGCGGGGCGGCCGCGACCGCGACCGCCGCGGCAAGGGCGACGACCAGCAGGGTGGCCAGCGCGGCCAGCAGCAGAGCCAGCAGCAGGGCGGCGGCCGTCAGGACCGTCAGGACCGCAACGCCGGCCCGCAGGACGACGACGACTTCGACGGCGGCCGTCGTGGCCGTCGCGGCCGTTACCGGGACCGTCGTGGCCGTCGTGGCCGTGACGAGATGGGTGGCGCCACCGCCGAGCCGCAGCTCGCCGACGACGACGTCCTGATCCCCGTCGCGGGCATCCTGGACATCCTCGACAACTACGCCTTCATCCGTACGTCGGGTTACCTCCCGGGTCCGAACGACGTGTACGTCTCCCTCGCCCAGGTCCGCAAGAACGGCCTGCGCAAGGGCGACCACGTCACCGGTGCGGTCCGTCAGCCGAAGGACGGCGAGCGCCGCGAGAAGTTCAACGCGCTGGTCCGGCTGGACTCCGTCAACGGCATGGCGCCCGAATCCGGGCGCGGGCGGCCGGAGTTCAACAAGCTGACGCCGCTGTACCCGCAGGACCGCCTCCGTCTGGAGACGGACCCGGGCATCCTCACCACCCGCATCATCGACCTCGTCGCGCCGATCGGTAAGGGCCAGCGCGGTCTGATCGTGGCCCCGCCGAAGACCGGCAAGACCATGATCCTGCAGGCGATCGCCAACGCGATCACCGTCAACAACCCCGAGTGCCACCTGATGGTCGTCCTGGTCGACGAGCGTCCGGAAGAGGTCACCGACATGCAGCGGTCGGTGAAGGGCGAGGTCATCTCCTCGACCTTCGACCGTCCGGCCGAGGACCACACCACGGTCGCCGAGCTCGCCATCGAGCGTGCCAAGCGTCTGGTCGAGCTGGGCCACGACGTGGTCGTGCTGCTCGACTCGATCACGCGTCTGGGCCGTGCGTACAACCTCGCCGCTCCCGCCTCCGGCCGCATCCTGTCCGGTGGTGTCGACTCGACCGCCCTGTACCCGCCGAAGCGCTTCTTCGGTGCGGCCCGCAACATCGAGGACGGCGGCTCGCTGACCATCCTCGCCACCGCCCTGGTGGACACCGGGTCCCGCATGGACGAGGTCATCTTCGAGGAGTTCAAGGGCACCGGCAACGCCGAGCTCAAGCTCGACCGCAAGCTCGCCGACAAGCGCATCTTCCCGGCGGTGGACGTGGACGCGTCCGGTACCCGTAAGGAAGAGATCCTGCTCGCTCCCGACGAGCTCGGGATCGTCTGGAAGCTGCGCCGGGTGCTGCACGCGCTCGACCAGCAGCAGGCGGTCGAACTGCTCCTCGACAAGATGAAGCAGACGAAGTCGAACGCCGAGTTCCTGATGCAGATCCAGAAGACGACGCCGACGCCGGGCAACGGCGACTGACGTAAGTCTTCATAAAGAGGGCCACCCTTGTTGCAAGGGTGGCCCTCTTTGCTGTCTGTGGCGCGGTGTACGATCGCGCTCTTCGGTCGCTTTTTCGACCCTTGAACTTCTGATCCCGAGGGGGGACTTGAGTGGGTACAGCCATGTCCGGAGCCGGTCGCCACAGACGTCGGATGCGGATCGCCCTGCCCATCGGCGCGGCCGGTGTCGCCGCTGCCGTCGCCGCCGCGCTGCTGACCTCGTCGGCCGGTGCCGCGACCGCGCTTCCGAAGCCGACGGTCAAGCCCGCCATCAGCACGGTGTCGCAGGCCGAGCTGGAGAAGCGCGTCGCCGGCGCGGTCGCCGGTGACGACACCGCGGGGGAGAACACCAGCAAGTCGTCGCTGAGCTCGAGCAGCGGCACCGTCGACGCGAAGATCATCGGCGGGTCCACCACGACCATCACCTCGGCTCCGTGGATGGCCCAGCTCTGGTACTACGACGACACCACCGACACCGGCTTCTTCTGCGGCGGCACCGTCGTCTCGCCCACGAAGATCCTCACCGCCGCGCACTGCGCCAAGGGCTACGACTGGGCCAAGTACGGCGCGATCGTCACCGGTGCCACGCAACTGCCCGACGACGCGGGCAACACCACGGGCACGGTCTCCGGTGTGGTCCGTCAGTGGACCCACCCGTCGTACAGCTCGCGGACCATCGACAACGACATCGCCGTCCTCACCCTGGCCTCCCCGGTCAAGGCGACGCCGATCCGTATGACGACGTCCACGGACACCGCCTCGTACGCCGCCGGCACCAGCGCCAAGGTCTACGGCTGGGGCCGTACCAGCTCCACCACCCAGGACGTCTCCGACACCCTCAAGACGGCCACGCTGCCGATCCAGTCGGACACCACCTGCGCCAACTACTACGGCACGGACTTCGTCAAGGGTCACATGGTCTGCGCGGGCAAGCCCGCCAGCGGCAGCGACACCGGTACGACGTCCGCCTGCAACGGTGACTCCGGTGGCCCGCTGGTCGTGGGCGGCCGCATCGTCGGTGTCGTCTCCTGGGGTGTCCTGGACTGCGTCGAGAAGGGCGCGTACAGCGTCTTCTCGAAGGTCAAGACGTACCTCGGTGCCGCCTACGCCCAGGTCGACGACGCCAACATGAGCTACACCGATGCCAAGGCCGACCTCTTCGTGCGCAACGCGTCCACGAAGACGGGCTACGAGAAGGACTCCAAGGGCACGTCCTTCGGAGCCCGGCAGAGCCTCGGCGACTGGGGCGGCGTCAACCTCGTCACCCAGACGGACTTCGACCGGGACAGCGTCCAGGACCTGGTGTACCGCCGCAGCGACAACGGCGACGTCTACTGGACGCACTACGACTGGTCCATCCGGGACTGGGCGACCAAGCAGATCTTCGACAACTGGAAGACCCGCACCCGCATCATCACCCCGGGTGACCTGACCGGCGACTACAAGCCCGACCTGGTCTCCGTGGACTCCGCCGGCAAGGCGTGGCTCTACCCGGGCCAGGGCAACGGCACCTTCTCGGCCCGCGTGCAGATCGGCACCGGCACCGGCTGGAACGCCTACAACATGCTCCGCGGCAAGGGCGACTTCAACGGTGACGGCAAGGCCGACCTGCTCGCGCGCAACAAGAGCACCGGTGCCATCTACCTCTACAAGGGCACCGGCAAGGCCTCCAGCCCCTTCTCCGCCCGCGTGAAGGTGCGCACCTGGAGCAACTCGACGTACAACGCCTTCGACGCCATCGGTGACATCACCGGCGACGGCAAGGCCGACTTCCTGGCCCGTACGCCCGGCGGCACCCTGTACCTGTACAAGGGCACCGGCAAGGCCACGAGCGAGATCTTCGCCACAAGGATCTCGGTCGGTACCGATTTCAAGCAGTACGACATCTTCGGATGAAATAGCAGGTGAGCGCGGTACGCCCGCGTTCAACGACTACGCACTGTGCCCACTCCTCCACGGGGTGGGCACAGTGCGTTGTGCAACCCTTTCTCCGGTTTACCCGTCTGACCGGACGGAGCGACCATGGTGATGTTCGGGTCGTAACGACCACGTCTGACCCTGAAAGCAGGGGGTAACCGACCGGACGAGAACGAGGAGCACATGTCTGCCGAGAGCACGCCGGAACCCGGTATACCCGAGGAGTCCGGCACCACGGGCCCGCGCCACCGCGCCAAGGGCCGCCGCCGCAAGACCCGCGGCAAGCGCAAGGGCCTGCTGATCACGGCCTGGACCGCCGCGGGCATCGTCGTGCTGGGCGGTACGGGCGCCGGCTATCTGTACTTCAAGCTCAACGGCAACATCAAGAGCGTCGACATCGACCAGGCCCTCGGCACCGACCGGCCCACGAAGGTCGACAACGGCTCCGAGAACATCCTGGTCCTGGGCTCCGACACCCGTTCCGGCTCCAACAAGAAGCTGGGCGGCGGTGCCGACGACGGCAGCGCCCGCTCCGACACGGCGATGATCGTGCACGTCTACGAGGGCCACAAGAAGGCCAGCGTGGTCTCCATCCCCCGCGACACCCTCGTCGACCGCCCCGAGTGCACCGACTCCGACGGCACCGAGCACGACGCCGCGACCAACGTGATGTTCAACTCCGCGTACTCCACGGGCGGCGCCTCCTGCGCCGTGAAGACCGTCGAGTCGCTCACCGACATCCGCATGGACCACTATCTGGAGGTCGACTTCTCCGGCTTCCAGAAGCTCATCGACGAGCTCGGCGGCGTCGAGGTCACCACCACGAAGAACATCACCGACCCCGAGAGCCACCTCGACCTGAAGGCCGGCACGCACACGCTCACCGGCAAGCAGGCCCTCGGCCTGGTCCGCACCCGGCACGGCGTCGGCGACGGCTCCGACCTCGGGCGCATCCAGCTCCAGCAGGCGTTCATCAAGGCCCTGATCAACCAAATCAAGACCGTCGACCTCTTCGGCAGCCCGAAGAAGCTCTACAACCTGGCCGACACCGCGACCAACGCCGTGACGACCGACACCGGCCTCGGCTCGGTCAACAAGCTGATGTCCTTCGCGAACGGTCTCAAGGGCATCAGCTCCAAGAACATGACCATGGTGACCATGCCGGTCCAGTACGACCCGCAGGACGGCAACCGGGTGTTGGTGGACGAGGACAAGGCGAAGCTGGTCTGGAAGGCCTTGGAGAACGACCAGGCGATCCCGAAGAGCGCCACCAAGGGCACCGCCACCGGCCAGGCCAAGGGCGTCGTGACCTCGCCGTAGGCCCGTGCACGACCCCCGCCGGGGCGCTGGGAATAGATCGCCCCGCCTCCCGGTTTTGGGGGATGCGGCCAGTGCTGGCAGACTGGTACGTCGGCCCCGGTTCACGCCCCCCGCAACCCGCGGACGGCGACCCGGTGCCCTCCCGAAACTAGGAGACACCTTGAAGCGCGACATCCACCCCGAGTACGTCGAGACGCAGGTCAGCTGCACCTGTGGCGCGTCGTTCACCACCCGCAGCACGATCTCCAGCGGCACCGTCCGCGCCGAGGTCTGCTCCGAGTGCCACCCGTTCTACACGGGCAAGCAGAAGATCCTCGACACCGGTGGCCGTGTGGCCCGCTTCGAGGCCCGCTTCGGCAAGGCTGCTGCCAAGAAGTAGCGAGCCACCAGCGCCGGTCCACGCCGCACTCCTCGGAGTGCGCCGGGACCGGCGTTTTTGGTCGCCCGCCTTCCCCCTTCATCCGCAGTACAGGAGCCCTGAGATGTTCGAGGCCGTCGAGGAACTCGTCGGTGAGCACGCCGACCTGGAGACGAAGCTCGCGGACCCGTCGGTCCACGCCGACCAGGCCAACGCGCGCAAGCTGAACAAGCGCTACGCCGAGCTCACCCCGATCGTCGCCACGTACCGCTCCTGGAAGCAGACCGGCGACGACATCGAGACGGCGAAGGAGTTCGTCGCCGACGACCCGGACTTCGCCGCCGAGGTCAAGGAGCTGGAGAAGCAGCGCGAGGAGCTCACCGAGAAGCTGCGCCTGCTGCTCGTTCCGCGGGACCCCAACGACGACAAGGACGTCATCCTCGAGGTCAAGGCGGGCGCAGGCGGCGATGAGTCCGCCCTGTTCGCCGGCGACCTGCTGCGCATGTACCTGCGGTACGCCGAGCGGGTCGGCTGGAAGACCGAGATCATCGACGCCACCGAGTCCGAGCTGGGCGGCTACAAGGACGTCCAGGTCGCCGTGAAGACCAAGGGCGGCCAGGGTGCCACCGAGCCCGGGCAGGGCGTCTGGGCCCGGCTGAAGTACGAGGGCGGTGTGCACCGCGTGCAGCGGGTGCCGGCGACCGAGTCCCAGGGCCGGATCCACACCTCCGCGGCCGGTGTCCTCGTGACCCCCGAGGCCGAGGAGGTCGACGTCGAGATCAACCCGAACGACCTCCGCATCGACGTCTACCGCTCCTCCGGCCCCGGCGGCCAGTCCGTCAACACGACCGACTCCGCCGTGCGCATCACGCACATTCCCACCGGAGTCGTCGCCTCCTGCCAGAACGAGAAGAGCCAGCTGCAGAACAAGGAGCAGGCACTGCGTATCCTGCGCTCCAGGCTGCTCGCCGCGGCGCAGGAGGAGGCGGAGAAGAATGCCGCCGACGCCCGCCGCAGCCAGGTCCGCACCGTCGACCGCTCCGAGAAGATCCGTACGTACAACTTCCCGGAGAACCGCATCTCGGACCACCGCGTCGGCTTCAAGGCGTACAACCTGGACCAGGTCCTGGACGGCGACCTCGACGCGATGATCCAGGCCTGCGTCGACGCGGACTCGGCGGCGAAGCTGGCAGCCGCCTAAAGGCACGTACGCACGACCTAGTACGACACGGAGGACTTGCGTGAACCTGCTGCTCGCAGAGGTGGCCCAGGCCACCCAGCGGCTGGCCGACGCCGGCGTGCCCTCGCCGCGCAACGACGCGGAGGAGCTCGCCGCGTTCGTGCACGGCGTGAAGCGGGGCGCGCTGCACTCCGTGAAGGACTCGGACTTCGACGCCCGGTACTGGGAGGTCATCGCCCGCCGTGAGCAGCGCGAGCCGCTCCAGCACATCACCGGGCGGGCCTTCTTCCGGTACCTCGAGCTCCAGGTCGGCCCCGGGGTCTTCGTGCCGCGGCCCGAGACCGAGTCCGTGGTGGGGTGGGCGATAGACGCCGTACGCGCCATGGACGTCGTGGAGCCCTGCATCGTCGACCTGTGCACCGGCTCCGGCGCCATCGCGCTCGCCCTCGCCCAGGAGGTCCCGCGCTCCCGGGTGCACGCCGTGGAGCTGTCCGAGGACGCCCTGCAGTGGACGCGCAAGAACATGGAGGGGTCCAGGGTCGACCTGCGTCAGGGCAACGCCCTGGACGCCTTCCCGGACCTCGACGGCCAGGTCGACCTGGTCATCTCCAACCCGCCCTACATCCCGCTGACCGAATGGGAGTACGTCGCTCCCGAGGCGCGGGACTACGATCCCGAACTCGCCCTGTTCTCAGGGGAGGACGGCCTCGAACTCATCCGCGGTCTGGAACGGACCGCACACCGGCTCCTGCGCCCCGGCGGCGTCGTCGTCATCGAGCACGCCGACACCCAGGGCGGCCAGGTGCCGTGGATCTTCACCGAGGAGCGGGGCTGGGCCGACGCGGCCGACCACCCGGACCTCAACAACCGCCCCCGGTTCGCCACGGCCCGCAAGGCGATGCCGTGAGCCACACCCCGCAGTCTTCAGAGCAGTACGTGTACGAGGAGGCCCGCTAAATGGCACGGCGATACGACACCAACGACGCGACCGACCGCTCGACCGGTCTGCGCGAAGCCGCGTCCGCCGTCCGCCGTGGCGAGCTCGTGGTCCTCCCGACCGACACGGTGTACGGCATCGGCGCCGACGCGTTCTCCTCGGAAGCGGTGCACGACCTGCTGGAGGCCAAGGGCCGGGGCCGCAACGTGCCCACGCCCGTCCTCATCGGCTCCCCGAACACCCTGCACGGCCTCGTCACGGACTTCTCCGAGTTGGCCTGGGAGCTCGTCGACGCGTTCTGGCCGGGCGCGCTGACGCTCGTCGCCAAGCACCAGCCGTCGCTGCAGTGGGACCTGGGGGACACGAGGGGCACGGTCGCCGTGCGGATGCCCCTGCACCCCGTGGCCATCGAGCTGCTGACCGAGGTCGGCCCGATGGCGGTGTCCTCGGCGAACCTGACGGGCCATCCGGCGCCGGAGGACTGTGACGCGGCCCAGGAGATGCTCGGCGACTCGGTCTCCGTGTACCTCGACGGCGGTCCGACCCCGGGCAACGTCCCCTCCTCGATCGTCGACGTCACCCGTGAGGTGCCGCTGCTGCTGCGTGCGGGCGCGATCTCCGCGGAGGAGCTCCGGAAGGTCGTACCCGACCTCGAGGTGGCGAATTGACGGCCCCTGACGCGGGGCGTGGCATATGGGACCCGGAGGAGACGCGGACCTTCACAGGGCTCCCGCGTGACACCTTCCGCATCCTCCACGTCAGCACCGGCAACGTGTGCCGCTCGCCGATCACCGAGCGGCTGACCCGGCATGCCCTGGCGGACCGGCTCGGCGACCCGCTGTGGGGCGGGCTCGTCGTGGAGAGCGCGGGGACCTGGGGCCATGAGGGCGCACCCATGGAGGCCAACGCGGAGACCGTGCTGGCCGACTTCGGCGCGGACGCGACCGGCTTCACGGGCCGCGAACTCCTCGACGAGCACGTCATCATGGCCGACCTGGTCCTCACCGCCACCCGCGACCACCGTCAGCAGGTCATCTCGATGGGCCACTCGGCGGGCCTGCGCACCTTCACCCTGAAGGAGTTCACCCGCCTGGTCCGCGCGATAGACCCGACAACGCTGCCTCCCCTGGAGGACGGCGTGGTGGCCCGCGCGCGCGCCCTGGTCCGCGCCGCGGCGGCTCTACGCGGGTGGCTCCTGGCACCGACGGCGGAGGCGGACGAGGTGTACGACCCTTACGGGGCGCCGCTGCCGTTCTTCCGGTCGATCGGGGACGAGATACATCAGGCGGTGGATCCTGTCGTCACTGCTCTCACCGGAGTAGCTGCCAGGACGTGACGACCGAGCACCCCACCGGTCTCGGGCCTACATTGGACGTACGTCATCGTCGACGCCCCGGAGTCCACCATGTCGGTCACCCATGCCCCCGAGACCACCGACATCCTGCGGCGGCAGGATCCCGAGCTGGCCGAGATCCTGCTCGGTGAGCTCGCGCGGCAGTCGACGTCGTTGCAGTTGATCGCCGCCGAGAACTTCAGCTCGCCGGCCGTGCTGGCCGCGATGGGGTCGCCGCTGGCGAACAAGTACGCCGAGGGATACCCCGGTGCCCGGCACCACGGCGGCTGCGAGATCGTCGACGTCGCCGAGCGGATCGCCGTGGACCGCGCCAAGGCCCTCTTCGGCGCCGAGCACGCCAATGTGCAGGCCCATTCGGGCTCGTCGGCCGTGCTGGCCGCCTATGCCGCGCTCCTGCGCCCCGGCGACACCGTTCTCGCCCTCGGCCTGCCCTACGGCGGTCACCTCACCCACGGCTCGCCCGCCAACTTCTCCGGCCGCTGGTTCGACTTCGTGCCGTACGGCGTCGACGCGGAGACCGGGCTCATCGAGTACGACCAGGTCCGCACGCTCGCCCGTCAGCACCGGCCCAAGGCCATCGTGTGCGGCTCCATCGCCTACCCCCGGCACATCGACTACGCCTTCTTCCGCGAGGTCGCCGACGAGGTCGGGGCGTATCTCATCGCCGACGCCGCCCACCCCATCGGGCTCGTCGCCGGGGGAGCGGCGCCCAGTCCGGTGCCGTACGCCGACGTCGTCTGCGCCACCACGCACAAGGTGCTGCGCGGACCCCGCGGCGGCATGATCCTGTGCGGCGCCGATCTTGCCGAGCGGGTCGACCGGGCCGTCTTCCCGTTCACGCAGGGCGGCGCTCAGATGCACACCATCGCCGCCAAAGCCGTCGCGTTCGGCGAGGCGGCAACACCGGCCTTCACGGCATACGCCCATCAGGTGGTCGCGAATGCGAGGGTTCTCGCGGCGGGGCTGGCCGCCGAGGGGCTCGTCGTCACCACCGGTGGGACCGACACCCATCTGGTCACCGCCGACCCGGCACCGCTCGGTGTCGACGGGCGGACCGCGAGGGGTCGGCTCGCGGCGGCCGGTATGGTGCTCGACTGCTGTGCGCTGCCGCACGCGGACGCCCGCGGCCTGCGCCTGGGAACGGCGGCCGTGACCACCCAGGGCATGGGGGAGGCGGAGACGGCGCGGATCGCCGTACTGCTCGCGGGGGTGCTCAGAGGTGAGGCCGAGACGCAGAAGGCACGTGAAGAAGTCCGGGATCTGGTCGGGGGATTTCCGCCGTATCCGGCCTGAGCGGGGGTAGGCGTTCCGAGGTGCACAGCCACTCGTGCAACCATCGTCGCTACCCGAAAGTCCCCATCCATATGCGTCCATCGCTA
Organism: Streptomyces sp. NBC_00019; assembly: GCF_045041015.1. Classification (NCBI taxonomy): domain Bacteria; kingdom Bacillati; phylum Actinomycetota; class Actinomycetes; order Kitasatosporales; family Streptomycetaceae; genus Streptomyces; species Streptomyces sp. NBC_00019. The sequence continues at coordinate 7,107,819 of NZ_CP108302.1, forward strand.
GGGTGTGGGGCTGAGATGGCCAGCGAGACCTGTGGGGAAGCCTGTGCGTGAATACCTGCTGACGCTCTGCATCACGGCCGCGGTGACGTATCTGCTGACAGGGCCGGTACGGAAGTTCGCGATCGTGGCCGGAGCGATGCCGGAGATCAGGGCCCGTGACGTGCACCGGGAACCGACTCCGCGGCTCGGCGGTATCGCCATGTTCTTCGGCCTGTGCGCGGGTCTGCTGGTCGCCGACCACCTCACCAACCTCAGCCAGGTCTTCGACAAGTCGAACGAGCCCAGGGCGCTGCTCAGCGGTGCCGCGCTGATCTGGCTGATCGGTGTCCTGGACGACAAGTTCGAGATCGACGCCCTGATCAAGCTGGGCGGCCAGATGATCGCCGCCGGCGTCATGGTCATGCAGGGTCTGACGATCCTGTGGCTGCCGATCCCGACGGTGGGCAATGTCGCGCTGACCCAGTGGCAGGGCACCCTGCTGACGGTGGCGCTCGTCGTCATCACCATCAACGCGGTCAACTTCGTCGACGGCCTGGACGGTCTCGCGGCGGGCATGGTGTGCATCGCGTCGGCGGCGTTCTTCCTCTACGCCTACCGCGTCTGGGTGTCGTACGGCATCGAGGCCGCCGCCCCGGCCACGCTGTTCTCGGCGATCCTGATGGGCATGTGCCTGGGCTTCCTGCCGCACAACATGCATCCGGCGCGGATCTTCATGGGTGACTCCGGCTCGATGCTGATCGGTCTGGTGCTGGCCGCGGGTGCGATCTCCATCACCGGTCAGGTCGACCCCGACGCGTTGAAGCTGTTCGCCGGGTCCGAGAAGGCGGCCGTGCACCAGACGGTGCCGGTCTACATCCCGCTGCTGCTGCCGCTGACCATCATCGCGATCCCGGCGGCCGACCTGGTCCTGGCGATCGTGCGCCGCACCTGGCGCGGTCAGTCGCCGTTCGCCGCCGACCGCGGGCATCTGCACCACCGGCTCCTGGAGATCGGGCACTCGCACAGCCGCGCGGTGCTGATCATGTACTTCTGGTCGGCGCTGATCGCGTTCGGCGCGCTCGCGTACTCCGTGAACTCCGCGTCCATGTGGATCGTCCTGAGCGTGGTGTTCCTCTCCGCGATCGGCCTGCTCCTCCTGCTGCTGCCGCGGTTCACGCCGCGTGCCCCGATGTGGGCGCAGGCCATCGTGCCGCCGCGCTACCGCCGCCGCAGGGCCGTTGCGGAATCCGCGCCGGTCGCCGAACCGGCCGCCGCGGCCGTGGAGTCGGAGGAAGAGGAGGAGCGCACTCCGGTCGCCGTCGGCGTCTCCGGCGTCAACGGGGCGACCGCCCTCGGCGTCCGTTCGCGCTTCCTGGACAGGCGGAAAGCCGGAACGTCGCGCTGACGCGGCAAGGTAAGAATCTGACTAGAGCATTGCCAAGTCGTGGGAGTGGGTTGGGTGTGCAAAGCGCCCCAATACCAGACAAGTGGGCGGCGTTTTTGCGCAGACGCGCACTCTCACTCTCATGTGTGACAGCGAGCACACCAGCCAGGTAAAGACCTCATCAAATAGTTTGTGATACGGTTCACGAGAACCCCGGACAGAGTCGAAGGACCGTAGTGCGACGGTCCATTGGCGTGAGACTCAAGCTCTCCATCCGGGACTACGCTCGTCCATGACGACACCCTGCCCCCTGTGAAAGCGGAGTTGCCGCCATGCCGTCCAATGACGCCCGGAACCTTCTCCAGACCGCTGTGCCAACAGCGGCCGTCGGCGTGGTCACCGTTGCTGTCAGTGGAGTGGTGGCCGGCGGCAAGGGGGCACTGGGAGCGACCGTCGGCACAGTGCTGGCCATCCTGTTCATGGGAATCGGTCTGTACGTCCTGCAATGGACGGCAAAAACGCTCCCGCAGTTGTTCCAGGCCATGGGGCTGATGCTCTATGTCGCCCAACTCCTGCTGCTCCTCATCTTCGTGGCCCTTTTCCAGGACACCTCCCTCTTCAACCCCAAGGCGTTCGCGGCCTCGCTTGTCGTCGCGACCGTCGTGTGGATGGCCGCACAGGCCCGCGCGCATATGAAGGCCAAGATCTTCTACGTCGACCCGGACTCCGAGAAGAGCGGGAAGTCGGAGAAGTCAGGGTCGTCGTCGTGAGGGGTAGGGCCGGGATAAAGGCGTGGAAGAACTCCTGCTATCGTCCGGTGCCAACTGCGGCATCGCGGGCGCGGGCATCTGAGCTGACGCCTGCTCAATCGCGAGGCTTGATGCCCCCCAGCCGCCCTCACATCCGTAACACCTGTCCGGTGCCGACCAGCGGCTGCGTGCCGCGCCGACACAACGAGGTAGCCGTACCCATGCGTCACGCCGAAGGAGCCCGCGGTGAGTGCTGACCAGACCCAGCTCGCCTTTGACTGGAGCTGTCGGATCATGTCCGACGGGTGTGGCTTTCCGGCTCCGGGCCTGCACTCGTTCCTGTTCCAGCCCATCGCCGAGGTCGGCGGGTTCGAGTTCAACAAGGTGATGTTGCTCGCGCTCATCACCACCCTGCTCGTCGTCGCCTTCTTCTGGGCCGCGTTCGGCAAGGCCAAGGTTGTTCCGGGCAAGGTGCAGATGATCGGTGAGGCCGGCTACGACTTCGTACGCCGGAACATCGTTTACGAGACCCTCGGCAAGAAGGAGGGCGAGAAGTACGTCCCCCTGATGGTCTCGCTGTTCTTCTTCATCTGGATCATGAACATCTGGTCCGTGATTCCGCTGGCCCAGTTCCCGGTGTCATCGATCATCTCGTTCCCGATCGTGCTGGCAGCCATCGTCTACGTGACCTGGGTCTCCGTGACCTTCAAGCGTCACGGATTCGTCGGCTTCTTCAAGAACGTCACGGGCTACGACAAGTCGCTCGGCGGCGTGCTGCCGCTCGTCATGATCATCGAGTTCTTCTCGAACCTGCTGGTCCGCCCGTTCACACACGCGGTGCGACTCTTCGCCAACATGTTCGCCGGCCACCTGATGCTGGTGATGTTCACCGTCGCCTCCTGGTACCTGCTGAACAGCTGGATGATCCCGGCGGCCGGTGTCTCGTTCGTCATGACCGTCGTCATGATCCTCTTCGAGCTTTTCGTGCAGGCCGTCCAGGCGTACGTCTTCGTACTCCTCGCCTGCTCGTACATTCAGGGCGCTCTCGCCGAGCACCACTGAGCACCGCCCGCCCCCAAGCCCCAGAACGTCCGGTGGCCAACCCCCGCCGGTCCAAGAAAGAGAAGGAAGAATCAGCATGGCTGCCACTGAGACCCTCGCCGCTGTCTCCGGTTCGCTCGGCTCCATCGGCTACGGCCTCGCCGCCATCGGCCCCGGCGTCGGCGTCGGCATCATCTTCGGTAACGGCACCCAGGCCCTCGCTCGTCAGCCCGAGGCCGCCGGCCTGATCCGCGCCAACCAGATCCTGGGCTTCGCCTTCTGTGAGGCGCTCGCCCTCATCGGCATCGTTATGCCGTTCGTGTTCGGTAAGTAATCACCGCTTACTGACACGAATCGACGAAAGGCACTGATGTGATCGCCAATTGGGTACAGCTGGCGGCCGAGGAAGAGCAGAGCCCGCTCATTCCTCCGGGCCCCGAGCTGCTCGTCGGCACCATCGCCTTCGCCATCGTGTTCTTCTTCTTCTGGAAGAAGCTGCTTCCGAACATCAACAAGGTTCTGGAGGAGCGCCGCGAGGCGATCGAAGGCGGAATCGAGAAGGCCGAGGCGGCTCAGGTCGAGGCCCAGAGCGTCCTTGAGCAGTACAAGGCTCAGCTCCAGGAGGCCCGTCACGAGGCCGCGCGTCTCCGCCAGGAGGCACAGGAGCAGGGCGCCACGCTCATCGCCGAGATGCGCGCGGAAGGCCAGCGGCAGCGCGAGGAGATCGTCGCCGCCGGTCATGCGCAGATCGAGGCCGACCGCAAGGCCGCGTCCTCCGCGCTGCGCCAGGACGTCGGCAAGCTCGCCACCGACCTGGCCGGCAAGCTCGTCGGTGAGTCCCTCGAGGACCACGCCCGACAGAGCCGCGTGATCGACCGCTTCCTCGACGAGCTCGAGGAGAAGGCCGAGGCTGCGCGATGAACGGAGCGAGCCGCGAGGCCCTGGCAGCCGCACGTGAGCGTCTCGACGCGCTGACGGACAACACGTCCGTGAACGTCGGCACGCTCGCCGGGGAGCTGGCCGCCGTCACCGCGCTGCTCGACCGCGAGGTGTCGCTGCGTCGGGTCCTCACCGACCCGGCGCAGGCCGGCGAGGGCAAGGCCGAACTGGCCCAGCGTCTCCTCGGTGGCCAGGTGGGCGGCGAGGCCGCCGATCTGGTGTCCGGCATGGTGCGCTCCCGCTGGTCGCAGTCGCGTGACCTCGCGGACGCCCTGGAGGAGCTGGCGAACATCGCCGACCTCACCGCCGCGCAGCAGACGGGCGCGCTCGACGACGTCGAGGACGAACTGTTCCGGTTCGGCCGGATCGTCTCTTCGAACACCGAGCTGCGCGCCGCGCTGACCGACCGCGCCGCGACGGCGCCGGCCAAGAGCGAGCTGCTGCGCAGCCTGCTCGGCGGCCGTGCCCATGCGACCACCGAGCGTCTGGTGACGCGTCTCGTCACCGCGCCGCGGGGACGTAGCCTGGAGTCGGGACTGGAGTCCCTGTCCAAGCTCGCCGCCGAGCGCCGGGACCGGCTGGTCGCCGTCGTCACCTCGGCGGTGCCGCTGAGCGACACGCAGAAGCAGCGCCTGGGCGCCGCTCTCGCGAAGCTCTACGGCCACACGATGCACCTCAACATCGACGTGGACCCCGAGGTCCTCGGCGGGATCCGGGTGCAGGTCGGCGACGAGGTCATCAACGGCTCCCTCGCGGACCGCATCGAGGACGCCGGCCGCCGCCTGGCGGGCTGAGCAGCAACTTCATAAGCAGTACGTACAGACGGCCCGGTTGGGCCGTGCAGAGGATTCCTGGGGGTCGCCCCCAGACCCCCAAGTTGAAACTTCGGGCCCAACAAGGAGAGCAGGGAACCCAGATGGCGGAGCTCACGATCCGGCCGGAGGAGATCCGGGACGCGCTGGAGAACTTCGTCCAGTCGTACAAGCCGGACGCGGCCTCGCGCGAGGAGGTCGGTACGGTCACCCTTGCCGGCGACGGCATCGCGAAGGTCGAGGGTCTTCCCTCGGCCATGGCCAACGAACTGCTGAAGTTCGAGGACGGCACCCTCGGCCTCGCGCTCAACCTGGAAGAGCGCGAGATCGGTACCGTCATCCTCGGCGAGTTCAGCGGCGTCGAGGAGGGGCAGCCGGTCACCCGCACCGGCGAGGTCCTGTCCGTCGCCGTGGGCGAGGGTTACCTCGGCCGTGTCGTCGACCCCCTCGGCAACCCGATCGACGGCCTCGGCGAGATCGAGACCAGCGGTCGTCGCGCCCTTGAGCTGCAGGCTCCGGGCGTCATGGCCCGTAAGTCGGTGCACGAGCCGATGGAGACCGGCTACAAGGCCGTCGACGCGATGACCCCGATCGGCCGTGGCCAGCGTCAGCTGGTCATCGGTGACCGTCAGACCGGCAAGACCGCCCTGGCCGTCGACACGATCATCAACCAGCGTGACAACTGGCGCTCCGGTGACCCGAAGAAGCAGGTCCGCTGCGTCTACGTCGCCATCGGCCAGAAGGGCTCGACCATCGCCTCCGTGCGTGGCGCCCTCGACGAGGCCGGCGCGCTGGAGTACACGACCATCGTCGCCGCCCCGGCGTCCGACCCGGCCGGCTTCAAGTACCTGGCGCCGTACACCGGTTCGGCCATCGGTCAGCAGTGGATGTACGAGGGCAAGCACGTCCTCATCATCTTCGACGACCTCTCGAAGCAGGCCGACGCCTACCGCGCCGTGTCCCTGCTGCTGCGCCGCCCGCCGGGGCGCGAGGCCTACCCGGGTGACGTCTTCTACCTGCACTCCCGTCTGCTGGAGCGCTGCGCGAAGCTCTCCGACGAGCTGGGTGCGGGCTCGATGACCGGTCTGCCGATCGTCGAGACGAAGGCCAACGACGTCTCGGCGTTCATCCCGACCAACGTCATCTCCATCACCGACGGCCAGTGCTTCCTGGAGTCGGACCTGTTCAACGCCGGTCAGCGCCCCGCGCTGAACGTCGGTATCTCCGTCTCCCGAGTCGGTGGTTCCGCGCAGCACAAGGCGATGAAGCAGGTTTCGGGCCGTCTCCGCCTCGACCTCGCCCAGTACCGCGAGCTGGAGGCGTTCGCCGCCTTCGGTTCCGACCTGGACGCCGCGTCGAAGTCGCAGCTGGAGCGCGGTCAGCGTCTGGTCGAGCTGCTCAAGCAGGCTCAGTACCAGCCGATGCCGACCGAGGACCAGGTCGTCTCCGTGTGGGCCGGTACCACCGGCAAGATGGACGACGTCCCGGTCGCCGACATCCGCCGCTTCGAGAAGGAGCTCCTGGAGTACCTGCACCGCAAGGAGCAGGGCCTCATGACCTCCATCAAGGAGGGCGGCAAGATGTCGGACGACACGCTCACCGCCATCGCCGACGGCATCGCGGAGTTCAAGAAGCAGTTCGAGACCTCGGACGGCAAGCTTCTCGGCGAAGACGCGCCGGCCGCCGCGGCCAAGTGACGACGGAAGGGACCTGACTCATGGGAGCCCAGCTCCGGGTCTACAAGCGTCGCATCCGATCCGTCACCGCGACCAAGAAGATCACGAAGGCGATGGAGATGATCGCCGCCTCGCGTGTCGTCAAGGCGCAGCGCAAGGTGGCGGCCTCCACGCCGTACGCGACCGAGCTCACCCGCGCGGTCACGGCGGTCGGAACCGGCTCGAACACGAAGCACCCGCTGACCACGCAGGCCGAGACGGTCGTGCGGTCCGCGGTGCTGCTCCTCACGAGCGACCGTGGTCTCGCAGGCGCCTTCAACTCCAACGCCATCAAGGTGGCGGAGAAGCTGACCGAGCGCCTCGAGGCCGAGGGCAAGGAGGTCGACACGTACATCGTCGGCCGCCGCGGTCTGGCTCACTACAACTTCCGCGAGCGCAAGGTCGCGGAGTCGTGGTCGGGCTTCACCGACGAGCCCACGTACGCGGACGCGAAGAAGGTCGCGGGTCCGCTGATCGAGGCCATCGAGAAGGACACGGCCGAGGGTGGCGTGGATGAACTCCACATCGTCTTCACCGAGTTCGTCTCGATGATGACGCAGACGGCGCTCGACGACCGTCTGCTGCCGCTCAGCCTCGAAGAGGTCGCCGCGGAGGCCACGCCCAAGGGCGAGATCCTTCCGCTGTACGACTTCGAGCCCTCGGCGGAGGACGTCCTCGACGCCCTTCTGCCGCGCTACGTGGAGAGCCGTATCTACAACGCGCTGCTCCAGTCGGCCGCTTCGAAGCACGCCGCCACGCGGCGCGCGATGAAGTCGGCCACAGACAACGCGGGAGAGCTGATCACCACTCTCTCCCGTCTTGCCAACGCGGCCCGCCAGGCCGAAATCACCCAGGAAATCAGCGAGATCGTCGGTGGCTCCGCAGCCTTGGCCGACGCGACCGCGGGGAGTGACAGGTAATGACGACGACAGTTGAGACGGCCGCTGCCACGGGCCGCGTCGCCCGGGTCATCGGCCCGGTCGTCGACGTGGAATTCCCCGTCGACGCGATGCCGGAGATCTACAACGCTCTGCACGTCGAGGTGGCCGACCCGGCCCTCGACGGCGCGAAGAAGACGCTGACCCTGGAGGTCGCCCAGCACCTGGGTGACGGCCTGGTCCGCACCATCTCGATGCAGCCCACCGACGGTCTGGTCCGCCAGGCCTCGGTCACCGACACGGGTGCCTCCATCACCGTGCCGGTCGGCGACTTCACCAAGGGCAAGGTGTTCAACACCCTCGGCGAGGTACTGAACACCGACGAGCAGTACGACGGCGAGCGCTGGGGCATCCACCGCAAGGCTCCGAACTTCGACGAGCTCGAGTCGAAGACCGAGATGTTCGAGACCGGCGTCAAGGTCATCGACCTTCTCACCCCGTACGTCAAGGGTGGAAAGATCGGTCTGTTCGGTGGTGCCGGCGTCGGCAAGACGGTGCTCATCCAGGAGATGATCTACCGCGTCGCCAACAACCACGACGGTGTCTCCGTGTTCGCCGGTGTCGGTGAGCGCACTCGTGAGGGCAACGACCTCATCGAGGAGATGGCGGAGTCGGGCGTCATCGACAAGACCGCCCTGGTCTTCGGTCAGATGGACGAGCCGCCGGGCACCCGTCTGCGCGTGGCCCTTGCCGGTCTGACCATGGCGGAGTACTTCCGCGATGTGCAGAAGCAGGACGTGCTGTTCTTCATCGACAACATCTTCCGCTTCACGCAGGCCGGTTCCGAGGTCTCGACCCTGCTCGGCCGTATGCCCTCCGCGGTGGGTTACCAGCCGAACCTGGCCGACGAGATGGGTCTCCTCCAGGAGCGCATCACCTCGACCCGTGGTCACTCGATCACCTCGATGCAGGCGATCTACGTCCCCGCGGACGACCTGACCGACCCGGCCCCGGCCACCACCTTCGCCCACCTCGACGCGACGACGGTTCTCTCCCGTCCGATCTCCGAGAAGGGCATCTACCCGGCCGTGGACCCGCTGGACTCCACGTCCCGGATCCTGGACCCCCGCTACATCGCGGCGGACCACTACAACACGGCCATGCGTGTCAAGGGTGTCCTGCAGAAGTACAAGGACCTCCAGGACATCATCGCGATCCTCGGTATCGACGAGCTGGGCGAAGAGGACAAGCTCGTCGTCCACCGTGCCCGTCGCGTGGAGCGCTTCCTGTCCCAGAACACCCACGTCGCCAAGCAGTTCACCGGCGTCGACGGGTCGGACGTCCCGCTGGAGGAGTCGATCACCGCGTTCAACGCGATCATCGACGGCGAGTACGACCACTTCCCGGAGCAGGCGTTCTTCCTCTGCGGTGGCATTGAGGACCTCAAGGCCAACGCCAAGGAGCTCGGCGTCTCCTGAACTCGGACCTGAAGAGTCCTGAGCTCTGAGTTCGACTGAGGGGGCGGGGCACGTCCCGCCCCCTCTTTCACGCCTACTAGACTTGTAACCAACACCCGGCCGAACAGCCGGGTGGTGACCCGAGGAGCCACCTTGGCTGCTGAGCTGCACGTCGCGCTGGTCGCGGCCGACCGAGAGGTCTGGTCCGGCGAGGCCACCCTGGTCGTCGCGCGCACCACGTCCGGCGACATCGGCGTCATGCCCGGTCACCAGCCGCTGCTCGGTGTGCTGGAGTCGGGCCCGGTGACCATCCGTACGAGTGATGGTGGAACGGTCGTCGCCGCGGTGCACGGCGGTTTCATCTCGTTCGCGGACAACAAGCTGTCGCTGCTGGCCGAGATCGCCGAGCTGTCGGACGAGATCGACGTCCAGCGCGCGGAGCGCGAGCTGGAGCGTGCGAAGGCGGAGGGTGACGCCGCCGCCGAGCGCCGCGCGGACGTACGAATCCGTGCGGCGGCGACGCGCTAGCCTGCGCGAGACCGTATGACGTCACTCAGCCGCGGCTGGGACCGGAGCAATCCGGCCCTGGTCGCGGCTGAGGCAAATGTGGATGTTTTTTCCATTCCGTTACCGAGTAGACGAGGAGGTCGGTGTCGATGGTCCTCGCTCTGACTGTGTGCGGAATCGTCGTGGCACTTGTGGTGCTGGGACTGTTCGTCTTCGGCCTTCGTCGCAGACTCATCCAGCGCTCCGGCGGCACCTTCGACTGTTCGCTGCGCTGGGACGTCCCGGAGAAACCCGATACCAACGGCAAGGGCTGGAGCTACGGCGTCGCCCGCTACAACGGCGACCGCATCGAGTGGTACCGCGTCTTCTCCTACGCCTACCGCCCGCGCCGCGTCCTGGAGCGCGCCGCGATCGAGGTCGCCGGGCGTCGGCTGCCCGAGGGCGAGGAGGAGCTGGCGCTGCTCTCCGACGCCGTCATCCTGACCTGTCTGCACCGGGGCACGCGGCTTGAACTCGCCATGAGCGAAGACGCGCTGACCGGTTTCCTCGCGTGGCTGGAAGCAGCCCCGCCCGGTCAGCGCGTCAATGTCGCCTAGGTCCTACTGACGGTCGTAACCCGCTTACGACAGCCCGCTGTTGATGGCGCTCACCAGCTCACCGTTGCCGGTGTCGCCGCTGAACTCCCAGAAGAACGCCCCGCCGAGGCCCTGGTTCTTGGCCCAGGTCATCTTGGTGCCGATGGTGGCGGGGGTGTCGTACGACCACCAGTTGTTGCCGCAGTAGGCGTATGCCGTGCCCGCGATGGTGCCGGTGGCCGGGCAGGACGTCTTGAGGACCTTGTAGTCCTCGATGCCTGCCTCGTAGGTGCCCGGGGCCGCGCCGGTCGCCGTGCCCCCGGGGGCGGCCTGGGTGACACCGGTCCAGCCGCGGCCGTAGAAGCCGATGCCGAGCAGCAGCTTCTTCGAGGCCACGCCCTTCGACTTCAGCTTGGCGATCGCGTCGGCGGAGTTGAAGCCCGCCTGCGGGATGCCGGAGTACGAGGTCAGCGGCGAGTGCGGGGCGGTCGGGCCCTGCGCGTTGAAGGCGCCGAAGTAGTCGTACGTCATCACGTTGTACCAGTCGACGGAGGCCGAGGCGCCGCCGTAGTCGGCTGCGTCGATCTTGCCGCCGGAGGAGCCGTCGGCCGTGATGGCCGCGGTGACCAGGTAGTTCGAGCCGAACTCGGTGCGCAGGGCCTGCATCAGGTTCTTGAAGGCCGCGGCGCCCGAGGTGTCACAGGTCAGTCCGCAGGCGTTCGGGTACTCCCAGTCGATGTCGATGCCGTCGAAGACATCGGCCCAGCGGGGGTCCTCGACGACCGCCTTGCAGGACTTGGCGAACGCGGCCGGGTTGGCCGCGGCCTGGGCGAAGCCGCCGGAGTAGGTCCAGCCGCCGAAGGAGTACAGCACCTTGATGTGCGGGTACTTGGCCTTGAGCTGGCGCAGCTGGTTGAAGTTGCCGCGCAGCGGCTGGTCCCAGGTGTCGGCGGTGCCGCTGACGGACTGGTCGGCGGTGTAGGCCTTGTCGTAGGCGGCGTAGGTGTCGTCGACGGTGCACTGACCGTTCTTGACGTTGCCGAACGCGTAGTTGATGTGCGTGATCTTCGACGCGGAGCCCGAGCTGACCAGGTTCTTGACGTGGTAGTTGCGGCCGTAGACGCCCCACTCGGTGAAGTAGCCGAGCTTGACCTTGTCGCCGGTGGGCGGCGGCTCGGTGGTGCCGCCGGTGGTGGTGACGGCGACCGCGCCGCTGACCGGGCCGGTCTGGTCGGCGGTGTCGCGGGCCTGGACCGTGTAGGAGTAGGCGGTGCCGGCGGTCAGGCCGGTGTTGGTGTACGACGTCGTCGTCACGGTGGCGACCTTGGTGCCGTCGCGCAGGACGTCGTAGTTCTTGACGCCCTTGTCGTCGGTGGCGGCGCTCCAGGAGAGCTTCACCGAGGTGTTGGTGATGTCCGAGGCGGTGGGAGTGCCGGGGGCGCTTGGCGCGCTGTCACCGGGGGTCGTGGTGCCGCCGTCACAGCTGCCGCCGTTGAGCTTGCAGTTGGCGGGGGAGCCGGACCCGGCGCCGTTGAAGCCGAAGGAGATGGAGGCGCCAGGGGCGAGGGTGCCGTTCCAGGACTTGTTCTTGGCGGTCCAGTGGGTGCCGGAGGAGGTGACGTCGGCGTCCCAGGCGGAGGTGACGGACGTGCCGGAGGGGAAGTCCCACTCGACGGTCCAGGAGCTGAGGGCGGTGTCGCCGGTGTTCTTGACGGTCCACTTGCCTTCGAAACCGGTGCCCCAGTCCTGCGGCTTGGCGTAGGTGGCGGTCGCGGATGTCGCGGCCTGGGCGGGGCTCGCGAGGCCGACGAGGCCGGCGAAGGGGAGCACCAGGGTCGCTATCCCTGCCGCCACTCTGTGTCTGAAGCGCATGCCGCGCCTCCTTGAGGGGTGTTGGGGGCGCAACTGAGCCTTCACGCCCACGGTGCGGCGAGAATAGAAAGGTCTGGACCACGGGTCAATAGGTCTGGACCACTCGGTATGCGATCGCTCAGACACGCAACTCCTGCGCCAGCACCGCGGCTTGCACGCGGCTGCGCAGCTCCAGCTTCCCCAGCACTCGGCTGACGTGCGTCTTCACCGTCGCCTCCGCCATGTCGAGACGGGTCGCGATGTCCGCGTTGGACAGGCCCTCGCCCAGGCAGGACAGCACCTCGCGTTCCCGGCGGGTGAGGGTGTCCAGGACCGCCGGGTCGACGCTCGGCTGCCGTACGGGCTTGGCGGCGAACTCGGAGATCAGCCGGCGGGTGACGGCCGGAGCGACGATCCCCTCGCCGCGCGCCACCGTTCGGACCGCCTCCACGAGGTCCCTCGCCTCCGTGTTCTTCAGCAGGAACCCGGACGCCCCGGCCCTGAGCGCCCCGAACACATACTCGTCGAGGTCGAAGGTGGTCAGCACGAGGACGTCCGCGAGCCCCTCCTCCGTGACCTTCCGGGTCGCCGACACCCCGTCCAGACGCGGCATCTGTACGTCCATCAGCACCAGGTCGGGCCGCAGTTCCCGGGCCAGCGCAACCGCCTGTTCGCCGTCCGCGGCCTCGCCGACCACCTCGATGTCGGGCGCGCTGCGCAGGATGAGGACCAGTCCGGCGCGGACGGCGGACTGGTCCTCGGCGACGAGCACGCGGATCATGCGGGATCTCCTTCAGTGACGTCGGCGACGGGCAGGGTGGCGCGAACGGCCCAGATCTTGCCGTTCGCCGAGCTCTCGGGGCCGGACTCGAAGGTGCCGCCGAGCAGTGCCGCCCGCTCCCGCATACCCACCAGACCGGCGCCGGAACCGGGCGCGCTCGGCCCGTCGCGGTCGCCGTACGGGCTGGTCACGGCGATGGCGAGGGAACCGTCCGCCTGGCGCAGAAGCACGGTGACCCGGCCGGGGCACGCGTGCTTGAGGGCGTTGGTGAGGGATTCCTGGACGATCCGGTAGGCGGCGAGCTCGACGGGCGCCGGCAGGGTCGTGCCGTGCTCGGCCTCCAGCGTGACGTCGAGGCCGTTGGCGCGGGCGTCGTCGACCAGGACGGAGAGGCCGTCGAGGGTCGGGACCGCGCTGGGTTCACTGTCGCCGTCCCGCAGGATGCCGATCAGCCGGCGCATCTCCTCAAGTCCCTTGACGCTGTTCTCGCGGATGACGCCGAGGGCCTGCCGGGACGTCTCCGGATCGTCCAGCGACAGCGCGGCCGTGGAGTGGATCGCGATCGCCGACAGATGGTTGGCGACCATGTCGTGCAACTCCCGTGCCATCCGGGCGCGTTCTGCGACGACGGCCTGGGTGCGGTCCATCTCGGCGAGCAGAGCGGTCTGTTCGGCGCGCAGGCGCGCGGCCTCGGCGGCGTCGCGGTGGTTGCGGACGATCCAGCCGGTCGCGGCGGGCCCGTAGGCCACGACACCGACGACGACGCCGATCAGCAGCGCCTCCGGCACCCGCCACACCGCGAACGGCACCAGCGTCCCGGCCACCGTGAGCAGACCGGTGATCCACTGGATGCGCCGGGCCGAGGCGAGCGGGCCGTACAGGACGGCCGCATAGACGACGTCCGTGAACATCAGCACCGACGCGATGCTGCCCTGGGTCAGCAGGTCCGCGCAGATCGCGACCGTGCCGGTCAGCAGGGCCACGCGGGGTGCCGTGCGGCGCAGCAGCTCGCAGCCCGCCAGCACGGTGAGCGGCACCAGCACCGGCCAGGGGCCGTCGAAGAGAGTGATCGGGTCGTCGGACCGCCGGGTGCCCAGGCCCGCGAGGACGAGCAGCAGCCCGCCGAGCAGCCCGCCGGCCGCGATGTACACGTCGAAGCGGTGCGGGCGGGGGAGTCGTACGGCCATGTCCCCATGAAACACGGCCCGCGCGGCGTCCGCCTGATCCCCGGGGACGGTCCTGGACTGCATCTTTCGATGTACGGCGACTTCGTCAGCGGCGACGACGAAAGCGGCGGTGCGCGCCGGGAGCCTGGAAGGGTGAGTGAAGGGAGCGGACCGTGATCGTCGGACTGATCGTCGCCTGTGAGGTGGCGTTCTGGGTGCTGCTGGCCGCGGGACTGGCCTTCAGGTACGTCTTCGGGATGCCTCGGGTGGGGCTGGCCCTGCTGCTGTGCGAGCCGCTGCTGGAGCTCGTGCTGTTCGTCGTCACCGCGGTCGACCTGCGCGGCGGCGCCGAGCCCGACTGGAAGCACGGCCTGGCCGCCGTCTACATCGGCTTCACCGTGGGCCTCGGCCACTCCACCATGCGATGGGCCGACGCCCGCTTCGCCCACCGCTTCGCGGGCGGCCCGCCGCCGGTACGGCCGCCGAAGTACGGAACGGCCCGCGCCGTCCACGAATGGAAGGTCGCGGGCCGCTGGATCCTCGCCGCGGTCGTCGCCATGACCCTGCTCCAGGCCGCGATCTGGTACGTCGGCGGCGAGGGCGGGACCGACTCGCTACGGGCCTGGCAGCAGCGCATGGTGTGGCTGATCGGCATCAACGTGATCATCGCCGCCAGTTACACCCTGTTCCCCAAGCGCGAGCGTTAACGCTCCCCACCCGGCACCCACAGCACGTCCCCGGTCTCCGTGTTCGCCGACCTGGCCAGGATGAACAGCAGGTCGGACAGGCGGTTCAGGTAGGTCGCGGTCAGCGGGTTCATGAGCTCGCCGTGGACCTCCAGCGCAGCCCACGTGGAGCGCTCGGCACGTCGTACGACCGTGCACGCCTGGTGCAGCAGGGCCGCACCCGGCGTGCCGCCGGGCAGGATGAAGGAGCGGAGCTTCTCCAGCCGCTCGTTGAAGTGGTCGCAGTCCGCCTCCAGCTTGTCGACGTAGAACTGCTCGACCCGCAGTGGCGGGAACTCCGGGTTCTCCACGACCGGCGTCGACAGGTCCGCACCCACGTCGAACAGGTCGTTCTGCACACGGGTGAGGACCTTGGCGATCTCCTCGTCGAGTCCTCCCAGCGCGATCGCCGTGCCGATCACCGCGTTCGCCTCGTTGGCGTCGGCGTACGCGGAGATCCGCAGATCGGTCTTGGCGACCCGGCTCATGTCGCCGAGGGCGGTGGTGCCCTGGTCGCCGGTCCTGGTGTAGATGCGCGTCAGATTGACCATGGGGCCAGCGTAGTTACGCCCCGGCCGTTCGGAACACGCGTGTGCCCACCGTCACGGCGAGTGCCGTGAGGGCGAGGGCGACCAGCACGCCGTACGCCATGTGCGCCGAGGCGTACGAGCCGACGTACGCGTCCCTGACCGCGTCCACCAGATAGCGGAACGGCACGAAGTGCGAGAGGACGTCCAGCCAGGACGGGCCCAGGGTCATCGGGAGCATCAGACCGGACAGGAGCATCATCGGCATCGTCAGGGCGTTGACCGCCGGACCGAACTCCCCCGGGGTGTGCAGCTTCATGGCCAGCGCGTACGAAAGCGAGGCCAGCGACACCGTCAGCAGCGCGACGAACGCGAAGCCGATCAGGATGCCGGGCAGCGGGGCCCGCAGACCCATCGCCAGCGCGGCCAGCACGAGCAGCACCGCCTGGAGGACGAAGACGGTGGCGTCGCGCAGCACCCGCCCGAGCAGCAGCGCCAGCCGGCTGACCGGCGTCACCCGCATCCGCTCCACCACCCCCTGGCTCTTCTCGACGATGATCGTGAACCCCGCGAACGAGGCTCCGAACAGGCCGAGTTGGAGCAACAGCCCGGGCACGAGCATCTGCCACGAGCTGCCCGCCCCGCCCAGCGGGAGATCGGTGAGCAGCGGACCGAAGAAGAGGAGATAGAGCAGCGGCATCAGCACGCCGAAGAGCAGGGCGAAGCGGGAGCGCAGGGACTGGCGGAGATAGCGGCCGTAGATCAGCGCGGTGTCGTGGAGAAGCATCGTCGGGGGATTCCTATACGGCTACGGAGGCGGCGTCGGCCGGTGTGGCGCTGCGGCCGGTGATGGCGAGGAAGGTGTCCTGGAGCGAGGCGTCGATCGAGCCGCCGTACTCCAGCTTGAGCGCGGTCGGGGTGCCTTCCGCGACGACCACGCCCTTGTCGACGACGACCAGACGGTCGGCGAGGGCGTCGGCCTCGTCCAGGTAGTGGGTGGTCAGGAACACCGTCGTGCCGTGCTCGTCGCGCAGACGGCGGACCAGGTCCCACAGGTCGGCCCGGCTGCCGGGGTCGAGGCCGGTGGTGGGCTCGTCGAGGAACAGCACCTTCGGGCGATGGGTGAGGGCCATCGCGATGTCCAGCCGCCGGCGCTGACCGCCCGACAGCGCCCCGCACTTGCGGTCGAGCAGCTCGGTCAGGTCCAGATCCCGGGCCAACTCCTCGGCCCGCCCGGCTGCCTGGGTCTTCGTCAGGCGGTAGAGGCGGCCCTGGGTGACCAGTTCCTCCCGCACGGTGATCTGCGGGTCGACCCCTCCCGACTGGGCCACATAGCCGCAGGCCCTCCGTACCCCGGCGGGGTCGGTGGCGAGGTCGTGGCCGGCGACGGTGGCGGCGCCGCCGGTGGGTTTCAACAGGGTCGTGAGCATCCGCAGGGTGGTGGTCTTCCCGGCGCCGTTCGGGCCGAGAAAGCCGAGGATCTCGCCCTCGCGGACCCTCAGGTCGATGCCGCGCACGGCCTCCACCGGGCCGAGTTTCGTCTGGAAGGTGCGGGCCAGGCCCGCGGTACTGATGACGGTCATGGCCACAGAAAAACAGAGTCTCTTAAATTTTGCAATGACCCCAAAGTTTCAGAGAGCCCAGCGAAGCTAGGATGTGGACCATGGCTGAAGGGCTCAGGGAGCGGAAGAAGCGCGAGACGAGACAGCGGATCTCGGACATCGCCACCGGGCTGTTCCTGGAGCACGGGTTCGTGACCGTGACCATCGCGGAGGTGGCGGAGGCCGCCGATGTCTCCGTGAACACCGTCTACAACTACTTCCCGGCGAAGGAGGACCTCTTCTTCGACCGCTCCTCCGGTGTCGTCGAACAGCTCTCCCGCTGGGTGCGCGGCCGGGACGTGGGGGAGTCGGCCGCGCGGGCCGTGCTGCGCGAGCTGCGCGCGGAGGTGGAGGCGGTCTCGCCCCGGGTCGGCCTCATGGCGGGCTACGACCGTTTCATGCGCTGCATCCACGAGGCGCCGCCGCTCCGTTCCCGGCTGTGGAGTCTGCAGCAGGAGATCCACGACCACCTCGAAGCGACCCTCCGGGAGGCGACCGGCGCCGTCGACGCGGACCCGCTGCCGGGGCTGATCGCCGGTCAGATCTGCTGGGTCCACTCGGAGGTGTTCGTCCACATCGGACGTGAGATGGTCGCCGGGCGCAATCCGGACGAAGTGTCACGAGAGGTGCTGGCGCTTCTCGACGACATCGAGGAGCTGTTGAGCGAGAACGTGCTCAACTACGCCGTACGAGACCACGGATGAGCCGTGCCGGTGTGATGTCCGTCAGATGAGACGTGACGCGCATTACTAACCGGTCACACAGCACCTCACGCCCGCTAAGGTCCGCCGAAGAGGCAGTCGTAAACAGCATGTAAGGCGTTCAAAGGGGAGTCGCACAGTGGCACGGAAGCTTGCCGTCATCGGCGCCGGCTTGATGGGTTCCGGGATCGCCCAGGTCTCCGCTCAGGCGGGCTGGGACGTCGTCCTGCGGGACGTCACCGACGAGGCGCTCAAGCGTGGCACCGACGGCATCAAGGCCTCGTACGACAAGTTCGTGAGCAAGGGCAAGCTGGAGGCGCACGACGCCGACGCCGCCCTCGGCCGGATCACCGCCACCACCGACCTGGACGCGGCCGCGGACGCCGACATCGTCGTCGAGGCCGTCTTCGAGAAGCTCGAGGTCAAGCACGAGATCTTCCGTGCCCTCGACAAGATCGTGCGCGAAGACGCCGTGCTCGCCTCCAACACCTCCGCCATCCCGATCACCAAGATCGCGGCGGCCACCGAGCGCCCCGAGCGGGTCGTCGGAGTGCACTTCTTCTCGCCGGTGCCGATGATGCAGCTCGTCGAGCTCGTCCGCGGCTACAAGACGAGCGACGAAACCCTCGCCACCGCACGGGAGTTCGCCGAGTCCGTCGGCAAGACCTGCATCGTCGTCAACCGGGACGTCGCCGGCTTCGTGACCACCCGGCTCATCTCCGCCCTCGTCGTCGAGGCGACCAAGCTCTACGAGTCGGGCGTCGCCACCGCCGAGGACATCGACCTCGCCTGCAAGCTGGGCTTCGGCCACGCCATGGGCCCGCTCGCCACGGCCGACCTCACCGGCGTCGACATCCTGCTGCATGCCACGAGCAACATCTACACCGAGACCCAGGACGAGAAGTTCGCCCCACCGGAGCTGATGCGCCGGATGGTTGACGCCGGTGACATCGGGCGCAAGAGCGGGCAGGGCTTCTACAAGCACTGAAACCGCACAGGCCCCTGAGGCATCACTCCCGGGGGTGAATTCGGTATCGGTTCGCTTACAGACGGCAACCTCTGACCGTCCAACTCAGTCAGACGTTGCATCACCGGACATCACATTCGCGGAGCACGAGACGCACCACGGGGAGCGCATATGTTCATCAGGGGCGACCACGCCGAGCTGGTCGTCGGGGGCCGCCTCGACGTCCGCAGCGCGGCGGACGCCCGTACGGTCCTGCACACGGCCGTCGACGACGGAGTCGGCGATCTGGTGCTGGATCTGTCCGAGCTCGACTCCTGGGACGCCACCGGACTCGGGGTGATCATGGGGGCCCACCGCAGGGCCGGCCGCTGCGGCCGACGCCTGGTGCTGCGCGACGTACCGCCGCAGATGCAGCGCCTGCTGGTGGCCACCCGGCTGCACCGGATCCTGGCGATCGAGGGCGGCATCGGGGTGGAGTCGCTACCCAGGGTGTGACCCCTTGTGTGAATGCGGTGTGAGGGCCGGGTGCTGTGGCTGTGAAATGCACGTCGCGCACAATCCTCACGAGACTGTGACGTCTCGGACGGCGCGGTACCCCGGGCTGTCGTAGATACTGTGCGAAGGTTTAGGGTTCGGTCGCCCGCTGAGTGAACATCCCTGAATGAGCGGGCCCGGACCAGAAGCGACAGCGCGGTGTGCAGCAAGGCCGGGAGGGGCTCGGCACACGACGCTTTTGGGGGGCTTGAACCTATGGACCCGAACAACCGGGGACCCGAGGAGTACGGCCATGACGGTGACGGCGATTCGCCGCGCCAGCGCCCGCCCAGGGACCCCCTCACACCCGACTTCGGCCAGAGCACACCCGCCCTGGCCCGCACGGTGCAGCTGGTGTCCGGCGACTACCTGCTCACCGTCAACCCCGTCGACGGCAGCGAGATAGAAGTCTGCCCGCCCGGCGAGCGGCCCTCGCGGCCGCGGAAGCTCAGCGCCACCGAACGTGCCGAGGTGGACCGCGCGGCCAAGCCGCCCGTCCCGGCCGGCCTCAACCGGCCCACGCTGCACCTCCTGGCCCGCCAGGACGAGCGGGAACGACTGGTACGCCTGCTCGCCCGCGGCCGTTCCGTACGTCTCACCGGCCCCGCCGGCTCCGGTCGCACCAGCCTGCTCGACCTCCTCGCCGAGGACTGCTCGGACCTCGCCCCCGACGGCGTGGTCCGGCTCACCGGCTTCCACCGCACGGCCGACGACCTGCTGTACGACCTCTTCTACGCCGTCTTCGACGCCCCCCTGCACCGGCCCGCACGGGACGAGCTGCTCGGGTACGTCCGGGAGATCGGCGCGGTCGTCGTCCTGGACGACGTCGAGTTCGGCGGTGCCGCGCTCGACGAACTCCTGGACGCCACTCCCGAGTGCGCCTTCCTGGTCGCCACGACACCGGACGTGCCCGCGCCGTCCGCCGACTCGGCCATCGAGGAGGTCTTCCTCAGCGGCCTGGACCGGGCCGGCGGCGTCGAGCTCCTGGAGCGAGGTGTCGGCCGGGTCCTCACCGAGGAAGAAGCCAACTGGGCCGGCGACCTCTGGTTCGAGTCCGAGGGTCTGCCGCTGCGCTTCGTCCAGGCCGGCGCCCTGCTCCGGCAGCGCGACGAACTGCGGGCCAGCGCGGAGGCCTTCGACGAGTTCGGCGTCTTCCAGGAAGCCCAGGTCGACGCGCCCTTCGAGGCCGGCGACGGACACGACGTACCGCTGCCCTCGCTCGCCGAGGGAGCCGCGCCCGCGGCCCTGCTCGCCACCCGGCTCAGCGACTCGGCACGCGCCGCACTGCGGTTCGCCGTGGCACTCGGCGGCGAGGTGCCGCACCAGGCACATCTGCCCGCCCTCGTCGGTGACACCCACGCGGACGCCGCCCTCGGCGAACTGCTGGGCTGCGCGCTGGTCTCCCCGGTCGGCTCCCGCTACCGGCTCGCCGCCGGGGTGCAGGGCCAGCTGGAGGCCGCCGGATACGGCACCGACGCCGAGGCCAAGGCCCTGGACGCCGCCCAGCACTACGCCTGGTGGGCCGGGCATCCGTCGGTCACTCCCGAGCGGGTGTGCGCCGAGGCGGACGCCGTGCTCGCCGCGCTCGGCATCCTCGTGCCGGCCGCCGTCCCGCCCGCCGAGGACGAGGAGCCCGTCACCGTCCAGCTGGCCCGCACGGCGGCGCCCGCGTTCGCCGCGGGGCTGCACTGGAGCGCCTGGGAGCGGACCCTGCAGTTCGGCGCCGAGGCCGCCCGGATCGCCGGTGACGGGGGAGAACGGGCCTACTTCCACCACGAGTTGGGCGTTCTAGCGCTCTGCGCCGATCAGCTCGACCGGGCCCGCTCCGAGCTGGAGGCCTCCATCGGGCTGCGCGGCTCACTCGCCGACAAGCGCGGCACGGTGGCCGGCCGCCGGGCTCTGGCGCTGGTCTCCGACCGCTCCGGCACCCCGCTCGGAATCGGCGCGACCACCGGTGAAGAGGTGCCCGACGCCCGGTACGAGGTGTCGCAGTCGCCTCCCGGTGGCGTCCCCGCGGCCTTCCCGCCGCTCCAGTCGCCGTTCGACAACTCGACCCTGGTCACCAACCGGGTTCCGGCGGCCCCTGTTCCCAACCGCAAGGCCCGTGGCGGTCTGAAGGGTCTGGCCCGGCGCAACCTCGTCGCGGCCGGCGCGGGCGCGCTGCTCGCGGCGGTGCTCGGCACGGTGGTGACGCTCGGTGCCACCTCCAACCCGGACAACGACAACCCGTCCACCAAGGTCGGCCCCAACCCGTCGGCCAGCCAGGGCCTGGACGACGGCAGCCTGGGCGCCGACGTGCCGAAGAACGGCGACGAGGGCGACACCGGCGAGGCCACCAGCCGGCCGACCGACCCCGGCCCCGACGGCACCTACGGCACGTCCGACGACCCGACACCGACGGACACCGCGGAGCCTTCGGACGACCCGAGCGGGACGAAGGGGACGTCGAGTTCGCCGAGCAAGACGCCCACGACGAAGCCGCCGTCCTCGACCTCGAAGCCGCCGACGTCGTCGACGCCGACCGATCCCACTGGCTCACCGACGCCGACCGAGACATCCGAGTCGCCCTCGCCCACGACGAGCCCCACGCCGGATCCTTCGGACGAGCCGTCCACCTCGGACTCGGCCAGCGGTCCCGCCTCCTCCAGCGCATCGGCGAGCACCTCCGCCGGCGCCCCGGAGAGCAGCGGCGCGGGTTCGCCCAGCACCTCGGGCACGGCGTCGAGCGCGGTGATCTGACGCCGGTACGGCAACACAAGAGGGCCGGATCCTGGAAACAGGACCCGGCCCTCTCAGTCGTTGAGGAACCGGCGTAGGAGAACCGGCGTAGAAGAAAAACCCGTCAGAACAGCCTCAGCTTGTCGTCCTCGATGCCGCGCAGGGCGTTGTAGTCGAGGACCGTGCAGCCGATGCCGCGGTCCGTGGCCAGGACGCGGGCCTGGGGCTTGATCTCCTGGGCCGCGAAGACGCCGCGGACCGGGGCGAGATGCGGGTCGCGGTTCAACAGCTCGAGATAGCGGGTGAGTTGCTCCACGCCGTCGATCTCGCCGCGCCGCTTGATCTCGACCGCGACGGTCTGGCCCTCGGCGTCCCGGCACAGGATGTCGACCGGGCCGATGGCCGTCATGTACTCGCGGCGGATCAACGTATAGCCGTCGCCGAGGGTGTCGATACGGTCGGCGAGCAGCTCCTGAAGGTGTGCTTCCACGCCGTCCTTGATCAGGCCGGGATCCACACCCAGTTCGTGCGAGGAGTCATGGAGGATCTCCTCCATGGTGATGATCAGCTTCTCGCCGCCCTTGTTGACGACGGTCCAGACGCCCACGGCGCCCTCGGGAAACTCCCCCGATTCCTCCTTCAACGTGCAGGGCGGCGACATCCAGTTCAGGGGCTTGTAGGCCCGGTCGTCCGCGTGGATCGACACGCTGCCGTCCGCCTTCACCAGGATGAGACGGGGGGCGGACGGGAGGTGGGCGGTGAGCCGGCCCGCGTAGTCCACGGAGCACCGGGCAATGACGAGACGCATGGTCGGCAACGCTACTCGACGGGCCCGGGTCCACGCGATTCGCCCCAGAAACGCGATGTTCGTTTGTGGCCGATTGTGTGCCCAACCAGGGCTCTCTATGTACGCGTTCGCCTGGTGCCGTCACCGTCCGTTGCTTACCGTAGTAACCGGGAGGTCGCGGAGCGTGCACTCAGCGTGTTCAGATTCGCGAACTCCCTTATCTGTCCGGCAACCCCTGAATACCTGTTCGGGGGTGCGAGAGGAGAACCCATGTCGCTCGACGTCTCACCGGCCCTACTCGAGAAGGCCGAGCGAGGCGAGGTCGACGAAGCGGAATTCGTCGACTGCGTCCGGACCTCCCTGCCCTACGCATGGGAGATGGTCAGCTCCCTGGTGGCCCAGCTGAAGGTCGACGGCGGTCAGTTCGCCGACAACCAGACGCCTCCGCCGGACGAGCAGGCACGCGGTCAGCTGCTGCGTGCGCTTGCGAGTGACGCGATACGCGGCGCGCTGCAACGGCACTTCGGGGTACGACTGGCCTTCCAGAACTGCCACCGTGTGGCGGTGTTCCCGCTGGACGGCTCGGTGGACGAGTCACTGGCCCGTTTCACCTCGGTCCGTAGTCAGCTGCTCAACCAGTCACCGGAGTTCCGGGACTGCTGAGCGGCGAGCTGCCTGCTTGCCGCTCCGTACGCGGGGGGTGCTCAAGTACGGGGCGGCAAGCACGGCGGGGGCGGTACGCACGGTCAGCCGAGGTGGGGGAGCACCTCGGCGCCCAGCCGCCGGACGTTCTCCTCCGTCGCCGCCAGATCCCCCGAGCCCTCCGTGAGCAGGGCGAAGCGGGAGATGCCGGTCCGCTCGCTGGTCGCCGCGAGCCGGTCGGCGCAGAGCCGCGGAGTGCCCACTGGGTGCAGTCCGCAGAGCAGTTCGGTGTACGCCACCGGGTCGCGCATCGAGCGATGCCGGCCATCGACCGTCACATGGGCCTCCAGGCCCTGCCGCAGCCAGCCCGGCATCGCCTTCACCAGGGCCTCCACCGCGTCCGTGCGCCGGTCCGCGATCTGGCAGACCCCGGCCGAGACATGGGCCGCGCCCAGCACCTCCTCCGGCGAACGGCCCGCAGCGCGCGCGTGGGTGCGCCACAGGGAGACCATCTCGGCCTTCTCCTCGTCCCCCACATGCATCCCGAGCAGCATCGGCAGTCCGCGCTCGGCGGCCAGCCGCACACTCGCCGGGGAGGTGCACGCGACGACGACCTCGGGTCCCGGCTCCTCCGACAGGGACTCCGACGGCCGCGGTACGACGGCTACTTCACGGAAGTTGAAGCGCTCCCCGGAGGCCGCCACCGACGGTTCGCGCAGCCAGCGCACCAGCAGATCGAGTGATTCCGGGAACCCCGTCTCGTACGCCTCCAGGCCCGAGCCGAACACCTCCAGGTCGACCCACGGCCCGCCGCGCCCCACGCCCAGCGAGAACCGTCCGCCGGACGCGACGTGCAGCAGCGCGGCCTGCTCGCCGAGGGCGACCGGGTGGACGGTGGGCAGCACGCTGACCGCGGTGCCGACCCTGAGGCGACGGGTGCGGCCCAGCAGTAACGCCGCCAGGGTGATCGCCGATGGACAGGTGCCGTACGGCACGAAGTGATGCTCGGCCAGCCAGACCGAGTCGAGGCCGGCCTCCTCGGCCACCTCGGCCGAGCGGACCGCGCGGTGCAGTGCCTCCCCCTGGCCCTGCCCCGGGAACTGGGCCGCCAACACGAAACTTCCAACGTGCATTGCTTTTCCTGCTTCCTTGGCTCCGACGCGGAGCTCCCCCACCCGGCATAACCGTCTGACACGTGCCGAGGACACGGCCTGGCGAAGAGATACTCGGATTGTCTGCAGAATGGGCCGATATGAAGAGGCACTTGTGGGGGTTGGTCCCCTACGCCTACCCAGGCTCGTGCCGCGTAGGCTGGACACGGCCCATGCTTCCTGTATAGCCCCGTGAGGTGTCCTGTGTCCCCGCGTCGCAACCGACCCAAAGGAGCCGACCCCTCAGGCGGGGACGACAGCTCGGGACGTTACGGCGGATTCCAGTCCACCGAGAGCTGGCAGGGCGAGGAGTGGAACATCCGCCATGTTGCGGGGGCGAGTGCCCAGGGCAAGTCCTACCGGTGCCCGGGCTGCGACCAGTTGATCCCCGACGGTGTCCCGCATGTGGTGGCCTGGCCGGACCACTCGGGCGTCGACGAGCGCCGGCACTGGCACAAGGCGTGCTGGAACGCGAAGGACCGCCGCACCTCGCGGGTGCAGCGGTCCCGTAACGCGCCGAGGTTCTAGACGTCGCGCTGGTTGAGGAGGGCGTAGGCGCCGGCGAACGTGGCGGCCGTCACTCCCGCGATGATCCACAGCGGGTCCCAGCCGGAGGGGCCGGTCTCGGTGAGCGAGTTGGAGTAGAAGACGCTCAGCTGGTTCGGGATGGAGTACTCGAACAGGGCCGTGCGCAGGTCCTCCAGCGAGGACGAGAACATGAACAGGGCGATGACCAGCGGGGCCAGCACCAGGCCGATCATGATGGTGATGGCGCCCGCCGAGTGCCGGATGATCGAGCCGACGATCAGCGAGAGCAGGCCGAGCAGCGCGATGTAGAGCGAGATGCCGAGGGTGCCCTTGAGCCACTCGCTGCCGGAGGGGTCCTTCACGCCGGTGCCGTCGAGGAGGGCCACGTCGGCGAGGGCGACCAGCAGGACCGACACGAACGTGACGACGAAGGCGACCAGGAAGAAGACGATGGCCTTCGCGGTCAGCACCCGGCCACGGCTCGGGCACGCGGTCATGGTCGTGCGGATCATGCCGGTGCCGTACTCGGAGGCCGTGGTCAGCACGCCGAGCGTGATCACGCACATCGTGCCGAGCAGCAGTCCGAAGAAGCCGAACGACAGCGGGTTCTCACCGGCCAGATCGCCCTCGCTCGCGCTGCTCGACACCACGGCGGCGGCGAGCAGGCCGATGCCGACGACCAGCAGCACGAAGACGCCCAACGTCCACATCGTCGAGCGCACCGAGCGGATCTTCGTCCACTCCGAGGCGATCGCGTGCCCGAGGTGCGTGCGCACGACCGGGATCGGCGAGGTGTACGCGGCGTACGAGGGAGCGGGCGCCGCCTGCCAGTCGGGTGCGGCGGCCTGCGGCATCGGGGGCTGGGGCGTGCTCATCGGGCGTCCTCGGACTTCGTCAGGTCGGCGGCGGGCGCGGGGGTCGGCTGCGGGGCCGGCGGGGCGGCGACGGGCTGCTGGGGCGCGGGGGCTGCGGCGGGGGCGCTCGGGGCGGGCTGCTGGGGCGCAGGCGGGGTCGCGGGGCCGGAGGGCTGGGCCGGGGCCTGGGGGGCCTGGGGAGGCGTCTGGGCGTACGGGTTGGGCTGACCCGCGCCCGGGGCGCCGTACGGGCCTGCCGGGGGCTGCCCGGTGCCGTACGCGCCGACGGGCGCCGCGCCCGCGGGCGGCTGGCCGCCCTGCTGCGGCGGCGGAGGCGCGTACCAGCCGGGCTGGCCCTGGCCCGGGACCGGCATCGGAGGCTGGGCTCCCGGCGGGAGGGGCTGCTGAAGGCCCGCCTTCTGGTCGATCGTCGAGCGGTAGTCGACGGCACCCTGGGTCATCCGCATGTACGCCTCTTCCAGCGAGGCCTGGTGCGGGGAGAGCTCCCACAGGCGTACGTCCGTGTCGTGGGCGATGTCGCTGATGCGGGGGAGCGGCAGACCCGTGATGCGCAGCCCGCCGTCCTGCTCCGGCAGCACATGCCCGCCCGCCTCCGTCAGCGCGGACGTCAGCTTCTCGCGCAGCTGCGGATCGGTGTCGGGGGTGCGTACGCGCGCGAAGCCGGCGGAGTTCGCGGCGATGAAGTCCTGCACGCTCATGTCGGCCAGCAGCTGTCCGCGCCCGATGACGATCAGGTGGTCGGCGGTCAGCGCCATCTCGCTCATGAGGTGCGAGGAGACGAAGACCGTACGGCCCTCCGCCGCGAGGGACTTCATCAGGTTGCGCACCCAGAGGATGCCCTCGGGGTCGAGCCCGTTGACCGGCTCGTCGAACAGCAGCACCTGGGGGTCGCCGAGCAGCGCGGCGGCGATGCCGAGCCGCTGGCCCATGCCGAGGGAGAAGCCCTTGGAGCGCTTCCTGGCCACGTCCTGAAGTCCGACCACGCCGAGCACCTCGTCCACCCGGCGGGCCGGGATGCCGGACAGCTGGGCGAGGCAGAGCAGATGGTTGCGGGCGTGCCGGCCGCCGTGCACGGCCTTGGCGTCGAGCAGCGCGCCCACCTGGCGGGGGGCGTTGGGGAGCTTGCGGTACGGATAGCCGCCGATCGTCACCTGTCCCGACGTGGGGTTGTCCAGACCGAGGATCATCCGCATCGTCGTGGACTTGCCGGAGCCGTTGGGGCCCAGGAAGCCGGTGACGGCACCGGGCCGCACCTGGAAGGAAAGGTTGTACACAGCGGTCTTGTCGCCATATTGCTTGGTCAGGCCGACTGCCTCGATCATGCTCCGCACCCATCGAAAGGTTCAGGACAGCAGGGCACACGCCCCCGTAAGGGTTAGGAGCTTAACCGGGCGCTGACGGTTCCACTCAAGAGCGAGCAAAGCTCCGGGGCGTCATGCGTCCCTCTTCTTCAGCAGGACGTACCCTCCCGCGACCGCCGCGACCACCCACAGCACCATGATCCCGAACCCGCCCCAGGGACCGTACGGAGTGTCGTCGTCGATCGGGGTGACCACCTGCATGATCTTGCTGCCGGCCTGGTCGGGCAGGTACTGGCCGATCTTCTTGGTCGCCGAGACGTTGCCGAGGATGTTGGAGATCAGGAAGAAGAACGGCATCAGGATGCCCAGCGACAGCATCGGTGAGCGCAGCATCGTGGCCACGCCCATCGAGAACACCGCGATGAGGGTCATGTAGAGCCCGCCGCCGATGACCGCGCGCAGCACTCCCGGGTCGCCGATCTCGGCCCGGTGCGAGCCGAGCATCGCCTGCCCGAGGAAGAAGGTGACGAAGCTGGTGACGAGGCCGACGAAGAGGCAGAGTCCAGCGGCCACCGCGATCTTGCTGAACAGGAAGGTGCCGCGCTGCGGTACGGCGGCCAGCGAGGTGCGGATCATGCCGGTGCTGTACTCGTTCGACACCACGAGCACCCCGAACACGATCATCGCGAGCTGACCGAGGCCCATCCCGGCGAAGCTGATGAAGGTGGGGTCGAAGGAGAGCTGGTCGTTGCGGCTCATCGTGTCGAACTCGTTCTTCGACAGGGCCGCGATCAGCGTGCCGAGGGCGAGGGTGACGACCACGGCGAGGGAGAGCGTCCACACGGTGGAGGCCACCGACCGGATCTTGGTCCACTCGGACCGTACGACCTGGAGCGCCGCCATGGTCAGTTCCCCTTCCAGTCGTCGCCCCACTGCTGGGGTGGCGCCGCGACGGGTGTGTCGGAGTGTGCGTGGTACTCGACCGACTCCGCGGTCAGCTGCATGAACGCCTCTTCCAGGGAGGCCTGCTGAGGGCTCAGCTCGTGCAGCACGAGCTGGTGCTGCGCGGCCAGCTCCCCGATGTGCTCGGGCTTGCCGCCGTCGACCTCCAGCGTCCCGTTGCCGCTCTCCACGACCGTGACCCCGGCCTCGTGCAGCACGTCGAGCAGCCGCTCGCGCTGGGGTGAGCGGATCCGGACGTACGACCGCGAGTTCTGCTCGATGAACTCGGCCATGGAGGTGTCGGCGAGCAGCCGCCCCTGACCGATGACGACGAGGTGATCGGCGGTCAGCGCCATCTCGCTCATGAGGTGGGAGGAGACGAAGACGGTCCGCCCCTGTGCCGCGAGCGACTTCATCAGGTTGCGGATCCAGTGGATGCCCTCGGGGTCCAGCCCGTTGACCGGCTCGTCGAACATCAGGATCCGCGGATCGCCCAGGAGCGCGCCCGCGATGCCGAGCCGCTGTCCCATACCGAGGGAGAACCCCTTGGCCTTCTTCCTCGCCACCGCGGTGAGGCCGACGGTGTCGAGGACCTCGGCGACCCGTCTGCGGGGGATGCCGTTGCTCTGGGCGAGGCAGAGGAGGTGGTTGAAGGCGCTGCGCCCGCCGTGCATGGCCTTGGCGTCCAGCAGGGCGCCGATGTACTTCAGCGGTTCTTTGAGGTGGTCGTAGTGCTGCCCGTCGATCCGGACGTCACCGGCGGTGGGGCGGTCGAGGCCGAGCATCATCCGCATCGTCGTCGACTTGCCGGCGCCGTTGGGCCCGAGGAAGCCCGTGACGATGCCCGGTCTGACGGCGAAGGTCAGGTTGTTGACCGCCACCTTCTCGCCGTACCGCTTGGTCAGGCCCTCGAGCTCGATCATGCGGCCACGCTAAGACGGGCGTTCAGGGGCTGCCACTTGAGCGGGCAGGGCGAGTGCGACGAGGGCGGCGAGCACCGTGAAGGCCGTCGACCAGAGGAAGGCGTGCGGGAAGGCCGCGGCTCCCCGCCCGCGCGCCAGTACGGCGGCCAGGACGGCGGTGCCGACGGAGCCGCCGAGCTGCTGCACGATCCGGACGGTGGTGCTGCCGTGCGGGATGCGGTCGGGGCTCAGGCCCTGGTGGGCGCCGACGTTCACGGCGAGGCCCCGGACGACGAAGGCGAGGGGAAGGAGGGCTGCCGCGGGGTGGTGGAGGGCGAAGGGGAGGGTGCCCAGGGCCGACAGCAGCAGGCCTGTGAGGACGACCGGGCGGGGGCCGACGCGGTCGGTGAGGGGGCCTGTCGCCCGGGACAGCAGGCTGCCCAGGCCCTGTGGCGCCAGCAGCAGCCCGGCGGCGACGACGCTCTCGCCGCGCGCCTGCTGGTAGTAGAGCGGCAGCAGGAACATCCCGCCGTACAGGGCGAGGCCGTTCAGGAACATCAGCGTGGAGGAGACGGCGAAGGCGCGGTCCTGGAACAGCCGGAGGTCGACGAGGGGTGCGGGGGAGCGCAGGGCGTGGGCCGCGAACAGGACGACGAGCAGGGCGCCCGCGGGGATCGCGGTGTCCCGGGTGAGGCCGTCCCGGGAGAGGCCGTAGACGAGCGCGGCGAGGCCGGGGGAGAGGAGCAGCAGGCCCGTCGTGTCGAGGCGGTGGTCGGTGCCCGGCGGTACGTCCTCGGGGACGTACCGCCGGGCCAGCGCGAGGGCGAGCAGGCACAGGGGCAGGTTGACGTAGAAGATCCAGCGCCAGCTGAAGTGGCCGACCGAGGGTGTGGATGGCTATGGACACGATCGTGCTGTCGAGCAGGGGGCCAGGGCGCCGAGGACGAGCACGCCGGCCAGTTTGAGAACCGCGGGGTCGAGGCGGGTGGTATCGCCGCCGTGCGCCACCGCACCGGGTCCATCGCCGACCGGGTGCCCGACACCGGCTCGCTGCGGGAAGACGTACTGGAGGTGCTCCGCGCGGGTGCGCGCCGCCAGCGGGAGATCGGCCCGGACACGCTGCACGGGCTGCTCGCGGAGGCCCGGGACGTGGACCCGTCCTTCATCGGCATCATGCGGGGCGTGCTGCGCACGCTCGTCGAGCGGGCCGCCGAGCGCGGCGAGATCCCCACGGCGGAGCGGCCCCGACGGGTCCTCACCCTCCCCGCGGACCTCCTGCGCCACGAGATCCTGCTGAGCCGGGAACAGGTGACGGACGAGACGCTGACGGAGATCGTCGACGACGTCTTCCTGCCCCTGGTGGGTACGCCAGAGGCCCGCACCTCCGGGGGAGACGGTGCGGGCCTCTGAACGCGCTACTGCTTACCGGGACTGCTGAGCCGGAACTCCACGGGAGATCGGCTCGTCGTCCGTGGCCGGCGAACCGGCTGCGGCCACCGCGGCGCCCGTGAGCGTGGCGAGCATCTCGCGCACGTTCGTCAGCTGGGCGTTGATGCTGTCGCGGCGGTTGGTGAGGGCGGCCAGCTCGCGCTCGGATTCCGAACGGATCCGGTCGGCCTTGGCGTTCGCGTCGGCCACGATGTCCTCGGCCTGGCGCTGCGCCGTCTCGACGGTCTGACGGGCCCGGCGCTCGGCGTCCGTGCGCAGCTTCTCGGCCTCGAGACGCAGCTGCTCCGCGCGGTGCTCGATCTCCGCGAGGCGCTTCTCGGCCTTCTGCTGACGGGACGCCAGGTCGCGCTCGGACTGCTCGCGACGCTTGGCGAGGTTCGTCTCGAAGTCCGCGGCGGCCTGGGCGGCCTTGGCGCGGGTCTCCTCGAAGAGGGCGTCCGCCTCCTCGCGCTTCTGCTGCGCGTCCTTCTGTGCCTCCTGGCGCAGCTGAGAGGAGTCGCTCTTGGCCTTCTCGACGATCCGGACGC
This sequence comes from Streptomyces sp. NBC_00019, assembly GCF_045041015.1. Classification (NCBI taxonomy): domain Bacteria; kingdom Bacillati; phylum Actinomycetota; class Actinomycetes; order Kitasatosporales; family Streptomycetaceae; genus Streptomyces; species Streptomyces sp. NBC_00019. The sequence goes on from NZ_CP108302.1 coordinate 7,138,530, forward strand.
CTTCGTCCTCGGCCTTGGCCTTGCGCTCCGCGGCGAACGACTCCGCGTCGTTTCGGACCTGCTGGGCCGCCGACTCGGCGAGTTCGCGGTGCTGCTCCGCCGCGCGACGGGCCTCCTCGCGCAGATCCTTGGCCTCCTCCTCGGCGAGGCGGAGGATCTTCTCGACACGCGCGCCGAGACCGGCGTACGAGGGCTCGGCGTCGGTGACCTGAGCCTGCGCGTTCTGCGTTTCGAGGTGGAGCTCCTCGATGCGCTTTTCCAGAGCGGTGATGCGGGAGAGAGCGCTGTCACGGTCGGAGACGAGCTTGGAGATCCGTTCGTCCACCTGAGCGCGGTCGTACCCACGCCGCACAAGCTCGAAGCCGTAGGGGGAAGTGTCGCTCATGGGGTTCCTGTCAAATGAGACCGGTGAGGTGATAGGGGGAATCCTAGGGGCCGAAGCGGTGTGTCATCGAGCGGATACGTGTTTGATCTGGAGAATGACACCCCTTTTGAGTGGCTAACCCCGGGACGGCTTGCCAAAAACTTGGTCAAAGGCCCCAGACGGCACCGGAACTCGACCTGTCGGTCAGCCTTCGGTCAGCTGTCCGTCGCCTAACTGTCCGACGACTTGCCACCCGATCGAGGGGCGCCGACCGTGACGCCGGCCTTGACGGCACCGTCCTTGCCCGCCGAAGGGGCCTCGAAGGATTCCAACGCTTCCAGGACGTCCTGGACACGGGAGATCTCGGCGTTGATGTCCTCGCGGCGGCGCACCAGGATCTCCAGCTCGCGCTTTCCTTCCTCCACCGTGCGCCGGGCCTCGCGGATCGCCTCCGCCTTGAGCTCCTCGGCCTCCCGCACGAGCGCCGACTTCTTCTGCTCGGCCTCCTTCAGGAGCCCCTCGGCCTTCTTCACGGCGGCGATACGGACCTTGCCCGCCTCGGAGCTGGCCTCCGAGACCAGCTCCTTGGCCTTCGCCTGCGCCTTGGCCAGCTGCTCCTCGGACGCCTTGATGAGCGCGTCGCAGCGGTCGCCGGTCGACTTCATCGTCTCGGCGGCCTCGCGGCGGGCCCGCTCGTGCAGGTCCTCGATCTCGGTCGTGATGCGGTCGCGCAGCTCCTCGGCGCGCTCCCTTATGGCGGTGGCGTCCCGGCGGGCACCGACGAGCAGCTCGTCCGCGTCCGTACGGGCCTTCTCCACCCGGGAGTTGCCCTCGACGGTCGCCTCCGAGACCAGCCGGTCGGCCTCCGTGCGGGCCGCGCCCACCATGGAGTCGGCCTGCCCCTCCGCGTCCGCGGTGGTCTTGTGGGCCTGCTGCTGCGCCTCGGTGAGGAGCTTGTCCGCCTCGGCCGTGGTCTCCGTGATGAGCGTGTCGACCTGCTCGGCCACGTCCTGGCGCCGCTTGTTCGCGTCCTTGCGGGCCTCGTCGAGGGTCCGCTCGGCCTCCTCGCGCGCGGCCGTCGTGACCCGGTCGGCCTCGGCCAGGGCATCGGCCTTGACGCGCTCGGAGTCGCTGCGGACCCGCTCGGCGTGCAGCTGTGCGGAACCGACCGTGTCGGAGGCCTCGGCGCGCAGCCGCTCCGCGTCCCCGGTGGCGTCCGCGATCAGCTTCTCGGCCTTGGCGACCGCCTCGGACCGTACGCGCTCGGCCTCGTTGACCGTGTCCGTGCGCAGCCGGTCGGTGTCGGTGAGCGTCTCCGTGGTGAGCCGCTCGGCCTCGTTGCGCGCCTCGGTGATGAGGGCGTCGGCCTGCGAGGCCGCGTCCGAGCGGATGCGGTTGGCGTCCTCACGAGCGTCCGCCCGGGTGCGGGCGGCGGCCTGGTCGGCCTCGGCGATCGCGTTCGAGGCGTCCGTGCGCACCCGCTGGGCGTGCTCGGAGGCGTCCGACCTGAGCCGCTCCGCCTCCGCGATCGCCTCTCCGACGGTGCGCTCGGCGAGCGCCTTGGCGGCCTCCGACTCCTCGTTCGCCTCGCGCCGGACGCGGCCCGCGTCCTCGCTGGCCCGCTCCCGCTCGGCGTAGGCGTCGCCGCGGACCCGGTCCGCCTCTTCCTCGGCCTCGCGCCGGGTGCGGTCCGCCGCGTGCTCGGCGGCGCTGCGCAGCCCGGTGATCTCCTCCTGAGCCTGCTCGTGCAGCCCGGCCACGGAGTCCCGTACCTGCTGGGCGTGCTGTTCGGCCGCCGACACCATCTCGGTGGCGCGCCGGTCGGCCTCCTCGACCAGCCGCACCGCCTCGGCCTGTGCCTCCTCCACACGGTTGCGTGCGGAGGCCAGCAGCTCCTCGCTCTGGTCGCGGGCCCGCTCGCGCTCCTGGTCGGCCTCCTGGCGCGCAGAACCGAGTGTCTCCTCGGCCTCGCGGCGGCGCCGGACGGCCTCCTCCTGGGCGGCGGCCAGCGTCTCGGACGCCTCCGTCGCGAGGCGCTCGGCGGCGGCCTGCGCCTCCGCACGGACCCGGTCGGCGGTGTCCTGGGCCTCCGCCTTCAGCTGCTCGGCCTCGGCCGCGGCCGCCGAACGCAGCCGTACGGCGATGGCCTCGCCCTCCGCACGGGACGCGGACGCGTCGGAGGCGGCCTCGTTGCGCAGCCGTTCGGCCTCCGCCTCGGCCTGGTGCTGCAGGGTGCGGATCCGCTCGGCGGCCTCGGCGCGCAGCCGCTCGGTCTCCTCGGCGGCCTCGCGACGGATCCGCGCGGCCTCGGCGCGGGCGTCGGTCAGCGCCTGCTCGGCGGCGGCGAGGCGCTCCTCGGTGTCGGTGCGCAGCCGGGTCAGTTCCTCGGCGGCCTCGGCATGGCGGGCCGCTATGGCCTGCTCGGTCTCCTCGTGCAGCTCCCGCGCGGCCCGCTCGGCGTCCGCCTTGATGCCCTCGGACTGCTCGATGACCTCCGCGCGGTGCCGCTCGGCCTCCTGGCGGGTGCGCTCCAGGGTCTCCTCGGCCTGCCGGCGCAGCGTGGTGGCGCGCTCGATGGCCTCGGTGCGGACCTTCTCGCTGTCCGTCGTGGCCGTCTGACGCAGCTCGTCCGCGTCCTGCCTGGCCTTCGACAGCAGCTCCTCGGCGGTCTTGGCCGCCTCCTCGATCTGCTGGACGGCCTCCTTGCGGGCCTCCGCGCGGATCTTCTCGCCCTCGGCGACCGCGTCGGCGCGCAGCTGCTCGGCCTCGCCGCGCAGCCGACGGGCCTCCTCCTGGAGCTCGACCGTCTTGGCCCGGTACTCCTTGGTGTCGTCCTTCGCCGAGCCCTTGAGCTGCTCGGCGATGTCGTGCGCCTCGGCGCGCAGCCGGTCCGCCTCGGCCTCGGCCTCGGAACGGATCCGCTCGGCCTCCTCGGCGGCGGCCTTGGTGGTGTTACGGGCGTCCTCGGACGCCTTGTTGAGGACGTCCTCGGCGGTCTTGGCCGCCTTGCCCAGCTGGGACGCGGTCTCCTCGGCGGTGATCGTGCGGGCCTTCTCGGAGGCCTCGGCGACGATCTTCTCGGCCTCCGCGCGGGCGTCCGCGACGACCTGCTCGGCGTCCGCCTTGGTGGTCTCGGCCTCCTTGGTGGCCTCCGTGACCAGCCGGGCGACCTGCTCCTTGGCCGTACGCGTGCGCTGTTCGTTGGTCGACTCGGCGCTGGTGAGCGACTTCTCGGCGGTCGCCTTGGCCTCGGCGACGAGCTTCTCGGCCTCGCTCTGCGCCTTGCGCAGCGCCTCCTCGGCCTCCGTCATCCGCTGCTCGGCCGCACGGCTCAGCTCGGTCGCCTCGCGGCGGGCGCTGTCCGACTCGGTCGCCGTGGAGCTGCGCAGCTGCTCGGCGTGGTCGGTGGCCTCCTGGGCCTGCGTGGACGCGGCGTTCAGCAGCCGCTCGGCGTCCGTGCGGGCGCGGCGCAGCAGCTGCTCGGCCTCCGCGCGGGCCGTCTCGGCCTCGCTCTGGAGCCGCTGGCGGGCCTCGGCGGCGACCCGCTCGGCCTCCGCGCGGGCGGCGGCCATGGCCTGGTCGGCCTCCGCGCGGGACTCCTCCAGGAGCCGGCGGGCCTGCTGCTCGGTACGGGCGCGCAGCTGCTCGGCCCACGCCACGTTCTCGTTGACGTGCGACTCGACGGTCTGGCGGCGCTCGGAGAGCTCCTGGTCCAGCTGCTGGCGGCGGGTGACCGCCTCCTGGTGCAGCTCCGCCTGGAGTCGCGCCGCGTTCTCGGCGTGCTCCTGGAGGATGCGCTGCGTCTGCGCCCGTGCCTGGCTCAGCTCGCGCTCGGCGTCCTGGCGCAACTGATCGGCCTGGACCTGGGCGTTGCGGAGCAACTGTTCGGCTTGGTAGCCGATGTCGCCGCCGTCGTAGGACGGTCGGGACATGAGGGTGCGCCGCGCCTCGTGCAACTTGGCGCGCAGCACCTCGACCTGGTAGCCGAGGTCCTCGGCGTGCTGGATCGCCTTTTCCCGCTCGGTCTTCAGCCGATCCATCTCGGCCTCGAACCGAGAGAGATGGTCGACGTCAGCCGCCGGCACTCGCTCCTGGCTTTCGTAGCCCCGCACTGCGCGGTCCCATCCGTCCCCTGGTCGCGTGTCTGCCCAAACGAGCTCCGTCCATCCGCCGAACGGGGCCCCCGGGGAATGGTGTCAGATCAACGGCGGAGCAAGGGCTGCCGCCCCGACGCTTGTCCCCCGAAACCCGGACCCCGGCCCGCGGTCGCCCCCAAAGAGCGGCGACCGCCCCCAACCCTACCGGCCCATATGTACGGGGGTCAGTGCTCAGGTGACTCAACAGGCGCCGAAGTGACCAGTTCTGTCAGTACTCCATGGCAATCCTTCGGGTGCAGGAAGGTGATCCGTGACCCCATGGAGCCGCGCCGCGGCTCCTCGTACAGAACGCGTACGCCCTTGTCGCGGATGTCCGCGGACTCGCCGTCCACATCCGCCGTACCGAAAGCGATGTGGTGCACACCCTCGCCGTTCTTGGCGAGCCACTTCGCGACGGTGGAGTCCTCGCGGGTCGGCTCGAGGAGCTGCAGGTAGGAGGCCCCGCCGTCCGACGTGTCGTTGATCTTGAGCATGGCCTCGCGCACGCCCTGCTCCTCGTTGACCTCGGAGTGGTACACCTCGAAGCCATAGGTGGCCCGGTAGAACTCGACAGTCTTGCCCAGGTCGAAACAGGCGATCCCGATGTGGTCGATTCGCGTCAGCATGGAACTCAGTGCAGCGCTCCGGAGGTGGTTACGCAACGTGCGCGCGATCACACCGACGGCCCGGTGACGGCACGGAGTGCCACTCAGTACATTCGAAGTAAACCCTCGTTCACTCCTCAGCTGTGCAGCTGAAAGGGGATCGCACCTCATGTCTGGTTCGAACAGCACGACGTCCGTCATCGTGGCGGGTGCCCGCACTCCGATGGGACGGTTGCTCGGCTCACTGAAGTCCTTCTCCGGAGCCGATCTCGGCGGCTTCGCGATCAAGGCCGCCCTCGACCGTGCGGGAATCGGCGGCGACCAGGTGCAGTACGTGATCATGGGCCAGGTGCTCCAGGCCGGGGCAGGCCAGATCCCGGCGCGCCAGGCCGCGGTCAAGGCCGGCATCCCGATGGGCGTCCCGGCGCTCACCATCAACAAGGTCTGTCTGTCGGGCCTCGACGCGATCGCGCTGGCCGACCAGCTGATCCGCGCGGGCGAGTTCGACGTGATCGTCGCGGGCGGCCAGGAGTCCATGACCAGCGCCCCCCACCTGCTTCCGAAGTCCCGTGAGGGCTTCAAGTACGGCGCCATCGAGATGCTCGACGCCATGGCCCACGACGGTCTGACCGACGCCTTCGAGAACATCGCCATGGGCGAGTCCACGGAGAAGCACAACGCGCGCCTGGGCATCCAGCGTCCCGAACAGGACGAGATCGCCGCCCTGTCCCACCAGCGGGCCGCGGCCGCGCAGAAGAACGGCATCTTCGAGGCCGAGATCACCCCGGTCGAGATCCCGCAGCGCAAGGGCGAGCCGGTCGTCTTCAGCAAGGACGAGGGCATCCGCGCCGAGACGACCGCGGAGTCCCTGGGCAAGCTGCGCCCGGCGTTCACCCGCGACGGCACCATCACGGCGGGCACGTCCTCGCAGATCTCCGACGGTGCCGCGGCCGTGGTCGTGATGAGCAAGACCAAGGCGCAGGAACTCGGCCTGGAGTGGATCGCCGAGATCGGCGCCCACGGCAATGTGGCGGGACCGGACAACTCCCTCCAGTCCCAGCCGTCCAACGCCATCCTCCACGCCCTGAAGAAGGAGGGCCTGGACGTCTCCGACCTCGACCTGATCGAGATCAACGAGGCCTTCGCCGCCGTCGCGGTCCAGTCAATGAAGGACCTCGGGGTGTCCTCCGAAACGGTGAACGTCAACGGCGGTGCCATCGCCCTGGGCCACCCGATCGGCATGTCCGGCGCCCGTCTGGTGCTGCACCTGGCGCTGGAGCTGAAGCGGCGCGGCGGTGGTGTCGGCGCGGCCGCGCTGTGCGGCGGCGGCGGTCAGGGTGACGCGCTCATCGTGCGGGTACCCAAGGCCTGAGCTGTACTTCTCTGACGGAACGGAGCTGTGATGCAGGACGTCTCCTCTCTGGTGGCCCAGGCGAGGGAGGGCAGGCCGCGTGCCGTGGCCCGGTTGATCTCCTTGGTGGAGGGGGCGTCCCCGCAGCTCAGGGAGGTCATGGCGGCGCTGGCCCCGCTGACGGGCAACGCGTACGTCGTGGGTCTGACCGGTTCGCCGGGCGTGGGCAAGTCGACGTCCACGTCCGCCCTGGTCACCGCGTACCGCAAGCAGGGCAGGCGGGTCGGCGTCCTGGCCGTCGACCCGTCCTCGCCCTTCTCGGGCGGCGCCCTGCTGGGCGACCGCGTCCGGATGTCGGACCACGCCTCCGACCCGGGCGTCTACATTCGCTCGATGGCCACGCGCGGCCACCTCGGCGGCCTGGCCTGGTCGGCCCCGCAGGCGATCCGTGTCCTGGACGCGGCAGGCTGCGACGTCGTCCTGGTCGAGACGGTCGGCGTCGGTCAGTCGGAGGTCGAGATCGCCTCGCAGGCGGACACCAGCGTGGTCCTGCTGGCCCCGGGCATGGGCGACGGCATCCAGGCGGCCAAGGCCGGAATCCTGGAGATCGGCGATGTGTACGTCGTCAACAAGGCCGACCGGGACGGCGCCGACGCCACCGCCCGTGAGCTCAACCACATGCTGGGCCTCGGTGAGTCCCGCGGCCCCGGCGACTGGCGCCCGCCGATCGTGAAGACGGTCGCCGCCCGCTCCGAGGGCATCGACGAGGTCGTCGAGGCGCTGGAGAAGCACCGCGCCTGGATGGAGGAGCGCGGAGTCCTGGCGGAGCGCCGCCGCGCCCGCGCCGCCCGTGAGGTGGAGACCATCGCGGTCACGGCCCTGCGCGAGAGGATCGGCGACCTGCACGGCGACCGACGCCTGGACGCGCTGGCGGACCGGATCGTGGCCGGGGAGCTGGACCCGTACGGGGCGGCGGACGAGCTGGTGGCGGGCCTGACACAGGGCTGAGGCGGTCGTCGAGGGTGGGATCGGCAGACCCGTTCCCACGCCGACGCCGTACTTCGGTGACCTGTGCTTTCCCACCCAAGGCTGGGACACAGGTGCCGACCCCCGTGCCCCCGCCGCCGACCCGCCCCCTGGTCAAGCTCCGCGCGCGGTTGGTACGTTGATCCACATGTTCCTTCTCCTGGCATAGAGCGCGCCCCGCTCGCGACCGGCCGACGGCGGCCGTCGCGGCACTTCGGCGTCCCTCGCTCATGCCTCCAGTAGAGGAACCTCCCATGTCCGCGTCCTCGCGGCGGCCTTCGTATGCCGCCGTGCTCCGTGTCCCCCATGCCCGCCGGACCTTCCTGGCGGCCCTCAGTGGCCGGCTGTCGTACGGAATGGCCCCGATCGCCGTCATGCTCGCCGTGACCCGCGCGACCGGGTCGTACGCCGTGGCCGGTGTCGTCATGGCGCTGTTCGGTGCCACGGGTGTGCTCCTGTCGCCCTACCGGGCGGCGCTGGTCGACCGGTACGGTCCCCGGCGGGCCCTGATCCCCATGGCCCTGCTCCACGCGGTTCTGCTCTGCGCGCTCGCGGCGGTGAGTTGGCGGCCGGGCGCACCCGCGGTGGTGCTCGGCGTGACCGCAGCCGTCACGGGCGCCTGTGCGCCCCCGCTCGGCCCCACGATGCGCACGGTGTGGGGCGAACTCGTCGGTGACCGGGCGCTGTTGCAGCGCGCCTACAGCCTGGACGGCGTCGCGGAGGAACTCCTCTACGTCACCGGCCCGTTACTGGTCGGCCTGGTGATCGGCGTCGCCTCCCCGGCCGCCGGCGTCCTGCTGGGCGCCCTGCTCATGGCGGCGGGCTCCCTCGCCTTCGTCACCTCACCCGCGGTCTCCTCGATACGTCCCACCGGGAACCCCAAGTCCCGCTCGTCCAGAGCCGGTTCGCTGCCCCGTGGGCCCCTGCTGCAGCCGGTGGTCGTGGCGGCGGGCGTGGGTCTGTCGCTGGCCGCGGTCGACCTCCTGGTCGTGGCCTTCGCCGCGGCCCGGCAGCAGGGGGACGACACCGTCGCCTGGGTCCTCGCGGCACTGTCGGCGGGCAGCGCGGTGGGCGGACTGCTGAACGGCGCCGTCGACTGGCGGATGCCCGCCCGGGTCCGCCTCCCGCTCCTCTGCGCCGGCCTGGGCCTCACCCTGGCCGCCGCGGGCCTGGCCCCGGGCCCCGGCATCCTCGCCCTGGCGGCGGCCCTCGCCGGCTCGTTCGTCGCACCGGCCCTGACCACGGCGTACCTGATCGCCGACGAGGCGGCCCCGCCGGGCTTCCGCACGCAGGCCGGCGCCTGGGTCAACACGGCCGTCAACGCCGGGAGTTCGACCGGCGCGGCGACCGCGGGACTGCTGGTGGAGCGGCTGCCGCTGGGGGTGTGCTTCGCGGTGGCGGGGGCGGTCGCGATGGTGGCCGCACTGGTCGGGGCACTGGTCCCGGCACGGCGAAGCGGCCGTACGCCGGAGCGTACGGCCGCCGTGTCCGCTGCGGCTGACGTGCGGGTTCTGTGACCCGCGTCAGTCCTGGTCGTCGTCCGAGCGGTCCGCCGTGACCTTGCCGTTGTTCAGGTCGACCTGCCAGTCCTGGTCGGCCTTGCCGGAGGTGCGGGTCTCCACGTCCCAGGCCTGCGAGGCACCGTCCTCGTCGAGGTCCACGGACGTCACGGTGCCCTTGGCGGCGGCCGCCTTCGCCGCCTCCGCGGCCGTCACGGACGTACCCTTCAGGGCGGCCCGCACCTGGGCGGTGTCGTCCTCCTGCTCGGTGTGGGAGCCGAGGACCTTGCCGGTGGCGGGGTCGATCGTGATGCTGTGCCACGTGGTGCCGTCGCCCAGCACGTCGACGTCCCACACGACCTTGCCGGTGTCGTCCTCGTCGTCCAGGTCGGCGGAGACGGCGGTGCCCGGGACGCTCTTCAGCGCGGCCGCGATCGCCTCGGCGGCGCTGACATCGCCGTCGGCGACCGTCGTACGGTCCTCGGCGTCGTCGTTCACGTCGTCCGCCCGGTCGTCCGCGTCGTCGTGGTCGGCGACCACCTGCGTGTCGGAGCTCGACTGGCGCTGCGCCGCCGTCTCGTCGTCGCCCGCGGCGAAGGCCGCGACGGTGCCGCCGGTGGCCAGGGCTGCGGCGGTGAGGGTGGCGATGACGATGTTGCGCTTCATGAGGGTTCCTTCCCCTTCGATCGTTTTCGCTCGGTTCCAGCGATTCGCTCGCTTTCGACATGACCGAACATCGCCGACCGACGCTGAGGGGAACCTGAAGCCACCTGAAGGGATCTTCAGCTTTGCTTTGCGAACCTGTACGTATGCGCCTGTTGATCGCGGAGGACGAGTACCGGCTGGAGGCGGGACGGTGAGCAGCTTCTTCGGCTCGGTCCGCTCGCGCGCGACCCTCGGTGCCAGTCTCGTCGTGGCCGTGGCGCTGGTGATGGCCGGGGCGGCGGTGCTGTTCTCGCTGCGGTCCAACCTCATCGACCAGGCGGACACCCAGGCGGAACGCTCGGCGCGCGGCGTGGCCACCCTGCTCGCCACCGGGAAGTCGTACGCCGACCTGGACCTCGGCGACGAGAACCCGGTCCAGGTCGTCGACGCGAACGGCACGCTGGTCGCGGTCAGCGACGGCCTGGAGCGGATCAGCGGCACCGCCACCGACGCGGTGAAGGCACAGGCGCAGCCGGGCAGCCCGAGCGGCTCGGGCGACGGCGACTCCGACGACGACGCGGACGACGACACCGCCCTCGAACCCGGCGAGATCGGCGACGACGTCGAGCTCACCGACGGCACCGCGACCATCGACGGCGAGAGCGCCGACTACCGTTTCGCGGCGCTCCCCGTGGAGACCGACGACGGGGTCGAGCTGACCGTCTACGCCGGCGAGTCCCTGGACACCGAACAGAGCGCCGTGGACACCGCGCTCACCGTCATGCTGATCGGCTTCCCCCTGCTGCTCGGCGTCGTCGCCGCCGCGACCTGGCTCGTCACCCGGCGCGCCCTTCGCCCGGTCGAGGGCATCCGGCGCGAGATGGCCGCGATCACCGCCTCCGAGGACCTCGCGCGACGCGTACCGGAGCCGGACACCCACGACGAGGTCGCCAGGCTCGCCCGCACCACCAACGCGACGCTGGCCGCGCTGGAGACCTCCGTGGAGCGCCAGCGCCGGTTCGTCGCCGACGCCTCGCACGAACTGCGCAGCCCGATCGCGTCCCTGCGCACCCAGCTGGAAGTGGGCGCCGCCCATCCTGAGTTGCTGGACGTGCCGGGCGCGGTCCAGGACACCGTACGACTCCAGCGCCTCGCCGCCGATCTGCTGCTGCTCGCCCGTCTGGACGCGGGGGAGGGGCCCGGCGACAAGCGGCTCGACCTCGGAGAGGTGGTGCGGCGGGAGGCGCGGGGCCGGGACGGGGTGACCGCCGAGACGGCGGACGTGGAAGTGGCGGGGTCCCGGAGCCAGCTGGAGCGGGTGATCGGCAATCTGCTCGACAACGCGCAGCGGCACGCCCGTTCGGCGATCGGTGCGACCGTACGGCGGGACGGGGCGTGGGCCGTCGTCGAGGTCGCCGACGACGGGGACGGGGTGGCCGAGGCCGACCGGGAGCGGATCTTCGAGCGGTTCGTACGGCTCGACGAGGCCCGCAGCCGTGACGACGGCGGCGCCGGGCTCGGGCTCGCCATCGCCCGGGACGTCGCCGCACGTCACGGCGGCACGCTCACGGTCCGCGACGCACCGGCAGGCGGAGCCCTGTTCGAACTCCGCCTGCCGCTCGTCTAGCTGCCGCTACCCGGTCAGGGGCGCCCGCGCTGGCCGCGCAGATGGTCCGCGATGGGCCGCAGGGACTTGTCGAGCTCCGCCATGGAATCGGGGTTCAGCAGGTCGATGAAGTGGCGCCGCACAGACGCCACGTGGTGTGGCGCGACCTTCTTCATCGTCTCCATGCCGTGCTCGGTGAGGACCGCGTACAGACCGCGGCGGTCCGACTCGCAGTTCTCGCGCCGCACCAGGTCCGCGTTCTCCATGCGGGTGATCTGGTGTGAGAGGCGGCTCTTGGACTGGAGGGTGGCGGACGCGAGATCACTCATCCGCATCCGTACATCCTCCGACTCGGAGAGATTCACCAGGATCTCGTAGTCGTTCATTGTCAGGCCGAACGGCTGGAGGTCCTTCTCGAGCTGGTACGTCAACAGCCTGTTGACCTCCAGGTGGGTGCGCCAGGCGCACTGCTCCGCATCGGTCAGCCAGGGCGTGGCCGTCTCGGTCTCCATGAATGAAGTCTACCTAAGAAGTTGAAAGGCGAACTAGTGAGGGTTTTGGCGTGGCGGCGTGCACACGTTCGACGTCACACTCCGCAGACTACCGCTCACAGCCCGAAGCGACGCTGGAGGTCCCCCAGCTGTCCGGGAAGGCGCGGTGTGCCCGCTTGCTGTGAAGGACCTGTGGACGGCACTCCGGAACCGGGTACTCCGGCCTGCTGGGGAACCGCTCCCGTGGCCTGCTCCGCCATCAGTGCCTCGGAGGACTGGAGCAGTACGGTGCCGGCCCCCACGAACTCGAACTGATGCTCCTCTCCAGAGGCCCCGCCCAGGCCCGTCATCGCACGTAGACCGCCCATCAGGCCGGTCATGTAGCCGTGGTCGTAGTGATGGCACGGCGACGGGCAGTCGGCCCAGCCGACGAGCGCCTGCGGGTCCACCCGGATCGGGGGTTCCATGAACACCACCGGGCCGTTAGATGCGGCCACGAACTTTCCGGTTCCGATCAGGGTCAGAAAACCCGGCACGATCGATTGCTTGAGGGCGAGACTTGGCTGAAAAGCGAGCAGGTTGCCTGAGCGAATGGTCAGGTTGCCGTTCTCGAGGTCGTACGAATTCACGTCGAAGGCCCGGTCGGCGAGGAGCATCTTGCCCGAACCCTCGGCCACGACCCAGTCGCTCGCGTGCAGAGGCGAATGGAAAGACGTACGGACAAGTCGGTCGAGTCGCCCGTGCCCGACGCCGTTGAAGTCGATCGATCCGTAGTAGGCGATCATCTTCCCCTTCTGCAGGAACCACTGGCTCCCCTTGAGCTCCACGCAGAAGGTGTAGTTGTTCACCTTGTCGTCGACGGGCAGCGTCGCGGGGTCGTGGACGGTGGGGCCCGCGCCCGGGTAGGTGCTCACAGCTTCTCCTCCGACGCCTGGACGAACACCGTTCCGTGACCACTGAGCTCCAGCTGGAATGCCTCGCCGGAGCCGCGGCCCACCATGTCGCGCCAGCCGAGCGCGGTGGACAGCTTGTTGCGGACGTCGCCGTGGTGGGCGACGTAGGCCTGCGGGTCGACATGGACCGGCCGCTGCGGGGTGATCGGCAGCTCGATGACGCCGCCGTGGGCCATCACGGCGACCGAGCCGTGCCCCTTGAGGGTGGTGGTGAACAGCCCCTGGCCGGTGACCTGGCCGCGGACCATGCCCATGACGCCGCCCTGCGAGCCCATGAACATCGTGCCCTGGTCCAGGGTGCCCTCGAAGGCGAGGAGACGGTCCGCCTCGACGTACAGGGTGTCGCCGGTGAGGTCGATCACCTGGACGTGGTGGCCGCCGTGCCCGAACAGGACGGTGCCGCTGCCCTCCACGGTCATCAGGGGAGTGGCCTCGCCCGCGACCCGGCGCCCGATCATCGAGGCGATCCCGCCCTGGCCGCCCTGGGTGTTGGGCGTGAAGGACACCTCGCCCGTGTAGGCGAGCATCGCGCCGCGCTGGCTGAACAGCCGCTGCCCGGGCATGACGGTCGCCTCGACCATCTTCGAGTTGAGCTCACGGAAGGCCATCTCAGACATCCCCCGCGATCGTGTTCCGCTCACTGGGCTGGACGTACACCAGACCGTCCCCCTCGAAGCGGATCTGGAAGGCCTCGCCGCCGCCCTCTCCCATGAGAGTGCGGAATGTCACACCGGACTGGAAGGACTGCCGCAGATTCCCCTGGTGCGCGATGTACGCCCCCGGGTCGACGCTCAGCGGGTACTGCGGGCTGACCCGCAGCACCACGGCCGGACCGTCCGAGGTGATCGCCGCCTGTCCATGGCCCTCGACAGTGGTCGTGAACAGCCCGTTGCCCTGCGAGGCGCCGCGCAGCCCCGTGAAACTGGTCCCCGTCCGCAGCCCGCCGTCGGTCGCGAGCAGATTGCTCGACTCCACGAAGAGCTTGTCCCCCTGGAGACCGACGAGATTGATCTCGGAGGCGCGATCGGCGAACCAGCAGGTCCCCTGCCCCCTCACCTCCATCACCGTCATCTGCTCACCGGTGATCCGCCGGGTCACCATGCCCCGGATGCCCTCACCGCCACCGCTGAGCTTCTTGAACGCCATCTGTCCGTCGTACGCGACCATCGAGCCGTTCTTCGCCTTCACGGCGTCCCCGGTCATCTCGACGGCGAGCACCTTGCTTCCTTGAAGTCGGAACATCGCCACGCTGCGAAGGTAGCCCGGAGGGCGGCTCCGCCGACAGAGCCCGTGGTTGACATCCTCCCCCTCTTCAGAAGAAGGGGATTCCAACCCAGGTGGGTTGAGGTTCACGGGCACTCGAACGGCTGGTGGCCGTTGTCACCCCTCCGGCACCGGCGGAGCGCCGGGGGCGGAGGATGCCGCCCTGTCCTGCCGCGATGTTGATACTTGCGTTCTCATCCGCGTTGCATGTGAAGCCGCAGGACACGCAGACGAAGTCGGCTTGGCTCTTGCGCGACTTCTTTTCGATCCATCCGCAGGCACTGCAGCGCAAAGAAGTGAATGGGGCGGGCACGTCCTCGACGCGCCCGGGGGCCTTGTGTCCGGTGCGCTGCCGAAGGAGGCCCCACCCCTGCGCGAGGATGGACCGGTTGAGTCCGGCTTTCTGCGCCACCTTCGTGCCTGGCTCTGCGAGGGTGCCCCTGGCCGAGCGAGTCATGCTCTTGACGTTCAACTTCTCAAATCGCACCAGCCTGTATGTCCGGGCGAGCATGGTGCTGGTCTTCTCGCACCAGTCCTTGCGCCGGTTTGCCTCGCGTGCCGTCAGTCGGGCGGCCTTGGCACGCTCCGTCGCTTTGGCCTCGCTGCCTGCTGCTGCACGTCCGCGTTCCCGGCGCCGAGCCACTGGTTCTCCCGACGGGCCTCGGTCAGTTGACGGCCGCCAGCTTCTGGGGGCCCGCCGCGCCCTCGAGGTCGAGGCGATAGGGACCCCCCGCCCCGCGTTCACGAACCCGTTTGCCACAATGGGCAAACGTTTGTGCACGCATTCACAAAGCGTCGACGCCCCTCCACCGAAGGTGACCCGTGGACCTCAAGACCGCCAGCGCCCTGCGCCGCCTCCGCCTCGTCTCCGCCCCCGAGGCGGTCTCGTTCCTGCTCCTGCTCGTCTGCTCGGTCCTGAAGCGGACCACGGACTTCAATGCGGTGCCCGTGATGGGCATGGTCCACGGCGTCCTCTTCGTCCTCTACGTGGTCTTCTGGGCCGACGCCTGGAACCGTACGAAGTGGCCCGTGAAGACCGCCGCCCTCTACTTCGTCCTCTCGGTCCTGCCCACCGGCGGCTTCTTCGCCGAGCGCAAGCTCAAGCGCGAGGCCGAGGACGCGGTCATCGCCTCCCGCGCCCGCCAGGAGAGCGCGGTGAAGGCGTCGTGATCGTCGCCTTCTCCGTCACGCCGCTCGGCGTGGGCGACGAGGTGGGGGAGTACGTCGCCGACGCCGTCCGTGTCGTCCGCGAGTCGGGCCTGCCCAACCGCACCGACGCGATGTTCACCTCGATCGAGGGCGACTGGGACGAGGTGATGGACGTCGTGAAGCGCGCCGTCGCCGCGGTCGAGGAACGCGCCCCGCGCGTGTCCCTGGTCCTCAAGGCGGACATCCGCCCGGGCGTGACCGACGGCCTGACCTCCAAGGTGGCGACGGTGGAGCGACACCTGGCCGAGTAACCTCGGCGCGAAGACCCGAGGACAGACGAAACCCCGGCCCGCGTGGGCCGGGGTTTTCTTGTGCACGGGGCGCGGACCGTCCCCAGGCGGGGCACCACCCGCGCTTGCGCAACGGCGAGCAGGGGACACACCCCCGGTGCGGCACCGACCCCCGACGAACCGTCATGCGCGACGCACGCCCCCACCGGACCCGCGCAGGCCGCCGCAGGCATTCCGTACCCCCACCCGCCTGGACCCTCCCAGTTCGACACGCCCGTAAATCTCCACTTGTGTGTGGATATCGGCTCGTTCGATCACTGGAGGGCGCTGTGAGGCCGGAGGGCTACGACTACGACACCCACAGCCGACTTGCCGGACCGCTCACGGAGCCGTCCGCCGAAAAGTACCGGGTGCAGTACACCTCACTCCTCGCAGGCGAGCCGCACCGAATACGCGCGATCCTCCTCATGACCCTCGCGCCCCTGCTCACCGGCGCCCTGCTGGTCTACCTCGTCTGGCCCACTCACTGGGTCGAGCGCGAGGGCGGCGACGAGTGGATGGTCGGCCTCGACATCACGATGCTCATAGCCATCGCGCTCATCGAACTGTTCATGGTCGTCAACGTCGTCTCCGTCGCACACGCCACCCTCGTGGCCCGCGACCCCGTCCCCGTCACCCCCGAACCCGGCACCCGCGTCGCCTTCCTCACGACGTACGTCCCGGGCAAGGAACCCCTGGAGATGGTCCGCGCCACCCTCGAAGGCGCCACGAAGATCACCCACACCGGCCCCCTGGACGTCTGGCTCCTGGACGAAGGCGACGACGAACCGGCCAAGGCCCTCTGCGCGGAACTCGGCGTACGGCACTTCACCCGCCACGGCGTCCCCGAGTGGAACAGACCCAAGGGCGTCCACAAGGCCAACACCAAGCACGGGAACTACAACGCCTGGATCGCCATGCACGGCGACGAGTACGACTTCTTCGCCTCGGTCGACACCGACCACGTCCCGCTCCCCAACTTCCTGGAGCGGATGACGGGTTACCTCCGGGACCCGGACGTCGCCTTCGTCGTGGGCCCACAGGTGTACGGCAACTACCACAACCCCGTCACCAAGGCCGCCGAGTCCCAGCAGTTCCTCTTCCACGCGCTGATCCAGCGCGCCGGCAACCGCTACCGCGCCCCCATGTTCGTCGGCACCAACAACGTCGTGCGCATCGCGGCCGTGAAACAGATCGGCGGCCTCTACGACTCCATCACCGAGGACATGGCCACCGGCTTCGAGCTCCACCGCCACCGCAACCCGAGAACCCGCAACCACTGGCGCAGCGTCTACACCCCCGACGTCCTCGCCGTCGGCGAAGGCCCCGCCTCCTGGACGGACTTCTTCACCCAGCAGATGCGGTGGTCGCGCGGCACGTACGAGACGCTCTTCAAGCAGTACTGGAAGGCACCGTTCACGATGCCGCCCGGGCGCCTCTTCTCGTACACGCTGATGCTCGTCTACTACCCGATGACGGCCGTCAACTGGTTCCTGGGCATCCTGAGCTGCTTCCTGTTCCTCTGGTTCGGCGCGTCCGGCACCCAGGTCGCCGCATCGGTCTGGCTGATGCTCTACAGCGACGCGGCCGCCCTCCAGATCGGCCTCTACCTCTGGAACCGCCGCCACAACGTCTCCCCGCACGAGCCCGAGGGCTCCGGCGGCCTCGCGGGCATGGCGATGTCGGCCCTCTCCGCGCCGATCTACCTCAAGTCCTTCGGCGAGGCCCTCATCCGCCGCCCCAGCCGCTTCGTCGTCACCCCGAAGGGCGGCGACGCCAGCCCCGACCGTCTGCTCACCTTCCGCATTCATCTGTTCTGGGCGGCTCTCCTGGCGACCTCGCTGGCCGCCTCCGTCGTCCTGGACCACACACATGTGGCGATGCGCACCTGGGCGGTCCTGGCCATGGCGATATCCCTGGCCCCGGTAGGGGTGTGGATCTCCACCCGCCTCAAGGAGCGCCAGGCCCACCGCGCCACAGCCACGGCCAAAGCCTCAGCCACCCCCCGCCCCGTCGACGGCACGGAGCCCGCCCTCGCCGCCACCTCCAGCACCACGACAGGAGGCAACTAGGCATGGCCTACCAGCCGTCCCGGCGCACCAAGAAGACCGTTCTCGGCATCGGCGGCATCGCCGTCCTCGTCGGCCTGAACGCCCCGGCCGCGCTCGACTTCGCCGGTGACCAGTACTACGCGTACAAGATCGCCCAGCCCGAGTACAAGGCGAAGTACGGGAGTTGGAGCCGGATCGACATCCCGGAGGAGTACCGCACCAACGCCATCCACGCGGCGCTCCTGCACACCGGCAAGGTGCTCATCGTCGCGGGCTCCGGGAACGAGCAGAAGAAGTTCGACGAGGGGTCCTTCGACACCGTTCTCTGGGACCCGGCCACCGACACCTTCAGGAAGATCCCCACCCCCGACGACTTCTTCTGCTCAGGACACGCCCAACTCCCGGACGGCAGACTCCTCGTGGCCGGCGGCACCGCCCGCTACGAGCTGCTCGACGGCGAGGTCGACCGGGCCGGCGGCGGCATGCGCGTGAAGAACGAGAACCCCGACAGGGCGATGGTCCTGAAGAAGGGGACCCGCTTCCGCTCGCCCGCCGGAGTCGAGTACGCCACCAAGTTCGATGTCACCGTCCCCAAGGCGAAGAAGTCCTTCAAGGTCACCTACAACGCCCGCGGTGTGATGCAGCCCTGGCAGACGAAGGTGACGGCCGCCGAGGCGCGGGTCTTCGTGGAGGCCGTGGAGAAGGGCCCGATGTCCGTCACCGAGAAGCAGGCCCAGTACGAGATCGTGGGCCTGACCGGCAAGGACGTGGACAACGCCTACGGGCTCAGCGAGAAGATCACCCTCGACAAGCAGGACTTCCAAGGCATCCGCGCCGCCTACGAGTTCGACCCGGTCGCCGAGAAGTACATCCCGGTCGACCCGATGGACAAGGCCCGCTGGTACCCGACCCTGGTCGGCCTCGACGACGGCCGCGTCCTCGCCGTCTCCGGCCTGGACGACGTGGGGATGATCGACCCGGGCGACAACGAGATCTACGACCCGAAGACCAAGAAGTGGTCCCCGGGGCCGAAGCGGTACTTCCCGACGTACCCCGCGCTCTTCCTCACCAAGGGCGGCAAGCTCTTCTATCCGGCCTCCAACGCCGGTTACGGGCCTGCCGACATGGGCCGCGAACCGGGGCTGTGGGACCTGAAGACCAACACCTTCGAGAAGGTGCCCGGTCTGCGTGACGCCGACGAGACGGAGACCTCGGCATCCCTCCTGCTCCCGCCCGCGCAGGACCAGAAGGTGATGATCCTCGGCGGCGGAGGCGTCGGCGAGTCGAAGAAGTCGACCCCGCGCACGGCCGTCATCGACCTGAAGAAGGACAACCCCGTCTTCGAGGACGGCCCCAACCTCCCGCAGGGCACGCGGTACCTGAACAGCGTGATCATGCCGGACGACACCGTGTTCACCGCGAACGGCGCCGAGGACTACCGCGGCCGCAGCGCCAGCAACATCCTCAAGGCGCAGTTCTACGACCCGAAGGGCAACGTCTTCCACGAGGCCGCGTCCCCGACGGTGGGCCGCAACTACCACTCCGAGGCGCTGCTGCTGCCCGACGGAAGGGTCGCCAGCTTCGGCTCCGACCCGCTCTACGACGACCAGCAGAACACCAAGCTCGGCCACTTCGAGCAGCGCATGGAGATCTTCACACCGCCCGCCCTGCACCGCGGCGGCGCCGACCGCCCCGAGCTGAAGGACGGACCGAAGGCGCTGGGCGCGAACCACCGCGCGACCTTCCGTACCGACGACGCGGACCGGATCGCCAAGGCCCGGCTGATGCGGCCGAGCGCGGTGACACACACCACCGACGTCGAACAGCGCTCCATCGAACTCGGCATCACGAAGAACGCGGACGCCGTCACCTTCGACGTGCCCAAGGACCCGGCTCTGGTGCCGCCCGGCTGGTACATGCTGTTCGTGACGGACGCTGACGGCACCTCGTCGGAAGCGAAGTGGATCCAGGTGAAGTAGGCGAAGCGGGTGCGGCAGGTGAAGTGGCCGGTCAGTTCCGGGAGTTGCCCGCCAGCCCCAGGGCGTACTCCGGCCACCACTGCCCGGCGTCCGGACCGCCCTCGCAGGTCCCGTCCGACTCGCCGGGCCGCTTGACCCACAGATAGGCGTCCAGGGCCGTCTCGCCCGTGCTCGTCGTCGGCGCGGTGCCCAGCGCCCGGCCGGGCGGGTTGCACCACACGCCCGGGAGCGGCCCGTTGCCGTTACGGCTGCTGTCGATGACGAAGTGCTTGCCGTCGAGGTCCTTGGAGAGGCGGCGGCCGTACTCCTTGGTGACGGCGTCGGTCTGGAAGTTGGAGACGTTGAGCGAGAAGCCGTCGGCCTTCGCGACGCCCGCCCGCCGCAGTGGCTCGACCAGCTTCCGGGGCTCCCGGATCCAGGACGGGTTGCCCGCGTCCAGGTACACCTTCGTGTTCGGCTGCTGCTTCAGCCGGTCGATCGCCTCACCCAGCAACTGCTCGCGCTCGGCGTGGTATTCGCCCGGTGTGCAGCCGTCCACGATGTGCGCGACCGCGTCGGGTTCGAGGACGACGAGGGCCTCGGCGTCCCCGAGCGCGTCCGCGAACCTCCCGATCCACTGCCGGTAGGTGTCCGCGTCCGCGGCCCCGCCCGCCGAGTGCTGACCGCAGTCCCGGTGCGGGATGTTGTACGCGACGAACAGTGCCGTACGGTCCTCGGCCGCGGCCGACGCGGTGGCCGCCCTGACGGTCGGACCCGGGTCGACCTCACCGGCCGGCCACAGCGCGGCCGGCTGGTCCGCGATCTTCTGGAGCCGCGCCGCGTCCTGGGTACGGCCCTCCCGCTGCCACAGCTGGATCTGCTGGGCGGCGGAACTGTTGGGGTCCACCCAGAACGGGGACGCCGGATCCGAGCCCGACTTCCTGCTGGCCGCGCCGGCGACGGAGGCCTCCCCGACGTCGGACGCGGACGAACAGCCTGCGGTGAGCGTGAGGGTTGCGAGGACCGCGAGGGTGTGGGTCAGCCGGGGCATGCTGCTCCCTTGCGCGAGGGGTGACTTTGAGTAAGGGTGCGTGACTCATCGTCACATGGATCACGTGTCCGAGCCCTATGCGACACCGCTCCGCGGGAGGGCCGTGTTTCGGGTGCGGGTTCGTTGTGGCTGGTCGCGCAGTTCGCCACGCCCCTGAGCGGGGCCCGCCCCTCCGCCCCTAACGGGGCGTGGTCCCGCTCAGCGCGATCCCCAGCGGTGTGCGTTCGTACAGGACCTGGTGGCCGTACCTCCTCGCGGTGAGCAGGCCCGCATCGCGCAGGACTGTCAGGTGTGCGGACACGGATGACGGGGCGAGGCCGAGCCGGTGGGCCAGGGCGGTGGTCGTGGCCGGTTCGTCGAGGGCGGCGAGTACGGCGGCACGGCCGCGGCCCAGGAGTCGTACGAGCGAGTCGGACGTACGGTCGTCGGGCTCGGCCCACAACCCGCCGATGCCCCGCGCCGGATACGCGAGGGTCGGCTGCCAGGGCGGGTCATAGGTGCTGACCACGTCCGGCCAGATGAAGACACTCGGCATGAGCACCAGCCCCTGCCCTTCGAGCCGTCGCTCGTGCTCGCCCCGGTGCTCGACGGTCAGCGTCCCCGCGTCCCACCCGAACCGTCGGCTGATCTCCGGCAGCAGTCCGCCGAGCCCCACCTCGGCCAGTCGGCGTGAGTGGAAGGCGACATCGGCCTCCAGCAGGGCGCGCAGCCGAGGCCAGTCCGGGGCGACGAGGGTGCGCCAGACCTCCTCCATCGCGTCGGACAGTTCCCGCACCATAAGGACGGGATCCCGCATCCAGGCCCGCCCGTGCGCCGACTCCAGCGCGCCGGGCGTGGACGCGAGCGACTTCGCGGTGTCCGCGCGTGCGGCCACCGGATCACTCGCGCGTACGGCCGCGATCTCCTCCTCGAAGGTGGCCGCGGGCCCGAGCGGGGGCGGGCCCAGCCAGTCGGGGGAGTGCCCGCGGCGGGGCATCAGCAGCCACAACGGCGTGAGATCGAGCTCGGCGGCCGCCGTGCGGATCCGGCGCAGCCAGGGCGTGTGATAGCCGTGCCGGTCGGGGCGTTTGAGCGTGCGGACGACTTCCTGCGTCTCCCAGAGGGGGGAGATCGCGAAGCGGCAGCGGAGGAAGTCGTCCTCACCGAAGTGCAGTCGCGACGGCATGCGTGTCCCTGGTGGATGGCGGGAAGATTCGGCTGTGTCCGAAACTCTAGGGCGCGGGCGCGGTGGTCGGCACGCTGCTGCAGATGACGGACGACATCCTCACCGCCGCCCCGCCCACCGGCTACGGCCGCGTCTTCGCCGTACGGGAGTTCCGCGCGGTCTTCGTGGCGCACCTGCTCTCCCTGCTGGGTGTCGTGGTCAGCGAGATCGCGCTCTCGGTCCTCGTCTACGACCTGACCGGCTCGCCCCTGATGAGCGCGCTGGCGTTCGCGCTCGGATTCCTGCCGTACGTCGTCGGCGGCACCCTTCTCGCGGGGATCGCCGACCGCTTTCCGGCCCGGCGGGTGCTGGTGGTGTGCGATCTGGTGTGCGCGGCGTGCGTGCTGCCGATGGCGGTGCCGGGGGCGGGCATCGCGCTGCTGCTGACGCTGCGGTGCTGTCTGGCGGTGGTGGCGCCGGTGTTCCAGGGGACGCGGATGGCCACGCTGGCCGACATCCTCGGGGACGGCGATCTGTTCGTGCTGGGCCGCTCGCTGCTGCGGATCGTGTCGCAGAGCGCGCTGCTCGTGGGGTACGGGGTGGGCGGCCTGCTCCTGACCGTCGTGGCGCCGCGGCATGCGCTGCTGATCACGGTGGCCACGTTCTGTGCGTCGGCGGTGCTGCTGCGCTTCGGTACGCGGCGGCGGCCGGCGCGGGCGGGGGCCGGGACCGCGCTGGTGGCGGAGTCACTGAAGGGCGCGCGGCAGGTGTTCGCGAACCGCCGGGTCCGGGTGCTGCTGTTCCTCTTCTGGGTGCCGCCGATGTTCTCGGTGGTGCCGGAGGCGCTGGCGGCGCCGTACGCGGACGATCTGGGCGCGGGGTCGGTGGGGCTGGGACTGCTGATGTGCGCGCTGCCGGTGGGCACGATCGCCGGCGAGCTGTGGGCGGGGGCGCGGCTGGGGCCGGCGGCCCGGGAACGGATCGCGTTGCCGCTGGTGTGCGTGACGCTGGTGCCGTACGTGGCGTATGTGCTGCACCCGGGTCTGTCCGTCTCCTTGCTGGTGTTGGTGCTGGCGGGGGCGGGGTCGGCCTACACGCTGGGCCTGGACCAGTGGTTCGTGCGGGCGGTGCCGGAGGAGGTGCGGGGCCGGGCGATGACGCTGCTGACGGCCGGCCTGATGACGATCCAGGGCGTGGGGATGGCGCTGGCGGGGGTGGTGGCGGAGTTCGCGGGGGTCGCGGGGACCGTGGCGGGGGCGGGAGTGTTGGGGACGGCGTGCTGTGTGCTGCTGGCCGTGGCGGCCCGCCGGACCGAATGCCAAGACGGTGCTGACCAGCATGTGACCGGCCGGTAAGGTCTGGTGCCGTGCCGAAGCCCCTCAGTCTTCCCTTCGACCCCATCGCCCGCGCCGACGAACTCTGGAAGCAGCGCTGGGGAAACGTGCCGTCCATGGCCGCGATCACCTCGATCATGCGCGCCCACCAGATCCTCCTCGCCGAGGTCGACGCGGTCGTCAAGCCCTACGGACTGACCTTCGCGCGCTACGAGGCCCTGGTCCTGCTCACCTTCTCCAAGGCCGGCGAGCTGACCATGTCCAAGATCGGCGAGCGCCTCATGGTCCACCCCACGTCCGTCACCAACACCGTCGACCGCCTCGTGAAATCGGGCCTCGTGGACAGAAAGCCCAACCCCAACGACGGACGCGGCACGCTCGCCGTCATCACCGAAAAGGGCCGCGAGGTCGTCGAATCCGCCACCCGCGACCTCATGGCCATGGACTTCGGACTCGGCGTGTACGACGCGGAGGAGTGCGCCGAACTCTTCGCGATGCTGAGGCCCCTACGGGTGGCCGCGCACGACTTCGACGAGGACTGACGGACACGCCTGAGGCCCTTCAGGGGCGCCGGAAGATCGTTCGAAACCGGCGGTTACGCTCGTACCCATGAAAAAGAGCGTGCTGACCCGCTACCGCGTCATGGCCTACGTCACCGGCGTGCTGCTCGTCCTGCTGACCCTGGGCGTCATCGCCAAGTACCTGCTCGAGATGGACGGCGCGGACAGCTTCACGAGCGTCGTCGGCATCGCCCACGGCTGGCTCTACGTCGTCTACCTGGTCTTCGCCTTCGACCTGGGCTCCAAGGCCAAGTGGCCGGTCAAGAAGCAGCTCTGGGTCCTGCTCGCAGGAACGATTCCGACGGCCGCCTTCTTCGTGGAGCGCAAGATCACTCACGAGCTCGAGGGCCAGGTCGCCGAGGACGGCGCGGTCGTCGCCAAGGCGTAACTCCACCGCCGCGAGAGAGCTCGCGGCGGTTCTCCATCGACATTTACTAGGACGTCCTAGTAAATTTGAAGCATGGACGCTGACGCCATCGAAGAGGGCCGCCGACGGTGGCAGGCCCGGTACGACGCCTCGCGCAAGCGGGAGGCGGACTTCACCACGTTGTCCGGGGATGCCGTGGAGCCGGTCTACGGGCCTCGGGCGGGGGACCGGTACGAGGGGTTCGAGCGGATCGGGTGGCCGGGGGAGTATCCGTTCACGCGGGGGCTCTATCCGACCGGGTACCGGGGGCGCACATGGACCATTCGGCAGTTCGCCGGGTTCGGGAACGCCGAGCAGACCAACGAGCGGTACAAGAAGATCCTCGCCAACGGGGGCGGGGGGCTGTCCGTCGCTTTTGACATGCCGACCCTCATGGGACGGGACTCCGACGACCCCCGGTCGCTCGGGGAGGTCGGGCACTGCGGGGTGGCCATCGACTCGGCCGCCGACATGGAGGTGCTGTTCAAGGACATCCCGCTCGGGGACGTCACCACCTCCATGACGATCAGTGGGCCCGCCGTTCCCGTCTTCTGCATGTACCTCGTCGCCGCCGAGCGGCAGGGTGTCGATCCCGGGGTGCTCAACGGCACTCTCCAGACCGACATCTTCAAGGAGTACATCGCGCAGAAGGAGTGGCTCTTCCAGCCCGAGCCCCATCTGCGGCTCATCGGGGATCTGATGGAGTACTGCGCGGCCGGTATCCCTGCGTACAAGCCGCTCTCCGTCTCCGGCTACCACATCCGGGAAGCGGGCTCCACGGCCGCGCAGGAGCTCGCCTACACGCTCGCCGACGGGTTCGGGTACGTGGAGCTGGGGCTCAGTCGCGGACTCGACGTCGAGGTCTTCGCGCCCGGGCTCTCCTTCTTCTTCGACGCCCACGTCGACTTCTTCGAGGAGATCGCCAAGTTCCGCGCGGCCCGCAGGATCTGGGCGCGGTGGATGCGGGACGTGTACGGGGCGCAGAGCGACAAGGCGCAGTGGCTGCGGTTCCACACCCAGACCGCCGGGGTGTCGCTGACCGCGCAGCAGCCGTACAACAACGTCGTACGGACGGCTGTCGAGGCGCTCGCGGCCGTGCTCGGCGGCACCAACTCCCTGCACACCAACGCCCTCGACGAGACCCTCGCGCTCCCGTCCGAGCAGGCCGCGGAGATCGCGCTGCGGACCCAGCAGGTACTCATGGAGGAGACCGGGGTCGCCAACGTGGCGGACCCGCTGGGTGGTTCTTGGTACGTGGAGCAGCTGACGGACCGTATCGAGGCCGACGCCGAGAAGATCTTCGAGCAGATCAAGGAGCGGGGGCTGCGGGCCCATCCCGACGGGCGGCATCCCATCGGGCCCATCACCTCCGGCATCCTGCGCGGCATCGAGGACGGCTGGTTCACCGGCGAGATCGCCGAGTCCGCGTTCCAGTACCAGCGGTCCGTGGAGAAGGGCGACAAGAGGGTCGTGGGTGTCAACGTCCACCACGGCTCCGTCACCGGCGACCTGGAGATCCTGCGGGTCAGCCACGAGGTGGAGGTGGAGCAGGTGCGCGCGCTGGGTGCCCGCAAGGGCGCGCGGGACGAGGCCGCGGTACGCACCGCGCTCGACGCGATGCTCGCGGCCGCCCGGGACGGCGGCAACATGATCGGGCCGATGCTGGACGCCGTACGGGCCGAAGCGACCCTCGGTGAGATCTGCGGGGTGCTGCGGGACGAGTGGGGCGTCTACACGGAGCCGGCGGGGTTCTGAGCGGAGGTCAGGCCCAGGAGCAGCACCCTCGTGAAGCTCCGTACCCACTCCTCGTCCGCCGCGCCCGCGCTCACCAGGGTGCGGTGGACCACCGCTCCCGCGACGACGTCGAAGATGAGATCCACCGTGCGCGCGGCTTCCTCCGGATCCGGCACCGGGGGAAGCTCTCCGCGCTGCTCGGCGCGGGCGCGGCCCTCCAGGACCAGGCGCTTCTGGCGTTCGACGATCGACTCGCGGATGCGTTCGCGCAGGACTTCGTCGCGGGTGGACTCGGCGATCACCGCCATCAGGCCGCTCTTGGCCTCCGGGCGGTCCAGGATCCGCGCGAACTGGAGGACCACGCCCTCGATGTCGGCGGCGAGAGTGCCGCGGTCGGGGAGTTCCAGTTCGTCGAAGAGCTCCGCCACCGCGTCGACGACCAGTTCGTTCTTGCCCGCCCAGCGACGGTAGAGCGTCGTTTTCGCAACCCCCGCCCGCGCCGCCACGTCTCCCAGCGTGAGCTTGGACCAGCCCAGCTCCACCAGGGCCTCCCGGGTCGCCGCGAGGATCGCCGCGTCCGCGGCGGCGCTGCGGGGGCGTCCTGTGGCCCGTGGGGCGGGAGTGCGGCTCTGCATCCCACGACCATAACCGGCGGTTCCTGTGAGGCCGTGAGGGAGATCACCGGGCTCCGGTGGCCCCGAGGCACCCGGTGCCATTACGCTACGACCCGTAGCGAAACCACTGGCGTGGGGTGGGGACCCGGCGCTCGGCAGTACAGATAGCGGTACCGGCTTTCTCAACGCTTTTCACTTGCACGCGCGGACGGGGGAGGATAGACGCATGCAGCCACGGAACATGTCCATGAGCGGAGTCGTCGACCTCGCCGCGGTGAAGGCGGCCCAGGAGGCCAAGGAGAAGGCGGAGCAGGCGCGCGCCGCAGCGGCCCGGCAGGGCGGCGGCGCCGGAGGCGTCTCGCCGGCCGATCTCGTCATCGACGTCGACGAGGCCGGGTTCGAGCGGGACGTCCTGCAGCGCTCCACCGAGGTCCCGGTCGTCATCGACTTCTGGGCCGAGTGGTGCGAGCCCTGCAAGCAGCTGAGCCCGGTCCTTGAGCAGCTCGTCGTCGAGTACAACGGGCGCCTCCTCCTCGCCAAGATCGACGTCGACGCCAACCAGATGCTGATGCAGCAGTTCGGGGTCCAGGGGATCCCCGCCGTCTTCGCGGTGGTGGCCGGACAGGCCCTGCCGCTCTTCCAGGGAGCCGCCGGCAAGGAGCAGATCCAGCAGACCCTGGACCAGCTGGTGCAGGTCGCCGAGGAGCGCTTCGGGCTCACCGGGATCACGGTGGACCCCGACGCCCGGCCCGGTGCCGCACAGGCCGCCGCGCCCGCGACGCCGGTCGGACCCTACGACGCGCTGCTCGAAGCCGCCGTACAGGCCCTGGACGCGGGGGACTTCGGCGGTGCGGTGCAGGCGTACAAGAACGTACTGAGCGACGACCCGGGCAACTCGGAGGCCAAACTCGGCCTCGCCCAGGCCGAGTTGCTCCAGCGGGTGCAGGGTCTGGACCCGCAGCGGGTCCGCAAGGACGCCGCCGAGAAGCCGGCCGATGTGCCGGCGCAGATCGCCGCCGCCGACCTGGATCTGGTGGGCGGGCATGTGGATGACGCCTTCGGGCGGCTCATCGACACCGTGCGGCGCACGTTCGGTGACGACCGGGATGCCGTACGTGTACGGCTGTTGGAGCTCTTCGAGGTCGTCGGCGCCGATGACCCGCGGGTGGTCGCGGCGCGCCGGGCGCTGGCGCGGGCCCTGTTCTAGGGGCGGGGGCCGACCGGGGCGGGAGCCCCGTTCTGACCAGTCCCTAAACACCCGGGCCTGTGGTGCCCGAGTGAAAGATTTGCCGACGGAGTGCCACTGCGGCCGCGCTTTACCAAATCTTGGTAATCGCGGCCGCTGTTACTGCAAGTAAGTTTTGGGCGTTGATCTGTCGGATTCTGTCCGTCCATCAACAAATTTGTCCGCCCCTTCCGCGCCACCCTGAGTCGTCGGCCGAGACCGGCGGGTCGTTGTTCGGTTATCCGGCCGTTACTACCGAGTAACGAAGCCCCTTGTGCGGGCGGCGAGAATGCACCACGATCGGCGACGCTCGGTCCATTCCCCGCACCCCGACAGCCGGTCGGGCCCGCGGGAACTCCTGGGTCCCCACCGAGCAGAGCAGGCAGCAGTGGTGCCTGCTCTTGGGCAGGGGGGTCTTCGCCTTCCGGTGAAGCCTGTCCAGCAAGGTTGTGCGTGATGTGCTCAGGCGCGACCAGTGGTTGTCGCTCGGGGGTGATCGCCGGTGATCGGTGCGCGGTTCGCGCCTCCGAGTACGGGCGCTCCCCTTCCCGAGGACGTAGCACTTCTCCCATCCCTGCCCGGCTGAGCCGTCATGTTCGACAGGGGCAGTCAGGGCCAGGAGATGTACGTCCGAGAAGGAGGAAATATGGAGTCCCAGGTGCGTGGCGGGACCAGATGGAAGCGGTTCGCCGTCGTGATGGTGCCCAGCGTGGCCGCCACGGCTGCGATAGGTGTCGCCCTCGCGCAGGGCGCTCTCGCCGCGTCGTTCAGTGTGTCGGGCCAGTCGTTCAAGGTCACCGCGGACAAGCTCGTCGGTACGGGCTTCTCCCAGTACGGTGCGCTTGACACGGGTTACACCCTTGACGGCAAGAAGACGGCTCACCCCGTCGCGGTCTCGGCGTTCAAGTCGGCCTCGATCACTGGCATGTGCCAGTCCGTGGTCACGCCGAACATCCCGATCCTCGGTTCCGTCAGCCTGATCCTGAAGGCGGGCGGCGGCGGTACTCCCGTCCAGGCCGAGAACCTGTACATCGACGTCGAAGAGCTCGAGGCCGACGCGACGTTCGAGAACATCGACATCGGTGTGGCCGCCAAGGACGCCAGCAAGGGTCCGGGCATGAAGGGTGGCGCCGAGCAGTCCAACCCCTTCGGCTTCGCCCAGCAGGCCGACAAGGCCACGCTGACCGGCGTGAAGCAGACGGCGTGGGCGACCACTGCCGGAACCTTCAAGCTCAGCGGCCTGAAGATGTCGCTGTCGTCGGGTGTCAAGGAGTGCTACTAAGCACTCGCTGACGGGCGGGGGAGCCGATGGCGCCCCCGCCCGTCCACTGTGAAGCGCGGTTCTTCACATGCCGTACAACTCACCACCACAGCAACGCCGCACCAGGGAGCTGTATCCATGAGCGCCGAGACTCCTGCCGTACCCGGCCACGACGAGCACTACATCCGGGTCATCAAGCGGAAGTTCCGCGCCTGGCGGGGCGACCGGCCGTTCTGGGCCGGCCTGTTCGTCCTTCTGGGCGGAATCCCCATCGCGTACTTCCCTTACGCACACATCCAGATCGGTCACCTGACTCTCGCGATGGCCACCACCGCGGGCGCCGGGTCGCTGATCATCGGCGTGCTGCTGGTCGTCCTCGGCATCAGCCTCTGGTTCCAGAAGCACGTCCGCACGTTCGCAGGCGTGGCGGCGATCCTGCTGGCCCTGGTGTCCATCCCCGTGTCCAACCTCGGCGGCTTCCTCGTCGGCTTCCTCCTCGCCCTCATCGGCGGAGCGATGGCCGTGGCCTGGGTGCCGGGCGAGCCGCCGGTGCATGAGCCGGGCCAGGAGGGCACCGCGGGTGAGGGCAGTGCCCCCGAGGGTGCGGTTCCCACGCTCTCCAAGGACGCGTACGACGTCGGTGAGCCGAACGATCTGTCAGGAACGAGCCCGGCGAACGGGGCGAACGGGAGGCACAGTGCCGGCTGACGAGGTGACCCACGGGGCTGATGTGGAGGGGTCCCGTGCGAGAACCGGGCCAAGGCATGCGGCGCCCAAGAAGCCGCTGTTCACCCGCTTCCACATGCCCGCCGGCAAGGCGATAGCCCTGGCGGCGATGCCGACCGCGGTCCTCATGGGGATGGGGTTCACGCCGACGCTCGCCAACGCGGAGGACCAGCCCGCCTCCAAGAGCCTGACGGCCGACGAGTACAAGGACTGTGTCACGGCGCTGGAGGACGGCGCCTCGGCGTCCGCCTCGCCGTCGCCGTCGGCGTCCGCCAGCGACTCCGACGACGACGCGGAGGCGACTCCCTCGGCGTCCGCTTCCCCGGGCTCCGACTCGGGCGGCGACTCCTCGTCGGATTCAGGTTCCGACGACGAGGCCGAGCCCACGCCGTCGGCGTCCGCCAGTTCGTCCTCGGCGGGCTCCAACGACGCCCAGTCCGGTGCCACCGCCACGCCCTCGCCCTCGGCCTCCGAGAGCAGCGGGAACGTGCTGGAGGAGATCGGCGACGCCATCGAGGGCATCTTCACGGGCGGTGAGAGTGCCTCGCCGTCCGCGAGCGCCAGCCCGACGCCGTCGGCCTCGGCCTCGGAGAGCCCCTCCGACGACAGCAAGGACGACGACGCGTCCGACGCCGTCAAGGACACCACCGGCAAGGTCGCCGACACGGTCGAGGACACCGTGAAGGACACGACCGACGCGGCGTCCAAGGCTGCCGAGGACACCACCGACGCCGTCGAGAAGGCGGCCGAGGCGGTCACCGCCAGCCCGTCGCCGAGCTCCAGCACGGACGTCGACGACTGCCCGGTCGCCACCGACGCGGAGGGCGGCGTGGACAACACCGTGCCGCTGCCGGCCGACCCCTGGTACCTGAACGCCAGCTCGCTGCTGCTGAAGGGCGCCGACTACAAGGGCATCGTCAAGGTGCGCACGGCCGACGGCACCGTCAAGGAGGTGCTGAAGTACGTCATCTCCGACGGCACCGACATCGGCGACCTGCACCAGACGGTGAAGGACGAGCAGTCCGGCAAGACCTACCACGTGCAGGCGGCCAAGGGCTCGACGTCCACGATCCGTGACGGCGACACGGTGATGTACACGGAGAGCATCTCCGGCAACCTGCTGGGACTGATCCCGGTGACGTTCAGCCCGAAGAGCCCGCCTCCGCTGAACATCCCGCTGATCTACTTCACCAAGGTGACGGTCGTGCAGGCCGGCCAGTTCGGCGGCACCCTGCACGTGCCCGGGCTGCACAACTACACCACCGACTGAGCGCCCCCACAGGCCCGTTCGGGAGCCGCAACACGCCTGAGGGCGCCCCCTGATCCAGGGGGCGCCCTCAGCGCCGTACACAGGCCTTCTCGGCCGTCGGGGCCCCTGGAGGGGCCCCGGGGTCCTACTTCTCGCCGCCCAGGTGGTGGACGCGGACCATGTTGGTGGTGCCGGGGACGCCGGGGGGCGAGCCGGCGGTGATGATGACGATCTCGCCCGGGCTGAAGCGGTTGAGCTTGATGATCTCCTGGTCCACCAGGTCGACCATCTCGTCGGTGCTGTTCACGAACGGCACGACGTGCGACTCGACGCCCCAGCTGAGGGCCAGCTGGTTGCGGGTGTTCTCGTCGGTGGTGAAGGCGATGATCGGCTGGGACGCGCGGTAGCGGGAGAGCCGGCGGGCCGTGTCACCGGACTGCGTGAAGGCCACCAGGCCCCGGCCGCCCAGGAAGTCGGCGATCTCGCATGCGGCGCGGGCGATCGAACCGCCCTGCGTGCGCGGCTTCTTGCCGGGGACGAGCGGCTGCAGGCCCTTGCTGAGCAGCTCCTGCTCGGCCGCGGTGACGATCTTCGACATCGTCTTGACGGTCTCGATCGGGTACGCGCCCACACTCGACTCGGCGGACAGCATGACCGCGTCCGCGCCGTCCAGGATCGCGTTGGCCACGTCGGATGCCTCGGCGCGGGTGGGACGGGAGTTGGTGATCATCGACTCCATCATCTGGGTCGCCACGATCACCGGCTTGGCGTTGCGGCGGCACAGCTCGATGAGGCGCTTCTGCACCATCGGGACCTTCTCGAGCGGGTACTCGACGGCGAGGTCACCACGGGCGACCATCACGGCGTCGAACGCCATCACGACGTCCTCCATGTTCGCCACCGCCTGAGGCTTCTCCACCTTGGCGATGACCGGGACGCGACGACCCTCCTCGTCCATCACCTTGTGGACGTCCTGCACGTCGCCCGCGTCCCGGACGAAGGAGAGCGCGACCATGTCGCAGCCCATGCGCAGCGCGAAACGGAGGTCCTCGACGTCCTTCTCGGACAGCGCCGGCACGTTCACGGCCGCGCCGGGCAGGTTGATGCCCTTGTGGTCGGAGACGACACCGCCCTCGATGACGATCGTCTTGACCCGCGGGCCCTCGACGTCCAGGACCTTCAGCTCGACGTTGCCGTCGTTGATGAGGATCTGGTCGCCGCGCGAGACATCGCCCGGCAGACCCTTGTAGGTGGTCCCGCAGATCTGCTTGTCACCCGGGACGTCCTCGGTCGTGATGACGAACTCGTCACCGCGCTCCAGCTCCACCGGGCCCTCGGCGAAGGTCTCCAGGCGGATCTTGGGGCCCTGCAGGTCGGCGAGGACACCGATGGCCCGGCCGGTCTCCTTGGAGGCGGCACGGACGCGGTCGTACCGCCCCTGGTGTTCGGCGTGCGTGCCGTGGCTGAAGTTGAAGCGGGCCACGTTCATGCCGGCTTCGATCAGGGACACGAGCATTTCGTGGGAGTCGACCGCGGGGCCGAGAGTACAGACGATTTTCGAACGGCGCATGGGGCGATCCTATCGGTTTGTTTCGCTACGGAATATTCCGTCTGGTGGAAGATACAAATGGGCGCCTATCTGCTCAGGCGTGTTACTGCCGTGTATTACTTCCGACCAGCGCGTAGGTCTGTGTGGCGATCTCCAGTTCTTCGTCGGTGGGCACGACGGCCACGGCCACGCGTGCGTGTTCCGGGGAGATCAGCCGCGGTTCGTCGCTCCGTACGGCGTTGAGCTCGCCGTCCACCATCAGACCCAGCTCCTCGAGGCCCGACACCGCAGCCTCCCGCACCGGACTCGCGTTTTCCCCGACGCCCGCTGTGAAGGCCACCGCGTCCACCCGGCCGAGCACCGCGTAATAGGCGCCTATGTACTTCTTCAAACGGTGAATGTAGATGTCGAAGGCGAGTTGCGCCTGTTCGTCACCCTCGTCCACTCGGCGGCGGATCTCCCGCATGTCGTTGTCCCCGCACAGCCCGATCAAGCCGCTCTTCTTGTTGAGAAGAGTGTCGATCTCGTCCGTGGACATTCCGCCAACACGCATCAAATGGAAGATGACGGCCGGATCCACGTCTCCGGAGCGCGTACCCATCACGAGCCCCTCCAAAGGCGTCAGCCCCATGGAGGTGTCCACGCACCGGCCCTTCTCGACCGCCGAGGCCGAGGCCCCGTTGCCCAGGTGCAGCACGATGACGTTGACCTCCTCCGGCGCCTTGCCCAGCAGCTTCGCGGTGGCCCGGGCGACGTACGCGTGCGAGGTGCCGTGGAAGCCGTAGCGCCGGATGCGGTGCTCGTCGGCGGTGGCGACGTCGATCGCGTACCGGGCGGCCGACTCCGGCATCGTCGTGTGGAACGCGGTGTCGAAGACGGCGACCTGGGGCAGGTCGGGGCGCAGCGCCTGAGCGGTGCGGATACCGGTGAGGTTGGCCGGGTTGTGCAGCGGGGCGACCGGGATCAGCCGCTCGATCTCGGCGAGCACGGCGTCGTCGATGACCGTGGGCGCGGTGAAGGACTGCCCGCCGTGCACGACCCGGTGGCCGATGGCGGCCAGCTCGGGGGAGTCGAGGCCGAGCCCGTCCTTGGCCAGTTCTTCCGACACGGCCTTCAAGGCGGCCTCGTGGTCGGGGATCGGCCCGGTCCACTCACGGGAGTCGCCCGTGGTGAGGGGCGTGTGCTTGAGCCGCGAGGACTCCTCGCCGATGCGCTCGACGAGGCCCAGGGCCAGCCGGCTGCTGTCCTGCATGTCGAGCAGCTGGTACTTCACCGACGAGGAACCGGAGTTGAGGACGAGGACACGGGTGCCGCGGGGCGAGCTCACTGCTGGGACGCCTTCTCGGTGGGGGACGGGGCGGGGGACTGGGCCTGGATCGCCGTGATGGCGACGGTGTTGACGATGTCCTGGACGAGCGCGCCCCGGGACAGGTCGTTGACCGGCTTGCGCAGACCCTGGAGCACCGGGCCGACGGCGATCGCGCCGGCCGAACGCTGCACGGCCTTGTAGGTGTTGTTGCCAGTGTTGAGGTCCGGGAAGATCAGAACCGTCGCCTGCCCGGCCACCTCGGATTCCGGCAGCTTGGTCGCCGCGACGGTGGGCTCGACGGCGGCGTCGTACTGGATGGGCCCCTCGATCCTCAGATCGGGCCGCCGCAGCCGCACCAGCTCGGTCGCCTCGCGCACCTTGTCGACGTCGGCGCCGGAGCCGGACGTACCCGTCGAGTACGACAGCATCGCGATCCGCGGGTCCACCCCGAACTGCCCGGCGGTCGCGGCCGCCTGGATGGCGATGTCGGCCAACTGCTCGGCGTTCGGGTCCGGGTTGACCGCGCAGTCGCCGTAGACGAGGACCCGGTCGGCGAGGCACATGAAGAAGACGGACGAGACGATGTCGGCGTCCGGCTTGGTCTTGATGATCTCGAAGGCGGGCCGGATGGTCGCGGCGGTGGAGTGCACGGAGCCGGAGACCATGCCGTCGGCGAGCCCCTCCTGCACCATCAGCGTCCCGAAGTAGTTCACGTCGGAGACGACGTCGTACGCCAGCTCCACCGTCACGCCCTTGTGGGCGCGCACGGTCGCGTACTTCTCGGCGAAGGAGTCGCGCAGCTCGCTGGTGGCAGGGTCGATCAGCTGGGCGTGGCCGAGGTCGATGCCGAGGTCGGCGGCCTTCTTGCGGATCTGGTCGACGGGGCCGAGGAGGGTGAGTTCGCAGACGCCGCGGCGCAGCAGCACCTCGGCCGCGTGCAGGACGCGGGGCTCGGTGCCCTCGGGCAGCACGACGCGACGCTTGTCGGAGCGGGCCTGCTCCAGGAGCTTGTGCTCGAACATCATCGGTGTGACGCGGTCGCTGCTCGGCGCCGAGACCCGCTTGAGCAGGTCGCCGCTGTCGATGTACCGCTCGAAGAGGCCGAGCGCGGTCTCCGCCTTGCGTGGCGTGGCCGCGTTCAACTTCCCTTCCAGGGAGAAGAGTTGCTCGGCCGTCGGGAAGCTGGTGCCGGGCACCGAGAGCACCGGGGTGCCGGGGGCGAGGCGGGCGGCGAGGGTGAGGACGTCATCGTTCGGTACCTCCCCCAGGGTGAGCAGCACACCGGCTATCGGCGGGGTGCCTGCGCTGTGCGCGGCGAGCGAGCCGACGACCAGGTCGGCGCGGTCGCCCGGGGTCACGACGAGACAGCCCGGGGTCAGGGCGCCGAGGAAGTTCGGCAGCATGGCGCCGCCGAAGACGAAGCCGAGCGCGTCCCGGGCGAGCCCCGAGTCGTCGCCGAGCAGCACCTTGGCGCCGAGCGACTGGCCGATCTGCGAGACGGTCGGCGCGGACAGGGCGGGCTCGTCCGGCACGACGTAGCAGGGCACGGGCAGCCGCGAGGAGTCCAGCCGCTCGGCGATGAGGTCCCGGTCCTCGCGGGCGACCCGGTTGGTGACCATGGCGAGGACGTCGCAGCCCAGGCCGTCGTAGGCGCGATACGCGTTACGGGTCTCGGCGAGCACCGACTCCGCGGGCTGCTTGCGGCCGCCGACGACGGGGATGACGGACGCCCCGAACTCGTTGGCGAGCCGGGCGTTGAGCGAGAGCTCGTCGGGGAGCTGGGTGTCGGCGAAGTCCGTCCCGAGGACGAGGACGACGTCGTAGTCACGGGCGACGAGGTGGAAGCGGTCGACGAGCGTCGAGACCAGCTCGTCCGTCCCCTGTTCGGCCTGGAGCGCGGACGCCTCGTGGTAGTCCATGCCGTAGACCGTCTTGGGGTCCTGGGAGAGGCGGTAGCGGGCGCGCAGCAACTCGAACAGCCGATCGGGACTGTGGTGGACGAGGGGCCGGAAGACACCCACCCGGTCGACCTGCCGGGTCAGGAGTTCCATGACCCCCAGCTCGACGACCTGGCGGCCGTCGCCGCGGTCGATTCCGGTCACGTACACGCTGCGGGTCACGCGTGCTCTCCGTTCGAAAGAGGGGGCACAAAAATCGCCCACCGAGGTGAGCAGAACCCTCTTGACAATACCTCTCGCGCTGGCTAAGGCGCCCGTCAGGAGTGGAGGCGGCAGTGCGGTGTGGGACGTGAAACAATCGGACTGGCTCACCGGTATCAACAGCGAGCAGGAGACACAGCACGATGCGTATCGGAGTTCTCACCGCAGGCGGCGACTGCCCCGGCCTGAACGCAGTGATCCGGTCGGTCGTGCACCGAGCGGTCACGCAGTACGGCGACGAGGTGATCGGCTTCGAGGACGGCTACGCGGGCCTCCTGGACAGCCACTACCGCAGCCTCGACCTGGACGCGGTGAGCGGCATCCTGGCCCGCGGCGGCACGATCCTCGGCTCCTCCCGTCTGGAGCGCGACCGCCTCCGCGAGGCCTGTGAGAACGCGCCCGACATCGCCCGTGACTTCGGTATCGACGCGCTGATCCCGATCGGCGGCGAGGGCACGCTGACGGCGGCGCGGATGCTGTCGGACGCGGGCCTCCCGGTCGTCGGCGTCCCGAAGACGATCGACAACGACATCTCCTCGACGGACCGGACCTTCGGTTTCGATACGGCGGTAGGGGTCGCCACGGAGGCGATGGACCGCCTCAAGACGACGGCCGAGTCCCACCAGCGGGTGATGGTCGTCGAGGTCATGGGCCGCCACGCGGGCTGGATCGCGCTGGAGTCCGGCATGGCCGCCGGCGCCCACGGCATCTGTCTCCCCGAGCGCCCCTTCGACCCGGCCGATCTGGTCAAGATGGTCGAGGAGCGCTTCTCCCGCGGCAAGAAGTTCGCGGTCATCTGCGTCGCCGAGGGAGCGCACCCCGCCGAGGGCTCCATGGACTACGGCAAGGGCGACATCGACCAGTTCGGCCACGAGCGCTTCCAGGGCATCGGTACGGCGCTGGCGTACGAGCTGGAGCGGCGGCTCGGCAAGGAGGCCAAGCCGGTCATCCTGGGCCACGTCCAGCGAGGTGGCGTACCGACGGCGTACGACCGCGTCCTGGCCACCCGCTTCGGGTGGCACGCGGTGGAGGCCGCGCACCGGGGTGAGTTCGGGCGGATGACGGCGCTGCGCGGGACGGACGTCGTGACGGTGCCGCTGGCGGAGGCGGTGACCGAGTTGAAGACGGTTCCGAAGGACCGGATGGACGAGGCGGAGTCGGTCTTCTAGACCGCGCTCGCCCGGACCGAGATCGCCCGGACCGTGTTCGCCGGGACTTCTACCCCGTGACTTTCTGGACGTTCGTCCAGAAGTTGTCGACGATCCGGTCGAGGAAGTCTCGGCCCGAGTGGCTCGAATCGCCTGCCGCGCTGCCTTCTCCCCAGCTCAGCGTGGCGACCATCTGCCCCTGGTACTCCTGGTGCAGCTCTTGGAGGACATCCTCCAGGAGCCGCCGGTCCAGGGGCACGATCTTGCTCACGGGACGGACGTACGCCTGCCAGCGCGTGGTGACGGCGCTGCGCAGATGCTCGGTCAGCCGTGGCTCACGGCCCGTGACGGTGACGAAGTCCGGCAGGGCCAGGTCCAGCACCTCGGCGAGGACCGCGGACTGACGGTCGTTGCCGCGCCAGTCGTTGTTCTCCTCCATGCGCAGATAGGCGAGGAGTTCGAGCCCCAGGGCATGGGTGACGTCCTCGGGGGCCAGGCCGCGCCTGATCCGGTGCTCGCGCAGGGTGCGCGGCTTGCCGATGAGTTCGCCGGCGGAACACCACAGCACGCCCGCGAGAGCGGTGAGTTCGGGGCTGGTGGGGTTCGTCGTGCCCCGTTCCCATGCGATGACGAGGTCCGGGGTGACGTAGGGCAGCCCGTAGGAGGCCCGCATGCCGTAGGCGACATGTTCGGGGCCCATGTTCAGGGCGGTACGGAGGCGGCGGGCGGCGGGGGCGTTGAAGGGAGGGCCTGGCTGGTTCGGGAGGGCTGGGGGTCGGCGCACGGGGCACAACGTAGGGGCGTTGCGCTCCGGAGACCACGGTCTGTTCGGCCAGGATCACGGATTGTAGGAACGTACGGTTCAGGCCCCGGTCGGGGGTGGCTGAAGATCGTCTGTCGGGTGGGTGGGGGTGGTGGCGAGGATGGCGCGCAGTGGCTTGATCGGGATTCCGGAAAGGT
The DNA here is from genome assembly GCF_045041015.1 of Streptomyces sp. NBC_00019. Classification (NCBI taxonomy): domain Bacteria; kingdom Bacillati; phylum Actinomycetota; class Actinomycetes; order Kitasatosporales; family Streptomycetaceae; genus Streptomyces; species Streptomyces sp. NBC_00019. The sequence continues at coordinate 7,176,385 of NZ_CP108302.1, forward strand.
GTGTGGATCTTCGTGTACGAGGTGAATGGCAAGGTAGAGGGGCATATTCGCGAGCGGTTGCTGGCGCCGAACTTCTGGCACCTCGCGACGGTGGGGGCGGACGGGTCTCCGCAGGTCTCGCCCATGTGGGCGGATCTCGAAGGGGAGTACGTCATGGTCAACACGGCGATCGGGCGTGTGAAGGAGGAGAATCTTCGGCGCAATCCGAGCGTTTCGCTGTCGCACCATGACCCCGAGAACCCCTACGACCGGGTGGAGATCCGGGGGCGGGTCGTGCGTTTCGTCGAGGGCGAGGAGGCGGAGCGGTCCATGGACCGGCTTACCCGGAAGTACATCGGGGAGGAGCGGTATCCGTGGTTGTTGGCGGGGGAGCGGCGGGTGATGTTGTTGATCGAGCCGGTGAAGGTGCGGAGGGTTGTGGGGGTGGAGCCGTTCCGTCCCGGGGTGTTGCCTGAAGGGGCTTAAGGGAAAGCGATCCGGTGCGTACCGTGAGGGCACGTGGCGGGCGCAGGAGTTGCGGGGGGCGGCTCGATGAGCGACGAGGGCGACGGGCGGTACGGCGGGGACCACCTCGACTTCGGAGGTGCGCAGTTCGAGGGCCCCGTCGTGGCGAAGGGGAACTTCTATCAGCGCGCGGCGGCTCCTACGGCGCTGAACGCCCTGCCCGCGCGGGCCACCGGCTTCACCGGCCGGGACGGTGAGCTGACCCGACTGCTCGAAGCGCTCGGCCCGTCGGCGGGGGACGCCGCCTCCGAGGCGGTACCGGTGCTGGTCGCCGCGGTGTCCGGACTCGGGGGGATCGGCAAGACCGCTCTCGCGGTGGAGGCCGCTCACCGGGCGTGTGCGGCGGGATGGTTTCCGGGCGGGGTGCTGTTCCTGGACCTGCACGGGTACGACGAGAAGCCCGTCGCGGGGGATCAGGCACTGGAGGCGCTGTTGCGGGCGCTCGGCCTGGAGCCCGAGCACATTCCGCTGGGGGCGGACGAACAGGGCTCCCTGTACCGGTCGAGGCTCGCGGACAGGGCGCGGCAGCAGGGCGCGGTGCTGGTGCTGGCCGACAACGTGTCCTCGCCGGAGCAGGTGCGCCCGCTCGTCCCGGGGGACCCACGACATCGACTGCTGGTCACCTCGCGCAGCAAGCTGCCTCAACTGGGAGCGCGGCTGCTGGCGTTGGACGAACTGACCCCGCGGGAGGCGTATGACCTGCTCCAACGAGCGCTGCGCATTGCCGATCCCGCTGACAGCCGTGTCGCCGACGAGGCCGAGGCAGCCGCGCAGGTCGCCTTGCGCTGTGGGCATCTGCCGCTCGCGTTGCAGATCGCGGCGGCGCTCCTCGTACTGGACGTGGACAAGCCTGTTGCCGAACTCGCCGGTGAACTCGCCGAGTTCCGGAACCGACTCGATCACCTCGACGACGGTGAACGCAGCGTGCGGGCGGCCTTCGACCTGTCGTACCGGAATCTGCCTCCCGATCAGGCACGGCTGTTCCGCCTGCTGGCGGTGGCTCCGGGGCCGGAGGTGACCACGGACGTCATCACCGTTCTGACCGACGATCCGGTCCCGCCGCAAGGTGCTCTGGAGGCCCTGGCCCGCGCCCATCTGGTCACGCGGGGAAGAGGCCGTGGCCGGTGGTGGCTGCATGACCTGGTCCGGGCCTACGGGACGGGCGTGGTGGCGGCCGATGCGGAGCTGGCGGCGGAGGCCGAACAGGCGAGGCTGAGGGTGCTCACCTACTACCATCGGCTGGCGCGCGCTGCCGACGACCATCTCCGGTGGCTTCCGGGCCGGCCGGAGCCGCAGGGGCTCCAGGACCGCCAAGCGGCGCTGGACTGGCTGGATGCGGAGCGGCCAGGACTGGTCGCGGCCGTTCAGTGGGCGCGTGAGACGCGCTATGCGGACCGGGCAGTGCGGCTGGCCGCGCGGCTGGCGGCGTATCTGGAGTGGCGACGGCGCTACCACGACTGGATCACCGTCAGCCGAGCCGCCTTCGAAGCGGCCTACCGGTCGGAGGACGACAGAGCGGAGGCGAGCGCGTGGGACAACCTCGGGAGTGCCTTGCGCGGGGCGGGTCGACTCGAGGAGGCGATCGATGCCCACCGCAATGCCCACGAGCTCTACAAGGACCTGGCCGAGCATCGGGGTGAGGCGAACGCCTTGAACAACCTCGGCATCGCTCTGCGCCGGACGGGCCGGGTGGAGGAAGCGATCAAGGCCCATTCACGCGCCCGGGACATCAACCACACTGCCGAGGACAGCCAACGCCTGGGCAGTTCCTGGGGGAACCTCGGCATCGCCCTGCGGGAGGCGGGCCGGGTGGACGAGGCGATCGCCGCCCATACCCGTGCGCTCGAGCTGTACCAGGCCGTACGCGACCGGCAGCGGGAAGCCAGAGCCTGGCACAACCTCGGTACCGCACTTCGGGCGGCAGGCCGGGCCGAGGAGGCCGTCGAGGCCTACGGCGAGGCCGTGGCGATTCACCAGGACTTCGAGGACTGGTACCGAGCGGGGCAGGGTCTGCGGGGCCTGGCCCGAGTCCACGAACACCTTCACGACGCCGCCAGGGCGGTCGCCTACTGGCTCCAGGCCGTCGACGCCTTCACCGTGGCCAACGCTCCGGCAGAGGCGGCGCGGGCGCTGGTGGCCGCGGGACAGGCCGGCAACGCCCGCCCGCCTCACCCCTTGACCGCCCCGCCCAACGCGAACCCCCCGCCCAACCGTCGGGCCACCAGCACATAGAGCAGGATCACCGGCGTCGAGTAGATCACCGAGAACGCCGCCAGCTGCCCGTACGCCACCATCCCCCGGTTCCCGAAGAACTCGTTGATGCTCACCGCCGCCGGCATCTGATCCGGTGTGAGCAGCAGCATGAACGGGACGAAGAAGTTGCCCCACATCATGACGAAGGAGAAGACCGTCACCACCGCCACGCCCGGGCCCATCAGGGGGAGGACGATCCGGAGCAGGGACTGGAAGGATGACGCGCCGTCCGTCCAGGCCGCCTCTTCCAGTTCCTTCGGTACGCCGTCCATGAAGTTCTTCATCAGCCAGATGGCGAAGGGGAGTTGAGAGGCCGCGAAGAAGAAGATCGTGCCCTGGAGGGTGTCGATCAGGTTCACCTGGACGAACAGGGCGTACACCGGGACCATGATCGCGGTGATCGGGAGGCTCGTGGCGAACAGGATCGTCAGGAGGAAGGGGCGGTTCAGGCGGGAGCGGAAGCGGGAGAGCGGGTACGCCGCCAGCGCCGCGCACACCACCGTCAGCAGGGTGCCGCCACCGCACAGCAGCAGGCTGTTCAGCAGCGGCGTGAACGTGATCTCCGGTGTCAGGACCGCGTCGAAGTGGGACAGGGTCACACCGTCGGGGAGCTTCACGCGGAGGTTCGCGTCCGGGTCCACCGAGGACAGGAGCACCCAAGTCAGCGGGAGCATGAACGCGGCGGCCACCACCAGGAGGCCCGCGTCGGCGGCCAGGCGGTGGGCGGTTCTGCGGGATGTCATGGATGCCATCGGTGTCAGACCTCCGTCCGGAGCAGACGCACGTACACCGCCGAGAACAGCGAGCCCACCACCAGAAGCAGCAGCGCCACCGCCGTGCCGTAGCCGATCATGCTTTTCTGGAACGCCTCCTCGTACATGAAGAGGGGGAGGGTCTGGCTCTTGCCTCCCGGCCCGCCTCTCGTCATCACCCAGATCAGACCGAAGACGGACAGGGTCTGGAGGGTGATGAGCATGAGGTTCGTGCCGATGGAGCGGCGGATCATCGGGAGCGTGATGTGCCACATGCGGCGCCAGCCGCCCGCGCCGTCGACCTCCGCCGCCTCGGTGATCTCCTTGGGGATCTCGTTCAGCGCCGCCGAGTAGACCAGCATGGAGAACGCCGTGCCCCGCCACACGTTCGCGAACGACACCGCGAGGATCGGCAGGGTGAACAGCCAGTTCTGGGTGGGGAGATGGAGCCAGTCCAGGATGGCGTTCAGGGTGCCCTCGCGGCGGAAGAAGGCGTAGAGGAGGAAGCCGGCGACCACCTCCGGGAGCACCCACGCCGCGATGACCACCGCGCCGACGACCGTGCGCACCGGCTTCGACGCGCGCCGCATCAGCGCGGCCAGCGCCAGGCCCAGCGTGTTCTGGCCGATCAGTGCCGACACGACCGTGAAGACCAGCGTCAGCCACACCGCGTTCAGGAACGCCTCGTCCCCGAACGCCGTACGGAAGTTCTCGAAGCCGATGAACGACTCCTGGGCCTGGCCGGTGAGCTGGAGGTCGGTGAAGGCAATGTAGGCGCAGTACGCGATCGGGCCGGCCAGGAAGAGGAGCAGGAGGATCACGGAGGGGGCGAGGGGGAGGGCGCGGGCGGTCCTCGTGAGTCTCATGGGAGAGGGCTCACTTCTCGATCACTTTGCCGTCGGCCGCCGTTTTCAGTTCCTCGTCGTAGGCCTTCGCCGCTTCCGCCACCGACATGTCGCCCGTCGTCACACCCTCCATCGCCTCCTGGATCGCGGTGGAGACCTTCGGGTACGCCGGGTAGGCGGGCCGGTAGTGGGTGCTCGCGACCAGGTCGGTGAAGAACTTGATGCCGGGCTGGGCGTCGGCGTACGCGGGGTCCTCGGCGACGTCCTTGCGGACCGCGATGCCGGAGTTGGCGACGTACCACTTCTGGGCGTTCGCCTTCGTCTGCATCGTCTTGATGAAGTCGAAGGCCAGGTCGGGGTTGGCCACCTTCGACGGGATCGCCCATGTCCAGCCGCCGGACATGCTCACCTTGCCGGGGGCCTGGCCGTTCTGGGTGGGCATGTAGGCGAGGCCCAGCTTCTGGGACCACTCGGGCCATTCGTGCCCGCTGCCCTCCAGCCAGTCCTGCGGGAGCCAGGAGCCGTCCAGGTCGATGCCGAGCTTGCCCTTGGGCAGGAGGTCGCCGCGGATGATGGTCTGGATGTTGGGGTCCAGAGCGGTCTCGACGTCCGGGCCGAGCTTCTCCTTGTAGACCGTCTCGACGAAGGAGAGGGCGTCCTTGAAGCCCTGGCCGCCGGCGATCCACTTCTTGGTGGCGGTGTCGTAGAGGGGGTCCGCGGTGCCGTCGGCCGTGCCGTAGAGCAGCATCTCGAAGCCCTGCATCGTCGCGGCCTCACCTGCGGGTTTGCCGGTGTAGACGTTGAGGGGGGTGACGTCGGGGACCTTCTCCTTGATCGTGCGGGCGGCTTCGAGGACGTCGCCCCAGGTCTTGGGCTGCCATTCGGCGGGGAGACCGGCCTTGGCGAAGATGCCCTTGTCGAACCACAGGCCCCGGGTGTCCGTGCCGTCCGGGACGCCGTACGTCTTTCCGTCCTCGGCCTTGGCCGCGGTCTTCGCCGTGTCGATGAACCGGTTCCAGTCCGGCCACTTGGCGAGGTAGGCGTCGAGGGGCTTCAAGTACCCGCTGGTGATGTCGGAGTTGATGAGGAACGTGTCCTCGTAGACCAGGTCCGGGGCGGTCTTGGGGGAGCGGAGCATCTGCTGGACCTTGGTGTAGTACTCCGAGTCCGGGGCCTTGATCGGGACGAGCTCGACCTTCTTGCCGGGGTTCGCCTTCTCGAACTGCTTTTTGACGCCGGCGAGGTACTCGTCCATCACCTTGATGGAGTTGTCCGTGGACTGCTTGAAGGAGACCTTCAGCGTGTCCGGGTCGCTTCCGGATCCGGAGCTGCACGCGGTGAGGGCGGTGGCGGTGAGGGCGGCGGCGAGGAGTACGGGGAGAACGGCGGTGGGGCGCACGGGCATGACCTCCTACGGGCTCACGTGGGGGTGGCCGGGTGGCTGCCCGGTGAACGTAGGGGGAGTGGTCTAGTCAGGTCAATGAGTCTGCGGCGGATTGGGTGTTGGCGGCTTCGGCGGGCCTCGTGAACCCCGCCGGCAACGCAGCCGTGGCGACAGGCACCGGCCCATGCACCGACCCGGGCCTACCGGTCCCCATCCCCCCGTTCCACCCGCTTGCCCACGAACGGTCCGTTGAACGTGCTGTTCCGGAAGTCGAAGTGGTCCCCTCCGTAGACGGACCCATGATGGGGACCCTCCCCGGAGTCATCGGCCCCCGCCGAACCCGCCGGTGACGACCGCCCACCGAACGGCCGCAGCTCCCGCAGTACCGCCACCATCGCCGAAGCCGCACTCGCCGCAGCCCGAGGCTGCCAACCCTCCCCGTCCAGCCGGGACTTGTCCCCGTCGGCCCGATCGCTGATCCCCCGGATCACCAACGCGTCCCCACCCGCGAGGTCCACCGCGCTCACGACCCCCGCGCCCTCCATCTCGATGGCGGCGGCGTCGTTGTAGTACTTCCGCAGATGCTCGGCCAGCGCGGACGACGAAGCCGCCAGCACCACATCCCCCGCGGCGATCGGCTTCAGATGCGCCCGGGGATCGTCCCGCAACGCCTCCTGCGCCGCAGCCCGCAGGCGATGCGAAGCCCGCCAGGCCTCCGGTCGTACATGGAAGCCCTCGTCCGTGTCCTTGCCCCCGTGCACCGCGTACACCTTGGTCGCCACCACCACGTCCCCCAACGCGATGTCGCTCTTCAGCCCCCCGGCGACCCCGACGAAGAAGACGGCTTCCGGCTCCAGCCACGTCATCACCCGCTCCGTGAGCGCGGCGGCCGTCAGATTCCCCTCGCCCATCTGCACCAGGGCGACCGACCACGGTGTACCCGCCAGCACCCCCACCGCGGCGCGCGTGCCTCGCGGATGCTCCGGCTTCCGTACGTCGGAGAGGTGTCCCCGCACGGCCGTGTACTCAAGGGACAACGCGGTCAACACCGCCACGGTGGGTCGAGTCACTCCCTTAAGGTACGGCCAAGTGACCTGCGCAGGGACGCCGTTGGGACCAAAGGAGAGCTCATGCCGGACCAGCATGACGTGACCGTCGGGCAACTCCTCCTCGCCGAGTACCAGACCCTCAAGGACGAGCAGAAGACCCGCATCGGCTTCCGCGACAACCTGCTCTACGTCACCCTCACCATCGTCGCCGCGGTCATCGCCGCCACCGCCCAGGCGAAACGCCCCGACATGCTGCTCGCGCTCCCGCCCGTGTGCGTCGTGCTCGGGTGGACGTACCTCGTCAACGACGAGAAGATCTCCGCGATCGGCAGGCACGTACGCCACGAGCTGGGACCGAAGCTCGCCCAACTCGCCAGGGCCGAGCACGCGTTCGCCTGGGAGACCGCCCACCGCTCCGACTCCCGCCGGCGTCAGCGCAAAGTCATCCAGTGCGGGATCGACCTCATGGCCTTCTGTGTCGTACCCCTCGCCGGGCTCACCGTCTACTGGGCCGCGGGCGAGGCCAGTGCCGGACTTCTCGTCCTGTCGCTCGTCGAGGCGCTGACCGTGATCGGGCTCGCGGCCCAAGTCGTCGTATATACGCGGCCGTTCGGTCCTACGGCCCCTTGACCCACCGGTACTGCAACTCCGGCCGCCCCACCGTCCCGTACTGCGGAGCCCTCGCCGCCCTCCCCGCGTCGACGAGATGCTCGAGATAGCGCCGGGCGGTGATCCGTGAGATCCCGACGACCTCCGCGAGTCCGGTGGCCGTCAGTCCCTCACCGCTGTCCCGCAGCGCCACGGTGACCCGTTCCAGCGTCGGGGAGCTCAACCCCTTCGGCAGCGCCGCCGGTCCTGGCGCGCGCAGTGTCGCCAGCGCCCGGTCCACCTCGTCCTGCCCGCTGGCCTCGCCCGCCGACGCGTGGAACTCGGCGTACCGCACCAGCCGGTCCCGCAACGTGGCGAAGGTGAACGGCTTCAGGACGTACTGGACGACACCCAGGGAGACCCCCTCCCGTACCACCGTCAGGTCCCGCGCCGACGTCACCGCGATCACGTCCGCCTGATGTCCGGCGGCCCGGAGGGAGCGGGCGAACTGCAGACCGTGCACGTCGGGGAGGTGCAGGTCCAGCAGGAGCAGGTCCACCGGCGTACGGTCCAGCAGGCGCCGCGCCTCCGCCCCGGTGTGCGCCTTGCCCACGGCCGTGAAGCCCTGCACCCGGTTGACGTACATGACGTGCGCGTCCGCGGCGACCGGGTCGTCCTCCACGACCAGGACACGGATCGGCTGTGGCTGGGTCGTCATGCGTCGCCTCCAGAAGCGGTACCCCGCGAACCGGCGCCCTCCGGCGCGGGGACCCCACGCTCGGAGCCCTCCGGTTCGGCACCCTCCGGCCCCGGGGTTCGCGGCTCGATCCCCACCGGTGCGGCACCTGTCGTCGACGCATCTTCGGACGCCGCCGCGCCCACCGTACGCCCGGCCCCCACACCGCCGCCCCGCGCGGTCTCCAGCGCCACCGCCCCATCGCTCCCCCACGACGACACCGACGCCCCGACCTCAGTCCCGCTACCGGCCTCCGCCTCGCCCTCGACGCCCCTGGTCTGCACTCCGCCCCGGGTCTCCGGCTCGCTCCGGATGTTCGTGGTGTGCGCTGTGTCTCCGGTCTCCGGCTCGCTCCGGATGTTCGTGGTCTGCGCCGTGCGCCCGGTCTCCACCCCGCTCCCGACCCGCACCGCGCCCTGGCCCTCCGCCCCGCCCCCGACACTCCCGGTCTGTACTCCGCCCCCGACCTGCACCTCGCCCCAGGTCTCCGCCGCGCCCCCCACGCTCCCGGCTTCCGCCGAGCTCCCGGCCCGAGTCACCCCCCGCACCCCGCCCCCGGCCCGAGTAGCCCCCCGCACCCCGGCCTCGGCCGACCCCCCACCCCGCAACGGCACGCGAACCTCGAACTCCGCCCCGCCCCCGGCAGCCTCGGCCACCGTCAGCGTCCCTTCGTGGCGGCCGACTGCCTGGCGTACGAGAGCCAGGCCCAGCCCCCGGCCGCCCGGGCCCGCCGGCTTGGTCGAGAAGCCTCGCTGGAACACCGCCTCCGCGTGCGCCGGGTCCACGCCGCCGCCCGTGTCGGAGACGCGCAGCATCAGCTCGTCGGCTTCGGTGTACGCCGTCACCGTGACGCGCGCGCCCACGCTGCCCTGCGCCGCGTCCACCGCGTTGTCGATCAGGTTGCCGAGGATCGTCACCAGGTCGCGGGCGGGGAGCGAGGCCGGCAGGAGACCGTCGTCCAGGCGGCTGTCCTCCGACACCACCAGCTCCACGCCCCGCTCGTTCGCCTGTGCCGTCTTCCCGAGCAGCAAGGCCGCCAGTACCGGTTCGCTCACCGCCGCCACGACCTGGTCGGTGAGCGCCTGCGCCAGCTCCAGTTCGGCCGTGGCGAAGTCCACCGCCTCCTCGGCCCGGTCGAGTTCGATCAGCGAGACGACCGTGTGGAGACGGTTCGCCGCCTCGTGCGCCTGCGAGCGAAGGGCCTGGGTGAAGCCGCGTTCGGAGTTCAACTCGCCCATCAGGGACTGGAGTTCGGTCACGTCGCGCAGGGTCACGACCGTGCCCCGGCGGTCTCCTCCGGACACCGGTGACGTGTTGATGACCAGGACCCGGTCCGCTGTCAGGTGCACCTCGTCGACCCGCGGCTCCGACGCGAGTAGCGCGCCTGTCAGCGGGGCGGGCAGGCCGAGTTCCGCCACCGAGCGGCCCACCACGTCATCGGCCACGCCGAGCAGTTCCCGGCCGCCGTCGTTGATCAGCGCCACCCGGTACTGCCCGTCCAGCATCAACAACCCCTCGCGCACCGCGTGCAGCGCGGCCTGGTGGTAGTCGTGCATATGGCTGAGCTCGGTCGCGTTCATGTTGTGGGTGTGGCGGCGCAGGCGGGCGTTGATGACGTACGTGCCCACCGCGCCCAGCGCCAGCGCGCCCGCGGCGACGCCCAGCAGGGCCGTCAGCTGGCCCTGCACCCGCTCACTGATCGCCTCGACCCTGATACCCGCGCTGACCAGGCCCACGACCTTGCCGTCCGCCTTGATCGGCGTGACCGCGCGGACCGAGGCGCCGAGCGTGCCCGTGTACGTCTCGGTGAAGGAGTCGCCGCGCAGGGCGGGGGTGATGTTGCCGAGGAAGTGCTTGCCGATCTCCTCCTGGCGGGGGTGCGTCCAGCGGATCCCCTTCGGATTCATGATCGTGACGAAGTCGACGTCGGCGTCGTGCATCACCCGCAGCGCGTACGGCTGGAGCTTCGCCGACGGATCGGACGTACCGATGGCCTCCCGTACGGAAGGGGCGTCCGCGACCGCGCGGGCCACCCCCATCGCCTGGCGGCCGGCCGCGTCCTCGGCCTGGCTGCGGTCGCTGACGTAGGTGAAGAGCGCGTACCCGGCGACGAGCACCGCTATGAGCACGGCCTGCATGGCGAAGAGCTGGCCGGCCAGGCTGCGGGGTCTCGGGACCGGGATGTGCATGTCGTCAGTGTGCCTCCGACAGTAAGTGTGAACTAAATGAACGGAAGGGTGACCGCCCTCACAGGGCGGGAGATAGTCACGGCATTCCTCTAAAGCCCGGACGTGAGCCGCACGCCGGTGTCAACCGACGAAGACGTCAAAGGAGGGCAGCCGTGGCCGCCAGCACCCCCGAAACCGCATCTGCCGCGCCCGCCAAGCGGGACCGCACCCATTATCTGTACATCGCGGTGATCGTCGCGGTCGCCATCGGCATTCTTGTCGGCATGGTCGCGCCGGACTTCGCCGTCGAGCTGAAGCCCATCGGTACCGGCTTCGTGAACCTGATCAAGATGATGATCTCGCCGATCATCTTCTGCACGATCGTGCTGGGTATCGGTTCGGTACGGAAGGCCGCCAAGGTCGGTGCCGTCGGCGGTATCGCGCTGCTCTACTTCACGATCATGTCGATGGTCGCGCTGGGCATCGGCCTCGTCGTCGGCAACATCCTGGACCCGGGCACCGGCCTCGCGGTGACCGACGCGGTCAAGGACGCCGGTCACGCACAGGTCGACGCGGAGGCCAAGGACACCACCGAGTTCCTGCTCGGCATCATCCCCACGACGATGATCTCCGCGTTCACCCAGGGCGAGGTCCTGCAGACGCTGCTCATCGCCCTGCTCGCCGGGTTCGCGCTGCAGGCCATGGGCCCCGCCGGTGCGCCGATCCTGCGCGGTGTCGAGCACATCCAGCGCCTCGTCTTCCGCATCCTCGCCATGATCATGTGGGCCGCTCCGATCGGTGCCTTCGGTGCCATGGCCGCCGTCGTGGGCTCCGCCGGCGTGGACGCGCTGAAGGACCTGGCCCTGCTGATGCTGGGCTTCTACACCACCTGCATCCTGTTCGTCTTCATCGTGCTCGGCACGCTGCTGCGGGTGATCGCGGGCCTGAACATCCTCACGCTCTTCAAGTACCTCGGCCGTGAGTTCCTGCTGATCCTGTCGACCTCCTCCTCCGAGTCCGCGCTGCCGCGGCTCATCGCGAAGATGGAGCACCTGGGCATCAGCAAGCCCGTCGTCGGCATCACCGTCCCGACCGGCTACTCCTTCAACCTCGACGGCACCATGATCTACATGACCATGGCCTCGCTGTTCATCGCCGACGCCATGGGTACGCCGATGTCGATCGGTGAGCAGATCCCGCTGCTGCTCTTCCTGTTCGTCGCCTCGAAGGGCGCCGCCGGTGTCACCGGTGCGGGTCTGGCCACGCTGGCCGGTGGTCTGCAGTCGCACAAGCCGGCCCTGGTGGACGGCATCGGCCTCATCGTCGGCATCGACCGCTTCATGAGCGAGGCCCGCGCCCTCACCAACTTCGCGGGCAACGCCGTCGCCACGGTCCTGATCGGCACCTGGACCAAGGAGATCGACCGCGAGCGCGTCGACCAGGTCCTCGCCGGTCACCTGCCGTTCGACGAGAAGACCCTCCTCGACGACGGCCACGAGACCGTTGTCGCGGATGTGCCGGAGCAGGGCGGAGAGAAGGAACTCGCCAAGGCCTAGGGGCAGGGCCCGGCCCCACGAGGGCAACAGACTCCGGGCGGCTGAGTAGCTCCCCCGTCGCTCAGCCGCCCGGGCAGTGGTCAAAGGCAGTACAACTCAATCGCTCAGCTTCGCCACCAGCTCGGTGGCACGAGAGGCGGGTACGCCCGCCGCGGTCAGTACGGTGACCGCGGCGGAGCGGCCCGCCTCTTCGGGTGCCAGGAGGCCGTCGTTCACCGCCTCCATCACCGCGAACACCAGCTGTTCATGGACGTACGCCAGAGCCGGCACGGGCAGCACGGAGACGAAGACGCCCTCGTCCAGGCCGCGCCGCAGCAGCTCCTCGCTGGACTCGCGCACCGGCGCCAGACGTTCCCGGATGCCCTGCATCGTCACGCTGCGCTGGGCCAGCGCGACCAGGATGCGATAGCGGTCGGCGACCTCCCAGACCGCCAGGGTTGAGGCGGCCAGCGCCTGTGCCGGGTCCTCGACGCCCTTGCGCCCCGCCTCGTCGGCGGCAGCCACCGCCTCCACGGCTCCGTCGACGAGCGTGCTCAGCAGCGCCTCACGGCTGGGGAAGTGCCCGTACACGGTCCGCCGTACGACTCCCGCGGCGCGCGCGATCTGGTCCATGGACGCGTCCGGATCGCGCAGCAGCTCGGCGAGCGCCACGTCGAGGATGCGGCGGCGGTTGGCGTCGGCGCGGCTGGTGTTACCCGTGGTCATGGACGCCATTGTGCCTCCTTCCTCAACGATTTGCACAGTGCTGTGCAGCGAGCGTACATTGCACATTGTTGTGCAAGTGCACAGCGCTGTGCAAGCCGTGGAAACAAGTCCGCCGAGGAAGGCCACCCCTGCCATGCGACTCGTCATGACCGAACAGGTCGAGAGGATGGACCGCCCCTACGCCCGGCGTTGGTGGGCGCTTCTCGTCCTCTGTCTGAGCCTGCTGATCATCGTGATGGCGAACACCGCCCTCACGGTCGCCGCGCCCGCCATGACCGAGGACCTCGGTCTGTCCAGCGCCGACCTGCAGTGGGTGATCGACGGCTACACCGTCCCGTACGCCGCGCTGATGCTGCTGCTCGGCGCGATCGGCGACAAGTACAGCCGCCGCGGCGCCCTTCTGCTCGGCCTGGCCGTGTTCGGCGGCGGGTCCGTCTTCGGGTACTTCGCCGACAGCTCCACGACGGTCATCGCGGCCCGTGCCGTGATGGGCACCGGCGCCGCGATGATCATGCCGGCGACGCTGTCCCTGCTCGCCTCGACCTTCCCGCGCGCCGAGCGGGCCAAGGCGATCACCGTGTGGACCGCCACGTCGGGCGTGGCCATCGCGGCCGGTCCGCTGGTCGCGGGCGCGCTCCTGGAGAACCACGACTGGACCTCGACGTTCCTCATCAACGTCCCCGTCGCCGCGCTCGCGATCGTCGGCGCCCTGGTCCTCGTACCGCCGTCCAAGGCCAGGGACAAGGGCCGGATCGACTACGTCGGCGGGCTGCTGTCGGTGGTGTGGATCGGCTCGCTGGTCTACATGATCATCGAAGGCCCGCACTTCGGGTGGGGTGCGAAGGCGATCGGCGCCGCGGTCGTCGCGGGCGCCGGACTGCTGGCCTTCGTCCTGTGGGAGCTGCGTCACCCGCGCCCCGTCGTCGACGTCCGCCGCTTCACCGACCGCGGTTTCGCCGGCTCCAACCTCGCCGTCGCCCTGTTCTTCCTCGCCGTCTTCGGCGCCTTCTACTACCTCACCCAGCACCTCCAGTTCGTCCTCGGCTACAGCGCCCTGGAGACCGGCCTGCGCATGCTGCCGCTCGCCGGTGCGGTGTTCGCGGGCTCGGCCCTGACCGGCTTCCTCACCCCGCGGGTCGGCATGAAGTGGACGGTCACCGCGGGCATGGTCGGCGGCACCGCGGCGCTCGCGCTGCTGACGCAGGTCGACGCCGGTTCGTCGTACGGCGATTTCGTCGCCCCCCTCGCCGTCCTCGGTCTGGCGATCGGCCTCGCCCTCTCGCCCGCCACGGACGCGATCATGGGGGCGTTCCCCGAGTCCGAACTGGGCGTCGGCGGCGCGGTGAACGACACCTCGATCGAGCTCGGCGGCTCGCTCGGCATCGCGATCCTCGGCTCGCTGCTGGCGACGTCGTACTCGGACCACCTCGCCGATGCCACGGGCGGCAGCAAGCTCCCCGCGGCCACGCTCGACACCGCACAGGACTCGGTCGGTGCCGGGTACGCCGTCGCGCAGGGCATCGGGGAGCAGGCCCGGCAGATCGCCGGACAGGCCGCGAAGGCGACGGACCCCCAGCAGGCCGCCCAGTTGAAGGGGCAGGCCGATCAACTCGCCGCCGGGGCCAAGCAGATGGCCGACGCGGTCGGCTCCTCCTTCTCGGACGCGGTCGCCCACACCAGCCTGATCGGGGCCGTGGTCCTGGGCGTCGGCACGGTGCTGGTCGCGGTGCTGCTGCCGGGGCGGAACAAGGCGGCGGAGCCCGTCGAAGCGGCCGCGGAGGAGAAGGAGCTCGCCGGCAGCCGCTGACTCACCGAACTCCCGCTCTGCGTCAGCAGTATGCCGCTGATCCAGTGAATGATCTCGAACGTGTCATTGGTTCTGGTGCAGGTGTGTACGTTCGGTGATGGTGAAGCTTGTGGTGCAGGTCAGACTCACCCCGACGCCCGAGCCGGCGGAGGCGTTGCAGGCAACCTTGGCTGCCTGCAACGAGGCTGCCACCTGGGTCAGCCGGATCGCGTTCGACCAGGGCGCGCAGCGCGTCTACGCGCTGCGCGGGTACACCTACACCGAGATCAGAGTGCGATGGGCGCTGGGAGCAGGGCCCGGGACCCGCGTCACATAGCCCGTCTTCTCCAGGGCCCGGTACGGGAGGAACAGGAGCACGCCCGTACCGGGCGATGGCGCTCCGCTGGGTGAGGCGCTTCGGGCACTGCTACTCGTGGTTCGTATACGTGCGAGGGCCGACCGTGGCTGGTCGCGCAGTTCCCCGCGCCCCTGCGGGCGCGGACTTTCCCGCGCAGACAAGCCCCGCCCGGCGCAGCGCCATCGCTGGGACTGGCGGGTGCGGGACGTCGCCGCGCATCTCATCGTCGCGGCACGCTTCACGTACGGGCAGGTCGTCCGGGAGATGGTCCGCGCCCGCGGCGACTGGAACCGGATGATCCACGACTCGGCCGTACGCGAGGCGGAGCGGCCCGTCGCCGAGATCGTCGCCGATCTGCGCTCCATCATCGGCTCCCGTCGCCTCGCCCCCACCACCTCTCCCCGCGAACCCCTCCTCGACCTCCTCGTACACGGCCAGGACATCGCCCTCGCGCTCGGCCGGCACCGTGAGATGCCCCCGGCCGCCGCCCGCGACTCCGTCGACCGGGTGTGGACCATGCGCTTCCCGCCCCGCCCCTGGCCACTGCCGAAGGCCCGACTCGTCGCCACCGACATCGAGTGGACGCGAGGTGAGGGGGAGGAGATCAGCGGCCCGGTCTCCGCGCTGCTGCTCCTGCTGACGGGACGTACGGAGGCGGCGGCACCACGGCTCGACGGGGCGGTTCCGAAGGCGGGCTGAACGGGGGATGCGAAGAGGAGCAGGCGCTGCTCGACGCCACCTGAGTGACGTCTCCCGTCCCTTTCCGGTCTGTTCGCGACCACTTGCCCCAAATACTTTGACCCGCGGCCCGCTGGGGCGCAGGCTGGAGAACCTCGGGGCGTAGGGCAGAGCGACGCGGAGGCGGACATGGGGGAGCCCGGTGGGGTGGAGATCGTCAGCAGCGCCGAGTACGAGGCGAGGTACGGGAAGGACCGCGAGCCCTCGCCCCTGTCGTTGGACCGGATCAGCGAGCTGTTCTACGAGTTCCTCGCGGCGGTCGCCCGCCCGAAGCGCACCGAGGCCGACGGCAGCCGCGACCTGGCCAAGCGGCTCCGCGACCACCTGGGTTCGGCGCCGACGGACCGCCCGGTGGTGAAGGCCGCGTACGCCTCGTACGACCTGCCCAACGTCCACCTCGCTCTGGAGCGCTGGTTCGCCGCCGACGGCCGTACCCATGAACTGATCGGCATGCGCGGCTCCCAGCACCACGGCGAGCTCACCCTCGGCGACATCCTCGAAGTCGCCGACCGCCACCAGCGGTTCGTGGTCGGCGCCGTCGACTACGCCCACCTGCCGGTCTCCCCGGACGAGGAACTGGCCTGTGTCTCCTGCGGGTTCTACCTCGGCACGGAGGGCGACGAGCGGTTCGCCGTTCTCCTGCGCGGCCCGCAGGACGAGTACGGACGCAACAAGGTCGAGCTCGAGGTCCTCGCCGGAGAGAAGGAGTTCGGGGACCGCTTCCTCGCCGAGATCGACGCCCTTCTGCGCGAGCACAACGTCTTTCGCGGACAGGTCCTCTCCTTCGAGGGCTCGGAGTTCGGCCACGGTCTCGGACCGTTCCGCTTCCACCGCCGCCCCGACCTGACCCGCGACGACATCGTGCTGCCGGCCGGACTCCTGGACCGCGTGGAGCGCCAGGTCGTGGGTGTGGCCCGGCGCCGCGAACAGCTCCGCGCGGCCGGTCAGCATCTGCGCCGGGGACTGCTGCTGTACGGCCCGCCCGGCACCGGCAAGACCCACACGATCCGCTATCTCCTCTCCCACCTGCCGCAGTTCACGGTGGTGATCCTGTCCGGCGAGAGCATCGAGGCCATCGGCCCGGCCTGCGCACTGGCCCGGATGCTCCAGCCGGCCCTCGTCGTCCTGGAGGACTGCGACCTCATCGCCGAGGCCCGCGACTACGGCGGCGGCGAACAGCCCCTGCTCTTCCAGGTGCTGAACGAGATGGATGGCCTCGGCGACGACGCCGACGTGACCTTCCTCCTCACCACCAACCGCGCCGACCTCCTGGAACCCGCCCTCGTGCAGCGCCCCGGCCGGGTCGACCTCGCCGTCGAGATCCCCCTCCCGGATGCCGCGGGCCGCGCCGCCCTGCTCGGCCTGTACGGAAGCGGGCTGGGCCTCGGCCAGGACATCGCGGACGAGGTCGTGACCCGCACGGAGGGCACGACCGCCTCCTTCACCAAGGAACTGGTACGCCGGTCCGTGCTCATCGCCGCCGAACGCGAGTCGGACCGCACCGAGGGGCAGGACGTCCGCGAGGCCCTCGACGAGCTGCTGTCCGACGGAGACCGGCTCACCCGCCGGCTGCTGGGGGTGCGGGGCGCCGAGGACATCGAGGACGAGGACTGGATGGCGGACGGCGACGAGGACGCGGGAGGGGAGGTGCGGGTCGTCAGGGGCCTGCGCCCGGGGCCGGGCCTGTACCCGGGATACCCGGGGACGCCTCCCGGCCGTTACGACCCGCCGCTGCGCTGAGCGTCCAGCCGCGCCAGCTCCTGCGCACTCAGTACGAGGTCCGCCGCGCCCGCCGAGTCCCGGATCGTCTCCGGCCGGCTCGCCCCCGGAATCGGGATCACGGTCGGCGACTTCGCCAACAGCCAGGCGAGGCACACCTGTTGGGCGCTGACCCCGCGCTCGGCCGCGACCTCGTGGAAGGCGCCGAAGCGCCCCGCCCCCGCCAGCCGCGACGGCCCGTCCAGCGCGCTGCGCGAGATACCGCCCAGCGGACTCCACGGCAGGAACGCCAGACCCAGCTCCGCGCACAGCCTGAGCTCGGCCGCACTGTCGCGGACCTCGGGGGAGTACTGGTTCTGCACCGACACCAGCCGGTCACCGAGGATCGCGCGGGCCGAACGGATCTGCTCCACATCGGTGTTGGAGACCCCGGCGAGGCGGATCTTGCCCTCGTCGAGCAGCTCCCGCAGTGCGCCGACCGACTCCTCGAAGGGCACGGCCGGGTCGGGCTTGTGCAGTTGGTAGAGGCCGATCGCCTCGACGCCGAGCCGCTTGAGGGAGCCCTCGGCGGCCCGCTTCAGATGGCTCGGGTCACCCGTCACCGTCCAGCTGCCGTCGGCCGGCCGGCCCCGGCCGCCCTTCGTCGTCACCAGCACGTCGGACGTGTCACCGCCGTACGCGGCGAGGGCGCGGGCCGCCAGCAGTTCGTTGTGGCCGGGCTCGGCGCCGGGCAAATGATACGAGTCCGCCGTGTCCAGCAGGGTGACGCCCGCGTCCAGTGCCGCGTGCACGGTGGCCAGGGCCCGCCGCTCGTCCGGGCGGCCCTCCAGGGACAGCGGCATCGCGCCCAGCCCGACGGCACTCACCCGCAGGTCGCCAAGTGTGCGGTACCGCATGTCAGTTGCCGCCCTTCCCGAGCGTCTCGGCGATCGCCGTGGGCAGCCACTGCCGTACGTCGCCGAAGGGGAAACCGAGCCGTGCGGCGCGGGAGTTGTCCATGCCGTAGGAGCGGGAGAAGGCGAACGGCGAGACCTCGCCGACCTCGACGAGCTGGAGTACGACCTTGCCCCGGGGCAGGTGCGCGGTCACCGCCTCGCACAGCTCGACGGTGCTCAGCAGACCGTGGGAGGCCGCGTTGACCGGTCCCGTGAACTCCTCGCCGGCCGCCCACGCCAGGAAGTCGGCGATCTCCTCGACGTGGATGTAGGTGGCGGGCTGGTTCGAGAAGGGCACCGCGATCGGCTCGCCGGTGCGGATGCGGGAGGCGTAGTGGTCGAGGCGTCCGGTGAAGTCGTCGTCCCCGCCCAGCACATGGGCCACGCGGACGGCCGCGTACGGGAAGTCCGGAGCGGCCGCGAACACCGCCTCCGCCTGCCGCTTGCCCTCGCCGTAGTGGGACTCCAGGAACTCCGGGTCGTCCCAGGGGAGTTCGGTGTCGACGGTCACCGTCAGCGGATCCACGGCATCCTCCCGTACGAGCGCGATGGAGTCCTCGTACTCGTACACCTCGACCGTCGACGTCATCACATAGCGCCCGGTGCGCCCCGCGAAGACCCGGCGGGCGATCTCCGCCTGCCGGGGGGTGTAGCAGACCTGGTCGACGACGACGTCGAACACCCGAGGACCGAGCGCGTCCGTCAGGGACTTCTCGTCATTGCGGTCGGCGACCAGATGCGTCGCGCCCGGCGGTGGCGGCGAGGATCCCCGGTTCAGTACGGTCACGCGGTTTCCGGCGGCCAGCAGCCGTGCGATGAGGCGCTTGCCGAAATAGCGGTTGCCGCCGATGACCAGTATCTCCCGTGCCTTTTCCATGGCCATAATTCTCCCGGCGTACATCCACGTTCTGAAGGGGGAACCATGGGAGTTCAGGCCGCCGCGCCGAAAGAACCTCGGCATCTGCGAGCCACCACCGATGAAACCTCGGTGGCCTTCGACGCGCTGGACCGGCAGATCCTGGAGCTCCTCCAGAGCGACGGCCGTATCAAGCTGAGCGAGCTGGGGCGCCGGGTGCGGCTGAGTCCGGCGGCGGTCACCGAGCGGGTGCGGCGGCTGGAGACGGCGGGTGTGATCAGCGGCTACGGCGCCCATGTCGCCCCCGCCCGGCTCGGCTACGGCATCCAGGCGTTCATCCGGGTCAACCCGCACGGCGGCTACAACCTGAAGCACCCGAGGACCCTGGAGCTGATCGAGCGCCCCGAGATCACCGAGGTGCACCACGTGGTCGGCGAGGACTGCTGGATCCTCAAGGTCGCCGTCCGCGACACGGTCCACCTGGAGGAGGTCCTCGAAGCGGTCTCCGCGCTGGGCCGCACGACGACCTCGATCGTGCTCACCTCTCCCGTGGAGCGCAAACCGCTGTTGCCTTGACGTCGGGGTCAAGGCTTACGTTCGTACGTATGCGAATCGGCGAGCTGGCCGCACGGGCCGGGACCACGACGCGGACGCTGCGGTACTACGAGTCCCGGGGGCTGCTGCCCGCGCGGCGCGGCGACAACGGGTACCGGGCGTACGACGAGAGCGATCTGAAGCTGCTGCGGCAGATCAGGACGCTCCAGGACTTCGGGTTCGACCTGGAGGAGACGCGGCCCTTCGTGGAGTGTCTGCGGTCCGGGCATCCCGAGGGCGACTCGTGCCCCGCCTCGCTCGCGGTCTACCGGCGCAAGCTGACGGAGCTGGACGAGCTGATCGGCGAACTGCAGACGGTGCGGGCGCAGATCGGCGCACGGCTGGCGGCCATGGCCGGGGACGAACCACCGTTGTGCGAACTGGGAGGGCAGGAACTGTGATCGATGTGACGGACGCGGATTTCGCGGCGGAAGTGATCGGGTCCGAGATGCCGGTGCTCGTGGAGTTCACGGCCGACTGGTGCCCGCCGTGCAGACAGATGGGCCCCGTGCTGCGTGCCCTCGCCGCCGAGGAGGCCGACCGACTCAAGGTGGTGCAGTTGAACGTGGACCACAATCCGCTGACCACGAACGCCTACAAAGTCCTCTCGATGCCCACGTTCATGGTCTTCCGCGGCGGTGAGCCGGTGAAGTCCATGGTGGGAGCCAGGCCCAAGCGCCGGCTGCTGGAGGAACTGGCCGACGTGATCTGATTACGCATAACGAAAAAATCCCCTCGGCAATTGTGCCGGGGGGATTTCTTTGGTTACACTCAATGGTTCGCGACTTTACGGGAATTCGGTCGCAAGGAAGCTCGGTAGGCACAGTATATCGGCGTGGGAGTGGAATTGTCAAACAGCGGTGAAATTCGCGGTGAGCAGGAATTCATCGACACCCTGTACGCACGCGTGGACGCCCTGCGCGGTGACACCGAGACCGGTGTCACCGACGCGCTCGCCCAGGGCAACACGCCCATGCAGGCCCGCCTGGAGCGGGACATCCTGGTCGCCGAGCGCTCGGGGCTGCTGGCCGCGCTCAACGCGGTGGACGGCTCGCTGTGCTTCGGCCGGATCGATCTGATGTCCGGCACCAGTCACCACATCGGCCGGATCGGCCTGCGCAGGGACGACGCAGAGCGCACACCGGTCCTGATCGACTGGCGGGCCGCCGTGGCCCGGCCGTTCTACCTGGCCACCGGCCACACCCCGATGGGCCTGCGGCGGCGCCGGCACATCACCACCGAGGGCCGTGAGGTCACCGCCCTGCACGACGAGATCCTCGATCTGGGCGACGCGACCCGCACCGGCCACGAGGACCCGACCGGCGACGCCGTACTGCTGGCCGCGCTCGACGCCGCCCGCACCGGCCGGATGCACGACATCGTGCAGACCATCCAGGCCGAGCAGGACGAGATCATCCGGGCACCGCACCGCGGGGTGCTGGTGGTCGAGGGCGGCCCCGGCACCGGCAAGACGGCCGTCGCCCTGCACCGGGCCGCGTATCTCCTGTACGAACACCGTGAGTTGCTGGCCAAGCGCGCCGTCCTGATCGTCGGCCCCAACCCCGCCTTCCTCGGCTACATCGGCGAGGTGCTGCCCTCGCTGGGAGAGACGGGCGTGCTCCTCGCGACGGTCGGAGAACTGTTCCCCGGCGTGAAGGCGAAGGCGACCGACACCCGCGAGGCGGCCGCGGTGAAGGGGCACGCCGCGATGGCGGACGTCCTCGCCGCAGCCGTACGCGACTGGCAGTCGCTGCCCGATCCGGTGATCGCGATCGAGCACGAACGCGAGATCCTCATGCTCGACGACGACCTGGTGCGGGTCGCCCGCGAGCGCACCCGCGAGGCCGGACTGCCGCACAACGTCGCCCGCGAGCACTTCGAGGGCCACATCCTCAACACGCTCACCGAGCTGTACGCCGAGCGCGTCGGCACCGACCCGTACGACGGCACGAACCTCCTCGACCCGAGCGACGTCACACAGATCCGCGACGAGATCGCCGAGAACCGTGAAGTGTGGGCCGCCATCGACCAGTTGTGGCCCCGCCTGACGCCACAGCGCCTGGTCGCGGACTTCCTCGCCGACCCGGTGGGCTACCTCCCCGACGAGGACGCGGCCGCGATCAGGCGCCCGGTGACCCGGGCGTGGACGGTGGCGGACGTACCGCTCCTCGACGAGGCGGCCGAACTGCTCGGCGTGGACGAGCGGTTGGCGCGGGCACGGGCCGAGCGTGAACGGGAGACCCAGGTCGCGTACGCACAGGGTGTGCTGGACGTCTCCTACGCCTCCCGGACCTATGAGTTCGAGGACATCGACGACGAGGACTCCGAGGTGCTGTCCGCGCACGACATCATCGACGCCGAACGGTTCGCCGAGCGACAGGAGGAGGACGACCACCGCAGCGCCGCCCAGCGCGCGGCCGCCGACCGGACCTGGGCCTTCGGGCACATCATCGTCGACGAGGCGCAGGAGCTGTCGCCGATGGCCTGGCGGCTGCTCATGCGGCGCAGCCCGACCCGCTCGATGACCCTGGTCGGCGACCCCGCGCAGACCGCGGAGGCGGCGGGCGTCGGCTCCTGGCAGAAGATCCTCGAACCGTATGTCGAGGACCGCTGGGACCACACCCGCCTGGGCGTCAACTACCGCACGCCCGCCGAGATCATGGAGCTGGCGGCAGCCGTCGTACGGGCGGAGGACCCGGACTTCGAACCGCCGAGCTCGGTCCGTTCGACCGGCGTACGGCCCTGGGTCCGCGCCACCGACGACCTCCCCGGCGCCGTGGCCAAGGCGGTCGAGGAGCTGACCCCCGCCGAGGGCCGGCTCGCGGTCATCGCCCCACGCCATCTGCACACCAGGCTGGCGGCGCACCTGGACGGGGTGACGGCGGGCGCCGAACCGGACCTCACCCGGACCGTCGTACTCCTCGACCCGCGTCAGTCCAAGGGCCTCGAATTCGACTCCGTGCTGGTGGTCGAGCCGGGGCTGTACGGCACGAGCGATCTGTACGTGGCCCTGACCCGGGCCACCCAGCGGCTGGGGGTGCTGCACACCGGACGACTGCCGAAGGCGCTGGCCGGTTAGGGCGAGGGTGCCTTGGTCGTCGTCGTGGAGTGGGTCGGGTGCAGCGACGGGGCGAGGGGCTCCAGTGACGCGCAGAGGGCGGTCGGGAAGGCCGGCTCCCTGTCCCGCACGTCCTGGCAGCCCCCCTCCGCGGTGCGGAAGAACGGCTTCCAGCCCGACTTCTCGGCCTTGAAGAACCAACGGTCGCCCAGCCGCGAGGTGCAGGCCCCGCTCGTCGTGTCACCGCAGACCGGGCCCGTGCGCCAGGAGAAGTCCAGCACCAGCCACTTGCCGTCGCAGTGCTCCGCGTCCCGATAGGTGTGCGCGGGTGCGCCGACCGCTTTCAGCGCCTGCTCGTAGGAGGCGACGGTGCAGCCGGTGGCCGCAGGAGTGCAGCCCAGGTCACCGCAGAGCCGTAGCGCGGGCAGGTGGGCGCCCTCGGCGGTGAACACGACATCCATGCCGACCACCAACTCCCGCTCTCCCAGCGGCTCGGGGAGCTTGACCCGGGTCTTGGCCGTGGCCGTCCCGGTGCAGCCGGAGCGTCTGTCGCCCGCCGGCGAGGTGTAGGTGACCTGGACCCGCACGCTGTTCCCCACGGGTTCGGTGAGCACCGCCTTGAGGTTCCGCACGCACGGGTTCGGGCCGCTGGGCACGTCCGCGGCGATGGTCACCGTGCGTCGGTCGGTGCCGAGAGTGGCGCCGGTGATCCGGATGGGCGCCGACAGCGTCCACGGTAGCCCGGTGACCGGCGCGGACGCGGTGGCCGACGGCGAGGTCTCCCGGCCGGCCACCTGCGTTCCGCACGCGCCGAGCAGCAGTACGGCGACAGCG
The DNA here is from genome assembly GCF_045041015.1 of Streptomyces sp. NBC_00019. NCBI lineage: Bacteria > Bacillati > Actinomycetota > Actinomycetes > Kitasatosporales > Streptomycetaceae > Streptomyces > Streptomyces sp. NBC_00019. The sequence continues at coordinate 7,199,803 of NZ_CP108302.1, forward strand.
CAGAGCAGGGCGGCCAGGACCGCCCCGCGCGTGCTTCCGGATCGCATGGGCCCGCAACTCCCCCGTGGAGCACCGACGTGGACCCGGACCACTCTACGGAGTGCCGCTCCCCGCTACTCGGGCCGTAGCCACAGCGTTGCCAGGGGCGGCAGCGTCAGGGTGATGCTGGCCGGGCGGCCGTGCCAGGCGGTCGCCTCCGGCTTGATGACGTCCGGGTTGGTGAGGTCGCCGCCGCCGTACTTGCCGACGTCGGTGTTGAGGGTCTCGTGCCAGGCGGGGATGGAGTCGGGAACGCCGAGACGGTAGTCGTGGCGGACGACGGGCGAGAAGTTGGAGACGGCGAGGAGGGGGGTTCCTTCGGCGTCGAGGCGCATGAAGGCGAAGACGTTGTCGTCGGCCGCGTCTCCCACGATCCACTCGAAGCCGGCGGGGTCCGTGTCCCGCTGCCACAGGGCCGGGGTGTGGCGGTAGACGATGTTGAGGTCGCGGACCAGGTCCCGCACCCCGCGGTGGTCCGCCTCCGCGCCGTACGCCGGATCGAGGAGCCACCAGTCCGGGCCGTGCGCCTCCGACCACTCGGCGCCCTGGGCGAACTCCTGGCCCATGAAGAGGAGTTGTTTGCCGGGGTGGGCCCACATGAAGCCGAGGTAGGCGCGGTGGGTGGCGCGTTGCTGCCACCAGTCGCCGGGCAGCTTCGACACCAGGGAGCGCTTGCCGTGGACGACTTCGTCGTGGGAGATCGGCAGGACGTAGTTCTCGCTGTAGGCGTACACCATGGAGAAGGTCATCTCGTGGTGGTGGTACTTGCGGTGGATCGGCTCGTGCTGGACATAGCCCAGGGAGTCGTGCATCCAGCCCATGTTCCACTTCAGGCCGAAGCCGAGTCCGCCGAAGCCGCCGGGGCCGATGTGGTGGGTGGCGCGGGTGACGCCGTCCCAGGCCGTCGACTCCTCGGCGATGGTCACCACGCCCGGCACCCGCCGGTAGACCGTGGCGTTCATCTCCTGGAGGAACGCCACCGCGTCCAGGTTCTCCCGTCCGCCGTGCTCGTTCGGCAGCCACTGGCCGGGCTCGCGCGAGTAGTCGAGGTAGAGCATCGAGGCGACCGCGTCCACCCGCAGCCCGTCGATGTGGAACTCCTCGCACCAGTAAATGGCGTTGGCGACCAGGAAGTTGCGCACCTCGCGGCGGCCGAAGTCGAACTCCAGGGTGCCCCAGTCGGGATGCGCGGAGCGGAGCGGATCCTCGTGCTCGTACAGGGGCCGCCCGTCGAACTCGGCCAGCGCCCAGTCGTCACGCGGGAAGTGGGCCGGCACCCAGTCCATCAGCACGCCGATGCCCGCCTCGTGGAAGGCGTCCACCAGGTACTTGAAGTCGTCGGGGGTGCCCAGGCGGGCCGTCGGGGCGTAGAAGCCGGTGACCTGATAGCCCCAGGAGCCGCCGAAGGGGTGCTCGGCGACCGGCATGAGCTCGACGTGGGTGAAGCCGAGGTCCTTGACGTACGCCGGGAGCTGCTCGGCGAGTTGACGGTACGTCAGTCCCGGTCGCCAGGAGGCTAGATGGACCTCGTACACCGAGAACGGGCCCTCGTGCGCCGGGGTGTCCGCGCGCCGCTCCAGCCACGCGGCGTCGTGCCACTCGTGATGCGAGGCGTGCACGATCGACGAGGTGTTGGGCGGGACCTCCGTACGGCGGGCCATCGGGTCGGCCCGCAGGGTCTTCGAACCGTCCTGCCGGGTGATCGCGAACTTGTACAGCTCGCCCTCGCCGATGCCGGGCACGAACAGCTCCCAGATACCGGACGAACCGAGGGAGCGCATCGGATACCCCGTGCCGTCCCAGAAGTTGAAGGTGCCGGCCAGGCTCACCCCGCGCGCGTTCGGCGCCCACACCGTGAAGCGGGTGCCGGGCACGTCCTGGTGGGTCATCGGCTCGGCGCCGAGCACCGTCCACAGCTGCTCGTGCCGGCCCTCGCCGATCAGATGCAGGTCCAGATCGCCCAGCGCGGGCAGGAAACGGTACGCGTCCTCGGTCTCCTGGACGCTTCCCTCGTACGCCACGAGCAGCCGGTACGCGGGGACCTCCCGCAGTGGCACCAGGCCCGAGAAGAACCCGTCGCCGTCGTCGTGCAGCTCCGCCCGCAGGGTTCCGGCGACGACCGTGACGGAGAGCGCGAACGGCTTGAAGACGCGGAAGGCGATGCCGCCGGGCACCGGGTGGGCGCCCAGGACGCCGTGCGGGTCGTGGTGGGTGGCGGAGAGGAGACGGTCGCGGTCGTGGGCGTCGAGGGTCGGGGAGGCCGCGGGTACGACGGGCTCGGGCTGCGCCGGGAGCTTCTTGGCGGGCGTCTTCTTGGTGGGAGCCTTCTTCGCCGTGACCTTCTGGGCGGCGGCCTTCTTCGCCGCCGGAGCCTCCTTCTTCGCGGTGGCCTTCTTGGTGACCGCCTTCTCCGCGGCTTTCTTCACGCTCTTCGCGGCCTTCTTGGCCGACTTCTTCGGATCCGAATCGCTGGACGGGGGGCGCGGGGTCACGGGTGGAGCCTCCTCGGCTGTGCGGGTCAGATCAGATCGGATGTGGCGTACCGCTCGATCGCGGCCATCGGGACCGGCAGCCAGTCGGGGCGGTGCCGGGCCTCGTAGACGACCTCGTAGATCGCCTTGTCCGTCTCGTAGGCCCGCAGCAGCACGGGGTCGGTGCGCGGATCGGCCCCGGCGACCTCGGCGTACCCGGAGCAGTACGCGGCCCGGCAGGCGTGGGCCCAGCCCGGCATCGGGGGATCGGCCGAGAGGGCGGCGTAGTCGAAGGAGCGGAGCATGCCCGCCACGTCCCGCGTCGGCGGCTGCGGCATCCGCCGCTCGGGCAGCGGTTTCGACGGCTCGCCCTCGAAGTCGATCAGTGACCACTGCCCGGCGGGCGAGCGCAGACACTGGCCCAGGTGAAGATCGCCGTGCACGCGCTGCGCGGTCCAGGTACGGCCCTCAGCGGCCAGCTCGGCCAGCGCGGTGAACGCCGAGTACAGCCCCGGGGTGTACGGGCGCAGCGAGGGCACCGCCTGCACGGCCGCCTCCAGGCGCTCGATCATGCCGTCGACCAGCAGCTGCAGCTGGGCCGCGCCCAGGGTCACCGAGGGCAGCGCCCGGGCCAGCGCGGTGTGCACCTCGGCGGTGGCCCGCCCCAGCGCCCGTGCCTCGGCGGCGAAGTCCTCCCCCTTGGCCAGCTCGCGCAGCGCCAGCTCCCAGCCGTCCGCCGCGCCCTGGACGAAGGGCTGGAGCACACCGAGGACGTACGACTCCTCGTCGAGGTCTTCGTGCAGCCACGCCGTCGGCGCCGGTACCCGCGGGCAGCCTTCGCGGGCCAGCGCCAACGGCAGCTCCAGGTCGGGGTTGACGCCGGGCACGATCCGGCGGAGCAGCTTGAGGATGAACGTATCTCCGTAGACCACCGACGAGTTCGACTGCTCGGCGGTCACCATGCGGGGCACCAGACCGGGCCGGATCTCCTGGCCCGGGTCCCGTTCGAAGCGCAGCCCGCCGATGCGGGCCTGGGTGCGCAGCGCCTCCAGGAGCACCTCGGCGGGCCGGGGGTCGTACAGGGCCTCGTACACCGTGCGTCCGGCGAGCGGGCCCTCTTCCATGTGGCCGATCAGCGCGGGCGCCAGATGGGGTGGCAGCGCCTCGCGCACGCCTATGAGGAGCTGGTAGCAGTCGCCCGAGGTCATGGGCTGATGGGCCCGCACCAACAGGTGGTACAGGCCCAGCCTGCCGTCGACGGGAAGCAGTTCGGTGGCCGCGACCAGCGAGAACCCGGTGACCGGACGGCCCTTGCCCGCGAACCACCGCTGCCGTGGCAGCCACTCCCGCAGCAGTGGATCAAGTGACGCAAGAAGGGCGGGACTTGTCGTGGCAGTACGGGTGACGGCTTCCGACATGGCGTCGCGTCCTTTCCCCGGGTGGGCGGGGTGTTACTGATGCGTGCCCCGGGCGGGACGGGGGAAACCGTCCCGCCGGGCTTCTAGAGGGCTTCCTTGCGGAGGCGGAACCAGTAGAAACCGTGCCCTGCCAGCGTCAGCAAGTACGGCAGGTCCCCGATGGCCGGGAACCGCACCCCGCCGAACAACTCGACCGGGTGCCGCCCGTTGAACGGGCTCAGGTCCAGCTCCGTCGGCTGTGCGAAGCGGGAGAAGTTGTGCACGCACAGGACGAGGTCGTCCTCGTACTCGCGCAGGAACGCGATGACGGCGGGGTTGGACGACTGGAGTTCGGTGTAGGAGCCGAGGCCGAAGGCGGGGTTCTGTTTGCGGATCTCGATCATGCGGCGGGTCCAGTGCAGCAGCGAGGAGGGCGACGACATCGACGCCTCGACGTTGGTGACCTGGTAGCCGTAGACCGGGTCCATGATGGTCGGCAGATAGAGCCGTCCGGGGTCACAGGACGAAAATCCTGCGTTGCGGTCGGGTGTCCACTGCATGGGGGTGCGGACGGCGTCGCGGTCGCCGAGCCAGATGTTGTCGCCCATGCCGATCTCGTCGCCGTAGTAGAGGATCGGCGAGCCGGGCAGGGAGAGCAGGAGCGCGGTGAACAGCTCGATCTGGTTGCGGTCGTTGTCGAGCAGGGTGGCGAGCCGCCGCCTGATGCCGATGTTGGCGCGCATGCGGGGGTCTTTGGCGTATTCGGCCCACATGTAGTCGCGTTCCTCGTCGGTGACCATCTCCAGGGTCAGCTCGTCGTGGTTGCGCAGGAAGATGCCCCACTGGCAGCTGGACGGGATGGCGGGGGTCTTGGCGAGGATTTCCGAGACGGGGTAGCGCGATTCCCGGCGCACGGCCATGAAGATGCGGGGCATGACGGGGAAGTGGAAGGCCATGTGGCATTCGTCGCCGCCGGACTGGTAGTCGCCGAAGTAGTCGACGACGTCCTCGGGCCACTGGTTGGCCTCCGCCAGCAGCACCGTGTCCGGATAGTGCGCGTCGATCTCCTTGCGGACCCGCTTGAGGAACTCGTGGGTCGCCGGAAGGTTTTCGCAGTTGGTGCCCTCTTGCTGGTAGAGGTACGGCACCGCGTCGAGGCGGAAGCCGTCGATTCCCAGGTCGAGCCAGAACCGCAGTGCGGAGGTGATCTCCTCCTGGACGGCCGGGTTCTCGTAGTTGAGGTCCGGCTGGTGGGAGAAGAAGCGGTGCCAGTAGTACTGCTTGCGGACCGGGTCGAAGGTCCAGTTGGAGGCCTCGGTGTCGACGAAGATGATCCGGGCGTCCTGGTACTGCTTGTCGTCGTCGGCCCAGACGTAGTAGTCGCCGTAGGGGCCGTCGGGGTCCTTGCGGGACTCCTGGAACCACGGGTGCTGGTCGCTGGTGTGGTTCATGACGAAGTCGATGATGACGCGCATGCCGCGCTGGTGGGCGGCGTCGACGAATTCCACGAAGTCGGCGAGGTCGCCGAACTCGGGCAGGACGGCGGTGTAGTCGGAGACGTCGTATCCGCCGTCACGCAAGGGGGACTTGAAGAAGGGCGGCAGCCACAGGCAGTCGACGCCCAGCCATTGCAGGTAGTCGAGTTTGGCGGTGAGGCCCTTGAGGTCGCCGACGCCGTCGCCGTTGCTGTCCTGGAAGGAGCGGACGAGCACCTCGTAGAAGACGGCACGCTTGAACCAGTCGGGGTCCCGGTCCTTCGCGGGAGTGTCCTCGAAGGTGTCCTGGACGGGCTCGTTGACGATCATGTTGTGGGTGACCCTCCGGTCTGCGGGGTGGACGGTCGCAGGACGGTGAGGATGTGCGCGGGGCGAGTGCCCGGTTCGAGGCGCACATAGTTCGCCCTGCCCCAGTGATAGGTCTCGCCGGTGAGCTCGTCGCGCACCGGCACCGACTCGTGCCATTCCAGGCCGAGTTGCGGCATGTCCAACGAGACCGTGGCCTCCTGGGTGTGGTGAGGGTCGAGGTTGGCGACCACCAGAACCGTGTTCGAGCCGCTCCGCTTCGAGTACGCGATCACCGCTTCCCGGTCCGCGTGGTGGAAGTGGAGATCGCGCAACTGGCGCAGGGCGGGGCTCGCTCGCCTGATCCGGTTGAGCTGCGTGATCAGGGGGGTGATGCTGTCGGCGGTTTCCCAGTCGCGGTGGCGGAGTTGGTACTTCTCGGAGTCGAGGTATTCCTCGCTGCCGGTGCGCAGGGGGGTGTTCTCGCACAGTTCGTAGCCGCTGTAGATGCCCCAGGTGGGGGAGAGGGTGGCGGCCAGGACGGCGCGGATCTCGAAGGCGGGCCGGCCGCCCTGCTGGAGGTAGGCGTGCAGGATGTCGGGGGTGTTGGCGAAGAAGTTGGGCCGCATGTAGGCGGCCGCCTCACCGGACAGCTCGGTGAGGTACTCGGTGAGTTCTTCCTTGGTGTTGCGCCAGGTGAAGTAGGTGTAGGACTGCTGGAAGCCGATCTGTCCCAGGGTGTGCATCATGGCCGGGCGGGTGAACGCCTCGGCCAGGAAGATCACGTCCGGGTCGCAGGCGTTGATGTCCGCGATCACCCGCTGCCAGAAGACGACCGGTTTGGTGTGCGGGTTGTCGACCCGGAAGATCCGCACGCCGTGGTCCATCCAGTACCGCAGCACCCGCAGCGTCTCCGCGATCAGGCCGTCCATGTCGGCGTCGAAGGCGATCGGGTAGATGTCCTGGTACTTCTTCGGCGGGTTCTCCGCGTAGGCGATGGTGCCGTCCGGGCGGTGGTGGAACCACTCCGGATGCTTCTGCACCCACGGATGGTCGGGGGAACACTGCAGGGCGAAGTCCAGAGCGATCTCAAGATCGTGCCTGCGGGCCTCGGACACGAACCGGTCGAAGTCCTCGATCGTCCCCAGATCCGGATGGATCGCGTCGTGCCCGCCCTCCGGAGAGCCGATCGCCCACGGCACCCCGACGTCCTCCGAAGCGGCCGACAGGGTGTTGTTCGGGCCCTTGCGGAAGGTCGACCCGATCGGATGGATCGGCGGCAGATACACGACATCGAAGCCCATCCCGGCGATGACCGGAAGCCTGCGCGCGGCCGTCCGGAAAGTGCCGTGCGGGTGCTCCGGCGTGCCCTCGGACCGCGGGAAGAACTCGTACCAGGCCCCGTACAGCGCCCGCTCCCGCTCCACCAGCAGCGGCAGCACCTCCGAGACCGTCACCAGATCCCGTAGCGGATACCGCGCCAGCACCGCGTCCACCTCGGGCGTCAACGCCCCCGCCAGCCGCGCCGCGGCCGGGCGGGTCTCGTCCCGGAGGGCCGCCACGGCGGCGCGGATCACCTTGCGCAGGCCCTCGCCCTTGGGGACGCCGTCGGCGGCCCGCTCGTACAGGCGCGCACCGTCCTCCAGGACGAGGTCGGTGTCCATGCCCGCCGGGATCTTGATCTGGGCGTGGTGGCGCCAGGTGCTGATCGGATCGCCCCAGGCCTCGATCTGGAAGGTCCAGTGCCCGGGTTCGCCGGCGCTGACGTCGGCGCCCCAGCGGTCGGTGCCGGGGGCCAGTTCGCGCATCGGCGTCCAGGGGCCCGGGCGGCCTTCGGGGTCTTTCAGTACGACGTTGGCGGCGACCGCGTCATGGCCTTCGCGGAACACGGTGGCCGAGATCTCGAAGGTCTCGCCGGTGACCGCCTTCGCGGGCCGGCGTCCGCGCTGGACGATCGGACGGACGTCGAGGACGGGTATGCGCCCGATGCCGTCGCCGGTGGAGGGTGGCTCCGGAGGCGGTGGCTGGATGTCTGCCGAGTGCTGCTCGGGGGGTGTCTCGGTGCCGGCCGTCGGGGGTGCTGACGAGTGGTGCGTGGCGGGCATGACCGCTCCTGTCCGCGTCAACGTGGGTGGGCGGATGGCTGTGGGGAGGTGGGTCCTGCGTGGTGTTCCTGAGGGTTGTACCGGAGGAGCCTTCCCACCCTATTCGGGTGGGCAATCCGGCACTTTGTTAACTACTCACGCGTATGTCTACACACAAGACCGGCCCCGTTCGAGACGAACGGGGCCGGTTTCCGCACGCTGTCGCTACGAGGCCGGAACCTGCAGCAGTTTGTTCGGCGAGGCAAGCCATCGGCCGGAGATTTTGCCGGAAACAGCCTGTGCGACCAGTGCCTTGGACACCTGTGCGGGTGTGGCCTTGGGATGGTCGGCCAGATAGAGCGCGGCCGTGCCCGCCGCGTGCGGCGACGCCATCGACGTACCCGAGTAGGTGGCCTTGGCGGTGTCGCCCTTGTTGGACGCCGAGGTGATCGCGACGCCCGGGGCGAACAGGTCGAGGGCCGCTCCGAAGTTGGAGAAGTCCGCCCGTGCGTCCTTCTTGTCGCTCGCGCCGACCGTGATCGCCTGCGTGACGTTCGCGGGCGAGTAGAGGCTCGCCGGCAGCGCGTCGTTGCCGGCCGCGACCGTGTACGTGACACCCGACTTGATCGAGTTGCGTACGGCGGCGTCGAGTTGGGCGTTGCGGTAGCCGCCGAGGCTGACGTTGGCGACCGCGGGCTTCCTCGCGTGCTTGGTCACCCAGTCGATACCCGCGATGACCTGGGCGGTCGTGCCCGAGCCGGCGTTGTCGAGGACACGGACGGCGACGACCTCGGCCTGCTTGGCTACGCCGTACTTGGTGCCCGCGACGGTGGCGGCGACATGGGTGCCGTGGCCGTTCCCGTCGCTCGCGGTCCTGTCGTTGCCGACGAAGTCCCAGCCGTGACTGGCGCGTTTGCCGAAGTCCTTGTGCGAGATGCGGATGCCGGTGTCGATCACGTACACCGTCGCTCCGGCGCCCGCGGACTCGGGCCAGGTGTAGCTCTTGTCCAGCGGCAGATTCTTCTGGTCGACGCGGTCCAGCCCCCAGGACGGCGGGTTCTGCTGCTTGTGCTCCAGGGTCACACGGGTGTCCTGGGCGACCGACGCCACGCGGGAGTCGGCCGCGAGCAACTTGGCCTGTCTCTCATCGGCCTTGATCGCATAGCCGTTGAGGACCGTGCCGTAGGTATGGCTTATTTTCGCCCCGTACTTCTCGGCGAGACTCTTTCCCGCCGCCGACGGAGCCTTCGTTCCCCCCTTGAGAGTCACCAGGTAGCTTCCCCCGACGGAACCGGGGTTCCCGGCGCCGAGTATCTTCCCCTCCGGTGCGGCGTGCGCGGGCAGGGTGATGGCTGAAAGCGCGGCGGCACAGGTCACCGCGGTCAGGCCCCCCGCCCAGCGCAGACGCCGTGTGCGCGTCCGTGCCATGGTGTGAGTTCCCCTCCTCAACTCGGCGTACGGCGGCCGTGGTTCACCGGGAGTCGACCGGCGTGGCCGATACGCCACGTGCAGCCTCTCGTGGGGTGCGAAGCCACCACAAGGACGCCTACGGGGGCGGAATCGGCCATATCGTCCATGAGGGGCGCGTGAAGGTTGCGGCGTTTTCCGGTCTGTCTGGTTCTGCGGCACCGTGGTTACGACGGCCGTCGGCCGATACCGTCGACGGTGACGACGGGGCGCACAGCGCGGTGCGTCCCCCTCCGCACGTCGTACGAGGTGGCAATGAAGGCTATCCGTCGCTTCACCGTCCGACCCGTACTGCCCGAACCCCTCCGGCCGCTGAGCGACCTCGCGCGCAATCTGCGCTGGTCCTGGCATGCGGAGACCCGTGACCTGTTCCAGTCTGTCGATCCGGAGTGCTGGGCCGCTTCGGGCTGCGACCCTGTACGCCTGCTCGGCGACGTACCGCCCCGGCGCCTCGCGGAGCTGGCGGAGGACCGTCGCTTCCTGCGCCGGCTGACGGCCGCCGCGGACGATCTGCACGACTATGTCTCCGGCGAGCGCTGGTACCAGGTCCAGTCCGGCGAACTCCCCGCCGCCGTCGCCTACTTCTCACCCGAGTTCGGCGTCACGGCGGCCCTGCCGCAGTACTCCGGCGGCCTGGGCATCCTGGCGGGCGACCATCTGAAGGCGGCCAGCGACCTGGGCGTCCCGCTGATAGGCGTGGGGCTCCTGTACCGGCACGGCTACTTCCGGCAGTCGCTGTCCCGCGACGGCTGGCAGCAGGAGCACTATCCGGTCCTCGACCCCAACGAGCTGCCCGTGGGGCTGCTGAGGGAGGCCGACGGCACGCCCGCACAGGTGTCGCTGGCCCTGCCCGGCGGCAAACAGCTGCACGCCCGGATCTGGTTGGCCCAGGTCGGCCGCGTGCCCTTGCTGATGCTCGACTCCGACGTCGAGGAGAACGATCTCGGCGAACGAGGAGTGACCGACCGGCTCTACGGCGGCGGCAGCGAGCACCGGCTGCTCCAGGAGATGCTGCTGGGAATCGGCGGGGTCCGGGCGGTGCGCACGTACTGCCGACTGACCGGCCACGCCGCACCCGAGGTCTTCCACACCAACGAGGGCCACGCGGGGTTCCTGGGGCTGGAGCGGATCGCCGAACTGGGCGATCAAGGGCTTGATTTCGATGCGGCGCTGGAGGCGGTCCGGGCCGGGACGGTCTTCACCACCCACACCCCCGTCCCCGCCGGCATCGACCGCTTCGACCGCGAACTGGTCGCCCGGCACTTCGGGGCGGACGCCGAGTTGCCCCGCATCGACGTCGAACGGATCCTGCGGCTGGGCATGGAGACGTATCCGGGAGGCGAGCCCAACCTGTTCAACATGGCGGTGATGGGCCTGCGGCTGGGGCAACGCGCGAACGGTGTCTCGCTGCTCCATGGTCACGTCAGCCGCGAGATGTTCTCCGGACTCTGGCCGGGATTCGACCCCGACGAGGTGCCGATCACCTCCGTGACGAACGGCGTGCACGCCCCGACCTGGGTCGCCCCGGAGGTCTTCCGGCTCGGCGCCCGGCAGATCGGCGCCCAGCGCACAGAGGACGCGCTGACGGTCGGCGGCTCGGACCGGTGGGACGCCGTGGGGGAGATCCCCGACCAGGACATCTGGGAACTGCGCCGGGTGCTGCGCGAACAGCTGGTGACGGAGGTGCGGGAGCGACTGCGCGTGTCGTGGCGCCAACGAGGCGCGGGGACGGCGGAGCTGGGGTGGATCGACGGGGTGCTGGACCCCGACGTCCTGACGATCGGGTTCGCGCGGCGCGTCCCGTCGTACAAACGCCTGACGCTGATGCTCCGCGACCGGGACCGTCTGATGGACCTGTTGCTGCACCCCGAGCGCCCGATCCAGATCGTGGTCGCGGGGAAGGCACACCCGGCGGACGACGGCGGGAAACGCCTGGTCCAGGAGCTGGTTCGCTTTGCGGACGACCCGAGGGTGCGGCACCGGATCGTGTTCCTGCCGGACTACGGCATGGCGATGGCGCAGAAGCTGTACCCGGGCTGCGACATCTGGCTGAACAACCCGCTGCGTCCGCTGGAGGCGTGCGGGACTTCGGGTATGAAGGCGGCGCTCAACGGCTGCCTCAACCTGTCGGTGCTGGACGGCTGGTGGGACGAGTGGTTCCAGCCCGACTTCGGCTGGTCCATCCCGACGGCGGACGGCACGGGGACGGATCCCGACCACCGGGACGACGTGGAGGCGGCGGCGCTGTACGACCTGCTGGAGCAGCGGGTGACGCCGCGGTTCTACGAGCGGGGGCAGGGCGGGTTGCCGGACCGCTGGATCGAGATGGTCCGTCAGACCCTGACCTTGCTCGGTCCGAAGGTGCTGGCCGGTCGCATGGTCCGCGACTACGTGGAGCGGCTCTACACCCCGGCCGCGCATGCGCATCGCGCGATGACGCCGGAGCTGGCGCGGGAGCTCGCGGTCTGGAAGGCGCGGGTGCGCGGCGCCTGGTCCTCGGTCACCGTCGACCACGTCGAGACGTCGGTCGCGACGACCACGGCGGAACTCGGGTCCACGCTCGGGCTGCGGGTGCGGGTGGGGCTCGGTGAGTTGAGCCCCGAGGACGTCGAGGTCCAGGCCGTGTCCGGGCGCGTGGACGAGGAGGACCGGATCGCGGACGCGATGACGGTCCCACTGAAGCCCGTGGGCGGGCCGGACCCGGAGGGGCGGTGGGTGTACGAGGGGCCGCTGTCACTGGACCGGACGGGGCCCTTCGGATACACCGTCCGCATCCTTCCCTCGCATCGGCTGCTGGCGTCCGGGGCGGAGCTGGGGCTGGTGGCGGTGCCGTCCGAGGACGTGGTGGAGGCGGCGGGTGTGCTGATGAGGTGACACCCGCAGGTGCCGGCCAGGCGGCTGATGCGGGCCGGGCAGGACTCAGTCCTCGTCCCCGCCGCTCAGCCGCCGCAACACCACCCCGCACCTGCGCGCAAAGGCATGCTGCAACCCCCGTGTCGCGGGCCCGCCCGCCCGGGAGTACCACTTCGCGGCCCGGCTGAACGCGGAGATGGTGAGCCAGACCGTGCCGTCCCCCGTCCGGTCCACGACGAAGGACTCCTCGCCGCACTCGGGGTGGCCGGAAAGCGTTCCGTAGGCCCAGCCCGCGCGGCGGCGTTCCTCCACCGTCCAGACCACGCGGCAGGGCGCCTTTATGAGGCCGGCCAGCGTCACCGTGACGTCGACGTCGGGCGCCGCGCGGTCCGCGGAGGCGTCGATGCCCACGCCCATCGCGCGGTGCATCTCCCAGGTCAGGACCGCTTCCGAGGCGCGGCGGAAGACCTGTTCGCCCTCGCCGATGCGGGTGCGGACGTGGAGGGGGCGGAAGCCGGGCGGGCAGAAACCGTTCCGCTGGGTCGCGCCTACGTCGTCGTACGTGAAGGACATGGGAGACAAGGGTAGGGCGGCACCCCGGAATGCCTTCGTCCCGGGTGCCGCCCAGCGAGTCCCCCTCGGGCTAGCTCACGTTGACCGCGGACCAGGCCGCGGCGACCGCCTTGTACTCGGTGCTGGTGGAGCCGTACAGGGCGGAGGCCGCCGAGAGCGTGCCCGTACGTGCCGCCTTGTAGTTGGTCGTCGACGTGAAGTACGTCGTCAGCGCCTTGTACCAGATCTGGAGCGCCTTCGCGCGGCCGATGCCGGTGACCGTGGAGCTGTTGGACGTCGGCGAGTTGTAGCTGACGCCGTTGATCGTCTTCGAACCGCTGCCCTCCGAGAGGAGGTAGAAGAAGTGGTTGGCGACGCCGGACGAGTAGTGGACGTCCAGGTTGCCGACCGACGAGGACCAGGAGTCCGCCGAGCCGCCGTCCTTGCTGGGCTTGTCCATGTAGCGCAGCGGGGAGCCGTCGCCGTTGATGTCGATCTCCTCGCCGATGAGGTAGTCACCGACGTCGTTGGAGTTGGCCGCGTAGAACTCGACACCCGTGCCGAAGATGTCCGAGGTCGCCTCGTTGAGGCCACCGGACTCGCCGCTGTAGTTCAGGCCCGCCGTGTTCGAGGTGACGCCGTGGCTCATCTCGTGGCCGGCCACGTCCAGCGAGGTCAGCGGGTGCGTGTTGGACTCGCCGTCGCCGTACGTCATGCAGAAGCAGCTGTCGTCCCAGAACGCGTTGACGTACGCGTTGCCGTAGTGGACGCGCGAGTAGGCCGCGACACCGTTGTTCTTGATGCCGGAGCGACCGAAGGTGGACTTGTAGAAGTCCCAGGTCGTCGCCGCGCCGTAGGCGGCGTCGACGGCCGCCGTCTGGTCGGTGGTGGAGCTGGAGGCGGCCCCGGTGCCCCACGTGTTGTCGGCGTCCGTGAACAGGGTGCCGGCGGAGGAACTGGTGCCGTGGGACTTGTTGTACGTCTTGTGGCCGCCGCGCGTGCCGTCGGTCAGCTGGTACGTCGAGCCCGACAGGGTGGTCTCCAGGCTGACCGTGCCCGAGTACAGGCTCTTGCCGGTGCCGGTCGCGTTCTCGATGCCCTGGTACTCGAAGAGCTTCTTGCCGGTGGCGGCGTCGGTGATGACGTGCAGCTGGTTCGGGGTGCCGTCGTCCTGGAAGCCGCCGACGATCGTCTCGTAGGCGAGGACGGGGGTGCCCGAGCCGGCCCAGACGACCTTGCGCGCGCCGTCGGCGGCGGTCTTCTCCGAGCCCGCGGCCTTGGCGGCGGTCAGCGCCTGCTTCTCGGCCTTGGCGGCGGTGAGCTTCGGGGTCAGCGAGGCGACCTTGATGGTCTTGGTCGTCGCCTTGGAGACGCCCTTGGCCGCACCGGACTTCGACTCGTGGACGACCAGGTCGCCACCGAGGACCGGCAGACCGGCGTAGGTGCGCTCGTAACGCGTGTGGACGGTGCCGTCGGCGTCCTTCACGACGTCCTTGACGACCAGCTTCTCCTTGGCGCCGAGGCCTATCTCCTGGGCCGTGTCGGAGGCGCCGGCCTGCTGCTGCTTGATGAGCGTGGTGCGCGCGGCAGGAGACAGCTGAAGGGGGGCGGCGGCGAGGGTGGCCGCGCCCGTGGCTTCCGCCGGGCTCTGCGCCGCGGCGCTGCCGGTGGTCAGACCGGTGGCCAGGAGGGCTCCGGCCGCGACAGCGGTGGCGATGGCCAGAGTGGTGCGCTTGTGACGCGCGTAGACGGGGGTCACACAAGCTCCTTAGTGGGGGAGCCCGGACGGCTGTGGGGCAACCGGCCCGGGGTGATTGTGAAGTTGTGCGGCGGGTGTGAGGAAGAGTGGCATCAGGGCCGCATAAATGTCATGACCCCGTCGTGATGTTGGCCGAAAACCAGCGACTGAGTGAACATTGCCGCAATGTAAAGCGACTTGACCTCGGCAAAGGCCCAACAAGCCCTCGGTAAGGCGCTGGCAAAAAGAGGGCGCCGCCCCGGGGAGTCGAACCACCGGGGCGGCGCCCTGTTCTTCAGTCGCTCAGTACCACCCGGTCTACGGGAAGGTGAGCTTCCAGCTGTTGATGTAGCCGGTGTCGACGGCCGCGTTGTCCTGAACCCTCAACTGCCAGGTCCCGTTGGCGACTTCGGAGGACGCGTTCACCGTGTAGGTGGTGTTGAGGTTGTCCGTGCTCCCACCGGTGCCGTACGCCTTCAGCGTGTACGCCGTGCCGTCGGGGGCGACCAGCTGGACCTGGAGGTCACCGATGTAGGTGTGCACGATGTCGACCGCGACCGCGAGGTTCGACGGCGCGTTGCCCGTACGCCCGGTCACGGCGACCGAGGACGTCACCGCGGCCCCGTTGTCCGGAATCGATACGTCGGTCGTGCTCTCGAAGGAGGTGCCGCCGCCACCGCCACCGCCGGGACGCGAGCCGACCGCCACGCCCGCCCAGGCGTTCTGGACCGCCGTGTACTCCGCGCTCGTCGTGCCGTACAGCTCGCCCGTCGCCGCGAGGGTGCCGGTGCGGGCCGCCGCGTAGTTGGTCGTGGAGGTGAACTTCGTGGTCAGCGCGCGGAACCAGATCTTCTCCGCCTTGTCGCGGCCGATGCCGGTGACCGGAAGACCATCCGCGGTGGGCGAGTTGTAGCTGACGCCGTTGATGGTCTTGGCGCCGCTGCCCTCGGACAGGAGGTAGAAGAAGTGGTTCGCCGGGCCGGACGAGTAGTGCACGTCGGCGTTGCCGATGCTGGACGTCCAGTTGTTGTACGACGAGCCGTCCTTGCTCGGCTGGTCCATGTAACGCAGCGGCGTGCCGTCGCCGTTGATGTTGATCTCCTCGCCGATGAGGTAGTCACCGACGTCGGAGGAGTTGTTGGCGTAGAACTCGACGGTCGTGCCGAAGATGTCGGACGTCGCCTCGTTCAGACCGCCGGACTCACCGCTGTAGTTGAGCCCGGCCGTGTTCGAGGTGAGCCCGTGGGTCATCTCGTGCGCGGCCACGTCGATCGACGTCAGCGGGTTGGTGTTGCCCGAGCCGTCGCCGTACGTCATGCAGAAGCAGCTGTCGGACCAGAACGCGTTGACGTAGTTGTTGCCGTAGTGGACGCGGGAGTACGCCCCGACGCCGTCACCGCGGATACCGCTGCGTCCGTGCACGTTCTTGTAGTAGTCCCACGTCAGCGCGGCACCGTAGTGCGCGTCCGCGCCGGCCGACTCCAGGTTGGACGGGCTGCCGTTGCCCCAGATGTCGTCCGGACCGGAGAAGAGGGTGCCGGTGCCGGAGGTGCCGCGGTTGAGGTTGTACGTCTTGTGACCGCCGCGCGCGCCGTCCGTGAGGTTGTACGTCGACCCGGACTGCGTGGTGCCGAGGGTGACCGAGCCCGAGTACACCGTGTTGCCGGTGCCGGTCTCGATGGCCTCCCACTCGTACAGCTTCTCGCCCGTGGCGGCGTCGGTGACGACGTGCAGCTCCTGCGGGGTGCCGTCGTGCTGGAAGCCGCCCACGACCGTCTCGTACGCCAGGGTCGGCTTGCCGTCGCCGGCCCAGATCACCTTGCGCGGGGCGCGGTTGACGGCGGGGCTCTTGGCGTCCTCCGCCTTCGCGGCGCCGAGGGCCTGGCTCTTGGCCTTGGCGGCGGACACGGCGGCCGTGGTGGTGGCCGGCTTGATGGCGGCGCGGGTCGCCTTCACGACGGCCTCGGTCGCGTCGGCCTTCGTGGACTCCACGACGAGGTCGCCGCCGAGGACGGGCAGACCGTCGTAGGTGCGCTCGTAGCGGGTGTGCACGGTGCCGTTGCCGTCCTTGAGGACGTCACGGACGACCAGCTTCTCCTTGGCGCCCAGGCCCAGTTCCTTGGCGGTGTCCGCCTTGGCGGCGTTGGCCGTGCGGATCAGCTGGGCGCGCTGGGCGGGGGTGAGCTTGACGGACTCGGCGCCCGGTATGACCTTGCCCGCGGCCGACGGTGCCTTCTCCGGGGCTGCGGACGCGGCGCCCGACTGGACGGCCGCGGCGATCAGGGCGGACACGCCGACCAGCGCTACTGCGGCGGCCCGGCGGTGCATGCTGTGGGAGGTGCGTCTGTGGGAGGAACTCGCTCTCAACACTGACTCCTGCGTCTGCGGGCCGCGGGTCGCGCGGCCGGGGGAGACCGGGCGGCGGGTGGGCCGGCCGGGCAGAACGGGAATTGCGCGTGCGGGAGTTCGGCCGCGGCACAGCGCCGTGCAGGTGCTGTGGGGTTGCTGTGACGGGGCCGTGGGAAGAGTGGCAGCAGTTCGCGGTTTCTGTCAGGAGCGCGTCAGGAAGTTGGCTGGAAATCGTCCGTTGCCCGGATGGTCATGTTCGTTATACGGGCAATTTGCCTGATCGTCAGGATGGCCGATCCCCGTGCCACGAGTGCCACAGCGCCGCGTACGCCCCGTCCGCCGCCACCAGCTCCTCGTGCGAGCCGAGTTCGGTGAGCATTCCGTCCTCCATCACCGCCACCCGGTCCGCGTCGTGCGCGGTGTGCAGCCGGTGCGCGATCGCGATGACGGTACGTCCCTCCAGTACGGCGGCCAGGGCGCGCTCGGTGTGCCGGGCGGTGGTCGGGTCGAGCAACGCCGTGGCCTCGTCGAGGATCAGGGTGTGCGGGTCGGCCAGGACCACCCGGGCCAGGGCCAGTTGCTGGGCCTGCGAGCCGTCGGTGGGGTGACCGCCGTCGCCCAGCGCGGTGTCGAGGCCGTCGGGCAGCTCCCGCACCCAGGCGTCGGCGCCGACCGCGGCCAGCGCGGACCACAGCTCCTCGTCCCCTGCGGACGGTTCGGCGATCCGCAGGTTGTCCCGGACCGAGCCCAGGAACACATGGTGCTCCTGCGTGACCAGGACGACCTGGCGGCGCAGCTGCTCGGGGCCGAGCTCGACGACAGGCACCCCGCCGACCGTCACGGTGCCCTCGCTGGGCGCGTCGACGCCCGCGACGAGACGGCTGAGCGTGGTCTTCCCGGCGCCGGACGGCCCCACGACCGCGAGCCGCTCCCCGGGCCGTACCGTCAGGTCGACCCCGTGCAGCACCTCGCCGCCCCGGCCGTACGAATACCGCACGCCCCTCACGTCGATCCGGTCACCGGCCGGAGACAGCGCCTTGGCCTCGCCGGCCCGCGGAGCGCGCGCCAGCCCCTCCACCCGGGCGAACGAGGCACTGGCGCTCTGCAGTTGCTCGACCCGCACCAGGATCTGGTCGAGCGGGTTGATCAGCTGGTTGAGGTAGAGGGCGGCCGCCACGACCGAGCCCAGGCTCATCGCCCCGTGCGTATGCAGGAGTCCGCCGATGATCAGGATCCCGGCGATGGGGAGGATGTACGCCACCTCCACCGAAGGGAAGAACACGCTGCGCAGGTAGAGGGTGTAGAAGCGGGTGCGCCGGGCGGTCTCGAGGGTGTCCCGGCCGGCCCGGACACGCCGTTCCTCCAGCCGGAGCGCCTCCACCGTACGGGCGCCCGTCGCCGTCGCCGCGACGATCTCGGCGACGTCCGAGGTCGCCGCGCCCTCGGCGAGATAGCCCTCCCGGGCCCGGCGCAGATACCAGCGCAGGGCGAACCAGATCGGGGTGAGGCCGAGTACGCCGACGGCGCCGAGGACGGGATCGATCAGGAAGATGGCGACGAGCGCGAACAGGAACCGTACGGAGTTGATGAACAGGTCGGGCCCGGCGTCGCGCAGTGTCGTGCCGACCGTGGCCACGTCCGCCGTCCCGCGGGCGGTGAGGTCGCCTGTTCCCGCGCGTTCCACCACGGACGCGGGCAGGGCGAGGGCGCGGTCCACGAACTCCTCGCGGACGCGGGCGAGGGTGCGTTCGCCGAAGCGGTGGCCCACGTAACGGGCCCAGCGGGCGAGCAGCAACTCCGCGACGGAGCACACCAGCAGGGCGAGGGCAAGTCGGTCCACGGCGCCCACTCCGCTGCCTCCGCGCACCTCGTCGATGATTCTGCCGAGCAGCCAGGGGCCGCCGAGGCCGGCGATCGCGGCCAGCGCGTTGAGGGAGAGGGCGGCGGTGAAGGCCCGGCCGTCGGCCCGGATCAGGCGGAGCGAGGCCTTGCGGACGTCCGCGGGTTCGGCGACGGGCAGGTGTCCGGACGTCACCGTACGGCCTCCTCGGAGTCGGTGTCCCTGGCGACGAGTTCGCGGTAGCCGGGGGAGGTGTCGAGGAGTTGGCGGTGGGTGCCGGTGGCTGCGACCTTGCCGTCCACCAGGTAGAGGACGGTGTCCGTCCGGTCCAGGACGAGGGGGGATGTGGTGGCGACGACGGTGGTACGACCGTTGCGGGCGCCCTTGAGGCGGTCGGCCACGCGGGCCTCTGTGTGGGCGTCCAGGGCTGAGGTGGGTTCTATGGCGAGGAGGATCTCGGGGTTTGCCGCGAGGGCTCGTGCGAGGCGGATGCGTTGGCGTTGGCCGCCGGAGAGGTTGCGGGCCTGGGCGTCGATCTGTGAGTCCAGGCCGTCTGGGAGGGCTTGGACTATGTCGTCGGCTACCGCTGCGTGGAGGGCTTGGGTGATGTGCGCTTCAGGGGGTGCCGCGGAATGTCGCATGGCGTCTGCGGGTGCGTTGTGGCTGGTCGCGCAGTTCCCCGCGCCCCTGAAAGACTTGTCGGCGCCCTTTATTACATTGCGCAGCGTGTCTGCGAACACGTCTGCCTCGTGGTCCGCCACCAGGATGCGGGCGCGGATTTCCGGCAACGGGATCTCGTCCAGGGGGATTTCACCCCAGGTCGTTCGCGACGGGGTGTATCTGCCCAGGCGGTCGATCACCGTTGCCGTGTCCGCCGGATGTGCGCTCGCCAGTGCCGTCAGGTGGCCCGGTCGGACCCTCACGCCCGACTCGGGGTCGTGGAGTACCGACGGTTCCGCGGGGGCCGGCCTGGTGCCCGCGTCCTCCATGGGCTGCAGGCGCAGGAAACGTACGACACGGCGGGCCGCCACCACGCCCCGGCTCAGCATGTAGCCGCACTCGACCCAGAAGGCCACCGGGCCCACCAGGACCGCGACATAGCCGTAGACCGAGACGAGCTCGCCCACGGTGATGTCGCCCTGGGCGGCGAGGCGGGCGGCCAGCCAGGTCACCACGGACAGGAAGATCGTCGGGAGGCCCACGCCGAGGGCCTGGACCCAGCTGGTGACCGCGCCGACGCGGTAGCCCTGGGCGCGCAGATGCTGGGAGTCGCGGTGGAAGGCGTCCGCGACCAGGCCCTTGCCGCCGAGGCCGTTGAGGACGCGGAGGCCGCTCGCGAGGTCGGCGATGCGGGCGGTGAGGACGCCCTGGCGCTCGCGGTACTCGGTCTCCGTGCCCTGGAGGCGGGTGAGGAGAGGGCCGACGAGGACGACGATCGCGGGGATGCCCAGCAGCACCACGGCCGCGATCAGCGGTGAGACCGAGACCAGCAGTCCGGCGATCGTCAGATAGGCGATGACGGCCCCGACGCCCGGACCGACCACGGTCAGGGCCTGGGCGATCGTCTGTACGTCGCCCACCCCGATCGTGACGACCTCCCCGGCGCCCGCCCGGCGCGACAGCGCGGCGCCGAGCCGGACCGCGTGGCCGACGACGACCTTCACCGTGCGGAAGTTGGCGTCCATCCGCACCCGGGTCATCGTCCGATGCCGCATGATGCTCAGCCACGCGTTGAACGACCCCACCACGAAGAGGGCCGCGGACCAGCCGGTCAGCGCGCCGAAGTCGCCCGGTTCCAGACCCTCGTCGATCGCCTTGGCCATCAGGTACGGCGTCGCGGCCAGCAGCACCATCCAGGTGCTGGCGATCACCGCCCCGAGGGCACAGCGGCCCGTCTGGCACCGCACGAGCCACCACAGGTACCACCAGCCGCCCCGCGCGTCGGGCGTGCCGGGATCCTCGTACGCGTCGATCACCTGTCGTTCCCCCGATTCCCTACGCCAGACTGTCCCGCCACGCCCGGTGCAGATCCGCGAACCTGCCTGTCCCCGCGATGAGTTCGTCCGGCGGGCCGTCCTCGACGATCCGGCCGTGCTCCATCACCAGCACCCGGTCCGCGATCTCGACCGTGGAGAGACGGTGGGCGATCACCACCGCCGTACGGCCGTGCAGGACCGTCGACATCGCCCGCTGCACGGCCCGTTCGCCCGGGATGTCCAGTGAGCTGGTCGCCTCGTCCAGGATGAGCACCGCCGGGTCGGCGAGCAACGCCCGCGCGAACGCGACGAGTTGGCGCTGGCCGGCGGAGATACGGCCGCCCCGCTTGCGTACGTCCGTGTCGTAGCCGTCGGGCAGGGCGCTGATGAACTCATGGGCGCCGATCGCCTTCGCGGCCCGCTCGATGTCCTCGCGGGTGGCGTCCGGGCGGCCGATGGCGATGTTGTCGGCGACCGTGCCGGAGAACAGGAAGGCCTCCTGCGTCACCATGACGACCCCGCGCCGCAGTTCGGGCACGGCCAGCTCGCGCAGATCGACCCCGTCGAGCAGGACGCGGCCCTCGGAGGGGTCGTAGAAGCGGGCGAGGAGCTTGGCCAGCGTGGACTTGCCGGCACCGGTCGAGCCGACCACCGCGACCGTCTGTCCGGCGGGGAGGGTGAGGTCGAAGCGGGGCAGGATCTCGCCGCCGGTGCGGTAGGCGAAGCGGACGCCGTCGAAGACGACCTCGCGGCCGGGGTGCTCGGACTCCAGGGGCGGAAGCTGCCGGGGCTCGGACGGTTCCGGCACCGACGGTGTCTGCGCGAGCAGGCCCGCGATCTTCTCCAGGGAGGCCGCCGCCGACTGGTACGAGTTGAGGAACATGCCGAGCCGGTCGATCGGGTCGTACAGCCGCCGCAGATACAGCACCGCCGCGGCCAGCACACCGAGCTCCAGCGTGCCGCCCGCCACCCGGTAGGCGCCCCACAGCACGATCAGCGCGACGGCCGTGTTGGCGACCAGCCGGGAGCCGACCACATAGCGGGCCATCTCGATGAGCGCGTCGCCGTTGGTGCGCTCGTGCCGCTTGTTGAGCACGGCGAAGTCGGCGTCGTTGGCCGCCTCTCGGCGGAACGCGCGCACCGGGCGGATGCCGTTCATCGTCTCGACGAACTTCACGATCACGGCGGCGATCGCGGTGGACCGCCGGGTGTACACCTCTCCCGCGCGCCGCTGGTAGATCCGTATGAGGAGATAGAGCGGCACGAACGACGCCACCGCCACCGCGCCGAGGCCCAGGTCCAGCCAGAGCAGCAGCGCCGAGATGTAGACGAAGGACAGGACGACCGTCACCAGCTCCTGGAGCCCCTCGCTCAGGAGCTCACGCAGCGACTCGACGTCCGCCGTGGAGCGGGAGATGAGCCGGCCCGAGGTGTAGCGCTCGTGGAAGTCGACGCTGAGGGCCTGCGCATGGCGGAAGATACGGCCGCGCAGGTCGAGGAGCACATCCTGGTTGACCCGCGCCGAGGCGAGGATGAACACGTACTGCAGCCCACCCGCGGCCAGCGCACACAGCAGATAGCCGACGCCCACGGCGATCAGCGGGCCGTGGCGGTCCTCGCGGAACGCCGGTACGGCGCTGTCGATCGCGTACGCCACCAGCAGCGGGCCCGCCTGCACCGCCGCCTGCTGGAGCAGCAGCAGAAGCGCGGCGCCGAGGGCGCGGGCCTTCATCGGCGTGAGCAGGGAGCGCAGGAGGTCGGAGGTCGCGCGGGGCGGGGTGGGCAGGACGTCACGGTCGAAGGGATCACCGCCGCCGGCGGCCTTGGGGCCGTCCGGTTCCTCGTCGGCGGTGGTGGGCGCGGCCTTCGTCGGCGCCGTCATCGGTCCTCCCCCGTCGCCCCGGACCCCGACATGAGGTGGGCGTACTCGGCGTTCGTGCGCAGCAGTTCGTGGTGGGTGCCCACGGCGGTGATACGGCCCTCCGACAGCAGGGCGACCCGGTCGGCGAGCAGCACGGTCGAGGGCCGGTGCGCCACGATGAGCGCGGTGGTCTCGGCGAGCACCTCCCGCAGCGCGGCTTCCACGGCGGCCTCGGTGTGCACGTCCAGTGCGGACAGGGGGTCGTCGAGCACGAGGAACCGGGGCTGCCCGACCACCGCCCTCGCGAGAGCGAGGCGCTGGCGCTGGCCGCCGGAGAGGCTGAGGCCCTGTTCTCCGACCTGGGTGTCGGTGCCTTGGGGGAGGGCGTGCACGAAGTCGGCCTGGGCGACGGAGAGGGCGCGCTCCAACTCCGTGTCCCCTGCGGTGCCCTCGGCGCCCATCAGCACGTTCTCGCCGACGCCGGCCGAGAAGAGGGTGGGCTCCTCGAAGGCGACGGCCACGAGTTCGCGCAGCGATTCCCTGGGTATGGCGGTGATGTCCTGGCCGTCGAGGGTGATGCGGCCGGATGTCATCTCATGGAGCCGGGGGACGAGTGCGGTGAGAGTGGTTTTGCCGCTGCCGGTGGCGCCCACCAGGGCCATGGACTCGCCGGGGCGTATGTGGAGGTCTATGCGGTCGAGGACGGCGGGTGAGTCGGGTGCGGCGTCCGGGTAGCGGAACCGGACGTGGTGGAAACGGAGGCCGTCATTGTCGGCTGCGGGCCGCTGGGGGTTGTTCGCGCCCCGCGGCGGAGCCGCATGTGGATGCGGCCCCGCGCCCTTTCCGGGCGTCTCGTGCTCCGGCGTTTCGTCCATCACCTCGAAGTACCGCTCCGTCGCGCTCGCCGCGTCCTGGCTGATCGCCAGCAGGAAGCCGATCGAGTCGATGGGCCACCGCAGCGCCAGAGCCGTGGACAGAAAGGCGACCAGGGTCCCCGCCGACAGGTCCCCGTCGGCCACCTGTATCGACCCCAGCACCAGCGCGGCCCCGATGGCGATCTCCGGCAGCGTCACGATGACACCCCAGATCGACGCGAGCAGCCGGGCCTTGCGCAGCTCCGTCCCGCGCAGGGTCCGCGACAGTTCACGGAACGCCCGCGCCTGGCTGCGGTGCCGCCCGAAGCCCTTGATGATGCGGATGCCGAGCACGCTCTCCTCGACGACCGTCGTCAGATCGCCGACCTGGTCCTGGGCGAGCCGCGCCACATGGAAGTACCGCCGCTCGAAGAGTACGCACGTGACGATCACGGGTACGGCGGGCCCGAGGATCACCAGCCCGAGCGTCCAGTCCTGGAGCAGCATGATGATCACGCCGATGAGGATCGTCACCCCGTTGACCAGCAGGAACGTCAGCGGGAACGCCAGGAACATCCGCACCAGCATCAGGTCGGTGGTGCCGCGCGACAGCAGCTGTCCCGATGCCCACCGGTCGTGGAACGACACCGGAAGCCGCTGCAGATGCCCGTACAGATCCGCCCGCATCTCGGCCTCGACATGGGACAGCGGCCGCGCCACCAGCCACCGCCGCAGCCCGAACAGCAACGCCTCCCCGAGCCCGAGCAGCAGCAGGAACAGCGCGCCGAGCCACACGCCCGCCGGATCCTGGTCGGCGACCGGTCCGTCCACCATCCACTTCAGGACGAGCGGGATCACCAGCCCCGTACAGGACGCGAGGATCGCCACCGACGCGGCACTGAGCAGCCGCGCCCGGACGGGCCTGACGTACGGCCACAGGCGCAGCAGGGTACGGACGGCGGAGTGTTCCTTGGTGGTGGCACGTGTCGAGGGCATCAGCAGTGAGCCTACAAATCGGCACTGACAACGCCCACCGAGTTTTGGCCGGACCCGAATCGGCCGCTGGACCTACGACCTGCGCGTTCGACCGACCGCACGGCACGGTCGTACCCCCGCATCAACCGATCGGCTGATGCCCCTTCGAGCGCGACGGCCGATGTGCGCACCGCCCGCCCACCGCGACGCTGATGCCATGTCCGTCATCGAAGTCACCGAACTGCGCAAGTCCTACGGCGGCCGGCCCGCTGTGGACGGTGTCTCCTTCGCCGTCGAGGAAGGCGAGATCTTCGGCGTCCTCGGCCCGAACGGAGCTGGCAAGACCACCACCGTCGAGTGCGTCGAAGGCCTGCGCGTCCCCGACGCCGGCCGTGTCCGCGTCACCGGCCTCGACCCGATCGCCGACCACGAGCGGGTCGCCCCCGTCCTCGGCGCCCAGCTCCAGCAGAGCGAGCTCCAGCCCAAGCTGACCGTGCGCGAGGCCCTGGAGCTGTACGCCGCGTTCCACGAGAAGCCCGCCGACTGGCGCCCGCTCGCCGAGCGCCTCGGCCTGACCGGCAAGTTGACCACCCGGTTCGGCAAGCTGTCCGGCGGCCAGAAGCAGCGCCTGTTCATCGCGCTCGCCCTCATCGGCAACCCCAGGGTCGTCGTCCTCGACGAGCTGACCACGGGCCTCGATCCCCGCGCCCGCCGCGACACCTGGGAGCTGATCGAGGAGGTCCGCGCGAGTGGTGTCACTGTCCTGCTGGTCACGCACTTCATGGAGGAGGCGCAGCGGCTGTG
Source organism: Streptomyces sp. NBC_00019 (assembly GCF_045041015.1). Taxonomy (NCBI): domain Bacteria; kingdom Bacillati; phylum Actinomycetota; class Actinomycetes; order Kitasatosporales; family Streptomycetaceae; genus Streptomyces; species Streptomyces sp. NBC_00019. The sequence goes on from NZ_CP108302.1 coordinate 7,224,844, forward strand.
CGACCGGATCGCGGTGATCGACAAGGGCCGGATCGCCGCCCTGGACACCCCGGCCGGACTGATCCGCCGCTCGGCGGGCGCCACCGTCATCAGCTTCACGCCGTCCGTCCCCCTCGACGACCGTGACCTGAACGCCCTGCCCGGGCTCGCGTCGGTCCAGCACCGGGACAGTCGCGTCACGCTCGCCGGCACCGACGAGACGGTCAACGCCGTGATCACGCTGCTGGCCCGCACCCACGTCACGGCTCATCAACTCCGCGTCACCGACGCCACGTTGGACGACGCGTTCCTCGACCTCACCGAGACCAAGGAGGCAGCGGCATGAACACCGCCGTCCTGAGGACCGAGCTGCGACTCCTCCGCCGCGAACCCGGCGCCCTGTTCTGGATGCTCGCGTTCCCGACCCTGCTGCTGGTGATCCTCGGCTCGATCCCGGCCTTCCACGAGCACGAGGCCGGCCTCGGGGGCCTGCGGACCATCGATGTCTATGTCCCCGTGACCGTGCTGCTCGGCCTGATCGTGGGTGGTGTCCAGGCGATGCCGCAGACCCTCACCGGCTATCGCGAGCAGGGCATACTGCGCCGCATGTCCACCACTCCGGTCCGACCCGCAGCGCTGCTGTCCGCGCAGATGGTGGTCTACGCCGCAGCCGCCCTGGCATCGGCGCTGACCGTCCTTCTCGTGGGGCGTCTGGCCTTCGACGTACGACTGCCCGAGCAGCCCTTCGGATACGTCCTCGCCCTCGTCCTGGCCGTGCTGGCCGCCCTCGCCCTGGGTGCCGTGATCTGCGCGCTGTCCCGTACGACGAAGATCGCGGCAGCGATCGGGTCAGCGGTGTTCTTCCCGGCGATGTTCTGCGCGGGCGTGTGGCTGCCGGTGCAGGCCATGCCGGACGTGCTGGCCCGGATCGTCGGCTGGACCCCGTTCGGCGCGGCCGCCGAGGCCCTCAACCGGGCCGCGGCGGGCGACTGGCCGGGCTGGACCCACCTCGGCGTGCTGGTGGCCTGGACCGTGCTGCTCACGGCCGCCGCGTCGCGCTGGTTCCGCTGGGAGTAGGGAAGTGGCCGTGCAGACTGGGGAGATGACGGCGTCGTACGCTAAATTCGAGCGGCGCCAGGACCAGTTCCACAACTGGGGGCCCTACGGGCTGCTCCTCGTCTCCACCGTCCTCTCGCTCGCCGCCGGCACCCTGATCGCGGGCCCTGCCGAGTGGTATGCGGGCGGGGCCCTCGTCGTCGCCGCGGTGGCGCTCCAGCTCTGGCTCGGCCCGCGTCACGGCTGCCGGACCCCGTCCCGCCGCGGAGCCGTCATCTACGCTCTGCGCTGGGCTGTCGCCTTCGCGCTGACGTGGATCAACCCGTTCTTCGCGTTCTACGCGTCCACCGGCTACTTCGACACCGACGAACTGATCCCCGGCAAGCGCAGGCAGCGGCTCGGCCTCTTCGCCCACGCCGTCGTGATCGCGGGCTCGCAGGCCGGCGGGATGCCGTTCCACAGCTGGATCCAGTGGGTGCTGTTCGGCGTGATGCTGATCGCGAACACCACCCTGCTGATGATGGTCGGCCATTTCGCCCGGCAGGAGGAACAGCGCTCCCGCGACCGGGCCGTCACCATCACCGAACTCGAACGCACCAACACGGCGTTGCAGCAGGCGCTCGACGAGAACGCCGCCCTTCACGCCCAACTCCTCGTCCAGGCAAGGGAAGCGGGCGTCGCCGACGAGCGCCGGCGGCTCGCCGCCGAGATCCACGACACCATCGCCCAGGGCCTGACCGGCATCATCGCCCAGCTCCAGGTCGTCGCGAACGCCCCCGACCTGGACGTCGCCCGCACCCATCTCGCCCGCGCCTCCGACCTGGCCCGGCACAGCCTCGGCGAGGCCCGCCGCTCGGTGCACAACCTCGCCCCGGTGGCGCTGGAGGACGCCGGGCTGCCGGAGGCGCTGAAGAAGACGGTCGCCGAATGGGGCGAACGGACCGGCGTACGGGCCGAGTTCACCGTGACCGGGCGGGCGGAGCAGCTGCACGAGGAGGTCGCGGCCACCCTGCTGAGGATCGTCCAGGAGGCCCTGTCGAACGCCGCCCGCCATGCGCGGGCCACCCGCGGCGGGGTGACCCTCAGCTTCCTGGGCGACGAGGTGATCCTCGACATCCGCGACGACGGCCAGGGCTTCGACCCCCTCGCCGTCCCCGCACGCACCCGCACCGGCGGCTTCGGCCTCGACGGGATGCGCGCCCGCGCCGAACGCATCGCCGGCTCCCTCACGGTGGAGTCCGAGCCGGGCCACGGCACGGCACTGTCGGCTCGCGTACCGTTGGTCCGCCATGACCCGTGACATCTCGCTGCTGATCGTCGACGACCATCCCGTCGTACGGGACGGTCTGCGCGGCATGTTCGAGAACGCCCCCGGATTCACCGTCCTCGGCGAGGCGTCGAACGGTGTCGAGGCACTGGCGCGGGCCGCCGCGCTCGACCCCGACGTGATCCTGATGGATCTGCGCATGCCGGGCGGCGGGGGAGTCGACGCCATCCGGGAACTGACCCGCCGGGCCGCCCGCGCGAAAGTCCTCGTCCTCACCACGTACGACACGGACTCGGACACCCTGCCCGCGATCGAGGCGGGCGCGACGGGCTATCTGCTCAAGGACGCCCCGCGCGACGAGCTGTTCACGGCCGTCCGGGCGGCGGCGGACGGCCGTACGGTCCTCTCCCCGGCCGTCGCCTCCCGTCTGGTCTCGGCCGTGCGCGCCCCCGGCAACGAGCCGCTCTCCGCGCGCGAGCGCGAGGTGCTGGCCCTGGTCGCCAGGGGCACGTCCAACCGTGAGATCGCCCGTGAACTGTTCATCAGCGAGGCGACCGTGAAGACCCATCTCACCCATCTGTACGCCAAGTACCGAGCCGCCGTCGAAGTGGTTGAGCGCGGCGACGACCTCGGCCTGCGTCTTGGCGGCGCGGATCTTCGCCTCGATCTCGGCGCCGCCCGTCTCCTCGTCGCCCTCCGCGAGCCACGGCCAGTGCGGGGTGGTGAAGTTGAGGTTCAGCAGCCAGGGCCTGTCGTGGTCCCGGCCGACGTACTCGACGGCCCGCTCGGTCAGGACCTCGGTGTAGTAGCGCAGGTCCTTGTAGGTGGCGTCGCCCTCGTACAGGTCGTAGTCGCCGAGCTGGCCGAGCTTGGAGAAGTACTCCAGCACGCCGCCGTGGTTGCCGAAGAACTCGTCCCAGCCGGACTTGGTGGGGCTGTAGTCCGGCAGCCACCCGCAGTGCCACTTGCCGATCAGGGCGGTGGCGTAACCGGCCTTCTTCAGCAGGGAGGCGAGCGTGGGGTGGTTCGGGTCCAGCCCCTGCGTCCGGTTCCCGATCGGCTCGGCGAGCCCGCCCGGGGTACGTCCCGGATAGCGCCCCGTGTACAGGCTGAACCGGGTCGCCGAGCAGGTGGCCGACCCCGAGTACGCCTCGGTGAACCGCACACCCTGCCGGGCCAGCCGGTCCAGGTGCGGCGTCCTGATGTGCGGGGCGCCGTAGGACGACAGGTCGGCCCAGCCGAGGTCGTCACCGAGGATGACCAGGATGTTGGGACGCCTGCCGGAGGAGGCGGCGTGACGGGCCTGGAAGGGGCGCTCGGCGGGGGCGGCGTTCTCAGCGGCCCCGGCGGTGGCGGCCGTACCGGCGACAGCGGTCACGGCACCGCCACCGACGAGGCCACCGAAGGCGCGGCGGGAAACGTTGCCTGAGCCAACCGGGCGCGTCGCGAACAGGATCTACCCCGCCACCTTCAGCAGCAGCACCGCCCGAGCCGGCACCGTGATCGCCGTCCCCGCCCGATGCACCACCCCCGGCTCCGCCGCCTGTGCCTCCCGGGCCGTGTCGACCACCACCTCGTACCGTTCCGCCCACGGCGGTCCCGGCAGGACGAAGCTCGCCGGGCGGTCCCCGGCGTGGAGTACGGCGAGGAAGCTGTCGTCGACGATCGGGGCGCCCCGTTCGTCGCGTCCGGGGATGTCGCGGCCGGACAGATACATGCCGAGCGTGGGCGCCGGGGCGTACCAGTCCCGTTCCGTCATCTCCGAGCCCCGTGCCGTGAACCAGGCCAGGTCCCGCAGCCCGTCCGCGGAGTGCGCCCGTCCGGAGAAGAAGGCCCGGCGGCGCAGGACCGGGTGCCGGTGCCGTAGTGCGATGAGCCTCGACGTCAGGTCGAACAGGGCCTTCCAGTCCGGCTGTTCCAGCAGTTCCCAGTCCAGCCAGCTGATCTCGTTGTCCTGGCAGTACGCGTTGTTGTTGCCGCGCTGGGTGCGTCCCAGCTCGTCGCCCGCGACCAGCATCGGCACCCCCGTCGACAGCAGCAGTGTCGTCAGCAGGTTCCGCAACTGGCGGCGCCTGAGCCCCCGTACCCGCTCGTCGTCGGTCTCGCCCTCCGCCCCGCAGTTCCACGACCGGTTGTCGTCCGTACCGTCCCGGTTGCCCTCGCCGTTCGCCTCGTTGTGCTTGCGCTCGTACGACACCATGTCCCGCAGCGTGAAACCGTCGTGCGCGGTCACGAAGTTGACCGAGGCGTACGGGCGTCGGCCGCCCCAGGCGTAGAGATCGCTGGATCCCGACAGGCGGTAGCCGAGATCCCGCACGTCCGGCAGCGCGCCCCGCCAGAAGTCCCGTACGGCGTTGCGGTACCGGTCGTTCCACTCCGTCCACAGCGGAGGGAAGGCGCCGACCTGGTACCCGCCGGACCCCACGTCCCACGGTTCGGCGATCAGCTTCACGCGCCGCAGCACCGGGTCCTGGGCGATCACCGCCAGGAACGGGGACAGCATGTCGACGTCGTGCATGGACCGGGCCAGCGCGGCGGCCAGGTCGAAGCGGAAGCCGTCGACGCCCATCTCCGTCACCCAGTAGCGCAGGGAGTCGGTGATGAGACGCAGGACATGCGGCTGCACCACATGCAGTGTGTTGCCGCAGCCCGTGTAGTCGGCGTACCTCCGCGCGTCCGACTGCAACCTGTAGTAGCCCCGGTTGTCGATGCCCTTCAGCGACAGCGTCGGGCCCAGCTCGCCCGCCTCCGCCGTGTGGTTGTAGACCACGTCGAGGATGACCTCGATCCCGGCCGCGTGCAGGGCGCGCACCATGCGCTTGAACTCGCCGACCTGCTGGCCGGTCGTACCGGAGGCGGCGTAGGTGGCGTGCGGGGCGAAGTAGCCGATGGAGTTGTAGCCCCAGTAGTTCTTGAGGCCTCGCCGCAGCAGGTGGTCCTCGTGGGCGAACTGGTGCACGGGGAGCAGCTCCACCGCCGTGACACCCAGCTTCACCAGGTGTTCTATGGCCGCCGGATGCGCCAAGCCGGCGTAGGTGCCGCGGAGTTCCTCGGGTATCCCCGGGTGCAGCTTCGTGAAGCCCCGTACGTGCAGCTCGTAGATGACGGAGTCCGCCCACGGTGTCTTCGGACGGCGGTCGTCCTCCCACTCGTCGTCGGGTGAGTCATCGTGGACGACGACACCCTTGGGGACGTACGGCGCCGAGTCCCGCTCGTCGCGCACCGTGTCGGCGACCTGCTGCTGCGGCCAGTCGCGGACATGTCCGTACACCTCGGGCGGCAGACTGAAGTCGCCGTCCACCGCGCGGGCGTACGGGTCGAGAAGCAGCTTCGCCGGGTTCCAGCGACCGCCGGTCCACGGGTCCCAGCGGCCGTGCACCCGATAGCCGTACCGCTGCCCGGGCATCACGCCCGGCACGAAGCCGTGCCAGATCTCGTGCGTCAGCTCGGTCAGCCGCGCCCGCGTCTCCTTGCCCCGCTCGTCGAAGAGGCACAGCTCGACCCCCTCGGCCCCGCCCGCCCACAGCGCGAAGTTGGTGCCCGCGACCCCGTCGGGACCCACCCGGAACCGCGACCCGAGCGGCGTCGGCGCACCCGGCCACACGGGGACCGGCGGCGGCGCGGCATGCCGTGTGCCATTGACGACGGCAGCCGGCAGTTGCTCCTCGGCCACCGCCTTCTGCTCGGCTGCGCTGGACACCTGGGGCCTCCCACGGCTCATGGAACGACGTCAAAAAGGGCGCACGGCGGCGACTCTTTTCGGCTCCTTCACCTCCGGGGCGCTTTGTGGCGCCGTCGAGCGACCGACCGTGCTCAGCCCTTAGGGCCTCCGCGCGCTCGGCCTCTCGACGGCGCCGCGCCCCTACGGCTCGTCGCGGCCGCGGCTCCCCGTCGCGTCGTCCTCCCCAGTGTTCTGCCCAGCGCTTGCCTCGCACTCACGTTTCCCCAGGGCGGGCCGCGTCGTTGGGTGCGATGTGAGGCACGTACAAGGGCGCGCTCGGCGCGCAGGGGCCGCACTGGCCGCCGTACTGACATGGGCCGGACTGCTGGCCGGCTGCACTTCCGGATCCACGGGAGGGATCGATCTCGGCGGGCTGGGCAAGCCCCCCGCACCCGAGGACGTCATCCGCGTCCTGCCCGACGACAACAGCAAAGGCGTCCGACAGGACAGCAGATTCCGCGTCCGCGTACCCAGCGGGCGGCTGGAGTCGGTCAAGGTCGTCAAGTCGCAGGACGCGCAGGACACCCCGGTGTCCGGGCACATCTCCGACGACGGCCTGCGCTGGGAACCCGACGAGGCGCGGCTCGCGCTCGCCGCCAAGTACACCGTCGACGTGGTGGCCCTGGACGGCCACGGGCGCCGCTCCGCCCGGCACACCACCTTCACCACGTACGTCCCCGACGAGCGCTTCATCGGATACGTCAGCCCGGAGAACCGCTCCACGGTCGGCACCGGAATGATCGTCTCCCTGGAGTTCAACCGGGAGATCGAGAACCGGACCGCCGTCGAACGCGCCGTCCACGTCACGTCCAAGCCGCCCGTCGAGATCCGCCCGCACTGGTTCGGCAAGGGCCGCCTCGACTTCCGTCCCGAGCGCTACTGGAAGCCCGGCACCCAGGTCACCGTCGGGCTGCGGCTGCGGGACGTCGAAGGGGCGTCCGGCGTCTACGGGTTGCAGTACAAGACGTTCTCCTTCACCGTCGGCCGCAGCCAGGTCTCCCTGGTCGACGCGGCGAAGCACACCATGCAGGTGCGCCGCGACGGCGAGCTGCTCGCGACCGTGCCGATCACGGCGGGAGCCCCCAGGACGACCACGTACAACGGCAGGATGGTCGTCTCCGAGATGCTCGAGGTCACCCGGATGAACAGCCGCACGGTCGGCTTCGGCGGCGAGTACGACATCCCCGACGTCCCGCACGCCATGCGCCTGACCGACTCCGGCACCTTCCTGCACGGCAACTACTGGGCGCCGGACGCCCCCGGCAAGGTCAATGTCAGCCACGGCTGTGTGGGCCTGAGGGACGTGAAGGGGGGCGGTTCGGACACCCCGGCGGGCTGGTTCTTCGACCGCAGCCTCATCGGGGACGTCGTGGAGGTCGTCCACAGCAATGACAAAGAGGTCGCTCCTGACAACGGCCTCGGAGGGTGGAATATGGGCTGGAAGGAGTGGAAGGCGGGCAGCGCGGTGAAGTAACCAGGTGGGGGGCGGGATCGGGCCCCGGTGAAGCGGGGGCAGTTGGGACCGAACGGTGACAATCGCACCCCGCCGACGGGCCTGATCTTGCGGTTAATATCACCGGACGCGCGGGACGCGCAGGGGTTGCGGGCCTGGGACCGGGCCCGGCGAGGGGAGAAAAGATCTTGAACGTGCGACCGATATCGGGGGCGTCGGTTGACGCGCGGGGGCGTGGCCGTAAGCGGGCGGCGGCACTTCTGCTGGGGGTCGTGCTGACCGCCGTCACCGCGTGCGGAGGAGGCGGCGGGGGCTCGGACTCCGGGACGGGTGCCGGCAAGGGCAAGGACGCGGACAGCGCGCAGAGCAAGCAGTCGGTGGCCGTCGTCTCCATCGCCCCCAAGGACGGCGCCAAGTCCGTCGAGACCAGCGGGGCCCTGAAGATCGGCGCCGACAAGGGCAAGCTGACCACGGTCGAGGTCAAGGGCTCCAAGGGCGAGAAGATCGACGGCGAGATATCCGCCGATGGCGCCTCCTGGACGCCGTCCAGCCATCTGGCCGCCGCCACCAAGTACACGGTGCACGCGGTCGCGAAGGACTCCGAGGGCCGTGAGGCCGCCGAGGACTCCAGCTTCACCACCCTGACGCCGCAGAACACCTTCATCGGCACCTTCACGCCCGAGGACGGCTCCAAGGTCGGCGTCGGAATGCCTTTCTCCATCCGCTTCACCCGGGGCATCACCAAGCCCGAGGACGTCGAGAAGGCCATCACCATCAAGACCGAGCCGGCCGTCGAGGTCGCGGGTCACTGGTTCGGCAACGACCGGCTGGACTTCCGCCCCGAGGAATACTGGAAGGCCGGCACCAAGGTCACCGTCGAGCTGAACCTGGACGGCGTCGAGGGCCGCAACGGCGTCTACGGCAAGCAGTCCAAGACCGTGTCCTTCACCGTCGGCCGCAGCCAGGTCTCCATCGTGGACGCCAAGAAGCACACGATGAAGGTCATGCGGGACGGCAAGCTCTACAAGACCATCCCGGTCACGACCGGCAAGCCCGGCTACGCCACCTGGAACGGCCAGATGGTCATCAGTGAGAAGTTCACGGTGACCCGGATGAACGGCGACACCGTCGGCTACGACGGCGAGTACGACATCAAGGACGTCCCGCACGCCATGCGGCTGACCGACTCCGGCACCTTCGTGCACGGCAACTACTGGGGCGGCGGCGCCTTCGGCAACTACAACGCCAGCCACGGCTGCATCGGTCTGCGCGATGTCCGCGGTGGCTACGACAGCTCGGTGCCGGCCGCGTGGTTCTTCAACAACTCGATGGCCGGTGACGTGGTGACGGTGAAGAACTCCACCGACCCGACGGTCGACCCGGCCAACGGCCTCAACGGCTGGAACCTCTCCTGGGAGAAGTGGAAGGCGTAGGTCGTACGACGGCGAGGGGCCCCGGTGTGAGACATCGCACCGGGGCCGCTGTCGTTAGTGGCCGTTAACCTTCCCTCATGACCGTGACTCTCGAAGTGGCCGACGGCGTCGGCACGATCCGTCTCGACCGCCCGCCCATGAACGCGCTGGACATCGCCGTCCAGGACCGGCTCAAGGAGCTCGCCGAGGAGGCCACGCGCCGCGCGGATGTGCGTGCCGTGGTGATCTACGGCGGGGAGAAGGTGTTCGCGGCGGGCGCGGACATCAAGGAGATGCAGGCCATGGACCACACGGCGATGATCCTGCGCGCCCGTGCGCTCCAGGGCTCCTTCACGGCGGTCGCCCGTATCCCCAAGCCGGTCGTCGCGGCCGTCACCGGCTACGCCCTGGGCGGCGGCTGCGAACTGGCGCTGTGCGCGGACTTCCGTATCGCCGGCGACAACGCCAAGCTGGGCCAGCCCGAGATCCTGCTCGGCCTGATCCCGGGCGCCGGCGGCACCCAGCGGCTCGCCCGGCTCATCGGCCCGTCCAAGGCGAAGGACCTCATCTTCACCGGCCGGATGGTCAAGGCCGACGAGGCCGAGAAGCTGGGCCTGGTGGACCGGGTCGTCCCGGCCGCCGACGTGTACACCGAGGCGCACGCCTGGGCGGCGCGGCTCGCACAGGGTCCGGCGATCGCGCTGCGCGCCGCGAAGGAGTCCATCGACACCGGACTGGAGACCGACATCGACACCGGACTGGCCGTCGAACGGAACTGGTTCGCGGGCCTGTTCGCCACCGCCGACCGCGAGACGGGTATGCGCAGCTTCGTCGAGGAAGGCCCTGGCAAGGCGAAGTTCCTGTGAGGAATGTCGTGAGGAAACTCGCCTGAACCACTTGCTGTTGACGGGACGTCTGATCCGGGTCCCTCGATGGGGCGGTTTATGGGAGCCTTAAGGCAACCTTAAGCCTGCCTTGTCGAGGGAGCTGTCGATTGCCGCGAGTCGAGCCTCCGTCGCAGGTCGGAGAGGTTGCGTCGAGCCCTGAAATGCCTTTGACATATGCCGATCGGAACCAGCGGAATGGCGGGTTCCAGGGGGCGTATTCCGGAGAGACGGCCCCGGGGGGCGTCCGGTGCGGCCATGATGGAGGCATGGCGGGGCTGGAGGGTATCGAACAGCCGCGGGGACACGGCCGTGCGACCGCGGCGCGCTGGTCGCCCACGGTCGAGGATGAACACGCGCTCAAGGCGCTGGAGTTGTTCGGCAACCCGACCGAGGCGGAGGTTCCGCTCCCCTCGCGTCCCGAGTCCGCCGCCGCGGCCCGCCGGTTGACCCAGGTCGTGGTCCTTCGCCAGTGGGGGCTCACCCCGAAGATGACCGAGGACGCGGTTTTACTCGTCTCCGAGCTGGTGGGCAATGCGGTGCGTCATACGGGGGCCCGGGTTTTCGGGCTCCGGATGCGGCGTCGTCGTGGGTGGATCCGGGTCGAGGTGCGTGATCCCTCCCGTGGGTTGCCCTGTCTGATGCCGGTGCAGGAGATGGACATCAGCGGGCGGGGGCTTTTCCTCGTGGACAAGCTGTCCGATCGGTGGGGCGTCGATCTGCTGCCTCGTGGGAAGACGACGTGGTTCGAGATGCGGGTGGCCGATCGGTAGTTGCTCGACCGCGGCTGTGTGAGGGCCAATCGCGCAGTTCCCCGCGCCCCTGGGTGGGTGAATCGGCTGATATCGCCATGCAAGCCCCTTAAATGGTCCGGGTGACCACGACCGATCGTCGGACCGTGCTGCGTGCCAGCGCCGGGCTCGTCCTCGCCACCGGGTGTGCCACCAGCGGTGCCGTCGCCCACCCCGCCCACTCCCGCGCACCGGCCACGCCACCACCCGCCCCCCGCCGCTTCCCCGGCCTCCCCGCCCAACTCACCCACGGCCCCCGCACCCACCCCCGCGTAGCCCTCACCTTCCACGGCAACGGTGACCCCGCCACCGCCCGCGCCCTGCTCCGCGAGGCAGAACAGGCAGGGGCCCGCATCACCGTCCTCGCCGTCGGCACCTGGCTCGACGAGCACCCCGAGATCGCTCGCCGCATCCTCGACGGCGGCCACGACCTCGGCAACCACACCCTCCACCACCTCGGCGTCAACGACATGTCCGAGGCCGACGCCCGGGCCGAGATCGACGGCTGTGCCGAGCGGCTGAGGCGGCTCACCGGCTCGATCGGCAGCTGGTTCCGGCCCTCGCGCGCCGCGCGTGCCTCACCGCTCGTCGAGCGGCTGGCCCGTGACGCCGGCTATCCGCACGTCCTGTCGTACGACGTCGACGCCCTCGACTTCACCTCGCCCGGCGCCCCCGCCGTCACCCGCAAGGTCCTCGGCGAGATCCGCAACGGGTCCGTGGTGAGCCTGCACTTCGGGTACGTCGACACGGTCGCCGCCCTCCCCGCCGTACTTGAAGAACTCGACCGCCGCGGCCTGGCCGCCGTGACCACCACGGAGCTGTTCAGCTGATGCACCGCACCCACCTCGTCAAGCACACCCTTGTCGCGGGCGCCGTACTCGCCGCCCTCGCCGCCTGTGGCACCGAGACCCGCGACAAAGCCCCCTCGGAAGAACACCGCACCACCAAGGCCGCCGCCGTCCCCGCCCCGCCGAAGAAGAAGCCCGTCCAGGGCCTGCCCGGCATGCCGCCGGTCCTCGACCCGCAGGACGTGTACGCCGCCGATCGCCCCAACAAGCTCTCCCCGGTGGTCAAGGACTTCCCGTCCCGGGTCTACGTACCCAACACCGAGTCCGACACGGTCTCCGTCATCGACCCGAAGACGTACCGGATCACCGAGACCATCCGCGTCGGCCGTCAGCCCCAACACGTCGTCCCCTCCTGGGACATGAAGACCCTCTGGGTCAACAACAACCGCGGCCACACGCTCACCCCCATCGACCCGAAGACGGGGAAGGCGGGCAAGCCGGTCGAGGTGCACGACCCCTACAACCTCTACTTCACGCCCAACGGCAAGTACGCCGTCGTGATGGCCTCCCTCGACCGCGAACTCGTCTTCCGCGACCCGCACACCATGAAGCAGGTCAAGACCGAACCGGTCAGCTGCTACGGCGTCAACCACGCCGACTTCTCCCTCGACGGGCGGTACTTCATCGTCTCCTGCGAGTTCAGCGGCGAACTGCTCAAGGTCGACACCGAGAAGATGAAGGTCGTCGGGCAGCAGAAACTCCCCTTCGAGGGAGCCATGCCGCAGGACGTGAAGATCTCGCCCGACGGGAAGCGGTTCTACGTCGCCGACATGATGGCCGACGGCATGTGGGTCCTCGACGGCGACACGTTCGGCAAGCCGAAGCTCCTGCCCACGGGCAAGGGCACCCACGGGCTGTACGTCAGCCGCGACTCCCGCGAGATGTACGTCTCCAACCGCGGCGAAGGCACCGTCTCCGTCTGGGACTTCGCGCAGAACAAGGTCACCAGGAAGTGGCACCTGTCCGACGGCGCCAGCCCCGACATGGGCGGCGTCTCGGCGGACGGCAAGGTGCTGTGGCTGTCGGGGCGTTACGACGCCGAGGTGTACGCCATCGACACCCGCACCGGCGAGCAGCTCGCCCGGATCCCGGTGGGCAGCGGCCCGCACGGGCTTGCGGTGTACCCGCAGCCGGGGCGGTACTCGCTCGGCCACACCGGCATCTTCCGCTGACGCCGGTTCAGTTGACACGCCGCCGTACGAGTGATGATCCACAACCCGCCGCCGCGGAACCGGAATTGTGCTCCCCATGATCACAACTCAGCTGCGGCGGCGGGCCGCTGCCGCCGTCCTGTCCCTCGCCGCCGTCTTCGCGACCACGGCGGCCGCCGCTCCCGCGCAGGCCCCCGTCCCCCGCGACTGCCCCGTCCAGTTCGACGACCCGATCAAGGCGGCCGTCGACAAGCGCGTCGAGGTCGACCGCATCACCCCGGACCCGGTCTGGCGCAAGACCTGCGGCACGCTCTACCGCAGCGACGGCCGCGGCCCCGAGATCGTCTTCGCGGAGGGCTTCAAGCCCAGGGACGTCATCGACGGCCAGTACGACATCGAGAAGTACGTCCTGGTCAACCAGCCCTCCCCGTACGTCTCCACGACGTACGACCACGACCTGTACAAGACGTGGTGGAAGTCGGGCTACAACTACTACATCGACGCCCCCGGCGGCGTGGACGTGAACAAGACCATCGGCGACACCCACAAGTGGGCCGACCAGGTCGAGGTCGCCTTCCCCGGCGGGATCGAGCGGAAGTACATCGTCGGGGTCTGCCCGGTGAACAAGACGACCAAGACCGAGATCATGAGCGGCTGTCAGAGCAACCCGCACTTCGAGGCCTGGCACTGAGCAGCAGCGCCTCCGCGCCGACGGGACGGTAACCCGCCGCCTGGAACGCCCGTGTGCTGCGGGCGTTCCCGGGGGCGACCTGGGCCCACAGCGGCTCCTCGACGAGCTGCCGGGCGGCGGTCAGGAGCAGTCGCCCCAGCCCCCGGTGCCGTACGTCCTCGTCCACCTCCAGCGAGACCTCCAGCCGGCCACCGATCCCGCGCCCCGCCACCAGCACCCCGCCGTCGGTCGTCCAGGCCCGTACGTCGTCGCGGCGCCCGCGGGCGTACGCGATGCGCGGATGAGCGGCGTCCGTGATCTCCGCCAGCGCGAGCGGAGGTTCCCCGGGCAGGGGCGAGCCGACGAACATCGCGTCGATGGTCTCGGCCGTCCGCCCCGTCCGCGCCATGAAGGCCGCCAGGAAACCCGGGTTCATGGTCGCGGCCAGCGGATCGCACTCCAGGGCCGCCAGCGTGTCGTACACCCACCGCGGGTCCTCGTCCGTGAAGACGACGGAGTGCGCGGTGAAGGCGAGCACGCCCGCGTCCCGGGCGCAGGCCTGCGGCACGACGGTCGTACGGCCGTCCGGCGGCGGGAAGACACCGAGGGCGGCCGCGTCGAGAATGTCCCGAAGAGTCTCCACCGCACCCGCTCCTTGAGTCTCCACCCACTGGAAGGCCCAGACTCGCAGACATGATCGACGACGGCACCGGGCTTTTCACCATCGGCGAGCTGGCGAGGGCCACCGGCCTGACCGTCCGGACCATCCGCTACTGGTCCGACGAGGGCGTGCTCACGCCGGTGACCCGCTCGGACGGCGGCTACCGCCTCTACGACACGGAGTCCGTCGCCCGCCTCGAACTGATCCGCACGCTGCGCGAGCTGGGCCTCGGCCTGGTGGACGTGCGCACGGTGCTGGACGGGGAGCGGACGGTGGCGGAGGTCGCGGCGGCACATGTGGTGGCGCTGGACGCGCAGATCCGCTCGCTGAAGGTGACCCGGGCGGTGCTGTCGACCGTTTCGCGACGCGGGTCGACCGCGGAGGAGATGACACTGATGAACAAGCTGGCACGACTGTCCGCCGCAGAGCGGCGCAGGATCATCGAGGACTTCATGGCGGAGATCTTCGAGGGGCTCGACACGGCGGATCCCGACATCCGCACCCGGCTGCGGTTCGCCGGCGCCGCCAACCTGCCGGACGAGCCCAGCCCCGAGCAGGTGGACGCGTGGGTGGAGCTGGCCGAACTCATCCAGGACCCGGAGTTCCGGGCGCTGATGCGCAGGGCCGTCGAGTTCAACGCGGCGGACCGGGGGCCCGATGTCCCCGCCGGGACGTCCCTGTGGTTCATGAGCCGGCTCGTCCAGCTGGCAGGGGAGGCGCGTCGGCGCGGGATCGCCCCCGAGGCGCCGGAGGCGGACGAGCTGCTGGCCGGTCTCCTCGGGGACGCCGACCGGGCCGAGGTGCTCAAGCGTCTCGAGGCGGGAACGAACCTGCGGCTCGCCCGGTACCGCGAGCTGTCGGCCGTCGTGAACGGGCTCGAGCCCCAGCCGTCGTACGAGGAAGAGTTCGCGTGGGTGGTCGCCGCTCTGCGCGCTCGGAGCGCCGGATAATCTGGCCTCCGTCAGCAAGACGGCAAGGAACGACGAAAAAGGGGCGGCTCGGTGGCGGACATCGACGAGGCACGCAAGCATTTCGAACGGATCGACACGGACGGTGACGGCTTCATCACCGCCGCCGAGTTCAAGACCGCCCTCGCCCAGGCCGGCGACTGGAACGTCACCGACTCGGTCGCCGAGGTGATCATCAAGGCACGTGACCTGAACGGCGACAAGGTGCTGTCCTTCGACGAGTTCTGGGCATACCTCAGCAAGTGACGCGCACGAAAGGGGGACGCCCGGCTTCGGCTTCGGGCGCCCCCCTTCGTCATGTCGTGCGCGCGTCGCGGAGGAAGGTCGCCAGCATGTCGATGCCGATCTCGGCGGCCGCCCGTCCCGTACGACATCCACCCCCTCGGCACGCAGTTACCTCCCTCACCGCAGCGCCCGGTTCACCGCCGACAGCACCGCCTGGACGGAGGCGCCCCGGCCCTCGCCGGCGCCCCAGGCCGGGACGTCGTCCGTCTCGCACTCGGCGTAGGCCGCCGTGCCGTCCTCGGCGAAGTCCCGGACGCGGACCGTGAATCCGGCGCCGGCCAGCGCATCGACGAACGCGGTCACCGGGCCGGCGCCGGTGCCCTCGTAGTCGCCCGTACGATCCCCCGTGCGCAGGGTGCAGACGAAGCGGTGCGCGCCGGACTCGTCCCGGTGGACCGACCAGGCCTCCAGGGCGACCTCTCCGTCCGTCACGACGTACGTGGAACGGAACAGGTCGTACAGCTCCTTCGGCGTCATCTCCCGCCCGCTGTCGTCCGTGGCCTCCTGGACGACCCGCGAGAAGTCGGGCCGCATGCGGGCCGGCAGGTCGATGCCGTGGTGGGCCTTGAGCAGGTACGCCATTCCGCCCTTGCCCGACTGGGAGTTCACACGGATCACCGCCTCGTAGGAACGGCCGATGTCGGCCGGGTCGATCGGCAGGTACGGGACGTCCCAGGGCGCGTCCGGGTGCTCGGCCCGGCGGGCGAAGCCCTTGCTGATGGCGTCCTGGTGCGTCCCCGAGAAGGCGGTGTGGACGAGGTCCCCGGCGTAGGGGTGGCGGGGATGCACCGGCAGCCGGTTGCAGTGCTCGACCGTCTCCTTCACCGCGTCGATGTCGCTGAAGTCGATCATCGGGTCCACACCCTGGGCGTACAGGTTCAGCGCCAGGGTGACCAGGTCGACGTTGCCCGTCCGCTCCCCGTTGCCGAACAGACAGCCCTCGACCCGCTGCGCCCCGGCCAGCACGGAGAGCTCGGCGCAGGCGACGCCGGTGCCGCGGTCGTTGTGGGGGTGGACGGAGAGGATGACCGAGTCGCGGCGGGACAGTTGGCGGTGGAAGTATTCGATCTGGTCGGCGTAGACGTTGGGGGTCGCGATCTCCACTGTCGCCGGGAGGTTGTGCGTGACCGGACGGTCCGGGCTCGCGTCCCACAGCTCGGTCAGCCGGTCGCACAGCTCCAGGACGAAGTCCGGCTCGGTGAGGTTGAAGGTCTCGGGCGAGAACTGGAAGCGGACTCCGGGCGCTGCCCGCCGGACCATGTGCTCGGCCGCCTCCTTCACCGTCCGCCACACCTCGTCCCGGTCCCGGCCCAGGACGACGTCCCGCCACACCGGCGAGGTCGCGATGTACAGGTGGACGACGGCACGGGGGAGGCCTTCGATCGAGTCGAAGGTCCGGTCGATCAGCTCGCGCCGGGCCGGGGTGAAGACGACGGGGGTGACGTCGTCCGGTACGGCGCCGTCGGACACCAGATGCCGTACGAAGTCGAAGTCGGTCCGGCTCGCGGACGGATAGCCGACCTCGATCTCCTTGAAGCCCATGGAGACCAGCAGGTCGAAGAAGCGGCGCTTGCGCGGGGTGTCCATCGGCTCGGCCAGCGCCTGGTTGCCGTCGCGCAGGTCGACGGGGACCCAGAGCGGGGCACGCTCGACACGGGCGGAGGGCCAGCCGCGGTCGGTGACGGGGACGTCGACGCGCTGGTCGTAGGGGCGGTAGCGGTGGAACGGCATGGCACTGGGCCGCTGCGGATTCCAGGTGAGGGTCATCGTCTGCTGCTGCCTTCGTCGGCTCGGTCGGACGGTGACCGGCAGCACGGCGACCCGCGGCGGGGTGCCGGTCGCGTCAGGCCCCGCCGCGGCAGCCGAGAAGAAGACCGCGGAACGTCATAAGGGCTACGCTAACCACTCCTCAGCTCCTCAGACAAGTGAAAATGACTGAGGTACGGAAAACTCCTCAGACAAGTTGGTGAACGGACGATGTCGCCAGGTCCCCTCCGCCCCAGCCCCTTGGTGGAACAGGCCGCCGAGCGTCTGCGCGAGCAGATCGCCTCCGGTCACTGGGCGGTCGGCAGCAAGCTGCCCGGCGAGACGACGCTCGCCAGGGACCTCGGCGTGGGCCGCTCGACGGTCCGCGAGGCGCTCCGCGCGCTGGCCGGCGCGGGTCTGGTGCAGCCCCGCCAGGGCGCCGGCGTCTTCGTCCTCACGACCGAGCCGACGCGGGACTGGCCCACCCGGCTGCGGCGCGCCGCGGTCACCGACGTCTACGAGGTCCGCATGGCGGTCGAGGTCCACGCGGCCCGCCTCGCCGCACGTCGGCGTACGCCCGAGGACGTGGCGGCGATGGAGGCGGCGCTGGAGGGGCGCCGGGAGGCTTCGGGCGCGGACGACACGGCGTTCGTCGACGCGGACATCGCCTTCCACGCGGCCGTGGTGGCGGCCGCGCACAACCCCGTGCTCGACGACCTGTTCGCGGAGTTCACACCGGTCCTGCGGCAGGGCCTCATCGACCTCCTGTCCCTGACCGGCCTGCGCACGCACGACCCCAACACGGCGGACGAGGCGCACGAGGCGATGGTCCGGGCGATCGCGGACGGGGACGCGGAGGCGGCGGCCGAGGTGGTGCGCGAGGAGTTGGAGGATCCCTTCGCGGGCCAGGACAGGGCTAGGACGCCTTCCTCCGGTACTGCCCCGGCGCCACCCCGTACTCCCTCTTGAAAGCCTTGGCGAAGGCGAACTCCGAGGTGTAGCCGGTGCGTCGGGCGACCAGACGCAGGGGCAGGTCGTCCTCGCGGAGCAGCCGGCCGGCGGTCGTCATGCGCCACCACGTCAGATACGTCAGCGGCGGGCGCCCCACGAGCGCGGTGAACCGTCGGGAGAAGGCCGCCCGGGACAGGCCGCCGTGGGCGCCGAGTTCCTCCACCGTCCAGGGGCGGTCCGGGGCGGCGTGGATGGCCTGGAGCGCCGCCGCCACCGCGGGGTCGGCGAGCGCGGCGGCCCAGCCGGTCGGGTGCCCGCCGGTGTGCGCCTCGCCCTGCCACCAGGCGCGCAGGATGTAGAGCAGCAGGGTGTCCAGGAGCGAGGAGACGATGGTGTCCGACCCCGGCTGCGGCTCCACCAGTTCCGTGCCCAGCAGCTCCACCGCCGCCCGCAGTGACCGGTGGGTGCCGACTCTGGCGGGCAGATGCACCACCTCCGGCAGCTCGGACAGCAGGGGGTGGGCCCGGCTGCGGTCCAGCCAGTAGGCACCGCACAGCATGACGGTGTCGGGGGTCGTCGTGGACTCCCTCGCGGGGGAGGGGAGTTCGGGGAGACTCCCGTCCGGGTTCAGCCGTACGACCTCCGGCTCCACGTCCAGTCCGCTCGCCAGCGCGTACCCCCGCCCGTGTGCCAGGAACACCACGTCCCCCGGTCCGAGCGCCACCGGCTCGCCCACCGTGGGGATCAGCCAGGCCGACCCCCGCAGCACCACATGGAACCCGGCACCCTCCGAGTCCTCGATCCGCATCCCCCAGGGCGCGTACTTGTCCCGGCGCCCCGAGTGCGGCCGGCCGGCGCGCATCGCGGCGATCGCGTCGCTGAGTACGTCCATGTCCGCAACGGTAGCGGGGAGTTGGGGGAGGGAGACGTACGGACAGGTAAGGGAGACCGGCGGACATGGATCGTCTCGCCCCGGACTCCTAGCGTGGACGCCATGTCAACTACCGCACGTACCGTGCTCTTTCATGAAATCGGCGGACCTGATGTCCTCAGGATCGAGGACGTGACCGTGCCCGCGCCGGGCCCCGGTCAAGTCGCCGTACGTATCGAGGCGTTGGGCCTCAACCGCGCCGAGGCCCTCTTCCGCTCGGGCACCTACTACTACCAGCCCGCCCTCCCCGCCTCCCGCCTCGGCTACGAGGCCTCCGGCGTCGTCGAGGCGATCGGCGAGGGCGTCACCGAACTCGCCGTCGGCGACCCGGTGACGACCGGACCCGGCATCGAGATGAGCGCACAGGGTGTGTACGCGGAGCGGGTCGTGCTGCCCGAGAGCGCGGTACTGCCCCGCCCCGCCTCCGTGGACGCCGTCACGGGGGCGGCGTCCTGGCTGACCTACACGACGGCGTACGGCGGCCTCCTGGAGACGGCCGGCCTGCGGCCCGGCGACCACGTCCTGATCACGGGCGCCTCCAGCGGGGTCGGCACCGCCGCGATCCAGGTCGCGCGGCGCATCGGCGCGATTCCGCTGGCGACGACTCGTACGGAGGCGAAGCGGCAAGGTCTGCTGGACGCGGGGGCGGCGGAGGTGATCGTCTCCGGGGGCGACGCCGAGACGGTGGCCAAGGAGGTCAGACGGCTCACCGGCGGCCGGGGCGCCGAGGTGATCTTCGACGCGATCGGCGGTCCCGGGTTCCGCCCGCTGGCCGAAGCGCTCGCGGAGGGCGGCACGGTCCTGGTCTACGGCTGGCTGGACCGCCGTCCCGCCGAGATCCCCTGGAACTGGCCGTTCACGATCCACACGTACGCCAACATGACCCTCACCGCGACACCGGGGGGCCGCCGCCGCTCCACGGCGTTCCTGAACGCGGGGCTGGCGGACGGGGGGTTCCGGCCGGTGGTGGCCGAGGTCTTCGACGGGCTGGACCGTATCCAGGACGCTCATCGGCTGATGGAGTCGAACCGGCACACGGGGAAGATCGTCGTACGGATCTGAGGCCGCCCGGAATACCCCCCGGCCCTCCCGGGTTGCCCTGCTCAGACGCATGCACATGCATCGACCTTGAGAGGGCTGTCATGAAGATCGGCATCATCGGCGCGGGACAGATCGGCGGCAACCTGACCCGGAGGCTCACCGCTCTCGGTCACGAGGTGTCCGTCGCGAACTCCCGCGGCCCGCACACGCTCACCGAGCTGGCGAAGGAGACGGGTGCGACGCCCGTCCCGGTCGAGGAGGCTGCGCGTGGCGCGGAGGTGGTCGTCGTCACGATCCCGCTGAAGGCGATCCCCGACCTGCCTTCGGGCCTCTTCGCCGAGGCGGCGGACGGGGTCGCGGTCATCGACACCGGCAACTACTACCCCCGGCAGCGCGACGGCCGGATCGCCGCGATCGAGGACGGGGGCCTCACGGAGAGCCGCTGGACGGAACAGCACCTCGGCCATCCCGTGATCAAGGCGTTCAACGGCACCTACGCCCAGGACATCCTGGACCGCCACCGCCCGGCCGGCACCCCCGACCGCCAGGCACTCCCGGTCGCGGGCGACGACGCGGCGGCCAAGTCGAAGGTCCGCGCCCTGATCGACGAACTCGGCTTCGACACGGTCGACTCGGGCGGCCTCGACGAGTCCTGGCGCCAGCAACCGGACACGCCGGTGTACGGACTGCGGGAGGGCGTCGAGGCGGTCTCGAAGGCGCTGGCGGAGGCGAGCCCGGAGCGCCCGGCGGACTTCCGCGGCTGAGCGCTCCGCTGGACCAGCCGCGATGTGCAGTCGCTCGTCAGCGGCGCCGTCGTGGCTGGTCGCGCGGTTCCCGACCGGCGTCAGACGATCTCCAGCGGCACGTGCGGTCCGTCGGGAAGCTCGACCTTGATGGCATCCCCGGGCCGCACGACGCCGCCTTCGAGAACGACGCTCATGATCCCGGACTTGAACCGCACCACGCCGCTCTCGTCCCGCCCGACGACCTGCTTCATGAGCCCCTTCTGGAAGTTGTCGATCTGCGCACAGGGATTCCGCAGCCCGGTCACCTCGACGACGGCCTGCGCCCCAAGATGCAGCCGAGCCCCGAACGGCAGCCCCAGCAGATCGATCCCCCGAGTGGTGACGTTCTCCCCGAGCTCCCCGGCACCCACCTCGAACCCGGCCTCCCGCACCTCCTCGAACAACTCCTCATGGATGAGGTGCACCTGCCGCAGATTCGGCTGCGAAGCATCCTTCTCCATCCGAAACCGATGCTTCACCGTCTCCCCGGCATGCACATCCCCCTCCACCCCGATCCCGGCGAGCAGCGTGATGCTCTCCCGGTTCGGCTTGGTGAACGAATACGTCCCATTGCTGCTGACGGCAGCGACTGTCCCACCCATGCCGAGCAGCATAAATGCGGTCAGGCGTTCTCCGCCCACGCCCGCAGAGCGGCCTTGCTCGCGAAGTCCGCGACGTTCTTGTCCACCGGATCGTCGGTGTACTGGTGGAAGAGCCACTTCGCCTTGATACGGGGCTTGCCCGCGGTCACGTAGTCGGCGATCCAGAGGGCGTCGCCGGCATAGGAAGTCTTGTCGATGCCCAACCAAAAGTTGCGGTTGCAGTAGAGGACGACCCTGTTGTCCGGCCGCAGCTCCTTCAGCTTCCGGATGAACCGGTCCTTCTCCGCGTTGGTCGCGTGCGTCCCGTCCCCGGTCGTCTCCCAGTCCACCGCGAGGATCTCGCCGGCCCGCTCCGGGGCCTTGCTGACGAAGTGTTCCGCCTGGGCGGTGAGGTTGCCCGGCCAGAGGAAGTGGTAGTAGCCGACGACCAGGCCGGCGTCGCGGGCCGTCTTCGTCTGGGCCGCCAGTTTGGGGTTGGTGTACGTGCGGCCCTCCGTCGCTTTGATGAAGACGAAGGAGAAGCCGTCCGTGTCGTAGGAGGAGGACTGGTACGAGCTGACGTCGATGCCGCGCAGCATGGGGGACTCCTCGAAATGCCGTAGGGGGACAGGAGTTGGAGTACCCCACACCTTAAGGCGAAGGGGAGTTCAGCACTCGATGATGTTGACCGCCAACCCGCCCCGCGCGGTCTCCTTGTACTTCACCGACATGTCCGCCCCGGTCTCCTTCATGGTCTTGATGACCTTGTCCAGGGACACCTTGTGCGAGCCGTCCCCGCGCATCGCCATCCGCGCCGCGGTGACCGCCTTGACCGCGGCCATGCCGTTGCGTTCGATGCAGGGGATCTGGACGAGGCCGCCGACGGGGTCGCAGGTCAGGCCGAGGTTGTGTTCCATGCCGATCTCCGCGGCGTTCTCGACCTGTTCCGGGGAGCCGCCGAGGACCTCCGCGAGCGCGCCCGCGGCCATCGAGCAGGCGGAGCCGACCTCGCCCTGGCAGCCGACCTCGGCGCCGGAGATGGAGGCGTTCTCCTTGAAGAGCATGCCGATCGCGCCCGCGGCCAGCAGGAACCGCACGACCCCGTCCTCGTCGGCGCCCGGCACGAAGTTGATGTAGTAGTGGAGGACGGCCGGGATGATGCCGGCGGCGCCGTTCGTCGGGGCCGTGACGACCCGGCCGCCCGCCGCGTTCTCCTCGTTCACCGCCATCGCGTAGAGCGTGATCCACTCCATCGCGTGCGCCAACGGATCGCCCTCCGCCCGCAGTTGGCGTGCCGTGACGGCGGCGCGGCGCTTGACCCGCAGCCCGCCCGGCAGGATGCCCTCCCGCGACATGCCCCGTGAGACGCAGGCCTGCATCACCCGCCAGATCTCCAGCAGGCCCGCGCGGATCTCCTCCTCGGTGCGCCAGGCACGCTCGTTCTCCAGCATCAGCGCGGAGATCGACAGCCCCGTCTCCCGGGTCACGCGCAGCAGTTCGTCGCCCGTGCGGAAGGAGTACTTCAGGACGGTGTCGTCCAGCTTGATCCGGTCCTCGCCCACCGCGTCCTCGTCGACGACGAAGCCACCGCCGACCGAGTAGTACGTCTTGGACAACAGCTCCGCACCCGCCGCGTCGTACGCCCACAGCGTCATGCCGTTCGCGTGGTACGGCAGTGCCTTACGCCGGTGCAGGACGAGGTCGTCGTCGAAGGAGAACGGGATCTCGCGCTCCCCGAGGAGCTTCAGGACCCCCGTGTCCTTGATCGCCGACACCCGCTCGTCCGCCCCCTCCACGTCGACCGTGCGCGGAGACGCTCCTTCGAGTCCCAGCAGCACCGCCTTGGGGGTGCCGTGGCCATGGCCGGTCGCGCCCAGGGAGCCGTAGAGCTCCGAGCGGACCGAGGCGACGTCGGGCAGCAGGCCCTCGTTGCGCAGACGGCGGGCGAACATACGGGCCGCACGCATCGGGCCGACCGTGTGCGAGCTCGACGGGCCGATGCCGATCGAGAACAGGTCGAAGACCGAGATGGCCACGGGAACTCCTTGCGAAAGGGTGGGGGCACACGTCATCGGGTGCCCCCACCAGGGAACTACTTGTTCAGGCCGGGGTACAGCGGGTGCTTGTCGGCGAGGGCCTTGACCCGGGCCTTCAGGCTTTCGACGTCGGCTCCCTGGAAGGGAGAGGGCGCCTTCAGTGCGGAGGCGATGACGTCCGCGACCTCGGTGAAGTCCTCGGCGGTGAAGCCGCGGGTGGCCAGCGCCGGGGTGCCGATCCGCAGGCCCGAGGTCACCATCGGGGGGCGCGGGTCGTTGGGGACGGCGTTGCGGTTGACGGTGATGCCGACCTCGTGGAGACGGTCCTCGGCCTGCTGGCCGTCCAGCTCGGACTCGCGCAGGTCGACCAGGATCAGGTGGACGTCGGTGCCGCCGGACAGCACGTTCACGCCGGCCTCACGGGCATCCGCGGCCGTCAGCCGCTCCGCGAGGATCCGCGCGCCTTCCACCGTACGCGCCTGGCGCTCCTTGAACTCCTGCGAGGCGGCGACCTTGAAGGAGACCGCCTTGGCCGCGATCACATGCTCCAGCGGACCGCCCTGGAAGCCCGGGAAGACGGACGAGTTGAGCTTCTTCGCGAAGGCCTTCTTCGCCAGGATGATCCCGCCGCGCGGACCGCCGAGGGTCTTGTGCGTGGTGGAGGTGACGACGTCGGCGTGCTCGACCGGGTTGGGGTGCAGTCCGGCGGCGACCAGGCCGGCGAAGTGCGCCATGTCGACCCACAGGTACGCCTCGACCTCGTCGGCGATCCGGCGGAACTCGGCGAAGTCCAGCCGGCGCGGGTAGGCGGACCAGCCGGCGATGATCACCTTGGGGCGGTGTTCCTTGGCGAGGCGTTCGACCTCGGCCATGTCGACCAGGCCGGCGTCGTCCACGTGGTAGGCGACCACGTTGAACTGCTTGCCGGAGAAGTTCAGCCGCATGCCGTGGGTGAGGTGGCCGCCGTGGGCCAGGTCCAGGCCCAGGATGGTGTCGCCGGGGGAGGCCAGCGCGAACAGCGCTGCCTGGTTGGCGGAGGCGCCCGAGTGCGGCTGGACGTTGGCGTATTCGGCGCCGAACAGGGCCTTGACCCGGTCGATGGCGATCTGCTCGGCGACGTCGACGTGCTCGCAGCCGCCGTAGTAGCGGCGGCCCGGGTAGCCCTCGGCGTACTTGTTGGTCAGGACCGAGCCCTGGGCCTCCATGACCGCGACCGGCGCGAAGTTCTCGGAGGCGATCATCTCCAGGGTGGACTGCTGGCGGTCCAGCTCGGCGTCGACCGCGGCGGCGACATCCGGGTCCAGCTCGTGCAGGGACTGGTTGAGAAGCGACTTCTCGGACATGTGGTGCTACGACCTCTCAGCCGGCGGAAAAGGCGGTGTACTCGTCGGCGGAGAGCAGGTCGGCCGGCTCGTCCGCGATGCGTACCTTGAACAGCCAGCCGCCCTCGAAGGGGGCGGAGTTCACCAGCGACGGGTCGTTGACGACGTCCTCGTTGACCCCGGTGACCTCACCGGAGACCGGGGAGTACAGGTCGGAGACCGACTTGGTCGACTCCAGCTCGCCGCAGGTCTCGCCCGCGGTCACCGTGTCACCGACCTCCGGGAGCTGCACGAAGACGACATCGCCGAGGGCGTTGGCCGCGTGCTCCGTGATGCCGACCGTCGAGACGCCGTCCTCGGCGCCCGACAGCCACTCGTGCTCCTTGCTGTAGCGCAGCTGCTGGGGGTTGCTCATGGCCTGAATTCTCCTGTACGCGGGGGAGTGCTGGTGGATGGGGGACTGCTGGAAACGTGCGTGAGCAGCGGAAATGTGCGCAGGGTCACGCGCGGGCGCGCGACCTCGCGTCCAGTGTCTACTTCTGGCGCTTATAGAACGGCAGAGCCACGACCTCGTAGGGCTCGTGGCTGCCCCGGATGTCCACACCGACTCCGGTGGTGCCCGGCGCGGCGTGCGCGGCGTCGACGTAGGCCATCGCGATCGGCTTGCCCAGCGTGGGCGAGGGGGCGCCGGAGGTGACCTCGCCGATCACCTGGCCGTCGGCGACCACGGCGTACCCGGCGCGGGGGACCCGGCGGCCTTCGGCGATCAGGCCGACGAGGACGCGCGGGGGGCTGTCCTGAGCTCGGGCGGCGGCCACGGTGAGCGCCTCGCGCCCGACGAAGTCGCCCTCCTTCTCGAACTTCACCACGCGCCCGAGGCCCGCGTCGAAGGGGGTCAGCTCGGTCGACAGCTCATGCCCGTACAGCGGCATGCCCGCCTCCAGGCGCAGCGTGTCCCGGCAGGACAGACCGCAGGGGACCAGGCCGACGCCTTCGCCCGCCTTGGTCAGGGCCTGCCACAGCTCGACCGCGTGCTCGGGCTTCACGAACAGCTCGAAGCCGTCCTCGCCCGTGTAACCGGTGCGCGCGATGAGCGCCGGGACGCCGGCGACCGTGCCGGGCAGCCCGGCGTAGTACTTCAGTCCGTCGAGGTCGGCGTCGGTGAGCGAGGCGAGGATCCCCGGCGACTCCGGGCCCTGGACGGCGAGCAGCGCGTACGCGTCGCGGTCGTCCCGCACCTCGGCGTCGAAGCCGGCCGCACGCTCCACGAGCGCGTCCAGGACGACCTGGGCGTTGGAGGCGTTCGCGACGACCATGTACTCGGTCTCTTGGAGCCGGTAGACGATCAGGTCGTCGAGGATGCCGCCGTCCTCGCGGCAGATCATGGTGTAGCGGGCGCGGCCCACGCCGACGGAGGCGATGTTGCCGACCAGGGCGTGGTTCAGGAGGGCGGCCGCCTGCGGTCCGCTCACCGTGATCTCGCCCATGTGCGAGAGGTCGAAGAGCCCGGCCTTCGTGCGTACGGCGTTGTGCTCGTCGCGCTCGGAGCCGTAGCGCAGGGGCATGTCCCAGCCGGCGAAGTCGGTCATCGTCGCGCCGAGCGAGCGATGCAGGGCATCGAGCGCGGTAAGGCGGGGTTCATTGCTCATCGGACGGTTGTCTCCCAAGGCATGACGGGCGAGGTCGTTCCTCCCCATCTGTCATCGGAACCTGAGAGGTTCGCCATGACCGCAGGGGACATGACTTGCACCTTGGGTGGAGCCGCCGGAGGGCGGCTCGCTTTT
The DNA here is from genome assembly GCF_045041015.1 of Streptomyces sp. NBC_00019. NCBI lineage: Bacteria > Bacillati > Actinomycetota > Actinomycetes > Kitasatosporales > Streptomycetaceae > Streptomyces > Streptomyces sp. NBC_00019. The sequence continues at coordinate 7,251,167 of NZ_CP108302.1, forward strand.
CAGATGTGCCTCGCCCGCGCGGTAACGGGGCCTGAGAGATTCAAGGGAGGGACTTGCTCCTTCGGCGCCCGGGCACTCGTACGAGAACGTACGGCCCGGAACTCTCCCGCGCGGATTCAAACGGCCGGTATGCAGTTGGCGCGGACATCATTGCACGCATCCGTCCGGCGGGGCAGGGGTGGCTCCCACAGAGGTCGCACAGCCTCCACCGTCACTCGCCGCACCCTGTAGCAGGCCTGTTGCGAGAAACGGACGGAAACAGGAGGCGCCGCGGATTACCTTCTCTTTACACTCGACGGGGATGGGAACTCGTGACCCGCCCCAGGGGAGGACGATCACGGTGAACAGGACCACTGCGTACGCCACCACCTCGGCCGTCGCGCTGCCCGCACAGCCGGCCGCTCCGGCCCGGGAGACGTGCGCGGAGCAACCGGTCGTCCGCGACCTGCGCGACCGCGCCGGCCACAGCCCGCACGCCCTGCTCTTCGCCCCGGAGGACCTGGTCGTGATCACCGGTCTGCCCGGCAGCGGCAAGTCCACTCTGATGCGGCGGGCGGTCAAGGGCATACGGATCGACTCCCAGGACACCCGCGACCGCTGGGACGAGCGGGCGCCGCGCTTCCTGCCGTACGCGATCTACCGTCCCCTCGTCCGCGTCGCCCACTACTTCGGTCTGTTCCGTGCCCTGCGCTCCGGCAAGGGTGTCGTCGTGCACGACTGCGGCACCCAGTCCTGGGTGCGCGGCTGGCTGGCCCGCGAGGCCCGCCGCCGTGGCGGCAGCCTGCATCTGCTGCTGCTCGACGTCGCGCCGGACACCGCGCTGGCCGGTCAGCGCGAGCGCGGCCGCGGCGTCTCGAAGTACGCCTTCCTGCGGCACCGCACGGCGGCCGCCCGGCTGATCCGCTCCGTGGCCAAGGGCGACCTGCCGCAGGGCGTCGGCTCGGCGGTGCTGCTCGACCGGGACGCGGCGGACACCCTGCGCCGGGTCGGTTTCACGGGCTGACCTCAGCCGCCTCCGTACCCGCTAGCCTTTTCAGCCACAGACAAGCCACAAGCGGCAGCACTCGGCAGGCGGACGGACAGATGGCATTCCCGGCACAGGCACACCCCCATCCGCACGGCGGCGGATGGCCCGGCAACGAGCTGGAGGAGGTGCTCTCGGCCTCCCTCGGCATGCCCGCGGCCGGCGGCCGGATCATCGAGGTCCTGGGCCGGAGCTTCGTCTGGATCCCGCTGCCGAACGGCGGCGGCCCGCACAGCGGCCCCCTGGACCTGCCCAGCATGGAGATCGAGGGCCAGGCGTACGTCCCGGTCTTCAGCTCCGAGGAGCAGTTCCGGCAGGTCGCGGGCGGGCACATGGCGTACACGATCGCGCCCGCGGTCGAGTTCGCGCGCGGTCTGCCCCCGCACATCGGGATCGCCGTGAACCCGGACGGTGTGGTCGGCATCCCGCTCCCGCCGCCGGCCGTCGCCGAGCTCTGCCGCATCGGCCGCACCCCGCTGGACGGCCCCAACACCGGCGGCCGCGTCAAGCTCTACGAGCCGGACTGGCAGGAGGACCCGGTCGACTTCCTCGCCACCGCCTCCGCCGAGTTCGCCGCGACCGGCGTGGTCCTCACGGCCCGCCGCTGTCTGGCCTCGATCGAGACGGCCGAGCCCGTGATGTTCGTGGGCGTCGAACTCTCCCAATGGGAGGGCGACCTGCGTACCCTCCCGATGGACGCACTGGGCCGCGCCCTGACCCGGACCCCGGTGAGATGGCCGGTGAATCTGGTCCTTCTCGACGTAGCGGATGACCCGGTGGGCCACTGGATGCGAGAAAAGGTACGTCCGTTCTACACACAGGGTCACTAGACCCACCCAGGGGCGCGGGGAACTGCGCGACAAGCCACGACGTACCGGCACCCCGCAGACCACCGCAAGCCCCGAGCCGTCACCGCTTAAGCTGTCGGCAGACACACGCAACTTTCCCGAAGGGGCGGTAGAAGGTGAGCGCGAGCGGCACCGCCGCGACCGGCCAGGTCGAGCACATGCTGCGCCAGGTGACGCCGGGGCGATACGACGCCTACGAGGCACTCCTTCGCGCCCTCGCCACCCCCTCCTCCGGCCAGATCTGGATGCTCCTCTGGCATGGCCAGTCGGGCTCGCCCGACGCCCAGTACGGAAACATGGAGGTGGGCGGGTACGGATACGCCCCGTGCGTGACCTCCGCCCAGGAGCTGAGCGCCAGTGGGTGGAACCGCTCCTACGAGGTCGTCGACGGGGTCGACGTCGCCCGCACCCTCTACCCCGACCACTTCGGCCTCTGGCTCAACCCGCACGCCCCCGGCGGCGGCGTCGGCATCCCCTGGCTCGACCTGCGCCGGATCGCCACCGGCCTGGAGCGCCAGCCCGCCGGCCCGCTGCGACTGTCGGAGCCCGGGATCGAGATTCCGCAGTTCTACGGCCTGATCGCGCAGAACGCCCACCGCACCCCGGCCATCCGCTCGCTGCGCCGCGCCTGGGTGCAGCCCGCGCTCGGGGCGCCGTATCTCGCCATCGGTCTGGATGTGTACGACACCAGTCCGCCCGCCGTGGACTCGGTGCGCGCGATGATGCAGCAGTCCATCGGAGCGGTCCCGGACGGGCTGCCGGTGTCGACCGTCGCCATGTCCGACGAGTACGACCCGGTCGCGATGTGGATGCGCGGAAGCGCCCGCCCCTTCTACGACCGCGAGGCACATGCCGCGGCTCCGGCCCAGGCCCCGGCGGCCGGGTACGGCTACCCTCCGGCACCCGGCGGCTACTGATCCAGACCGGCACAGGCTCTTCTGTTACGGGAGTGTATCTGCGCGCGTAGATGAGGGCAGAAGACCCCTATGAGGCCCTCATTGTCCCAACTGGTCCCCGTCCGGCGGCCGTTACCCGGCGTCCGGATAACGGAACCCTCCTAGCCGCATCACGTTTATGCATCCTTTCACCGCCAAGTCTGGCAACAGATCGCCAAAGCGTTGAAGACTCCCGCAGCAGGGGTGGGTTCGCCCCTGTGTACGACGGACTGATCACGCCGCCACAGCGGCAAGTGAAGGCCGGCTACCGCCGGTTGAGAGGGGCCCCTGCCAGATGACGGCACCATTGCACGAGCCGACCGCGGAAGCGGCCCCGAGCGCGGCCGAAGAAGCGGCGGTTATCAGCGCCGACGCCAAGGCCGTACAGGGGCGTTCCCTGGGACGGATCGCCTGGGAGCGCCTGAAGCGGGACAAACTCGCGCTCGCGGGCGGCATTGTCGTGCTCTTCCTCATCGTCGTCGCTCTGCTCGCGCCGGTGATCACCAGCCTGTACGGGCAGGACCCGAACACGTACAACGACAAAGACCTGATCGACCCGCTGTTCGGCACCCCCAAGGGGTCCTTCGGTGGTGTCAGCGGCGACCACTGGCTGGGTGTCGAGCCGGTCAACGGCCGGGACATCTTCGCCCGGGTCCTCTACGGCGCCCGCATCTCCCTGCTCGTCGGCTTCCTGTCCGCGATCGTCGCCGTCGTCATCGGCACGGTCCTGGGCATCCTGGCCGGCTTCTTCGGCGGCTGGATCGACTCGGCCATCAGCCGGGTCATGGACGGTCTGCTGGCCTTCCCGCAGCTGCTCTTCATCATCGCGCTGGTCTCCGTCATGCCGAACCAGATGCTGGGACTGACCGGCACCGACGTGCGCCTGTTCGTGATGATCCTGGTCATCGGCTTCTTCGGGTGGCCCTACATCGGACGCGTGGTGCGCGGCCAGACGCTCTCGCTGCGCGAGCGCGAATACGTCGAGGCGGCCCGCTCGCTCGGCGCCGGGCGGTTCTACATCCTGTTCAAGGAACTGCTGCCCAACCTGGTCGCGCCGATCATCGTCTACACGACGATGATGATCCCCACCAACATCCTCACCGAGGCGGCGCTCAGCTTCCTGGGCGTGGGCGTCAAGCCGCCCACGGCCTCCTGGGGGCAGATGCTCTCGAACGCGATCGACTACTACAAGTCGGACCCCACGTACATGGTGGTCCCCGGTGTAGCGATCTTCATCACCGTTCTGGCCTTCAACCTCTTCGGCGACGGCGTGCGTGACGCGCTGGACCCGAAGGGTTCCCGCTGAACTGCCGTACACAAAGCGTCCCGTGGCACCAACACGGGGTCTCTCATCAAAACCGGAGGATCCGAGATCGTGACTACCCAACGCACCTCAGGGCGGCGGAAGCAGGCGTTTGCCGCTGTCGCCGCGGTCGCCGCGCTGCTGACCACGGCGGCGTGCGGCGGCGGTGATGACGGCGACAGCAACAACAACAGCTCGGGCGCGGCCGGCTTCAACGCCGCGAACAACAAGGTCGCCCAGGCCTCGCTGGCCAAGAAGGGCGGCGAGCTGAAGTTCGCCGGTGCCCAGGACGCCGACTCGTGGGACACCACGCGTGGCTACTACGGCTTCATGTGGAACTTCGCGCGCTACTACAGCCGTCAGCTCGTGACGGGTGCCCCCGCGCCGGGCGAGAAGGGCACCGAGCTCACGCCGGACCTCGCCAGCGGTCTCGCCAAGGTCTCCGACGACGGCAAGACCTACACGTACACCCTGCGTGACGGCATCACGTGGGAGGACGGCAAGCCGATCACGTCCAAGGACGTCAAGTACGGCATCGAGCGCGTCTGGGCGCAGGACGTGCTGTCCGGCGGTCCGGTGTACCTGAAGGACGTCCTCGACCCCAAGGGCGAGTACAAGGGCCCGTACAAGGACACCTCCGCGGACAAGCTGGGTCTGAAGGCCATCGAGACGCCGGACGACAAGACCGTCGTCTTCAAGCTGCCCGAGGCCAACGCCGACTTCCAGGAGATCCTCGCCCTGGTCTCGGCCTCCCCGGTCCGCCAGGACAAGGACACCAAGTCCAAGTACGGTCTGCACCCGTTCTCCTCCGGCCCGTACAAGTTCCAGTCGTACAGCCCGGGCAAGGACCTGGTCCTGGTCCGCAACGACAAGTGGGACCAGGCCTCGGACCCGATCCGCAAGGCGTACCCGGACAAGATCTCGGTCAAGTTCTTCTCGAACGCCAACGACCTGGACGCCCGTCTGCTCGCCGGTGACTACGACCTGGACATCAACCAGACCGGTCTGTCCCCGCAGGGCCGCACCAGCGCCCTCCAGGAGCACAAGGGCAACCTGGACAACCCGGTCTCCGGCTACATCCGCTACGCGGTCTTCCCGCAGACGGTGAAGCCGTTCGACAACGAGCACTGCCGCAAGGCCGTCATCTACGGTGCCGACCACGTCTCGCTGCAGACCGCGCGCGGTGGCCCGGTCGCCGGTGGTGACATCGGTACCAACATGCTCCCGCCGACCGTTCCGGGTTCCGAGGGCCAGTCCTACGACCCGTACGAGCTCTCGGGTGCCAACAAGAACGGCAACGTCGCCAAGGCCAAGGAAGAGCTGAAGGCCTGCGGTCAGCCGAACGGCTTCAAGACCACCATCGCCGTGCGTAACAACAAGCCGGTCGAGGTGGCCACCGCCGAGTCCCTCCAGGCCTCGCTGAAGAAGGTCGGCATCACCGTCGACATCGAGCAGTACGACGGCTCGCAGACCTCCGGCATCATCGGCAGCCCCTCGAACGTGAAGAAGAAGGGCTTCGGCATCATCATCATGGGCTGGGGCGCGGACTTCCCGTCCGTCCAGGGCTTCGGTCTGCCGCTGTGGGATGGCAAGTACATCCTGGAGAGCGGTAACAACAACTTCGCGATGATCGACGACAAGAAGATCAACGGTCTGTTCGACACCTACGTGAAGACGCAGGGTGACGCGGAGAAGCTGCAGCTCGCCAAGGACATCAACCACGCGGTGATGGACGGTGGCTACTACCTGCCGTTCGTCTTCGAGAAGTTCGTGAACTGGCGCGGTGACCGCCTGGCCAACGTCTACACGTCGGACAACTACAGCGGCATGTACGACTTCGTCAACCTCGGTCTGAAGTCCTCGAAGTAATCCCGGCACACCCGCCGAACGGCACGAAAGGCAGGTGAAGGCCGGCGACGTGAGATCGCGGGTCATCGGACGACCTCCGGTGGCCCGCGGTCCGCGGCGGGCCGAGAGCTGTGCTCGCTTACCTCATCAGGCGGCTGTTTGCCGCCGCAGTGATGCTCGTGGTCATCATCATGGTGGTCTTCGGCATCTTCTTCCTCGTCCCCAAGTGGGCGGGTGTCGACGTCGCCCTGAGCTTCGTGGGCAAGCAGGCCGACCCCGCCGCTGTCGAGGGCGTGCGGCAGAAGCTGGGACTGGGCGACCCGATCTACGCTCAGGTCTGGGAGTTCTTCAAGGGCATCTTCGCGGGCCGCACCTATGTGGGCGGCGGCGACGTCATCCACTGCTCCGCGCCGTGCTTCGGCTACTCCTTCCGCAGCGAGCAGGCCGTCTGGCCGGTGCTGACCGACCGCTTCCCGGTGACCCTGGGGCTCGCGCTCGGTGCCGCCGTACTCTGGCTGATCCTCGGCGTCTCGGCGGGTGTGCTCTCCGCGCTCAAGCGGGGCAGCCTCTGGGACCGCGGTGCGATGGTCGTCGCGCTCGCGGGTGTCTCCCTCCCGATCTACTTCACCGGTCTGCTGAGCCTGGCGATCTTCTCCTACAGCCTGGGCTGGATCGAGGGCGAGTACGTGCCCCTCGAGGACAGCTTCACCGGCTGGCTCGGCGGCATGATCCTGCCCTGGATCACCCTGGCTTTCCTCTACGCCGCGATGTACGCCCGGATCACGCGCGCCACCATGCTGGAGATCCTCGGCGAGGACTACATCAGAACCGCGCGCGCCAAGGGCCTCAAGGAACAGGTCGTCATCGGCAAGCACGCCATGCGCTCCACGATGACGCCCATCCTGACCATGCTCGGTATGGACCTCGGCGCCCTCATCGGCGGCGCGATCCTGACCGAGACCACGTTCAGCCTCCCCGGCCTCGGCCAGGCGGTGCTGAACGGCATCAAGAACCAGGACCTGCCCATCATTCTGGGCGTCACCCTGATCACTTCCGTAGCCGTGCTGATCGCCAACCTCGTGGTGGACGTCATGTACGCCGTGATCGACCCCCGAGTGAGGCTCGCATGACCGAACTCAGCAAGAGCGGAGCAGCCGTGGGCGAGCCCACCCCCGCTTCGCCCGCGCCGACCGCCTTCCTGGAAGTGCGCGACCTGAAGGTGCACTTCCCGACCGACGACGGTCTGGTCAAGTCCGTCGACGGGCTCAGCTTCCAGCTGGAGAAGGGCAAGACCCTCGGCATCGTGGGCGAGTCCGGCTCCGGCAAGTCGGTGACCTCGCTCGGCATCATGGGCCTGCACACCGCCGGCCAGTACGGCAAGCGCAAGGCGCAGATCTCCGGCGAGATCTGGCTGGACGGCACCGAGCTGCTCACCGCCGACCCCGACCACGTGCGCAAGCTGCGCGGCCGTGACATGGCGATGATCTTCCAGGACCCGCTGTCCGCGCTGCACCCGTACTACACGATCGGCCAGCAGATCGTGGAGGCGTACCGCATCCACCACAAGGTGGACAAGAAGACCGCCAAGCGCCGTGCCGTGGAGATGCTCGACCGTGTCGGCATCCCGCAGCCGGACAAGCGGGTGGACAGCTACCCGCACGAGTTCTCCGGCGGTATGCGCCAGCGCGCGATGATCGCGATGTCGCTGGTCAACAACCCCGAACTGCTCATCGCGGACGAGCCGACGACCGCCCTGGACGTGACCGTCCAGGCGCAGATCCTCGACCTGATCCGGGATCTGCAGAAGGAGTTCGGCTCCGCGGTCATCATCATCACCCACGACCTGGGCGTCGTCGCCGAGCTCGCCGACGACATTCTGGTGATGTACGGCGGCCGGTGCGTCGAGCGCGGTCCGGCGGAGAAGGTGTTCTACGAGCCCCGCCACCCCTACACCTGGGGTCTGCTCGGCTCGATGCCGCGCCTGGACCGTGACCAGCAGGAGCGCCTGATCCCGGTGAAGGGCTCCCCGCCCTCGCTGATCAACATCCCGTCCGGCTGCGCCTTCAACCCGCGCTGCCCGTACGCGGACATCCCGAAGGACGACGTCACCCGCACGGTCCGCCCCGAGCTGTCAGAGGTGGGCAGCCAGCACTGGGCCGCCTGCCACATGTCGCAGGAGCAGCGGGAGCGTATCTGGATCGAAGAGATTGCGCCGAAGCTGTGAGCGAGGACAAAGTGAGCATCCCTGCGCAGAGCGAAGGCACGGTGATCACCAAGGGCGACGCCGCCCCTGGCGAGACCCTGCTGAAGGTGACCGGGCTCCAGAAACACTTCCCGATCAAGAAGGGCCTGCTCCAGCGGCAGGTCGGCGCGGTGCGCGCGGTCGACGGCATCGACTTCGAGGTCAAGTCCGGCGAGACCCTCGGTGTCGTGGGCGAGTCGGGCTGCGGCAAGTCGACGATGGGCCGGCTGATCACCCGGCTGCTCGAACCGACCGCCGGCACGGTCGAGTTCGAGGGCAAGGACATCACCCACCTCGGGGTGAGCGGTATGCGTCCGCTGCGCCGCGATGTGCAGATGATCTTCCAGGACCCGTATTCGTCGCTGAACCCGCGCCACACCATCGGCACGATCATCGGCGCCCCCTTCAAGCTCCAGGGCGTCACGCCCGAGGGCGGCATCAAGGCGGAGGTCCAGCGGCTGCTGTCGGTGGTCGGTCTCAACCCCGAGCACTACAACCGCTACCCGCACGAGTTCTCCGGCGGTCAGCGTCAGCGCATCGGCATCGCCCGCGCGCTCGCGCTCAACCCGAAGCTCGTGGTGGCCGACGAGCCGGTCTCCGCGCTGGACGTGTCGATCCAGGCCCAGGTCGTGAACCTGCTGGACGACCTTCAGCAGGAACTCGGTCTGACGTACGTGATCATCGCGCACGACCTCTCGGTCGTCCGGCACGTCTCGGACCGGATCGCGGTGATGTACCTCGGCAAGATCGTCGAGCTGGCGGACCGTGAGTCGCTGTACCGGGCGCCGATGCACCCGTACACCAAGGCGCTCATGTCGGCGGTGCCGATCCCGGACCCGCGGCGCAAGAACGCCAAGAGCGAGCGCATCCTGCTCAAGGGTGACGTGCCCTCGCCGATCTCCCCGCCGAGCGGCTGCCGCTTCCACACCCGGTGCTGGAAGGCGACGGAGATCTGCAAGACGACCGAGCCGAAGCTCATCGAGCTCAAGCCCGGTCAGCAGGTCGCCTGCCACCACCCGGAGAACTTCGAGGACCAGGCCCCGCAGGACACCGTCCTGCTGACGGTCGCCAAGGAGGCGGCCGAGCTGGTCGCCGACGAGGTGCTCGCGGAGTCGGCGGAGACGTCGGCCGCGGTGGCGGCGGAGGTCGCCGAGATCGCCGCCGAGGAGACGGAAGAGCCTGAAGCTCCTGCCGAAGAGCCTGAAGCTCCTTCCAAGGAGAAGTAAGTCCTGTCAGCGAGCCCCCGCCTTCATTTGTAAGGCGGGGGCTTACTGCTGGGTGAGAATATGGGGGTGTTCCAGAATCTGTTCAGCCCCTCCGTACAGCACACGCTCGATCTGGTCGGCATCTTCGTCTTCGCCATCTCCGGCGCGCTGCTGGCCGTCCGCAAGAACTTCGACGTCTTCGGCATCGCCGTCCTCGCCGAGGTCACGGCGCTGGGCGGTGGACTGTTCCGGGACCTGATCATCGGCGCGGTACCGCCGGCGGCCTTCACGGACCTGGGGTACTTCGTCACCCCGCTGCTCGCCGCCCTGCTGGTCTTCTTCCTGCACCCGCACGTGGAGCGCATCCAGGCCGGCGTGAACGTCTTCGACGCGGCCGGCCTCGGCCTGTTCTGCGTCGCCGGGACGACCAAGGCGTACGAGTACGGGCTCGGCCTCACCCAGTCGGTGACCCTCGGCCTCGCCACCGCCGTCGGCGGCGGTGTCCTCAGGGACGTGCTCGCCAACGAGGTGCCCTCGCTGCTGCGCTGGGACCGCGACCTGTACGCGGTCCCGGCGATCGTCGGCGCCGCCATGGTCGCCCTGTGCATCCGCTACGACGCCCTCACGCCGTTCACCAGCGGGCTCGCGGCCGTCACGGCCTTCGTGCTGCGGCTGCTGGCGATGCGGTTCCACTGGCGAGCTCCGCGGGCCTGGAACCGGCGCTCGACCGTGCGCGAGGAGTAGCTCCCGCCCGGCCGTGCAGCAGGCCCATCTCCTCGGTCAGCCAGCGGAACGCCGGGACCACCTGCGGCCGCCACAGCGCCATGTTGTGGCCGCCCGCACTCTTCGGGACGTAGACGACGTGCACGGTCGTCGGCGCCTTCGCGACCTGTGCGAGGCCGGTGGCCGCCTCGTAGCCGTCGCCGGTCTGGCCGGACTGGTAGAGCGCGATCGCGGGCGGGGTGCGGGCGTCGCGCAGCAGCACGTAGGGGTTGTTGGCGCGGCGCAGCGCGGAGGTCTCGGCGGCCAGCGAGTTGCGTTCGCCGATCGGGTCGTTGTAGCCGGACATGCTCACCGCGGCCCGGTAGCGGTCGGGATGGGCGACGGCGAGCTTCGTCGCGCAGTGCCCGCCCGCCGAGTATCCGGCCACCGCCCAGCCCGCCGGACCGGCCTGGGCGCGGAAGTTGTCCGTGACCATCTTCGGCACGTCGACGCTGAGCCAGGAGTCGGCGTTCACGGTGCCCGTGATGTTGGCGCACCCGGTGTCCACCCCCGCGAGCAGGTTCATGCGTGGGGCGACCATGATGAACGGCGCCACCCGGCCGTCACGCATCAGCGGCCGCAGCTGGTCCACCGCGTGCAGCGATCCGAACCAGGCCTTCGCCGAGCCCGGGTAGCCCGACAGCAGCTCGACCACGGGGAACCTGTGGTGCCGGTAGGCGGGTCGGCCGTACTGCGGGGGCAGCCAGACGTAGACCTCGGCGTTCACACCGGACACCCGGCCCTCGAGCTGGGTCTCCCGGACCCCATGCATCCCGGGTCCGGAGACGCCGGTGAAGTGCTGCCGGACCCTCGGGAGCCGTTTCAGCGCGATACCGCCGGTGCCGTCGGCGCCCAGGTCCGCGGCCTGCTGGACGTGGTCCCCGGTGCCGAGCAGGTCGGCCCAGTCGTCGTACAGGTTGTTCTGGTTGTTGACCAGGACGAAGACGAGGGCGACGGCGGTCCCCTGGGCGAACACCACCATCAGCAGTCGGCCCGCGGCGCGCAGGGCGCGGGGTCCCGGCAGCCGCGACCACAGGACGAGCGGAAGGACGACGGCGACGACGGACAGCACGATCAGTGTGAAGAGGAACGTGGTCCCGGTGAGGCTCATGCCCCTACAGAGGGGGCGTTGGGGCATCGGGTTTACGGACGAGTGCGGACACTTACCAGGAAATTGCCCCGCTCTCACCCTCCCTTGGTCGAGCGAAAAGCTACCGCTTAGTAATTACTTGTTGTACCGTTCAGTCATGCCAGAAGCAGCTACCGCCACGCAGGCCACGATCGGCGACAGCGAGTTCGACCGGGACACCGCGCTCACCCTCCGCGAACCCGGCGTCTACGACATCGACCTCTCCGCCGGCTGGACGATCATCAGCGCCGTCAACGGCGGCTATCTTCTGGCCGTCCTGGGCCGCGCCCTCGCGGACGCCCTGCCGCACGCCGACCCGTTCACGATCTCCGCGCACTATCTGACCGCCTCCCAGCCCGGCCCCGCGGTCGTCCGCACGGACATCGTCCGCACCGGCCGCACCCTCTCCACCGGCCAGGCCTCGCTCTTCCAGTACGACGAGCAGGGCAACGAGATCGAGCGCATCCGCGTCCTCGCCTCCTACGGCGACCTGGGCTCCCTGCCCGACGACGTCCGTACGACGGCGAAGCCGCCCGCGTTCCCGCCCATGGACCAGTGCTTCGGCCCCGAGGACGGGCCGGCCCCGGTCGACGGCAGCTCCGCCATCACCGACCGGCTGATGCTCAAGCTGGACCCGTCGACCCTGGGCTGGGCCCTCGGCGCGCCGTCCGGCAAGGGCGAGATGCGGGCCTGGTTCGGTCTCGCCGACGGTCGCGACGCCGACCCCTTCTCGCTGCTCCTCGCGGTGGACGCGCTGCCGCCCACCGCCTTCGAGATCGGCCTCAAGGGCTGGGTCCCGACGGTCGAGCTGACGGTCCACGTCCGCTGCCGCCCGGCCCCGGGCCCCCTCCGCGTCTCGATCACCACCCGCAATCTCGCCGGCGGCTTCCTGGAGGAGGACGCCGAGGTCTGGGACAGCGCGGACCGCCTGGTCGCCCAGTCCCGCCAGCTCGCCCGCGTCAGGCTCGGCTGATCCGAGGCGGTACCGGGCAACTCCGGCTGCCTTCCCCGCACGAGGGATCCTGGAGGGGTGAAATCCGACCGCCTCCTGTCGATCCTGCTGCTCCTGCAGACCCGCGGCCGCGTCCCCGCGCACGAACTCGCGGAACGCCTCGAGGTGTCCGTACGCACGATCTACCGGGACATCGAGGCCCTGTCCGCCTCGGGCGTCCCCGTCTACGCCGAACGAGGGCGGCACGGGGGCATCGAACTGCTCGCGGGATTCCGTACGGACGTCACCGGGCTGACCGCCGACGAGTCCCGCGCCCTGTTCATCCTGGCCGCCCAGGGCGCGCATGCCGCGCTCGGCCTGGACGCGGCGCTCGGCTCGGCGCTGCGCAAGGTGATGGCGGCGCTGCCCGCACCCCATCGGCCCGCCGCCGAGGCGACCGCCCGGCGCGTCCTCGTCGACGCCACCCGCTGGAAGGGCGGACCGCGGGCCGCCGTCGACCTGGACGTGCTCCAGGACGCGGTCTTCGCCGACCGCCGACTCCGGCTGCGCTACCGGCACAGCGGGCAGCCGGAACCGCGGACGTACACCGTCGACCCGTACGGCCTCGTCTCCAAGGCCGGCGTCTGGTATCTCGTCGCCGACCGGCGGGGGAGTCCGCGGCTGTTCCGTGCCGACCGGGTGCGGGCGGCGACCGTGCTCGACGACCCGGTGAAACGGCGCCCGGGCGTCGAACTCGCCGACGTGTGGGAGGTGTTGCGCCGTGAGGTCGAGAAGCGCCCCGGCGGCATCGACGTCGTCGTCCGGGTCCGGCGCGATCGCCTCGACCTGTTCCTGCGGCTCAACGGACCCTGGCTGACCGAACTCCCCGAGGACGACGGCGAGGACGACGGTGCGGGTGAGTGGGTGACGGTCCGGCTGTCGTACGGCGTGCTCGGCGAGGCCCGCCAACTGCTGCAGTTCTCCGACCGGGTCGAGGTGCTCTCCCCTCCCGAAGTGCGCGAAGAACTGTTCCGGGCGGCCGCCTCTGTCACGGGCTTGTACCAGCGAGTAGAAGACGAGCACGGAGAAAATCGCAGGTCAGAAGTGATCCTTTAGAGGGGCTTTGCCTTGCGCACAGGCCGGGGACAGCGATCACTCAAGGAAGCCCTAAGCCGCGTTGATTGAGTTCCAGCCCTCAGGACTCCCTCATCCTTCTTGGAGTTGTTTCTCATGAAGCGTGTGCGTCTCATCCCCGCAGTGGCCCTGCTGGCGCTCTCGCCCCTCGCCCTGGTGGCCTGCGGCTCGGGCGACTCTTCGTCCTCCTCCGACAGCGGCAACTCCGGGCAGCAGTCGTGTCAGGCGCCCTCCGGCGCACCGAGCGGCAACCCGTCGGGCATGCCCAGCGGTGCCCCGTCGGGCGCACCCACCGCCAACGGCACGGCCCAGCCGTCCGGCGCGCCCTCGGGCATGCCCAGCGGTGCGCCCAGCGGCGGCCCCGGTGGGGGCGGTCAGGGTGGCGGTCCCGGCGGCGGCCAGGGCAGCGGCTGCGGTGGTCCCGGTGGTGGCGGCGGTGCGGCGCCCAGCGGGGCGCCGAGCCAGCAGGCGACGGCATCGGCCACGAAGAGCTGACCTGCCACGTCGTACGACAGGGGCGGCACTCCCGATGAAGGGGGGTGCCGCCCCTGGGCGTTGCGGTCGGTGCGGCTCAGCCGCGCCAGTGGTCCCGGCCGATGCTGATGAGCCGCATCTGGCTGGTGGCGACCTGCCGGACCCGCTCCCGCTCCTGCTCCGAGCCCTCCAGTGCCTCCAGGAACAGCGAGGCGGTGATGAGCATCTGGTCGACGTAGAGGTTCGCCAGCATCAGCAGGTCGTCGTCGCTCCAGTCCTCGGACTCCACGTCCTTGGCGAGCTCCTCCTTCACCTCCGCGGCGAACCGGGCCAGTTGGCCCCGGATGGCCTCCCGCACGGGCTGGACCCCGCCGTGCCGCTCACGGGCGATGAAGCGGACGTGGGCGGGGTGCGTGCTCACGTGGTGGGCGATCAACTCGATGGCACGGACTATGCGTTCCTCGGCGTTGTCGGCCGAGGTGACCGTCGTGCGGATCAACGGATGCAGGCTGCCCAGCGCCTCCTCGACGAGGGCGATACCGAGGTCGGCGGTGGAGCGGAAGTGCCGGTAGAAGGCGGTCGGCGCGACGCCGACGGCGCGCGTGACCTCGCGCAGGCCCAGACTGCTCAGGCTCTGCTCCTCCAGCAGTCCCAACGCGGCGTCGAGGAGCGCCTGCCGGGTTTTCTGCTTCTGGGCCTGCCGGATGCCGAGGGTGTGACTCATGTCATCAGTAAACAACTGTTCTCTGGAATTGAGAAGTCGTCGGGCGCGCTAGACTCTGGAGTCAGTGAACAACTGTAACTACAACTGTTCACCGACATGTAACGAGAAGCACCACGCAAGCATCTCGGAGGGGGATCCATCCCATGCTGTTCCTCGTCGCCGCACTTCTGCTCTTCGGTGCCGTCCTGGGTACCGTCGCCCACGCACCGTTCGCCTTCACCGCCGTCGCCGCCGCCGTGATCGCCGCCTGGCTCGGCATCTTCGCGCTCCGCGAGCGGCACGGCCGCCGCCGCGCCTCGACCCGCTGACCCACCCGACATCACGCACTCAGGGGACTGATCACCATGCAGCTCACCGCACCGACCACCGCACCGACCACCCACCGCACCGCGGTCCGCGACGCCGACGGCATGGCCGTGGCCGCCTTCATCCTCGGCCTCGTCGGCCTCCTGGTCCTGAACGTCTTCCTCGGTCCGATCGCCATCGCCCTGGCCTCGGTCGCCCTGTGGCGCGGCACCGCCCGCCGCGGCCGCGCCTTCCTCGGTCTGGGCCTGGGCGTCGCCGACCTCCTGGTGCTGGTGGCGTTCATGCAGATGGACAGCACGGTGTCCTGGAGCTTCTAGCACCAACCCTTGCACCGAGTCCTCTCAACAGGGCCCGTAGAATCGGGTCACCATGGCTTACCTCGACCACGCCGCGACGACTCCGATGCTTCCCGAGGCAGTCGAGGCACTCAGCGCACAGCTGGCCGTCACCGGCAACGCCTCCTCCCTCCACGCATCCGGCCGCCGCGCGAGGCGCACCGTCGAGGAGGCCCGTGAGACCCTCGCCGAATCACTGGGCGCCCGCCCCAGCGAGGTGGTCCTCACCTCCGGCGGCACCGAAGCCGACAACCTCGCGGTCAAGGGCCTGTACTGGTCCCGCCGCGACGCCGACCCGGCCCGCACCCGAGTCCTGGCCAGCCCCGTCGAGCACCACGCCGTCCTCGACGCCGTGCACTGGCTCGGCGAACACGAGGGCGCCACGGTCGAGTACCTCCCGGTCGACGCGTACGGCCGCGTCCACCCCGACGCCCTGCGCGAGGCCGTCGAGCGCAACCCCGACGATGTCGCCCTCGCCACCGTGATGTGGGCGAACAACGAGATCGGCACCGTGATGCCGGTCCGTGAACTCGCCGACGTGGCCAAGGAGTTCGGCGTCCCGCTGCACGCCGACGCCGTCCAGGCGTTCGGTCAGGTCCCCGTCGACTTCGCCGGTTCAGGACTTGCCGCGATGACCGTCTCCGGCCACAAGATCGGCGGTCCGTACGGCATCGGCGCGCTCCTCCTCGGCCGTGAGTACACCCCCGTACCCGTCCTGCACGGCGGCGGCCAGGAGCGCCACGTCCGCTCCGGCACCCTCGACGTCCCCGCCGTCGCCTCCTTCGCGGTCGCGGGCCGGCTCGCCGCCGAGCAGCGCGAGTGGTTCGCCCGGGAGATCGGCGCCCTGCGCGACGCCCTGGTCGAAGCGGTCCGTACGGCGGTCCCGGACGCGATCCTCGGCGGCGACCCTTCCTCGGAGGGCCGGCTCCCGGCCAACGCCCACTTCACCTTCCCCGGGTGCGAGGGCGACTCCCTGCTCCTGCTCCTGGACGCCCAGGGCATCGAGTGCTCCACCGGCTCCGCCTGCACCGCCGGCGTCGCCCAGCCCAGCCACGTCCTCCTCGCCACCGGCACCGACCCGGACCTCGCCCGCGGCACCCTCCGCTTCTCCCTCGGCCACACCTCCACCGAGGCCGATGTGGAGGCGGTCGCCAAGGCGATCGGCCCGGCGGTGGAACGTGCCCGGGCGGCGGGGCTGACGTAGGGAACCGGAGCGCTTCCCGGCGACGCGGAGGCCGCTTCCGGTGAAGGCGTGACCTGTGTCACACCTTCACTGCGGCCTCGCGCACGAGCTTCATGTACCGGTCCCAGTCCCAGTGCTCACCGGGGTCGGTGTGGTCCGTCCCCGGCACCTCCACGTGCCCGATGATGTGCTCGCGGTCCACGGGTATGTCGTAGCGCGCGCAGATCCGGGCCGTCAGCCGGGCCGAGGCCTCGTACATCTTGTCCGTGAAGTCCTCGGGCCGGTCCACGAAGCCCTCGTGCTCGATGCCGACACTGCGCTCGTTGTAGTCGCGGTTGCCCGCGTGGTACGCCACGTCCAGCTCGCGGATCATCTGTGTGACCCGGCCGTTCTTGCCGACTATGTAGTGCGCGGCCGCCTGGTGCCCCGGATCCTGGAAGGCCTTCACCGCGCTGTCGAAGCTGCCCTGGGTGACATGGACGACCACCATGTCTATGCCGTAGTCGTCGGGCCGGTCCGCGCGCCGCCAGTTGGCGTCCGAGGCCGCGACCCAGCGTGCGCCGGTGTAGTCGACCTCGCCCGCCTTGCGCGGCTTCTCCACGCCGGGCGTACGCCACCACAGGCGCGCCAGCTCGTCCCGGGCCAGCACACCGGTGCCCACCGCGGCCGCCGCCCCGCCGATCAGCAGGGCGCGGCGCCCGATGCGCCGGTCGCCGTCCTTGGATGCTTCTCTCGCCCCCATGTGATCGTCAACGGATACTCGTGGGCTCCGGTTCCCGCGCCCCCGTACCCTTGAAGAGTTATGACTCACTCCACGCAGCGCCCCCTCCGCGTCCTCGCCGCCATGTCCGGCGGTGTGGACTCCGCCGTCGCCGCCGCCCGTGCCGCGGAAGCCGGCCACGACGTGACCGGTGTCCACCTCGCCCTCTCGGCGAATCCCCAATCGTTCCGCACGGGCGCGCGTGGCTGTTGCACCATCGAGGACTCCCGCGACGCCCGCCGCGCCGCGGACGTCATCGGCATCCCGTTCTACGTCTGGGACCTCGCCGACCGCTTCCGCGAGGACGTGGTCGAGGACTTCGTCGCCGAGTACGAGGCGGGGCGCACCCCGAACCCGTGCCTGCGCTGCAACGAGAAGATCAAGTTCGCCGCCCTGCTCGACAAGGCGCTCGCGCTGGGCTTCGACGCGGTCTGCACGGGCCACTACGCCCAGGTGATCGTCCGTCAGGACGGCTCGCGCGAGCTGCACCGCGCCTCCGACATGGCGAAGGACCAGTCGTACGTCCTCGGCGTCCTCGACGAGAAGCAGCTCGCCCACGCGCTCTTCCCGCTCGGCGACACGGTCACGACCAAGGACGAGATCCGCGCGGAGGCCGAGCGCCGCGGCCTCGCGGTCGCCAAGAAGCCCGACTCCCACGACATCTGCTTCATCGCCGACGGCGACACCCAGGGCTTCCTGGCCAATCGCCTCGGCAAGGCGGAGGGCGACATCGTCGACGAGTCGGGCGCGAAGATCGGCACCCACGAGGGCGCGTACGGCTTCACCATCGGCCAGCGCAAGGGCCTGCGCATCGGCACCCCGGCCGCCGACGGCAAGCCGCGCTACGTCCTGGACATCTCCCCGGTGAACAACACCGTGACGGTCGGCCCGGCCGCCGCCCTGGACGTCGACGCGCTGACGGCCATCAAGCCCCGCTGGTGCGGCACCGCCCCGACCGGCTCCGGCACCTACACCGCCCAGCTCCGCGCCCACGGCGGCGAGACGCAGGTGACCGCGGAGCTGGTGGACGGCGAACTGCGGGTGTCGTTCACCGAGCCCGTCCGCGGCGTGGCCCCCGGCCAGGCGATCGTGCTGTACGACGACACGCGCGTGGTCGGCTCGGCGACGATCGCGACGACCACGCGCGCGACGGCGGACGCTACCGGGTGAAGTAGTCGGCCAGCACCGGAGCCAGGGCGGTCGGATCCACCATGTGGGTCTGGCCCTCCAGCTTCCGGTACGACCCTTTCGGCGCCGCCTCCGCGACAGCCCGGGTGGCCTCCTGGAGCCACTCGGGGCTCGCACCTCCCGCGACCGCCAGGACGGGGACGGCGATCGAGGCCAGCCGGTCCCGGGGCACCAGACCGTCGCCCAGGACGGCATTGTCGTAGGCCAGACTCGGTGCGACGGCCTCCATGCCGGGCCACATGGGGGACCGGCGGGCGCCCTGGATCATCTCGTCGGGCATCTCGACGAGCCGGAGGAACAGCTCCACCGCGTCCCCGCGCCGGCCCTGAGCGAGAGCGGCGGTCAGGTTCTCGGTGTACTCGGCCCGCCCCTTCGCACCGTGCTCGGAGAAGTCCGCGAACGGCGTCTCGTACACGGCGGCCCGGCGCACCGGCAGCCCGCTCGCCGCTGCTTGAAGCACCAGCGCCCCGCCCGACGAGATCCCGTACAGACACGCCTCACCGCCCGCCGCGTCGATCAGCGCGGCGAGGTCCTCGACCTCACGCTCCACCGCGTACGGCGCCGTGTCACCGCTCTCGCCGCGGCCCCGGCGGTCGTACACGAGGACCTGGAACCGGTCCGACAGCGGCACGGCCAGCGGAGCCAGCGTGCCGCCCGTCGACATCGCCCCGCTCACGAGGATCACGGCAGGGCCCTGCCCGGTGCTTTCGTAGGCGATGGGCGTGCCGTCGCGGGAAAGAGTCTTCTTGTCCATGCCGGTGGAGACTCCCACCGGCCGCCGGACTAATCGGTGACTTCCACCTCGTAGAAGCAGAGGTGGTCCTTGATCTCGGCCACGCCCGGCTTCGGGTCGGGGTAGGCCCAGACCAGGTCCGCCGCGTCCGGCAGCGACCAGTACGAGGCCGTCCCCTTGAAGGGGCAGACGGTGTGGGTGTCGGACGGGGTCAGCAGGTCCAGGCGTACGTCCTCGGCGGGGATGTAGTAGCGCACGGGAGAGCCCGTCTCGCGCAGGACGAGGGGCCGGTCGGTCTCCGCGAGGACCTGGTCGCCGTGGACGACGCGGACGTGCGAGGTGCCTTTCTCGACGGTGATGCGGTGCCCTTGGGTCACGGTCGGGCCTCCTTGGGGTAGCCGTCTGTTGAAGGTGCAGCGCACGCCGGCCCCGAGTTCTTCCCGAGGAGGCCTCATGGGAGCCGCAGATCCGTCCAGAGACCGCCAGAACGTCGTCCACCGGGTCCGTTACGCCCTGCGGCACCCCGAGCGGGTACCCGCCCACACACGGCGGGCCGCGCGGGACGCCTGGCTGCGGATGAGACACCCCGGGCACATCGCGTACTACCGGGCGGTGATGGCCGACGACACGGCCCGCAGCCCCGAGGCGGCGGTGGGACACAACCCGTCGCCCGAACGCTGGGCACAGATCGGCCGGATGCAGTTCGACTACCTGCTGGCCCACGGCCTGCGCCCGGAGCACCACGTGCTCGAGATCGGCTGCGGGAACCTCCGCGCGGGACGCCTCTTCATCGACCACCTGGACACCGGCCACTACTACGGCCTCGACATCTCACCGGCCATCCTGCTCGCCGCCCAGGGCACCCTCGTACGCGAGGGTCTGCAGTCCAAACTGCCGCATCTGATGCTCGTCGGCGACCTGACCTTCGGTTTCCTGCCCGAGGGGTACTTCGACGTCGTCCACGCGCACAGTGTCTTCTCGCACTCGCCCCGGCAGGTCGTCGAGCAGTGCCTCGCGCATGTGGGACGCGTCCTCGCGCCCGGCGGCTTCTTCGACTTCACCTTCAACCGCACCGAGGGCCGCGAACACCAGGTGCTGCACGAGGACTTCTACTACCGGACGCGGACCCTGACCGCCATCGCCGCACGCCACGGCCTGAAGGCCCGGTTCATGGACGACTGGGAGCGGCTGCCGCACCGGCAGTCGAAGATCCGCCTGACCCTGATGTCGGACCGGGCCCGTACGGTGGGCCCATGAACATCTGCGTCTTCCTCTCCGCCGCCGACCTCGCCGAGCGCTACACCCGCCCCGCGCGGGAGTTCGCGGAACTGCTCGGCAAGGGCGGCCACACCCTGGTGTGGGGAGGCTCGGACGTCGGGCTGATGAAGGTGGTCGCGGACGGGGTGCAGGAGACCGGCGGCCGGCTCGTCGGCGTCTCCGTCGAGTTCCTGGCCGCCAAGGTCCGTCCCGGGGTCGACGAGATGGTGATCGCGAAGGACCTCGCCGAGCGCAAGAAGCTGCTCCTGGAGAAGGCCGACGCGGTGGTGATCATGGTGGGCGGCACGGGCACGCTCGACGAGGCGACGGAGATCCTGGAGCTGAAGAAGCACGGCCACACCGACAAGCCGGTGGTCCTGCTGAACACCGCGGGCTTCTACGACGGCCTCAAGGAGCAGTTCCGGCGCATGGACGACGAGGGCTTCCTGCCGCGTCCACTGACCGACCTGGTGTTCTTCGCGGAGGAGCCGGTGGGGGCGCTGGCGTACCTGGAGGAGAACCAGGGCATCGGGTGACCCCCGGGTGATGCGAGCATGGCGGCATGGCTACACATGTGATCACCGGGGCGGGCTCCGGCATCGGCGCGGCGGTGGCCCGCCGTCTGCACGCGCGCGGAGACGAACTCGTGCTCCACGCGCGCGACGCGGGCCGTGCGAAGGAGCTGGCGGCGGAGTTCCCCGGGGCGCGGACACTCGTCGGTGACCTGGCGGACCCGGACAGGCTGTCCTGGGCCTTCTCCCACCAGTCGCTGCCCGACCGGGTCGACTCCCTGCTGCACATCGCGGGCGTGGTCGACCTGGGCCCGGTCGGCGAGCTGACCCCGAAGGCCTGGCACCACCAGCTCAACGTGAACCTGATCGCCCCCGCCGAACTGACCCGCCACCTCCTGCCCCAACTCCGGGTCGCGCGTGGCCATGTGGTGTTCGTGAACTCGGGCGCGGGCCTGAACGCCCACGCCGACTGGTCCGCGTACGCCGCCTCCAAGCACGGTCTGAAGGCCCTCGCGGACTCCCTGCGCCACGAGGAGCACGCGAACGGTGTCCGCGTCACCTCGGTCTACCCCGGCCGCACCGCCAGCCCCATGCAGGCGAAGGTCCACCAGCAGGAGGGGAAGGAGTACGACCCCTTGAAGTGGATCGACCCCGAGTCGGTCGCCACGACCATCCTCACGGCGATCGACCTGCCCAGGGACGCGGAGATCAACGACCTGACAGTGAGGCCGGGACGATGACCGGGTTCACCTTCGGTCCCGCCACCGGCGTGGGCTCCCTGCCCGGCGGCGACGCCAGGGAGGCCGCCAGGACGGCCACCGGTTCCTTCGACGACTTCCCGTTCCTGCCCGAGCTCCCCGCGCGCGGACCCGGCGCGGACATGATCGGGCGGACCGCCGGGATGCTCGTCGAGGTGTACGCGCGCGTTGAGCCCAGCGGGTGGCGGATCGGGGACCGGCCGGGCCGGGACACCAAGCGCGCCCGGTCCTGGCTCGGTGAAGACCTGGACGCCCTCGAGGAGTTCACCCAGGGGTACGAGGGCCCGCTCAAGGTGCAGGCCGTCGGTCCCTGGACCCTCGCCGCCGCGCTGGAGCTGAGCAACGGTGAGGCCGCCCTCGGCGACCCCGGCGCCTGCCGGGACCTGGCCGGCTCCCTCGCCGAGGGACTGCGCGACCACCTCGCCGAAGTGCAGCGCCGTATCCCCGGCGCCCAACTCGTCCTCCAGCTCGACGAGCCCTCCCTCATCGCCGTGCTCCGCGGGCACGTCAAGACCGCCAGCGGTTACCGCACCCACCGCGCCGTCGACCGGCAGGTCGTCGAGTCGACCCTCCGCGACGTCGTCGGGGTTCACGGGGGCGGCCCCGTCGTGGTCCACTCGTGCGCACCGGACGTCCCGTTCGCCCTCCTGCGCCGGGCCGGTGCGGCGGCGATCTCCTTCGACTTCAGCCTTCTCACCGAGCGTGACGACGACGCGATCGGTGAGGCGGTGGAGAACGGCACCCGGCTCTTCGCCGGTGTCGTGCCCGGCACGGACACGGCATTGTCGGACCCTGCCGGTAGCGTCATGGGTGTCAGGACGCTATGGCGCAGGTTGGGGCTGCATCCGGGGCTTCTCGCGGAGGCGGTCACGGTCACTCCGGCGTGCGGACTCGCGGGAGCCTCCCCGAGTTACGCGCGCTCGGCTCTCGCCCACTGCGTCCAGGCGGCGAGATCCCTCGCGGACAACCCAGAGTAACGGGAGGACAACACGGTGGCCGGCGACAAGCAAGCGGAGACGACGGTGCCCGCCGAGGCGCGGGAGCAGCACGCGAAGCTCGCTGAGCAGATCGAGGAGCACCGCTTCCGGTACTACGTGAAGGACGCTCCGGTCGTCAGCGACGCGGAGTTCGACAAGCTCCTGCGGTCGCTCGAGGCGCTGGAGGAGGAGTACAGCGAGCTGCGGACGCCGGACTCGCCGACGCAGAAGGTCGCGGGGGCCTACGAGACGGAGTTCACCTCCGTCGAGCACCGCTCCCGCATGCTCTCCCTCGACAACGCCTTCAGCGACGAGGAGTTGGCGGCCTGGGCCGAGCGCGTCGCCAAGGACGTCGGCACCTCCGACTACCACCTCCTGTGCGAGCTGAAGGTCGACGGTCTCGCCGTCAACCTGACGTACGAGCAGGGCCGTCTCGTCCGTGCGGCGACCCGCGGTGACGGCCGCACCGGCGAGGACATCACGCCCAACGTCCGGACCATCGCGGAGATCCCGGACCGGCTCACCGGCGACAAGGTCCCCGACCTCGTGGAGATCCGCGGCGAGGTCTACTTCCCGATGGAGAAGTTCGAGGAGCTCAACGCCCGTCTGAACGAGGCCGGTGACAAGCCCTTCGCCAACCCGCGCAACGCGGCGGCCGGTTCACTGCGCCAGAAGGACCCGCGCGTCACCGCCACCCGCCCCCTCCACATGGTCGTGCACGGCATCGGCGCCCTGGAGGGCTTCGACGGCATGACCCGTCTCTCCCAGGGCTACGACCTGCTGAAGGCCTGGGGCCTACCCACCGCCCAGTACAACAAGGTGGTCGACGGCCTCGACGGCGTACGGGAGTTCATCGCGTACTTCGGCGAGAACCGGCACTCCGTGGAGCACGAGATCGACGGCGCGGTCGTCAAGCTCGACGAGATCCGTCTCCAGGGGCGCCTCGGCTCCACGGCTCGCGCGCCCCGCTGGGCGATCGCCTACAAGTACGCGCCGGAAGAGGTGAACACCAAGCTGATCGACGTCAAGGTCGGCGTCGGTCGAACCGGTCGGGTCACGCCCTACGCCCAGGTCGAGCCCGTCACGGTCGCGGGCTCCGAGGTCGAGTTCGCCACCCTGCACAACCAGGACGTCGTCAAGGCCAAGGGCGTCCTCATCGGTGACACCGTGGTGATCCGCAAGGCCGGTGACGTCATCCCGGAGATCCTCGGGCCGGTCGTGGATCTGCGTGACGGCAGCGAGCGCGCGTTCGTGATGCCGGCCGAGTGCCCGGAGTGCGGGACGCCGCTGAAGCCCATGAAGGAGGGGGACATCGACCTGCGGTGCCCCAACGCGCGCACCTGCCCCGCGCAGTTGAGGGAGCGCGTCTCCTACCTCGCCGGCCGCGAGTGCCTGGACATCGAGCACTTCGGCGATGTGGCGGCGGCCGCGCTCACCCGCCCCCTGGAGCCGGCCGACCCGCCGCTCGTCGACGAGGGCGACCTCTTCGGCCTCACCGTGGAGAAGCTGCTCCCGATCAAGGCGTACGTCCTCGACCACGACAGCGGCCTGCCCAAGCGTGATCCGAAGACGGGCGAGGAGAAGGTCGTCACGGTCTTCGCCAACCAGCAGGGCGAGCCGAAGAAGAACACGCTCGCCCTGCTCAAGAACATCGAGGAGGCCAAGAGCCGTCCGTTCGCCCGATTCCTCAACGGCCTCTCGATCCGCCACGTCGGCCCGGTCGCCGCCCAGGCGCTGGCCCGTGAGTTCCGCTCGATCGAGCGGATCGAGCAGGCGACGGAAGAGGAGCTGGCCGGCACCGACGGTGTCGGCGGGATCATCGCGAAGTCGCTCAAGGAGTGGTTCGCCGAGGAGTGGCATCAGGAGATCCTCCGCAAGTGGCGGGCCGCCGGCGTCCGCATGGAGGAGGAGGGCTCCGGCGAGGACGAGGGCCCCCGCCCCCTCGAAGGCCTCACCGTCGTCGTGACCGGCACCCTGGAGCGCTTCACCCGTGACGGTGCCAAGGAGGCATTGCAAACTCTGGGTGCGAAAGTGACCGGTTCTGTTTCGAAGAAGACGTCTTTCGTCGTTGTGGGGGACAATCCAGGTTCGAAGTACGACAAGGCGATGCAGCTCAAGGTGCCCGTCCTGAACGAGGACGGCTTCGATGTCCTGCTGGAACAGGGTCCCGAGGCGGCCGCCGAAGTCGCGCTTCCGACCGAGGAGTAGGCGCGAAGCGGGCGAGGAGTAGGGCGGAGTAGCGGTTGAAGGCCACCCGATCGGCGCATACCAGATGCATACGGGTGGCCGGGGCGCATTCGGGCAACCGTCAACGACCGTTGCCCGTGGAAGCCTTCTGCGGCCTACTGTTGAGAGGTGCGCCTGCCGTGCCCAGCTGCGGTTGGGGCATCCCCTTGCTCCTCCAGAGCAGGGGGAAGGGCTTTCCAACGCGGCGCCGTCGAGGGTTTGTCGGGCAACGGGCCGCGTGGCGTGGGCACCGCCGGCTGTGAGAGGGACGGGAATGGAACCGACCGAGAGCGCCGCCCCGGACTCATGGCTGCGCCGGCTGACGGGCGCCTGGCGGGGGAGCCGGTGGTCGGCACGGTCCGCGAACCGTCCGGGCGAGGAGGGGCGCGCCCTCGGACCGTACTCCGCGGCAGCCGGACGTAACGCCGTACAGCTCGCCGAACACACCCCCGGGCTGCCGGGCTCCGGGTCCGAGCGGCATCTGTCCTGGCCCGCACTGCCCACCGGGGTCGTCGCGGCGGCCGGGTTCGTGCTCGGCGCCGGCTTCTACCGGGCCTACACCGGAGGCCACGCCCTCTTCCCGTCCGGCACCGTCGGCTGGTCCCTGGCCGTGCTGACCGGCATCATCGTCGGCCACCTGGTCGCGCTCGGCCGCGCCCGCTGGTGGGGCGGTACCGGCTCGGGCGCAGCCCTCACCCTCGCCGTGTTGCTGCTGTACGGCTGGGTGCCCGCCGGGATGGTCAGTCTCACCGTCGTCGTCCTGGTCGGCATAGCCAGGCGGAACCGCTGGCGACAGGGCGTCCTGCACGGCGCGGTGGACATCCTCGGCATCGGCGCCGGCGCCCTGGTGCTGGCCGCGTTCGGACGCATCCCGTCCGTCGAGGCCCCCTGGAACCCCGACACCTGGACGTTCTACACCGCCCCCGAGGTGCTCCTCGTGGCGGCCGCCTACCTCGCGGTCACCCGCACCCTGCTGTGGTACCTGCACGCCCCGCGCACCGGCGGCCTGCCCACCGTGGCCCGCACCGCCCTCGTCAGACAGGGCCTGGTCGCGGTCGCGCTGCTCGGCATCGCACCGCTGGTCTGCGTCGTCGCCGTCGCCAAACCGGTGCTGCTGCCGCTCTTCTCGATCCCGCTCATCGCCCTCGACTCCACCCTGTGGATAGCCCGGGCCCGGGCGGAGGAGCAGCTGCGCGACCCGCTGACCGGGCTCCCCAACCGGCAATGGCTCCTCGAACGGATCTGGACCGCCCTGGACGACGCCGAACGCATCGGCGCCCGGGCCGCCCTGATGCTCATCGACCTCGACCGCTTCCGGTCGGTCAACGACACCCTGGGCCACCTGGCCGGTGACCGGCTGCTCCTGCAGATAGCCGACCGGCTCCAGGCGGCCCTGCCGCGCGGAGCGGAGGCCGCACGGCTCGGCGGTGACGAGTTCGCCGTCTTACTGCCCGTCGCCGACTCCACGACGTCCGCGACCCGGGTCGCCCGCAACCTCGTAGCGGCCCTCAGCTCCCCGCTCGACCTCGACGGGCTCACCCTCGTCCTGGAGGCCAGCGCCGGCGTCGCCGTCTTCCCCGACCACGCCCTGGACGCCGAGGGGCTGCTGCGCCGGGCGGACGTGGCGATGTACCAGGCGAAGCGGGACCGTACGGGCGTCGAGGTCTACGAGTCCAAGCGGGACTCCAACACCCCCGACCGCCTCGGTCTGCTGGGCGACCTGAGGCGCGCGCTGGACGCGCACGAGGTCCAGCTGCACTACCAGCCCAAGGTCCGCTTCGACGGACAGGTGGCGGGCCTGGAGGCCCTCGTCCGGTGGGTGCACCCGGAGCGCGGGAAGGTGCCGCCGGACGAGTTCATCGCCATCGCCGAGTCGTCGGGGCTGATGCCGCACCTCACGGAGTACGTCCTCGACACCGCGCTCGCCCAGGTGGCCCGGTGGCGCGCCCAGGGCCTGTACGTGCCCGTCGCGGTCAACGTCTCCCCGCGCGACGTCCACACCCCCGGCTTCGCCGGCTCCGTCGCCGCCCGGCTGGCCCGGCACGGCGTCCCCGCGGGCTCGCTCCAGCTGGAGATAACCGAACACGTGCTTCTCGAGGACCCGCAGCGCGCCGCCGACACCCTCGCCGGGCTGACCGGGCACGGCGTGAAGATGTCGCTGGACGACTTCGGCACCGGCTATTCGTCGCTGGTGCATCTGCGTCGGCTGCCGGTCAGCGAACTGAAGATCGACCGCTCCTTCGTGGCCCGGCTGGCGATCGACACCGAGGACGCGGAGATCGTGCGGTGCACGGTGGATCTGGCTCACTCGCTGGGCCTCCTCGTGGTCGCCGAGGGCGTCGAGGACGACGAGACCTGGGAGCGGCTGCGGGACCTGGGCTGCGACGCCGTACAGGGCTGGCTGGTGGCGGCGGCGATGCCGGCCGAGGAGGCCACGGCCTGGCTGCTGGCCCGGGGTTCACGCGGATGGCAGCGCCCGCGGGCGGCTCTGCCGGCGGCTGCCGCCGACGAGTAGCCGGGCGATTTCCGCCCCCGCCGCCCCTTCGACCCCGCTCCTCAAACGCCGGAGGGGCTGGATTTGCTGACGCCGGTCCGTACAACTCAGCCCGTCCGGCGTTTGAGGACGAGGCCCGTTCAGGGCCGATAGCGGGGGTCTGGGGGCGCAGCCCCCAGGGGTGGGAACGGGCAGGGGCGGCGGGGGCGAGGAAACCGTTTCACGGGCACAGGGCGCCGCCCCATAGGATTGGCCCCAAACCACACACTCTCACCCAGAGGATCGCTGCATGCCTGGCATCACGCGCGAGGAGGTCGCCCACCTCGCACGGCTGGCGCGTCTGGAGCTGAAGCCCGAAGAGCTCGAGCACTTCGCGGGACAGCTGGACGACATCATCGGCGCGGTCGCACGCGTCAGTGAGGTCGCCGACCAAGACGTACCGCCGACCTCGCACCCGCTCCCGCTGACGAACGTCATGCGGGCGGACGAGGTCCGTCCGTCGCTCACCCCCGAGCAGGCGCTCTCCGGCGCCCCGGCCCAGGAGCAGCAGCGTTTCAAGGTGCCGCAGATCCTGGGGGAGGACTAACCGCCATGACGGACAACGTCAACATCATCAAGCTCACCGCCGCCGAGACCGCCGCGAAGATCGCCTCCGGCGAGCTCACCGCGGTCGAGGTGACCGAGGCCCACCTGGCCCGTATCGAGGCCGTCGACGAGAAGGTGCACGCCTTCCTGCACGTCGACCGCGAGGGCGCGCTGGCCCAGGCCCGTGCCGTCGACGAGAAGCGCGCCAAGGGCGAGAAGCTCGGCCCGCTGGCCGGCGTCCCGCTCGCGCTGAAGGACATCTTCACCACCGAGGGCATCCCGACGACCGTCGGTTCGAAGATCCTCGAGGGCTGGATCCCGCCGTACGACGCCACCCTCACCAAGCGGCTCAAGGCCGCCGACGTCGTCATCCTCGGCAAGACCAACATGGACGAGTTCGCCATGGGGTCCTCCACCGAGAACAGCGCCTACGGCCCGACCGGCAACCCCTGGGACCTCACCAGGATCCCCGGCGGCTCCGGTGGCGGCTCCTCCGCCGCCCTCGCCTCCTACCAGGCGCCCCTCGCCATCGGCACCGACACCGGCGGCTCCATCCGCCAGCCGGCCTCCGTCACCGGCACGGTCGGCGTGAAGCCCACGTACGGGGCCGTGTCCCGCTACGGCATGGTGGCGTTCTCGTCCTCCCTCGACCAGGGCGGGCCCTGCGCCCGTACGGTCCTGGACGCGGCGCTGCTGCACGAGGTCATCGCCGGGCACGACCCGCTCGACTCCACCTCGATCGACGCCCCGGTCCCGCCGGTCGTCGAGGCCGCCCGCAACGGCAGCGTCGAGGGCATGCGCGTCGGTGTCGTCAAGCAGTTCCGCGGCGAGGGCTACCAGGCCGGTGTCATCCAGCGGTTCGACGAGTCCGTCGCGCTGCTGAAGGAGCTGGGCGCCGAGATCGTCGAGCTGGACTGCCCGTCCTTCGACCTCGCCCTGTCGGCGTACTACCTGATCGCGCCCTCCGAGTGCTCGTCCAACCTCGCCCGCTTCGACGGCCTGCGCTACGGCCTCCGTACGGGCGACGACGGCACCCACTCGGCCGAAGAGGTCACCTCCCTCACCCGTGAGGCGGGCTTCGGCCCCGAGGTGAAGCGCCGCATCATGCTCGGCACGTACGCGCTGTCCAGCGGGTACTACGACGCGTACTACGGCAGCGCCCAGAAGGTCCGCACGCTCATCACGCGTGACTTCGAGAAGGCCTTCGAGCAGGTCGACGTCATCGTCTCGCCGACGACGCCCACCACCGCCTTCCCGATCGGCGAGCGTGCCGACGACCCGATGGCGATGTACCTCGCGGACCTCTGCACCATCCCGACCAACCTGGCGGGCAACGCGGCCATGTCGCTGCCCTGCGGTCTCGCCCCGGAGGACAACCTCCCGGTCGGTCTGCAGATCATCGCGCCGGCGCTGAAGGACGACCGTCTTTACAAGGTCGGCGCCGCCGTCGAGGCCGCCTTCGTGGAAAAGTGGGGGCACCCGCTTCTCGAGGAGGCACCGTCGCTGTGA
Organism: Streptomyces sp. NBC_00019; assembly: GCF_045041015.1. Taxonomy (NCBI): domain Bacteria; kingdom Bacillati; phylum Actinomycetota; class Actinomycetes; order Kitasatosporales; family Streptomycetaceae; genus Streptomyces; species Streptomyces sp. NBC_00019. Next base: position 7,280,549 of record NZ_CP108302.1, read on the forward strand.
GCAAGCTGACCAAGGCGAAGGACTTCAAGAAGTCCAAGTCCGGTACGTACCTGTCGATGGCCACCACCGCGTTCGGCGCGTTGGGTGTCGCCAAGCAGATCAAGAAGGCCCGCACCGAGCAGGACACGCTCCGGCTGATCGACGCCACCGTCTCCGCGGTCGCGATCGTCACCGGCCTCGCCATCCTGTACCGCGAGCTGAAGCGGCTGGGCGACGACGACGTCCTGCTGGGCTGAGAGGGAAGTTTCACCGTGACCACCACGACCGACCTGGAGTCGTACGAGGACGCACTCGCGTCGTACGACCCCGTCATGGGCCTTGAGGTCCATGTCGAACTCGGCACCAAGACCAAGATGTTCTGCGGCTGTTCGACCGAACTCGGTCAGGACGCCAACACGCAGACCTGTCCCGTCTGCCTCGGCCTGCCCGGCGCGCTCCCGGTCGTCAACGCGACCGGAGTCGAGTCGGCGATCAGGATCGGTCTCGCACTGAACTGCGAGATCGCCGAGTGGTGCCGTTTCGCCCGGAAGAACTACTTCTATCCGGACATGCCGAAGAACTTCCAGACCTCCCAGTACGACGAGCCGATCGCCTTCAACGGCTACCTCGACGTACAGCTGGAGGACGGCGAGACCTTCCGTGTGGAGATCGAGCGCGCCCACATGGAGGAGGACACCGGCAAGTCGCTGCACGTCGGCGGTGCCACCGGCCGCATCCACGGCGCGTCCCACTCGCTGCTCGACTACAACCGGGCCGGCATCCCCCTCATCGAGATCGTCACCAAGCCGATCGAGGGCGCCGGCGAGCGTGCTCCCGAGGTCGCGAAGGCGTACGTCGCCGAGCTGCGCGAGCTCATCAAGGCGCTCGGTGTCTCCGAGGCCCGTATGGAGCAGGGCCAGATGCGCTGCGACGTGAACCTGTCGCTGCGCCCGCACGGCCGCGAGAAGTTCGGCACCCGGAGCGAGACCAAGAACGTCAACTCGCTGCGTTCCGTGGAGCGCGCCGCCCGCTTCGAGATCCAGCGGCATGCCGCCGTACTCAACAGCGGCGGGACGATCATCCAGGAGACGCGGCACTTCCACGAGGACACCGGGTCGACGACCTCGGGCCGCGTGAAGGAAGAGGCCGAGGACTACCGGTACTTCCCCGAGCCGGACCTCGTTCCGGTGGCCCCCTCGCGCGAGTGGGTCGAGGAGATCCGCGCCGGTCTGCCCGAGCTGCCGCTGGCCCGCCGCAACCGCCTCGTCGCGGAGTGGGGCATCTCGGCGCTCGACATGCAGGCGATCCTCAACGCCGGTGCGCTGGACCCGATCGTCGCCACGATCGACGCCGGTGCCGACGCGGCCTCCGCCCGCAAGTGGTGGATGGGCGAACTCGCCCGCAGCGCCAACGAGTCGGGCACGTCGCTGGACGAGTTGGCCATCACCCCGGCGCAGGTCGCCCGGGTCACCCAGCTCGTCTCCAAGGGTGACCTCAACGACAAGCTGGCCCGTCAGGTCATCGAAGGCGTCCTCGCGGGCGAAGGCACCCCGGACGAGGTCGTCGACAAGCGCGGTCTGAAGGTCGTCTCCGACGAGGGTGCGCTGACCACCGCCGTCGAGGAGGCCATCGCCGGCAACCCGGGCATCGCCGACAAGATCCGCGGCGGCAAGGTCGCCGCCGCCGGCGCCCTGGTCGGCGCGGTCATGAAGGCGACCCGCGGTCAGGCCGACGCGGCCCGCGTCAAGGAGCTGATCCTGGAGAAGCTGGGCGTCAGCGAGGGCTGAGGCAGTCGTGGGCAGGGCCCCGGAGGTGTGACCTCCGGGGCCCTGCTGTCACTTACGGCGTCCCACGACCCGCGCGAAACCGAGGACATGCTCGACGTCGGCGTGCATCAGGTCGACCGACCAGCGCGCCATGTCCGCCATGAACTCGCTCGGGCTCTCCGCGGCGCACGCCTCGCTCCACAGCAGCCAGTCGCGCCAGCCGTCCTCCAGCCAGTCGGCCGTCTCGACCGTCACGGCCCCGCTGCGCGTCCACAGCCGCCGCCACCAGGCGGGGGAGTGGAACGACCAGAAACCGGGGTCCTTCTCCCAGTACTCCTTCAGATGCGCCGGAGGGTCGTCGCCCTCCAGTTCCTCCCGAAGTGCCGGTACGACGATCCCGATCCGTCCGCCCGGCTTCAACAGCCGTGCCAGCGTGGGCAGATACAGGTCGTTCGTGCCGAAGTACTGATACGCGTCGACGGAGACGATCGCGTCGAACGTGCCCTCGCCGAACGGCAGGTCGTGCGCCTCGGCGTACACCGGCAGCACACGGTCGCCGACACCCGCCTCGGCGATGCGTACGGCGTTCTCGTCGGCCTTGACCCACAGATCGGCGGCGGTGACCTGGACGTCGTACTCCTTGGCGAGGAACACGGAGGTCATCGCGCGGCCGCAGCCCAGGTCGAGGACGCGGGCGCCGGGGCGCAGCTGGTCGAGGCCCAGCGCGGGCGCCAGCCACTCCAGCAGCCACAGCGCGTTCGGGCCCATCTGGTTCTCGATGACCCAGCGGACGTCGTAGCCGTTGCTGCGCGGATAGCGGCTCTGGGTCAGCCGCCGGACGAGGTCCTCACTCGAGGCACTCGGGGTGATGTCTGACATCGGTGAACGGGCTCCTTGAGTCCTTCGTAGGGAAGAGAGATGCGTAGGAGCTCGGTCGGACCTTCAAAAAATCAACCTGCTTCGGTCGGCGGCGGGAAGCCGGAGACGGCGGACGGCGGGACCGTAGCAGGGGGCGAGGCCGTCCGGCACCTGGTTTCTCAGGGTGACGCGCTACGCTCGCCCGCCATGAACGGACGAGGTGATTCCGAGATACCGGAGGAGTACGCGGACCCGGCCGAGGACGCGCGCCGGGCCCGCTGGACGGCCCTGGCCACCGGGGCGGTGCTGACGCTCGCGGGCATCGCGGCCTCGGCCCTCCGCCTCACGGGATCCGGCCCGACGCTCGTCCCGGCCGCCTACGCCACCGGGGCCGCGGTCTGTGCCCTCGCGTCGGTGCTCGGCTCCCGGGGACGCACCCGCAGGGCGCTGTGGCTGCTGATCGTCGGTGTGATGGTGATGGCGCTGGGCGACCAGTTCGACTGAGGTGACAGAGAGGACGTTACTGTCCTGTGATCTGTCTCCCACTCCTGTGAATAAACGCACGAATGCGGTAAACGATCATTTCTGGCTGCAAGAGTGGTCTCCGCATTGCTCATGCGTTCTTTGCGGGCCGTTCATCTTATGGGCGACTGTTCCCGGTCAAAGATCCATAAATCCACCCGGGAGCACGTTTCGTGGCAGCCCTCGCACGCTGGTGTGTCCAGCGCCGCCTCGTCGCCGTTCTGCTGTGGCTCCTCGCCTTCGGCGGGGTGACCGCGGCCGCCGTGGCCACCGGCTCGGCGTACTCAAACGACTACGAGGTCCCCGGCACCGAGTCCGGCCGCGCCACCCAGCTGCTGCAAGAAGGCTTCTCGGAGCTCGGCGGTGACAGCGACACCGTCGTCTGGCACACCACGTCCGGCACGGTCCGTGCCTCCGCCGTCGAACAGACCATGAACCGGACCCTCGACGAGATCGCGGATCTGCCCGGAGTGGCCACCGTCGTCAGTCCGTACGACGAGCAGGGCGCCACCCAGATCAGCGAGAACGGCCGCACCGCGTACGCCACGGTCACCTTCGACGACCGGGCCGAGGACATCGACAAGGGCCAGGCGCAGGCCGTCGTCGACACCGCGAAGGAGGCCGACAGTGACGGGCTCCAGGTGGAGCTGGGCGGCAGTGCCATCGCACTCACCGAGTCCTCGGGCGGACATCTCGCCGAGGCCGTCGGCGTACTCGTCGCCGCGGTCGTGCTGTTCCTCGCCTTCGGCTCGCTCGCCGCCTCGCTGCTGCCCATCGCCACCGCGCTGGTGAGCGTCGGCACGGCGTACGCCGGGATCGTGCTGCTCGGGCACGCCATGACCGTCGCCGACTTCGCGCCGATGCTCGGCATGCTGATCGGGCTCGGCGTCGGCATCGACTACGCCCTGTTCATCGTGACCCGGCACCGGCGCGGACTGAAACGCGGGCTGGGTGTCTCCGAGTCCATATCCAACGCCGTCGCGACCACCGGACGGGCCGTCGTCTTCGCGGGTGCCACGGTTTGCATCGCCCTGCTGGGCATGCTGATCCTCCGGCTGAGCTTCCTCAACGGCGTCGCGATAGCCGCCTCGCTCACCGTCGTCCTCACCGTCGCGGCCTCCGTCACTCTGCTGCCCGCCCTGCTCTCCTTCATCGGCATGCGCGCCCTGAGCCGGCGCGAGCGACGGCACCTGGACGAGCACGGACCCCAGCCCGAACTGCCGACCGGACTCGCCGCGCGCTGGTCGGCGTTCGTGGAACGCCACCCCAAGCTGCTCGGCGCGGTCGCCCTGGCCGTCATGACCGTCCTGGCCCTGCCCACGCTGGGGCTGCACCTCGGCACCTCCGACCAGGGCAACAACCCGCAGGCGTCCACCACCCGCCAGGCCTACGACCTGCTCGCCACCGGCTTCGGCCCCGGCGTCAACGGCCCGCTGACCCTGGTGACCCACATCGACGGCGCCGAGGACAAGCTCCTCCTCGACAACCTCGACGCCACCATCCGCACCACCGAGGGCGTCGCCTCGGTGACACCGGTGACCTACGACGCGGACGGGGACACCGGGTACTTCACGATCGTCCCGGAGTCGTCCCCGCAGTCCCAGAGGACCAGCGACCTCGTCGACCGGCTGCGCACCGAGGTGCTGCCGCGCGCCGAGACCGGCACCTCGCTCGACATCCAGGTCGGCGGTGTGACGGCGTCGTACGACGACTTCGCCGACGTGATCGTCGGCAAGCTGCCCCTGTTCGTCGGCGTCGTCATCGGCCTGGGCTGTCTGCTGCTCCTGCTCGCCTTCCGGTCCGTCGGTATCCCGCTGAAGGCCGCCGCGATGAACGTCGCCGCGGTCGCCGCCGCCTTCGGGATCGTCGTCGCGATCTTCCAGTGGGGCTGGGGGAGCGAGTTCCTGGGCCTCGGCCGGGCGGGACCGATCGAGCCCTTCCTGCCGGTGATCATGGTGTCCGTGCTCTTCGGACTCTCCATGGACTACCAGGTCTTCCTGGTCAGCCGGATGTACGAGGAGTGGCTGGAGACCGGCGACAACCGGCGGGCCGTCCGCGTCGGACTCGCCGAGACCAGCCGGGTGATCAACTCCGCCGCGGTCATCATGATCTCGGTCTTCCTCGCCTTCGTCCTCAGCGGCGACCGCGTGATCGCCATGTTCGGCATCGCCCTCGCCGCCGCCGTCGCCCTCGACGCCTTCGTCCTGCGTACGCTGCTCGTCCCCGCCCTCATGCACCTGCTCGGCGGCGCCAACTGGTGGCTGCCGGGCTGGCTGGACCGCCGGATGCCCCGCATCAGCATCGAGCCGCCCGAGTGCCGGGCCGCCCATGCGAGGCTGGACGGCGTTGTGGCGGAGCTGGAGAAGGAGCGGGACATCGATGTACGCGATATCGCTGGGTGACGACGCCGAACTGCGTCCACTGGAGCCGTGGCACGCGGAGGAGTTCCTGGCGAACCTGGACCGCGGCAGGGAGTTCATCGGGGAGTTCATCCCCTTCGGTTCCAAGGCGGTGGACGTGGAGTCCGCGCGCGAGACGCTCCAGCGCTACGCCCGGATGCGCGCCGACGACACCGGCGGCTACCACGGCATCTGGCTGGACGGAAAGCTCGTGGGCGGAGTGCTCACCCTCAACTTCGATGCCGCTCAGGGCAACGCCGAGGTCGGCTGCTGGCTGGAGCCCGCCGCCACCGGGCGCGGGCTGATCACCCGGGCGATGCGGGTGCTCATCGACTGGGTGATCGAGGAGCGAGGCATCCACCGCGTCGAATGGATCGCCGCCGCCGGCAACACCAACAGCCTCAATGTCGCCCGGCGGCTGGGGATGACCCGCGACGGCGTCCACCGTCAGGCGCACCTCTATGGTGGGACGCGGCACGATCTCGAGGTTTGGTCGGTGCTGGCGCCCGAGTGGCGTGAGGCACGCGCGCGTGCCGCTCACAGCGATCATTAAGAGACCTCTCAGACTGCGTCCGTACGGTGCGAGGTATGGGAACCAAGACTGTTGACGAGACCGGGGCCGAGACGGGCCCCGAGCCCAAGACCGACGAGGAGAAGGTGGACGTCACGAAGAGCGACGCCGTGGGCGCCGACGAGGTGACCGAGGCCCAGGTCGAGGCCGACGACGCCGAGGACGGCGACGAGGCCGAGGTCCTCGAGGGCCTCGGCGAGGACGAGAAGGAGGGCCCGTCCGGCGTCGGCCAGGGTGCGGCCGCCGTCGTGTCCGCCGGGCTCGGTCTTGTCTCCCTCACCGGTGGCTGGATCGGTACGGTCGCCGCCGCCCGCGAGACACTCGTGGGTCAGCTGGAGACGGCATCGACCGCGACCGTCGCCACGCAGGTCAAGGAGATCTACGGCGACGCCTGGCAGACCTCCGCCCTGTGGGCCGGCTTCTTCGCGCTGGCCGCGCTGATCGTGGGCGTCTTCGTGCTGGCCCGGCCCGCCTTCGGGGCGCCCGGCAAGCCGCAGGCCCCGTGGATCAAGTCGGTCGGCTGGGCGGGCGTCTCGCTCGGGGTCATCGGCCTGCTCCTGGCCGTCCTCAAGTACACCGACGTCCTGCTCGGACTGCCGTCCACGAGCTGAATCACCGCAGGTCACCGAGGGGTCTTAGGCCGAGCGTAAGCACCTTACGCGGCGCCTGAGGCCCCTTAGGCATGTCTAAGGCCCCCACGGCGGCCGAAGATGCGGAACTCTCCCGATGTGGCGGACCCGCCTTGGAGACGAAGGTAAAGGCATCGCAGAAAGCGAAGCACGAAACCGACTCTCCCAAGGGGACACCATGTACGAGTACGAGCTCTCCCAGCTTCGTTCCGCCGACCTGCTCCGTCAGGCCCAGCAGGAGCGTCTGGCCCGCGAGGCGGTCCGCAGCCGCCGCGCCGCCCGCCGCGAGGCAGCCGGCCACGACACCGAGGGCGAGGTGCATACCGGGCTCAGCCGCAGGCTCCGCTTCCTGCGCGCCGCGTGACCGCGGGGGAGGGGGACGGCCGCCCGCCGACCGAGGCGGCCGTCCCCCTGAACGTCCGGTTGGTGGCAGTGGGCACCATGACGTTGGAGGCGGACACGCTCCCCGCGAAAACCGGTGCCGCGCTGTCGGACCCCCGTGCGATGCTCGGGCCCGTGGAGACCAGGTCCGTCAGTCCCGTGTTCGTAGGTCGTGCCGATGAGCTGACCAACTTGAACGAGGCGCTCGCCCGTGCCGCCGCGGGCGAGCCGCAGGCGTTGCTGATCGGCGGCGAGGCCGGCGTCGGCAAGACCCGACTCGTCGAGGAGTTCGCCACCGCGGCCGGCGGACAGGGCGCGGTCGTCGCGCTCGGCGGCTGCGTCGAGATCGGCGCCGACGGACTGCCCTTCGCCCCGTTCTCCACCGCGCTGCGCGCCCTGCGCCGCGAACTGCCGGACGAGATGACCGTCGCGGCCGCGGGCCAGGAGGAGGAACTGGCCCGGCTCCTGCCCGAACTGGGCGAGGCGCCCCCGGGACGCCACGACGAGCAGAGCATGGCCCGCCTCTTCGAACTCACCGCCCGCGTACTGGAGCGCGTCGCCGCCGACCGCACGGTCGTCGTCGCCCTCGAAGACCTGCACTGGGCCGACGCCTCCACCCGCCACCTCCTCGCCTACCTCTTCCGCACCCTGCGCACCGGCCGCCTCGTCGTCCTCGCCACCTACCGCGCCGACGACATCCACCGCCGCCACCCGCTGCGCCCCCTGCTCGCAGAACTCGACCGGCTGCGCACCGTCCGCCGCCTCGAACTCGGCCGCTTCAACCGCACCGAGGTCGGCCGTCAGATCGCCGGCATCCTCGCCTCCGAACCCGACCCGGCCACCGTCGACGACATCTTCGAACGCTCCGACGGCAACGCCTTCTTCGTCGAGGAACTCGCCGTCGCCGCCCACGAGGGCTGCTGTGCCGGCCTCACAGACTCACTGCGCGACCTGCTCCTGGTCCGCGTCGAGGGACTGCCCGAGAGCACCCAGCGGGTCGCCCGGGTCGTCGCCGAGGGCGGCTCCACCGTCGAGTACCGGCTGCTCGCCGCCGTCGCCGGGCTCGCCGAGGACGACCTCATCGAGGCGCTGCGGGCCGCCGTGAACGCCAACATCCTCAGCGCCGCACCCGACGGCGACGGCTACCGCTTCCGCCACTCCCTGGTCCGCGAGGCCGTCAGCGACGACCTGCTGCCCGGCGAGCGCTCCCGCCTCAACCGCCGCTACGCCGAGGCCCTGGAGACCGACCCGGCGCTCGTGCCGGCCGACGGCCGCGTCATGCGCCTGGCCAGCTACTGGTACCACGCCCACGACGCCGCCAAGGCCCTGCCCGCCGTCCTGGACGCCTCCGTCACCGCCCGCCGCCGGCACGCCTACTCCGAACAACTGCGGCTCCTGGAACGCGCGATGGAGCTCTGGGACACCGCACCCGAGGACGTACGGGCCGGCCTGCGCCCCGTCGACTACGCCGAGGTCTACCCCGCCTGCGGCTGCGACCCGGCCACCACCCCGCTGCGCTACCTCGACCTGATGGCCGAGGCCGCCGTGGCCGGCCGGCTCTGCGGGGAACGGGAACGCGCCCTGAAGATCACCAAGCGGGCGCTGCACCTCCTGGAGGAGGAGGGCGATCCGCTGCGCAGCGCCTGGTTCTGGGTACAGCGCTCCCGGCTGATCTCGGCGCTGTCACGGGGCGACGGCTGGCAGGAACTGGCCACCGCCCAGGAGCTGGTACGCGGCCTGCCGCCCTCCGAGGTGCACGCCGAGGTCCTCGCCAGCGTCGCCAACTGGTCCATGGTGCACGTCCCCGGCCCCGACGCCTTCTCCGCAGCCGAGCGCGCCGTGGAGTACGCGCGCATGCTCGGCGTCCACGAGATCGAGATGAACGCCCGGCTCACCCTCGGCAGCCTCAAGGTCCACGCCGGAGACATCGACACGGGACTCGGCGAGATGCTGGAGGTCAAGCGGGAGACGGTCGAGCACGGCCTCTCCGCCGTCGCGGCCCGCGTCTATGTGAACCTGCCGGACGCCCTCGAAGCCGTCGGACGCTCCGCCGACGCCGTGCCCATCCTGGAGGAAGGGCTTGCCTACACCCGGCGGTTCGGCCTCCCGGACAGCGAGGCCTGGGCCTGGGGCAACCTCGCCGAATCCCTCTGCAGCCTGGGCCGCTGGGACGAGGCCGCCGAAGCCTCCGTCAATGCCGGGCGCGTCGGGCAGAGCGCCAAGCCCCGCGGCTTCCATGCCCTCCTGCGCGCCGAACTCGCTCTCGCCCGAGGAGACCTGGCCGAGTCCGGCCACCAACTGGCCGCGTCCCGAAGCCACTTCGGCAGCCACGACCGGCCGCCCCAGAACGAGATCCCCCTCGCCCGCATCGCCATCGGCGTCGCCGCCGGCGAGGGCCGCCTCCTGGACGCCCGCGCCGAACTCGAACGCGCCATGGACACGGGCTTCCCGCCCGACACCCAGCGCTACGCCTGGCCCCTCCTCCGGACCGCCGCCGCCATGGAGGCCGACGCCCTCGGCCTGCCCGCCGCCGACCCCGGCCGCGCCGAACTCCTCGAACGCATCCGCACGGCCGCCAGACCCCTGGCCACCAACGTCCCCGTCTGGCAGGCCTACGAACGCTGGGTCCGCGCGGAGCTCCTGCGCGCCGAGGGCACGAGCGACCCCGACGACTGGTCGGAGGTGACCTCCGCCTTCGAGCGCCTGGAGCGCCCCTACGACCTCGCTCGCGTCCGCCACCGCCTCGCCGAGGCCCTCCTGACCACCGGCGGCGAGGACGAACGCGACCGCGCCACGGAGCTGCTCCGCCTCGCCCACGCCGTCGCCCGCCACCTCGGTGCCCGTCCCCTGACCGACGCCGTCACCCAGCTCGCCCAGCGCGCCCGCCTCCCCATGGCCCGCGCCCCGAAGCGGTCCCAGGCCCCCTCAGCCGATTCCCTCGGCCTCACCGGCAGGGAGCGCGACGTCCTGCGCCTGGTCTCCGCCGGCCGCAGCAACCGTCAGATAGCCGAGGAGCTGTTCATCTCCCCGAAGACGGCCAGCGTCCATGTCTCGAACATCCTGGCCAAGCTCGGCGTCTCGGGCCGGGGCGAGGCCGCGGCCGTGGCACACCGGCTGGGGCTGTTCCCGGCGGAGCCGCTCACCGGCCGGACGGCGGGGTGAGGCCCCGAGGGAGCGGGGGACACAGGCCCACCATTCGGACGAACGGCGTCAGGCTTACGCTGTAAAGGACGTCGGCCCAGGGAGGTCCCGTGTTCAACGCCTTCGAGGAACTGTTCGCACCCGGTCGAAAACACACCCAGGACGAAGAGAACCGGCTGGCACTGACACGGGAGGACATCGGTGACAACGACCCCGGACGCGGGCCGATAGACCTCGCGTCCGGCAAGGTCGTCGTACGGCGGCCGACGGCGGCCGAGGACGGGTCCGCCCAGGACTGACGGCCCGGTCAGCTCACCTGTACCTGCAGGACCCGGTCGTCCCCCTCCTTCGGGTCGCCCCTCCCGTCCGTGTTGCTGGTGACCAGCCACAGCTTGTCGCCGCCCGCCGACACCACCGTGCGCAGCCGGCCGTACTCAGTCTCCAGGAACGCCTGCGGGTCTGCCGAGGCCTCCGTGCCCTTCAGAGGGATGCGCCACAGGCGCTGGCCCTTCAGCCCCGCCATCCATATCGAGCCCTCGGCGTAGGCGATACCGCTGGGGGAGGCGTCATCCGTGGCCCACTGGGCTATCGGGTCGCGGAAGTTGCCGTCGTCGGACTTGCCCTCGGCCTCCGGCCAGCCGTAGTTGCCGCCCGGCTCGATCGCGTTCAGCTCGTCCCAGGTGTCCTGGCCGAACTCCGAGGCGAACAGACGCTGCTTGGCGTCCCAGGCCAGGCCCTGCACATTGCGGTGGCCGAACGAGTACACCGGCGAGTCGGGGAACGGGTTGCCCGGGGCCGGCTCCCCCTCCGGCGTCAGCCGCAGGATCTTGCCGCCCAGGGACTTCTTGTCCTGGGACAGACCGGTGTTGCCGCTCTCGCCCGTGCCCGCGTACAGCATCTTGTCCGGGCCGAAGGCGATCCGGCCGCCGTTGTGGATATAGCCCTTGGGGATGCCCTTGAAGACGGTGTCCGGCGCGCCCAGCTGCTCGCCGGACGGCTTCCCCTCCTCGTACAGCATGCGGACGATGCGGTTGTCCGAGGCCGAGGTGAAGTAGGCGTAGACCATGTGGTCCGAGGCGTAGTCCGGTGACAGCGCCAGGCCCATGAGCCCGCCCTCACCGGCGGGGGAGACCCCCGGCACCGCGCCCAGCTCGGTCTTCTTGCCGGTCTCCCCGTCGACCCGGGTGATCGTCGCCTCGTCCCGGGAGGAGACCAGCAGATCGCCCTCGGGCAGCGGGGCCAGGCCCCAGGGGGTGTCCAGCCCGGTGGCGGCCGTGCGGAGCACCTTCACCGAACCCTTCGCGGGGGGTGTCTCCTCGGCGGCCTGCTGGGTGGGGGAGGCCGCCGACGTCGTGCTGCTGCCCGGTGTCGCACCACCGCCCGACGCCCCGCCGCCGTCGTCGTCCGAGGAACATCCGGCCGTCACCAGGAGCGCGGTTGCGGCCAACACGGCCGACACTGCTCGTCGTTGCACGATCTCGGTCCCTTCGACGCGGTGGCTTCTACTGTTCTTACACCGCTCGGGCCTCACAGGTTCCCGATCTCCGGGACCCGAACCGCGACGGGCCTCTCAGCCGCAGGATTCCGTCAGTCCCAGGATCCCCGTGCCCCCGGCAGTGCCGCCACCTCCGCCAGGTCCTGCGCGGAGAGCCGCAGCCCCGCCGCCGCCGCGTTGTCCGTCACCCAGCGCTCCTGCTTGGCGCCCGGGACCGGGACCACGTGGCGGCCCCGGGACAGCACCCACGCCAAGGCCACCTGGGCGGGTGTGACGGCGTCGCCGTGGCGGGCGGCGATGCGGCGCAGGCCGACGACGATCGGCTGGTTGGCGGCCATCATCTCCGCCGTGAAGCGGGGGTGGCGGGCGCGGACGTCGTCCGGTTCGAAGCCCTCGCCAGGGGTCAGGGTGCCGGTGAGGAAGCCGTTGCCCAGCGGCATCGCCGCCAGGAAGCCGACCCCGCGGGCCTCGCACCACGGCAGCAGCGACTCCAGGGCCTCCGGCGACCACACCGACAGCTCCGCCTCCACCGCGCTCACCGGGAAGACCTGCTGGACGCGCTGCAGCTGGCGGATCGTCGCGTCGTGCAGACGGGCCCCGGACCGACGGCCGCCGCGCGCGCCCACCGCGCACAGCCCCAGCGACCGCACCTTCCCGGCCTGGACCAGCTCCGCCATCGCGCCCCAGGTCTCCTCGACCGGGACCTCGGGGTCGGCCCGATGCAGCTGGTACAGGTCGATCACGTCCGTCTGCAGCCGCCGCAGCGACGCGTCGCACGCCCGCTTCACATAACCGGGCCGGCCGTTGGCCACGATGTGCTGCTCGCCGACCAGCAGCCCCACCTTCGTCGAGACGAAGGCCTCCCCGCGCCGCTCCTTCAACACCCGCCCCACCAACAGCTCATTGGTGAACGGGCCGTACATGTCGGCCGTGTCCAGCAGCGTCGAGCCCAGGTCCAGCGCCCGGTGCACGGCCCTGAACGACTCCTCGCCCCGCTGCCGCGACCCGCTGTAGGCCCAGCTCATCGGCATGCAACCGAGTCCGACATCCCCCACCGCGAGCGCCGCCGCCCCGATCGTCCTGCGCTCCACCTGCTCGTGACCCTCCCTCTTCCGGCACCCCACAACCTAACCTCTGCGCCCTCACGCACCTGACATAGCCTCTGACCATGACCGCTGACGTGTGGCTCCCCATCCCGCCGGAAGAGATCGCGGGCCTCCCGCAAGGGCCCGACTACCTTTTCTGGGACGGGGGTGAGGACGGCAGGCAGGAGTTCCCCGGGGACCCGGCCGACTGCGTCGTGTACGTCGTGCCGTACATGAAGCGGCAGCCCGTGAAGGTCCGCCCGCTGAAGGAGATGCGCAACCTGCGGCTCGTCCAGACGCTCACGGCAGGCGTCGACGACGTCCTGGCGCAACTGGACGACATCGTGCCCGGCGTGGATCTCTGCAACGCGCGCGGTGTGCACGAGGCGAGCACCGCCGAGCTCGCCCTGACTCTCACGCTGGCCTCGCTGCGCGGCATCCCCGGCTTCGTCCGCGCCCAGCAACAGGAGCGCTGGCAGGGCGGCTTCCACCCGGCGCTCGCCGACAAGTCGGTGCTCATCGTCGGCTACGGCTCCATCGGCGCCGCCATCGAGGACCGGCTCGTACCGTTCGAGGTCGCGCGGGTGGCGCGCGTCGCGCGCTCCGCGCGCACCACGGAGCGCGGACCCGTGCACCCCCTCACCGAACTGCCCGCCCTGCTGCCGGAGGCGGACGTCGTCATCCTCTCCACGCCGCTGAACGACACCACCCGAGGTCTGGTGAACTCCGGGTTCCTGGCCCGGATGAAGGACGGCGCCCTCCTGGTGAACGTCGCGCGCGGTGGCGTCGTCAATACCAAGGACCTGCTCGCCGAACTCGAGAGCGGTCGGATCACCGCGGCCCTGGACGTCGTCGACCCCGAACCGCTGCCCGCGGGGCACCCGTTGTGGCAGGCGCCCGGCGTGCTCATCAGTCCCCACGTGGGCGGACCGACGTCCGCGTTCCTGCCGCGTGCCAAGCGGCTGTTGGTGGACCAGTTGGGACGATTCGTGAACCAGGAGCCGCTGCGCAACGTGATCCTTACGACGGGCCCCACAAGCGCTGAGATCCGCGGAGCAACAAGCGCGTAATCCGTTTCCGGTACCCTCCGCAACCTCCCGGACGCGGTCCGTGCTCGCATCGCCGCTGGTCGTCACGGAGCGTAGAGGAACTATGTCCCTGAGTGACGAGACTGGTGTATCGTCCCGACAGGGGCTGCGCCGCGCACCGTTCGGCGCCGGGGATGGACATTGCAGACTGTGAGGGGGGCGACGGGCGATGCACGGCCTATGGACGAACGATCCGACGCGGCGAAGCCGCCGACGGCGACCCTGGCACACGGCCGCGCGCAGACGCGGTCACCACGGCAGCCACAACTGCCGTCACAGCCATCACCACCGCAGGCACAACAGCCGCAGGAGGCATGCGCATCCAGCGACCCCGGACTCCCGGGACCCTGGAGCGGCGCAGACCAGGAGGGCCCGGTGAGTTCGCCGCCGCCTCCCACCACCACCCTCAACGGAGCGCTGCGGGCACAGCCTTCGCCAGGGGTGCTGCCACCCCGGCCGCCGGCCTCCGGCAGCCGGGCGAGCCTGGTCCATCAACTCGTACTGGCCCTGGTGTGCGCGGGATACGCCTTCGGTTCCGCGCTCGGCTGGGGCTCCCAGGAAGTCGCGCTGATCATGGGCGACTTCGGGCTGAGCGCCGCGGCGGGCATCGCCGCCGTCTCCTGCTTCCTCTGCGCCCGTAACCGGCGCGTCCGCTTTCGACTCGCCTGGATACTGTTCGCCCTCTCCTCGGCCATGGCGTCCCTGGGCAACCTGGTCTGGGGGTGGTACGAGGTCGTTCTGCAACGGCCCGTGCCCACCCCCAGTTACGCCGACGGGTTCTTCCTGTGCTTCGCACCGCCCGCCATCGTGGGCCTGCTGGTCCTCGCCAAACGGCCGGTGACGAAGGCCGGTTGGGTCTGCCTCGGTCTGGACGCCTGGCTGATCGGCGGCTCGCTGCTCACGCTCGCGTGGAGCCTGGCCCTCGCCCAGGCGGCGCGGTCCGACGGGTCGAGCGTGTCGCAGACCGCGCTGTCGCTCGCCTACCCGCTGCTGGACATCGCGCTGGTCAGCATGGTGCTCGCGCTGCACTTCCGGCGCTCGGCGATGAACCGTACGGCGGTGAACACCGCGATCGGCGCACTCGCCCTGACCGTCATGTGCGACGCCCTGTTCACCTCGCCGCTGGTCCAGAACGCCTACCGCTCCGGCCAGTTGCTGGACGCGGGCTGGTTCGCGGGCTCGCTCCTGCTCGCCTACGCGCCCTGGGCCGCACCTCGCCAGGGGCAGCCGGGCACCGAAGGGCAGGACGGCGCGGGGCACACGCGCGTGGTCCACGAGCATGTGCCGGGACAGCGCGGCGGCATCCACCACCACGCACCCCCGCAGGGAGGCGATCTCAGCCGGTATCCGGCCGCGGGACCCATCGTCGGCTCCCTGTCCGCGCTCACGCCGTATCTCGCCGCCGCCGTCTGCACGCTGGGCATCCTCTACAACGTCCTCAACGGCCACAGCGTCGACCGCGTGGTGCTCCTCACCGGCGGGACCGTCGTGCTCGCCCTCGTGGTGCGCCAGGGCATCATGCTGCTCGACAACATCACCCTCACCCAGGAACTGGCACAGAAGGAGAACCACTTCCGCTCCCTGGTGCAGGGCTCCAGCGACGTCATCATGATCGCCGCACCCAACGGGATCCTCCGATACGTCTCCCCGGCCGCCGCCGGTGTCTATGGCTGCCCCGCGGAGGACCTCGTGGGCACCGAACTGGCCAATCTCATCCACCCGGAGGATTTGGGCTGCGTGGTGCACGAGGTGCGCCGCTTCCTCGCCGCCAACCCTCTCGATGAACCCACTACGCGCATCGAGTGCCGCTTCCGGTCCGGCGACGGAGGCTGGCTCAATGTCGAGTCCACCGTCAACCGCCACCACGGCGGCCTCATCTTCAACAGCCGGGACGTGACCGAAAGAGTGCGCCTGCAGGCGCAGCTCCAGCACAACGCCGAGCACGACCCGCTCACCGACCTGCCCAACCGCGCCCTGTTCACCAAGCGCGTCCAGCACGCGCTCTCCGGCCGCCGCGCCTCCGACCGCGGCACCGCCGTCCTCTTCATCGACCTCGACGGCTTCAAGGCCGTCAACGACACGATCGGGCACCAGGCCGGGGACGAGCTGCTCGTCCAGGCCGCCCGCAGACTCCAGGACGCGGTCCGGCACGGCGACACCGCGTCCAGGCTCGGCGGCGACGAGTTCGCGGCCCTGATCGTCGGGGACGGCACCCGTGACCGCAGCGCCCGTGAACGGCACATCCTGGAGCTCGCCGACCGCCTCAGGATCACGCTCTCCCAGCCCTACCTCATCGACGGCAACGATGTCCGCGTCGCCGCCTCCATCGGCGTCGCGTTCTCGGAGCCGGGCCTCGGCGCGGGCGAGATCCTGCGCAACGCCGACCTGGCCATGTACCGCGCCAAGTCGGCAGGAAAGGGACGCGTCGAGCTGTACGCGCCCCAGATGCAGCAGGACGTCGTACGCAAGGCGGAGCTGGCCACGCGCCTGCGCGCCGCGCTGCACGACGGCGAGTTCGCGCTGCTGCACCAGCCCGTGGTCTGCCTGGAGGACGGCCGGATCACATCGGTCGCCGCCCAGGCGCGCTGGCGCTCCTCGCAGGGGGTGCTCTTCACGCCGGCCGAGTTCCTCAGGGTCGCCGAGGACAGCGACAAGACCGCCGAGCTGGGCCGCTGGATGCTGGAGGAGGCCGTCGAGCAGGCCGCCGAGCGTGCCGCGACCGGGCTGACCATGCCGGTGGCCGTGCGGATGAACGCCCGCCGGCTGCTGGACCGCTCCCTGCCGCTCGGCTCGATCGAGGCCCTGCTGACCCGGCACGGGCTTCCCTCCGGGTCCCTGGTGATCGAGCTGTCCGAGACCGACCCCCGGGTCTCCCTCGACGAGCTGGAACGCCGTCTCGGCGCCCTGCGCAGGCTCGGTGTCCGGATCGCCCTGGACGGCTTCGGGAGCGGATACGCGGCGATCACGGCACTGCGCAGACTCCCCGTCGACGTGCTCAAACTCGACCGCAGTCTGGTCGAGGGGGTCGTGGAGTCCGCGCGGCTGCACAAGATCACCAGTGGGCTGCTCAGGATCGCCGGGGATCTCGGGCTGCAGTCCGTGGCCGACGGCGTGGATCTGCCCGAGCAGGTCGTGGCGCTGCGGGCGATGGGGTGCACACACGGACAGGGAATGGCGTTTTCCGGTCCGTTGGACGAGTACCGGCTGCGCCGGGCGCTCGGTTCCGGTCATTATCCGGTACCGCACGGACCGGCGGAGCCCGCGTTCGCGGGGGGCGGTGCGGGGGTGTACACAAGTGGTGTGCCCGCTGTTCTCGGAGGCGGAAGTGCCCTTCGCTCACATAATGAGACTCCCGTCCCACCCGCTTGACACTGGGTGTGCGCCGGGGGGAGGGTCAGTGCCATGCGCACCCGAATTCTCGTACTTGGAAAGCGCGTCGGCTGAGCTGGTGACGTCCGGATCGACCCGGAACTCCCAGCGACCACACCCGGCGCGCTCCCCTCGCTTGCCTCTTGGCACGAGGGGTTTTTTGTTGCACAGACACCAGGCGTAAAAAGCGTCACACCGTACAAACCTCGCAAAAACCCTCAGCATCGAGAAGAGAATGACGATGACCGAGCAGGCCACCGGGGCCCATCCGCAGCCGCGGCCCCGATCCGGAGGACAGCAGTCCGCCCCCGAGCACGTCACGGGCGCGCAGTCCCTCATCCGCTCTCTCGAGGAGGTCGGCGCCGAGACGGTATTCGGCATCCCCGGCGGTGCGATCCTGCCCGCGTACGACCCGCTGATGGACTCCCGGCGGGTGCGCCACGTCCTGGTGCGCCACGAGCAGGGCGCCGGCCACGCGGCCACCGGTTACGCGCAGGCCACCGGCAAGGTCGGCGTCTGCATGGCGACCTCCGGACCCGGTGCCACCAACCTGGTGACCCCGATCGCGGACGCACACATGGACTCGGTGCCGCTCGTGGCGATCACCGGGCAGGTCGCGTCCAAGGCGATCGGCACGGACGCCTTCCAGGAGGCGGACATCGTCGGCATCACGATGCCGATCACCAAGCACAACTTCCTCGTCACCAAGGCCGAGGACATCCCGCGGGTGATCGCGCAGGCGTTCCACATCGCCTCCACCGGCCGCCCCGGCCCGGTCCTGGTCGACATCGCCAAGGACGCCCTCCAGGCGCGGACCACGTTCTCCTGGCCGCCCATCATGGACCTGCCCGGCTACCGGCCCGTCACCAAGCCGCACGCCAAGCAGATCCGCGAGGCCGCGAAGCTCATCACCAACGCCAAGCGGCCCGTCCTCTACGTCGGCGGCGGTGTCATCAAGGCACACGCCACCGCAGAGCTCAAGGTTCTCGCCGAGCTCACCGGAGCGCCCGTCACCACCACACTGATGGCGCTCGGCGCATTCCCCGACAGCCACCCGCTGCACGTGGGAATGCCGGGCATGCACGGTGCGGTCACCGCCGTCACCGCGCTGCAGAAGGCCGACCTGATCGTCGCCCTCGGAGCCCGCTTCGACGACCGCGTCACCGGCAAGCTGGACAGCTTCGCCCCGTACGCCAAGATCGTCCACGCCGACATCGACCCGGCCGAGATCGGCAAGAACCGCGCCGCGGACGTGCCGATCGTCGGGGATGCCCGTGAGGTCATCGCCGACCTGGTCCAGGCGGTGCAGAAGGAGCACAGCGAGGGCCACCAGGGCGACTACACCGCCTGGTGGAAGGACCTCAACCGCTGGCGCGACACCTATCCGCTCGGCTACGACCAGCCCAGCAACGGCACGCTGTCCCCGCAGCAGGTCATCGAGCGCATCGGCCAGCTCGCGCCGGAGGGCACGATCTTCGCCGCGGGCGTCGGCCAGCACCAGATGTGGGCCGCGCACTACATCCAGTACGAGAAGCCCGCGACCTGGCTGAACTCCGGCGGCGCCGGAACGATGGGCTACGCGGTCCCGGCCGCGATGGGCGCCAAGGCCGGGGCCCCGGACCAGGCGGTCTGGGCGATCGACGGCGACGGCTGCTTCCAGATGACCAATCAGGAGCTCACCACCTGCGCCCTGAACAACATCCCGATCAAGGTCGCCATCATCAACAACGGCGCCCTCGGGATGGTCCGCCAGTGGCAGACCCTCTTCTACAACCAGCGGTACTCCAACACCGTGCTGCACTCCGGCCCCGACGACGTCAACCCGGAGGCCAGGGGCACCCGCGTCCCCGACTTCGTGAAGCTGTCGGAGGCCATGGGCTGCTACGCGATCCGCTGCGAGTCCCCGGCCGACCTCGACAAGGTCATCGAAGAGGCGAACTCCATCAACGACCGCCCGGTCGTCGTCGACTTCATCGTCCACGAGGACGCGATGGTGTGGCCGATGGTCGCCGCCGGCACCTCCAACGACGAGATCCTGGCCGCCCGGGACGTCCGCCCCGACTTCGGCGACAACGAAGACGACTGAGCGAGAGAGACGTAAAAGATCATGTCCAAGCACACGCTCTCCGTCCTGGTGGAGAACAAGCCGGGCATCCTCGCCCGCATCGCCGCGCTCTTCTCCCGCCGCGGCTTCAACATCGACTCGCTCGCCGTCGGTGTCACCGAGCACGCCGACATCTCCCGCATCACGATCGTGGTGAGCGTCGAGGCCCTGCCCCTCGAGCAGGTCACCAAGCAGCTCAACAAGCTCGTCGAGGTGCTCAAGATCGTCGAGCTCGAGCCGGCGAGCGCCGTTCAGCGTGAACTCGTTCTGGTGAAGGTGCGTGCCGACAACGAGACGCGCTCGCAGATCGTCGAGATCGTCCAGCTGTTCCGCGCCAAGACCGTCGACGTCTCCCCGGAGGCCGTCACCATCGAGGCCACCGGCGGCAGCGACAAGCTGGAGGCCATGCTCAAGATGCTGGAGCCGTTCGGCATCAAGGAGCTCGTCCAGTCCGGCACGATCGCCATCGGCCGCGGCGCCCGTTCGATCACGGACCGCTCACTGCGCGCCCTCGACCGATCTGCGTGACGCTTGACACGGGCGGCCGCGGTCGTCGGCCGCCCGTATAGCGAGACCCCGAAACTTCACGTCACCCCGCCGTCATACGGTGGGACGCAACACCTGCACTCAAGGAGAGAACCCAAAGTGGCCGAGCTGTTCTACGACGCCGACGCCGACCTGTCCATCATCCAGGGCCGCAAGGTCGCGGTCATCGGTTACGGCAGCCAGGGCCACGCCCACGCGCTGTCGCTGCGTGACTCGGGTGTCGACGTCCGGGTGGGTCTGCACGAGGGCTCGAAGTCCAAGGCCAAGGCCGAGGAGCAGGGCCTGCGCGTGGTGACGCCGTCGGAGGCCGCCGCCGAGGCCGACGTCATCATGATCCTGGTGCCGGACCCGATCCAGGCCCAGGTCTACGAGGAGTCCATCAAGGACAACCTCAACGACGGCGATGCGCTGTTCTTCGGCCACGGTCTGAACATCCGCTTCGACTTCATCAAGCCCCCGGCCGGCATCGACGTCTGCATGGTCGCCCCGAAGGGCCCGGGCCACCTCGTCCGTCGTCAGTACGAGGAGGGTCGCGGCGTTCCGTGTATCGCGGCCGTCGAGCAGGACGCCACGGGCAACGCCTTCGCGCTGGCCCTGTCGTACGCCAAGGGCATCGGTGGCACCCGCGCGGGCGTCATCAAGACGACCTTCACCGAGGAGACCGAGACCGACCTCTTCGGTGAGCAGGCCGTTCTCTGCGGTGGTACGGCCGCGCTGGTGAAGGCCGGTTTCGAGACGCTGACCGAGGCGGGCTACCAGCCCGAGATCGCGTACTTCGAGTGCCTGCACGAGCTGAAGCTGATCGTCGACCTCATGTACGAGGGCGGCCTGGAGAAGATGCGCTGGTCGGTCTCGGAGACCGCCGAGTGGGGCGACTACGTCACCGGTCCCCGCATCATCACGGACGCCACCAAGGCCGAGATGAAGAAGGTCCTCGCCGAGATCCAGGACGGCACCTTCGCGCGTGAGTGGATGGCCGAGTACCACGGCGGTCTGAAGAAGTACAACGAGTACAAGAAGCAGGACTCCGAGCACCTCCTGGAGACCACCGGCAAGCAGCTGCGCAAGCTGATGAGCTGGGTCGACGAGGAGGCGTAAAGCCTCGGACGGCGGGGCCGGAGCGGACAGCTCCGGCCCCGTTGTCCAACCTGTCCGGCCACGGACGGGTGATCCTTCCGTAGAGGCGTAAGACGCTCTTGGCCGCGCCACTACACTGCCGTACTACATACGCGTCAGGCCCACAGCGTCGTGCGTCTTCCACGCGGCTAGCACCCTCCACCGCCTGCGGCCGTCGGGACGGCCGTCCGCACGCATTGGACTTGTGAGGACTCACGTGAGCTCGAAACCTGTCGTACTCATCGCTGAAGAGCTGTCGCCTGCGACCGTCGACGCGCTCGGCCCGGACTTCGAGATCCGGCAGTGCAACGGCGCCGACCGGGCCGAGCTGCTGCCCGCCATCGCCGACGTGGACGCGATCCTGATCCGCTCCGCCACCAAGGTGGACGCCGAGGCGATCGCCGCCGCGAAGAAGCTGAAGGTCGTCGCACGAGCCGGCGTCGGCCTGGACAACGTCGACGTCTCCGCCGCCACCAAGGCCGGCGTGATGGTCGTCAACGCCCCCACCTCCAACATCGTCACCGCCGCCGAGCTGGCCTGCGGTCTGCTGCTGGCCACCGCGCGCCACATCCCGCAGGCCAACACCGCCCTGAAGAACGGCGAGTGGAAGCGCAGCAAGTACACCGGTGTCGAGCTGGCGGAGAAGACCCTCGGTGTCGTCGGCCTCGGCCGCATCGGCGCGCTCGTCGCCCAGCGCATGTCGGCCTTCGGTATGAAGGTCGTGGCCTACGACCCCTACGTGCAGCCCGCCCGGGCCGCGCAGATGGGCGTGAAGGTCCTCTCCCTCGACGAGCTGCTCGAGGTGTCCGACTTCATCACCGTGCACCTGCCGAAGACCCCCGAGACCCTCGGTCTCATCGGCGACGAGGCCCTGCACAAGGTCAAGCCGAGCGTGCGCATCGTCAACGCCGCGCGCGGCGGGATCGTCGACGAGACGGCGCTGTTCTCGGCGCTGAAGGAGGGCCGCGTCGCCGGCGCCGGCCTCGACGTGTACGCGAAGGAGCCCTGCACGGACTCCCCGCTCTTCGAGCTCGACGAGGTCGTCTGCACCCCGCACCTCGGTGCCTCCACCGACGAGGCCCAGGAGAAGGCCGGCATCGCCGTCGCCCGCTCCGTGCGCCTCGCGCTCGCCGGTGAGCTGGTCCCGGACGCGGTCAACGTCCAGGGCGGCGTCATCGCCGAGGACGTCAAGCCGGGCCTGCCGCTCGCCGAGCGCCTCGGCCGGATCTTCACCGCGCTCGCCGGTGAGGTCGCGGTCCGCCTCGACGTCGAGGTCTACGGCGAGATCACCCAGCACGACGTGAAGGTGCTGGAGCTCAGCGCCCTCAAGGGTGTCTTCGAGGACGTCGTCGACGAGACCGTGTCGTACGTCAACGCCCCGCTGTTCGCGCAGGAGCGCGGCGTCGAGGTGCGCCTGACGACCAGCTCGGAGTCGGCCGACCACCGCAACGTCGTCACCGTGCGCGGCACGCTGAGCAACGGCGAGGAGGTCGCGGTCTCCGGCACGCTGGCCGGCCCCAAGCACCTCCAGAAGATCGTCGCCGTCGGCGAGTACGACGTCGACCTGGCCCTCGCCGACCACATGGTCGTCCTCAAGTACGAGGACCGCCCGGGCGTCGTCGGCACCGTGGGCCGCGTCTTCGGCGAGGCCGGCATCAACATCGCCGGCATGCAGGTGTCCCGTTCGGTCGCAGGCGGCGAGGCGCTGGCCGTGCTGACCGTCGACGACACCGTGCCGGCGAACGTGCTGACCGAGGTGGCCGCGGAGATCGGGGCGACGTCCGCCCGTGCGGTGAACCTGGTCTGACGCTTCACGACGAACGCCGGGCGGGCCGAGGAGATCCTCGGCCCGCCCGGCGCTTTCCATTACGCGAGCACAGTCTCCGGCTCCGGCGCTTCCTGGGGCTCGCGCAGCTCGACCCGGCGCAGTGTCACCGCCGCCAGCACCGCCGCGCCCGCCAGCAGCACCGCTCCCGCGATCGCCGCTCCCTGCATCCCGTTGGTGAACGCCTCCCGGGCCACGGTCGCGAGTCCCGGTACCTGATCGGCGACCGCCAGCGCCCCGCCGAGGGTCTCGCGGGCCACGTCCGGCGCCGCATCAGGCATCTCGTGGCGGTAGACCGCCGTACCGATGGAGCCGAGGATCGCCATGCCCAGCGCGCCGCCGAACTCCGCGCCGGTCTCCATCAGGGAGGACGCGGTGCCCGCCCGCTCCGCAGGGGCGGTGCCCATCGCGAGGTCCATGATCTGGGACATCACGGTGACGCCACCGACCGCGAGGACACCGCAGGAGGTCAGCACCAGCCACATCGAGTCCGTACCGGCGAAAGCCAGCAGTGCGAAGCCGCACGCCGAGATCGCGAAGCCCGCGGTGACGACGTGGGCGCGGTTGACGCCCTTCTGGACCAGAGCGGTCGCGATCGGCGCCGCGGCCCCGATCGGCACCGACGGCAGCAGTGCCCACAGGGCCGACTCCAGGGCACTCTTGCCGAGCACCGACTGCAGGTACTGCGTGGTGAAGTAGGCCGACCCCATGATTCCGAACGCCGAGACGAGGTTCAGGGCGACGGAGGGTGCGAAGCCGCGGCCGCGGAACAGGGCCGGGTCGATCATCGGTGAGGCCGTGGTGCGCTGGCGGTGGACGAAGAGGGCAGCGAAGAGCAGACCGACGGTGATCGAGACGACGTAGAGGACGTTCCAGCCCTCCGAGGGGATCTCCTTGAGGCCGTAGACAACGGGGAGCACGGCGGCCATCGACAGCGGGACGCTCAGCCAGTCGAAGCGGCCGGGGGAGGGGTTCCTCGACTCCGGGAGCAGCATCGGGCCGAGGAGCAGGAGCAGGGCCATCGCGGGCAGGTTGACCAGGAAGACCGAGCCCCACCAGAAGTGCTCGACCAGTACCCCGCTCATCACGGAGCCGAGCGCGATCCCGGCCGTCATCACGCCGGACCAGATGCCGATCGCCTTCGCGCGCTGGCCGGGGTCGGTGAACATCGTGCGCAGCAGGGCCATCGTCGACGGCATCAGGGTCGCGCCGCCGATGCCGAGGACCGCGCGCGCCGCGATCAGCGTCTCGGCGCTGTTCGCGTACGCCGCCACCAGCGAGGCGGCGCCGAAGGCGGCGGCGCCTATCACCAGGAGCCTGCGGTGGCCGACGCGGTCACCGAGCGAGCCCATCGTCATCAGCAGGCCGGCCAGCACGAACGCGTAGATGTCGAAGATCCACAGCTGCTGGGTGCCGCTCGGCTCCAGGTCCGCGCTGATCGACGGGATCGCGAAGTAGAGGACGGAGACGTCCATCGACACCAGGAGCAGCGGAAGCATCAGGACGGTGAGGGCGGTCCATTCACGGCGTCCGGCGAGGGTGCCGGCGGGAGTGCTCGTCGGGTTCGTCACGGCGGCGACTATACGGATGTCTTAAACGATTGTCTATGACGCTTGTATAAATCGCTTGTCTAGATAGAGTTGGGCGCATGGGACACCGTGAGGATCTGCTCGAAGGCGCCAAACGGTGCCTGCTGGAGAAGGGCTTCGCGCGCACCACGGCGCGCGACATCGTCAAGGAGTCGGGGACCAACCTCGCCTCGATCGGCTACCACTACGGCTCGAAGGACGCGCTGCTGGCGGAGGCGTATGTTTCGCTGGCCGAGGGGATGGGCGATGCCTTCGAGGGGGACGGAACGGCCATGAACGCCGAGCCCGGTTCCCTCGAACGCTTCCAGGAGGTGTGGTCGAACGTCATCGCCACCATGCGGGAGCCCGGCTCGATCTGGCATCTCAGCATGGAGATCGTGGTCATGGGCGACCAACTGCCCGAGGTGCGCGACTACTTGGCGCGGGCCCAGCGGGAGGCCGGGCGGGGGTTCGTGCCGATGCTCATGGGCGGGCGTGAGGAGGACGTCTCGGACGACATCGCGGACACCCTCGGCATGTTCTACGTGACGCTCATGACGGGGCTCATCGCCCAGTGGCACTTTGATCCGAAGACCGCGCCCAGCGCGGAACAGCTCGCCGAGGGGCTGCGCCAGGTGATCGCCGGGGTCAACAAGAGCTGATCCGTCCCTCCCGCATCTCCAGGACGCGGTCCGCGAAATGCCGTACGACGGCTCGGTCGTGGCAGATGAACAGATAGCCGAGCCCCAGCTCGTCCTGGAGGTCGGCCAGCAGGTTCAGCACCCCGGCCCGCACCGACGGGTCCAGCGCCGACACCGGCTCGTCCAGCACCAGAAGGCGCGGCTCGGAGGCCAACGCCCGGGCGATCCCGGCGCGTTGGCACTGGCCGCCGGAGAGCTCGTGCGGATACCGGTCGCCGTACGACGGGTCGAGGCCGACCCGGTCGAGGAGTTCGGCCACCCGGGCAGGGCCTGCCGTGGCGGTCCAGCGGCCCTGGACCTTCAGCGGTTCGGCGACCGCGTCCCGGATGCGGTGGCGGGGGCTGAGGGAGCCGTAGGGGTCCTGGAAGACGGGCTGCATACGCGGGCGGAGGAGGCGGAGTTCGCGCTCCGTCAGGGTTGTCAACTCCCGGCCCTCGAAGCGCACTTCGCCGGAGGCCGGGCGGCGCAGCTGAAGCACCGCCAGCGCGGTGGAGGACTTTCCGCAGCCGGAGGGGCCGTTGAGGGCGAGGGTCTCGCCGGCCTCCAGGGAGAAGCCGACACGGTCCACCGCGGTCACGGCACCGTGGCGGACGACGAGGGCGCGGACGTCGAGAAGGGGTGTGCTCACACTCTCTCCCAGTGGTGGCAGGAGACCAACCGCCCGTCCACCGGCCGCGGTTCAGGCTCCTCGCGGCGGCAGGAGTCGGTCGCGAGCGGACAGCGCGGGGCGAAGGCGCAGCCCGGCGGAAGCATGCCCGGGGCCGGGGGTGTGCCGGGGAGGGCGGGGAGGTGGCGGCCCCGGGCGTTCTGCGGAAGGGACGCCAGCAGGCCCGCTGTGTACGGGGCCCGAGGACGGGCCAGCACCTCCTGCGCCGGGCCGAGTTCGGTCAGCCGACCGGCGTACATGACCAGCGCGCGGTCCGCGTGCCGCCGTACGACGTCCAGGTCGTGCGTGACCAGGACGAGCGCGGCGCCGACCGCCTCCCGCTGCTCGGCGAGGACCCGGAGCACCTGCTCGCGGCGTTCCTCGTCGAGGGCGGTGGTGGGTTCGTCGGCGACCAGGATGTCGGGTTCGTTGATCGTGGCCATCGCGACGACCGCACGCTGGCGCATACCGCCGGAGAACTCGTGCGGATACGACCGTGCCCGGCGCGCGGCGTCCGGGATGCCCACCCGGTCGAGTGCCGCGACCGCACGCGCCCTGGCCTCCTTGCGGGAGACGCGGGCCACCGACCGTACGGCGGCCGCGAGTTGGTCGCCCACCGGGTGCACGGGGGAGAGGGCGGACAGGGCGTCCTGGGGGACCAGGGCGATGCGGCTCCCGCGCTCGCCCGAGAGGTCCGGCCGGACGGTCCCGGTCGCCGTCGCGTCCTTCGGCAGCATTCCCAGCAGCGCCCGGGCGGTCAGGGACTTGCCCGCGCCCGACTCGCCGACGATCGCCAGCACTTCACGTGGACGGATGTCGAAGGACAGTCCGCGCACGACCTCGACGCCGTCGAAGGCGACCCGCAGATCGCGTACCGACAGCAGCGCCTCAGACTCCAACGGGGGCCTCCTTCACGGCTTGCCGGCCTTTCGTGACGTTCCGGCCCTGCGCGTACGACGCCCCCGACACCGCAAGCCCCGCCAGCAGGGCCAGCGCCACCGCCGGGGCGAGGGCGGCCCAGGGGGCGCGTTCGACATAGGCGCGGGACTCGTCGAGCAGCAGGCCCCACTCCGGGGCGGGCGGCTGGGCGCCCAGGCCCAGGAAGCCCAGCGAGGCCAGGGCGAGCGCGATGCCGGGCAGCCGCAGCAGGGCGTGCCGGGCGACGGGCGCGGCCACCGAGGGCAGGACGTGCCGGGTCAGGATCCACAAGGGCGGTGCGCCGATGGCGCGTTGGGCCATCAGGAAGGAGGACGCCCGTACCTCCTGCACCAGCGCCGCCGCATGCGCGGCCAGCGGCGGCCACGAGATCAGGGCGACCGCGAGGGCCGCACCACCCGTGCCGGGTCCGGCCGCCGCGGCGACCAGGATGCCGACGATCACCGGGGGCAGGGCGTTGGCGATGTCCGCCGCGCCCGCCGCGACGCCGGGCAGGAAGCCGAGCGCCAGCGCGACCAGCAGGCTCAGCAGACAGACGGCGGCGGCCGTGCCGACGGTGGAGGCGGCGCCGTGTCCGAGCCGGGCCAGGACGTCACGGCCGAGGCCGTCGGTGCCGAGCGGGTGCGACCAGGTGGGAGAGGCCAGCCGGTTCGCGGTGTCGATCGCGTACGGGTCGCGCAGCAGACCCCATCCGATCGTCACGGCGAGGACGGCGAACAGGGCCGAGGGGATCGCCGGGTGGGTACGGACCGGCCGGGCCGGCGGCAGGGTGAGCGAGGCGTCCCGCAGGGCCGGACCCAGCAGCCGGCGCCGGGTGAGCGCGGACAACGCCCCCACGGCCAGACCGAGCAGCAACAGGGCGAGCACCGCACCCTGGAGCAGCGGCAGGTCCTGCGACTTGGCGGCCCCCAGCGCCGTACGCCCGATCCCCGGCACCGCGAACACCGTCTCCACGGCGACCGCGCCCCCGGTGAGACCGACGGCGGCCATCCCGAACTGCGGGACGAGAGGCGGCAGTACGCGCCGGAGGGCGGCGGCGGAGACCCGGGCCCTGCCGACCCCGGCCCCGCGCCACAGCTCCACCCACCGCTCGTCGAGCACGGCGGGCAGCGCGTCCGCGACCAGCCGCCCGAGCAGCCCGCCCGCGGGGACGCCGAGGGCGAGGGCGGGCAGGACCATGTACGCCGGACCCTGCCAGCCGGAGGTGGGCAGCCATCCCAGCCACACCCCGCAGACCAGCAACGCGACGGTGGCCAGCAGGAATTCGGGCACGGCGGCGAGCATCGCCGCGAAGGCCCCGGCCGACCTGCGCCCCCGTACCAGCACGGGCGCGACCAGCGCACCCGCGAGCAGCACCGCGACGGCGAAGGCCGCGCCCATCAGCGCCAGCGACACCTGGAGCCCGGACACGACGGACGGCAGCACGTCGGTACCCGACACCCACGAGGTCCCGAGATCCCCGCGCAGCAGATCGGACGCCCAACTCCCCAGCAGGGAAAGGGGACCCGCGTCGAGGCCGAGATCCTGTCGTACGGAGTCCAGGGCCTCCTTCGTCGGTTCCTGCTCGGCGGAACGGGCGCGCAGGACGGTGAGCGCCGGGTCCCTGCCGGAGAGCCAGGGGAGCAGACCGACGGCGGTCACGACCCCGAGCAGACACAGGACCCGGGTCACCCCGGCCGCGGTCGGCCTCACTTGACGTACGTGGCGGCCGTGACCAGCTCACGCTCGCGCGGGTCGTGCGCGGCGCCCACGACGTCGGCGGCGTCGCCCTGGATCACGCGCTCGTGCAGCATCGGGACGGCCGCGTCGGTGCCGAGCACGGCGGCCTCGGCCGCGATGACGGCCTTGCGCCGGGCCTCGCCGGTCTCCGTCCCGCCGGCCTTCTTCAGGGCGGCGTCCACCCGGGCGTCGGCGAGCTGGGAGAGGTTGAAGGAGCCGTCGGAGGCGAAGTCGCTGTAGAGGTAGGCGGCCGGGTCGCCGGAGTCGAGCACGGTCGCGCGGGAGAGGATGAAGGCGTCGAACTCACCGGCGAGGGCGTCGGACTCGATGTTGGCGTACTCGCGGACGTCGAGCTTGACCTTGAACCCGGCCTTCTGGAGCTGCTGTTGCAGGGTGGCGGCGACCTCGGGGAGTTCGGCGCGGTCGGTGAAGGTGCCGATGGTGACGGTCCGGCCGTTCGGCTCGGCGGCGGCGGTGCGCCGCAGGTCCGACCGCAGTTCGGCGGCCCACGGCAGCGCCGGACCGAGCAGCCCCTCGGCGACATCCGCCCGCCCCTCGTACACGCCCTTCACGATCGACTCGGCGTCGATCGCCTCGCGGGCGGCGGCACGCAGGGCGGCGTCCTTGAAGACGCCCTTCTCGGTGTTGAGGTAGAGGGTGTTGGTGCGCGGCATCGGGACCTCGGTGATCAGGTCCTCGTCGAGGAGCGCGGCCTGGGAGACGGGGACCGCCTCGACGATGTCGGCCTCACCGCTGCGAAGGGCGGCGGCCCGGGCGGTGCCGTCGGGCACGAACTTCACGTCGATACCGGGGGACTTGGCCTTGCCGCCCCAGTAGGCGTCGTAGCGGTCGAGGGTGGCGGAGGAGGTGCCGTCGACCTCGGTGAGCTCGAAGGGGCCGGTGCCGGCTCCGACGGGGTTCACCGTCTTCCCGCTGTAGGCCTTCGCGGCGAGGATCGACAGCTGGGGCGAGCTGAGCCGCTGCGGGACCAGGGGGTCCTCGTCGGCGGTGGTGACGGTGACGGTGTCCGAGTCCTGCGCCTTCGCGGTCAGTTCGACGCCGTCGAGGATGCGGGGCTTGGGGGAGGCGGTGGCGGCGGTGGTGAGCGAGCGTACGACGGCCTCGGCGTCGAGCTTCGTGCCGTCGTGGAAGGTGACGCCGTCGCGTATCTCGAACGTCCAGGTCCTGCCGGACTGCTGCCACTCGGTGGCGAGCGAGGGCTCGGCGTCCCCGTCGGTGTCGAGCTTCACGAGGGTCTCGGCCGTCGACCAGCGGGACAGCTTGAACGCGTCGTCGGAGAGCGGGGAGAGGGCCGAGCGCGGGGGCAGCATCATCGCGACCCGGACGCGCTTGCCGTCGCCGTCACTGTCGCCCTCACCCTCGGCGGAGGCACCGGAGAAACAGCCGGTGAGCAGGGTGGACGCCACGGCGGCCGAGAACAGGTGACGGGCGGGCAGGCGCACGGAACCCTCCGGGTAAAGGGGTGGTCAAGGGTGAGTGCGCCGACGCTAGCACGATGACAATCGTTTTCAGTAATCGGTGTGACGGAGATCGCGCAGCGCCGGGACCAGCGCGATCAGCATCAGTGCGGCCGTCGCCGCGAACGCCCACGGATAGCCGGTCAGTCCGGCGAGGACACCGAAGCACGCCGCGCCGACGCCCATGCCACCGTCGTAGGCGAGATTCCACAGCGCGCTGACCGTCCCGTACGAAGAGGCGGAGACCCGGGCGTACATGAGGGTCAGGGTGGCGTTCTGGGCGATGCCGAAGCCGGCCCCGAACAGCGCCGAGCCCGCGACGACGGCGACCGGGCTGCCGGTCGCGGCGGTGACCAGCACGCCCGCCGCCGACAGGAGCAGGCCGGGCAGGACGAGCCCGGCGCTGCCGTGCCGGTCGCCGTGCCGTCCCGCCAGCCAGCGGGTGACGGTCGCGGCCGCGGGCTGGGCGAACAGGGCCGCCGCGATCACCGCGGAGGACATCGAACCGGCCGCCAACGGCAGGAAGGTGACCAGGATTCCGGCGGCCGTCGCGGTGGCGCCGAAGATGAGGACGGGGCGCAGCAGGGCGCCGGTGCGCAGCCCGCGGACCACACCGACCGGCCGCTCGGCGCTCGCGCCAGGGTCCGGCAGGCCGAACACCGAGACGATCGCGGCGAGTGCGGCACCGCCGCCGACGGCCGCGACGGTCCCGTATCCCGCGTGCTCCGCCAGCCACAGCCCGAGCGGCAGCGCGACCAGCGACGGCACACCGGACACCACGCCCACCACGGCGAGGCCCTCGCCCCGGCGCTCGGCCGGGATCAGCGTCGCGGTCAGGGCGCCGCCCGCGACGATGGTGAGCGCGAAGCCCAGTCCGCGCACCAGACACACGGCCACGATCCACACGATGTCCCGGGAGGCCGTCAGCACCAGGGCCGGGGCGCCGAGCAGGAACAGCCCGGCGATCAGGACCACCCGGTAGCCGAAACGTGCGACCAGCCGGGGAGTGACCAGTTCACCGAGGACCGTGGAGAGCATGAGGGCACCGGTGGCGAGGCCCGCCGCACCCCCGCCGCCCGACTCGGCCGCGTAGGCGGGTACGACCGACAGCAGCAGGAAGAAGCTGACGGTCGCCCCGATCAGGCTCACGAAGCGCAGCAGCAGAGGCCGGGTGAGCAGGGGCGGACGCGAACCCGTCGTCCGCGCAGGGTGCTTGGCCGAAGTCGTCATACCGAAGACGGTAGGTTCGCACCGGCCCTCCGCTAAGCTCCAATTCCATGCCAGTGCAGTGGGCCGGTCTGTCGCCAGAGCTGCTTCTGACCGTCGACCGGGGCAGTGCGCAGCGGCTGTCCGCGCAGGTGGAGGGGCAGCTGCGGGACGCGATCCGCACCGGGCGGCTCCAGGCCGGTGAACGCCTCCCGTCCTCCCGGGAACTCGCGCGCAAGCTCGGTCTGTCCCGTGGCCTCGTCCAGGACTGCTACGCCCAACTCCAGGCCGAGGGCTACCTCGTGACCCGCGTCGGCTCGGCCACCCGCGTGGCGGCCTGCGCCCAGTCGTCGGAACCCGCCCCGGCACCCCCGCCCGGCCCCCACCTCCGGCTGATCGCCGACTTCCGCCACGGGGTGCCGGACCTGACCTCCTTCCCGCTCGCCGACTGGCTCTGGGCCACCAGGGAAGCGGCCCGGCACATGCCCACCGCCGACCTCGACTACGGCGATCCGCGCGGGAGTTCGGCCCTGCGCGAGGTCGTCGCCGGATATCTGCGCCGGGTGCGCGGCGCCGCCGCCGAACCCGCCCGGACCGTGGTCTGCTCGGGTTACGCACAGGGGCTGAGCCTCGCCCTGGGCGCCCTCGCCCGCAGGGGTGTGCGGGTCGTGGCGTACGAGGACCCGGGGGGCCCGGCCACCGCGCGGGCGGCCGCCGAGGCGGCGGGACTGACGGCCGTACCGGTTCCGGTCGACGAAGAGGGTCTGGACGTAGGGGAGTTGGCGGCCACCGGCGCCTGGGCCGTGATCGTCACCCCGGCCCACCAGTGGCCGACGGGAGTCGTGCTGGCGCCCGACCGCCGCCATGCGCTGATCGACTGGGCCGTGCGCCAGGACGGGTACGTCATCGAGGACGACTACGACGCCGAGTTCCGCTACGACCGCGAACCGGTCGGTGCACTCCAGGGGTTGGCGGCCGACAGGGTGATCTCCATCGGTACGGTCAGCAAGTCACTGGCCCCCGCCCTGCGGCTGGGCTGGCTGCTGTGCCCGCCGGCCCTGGTCGACCTGGTCACCGACCTCAAACGCGTCACCGACCGCGGCTCACCCACCCTCGACCAACTCGCCCTCGCCCGCCTGATCGAGTCCGGCCGCTACGACCGCCATCTGCGCCGCATGCGCACGAGGTACGCCACCCGCCGAACCACCCTGGTCGACACCCTGGCCGCGCACGCCCCGGCGGTGCGGCTGTCCGGACTGGCGGCGGGGTTCCACGCGGTGGCCCATCTGCCCGCGACGGCGGACGAACACACCCTCGTCGGCGCGGCCCGCACCCGCGGGGTCGGCCTGTACGGCATGAGCGCGTGCCGCACGTCGGAGGACGTCGAGCCACCTCAACTCGTCCTGGGGTTCGGCAATGTGACGGAACGTGCGATCGCGGAGGGGGTGGCGGCGGTGGCGGATCTTCTCGGCGCTGGCTGAGTCACCGCTCCTTGCGGATGCCGACTCGGATCGCGGCGGCGGCGTCCGCTGCGACACGGGTGGGCCGGTACCCCGCCTCGCCCCACAATCGCCCTCCCGACACCCACACACTGCGCGCGTCGGCGCAGCGGGGCTCCGGCCGCGGCCGCCGCCTCGAAGGTCTCTGGTGGGCGTTTCTTGTGGCCGCGGCTCTCGATGCCGGCCCGTGTCTTCCAGCCCGTTCGGCGTTCGGGGACGTGGGTTGGCCGCCCCGATCCCCCACCCACCCGCAGGCGGCCTCGCCTCTCGATGCCGGCCCGGATCCTTCAGCCCGTCCGGCGTTTGAGGACGAGGCCCTTCGGGCCGATGGGGGTCCAGGGGGCGGAGCCCCCCTGGGGCGGGGTCGAAGGGGCGGCAGCCCCTGGGAATGGGAACGGGTAAGGGCGGCGGGGGCGTAAACCCGATCAGCGGCAGGGGCGCGGGGTCACTCCCCGAAGGCGAGGCGTGCCCCGAAGGCAGCGATGACCGTGCCGGTGACGCGGTCCAGGACGCGGCGGGCGGACGGGCGGCGGAGCGTGTCGCGCAGGGTGCGGGCGAAGAGGATCAGGACACCCGACCAGATCACCCCGAGCCCGATGTGCACGCCCGCCAGCAGGGTGCCGACCACCAGGTGCGCCGTCGCGCCGCCCTCCGGGACGAACTGCGGCAGGACCGCCATGTAGAAGGCGCCCACCTTCGGGTTGAGCAGGTTCGTCAGGGCGCCCTTGCGCCAGCCGCTCCAGAAGCCGCCCGCGGTGTCCGCCTCCTCCGCGGGCCCGGCGTCCCCGCCCCGCCGCCGCAGCGTCGCCCACACCATGCGGGCGCCCATCCAGACCAGGTACGCGGCACCAGCCCAGCGCAGGGCCGTGTAGGCGAGGTGGGACGCGGTCAGGACGGCGGTGACGCCGAGCGCGCCGAGCACGCCCCAGACGAGGGTGCCGGTCTGGATGCCGAGGACGACGCCCCACGCGCGCGTGCGGCGCCCGGTGACGGCGGTGCGGAGTACGAGGGCGGTGTCGATACCCGGAGTGAGGGTCAACAGGCCCACGATCAGTGCGAAGGAGCCCAGCGCGGAGGCAGCGATCATGCGAGCACTGTAGAGGCGGAAGGTGTCGACTTCCCCTTCTTTCTGCCCGGATCCGGGCAGGGGGACGTCAAAAGAGCTCTAGAGTCGTGCGCCCTTCAGTGCCATGTGCAGCAGCAGCCGGTCCTCGCCGTCGTCCAGGTCCAGGCCCGTCAGCTGTTCCACCCGGGACAGGCGGTAGTACAGGGTCTGGCGGTGGATGCCCAGTTCGGCGGCCGTGCGACCCGCCTGGCCCGCGCAGTCGAGGTAGATCTCGGCGGTGCGCGCGAGTTCACGGTGGGCGGGGGAGAGCAGGGGCCGTACGGCGGGGTCGTGGGCCGTCTCCGCGGGGAGCGAGGTCAGCAGCCGGTACGGGCCGATGCGCGACCACTCCGCGACCGGGCCGAGCGCCGGCTCCGCGAGGGCCGCCCGAGCCGCCGACGAGGCCTCCTGCCAGGACGTCGCCAGGTCGCCGAGACCGGTCCGGGGCTCGCCCACGCCGGCCGCCCGGGCGCCTTCCCCCAGCAGCCTCTGCGCCGCCGCGAGCGCCGGCGTCCGCACCTCGGGCGACCGCAGCCGGACGAGGATCGCGAGGCTCTGCGCGGTCGTGCCCCACGGAACCGTGCACAGGGCCGTCGTGTGCGGCACCGTACGCGCGGACGGCGCGTCGTCCGGGTCGGCGGACGGCCACGGCGCGACACACACCACCGCGTGCGGACCGTCGCCGCGTGGGCCGAGCGCCGTACGGAGCGCCGCCACCGCCATGTCCCCCTGCCAGCCCCGCTCGGCGGTCAGCGCCGCCCGCAGCTCCCGGCTGAGATCCGCCCCGTGCTGCGCCTCGTCCGCGAGCAGCGCGCCGATCCGGGCCGTCACGTCCATGGCGGCGGCCAGCTGGGCCTCGGTGGGCCCCGGGTCGGACTCCAGCAGCCAGACGTATCCCAGGACGACACCCCGATGGCGCACGGGAAGACAGATCCGTCCGCGGTACACCCCCGCCTCGGGCGTCGGCGGGATCCGGACGGGACCGGTCGCGCGCGTGATGCCGAAGCCCTCGAACCAGGTCCGGACCGTGGCCGTCGAGCGGCGGGTCAGGATCGAGCGGGCACGCACCGGGTCCAGCGCCGACGGATCGAGGTCGCCCTCACTGTCGTACGCCCCGAAGGCGATCAGCTCGAAGTCGCGGCTCTCCAGGGTCGCGGGCACCCCGAGAAGCTCGGAGATCTCGTCGACCAGCTCCTGGTAGTCACCGGCACGGCTGGACGACGCGGCATCGGCTGTCACTCGGGCATTCTCCCGCACAATCCCGGCCCTTCATACATCTGTCTGAGATCTGCGGCACGGATGCGTGACAGCTGTCGATGGCCGACGATCGGAGGGATCCTTAGGTTTCACGGTGGTTCTATCTGCTGGTTTGTGGAGGTGCCCCGTGCTGGGTCCCGTGATTCTTGCCGCGTCGCGCAGCGACCGGATGCGACGCCTGATCTCGGCGGCGCCGGTGACCAAGCAGGTCGTCGACCGCTTCATCCCCGGCGAGACGGTCGACGAGATCGTGCCGATCATCAGGGACCTCACGGACCGGGGCCTGGAGCTGACGATGGACGTCGTCGGCGAGGACATCACCACCCCCGGGCAGGCCGAAGCCGCCCGGGACGCGTACCTCCGGCTCGTCGACCGGCTCAAGGAGCTGGACCTCGGCACCCGCGCCGAGATGTCCGTGAAGCTGTCGATGTTCGGACAGGCGCTGCCGGGCGGCCACGAGCTGGCCCTCGCCAATGTCCGACCGGTCGTCGAGGCCGCCGGCGCCATCGGCACGACCGTGACGCTGGACGCCGAGGACCACACCACCCTCGACTCGATGTTCGCCATCCACGAGGAGCTGCGGAAGGACTTCCCGCAGACGGGCTGTGTCATCCAGGCCTACCTCTTCCGCACCGAGAACGACGCCCGCCGCCTCGCCGAGAGCGGCAGCCGGGTGCGGCTCGTGAAGGGCGCCTACAAGGAGCCCGCCGAGGTCGCGTACCAGCAGAAGCACGAGATCGACAAGGCGTACGTCCGCATCCTCAAGGTCCTGATGGAGGGCGAGGGGTACCCGATGATCGGGTCCCACGACCCGCGCCTGATCTCCATCGCACAGGAGCTGGCCCACCAGGCCGGCCGCAAGCTCGACGAGTACGAGTTCCAGATGCTCTACGGCATCCGCGGCGACGAACATCTGCGCCTCGCCGCCGAGGGCCACCGCATGCGCGTCTACACGGCCTACGGCACCGACTGGTACGGCTACTTCATGCGCCGCCTCGCGGAGAAGCCGGCGAACCTGCGCTTCTTCGTCCGCAGCATGATCAGCAAGGGCTGAGCCCGCACACCCGCTCGCAACACCCGCTCAGAACAAGGAGTTACGGATCTCATGGACGCTGTGACCCAGGTCCCCACCCCCGTCAACGAGCCGGTGCACGGCTACGCCCCCGGCTCGCCCGAGCGCGCCCGTCTCGAGGTCAAGCTGAAGGAGCTGGCCGAGAACCCGATCGACCTGCCGATGACCATCGGCGGCGAGAAGCGGCTCGGCGGCGGCGACGCCTTCCAGGTCGTGCAGCCGCACAACCACAAGGCCGTTCTGGGCACGTACCGCAACGCCACCCAGCAGGACGCGCAGGACGCGATCGACGCGGCCCTCGCCGCCGCGCCCGCCTGGCGTGCGATGGCCTTCGACGACCGCGCCGCGATCATCCTGCGCGCCGCCGAACTCCTCGCCGGCCCCTGGCGCGAGACCCTCGCCGCCTCCACCATGCTCGGCCAGTCGAAGACCGCCCAGCAGGCCGAGATCGACACCCCCTGCGAGCTCGTCGACTTCTGGCGCTTCAACGTCAAGTACGCCCGCGACCTGCTCGCCGAGCAGCCCCCGGCCAACTCCCCGGGCGTCTGGAACCGCCTCGACCACCGCCCGCTCGAAGGCTTCGTCTACGCGATCACGCCCTTCAACTTCACGGCGATCGCGGGCAACCTGCCGACGGCCCCGGCGCTCATGGGCAACGTCGTCGTCTGGAAGCCGTCCCCGACCCAGACCCACGCCGCCGTGCTGCTCATGCAGCTCCTCGAGGAGGCCGGGCTGCCCAAGGGCGTCATCAACCTCGTCACCGGCGACGGCATCGAGGTCTCCAAGGTCGCCCTCGAGCACCGCGACCTCGCCGGCATCCACTTCACCGGTTCCACCAAGACCTTCCAGCACCTGTGGAAGACGGTCGGCGCCAACATCGAGAAGTACCGCACCTACCCGCGTCTGGTCGGCGAGACCGGCGGCAAGGACTTCGTCGTCGCCCACCCGAGCGCCGACAAGGCGATCCTCAAGACCGCACTGACCCGCGGTGCCTTCGAGTACCAGGGCCAGAAGTGCAGCGCGACCTCCCGGGCCTACATCCCGGCGTCGATCTGGAACAGCGGCTTCAAGGAGGAGTTCGCGGCCGAGGTCGACTACCTCACCATGGGTGATGTCACCGACCTCTCCAACTTCATCGGCGCCGTCATCGACGAGCGCGCCTTCGCCAAGAACAAGGCCGCCATCGACCGCGCGAAGTCCGACCCCGACTGCACGATCGTCGCGGGCGGTTCCTACGACGACTCGGTCGGCTACTTCGTCCGCCCGACCGTCGTCGAGTGTTCGGACCCCGAGAACGAGGTCTTCACCACCGAGTACTTCGGCCCCTTCCTCGCCGTGCACGTCTACGAGGACGACCGGTACGACGAGATGCTGGCCCAGATGGAGTCGGTCTCCGACTACGCCCTGACCGGCTCGGTCATCGCGGGCGACCGCGCGGCGGCGGCGTACACGATGGACAAGCTGCGCTACGCGGCCGGCAACTTCTACATCAACGACAAGTCCACCGGCGCCGTCGTCGGCCAGCAGCCCTTCGGCGGCGGCCGTGCCTCCGGCACCAACGACAAGGCCGGCGCCCCGCAGAACCTGATGCGCTGGACCCTGACCCGCGCCATCAAGGAGACGCTGGTCCCGCCGACCGACTACCCGTACCCGCACATGGGCTGACGGTAGGTCAGAGAGCTTGAAGGGCCGGGCTGTTGCCCGGCCCTTCGCCGTCTGTGGGTGGACTCGTGGCGCAGACTCGGGGTCATGACGGTGACGACTGACGACGGTGTGCGGCTGTGGGCCTCGCGGCAGGGGCAGGGCGCCGAGGCCCTGGTGCTGTGTCACGGCGGCCCCGGACTGTGGGACATGTTCGAGGACGTGGCCGCCATGCTGGAGGACCGGGCGACCGTGGTCCGCTGGGACCAGCGCGGGTGCGGGCGTTCCGAGCGGGGCGCGGGGCCGTGGACGACCGACCGGTTCGTGGCGGATCTGGACGCCGTACGACAGCACTTCGCGCTCGATCGGCCCGTGCTGCTCGGCCACTCCTGGGGCGCCCAGCTGGCGCTGAGCTATGCGCTGGCCCACCCCGAGCGCGTCGGGGGCCTCGTGTACGTGGGCGGCACGGGCATCGACCCGGTGTCCACCTGGCGCGGGCCCTTCCAGGAGAACTTCCGCGCGAGGCTGGGTGAGGTGCCCGAACGGTTCGCCCGGTGGCAGGAGTTGACGGACGGCGACCGTGAGCGGGCGGTGCTGCAGTGGTCGGTCGACTTCGAGGACCGGGAGCGGGCGCTGGAGCATGCCGGTCGGATGGCGGACCCCTGGTTCGAGATCAACTTCGAGTGCAACGCGGCGCTGGGCACGGAGACGAAACAGACCTGGGGCGGCCCGGAACTGTACGCCGCCTGCCAGGGGCTGGAGGTGCCCGTGCTGATCGTCGACGGTGAGCGGGACGTCCGGCCGCGCTGGGCGGTCGACTCGCTGGAGCGGGCGCTGCCCCGGGTGCGGCGGGTGGTGCTCCCCGGCGCCGGGCACTCGCCGTGGGTGGAGGATCCGGACGGCTTCCGGGAGGCGGTGGGGGCGGCGCTCAGAGGGTCCGGCTGAGGAAGTCCCGTATCAGCGCGCCGATCTGGGGTGCGTGCGTCTCCAGGGCGAAGTGGCCCGTGGGCAGGAGGTGGATCTCGGCCTTCGGGAGGTCGCGCTGGTAGGCGAGGGCGCCGGCCGGGACGAAGATCTCGTCGTGGGCGCCCCAGACGGCCAGCAGGGGGACCTGGCTGGTGCGGAAGTAGTCGTGGAAGGCGGGGTAGAGGGCGAAGTTGGAGCCGTAGTCGGAGATCAGGTCGAGCTGGATCTCCGACTGGCCGGGGCGGGCGATGAGGGCTGCGTCGTGCTCGTACGCGTCCGGGCTGACGAGGTGCCGCAGGTCCTCCGGAACCCCGTGCAGGTACTGCCACTTGATGCCGTCCGGCGAGGAGATCTCCCGCACCGGTGCCTCGGTCTCCGGCGTCCTCTCGGCGATGAGCGCGAGCACGGGAGTCCAGGCCTCCTTCCCCAGCCCCTCCTCGTAGGCGTTGCCGTTCTGCGTGACGATCGCCGTCACGCGCTCGGGGTGCGCGAGAGCGAGCCGCAGACCGATCGGGGCGCCGTAGTCCTGGATGTACAGGGCGTACTCCTTCAGCCCCAGCCGCTCGGTGAACTCGGCGGTGATCTCGGCGAGTTCGGCGAACGTGTACGTGAACTCGGAGGCCTCCGGAGCCGACGAGCGGCCGAAGCCGATGTGGTCCGGGGCGATGAGGCGGTAGCGGTCGGCGAGGAGCGGGATGAGGTCGCGGAACATGTGCGAGCTGCTCGGGAAGCCGTGCAGGAGCAGGAGAACCGGGGCGTCGGCGGGACCGGCCTCGCGGTAGTGGATGTCGAGGCCGCGGACGGTGGTGATGCGGTGGGCGGTCGCCATGGCTTCTAACCTCTAAATATCTATTTGATGGTTAGGTAAGTTCACCATGAGTCGCTGTAACCGGTCAAGTATGTTTTAGGAGTTAGCTGAGCGCTGACAAGCGCCGGACGGTCTGAGAGATGCGGAACGCACCAGGATCTTCCCCACGTTCCCGCCCCCCAGCATCAACAAGAACGCCTCCACGATCCGTTCGAAGCCCTCCACCACCGTCTCGTCCAGCGCGAGCGCACCGCTGAGCAGGTGCGGTACGGCGAAGTCGTAGAGCTCGTCCTGGAGGTCGCGGTAGTTGCTGACCAGGAAGCCCTCGACGCGCAGGCTCTTCTCCACCACGTCGGCGTGGTTGAAGACGACCGGGGGCGCGTCCGGGGTGTTGTACTGGCTCACTGTGCCGATGCGGACCACGCGGCCGTGGTCGCGCAGGGCGCCGATCGCCGCGCCCAGGTGGTCGCCGCCGACGTTGTCGACGAAGACGTCGATGCCGGTGGGGGCGGATTTCGCCAGGAGGTCCGAGACCGGGCCCTGGTGGTAGTCGAACGCCGTGTCGTAGCCGACCTGTTCGGTCAGGTGGCGGACCTTCTCCGGCGAGCCCGCGCTGCCCACCAGCCGGCCCGCGCCCAGCAGCCGCGCGAAGCGGCCCGTCGCCGTGCCGACCCCGCCCGCCGCCGCGGAGACGAACACGTCGTCGCCCTCGCGGAGCCGCGCGATCCGCGTGAGACCGACGTACGCCGTCAGGCCCGTGCCGCCCAGCACGCTCAAGTACGCGGAGAGCGGGACCCCTTCGTACCGCGGCAGGCGTCTGACCTCCCGCGGGGTCACCAGGGCGTGGGTGCGCCAGCCCTGCCGGTGGAAGACGATCTCGCCCTCGGGCAGCCCCGGGTCCCGCGAGGCCACGACCCGGCCCAGGGCGCGGCCCTCCAGTGGCGCGTTCAACTCGAAGTCGCCGTCCATCATTTCGCGGTGGTAGGGGTCGACCGACCAGTAGAGGTTCTCCACCAGCGCCGTGCCGGGGGCGGGGGAGGGCAGGGAGGACTCCACGAAGGCGAAGTCGTCGGGGGTGGGGAAGCCCTTCGGGCGGGCGGTCTGGTGCACGGTGATCGCTGTGTCGGTCATGGACGGGACCGTACGGAGGAATGCCGAACCGCAGCAGAGGGTTGCTCTCATGGAACGGACACATCCATGAGCTTTCGCTCATAGCAGCAGGTGGGGGACCCGCAATGAGCAGTACCGTCGATCTCGCGCCGCAGGAACTCCGTACCCTCGTCGCGGTCGCCGAGGAGGGCGGCTTCTCGGCCGCCGCCGTCCGGCTCGGGACCGGTCAGTCCGCCGTCTCGCACGCCGTACGCGGCATCGAACGCAAGCTGGGCGTCGTGCTGTTCGAGCGCGGACGGTACGGGGCCCGGCCCACGGCAGCCGGTGCGCGGGCCGTCGCCCACGGCCGCCGTGTCCTGCGGATGCTGGACCTGCTCGTACGGGAGACGCGGGCCGCGGTGCCCCAGGACGTCGCCGGCCCCCTGCGTATCGCCGCCTTCCGCAGCGCCGCCCTCCACCTCCTGCCCCCCGTCCTCGAACGCCTCACCGCACGGCACCCCGCGATCGAGCCGACCGTCACCGTCGTACGGGAGGTCGGTCCCGGCACGGCAGGGGAGGTCGCCGAGGGACGGGCCGACCTCGGCATCGCCACCTTCGGCACCAGTTCCCCGATCCCGCCGCACCTGGTCGGGGACGTGCTGCTGGAGGAGCCGTACGCGCTCGTCCATCCGGCCGGCCACCCCGCCCCGCGCACCCTGCCGCTCGTCGACTGGCGGGAGAACTGCTCCTCCTACACCCGCACCTGGTGGGCGGCCCAGGACTGGATCCCCACCGCGACTGTCCGCGCCGAGGACGACGGGGCGGTGCTCTCGATGGTGGGCAGCGGTCTCGGCATGGCGATCATGCCCGCGCTCTCCCTCGCCAAGGCACCGCTCGGCCTGGAGATCACCGATCTCGGACCGGACCGCCCCACCCGTCGGATCGGGTACGTCACCACACCCGAACTCGCCACCACCACCGTCGTGCGAGCCCTGGTCCGCGAGCTGCGCAGCCATGCGAAACCGCAGGTCAGCACC
Organism: Streptomyces sp. NBC_00019; assembly: GCF_045041015.1. Classification (NCBI taxonomy): domain Bacteria; kingdom Bacillati; phylum Actinomycetota; class Actinomycetes; order Kitasatosporales; family Streptomycetaceae; genus Streptomyces; species Streptomyces sp. NBC_00019. Next base: position 7,322,151 of record NZ_CP108302.1, read on the forward strand.
GTGTGACCCACTGCACTGTCTCAGATAGTAGGAAGTCCGAGTAATTGTGGAGACAGACCGAGCGTCCTCCCTTAGCTTTGTAGAAGCCGAACGTCTCGCTCGATCAAGCGAATGGCGGTCGTGAGCCGGGCCCCATGCAGGCAACCCCTGCGGCACCGCTCCCCGCCCCTTCCGGCGTCTCGCAACCCCCTTCTGCACTCCATGAATTCGAAGGAGTCGATTTCTCATGGCCGAGACGACCGCCCGCCGTCGAGTCCGTCACACCGTCCGCACGACCGAGTCCGACCGCAAGAACGCCGCGGCCGCCCTCCAGCGCGCCCTCGACCGCCGTGACAACGGCGGCTCGACCGGCCACTGAGGCCGCACACCCCCAGTACCGGGAGCCGCACCCGCCGGGGTGCGGCGCGGGCTCACGTCCCGCGCCGCACCTCGAAATGGTCGATCCGGTCGCCGTTCTGCGCCAGCGCCGACACCTTGAGCCTCGGCGCCGTACCGCTCTCCGCCTCCACCTGGAGGAAGGAGAAGCCCCGGTAGCGCACCCGCGACCACTCCACGGTCTCCTTGTCCGCGGCCCGTGACTTCGTCCACCGGAAGGTGTCCACGGACTCGCGGTCGCTCACGTGCCCCTCGTAGCTCTCCTTCACGCCCGCCGGGAAGCCGTACAGGTCCTTGCCGCCACCGCCCGCGGTGACGTACACGGTCCCGTCCCGCGTCGGGTCGGTCGACGCGCCGATCGGCACCCGCCTGCCGACCGCGTCGCCCTTGATGGCGTCGGTGCGCTCGTAGACGTGGTTGTGCCCGTTGATCACCAGGTCCACCTGGTGCTTCGCGAACAGCGGCAGCCACTCCTCGCGCACCCCGCCGTCGGAGGCGTGCGAGGAGGTCGAGTAGGCGCAGTGGTGGAAGAAGACGACGACGAAGTCCACCGTTCCCCGCAGCGCGCCCAGCTTCTCGTCCAGCCACGCCGTCTGCTTGCCGCCCGTGTAGCCGAGGTTGGCGGGGATCTCGTACGACACGTCGTTGGCGTCCAGCGCCACGAAGCCGACGTTGCCGTACGTGAACGCGTACACGCCCGGCGCCGCGCGCGGATCGAAGCCGCTGTCCGGCAGGGACCAGCGAGCGAGCTGGCCGCCGTAGCCGTCGGGGGAGTACCAGGCCTCCATGTCGTGGTTGCCGGTCGTCACCATCCACGGCACCGACCGCGTGACCTCCTCGTTCTGTTTGAGGAACAGGTCCCAGTACGAGGGGTCGTAGCCGTCCGACTTCTCGCCCCGGCCGTTGACGTTCGCGTAGCAGATGTCGCCCGCGTGGAGATGGAACGCAGGGTTCTGGCGCAGCAGGACGTGGCCGCCCGCGGCCGCGGCCTTGCTGACGCCCTGGTCGCCGAAGGCCGTGAAGACGAACTTCTCCGGGCTCGCCGGAGCCGTGCGGAAGGACGCGATGGTGGAGCGGTGTGCGGCGGCGGCCGGGTCCAGTCCGTCGTGGCCGACGCCGTAGTAGTACGTGGTGCCGGGGCGCAGGCCGTCCAGGGCGGCGTGCAGGTAGTACTGGTCGAGGGCCGCGCGGACGCCCGCGACGCCCGGGGTGTGCAGATCGCGGACCTCGGCCTCGATCCGGCGGCTCAGATCGTCGGGGCGGGTGCCGATCCGGACGTACGGCTTCTTCACCGGGAGCGGGACCTGCCAGGAGATCCGCATCTGCGTCCTCGGGTCGGCGCCGAAGGCGAGGTGGCGGCCGAAGGGGGCGACGACCGAGCCGTGCACCTTGGAGGTGGGGGACGGGGAAGCGGTCCTGCGGGAGGAGGGTGAGGGCGTGTCTCCCGCGCAGCCGCCGGTCAGCAGGCCGCCCGCCATCGCGCCGGCCGTCACCAGGGTGCGGCGCCGGGTCAGCTTCGTGCGCAGATACTCGTACTGCTCGGCCATGCTCATCCGGCGCGCGAGCTGCGGCGGGATGCCGACGTCGGGAAGGTCCATGCTGCTGAAGTTCCCAGCGGATCCCAACACCCGCCATACGTACGGGTGAACGCCAGTCGAAGGGCTGACGCCCAGGTGTACGTGGCTGTCCGTATGGCGGACATGTCGTGTCATCCCATGGGACGCGGGAGTAGGGTGCTGTGCATGTCTCGCAGCATCAATCTCGCAGTGATTCCGGGTGACGGCATCGGCCAGGAGGTCGTGGCCGAAGGCCTGAAGGTCCTCTCCGCCGTCCTTCCGCAGGATGTGAAGCTGGAGACCAAGGAGTACGACTTCGGCGCCAAGCGCTACCACGCCACCGGTGAGACCCTCACCGACGCCGACGTGGACGCGCTGAAGCAGCACGACGCGATCCTCCTCGGTGCCATCGGCGACCCCAGCGTCCCCTCCGGCGTCCTGGAGCGCGGCTTCCTGCTCAAGCTCCGCTTCCTCTTCGACCACCACGTCAACCTGCGGCCGTCGAAGCTGCTGCCGGGTGTGGAGACACCGCTGAAGGGCGAGCCGGCCATCGACTTCGTCGTGGTCCGCGAGGGCACCGAGGGCCCGTACACCGGCAACGGCGGCACCATCCGCAAGGGCACCCCGCACGAGGTCGCCACCGAGGTCTCCGTGAACACGGCCTTCGGTGTCGAGCGTGTCGTCCGCGACGCCTTCGCCCGCGCCCAGGCCCGCCCCCGCAAGAAGCTCACGCTGGTCCACAAGAACAACGTGCTCTCCTTCGCGGGCCACCTGTGGACGAACGTCTTCAACAAGGTGGCCGAGGAGTTCCCCGAGGTCACCACCGACTACATCCACGTCGACGCGGCCACGATCTACCTGGTCACCGACCCGGCCCGGTTCGACGTGATCGTCACCGACAACCTCTTCGGCGACATCATCACCGACCTCGCCGCGGCCGTCTCCGGCGGCATCGGCGTCGCGGCGAGCGGCAACATCAACCCCAGCGGCGAGTTCCCGTCGATGTTCGAGCCCGTCCATGGCTCGGCCCCCGACATCGCAGGCCAGGGCAAGGCCGACCCCACCGCCACGGTCCTGTCCGTCGCGCTGCTCCTGCGTCACCTCGGCTACGAGGGCGAGGCCGCCCGGATCGACGAGGCGGTCTCGGTCGACCTCGCCGAGCGCACCGGCAAGCCCGCGCGCAGCACGTCCGAGATCGGCGACGCGCTCGCCGTACGAGTAGCCGGCTGACCCTCCCCCACTGCCTGAAGGGCGTGGGGGGACCCCCAGCTCCCAGAACCACACGAAGCCGCCGGGTCGCATCCGTACCCGGCGGCTTTCCTTATGTCCCCGCCGGGTGCCACCATCATCCCCTGGGTCGCATTCACGCTGTTTTCGTCCACGGCCTCCGTAGCGCGATAATCGAACGCGGAGCCGCGGAATGAGGGAATGCTCGGACGTCCTAGCACTGGCAACTGACAGTAAAGGGCGTGAGCGCGGCCCGTCACTACACAACCGGTGAAGGACAACCACTCATGACGACGCCCACGATCGAGCTCAAGCCCTCAGCCTCGCCACTTTCCGACGCCGAGCGCGCCGCGATCCTGGCGAACCCCGGGTTCGGCCGCCACTTCACCGACCACATGGTCGTCATCAAGTGGACCGAGGGCCGAGGCTGGCACGACGGCCAGCTCGTGCCGTACGCCCCGCTCCAGCTCGACCCGGCGACGATGGTCCTGCACTACGCGCAGGAGATCTTCGAGGGCCTCAAGGCGTACCGCCAGCCCGACGGGACCGTCGCCACCTTCCGCCCGGAGAAGAACGCCGAGCGCTTCCAGCGTTCCGCGCACCGCCTCGGCATGCCCGAGCTGCCGGTCGAGACGTTCATCGAGGCCTGCGACGCCCTCGTCCAGCAGGACCGGGCCTGGGTCCCGGCGCACGGCGGCGAGGAGTCCCTCTACCTGCGCCCCTTCATGATCGCCACCGAGGTCGGCCTGGGCGTCAAGCCCGCCAACGAGTACCTCTTCCTGGTCATCGCCTCCCCGGCCGGCGCCTACTTCCCCGGCGGCGTCAAGCCGGTCTCCATCTGGCTCTCCGAGGACCGCGTCCGCGCCGTCCCCGGCGGCATGGGCGACGCGAAGACGGGCGGCAACTACGCGGCCTCCCTCCTCGCCCAGGCCGAGGCGGCCGCCAAGGGCTGCGACCAGGTCTGCTACCTCGACGCGGTCGAGCACAAGTGGGTCGAGGAGCTCGGCGGCATGAACCTGTACTTCGTGTACGGCGACAAGATCATCACGCCGACGCTGACCGGCTCGATCCTGGAGGGTGTGACGCGCGACTCCCTTCTCGACGTCGCCCGCGACCTCGGCTACGAGTCCGAGGAGGGCCGCGTCTCCATCGACCAGTGGCAGCGCGACGCCGAGAACGGCACCCTGACCGAGGTCTTCGCCTGTGGTACGGCCGCCGTGATCACCCCGGTCGGCACGGTGAAGCGCGCGAACGCCGAGTGGCAGCAGTCGGGCGGCGAGCCGGGCGAGGTCACGCTGAAGCTGCGCCAGGCTCTGCTGGACATCCAGCGCGGCACGGCCGAGGACAAGCACGGCTGGATGCACAAGCTGGGCTAGCCGCGGACCATCAGGGCCGCTGCGGACTCCGTGTCCGCGGCGGCCCTTTCGCATGCCGTCCGCCGGCCGCGGCGCCGTCGTGGCGCATGTCGTGACCGTCATTTGAGCGACACTCAATGTGATGCGTGCCATGACGGGAGCCCAGGGTTCCTTTCGTCGATATCCCTGATTAGAGTGGCGCTCTAAGAGAAGGGAACGACATGCGGCTGACCCCCACCGAACGCGACCGGCTGCTGCTCTTCGGAGCCGCCGAGCTGGCCCGTGCCCGTCGCGCCCGAGGGCTGCGGCTCAACGTGCCGGAGGCCACCGCGCTCATCGCGGACACCGTGTGCGAGGCAGCCCGGGACGGGGCGCGGCTCGCCGAGGCGATCGAGCGGGCCCGCGCGGTGCTCGGTCCTGAGGACGTGCTGCCCGGTGTCGCGGACGTCGTCACCGAGGTGCATGTCGAGGCCGTCTTCGACGACGGCTCCCGGCTGGCCGTGGTGAGCGACCCGATCGGCGGCGGGCTCGGCCCCGAGGCTCCCGGCGCGCTGCTGCCCGGGCCCGAGCACGCCGAGCCCGAGGCCGTCGTACGGATGACAGTCACCAACACCGCCACCGTCCCCGTCTCCGTCACCTCCCACTTCCACTTCTTCGAGGTCAACCCGCGCCTCGACTTCGACCGCGCCGAGGCCTACGGGACACGGCTCGCCGTACCCGCCGGTTCCTCGGTGCGGTTCGGGCCGGGGGAGTCGCTGGAGGTCGGCCTGACACCGATCGGCGGTGCCCGCGTCGCCATCGGCTTCGCCGGACTCGTCGACGGACCGCTGGACGCGCCAGGCGCCCGCGAGGAGGCCCTGCGCCGCGCCGCCGCCTGCGGCTACCTGGGCGTGCCCACCGAGGAGGCCGACCGATGAGCCGCCCCGGAGGGCACCCCGCCGAGGCCCGCCGCCTCACCCCTCACGAGTACGCCGCCACCCACGGCCCCCGCGCCGGCGACCGCATCCGGCTCGGCGACTCCGGGCTGACGATCCGCGTCGAGGCCGACTCCCAGCACTACGGCGACGAGTTCCTCGCCGGCTTCGGCAAGACCGCCCGCGACGGACTGCACCTCAAGGCCGCGGCCGTGCGGGAGACCTGTGACGTCGTCATCAGCAACGTCGTCGTGATCGATGCCGTGCAGGGGATCCGCAAGGTCTCCATCGGCATCCGCGAAGGCCGTGTCTGCTCCATCGGGCGGGCCGGGAACCCCGACACCCTCGACGGGGTCGACGTAGTCGTGGGCACCGGCACGTCCATCGTGTCCGGCGAGGGGCTCATCGCCACCGCCGGGGCCGTCGACACCCACGTCCATCTGCTGTCGCCGCGCATCATGGAGGCCTCGCTGGCCTCCGGCGTGACCACGGTCATCGGGCAGGAGTTCGGGCCGATGTGGGGCGTCGGCGTCAACTCGCCCTGGGCGCTGCGGCACGCGTTCAACGCCTTCGACGCCTGGCCGGTCAACATCGGTTTCCTGGGCCGGGGTTCGTCCTCGCACGACGCGCCGCTCATCGAGGCTCTCGCCGAGGGCGGGGCGTCCGGATTCAAGGTGCACGAGGACATGGGCGCCCACACCCGGGCGTTGGACACGGCGCTGCGGGTCGCCGAGGAACACGACGTCCAAGTCGCCCTGCACAGCGACGGGCTGAACGAGTGCCTGTCCGTCGAGGACACCCTGCGCGTCCTGGAGGGGCGCACCATCCACGCCTTCCACATCGAGGGCTGCGGCGGCGGACACGTCCCGAACGTGCTGAAGATGGCGGGTGTCGCCAACGTCATCGGCTCCTCCACCAACCCCACCCTGCCCTTCGGCCGGGACGCGGTCGCCGAGCACTACGGCATGATCGTCTCCGTCCACGACCTGAAGACCGACCTGCCCGGCGACGCCGCCATGGCCCGCGACCGCATCCGCGCCGGAACCATGGGCGCCGAGGACGTACTGCACGACCTGGGCGCGATCGGCATCACGTCCTCGGACGCGCAGGGCATGGGGCGAGCGGGCGAGACGGTCCGCCGTACCTTCGCCATGGCCGGGAAGATGAAGGCCGAGTTCGGCGCCCGCGACGACGACCACGACAACGAACGCGTCCTGCGCTACCTGGCCAAGCTGACGATCAACCCGGCCATCGCGCACGGCCTTTCGCACGAGGTCGGCTCCATCGAGGTCGGCAAGCTGGCCGACATCGTGCTGTGGCGCCCGGAGTACTTCGGCGCGAAACCGCAGCTGGTACTGAAGTCCGGCTTCCCGGCGTACGGCGTGGTGGGCGACCCCAACGCGGCGACGGACACCTGTGAACCCCTGGTGCTGGGGCCGCAGTTCGGCGCGTACGGCGCCACCCCCGCCGATATCTCGGTCGCCTTCGTCGCCCAGGCGGCGCTCGACCAGGGCAACGACAAGATGCCGACCCGCCGCCGCAGGGTCGCCGTCCGCGGCACCCGCGGCATCGGACCGGCCGACCTGCGCCTCAACTCCCGTACCGGAGCGGTCGATGTCGACCAGCGCACCGGCCTGGTCACCCTCGACGGCGAGCCGCTGCGCTCCGAGCCGGCCGACTCCGTCTCCCTCAACCGCCTGTACTTCCTCTAGGACCCCTGGAGCACCTGATGACCTACCGCATGCCCGCCGAGTGGGAGCCGCACGAGCGCACCTGGATGGCCTGGCCCGGACCCAACGCGACCTTCACCGACGACGAGGAGCTCGCCGAGGCCCGCACCGCCTGGGCCTCGGTGGCCCGTGCCGTGCGCCGCTTCGAGCCGGTGACGATGGTGCACGGCACGGGCCAGGGGGAGTCCGCGCGCGAGCTGCTCGGACCCGACGTCGACCTGGTGGAGCGCGAGCTCGACGACGCGTGGATGCGTGACATCGGGCCCACGTTCGTGAGCGACGGCCGTCGACTGGCCGCCGTGGACTGGGTGTTCAACGGCTGGGGGGCACAGGACTGGGCGAGCTGGGAGCACGACTCCAAGATCGCCCGCCATGTCGCCGACCTGGCAGGCGTGCCGGTGCGGAGCAGCACACTGGTCAACGAGGGCGGCGCGATCCACGTCGACGGCGAGGGCACGGTCCTGCTCACCGAGACGGTCCAGCTCGGCGCCGGGCGCAATCCCGGCTGGACGCGCGAGCGGGTCGAGGCCGAGATCCACGCCCGGCTCGGCACCGGCAAGGCGATCTGGCTCCCGCACGGCCTCGCCGGGGACTACGGCACGTACGGCACCCAGGGGCACGTCGACATCGTCGCGGCCTTCGCCGGGCCCGGCACCGTGGTCGTCCACAGCCAGCGGAACCCGGACCACCCCGACCACGCCCGCTCGCGGGAGTACGTCGAGATCCTGCGCGGACAGACGGACGCGAAGGGCCGCCGCCTGGAGGTCGTCGAGATCCCCGCCCCCACGGTCCTCAAGGACGAGGACGGGGAGTGGGTCGACTACTCGTACATCAACCACTACCTCTGCAACGGCGGCGTGGTGCTCTGCGCCTTCGACGACCCGAACGACGAGCTCGCGGCCGGCATCTTCCGCCGCCTCTTCCCCGGGCGGACGGTGACGCCGGTGGACGCGCGGACCATCTTCGCGGGCGGGGGCGGTATCCACTGCATCACCCAGCAGCAGCCGACGGCGGTGGTCAGGTAGAACGTACGGGTGAACGTGCTGACCTGTGCCGCCTGCGGAAGCCGCCTGACCGAGCCGCTGCGGCTCCTGCCGGAAGTGCCGCCCCGCCCGGAGTACGACGGGCTCAAGAACCCCGACGGCTCCCGGCACGCCCCGGCGACCCTGCCGCGCGGGGCGTACGCGGTGGACCCGGAGCCGTGCGGAGCGCCGTACGTGCCGCATCCCGACCCCGAGTGGTGCGGATCGGCCCACCCGGGAAACGTGTGTATGGGAGACCCCGACGGACCGGGGTGCCTGATGTCCGCCGGACCGCGCGACACATGGGTGGTCCACCCCGAGGACGCCCGTGGGCGCTTGTCCGCCAACCCCGCCGTCGAGGAGGTCGGGTGCTGCGGCTGCCCCGGGCGCGAGGGGCCGAACGAGGTCTGCGCGGAGTGCGGCACGGCGGTGGCGACGCTGTTCTCCGAGTGCTACGGCCCCTACGAGACGCACTTCCTGCCGGATGCGGTCCGCGTGGAGGCCGTCGTATGACCCCCGCCCGCCGCCGCACCCCCGCCCCGCCCCGCGAGGACGTCCTCGCCGCCGCCATGGAGATGATCGCCGAACTCGGCCTGGAGAAGCTCACCATGGCGGCCCTCGGCCGCGAGGTCGGGATGAGCAGCGGCCACCTCCTGTACTACTTCCACTCCAAGGACGAGCTGCTGCTCCGGACGCTGGAGTGGAGCGAGGGCCGGCTGGGCGCCGAGCGCGGCCGCCTCCTCACCCGCACCGCCACCGTGCGCGAACGGCTCGATGCGTACGTCGACCTGTACGTCCCCGACGGCCATCGCGACCCCCACTGGACCCTCTGGCTGGAGGTCTGGAACCGCTCGCAGAACGCCCCCGCCGACGCCCGCGACCGACAGGCCGCCATCGAGGGCGCCTGGCACCGCGACCTGGTGGCACTGCTGGCGGAAGGGGTGTCGAGGGGAGAGTTCCGCCCGATCGACCCGGACCGCGTCGCCGCCCGGCTGCGGGCGCTGCTCGACGGCTTCTCCATCCACGTGGCGATCGGGCTGCGAGGCGCGGACCGAGCGCAGATTCTCGGCCACGTACGGGAGTTCCTGGACGAGAACCTTCTCGCGGACGCGTGACCCTGAGCCCGGGTTGTACGCAATAAGGCCGATTGACCCTGTGGTCCGTGGTGCGTTTGCCTCTTGGGGAGCCCTCGGCGCGGGGCCGGGGGAGAGCGTCCACGGGGAACACAGGGGGGAACATGTCCAGAGCCGCACGTGTGTCCAGCGTGTCCTTAGGTACGGCGCTGCTGCTCGCGCTCACCGGAACGACCGCCGGTGCCGAGCCGCACGCGCCCCGAGTGCACAGGGTCAGCACCGCCGCCGACGGCACCCAGGCCGACGGCGCCTCCAGCGCCGCCACGACCACACCGAACGGCCGCTTCGTCGCGTTCCGTTCGTCGGCGACCAACCTCGTGCCCGAGGGGATCACCCACCCGGGCACCTACGCGTACATCCGTGACCTGAGAACGGGCGAGGTCACCAAGATCGAGGCCGCGCTGAGCACGCCTCGGCTCAGCACCGACGGCCGCTGGGCGACGTACACCGACTGGGGCGTTCGCAAGATGAACGTCTTCCTGACCGACATGACCACCGGCACCAGAATCCGGGCAGGGGGCGACGCCCAGGACAGCGCGGGATCCCCGGACATCAGCACGGACGGCCGCTACATCGCCTACACATGGTCCGGGCACCCGCAGTTCCCGACCCGGATCGACGTCTACGACCGGGAGACCGGCACCCGCGAGACCGTCAGCGCGGGCCCCGCCGACTCCGCCCGGGACATGGACAACGCGTCCATCAGCGGCGACGGCCGCCAGGTCGCCTACCAGGACAACGGCACCGGCGACGTCTGGGTCGCCGACCGCACGGCCGGCACGCAGACCGAGGCCGACGACGGCACGCCGTCGACGGTGGTCCAGCTGAGCGCCGACGGCAGGGTTCTGGCGATGGATTCGGCGGACGGCTCGTATGTACGAGAGCTGCGCACCGGCCGCGTCCAGCACTTCCCCGGCGTCCGCGTCCTGGCCGTCAGCCCCGACGGGCAGCGGCTGTTGCTGCGCGACGGACAGTCGAACCTGACACTGCGGAACCTGCACGGCGGACGCGAGACCCCCGTCGGACACGGCTCCGCCGGCGAGCGGTCGGTCTCCGACCACGGCCGCTCGGTCGTCTACGCCACCGAGGACACGGATGTCGTCCCCGGTGACACCAACGGTGTGTACGACGTCTTCCAGTGGAGGTCGCGCTGATGTCCCGCGTCTCAAGAGCCGTGCTGGGCACGGCGGTCGCGATCGGTCTCGCCTGGACCTCGGTGGGCGCCGCACACGCCGGGCCCCGGGAGTCGCGTACCGAGCGCGTGAGCACGGCCTCCGACGGCAGCCAGGCCGACGGGGAGTCGACGGACGCCGCGATCAGCGCCGACGGCCGCAAGGTGGCGTTCACCTCCATCGCACCGAGCTTCGGCTGCGCGCGCTTCGACAGGTGCCTGCTCGTGAAGGACCTGGACGACGGCGGGGTCACCAAGATCGACCTCGGCAGTGGCTACACGTACGGCTCGCCCGCGCCGAGCGCCGACGGCAGCCGTATCGCCTTCTCCGCGGGCACCCGGTTCCTCGCGCCCTACCTGTACGACAGCGCCACCGGCCGTGCGGAGAAGCTGTGGCCGCAGGACCCGCCCGGCTTCAACGAGTTGGGCCGCGTGCAGTCGATCAGCCCGGACGGCACGCACATCGCGTACACCATCGGCAACCGCAACGGCGACGAGAACTTCCGGCTGCTGTACGTCCGTGACACGGTCACCGGCACCGACGAGCTGATCTCACCGGCCGAGGAGGGCGACAAACCGGGGGCCTCGGTGAGCGGCGACGGCGAGAAGGTCGCGTACTCCGTCCGCGGTGACGTGGAGGCGGAGGACCCGAACGACCTCTTCGTCAAGGACCGGGCGACGGGCGAGCGGGCCCAGGTCGACAAGGGCTTCGGCGCCGCCTTCCTGGTCCGTATCACCGCCGACGGCCGCCACGTCCTCTTCAACGCCGACAACGGTGTCTACAGCCGCGACCTCCGTACCGGCGACGCGCGGCGCGTGGCCGAGGGGACCGCCTCCTCGGTCACCGCGAACGGTCGGTACGCCGTCGTCGCGGGCGAGGACGGGGTGCGGGTGCGCGACCTGCGGACGGGGCTGCGCGGGGCCGTCCTCACGCCGGACGCCTCGGGCGGGGACGACATGCTGGTCGCCGACGGGCGTGCGGTGGCGTTCAGTTCGAGGGCGTCCCACCTGGTGCCGGGAGACACCAACGGGGAGTCCGACGTGTTCGTCTTCTCGGGCGCGCTGAGGAAGAACCCGGCCCCGATGCCCTCCGTCACCGAGCGGATCAGCATGACGAGGGACGGACAGCAGCGGCCCGTGGCCTCGTACGACCCGGTGATGGGGGAGGGCAGGGTCGTCGCCTTCACCTCGGACGACGACGTGTTCGTCAACGCGGCCGGCGGCCTCTCCCAGGTCGACTCCACCGCCCAGGGCCCCTCGCGCGAGGGCACCCCCTGCTACAGCGGACGCATGGTCGGCTATGTGGCCCCGTCCGAGACCGACGGCGGTCCGCAGGTCCATGTCCGCAACCGCTCGGTCGGCAAACTGAGCAGCATCGGCTCCTACCAGGGCGTCCGTTTCACCTGGATGGGACAGCCCCAGGTCGACCCGACCTGCGCTTGGGTCACCTACGCCGCCACACTGCCCGCCACCGACGCCGACCCGTCGCCCCAACCCCGCCTCTACCGCTACAAGTTCAACGGCGGCACCACCGACGTGGTCAGCGCGCCCACGGGCGAGCCGGCGGGCAACCCGTCCATCAACTACGACGGCCGGTACATCGCCTTCGAGCAGGGCGGCGAGGTCCACGTCCGCGACCTGGACACCGGCGCCCTGTCGACGCTCGGCGCGGGCTCGGCCCCGTCGATCAGCGCGGACGGCCGCAAGGTCGCCTTCCAACAGGGTGGCGAGGTACGCGTCCGCGACCTCGACACCGGTACGACCACCCGGATCAGGGGCACCCAGCCCTCGCTCTCCGGGAACGCCACGCACGTGGCGTACACCTCGCGCGGCGCCGTATACCTGCGGGAACTCACCACCGGGAAGCGGCAGTTGATCAGCGTCGACCGCTGGGGCGGCCGCAACGACCTCCCGGCCCGGCACCCTTCCGTCAACGCCGACGGCACGGTCGTCGCCTTCGAGTCGGCGTCACCCGATCTGGTGGAAGGGGACACCAACGGGGTGTCGGACGTCTTCCTGCGGACAGTGCAATGACCAGCAGCAACCACTACGGGGGAACCACCATGCACAGCACCAAGCGAGCCCTGGCGCTCGCCGTCACCGTCGCCGCCGCCACGGCGACCCTGATCGGCCCGGCCGCGAGCGCCGCGCCCACGGCCCCGCGCACCGAGAAGGCGAGCGTGGCCCCGGACGGCACCAACGGCAACGGGTCCTCCAGCGGGCAGAGCATCAGCGCGAACGGCCGCTACCTGGCCTTCCGCTCCGCCGCCGACAATCTGGTCGCGGGTGACACCGACGGTACCGCCGACGCTTTCGTCCGCGACCTGAGGACCGGCACCACCCGCCTGGCGAGCACCGCCGGGGACGGCAACGTCCTGGACGTCTCCCTGAGCGCGAACGGCCGGTATCTCGCGTACACCATCAACCCCACCTACAACACCGACGACAACCACATCTGGATCAAGGACCTGAAGACCGGCGCCGTCCAGCAGATCGCCGACGCCTTCGCCCCCGGCTACGCGGGCGTCTCCGGCCCCGCTGTCAGCGCCGACGGCCGCTATGTGGCCTTCGTCGCCCTGCGCAACAGCGACGAGGCGCCGGACGGCGACCGGTCCAGCCGGATCTACCGCGTCGACCGTGTCACCGGCGAGCGGGTCCGCATCAGCCAGGTGCCGGGCGAGGGCGCCTGGAAGTCCGCCGCCACCCGCCCGTCCATCAGCGCGGACGGCAGCCGGGTCGGCTACCAGTTCTTCGTCCCGCAGCCCACCCGGGGCGACTGGAGCGACGCCTACGTCCGTGATGTGCCGAGCGGCGAACTGTTCCAGGTCGACAAGGCGCCCGACGGCCAGGTGTCCGACGGCCAGACCGAGTTCCCGCAGGTCAGCGCGGACGGCCGGTACGCGGTCTTCAACTCGCTGGACTCGCAGCTGACACCGGACGACACCAACGGCACCCACAACGTCTTCGTGCGTGACCTGAAGACGGGGTCGGTGACCCGGATCGACGGCGCCGACCCGGCCGCCTACACCGCCTACCCCCAGCTCAGCGCCGACAGCAGGCATCTCGCGTTCGGCTCGGCCGCCCCGGCCTCGGACGACGCGCGGCAGGTGTACGTACGCGATCTGCGCACCGGTCGCACGGTGCTCGTCAGTGTCGCGGCGCAGGGAGGTCCGAGCGCCGAACCCGCGGAGTTCCCGGTGATCGACCGGCACGGCCGCACGGTCGCCTTCAGCAGCTGGGCCAACGACCTCGTGCCCGAGGACGCCGGCCAGACCGACTTCACGACCAACGTCTACGTACGCCACCTGAAGTAACCCACCCGAAGTGATGGACCGCATCCTGAGACAGCCGTGAGCGAGGCGCGGGGGTTGTGCCAGACTGCCCCCGTGCTCTCGTTCGCCATGATTATTGGCAGCAGGCGCGCCGGTCCGCAGTGACCGCCACGTACGACCAGGTACGGGCGGACACCGTCGTCCTCGACCCGCGCGCAGACCTCTCGCACCCGCGAGAGGTTTTTCGCTTTTCTGGCCCATCCGCAGCCAGAGGCGAGAGCGCGAGGGACCATGTGGGGACGGTGGAGCCGGTCATTCCGGTACAGACCGAGATCCAATCCTCAGGAGCCTTGAGACCATGACCGCAACCAGCGAGCTCGACGACCAGTTCCACGTCTTCGACACCACCCTGCGCGACGGCGCCCAGCGGGAGGGCATCAACCTCACCGTCGCGGACAAGCTGGCCATCGCACGGCACCTGGACGACTTCGGCGTGGGCTTCATCGAGGGCGGCTGGCCCGGCGCCAACCCGCGGGACACCGAGTTCTTCGCCCGCGCCCAGCAGGAGATCGAGTTCAAGCACGCCCAGCTGGTCGCCTTCGGCGCGACGCGCCGGGCCGGTGCCAAGGCGGCGGAGGACCCGCAGGTCAACGCGCTGCTGGCGTCCGGCGCCCCGGTGATCACCCTGGTCGCCAAGTCCCACGACCGCCATGTCGAACTCGCCCTGCGCACCACGCTGGACGAAAACCTGGAGATGGTCCGCGATACGGTGTCGTATCTGACGGCACAGGGCCGCCGGGTCTTCGTCGACTGCGAGCACTTCTTCGACGGCTACCGCGCGAACCCGGAGTACGCCAAGTCGGTCGTACGGACGGCCTCGGAAGCCGGCGCTTCGGTGGTCATCCTCTGTGACACCAACGGCGGCATGCTCCCCGCCCAGGTCCAGGCGGTCGTCTCCACGGTCCTCGCCGACACCGGCGCCCGGCTCGGCATCCACACCCAGGACGACACGGGCTGCGCGGTCGCGAACACCCTGGCCGCGGTCGACGCGGGCGCGACCCACGTCCAGTGCACGGCCAACGGCTACGGCGAGCGGGTGGGCAACGCCAACCTGTTCCCGGTGGTCGCGGCCCTGGAGCTGAAGTACGGCAAGAAGGTGCTGCCGGAGGGCAAGCTGCGCGAGATGACGAGGATCTCGCACGCGATCGCCGAGGTGGTGAACCTCACCCCCTCGACGCACCAGCCCTACGTGGGCGTCTCGGCCTTCGCCCACAAGGCCGGCCTGCACGCCTCGGCCATCAAGGTCGACCCTGACCTCTACCAGCACATCGACCCCGAGCAGGTCGGCAACACGATGCGGATGCTGGTCTCCGACATGGCGGGCCGTGCCTCGGTCGAGCTCAAGGGCAAGGAACTGGGCGTGGACCTCGGCGGCGACCGCGAGGTGGTCGGCCGGGTGGTCGAGCGCGTGAAGGAGCGCGAGCTCAAGGGCTACACGTACGAGGCGGCGGACGCGTCGTTCGAGCTGCTGCTCCGCGCCGAGGTCGAGGGCAAGCCCCTCAAGTACTTCCAGGTCGAGTCCTGGCGCGCGATCGTCGAGGACCGCCCCGACGGCAGCCACGCGAACGAGGCCACGGTGAAGCTCTTCGCCAAGGGTGAGCGCATCGTCGCCACGGCGGAGGGCAACGGCCCCGTCAACGCCCTGGACCGCGCACTGCGGGTCGCCCTGGAGAAGATCTACCCCCAGCTCGCCAAGCTCGACCTCGTCGACTACAAGGTCCGCATCCTGGAAGGCGTCCACGGCACGCAGTCCACGACCCGCGTGCTGATCTCCACGTCCGACGGTGCGGGGGAGTGGTCCACGGTGGGAGTCGCGGAGAACGTGATCGCGGCGTCCTGGCAGGCGCTGGAGGACGCGTACACGTACGGCCTGCTGCGCGCCGGCGTGGAGCCCGCCGAGTAACCGCCGTTCAGCAGGAGTCCTCGGCGAGCTCCTCGAACTCGCCGAGGCTCCCGGCCGGCTCTGGTGCAACGTGCCTGACGGGACCGTCAGTTGGGGCTGAATGGCTGACGTGACGCCTTGACGGGTCTGTGTGCCACCAGTTAACTCACGGCGTGAGGTAAGTCATGAGTGGACTAACGAGAGCCAAGGGGGAAGCTCCATGCGAAGAACCGCCCTGCTCGCCTCAGCCGCCCTGCTGACAACCCTGCTGCCGATGGTGTCCGCACAGGCACAGCCACAGGCCGCCGACGATCCCGCCCCGGTCCCCGTGGACCGTTTCGAGGGCGAGGTGCCCTTCGCGAACCCGCCCGCGGGGGGCATCTTCACCTGGGGCAGTGACAATGACGACCCGCCCACGCTCGCGCTCGAAGACCGCGCCGACGCCCCCGAGGGCGACCGCGTCCTGTCCGGCACCTACGACATCAGCGGCTACGGCGGCTTCACCCACGACTTCGCCTTCGCCGAGCCCGCCCACGACTGGTCCGCCCACAAGGGCATCCGCTTCTGGTGGGAAGGCCGGAACAACGGCAAGAAGGTCGCCTTCGAGCTCAAGGACGGCGGCGCGAACGGCGAGGCCTCCGAGCTGTGGACGACGTCCTTCACCGACGACTTCAGCGGCTGGAAACAGATCGAGATCCCCTTCACCGACTTCGCCTATCGCACCGACTACCAGCCCGTCGGCGGCATCGACCACATCCTCGGCCTCACCGAGACATGGGGCTACGCCGTCACCCTCCCCGTCGGCATCCAGGGCCGGTTCGCCATGGACGGCGTCGAGTTGTACGGCAAGGCCGACCAGTCACTGCGTGCCTCCGTCCTCACCGACTCCGCCGTCCACCCGACGGACGAGGGCGGTACGGCGACCGTGAAGATCTCCGTCGCCACCACCGGCTCCGCCCCGATCGACGAACCCGTCACCGTCGCCTACGAGACGGCCGCGACCGGCACCGCCGACCCCGGCAAGGACTACACCCCGGTCAGCGGGACCATCACCTTCCCGGCAGGCACCGTCTCCGGCGCCACGCGGACCGTGCGGGTCCCGACGCTCAAGGACAAGTCGGCCGAGGCCGCCGAGACCATCCCCCTCGCACTCACCGTCACCGGCGCCAAGCCCCCGGCCGAGACCCCGCAGATCGTCGTCGACGCGCACGGACTGCCGTATCTGAACGCCGAGTTGCCGGTGAAGCAGCGCGTCGCCGACCTCCTCTCCCGTATGTCGCTCGCGGAGAAGGCCGGCCAGATGACCCAGGCCGAGCGCGGAGCCGTGGGGACCGGGGCGGACGTCGCCACGTACGCCCTCGGCTCGCTCCTGTCCGGCGGCGGCTCCACCCCGACGCCCAACACCCCCGAGGCCTGGGCGAAGATGATCGACGGCTTCCAACTCCGGGCCCAGGCAACCCGCTTCCAGATCCCCCTCGTCTACGGCGTCGACGCCGTCCACGGCCACAACAACCTGGTCGGCGCCACCGTCATGCCCCACAACATCGGCCTCGGCGCCTCCAGGAACCCCCAACTCGCCCAGCAGACCGGCGCGGTGACCGCCGCCGAGGTCCGCGCCACCGGCGTCCCCTGGGACTTCGCCCCCTGCCTCTGCGTCACCCGCGACGAACGCTGGGGCCGGTCCTACGAGTCCTTCGGCGAGGACCCGGCTCTCGTCGACTCCCTGGAGACGGTGATCCAGGGCCTCCAAGGAGCCCGGAACGGCAAGGACTTGAAGGACAACGACAAGGTCCTCGCCACGGCCAAGCACTTCGTCGGCGACGGCGGCACCGAGTACGGCTCCTCCACCACCGGCACCTACACCATCGACCAGGGCGTCACCAAGGTCACCCGGCAGCAGCTGGAGGCCGTCCACCTGGCGCCGTACAAGACCGCCGTCGACCGCGGTGTCGGCACGGTGATGCCCTCGTACTCCTCGCTCGACGTCCTCGGCGACGGCCAGGGCCCGGTCAAGATGCACGCCCGCGCCGACATGATCAACGGCGTGCTCAAGGGCCGTATGGACTTCGACGGCTTCGTGATCAGCGACTGGGACGGCATCGACCAGATCCCCGGCGACCGCGCGTCCGACGTCCGTACGTCGGTCAACGCCGGCGTCGACATGGTCATGGTCCCGTACGCCTTCAGGGAGTTCCGTACGACGCTCATGGAGGAGGCACAGGCCGGACGCGTCAGCGGGCAGCGCATCGACGACGCGGTCTCCCGCATCCTCACGCAGAAGTTCCGGCTCGGTCTCTTCGAGAAGCCGTACGCCGACACCAGCGGCGCCTCGAAGATCGGTTCCGGCGAGCACCGGGCCGTCGCACGCAGGGCGGCCGCCGAGTCGCAGGTGCTGCTGAAGAACGCCGACGGCGTGCTGCCGCTGAAGAACGCCGACGGCGTGCTGCCGCTGAAGAAGTCCCAGAACGTGTACGTCGCCGGCTCCAACGCCGATGACATCGGCAACCAGAGCGGCGGCTGGACCGTCACCTGGCAGGGCGCGTCCGGCGACATCACCCCCGGCACGACGATCCTGGAGGCCATGCGCAAGAACTCCGCGCAGCTGACGTACTCCAAGGACGCCTCCGCCCCCACGACCGGCCACGACATCGGGGTGGTCGTCGTCGGCGAGACCCCGTACGCCGAGGGCGTCGGAGACGTCGGCAACGGTCATGACCTGCAGCTGAGCCCCGCCGACCAGGCAGCCGTCGACAAGGTCTGCGCGGCCATGAAGTGCGCGGTGCTGATCGTCTCCGGCCGCCCCCAGCTCATCGGCGACCGGCTGGGCGAGATCGACGCGCTGGTGGCCTCCTGGCTGCCCGGTACGGAGGGCGACGGCGTCGCTGACGTCCTCTACGGCAAGCGCGCCTTCACCGGGCAACTCCCCGTCACCTGGCCGAAGTCGCAGGACCAGCTGCCGATCAACGTCGGCGACACGTCGTACGACCCGCAGTTCCCGTACGGCTGGGGCCTCACGACGCTGACCAAGGTGCCGGAGGGCGGCGCGACGACACTGAAGGCACTCGGTGTCGCGGCGGCGGTGGCCGAGAAGGCCGGGGCCGAGGAGGCGGGCCGCGCGATCGTGACCAAGGCACGGCTGATCGTCCAGCAGAAGAAGATCACGGCCGCTTCGGCGAAGCCCTTCGCCGATGCGGACCACCTGCTGCTCACCGGGCGGTACGCGGCGGCGGTGGCGAAACTGACGGAGGCCTATCGGGCGACCGGCTGAGACTGTCTTGGCCGGGGCTGTCTCGGCTGAGGCTGTTTTGGGAGGCTTCGGGTAGCTTCGAAGTATGAAGTCCGTCCTACGGACCCGAAGTCTCCCAGGGCTGCTCGCGGCCCTGGTGCTCGCGGCCCTGACCGTACTGTGGGCGATCCCCGCGCCCGCCTCCGCCGCCACGAGCGTCTCCAGGATCGCCGAGGCGCTCCGCGAGAGTCCGGTGTACGTCGACCCGGCGGCCGCCGCGCAGCTGTCCTCCGGGGACGCCGCCGCGCTCGCCGAGCAGATCGAGGACGCGGACAAGGCCCTGTTCGTGGCGGTCCTGCCCGCGGACCAGCCGACCGAGAACCTCCTGCGGAACCTGCGTACCGCGACCGGCGTGACAGGCCTGTACGCGGTGCGGGTCGGCGACCGCTTCGACGCGGGCGCGGATTCCTCGGTCCTGCCCAGGACGGCTGTGCGCAACCTCGTCGCGAGCGTCGGGGGCGAGAGTGACGCGAAGACCCAGCTCGACGACTTCGCGGACCAGGCCCTGGCCAACATGGGCGGCTCGGCGCCCGCGAGCTGGGGCTCGTCCTCCGACGGCGGAGGCGTTCCGGCGGGTGCGCTGGTGACGGTCGGCGCCGTGCTGGCGGCCGGTGGCGTGGGTGCGTACGCGCTGGTCCGCCGCAACCGCCGCCGCCACGCGGAGGAGCAGCGGGCCGCCCTGGAGAAGCTGCGGGTCGTGGTGGACGAGGACATCACCGCCTTCGGCGAGGAACTGGACCGCCTGGACTTCCACCCCGGCGAACCGGGCGCGGACGACGTCATGCGCGAGGACTACGAGCACGCGCTCGACGCCTACGAGAAGGCGAAGTCGTTCATGGCGGCCGCGCAGCACCCGGAGGAGGTCCGCGCGGTGACCCAGGCCCTGGAGGACGGCCGTTTCTCACTGGCACGACTGGCCGCCCGCAGGGAGAGCCGGCCACTCCCGGACCGCCGCCCGCCCTGCTTCTTCGACCCTCGCCACGGCCCGTCGACCACGGACGCGACCTGGACCCCGCCCAGCGGCGCCCCGCGCGAGGTCCCGGTCTGCGCGGCCGACGCGACCCGTCTTGCCGACGGCCGCGACCCGGTGATGCGCGAGGTAGACACCGACCAAGGCCGCCGCCCCTACTGGGACGCGGGCCCCGCCTACGGCCCCTGGGCCGGCGGCTACTTCGGCGGCGGCCTCCTCCCCGGCCTCCTCGTCGGCACCATGCTCGGCAGCATGATGGCCACCCCGGCCTACGCCGCCGACTACGGCTCCGGCTACGGCGACTTCGGCGGCACCTACGAAGGCGGCGACATCTCGGGCGCGGACTTCAACTCCGACGACTTCTCGGGCGGCTTCGGCGGCGGCGACTTCGGAGGAGGCGGCGACTTCGGCGGGGGAGGAGGATTCTGACCGCACGGCGTTCGAGGCCGAAGACACGCCGTCCCGCCACCCACCCGCTGGGACGGAACCTCTCGACGCACCCGCCCGCAGGTGCTGTGCCCCTGGACGCCGGTCCACGCACTCTCAGCCCGTCCGGCGTTTGAGGACGAGGCCCCTTGAGGGCCGATCGGGGTCTGGGGCGGAGCCCCGGCGGGGTCGAAGGGGCGGAGCCCCTGGGGATGGGACGGGTAGGGGCGGCGGGGGCGAAAGAAGCCCCCGTCCACGAACACGGGCCCGGCGCACCACACGCCGAGCCCGCGGAAGTTCGTACGAGACAACCCGCGCGTCAGAGAGAGGCCGCAGCCGACGCGATCGCCGACGCGAACGTCGACACCTCGGAGTACACACCCGGCGCGTTGGCCCGAGCACACCCGATACCCCAGCTCACGATGCCGACCTGAACCCACGCGTTGCTCGAGTCCCGCCGGAACATCGGCCCACCGGAGTCACCCTGACAGGTGTCGACCCCACCCGCGGCGTACCCCGCACAGATCTCCTCGCCAGCGATGAGCCCGCTGTACCCGCTGTACGAACGACACGTCGCGTCACTCACGAACGGCACGGTGGCCTTGAGCATGTACCGCTGCTGGGACCCACCCTCACTCGCCGCACCCCACCCGGCGACGGTGAACGTCCCGGTGTTGTACTGCGTGGTCGTGGCGATCTTCAGCGTCGGCAGATTGATCGGAGAGGCGAGCTTGATGAGCGCCCAGTCCTTGCCGTCGCCGTTGTACCCGGGAGCCCGGTACACGTACGTCGACCTGACCTGGACCCGCCCGCTGGTGGACTGCAGGTCCACGACACCGGCGGTGGCGGTGATGGAGGTGTTCGCACCGGTCCCGCTCACACAGTGCGCGGCGGTCAGCACGATCTGCTGCGTGTACAGCGCGCCGCCACAGCCCATGGAGAGCCGGACCATGAACGGGAACTCGCCCTGCGCGGCACGGGTCCCGCCGACGACGGGCGCGGGAGCGGCCTGCGCGGCCGAGACGGGCTGAAGACTGGCGATCGCGAGGGCGGCGGCGCCGAGGGCCACGCATCTCTTGAGGGCCGTGAGGAGTCTCTTCAACGTTCTGCTTTCCGTGGGGGGTGGAAGTACTCAGTCGCAGATATGTCGTGCGCATGCCAAGAGGGAACGCAAAGGGACACCCATCCGCTGGCATGGGCAGGTCAAATCTGTTGCTGGATTATGAGAACGCTGTGACAGGCCGCACAAGGGGTGTGATTCGGCCAGTCCGGCCAGTCCGGCCCCGCGCCCGACTAGGACAGGAACCGACCTAATGGCAGCGTACGGTCGCCCCATGCCGGAAACCTTCGCCTCCGCCGCCGCCCTCGACACCTGGCTCACCACCCACCCGGCCCCGCACCCCGGCCTCTGGGTGAAGGTCGCCAAGAAGGGCTCGGGCATCCCCTCCGTCACCGCCGCCGAAGTCAATGACGTGGCCCTCTGTCACGGCTGGATCACCGGTCAGCGCAAGGGATTCGACGCCTCGCACTTCCTCCAGAGGATCACCCCGCGCCGCGCCGGCAGCCTCTGGTCCATGGTCAACGTCCGGCGGGTCGAGGAACTGATCGCCGACGGCAGGATGCGTGACACCGGCCTCGCGGAGATCGACGCGGCGAAGGCGGACGGACGGTGGGCGGCGGCGTACCTCTCCCAGAAGGAGGCCGGGGTGCCGGACGATCTGGCCGCCGCGCTGGAGCGCAGCCCGCGGGCCGGCGCGGCCTTCGAGGGGCTCGGGAAAACGGACCGGTACCAGGTCATGCTCGGTGTGCTGCGGGCCCTCACCCCGGAGAGCCGGGCGGCTCAGGTCGCCTCGGCGGTGGCCAGGTTGGAGGAGCTGTCCGGCCGCGACGGCTGAGAACGCCGAGCGCCCGCCCTCAAGGAACACGAGGGCGGGCATGCTCACGAAAGACGCGTCACGCGTTCTTGATCGCCGAGATGTCGAAGTTCAGCTTGATCTTGTCGGAGACCAGCACGCCACCCGTCTCCAGCGCCGCGTTCCAGGTCAGACCCCACTCGGAGCGCAGGATCGTCGCCTTGCCCTCGAAGCCGACACGCTCGTTGCCGAAGGGGTCCTTCGCGGCGCCGTTGAACTCGAGGTCGATGGTGAGCGGCTTGGTGGTACCGAGGATGGTGAGGTCACCGGTGATGCGGTAGTCCTCGTCGCCGAGGGCCTCCGCCTTGGTGGAGCGGAAGGTCATCGTCGGGAACTCGTCCGTCTTGAAGAAGTCCGCGCTCTTGAGGTGGCCGTCGCGGTCCGCGGAGCCCGTGTCGATGCTGTCCATCTTGACGTCGATCGACGCCGAGGACGCGGCCGGGTCGCCGCCGTCCAGGTGCAGCGAGCCGCTGAAGTCGAGGAACTTCCCCTTCACGTTGGTCACCATGGCGTGGCGGACGGTGAAGCCGATCGTCGAGTGGGCCGTGTCGATCGAGTAGTCGCCGGTCAGGGCGGTCAGGTCGGTGGTCGCCATGGCGTGCTCCTTAGGTGTGAGGAAGTTGAACGTTGAATTACCTAACGAGAACGACCGTAGACCTATTCCGTACAAGTTTCAACATCATCCGCAAAGTGTTGGCGTGATTACGCTGAGGTGGTAGATGCCCAGGGCATGAACCCGCATCCCAGAGGTCCCCTCAGGCTCACCCGCCGGGCCGCCTTACTCACCGCGGCGCTCCTCGCCACGGCCGCCCCCGGCGCCCGTGCCGCCGCCCCCGACCCCTACGGCACCCTCCGCCTCCGCTGGCTCGACATCGCCCTCGGCACCGGCTACGACCCGACCGCCGAGCCGTACGCGGCCCGCCTCGCCGAGACCGGCGTACTCGCCCGCGGCTTCCGCGCGACCATGACCCCCACCGCGACCTCCCTGTGGCCCGGCTACCCCTACGACCCGCCGTCCGGCATCACCCAGAGCTACGGCCGCCTGTGGACCATGGCCCAGGCCTACGTCCAACCGGGCACCGGCTCCACCGGCGACGAGTCCCTCCTCGGGGACGTCCTCCGCGGCCTCGACCACCTCTCCGCCACCATCTACAACCCCTCCACCACCCGCTACGGCAATTGGTGGGAATGGCAGATCGGCAGCCCCCGTCTGCTCATGGACCTCATCGCCACGCTGTACGACCACCTCACCGATGCCCGACGGGAAGCCGCCTGCGCCGCCGTCGACCACTTCGTCCCCGACGCGATGCTGAGCGACTACTCCGGTACGTCCACCGGCGCCAACCGCGTCGACCTGTGCCGCTCCGTCGCCCTGCGCGGCATCCTCGGCCGGGCACCCGCCAAGATCGCCCTCGCCCGGGACGCGCTCTCACCGGTCTTCCCGTACGTCGTCCAGGGCGACGGCCTCTATGCCGACGGCTCGTTCGTCCAGCACACCTGGGTCGCCTACTCGGGCACCTACGGCCAGGTCCTCCTCGACGGCCTCGGCCGTCTCTTCGCCCTGCTCGCCGGCTCCGAGTGGGCCGTGACCGACCCGAACCGGCAGATCGTCCTGGACGCCGTCGAGCACGCCTACGCGCCACTGATCCACGACGGTCTGATGATGGACAGCGTCAACGGCCGTGCCATCAGCCGGGGTTACCTCAAGAGTGACGACCGGCATGTGCTGCGCGGCGACCACTTCCACGGCCAGGGCATCATCGCCGCGACGGCCCTCCTCGCGGGCGGGGCGAGCGAGGCCGAGCGGGAGCGCTGGTTCGGCCGTATCAAGGGATGGATCGAACGGGACACCGTCTCGCCGATCCTGACGGCACGTCAGTTCGGAGTGGCCGACCTCGCCCGACTGCATGCGGTCGCCGAGTCACCCGTGCCCGCCGGCCCCGACCCCGTCGGCCACCGGCTCTTCGCCGCCATGGACCGGGCCGTCCACCGCCGCCCCGGCTTCGTCGCCAACATCGCCATGGCGAGCGACCGCATCGCGTACTACGAGTGCGGCAACGGCGAGAACCCGCGCGGCTGGCACACGGGAGCCGGAATGCTCTACTGGTGGACCGGCGGCCGGACCGACCGGGCCGACCGGGCCGACCAGTACACAGACTGGTACTGGCCCACCGTCGACTGGTACCGCCTTCCGGGCACGACCGTCTCCACGCGCCGCCTTCCCGACAGGGCCGGCGGCGAATGGGGCGAGCCCAAGCCCGACGCGCGCTGGGTCGGCGGTGTCACCGACGGCGAGTACGCGGCGATCGGACAGCATCTGAAGGGCCTCGGCTCGACGCTGGAAGCCCGTAAGTCGTGGTTCTGTGTCGCCGACGCGGTGATCTGCCTGGGCGCCGGCATCACCTGCGCCGACGGCGTACCGGTCGAGACCGTCGTCGACAACCGCAACCTGGGGGAGGGCGCCACCCCGGCCTTCGTACGGGGGCGTGGCTGGGCCCATCTGGAGGGCCACGGCGGCTGGGTGGTGCCGTACGGCGAGCTGCGCACCCTCCGCGAGGACCGCACCGGCGCCTGGTCGGACATCAACACCACCAGTACGACGGAGCGGGCCACCCGCCGCTGGCAGACCCTCTGGCTGGACCACGGCACGGACCCGACGGACGCGTCATACGTCTATGTCCTGATGCCGGGTGCGTCCCGCCATGGGGTCGCGGCCCGCGCCGCCGACCGCCGGTGGCTGAACGTCCTCGCCAATGACGGCACCCGCCAGGCGGTCCACGTCCCCTCCCTCGGCCTGACGGCCGCCACCTTCTGGCAGGCCGGTACGGCGGGCCCGCTCGCCGCCTCCGCGGGCGCGAGCGTGCTGGTACGCCGCCGGGGCCGCACCGCTACCCTCTGCGTGAGCGAGCCGCCGCGGACGGGGAAGCCGGTGGAGATCGGCTGGGACCATCCGGTCCGCGCGGTGATCCGGGCCGACGACTCGGTCGAGATCCTCGCCAAGGGCCGCCGTCTGCGCCTCAGAATCACCCCGGGGAGGGCATGTGCCCCACATGAATGTGAGGTGGCTCTCAGCTGATGGCTTTGTGTGATCTCTACAAGCGGGACGCCCCCTGAGCAGTCGGAATGGCTGCATGGCTCCGAGGTTCTGTTCAGGGGTACCAGGAAAACGGGCCGGAGACTGTACGGAGTCGACGGCCCGCTTTCCTTGTCGCACTTCGTAAGGTCACTACATGACCGTTTTGGATGACGCGCCGGGTGAGCCGACGGACGCACGGGGGCGAGTGGCCGAGCTGCACGAGATCCGTGCGCAGGCGATGGCCGGACCGAGTGACAAGGCGACCGAGGCGCAGCATGCCAAGGGCAAGCTGACCGCCCGGGAGCGCATCGAGCTGCTCCTCGACGCGGGTTCCTTCCAGGAGGTCGAGCAGCTGCGCCGGCACCGGGCGACCGGGTTCGGCCTGGAGTCCAAGAAGCCGTTCACCGACGGTGTCATCACCGGCTGGGGCACGGTCGAGGGCCGCACGGTCTTCGTGTACGCGCACGACTTCCGGATCTTCGGCGGTGCGCTGGGCGAGGCCCACGCCACCAAGATCCACAAGATCATGGACATGGCCATCGCGGCCGGCGCGCCGCTGGTGTCGCTGAACGACGGCGCGGGCGCCCGTATCCAGGAAGGCGTTTCGGCGCTGGCCGGGTACGGCGGCATCTTCCAGCGCAACACGAAGGCTTCGGGTGTCATCCCGCAGATCTCCGTGATGCTGGGCCCGTGCGCGGGTGGCGCGGCGTACTCGCCGGCGCTGACGGACTTCGTCTTCATGGTCCGCGAGACCTCGCAGATGTTCATCACCGGTCCGGACGTGGTCAAGGCCGTGACGGGCGAGGAGATCACGCAGAACGGGCTGGGCGGCGCGGACGTGCACGCCGAGACGTCGGGCGTCTGCCACTTCGCGTACGACGACGAGGAGACCTGCATCGCGGAGGTGCGCTACCTCCTGTCGATGCTGCCGCAGAACAACCGCGAGAACCCGCCGCGCGTGGAGTCCACGGACGC
The DNA here is from genome assembly GCF_045041015.1 of Streptomyces sp. NBC_00019. Lineage (NCBI taxonomy): Bacteria > Bacillati > Actinomycetota > Actinomycetes > Kitasatosporales > Streptomycetaceae > Streptomyces > Streptomyces sp. NBC_00019. Next base: position 7,348,494 of record NZ_CP108302.1, read on the forward strand.
CGCGGACCGCCGTGGCGACGTACTGCTCGACCTGGTCCCCGCGGACGGCAACCGGCCGTACGACATGGCCAAGGTCATCGAGGAGATCGTCGACGACGGCGACTACCTCGAGGTCCACGAGCGCTGGGCGCGGAACATCATCTGCGCACTGGCCCGGCTCGACGGCCAGGTCGTCGGCATCGTGGCGAACCAGCCGCAGTCCCTCGCGGGCGTCCTGGACATCGAGGCGAGTGAAAAAGCTGCGCGTTTCGTCCAGATGTGTGATGCTTTTAACATCCCGATTGTCACTTTCCTGGACGTCCCCGGGTTCCTCCCGGGCGTCGACCAGGAGCACGGCGGCATCATCCGCCACGGCGCGAAGCTCCTCTACGCCTACTGCAACGCGACCGTGCCGCGGATCTCGCTGATCCTGCGCAAGGCATACGGAGGCGCCTACATCGTCATGGACAGCCAGTCCATCGGTGCCGACCTCACCTACGCCTGGCCGACGAACGAGATCGCCGTGATGGGCGCCGAAGGTGCCGCCAACGTCATCTTCCGCCGGCAGATCGCCGACGCCGAGGACCCCGAGGCCATGCGGGCCCGCATGGTCAAGGAGTACAAGTCCGAGCTCATGCACCCGTACTACGCGGCCGAGCGCGGCCTGGTGGACGACGTGATCGACCCGGCGGAGACCCGCGAGGTCCTCATCAGGTCCCTGGCGATGCTCCAGTCCAAGCACGCCGACCTGCCGTCCCGTAAGCACGGCAACCCCCCGCAGTAACCCAGCGGACCCTCCGCGGCACCCCTGCGGAAACCTCTCTCACGGAGACTGACACCCATGAACACTCCCGACATCCGCGTCGAGAAGGGCCACGCCGAGCCCGAGGAAGTCGCCGCGATCACCGCGATCCTCCTGGCCCGCGCCGCCGCCCAGCCTGCTTCCCCGGACCGCCCCCACCCCAAGGCCGGCTGGCGCCGCCTGGAACGCGAGGGCGGCTTCCGAGCCCCGCACAGCTGGCACTGAGCTCGTCGTACGTCTGAGGGCCCCTCTCATTGAGAGGGGCCCTCAGACGTGTCCCGAAGGGGCGCGGGGCTGTATCGATGTGCGGCTCCGCCGCGTGGGCGCGACAAGCCACTGGGCTGCCGCAGACGGCGTACAACCGTCCGTGGCAGCCCAGCAGCCGCAAACAGAACCACTTACCGCAGGCGAGCCATCAACGCATGCTCCACGAGAGTGATCAGCGCCGACTTCGCGTCCGCACGGTGGCGCGCATCGGTCGTGATGATCGGGGTGTCCGGGCCGATCTGCAGCGCCTCCCGGACCTCGTCCGGGTTGTACGGCTGGTTTCCGTCGAACCCGTTCAGGGCGATCACAAAAGGAAGCCCCGAGTTCTCGAAGTAGTCGACAGCCGGGAAACAGTCGGCAAGGCGCCTCGTGTCAACGAGGACGATCGCGCCGATGGCGCCGCGCACCAGGTCGTCCCACATGAACCAGAAGCGGTCCTGACCGGGCGTACCGAAGAGGTACAGGATCAGGTCCTGGTCCAGGGTGATACGGCCGAAGTCCATGGCCACCGTGGTGGTGGTCTTGTCACCGGTGTGGGTGAGGTCGTCGATGCCCGCGGAAGCGGACGTCATGACGGCCTCGGTGCGCAGCGGGTTGATCTCCGAAACGGCCCCGACGAACGTGGTCTTGCCCACGCCGAAGCCACCCGCCACCACGATCTTCGCCGAGGTGGTGGAGCGGGAAGGACCGCCGCTAGAGCTTGCGAAGTCCACTGAGCACCCTTTCGAGCAGTGTCACGTCTGGCTGGCCGCCGGCGTTCTCGTCGCCGCCGGGCTGATGAATGGCGACCAGGCCCGCCTCCGCCAAGTCGGCGACGAGGATCCTGGCCACGCCGAGAGGGATCGTGAGCAGAGCCGAGACTTCGGCTACCGACTTGATCTCTCGGCAGAGGTTGCAGATCCGCTGATGCTCGGGCAACTGGCCCTGCATCTGGTGCGGCTGCGCGGTGGTGTGCACCAGTGCCTCGATGGCGAGCTGGTAGCGCGGGCGCGTCCGGCCGCCGGTCATGGCGTACGGGCGCACCAAGGGGTTGTTCGTCGCCCCTGCGGGCGCCGGCTCAGGAGCGCGTCGCTGCGGCTGCACAGGCTGGATACGCGGTGCCGAAGGCTGGTCGTACGGCGAGGGCCCGGGGCCCTGGGGCGCGTACGGCTGCCGATGGCTCGGTGCGGAGGGGAAGTTGTAACGGTTCGGGTTCTGGGAACCGTCGTTCTGACCCTGGCCAGGGCCGTACGACCAATTACCGGACGATGAACCGCCTGGGGGTGTTGCCACTTTCTCTCCTCCTCCGACTGTGCCGGGCACCGCATCACTGTGGAGCCGCGTCCCGAAACCTTATGGCCTCGGGACGCCAAAACGCACCGTCTGTCTGTTAGTTGAGAAGGCTCCCTTGGAGCTCGGCCCGAAGATCGGGCGTCAGGACCGTACCTGCACGGTCCACCAGGAGTGCCATCTCGTACCCGATGAGACCGATGTCCGCCTCGGGATGTGCGAGAACTGCGAGCGAGGATCCGTCGGAGACGGACATGATGAAGAGGAATCCCCGCTCCATCTCCACAACCGTCTGGTTCACGCTGCCGCCCTCGAAGATGCGCGAGGCACCGGCGGTCAGTGAGGTCAGACCGGAGGCGACGGCCGCAAGCTGGTCGGCGCGGTCACGCGGAAAACCCTCGGACATCGCCAGAAGGAGTCCGTCGGCGGAGACCACCACCGTGTGGGACACCCCGGGGGTGTTGTCCACGAAGTTGGTGATCAACCAGTTCAGGTTCTGTGCCGCCTGGCTCATCGGGCTCACACTAACGCTCCTGGTTGTAGGTGCTGTCAGGACCGAAGCCCTGACCGTTCGTTTCACTGCTTGCGCTGCGACCCCGCTCGACACCGCGGCGCAGGTTGCTCAACCTGCCCCGGACGTCCTCGGGAGCGCGGGAGACCTGTGGGCCGCCCTGGGGGGTGGTCTCGGCGGCTCCCTCGACCAGGTTGGCCTTGGGCACCCGCCTCGGCAGACCGGAGGAGGTGACCCCGCCCGCCTTGGGCTTCTTGAGCGCCGAAGCCTGCTGCCAGCGCTCGTCGTTGGCCGAGCGCCAGTCACCGTTGCCGTTGCTCTCCGGTGCGGAGGCCGGCGGTTCCTGGGCCACGTGCCGCGAGCCGAACATGTCGGTCGTGCTGCCCGTGCCGTTCGTTCCGTTCGCACGGGCCGTGCCGTTCGCTCCGCCCCCGCCGGATCCGCGGCGGGGAAGCCCCGCCTCGGTCAGGTCGTGAGCGGCCGACGGGGCCGGACCCGGACGGTCGAAGCCTACGTGGTCGCGCTCACCGACGTCAGCGGCCTGCACGGGTTCCGCTTCGGGAGCGTACTGGCCCTGGTACCCGTTCTGGTACCCGTCCTGCTGCGGCCAGTCGTCCTGGTAGCGGCGCTCCTCGAAGGCCGGGATGGATTCCGGTACCGACGTGTCCGCCTGGGCAGGCTCCGCATACGTGGGCTCGGGGTAGCCGCCGTTCGGCGAGAAGGCGTCGCTCTGCGGCACACCGCCGTTCGGCGCGTAGTACTGCTCGTCGTACGACGCCTGCTGCGGCTCCTCGTACGCGGCGCGCTGCTGCGGCTCGGCGTAGGGCGACTGCTGCTGCTCCTCGTAGCCGGAGGGCTGCTGGAAGCCGCCGTGGCCGTTTTCGTAGGCGGCCTGCTGCGCGTCGAACTCGTCGGCGTACGACGGGTTCGCGCCCTCCAGGGACGGCTGGCCGTGCTGGGCCTCCAGGGCCGCGCGGCGCTCCTCACGCATGAGGGAGCGGCCCACGGGGTCCAGCTCGCGTATGTCGTCCGGGACCTCGGTGTAGCGGCTGTCGTCGAAGCCGAGCTCGGCGGCCGTGCGCATCGGCAGGCCGTTGTTGAAGTTCTCGCCGCCGAAGCTCTGCTCCGGGATGATCTGCGAGACGGTGAACTCGTCCTGGGACGGCTGCTGCTGCTCGCCACCACCACCGTGGGTGATCGCGTCCGGCAGCATGACCAGCGAGGTCGTACCGGCCTGCTCGCCCGAGGGACGCAGCTGGACGCGGATGCCGTGCCGGTCGGACAGCCGGCCGACCACGAACAGACCCATGCGCTGCGAGATCGCGGCGTCCACGGTCGGCGGGTTGGCCAGCTTGTGGTTGATGTCCGCGAAGTCCTCGGCGGTGAGGCCGATGCCCTTGTCGTGGATCTCGATCATCACGCGGCCGTCGGGGAGACGGGTCGCGGTCACGCGGACCTTGGTCTGCGGGGAGGAGAACGTGGTGGCGTTCTCCAGGAGCTCGGCGAGCAGGTGCACGAGGTCGGTCACGGCGCGGCCGTGGATCTCGGCCTCCGGGACGCCCGAGAGCTCGATGCGCTCGTACTGCTCCACCTCGGAGGAGGCGGCGCGGAGCACGTCGACCAGCGGGACCGGCTGGTCCCAGCGGCGGCCGGGCTCCTCGCCGGCGAGGACCAGGAGGTTCTCGCCGTTGCGGCGCATACGGGTCGCGAGGTGGTCCAGGCGGAAGAGGTTCTCCAGCTGGTCCGGGTCGGCCTCGTTGTTCTCCAGCTCGGTGATGAGGGTCAGCTGGCCCTCGATCAGGGACTGGTTGCGGCGCGACAGGTTGGTGAAGATCGCGTTGATGTTGCCCCGCAGGAGGGCCTGCTCGGCGGCGAGCCGGACGGCCTCGCGGTGGACCTGGTCGAAGGCGCGGGCGACTTCGCCGATCTCGTCGGTCGTGGTGATCGGGATCGGCGTGACCCGGGTGTCGACCCGGCCGGGGTCGGTGCGGGAGAGCTGGTCGACCAGCATCGGCAGGCGCTGCTCGGCGATACCGAAGGCGGCGTTGCGCAGCTGGCGCATCGAGCGGGACATCTGGCGGGCCACCATGCCGGCCAGGATGAACGCGGCGAGCAGGGCGACCACGACGGCGGCACCGGTGATGAAGGCGTCGCGCTGGGCGTCGTCGGCGATGCTGGCGGCCTCGTCCACGGCCTTGTCGGCCATGTCGGACTCGATCGTCCGGTAGACGTTGTACTTGAGGGTGTTGACCGCCCACCAGTTCTCGGCGGTGATGCCCTTCGTGGCGAGCACGTCACGCTCGGACTTGTCCGTGGAGGTCAGACCGCCGATGGCCCGGACCATGTCGACCGGGTCGGACGGCGGCGGCACATAGGCGGAGTTCTTCTGCTTGGCTTCCTTGGCCGCCGTCGCGCCGTCGGCCAGGGCCTGCTTCTGCAGGGTGTCCAGCTTCTGGGCGTCGGCCTCGGTGCCACCACCGATGTACTCCTCGATGGCGATGCCCTCGAGGTAGGCGTACGAGGTGAGCGCGGTGCGCTGGGAGGCGAAGCTCTTGGGATCGGTGCCCGGCTTGATCAGCAGGTGCATGCCGATGGAGCGCTCGAGCGACAGCGAGGCCTTGGTCAGCGCGATCGCGTAGACGGTACGGCCGTAGCTGGTGATGTTTCCGGTGCCGAGACCGAGCTCGTTGGAGAACTCCATCAAGGGGTGCGCGACCTCGACGTAGCCCTCTTCGGTCTGCACACCGGTGCGCTTGGCGGTGTACGCCGTCGCACGCAGATTCTGGAGCTTCGGCTCGACCTTGCGGAAGATGTCGAGGCGGCGCTGGAGGCCCGCCGTCTGCGGCATGTTCTGCGCGGCCTCGTCGAAGGCGTCGGCGGCGGTGTCAGTGGCCTTGCGGGCGGCGACGACCGTCTTGTCGTCCTCGCCCAGGCCCTGGAGCAGCGGGGCGGCGGTGGAGTCGCGCTCGGTGTAGAGGGCGTCGCCGTAGGTCAGGGCGGCCCGGACCAGACGTGCGGTCTTCTCCGCGTCCTCGGCCTGCTGCCAGGTGTCGATCGAGCTCTTCACCTGGAAGCCGCCCATGACGAGGCCGACCAGCACGGGTATGAGCAGGATCGCGTTCAGCCGCGTCGGCACGCGCCAGTTGCGCGGGGAGAGACGGCTGCCGCTCGGAGCCGGCGCTGCCGTCGGTTCCGAACCTGGCACAGGGGCGGGCGCCGCTCCGCGCGGCGGCGGGGTGAAGTTGCCCCGGGCCGACGGCTCGGGACCGTTCTTGCTTCGCCTCACTCGACCAACAACCTTCCGGCGGGGTCGGCACCAACGTTGTGCCGCAGTCTCTCAGAGCCCAGTGCGCCATCGACTAGTGAGTACGTCTTTGACTATTGGGCAGTTCAGGCATTCCAGCATGTCGGCCTACGGTCCTCCAAACATGGGAGGGCGAGGATTCCGAGTGATGTAAGCCCTAGATAAAACGGTCATAAAGAGCGAGCCCCGTCAAATGACGGGGCTTTTGTGAGCGCAGTGAGACCGGTTGACAACGACGCGTGGCCGTACCACCCGATTCCTCTGCCGAAACGTTATGAACACCAGGGCCGACCGTGTCAAAGGACACAGCCGGCTCCGGGGCGTCTACGACAACTTCCGTAGGACACGGACGATTTGAGTGCTACCGCAGCCGTGCCATCAAAGCGTGCTCGACCAGTGTGATCAGGGCACTCTTCGCATCCGAGCGGTGGCGGGCGTCCGTCGTGATGATCGGGGTGTCCGGACCGATCTGCAGCGCCTCGCGCACCTCCTCGGGTGCGTAGGGCTGGTGCCCCTCGAAGCCGTTGAGCGCGACGACGAAGGGGAGACCCGAGTTCTCGAAGTAGTCGACCGCGGGGAAGCAGTCGGCGAGACGGCGGGTGTCCACCAGCACGATCGCGCCGATGGCGCCGCGCACCAGGTCGTCCCACATGAACCAGAAGCGGTCCTGGCCCGGCGTACCGAAGAGGTACAGGATCAGGTCCTGGTCCAGGGTGATGCGTCCGAAGTCCATGGCGACCGTGGTGGTCGTCTTGCCCCCGGTGTGCGTGAGGTCGTCGATCCCCGCGCTCGCCGAGGTCATGACGGCCTCGGTGCGCAGCGGGTTGATCTCGGAGACGGCGCCCACGAACGTGGTCTTGCCGACGCCGAAGCCGCCGGCCACCACGATCTTCGCGGAGGTGGTCGCCCGGCCTCCGTCAGAGCTTGCGAAGTCCACTGAGCACCCTTTCGAGCAGTGTCACGTCCGGAGCGCCGGTGCTCTCGTCGCCGCCCGGCTGGTGGATGGCGACGAGACCCGCCTCGGCGAGGTCCGCGACGAGAATGCGGGCCACACCGAGCGGCATGTTGAGCAGCGCCGACACCTCGGCCACCGACTTCACCTCACGGCACAGGTGGCAGATGCGCTGGTGCTCGGGGAGCAGGCCCATCAGTGCCGCCGGGTCGGCCGTGGTGCTGATCAGGGCCTCAATGGCGAGCTGGTAGCGCGGCCGGGTCCGGCCGCCGGTCATCGCGTACGGACGTACCAGCGGCTGGTCGCCCTCATCCTCGTACGGCTCCGCGTACGGATCATGAGAGGCGGTGGGCGGGGTCATGAATCCTCCGGACGGGACAGCAAGTCGGTCAGTCAAGCCGTCTGACATGGCCGGTGGGGGGATTGTGGCGGCCGGACGGTGATTTGGTGAGACAGGTGGATCCGGGGCCGGTCAGTGAAGCAGACTGCCCTGTAGTTCGGCGCGGAGATCAGGCGTGAGGACCGCCCCCGCGCGGTCGACGAGCAAGGCCATCTCGTAGCCCACCAGGCCGATGTCGCAGTCGGGGTGCGCGAGCACGGCCAGGGACGAGCCGTCCGAGACGGACATCAGGAACAGGAAACCCCGCTCCATCTCGACGACCGTCTGTGCCACGTTGCCGCCCTCGAAGATCCGGGAGGCCCCGGCCGTCAGCGAGGTGAGACCCGACGCGACGGCCGCAAGCTGGTCGGCGCGGTCACGCGGGAAACCCTCGGACATCGCCAGAAGGAGTCCGTCGGCGGACACGACGACGGTGTGGGACACCCCGGGGGTGTTGTCCACGAAGTTGGTGATCAACCAGTTCAAGTTCTGTGCCGCCTGGCTCATCGGGCTCAACTAACGCTCCTGCTGGTGAGTGGGGCTCGGGAAGCTGCCCGTCTGGCCGGTGCCGGCCTGACGACCTTGCTGGATACCCCGACGGAGATTGGTCAGACGGCCGCGTACGTCATCAGGCGCACGCGAGACTGCCGGACCGGATTGGTGCTGTTGCTGCTGAGCCGTGCCCGGGACGAGGTTCGCCCGGGGCACCCGGCGCGGGAGGCCGGAGGTGGTGACCCCGCCCGCGGCCGGCTGCCTGACCCGCTCGGCCTGCCGGACGAGGTCGTCGTTCGGCGAGCTGCGCCAGGAGGCGTTGGCCGCGGTCCGCTGGGGAGCGGATGCGGGGGACTGGGGTGCCGCGGGAGTCTGCGGCTGCTGCGGGGCCGGAGCGCTGCCCTGCTGATCCTGCTGGCCGCCCTGCTGACCATGGAACCAGTTGGTCTCCAGGGTGTCGTACAGCGGCGTCCGTCCGTCGCCGGCGCTCGTCGCCGGAGGCAGCGCCTCGGGCTCCTGACGGGCGGGACGCTGCGGACGTGGCGGGACCGGGGGACGCGGGGCGCCGAAGTCGGCCGGACCACGTCCGCCGTTCGTCTGCGGTCGCTCGAACTGGCCGGTGTGCTGCGGGTTCTGGTGACCCGGCAGGGCGTGCTGGCCGGTGGAGCTGCTGTCCTGGCCCGGCATCGGGAACTGGCCCGTGGAGCCGTTGTCGTACCCCTGCGGAGTCGTGAACTGGCCCGTCGCCGAGGGGCTGGTCTGCCCCGGGGCGCCGAAGACGTCCGGGCGGACGAACGAACCCGTGCCGCTCTGCGGAGCCTCGGTACCGGGGCGGGCGAACTGGCCCGTGTTCTGCGGGGCGTCGTACTCGGAGCGGGCGAACTGACCGGTGTTCTGCGGGGCGTCGTACTCGGAGCGGGCGAACTGACCGGTGTTCTGCGGGGCGTCGAAGTCCGGGCGGGCGAACTCGGAGGTGGCGCCGGGCCCCTGGCGGCTGTCGGACCGGGGGATCGCGGGCATCTCCGTGGTCGCGCCCGGGCCGTGCCGGTCGTCGATCCGCGGCATACGGGACGTCTGCGCGGCGTCCTGCTCGTCATGGCCGCGCGGGGTGTCGAGCGAGGTGTGCGAGATCTGCGGCTGCGCGTTCTCGTCGCTCCAGCTGGGCGTCCGGGGCTGCTGCGGGTTGCCGCCGGGCAGCTCGGCCCGCGGACCGCCACGGCCCGGGAGCTGACGCCCACGGCGACGGCCCTGCTGCTCGTTGCCCGAGTTGCCCGCGGGAGCGGACTGCTGCGGCGGTACGGGACCACGGCCGCCACCGAAGGCGTCCTGCGGCGCGGTGGTACCCGCGGCCTGCAGACCCTGCGGAGCACCCGGCGCCTGACCGCCGAACCCGGCGCCCGCACCGGCCGGGGAAGGCCGGCCCTGCGGAGGAGCCGAGGGAGCCTGAGGTCCGCGCGCGCCACCCGGCGCACCCGGACGACCACTGTTGCCCGTGCCCGGCAGCGCGGCCCGCGGCCCCTGACCGGCATTGAGCCGGCCACCGGGCTGAGCGCCGGCACCGAGGGCACCGCCACCGAAGGCCGCACCCGCACCGAGAGAGCCGCCCTGCTGACCGGGGCCACGACGGGCCGCGGCCACACCGGCGGCCGCCTGTGCGGCGGACGGGGCGCCACCGGCACCCTGACCGGGCTTGGGCTGCGGCTTCTTGCCGCCCTGGGCGACATCGACGGGCAGCATGACCAGCGCGGTCGTACCACCGGAATCGGACGGGCGCAGCTGGATGCGGATGCCGTGACGCTGCGACAGCCGGCCGACCACGAACAGACCCATGCGTCGGGAGACCGAGACGTCCACGGTGGGCGGCGAGGCGAGCCGCTCGTTGATCGCGGCGAGGTCCTCGGGGGAGAGGCCGATGCCGGTGTCGTGAATCTCGATCAGCACGCGGCCGTCGGGCAGCGCGTGACCGGTGACCTTGACCTTGGTCTGCGGCGAGGAGAAGGAGGTCGCGTTCTCGAGCAGCTCGGCGAGGAGGTGCACGAGGTCGTTGACCACGCGGCCGGCGACTTCGGTGGTCGGCACCGAGGCCAGCTCGATGCGCTCGTACTGCTCCACCTCGGAGGCGGCGGCGCGCAGCACGTCGACCAGCGGGACCGGGCGGGTCCAGCGGCGGCCGGGCTCTTCACCGGCGAGAACCAGAAGGTTTTCACCGTTACGGCGCATACGGGTCGCGAGGTGGTCCAGCTTGAACAGCGAGGACAGCTGGTCCGGGTCGGCCTCACGGGACTCGAGCTCGGAGATCAGCGACAGCTGGCGCTGGATAAGACCCTGGGAGCGGCGCGAGAGGTTGGTGAACATCGCGTTGACGTTGCCCCGGAGAAGGGCCTGCTCGGCGGCGAGGCGGACCGCCTCGCGGTGCACGTCGTCGAAGGCCGCGGCCACCTTGCCGATCTCGTCCCGGGAGTGCACACCGACCGACTCCACGGACGTGTCGACGTCCTGCGGGTCGGACTCGGACAGCGCCTTGACCAGCTCGGGCAGCCGGTCCGTGGCGACCTTGGTGGCGGTCTCCTCCAGCCGGCGCAGCGAGCGGATCATGGACCGGGCCACGACGAAGGCGCCGACGAGCGAGATGCCGAGCACGAGCAGGATCAGCGCACCGGAGATGATCGCTTCCTGCTCCGACTCGTTGCGCAGCTCGCGGGCCTTCTGCTCCATCTCCTCGAGCAGCGTGTGCTCGATCTTGCCCATCTGGTCGATCTTGGAGGAGCTGTCGTCCACCCAGTCCTGGTAGGACCGCTTGTCCAGGTTCTCCAGACCGTCCTGGGCGTTCAGGGCACGGCTGGCGTAGGTGTCGGCGGACTGGATGGTCGAGTTGTTGTCGCTGATGGGATCCATGAGCTCCACGGCGCTGGTCTTGCCGTAGATGACCTGGAAGCTCTTGATGTCGGCCTCTTCGTTGGTGAGAGCCGACTGGCCGTAGAGCCGGTCGTTCTCGGAGAGGTCGCCGAACGTCGTCTTGTTCGCAGGCAGGGCCGCCGCGAGGACCGCGCGCTGCACGGAGGAGTACTCCTTGGCGGCGGAGAAGGCCGCCAGGGCACGCGTGCGCTGGATCATCTCGGGGTTGCTGGTCGCCTGCGCCATGTCGCGCGAGAGGTCGAGCAGCTGCGTCACGAGGCGGTGGTAGGCCTCCACCGTCTGGGTGGAGTTGTCCTTCTGCTCGTACGCGGTGTTGCGGATCTTCTCGATACCGCGCAGGTTGCTGACCAGGAGCACCACGTTGTCGCGGACGCCCTGGAGGCTGCCGCCCTCGGCGTCGATCTCCTCAGAGGAGTCGACGAAGTCCTCGAGGGCGCGGTCCGTCTTGTCGCGCAGACCCTTGATCGTGTACTCGGTCGCGCTGGAGCCGTGCGCCAGCGGACCGGCGGACAGGTCGCGTTCCTTCTGGAGCGCGTCGGCCAGCGCGGTCGCCTGCTTGGTCATGTCCGTCAGCAGCTTCATGTTCTCGAGCTGCTGGATGTCGTCCATGTTGTCGCTGATGCGCAGGGCGCCCAGCGAGGTGGCCGCGACCACGGGCAGCGCGAGCAGCGACACCAGGCGCGTGGAGATACGCCAGTTGCGCAGCGCTATTCGCGAGCCGGGGCCGGTCGGGCCCTTCGGCGCCTTCACCGTCGGGGCGGCTGGGTTCGCGGGTCCGGAGGACGCCGCGCCGGGTCGACCGGAGCGCTCGCCCCCGTCGCCGGACGTGGCCGCCTGGCCCGGGTTCTGGGCGTGCTGGGGCGCGGAGCCGCCTTTCGGGCCAGTCCCGCCGTGCGGCTCCGGCTCCGCCGAAGCGCTGCCATCCCTCTTGAAACGTCCCTGCACTAGCGTCGCAACCTCTGGACCAGGCACCCCTCCGCGTGAACGGAAGGACACGGTGTCGGCGTACTGGGGGGCGCCCTGAATTACGCCCCCCGATGGTCGTGAGTGACCGGCGCTGGCTCCCCCTTACTCGCCGCCACCCGGCGCGCGGTGCGCCCCCTGTGCGCCGGCTCGTTCCTGCGGCGGTTCGTGAGATTCCAGCACAGTGCAGGATCTCCAACAAGGGCCGTAGGCCAGGCTGTGACTTCCGTGACACCACGTGAGGGACGGGTTACGAGACGTAGAAAGTGATCCACTCAAAAGTGGACGTACCCGAACGGATCCCTTGTGGGACAAGGGTGTCCCAGTCGCCATGATCAGGAGCGGAATGGTGGCTTCAGGGGGTCAATGTCCGTTTCGTTGGGGTGGATTGCAGGCCTGAATTGACCGCTTTGCGTCTCACCCCGTGAGCAAACTCACATGCGGATCATGGGGTCTTCACGCCTTCGGAGGGGAATCGCATGTTTAGCCTGACGCTTTACATGACGTAACACTTTGACAACCCGCGCCCGTCCGGCGCCCTAAGACGACAAGGTCTCGTACAACCGTGAAGACGACGATGATGTTCCGCAACATAGCCAACCCGCGGCGCACGACGCTGGCGCACCTCGAGGACGCCGACGACCTGCAGACCCCGGAGCTCCCGGAGCTCCCGGAGCACTCCGTCGACCTCCCGGCCCAGACCGCCAACCCGCGCCGCACGATCCTGATGGACGTCCCGGTCCCCGCCACCGCCGAGTAGATCACGCTCGTACGACCGTCGGGGCGCCCGCGTAATGCGCGAGGCGCCGGCCCTTTGCCGCGTTAGCCTGGAGCGTCAGACTCCAGACGGCTCAAGTGAGGGGCGCAAGGATCCCGTGCGCATCGCCAGATTCTCCATCGACGGGAACGTCGCCTTCGGCGCGGTCGAGGGCGACAAGCCTGACGAGCTCGTCCTCGACATCATCAAGGGCATCCCGTTCGCGGACTTCGAGCTCTCCGGTACGAAGGTCCCGCTGAGCAAGGTCCGGCTGCTGCCGCCGGTGCTCCCCAACAAGGTCGTGGCCTACGGCCGCAACTACGCCGAGCACGCGCGGGAACTGGGCAACGAGGTGCCCGACGCCCCGTTCGCCTTCTTCAAGCCGTCCACCTCGGTGATCGGCTCCGGCGACGAGATCCAGTACCCGTCCTTTTCCGAGGACCTCCACCACGAGGCCGAGCTGGCCGTGGTCATCGGCCGTATGTGCCGCGAGGTCCCGCGCGACCGCGTCAAGGACGTCATCCTCGGCTACACCTGCGCCAACGACATCACCGCCCGCGACGTCCAGAAGCGCGAGAAGCAGTGGGCCCGGGCCAAGGGCTTCGACACCTCCTGCCCGCTGGGCCCCTGGGTGGAGACGGACCTCGACCCCGCCGATCTCACGATCCAGCTCACGGTCAACGGCCAACAGCGCCAGCTCGGCCGCACCAGCGAGATGATCCACCCGATCGAGGATCTGATCGTCAACATCTCCGAGGCCATGACGCTGCTCCCCGGCGACGTGATCCTCACGGGCACCCCGGCAGGCGTCGGGCCGCTCACCGTCGGCGACGAGGTCGCCGTCACCATCGAAGGCATCGGCACTCTCACCAACAAGGTTGTCAAGCGTGGCTAGCGCACCCGTCCGCGTACGTTTCTGCCCCTCGCCCACCGGTAACCCCCATGTGGGCCTGGTCCGCACCGCCCTGTTCAACTGGGCGTTCGCCAAGCACCACCAGGGCACGCTCGTCTTCCGCATCGAGGACACCGACGCGGCCCGTGACTCCGAGGAGTCCTACGACCAGCTGCTCGACTCGATGCGCTGGCTGGGCTTCGACTGGGACGAGGGCCCCGAGATCGGCGGCCCGCACGCGCCGTACCGCCAGTCGCAGCGCATGGACCTCTACAAGGAGGTCGCGGGCAAGCTCCTGGACGCCGGTCACGCCTACCGCTGCTACTGCTCCCAGGAGGAGCTGGACACCCGCCGCGAGGCCGCCCGCGCCGCCGGCAAGCCCTCCGGCTACGACGGCCACTGCCGCGAGCTGACCGAGGCGCAGGTCCAGGAGTACAAGGCGCAGGGCCGTGCGCCCATCGTCCGCTTCCGCATGCCCGACGAGACGATCACCTTCACGGACCTGGTCCGCGGCGAGCTGACGTTCACCCCGGAGAACGTGCCGGACTACGGGATCGTCCGAGCCAACGGGGCACCCCTCTACACGCTCGTGAACCCGGTCGACGACGCCCTGATGGAGATCACCCACGTCCTGCGCGGCGAGGACCTGCTCTCCTCCACCCCGCGCCAGATCGCCCTGTACAAGGCGCTGACCGAGCTGGGCATCGCCAAGCAGACCCCGTCCTTCGGCCACCTGCCGTACGTGATGGGCGAGGGCAACAAGAAGCTCTCCAAGCGCGACCCGGAGTCCTCGCTCAACCTGTACCGCGAGCGCGGCTTCCTGCCCGAGGGGCTGCTCAACTACCTCTCCCTCCTCGGCTGGTCGCTCTCGGCCGACCAGGACATCTTCACGATGGACGAGATGGTCGCGGCCTTCGACATCGCGGACGTCCAGCCCAACCCGGCCCGCTTCGACCTCAAGAAGTGCGAGTCGATCAACGGCGACCACATCCGCCTGCTGGACGTGAAGGACTTCACCGAGCGCTGCGCCCCCTGGCTGCGGGCCCCGTTCGCCCCCTGGGCGCCGGAGGACTTCGACGAGTCGAAGTGGCACGCGATCGCCCCGCACGCCCAGACCCGTCTGAAGGTCCTCTCGGAGATCACGGACAACGTCGACTTCCTGTTCCTGGCGGAGCCGGTCTTCGACGAGCCGTCCTGGACCAAGGCGATGAAGGACGGCTCCGACGCCCTGCTCCGCACGGCTCGCGCGAAGCTGGAGTCGGCGGACTGGACGTCCGCCGAGTCCCTCAAGGAGGCCGTCCTGGCGGCGGGCGAGGCCCACGGCCTCAAGCTCGGCAAGGCCCAGGCCCCGGTCCGGGTCGCCGTCACCGGCCGCACGGTCGGCCTGCCCCTCTTCGAGTCCCTGGAAGTGCTGGGCAAGGAGACGACCCTGGCCCGCGTCGACGCGGCCCTGGTGAAGCTGACGGCGTGACGCACGCGCACGTGAGGGGCGGCACCGGGTCACCGGGTGCCGCCCCTTCGCCGTACCCCGGACAGGGCGGCAACTCCCGGGTTACGGTCGGATCATGAGCATTCGCGCCGTGGTCTGGGACGTGGACGACACCCTCTTCGACTACACCGGTGCCGACCGCGCCGGAATGCGCCTGCACCTCGCGGCCGAGGGGCTGTTGGAGGCGTACGAGAGCGCCGAGCAGGCCATCGTGAGCTGGCGGGAGATCACCGACGTCCAGTGGGCGCGGTTCTCGGCGGGGGAGGTCGACTTCCAGGGACAGCGCCGGGACCGGGTGCGGGCCTTCCTGGGCGAGGCGCTGAGCGACGCGGAGGCCGACGCCTGGTTCCAGCGGTACGTCGCGCACTACGAGACGGTCTGGGCCCTCTTCCCGGACGTCCTGCCCGTCTTGGACGCCCTCGCCGCCAGCCACCGGCACGCGGTGCTCTCCAACTCCAGCATCCACGTCCAGGACCGCAAACTGCGCGCCCTCGGCGTGTACGACCGCTTCGAGGCCGTCCTCTGTGCGGCCGAACTCGGCGTCTCCAAGCCGCAGGCCGGTGCCTTCCACGCGGCATGCGAGGCCCTGGAACTCGCCCCGGAGCAGGTGGCCTACGTCGGTGACCATCCGGAGATCGACGGACGCGGTGCCGTCGAGGCCGGCCTGCGTTCCTTCTGGATCGACCGCGACGGTGTGTACGCGACCGGCACCGCACCCGTGGGCCCCCACCGGATCGCCACCCTCGCCGAACTCCCCGCGCTCCTCGGCGCGGATACCCGTTTTGGAGCCCCGTCCACCTTCGGGTAATGTTCTTCCTGCGCCGCCGGAGAGCGGGCCGAAAGGGCCGGGACCGACGGAGCAAACTAGAACAAGATCCCCTTCGGGGCTTGCGTTCCAGTGGCCTATGGTGTAATTGGCAGCACGACTGATTCTGGTTCAGTTAGTCTTGGTTCGAGTCCAGGTAGGCCAGCTCGCAGAGCTCATCTGCAGGCGGAGATCGATTCCGCAAAGCCCCCGTTGTGTAGCGGCCTAGCACGCTGCCCTCTCAAGGCAGTAGCGCCGGTTCGAATCCGGTCGGGGGTACAGATCCTTCCCGCGAGGATGGTCAGGGTAGCTCCCGCCGATCTCGATGCAGGATCGCTAGGGCCCCCGTTGTGTAGCGGCCTAGCACGCCGCCCTCTCAAGGCGGTAGCGCCGGTTCGAATCCGGTCGGGGGTACGAAAAGCTTTAAACCATATTGGTCTATGGTGTAATTGGCAACACTACGGTTTCTGGTACCGTCATTCTTGGTTCGAGTCCAGGTAGACCAGCTCGGAACTGCGGAAACGCAGGATCGCTAGGGCCCCCGTTGTGTAGCGGCCTAGCACGCCGCCCTCTCAAGGCGGTAGCGCCGGTTCGAATCCGGTCGGGGGTACGCAGAGTGAAGGCCCTCCACTTCGGTGGGGGGCCTTCGCCGTTCCCGGCGCCCTACTCGTAGCCGTACCTCCGCGTCGACTCCTCCTCCTGCGCCAGCCGGTGCAGCGCCTGGAGCATCGGCTCGACGAGCACCACACCCAGCACCGCGACCTCCGCCTTCTCGGCCTCCGAGACATGCGACTCCATGAACTCCATGTCCAGTTCGGCCACTTGGTGCATGAGCCGGGCGTAGGGCACGAGAGTTTCGGGGTCCCAGTCGTAGCCGAGGCGGCGCAGGGCGGCCGTCGCCACCACGAGGGAGCGGAAAGAGGGCGAGATCGTCGTCATGGCCTGGGCGTTGGACCACCCCAGCGTCCGGAGCAGCTCCTCCATCGCGACCCGCGCGCCCTGCACGAACTCGTCGTCCGCGGCCGGCTCCGGCACCTGCGGCATGGCCCACACCGCCGCGCCCAGCCGCATCGCGCGGGGCAGCGACTCGTCGTCGACATGCCCCAGCACCTCCCGGACCGTGGCCACCGGCACCCGGCCGACCTGGATCATCGCGCGGATCAGCTTCAGCCGGCGCAGGTGCTCCTCGTCGTACTCGGCCGTCGTCGTGTTGATCTGGCTGCCGGGGGCCAACAGCCCTTCGCGCAGGTAGTACTTGATCGTCGCCGTGGACACCCCACTGCGCTCGCTCAGTTCGGCCAGCCGCATGTCTTGCGCCCTTCATTGGCGAGTGTCACTATCCAAGCATCACTCAGGAGGATAGTGCCGCTATCCGACAGGGGAAAACGGGGGCTCGTCATGTTCGCCAAGCCGGTACCGGGTCGCACCACCGCCGACACCGAGGGCGATGTGGTCGTCCTGCTGATCGGCATGCGCATCAACCACTTCTGGGCCGTGCACCACTGGTTCCCGGTGCTCCTGGCCATGCCGCGGATGCTGCGCGAGCTGGGGAGGGCGCCCGAGCGGGGACTGCTCAGCCATGTCCTGCTGACGGCCAACCCGCGGACGTACTACGTCGTCCAGTACTGGGAGTCCAAGGAGAAGCTCTACGCCTACGCGCAGGCACCGGACATGTTCCACCGCCGGGCGTGGGCGATCATCAACCGCAAGGAGAAGGCGGGGAAGGCCAGGCAGCACGTCGGGCTGTGGCACGAGACCTATGTCGTGCCCGAGGGATCGTACGAGTCGATCTACGCCGACATGCCTGCCTTCGGACTCGCGGCGGCACACGGCCAGGTGCCGCTGGAGCGGCGGGGGCGTACCGGCAAGGACCGCTTCGCGCACCGGTCGGCGAAGGCGAAGGTGGCTGAAGAGGCCAAGTGACGGGGGATCGGGGGACGGGGAGGGCTTGCCGCGGCGTTGGGGCAGGTCCTTCCCGCTGTGGTGTCCCGGGTTCGTCAGCCGGTGCGGCGCAGGGCCTCGGAGAGGCGGGCGGCGGCGTCGATGACCGCCTGGGCGTGCATACGGCCCGGGTGGCGCGTCAGGCGCTCGATGGGGCCGGAGACCGAGACGGCGGCCACGACACGGTTGGAGGGACCGCGTACGGGCGCGGAGACGGACGCCACGCCCGGCTCGCGCTCACCGATGGACTGGGCCCAGCCTCGGCGTCGTACGCCGGAGAGTGCGGTGGCCGTGAAACGGGCGCCCTGCAGGCCGCGGTGGAGGCGCTCGGGCTCCTCCCAGGCCATCAGGATCTGGGCCGAGGAGCCGGCCTTCATCGTGAGCGTCGAGCCGACCGGGACGGTGTCCCGAAGTCCGGACAGCCGCTCGGCCGCGGCGACGCAGATGCGCATGTCGCCCTGGCGGCGGTAGAGCTGCGCGCTCTCGCCCGTGATGTCACGGAGATGCGTGAGCACCGGGCCCGCGGTGGCGAGAAGGCGGTCCTCGCCCGCGGCCGCGGCCAGCTCCGCCAGCCGGGGGCCGAGAATGAAACGACCCTGCATGTCGCGCGCCACCATACGGTGGTGTTCCAAGGCCACGGCCAGCCGGTGGGCCGTGGGTCGTGCCAGTCCGGTGGCCGCCACAAGACCTGCGAGGGTGGCCGGACCGGACTCCAGGGCGCTGAGGACAAGGGCTGCCTTGTCCAGAACGCCGACGCCGCTACTGTTGTCCATGAAACGATACTCACGTCTCACTCTGTGAAACGCAAGTTCCTTTTTTCGTGAGACGCGCAACCCTTGGATACACAGCGGCCCGCGGACCAACGGGCCTGGTGGCGGCTGCCCGGGAAACCAGGGGGTGCGGGCGCCGCTTCCTGAAGATCTCTAGTTGGGCCGGCGCACCATTTGCCGGCCGGAGGGAAAGCGATGGGTAGGACACTCGCGGAGAAGGTCTGGGACGACCATGTCGTCCGGCGCGCCGAGGGCGAGCCCGACCTCCTCTTCATCGATCTGCACCTGCTGCACGAAGTGACCAGCCCGCAGGCCTTCGACGGCCTTCGCAAGAGCGGTCGCCCGGTGCGCAGGCTCGACCTGACCATCGCCACCGAGGATCACAACACCCCGACCCTCGACATCGACAAGCCCATCGCCGACCCGGTCTCCCGGGTCCAGCTGGAGACGCTGCGCAAGAACGCCGCCGATTTCGGTGTGCGCCTGCACTCGCTGGGCGACGTCGAGCAGGGTGTCGTCCACGTCGTGGGCCCGCAGCTGGGTCTGACCCAGCCCGGCATGACGGTCGTCTGCGGCGACTCCCACACCTCCACGCACGGCGCCTTCGGCGGTCTGGCGTTCGGCATCGGCACCTCCCAGGTGGAGCATGTGCTGGCCACCCAGACGCTGCCGCTGGTCCGCCCGAAGACCATGGCCATCACGGTCGACGGCGAACTGCCCGACGGCGTCACCGCCAAGGACCTGATCCTGGCGATCATCGCGCGGATCGGCACCGGCGGCGGCCAGGGCTATGTCCTGGAGTACCGCGGCTCCGCCATCGAGAAGCTCTCGATGGAGGCCCGGATGACCATCTGCAACATGTCGATCGAGGCCGGCGCCCGCGCGGGCATGATCGCCCCCGACCAGACCACCTTCGACTACCTCGAGGGCCGTGTGCACGCCCCCAAGGGCGAGGACTGGGACGCGGCCGTCGCGTACTGGAAGACGCTGAAGTCGGACGAGGACGCGGAGTTCGACGCCGAGGTCGTCATCAAGGCCGACGAGCTGTCGCCGTTCGTCACCTGGGGCACCAACCCCGGCCAGGGCGCGCCGCTTTCGGCGGACGTCCCCGATCCTGCTTCGTACGAAGACGCTTCGGAGCGCCACGCCGCCGAAAAGGCCCTGGAATACATGGGGTTGGAGGCCGGACAGCCGCTGCGCTCCATCAAGGTGGACACCGTCTTCGTAGGTTCGTGCACCAACGGCCGCATCGAGGACCTGCGCGCCGCCGCCGAGCTCGTCAAGGGCCGCAAAGTCGCCGACGGCGTACGGATGCTGGTCGTCCCCGGCTCCGCGCGGGTCGGTCTGCAGGCCGTCTCCGAGGGCCTGGACGTCGTCTTCAAGGACGCCGGCGCCGAATGGCGGCACGCGGGCTGCTCGATGTGTCTGGGCATGAACCCGGACCAGCTGGCCCCGGGTGAGCGCTCAGCGTCCACCTCCAACCGCAACTTCGAGGGCCGGCAGGGCAAGGGTGGCCGTACGCACCTGGTCTCGCCGCAGGTCGCCGCCGCGACCGCCGTGCTGGGCCACCTGGCCTCGCCCGCCGACCTGTCCGACGCCCCTGTGCCCGCTGGAGTCTGAGAGTCATGGAAGCATTCACCACGCACACCGGCCGGGCCGTCCCGCTGCGCCGCTCCAACGTCGACACCGACCAGATCATCCCTGCTCACTGGCTCAAGAAGGTGACCAGGGACGGGTTCGAGGACGGTCTGTTCGAGGCCTGGCGCAAGGACGAGAAATTCATCCTCAACCAGCCCGAGCGCGAGGGCGCGACCGTTCTGGTCGCCGGCCCCGACTTCGGCACCGGCTCCTCCCGTGAGCACGCCGTGTGGGCGCTGCAGAACTACGGCTTCAAGGCCGTCATCTCCTCCCGGTTCGCCGACATCTTCCGCGGCAACTCGCTCAAGAACGGCCTGCTCACGGTGGTTCTGGAGCAGAAGATCGTGGATGCGCTCCAGGAGCTCACGGAGAACGACCCCCAGACCGAGGTCACGGTCGACCTGGAGGCCCGCGAGGTGCGCGCCGAGGGCATCACCGCGAGCTTCGAGCTGGACGAGAACTCCCGCTGGCGGCTGCTGAACGGGCTGGACGACATCTCCATCACCCTCCAGAACGAGGAAGACATCGCCACCTACGAGGCCAAGCGGCCCTCGTACAAGCCGCGGACGATCGAGGTCTGATCCGGAGCCGTCCAACAGGTCGACTTTCGGCCACCGCAACACCCCCGCCGTACCCCCGATCAGCCCGATCGGGGGTACGGCTGTGTCCGCACCCGAACGGCCCTGCACGCGCTCGTGACTGTCCTCAACTTCCCACGTTAGGAGGGGTGTTGTCGGGGTACGCGACTTGTACAGCCGCGGCTTCCGCAAGCGCCCGGAAGGCCGTTTGAGGCGGCAGTTGCACCCTGAGCAGGCGACAACTCGCCCCAGATGGCACAATCTGTGCATGGAACACGACGGCCAACTCAAGCTCTATGCGGCAGTCGCGGACCAACTCAAGGAAGCGCACACAAGAGTGCGTGCACTGCAAGTCCCGGAGGGCGTACGGATGGCGCTGACCCGGAAGCTGCTGGTCATTACGGCCGCGGCCAAGCACGATCTCGCCGATGCGGCAAGGCGTCTGGAGGCCTTCACGGCGGACCTCGACGCGGGTCGATTCCCCGAAGAGGAACGCTGAACAAGTCCGAGACAGTCGAACCCGTTGCGGCACAAGGGTGATAAGCCCGTTTCGTGTTTGATTTGCGGTATATATCTGCCTAACGTGCGAAAAAGCCTGAACAGTTTCGTTCGGGCAATGTCTCCGAAGGGGAAGACGTGAACAAGGCGCAGCTCGTAGAAGCGATTGCCGACAAGGTTGGTGGCCGTCAGCAGGCCGCCGACGCGGTCGACGCGGTCCTGGACGCCATCGTCCGCGCGACCGTGGCGGGGGACCGGGTCTCGGTCACCGGCTTCGGTTCGTTCGAGAAGGTCGACCGCCCGGCTCGTTACGCCCGCAACCCCCAGACGGGCGAGCGGGTTCGGGTCAAGAAGACCTCCGTTCCGCGCTTCCGTGCGGGCCAGGGCTTCAAGGACCTGGTGAGCGGCACGAAGAAGCTCCCGAAGAACGACGTCGCGGTCAAGAAGGCGCCCAAGGGCAGCCTGACCGGCGGGGCTTCGGCGACGGTCAAGAAGGCCGCCGCGAAGAAGGCCGCCCCGGCGAAGAAGGCGACGGCCGCCGCGAAGAAGACCACGGCGAAGAAGACGGCCGCCAAGAAGACCACGGCGACCGCGAAGAAGGCCACGGCGAAGAAGACGACGGCCAAGAAGACCACGGGCGCCGCCAAGACCACCGCTGCGAAGAAGACCGCCGCCAAGAAGGCGACGGCCAAGAAGGCCCCGGCGAAGAAGGCGACGGCCAAGAAGGCCCCCGCCAAGAAGTCGACGGCTCGCACGACCACCGCCAAGAAGACCACCGCCCGCAAGAGGTAGGGGCACAGGGGTACTCACGCGCCGGGCCGGACTCCGTGTCGGAGTCCGGCCCGCGGCGTGTTCGGAAGGGCTTTCTCAGAAGGTCTGCAAGGTCACCAGGGTGATGCGGGCGGTGTCCTTCGTGCCCTCCAGTTCGATCCGCACCCGCTGTCCGGGCCGCAGCAGCCTCAGCCCGCCCGCGTCGAACGCCGGGGCGTCGAAGGGGACGGGGGTGCCGTCGTCCAGCAGCACGCTGCCGGTGCGGGTTTCGGCGTCGTACGTGTAAGCGGTGGCGTGCATGGTCGTCAGGGTAGTGGTTCGTTGTCGGGTGCGGGCTCGTTGTGGCTGGTCGCGCCCACGCGGCGGAGCCGTATATCGATACGGCCCCGCGCCCCTAGAGGTCGGGAATCAACAGCCCCGCCGACACAGTCGCCGTCCGCGGCCCCACTCCCAGCGTCAGTGCCACACGCAGGTCCTCGCCGGTGTCCACGTCCTGGCGTACGGAATCCACCTCGGTGAGACACAGCTCCACCGCCCCTGACGCGCGATGGCGGGCCCTGGAATCAGTGCCGAAAGCGGGACGCAATTCGTGGCCCTTCCCCGCGGCCAGCAGTGTCGTACCGATTGCTGCCGCATCCGGGAGAAAAGCACGGGGGAATTCGGCGGCCGCATCCAGTACCCGGGCCAATTCCAGCGGGCGCAGTGCCGGCAGATCGGCATTCAGGGCTGCCACGGCGCTTTCGGGGTGCCGAGCGCGTACGGTCGCGGCCCCGTGCGCCAACGCCGCGTTCAGGCCCGCGCGCGGCTCGTCGGGGATGACCCGGGCGCCCAGGGCGATCAGCTCCCGCGTCGCCAGGGCGTCGTCCGTGACGACCGCCACATCCCCGACGGCAGGGCTGGCCAGCGCGGCTGCCACCGTGTCCTGGGCGAAGGCGAGAGCCAGGCCCGGACGCAACTCGTCGGTGGCGGTGTCCGAGAGCCTGCTCTTGGCGCGCGCCAGGGGCTTCAGGGGTATGACCAAGATCCACTGCACGGGCGTTCCGTCCCTCTCTTGTCGCGAGCATTGTCACTCAGCCGTCACCTGGGCCATCTGGCGGCCGTCGCCGCTAGGCGTACGGTGTTCTCGACAGACGGGCGGCCTGGGGCGACACTTGTCCGGCCCTCAGGCCCTAGAGGAAGGTGTCCGCGTGCCCCGCCGCAGAATCGGCTTCTGGTACCGCCTCGCAGCGGTGATCGCCAAACCGCCTCTGGTGGTTCTGATCAACCGGGACTGGCGCGGAATGGAGAACATTCCGGCCGACGGCGGATTTATCACCGCGGTGAACCACAATTCGCACGTCGATCCCTTCGCCTACGCACACTTTCAGTACAACACCGGCCGCGTTCCGCGATTCCTCGCGAAGAGCGGTCTTTTCAAGAAGGGTTTCATCGGTGCCTTCATGCGCGGCACCGGACAGATCCCCGTCTATCGCGAGACCACCGACGCGCTGAGCGCCTTCCGGGCCGCGATCGATGCCGTGGAACGCGGTGAGTGCGTGGCCTTCTATCCCGAGGGCACCATCACCCGGGACCCCGCCCAGTGGCCCATGACCGGCAAGACCGGCGCCGCGCGCGTGGCCCTGCAGACCAAGTGCCCGGTGATCCCGGTCGCGCAGTGGGGCGCCAACGAACTGCTGCCGCCGTACGCCAAGAAGCTCAACCTCCGTCCCCGCAAGACCTCGCACGTCCTCGCGGGTCCCCCCGTGGACCTCTCGCGCTTCTACGACAAGGAGATGAGCCCGGAACTCCTGAAGGAGGCGACCGAGGTCATCATGGCCGCGGTCACCCGCCAACTGGAGGAGATCCGCGGCGAGAGGGCGCCCGAGTCACCCTACGACCCGCGCCAGGAGCGGATCGAGCAGCGGCGCAGCACCTCCGCGCAGACTCAGCCGAAGGTCGAGCAGGAAGAGGGGCAGAGCACGTGAGCAAGCCGGTCAAGGCGGCCGTCTTCGGCACCGGATCGTGGGGCACCGCCTTCGGCATGGTGCTGGCCGACGCGGGCTGCGAGGTCACCCTGTGGGGCCGCCGCGCCGAACTCGCGGAAGCGGTCAACTCCACGCACACCAACCCGGACTACCTGCCCGGCGTCGAACTCCCGGAAAATCTACGGGCGACGACGGACGCCGCCGAGGCCGCGCGCGACGCCGACTTCACCGTACTCGCCGTCCCCTCACAGACGTTGCGCGGCAACCTCGCCGAGTGGGTGCCGCTGCTCGCGCCCGACACGGTCCTCGTCTCCCTCATGAAGGGCGTCGAACTCGGCTCCGCCATGCGGATGAGCGAGGTCATCGAGGATGTCGCCAAGGTCGGCCCGAACCGCATCGCCGTAGTCACCGGACCCAACCTCGCCCGCGAGATCGCGGCCCGCATGCCGGCCGCCGCGGTGGTCGCGTGCGCGGACGAGACGGTGGCCCGGCGGCTCCAGTCGGCCTGCCACACGCCGTACTTCAGGCCGTACACCGAGACGGACGTGGTCGGTTGCGAGCTGGGCGGTGCCGTCAAGAACGTCATCGGGCTCGCCGTCGGCATCGCGGACGGCATGGGGCTCGGCGACAACACCAAGGGCTCGCTCATCACGCGCGGTCTCGCCGAGACGATGCGCCTGGGGCTGGCGATGGGCGCCGACCCGCTGACGTTCTCCGGACTCGCCGGTCTGGGCGACCTGGTGGCGACCTGCTCCTCGCCGCTGTCCCGCAACCACACCTTCGGCACCAACCTCGGCAAGGGCATGACCCTGCAGGAGACCATCGCGGTCACCAAGCAGACCGCCGAGGGCGTCAAGTCCTGTGAGTCCGTGCTGGATCTGGCGCGCAGGCATGGCGTCGACATGCCGATCACCGAGACGGTCGTCGCCATCGTGCACGAGGGCAAGCCTCCGGTGGTCGCCGTCAAGGAGCTGATGTCGCGCAGCGCGAAGCCCGAACGACGCTGAGCGACGCCCCCTGAGTCACGCTGTATCGGGGCTCTACCAACGGGTACTCTCAACGCGATATGAGCACCGAGAACCTCTCCCAGAGCCCCGAGCAGCCGCCTCGCAAGCCGCGCGTGGCCGTCGTGTCCGGCGGGCGCAGCTCCGAACACGGGATCTCCGTGGTCACCGGCGGCGCCGTCCTCAAGGCCATCGACCGGACCAAGTACGAGGTCCTGCCGATCGGCATCACCAGGGACGGGCGTTGGGCCCTCATCGCCGACGAACCGGAACGCATGGCGATCACCGACCGCCGTACGCCGGACATCGAGGAGCTCGCCGAGTCGCCGGAGGGCGGCGTGGTGCTCCCCGTCGACCCCGCGAACCGTGAAGTCGTCTACAGCGAGCCGGGATCGGTGCCCAAGGCACTCGGCGAGGTCGACGTCGTCTTCCCCGTCCTGCACGGCCCCTACGGCGAGGACGGCACCCTCCAGGGCCTGCTCGAGCTCTCCGGTGTCCCGTACGTCGGCTCGGGCGTGCTCGCCTCGGCCGTCGGCCAGGACAAGGAGTACATGAAGCGGGTGTTCACCTCCTTCGGGCTCAAGGTCGGCCCGTACGTGGTGATTCGGCCCCGTGAGTGGGAGCAGGACGAGTCGGCCGCCCGCAAGAAGATCGTCGACCTGGCCGGCGAGCACGGCTGGCCGCTGTTCGTGAAGCCCGCGCGTGCGGGTTCGTCGATCGGCATCACCAAGGTCGACGACCTGTCCGGGCTGGACGAGGCGATCGCCGAGGCCCAGCGGCACGACCCGAAGATCCTCGTCGAGGCGGCGCTGCGCGGCCGTGAGATCGAGTGCGGTGTCCTGGAGTTCGAGGATGGCCCGCGGGCCTCGGTCCCCGCGGAGATCCCGCCGCCGGACGCGCACGCGTACTACGACTTCGAGGCCAAGTACATCGACTCCACCCCGGGCATCGTCCCGGCCCCGCTGACCCCCGAGGAGACGGCGGAGGTCCAGCGCCTCGCCGTGGCGGCCTTCGACGCGGCGTCCTGCGAGGGCCTGGTGCGCGCGGACTTCTTCCTCACGGAGGACGGGGAGTTCGTCATCAACGAGATCAACACGATGCCGGGCTTCACCCCGATCTCGATGTACCCGCAGATGTGGCAGGCGACCGGGATCAGCTACCCGGAGCTGGTGGACCTCCTGATCCAGGCGGCGCTCCGGCGTTCCACGGGCCTGCGTTAGCAGCCCCTCCGGGAAGCCGTGGGGCTCACTTCCCGAAGGGGATCGCTTTCTTGACCGACGAAGCCATGTCGGTCAGCATCCCCGCGGTGTTCCGCCCCTCGGGCACCGTCACCTCGACGTACGCCTGGCGGTTGGCCGTGGTGAAGCGGGTCGATCCGTCGTCCTGCTTCTCCATGAGCCACTCGACGCCGTTCACCTCGCCCGCTATCGCCTTGGGGTCGCTTCCGGTCGCGACCTTGGGGTCGACCATCTTCGGCGGCCGGACGACACCGCAGCGCAGTATGATCGCCGGGCTTCCCCAGCCCGCCGTCAGCGCGGACGCGGGCTCGGGATCATGCCGGTCGAGACCGTCGACCTTGTCCGGCAGGACACTGTCCAGGTTTCGGCACAGCTTCGCGACCTTCGCCGTGGGGCTGGGAACCGTCACCGAGTCACTGTCGTCTGCTGAGGAGCACCCTGTGGTGACGATCAGCAGGGCCAGGGCGGGCAGCCCGAGGACAGTGCGGTGCCGATGACGGAAGAAGTTCACCGGCCAAGGGTAGACGGGGGCTACAGATGGACGACCGGGCAGGTCAGGGTGCGAGTGATGCCGTCCACTTGCTGGACCTTCGCGACCACCAAGCGGCCCAGGTCGTCCACGGTGTCGGCCTGCGCCCGCACGATCACGTCATAGGGTCCTGTCACGTCCTCGGCCTGGATCACCCCAGGAATCTTGCTGATCGTCTCGGCGACGGTCGACGCTTTGCCGACCTCCGTCTGGATCAGGATGTACGCCTGTACCACGGAACCTCCAGGGCGGCCACGAGGATCATGTGGGGAAAAGGAACGCCACGGTATCGCGTCGCCGCTCGCCGCGGGGAGACCTGCGGGGCAGGCGGCCTCCGCGCCGGGGGCAGGCAATGACAGAAGTTGACGGTCTCTTCGACCGTATCGAGGACACTGGTCACGCGCGACCGGGCACAACAAGGGACAGAAGGGGCGAAAGGGCAATGAAGGGCACTGTTGGTGAGCTCGGGGAGTTCGGGCTCATCAGGGAGCTCACCTCCCGTCTCACCACCACCCCGGCGGTCCGGGTCGGCCCCGGCGACGACGCCGCGGTGGTGGCCGCTCCCGACCGCCGGGTCGTGGCCAGCACCGACATCCTCCTCGAGGGACGGCACTTCCGCCGCGACTGGTCCACGGCCTACGACGTGGGCCGCAAGGCCGCCGCACAGAACCTCGCGGACATCGCCGCCATGGGCGCCGTACCGACGGCTCTCCTGCTCGGTCTGGTCGTACCGGCCGAACTCCCGGTCACCTGGGCGAGCGAGCTGATGGACGGGCTGCGGGACGAGTGCCAGGTGGCGGGCGCGTCGGTCGTGGGCGGGGATGTCGTACGAGGAGACACGATCATGGTCTCCATCACCGCGCTCGGCGATCTGCGCAACCAGGAGCCCGTGACGCGCGGCGGCGCACAGCCCGGCGACCTCGTCGCGGTGACCGGCTGGCTGGGCTGGTCCGCGGCCGGGTTCGCGGTGCTCTCCCGCGGCTTCCGCTCGCCGCGCGCCTTCGTGGAGGCGCACCGGCGCCCCGAACCGCCGTACCACGCGGGCCCCGCGGCAGCCGGGCTCGGCGCGACCGCGATGTGCGACGTGAGCGACGGGCTGATCGCCGACCTCGGGCACATCGCCGAGGCCAGCAAGGTCCGTATCGACATCCGTTCCGGCGCGATCGACATCCCGTCCCAGATGAACGACATCGGGCAGGCCGTCGGCGTCGACCCCATGCAGTGGGTGCTCACCGGGGGAGAGGACCACGCGATCGTGGCGACCTTCCCGCCGGACGTGAAGCTGCCGGCCCGCTGGAAGGTCATCGGCGAGGTCCTCAACCCCTCGGCGCTGCCCCAGGTGACCGTCGACGGGGCGCCTTGGACCAGCAAGGGCGGCTGGGACCACTTCGGGGACATCGAGTCGTGAGCGCACCGCCGAGGGTGCTGACGGTCGCGGGCTCCGACTCCGGCGGAGGCGCCGGGATCCAGGCCGACCTGAAGACGATGCTCGCGCTCGGCGTGCACGGCATGAGCGTCGTCACGGCCGTCACCGCGCAGAACTCCCTCGGCGTGCAGGGGGCTTGGGAGCTGCCGGTGGCGGCCGTGCGGGCCCAGTACCGCAGTGTCGTCGACGACATCGGCGTACAGGCCGTGAAGACCGGCATGCTGGCCTCGGCGGAACTCGTCGAGGCGGTGGCCGAATTGATCGGCGGCACGGACGCCCCGGCCGTCGTCGACCCGGTCGGCATCTCCAAGCACGGCGACTCGCTGCTGGCCGCGTCCGCGCTGGACTCCGTACGCACGAAGCTGCTGCCGGTGGCCACGGTGGCGACACCGAACCTCGACGAGGTGGCGCAACTCACCGGCGTGCGGGTGGAGACCGAGGAGGACCTGCGCCGGGCCGCGGCCGCCGTCCTGTCGTACGGGCCGAAGTGGGCCCTCATCAAGGGCGGCCATCTCACCGGCGACGCCGTCGATCTGCTCACCGACGGCTCGCAGGAGCACTGGCTGCGCTCGCCCCGCTACGACAACCGGCACACGCACGGCACGGGCTGCACGCTCGCCTCGGCGATCGCCTCGCACCTCGCCAAGGGGCAGTCGGTGCCGGAGGCGGTGGCGGCGGCCAAGGAGTACGTCACCGGGGCGATCCGGAGCGGGTTCGCGCTGGGCGGGGGCATCGGGCCCGTGGATCACGGGTGGGCCCTCAGGTCTCCGGCAGGGCCGGGCACTGCCTCCGCCTGACGGCCGTGGCCTTCTGCCCGTCGGGCGCTTCTCGGGCACAGCAAGAAGCCGACCCACCTGACGGTGGACCGGCTACTTACAGCGAACCAGCAGTGGCCGCGCGCTTAACTGTGCGTCAGCGCGAGACCTTGCCGGCCTTGATGCACGAGGTGCAAGCGTTCACGCGCTTCGGCGTCCCGCTGACCACGGTACGGACGCGCTGGATGTTCGGGTTCCAGCGACGGGACGTACGGCGGTGCGAGTGCGAGATGTTGTTGCCGAAGCCCGGCCCCTTGCCGCAGACGTCGCAGTTGGCAGCCACGGGTCACTCCAAAGACTTCAGATGCACTTACGGATAGATCCCGGCGTGCCGGGATCGAG
This sequence comes from Streptomyces sp. NBC_00019, assembly GCF_045041015.1. Classification (NCBI taxonomy): domain Bacteria; kingdom Bacillati; phylum Actinomycetota; class Actinomycetes; order Kitasatosporales; family Streptomycetaceae; genus Streptomyces; species Streptomyces sp. NBC_00019. The sequence continues at coordinate 7,377,785 of NZ_CP108302.1, forward strand.
ATCGTAGGATCAGAGATCTGAGTGGCGCTGCCGGGGGAAATGGCCCGATCAGGATCGGGCAACCGGAGCAGCATACAACGACTGCGCCAGTAGAACGAAACTACCATGGCTGGTCATGGGCCTGCTCCAGGCCCTCTTCCGGCGGACACCTCTCCGGGGTCTACGCTGCGTCCACATCCGGGCAGCTCAGGGAGGCGCAGGTGGCGCAGGTGCCGCAGACATTCTTCGATGCTCTCGCGGTACGCACCTGGTGCGGCCTCGCGCTGACGGCGCTGGGGCGGGCGCGCGAGGAGATCGACGCGATCAATGTCTACCCCGTCGCCGACGGGGACACCGGCACGAACCTGTACCTGACCATGGAGTCCGCCGTCGCGGCCGTCGAGGCCGTGTTCGAGGGCCACGAGGTCGGACCCGGACGCCACCTGAGCGGCGCGCGGGGTGCTGGGAAGCCGTCGCCGGCCGACGCGGCGCGCGCGATGGCGCACGGCGCCCTCATAGGCGCCCGGGGCAACTCCGGCACGATCCTCGCGCAGCTGCTGCGCGGCATGGCCCAGGTGCTCGCCGCCGACAGTGAGACGGTTCACACCGACGGGGCCGGCCTGCGGCTCGCCTTCCGGCACGCCGCCGACTCCGCCCGCCAGGCCGTGGCTCACCCCGTCGAGGGAACGGTCCTCTCGGTCGCCTCGGCGGCGGCCGACGCGGCCGAGACGACCGACGGCGGCTGCGGGGTGGTCGCGCGGGCCGCCTACGAGGGGGCACGGGAGGCTCTCGCGGCGACTCCGGGCCAGCTGCCCGTGCTGGAGCGCGCCGGGGTGGTCGACGCCGGGGGACGGGGACTGGTGGTGGTGCTCGGGGCGTTGGTGGAGACGTTCACGGGGGAGGCGCCGGGGGCGGTCCCCGGGCGGCTCGCGCGGGTGGGCCACGAGGGCTCAGGGACTGTCCACGCGCGCGTGGACGCCGGTGGCGCGGAGACGGCCGACGGTGTCGCGGCACCTGGCGATGGCACTTCTGCGGGCTACGGCGATCCGCGCGGAGGCTCCCTGTCCCTCGGCGGGGGCGAGGCGGCCTTCGACTCGGGCTCAGCGGCTCGGGCCGATGCCCATACGGCGGGGGCGGTAGGCCCCGGTGACGTCGACGAGTGCGCCGACAGCCCCCTTGAACGGGGCGGGCCCGCCTTCGAGGTGATCTATCTCCTGGAGGCCGAGGACGACGCCGTGGACCGGCTGCGGATGCGGCTCGACGGTCTCGGGGACTCGCTCGTCGTGGTGGGCGGCGACGGGCTGTGGAACGTCCATGTGCACGTCGACGACGCGGGCGCCGCGGTGGAGGCGGGAGTCGAGGCCGGGCGGCCGTACCGGATCCGGATCACGCACTTCGGGCTCGGGGACGTGCACACGCGGGGCGGTGAGTGGCCGCCGCGGGAGCGGGTGCAGCGGGCCGTCGTCGCCGTCGTGCCCGGCGAGGGACTGGCAGGGCTGTACATGGAGGCCGGCGCGACCACCGTGCTCGCGCGTCCCGGAGAGCCGCCCGCCAGCGGGGAGATGGTCGAAGCCGTACGACGGGCCCACGCGCGCGAGGTCGTCCTGCTGCCCAACGACGCCGACCTGCGCCACACCGCCGCCGCAGCGGCCGAGCAGGCCCGCGCGGAGGGCATCCGCGTCGCCCTCATCCCGACCCGCTCCGCCGTCCAGGGCATCGCGGCGCTCGCCGTGCACGAGCCCGAGCGCCGCTTCGACGAGGACGTCGTGTCGATGACCTCGGCGGCCGGCGCGACCCGCTACGCCGAGGTCGCCGTCGCCGAGCGCCAGTCCTGGACCATGGCCGGCATCTGCCAGGCCGGCGACGTCCTCGGCCTCATCGACGGCGACGTGTCCGTCATCGGCTCGGATGTCACCGCCGCCGCCGAGACCGTCCTGGACCGCATGCTCTCGGCGGGCGGCGAACTCGTCACCCTCGTCCTCGGCGACGAGGCACCCGAGTCCATCGCCGACCACCTCGAAGCACGCGTGCGTGAGGGACACCTCGGCGTCGACACGGTGGTCTACCGGGGCGGACGCCAAGGCGCCCTGCTGCTCATCGGTGTCGAGTAGCCGCTAGTCCTCCAGGACGTCGAGCATCTGCTGCGCCTCCGCCCGCCGGGCCGGCGCCGTCTCGTCGGCATCGCTCCCGTCGTACGCCTCGTGCGCCTCGTATGCCTGGTACGCCGCCAGCACCGCACGCGCGCGTGCCGCCGCCCGGTCGGGGCGGCTCAGGTCGGCCTCCAGCCAGCCCGCGGCGAGCTCGGCGCCGGTACGGCTGTGCAGGGCGTCGTCGCCGAGCGAGGCGAACACCACGATGGCCTCCGTCACCTGGGACAGGGCGTCCTCCATCGCGGCCCGGATGGAGTCGTCATCGTCGTCCTCGGCGGCGGAACGGGCGAGCAGGTCGCCGAACTGCCGGTGCGTGTGCCCGAGCTCGGCGACGAGCCGCTGCCGGGCCTCCTCGTCGGCGGCGTCCGCACCCAGCGCCTCCTCGCACTCCCGGACCGCGGCCGCCATCAGCTCCCGGGCGTCGCCCTGTCCGTCCTCCGTGCCCAGCGCGAGCCACGCGCGGGCGCGCAGGGAACGGACCAGGCCGTGGACGTCGCCGAGCGAGCGCCACAGCTCACCCGCGCGGGTGTAGGCCTGGTCCGCCTCGGCGGACAGCCCGGCCTGGCCGAGGGACTCGCCGGCGAGATGGGCGAGCGTCGCGTGGTCGTGCTGCTCGGGCCAGAGCCTGGCGATCTCGGCCGCCTGCAGCCGCCGTTCGGCCGCCGCGCGGTGCTCGCCGAGCTCGCTCAGACAGTCGCCGAGCCACCACTGCACCTGGACGACCGCGCCGTCGCCATGCGTCTCGGCGGCCAGGTCGGGCAGCGTCGACTCCAGCACCTCCGCGGCCTCGGCCCACCGTCCCTGCCGCAGCAGGAACCCGCCGAGCAGCTGCCGCGCCCACGCGCCCAGCGCCGGCCCCTCACCGGCCCCGTCGGCCCAGTGCGCCGCCTCCAGGGCATGCTCGGCGGCCTCCTCGACCAGCCCTCTGCCGCCAAGCACCTCGGCGAGCTGGAGGTGCAGCTGGGCCCGTCCGACCGCCTCCAGATACGGCCCGCCGTGCTCCAACGCGGCCCGCAGTGCCCGCTCCGCCTCCGCGACGTCGCCCATATGGTGGGCGAGCTGCGCCAGCCGGGCCTCGGACTCCACGGCGAACCACGGCAGCCCGGCCGCCACGAACCCCTCCGCGGCATGCCGGAACAGGTCCGCCCCGGTCCTCAGCTCCCCGGCGCCGACGGCCAGCTCCGCGAACATCGCCCACGCCTCGGCGGCCCGCGACCCGAGCTGCACATCGTCCCCGGCCCGCCCGTCGACGAGCGCGAGCACCTCCCGTACGGCGGCGTCGGCGTCGGCTTGGAGGGAGGCCATGGAGGGACGGCGGCCTGAGACCTCGGCTGCTGTCGGGTTACCGCCCGAGACCCCGGCTGCTGTCAGGTTGCCGCCCGGGGCCGTGGTTGGCGTCGGGTTGTCTTCTGGGGCCGTGGCTGTTGTCGGGTCGCTGTTCGGGACCTCGGCAGTCTTCGGGTCGCCGTCCGAGCCCCTGGCAGCCGTCGCGGCGCCGTTCGGGGCCCCCGCTGCCGTCGAGTCGTCGCCCGAAACCCCGCCGTCCGCCGAACCGTCGCCCGGCATCTCACCCTGGCGGGCAGCGCCACCAAGGGCGCCACTCGACGGGAGGCCGTCCCTGACAGGGCCGTCCACGGGAGTCTCGGCCGATGTCGGCGCCCCGTCCCCGGCAGGGTCCTCCCCGACGGGACTCACCCCGTCGGTGCCCGCCTGCTCGCCCGGCATCCCGTCGCCGTTCCCCTCCGGCGCCTCCCCGGCCTCCTGCACCCGCCGCATCAGGATCCGCGCCCGCGCCATCAGCACCGACGCCGTCTGGCGTACGCCGGTGCCGTCCTCGGCGTAGAGCGCGAGGATCTCGTCGTACGGGCCGGCGATCGCCGTGAGCGCCGCGGCCATGTCGCCCGCGAGTGAGCGGACGAACGCCCCACGCGCGCGTGCGGCCAGCGCCTCGCCAGGATCGCCCGCCTCCGTGTACAGCTCGGCGGCACGCTCGAACAGCTCGATGCCCTCGGGGCCGAGGTCCATGGCCTGATGGTCGGCGATCTCCGCCCGGTCGCGCGGGTCCAGTTCGACGTCCTGCGCCGCCCGCGAGACCGCCACCCATGCCTCGACGGCGTTCGGCAGCAGACCGTCCGACAGCCGCCGCGCCTCGGCGATCAGAGCCGCCAGATCCGGCTCCGCGGCCTCCGGCGCGACCACGGGGGACGCGACCACCGGGGCGGCCGTCCTTACCGACCGCACCCCCAGCGGCAATCGCTCCACCAGCGGCTCCTGTGCCATACGCGCGCGTGCCCGCTCGCTGACGTGTGCCGTGCCGTTGCGCGCGTCGAAGCGGCCGGCCAGGTCGAGGGCCTCCGCACGCGCGTGCGTGGCGAGTTCGCGGGCCGTCCACGAACGGCCGGCCGGTCCCGGCACCTGACGGTCGCCGAGGCCCAGCCCGGTCAGCCGGTCCATGAGCAGCGCCACCACGCTCAGGAACTCCAGCCCGCTGCGCGGATGCCCGGTGTCCGTGAAGTACGCGGGCCGCTCCGCGAGCAGCTCCAGACCGCGCGCCTCGTTGCCGCTCAGGGCACAGAACTCGACGTGGTCCGCGTAGGCACCGCGCATGCTCTCCATGGCCCGTACGAGCCGGAAGCCCCGCAGATGGTTCGCGCGCGCCTCGTCGACGCGGCCGAGGCGCAGCAGGGGCAGCAGGGAGGCCGCGAGGGAGGTGTGCGGCTCGTGCGCGCAACTGAGCTCGCCCTCCAGGACCGGCGCCCACAGCTCGAGCGCCTCCGCGTCCCGGCTCCGCTCGCTCTGCCACCAGCCCTGCCCGTGCAGCTCGCACGCGTGGCAGTCGGCCATGCGGTCCCGGTCGGCGACGAGCCACGCGGCGTACGCCCGCTCCGCGCGCGGCAGGTCCCCGATGTGCGCGGCGACGTTGAACTCGGCGCTGCGCACGGCTCGTTCGGAGTGACCGGCGAGCCGGTAGCGGTGCTCCATCTCGCCGAGCCACTTCTCGATGGAGGCGAGCGGCACATGCGGCTGGTCGAGCATGCCGGACGACATCCACTTGAAGACCCAGTGCAGGGTGTGGGTCTCGTACTCGTCGAAGTCCTCGGGCCGCTCGTCCCACATGCGCAGCAGACGCGCGAAGGGGACGAACATCTTGTCCTTCTCGGAGCTGTAGTTGTAGACCTTCAGCTGGTGTCCGAGCGCCTCGATCACGGCGAGCGGGACGTTCAGCTTCTCGGCCGCCACCAGCAGCTGCTCCGCGCGCGCGTTGCGGGCGGGACCCTCCGGCTGCTCGCTGTTCTCGGCCATCGCCCGGCGCAGGGTGTCGAAGTCCGTGATCTCGCTCATCAGCGCCCCTCCTCGCCGTTCGTGGCCCACTCCAGTAGGCCCATGAAGGCCCGGTTCAGCAATGCCGAGTCCGCGGGCCTGAGCGGCCGCTGCGCCATCAGCAGCGCCTGTCCGTACAGGGACTCCGTCGCGGTGCCGATCAGCTCCGGATCGCCGAGTGAACTGATCCGCCGGATCAGCGGATTGAGGTGATTGAGCACCAGACGCGCGCGTGGCGCGCTGCCGCGCAGCGAGCCGAGGATGCCCGCCCACAGATCGTCGGCCTGCGCCTCGGCCTCCGCGCGCGCCTGCTCGTGCCGGGCGGACCGGTCGTCCAGGTGCAGCGCGGGCACGGAGAGCGGGCGGAACGCACGCAGTACGACGTCACAGCCCAGCGGGTCGAGTCTGGCCCGCGCGGCCGCCAGGAAGCCGGACAGCGCCAGCTCGTCGGCCGGGTCGACCGCGTCCAGGTGCGCGGTCACGGTGTCGGTGTCCAGCTCGGCGACCACCGTCCCCGGCCGCACCGACGGCAGCGCCTCGACCAGGTCGCTGTCGTACGTGTAACCGCCGTTGACCACCCCCACGCCCTGGGCGGACGCGATCGGCGCGACCTGCCGGTACTCCTCCACGGTCCGTGTGAAGTGCACGACGGGGTGCCGCTGTGCGAACTCCTCCAGGGACAGCTGTCCGTCGGTCGTCTCGAAGGGCAGCCACGGCAGCATCGTGCGCAGCATGTCCCTGTCGTGCCGGGCCAGCGACTTCACGCCCAGGTGGTGCACGGAGAGGAAGGCCGCCAGCCGCTCCGGATCACCGGCGGCCAGCCCCGTCAGCCAGGACCGGATCTTCTCGCCCAGCGCCTCCCGCACGGCCGCCAGCGTCTCGTCCTCGTACAGCGACTCCCGCGAGGCCGTCGGCCGGAGACTGTCCGTGTCCAGGACGCAGCGCACGAAGAACGCCCAGTCCGGCAGCAGCTGTTCGGCGCGCTCGGTCAGCAGCATGCCCTTGAGGTGGACGCGATGCGTCGCGCGCGTGGCCGGACTGACCGCCGAGGGCAGCACGTACGCCATCCCGCGGATCCCGGCGAGCGGCACGGTCAGCTCGATCGAGTCCAGCGGGGTGAACCCGAAGAGGTCGTGGCAGTGCCGCGCCAGGGCCACCCTTCGGGTGGCGGGGGAGGGGTAGGGCCGGTCCCAGGGCGCCGGCAGGTCGGTGACCGCCTCGTCGCCCACCCGCACGTCGTACGGCAGCAGCGAGCCGAAGTCCCGCGCCAGCGTGAGGACCCGCTCGGGGGTGAGCCACTCCCCGGCTCCCGCCCGAGCCGTCAGATGCACGGTGGTACCGGGCTCGGGACGGGCCTCGTGCGTCAACGTCCGTACGGTGTACGAACCGTCCTCGCTCGCCGTCCACTCCACGGGCGCCGCCTCGGGCGTACGGGCACTGCGGCTGACGACCCGGATCCGCTCGGCCACCACGAAACAGGCGAGCAGGCCGATGCCGAACTGGCCGAGGAAGTCGGAGCGGACCTCCTGGAGCCCATCCTGCAGTCCGTCGGCCCGCTTCGAGCTGCGGCCGATGGTCGCCAGCAGGGTGTGCACATCCGCCTCGGTGAGCCCCACGCCGGAGTCCTCGACCCGCAGGGTGCCCTCCTGGGCGTAGAGCCTCACCTTCGCCGGGGCGTCGGGCTGTTCGGCGCGCCGGGCGGTGATGGCGTCCACGGCGTTCTGCAGCAGCTCGCGCAGATAGACCTTCGGACTGGAGTAGAGGTGATGGGACAGCAGGTCCACCAGGCCACGCAGGTCGACCTGGAACGTATGAGGTGACGGGGATGCCTGGGATGACTGTGAGGTCTGGGAGTCCATCGCTGCAACGCCGAGGGTGGGGAGGTCTTCGGCGCGGGGTAGGGCGGTCCCGGTGGGGCGGTGACCGCGGGATGGCCGGAGCGCGTCATCCTAGAGCCGGAACAGCCCGTCTGACCAGGGGTTTCCCGAGACGTATACGGCAATGTCAGTGGGGTGGTGTGCAATGGATCTCGTGCCCGCACTCGAAGAACCACTGAAAAAGGTGCTCGGCCCACCCACCGCGAAGGTGATGGCCGAGCATCTCGGCCTGCACACCGTCGGCGACCTCCTGCACCACTACCCGCGCAGATACGAGGAGCGGGGCCAGCTCACACACCTGGCCGACCTCCCCATGGACGAGCACGTCACCGTGGTCGCCCAGGTCGCCGACGCCCGTCTGCACACCTTCGCCTCGGCCAAGGCCCCCCGCGGCAAGGGACAGCGCCTGGAGGTGACCATCACCGACGGCAACGGCCGCCTCCAGCTGGTCTTCTTCGGCGCCGGCGTCCACAAGCCCCACAAGGACCTCCTGCCGGGCACCCGCGCGATGTTCTCGGGCAAGGTCTCGGTCTTCAACCGCCGCCTCCAACTGGCGCACCCTGCCTATGAGTTGCTGCGCGGAGAAGCGGAGGAGACGGTGGAGACCTGGGCCGGCGCCCTGATCCCCATCTACCCCGCCACGGCCAAGCTGGAGTCCTGGAAGATCGGCAAGGCGATCCAGACGGTCCTCCCCAGCGCCCAGGAGGCGGTGGACCCCCTCCCGGACTCCCTCCGTGACGGCCGTGGCCTGGTCCCCCTCCCCGAGGCCCTGCTCAAGATCCACCGCCCGCACACCAAGGCCGACATCGAGGACGCCCGCTCCCGCCTCAAGTGGGACGAGGCCTTCGTCCTCCAGGTCGCCCTCGCCCGCCGCCGCCACGCCGACGCCCAACTCCCCGCAGTGGCCCGCAAACCCAAGCCGGACGGCCTCCTGACCGCCTTCGACGCACGCCTCCCCTTCACCCTCACCGAGGGCCAGCAGAAGGTCTCCAAGGAGATCTTCGACGACCTGGCCACGGAGCACCCGATGCACCGGCTGCTGCAGGGAGAAGTGGGCTCCGGGAAAACGATGGTGGCCCTCAGAGCCATGCTCGCCGTCGTCGACGCCGGCGGTCAGGCCGCCATGCTCGCCCCCACCGAGGTCCTCGCCCAGCAGCACCACCGCTCGATCGTCGAGATGATGGGTGAGCTGGCCGAGGGCGGAATGCTGGGCGGGTCCGAACACGCCACGAAGGTGGTGCTCCTGACCGGCTCGATGGGTATGGCCGCCCGTCGCCAGGCCCTGCTCGACCTCGTCACCGCGGACGCCGGGATCGTCATCGGCACGCACGCGTTGATCGAGGACAAGGTGCAGTTCCACGACCTCGGACTCGTCGTCGTGGACGAACAGCACCGCTTCGGCGTGGAACAGCGGGACGCCCTGCGCGGCAAGGGCAAACAGCCGCCCCACCTCCTCGTCATGACCGCCACCCCCATTCCGCGCACGGTCGCCATGACGGTCTTCGGCGACCTGGAGACCTCGGTCCTGGACCAGCTCCCGGCGGGGCGCTCCCCGATCGCCAGCCATGTGGTCCCGGCCGCCGACAAGCCCCACTTCCTGGCCCGGGCCTGGGAACGCGTACGGGAAGAGGTCGAGAACGGCCACCAGGGGTACGTCGTCTGCCCCCGCATCGGCGACGAGGAGGTGGATCCGAAAAAGAAGAAGTCCGCCGAGGACGAAGCCGAGAAGCGCCCGCCGCTGGCCGTTCTCGAGGTGGCGGACCAGCTGGCCAAGGGTCCGCTGCAGGGCCTGCGCGTCGAGGTCCTGCACGGGCGGATGCACCCCGACGACAAGGACGCGGTCATGCGCCGCTTCGCCGCCGGTGAGACGCATGTCCTGGTCGCCACCACGGTCATCGAGGTCGGCGTCAACGTCCCGAACGCCACCGCCATGGTGATCATGGACGCCGACCGGTTCGGTGTCTCCCAGCTCCACCAGCTCCGCGGCCGCGTGGGCCGCGGCTCGGCGGCCGGCCTCTGCCTCCTGGTCACCGAGATGCCCGAGGCCAGCCCCGCCCGCCAGCGCCTCAACGCCGTCGCCGCCACCCTCGACGGCTTCGAACTCTCCCGTATCGACCTCGAACAGCGCCGGGAGGGCGACGTCCTAGGCCAGGCCCAGTCCGGTGCCCGCACCAGCCTGCGCATGCTGGCCGTCATCGAGGACGAGGAGATCATCGCGGAGGCGAGGGAGGAGGCGGCGGCAGTGGTGGCGGCGGATCCGGAGCTCACCAACCTCCCCGGCCTGCGCACAGCCCTGGACGCCCTCCTGGACGAGGAGAGAGAGCAGTACTTGGAAAAGGGGTGAGGGAGACTTGCCAGGGGCGCGGGGAACTGCGCGACCAGCCACACTGAACCTGAAGCCGCCCACAACCAAGGACCGAAGATGACCCGCGTGATCGCCGGCGCAGCCGGCGGACGTCGACTGGCCGTCCCGCCAGGGACCGGAACCCGCCCCACCTCCGACCGCGCACGCGAAGGTCTCTTCTCCACCTGGCAGTCCCTGCTCGGAGGCCGCCCCCTCCACGGGGAACGCGTCCTGGACCTGTACGCAGGATCAGGCGCCGTGGGCCTGGAGGCCCTCTCCCGTGGCGCAGGCCACACCCTCCTCGTCGAGGCCGACGCCCGAGCGGCCCGCACGATCCGCGAGAACGTGAAATCTCTCGGTCTCCCCGGCGCCGAGGTGAGGGCGGGCAAAGCCGAACAGATCATCCAGTCGCCGGCGCCGACCGAGCCGTACGACATCGTCTTTCTCGACCCCCCGTACGCCGTCCCGGACGACGATCTTCGGGAGATTCTGCTCACACTCCGTACCCAGGGCTGGCTCACGGCCGAAGCCCTGGTCACCGTGGAGCGCAGCACCAGAGGCGGAAAGTTCCACTGGCCGGACGGCTTCGAAGCGCTCCGGTCCCGCCGCTACGGCGAAGGAACCTTTTGGTACGGTCGCGCCGCCTCTACGTGCGAAGACGCACGATGACCGGACCGGAGAGCGAGGGATCTCAAGTGCGCCGCGCCGTCTGTCCCGGGTCGTTCGACCCGATCACCAACGGACATCTCGACATCATTTCCCGCGCCTCCCGTCTGTATGACGAGGTCTATGTCGCGGTCATGATCAACAAGTCCAAGAAGGGCCTGTTCGAGGTCGAGGAGCGGATCGAGCTGATCCGCCAGGTCACCGCCGAATACGGCAACGTCAAGGTCGAGGCCTTCCACGGCCTCCTCGTCGACTACTGCAAGCAGCGCGACATCCCGGCCATCGTCAAGGGCCTGCGCGCGGTCAGCGACTTCGACTACGAGCTGCAGATGGCCCAGATGAACAACGGCCTGTCCGGCGTCGAGACGCTCTTCGTGCCGACCAACCCCACCTACAGCTTCCTCTCCTCCTCGCTCGTCAAGGAGGTCGCCACCTGGGGCGGAGACATCGCGCACCTGGTGCCGCCGCTGGTTCTGGAGGCGCTCAACGAGCGCCTGCGCAAGGACTGATGGGGCTACAGTCGTTCCGTCCGTCTCCAACACAGCTGTAGAGAGTGGCGAGCACAGGTGGACGTGCAGAAGAAGCTCGACGAGATCGTCGCCGCGGTCTCCGGCGCCCGGTCGATGCCCATGTCGGCCTCGTGCGTGGTCAACCGCGCCGAGCTGCTCGCGATGCTGGAGGAGGTGCGGGCCGCCCTGCCCGACTCCCTCGCCCAGGCCCAGGAGCTGATCGGCGGCCGTGAGCAGATGGTCGAGCAGGCCCGCCAGGAGGCCGAGCGGATCATCTCGACCGCGCACGCCGAGCGCGGCTCGCTGATCTCCGACACCGAGGTAGCCCGCCGCTCCCAGACCGAGGCCGACCGCATCCTCACCGAGGCCCGCCGGGAGGCCGAGGACGTCCGCGCGGAGGCCGACGACTACGTCGACTCCAAGCTCGCCAACTTCGAGGTCGTCCTCACCAAGACCATCGGCTCCGTCGGCCGTGGCCGCGAGAAGCTCCTCGGCACCGGCCCGGGCCTCGACGAGCAGGGCTACGAGGACGAGGACGCCCCCGAGCGCAGCCACGACCCCGAGACCCTGCGCCGGGACGCCGACACCTACGTCGACTCCAAGCTCGGCGCCTTCGAGGCGGTCCTCAGCAAGACCCTGGATGCCGTCGGCAAGGGCCGCCAGAAGCTGCACGGCCGGATCGCCTCGGACGACCTCGGCGCGCTCGCCGACGACAACACCACCGTCCAGCACTCCAGCGACGCCGACTACCTCGCCGACCTCACGGCCCTCGCCGAGCAGGACAACCGGGCCGCCGCCGAGCAGCCCGCCCAGCCGCAGTACGAGCCGCAGCCGGCCTACGGCTACCAGCAGACGGACACCTACGGCGGCGGCTACCCGCAGCAGCAGGCCTACGCCCAGCAGCAGGATCCCTACGGCTACCAGCAGGCCGATCCCTATGCCTACCAGGGCTACGACGCCCAGCAGGGCGCCTACGACGCCGGACAGACCCAGCAGGACCAGCAGCACGCCCAGCAGCAGGCCCAGCAGTCGTACGCCCTCGACGAGACCAGCCTCTTCGACACCGGCATGATCACGCCGGAGCAGCTCAGGGCCTACGAGCAGGGTCGCGGCCAGTAAGGAACCGCCGGATTGGGCCGTGAGGGAAAGGTCCAGTATCCTGGCTCTTCGGTCGCGTGTACGTCCGCGATCAGCGCTGCCCGGGGAACACCGAAGGGCAGCGTCCCTCTGAGCTCGAAGATCGAAAGCAGGAATGGCTCTGAACGCCCGCCTCGACCACCGCAAGCCTCTCGTGTTCGACACACACGAGCTGGGGCGGCGGCCTGGTGCGCTGCAGCGCCTGACCCGTGAGATCGACGCTCCCAAGGATCTCGGGATCGCGGGAGTGATCGGAGTGCCGGAAGGCGCCCCGGTGAAGCTCGACCTCCGGCTCGAGTCGGTCATGGAAGGGGTGCTTGTCACAGGCACCGCCCGTGCACAGGCCGAGGGGGAGTGCGTAAGGTGTCTGGAGCCGCTTGAGCTGGAGCTCGCAGCGGACTTCCAGGAGATGTTCTCGTACCCTGACGCCGACGACCGGGGCCGCCCCAAGGCGGAGCCGGCCGACGACGCCGAGGAAGACGAGGACAGGCTCTTCATCGAGGACGGCTTGTTCGACCTCGAACCCGTGCTGCGTGACGCGGTGGTGCTTGCCCTGCCGATGCAGCCGGTGTGCCAGGACGACTGCCCCGGCCTGTGCTCCGAGTGCGGAGCGCGGCTGGCGGACGCCCCGGACCACCACCACGACGCCGTCGACATCCGTTGGGCGGCACTGCAGGGACTCGCCGGTTCACTCGAAGATGGCGAGAAGGACGAGATCAGTGGCGAAGCGCCTCGACCGGCGCGCGCCAACGAGAAGCAGGAGAAGTAGCCGTGGCTGTTCCGAAGCGGAAGATGTCGCGCAGCAACACGCGCCACCGCCGGTCGCAGTGGAAGGCTGCGGTCACCCCCCTGGTTGCGTGCGAGCGCTGCCACGAGCCCAAGCAGCAGCACATCGCGTGCCCGTCTTGCGGCACGTACAACAAGCGCCAGGTCCTCGAGGTCTGAGCGGCTGGTGAGAGGCACTGTGTCCACTCCGAAGAAGAATTCTGCGGACAACACGGCCTCGTCCCACACGCTGTTGGAAGGGCGGCTCGGGTACAAACTCGAGTCCGCCCTTCTGGTGCGTGCGCTGACCCACCGGTCCTATGCGTACGAGAACGGCGGTCTGCCCACCAACGAGCGCCTGGAGTTCCTCGGGGACTCCGTCCTCGGCCTCGTGGTCACGGACACGCTGTACCGCACCCACCCCGACCTGCCCGAAGGCCAGCTGGCCAAGTTGCGGGCCGCGGTGGTCAACTCTCGTGCGCTGGCGGAGGTGGGCCGTGGGCTCGACCTGGGCTCCTTCATCCGGCTCGGCCGTGGTGAAGAGGGTACGGGCGGCCGGGACAAGGCATCCATCCTTGCCGACACCCTTGAAGCGGTGATCGGCGCGGTCTATCTCGACCAGGGTCTGGAAGCGGCGGGCGAACTCGTCCACCGGCTCTTCGACCCACTGATCGAGAAGTCCTCCAACCTCGGTGCCGGCCTGGACTGGAAGACCAGTCTCCAGGAGCTCACCGCGACCGAAGGGCTCGGCGTGCCCGAGTACCAGGTCTCGGAGACCGGCCCCGACCACGAGAAGACCTTTACTGCTGCCGCCCGCGTCGGAGGCGTCTCGTACGGCACCGGCACCGGCCGCAGCAAGAAGGAGGCGGAGCAGCAGGCCGCCGAGTCCGCATGGCGGTCCATCCGGGCCGCGGCGGACGAGCGAGCCAAGGCTGCAGCGAAGGCCGCCGAGGCCGACGCCGGCGCCGATGAGGCGCCCGCCTCCGCCTGACCGCACAGCGCGATACCCAGAGCGCCCGTCCCGCACCGGGGCGGGCGCTCGACTCATACACCGGGGGATCCCATGCCCGAGTTGCCCGAGGTCGAGGTCGTACGACGAGGTCTGGAGCGGTGGGTCGCCCACCGTGCCGTCGCCGAGGCCGAGGTGCTGCACCCGCGTGCGGTACGCCGTCACATCGCCGGCGCCGACGACTTCACGCACCGCCTCAAGGGGCATCGCATCGGCGTGCCCAGCCGCCGCGGCAAATATCTGTGGCTGCCGCTGGAGGACACCGACCAGTCGGTCCTGGCGCACCTCGGCATGAGCGGCCAGCTGTTGGTCCAGCCGCACGAGACCCCGGACGAGAAGCATCTGCGCATCCGCGTCCGCTTCGCCGACGGCCTCGGTACGGAACTCCGCTTCGTCGACCAACGCACCTTCGGCGGCCTGTCGTTGCACGACAACACCGAGGACGGTCTGCCCGACGTCATCGCGCACATCGCCCGCGATCCGCTGGACCCGCTCTTCGACGACGAGGCGTTCCACCAGGCGCTGCGCCGTAAGCGCAGCACCATCAAACGGGCCCTGCTCGACCAGTCGTTGATCAGCGGCGTGGGCAACATCTATGCGGACGAGGCACTTTGGCGCGCCCGCGTCCACTACGAGCGTCCGACCGCGGGATTCACGCGCCCGCGCACGGCCGAACTCCTGGGCCACGTAAGGGATGTGATGAACTCGGCGCTCGCGGTGGGCGGCACGAGTTTCGACAGCCTGTACGTCAACGTCAATGGCGAGTCAGGCTACTTCGACCGCTCGCTCGACGCGTACGGCCGCGAGGGACTGCCCTGCAAGCGGTGCGGTACGCCGATGCGGCGAGCGCCCTGGATGAACCGGTCCAGCTACTTCTGCCCGAAGTGTCAGCGGGCGCCGCGCGTCTCGTCGTAGCGCTGACGTGCCGCGAGCACGTCGTCCATGCGGCCCTCCACGAACTCGATGAGGCCGACCAGTCGCTCGGCCACGCCGCGTCCCAGCGGGGTCAGTTCGTAGTCCACGCGGGGCGGGTTGGTCGGCTGGGCCTCGCGGTGCACCAGGCCGTCGCGCTCCAGTGCCTGCAATGTCTGGGAGAGCATCTTCTCGCTCACGCCGTCCACCCGACGGCGCAGCTCGTTGAAGCGCAGGGAGCCCTCGTGCAGGGCGCAGAGCGTCAGCCCGCCCCAGCGTCCCGTCACATGCTCCAGCGTGTTGCGCGAGGGACAGGCCTTGGCAAACACGTCGTAGGAGATGTCGAGCGTGGTGTCCATACACCCCAGCGTACGGGAGCGCAGTGCTAACGAAAAGGGAGCACTAACCATGAGTTAGTGCTCCCTATTTTCGGACTGTTCCGGTCAGTACCCGAAGTCCTGCGTCCACCACGGGCCACCCGACCCCAAGTGCACGCCGACCCCCAGCGTCTTGTAGTCGCAGTTCAGGATGTTCGCCTTGTGGCCCGGGCTGTTCATCCAGGCCTCCATCACCGCGGCCGCGTCGGTCTGGCCCCGGGCTATGTTCTCGCCGCCGAGGCTGGTGATGCCGGCTGCCTCGGCCCGGTCCCAGGGGGTCCTGCCGCTGGGGTCGGTGTGGTCGAAGAAGCCCTCGGCGGCCATCGCGTCGCTGAACTCCTCGGCGAGCTTGCCCAGCGCGCTGTTCGCGGCCACCGGGCTGCAGCCCACCTTCGCCCGCTCCTCGTTCACGAGCTTCAGCACCTCGGCCTCGGCCTGGACCTCCGCGGAGACCGCCACCGGGGCCTTGGTGTTCGCCGGCGCCTTCGTGGCCGTGCGTGAAGGCGTCGTCTCCGGCTTCTTCTCACTGGGCGTGGCCGTCGGCTTCTTCGACGGCGTCTTGGTCGGCGCGGCCGTCGAGGGTGAGACGGACGGCGTGGGAGAGGCCGAGCGCTCGCCGTCGCGGCTGGCCGCCTCGTCGTCCCGGCTGTCGTCGGCGCTGCCGGAGGTGCCGCCCTGCTCGGTCGCGGAGTTGGTCGGGGTGTCCGCGGCCTGCACGTTGTCGGCGTTGCCACCGCCGAGCTTGTAGTTGTCGAGGCCGGGCACCACACCCGTGGCCACCGCGACCGTGCCGATCGCGACCGCCGCGGAGACCCCGAGCAGACCGGTCTTGACCGGCGTCACGACCCTCTTCTTACGGCGACGGCGCGAACCCCCGCCGCGCCGCGGGCCGTCACCCGGCGAGAAACCCTCGCTGGCGAACACCGCGGTGCTCGTGGTGCCCGTGGCCTGGGCGTAGTCGTCGTTGGTCGCGTAGAGGTAGGCGTCACTGCGGGAGTGCGCCTCGGGGTTCAGATAGGGCGCGATGCCCACCGTGGGGTGCTCGCCCGTGTGGTGTCCCCGGGCGTCGGCGTCGAAGTCGTACGAGAACTGCTGGTCCAAGCCGTAAGAGTGCTGCGGGTCGTAGTTGTACGAGTGCTGCGGGTCGTAGCCGCTCGTGTACGAGCCGTCTGTTTCTGTGACCCCCGTGGCGCGGCCCGTGGCGGCGCGGCCGGCGGCGGAGCGTCGGTGGCGTCCCATGTGTCCTGGCCTTCCTCGTCCTTTGTGGCCGACTCGTCCCCAGCGGTCGGACCGAACTCACAAAACTCACACGATCGAGTGAGTTTCGTATGAGATTCATTGGCAGGGGACGGTACCGCATGGCGCCAGGGGAGGGAGAGCCCAGAGAGACATTGGTTGGTTAGGTTGCATCTATGAGCGAGGATGTGCGACTGGTCGCCTGGGTGCGAGGACGTGTCCAAGGTGTGGGTTTCCGCTGGTTCACGCGGGCCAAGGCCCTCGAGCTCGGTGGGTTGAGTGGTTTTGCTCTCAATTTGGGGGACGGACGGGTCCAGGTGGTCGCGGAGGGCCCGAAGGGGCGGTGCGAAGGACTCCTCGACTGGCTCCAGGGCGAGGACACGCCCGGGCGTGTGGACGGTGTCACCGAGATCTGGGACACACCCCGCGGGGGTTACGACGGCTTCGCCATCCGCTGAGCCGGTTCTGTAAAGCGGGCCAGGTGGGACCTGAGGGACATGCCACTGGCACCTGCCCGAAGCAGAAAGGCCCTGGTGGTTGCCAAGAACGGCATTTCCTGGGAGGCTCCGCACTTAAGGATGATCGCTACGCCCTGAGTGCCCCGCAGGAGTCGCTGCGCCGCCGATTCCCGGCCGCGTGCCCCCGGGTTGCCGCCAATACAGGGCGTGATCGTGTTGACCGTCAAACTTTTTGGTGAGACGCTGAATGCACCCCGCGCACCTTAGCTGTTTGGCATGGATGAACGGCAGTACGAACTCAACAGTGCCAAGCATCGCGGGTGCGAATCCCTCACGACCCACACCGCTTCGGTCGGTCACTCAGTGTGGAGGACCATCCATCATGGCAAAGGCGCTTCTCGGTTACGTCGGCGGCTCCGACCCGCGACTCATTGCCGAGATGCGACGGCTCCAGCAGCGTGTACAGGACCTCGAATCCGAGCTCGTACGGATTCAGGCCGAGAACGACGCGCTCGCGGCTGCCGCTTCTCACGACTCGCTTCTCGAGAGCATCGACGCACACCAGGCGGAGCCTGCGCTCACCTGATCACTGCATCGCATCACGACATACGCAGTGGTTGGGCTGCTCGTATCAACCGCTAAGTTGTCAGAGTTTGAGTTTGCAAGGGACGCTTCGGCGTCCCTTCTTTCTTTCCCCCGCGTACACCTTCCCGCTCTCTTTAACGTCTGATGTGCCCTGCACGTTCATTGGTGAAACCGCGGGACACAGCGCGTTCATGGAGTGAGACAACCCCGGAAGGTAGAGTCCAGCGGCGTGCACCTCAAGGCCCTGACCCTCCGCGGGTTCAAGTCGTTCGCCTCGGCGACCACGCTCCGGTTCGAGCCGGGTATCACGTGTGTCGTCGGACCGAACGGCTCGGGCAAGTCCAATGTCGTCGACGCCCTCAGCTGGGTCATGGGCGAGCAGGGTGCCAAGTCGCTGCGCGGCGGCAAGATGGAGGACGTCATCTTCGCCGGCACCACAGGGCGGCCCCCGCTGGGCCGTGCCGAGGTGTCGCTGACCATCGACAACTCCGACGGGGCGCTGCCCATCGAGTACGCCGAGGTCACCATCACGCGGATCATGTTCCGTAACGGCGGCAGCGAGTACCAGATCAACGGCGACACCTGCCGGCTGCTGGACATCCAGGAACTGCTCTCCGACTCCGGCATCGGCCGCGAGATGCATGTCATCGTCGGCCAGGGCCAGCTCGACTCGGTCCTGCATGCGGATCCGATGGGCCGCAGGGCCTTCATCGAAGAGGCCGCGGGTGTGTTGAAGCACCGCAAGCGCAAGGAGAAGGCGCTGCGGAAGCTGGACGCGATGCAGGCCAACCTCGCGCGCGTGCAGGACCTCACGGACGAGCTGCGCAGACAGCTGAAGCCGTTGGGCCGCCAGGCGGCGGTCGCGCGGAGGGCCGCGGTGATCCAGGCCGATCTGCGCGACGCCCGCCTGAGGCTCCTGGCCGACGATCTCGTACGACTGCGCCAGGCGCTCAAGTCCGAGATCGCCGACGAGGCCGCGCTGAAGGAGCGCAAGGAAGCCGCCGAGCAGGAGCTGAAGAAGGCCCTGCAACGGGAGGCTCTCCTGGAGGACGAGGTGCGGCAGCTGACGCCGCGGCTCCAGCGGGCCCAGCAGACCTGGTACGAGCTCTCCCAGCTCGCCGAGCGGGTGCGCGGCACGGTCTCGCTCGCCGACGCGCGCGTGAAGAGCGCGACCTCGGCGCCACCGGAGGAACGGCGTGGCCGTGACCCCGAGGACATGGAGCGCGAGGCCGCCCGGATCCGTGAGCAGGAGGCCGAGCTCGAAGCGGCCCTGGAGGCGGCCGAGCATGCCCTGGAGGACACGGTCACGCACCGTGCCGACCTGGAACGCGAACTCACCCAGGAAGAACGGCGCCTGAAGGACGTGGCCCGCGCCATCGCCGACCGCCGCGAGGGTCTGGCCCGGCTGAACGGGCAGGTCAACGCAGCCCGTTCGCGCGCCGCCTCGGCCCAGGCCGAGATCGACCGGCTGGCCGCCACGCGGGACGAGGCCCAGGAGCGGGCCTTCGCCGCGCAGGAGGAGTACGAGGTGCTCAAGGCGGAGGTCGACGGGCTCGACGCGGGCGACGCCGAACTGGCGGAGCAGCACGACGCGGCGAAGGCGGCGCTGGCCGAGGCGGAGGCCGCGCTGACGGCAGCCCGCGAGGCGGCCACGGCGGTGGAGCGGAAGCGGGCGGCGACACAGGCCCGGCACGAGGCGCTCGCGTTGGGGCTGCGCAGGAAGGACGGGACCGGGATACTGCTGGGCGCGAAGGACCGCCTCACCGGCCTGCTGGGCCCGGCGGCAGAGCTGCTGACGGTGACACCGGGCTACGAGGTGGCGCTGGCGGCGGCTTTCGGAGCTGCGGCGGACGCACTGGCGGTGACATCACCGTCGGCGGCGGCGGACGCGATCCGGTTGCTGCGGAAGCAGGACGGCGGGAGGGCATCGCTCCTGCTGACCGGGGTGCCTGAGGAGCCCCTCAGGGGCGCGGGGCTGTATCAATCTGCGGCTCCGCCGCGGGGCGCGACCAGCCACGAAGAACCCGCAGACGCCACACGACCTCGCGCGGCAGATTTCGTCCGCGGCCCTTCAGATCTCATGCCGGCCGTACGCCGCCTGCTCCACGGCATCGTCGTCGTCGGCACCCTCGAGGACGCCGAGGACCTCGTCTACGGCCACCCCGACCTGACCGCTGTCACCGCCGAAGGTGACCTCCTCGGCGCGCACTTCGCCCACGGCGGCTCCGCAGGCGCCCCCAGCCTCCTCGAAGTACAGGCATCCGTCGACGAGGCAGCAGCCGAGCTGGAAGAACTCGCCGTCCGCTGCGAGGAGTTGAGCGAGGCCCAGCACGAGGCCCAGGAGCGGCGGAAAGAACGTACCGCCCTGGTCGAGGAGCTCAGCGAGCAGCGCCGCGCCGCCGACCGGGAGAAGTCGACCGTGGCCCAGCAGCTCGGTCGGCTGGCCGGACAGGCACGCGGCGCCGCAGGCGAGGCCGAGCGATCCGTCGCCGCCGCCACGAGGGCACAGGAATCGCTCGACAAGGCCCTGCAAGACGTAGAGGAACTCGCCGAACGCCTCGCCGTCGCCGAGGAGATGCCCGTCGAGGAAGAGCCGGACACCTCCGTACGGGACCGGCTCGCCGCCGATGGTGCCAACGCCCGGCAGACGGAGATGGAGGCTCGGCTTCAAGTGCGCACGCACGAGGAGCGGGTCAAGGGCCTCGCCGGCCGCGCCGACTCCCTCGACCGCGCCGCCCGAGCCGAGCGCGACGCACGCGCGCGTGCCGAGCAGCGGCGGGCGCGGCTGCGGCACGAGGCCACGGTCGCCGAGGCCGTCGCGTCCGGTGCGCGGCAACTCCTCGTGCACGTCGAGGTGTCGGTCGGGCGAGCCGAGGAGGAGCGGGCCGCCGCCGAGGCCGCCAAGGCGCGCCGCGAGCAGGAGCTGGCCGCCGCCCGCAACGCCGGCCGGGACCTCAAGGGCGAGCTCGACAAGCTGACCGACTCGGTCCACCGGGGTGAGGTGCTCGGCGCCGAGAAGCGTATGCGGATCGAGCAGTTGGAGACCAAGGCGCTGGAGGAGCTGGGCGTCGAGCCCGCCGGGCTAGTCTCCGAGTACGGGCCCCATCAGCTCGTACCGCCCTCTCCGCCCGCCGAGGGCGAGGAGCTGCCGGATGACCCGGAGCATCCGCGCAACCAGCCGAAGTCCTTCCACCGGGCCGAGCAGGAGAAGCGGCTCAAGGCGGCCGAACGGGGCTATCAGCAGCTCGGGAAGGTGAACCCGCTCGCGCTGGAGGAGTTCTCGGCGCTGGAGGAGCGGCACAAGTTCCTCAGCGAGCAGCTGGAGGACCTGAAGAAGACCCGCGCCGACCTGCTTCAGGTGGTGAAGGAGGTCGACGAGCGCGTCGAGCAGGTCTTCACCGAGGCCTTCCGGGACACCGCCCGGGAGTTCGAGGGTGTCTTCAGCCGGCTGTTCCCGGGCGGTGACGGGCGGCTGATCCTCACCGACCCCGACAACATGCTCACCACCGGCGTCGACGTCGAGGCGCGTCCGCCGGGCAAGAAGGTGAAGCGGCTCAGCCTGCTCTCGGGCGGTGAGCGGTCGCTGACGGCCGTGGCGATGCTGGTGTCGATCTTCAAGGCCCGGCCCAGCCCGTTCTATGTCATGGACGAGGTCGAGGCGGCCCTCGACGACACCAACCTGCAGCGGCTGATCCGCATCATGCAGGAGCTGCAGGAAGCCTCGCAGCTGATCGTCATCACCCACCAGAAGCGCACGATGGAGGTCGCCGACGCGCTGTACGGCGTCTCCATGCAGGGCGACGGTGTGTCGAAGGTCATCTCGCAGCGACTCCGCTAGTCGCGTGGCCTCTACACCTATCGCGACCTGCGTCTTCTGATTGACTTCAAGTCTTGAATGAACCGACACCTCGCGGGTGCGGAAAATTCACAGCAGCCCCCCTGTTGACTTAGAAACTTGAAGGCATAGTCTCTGCGACGTTGCTTTTACCTTCAGGTGGTGGGCGGCGTGAAGCTATGCGCCACTGGAAGGGCTCACCCCCCACCCGGCAGCGCTGCCGGTGGCCCGAGGAGTTTCACTTGACCAGCACAGCGGCACCCAAGTCAGGAGCCAGGTCGGCTCAGCCCGAGCACCTCGGGCATGTCATCTTCATCGCGGCGGCGGCCGCGATGGGAGGCTTCCTCTTCGGCTACGACAGCTCCGTGATCAACGGCGCGGTCGAGGCCATCCGGGATCGCTACGACATCGGCTCCGCAGCGCTGGCCCAGGTCATCGCCATCGCCCTGATCGGATGCGCCATCGGCGCCGCGACCGCCGGCCGGATCGCCGACCGGATCGGCCGCATCCGGTGCATGCAGATCTCGGCCGTCCTCTTCACGGTCAGCGCGGTGGGTTCGGCGCTGCCCTTCGCCCTGTGGGACCTCGCCTTCTGGCGCGTCGTCGGTGGCTTCGCCATCGGTATGGCCTCCGTGATCGGCCCCGCCTACATCGCGGAGGTCGCCCCACCGGCCTACCGCGGTCGCCTCGGTTCCTTCCAGCAGGCCGCGATCGTCATCGGCATCGCCATCTCGCAGCTGGTCAACTGGGGCCTGCTGAACGCGGCCGGCGGTGACCAGCGCGGCAAGCTGATGGGCATCGAGGCCTGGCAGGTCATGCTCGGCGTCATGGTGATCCCGGCCGTCCTCTACGGCCTGCTCTCCTTCGCGATCCCCGAGTCCCCGCGCTTCCTGATCTCCGTCGGCAAGCACGAGCGTGCCCGCGGGATCCTCAAGGAGGTCGAGGGCGACAACATCGATCTGGACGCCCGCGTCACCGAGATCGAGCACGCCATGAACAGTGAGCACAAGTCCACGTTCAAGGACCTGCTCGGCGGCGGCTTCTTCTTCAAGCCGATCGTCTGGGTCGGTATCGGCCTCTCGGTCTTCCAGCAGTTCGTCGGCATCAACGTCGCGTTCTACTACTCCTCGACCCTGTGGCAGTCGGTCGGTGTCGACCCGACGGAGTCGTTCTTCTACTCGTTCACCACGTCGATCATCAACATCGTCGGCACCGTGATCGCCATGATCTTCGTGGACCGCGTCGGCCGTAAGCCGCTGGCCCTCATCGGCTCGGTCGGCATGGTGATCGGTCTCGGCCTGGAGGCCTGGGCCTTCTCCTTCGACCTGGTCGACGGCAAGCTGCCGGCCGCGCAAGGCTGGACCGCCCTGATCGCCGCCCACATCTTCGTCCTCTTCTTCGCCCTGTCCTGGGGTGTGGTGGTCTGGGTCTTCCTCGGCGAGATGTTCCCGAACAGGATCCGCGCCGCCGCCCTGGGTGTGGCCGCCTCCGCGCAGTGGATCGCCAACTGGGCCATCACCGCGAGCTTCCCGTCGCTGGCGGACTGGAACCTCTCCCTGACCTATGTGATCTACACGGTCTTCGCCGCGCTCTCCATCCCGTTCGTCCTCAAGTTCGTGAAGGAGACGAAGGGCAAGGCGCTGGAGGAGATGGGCTGAACGGCCCGCACGAACTCGGGGAGAAGGGCCCAACCCCGCTGCCCCTCTCCCCGTGACCCCTCACCGCCGCCCCGGCTCGGCCACTGCCCGAGCCGGGGCGGCTCCTTGTCACCAGATGAGGACGCCGGCCCCCAGCTCCTGGGCGCGCCGGGCGGTCGCCTCGATGTTGTCCAGCCGGCGCTCGATCTGGCTCCGGTGCTCGGCGAGCTCCCGGGGGCGCCATGTGGTGGTGGCGATGCGTTCGAGGTTCGCCCGCAGCAGCGTGACCTCGCCCAGGAAGTCCACCACTTCGTGCGCCTCGACGTACAGGTCGCGCTCGGCCAGCACGGGCAGGAACCGGGCGCCCAGCGAACGCGCCGTGTCGGAGCCCCAGACCGACTGGCGCCAGCTCTCGAAGCCGGCCGAGTCGTCGCAGCCCTCCGGGACGTCGAGGACCCGGAACTGGCCGTTCGTGTCTCGCACGAACACATCCACGCACAGACTCATGGGACCAGTGGATCACCGCACCAGAGACCCGCGCAGGTCAATTCCCCAGCGCGGGCAGTACCTCCTCCGCGAACAGCCGCAGGCTCCGCCACCCCTCCTCCAACGGCATGCCGCCCGCCAGCGGATGCAGTACGAGGTTGTCGAGGCCCTGTGCCACGCACTCGGCCGGAGTCAGGATCCGGTACACGCCCTCGGCGCGCAGCTCGTCCACGCTCGTGGCCCCCGACTTCACGGCTGACCGGATGTCCCCGGACTGCCAGGAGGCGTACGTCCGGGCCTCGTGCAGGAAGCAGGAGCCGTACGTGTCCCACGCCCGGTCCGGGTCCTCGGCGATGTGCAGCAGCGGTGTCTCAGCGGCGGGCATCATGGTCCAGCCCTCGGTGCCGTACTCGACGAGCCGCTCCTTGTAGTACGCCTCCAGCTCCGGCAGATGCGCGCTGGGGAAGAACGGCAGGCCCAGGCGGGCGGCCCGGCGTGCGGCGGCCCGGGAGGAGCCGCCGACCAGGAGCAGGGGGTGCGGGTCGGTGCAGGGGCGCGGGGTGACACGTACCGTACGGCCTCGGTACTCGAACTCCTCGCCGGTCCAGGCCTTGAGCAGCGTCTCCAGCAGTTCGTCCTGGAGCTTGCCGCGCCGCTTCCAGTCCACGTCGAACTGGGCGTACTCCTCGGGCCGGTAGCCGATTCCCGCGACCGTCACCAGGCGGCCGCCGCTCAACAGATCCAGTACGGCGATCTCCTCGGCCAGCCGCAACGGGTCGTGCAGCGGGCCGATGATCGCCGAGACCGTGACCGCGATACGCCCGCCCGTCTCCCGACCACCGCCCCTCAACGAGGCGCTGCGAGCCGCTGAATTTCCTTGAGTCGCGCCGAAGACGGCGCCCGCGAAAGCGAACGGCGAGGGCAGCCAGTTGTTGGCGACGCCGTGGTGCTCCTCGGTCTGCACGGTGGTGATCCCGTGCTCGTCGGCGTACGCGGCCATCTCCAGGGCGGCCTGGTAGCGGGCGCGGAGGGAGGCGGGGGTGGCGCCGGGTTCGACGAGGTTGAAGCGTACGACCGTGACGGGCATGGGTTCCCCCTCGATGCACTGGGCGGTGGAGGGGGACGCTAGCTGACGATGCGTCAGATGGCCATGGTCGCGGGCTCCTCGGTCGGGGCCGCCTTCTCACCGACCGCCGGCTTCGGGAGCACCGCGTACAGCATGCCCGAGACCACGATCGTCGCGACCCACCCGAGGCCGTACTCGCCGATCGGGTTGTTCGAGGCCAGCGGCCCGGTGAACCAGTCGGACGTGGTGAACAGGAGCCCGGTGCCGAGACCGGTCGCCCAGGCCGCGACCGCCGCCGGGCCGAAGCCGCCCCGGTACCAGTACGCGCTCGTGCGGCCCGTGTCGAGGAGGGCCTCGGCGTCGTACTCCGTACGGCGCAGCATGTCGACGCCGAAGACGCCGAGCCGGGCAGAGAAGGCCACCGCGAGCAGCGAGAGGAAGGTGACGAAGGGGCCCATGAAGCCGGTCGCGGCGAGCATCAGGACGCTGCCGAAGACCAGTGAGATCACCGCGTTGACCGAGACCGCCCAGTGGCGCGGGACCTTGAAGCCGAGCGTCTGTGCGGTGAAGCCCGCCGAGTACATGGACATCGAGTTGATCAGCAGGGTGCCGATCAGGGCCATCAGCAGATAGGGCACCGCGAGCCACAGCGGGAGGATCTCGCCGAGGAAGGACACGGGGTCCGGGGCGGAGGCCAGGTCAGGGGTGGCCGAGGCCATCACCACGCCCATCAGGACCATCGGCAGCACGACGATCCCGGCGCCGCCCACCGTGTTGCGCACGATCGCCGCCGAGGACGTCGAGGCCGGCAGATAGCGCGTGAAGTCGGGAGCGGAGGGCACCCAGCTGATCCCGCCCGCCGCGATCAGACCCACGCCCGCGATCATCGCCGACGTCGGTCCCGCGCTCTGCCCGAAGACCCTGCTCCAGTCCGTCTCCACGACCAGATGGCCGAGGACGAGGACGGAGAAGCCCCCGAAGAGACAGGTCGCCCACTTGTTGCACTTCCGCACGGCGTTGATGCCCATGCCGGAGATCGCGAACGTCGTGATCACGAAGAGCAGGAGAGTGGCGACCACGAGCGGGGTGCTGCTCTTGATGTCGAACAGGATGTCGAGGACGGTCAGCAGTGCGTAGGCGCCGGTCACCGCGTTGATCGTCTCCCAGCCCCAGCGGGCGATCCAGATCAGCGATCCCGGCAGCAGATTCCCGCGCTGCCCGAACGCCGCCCGGGACAGGGCCATGCCGGGGGCGCCGCCGCGCTTGCCGGCGATTCCGGCGAGACCGACCAGGCCGTACGAGACGATCGGCGCCGCGACGCCGACCACCAGGGCCTGCCAGAAGTTGAGTCCGTAGCCGACGGACAGGGTCGCTCCCATGGTCAGGAGCAGGACGCTGATGTTGGCGGCGACCCAGGTGGGGAACAGCTCCCGGGGGCGGGCGGTGCGCTCGGCGTCCGGGACCGGTTCGATGCCCCGGGTCTCGAGGCCGTGGTTCTCCAGGGCCTTCTCGAGGGCGCCATCGTGGGGAGCGGTGGTGCTCATGGGACGCCATCGTACTTTGGTCTGATTAATCCTCTACGGGACCCTTTGTCCTTTGGTGGAAAGTGCAGGCTGGGTCCGGCAGGGGCCCATGACTGATACTGGACAGGTTATGGAAACCGTCATCCTTGCTGTAGTCATCGCCGTGGTCGTGCTCGGTGTGCTCGGCGGGCTCGTCGTCGGCAGCCGACGTAAGAAGCCGCTGCCCCCGCCGCCTCCCGCAGCGCCCGACATCACCGCCCCTCCGGCCGAGCCGCACGTCGGCGACGAGGCCGAGACGCCCCGCGACGAACCGCGCCGGACGATAGAGGAGGTGGATCTCCCGGACGGCTCGGCCCCGGTCGCCGTCGAGGAGCCGCCGGCTCTTGAAGTCCCCGAGATCGAGGTCCCCGAGCCCACGGCCGGACGGCTCGTCCGCCTGCGCGCGCGCCTCTCCCGCTCCCAGAACGCGCTCGGCAAGGGGCTGCTCACGCTCCTGTCGCGCGAGCACCTCGACGAGGACACCTGGGAGGAGATCGAGGACATCCTCCTCACCGCCGACGTCGGCGTCGCCCCCACCCAGGAACTGGTCGAGGGCCTGCGCGAGCGCGTGAAGGTGCTCGGCACCCGAACCCCCGAGGAGCTGCGCGGCCTGCTGCGCGAGGAGCTCCTCAAGCTGCTCGGCACCGACTTCGACCGCACGGTCAGGACCGAGCCCGAGACCAGCAAGCCCGGCATCGTGATGGTCGTCGGTGTCAACGGCACCGGCAAGACCACCACCACCGGCAAGCTCGCCCGGGTCCTGGTCGCCGACGGCCGCAGCGTGGTCCTCGGCGCCGCCGACACCTTCCGTGCCGCCGCCGCCGACCAGCTCCAGACCTGGGGCGACCGGGTCGGCGCCCACACCGTCCGGGGCCCCGAGGGCGGTGACCCCGCCTCCATCGCCTTCGACGCGGTGAAGGAGGGCAAGCAGATCGGCGCGGACGTCGTGCTGATCGACACCGCCGGGCGCCTCCACACCAAGACCGGGCTCATGGACGAGCTCGGCAAGGTCAAGCGGGTCGTGGAGAAGCAGGCGCCGCTCGACGAGGTGCTGCTGGTGCTGGACGCCACGACCGGGCAGAACGGCCTCGTGCAGGCCCGTGTCTTCGCCGAGGTCGTCGACATCACCGGCATCGTGCTGACCAAGCTGGACGGCACGGCCAAGGGCGGCATCGTGATCGCGGTCCAGCGGGAGCTGGGCGTGCCGGTGAAGCTGGTGGGTCTTGGTGAGGGTGCGGACGACCTGGCGCCCTTCGAGCCGGAAGCGTTCGTGGATGCACTTATCGGTGAGTAGAACTCACCCGCTGTCGGTGGGGAGAATGCCTCCACATGAAGAAGTGCCCGCCCCCAAGGTGCAGTTGGGGTCGGGCACTTCGCCGTGTACGCCTGCTCGTACGGCTACGCCCGCGACCGGTGCGCCACGTAAGCCAGCGTCCCCAGCAGTAGCCTCGCCGCTGGCGGTTTCGTCGCCGAGTCCAGCGCGGGGGAGCGCAGCCAGTCGACCGGGCCCAGGCCGGCGCGGTCCGAGGGCGGGGCCGTGATGTGGGTGCCGGAGCCCAGGCCGCGCAGGTCCAGGGAGGTCGGGTCGTCCCAGCCCATGCGGTAGAGGAGCTCGGGGAGTTCGGCGGCGGCGCCGGGGGCGACGAAGAACTGGGCGCGGCCCTCGGGGGTCGCCGTCACCGGGCCGAGGGGGAGGCCCATGCGCTCCAGGCGGACCAGGGCGCGGCGGCCGGCGGGTTCCGCCACCTCGATCACGTCGAAGGCCCTGCCGACCGGCAGCATCACCGAGGCGCCCGGGAACTCGGCCCAGGCACCGGTCACTTCGTCCAGCGTCGCCCCGGCGGGCACCTCAGGGGCGAAGTCCAGCGGGTGCGCGCCCGGTGCCCGGCAGTCCGCCCGGCCGCACGAGCAGGCGCCCGCGGCGGCCCGGGCGCCCGGGACGACGTCCCAGCCCCAGAGCCCGGTGAACTCGGCCACGGCGGTGCACTCCGACGAGCGGCCGCGGCGACGCGAGGAGGACCGGATGTCGCGGATCCCCCGACTGCTGCCGATCGTGAAGCCCATGCCCCCTCCAACGGGTCCGCCGCACCGGTGGTTACGAGACATGCACGGAAAGTGATCTGAGCGGTGCCCCCGAACGTCCCCTCGGCGCCCGGATGTGCCCCGGGTGGTGTGCCCGGCCTCGCGCGCCCCTGAGTGCACCGTTCCGCCCACTCCCGGCTGTCCTATGTCAAGTGAATCGCGTGCGGGCGACCGTGAGTTCATTCGAAGGGGTGGCGAATGGTGGCGTTTCCGGGATCGCCATGGCTGGAGGGGTGATCGTAGGATTACTTTGAGTGCACGAGTCCTGGGGGCACATGCACTTGTGGGTATGCCGGAGGCAAGTCGGCATCCCGTTCGAAGGGTGAGAAGTACCGGACGGGCGGCCGTATTTACCGGCATTCTGATAGGGCTTGGCGCACTCAGCGACAAGTGGTCTCAGGGATGGGGGCGTTCCAGTGAGCGGCAACGGCGAAAGTGGAACGGGCGCCGGCAGCGCGGCGAACGGCGACAAGCGCCCCAATGAGCTGCTCACCTCGTGGTTCGTGCGCAGCGGCTGGTCGAAGGGCGAACTCGCCCGCCAAGTCAACCGCCGGGCCCGCCAGTTGGGCGCCAACCACATCTCCACCGACACCTCGCGCGTCCGCCGCTGGCTGGACGGCGAGAATCCCCGTGAACCGATCCCCAGGATCCTGTCGGAGCTGTTCTCCGAGCGGTTCGGCTGTGTCGTCTCGGTCGAGGATCTCGGCCTGCGCGCCGCCCGCCAGTCACCGTCCGTGTCCGGGGTGGACCTGCCCTGGACGGGCCCGCAGACCGTGGCCCTGCTCAGCGAGTTCTCGCGCAGCGACCTGATGCTGGCGCGGCGCGGCTTCCTCGGGACCTCGCTGGCCCTGTCCGCGGGCCCGTCCCTCATCGAGCCCATGCAGCGCTGGCTCGTGCCCTCCCCGTCCGCCTCGCACCACGAGCCCGAGTCGGCGGCCGCGGCCCGCCGGGTCGGCCGGCTCTCCCAGCCCGAGCTGGACCTCCTCGAGTCCACCACCGTGATGTTCCGGCAGTGGGACGCCCAGTGCGGCGGCGGTCTGCGCCGCAAGGCGGTCGTCGGCCAGCTGCACGAGGTCACGGACCTCCTCCAGGAACCCCAGCCCGACACCACCACCCGCAAGCTGTTCAAGGTCGCCGCCGAACTGGCGGAGCTCGCGGGCTGGATGTCGTACGACGTCGGGCTCCAGCCCACCGCGCAGAAGTACTTCGTCCTGGCCCTGCACGCAGCCAAGGAGGCCGGCGACAAGCCGCTGGGCTCGTACGTCCTGTCCAGCATGAGCCGCCAGATGATCCACCTCGGCCGGCCCGACGACGCCCTGGAGCTGATCCACCTCGCGCAGTACGGCAGCCGGGACTGCGCGAGCCCGCGCACCCAGTCGATGCTGTATGCGATGGAGGCCCGCGCCTACGCCAACATGGGACAGCCCGGCAAGTGCAAGCGCGCCGTGCGGATGGCCGAGGACACCTTCGCAGACTCCGACGAATGGGACGAGCCGGACCCCGACTGGATCCGCTTCTTCTCCGAGGCCGAGCTGTACGGCGAGAACTCCCACTCCTACCGTGACCTGGCCTATGTCGCCGGCCGCAGCCCCACGTACGCCTCCCTGGCCGAGCCCCTGATGCAGCGGGCCGTGGACCTCTTCGCCAAGGACGCCGAGCACCAGCGGTCGTACGCACTCAACCTGATCGGCATGGCCACCGTGCACCTGCTCCAGCGCGAGCCCGAGCGCAGCGCGGTGCTGGCCGAGGAGTCGATGCATATCGCCAAGAAGGTCCGCTCCGAGCGGGTCAACACTCGTATCCGAAAGACGGTGGACACGGCCGTACGCGATTTCGGTGATCTCGCCGAGGTTGTGGATCTCACCGAGAAGCTCGGCATCGAGCTTCCGGAGACGGCCGAAGCGGTCTGAATTCCTTGAGTCCCGGCCGCGGCCGGCCCTCCCGAACTGCCCGACTCGGCTCCCCCATGCCAGGTCCTCGGAAGGCCGACCGCGGCCGGTTTCTTGCCTTCACCGAAGGTTGCGCCACGATAACGATCCTTCCGGCGAACATCCGGCAGTTCATCGAGGCGTAACACGTAAGGCGCCTTCGTCACGGCGGCGAAACAACGAGGGGCTTCCAACGAAACCGCGCTGCGCCAATCTCATGGCGCATAACCGGCCCACCCCTCAATCCGCTCAGGCTTCGCCCGCACGGGGCCGTACCAACGACGAGGAGACGCCGATGGCACCAGCCATCACGATGGCGGC
This sequence comes from Streptomyces sp. NBC_00019, assembly GCF_045041015.1. Classification (NCBI taxonomy): domain Bacteria; kingdom Bacillati; phylum Actinomycetota; class Actinomycetes; order Kitasatosporales; family Streptomycetaceae; genus Streptomyces; species Streptomyces sp. NBC_00019. The sequence continues at coordinate 7,408,027 of NZ_CP108302.1, forward strand.
AGACGTAGAGCTGTCGCCCGCCAACACGGGCTTCATGCTCATCTGTTCCGCCCTGGTGCTGCTCATGACCCCGGGTCTTGCCTTCTTCTACGGAGGCATGGTCCGCGTCAAGAGCACCCTGAACATGCTGATGATGAGCTTCATCAGCATGGGGATCATCACCATCCTGTGGGTGTTGTACGGCTTCTCCGTCGCCTTCGGCGCCGACAAGGGCAGCCTCGTCGGCTGGACGTCGGACTTCGTCGGGCTCAGCGGGATCGACAAGGGTGACCTCTGGCTCCCGTACAACATCCCGGTCCTGGCCTTCATGGTCTTCCAGCTGATGTTCGCGATCATCACGCCTGCCCTGATAAGCGGTGCGCTGGCCGATCGTGTCAAGTTCTCCGCCTGGGCGCTGTTCATCGCGCTGTGGGCCACGATCGTGTACTTCCCCGTCGCCCACTGGGTCTGGGGCACCGGCGGCTGGGCCTTCGAGCTGGGCGTGATCGACTTCGCCGGTGGTACGGCGGTCCACATCAACGCCGGTGCCGCGGCGCTCGGCGTGATCCTGGTCATCGGCAAGCGCGTCGGGTTCAAGAAGGACCCGATGCGCCCGCACAGCCTCCCGCTGGTCATGCTCGGCGCCGGTCTGCTGTGGTTCGGCTGGTTCGGCTTCAACGCCGGTTCGTGGCTCGGCAACGATGACGGTGTCGGCACGCTGATGTTCGTCAACACGCAGGTCGCCACCGCCGCCGCCATGCTGGCCTGGCTCATCTACGAGAAGATCCGCCACGGCGCGTTCACCACGCTGGGCGCCGCCTCCGGCGCGGTCGCCGGTCTGGTCGCCATCACCCCGTCCGGTGGTGCGGTCACCCCGATCGGCGCGATCGCGGTCGGTGCCATCGCCGGTGTCCTGTGCGCCATGGCAGTCGGCCTGAAGTACAAGTTCGGCTACGACGACTCGCTCGACGTCGTCGGTGTCCACCTCGTCGGCGGTGTCGTCGGCTCGGTCCTGATCGGCTTCTTCGCCAGTGGCAAGGGCCAGTCGGACGTGGCCGGTGTCTTCTACGGCGACCACAAGTTCGACCAGCTGTGGAAGCAGCTCGCCGGTGTCGGCGGCGTCCTCGCCTACTCCCTGATCGCCTCCGCGATCCTCGCCTTCCTCCTCGACAAGACCATCGGCATGCGGGTCACCGAGGACGAAGAGGTCGCCGGTATCGACCAGGCAGAGCACGCCGAGACCGCATACGACTTCAGCGGTGCCGGTGGCGGTTCCGCCAAGGCCGCGGCCGCTCCGGCCGCCGCAGGAGCGGGCAAGAAGGTGGACGCATGAAGCTCATCACCGCAGTCGTCAAGCCCCACCGGCTCGACGAGATCAAGGAAGCCCTCCAGGCCTTCGGAGTGCACGGCCTGACGGTCACCGAGGCGAGCGGTTACGGTCGTCAGCGGGGCCACACCGAGGTCTACCGCGGTGCCGAGTACACCGTCGACCTGGTCCCCAAGATCCGCATCGAGGTCCTCGCCGAGGACGACGACGCCGAGCAGCTGATCGACGTCATCGTCAAGGCCGCCCGCACCGGCAAGATCGGTGACGGCAAGGTCTGGTCCCTTCCGGTCGAGACGGCCGTACGGGTCCGGACCGGCGAGCGCGGACCCGACGCGCTCTGACAGAAGAAGATTTAGGAGCTGCTGGGTGTCGAGTACGGACGTGCGTAAAGAAGCAGAAGACTCGGGACCCAGCGGCTACGCGGCGGCCCGGCTGCGCCTCCTCACCGAGGGGGCGCAGTCCGGGCCGCCGCGCCGTTCGGCCCTCGCCGAACTGACGGACGACTGGCTGTCGGGGCTCTTCGACACGGGCGCCGAGGCACTGCGCGGGGTCTCCCTGGTCGCGGTCGGCGGCTACGGCCGTGGCGAGCTGTCCCCGCGCAGCGACCTGGACCTGCTCCTGCTGCACGACGGCAGCGACTCCGGCGCGGTCGCGACCCTGGCCGACCGTCTCTGGTACCCGGTCTGGGACCTGGGCCTCGCCCTCGACCACTCCGTGCGGACGCCTGCCGAAGCCCGCAAGACGGCCGCGGAGGATCTGAAAGTCCAACTCGGTCTCCTGGACGCCCGTCACCTCGCCGGTGATCTGGGCCTGACCGCCGGACTGCGCACCGCCGTCCTCGCCGACTGGCGCAACCAGGCGCCCAAGCGCCTCCCCGAGCTCCAGGAACTGTGCGCCGAGCGCGCCGAGCGCCAGGGCGAGCTCCAGTACCTGCTGGAGCCGGACCTGAAGGAAGCCCGCGGCGGACTGCGGGACGCCACCGCCCTGCGCGCGGTCGCCGCCTCCTGGCTGGCCGACGCCCCGCGCGAGGGCCTCGACGACGCCCGGCGCCGGCTGCTCGACGTACGCGACGCCCTGCACCTCACCACCGGGCGCGCGACCGACCGGCTCGCGCTCCAGGAACAGGACCAGGTCGCCGCCGAGCTCGGACTGCTCGACGCGGACACGCTGCTGCGGCAGGTGTACGAGGCGGCGCGGGTCATCTCGTACGCCAGTGATGTCACCTGGCGCGAAGTGGGGCGCGTGCTGCGTTCGCGGGCCGTACGGCCGCGGCTGCGCGCCATGCTGGGCGGTGGCAAGCCGGTGGCGGACAGGTCGCCGCTGGCGGAGGGCGTGGTCGAGCAGGACGGCGAGGTGGTGCTCGCCCGCGCCGCGCGTCCCGAGCGCGACCCCGTGCTCCCGCTGCGGGCCGCCGCGGCCGCCGCGCAGGCGGGCCTGCCGTTGTCGTTGCACGCCGTACGGCGCATGGCGGCCAATGTGCGCCCCCTGCCCACGCCCTGGCCCGCCGAGGCGCGCGAACAGCTCGTGACCCTGCTCGGCTCCGGCGCCCCGACGATCGACGTCTGGGAGGCGCTGGAGGCCGAGGGGCTGATCACACGTCTGCTCCCCGACTGGGAGCGGGTGCGCTGCCGGCCGCAGCGCAACGCGGTGCACATCTGGACGGTCGACCGGCACCTCATCGAGACCGCGGTGCGGGCCTCGGAGTTCACCCGGCGCGTCCACCGTCCCGACCTGCTGCTCGTCGCCGCGCTGCTGCACGACATCGGCAAGGGGTGGCCCGGCGACCACTCCGTGGCCGGCGAGATCATCGCGCGCGACGTGGCGAGCCGGATCGGCTTCGACCGCGAGGACGTGGCGGTGCTCGCGTCCCTCGTACGTCATCACCTGCTGCTCGTGGACACGGCCACCCGGCGTGACCTGGAGGACCCGGCGACGGTCCGTTCGGTCGCCGAGGCGGTCCGTTCGCAGGGCACCCTCGAACTGCTGCACGCCCTGACGGAGGCCGACGCGCTGGCCACCGGGCCGGCCGCCTGGTCGTCCTGGCGGGGCTCGCTCGTCGCCGACCTGGTCAAGCGGGTCTCGGCCGTGCTCGCCGGCGACGACCTGGACGAACCCGAGGCCGCCGCGCCCACCGCCGAACAGGAGCGGCTCGCCATCGAGGCGATCGCGACGGGCAGCCCGGTGCTGTCGCTGCGCGCGCAGACCGAGCCGCCGGCTCTCGTGGAGGGACAGCCGGCCGGCGATCCCGAGCCGCTCGGTGTGGAGCTGCTGATCGCCGTACCCGACCGGGCAGGCGTGCTGCCCGCGGTGGCCGGCGTGCTCGCCATGCACCGCCTGACCGTCCGCACGGCCGAGCTGCGCGCCCTGGACCTGCCGGACGGCGTCGACGGCTCGGTGCTGCTGCTGAACTGGCGGGTGGCGGCGGAGTACGGCTCCCTGCCGCAGGCGGCGCGACTGCGCGCGGATCTTGTGCGGGCGCTGGACGGTTCGCTGGACATCGCCGGGCGACTGGCCGAGCGGGACGCCGCGTATCCACGCAGGCGCGGTGTGATCGCGCCCGCGGCACGGGTGACTGTCCATCCGGCCGCGTCCCGGCTGGCCACGGTGATCGAGGTACGCGCGCAGGACGCACCGGGGCTGCTGTTCCGGATCGGACGGGCGCTGGAGGAGGCGGGGGTGCGGATGCGCAGCGCGCATGTGTCCACGTTGGGCGCCAACGCCGTCGACGCGTTCTATGTCACGGGGGCCGAGGGGGCGCCGCTACCGGGGGAGGAGGCGTCGAGCGTGGCGCGGAAGCTGGAGGAGACGCTGCGGGCGTGAGCTGGCGGCCATGGTGCGCGACAGCAGGGTGTGTTCCCCGCTGACGTGGGGGTGATCCGGCACGCCTCCGCGAGGCCGGCATGCGTGCGATCCGCTCCGCGCCGGCGCGGCGCTTTCCGTCCCCGTCCGCTCAACCCAGCGGGCGGGGACGATTTGCTTGCCGGGCCGGATACCCTGGAGGGCAGTCCAAACGCCCCCGACTCCGAGGACCGACGCCGCCGTGTTCGATACCCTCTCCGACCGCCTCAGCGCGACTTTCAAGAATCTCCGCGGCAAGGGCAGGTTGTCCGAGGCGGACATCGACGCCACGGCCCGCGAGATTCGCATCGCCCTCCTCGAAGCGGACGTGGCTCTGCCCGTCGTCCGGACGTTCATCAAGAACGTGAAGGAGCGCGCGCTCGGCTCCGATGTCTCCAAGGCGCTGAACCCGGCCCAGCAGGTTCTGAAGATCGTCAACGACGAACTCGTCACGATCCTCGGCGGTGAGACCCGGCGACTGCGCTTCTCCAAGCAGCCGCCCACCGTGATCATGCTCGCGGGTCTGCAGGGTGCCGGTAAGACCACCCTCGCCGGCAAGCTCGGCCACTGGCTGAAGGAGCAGGGCCACTCGCCGCTCCTCGTCGCCGCCGACCTCCAGCGTCCCAACGCCGTGAACCAGCTCAGCGTCGTCGCCGAGCGCGCGGGCGTGGCCGTCTTCGCGCCGGAGCCCGGCAACGGAGTCGGTGACCCGGTCAAGGTCGCCAAGGACTCCATCGAGCACGCCAAGTCCAAGGTCCACGACATCGTGATCGTGGACACCGCCGGCCGCCTCGGCATCGACCAGGAGATGATGCAGCAGGCGGCGGACATCAGGGACGCCGTTTCGCCCGACGAGATCCTCTTCGTCGTCGACGCGATGATCGGCCAGGACGCGGTCAACACCGCCGAGTCCTTCCGCGACGGCGTCGGCTTCGACGGCGTGGTGCTCTCCAAGCTCGACGGTGACGCCCGCGGTGGTGCGGCCCTGTCGATCCGGCAGATCACCGGCAAGCCGATCATGTTCGCGTCGAACGGCGAGAAGCTCGACGACTTCGACGCCTTCCACCCTGACCGGATGGCCTCCCGCATCCTCGACATGGGTGACCTGCTCACCCTGATCGAGCAGGCGGAGAAGACGTTCAGTCAGGAAGAGGCCGAGAAGATGGCCTCCAAGCTGGCGTCCAAGAAGGGCCAGGACTTCACCCTGGACGACTTCCTGGCCCAGATGGAACAGGTCAGGAAGATGGGCAGCATCTCCAAGCTGCTCGGCATGCTCCCGGGCATGGGCCAGATCAAGGACCAGATCAACAACCTGGACGAGCGGGACGTCGACCGCACGGCCGCGATCATCAAGTCGATGACCCCCGCCGAGCGCCAGGACGCGACGATCATCAACGGCTCCCGTCGCGCCCGTATCGCCAAGGGCTCCGGCGTCGAGGTCAGTGCCGTCAAGAACCTGGTCGAGCGGTTCTTCGAGGCCCGCAAGATGATGTCCCGCATGGCCCAGGGCGGCGGCATGCCGGGGATGCCCGGGATGCCGGGCATGGGTGGCGGCCCCGGTCGCGCCAAGAAGCAGCCGAAGCAGGCCAAGGGCAAGCAGCGCTCCGGCAACCCGATGAAGCGCAAGCAGCAGGAGGCCGAGGAGGCCGCGCGCAAGGCCGCGGGCGCCCAGGGTGGCAACGCCTTCGGTGTGCCGGGCCAGCAGGCCCCGCAGGACTTCGAGCTGCCGGACGAGTTCAAGAAGTTCATGGGCTGACGATTCGTTCCGTACGCCGCTGGGGGCGCCCTCCGTCGTGGAGGGCGCCCCCAGCGACGTAGGCGCACATGCCCGTGTCGCTTTCCTGTCGTAACGTCCGGATATGACCAACCCTGCGCCGTCGCGGAAATCCCCCGACCAGCCCTGGCGTACCGAGGGCACCCCGCAGGAGCCGCCGAAGCCGCAGCCCGGCGGGCGGAAGCCGCGCGGGGGCTGGTGGAGCCTGCTCCTCACCGCGCTGATCGTGTTCCTGATCGCCAACCTCGTGCTGTCGTACTTCAATGACGGCGACGAGCCGACGATCTCGTACACCGAGTTCAGCAAGCAGGTCGACGACGGCAACGTCAGCAAGATCTACGCCAAGGGCGACGCGATCCAGGGCCAGCTCAAGAAGAAGCAGGACGACCCCGACGGCGACGGCACCTACACCAAGTTCAAGACCGAGCGGCCGACCTTCGCGGACGACCAGCTCTGGGAGGACCTGACCAAGCACGACGTCACCGTCACCGCGGAGCCGGTCGTCCAGCAGCGCAGCTTCCTGTCCAACCTGCTGATCTCGCTGGCCCCGATGCTGCTCCTGGTCGTGCTGTGGATCTTCATCGCGCGGCGGATGAGCGCGGGGATGGGCGGCGCCGGCGGGATGCTCGGGCGCAAGGCCCCGCCCAAGCCGGTCGAGCTGGAGTCGGGGGAGAAGCGCACGACGTTCCAGGACGTGGCGGGCATCGATGAGGTCGAGGGTGAGCTCAACGACGTCGTCGACTTCCTGAAGAACCCGGACGCCTATCGGAAGATGGGCGCCAAGATGCCGCGCGGTGTCCTGCTCGCGGGTCCGCCCGGTACCGGGAAGACACTGCTCGCGCGCGCCGTCGCCGGCGAGGCGGGTGTGCCCTTCTTCTCGGCCTCCGCGTCCGAGTTCATCGAGATGATCGTGGGCGTCGGCGCTTCACGCGTGCGTGAACTGTTCGCCGAGGCGCGCAAGGTGGCTCCGTCGATCATCTTCATCGACGAGATCGACACCATCGGCCGGGCCCGCGGCGCCGGCTCGGGCATGGGCGGCCACGACGAGCGCGAGCAGACCCTCAACCAGATCCTCACCGAGATGGACGGCTTCTCCGGCTCGGAGGGCGTCATCGTCATCGCGGCGACCAACCGGGCCGACGTCCTGGACCCGGCTCTGACCCGTCCCGGCCGCTTCGACCGGGTGGTCATGGTCTCGCCCCCGGACCGGGGCGGCCGGGAGGCGATCCTGGAGATCCACACCCGCGAGATCCCGCTCGCCGACGGCGTCGACCTGGCCCAGGTCGCCCGTACGACCCCGGGCATGACCGGCGCCGAACTGGCCAACCTGGCGAACGAGGCGGCGTTGCTGGCGGTGAAGCGCAAGCAGGAGCGGGTCACACAGACCGACCTGTCGGAGGCGCTGGAGAAGGTCCAACTGGGCGCCGAACGCCCGCTGGTGATGCCCGAGGAGGAGCGCCGCCGCACCGCCTACCACGAGAGCGGACACGCGCTCCTCGGCATGCTGCAGCCGGGCGCCGACCCCGTCCGCAAGATCACCATCGTGCCGCGCGGGCGGGCCCTCGGCGTGACGCTGTCGACCCCGGACGCGGACCGGTACGCGTACACCGAGGAGTACCTGCGCGGCCGCATCATCGGCGCACTCGGTGGCATGGCCGCTGAGCGCGTCGTCTACGACGCCATCACCACCGGTGCGGAGAACGACCTCGAACAGGTCACCAACATCGCGCGCGGCATGGTCGCACGGTGGGGGATGAGCGAGCGCGTGGGCCGGCTGTCCGCGCTGCCCAGTGACGCCCAGCAGGCCTACGGTCTCTCGGCGGCCCCGCAGACCCTGGACGTCATCGAGCACGAGATGCGCCGGATCGTGGACGACTGCTACGAGGAGGCCTGCCGCAAACTCCGCGACCACCGCGACCAGTTGGACGCCCTCGCCCAGGCCCTGCTGGCGAACGAGACGCTGGAGGAGGCGGACGCGTACCGGATCGCGGGGATCACACGGCTGACCAAGGACGATGGCTAGGCGCGCTGCTCTGTCCCGTTCAGGCCGATCCCGCGTGGGTGTTCAGGGCACGCGCGCGATCAGGTACCGGAACACGTTCGGCATCCACACCGTCCCGTCCCGGCGCTGGTACGGGTGGAGGGCCTCCTTGACCTCCTTGTCGACCTGGGCCTGGTCCGTCGCGGAGATCGCCGCGTCGAAGAGGCCCGTGGAGAGCAGGCCCCGCAGCGCGCTGTCCACGTCGGCGTACCCGAAGGGGCAGGCGACCCGGCCGGAGCCGTCCGGCTTGAGGCCCGCCCGCTGGGCCACCTCCTCCAGGTCGTCACGAAGGGCGGGGCGCCAACTGCCCGTGCTGCGCAGCGGATCCGCCAGCTTGGTGGCCACCCGCAGCACGGACGACGTCGCGCAACGCTCCGGCGGACCCCAGCCGGCGAGCACCACGGGCGCCCCCCGCTCGACGAGCGGCGCCGCCGCGGCGAGCAGCCCGGCGAGCCCCTCCGAGTCGCCCGCGAGACACCCGATGGGCTCGAAAGCGGTCACCAGGGAGTACGCGGGCGTCTCCGCGTCGGCCGCGTCCCGAGGGTGACCGTCGACGATCCGGGTCTCCGCACGCGTACGCGTGCCCCACGCCTCGGGCAGCAGCCGCTCCCGGGCCAGCGCCAGTCGTTCGGAGGCCGAGGAGTCGACACCGGTGACCGCGGCCCCTCTTGATGCCGCCATCAGCAGGGCGAGTCCGCTGCCGCAGCCGAGGCCCAGCACCCGGGTGCCGGTGCCCACTTCGAGTCGCTCGTAGACGGCCTCGTAGAGCGGAACCAGCATCCGCTCCTGGATCTCGGACCAGTCACGCGCGCGTGCACACCGGTCCACACGGGGCTCCTCTCCCGTATGAGTCAGGTGCTGCCGCACGAGCGTAGGTGTCATCGAAAGCGCCCCAATCCGCCGAGAGTTGCTGCTGTGCCCGATTCCCTAGCCCCCGTGACGTGCGCTCGCTCTCCCCCCGTATGCCAGATAACTCCGCACTCGGGCGCGCGTCCAGGGTCTGTGGGGCCCGGCTTGTGGGTTCGCTGTGCACCCGGCGAGATTTCACATCCCGGCAACCTGGAGCCGTAGCATGGTCATCCGTCTGTACGGGTACGGGCTGTGGGAGCCGGCGCAGGCGGAGATGGTTGCCGGTGATCAACCAGTGGGCGAACGTGGTCCGTTGGGAACGGATCCAGGCCGCCGTCATGGCGATCAAGGGCGACGAGGCGGTTCTGGCCAAGGTCCGCGAGCCCGGCGGTCGGAGCGTGCCGGGACGGATCGGGATCGGGCCCGTGACCTGGAGAGCGGCACGGCGATGCCGGCCGGGATCGCGGTGATCGTACGGTGTCTGGTCGCCGCGGGCGGGTCGGTTGGCGACGGGGACAAGGCGCCCGGTAACGTCGCGGTCGTCGCGCGCGCTGATTGAGGTAGCGCCCTTCCGGCGGGAGAGCGACCGAAACGCCTCTTGCGCATCCGCGGACCACAGTCGCCCCGGCGCGCGGACACCGTCTACGTGGCGGGTCGTATATCAGCCTACGTACCGGCTTAGTACGAGCTGTGAGGCTTCTCCGCAGATCAGCGCACCCGCCCTCGTCAGGACGCATCAGCGGCAACTGACGGGTACGTGCAAATTATTTGGGATGCCCCGGAATCGGAACACTGGAGCACTCCGGCTCGTTGTCATTACGTGAGCACGACACAGACACCACCTGTTCTCGCCGCCGAGCTGGCGCAGGCGTGGGCCGACATTCAGCGGTACCACCCCGAGCTGCCCGATCTCGCCGCGCCAGAGTCCCTGATCGGAGAGTCGTCGTCCGCGTGCGGACACGAGCTCTCCTTCGAGCGACTGCTCCACGAGGCAGTCCATGGGATCGCCGCCTCCCGCGGCGTCCGTGACACCTCCCGCGCCGGCCGCTACCACAACCGCAGATTCCTCGCGATCGCCGAGGAGCTGGGCCTGGACCATCCCGAGGAGCCGCACCCCAGCAGTGGCTTCTCACTGGTCACGCTCAACCCCGAGGCCAAGCGCCGCTACCGCCCGACCATCGAGCGGCTCCAGCGCGCCCTGAAGGCCCACACGGCGGCCACCTCGGCCGACACGGCCCGCTCCTTCCGCGGCCCGGCCGCCCGGCACGGCTCGTCCGGCGGCGGCGTACGCGTCAAGGCGGTCTGCGACTGCGGTCGCAATGTGCGCGTCGTCCCGTCGGTCCTGGCGCAGGCGCCGATCGTCTGCGGAGGGTGCGGCAAGCCGTTCCGGATTCCCGAGGTACTCGGGGCCGCGTAGTCGCGGCCGGTGGAGTACCGGCATCTCGTGGGTGCCGGAACGACGCCTGAGGGGCACCCTGCACTGCCGGGTGCCCCTCAGGCGTGCCCCGCCGCGGGCTCCGTCCGACGCGACCCGCCGGGTATGGCACAATGGCTAGCTGTACTCGACAGCCGCACAGGAACCCTCTCGCCTCCGGCTGACGCGTCCATCGGGCACTCGGGTACCGCAACCCCACGCGGCAATCTCGCCGTGCCCAACCACGTCAAATCCAGGAGAACCCACTCCCGTGGCAGTCAAGATCAAGCTGAAGCGTCTGGGCAAGATCCGTTCGCCTCACTACCGCATCGTCATCGCCGACTCCCGCACCCGTCGTGACGGCCGTGCGATCGAGGAGATCGGCCTGTACCACCCGGTGCAGAACCCCTCGCGCATCGAGGTCGACTCGGAGCGCGCGCAGTACTGGCTGGGTGTCGGCGCGCAGCCGACCGAGCCCGTCCTCGCCATCCTCAAGCTGACCGGCGACTGGCAGAAGTTCAAGGGCCTGCCCGCCCCGGCTCCGCTGCTCGTGGCCGAGCCGAAGGCCACGCGCCCGGTGTTCGACGCCCTCGGTGGCGACGACGAGGGCAAGGGTGAGGCCATCACCCAGAAGAAGAAGGCTGAGAAGAAGGACGAGGCTGCCGCCGAGTCCGAGTCGACCGAGGCCTGAGCATGCTCGAGGAGGCTCTCGAGCACCTCGTGAAGGGCATCGTCGACAACCCTGACGATGTGCAGGTCGCCTCGCGCGACCTGCGTCGCGGGCGTGTGCTGGAGGTCCGGGTCCACCCCGACGACCTCGGCAAGGTGATCGGTCGCAACGGCCGCACCGCACGCGCTCTGCGTACCGTCGTGGGCGCCATCGGCGGCCGTGGTGTCCGCGTCGACCTCGTCGACGTCGACCACGTCCGCTGACGCCAAACGCAGCACCGGCTCGGGCCGGGGAGGGCCACTGGGCCGTCCCCGGCCCGTAGTCGTACCTACAGGAGAACAAGCACAGTGCAGCTGGTAGTCGCTCGCATCGGCCGTGCCCACGGCATCAAGGGCGAGGTCACCGTGGAGGTCCGCACCGACGAGCCTGAGCTGAGGCTCGGGCCCGGCGCCGTACTGCTCACGGACCCCGCCTCCACCGGCCCCCTCACCATCGAGACCGGCCGCGTCCACAGCGGGCGCCTCATCGTGCGCTTCGAGGGCGTGAAGGACCGCAGCGCCGCGGAGGCCCTCCGGAACACCCTCCTGATCGCCGAGGTGGACCCGGAGGAGCTGCCCGAGGAAGAGGACGAGTACTACGACCACCAGCTGATGGACCTGGACGTGGTCACCAAGGACGGCGTGGAGGTCGGCCGGATCACCGAGATCTCGCATCTGCCCTCCCAGGACCTCTTCATCGTCGAGCGGCCCGACGGCAGCGAGGTGATGATCCCGTTCGTCGAGTCGATCGTCACCGAGATCGACCTCGAGGAGCAGCGGGCGGTGATCGACCCGCCGCCCGGGCTGATCGACGACCAGGCCGAGATCGCGTCGTCCAAGGAAGACAGCGCATGAGGCTCGACGTCGTCACGATCTTCCCCGAGTACCTCGAACCCCTGAACGTCTCCCTCGTCGGCAAGGCACGCGCACGTGGACAGCTGAACGTCCACGTCCACGACCTGCGCGACTGGACGTACGACCGCCACAACACCGTCGACGACACCCCGTACGGCGGCGGCCCCGGCATGGTCATGAAGACCGACCCGTGGGGGGACGCGCTGGACTCCGTGCTGGCCGACGGCTATGACACGGGCTCCCACGCGCCCGCCCTCATCGTCCCCACGCCCAGCGGCCGTCCCTTCACCCAGGAACTCGCCGTGGAGCTCTCCGAGCGGCCCTGGCTGGTCTTCACGCCCGCCCGCTACGAGGGCATCGACCGCCGCGTCATCGACGAGTACGCGACCCGGATGCCCGTCTACGAGGTCTCCATCGGCGACTACGTCCTCGCCGGCGGCGAGGCGGCCGTCCTCGTCGTCACGGAGGCCGTGGCCCGGCTGCTGCCCGGTGTCCTGGGCAACGCCGAGTCCCACCGGGACGACTCCTTCGCGCCCGGTGCCATGGCGAACCTCCTGGAGGGCCCCGTCTACACCAAGCCGCCCCGGTGGCGCGGCCGGGAGATCCCGGAGACGCTGCTCAGCGGCCACCACGGCAAGATCGCCCGCTGGCGGCGCGACGAGGCGCTCAAGCGCACCGCGGCCAACCGGCCCGACCTCATCGAGCGCTGCGACCCCAAGGCCTTCGACAAGAAGGACCGCGAGATGCTCTCCATCCTGGGCTGGGCGCCCGATCCGGCAGGGGAGCCGTACGGCCGATTTTGGCGTCGGGTCGACGACGTGGAACAATAGGTCGCTGTTGTGCGTCGTCCGGCGTGCGCCCCTGCCACAGGGGGACACGACGCCCGCCCCGGCACGGACAACATCCTCCGATACACCTAGCTCCCGCCTATGACCTGTGGCATGGGTGAAGAAAGCAGACGAAATGTCTCACCTGCTCGACTCCGTCGACAGCGCGTCGCTGCGCACCGACATCCCGGCCTTCCGCCCGGGTGACACCGTCAACGTCCACGTCCGCGTCATCGAGGGCAACCGCTCCCGTGTGCAGCAGTTCAAGGGCGTAGTCATCCGTCGCCAGGGCGCCGGTGTCCGCGAGACCTTCACGGTCCGCAAGGTCTCGTTCTCCGTCGGCGTGGAGCGCACCTTCCCGGTGCACACCCCGATCGTCGAGAAGATCGAGCTCGTGACCCGCGGTGACGTGCGTCGCGCCAAGCTGTACTACCTCCGCGAGCTGCGCGGCAAGGCCGCGAAGATCAAGGAGAAGCGCGACAACTGATCTCGCCTTCCGAGGTCCACAGAGGGGCCGGATAGCATCTGGCCCCGATGGACACCGAAGCACAGCAGACGGAGCGCGACCGCTCCTCCCGCCCTTCCGAATCCGAGGCGATCTCGGACACAGGGGGTCAGGAGGGACGGTCGCGTTTCGCGTTGGTGTCACGGATCACCGAGTGGCTTCCCGGTGGCCGGATCAGCCTGACCCTGTTGGTCTGCCTGCTGTTTTTGCTGTCCCTCAACGCTTTCGTGGCGCAACCGTTCCAGATTCCCAGCGGATCCATGGAAAACGGATTGAGGATCGGGGACCGGGTTCTCGTAAATAAGTTGGCGTACCGTTTCGGTGCCGAGCCGCGGCGCGGAGATGTAGTGGTGTTCGACGGAACCGGGTATTTCGGGGATGCGGACTACATCAAGCGCGTAGTGGGTGTGGGGGGAGACCACGTGGTCTGCTGCGACAAGGAGGGGAGGATCAAGGTGAACGGCCGGTCGGTCGACGAGTCGTCGTTCCTGTATCCCGGTGACTCTCCGTCCTCGGTGGACTTCGACGTCGTCGTGCCCGACGGCACCCTCTTCGTCCTCGGCGACCACCGCGGCGAGTCCAGCGACTCCCGCGACCACCTGGGCTCGCCCGGCGGCGGCATGATCCCCGTGACCGAGGTGATCGGCCGCGCCGACTGGGTCGTATGGCCGACCGCGCACTGGACCCGGCTGCACCGACCCGACGCCTACGCGCGGGTGCCCGCCGCGGCAGGTGCCGATGGGTAATCGCGGCAAACCGCGCGGTGTGCCCAGCGACGCCGCCGACAACCTTCTGCCCACCGGTGTCCGGCGTGCCTCCACTCCCTCCGGCGGTCGTACGCGCGCGGAGCGGCGCAAGCTCCAGCGCAAGGTCAAGCGGCGCCGCAGGCGCTCCGCCGCCAAGGAGATACCGCTTCTCGTCGGTGTCGCCGTGCTGATAGCCCTGGTGCTGAAGACCTTCCTCGTGCAGGCCTTCGTGATCCCGTCCGGCTCCATGGAGCAGACGATCCAGATCGGCGACCGGGTGCTGGTCGACAAGCTCACCCCGTGGTTCGGCTCCAAGCCGCAGCGCGGGGACGTCGTGGTCTTCAAGGACCCGGGCGGCTGGCTGCAGGACGAGCAGACGACGACGAAGAAGGAAGACCCCGTCGTCATCAAGCAGATCAAGGAGGGGCTCACCTTCATCGGCCTGCTGCCGTCCGACAACGAGAAGGACCTCATCAAGCGGGTCGTCGGCGTCGGCGGGGACCGGGTCAAGTGCTGTGACGCGGAAGGGCGTGTCACCGTCAACGGCGTCCCGCTCACCGAGGGGGACTACCTCTATCCCGGCAACGCTCCGTCGACGCAGGAGTTCGACATCACCGTCCCCCAGGGGCGGTTGTGGGTGATGGGTGATCACCGGGCCAACTCCGCGGACTCCCGCGCGCATCAGGACACCGACTACGGCGGTACGGTCTCCGAGGACTCGGTGGTGGGACGGGCGAGGGTCATCGCCTGGCCCTTCGGTCACTGGAACAGCCTCGACGAGCCGAAAACATACTCATCCATTACCGACTCGGCCGCCGGGTCGACTGCGGCTCCCCAACTGTCGCATAGGGTTGCCTCCGACGATCCGAACGGAACGATCCAGCTCCCGAGCCCTGCGGAACTCCCGCTCGTTATGGGAGTGGTGGGCCTGCACCGTATATGGGGCAGGCGGCGGCACAGAGTAAGGAGTTGGCGTGGGGGATGTGGCGGTTGGCGCACGGTCCGGGCACGACGGCGAGGAGCACCGCGGACGCCCCGTGGACGCGGCCGACCCGGCCACGGACGACGCCGTGACCTCCGGGAGTGACTCCGCGGCGGACGAGCGGACACAGCCCGGGGACGACGGGCCGGGCGACTCGGCCCCCAAGCAGAAGAACCAGCGCTCCTTCTGGAAGGAGCTGCCGATCCTGATCGGTATCGCGCTCGTCCTGGCGCTGCTGATCAAGACGTTCCTGGTGCAGGCGTTCTCGATCCCCTCCGATTCGATGCAGAACACCCTTCAGCAGGGTGACCGCGTCCTGGTCGACAAGCTCACCCCGTGGTTCGGTTCGGAGCCCGAGCGCGGCGAGGTCGTCGTCTTCCACGACCCCTCGCAGTGGCTGGCCGGCGAGCCGACCGCCGACCCGAACGCCATCCAGACGTTCCTCAGCTGGATCGGCCTGATGCCGTCCGCCGAGGAGAAGGACCTCATCAAGCGCGTCGTCGGCGTCGGCGGCGACACCGTCGAGTGCAAGGGCACCGGTCCGGTGAAGGTCAACGGCAAGGCGCTGAGCGAGTCGGCGTACGTCTACCCGGGCAACACCCCGTGCACGGTCGACGACATCGGCGGCCAGTTCAAGGTCAAGGTGCCCGAGGGCTACATCTGGGTCATGGGCGACCACCGCCAGAACTCGCGTGACTCGCGGTACAACCAGGACGACAAGTACCACGGCATGGTCCCGGTCGACGAGGTCGTCGGACGCGCCATCGTGAAGGCCTGGCCGATCAACCGCTGGGGCACGCTGCCGGTCCCGGACACCTTCGACCAGGATCTGAGCGCCCGGTCCGCCGCCTCCACCGCGCTGTCGGTGGCCCCGCAGGGCCTCGCGCTCGCGGCTGCGGTGCCGGTGGTGCTCTGGCGCCGGCGGAAGATCGAGCTGGCCGAGACCCGCTGACCGGCTGACCTAGGGAAACCTTTACGGAGCGGGTGACCTTCGTCGCTGGTGAGGGGCTGACCGTGTTGGGTACCGCCGGGTAGGGTGCGGACCCATGGGTGGCGAGAGCACGACACGTACGGCCCCGCGCAGCGGAGGCACGAACACGGGCCCGGTGGGCAGCCGGACCGGACAGCGACTGTCCGGGCTGGCCGTCGCGCTGGGCCTTGTGCTGTTCCTCGGCGGGTTCGCCTGGGGAGCGGTGGTCTACCGGCCGTACACCGTGCCCACCAGCTCGATGGCGCCCACCATCGACGCCGGCAACCGGGTGCTGGCACAGCGTGTCGACGGCGGTGAGATACGCCGGGGCGATGTCGTCGTCTTCACCGACAAGACCTGGGTGTCCAACGCCCCCGTGGTCAAGCGCGTGGTCGCGGTCGGCGGCGACACGGTCGCCTGCTGCACGGACGGCAAGCTGACCGTCAACGGCAAGCAGATCGACGAGCCGTATCTGCCCGCGGGCAGCGCGGCCGAGTGGAAGACCATCCCGTCCGTGACGGTCCCCGAGGGACGTCTGTTCCTGCTGGGTGACGAGCGGCAGGGCTCCCTGGACTCCAGCGCCCATCTGACGGACGCCGCCAGCGGCACGGTCGCGCGGTCCGCCGTGACGGCCCGCGTCGACGCCGTCGTATGGCCGATGAACGGCATGCTGAAGGAGCCGACCGGCTTCGAGAAGCTCGGTGCGCTCTCCGCGCCGGGCCCGCTGCGGACGATCACGATCCTGATCGTGGCCGGTGCGGTGCTCGTCCTCGGCGGCGGCGCCTACGGCCCGGTCGCCAAACTGCTCGGCCGCGGCCGTTCCCGGACCCGGACGGAGCCCGTGGGTGCACGCTGAGGCTTCGGCGGACACCTATGAGGGCGGACTGCGCAAGGTCGCCAGGGTGGTGCTCCTCGACCCGGACGACCGCATCCTCCTGCTGCACGGCCATGAACCGGACGATCCGACGAACGACTGGTGGTTCACCCCGGGCGGCGGTATCGAGGGCGACGAGACTCGTGAACAGGCCGCTCTGCGGGAACTCGTGGAGGAGACCGGCATCACCGATGTGGAGCTCGGTCCGGTGCTCTGGCGGCGGATGTGCTCCTTCCCGTTCGCGGGGCGTCGGTGGGACCAGGACGAGTGGTATTACTTGGCGCGGACGGCCCATACGTCGGATGTGGTGCCCGGGGCCGGGGCGCTGACCGAGCTGGAGCGGCGCAGCGTCTCCGGAGCGCGCTGGTGGACGTGTCAGGAACTGACCCGGGCACATGAGACGGTGTATCCGACCAGACTCGCCGAGTTGCTCCGCAGGCTGCTCGACGAAGGACCCCCGGCCACGCCCGTGACCCTCGACCCCGAAATCGTCTAGGGGCTGACGGGACTGGCGCACAATGGTGGGACCGCACGGCTGAAGGGGAACATGCCATGAGCGCCGAGGACCTCGAGAAGTACGAGACCGAGATGGAGCTGAAGCTCTATCGGGAGTACCGCGATGTCGTCGGTCTGTTCAAGTACGTGATCGAGACCGAGCGGCGCTTCTATCTGACCAATGACTACGAGATGCAGGTGCACTCGGTTCAGGGTGAGGTGTTCTTCGAGGTGTCGATGGCGGATGCGTGGGTGTGGGACATGTATCGGCCGGCTCGGTTCGTGAAACAGGTGCGGGTGCTCACGTTCAAGGACGTGAACATCGAGGAGCTCAACAAGAGTGATCTGGAGCTTCCGGGCAGCTGACGTCGCCCCGTCGGGGTGACGGAGTTTTCCACAACCGCTGAGTAGCCCACCAAGATCAACTTGGTGGGCCGGTGTGCGTGACGGTTGGCGCCGGAGGTGGTGCCGACATGAACACACATCAGGCACGCAGTGCACTCGGAAGGTACGGCGAGACGCTGGCCGCGCGGCGGCTGGCGGAGGCCGGTATGACGGTCCTGGAGCGCAACTGGCGCTGTGGCAGGACAGGCGAGATCGACATCGTGGCACGGGACGGGGACGTCCTGGTCGTCTGCGAGGTCAAGACACGCCGGACGGGTGCCTTCGAGCATCCGATGGCCGCGGTGACCCCTGAGAAGGCGGAGCGGCTGCGGGGTCTCGCCGCCTGCTGGATCCACGCCCACGGAGGAGCACCGCCGGGCGGCGTCCGCATCGACCTGGTGGGCGTCGTCCTGCCGAACCGCGGCGCACCCGTCGTCGAGCACGCGCGGGGGGTGGCCTGACATGGGGTTCGCTCGTACGTGCTCGGTGGCGCTGGTGGGCGTCGAGGGCGTGGTCGTGGAGGTCCAGGCGGATCTGGAGCCCGGGGTGGCGGCGTTCACGCTGGTGGGGTTGCCGGACAAGAGTCTTACGGAGAGCAAGGACCGGGTTCGGGCGGCGGTCGTGAACTCGGGTGGCGGGTGGCCGCAGAAGAAGCTGACGGTGGGGCTCAGCCCGGCGTCGGTGCCGAAGGCCGGCTCGGGCTTCGATCTCGCCATCGCGTGTGCGGTGCTCGGCGCCGCCGAGCGGATCGACCCGCGGGTGCTCGCCGACATCGTGATGATCGGAGAGCTGGGCCTCGACGGACGGGTACGTCCGGTCCGGGGCATCCTGCCGGCGGTGCTGGCCGCCGCGGACGCGGGCTATGAGCAGGTCGTCGTGCCGGAGTGCGCCGCCGTCGAGGCCTCGCTGGTACCCGGTGTCTCCGTGCTGGGTGTGCGCAGTCTGCGACAGCTGATCGCGGTCCTCGCGGACGAGCCGGTTCCCGACGAGGAGCCGGACGAGCCGGGCCGCCCCGATCCGCTCATGGCGGGCCTGCGGGTGCCGGGCACCGGCGCGGCCACGGGGATGCACAGCATGGGCGCCGCACAGCAGGACTACGGCCACGACCTGGCCGACGTCGTGGGCCAGCGTTCGGCCCGTACGGCGGTGGAGGTCTCGGCGGCCGGCGGCCACCATCTGTTCCTCCAGGGGCCGCCCGGCGCCGGCAAGACGATGCTCGCGGAGCGGCTGCCCGCCGTCCTGCCTCGGCTGACCCGCGTGGAGTCGCTCCAGGTCACGGCGGTGCACTCGGTGGCGGGTCTGCTGCCGCCGGGCAAACCGCTGATCGACGTCGCGCCCTACTGCGCCCCGCACCACTCGGCCACCATGCAGGCACTCGTCGGAGGCGGTCCGAGCATCGCCCGGCCCGGTGCGGTGTCGCTGTCCCACCGGGGAGTTCTCTTCCTGGACGAGACCCCGGAGTTCAGCAGCCAGGCCCTGGACGCACTGCGGCAGCCCTTGGAGGCGGGCCATGTGGTGATCGCCCGCAGCGCGGGTGGCGTGCGGTTCCCGGCGAAGTTCCTGATGGTGCTGGCGGCCAACCCGTGCCCCTGCGGACGCTTCTCGCAGACCGACGACTTCTGCGAATGCCCGCCCTCGGCGATCCGCCGGTACCAGGCCCGGCTCTCCGGTCCGCTGCTCGACCGGGTCGACCTGCGGGTGGAGGTGGACCGCGTCACCCGGGCCCAGCTCACCGAGCGCGGCGCCCGGGGCGAGTCGACCGCGACGGTGGCCGACCGGGTGCGGGCGGCCAGGGAGCGGGCCGCGGCACGCCTCACCGGCACCCCGTGGCTGACCAACAGCGAAGTGCCGGGCCGTGAGCTGCGCAGCCGCTGGCACGCGGTACCCGGCGCGATGGACGAGGCCGAGCGCAACCTCGAACGCGGCGTCCTGACGGCCCGCGGACTCGACCGGGTCCTGCGCGTCGCCTGGACCGTCGCCGACCTGCTCGGACACGACCGCCCCGACGCGACCGACGTCGCCCTCGCGCTGCAACTGCGCACCGGGGTCCCCAGGGGCGTACCGATGGCCATCGGAGCGCACACGTGAACGCAGGCCAGGACCCGGACGGCGAACTCCTCGCCCGTGTCTTCCTCACCCGTGTCGTCGAGCCCGGTGACGAGGTCGCCGGGCGGTGGGTGCGGGAGTTCGGGGTGTGTGAGGTGGCCCGACGGGTGCGGGAGGGGCGGGAGGTCTCGCTGCCGGGGGTGACCGGGAAGCGGTGGGGCGGGCTGGTGGCTCGGGGGAGGGTGGCCGAGCCGGACGCCGATCTGCGGGTCGCGCGGG
Organism: Streptomyces sp. NBC_00019; assembly: GCF_045041015.1. Classification (NCBI taxonomy): domain Bacteria; kingdom Bacillati; phylum Actinomycetota; class Actinomycetes; order Kitasatosporales; family Streptomycetaceae; genus Streptomyces; species Streptomyces sp. NBC_00019. Next base: position 7,427,920 of record NZ_CP108302.1, read on the forward strand.
ACTCCGGGGTGCGGTTCGTGTGTCCCGGGGACGCCGAGTGGCCCGGACAGCTCGACGACCTCGGTGACGCGCGGCCCCTGGGGCTGTGGGTGCGCGGGGCGCCCAGCCTGCGGATGTGGGCGCTCAGGTCGGTCGCCGTCGTGGGCGCCCGGGCGTGCACCGAGTACGGGGCGCATATGGCGGCCACCCTCGCGTGCGGTCTCGCCGAGCGCGGCTGGGTCGTCGTTTCCGGCGGAGCCTACGGAGTCGACGGGGCCGCTCACCGCGGTGCCCTCGGCGCCGGCGGGGCCACCGTCGCCGTGCTGGCCTGCGGGGTCGACCGGCCCTACCCGCCGGGGCACACCGAGTTGATCACCAGGATCGCGGAACAGGGCCTGGTGGTCGGGGAGTTGCCGCCCGGCGACCATCCGACGCCGAGCAGGTTCGTGCTGCGGAACCGGGTGATCGCCGCGCTGACCAGAGGGACCGTGGTGGTCGAGGCCGCCTATCGGAGCGGTTCCCTCGTCACCGCGCGGGCGGCGCAGCGGCTCGGCCGGCACACCATGGGCGTGCCCGGGCCCGCCACCAGCGGACTCTCCGCCGGGGTGCACGAGCTGCTGCGCGGGGACGCGGTGCTCGTCACGGACGCCGAGGAAGTCGTCGAGCTGGTCGGCGACATGGGAGAGCTCGCCCCGGACCGGAGAGGACCCGTCCTGCCGCGCGATCTGCTCCCACCGGGCGCCCGGCGGGTCCTCGCCGCGCTGCCGTCACGCGGCGCGGCGACCGCGGCCGAGGTCGGGAGCGGTGCGCAGACGACGCAGGACGACGCGATCGCGAGACTGTACGAGCTCCGATCACTTGGTTACGTCGAACGACACGGCGACGGCTGGAAGTTGACACGCCAGGCGATGGTCTCCGTCCGGAGCGGTCGGAGTCGATGTTGACCGAGCGTGTTCGGCCGTCCGGGGGATCCCCGACAGCCTTGGGAATTCCCGCAGTTGGCCCCGCCGCCCGGTCACGCAGAGCTACCGCCGTGACCCGGCGGGGCGGTCAAAGGAACGTATCTGCGCACAGCTTCCGCCACGCACTTCGCACACCGCGACACTTCAGTCACGCTACGCTCACGGGGATTCCGGCACAGACCGGCACCACGGCATCGAACTCGACATCAGGCAGACAGCTCACCCAGGCACGCCTCATTCACGGCAGAACGGCACAAGGCGACGAATGCCCCAGCACACCTCCGGGTCCGACCGGGCGGCGATCCACCCAGCCGCCCGCGACGGTAGCGTGCGGCCGCCCGCTCCCTCGACCCTCGACGAACTGTGGCGTTCGTACAAGGGGACGGGCGACGAGCGGCTGCGGGAGCAGCTGATCCTGCACTACTCGCCGTTGGTGAAGTACGTGGCGGGCCGGGTGAGCGTGGGTCTGCCGCCCAATGTGGAGCAGGCCGACTTCGTGTCCTCCGGGGTCTTCGGGCTCATCGACGCGATCGAGAAGTTCGACATCGACCGGGAGATCAAGTTCGAGACGTACGCGATCACGCGGATCCGGGGCGCGATGATCGACGAGCTCCGGGCGCTGGACTGGATCCCGCGCTCGGTGCGGCAGAAGGCGCGCAACGTCGAGCGGGCGTACGCGACGCTGGAGGCGCGGCTGAGGCGGACGCCCAGCGAGGGTGAAGTGGCCTCCGAGATGGGGATCGCGGTGGACGAACTCCACGCGGTCTTCAGCCAGTTGTCGCTGGCGAACGTGGTGGCACTGGAGGAGCTGCTGCATGTCGGGGGTGAGAGCGGGGACGGGCTCAGCGTCATGGACACGCTGGAGGACACCGCCGCCGACAATCCGGTCGAGGTGGCCGAGGACCGGGAGCTCAGACGATTCCTGGCGCGGGCCATCAACACGCTGCCCGAGCGGGAGAAGACCGTGGTCACGCTCTACTACTACGAGGGGCTCACGCTCGCCGAGATCGGGAACGTGCTGGGTGTGACCGAGAGCCGGGTCAGCCAGATCCACACCAAATCGGTGCTGCAACTGCGCGCGAAACTGGCCAGCTTCGGTCGGTGACCTGGCCGAATGACGAGCGTCGGGACGAGTGACTCCCGCCAGGGGTGGCGCGTCCGTAGAGTGGACGGCGTGCCAAGGATTCGAGCGGCCTCCGTGGCCGAGCACCGGTCGATGCAGCGAGCCGCCCTGCTGGACGCGGCTCGGTCGTTGCTGTCCGAGGGTGGGACGGAGGCGCTGACGTTTCCGGCTCTCGCCGAGCGGACGGGGCTGGCGCGGTCGTCCGTGTACGAGTACTTCCGGTCGCGGGCCGCGGTGGTCGAGGAGCTGTGCGAGGTCGACTTCCCGGTCTGGGCCGCGGAGGTGTCGGCGGCGATGGCCGCGGCCGAGGGGCCCGAGGCGAAGGTCGAGGCGTATGTGCGGCAGCAGCTGGCCCTGGTCGGGGACCGGCGGCATCGGGCTGTCGTGGCCATCTCGGCCAGTGAGCTGGATGCGGGGGCCCGGGAGAAGATCCGGGCCGCGCACGGTGAGCTCGTGGCGATGATCGGGCAGGCGCTCGGGGAGATGGGGCACGCGGAACCCCGACTTGCCGCGATGTTGCTGCAAGGGGTTGTGGACGCGGCTGTGCGGCGGATCGAGCTGGGGGCCGCGGAGGATCCTTCGGTCATCACCGACGCCGCTGTGACTATGGCTCTGCGGGGTGTTCGAGGCTGACGTCAGGGTTCGGCAGCGGTACTCCCAGTACCGGCAGGAGCCTCGACGGGCCCCTGTGCAGCAGCCACGGTGGCAGCAGTGACAGCGGGTCCAGGTAGACCTCCCCTTTCCGCAGGCCCCAGTGCACGCACGGAGCCGTGCAGTGCGAGCCCGTCGCCTCCACCGTGCCGAGCACCTCGCCGGGCGCCACCTCGTCGCCCTTCTCGACCGTCGCCGTCACCGGTTCGTACGTCGTACGCAGGTCCGTGCCGGTGAGTTCCACCGAGACCACGCCCTTGCCGGCCACCCGCCCCGCGTACAGCACCCGCCCCGCCGCCACCGCTCGTACAGGTGTGCCCGGTGCTGCCGCGAGGTCCACACCCCGGTGGCCGCGGCTGTACGCCGTCGCCGGAGGCTCCCAGCCCCGTAGGACCGAGGGACGCACCCCCACCGGCCAGGCGCGGCCGATGGCAGGAACCGAAGGGTCCGGGGCGGCCGGCGGGGGCGGGGCCGGGTCGCCCGACACCGGGCCCGCGGCCAGCACCGTCAGCACCAGGGCCAGCAGCAACCCCGGGCCGCCCCCACTCACACATCGCATCGCTCGCATGCCGGAAGCCTGCGGGAAAGGCCGTGATCACGGCCGGGAACTGTGGACCGCTCCCCGCTTGTGGACAGCGGCGTCACCCGGTGCCCCGCGGGTCCCGTACACTTCTACTGGCGATCCGGGTCACCGGGTCGACTTCGCACGCCCCGACACGGCGGCCGGCAACGGTCCCGGTCAGCGCCCCTCGGTCCTTAGTGGCACGGCGCATGTGGGCGTCAGGACATAACCGAGAAACAAGGAGAACGGCCATGGCCGTCGTCACGATGCGGGAGCTGCTGGAAAGCGGCGTCCACTTCGGTCACCAGACCCGTCGTTGGAACCCGAAGATGAAGCGATTCATCTTCACGGAGCGCAACGGCATCTACATCATCGACCTGCTCCAGTCGCTGTCGTACATCGACCGCGCCTACGAGTTCGTCAAGGAGACCGTCGCCCACGGCGGCACGGTCATGTTCGTCGGCACGAAGAAGCAGGCGCAGGAGGCCATCGCCGAGCAGGCGACGCGCGTCGGCATGCCCTTCGTCAACCAGCGCTGGCTGGGCGGCATGCTCACCAACTTCTCGACCGTCTACAAGCGCCTGCAGCGCCTGAAGGAGCTCGAGCAGATCGACTTCGAGGATGTGGCCGCGTCCGGCCTCACCAAGAAGGAGCTCCTGGTCCTCTCGCGTGAGAAGGCCAAGCTCGAGAAGACCCTCGGTGGTATCCGCGAGATGTCCAAGGTTCCCAGCGCCGTCTGGATCGTGGACACCAAGAAGGAGCACATCGCGGTCGGTGAGGCCCGGAAGCTCAACATCCCGGTCGTCGCCATCCTCGACACCAACTGCGACCCCGACGAGGTCGACTACAAGATCCCGGGCAACGACGACGCGATCCGCTCCGTCACCCTGCTCACCCGCGTGATCGCCGACGCCGTCGCCGAGGGCCTCATCGCCCGCTCCGGCGTCGCCACCGGCGACAAGGGTGACAAGGGCGCGGGCGAGCCGCTCGCCGCGTGGGAGCGCGACCTGCTCGAGGGCGAGAAGAAGGCCGAGGAGGCCCCGGCCGCCGAGGCTCCGGCCGCTGCTGAGGCGCCCGCCGAGGCTGCTGCCGAGGCCCCCGCCGCCGACGAGGCCGCCGCGCCTGCCGCCGACGAGGCGCCCGCTGCCGAGGCCCCCGCCGAGGCCACTGTCGAGGCTCCGGCCGCCGAGGCCGAGCAGGCCTGACCCCTCACCCCTTCGGGTCTTTTGACGGCGGGGGCCGACCAGCCCCCGCCGTCAAGCCCGTAGATCTTCAGACTTCGAGAGAGATTCCAGGAATCATGGCGAACTACACCGCCGCCGACGTCAAGAAGCTCCGCGAGCTCACCGGCGCCGGCATGATGGACTGCAAGAAGGCCCTGGACGAGGCCGAGGGCGATGTCGACAAGGCCGTAGAGGCCCTGCGCATCAAGGGCCAGAAGGGCGTCGCCAAGCGCGAGGGCCGCTCTGCCGAGAACGGCGCCGTGGTCTCCCTCATCGCCGACGACAACACCTCCGGTGTGCTGGTCGAGCTGAAGTGCGAGACGGACTTCGTCGCCAAGGGCGAGAAGTTCCAGGCCGTCGCCACCGCGATCGCCGAGCACGTCGCCGCCACCTCCCCGGCGGACCTCGAGGCCCTGCTCGCCTCCGAGATCGAGGCCGGCAAGACCGTCCAGGCGTTCGTGGACGAGGCCAACGCCAACCTCGGCGAGAAGATCGTCCTGGACCGCTTCGCGCAGTTCGCCGACGGTTTCGTCTTCTCCTACATGCACCGCACCATGCCCGACCTGCCCCCGCAGATCGGTGTCCTGGTCGAGCTGGACAAGGCCGACGCCGACCTGGCCAAGGGTGTCGCCCAGCACATCGCCGCCTTCGCGCCGAAGTACCTCTCCAAGGAGGACGTGCCGGCCGACGTCGTCGAGTCCGAGCGCCGCGTCGCCGAGGAGACCACCCGCGCCGAGGGCAAGCCCGAGGCCGCCCTGCCGAAGATCGTCGAGGGTCGCCTCAACGGCTTCTTCAAGGACGCCACGCTGCTCGGTCAGCCGTACGCGCTCGACAACAAGAAGTCCGTCCAGAAGATTCTGGACGAGGCCGGTGTCACCCTGAAGCGCTTCACGCGTATCAAGGTCGGCATCTGAGTCCGTACCGCGAGCGACGTACGGGCCCTATAGGGTCGTCAGTAGTCGTCCGGTACGCCGCCACGCACGCGCGTGGCGGACGACAGCAGATCTGACGAGGAGGCCATTGCCGCGCATGGGATACGAACCAGTTCCCATAGGCAATGGCCTTCTTCGTATGTGCACCATGAGGAGAATCCGATGACCACCAAGGCCCAGAAGAGCGACGACGGCAAAGTGAGCGGCCGGTTTCTGCTGAAGCTGTCCGGAGAGGCCTTCTCCGGCGGCGGGGGCCTGGGCGTGGACCCGGACGTGGTGCACAAGATCGCCCGCGAGATCGCGGCAGTTGTGCGCGACGGCGCGGAGGTCGCGGTCGTCATCGGCGGCGGCAACTTCTTCCGCGGCGCCGAACTCCAGCAGCGCGGCATGGACCGCGCCCGCTCCGACTACATGGGCATGCTCGGCACCGTGATGAACTGCCTCGCCCTCCAGGACTTCCTGGAGAAGGAGGGCATCCAGTCCCGGGTACAGACCGCCATCACCATGGGACAGGTCGCCGAGCCGTACATCCCGCTGCGCGCCGTGCGCCACCTGGAGAAGGGCCGCGTGGTCATCTTCGGCGCCGGCATGGGCATGCCGTACTTCTCCACCGACACCACCGCCGCCCAGCGCGCCCTGGAGATCGACGCCGAGGCGCTGCTCATGGGCAAGAACGGCGTGGACGGGGTCTACGACTCCGACCCGAAGGCCAACCCCGAGGCCGTCAAGTTCGACTCGCTCAGCTACGGCGAGGTCATCACCCGCGACCTCAAGGTCGCCGACATGACCGCCATCACGCTGTGCCGCGACAACAAGCTCCCGATCCTCGTCTTCGAGCTCCTGGCGGAGGGCAATATCGCCCGCGCCGTCAAGGGTGAGAAGATCGGCACGCTCGTGGGTGACCAGGGCAGCCGGGACTGACGATCCGGCAACCAACCCGTCCGGGGGACGGACGGGACGGACCCTGACCGGGGGATGGACAATGTCCTGCCGGTCGGGAACCGTGCAGGAAGAAGACGCGACGCAGCCGGCCGCCGCCCCTCACCAAGGAACCGCAGCCGGGCCTCACTCAAGACACGCAGGAGCAAGTGGTGATCGAAGAGACCCTCCTCGAGGCCGAGGAGAAGATGGAGAAGGCCGTCGTGGTCGCCAAGGAGGACTTCGCCGCGATCCGCACCGGTCGTGCGCACCCGGCGATGTTCAACAAGATCGTGGCCGACTATTACGGTGCGCCGACGCCGATCAACCAGCTGGCTTCGTTCTCCGTGCCGGAGCCGCGCATGGCCGTGGTGACCCCGTTCGACAAGAGCGCGCTGCGCAACATCGAACAGGCGATCCGCGACTCCGACCTGGGCGTCAACCCGAGCAATGACGGCAACATCATCCGCGTGGTGTTCCCCGAGCTGACCGAGGAGCGCCGCCGCGACTACATCAAGGTCGCCAAGGCCAAGGCGGAGGACTCCCGTGTGTCCATCCGCTCGGTCCGCCGCAAGGCCAAGGACGCGATCGACAAGCTCGTCAAGGACGGCGAGGTCGGCGAGGACGAGGGCCGCCGTGCGGAGAAGGAGCTCGACGACGCTACGCACAAGTACGTCGCCCAGGTGGACGAGCTCCTGAAGCACAAGGAAGCGGAGCTTCTCGAGGTCTGATGAACGACTCTTCCTGGGGAGCGCCGCCACAAGCCGGGTACTGGGGGCCGTCCGACCAGGGGCCTGTCCAGGGGGCTGCCCCGGCGGGTCCCGCGTACGATGCGCCTGAGGCGCAGCACACTCGCCCCATGCCCATCGTGCCTGACGGACCTGCCGTGCCCCGATACGGCGACGACCAGGATGACGACCGGGGGGCCGCTCGGCTGAGCGGCCCCTTGTTCCGCGACGAGACCACGTCGGCGCAGCCCCGTGCGGCGGCGCCGCAGAATCCGGAGCCCATGCCCGACGCCCCGCAGCCGGCTCCCGCGCCGCAGAAGAAGAGCGCGGGGCGGGACCTGGGTGCGGCCATAGGGGTCGGCGTCGGGCTCGGTGCGGTGATCGTCGCGTCCTTGTTCGTCGTCAAGGCCGTCTTCGTCGGCGTCATCGCGGTCGCCGTCGTCGTCGGTCTGTGGGAGCTGACGTCCCGGCTCGAGGAGCGCAAGGGCATCAAGGCGCCCCTCGTGCCGCTGGCGGTCGGCGGTGCGGCCATGGTCGTCGCCGGGTACGTCCGGGGGGCCGAGGGTGCCTGGGTGGCGATGGCGCTCACCGCGCTGGCCGTCCTGGTCTGGCGGATGACCGAGCCGCCCGAGGGCTATCTGAAGGACGTCACCGCGGGGGTCTTCGCGGCGTTCTACGTGCCGTTCCTGGCAACGTTCGTCGCGATGATGCTCACCGCGGACGACGGTGCGTTCCGTGTCATGACGTTCCTGGTCCTGACGGTCGTCAGCGACACCGGGGCGTACGCCGTCGGCTGGCGCTTCGGCAGGCACAAGCTCGCGCCGCGCATCAGTCCCGGCAAGACCCGCGAGGGCCTGCTCGGCGCGGTGTCGTTCGCGATGGTCGCGGGTGCGCTGTGCATGCATTTCCTGATCGATGACGGCACCTGGTGGCAGGGTCTGGTGCTGGGCTTCGCGGTCGCTGCCAGCGCCACGCTCGGCGACCTCGGGGAGTCGATGATCAAGCGGGACCTGGGCATCAAGGACATGGGCACGCTGCTGCCGGGCCATGGCGGCATCATGGACCGGCTGGACTCTCTGCTGCCGACGGCGCCGGTGGTGTGGCTGCTGCTGGTGCTGTTCGTCGGTTCCGGCTGATCGTTTCCGTACAGGAGAAGCCCTCGCTTCGGCGGGGGCTTCTTCCGTTCCGGCGGTTCTGTTCTACCGGCTGGTCCAGTGGGACGATTCCTCTGTAAGCCCTCGAAGGGGATCGCCCTGGAAGGAGGGCGTCATGTCCGCCATCCGTGAAGTGATCGACGTCGACCGCAGTCCCGAAGACGTCTATGCGTATATCACCGACCCCTCCCACCTGCCGGAATGGCAGCTGAGCGCCGTCAAGGCCGAGCCGCTCGACGAGGGGCCCGTCCACGCCGGCTCCCGGGTCCGGGTCACCCGGCGCATCGGGAACCGTGAGATTCCGATGACCGTCGAGTTCGACAGGCTCGACCCGCCGTACAGCTGGGATCTGCACGGCATCGAAGGCCCCGTCAGGCCACGTACCCACGGCGAGATCGAGTCGCTCGACGACGGGCGCCGCTCCCGCGTGACGATAGAGATCGACTTCGAGGGGCACGGCCTCGGCAAGGCCCTGGTTCCCCTCGTCGTCCGCCCGCAGGTCCGCAAGGAGCTCCCGCGGGACGAGCAGCTGCTCAAGGAGTGCCTGGAGCGCCCCACCCCCTAGGAAGCGCCCCACCACCTGGGAAACGCACCACCGCCTAGGACGTGCAGACGTCCTTGAGCTCATTCGCGGCGGCGTCGATCCGGCTGCTGTCCGGGTCGGTGTCGCCGTCGAGGATGGACTTGTTGTAGTCGTCGATGGCCTTGTCCAGGTCGTCGACGGCCTTGTCGACCTTGCCGTCGTCCGTGTCGTCGTTGATCTTGTCGAGGTTCTTCTCGATGGTGTCGATGGACTCGCCGGTCTTCGACGGGTCCTTCGCCGCGTCCCAGCCCGCCTCGTGGATCGCCTTGAGACTGTCGGAGATCGTGTCGGCGTTGGTGAGACAGTCGAGCGCGTCGTAGGTGTTCTCGCAGCCGGTGAGGAGCCCGGCGGTCAGTGTGACGGCGGCGACGGTGGTGGCGACGGCGGCGATACGGCGTCCGCGTCGGCGGTTGGCGGCCATGGAACGGGTCCCCTCCTGGAAGGCACAGGGCGCTGCTGCGTTCTGTGTGCCGTCCACGATTCCGCCGTAGGGTCCCCTGCGACGAGGCAGCTGCCTCCCGTATGGGTGGTGGAGCGGGCTACATAGGGGCGGGGCGTATGTGGGTTCCGGACAGCCTGGATCGACTCCGGGAGTGGCTGGAGGGGAACGGCATTCCCCAGGAGTCGTGGGGGACCGACGGGACCAAGTCCGTACAGCACCTGTGGGACGAGATCGAGGCGGGGGAGACGACCTTGGACTCCGAGCCGCCGTTGCGTCGCGTCACCGTCGTCACCCTGCGCATCCGGCAGGGCGGCAAGGAGCTCGTAGAGATCGCGCAGCTGATGGCCGACGGCAGTTGGCGCCCCCGGGACGAAGCCCCCGCCGAGAAGATGAAGCCCGGAGAGCAAGCGGCGGACACGGCACGGCGGTGCGTGGCCGAGGAGCTCGGAGTCGAAGGCCCCGGAGTCGTCGTGGGCCCCGTGTCCGAACGGCGTCTGCGCCGGGACTCGTCGCCGTCGTATCCCGGTCTGGCGTCCGAGTACGTCTTCCACGACGTCGACGTCCAGGTGCCGGGTCTCTCCTCGTGGAACTTCTGGACCAGGGAGGCCGGCGACGGGGCGGTTTCCGCCCATCTCTGGGCGTGGCGGTAGTCGACTGGGGCACTCCGGTTGATCTGCGACACTGGTATGACCATGCCCAAGCCCGGAGAACTCACTTTCGCCGCCCCCCGCGGAGCCAAGAAGCCGCCGCGGCACCTTGCCGATCTCACGCCTGCCGAGCGCAAGGATGTCGTGGCCGAGATCGGTGAGAAGCCGTTCCGTGCCAAGCAGCTCTCGCAGCACTACTTCGCGCGGTACGCGCACGATCCGGAGCAGTGGACCGATATCCCGGCCGGTGCTCGCGGAAAGCTGCAGGAGGCGCTGCTTCCTGAGCTGATGACCGTCGTACGGCATCTGTCGACCGACCAGGGAACCACGCGCAAGACGCTGTGGCGGCTGTTCGACGGGACGCTCGTGGAGTCGGTGCTGATGCGGTACCCGGACCGGGTGACCATGTGCATCAGCTCGCAGGCCGGGTGCGGGATGAACTGTCCCTTCTGCGCGACCGGACAGGCCGGGCTCGACCGGAATCTGTCCACCGCCGAGATCGTCCATCAGATCGTGGACGGGATGCGGGCGCTGCGCGACGGGGACGTGCCCGGTGGGCCCGCGCGGCTCTCCAACATCGTCTTCATGGGCATGGGTGAGCCGCTCGCCAACTACAAGCGGGTCGTGCAGTCCATCCGGGCCCTCACCGACCCCGCCCCCGACGGGCTCGGCATCTCGCAGCGTGGCATCACCGTCTCGACCGTCGGTCTGGTGCCGGCCATCCACCGGTTCTCCGACGAGGGCTTCAAGTGCCGGCTCGCGATCTCGCTGCACGCGCCGGACGACGAGCTGCGCGACACCCTCGTACCCGTGAACACGCGGTGGAAGGTGCGCGAGGTGCTCGACGCCGGGTTCGAGTACGTCGAGAAGTCGGGGCGCCGGCTCTCCATCGAGTACGCGCTCATCCGGGACATCAACGACCAGGCCTGGCGTGGTGACCGGCTCGGGCGGCTGCTCAGGGGCAAGCCCGTGCATGTGAACCTCATTCCGCTGAACCCGACTCCCGGGTCCAAGTGGACCGCCTCCCGGCCGGAGGACGAGAAGGCCTTCGTCGAGGCCATCGCCGCGCACGGGGTGCCCGTCACCGTTCGGGACACCCGTGGGCAGGAGATCGACGGGGCCTGCGGTCAGCTGGCGGCGGGCGAGCGGTAACCTGAGCCCGTACGTACATCTTCATATTCCGACAGGGGAGCGCCACAGCGCTGAGAGTGCGGCAATCGGGCCGCAGACCCTCCGAACCTGGCCCAGGTCATTCTGGGTAGGGAGATCGGTCATTACTCAAGCTGTTGCGCCCTGCCCGGAGCCTTTCAGAGGTTCCGGGCAGGGCCGCGTCTCTTCCTGGTCAACCCAGGAGGAATCCAGTGAGCATCACCAAGAAGGCCACGGTCCTCGCCGTCGGGTTCGGTCTCGTCGCGCTCTCCGCGTGCGGGTCGTCCGACAGCGACAGCGGCGGCGGCGACTCCAAGACCGTCACCCTCGTCAGCCACAACTCGTGGGCCGTCTCCAAGAACGTGCTCGCCGCGTTCGAGAAGGAGTCCGGGTACAAGGTCAAGGTCCTCGAGGACGGTGACGCCGGGCAGGCCGTCAACAAGGCGATCCTGACCAAGGACAACCCGCAGGGCGACGTCTTCTTCGGCGTCGACAACACCCTGCTGTCGCGGGCGCTGGACAACGGGCTGTTCCAGTCGTACGAGGCGAAGGGATCCGACCTGATCCTGCCCGAGTACCGGGTCGACGAGGACAAGCACAGGGTCACGCCGATCGACACCGGCGACATCTGCGTCAACTACGACAAGGCGTACTTCACCGAGCACAAGCTGGACCCGCCGAGCTCGTTCGACGACCTGATCAAGCCCGCCTACAAGAACCTCCTCGTCACCGAGAACGCCTCCACCTCCTCGCCCGGGCTGGGATTCCTCCTCGGGACCGCCGCCAAGTACGGCGACAGCGGCTGGGAGGGCTACTGGACGAAGCTCAAGGCCAACGGCGTGAAGGTCGTCGACGGCTGGGAGCAGGCCTACAACGAGGAGTTCTCGGGGTCCGCCGGCGGCAAGAAGGCCAAGGCCGACCGACCGCTCGTCGTCTCGTACGCCTCCTCGCCGCCCGCCGAGGTCATCTACGCCGATCCGAAGCCGACGACCGCGCCGACCGGGGTCGCCGAGGGGGCCTGTTTCCGGCAGGTCGAGTACGCGGGCCTGCTGAGCAACGCCGGGAACAGCAAGGGCGGCAAGGCGCTCCTCGACTTCATGCTCACCAAGCAGTTCCAGGACGACATGCCGCTGAACATGTTCGTCTACCCCGTGCGGGAGGCCGCCGAGGTGCCCCAGGAGTTCAGGAAGTACGGCCCGCAGGCCAAGGACCCCGAGACCCTCGACCCCGCCAAGATCGCCGACAACCGTGACCAGTGGGTCAAGTCGTGGACCTCGCTCGTACTGAAGTAGCCCCACGCGGGAGCCTCAAGGGGAACGTGACGCGGCTCGGGCTCATGGCCCTGCCCGTCGCGTTCTTCGGGGTCTTCTTCGCCTGGCCCGTCGCCGCGATCGTGGCGCGCGGGCTCAAGGCCGACGGCGCGTGGCAGTTCGGCCGGATCACGGACGTGCTCGCACAGTCCGACATCCGGCACGTCCTGTGGTTCACCACCTGGCAGGCCCTCGCCTCCACCGTGCTCACCCTGCTGATCGCGCTGCCGGGTGCCTATGTCTTCGCCCGCTTCGACTTCCCGGGCATGCAGATCCTGCGGGCGGTCGTGACGGTGCCGTTCGTGCTGCCGACGGTCGTGGTGGGGACGGCGTTCCTGGCACTGGTCGGGCGCGGGGGACTGCTCGACGAGCTGTGGGGCGTACGGCTGGACACGACGGTGTGGGCGATCCTGCTCGCGCATGTCTTCTTCAACTACGCGGTCGTCGTACGGACGGTCGGCGGGCTCTGGGCGCAGCTCGACCCGCGGCAGGAGGAGGCCGCGCGGATGCTGGGCGCCTCGCGCCTCGCAGCCTGGCGGAAGGTGACCCTGCCCGCGCTCGGGCCCGCCGTGGCGGCCGCCGCCCTCATGGTCTTCCTGTTCACCTTCACCTCCTTCGGTGTGGTGCAGATCCTCGGCGGACCGACTTTCTCCACCCTCGAAGTGGAGATCTACCGCCAGACCTCGGAGATCTTCGACCTCGCCACGGCAGCGGTCCTCACGATCATCCAGTTCGTGGCCGTCGGCTCGATCCTCGCTCTGCACGCCTGGACCGTACGGCGACGGGAGACCGCGCTGCGGCTGGTGGACGCGTCCGTGACGGCCCGGCGGCCGCGCGGGGCGGGGCAGTGGGCGCTGCTGGGCGGGGTGCTGCTCACCGTCGTCGTACTCCTGCTGCTGCCGCTCGCCGTGCTCGTGCAGCGCTCGTTCGACGCCCCCGACTTCGGGTACTACCGGGCGCTGACGAAGGCCGACGGGGGAGTGTTCCTGGTGCCCCCGATCGAGGCGATCGGCAACTCCCTCTCGTACGCCGTCGCCGCCACCGCCATCGCGGTGGTGGTCGGCGGCCTCGCGGCGGCCGCGCTGACCCGGCGGGACGCGGGGCGGTTCGTACGGGGCTTCGACGCGCTGCTGATGCTGCCGCTGGGGGTGTCCGCGGTGACGGTCGGGTTCGGGTTCCTGATCGCCCTCGATGAGCCGCCGCTGGATCTGCGGGCCTCGTGGATCCTGGTGCCGCTCGCGCAGGCGCTGGTCGGTGTGCCGTTCGTCGTACGGACCATGCTGCCCGTGCTGCGGGCCGTGGACCATCGGCTGCGGGAGGCCGCGGCCGTGCTCGGGGCATCGCCCTGGCGGGTGTGGCGGGAGGTCGATCTGCCCCTGGTACGACGGGCGTTGCTGATCGCGGCCGGGTTCGCGTTCGCCGTGTCGCTGGGGGAGTTCGGGGCGACCGTGTTCATCGCGCGGCCCGACAATCCGACGCTGCCGGTCGCGGTGGCGCGGCTGCTGGGGCGGGCCGGTGAGCTCAACTACGGCCAGGCGATGGCCCTTTCGACGATTCTGATGGTGGTGTGCGCGGTGGCGCTGCTGGTGCTGGAGCGGCTGCGGACCGATCGGACGGGTGAGTTCTGATGCTGCTGAGCCTTCAGGGCGCGACGGTCCGCTTCGGCGGGCGGGCGGTGCTGGACGGGGTCGACCTGTCGGTCGCCGAGCACGAGATCGTGTGTGTGCTCGGGCCCAGCGGGAGCGGGAAGTCGACGCTGCTGCGGGCGGTGGCCGGGCTGCAGCACCTGGACGAGGGACGGGTGGCGCTGGACGGCCGCGATCAGGTGGGGGTGGCCGCGCACAAGCGCGGGGTCGGACTGATGTTCCAGGATCATCAGCTGTTCCCGCAGCGGGACGTGGGCGGGAACGTGGCGTTCGGGCTGCGGATGCACGGGGCCTCCAAAGCCGAACAGGGCTCGCAGGTACGGGAGTTGCTCGACCTCGTCGGGCTTCCGGGCGCCGGTCGGCGTGCCGTCGCCTCGCTCTCCGGTGGTGAGCAGCAGCGGGTCGCGCTGGCCCGTGCCCTCGCGCCCCGGCCGCGGCTGCTGATGCTGGACGAGCCGCTCGGGCAGCTGGACCGCTCGCTGCGGGAGCGCCTCGTCGTCGAACTGCGTGAGCTGTTCGGGCGGTTGGGGACGACCGTGCTCGCGGTCACCCACGACCAGGGCGAGGCGTTCGCGCTGGCCGACCGGGTCGTCGTGATGCGGGACGGGCGGATCGCCCAGTCCGGTACGCCCCTTGAGGTGTGGCAGCGGCCCGCGGACGAGTTCGTGGCCCGCTTCCTCGGCTTCGAGAACGTCGTGGAGGGCGTGGTCGGCGGGGAGGCCGCGGACACGCCCTGGGGCAAGCTGCCGGTCCCCGTGGACGCCGCGCAGGGCCCGCGGAGTCTGCTGGTGCGGCCCGCGGGTGTGCGGCTCGTGGGTGCCGACGAGGGGCTGCCCTGCACGGTCGCCGCCCGCACGTTCAAGGGCACGCATGTCGCCGTACGACTGCGGCCGGAGGGGGACGCGCCGCGCCTCGAGGCGGCGTGCGCCCTGCGGGAGGCGCCGGAGGTCGGGGACCGGGTCGGCGTGGAGTTCGACGCGGCCGAAATTGTCGTGCTCGGCTGATGCAGGGTCCATAGGGTGCGGGGCATGACGCTGCTCGCCCATGACCGGTACTGCGACGAGATCGCCCACCAGGTCGGCCTGCTGAGGTCCGTGGTGACCTCGGGTGCCGATCTGTCCGTCACTGTGCCGAGCTGCCCCGACTGGTCGCTGGAGCAGTTGGTACGGCACACCGGTGGGGCCCTGCGCTGGGTGGAGCTGATGGTGCGCACCAGGGCGGAGGCCGAAGTCCCGGAGGACCAGGTGCCCTTGGGGGACGGGCCCAGGGTGACGGGAGACGCGGCCGCGCTGGACGCGTGGCTCGCCGAGACCGGCGAGATGCTCGTCGGCACGCTCCGGGAGGCCGGGGCGGACACGGAGGTGTGGGCCTGGGCCGGGATCCCCACCTCCGGCTTCTGGGCCCGCCGGATGGCCCACGAGCTCACGATCCACCGCGCCGACGCCACCCTCGCCGCGGGGCTGCCCTACGAGGTCGCGCCCGACATCGCCGCCGACGCGATCGACGAATGGCTGCAGATCGTGGAGTTCGTGCAGCGGACCGTGCCGCACGACGAGGCCAGGGAGCTGAGGGGCGCCGGGCGCAGCATTCATCTGCACGCCACCGACGGCACGCCCGCGCTCGATGCCGAGCGAAGCGAGATGGGGGTCCCCCCGCCCGAAGGGTGGGGGAGGGTCGTCGAGTTCACCGAGGACGTCATCGTCTGGCGCCGCGGGCACGAGAAGGCGACGGTCGTGCTCAGGGGTCCGCTGACTTCCGTGCTGCTCGCCTTCTACCGTCGACTGCCGCTGGACAGTCCGGAGTTGGAGGTGCTCGGTGAGCGGGAGCTGCTGGAGTTCTGGCTGGAGCGCGCCACCTTCGGGTGACGTTCCCCGGACACGACTGCGGCCCGTCCCCTGACGGAGGACGGGCCGCAGCGGTACTGCTCACGAGACGTCAGCGGGTGCTGCTCGCCCCACGACGACGCATGCCGAAGAAGACAGCGCCGCCACCGATGGCGACCAGGGCCGCGGCGATGCCGGCGATGACACCGGTGTTGGAGTTCGCACCGGTCTCGGCGAGGTTGGAGTCACCGGCCGCGGGGGTCGGCGCGTTGCTCGGCGAGGACGCCGGAGCGGTGCTCTCGCTCTCCGAGACCGACGGGGTCGGGCTGGGGCTCTCCTCCTCGGCCGGCGGGGTGGCGGAGTCCGACGGGGACGGCGTGGCCGTCGGGGTCGGGGACTCCTCCTCCGGCTTGCAGGCCGTGGAGGGGGTCGTCAGGTTCGGCTTGATGTCCGCGCCCTTGATGTAAGGCAGGGCTACGACGTGGACGCGGTACTCCGCGTTGGGCGCCCAGTCCTCCTTGAAGGTGATGGTCGTGCCGTCCTTGGAGCCCTTCACGGTCTGTTCGCCGACCATGCGGACGTCGGCGTTCTTCTCCACCAGGTACACGGAGACGGTGGCCTCGACGCCGGCCTTGTCGACGTCGGTGACGGTGATGACGCCGTTCTTGCCGTCGCACTTGGCTTCGGCGGAGAACTCGTTGATGTTGCATGCCAGCGCATTGCCGGCGGCGCCGAGCGCAAGCGCGGCGGAGGCGGAGGCGACACCGAGGATGCGCACGGAACGTGCGACGGTGCGACGGGATATGGACAGAACTGCCACGTTTGTCCTTTACGGGATGCGCAAATGCGGGGGGTTGAGGGAGAAGTGATGTGACATCACGATCCCCACGAGACTCACAGGTTTATAAGCGTGACGTAAGTAGTGTCAACGTGTAGACGCGTCCTGGGCATTGCCTTTGCCGTCTTATTAACCACCAAGACGTTTCAACGCGTCGGGAGCCTCCTCGATTCGGTCAACCAGGGCGATTCGCGACTCCATCGACCGCTCCCGGGCAAGTGACCGCAACAACGGCCACGTGGGCAGCTTTTCGGTCCAGTGCGCCCGGTCGACGAGCACCATCGGCGTCGGCTCGCCGCGTGACTCGTAGTAGTTGGGCGTCGCGCTGTCGAAGATCTCCTGTACGGTCCCGGCGGCGCCCGGCAGGAACACCACACCGGCGGTGGAGCGGGCCAACAGGCCGTCCTCGCGGGTGGCGTTGGCGAAGTACTTGGCGATGTGCGAGGCGAAGGGGTTCGGCGGCTCGTGGCCGTAGAACCAGGTCGGGATGCCGACGGAGGTGCCGCCCCGGTGCCAGCGGGTGCGCACCTCGAAGGCGGCCGCCGCCCAGTCGGTTATCGAGGGCGTGAACTTCGGTGACTTGGCGAGGAGTTGCAGGGCCTCGGTGAGCATCTCGTCGTCGAAGGGGGCGGCATACGCGCCCAGGTTCGCCGCCTCCATCGCGCCCGGGCCGCCTCCGGTGGCGACCGTGAGGCCGGCGCGGGTCAGCTCGCGGCCGAGCCGTGCGGCACCGGCGTAGGCCTCCGTGCCGCGGCCCATCGCGTGGCCGCCCATCACGCCCACGACCCGGGTGTCCCTGAGGAGTTCGTCGAGAGCGTCCGAGACCGCGTCGTCGTGGATCGACCGCAGCATCGAGGCGAGTATGTCGCCGTCGGCCTTGGTCTGCTGGAACCAGGCGTACGCACGGGCGTCGACCGTCTCCTCGTAGCCCTTGCCGAGCCCGGCGAAGAGCTCGTCCGGCGAGTAGAGGAGGCCGCGGTACGGGTCGAACGGCAGGTCCGGGACGGGCGGGAAGACCATCGCGCCCTCCGCGCGGATCTTGGCGGCCGCGTCCTGGCGCATCGGGCAGCCGAGGAAGATGGCGCCCTTCGTGTCCGTGGCGAGCAACTCCCGGGTGCGGTCCGTCAGATCGACGGCCTGGACGCGGAAGCCGGCGAGGGTGCCGCGGGCCGAGACCGTGGCGTCGAACTCGTCGAGGCTCTCGATCTCGCGGTCGTTGTGGTGGGCCGCATGGGCGGGCATCGTCTGCACCCGCCCATGCTAGGCACAGCTCCCGCGGCGGGCGTTCAGCCCTCGATCGCGGCCGGGTCCATCCACACGACCTCCCAGGTGTGGCCGTCGAGGTCGTCGAAGGCGCGGCCGTACATGAAGCCGGGGTCCTGGACCTTGTCCGACACGGTGCCGCCCGCGGCGCCCGCTTTCTCGACCAGTTCGTCGACCTTCTCGCGGCTCTCGGCGCTCAGACAGATCAGCACCTCGCTGGTGGTCGCGGCGTCCGCGATCTCCTTCTTGGTGAAGGTCGAGTAGAACGACTTGGTGAGGAGCATCGCGACGATGGTGTCGCTGATCACCACGGAGGCCGCGTTCTCGTCGCTGAACTGGGGGTTGATCGAGTAGCCGAGCTCCGTGAAGAACTTCTTCGAGGCGTCGAGGTCGTTGACCGGCAGGTTGATGAAGATCATCTGCTGGTACGCGGTGGAGGTCATGTCTCGTCTCTCCCATCGGGGTCGTGATGTTCGGTGGGTAGACCGGGGCGCCGAGCGGAACTCATCGGCGGTGGTCATTTTCTGCGTACGAGTTTTTCGGCGCGGTCGATGAGGGGGTCAGCGGGCCAGCGGCATCGCCGCGAGCTCGGCGACGAGGAGGGTGAGCGGGCCGAAGAGGGCCAGGATCGCGCCGGCGCGCAGGGCGGCCGCGCTGCGGAGCATGGTCGCGGGGGCGCCCAGGCGCAGGAGGGCGGCGGTGGTGTCCGCGCGGGCGTGTTTCGCCTCCACGGCCGCGGTGAGCAGCGTCGCCACCGTGCAGCCGGTCACCAGGAGGGCTCCGAGGGTGGTGAGGGGGCCGAAGGTGTCGGTGCCGGGGTGACGGAGCTCGACCATGGCGTACGTGGCGGAGACGACCGCGCAGACCACGCCGAGGGGGCGGCCGATACGGGTCGCTTCCTCCATGAGGACCCGGCCGGCGAGGAGACGCAGGGCGCCTGGGCGGACCGCCTGCAGGAGACGGCCGCACAGGTGGGTGAGGCCCGGGCCGGCGAGGGCGAGGCCGGCCGCGGTGAGGAGCCAGCCGAGGAGGACGGGGGTGGGGCCGCCGGGGACGGTGAAGGGGGTTGCCGAGCCTTCCGCCGCGTACGCCCCCACTGCCAGGCCCGCGGCCAGGACCGCGATGCCCCAGGGGAGGTCCTTCGGGGCCTCTCGGGGTGGTCGGGGGACGTTGTGGTGGTCCGGATCGTGGGGCTGGTTCTCCGGGGCGGGGGTCTCTGCGGGGGCGGGGTCGTCCGTCGGTGCCGGCTGGGGGCCGGCGGCGCCCTTGCGCCGAAGCTGTGAGCCGAACCTGCCGTACGCGCCGAACGTTTCCCTCGTCCCCGTCCGGCCGTACGCCCCGAAGCGGCCGTACGACCGTGAGGCCCGCCGGGTCGTGGCCGTGCGGGTGTCCTTCGGGCGGTGCACCAGGGCCACCGCGACCGACGCGAGCACCGGGACCAGGCCCAGCAGGGTCAGGGCCGCGGGCAGGGGCAGGGAGGCGTCCGCGGCCAGGAACTCCGCTCCCGCGCCGTCGAAGGGCATCCCTGTCAGGTCGCCCCGTAGGTGGAGGAAGAAGAGCAGGGCCAGCATCGAGCCCAGCGTGCAGGACAGGGCCGTGGTCGCGGCCGAGACCGCCATCAGACGGGCGGGGCCCAGGCCGATCGCCGCGAGGCCGGGACGGGGGCGGGTGCCGGGGTCCGTGCGGGCCACCGCCCCCGCGAAGTAGACCGTCGCCGCCAGTGGCGTCAGGCACCACGCCAGGCGGAGCAGCGAACCCGTCGGGTCGTCCGGGTGGCTGATCGCGTAGCCGAGGGTGCACAGCAGCAGGAATCCGGTGCCCGCCGCCGCCACGGCCACCAGCAGGCGACGCAGCTGTACGGCCGGCTTGGCACCGCGGGTCAGACGGAGAGCGAGCACGCGGCCCGGCCTTCCGACTCGGCGACCGGGGGGAGATGGACCGTGTTCACCCGGCGGCCGTCCAGGAGCGAGACCGTGCGGTCGGCCAGGGCCGCCGTCTCCGCGTCGTGGGTCGCCAGGACCACGGTGATGCCGTGCGAGCGGGCTGCCGTGGTCAGGGTGCGCAGTACGTGGGCCCGGTCCGCGCGGTGCAGCGGGGCCGTCGGTTCGTCCGCGAACAGCACCGTCGGTGCTGGGGCCAACGCCCTCGCGATGCAGACCCGTTGGCGTTCCGCCTGGTGCAGTTCGTGCGGGCGCTTGCGGATCTTGTCGCCGATGTCGAGGCGCTCCAGCCACTCCAGGGCGGCGGTCTTGGCGCGACGGCGGCTGGTGCCGCGGAGCATCAGCGGGAGCGCGGCGTTCTCCCAGACGTTCAGCTCGGGGACGAGGACCGGGGCCGGGTCGATCCAGCCGAAGCGGTCGCGGCGCAGGCGTTCACGGGTCATCGGGCCCATCGTGTGGACCGGCACGCTGTTGAACCAGACCTCGCCGCGCTGCGCCGGGATCAGTCCGGACAGACAGTGCAGCAGCGTCGACTTGCCGCTGCCGCGCGGGCCGCTGACGGCGAGGATCTCGCCCTCCTGGATGCCGAGCGAGACGCCGCCGAGGCCGGGGGAGCCGTCCTTGTAGGTGAAGTGCAGGGCGCGCGCCCAGAGAACGTCGTTGTCGGGCGGGGCCTGCATACGCGTACACCTCGTTCTGATCCGTTTTCCCTGCAAGTGATCCCCCGTGCGGGGGAACGAAGACAGGGCCGATCGGTCACTGGGCACGCTAGGGAGTCCGCCATGCGAGGTCGGACAGCACGCGGCCCCGGGCGCCCGTTTCTCACTCGAACGGGCGGCACCGGGGCCGTTGTTGATCATCCAGACGGAAGATCAGTGCGCGAAGGTCAGAGCTTGGTCCACGCCTCCGTCAGCGTCGCGCGCAGGATCTGCTCGATCTCGTCGAACGTCTCCTGGTTGGAGATCAGCGGCGGGGCGAGCTGGACGACCGGGTCGCCGCGGTCGTCGGCACGGCAGTACAGGCCGTTGTCGTACAGCGCCTTGGAAAGGAAGCCGTACAGGACGCGCTCGGTCTCCTCGTCGGTGAAGGACTCCTTGGTGACCTTGTCCTTCACGAGCTCGATGCCGTAGAAGAAGCCGTTGCCGCGGACGTCGCCGACGATCGGCAGGTCGTGCAGCTTCTCCAGGGTGGCGCGGAACGCGCCCTCGTTGTCGAGGACGTGCTGGTTGAGGCCCTCGCGCTCGAACAGGTCGAGGTTGGCGAGGCCGACCGCCGCGGAGACCGGGTGGCCGCCGAAGGTGTAGCCGTGCAGGAAGGTGTTGTCGCCCTTGTAGAACGGCTCGGCCAGCCTGTCGCTGATGATGCAGGCGCCGATCGGGGAGTAGCCCGAGGTCATGCCCTTGGCGCAGGTGATCATGTCCGGGACGTAGTCGAACTTGTCGCAGGCGAACATCGTGCCGAGGCGGCCGAAGGCGCAGATGACCTCGTCGGAGACAAGGAGTACGTCGTACTGGTCGCAGATCTCGCGGACCCGCTGGAAGTAGCCGGGCGGGGGCGGGAAGCAGCCGCCCGCGTTCTGCACCGGCTCCAGGAAGACCGCCGCGACCGTCTCCGGGCCCTCCATGAGGATCTGCTGCTCGATCTGGTCGGCGGCCCAGCGGCCGAAGGCCTCCGGGTCGTCGCCGAACAGCGGGGCGCGGTAGATGTTCGTGTTCGGGACCTTGTGCGCGCCAGGGACGAGCGGCTCGAAGGGGGCCTTGAGGGCCGGCAGGCCGGTGATGGACAGGGCGCCCTGCGGGGTGCCGTGGTAGGCGACCGCGCGGGAGATGACCTTGTACTTGGTGGGCTTGCCGGTGAGCTTGAAGTACTGCTTGGCGAGCTTCCAGGCGGTCTCGACCGCCTCGCCGCCACCGGTGGTGAAGAAGACCTTGTTGAGGTCGCCGGGCGCGTGGTGCGCGAGGCGCTCCGCGAGCTCCACGGCCTTCGGGTGGGCGTAGGACCACACCGGGAAGAACGCCAGCTCCTGCGCCTGCTTGAAGGCGGCCTCGGCGAGCTCCACGCGCCCGTGGCCGGCCTGGACCACGAACAGGCCCGCGAGACCGTCGAGGTAGCGCTTGCCCTTGTCGTCGTAGATGTAGGTGCCCTCGCCCCGGACGATGGTGGGGACCGGGGAGTTCTCGTACGAGGACATGCGGGTGAAGTGCATCCACAGGTGGTCGTACGCGGTCTGGCTGAGGTCCTTGGAGCTCACGGTTATCGGGTCCTCACGGTTATCGGGTTCCCCACATGTAGGTCTGCTTCTTGAGCTTCAGATAGACGAAGCTCTCGGTGGAGCGCACGCCGGGGATGGCGCGGATGCGTCGGTTGATGACCTCCAGGAGGTGGTCGTCGTCCTCGCAGACGATCTCCACCATCAGGTCGAAGGAGCCCGCGGTCATCACCACGTACTCGCACTCGGCCATGGAGGTCAGCGCGTCGGCCACGGACTCGACATCGCCCTCGACATGGATCCCGACCATCGCCTGGCGCCGGAAACCCACGGTGAGAGGGTCCGTGACGGCGACGATCTGCATCACGCCCTGGTCGAGCAGCTTCTGGACGCGCTGGCGCACGGCGGCCTCGGAGAGGCCGACGGCCTTGCCGATGGCGGCGTACGGCCGGCGGCCGTCCTCCTGGAGCTGTTCGATGATGGCGAGGGAGACGGCATCCAGATGAGGAGTGCCGTTCCTGGACTCGCGGGAGTCCCTGTGCTCTGCGCTTCGACTGGCCACGACCTCACTGTGCACGACGTCTCGATGGTTTCGCAAGGCCACAGCAATGAAATTCGTTGTTTGAGGGAGTGAGTACTGCGGATTTCGCAGCCACGGTGCGATCAGGGGTGTTGAAAACGTGGGTGAGGCGATTAGGGTGGGTGTCTCAACCAATGGACAGTTCGACCCGACACAGGAGGCCGGCAGTGAGCACCGAGCTGCGTCGTCTGCGCAACTACATCGATGGTGAGTTCCGGGACGCCGCTGACGGACGGACCACCGAGGTGGTCAACCCCGCGACGGGCGAGGCGTACGCGACCGCGCCGCTGTCCGGGACGGCGGACGTCGACGCCGCGATGGGCGCGGCCGCCGCCGCCTTCCCCGGCTGGCGCGACACCACCCCCGCCGAGCGCCAGAAGGCCCTTCTGAAGATCGCGGACGCGTTCGAGGAGCGCGCCGAGGAACTGATCGCGGCCGAGGTGGAGAACACCGGCAAGCCGACCGGGCTCACACGGTCCGAGGAGATTCCGCCGATGGTGGACCAGATCCGGTTCTTCGCCGGTGCGGCCCGCATGCTCGAGGGCCGTTCGGCCGGTGAGTACATGGAGGGGATGACCTCGATCATCCGCCGTGAGCCGGTCGGTGTCTGCGCACAGGTCGCGCCGTGGAACTACCCGATGATGATGGCCGTGTGGAAGTTCGCGCCGGCGATCGCGGCGGGCAACACGGTCGTGCTGAAGCCGTCGGACACCACTCCGGCCTCGACGGTTCTCATCGCCGAGATCATGGGGTCGATCCTGCCCAAGGGTGTCTTCAACGTCGTCACGGGTGACCGTGACACCGGGCGGCTCATGGTCGAGCACCCGACCCCGGCCATGGCCTCCATCACCGGGTCCGTGCGTGCGGGCATGTCCGTCGCCGAGTCCGCGTCCAAGGACCTCAAGCGGGTTCACCTGGAGCTGGGCGGCAAGGCGCCGGTCGTGGTCTTCGACGACACCGACATCGCCAAGGCCGTCGAGGACATCTCCGTCGCGGGCTTCTTCAACGCCGGGCAGGACTGTACGGCCGCGACGCGCGTGCTCGTACAGGAGGGCATCCACGACGAGTTCGTGCAGGCGCTCGCGAAGGCCGCCGCCGACACGAAGACGGGGCAGCCGGATGACGAGGACGTGCTGTTCGGTCCGCTCAACAACCCGAACCAGCTGAAGCAGGTCTCCGGGTTCATCGAGCGGCTGCCGGCCCATGCGAAGGTCGAGGCCGGTGGGCACCGGGTCGGGGAGAAGGGGTACTTCTACGCGGCGACCGTCGTGTCCGGGCTCAAGCAGGACGACGAGATCGTGCAGAACGAGGTCTTCGGGCCCGTCATCACCGTCCAGTCCTTCACGGACGAGGACCAGGCGGTCGAGTGGGCCAACGGGGTCGAGTACGCGCTGGCTTCCTCGGTGTGGACCAAGGACCACGGGCGTGCGATGCGGATGTCCAAGAAGCTGGACTTCGGGTGTGTGTGGATCAACACGCACATTCCGTTGGTGGCGGAGATGCCGCACGGGGGCTTCAAGAAGTCCGGGTACGGCAAGGATCTGTCGGCGTACGGGTTCGATGACTACACGCGGATCAAGCACGTGATGACGTCCCTGGACGCGTAGTACTTCGTCTTCGGGCGAGTGGGGGCTGGTCGCGCCCACGCGGCGGAGCCGCAAATTGATGCAGCCCCGCGCCCCTAGGTGTCTTGCGGCGGCCCTAGGAGGGAAGGAACTCCCCTCCTAGGGCCGCCGTGTTACCCCCTCCTCAGTGGTCAGGCTTTCGCTATGTGCTTGCGGAGCCCTGGGAGTTCGTCTCCGCCCGGGTGGCCCGGCAGGTCCGGTGGGCGGATCGTGTCCGGGGTCTTCGGGAGGGTGAGGCCCGCCTCCTTCAGGATCGGGGCGCACTTCTTGGTCGCCTTGCGGTAGGCCTTGCCGAGCAGGGTCGGTTCGTCGCCCTTCTCGAGCTTCATCCGTACCTGCAGACGGATGCCCCCGTCCTCGCCCTTCTCCGCGTGGAAGTCGGGGAAGACCGTCTGGCCCTCGCCGCGCATGCACGCGGCGAACTCGTCGTTGGCCTCGTTGAGGTCGTCCGGGGCGTTCTCGGTGGGCTCGTAGCCGATCGCGAGGCCCGGTCGTGCGCGGGGCGGGTCGTCGGTGGATTCGGAGGCGGTCGCCGTCGACGCGCTGACCGTGCCGAGGGTGAGGGCCGTGATCGCGGCCAGGGCGAGGGCGAGCCGCCGTGGTCGGGGCGACAGAGCGGGCATGTGTTCCTCCGGTCGGTGCAGGGAGTTGCTCACGGCCCTCAGCCAACCGCCGGCGTGGTTACGGCACGGGAACGGCCGCCCTTACCGCCGTGTAACCCCCTGCCCGCGACACTGAGCGCATGCGTGTGCTGGTGGTCGAGGACCACGAAGAGCTCGCCGAGACCGTCGCCTCGGGGCTGCGCCGGGAGGGGATGGCGGTCGACCTCGCCTTCGACGGACCGACCGCGCTGGAGCGCGCCCAGGTCAACGGCTATGACGTCGTCGTGCTCGACCGTGACCTGCCCGGCGTGCACGGGGACCAGGTCTGCCGGACGCTCGCCGAGGGCGGCAGCCGGGCGCGGGTGCTGATGCTGACGGCGTCCGGGACGGTGGCCGACCGGGTGTCGGGGCTGGGCCTGGGGGCCGACGACTATCTGCCCAAGCCCTTCGCGTTCACCGAACTCGTGGCCCGCATACGGGCCTTGGCGCGGCGTGCGCAGCCCGCGCTGCCGCCGGTCCTGGTCCGCGGGGAACTGCGGCTCGACCCCGCCCGGCGTACCGTCACCCGGGCCGGGGGCCAACTGCCGCTCAGCCCCAAGGAGTTCGCGGTGCTCGAACTCCTCATGGCCGCGCAGGGCGGGGTCGTCTCCGCGGAGGAGCTGCTCGAACGCGCCTGGGACGAGGCCGCGGACCCCTTCAGCCAGACCGTGAAGGTCACGGTGAGCCGGCTGCGGCGGAAGCTGGGCGATCCGCCGCTGATCGAGACGGTCGAGCGGGCCGGGTACCGGCTCTGATGAGGCTCCCGACCTGGCGGGTACGCGGCCCGCACAGCATCCGGTGGCGGCTCACCCTGCTCTACAGCGCGCTGTTCGTCGTCGCCGGGGCGGTGCTGCTGGCCTTCACCTATGTGCTCGTGGCCAACTCCGAGCCGTCCCTCACCGCGGGCTCGCCACCGCGGCTGACCGAGCGGGCCGAGGGCCCAAGCACGCCGGACCCGCCCACGGTCGCGTCGTACGTCGAGAAGCGGCTGTCGGTGCAGCGCTCCGAGCAGCTGCACGAGCTGCTGATCGAGTCGGCCCTGGCGCTGGCGGTGATGACGGTCTTCTCGCTGGCCCTGGGCCGGCTGATGGCCGGGCGGGTCCTGGACCCCCTGCGGACCATGACCGCGGCCACCCGCCGTATCTCCGCCGACAATCTGCACGAGCGGCTCGCCGTGGCCGGACCCGACGACGAGCTGAAGGCGATGGCGGACACCATCGACGCCGTACTCGCGCGACTGGAGGGGGCGTTCGAGGCGCAGAAGGCGTTTGTCGCCAACGCCTCGCACGAGCTGCGTACCCCGCTCACGCTCCAGCAGGCCGTCGTCGACGTGACCCTCGCGGACCCCGACGCCTCCGTCGAGACGCTGCGGGCGGCGCTGCTTCGGGTGCGGGCGGCGGGGGAGGAGCAGGAGCGGATGATCGACGCCCTGTTGACCCTCGCCCGTAGTCAACGGGGCTTGGAGCGGCAGGAGTTCGTCGACCTCGCGGCGATGGTGCGGGAGCGGTTGCCGGGGGCGGGGGCAGAGGCGGGGGTGCGGGTGGAGGCCCGGCTGGAGCCCGCGGCCGTGCTCGGGGATCCGCAGCTCATCGAGCGACTGGTCGTCAACCTCACCGACAACGCCGTGCGGCACAACCTGGCGGAAGGCGAGGGGAGTTGGGTGCGTGTGTGGACCGGCGTGGACGTCATGGGCCGACCCGGTCTGCGGATCGAGAACAGCGGGCCGGTCATCCCGGCGGACCAGGCGGCCGGGCTGTTCCAGCCGTTCCGGTGCCTCGGGCCGGAGCGGGTACGCAAGCGGGACGGGCTCGGACTCGGCATGTCCATCGTCGCGGCCGTCGTCGCCGCGCACGGCGGCTGGGTGCGGGCCACCACCCGCCCGCAGGGGGGACTGACGGTGGAGGTCGGTCTGCCGCCGTCGGCTCCCGCGCTCCCCGGCGGCTGATCGACACAGTGTCCGCCACCTGTTCCACGGCTCGACGCAGCGTCGATTGTCCGGCCACAGGTGCGCGCGGCATGCTGCCGGAATGGCCCTCCCACCGCAGAAGCCCCGGCTCACCCGCCGCTCCCTGCTGCGCGCGCTCGGCGGTGGCGCGGCGCTGGGCGCCCTCGCCGGGTGCGGGGTGCCCGCCGCGTACGTGTCCGCCGATGACCGTGCCGTCCCCGACCGGTCCGCCACCGACAGGCGGCTGACGTGGGCGAACTGGCCGCTCTACATCGACACGGACGACGACGACTCGACGAAGCGGCCGACGCTGGACGCCTTCGGGAAGAAGACGGGGATCACCGTCGACTACGTCGAGGAGATCAACGACAACGACGAGTTCTTCGGCAAGATCAGCCCCGCGCTGATGAACCACCAGCAGACCGACCGCGATCTGATCGTCATCAGCGACTGGATGTGCGCCCGGTTCGTCCGGCTCGGCTGGGTCCAGGAGATGGACCGGGCGAACCAGCCCAACGTCACGAAGTACCTGGACCCGCTGCTGAGGTCGCCCGCCTTCGACCCGGGCCGCACGTTCACGGTGCCGTGGCAGTCGGGCATCACCGGCATCGCGTACGACCACCGCAGGCTGGGCCGCGAGATACGGAGCGTCAAGGATCTCTGGGCGAGCGACCTCAAGGGCCGGGTGACCCTGCTCTCCGGGCTCGACGAGGCGTTCGCGCTGCTCATGCAGGGCAACGGCGTCGACATCAGGAAGTGGAAGGCGGCCGACTTCGACAAGGTCTGCGACCAGGTCGAGCAGCACGTCCGCGGCGGCCAAATCCGCCGCTTCACCGGCAACGACTACACCAAGGACCTCGTCACCGGCGACGTCCTGGCCTGCCAGGCGTACTCCGGCGACGTCATCCAGCTGCAGGCCGACAACCCCGATATCCGCTTCGTGGTCCCCGAGGAGGGCGCCGAGCTGTGGTCGGACTCCCTGATGATCCCCGACCGCGCCCTGCACAAGGCGAATGCCGAGCGGCTCATCGACTACTACTACGAGCCCGAGGTCGCCGCCGAGCTCGCCGCGTGGGTCAACTACGTCTGCCCGGTCCCGGCGGCCCGGGAGATCCTCGCCGCGTCCGACGACAAGGACACCGCGGAACTCGCCGGGAACCCGCTGATCTTCCCCGACGACGAGATGCGTGAACGGCTCGTGATCGCAAGGGACATCACGGCGCAGGAGCGGGTGGGGTTCGCGAAGCGGTGGAACGCCATCGTGGGGTTGTAGGCCGCCCCTCCACGGCTTTGCCATCTCTTTACAACCTCCTCGGTCGCTGCCTCGTCTCTCCGCTCGATCCGTCCCGCACCCCGCGGGCGGACCGACGAAAGAGAGCGATTGATGCGCCGAACCGGCCTCAGTGCCCTGGCCCTCGCGTGCGCCGCCGTACTGGCGGGCGCGGTGCCCGCGTTCGCCGACGAGACCGCGACCCCGAGCCCCGTCCCCAGCGCCACGACCGCTCCGAGCGCGGCGCCGAGCGAGTCCACCGCTCCCAGCGCCGAACCGACTGCCGCTCCGACCGAGGCCCCGGCCTCGGACCAGGTCTCCGTCGTGCCCAGCGGGGCGCCCGACACCGGCGTGGCCTCGTCCGGGTCCGGCGGCACGGGTGCGCTCGTCGGCGGGGGCGCCGCCTCGGCCGTCGTCCTGGGCGGCGGGGCCGTCCTCCTCGTACGACGTCGGCGGGCGACCGGCGCGTGAGCCCGCTCTCCAGGCGCGCCTTCACCGCGGCGGCGCTGACCACGCTGCTCGCGGGGTGCGGCGGTCAGGGGGCCACGAGCGGGAGGACCACGACAGAGGGTCGCGCCTCCAGTACGCCGTCGTCCGCCAAGTCGGCCACTCCGCAGGGCCGTTCGGTCCCGGTGCGGCTGCGGATACCGGAGATCGGGGTCGAGACCCCCGTCATGCGGCTGGGGCTGGCCCCGGACGGCACGATGGAGGTGCCTCCCGTCACCGCGCACGACCAGGCGGGCTGGTACGAGCACTCGCCGACGCCGGGGCAGACCGGTCCGTCGGTGCTCCTCGGCCATGTCACGGTCGGCTCGTACGGGGACGGGGTCTTCCGGCGGCTGGGGGAACTGCGCCGGGGTGACCGCATCGAGGCGCGCCTGGAGAACGGCGGCACGGCGGCCTTCGCCGTCACCGAGGTCCGTACGGTCGACAAGGCCGACTTCCCGGCCGGGGCCGTGTACGGGAACGTCGACCGGCCCGAGCTGCGTCTCATCACATGCGGCGGACCCCGGACCGGTGCCGGGTACCGCGACAACGTGATCGTCTTCGCCGCGTCCATCTCTGCAGGAGAACGTTGAAACGGTCCCGAGAGAGGGCGGCGTCCGAGCTGTTCGCCGCCCTCTACCCACGCCTCGCCGGCTGGTGCCGCCGGCTCGTCGACGACGACGAGACGGCCCACGAGATCGCCTCGGAGGCCTTCACCCGGCTGTGGGCACGCTGGACGGCCGTGGAGGAACCGCGCGGGTTCCTCTACGTCACCGCGGCGAACCTCGTCCGTGATCACTGGCGCAAGCTGGAGCGCGAGCGCAGGGCCGTGCGCCGGGCCGGCAACGAGGCCGCGGTCAGCCCGTACAACGAGCAGGCCGACCCCGCCGTACGACTGCTCGTCCAGTCCCTCCCCGAGCGACTGCGCGTCCCGATCCTGCTCCACTACTACGCTGACATGCCGATCCGAGAGGTGTCCGTGCTGACCGGACGCAAGGAAGGAACCGTCAAGGCCGACCTCCACGCGGCCCGCGAACTGCTCCGCGCCCACCTGAGGAGAAGCCTTGATCACGCGCCCTGACGACGACCCGGACCTCGACCCGGACGACCCGCTCACCATCCTCCTGCGGCCCCCCGCCGACCACCTCGGCCCGCCCCCCGGCCGCTACGAGGCGATCCGCCGCGGCGCGACCCGGCGCAAGCTGCTCCGCGCGGCGGCCGGAACCGCCGTGGTCTGCGGTCTCGCCGCCGCCGTCCTGCTGCCGCTCAGGCTGTCGACGTCCGAGGCCCCCGCGTCCCCGGCGGTCCCGCTCGCACCGCCACCCGCGAGCAGTTCCCCGACCGCGCCGCCCTCGACCCCGCCCCCTTCGGACGGACAGCCGTCGGCCGTGCCGTCTTCGCCGGCGACGTCGGTACCCGTCAGCCCCGGCATCCCCTCGGCCTTGCCGTCCACGGCGCCCACCGCCACTGCGGAGCCGACGCCCACGGAGCAGCCGTAGAAGCGGCCGTCGAAAGATATTTTGAACATGTTCAATTCCAGGCGTACGCTCCTGCCATGAGCGACAGAGCCGCCCTGCTCAAGGGCATTCGCGCCTGGTTGGTCCTGTTCGTCGTGTGCCTCGTGCTCAGCGGCGCCACGGCCTTCCCCCTCGTCCACGAACTGCGCTGGACCGAGGACCTGTTGCGGCACCTGCCCACCCCCGACCCCCTGATGGACTGGATCGTGCGGGTCCGCCAGGGCCTCGACACCGCCGACACCGACTACCCCTTCCTCCTCTACGGCACCGACTGGCTGGCCTTCGCGCACCTCGTCATCGCGGTCGCCTTCTACGGCGCGTACCGCGACCCCGTCCGCAACATCTGGGTCGTCGAGTTCGGGATGATCGCCTGCGCCGGGATCATCCCGCTCGCGCTGATCTGCGGGCCGATCCGGGGGATCCCGTTCTGGTGGAGCGTGATCGACATGTCGTTCGGGGTGTTCGGGGTGATCCCCCTGTACGCCGTCCGCAGGAAGATCAAGCGGCTGGAGGCGCTCACCCCGGGCAACGCCTGGGCCGTGCCCGCTACTTGACCGCGGCCATGCCGAGGCCGTCGCCGGCCGGGATGCCACTGGTGTGGTCGAGCAGCTGCCGTACGGTGACCGGCCGGAACTGCTTGCCGGGCAGGCCGGGCAGGTAGTGCTGGACCGGCTTGTCCAGGTCGATCCGTCCCTCGGCCGCCAGGCGCAGCACGGCCGCCGCCGTCACCACCTTCGTCGTCGACCCGGCCCGGAACCGGCCGTCCGGGTCCGCCGCCCGGCCACTGGCCATGTCGTGCACGCCCGCGCTGCCCCGCCAGCTGCCGCCGCACCCGCCGACCCGGACCAGTGCGGCGGTCGCGTCCGCGTTCGGGAGCCCGGCGAGCGCGGCGCTCAGGGCCTTGGCGTCCGGCGCGTCCGAGGTGCACTCGGCGGCGGCGGGCGCCGCGGCGAAGGCGGGGGCCGCGAGGGGCCCGGCGGCGAGGGCGAGAGCCAGGGAGAGGGTGACGACAGACGTACGGGTGCGCATCCGGTACTCCAAGCGATCGGTGTGGTGATCATCGTCGGCCGGTACGCGCCCGCCGGGACCGTCGGCGAGGAGGGCACCGCACCCTGGCGGAACCCTGAGCCTTCCTTGCTCCGTAAGGGGGTTGTGCGGGCTCGCCCCTAAGGGCGGCCCCCGGCGCGCGAAAAACTGTTATCCCGGAAGCCTTCACTCCGTCTCCACGCTGTGATCTCCGGCATAGCCAGGACCCCGGGGCTGCCTGAGAGGGTGCGTGCAGAACCGAACCGAGGGACGGAACGACGTGGACACGCGGCAATGGCGCGACACCATCGCGGCCGCGCAGGCCGGTGACCGGCAGGCGCTGGACGACCTGGTCGCGGGCTGGCTGCCGCTCGTCTACAACATCGTCGGCCGCGCCCTGAACGGCCACGCCGACGTCGACGACGTCGTCCAGGAGACCATGCTGCGGGCCGTCGACAACCTCGGTTCGCTGCGCGACCCGGACAGCTTCCGGTCCTGGCTGGTGGCCATCGCCATGCGCCAGATACGGGACCGGGCCCGGCGCCGCACGGCCCCCGCCCCGCTGGAGGAGGCCACCGCGAGCGACGCCGCCGACTTCGCCGAACTCACCGTCCTCAGGCTCCAGCTGGAGGGTCAGCGGCGCGAGGTCGCGGAGGCGGTGCGCTGGCTCGACGACGAGGACCGGCAGCTGCTGTCGCTGTGGTGGCTGGAGGTCGCGGGCGAGCTGACCCGGCGCGAGCTGGCGGCGGCCGCCGGTATCAACAGACAGCACGCCGCGGTGCGCGTCCAGCGGCTCAAGGAGCGCGTGGAGACCGCGCGCGGCATCGTGCGGGCCCTCGACGGCGCCTGCCCGGACCTGCGCGAACTGACCGGCCGCTGGAACGGGCGGCCCGACTCCGTCTGGCGCAAGCGGCTGGCCCGGCACATCCGGGGCTGCGGCTACTGCGGGGACACCCGCGAGGCCGTCGTACCGGCGGAACGCCTTCTCGTCGGTATCGCCCTCGTCCCGCTCCCCGTCGGCTTCACCCTCTCCCTCGCCTTCGGCGGCAAGACGGCGGCCGCCGCCACCGCCGCGGCCACCTCCGTCGGCTGGTCCGCCAAGGCGATGGCCGCGCTCACCCAGCCCTTCGTCGCGGTGACGGCGGGAGCGACGATCGTGGCGGGCGGCGCGTACGTCGTCACACAGCCCTCGGACAGCCCGCCGCCGCGCGTCGTCACCGGCCCCACGGCGGCGAGCACGGCCCGCCCACCGGTGACGATCTCCCCGTCGGCGACGCCGTCACTGTCACCGTCACCGTCCCCCACACCGAAGAAGGTCGACCTCTACGGCACGGTCGTCGACGCCGTCGACCGGGCCCCCGACCCCGACGCCCGGCCCGCCGCCCTGCCGCACCGCCCCGAGTCCGGCATCACCAGCACCTCGGGCGCCAAGGCCGTCATGCAGCACCGCGGCGAGACAGTGACGCTGAGCGGGCAGGGATACGTGCTGGTGCGCTGGCAGATCGCCCCGCAGGACCGGCCGGGCGGCCTGACCATGCCCACCTGGACCGGTCTCAAGGGCAGGCTCTTCCATGTCGCTTCGGGTGGCGGCCGCCGCATGGACGACGCCACCGGCCCCGACACCACCGGCATGGGCGGCCCGGACACCGGATACACGGTGCTGCCGAACGGCACCCAGCAGATGTGGCAGAACGAGTACTTCTACCTCGACGGCAGCGTCGACCTGACCGTGAACGAACGCGGCGCCTCCTACGGCCTGACCGTCTTCCCCTCCAGCTGGGAGGCGGCGGACAGGGACGTCAACTACGGCCCCCCACAGGGCGCGGTCCGCTACGGCCTGGTCCGCGACAACGGCAAGGACACGGCGCCGGTACCGCAGTACGTCACCCGCGAGAGCCCCGCCGATCCGGCGACGGTGTCTCAGCGCTCCCGCGTGTAGCGGTCCTGCGCCTCCATCACCTCGTCACCGTGCTCGAAGGCCCAGGCGCCGAAGGCGTCGATCGGGGCGAGCAAAGTCCTTCCCAGGCCGGTGAGTTCGTACGCGACACGGGTTCCCTCGGACACGCGGCGGTGGACCAGCCCGTTGAACTCCAGCCGCCGCAGCGTCTCGGTGAGCACCTTCTGGCTGATGCCGCCGATGCGGTCCTTCAGCTCCCCGTGACGCACGGGACCGTCCCGCAGCGCCCAGAGCACCACGGCGTTCCAGGTGTTGGAGAGGAGGTCGAAGGCGAGGCGGGCGCGGCAGTCGGCGAGGTACGTCACGTACCGAATGGTGCCCGAGCGGCTCCCTACAGTCCTGCCCATGCGAATAGGGATTCTCGGTACGGGCGCAATGGCGGACGCGCTGGGCACGCAGTGGCGACGCGCGGGACACGAGGTGGTGGCCGGGAGCCGGTCACAGGGAGGGGTGCGGGAAGCGGCCGCGTTCGGGACGGACGCGGTGCTGCTCGCGGTGCCCTACGAGGCGGCGGTGGAGGTGGTCGCGGGGCTCGAAGAGGTGCTGCGCGGACGGGTGTTGATCGACTGCACCAACCCGGTGGGCCATCCCGGCTTCCGGCTGCTCACGGCGGGCGGCCCGGCGGCCGCCGAACGGATCGCGGCAGCCGCCCCGGCCTCACGGGTGGTCAAGGCCTTCAACCTCTGCCACGAGGACGTCTGGCGCCTGACCCCGCCGGTCTTCGACGGCCGCCCACTGGCCGTGCCGCTGTGCGGGGACGACGAGGAGGCCCTGGATGTCGTACGACGACTCGTGCGCGACCTCGGTTGTGAGCCGCTGAACGCCGGGGGGCTGGAACGGGCCGGGCTGGTGGAGGCGACGGCGGCGCTGCTGATCGGGCTGTGGGTGGGGGAGGGGGCGGACGCGCAGGCCATCGCGCCCCCACTCCAGTGGGCCTAGTCCTCGTCGCGCAGGGCGCAGAGGGCGTCGACGCGGTTCGTGGTGATCGAGTCGACGCCCGCCGCGATGAGACGGCGCATCGAGCGGACCGTGTCGGGGGTCCAGACGGAGACGAGGTAGCCGTCGCGGTGGACGCGTTCGGCGAGGGCCTTGTCGACCAGCCCGAAGCGGTAGTTCAGCCAGCGCGGGCGGACCGCCGCCAGCAGCGCGGGGCGCGGCGGGGCCAGCGACGTCCAGGTCAGGGCGATCTCGGCGGCCGGGTCGGCGGCGCGCACGGCGAGCATGGCGGGGGCGCCCGCGCAGTAGTACACGCGGTCCTCGGCCCCGCCCTCCCGTACGACGTCGACGACCCGGCGGACCGCCTTCACGTCCGGTGTGCCCGGCAGGTCGAGCATCAGCCGGGCCCCTTCGGCCACCGCCAGCGCCTCGGCCAGCGTCGGCACCCTGCCGTCCGTGAGGCCGCGGACCTCGTCCGACGACAGGGACCTGAGCGGCCGGTCGTGCTCCCACAGCCGCTTCAGCGTGTGGTCGTGCAGCAGCACGGGGACGCCGTCCCGGGTGAGGCGTACGTCGATCTCGACGGCGTCCGCGCCCAGTTCGAGCGCGGCACGCAGGGAGTCGAGCGTGTTCTCACGGACGCGGTAGGGGTCGCCGCGATGGGCCACTGCGGTCAGCTTCTGCATGCGCCCATTGTGCTGGTGGCCGGTCCCGGTTCGCGGTGGGGTCAGGGCGCGAGCCACGCCGTGGTGTACGCGTCGATCTCGTCCTTGACACGGGCCTTGCCGGGCTCGTCCAGGAAGGACGCCTCGACCGCGTTCTTGGCGAGGTCGGCCAGGCCGCGCTCGTCGAGGTCGAGGAGGCGGGCGGCGACGGCGTACTCGTTGTTCAGGTCGGTGCCGAACATGGGCGGGTCGTCGGAGTTGATGGTGACGAGGACGCCGGCCTTCACGAACTCCTTGATCGGGTGCTCGTCGAGGTGGCGCACCGCGCGCGTGGCGATGTTGGAGGTCGGGCACACCTCCAGGGCGATCCGCTCCTCGGCGAGATGCGCGAGCAGCTTCTCGTCCTGCGCGGAGCTGGTGCCGTGTCCGATGCGCTCGGCGCGCAGGTGGGTCAGCGCGTCCCAGACCGTCTCCGGGCCGGTCGTCTCACCGGCGTGCGGCACCGAGTGCAGGCCGGCCGCGATCGCGCGGTCGAAGTACGGCTTGAACTGCGGCCGCGGTACGCCGATCTCGGGCCCGCCGAGCCCGAAGGAGACGAGGCCCTCGGGGCGCAGGCGGTCGTCGGTGGCGAGCCGCACGGTCTCCTCGGCGGCCTCCAGGCCCGCCTCGCCGGGGATGTCGAAGCACCAGCGCAGCACGGTCCCGAACTCGGCCTCCGCCGCCTTGCGGGCGTCCTCTATCGCGTCCATGAAGGCGCGCTCGTCGATACCGCGGCGGGTCGAGGAGAACGGGGTGATGGTCAGCTCGGCGTAGCGCACCTGCTGCCGGGCCAGGTCGCGGGCCACCTCGTACGTCAGCAGACGTACGTCCTCCGGTGTGCGGATCAGGTCGACGACGGACAGGTACACGTCGACGAAGTGGGCGAAGTCCGTGAAGGTGAAGTAGTCGGCCAGGGCCTCGGGGTCGGTGGGGACCTTGGAGTCGGCGTGGCGGGCGGCCAGTTCGGAGACGATCCGGGGGGAGGCGGATCCTACGTGGTGGACGTGCAGTTCGGCCTTGGGCAGCGAGCCGATGAAGGCGTGCAGGTCGCGCGGGACGCTGGGGTCGATGAGGTGCTCGGTCAAGGTTCCTCCCCGGAACGGCGCCCTCGGCCGGCGTGCGGCGGGCGCGGGTGATCGGCTGATCGATGACTCGGGGATCATCGTAGGCCGACCGGGCGGGGGGAGGGACGCTGGTCGTAGCATGACGGGCATACGACAGAGGGGGTCCCGAGCATGTCCGACGAGGCGCGGCAGCCGGCAGGCGAGGCGCACGGGTCGACTCCGTCGGCTTCCGGGGGGCAGCGGGGTGAGGCGGTCGCTTCCGAGGGGGAGCGGGATGGGCTGGCGGCTCCCCGGGTGGGGTTGGACAAGGCGATGTCTTCCGGGGTGGGGACGGGCAGCGCGCACGTGTCGGGGGAGCGGGGCGCGGAGGGCCGTGGTGAGCGGGGGGCTTGGGCGCCGCCCGCGGGTGACGGGGTGACTGGGCAGACGGTTTCGGCGGAGGACGTGCTGTTCGCGCCGACGACGTCGCAAGGGGACAGGGCTGCTGGGTCCCGCGCGGCGGTCGGTGACTCATGGTCCGGGCCGGGCGCGTACGAGGACGCGGCGCCTGTCGTCGAGACTCCGTCCTCCGCGTCGGCCGGCGACTCCTCTGCTACGCCGTCCCACGAGGCGTCCTCCTCGCCGGTCGGCCAGGGCGGCACCAGTGATGCGTCTGCCGGGCCGCCGAGCGCACCCGGGGATTCCGTCGGCCCGGGCACCACCCTCGCCTCGAACGACCCGCTGTCCTGGCCACCCCCGTCCGTCCACGACCGGCGGCCGACCACGTCGACGCCGGGCGCTGAGGCTTCGGCTCCGGGGCAGCAGGGTGCGCCGCCGTCGCAGCCGTGGGCGAGCCCGTTCGCGCCACCTGGCCCGGCAACACCGGCCGGCGGTCCGGCGAACCCCTTCGCACTGCCGGGACCACCGGTGAGCGCCCCGGCCAACCCGTTCGCTCCGACATCCGATTCGGCCGGCCCCGCGGCTTCGCCGGGTGCACCGGCAGGTAGCCCTGCCACTCCCTTCGCCCCGCCGTCAGGTCCGGCGAGCGGTGGGACCAACGCGTCCGCGCCACCGGGAGGGCCGGCGGGTGGCCCGGCCACCCCGTTCGGCCCGCCGCCGGGTCCGGCGAGTGGTTCCGCCGACGCTTCGGCTTCGCCGGGAGCACCCGCCGGTGGCCCGGCCAACCCGTTCGCCCCGCCGTCCGGTCCGGCAAGCAGCGCGACCGACCCGTTCGGCCCGTCGGAGACGTTGGTGAGCGGTTCCGCCGAGCCCTTCGTTTCGCCGGGCGGGCCGGGGGTCGGCTCGGCGAACCCCTTCGTCCCGCCGCACCCCGGGCCTCCGGTCAACCCCTTCGCAGCCCCGGCCGGTCCCACCCACTACGCGCAGGACAGTCATATCCCCCCGCCACCCATCGCCCCCGACGGCCCCGGCCAGGTGCCCTACGGCTATCCGGGCGGCGGATACGGCTACCCGGGCGCCGCAACGCAGGGCTACTACGGCTGGCCCGGCATGCAGCCCCTGCCCAGCAACGGCATGGGCACCGCCGGACTCGTGCTCGGCATTCTCTCGGCCCTCGTGTTCTGCCTCTGGCCGCTGGCGATCGTCCTCGGCATCCTCGGCGTGATCTTCGGCGCGATCGGCCGAGGCAAGGCCCGCAGGGGTGTGGCCACCAACCCCGGTCAGGCCCTGGCCGGGATCATCTGCGGAGCTGCGGGCATCGCACTGGGCATCGGCATGGTCGTACTGCTGGTCGTGACGTAGCCAGAAGCGCGACCTGAAGGGCCACGGGGGTCGTGCCGGCATACGGCTCCGCAGCGTGGGCGCGACCGGCCCGTAGATTGCCCGCGGCCTCAATCAACGCGAAGCCCAGCAGATTCGGTCCCCGCCACCGTGCCGGGTCCAGCGCCCCCCCCGCCACCGCCGCGAGCCCGATCCCCCCGCCGATATCACCGGCCGCAGATGCCCAACCCGGTCCGCCTAAGCGCCGTCGGCCTCCCGCAGCCGGTCCCGCGCCTCCATCAACGCGAACCCCAGCAGATTCGGCCCCCGCCACCGCTCCGGATCCAGCGCCCCCTCGTCCGTGGCCGCGAGCCCGATCCCCCACACCCGGTCCACCGGACTCGCCTCCACCAGCACCCGCTCTCCGGTGCCCAGGAGGAACGAGCGCATCTCGGCGTCCGCGCCGAACTTGTGCACGCTGCCCTCGACGACGATCCCGAAGCGCTCGCGCTCCCAGGTCGTCTCGTCGAAGCCCCGGACCAGGCGCCCTTCCTTCTTCGCCACCGAAGGATGTCCCGCGGCCAGCACCCGCCGTTCCGCCTCCGTGTCGTCGAACAGCCGCGCCTTGGCCGCCATCATCCAGTGCTCGGCGGTCGCATAAGTGACTCCATCCACCACGAACGGTGACGGCCACCACTGGCTCAGACAGCTCGCCCCGATCCGGCCGCCCGGCAGCGGGCGGTGTCCCCAGAAGTGGAGGTACTTGACCCTCGCCCCCGTCCGGACCGCCCTGACCAGGGTGTCCCGAGAATCGATCTTCATCATGCATGCGAGTCTGGCAGGCACCACTGACACTCCGTCCTGGCTTTCCCATGCCGGCTCGACACCTGGTCGACAGATTTCGTCGCGTAACTAAAAGGCAACAACGGAATCCCTTGTCGGACGCCACTTGCTCTGTCAGGATCGGCACTCAAATCGAGCTGGAGCTACGCCCCGCCTGCGGGAACGTGGGCCGGCGGCGGAGGAGAGCGACATGCACAACCCGGGCAACGCCACCCCGGACCGATTCCCCGCGCAGGAGCGCTTCGCGGACGGTGCGCAGTACATCGCGGGCCGCCTCACGAAGGGCACCTCAGGACGGACGCACGCGGTCGTCGACCCCGCGACCGGCGAGGAGGTCTACACCTACGAGCTGGCGAGCACCGCCGACGTGGACGCGGCCGTCGCCGCCGCGCGCGAGGCCTTCCCGGCCTGGGCCGCCACGACGCCCGGCGAGCGCTCGGACGCGCTGCACCGCTTCGCCGCCGTGCTCGCCGACCGCGCCGAGGACTTCGCCCGCGCCGAGTCCCTCCAGTGCGGCAAGCCGCTGAAGCTGACGCGTGAGTTCGACGTGCCGGGGACCATCGACAACACCGCGTTCTTCGCGGGCGCGGCCCGGCATCTGCAGGGGCAGTCGGCCGGTGAGTACTCCGGCGACCACACCTCGTACGTCCGCCGTGAGCCCATCGGTGTCGTCGGCTCCATCGCGCCCTGGAACTACCCGCTCCAGATGGCCGCCTGGAAGGTCCTCCCGGCGATCGCCGCGGGCAACACGATCGTGCTCAAGCCCGCCGAGCTCACCCCCCTGACCTCGCTGCTCTTCGCGCAGGCCGCCACCGACGCCGGGATCCCCGACGGTGTCATCAACATCGTCAGCGGGACCGGGAAGGAAGCGGGCGAGCATCTCGTCGGGCATCCCGATGTCGCCATGACCTCCTTCACCGGGTCCACCGCCGTCGGCAAGCGGGTCGCCGAGATCGCCACCGCCACCGTCAAGCGCATCCACCTGGAGCTCGGCGGCAAGGCGCCCTTCGTGGTCTTCGACGACGCCGACCTGGACGCCGCCGTCAACGGCGCCGTCGCGGGCTCGCTCATCAACACCGGCCAGGACTGCACGGCCGCCACGCGCGCGTACGTGCAACGTCCGCTCTACGAGGCGTTCGTGGAGCGGACGGCCGAGCTCATGGCTCAGGTCCGGCTCGGCGACCCCTTCGCCCCCGGTACCGATCTCGGCCCGCTCATCTCGCACGTCCAGCGGGACCGGGTCGCCGCCTTCGTCGACCGTGCGCGTGGCTACGCGCGCGTGGTGACCGGCGGGGAGGCTCCTCAGGGAGATCTCAAGAACGGCGCGTACTATCGCCCCACCCTGGTCGCGGACGCCGCCCAGGACAGCGAGATCGTCCAGTCCGAGCTCTTCGGACCCGTCCTCGTGGTCCTGCCCTTCGACTGCGACGACGAGGGGATCCGGCTCGCCAACGACACCCCGTACGGGCTCGCCGCCTCCGCCTGGAGCCGCGACGTCTACCGGGCGAACCGCGCCACCCGTGAGATCAAGGCGGGCTGTGTGTGGGTCAACGACCACATCCCGATCATCAGCGAGATGCCCCATGGCGGGTACAAGGCGTCCGGCTTCGGCAAGGACATGTCCTCGTACTCGTTCGAGGAGTACACCCAGATCAAGCACGTCATGTTCGACAACACGGCGGTCGTCAGGAAGGACTGGCACCGCACGATCTTCGGGGACCGATAGCCGTATCCAGGCCGCCCGACCCGCGGCCGATCCTCCCGAAAGGGCACCACGCGCATGGAGCAGTACGAGCCCGACCGCCTGAGCCCGGCCCAAGTGGCCGCCATGCGGCGCAGCTTCCGCAATGGCCGGGCCGCCATGACCCGGCGGTCCCTGTTGCGCGCCTCCGCGGGCGGCGCGCTCGCGGTCGGCGGCCTCGGGGCCCTGACCGGCTGCGGTATCCCCGCGGCAGGCAACACCAAGGGCGGAGTGTCCGCGGAGGACCACTCGGCGAAGGAGAAGGTCGTCAACTTCTCCAACTGGACCGAGTACATCGACGTGGACGAGAGCGAGAAGCACCACCCCACGCTCGACCAGTTCAAGGAGCGGACCGGCATCACGGTCAAGTACACGGAGGACATCAACGACAACGTCGAGTTCTTCGGCAAGATCAAGCCGCAGCTCGCCGCCGGCCAGGACACCGGCCGCGACATCATCGTCCTCACCGACTGGCTCGCCGCCCGGCTGATCCGCCTCGGGTGGGTCCAGAAACTGGACCCGTCGAACCTGCCCCATGCGTACACCAACCTGTCGGCGCAGTTCCGCAACCCCGACTGGGACCCCGGCCGTGCCTACTCGTACGTGTGGCAGGGCATCTCGACCGTCATCGCGTACAACAAGAAGGCCCTCGACGGCGTCGAGGTGAAGTCCCTCTCCGACCTGCTCGACAACCCCAAGCTCAAGGGCAAGGTCGGCTTCCTGTCGGAGATGCGCGACAGCATCGGCATGACCCTGCTCGACATGGGCAAGGACCCGGCGAACTTCACCGCCGACGACTACGACGCGGCCGTGGCCCGCATCCAGAAGGCCGTCGACAACGGCCAGATCCGCCGCTTCACCGGCAACGACTACACCTCCGACCTGAGCAGCGGCGACTTCGCCGCCTGTATCGCCTGGGCCGGTGACGTCGTCCAGCTGAAGACGGACAGCCCGGACATCGACTTCCTGATCCCGGACAGCGGGTACATCACGTCGACCGACAACTTCCTGATCCCCAACAAGGCCCGTCACAAGACGAACGCCGAACGGCTCATCGACTACTACTACGAGCCGAAGCCGGCCGCCGAGCTCGCCGCGTACATCAACTACGTGACGCCCGTCGACGGGGTGAAGGCCGAGCTGGAGAAGCTCGACCCGGATGCGGCGAACAACCCGCTGATCATCCCGGACAAGGCCATGGCCGCGAAGTCCCACGCCTTCCGCTCGCTGAGCTCGAAGGAAGAAACCGAGTTCGAAGAGAAGTTCGCGAAGCTGACTGGGGCGTGACCACCGTGACGAACAAGACAGACAACACCGGCGACGTCCGCCTTTCGGGCA
Organism: Streptomyces sp. NBC_00019; assembly: GCF_045041015.1. Lineage (NCBI taxonomy): Bacteria > Bacillati > Actinomycetota > Actinomycetes > Kitasatosporales > Streptomycetaceae > Streptomyces > Streptomyces sp. NBC_00019. Next base: position 7,469,373 of record NZ_CP108302.1, read on the forward strand.
TCAGCAAGACGTACGACAACGGCTTCACCGCCGTAAAGCCGCTGGACCTGACCGTGCCGCAGGGCTCCTTCTTCGCCCTGCTCGGCGCCTCCGGCTGCGGAAAGACCACCACCCTGCGGATGATCGCGGGGCTGGAGGAGCCCACCACGGGCACCGTCTCGCTCGGCGAGCAGGACGTCACCAACCTGCCGCCGTACAAGCGGCCGGTGAACACCGTCTTCCAGTCCTACGCCCTCTTCCCGCACCTCGACATCTTCGAGAACGTCGCCTTCGGCCTGCGCCGGCGTGGCATCAAGTCGGTGAAGAAGCAGGTCGAGGACATGCTGGAGCTCGTCCAGCTCGGCGAGCAGGCCCGCAAGAAGCCGCACCAGCTCTCCGGTGGCCAGCAGCAGCGCGTCGCCGTGGCCCGTGCGCTGATCAACACCCCCAAGGTGCTCCTCCTCGACGAGCCCCTCGGCGCCCTCGACCTCAAGCTGCGCCGCCAGATGCAGCTGGAGCTCAAGCGCATCCAGACCGAGGTCGGCATCACCTTCATCCACGTCACGCACGACCAGGAGGAGGCCATGACCATGGCCGACACGGTCGCCGTGATGAACGCGGGCCGCGTCGAGCAGCTCGGCTCACCGACCGACCTGTACGAGAACCCCAACACCACCTTCGTCGCCAACTTCCTCGGCACGTCGAACCTGATCGAGGCCGAGGTCGACTCCAAGAGCGGCGACGACATCGTCCTGAAGGCCGGCGGCGGCAAGCTCGTCCTGCCCGAGTCGCGATGTTCGGCGCCCACCCAGACCGGCGGCAAGGTGCTGGTCGGCGTCCGCCCGGAGAAGATCTCCCTCACCCACGCCGACGACGCGGGCGAGATCCCCGAGGGCCGCAACCGCATCACCGGCAAGATCGCCAACGGCAGTTTCATCGGTGTCTCCACGCAGTACGTCATCGACAGCGCGGTCTGCCCCGAGTTCGAGGTCTACGTCCAGAACATCGAGCGGGACTCCCGGCTCGTGCCCGGCGCCGACGTCGTCCTGCACTGGAGCCCGGCCCACACCTTCGGTTTCGACGCCGCCCAGGACATCGACGCCGGCCTCGACGAAGTGGCGGCGGTCTGATGGCGACCCTCACCGAGGCGCCCCCGCCTCTCTCCCCGACCGCGCCCGAGAAGAAGCCCCCGCGCAAGCGCGGCCGGCTCGTGCCGTACTGGCTGCTGCTCCCCGGCATCCTGTGGCTACTGGTCTTCTTCGCGCTGCCGATGGTCTACCAGGCCTCCACGTCCGTGCAGACGGGCTCCCTGGAGGAGGGCTACAAGGTCACCTGGCACTTCGCCACCTACTGGGACGCGCTGGCCGAGTACTGGCCGCAGTACCTGCGCTCGATCCTGTACGCGGGCTCGGCGACGATCCTGTGCCTGATCCTCGGCTACCCGCTGGCCTACCTGATCGCGTTCCGCGCGGGCCGCTGGCGGAACCTGATCATGATCCTGGTGATCGCGCCGTTCTTCACCAGTTTCCTGATCCGCACCCTCGCCTGGAAGACGATCCTCGCGGACGGCGGCCCGGTCGTCGGCGCCCTCAACACCCTGCACGTCCTGGACGTCACCAGCTGGCTCGGCTGGACCTCCGGCGACCGTGTGCTGGCCACGCCGCTGGCGGTGGTGTGCGGTCTGACGTACAACTTCCTGCCGTTCATGATCCTGCCGCTCTACACCTCACTGGAGCGCATCGACACCCGCCTCCACGAGGCCGCGGGCGACCTGTACGCCAAGCCGGTCACGACCTTCCGGAAGGTCACCTTCCCGCTGTCGATGCCGGGTGTCGTCTCCGGCACGCTGCTGACCTTCATCCCGGCCGCCGGTGACTACGTCAACGCGGACCTGCTCGGCTCGACGGACACCCGCATGGTCGGAAACGTCATCCAGTCCCAGTTCCTGCGAATTCTGGACTACCCGACGGCCGCGGCACTCTCCTTCATCCTGATGGCCGCCATCCTCGTCATGGTCACGGTCTACATCCGCAGGTCCGGAACGGAGGATCTGGTTTAAATGGCCTTCGTCAACTGGCTCAAGCGCAAATTCGTCGTCATCGCGGGACTGCTGACGCTCGGATATCTCCTGCTGCCGAACGTCGTCGTGACGGTGTTCTCCTTCAACAATCCGAAGGGGCGCTTCAACTACGAATGGCAGCAGTTCTCCCTGGATGCCTGGAAGGACCCGTGCGGTGTCGCCGACATGTGCGGCTCGCTGTCGATCAGTCTCCAGATCGCGTTCTGGGCGACGATCGGCGCCACCGTCCTCGGCACGATGATCGCCTTCGCGCTGGTCCGCTACCGCTTCCGCGCCCGCGGCGCCGTGAACTCGCTGATCTTCCTGCCGATGGCGATGCCCGAGGTCGTCATGGCCGCCTCGCTGCTCACCCTGTTCCTCAACATGGGCGCACAGCTGGGCTTCTGGACGATCCTCATCGCCCACATCATGTTCTGCCTCAGCTTCGTCGTCACGGCCGTCAAGGCGCGGGTGATGTCGATGGACCCGCGGTTGGAGCAGGCCGCCCAGGACCTCTACGCCGGCCCGTTTCAGACGTTCATCAGGGTCACCCTGCCGATCGCCGCCCCCGGAATCGCGGCGGGCGCGCTGCTCGCCTTCGCGCTCTCCTTCGACGATTTCATCATCACCAATTTCAACGCGGGCTCGACCGTCACCTTCCCCATGTTCGTCTGGGGTTCGGCACAGCGCGGCACACCCGTTCAGATCAATGTGATCGGTACGGCCATGTTCCTGGTCGCCGTACTGCTCGTCCTGACCTCTATGGTCATCAGTAATCGCCGTAACAAGCAAAAGGCATAACCGAAAAACCCTTGTAGGGAGTTGAAATCATGGCCCCAAGCGCCATGAGCCGTGGCAGTGATCGGACGAAATCCCTTTCCGACGCCCAGCCGGTCCCGTACTGGCTGGACGACCCCGGCAAGCCCCACCCCGTACCCGCCCTCACCGGCGCCGAGACCTGCGATCTGCTGGTCGTCGGCGGTGGCTACAGCGGACTGTGGACCGCGCTCCTCGCCAAGGAGCGCGACCCGCAGCGGGACGTGGTCCTGCTGGAGGGCCGTGAGGTGGGCTGGGCCGCCTCGGGCCGCAACGGCGGCTTCTGCGCCGCCTCCCTCACGCACGGTCTGGGCAATGGGCTGACCCGCTGGCCGAACGAGATCCACCGGCTGGAGGAGCTGGGCGCCCGCAATCTCGACGAGATCGAGAAGGCGGTCGCCCGCTACTCCCTCGACTGCGACTTCGAGCGCACCGGCGAGATCGACGTCGCGACCGAGACGTACCAGGCGCGGGAACTGCGCGACTGGTACGAGGAGATGGAGCGCGCGGGCCTGGCCGAGGGCGTGGAGTTCCTGGACGCCGAGGCCGTACGGGAACAAGTCGACTCACCGACATTCCAGGCGGGCCTGTACGACCGCCGGGGCGTCGCCATGCTCAACCCGGCGAAGCTCGCCTGGGGCCTGAAGCGGGCCTGTGTACAACTCGGCGTCCGAGTCCACGAGCACACCCCGGCCCTGACGCTGAAGCCGTACGGCGCCGGGATGGCCGTACGCACCCCCTACGGCTCGGTCCGTGCCCGCAAGGTCGCGCTCGGCACCAACATCTTCCCGAACCTGGTCAAGCGGGTCCGGTCGTACACCGTCCCGGTCTACGACTACGCGCTGATGACCGAGCCGCTGAGCGGCGAGCAGCTCGCGGCGATCGGCTGGAAGAACCGCCAGGGCCTGGGGGACAGCGCAAACCAGTTCCACTACTTCCGCCTCAGCGCCGACAACCGCATCCTGTGGGGCGGCTACGACGCGGTCCACCACTACGGCGGCCGGGTGCGCGCCGAGTACGACGACCGCCCGGAGACGTACGCCAAGCTCGCCGAGCACTTCTTCACCTGCTTCCCGCAGCTCGAAGGCGTCCGCTTCACGCACGCGTGGGGCGGCGCGATCGACACCTGCTCGCGTTTCTCGGCGTTCTTCGGCACCGCGCACCACGGGAACGTGGCCTACGCGGCCGGCTACACGGGGCTCGGCGTCGGCGCGACCCGGTTCGGCGCGGACGTGATGCTGGACCTGCTGGACGGCGAGACCACGGAGCGGACCTCGCTGGAGATGGTCCGCAAGAAGCCGCTGCCGTTCCCGCCCGAGCCGTTCGCCTGGACCGGCATCGCGCTGACCAAGTGGTCGCTGGCACGGGCGGACTCGCACGGCGGGCGGCGCAATCTGTGGCTGAAGACGATGGACAGGCTGGGACTCGGCTTCGACAGCTGATCACTCGGAGGTCCGGCCCCGCTCGCTCTCCGGCGGGGCCGGCGGCTCCGGCTCCCGCCGTCCCGGCGACGCGTCCTGACGCTGCCACGCGGCGTACAGCGTGGACAGCCCGATCGCCACGGTGGACACCGCCTCCGGCTCGATCCCGGACAGGACAAGGACGACTCCGGTCACCAGGACCGCGAGGAAGACCACCAGGTCGGTTCGTCGTCGTGGGGTGTGCATTGCCGCCCTCTCTCATCTGATCTCGTGCGAAGCTGCTCCCGTGGGGGAGGGACAACAGGCTGCGCCGGACGCGAAGTGTTGCGCCACGCGTCACAGTTGCCAGTTGTCGCAACGCTCGGTACGAGGGAGATCAGGGGGATCGGCATGGGCAGTCTCGTGCCCCTGGGAGGCGATCTGCCGGACGAGGGGCGAGCGCTCGCGGAGGCGTTACGCGGCCTGTTCGGCGGACTGGGCATCGGCGTCCGCAGATACGCCACCCGGCGGCACCGGGACGCCGGTTCGGTGTCCCGGTTCCTCAACGGCAGCCGGGTACCGCCCTGGGAGTTCGTCAACGACCTGATCAGCGACGTGACCGAGCAGCAGGGGCAGCCGCCCACCCCCGAAGCCATGGAGCTGCTGCGCCGCCTGCATCGCGAGGCCCTCGCCGAGACCGGCTCCGCGTACGGCAGGGTCCAGCTCCTCGAGGACCAACTCGCCGACGCCGACCGCCAGTCCATGGAGTCCACCAACCTGGTGCGAGCCCTGGAGAGGGCGTTGGCGAACGCGCAACACCGCGCCGCCGACCTGGAGTTGCAGCTCCGTCAGCTGCACGGCCGCCAGGACGACCGGATCGCCGAGAAGGACAAGTCCCTCCAGCTGTACGAGGACCAGGTGACCGCTCTGCTCAGGGAGCGGCAGAACCTGCTGCGGGAGGTGGAGGCGCTCGGCGAGCAACTCCAGGACGCGCACACCCGGCGGGCGCGGGCTGAGCGCCGCTGCGAGGAACTGGAACGGCAGCTGGTCGTGGCCGAGGAGCTGTGGGAGGAGGAGAGCGGCGAGGCCGACGACGGCTCGCTCACCTCCGGTTCCGGCACACCGGCGCAGGACGACGACCCTGCCACCGGCAGTGGGCTCGACTCCCGGTACCGTCTCGAGGCCTTCGTCGCGGGCGAGGCCAACCGCTTCGCGCACTCGGCCGCCACCGCCGTGGCAGAGGCCCCCGCCAAGCTGTACAACCCGCTGTTCGTCTACGGCACTTCGGCCATCGGCAAGACGCATCTGCTGCACGCGATCGGGCAGCGCACGCGTCGTCTGCACCCGGACAAGCGCGTGTGTTACGTGACCGCGGAGCAGTTCGGCGACGAGTTCGCCCGGGCCGGCCGCGACCGCGGCCTCGACCGATTCCGCCGTCGCTACCGGGGAGTGGACGTCCTTCTGCTCGACGACATCCAGTTCCTCGCGGACCGGCAGCCGTTGCGCGAGGAGTTCCTCCACACCTTCGACGCGCTGCACGCCGCGAACAAGCAGATCGTGCTGTCCTCGGACCGTCCGCCCAAGCAGCTCACCGAGCTCGGGGACCGGTTGCGCAACCGGCTGGAATCCGGGCTGATCACCCATGTCCAGCCCCCCGACCAGGAGGCCCGGATCGCGCTGCTGCGACACAAGGCGGACCGGGACGGGCTCGTCGCCGCGCCGGAGGTCCTGGAGTACATCGCCTCGCAGATCCAGCGCAACGTCCGTGAACTCGAGGGCGCGTTGATCCGCGTGAGTGCCTTCGCGTCCCTGAACCGGCAGCCGATGGACGTGCCGTTGGCGGAGAAGGTCCTCAAGGACCTGGTCCCGGACCGCGTGCCGACGCGGGAGGAGGACGTCGTGCACCTGATCATCGACGAGACCGCCCACTACTTCGGTGTCACCTCCGACGACCTGCGCGGAAGGAACCGCGGCCGTGCCATCGTGACGGCCCGCCAGATCGCCATGTACCTGTGTCGTGAGCTCACCGACGTGTCGACACCGAGGATCGCCACCGTCTTCGGCGGGCGTGACCCGGGGACGGTCGAGCACGCGGATCGCAAGATCCGCAACCTGATGGCCCAGCGCCGTTCCGTCTACAACCAGATGACGGAGCTCACCGCGCGTATCAAGGACGCCGGTGGCCTGAGCGTCGACCGGCCCGCCCTTCCCGCCCCCATGTGATCCGGTTCACTCCAACGGGGTTGCGAAACCCGCGTAATGCCTGCCCGGGACCCCCCTCTCCCTCGTGGACGCGATTCGCGTCCACGAAGGAACAGGGAGGTCTTCTCATGACTGGGGCGAAGACGGCGGTCGAGTGGCTGGCATCGGTGGCACCGGATCCCGACGCCTGCCGCTGGGAGTGGGAGCGCAACCCCCTCGGGGTCGCGCTGCTGCCCGCCGGCAAGGCCTGGGACGTACTCATCCTGCCGGGTGAGCTCGGTTATCCCACGCTCGACGTCCTCACCCGCATCATCGACCAGCCCGGCCCGGTGCTGGTCGACTTCGGCGACGCCCGGATGGGCTTCCTCGTGCCGCCCGGTACCGCCGCACGCTGGGTCGGCACGGGCATCCGCACGGCCGGCGCCGGCACCTGGATCGTGGTGCCGTACCCGGGGCGCTCCACCGGCGGCGTCCGCTGGCTGGTCCCCCCCCGGACGGTTCCGGCACCCTCACCGACCCGGCACTCCTCGAGCTGGCGATGCACGAGGCGGCGGCGGGGCTGGCCACGGAGGGGGACGGGTAACCGGCCGCGGGAGGTCTTGACAACTGAATTGGTCTGGACCAAATTGGGCGCGCTCCACCCCTCCAATTCCCCCAGTTCCGGAGGCACTTGTGGATCGCTCCAGACCTCTCGTCGGCCGCCCGTGCGGCCGACGCGGTCGCGAAGAGCGGAGGCTTCGGGGCGGGGCGCGACAACTGAACCTGCATGGCCGGTGTGCCGGTCAACAGCCTGGTGCGCGACGGCGGAGCGGGGTAGAGGTGTACTAGCCGCCGTCCAGATGATCCGTCGACCGCCAGCGGAACTGCGAACACCGAGTACGCGGGGTGGACCGTTCACTCGCGCGGGTGATGTTGATCGAAGGGGTGCGCGGACGGGGAACGGGGTGGCTAGGTTCGCGGCATGGCACGTTTCCGGACGTACCCGACACTCGCGCAGGAGCGGCAGATGCTGCTGCACTGCGCGCATGCCCGGTACGTGTGGAACCTGGCGGTCGAGCAGCACTCGTGCTGGACGCCTGGCCGCAGGTCCGCGCCGGGCTTTGCGGAGCAGTGCCGCCAGCTGACCGAGGCCCGGCGGGAGAACGAGTGGCTCGCCGCTGGAAACGCAGACCTGCAGCAGCAGGCCCTGAAGGACTTCGCCGCGGCCAAGAGCGCCCGGTTCACTGCTGGGTTCGGCGAGCCGACCTGGCGCAGGAAGCACGTACACGAAGGATTCCGCGTCATCGGCACCGACCGTGTCGCGGAGTTCGAGCCGGACGGCACCCCGAAGCTGAACGCCAAGGGTAAGCAGGTCATGGGCCGCTCCGTCGTGATGCAGCGGCTGAACCGGCGGTGGGCGCAGGTCAAGGTGCCTGGCTGCGGTTGGGTACGGTTCCGCCTCACTCGTACCGAACTGCCGAAGGCGAAGACGTTCCGTGTCACGTTCAAGAACAACCAGTGGCACATCGCGTTCTCCGCCATCCCCGAGCCGATCGCCGCGCCCGCGACGGGCAAGGTCATCGGGATCGACAGGGGCGTAACCATCACAGCCGCTCTGTCCGACGGCCGGAAGCTGAACTGTCCGCAGCTTACGGTCAGGGAGCGCGCACGGGTCCGCAAGCACCAGCGGCGGGGCGCCCGCGCCCCGAAGAACAGCAAGGTCAAGGTCACCGAATACGCGAAGACTGCGAAGCTGAAGGCCCGCGAGGCGAACCGGCGCAAGAACTGGTGTGAGAAGACGTCCACGATGCTCGCCCGCACCTACGGTCTGGTGCGGTTCGAGAAACTCAACATCAAGAACATGACCCGCTCTGCGAACGGGACCGTCGAGCAGCCGGGCAAGAACGTGGCGCAAAAGGCGGGGCTCAACCGTGCCATCCTCGCCCAAGGCTGGGGCCTGCTCCGCCAGCGCACGGAGCAGAAGGCTCCCGGTCGGGTCGAGGACGTCCCCGCACCCTTCACTAGTCTGCGGTGCAGTGCCTGCGGCTGGATCGAGAAGAAGTCGCGCAAGAGCCAAGCCGACTTCGTCTGTGTGTCCTGCGGCTTCAGGTGCAACGCGGACGAGAATGCAAGTATCAACGTCGCGGCAGGACAGGGTGGGATCCCCCGCCCCCGGCGAGCAGCCGGTGCCGGAGGGGTGACGGCGCCACCAGCCGCTCGAGCGCCCGTGAACCTCAACCCGCTTGGGTTGGAATCCCCCTCTTTATGGAGGGGGAGGATGTCAAATCGCCATGACCGACATGCTGCTTCCCCTGACCGAAGTCATTAACTGGGACCGGTACGGGAGCTGGGAGTTCCAGCGGACGTTCGACGGATACTTCGGCTGACCGCCAGGACGTAACCGGTGAGCAGGACCGTGGAGAGGCACCAACTGGCCACGACGTCCAGTGGCCAGTGGTAGCCGCGGCGGACCAGGCCGTAGGAGACGCCGAGGACGAGGATGCCGTACGAGAACACGATCGTGCGGCGAAGCCATCCGGCGCGCAGCCGGGGGAGGAGGAGCAGGGTCGCGGCGCCGTAGGCGACGGCTGCCGTGGCCGTGTGGCCGGACGGGTAGTAGCCGGTGGCCGGTGGTACGACCGGGGTGCCGGGGCGGTCGGTCAGTTCCTTGATCGGGATGATGAGGGCGGGGACCAGGGCCATCAGCAGGGCGGCGCCGGCGGACGGCTGCCACCAGCGGTCTGTACCGATGCGGCGGGCCCGCCAGGCCGCGTATCCGAGCGCCACGGCCAGGACCGGGACCGCGACCTGGACATTGCCTAGGTCGGCGAGGAGTTCCGAGGCGCGGTCGGGGTGGACCAGGGCGCGGCTGACACGTTCGTCCAGGCGCACCAAAGGGCCGTCCTCGACGATCTGCCAGGTGATCAGCGCGAAGAGGACGGCCGGAAGGCCGAGAAGAAGGAACGGAAAGAAGGAGGTCGGCCACCCCGGAACAGGGGGGGTGGTTCCGGGGTGGCCGTCCGGACCGGATCGTCGCGCGCCCCGGGGGGTTTGGGGCGGGCGACCGTCCGATCGGTGAGGAGATCCGGAGCCGGAGGCTCCGGTTGTGTGCGCGAGGGCACGACCAGGTCGAAGCTGGGGAGGCCCCGGCCTGATGTCGCCCACAGTCCCCTGTGGGCGGGGTGTATCTCTCATCTGGGTAGAACCTACGGCAGCCGATGGGGCTACGACAGCCGGAATCGCGTCCTGACAGATACCCCGCACACGTTCTTCACACGCTCTGACGGCGGCCGCCCCAGACCCGGAATTCGCTGTGGATTCGGGGCTGGGGCGGGTGTGACGGGTGTGACCTGGGGCGGGGTACGCCCCGTGTTCTCCCTGGGGCGTCAGACGCGCGCGAAGGCCTGCTCGATGATGTCGAGGCCCTCGTTGAGGAGGTCCTCGCCGATGACCAGCGGCGGCAGGAAACGCAGCACATTGCCGTAGGTGCCACAGGTCAGGACCAGCAGGCCCTCCTGGTGGCAGGCCTTGGCGAGGGCGGCGGTCGCCTCCGGGTTGGGCTCCTTGGTGGCGCGGTCCTTGACGAGCTCGATGGCGATCATCGCGCCGCGGCCGCGGACGTCGCCGATGATGTCGAACTTCTCGGCCATCGCGGTGAGGCGGGCCTTCATCGTGGCCTCGATGTTCTTCGCCCTGGCGTTGAGATCGAGTTCCTTCATCGTCTCGATCGAGCCGAGCGCACCGGCACACGCCACCGGGTTGCCGCCGTAGGTACCGCCCAGGCCACCGGAGTGTGCGGCGTCCATGATCTCGGCGCGGCCGGTGACGGCGGCGAGCGGCAGACCGCCCGCGATGCCCTTGGCGGTGGTGATCAGGTCCGGGACGATGCCCTCGTCCTCGCACGCGAACCACTGGCCGGTACGGCAGAAGCCGGACTGGATCTCGTCCGCGACGAAGACGATGCCGTTGTCCTTCGCGAACTTGCTGAGCGCCGGCAGGAAGCCCTTGGCCGGCTCGATGAAGCCGCCCTCGCCGAGCACGGGCTCGATGATGATCGCGGCGACGTTGTCCGGGCCGACCTGCTTGGTGATCTGGTCGATGGCCTGCGCGGCGGCCTCGGGACCGGCGTTCTCCGGACCGGTCGGCCAGCGGTAGCCGTAGGCGACCGGGACGCGGTAGACCTCGGGCGCGAAGGGGCCGAAGCCGTGCTTGTACGGCATGTTCTTCGCGGTCAGCGCCATGGTGAGGTTCGTACGGCCGTGGTAGCCGTGGTCGAAGACGACGACGGCCTGGCGCTTGGTGTACGCACGGGCGATCTTGACGGCGTTCTCGACGGCCTCGGCACCGCTGTTGAACAGCGCGGACTTCTTGGCGTGGTCACCCGGCGTGAGCTCGGCGAGGGCCTCGGCGACCTCGACGTAGCCCTCGTACGGCGTGACCATGAAACAGGTGTGGGTGAAGTCGGCGAGCTGGGCGGAGGCCCGGCGTACGACGGCCTCGGCGGAGGCGCCGACGCTCGTCACGGCGATGCCGGAACCGAAGTCGATCAGGCGGTTGCCGTCGACGTCCTCGATGATGCCGCCGCCCGCCCGCGCGGTGAACACGGGCAGCACCGAGCCCACGCCCTGCGCGACCGCGGCGACGCGGCGGGCCTGCAGCTCCTGCGACTTCGGGCCGGGGATGGCGGTGACGATCCGGCGCTCCTGCGGAAGTGCGCTCATGAGGGGCTCCTGGGGGTGTTGCCAACGGGGTCTTTGCGGACGCTTCTCTTCTTTTCTCGCAGGCTAGGACGGAGGACGGGGGGTGGGCATGCTCCATGTGGGCGTTGTCAGGGGGGAGGGTTTGTCCGTCGTGGACATAGCGACGGAGATCGGCTCGGTCCCTGCGGGGACGCGAACGATCCGGACGGCAACCGTCCGCTCCATGGACGTCGGCCGCGTAAGCGGTGAACTCCCCTTGCGGGGGCGTTAGATTGACGGCTGATGGTGGACGGAACGGCTGGTCAGGGAACGAGGGCGATGGACAGGGACGGGACGCAGGACGCGCGGGGTACGCATGCGAATCCTGTGCCGCGTCCGGCGGGGCCGCCGGACGTGCCGCACGCGCCGCCGCGGCCGGCGCACACGCCGGGCACGTCCGTGGTCGACTGGCTCGACGAGGCCCGGCCCGAGACCGAGCCCGGCATCTGGCGCTTCGGATACCGGATGCCGAAGGCAGCGTCGAAGGCGGAGCGGCTCAATCCGCTGACCGTCGCCGGCATGCTGATCCCGTTCGTCGTGGCGCTGGTGGTGTGGTCCTTCTGGCGGCGCGGCGGGCTCCCGTACCAGTTCACGCTGTTGCGGCTCTTCACCCCGGACGACTGGTGGTGGGGCGGCACGATGGCGTCACCGAAGCGGCTGGAGGGGCAGTCGCTGGAGTACCCGGGCGTGGAGGCCCTGGAGGTCTACAGCGGTCTCTTCTTCGCCGTGCTCGTCTACACGGTGGGTCGGCTGGGCAGCTGGCCGGCCGTCGTGCGGCACCTCGTGACCCGCAAGCCCCAGCCCGCCCGCGCTCTGCTGGCCGCCCTGGGCGCCCTGATCACCCTCAGCTTCGTCTTCCCGGACGCCTTCCCCGTCGTCGGCTGGGACGCCCTGCCCGTCGTGAACCCGCTGTTCTCCCTCATCGCCCTCATCAGCGGCGGATACGGCGTCTACACCTCGCCCTGGGCCACGGACGCGCTCTACGCCCTTGTCACTGCCCTCGTCCTGTGGCCCTTCGCCCGGATCGGCGGCTGGTGGTCCCTCGCCCGTACCTGGCTCGCCGCCCGGCGCCGGGCCCGGCAGGGACAGCACCCCGCACCCGTCGCCGCGCAGCCCCGCGCCCGCTGGCCCGAGCTGCGGGAGGCCGGGCAGCACCAGGCGGCCGATGTGCTCACCGCCGAAGTGCTGGCCGGGCGGATGAACGACGTGGACTGCGCCCGGATCGAGCGCGGCTGGAAGCGGGCCCGGAGCCAGGGCCGGCTCACCGCCTTCACGGACACCGTGCTGCGCCAGGGCGCCGCCGCGCTCACCCACCCCTCCGGCGCCCGCGACCTGGCGGGCCGCACCGCCCGGCACGACCTGCTCACCGGACAGGTCCGCATCGGACAGTGGGCCACCTCCGAGCGCACCCCGCGGGCGTACGGTGGCGTGGGCGCGGCCCTGGGGCCGGAGACCCTCGCCACCTCGCTGCTGGTCGTCGGGCCCTCGGGCGCGGGCAAGACCCGGCATGTGATCGCTCCGGTGGTCGAGTCCCTCACCTTGCAGGCACTCACCGGCGGTTGTGCCGTCGTCGCGGTGTGCGGTGCGGGCACGCCGATCGGGGAGGACTCGTCGTACGACGTCGTGGTGCGCGTCGGCGACCCCGGTTCCGTGCACGACCTCGACCCGTACGCCGAGACCGATGACCCGGACGAGGCGGCCGCGCTCCTCGCCGAGGCGCTGACCGGGGATCTCGACACGGTGAGCCCCGAGCGTGCGGCGCGGGCCCTCGCCCAGCTCCTCGGTCCCTACCGGACCGCGTACGGGCACTTCCCGCCCCTGCCCGTCCTGCGTGAACTGCTCGAAGGGGACCCCGCGGTCCTCGCCGGGCTGCGTGAGCGGCTGGCGGACGAGCGGTTCGCGGTGATGCGTCGCGAGCTCGATGCCCGAGCGCGGCAGAGCGCCAACGCCGGCGACCCCGGTCCCGTCCTCGCCGACCGGCTGGCCCTGCTGGACCGGCCCGCGTTCGCCGGCTTCTTCGGCTCGCCCGGGTCGCACGGCTCGGGCGGGGACGCGATCCGTCCGTTCTCGCTGCGCGCCCTCGTCCACCACCCCTTGCGCGTCCGGATCGACCTGCCCGAGCGCGGCCACGCAGAGGCGTCCCGGCTGATCGCCCGGCTGGCGCTGGCCCAGTTCACCGCCGTCGCACGGGAAGGGGGCCGCGATCACTTCGCCGGTCTGGTCGTCGACGACGCCACCGGCACCGTGACCCCCGAGTCCGTACGGCGGATCCAGCGGCTGCGCTCGCAGAACGCGGGTGTCGTGCTCGCGCTGCGCACGGTCTCCGATGTTCCGGAGGCGCTGCACGGGCCCCTGTTCGGGGCGGTCGGCTGCCGGATGGCGCTGTCCGGGGTGACGACCTGGGACGGCAACCGCTTCGCCGACGCCTGGGGCACCGAGTGGGTGGAGACCAAGGACGTCGCCCAGCACACGGTCTTCGCCGATCAGCCGATGACCCGGGCCATGCACGCCCTGCGCAAGCTGGTGACCGGGAAGGCGGTGACGACCGAGGCCGTCACCGTCCGCCAGGTCGAGCGGGAGCGGTGGTCCGCCTCCGAGCTGGCGCATGCCGTGCCGCCGGGGCACGCGGTGCTGTCGCTGACCGGTGCGGAGGGGGAGCACGCGCCGCCGTTGCTGGTGGATCTACGGGGCTAGGCCGGGGCTTCCGGCGCCGGGGCTTCCGGTGACCGGGTGACCGTACGGTGAGGCAGAATCGGCACAGGCCGTTCATACAGGACGGCCAAGTGATCACAGGGCACGCCCGATCCCCGTAGACCTGAAGGCCTCATGCCACCCACGCTCGCCTCTCTCGTCCATCACTCCACGCTCAAGCTGACCGTGCGGGCGGGCGAGGACCGGCTCGACGTCCCCGTGCGCTGGGCGCATGTCAGCGAGCTCGCCGATCCCGTGCCGTACATGGAGGGCGGGGAGCTGTTGCTGATCACCGCGCTGAAGCTGGACGCGGAGGACCCGCAGGCGATGCGGCGGTATGTGAAGCGGCTGGTCGGGGCGGGGGTCGTGGGGCTCGGGTTCGCGGTCGGGGTCAACTACGAGGACATTCCCGAGGCGCTCGTCGACGCGGCCGCGGGCGAGAGGCTCCCGCTGCTCGAAGTGCCTCGGCGCACGCCCTTCCTCGCCATCAGCAAGGCCGTCTCCGCGGCCATCGCCGCCGATCAGTACCGGGCGGTGACGGCCGGGTTCGCCGCGCAGCGGGAGCTGACCAAGCAGGCGCTGACCGACGGTCCCGAAGGGCTGTTGTCCGCGCTCGCCTCGCAGGTGGACGGGTGGGCCGCGCTGTACGACGCGTCCGGTGCCGTCGTCGCCACCGCGCCGGAGTGGGCGGGGCGGCGGGCCGCACGGCTCACGGCGGACGTGGAGCGACTGCGGGAGCGGCCCGCGCCGGCCTCCTCCGTGGTCGGCGGCCCCGACAACGAGGACCGCGTCGAGCTGCACTCCCTGGGCACCGGGCGGCGGCCGCGGGCCGCGCTCGCGGTGGGGACGGCGGCGGCGCCGGGGACGGCGGAGCGGTACGCCGTCCACTCGGCGATCGCCCTGCTGACCCTGACCACCGAGCGCTCCCGGTCCCTGCGCGCCGCCGAGCAGCGGCTCGGGGCGGCGGTGCTGCGGATGCTGCTGGCGGGGGAGCCGGACCATGCGCGGGCGGTCGCCGGGGATCTGTACGGGTCGCTGCTGGACGCGCCGTTCCGGATGGTCGTCGCCGAGGAGGGGCGTGCTCCGGCGGAGGGCGACCTTCTGGGTGCCCTCGCCGAGGTCGTGGAGTCCGCCGCCGCGCGGGCCGGGGAGGCCGTGCTGGTCGTTCCGGAGGGGGAGCGGCTGGTGGTGCTGGCCGTGGACGGGGGCGCGGCGGTCGGGGCGTGCGGGGAGTACACCGCCGGGCTGGAGGCCGGGCGGGCGGTGGGGGAGCAGGGCGGCGCCGGGGACGGGGACCAGCTGGTCGTGGGGGTGTCGGCGCCGGCCGGGCCGGTCGCGGCGGCGGCCGCCTACAAGCAAGCCGAGCAGGCGTTGTCCGTCGCGCGGCGGCGGGGGCGGGTGTGTGTGGAGCATGAGCAGCTGGCGGCGGGGTCGGTGGTGCCGTTGCTGGCCGACGATGCGGTGAGGGCTTTCGCGGACGGGTTGTTGCGGGCGCTGTACGAGCATGACGCGACCGGGCGGGGGGATCTGGTGGCCTCGCTGCGGGCGTGGTTGTCGCGGCACGGGCAGTGGGACGCGGCGGCCGCGGACCTTGGTGTGCACCGGCACACGTTGCGGTATCGGATGCGGCGCGTGGAGGAGATCCTCGGGCGGTCGCTGGATGACCCGGATGTACGGATGGAGCTCTGGCTGGCGCTGAAGGCGACGTCGACGGAGCAGTGACCGCGGGTTTTTTTCTCGCCCCCGCCGCCCCTACCCGTCCCATCCCTGGGGGCTGCCGCCCCCAGACCCCCGCTTCGGCCCTGAAGGGGCCTCGTCCTCAAACGCCGGACGGGCTGAAAATGCAGTGACCGGCGTCAGTGCATTCAGCCCCTCCGGCGTAAGGGCTGCGGGGGCGAAAACAGCTCGGTGCCCACCCCCACTCCGCCAAACCGGCGCACCCCCACCCCCCATCACTCCGCCCCGGACAAACGCCGCTCCGGGCCCCCGCCCCTACCGTGGACGCGAAAGCCAACGCACACCCCCAACGCGGAAGGGCCGGGACATGACTGCCACCCACGCCTTCTGGCTCGCCGGGCGCCAGGTCGCCGGCGAGGTCAGCTTCGATGTCAGCTCGCCGTGGGACGGGCGGATCGTCGGCAAGGTCAGCGTGCCGAGCGACGCCCAGACCGAGGAGGCCGTCGCCGCCGCGTACGCCGTACGGGACGAGTTCGCCGCCACGCCCGCCCACACCCGCGCCGCCGCCCTCGACCACGTGAGCCGCCGCCTCGTCGAGCGCACCGAGGAGATCGCCCAGCTGATCTCCGCCGAGAACGGCAAGCCGGTCAAGTGGGCCCGGGGCGAGGTCGGCCGTGCCGTCTCCGTGTTCCGGTTCGCCGCCGAAGAGGCCCGCCGCTTCAACGGCGGCGAGGCCCAGCGTCTCGACACCGACCTCGGCGGCCAGGGCCGGCTCGCGCTCACCCGTCGCTTCCCGAAGGGCGTCGTCCTCGGCATCGCGCCCTTCAACTTCCCGCTCAACCTGTGCGCCCACAAGATCGCCCCGGCGATCGCGGCCGGCGTGCCGATCATCCTGAAGCCCGCCCCGGCCACCCCGCTCTCCGGGCTCGTCATCGGCGAACTCCTCGCCGAGACCGAGCTGCCGGCCGGTTCCTGGAGCATCCTTCCCGTCCCGAACGACCGGATGCCCGCCCTGGTGCAGGACGAGCGGCTGCCCGTCATCTCCTTCACCGGTTCCGAGAAGGTCGGCTACGCGATCATGGACTCGGTGCCGCGCAAGCACTGCACCCTGGAGCTGGGCGGCAACGGCGCGGCGGTCGTGCTCGGCGACTACGCCTCCGACGCCGACCTCGACTGGGCCGCGACCCGTATCGCCACCTTCTCCAACTACCAGGGCGGCCAGTCCTGCATCTCCGTGCAGCGGGTCATCGCCGACGCGTCGGTGTACGACCGGCTGCTTCCCCGGATCGTCGCCGCCGTCGAGGGCCAGGTCACCGGCGACCCGTCCGACGACAAGACCGACGTCGGCCCGCTGGTCAGCGAGGACGCCGCCAAGCGTGTCGAGACGTGGGTGGACGAGGCCGTCGCCGCCGGCGCCCACCTCCTCACCGGTGGCAAGCGCGACGGCGCCTCCTACGCGCCGACCGTCCTCACTGACGTACCGGCCGACACGACGATCTCCTGTGAGGAGGTCTTCGGACCCGTCCTGACCGTGCAGAAGGTGGACGGCGAGGCCGAGGCCTTCGCGGCCGCCAACGACTCCAAGTACGGCCTCCAGGCGGGCGTGTTCACCCATGACCTCCAGGTCGCCTTCCGCGCCCACCGCGCGCTCGAGGTCGGCGGCGTCGTCATCGGTGACGTGCCCTCCTACCGCGCCGACCAGATGCCGTACGGCGGCGCCAAGCAGTCCGGTGTGGGCCGCGAGGGTGTGAAGTTCGCGATGGACGACTACACCTACGAGCGGGTGCTCGTCCTCACCGGTCTCGCTCTCTGACCTGCGGGGAACGACCGATGGCCGGAGCCCGCTGTGCGGGGGCTCCGGCCGTCGGCACATCCGTGCGCGGCGCCTCTAGCTAATGGGAACCATTTTCAGCTAGAGTCCTCGCAGCGACGGTGGCTCACCGTCCCGAAGGGGCCCGGCACCGATGCCTTCCGGTGCCGGGCCCCTTCTTTGTGCCGATCTCCTCCGGACCCTCAGCCGGAGAAGCCGACACGCGCGAGCCGCAGCGGGCCGCGCAGCCTGAGGTGGACGTCGTGCACACCGGAGGCCGTGAGCGCGGTGCGGAGCGTGACGTAGTCGTACGGCCCTGACGTGGGCGTCTTCGGTGACAGCGTCGCGAGCGCCGGGCCGCCGTCGAGCGAGATCTCCACCGCGCCCTCGCCCGCCACGGCCACCGTCACCTCCGTGACACCCGCCCGGAAGTCGCAGGCGCGGTAGACCAGTTCGGCCACCCTGCCGTTCGCCGGCGTCACCGCGTCGCCGGCCGCCTTCGTCCGGTCGACGATCGCGACACCGCTCTGCTCGTCGAAGTCGGCCCCGTCCAGGCCCCGTTCGACGACGGGGCGCGGTCCGCCCGGCTCCCCGTCCAGGAGAACCGTCGTACGCAGCCGCACGTCCTCGCTGGAGGCGGCCGCCATCAGGTCGTACGGCCCCGGCTCCAGGCGCCACCGGCCGTGCGCCACGTCCCAGAACTCGAGGGCGGACAGCGGGACTTCGAAGGACAGCTCCGCCTTCTCGCCGGGGGCGAGCGTGACCCTGCGGTGCGCCACCAGCTCGCGGCGCGGGCGCGGGACCGAGGGGTCCACGGCGCGGGCGTAGAGCTGGGCGACCTCGTCGGCCGTCACGTCCCCCGTGTTCAAGACCGTGAAGGAGACGTGCAACGCCCCTTCCTCCGTACGGGACTTGAGATCCCCGTAGGAGAACGACGCGTACGACAGGCCGTGCCCGAAGGGGAACAGCGGGGTGCCCTCGTAGTAGAGGTACGTCTGGCGGCCGCCGAGCACGTCGTAGTCCAACAGGTCGGGCAGGTCGGCGTCGTCGGTGTACCAGGTCTGCGGGAGGCGGCCCGCGGGGGAGACGTCACCGGCCAGGACCCGGGCCAGTGCGGTGCCCGCGGCCTGGCCGCCGTGGGACATCCAGAGCGCGGCCCGCAGCGGACCCGGCTGAAACGTGTACGGGTAGGCGGAGACCAGGGCCAGCACCGTGTTCGGGTTGGCGGCGCGGGCCGCCCGCAGCAGGCGGTCCTGGTGGGCGGGGAGGGCGAGGGTCCTGCGGTCCTCGGTCTCGCGGCCGTCGATGTGCGGGTCGTTGCCCGCGACCACCAGCACGACATCGGCCTCGGCGGCGGCTCTGGCGACCGCGTCCTTTCCGTGCTCGGCGATGATCAGCGTGAAGATTTCGGGCTGATCGTCGAGTTCCGCGTTTTCATCGGCAACCTTTACTCCGTCGGCGCCGACAGAGACGTGGCGACCCGTGCCGACGTGCCTGAGGAGGTGTCCGTTCTCGTGAGGTTCCAGCCGGAATGTCTCCTGGACGACCCAGCCTCCGGGCTGGTCGGCGGAGGCGCGCACATAGCCGTCCTCGGCGACCGAGAGATAGCGGCCGTCGGGAGCGCGCAGGGTCAGGACGCCCTCGCCCCAGTCGACCAGGGCGAGCTCGGTGCCGACCGCGTGGGTGGTGAGCGGCGGGAGGTCCGTGCGGCCCGCGAGCAGTGCCGGGTCGAGGGCACCCTCGGCGCCGCGCACCGCGTCGTCGGCGTTCGCCTCGGGCACCCGGAGGAAGGTTCCGTCGGACGCCTTCAGCAGGACCCGGTCCACGCCCTCGGCGAACTCGATCCGGTCGGCGCCGAACCGCTCGTACAGGCCCTCCAGCGGGGTGGAGCGATGGATCAGCGTGCCGCTGTACCAGTCGAGCTTGCACTCGTCGGCGAGCAGGCCGACCACGGCGAGCCGGGTGTCCGGGGCGAGCGGCAGCACACCGTCGTTGCGCAGCAGGACGACCGACTGCTCGGCCGCCTCCCGCGCGAGGTCGCGGTGGGCCGGGGTGTCGAAGTCCCTGGTCAGGGCGTGCGGGTCGTACTGCGGGTCGAACTCGCCGAGGCGGAAGCGGACCGAGAGCTGGCGGCGGACCGCCGTGTCGATGTCGGCCTCGGTCAACAGGCCTTGTTCGTACGCCTTCTTGACCCGTCCGGTGATCTGCGAGCTGTCCGTGCCGTGGTCGGTGAAGCTGTCGACGCCGGCCAGCAGGGAGGCCGCGGTGGCCTCCTCGTGGGTGTCGTAGTAGTGCTCGTGGTCGACCAGGTTGGAGGGTGCGCCCGCGTCCGAGCAGACCAGCAGGTCCTCGTCCGTCCAGGTGCGCAGGTGCTCGCGCAGATACGGACTCACGTGGTTCGGGCGGCCGTTGACCAGGTTGTACGCGGGCATCACACCGGCCACCGCGCCCGCCTCGACGGTCTCGCGGAAGGCGCGCAGGTCGTACTCGTGCAGCACGCGCGGGCGGACCGAGCTGGACGAAGTGGCCCGGTCCGTCTCGTTGTTGTGGGCGAGCCAGTGCTTGAGGACGGGGGCGGTGCGCCAGTACGTCGGATGGTCACCGCGCAGCCCGCGGGTGTACGCGACGGCGATCGCCGAGGTGAGTTTCGGGTCCTCCGAGTAGCCCTCCTCGTTGCGGCCCCACAGGGGGTGGCGCAGGAGGTTCACCGTCGGGGACCAGACGTTGAGGCCGATGCGGTCGTCGCGGGCCCGCATCGCGCGGACCTCCTTGGAGACTGCCTCGCCGACCCGTCGTACGAGATCCGTGTTCCAGGTCGCGCCCAGGCCCACCGCCTGCGGGAACACCGTCGCCGGGCCCATCCAGGCGACCCCGTGCAGGGCCTCCTGGCCGGTGCGGAAGGCGTCGACGCCGAGCCGCTCGACGGCCGGGGCGAACTGGTGCAGGAACCCGATCTTCTCGTCGAGGGCGAGCCGCGACAGCAGATCGTCGATGCGCTTCGCGAACGGCAGATGCGGATCGCGGAAAGGCGGCGTGGGCGGCGGCTGTGCGGTCACGTGGGGTTCCCCTTGGAGTGGAGCGGTCGAGCCCTTTCGAAGCGCTTCGATGCTCATTCGACACCGGGGTGGGTGTCAAGGGAGCAGCGCCATCACTTCAAGCGGTGCATAAGAAAAGGTCGCCTCCTGTACCACGGAGGAATATTGGGAGCGACTCTTGTGCACCCACAGGGCTTCACTTAACCTCACAGCAACATCGAAGCGCTTCGACTACACGGTGACCGTCGAAGTCGAAAGAGCGCTTCAGCTCAGCCAGTTCCACTCAAGACACCGCAGCCGACGGCTCCTCCGCCGGGTGTCCTGGTGCGCCATGAAGGGTTGACGCAATGACGCCGAACGCCGCTGCCCCCTCCTCTGGTCCTTCCGGTCCCAGCCGGAGAAGCTTCCTCGCCTCCACCGCGGTGGCCACCGCAGCGGTGGCGGGCGGGGTGCCGCTGCTCTCCGCCTGCGGCGGCTCGGACAGTGGCTCGCGTGACGGCACCACGTCGGGCAAGGACGCGAAGAAGATCCTGCCCGCGTACGTGGCCAGCAACGTGGTGACGCCGGACATCCCCGCCAAGAACGGCTCGGCGATCGGGTTCACCAGCAAGCTGGACCTCGCCACCCTGAAGACGTCGGTGACCAAGAAGCTCGGCAAGGGCGGCAAGGTCACCATCATGTCGCCGTTCTGGGGCTCCCCGCCGAAGAGCGGCAACGCCTACTACAAGGCGATGAACGCGCTGATCGGCGTCGACGTCGCCTGGCAGAACCAGGACGGCAACACCTACGACCAGAAGCTCGGCGCCATCCTCGCCTCCAGCGACATCCCGGACGTCGTGGTCGTCCCCGGCTGGAACATGAGCGGCAAGATACCCACCGCCATCATCAGCAAGTTCGCCGACCTCGGCCCCTACCTGTCCGGCGACGCGGTCAAGGACTACCCGAACCTCGCGGCCATCCCCACGGCCTCCTGGCAGCGCTCCATCTTCGGCGGCAAGCTGCGCGGCCTGCCGATGCCCGCGCCGTGGGCGCCCAGCATCGTGCCCCTGTACCGCCAGGACATCTTCGACAAGGAAGGGTACGAAATACCCAAGTCCTGCGACGAGTTCATGGCACTGGCCAAGGAGATCACCAACGCCAAGGCCAAGCGCTGGGCGTGTCTGGACATGAAGTGGACCGCTTTCCAGGCCTTCGGTGTCTTCTCCGGCAGCGAGAAGCCGCTCGGCTGGAACATGGTCGACGGCAAGCTGGTCTACCGCGTCGAGACCGAGCAGTACCTCGAGGCGCTGGAGTGGTCCCGCAAGCTGTTCGAGGCGGGGGTCGTCCACCCCGACTCCAAGATGGGCAAGAACGCCCCGGACCCGGGCCCGAAGTTCGCAGCAGGCGAGTTCCTGATCTACCCCAACAACATCTCCCAGTGGTGGGGCCGCACCGCCGAACAGGCCACCCAGAACCCGGACTTCAAGATCTGGGGCATGGACGTCTGGGGCCACGACGGCGGCAACCCCACCATGTGGGCCGAACAGCCCGCCGGCATCTTCGCCTTCGTCAACAAGAAGGCCTCCGAGTCGGTCATCCGTGACGTGCTGGCCGTCGCGAACGTCACCGCGGCGCCGTACGGCACCAAGGAGTACATGATGACCAACTACGGCGTGGAGGGCACCCACTACACCGTCAAGGACGGCGTCCCCGCCAAGACCGACCAGGGCAACCTCGAGGTGATGAACGCCTACGTCATGGTCGCCAGCCCCGCCGCGACCCTCGCGCACCCCGACTTCCCCGAGGTCGCCAAGGGCCAGGTCGAGTGGGAGCAGCGGATGGGCGCCTTCACCAAGAAGTCCACCTTCTGGGGCATGCAGATCACCGAGCCCAACCGCTACACCAACCTCTCCAACGACTTCGAGCAGCTGGAGGACGACATCGTCCGCGGCCGCAAGAAGATCAGCGACATGCAGCAGGCCGTCTCCGACTGGAAGAGCAAGGGCGGCGACAAGCTGCGCGACTGGTACAAGCAGATCCTGGACGAGAACGGCTCCGCGGCCAGCTGACCCGGTACCGAGGCAAGGAGAACGGCCGTGTCCCACAGCACGGTGCCTCGGAGCAGGGCCGAGGCCGACACGACGGACAAGACCCCGGTGGCGTCCGGCGGCGCCACAGGGCCCCGCTCGGGGAGGAAACGATCCCCCGGGAAGCTGAGTCTGCGGCTCAGGCTCAGACGCGACCGCGTCCTGCTTCTGATGACGCTGCCGGCCGTCGCCCTGGTCCTGCTCTTCAACTACGTGCCGATCCTCGGCAACGTGGTCGCCTTCCAGGACTACGACCCCTACATCAGCGACAACGGCGTCGTGTCCATGCTGCACAGCCCCTGGGTGGGGCTGGAGAACTTCCAGCGGATCTTCGAGGACTCCTCGTTCTGGCAGGCGGTCCAGAACACGCTGGTGCTGTTCTTCCTCCAGCTCGTGCTGTTCTTCCCGATCCCGGTCCTGCTCGCGCTGCTCATCAACAGCGTGGTCAGGCCCCGGGTGCGGGCGATCGCGCAGGCCGTGCTGTATCTGCCGCACTTCTTCTCGTGGGTGCTGGTCATCGCGGTCTTCCAGCAGTTGCTCGGCGGCGCCGGACTGCTCTCGACACTGCTGCGCGACCACGGGTACGACGGCCTCGACATCATGACCGACCCGAACACCTTCAAGTTCCTGGTCACCGCGCAGGCGGTCTGGAAGGACGCCGGCTGGGGGATCATCGTCTTCCTAGCCGCCCTGGCCGCGGTCAGCCCCGACCTGTACGAGGCCGCCGCGATGGACGGCGCCAACCGCTGGCGCCGGATGTGGCACGTCACCCTGCCGGCACTCCGGCCGGTGATCGCGCTGCTGCTGGTACTGCGCGTCGGCGACGCCCTGACCGTCGGCTTCGAGCAGATCCTGCTGCAACGAGATGCCGTGGGACCGGGCGCCTCGGAAGTGCTCGACACCTTCGTGTGGTGGAACGGCGTCCGCAATCAGGACTTCGGCTACGCGGCCGCCGCCGGACTCGTCAAGGGTGTCATCAGCATCGGTCTCGTCCTGGCCGCGAACAAAGTGGCCCATCTGATGGGCGAGCAGGGGGTGTACAAGAAGTGACCGCCGTGATCGACAAGCCTGTACAGAAGCCCGGCCGGTGGGCCGCGCCACCCCGGCCGGTGTGGGAGGAGCAGCCCTCGCAGGTGGGGCTGGCGGGCAAGGGCCTGGTGCTGGGGATCGCCTGCCTCGCGATTCTCTTCCCGCTGTGGATCGTCGTCGTCACCAGCATCTCCTCGCGCAAGACCATCGACGAGGCCGGCGGTCTGGTGATGGTGCCGAAGGGCATCACCTTCATCGCCTACCAGGAGCTGCTCAGCGGCGGCCAGGTGACCCGGGCGGCGATCATCAGCGTCCTGGTCACTCTCGTCGGCACGGTGTTCTCCATGACCGTGTCTGTGTTGTGCGCGTACGGGCTGTCGCGGACGGAGTCGGTCGGGCACCGGTGGATCCTCATGACGCTGCTGGCGACGATGTTCTTCAGCGCCGGGCTCATTCCCACGTATCTCCTGGTGCAGACCCTCGGGCTGACCGACAGCTACCTCGCGCTGATCCTGCCGAGCGCGATCAGCGTCTTCAACATCCTGGTCCTGCGTGGGTTCTTCATGGGGATCTCGCCGGAGCTGACCGACAGCGCGCGGATCGACGGGGCCGGGGACTTCCGGATTCTGTGGCAGATCATCATGCCGCTGTCGCGGGCCGTCATCGCGGTGATCACGCTGTTCTACGCCGTCGGGTACTGGAGCGCGTGGTTCAACGCGTCCCTGTATCTGAACGACCAGGACATGATGCCGCTGCAGAACGTCATGATCCAGCTCGTGCAGAAGCAGGAGGCTCCGGTCGGGCTGGGACAGGCGATCAAGACGGGGCAGCTGTCGGGGCTGGCCGTGCAGATGGCGGTCATGGTGATGGCGTTGCTGCCGGTGGCTGTGCTGTCTCCGTTCGTCCAGCGGCACTTCAAGAAGGGCATGCTGACCGGTGCGGTGAAGGGTTGACCGGTCGCCCTCTCGGAGGGGCGGTTCTGCGCGTCGGCGGCTGCGGGTTCGTTGTGGCTGGTCGCGCCCACGCGGCGGAGCCGCATATCGATGCAGCCCCGCGCCCCTAGGTAGGTCTAACTCCCCTCTTCCTCAAGAGCGAGGCTTGTCATGCGTACGTTCAACCTGAGTCGTCGTGCCGTTCTTGCCGGGACCGCTGCCGCTGCCGCGCTCACCGTTCTTCCCGTCGGGCAGGCGCAAGCACACGCTGCTGAGGCCGCCGGCTCCTCCTACCGGTGGCGCAATGTGTTCATCGGGGGCACCGGGTTTGTCACCGGTGTGCTCTTCCATCCCTCCGTCCGTGGGCTCGCCTACGCCCGTACCGACATCGGTGGGGCCTACAGATGGGACAGCGGCGCCGCCGCCTGGATCCCGCTCACCGACCACCTGGGCTGGGACGACTGGAACCTTCTCGGCGTCGAGGCCATCGCCGTCGACCCGGCCCATCCCAACCGGGTCTATCTGGCCCTCGGCACCTATGCGCAGTCCTGGGCGTCCAATGGTGCCGTCCTGAGGTCCGACGACCGTGGCGCCACCTGGGCCCGTACCGACCTCACCGTGAAGGTCGGGGCCAACGAGGACGGGCGGGGGACCGGTGAGCGGCTGCTCGTCGATCCGCGCGACAGTGACACCCTGTGGCTCGGTACCCGGCACGACGGGCTGCTCAAGTCCACCGACCGGGGCGCCACTTGGGCCGCCGCCACCGGTTTTCCCGGCACCCCGAGCTCTTCCGGGCAGGGTGTCACCCTGCTCGTCGCAGCCGGGCGCACCCTCTACGCCGGCTGGGGGGACTCCGACGGGAGTGCCGCCAACCTGTTCCGTACCTCCGACGGGACGAAGTGGGAGGCCGTGGCCGGACAGCCTTCCGGTGCGGCCGCCAAGGTGCCGATCCGGGCCGCGTACGACCGCTTCACCCGCGAGCTGTACCTGACGTACGCCAACGCTCCCGGGCCCAACGGACAGTCCGACGGCAGCGTGCACAAGCTGTGCACCGCCAACGGGAAGTGGACCGACGTGTCCCCGGTGAAGCCCGGTGGGACCACGAGCGACGGATCCGCCGACACCTTCGGCTACGGCGGGGTCGCCGTGGACGCCCGACGGCCCGGCACCCTCGTCGTCTCCACCAACAACCGGTGGGCCGCCGTCGACACCGTGTTCCGGTCCACCGACGGCGGTCGCCACTGGACGTCCCTCAAGGACTCCGCCGTCCTCGACGTATCGGAGACCCCCTATCTCAAGTGGGGTGCGGACGCCCCCAAGTTCGGCTGGTGGATCCAGGCGCTCGCCCTCGACCCGTACGACTCCCGGCACGTCGTCTACGGCACCGGCGCCACCCTCTACGGCACCCGGGACCTGAAGCACTGGGCGCCGCAGATCCGGGGCATGGAGGAGACGTCCGTGCGGCAGCTGATCTCGCCCCCGGCCGGGGAGGCGCATCTGATCAGCGGGTCCGGGGACATCGGCGTGATGTACCACGAGCGGCTCACCGCCTCGCCCTCGCGCGGCATGGCCACGAACCCCGTGTTCGGGTCGGCGACGGGACTCGCACAGGCCGCGCGGAAGCCTGCGTACGTCGTCCGCAGCGGGTGGGGCGACCACGGCAACGGTGCCTACTCGAACGACGGCGGACAGACCTGGGCGCCCTTCGCGGCCCAGCCCTCCCTCGCCAAGGACGCACCGGGGCCGATCGCCACCAACGCCGACGGCAGCGTGCTGCTGTGGGTCTTCGTGCACTGGGACGGCACGAAGTACCCGGCCTACCGCTCCACGGACAACGGGACCACCTGGACCGAGATCTCCTCCTTCCCGAAGGGCGCCACACCGGTCGCCGACCCGGCCGACCCGACGCGCTTCCACGCGTTCGACACCGACACAGGAACGCTGTATGTCAGCACTGACAGTGGCCTCTCCTTCACCCAGGGTGCGACCGGTCTTCCCTCCGGGGACAGCCAGTTCGAGCTGGTCGCCGCGCCCGGGCGCTCCGGTGACCTCTGGCTCAGCGTGAAGTGGAACGGGCTGTACCGGTCCACTGACGGCGGCGCCACCTTCTCCAAGGTCGCCAGCTGCTGGGCCTCGTACACCCTCGGCTTCGGCAAGGCCGCCGACGGGGCCGACTACCCGGCGATCTACATGGTCGGCTCCACCGAGAGCATCACCGCCGTCTACCGGTCCGACGACGAGGCCAAGACCTGGGTGCGGATCAACGACGACCAGCACCAGTGGGGATGGACCGGCGAGGTCATCACCGGAGACCCGCGGGTGTACGGACGCGTCTACCTCGCCACCAACGGGCGCGGCATCCAGTACGGGGAGCCGGTCTGATGCCCGACCTCGGTGATGTGACGCGCGGTCGCATCCTCTTCGGCGGCGACTACAACCCCGAGCAGTGGCCCGAGGAGACCTGGCACGAAGACGTCCGGCTCATGAAGGACGCCGGCGTCAACTCCGTCACCCTCGGCGTCTTCTCCTGGGCCAGGCTCGAACCCGGCCCGGGGGAGCGGGACTTCGGCTGGCTCGACCGGCTGATGGACCTGATGCACGACCACGGCATCGGTGTCGTCCTCGCCACCCCGACCTCCTCGCCCCCGCCCTGGCTGGGGCATCTGCACCCCGACACCCTGCCCGTCGACCAGGACGGCCGCACCGAGTGGTGGGGCGGCCGACAGCACTTCTCGCACTCCAGCGCGGTCTACCGCCGGTGCGCCGCCGCCATCACCGAGGACCTCGCCGCCCGCTACGGCAGCCACCCGGCCCTCACCATGTGGCACATCAACAACGAGTACTGCACCTACGACTGGGGCCCCGAGGCCGCCGTCCGCTTCCGCCGCTGGCTCCAGGACAGATACGGCACGCTCGCGGAACTCAACGACGCCTGGGGCACCGCCTTCTGGAGCCAGGGCTACGGCGACTGGGCCGAGGTGCACACGCCCCGGCACGCCCACTACCTCAAGAACCCCGCCCAGGTGCTGGACTTCAAGCGGTTCACCTCCGACATGCTCCTGGAGTGCTACGTCGCCGAGCGGGACATCGTGCGCCGGCACACCCCGCACATCCCGGTCACCTCCAACTTCATGCCGCTCTGGTCCGGGCAGGACGCCTGGCGGTGGGCCGAGGAGGAGGACGTCGTCTCCGTCGACCTCTACCCCGATCCGCGCGACCCCCTTGGCGCCCAGGCCGGTGCTCTCGTACAGGACATGACCCGTTCGCAGGCCCGCGGGCCCTGGATGCTGATGGAGCAGGCCGCCGGGCCGGTCAACTGGCGTGGCGTCAACCACCCCAAGCCGCGCGGCCTCAACCGCCTCTGGTCCCTGCAGGCCGTCGCCCGTGGCGCCGACGCCGTCTGCTACTTCCAGTGGCGGCAGTCCCGGCAGGGCGCGGAGAAGTTCCACTCCGGGATGGTCAGTCACGCGGGGGAGCGGGGGCGGACGTACCAGGAGGTCAAAGAGCTCGGCGCGGAACTCGCGCGGATCTCCGGCGAGGTGACGGGCAGTCACACCGCCAACGACATCGCCGTCCTGCACGACTGGCACTCCTGGTGGGCCGGCGCCCACGAGGGCCGTCTCTCCACCCAGGTCGACTACACCCAGGTCCTCACCGCCTGGCACCGAGCCCTCTGGGAGGCCCACCTCGCCACCGACTTCGCCCACCCCGAGCACGACCTGAGCGCGTACAAGCTCGTCGTCGTCCCTCAGCTGTACTCCCTGAGCGACGCGGCGATCGACAACCTCATCGCGTACACACGGCAGGGCGGCACCCTCGTCTCCGGCTTCCTCACCGGCATCGCCGACGAGGACGACCGGGTGCGGCCCGGCGGGATGGACGGACGGCTGCGTGAGCTGTTCGGCATCCGCATCCTGCACGAGTGGTGGCCGCTGGACGCGGGGGAGAACGTCGAGTGCGACGGGTTCCGCGGGACCCTGTGGTCGGAGGAGATCGAGAAGGACGAGGACGCCGACGCCGAGGCCGTGTTCAAGGGCGGCGAACTCGACGGACTGCCGGCGGTGCTCCGCAAGGGGCGGGCGCGGTATCTCGCTACGCTTCCCGAGGCGGACCAACTGCGCGGTCTCCTCGGGCAGTTCGCGTCCGAGGCGGGCGTCCGTCCGGTGCTCGACCGGCTCCCCGCGAGCGTCGAGGCCGTACGCCGTGGTGACCTGCTCTTCGTGCTCAACCACTCCCGCGAATCCGTGACCGTCGAGATCCCCGGCACCCACCACGACCTGCTCACGGGGACGACCGTCACGGACGAGTTGACCTTGGACCGGTACGGCGTGGTGGTGTTGCGCCCATGAACGTGTACGTGAACCCGGACACCGACGTCGTGCACCGCACCTGGGAACCCCGCCCCGCCACCCGCTGGGAGGACGGCTTCCTGAGCGGCAACGGCCATCACGGCGCCCTTGTGTTCGGTGAGCCGGACGACGAGCGGGTCGTCGTCACCCATCACACCCTCGTCCGCCCCAACGGCGCCGAACAGGCCCGCCCACCCGGGCTCGCCGCCGAACTGCCCGCCCTCCAGGACCGGTTGCTCGCCGGAGAGTCGGCCGCCGCGGAGAGCTTCACGGACGGGCGGGCCCTCCAGTGGGTGCAGCCCTTCCATCCGGCCTTCCAGGTGCGGCTGCGCAGAGTTGCCAGCAGCACCACCCGGAGATACAGACGTTCCGTCACCTTCACCACGGGCGTCGTCCACAATCGGTACGAGGGCTGGGGCAGCCGCGTCTTCGTCTCCCGCGCCGACGACGTCATCGTCCAGAAAGTCATCGCCGCCGACCTCGACATCTCCCTGGACCACCGCCTCCCGGGCGCCCCGAAGAACCTCGGCGTCGGCCACGGCGCCGTCCTCACCCCCGACGGCGCCCTGCTCACCCTGCGCGCCCGTTACCCGGGCAGCGACCGCGCCTACACCGGCGTCACCCTCGTCCTCGTCACCGGCGGCACCACCACCCTCACACCGCCCGGACTGCGGATCGCCGGCGCCGAGTCGGTACTGCTGCTGACCCGCGTACTGCGGCACACCGGCGAGCTGGACGCGCTGGAGCACGCCCGCGCCCTGCGCGAACTCGCACCCGAGCAAGAAGACCCGTTCACCTTCCTTCTCGACCGCCACACCGCCCTGCACCGCACCGCCTACGAGCGGGTCACCCTCGACCTCCACGCCGACCCCGCCGAACGCGTCCTGTCCGGCTCGGAGTTGCTCGCCCGCCCCGAGAGCCCCGCCCTCCTGGAACGCCTCTTCGCCGCCGGCCGCTACCACCTGCTCTCCGCCAGCGGTCTCTTCCCGCCCCGTCTGACCGGCCTGTGGACCGGCGACTGGGACACCGCCTGGTCGGGAGCGTTCACCAATGACGCCAACGTCAACCTCCAGACCGCGTCCGCGGCGGCCGCCGCTCTGCCCGAAGTCACCGAAGGTCTGGCCTCCCTGATCCATGGTCAGCTCGACGACTGGCGGGAGAACGCCCGCGTCGTCTTCGGTGCCCGGGGAGTGGTCGCCCCACCGCACAGCGACGGCGAGTCCGGGCTGACGTACCACTTCAGCCGCGAATACCCGCTGCACCTGTGGACGGCCGGCGCCGACTGGCTGCTCAAGCCGCTCGTCGACCACGACGAGACCCGCGGCGAGCACGACCCGCGCACCGCCGCCGCGCTCGCCGAAGTCGCCCTGTTCTACGAGGACTTCCTCACCCGGACCGACAGCGACGGGAATCTCGTCGTCGTCCCCTCCTACTCACCCGAGAACCGGCCCGCCAACGCCAGTTGGGGCGCGATCAACGCGGCCATGGACCTCTCGGCCGCCCGCCACGCCCTGCACACGGCGGCCGACTACCACCCAGAGTCGGCAAAACGCTGGCGAGCCCTCGCCGACCGGCTCCCGCCCCACCGGATCAACGACGACGGCGCCCTCGCCGAATGGGCCTGGCCCGGCCTCGACGACACCTACGACCACCGCCACCTCAGCCACCTCTACGGCGTCTGGCCGCTCGACGAGATCACCCCGTACGACACCCCGGACCTCGCCGCGGCCGCGTACCGCGCGCTCGAACTCCGCGGCGCCGAGAACGACTCGGCCCACGGCCATCTCCACCATGCCCTCATCGCCGCCCGGCTGCGCGACGGCGAACGGGTCGCGCACGCCCTCGGCCAGGTCCTCAAGGGCGACTTCTTCCACGCCTCCCTGATGAGCGCGCACTACCCGAACCGCGACGTCTACAACGCGGACGCCGCGCACACCCTCCCGGCCGTGCTCGTCGAGATGCTCGTGCAGTCCACGCCCGACCGGCTGGTCCTGCTGCCGGCCCTCCCGGCGGCGTACCCGTCAGGCCAACTCAAAGGGGTCCGCACCCGGTTCGGGGCGGAGCTCGACCTCAACTGGACCCCGCAAGAAGCGACCGCGGTGCTACGCCCCACCCGTACCCACCGCATCGAGATCAGGACTTCCACCGGCGCGCGGCCGCTCGACCTCGTCGCCGGAGAAGACCACGTCCTCCCGCTTGGGGCGTGGTAACCACCCCCGCAACTCCCCCCACCCATGGAAAGGGACACCATGGCAAAGAGCACACTGCGCAAGATCACCATGGCGATTCTGGCCCCGGCGATGGCCCTCGGCGCCACCGTCGGCCTCGCCTCCGCCCCCGCCTCCGCCGCCGTCTGGAACTCCTGCGACCAGTGGGGCAACACCAGCCTGAACGGCTACACGCTCTACAACAACATCTGGGGCTCCGGCGCCGGCAGCCAGTGCATCTGGGCCAACTCCGGTACCAACTGGGGCGTCTGGGCCGACCACCCCAACACCGGCGGCATCAAGTCCTACCCCGACTCCAAGAAGGTGATCAACAAGACGATCACCTCCCTCGGCTCGCTCTCCAGCAGCTACAACGTCACGGTCCCGTCGTCCGGCGCGTACAACACGTCGTACGACATCTGGGACACGGACTACGACTACGAGATCATGCTCTGGGTCAACTACAACGGAGCCGTCGGCCCGCTGGGTACCTCGCAGGGCAACGTCACCCTCGGCGGCCACACCTGGACCGTCTACAAGGGCAACAACGGTGCCAACGAGGTCTTCTCGTTCCTGCGCACCTCCGACTCCACCTCCGGCACGGTGAACGTCCTGCCGATCCTGAAGTGGATCAAGGACACCAAGGGCTGGTTCGGCAACGAGACCATCGGTGACGTGCAGTTCGGGTACGAGATCACGTCCTCGTCCGGCGGGCTGAACTTCCAGACCAACAACCTGACGGTCAGCAGCAGTTGACGGGGAGGGGTGGGGTTACATGGACCCCATGCGTATCTCCACCCCCCTCACCGGCACTCTGATCGCCGCCGCCGCGCTGCTCGCCTCACCGGGCCCCGCGGCGGCGGCACCCGCCCCCACCGATCTCAAGCCCGTAGCCGCCCTCTCCGCCGAGCGGCTCGCCACCGCCGACCTCGTCGCGGCCGCCAAATGGGGCACCGACAGCCCCATCGACGACCCCGCCCGCGAACAGCAGGTCCTCGACTCCGTCGCCGCACAGGCACAGCAGGCCGGCGCCGACCCTGACGAGGTCCGGCGCGTCTTCCGCGACCAGATCGAGGCCAACAAGACGGTGCAGCGCGGCCTCTACCTGCGCTGGACCGCGCATCCCGACCAGGCGCCGACGACCAAGCCGGACCTGGGCGTCGTACGGCAGAAGATCAACCGCATCAACACCGACCTCGTCACCGCCCTCGCCGACTCGACGCCGCTGCGCACCCGGCCCACGTGCGAGCCCGAACTCGCGCTGGCCGTCGTCGAGGTCCACCACGAGCGGCATCCGGACCTTCTGCACACCGGCGCGCTCGTACGTTCCCTGGCCTCCGTCTGCCGCTGACACGCGTGTGCGGCCGGTCCCTCCCCTATGGGGACCGGCCGCACCGGCGCGTCTACTCCGCCACGGGCAGGCGCGCTCCGTCCCGCAGGAACAGCGGGATGCGGTCCAGCGGGGCGTCGACCGTCACGGTCGTGCCGCCCTCGTACGTCTCACCGGTCCACGCGTCCGTCCAGGTCGCGCCCGCCGGGAGATAGGTCGTGCGGGCCGTGGCGCCCGCCGTCAGCACCGGGGCCACCAGCAGGTCGCCGCCGAAGAGATAGGCGTCGTCGACGGACCAGGTCGCGTGGTCCTCGGGGAACTCCAGGAACAGCGGCCGCATGGGCGGCAGGCCTTCCTCATGGGCCTCCCGCATGACCTGGAGGACATACGGCTTCAGGCGCTCGCGCAGCCGCAGATACCGCTCCAGGATGGCGCCGGCCTCCTCGCCGTACGACCACACCTCGTTAGGACCGCCGGTCATCTCCGGGCCCAGCGGCATGCCCGGGTCGCGGAAGCCGTGCAGGCGCATCAGCGGTGACAGTGTGCCGAACTGGAACCAGCGGACCATGACCTCCTGGTACGCCGGGTCGCTCGGGTCGCCGCCGTGGAAGCCGCCGATGTCGGTGTTCCACCAAGGGATGCCGGAGAGCGCGGTGTTGAGACCGGCCGCGATCTGGCGGCGCAGCGTCGGGAAGTCCGTGCCGATGTCGCCGGACCACAGGGCGGCGCCGTAGCGCTGGCTGCCCGCCCACGCCGAGCGGTTGAGGGTGATGACCTCCTCGCCCTCGGCCGTCAGGCCCTCGTGGAAGGTACGCGCGTTCTCTGCCGGGTAGCTGTTGCCGACCTCCAGGCCCGGGCCCGCCCAGTAGCGCAGGTTCTCCGAGAAGCCCGGCTTCAGCTCCGGCTCGCAGGCGTCCAGCCAGAAGGCCGTGATGCCGTACGGGGTCAGGTAGTTGTCGCGGATGCGCGACCACATGAACTCGCGGGCCTCGGGGTTCGTGGCGTCGTAGAACGCGACCTGGACGGTGGAGGCGACCTCCTTGTCCGGCCAGTCGGCGTGGGCCATCGGGCCGTACTGGGTGCCGATGAAGTAGCCGCGCTGCTCCATGAGCTGGTGGTTCTCGCTCAACGGGGACACCGACGGCCAGACGGAGACGACGAGTTTGATGCCGAGCTCCTCCAACTCCCGCACCATGGCGCCCGGGTCGGGCCACTCGTTCAGGTCGAACTTCCAGTCGCCCAGGTGCGTCCAGTGGAAGAAGTCGCAGACGATCGCGGAGATGGGCAGGCCACGGCGCTTGTACTCCCGTGCCACGCCGAGGAGTTCGTCCTGGGTGCGGTAGCGCAGCTTGCACTGCCAGAAGCCCGCCGCCCACTCCGGCATCATCGGGGTGCGGCCGGTCGCCGCGGAGTAGCGGCGCTGACCGTCGGCCGGGGCGCCCGCGGTGATCCAGTAGTCGATCTGACGGGCCGAGTCGGCGACCCAGCGGGTGCCGTTGTGCGCGAGCTCGACCCGGCCGATCGCCGGGTTGTTCCACAGCAGGGTGTAGCCGCGGCTGGAGCTCAGCACCGGGATGCCGACCTCGGCGTTGCGCTGCACCAGGTCGAGGACCAGGCCCTTCTGGTCGAGCCTGCCGTGCTGATGCTGGCCGAGGCCGTACAGCTTCTCGTCGTCGTACGCGGCGAAGCGCTGTTCCAGCCGGTGGTGGCCGTTGCCGACGGCGGTGTAGAGGCGGGAGCCGGGCCACCAGAAGTGGGCGCGGGCCTCGGCGAGGAGCTCGGCGGAGTCCTCGGTGCGAAGGAAGCGGATCAGGCCCTCGGCGTCGACCTCGACGGTGAGAGTGCCCACCGTCAACTGGCCCCGGCCGTCCTCGATCTTGATCGTGGACGAGGTGGCGGGCGCGCTCTCCAGCAACGCACCCGGCAGTCCCTCGAGGATCGGGCCACCGAGCCTCGCCCGGACCCGGACCGCGTCCGGGCCCCACGGCTCGATGCGGAGTGTCTCCTGGCGGCCGCTCCACTCCAGGCCACCGTCCCGCTCACGGAACGTGCCGATGGTGGGAGACGACTGCGCGAGGCTGACAGCGCCCTGCTGGGGCTGATTTTCGGCAGGCTGAGTCACGAGGGGTGCTCCTGGAGGCGAGTGGAGACAGGTGGTGCCCCGGCGGGGCTGCTCGGGCTGCTCGGTGCGGAAGGAACAGAGAGGTTCGTCAGAGCGCCGACGGCGCGGGTCCCGTGCTCGTGCGGACGGTCAACTCGGGTGCGATGAGGACGACTTCGTCCTTGCCGCGGCCCTCCAGCTTGGCCACCAGGCGTTCCACGGCGTGCCGGCCCATGTCCTGTGCGGGGATGGCGACCGAGGTGAGCCGTACCGAGGCCTGGGTGGCGACCTGGTCGGGGCAGACCGCGACGACCGAGACGTCCTCGGGCACGGCGCGGCCCTGCTGGCGCAGCAGGGCGAGCAGCGGCTCGACGGCCGACTCGTTCTGCACGACGAAGCCCGTGGTGCCCGGACGCTCGTCGAGGATGCGGGCGAAGGTCACGGCCATCGCGTCGTAGCCGCCCTCGCACGGCCGGTGCAGCAGGCGTACGCCCAACTCCTGGGCCCGCGTCCGGAGTCCGTCCAGGGTGCGCTCGGCGAAGCCGGTGTGCCGTTCATAGACCGCGGGGGCCTCGCCGATGACAGCGATGTCGCGGTGGCCGAGCATCGCGAGATGCTCGACGCACAGTGCGCCGGTGGCCCGGAAGTCGAGGTCGACGCAGGTCAGTCCGGAGGTGTCGGCGGGCAGGCCGATGAGCACGGACGGCTGGTCGGTGCCGCGCAGCAACGGCAGCCGCTCGTCGTCGAGTTCGACGTCCATCAGGATCATCGCGTCGGCGAGCCCGCTGCCGGTGACGCGGCGCACGGCGTCGGGGCCCTCCTCGCCGGTGAGCAACAGGACGTCGTAGCCGTGGAGACGGGCCGTGGTGGCCACCGCGATGGCGATCTCCATCATCACCGGCACATACATGTCGGTGCGCAACGGGACCATCAGCGCGATGATGTTGGACCTGCTGCTGGCCAGGGCGCGGGCGCCCGCGTTCGGGTGGTAGCCCAACTCGCGGATGCTCTGCTCCACCCGCTCCCGGGTGGCCCCGGAGATGGACCGCTTGCCGCTGAGGACATAGCTCACCGTGCTCGCCGAGACTCCGGCGTGCTGGGCGACCTCGGCGAGGGTGACCATCCAGCTCTCCAAGCTTTGTGAAGCGCTTCGACAGTGCGCAGTGCGAATAAGGGCGGGTGAGGGTGGTTCGACAGTAGCTCCACCGGGGGTGGGTGTCCATAGGCCGTCGAAGCGCTTCGACATCGAGTTGGTGCGGGCTCCCCTTCGGGCCTCCCGGCGGCTCTTCCGGGGTGTGGGGTTCCTCCTTACCATGGCCGATCGTGGGGGGCCACGGAACGGAATCGGGGGAGCCCGGCCGGTGGATCGGCCCGTACCGGGTCGTCGCGCTGCTCGGCGAGGGCGGGATGGGCGCCGTGTACCTGGGCCGGGACGCGCACGGGCAGGTCGCGGCGGTGAAGGTGCTGCGGCCGGAAACGGCGCGCGACGAGGTGATGGTGCGGCGTTTCCGGCGCGAGGCGGACGCGGCGTCGGCGGTGCGCGGGACCGGGGTGGCGCCGGTTCTGGGGTACGACCTCGACGGCCCCGTGCCGTGGATCGCCGCCGCGTATCTGGCCGGGCCGACGCTGCACGAGGCGGTCGCGGAGCACGGGATGCTCGGCGAGGCCGGGGCGCGGGCGCTGCTGGGGGAGCTGGCGCGGGCGGTGGCGGTCATCCACGAGGCCGGGCTGGTGCACCGGGATCTGAAGCCGTCCAACATCGTCCTGACGCGCGAGGGCGCCCGGATCATCGACTTCGGCATCGCCCGACCCGAGTACGGACTGACGCTGACCCAGCCGGGAGCGGCGCCGGCCACACCGGGCTACGCACCGCCGGAGCAGATCACGGGACGCCGGGCGGGTCCTCCCGCGGACGTCTTCGCGCTGGGGGCGGTGCTGGTCTTCGCCTGCACGGGCCGGGCGCCCTTCGGAACCGGCCATCCGGCCGCGGTCGGATACCGGGTGGTGCACGAGGAGCCGGAACTGGAGGGGGTGCCGGAGGGGCTGGTGGGGGTGGCACGGGCTTGTCTGGCGAAGGAGGCGGGGAGTCGGCCTACGCCGGGGGAGCTGGTGGGGTGGGTCGAGGGCGGGTTCGGGAGCGCGGGTCCTACGTCGGAGCCGGGGGAGTCGGGGACGGGGACGGGCTCGCGGTGGGGTGCTGGTGTTCCAGGCAAGTCCGGCGCCGACCCTCCGTC
This sequence comes from Streptomyces sp. NBC_00019, assembly GCF_045041015.1. NCBI lineage: Bacteria > Bacillati > Actinomycetota > Actinomycetes > Kitasatosporales > Streptomycetaceae > Streptomyces > Streptomyces sp. NBC_00019. The sequence continues at coordinate 7,506,008 of NZ_CP108302.1, forward strand.
CACCCGCACCCCCCGCCGCCCCGGACCCGGTGAGCACCCGCTCTCCCGCACCTCCGGCGGCCCCAGGTCCGCCGCTCCCGCCCCCGCATGGCTCACCCCCCGACTCGCCGCCGACATCGACCATCGCCACGCCGAAGCCGACCACCTGCTCCGGACGGCCGCCCCCGTCCCGTCCCCCACCCGGCGGCGCCTGCTCACCGCGGCCGCCGCACTGGCCGTGCCCGGCGTGGGGGCCGGGGTCTGGTGGTTGACCCGGGACCGGTCCGCGCCGCCCGACGAACGTACCGAGAACGGCGTCCCCGTCGCCGAGCCGCTCGCCGCCCCGACCGCCGACACCGTGCCCGCCGCGCTCTGGCGGGCCGAGGGGCTGCACCCGGACGGGCCCGGGCCGGTCGCCGTGGGCCAGGTGGTCGCCGCCGGCACCTCCGGCGGCGTGGCCGCGTGGGTGCAGCACACCGGGCGGCGGGCGTGGAGCTGGAACGGGGCCAAGGCTCCCGACCGGCTCGGCGATCTGCTCGTCGCCGGGCCGGCGATCCTCGTCGTGACCGGCGACGGGCGCCTGACCGGCCTCGACTCCCGTACAGGGAAGCCGCGTTGGCGGACCGGGGACATCGGTGCCGCCCAGCTGCTCGCGGTGGACGCCGTGGCGGCGTACGTCCTGGACCGTGAACGCCGGGTCCGGGCCGTGGGGTTGACGGACCGTCGGGTGCGGTGGACCTCCGCCCGCGCGGTGACCGGCGTCGCCGCCGCACGTGCCGCCGTGACCCGGCAGCGGCTGCTGGTGTGCACCGACGACGGCATCGCCCAGGTCTTCGACACGGCGAACGGCTCGGCGACCTGGCGGTGGACGGTCGGCACTCCCGCGCTGATCGGCGGCGGCCGTATCGGTTCCGTCGCCCCGACCGTGTGGGACGGTGCCTTCTGTGTGGGCGGCCGCCCGCTCGCCCTGCTCGACGCCCGCACCGGCAAGGCCCGCTGGACGCTGGCGCCGGATCCGGCGTACGGCTTCTACGGAGCGCCCACCGTCGCCGACGGGCGGGTGTACACCGCCGCCACCCGCACCGCACTGTGGTGCCTGGACGCCCGCTCCGGTGTGCCGCGTTGGACGGTACCCATGGACTACAGCGGCGTACCGCGCCGGGCCGATGTCGTGGTCGGCCACGCGCTGTACGGGCTGCTGGGCAACCCGACCGATTCCCCGGTCCAGCCGGGCGCCGACAGGGGCGTCTACACGGTCGACATCCGCACCGGCCGTCTCATGTGGACCTTCGCCGACCAGGCAGATCCCCCGGGATGGCGGCTCGCCGGCGCCGCCGGACGGGTCTTCGTCGCCCGCCGCGACACCCTGCGCGCGATGCCCACCCTGTGAAACGGGCCGCGACCCGTGTACGTCGTTACCCCTGCTTGAGGAATGCGCTTGCTGGGGAGCCCGGCGCGCACCGGGGAGCGACGGGGAGCGATGGGGGATCGCATGGAAGAGCTGAGCCTGGACGACGCGCGCCTGCTCGGGCCGTACGTCCTGCTGGCCCGGCTGACACCCGCGGGCGGCGAACCGCGCCTGCTGGCCCGCAGGCCGGGCGAGGAGGGACTGGCCGAGATCACGCTCGTACGGGACGGCGTGGGCAACAGCAGAGGCCGAGGAGGTCTGACCGGTCGCGGCAGGGGCAATGGGCGCGGGAACGGCAACGGCAGGAGCAACGGACGGGGCAACGGCACCGGCCCCCGCGCCGCAACGGCCACCGACGTCGACCACGACACCTCCACCCCGAGCGCCACCCTCACCCGCCGCTCCGCCACCGCTGTCCGCACAGCCACCGGCCCCGGCTTCCCCGAGCTCCTGGAAGACGGCACCGCAGCCCAACCACCGTGGATCGCCTGGCGGTTCACCCCCTCCCTGACCCTCGCCGAGACCGGTGCCCTCATGTACGGCGGCCTCCCCGCCGGCACCGTGCGCTCCCTCGCCGCGTGTCTCGCCGCGCCCCTGGCCCGGCTGCACGCGGCGGGGTACGCGCACGGTGCCCTCTCCCCTGACGCCGTCCTCGTCGCCCCCGACGGCCCCCGCCTGATCCGGCCCCGCCTCACCGGCAGCCCGCAGGACGACATCGCCGCCCTCGGTGACGTCCTCACCCATGCCGCCGCGGGCCGGGCCCCGGACGATGCGCTGCTGCGCCGCTGCTCCCACGAGGACCCCGAAGAGCGGCCCACCGCACAGGAGTTGGCGGACGAACTGGGCGACGAGCCGTTCCAGCCGCCCGCCCGGCTGCTCGCCGCGCTGGCCCGGCAGGCCGACCGCGCGCTGGCCCTGGAGTCCGCCGCCGACGCCCCGCCGCCCGCACCCCTGGCGAGGCCCTCCCGCCGCACCCTGCTCACCGCCGCCGGCGCCGGACTGCTGGTGGGCGGCGGCGCGGTCGCCGGCTGGGTGGCCGGCCGCGGCGGCACCGAGGCGCTGACCGCACCGGCCGCCGCGAGCCGCCGTACGACGGCGAAACCGGCCACCGTGCCGCGCGGCACCCCGCCCGCCGCGCTGTGGCGCTACGAGGCCAAGTACCAGTTCCTCAACAACGCCAACACCGGCCTCTGGCACGACACCCACCCGGACGGCACCCACGTCGTCTACCTCGCCGAGTTCCCGGCACTCACCGCGCTGGACATGGCCGACGGCCGCCCCGTCTGGCAGCGCGGCGGCATCGACTCCAACGAGCCGATGCTGCCCGGGGAGCCCGGCACACTGATCCTCCAGTGCTACGGCGAGCTGGTCACGGTCGCCACCGACGACGGCAAGCAGCGGTGGGGCAAGCGCCCGTACCACGTCGGCGAGCTCGTGCTGAGCGAGCTGCTCGCCTGCGACAAGCGGCGCGGGATCCTCTATTACAAGGCCAACGGCCCCGACAACTTCAAGAAGGGTGCCACCCCGCGCAGTTACCTCGTCTCCTTCGACCTCGTCGGCCGCAAGGAGCGCTGGCGGCTCCAGGTACCGGTGGCCAAGTCCGGCGCGTTCATCTTCCTGCCGGGCAAGGACGAACTGCACGTCCTGTACAAGGAGGACGGCGCCGTCGAACTTGCCGAGGTCGACATCACTTCCGGCACCATGGGCCCGCCCTTCCGCCACACCTGGACGACCGAGGGCGCCACGATCTCGGTGGACACGGTCTCCGGGCAGGTCTACCAGGTCCACCAGGGCCGGGTGACGGCCGCGCCCCTGCGCTCGGACAAGCCGGTGTGGGAGATCAACCTCAACGACGACGACGGGGACGGCACCGGCACCGGTGTGTACGTCGACGTGCCCAACGTCCTGCGCGTCCCGGGCCTGGGCACCGTCGTGTACGTCACCGACGCGAACCGCACGGTGTACGCCGTCGACCCGGCCGACGGCCGCGAGATCTGGCGCCGCGCCCTGCTGCCCGACCCGCCCTACGCCACCCGCAAGGCCCCCGGGCTCAGCCTCACCAAGTCCGCGCGCACCCTGCTGACGTGGGGCGGAGGAGCCGGCGTGGTGGCCCTCGACCCGCGCTCCGGGGCGTACAAGTGGTCCTTCCAGAGCAGCCAGGCGGCCTCCTCGCTCTACACCGCCTTCGTCGTGGACGACACCGCGCTGGTCGTCAACGGCTCCACCGTCATCGCGCTCCCGGCGGGGTGAGACCGATGCGCCCCTTCCCGCTCACCGACGACGACCCCTACACGATCGGCGGCCACCGGCTGCTGGCCCGGCTCGGCTCCGGCGGCATGGGCACCGTCTATCTCGCCCGTACGCCGACGGGCCGCACCGTCGCCCTCAAGGCCGTGCACCCGGCGCTCGCCGCGAACCCCGACTTCACGGCCCGCTTCCAGCGGGAGAGCGACACCGTGCGGGCTCTCGGCGATCTGGAGCACGTGCCGTCTTTCGTCGGCGCGGGCACGGACGGCGGGCGGCCGTGGCTGGCCACCGCGTACGTCCTGGGCCCCTCGCTGGCGCAGGCCGTCACGGCCCACGGGCCGTGGCCCGAGGAGTCCGTACGGGCTCTGGGCGCCCAACTCGTCGGCGGGCTCGCCGCGTTGCACGCGTCCGGGGTGGTCCACCGAGACCTCAAGCCGTCCAACATCCTGCTCACCCCGTCCGGCCCCCGTCTCGTCGACTTCGGCATCGCCCGGACGGCCGACGCCGACCACCGCACCGGCGAGGCGCCCGGCACCCCCGCCTACATGGCCCCCGAGCAACTCGCCGCCGACGGCCGCGACGGCCCGCCCTGCGACGTGTACGCGCTCGCCTCGGTCCTGACGTACACCGCCTGCGGCCGCCCGCCCTTCGGGGACGGCGAACCGGGCGAGGTGCTCTACCGCATCACCCACGAGGAACCCGAACTCACCCTTGTACCGGACGAGTTGCGGCCGCTGCTCGCCGACTGCCTCCGCAGGGACCCGGACGCGCGACCGGCCCTCGCGTCCGTCGCCGAACGGATCGGCGGCGCGGGCTGGTTCGGCGACCGGCTGCCCGCCGCGGTGCTCGCCGACCTCGCCGCCTTCACCGCCCGCACCGGCGAGGCCCCGCCGGCCCGGGTGACCGGCGCCCCGCCGGCCGCGCCCAGGCTGACCCGGCGCGGGCTCCTGACAGGCGTCGCGGCCGTGGCCCTCGCGGGTGCGGGCGGCACCGTATGGGCGGTCTCCCGCACGGACGGCGGGGACGGGACCGCGACCGCACACCGGCCGACGCCCTCCACCTCCCGCTCCCGCGACCCGGGCGAGGCGCCGAGCGCCCGCTGGGAGTACACCGCGGACTTCAAACGGTCCGGCATCGGCGCGAGCGCGGTCCTCGTCGACGGCACGCTGATCATCCCCGCGTACGACGACCGGCAGGTGTTCGGCATCGACGCGCGCACCGGCACACCGCGCTGGATCGGCGAGATCGTCAACGCCGGCTATCTGACGGTCTGCGGCAGCGCGGCCGTGATGAAGACCGGCGGTGTGACAGGACGGCTGGCCGGGATCGAGGCGTCCGACGGGAGGGTCTGGCACTCCGCCCCCCTCGGCGTCAGCTTCGACCTGCTGCTGGAGCCGGTCTTCGCCGCCGACCCGCACACCGTCTACGCCGTCGGACACGCCCCCGGCGCGCACCACGGCGACAAACCGGCGCAGCGGGACCGGTATCTCCTGGCCTACGACGTCACCGGCCGCCGGCTGCGCTGGAGCCGACGCGTGCGGCGCAGCGCCGCCGAGGGGGCCGCCGGGGCGGTCGCCGACGGGGTGCTGGTCTTCCTGGAGAACGACGAGGTGACGGCGTACCGCGCCACCACGGGCGCCCCCCTGTGGAGCCGCACCCTGTCCACCACCGCGCTCGGCGTCCAGTACAACGGTCTGACCCAGCGCACCGTCGCCGCCGCCGACGGCACCGCGGTCGTCGCCGGCCGCGGCGTCCTCTGCCTCGACCTGCGCAGCGGCCGCACCCTGTGGAGCCTCGACCCCGAGGACACCGGCACCGGTTCGAAGGGCCGCGTGCTGCACGGCGGTACGACCATCGACGGCACGACGATCTACCTGACGGCCCTGGGCAAGGACCTGGCCGTCATCCGACGCGACGACCGCCACCAGGGCTGGACCTGGAAGAGCAACCGCACCCTCATCGACAAACCGGCCCCACCCCCACTGCTCGCGGCCGGCTACGTCTTCCCCCAGACGGGCGGTGTCCTCCAGGAGGACGCGGTGGCGGTGGACCTGCACACGCACAGGACAGCCTGGACCCTGAAGACGGTCGACGCCCAGGCGGCCCACGTCACCCTCCTGACCGACGGCCGCTCCCTGTACGTCCTGCGCGGCACCCGCCTGCGGGCTTACCCGCTGACCGGCTAGCGACGGCAACCTTTGACGCCCCGGCGCCCACTGAAGGGACGTAATCGATCACCCCCTTCGTGAGGATCCGCCCCATGCAGCACCGCCGCCCCCGCTTCTCCAAGAAGGCGAAGACTCTCGTCTCCGGCACGGTCGCGCTTGCCGCGGCCGTGGGCGTGACCGTCGCGCAGGCGGACGAGTCGAGCAAGAAGTGCACGGACTTCGACACGATCACGCTCGGCAAGTACTACGTGAACAACAACGTCTGGAACCGGGAGAAGGCCACCGGTACGCAGTGCGTCTGGGACAACTCCCGGTCGGGATCGACCATTTCGTGGGGTACGGACTACAGCCTGGCCAACAGCGGCAGCGGCAAGGACTACGACGTGAAGTCCTACGCGTCCAGCGTCCTCGGCTGGCACTGGGGCTGGAAGGTCGACAAGTCCGCCACCGGTCTGCCGATCCGCGTCGGTGACCGCAAGCCGGTGAAGACCAGCTGGGAGTTCACGGTCAGCCCCGACCCCGGCGTCATGAACGTCGCCTACGACCTGTGGCTGCACAACAAGAACACCGCGGACTGGCAGGACCAGCCCACCGACGAGATCATGATCTGGCTCAACCGGCAGGGCGGCGCCGGACCCCTCGGCAGCAAGTACGGATCCGTCAGCCTCGGCGGCGCCATGTGGGACATCTACCAGGGCGACATCGGCTGGAAGGTCTACTCCTTCGTCCGCCGCACCAACACCACCAAGGCCACGCTCAACCTGGATGACTTCACCCAGTCCCTCGTTCGGCGCAAGCTCCTCAGCAACGACAAGTACGTCTCCGGTATCGAGTCCGGCACCGAGGTTTTCAAGGGCACCGGACGCCTTGACACCAAGGCGTACTCCGTCAACATCGGCTGAACGGCCGCGTCCCAGGGGTGGTGGGCGCGCTCGGTATCGGGTACATACGATCGAGTAGCACCGGTCGGTAACCATGATCCCGATTCGCGGTGAGGTGGCCCTCATGTCCGCACCACAACAGAAGCCCGTCGTCACGGAACGTGAGGCCCGCCAGGTGGCCGAAGCGGCCCGGGAGCAGGACTGGCGCAAGCCCAGCTTCGCCAAGGAACTGTTCCTCGGCCGTTTCCGGCTCGACCTCATCCACCCCCACCCCATGCCGCCCGACGAGGACGCCCAGCGCGGTGAGGAGTTCCTCGCCAAGCTCCGCGACTTCTGCGAGACCAAGGTGGACGGCGCCCTCGTCGAGCGCGAGGCCCGGATCCCCGACGAGGTCATCGCCGGCCTCAAGGAGCTCGGCGCCCTCGGTATGAAGATCGATACCAAGTACGGCGGTCTCGGCCTCACCCAGGTGTACTACAACAAGGCCCTGGCCCTCGCGGGCTCCGCCTGTCCCGCGATCGGCGTACTCCTGTCCGCCCACCAGTCGATCGGCGTCCCCCAGCCGCTGAAGCTGTTCGGCACCCAGGAGCAGAAGGAGACCTTCCTGCCCCGGTGCGCCCGCACCGACATCAGCGCCTTCCTCCTCACCGAGCCGGACGTCGGCTCCGACCCGGCCAGGCTCGCCACGAGCGCGGTGCCGGACGGCGACGAGTACGTCCTCGACGGGGTGAAGCTGTGGACCACCAACGGTGTGGTCGCCGACCTGCTGGTCGTGATGGCCCGGGTCCCCAAGAGCGAGGGCCACAAGGGCGGCATCACCGCCTTCGTCGTCGAGAGCAACTCGCCCGGCATCACCGTCGAGAACCGCAACGCCTTCATGGGCCTGCGCGGCATCGAGAACGGCGTCACCCGCTTCCACCAGGTCAGGGTCCCGGCGGCGAACCGCATCGGCCCGGAGGGCGCCGGCCTCAAGATCGCGCTGACCACACTCAACACCGGCCGCCTCTCCCTCCCCGCCTCCTGTGTCGCCGCCGGCAAGTGGTGCCTGAAGATCGCCCGCGAATGGTCGGCCGCCCGCGAGCAGTGGGGCAAGCCGATCGCCGACCACGAGGCCGTCGGCGCGAAGATCAGCTTCATCGCGGCGACGACCTTCGCCCTGGAGGCCGTACTGGACCTCTCCAGCCAGATGGCCGACGAGAACAGGAACGACATCCGCATCGAGGGCGCCCTGGCCAAGCTCTTCTCCTCCGAGATGGCCTGGCTCATGGCCGACGAACTGGTCCAGATCCGCGGCGGCCGCGGCTTCGAGACGGCGGCCTCCCTGGCGGCCCGCGGCGAACGCGCGGTCCCGGCCGAGCAGGTCCTGCGCGACCTCCGTATCAACCGCATCTTCGAGGGCTCGACGGAGATCATGCACCTCCTGATCGCCCGCGAGGCGGTCGACGCCCACCTCTCCGTCGCCGGCGACCTGATCGACCCGGAGAAGTCCCTGTCGGACAAGGCGAAGGCAGGCGCGCAGGCAGGTGCCTTCTACGCCAAGTGGCTGCCGAAACTGGTGGCAGGCCAGGGCCAACTCCCGTACTCGTACAACGAATTCAAACGCGAGGTCGACCTCTCGGTCCATCTCCGCTACGTCGAACGCACGGCCCGCAAGCTCGCCCGCTCCACCTTCTACGCCATGTCCCGCTGGCAGGGCCGCATGGAGACCAAGCAGGGCTTCCTCGGCCGGATCGTCGACATCGGCGCGGAACTCTTCGCGATGAGCGCGGTCTGCGTACGCGCCGAGCTCCTGCGCACCACCGAGGGCCACGGGCGCGAGGCCTACCAACTCGCCGACGTCTTCTGCCGGCAGTCCCGCATCCGCGTCGAGGAACTCTTCGGCCGCCTGTGGACCAACACCGACGACCTGGACCGCAAGGTCGTCAAGGGCGTCATGTCCGGCACCTACGAGTGGCTGGAGGAGGGCATCGTCGACCCGTCGGGCGAGGGCCCGTGGATCGCCGACGCCACACCGGGCGCCTCGGAGAAGGAGAACGTCCACCGGCCGATCCGCTGACCGGCCCATGACAGCGCGTCCCCCGGGAAACCTCCTTCGAGGGACGCGCTGTCCTCACACACCGTCCTTACGGCAACAATGGGGGGATGAGCGACAGTCCAGCCCCTCGAGGGCACGGGCCGGAAGCCCCGTCTGCCCCGCGACGCCATGCACGCACTCCCGCCGCACCGGGCGCTGACCCAAGTACATCCAGTACGAGGACCGGCGCCCGGCACGCCGAGAGCACGCACCTGACGCCGCAGGGCCCGCCCTCCGGGCGGACGACGGGGCTTCCGGCCCGCGCCCTCGCCGACCCGCACCTCGTCTACGACCCCGTGGCGGGCGACGGCCCCAAGGACGTGGTGATCCTCGGCTCCACCGGGTCGATCGGGACCCAGGCCATCGACCTCGTCCTGCGCAACCCGGACCGCTTCCGCGTCACCGCGCTCTCCGCCAACGGCGGCCGGGTCACCCTCCTCGCCGAGCAGGCGCACCGGCTCGGGGTGCGGACCGTCGCGGTCGCCCGCGAGGACGTCGTACCGCAGCTGCGCGAAGCGCTGACGAGCCTCTACGGCACGGGCGAGCCGCTCCCCGAGATCCTCGCCGGACCGGACGCGGCCACCCAGGTCGCCGCCTCCGACAGCCACACCGTGCTGAACGGCATCACGGGCTCCATCGGCCTCGCCCCGACCCTCGCCGCCCTGGAGGCGGGCCGCACCCTCGCGCTCGCCAACAAGGAGTCGCTCATCGTCGGCGGCCCGCTGGTCAAGGCCCTCGCCAAGCCCGGGCAGATCATCCCGGTCGACTCCGAGCACGCCGCGCTGTTCCAGTCGCTGGCGTCCGGGACGAGGGCCGACGTAAGGAAGCTGGTCGTGACCGCTTCCGGCGGCCCCTTCCGCGGCCGTACGAAAGCCGACCTCGCCCAGGTGACCGTCGAGGACGCCCTCGCCCACCCCACCTGGGCCATGGGCCCGGTGATCACGATCAACTCCGCGACCCTCGTCAACAAGGGGCTGGAGGTCATCGAGGCACACCTCCTCTACGACATTCCCTTCGACCGCATTGAGGTGGTCGTGCATCCCCAGTCGTATGTCCACTCGATGGTTGAGTTCACGGACGGATCGACAATCGCCCAGGCGACGCCCCCCGACATGCGCGGGCCGATCGCCATCGGCCTCGGCTGGCCGGAACGTGTCCCCGACGCGGCCCCCGCGTTCGACTGGAGCAAGGCGTCGACGTGGGAGTTCTTCCCGCTCGACAACGACGCGTTTCCTTCGGTCAACCTTGCGAGGCACGTGGGGGAGCTCGCGGGCACGGCCCCGGCAGTGTTCAATGCCGCCAACGAGGAGTGCGTGGAGGCCTTCCGGGCCGGCGCGCTGCCGTTCAACGGGATCGTGGAGACCGTGACGCGCGTGGTGGACGAACACGGCACGCCGGTTACGGGAACCTCACTCACCGTGTCGGACGTCCTCGAAGCGGAGACCTGGGCACGCACCCGGGCCCGGGAACTGGCAGCACAGACGGCGGAGGCCCGTGCATGACGACCCTGATGTTCATCCTCGGCATAGTGGTCTTCGCCTTCGGCCTGCTGGCGTCGATCGCGTGGCACGAGCTGGGGCACCTGTCCACGGCCAAGCTCTTCGGCATCCGGGTGCCGCAGTACATGGTCGGCTTCGGCCCGACCATCTGGTCGAGGAACAAGGGCGAGACCGAGTACGGCGTCAAGGCCATCCCGTTCGGCGGCTACATCCGCATGATCGGCATGTTCCCGCCGGGCGCCGACGGCAAGCTGGAGGCCCGCTCCACCTCGCCCTGGCGCGGCATGATCGAGGACGCCCGCTCGGCCGCGTACGAGGAACTCCAGCCGGGTGACGGGAACCGGATGTTCTACACCCGCAAGCCCTGGAAACGCGTCATCGTGATGTTCGCGGGCCCGTTCATGAACCTGATCCTCGCGATCGCTCTCTTCCTGACGGTCCTGATGGGCTTCGGCATCCAGCAGCAGACCACCGACGTCGCCTCGGTCTCCCCGTGCGTGATCTCCCAGAGCGAGAACCGCGACACGTGCAAGAAGACCGACGCGGCCTCCCCGGCCGCGGCGGCGGGCATGAAGAAGGGCGACAAGATCGTCTCCTTCGCCGGCGTGAAGACCGACGACTGGAACACCCTCTCCGACCTCATCCGCGACAGCGCCGGCAAGACCGTGGCGATCGTCGTCGACCGGGACGGCAAGGAGGTCCCCCTCCAGGCGAAGATCGCCACCAACCTCGTCGCGAAGAAGGACTCCAACGGCACCTACGTCGAGGGCGAGTACGTCAAGGCGGGCTTCCTCGGCTTCAGCGCCGCCACCGGCGTCGTCAAGCAGGACTTCGGCGACTCGGTCGTCTGGATGACGGACCGGGTGGGCGACGCCGTCGACTCCCTCGCCGCCCTGCCGTCCAAGATCCCGGCCCTGTGGGACGCCGCCTTCGGCGACGGCCAGCGCGAGCCGGACTCCCCGATGGGCGTGGTCGGCGCGGCCCGGGTGGGCGGCGAGATCGCGACGCTGGACATCCCGGCCTCGCAGCAGCTGGCGATGTTCGTGATGCTGCTCGCCGGCTTCAACCTCTCCCTGTTCCTCTTCAACATGCTCCCGCTGCTGCCGCTCGACGGCGGCCATATCGCGGGCGCCCTGTGGGAGTCGCTGAGGCGGAACGTGGCCAAGGTCCTGCGCAGGCCGGACCCGGGCCCGTTCGACGTGGCGAAGCTGATGCCGGTCGCCTATGTGGTGGCGGGGATCTTCATCTGCTTCACCGTCCTCGTCCTCATCGCCGACGTGGTTAACCCGGTGAGAATCTCCTAGCCATACGGCGTTCGCGGCGGCCCGGCACTGTGTGTGCCGGGCCGTCCTCGTTCGTGTGGGTTGACCGGCGGGATGTGCTCGGGCCCGCGCTCGTGCCGTAATCTCGAAGCCTGGAGCCCACTGTTCCGTTGGCGCCGGACCTTGATCCACGACTTGGGGTTGCACAGCAGATGACTGCGATTTCTCTCGGCATGCCGTCCGTTCCGACCAGGGTTGCCGAGCGCCGGAAGAGCCGGCAGATCCAGGTCGGCACCGTGGCGGTGGGCGGAGACGCCCCGGTCTCGGTGCAGTCGATGACCACGACCCGTACGTCGGACATCGGCGCGACCCTCCAGCAGATCGCCGAGCTGACGGCCTCCGGCTGCCAGATCGTCCGCGTGGCCTGCCCCACGCAGGACGACGCCGACGCGCTCGCGACCATCGCCCGCAAGTCCCAGCTCCCGGTCATCGCGGACATCCACTTCCAGCCGAAGTACGTCTTCTCGGCCATCGAGGCCGGCTGCGCCGCGGTCCGCGTGAACCCCGGCAACATCAAGCAGTTCGACGACAAGGTCAAGGAGATCGCCAAGGCGGCGAAGGACCACGGGACCCCGATCCGCATCGGCGTGAACGCGGGCTCCCTGGACCGCCGCCTCCTCCAGAAGTACGGCAAGGCGACCCCCGAGGCCCTGGTCGAGTCGGCCCTGTGGGAGGCGTCCCTCTTCGAGGAGCACGACTTCCGGGACATCAAGATCTCGGTGAAGCACAACGACCCGGTCGTGATGATCGAGGCGTACAAGCAGCTCGCCGCCCAGTGCGACTACCCCCTCCACCTCGGCGTCACCGAGGCGGGCCCGGCGTTCCAGGGCACGATCAAGTCGGCGGTGGCGTTCGGCGCGCTGCTGTCCCAGGGCATCGGCGACACGATCCGGGTGTCGTTGAGCGCTCCTCCCGTCGAGGAGGTCAAGGTCGGCAACCAGATCCTGGAGTCCCTGAACCTCAAGCAGCGCGGCCTGGAGATCGTCTCCTGCCCGTCCTGCGGCCGCGCCCAGGTCGACGTCTACAAGCTGGCCGAAGAGGTCACGGCAGGCCTCACCGGCATGGAGGTCCCGCTGCGCGTCGCCGTCATGGGCTGCGTGGTGAACGGCCCCGGCGAGGCCCGAGAGGCCGACCTCGGCGTCGCCTCCGGCAACGGCAAGGGCCAGATCTTCGTCAAGGGCGAGGTCATCAAGACCGTCCCCGAGTCCAAGATCGTGGAGACCCTCATCGAGGAAGCCATGAAGCTGGCCGAACAGATGGAAGCGGACGGCGTGGCCTCGGGCGAGCCGTCGGTGGCGGTCGCGGGCTGACGGGTTCCCGCCCCCGCTTCGCCGGAGGGCTGAGGGGCCGCAGGCCCCAGCCCTCCAGGGGCGCGGGGAACTGCGCGACCAGCCCCACACGACCCGCAGCCGCCGACACATCGCAGCCCCCGAGCTCGTAGGCGCCCGGCGCCCCCGACGCCCCGCACCCGAAAACAACGGCACCCTCCACTGGGCGGCATGGCTCAGCTTCCGCAGGTACAGTGCGGAGATCAGCAGTCCCCAGTGTGAGGCCCCGCCCGTGTTGACCCAGACGACCTCCCGGGTCCTCGAACCGAGCGACCTGGACGCCGCGCTCGCCGTCCTCGACCGCGATCCGGTCGCGAACGCCTTCGTGACATCCCGCGTACAGGTCGCCGGCCTCGACCCCTGGCGGCTCGGCGGCGAGATGTGGGGCTGGTACGAGGACGGCATGCTGACGTCCCTCTGCTACGCCGGCGCCAATCTGGTCCCCATCTGCGCCACCCCCCGAGCCGTCCGCGCCTTCGCCGACCGCGCTCGCAGGGCGGGCCGCCGCTGCTCCTCGATCGTCGGCCCGGCCGAACCCACCGCCGAACTCTGGCGCCTCCTCGAACCCAGCTGGGGCCCGGCCCGCGACGTCCGCCCGCGCCAGCCCCTCATGGTCACCGACCGCATGCCCACCGACATCGCCCCGGATCCCTACGTCCGCCGCGTCCGCAAGGACGAGATGGAAAAGATCATGCCGGCGTGCGTGGCGATGTTCACCGAGGAGGTCGGCGTCTCCCCGCTGGCCGGCGACGGCGGCCTCCTCTACCAGGCGAGGGTCGCCGAACTCGTCGGCTCCGGCCGCTCGTTCGCCCGTCTCGACGCCGACGGCAAGGTCGTCTTCAAGGCCGAGATCGGCGCGGCCACGACCAAGGCCTGCCAGATCCAGGGCGTGTGGGTGGCCCCCGAGTACCGGGGGAGGGGCCTGGCGGCCCCGGGCATGGCGGCGGTCCTGCGCTACGCGCTGGCGGACGTGGCCCCGGTGGTGAGCCTGTACGTCAATGACTTCAACACGTCGGCGAGAAGGACGTACAGGAGGGTGGGCTTCCAGGAGGTCGGCGCCTTCATGAGCGTCCTGTTCTGACAAGCCTTTTCTGGCAAACGCCCTTAGGGGCAACGGTCGTAGGGGCGCGGGGAACTGCGCGACCAGCCACTACGAACCCGCACTCAGCCAACAACGCGCGCCCCCCTATACGATCCCCACATGCGCTTCCCCGGTCACGGACACCGCCGCCAACCCGACGACATCGTGATCGGCCCCCTCGACCTCTCCACCCACGTCGACGAAGCCCTAGCCGTCCAAGCGGTAGCGTTCGGTCTCGGCGCCGACGAGGTGGCGGTCCGCCGCCAGATCGTCCTCCGCCACATGACCTACTCCGGCGCCCGTGCCCTCGGCGCCACCTCAGCGGAGCGTCTCGTGGGCTTCGTCTACGGCATGCCCAACGACCGCACCCACTGGTGGTCCACGGTCGTGGAGCCCTACCTCCGCGCCCAGGGCCACGACATGTGGCTGGACGACTCCTTCGTGATCACGGAACTCCACGTCCACCCGCGCTACCAGAACCGCGGCGTGGGCCGCTCCCTGATCACCACCATCACGGACGGCACCCACGAACCCCGCTCGATCCTCTCCGCGATCGACACCGACAGCCCGGCCCGCGGCCTCTACCACTCCCTCGGCTACCAGGACCTGGCCCGCCAGGTCCTGTTCCCCAGCGCCCCAAAGCCGTACGCCGTGATGGGCGCCCCCCTGCCGCTGCGCCGCCGTTAACCGATTTCCGCCACAACCGGACCCCCGGCTAACCTCCTAGCCATCACCCTTACCCGGCAGGAGTACGAGAACCATGGCCAACGCACCGGTCCAGCGCATGTCCCAGTTGATGGCGAAGACGCTGCGCGACGACCCGGCGGACGCCGAGGTCCTCAGTCACAAGCTCCTCGTCCGTGCCGGCTACGTCCGCCGCACCGCGGCCGGCATCTGGAGCTGGCTGCCCCTCGGCATGCGGGTTCTGCGCAATGTGGAGCGGGTCGTCCGTGAGGAGATGGACGCGATCGGCGCCCAGGAGGTGCTGCTCCCCGCCATCCTGCCGCGCGAGCCCTACGAGGCGACCGGCCGCTGGGAGGAGTACGGCCCCGAGCTGTTCCGCCTCCAGGACCGCAAGGGCGGCGACTACCTCCTCGGCCCGACCCACGAGGAGATCTTCACCCTGCTGGTGAAGGACCAGGCGTCCTCCTACAAGGACCTGCCCGTCATCCTCTACCAGATCCAGAACAAGTACCGGGACGAGGCTCGCCCCCGGGCCGGCGTCCTGCGCGGCCGCGAGTTCCTCATGAAGGACTCGTACTCCTTCGACACCGAGGACGAGGGCCTGGCCCAGTCCTACGCGCTGCACCGCCAGGCCTACCAGAAGATCTTCACGCGCCTCGGCCTCGACTACCGCATCTGCGCCGCCACCGCGGGCGCGATGGGCGGCTCCAAGTCCGAGGAGTTCCTCGCCCCGGCCGGCGCCGGCGAGGACACCTTCGCCGACTGCCCCAACTGCGACTTCGCGGCGAACACCGAGGCGATCTCGTACGAGCTCAAGCCCGTGGACGCCACCGACGTCCCCGCCGCCGAGGACATCCCGACCCCCGACACCCCCACCATCGAGACCCTCGCCGCCTCCCTCGGCGTCCAGGCCTCCGCGACCCTGAAGAACCTCCTCGTGAAGGTCGACGGCGAGATCGTCGCCGTCGGTGTCCCCGGCGACCGTGAGGTCGACATGGGCAAGGTCGAGGCGCACTTCGCCCCGGCGGTCGTCGAGATGGTCACCGAGGCGGACTTCGCGGGCCGCCCGGACCTGGTCCGTGGCTATGTCGGCCCGCAGGGGCTGGGCGAGAAGGTCAAGTACATCGCCGACCCGCGCGTGGCCCCGGGCACCGCGTGGATCACGGGCGCCAACAAGGCGAACACGCACACCAAGAACGTCGTCGTGGGCCGTGACTTCGAGGTCGGCGAGTACGTCGACGTCGTGGTCGTCCAGGACGGCGACCCCTGCCCGAAGTGCGGCACCGGCCTCAAGCTGGACCGAGCCATCGAGATCGGCCACATCTTCCAGCTGGGCCGCAAGTACGCCGACGCCCTCAAGCTCGACGTCCTCGGCCAGCAGGGCAAGCCGGTCCGCGTGACCATGGGCTCCTACGGCATCGGTGTCACCCGCGCGGTCGCGGCCATCGCCGAGCAGAGCGCCGACGAGCAGGGCCTGTGCTGGCCCGCCGAGGTCGCCCCGGCCGACGTCCACGTCGTCGCCGCCGGCAAGGCACTCCAGACCGAGCTGGCCCTCGACGTCTCCGAGAAGCTGCGCGCGGCCGGCCTGCGGGTCCTGGTCGACGACCGGGCCGGCGTCTCCCCGGGCGTGAAGTTCACGGACGCCGAGCTGATCGGCGTACCGAAGATCCTCGTCGCGGGCCGCCGCTCCGCCGAGGGCGTCCTGGAGCTCAAGGACCGCCGGACCGGCGAGCGCGAGGAACTGACGGTGGACGAGGCGATCGCCCGCCTCAGCGCATAAAAAAAGTCCTCAGAAACGTCTCTGAGTCCCCAGACAGAGGCAGGGAACGCGGCGCCGCCGCGCTGGTCCGAAGAGGCACCCGGCGTACGGCGGCCGCCGCGGCCGCCGTCACGCTGGCCGCGGCGGCGGGCGTGTTCGCCCTGGTCGGCATGGTGCAGGCGGACGCCGACACGACGGCGAGCAACAGCACGTCGTCGGCAACGTCGTCGAGCTCGGACACGAGCACCGACACCGGCACGGACACGTCGTCCGACTCGTCCGTGTCGGACACCTCGTCCAGCTCCTCCTCCGACTCATCCTCCGGCCTCACCTCCGGCAGTGGCTCCACCGACTCCACCTCGGGGGCGTCGTGACCACCGCCACCGCGAGCCGCCGCACCACGGCCGCCGCCGATTGGCGCGCCCTCGGCACCAGCGTCCGCCTGGTCGTCGCGGACCCGGCCCCTCCTCGACTCCTGCAACCTGCTCCTCGCCCGGCACCTCGCCGAGGTCGACGCTGCCTGCAGCCGCTTCCGCGCGGACTCGGAGCTGGCGGCCCTGGACGGCACCGCGGGCCGCCCGGTCCGCGGTACTGCTCGGCGGCTACCACGGCACCTGGATCCCCACCACAGAGGCCGCGGAGCTCACCCTCGACGCCACGACGATGGGCGCCGGCGTCCTGGCCACCCTCCCCACCGACCGCTGCGGCCTCACCGAGACCGCCCGCGTCCTGGGCTACCTCGTCCTCCAGTCGGCCGGCCAGTGCGGCCCCTGCCTCAACGGCCTCCCGCGCATGGCCGCCGCGTTCGGGACTCTGGCCACGCCGGGCCCCCAGGGCACCCACCGCGCCGACAAAGCCCGCTGACGACGTTCGCGGCCGAACTGGACGCGCACGCGCATGGGTTGTGCACGGCGACCGACACTCAAGGAGAGCTGACGTGGATCAGCGCGTAGCCATCGACTGGACGTCTTGCCAGGCCCACGGCCTGTGCGCGGAACTGCCCCCGCTCCCGGCCCGCACGGTGAAGCGAGCGCGCAGGGCGGCGGCCGACTGTCCGGTCCTGGCCTTGAAGGTGGCGATGGGGTGACGAACTCAGGGGCGCGGTCAGCCCGCACACACCCGCACCCAGAACTCAACCCCTAAAGCCACCCGGCAAACTCCAGCAACAACTCAGCATCCTGAAGCCGACCCACCCGCCGCGCCCGCACCCCGGACTCCACGGCCCGGAACAACGTCCACCCCCGCAACCGCTCCTGATCCACATCCAACGACTCGGCAAGCCGCTTGATCCGCCGCCGGGTAATAGCCGCCCCCGACGGCTGAGCAATCAGATCCTCGACCCGATCCCGCACCAGCCGAGCCAGATCGAACGCACACTCCCCGACCACCGGATCCGGCCCCACGGCAAGCCACGGCACCCGCTCCGCCGCCAGCACCTTGCTCTGCCGAAACGTCCCGTGCAGCAACCGCGACTCCGGCGGAGCCACCAGCAACTCCTCACGGGCAGTGAGAGCCGCACTCACGAGATCGGCCACAACCTCGTCCGCGGTCGCCCGCATCGCCTCGGCCTGCCGCCCGGTCCGCTCGGCCACCGTCTCGAAGACCTGGTCACCCGGCGGCTCCACCCACAACCGCCGCAACGTCCCCGCAGCCTCCAGCAGCGCCTTCGCCTCCGGCAACGACCGCACCGACACATCGGGATGCAGCCGCTCCAGCAGCAGCACCCCCTCGGTCACCGGCTCGTCGAGCAACTGCACCGCACCCAGCCCACCCCAGTGCGCCAGCGCCGCCCGTTCGGCCTCCGGCCGGGACCGCGGCGGGGCCAACTTGAGCACGGCGGGGGTGCCGTCGGCCCGCCGGACCAGTACGACGAGGCTGCTGCGGCCGCCCGGCACCTGCACCCGCTCCACGGTCGACTCGCGTAGCGCGACGGCCTGCCGAACCGCCTCGGGCAGCTTCTCCAACCAGCCGTCACCGGGTGCCGTCTCACCGAGCGCCCTCACCAGACGCTGTGGCGGTTCGAAAGCCATACGCGAGCAGTTCCCTTCCCGTACCCGTTACGCCGTGGGTGTCGCCGAAGTCGGCGAGGCCGACGCGGTCGCCGCCCGTTCGGCGAGACCAGGGAAGGCTACGCTCTCCCCGCGCCAGCGCACCGCCCGCACCGCCGCCTCCCGCAGCGCCTCGGTGGCCATGGAGCGCCGCCCGTCCACGGTTGCCCGCACCAGGTCGGAGTACACCCCGGCGACCCGGTCCTCCAGCTCGGCGGCCAGCCGTACGGCCGCGTCCGAGTCCGGCACCGGGAACGGCAGCGCGTATCCGGCTGCGGCCGCCGCAGGGGTGCCGCCCAGGTCCCGCACCTCACGGGCCAGCGCGTCGCGCCGGGCGCGATGGGCGTCGTACGCCGACTTCGCCTCGGTACGCCGCCCCTCACGGATCCGCCCGCCGACGACCCCGTACCCGTACACGGCGGCATGCTCGGCCGCCAGTGCCGCCTGGAGTGCGGCCAGCTCACGCTTGGCCTGCTCGTCGCTCACTTCGCCGCCTCCGTCAGCAGATACACGTGCGCCGCCCCGGCCGCCGCCACGGAGGCCAGCAGCCGGGCCAGCTCGCCCGGCATCTCGAGGAGCGACTTCGCCCGTGCGTCCGCGAGCGCCCGCTCGGCGGTGGCGAGCCCGGCGAGGGCGTCCTTCTCGGTGCCGGGTACGACGGAGGGGGCGGGGGAGCCGACGGTGGGCGACGCCGAACCGGTCGCCGTCGGCGTACCGCCGAACGCCTCCACATGCCGCACGGCCTCCGCCCGCAGCACTCCCAGCCGCTGCGCGAGCCCCGGATACGCGGCGATCACCGCGTCGTACCGCTCGACGATCCCCCGGCTGTCCCGCGCCGCACGCGTGCGTGCCCGCTCGGCGACCGACGGACTGCCTCCGGTGCTCTCCTCGGTCTCATCGGAGCCGGAGGAGCAGCCCACCAGCAGGGCGGCACCGGCGGCCGAGGCGAGGATTGTTCTTCGGCGCGGCCCCGAGGGGGTGCGCGGCGGCGGGGGGTACGGCACGGCAGTCGTCCTCGGGGGCTCGTACGAACACATGGGCGGGAAGGCGGCCCGCCGGTGATCACGGTACCCGCGCCCCGGTCCACAACCCCTCATCGGCGCCGTTGCGGACCCCCGGTCGCCGCACGGTGGACGGCAACACACCTTTGGAGCGGATACCCTTTGACCAGACACGCGACCTACCCACAACAGCACACGCGGCCGAGGAGTCACCCGGATGAGCACCACCCAGAGCGAGAGGCTGCGAGAGCTCCTGGAACCGCTCGTCAGCTCCCAGGGTCTGGATCTGGAAGAGATCTCAGTGGACTCCGTAGGACGGAAGCGGGTGCTCAGCGTCGTCGTCGACTCCGACACCGGGGCGGACCTGGACCAGATCGCCGATGTGAGCCGCGCGCTCTCGGCGAAGCTCGACGAGACGAACGCGATGGGCGAGGGCGAGTACACCCTCGAGGTCGGCACCCCGGGCGCGGAGCGCCCCCTCAAGGAGCACCGCCACTATGTGCGCGCCGTGGACCGGCTGGTGAAGTTCCAGCTGACCGAGGGCGGCGAAGTGGTCGCACGGATCCTTGAGGTCGACGACGAGGGTCTGGACGTCGAGGTGCCCGGAGTCAAGGGCCGCAAGGCCACCAGCCGCAGACTCGCCTTCTCCGACATCGACAAGGCGCGCGTGCAGGTCGAGTTCAACCGCAAGGACAAGAAGGAAGAGGAGGCGTAGCCGTGGACATCGACATGAGTGCCCTGCGGGGCTTGGTACGGGAGAAGGAGATCTCCTTCCCCCTGCTGGTCGAGGCGATCGAGTCGGCCCTCCTCATCGCCTACCACCGCACCGAGGGAAGCCGCCGCCACGCGCGCGTGGAGCTCAACCGGGAAACCGGCCACGTGACGGTGTGGGCGAAGGAGGACCCCGAGGACCTCGAGGAGGGCCAGGAGGCCCGCGAGTTCGACGACACCCCGTCCGGCTTCGGCCGTATCGCCGCCACCACCGCCAAGCAGGTCATCCTGCAGCGGCTGCGCGACGCCGAGGACGACGCGACGCTCGGCGAGTACGCCGGCCGTGAGGGCGACATCGTCATGGGCGTGGTCCAGCAGGGCCGTGACCCGAAGAACGTGCTCGTCGACATCGGCAAGCTGGAGGCCATCCTGCCGGTGCAGGAGCAGGTCCCCGGTGAGACGTATCCGCACGGTATGCGGCTCCGGTCGTACGTCGTGCGCGTGGCGAGGGGTGTGCGCGGTCCGTCCGTCACGCTGTCGCGCACACATCCCAATCTGGTGAAGAAGCTCTTCGCCCTGGAGGTGCCGGAGATCGCCGACGGTTCGGTGGAGATCGCCGCCATCGCGCGTGAGGCCGGTCACCGGACGAAGATCGCCGTACGGTCCACCCGTTCCGGACTGAACGCCAAGGGTGCCTGCATCGGCCCCATGGGCGGGCGTGTGCGCAATGTCATGGGTGAGCTGAACGGCGAGAAGATCGACATCGTCGACTGGTCGGACGACCCGGCCGAGATGGTGGCGAACGCGCTCTCCCCGGCCCGGGTCTCCAAGGTGGAGGTCGTCGACCTCGCGGCCCGCTCCGCGCGCGTGACGGTGCCGGACTACCAGCTGTCGCTGGCGATCGGCAAGGAAGGGCAGAATGCCCGGCTTGCGGCTCGTCTGACCGGCTGGCGGATCGACATCCGCCCGGACATCGAACAGCCGAGCGAATAGGCCCCGGATCACGATCGGGAATAGATCTCGGCCCACGGGGGCTGAGATCACGACAAACAACCGTTCGATCCCTGCCTCAAAGGGGTGAGGTCGCTACGGGGAGGTAGACTTAGCAGTGTCTGGCCGGACGCACGCCCGCGCATGCCCTGAACGCACCTGTGTGGGGTGCAGGCAGCGAGCGGCCAAGACCGATCTGCTGCGTACCGTGGCGATCAAGGACGCATGCGTCCCCGATCCTCGCGGTACGCTGCCCGGCCGGGGCGCTTATGTGCACCCCGCCCTGGTCTGTCTCGACCAGGCGGTACGCCGCCGGGCGTTCACGCGGGCGCTTCGCGCCCCGGGAGCGCTCGACGTAAAGGCGTTGCGCCAGTACGTCGAGCAGACAGACAGTTGCTGAGCAGGCAACACCGCAAGGAGCGTCGCACGGAACCCCCGTGCGGCCCTGGTACCCCGCGAGTTGGAAGTAGGTCGAGATTGCGATGAGCACTCGATGAGCACGCGATGAGTACGCCCATGAAGTAGCGACGGTCCGGACGCAACCCGGACCTAAAAGGAGCGAAGTGGCTAAGGTCCGGGTATACGAACTCGCCAAGGAGTTCGGGGTTGAGAGCAAGGTCGTCATGGCCAAGCTCCAAGAACTCGGTGAATTCGTCCGTTCGGCGTCTTCGACCATCGAAGCGCCCGTCGTCCGTAAATTGACGGACGCCCTTCAGCAGGGCAACGGAGGCGGCAAGCCCGCCCCCGCCCGCAAGGCTGCCCCGGCCAAGCCGGGCGCCCCCTCTCCGGCGCAGGCTGCCCGTCCGGCCGCCCCGCGCCCGCCGGCCCCCAAGCCGGCCGTTGCCGAGACGCCCGCGGCTCCCGCCGCGCCGGCCGCTCCCGGCCCCCGTCCCACCCCGGGCCCGAAGCCCGCGCCGCGCCCCGCGCCGGCGTCCCCGGCTCCGACCACGCCCGAGTTCACAGCACCCCCGTCGGCCCCGGCCACGCCGCCGGCCTCCCAGGGCTCCGGTGCGCGTCCGGGCGCCCCGCGTCCGGCCGGCCAGCAGGCGCCGCGTCCGGGTGCTCCCCGTCCCGCCGGCGGCCCCGGTCAGGGCGGCGGCCAGGGTCGTGACCGTGGCGACCGCGGTGACCGTCCGGGCGCCCCGCGTCCGGGTGGCCAGGCGTCGCGTCCCGGTGCCCGTCCGGCCGGTCCCCGTCCGGGCAACAACCCCTTCACCTCTGGTGGCTCCACCGGCATGGCGCGCCCGCAGGCGCCCCGTCCGGGCGGCGCCCCGCGTCCCGGTGGCCAGGGTGGCCCCGGTGACCGTCCCGGCGGCGCCCCGCGTCCGCAGGGCCAGGACCGTGGTCCCCGTCCCCAGGGCGCGGCGGGCGGTGCCCGTCCGCAGGCTCCGGGCGGCGCTCGTCCCTCCCCGGGCGGTATGCCCCGTCCGCAGGGCGGCGCTCCGCGTCCCGGCGGCGGCCCGCGTCCTAACCCCGGCATGATGCCGCAGCGTCCGGCTGCCGGCCCGCGTCCCGGTGGCGGTGGCCCCGGCGGCCGCGGTCCCGGTGGTGGCGGTGGCGGTCGTCCCGGTGGTGGCGGCGGCGGTCGTCCGGGTGGCGGCGGCGGTTTCGCCGGTCGTCCCGGCGGTCCCGGTGGCGGTGGCGGCGGTTTCGCCGGTCGTCCCGGCGGTCCCGGTGGCGGTGGCGGCGGTTTCGCCGGTCGTCCGGGTGGCCCCGGTGGTCCCGGCGGCGGCGGCCGTCCCGGCTTCGGCGGTCGTCCGGGTGGTCCCGGTGGCCGTGGTGGCACGCAGGGCGCCTTCGGTCGTCCCGGCGGTCCCGCGCGTCGTGGTCGCAAGTCGAAGCGGCAGAGGCGCCAGGAGTACGAGGCCATGCAGGCCCCGTCGGTCGGCGGCGTGATGCTGCCTCGCGGCAACGGACAGTCCGTCCGCCTGTCGCGCGGTGCGTCGCTCACCGACTTCGCCGAGAAGATCGGCGCCAACCCGGCGTCGCTCGTCGGCGTGATGATGAACCTCGGCGAGATGGTCACTGCCACGCAGTCCGTCTCCGACGAGACGCTGAAGCTCCTCGCGGACGAGATGAACTTCATCCTCGAGATCGTCAGCCCGGAGGAGGAGGACCGCGAGCTTCTCGAGTCCTTCGACATCGAGTTCGGCGAGGACGAGGGTGGCGAGGAGTTCCTCGTCGCGCGTCCGCCGGTCGTGACCGTCATGGGTCACGTCGACCACGGTAAGACCCGCCTTCTCGACACCATCCGCAAGACGAACGTCGTTGCGGGCGAGGCCGGCGGTATCACGCAGCACATCGGTGCGTACCAGGTCGCGACCGAGGTCAACGGCGAAGAGCGCAGGATCACCTTCATCGACACCCCGGGCCACGAGGCGTTCACCGCCATGCGTGCCCGTGGTGCCAAGTCGACCGACATCGCGATCCTCGTGGTGGCGGCCAACGACGGTGTGATGCCCCAGACGATCGAGGCGCTGAACCACGCCAAGGCGGCCGACGTGCCGATCGTGGTCGCGGTCAACAAGATCGACGTCGAGGGCGCGGACCCGACCAAGGTGCGCGGTCAGCTCACCGAGTTCGGTCTGGTGGCCGAGGAGTACGGCGGCGACACCATGTTCGTCGACATCTCCGCCAAGCAGGGCCTCAACATCGAGAGCCTGCTGGAGGCCGTGGTCCTCACCGCGGACGCCTCGCTCGACCTGCGGGCCAACCCGGAGCAGGACGCGCAGGGTATTGCGATCGAGTCCCACCTCGACCGCGGCCGCGGTGCCGTCTCCACGGTCCTCGTCCAGCGCGGCACGCTGCGCATCGGCGACACGATGGTGGTCGGCGACGCGTACGGCCGTGTCCGGGCGATGCTCGACGACAACGGCAACAACGTCGAGGAAGCGGGTCCGTCGACCCCCGTCCTGGTCCTGGGTCTCACCAACGTCCCGGGCGCCGGCGACAACTTCCTGGTCGTCGACGAGGACCGCACGGCACGTCAGATCGCCGAGAAGCGCGCGGCGCGCGAGCGCAACGCCAACTTCGCCCGGCGTGGAGTCCGGTTCTCCCTGGAGAACCTGGACGAGGCCCTCAAGGCCGGTCTGGTGCAGGAACTCAACCTCATCATCAAGGGCGACGCGTCCGGTTCGGTGGAGGCTCTCGAGTCCTCGCTGCTCCAGCTCGACGTCGGCGACGAGGTCGACATCCGTGTCCTGCACCGCGGTGTGGGTGCGGTCACCGAGTCCGACATCAACCTGGCGACCGGCTCCGACGCCATCGTCATCGGCTTCAACGTCCGCGCTGCGGGCCGCGCGGCGCAGATGGCGGAGCGCGAGGGCGTCGACGTCCGGTACTACTCGGTGATCTACCAGGCCATCGAGGAGATCGAGGCGGCCCTCAAGGGCATGCTCAAGCCGGAGTACGAGGAGGTCGAGCTCGGCACGGCGGAGATCCGCGAGGTCTTCAAGTCGTCCAAGCTGGGCAACATCGCCGGTGTCCTAGTCCGCTCGGGCGAGGTCAAGCGCAACACGAAGGCTCGACTCGTCCGCGACGGCAAGGTCATCGCGGAGAACCTCAACATCTCCGGTCTGCGTCGCTTCAAGGACGACGTCACCGAGATCCGCGAAGGGTTCGAGGGCGGTATCAACCTCGGCAACTTCAACGACATCAAGATCGACGACGTCATCGCGACGTACGAGATGCGCGAGAAGCCGCGCGGCTGATTGTCGTAGCACGCGATCGGGGCCGATCGGCGGACGTAATATCCGTCGATCGGCCCCGGCCGTTGCGTGTACGGTTCCTGTATCGGCGTCGACGCGGCGCCCATACCCCGAACCGGCGGGACATCCGGACACACACATGTATGTGGGGACTCTGTCCTTCGATCTGCTCCTCGGCGACGTTCACTCGCTCAAGGAGAAACGCTCTCTCGTCCGTCCGATCGTGGCCGAGCTCCAGCGCAAGTACGCGGTGAGCGCGGCGGAGACGGGCAATCAGGACCTCCATCGCAGGGCCGAGATCGGGCTGGCGATGGTCTCCGGGGACACCGGACACCTCACCGACGTACTGGACCGCTGTGAGCGGCTGGTCGCCGGGCGGCCCGAGGTGGAACTGCTCTCGGTTCGACGCAGACTCCACGGCGACGAAGACTGAAGCGACGAAGACTCAGCAAGAAGCAAGACACTTAAGGAGACGGACCAGTGGCCGACAACGCGCGGGCGAAGAGGCTGGCGGACCTCATCCGGGAGGTGGTGGCCCAGAAGCTGCAGCGCGGGATCAAGGACCCGCGGCTCGGCTCGCACGTCACCATCACGGACACCCGGGTCACGGGTGACCTCCGGGAGGCGACCGTCTTCTACACGGTGTACGGGGACGACGAGGAGCGCGCGGCCGCGGCCGCCGGTCTGGAAAGCGCCAAGGGCGTGCTGCGTTCCGCGGTGGGCGCGGCGGCCGGTGTGAAGTTCACGCCGACGCTGACCTTCATGGCGGACGCGCTTCCGGACACCGCCAAGACCATCGAGGACCTCCTCGACAAGGCGCGCCAGTCCGACGAGAAGGTGCGCGAGGTCTCGGCCGGTGCCGCCTACGCCGGTGAGGCGGACCCGTACAAGAAGCCGGGTGAAGACGAGGACGACACCGCCGAATGACACAGAAGAACCAGACGCCCGACGGGCTTGTCATCGTCGACAAGCCGTCGGGCTTCACTTCGCACGACGTGGTCGCCAAGATGCGCGGGATCGCGAAGACCCGCCGCGTCGGACACGCCGGCACCCTCGACCCGATGGCGACCGGTGTGCTCGTCCTCGGCGTCGAGAAGGCGACCAAGCTCCTCGGGCATCTCGCGCTCACCGAGAAGGAGTACCTGGGCACGATCCGCCTGGGCCAGACGACCCTGACCGATGACGCCGAGGGCGAGAGCACGGCGTCGACAGACGCCTCGAAGGTCACCCGGGACGCCATCGACGCGGGCATCGCCAAGCTGAGCGGCGACATCATGCAGGTGCCGTCCAAGGTCAGCGCCATCAAGATCGACGGTGTGCGCTCCTACAAGCGGGCGCGTGAGGGCGAGGAGTTCGAGATCCCCGCCCGGCCCGTGAAGATCTCGTCCTTCGCGGTGTACGACGTCCGGGACGCCGTCGCCGAGGACGGCACGCCCGTCCAGGACCTGGTCGTCTCGGTGGTCTGCTCGTCCGGTACGTACATCCGGGCGCTGGCTCGGGACCTGGGCGCGGACCTGGGCGTGGGCGGCCACCTCACCGCTCTGCGGCGCACGCGGGTCGGCCCGTACAAGCTGGACGCGGCCAAGACTCTGGAGCAGCACCAGCAGGAGCTGACGGTGATGCCGATCGCCGAGGCGGCCGCGGCCGCGTTCCCGCGCTGGGACGTGGACGAGCGGCGGGCCCGGCTGCTCACCAACGGCGTACGCCTGGAGATGCCCGACGAGTACACGGGCCGCGGCACCATCGCCGTCTTCGCCCCCGAAGGCCGACTGCTGGCCCTCGTGGAGGAGCAGAAGGGCAAGGCGAAGAGCCTCGCTGTCTTCGGCTGAGACGCTCCGCCCGTGGAGCGGCGGTCACGGAGTTGTCCGCCGCTCCACGGTCCCCCCTCGGTTCCCCCACCCCTAGGGTGTATCCACCGACCCCCTCCCATTCACCCGTGCGGGCAGGCGCTCGGAGTGAAGCGGGGGAGCGGACGGGGGCGCGTTCACCGCGCGATCTGTCCCGCCGATCACCTGGTGCCTACCGTCGAAGACAGGGCAGGGCACGGCGGGGAGGTTCGACCATGGCGGGACGGGGCCCGCGGACTGCGGGCGGCCGCCGACGCGCGGGTGAGAGCGAGCACTCCGCGTCCTGCGGCGCGGCTTCCGGGCCGGGACACGCACGCGACGAATCCCTTGTGCGGATTCACGATCTTGCCGGCCGCCCCCGGGGCACCGGCTTCGTGGCCGACCACCACGGCACCGTGATCACCAGCCACGAGGCCGTCGACGGACTGCCCAGGCTTCTGCTCTACGCCGCCGAGGACCGTCACTGCGTGGTGACCGCCGACGCGGTGACCGCGCTGCCCGAGCTGAACCTGGCCCTCGTACGGACCGAGGGGCTCGGCGTCGAGCCGCTCCCCGTCACCGTGCGGGACCGGATCGAGACCGGTGCCTATGTGCGGATCGCCGCCGGGTGCTGGCGTGAGGCGAGGGTGCTCGGCGCGGCCGCTGTGACGTACACGGCGACGGATCGCTTCCATCTCCTTGACGGCGCACTGGAGTTGGCGATCGGCACGGCCGGGCGGGACGCGCTGCGGCTGGGCGGCGGGGCGGCCGGCGGACCGGTGCTCGACGCCGCGACCGGCGCGGTGGTCGGCGTCCTCGGCACCGCGCTGCAGGGCGGCGGCCGGGACGCCGGGTTCGCGGTACCCCTGCTCCCGGCACCGCCCGGCCCCCTTGCCGAGCTCCTCGCCGAGAACGCGGCGACCGTCCCCGCGTACGGCGTGGACCTCAACCTCGCGGGCGTACTCGAACTGACGGCGACATCGGTGGGCCAGGACGGCCCGCCGGGTGCGCTCGCGGGCTACGTCGGCCGGGCGAGCACCGGCACCCCCGGATCGGTGGCACCGGTCCAACGGGGGGCCACGGCAGCGGAGTTCGAGGCCTTCACCGAGGGCCCGGCCGCCGTCCTCGCCCTCGTCGGCCCACCCGGCAGCGGCCGTACGACAGAACTCGCGTCCCTCGCCGCCCGCCGCAACCGGGGCGCCCGACCCGCCCCGACGCTGTGGCTGCGCGGCGCCGACCTGAGGGACGACGACACCTCGGTCGCGGACGCGGCACGCAGGGCGCTGACCCGGGCGGTACGGATCGTCGCCGCGTCGCGCTCGGTGCAGGTCGAGGACCTGGGCGATGTGACCCCTGAGCGCCTGGCCCGGCTCGCCCACACCGACGGCCGCCCCCTGCTGCTCCTCCTCGACGGCCCCGAGGAGATGCCCCCCGTCCTGGCCCACCGCCTCACGGACTGGACCGACGGGGCGGCGACCTGGCTGGGGGAGACGAGGGCACGGCTGGTGGTGGCGTGCCGGGAGGAGTACTGGGAGCGGGCGGGGGAGGGGTTTCCGGGAGGAATGCTGCACAGTCCGCAGGCTCAGCCACTTTCAGCCCGTCCGGCGTTTGAGGACGAGGCCGTTCAGTCCGAAGAGGGGTCTGGGGGCGCAGCCCCCAGGGACGGGACGGGTAGGGGCGGAGGGGGCGAGAAACCGCCCTGCGTGCACCTCGCCGACCTGCACGAGGACGAAGCCCGCCAAGCCCGGGCTCGCTACGGCATCCCCGAGGACGCCCTCACGGACACCGACGCCCGCCACCCCCTCACCCTCCGCCTCCTCTCCGAGGTCCGAGCCGCCCTCCCCGACACCGACACGCCCGGCATCCCCGGCACCCGCGCAGACCGCCACGACGTCTTCGCCGCCCACCTCGACCTGATGTGCCTCCGCATCGCCGTCCGCCTCGCCGCAGAGAACGGCCTGCGCGGCACCGCCGTACGCCGCCTCGCCGCAAAGGTTTCCGGCCAGGTGCACGAGGCCGCCCGCCGCAGCCTCGGCCCGGGCCAGGGCGAACTGGACCGCGAGTCGTTCGAGGCGGTGTTCCCCTGGGGCCAGGCCTCCGCCCGGCTCGGCGGCGGCACCGGCTGGGCGTCCGCCGTCCTCACCGAGGGCCTCCTGGTCCCCGCCGGCAACGGCTACCGCTTCGCCCACGAGGAACTCGCCGACTGGATCCAGGGCATGCACCTCGACCTGGACGAGGCCCTGCGCGCCCTGGTCCACCGCCACAGCCCGCACCCCTTCCCGGTGCCGCACCACCGCATCGGCCCGGTCGTCCATGCCCTGCTCCTCCAGTCCCGCCAGCACGGCACCCCCCGACTCGCCCTCCGCCTGGAGGAGTTGGTCCAGGCCCTGGACGCCGACCCCGACTCCTGGTGGGCGGCCCGTCTCCTCACCGAGTCCCTGCTCCGCGTACCCGACGCGACGCCGTACACGGGCGTACTGCGCCTGCTCGCGGACCGCGTGGTGGACTGGCGGCGCCAAGCACGCGACCAGGGGCACGAACAACGCCCCGTCCGAGCAACCGAGTTCGCCCCCGACTTCTGGCTGGCCCTCCCCCTCCCCCCGATCACCCTCTTCGACCTGCTCCGCCGTCTCGTCCTCGCCGACGGCCCCGCGCACGACACCGCCCCCCGTTTCCTGGACGCGGCCTCCGGGCTGCTCGCCGCCGACCCCACCGCCGTAGCACCGCATCTGACGCGCTGGTTCGACGACGAGCGCCCGCTGCCCGCCACCCCGCACGCGACCGTCGCGAAGGCCGCGCAGGCGCTGCTGCACACCCACCGGCAGCTGGCTCTCGACGACCTCACCGAGGTGCTCGTCGACTGCGCGCATCGGAGGGCCGACGAACTGCTCGCCGTGCTCGCGGAGGACGAACCGTCGGCGGTGTGCCGGGCCGTGGACCGATGGGCGCACGACGAACGCCCTGACCGGCGGGTCGCGGCGGTGGCGTACGGCCTGCGCGCCGCCCCGCACGTGAGGACGGAGGCCGACCGCGAGCTGCTGCGCTACGCGGCCCTGACCCTGCTGGCCCGCCCCGCCGACTGCACCCTGCACGGCGGCGCGCTCGCCCTCCTCGTCCGTGATCCACGCACGCGTGCCCGTCATCTCCCGCAGGCCCTCGGCCACTTCATGGCCGGCGACCCGCAGTTCCCGCCGAGCGCGCTGGTCGCCGCCCTGGCCACCCACCCGGAGCCGGTCCTCGACGCCTTCCGCGCCCGGCTGCGCCGCCCCGGCGCCGGAGCGGCCCTGCGCACCCTCGCCGACGTCACCACGCCCACGCAGGCCCGCCGGATCGCCGTGCTCGTGCGGGAGGCGGTGGAGCAGCGCCCGGAGACCGCGGCGGACATGGCCGCGTACGTCGACCGGCGCCTCGACCAGGGGCCGGGGGCACGGGCGGTACTCCTCCCCCTGGTCACCGGCCTGCTGGACGGCGGCTCGGAGGAGGTGCGGGCCGCCCTCGCCGCCGTACTGGCCACCCCCGGTGCTCCCGCCTCCCGCCCCCTCCGTCGCGAACTGCTCGAGTTCCTGCTGAGTCACGAGCACGCGCCCGCCGTCCTGGACGCCCTCCTGCGCGCCGCCGCCCGCCACCCCGACGACGGTCTGCGAGAACTCGTCCACCGCACCGGCCTCCTCCTCGTCCGCACCCCCGAGGGCGCGGCCCGTTTCGACCGCGGCCTCGTCGATCTCGGTCGTCGGACGCCGGGCTTCGCCGCGCAGGTGGCGGGCTGGCTGACCGACGCTCCGCAGCAGTGGGCGGCGGTGGTCGGCCCCAGTACCCGCCGGATGATCGAGAACCTGGCAGGCGTACGCGTCCCCGCCTGACCCTCCCGTCCTACGTGCGTCGAGTCACAGCGCCCATGCCGATGCGGGCGGGAGCGACGCGGCATGGCACCCTTAGACCTGCGTAAGAGATAAGCCGTACATACGGACACAGGTTCGACGAGGAGCGGTCACAGTGCAGCGCTGGCGTGGCTTGGAGGACATCCCCGAGGACTGGGGACGCAGCGTCGTCACCATCGGCTCCTACGACGGAGTCCACCGCGGACACCAGCTGATCATCCGGCATGCCGTGGAACGCGCCCGTGAGCTGGGCGTTCCCGCCGTCGTCGTCACTTTCGACCCGCACCCCAGCGAGGTCGTCCGCCCCGGCAGCCACCCGCCTCTGCTGGCCCCGCACGACCGTCGCGCCGAGCTGATGGCGGAGCTGGGCGTGGACGCGATCCTCATCCTGCCCTTCACGACGGAGTTCTCGAAGCTCTCGCCGGCCGAGTTCGTCGTCAAGGTCCTGGTCGACAAGCTGCACGCCAAGGCGGTCGTCGAGGGCCCCAACTTCCGCTTCGGCCACAAGGCCGCGGGGAACGTGGAGTTCCTCGCCGAGCAGGGCAAGACATACGACTTCGAGGTCGAGGTCATCGACCTGTTCGTGTCCGGCGAGGCGGGCGGCGGCGAGCCGTTCTCCTCCACCCTCACCCGCCGCCTGGTCGCCGCCGGCGACGTCGAGGGCACCCACGAGATCCTGGGCCGCCCGCACCGCGTCGAGGGCGTGGTCGTCCGAGGCGCGCAGCGCGGCCGCGAGCTGGGCTTCCCCACGGCCAACGTCGAGACCCTCCCGCACACCGCCATCCCCGCCGACGGCGTCTACGCCGGCTGGCTGCACGCCCAGGGCGAGGCGATGCCGGCCGCGATCTCCGTCGGCACCAACCCGCAGTTCGACGGCACCGAGCGCACCGTCGAGGCCTACGCCATCGACCGCGTCGGCCTCGACCTCTACGGCCTGCACGTCGCCGTCGACTTCCTCGCGTATGTACGCGGCCAGGCGAAGTTCGACTCCCTGGAGGCCCTGCTGGAGCAGATGGCCGAGGACGTCAAGAAGTGCCGGGAGCTGATTTCGGCGGCCGAGTAGTCACTCTTTTCGGTCCTACGACGCCGAAGGGCGGCCGATGCTGGTGAGCACCGGCCGCCCTTCGCTTGTGTCGGCTACTGCTGCGGGGGCGCGGGCGGGTACGGCTGCCCGGGCTGTCCCTGCTGCGGGTAGGGCTGTCCGGGCTGCTGGGGCTGCTGCGGGTACGGCTGACCCTGCTGCGGATAGGGCTGGCCCGGCTGGGGGGCGTACGGGTGACCCGGCTGCTGAGGCTGCTGAGGGTACGGCTGCCCGGGCATGGACTGACCCGGCATCGGCGGGGCCGCCACCGGGGGCGGGTTGCCGTCGCTGGTCCACAGGCCGTGCATCTGCTGGTGGCGTACGAAGTCCTCGGCGACCATCGCCGCGAGGTTGAAGTACGACTCCCGCACCTTCGGCCGCATCATGTCGAGGTCGACCTCGGCACCGGCCGCGAGGTGTTCGTCGAAGGGCACGACGATGACTCCGCGGCAGCGCGTCTCGAAGTGGCTGACGATGTCGTCCACCTTGATCATCTTGCCGGTCTCGCGCACACCCGAGATGACGGTGAGGGACCTCGACACGAGATCCGCGTACCCGTGCGCCGACAGCCAGTCCAGCGTCGTACTCGCGCTGCTCGCACCGTCCACGGACGGCGTCGAGATGATGATGAGCTGGTCGGCGAGGTCGAGCACACCGCGCATGGCGGAGTAGAGCAGACCGGTACCGGAGTCCGTCAGGATCACCGGGTACTGCTTGCCCAGCACATCGAGGGCGCGCCGGTAGTCCTCGTCGTTGAAGGCCGTGGACACGGCCGGGTCGACGTCGTTGGCGATGATCTCGAGCCCGGACGGCGCCTGCGAGGTGAACCGGCGGATGTCCATGTACGAGTTGAGGTACGGGATCGCCTGGACGAGGTCACGGATGGTGGCCCCGGTCTCCCGCCGCACCCGGCGGCCGAGGGTACCGGCGTCCGGGTTGGCGTCGATGGCGAGGATCTTGTCCTGCCGCTCGGTGGCGAGGGTCGAGCCGAGGGCGGTGGTGGTCGTGGTCTTGCCGACGCCGCCCTTGAGGCTGATGACCGCGATGCGGTAGCAGGACAGCACGGGCGTGCGGATCAGCTCCAACTTCCGCTGCCGCTCGGCTTCTTCCTTCTTCCCACCGATCTTGAACCGGGACGGCTGGGCGGCGGGACGGCCGCTCTTCGCCTTCTGCTTCTTGTTGTTCAGCAGCCGGTCCGAGGACAGCTCCACGGCAGCGGTGTAACCGAGCGGCGCCGCACCGGGGTTGGTCATCTGCCGCTGGTCGTGCTGCATGGGCTGCGGCCAGGCGGTACCGGTGCGGGGGTCGATGGGGGGCTGCGGAGCCTGCGGCGCGAATCCCTGCGGAGCGGCTGCCGGGGGCTGGCCGTCGGGCTGGGCCTGTCCCTGCGGTACGCCCGGCTGAGGGTGAGGCTGGCCATCCTGCTGCGCGGGCGGCTGCGGGAAGCCGTAGCCACCGGGGGCGGGTGCCTGCGGGGCGTTCGGGGCACCGGGGTGCGGGAAGCCGTAGCCGGCCTGGGCGTTGGGGGCGGGGGCCGGGGCGCCGGGGGCGGGGGCCGGTTGGGCGTGCGGGGCTGAAGGGGTGCCGGCCGGGGGCTGTCCCTGCTGGGGGAAGCCGTAGCCCGCCTGAGGGTTGGGCGCGGGCGCTCCGCCGGGCTGCGGGAAGCCGTAACCGGCCGCTGCGGGGGGTGCGGTGGTTTGCGGGGCGTTGGGCGCGGGCGCCGGTTGGGCGTACGGAGTTGAGGGGGTGGGGGCCGGGGGCTGTCCCTGCTGGGGGAAGCCGTAGCCGCCCTGGGCGTTGGGGGTCGGGGGCTGGGGAGGGGTCGGCTGGGCAGCGCCGGGCTGGGGGAAGCCGTAGCCGGCCTGCGGGTTGGGTGCAGGGTTTTCCCCGGGTTGCGGGAAGCCGTAGCCGCCTTGGGCGTTGGGGTTGGGGTTGGGGTTGGGGGCCGGGGCTCCGGGCCGCGGGAAGCCGTAGCCCGCCTGCGGGTTGGGCGCGGGGATTCCGCCGGGTTGTGGGAAGCCGTAACCGTCCTGCGGGGCGGGGGTGGCGGGCGGCTGCTGGGCTGCC
Source organism: Streptomyces sp. NBC_00019 (assembly GCF_045041015.1). NCBI lineage: Bacteria > Bacillati > Actinomycetota > Actinomycetes > Kitasatosporales > Streptomycetaceae > Streptomyces > Streptomyces sp. NBC_00019. The sequence goes on from NZ_CP108302.1 coordinate 7,539,747, forward strand.
GGGGTGCCGGGCTGCGGTGCGACCGGGGCGGGTGCCGGGGGCGCGGGCGGCTGGTTCCAGGCGGCGGGCGCGGGCTGCGGGGCCTGCGGCTGGAAGGGCGGCTGCTGCTGCGGTACGGGTGGGTGGGCTTGCGCGGCCGTCGGCTGCGGGGCGGGTGCCGCCGGGGCCGGCTGCTCGGGCTGAGGCTGAACCTGCGCCGGCCACTGGGCCGCCGGGGCGGGAGCGGCGGGCTGGTACGACGGCGGCAGCGGCGGCATTCCTGCCTGCGGCGCCGGCGGGGGAGTCCAGGCGGGGGATGCGTCCTGCGGGGCCGTGTCCTCGGGCTCGGCGTCAGCCGGTACGGCGTCGGCGGGCTCGGGGCTCGCCGGTACGGCGTCGACGGGCTCCGCGGTCGCGGGTACGGCGTCCTCCGGCTCGGCCTCGGCAGGCGCCGCGTCCGAGAGCTCCGCGTTCTCCGGCTCGGCGTCGGTCGGCTCGGCGTCGGCGTCGGCGTCGGCGTCGGCGTCCTGAAGCGCGGCCTCCTCCGCCTCGGTCTCCTCGTCGGGACCGGCATCCTCCGGCTCGGTCACCGCGGGCTCCGGGTCCTCCACGTCGGCGTCGGTGTCCTCGGACAGCGAGGTGTCGTCAGCTGCGGGCTCCGTGTCCTCGGCGGTGACCTCCTCAGAGGCGCCCGGGAACGCCAGGACGTCGGCGTCCGTGTCGTCCTCCTCGGCCGTCCCGTCCGTCTCCGCGACGTCCTCGGCAGCCGGTTCGACCGCTTCCGCGAGGTCGTCGTCGGCCTCGGCCACTGCATCGGCACCCGGGGTGTCCGCCTCGGCATCCACCGACGGCTCCACGACGGCATCCTCGGCGGAGTCGTCGACAACGGGCTCGTCGGCAACAGAGGAAGCCCCGTCCGCCTCCTCGGCCACCGCAGCGCGCTCCGCGATCTCCCGCTTCAGCGAGGCCGCGGAGAACCGCATCGTGGCGCCGCTCTCCAGGCCACCGTTCCCGGACTCCGGCTCCTCGTCCGCCGCCGCAGGGGCAGGCGGAACTGCGGGTGCGGGGAGAGTGAAGCTCGTCGGGGGCGCGGCGGGTGGCGTTGCCGGGGCGGAGCCGGAGTCCGCGGTGGCCGGCGGAGTCACGGGCGTGGGCAGGGCGAAGCTCGACGGGGACGACGCGGGCGGTGACGCCGGAGCGCCCCACTGGGACTGGAACCCCGGAATGTTCGGCACGGCCGTCGGCGACCCGGCATCCGAGGCAGGCGACTCGGGCTGCGCGGCGTGCGGAGGCTGCGGCTCGAACCCGCTCCCTGCCGGAAGCCCGGGCACCGCACCCGGCCCCTCGTTCGACGGCGCGGGCGGCTGGAACGGCGCATCGGGAGCCGGGGCCGGAGCCGGCGGCGTGAATGGGGCCCCGGGACCGGAAGACGGCGGCGCCGGAGGCGTGAAAGGCGCCCCCGGACCAGCAGCGGGCGGAGTGAAAGGAGCACCAGGACCCGGCGCGGGCGGCGTGAAGGGAGCGCCCGGACCAGGCGCCGGAGGCGTGAACGGAGCCCCGGGCCCCGGAGCGGCACCCTGGGGACGCGAATGCGCGGGAGGCGTCAGCCCCGGCAGCGAGGAAGCGGACCAGTCCACGGGAGAGGGCGCGGCACCGGGCGTACCCGAAGCCGGCGTACCGGCCCCGGCCGAACCCGTCGTACCGGATGAACCGGCCGGCTCACCCGCACCTGACGATCCAGCCGTACCCGACGCGTTCCCCCCGTCGCCCGAACCCCCCGAAGCGTTCTGCGTGTACCAGGCAGGCGGCGCGTAGTCGATGGTGAACTCGCCCGTCATCTCGCTGGCGGACTCCGCGTCGGGCTGGTCATCGCCGGGTGTGGCCCAGCCCCCGCGGATCCCGTCCCGATCGCTGCTCACAATTCCTCCTGATGTGGTCGAGCACCCTCATACCGTGCTAGGGGCGACCTGTTTCTTGTCGTCTTCTCGTCGTCCGAAGTCGTTCGAGGTCGTCCGATCCACCGGCTCTCCCCCTGGAATATCGACGCCCGGTCCACGGGTTCTGGCGTCGCCCCCGGTACCAGCCTAATCACCACAAGCCCCGCCCCGGCAGGCCCGTCCACCCACGAGCGCTCGTCCACCGCGTCACAACCTGCCCAGAAGTGGCCTACACAGCTTTCGCATTCGTGACGAAAAAGGGCGATGTTCGTGAACGCCCCGAACACAAACGGAAGGTGACGGGAGGCGGACGCGCACCTTCCCGAAGCGCCTTACCGGGTAGGGCTGTTGGGGGAGGCGGCGGTCCACCCCGATCTCCGTCCGAAACCGGCCGACGGGCATAGTAGGGCCGATCCGATCATCGAAACGGTCATCGATCCGGTCACCATCCCGCCAGAAACAGAAGGGGCTCTTTCGCGTGAGCTTCGGCCCGCCTCCCTCGATCTACACCCAATCCGCACTCTCGGCCGACACCGCCCGCAGGCGCCGCCGCCGTACGACGCTGCTGTGCGCCGTGGCGATCGTCGCGGCGGTCGCGCTGGGCGGAGGCGGCTGGCTCCTCGCGTCCGGGGACGGTGACGCCCCCGCCGGCGCCGAGCAGGCCGTCGCGCAGAGCCCGGACGACATCAGGGAGACGACCGAGACGGTCCCCGCCTCGCCCGAGGGCCGGCTGATGATCGAGCACGACGAGGAGAAACTCTCCAAGACCAACGACGCCGCCCCCCGCTACGCGCCCGGCACCTGGGCCACCGACAAGGTCATGGTCAAGGGCGTCGCCGACCGTCTCGAGGGCTACAACATCGCCCTCGACGCCGACGAGAAGGCCTGGAGCCTCAAGCTGGCCGGCCATATCTGCGCCACCAGCAGACATGTCACCGCGGACGGCCGTACCGCCGTCGTCATCCAGCCTCCGCAGCCCAAGGGCTCGGAGAAGGAGGGCGTCTGCGACCAGGTGGTGTTCTTCGACCTCGACACCGGCAAGAAGCTGTGGCAGAAGAAGATGCCCGCGGCGAACTCCGCCTACGTCACCAACACCAACCTCACGCTCACGAAGGGCGTCGTCGCCGTGGCCTGGGGGCAGGGTTCCGTGGCGTACGACATGAAGTCCGGCAAGCAGCTGTGGAACAGCAGCCTCGGCTCCAAGTGCCAGGACAAGGCCTTCGCCGGCGGCCGCGCCCTGCTGTCCCTGCTCAGCTGCGGATCACTGCCCGACGTCACCTTCCAGGTGCAGAAGCTGGACCCGCGCACGGGCAAGGTGCGGTGGACGTACCGCGTCGCCAGCGGGGTCCAGACCGTCTACCTGCCGTCGTCCGATCCGCCGGTGCTTGCCGTCGCGGCGGGGGACAGCGAGGTGACCGACCTGATCTCGCTCGACAGTGCGGGCAAGCGCCGTACGACCATCGCCCTGAACGGCTACGAGGCGAAGTGCGGCGAGCGGTACTTCGGACTGTCGTTCTTCGGCGAGTACGAGGCCTGCGACGGCCTGGTCGTCGGGCGCGACCAGGCCTTCGTCACCAGCAAGGAGAACATCGCCACCAACCAGCCGTCGGACTGGATCGTGGCGTTCGACCTGGTGACGGGCAAGACGGCCGGCAAGTTCGACGGGCGCGAGCTGCAGAAGGTCTATCCGCTGCGGATGAGCGGCGACGACCTCCTGATCTACCGGTGCGGTGCGGGCTCCGTGGCCCCGGCCGCCGTGGTGCGCTGGAACCCGAGGACGGACAAGGAGACCCCGCTCCTCCTCTTCACGCTTCCGGAGGACGACGACGGCGAGCTCAGCGACCCGGAGCAGTCGGACATCCTCTACGAACAGGGCCGGGTCTTCTTCGGGAAGCGGGAACTGGTCGCCGACGACAAGTACCCGACCGACCCGGTGCTGATGGCCCTCGCCGTCGGGGGCGCCGGACTGAAGCACTGAGGGAGCGAAGAGGGGCGGCACGCGTGCGTGCCGCCCCTCACCGTCACTCCGCCTCTTGCGGCGCCGGCTCGATGTCGAACTCCCCGTCCCGCGCACCCAGCACGAACGCCCGCCACTCCGCCTCCGTGTACCGCAGCACGGTGTCCGGTTCCAGCGAGGACCGCATGGCCACGGCACCCTCGGGCAGGTACGCGATCTCGACCCGCTCCTCGTGCTCCTCGGTGCCCGGCGCGCTGTGCCACTCGACGCCCGAGATGTCGAGGGCGTAGAGCTCGTCCCGCTCCCGCTCCTTGCGCGCCCTGATCTGCTCTGCCGTCTCCGCCATGTCCCGGCGACCCCTTCCCGACGTCGTACGACCACGATCCGAGCGCTCACCCTAGTGGCCCCCTGCGTCCCATCTGGGTGCTTCCGGAACCGGGGCGAAGGCCCCCACCTTTGCCTGGTACCCTGAGTGACGGCCGTTCGTGTACGCACCCCCGGAGCCCTTGGCTCTGGAGGCCGCGCCCAGCGGATCCCCGCCTTCCGAGTAACGGAAGCTCCCCCGAGACATAGACCGGGGGCACTCGGTGGCCATTTTCAGACTACGAGGAGTTTCGAGTGCCGCTCGATGCCGCAGTGAAGAAGCAGCTCATCGCCGAGTTCGGTCAGAAGGAAGGCGACACCGGCTCCCCCGAGGTCCAGGTCGCCATGCTCTCGCGCCGGATCTCGGACCTGACCGAGCACCTCAAGACCCACAAGCACGACCACCACTCCCGCCGTGGTCTGCTGATCCTGGTCGGTCAGCGCCGCCGCCTTCTCCAGTACCTGGCGAAGAAGGACATCCAGCGCTTCCGCGCGCTGGTCGACCGCCTCGGCATCCGCCGCGGTGCGGCGGGCGCCAAGTAAGACGTCATGAGGGAGCGGTTCCCGAAACGAGTCGGGGGCCGCTCCCTTTGCCGTACGTGCGGAAACGTGCGGAGTGTCACACCTACTTTGTAGTGTGGTAGCACAACGCAGTACCACGAGGAGAAGTGCACCTCGCCGCCGCCGGTCCTCGGTAGTGGCTCCCGGGCAATGCGAACCCGGGTGCTTCGATCGAAGACCGGCCCGCAACAGACGGAGCGCTTCTCCACCCATGTCCCCCCGCCACACGGGCGGGTCGGGACAAAAGACGAAAAGTAATGGAGAAACGCTAGTGGAGAACGAGACCCACTACGCCGAGGCCGTCATCGACAACGGCTCCTTCGGCACCCGCACCATCCGCTTCGAGACGGGCCGCCTGGCCAAGCAGGCCGCCGGCTCCGCCGTGGCGTACCTGGACGACGACACCATGGTGCTGTCGGCCACCACCGCCTCCAAGAACCCCAAGGACCAGCTCGACTTCTTCCCCCTCACGGTGGACGTCGAGGAGCGGATGTACGCCGCCGGCAAGATCCCCGGCAGCTTCTTCCGCCGTGAGGGCCGTCCCTCCGAGGACGCCATCCTCACCTGTCGTCTGATCGACCGCCCGCTGCGCCCGTCCTTCAAGAAGGGCCTGCGCAACGAGATCCAGGTCGTCGCCACGATCATGGCGCTCAACCCCGACCACCTGTACGACGTCGTGGCGATCAACGCCGCCTCCGCGTCCACGCAGCTGGCCGGTCTGCCCTTCTCCGGCCCGATCGGCGGCGTCCGCGTCGCGCTGATCAACGGCCAGTGGGTCGCCTTCCCGACGCACACCGAGCTCGAGGACGCCGTCTTCGACATGGTCGTGGCGGGCCGCGCCCTGGAGGACGGCGACGTCGCGATCATGATGGTCGAGGCCGAGGCCACCGAGAAGACCATCCAGCTGGTCCAGGGCGGCGCCGAGGCGCCGACCGAGGAGGTCGTCGCCGCCGGTCTGGACGCCGCGAAGCCCTTCATCAAGGTGCTCTGCAAGGCCCAGGCCGACCTCGCCGCGAAGGCCGCCAAGCCCACCGGCGAGTTCCCGGTCTTCCTCGACTACCAGGACGACGTCCTGGAGGCGCTGTCCGCCGCCGTCCGCCCGGAGCTCGCCTCCGCGCTGACGATCGCGGGCAAGCAGGAGCGCGAGTCCGAGCTGGACCGGGTCAAGGCGCTCGCCGCCGAGAAGCTCCTGCCGGAGTTCGAGGGCCGCGAGAAGGAGATCTCCGCCGCGTACCGCTCCCTGACCAAGCAGCTCGTCCGCGAGCGCGTGATCAAGGAGAAGAAGCGCATCGACGGCCGTGGCGTGACGGACATCCGTACGCTCGCCGCCGAGGTCGAGGCCATCCCGCGCGTGCACGGCTCCGCGGTGTTCGAGCGTGGCGAGACCCAGATCCTGGGCGTCACCACCCTCAACATGCTCCGTATGGAGCAGCAGCTGGACACCCTCTCCCCGGTGACCCGCAAGCGCTACATGCACAACTACAACTTCCCGCCGTACTCCACCGGCGAGACCGGCCGCGTCGGCTCCCCGAAGCGCCGCGAGATCGGCCACGGCGCCCTCGCCGAGCGCGCCCTGGTCCCGGTCCTGCCGACGCGCGAGGAGTTCCCCTACGCGATCCGCCAGGTCTCCGAGGCGCTGAGCTCCAACGGCTCGACGTCCATGGGCTCGGTCTGCGCCTCCACCATGTCGCTGCTGAACGCCGGTGTGCCCCTCAAGGCCCCGGTCGCCGGTATCGCCATGGGTCTGATCTCCCAGGAGATCGAGGGCGAGACGCACTACGTCACCCTCACCGACATCCTCGGTGCGGAGGACGCCTTCGGCGACATGGACTTCAAGGTCGCCGGCACCAAGGAGTTCGTGACCGCCCTCCAGCTGGACACCAAGCTGGACGGCATCCCGGCCTCCGTCCTGGCCGCGGCCCTCAAGCAGGCCCGTGACGCCCGCCTCCACATCCTCGACGTGATGATGGAAGCGATCGACACGCCGGACGAGATGTCCCCCAACGCCCCGCGGATCATCACCGTCAAGATCCCCGTGGACAAGATCGGTGAGGTCATCGGCCCGAAGGGCAAGATGATCAACCAGATCCAGGAGGACACCGGCGCCGACATCACGATCGAGGACGACGGCACCATCTACATCGGTGCCCAGCAGGGCTCGCAGGCCGAGGCCGCGCGCGCCACGATCAACTCGATCGCCAACCCGACCATGCCGGAGGTCGGCGAGCGCTACCTGGGTACGGTCGTCAAGACCACCACCTTCGGTGCGTTCGTGTCGCTGCTCCCGGGCAAGGACGGTCTGCTGCACATCTCGCAGATCCGCAAGCTCGCCGGCGGCAAGCGCGTGGAGAACGTCGAGGACGTCGTGGCCGTGGGCTCCAAGGTCCAGGTCGAGATCGCCGAGATCGACTCCCGCGGCAAGCTCTCCCTGATCCCGGTCATCGAGGGCGAAGAGAACGATGAGAAGAAGGACGACACCGACAAGTGACGTCGAGTAGCTCACCGGCGACGGCCCGCACCTCTTCGGAGGCGCGGGCCGTCGCCCGTACCCAAACCCTCGTCAAGGGCGCGAACGGCATCGGCACGGTCCGTAAGACCACCCTCCCGGGCGGCCTGCGCATCGTCACCGAGACGCTGCCCTCGGTCCGCTCCGCCACCTTCGGCATCTGGGCCCACGTCGGCTCCCGCGACGAGACCCCGGCCCTGAACGGCGCCACGCACTACCTGGAGCACCTGCTCTTCAAGGGCACCACGCGCAGGTCGGCGCTGGACATCTCCTCGGCGATCGACGCGGTCGGCGGCGAGATGAACGCGTTCACGGCGAAGGAGTACACGTGCTACTACGCGCGCGTGCTCGACACCGACCTGCCGCTCGCCATCGACGTCGTCTGCGACATGCTCACGGGCTCGCTGATCCTCGAGGAGGACGTCAACGTCGAGCGGGGCGCGATCCTCGAAGAGATCGCCATGACCGAGGACGACCCGGGCGACTGCGTGCACGACCTGTTCGCGCACACCATGTTCGGAGACAACCCCCTCGGCCGCCCGGTCCTCGGCACGGTCGACACCGTCAACGCCCTCACCGCCGACCGCATCCGCCGCTTCTACAAGAAGCACTACGACCCGACACACCTGGTCGTGGCGGCCGCGGGCAACATCGACCACAACAAGGTCGTACGACAGGTCCGCGCGGCCTTCGAGAAGGCGGGCGCCCTCAAGAACACCGACGCCACGCCCATCGCCCCGCGCGAGGGCAAGCGCGCCCTGCGCACCGCGGGCCGCGTCGAGCTGCTCGGCCGCAAGACCGAGCAGGCGCACGTCGTCCTCGGCATGCCGGGCCTGGCCCGTACGGACGAGCGTCGCTGGTCGCTGGGTGTGCTGAACACCGCGCTGGGCGGCGGCATGTCCTCCCGGCTCTTCCAGGAGGTCCGCGAGAAGCGCGGCCTGGCCTACAGCGTGTACTCGTACACCTCGGGCTTCGCCGACTGCGGCCTGTTCGGCGTGTACGCGGGCTGTCGGCCCTCGCAGGTCCATGACGTGCTCAAGATCTGCCGCGACGAACTCGACCACGTCGCCGAGCACGGCCTGACCGACGACGAGATCGCCCGCGCCATCGGCCAGCTCCGCGGCTCCACCGTCCTCGGCCTGGAGGACACCGGCGCGCTCATGAACCGCATCGGCAAGAGTGAGCTGTGCTGGGGCGAGCAGATGTCCGTCGACGACATGCTGGCCCGGATAGCGTCGGTCACCCCGGACGACGTCCGCGCGGTCGCCCGCGACATCCTGGGACAGCGGCCCTCGCTGTCGGTCATCGGCCCGCTCAAGGACAAGCAGGCGTCACGTCTGCACGAGGCCGTGGCCTAACCCAGTCCGAACTCCGAGACTCCGGAACCCGGTTAAGGAAGCAAGAAGATGAGCAAGCTGCGCGTGGCGGTCCTCGGTGCCAAGGGCCGGATCGGCTCCGAGGCGGTGCGGGCCGTGGAGGCCGCCGAGGACATGGAGCTGGTCGCCGCCCTGAGCCGGGGCGACAAGCTGGAGACGCTGGCCGAGACCGGCGCCCAGGTCGCCGTCGAACTGACCACGCCCGACTCGGTGATGGCCAACCTCGAGTACTGCGTCGGCCACGGTATCCACGCCGTCGTCGGTACGACGGGCTGGACCGACGAGCGCCTCGCGCAGCTGAACGGCTGGCTGGCCGCCTCCCCGGAGACGGGCGTCCTCATCGCGCCCAACTTCTCCATCGGGGCCGTCCTCAACATGAAGTTCGCGCAGATCGCCGCGCCCTGGTTCGAGTCGGTGGAGGTCGTCGAACTCCACCACCCGAAGAAGGTCGACGCCCCGAGCGGTACGGCCACGCGCACGGCTCAGCTCATCGCCTCGGCCCGCGCCGCGGCGGGCACGGCGCCGGCGCCGGACGCCACGGAGACGGGCCTGGACGGCGCGCGCGGCGCGGACGTCGACGGGGTTCCCGTCCACTCCGTGCGTCTGCGCGGTCTGCTGGCCCACCAGGAGGTCCTGCTGGGCGGCGAGGGCGAGACGTTGACCATCCGCCACGACTCGCTCCACCACAGCAGTTTCATGCCGGGCATCCTGCTGGGCGCCCGCCGCGTGGTCACCACCCCTGGCGTCACCTTCGGCCTGGAACACTTCCTGGACCTGAGCTGATGCGCGCCAAGCTGTCCTACGCCATAACGGCCGCCGTCCTGGTCTTCTACTTCGTCCTGGTCGGCAGCCGCGGCGTCATGCTCATCCAGACCGGCACGCTCCTCACCGTCACCTTCGGTGTGGCGGTGCTGATCCTGCCGGTCATCGGCGTGTGGTTCCTGTGGAAGAACACCGAGTTCGTCCGTAAGGCCAACCAGCTCGCCGCCGAACTCGACGCCGAGGGCGGCCTGCCCCTCGACGAGTTGCAGCGCACCCCCAGCGGCCGGATCGACCGCGACTCGGCCGACGAGGTCTTCGCCAAGCGCAAGGCAGAGACGGAGGCGTCGCCCAACGACTGGCGCAGCTGGTTCCGCCTCGCCGTCGCCTACCACGACGCCCGCGACACCCCACGCGCCCGCAAGGCAATGCAGCGCGCGATCGCCCTGCACGAGGGAAGGCCGGTCCAGGCCTGACCGACGTACACGGAAGGGGTCGGCCCGCAGCAGCTGCGGACCGGCCCCTTCGACGTCTCTGCGGGTGACTCAGCCCCGCTGGTACTCCGCGCCCCACGCCTCCACCGAGTCGGCAGCCCGGTCGAACGCCTCGGGGCGTGCCAGGAAGTCCGCGTTGTGCGTGGTCAGCACCGGCACCGTGTCCCCGGCCGCCCGGTCATGGCGTACGACGGTCAGCGCCTGTCCCTGCACCGTCCGCGGCAGCCCCAGCCAGCGCACCGGCTGCTGCACCGTCCGTACGGCGACGACCTTGTCCCAGCGCGTCGTACGCGTGAGGAAGAACCCCACCTGACGCACTCCGCGGGCGCTCACCCACACCCCCATGCGCAGCAGCCGCAGCGCGACGGCGATGACGGCCAGCGCGATTCCGAAGACCACACCGCCCTCGGACGCGGAGCCGGTGAGGGCGATGATGACCGCCGCGAACAGCACGTACGAGGCGAGCAGCAACAGCAGCGCCGCCGCACCCACCCGATAGGGGCCGGGCCGGTAGGGACGCCGCCAGTGCTCGCGGTCGTCGAAGGGCAGCGCGACGTCGTCGGCTGTCTCGAATACGCGGTCGGCCGTCAGGAAGGGCAGGGGCACGACTGGTCCTCACTCAATCCATGCGGTGGGCTGTGCCCGGTGAGGCTATCCGCCGGTGTCTCCTGGATCCACCCTTGGGGGTCCGGATGAGTCAGTGTCCCTGGGACGCCTGTGACTCCTGCGTCGATGTGCGGGAGTGATCGAGCGTCAGCGCCGGCATCCCGAGAATCAGGGACCCCACCAGCGCGGCGACGATGGTGACGCCGAGGAGCCAGCTCCCGGCTATCTGCCCCGCGGAGGACTTCTGACGGGGTGGGGGAGTGACATTGCTGCGGAACCTGTCGGCCTCGGCGACGAAGGCGAACGGGACGGGCTCACGCCGACGGAACATCGGGGAGACGCTCCTCTCAAGCTCGAATAAGTGACTGTTGTTGATACAGACGCACGAGTGCCACAAAAGGTGCCCTGATGCCCCGAATTCACAGAACTTCACCGAAGATGTCGCGTCCCGGCACCGAACGCCCCGATGTCAGTGCCGGGCCGTAGAGTGGGCGCCGCCCGAGAGAAGTGATGGAAGGACCCTCCGAGCCGTGACCGACACCCCCGCCGACGACCTCAAGCCCAGCTTCCGCAGCGACGTCACCGTCGAGCTGGTCAAGCACACCGCGGCCGACTCAGACGTCCTGTGGGCCGCCCGCGTCTCCACCGCCGGCGAACAGTCCCTGGAGGAGCTGCAGAAGGACCCCGAGCGCTCCAAGGGCCTCATCAACTACCTGATGAGAGACCGGCACGGCAGCCCCTTCGAGCACAACTCGATGACCTTCTTCATCAGCGCCCCGATCCTCGTCTTCCGCGAGTTCATGCGGCACCGCGTGGGCTGGTCGTACAACGAGGAGTCCGGCCGCTACAGGGAGCTCGAACCGGTCTTCTACGTCCCCGGCGCGGACCGCAAGCTCGTCCAGGAGGGCCGCCCCGGCAAGTACGTCTTCGTCGAGGGCACCGAGGAACAGCAGCAGCTGGTCACGCGCACGATGGAGGACTCCTACCGACAGGCGTACGAGGCCTACCAGGAGATGCTCGCCGCCGGCGTCGCCCGCGAGGTCGCCCGCGCCGTCCTCCCCGTCGGCCTGTTCTCCTCGATGTACGCCACGTGCAACGCGCGCTCCCTGATGCACTTCCTCGGCCTGCGCACCCAGCACGAACTGGCGAAGGTCCCGTCGTTCCCGCAGCGGGAGATCGAGATGGTCGGCGAGAAGATGGAGGCGGAGTGGGCCAAGCTCATGCCGCTCACCTACGCGGCCTTCAATGCGAACGGCCGTGTGGCGCCGTAACGCACCCGCGTTCTCCCTCCGGGCACAGATGTACGGGTCAGCCGTGCGAAGTGTCCGTATTGCGGCATTTAGAGAAGTTCATCTAGCCTGATCAAACGGACCCGGCACTGCTTGAACCCCCGAGCAGGCAGTGCCGGGCTCCATCTTTGTCATGACTTTTCGAGCCCCCCGAGGGCAGACCACGCCTTGAGCAGCGAGTAGCGTGTTACCCATGGCTCCGACCTCCACTCCGCAGACCCCCTTCGGGCGGGTCCTCACCGCCATGGTCACGCCCTTCACGGCGGACGGCGCGCTCGACCTCGACGGCGCGCAGCGGCTCGCAACCCACCTGGTGGACGCAGGCAACGACGGCCTGATCATCAACGGCACCACTGGTGAGTCCCCCACCACCAGCGACGCGGAGAAAACGGACCTCGTACGAGCCGTGCTGGAAGCGGTCGGCGACCGCGCCCACGTCGTCGCCGGCGTCGGCACCAACGACACCCACCACAGCCTCGAACTCGCCCGTACGGCCGAGAGGACCGGTGCCCACGGCCTGCTGGTCGTCACGCCGTACTACAACAAGCCCCCGCAGGAGGGCCTGTACCGGCACTTCAAGGCCCTCGCCGACGCCACCGAGCTGCCGGTCATGCTTTACGACATTCCCGGCCGCAGCGGCGTCCCGATCAACACCGAGACGCTCGTCCGCCTGGCCGAGCACCCGCGCATCGTCGCCAACAAGGACGCCAAGGGCGACCTGGGTCGCGCCAGCTGGGCCATCGCCCGCTCCGGCCTCGCCTGGTACTCCGGCGACGACATGCTGAACCTGCCGCTGCTCTCCGTGGGCGCGGTCGGCTTCGTCTCGGTCGTCGGCCATCTGGTCACGCCCGAGCTCCGCGCGCTGGTGGAGGCGTACACCTCCGGTGACGTCCAGAAGGCGACCGAGATCCACCAGAAGCTGCTCCCGGTCTACACGGGCATGTTCCGCACCCAGGGCGTCATGACCACGAAGGCCGCGCTAGCCCTCCAGGGCCTGCCCGCCGGACCGCTGCGCGCTCCCATGGTGGAGCTCACGGCCGAAGAGATCGAGCAGCTCAAGATCGATCTTGCCGCCGGCGGGGTACAGCTCTGACAACAGACTTCGCGCGCCCCGGGCGCGCAGCAGACTCCACAACTGAATAAGCAGGCCACCGGTGGTGCCTGCACCCACAACGACAACTGCTACTAGCACGAACGTCATGCGCGCCACGTGCCCTACCGGTACGTGGCGCGTGTGGTGAGGAGAGTCTTTTGAGTCATCCGCATCCTGAACTCGGTTCGCCCCCGCCGCTCCCCGAAGGCGGCCTGCGGGTCACCCCGCTCGGCGGTCTCGGCGAGATCGGCCGAAACATGACGGTCTTCGAGTACGGCGGCCGCCTTCTGATCGTCGACTGCGGCGTCCTCTTCCCCGAGGAGGAGCAGCCCGGGATCGACCTGATCCTGCCGGACTTCACGTCCATCAGGGACCGCCTCGACGACATCGAGGGCATCGTGCTCACGCACGGCCACGAGGACCACATCGGTGCCGTCCCCTTCCTGCTCCGCGAGAAGCCGGACATCCCGCTGATCGGCTCCAAGCTGACCCTCGCTCTGATCGAGGCGAAGCTCCAGGAGCACCGCATCCGCCCGTACACCCTTGAGGTGGTGGAGGGGAACCGCGAGCGCATCGGCCCCTTCGACTGCGAGTTCGTCGCGGTCAACCACTCCATCCCGGACGCCCTGGCCGTGGCCATCCGCACCCCTGCGGGCATGGTGGTCCACACCGGCGACTTCAAGATGGACCAGCTCCCGCTGGACAACCGTCTGACGGACCTGCACGCGTTCGCACGCCTGAGCGAGGAAGGGATCGACCTCCTCCTCTCCGACTCGACGAACGCCGAGGTGCCGGGGTTCGTCCCGCCGGAGCGGGACATCTCCAACGTCCTGCACCAGGTCTTCGGGAACGCCCGCAAGCGGATCATCGTGGCGAGCTTCGCCAGCCACATCCACCGCATCCAGCAGATCCTGGACGCGGCCAACGAGTACGGCCGCAGGGTCGCCTTCGTCGGCCGCTCGATGGTCCGCAACATGGGCATCGCGAGGGACCTGGGCTATCTGAAGGTCCCCCCGGGCCTGGTGGTCGACGTCAAGACGCTCGACGACCTCCCCGACCGCGAGGTGGTCCTGGTCTGCACGGGCTCCCAGGGCGAACCGATGGCGGCCCTCTCCCGGATGGCCAACCGCGACCACCAGATCCGGATCGTCAACGGCGACACCGTGATCCTGGCGTCGTCCCTGATCCCCGGCAACGAGAACGCGGTCTACCGCGTGATCAACGGCCTGACCCGCTGGGGCGCCAACGTCGTCCACAAGGGGAACGCCAAGGTCCATGTCTCGGGCCATGCCTCGGCCGGCGAGCTGCTGTACTTCTACAACATCTGCCGCCCGAAGAACCTGATGCCGGTCCACGGCGAATGGCGGCACCTGCGCGCCAACGCCGAGCTCGGCGCCCTCACCGGCGTCCCGCACGACCGGATCGTCATCGCGGAGGACGGTGTCGTCGTCGACCTCATCGAGGGCAAGGCCAAGATCTCCGGCAAGGTCCAGGCGGGTTACGTGTACGTCGACGGCCTCTCGGTCGGTGACGTGGGCGAACCGGCCCTCAAGGACCGCAGGATCCTCGGCGACGAGGGCATCATCTCGGTCTTCGTGGTCCTCGACTCGTCGACCGGCAAGATCACGGGCGGACCGCACGTCCAGGCCCGTGGCTCGGGTATTGAGGACTCGGCGTTCGCCGACGTGATCCCGAGGATCACGGAGGTCCTCGAGCGCTCGGCCCAGGACGGTGTGGTCGAACCCCACCAGATGCAGCAGCTGGTGCGGCGGACCCTCGGCAAGTGGGTCTCCGACACCTATCGCCGCAGGCCGATGATCCTCCCGGTGGTGGTGGAGGTCTGACGGTCTGTCGGACATCCGTACGCGTGAACCTGGAGCGGGGCGCCTCGATTTGCATCGAGGCGCCCCGCTCCAGTACGTTTACGGCTCCGCCTGAACGGGAACCCGGTCGCTTCGTGCGCCGGAACCAGTCCCCGAAGCGGGTGGGAATTCCGACTCAGAATCTCTGATAAAGTCGGAACCGCCGGAAAGGGAAACGCGAAAGCGGAAACCTGGAAAGCACCGAGGAAATCGGAACCGGAAACGGTCTGATAGAGTCGGAAACGCAAGACCGAAGGGAAAAGCCCGGAGGAAAGCCCGAGAGGGTGAGTACAAAGGAAGCGTCCGTTCCTTGAGAACTCAACAGCGTGCCAAAAATCAACGCCAGATTAGTTGATACCCCGTCTCCGGCCGTCATGGTCGTAGATGAGGTTCCTTTGAAGAAATACACAGCGAGGACGCTGTGAACCATCGGCTTATTCCGCCGGTGGTTCCGCTCTCGTGATGTGTGCACCCGATTACGGGTAAACATTCACGGAGAGTTTGATCCTGGCTCAGGACGAACGCTGGCGGCGTGCTTAACACATGCAAGTCGAACGATGAACCACTTCGGTGGGGATTAGTGGCGAACGGGTGAGTAACACGTGGGCAATCTGCCCTTCACTCTGGGACAAGCCCTGGAAACGGGGTCTAATACCGGATACCACTACCGCAGGCATCTGTGGTGGTTGAAAGCTCCGGCGGTGAAGGATGAGCCCGCGGCCTATCAGCTTGTTGGTGAGGTAATGGCTCACCAAGGCGACGACGGGTAGCCGGCCTGAGAGGGCGACCGGCCACACTGGGACTGAGACACGGCCCAGACTCCTACGGGAGGCAGCAGTGGGGAATATTGCACAATGGGCGAAAGCCTGATGCAGCGACGCCGCGTGAGGGATGACGGCCTTCGGGTTGTAAACCTCTTTCAGCAGGGAAGAAGCGAAAGTGACGGTACCTGCAGAAGAAGCGCCGGCTAACTACGTGCCAGCAGCCGCGGTAATACGTAGGGCGCAAGCGTTGTCCGGAATTATTGGGCGTAAAGAGCTCGTAGGCGGCTTGTCACGTCGGGTGTGAAAGCCCGGGGCTTAACCCCGGGTCTGCATTCGATACGGGCTAGCTAGAGTGTGGTAGGGGAGATCGGAATTCCTGGTGTAGCGGTGAAATGCGCAGATATCAGGAGGAACACCGGTGGCGAAGGCGGATCTCTGGGCCATTACTGACGCTGAGGAGCGAAAGCGTGGGGAGCGAACAGGATTAGATACCCTGGTAGTCCACGCCGTAAACGGTGGGAACTAGGTGTTGGCGACATTCCACGTCGTCGGTGCCGCAGCTAACGCATTAAGTTCCCCGCCTGGGGAGTACGGCCGCAAGGCTAAAACTCAAAGGAATTGACGGGGGCCCGCACAAGCAGCGGAGCATGTGGCTTAATTCGACGCAACGCGAAGAACCTTACCAAGGCTTGACATACGCCGGAAAGCATCAGAGATGGTGCCCCCCTTGTGGTCGGTGTACAGGTGGTGCATGGCTGTCGTCAGCTCGTGTCGTGAGATGTTGGGTTAAGTCCCGCAACGAGCGCAACCCTTGTCCTGTGTTGCCAGCATGCCCTTCGGGGTGATGGGGACTCACAGGAGACCGCCGGGGTCAACTCGGAGGAAGGTGGGGACGACGTCAAGTCATCATGCCCCTTATGTCTTGGGCTGCACACGTGCTACAATGGCAGGTACAATGAGCTGCGATACCGTGAGGTGGAGCGAATCTCAAAAAGCCTGTCTCAGTTCGGATTGGGGTCTGCAACTCGACCCCATGAAGTCGGAGTTGCTAGTAATCGCAGATCAGCATTGCTGCGGTGAATACGTTCCCGGGCCTTGTACACACCGCCCGTCACGTCACGAAAGTCGGTAACACCCGAAGCCGGTGGCCCAACCCCTTGTGGGAGGGAGCTGTCGAAGGTGGGACTGGCGATTGGGACGAAGTCGTAACAAGGTAGCCGTACCGGAAGGTGCGGCTGGATCACCTCCTTTCTAAGGAGCACTTCTTACCGGGTTCGCTCGGTCAGAGGCCAGTACATCGGCGAATGTCTGATGCTGGTTGCTCATGGGTGGAACGTTGATTATTCGGCACTCTCAGTCATCTCGGGCTGCAAGTACTGCTCTTCGGAGCGTGGAAAGCTGATCACGAGTGGCGAGGGTGCCGGGCACGCTGTTGGGTGTCTGAGGGTATGGCCGTATCGGCTGCCTTCAGTGCCGGCCCCAGTGCACTCGAACCGGATGGTTCGGGGTGATGGGTGGCTGGTCGTTGTTTGAGAACTGCACAGTGGACGCGAGCATCTGTGGCCAAGTTTTTAAGGGCGCACGGTGGATGCCTTGGCACCAGGAACCGATGAAGGACGTGGGAGGCCACGATAGTCCCCGGGGAGCCGTCAACCAGGCTTTGATCCGGGGGTTTCCGAATGGGGAAACCCGGCAGTCGTCATGGGCTGTCACCCATACCTGAACACATAGGGTATGTGGAGGGAACGCGGGGAAGTGAAACATCTCAGTACCCGCAGGAAGAGAAAACAACCGTGATTCCGGGAGTAGTGGCGAGCGAAACCGGATGAGGCCAAACCGTATGCGTGTGAGACCCGGCAGGGGTTGCGCATTCGGGGTTGTGGGATCTCTCTTTCACAGTCTGCCGGCTGTGAGACGAGTCAGAAACCGTATGGATAGGCGAAGGACATGCGAAAGGTCCGGCGTAGAGGGTAAGACCCCCGTAGCTGAAATCTGTACGGCTCGTTTGAGAGACACCCAAGTAGCACGGGGCCCGAGAAATCCCGTGTGAATCTGGCGGGACCACCCGCTAAGCCTAAATATTCCCTGGTGACCGATAGCGGATAGTACCGTGAGGGAATGGTGAAAAGTACCGCGGGAGCGGAGTGAAATAGTACCTGAAACCGTGTGCCTACAAGCCGTGGGAGCGTCGCGCATTGAGTTTACTCAATGCGTCGTGACTGCGTGCCTTTTGAAGAATGAGCCTGCGAGTTTGCGGTGTGTTGCGAGGTTAACCCGTGTGGGGAAGCCGTAGCGAAAGCGAGTCCGAATAGGGCGGTATAGTAGCGCGCTCAAGACCCGAAGCGGAGTGATCTAGCCATGGGCAGGTTGAAGCGGAGGTAAGACTTCGTGGAGGACCGAACCCACCAGGGTTGAAAACCTGGGGGATGACCTGTGGTTAGGGGTGAAAGGCCAATCAAACTCCGTGATAGCTGGTTCTCCCCGAAATGCATTTAGGTGCAGCGTCGTGTGTTTCTTGCCGGAGGTAGAGCACTGGATAGGCGATGGGCCCTACCGGGTTACTGACCTTAGCCAAACTCCGAATGCCGGTAAGTGAGAGCACGGCAGTGAGACTGTGGGGGATAAGCTCCATGGTCGAGAGGGAAACAGCCCAGAGCATCGACTAAGGCCCCTAAGCGTACGCTAAGTGGGAAAGGATGTGGAGTCGCAGAGACAACCAGGAGGTTGGCTTAGAAGCAGCCACCCTTGAAAGAGTGCGTAATAGCTCACTGGTCTAGTGATTCCGCGCCGACAATGTAGCGGGGCTCAAGCGTACCGCCGAAGTCGTGTCATTCCAGCATGAGGGCCAACGCCCGCTGGGATGGGTAGGGGAGCGTCGTGTGCCGGGTGAAGCCGCGCCGGAAGGCAGTGGTGGACGGTTCACGAGTGAGAATGCAGGCATGAGTAGCGATACACACGTGAGAAACGTGTGCGCCGATTGACTAAGGGTTCCTGGGTCAAGCTGATCTGCCCAGGGTAAGTCGGGACCTAAGGCGAGGCCGACAGGCGTAGTCGATGGATAACCGGTTGATATTCCGGTACCCGCTGTGAAGCGTCAAACATCGAACCCATTAATGCTAAGGCCGTGAAGCCGTTCCGGACCCTTCGGGGAAAGGAAAGTGGTGGAGCCGCCGAACCAAGGTGGTAGTAGGTGAGTGATGGGGTGACGCAGGAAGGTAGTCCAGCCCGGGCGGTGGTTGTCCCGGGGTAAGGGTGTAGGCCGAGTGGTAGGCAAATCCGCCACTCACCAGGGCTGAGACCTGATGCCGAGCCGATTGTGGTGAAGTGGATGATCCTATGCTGTCGAGAAAAGCCTCTAGCGAGTTTCATGGCGGCCCGTACCCTAAACCGACTCAGGTGGTCAGGTAGAGAATACCGAGGCGTTCGGGTGAACTATGGTTAAGGAACTCGGCAAAATGCCCCCGTAACTTCGGGAGAAGGGGGGCCATCACTGGTGATCCGATTTACTCGGTGAGCTGGGGGTGGCCGCAGAGACCAGCGAGAAGCGACTGTTTACTAAAAACACAGGTCCGTGCGAAGCCGTAAGGCGATGTATACGGACTGACGCCTGCCCGGTGCTGGAACGTTAAGGGGACCGGTTAGTCCGACTTCGGTCGGGCGAAGCTGAGAACTTAAGCGCCAGTAAACGGCGGTGGTAACTATAACCATCCTAAGGTAGCGAAATTCCTTGTCGGGTAAGTTCCGACCTGCACGAATGGCGTAACGACTTCTCGACTGTCTCAACCATAGGCCCGGTGAAATTGCACTACGAGTAAAGATGCTCGTTTCGCGCAGCAGGACGGAAAGACCCCGGGACCTTTACTACAGTTTGATATTGGTGTTCGGTTCGGCTTGTGTAGGATAGCTGGGAGACTGTGAACTCTGGACGCCAGTTCAGGGGGAGTCGTCGTTGAAATACCAGTCTGGTCGTGCTGGATGTCTAACCTGGGTCCGTGATCCGGATCAGGGACAGTGTCTGATGGGTAGTTTAACTGGGGCGGTTGCCTCCTAAAGAGTAACGGAGGCGCCCAAAGGTTCCCTCAGCCTGGTTGGCAATCAGGTGTTGAGTGTAAGTGCACAAGGGAGCTTGACTGTGAGACCGACGGGTCGAGCAGGGACGAAAGTCGGGACTAGTGATCCGGCGGTGGCTTGTGGAAGCGCCGTCGCTCAACGGATAAAAGGTACCCCGGGGATAACAGGCTGATCTTCCCCAAGAGTCCATATCGACGGGATGGTTTGGCACCTCGATGTCGGCTCGTCGCATCCTGGGGCTGGAGTCGGTCCCAAGGGTTGGGCTGTTCGCCCATTAAAGCGGTACGCGAGCTGGGTTTAGAACGTCGTGAGACAGTTCGGTCCCTATCCGCTGCGCGCGCAGGAATATTGAGAAGGGCTGTCCCTAGTACGAGAGGACCGGGACGGACGAACCTCTGGTGTGCCAGTTGTTCTGCCAAGGGCATGGCTGGTTGGCTACGTTCGGGAGGGATAACCGCTGAAAGCATCTAAGCGGGAAGCCTGCTTCGAGATGAGTATTCCCACCCCCTTGAGGGGTTAAGGCTCCCAGTAGACGACTGGGTTGATAGGCCGGATCTGGAAGCACGGTAACGTGCGGAGGTGACCGGTACTAATAGGCCGAGGGCTTGTCCTCAGTTGCTCGCGTCCACTGTGTTGGTTCTGAAACCACGAACAGCCCCATACCCGTAAACCGGGTGTGGTGCGGCATAGTTCGACAGTTTCATAGTGTTTCGGTGGTCATAGCGTGAGGGAAACGCCCGGTTACATTCCGAACCCGGAAGCTAAGCCTTACAGCGCCGATGGTACTGCAGGGGGGACCCTGTGGGAGAGTAGGACACCGCCGAACAATCATTCAAAGGGTTGGATCCTGAACTTCGGTTCGGGGTCCAACCCTTTTTTGTTCTGCGTCACTTGAAGTTCACGTTCCACAACCACCATCCGAAGCATGGGTACTGCTGCAATGCTCAGGGCCGCCGGCGTCGGAGTCGGTGACGAGGTCGTGGTGCCGGCCTTTGGGAATGTGGAGGTCGCCGAGGCTGTCGTTCTGGCCGGTGCGCTTCCGGTGTTCGCCGACATAGATCCGGTGAGCTACTGCCTCAATGCGTCCGCTGTCGAGGCGGCCGTGACCGCGCGGACCGCGGCCGTGGTCGTCGTACATCGATTTGGGCGGCGGGCCGGCATCGCGGCCCTGCACGCTCTGGGACGGCGTCATGGGCTGCTCGTGCTGGAGCAGGGCGAGTCCGAGGCGCCGTACGACGAAGTCGCTCAGCGCAGGGAGCGGGCGGCTTACCTCGATGGGAAGTTGAAGGGTGTGGGTAAGCCCGACGGTGGTGACGGGCACACCTATCAGCAGTACGTCGTGCGGGTGCCCGGGAACGGGCGGCCCGATCGCGATGCCTTCGCCCGTGCCTTGCGGGGCAAGGGTGTTGAGTGCCGGGTGCCGGTGAAGACGCCTGTGCACCGGTTGCCCGAGTTCCGGCGTTGTGTGTCGCTGCGGGAGACCGAGTTGGCGGCGGACGAGACATTGGCGCTGCCGGTGGACGCGTCCCTGACCAAGCGGGACATGCAGCGGGTCGTGGGTGCGTGCAACGCGCTCGGAGGGCTGCTTCAGGCCGCCTTCTGAGCGGGCTTCGTACCTCGTGGGCGTGGTTGGGATCACCGGTCTGTTCGGGGTATGATCTATCCCGTTGCCGCGAGGGAAACCTCGAAGCGACAGGCCCCCTTAGCTCAGTCGGCAGAGCGTCTCCATGGTAAGGAGAAGGTCAACGGTTCGATTCCGTTAGGGGGCTCCAACTGAAAGGCCCCGCCCAATTGGGCGGGGCCTTCTTCGTACCCTTCTCAGTCCTTGTGGAGGCCCGGGACCCGCATGGCCAGGATTGCCATGTCGTCGGACGGGGCGTCCGACGCGAAGCGTTCCACGGCGCGCATGATGCGGGCGGCGACCGCGCCGGCGGTCAGCCCCGTGCAGGTCGTGAGGACGTCGGTGAGGCCGTCGTCGCCCAACATGCGGGCGCCCTCGCGGCGTTCGGTGACGCCGTCGGTGACGCACAGCAGGACGTCGCCCGGGTCCAGGGTGACCGTCTGCTCGTACAGCTCCAGGTCCTCGATCACGCCCAGGAGCGGCTGCGGCTCGGCGGCCGGTTCGACGGTGCCGTCCTGGCGGAGGCGGAGCGGGAGGGGGTGGCCGGCGCAGACCACCTTCAGTTCGGCGCTGCCGTCCTCCTGGGGGCGCATCTCGCCGTAGAGGAGCGTCAGGAAGCGGCTGCGGGCTCCCTCGTCGAGGATCGCGGAGTTGAGGCGCTCCAGGACGGCCGGGCCGCTGAGGCCCTCCCTGGCCAGCAACCGCAAGGCGTGGCGGGCCAGGCCCGTCACCGCTGCCGCGTTCGGGCCCGTACCGCAGACGTCGCCGATGGCGAAGCCGTAGGCGCCGTCGCTGATGGGGAAGACGTCGTAGAAGTCGCCGCCGACCTCGTTGCCCTCGCCGGCCGCGCGGTAGATGACCTCGACCTCGACGCCGTCGATCTCGGGCAGCTCGGGCGGCAGGAGGCTGCGCTGGAGGGACTGGCTGATGGCCGTGCGCTCGGAGTACAGGCGGGCGTTGTCCAACGCCAGCGCGGCCCTTCGGCTCAAGTCCTCGGCCAGTTCCAGGATTTCCTGGCGGAAGTGCTCGTCGGTCGGCTTGCCCAGGGTGAGCATGCCGATGACGCGGTTGCGGGCCACCAGGGGGAGGACGACCGTCTCGCCGCCCACCGCCGATGCGGTGGCGAGGGTCGGGCCGATGCCCGCGCTGAGGCGGCCGATGGGTTCGCCCAGGCCCAGGCTGCGCATGGAGGTGCGCAGGGCCGCCTGGTGGGCCGCCTCGGCGGGGGCGGACCAGACGCGGGCGCCCGGGGTGGGTACCGGGTCGGGTGGGGAGATCTTCGACAGCAACGACTTGATGCCGTCGATGAGTTCCTCGTCCTCGTGCAGGACGTACGACAGGTAGGGCTCCGAGGCCTGGTCGGCGATCGTATAGACCGCGCACCAGGTCGCCAGGGTCGGGACGGTCATCTGGGCCATCAGGGCCAGGGTCTGATCGCGGTCCAGGGTGCCGGCCAGGAGGTCGGAGGCCTCGACGAGGAAGCTGAGCGACCCTCGGCGCAGGCGTTCCAGTTCGCCGAGGCGGGCCGACTCGACGGCCAACGCGATGCGGTCCGCGGCGAATTGGAGGCGCAGTGCTTCTTCGTTCGAGTATCTGCCGGGGCCTTCGGCCGCGACGCCGAGGGAGCCCGTGAGGCGGCCCTCGACCTTCAGGGGGACCGTGACGACCGAGCGCATGCCGGTGCCGCTCAGGAGCGGGACGGCGCCAGGGACCGCCGTGAGGTCCTCGTGGACGGCCGGCATGCGGGCCGAGCCGTAGCGGCCGGGGCCCGCCTCGACGGGGACGCGGGCGAAGCGCTGGCGGGCGGAGGGCAGGCCGGTGGAGGCGCGGACCTCCAACTCCGTTTCGTCGTCGGTGGCCAGGAGCAGGAAGGCGGAGTCGGCGTCGAGCATGTCGCGGGCGCGTTCCACCGTGCGCTGGAGGAGGCCGTCGAGGTCGTCCGGGGCCGGGGAGCCGATGAACACCTCGAAGGGGTCGGTGCTCTGGCCGTCGGAGGAGGTTGAGGTGTCGGAGGCCGGGATGCGCAACGGGGTCTGGAGGACCGCGCGTTCGTTGTCGCGGACCAGGAGGCAGACCGTGGAGGGCTCGCCGTCCGTGTCGCGGACGCGGAGGTGGGAGGCGTACACGGGGGTGACGCGGCCGTTGGCGCCCCTTATGCCGTAACTGCCTTCCCAGCGGGAGAGTTGGAGCGCCTCCGCGATGCCCGTACTGGTGCCCGGGGTGTGGGGCCAGGCCGCGAGGTCGGTCAGGGGTTTGCCGATGACCTGCTCGGCCGGGTAGCCGAAGAGTTCCTCGGCGTCCTCGTTCCAGGCGGAGATGGCCGCCGTACGGTCGATCTGGACGACGGCGACGCGGACGCGGCCGTCGGCGAGGGGGAGGAGGTCCGCGGGGAGCGAGGGGCCGGCGGCGCGGGTGCCCACCGCCCGTTCGGGGAGGGCGATCTGGAACCAGACCTGTTTGTGTGTGGGCGTGTACTCGACGCCCCACCGGCCGGCCAGGGCCGCGCACAGCTGGAGGCCGCGGCCGCCCTCGCGGTCGGGGCTGCCCATGGTGGCGAGGGAGCCCTGGAGGGGGACCTCGCGCTCGGGGTAGCGGTCGCCGACCTCGATGCGTACGCCGTCGTCGCTGCGCAGACACAGCACGTCGGCCGTGGTGCCCGCGTGCACCACGGCATTGGTCACCAGTTCGCTGGTGAGGACCACCGCGTCATCGACGATGTCCGAGAAGCCCCAGCCCTGGAGTGTGTCGCGGACGAAGGAGCGGGCGCTCGCGACCGAGCGTCCGACGGGCTCGAAGCTGGCGGCCGCGCGCGCGGTGATCACAGAACTCCTCGACCGGTTGTCGACGTGCAGGGCTGCGCTGACGACCGGCTCGTGCCGCTGGTGCGGCAGGCCGTCCGTCGGCCGGCGGTCCGGGGGATGTCCCCCAGGGATCAGTCCGGTGGTCATGTTGTGCGGCCGCCCCTCCGATGCCCGCTCGTTCTCGTGCCACCGCCCAAGGCCGGACGGACCGGCGCGGCTGGACAGCCGCATGCAAGGTTACTTACCTTCCCCGTCCATGCGGATGCCGGTCACCAGTGTTTCCGTCCGGAGGGTGTGCGGACGATGTGCGAAGCTGCCGAACTGTTATGGCCTGGTTCAGCCAGGGTGAAACACTGGGCAAGCTTCTTGTGAAGGTCCGGGCAGGCTGAGTGTGGTCCGCGCAGTGTGGGCAGCAGCCCGGGGTGCGGCCTGGTCTATCCGGCAGAAAAGCGCAGCATTAACTGGTACGTCGAACAGTAGTACCGGAGCACAGCAGTAACGGTCGACCCCTGCGGGAGGGACACAGTGGAGTCTGGCGCAGCGACGCGGGGCACTAAGACGCGCGCGAAAGGCGGACAGTCCCTGAACAACCAGCGCAAACCGCGCGGTGGGACCACCGCGGTGGACACGGCTGCCCTGAATCGACTGCTGGCGGCTCTCGTGTCGATGCGTGACGGGAACTTCCGGAAGCGGCTCACGGTGTCCGGCGACGGCGTGTTGTCCGAGATCGCCGCTGTTTACAACGAGGTGGCCGACCGGAATCTTCATCTGACGGGTGAGTTGTCGCGGGTGCGGCGGATGGTGGGCCGTGAGGGCAAACTCACGGAACGGCTGGAAATCGGCGCCTGTGAGGGGTCGTGGCTGACGGCCATCGACGCTTCCAACGCCCTGGTCGACGATCTCGTACGGCCTGTCTCGGAAGTCGGCCGGGTGCTTTCCGCGGTCGCGGAGGGTGATCTGTCGCCGCGTATGGAGCTGCGGACGCAGGCGGCGGACGGGTCCGGGCATCCGCTGCGGGGTGAGTTCCTCAAGGTCGGGCGGACCGTCAACAACCTGGTCGACCAGCTGTCGACGTTCACCGACGAGGTCACGCGCGTGGCCAGCGAGGTGGGCACCGAGGGCAAGCTGGGCGGACAGGCCAAGGTGCGCGGTATGTCCGGATCGTGGAAGGACCTGACGGATTCCGTCAACACGATGGCGTACCGGCTGACGGCGCAGGTGCGGGACATCGCGCTCGTCACCACGGCCGTCGCGAAGGGTGACTTGTCCCGGAAAGTCACGGTTCACGTGGCCGGCGAGATGCTCGAACTGAAGAACACCGTCAACACGATGGTGGATCAGTTGTCGTCCTTCTCCTCCGAGGTGACCCGCGTCGCGCGCGAGGTGGGCGTCGAGGGTGAGCTGGGCGGGCAGGCGCAGGTGCCCGGTGTGGCGGGTGTGTGGAAGGACCTCACCGATTCGGTGAACCTGATGGCCGGCAATCTGACGGCCCAGGTGCGCGGGATCGCGCAGGTGACGACCGCGGTCGCCAGCGGTGACCTGTCGCAGAAGGTCACCGTCTCGGCACGCGGTGAGGTCGCGCAGCTCGCCGACACGATCAACCAGATGACCGAGACGCTGCGGATCTTCGCGGACGAGGTCACACGCGTGGCCAACGAGGTCGGTGCCGAGGGCCAGCTCGGCGGGCAGGCGAACGTGCCGGGTGCGGCGGGAACGTGGAAGGACCTCACCGATTCGGTGAACACGGTCTTCCGAAACCTGACCATCCAGGTGCGGGACATCGCCGCCGTGACGACGGCCGTGGCCAACGGTGATCTGTCGCAGAAGGTCACCGTCGACGTGGCCGGCGAGATGCTGGAGCTGAAGAACACCGTCAACGGGATGGTGGACCAGCTGTCCGCGTTCGGTGCCGAGGTCACGCGCGTGGCGCGCGAGGTCGGTGTCGAGGGTGAGCTGGGCGGTCAGGCGCAGGTGCCCGGGGCCGCCGGTACGTGGAAGGACCTCACCGACTCCGTCAACACGGCGTTCCGGAATCTCACCGGACAGGTGAGGAACATCGCCCAGGTGACGACGGCCGTGGCCAACGGCGACCTGTCGCAGAAGGTCACCGTGGACGTCTCCGGCGAGATGCTCCAGCTGAAGAACACCGTGAACACGATGGTGGACCAGCTGTCCGCCTTCGCCGATCAGGTGACGCGGATGGCCCGGGACGTGGGCACCGAGGGCCGCCTCGGCGGTCAGGCCGTGGTGCCGGGGGTCTCGGGGACGTGGAAGGAGCTCACGGACTCCGTCAACTTCATGGGTGGCAACCTCACCTCGCAGGTGCGGCAGATCGCCCAGGTGACGACGGCGGTGGCGCGGGGCGACCTGTCCCAGAAGATCGACGTGGACGCGCGCGGCGAGATCCTCGAGCTGAAGAACACCATCAACACGATGGTCGACCAGCTCTCCGCCTTCGCCGACCAGGTGACCCGGGTCGCCCGTGAGGTGGGTACCGAGGGACGGCTGGGCGGGCAGGCGCAGGTGCCCGGCGTCGCCGGTGTGTGGCGGGACCTGACCGACTCCGTGAACGGCATGGCGTCCAACCTGACCGGCCAGGTGCGCAACATCGCGCAGGTCGCCACCGCGGTGGCCCGGGGTGACCTGTCCCAGAAGATCACCGTGGACGCGCGCGGCGAGATCCTCGAGCTGAAGAACACCCTGAACACGATGGTCGACCAACTGTCGTCCTTCGCCGAGGAGGTCACGCGTGTGGCCCGCGAGGTGGGCACCGAGGGCATCCTCGGCGGTCAGGCCGAGGTGCAGGGGGTCTCCGGCACCTGGAAGGACCTCACGCAGTCCGTGAACTTCATGGCGAACAACCTGACGATCCAAGTGCGCAACATCGCCGAGGTCACGACCGCGGTCGCCAAGGGCGATCTGTCGAAGAAGATCACCGTCGACGCGAAGGGCGAGATCCTCGAACTCGTCAGCACCGTCAACACGATGGTGGACCAGCTGTCGTCCTTCGCCGAGCAGGTGACCCGAGTGGCCCGTGAGGTGGGCACCGAGGGCATCCTGGGCGGCCAGGCCCATGTGCCCGGTGTCGTGGGCATCTGGAAGGACCTCAGCGACAACGTGAACCTGATGGCCAACAACCTGACCATGCAGGTGCGGAACATCTCCCAGGTCGCGTCGGCCGTCGCCAACGGCGATCTGACCCGGACGGTGACGATCGAGGCGCGCGGCGAGGTCGCGCAGCTCGCCGACACTTTCAACACCATGGTGAAGACGCTGAGTTCGTTCGCCGACCAGGTCACCAAGGTGGCCCGTGAGGTGGGCACGGACGGAATCCTCGGCGGGCAGGCGCGCGTGCCGGGTGTGGCCGGTACGTGGAAGGACCTCACCGAGTCGGTGAACCAGATGGCGTCCAACCTGACCGGTCAGGTGCGGAACATCGCCATGGTGACGACCGCCATCGCCAAGGGCGACCTGACGAAGAAGATCGACATCGACGCCCGGGGCGAGATCCTCGAGCTGAAGACCACCATCAACACCATGGTCGACCAGCTGTCCTCCTTCGCCGAGGAGGTCACCCGGGTCGCCCGGGAGGTGGGCACCGAAGGACAGCTCGGCGGCCAGGCACGCGTGCGTGACGTCGACGGCACCTGGCGCGACCTCACCGAGTCCGTGAACGAGATGGCCGGGAACCTGACCCGGCAGGTGCGTGCCATCGCGCGCGTGGCGACCGCGGTGACCCGTGGCGACCTGAACCTGAAGATCGACGTGGACGCGTCCGGGGAGATCCAGGAACTCCAGGACTACATCAACAAGATGATCGCCAACCTGCGCGACACCACGATCGCCAACAAGGAGCAGGACTGGCTCAAGGGCAACCTGGCCCGTATCTCCGCGCTGATGCAGGGCCGCCGCGACCTCGCGGACGTGGCCTCGCTGATCATGAGCGAGCTGACGCCGGTGGTGTCCGCGCAGCACGGCGCGTTCTTCCTGGCGATGCCGCTCGTCGACGGCAAGGACGCGAGCGCCGACCAGGAGGAGTCGTACGAACTGCGCATGCTCGGGTCCTACGGCTACTCCATGGGATCGATGCCGACGTCCTTCAGGCCGGGTGAGGCACTCATCGGGACGGCCGCGCAGGAGCGGCGCACGATCCTCGTGGAGAACGCGCCGAGTGGCTATCTGAAGATCTCCTCGGGGCTCGGGGAGGCGCCGCCGGCGCAGGTGATCGTGTTGCCGGTGCTCTTCGAGAGCCAGGTGCTCGGCGTCATCGAACTGGCGTCCTTCACGCCGTTCACGCAGATCCAGAAGGATTTCCTGAACCAGATCGCCGAGATGATCGCGACCAGCGTCAACACCATCTCCGTCAACACCAAGACGGAGGTGCTGCTGCGGCAGTCGCAGGAGCTGACCGAGCAACTGCGTGAGCGGTCGGCGGAGTTGGAGAACCGGCAGAAGGCCCTCCAGTCGTCCAACGCCGAACTGGAGGAGAAGGCCGAGCTGCTGGCCCAGCAGAACCGCGACATCGAGGTGAAGAACACCGAGATCGAGGAGGCGCGGCAGGTCCTGGAGGAGCGCGCCGAGCAACTCGCGGTGTCGATGCGCTACAAGAGCGAGTTCCTCGCCAACATGTCGCACGAGCTTCGGACGCCGCTCAACTCGCTGCTGATCCTGGCCAAGTTGCTCGCCGACAACGCGGACGCCAACCTCTCGCCGAAGCAGGTCGAGTTCGCCGAGACGATCCATGGCGCCGGCTCCGACCTGCTCCAGCTGATCAACGACATCCTCGACCTGTCGAAGGTCGAGGCCGGCAAGATGGACGTCTCGCCGACGCGCATCGCGCTCGTCCAGCTCGTGGACTACGTGGAGGCCACCTTCCGCCCGCTGACCGCGGAGAAGGGCCTCGACCTGTCCGTACGGGTCTCGCCGGAGCTGCCCGCCACGCTGCACACCGACGAACAGCGGCTGTTGCAGGTGCTGCGCAATCTGCTGTCCAACGCGGTGAAGTTCACCGACTCCGGGGCGGTGGAGCTGGTCATCCGGCCCGCCGGCGCGGATGTGCCGATGCAGATCCGTGAGCAGTTGCTGGAGACCGGTTCGCTGCGGGATCCGGACGCCGATCTGATCGCGTTCTCCGTGACCGACACCGGGATCGGGATCGCCGCGAGCAAGATGCGGGTGATCTTCGAGGCGTTCAAGCAGGCCGACGGCACGACGAGCCGGAAGTACGGCGGTACGGGTCTTGGGCTCTCCATCTCGCGGGAGATCGCCCAGCTGCTCGGTGGCGAGATCCACGCGCAGAGCGAGCCGGGACGCGGCTCGACGTTCACGCTGTATTTGCCGCTGCACCCGAGCGAACTGCCCCCGCAGGGCTATCAGCAGTCCGCGGCGGTCCTGGAGGTCGGTGACCTCGGCGCTTCCGAGAACGGCCGCACCGAGGTCGAGATCGGGACGCCGGCCGAGGTGAAGTCGTACCAGGAGACCCAGAACGGCGCCGCGGCGCTCTTCAGGCGCCGCCGCAGGACCCTGCCGGAGGCCGAGCAGCGGCCCCAGCTGGACCAGTGGGCGGCGACGACGGCGCAGAGCCCGGCGCCGGAGGTGCGGCGCGGTATCCGGTTCGGCGGTGAGAAGGTGCTGATCGTCGACGACGACATCCGCAACGTCTTCGCGCTCACCAGCGTCCTGGAACAGCACGGGCTGTCGGTGCTGTACGCCGAGAACGGCCGCGAGGGCATCGAGGTCCTGGAGCAGCACGACGACGTCACGGTCGTGCTGATGGACATCATGATGCCCGAGATGGACGGGTACGCGACGACGACGGCGATCCGCAGGATGCCGCAGTTCGCGGGCCTGCCGATCATCGCGCTGACCGCGAAGGCGATGAAGGGCGACCGGGAGAAGGCGATCGAGTCGGGCGCCTCCGACTACGTCACCAAGCCGGTCGATCCCGATCATCTGCTGTCGGTGATGGAGCAGTGGATGCGGGGCGCGTGACCGCAGCGGATGCAGGACGCGTGACGGGATCGGTCGGGCTTCGCGTGGATGCTGCGAGAACCTTCTGTGTTCACGCGGAGTTGCTGACTCAGTGTGCTCGAAGCCGTGTAGAAGTACGGGATTCGGGGAACCTTCTGGTCTCCCGCTACGTTTCTGCTACGTGCACAGTGACATCACGGTGACAGGGTGTGGCGACGGGCGGGGTGCGGCTACCATGACCGGCACAAGGACGGGCGGCGCAAGGGAGTCGTCCCCCGGGGCGGCACCTGCCGGTGTCACCACGAGTCCTGAGGACAGGGGAGGCCCCAAGCCGGGGCGAGGAGGGCGGGCCATGGTGCAGAAGGCCAAGATCCTCCTGGTCGATGACCGGCCGGAGAATCTGCTGGCGCTGGAGGCCATCCTCTCCGCGCTCGATCAGACGCTGGTGCGGGCATCGTCCGGGGAGGAAGCGCTCAAGGCGCTGCTCACCGACGACTTCGCGGTGATCCTGCTGGACGTGCAGATGCCGGGCATGGACGGCTTCGAGACGGCGGCGCACATCAAGCGGCGCGAGCGCACCCGGGACATCCCGATCATCTTCCTCACCGCGATCAACCACGGTCCGCATCACACCTTCCGGGGGTATGCGGCGGGCGCGGTCGACTACATCTCCAAGCCCTTCGACCCGTGGGTGCTGCGCGCGAAGGTCTCCGTCTTCGTCGAGCTGTACATGAAGAACTGCCAGCTGAGGGAGCAGGCGGCGCTGCTGCGGCTCCAGTTGGAGGGCGGTGCCGCCGGCAAGGCTCCGGCCGGTGAGGCGAAGGAGCCGGCGGGACTGCTGGCCGAGCTCTCGGCGCGGCTCGCCGCGGTCGAGGAGCAGGCCGAGGCCCTGTCCAAGCAGCTGGACGACGAGTCGGCGGACGCGGCGGCCGTGGCCACCGCGGCTCATCTGGAACGCAAACTCACCGGCCTGCGGCGGGCGCTGGACGCCCTGGAGCCGGGAACGGGCAGCACACAGTCGGTGCCCTCGCAGAACTGACCCCCATGCGCGGCTCAGTTGCGGGTGAGCGCGTGTCAGTTCCGCGCCCCCGCAAGGGCGACACGAACGGGTGAAGCACCGGGCACACGTGTCCGTTGTCGTCTCCCCCGGTAACCTCACACCTATGGCCTCACGTCCCCCCGCTGCCAAGAAGCAGCCCGCGAAGAAGGCGGCGGCTCCGGCGAAGAAGGCCGCTGCGAAGAAGGCTCCGGCGAAGAAGGCGCCCGCCAGGAAAGCCGTCGCGAAGAAGGCCGCGCCGGCCCCGAAGCCGGCGCCGAATCCGACCGGCGGCATCTACAAGCTCGTGCGCGCCGTCTGGCTGGGCCTCGCGCACGCCGTGGGCGCCGTGTTCCGCGGCATAGGGAATGGCGCGAAGAACCTCGACCCGGCGCACCGCAAGGACGGTGTCGCGCTGCTGCTGCTCGGCCTCGCGCTGATCGTCGCGGCCGGCACCTGGTCGAATCTGCGCGGTCCCGTCGGCGACCTGGTCGAGATCATCGTCACCGGCGCCTTCGGCCGCCTCGACCTGCTCGTGCCGATACTGCTCGCGGTCATCGCCGCCCGGTTCATCCGGCACCCCGAGCAGCCCGAGGCCAACGGCCGCATCGTGATCGGCCTGTCCGCGCTCGTCATCGGTGTGCTCGGCCAGGTCCACATCGCGTGCGGCGCACCCGCCCGCAGCGACGGCATGCAGGCCATAAGGGATGCGGGCGGCCTCATCGGCTGGGGCGCGGCGACCCCGCTGACCTACACCATGGGCGCGGTCCTCGCCGTACCGCTGCTCGTGCTGCTCACGGTCTTCGGGCTGCTGGTCGTCACGGCCACCCCGGTCAACGCCGTCCCGCGGCGACTACGGGAGCTCGGCGTGCGGCTCGGCGTCATGCACGATCCGGCCGAGGACGAGTTCGGCGAGGACGACGAGCGGTACGACGACCAGTGGCGCGAGGCGCTGCCCGCGCGCACCCGCAGGCGAGGGTCGGCCCCCGAGGCGTACGACCCCGACAGCGCCGAGCAGGAGGCCCTCTCGCGGCGTCGCGGCCGCCCCCGGCGCTCCGCGGTGCCGCAGCCCGACATGGACCGCCCGATGGACGCCGTGGACGTCGCCGCGGCGGCGGCCGCCGCGCTCGACGGTGCCGTCCTGCACGGCATGCCGCCGTCGCCGATCGTCGCCGACCTCACCCAGGGTGTGAGCGTCGGGGACCGCGAGGACACGACGTCGACGCCGGTGCCGACCCCCGTGCCGGCCCCGGCCGCGCGCCCCCGGCAGGAGAAGCTGAAGGTCGAGGTCGCGGACCTCACCAAGCCCGCGCCCGAGGCCCAGGGTGAACTGCCGCCGCGCGCCGAGCAGCTCCAGCTGTCCGGTGACATCACCTACTCCCTGCCCTCGCTCGACCTCCTGGAGCGCGGCGGCCCCGGCAAGGCGCGCAGCGCGGCCAACGACGCCGTCGTCGCCTCGCTGACGAACGTCTTCATGGAGTTCAAGGTCGACGCGGCCGTCACCGGCTTCACGCGCGGGCCGACGGTCACGCGGTACGAGGTCGAGCTCGGCCCCGCCGTGAAGGTCGAGCGGATCACCGCGCTGGCGAAGAACATCGCGTACGCCGTCGCCAGCCCGGACGTCCGGATCATCAGCCCGATCCCGGGCAAGTCCGCGGTCGGCATCGAGATCCCGAACACCGACCGCGAGATGGTCAACCTCGGCGACGTGCTGAGGCTGGCAGCGGCGGCCGAGGACGAGCATCCGATGCTGGTGGCGCTCGGCAAGGACGTCGAGGGCGGCTATGTGATGGCCAACCTCGCGAAGATGCCGCATGTGCTCGTTGCCGGAGCGACCGGTTCCGGTAAGTCGTCGTGCATTAACTGCTTGATCACTTCCATCATGGTCCGCGCGACCCCCGAGGACGTGCGGATGGTCCTCGTCGACCCCAAGCGCGTCGAGCTGACGGCGTACGAGGGCATTCCGCACCTGATCACGCCGATCATCACCAACCCCAAGCGGGCCGCCGAGGCGCTCCAGTGGGTCGTACGGGAAATGGATCTGCGCTACGACGACCTGGCGGCGTTCGGGTACCGGCACATCGACGACTTCAACGAGGCCATCCGCGCGGGCAAGCTCAAGACGCCGGAAGGCAGCGAGCGGGAGCTGAAGACCTACCCGTATCTGCTGGTGATCGTCGATGAGCTCGCCGACCTGATGATGGTCGCGCCAAGGGACGTCGAGGACTCGATCGTGCGCATCACGCAGCTCGCGCGCGCGGCCGGTATCCACCTGGTGCTCGCCACGCAGCGGCCGTCGGTGGACGTCGTCACCGGCCTGATCAAGGCGAACGTGCCCTCCAGGCTCGCCTTCGCCACCTCCTCGCTCGCGGACTCGCGGGTCATCCTCGACCAGCCCGGCGCCGAGAAGCTGATCGGCAAGGGTGACGGGCTGTACCTGCCGATGGGCCAGAACAAGCCCACCCGTATGCAGGGCGCCTTCGTGACCGAGGACGAGGTCGCGGCGGTCGTCCAGCACTGCAAGGACCAGATGGCGCCCGTCTTCCGGGACGACGTCGTCGTGGGGACGAAGCAGAAGAAGGAGATCGACGAGGAGATCGGCGACGACCTGGACCTGCTGTGCCAGGCGGCCGAGCTGGTGGTCTCCACGCAGTTCGGGTCGACCTCCATGCTCCAGCGCAAGCTGCGGGTCGGGTTCGCCAAGGCGGGTCGCCTGATGGACCTGATGGAGTCCCGGGGGATCGTCGGACCGAGCGAGGGATCCAAGGCTCGTGACGTTCTTGTGAAGGCTGATGAGCTGGACGGAGTGCTCGCGGTGATCCGCGGGGAGGCTTAAAGGCAGGAAACGGGGCGCAGTGGTCGCCGGGCCCACGGATGAGCCGCCGATGGGTGTTCGATCGTGACTCACCCGTAAGGGATCATTGAGCAACCGTTTCCCTTCGGCGTACGTCAAGTTGAGGGAAGCGAAAAGGTGCTGCCCCACCATCGGTGTGTCCCGCCATACCGATGGCGTACAAAGTCCCACCGCCCGGTTGCCCCACCCTTTCGCACCCCCCCTAGACTGAATCCTCAGCACAGGTGGCTTAAACGCTCGAAAGGCGCCCCCGTGTCCATCGGCAACTCCCCTGAAGACGAGCGTCCGTTCGAAGACGACCGCGAGGAAGCCCGTATCTCCATCGGCCGTGCCCTCCAGCAGGCACGTATCGCGGCCGGGCTGACCGTCGACGACGTCAGCAGCGCCACCCGGGTCCGCATCGCCATCGTGCATGCCATCGAGGCGGACGACTTCGCCCCCTGTGGCGGGGACGTCTACGCCCGTGGGCACATCCGGACCCTGGCCAAGGCCGTCCATCTCGATCCGGCCCCCTTGCTGGACCAGTTCGCCGCCGACCATGGCGGCGGGCGTCCGGCGCCGACCCCGGCTGCCCCGCTGTTCGAGGCGGAACGCATCCGTCCCGAGCGGCGTGGACCCAACTGGACCGCGGCCATGGTCGCCGCGATCGTCGCCGTGGTCGGCTTCGTCGGGTTCACCGCGTTCAAGGGGGACGACGAGGGCGGGAAGGCGCAGGTCGCCGAGGGCGCCGCGCCCTCGGCCGGCAAGTCCTCCTCGCCCACGCCCAAGAGCGAGAAGCCCGAGTCGCCGAAGCCGGACCCGTCCGACAGTGCCATCGCGGCCGCGCCCCTGGACAAGGTGACCGTCCAGGTCGGCGCCCCCGACGGCAGGAGCTGGATCTCCGCCAAGGACCACAACGGCCGGCTGTTGTTCGACGGAGTGCTCGAGCAGGGCGAGAGCAAGACCTTCCAGGACAACGAGAAGATCAACCTCGTCCTCGGCGACGCCGGGGCGATCCAGCTGTATGTGAACGGCAAGAAGATCGACGACGACTGGCAGCCGGGAGCCGTGGAGCGGCTCACGTACACGAAGGGCGACCCGACGGTCGGTTAGGACCCGGGTGAGCGTTCCGGCAGGCATGGAAGGGGTTGGCGCCAAGATCGCCAACCCCTTCGACGTGGGGTGTCAGTGGAACGAAGTAGTCTTGAGCCCATGCCTGAACGCCGTACCGTCGCACTCGTCACTCTTGGCTGCGCCCGTAACGAGGTGGACTCGGAGGAGCTCGCAGGCCGCTTGGAGGCGGACGGCTGGGAACTCGTCGAGGACGCCGAGGACGCGGACGTCGCCGTCGTCAACACCTGTGGCTTCGTCGACGCCGCCAAGAAGGACTCCGTCGACGCCCTCCTGGAGGCCAACGATCTCAAGGGGCACGGCAGAACCCAGGCCGTCGTGGCGGTGGGCTGCATGGCCGAGCGGTACGGAAAGGACCTCGCCGAGGCCCTCCCCGAGGCGGACGGTGTGCTCGGCTTCGACGACTACGCCGACATCTCGGACCGCCTGCAGACCATCCTGAGCGGCGGCATCCACGCCGCCCACACCCCGCGCGACCGGCGCAAGCTGCTGCCGATCAGCCCTTCGCAGCGGCAGGAATCGGCGGCAGCGGTCGCGCTGCCCGGGCACGGGGCGACCGTCGAGGTCGCCGAGGCCGCGCCCGCGGACCTTCCGGAAGGGCTCGCTCCGGCCTCCGGCCCTCGGGCACCCATGCGCCGCCGACTGGACGGCGCCCCGGTCGCCTCGGTGAAGCTCGCCTCCGGCTGCGACCGGCGCTGCACCTTCTGCGCCATCCCGTCCTTCCGCGGCTCCTTCATCTCGCGCCGCCCCTCCGACGTGCTGAACGAGACGCGGTGGCTGGCCGAGCAGGGCGTCAAGGAGATCATGCTGGTCTCCGAGAACAACACCTCGTACGGCAAGGACCTGGGCGACATCCGTCTGCTGGAGTCCCTGCTGCCCGAGCTCGCCGAGGTCGACGGCCTGGAGCGGGTGCGCGTCAGCTACCTCCAGCCGGCCGAGATGCGGCCCGGGCTCATCGACGTGCTCACCTCCACGCCCAAGGTCATGCCCTACTTCGACCTCTCCTTCCAGCACTCCGCCCCCGGCGTGCTGCGCGCGATGCGCCGCTTCGGCGACACCGACCGCTTCCTGGAGCTGCTCGACACCATCCGCGGCAAGGCGCCGCAGGCCGGTGTGCGCTCCAACTTCATCGTGGGCTTCCCGGGCGAGACCGAGGACGACCTGGCGGAGCTGGAGCGCTTCCTGAACGGCGCGCGGCTGGACGCCATCGGCGTCTTCGGCTACTCCGACGAGGAGGGCACGGAAGCGGCGACGTACGACAACAAACTCGACGAGGACGTCGTCGCCGAGCGCCTCGCGCGGGTCTCCCGGCTGGCCGAGGAACTCGTCTCGCAGCGGGCAGAAGAGCGCGTGGGCGAGACCGTGCACGTGCTGGTGGAGTCCGTGGACGACGAGGGCGTCCACGGACGCGGCGAGCACCAGGCACCCGAGACGGACGGCCAGGTGCTGCTCACGAGCGGCGAAGGTCTGAGCGTCGGTCGTATGGTCGAGGCGAAGGTGGTCGGTACCGAGGGTGTCGATCTGGTGGCCGAGCCGCTGGCCGGCTCGCTCGCGTGTAGTGAGGAGGCGGGCAGATGACCGGAGCACCGGCATCCGCTGCGGGTGGCCCCTCCCAGGCGGGTGCGTCCGGCACGGCGGGTGCGTCCGGCACCGACACCGGTGCCAAGTCCGCGCGGAGCGGGAAGATCGCGGCGGCGGCCGTCAACCAGGCCAGTCTCTGGAACATCGCCAACCTTCTGACCATGCTTCGGCTGCTGCTGGTGCCGGGCTTCGTCGCGCTGATGTTGGCCGACGGCGGGTACGACCCGGCCTGGCGGTCGTTCGCCTGGGCGGCCTTCGCCGTCGCGATGATCACCGATCTCTTCGACGGTCATCTGGCGCGCACCTACAACCTCGTCACCGACTTCGGGAAGATCGCCGACCCCATCGCCGACAAGGCGATCATGGGGGCGGCGCTCATCTGTCTCTCCTCCCTCGGCGATCTGCCGTGGTGGGTGACCGGCGTCATCCTCGGGCGGGAACTCGGGATCACGCTGCTGCGTTTTGTGGTCATCCGGTACGGCGTCATCCCGGCGAGCCGCGGCGGCAAGCTGAAGACGCTCACGCAGGGCATCGCGGTCGGTATGTACATCCTGGCGCTGACGGGGTGGCTGGCCACCGCGCGGTTCTGGGTGATGGCTGTGGCGGTCGCGCTGACCGTTGCGACCGGCCTCGACTATGTGAGACAGGCCATTGTGCTGCGCCGGCAGGGAATCGCCGAGCGCGAGGCGGCGTTGGAGGAGACGGAAGCGTGAATTCCCCGGCCACCGAAGTGGTGCGACTACTCACGGTGAGGGCGGAGACGCTCGCGGTCGCCGAGTCGCTCACCGGTGGATTGGTTGCGGCGGAAATCACAGCGGCCCCCGGGGCGTCCAAGGCGTTCCGGGGTTCGGTGACTGCCTACGCCACCGAGCTGAAGCATGAACTGCTCGGCGTCGACGCCACCCTGCTGGCTGAGCGTGGAGCGGTGGATCCGCAGGTCGCGGCCCAGATGGCGGCCGGAGTGCGCAAGGCGCTCGGTGCCGCCTGGGGTATCGCGACCACGGGTGTCGCGGGCCCGGAGGAACAGGACGGAAAGCCCGTCGGAACGGTCTATGTGGCGGTCGACGGACCCACCTCGGAACTCTCCGGTGGCGGGAAAGTGGCGTCGCTGCGGTTGAACGGCGACCGGGCGGAAATTCGTATGGAGAGTGTACGGAGCGTACTCGCACTGCTCCTTCAGGAGCTTGCGGGC
This sequence comes from Streptomyces sp. NBC_00019, assembly GCF_045041015.1. Classification (NCBI taxonomy): domain Bacteria; kingdom Bacillati; phylum Actinomycetota; class Actinomycetes; order Kitasatosporales; family Streptomycetaceae; genus Streptomyces; species Streptomyces sp. NBC_00019. Next base: position 7,577,529 of record NZ_CP108302.1, read on the forward strand.
GAACAGACCGGGAATGAGCGGGCACAGGATACGGAACGGAACGGGGGGTTTTGATGTTTGCAGCCCTGAGTGAACACGACATCGCTCCCCGCACGGCCGCGGCGCAAGGCGGTACGGTGGGGCGTGAAGGATGCGGCTACGCGGTCCGAGGAGGGAGCCACCGATGATTCTGCTCCGTCGCCTGCTGGGTGACGTGCTGCGTCGGCAGCGCCAGCGCCAGGGCCGTACTCTGCGCGAAGTCTCCTCGTCCGCCCGAGTCTCACTCGGCTATCTCTCCGAGGTGGAGCGGGGGCAGAAGGAGGCATCTTCCGAGCTGCTCTCCGCCATCTGCGACGCGTTGGACGTACGGATGTCCGAACTGATGCGGGAAGTGAGCGACGAGCTCGCCCTCGCCGAGCTGGCCCAGTCCGCTGCGGCCACCCCCAGCGAACCCGTGCCCACGTCGGTACGTCCGATGCTGGGCTCCGTCTCGGTGGCCGGTGTGCCGCCGGAACGGGTCACCATCAAGGCGCCCGCCGAAGCGGTGGACGTCGTCGCCGCTTGATCGTCACGGGCGTTTGCGCTTGAGATGCGCTCGAAGACGCACTGAGGGCGCGCTGAGAAGTGCGGGAAGCCCCGGCCAGGTTTCTCCGGATCATCCGGAGAGGCGTCGGCCGGGGCTTTCGTGCATCGTGGAGTGACATGGTTCGCGGTCACCGGTGCCGGTTGTGCGGACGATGCCTCCCTGCGCTGTCGGTGCGCCCGCGCGGTGGGTGACGCAGGTGACCTAGCTTCGGGTTGTTCGGGTTGGTCGGCCTGCTCGTCTCGTTCACCCCGTTCGTCCTGCTCCGGCTGGAGGTGGGTTGATGGCGCGGCCGATAGTGCGGTGGGGGGTGGCCCTCGGGGCCGGGGTGGTGTGGTGGTGGGCCGTGCTGCGGCTGGCCTTCGCTCCCGGCGCGGGGGTGCTGGAGGGTGCGGTCGCCGCCGGAGGGTGGGGGCTGAGTCTGCTGCCGGTCCACTGTGTGCCCAGGGCACGGGCGGCCGGGGCGCTTGCCGTGGGGCGGTGGCGGGCGGCCTGGGGGGTCACCACGGCATCGCCACTCCGCCGTTCGGACGCAGGATCTGACCCGTCGTGAAGGACGAGGCATCGGACGCCAGATACAGCACGGCGTGGGCGATGTCCTCCGGCTCGCCGACCCGGCCCAGCGGGGACATCCGGGCCATCAGCGCCTCGGTCCGCTCCTGGGCCTCGCCGTGGCGGTCGGTCATGGGGGTGCGGATCCAGCCCGGGGCGACGGCGTTGACGCGGATGCCGTGGCGGCCCACCTCGGTCGCCAGGGTCTTCGTCAGCTGGACGACGGCCGCTTTGGCGGCGCCGTAGCAGAGCAGGCCGGGACCGCCGGTGTCGACGGCGCCGGAGGCCATCGTGACGATGCTGCCCCTGGTCCGGTGCTCCAACATCAGTCGGGCCGCCTCCTGGCACGCGTACAGGACTCCCTTGAAGTTGACGTTCAGGACCCGGTCGAGGTCCTCGTCCCGGGTCTCCAGGACCGGGCTGCTGTGCATGATTCCGGCGATCGCCGCCATCACGTCGAGGCGCTCGCAGGAGGCGACGGCCTGGTGGAGCTGGTCGCGGTCCGTGACGTCGAGGTGGTGGGTGTGGGCGGTACCGCCCGCGTCCTTGATCAGGGTCGCCGTCTCGTGCAGGCCCTGCGCGTCCCGGTCCGCGCAATGCACGGTGGCGCCGGCTTCGGCGAGCAGGATCGCGGAGGCACGGCCGATACCGCCGGCGGCGCCGGTGACGAATGCGGTGCGTCCGGTCAGGTCGTACGCGCTGACGGTCATGGGGGGACGGTACGAGGGTTTCTGACGGGTCGTCAATTAGTCGTACGGTGTGGGGTTCCGGGGCGTCGGGCGGTGCCGGGGGCCGGTCCGGTCTGGCATGCCGGGCACCAGTAGGTGGGGCGTTCGCGGGAGCCGTCGCCCTGGTCGGCCTTGCGGACGGGGGTGTGGCAGCGCAGGCACGGGTGGCGGGCGCGGCCGTAGACGAAGAGGTCCCGGCCGCGACGGCCCGTGGTGGTGCGGACCGGGCGGTCGCGGTTGGCCTCCAGGAGCTTCTTGGCTAGCAGGGGCAGCTTGGCCGCGCGGTCCTCGGGGAGGGCGCCGACAGGGAGCCACGGGGTGACGCCGAGCAGGAAGCAGAGCTCGCTCTTGTACACATTGCCGATGCCGGCGAGGTTGCGCTGGTCGAGGAGCGCTTCGCCGAGGGGGCGGGCGGGGTCCTGGAGGAGGTTGGCGAGGGAGCGGTCCGGGTCCCAGTCGGGGCCCAGGAGATCGGGGCCCAGATGTCCCACGGCACGGTGTTCGTCGGTGGTGCGCAGGAGTTCCAGGACGGGGAGGCGGTAGCCGACGGCCGTGCGGTCGGCGGTGCCGAGGATCGCGCGGATCTGGTGGGTGGGGCCGCCGGTCCAGCGCTGGTCCGTGGCGTACACCTTCCAGGAGCCGTCCATTTTGAGGTGCGAGTGGAGGGTCAGGCCGCCCTCGATACGGGTGAGCAGGTGCTTGCCGCGTGGGGTGACGCCGAGGACGGTCCGGCCTGTGAGGTCGGCCGTGGCGTACTTGGGGACGCGGAGGTCGCTGCGGGTGAGTACCTTGCCGGCGAGGGCGGTGTGCAGTCGGCTCGCTGCCTGCCAGACGGTGTCTCCTTCGGGCATGGGTCAAGGGTGGCACGGGGTGGCGTGGTGTGGTGGTTGGGCGCCTCACGGGTTGGGGCCTGCTGTCGTGTGGCGGGTGCGGGCTGTATGTGGCTACCAGGGGCGCGGGGCTGTATCGATATGCGGCTCCGCCGCGGGGCGCGACCGGGTCTCGGTGGCCGTCGGCCAATAGGCGAGGGCCAGAGGGCGGCTGGGTGTGTCAGGCCCTCAGGCGCAGGCCTCGGGGGGTGGCGATGAAGCCTGCTCCTTCCAGGAGGGTGCCGATGGGGGAGGTCAGGGCGGAGGCGCCGTTGACGCGTTCCACGGTGACCGTGCCGAGGGAGCCCGCGCGGGCGGCCGTGGCGAGGGCTTCGGCGGCCGACTGGAGGCGTGGGTCGTCGGTGGCCTTGGCGTCCGGGTCCTCCGGCCAGGCCAGCAGGGTCTTGCCGCCGCGCTCCATGTAGAGCGTCAGCTCGCCGTCCACCAGGACCACCAGGGACCCCGCCTTACGGCCTGCCTTGTGGCCGGCGCCGGTCGGGGGCTCCGGCCAGGGGAGGGCGGCGCCGTACGCGTTCGCCGGGTCGGCGGCGGCGAGGACGACGGCTCGGGATTCGGGGGTGCGGGCCGGGGTCCGGTGGGGGGTGACGGGGCGGCCTGCCGGTGAGGCCAGGTCGCGGGGGGAGACGTAGTCGCCGGGGGAGCGTGGGGCCTCGTCCAGCCAGTCGAAGTCGGCGAAGCCTTCGGCGGGGGCGGTACCGGCGGGCGCCTCGAAGGTGTCCTGTGTGCTGGGGGCGCCGAAGCCGGTGTTCGCGCCCGGCAGGCCGTCTCCCCGTTCCCGGGCGTTGGCCACCGCGCGGAGGCGGTCTACCGCGCCGTCCATGGCGAACTGGGCGGCGCCGAGGCCTTCCACGACGTAGCCGCGGCGGGCCTGGCCGGTCTCCTCGAAGGCGGACAGGATGCGGTACGTCGCCGAGAAGCCGCCCTCGACGCCTTCCGCGGAGACCGCGCCCCGGGTCACCACGCCGTGCCGGTCGAGGAGGGTTCGGGCCAGGGCGTGCGCGCGCAGGGTGGGGTCGGGCTCCCGGTCGGGCAGCAGGGACCAGCGGCCGGCGACCGTGGGCGGGCCGGTTCGGGAGGCGGGGCGGGCGGCGCCGGTGAGGGAGCCGTAGCGGCCGCGCGGGACCGTGCGTTTGGCGCGGTGGGCCGTGGAGCCGGCTGTGCGGCCCGAACCCAGCAGGGAGCGCATCGGTGCGAGTGTGTCGTTGGTCAGGCGGCCGGACCAGGCCAGGTCCCAGACGGTGTCGGCGAGTTGGGGATCGGTGGCGTCGGGGTGGGTGGTCGCTCGGACCTGGTCGGCGATCTGGCGGAAGAACAGGCCGTAGCCGCCGGAGAGGGTGGTCAGGACGGACTCGTGAAGTGCCGTCAGCTCCAAGGGGTGCGGTGGCGGCAGGAGCAGGGGCGCCGCGTCGGCGAGATAGAGGGAGACCCAGCCGTCCTTGCCGGGGAGGGAGCCCGCTCCGGCCCACACCAGCTCGCCCGCGGAGGTGAGTTCGTCGAGCATCGCCGGGGTGTAGTGCGCGACGCGGGACGGCAGGACCAGCTTCTCCAGGGCGGAGGCGGGCACGGAGGCGCCCTGCAACTGCTCGACCGCGCGCACCAGTCCGTCGGCACCACGCAGCCCGTGGCCCTTGCCGATGTGCTGCCACTGGGGGAGGAACTGGGCGAGGGCGGGTGGGGAGACCGGCTCCAACTCGTGGCGCAGCGCGGCCAGGGAACGGCGGCGCAGTCGGCGCAGTACGGCGGCGTCGCACCACTCCTGGCCGATGCCCGCGGGGTGGAACTCGCCTTGTACGACACGTCCGTTCGCGGAGAGGCGCTGCAACGCGCCTTCCGTGACCGCCACGCCGAGGCCGAACCGGGCCGCCGCGGCCGCCGAGGTGAACGGGCCGTGGGTGCGGGCATGGCGTGCGAGGAGGTCGCCGAGCGGATCCTTGACCGGTTCCGTGAAGGCTTCCGGTACGCCGACCGGCAGTGCTGTGCCCAGTGCGTCGCGCAGGCGGCCGGCGTCCTCGATCGCCGCCCAGTGGTCGGTGCCGGCGATACGGACCTTGATCGCGCGCCGGGCTCGGGCGAGCTCCTGCGCCCACTGCGGCTCCGCTCCCCGCTCGGCCAGCTCCGTGTCCGTGAGGGGGCCCAGGAGGCGGAGGAGGTCCGCGACGCTCTCGGCGTCCTTGGCCCGGCGGTCCTCGGTGAGCCACTGGAGTTCTTGTTCCAGTTCGGCCAGCACCTCGGCGTCGAGCAGCTCGCGCAGCTCCGCCTGGCCGAGCAGTTCGGCCAGCAGACGGGAGTCGAGGGACAGGGCCGCCGCGCGGCGCTCGGCGAGCGGTGAGTCCCCCTCGTACAGGAACTGGGCGACGTATCCGAAGAGGAGTGAGCGGGCGAAGGGGGACGGCTCGGGGGTGGTGACCTCGACCAGGCGGACCTTGCGGGACTCCAGGTCGCCCATCAGCTCGACGAGGCCGGGGACGTCGAAGACATCCTGGAGACACTCGCGGACCGCCTCCAGGACGATCGGGAACGAGCCGAACTCGCTGGCGACCTGGAGCAGTTGGGCGGCGCGCTGGCGTTGCTGCCACAACGGGGTGCGCTTGCCCGGGCTGCGGCGCGGCAGCAGGAGCGCGCGGGCGGCGCACTCGCGGAAGCGCGACGCGAACAGGGCCGATCCGCCCACCTGGTCGGTGACGACCTGGTCGACCTCGCCCTTGTCGAAGACGACGTCCGCGGCGCCCACGGGGGCCTGGTCCGCGTCGTACTCCGTGCCGAGCTTGGTCGGTTCCTGGTCGAGCAGGTCCAGGCCCATCAGGTCGGCGTCGGGAAGCCGTAGGACGATGCCGTCGTCGGCGTGCATGACCTGGGCGTCCATGCCGTACCGCTCGGAGAGCTTGGCGCCCAGGGCGAGGGCCCATGGGGCGTGCACCTGGGCGCCGAAGGGGGAGTGGACGACCACGCGCCAGTCGCCGAGTTCGTCGCGGAAGCGCTCCACGACGATCGTGCGGTCGTCGGGGATGTGGCCGCAGGCCTCGCGTTGTTCGGCGAGGTACGCCAGGACATTGTCGGCCGCCCAGGTGTCCAGGCCTGCCGCGAGGAGGCGCGGGCGGGACTTGTCCTTGGGGAGCGAGCCGACCTCGCGGAGGAACGCGCCCACCGCGCGGCCGAGTTCGAGCGGGCGGCCCAGCTGGTCGCCCTTCCAGAAGGGGAGCCTGCCCGGGACACCGGGGGCGGGGGAGACCAGGACGCGGTCGCGGGTGATGTCCTCGATGCGCCAGGAGCTGGTGCCGAGCGTGAAGACGTCGCCGACTCGCGACTCGTAGACCATCTCCTCGTCGAGCTCGCCCACCCTTCCGCCGCCCTTCTTCGGGTCGGCTCCGGCGAGGAACACTCCGAAGAGGCCGCGGTCGGGGATCGTGCCGCCGGAGGTGACGGCGAGGCGCTGGGCGCCGGGGCGGCCGGTGATCGTGCCGGCGACCCGGTCCCAGACCACGCGGGGGCGCAGTTCCGCGAAGGCGTCGGACGGGTAGCGGCCCGCGAGCATGTCGAGGACCGCGGTGAAGGCGGAGTCGGGCAGGGAGGCGAAGGGAGCGGCCCGGCGGACCATGGCGAGGAGGTCGTCCAGCTGCCAGGTGTCCATCGACGTCATCGCGACCAACTGCTGGGCCAGTACGTCCAGGGGGTTGGCGGGGACCTTCAGGGACTCGATGGAGCCGGTGCGCATGCGTTCGGTGACGACCGCTGCCTGGACCAGGTCGCCTCGGTACTTCGGGAAGACCACGCCGGTGGAGACCGCGCCCACCTGGTGGCCCGCGCGGCCCACGCGTTGGAGGCCGGAGGCTACGGAGGGGGGTGACTCGACCTGGACGACCAGGTCCACCGCGCCCATGTCGATGCCGAGTTCGAGGCTGGAGGTGGCGACCACCGCGGGGAGGCGGCCCGCCTTGAGGTCTTCTTCGACGAGGGCGCGTTGTTCCTTGGAGACCGAGCCGTGGTGGGCGCGGGCGATGAGCGGGGGTGCGCCCTGGGCCGCGCCTGAGCCGCCCATGAGTTCTGCGGGGGCGTGGTGTTCGTCCAGGGTTTCGCCTGTTGCCCGTTCGTAGGCGATCTCGTTGAGGCGGTTGCAGAGGCGTTCGGCCAGGCGGCGGGAGTTGGCGAACACGATCGTGGAGCGGTGGGACTGGACGAGGTCGGCGATGCGCTCCTCCACGTGGGGCCAGATCGAGGGGCGTTCTGCGCCCTCGGTGCCGTCGGCCACCGGGGAGCCGCCCAGTTCGCCCAGGTCCTCCACGGGGACCACGACGGACAGGTCGAATTCCTTGCCGGATTTCGGTTGGACGATCTCCACCTTGCGGCGAGGGGAGAGGTAACGGGCGACCTCGTCGACCGGGCGGACGGTCGCGGAGAGGCCGATGCGGCGGGCCGGCTTCGGGAGGAGTTCGTCGAGGCGTTCGAGGGAGAGGGCGAGGTGGGCGCCGCGTTTGGTGCCCGCGACGGCGTGCACCTCGTCGAGGATCACCGTTTCGATGCCGGTCAGCGCGTCGCGGGTGGCCGACGTCAGCATCAGGAACAGGGACTCCGGGGTGGTGATCAGGATGTCCGGGGGGCGGGTGGAAAGGGCGCGGCGCTCGGCGGCGGGGGTGTCGCCGGAGCGGATGCCCACCTTGACCTCGGGCTCCGGGAGGCCGAGGCGGACGGATTCCTGGCGGATGCCGGTCAGGGGGCTGCGGAGGTTGCGCTCCACGTCGACCGCGAGGGCCTTGAGGGGGGAGACGTAGAGGACCCGGCAGCGCTTGCGCGGGTCCGCGGGTGGGGGTGTGGAGGTCAGCTGGTCCAGGGCGGCGAGGAAGGCGGCCAGGGTCTTGCCGGAGCCGGTGGGAGCGACCACGAGGACGTCCGAGCCCTCTTTGATGGCGTTCCACGCGCCGGCCTGGGCTGCGGTGGGCGCGTCGAAGGCTCCCGTGAACCAGCCGCGGGTGGCGGGGGAGAAGCCGTCCAGGGCTCGGCGTGCGTCGCTGACCATGTGTCCATCCTGCACCCGGGTACTGACAACGGCTCTGAACTGCGGATTACCTCCGGTGGTGGGGGTGCGCCTTGATGCCTGCGGCGGCCTGTGCGGTTCGGTGGGGGTTCGCGTTGCGCATGGCGGTTCGTTGTGGGTCGGTGCCGCACCGGGGGGTGTCCGTCCTCGGTCGGGCGGGGCTGTCTCTTTGGGCTGTGCTGTTGGTTGGTCGCCCGACGCTGCGGGCGGACCCCCCCGGTACGTCCCCTGCTCGCCGTTGCACCGGTGCCTCGCCGCGGGGGTGCACACCGTGACCGACAATGGTCGTATGGCGGGTTCCGGCGAGCGGGCTAGGCACTGGCAGTACGCCGAACTGCCGGGGGTCGATCTGCTGCGGGCCCGGTACGTGCGGAAGAACTTTGTGCGGCACACGCACGAGAACTTCGTGATCGCCGCCATCGCCGATGGCGTGGAGGTTTTTCACTATCGGGGTGCCGATCGGTATGCGGGGGCCGGGTCGCTCGCGCTGGTCAATCCCGACACCGCGCATACCGGGCGGGCGGGGGTGCCCGAGGGGTGGCGGTACGGGGCGGTGTATCCGTCGCCCGAGGTGGTGGCGGAGATCGCCGGTGAGACCACGGCGATCCGCGGTACGCCGGGGTTTGTCAGCCCGGTCCTCGACGATCCCTATGCCGCTGGGCTCGTGCATCAGGTGCTGCGGGCCGCGGACGAGGGGAACGCGCTGGCCGCCGACACGCTGCTGCGGGTTGCCGTGACCCGGTTGCTGCGGCTCAACGGTGGGGCGTTGCCGGAGCGGGAGGTGCGGACGGCGGGGGCGCGGGTCGCGGCACGGGCGCGTGGTGTGCTGGAGGAACGGATGGTCGCGCCGCCGACCCTGGAGCGGCTGGCCGCGGAGCTCGGTGCCGGTCCGTTCGCGTTGCTGCGGGCCTTCCGGGACGCGTACGGGATGCCGCCGCATGCCTGGCTGACCGATGCGCGGGTGCGGCGGGCCCGGCGGCTGCTGGACGCGGGGACCTCTCCGGCCGAGGCCGCCATTGCCGTGGGGTTCACCGATCAGCCGCATCTGAACCGGCACTTCACCCGGATCGTCGGCGTGCCTCCCGGGGCGTATCAGCGCGAGCGCAAGAACGTACAAGACGGCGGGCGGGCATTGGTCCTACCGTCCGATGCGTGCCAGAACAGACAGCTCTCCCAGACACACGCGCCGACGACGGAGGAAGGCCGGACGCCGCCGTCGTACGGGACGCCCTCGGGGTCGGGGTCGCCGTAGGACTGTCGGGGTTCGCCTTCGGGGTGACCTCGGCGGGCAGCGGGCTCACCCTGCTGCAGACCTGTGCGCTCAGTCTCCTGGTGTTCACCGGGGCGTCCCAGTTCGCGCTCGTGGGCGCGCTCGCCGCCGGTGGCAATCCGCTGACCGCGGCCGCCGGGGCGTTCTTCCTGGGTGTGCGCAACGCGTTCTACGGGCTGCGTCTTTCACAGTTGCTCGCCCTTCCGCGCGCGGTACGGCCCTTTGCCGCTCAGTGGGTCATCGACGAGACGGCGGCGGTCGCGCTGGCCCAGCCCACCCGGCGCAGTGTGCGCATCGGGTTCGCCGTCACGGGGCTCAGCCTGTACGTGCTGTGGAACCTCACGACTCTGCTCGGTGCGCTGGGTGCCGAGGCGATCGGCGACACGGACGCGTGGGGCCTCGATGCGGCCGGGCCCGCTGTGTTCCTGGCGTTGCTCGCGCCGATGCTCAGGACCGCCACCGAGCGTGCCGTCGCCGGGCTCGCCGTCCTGCTGGGGCTCGGTCTGCTGCCTGTGCTGCCCGCCGGTGTGCCTGTCCTGGCGGCCGCTCTTGCGGCGCCCTTCGTGCTGTGGGTTCAGGGACGTCGTAGGGGGAAGCGGTGAACGTCTGGATCGCGATCGGTGTCACCGCGCTCGGTTGTTACGCCGTCAAGCTCCTCGGGCTGCTCGTCCCCGCGGGTGCCCTGGAGCGGCCTCTCGTCAGGCGGCTCGCCGCTCTGCTGCCGGTCGCCCTGCTTGCCGCGCTCACGGCTCAGCAGACCTTCGCCGACGGGCGCGACCTCGTGCTGGACGCCAGGGTCGCGGGGCTTGCGGCGGCCGCGCTCGCGCTGGTGTTGCGCGCCCCCTTCCTGCTCGTTGTCGCGGCAGCCGTGGTGGTGACGGCGGGCGTGCGGGCCATCGGGTGAGGATCAGCCGACCGGGCGGCCGTCGCGTGGAGATCAGCCGATCGAGCGGCCGTACGCCCTCAGGGTGCGCAGTGCCTCGATCGTCACTATGGGGCGTGCCTCCAGGGCCGCACTCGGGGCCCACTGGCGCCAGCGGATCGGCCAGCCGCCGTCCTCCTGCTGTTCGCCCGTGAGGAAGTCCAGGGAGTGCTCCATCTCCTCGTCCGTGAACCACGCGCGCGCGAGCGAGTACGGAGTCCTCGCGTAGTCGTGCGGGAAGTGGTGCTCGCCCGGGGCGTAGCCGGGCGACACCGGGTAGGAGTCGAGGTGTTCCGGGTCCAGTGCCGCGAGACGGTGCTCGCGCACCAGGCGCCCGAGCCGGTCGGCGGCCGCCTCCGCGCGCGGACGGTCGGAAGCGGAGTCCAGGAAGGCCACGGCGGCCTGCACCTCGTACGGGTGCGACTGCCGCAGGGACTCGACCGCGTGCCAGCAGAAGTCCGTGGCCCGGAACAGCCAGGCGTGCCACACCTCGTTGCGGTGCAGCAGGCCCACCACCGGGCCGGTGGCGAGGAGCTCGCTGGGCGGGTCGTCCACGATCGGGATGAACGGGGCCGCGGGATAGCCGCGCTGGCTGGGACGGATCGCCGGCAGGGCGCCGTCCGGGCTGGAGACCGATGTCAGATAGCGGCACACCCGTTCCACACGCTGCCCGCCGCAGCGGCCGATGGCGTCCAGGACGCGCAGCGCGTGACCGGCGTGCAGCGGCTGGCTGACCGGGCCGCGCAGGTCGGGTTCCAGCGCGTGGCCGTATCCGCCGTCCTCGTTGCGGTAGGCGTCCAGCGCGGTCTCCACCGGGTCGGCGTTCCCGTTCAGGAAGTGGTGCGCGAAGAGGCGCTGTTCCAGCACGCGCGCGGTGAGCCAGACGAAGTGCTCGGCGCGGAAGAGCGGGGAGTGCGCCGGGGGCGACGGGGGGAGTGGGGAAGCTCCTGTTTCGGCCATGCGTCAGACCGTAGGACGGAAAGCGTTCTCGGCAAGCGGTCCCGGCCGAGGCCCACTCTCAGGGGCGGGATACTGGTGTCATGCGGTTGACGGTCTTCTGGCAGCGGATGGCGGAGCACTTCGGTCCGGGCTCCGCCGAGAACTTCGCGCGTGACCACGTCATGGCGGAGCTCGGTGGGCGCACGGTGTACGAGGCGCTGGACTGTGGCTGGGAAGCCAAAGACGTGTGGCGTGTGGTGTGCGGCGTCATGAACGTGCCACAAGAACAGCGCTGACCGGTCACTAAGATCGGAGGGGGGCAGCGCATTGTCGGCCACGTGGGCGAAACTTGCTCCGTGGCACCCACCGACGAGACCGACGAGGTCCCCCAGCACGCGTCGCCGTTCGGCACGACGCCGCCCACCCGGCCCCTGGCCGACGGACCCACCGGGGCGAACTCGCGCATGCCACGCTGGATCCCGCGTGCCGTGGTGCTCACGCTCGCCCTCTATGCCGCCTTCCAGTTGGGCACATGGGCCTTCCACCAGCTCACCGGGCTGCTGATCAACGTCCTCATCGCGTTCTTCCTGGCTCTGGCCATCGAACCGGCGGTGAGCTGGATGGCCTCGCGCGGGGTGCGCCGGGGGCTGGGCGCCTTCCTCGTCTTCCTCGCCGTGCTGATCGTGTCCGCGGGCTTCGTGACCCTGCTCGGCACCATGCTGGCGAACCAGATCATCAAGATCGTCGAGGATTTCCCCGCCTACATCGACTCCGTCATCAACTGGATCAACACGCACTTCCACACCGACCTGAAGCGGGTGGACGTGCAGGAGGGGCTGCTGCGCTCCGACTGGCTGCGCAACTACGTGCAGAACAGCGCCACCGGCGTCCTGGACGTGTCCGCCCAGGTTCTCGGCGGGCTCTTCCAGCTGCTGACGGTCGCGCTGTTCTCGTTCTACTTCGCCGCGGACGGCCCGCGACTGCGCCGTGCGCTCTGCTCGGTCCTGCCGCCCGCCAAGCAGGCGGAGGTGCTGCGGGCCTGGGAGATCGCCGTCAACAAGACCGGCGGCTATCTGTACTCACGCGGTCTGATGGCGCTGATCTCCGGTGTCGCGCACTACATCCTGCTCCAGGCCCTGGCGGTGCCCAACGCGCCCGTGCTCGCCGTCTGGGTGGGGCTGGTCTCGCAGTTCATCCCGACGATCGGTACGTATCTCGCGGGCGCCCTGCCGATGCTGATCGCGTTCACGGTCGATCCCTGGTACGCGCTGTGGGTGCTGATCTTTGTCGTGATCTACCAGCAGTTCGAGAACTACGTGCTGCAGCCCAAGCTGACCTCGAAGACCGTCGACGTCCACCCTGCCGTCGCCTTCGGCTCGGTCATCGCCGGTACCGCCCTGCTCGGTGCGGTGGGTGCGCTGATCGCCATTCCGGCGGTCGCCACGCTGCAGGCGTTCCTGGGGGCGTATGTGAAGCGGTACGACGTCACGGACGACCCCCGGGTCCACGGTCACCGCCTGTCGGATTCCAACCTCTTCACGCGCGCGCGTGCGCTGTGGACGAGGCGGCCCGGGGAGCGGGACTCGACGGACGACGCCTCCTGAGAGGCGTGCCTGTCAGACCCTCGTGGCCTTTCGCAGCGTGGCGACGGCCCCGGCGACGACCAGCCCGGCGAGAGCGATGATTTCGGCGCCGGTCGAGATGATGAGCGCGGTGTCCCCCGACGCGAGGTGGTCGCCGGTGTTCGGGGTCAGGAATGCGCCCGCGCCGATGAACAGGCCGACCGTGAGAGCGAGCCCGGCCGTCCGGCGGCTGGTGCGCCAGAACAGCAGTCCCGCCGCCACCAGCGGGATGACGAGGCCCGGCGGGACGGCCGGGTAGTCCGCACCGGCGGCGATCTGGCCTGCGATGGATGCGGCCAGCAGGAGCAGGGCGGCCAGGGTGGCGGTGACGGCGGGAGTGCGTGTCGGCATGGTGCCTTCCTCGGCGGGCTTCACGGGCTCGTAGGCGCTCTTCGTGGTCTCCATGACCCAAGGCTCGCGAAGCGAGCCCGTCCCGTCGTCGTACGGCCGGAGGCACCGGTCGTACGACGGGGGAAGCACGTCGGCCCGGAACCTCGGGCGGCATACCGGGCCGCGCGGCGCCGGAGAACCCTCAATAGGCCCGTCCCGGCGGGGTATTCGGAAGCGACAGGGGTATTTCGTGGACTCCGAGGAGGTATGTGCCGTGCGCGCCTTCAAGCGCTGGCTCGACCACAGTCTCACCGCGCAGGCGGTCCTGATCTTCCCGCTGCTCGTGGGGCTCACCGCCCTGTTCCGGCGGCATGAGAACCCGGTCTGGTGGGTGGTTCAAGGCGCGCTCTGCACCACCATCGCCATTGGGTTCCTGGCAGCACAGCGTCGCAGGGCCAGCCGTGCCACCGGCACCGACGCGCGTGGAATCGCCGAGCTCAACCGCAAGATCCGGCACCGTGAGGTGCCGAAGGCGCCCGAGGAGCGGGCCACCATGCGACGGCTGATCGAGGAGGAACTGGGCCGGGTCGAGCGGGGAGGCCGGTGGCTGCCGTACTGGCTGGGCTTCATGGGTCTGATCGCGATCGGCACACTCACTCTCGGAGTGAGCGCCGGCGCGTGGATCCTTCCGCTGGTCCTCGCGATCGGGGTGGTGGGGTTCTGCTGGTGGGCCCTCTGGGCGCGCCGCCGCTTCATCGACCGCTGCCACGACATGCGGTCGGCCCTGCTGAGCTAGCTTCACAACGCCGCCACACATACCGCCCGGAAGTGCCGCGTGGTGCGCTTGACACGAAAATCGAACATCCATTCTTATGGAAGTTCCGGTGAGGCGCGCGGCGGGTGTTTCAGCACGGTTTCGGTGGAGAAGTGACCGAGTTATCCACAGGCCGGACGGGCGTCGGGGCCCATTGTCAGTGGCAGGCGTTAGCGTCTTTGACGTGAAGCGATCGACTCAAGCAAATCGGGTGGAACCCATGGCAGGAACCGACCGCGAGAAGGCCCTGGAAGCCGCTCTCGCACAGATTGAACGGCAATTCGGCAAGGGCGCGGTCATGCGCATGGGCGAGCGGTCGATGGAGCCCATCGAGGTCATCCCGACCGGGTCGACCGCGCTCGACGTCGCCCTCGGCGTCGGCGGCCTGCCGCGCGGCCGCGTGGTGGAGGTGTACGGACCGGAGTCCTCCGGCAAGACCACGCTGACGCTGCACGCGGTGGCGAACGCACAGAAGGCCGGCGGCCAGGTCGCCTTCGTGGACGCGGAGCACGCACTCGACCCCGAGTACGCGAAGAAGCTCGGCGTCGACATCGACAACCTGATCCTGTCCCAGCCGGACAACGGCGAGCAGGCCCTGGAGATCGTGGACATGCTGGTCCGCTCCGGCGCCCTCGACCTCATCGTCATCGACTCCGTCGCAGCACTCGTCCCGCGCGCGGAGATCGAGGGCGAGATGGGTGACAGCCACGTCGGTCTGCAGGCCCGTCTGATGAGCCAGGCCCTGCGGAAGATCACCAGTGCGCTCAACCAGTCCAAGACCACCGCGATCTTCATCAACCAGCTCCGCGAGAAGATCGGCGTGATGTTCGGCTCCCCGGAGACCACGACCGGTGGCCGGGCGCTGAAGTTCTACGCCTCGGTGCGACTCGACATCCGCCGTATCGAGACCCTGAAGGACGGCACGGACGCGGTCGGCAACCGCACCCGCGTCAAGGTCGTCAAGAACAAGGTCGCGCCGCCCTTCAAGCAGGCCGAGTTCGACATCCTCTACGGGCACGGCATCAGCCGCGAGGGCGGCTTGATCGACATGGGTGTGGAGCACGGCTTCGTCCGCAAGGCCGGCGCCTGGTACACGTACGAGGGCGACCAGCTCGGCCAGGGCAAGGAGAACGCCCGCAACTTCCTGAAGGACAACCCCGACCTGGCCAACGAGATCGAGAAGAAGATCCTGGAGAAGCTGGGCGTCGGCGTACGGCCGCAGGAGCCGACCGCCGAGCCGGGCGCTGACGCCGCGGTCACCGCCTCGTCGGACGACGCCGCGAAGACGGTGCCCGCTCCGGCGGCCAAGGCCGCCAAGCCCAAGGCCGCGACTGCCAAGAGCTGACCCCGTGACACGACGAACCGACTGGGCCGAGTACGCCCACCAGGATGCTCCGCGCGAGCGGGGCGGGGCAGGCAACGGGGGATTCTCCGGGCCGGGCGGCGATGCGTACGGGGACGATGCGGGGCGCGGTGCGAACGGGGGACACGGTCGCGCCGCGTCGTACGGCACCGGGGGAGCGTACGGCGACGACCGGGTCTACGGTGCCGGGCAGCCGTACGGCCATGACGCGCCGTACGACGAGGAGCCGGGCGACGGCGCGGTGCCGTCCGGCGGCGGTTCCCGGCGTGGGCGCGGTGGCGCCCGTGGGGGCCGTGCGGCCCGTGGCGAGGGCGGTTCCCGTGGGCGTCGGCAGCGACGCGGCGGGGAGTCGTCCGGTGCGGACGAAGGCGCTCCCTCCTCGTCGAGGGCCGAGCAGGGGGAGTCTTCAGGGGACCCGGTCGAGCGGGCACGGGCTATCTGTCTGCGCCTGCTCACCGGGACCCCGCGCACGCGGAAACAGCTCGCGGACGCCCTGAGCAAGAAGGAGATCCCGGACGAGGCGGCGCAGGAGGTGCTGTCGCGGTTCGAGGAGGTCGGGCTGATCAACGACAGTGCGTTCGCCGAAGCCTGGGTGGAGTCCCGGCACCACGGCCGGGGACTGGCCCGGCGCGCCCTCGCCCAGGAGCTGCGCACCAAGGGCGTCGACTCCACACTGATCGACGCGGCCGTCTCACAGCTCGACTCCGAGCAGGAGGAAGCGACCGCGCGCGACCTCGTCGCCCGCAAGCTGCGCTCCACACGTGGCCTCGACCGCGACAAGCGACTGCGCCGCCTCGCGGGCATGCTCGCCCGCAAGGGGTACCCCGAGGGCATGGCCCTGAGGGTGGTCCGGCAGGCGCTCGAAGAGGAGGGCGAGGACGCGGAGTTCCTCGACGAGGGGTTCTGAAACCGCAGGCTGAGCTTGGCGGGGAGCTGGGGCCAGGGAGCGTGCCGGGGCTGGGCTCGCGGAAGACTTCACGGGGCCGCGAAGGAACCCCGACAGAGAGTCGGCACAGGTGCCCGACCCGCACGGCTTCCGTCCCTCGGCGTCACCGCTCAGTCGGCGCCGCCTTACATTGCCTGCCACGAGGGGTGAGTGAGGAGGGCCTCGTCGCCTGGTCGCGCTGAAGGACGGGCACTTCGCGGCCATGGTCGCCAACTCGGCGACGGGCACCGGAGAGTTGGCGGTGGACAACGCCCTCGCCCTGCAGCGAGGCGAAGACGTCGAGGGCAGGGACACGGTCGCCACGATCCCGGTCCGCCTCGTCACCAAAGGCAGCGCCGACGCCGCCCCGCTCCACTGCGAACCCGAGATCGACCGAGGTCCCGCCCCTACGACGCCACGGGCAGACCCGAGGCCTTCCACGCCTGGAACCCGCCCACCAGATCCGTGGCCCGGCGCAGCCCCAGCCGATGCAGTGACTCGACCGCCAGGCTGGAGGCGTAACCCTCGTTGCAGATCACCACGACGCGCAGATCGTGACTCGTGGCCTCGGGGGCGCGATGGCTGCCCCGAGGGTCGAGGCGCCACTCCAGCTCGTTGCGCTCGACGACGAGGGCGCCGGGAACCAGTCCGTCCCGTTCGCGCAGGGCGGCGTAGCGGATGTCGACCAGCAGCGCCTCCCCGCGCCGGGCGGCGTCGTACGCCTCCCGGGCCTCGATCCGCTCGTAGCCCTCGCGGACCCGCTCCAGCAACTCGTCGATGCCGACCGGGAGTTCGCCCGAGCCGTCACGAAGGCCGCCCACCCGCTGCTCCTCCCGCGTGCCCGAGCCGCTCACTGCCAGTCCTCCGGGCGCTCCACGTGCTCCAGGCGCAGCACCTGTCCGGTGCGGCTGTAGCGGCGGATCTGCGGCAGGGGCGGGTAGTAGGCGTGGACGGAGATCGCGTGCTCGGCGGTGGATTCGTTGAGCACCTCGTGGACGTGGTGCTGTCCGAAGGAGCGCCCCTTGCCGGCCACGAGCCGCCGCTCCCGGTCGATGTCCGCGGTGAGTTCCAGGGTTTGCCAGCCGTCCGCGGGGAGCCGGGCGGTGAGCGAGTTCTCCTTGAGCTCACCGGAGGCCGTGACAAAGGCGCCGACGGACTCGGCGTGGTCGTGCCAGCCGGTGCCCGTACCGGGCGGCCAGCCGATCAGCCAGGCCTCGCTGCTGCCGGGCCCCTCCAGGCGCACCCAGGTGCGGCCCTCGGGGTCGAGCGGGAGCGAGGAGATCAGCTCGGCGTCGGCGGCGGTCCGCCGTACGAAATCGAGGAGTTCCGCCTGCGTCGGCGTGGAAACGGCGGACACAGAAGGGGAGACAGACACGGGCACCGTCCTGATGAGCGTTCGCGGGAAGCGCGCGGCAGCACCGAAGCGGCGCGCGCTGGAAAAGAGAGAGGCGAATTCAGCAGGACACGCGACACACGCAGCCCGCATAGCGGACGAGGTCCATATGGACCCTCCGCCACAGGCGCACACAGGTGTCGGTCACGATCCGGAGTACACCATGACGGTGCAGACCGGTCAACTCACTGTCACGATGTGGACCTCACGGTGACGGTGCGTACGGCAGTCACGGACTGTATGGCTCGGCCCGTGACCTCGGGCCGAGCCTTCCGCACCATTCGGACTCGACCCCGCGACGACCGCGGCCCGAGCCGTCCGGTACCGACGGCGCGAGCCGGATTCCGCTCCCGTACGAGCTCCCCGGCGCCGTCAGCGCGCCCCCGCTCCCGCCTCCGCCTCCGTCTTCGCCGGCCCGCCCAGCGTCGCCTCGGCGGCCGCGTACAGGTCGGCCGGCCGCACGCCGTTCAGCGCGGTCACCAGGTGACCGTCGGGCCGTACCAGCAGCACCGTGTGGGCCGCCGCGCCCGGATAGCTCTCCGCGACCAGCAGCTCGGCCGGATGCGGCAGCGCCGTCACCGCGGCCGCGAGGCGGGGCATGAGCCCGGCACCCACCCAGTGCTTGCGCTCCCACACCCCGGTGCCCGGCGCGATCAGCACCACGAGCAGCGCCCCACGCCCGAGCCGGTCCCGCAGTCCTACGAAGGAACCGTCCTCGGCGGTGACCCGGACATCGGCGACCGGCGCCCCCGGCGCGGTGTCCACCAGGACCTCCGCCTCCAGATGCCGCGGCGCGAGCGGCGAGGTGGCGTACGCCCCCGGCGCACCGAGCGCCCCGCGCCCCAGGTGACCGTCAGTGAGCAGCGCATCGTGGCCCCGCGCGGAACCCGGGACGACGGCCCGCAGCCCTCCGCCGCCGCGCACCAGCGGCAGGGCCTGGTCGGCGGCGCGCAGTCGGGCGGCGACGACCGCGCGCCGCTCGGCCTGGTAGCTGTCGAGCAGCGCCTCGTGCGGCCCGTGATGCCAGGCCAGGGCCAGCTTCCAGGCGAGGTTGTCGGCGTCCCTGAGCCCCTCGTCGAGCCCCTGCGTGCCGAGCGCGCCGAGCAGATGCGCCGCGTCCCCGGCGAGGAACACCCGCCCGACCCGCCAGCGGCGCGCGAGACGGTGGTGCACGGTGTGCACGCCGGTGTCGAGGAGTTCGTACGGCGGTGTCGGGCCGCCCGTCCAGCCGGCGAGGGTCTCCCGGACGCGGGCCACCAGGAGCTCGGGTGTGACCAGCTCCTTGCCGGGCGGCAGCAGCCAGTCGAGGCGCCAGGCGCCGTCCGGGAGGGGCCGTCCGGTGACCTCCCCGGCCGAGGGTCCGGACGTCCGCCACGGAGGCATCCGATGGAGCAACGCCTCGTCCTCCCACGGAAGTTCCGTGCGCAGCGCGGCGACGGCGTGGCGTTCCACCGCCGTACGGCCGGGAAAACGGATGTCGAGGAGTTTGCGGACCGTCGAGCGGGGGCCGTCGCAGCCGACCAGGTAACTGCCGCGCCACCACGTGCCCTTGGGGCCGCGGGTGTGGGCGGTGACGCCGGAGGGCTCCTGCTCGACGGTGTCGAGACGGCTGTCCACGGAGACCTTGACCAGCCGCTCCTCGGCGCAGGCCTCGCGCAGGGCGCCGGTCAGCACATGCTGGGCGATGTGCAGCGGTGCCGGCTCGACGTCGTCGAAAGTGACCTCGCGCATCACCTGCTTGCGGCGCAACGACCGCCATCCGGCCCAGCGGCAGCCGGCCTCGGAGAGCGGGACGCCGGTCAGGCGCTCCATCAGGGCGGCGGTGTCCTCGCGCAGGACGACGGTGCGGGCGGGACGCGGTTCGTCCTTGCCGGGACCCTCGTCGAGGACCACGGACGGCACGTCCTGACGGGCCAGCGCAAGGGCGAGCGTGAGCCCGACAGGCCCCGCTCCGACGATGATCACCGGGTCCACGACGCGGCGCCCCCTGCCCGCGAGGGTGTCCCGAGAGACGTATGTGAACAGGAGGTTGGAGCAGGGTGCGCGATCACAGAACGTATGCAACCCATTGCCGGTGCTTGCGTCAAGTGACGGAGGCAGTGGCGATCATGCCACTGCCTCCGCACTGGTCACGGCGGTGTGCCCGTGTCCTTCAAGTGACTTGACTGTTCATCAGATCATCAAGGTCCGATGGAAAGGATCATCAAGGTTTCTTGGTGAAGGTGAAGCCACCTGGGCCACCGCCCTCACCACCGGTCCCGAAGGTGCCGCCGATCCCGGCGGGGTTCATCTCCTCCATGTCCTCGGCACCGAGAACCGCGCCCGTGCTCTTCTTGCTGCGCCGCAGCCGCTTCTCCAGCCAGCTTGCGAAGCTGGTGAGGAGGAAGTTCAGGACGATGAAGATGATCGCGACGACGATGAAGCTGGGGATGACGTTGGCGTAGTTGGCCGCCAGCGTCTGGCGCGAGTTGAGGAGCTCGGTGAAGTTGAGCATCACGCCGCCCAGGGCGGTGTCCTTCACGATGACGACGAGCTGGCTGACGATGGCCGGCAGCATCGCGGTGACGGCCTGCGGCAGCAGGATGCTGGACATCGTCTGGCCCTTGCGCAGGCCGACCGCGTAGGCCGCTTCCGTCTGGCCCTTGGGCAGGGAGAGGATGCCGGCCCGGACGATCTCGGCGAGGACGGAGGCGTTGTAGAGCACCAGGCCGGTGACGACCGCGTACAGCGGCCGCTGCTCGCTGCTGATGTCCGTGGAGCGGACGTAGAGCTCGTTGGCGAACAGCATCAGCAGCAGCACCGGGATGGCCCGGAAGAACTCCACCACGGTTCCGGCCACACCACGCACCCAGCGGTGGTCGGAGAGGCGGGCGATGCCGAAGACCGCGCCCAGCGGGAGGGCGATCACCATGGCGAGGGCCGCGGCCTTCAGGGTGTTGGCGAGTCCTGGCAACAGATATGTCGTCCAGGCCTGTTCGGTGGTGAATGGCTCCCAGAGGTCCCAGTCGAGCTGGTTCTTGTCGTCCATGACCTGCCAGACCCACCACAGGAGGAGGGCGAGCAGGAGGAAGAAGACCACCGAGATGAGGACGTTGCGCCGTTTGGCGCGGGGTCCGGGGGTGTCGTACAGAACGGAGCTCATCGCTTCACCGCCAGTCGCTTGCTCAGCCATCCGAGGAAGAGGCCGGTCGGCAGGGTCAGGACGACGAATCCGAGGGCGAAGACGGCGCCGATGGCGAGCGTCTGGGCTTCGTTCTCGATCATCGTCTTCATCAGTGCGGCGGCCTCGGCCACGCCGATCGCGGCCGCCACGGTCGTGTTCTTGGTGAGGGCGATCAGTACGTTGGCCAGCGGGCCGATGACCGCACGGAAGGCCTGCGGCAGCACGATGAGCCGCAGGACCTGGCTGAAGTTCAGCCCGATGGCGCGTGCCGCCTCGGCCTGCCCCACGGGGACGGTGTTGATACCGGAGCGGATCGCCTCGCAGACGAAGGCCGCCGTGTAGACGATGAAGCCGAGGATCGCCAGCCGGAAGCCCTGGACGGCGAAGTCCTTGGAGCCCATGGTCACGCCGAAGGTGTCGGCGAGGCCGAGCGACGTGAAGACGATGATGACCGTCAGGGGGGTGTTCCGGACGATGTTCACGTAGGCGGTGCCGAACCCGCGCATCAGCGGGACCGGGCTGACCCGCATCGCGGCCAGCAGGGTGCCCCAGATCAGGGAGCCGAGGGCGGAGATGGCGGTGAGTTTCACCGTCATCCAGAACGCCGCTAGGACGTCGTAACCATCAAGAAAGTCGAACACGATCTCCCGCGCTTCCGGGTGTCTGGGGTACGTGGAGGGGCGCGGCGCGCCGCCGCCCTGATCGCGGCGGGCGGCGGCGCGCCAGTGGATCCCGGTGTTACTTGACGATCACGCCGATCTTCGGGGCGGGCTCGTTCTTGTAGTCGGCCGGGCCGAAGTTGTCCTGGACCGCCTTGTCCCAGGCCTTGTCGGCGACCATCTTCTCGAGGGCCTTGTTGATCTTGTCCACGGTCGCGGTGTCACCCTTCTTCACACCGATGCCGTAGTTCTCGTTGCTCAGCTTGAGGCCGGCGAGCTTGAACTTGCCCTTGTACTGCTCCTGCGCGGCGAAGCCCGCGAGGATCGAGTCGTCCGTGGTGAGCGCGTCCACGGTGCCGCTCTGCAGACCTGAGATGCACTCGGAGTAGCCGCTGACCGTCTTCAGGTTGGCCTTCGGGGCGAAGTCGTCCTTGACGTTCTGCGCCGACGTGGAGCCGGTCACCGAACACAGGTTCTTGCCGTTGAGGTCGGTGGCCTCGGTGATGTCCGAGTCCGACTTGACCAGCAGGTCCTGGTGGGCCAGCAGGTACGGGCCGGCGAAGTCGACCTTCTGCTTGCGCTCGTCGTTGATCGAGTAGGTGGCGGCGATGAACTTGACGTCACCACGGGCGAGCGCGTTCTCACGGTCGGCGCTCTTCGTCTCCACGAACTCGATCTGGTCCGGCTTGTAGCCAAGTTCCTTGGCCACGTACGTCGCGACGTCCACGTCGAAGCCGGAGAAGGAACCGTCGGGCTCCTTGAGGCCCAGACCGGGCTGGTCGTACTTGATGCCGATCTTGATCTTGCCGCCGCCGCTGGAGCCCGAGTCGGTGCTGTCGCTGTCGCCGTCGTCCCCACCGCACGCGGTCGCGGTCAGGGAGAGGACCAGCGCAGCGGCGGCCGCGGCGGTGACCTTGCGGAGCTTCATGGTGAACATCCTTTGTGTGATGAGAGATGCGAGCCGTCGAGGCGGGTGACGCGGTCGTGACGCGCTGTCAGTGGTGCAGGATCTTGGACAGGAAGTCCTTGGCGCGGTCGCTGCGCGGGGCGCTGAAGAACTGGTCCGGCACAGCCTCCTCGACGATGCGACCGTCCGCCATGAACACCACCCGGTTCGCGGCCGAACGGGCGAATCCCATCTCGTGGGTGACGACGATCATGGTCATGCCGTCCCGGGCGAGCTGCTGCATGACCTCGAGGACCTCGTTGATCATCTCGGGGTCGAGCGCCGAGGTGGGCTCGTCGAAGAGCATGACCTTGGGGTCCATGGCCAGGGCACGGGCGATGGCGACACGCTGCTGCTGGCCGCCGGAGAGCTGTGCGGGGTACTTGTCCGCCTGGCTCGTCACGCCTACCCGGTCGAGCAGGGCGCGGGCTTTCTCCTCGGCCTTCTTCTTGTCCGCCTTGCGGACCTTGATCTGGCCGAGCATCACGTTCTCGAGCACGGTCTTGTGCGCGAAGAGGTTGAAGGACTGGAAGACCATCCCGACGTCGGCGCGCAGCCGGGCCAGCTCCTTGCCCTCCGCGGGCAGGGGCTTGCCGTCGATGGCGATCGTGCCGGAGTCGATCGTCTCCAGGCGGTTGATGGTTCGGCACAGCGTGGACTTCCCGGACCCGGAGGGTCCGATGACCACGACGACCTCGCCGCGGGCGATCGTGAGATCGATGTCCTGGAGAACATGCAACGCGCCAAAGTGCTTGTTGACGCTCTTCAGGACGACCAGTTCGCCGGTCGCGGCCACATCTTCCTTGGCCACCGATACTTCGGTCATCGCTATCGGGCTCCGTCCTCCTCGGTTTCGGAGGACAGTAGTGACCCCATGCGACCTGCGTCATTACCTTTGAGGGGAATCTGAGCATCACGATCCGATAGCAACCGGACACGTGTCGTAGCAGTTATGAGCAGGGCGCATATCGGCCGGGTAACGGAAGCGGCTCGCAACCGGAACCCACTTGACGTCGTCCTCTTCCATCGGCGTGACTTCACAAGGTGCACGCGCGCGTGTGCACGCGTTTTTGTACACACCTGAATCGTACTTTTGCCTCATTTAGATCGTACGGCCGATGAACCGAAGGAGGCCCGGATGAGACTGCTCCTCGTAGAGGACGACAATCACGTCGCCGCCGCTCTGTCCGCGGTTCTGGCGCGGCACGGTTTCGACGTCACCCACGCGCGCAGTGGCGAGGAAGCCCTTCAGGCACTCGTCCCGGAAGGCGCCGGCTTCGGAGTCGTCCTCCTCGACCTGGGCCTTCCGGACCAGGACGGATACGAGGTCTGCGGCAAGATCCGCAAGCGCACCAGCACCCCGGTGATCATGGTCACCGCCCGCTCCGACGTCCGTTCCCGCATCCACGGCCTCAACCTCGGCGCGGACGACTACGTGGTGAAGCCGTACGACACCGGAGAGCTGCTCGCCCGGATCCACGCCGTCAGCCGTCGCACCGCCCACGAGGACCCCGCCGCCGAAGCCGAGGCCGCGTTGCACCTCGGCCCGGTCCGTATCGAGCTGCCGACCCGTCAGGTCAGTGTGGACGGTTCGGTCGTCCAACTGACCCGCAAGGAGTTCGACTTGCTCGCCCTGCTGGCCCAGCGCCCCGGAGTCGTCTTCCGCCGGGAGCAGATCATCAGCGAGGTGTGGCGCACCAGTTGGGAGGGGACCGGGCGCACTCTGGAGGTCCACGTCGCCTCCCTGCGCGCCAAGCTGCGCATGCCGGCCCTCATCGAGACCGTACGCGGCGTCGGCTACCGGCTCGTCGCCCCGTCCTCGTAGCGGGCCCGGGTGCGCACACGACTCCTCCCGCTGCTGATCGTCCTGATGGCGGCCGTGCTGCTGGCGCTGGGCATCCCGCTCGGCTTCAGCGTGGCCGCGGCCCAGCAGCAGAAAGTGGTCGTCGACCGGATCGACGACACCGCGCACTTCGCGGCCCTCGCCCAGTACGTCACCGGCGAGGGCGGCGAGCGCCAGAAGACGCTGCAGAGCGAACTCGACAGCTACTACGAGGTCTACCGCATCCGCGTCGGCGTCTTCTACCAGAACAAGAACATCATGGCCAACGCTCCCATGACCTTGTTCATCCCCGAGGCGGGCGAGGTGCGGACCGCGTTCGACGAGGCGCTGCTCAGCCGGCGCAGCGAGGATCCACCGCAGGTCTTTCCCTGGCAACAGGGGCGGCTCGTGGTCGCCTCCCCGGTCATCCGGGACGGTGACGTCATCGCGGTCGTCGTCACCGACTCGCCCACGGGGGAGATGCGTTCGCGCATTCTGCACGGCTGGCTGGTCATCGGCGCGGGCCTGATGGCCGCGATGCTGGTGGCCGTCGGCGCCGCCCTGCGGCTGACCGGATGGGTCCTCAGGCCGGTGCGTGTCCTCGACGCCACCACGCACGCCATCGCGAGCGGCCGCCTGAAGTCCAGGGTCGCGGCCGCCGGCGGACCGCCGGAACTCCAGCGCCTGGCCCTGTCGTTCAACGAGATGGCGGACAACGTCGAGGACGTCCTGGAGCAGCAGCGCGCCTTCGTCGCCGACGCCTCGCACCAGCTGCGCAACCCCCTCGCCGCGCTGTTGCTGCGCATCGAACTGCTCGCCTTCGAACTCCCGGAGGGCAACAAGGAGATCGCCTCGGTCCAGACGGAGGGCAAGCGTCTCGCCCAGGTCCTGGACGACCTGCTGGACCTGGCCCTGGCCGAGCACACGGACGCGCATCTGCGCATCACCGACATCGGCGCGCTGGCCGCCGAGCGCGTGGCGGCCTGGGCGCCGACCGCCGAGGTCAAGGGCGTACGCCTGGTGGGTGACTGCCCGCCCACCACTGGCTGGGCCGACCCGGTCACCCTGTCCAGCGCGCTGGACGCGGTCATCGACAACGCGGTCAAGTTCACGCCCGAGGACGAATGCGTCGAGGTGACGGTCTCCTCCAACGGCGAGACGGCGACCGTCGTCGTCACCGACAACGGTCCCGGTCTGACCGCCGAGGAACTCGCCCGCATCGGCGACCGCTTCTGGCGCAGCAACCGCCACCAGAACATCAAGGGCTCAGGCCTCGGTCTGTCCATCTCGCGGACCTTGCTGCACGCGGGCGGCGGCACGATCTCGTACGACCATCACGAACCGCACGGCCTGAAGGTGACGGTGACGGTGCCCCGCAGCGCCGCTACGGCTTGACGGAGCGGTAGTAGCGCCGTGCGCCCTCGTGCAGCGGCAGCGGGGAGGTGTAGATGGCGGTGCGCAGGTCGACCAGCTGTGCGGAGTGCACCTTGCCGCCGATGTAGTCCCGGCTGCGGATCACGGTCCGGGTCAGCCACTCGGTGAGTCGCGGGTCCAGGTCCTCGCGGGTGATCAGCAGGTTGGACACGGCGATCGTCGGCACGGCGTACGCGTCCTGGCCGTCGTAGGCCGCCTCCGGGATGTTGGTGGGCCGGTAGTAGCGGTTGGCGGCGCTCTGGGTGTGGAGTTTGGCGACGAAGTCGGCCTTGATCGGGACGAACTTGAACGAGGACGTCTCGGCGAGCGCCTTCAGTCCGTTCGTCGGCAGTCCGCCCGACCAGAAGAACGCGTCGATGGTGTGCCCGAGCTGGTCGACGTCCTTGATGCCGTACGAGAACGGCTTGATGTCCTTGGCCGGGTCGATGCCCTCCGCATTGAGCACCCGGGTGGCGATCAGCCGCACGCCCGACGTCTGCAGCCCTATGGCGACCCGCTTGCCCTTCAGGTCGGCCACGGAGTCGATGTCCGAGTTCCGCGGGACGACGAGCTGTACGTAGTCGTCGTACAGGCGGGCGACACCGCGCAGTCGGGCGGCCTCGACCGGATGGTCGATCGCGAACGACTCCACCGCGTCGGCCGCCGCGATGGCGAAGTCGGCCTCGCCGGACGCCACGCGCGCGACGTTGTCCTGCGACCCGTCGCTGGTCTCCAGGTCCACCTTGAGGTCCGGCATGTCCTTGGCGAACTCGTCGCTCAGGTCCTTGCCGTACTCCTCGTACACCCCGCCGCGCGAGCCGGTGGCGAAGGAGATCGTCCCGCCCGGCGGCTCCTCGCCCGGCAGCAGCCACCACAGCAGCAGCCCGAAGACCACGAAACCGGCGGCCGCACCCTGCAGCGCCCGGCTCCTGCTCATACGGGGGAACACCTTGGACATGCGCGCGATCCTGCCAGCAGGGACGCGGTGCTGACCAGGGCAGGGGTCACAGGGGGCGTCCGTGGGGGTCGCCGGGCGGGGCGGACGGGTGGCGTGAGGTCGGCGGTGGCCGTCGACCGTGATCGGTGGTGGTGGGCGGAGTGCCGGTGACGTAGGGCGAGGCCGGTGAAAGCCGTCAGGGTCGGCAGAGCCCGCCGGACTGTCAGTGGTGATCGATAGAGTCGCCGTATGAGCTCATCGCCCGCCGACCTGGTCCGTCAGTTCCACCTTGCCTTCGGGCTGGACGCCCGCAGTACGCCGACCGCGGTGTCCCCCGAGCTGGCCGCCCACCGCGGCGAGCTGCTCGCGGAAGAGGCCGCCGAGGTGGCCGAGGTGGCCGTCGAGGGCCCGCTCGACCGGCTGGCGCACGAACTCGCCGACGTGGTCTACATCGCCTATGGCACGGCCCTCGTCCATGGCATCGACCTCGACGCGGTGATCGCCGAGATCCACCGTTCCAACATGACCAAGCTGGGTCCCGACGGCCATGTCGCCCGCCGGGCCGACGGCAAGGTCCTCAAGGGTGAGCACTACGAGGCACCGGATGTGTCGGGCGTGCTGCGGAGACAAGGGTGGGCGCCGGAGGGGGTTGCCTGAGAGGCCGGGGGCAGGGGCGGGGCGGGGGCTTGTCGGGCGGATGGGGCTGATGCCATGCACCCGACAGGGGGCTGATGTCATGCGCCCAACGCCGTACCTCAGTCCGCCACCGATGCCTCCGCCACCGTCGACGCGTCCTCCCGAACCGTCCGACGCTCCTCGGAGCGTCGTGTCCACCAGGACACCAGCGGCTCGGTGTAGCGCGCGGTCAGTGGGCCCAGGACGACCAGGATCAGGACGTACGCCGTGGCCAGCGGGCCCAGCGACGGTTCGATGCCGGCGCTCACCGCGAGGCCGGCGATGACGATCGAGAACTCGCCGCGAGCGACCAGTGCGCCGCCCGTACGCCAGCGGCCCTTGACGGAGATCCCCGCCCGCCGGGCGGCCCAGTAGCCCGTGGCGATCTTCGTCGCCGCGGTGAGCACGGCCAGCGCCAGGGCAGGCAGCAGTACGGGCGGGATGCTCGCCGGGTCGGTGTGCAGCCCGAAGAAGACGAAGAACACGGCGGCGAACAGGTCCCGCAGCGGGCTCAGCAGCGTGTGCGCCCCCTCCGCGACCTCCCCGGACAGCGCGATGCCGACCAGGAAGGCGCCGACCGCCGCCGACACCTGCAGCTGCTGGGCCACGCCCGCGACCAGGATCGTCAGCCCCAGCACCACGAGGAGCAGCTTCTCCGGATCGTCGCTCGACACGAACCGCGAGATCAGCCGCCCGTAGCGCACCGCCACGAACAGCACCAGCCCCGCCGCGCCCAGCGCGATCGCCAGCGTCACGCTCCCGGCCAGCAGTCCGGCTCCGGCCACCAGCGCGGTGACGATGGGCAGGTAGACCGCCATCGCCAGGTCCTCCAGGACCAGCACGCTGAGGATCACCGGCGTCTCCCGGTTGCCCACCCGGCCCAGATCGCCGAGCACCTTCGCTATGACACCGGACGACGAGATCCAGGTGACGCCCGCGAGGACCACGGCGGCCACCAGGCCCCAGCCCAGCAGCAGCGCGGTCGCCGCACCCGGTACGGCGTTCAGCGCACAGTCGACCAGCCCGGACGGGTAGTGCGCCTTGAGGTTGGTGACGAGATCGCCCGCCGAGTACTCCAGGCCGAGCATCAACAGCAGCAGGATGACGCCGATCTCGGCGCCGATGGAGACGAACTCCTCGCTCGCGCCCAGCGGCAGCAGCCCGCCCTCCCCGAAGGCGAGACCGGCGAGGAGGTAGAGCGGGATGGGGGAGAGCCGGAACCTGGCGGCGAACCGGCCGAGCAGGCCGAGGCCGAGAATGATGGAACCGAACTCGATGAGCAGGACCGCGGAGTGCACCCGTTCACTCCCGCCCGAGTATCGCCGCGGCGGCGTCGACGCCCTCACGCGTACCGACGACGATCAGCGTGTCCCCGCCCACCAGCCGGAAGTCCGGCGCCGGCGAGGGAATCGCCTCGGCCCGGCGCAGCACCGCCACGATGGACGCGCCCGTGTCGGTGCGCATCCGGGTCTCGCCCAGCACCCGCCCGTTCCAGCGTGAGGTCGCGGCCACCTCGATCCGCTCGGCGACCAGCCCCAGATCCGTGGTGTAGAGCAGGCTCGCGCTGTGGTGGGACGGCATCAGCGCGTCGATCAGCGAGCCCGCCTCCGCACCGGTCAGCCGCAGCGACTGGGCACAGGAGTCGGGGTCGTCGGTCCGGTACAGGCTCACCGTCCGGGCACCGTCGCGGTGCGCCACCACGGACAGATGGCGGTGTTCGCGCGTCACGAGGTCGTACTGGACCCCGATCCCCGGCAGCGGCGTCGCCCTCAGGCGCGGTGCAGACACGTTTCTCCTCTTGTGCTGAGCCTATGTACCAAGCGTGATCGTGGGTGCCGAGTCCGCATGCTGCCATCGGCCCGTACCGTGGCGACATGGGTGTTGCCACGGATATGCGCGACCGGCGCCGGGCGGCGAAGCTGGTCACGGAAGGGCCATGCGACAGGGGCGAGGAAGGCGAGAACACGCACGTGTCACTGTTCTGGCGCATCTTCTCGCTCAACGCCGCCGGCCTGGTCGTGGCCGCCGCGCTGCTGCTGGGCCCGGTCACCGTGTCGACCCCGATCAGACAGGCCGAGGCACTGGTCGTCCTCGTCGGCCTCGCCCTGCTGCTGGTCGCCAACGCCCTGGTCCTGAGGGTGGGCCTCGCCCCGCTCAAGCGGCTCGGCCGGGCCATGTCCACCGCTGACCTGCTGCGGCCCGGCGCCCGTGCCGACGTCGCCGGTCCCGCCGAAGCGGCCGAGCTCATCACGACGTACAACACGATGCTCGACCGGCTGGAGGCCGAGCGCGCCGCCGGGGCGGGCCGTGCGCTGTCCGCGCAGGAGCGGGAGCGCCACCGGATCGCGCGTGAGCTGCACGACGAGGTCGGCCAGACACTGACCGCGGTCCTCCTCCAGCTCAAGAGGGTCGCCGACCGGGCCCCCGAGGGGCTGCGCGAGGAGGTGGCCCAGGCCCAGGAGGCCACGCGCGCGGGGCTCGACGAGATCCGTTTCATCGCCCGTCGGCTGCGCCCCGGTGTCCTGGAGGAACTCGGCCTGGCCAGCGCGCTGCGCTCGCTCGCCGGTGAGTTCAGCGCCCACGGTCTGACCGTGCGCCACCACGTCCCCGGCGGACTGCCGCCCCTGACCGAGGAATCGGAACTCGTGCTCTACCGGGTGGCCCAGGAGGGCCTCACCAACACCGCCCGGCACGCCGCCGCCGCCCACGCCGAGGTCCGCCTCCAGCAGATCGACGGCGGTGTCGAGCTGCTCGTCCGCGACAACGGCAGGGGCCTGGGCGAGGCCACGGAAGGGGCGGGCATACGGGGCATGCGCGAGCGGGCGCTGCTGATAGGAGCGGAGCTCACGCTCGCCGGGGCGCCCGGCGGGGGCACGGACGTGCGCCTGCGCGTCGGAGGGCGCCGATGACTCCCCACACCCCCCGCACCCCGGTCCGCGTGCTGCTCGCCGACGACCACACCCTCGTACGACGCGGAGTCCGCCTCATCCTCGACGGCGAGGACGATCTCACGGTCGTCGCCGAGGCCGGTGACGGGGCGGAGGCCGTCGAGCTGGCACGCGCGCGTGACGTCGATCTGGCCGTCCTGGACATCGCCATGCCCCGGATGACAGGCCTCCAGGCGGCCCGCGAGCTCTCCCGCCGCCTGCCCGACCTGCGCATTCTCATCCTGACCATGTACGACAACGAGCAGTACTTCTTCGAGGCCCTCAAAGCCGGGGCCAGCGGCTACGTCCTCAAGTCCGTCGCCGACCGCGATCTGGTCGAGGCGTGCCGGGCGGCCGTCCGCGACCGGCCGTTCGTCTACCCGGGCGCCGAACGCGCCCTCGTCCGCTCCTACCTGGACCGTCTCCACCGCGGCGACTCCCTGCCCGAGCGGGCCGTCACCGAACGCGAGGAGGAGATCCTCAAGCTCGTCGCCGAGGGGCACACGTCCAAGGAGATCGGCGAGATGCTGTTCATCAGCGCGAAGACGGTCGAACGCCACCGTGCGAACCTGCTGCAGAAGCTGGGCATGAGGGATCGCCTGGAACTCACGCGGTACGCGATACGGGCCGGGCTGATAGAGCCCTGAGACCCCGGTTGTCCACAGGGCGACCGAAGCCGCTGCCGGCACCGCCTACCCTTGTCACATGAGCAGCATCGACCGGAGCCAGGCAGTGGACGTCTCCTCTTCCAAGACCTACGAAGTGCGCACCTACGGGTGCCAGATGAACGTCCACGATTCCGAGCGATTGTCCGGGCTGCTCGAAGACGCCGGTTACGTGAAGGCGCCGGAGGGTTCCGACGGCGACGCGGACGTCGTCGTCTTCAACACCTGCGCGGTGCGGGAGAACGCCGACAACAGGCTGTACGGCAACCTCGGCCGCCTCGCCCCCATGAAGACCAAGCGCCCCGGCATGCAGATCGCGGTCGGCGGCTGCCTGGCGCAGAAGGACCGCGACACCATCGTGAAGAAGGCGCCTTGGGTGGACGTCGTCTTCGGCACGCACAACATCGGTAAGCTGCCCGTCCTGCTGGAACGCGCGCGCGTCCAGGAGGAGGCGCAGGTCGAGATCGCCGAGTCCCTCGAGGCGTTCCCGTCCACGCTGCCCACCCGGCGCGAGAGCGCGTACGCGGCGTGGGTGTCGATCTCCGTCGGCTGCAACAACACCTGCACCTTCTGCATCGTCCCGGCGC
This sequence comes from Streptomyces sp. NBC_00019, assembly GCF_045041015.1. Classification (NCBI taxonomy): domain Bacteria; kingdom Bacillati; phylum Actinomycetota; class Actinomycetes; order Kitasatosporales; family Streptomycetaceae; genus Streptomyces; species Streptomyces sp. NBC_00019. The sequence goes on from NZ_CP108302.1 coordinate 7,608,662, forward strand.
TGCGCGGCAAGGAGAAGGACCGCCGTACCGGCGACATCCTCGCCGAGATCGAGGCTCTGGTCGGCGAGGGCGTCTCCGAGATCACGCTGCTCGGGCAGAACGTCAACGCGTACGGCTCCGACATCGGCGACCGCGAGGCGTTCAGCAAGCTGCTGCGGGCCTGCGGGAAGATCGAGGGCCTGGAGCGCGTCCGCTTCACGTCCCCGCACCCGCGCGACTTCACCGACGACGTGATCGCGGCCATGGCCGAGACGCCGAACGTGATGCCGCAGCTCCACATGCCGATGCAGTCCGGCTCGGACACGATCCTGAAGGCGATGCGCCGCTCGTACCGGCAGGAGCGTTTCCTCGGGATCATCGAGAAGGTGCGTGCCGCCATGCCGGACGCCGCGATCTCGACCGACATCATCGTGGGCTTCCCCGGCGAGACCGAGGAGGACTTCGAGCAGACCATGCACGCGGTCCGCGAGGCCCGCTTCACGAACGCCTTCACCTTCCAGTACTCCAAGCGCCCCGGAACCCCCGCGGCGACCATGGACGGGCAGATCCCCAAGGAGGTCGTGCAGGCGCGCTACGAGCGTCTCGTCGCCCTCCAGGAGGAGATCTCCTGGGAGGAGAACAAGAAGCAGGTCGGCCGCACCCTCGACCTCATGGTCGCCGAGGGCGAGGGCCGCAAGGACGGCACCACCCACCGCCTCTCCGGCCGTGCCCCCGACAACCGCCTCGTCCACTTCACCAAGCCGGACGACGAGGTCCGCCCCGGCGACGTCGTCACGGTCGAGATCACTTACGCCGCCCCGCACCACCTCCTTGCCGAGGGCGAGGTCCTGAAGGTCCGCCGCACGCGCGCGGGCGACGCCTGGGAGAAGCGGAACGCCGCCGAGGCGGCGAAGCCGGCGGGCGTGCTGCTGGGGCTGCCGAAGATCGGCGTTCCGGAACCGCTGCCCGCGGTCACCGGAGGCTGCGCCGTCGACTGACCGGATCGGACGGGGGGACGCATGGGGCATTGGGTGATCGTCGAGGAGCACGTGGACAGGCTCCGGGGGATCGAGCGTTTCGAGGGCACCCGGGAGGAGGCCCGCAGCAGGCTGTACGAGACGGCATGTGCGCACAAGTTCGCCGAACGACTGCAACAGCGCCGCCGCGAGGTGTTCCGGGTGGACGACGACACGTACTACGTGGAGGTCAAGGGCAGCCTGGGGAAATACCGTCTGCGGTACTACCTCGCGGAGCGGGTGTGGAGTACGGAGTCCCCGTGATCCGGCGATGCCGCCCTCGGCTCTCCCAGGGACCGCAGTAGGCTGCCGATCATGCTTGTCGCCGCCGCCGTCTGTCCGTGTCCGCCGCTCCTCGTGCCCGAGGTCGCCGCGGGCGCCGCGCCCGAGCTGGACACGGCCCGGACCGCGTGCACGGACGCGCTCGGGGTGCTCGCCGCCGCCCGGCCCGATCTGCTGGTGGTCCTCGGACCCGCCGAGCAGAGCGGGCGCGGTACGCATCCGGAGGGCACGACGGGGTCTTTCCGCGGCTTCGGCGTGGAGCTCGACGTCAGGCTGGGCGCGGATCAGAGCGCAGACCAGGGCGCGGTGTCCGGGCGTGAGCTTCCGCCCTCCCTCGCCGTGGCCGCGTGGCTGCTGGAACGCACCGGTCGGGCGGACGCCCCGATCGAGGGACTCGGCGTGGGGGAACCTCTGGCCGCCGAGCGGTGTATTGAAGTCGGAAGGGAAATCGCCGCGCGGGCCGAGCGCGTGGCGCTGCTGGTGATGGGAGACGCCAGCGCCTGCCGCACGCTCAAGTCACCCGGCTACCTCGACGAGCGCGCGGCGCCCTTCGACGCGGAGGTCGCGCGTGCGCTGGGGGCGGCGGATGTGGCGGCCCTCGAAGCGCTGGACGCCGACCTGGCGTACGAGCTCAAGGTGTCCGGGCGGGCCCCCTGGCAGGTGCTCGCGGGCGCGGCCGAAGGGGCGGGCCTCGATGGCCGACTGCTGTACGACGACGCGCCGTACGGCGTGGGGTACGTGGTCGCGACCTGGTCGTGACGCCGGTGCGGGGCGTGTGAAACGGCGGACGGCCGCCAGGCGTCATGCCCTGCGGCCGTCCGCCGGTGTGCCGTTCAGGAAGCAGGCGGCGGTGTGGACGGGGGCGTGGTCGCGCCGCCGCCCGTTCCGTCGTCCTTGTGTGCGAGTCGGTCCATGGCGTTCTTGGCCTTGCCCGTGCCCGTCTGGATCTTGTCGCTGTACTTGCCCTTGGTTTTTTCGTCGACGACCTTCGCGGCCTTGTCGAGACCGTGCTGGACCTTGTCCCCGTGCTGCTGTGCGAGGCCGGAGACCTTGTCCTTGGCCGGGCTGAGCTTGGCTTTCAAATTGTCCAGGAGACCCATCGTTCACCTTCCCGCGCGGGGCAGTTACGTGCGGGCGCCCTCGCCGGCCTCACTGTCGGCCGCCTCCTCGGCGGACTGCTGCTTGGGGATGTCGACGCCTTCGGCGGCACCGGCCTCGACGGCCTCCGTCGCCGTCGGCTCTGCCGTGTCCCCGGCGTCGGTCCCGGCCGTGGCGTCCGCCTCGACCGGCTCCTTCGCCTCTGCCGCCTTCTCCGCCTCGGGTTCGGCCGTCAGCGTGGCGGCCTCTGCCTCGGCGGTTGACGCCTCCTCCGCAGCCGTTGACCTCCGGAGAAGTCGTGCGAAAACGCCCATATCCACTCCATACGCTACTCGTGCGGGGGGAATCCCGCGTTGCCCGGTGCGTCCGTTTGCGTCGCCCGGGACGCCGCCTCCCGAAACCGGCGGCGAAAACCTCGCAACAGGCAACGACCCCGCACGCGTGCCGTCACGTAACTCGTTCGAGTCCATGCCCTGACGTTTGCGAGACTGGGGCGGTGAGCAGCGCACCCCCCGCCCCCCGCGTCATCGCCGTCGTCGGACCGACCGCGGCCGGAAAGTCCGATCTGGGCGTTTTCCTGGCCCGACGTCTCGGCGGCGAGGTCGTCAACGCCGACTCCATGCAGCTCTACCGAGGGATGGACATCGGCACCGCGAAACTGACGCCCGAGGAGCGCGACGACGTCCCGCACCATCTTCTGGACATCTGGGACGTGACCGTCACGGCCTCCGTCGCCGAGTACCAGCGACTCGCGCGCGAGCGCATCGACGCGCTGCTCGCCGAGGGGCGCTGGCCGATCCTGGTCGGCGGCTCCGGTCTGTACGTCCGTGGCGCCGTCGACAACCTCGAGTTCCCCGGCACCGACCCCGAGGTCAGGGCCCGGCTCGAGGAGGAGCTCACGCTCCGCGGCTCCGGCGCGCTGCACGCCCGCCTGGCCGCCGCCGACCCCGAGGCCGGCCAGGCGATCCTGCCCAGCAACGGCCGCCGCATCGTCCGGGCCCTGGAGGTCATCGAGATCACCGGCAAGCCCTTCACCGCCAACCTCCCCGGCCACGACTCGGTCTACGACACCCTCCAGATCGGCGTCGACGTCGCGCGCCCCGAGCTCGACGAGCGCATCGCGCGCCGGGTCGACCGGATGTGGGACGCGGGCCTGGTGGACGAGGTACGGGCGCTGGAGGCGCACGGGTTGCGCGAGGGGCGTACGGCCTCGCGCGCGCTCGGGTACCAGCAGGTGCTCGCGGCGCTCGCCGGGGAGTGCACGCTCGAGGAAGCGCTGGACGAGACCGTCCGTGCCACGAAGCGCTTCGCGCGCCGCCAGGATTCATGGTTCAGGCGCGATCCGCGGGTGCACTGGTTGAGTGGGGCTGCGGCGGATCTCACAGAACTTCCGCAGCTCGCGCTGGCGTTGGTCGAACGACCGGTCACAGCCTGATCACGTCCTGGCATCGGGACGCTCAGGCCGTCATCCGGCCCTCCGGCGCCGTGCCATCATCGAGCTTCGATCGACCAAGTGGAGTCCGAGTTGGGAGGGCGCGTGGCGATGGAGGCCAGCCCTCGCGACACCGCACAAGGCACCGAGCCCCTCACCGTCGACGGCGGTGAACCGGAGCAGGACGGAGACCGTCTGAGCCCCGACGGGCCCGACGACACGCAGGGCGGTGTGACCGCCGACGGTCCCGAGCCCGAGGAGATGTTCGCGGGCGGCCCGGAGGTCGAGGTCGAGCTGCGCCCGCAGCGCCGGATGCGCATCTGGCAGCTCGCGCCCATCGTCGCCCTGGCCGCGGTCGGCTCCCTGATGTTCGCCTTCCCGCTGGCCTTCGACTTCGGCGACAGCGGGGCCGTGATCGCCATGCTGGGCCTGCTGATCTGCTCCTGCGCGGCGGGGTGGGGCATGATGGCCGCCCGCCGGGTCGGTTACACGTGGCCCGGGCTGCCGCAGCGGGGGTCCGGACGGCGTCCCGACTGGCGCGTGGTGCTGCTCTACGTCGTGGTCGTGGCCGCGGTGATCGCGCTGGCCGTGCTCCGCGTGGCCCGGCTGCGCTGACCTTCACGCACGCGTGGCGTGACGTACGACCACGTACGCGTGGAGACGTCGTACAGCTGTCCGTGACTCGGTGTCGTACCCACCCCGTACGATCGAGGAATGAGCACGCGGATCGCCTTCCTCAAGGGTCACGGGACCGAGAACGACTTCGTGATCGTCCCGGACCCCGAGAACGCCATCGACCTCCCCCCGGCCGCCGTCGCCGCCCTGTGTGACCGCCGCGCCGGCATCGGAGGTGACGGCCTGCTGCACGTGGTGCGATCCGCCGCCCATCCGGAGGCGCAGGGCATGGCCGCCGAGGCGGAGTGGTTCATGGACTACCGCAACGGCGACGGCTCCATCGCGGAGATGTGCGGCAACGGCGTACGCGTCTTCGCGCGCTACCTCCAGCACGCCGGGCACATCACCGAGGGCGACCTCGCCGTGGCCACGCGCGGGGGCGTGAAGACCGTGCACCTCGCGAAGGACGGTGACGTCACCGTCGGCATGGGCACGGCCCGGCTCCCCGAAGGGGACGTCACCGTGAGCGTCGGCGAGCGCAGCTGGCCGACGCGGAACGTGAACATGGGCAACCCGCACGCCGTGGCCTTCGTGGACGACCTCGCCCACGCGGGCAACTTGCACTCCCCGCCGCCCTTCAGCCCGGCCGCCGCGTACCCGGACGGGGTCAATGTGGAGTTCGTCGTCGACCGCGGCCCCCGTCACGTCGCCCTGCGCGTCCATGAGCGCGGCTCCGGTGAGACCCGGTCCTGCGGCACGGGCGCGTGCGCCGTCGCCGTGGCCACCGCTCGCAGGGACGGGGCCGACCCGGCCGTGACCGGGACCCCGGTGACGTACACCGTCGATGTGCCCGGCGGCACCCTCGTGATCACCGAGCGGCCCGACGGCGAGATCGAGATGACCGGCCCCGCCGTGATCGTCGCCGAAGGCGAGATCGAACCGGAATGGCTGGAAAACGCGGTCCGCTGAGCGCGTGAATCATGGGGTCCGGCGGCCCCGGTCGCTGGGATCCGCAGCTCCAGGCATTCGGAGCGGTTCGAATCGACGGGCAATCGCAGGTCAGCTGGCGCGAAATCGTAAACCTCGGAATCGTCGCTCGAATGGGTGATCCGTTTCACGCTCGACGAGAGGCGGTCAGCCGCACGTGGTGGGCTCGGTAGCATCAAGCACCGGCCCGGACGGGGGACCGATGCCATCCCCTGAGCCGTGTCCGCCCTGGGGCACCCCGTCCGCCGGTTGACGCAGCCGGAGGTGCCCATGAGTGCGGAGGCCACGAACCCCGCGACCCCAGGTCCGGTAACAGGGCCTGCGGCGCGCTGGCGGGCGCGGATCGACCTGCGCCGTCTGGGCCGCGCCGCCCTGCTCGGCCCCGCGACCCGCGACCGGCTGCCCGACGCCATCAGCCACGTCGTCGAGGCCCACCGGGCCCACCACCCCGACGCCGACCGCGACATCCTGCGCCGCGCCTATGTCCTGGCCGAGTCCTCGCACCGCGGCCAGATGCGCAAGAGCGGTGAGCCGTACATCACACATCCGCTCGCGGTGACCCTGATCCTCGCCGAACTCGGCGCCGAGACCACGACTTTGACGGCGTCTCTGCTCCACGACACCGTCGAGGACACCGATGTGACGCTCGATCAGGTACGGGAGCAGTTCGGTGAGGAGGTCCGCTTCCTCGTCGACGGTGTGACGAAGCTGGAGAAGGTCGACTACGGCGCCGCCGCCGAGCCCGAGACCTTCCGCAAGATGCTCGTCGCCACCGGCAACGACGTCCGTGTGATGTCGATCAAACTCGCCGACCGGCTGCACAACATGCGCACTCTCGGCGTGATGCGCCCCGAGAAGCAGGCGCGCATCGCCAAAGTCACCCGCGACGTCCTCATCCCGCTCGCCGAACGGCTCGGTGTGCAGGCCCTCAAGACCGAACTGGAAGACCTGGTCTTCGCGATCCTGCACCCCGAGGAGTACGAGCACACACGGGAGTTGATCGTCGACAACGCCTCCCGCGCGGACGACCCCCTCGCGGAGATCGCCGACGAGGTGCGCGGCGTCCTGCGCGACGCGGACATCCAGGCCGAAGTCGTCATCCGGCCCCGGCACTTCGTCTCCGTGCACCGTGTGTCCCGCAAGCGTGGCCGGCTGCGCGGCGCCGACTTCGGCCGGCTGCTGGTGCTGGTCAACGAGGACGCCGACTGTTATGGCGTGCTCGGCGAGCTGCACACCTGTCTGACGCCCGTCGTCTCGGAGTTCAAGGACTTCATCGCCGTACCCAAGTTCAACCTGTACCAGTCGCTGCACACCGCGGTCGCCCGCGGTGACGGCCAGGTCGCCGAAGTCCTCATCCGCACCCACCAGATGCACAAGGTCGCCGAGGCCGGCGTCGTCGCGCTCGCCAATCCCTACGCTCCTCCTTCGGAGGAGTCCGTGGACGGCGAGCGCGAGGACCCCACACGTCCCGGCTGGCTCTCCCGCCTCCTCGACTGGCAGGAGGCCGCACCCGACCCCGACACCTTCTGGTCCACCCTGCGCGAGGACCTCGCCCAGGACCGCGAGATCACCGTCTTCCGGCCCGACGGCGGCACGCTCGGCCTCCCCGAGGGGGCGACCTGTGTGGACGCCGCCTACGAGCAGTACGGCGAGGACGCGCACGCGTGCATCGGCGCCCGCGTCAACGGCCGGCTGGCGACGCTCAGCACCGTTCTGCGGGACGGCGACACCGTCCAGCTGCTCATGGGCCAGGACCCGGCCTCCGAGCCCTCCAGAGAGTGGCTTGAGCACGCGCACACGCCCGCCGCGCGGATCGCCATCCAGCGGTGGATCGCGACGCATCCCTCGCAGGAGGAGCCGCACGAGGTCGAGGAGCGCGAGCCGACCCCGCGCTCCGCCGCCGAAGCGCCGGTCGCGGACGGTCCCGCCGCCCGCCCGGGCACCGCCGACGTCCTCGTCGACCAGCCCGGTGCGACCGTACGGCTGGCCGGGTGCTGCACACCCGTACCGCCCGACGACATCACCGGCTTCGCCGTGCGCGGGGGAGTGGTCACCGTGCACCGCGTCGGATGCGCCGCGGTGGCGCGTATGAAGGACGCGAAGCGCACGGAGGTCGATGTGCGCTGGGGCGACACCACCGAGTGCCGGGTCACGCTGTTCGCCGAATCGTTCGGCCGCCCTCACCTGCTTGCCGACCTCACCGAGGCCATGGCACTCGAAGGCGCCGAGATCGTCTCGGCGACCGTCGAACCCCCCACCCAGCAGCGCGTCCGCCACACCTATACGGTCCAACTCCCGGACGCGGCACTGCTGCCCGCGCTCATGCGGGCGATGCGGAACGTCCCGGGTGTGTACGACGTGAGCAGGGCACAGACGACGGGCGTGTGACGGGCTCGCCCTACTCGAAGGCCGTCTCGGCGAAGGAACAGCCGCCACGCTCGGCGTGGCCCAGGACGAGGCGGGGCGAGAGCCGGGGCCGCTGCCGGATGTACTGGCGGAAGCCGGGGGCGTGGAACCTGAGGTCGAACGCGTGCCCCTCCAGGTGCCACAGCGGCACAGCACTCCACCCGGGCCGGTCGTCCTCGGGCGTCAGCCGGTGCAGCGCGTCGAGCTCCAGGTCCACGCCCAGCCCTCTGAAGTCGAGATCCCCTTCGAGATCCCAGATCTCGTCGAAGACCAGAGTCGACGGCGCGATCCAGAAGCTGAAGTGCGTCTCCGGCGGGACCGGATGGACCCAGCGGGTGATGTAGTCGAGATCGAACAGCAGGCGCGGCAGCACGTCATCGGTTCGCTGTACGTACATGCCGTGCACGGTGACGTCGTGCCACCCCATCTGCTCGAAATCTGCGTCGCTCCAGACCGCCTTCGTGAGTCCGGACTCCTCGTACACGTCCATGCCCGAATCCAACCAGGCCGTTACCCGTTCGGGTGGGCCGGGCGCGAGTCGTCGCCGTACGGCACGCGCGCGCTGGTAGCCGTGGTGCATGCTGCTCACCCCCCACGCCAGGAGCCCTCGCCGGCTGAAGGCGGCCGCGCTGCTCGCCTCCGCCGTCTGTCTCGTCGCCGCGAGCGCGCCCGCCGCCCCGCTGGGCGTCGGCGACCGTCTCTTCCCGCACCTGGGCAACCCCGGGTACGACGTGGCGTCGTACGACCTCTCCTTCACCTATCCCGGCTCCAACAGCAAGCCGCTGAAGGCCGTCACCACGATCGACGCCTGGACGACCACCGAACTGGATCGCATTAACCTCGACTTCGCCCACGGCACGGTCGATTCGGTCGAGGTGGACGGCGAGCCCGCCGCGTTCACCGGCGCCGGCGAGGACCTGGTGGTCACGCCCGAGGAACCGCTGCCCGGCGGCAGTTGGATGCGGATCACCGTGAAGCACACCAGCGACCCCGTGTCCGCCGAGAACCGGGACGGCGGCTGGGTGCGGACCACGGACGGTCTCGCCATGGCCAACCAGGCCGACGCCGCCCATCTGGTGTTCCCGTGCAACGACCACCCCTCCGACAAGGCGATGTTCACGATCCGGGTCACCGCGCCCGACGGCTACACCGCCGTCGCGAACGGCCTGCCGGCTGGCGTGGACCGGGTCGCCGGGGAGACCACGTGGACATACCGGACCCAGCACCCCATGGCCACCGAGCTCACTCAGGTGTCCATCGGCCGCTCCACCGTGCTGCACCGCACCGGCCCGCACGGACTGCCGGTCCGCGACGTCGTGCCCACCGAGCACCGCGAGGCGCTCGAACCCTGGCTGGAGAAGACCCCCGACCAGATCTCCTGGATGGAGAGCAAGGTCGGCCGCTACCCCTTCGAGACGTACGGGCTGCTCATGGCCGACGCCGACACCGGCTTCGAACTCGAGACGCAGACCCTCTCTCTCTTCGAGAGAGACCTGTTCACGGAGCCCGCCTACCCCAAGTGGTACGTCGAGTCGATCATGGTGCACGAGCTCGCCCACCAGTGGTTCGGCGACAGCGTCAGCCCCCGCAACTGGTCCGACCTGTGGCTCAACGAGGGACACGCCACCTGGTACGAGGCCCTGTACGCCGAGGAGAAGGCCGACAGGCCCATGGAGGCGCGGATGAAGGCCGCGTACGGCGCCTCCGACCGCTGGCGCGCCGCGGGCGGACCGCCGGCCGCGCCCAAGGCGCCGAATCCCGGCCAGAAGATCAGCATTTTCCGTCCCAACGTCTACGACGGCGCCGCGCTGATCCTCTACGCCCTGCGCGAGGAGATCGGCCGGCCGGCTTTCGAGGGCCTGGAGCGGGCCTGGGTGAGCCGTCACGAGGACGGCGTCGCCACGACCGCCGACTTCGTCGCGCTCGCCGAGGAGATCTCCGGCCGCTACCTGGGGGGCTTCTTCCAGGACTGGCTCTACGGCGAGAAGACCCCGCCGATGCCGGGCCACTCGGACTGGAAGTCGGTGGCGACCACCAAGGCGGCCACCGGGAAGGCCGCGAAATAAGGCGATGACGAGACGGGCCGTGCCGTGCGACCATCTTCAGGTCGGCGCGGCACGGGACACGGGAATCTCCCGGGGTACTCGTGCGTTGTCACCAGTGTGATCGCCGAATCGGCATCCCCAACGACGTAAGGACCCAATGACCTCCTCTTCATCCCCTTCCCAGGACTCGCAGCGCTTCGCGCAAACACACCCCGAAGGTCTTCGGGCCGATGCCCTGATGGAAGAGGACGTCGCCTGGAGCCACGAGATCGACGGAGAGCGGGACGGCGACCAGTTCGACCGCTCCGAGCGCGCGGCCCTGCGCCGCGTGGCAGGCCTCTCCACCGAGCTCGAGGACGTCACCGAGGTCGAGTACCGCCAGCTCCGCCTGGAGCGGGTCGTGCTCGTCGGCGTCTGGACCTCGGGGACCGCGCAGGACTCGGAGAACTCCCTCGCGGAGCTCGCCGCCCTCGCGGAGACCGCGGGCGCGCTCGTGCTCGACGGCGTGATCCAGCGCCGCGACAAGCCCGACGCCGCCACCTACATCGGATCCGGCAAGGCCACCGAACTCAGGGACATCGTCCTGGAGACCGGCGCCGACACCGTCATCTGCGACGGTGAGCTCAGCCCGGGCCAGCTCATCCACCTCGAAGACGTCGTCAAGGTCAAGGTCATCGACCGTACGGCACTGATCCTCGACATCTTCGCCCAGCACGCCAAGTCCCGAGAGGGCAAGGCGCAGGTCGCGCTCGCGCAGATGCAGTACATGCTGCCGCGACTGCGCGGCTGGGGTCAGTCGCTGTCCCGTCAGATGGGCGGCGGCAAGGGCGGCGGCCTCGCCACCCGTGGTCCCGGTGAGACCAAGATCGAGACGGACCGGCGACGGATCCGCGAGAAGATGGCGAAGATGCGCCGGGAGATCGCGGACATGAAGACCGGCCGCGAGATCAAGCGCCAGGAACGCAAGCGCAACAAGGTGCCGTCCGTGGCCATCGCGGGCTACACCAACGCCGGCAAGTCCTCGCTGCTCAACCGCCTCACGGGCGCGGGCGTGCTGGTCGAGAACTCCCTGTTCGCGACCCTCGACCCGACCGTGCGCCGGGCCGAGACCCCGAGCGGGCGGCTGTACACGCTGGCGGACACCGTCGGCTTTGTACGCCACCTGCCGCACCACCTGGTCGAGGCGTTCCGCTCCACCATGGAGGAGGTCGGCGAGTCCGACCTGATCCTGCACGTGGTGGACGGCTCGCACCCGAACCCGGAGGAGCAGCTGGCCGCCGTGCGCGAGGTGATCACGGACGTGGGCGCCACCCGCGTGCCCGAGATCGTCGTGATCAACAAGGCCGACGCGGCGGACCCGCTGACGCTCCAGCGGCTGATGCGGATCGAGAAGCGCTCCATCGCGGTCTCGGCGCGTACCGGCCAGGGCATCGAGGAACTGCTCGCCCTCATCGACAACGAGCTGCCGCGGCCGTCGGTCGAGGTCGAGGCGCTCGTGCCGTACACGCTCGGCAAGCTCGTCGCCCGCGCCCACACCGAGGGCGAGGTGATTTCCGAGGAGCACACCCCGGAAGGCACCCTGCTCAAGGTCCGGGTGCACGAGGAGCTGGCGGCGGATCTCGCGCCGTACGTGCCGGTGCCGGTGTCGGTCGCCTGACGGCCGTAGCCCTTCAGGAACGCCATGAAGGCCCGCCCCCTCCGCAGGGGGCGGGCCTTCAGCTTGCTCCGGTCACTGACCGCCGTACGTCTTGCTCATGCTCTGGTAGATCGCCTCGGCCCCCTGGCCCAGCTGCGGGCCGGCCAGCCAGGTGTTGTCGGCCGGGCCGATCGACGTGTTCGAGACCAGCTTGGTCTCGCCGTCCACCACCCGGAACCAGCCGCCGCCGGACGAACCGCCGGTCATCGTGCAGCCGATGCGGTACATCGTCGGCAGCGCCGTGCTGAGCGAGAGACGGCCCGGCTGGTCGATGCACTTGAACATCTTCAGACCGTTGTACGGTGCCGCCTGCGGGTAGCCCCAGGCGCCCATCTTGGCGACCTCGGTCGCGGACGGGGCGGAGAAGTCCACGTCCAGCGCGGCCCCGACCGTCTCCTCCAGCGACTTGGCGCCGGACTCCGGCTTCACATGCAGCACCGAGTAGTCGTACGCGGCACCGGCACCGCCGGTCTCCGAGCCGCCCGCGATCCACTCGTTCGAGGTCGACGCCCAGTCCGCCCACCACTGGCCGTACGGCGCGATCTCGGAGGCGTTCGAATTCGTCAGCTGCGCCTCGGACTTGCCGTAATCGTTGTAGGCCGGGACGAACATGATGTTGCGGTACCAGCCGCCGCCGTCGCCCGCGTGCACGCAGTGGCCGGCCGTCCACACCAGGTTCGACTTGCCCGGGTGGTTCACGTCCTTGACGACCGTGCCCGAGCAGACGGCAGAGCCCTCGGGAGTGTCGAAGAAGATCTTGCCGACCGGGGCCGCGTTCTCGTGGTACGGCGTCTTCTCGGCCGAGGCCTCGACGGGGACCGGGTCCGGGTCGCTGACGCCCTGCTCGGCCGCCGCGTCCTTCGTCGAGTACGTCTTGTTGGCCGACTTCGCGGACTTCATCCGCTCCGGCTTCCAGAGACCCTCGATCACCGGGTTGACGAAGTCCTTGGCCTCACTGAGCCACTTGTCCTTGTCCCAGTCCTTCCAGGCGCCGTCCTTCCACTGGTCGACGTCGATGCCGTGCTCCTTGAGCTTGTCGGCGAGGTCGGCAGGGATCTGGACCTTGTCGTTGCCGCTGTCGGCGGCCTGGGACGTGGTGGCGCCCGGCTTGTCGCTCGCCGTGTCCGAGCCTTCGCAGGCGGTCGCGGTCAGCGCCAGGGCGGCGGCGAGGCCGGTGACGGCAAGAGTGGTGCGTCGCCTGCGACTCGGCGTCGCGGACGTACGTGTGGAACGCATGGTGCGGTAACCCCCGTTGGAGCGATTGGTGTTTCGAAGTGCGGTGATGTCATGCGCGCGTCACTCGATCGAGGGGGGGCCGTGCACTGTGCGAACCCCCCTCATCACGCGACAACCCACTATGCCCGTGGAGTTGAGGGCGAACAGCGACGGGGCGGTGAAGGTTTTCGTGAGCCGGTGGGCCCGGTGAACCGCCCCGTCGCCGCCGTCGTCACTGACCGGCGAACTTGTCGCTGACCGAGTCGTACACGCCCTTGGCCACCTCACCCAGCCGCGGTCCGGCCAGCCAGCCCGCGGTCACCGGGCCGATCGAGGTGTTGGACACCAGCGCCGGCTTGCCGTCCGAACCGGTCGCGACCCAGCCGCCACCGGACGAACCGCCCGTCATGGTGCAGCCGATGCGGTACATCGTCGGGTCCGAGGCGCTGATCGACAGCCGACCCGGCTTGTCCTGGCACTGGTACAGCGTCTGGCCGTCGAACGGCTCCGCCGCCGGGTATCCGGTCGCCGTCATGCTCTGGATCTTCGTCGCTGCCGGAGCCTTGAAGTCCACCGGCAGAGCCGAACCGACCGTCTCCTCCAGCGACTTGCCCGTGCCGCCCTCCTCCGGGGTCACATGAATGACCGCGAAGTCGTACGAGGCTCCGTCGCCGCCCGTCGTACCGCCCTGCTCGATCCACTGGTCCGAGGTCTGCGCCCAGTCAGCCCACCAGACGCCGTACGGAGCGACCTCTTCCCGAGGGGCATTCTCCAACTCGGCGGTGGCCAGGCCCTTGTCGTTGTACGACGGCACGAACGCGAGGTTGCGGTACCAGCCGCCGCTCTTGCCCGCGTGGACACAGTGGCCCGCCGTCCACACCATGTTGGACTTGCCGGGGTTGGCCGGGTCCTGCACGACCGTTGCCGAGCAGACCATCTGTCCTTCGGGGGAGTCGAAGAACACCTTGCCCGCCTCGGGGACAGTGTCGTGATACGTAGGCGATACGGCCTTCGCGTCCACCGGCGCAGGCTCCGGGTCGGTCACTCCCTGGTCACCGTCGAGGTCGCTGTCGTCGACTTCCTGGTCCGGCTCCTCGGCCTCCCGCATCCGGTCCGGGTCCCACAGGCCCTCGATGATCGGGTTGATGTAGTCCTCGGCCTCGCGCAGCCAGTCGTCCTTGCTCCAGTCCTTCCAGGCGCCGTCCTTCCACTTGTCGACGTCGATCCCGTGCTCCTTGAGCCGGTCCTTGATGTCGTCCGGGATGGTGATCTTCCCGTCGCCCGACGTGGCGGAGGCGGAGGACTCGCCGCCTGCCTCGGCGTCACCCGAGTCGCAGGCGGTCGCCGTGAGTGCGAGCGCCGAGGCGAGAGCAACGGTGGCCAGCACGGGGGAGGTTCTGCGGCGCGCCCACCTTTCCCGGCGGACGGTGGACAACGGCCGTATGGATCGCATGATCTGACTCCCCCTGAGGTGAACGAACTAGGCGCTGCGGCCGTGACCCCCACATCGGCACCCCGGCGGCTCTGGTCCGTCCGGTGCCGTTCTCCTGTGTGCGCACGACCTCTTGGAACGGCAACACACACTATGCGCTCGCTGTGGGGGACTCCCGACGGAACGGCAACGGTTCCGTCACGGCAAGGATCTTGAGGCAACCCGTAACCGGGTGAACCGTCCGGGGTTGGTAGCCGTGGGGGCCTGCTGTCTCTGTGCGGTCCCCTGTGCCCGTGGTGCGACTTCGGCTCGCCCGTGGGCGTGGGACGACGGCGGGAGGACAGCGAGACGTGGCCGAGTCTTCGTACGGCGGGTGCGTGTCCGCGGGGATCCCGCGCCGACAGTCGGCACGTGAGTCGGCGGCGCGCACCTATGCGCGTGCCCTGCCGATCGTGCCCGTGCGGGCGCGCGGACTCACCATCGAGGGCGCGGACGGCCGCCGCTACCTGGACTGTCTCTCCGGCGCGGGGGCCTTGGCGCTCGGGCACAACCACCCCGTGGTGCTGGAGGCCATCCGCAAGGTCCTCGACTCGGGCGCGCCCCTGCACGCTCTCGACCTGGCGACCCCCGTCGAGGACGCCTTCGTCACCGAGCTGTTCCGCACCCTGCCGGCCGGTCTCGCCGACCACGCGCGCGTGCAGTTCTGCGGACCGGGCGGCACGGACGCGGTGGAGGCCGCCTTCAAGCTCGTGCGGGCGGCAACCGGGCGCACCGGCATGCTGACCTTCACCGGCTCCCGCCACGGCAGGACCACCACGGCACTCGAAACGTCCCAGGAGGCGGCCGTCGTCCGCGTCACGCGGTTGCCCTATCCGCAGGACTACCGCTGCCCGTTCGGCGTCGGCGGCACTCGCGGCGCCGAACTCGCCGCCCGCTGGACCGAGTACCTCCTCGACGACCTCGAGTCGGGTGCCCCCGGACCCGCCGGGATGATCGTCGAACCCGTACAGGGCGAGGGCGGAATCATCCCCGCGCCGGACGCCTGGATGCGGCGCATGCGGCAGATCACGGCGGCTCGCTCCATCCCCCTGATCGCCGACGAGGCCCACACTGGTGTCGGTCGCACCGGCGCCTTCTGGGCGGTGGAGCACAGTGGCATCACTCCCGACGTGATGATCCTCTCCAAGGCCATCGGGGGCAGCCTGCCGCTGGCTGTCCTGGTCTACCGCGACGACCTCGACCGCTGCGAACGCGGCGCCCCCGCCGGCACGTTCCGCGGCAACCAACTCGCCCTGGCCGCGGGCACCGCGACGCTCACGTACGTCCGCGAGAACGGTCTCGCCGAGCGCGCGTCGGTGCTGGGGGCGCGGATGCTGTGCCGACTTCGGGATCTGGGGCAGCGGCTTTCGTGTGTGGGGGAGGCGCGGGGAAGGGGGTTGACGCTCGGGGTCGAGTTGGTCGATCCCGAGTTGGGGTTTCGGCAGGCTGAGGCTGAAGCAGCCTGGAGCGGGGCTGCCGAGAGCGCGGCCACCGATTCCCACCCTGCTGCTCCTGAACTCGCCGCCGCGGTCGAGCGGGAGTGTCTGCGGCGCGGTCTCATCGTCGAACTCGGTGGCCGCCACGCGAGCGTCGTACGCCTCCTCCCACCCCTGACCATCAGCGACGAGCAGGCGGACGCGGTGCTCGACCGGCTGTCCGACGCGGTGGAGGCGGCGGCTCGCGGCCACACCTCTCACGGCCAGACAGGCCCATCGGGTCTCGCACACCACCGTCACGGCGATCGCTCCGCACGCGTGGAACAGCCCGTCGGCCGATGACACGGATCGCGCGAACGCCCACATCTGCATCGCGACTTGGACCAACCCCGACCCACTGCTCCAGCTCCGGAACGACATCGCACCTCCACTCGACTTACCAGCCACCAAGACGCCACAGACCGACGCACTCCCACACCCCGACATGACCCCGGCCCGCTCTCACGACCCAGAACCCGCTCACGAGGAACAGCCTTGAACAGCACCCCCGCACCCGACGGTCCGGTCCACACACCCACCCGAGGCTCCTCCGTCACGGAGACTTCCCGGCAGCCCGAGCCCGAGCCCGGACCGACGACCGTCGCGGTCCCTCGCCCGCAGGAACGGGTTCCGGAACAGGGACGGGGTCCTCAGGAAGGGAAGACCTCCAGCTGGGGCGACGGCCCAGGTCAGGAACGGGTTCCGGGTCAGGAACGGGTCCCGGAACAGGCTCCTGGCCAGGGCAGGACCCCCGCGCCGGGAAACCGTCAGAGCGTCGACCGGCTGCGGGGTACCCCCACGGAACCCCTGGACCATCCCGACCCGCACACCGCGGCCCAGGCCGCAGCCGTGGAGAACCTCCTCCGCTGCTGGGTGCGCGAAGCCGACCTCCCCGCCCCCACCGACGGCACCCTCCGCATCCCCCTGCCCGCCAGCGGCACCGCTCTGCTGGCCCCCGTCCAGTACTGGTCCCCGACGGGCTGGCACCGCTTCGACCCTCCCTACCTGGCTGACGTTCCTCCACAGGCCCCGCCCGTCGACGCCGTCACGGTCGCGGCACTGCTCTCCAGGGAGACGCCGGGCGGAAGCCCCGACGCCCGAGCCCTGGCCGCGGTCTCCAGTCCGGCCGCCGTCACTGAGCCGGCCGCCGTCCGTGCCCTGGCAGGTCAAGCCACCTCTGCACCCCTGGACGCCACCGCCGGCACCGACCTCGTCGCCCGCGTAGCCGACTCCGTGCGCCGCACCGCCACCTTCATCGACGAGCGCAGAAGGCATCCCTCCGACGAGTCCGACCTCTTCCTCGCCGCCGAACAGGCCCTGGTGCTCGGACACCCTCTGCACCCCACTCCGAAGAGCCGTGAGGGTCTCTCCGAGGCTGAAGCACCTCTCTACTCACCTGAGTTGCGCGGTTCCTTCCCCCTCCACTGGATCGCTGTCGCTCCCGCCGTACTCGCCACCGCCTCGGCCTGGACCGAGCGCGGACGCCCCATCCCGGCGGCACAACTCACGGCACGCCTCGCCGGAACCGGACTGCCCCTGCCCGACGGCCAGGTGGCCCTGCCGCTCCACCCTTGGCAGTTGCGGGAAGTCCGGCACCACCCCGCGACCGCGGCCCTGCTCGACGCCGGACTGCTCAGGGATCTCGGAGCACACGGCTCCGCATGGCACCCCACCTCCTCCGTCCGCACCGTGTATCGCTCCGGTGCCCCCGCCATGCTCAAACTCTCGCTGGGACTGCGCATCACCAACTCCCGCCGCGAAAACCTCCGTAAGGAACTCCACCGAGGCGTCGAGGTCCACCGTCTTCTGCGCAGCGGACTCGCCAAGCACTGGCAGGCCGTTCATCCCGGCTTCGACATCGTCCGCGACCCGGCCTGGCTGGCCGTGGACGGTCCGGACGGCAACCCTGTGCCGGGACTCGACGTGATGATCCGGCACAACCCTTTGCGCCCCACGGACGACGTCTCCTGCGTCGCCGGGCTCGTCTCGCCCAGGCCCTCCCCCTGGTCGGACAGCAACACGGGCGGTGGGACGGCCGACCCGTCGGCCACGCGATCCCGTCTCGCCAACGTCGTCACGCGCCTCGCCGGCCGAACCGGTCGACCGCTGGGTGCCGTCGCCGCCGAGTGGTTCCTGCGCTATCTGGAGCAGGTCGTCCGACCGGTGCTGTGGTTCGACGCGGAGGCGGGCATCGCCCTGGAGGCGCATCAGCAGAACACGCTGGTCCACCTGGACGGCGACGGTTGGCCCGTGGGAGGCCGTTACCGGGACAACCAGGGCTACTACTTCCGAGAGTCCCGACGCGCGGAACTCGATGCCAGGCTTCCCGGAATCGGCGAGCACAGCGACACATTCGTCTCCGACGAGGTCACCGACGAGCGCTTCGCGTACTACCTCGGCATCAACAACGTCCTCGGTCTCATCGGTGCGTTCGGCTCCCAGCGACTCGCCGACGAACGGCTGCTGCTCGCCGCCTTCCGCCGTTTCCTGAGCGAGGTCGCCTCCGGACCCACCCGGCTGTACACCTCACTGCCTGCCCGCCTGCTCGACTCACCCGCTCTTCGTTGCAAGGCCAACCTCCTGACCCGGCTGCATGGCCTCGACGAACTCGTCAGCCCGGTCGACACCCAGTCCGTGTACGTCACCATCGCCAACCCCCTGCACTCGTGATCACCGCCGTGTATCGCGTCGTCGCCGGCACTCCTTCGCTCGTGATCACCGTCAACCCCCTTCATTCCTGAGGAACATGCCCCGACCCGTCTCCTGAGAGGAGCGTCGCCGTGCCTCCCACCGACGCGAGTGCCGACGCCGGTACCGCCCCCGGCACCGATTCCGCAACCTGCACCAACCCCGGCCCGGCTGACCGCCGCACCGCCTTCGGGGCCGGCCCGGGCGTCGCCGGTGCCGATCCCCTCCGGGGTGTCGACGCCGATCGAGCTTGGGGATCCGACAGCGAGGACACCCTCGATCTGCGCCTGCCCGACGAACTCCTCGCGCTCATCGCGAACGAAGCCTCCGACAGCGGTGAGAAACGACGCGGCGAGCACGGTGCGGCAGTGCCCGGCTCGGCCCCCCGGGCCCGCGGAGACCTCCTCGGTTGCGTCGCCGACTGGGGATCTGTGGCCACGCCCGTGGGGGTGTTCCACCTCGTCCCTGTCCAGGGCGAGCAAGACCTCGCACTCATCAGCCGCTGGATGAACGACCCCACCGTCGCGGAGTTCTGGCAACTGTCCGGCCCCCGGAACTTGGCGGCGGACCACGTGCACGCCCAACTCGCCGGAGATGGCCGAAGCGTCCCCTGCCTCGGTGTCCTGGACGGCACGCCGATGAGCTACTGGGAGATTTACCGGGCCGACCTCGATCCCTTGGCCCGCCACTATCCCGCCCGACCTCATGACACGGGTATCCACCTCCTCGTCGGTGAGGTCACGGACCGCGGACGAGGTCTCGGCAGCGCACTGCTCCGAGCCGTCGCCGACCTCGCGCTCGACAAGCGCCCTGCCTGCGCCCGTGTCATCGCCGAACCCGCCATGCGAAACACCCCTTCTGTCTCCGCTTTCCTGAGCGCCGGCTTCCGGTTCTCCGCCGAGGTCGACCTGCCCGACAAGCGGGCGGCCCTCATGGTCCGAGACCGATGCCTGCGCGATCTGATGTGACACAACGTCGCAACTTCGTCACTTTTGGTACACCGCTAGTGCCGACTCGGTTCCCACTCGCGCCGCACCATTTTCAAGCGGAGCGACATCGCTGTGCAGGGCCGGTGCAGGGCCTCAACCGGGGCGCCCCTGGACCAGCACTGGCCGCCTGTGCGGCTGTGCGGCTGTGCCCCCGTGCACCTGCGCGCCTTCGACCGACACCGCTCGACCGGTCGGCACCCGGCGAGTCCGCGCTCATCCAGTCCGCGCCCGACCCGGCCCGCGCTTGAGTGTCCGACGGGCCCGCGCACAGCCGACCGGCCCCGTCCGCAATTGACTGATCCGGACCGATCCTTACGTACTCCTCGCGCATCCGAACCGATCTCGCCTCCGCACAGATCAAGACCGGCCCTGAATCGCCCAATCCCGACCTCAAGCGAACCCATCCGATCCCCAGCCCCTCCCGCATCCGGCCTTGATCCCGCCCCTCGTCCCCCCTTGGCCTCTCGTTTGTCAGTGGTGGGCCGTAGGGTTGTCGCGCTATGACGAAGCCCTCACTCCCCGAACTCCTGCATGCCGCCGTCGCTGCCGTCGGCGGCACAGAGCGCCCAGGTCAGGTGACCATGGCCGAAGCCGTCGCGGAGGCGATCGACGACGGCTCCCATCTGCTGGTCCAGGCCGGCACCGGCACCGGAAAGTCGCTGGGCTATCTCGTGCCCGCGCTCGCGCACGGGGAGAGAGTCGTCGTGGCCACCGCCACCCTGGCCCTGCAGCGCCAGCTCGTGGAGCGGGACCTCCCGCGCACGGTCGACGCGCTGCACCCTCAGCTCCGCCGCCGCCCGGAGTTCGCGATGCTCAAGGGCAGATCGAACTACCTGTGTCTGCACCGCCTCCACGAGGGCGTGCCGCAGGACGAGGAAGAGGGGCTCTTCGACCAGTTCGAGGCGGCCGCGCCCACCAGCAAGCTGGGCCAGGACCTGCTGCGACTTCGTGAGTGGTCGGACGAGACGGAGAACGGCGACCGCGACGACCTCACCCCGGGCGTCTCCGACCGGGCCTGGGCCCAGGTATCGGTGTCGTCCCGGGAGTGCCTGGGTGCCACGAAGTGCGCGTACGGCGCGGAGTGCTTCGCCGAGATGGCCCGTGAGCGCGCCAAGCTCGCCGAGGTCGTCGTCACCAACCACGCGCTCCTCGCCATCGACGCCATCGAGGGCGCCCCGGTGCTCCCGCAGCACGAGGTACTCATCGTCGACGAGGCGCACGAACTGGTCTCTCGGGTCACCGGAGTCGCCACCGGTGAGCTCACCCCTGGGCAGGTCAACCGCGCGGTGCGCCGGGCGGCGAAGCTCGTCAACGAGAAGGCCGCCGACCAGCTCCAGACCGCCGCCGAGGGCTTCGAGCGGCTGATGGAACTCGCGCTGCCGGGCCGCCTGGAGGAGATCCCGGAAGACCTCGGCTACGCCCTCATGGCGCTGCGGGACGCCGCCCGGACAGTCATCTCCGCCATCGGTGCCACCCGCGACAAGTCCGTCCAGGACGAGGACTCCGTACGCAAGCAGGCTCTGGCTTCTGTCGAGAGCGTGCACGACGTGGCGGAGCGGATCACCAACGGCTCCGAGTGGGACGTCGTCTGGTACGAACGTCACGACCGCTTCGGCGCCTCCCTGCGCGTGGCCCCCATGTCCGTGTCGGGCCTGCTGAGGGAGAAGCTCTTCGCGGACCGCTCCGTCGTCCTGACTTCGGCGACCCTGAAGCTGGGCGGCGACTTCAACGGCGTCGGCGCCTCCCTGGGACTGTCCCCCGAGGGCACCGAAGGAGACGACCTCCCGCAGTGGAAGGGCGTCGACGTCGGCTCGCCCTTCGACTACCCGAAGCAGGGCATCCTCTATGTCGCCAAGCACCTCTCGCGCCCCGCGCGGGACGGCGACCGCGCGGACATGCTCGACGAGCTCACGGATCTGATCCAGGCGGCCGGCGGTCGCACTTTGGGCCTGTTCTCCTCGATGCGGGCCGCCCAGCTCGCCGCCGAGGAACTGCGGTCCCGTATCCCCGAGTTCCCGATCCTTCTCCAGGGCGAGGAGACCCTCGGTGAGCTGATCAAGAACTTCGCGGCAGACTCGAAGACATGCCTGTTCGGCACGCTGTCGCTCTGGCAGGGCGTCGACGTCCCCGGCCCCAGCTGCCAGCTGGTCGTCATGGACAAGATCCCGTTCCCGCGCCCCGACGACCCGCTCATGAGCGCCCGGCAGAAGGCGGTGGAGGACGCGGGCGGCAATGGCTTCATGGCGGTCGCCGCCACGCACGCGGCGCTGCTCATGGCACAGGGCGCCGGCCGTCTCGTACGGGCGTCGGGGGACCGAGGCGTGGTCGCCGTACTGGATCAGCGGCTCGCCACCGCGCGGTACGGGAGCTATCTGAAGGCGTCGCTGCCCGACTTCTGGTACACGACGGACCGTAACCAGGTCCGGAGGTCGCTGTCCGCGATCGACGCGGCGGCGAAGCCGGAGGAAGCGGAGTAGGAGCATGGGGTGGGTGGCCTGACCAGCGCCGGTCAGGCCACCCCACGCCCTGGGAAGACACCGGTCGCCCGGACCGCCGTAGGGCGCCCGCACAGCACTGGGCCCCGGAACCGGCGCAGAGGTCCCGGGGCCCGGTCAGAGGGCGGACCTCGAAAGGGTCCGCCCGCCGCAGCCGTCACACGCGGCGCAGAACTGCCACCACCTTGCCGAGGATGGTCGCGTCGTCGCCGGGGATCGGCTCGTACGCGGCGTTGTGCGGGAGCAGCCACACATGGCCGTCCTCGCGCTTGAAGCGCTTGACGGTGGCTTCGCCGTCGAGCATCGCGGCCACGATGTCGCCGTTCTCGGCGACGGGCTGACGGCGGACCGTGACCCAGTCGCCGTCGCAGATCGCGGCTTCGATCATGGAGTCGCCGACGACCTTCAGGACGAACAACTCGCCGTCACCGACGAGCTGTCGGGGGAGCGGGAACACGTCCTCGACGGATTCCTCGGCGAGGATCGGGCCACCGGCGGCGATACGGCCCACCAGCGGGACGTAGGACGCGGCGGGCTTGCCGGCGGTGTCCGTGGGCTGCGCGGAGGCGGCCTGGTCGGAGCCGCGCACCTCGTATGCGCGCGGGCGGTGCGGGTCGCGGCGCAGGAAGCCCTTGCGCTCCAGTGCCATCAGTTGGTGTGCGACAGAGGAGGTGCTGGAGAGGCCGACGGCCTGTCCGATCTCCCTCATCGACGGCGGGTAGCCGCGCCGCTGCACGGAGTCCCTGATGACCTCGATCACTCGGCGCTGGCGGTCGGTGAGCCCCGAGCTGTCCGCCCGGATGCCTGGCGGTCGGCCCGGCAGGGAGCGCTTGTGCCCCTCGGGATTCGTGGCTTCGTTCATCGCATGCACCGGCTCGAGTCGGCCCTGGGAGCGGTCCTGGGCAGTGATGGTGGCACTGTCTGCGGTGGTGGTCACGTCGGCCCCTCTCGATGGTCTCCCTGCTGGACAACGGTAGTTGCTTTCGAAAGGTTGCGCCAAACACACGTTCGAGTGAAAAATCGCGGATTGTCTGCCGCGATCATGTGTCTGGGTGTATGGCTAACGTGATGTCCGGCGGACAAAAGGGCCCTTTGTTGTACTCTTCACCGCCGAGGTGGGGACCTCATGGGTTGTTGCCCCAGTCTGCCATCCGGTGCTCCGGCGGCAGGGCCCCGGTCCTCATCTGCGCGGGAGCCCCACGTCCCCTCCGTGCGGTGCCCACGGTATCTCCGCATGCGCCGCAGCGGTACGCCTGTGCATGAGCGTCCCCGGCGTGGCGGCGTGGTCGTGCGGCACATGCCAATACGGGCGGGACACGCGCGTACGGCGTGTTTATGGAGCCGATCCCTACATCTAGTGCTTGGATTGCTACAGCAGCCCAGAAGTTGTGGTCCCCCGGGTCTTCGGACCCTCGGCGATCGCCTATGCTTGGGGCTGCTTCGAGGGGCCCAAGAGGCCCAGCGAGGCTATTGATTCTGCTGTGAGGAGGGTTGGGACTTCATGCACTGCCCCTTCTGCAGGCACCCCGACAGCCGCGTCGTCGACAGTCGTACGACCGATGACGGCACGTCGATCCGCAGGCGCCGCCAGTGTCCGGACTGCTCCCGTCGTTTCACGACCGTGGAGACGTGTTCGCTCATGGTGGTCAAGCGGTCCGGGGTCACCGAGCCTTTCAGTCGTACCAAGGTCATCAACGGCGTGCGCAAGGCATGCCAGGGACGACCTGTCACCGAGGACGCGCTCGCTCAACTCGGCCAACGGGTCGAGGAGGCGGTGCGGGCCACAGGAAGCGCCGAGCTGACCACCCATGACGTGGGGCTGGCCATACTCGGCCCGTTGCAGGAGCTCGACCTGGTCGCCTATCTGCGATTCGCCTCCGTCTACCGGGCGTTCGACTCGCTCGAGGACTTCGAGGCCGCCATCGTGGAGCTCAGGCAATCGGCGGGACGCCCCGTTGCGGACGACGAAGACCGCGAAGGTGCTGTCACGGGGAGCCAGGGAGACGACCGCGGGTCGGGAGAGGCCGTTCAGGTCCCCGAGCCCGCAGGCGCCGCCGACTGATCGGCGGGCCGGCCCGGTCGGAGACACCGGGGTCGGCCGGACGGCGGCGAACCAAGACCTGTTGCGGGCGGCAGCGAGAAGGTGCCCGCAACACCAGACAGAACACCGTGCCACGGGAACATCGGGGCACTTCAGGGCGTTTTAGCCCGTAGAGGGAGGCGGCATGACAGAGACGGCGAGCGGTCCGGCACGGAGTTCCCGCGCCAAGGGCACCAAGGCGACCAAGGGGCTGCGTATCGAGCGCATCCACACCACTCCCGGCGTACACCCGTACGACGAGGTGGCCTGGGAGCGCCGTGACGTCGTCATGACCAACTGGCGCGACGGCTCGGTCAACTTCGAGCAGCGTGGCGTCGAGTTCCCCGACTTCTGGTCGGTGAACGCGGTCAACATCGTCACCAGCAAGTACTTCCGCGGTGCCGTCGGCACCCCGCAGCGCGAGACCGGCCTCAGGCAACTGATCGACCGCATCGTGAAGACGTATCGGAAGGCCGGCGAGGACTACAAGTACTTCGCTTCGCCCGCCGACGCCGAGATCTTCGAGCACGAGCTGGCGTACGCCCTCCTGCACCAGATCTTCAGCTTCAACAGCCCCGTCTGGTTCAACGTCGGAACCCCGCAGCCGCAGCAGGTCTCCGCGTGCTTCATCCTGGCCGTCGACGACTCCATGGAGTCGATCCTCGACTGGTACAAGGAAGAGGGCATGATCTTCAAGGGCGGCTCCGGTGCCGGCCTGAACCTCTCCCGGATCCGCTCCTCCAAGGAACTGCTGTCCTCCGGCGGCAACGCCTCGGGTCCCGTCTCCTTCATGCGCGGTGCCGACGCCTCCGCAGGAACGATCAAGTCCGGTGGTGCCACCCGTCGCGCCGCCAAGATGGTCATCCTCGACGTCGACCACCCCGACATCGAGGACTTCATCGAGACCAAGGTGAAGGAAGAGGAGAAGATCCGCGCCCTGCGTGACGCGGGCTTCGACATGGACCTGGGCGGCGACGACATCACGTCGGTCCAGTACCAGAACGCCAACAACTCGGTCCGTGTGAACGACACGTTCATGAAGGCCGTCGAGACGGGCGGCAAGTTCGGCCTGACGTCCCGTATGACCGGCGAGGTCATCGAAGAGGTCGACGCCAAGACCCTGTTCCGCAAGATGGCCGAGGCGGCCTGGGCCTGCGCTGACCCGGGCATCCAGTACGACGACACCATCAACCACTGGCACACCTGCCCGGAGTCCGGCCGTATCAACGGCTCGAACCCCTGCAGCGAGTACATGCACCTGGACAACACGTCCTGCAACCTCGCCTCGCTGAACCTGATGAAGTTCCTCAAGGACGACGGCTTGGGCCACCAGTCCTTCGAGGTCGAGCGCTTCGCCAAGGTCGTCGAGCTCGTCATCACCGCGATGGACATCTCCATCTGCTTCGCGGACTTCCCGACGCAGAAGATCGGTGAGAACACGCGCGCGTTCCGCCAGCTCGGCATCGGCTACGCCAACCTCGGCGCCCTGCTGATGGCGACCGGCCACGCGTACGACTCGGACGGCGGCCGCGCCCTCGCCGGTGCCATCACCTCCCTGATGACCGGCACGTCGTACAAGCGTTCCGCCGAACTCGCCGCGGTCGTCGGCCCGTACGACGGCTACGCCCGCAACGCGCAGCCGCACCTGCGGGTCATGAAGCAGCACGCGGACGAGAACACCAAGGCCGTCCGCGTGGACGACCTGGACACGCCGATCTGGGCCGCCGCCACGGAGTCCTGGCAGGACGTGCTGCGTGTCGGTGAGAAGAACGGTTTCCGCAACGCCCAGGCGTCCGTCATCGCCCCGACCGGCACCATCGGTCTCGCGATGTCCTGCGACACCACCGGCCTCGAGCCCGACCTCGCACTGGTCAAGTTCAAGAAGCTGGTCGGCGGCGGCTCGATGCAGATCGTCAACGGCACCGTCCCGCAGGCCCTGCGCCGCCTGGGTTACCAGGAGGAGCAGATCGAGGCGATCGTCGCCCACATCGCCGAGAACGGCAATGTCGTCGACGCTCCGAGCCTCAAGCCCGAGCACTACGAGGTCTTCGACTGCGCGATGGGCGAGCGCTCCATCTCCGCGATGGGCCACGTCCGGATGATGGCCGCGATCCAGCCCTGGATCTCCGGCGCGCTCTCCAAGACGGTCAACCTGCCGGAGACGGCGACCGTCGAGGACGTCGAAGAGGTCTACTTCGAGGCCTGGAAGATGGGCGTCAAGGCGCTCGCCATCTACCGCGACAACTGCAAGGTCGGCCAGCCCCTCTCCGCCAAGACCAAGGAGAAGGAGAAGACCGAGGTCACGGCGAAGGCCGAGGCGACCATCCGCGAGACGGTCGAGAAGGTCGTCGAGTACCGCCCCGTCCGCAAGCGCCTCCCCAAGGGTCGTCCCGGCATCACGACGTCCTTCACGGTCGGCGGCGCCGAGGGCTACATGACCGCCAACTCCTACCCGGACGACGGTCTCGGCGAGGTCTTCCTGAAGATGTCCAAGCAGGGCTCCACCCTCGCGGGCATGATGGACGCCTTCTCCATCGCGGTGTCCGTCGGCCTCCAGTACGGCGTGCCGCTGGAGACGTACGTCTCCAAGTTCACGAACATGCGCTTCGAGCCGGCCGGTATGACGGACGACCCGGACGTGCGGATGGCGCAGTCGATCGTCGACTACATCTTCCGCCGCCTGGCGCTCGACTTCCTGCCCTTCGAGACGCGTTCCGCGCTCGGCATCCACTCCGCCGAGGAGCGTCAGCGCCACCTGGAGACCGGTTCGTACGAGCCGTCCGATGACGAGATGGACGTCGAAGGGCTGGCCCAGTCGGCTCCGCGCGCCCAAGAGCTGAAGGCCGTCGTCACCCCCAAGGCCGAGGTCGAGGCGGCCAAGCCCGCTCCGAAGCAGGCCCACACCAGTGCCGAGCTGGTGGAGATGCAGCTGGGCATTCAGGCCGACGCTCCGCTCTGCTTCTCCTGCGGTACGAAGATGCAGCGGGCCGGTTCCTGCTACATCTGCGAGGGCTGCGGCTCGACCAGCGGTTGCAGCTGAAAGTGAGCGCCGTTCAGGCGTGAAGTGACTGCCAGAGGCGGGGAGTCGGCGAAATGCCGGCTCCCCGCCCGGCTGTGAGCAAGGTGGCCATCCCCTTGTTCGAGCACGCGCTCCGCCTGCACCAACGGACGCCGCACGCACCACTTCACCGTGACGGTGAGCTATTCCCGGGCCGTGATGGTCGTCGACGTCGCCCGCATCCTCGACGAGCACTTTGCCCGTCCGGACACCGATCCCGGGGATCTGGTCGGCCGGTTCGACAACATCTACGTACCGAACCGCCCCAATGAGCAGGTCACCGCTGCGGCGGTGAGAGCGGGCGATCGGGTTCGTACGACCGGCCGTTGGCGAGCCCGAAGACGCCGTTCTGGCTGGCGGAGCGCGTGACGGACTGGGACCGGGTCCACGTGGTGGAGCCTCTGTGTGACCTTGCCGACGAGCATCCGGCCGTACGGCCCTGGCTGTTGCGCGCAGCAGCCGACGGGGACCATCTCAACGGCTACTTCGCGGGCAGGGTCGCGGTGGTGGCGGGTCTGCGCGACGCCATGACACGGCAGGCACCCGACGCCGACGTGGTGGACCACGCCGGGCGGTTGCTCCACGTCATGTGTCACTGCGCGGGCATGGGTACGACACCCGCCATCGCCGGGATGCTGGCCAGGAGCCTGGGTTCGGAGTCACAGCGAGACCCCGTCGGTCCCGTCGAGCGGTGGGCGGCGTTGCGTCGCGCCTATCTCGCGCTGCTCGACCGCGAGGACTGGTGCGAGACTGCCCGAACCGGACTCGTTGCCGGTGACGGGCAGTTGACGTGGCTCGCGAACATCACGGCGGAGCTGGAGCTCAGGGGTCTGGGCACCGGCACCCCTTGATCAGGGCCGGTGTGCCTGCCCCATGGCCCGCGTGTACCCCGAGGGGTCGTCCTCGAAGCCGTGGATGCCGGGGTGCAGCTCCCACGTTCCGGACCCGTCCCGTACGAATTCCGCGAACGTCGCCGCGGTCGCCCCGAGGACACTGCCGAAGTCGTCCTCGGTGAGCACGGTGTATCCCTCGCGGATCCGCAGCGCCGGGTTGAGCACGCCGACGAACGTCCGGTCCTCGGAGCGCTGTTGGATGACGACACCGACGACCACGCGCGCGTACCGGCTGTCGAGCCGGTTGAGCTCCAGGGTCATGACCTCGTCCCAGCCGAAGCCCTTGCCGTCCTTGCTGTCTCGGTTGAGGGTGATGGTGCCGTCGGGGGAACGGCTGTCGAAGTGCACCACATAGGCGGGATCGCCGTACGGATCCGCCTCCAGATACGTCGCGGCGACGATGTCCAGATCGGTGGCAGCGCTCCCCACCGGACTCGGATCCCACTTCAGCGAGACCTCTACCTTGCGGATCCCCTTGTTGAGGGCGTTCACCAGGTTTCCCCTTCCCCGTGTCCACGGTCCGAACTGCCAGGCAGTCGGGGCCGGTTGTCCATCCTGCCACGCGCGCGTACCGCTCGCGGGAGAGATCTCTGTCGGAGCGTGACCTGGGCCACGCTGCGTGGCCTTACGATGGCGCGGTGCTGGTCAAGTGGATTCGCTGCACCGTGGTGGACCGCCGCGGCTTCGAGCGCGGGCAGCGGAGATGGGCGGGGCTTCTGGGGGAGCCGGGGTTTCGGGGACAGGGCGGAGGCTGGAGCCGGGGGCGGCCCGGAGTGGCGCACATCTTCTCCTTCTGGGAGAGCCGTTCCTTCTACGACTCCTTCATGGCCCGTTCCCACGACCGGCTTGCGTCCACGCAGTCGGGCACGTTCAAGGACGCGCAGGTCAAGCTCTTCGACTACCGATTCGACGTGAAGACGGGCTTCGAACCGCGCTTCACGGACACCGACCTGGTACGGGTCGCCCACTGCCGGGTCCACGGGGAGCGTGCCGAGCACTTCTCGCTGATGCAGGAGAAGGTCTGGAATCCCGCGATGGCCGGCTCGCCCGGCATGATCCGCGGTCTGTTCGGTGAGGCGCCGGGCCACGAGTTCCTGGTGCTGTCGATGTGGCAGTCGGCCGCCGAGCACGGCAAGTACCGCACGGAGCGAGTCGAGCGCCTCGCGCTGCGCGCCCAGACGGAGGCGGACGTGGCGTCCTTGACGGGCGACATCGTGGAGCTGGAGCCGAGCTGGACGGTTTGAAAACCGGACTGTTAATCGTGCGCCCTGGTGTGGCCCATGGTGCAGGAAATGTGTGACCTACGCCGTATGGAGGCCGTACGGGTGCTCGATCGGGCCTCACTCGATCTAGGGTCTTGGCATGGCACGACCACGGCGCATCGTCCTTGTCCGGCACGGCGAGTCAACGGGCAATGTTGATGACACCGTGTACGAACGCGAGCCAGACCACGCTCTGGCACTGACCGAGCGGGGCTGGCAGCAGGCCGAGGAGACCGGCAAACGGTTGCGCGAGGTGTTCGGCCGCGAGCAGATCAGCGTGTACGTCTCCCCGTACCGCCGCACCCACGAGACGTTCCGCGCCTTCCACCTCGACCCCGAGCTCGTACGCGTGCGTGAGGAGCCGCGGCTGCGTGAGCAGGACTGGGGGAACTGGCAGGACGGTGATGACGTACGCCTGCAGAAGGCCTACCGGGACGCCTACGGCCACTTCTTCTACCGCTTCGCCCAGGGAGAGTCCGGGGCCGACGTGTACGACCGGGTCGGCGGCTTCCTGGAGAGTCTGTTCCGCAGCTTCGAGGCCCCCGACCATCCGCCGAACGTCCTGCTGGTGACCCACGGCCTCGCGATGCGCCTGTTCTGCATGCGCTGGTTCCACTGGACCGTCGCGGAATTCGAGTCCCTGTCGAATCCGGGGAACGCGGAGATGCGGATGCTCGTTCTCGGGGACGACGGCAAGTACGCGATTGACCGGCCTTTTGAACGTTGGCGTGACCCGGAGCCCTACGGGATCACCGGATAGAGTGGCAGAGCGATGACCGCTGACTCCTCTCCCGACGGGCGCCTGGACCGCGCCCTGTCCAGCCTGCGCGGACTCGCGGTCGGGGACGCGCTGGGCTCACAGTTCTTCGTGCCGGTGAACTACCCGCTGCTGAAGCGCCGAGACCTGCCGTCCGATCCCTGGCAGTGGACGGACGACACCGAGATGGCCTGCTCCGTGGTGGCCGTCCTGGGCGCCCACCATCGGATCGACCAGGACGCGCTGGCTCACTCCTTCGCCCACCACCACGACTTCGACCGTGGCTACGGCCCCGCCGTCAACCGTCTGCTGCGACTGGTCCGGGAGGGTGGCGACTGGCGTGAGCTCGCTGCCGCGCTCTTCAACGGGCAGGGGTCCTGGGGCAACGGCGCGGCGATGCGGATCGCCCCCCTGGGAGCCTGGTACGCGGACGACCCGGAGCAGGCGGTCCACCAGGCGGAGATCTCCGCCTACCCCACGCATCAGCACCGCGAGGCCGTGGTGGGCGCCATGGCCGTCGCCGCGGCGGCCTCGTTGGCCGCGGCCCCCGGAGGGCCGCCCAGCCCTGAGGCCCTCCTCGACGGAGTCATCGCGCTCGTCCCGAAGAGCGCCGTCGGAGCGGGCCTGCGACGCGCCCGCGACATGCTCGACTACGGCGACGCGGGGACGGTCGCGGCCGTGCTGGGCTGCGGGCGCCGCACGACGGCTCATGACACGGTGCCTTTCGCCCTCTGGTCGGCAGCCCGGTCCCTTGGGGACTACGAGGAGGCGTTCTGGTCGACCGCTCAGGTGGGCGGCGACGTGGACACGACCTGCGCCATCGTGGGCGGGGTGATCGCCGGGGGCAAGGCGGGTACACCGCCTGCCGCGTGGGTGGAGCGCACCGAGGCGCTGCCGGAGTGGGTGCCGACCGCCGTCTGAGGCCTCACTGCATCCACCTGCATGAAACTCTCTGTACGTGTCGGGAACTCTGTGTGACCGTGCGCTCGTTGTCGTGGCATCCGCTGTGTGAGCCATGGGGGCGCACAGGCAGGTGACCCACGAGGGGTGCAGGGGGTGGTCACGCGGTTCATGTCGATGTTCGCGGTCCTGCCGGACGTGCTGGCCGTGATGGCCGTCGTGACCGGAGCGTGGGCCGTACGGCGACGCGCCGCCTGCGTCTCGTCGCGTCCCGTACGCGGAGTGCGGATGACCGGAGTGTCCTCGTCGTCGGCTCACTGGACGAGGTCCGGCCATCCACGACCCTGTGCGGGCCCGGTGGAGTCAGCCGACTCCGGGGCCGGCCGTACCCGCGAGCGCCTCCAGGTCGCTCTTGCGGACCCGGATGACCAACCAGGCGGTGGCCAGGGCGAGTACGGCCATCGAGGCCGCGGCGACGAACCCCGTCGAGATGCCCTGGGTGAGCACTTCGTGTCCCCAGGGGGCGGGCAACTCGTGGGTCTTGGCGAACTCCGCCTTCTGCTCGGGCGAAGCGTCGGCCATGAACTGCGGCACCTGCTTCTCCGCCTCGTTCTTGCTGGCCGTGCCGAACACCGTCGTCAGGATGGACAGGCCGAGCGAGCCGCCCACCTGCTGCGTGGTGTTGAGCAGTCCGGATGCCGCGCCCGCCTCGTGCGGGGCGACCCCGGAGACGGCGGTGATCGTCAACGTGACGAAGTTGAGGCCCATGCCGAAACCGAAGAGCAGCATCGGACCGAGTACTCCGCCGGCGTACGAGCTGTCGGAGCTGATGAGCGACTGCCAGAACAGTCCGATCATCGTGAGTGCCGAACCGACGATCATGAACGGCTTGGGTCCGAGCACCGGCAGGAACCGCTGGGACAGGCCCGCGCCGAGGGCGATCACGACCGTCACCGGCAGGAAGGCGAGACCTGCCTCGATCGGGGTGTACCCCAGCACGTTCTGCACGAAGAGCACGATGTAGAAGAACATGCCGAACATCGCCGCGGCCAGGCTCAGCATGATCACGTACGTGCCCGAGCGATTGCGGTCGGCGAACATCCTCAGCGGTGTGATCGGCTCCTTCGCCCGGGTCTCGATGAAGACGAAGGCGGCCAGCAGCACGATCGCCGCGCCGAACGAACCGATGGTCAGACTGTCCCGCCAGCCCTGGTCCGCCGCGCGGATGAAGCCGTAGACGAGGGACGCCATGCCCGCCGTCGACGTCAGTGCGCCGGCGATGTCGAAGCGGCCGGTGTGCCGCTCGGACTCGTTGATGTACAGCGGCGTGAGGACGGCGATCAGGACACCGATCGGCACGTTGACGAAGAGCACCCAGCGCCAGTCGAGCCACTCGGTGAGCATGCCGCCCGCGAGCAGTCCGATCGCGCCGCCGCCCGCGGAGACCGCGGCGAACACTCCGAACGCCCTGTTCCGTTCCGGGCCTTCGGGGAACGTGGTGGTGATGAGGGCCAGCGAGGTGGGCGACGCGATCGCGCCACCGACACCCTGCAGGACGCGTGCGGCCAGCAACTGCCAGGGCTCCTGGGCGAGTCCGCCGAGCAGCGAGGCGAAGGTGAACAGCAGGATGCCGGCCGTGAAGACCCGGCGTCGGCCAAGGATGTCACCGGCCCGGCCGCCCAGGAGCAGCAGCCCGCCGAAGGTGAGTGTGTACGCGCTGACGACCCAGGTGAGGTCGGTGGTGCTGAACTTGAGAGCGTCTTGAATGTGCGGGAGGGCGATGTTCACAATCGTCGCGTCGGGTGGCGTTCCAACGGGCGTTATCAGGTTCCGAATTGGGGCCGCGGTGTGATGGTGGGAGCTGCCGGACCGGGGCGCGCCGCACGGCCTCCGTAAGCCGATTCACCCGTGGCGGGCAGGGTGATCGGTTACGGATGCCGTGGTCGGGGGACGAGCGGGTGACGGCTATACGGCCGGAGCGCTGCCCGCGCCGCTGAGGGCTTCCAAGTCGCTCTTGCGGACCCGTACGACGACTGCAGCGACGCCGAGCGCGAGGATGGCCATGGCGGCGGCTGGGATGAAGGCCGTGGAGATCCCGTGAGCGAGGACTTCGTGGCTCCACGGGGCGGGCAGCTGGTGGGTCTTGGCGAACGCGGCCTTCTGCTCCGGCGTGGCCTGGGCCATGAACGACGCGACCTGCTTGGTTGCCTCGTCGCGGCTGGCCGAGCCGAAGACGGTGGTGAGGATGGACAGGCCGAGCGCACCGCCCACTTGCTGTGTCGTGTTGAGAAGGGCGGAGGCCGCGCCTGCTTCGTGCGATGCGACGCCGGATACGGCGGTCACGGTGAGGGTGACGAAGTTGAGTCCCATGCCGAAGCCGAAGAGCAGCATCGGGCCGAGTACCCCGCCGACGTACGAGCTGCCGGAGTCGACCAAAGACTGCCAGGCCAGGCCGATGGTGACGAGGGTGGTGCCGACCGTCAGGAACGGCTTGGGGCCGAGTACCGGAAGCAGCCGCTGCGATATCCCCGCGCCCATCGCGATGACTACGGTGACGGGCAGGAAGGCCAGGCCGGCGCGGATGGGGGAGTAGCCCAACACGTTCTGCACGAAGAGCACGATGTAGAAGAACATGCCGAACATGGCAGCCGCGAGGCTGATCATGATCACGTACGTGCCCCAGCGGTTGCGGTCGGCGAACATCCGCAGGGGGGTGATCGGCTCCTTGGCACGGCTTTCGACGAGGATGAAGGCGGCGAGCAGGATCACGGCCGCGCCGAACGCGCCGAGCGTCAGCGAGTCCCGCCAGCCGTCGGATGCTGCCCTGATGAACCCGTAGACCAGTGCGACCATGCCGAGCGTCGACGTAAGTGCGCCGGTGAAGTCGAAGCGGCCGGGGCGGCGCTCGGACTCGTTGATGTAGCGCGGTGCGAGTGCCGCGATGAGGATGCCGATGGGCACGTTGACGAAGAGCACCCAGCGCCAGTCGAGCCAGTCGGTGAGCAGTCCGCCGGCCAGGAGTCCGATGGCGCCGCCGCCCGCTGAGACGGCCGCGAAGATGCCGAATGCCCGGTTGCGTTCGGGGCCTTCGGGGAAGGTGGTGGTAATGAGCGCGAGCGAGGTGGGTGATGCGATCGCGCCGCCCATTCCCTGCAGGACTCGTGCGGCAATCAACTGCCAGGGTTCCTGGGCGAATCCGCCGAGCAACGAGGCAAAGGTAAACAGCAGGATGCCGGCGATGAAGACCCTGCGGCGCCCGAGGATGTCTCCGGCTCGCCCGCCGAGCAGCAGCAGGCCGCCGAAGGTGAGTGTGTAGGCGCTGACCACCCATGTCAGGTTGGTAGTGGAGAGGTTCAGCGCGGTCTGTATGTGGGGCAGAGCGATGTTGACGATCGTGGCATCGAGCACCACCATCAGTTGGCACGCAGCGATGACCGTAAGCGCGATGCCGGGGTGTGACGAGCGTGAGGCCGGACCCGATGGCGCGGGTGATTGCGTCTGTATCTGATCGTGCGTCACGGCATCTCCCCCAGAGACGAAGTAGTGAACGTATGCGTTCACTAGTCGGGACGATAGCGAGTCGGCCCTAGTGAACACAAGCGTTCTCTAAGGCGGTTGGCCTTGAAGCGGCGCCCTGCGCTGAGAAGGTCGACAGGCCCGGCGGCGTGCTGTCGGATCGAACAGGCGTGGTGGCGGGGAGGTGATCCCGGAGAAGGCGGGCGTGGCCGCCACGCTGTCGCAGAGGGTCCCCGCGTGATCGTGCAACAGTTGTGAAATGGGGGAGCGGCTGGCGGGCGTGACTTGTCTCGTCAGCCAGCGCCGAGGGGGTACTGCGCAAGTTCGAGTCCCGACGCCTCGCCCGCGACTACGAACGCCACCCGCACCGCTCGGAAGCGATGATCCACCTTGCGGTGATCGACCTCATGGCCCGCAGACTCACCGGCGAAGCCACCCTGAACTGGCGCGGAACCTGACCTGGGAGTAAACACGGATCACCGGATCAAACGCTCAGTCAGGCATGCGGATGCGCTGTCCCTTGCGGGGGCAGCGCATCCGCATGCAGCCTGATGGCTATTGCTCTCTGGGGCAGGTCAGCCAAGCGCTTGCTTGTAGGTCCAGCCTCCTGTGCTGATGGCGGTGGTGGGCGTACCGGTGGAGGTCTTTCCGCCTGGGTAGAAGCGGACGGAGCCGTCGGACATGAGGGCCCAGATGTCGGGGATCTTGTCTCCGTTGACGTCGGGGGTGCCGCGCATCAATCGCACATCCGAGCGGTACCACCCTGTGGCCGCGTACTCGCTGTCCAAGCCGGTGGCGGAGGCGGCGGCGGAGGCCAGGGAGTTGAGGTCGACTCCGCCGCCCTGAGCCGGCTTGCCGGTACGGAGCAGGAGGCGGCCGCTGGCGTCGGTGCGATAGAGCAGGTCGGCGACGCCGTCTCCGCTGATGTCCTGGATGCTCACCAGGTCGCGCTCGGACCATGCCGAGGATGCGAGCTTGGTGGCCGCTTTGTAGGAGCCGCCTTCGTAGCCCGAGAGTACCCAGAGCTGGCCGTCGGTGGTGACGACGAACAGGTCGGGGTTTCCGTCGGCGGTGATGTCACCAGTGGCAATGATCTGGCTGTAGGTGGCCGGATCAGGGGCTCCGGCCGGCAGGTACATTTCCTGGCGTCGGTCGACGTTGACTGCGCCGTAGCCGTCGCCTGGATAGAGCCAGAGCTTGCCGCCCAGGCGGGCGATGAGGTCCTGGACGCCGTCGCCGTGGTAGCTGTCACCGAGATGGGTGATCAGGGCGTCTTCCCAGTATCCCATCGTCAGGGGAGAGTACTTGGGCTCGTCCGAGTTGTTGGGGTCCCGATCTGGGTTGTTGCGGTAGGCGCCGGACATCGATATGTGCAGGTCGCCGGTTCCCTTGGTGAGATCCGCGTTGGCTTCGGACGGGTAGAGCCGCAGGTCGCTGTTGCCGTCGATGACGAATACGTCGGGCAGCTTGTCGCCGGTGACGTCTCCTGCCGCGTCGGCGGTGTCCCGGGGGGTGACGTAGAAGAAGTATTTGGTGGGCTGGGACGCATTTCCGGCTGTGTCCACGGCGCGGACGTACAGCAGGTTGGGGCCGGCCTCCGGTGGCTTGATACCGCTGACGGTCACGGTGGTGGAGTCGGTGACCTTGCGGGTGACCGGAGGCTGGTCGTAGGAGCCGTTGAAGCCGTACTCGAATCGGACGGCGTCGCTGGAACTCTTGAAACTGAAGCTGCCGGCCGTGCCGAACTTCTTGGCGCTCCACTGGCTGTCGCCGTTGTCGTCGGTGTCGCCGTCGTGGTTGGCGTCGGCGTCCGGGAAGTCTGCCGAGGTGACCTTGGGCGATGGCGGCGGCGTGCCGTCGAAGGTGAAGCGGCACGGTGTATCGCCCTTGGGGGCGTTGGTTGAGGTGCCGGTCCTCTTGTCGATGGCGCGGGCCTGCCAGGAGTAGGTCTTGCCGGTGACGAACTTCGAGG
This sequence comes from Streptomyces sp. NBC_00019, assembly GCF_045041015.1. Classification (NCBI taxonomy): domain Bacteria; kingdom Bacillati; phylum Actinomycetota; class Actinomycetes; order Kitasatosporales; family Streptomycetaceae; genus Streptomyces; species Streptomyces sp. NBC_00019. The sequence continues at coordinate 7,644,989 of NZ_CP108302.1, forward strand.
CAGGGATCTCGTCGGTGTGGACGCGTGCTTTGCTGCCGCCGTTGTCGCCGACGGAGACGTCCGTGTTGAGGATGGGGTGGTCGCTGTCGCCGGTGGGCCACACGTCGAAGTGGATTTTTGAAAGGTTTCCGTCGGGATCGGTGGCGCTGGCGTACAGCGTGATGGCGGTCTTGCCGACGTTGACGTACTTTCCGTCCTTGTCCGCGGTGATGTCGCAGTACAGGCCGTCGGGTTCCATGTCGAGGTTGGTGGGTTCCTTGGGCGGCCGGTTGTATTCGAGATCGACGTAGGGGTCGTTACCGCCGTCGGCCTGGAACTTCTTCCAGGCGAACTGGTCGTTCTCGTTGTTCGCGCGCAGGCCCAGAGTGAGGGTCTCCCAGCCGCCGTTGACGGCCTGGACGGCGGCGTCCTTGACGTCGAAACTCACGTATTCGTCGGGGCACCGCGACGAGCGGTAGCCGTGCGCGACGTCCTTGGAGTCGAGTTTCTCGTACCACTTCGGTTGGTTGGACCATGAGGTGTCGCCGTCGATGGCGCCAGTCCTGTACACCTCGACGACCCGTCCGTCGCAGGACCACGAGTAGGTCTCGCGTGCGTGCAGCGTGGCGCTGTAGACCTTGGCGCCCTTGAACTTGGGGTCCCAGTCGATGGTGAAGAAGGACCGGGAGGTACCCCAGGTATCGGACTCGAAGCCCACTCGAGCCTCGTGCGTGCCGGAATTGAATCCCTTGCCGTTGTAGAACTTCGCCTTCGGCCACAGGCTGTAGGCGGTGGTCCAGTCGTCGGTGTGCTTCTCGGCGGAGGGATCCACGAAGACCGGGTACACGGTGGCATCGTCGGTGAGCATCTTCTGGCTCGGCGTCAGAGTCCAGGTGTTGCCGTCCAAGGAGGCACCGACGAGGGTTCCGTGGGAATCCGGCTGGGGACCGTCGAGGCCGGGCAGGTCGAGAGTCACGGCCGCGCCGGTATGGGTCGGCGTTGGTGTCGGCTCGGTGAGCGGGGCCGGCGTGCCGGTGTTCGGGCTGTCGGTGAGGGAAGGATCCGGCGCCTCATCGGTCGCGGAGGGCCGCGTTTCGGGGTAGGGGTCCGAGCGCTCGCCGTCTGCCGGAGCCAGGGTTTCCGCTGCCGTGGCCGACGGAGAAGCTGCTGTCTCCTCCTCCGGAGCCTCCTCCGATGCGGATTCGCCATCCGTTGCGTGGCTGTTGCTCTCGCTCGGCGTCGGTCCGCTGTCGGCGGTGCCGTCGGTGGCCGCCGAGTGCCCTGCGGAGTCCCACATCAGCGGTGTGGGGGAGATCGCGACGTCCTTTCCGACCTCGTCACGCGCGTGAAGGATGCGGCTCTGGGGATCCAGGGCAAAGGACAGGTCGGGCGAGGAGAGCCCGTACGTGAGTTGGGCCAGGCGCGGATCATCAGCCGCCGCGCGGTTCTTCACCACCAGGAGTTGGGCGAAGCCGCCGTCGTCCGCCACGAGGACGAGGTCCACACCGGGAATGATCTCCGGGTAGAGGGCTCGAGAACCGTCGATAATTGGCTCAGGGATTGCGCCGGGCCAGGTCAGGACCATGTCGTGACCGCTCGTCGAGAGCGTGACGAGAGGACTGCCTGCCGTCGCGTCGTCTGCGGTTGTCGTCAGCTGAACACGGGACATCTGTGCACGAGAGGTTCGCCCGGAGCTGGTGCCATGAGTACCCGGAGAGAAAACCATCTGGGTGTTGGTCGCCTTCGGTGACCAGCCGTCCTTGCTTCGGGCGAGCGTGGTGTCGATGGGCTTCCACGTGCCGTCCACCTTGGCCCGGATCGGGCTGGTGTGGATACGGCGGTGAAGGGAGCCGTCGGGCTCGGCCCAGGTCGTCGCGTAGGCAGTGCGCAGTGCGGTGGCTTCGGCCCGCTTTCCGGTCCTCGCGGCGCTAGTGACGGCATCAGCCTCGTTGAGGGCTGGCTGCTTGGTGGTGTGCTCCCGGCGGGGCGCCGGAGGGTGATCTCGGTCGGAACTGCCGAGGCCCGCATACGTGAGACCGCCCACGAGACATGCGGCCGCAGCTGTGACGGCGATCGCCCGGCGCTGTGGTCGGCGGCGCCATGTGATGGACATGTGCAGGAATCCCCCCTCCGCCCGGGCCAGCACCCTCTCGGCACGGCTCGGCACGCGGATATCGGGAGCAGATCATGGCTCAGGAACCGGGTTACGTCATCACCTGGCTGTTCGGGCGGATCCCGGCAGACGAGCGGCGTTCTTCCTGCCTTCACGTGACCTCAACCAGAGGCGACAGCCTTGGCACGACCCTTCCGGAGCTAGTTTTCCGTGCATTGGCCCCGTAACTACGCATAACGGTGACGGAGATGTGGCTGGTGCAGCTGAAATACATGGTGACATGACATCAGTCCGTGAACGCCCCGCATGGAGAGTGGTTGTGACGTTCCGTCAGAGAATGGGAATCGGCGACATACTTTTCACTCGATTGCGTATGTGATGATCATCACTTGAACAATGTTGATCTTTTCATCGTTCACATGCCTCCCACAGAATCGGCGCGACCTGATCAAAATGTGGGGGGACTTGCGATGAACCGGCGGACGCCGTGGCGTGGCATGGTCGTGTCAGCTCTGGGTGCAGCCCTGTTGGTGACGCTGCTGCCGACGCAAGCCTGGGCCGTCCCGCCGGATCCCGACCGCAGCGGGGTCGAGCTGGAAGATCTGCAGCAGGACGCGCTGACGTCCGGCTCCGCCCAGACTGTCTCCCGCACCGGGCTGGTCTTTCGGGCACCAGTGAGATCCGAAGCACCACCCGACGAGACGGTCGTGGTGCCCCCCGGTGGCACCGGCTCGGTGGCCTTCGCCGCTCCGGCAACGACAGCCTCGGCCACATCGGCTTCCACGACGACGTCGCCTGCATCGGTGACCGAGGGGTTGTCTGCAGCTGCCGGGACGCAGGCGGGATCGCTGCCGGTCAAACTCGCCCAGGCCGCAGATCAGCCGGCCCCCACGGGCACCTGGCAGGTGAAGCTGTTCGACCGGTCCGATGCCCTGGCGAACGGGCTCGACGGCGCGCTGATGACGGTGACCGCTCCGGCGACCGGCTCTGTGCCCGTTGGTGTGCAGCTGGACTACTCGAAGTTTGAGAACCTCTACGGCGCCGACTGGGCGTCCCGGCTGAAGTTCGTGCAGTTCCCTGAATGCTACCTGACCACCCCAGACGTCGAGGGGTGCGATGCGTACGAGGAACTGGAAACCGACAACGACGCGGCGGCGAAGACTGTTTCGGCGACGGTGGACACCGCGGCCGACGGCACTGTCAGTCAGGCTTCGGCGAACAACACGGGCATCAATGGGTCATCGGGTGTCGTTCAGGCCTCGTATGCGCAGCCTGTCGCGGCGACCGGCGACAAGACCGCGGTGGCGGTGATCGATTCGGGTGCTGGCCCGAGTGGCACCTTCAAGGCGACCGCGCTCGCCGCATCCGGCAAGTGGGAGGCGGGCGGTTCGTCGGGCGCGTTCACCTATTCGTATCCACTGCAGGTGCCGCCCGCGCCGGCTGGTCCGACCCCGCAGGTGTCGTTCACGTACAACTCGCAGTCGGTGGACGGCAAGACCGCTGTTTCCTCGCCGCAGGCCTCTTGGGTCGGAGAGGGATGGGGCTACGACCCCGGCCACATCGAGCGCCGCTACCGCTCGTGCCAGGACGACCGCAAGGACGTCGACGGAAAGTCTCCGAACAACACAGCCAAGAAGGACAAGACGCCGGACCTGTGCTGGGTGTCGTACAACGCGGTGATGACCCTCAACGGCCGCACCACCGAACTCGTGCGGGTCGGCACTACCGACACCTACCGCTCGCAGAGCGATGACGGGACGCGCATCGAACGGAAGACCGGCGGTGACAACGGGGACGAGAACGGCGAGTACTGGGTCGTCACCACCACCGACGGCACCAAATACTTCTTCGGTCTGAACAAGGTGGGCGGCTCCCACGCCGACACCCAGTCTGTCTTTACCGCCCCCGTGTTCGGCAACCACCCTGACGAACCCTGCCGCAAGGATGCGTTCGCGGACTCCCGCTGCACGCAAGCCTGGCAGTGGGGCCTGGACAAGGTCGTCGACACCAACGGCAACACCATGATCGTCAACTGGCAGACGGAGACGAACTACTACGCCGCGAACAAGAAGTTCAAGTCGCCGGTGAAGTACGTACGCGGAGGCTACCCGACCAGCATCGAGTACGGGCTGCGCCCGAACGACCTGACCAAGCCCGCCGCACGGGTCGTCTTCGATGCCAAGGAACGGTGCCTGGCCAGCGACACTGCCTGCGACCCCGCCAACTTCGACAAGACCAAGGACCCCGCCGCCTACCGCCCCTGGTGGGACAGTCCGGGCAACCTCAACTGCAAATCCGACTCGAAGCTGTGCCCGGCCTTTCCCTCGTTCTGGACCCGCATGCGCCTCGACGCCGTCAGCACCGAAGCGGCGCGCCCCGGAGTCAGCGGCCTGGCCACCGTCGACAGATACGACCTCGACCAGTCCTTCCCACGCGACTGGTACCACACGTCCCCCAGCCTGTGGCTGAACTCGATCACGCGCTACGCGTACCGCCCGGGCGACACCAAGGGCTCCAAGATGCCCCCAGTGACCTTCTCCGCGTACACGGTCGACGCGGCCGACCCGCTCGGTGACTACCTGGCGGACAAGCATCTGCCCAACCTCGTCCCCCGCTACAGCGGCGACCCGCGCCCCGGCTTCAACCGGCCACGCATCGGCACCGTGACCACCGAGGCAGGCGAAGACATCGAGGTGACCTACGCCGGTGGCTGCAAGACCGAACCATCGGTCGCGCCCGAGAACAACCACGGCACCTGCTTCCCCGTCCGTTGGTCTCCGGACGGAGACGAGAAGAAGCCCGCCATCGCCTGGTTCAACAAGTACGTGGTGACCACCGTGAGCCGACACGACAAGGTCTCCTCAAACGGCCAGGACATCATCACGTCGTACAGCTACGACAACGGCGCCTGGGGCAAGGACGACGACGAGTTCAGCAAGCCCGACCTGCGCACGTACAACGTGTGGCGTGGCTACCAGAAGGTCACCACGCTCACAGGCAACCCCGCCTCCGGCCCGGACGTGCCGCAGACGCAGTCAAAATCCGTCACCCGCTACTTCCGTGGCGCAGGCGGCACTCTGAAGGACTCCAAAGACGCGATCGAACTCGGCGAGGACAGACCGGAGTTCGCGGGCCTGGCTGCCGAGGCGCTCGTCTACGACAGCAGCGCCAGCGGCGCCAAGCTCGTCAAGCGCACCCTCACCTTCCCGGAGTCCAAGCAGACCGCCTCGCGCGCACGCGACGGCGGACTCGACCCGATTCTCGCCCGAAGGGTGTGGGCCAGGCGCAGCGACGCGATCCAGACCGTCGGCTCCAGTTGGCGCTCTGTGCGCACCGAGACCGTCAGCATGGACACCGACCACGGTCTGCCTCTCGCTGTCGAGACGTCAGTTGTTCAGCCGGACAGCACCGGAGCGGAGAAACGCAGCAACTACACCTGTGCCAAGACCGACTACGCGAACAATGACGACGCCAACATCATCGGCTTGGCCAAGCAGGTCCGCACCACCGCCACCTCGTGTGCCAGCGCGGGATCCGCCACCGCGGACCAGCTGATCTCCGCGGTGCGGAACACCTACGACAACAAGGCCTGGGGCGAGGCGCCGACGGTCGGCCTGGTCACCACCGAGCAGTCCAACACCGCCGACGGCACCGGATGGATCCGCAGCACTCACAACACCTACGACCCACTCGGCCGCATCCGCATCGTCACCAACGCCAAGGACGTCCCGGTTTCTCGGACCGAATACACCCCCGGGGACGCGGGCGGGCCGGTCACCGAGATGAAGGTCACGGACGCCTTGGGCCACTACGTCAAGACCACCCTCGACCCGGGTCGAGGCCTGGTTCTGACCCGCACCGACACCAACGGCCGTGTCACCCGCAGTGAGTTCGACGCCTTCGGCCGCCTGATCAAGGGATGGACGCCGTCCCACTCCTCTGGAACCCAGAACCCGGATGTGCAGATCTCCTACCAGGTCACTTCCGGTAGCAAGCCCACCGCGGTCACCGTCCAATCCCTGCGCGACGACGGGGGCTACGACAAGCAGATCACCCTCTACGACGGCATGCTGCGACCCATCCAGACCCAGGCCCCCGCACACGGACCCGGCCGTGTCATCACGGACACGCGCTACAACGACCACGGCCTGATGTCGCAGACCAACAACCCCTACCTCGCCCCAGGTGAACCGCAGGCCGCGCAGTTCAAACCGAAGAGCGACACACTCGTCCCGAGCGGCAGCGCTACGACCTATGACGGCCTGGAACGCTCGGTCAAGGCCACCACCGTCCAGAGCGGCAGTGCCGTCTACTCCAGCACCACCACTTACGGCGACGACTACACCATCGCAAAGCCCGTTGGCGGGGCTGCTCCGGCGACCAAGACCTGGACGGACCCGCTCGGCCGAGTCAGCCGTATCCAGCACTACACCAAGTCCGACCTCAGCCAGTGGCGGGACACCACCTACGAGTACGACGCCCGTGGCAAGCAGAAGAAGGTCACCGACGAGGCCGGCAGTGTCTGGAGCTACCTTTACGACGCCCGCGGTCGGCTCACTGACTCCTTTGACCCCGACACCGGGCACTCTTCCTTCGGCTACGACGACCTCGACCGTCGGACGAAGGTCGTCGAAGGACGTGAGAAGACCGAGTACACCGTCCATACGGACTACGACGACATCGGGCGAGTCATAGCCACGCGTGAGGGCAGTGCAAGCGCGGCGCCGACCCGTGAATGGGAATACGACACCCTGCCCGGTGCCGACGGCATGCTGGCTGCGGCCATCCGCCATGACGCCAGCGGCGATTACGTCAGCCGCATCACCGGCTACGACACCGGCTACCGCGTCACGAGCCGCGAAATCACCATCCCCAACACATCCCCGCTCACGAAGGGTGTCTCCGGCACATACAAATTCGGCTACACCTATACCCCCACCGGCAAGCCGCGCAGCACCACCCTGCCCGCCACCCCGGGCGGCCTCGCACAGGAAGAAGTGATCACCCGCTACGACAGCGACGGCCTGGCCGAATCGACATCAGGCCTGTCCTGGTACACCGCGGATGCCAGCTATTCGCCCTACGGCGAGGTCCTGCGGACCGTCACCGGCCCGCAGCCCTACAGGGTCTGGACCACCAACTTCATCGACGACCGCACAGGCCGTCTCCAGCGCACCGTCAGCGACCGGGAGACCGCGGGCCCTCACCGCCTGGCCGACACCCGCTACTCGTACGACACAGTCGGCAATATCACCTCCCAGTCCACCGGCGCCGCCACCACGACGTCGACGGTCTGGGACACCCAGTGCTTCACATACGACGCGATGGGTGAGCTGGTCCACGCCTGGACCTCGAACATCACACCCGGCACGGGCGGCACCGGCTGCAAGTCCGCCAATGGGACAACCTGGGGTTACCGCGGCGACGGACTGCGCTCCGCCGGCCCTATCGCCAACGCCCCGGACGCCCAGACCGACGCCACGGCGCCCGATGACGCTCTGAAGACATCGCTGACGAACGCCGCACCCGACACCAGCACCGTCGCTACGGGCACCGGCACGACGTACTGGGACTCGTACACCTTCGACGCCATCGGCAACCGGGCCACTCAGACCCAGCACGCCACGGCGAGTGGCCTGGACACCAGCCAGGACATCACTCGCACGTACGGTCACGGCAAGCTCGACACCGGCAACGGCACGAGCCAGCCCGTTCTGACCCAGCCGCACACTCTCACCAGCGTCACCAATACCAAGGGCGCAACCACTACCGGCACCCAGTCGTACGTCTACGACGCGGCCGGTAACACCACGGTCCGCCCCGGCACCACCCAGGACCAGTCCCTGACATGGACAGCCGAGGAGAAGCTCGACACAGCGACCGCCGAAGGCAACACCACCCAGTACGTGTACGACGCCGATGGCAACCGCATCCTTCAGAGTTCCTCCGCCGGCACCACTCTGTACCTGGGCGAAACCGAAGTCATGACCGATGGCTCCGGCACACCCGTCAACGCCACCCGCGCCTACGCACAGGCCGGCGCACCGACCGTCATCCGCACCACCAACGGTTCCGCCACCAGCCACAAACTCAGCTGCACGCTCACCGACCGGCTTGGCACTGCCACGATCGCCGTCGACCTGGGCAAGGATCAGATAGCCACCCGCCGCGCCTTCAAGCCCTACGGCGAGACCCGCGGCACCAAGCCGTCCAACTGGCCTAACCAGCACACGTATCTGGGCGTCGGCATTGATGACACCAACACGGGCCTGACGCACCTGGGGGCCCGCGAATACGACCAGAACACTGGCCGTTTCATCTCGGCTGACCCTGTGTTCAACATGGCGGATCCGCTGCAGTCGAACGGGTACTCCTACGCGAACAACAACCCTGTCACCAAGAGTGACCCCACCGGGTTGTGCCCCAAGGAGGCCTGCGAGGGGCATGGGCAGAACACAGCTGATACACCGTACGAGCCGCCCAGCGGTGGCTCGGGTGGCAGCAAGGGCCAGGGCAAGGACAAGCAGGGCACGACAGTTGTCCGCAACAACGGGCAGTCGAATGTGGGTACAGCCTGCACCGGTGCGGCCATGGGTGCGATGAAGAACCCGCACGACGTGGCGGTCTGCAAGACCGGTGAGGCAGCTGCGGAGTGGGCGAGCCAGCACAACATCGATGGGTACGTCACGGTGGGAGTCGGGACGGGTAAAAAGGAAATCAACGGCATCCCGAAGGGACATAGAAATCTAGAAGGGGAGAAGGACGGGGAGGCCGACGTAATTCTATGGACAAAGGACACGGTATATATTTGGGAGGTAAAGCCTAGGCCTGGGAAGGATAAAGACGATACGTATGCCTACGTGGATGGGCCGCTACAGCTCGACAACTATGTGAACAAGCTGCGAACCCACCTTCGAAGCCAAGGGGACAGCCGTTCAGTTCAAACGGGGCCATACATCGCCAGGAAGCCATTCACCTGGACCACCTATCGGGGTGCAGTCTGGTCCCTCAAGGCTTACCCGGGAATGCGGTTCTACGGTCTGGACAACAACGATGACGAGGAGCCGACTCCCCAGCCGAGCCCCGGTTCGACCGACCTTCCAACTCAGCGGCCGACGCGCACCCCAACAGCCGAGCCCACTCCATCGGCGACAGGGACCTGGAGCGGGGGCTCGCCCGCCACTAGCCACTCGGGTGAAGCCGCCGTGGTCGGCGGTGGAGTGACGCTCACCAGCGTGGCATTTTGGGCGGCGGACGTCCTGTCCAAGGGGCCCGCATGTCTGGTGGGGGGGATGTGCTGAGGAGGAGCGACCGATGCCCGGCTGATGGGGTGGGCGTCGGCTCCGTAGGATGGAAACCACGCGAGGAGGATGAGTGAGCATCGACGTGTACATGGAGGCGACCATCGCCCCACTCGGCTCCGCAGAGCGGGGCAAGGCAGTCGTTGCCTGGTTCGAGGCGGCGCTCTCCGGACCACTCGCCGATCTTGTCTGGCAGGAGGAGCGCGCTGAAGCAGGCGTGCACACCAGAACCTCTGTGTGGCCATCCGAGGGTAAGCGGCGCATTCAAATGCCTCACTTGGGACGGAACCGCGATCGACTGAGCGCGGAACTCGCCAAGAGTCCCAAGGGGGTTATCACGGAATTCTATGGTGACGGCACCTTGGGTAGAGTGCAGTGCTCCTACCTTCCAGTCGAAGGGGAGTGGTCAAAGTTTGCCGTGGCACTTGAAGTTGGCTCTTCGGGGTTTTCTGATTCCGTGCAGTGCGCAAGCCTGGTGGGATTCCTCACGCAGGCGCTTGATGATCTGAACCCAATCTTCGCGCGAATCGAATCAAACGTCTTTTCTGACAGGACCAACATCGAAGCTGTCCTGAACCGTGACCTCGACGAATCTCTCCCGGAAGGGCGGCAATTCCTGCGCGGCTACGCGTGGGTAACCGTGTGCCCTGGAGAGTTGGTAGAGCGACTGGGCGGCGCAACAGCATTGTCTGCTTCGAGGGCGTTCCACCGAGTTGTTCCGCTCGGCTCTGGTGGCGTGCTGTTGCAAGCCTCGGAGACGCTGGCCGGATACACGGATCAGTCGATGGAGCGAGTATTCACCGTGCTCGCCCCGGTGTTGCCCAAGGGTGAACCGCACGCGAATCCAGCCCACCCTGATGTGCGTTTCGTGCCACGAGATGCTCGCCAGGCCTGCTGAGGCGCGAGCAGGGTGAGCGACATGGACGTCTACATTGAAGCCTCGTTCGACAGCACGACGGCCGCCGAGCCCGGCGCATCCCTGATCCGGTGGTTCCGGACAGCACGCATTCGCCTGTTCGATGGGCTAGTGGCAGCGGAAGCGAACCGTGGCGAGCGAATTCTCTCTCTTGCTCGGGTCATCCAAGGAATCGATGATGCTCCTCGTCGCTTCTCCGATGTCAACAATGCTTGGGGGGAATTCGAGGAATGTCTCCCCACGTTCCCCTGGGGGGCGAGGGTCACGTTCCTCAAGGACGGTCACGAAATGTCCGAACTGGGCTCAGTGAGCACACGCCATGCGTTCACCGATGGCTCCTTTTGGAAGGCGTCGGCCGCGTTGGTCGTGGAGTCCTCAGACGACTCTGGTCAGAGTGCGGCGCTGGTGGAATGTCTGCGCGAGGCTCTGGACGGGAGCAGCCCTACATTCGGCCGTATTGAACTGAACAATTTCAACGAACTCACGAACATCGAGGCTGTGCTGCGCCGCAGGCAGCGCAAGTCTTTGCGGGAAAGTCGTCAGACATTGCGAGGTTATGCCTGGGTGACGGTTTGTCCCGCCGAACTCTTGGCACTCCTCGGTGGCGCATCAGCTCTAGAGGCGTCAGGGGCCTTCCATCGGGTGATCCCGCTGAGCGCTGGAGGTGCTCTGCTCCAGGCTTCGGAGACTCTGGGGGGATACACCGATGAGGTGATGGAACGAGTGTTCCTGACACTCGCGCCAGTGCTGCCCGAGGGCGAGCCGCATCCGGACCCGGCCTTCCCCTACATGCGCTTCGTTCCACGAGACGCCGCAACGGCTCGTTGAGCCTCGGAGCAGCCACAGCAGACATCCAGGAACCGGAGGTTCTGCTACTGCCACGGCAAAGGGTCTGTAACGCGAGCGGTGTAACTGGGCTTGGTGTGGCAAGAGTTGGTCTGCGGTGAGGCGGCCGTCGAAGGCCAGGTCAAAGGCGTTCATGGCGCCCTTCCAGCGCAAGGTCCAGCGTTTGCGGCTGGCGCCGGTCGGGTCGAGGCTCATGACGGCCATGTAGACACATTTGAGGGCGGCCTGTTCCGTGGGGAAGTGCCCGCGGGAGCGGCCTTGCGGATGCGGGCGTTGACGCTCTCGATGCTGTTGGTTGTGCACACAATGCGGCGTATTTATGCATGAAACTGAAGGAAAGGCATGAACTCGGGCCAGCTGCACTCCCAGGGAGGGAGACGAGTGGTGAGTGGACTGACGCGGACGGATCTCATCGCCTTGGTCGAGACGATCTTGAGCGGCGAGGGCACGGAAGAGGAACAGGCAGAGCTCAGGAGGACTCTTGAGCGCAACGTTCCTCACCCGCGGGTCATCGACCTCGTCTACTGGCCTCGCCAGGAGGGATTCGATCGGGACGACTTGACGGCAGAGGAGATCGTGGACGCCGCCCTCGCCTACAAGCCGATCGGGCTGTGATTCGTGACAGCGGGGCATCCGCATGGTGCGGAGCCTCGCTGCCACGTTGTAACGCTGTCCCTTGGTAAATCCATGTTGAATCCAGCACGGACAGGCCGACGATCAAGAACTACAGCTGCCGTGTCCGAGCTGTAGCAGCCAGGACACACATCTCTGCCCAGCCCACCGGCCGCCCCGTCTCGATACTGACCAGCCGATCGGCGCCATAAATCCGCAGGCACAACACGGTCAAGTCGGCTTCAGACGCCGGGTGAGCTGCTCGAGCGTGGACCATGCCTGGGTGTCGGTTCCGTCGCCCAGGCGGTAGTGGAGGGCGGAGCCGAGTCGGACGGGTGCAGGGCGCGGGGGCGGGTCGATGTGTGCGGCCGCGTCGCGGCCGAGCGTGAACGCGACGGGGATCGGGGGAACTTCGAGGCATGAGGGCACGGTCAGGTCGCGGCGGGCGGACCGGAGTGACGTGAGCAGAGTGACGAGGTCGTGCCGGGCGTCGAGTTCGGCTGCCAGATCTTCGATGGCATCCCGGGGCGGTGTTTCGTCGTTGCCGTAGCCAAGCGCGAGGGTGATGTGCTCCTCGACGCCGGCTGGAGTGCGCAGCACACGCAGCGTGGCGATGGCGGGCCGGTCGGGATGTCCGATGGCGATGAGCCATGTGGGCCGCGGGGCGCGTGCTCGGGCCAGGTCGGTCAACTGGCGGGTGGACCAGGGGAGGTTGACCGGTTCGGCGGTGCTCCAGCCCCCCGGTGGGGTGCCGGTGAGGTGGTGGAAGGTGGTTTCGAGGGCGTGGCCGAGGACGAGGTCGGCGTCGGCGGGGTGGCGTGTCCTCAGGGTGAGGATCAGCTGACGGTCCCCGGAGTCGATCGTGGAGGTGAAGGCCTCCGCGACCCGGGTGGTACCAGCCTCGTCGTGTACGGGGGTGAAGGTGCCGTTCTTCCAGTGGAGTACGGCGCCGGATAGTCCGTCGTAGTAGCCGTGCTCGGCGTCCTGGACGACCCAGCGGTTGGGCAGCCCCCGCAGCGCCGTACGGGTGGGCAGGGTGAGGCGTGCCGTTGGCGGGGTGACGATCTGCAGGGCGCGGTCGGCGGCGGTCGCGGTGCGCAGGGCGTCGGACAGCCAGCTGGTCAGGGCGACCACAGGGCGGTCCTGGATGACCACCGCCGTGGAGGGCGTGAGGACGTCCACGGCCGGAGCACCGGTGGCGGGAACCGGTGTCGCCGAGCCATCGGTGGTGAGGGAGACGACGTCGGTAGTGGCGGCCTCCGGCGGCCAGACCGTGCCGCCCAGCACGGCTGCCAGGCGCCCGGCGAAGGAGCCCGCGAGGCGGCCCGCTTCGGGGACGGCGGTGGAGGCGCGGGCCTCGGTCCACCACACCGGCACGTCGTCGGCCGGGTGGTTCAGCAGGCGGGCGGTCTCGCCGGGCACCTGGATGAGGATCGGCGCCTCCACGGAGACCAGAGGGCGACCGTCAGGGGCGTAGAGCTGTACGACGGCGCCGTCGGCGATGGTGTTCAGGCCGAGGTCGGGGCCGCCGGCGTAGAGGCCCGCGAGCAGGGTGCGCAGGTCCGGCATCTTGGGGGTGAGGGCGATGACGTCCTTGGTCACGGGGTCCCTTGGTCGTTCAGGGCGGTCTGGATCAGCAGGTGGGGGCGGCCGCGGCGGACGAGCGTGCCGCGGCCCGGGGGTTGTTGGGAGGCGTACAGGCCGGGGAAGAGCTGGCCCTCGGTGCGGTCGCCGGTCATGACGAGCGCGGCGGTGCCGGTCTCCCGCAGGGTCGTCAGCACGGGTTCGTACAGGGCGCGGGAGGCGCCGGCGGTGCGGCGGGCGACGACGAAGTGCAGGCCGATGTCCCGGGCGGAGGAGAGGTAGGGCAGGAAGGGCGTCAGGGGCTGCTGGCCGGCGGTGGTGAGGATGTCGTAGTCGTCGACGAGGATGACGATTCGCGGGCCGTGGAAGGCCGGTCCGGTCTCGGGTGCGTCGGGGTCCGCCGTCTCGGGCAGGCGCTTGTCCAGCTCGGCGGCGATGCCGGTGGCGAGGGCGTTCGCGAGCTTGGCGTTGTGGGCGTAGCCGCCGCGGTAGGGCTCGGGGACCACGCCGCGCAGGCCGCGTCGCGGGTCGAAGACGCCGAAGACGAGTTCCTCGTCGGAGTACCGCTCGACGAGCTGGGTGGCGATCAGCTTCAGCAGGTTGGTCTTGCCGCTCTCGTTGTCGCCGAGGATCAGCAGGTGCTGGTCGGTGTCGAACAGGTCGAGCAGGACCGGGGCGAGGGTGTCCTGGTCGACGCCCAGGGGGACCTTCGCGGGTTCGGCGGCCGGGGCGGGCAGCCGGTCGGCGGGCAGCCGGGTGGGCAGTACCCGTACGGGCGGGGCGAGTTCGCCGTGCCAGGTGGCGCGGACGGTACGGGCGGCCTCCTCCAGAGCCGTGGCCAGGTCGCCCGCCACCGGGCGGTGGTCGATACGGGGCAGTGCCACCTGAGCGAACAGCTTGCCGTCGGTCAGCACCCGGCCGGGGGTGTCGGGAGCGAGAGTCTCGGACAGCTTGCGGTCGATGGAGGAGTCCGCCGGGTCGTTCAGGCGCAGTTCGACGCGGGTGCCGAACATCGACTGGGTGGCGATGCGGACGTCGTTCCAGCGGAGCATGCCCGCGACGACGTGGATGCCGTAGCCGCCGCCGCGCTTGAGCAGGTCGGCCACCGGGTCGTCGAGGTCGGTGAACTCGTCGCGCAGGGCGCCGAATCCGTCGACGAGCAGTACGACGTCGGTGGCGCCCAGCTCGGGCAGCTTTCCTTGCCCGCGCAGATGCCGCAGCTGCTCGACGGAGTCGATGCCGCGCTCGCGGAACAGTTCCTCGCGCTGCGCCAGCATGGCCCGTACCTCGGCGACCGTCCGCGCGGCCCGGTCCCGGTCGGCGCGGCCCGCGATGCCGCCGACGTGCGGCAGCCCGGCCAGCGCCGACAGGCCGCCACCGGTCAGGTCGAGTCCGTAGACGGCGACGTCGTACGGGGTATGGGTGAGGGCCAGGGAGAGCGCGAGCGTCCTGAGCAGTGTCGTCTTGCCGGACTGCGGGCCGCCGATGACCGCCGCGTGCCCGCCGGCGGTGGTGAGGTCGAGCAGCCACGGCTGCTGCCACTGCCGGGCCGGGTCGTCGAGGATGCCCAGCGGGACGTGCATCGGGCCGCCTGCTGTGGTGAGGTGCAGACCGTCTGTGCCGGCCTGCACGGGTCTGGCGGCCATGTCCAAGCTGGTGGCGTCCGGGAGCGGGGGCAGCCAGATCCGGCGTACCGGTGGTGCCGCCGTGGCGAGTTGGCCGACCATGACGGACAGGACCGTCGGCCCGGTCTCCCGCTGGGTGGCAGTCGGAGCCTCCGTGATCACCTCGGTGTGCTGCGGGGTGTTGTACGCCGGGTAGGGCCGGGCGAGCGGCTCGGCGTCGTCTTCCTTGCTTCGTGCGGCCGGGCCGCGGTGGGCGCCGGAGACGTAGCCGGCCTTGAAGCGTTCGTAGGTGGAGGTGTCGACCTTGAGGTAGCCGAAGCCCGGCAGCGGCGGCAGGTGGAAGGCGTCGGTGGTGTCGAGGACTGTGCGGGACTCGTCGGCGGAGAAGGTGCGCAGGCCCAGCCGGTACGACAGGTAGGTGTCCAGGCCCTTGAGCTTGCCGGCCTCGATGCGCTGGCTGGACAGCAGCAGGTGGACGCCGATGGAGCGGCCGATGCGGCCGATGGACAGGAACAGGTCGATGAAGTCGGGTTTGGCGGTGATGAGTTCGCCGAACTCGTCGATGACGACGAACAGGTGGGGGAGAGGTTCGAGGTCGGGGCGGGCGGTTGCGCGCAGGGCGGTGTAGTGGCCGATGTCGGCGATATTCCCGGCGTCTTTCAGTACCTGCTGGCGGCGCTTGACCTCGCCGGTCAGGCTGGTGTGGACGCGTTCGACGAGCCCGGCCTGGTTCTCCAGGTTGGTGATCACCCCGGCGACGTGCGGGAGTTCGGCGAACGGGGCGAAGGTGGCGCCGCCCTTGTAGTCGACCAGGACGAGGGCGAGGTCTTCGGGGGAGTGGGTGGCGGCGAGCGCGAGCACCAGGGTGCGCAGCAGCTCGCTCTTGCCGGAGCCGGTGGCGCCCACGCACAGCCCGTGCGGGCCCATGCCGAGCTGCGAGGACTCCTTCAGGTCCAGCAGCACCGGTTCGTGGCGGTCGGTCAGGCCGATGGGCACGCGCAGGAAGTCCCGCTCCCCGCGCGGCGCCCACAGCCGGTGCAGGTCGAGGGCGGCCGGGTCGTCGATGCCCAGCAGGGCGGGGAAGTCGACCGGCCCGGACACGGGCGTGCCCTCGGCGGCCGACTCCGCCGACAGCCGCAGCGGGGCCAGCAGGCGCGCGATGCCCTCGGCCCCGGCGGTGCTCACCGCATCGACGGTGCCGTGCGCGACGTTCCCGCGGAGGTCGTCCACGAGGATTCGGTCTCCGTCGACGGTGATGCGCACGCTCACCTGGTCGGGCTCGTGGATCTGCTGCTGGAGCAGGTGCAGCACGGTGACGCCCATTTCAGGCAGCCCGATCGCCGAGTCGGTGCGGGGGAGTTCGGCGGCCGGATGGCCGTAGGAGTCGTTGACCATGAGCATGCGTGAGGTCAGGCGCAGCGCGTCGGCGCTTCGGCCGGTCAGTCCGCGGCGTACCTCGGCCGCGTATGCGGCGCGCTGACGCAGGTCTGGGGTGCACAGTCGGGCCAATTCGGCCAGGTCGGGGGCGATGCGGCGGGCGGCGACCGGGCCGTCGTACGTCTGCGGATCGAGGACGTGCGGCAGCCACTTGGCCCATGCCCATGCGGACTCGTCGCCGCTGCCGACGGCGAGGGCGACGTCGTCCGGTGCGTGCGTTACCGCGGCCTGCACCAGCAGGGCCCGGGCGACCTGGAGGACGCCATCCCGGTCTCCGACGATGCTGACATTGCCCGCGCGGTCCAGGGGCACGGTGAGCGGGACGTCCGTGGTGCTGCCGAAGCGGGCCTGCAGGGCGCGGGCCTCGTTCAGCATGAAGGGGTCTGGCGGGGTGAGCACCCCGCTGGCGCCGTTCTGCGCGATGACCGGCTGCGGGGCCGGTACGTCGCCGGTGCCGGCCCGCACCGAGAGGAAGTCGGCGTCCGCACGACGGCGTTCCCACAGCCGGGCAGGGTCCCGGACGAGGTCGTACAACGCCTCGGGCGGCGGATTCAGTTCACGCGCCGCCTGCCGCCGTCCCCGCTCTACGGAGCCCAGCTCCTCGCGCAGCTCCTCCAGGTATTCCAGATACCGCTCCCGCTGCACCCGCCGGGTGCGCTGGGCCTTGCCGCGCTGCGATAGGAACAGTGCCATCGCCCCGAGCAGGGCGACGACCAGCACGAGCGCGCCGATCGCGGCGAACTGGCTGTTGCGGATGACCGTCATCAGCACCACCGAGCTGACCACACCGGCCATCGGCAGCAGCGCGGTGGCGGCGTTGCCGACCTTCCCCTCCGGCAGGTTCGGCGGCGCCTCGATGGTCCGGGGCTCGGCAGCCGGGAGGGGGCGGGTGGAGCGGGCGGGCCGGTGGACGACGTGCTGTGTCATCGCACCCTCACCGCCCGCTGCATCACCTCGGCGGCCAGGTGGACGGCGGCGTCACGGGTGTTCCGGCCCAGCATGGCGGTGTGGATGGGGCCTCCTTGGGCGAGATGACGGTCGTAGGGGAGCAGGACGACGGGCACGCCGGGCTCGCGCAGGTGAGCGAGGGCGGCCTTCTCGTCGATGGTGGCGTCAGGGGTGCCTGCGCTGAGTGCGACCACGGTGGTGGCCAGGGCGGAGTGCGGCAGGTGCGCCAGCCAGTCCAGTACTTGGCGGGTGCCGTGGATGCCCTCGGCGGTCATCGGGGCGACGACCACCCGGGCGTGGGCGGTGTCCATCGCGGTACGGGCCACCTCACCGGGCAGGGTCTCGCAGTCCACCACCGTGACCGCGAAGTAGCGGCGCAGGGCCAGCGTCACCGTCCGGTAGGTGGCCACGTCCAGCGGGGCGCCGACCCGCCCCTGTCCGGCGGGCAGCAGCCAGCCGCCGTCGGCCACCGGCACCAGGTAGCCGGTGACGTCGGTGAGTTGCATGGAGGGGGTCAGGATCCGGGCGAGGTCGGCGCAGGACCAGCGCACCGTGTCGGCGCCCATGCGCACCGGGAGGGTGCCCAGGGCCGCGTCGGCCTCCAGGGTGAGCACCGGGTCGTGCCGGTAGTGGTTGAAGGTGCGGCCGAGCAGTGCGGAGACGGTGGACTTGCCGACGCCGCCGCGGATCGAGGTGACGGCGATGACTCGGCCGGTGGTGACGGGCTGCTGCAACTCCTGCGCGAAACGGGTCTGTTGGGCGACTTCCTGGGTGGCGGAGGTGGTGAGCCTGCGCAGTGACGCTCCGGCGCGGCGCGCGGCCGAGTCGCCGTGCTGAGGGCCGCCCAGGGCGAGGGCGAGCCGGGGGTCGATGGTGGGGAGAGACTCGGGGACCGGGGCGGGGACGCGGGGATCACGCATCTGGCGAGGAGCCGGAGGCGGGGGAGGTTCGGCAGCGGCCTGGGCCGGAAGGGAGGGCGCGGCAGGGGCAGCAGGCTCAGGGGTGCCGTCGGCCAGCTCCCGCAGCACGTCGCGCTGCCAGTCCGCTCCTTCTGTCATGTCGGCAACCGGCCCTACGCGAAGGTGTCGAGCAGCCGCCCGTACACCCCGAACACGCCGATCACCAACGGGAACAAGGCGATCACGGCCACGGACTCCAGCAGGTCACCGGCGCGCCGCAGCCGCACCCGCACATGCTCGGCCGGCTCCACCGCCAACACCACCAGCGGTACGACGGCGAGCAGGCCCAGCGCGACGACGGGACCGGCGGCCGCGGAGCGCTCGGCCCACACCGCGACGAGCCGCACCGCCACGACCGCCGCCGCGACGAGCAGCACGACGACCTCGGCGGCGAGCGGGAACGCCCGCGCCCGCAGCGCGAGCACCACCATCACCACGACGCCCAGCGACACCGTCCACACCGACACCGCACGCAGGACGAGGACCCCGGCCGCGCCCGCGGAGACGGCGAGGGCCACAGTCGCCAGCACCAGCCCCCGGTGGGTGGCCGCGAGCGCGGTGCCCACCTGGTACCGGCTCACCGACACCCCGCCCGTACGCCGGTCGTCCAGCCCGGTCAACCCCGACGCCATCAAGGCGAGCCGCGGCAGCACACCGAGGGCCACAACGGACACCACGGCGAGCAACGCACCGGCACGGGTCTGCTGGGCAGCGGTCGCGGCACCGTCCTGCAGCCCGAGGGCCGCCTCCCACAGCACCAGACAGCCGGCGATGCTGCCGGCACCGATCAGTGCCCCGCGCCCCGACGGTGTGAACCATCCGGCGAGCAACAACGCGAGCGCCACGGCCCCGGCGACGCCTGCCAGGCGCGCAGAACCGTTCCAGCCGTACGCGTCGGCGCAGGTCCAGACGCCCAGGACGGCCAGCACGGCGGCCGTGACGAGCAGGGCGGCGGCAAGGGCGTGCCGCCGGGCCCGCCCGCACAGGACGCCGACGGCGGCACCGACGAGAGCCACGGCGAGCAGCCCCGCCCCGACGGTGGCGAGGTCGAAGTGGGTCCGGGCCAGTACTCCGGCGGCCAGCGCCCACACGACGGTGGCGCTCCCCGCCACCGCACGCCGCACAGCAGGCCGCCACCGCCACGCCCGCACGTCGAGATCGTCGGCCACCTCGTCGGTGACGTCATGGACGACCGGAGCCGACGGCGCGTCCTCGACCCGCACCAGACGCAACACCGCCCCGTCGGACACACCGGCCGACTCCAGGGTGCCGTCGTGCGCGAGCGCCGACCCGTCCGGGGTGACCAGATGCCGCAACTCGGGCCGCTCCCCGACCCGATCGTCCAACAGCCGCATGATCTCGGGCAGCAGCACCCCGACGGGCTCCCGCGACGGCAGTACGAGGTCCACCCGACGCCGCTCACCAACCAGGGTGACCCGGCTGAGCGCCGTACGACTGCCGGTCGCGGAACGACTCAAGGACCCCGTGGATATCACGCGTTCGAACCTATCACCGAGAAGAAACAGCAGATGGGGAGGGAGTTGTGGGGGAGGGCTGCGCTGAGGGCGTCGTCACGGAGGTCCCGTACGGGCTCTTGCCGATGACCCGGTGCGAAACGAACGACCACCCCACACACCCGGCACACAGCACCGCCGCGATCACCACCCCGGCGAACACCTTCCCCATCCGTTCGTCCAGCGACCGGCGTTGGCGCTGTGGGCCGAAGAGGAAGGCGTCACGGAGGCGTCGGCGGCGCACCGACACCGACTCCAGGAGTTGGCTGTCGTAATCCTGGGCTGTCACAGCTGGTTGCCACCCACCTCGCAGAGAAAGCGGATCACGTGTCGAACTCGCCGACCCATGAACGCCTCAGAAGATGCTTGGGCAGGTATTCGGACTCGACCTCGATCGGGAAGTCATTGTCGTAAGCCATGCAAGCGATGGCGAGAGGGCCGAGAGCGACCAGGCCGTCACCGCTCAGTGCACGCGCCTCGTCGTCGGCCCAGTACTGTTTGTGCCAGGTAAGGGCTTGATCCAGAGATTCATTGAAACGCGCGGTCTCTTGGCGATTGCACAGTTGGAAGAGTTCCAAGGGCGGATACAGCTGCTTGAGCATGGTCTCCCTGTCGGTGACCAGGGGGCCCTCGGGATCAGTGGCTCGGATTGCAGCGACCAGTTGGTCCCACATTTCCGTCGACCTGCGGGCCCAGAAACTCTGCAGAGCCGCTACCCAGTCGTAGATGTACTCGTCGACCGCCATACTGTCGGGAAGAGACGCACGAAGGAACGACAGGGGGACCCGCATCAGGCGGTCGAGGCGTTCGTTTTCGCGACAGATCGTCGCGAGGTACACCGTCGTAAGCCACGCTCCTGCATTTGTGTAAGACGTGGGACCGGTCGCGGGAAGATTTTTCACCTCGCCTCGGCTCCCGATACGGCACGGCACGGGTCCCTCGGTGGCCGTGGCCGAGTCGAACAGGGCACAACCGACCTGCATGGCTGTAACCCAAGCCTCCCACGTCTCGAACTTCGCCGCTTCGGGGTCCGTCAAGCAGTGCCACTTCGCCGTTGTCAGCGTCTCTGCCAGAGCACTGGCTCGGTAGACATCAGATGTCTCAATCCGCGCCAGTAGCCGTTCCTTGCCCTTGATCAGCGGTGCCATGGCCTCGGCCGCGTTGTCCGTGCGGAACTCATGGCGGGGAACCCTTGAGGCCACTGGATGCCTCCTCCTAATCAATCTTGAAGTACTCAAGCGCGGCACCAGCGTACGAGCCTGGGTTCTCGTTCGCCTTCACCAGTACGTATTGAAGCTTGCCATCCGCGAGCGCATCCCGTAGATCGAGGGCTATCTCAGCATCCTTCCCGCCCCGTCCACGCATCAGAGACAGGATTGTCTCCACGTACTCCTTGGTGCCCTGCTTGACCCTGATGCCCTGGTATGCGCCGGCGCCCTTCCGCCAGCCGAGATCCCCTGACGGCGCTTTTGCCTCGACGATGACGTAGCTACCGTCATGGAGTTTGTACGCCTGGTCGAACGCGTCCGCCCCGTTTGGTGTCTTGGGTAGATCGATCCACTCAGCATTCGGGAACTGCTCAGGAACCACGTGCAGTTCAGCGGATTTCTCGCCAAGTTGCTCCGATAGCTTGCTGTTGTTGGGGGTGTCACCGAGCTGCTGGTGATAGGAATTTTGAGCATCCTCAAGGACCTTGCTTGCAGCGGTAGAGGGGTGCTCCTCATATGCCTTCTCGGCTTTGGTGAGGTCCACGGACACTTTACGGCTCTTGGCCGCTTCGTCGAGTTCTGGGCGATGCAGAGGATCGACAGAATCAGGTGTGAAGAGAGTCCGGCCGAACTTGACCTCCGACGGTCCGCTCGGCAGGTCGTACTTGGATACCAGATTGCCGTTCGCGTCTCTGGCGAGGACGGGCAGTTCGACGCCGTCAACGATCTCTGAGGCATCCCTGCGCCGGTCGATGGCATCGTAGTGCTCGTCGCGCCAGGCGGGGTCGTTGTTGGCCTTCCAGACGTGCTCGTCGCGGATGCGCTTTCGTTCCGCGGCGGTGAGTTCCCGGTCTCCGCCTGAATTCGTTCCTCCGGAATTGTGGTCCGAATCGCCAGATCTTGCGGCAGAGCTGGACGGCCCGTTGCTGCTACCGGACCCATTGGCATTGCCTGTTCCTTGGCGAGGCGACGAGGCGTGCTCTCGGATGCCACCGCCGGTGTCGGCTGTGGTGCCGACGGATCCGTCACCTGTGTGCGTGGATGCCTGCGCTGACTGTGCCCTGCCGCCGACCCCGGCAAGTTCTCGCTCTCGCCTCGCGAGTTCCTCCGACGTGCCCTCGGCTGCGGAGGAACGTTCCGCCTTCGGTGCGTCGCTGGCGACGTTGCCGTGCTTGTCGTAGGCGATGAACTCGCCGTTTTCGACGACGAGCTTGGAGCCGTCGGAGAGTTCCAGAACGCTGTGCGGCGCGGTCAGGTCGGGGACGTTGTCGACGCCGCGTAGGTTCGCTGTGACCTCGGCGATTCTCGGCACGGCATGCCCCGTCACCTTGACCGCGGCGCCGATCGGGTCGATGACGTCGCCGACCTTGGCGACCGTGCTGGCGACCTTGGCTCCGGTGCCCACTCTGCCCGCGGAGGCGACTTTGAGGGGGCCGGCGCCCAGGGTGAGGCCGTTGAAGACGACGGTGGCGGCGGCGCGGGCCGGGTTCTCCTTCCACATGTCCCAGGCGACGAAGGACTTGCCGAACTCCTTGGCGTACGCCTTGCTGTCCTGGGCGAAGTCGGTCGCGAAGACCCCGGTGGGTTCCTGGCCGCCGGCTTCCATGAGGTAGGTCTCGGAGCCGACGACCACGCGGAGCAGGCCTTCCCAGGCCTGCCCGGC
Source organism: Streptomyces sp. NBC_00019 (assembly GCF_045041015.1). Taxonomy (NCBI): domain Bacteria; kingdom Bacillati; phylum Actinomycetota; class Actinomycetes; order Kitasatosporales; family Streptomycetaceae; genus Streptomyces; species Streptomyces sp. NBC_00019. The sequence continues at coordinate 7,667,694 of NZ_CP108302.1, forward strand.
TTGCTCCGAGCCGTGGAAGCCGGTCAGGGTGGCGAGGCCGTCGATGGTGCCCCAGACGTTGTCGACGATGAACCCGTCCCAGAAGAAGCTCTTGGCGTAGTAGCCGAGGTCGTCCGTGTCCCACCAGTCGTGGGACTGGGTCTCGGGCGTGCCCCAGGGCAGTTCCTGGGCGTTCTCCAGCACCTCGGCGCTGTAGCCGTAGAGTTCCGCGCCGCGCGGGACGAACTGCTTGGCGCCGGTGTTCATGACGTACTGGGTGCCGCCGACCAACGCTGTGATCTTGTTGTTGCAGGCGATCTCCGCGGCCGTGAACGCGGCCTGGGCGACGGCCACGTCATGCATGAGGGCCTGGTGCTCGGAGACCTTGTCCGCGTCGTCGGTCCAGTTCTCGTCGAACGCGCCACTGTCGGTCTTCAGTCCCGCCACGAAGGCGGTCGCCCGGCCCTTCAGGTGCTCCAACCGCCGTGCGATCGGGGCGACTTCGGCCGCGTAGGTGCGCAGTGCGTCGGCCACTGTGGCGACCTTGTCGCCGAAACTGTCGGCGGCGTCGCGGGCCGGTGCGGTGGAGGCGAACAGATCCTCTGCCTCCGGGGCCTGGTAGAAGGCCGACAGCCCCTGGAACTGCTGATGAGCTTCGCCGCCGGCCTGGCGGATGCCGTCCGCTTCGAGCCCGAGGGCGTCGATGTGGTGCTCCAGCAGGCCGAGGTCGCCGGTGAACAGAGGGATGGACTCCGGCTGGATCACAGGCGTCCCGCCTTCCAGCCGTCCGGCATGTCGGGCATCACCAGCCCGGCCGCCCGCTGCTGCATCTCGGCCGCCATCTCCAGGTCACCGTCCCGGTAGGCGACGGTGGCGTCCACCGCGCCGTTCACCGACCTGCCGACGCGCGTGCCGATGAAGTTCAGCTCGTCCGCCGTGCCCTCGATGAACTCCGCGAGCGCCGCGGCCACCAGCCCGGTCTGCCTCTTGTGCTCCCCGCTCGCCCCTCCCGGAGCGATCGTCCCGGCCGCAGTGGCCGCGGCTTCCACGTCACCCGCGTACGCCTGGACGATGTCATCCAGGACCTTCATGACGTCCCCCACCCGCGAGACCACCACTCCGACCCCGGACGGAGAAATGTCCCACCCCGGCATGCGTCAGCCCCCGCTTCCCTCTCCCCGTTCACTGCTACTGCCGCGCGCTCGCCGTCAGCCGATGTTGTCGACGGCCGCGCGAGCCCTGGCCAGAGTCGACTGCGCGGTGCCGTCGTTCTGCTCCATCGTGGTGCGGACCAGCCGGATGATCTCGCGGACCTCGTCGGCGGCGCGGTGCCAGCGCAACTCCTTGCCGTGGTACTCGTCGGCGACGCCGTCCGCGGCGAAGTCGGCCATCGCGGCCTTCACCGCGCGGTCACGGTCGGTCAGCAGGCTCTCCAGCTGGCCGATGATCCCGTGCAGGCTGATTTGCACCTCACTCGAGGCACCGGTGTCGTACGAACGGCGGTCCAGGCTCTGACCCATGGCCAAGTTCCCCCTTGGAAACGGTGACGGTGACGTGGACGTCGGCGGCTCAGCGCGTGCGCGCTGCCGCGGCTACCGGGCTCCGAAGCGCGCCGCGTCGAAGTTGGCGGCACCCATGTTCTGGTGGGCGTTGTCCTCCAGCTCCACGTCACCCGTGCCGAACGCGGTGTCCATGCCGGACTGACCTCCCAGAATCGCGCTGAGCGAGCCGTTCAGCGCGTCGGTGATCTCATCGGCATGCAGCTTGAACCTGTCGAACGCGGCCTTGCCCGACCCGTTGAACTTCCCCTCCAACGGCTCCGCCGCCTGGATCAGCCAGGAGATCAGCGTGCCCAGGTCCACGCTGGACCCGGCGGTGCTCTTGCCGAGCTCCGACAGCGTCGTCGACCCCATGTCGAACTTCATCAACCCACCCCCGTAAGCGTGTTGTGCACTGCGGTTGCCCGCTTGCCACTGCGTCATCGTGCGTCACGCACGGCTCACAGAACGTCGAACATCCTCTCGCATCACCCGTTGCAGGCGCAACGCGAAAGAGGCCCAAGTGGCGTGATCTAGTTCATGAGAGTCTGCGAGGGCTGCTCATGTCGCTCCTATTGCGTTTCCTCGCCGCATTGCTTCCGGCCACACGCCTGCGCGGGCGTGGCACCGACTCGGTGGCAATGCGCGACTGGCCACTGTGGTGCTGGTCGGAGGCCTGAGTCTCCGGCAGGGGCGTTGAACAAGGGCCAGTCGACGTCCAGTTACCGCCTGTTGTCGATCAAGTACGCGGGATAGCCTGTCTTCTGCCCTGTACGGCACAACCGGCGACACGCGAGGGGGATCGTGGACGGGCGCGACGTGCGCGGGCACTACGAGGGGTTGGCGGCTGAATACGACGAGCACTGGGTCTACGGTCCGGACTACGTGCCCTGGATGTCCGGTCGTATCGCTGAGGCGTTGCGTCTAGGCCCCGCGGACCGAGTCGCGGACATCGGTTCCGGTACGGGCCTGTTCGCGAGAGAAGTGGCCCAGCGGGTCCAGCCCCGGCATCCCATTCTGTGTGTTGATCCGTCCGAGGCGATGCTCGGTCAGCTCGGGACGCTGCCTTCGGCCGATCTGACGCCGGTCGTTGCTTCCGCCGAGGACATCGCCGAAGGACGTGCGCGTCTGCCGTACGAGCGGCTTGACGCGATGTGGCTGAAGGAGTCGGTGCATCACGTGGCCGATCCGGCGCACACGCTGCGCGGTCTGGCCAGCCGACTGGCCCCTGGAGGTCGGCTGCTGGTGGTGATGCTTCCGGCCACCATCCAGTACCCGCTGTTCGAGGCGGCCCTCGCGCGCTTCGAGGAGCTGCAACCGGACCCGGCCGTGATTGAGGGGTACTTGCAGGCGGCGGGGTTGGAGGCCGGACTCAGTCATGTCGAGCATGAGCTGCGCATCGACCGGGACAAGTACCTCGGCATGGTGCGTGCCCGCTACATGTCCCTGCTCTCCACCTTCAGCGACAGCGAGATCGAGAAGGGCGTCGAGGAGATGCGCGCCGCGCATCCGGAGCCGGTGCTGGTGTTTCCGGACCGGTTCGCGTTCGTCCTCGGTCGGCGAGCTGGGGAGTCTTCGTGAGTACCTTGGTCGATGAACGGCTGCGGCGCCTGCGGAGTGAACTCGACGACCACGCGAGGATCGCCGATCGGCTGGGGCTGGATCTGGAACGGCCGTTACGGTCCCTCAACGACGGCTATCCGGAGAACGCGGTGGCCCTGGTCGGGAAGCTGACCGAGAAGCTGCTCAAGGAGCTGTGGCGTCACCACGGTGTCGAGGGTGACCCGTCGACGAAGGCCCTGAACGACCTGGTCAAGCGCTGCCGCCCGTACATCCGCAGCAGCACGGTGGTGGATGCGCTCGAAGACATTCGCCGGTTGCGCAACCGGTCCACGCACGACGGGTACGACATCAGTGACGAGGACGGTTTGCTGGCGGTCCGCCGGCTTGTGGACGTGCTGGTCTGGTTCACCAACACCGGGAGCGCGGCGCTGCTGGGCGGTGAGCCGGACATGGCGCCCGAGGTGGCGCGCCGCTGCGAGTTCCTCGCCGGGCTGTACGTCACGCTCGGCTACCGGCAGGCGAAGCGGTTCGTCCTCAGCCCGGACACCGTGTACCAGCTGTTCTGCCGCGAGGCGGGGATGCGGCTGGAGTACGTGGAGTTGATGCTCTCCCGGGACGCCGACGACCTGCGCACCGTCCTGGCCTCCAGCGACGGGGAGCTGTTGCGCACCCGGCTCCCCAAGCTCACCCGGTTCGTCGTCCTGGACGACGACGGCGGTGCGATGCCTGGCGCTCTCCACCCCATGCTGGGGCTGGACTTCCGGATCGTGCGGTACGACGGCTTCGTCGACACCCTCGTCAACCTGGACACCCACCTTGCTGAACTCACCTCCGCTGCCAACCCGGCCGAGCCGAGGGCTGCCATCGCGGCGGCGGTGTTGACCACCGACCCGCGCACCGGCGAGTCGAGGATGGATCTGTCCGGCGACGCAGCGGAGCTCCTGACGGGTCTGGCGCGCGGCTGTGCGAACGTCCTGGTCACCGGCCGTCCGGGGAGCGGCAAGAGCACGCTCCTGCGCTCACTCGCCGCCAATCCGGAGCTCCGCCGCTTCCGCTTCTACTTCGACCTCGGCCTCAAACCGAAGGACGAACCGTTCTCCGAGTACGCGGCCCGCCTCCTCGCGCCGGTCATGACGTCGGACCGCTCGCGCGCCTACGAACTCTTCCTCTACCTCATCCGCTCGGGGACCGCGCTGTGCGTGCTCGACGCCGTCGACGAGGGCGTGGACGAAGCAAGCCCGGCCGGTTTCCTGCGGCTCTTCGCCGATCTCGCGGCCGTGTTGTCCGCCGAGTCGGCGGTGGTCATGAGTTCACGGGTGTCTTTCCTCGCGGACTCACCGCAGGTGCGTCAGCTGCTGGACAATGGCGCGGGTCGCTCCGAGCAGCTGGTCGAGCAGATGTACGCCAACGGCGTTGACCCGTCCCGCGTGCCGCACTTCCACGTCGTACGCCTGGCCGAACCCGAAACCACGCCACTTGAGACGCGCCTGACCACGGCGCTGAGCCTTCCCGCGGGCCAGCCGCTCGCGGACATCCTCGGCACGCACATCACGCGGACGTTGACCGAGCGGGGCCGACCCGACCTGGAGCAGCTGCTCCCCGCCGCGTTCGGCCATGCCTTTCTGAGCGACCGCACCGTGTTCTCCCTCCTCGATATCCACCGCCAGGTGGGGGCTGAAGCGTTCGCGGACGGGCGCCTCGATCTCGACGCCTGTGTGCTCGCTGCGCTGCTGCGACCTGCCGGGCCCGATCACGTCGCCTTCGTGCACACGGCGTACCAGGAGCTGCTGGCGGCTAGGTTCCTCGCCGAGTCGGCCAACCGGGACCTGGCGGCGGGCCTTCTCGGCGGTGCTTTCCTCACCGAGCAGGTGCGCGCTTTCCTCGCCGACCTGCCTGGAGGCCGGGATACGGATGATTGTGTGTTGCCCGCCGGGGCGTACCTGGTCGGTCCGGCCGAACGGTTGCTGATCCGTCGCGTCGAGCACCCAGTGCGCTTCGATCGCCATGCCGTGACCGTCGCCCGCTACCGCCGCTTCCTCGCATCGCTAGATGCAGATGGCACCTCGCGGTGGGACCACCCCGACCAGCCGGCCGACGTCACCCATCGCCCCTGGACCGACCGGCTACGGCACCCCGACTACTACGACAACCCGCGCTACGACAACCACCCGGCCATCTGCGTCAGCTGGTGGAGCGCTTATGCCTTCGCTGCGTTCGAGGGCAAGCGGCTGCCGACCTCCCTCGAATGGGAGGCCGCCGCGCGCGGCGGCGACGGGCGCCTGTTTCCCTGGGGCGACACCCTCGACAGCACCCGCGTCAACTGCGCCGACACCTGGGTCGGCCAGCCCGTCGTGACGTATCAGGCCTGGTACCGGGACTTCGCGGGCGACGCCGTCCGACGGGCCGGGGTGACCCCGGCCGGTGAACGGCCCGGCAACCGCTCGCCGTTCGGCGTCCTCGACATGGTGGGCAACTGCTGGGAGTGGACCTCCACCAGCCTGGACGACCCCGGCGAGGCGGTCATCTGCGGTGGCAGCTACGACAACCCGATGCGCGCCGTGCAGACCAGCAGCAAGGGCATCTACCGCAAGCGCGGCGGAAGCAACGCGGTCGGCTTCCGGTGCGTGCAGGACCTCGACACCTCCGGGACCAAGGAGGCGACAGCATGAGCATCGGCGACCCCCGTCACGGAACCATTGTGGACCGGCGCCCGAGCGGCGGCGGGCTGAGCGGTGCGCTCGGCACCTATGTCGTCCGGGACGACGAGGACGAGCGCTACTACGGCTTCGACTACCGGCAGATCGTCACTGAGGGATTCCGCACCATCCGCACCGGCGAACGCGTCCGCTTCCACGTCAGCGCCGAAAGCCCCGACCGGGCGGAGTTCGTCATCCGCCTCGATCAGCCCGACCCGGCCGAGTACTACCAGTGACCGCCAACGGAGATCCGCAGCTCGAAGACGTAACAGGGGCACGCCAGGAGCTGACCGTCGTCCTGCCGGTGCGCCTGCTGCGCGTCCCCGGCTGGCCCGAAGGCCCCTTCCCCTTCGAGCTGGGCAGCCGCCGCACCGACGCCCAGACCCGGTCCACGTACTTCGCCCCTGCCTCCGCCCGCGCCCTGTACGGGGCGCCCGGTCGGCCGCGTCGCTGGCACCTGCCGTTGGACGTCAAGCAGGATGGGCTGCACCTGCTGGGCATGGAACTGCTCCGCGCGGCCACCGCCCGCAACCCCGAACACGCCCTTGTCGTCCTGCACTTGAGCGTGGAGAGACCGTTGCTGCCCATCCTGCGGGCCCTGGCCGGTCGGCGGCCGAATCTGGCCGAAGAACTGCTCACCGGCCCCTTCGACCCGGCCGCGCTCCTCGCCGGCATCGCGGACGTCCGCGACCCCGACCAGCCGTTCGCCATAGCCCGCCCCTACACGATCGCCTTCATGACCCCCACCGAGCGGCACACCCCGGCACTCCGCATCGGCGACGACGGGGCGCTGCCCGTCACCGCGGACCATTGGCTGTGGCAACTGGCCTCCCGCTCCACCCCGGAGGACTTCCCGCTACCCCCGGAGACCGCCGCTGATCAACTCAAGGACGCTGTACGGATCTCCGCAGACTGGAGCGCCTTGGTGCTACGCCAAGGAGCTGCCTTTCTCGGCCACCGCCCCGACACCGGCGCGGGCGACTTCTTCGAGTTCGGCGCCCTGCACTCCCGGACCGTCTACCTCGACGCCCTGCTTCTCGGCTCGCTCCAGCGCGACCACATCGACGAGCTCACCGACGAACTCTCCGAGGTGTTCAACTCCTCACGCCTCGCCCGCCGCGTCGCCACGCTGGAGCGGAACATTGCAGTCTTCCGCAGCACCTACTGGCGCCAGCACCTCACCGCCCACGGCGCGGCCAACGACCTGCTCCTCGCCTTCCAGAACCAGCACCGGCTGCCCGCCCGCTTCGACGAGATCCTGGCCGAAGCGGCCGACTACAGCAGGCTTGTGCAGACCCAGGAGAGCCAGCAGATCAGCGGGGCCCTGGGCGTCCTCACCATCCTCGGCCTGCCGCTCGGCACCGCCCTCAGCATCCTGCAGGTACTCGACGATCACTCCACGGCACACCTGCTGATCGCGCTTGCACTGTCGGTTGCTGCCACAGCCGCCGTCCTCACGACACGGTATGGGCGCCTGGTCCTGTCATCCCTGCGGGGTGGCGGCAAGGCCTAGGGCCTGTATCGGAAGTAGATCTTGAGCGTGAGATGATCTTGTTTCGTGGCGCGGGGAGATCTGACGGACGAGCAATGGGCCGTGCTGGAGTTGTTGTTGCCGAAGGGCAAGAAGCCCGGGCGGCCACCGAGATGGACCAGGCGGCAGCTGATTGACGGCATACGCTTCCGGGTTCGCACGGGCATCCCGTGGCGGGACATGCCCGAGAAGTACGGGCCATGGGGGCGGGCGTACGACTTGTTCCGCCGCTGGCAGCGCAACGGCACCTGGCAGCGCATCTTCACTGAACTCCAGGCCAGGGCCGATGCGCAGGACCTGATCACCTGGGATCTCAACATCGACTCCACCGTGTGCCGGGCCCACCAGCATGCCGCCGGAGCGCGGAAAAGGGGGATCTGCAGAAGGAGCCGCCCGGCGGCGTCGCCACCGAGCCTGACGACCACGGCCTCGGGCGCTCGCGCGGCGGCCTGACCACCAAGCTGCACCTGGCCGTCGAGCAGGGGCAGAAGCCCATGTCTGTCGTGATCACCGCCGGGCAGCGCGGGGACTCCCCGCAGTTCGAGGTCGTCCTGGGCCGCGTCCGGGTGCCCCGGCTGGGGCCCGGCAGACCGCGCACCCGGCCGAGGCGAGTGCGCGCCGACAAGGCGTACGCCTCCCGCCAGAATCGTGCCTACCTGCTCAGACGTGGCATTCGCTGCACCATCCCGGACAAGGCCGACCAGGCCCGCAACCGAAGGAAACGCGGCTCCCGCGGCGGCCGTCCGCCGAAGTTCGACCCGGAGGATTACAAGGCCCGGCACGCGGTCGAGTGCGGCATCAATCGCCTCAAAAGGCATCGAGCCGTGGCCACGAGGTACGACAAGCTCGCGGTCCGCTACGAGGCGACCGTCCTCGTCGCGGCCATCAACGAGTGGCTGTGACCAAGCGGCTCAAGGCGGGGAGCACGCCTCGCAGGTCGCCGCCATCCACCATGACGGTCGCCGCCGCCCGTGCCCCTGGCGAGGCATTGAATGCCACGCTCAGCGCGACGGAAGCGAACAAGGGCAGGTCGGAGCGGCTGTCTCCGATGGCCCCACACGAGCGGGGAGCCAACCCCAGCTCTCGGGCTTGTGCGAGGGCGAAATCACGTTTGTCGTACTCATCGAAGTGGCAAGCGACGCGGCCCGTGAACCGGCTGTCGGTGGTCTCCAGCCGAGGTCCGCTGAACGCGTGGAAGCCGAAGCGGTCGGTCAGGTAACTGCCGACCGGCGACCAGGCGAGAGTTGCCAGCATGGGCACCAGTCCGTTCCGCCGGCACCAGCCCACGGTCTCCGTGATGCCCGAGACCAAGGGAAGCCCATCGAGCCAGCCAGAGACTTGTTCTTCGGACACACCCGCCCAGCCCTTGGCATCCAGCTCGGAGACTTGTCGATTGTCCAGGTCACCGGAGGCGTAGGCGTCCTCGGCCTTGGCCAACTCGTCCCGATGGCCAAGGAAGCCAGCCAGAAAGACTGACGAACTCGTGCCTGGGACGAGGGTGCCGTCGACATCGAAGAACACAGCGCCCACATGATCGGATGAGAACACTGACCAAGGATGTCACCGCCACGTGAGACCCCAGATCCGGGGTGCCCCGCGTACTTCCGATACAGGCCCTAGACCACCGTGTGCGGAACGGGGCACCGATCGGTGATGGCTCGGCGGTGGCTCGCTACTGGCTCGCATGCAGGATGAGCTGCGCAAACGCGACGCCCGGTGGGAATCCCCGGGGGCGCTCGCCCATGTGTAGAGCAGTCACCCCAAAGATCGAACACGCGATCGTGATGGCAAAGATCGGCTGGCGATCCCCTATTACTTCACGTCAGCACGAGTACGGCCGGACCCTCGCTCCCGGGCGCCGCTCAGCCCATGTCGCGCTCCACCGCTTCCCGCCCTCTTACGGACCGCCCGCTGCCGACGACCATCTGGCTCCCCGGCCCGGACGAGCCCAACGCCGCTCCCATCCCCGGCGCTGTGCTGCCCGCCTGGGCCCTCGACAAGATCCGCACCGAGTTCGTCGGACGCCCCGGCCACCGGCCCGCCCCGCTGCTCAAGATCGCGATCCGGGATACGGCACCCGGTATGGACGCCCGCATCCCGCCCACCCCGTTCACCACCCCGGCCGACGACGAGGACGCCACGAACAGGCCGTCCATCCTGCTCGCCGAACTCCACCCCGACGCCCTCCCCGCACCTGACGACGACCTGCCTGCGGGCGGGAGCGAGATGCCCGGTGCGTTGGAGGACAGTTGGCCCGGGTTCTTCCATCGCGCCCACCGGCTCCTCCCCGAGGACGGCTTCCTGCTGCTGGCCACCCGCCAGCGCCGGGACTCCGGGCAACTGACCGACCCGCTCGGCGCGCTGATCGCGTCCGCCCGCACGGCCGGCTTCCGCTACCTGCAGCACATCGTGGTCGTCTACGGCCACCCGGTCGGCGACCGCCTCATCCCCACCTTCCCCGCAGACGCGCCCCGTGGCGTCGCGCACTGCGACCTGATCGCCCTGTCCGCAATCCGCCCCGCGTAAGCCGAAGGCAGAGGAGAACCGCCGTGCCGCCCTCCCCTCTCTCGGTGTGGAACACCGCCCCGACCTCAGCCCCCGCCCAGCGCGCGGACCGCTACGTCCCCGGCTCCGCCGCCCACCCGGCGAAGATGCTCCCGGCCATCGCCGCCCACGCCATCACCACCTACACCCGCCCTGGCGAACTGGTCCTGGACCCCATGTGCGGCATCGGCACCACCCTCGTCGAAGCCGTCCGCCTCGGCCGCCACGCGCTCGGCACCGAGTACGAACGGCGCTGGGCCGACCTGGCCCGCGCCAACGTCACCCACACCCTCCAGGGAACCGAAGGCGGCAATGGACACGTCGCGTGCGGCGACGCCCGCCACCTCACGGACCTGATCGAAGAGCGTCATCACGGCAAGGTCGCCCTCGTCGTCACCTCACCGCCGTACGGCAACTCGGTGCACGGACAGGTCCGATCCAGCCGCGAGACCGGCGCACGCGGCGTCCTCAAGAAGGACTACCGCTACAGCCACGACCCCTCCAACCTCGCCCACGTCTCCACCGACCGGCTCCTGGAGGCGTTCACCGAGATCCTCGGCCAGTGCCGCCGCGTCCTGCGCCCCGGCGGCACCGTGGTCGTCACCACCCGACCATGGCGCGAGCGCGGCGAACTCATCGACCTGCCCTCCGCCGTCCTCGCCGCCGGCCGGACCGCCGGGCTCACCCCCGCCGAACGCTGCGTCGCCCTCCTCGCAGGCATCCGCGACAGCCGCCTGATCACCCGCCCGTCGTTCTTCCAGATGAAGAACGTCCGCGACGCCCGCCGTCAGGGCATCCCCCTCGCGGTGGTCCAGCACGAGGACGTACTGGTCTTCACCAGGCCCGGCCAACCGGCCGCCCCGACCGGAACGGTCACCGCCGCACCGTCGTGCCCTCGCCTGAGAACGGCCGTCATCCGCTCCCGTACCTGCACCCGAAGGGCCCGCTGTGGAGGCCGCTGACCTTTCGATCGGCAGTCTGTTTTCCGGGGTCGGCGGCCTGGACCTCGGCGTCCAGGCTGCGCTCGGCGGCCACCTCGCCTGGCACGCAGAGAGCGACCCGCACGCGGCCTGCGTCCTCAGACGGCACTGGCCCCGTGTCCCCAACCTGGGCGACGTCCGGGCCGTCGACTGGCACAGAACCAGCCCCGTGTGCGTCCTCACCGCCGGATTCCCCTGCCAGGACCTCTCCGTCGCCGGCCCCCGCACCGGACTGGCCACCGGCACCCGCTCCGGCCTGTGGCGCCACGTCGTCGACGCCATCGACGCCCTCAACCCCTGCCTGGTGGTGATCGAAAATGTCCGCGGCCTGCTTTCCACGCGAGCCGGCGCCCACGCACTTCGCCACATGGAACCCTGCCCGCGGTGTATGGGAGACCCACCCGATCAACCCCGCATGCGGGCACTGGGCGTGCTACTCGCAGACCTGGCCGACCTCGGGTACGACGCGAACTGGACGTGCGTACGCGCCTCTGACGTCGGAGCCCCACACCGCCGGGCGCGAGTTTTCCTCGTCGCCTGGCCCGCAACACCCCGAGACCGAGCCGCTGTTGAAGACCCCGACGGCCAACCTGGGCAGCAACGGTGGCTCCCAGCACCCGGCCAGACGCAAGGCCGGAGGCCACGGCCCAACCCTGGCCGACGAGGTCGAACACCTACTGCCCACCCCGAGGGCCAGCGACGGTGCCAAAGGCTCACCGAACCAGTGCCATGGAGACGGCAGCCTCACCCTTGCTTCCGCGGCGGCCGCCCTCACCACCCCTGCTTCCGAACGGCTGCTGCCGACTCCGACCTCGGCCGATGCGAACGGCGGTGCCGGTACTACGCCGAAACGACAGGGCGGCATGAACCTTCGCACCGCCGTCACTCGCCTCCCGGCTGGTGGGCCGCCTACCTGCCCGCCATCCGCCGCTGGGAACTGATCACCGCGCACCCAGCACCCCCTCCGACCCAGCCTGGAACACGACGCCTCTCCGCCGAGTTCGTCGAGTGGATGATGGGTCTTCATGGCCACGTCACGGCCGTAGCCGGCTTGTCGCGAGCCACCCAACTCCGCCTGCTCGGTAACGCCGTCGTCCCCGCCCAAGCCGCTCACGCCCTGAACGTGCTCCTGCCGTCAGTCCCGGGCTACGGCGCGCCTTCGGGCGCTGGTGTCACCCCTGGCGGTGAATTCTGATGGGATCGAGCCGGACGCCAACCCCGCGGCAGGGCAAAGACCACGACCCGTGCGCCGATCCAGAGCACGCTGCCGCCCTCGATGACGACCACCCGGACACGAACATTGCCTCGGTCGAACAGTCGGAGCCCAGCTCGGGCATCGATATGCCGATCGTGGAGGTAGAGCGCGTCACGGCGCGGTGGACCGTCACCCGTTGGAGTCGCACCGAGCGCCTCCGCTTCGCACGGCTCCTGTTCGGCAACGCCCTGCGTGAAGAGCGCGAATAGAGGCTTGAAGAGCGGCAGTTGAGCTGGTCAGAGGTCCGGGCGCTCTGGCGAAGACAGAGCTACGCTGCGCGTCGCTGTGGGGCACCGGCTGCGGCGCAGCGCACCGGTGCCCCGATTCTTCCTAAGAAACGGGACGACGATGACGCACCTTGTCAGGGACGGCGCCGGAACGGCATCCCGCGAGTCCTTTGCGGCACCGCTGCGAGCCGTGGATTACCTACGGGTGTCCACCGAAGAGCAGGCCAAGGGCTACGGCATTGCCTATACCGGCAAGAAGACGGCCAAATACATCGGGCGGAAGGGCTGGTCGCACGCTGACACCTACGCCGATGAAGGCTTCAGCGGGAGCCTGGAGGCGCACAAGCGGAAAGACCTCAGCCGCCTGATGAGGGACGCCCGCACCGAACCCCGCCCATTCGATGTCGTCGTCGTTTACGAAGAGCGGGCCATCGGCCGCCGCGGACGCGCTTTCTGGCCGTGGGTGTGGGAGCTGGAAGACTTGGGCGTCTTCGTGGCCGTCGTGAAGGACGACTACGACAACACCACCTCGGCAGGCCGCTCGAAGATGCGCAAGGGCGCCGATTACGCGGAGGACGAGCGCGAGAAGATTCGGGATCGCACGCAGGGGGGCCTTCAGGAGAAGGCGGAAGAAGGCGGCTACACCGGTGGGACGGTGCCCTTCGGCTGGCGGATTCAGGATCGGGGAAAGAAGGGCGAGAGCCGTCTGGTGCTGGACGTGTACGAGGAGGATGGCGCCGCCAAGGGCGAAGCGATGACCTTGCGGCGCGCCCGCTACCTCCTGGTGCACGAGGGCAGGAACTGGACTCAGGCCGCGATCGTCCTGAACTCGGAAGGGTTGCTGACACGTTCGGGAGCCCCCTGGTCCAGGGAGAATCTCCGGGCGCGCGTGATGTCCCGCGCGGTGCTCGAAGGGGTGCAGATCTTCAGGGATCCGCATTCCAAGGATGCGCGATCCGGACGCGGCACCAAGCTCGGCAGGGACGGCAGCCCTGTTTTCGGGGCCACGGTCGCCATCAAACTCGACGAGGTGTTCACGGAGGAAGAGGTTCGCGAGCTGAAGGCAGCGGCTGCCCGGATCGGCGCGCAGCGGGCAGTCCGCGAGCGCTCGCGTGGCTATCCGCTGTCCAAGCGGATCGTGAGCCGATGCGGCGCACACTACGTCGGGCAGATCCAAACCATTACAGGAAGGCGCAAATACATCTGCTCGGGCAAGCAGCCCCGACACGCGGGCGGTCCGGTGTGCGGCTGCAGCCAGATCGACGCGGACCGGATCGAGCAGGAGGCGTGGCGGCGCATCAGCCGACTCCTCAAGGACCCGGAGGAGTTGATGGATCTGGCTCGGGAATGGGCCGATGTCACGCTCGGCGCCCGAAGCGGGCACGCTGACCGTATCGAGGAACTCGACGCGCAGATCGCCGTCCAGGAGAGGGCGATCGCGACAGTGATGGCCGCCACAGCGATCCAGGCCGCGCAGCAAGGACTGGATCAGGACGCCGCGACCCAGATGGTGACCCAGGCCACCGGCCCCATGAACGTCGAACTCGGTCAGCTGCGCAAACTCCGAGAAGAGGCCGTCGCATGGCAGCACCAGAACGAGGCCGCCGAGCGCCGGGCGAGGGACCTTGTTGCCCTTGCTGAACGAGCCCGAGCCCAGATGCCGTTCATGAACGATGCGGAACGGGCCGACGTCATCGATCTCATCGATCTCAAAGTCACACTTCAGGGCCCCGTCCCGGTACGCAAGGGCCGCGCGTGCTGTGCTGTGGGCACGTGGTTCAAGGAGCGCGACCTGCACATTCCGGTCGAGGTCCCCGATGCGGCGTGGGCGGTCATCGAGCCGCTCGTCACGAAGACCGGCAGGGGATCGGGGAAGTCCACCGACCTCCCAGCCCGGGACGCCGTCGAGGCGATTCTGTGGAAAGCGCGGACGGCGAAGACGTGGAACGAGGCGGCTCGCAGTCTGAGCCATGGGGTGGGCAAGTCCCTCATGAGCCGCTGGACCCGCTGGAAAACGGACGGCACCTGGGAGCGCATCGCTAAGACCCTCACGGAGTCCACGGCGATTCCAGCGGTTCCCGTGCCCGAGCCATCGAACGAGCCGCCGTTGCCTGACATGCTGGTCGAAGGCGTGGTCGACCCTCGCTTGTTTCACACGGACGATGGCGACGACAATGACAGGGACGGTGAAACACGCGTCGGAACGGTCGCGTCGAGGACCACCATGAGTTGGCAGGCCGCGATGACGGCGAGCGCGATGCCGGGGTGTCCTTCCCGGCGGGCCGCACCTGGCTTTCGTTCCTTGATCAACTGAGAGGTTGTCACTATGGGTCCCCCACAAGTGCGTTAGTGAACGCTCGCGTTCACTGTCGCGTCAACCGTAGTGAGTCCCTCATAGTGAACGCAAGCGTTCACTTAGGTTCTCGTCATGCGGCGTATTCCCCCGTCGTCGCCGCGCACCGTCCCCGTATCCCCGGAATCCCCGCTTCCCCTGCTCGTTGGAGTTACTCAGATGGTTACCTCGCGCTGGACGGCCGCCCCCGCTCAGGCGGCCTCCCTCCGTCGGCGCGGCGCCGTACTCGAACGCGCGATCCTCGATGCCGCCCTGGAACAGCTCAGTACGGTCGGCTGGAAGGGCCTCACGATGGAGGGCGTCGCCGCCGGCGCCCAGACCGGCAAGGCCGCGGTCTATCGGCGCTGGCCGTCCAAGGAGGACCTCGTCGCCGATGCCCTGCAGTCCGGGCTGCCGATCATCGAGACGGCTCCCGATCTGGGCAGCGTGCGAGAGGACCTCCTCGAACTGTGCCGGCAGGCACGTGAGGCGATGTACTCACGCCCCGGCTTTGCGCTCCGTGCCGTTATTCACGAATGCGACCCAATCCAGGCGGAGCGTTTCCATGGCGTGATCTTCAACGGGGTCGTCGAGCCGACCATCAGGTTGCTCCGTGAGGTCATCACCCGTGGAATCAGGCGCCAAGAGGTCCGCTCCGATGCGGCGAACAGCTACGTCTTCGACGCCATACCGGCGATGATGATGTACCGATCGAAGATGTGCGGAAGCGAATGGAGCGATCGGGATCTCGAGGAGATGATCGACCAGTTGATGGTTCCCCTGCTGCGGACGAGTGACGGCTGAACGTGGCTCGGACCGGAGGTGGCAGGGCTCGGGGAAACCGGGGTGTCGCCGGGTGATCCAGGCGGCGTACGCTAAGGGCGCCATGCCGTACGAACCACCTACACACACTGTCGAGCGCTCCCTCCGTGCCACGACCGGAGCGAAGGTCATTGCCGGTGTCGACGAGGTGGGGCGCGGCGCGTGGGCCGGCCCCGTCACCGTCTGCGCGGCGATCACCGGACTGCGCCGCCCCCCCGAAGGTCTCACCGACTCCAAACTGCTCACCGTCAAACGGCGCACCGCGCTCGACGTGGAGCTCCGGAAGTGGGTGACGTCGTACGCCCTCGGGCACGCCTCCCCGGAGGAGATCGACTCCATGGGCATGACGGCCGCCTTGCGACTGGCGGCGGTCCGCGCCCTGGAGGTCCTGCCGGTCCGGCCGGACGCCGTGATCCTCGACGGCAAGCACGACTATCTCGGGGTCCCCTGGAAGGTCCGTACGGTCATCAAGGGTGACCAGTCGTGCGTGGCTGTCGCGGCGGCCTCGGTGATCGCCAAGGTTCAGCGCGACAAAATGATGGCCGAACTGGGTATCGACCATGCAGACTTCGGTTTTGCGGACAATGCCGGGTATCCGTCGCCCGTGCACAAGGCCGCACTGGAGGAGCGGGGACCCACCCCGTACCACCGGATGTCGTGGGCGTATCTTGATGCGCTGCCCCAGTGGCGGCACCTCAAGAAGGCCCGCAGCTGGGCAGACGGAGGCGTTTCGGAGATGGAAGGCCAACTCGGATTCGATTTCTGACCGTTCCGCTCGCACTCATGTGCCACCCGCCGACGCGAGTCGCACCAACGTTTGATAGAAGTCAGCCATGCCTCTCCTTCCCGAGGAGCCTCAGATTCACGAGAGTGCCCAGGGTCCCCGCGCCACTTCGGCCAGTGGCCGTACCGCGCCGACCCCCCGTCCCGTACCCGGCCCTCGGCCCGCGGCGCATCCGCGTCCCGGCCCCTTCCGGCCCACGCCTCCGGTGCAACGCACGCCGCATGACGTGGCTGCCAAGCCCGGACCGTCGGGTCCGGCTGCCCACACCGCCGCCGCTCCGGCCCCGGCATCCCCGCAGATCCAGCTGATCCCGGCCTCCGCCGAAGGCGCGCTCGACGCCGCTGAGGAAGCCGTGGACCTGCTCCTGGACTCGGGTCGTGCCCCCGGCGAGGTGCTGGTGGTCACCACCGGCGAGCAGCACCCGTGGGCCACCCACGAGCTGACCTTCGGCGAAGCCTCCTACTGGGCCCAGCACGACGCGGGCGACGACGTCTTCTACGCCGACGCCGCCGCAGTGGGCCGTGCCACCACGCGCCCTGTGGTCGTGGTCGCCGTCAACGGCGGTCCCGACTCCGCTGCCGCGACGGTTCTGCCTCTGGCGCTTGGCCGGGCCGGCGCCCTGCTGATCGTCTGCGGCGACCCGCAGCAGATCAACTCGGTGCTGGGCGCGGGCGTCTGAGCCCGTTCCCGCACGTCCGGGGGGCGCGGGGGTGACGAGGGCGCCGCTTCGGCGGCTCCTGCACAGTGGGGGGTTTGTCGTGCGCGGACGATCGTGGGGATGGTCCGCGCGCGTCCGCCCTCGCCCGAGTGCACCCTGAGGCCGTGGGGGAGTTGTGCCGTCGGCCCGCAGCGCAGGATCGAGGTGGGGCCGGCGATGGCTGGGCGGCCGCCCGATGCTCCTCGCGTCCGCCCGTCGTACAGCCCACTAAGCCTCCGCCTGTCGTGCGCCGCACTAAGGCGTGGGCCGTTCGAAGTCGCATGCCGTGCGCGGCTGATCGCGACGCGAACCGGAGCGATCCGTAGGCATCTCAGCCGGACCGCTCCATCGGCTCGGGCCCGGAGCGTTCCCCGACCTCTGATCCGCGAGGGTCGGTCGGGGTTCTCCCGTGGTTCTTCAGCGGGCTGCCGCGCGGCGCAGGACTTCCGAGGCGGCACCGCCGGTGCGGGGCAGCGGGGGCGGCGCCTCGGAGAGGGCGAAGGGCTCCGGTGACGAGTCGGAGTTGGGGCGGCGGCCGCCGCGGCCCTCGCCGAGAACCTGCCAGCCGTCACGGGTCAGCGTGATGTACGCGCCGCAGCGCAGCCCGTGCAGTGTGCAGGCGTCCCGCAGGCCCCACATCCACGCGCCGTCCTCCTCCGTCCAACGCGCGTCGCCGTCCCGGCAGTAGAGCAGTACGGCGGTACGCACCGGAGTGCGGCGCCGCAGGTCGTGCGGGATGACCCGGCGCAGCTGTGCGAGCAGCGTGTTGCGGAACATCCAGCCGTCTGCCGGGGCCGGGCGTCGGGTGAACGACGCACTCGCGCGCAGCCGCTCGTCCGGATCGAGCACGGCCACGATCGCGGTCGCCGGCTTCGGGCGATGCCGGGAGTGCAGTCCGCTGACGACCTCCCGGGGGTTGCGCAGCAGGGGAATTCCGGCTGCGGCCCACTCCGCGGGTTCGAGCATGCGGGTCAGCGGGTTGTTGGATGCGGCGGACAGGTCGGCAGACGTCGACGTGGATGCCGCGGAGGACGGAGCGAATCCGAAGGTCACGGTCCTCCCTTCGGCTACGCGCCCACACTGCGGGCGGGGTCGGATTCGGGGGAACGCACGCCGCAGCAGAGCCCTACCGGACCACGGGCGAGCCGTGCGGGGAGCGGACTTCAATTCTTCCTGTCGAACTTGGTTGCGGCAACGAGCAATTGGGGCCACCGACCGGAATCTGGCGGTGTGTGGTTTATATCCCTACCCGGCGAAGCGCCGTGTGACGCCCGGGACATCCGCGCACCTCAGAGAGGTGCGGACTCTCGACGTACCAGGCAGATGGTGAGTGCCGTCGGAGACCGGGTTCCGCGACGCGGCGTCATCAACCCTGTACGGCCAGCACCAGCGGCAACACCCCCTGCGCACCGGCCCGCCGGAGCATCCGGGCGACCACCGCGAGGGTCCAGCCCGTCTCGGTGAAGTCGTCCACGAGGAGGACGGGACCACCGGCCTCGGCCAGCGCGGCGGAGAGGGCGGGCGGCACAACGAGGGCTCCGTCGAGTGCCTTGAGGCGCTGGGCGCTGTTGCTCCGGGAAAGCGGGGGCGCCTCGCCCGCGTACTCCACCGACCCCAGCAGCGGCAGTCGCCCGACCTCCGCGATGCGCGCACCGAGGGAGTTGATCAGCTGAGGCCGCGTGCGCGAGGGGACGGTGACGACACCGACGGGCCGTGGCGGGGCGTCCGGGGCTCCCGAAGCCCAGCCGCCCGGGCCCCTGGCCCAGTCGGTCAGCACGCCCACGACCGCCTTCGCGATGTCGTCGGGCACCAGACCGTCCGGGGCATGGGGGGCGAACATCGGTCGTAGCCGGTTTCCCCATCCGATGTCCGACAGGCGGCCCAACGCCCGTCCGGGTGCCGTCTGTTCGCCTGCCGGGATGCGCCCCTTCAGCTCGACACCGATCGCCGGCAGCCCGGTCGGCCACATGCGGCGCGGCTCGACCTCGACGCCCGCCCGGCCCAGGTCGACGCGTGCGGCGTCCAGTGCGGCCGTCGACGTGTCCGCGGTGAAGCGCGTCCCCGCACAGTTGTCGCAGCGTCCGCAGGGCTTGGCGCCCTCGTCGTCCAGCTGGCGCTGCAGGAACTCCATCCGGCAGCCCGTCGTGGACGCGTAGTCGCGCATCGCCTGCTGTTCGGCCTTGCGCTGCCGGGCGACCCATTCGTACCGCCCCGCGTCGTAGGCCCACGGCTCCCCGGTGGCGACCCAGCCGCCCTTGACCCGGTGCACGGCCCCGTCCACGTCCAGGACCTTGAGCATGGTCTCCAGCCGGGAACGGCGCAGCTCCACCAGCGGCTCCAGCGCGGGCAGCGACATGGGTCCGGTCGCGCGAGTGAGGACGTCGAGCGTGCGGCGCACGAGATCCTCGGAGGGGAAGACGAGAGAGGCGAAGTACTCCCAGATCGCCTCGTCCTCCTTGCCCGGCAGGAGCAGCACCTCGGCGTGCTCGACGCCGCGTCCGGCGCGCCCCACCTGCTGGTAGTAGGCGATGGGGGAGGAGGGCGAGCCCAGGTGGACCACGAAGCCGAGATCGGGCTTGTCGAAGCCCATGCCCAGGGCGGAGGTGGCGACCAGGGCCTTGACCCGGTTGGCCAGCAGGTCGTCCTCGGCCTGCTGACGGTCGGCGTTCTCCGTCTTGCCCGTGTACGAGGTGACGGTGTGGCCCCGTTGCCGGAGGAAGGCGGTGACCTCCTCGGCGGCGGCCACGGTGAGCGTGTAGATGATGCCGGAGCCCGGCAGCTGGTCCAGGTGGTCGGCCAGCCAGGCCATCCGGTGCGCGGCGTCCGGCAGCGGCAGGACGGCCAGGCTCAGGCTCTCCCGGTCCAGTGGGCCGCGCAGGACCAGGGCGTCCGAGGTGGCACCCGTGCCGAGCTGCTCGGCCACGTCGGCGGTCACGCGGGCGTTGGCGGTGGCGGTCGTCGCCAGCACGGGGACGCCGGGCGGGAGGTCGGCGAGCATGGTTCGCAGCCGCCGGTAGTCCGGGCGGAAGTCATGGCCCCAGTCGGAGATGCAGTGGGCCTCGTCCACCACGAGGAGTCCGGTCGCGGCGGCCAGCTTGGGCAGCACCTGGTCGCGGAAGTCGGGGTTGTTCAGCCGCTCGGGGCTGACGAGCAGGACGTCGACCTCGCCGGCCGCGATCTCGGCCTGGACCGTGTCCCACTCCTCGGTGTTGGAGGAGTTGATGGTCCGTGCGTGGATGCCGGCCCGGGCCGCGGCGTCGACCTGGTTGCGCATCAGCGCGAGAAGCGGCGAGACGATCACGGTGGGGCCGCTGCCCCGGGAGCGCAGCAGCGACGTCGCCACGAAGTACACCGCGGACTTGCCCCAGCCCGTGCGCTGCACGACGAGGGCCCGCCGTCTGTCGGCCACCAGCGCCTCGATCGCCCGCCACTGGTCCTCCCGCAGCCGGGCCGTGCCCGTGGGGTCCCCGACGAGACGGGCGAGAACCGCGTCGGCGGCCACTCGGAGATCGGCGTTGCTCGTGTGCTCCATGCGTCCATACAACAGGACGCCACTGACAAGCCGGGCCCGGACGGCTCTGGGCAGGGGTGCTGGGTGGAGGCACCTGTGGACGGAGCGTCGCGGTCAAGATGTGCATTGACGTGTCCCTGGTCGGGGTTATCCACAGGGCAAAGCGGAACTTCATGATCCGCGAGATCGTCTGCGCATGACGAACCACAGCGAAACGACTGGATCCCCCGAAAACGGCGACGCGGCGGGACAGGAGCCCCGCGCACCCCACGGTGCGCACGGCGGGCATGCGACGCCGATGGGCCACCTCGACTGCACCACCTACGACGGCCACGGCGCCGAGCATCAGGTGACGCTGCGCACCCCGGCCGAACTGGCCGACGCCCTGCCGTATCTGCTCGGGTACCGCCCTGAGGACAGCATCGTCCTGGTCGCCCTCCATGACAGGGGCGGACGGGGCCGCTTCGGGGGCCGGGCCAGGCTCGGCATCCCCGGCAGCGTCGACGACTGGCCCGCCGTGGCGCGACAGCTGGCCCACGGGCTGGTCACTGGCAGTGAACGCAGGGGAGCCCGCCCCGAGCAGATGGTCGCCTACCTCTGTCAGGAGCCCGGGAAGGGCGAGTCCGGCAGGCAGGTGATGGAGCGACTGAGGGGGTTCGCCCAGAAGCTGCGCGTCGAGTGCGGCCTCCTCGACGTACCGGTGATCGAGGCACTGTGCATTTCGGACGGCCGCTTCTGGTCCTACTGCTGCGGAAGTGAGGAATGCTGCCCGCCCGAGGGGGAGGCGATGGGCCTGCCCGGCACGTCCGTCCTGGCGGCAGCCGCCACCTACGCCGGGCTCCAGGTGCGCGGCACCCTCAGGGAGTTGCGGGGCAGGCTGCTGCCCTGGGAGAACGCTTCCGCCCTGGCTCAGGAAATCGCGCTGGACACGGGCAGTATGGCGATCGTCCCGAGGATCCTCGACGGCGCGAGCCGTACGGGCGTGGCCGAGGAGACGCTGCAGCTGGCGAGGCAGGTCATGCAGCGCTACGCGCTGGCTCCGGTCGTGTCCGGCACGCTCACGGAAGATCTCCGCGACGATCAATTGCTCGACCACGACGAGGCCGCCACGCTCATTCTCGGTCTGCAGGACCGCACCACTCGCGACCGCGCGGCCGAGTGGATGGAGGGCGACGAGGCCGTCCTTGCGCTCCGGCTGTGGCGGGCACTTGCCCGGCGCTGTGTCGGCCCGTACGGCGAACACGCCGCCGCGCCGCTCACCCTTGCCGGCTGGGTCGCTTGGTCCACAGGCGACGACCTGGAGGCCAGGGAAGCCTTGGCCATGGCACTCGGCGCGGATCCTGGTTACCTCTTCGCGCGGCTGCTGCACCAGGCCTGCAACGAGGGCTTGGACCCGGAGTCGATTCGCCGCTGTCTGCGTGCGGAACGGGGGGACAGGGAACAGCCGGACTCCGGAAGTCCCGAAGGCGCCGAAGGTCCGGAGGAGGGCGACGTGGACGGACCTGCACCCTGCGCCGCACCGGCCTCCGGACGCCGACGCAAAACGCGATCCGGTGATGCCGCGGACACCAGGGCGCAGGGACACGGGGTGAACGGTTCCCGGCCTCGTACGCCGGCGGCGGGAGGCACGAGGCCGCTGGCCGCGCGGGTGAACCGCACGCGGAAGAGGGCGGTGCGGAGTCGGGGCGGTGACACTGACGGGGACGTGTGAGCGGGCGCAACTGGTGGGCAGGTCCATGCCGGTACCCAAGGGCCTCGGGCTGCCCGGACATGAGTCCTCGGGACGTCCGCACGTCCGCCCACGTTGCTGGCCAGGGGACTTGGCGGACCCGGACACGGCCCTTCAGAACGTCAGCCCACCTCGGCGTTCAAAGGCCTCGGCGGACCGGACACCCAACCTCGGTCATGTCGGCCCATGCCCTGGCTAGGGCGTGTCGCCGACCAGACCGGCCTGCGAACGGGCGGCCTACGCCGGCACCTGGACGCCACGGCCGACCTGACACCCGCCGCCAATCGGTCGGCTCGGCCGGTCACAGGCGTGACCCCGAGGAGCCCTGTTCCGTTCACCTGAGTGGCGGAACACCTGGACGGGCCTTGCCGGTGTGCCGCTCAGGCCGTTCAGGAACCTCCATGCCGACGCCGACCACGCCCGAGGCGCACAGAGCGCAGAAGAAGCCGCCCATGTATCAGCCGATTCCGCCCTCCACCGCCGACGACAACCGCTCCGCCGCGGGCGGACCAGGGCCGCAGACCGGCCTGCCACCGCACGCGGACGGCGCAGACCGGCACGCGCCGGAAGGTCCGAGTGGCCCCTCTGTGTCCCCCGGCCAGGACCGATACGCGCCCACCTCGTCCGAGGAGGGGGAGTCTTCCGCATGGCCGGCGGGCCGGGTCGCCCGCCCTGGTCCGGTGACGGTTTCAGGCCCACTCCACTCATGGAAGGCGCACCCGGACAGTCACCTTGATTCCGCGATGCCCCAGGCCTCGGTGCCCTCGTGGGAGGCGAACCCTGGTGGTCGCCCCGGTCCTGCGATGCCCTCGGTCTCACGCCCCTCGTGGGAGGCCGACCCGGCCGATCGCCCCAGCCGGGCGAGGGAACTGGGCCCGCCCAGCTGGGGCGAGGAGGACCCGGCCGTTCTGTCCGGCTCGCCCCCTGCCCGATCGGCGGGTCGGCCGCACCACTCAGGTCCGTCGGCCGACGAAAGGGCCACCCCTCCGCCTCCCACGGGCCATCGCTCGGCACCACCCCAGCCCACCGGCCAGGCGGGTCGCCCGCCGGCTTCACCCGGTCGTGGCAGTCCCCCTCCGTCACCCCGCCGCCCCGTCGACCTGCCGTCCACCCACACCGCCCTCATCTGCGTCGCTCTCCCGGGCCTCGCGATCTCCACGGAACAGGGGCAGTTGACCGGGCGGGGGCTGGAGGGGTTCTACCGGGCCGGTCGACGTGTGCTGTCCCGCTGCCAGGTCCGAGTGGCCGGACGCGAACCCGTCGCGGTCCAGTCGCGCATGACCACGGCCGACAGCGCCCGATTCCTGGGAACCGTTCGGACCTCCGCGCACACGGGCCCGGACCCGGACGTCGTCGTCGAGCGCGTCCGTCACGCGGACGGCACGGAGCGGATCACGCTGTACAGCGCGGCCCCACGCCCGCTGCGCCTACCGGTCGAGGTGGCCCTCGGTACGGACATGGCCGATCTGGGGGCGATCGCGAGCGGCACCCCCGGACCCGAACTGCCCGCGAGCGTCCACGACTCCGGCCTGCGCTGGTCCTCGCCCGTCGGCAACTCGTCGATCACAGCGGACCCGCAGCCCGCCGACGCGCTGGCCTCGGCCGGGTTGCTGCGCTGGGAGTTCGTCCTGCCACCGGGAGGCAGTACGAGCGTGGAGCTGCGGGTCCGTCCGGACGGTACCGGGCCCGTGCGGGCCGTGGGCCGGGCAGCCACGAGTCCCCTCGCTCCCGCACGGGCAGCAGGCGACGATCCCCGAGTCCAGGAACTGCTCCGGACGAGCATCGAGGACCTTCAGGCGCTGCTCCTTCGGGACCCCGCACATCCCACCGACACACACCTGGCCGCCGGAGCCCCCTGGCGCTGTGGCCTGGCCCCGGCCGAGGCGCTTGCCGCGGCCCGAATGCTCCTGCCCCTCGGTACCCGGCTCGCCGCGGGCACCCTGCGCACCCTTGCCCGCACCCAACTCCGGGGCCCGGGAGAGCAGTCCGGCATGATTCCCGGGCCCAGACGCGACGCGGGCACCCATCTCCCGCCGAGCTGCACCGGTACGGAAGCCACGCTGCTCTTCCCGGTACTCCTCGCGGAGGCCCGCCGCTGGGGACTTCCCGATCCCGACGCGGAAGAACTGCTGCCCACGGCCGAACGCTGTCTGACCTGGCTGCGGACCACCGTGGGCGACGCCCCCTACCTGCGCGATCCCCAGCCCGCCGGTCCGGTCCGTTGCGAGACACAGGCTCATGCCCATCGCGCCGCGCTGCTCGGCGCCGATCTGCTGGACGCCTGCGGCAGACCGGGCGGTGCAGGGCTGCGGCAATGGGCCCAGGAACTGCGGACCGCCTTCCGGGAGGAGTTCTGGATCGACGACCTGGGCGGTGGCCGGCCCGCGGCCGCCCGCGCCCCGGACGGCCGACTCGTGCCACACCTGGGCGCGGCAGCCGTCCACCTCCTCGACACGGGTCTGCTGGGCGGGGGTGAGCGGGCGTCCGGGCTGCTCGACAAGGTGCAGATCGAACAGCTGGCCCGGCTGCTGGGCGGCCCCGCCATGGACTCGGGCTGGGGGTTGCGCGGTCTGGGTGCGAAAGAGGCGGGGTACAACCCGTTCGGCCACCGCGGAGGAGCCGTGCGCACCCACGAGACGGCCGTAGCCTTCGCCGGCCTGGCCGCCGCAGGCTACGAGAAGGAGGCGGCCTCTCTGCTGCGGGGCACACTGGCGGCGGCCGAGGCCTTCGGCCACCGGCTGCCCGAGATGTACGCGGGGGAGCAGCGCACAGACGGGAGTGCCCCCGTCCCGCATCCGGCGGCGTGCCGGCCCGCGGCCACGGCGGCGGCAGCGGGCGTGCTGCTGGTGACCACGCTCGCGGGCATCCGGCCCGACGCCCCCGCCGGGACCGTCACCCTGCGCCCGGTGCGCAGCGCACCCCTGGGCGAGATCGTCCTGACCGGACTGCGGATCGCGGGTGCCCCGTTCTCCGTACGGGTCGGCCGCCTGGGCCTCGCCATGGTCGAGGAGGCGGCCGACGGGCTGCAACTGGGCGTGTGACCTCGTACGACGTGCCGCCGCACGACGGCAGGGAGGACGGTGGCACCCGCTTGAGCCGCAGTGGATCAGACATCGATGCGGCCGACGAAGGGCGTGTTTATCGTCAGGCAGACGACTATGATCGCCGCATGCCCTACGACCCGTCAGCCTTTCCGCCCTTCGCCGTCACCGTGGACCTGGTCGTGCTGACCGTTCGCCGCCATGCCCTGTGCGCGCTGGCGGTGCGCAGGGGCGAGCCGCCGTTCCAGGGACGCTGGGCGCTCCCCGGCGGTTTCGTACGGGCCGACGAGGACCTGTCGCAGGCCGCGGCCCGCGAGCTGGCCGAGGAGACCGGGCTGCGCGCCCATGAGCCGGCCGTCCCCGTGCAGGACAACGGCGCCCACCTGGAGCAGCTCGCAACGTACGGCGACCCCAAGCGGGACCCCCGGATGCGGGTGGTCAGCGTCGCCCACCTCGCGCTCGCCCCTGACCTCCCCGCGCCGCGCGCGGGCGGCGACGCCAGCAACGCCCGCTGGGCGCCGGTCGAGGAGTTGCTGCAGCAGAGCGGTTACGGGCGTGACGGCGAACCGGTCGCGCCGCTCGCCTTCGATCACGCCCAGATCCTGGCCGACGGGGTGGAGCGCGCCCGTTCCAAGATCGAGTACTCGTCGCTGGCGACGGCGTTCTGCCCCACCGAGTTCACCGTCGGCGAGCTGCGCCGCGTCTACGAGGCGGTGTGGGGAGTGGCGCTGGACCCACGCAACTTCCACCGCAAGGTGACGGGTACGCCGGGCTTCCTCGTCCCCACCGGCGGCACCACCACCCGTCAGGGCGGCCGCCCCGCCCAGCTCTTCCGGGCCGGTGGCGCCACGCTGCTCAACCCGCCGATGCTGCGCCCCGAAGTGTGACGAGCACTCAATCGCCTTGCCGACGCCGCGAGATGTGACGGCACCGCCGCGGCCCGGACCGATCGGCCTCGCCGGCAGCCGCCGAGCATGGGTCCGACCGGGCCGAATTTCCGCTTGCGGAGCGAGCCTTGCGATGCCCGCGAAACCGGACATAGCGCGCTATCTTGCTACGGGTGATCCAGGCCTTCGGACTGACCAGCAACCCCCGCAAGGAGCTTCCGCCCGCCGTCGACGACGTCTCCTTCGAGGCACGCGCGGGCCGCGTCACCGCGCTGCTCGGCGCTCCGGGGTCGGGCAAGACGACAGCACTCAGACTCATGCTCGAACTCCAACAAGGCCGCGGGGTCACCTACTTCAGAGGACGCCCCCTGCGCCGGATCGCCCATCCGTCACGCGAGGTCGGCGTGCTCCTCGGCGACGTGCCGGGGCACCCCGCCCGCACGGTCCGAGGCCATCTGCGCATGCTGTGCGCCGCCGCGGGCGTCCCGGTGCGCCGCGCCGACGAAGTGCTCGAGGTCGTCGGTCTCGTCAGCCTGCGCGAGGAACGCCTCGGCACCCTGTCGCGTGGAATGGACCGTCGCCTCGGTCTGGCCTGCGCCCTGCTGTCCGACCCGCACACACTCGTCCTCGACGATCCCGCCGACGGGCTCTCCGCCCGCGAGGGCCGCTGGCTGTACGGCATGCTGCGCGCCCACGCGGCCCAGGGCGGCACGGTCCTGATCACCGCGACCGACCCCAAGGAGGCCGCCCGCACCGCCGACCGGATCGTCACGCTCGAGGAGGGCCGACTCGTCGCTGACCAGGAGTCCGCCGATTTCTCCCGCACCCGACTGCGCCCCCGAGTCGCGGTCCGAACCCCGCACGCCGCCCGCCTCGCGACCCTGCTCACCAAGGAGGCCCGCACGGCACAGCGCTCCGTCGAGGTCGTACGGGAGGGCGGCAGCCGCCTCTCCGTGTACGGCAGTACCTGCGCCGACGTCGGCGAGACCGCGTTCCGCCACGGCATCCTCGTACACCAACTCGCGGACGAGGTAGGCGACATGGGTCCCGGAGCTGGAGAGGCCCCGTCGGACGCACCGCAGGCCACCCAGGGCGGGCACCGGCTCGACGCGATCCGGGACCCCGACACCGCCGCGCACGGTCCGGCCCCAGCCACCGCACCCGGAACGGCGGAGGCTCAGCCGAAGCCGTCTTCCGACGAGCCGCGATCGGACGCAGCCGCTTTCAGTCCCGAAGCCCCGGCCGGAGCCGACCGGTCGACGTCGACCGAGGCTCGCGAGGGTCACCTCGATCCGGGTGGGGCGCGGGAGGTGCCGTCGTCGTTCGCACAGGACGGTCAGGCCGACCGGGGGGAAGCCGGCGAGGCGCGGCTCGTCGCCGAAGCCGGGCACTCAGGAGCCCACGAAGCCGACAGTGCGGGGGCGACCGACGTCAGCGACCGGCCAGCGACGTCCGCGCATACCTCAGGCGACGGCGCGACCACCCGGCAACCCTCCGCCTGTGCCGCACCCCACCCGGCCAAGGACGCCTCGCCTCAGTGCCCCACGCGACCTCGAGCCGCGGCCGGAGTCACCACCCTCAACGCCCTCTCCGAACTCCCGCCCCCCATCTCCGTTCGCCCCGCTCCCAGCCCGCTGCGCCCACTGCGGTACGAGTTGCGCCGTGCCGCCGGCGTCGGGACCGGGTTCCTGACCGGGGCTGCCGTACTCGTTGTCTCCGCCCTGACCGCCGCACTCCTCGCCCGTGTCGGCCATACCCCGCAGCACCGCCTGCTGGCCGCGTGGCCGCAGGAGCTGCCGTTGCCGCCCGCGGCGCTGGGCGCGGGGCTGCTCGGGGCGTTCGCCTTCGGCGACGAGTTCCGCCACCCCGCCCTGGCGGCGGACCGTGGCACCGTGCCCCGCCGACTGGGGCTGCTCGCGGCCAAACTCGTCGTCTCCGCGGCCACCGCGCTGCTGCTGGCCTTTCTCACGGTGGGCTGCGACGCCGAAGTGCTCTATCTCCTGTACGGACGAGAGCTCGCGCAAGTTCCCGCCGACTGGCTGCCGCTGGGCGCGAGTTGGTTCGGGCTCGTGATCGGGTGCGCCTGGGCCGGTGTGCTGGCCGCCGGGATCTTCCGGTCCACCACGGCCGGGCTGGCGGCGGTGGTCGCGGTCCCCGTCCTGGTCGTACCTCTCGTACAAAAGGCCTTGGAAGGACCGGCTGTGCGGACGGCGGCCGGGTTTCCGCTGCGGCTGCGCGAGGGGCTCCTGCCGCAGTGGCCCTTCGGTGGAGAGCGCTATCTTTCCGCTGCGGCGCGCATGATCGCCCAACCCGTGGGTGGTGCGCTGACGTTGTCGTTGATGGCCCTGCTCTGCGCATATGTGCTCACGACCCTGCGAAGCAGGGTCCGATGACGACCGTCCGTGGCCGTCCGGTCCTGCTCTGCGCACAACTCCCCGTGGAAAGCCCATTTCTTTCCGATAAGGCGTCAATTGCGACGGGGTGAGCGATCACCCTTTCGTGTGCTTTTCACCAAAGACCTCAAGGCAGTTGAGGACGGCGCCGACAAAGGATCCGTGAGTACCCTTGCGCACACCATGATGACCGCCGCCCGCTCCGCAGACTCCGGCCTCGCCGGCCCGGGCGGACTTGACCGCTACCCCTATGCCGAGGCGCCCGCCGCCGACCGTGTCGGGGTGTCCGCCTGGGACGCCGCGGACCCCGAGCTGGGCCGCGTGGGCCGACGCGCCGCGGGCAGCCGTGGACGCGGACTGCACGGCCAACTCGTCCAGCAGCTAGGCCAGATGATCGTCTCGGGCGACCTGGGTGCCGACCGCCCGCTGGTGCCCGAGGAGATCGGCCAGCGTTTCGAGGTCTCCCGCACCGTCGTCCGTGAGTCCCTCCGCGTCCTGGAGGCGAAGGGCCTGGTCAGTGCCCGTCCCAACGTCGGCACGCGCGTGCGCCCCGTCAGCGACTGGAACCTGCTCGACCCGGACATCATCGAGTGGCGGGCCTTCGGGCCGCAGCGCGACGACCAGCGCCGCGAGCTGGGCGAGCTGCGCTGGACGATCGAACCGCTCGCCGCGCGCCTCGCCGCCGGGCATGGACGCGACGACGTCCAGCAGCGGCTCTCCGACATGGTCGAGATCATGGGCCACGCCATGGGTCAGGGTGACGCGCTCACCTTCTCCCGCGCGGACGCCGAGTTCCACTCCCTGCTGATCCAGGTCGCGGGCAACCGCATGCTGGAGCACCTCTCGGGGATCGTCTCGTCGGCCCTTCAGGTCTCCGGCGGCCCGGTCACGGGATGTGAGCGTCCGAACGAGGCGTCGCTGGTGCAGCACGGCAGGATCGTCGACGCCCTCGCCGCCGGCGACGGGACGGCGGCCGAGGCGGCCGTACGGCAACTGCTCACCATTCATCCTGAGGTCGAGCGCGTGGTGCCGGCGCCGCGCGAGCACTGACCACGCACCGCGGGCGGTACGGCCGGAGGGTGCCTCCCCCTCCTGGGCATCGTTCGGCCGGTGAACCGTCCCCCCGTCGGACCCCGCAGGATCCTTCGGAATCCTGCGGGGTCCGATGGTGTGACAGGGCAGTTTCTTCCTCCCAGCGCCCGCTGGTGACCTCCTCTGTCCGTGTCTGACCGTTTTTGAACGCTTACGGGGTGTGACTCGGGCCACGCAGATTGGGCGTAACGCTTGTGGAAACAACGCGATGACCTAAGAGGTGACAGCCGCGGAGGGAATACGGACGCCGTAAAAGGCGCTGTGCATCTTCCCGGCCCCCGCCCGCACCGTCGGCCCATCCCCACGGCCGGTGGTCGGTTCCTGTCCATCCCGGACGGGGCCGGAAGCCGTTTTCCAACGTTCCGAGAGGTTGTTCGTGTCGGCCAGCACATCCCGTACGCTCCCGCCGGAGATCGCCGAGTCCGTCTCTGTCATGGCTCTCATTGAGCGGGGAAAGGCTGAGGGGCAGATCGCCGGCGATGACGTGCGTCGGGCCTTCGAAGCTGACCAGATTCCGGCCACTCAGTGGAAGAACGTACTGCGCAGCCTCAACCAGATCCTCGAGGAAGAGGGTGTGACGCTGATGGTCAGTGCCGCGGAGCCCAAGCGCACCCGAAAGAGCGTCGCAGCGAAGAGTCCGGCCAAGCGCACCGCCACCAAGACGGTCGCTGCGAAGACGGTGACCACGAAGAAGGCCACCGCCACCGCCACCCCGGCGGCGCCCGCCGCCGAGGCCTCCGTCGAGGACGAGGCGCCCGTGAAGAAGGCCGCCGCCAAGAAGACGACGACCGCCAAGAAGGCGGCCGCGAAGAAGACCGTCGCCAAGAAGACAGCGGCGAAGAAGACGACTGCCGGCAAGGACGACGCCGAGGCCACCGAGGACGAGGCCCTCGAAGAGATCAAGCCCGGCGAAGAGGAAGAGGAGGGCGGCGAGACCAAGGGCTTCGTCCTCTCCGACGACGACGAGGACGACGCGCCTGCCCAGCAGGTCGCCGTGGCCGGTGCCACCGCCGACCCCGTCAAGGACTACCTCAAGCAGATCGGCAAGGTCCCCCTGCTCAACGCCGAGCAGGAGGTCGAGCTCGCCAAGCGCATCGAGGCCGGTCTGTTCGCCGAGGACAAGCTGTCCAACGCCGACAAGCTGGCTCCGAAGCTCAAGCGTGAGCTGGAGATCATCGCCGAGGACGGCCGTCGAGCCAAGAACCACCTCCTGGAGGCCAACCTCCGTCTGGTGGTCTCCCTGGCCAAGCGCTACACCGGTCGCGGCATGCTCTTCCTGGACCTGATCCAGGAGGGCAACCTCGGCCTGATCCGCGCGGTCGAGAAGTTCGACTACACCAAGGGCTACAAGTTCTCCACGTACGCCACCTGGTGGATCCGTCAGGCGATCACCCGCGCCATGGCCGACCAGGCCCGCACCATCCGTATCCCGGTGCACATGGTCGAGGTCATCAACAAGCTCGCGCGCGTGCAGCGCCAGATGCTCCAGGACCTGGGCCGCGAGCCGACCCCGGAGGAGCTGGCCAAGGAACTCGACATGACCCCCGAGAAGGTCATCGAGGTCCAGAAGTACGGTCGCGAGCCCATCTCGCTGCACACCCCGCTCGGCGAGGACGGCGACAGCGAGTTCGGTGACCTCATCGAGGACTCCGAGGCCGTCGTCCCGGCCGACGCGGTCAGCTTCACGCTGCTGCAGGAGCAGCTGCACTCCGTGCTGGACACCCTGTCCGAGCGCGAGGCCGGTGTGGTCTCGATGCGCTTCGGTCTCACCGACGGTCAGCCGAAGACCCTCGACGAGATCGGCAAGGTGTACGGCGTGACGCGCGAGCGCATCCGCCAGATCGAGTCCAAGACCATGTCGAAGCTGCGCCACCCGTCGCGTTCGCAGGTGCTGCGCGACTACCTCGACTAGGTCGCGGTCGTACGACGTAGAAGGCCCGGTTTCCCTGGTGGGAGCCGGGCCTTCGTGCTGAGCGGGTGCGCGTCGCGCCGACGTGGATCACTCTGGGTGTCCCATGACCACCCCAGAGTGAGGATCTTGCATGCGTCGTCCCTTTGCCCGGGCACTGAACGGGTCGCTGGTCCTGGCGGCCGTGGCGGGTGCCATACCGCTCGTGTCCGCTGCCCCCGTGGCCGCCGACAGCATCGTCGTCGGCGGGTTTCCCGTCGACATTTCCGAGGGGCCGTGGACCGTGGCGCTGTCCAGCCGTGACCGCTTCGGAGGAACTCGCGCGGGGCAGTTCTGCGGCGGTGTGGCCGTCGGCCGGACCGTCGTGCTCACCGCGGCACACTGCCTGGGTGCGGACGTGCTGGGGGCGCCGCCGAACCGGGTGCGCGATCTCAAAGTCATCGCGGGCCGTACGGACCTGCTCTCGGACCAGGGGCAGGAGATCCCCGTCCGCGACACCTGGGTGAACCCCGGATACGACACGAGCACCAACGCCGGGGACTTCGCGGTCCTCAGACTCGCCGAGCCTCTGGCGGCCAGCTCCGTCGTCACGATGGCTTCCGCCGGGGACGCGGCGTACGAGCCGGGGACGGCTGCCGTCGTCTACGGCTGGGGTGACGCCACGGGGGGTGGTGACTACGCGCGCGGTCTGCGGGCGGCACGCGTGCATGTGCTGGCCGACACCCTCTGTGAGCAGGCGTACCCGGCCGGTGCCGACGGCACCTATGCCGCCGACTCGATGCTGTGCGCCGGGGAGGCAGAGGGCGGTGTCGACGCCTGCCAGGGGGACAGCGGCGGGCCGTTGGTCGCCCAGGGGAAGCTGGTCGGGCTCGTGTCCTGGGGGAGCGGCTGCGGTCGCCCGGGCAGCCCAGGCGTCTATACGCGCGTGTCCGACGTCGTACGGACGCTGGGGTGGGCAAGCGGCCTGCGGGGGCCGCACACGGCCCCCTGACGGATCCTGAGAGCCATTGCCGGATACGGCGCGGGCGGCCGCCCCTGCTTTGAGGGGCGGCCGCCCGCGTGCCGGCCTGTGCCGACGCTGGCTCGTCGTGGACGCGAGGTGTCAGCGCTCTTCTTCGTTGGAGGATGCCGGAACGGTAGTCAGCCGCTCCGTCTCGTCCTGTATCTCAGCGGCGATCTTCTTGAGTTCCGGCTCGAACTTGCGGCCATGGTGGGCGCAGAAGAGCAGTTCACCGCCACTGAGCAGGACGACGCGCAGGTATGCCTGGGCGCCGCAGCGGTCGCAGCGATCGGCGGCCGTCAACGGGCTCGCGGGGGTCAGAACAGTAGTCACGTCGCCTCTTCTCTAGCTCGACGAGCTGTCGTACCAGGGTCAACATCCAACCAGCCCCAAAACGTTCCCGCTCAGGGCTTCTCCTCGAAAAAAATCTTCGAGTCCGGCTGTCTGCTGCCGGTTGGCGGCGAATGTGCCGTATTGCGTGTCTATGTGTCTTACGGGTTCGCTCTTGTTGTCAATGTCCGTCCTCCCGGCTGGGTTGCCGGTTGTTCATGAGGACGTGCCCGGAGCCTAAATGGTTCATGCCTCGAAGGGAACGTGATATGTACTTCACTCCATCGAGGGATCGAACACGTATGCGACTCTGGGCTATCGTGAGTTCAGACGAGGGTGGCGTTACAACGGCTCTACCAGGCCTCGGTACCCTCTTGGCGGCGACCGAAGCCGCGCCCTTACCCACAAGGGCCACATCTGAAATTCAGCGAGGAGCGAACCGCGTGACCGCCGAGACGTCCGTGCCGTCCACAGCGCTGCTGGCAGGAGCAGACCGGGACGGTTCCAACTACACCGCGCGGCACCTACTCGTCCTCGAGGGGCTCGAGGCCGTGCGCAAGCGCCCGGGTATGTATATCGGCTCGACCGACAGTCGAGGCCTGATGCACTGCCTCTGGGAGATCATCGACAACTCCGTGGACGAGGCCCTCGGGGGCTACTGCGACCACATCGAGGTCATCCTGCACGATGACGCCTCGGTGGAGGTCCGGGACAATGGCCGGGGCATCCCGGTCGATGTCGAGCCCAAGACCGGCCTGTCCGGCGTCGAGGTCGTCATGACCAAGCTGCATGCCGGCGGCAAGTTCGGCGGAGGGTCGTACGCGGCCTCCGGCGGCCTGCACGGCGTCGGTGCCTCCGTGGTGAACGCCCTGTCGGCCCGGCTGGACGTCGAGGTGGACCGCGCCGGGAACACGCACGCGATCAGCTTCCGGCGCGGCGTCCCCGGCGCCTTCGCCGCAGTCGGTCCCGACGCCAAGTTCGAGCCCGGCGGCCTGCGCAAGACCAAGCGGGTCCCCAAGACCCGCACCGGTACGCGCGTGCGGTACTGGGCCGACCGGCAGATCTTCCTCAAGGACGCCAAGCTGTCCTTGGAGAACCTCCACCAGCGCGCCCGTCAGACCGCGTTCCTGGTGCCGGGGCTGACCATCGTCGTCCGTGACGAGTTCGGTCTCGGCGAGGGCGGCAGCAAGGGAGAGGAGTCCTTCCGCTTCGACGGCGGCATCAGCGAGTTCTGCGAGTACCTCGCCACCGACAAGGCCGTCTGCGACATCCTCCGTTTCTCCGGCCAGGGCACTTTCAAGGAGACGGTGCCGGTCCTGGACGAGCATGGACAGATGACGCCCACCCAGGTCACCCGGGAGCTCGACGTCGATGTCGCCATGCGCTGGGGCACGGGCTACGACACGACCCTCAAGTCGTTCGTGAACATCATCGCCACCCCCAAGGGCGGCACCCATGTCGCGGGCTTCGAGACCGCCGTGGCCGGCACCATGAACGAGGTGCTGCGCGCCAAGAAGCTGCTCCGCGTCGCCGAGGACGACGTCGTCAAGGACGACGCCCTGGAGGGCCTCACGGCGGTGGTGACGGTGCGACTGGCCGAACCGCAGTTCGAGGGTCAGACGAAGGAGGTCCTTGGCACCTCGGCGGCCCGCCGCATCGTGAACACCGTGATCGCCAAGGAGCTCAAGGCGTTCCTGACGTCCACGAAGCGGGACGCGGCGGCGCAGGCCCGGGTCGTCATGGAGAAGGCGGTCGCTGCCGCACGCACGCGTATCGCGGCCCGCCAGCACAAGGACGCGCAGCGCCGGAAGACGGCCCTGGAGTCCTCGTCGCTGCCCGCCAAGCTCGCCGACTGCCGCAGCGACGACGTCGACCGCAGCGAGCTGTTCATCGTTGAGGGAGACTCCGCGCTCGGTACGGCGAAGCTGGCCCGGAACTCCGAGTTCCAGGCGCTGCTGCCGATCCGCGGCAAGATCCTCAACGTCCAGAAGTCGTCCGTGACCGACATGCTCAAGAACGCCGAGTGCGGCGCGATCATCCAGGTCATAGGAGCGGGGTCGGGCAGGACCTTCGACATCGACGCGGCCCGCTACGGCAAGATCATCATGATGACCGACGCCGATGTGGACGGCTCCCACATCCGGACGCTGCTACTGACGCTGTTCCAGCGCTACATGCGGCCGATGATCGAGGCGGGCCGGGTGTTCGCGGCGGTTCCGCCGCTGCATCGCGTCGAGCTCGTCCAGCCCAAGAAAGGGCAGGACAAGTACGTCTACACGTACTCGGACCGAGAGCTGCGCGACAAGCTCATGGAGTTCCAGACGAAGGGTGTTCGGTACAAGGACTCCATCCAGCGGTACAAGGGCCTCGGTGAGATGGACGCCGACCAGCTGGCCGAGACGACGATGGACCCCCGCCACCGCACTCTGCGACGCATCACCCTCTCCGACCTGGAGGCCGCCGAGCAGGTCTTCGACCTCCTGATGGGCAACGATGTGGCGCCGCGCAAGGAGTTCATCTCCAGCTCGGCCGCGACGCTGGACCGGTCGCGCATCGACGCGTAACGCTGCGCCGGGCTTGGACCGGGAACCCGGACCGGCGATGCCGGAGCGGGTCCCCGGCCGGGCTCGGCGGGGCCGGGCCGGTGGGCGCGGCTGCGCTGGGAGTGGTCGCCTGGGGCTGGTGAGGTCGCCGGGCTCGGCCCAGGGTGTGTCTGAGATGTGCCTCCGGTTCATCGGGAGGCGCACGAGCGCTTCCGGCTTGGCGCGAGGCGATGGGAACGGTCGGTGTCGGCCGGCGGGTCGCCTGCGTACGACTGGCTGGCGGCAGCGTCTCTCCACCCGTGGGTGGACGCCGCCGCACTCGCGGATCCACCCACGATCCACCCCTGCTCCGATCTCCTGACCTGCGAACTTTCGTAGCTTCGAAGGCGTCGGCAGCGATCGCTGTCGGCACGGTCCTTCTTCGCTCACGGAGGCTCTGATGTCCGGGCTGGTCGACGCGTTTCTGATCGTGGCCGTGGTCGCCCTGGTGATCGCGCGCCAGTTCCGCGCGCAGCAGATCGACGCGGGACGGCGCTGGTGGCTGCTGCCCGTCGTCCTGGGCGTCGTGGCGCTGCGCGAGCCCGGCATCGTCGATGCCCATCACCACACGGCGTCGGTCGTACTGCTCACCGCCGAGCTGCTCATCGGTCTGGCCACCGGAGCTGCGTGGGCCTGGACCACCCGCATATGGAAGGAGCCGGACGGAGCCGTGTGGAGCAAGAGCTCCAAGGCGAGCGACATGGTCTGGTTCGTCGGCATAGCCCTCCGCGTCGGCCTCTACGCCCTCGGTGCTGCACTGGGAGTCCACCAGGAGTCGTCCGCCCTGCTCCTCGCCCTGGCAGCCACACTGCTCGTCCGCTCGGGGATCCTCGCCCTTCGCGCCCAGTCCCTGCACACGGCCCCCGCACAGGGCGCGGCGTACGGTGACGGGATGCCCCGGCCCGCATGGAAGGAGCGTGTGTGACGGAGAACTCCTGGACACGCTGGCCTTCGCGGGAGGCGCTGGGCCGTGACGGCGCCGCGCGATCCCGGCGGTTGATCGGCTGGGTCGTGCGGCTGTTGGTGATCGGCATGCTGCTGTGGGGTGCGTACGACAGCACTCACGTCCATGGATGGGGCGTGGTCGGGGCCGTTGCGGGAGTTCTGCTGACCACCCTCGTCGCCTGGGCGTTCTGGCGAGTCACGCTTGCGCACCGGCTCCTGCCGTCGATCGCGCTCATCGCCGTGCTCTTGGGGATCGCGGTCGTGGGACAGGCCGCCGACTTCACAACGGTGGCTCTCGTCATCTGGTGCGGTTGTGCCATCAGCGCCCTGGAGCGGCTCCCCCTCGCTGCCGCGCTTCCCGTGACGGCGGTCTCCCTCGCGGCCTTCGCCGCGATGAACAACGACGTGTGGCTGACGACCGCGGTGACGGCGGCCGGAATGGCGCTCGCCGGCTACACCCTGCGCCTGGACGCCGAAGCCCGTGGCAACGCCCAGCGGCTGCTCGCGCAGGAGCGGGCCGCGCGGGCGGCGGAGGCGGAGTCGGCGGCCCTCGCGGAACGGGCCCGCATCGCACGGGAGATCCACGACGTGCTGGCGCACAGCCTTTCGGCGCAGCTCGTGCATCTCGAGGCCGCCCGGCTGCTGATCGAGCGGGGAGTCGACCGGGAGCAGATCCTCGAGCGGGTCGTCGCGGCACGGGGGATGGCGCGGGACGGGCTCGCCGAGACCCGGCAGGCTCTCTCGGCGCTGCGCGGTGATCTGACGCCGCTGGAGGACTTCCTGACCCAGCTCGTGGAGACGACCGACGATGCCGAGGTCACCATTACGGGTGAGTGCAGGGGCCTGCCGGCCGAAGCCTCGCAGGCGGTCCGCAGGGTGGCCCAGGAGGCGCTGACCAATGTCCGCAAGCACGCTCCGGGCGCCAAGGTGCGGCTGAGGCTGGACTACGGCGAACATCAAGTGACCCTGGGCGTACGGGACTCGGGGGGATCGCCGGGCGAACTCACCGCTGCGGGGGCCGGGTACGGTCTGCTGGGCATGCGGGAGCGTGCCGAACTGCTCGGCGGTTCGCTGGAGGCCGGGCCGGACGAGGAGGGGTTCGTGGTGACGCTGAAGGTGCCCGTATGACGCAGGAGGTCCAGGGCAGGACCGCGCGGGTGGTGGTCGCTGACGACCAGACCGTCGTCCGGGAGGGCATCGTCATGCTGCTCGGGTTGTTGCCCGGTGTCGAGGTCGTCGGCGCGGCAGGGGACGGGGACGAGGCGGTGCGGCTCGTGGCCGAACTCGCCCCGGACGTGGTGCTGATGGACCTGCGCATGCCCCGCTGCGACGGCGTGGAGGCGACCCGGCGGATCCGGACCGAGCACCCCAGCACCCAGGTGGTGGTGCTCACCACGTACGCGGACGACGAGTCGCTGTTCCCGGCGCTGCGAGCCGGTGCACGCGGCTATCTGACGAAGGACGCGGGAGGGGACGAGATCGTCAGGGCGGTGCACAGTGTGCTGTCCGGGGACGCCGGGCTGTCGCCGAGCATCCAGCGGCGGTTGCTGGAGCGGTTGTCGGACCCCGAGCCGCAGCCGGCCGAGCCGGTGGAGGCGCCGGACGGGCTCACGGGGCGGGAGACCGAGGTGCTCGTGCTGATCGCCGATGGGCTCAGCAACCAGGAGATCGCCAGAAGACTGCATGTCTCCACCGCGACCGTGAAGACGCACATCAACAACCTGTTCGCCAAGACGGGGCTCAAGGACCGGGCGCAGGCGGTGCGTTACGCGTATGCGAAGGGACTTGTGCGGCCTCCGGCGGGTTGAGTCACCTGATGGGGTGAAGCGCGAGGGGAAGAAGAGTCGGGGATCTTCCCGTTCTGTCCATCCTTGGGCATGCAGTCAAGCAACGGTCGTCCCCGCTCCGGCGGGGGTGGTCCCGAAAGTGCGGCCGAACACCACGACGGTCACGCCCCGGCACTTGCCGAGGCACCCGAAGCCGTGAGGTACGAGGACCCCTGGTACGACGCACTCGCCTCGGGCTGGGGTGAGTCGGGCGGCGCCGGTGCGCCTGTGCCGTTGCCCGTTGCACAGGCCGGGCGGGCCCAGCGGGAGGCGGCGGCTGCGGACGTGTACCTCCAGGTGCAGCGCAGTGCGGCCTTCCAGGAGGTGCGCGGCCGGTACCGGAGGTTCGTCGTGCCGGCGTCCGTCGTGTTCTTCGGCTGGTACGTGGGGTATGTCGTGACCGCGACGACCGCGCCCGGGTTGATGGCACGGCCGGTGGCGGGTGCGGTGAACGTGGCGATGGTCGCGGGGCTGGGGCAGTTCCTCACCACCTTCCTGCTGACATGGGCGTACGCCCGGCACGCGCGGCTGCGCAGGGATCGGGCGGCGCTGGAGCTGCGTTGGGACACCCAGGAGCTGACGCGGGGCATCCGGGGCGGTGCTTCGTGACGGGCAATCATCAGACGCTGGCGTTACTGCTGTTCAGCGCGTTTGTCGCGGTCACGTTGGGGATCACGACGTGGGTGAGCCGCAACCGGCACGGTTCGGCGGAGGAGTTCTACGCGGGGGGCCGCCTTTTCTCACCGATGGAGAATGGTTTTGCCATCGCGGGCGACTACATGTCGGCGGCGTCCTTCCTGGGCATCTCCGGACTCATCGCGCTCTTCGGGTACGACGGGATGCTGTACTCGGTGGGCTTTCTCGTGGCGTGGCTGGTGGTGCTGTTCCTGGTCGCCGAACTGGTGCGCAACTGCGGGCGGTTCACGCTGGCCGACGTGGTGGCGGCGCGGATGCGTGAGCGGCCGGTGCGGATCGCGGCGGGAACTTCCTCGGTCACGGTGTCCGTTCTGTATCTGGTGGCGCAGATGGTGGGTGCGGGGAGCCTGGTCGCCCTGCTGCTCGGTGGTACCAGTGAAGCGGCGCAGACCTGGACGGTCATCGGGGTCGGCGCGCTCATGGTGATCTATGTGTCGTTGGGAGGGATGCGGGCCACCACATGGATTCAGATCGTGAAGGCGGTCCTGCTTCTCAGCGGCACGATCGTGTTGACCGTGCTCGTTCTGGTGCGGTGCCACGGCAATTTCGACCAGCTGCTGCTCACCGCGGCCGAACGCAGCGGGCACGGCGAGAAGTTCCTGGCACCCGGGCTCAAGTACGGCGAGGACTGGACCGCACGCTTCGACTTCATCAGTCTGGGACTCGCGCTCGTCCTGGGCACGGCGGGGCTGCCGCACATCCTCTCGCGCTTCTACACCGTGCCCACGGCTCGGGCCGCACGCCGTTCGGTGGTCTGGTCGATCGGGCTCATCGGCGGTTTCTATCTGATGACGATCGTCCTCGGTTTCGGGGCGGCCGCGATCGTGGGGCCGGAGGCCGTGCGCGGGTCCAACGCGGCCGGGAACACGGCCGTGCCCCTGCTCGCCCTCGATCTGGGCGGAGGCGCGGACTCCACAGGCGGAACGGTTCTGTTCGCGATCGTCGCCGCCATCGCCTTCGCCACGATCCTCGCGGTCGTCGCCGGGATCACCCTCGCCTCCTCCGCGTCCGTGGCTCACGACCTGTACGCGTCGCTGCGGCGACGGAACGCGAAGCCCCGCAGCGAGGTCGCCGTGGCGCGCGTCGCCGCCGTCGGTATCGGCGTGGTGGCGATCGGGCTCGGCCTCCTGGCCCGCGACCTCAACGTCGCCTTCCTGGTGGGTCTCGCCTTCGCGGTCGCCGCGTCCGCCAATCTGCCGGTGCTGCTCTACTCGCTGTTCTGGCGCGGCTTCACCACTCGGGGTGCGGTGTGGGCGGTGTACGGCGGGCTGATCCCGGCCGTGGTGCTCGTGCTGCTGTCGCCCGTGGTGTCGGGAAGCCCCGCGTCCCTGTTCCCGGGTGTCGACTTCCAGTTCTTCCCACTGCAGAACCCAGGCCTCGTCTCGATCCCGCTGGGCTTCGTCGCCGGCTGGCTCGGGACGGTCACCTCGGCGGAGGTGGCGGACGAGGCCAAGCACGCGGAGACCGAGGTGCGGTCGCTCACGGGGGCGGGAGCCGCCTAGATCGTCGAGACGACGACGGGGTGACATCCGTAAGAGGGGAGGGCACGGTTCCCTTCCCCCGCCCCCACGGGCCGTGCCCTCAGGCGCGGGTCGCCCACACGTAACGGTGTTCCGGGCGGCCCGCGTCGCCGTATTTGAGGGTGAGGCGGGCGCGTCCCGTGCGTTCCAGGAGCTTCAGATAGCGCTGAGCGGTCTGGCGGCTCACTCCGGTCCGTTCGGCGATCTCCTGGGCCGACAGGGGGCCTTCGGCGTTCATCAGGGACTGCCGTACGAGCTCCGCGGTCGTGGGGGAATGGCCTTTGGGCAGGTCCGGCTCCGACGGTGCGGACAGGGCGCCGAAGATGCGGTCCACCTCGGCCTGTTCCGCCTCGCCGCCGCCGTCGAGGGTGCGGCGCAGCTCCGCGTAGGCCTCGAGTTTGGCGCGCAGGCCCGCGAAGGCGAACGGCTTGACCAGGTACTGCAGCGCGCCCTGCCGCATCGCCGCCTGCACGGTGGTGATGTCCCGGGCCGCCGTCACCATGATCACGTCGGTCTGGTGGCCGCGGCGGCGCATCTCCTGGACGACCGACAGCCCCGTCTCGTCGGGCAGGTAGTGGTCCATGAGGACCAGGTCGAGCCGGGGCAGCAGCTCCACCTGGCGCAGCGCCTCCGCCGCGCTGTGCGCCTCGCCCGCCACATGGAAGCCCGGCACCTTCTCGACATAGGCGGCGTTGACCCGCGCGACACGCGTGTCGTCGTCCACGACAAGGACCTCGATCATCACGACTCCTCCTCGACGACTGCGGGTACGGTGAGCGCCGGTTCCAGGCCGGGGCCTGCCAGGGCCTCCGGCAGGACGACGGTGAACTCCGCGCCCCCGCCGTCGGCCTCGGTCACGGTCGCGCTGCCGCCCTGGCGCTCGGCCAGCCTGCGCACCAGGGAGAGCCCGATGCCGCGCTTGCCGTGTGCCGGCGGCTTCTTCGTGGACCAGCCCTCGGTGAAGACCAGTTCACGGTGTTCCGCGGGGATCCCCGGCCCCGTGTCGCGCACCCTGAGGACGGCGGTACGTCCTTCTGCGCGCAACTCGACCTCCACGCGCGCGTGCGGTTTGCCCGCGACGGCGTCGAGCGCGTTGTCCACCAGGTTCCCGACGACCGTGACGATGCCGCGGGGATCGATCAGCCGATCGGGAAGCCAGGTCCGGTCCGAGATCCACAGCGCGACCGCGCGCTCCGCCGCGACGGTCGCCTTGCCTACCAGCAGGGCCGCGAGCAGCGGGTCCCTGATCTTCTCGGTGACCTGCTCCGCGGTTGCGCGATGGTCGCCGACCACCTCTCCGACGAACTCCACGGCGTCGTCGTACATCTCCAGTTCTAGCAGTCCGAGGACCGTGTGCATCCGATTGGCGTGCTCGTGGTCCTGGGCGCGCAGGGCGTCGATCAGACCGCGCGTCGAGTCGAGCTCCCGGCCCAGCTGCTCCAGCTCGGTGCGGTCGCGCAGGGTGGCGACGGCGCCGCCGTCGTCGGTGG
Organism: Streptomyces sp. NBC_00019; assembly: GCF_045041015.1. Taxonomy (NCBI): domain Bacteria; kingdom Bacillati; phylum Actinomycetota; class Actinomycetes; order Kitasatosporales; family Streptomycetaceae; genus Streptomyces; species Streptomyces sp. NBC_00019. The sequence continues at coordinate 7,709,593 of NZ_CP108302.1, forward strand.
GCATGCGGTTGGCGATCAGGACCCGCTGGCCGCGCACGGTGAGCAGGTCGGTGCCGGTCACCCGGCCGGCCAGTACGTCGGTCGTACGGCCCTCGCCGAGCGCCTCGTCCAGGGAGCGGCCGACGGCCTCGTCGCCGATGCCGAGCAGGCGCCGCGCCTCGTCGTTGAGGAGGCGGATACGGCCGCTGCGATCCAGAGCGACGACGCCCTCCCTGATGCCGTGCAGCATCGCCTCGCGCTCCGCGAGCAGCGCCGAGATGTCGGAGAAGGCCAGGTCACGGGTCTGCCGCTGGACCCGCCGGGAGATGAGCCAGGCGGCGAGCGCGCCGACGGCCAGGGCGCCGCCCGCGTAGGCGAGCAGCCCCGGGATCGCGTGGATCAGCCGGGCCCGCACGCTGTCGTACGCGATGCCCACCGAGACCGCGCCGATGATGTCGCCGTCACTGTCACGCAACGGCACCTTGCCGCGGGCCGAGCGACCCAGGGTGCCGTCGTCGATCTCCATGACCTGCTCGCCGGCCAGCGCCCGCGCGGGGTCGGTGGAGACGATCCCGCCGATCTGCCGCGTGTCGGTGTGCGACCAGCGCACGCCTCTCGTGTTCATGATCACGACGTACTCGGCCTGGGTGGCCTTCCGGATCCGCTCGGCCTCCACCTGCACCGGTCCGTTCACCGACGGGGAGGTGCTCTGCAGGTCCTTCGCGATCTGTGGCTGCTCGGCGGTCGTCTGCGCGATCGCGAGGGCCCGGCGCATCGCCTGGTCGTCCAGCTGGTCGCTCAGCGGCGCGAGGAAGAGCCCGGTCGCGAGCACAGTGACCCCCGTGGCGATCGCGAGCTGCATCAGCAGCAGCTGCGAGAACATCCGCCGCGGCAGACCGAGGCGGAGGCGTCGTGCGGGGGGAGTGGGGCTCATACCCATGACGGTACGCGGAGGGCTACGAGCTGCCGTAGGGGTGTGGCGTGGATCTCTTGATCAACACATGGGGGCCGTACGACCATCACCGCACGGAAGCCGTACGCCCAGGTCAGCTCGCGAGCGCTGCCGGCGGCGCCAGTTCGCGCACCGCCATCACGTCCATCCGCGCGGGCGAGCCCAGCACCGACGTCCCGCAGCCCTCCTCGCGCGGCGGCAGGGACGCGCTCTGGGCCACGGCGACCCGCCAGTGGCGCCCGTCGACGTGTGCGACGGTCACCTCCCAGCGCGGTGCCGCGCCGTCCATCCGTACGACGCTCAGCGCGTCCGCCGTGTACTCGCCCGCCGCCGTGCGCACGGCCAGCTCCGCCGCCTGGCCGGGCCGCTCCCAGGCCGAGCCTCCGCGGCAGCCCTCCACGACGATCCGTCCGTCCTGGACGCTGTACAGGATCTCCTTGACGGCGTGGGCCCCGACCCGGCCGTACGCGTAGCCGTACGGCAGGACGAGCAGCGTCGGCGAGAAGCGATGTCCACCCAGATGGGTGACCTCCCAGACCCCCTCGACCCCGGAGGCGGACAGCTCGGCCGCCAGGGGCCGGCCGAGGAGCGCGCAGCAGCGGTCGCGCTTGCCGTTGGTGCAGACGAGCGCGAGCGGGTCACCTGTGTGGGGCCGTCCGCCGAGCGCCGAGCCGAAGCTGTGGTGGTCACCGGCGCCCAGTGCGGCGAAGTCGAGATCGAGCAGGCGCCGCGGGTCGCGGACCTCGGCGCTGTGCAGCCAGACGTTCCCGGGAGCCGTGTGGGACGCGTACACCCGGCGCACGGACGGTGTGCCGCAGTCCGCGTGCCGCCCGGGGCGGCGGATGAGCGCGATCCGTACGCCCGTGCCTTTCGCCGCCCGCTCCAGGGCGTGGCCCAGCGCGGGGTCCAGATGGCTCGAGGTGAGCGCATGAGCGCCCCACGGACCGGGCTGTTCGAGGAGCAGCCAGGTCTTCGCGGTCGCCGCGGTCCCGGAAATGGGCTCGTCGAGGTCGCGGGAGACGGATACACACGTACTCACAGAGGTGAGCCTAACCTGACTTGGCGCGGGGCGAATTCCGACGGTGCTGGTGTCCCGCTACGGCAGCGCTTGAGGTGGCTTGGCGCCCACGTAGAGACCGCTCGGTCGCATGCGCAGCGGGCGCTCCCCGTACTCCTCCAGGGTGTGGGCGATCCAGCCCGCCGTACGGGCGACAGCGAAGATCGTCTCGCCGGCCGTGGCGAGCATCCCGGAGGAGGCGGTGAGCACGGCGAGGGCCAGGTCCACGTTGGCGTGCAGCGGGGTGTGGCGGGCGGTGGTGGCCACCACGTCGCGGGCCGCGGCGAGGGCGGGTGCGGCGCGGGGGATCTCCTCCAGGAGGCCGAACAGGGCACGCGCGCGTGGATCCTCGCCCGGGTAGAGCCGGTGGCCCAGTCCCGGGATGCGGCGTCCGGCCCGCAGTTCGTCCGCGATCACGGGGCCCGCGTCGCCGCGGTCGAGCACGTCCAGCAGCAGCCGGTGGGCGAGCCCGCTGGCCGCGCCGTGCAGCGGGCCCTCGAGCACGCCGAGCCCGGCGGAAACGGCCGCGTAGGCGTGTGCGCGGGCCGAGGCGGCGACCCGCACGGCGAGGGTGGAGGCGGCCAGGTCGTGGTCGACGAGCAGGCCCAGAGCGGTGTCCAGGGCGCGCAGGGACGCCTCGTCGGGCTTGCGCGCGCTGAGTCGCGCCCACAGGCGCTCGGCCAGCGAGCCCTCGTCGCGGTGGCCGATCCGCACGGGAGGCAGGGCGGCGACGAGGGTGGGGATGAGGATGCGCGCGGTGCCCAGCACGGCGCTCTCGGACAGGTCGAAGCGCAGCGGGTCCGCGGTCGCGGCGGCGATCGCCGCGACCCGCAACCGGTCGGTGGGCGAGGTGTGTTCGGGCAGTGCGTCGACGGCGCGTCGGGCGACGGAGACGGAGGTGTCGGGGGCCGTGAAGGTCGTGCCGGGAAGCATCCGCCCCGTCCACAGCCACTCGGCGATCTCCTCGTAGGAGTGGCGCGCGGCCAGTTCGGTCGCGTCGACGCCCCGGAAGTAGTACCGGTCCGTGTCGATGAGCGTGATGCGGGTCCGCACGGACAGCTCGCCGCCGGAGCCCGAACTCCCGCCGGTGTCCCGCCTGTTGCGCCGGGCGAGCGCCTGTACCTCCTTGGCATCGAAGGTGCTGCCGCGGCCGCCGGGCACGCGTCGGCTGCCGAGCTGACCGCGGCTCACATAGGCGTAGACGGTCTCGGACTTCACGCCGAGGAGCTCGGCGGCCTCCTTGGTGGTCAGCCGCCGTCCCTCGAGGTCGGGAACGGGTTCGTGATCGCTCATGAGGTCACCGTATCGGCGTTGAGTAAATATTGATTCAATCAATATTGACAGTAGTCGAGTCAAGCATGGACAGTCGAATCAAGTCCAGGGAGGAAACATGTCCGTCAACAGGACCGCGGCCACCCTCGTCGACGTACCGCGAGGACTCGCGGGCGTCGTCGTCACCGACACGGAGATCGGTGATGTCCGGGGGGTCGAGGGCTTCTACCACTACCGCCAGTACTCAGCTGTCGAACTCGCGCAGACCCGCGGGTTCGAGGACGTCTGGCATCTCCTGGTCCACGGCGAACTGCCGGACGCCGAACGTGGCGCCGCCTTCGCCGCCGAGACCGCCGCGCTGCGCCGACTTCCCGACGAGGTGCGGGCGGCGCTGCCCGCCGTCGCGGCGGCGAGCGCGGTCTCCGGCCCGCTCGCCGGGATGCGCACGGCGCTGTCGCTGCTGGGTGCGGCGAAGGGCTTCCGGCCGGTGTACGACATCGACGCGGACGAACGTCGGCAGGACACCGTCGTGGCGGCCGCGGCCGTGCCGACTCTGCTCACCGCGCTGCACCGGCTGGGGCAGGGGCTGGAACCCGTGGAGCCGCGCGAGGACCTGTCCTACGCGGCCAACTACCTCTACATGTTGACGGGTTCGGAGCCGGATCCACGGTGTGCGCGGGCGATCGAGCAATACTTGATCTCAACCATTGATCACGGCTTCAATGCATCAACCTTCACAGCACGGGTCATCACCTCGACGGGTGCGGATGTCGCGGCGTGCCTCGTGGGTGCGGTCGGGGCGCTGTCGGGGCCGTTGCACGGCGGTGCGCCCAGCCGTGCGCTGGACACCCTCGATGCGATCGGTACGCCCGACCGTATCGATCCCTGGATCCGCGAACGGGTCCTCGCCGGTGAGCGCATCATGGGCTTCGGTCACGCCATCTACCGCACCGAGGACCCGCGCTCCCGCATGCTGCGCGAGGTAGCCGAGCGGTTCGGCGGCCCGCGCGTCGCCTTCGCCGTCGAGGTCGAGCGTCAGATCGAGGCGATCCTGGCCGAGCTGAAGCCCGGTCGCGAACTCCACACCAACGTCGAGTTCTACGCGGGCGTGGTCATGGAACTCTGCGGCCTGCCCCGCGAGATGTTCACGCCGACCTTCGCCGCTGGGCGGGTGGTGGGCTGGAGCGCCAACGTCCTGGAGCAGGCGCAGGATTCGAAGATCATCAGGCCGGTGGCGCGGTATGTGGGGCCGGGGGCGCCGGTGGCGGTGCCTGGAGCGAACGGTTGACCGATACTCGAAGTGCCTCGCGGGTGGAGGTCCTTGTGCGATGTGGCCGCGCCAAGACTGTTGTGGAAACTTCACCCACTTGCGGAGAGATAACGCGCGTAGAACGTTCGTCGGACTGGGTACCTTGGCCTGGCCCTCTCCGGGCGCTCCGGCGACACCCTTGCGCGGAGAGCGCACTCCGTCGCACCAACGACGAACCATCGCGGCTGACATCAGAGGGCACACCCATCCCTCTGAGTCACAAGGCGGTACACCTCCGTGAAGATCGTGCGACGTGTCGGGGTCTCGCCACGGGAGCGTGGCAGTACCACAGGCCAGACCTGCCCCGACATCTTCGAGCTCAGCAATGGTGACTTCGCGGTCATCGGGCGCGAGGCGACCGCCGAAATCGACCCTGAGCTCCCGTCGGACGCCGCACGAGCGGATTACGAGCGGATCGTCGTCATCACACGCGAGACGCTCGTCCGCGCCAAGCAAGACATCCCCGATGTCTGACACGTCCTGAGTGGTGACCGCCCTGCCGAGGCCCGGCCCTGTGAATCCGGGCCTCGAAGTCATGCCGACTCGTCGGGTGGCTCGCCCACGACCCACCACTCGTCGGTGTCGGAATCGGCCAGCTCCTGGATCAGATCGTCCATCATCCGGCCAAGAATGAACTCCTCCGATGCTTCGGGCAGGCTCTTGCGGTGGTGGCGAGTCGCGTCCCAGTACTCGCGGAACACCTTGTTCTGGCACATCACCCGCAGATGGCCGTACAGCTCCGCCTGGGACAGGGCGCCGATCCGGTAGAAGTGCAGGTTGTTGACGTAGAGCGCGTTGGCGAAGAGGAACTGTCGCTGTTTGTCGATGGGGATCTCGGACTCGTACGTGTTCAGCACCTCGGCCAGGGCCGGATCGGCCATGGCTTTGCAGAGCAGGTCGAAGGAGAGCCGGTGCTGTTCGGCCAGAGCGGCCCTTTTGCGGCGTCGTGAGCCCGGCATGCCGACGGAGTCGACGGCGACAGTGAGCCGCGCCTTCGCGGCCGAAACCATCCTCCGTACACCTGCACTCTGTGTGGCCATGTCAACCCCCGAATCAGGCGGCCGTCCGCCGGTCGTCGGGGTGCGGGTCGACGGAAGGGGACCGGCGAGCGGTGGGCGGCGCTTGCCGTCTCCCAGGGTGCCGAGCGGCTCTGATCGGCGGGGGAGGCGGAGAGGAGGCGCACGGAGGGAAGCGAGGGTCGCACGCACCGGCGCCTTGCCCAACGTCTGCCCCGCAAGTGCTGCTAACAATCGTTCACTTCGCGGTGATTCTTCCGGCTCGTATCCTGGTCCGGCATTCAATCCTCGTACGTGCGCCGGGCCCGCGATCCGGTGCACGCGTCGGTGTCAGAGAGGTCGCACGTTGAGTCAGCCGAGCCACAGCCGTCGGCAGATCCCGGTCGTCGTACTTGCCGGATTCCTCGGTTCCGGCAAGACCACCCTCCTCAACCACCTCCTGCACCGCAGCGGAGGCAGTCGTATCGGTGCGATCGTCAACGACTTCGGGGCCATCGAGATCGACGCCATGGCCGTCGCGGGCGCCCTGGGCGACTCCACCGTCTCCCTCGGCAACGGCTGCCTGTGCTGCGCCGTCGACGCCGCCGAGCTGGACGTGTACCTCGAACGGCTTGCCCGTCCGGACACCGGCATCGATGTGATCGTCATCGAGGCCAGCGGGCTCGCCGAACCCCAGGAACTCGTGCGTATGTTGCTCGCGAGTGAGCATCCGGGGATCGTCTACGGCGGACTCGTCGAGGTCGTCGACGCCGCCGAGTTCGACGACACCCGCGCCAAGCACCCCGAGATCGACCGGCATCTCGCCCTCGCCGACCTCGTCGTGGTCAACAAGCTCGACCGGGCGCCCGACGGCGAGCGCGTCCTCGGACCCGTACGGTCCCTCGTCGACCGTGCCGCGGTGGTGCCCGCCGCCTACGGCCGCATCGACCCCGAGTTCCTCTTCGACTGCCGGCCCGGCGAGGAGCGGATCGGGCAGCTCTCCTTCGACGACCTGCACCACCACGAAGACGACATGCACGACGGGCATCTGCACGCCGCGTACGAGAGCCTCTCCTTCGTCTCCGAGACGCCGCTCGATCCGCGTCGGCTCATGCGGTTCCTCGACAGTCGGCCCGAGGGGCTGTACCGGATCAAGGGGTACGTCGACTTCGGCGCGTACGACACCCGGAACCGTTACGCCGTCCATGCCGTCGGGCGGTTCCTGCGCTTCTACCCGGAACCCTGGCCCGTGGACGCCGAGCGCCTCAGCCAGCTGGTTCTCATCGGCTCCGGCATCGACGTGCCCGCGCTCGGCAAGGAACTGGAGGAGTGCGGGAGCGACGCCCCGCACACCGCCGACGAGCACGGAATGTGGGGCGTCCTGCGCTACGTACAGGATCCCGAAGAGGACCTTCAGGACCCCGCGTTCTAGGCCGGTCCCGCCACTACCGACACCGTCTTCGCCAGCGACACACCCGAACCGTCACGGCGCGGGTCGATCTCCGGCAGGTCCGCCGGTGTGCCGTTCTTCTGCGCGGCGCGGGCCGGTACGGGGCCCGCCCAGGCCAGGGACAGACAGTCCTCGCCCTTCAGGAACCGCTGGCAGCGGACGCCGCCGGTGGCGCGACCCTTGCGCGGATACTGGTCGAACGGGGTCAGCTTGGCTGTCGTCTGGACGGAGTCGTCCAGCGTGCCGCGCGAGCCCGCGACCGTGAAGACGACCGCGTCCACGGCCGGGTCCACCGCGGTGAAGGAGATGACCTTCGCGCCGTCCGTGAGCTTGACGCCCGCCATGCCTCCCGCGGGCCGGCCCTGCGGGCGGACCTGCGCGGCCTGGTAGCGCAGCAGCTGCGCGTCGTCCGTGATGAAGACCAGGTCCTCATCACCGGTGCGCAGCTCGACCGCGCCGACGATCCGGTCACCGTCCTTCAGCGTGATGACCTCCAACTCCTCCTTGTTGGACGGATAGTCGGGCACCACACGCTTGACCACACCCTGCTCCGTGCCGAGCGCCAGACCCGGCGACGACTCGTCGAGGGTCATCAGGCAGACCAGCGTCTCGCCGTCCTCCAGGGAGACGAACTCCGTCAGCGGAGCCCCTCCGGCGAGGTTCGGCGCCGACGCCGTATCCGGCAGTTGCGGCAGGTCGATGACGTTGATCCGCAGCAGCCGGCCGCTCGACGTCACCGCGCCCACCTCACCGCGCGCGGTCGCCGGGACCGCCGAGACGATCACGTCGTGCTTCACGCGCCGGCTGTCCGCGTCCTCCGGGAAGGGCTCGCCGTTCGCCGTACGGGCCAGCAGACCCGTCGAGGACAGCAGCACCCGGCACGGGTCGTCCGCCACCTGCAGGGGAACGCCGACCGCGGGGGCGACCGCTCCCGCCTCCAGCAGGACCGTACGTCGGTCGGTGCCGAACTTCTTGGCCACCGCGGCCAGTTCGGTGGAGACCAGCTTGCGCAGCTCCGTGTCCGAGTCGAGGATCCGGGTCAGCTCCTCGATCTCCGCGTTGAGCCGGTCCTTCTCGGACTCCAGCTCGATGCGGTCGAACTTGGTGAGGCGGCGCAGCGGCGTGTCGAGGATGTACTGCGTCTGGATCTCGCTCAGCGAGAAACGCTGCATCAGGCGCTGCTTGGCCTGCGCGGAGTTGTCGCTGGAGCGGATGAGGCGAATGACCTCGTCGATGTCGACGAGCGCCGTGAGCAGGCCCTCCACCAGGTGCAGACGGTCACGGCGCTTGGTGCGGCGGAACTCGCTGCGCCGGCGCACGACCTCGAAGCGGTGGTCGAGATAGACCTCGAGGAGCTCCTTGAGGCCCAGCGTCAGCGGCTGGCCGTCGACCAGCGCGACGTTGTTGATGCCGAAGGACTCCTCCATCGGCGTCAGCTTGTACAGCTGCTCCAGGACCGCCTCCGGCACGAAGCCGTTCTTGATCTCGATGACCAGACGCAGGCCGTGCGCACGGTCGGTGAGGTCCTTGACGTCGGCGATGCCCTGGATCTTCTTCGAGCCGACCAGGTCCTTGATCTTGGCGATGACCTTCTCCGGGCCGACCGCGAAGGGCAGCTCGGTGATGACCAGACCCTTGCGGCGGGCCGTGACGGTGTCCACCGACACCGTGGCGCGGATCTTGAAGGTGCCGCGGCCCGTCTCGTACGCGTCCCGGATGCCGGCCAGGCCGACGATCCGGCCGCCGGTGGGCAGGTCGGGGCCCGGGACGTACCTCATCAGCGTCTCGAGATCCGCGTTGGGGTGGCGGATCAGATGGCGGGCGGCCGCGATGACCTCGGAGAGGTTGTGCGGGGGCATGTTCGTGGCCATGCCGACCGCGATGCCCGACGCGCCGTTCACCAGCAGGTTCGGGAACGCGGCGGGCAGCGCCACCGGCTCCTGCTCCTGGCCGTCGTAGTTGGGGGCGAAGTCGACCGTGTCCTCTTCGATCGACTCGGTCATCAGGCTCGTCGCCTCGGCCTGCCGGCACTCGGTGTACCGCATGGCGGCCGGCGGGTCGTCGTTGCCCAGCGAACCGAAGTTGCCGTGGCCGTCGACCAGGGGGACGCGCATGGAGAAGGGCTGGGCCATGCGCACCAGGGCGTCGTAGATCGACGCGTCGCCGTGCGGGTGCAGCTTGCCCATGACCTCGCCGACGACACGGGCGCACTTCACATAGCCGCGGTCGGGGCGCAGGCCCATCTCGTTCATCTGGTAGACGATGCGCCGGTGCACCGGCTTGAGGCCGTCACGGGCGTCCGGCAGGGCGCGGGAGTAGATGACCGAGTACGCGTACTCGAGGAAGGAGCCCTGCATCTCGTCGACGACGTCGATGTCGAGGATCTTCTCCTCGAACGAGTCGTCGGGCGGCGGGGTCTTCGTGCTTCGGCGGGCCATCGCTGCCGGCTCCTCTTTTCTGGTCGCTCGCCTTCGGGTCGCGCCCCTTCGGCTCACTCTTGCTGAAGCGTGAACGGGATCTGACGCGGACCATTGTGGACCGCGGCACTGACAACGCGGACGACGACCCGGCGTCAGCCGTCCCGCAGGGTGTTCACCCGTACGGCACGCGGCGCCCGCCCGCAGGCTACGGGATCTCGCTGTCGGCGTACGACCACCGGGAACTTCACCGGCGCTCCGCACGCTTGCATACAGTGGCAGGACCGGCAGAAAAACGCGGTTCAGATCAACCGCACCGCGATCGAAGGGACGTACATGCCCATGGGTCACACGGCCACAGACCAGGCAGGCACCGGAGGCCTGACAGCAACGGAGCACCGCCTGGCCAACGGGCTGCGCGTGGTGCTCTCCGAGGACCACCTGACCCCGGTCGCGGCGGTGTGCCTCTGGTACGACGTCGGCTCGCGTCACGAGGTCAAGGACCGTACCGGCCTGGCTCACCTCTTCGAGCACCTGATGTTCCAGGGCTCCGGACAGGTCAAGGGCAACGGCCACTTCGAGCTCGTCCAGGGCGCGGGCGGCTCGCTCAACGGCACCACGAGCTTCGAGCGCACCAACTACTTCGAGACCATGCCCACCCACCAGCTGGAGCTCGCCCTCTGGCTGGAGGCCGACCGCATGGGCTCGCTCCTTGCCGCCCTCGACGACGAGTCGATGGAGAACCAGCGGGACGTCGTCAAGAACGAGCGCCGTCAGCGCTACGACAACGTCCCCTACGGCACGGCGTTCGAAAAGCTGACAGCCCTCGCCTACCCCGAGGGTCACCCGTACCACCACACGCCGATCGGTTCGATGGCCGACCTGGACGCGGCCACGCTGGAGGACGCGCGCGCGTTCTTCCGGACGTACTACGCGCCGGGCAACGCGGTGCTGTCCGTCGTCGGCGACATCGACCCCGAGCAGACGCTCGCCTGGATCGAGAAGTACTTCGGCTCGATCGCGTCGCACGACGGCAAGCCCGCCCCGCGCGACGGCTCGCTGCCCGAGGTCATCGGCGAGCAGCTGCGCGAGGTCGTCGAGGAAGAGGTCCCCGCGCGCGCGTTGATGGCGGCCTACCGGCTGCCGCACGACGGCACGCGCGACGCCGACGCGGCCGATTTGGCGCTCACCGTCCTCGGCGGCGGTGAGTCCTCCCGCCTCTACAACCGGCTGGTACGCCGCGACCGTACGGCCGTCGCCGCCGGCTTCGGCCTGCTGCGGCTCGCCGGAGCGCCCTCCTTGGGGTGGCTGGATGTGAAGACGTCCGGTGACGTCGAGGTGCCGGTCATCGAGGCGGCGATCGACGAGGAGCTCGCCCGGTTCGCCGCGGAGGGCCCCACGGCCGAGGAAATGGAGCGCGCCCAGGCCCAATTGGAGCGCGAGTGGCTGGACCGGCTCGGCACCGTCGCGGGCCGCGCCGACGAACTGTGCCGCTACGCCGTCCTGTTCGGCGACCCGCAGCTCGCCCTCACCGCCGTCAACCGGGTGCTCGAGGTGAGCGCCCAGGAGGTCCAGGAGGTCGCCAAGGCCCGCCTGCGCCCCGACAACCGCGCGGTGCTCGTCTACGAGCCCGTCTCCGGAGAGACCGCCGAGGACGCGGATCCCCCGGAGGACCCCGAGGCCGAGGCCACCGTCGAGGCCGGCGACAAGAACGAGGAGGCGGCCAAGTGACCGAGCTCGCCACGATGGAATTCCACCCCCGGCCGCAGGCGGGCGAGGCGCGGCCGTGGGCCTTCCCGGCCCCCGAGCGCGGCACGCTCGACAACGGCCTGACGGTCCTGCGCTGCCACCGCCCCGGCCAGCAGGTCGTCGCCGTCGAGGTCCTCCTCGACGCCCCGCTGGACGCCGAGCCGGCCGGCCTGGACGGCGTCGCCACGATCATGGCGCGGGCCTTCTCGGAGGGCACCGACAAGCACACCGCCGAGGAGTTCGCCGCCGAGCTGGAGCGGGCCGGCGCCACCCTCGACGCCCACGCCGACCACCCCGGCGTACGGCTGAGCCTCGAGGTCCCGGCGTCACGGCTGCCCAAGGCGCTCGGTCTGCTGGCCGACGCCCTCAGGGCGCCCGCGTTCGCGGACAGCGAGGTCGAGCGGCTCGTCACCAACCGCCTCGACGAGATCCCGCACGAGCTGGCCAACCCCTCCCGCCGGGCCGCCAAGGAGCTCTCCAGGACCCTGTTCCCGGCGGACCTGCGCATGTCCCGCCCGCGCCAGGGCACCGAGGAGACCGTCCAGAACATCGACTCCGCGGCCGTACGCGCCTTCTACGAGAAGCACGTCCGCCCAGCCACCGGCACCGTCGTGGTCGTCGGCGACCTCACCGGCATCGATCTCGACGCGCTGCTCGCCGACACCCTCGGCTCGTGGACCGGCTCCCAGGCCGAACCGCGTCCGGTGCCGCCGATCACCGCCGACGACACGGGCCGTGTCGTCATCGTGGACCGCCCCGGCGCCGTCCAGACGCAGCTGCTGATCGGCCGTATCGGCGCCGACCGGCACGACCGTGTGTGGGCCGCGCAGGTGCTCGGCACGTACTGCCTCGGTGGCACCCTCACCTCCCGTCTGGACCGTGTCCTGCGCGAGGAGAAGGGCTACACCTACGGTGTGCGCTCGTTCGGGCAGGTCCTCAGGTCCGCCCCCGACGGAACGGGCGCCGCGATGCTCGCCATCAGCGGCTCCGTCGACACCCCGAACACCGGTCCGGCCCTGGACGACCTGTGGACGGTCCTGCGCACCCTCGCCGCGGAGGGGCTCACCGACGCCGAGCGGGACGTGGCCGTGCAGAACCTCGTCGGCGTGGCCCCGCTGAAGTACGAGACCGCGGCGGCCGTCGCGAGCACGCTGGCCGACCAGGTCGAGCAGCACCTGCGCGACGACTACCAGGCCACGCTGTACCGGCAACTCGCCGCGACCGGCACCGTGGAGGCCACTGCGGCGGCCGTCAACGCCTTCCCGGTGGACCGGCTCGTGACGATCCTGGTCGGCGACGCGTCCGCCATCAAGGAGCCCGTGGAGGCCCTCGGGATCGGTGAAGTGACCGTCGTGTCCGCCGAGTAGCGGCACGCGCGTGAAGGGGCCCTGGTGACTGACGTGTCACCAGGGCCCCTTAATGTCCGAATTAGGGGAGAGGTTGCCTGTCTGCCCTGTGGCATGCGCTACAAAAACCCTGATCCGTTTGGGGATTGAAAGTCGCCCCGCTTAGCGTCATCCGGGCTGTTCGTCAGGCAGTGCGCCGCGCCCGCGGCACCGGACAGCCATCGCCGAGTCCCCGTACGGCGCGAGCCAGGGGAGCCGGGGACCCACATATATGTAGTCCCTGGGGTGAATCGGACGCCCGCGCGTGCAGCGAGGGGGTCCGTAGGAGACCTTCCTGCTCCGAACCCGTCAGCTAACCCGGTAGGCGAGAGGGAAGGAAAGGACCAGCCACTACATGGCGTTCACGCGCGCCACCGGGAAGCACCGCCGTCCCAGCCGGACGAAGCGCACCACCGCCCACGTGGCGGGGGTCGCGGCACTCGCCACCACCGGCGTCATCGGCACCCTCGCGGCCCCGGCCCTCGCCGCTGAGCCCGCGGCCGAGCAGACCGGCCTCACCCCGGTCATCACCATCGGCGACTCGGTCGCCGCCCAGATCGACGCCCAGGCCGAGGCCCAGCAGCAGGCGGCCATCGAGGCCGCCGAGCAGAAGGCCCGGCAGAAGGCCGAGGAGGAGGCGCGCGAGAAGGCCGCGGCCAAGGCCAAGAAGGAGCGCGAGGCCAAGGAGCGCGCCGCCCGCGCCGCCGCCGAGCGCAAGCGCCTCAACAGCTACGTCGCCCCGATCTCGGGCTCGTACATCTCCACCGGCTACAAGGCCGGCGGCGCCGTCTGGTCCTCCGGCAGCCACACCGGCGTCGACTTCCACGCCGCCAGCGGCACCTCGGTCCGCTCGGTCGGCTCCGGCACGGTCGTGGAGGCCGGCTGGGGCGGGTCGTACGGCAACAACATCGTGATCAAGATGAACGACGGCACGTACACCCAGTACGGGCACCTGTCGTCCATCGGTGTCTCGGTGGGCCAGACGGTCACGCCGGGCCAGCAGATCGGCCTCTCCGGCGCGACCGGCAACGTCACCGGGGCGCACCTGCACTTCGAGGCCCGCACGACCGCGGAGTACGGCTCGGACATCGACCCCGTCGCCTACTTGCGTTCGCATGGCGTGAACGTCTGACGACGGACCGCAAGATCTCCCGGAACCCCGGCTCCCCGAGCCGGGGTTTCGCCGTTTTTGCCACCCGCCTGTCCAAAAAATATGCATGGATTCCGGCCTGCCATCGGAAATTCCCGCTCTTTGCAATAGAGTCACTGAACACACGTCAATCGTCGACGTTTCACGGGGATTAAAGCGGAGGTCGGTCATGCGTATTCCGGCGCACTCGGTATGCACGGCGATCCGGGACGACATCGTCGCGGGTGTCTACGAGCGCGGCAGCCGCCTCACCGAGGAACTCCTCGCCCGCCGCTACGGGGTCTCCCGTGTCCCCGTCCGGGAGGCGCTGCGCACCCTGGAGGCCGAGGGCTTCGTGGTGACGCGGCGGCACGCGGGCGCGTGCGTGGCCGAACCGACCGAGCAGGAGGCCGCCGACCTGCTGGAGATGCGGATGCTCCTGGAGCCCCTGGGTGCCTCGCGGGCCGCCCAGCGGCGCACCGAGGCGCACTTGAAGGTCCTGCGCGGTCTGGTGAGGCTGGGCCAGGAGCGGGCCAGGAGGGGCAACAGCGATGACCTGCGGTCCCTGGGCGGCTGGTTCCACGAGACGCTCGCCCAGGCCTCCGGCAGTCCCGCGCTGACCTCGATGCTGACCCAGCTGCGGCACAAGATCTCCTGGATGTACGCCGTGGACGCCCCGGCCAACCCGGTCGAGTCCTGGGCGGAGCACGGCGCCATCGTCGACGCCGTGGCGCGCGGCGACGGAGAGCGCGCGCGGGCGGTCACGGCTCTGCACACGGAGCGCTCGACAGCCGTGCACCGACTCCGATTCAACGGGGCGGGAGATCGGCCGGAGCGTGTGAGGAACTCGCAACATCCCGTAAACATGCCGAGCCTGCGGCATTAACACGGGAGCCGTATACAAAGAGGCAGTAATTCGCGGGGGATTATTTCCGCTGCCTGTGAGCGGGAAATACAAAGGGCTCGCCCGATAAATTCGGACGAGCCCTTCTGTGGTGCCGTGAATCAGTCGGCCCCGGTAAATCAGACGGTCTCGGGAAGCTCCTCGAGACCCTCGGAGACCAGCTTCGCCAGTCGGTCGAGGGCGGCGTCCGCGCCCTCGGCGTCGGAGGCGAGGACGATCTCCTCGCCGCCCTGGGCGCCGAGGCCCAGAACCGCCAGCATGGAGGCCGCGTTGACGGGGTTGCCGTCGGCCTTGGCGATCGTCACGGGGATACCGGAGGCCGTGGTGGCCCGGACGAAGATGGAAGCGGGGCGGGCGTGAAGGCCCTCGGCCCAGCCGACGTTGACGCGGCGCTCAGCCATGTGATGCTGCCCTTCGGTGTTCAGGTTGTCTAGACCAGTTTCCCACAACGTGAAGCGTCTCCGGATCGGACCCTGTGTCCCGTCCGGGGTGAGTCGTCGGACCGCGGCCTCGGTCCGACTTCCGTCCTTGAGTGATCCTCTTGCGTTCTCCACAGACTGCCTCGCGCCGTTGTCGTACGCGAGCCGTAATCTGGGGCCCATGCAGACCTCGCCGGACCGGCACGAGTACCCCGCGCACTGGGAAGCCGACGTGGTGCTGCGCGACGGCGGTACCGCGCGCATCCGCCCCATCACCGTTGATGACGCCGAGCGCCTGGTCAGCTTCTACGAGCAGGTGTCGGACGAGTCGAAGTACTACCGCTTCTTCGCGCCCTACCCTCGCCTGTCCGCCAAGGACGTCCACCGCTTCACGCACCACGACTTTGTGGACCGGGTGGGACTCGCCGCCACGGTCGGCGGTGAGTTCATCGCCACCGTACGCTACGACCGCATCGGCACTGATGGAATGCCCGCGTCCGCACCGGCCGACGAGGCCGAGGTCGCCTTCCTCGTGCAGGACGCCCACCAGGGCCGGGGCGTCGCCTCCGCCCTCCTCGAACACATCGGGGCCGTCGCCCGCGAGCGCGGCATCCGCCGCTTCGCCGCCGAGGTGCTGCCCGCCAACAACAAGATGATCAAGGTGTTCAGGGACGCCGGGTACACCCAGAAGCGCAGCTTCGAGGACGGTGTCGTCCGCCTGGAGTTCGACCTCGAACCCACCGACCGCTCCCTCGCCGTGCAGTACGCGCGCGAGCAGCGTGCCGAGGCAAGGTCGGTGCAGCGGCTGCTCACGCCCGGCTCGGTCGCCGTGATCGGCGTCGGCCGCGCCCGTGGTGGCGTGGGCCGCGGCATCTTCGACAACATCCGCGACGCCGGCTTCACGGGCCGGCTGTACGCCGTGAACCAGGCCTTCCCCGGCAAGGAGCTCGACGGGGTTCCCGCCTACCGCTCGGTGCGCGACATCGAGGGGCCCGTCGACCTCGCGGTCGTCGCCGTGCCCGCCGAGCACGTCCCCCAGGTCGTCACCGAGTGCGGCGAGCACGGCGTGCAGGGACTCGTGGTGATCTCCGCCGGGTACGCCGAGAGCGGGCCCGAGGGACGCGAACGGCAGCGCGAACTCGTGCGGCACGCGCGCGCGTACGGCATGCGGATCATCGGGCCCAACGCCTTCGGCATCATCAACACCAACCCGGACGTACAGCTGAACGCGTCCCTGGCCAACGAGAAGCCTCGGCCCGGCCATATCGGCCTCTTCGCCCAGTCCGGCGCCATCGGCATCGCCCTGCTGTCCCGCCTGCACCGACGCGGCGGCGGCGTCACGGGGACCACGGGCGTGTCCACCTTCGTCTCCTCCGGCAACCGCGCGGACGTCTCCGGCAACGATGTCCTTCAGTACTGGTACGACGACCCGGACACCGACGTCGTCCTCATGTACCTGGAGTCCATCGGCAACCCGCGCAAGTTCACCCGCCTCGCCCGCCGCACCGCGGCCGCCAAGCCGCTGGTCGTCGTCCAGAGCGCCGGCGCCGCCCCCCAGGGGCATGCCGTACGGGCCACCCGGCTGCCGCACTCGACGGTGTCCGCCCTGCTCGGACAGGCCGGTGTGATCCGCGTGGACACGATCACCGAGCTCGTCGACACCGGCCTGTTGCTCGCCCGGCAGCCCCTCCCGGGCGGCCCGCGCGTGGCGATCCTCGGCAACTCCGAGTCCCTGGGCCTGCTGACCTACGACGCCTGCCTCTCCGAGGGGCTCAGGCCGCTGACCCCGCTGGACCTGACGACGGCCGCCTCGCCCGCGGACTTCCACACGGCCCTGTCGCGCGCGTTGGCGGACGACACCTGCGACGCGGTGGTCGTGACCGCGATACCCGCCGTGGGGGAGGGCTCCGCCGGGGACGCGGCGCTCGCCGAGGCGCTCAGGTCGGCGGCCGAGCGGGTGCCGGGGAAGCCGGTGCTGGTGGTCCATGTCGAGCTGGGCGGACTCGCGGAGGCACTGTCCGCCGCGGCCAGCACGGCTCCGCAGGCCGCCACGCCGAGCGCCTCCCACCCCTTCCGCGCCCTGGACCGCCTCGCCGTCAAGGCACCCGAAGAGGCACCCCGGAACTGCTCCCGCCTCATCCCCGCCTACCCCGCCGCGGAGCGCGCCGTCCGCGCCCTCGGCGAAGCCGTGAAGTACGCGCAATGGCGACGCGACGCCGCCGAGCCCGGCAAGGTGCCCGAGCACGAGGACATCGACGAGAAGGGCGCCGCCGAACTGATCGACGGCCTCCTCGCGCGCGGACAGGGCCTGACCCTCGGCACCGACGAGACCTGCGAACTCCTCGGCAAGTACGGCGTCCAGGTGCACCGGGCCCTGCCCGCACCCACCCCCGACGAGGCCGCCCGAGCCGCCCGCACCCTCGGCTACCCCGTCGCCCTCAAGGCCACCGCCCCGCACCTCAGGCACCGCGCCGACCTGGGCGGCGTACGCCTCGATCTCGCCGACGAGGAACAACTGCGGCGGGCGTACGCCGAGTTGACCGAGCTGTTCGGGACGCCCGAGGAGCTGCGCCCCGTCGTGCAGCGGATGGCGCCACGCGGCGTGGACACCGTCGTACGGGCCGTCATCGACCCCGCGGCCGGAGCCGTGCTCTCCTTCGGGCTCGCCGGGGCCGCATCACAGCTGCTCGGGGACGTCGCGCACCGGCTGATTCCGGTCACTGACCGCGAGGCGACCTCCCTGGTCCGCTCCATCCGGACGGCACCGCTCCTGTTCGGCTGGAGAGGCTCGGCGCCCGTCGACACCGCGGCCCTGGAGGAACTGCTGCTGAGGGTGTCCCGCCTCGTCGACGACCACCCCGAGGTCGTCGCGGTGACCCTGGAACCGGTCGTCGTCGCCCCGCACGGCCTGAGCGTCCTCGGCGCCTCCGTACGCCTGGCACCCCCGCCCGCCCGCGACGACCTCGGCCCGCGGACCCTGCCCGCGTACTGAGAACACCCCTGAGCGGTGCCTCGCAGTCAGTGGTCCCCCGTAGGATGGGGGTCATGGCCAAGACCAGTACGACGACCCAGGGGCTGCGAGCGGCGATCGAGCGCAGCGGCTACTACCCGGCCCTCGTGGCCGAGGCGGTGGAGGCCGCTGTGGGCGGCGAGCCCATCCGGTCGTACCTGGTCCACCAGGAGACGACGTTCGACCAGAACGAGGTGCGGCGGCATGTGACCGTGCTCGTCCTCACCGGCAACCGCTTCATCGTCAGCCACACCGACGAGCAGGCCGCCGACAGCACCTCCCCGACGCCGTACGCCACGACGTCCACGGAGTCCGTGAAGCTTGGCCGGATCTCGTCGGTCGTGCTCAGCCGGGTGGTCGCCAATCCGGAGCAGTACCAGCCGGGCACCCTGCCCCGCGAGGTCGTGCTGACCATCGGCTGGGGCGCCGTCTCCCGGATCGACCTGGAGCCGGCCGCCTGCGGCGACCCCAACTGCGAGGCCGACCACGGCTACACGGGCAACTCGACCGCAGACGACCTCAGTCTGCGGGTCAGCGAGGCCGGCGACGGCCCCGAGACGGTCCGCCAGACCCTCGCCTTCGCCCAGTCCCTCTCCGAGGCGACCGCGGACACCGCACACTGATGGCCCAGCTCACCGCCTGGGAGTCCTACCCGGAACCACTGGCCGTCGACTCCGCACCGCTGCCCGAATACGGCAGCGGTTCCCTCGCCGACCTCCTGCCCACGCTCGCCGCCGGCATGGGCGTACCCGGCACGACCGCCACGATCACCGAGCTGACCCCCGCCGACCGGAACTGCGTGTTCCTGATCGACGGCCTCGGCTGGGAGCAGCTGCGGGCGCACCCGGACGAGGCCCCCTACCTGGCCTCGCTGCTCGCGGGCTCGCGCGGCGGCACCGGCCGGCCCATCACCGCCGGCTTCCCGGCGACCACCGCGACCTCCCTCGCCTCCGTCGGCACCGGACTGCCGCCGGGTGCGCACGGACTGCCCGGCTACACCGTGCGCAACCCCGGCACCGGCGAGCTGATGAACCAGCTGCGCTGGCAGCCGTGGACCTCGCCGCGTGTGTGGCAGCCGTACCCCACGGTCTTCCAGCTCGCCCAGGACGCGGGCGTGCACGCGGCGCAGGTGTCCTCACCGACCTTCGAGAACACCCCGCTGACCAAGGTCGCGCTGAGCGGCGGCAAGTTCCTCGGCCGGCTGGCGGGCGAGGACCGCATGGACCTCGCGGCCGAGCAACTGGCCGCCGCCGACCGCGCGCTGGTCTACACGTACTACGCCGAACTCGACGGCGCGGGACACCGCTTCGGCGTCGACTCCGACACCTGGCGCGGCCAGCTCATGCACGTGGACCGTCTGGTGCAGCGCCTCGCGGAACAACTCCCACCGCGCAGCGCGCTCTACGTCACCGCGGACCACGGCATGGTCGACATACCCTTCGACGAGCAGCACCGCATCGACTTCGACGAGGACTGGGAGCTGCGCGCCGGGGTCGCCCTGCTGGGCGGCGAGGGCCGGGCCCGCCACATCTACGCGGTACCGGGCGCCGGGAACGACGTCCTGACCTGCTGGCGCGAGGTGCTCGGCGAGCAGTTCTGGGTGGCCTCGCGGGACGAGGCGATCGCGGCCGGCTGGTTCGGCCCACAGGTCGACGACCGGGTCTACGCGCGCCTCGGCGATGTGGTCGCGGCCGCGCGGGACGACGTCCTGATCATCGCGTCCGAGCGGGAGCCCAAGGAGTCGGCGATGGTCGGCAACCACGGTTCGATGACCCCCGCGGAGCAGTTGGTCCCGCTGCTCGAAGTACGCTCCTGAAACCTCCCTCTGCCGCCCTCCGTTGCCGAAAGGTGTTCAACTCCCCATGCCCGAGCTGGTGTTCTTCTCCGGAACCATGGACTGCGGGAAGTCGACCCTGGCTCTCCAGATCGAGCACAACCGCTCCGCGCGCGGCCTGCAGGGCATGATCTTCACCCGGGACGACCGCGCGGGCGAGGGCAAACTCTCCTCCCGCCTCGGCCTGGTCACGGACGCGGTGGAGGTCGAGGACGGCCAGGACCTGTACGCCTACCTGGTCGACCACCTCTCCCAGGGCGGCCGCGCGGACTACGTCATCGCCGACGAGGCCCAGTTCCTGGCCCCCGGGCAGATCGACCAACTCGCCCGCGTCGTCGACGACCTGGGCCTCGACGTCTACGCCTTCGGCATCACGACGGACTTCCGCTCCAAGCTGTTCCCGGGCTCCCAGCGCCTGGTGGAACTGGCCGACCGCGTAGAGGTGTTGCAGGTCGAGGCCCTCTGCTGGTGCGGCGCCCGCGCCACGCACAACGCCCGCACGATAGGGGGCGAGATGGTCGTGGAAGGCGCTCAGGTGGTCGTGGGGGACGTCAACCAGGCGGAAGCGATCGGGTACGAGGTCCTGTGCCGTCGCCATCACCGCCGCCGGATGACCGCGGCCCCGGCACGGGCGGCGGCGTTGTCCCCCGACGTGCTGCCGGTCACCACCGTCTGAGGACCCGGCACGGCGGTCACCTCCTTGTCCGTCCCGGCTCACGCATGCCCTGACCGTCTCTCGAATCGATCTCCAGCAATGCTCGGCGGATCTTCGAGAAGCCCCTCCTACGTTTGACCTGTCCCCGAAAACCCCAGGGGCCACAGTCGACAACAGGAGGTTCAGACATGGACGCCGAGCAGATCACCGAGGTCGAGGTCGAGACGGACGAGCTGGCCGAGGAGTTCGGTCTCACGGTCTCGGGCGTGGCCTACTACGCCCCGGCCGTCTGATCTCCGACATCAGGCGAGCTGCCCTCCTGGCGACCAGGCGGGCTCGCGATGGCCGCAAAGGGCGAACTCCCTTTGCGGCCATCACGCTTCGTGGCGCACACCCAGCGGATCACGACAGCTGATCGACGACAGCCGATCAACGGCAGAGGACCACGACGGAGGAGCCGGCGGTGGAGAAGTTTCTGCGGACCAAGGGAAGCGTCGGCGACCTGCCCCCGATGCAGGAGCCGCCGAGGGGAACCTTCGAACCGGAGCCGGCCCCTCGGTCCCGCGAACTCCTCGCCTCCTACTTCGACCTGGAGAGCCCCGGCGGCCCCCTGCACGCCCAGTGCACCGCCGACGTCGGCCGCCGCCTCGCCCAGGACCTGCCCGTACCCGTCCACCAGATCGCCTCGCTCGGACTGCTGAGGCAGGCGCTGAAGACCGAGGAGCCCGGCCGGCCCAACCCGGACCACCCCCGCGACCTGCCCGTATCCCTGAGGTCGGCCCGCTGGCAGCACTTGTGCGCCCTGACCGAGAACTGGTCCGGGCTGTCCACCGGCGACCGGTCCCGCCTGGTGACCGCGCTGGCCAAGCTCGGCTTCTGGAAGACCATCGCGGCCCTCGTCCCCACCGACCCGGCCGGCCGCGATCTGGACGCCCTGCGGCTGGCCTACTTCCGGCACAACGCCGACGCACAGCTCGCCGGGGACGCCCGGAGCGCGGCCGCGGCGTTCGTGCGGGCCCGCGGTGTCATGGAGACCATCGCCCGCACCGAGGCGTTCGACCCGGCCGTACGGTACGGGGCCGCCGCCCACATGATCGTGCTGTGCGCCAAGGGTGAGAAGCAGAAGGCACTGGCCGACATGCGGTACTGGCTGGCCGCCGCCGACGAGGTGGCCGACCGGGCCGGCGTGGAGATGGAGCCGCTGCACACCTCCATCTACTGGCGCGGAGTGGCCTTCATCCCGTTCTTCGAGGGCGACCACGCGGAGGTCGACCGGCAGCTGCAACTGGCGGAGAAATACGCCTTGGAGGCCGTGGCGCTCGCGGACGGCGATGCCCGACTCCTGGCGCTGGAGAACGTCCACCCCGTCCTCGAGACCTCAGGGCGTTCGGCCAAGGCCCGACGGGACATCGAGGGCGCGGAGCGGTTCTACCGACGGATGACCGAGTGGGACCCGCTCGACCCCAAGGCGCACGTACGGCTGGCCGACTTCCTGATGGGGGAGAGCCGGGTCGTCGAGGCGCGCGAGGCGTACCGCACCGCCGCCGGGCTGGGTGCGCCGTACGCCTCCTACGCCCACTGTCAGGCCGCCCGCTGCTCCCTGCGGCTGGAGCAGCCGGACCAGGCCCACGGTGCCCTGGTGGCGTCGGCCTCCCTCGACCGGCAGGCGCTGTCCCCGCTGATCCTGCTGCGCGACATCAGCACCGACGGCGGGCTCGCCCCGCTGCGCCAGTGGGCCGTGGACGAGCTGGCCGTACGGATGCGGGCGCCCCGATGAGTCCGAACCCGCTTCTGGAGCCTCCCGCCCCGCACGGGATGCAGCCGTTCGCCGACATCCGCCCCGGGCACTACCGGCCCGCGCTGGAGCAGGCCATCGCCGAGCGCGAGGCCCGGGTCGACGCCATCGCCGCCGACCCGGCGCCGCCGGACCTCGCCAACACCGTCGAGGCGCTCGAGTTCTCCGGCACCCGGGTGCAGTACATCCACGACGCGTTCACCCACCAGGTGACCGCGGGCGGCGAGGCGGCACTGACCGGCCTGGAGCAGGACATCGCCGTCCTGCTCTCCCGCCACGAGGGGCGCATCGTCCGCAACCGGCGCCTGGTCGCCCGTATCGACGCGGTGCACGCCGGGCGCGACCGGATCACCGACCCCCAGTCCCGGGCCCTGACCGTGCACTGGTGGCGCCGCATGCGGCGGGTGGGCGCCATGCTGCCCGCCGAAGCCGCCCGGGAACTCGGCGAGGTCAACCGCGAGCTCTCCCGGCAGTGCGCCGCCTACCGGCAGACCCTGATCGAGGACACCCACCGTCAGGCCCTGGCGGTACCCGGACCCGACGCCCTGCGCGGTCTGCCCGCCGACCGGCTCGCGGCCACGGCCGACGAGGCCGCGAGCCGAGGCAGGCCAGAGCCCTGGCACGTCCTGCCGCTCACCTCGTCCACCAGCCAGCCGGCGCTCGTGCAGCTACGGGACCGGGACACCCGTAGAACACTGTTCGAACGCTCGCTCGGGAGAGGGGCGGACAACGAGGAACGGGCCGCCCGGATCGCCCGGTTACGCGCCCGCCAGGCCCGCATCCTGGGCTACCCGTCGTACGCCGCGTGGGCGACCGAGGACCAGACGACGGGTACCCCGGAGGCCGTGGAGGCGATGTTCCGGCGGCTGGCGGAGCCGCTCCTGCACGCGGCACACACCGAACGCCGCGCCCTACGGGCCAGGGCCGGTCACCGGATCCGCGCCTGGGACTGGACCCACCACGCGGCCGCGGGACCTTCGGGCGACGGAGGGGAGAACGGCGCCGAAGGGCCCACCGCGGACGAACTCCGCGCCCACTTCGAGCTGGACGCGGTCATCACCCGCGGCCTCTTCCACAGCGCCGGCCTCCTGTACGGCCTCGAGTTCGCCGAACGGCATGACCTCACTGCCCACCATCCCGAGGCCCGCGTCTTCCAGGTCACCGACGAACACGCCGGCACGGTGGGCCTCTTCCTGATCGA
Source organism: Streptomyces sp. NBC_00019 (assembly GCF_045041015.1). Classification (NCBI taxonomy): domain Bacteria; kingdom Bacillati; phylum Actinomycetota; class Actinomycetes; order Kitasatosporales; family Streptomycetaceae; genus Streptomyces; species Streptomyces sp. NBC_00019. The sequence goes on from NZ_CP108302.1 coordinate 7,733,105, forward strand.
CGTCTTCTCCCGGCCCGGCAAACGAGGCGGCGCATGGACGGGGATCCTGCGCCCCCAGGCACACACCACCGCGACCCGGCCCGTCGTGGTGAACACCTTCAACCTCACCCCGCCCGGCGCCGGGCGCCCCTGCCTCCTCGACATGCCCGAAGTCATCACCCTCTTCCACGAGTTCGGACACGCCCTGCACGCGCTGCTCTCCGACGTCCGCTACCCGGCGCACTCGGCCCCCGGCGTCCCCCGCGACTTCTCCGAGGCTCCCGCCCAGGTCCACGAGAGCTGGGCGTTCGACGAACAACTCCTCGAGCACTACGCCCGGCACCACCGCACCGGACAGCCGCTGCCTCCGGAGTGGATCAAACAGGTGAGCGAGCGCCACAGCACCGGCGGAGTGCACCTGCTGGTGGAGATCCTGGGCGCGGCCGCGGTGGACTGGTCCTGGCACACGCTCCCCGGCGGACCCGAAGGACCCGACGACCAGGGCGGGAACGCGGATTGGGACGCCGCGCGGATCGAAGCGCGGGGCGCCGCTCGCTGGGGGCTGGACAAGGTGCCCGAGATTCCGCCGCGTTACCGCTCCGGCTACTTCGACCACGTCTTCCACGGCCCCTACGGCGCGGGCTTCTACGCCTATCTGTGGTCCGAGATCATCGCCGCGAACCTGGTCGAGGCGCTGGAGAAGCGCGGCGGCCTCACCCGCGCGAGCGGCGAGGCGCTCCGCACGATGCTCGCCGCCGGCGGATCCCGTGCCGCGATGGCCATGTTCCACGAGCTCACCGGCCTGGACCAGCCGCGCATCGAGCCCTTCCTCCGCCGCCGCGGCCTGCCGGACATCGCACCGTCGTCACTCTCCCCGAACAGGACCTCACCATGACCACCACCGACTTCCTCGGCGGCCATCTGGCCCTCGCCGGGGACGACGACCCCGTCCTGCCCGCCTACGTGGCCAAGCTCCGCGCCTCCGTCCCCCGGGTGACCAAGCGTCTGGGGCAGCTCGCGGGCGAGCCGACCGAGGCCGAACTGACCCTGTGGGGGCAGCGGTTCGCGGCGCTGGACGACGACTCCGCCCACCGGCTCCTGTCCCATCCGGTCTTCCCTTACCTGTGGCGGCAGTTGATGCTCGCGGCCCAGCGCAAGGACGCCGACTTCATCCGCGTCTGGTCGACGCACTTCGCGCGGTTCGTCGCCCTGCCCCACGCCACCGGCCCCACCGCGGACCCCGCGGGCACCGTACTGCGGCTGGCCGCGCCCGTCACCGAGGTGCGGTTCCCCCAGACGCGCCACCACCTGGTCTTCGACACCCCAGTGCACCGGCTGGTGATCCGCGAGGACGGCGACGGCACCGTCCGCGACGGCGCCGCCGCCGTGCCCGCCTCCTACATCCACGGTGCGGGCGACCCCCGGCTGGGGAACGCCCGGCGCGTGCGACGACCGGTCATCGCCGGAACCGACATCGAGATCGACAACGCCGGCCCCTTCATCGCGCGCCACTTCACCTCGATGAACTCCCATGAGCCGCAGCCCGGTTACCCCCGTTCCGACCTCGCCGTACGGGAGATCGGCGAGGACGACATCACCGACCTCTCCCGGGCCTTCGCCCTCATCGAGGACGTGTGGCCCGAACTCGCCACCGAGATCCGCGCCTACACCCGGGTGGTCGTTCCCTACGCCTCCGAGTTCCACTCCTCGTTCACCGAGGCGATCCTGATGGGCGCGGTGTTCCTGTCGGAGGCCGCTCAGCCGTTCAGCGCCACCCACTACACCGCCGAGCACCTGTTGCACGAGAGTTCACACCTTCGGCTGATGCTGCTCCTGGAACTCGACCCGCTGGTGACCGTCGCGGAAGGGGCGACCTTCAACTCCCCGGTACGCAAGGACCCGCGCCCCCTGTGGGGCATGCTCATGGCCGCCCACGCGTTCGCCCGCATCACCGCGTTCCACCGCCGCGCGTACGACCGCACCGGTCTGGAGATCCACCGTGAACTGACGCGGCAGAACGCGGATCTGCTCGCCAAGGGACTGGACGAGATCGAGGGCGAGCCCACGGCGGAGTTCACCGAGGCCGGCAAGGTGCTGTGGGCGCAGATGCGCGCGGAGACGGAACGGGCCCTGCGATGACGACGACCACCCAGGTGCGCCAGGCGGGCTTCGCGGACCTCATCGGGGACCGGACGGTCCGCGTCCTGGCACTCTGCTCGCTGATCAACTCCTGTGCCTTCTTCGGCATGATGCCCTTCCTGGCGCTCTACCTCGCCGACATCACCTCACTGCCGCCGGCCGCGATCGGCGCCTTCACCGGCTCCATCGCCCTGGTCGGTGCGGTGGGGGCGCTGGCGGGCGGAGCCATCACCGACCGCGCCGGGGCCGGGAGCCTGCTGCGCGCCGGCCTCGTCCTCTACACGCTGCTGGCCGCGGCCCTCGCCACGGTCACCGCCCCGGTGCTGGTGCTGCCCCTGATCGTGTGCCTGGGCGGCGCCCTGATGCTGGTCGGGCCGTCCTTGAAGAAGCTGATGAGCCTCGCCGCGGGCGAGGGCGGCGAACTGGTCTTCCGCCTACGGTTCATGACCGTGTCGGCCGGCGCCGCGCTCGGCCCACTCGCGGGCGCCGCGGCCTACAGCGTCTCCCACCGGGCCCTCTTCGCCGTCTCCGCGGCAATGTTCGCCTGCTGTGTGCTGCTGGTCCACGCGCGACGCGACTCCCTGCGGGTGCTGGACGTCCGCGTCCCGGCCGCCCGTCAGGGGCGCTGGACATGGACGCACTCCCTGCGCGACGGGCGGTTCCGGCTCGTGCTGGTCTCGGCCGTCCTGATCACCCTGGTCTTCGCCCAGCTCGAATCGGTGATCCCCCTTTACCTCAAGGAAGAGTCCGGTGACCGCGCCCCGACGCTGTTCGCGGTGGTCTTCGCCGTGCACGCCGTCCTGGGCTTCGCCTACCAGTGGCCGGCGGCATGGCTCGCCCGACGCGCCACGCTCCCGGCGCAGGCAGGGGTGGGCTGTAGCGGCTTCGCCGTCGCCTTCCTCTGCTGGGGAACCTCGGACGGTCGGCTGTGGGTCCTGCTGGCCGGGGTGCTCGCCTGGACCGTCGGGGAGGCGCTCCTGATGCCGATGGCCGACCTCGTCACCCACCGTCTCGCGCCCGACGCGGAGAAGGGAGCGTTCTTCGGTGCGCTGGAACTTCGCTACCTGGGCTTCTTCGCCGGGCCGATCCTCGGCGGCGCGCTGCTCGACAGCGGCACCTGGCACTACTTCGCCGTGATGGCGGCACTGTCCTTCGTCGCCTGGCCGGTGCTCCGCTCCCGCTCCCTGGGCCTGGACGGCCGATGACCGTCGTCAGACCGATCATCGACCCCGCCCTCCTGCGATCCGTCGCCGGCCGGTTCCCCACGGGCGTCACCGTCATCACCACCACGACGTCGACCGGCCCGGCGGGATTCACCTGCCAGTCCTTCACCTCGCTGTCCCTGGACCCGCCGCTGATCGCCTTCAACGTCTCCCGGTCCTCCGACACTTGGCCGCTGGTCCGAGAAGCCGGCACGTTCTGCGTCAACGTCCTCGCCGCGGACCAGCAGGACACGGCCAGCGCCTTCGCCCGTCGCCACACCGACCGCTTCGCCGGCATCCCCTACTCGTGCCTCCTGGGCAACGGCTCCCCACGTCTGTCCGGCGCAACGGCCTGGCTGGAAGCGACCGTTGACGGCACCTACGCCGGCGGCGACCACCTGATCGTCATCGGCCGCGTCACGGCCGCCATCGCGGGAGAACGGGAAGAGGCACTGCTGTTCCACCGCGGCGCCTATGGATCGACCGGTTCCGAGGCGGAGGGGCTGAGGCGTGCGGGGTGACGGTCCCTTCGCCTACGTCGTCGGCGGCCCGAGCCTCAGCGAGGTCCCTGTACCACCGAGAAGCGTGCCCCCTCCGGATCCGCCACCGTCGCCACGCGGCCGTGGGGGCTCTCGTGGGCCGGTTTCAGGATGTGGCCGCCGAGGGCGGTGAGGTGGGAGATCGTTTCGTCGGTGTCGGCCACCTCGAAGTACGTCATCCAGTGCGGGCCCCGGTCGCGGGGGAGGGAGTTGCCGACGCCGTGGATTCCGGCAACCGGGTGGCCGGCGATATGGAGGGTGACGTAGTCGAAGTCGGCGGAGACCACCGGCTCCTCCTCGTAGCCGAAGACCGTCTCGTAGAACTTGGTGACGCTCGCCGTCTCGAAGGTGATCAGCTCGTGCCAGGCCGGTGTGCCGGGGACGCCCGAGATGCCCGTGCCGCGGTGCGCTCCCGCCTGCCAGATGCCGAAGACCGCGCCGGAGGGGTCGGAAGCGATCGCCAGCCGGCCCGCGTCCTCCGCGTCCAGGGGGCCGACCCCGACCGTGCCGCCGCACAGCCGTACCGTCTCCGCGGTCAGGTCGACGTCGTCCGAGGCAAGGTAGGGCGTCCAGGCGACCGGGAGGTGGCGGTCGGGCGGAAGCTGGCCGATTCCGGCGACCTCCTCGCCGTCCAGCAGGGCCCTGACGTAGGGCCCGAGCTGCTTGGGACCGGGTTGGAATTCCCAACCGAACAGTTCGCCGTAGAAGTCCTGGGTCGTGGTCAGTCCGTGCACCATCAGGCTCACCCAGCAGGGCGTGCCGGGGGTGTGCGTCTCGCCGGTCATCGTCACTCTCTCCTCGACCCCTCGCGGCGGCCGTGTCGCCGCCGCTCTCCGGAACCCCGTGCCGATGCTCGCACCACCCGTGGCACGGCGCGCTCCGGGCGCGCCGCCGCTCCGTGGCCCGTGTCAGCAGAATGCCCGGTGTGCGGTTTCCCGTCCGTTTCTGCGCGATTGCCCACAGGTGTCGATCGGCTGTACAGCATGTGCCCGATCCCGTACGCCTCGTGATCGGGCCTGCCCGGCGGAGCAGAGTAGCCGGACATGGGCGATGCGGCCACCCCGTGCGCAAGGATGGTGGCCATGAACGCCATCATCTCCGCATCCGAACTCGTGAGCGAACTGGCGGGCGAGAACCCGCCGGTACTGCTCGACGTCCGCTGGCAGTTGAGCGTGGCCAAAGCGGCCGGAGAACCGCCCTTCGACGGCCGCGCCGAGTACGCGGCCGGGCACATCCCCGGCGCGGTCTTCGTCGACCTGGACAGGGAACTTGCCTCCGCCGCCGGTGCGCGCGGCCGGCATCCGCTGCCCGATGTCGCGGAGTTCGGTGCCGCGATGCGCCGGGCGGGTGTGTCGGCCGCCGCGCCGGTGGTCGTGTACGACGGGGGACAGGGCTGGGCGGCCGCCCGCGCATGGTGGCTGCTGCGCTGGACGGGTCACCCGGACGTGCGGGTCCTCGACGGCGGGTTGCCGACGTGGGAGGGGCCCCTGCAGTCGTCGGTGCCCGGTCCCGCTCGCGCCGAGGGCGACTTCCGACCGATGCCGGGACCCGCGGGGCTGCTCGACGCGGACGCGGCGGCGGCGCTGGCGCGGTCCGGGGTGCTGTTCGACGCGCGGGCGGGGGAGCGGTACCGGGGTGAGGTCGAGCCGATCGACCGGGTCGGCGGGCACATCCCGGGCGCCGTGTCCGCGCCGACGAACGAGAACGTGGGGCCGGACGGGCGTTTCCTGCCCGCGGAGGAGCTGGGCGCGCGCTTCAAGGCCCTCGGGGCGGGCGACGGCTCCGAGGTCGGGGTGTACTGCGGTTCGGGCGTCTCCGGGGCGCACGAGGTGCTGGCCCTGGCGGTCGCGGGGATTCCGGCGGCGCTGTACGTCGGTTCGTGGTCGGAGTGGTCGTCGGATCCGTCTCGGCCGGTCGCCTTGGGCCCGGACCCTCAGTGACCCGGCGCGGGGGCTGAGTGGGGGCGGCTCGCGCGGCCTGGCTGCCGCCCTCTTCGGGCATGAATGCCCGCAGCCAGGCGGCTGAAGGCGTGGCCGCGCCGCCCGGCCGTACCCCCGTCGCGCAAGCCGGAGGGCCCGCTGCCGAACGGCGCGGGCCCTCATCCTCGTACGGCCGTCTCCACAGCCGTACGAGCGACTACTCCTGCTTCTTGCGGCGCGTGCCGAACACGATTTCGTCCCAGCTCGGGACGGCCGCGCGGCGGCCGGGACGGACGCCGTCGGCCTCGGCCTGGCGGTCGGTGGAGCCGATGAGGCGGTCGCGGTGGCTGCCGACCGAACGGGGCATGAGGACGTCCGCGTAGGCCGAGCCGGCCGAGGCCGCCGGGGCCGGGGGTTCCTCCGCCTCGGGTTCGGCGGGGGGCTCCTCCATGGGCGGGGCGGGCTCCGACGGGCGCTCCGGAACCACCAGGTCGCCCCGGAAGCTCGGCACCGCCTCCAGCAGGCTGGTCAGCGAGTCCCGCTCGGCCGTGGCCTCTTCGACCGGATCGGGCGTCGGCACGGGCAGGCTCGGGCCCCGTTCGAGGGCACGGTCCAGCGGACGGTCGCGCGGCAGCCGCGCGATCCTCGGGACGAACGGAAAGCTGGGCTCCGGCACGGCGAGGTCGTCGGACTCGCCGATCAGCGAGCGCGCCTCCTCGTCGACGGCCTGGACGAGCCGCCGGGGCGGGTCGTACGTCCAGCTCGCCGAGTGCGGTTCGCCCGCGACCCGGTAGACCAGCAGGACTTCCCAGGTGCCGTCGTCGCGGCGCCACGAGTCCCACTGGACGGTGTCCTTCTCGACGCCGCGCAGCAGCAGGCGCTCCTGGACGGCCTCGCCGAGCTGGGGACCCGCGTTCTCGCCGGGGCGGCGGACGGGTGTCTTGCGTGCCCGCTCGGCCATGAACGCGCGCTCCGCGAGCACAGGGCCCTCGAAACGGCGTACGCGGTCCACGGGGATGCCGGCCATCTGCGCGACCTCTTCGGCCGTCGCACCGGCACGTATACGTGCCTGAATGTCACGGGGGCGGAGATGGCTCTCCACCTCGATCTCGATCTGGCCGAGGCGGGGACGGTCGCCGCGTACCGCGGCGCGCAGACGCTCGTCAATCGGAAGCGTGTACTCCGTGCTGTCCGCAGCCTTCAGCACCAGCCGTGTGCCGTCATTCGAGACGGCCACGACACGCAGTTCGGGCATGGGGACCTCCCGGGTGGTGCCTGCCGACGTCACGTGCGTCGCTGCTTCCGCTAGTCGAGTGTGACCTGCCCGGGTGCAGCCTGCCACAACCTTGCCGAGTTGCCCGGCGTGTCGGGCACGGGCCCTGGATCGCCGTTATGGCACGGTTACCTATTCGCAACGCTAAGTGACCAACTCCGTCACCCTGTGCAACTAGCCCCCTCCTGGCGGTCCTTGGAGTCGCGGACGCCCTGGCGGGAGACCGGATCCAGGGCTCGCAACAGTACTCCATTTGGACCACGTGCGTGGATTGGCGCGCCGCCCAACTTCTGGCAACAGACCGGACTTGACGGCCTCTCGCGCGAATTTGCGGATCTTGAACGTGGCGTACTTCACGGAATCACCAGAAACGGAACTATTGGTTTCGTGCGTACGTCCTTTTCTCGTGCAGTTGGTTGGTCAAGTGCGGGAAAGGCAGGCAAGATCCAGGAGTGCGTGGAAGGCCCGATATCGGGGAAAGTGGATCGATCTGAACGTCCCGCACCGGCGAACAGCTTCGCGAGGCGACGGTCCCTGCTGAGACGGTGTCGGACCAGACGCCCCCACCCTCAGGGGAGTTCACCGAAGGGTCTGTCTATCGCGGACTCCTCGTCGTCCTCGAAGTCCGGTGGCGGCACGCCCACTTCGACCGGCACGTGATCGGACAGAGGTACGGCATCCAGCCCGACGCCGACGCCCAGTAGGTCCGGGGACGCTACGACCCCAACACCCTCCGCAAGTAGTCGTTCTGGAACCGGCGATCAGGATCAAGCCGATCCCGCAGCGCGGTGAACTCGCCGAAGCGGGGGTAGACCCCGGCGAAGTGCTCGGCGTCGCGCGTGTGCACCTTGCCCCAGTGCGGACGCCCCTCGTGCGCGGTGAAGATGCGCTCGGCGGCGGTGAAGTACGCCTGGTAGGGCGTGCCCTTGACCATGTGCACGGCGATGTAGGCGCTGTCGCGGCCCGAGGCCGTGGACAGGGTGATGTCGTCGGCCGGCGCGGTGCGCACCTCGATCGGGAAGCTGACCTTGAGGCCGGAGCGCTCGACCATGGTCCTCAGTTCGCGCAGCGTCTCGGCGACGGCCTCGCGCGGGACGGCGTACTCCATCTCCACGAAGCGCACCCGGCGCGGTGATGTGAAGACCTTGTAGGGGATGTCCGTGTAGGTCCGCGAGGACAGGGCCTTGCTGGAGATCCGGGCGATCGTCGGGATCGTCCCGGGAGCCGCGCGGCCGACCCACTGGGCGACCTGGAAGACGCCGTTGGAGAGGAACTCGTCCTCGATCCAGCCCTGGATCTGCGGCACCGGCTTCTCCGGGCCCGCGCTGCGGTTGTTGCGCTTGGTGTTGGTGCTGCCGGTGTGCGGGAACCAGTAGAACTCGAAGTGCTCGTTCTCGGCCCACAGTTCGTCGAAGTCGGCCAGGACCTTGTCGAAGGGCATCGGCTCCTCGCGAGCCGTCAGCAGGAAGATCGGCTCCACGGCGAAGGTGATCGCGGTGACGATGCCGAGCGCGCCGAGGCCGATGCGGGCGGCGGCGAAGACTTCGGGGTTCTCCTTCTCGGAGCAGGCGAGCACCGAGCCGTCGGCGGTGACCAGTTCCAGGCCCTTGATCTGGGCGGCGATCGAAGCGGACTCACGGCCCGTGCCGTGCGTGCCGGTGCTGGTGGCGCCGGAGACGGTCTGCTCCATGATGTCGCCCATGTTCGTGAGCGACAGGCCCTCCCGCGCGAGAGCCATGTTGAGCCTCTTGAGCGGGGTCCCGGCCTCCACGGTGACCGTCCCGGCCTCGCGGTCGATGTCGCGGATGCCGGTCAACAGTTGAGGGCGGATCAACACACCGTCGGTGGCGGCGATCGAGGTGAAGGAGTGCCCGGTGCCGACGGCCTTCACCTTCAGGCCGTCGGCGGCCGCCTTCCGTACGGCGTCCGCGAGTTCCTCGACCGAGGCCGGAGTGACCTCCCGCGCGGGACGGGCGGCGACGTTTCCACCCCAGTTACGCCACGTGCCGTTCTTCCCGCTCGCTGTGCTGCTCAACGGTGCCTCCCCGACCCGGAGCCGGCCCCTTGAGCCGGCGGTACCCCAGAAAACCGACCACGACCGCGACGGCCCCGGACACCGCCGGAACCCCGTACCCGGCGCGCGCCCCTGCCGCGTCGATGACCCAGCCGGCCGCGGAGGAGCCGAGTGCGACCCCGACCGCGAGCCCGGTACTGATCCAGGTCATGCCCTCGGTCAGCTGCGCGCGTGGTACGTGCTGCTCGATGAGGGACATCGTGGTGATCATCGTGGGAGCGATGGCCAGGCCCGCAAGGAACAGCGCCACGGCCAGAAACGGCAAGTTTCCGACCAGTAGGAGGGGGATCATACTCACGGCCATCGCGCATATGCCCAGCAGCCAGCGAGGTTCGGGCGCCCCCTTGAAGTGCAGCAGCCCGAAGACGAGGCCGGCCGCGCAGGAGCCCGCCGCGTACAGGGCGAGCACGATGCTGGCGGCGCCCTTGTGGCCCTGCTCGTCGGCGAAGGCCACGGTGACCACGTCGACCGCACCGAAGATGGCCCCGGTCGCCACGAAGGTGGCCACCAGGACCTGCAGTCCGGGGGAGCGCAGGGCGCTGCCGCCGTCACCGTGCTTCTCGCGCGGGTGCGGTGCGGGCTCGGTGGCGCGCTGAGCGGTCAGCCAGAAGACGCCGACCGCCAGGAAGCAGGCCGCGAGCAGCGGCCCCGCCTCCGGGAACCACGCTGTGGACAGCCCGATCGAGATGATCGGTCCGAAGATGAAGCAGACCTCGTCGATCACCGACTCGAACGAGTACGCGGTGTGCAGCTGCGGTGTCCCGCCGTACAGCGCGGCCCACCGCGCGCGGATCATCGCGCCGATGCTCGGCACGCACCCGATGCCCGCGCTGAACACGTACAGCGTCCAGTCGGGCCACCTGTAGTGCGCCGCGAACAGCAGCCCGGCCGCCGAGACGAGCGCGATCAGCGTCGCCGGGCGCAGCACCCGCCGCTGCCCGTGCTGGTCCACCAGCCGCGAGACCTGCGGGCCCGCCACCGCCGCGGCCAGCGCCATGGTGGCCGACAGCGCGCCGGCGAGCCCGTACCGCCCGGTGAGCTGGGAGACCATGGTCACCACGCCGATGCCCATCATCGACAACGGCATCCGGCCGAGGAACCCCGCGGCGGAGAAACCCTTGCTGCCGGGGACGGCGAACAGGGCGAGGTAGGGGCTCGGCACGAGGGCCTCCGGTCGGACGGGATCGGCTGTGGATGCCGACAGTCCAGTAAGGCGTGAAGGCGTCGGATACAGCTTACGAGTTAGGTGACCCTAATGCACCTGGCGGGCCGGTCCCGGAACTCCGTCCGTCACCCCGCCGTTTCCCGGCTGTCAGTACCGGATGACAGGATCGACCCATGCGAGACGCGCTCGATGCCACCCCCTACGACGCCCTGCTCCTGCTCTCGTTCGGCGGCCCGGAGGGCCCGGACGACGTCGTCCCGTTCCTGGAGAACGTGACGCGAGGGCGCGGCATCCCCAAGGAACGCCTGAAGGAAGTCGGGCAGCACTACTTCCTGTTCGGCGGGGTCAGCCCCATCAACGACCAGAACCGCGCCCTGCTGGACGCCCTGCGCAAGGACTTCGCCGACCACGGCCTGGGCCTGCCGATCTACTGGGGCAACCGCAACTGGGCCCCGTACCTGACGGACACCCTGCGCGAGATGGTCGCCGACGGGCACCGCCGCATCCTGGTCCTCGCCACGAGCGCGTACGCCTCGTACTCGGGCTGCCGCCAGTACCGGGAGAACCTCGCCGACTCGCTGGCGGCGCTGGAGGCCGAGGGCGTCGAGCTCCCCCGGATCGACAAGCTGCGGCACTACTTCAACCACGAGGGCTTCCTGGAGCCCATGGTCGAGGGCGTTCTGCAGTCCCTCGCCGACCTCCCCGAGGACGTCCGGGACGGCGCGCACCTCGCCTTCTCGACCCACTCCATCCCGAACGCGTCGGCGGACACCTCCGGCCCCGTCGAGGGCCACGGCGACGGCGGCGCGTACGTGGAGCAGCACCTGGAGGTCTCGCGGCTGATCGCCGAGGCGGTCCGCGAGCGCACCGGCGTGGACCGCCCCTGGCAGCTCGTCTACCAGTCCCGCTCGGGAGCCCCGCACATCCCGTGGCTGGAGCCGGACATCTGCGACCACCTGGAGGAGCGCCACGCGTCCGGCGCCCCCGCGGTGGTGATCGCCCCCATCGGCTTCGTCTCCGACCACATGGAGGTCCTGTACGACCTCGACACGGAGGCCAAGGCCAAGGCGGAGGAGCTGGGGCTGCCGATGCGCCGCTCGGCCACGGTCGGCGCCGACCCGCGGTTCGCCGCCGCGATCCGCGACCTGGTCCTGGAGCGGTCCGCGGTCGAGCGCGGCCAGGAGGTCACGCCCTGCGCCCTCGGCGCACTCGGCGCGAGCCACAACCTCTGCCCGGTCGGCTGCTGCCCGTCCCGTGCCCCCCACCCCGCCGCCGCGGGCGCCGACAGCCCCTACGCGTGAGGAACCCCGTGACCGCCCCTCTGCACACGGAACTGCTTCGGCTCGCCCAGGAGGCCGCCCACAAGGCCGGCGCCCTCCTGAGGGACGGCCGCCCGGCCGACCTGGCGGTGGCCGCCACCAAGTCGAGCCCCATCGACGTCGTCACCGAGATGGACATCGCGGCGGAGAAACTGATCACCGACCTGATCGCCTCCCACCGCCCCGACGACGGCTTCCTCGGCGAGGAAGGCGCCTCCAGCGAGGGCACGAGCGGCATCCGCTGGGTGATCGACCCGCTCGACGGCACGGTCAACTACCTCTACGGACTGCCCACTTGGTCCGTCTCCATCGCGGCCGAGCAGGACGGCGAGACGGTCGTCGGAGTGGTGGCGGCCCCGATGCGCGGCGAGACATACCACGCGGTGAAGGGCGAGGGCGCCTGGGCCACGGGCGCGTGGGACGGCGAACGCAGGCTGGCCTGCCGCCCGGCACCACCCCTGGACCAGGCCCTGGTCTCGACGGGCTTCAACTACGTCCTGAAGGTCCGGGCCCACCAGGCCGAGGTCGCCCAGAAGCTGATCCCGCTCCTCCGGGACATCCGCCGCAGCGGATCGGCGGCGGTGGACCTGTGCGACGTGGCCGCGGGCCGCCTCGACGGCTACTACGAACGCGGCCTCAACGCCTGGGACCTCGCGGCGGGCGACCTGATCGCCCGGGAGGCGGGCGCCCTGACCGGTGGACGCCCCGGAGAGCGCCCCGCACGGGATCTGGCGATCGCCGGCACCCCGGGCGTCTTCGAGCCCCTTCAGCAGCTTCTGGAGGACTTCGGCGCCTGGCACGACTGACGGGCACCGACAGAACGCAAGCCAGTGGGCCCCGGTGCTGGATTCACCGGGGCCCACGGTCGTGCTCAAAAGCCGATCAGACGCTATGCGCTGACCTCCACGCCATGCTCGGCGGCTAGGCGGCGCAGGTCTTCGAGCTCGCCCTGCTCCACCTCGACGAGGAAGTCGTCGCCCTCGTTGCGAGCCCGCGTCAGGTCGGTCTCGGTCGCCCTTATGCGCTGCAGAAGTCCTGCGGTGAATGCGTCCATGCTGCGCCCCCTCGTCCTGGGTCGTGGGTCGGTGGCACGGGGGTGTGCCGTTCGGAAGGGGCGATCACGCCTCCAGCAGATGCCCAGCGCTGCCCTGCTGGGCGGCGGCGGCGCCGGACACCCACGCCCGCTCTGCGGAAAGCGGATTGCGGCGTGCCGCATGGTGCTGCGGCACATGCAGAGCGTGATCGCGGGGTGTAAAGCCGTCCTCCCCGCGCTCTCTTCCACGGAAACCTCAACCCGACGAGAAAATCTCGCATTCCCCGGCTTCACACCTGACCTTCACCCGGGCTCACACCTGGCCTTCAGACGGCCCTTCCCCGCCTTACAGCCGACTTATGGCCGAAAAGGGCAGGATGGAGGTCAACACACTCACCAAGGCCCCTGCTCGCGTGCCCTGACAGCGCTACGCGGGTGGACACAGGAAGGACAAGCGACGTGCGCGTACTCGTCGTCGAGGACGAGCAACTGCTCGCCGATGCGGTGGCCACCGGACTGCGCCGGGAGGCCATGGCCGTCGACGTCGTGTACGACGGTGCGGCCGCCCTGGAGCGCATCGGCGTCAACGACTACGACGTGGTCGTCCTCGACCGTGACCTCCCGCTGGTGCACGGCGACGACGTCTGCCGCAAGATCGTCGAGCTCGGCATGCCCACGCGCGTGCTGATGCTCACGGCGTCCGGCGACGTCAGCGACCGTGTCGAGGGCCTGGAGATCGGCGCCGACGACTATCTGCCCAAGCCCTTCGCGTTCAGCGAGCTGACGGCACGCGTGCGTGCCCTCGGCCGCCGCACCAGCATGCCGCTGCCGCCCGTCCTGGAGCGCGCCGGCATCAAGCTCGACCCGAACCGCCGCGAGGTCTTCCGGGACGGCAAGGAGGTGCAGCTCGCGCCCAAGGAGTTCGCCGTCCTGGAGGTGCTGATGCGCTCCGAGGGCGCGGTCGTCTCCGCGGAGCAGCTCCTGGAGAAGGCCTGGGACGAGAACACCGACCCGTTCACCAACGTCGTCCGGGTCACCGTCATGACCCTGCGCCGCAAGCTGGGCGAGCCGCCCGTCATCGTCACCGTGCCCGGCTCCGGCTACCGGATCTGATCCGCCGTGGCCGCCGCACCCGCGCCCCCCGGGGCGCCTCCGAAGCCCACCTGGGACCCGCGGCGGGTCGAGCCGCCGTTCCCCTGGCTGCGCCCGACCATCCGCATACGGCTCACGCTGCTGTACGGCGGCATGTTCCTGATCGCGGGCATCCTGCTGCTGTCGATCATCTATCTGCTGGCCGCGAACGCGCTGAACGTCGGCAGCGACCTGCCCTTCAAGGTCGTCACCGGCACGGTGTCCAGCGAGAACTGCAACATCGTGTCCACCCAGCTGTCGGCGGCCGAGCTCAACCACGCGCTCAACGAGTGTGTGAACGAGCAGCGCCAGCACGCCCTCGACAACCTCCTCAGCCGCTCTCTCCTCGCCCTTCTCGGCCTCGCGATCATCGCTTTCGCGTTCGGGTACGCCATGGCCGGCCGGGTCCTGTCGCCGCTGGGCCGGATCACCCGGACCGCACGCGCGGTGGCCGGCTCGGACCTGGCGCGGCGGATCGAGCTGGACGGCCCGGACGACGAGCTGAAGGAGCTGGCCGACACCTTCGACGACATGCTGGAGCGCCTGGAGCGGGCCTTCACGGCCCAGCAGAGGTTCGTCGGCAACGCCTCGCACGAGCTGAGAACACCCCTCGCGATCAACCGCACGCTGCTCGAGGTGCATCTCTCCGACCCGGGCGCCCCGGTGGAGCTCCAGCAGCTCGGCAAGACGCTGCTGGCCACCAACGAGCGCAGTGAGCAGCTCGTGGAGGGTCTGCTGCTGCTCGCCCGCAGCGACAACCAGATCATCGAACGCAAGCCCGTGGACCTCGCCGAGGTCGCTGAGCAGGCCGTCGACCAGGTGCACGCGGAGGCTGCGGCCAAGGGCGTCGTGATCCGCGGCGAGCGGCAGTCCGGGGTCGTCCAGGGCAACGGCGTGCTGCTGGAGCGGATCGCGCTGAACCTCGTTCAGAACGCCGTGCGGTACAACGTGCAGGAGGACGGCTGGGTCGAGGTCACCACCGAGGTCCTGCACGGTCAGGCGGTTCTGGTCGTGTCGAACACGGGCCCGGTCGTTCCGGCGTACGAGATCGACAACCTCTTCGAGCCGTTCAAGCGGCTCCGGGGCGCCGATCGCACCGGCAGCGACAAGGGTGTCGGTCTCGGACTGTCCATCGTCCGCTCGGTTGCCCGGGCGCACGGCGGGCACATCTACGCACAGCCGCGCGAGGGGGGAGGCCTCGTGATGCGGGTCACCCTGCCGATCTGAGATCATGTCGCCGACACACGGGGATGTTCGCTTTGCGCGGAATTTTCTGGGCACTCGTCGAGCCGCCCCGTGTGTGATCGATCACAAGGGCGAATTTCCGGCCATCTACTGTCAGTGATCAGGAATGCTGTCGGAAAGCCGGGAAAGTCCGGGTTTTCGAGGGGCTTGATCACGGGAAGTACACGGTGAGACGCCTTTGAAGTGCGGCATTCGGACCGTGTACGGTCCCCATCGCCATCCCAGCCGATCACTCATGAGGAGTCCGGTTGGGTGTCGATTGAGTAACAGACCTTGATGTGAGGCAAAATCTCCGCCTCGGGTCGGGCACAAGTCCGGCCTCTCACGCGTTACGTGCGCTGGAGACACCGCAGACACCCAGAGGGGGAGAGCGACATGGCAACGGATTACGACACCCCACGCAAGACCGACGACGACGTCGACTCGGACAGTCTTGAAGAACTGAAGGCCAGGAGGAACGACAAGTCGACCTCCGCAGTGGACGTCGACGAGTTCGAGGCCGCCGAGGGCCTGGAGCTGCCTGGAGCGGACCTCTCGAACGAGGAGCTGGCCGTCCGGGTACTGCCCAAGCAGCAGGACGAGTTCACTTGCATGAGCTGCTTCCTGGTGCACCACCGCAGCCAGCTGGCCCGAGAGAAGAACGGTCAGCCGATCTGCCGCGACTGCGACTGAGGACGGGTCGGCCGTGACTGGCTCGACCCCTCCTTGGAAGCGCCGCTCCCCCCTGCCGGGAGCGGACCAAGGGCCGTCCGACGGCCCTCACGGTGCGCGTGACGACGAGCGGGGCTCATCAGGTACGGGAGCCTCGCTCGAACCCGCGGCCGCCCGGGGTGACCTCCCGGCGCCCGCGGACCATCCCGCGCCCGTCGCCAGGCGACGGGTCGCGGTGATGCGCGACAAGGTCGGGGAAGGCGTCCGCAAAGGCGGCAGCCGCGCCAGGGCGGGCTTGGCGTACCTCGCCGACCGGATCATCGACATCGCCCCGCGGATCCCCGTACGCGACCTCCAGGCGCTCCGCAGGCAGTTCCCGGGCCTCGGGCCCGAGCAGCTCGCCGACAAACTCGTGGCGGGCGCCGCGAACGCCTCCTCGACCGTCGGAGCCGGGGTCGGCGCGGCGGCGATGCTGCCTGTCCCGCCGGCGATGCCGACGGAGCTGGCCGCGGAGATCACCGGGGTCGCGGCGATCGAGCTGAAGCTGATCGCCGAGCTCCACGAGGTCTACGGCGTGCGACCGCCGGGTGGCCTCAAGGACCGCAGCACCGCGTATCTGAACTCCTGGTCGGGAGAGCGCGGCATCGACGTGACCAAGCCGTCGACGATCAACTCCGCTCTCAGCGGCCAGATGAAGCAGCAGCTGCGGCAGCAGATCATGAAGCGGACGGTCCGGAACCTGCCGAACCTGATGCCGTTCATGGTCGGCGCGGCCGTGGGCGCGGTCATGAACCGCAGAGACACCAAGAAGCTCGCGGCACGCATCCGCGCGGACCTGCGCAAGATCCAGGTGCCCTGGGAGGCACTCGACGCGCTCCCGCCGCTGGAGGCGCCGGCGCATCCCCTGGAGATCGGGGACATCGCGAAGGAACTCGGGCGGGGACACGGCGAGGGCCGCGGAACCCGGTAAGAGTTCCGTGAGATTCCGGGACCCGTGAGAAAGCGGGTCCGCGCGGAGTGAAACCTCGCGCGAACGTTCTAGGCGGAGTCCCGCGCCTGCTTGATCGCCTCCGCCAGCCGCTCCGGCTCCCGCGTCGACAGATACAGGTACGGCGTCGGGTCCTGAGGGTCCGTGACCTCCACGCGCAGCGCCGTCGGGATATAGGCGCGCAGCAGCAGGAAGGCGCGGGTGTCGGCCTTGTACGTGCGCCAGGCGCGAGCCTCCTCCGCGTCCAGTACCTCCGCCGCACCCAGTGCCGTGACCGGGATCTTCGCCTCGCCGGCGATCAGCGAGCCGCCCACCACGCGGATGCGGAGCGAGCCGTACGAGCTGGCGGCGACGGCCGCGACCGCGGTGCCGCCGACCAGGCCGCCGAGCAGCGGCAGCGTGCCGAACGGCAACAGGATCAGAGCGAAGGAAACCCCCACCAGGAACGAGATGAGCCACCACGAGCGGGGGGCGGTGAGGCGTTCTTCGTAGGGGGCGGCGGAGAGCTGCATGGAGCCAAGCTTGGCACGGTGTGAGAGGAAGGCCGACGCGCGGGTAAGGTCTGCGGCTGTGAGTGGTAGTTCCGCAGCTCTTCAGCCTCCCGCCGACGCCGTGCAGCCGGTGCGTCACCCCGACGCGCCCGCACCCGGTGAGCTCCTCGGCGCGCACTACGGCCAGTGCTTCGGCTGCGGCGGCGAGCAGGCCCACGGACTGCACCTGGAGGCCCGGGCCGGCGAAGGGGTCTCGGTCACCGCCGAGTTCACCGTGCGGCCCGCCCACCAGGGCGCACCGGGCCTCGCGCACGGCGGCGTGCTCGCGACCGCCCTCGACGAGACCCTCGGCTCGCTGAACTGGCTGCTGCGGACGATCGCGGTGACCGGACGGCTGGAGACCGACTTCGCGCGGCCCGTCCCGGTGGGCACGGTGCTGTATCTGGAGGCCGAGGTGACGGCCGTCGCGGGACGGAAGATCTACTCGACCGCCACCGGACGGATCGGCGGCCCCGACGGGCCCGTCGCCGTCCGTGCCGAGGCGCTCTTCGTCGAGGTGAAGGTCGACCACTTCATCGACAACGGCCGCCCGGAGGAGATCCGGGCCGCCATGGACGACCCGGACCAGGTCCGGCGTGCCCGTGCCTTCGAGGTGAACCCGTGAGTCGTGAATCCCTGAGCGTGCTGATCCGGCGCGTCGACCCCGACGTACCGCTTCCGTCGTACGCGCACCCCGGCGACGCGGGAGCCGATCTGCGCACCACCGAGAGCCGTGAACTGAAGCCGGGCGAGCGGGCCGTGCTGCCCACCGGGGTGTCTGTGGCTCTCCCGGAGGGGTACGCGGCCTTCGTGCACCCCCGATCCGGCCTCGCCGCCCGCTGCGGTGTCGCTCTCGTGAATGCCCCAGGGACGGTTGATGCCGGGTACCGTGGGGAGATCAAGGTGATCGTGGTGAATCTCGACCCGCGTGAGGTGGTGCGGTTCGAGCGCTTCGACCGGATCGCCCAACTGGTCGTCCAGCAGGTCGAACGGGTCCGCTTCCAGGAGGTCGCGGAACTTCCCGACTCGGCGCGGGCCGAAGGGGGCTTCGGGTCCACCGGAGGTCATGCCGCGGTGGCCGGGGCGAGCAGCACAAGCGGTCAGGCCGCCGACGGCGGCACAACGGGTGGGAATCGATACGCTTCGGTCGTATCCGACCGGGAAGGACAGTGACGTGTTCGGACGTCGCAAGAAGAAGGGTGCCGCCGAGGACGCGGCCGGCGAGGCCGAGCAGGTCGTCGACAGTGTCGACACTGAGGCGGACGACGAGGACGGCGCGCGTGAGCGCGTGAGGCTCGAGCCCGAGCCGCGGCCCGACGGGCCCTGGGACGACACCGAGGTGCGCGAGCCCGGCGAGGGCCGCGTGGACCTGGGCGGACTCTTCGTGCCCGGCGTCGACGGCATGGAGCTGCGGGTCGAGGTCGCGGGTGACGCGATCGTCGCGGCGACCGTCGTGCTGCGCGACAGCGCCGTCCAGCTGCAGGCTTTCGCCGCTCCCAAGCGCGAGGGCATCTGGGGCGAGGTGCGCGAGGAGATCGCCACCGGCATCACTCAGCAGGGCGGCATCGTCGATGAGGTCGAGGGTCCGCTGGGCTGGGAGCTGCGGGCCCAGGTGCCGGTGCAGCTGCCGGACGGCACGGGCGGTTTCCAGGTCGTGCGGTTCGTCGGTGTGGACGGTCCGCGCTGGTTCCTGCGCGGTGTGATCTCGGGCCAGGGCGCGGTGCAGCCGCAGGCCGCGGGTCTTCTCGAGCAGATCTTCCGGGACACGGTCGTGGTCCGCGGCGAGGGCCCGATGGCCCCTCGCGACCCGATCGTCCTCAAGCTGCCGAACGACGCCCAGATGGTCCCCGAGGGTGTCCAGCAGCAGGAACAGGAGGGCTCCCGCTTCTCCGGCGGCATGGGCCAGCTCCAGCGCGGCCCGGAGATCACCGAGGTCCGCTAGGCGCTTCGCGGGAGAGCCGCGAGGGTGGTCAGTCGCCTGCGGATCCGTCGTGGCTTGTCGCGCAGTTCCCCGCGCCCCTTTAGGGCACTACAAGGGCCGTATCCCATTGAGGATGCGGCCCTTGCGCATGCGTGCAGTCTTGACGGCGCATTGGTCTGTACCTACTGTCTCCGGCCAACGCGTCTGTTCATAAAGGCGCTTCACGTTCATATACGAGAACGGAAGGCCCCCACGCATGCGCAGAACCGCTCTCCTCGCTGCCGTCGCCGCGCTCGTCGCCGGTGCCCTCGCCTGGCCCGCCGACGCCGCTCCCACCACCTTCACCCACCCCGGAGTCACCGTCTCCAAGGGGCAGTTGGACTTCGCCCGATCCAAGGTCAACGCCGGCGCCCAGCCCTGGAAGGGCGCCTACGACCAGATGATGGCGAGCAGATACGCCGATCCGAACCGCACGCCCAAGCCCCGCGCGGTCGTCGAGTGCGGCTCGTACTCGAACCCCAACTACGGCTGCACCGACGAGCGCGAGGACGCCATAGCCGCGTACACGCAGGCGCTCGCCTGGTACATCACCCGCGACGAGCGCTACGCGAAGAAGTCGATCCAGCTGATGGACGCCTGGTCGGCTGTCATCACGGACCACACCAACAGCAACGCGCCCCTCCAGACCGGCTGGGCCGGCTCCTCCTGGCCGAAGGCGGCCGAGATCATCAAGCACACGTACACAGGCGGCTGGGCCAACTCCGGGCGCTTCGCGACCATGCTCCGCAACGTCTACCTCCCGGAGATCGTCAACGGCTCCAACTCCAACGGCAATTGGGAGCTGTCGATGATGGAGGCCGCCGTCGGCATCTCCGTCTTCCTGGAGGACGGGACGTCGTACGACAAGGCCATGGCGAAGTTCCGCAGCCGCACCGCCGCCTACGTCTATCTCGCCTCCGACGGTGATCTGCCGAAGACCGTGCCGAGCCAGAACCTCGACACCCGGGACAAGGTCGTCAAGTACTGGCAGGGGCAGTCCACCTTCGTCACCGGCCTCACCCAGGAGACCTGCCGCGATTTCACGCACACCGGGTACGGCATCTCCGCGATCTCGCACGTCGCCGAGACCAGCCGCATTCAGGGGCAGGACCTGTACGGCACCGACGTGGGCGAGCGGCTGCGGCAGGCGCTCGGGTTCCAGGCCAAGTACGAGCTGGGTGCGGCCGTGCCGAGCTGGCTGTGCGGTGGGTCGCTGCATCCGGGCCTCGGGCCGGTCACCGAGGTCGGCTACAACGCCCTGCACAACAGGCTTGGCATGGGCATGACTAACACGCAGACGCTGACCGAGCGGAACCGCCCGGCCGGCAGCAACAACCTGTTCGTGGCCTGGGAGACCCTCACCCACGGGGACAACCTGAGCTGAAACCGTTGATCGGCCGGGCGTCCGGTGGGGATACTGGCGCCCGGTCGAAGGCTTCACGGGGGAGTGGCAGATGAGCCAGGTGGTCACCGAGACCATGGTGCGGGTCGAGAACGTCCACAAGTCCTTCGGGCGCGGAGCCGGCGTCGTCCACGCCCTGCGCGGGGTCTCCCTGGAGGTGCCCCGCGGTGAACTCGTCGCCCTGAAGGGGCGGTCGGGGTCCGGGAAGACCACGCTCCTCAACATCGTCGGCGGACTCGACACCCCGGACGAGGGGCGCATCGAGGTCGACGGCCGCGACCTCGCCGGGCTCGACGAGGACGGGCTGCTCGCCCTGCGCCGCGACAGCATCGGCTTCGTCTTCCAGTCCTTCGGGCTCATCCCGATCCTCACCGCCGCCGAGAACGTCGGCGTCCCGATGCGGCTGCGCCGGGCCGAGGCACGCGCGCGTGAGGAGCGCGTCGAGCTGCTGCTGTCCCTGGTGGGCCTCGCCGACCACGCGGCACAGCGGCCCACCGAGCTCTCCGGCGGCCAGCAACAGCGCGTCGCCATCGCCCGCGCCCTCGCCAACAGCCCCTCGCTCCTGATCGCCGACGAACCGACCGGCCAGCTCGACGCGGAGACCGGGCACGCCGTCATGGAGCTGCTGCGGGCCGTCGTACGCAGCGAGAACGTCACCGCACTGGTCGCCACGCACGACGCGACCCTGCTGGATCTCGCCGACCGGGTGCTGGAGCTGGGCGACGGGGAGATCGTCGAGGTCTAGACGGGGAGACCGTGGAGGTCCAGCCGTCGCGGGTGTGCCGTAAGGGTTGCGTCAAAGACGACCCCGGCGGCACCCCTCCGTCCCATTTGCCGCAATTGCTGGCCGTAAGGTCGACGCTGCGCAGGCAGTAATGACCGGAAGACAATGGGACCCATGGGACGCGGCAGGCTTCGGATCTACCTCGGTGCGGCACCGGGCGTCGGCAAGACGTACGCGATGCTGTCCGAGGGGCACCGCAGGATCGAGCGGGGCACCGACTGCGTGGTGGCGTTCGTCGAGCACCACGGTCGGCCCCGCACCGAGGTGATGCTGCACGGCCTGGAGCGGATCCCGCGCCGGGAGCTGGCGTACCGGGGGAGCGCCTTCACCGAGATGGACGTGGACGCCGTACTGCTCCGCGCCCCCGCCGTCGCCCTGGTGGACGAACTCGCCCACACCAACGTCCCCGGCTCCCGCAACGCCAAGCGGTGGCAGGACGTGGAGGAGCTCCTCGCGGCCGGGATCGACGTGGTGTCGACCGTCAACATCCAGCATCTGGAGTCGCTGGGGGACGTCGTCGAGTCGATCACCGGGGTGCGGCAGCGCGAGACCGTGCCGGACGAGGTGGTGCGGCGGGCGGATCAGATCGAGCTTGTCGACATGTCGCCGCAGGCGCTGCGCAGGCGGATGGCGCACGGCAACGTCTACCGGTCCGACAAGGTCGACGCGGCGCTGTCGAACTACTTCCGGCCCGGGAACCTCACCGCTTTGCGGGAGCTGGCGCTGCTGTGGGTGGCGGACCGGGTCGACGAGTACCTCAAGCAGTACCGCAGTGAGCACCGGGTGTCGAAGATCTGGGGTTCGCGCGAGCGGATCGTGGTCGGGCTGACCGGCGGTCCGGAGGGCCGGACGCTGATCCGGCGGGCCGCACGGCTGGCGGAGAAGGGCGCCGGCGGGGAAGTGCTGGCCGTGTACATAGCCCGCAGCGACGGACTCACCGCCGCCTCGCCCAAGGAACTCGCTGTCCAGCGCACCCTCGTCGAGGACCTCGGCGGCACCTTCCACCACGTCGTCGGCGACGACATACCCGCGGCGCTGCTCGACTTCGCACGCGGCGCCAACGCCACCCAGATCGTCCTCGGGTCCTCTCGCCGCAAGACCTGGCAGTACGTCTTCGGCCCCGGCGTCGGCGCCACGGTCGCCCGCGAGTCCGGACCCGACCTGGACGTCCACATCGTCACCCACGACGAGGTCGCCAAGGGGCGCGGACTGCCCGTCGCCCGGGGCGCGCGGCTCGGGCGGGCCCGGATCATCTGGGGCTGGGCGGTCGGGGTGGCCGGCCCGCCGGTCCTGGCCGTGCTGCTCAACACCGTCGACCTCGGCCTGGCCAACGACATGCTGCTGTTCCTGACCGTGACGGTCGCGGCCGCCCTGCTCGGCGGACTGGCGCCCGCGCTGGCCTCGGCCGCGGTCGGCTCCCTGCTGCTGAACTACTTCTACACACCGCCCCTGCACCACTGGACCATCGCCGACCCCAAGAACATCGTCGCCATCGCGATCTTCGTCGGCGTCGGTGTCTCGGTCTCCTCGGTGGTCGACCTCGCGGCCCGGCGTACTCACCAGGCGGCGCGGCTGCGGGCCGAGTCGGAGATCCTCTCCTTCCTCGCGGGCAACGTGCTGCGCGGCGAGACCGGTCTGGAGGAGCTTCTGGAGCGGGTCCGGGAGACCTTCGCCATGGAGTCGGCGGCCCTGCTGGAGCGCGTGAGCGATGTCGAACCGTGGACCTGCGCGGGCCGGGCCGGGCTCGGGCGCCCGGTGGAGCGGCCGGAGGACGCGGACGTGGACGTGCCGGTCGGCGACCACATGGCCCTCGCACTGACCGGGCGGGTGCTGCCCGCGGAGGACCGCCGGGTGCTGGCCGCCTTCGCCGCGCAGGCGGCCGTCGCGCTGGATCGGCGGCGGCTCCAGGAGGAGGCCGACCAGGCCCGCACGCTGGCGGAGGGCAACCGGATCCGCACGGCACTGCTGGCCGCAGTGAGCCATGATCTGCGGACGCCGCTGGCCGGGATCAAGGCGGCGGTGTCCTCCCTGCGGTCCGATGACGTGGCGTGGTCCGAGGAGGATCAGGCGGAGTTGCTGGAGGGCATCGAGGAAGGGGCCGACCGGCTCGACCACCTCGTCGGGAACCTCCTCGACATGTCCCGGCTCCAGACCGGCACCGTCACCCCGCTGATCCGGGAGATCGACCTCGACGAGGTCGTCCCCATGGCGCTGGGCGGGGTGCCCGAGGACAGCGTGGAGCTGGACATTCCCGAGACGCTGCCCATGGTCGCCGTGGACCCGGGGCTGCTGGAGCGGTCCGTGGCCAACCTCGTCGAGAACGCCGTCAAGTACAGCCCGCCCGGCGCGGCCGTCCTGGTGTCCGCCAGCGCCATCGCCGACCGGGTCGAGGTCCGGGTGGTCGACCGTGGCCCCGGCGTCCCCGACGAGGCCAAGGAGCGCATCTTCGCGCCCTTCCAGCGGTACGGCGACGCCCCGCGCGGCGCCGGGGTCGGGCTGGGCCTCGCGGTGGCCCGTGGCTTCGCCGAGGCGATGAGCGGCACGCTGACCGCCGAGGACACGCCGGGCGGCGGCCTGACGATGGTCCTCACGCTCAGGGCGGCAGGATCGCAGCCTGAGCCACAACTGGTCGTACAACCCGAAAGGCAGGCCACATGACCCGGGTGCTCGTGATCGAAGACGAGCCGCAGATCGTGCGCGCCCTCGTGATCAACCTCAAGGCCCGCAAGTACGAGGTCGACGCGGCCCACGACGGTGCCACCGCCCTCGAGCTGGCCGCCGCCCGCCACCCCGACGTGGTCGTCCTCGACCTGGGCCTGCCCGACATGGACGGCGTCGAGGTGATCCGGGGCCTGCGCGGCTGGACCCGGGTGCCGATCCTGGTGCTGTCCGCCCGGCACTCCTCCGACGAGAAGGTCGAGGCCCTCGACGCGGGCGCCGACGACTACGTCACCAAGCCCTTCGGCATGGACGAGCTGCTGGCCCGGCTGCGGGCGGCGGTCCGGCGGGCCGAGCCGGTCGGACCGGGCGAGGACGACGTGACGACGGTGGAGACCGACGAGTTCACCGTGGACCTCGCCGCGAAGAAGGTCAACCGGGCCGGCAAGGACGTACGCCTGACCCCCACGGAGTGGCATCTGCTGGAGGTGCTGGTGCGCAACACCGGTCGTCTGGTCAGCCAGAAACAGCTGCTCCAGGAGGTGTGGGGACCCTCGTACGGAACCGAGACGAACTACCTGCGGGTCTACATGGCCCAACTGCGCAGGAAGCTGGAGGCGGACCCCTCGCATCCCAAGCACTTCATCACGGAGCCGGGGATGGGCTATCGGTTCGAGGGCTAGTACGGCGGGTACGAACGTGTCAGTGCACCCCGGTACGCTTCACATATGAGTGCTGTTCCGCGTTCCGAAAAGCCGGTGGGCCGGTTCCGGCGCATGCTCGACAGGCTCTCCTCGTCCCAGGAGGACCTGGAGTCGGAGGAGCTGCGGGAGGACGCCGAGACCGCAGGCTGCATCAAGATCGGTGACTGCCACGACCGACAGATCGTGACCGTTACTGGTACCTTGCGCACGGTCACGCTGCGCCCGAGAGCCGGTGTCCCCGCGCTGGAGGCCGAGCTGTTCGACGGCTCCGCCGCACTGGACGTGGTGTGGCTCGGCAGGCGCTCCATCGTGGGGATCGAACCGGGGCGCAAGCTGATCGCATCGGGCCGGATCTCGATGAGCCGGGGCCGCCGGGTGCTGTTCAACCCGAAATACGAACTGAGACCCCTCGGTAGGGAGTAGCCGGTGACGTCGCTCGACAAGCCGACCGAAGACACTGAGCAGCACGACGCCCGGGCGGTGACCGAGGCCGCGCTGTTCGAGGCCTTCGGAGGCCTGCGGGGCATGGTGGAGACGGTGCTGCCGGGCCTCCTCTTCGTCACGATCTACACGATCAACAAGGACCTCCACATGTCCGCGATCGCCGCGCTCGCGGTGTCGCTGACCCTGGTCGTGGTCCGCCTGGTGACCAAGGACACCGTCAAGCACGCCTTCAGCGGTGTCTTCGGCGTCGCCTTCGGTGTCGTCTTCGCGATGATGACGGGCAACGCCAAGGACTTCTACCTGCCCGGCATGCTCTACACGCTGGGCCTGGGCCTGGCCTACATCATCACCACGCTGTGCGGGGTCCCGCTGATCGGTCTGATCCTCGGCCCGGTCTTCAAGGAGAACCTCTCCTGGCGCACCCGCAACCCGGGCCGCAAGAAGGCGTACGCCAAGGCCAGTTACGCGTGGGGCGCGATCCTGCTCGCCAAGTGCGCCATCCTCTTCCCGCTGTACTGGTGGGCCGACACGGCACAGCTGGGCTGGGTGCTGGTCGCGCTGAAGATCCCGCCGTTCCTGCTGGCCGTGTGGCTGACGTGGGTGTTCCTGGCGAAGGCGCCGGCGCCCATCGATGTGTTCGCGGAGATGGAGGCGGCCGAGAAGGCGGAGGAGGAGCGGAAGGCCGCGGCTGGGTCTGAGCGGGCCTCGGGCTGATTTCGCCCCGCCGCCCCTTCCCATTCCCGTCCCTGGGGGCTGTGCCACGCCGGACAGGCTGAATGCGCGGAGGGCGCCCTGAGCAGTCAGGGCGCCCTCCGTCGTCGTACTGCCTGAAAACCTCAGCTCGTCGCGTCCTCGCGACGCACCGACAGCAGGTCCTCCAGCTGCTCCTCGCGGGCCGGGGCGGCCACGAAGAGGAGTTCGTCGCCGGCCTCCAGGGAGTCGTCCGGGGTCGGGGTGAGGACACGGGTGCCGCGGATGATCGTCACCAGGGACGTGTCCTGCGGCCACTCGACGTCGCCGACCTGGGTGCCGGCCAGGGCCGACTCCTCGGGCAGGGTCAGCTCGACGAGGTTGGCGTCACCGTGGCTGAAGCGGAGCAGCCGGACCAGATCGCCGACGCTCACCGCCTCCTCGACCAGGGCCGACATCAGACGCGGGGTGGAGACGGCGACGTCCACGCCCCAGGACTCGTTGAAGAGCCACTCGTTCTTCGGGTTGTTGACCCGGGCGACGACGCGCGGGACGCCGTACTCCGTCTTCGCGAGCAGCGAGACGACCAGGTTCACCTTGTCGTCGCCCGTCGCGGCGATCACCACGTTGCAGCGCTGCAGCGCCGCCTCGTCCAGGGACGTGATCTCGCAGGCGTCGGCCAGCAGCCACTCCGCCTGGGGGACGCGCTCGACCGAGATGGCGGTCGGCGCCTTGTCGACGAGCAGGACCTCGTGGCCGTTCTCCAGCAGTTCGCCCGCGATCGAGCGGCCCACCGCACCGGCACCGGCAATGGCGACCCTCATCAGTGACCGCCTTCTTCTTCGGGACCCTTGGCGAAGGACGCCTCGACCTTGTCGACCTCGTCGGTGCGCATCATCACGTGCACCAGGTCGCCCTCCTGCAACACCGTCTGCGAGCTGGGCAGGATCGCCTCGCCGAGGCGGGTCAGGAACGCCACGCGGACGCCCGTCTCCTCCTGGAGCCGGCTGATCCGCTGGCCCACCCAGGAGGCGGAGGTGTGCACCTCGGCCAGCTGGACGCCACCGGTGGGGTCGCGCCACAGCGGCTCGGCACCCGAGGGCAGCAGCCGGCGCAGCATCTGGTCAGCCGTCCAGCGGACCGTGGCCACCGTCGGGATGCCCAGGCGCTGGTAGACCTCGGCGCGGCGGGGGTCGTAGATCCGGGCCGCGACGTTCTCGATACCGAACATCTCGCGGGCCACCCGGGCGGCGATGATGTTGGAGTTGTCACCGCTGGAGACGGCGGCGAAGGCGCCGGCCTCCTCGATGCCCGCTTCGCGCAGGGTGTCCTGGTCGAAGCCGACTCCGGTGACACGCCGGCCTCCGAATCCGGAGCCCAGTCGTCGGAAGGCGGTGGGGTCCTGGTCGATCACGGCGACCGTGTGCCCCTGTTGCTCCAGGGTCTGGGCGAGAGCGGAACCCACTCTGCCGCAGCCCATGATGACGATGTGCACGACCGTCCTTCCGGTGTCAAGAGATACTGCTCAGCCCCATCAGGGTCTCAGACCGTCGCCCAAGCTACACACGCACGGTAGGGCGGCGGCACCCCTGTGCACGGTTGTCCCGGGGATCGGGACGATCAGCGGCGGCTGATGCTGCGGACACTCGCCAATGTCAGGATTCCGAGGCCGACGAGGGTGGCGGCGGCACCGATCAGCTCTGCGGTGGCGTGCATGGGACCTCCAGGGGGCGTCGAGAGGCAGGTACTGCCCGGGCGGCAGGCGGGTTTTTGTCATATAGGCATGCGCATCCGGCCACCTGCGGAATCCGCAGCCGGGACGCCTCGTGTTTTCACCCGGAGGGCAGAAGCGGGGTGGCGGGTGGTTGGGCACCCGTTCGAACGCCTACGATGTTCTGTCGTGTCCAAACTGACCGACGTGCCCAAACGGATTCTGATCGGGCGCGCACTGCGCAGTGACCGGCTGGGGGAAACGCTCCTGCCGAAGCGCATCGCCCTCCCCGTCTTCGCCTCCGACCCGCTGTCCTCCGTGGCGTACGCGCCTGGCGAGGTGCTGCTGGTCCTGTCCATCGCGGGTGTGTCGGCCTACCACTTCAGCCCCTGGATCGCCGTAGCGGTCGTGGTGCTGATGTTCACGGTGGTCGCCTCCTACCGACAGAACGTCCACGCCTATCCGAGCGGGGGCGGTGACTACGAGGTCGCCAACACCAACCTCGGCCCCAAGGCCGGCCTCACCGTCGCCAGCGCCCTGCTCGTCGACTACGTCCTGACCGTCGCCGTCTCGATCTCCTCCGGCATCGAGAACCTCGGCTCCGCGGTGCCCTTCGTCGTCGAGCACAAGGTGCTCTGCGCGACCGCCGTGATCGTCCTGCTCACCCTGATGAACCTGCGGGGCGTGAAGGAGTCCGGCTCGCTGTTCGCGATCCCGACGTACGTCTTCGTCGTGGGCGTCTTCATCATGATCGCGTGGGGGGCGTTCCGCGGACTAATCCTCGACGAGACCATGCGGGCGCCGACGGCGTCGTACGAGATCAAGGCCGAACACCAGGGCCTGGCGGGCTTCGCCCTGGTCTTCCTCCTGCTGCGCGCCTTCTCCTCCGGGTGTGCCGCCCTCACCGGCGTCGAGGCGATCTCCAACGGCGTCCCGGCCTTCCGCAAGCCCAAGTCGAAGAACGCCGCCAGCACGCTCGCGGCGATGGGTCTGCTCGCCGTCACCATGTTCTGCGGCATCATCGCGCTGGCCATGGTGACCAAGGTCCGCATGGCCGAGAACCCGGCCGTGGACCTGCTGAAGGACGGCGCCGCCCTCGGCTCCGACTACGTCCAGAACCCGGTGATCTCCCAGGTCGCCGAGGCCGTCTTCGGCAAGGGCAGCTTCCTGTTCATCGTCCTGGCCGCGGCCACCGCGCTGGTGCTGTTCCTCGCCGCGAACACGGCGTACAACGGCTTCCCGCTGCTCGGCTCGATCCTCGCCCAGGACCGCTACCTCCCGCGCCAGCTGCACACCCGCGGCGACCGCCTCGCGTTCTCGAACGGCATCGTGCTCCTGGCCGGCGCCGCCGGACTGCTGGTGTGGATCTACGGCGCCGACTCGACGCGCCTGATCCAGCTGTACATCGTCGGCGTGTTCGTGTCCTTCACGCTCAGCCAGACCGGCATGGTCCGGCACTGGAACCGCCATCTGGCCACCGAGAAGGACCCGGCCAAGCGCCGCCACATGGTCCGCTCCCGTGCCATCAACACCTTCGGTGCCTTCTTCACCGGCCTGGTGCTGATCGTCGTCCTGGTCACCAAGTTCACGCACGGCGCCTGGGTCGCCCTGCTCGGCATGGTGATCTTCTACGCGACGATGTCGGCGATCCGTAAGCACTACGACCGGGTGGCCGAGGAGATCGCGGCCCCCGAGGGCCCGAGCGACGACAGCGTACGACCCTCCCGCGTCCACTCCGTCGTCCTCATCTCGAAGATCCACCGCCCCACGCTGCGGGCCCTGGCGTACGCCAAGCTGATGCGCTCGGACACGCTGGAAGCCCTGAGTGTCAACGTCGACCCGGCGGAGACCAAGGCGCTGCGCGAGGAGTGGGAGCGGCGCGGGATCGACGTACCGCTGAAGGTGCTGGACTCGCCGTACCGCGAGATCACGCGGCCGGTCATCGAGTACGTGAAGGGGCTGCGCAAGGAGTCGCCGCGTGACGCGGTGTCCGTGATCATCCCCGAGTACGTGGTCGGCCACTGGTACGAGCATCTGCTGCACAACCAGAGCGCGCTGCGGCTCAAGGGCCGGCTGCTGTTCACGCCCGGGGTCATGGTGACCTCGGTGCCGTACCAGTTGCAGTCGTCGGAGGCGGCGAAGAAGCGGGCCCGCAAGCGGCAGGACTGGAACGCGCCGGGTGCGGTGCGGCGGGGGCCGGCGGAGGAGCGGGCGAAGGAGGCGTCGACGCCGAAGTAGAGTGGTGGGTTGTTGTCGGCCCATCCCGTGGGCCCGGCCCGTGGTCCATCCCTCACTCGATCGTTGTGGAGTCTCCCCGCCATGCAGGCAGAACCGAAGAAATCACTGGTGGGGGTCGACTACGAGGTCGAGGTGGGCCCCGTCGCGCACGGCGGGCACTGCATCGCTCGTACGTCAGACGGCCAGGTGCTGTTCGTCCGGCACACGCTGCCCGGTGAGCGGGTCGTGGCCCGGGTGACCGACGGCGAGGAGGGCGCCCGGTTCCTGCGCGCGGACGCCGTCGAGGTCCTGGAAGCCTCCAAGGACCGTATCGAGGCGCCCTGTCCCTACGCGGGGCCCGGCCGCTGCGGCGGCTGCGACTGGCAGCACGCCAAGCCGGGGGCCCAGCGCCGGCTCAAGGGCGAGGTCGTCGCCGAGCAGCTGCAGCGGCTCGCGGGGCTCACGCCCGAGGAGGCCGGCTGGGACGGCACCGTGCTGCCGGCCGAGGGCGACAAGCTCCCGGCGGGCCAGGTGCCGCAGTGGCGGACCCGGGTGCAGTACGCGGTGGACGCCGACGGCAACGCGGGGCTGCGCCGCCACCGCTCGCACGAAGTCGAGCCGATCGAGCACTGCATGATCGCGGCGCCGGGCGTCAGCGAGCTGGGCATCGAGGACCGTGACTGGTCCGGGATGGCGTCGGTGGAGGCGATCGCCGCGACGGGTTCGCAGGACCGCATGGTGATCCTTGAACCCCGTCCGGGCGCCCGCCTCCCCCTCGTGGAGCTCGACAAGCCCGTCTCCGTCATGCGCGTCGAGGAGCACGACGGCGGCATCCACCGGGTCCACGGCCGTGCCTTCGTGCGTGAGCGGGCCGACGGCCGTACCCACCGGGTGGGCAGCGGCGGCTTCTGGCAGGTCCACCCGATGGCCGCCGACACGTTGGTCACGGCGGTCATGCAGGGCCTGCTGCCGCGCAAGGGCGACATGGCGCTGGACCTGTACTGCGGTGTGGGCCTGTTCGCGGGCGCCCTCGCCGACCGGCTCGGCGACAAGGGCGCCGTCCTCGGCATCGAGTCCGGCAAGCGCGCGGTGGAGGACGCCCGGCACAACCTCGCCGCCTTCGACCGCGTCCGCATCGAACAGGGCAAGGTCGAGTCCGTCCTCCCGCGCACCGGGATCACCGAGGTCGACCTGATCGTCCTGGACCCGCCGCGCGCGGGGGCGGGACGCAAGACGGTCGAGCACATGTCGGCGCTGGGGGCGCGGCGGATCGCGTACGTCGCATGCGATCCCGCCGCGCTGGCCCGGGACCTGGGGTACTTCCGGGACGGGGGGTACCGGGTGCGGTCGTTGCGGGTGTTCGATCTGTTTCCGATGACTCATCACATGGAGTGCGTGGCGATTCTGGAGCCTGCCGCCAAGGGGCGCTGAACCGCGGTCCTGGAAGCCCTCCCCTCTCCGGATCCGGTCGCGGGCGGCGTTGTCAGTGGTGACCTCTACTTTGGAATCACTGGGGATCGGCCGTCGCGGTCGACCGGGGTCTTGGGGAGGGGTGTGCTGTGTCCGCTGCGCAGGGACGACAGTCGGGGAGCACGACGTATCTGGAGCTGTCTCAGGAGAGCGGCGGTGCCCACAAGTTCTATGAGGTGACCGTCGAGGGGACCACCGTCTCCGTGCGGTACGGGCGGATCGGTGTGGACGGGCAGCGTCAGACCTCCGCGTTCCCGACTGTGGAGAAGGCGAACGCGGCGGCGGCGAAGAAGATCGCCGAGAAGGTGCGGAAGGGGTACGCGCCGGCTGTGCAAGGGCAGCGTGCGGCGCGGGCCGTGACGCGCCGTCAGGTGACGTCCGCTCCGTCCACGGCGCGGGCGACCGCCCCGGTGCTGTGGCGGTTCCGTACGGGCGCGTCGGCGTTCGGAATCCATGTGGACGAGGACCGCTGCTGGGTCGGCAACCAGCACGGCAGTGTGTACAACCTGAGCCATGACGGTGAGGTGCTGGCTCACTACTCCCTGCCCGACGGTGTGAAGTGCCTGGTGGCGGACGACTTCTGGATCTACGCGGGCTGTGACGACGGCCGGGTGTACGACCTCTCGGCGAAGGTGCCGTTCGCCGCCTACGAGATCGCGGCCGAGGTGGACATCTTCTGGCTGGACATCCACGCGGGCGTGCTGAACGTCTCCGACCGCAACGGCGGCCTGACGGTCATCGACCACGAGGACGAGCTCCAGTGGTCGCGCAACTCCTCCGGGGAGCAAGGGTGGATGGTGCGGGCCGACGACCGTGCCGTGTACCACGGGCACAGCGCCGGTGTGACGGCCTACGCGGCGGACGGCACCGGCCAGCTCTGGCACACCGCGACCAGCGGCAATGTGCTCTTCGGTTGGCAGGAGGAGGACGCGGTCTACGCCGGGACGGGGCGGCGGGTCGTGCAGCGGCTCGCGAAGTCCTCGGGGTGGGTCGAGGCCTCCTACCAGTGCGATGCCGCGGTGTACTCGTGCGCCACCTCCCCCGGCGGGCGGTATGTCTTCGCGGGTGACTCCGCCTCCTCCGTCTACTGCTTCACCGCCGACGGCGCCCGGTTGTGGAAGCTCGGCACGGGTGGTGGCTCGGCGCTCTCCATGCAGTACCACGACGAGAGGCTGTACATCGTCTCCACGGACGGCTCGCTCGCCTGCATCGACGCGAGCGAGGCCGCGATCAACGCCGCTCAGTCGGGTACCGTCCCGGTCGCCGCGGACGTCAAACTGGCGGCTGCCCTGCCGACGTACGCACCGCTGACCACCGCCGCCTCCGTCGCCACGGTCAGCGCCGTGTCCGCGGCGGGGAGCGGAGTCGTCGTGGAGTGCGTCGAGCACGGAGGCCGAGTGCGTGTGCATGTGGTCTCCGAGGGCTATGAGCCGAGTTGGAACGTCCAGTTCCCCCGTGCGATACGCCAGCCCGGCGCACGCTATGTGGTGGACGCGTTGCACTCCTCCTCGGGCGGCTTCTACCGGGTGCGCGGAGAGATCAGGCGTCTGGTGTGACGGACGGTGCGTCGCGGTCCTCGCCGGACACACGGACCGAGTTCGTCTCGCGGACAGGTCCAATGCGTCGCGCGAACGGTGCTTTCCTGTAAGGCTCGGTCCTGTGACGTACGTAGTGACAGTGGACACCTGCATCCCGGAGGGCACTCCGGAGATGGACCCGCTTCAGCGTGCCGGGGCCGTGGCGCTCGTCGAGGACGGATTCGATTCCGTCCGGGCGATCGAGGGGCCCGACGGCGTGGCAGTCGAGCTGCTGGACACCATCGTGGCCGTCCACCCCGGTGGCGCGCTTCTGAAGGTGATCGTGGACGCTGCGGCGCTGGAGTTCGCCGAGGACTCGGTGCGGGCGCTCGTGGACGAACTGCTGGAGCGGTCCGAGCTGTTGGCGGACTGGACGATCGAGCGATGCGAGGTGGAGCTGCACCAGGATCTGGCGAGGAAGAGCCTCGACGCGGCCGAAGGTCCCGATGCCCCGCCCGACGATCCCGCCACCCGCAAGGCGCGGCACGCCGGGAGTCCCACACCGGAAGGTGCCGAGGAGGCGCACGACGGCGAGGCGAAAGCCGCCGCGGTGCGGAGCCGGATGCTGGGGGTGGCGGCTGAACTGCGGTCATTTCCACCGGCCGTGTTCGGTGTGCCCGGTGAGGAAGTCGACGGGACGGTGCACGGCGATGACGAGTTCGCCGTTTCGCCGGCAGGCGCCGCACTCGCCGCCGGTGCGTTGGTCCATGCGATCGACGTCCTGGTGGACGAGCTGTTCGAGGACGTGCAGGTCCTGACGCAGGAGGACGCCACCGTCGCGGAATGCGAGGGCCCTCTGTGGCACTTGGAGCGCCTGCCCGACCGGTACGCGCTCCGGTACGACGCCCGCTTCGCCCGCCGCTTCCTGGTGACGGTGATCGCCATGACCACCCGCTTCACCGACGGGAGCTTCGAGCGGCTCAGCTGTGTCGCCGAGGAACTCGCCCTGCGGTTCCTCCTGAGCCAGGCCGTCGTGACCCTGGAGCTGTACGGGCTGCTCGACGACGAGGTGTCGGCCGCTCTCGACGCGTTCGCCGGGAACGTCTACGAGGACATGGACCACGAGTGGCTCTACGACGGCGCGACGGACGGGATCGACGAGTCCGCGGTGGGGGTCGGGCTCGGCGGCGCGCCCATCGCGTTCGGTTCGTGGTTCACCCCGTTCGGCGAGGACAGATACGTCCACCCGTCCGCGACGGACGAACCCGAGGCGGCGGCGCGGTGAGACACGGGGCGAACCTGCGGTAGGCCGGTCTCCGCGGTGGCGCTCGGGTACGGGCGGTGCGGGGGAGGCTTCGGTCGCATGGCAGCATCGGGTGGCATGAGTGCGTCCCTGGGGGTGCGTAGCCTGCGCGCGGCGGTGTTCGCCGTGCTGTGCGTGCTGCTGGCCACCGGAGGAGTCGACGACGGCGGTCGGGCTTCGAGGGGGCGTCGAGGACCATCCTGCGGACGCCTCGGCGGATTCGGGCGCGTTTCGCATACGATCGTGGGACGTGGACGAGGCTCCGACATATGTGCAGGATGCACACTTGCGCAGAAGTTAGGTAAGCCTTACCGTTCACAATCGCACCACTCAGGGCCCTGGCCGGAACACCGGCCCCGCCCGCGGCGAGCGCTTCACCGACGCAGCCTGGCCGTCCGATGCCGGAACTCGCTGCTCCCAGGACGCCCCTTTGAATCACAGCACCTTCGGTCTCTACGACCCTGCCCTCGACCACAGCGACTGCGGCGTCGGCTTCATCACCCGGCTCGACGGGACACCGAGCCATGACGTCATCCGCAAGGGCGACGAAGCGCTCCGCACCATCCCGCACCGCGGCGGCAAGTCCGCCGAGGGCGTCGGGGACGGCGCAGGCGTGAACGTGGACCTGTCGGTGGAGTTCTTCGGCGCGATCACCGGCGAGGAACTGCGCGCCGGGCACTTCGGCGTCGCCAACTGCTTCGTGCCGGCCGACGACGAACGCCGCGCCGCGGCCATCGACCTCGTGGGCCGGAGCATCGCCGAGCAGGGCTTCGACGTACTCCTCGTCCGCGACGTACCCGTTGACCACACCGTTGCCCGCCCCGCCGCCGAGCAGTACCAACTGCCCATCGTGCAGTGGGTGTTCCGGGCGCCCGAGAGCTGGGAGCGCGAAGGCGTCGACTCGGCCGCCAACCGTGCCCTGCTCGCCGTGGAGGCCGTGGCCTATGCCGACGGGACGACGTACGCGGGGCTGTACGTGCTGTCGCTCAGCGCCCGCACCCAGGTGCTCAAGGGGCGGCTCAACTCCGGAGAGGTCATCGGGTACTTCCGCGACCTCGTCGACCCCCGGCACTCCGTGCGCTCGCTCTACTTCCACACCCGGTTCTCCACCAACACCGAGCCGCACCCGACCATGGCCCAGCCCTTCCGGCTCATGGCGCACAACGGCGAGCTCAACACCGACCGCAAGAACCGCCTCAGCGACGAGGCCCTCGCGCGGGCCCGGACCCGGAGCATCGTGCGCCCGCCGGGGCAGTCCGACTCCAGCCGGCTCGACCAGACCCTCCAGAGCCGCGTGTTCGACGACGGCCTGGACCTCGTCGAGGCCGTCGTGTCCCTCATGCCGCCCGCCTGGGAGAACGACCGCACGCTGCCCGCGGCCACCAGGGACATGCTCGAGTACTTCTCCCTGTACGAGGAGAAGAACGACGGCCCCGCCGCCCTCATCTTCAGCGACGGCGACGTCGTCGGCGCCCGCCTCGACCGGCTCGGGCTGCGTCCGCTGCGCACCGTCGAGACCGCCGAGTACCTGATGGTGGCCTCGGAGGCCGGTCAGGTCGCCTTCCCCGACGACGAGGTCGTGCACCGGGGCCGTATCGAGGCCGGCGGCATGCTCGTCGTCGACCACCGCACCGGACGCCGGCTGCGCACCCGCGAGGTGCTGGACGCCCTCGCCGCGCGCCGCCCCTACAGCGACCTGCTCACCTCCGCCCGGGTGAACCTCGACGACCTGCCCGCCCCCGACTACTACCGCGGCACCACGACGCTCGGCTACGACGGCGACCTCACCCTCGCCGGACGGTACGTGGCGTACTCGCTGAACCAGGAGAGCTTCCGGTTCATGCTCGACCCGATGCTCGCCGACGGGTCGGAGCGGATCTCGGCGATGGGCTACGGCAACGCCATCAACGCGCTCAGCGACACCGAGGGCGGCATGGCGAAGTACTTCTCGCAGCGCTTCGCCCAGGTGACCAACCCGCCGCTGGACAGCATCCGCGAGGCCGACGGCATGAGCATGCGGGTCGCGCTCGGCCCCAAGCCCGACGGGACCCTGCACAGCGGCGGCCGCCAGCTCGTCGTGTCCTCGCCCGTGCTCGGGCACCTCGACATGGTCCGGCTGCGGGACCAGCGGATCGTGCCGCTGGAGCGGTTCGCCATGCTCTACGAGCCGGTGGCCGGGGACGAGACCGCCAACGCCGACGCCCTGCGGACCGCGCTCCACCAACTCTGCGACGACGTCGAGCGGTTCGCGTCCGAAGGGGGCGGCATCGCCGTCCTCACCGACCGGGCCGTCTCCTCGACGCGCGCGCCGCTGCCCGTCATCCTCGCCGTCGCCGCCGTCAACCAGCGGCTCATCGAGACCGGGCTGCGACTGCGCGTCTCGCTCGTCGCGGAGAGCGGCCAGCTGGCGTCCTCGCACCACGTGGCGACCGCGCTCGGCTTCGGCGCCTCCGCCGTCTACAGCCTCAGCGCGCGGCTGCGCGCCGAGGAGAAGTTCCCGAGCGCGCCCGCCCCCGCCGGTGAGATCACCGCGACCGACCGGGCGCTGGCGAAGTTCCGCAAGGCGGCCGAGAAGTCCCTCGCCAAGACCATGGGCCGGGTCGGCCTGTGCACCGCCGAGAGCTACATCGGCGGCGAGTTCTTCGAACCGAACTACCTCGACACCCGCGACGACGTCTTCGCCCGGACCTTCCCGCACATGGACGCTCCGGTCGGCGGTGTCGGGTTCGCCCGGATCGCGCAGGCCGCCACGGACTGGCACGAGCGCGCCCGTGCGGTCCAGGGCGAGCAGCAGATCCCGCTGCTCGGGCTGTTCAAGGAGCGGTCGGACGGCGCCGGACACTCCTTCGGTGTCACGGCCGTGCGCGGCTTCGGCGACATGGTCGAGGAGCGGCCGGAGTTCGGGAAGCCCGAGGACTCCGACGCGCTCCGGCTGCTCACCCTCGGCCAGCTCGACGACGCGTTCGGCATCACCGACGCCGCGTACCGCAACACCGGGTACGACGCGCTCAGCGACGCCGAGATCGACGCGTTCCGGATCACCCCCGGGTACCGCGCCTTCCTGCGGACCACGCACGAGGAGCGCTCGCGCCGCCCGGCCGCGCTGCGGGACGTGCTCGCGCTGCCCGCCGACGTCACCGGACTGCGTACGGCCGAGGACTTCGCCCGGGAGCTGGGCCGGTTCTCGACGGACGGGAACGCGAGCGTCACGGTCCGGGGCATCGCCGTCTCCCGTACGGAACAGGGCACCTTCCGACTGCGCCTCGCCGCACCGGACCTGGACCGCCACACCGCCCTCGCCGAGGGGCTCGCGCACCTGGGCGAGGCCGAGACCCTCGCTGTGGGCGCCGACGGCATCGAGGTCACCGCCGTCGGCACCGAAGCCCGCCTCCTGGCCCTCCTCGACAGCGACAGCGCCCCCGACAGCGTCCCGCTCGACGAGGTCCAGCCCGCGCACGAGATCACCCGGTCCCTCGCCTCCGGCGCCATGAGCCACGGCGCGCTCGTGGCCACCGCGCACGAAGCCGTCGCGCACGGCACGAACATGGTCGGCGGCATGTCGAACAGCGGTGAGGGCGGCGAGCACCACACCCGGTACGGCACCATCCGCGGCTCCCGGATCAAGCAGTTCGCTTCCGGCCGGTTCGGCATCTGGGCGGGCTATCTCGCCGACCCGATGCTCGAAGAGCTGGAGATCAAGATCGGACAGGGCGCGAAGCCCGGCGAGGGCGGCCAGCTGCCCGCGCCGAAGGTCACCGTCGACATCGCGGCCGCGCGCGGCGGCACCCCGGGCATCGAGCTGATCTCCCCGCCGCCGCACCACGACACGTACTCCATCGAGGACCTAGCGCAGCTCATCCACGACTGCAAGGCCGCCCGGGTCCGGGTCATCGTCAAGCTGGTGTCCTCGGAGGGCATCGGCACCATCGCGGTCGGCGTCGCCAAGGCCGGCGCGGACGTCATCAACGTCGCCGGGAACACCGGCGGCACCGGCGCCGCGGCCGTCACCAGCCTCAAGTACGCGGGCCGTTCGGCGGAGATCGGTGTCGCCGAGGTGCACCAGGCGCTCGTCGCGAACGGGCTCCGGCAGAAGGTCGTCCTGCGCTGCTCCGGCGCGCACCAGACCGGCGGCGACGTCGTCACCTCGGCCCTTCTCGGCGCCGACAGCTTCGAGTTCGGCACGACCGCGCTGATGATGCTCGGCTGTGTCATGGCGAAGAACTGCAACGTGAAGTGTCCCGCCGGACTCACCACGAACCCCGAGGTCTTCGAGGGCGACCCGCGCGCGCTGGCCCAGTACCTGCTCAACATCGCCCACGACGTACGGCAGATCCTCGCCCGCCTCGGTCTGCGGTCCCTCCGCGAGGCCCGGGGCCGCACGGACCTGCTCCAGCTTCTGGACCACCCCGCGAGCGTCGGACGTCTCGACGTGCGCCGGCTGCTGGCGAGCGTGCCCGAGAAGGTCGTGGCGGACCCGGAGTACCTGGAGAAGGACTTCACCACCGACGACGCCCTCATCGAGCGGGTGCGGGCGGCGCTCCTCGACCGGCGCGAGCCGTCCCTGCTCGTCGAGGGCATCCGCCTCGGCAACAGCGACAAGTCGGTGGGCGGACAGCTGAGCATCGACATCGAGCGGCTGCTCAACCATGAGAGCGCCTCGGATGTACCCGCCGTCACCACCGACGACCGCGGCCGCCGTCGCCTCGTCGACGACGCGGTCCGCATCCGCACCACGGGGTCCGCCGGTCAGTCGTACGGCGTCTTCTGCAACGACGGCATCACCCTCGAACACACCGGCACCGCCAACGACGGCGTCGGCAAGAGCCAGAGCGGCGGCCGGATCATCGTCCGAGCTCCCGGCGGCGGCAGCGCCGAACGCGGCGGCAACGTGCTCATCGGCAACTTCGCGCTGTTCGGCGCGACCGGCGGGCGGACGTTCGTGCAGGGCGAGGCCGGTGACCGGTTCGCCGTGCGCAACTCCGGCGCGACCGCGGTCGTCGAGGGCGTCGGCGACTTCGGCTGCGAGTACATGACCGGCGGCACCGTGCTCAACCTCGGCGGCTTCGGCAAGGGCCTCGGCAACGGCATGAGCGGCGGGTTCCTGTACCAGTACGACCCCTCGGGCGAGCTGGCCGGACGGGTGAGCGCCGACTCGCTGCTGGTGTTCCCGGTGACGGACACCGCGCGCGGTGCCTTCCACGAGGAGGCCGTACGACTGCTGCTGGCCTGGCATGTCGAGGCCACTGGCTCCGACCTGGCGGCCCGGCTCCTGCACGACTGGGACTCCGAGCGGCAGCACGTGTACTGCGGGATGCCCCGCGCGCTGCTCCTCTACCAGGACTCCACGGAGATCCTCGCCGCGGCGACCCGGTCCCAGCTCCTCGACGAGCTGGCGACCTCCATCGCGACCGACAAGCTCCGCGCGTTCAAGGTCGACTACCGCGACCGCCGCACCGTGCTCGACGGCCGGGCCCCGGCCTTCGGCGACCAGGGCAGCGACGACATGTTCTCGCTGCTGTCCTCGTACACGGTGCTCGGCGTCGCGCAGGACCTCGCGCTCCAGCGGGTGCCGGGCGCGAGTGGCCCGGAGGACCCGCGCATCGCCGAAGCCGTGCGCAACCTCGTGCTCACCGAGGACTTCTTCGTCAAGCAGCGCGTGGTGAAGTACCTGCGCGGCACGCTGGACCGCTTCGACGACGGCGAACTCGCCACCCTCATCGCGATCAAGCGCCTCGACGACTACAAGCGCGCGCTCAAGCAGCGCAACAACCTCAGCGTGGACGCCCCCGGCACCTACGGCTGGATCATCCACCAGACCACCAAGAACGCCGGTCGCGTCCGCGCCGCCCGGTTCGACGAACTGCTCGCGAACGCCGCGCTGGAGGACATCGCCTCCCGCCGCGCCCCGCAGGCCCCGACCGAGGCGGTGACCGCATGACCGTCATGCCCCCGACCGGAACCCTCATCCCGGCCGACGCGCCCTTCTCCGCCCAGCAGGAGTCCTGGCTCGCCGGGTTCATCGCCGGCATCGCGGCCGCCGGACGCCGGGACAGTGCCGGCGCCGACGCGCCCGCGGCGACCATCGACGTACTGATCGGCACCCAGACCGGCAACGCCGAACTCGTGGCCGACGACATCGTCGCCGGTGCCCGCGCCCGCGGCCTCGGCGGCCGGGCCACCGCCCTCGACGACGTCACCCCCGAGGCGCTCGCCGCGATGTCCCACGTCATCGTCGTCACCTCGACGTACGGCGAGGGCGAGATGCCCGACAACGCCGGGCTGTTCTGGGAGGCGCTCCAGTCCGACACGGCCCCGCGCCTGGAGGGCGTGCGCTACTCGGTCCTCGGGCTCGGCGACCGCGGCTACGACGACTTCTGCCAGGCCGCGAAGCTCATCGACACACGTCTGGAGCAGCTCGGGGCGACCCGGCTGCACGAACGCGTGGACTGCGACGTCGACTTCGAGGAGCCCGCGGGGGAGTGGACGACGGCGGTGCTCGACCTGGTCGCCGCCGAGACCGGCGCGAAGGGCACGGGCGCCGCGGAGGCACCGAAGAAGCCCCGCTCCCAGTGGAACAAGCGCACCCCGTATCAGTCCCGGCTCGCCACCAACCGGCTCCTGTCCGCCCCGCACAGCGCGAAGGAGATCCGCCACTACGAGTTCGACCTCGGCGACAGCGGCATCACCTACGAGGCGGGCGACGCGCTGGCCGTCGTACCGGTGAACGACGACGCACTGGTCGGAGCGCTGCTGGAGCACCTGGGCGCGAGCGGCGACCAGGAGACCGCCGAACTCCTGCGCACGGAACGGGAGATCCGCACGCCGTCGAAGGAGCTGATCGCCGACCTGGTCGAGCGGGCGCCCTCAAGCGAGCTGGCCTCGGTCGTCGCCCACGGCGACCGCAGCGACCTCGACTCCTGGCTCTGGGGCCGGGACCTGCTCGACCTGCTCCGGGACGCCGGTCCGACCGCACCCGGCCTCGCCGAACTGCTCCCGTTCCTCCGGCCGTTGCAGGCACGCCAGTACTCGATCTCGTCGAGTCCGCTGGCCCACCCGGGCAGCATCCACCTCACCGTCGCGTCCGTGCGGTACGACAGGTACGAGGGGGTGGCGTCGACGTATCTGGCGGATCGGGTCGGTGCGGACTCGACCGTGGGCATCTACCTCCAGCCGAACGCCTCCTTCAGCGTCCCGGCGGACGACGACTCGCCCGTGATCATGATCGGCCCCGGCACGGGCATCGCCCCCTTCCGAGGCTTCCTCCACGAGCGGGCCGCGCGCGGCGCCTCCGGACGGAACTGGCTGTTCTTCGGCGACCAGCACCGCGAGACCGACTTCGTCTACGAGGACGAGCTGACCGAGCTCCAGAAGCGCGGTGTGCTCACCGAGTTGGACCTCGCCTTCTCGCGCGACCAGGCCGAGAAGATCTATGTACAGACGCGGATGCGGGAGCGGTCACGGGAGCTCTACGCGTGGCTGGAGGAGGGCGCGCACTTCTACGTCTGCGGCGACGCCTCCCGCATGGCGAAGGACGTGGAGACGGCCCTGCTGGGCGTCATCGCCGAGCAGCGCGGACGCGGGGAGGACGACGCCGCGGAGTACCTCGCGGAGCTGCGCCGGGCCAAGCGCTACGTACGGGACGTGTACTGAGCATGACGGACCAGCACGGTTGCGCGTTCGAGGGCAGCTGCCCCGGGCGCAACACCAGCGCTCGGCTGATCGACCCACGCATGCCGGAACTGGCGCGCTGCCTGACGCTCTTCCAGTACGTCCAGGCCGTCACCGGAGGGCCTGTCGCGCGCATCGACCAGGCCGGCAGCTACGCGGTCCCGAGCCTGCGCGGCGACGCCTTCGCCGTGCACCCGGGCGAGATCGCGCTGCGTCTGGACGCGGCCGGTGTGGACACGGCCGTGGTCGCGCGGGACGAGGGCTCGGTCGCCGTGCGCCTGCTCGACGCGCAGGGCCGGATCGTGCACGAGGGGCGGCTGCTCTCCGACGGGGACCGGCTGCTGGCCGGGCTCGCCCCCACGGTCCACGCCGGGTCGACGGCCGTGACACCTTCCCGGGTCCGTGACGTATCGGCCTGGGAGAACGGCGATCAGCTCGCCCAGCTCGACGCGATCCTCGCGGACGGCGGGCCGGCCCGGCGCGCGGCGTTCAACCGGTATCGGGGCGAGCACCGGGAGATCGACGTCGATGTCGTGCCCGCGGTGCTGGACCACGTCTGCTCCGTCGGGCTGCCGATCGGCGTCGCGGTGTTCGCCCCCTCGGCCATGCAGGCATGCGCCGGCCCGGTCCACGTCACCGACCGGACCACCGGCGGGCGCGTGTTCGCGGCGATCGCGCAGAGCTCGGTGGAGATCGACCTCGCGGGCGTCCGGGCCTGCCGGCTCGTCCGCTCCACGGCGGCCCACGGCCCGACCTCGGCGCTCGAACTAGACGACGCGGACGGCCGCTGCGCCGCGGTCGTCACACAGTTCGGGATCGTGGGGGAACAGGTGCACGCGGCGTGGGAGCACCTCGCGGCGTCGCTGCCCGACGCCTAGCCCGGTGGCACGGAAATTCAGGATCAACTTCCTTTGCCCTGAGGTAGGTTCGGGCGCGACCAGTTGTTCGAAGAGAGGAACGCTGTCTTGCGCAAGCCCCATCGCCGACTGACGACCGTTCTCGGGATCGCCGCGGCCTCCGCGTCGGCGCTCGCCCTGGGCATCGCCCCGGCCCAGGCCGCCGGCAATGTCTTCGAGGCCTCCAACTCCATCATCTCGTCCGAGGTGACCGCGATGACGTACTTCGCCGAGGACGGCGAAATCCTCACCGCCCTCGACATGGACAAGGACGGCCACGGCACGGCCGCCCAGTGGCGCTACAACTCGAGCTCCGCCACCCACTCGTACTACAACGGCTACGGCTACGCCGTCTCCCACGACTGGAACCTGTCCTTCCCGGAGGGCACCACCCTCCAGATCCGCGCCTGCCTCCAGGACGGGTCCAGCGGCACCCCGTACGACTGCGGCGGCTGGGAGTACGCCAGGGCCTGAACATCGGGCCCGACGGTCGCACGGCAGTCAGGGGGCGGGCCCGCGGGCCCGCCCCCTTCGTGACCGCTTAGGGTCGAGGGCGTTCCGTCCCTCGTCGAGCCGGAGGTCGCCGCATGCGGATCTCGCAGCGGGCCCAGTCCGTCGCCCCGTTCTACGCCATGGAGTTCGGCAAGCATGCCGCCGCCCTGGAAGCCCAGGGCCACCATGTCGTCAAGCTCAGCCTCGGGGAGCCCGACTTCGGCGCACCCCCTGCCGTCGTCGAGGCGATGCGGACGGCCATGGACGGGCGGCCCATGAGCTACACCGAGGCGCTCGGGATGCCGTCCCTGCGGCAGGCGATCGCGGGGTTCTACGGGGAGCGGCACGGCGTCGACGTCGACCCGGGCCGTGTCGTCGTGACCGCCGGGGCCTCGGCCGCCCTGGTGCTGGGCGCGGCCGCGCTCGTCGACGCCGGGGACGAGGTGCTGATCGGCGACCCGTCGTACCCCTGCAACCGGCAGATCATGGAGAGCTTCGGCGCCCGGGTCACGCTCGTCCCGACCAGCGCGGCCTCCCGCTTCCAGCTGGACGCGGACTCCGTGCGGTCGCACTGGACGGACAGCACGCGCGGGATCATGGTCGCCACCCCGTCCAACCCGACCGGCACCTCGGTCCCGGAGGGTGAACTCGCCGCGCTGTGCGACCTCGCCCGAGAGCGGGACGCGTGGCGGATCGTCGACGAGATCTACCTCGACCTCGGCGACCACGACGACCAGGACCGGCCGCCGCGCAGCGCGCTGTCGTTCGACCCCGACGCCGTCGTCATCAACAGTTTCTCGAAGTACTTCGGCATGACCGGCTGGCGGCTCGGCTGGTGCGTCGTCCCGGAGATCCTCGTACCGGCGCTGGAACGCCTGGCCCAGAACTACTTCCTGTGCGCCTCGACCCCCGCCCAGCACGCCGCTCTCGCCTGTTTCACCCCCGACTCCCTCGCCGTCTGCGAGGAGCGCCGAGCCGAGTTCGGGCGCCGGCGCGCGCTCGTCCTCGACGGCCTGGCACAGCTCGGACTGCCGGTGCCCGTGCCGCCCGACGGGGCGTTCTACGTCTACTTCGACGTCAGCGGCACCGGGCTCACCTCGTGGGAGTTCTGCGCCAGAGCGCTCCAGGAGGCGCACGTCGCGCTCACTCCGGGCCGGGACTTCGGGGTGGGCACGGCGGAGACGCACGTACGCCTGTCGTACGCGGCCTCCGCCGGGGAACTGCGCGAAGGGATCGCCCGGTTGGGGGAGTTCGTCGCAGCACTGCGGTAGCGCGTCGTTTCACGGAACGCACACATACCTCACCCGTTAGCTTTAAAGTTCAAGCGATAGGCTCTTCGCCAGTCGAGTGGGGGCGACGGAGCCCACGCGCCGCGCTGCTCACTTCCCCCCACAGGCACAGGAGAGTCGTGTGAGCGACGGCGACGTAGTGGTGATCGGCGGCGGCTACGCGGGAGTCCGCCTGGCGAAAAAGCTGGACGGCACGGCGCGGGTCACGCTGGTGGACCGCAAGGAGGTCTTCTTCCACCGCATCGCCTCACTGCGCGCCGGGATCCGGCCGGAGTGGTCGGTGACGCCGTTCATCCCGTACGACCGGCTGCTGAACAGCGGCCGGGTGGTGCTGGGCAAGGCGCTGCGCATCGACACGGAGGCCCGGCAGGTCGTCCTGGCGACGGGGGAGCGGCTGCCGTACGACGTGGTGGTGATCGCCACCGGCGCCGACTATCCCGAACCGGCCCGCTTCAACGGCACCACCCCGGAC
Organism: Streptomyces sp. NBC_00019; assembly: GCF_045041015.1. Lineage (NCBI taxonomy): Bacteria > Bacillati > Actinomycetota > Actinomycetes > Kitasatosporales > Streptomycetaceae > Streptomyces > Streptomyces sp. NBC_00019. The sequence goes on from NZ_CP108302.1 coordinate 7,777,969, forward strand.
GAGGCGGTGAAGGCCTTCGCCGGGCATCAGCAGGCAGTCGCCCGTGCCGGGCACGTCCTCGTGGTCGGCGGCGGGCCCTCCGGCGTGGAGCTCAGCGCGGAGATACGGCTGGCCCGGCCGGACGCCCGCGTCACCCTGGCCCACTCCGGGTCGGCGCTGCTGCACGGCACGGGCAGTGAGCGGGCCGGGCGCAAGGCGCTGGCCTGGCTGGAGGCGCATGACGTGGACGTGCGGCTGAACTCCTTCATGTCGCCCGGCTTCGACTTCGGCACCTATCGCGACGCGCACGGCAACGTCATGGAGGCCGACCTCTCCTTCTGGGCCACCGGCACCACACCCAACACGCTCTGGCTACGGCTGGGCGGCCACGGCGACTGGCTGAACCACTCCGGACACGTCAAGGTCGACCGCACGCTCCGGGTCGACGGGCGTCCGGACGTCTTCGCGGTCGGCGACGTCAACGACGCCACGGAGCTGAAGATCACCCCCGTCGCGCTGGCCCAGGCGGACCTGGCGTTCCACAACATCCGCGCCCATCTCCAGAGTTCCGGCAAGCACCGCAAGGAACCCCGCTTCTACAAGCCCATCCACCGCACCCCGCTCATCGTCCCGTTCGGGGCAGCCGACGGCATGACCCTGCTGCCGGTGCCGGGCGGGGAGAGCGCGGTGCTGGGAGGACGGACGTCGGTGCTGGCGAAGGCGAAGACGCTGATGACGCCTTATATGCGGCGGCAGTTGGGGTACACGGCGGCGTGAGGTGGTGGAGAGGCTGGGGGGCGGAGTGGCTCAGCCATTAGCCGCGGCGAGTGGCCGAGTGGCGCAGTGGCTCAGCCTTTCGCTCGCCGTCCGCTCCGCCTCGGCGCCGGTTCCGCGCCGTCGAGGAGTTCCAGGCGGCGTTCCTCGCCGTTCTCCTCGACCTGGAGCACCACCTGACGCAGGCCGTCGGCGAGGTCGCGGCACTCCTCGCCGGTGAGGCGGGAGGCGACGAAGGCCTCCTCCTCGTTGAAGGCGGGGAACAGCCGCCGCATCAGCGCCTCGCCCTCCTCGGTGAGGCTGAGCAGCACCAGGCGACCGTCGGACGGATGACCGGCCCGCTTCAGCAGCCCGCGCCCCTCCAGCGTGCGCGAGACCCCGGTGAGCGTCCCCTTGGAGATGCCCGCCTCCTCCGCGACATGCCGGGTCTCCGACTCGCCCCACACCCACACCACCCACAGCACGACGAACGCCGTCCAGGTGAGGTCGGCGCCGCGCAGCACGGAGTTCTCCAGGTGCTGACGTACCGCCGAGGCGGCGCGGTGGATGTTGGCGACCACCGCCATCTGATCGCGGTGGATCGGGATTCCCCCGAGCTTCGCCGCCGCCAGTTTCTCCGCTTCGGTGATGGACCGCTGGCCGGGCACAGGCACGCTCCTTTGATCGTTCGGAGTCAAATTGTACGAGGGCGCGGCCCACCTGCGGAGAAACGGGGAACGCCCCGGCCGACCCGTGAGGGCCGGCCGGGGCGTCCCGGTGATCGGATCAGGCTCGGATCGGGCTCAGACCAGGTCGAAGCGGTCCGCGTTGGACACCTTGACCCACGCCGCGACGAAGTCCTTCACGAACTTCTCCTTCGCGTCGTCGCTCGCGTAGACCTCGGCGAGCGCGCGGAGTTCGGAGTTCGAGCCGAAGACGAGGTCGGCACGCGTACCGGTCCACTTGACCGCGCCCGAGGCGTCACGGGCCTCGAAGTGGTTCTGGTCCTCGGAGGTCGACTTCCACTCCGTACCCAGGTCGAGCAGGTTGACGAAGAAGTCGTTGGTGAGGACACCGGGGGTCTCGGTGAGGACACCGAGGGACGTCCCGCCGTGGTTGGCGCCGAGGACGCGCAGACCACCGACGAGGGCGGTCAGCTCGGGGGCGCTCAGGCCGAGCAGGTTCGCCTTGTCGAGCAGCAGGTACTCGGCCGGGAGGCGGTTGCCCTTGCCCTGGTAGTTGCGGAAGCCGTCCGCGGTCGGCTCGAGGGCGGCGAACGACTCGGTGTCCGTGTGCTCCTCGGTCGCGTCGACACGGCCCGGGGTGAACGGCACCTCGACGGCGTGACCGGCGTCCTTGGCGGCCTTCTCGACCGCGGCGGCACCGCCGAGGACGATCAGGTCGGCCAGGGAGACCTTCTTGGCGCCGGAGTTGAACTCCGACTGGACGCCCTCCAGGACACGCAGGACCTGGGCCAGCTCGTCGGGCTGGTTGACCTCCCAGCCGGCCTGCGGCTGCAGACGGATACGAGCACCGTTGGCGCCGCCGCGCTTGTCGCTGCTGCGGAAGGTGGACGCGGACGCCCACGCGGTCGACACCAGCTGCGAGACGGTCAGACCCGAGTCGAGGAGCTTGGCCTTGAGGGCCGTGACATCGGCGGCGTCGATGGCCTCGCCCTCGGCCTGCGGCAGCGGGTCCTGCCACAGCAGGGTCTCCGCCGGGACCTCCGGGCCGAGGTACAGGGACTTCGGGCCCAGGTCACGGTGGGTCAGCTTGTACCAGGCGCGGGCGAAGGCGTCCGCGAACTGGTCCGGGTTCTCGTGGAAGCGCTTGGAGATCTCACCGTAGATTGGGTCGAAGCGCAGCGAGAGGTCGGTGGTGAGCATCGTGGGCAGCTTCTTGGAGTCGCTGTGGGCGTCGGGGATGATCGCCTGAGCGTCCTTGGCCACCCACTGGTTGGCGCCGGCGGGGGACTGGGTCAGCTCCCACTCGTAGCCGAAGAGGATGTCGAAGAAGTCGTTGCTCCACTGGGTGGGCTTGGTGGTCCAGGTGACCTCGAGACCGGAGGTGATGGCGTCGCCGCCCTTGCCGGTGCCGTGGGTGCTGGCCCAGCCGAGGCCCTGGGCCTCGATCGGGGCGGCCTCGGGGTCGGCGCCGACGTTGTCCGCCGGGCCGGCGCCGTGGGTCTTGCCGAAGGTGTGACCACCGGCGATGAGGGCGACGGTCTCCTCGTCGTTCATCGCCATACGGCGGAACGTCTCGCGGATGTCGCGGGCCGCGGCGATCGGGTCCGGGTTGCCGTTGGGGCCCTCCGGGTTGACGTAGATGAGGCCCATCTGAACGGCGCCGAGCGGGCTCTCCAGCTCACGGTCGCCGGTGTAGCGCTGGTCGTCGAGCCAGGTGGTCTCGGGACCCCAGTACACGTCCTCGTCGGCCTCCCAGACATCGGCGCGGCCGCCGGCGAAGCCGAAGGTCTCGAAGCCCATCGTCTCCAGGGCGACGTTGCCGGTGAGGATCATGAGGTCGGCCCAGGAGATGGACTGGCCGTACTTCTTCTTCACCGGCCACAGCAGACGGCGGGCCTTGTCCAGGTTGCCGTTGTCCGGCCAGCTGTTCAGCGGCGCGAAGCGCTGCTGGCCACGGCCGCCACCGCCACGGCCGTCGCTGATGCGGTAGGTGCCGGCGCTGTGCCAGGCCATCCGGATCATCAGCGGGCCGTAGTTGCCGAAGTCCGCCGGCCACCAGTCCTGCGAGGTGGTCAGGATCTCGGCGATGTCCTGCTTGACGGCAGCCAGGTCGAGATTGCCGAACGCCTCGGCGTAGTCGAACTCCGCACCGAGCGGGTTCGCGACGACCGGGTCCTTCGCGAGGATCTTCAGGTTGAGTCGCTCCGGCCACCACTGCCGGTTTCCGCCGCCCTGGGTGGGGTGTGCGGCGCGCTCGTGCGCGACCGGGCATTTACCTTCAGCGGCGTTGTTCTCGGACATGAGGGGTAATTCCTTCCGGGGTTTGGTGCTCAAGCCTTGCGGGCGGTGGAACAGGAGGGGCACAGGCCCCAGTAGATGACCTCGGCCTCGTCGATGGCGAAGCCCCGGTCGTCCGAAGCGGTCAGACAGGGCGCGTGCCCGACCGCGCAGTCGACGTCGACGACAGCCGCGCATTCCCGGCAGACCAGGTGGTGGTGGTTGTCGCCGACCCGGCCCTCGTACCGGGCGGGGCTGCCCGGTGGCTCGATACGGCGGACGAGTCCCGCCGCGGTGAGCGCGTGGAGGGCGTCGTAGACGGCTTGTACTGATATGTGGCCGACCCGGTCCCGGACCCCGGAGGTCAGGGCGTCGACCCCGAGGTGGTCACCGGCGCGGACGGTCTCCAGAAGCGCGACGCGGGCGGCCGTCACCCGCAGGCCGGCCCCCCGCAGATCCCCTGCGGTGGTCGGAGGCTGCGGTGAAGTCATGGGGGTCAACCTACCCCCATAAACACGAATGGTTCAAGAAATGGATTCGTTCCAACTCTGTGCGGTGTCGTGTTGCCGTGCGTTCACCTTGCGTGGTCTCCCGCCTGCCCTCGCCCTCAGCGTCGCGACCGGCGTACGGCTCCCGCCGCTGCCCCTGCCGCGGCCAGCCCCACGGCCGCAAGCGTCATGCTCTGCACCCGGCGTCCTGGAGCCGTCGGCCGGGCGTCGGGGGCGACTCCGTACGCACTGCCGGCCGGCCCGGGCAGTCCACAGGCCAGCAGCTCCGCCAGATGCACCGCCTCATGGCCCCCGCTGTCGAACTCGTGGATCTGTGTGCGGCAGCTGAACCCGTCGGCCAGTACGCCGTGCCCGCGTCCGCCTCCCGCAGACGCGGCAGCAGTACCCGCTCCGCGCATGCCTCGCTGACGTCGAGATGCCCGGGCTCGAAGCCGAAGTTCCCGGCGAGTCCGCAGCAGCCGGAGTCCAGCCGCTCGGCGTCCACCCCGGCGCGGCGGAGCAGCTCGCGGTCGGCGTCCCAGCCCAGGACCGCGTGCTGGTGACAGTGCACCTGGGCGAGCGCCCGCGCGGAGCGGTCCGGCACCTGGGGCGGCTCGTAGCCGGGGGAGTGCGCGGTGAGCAGCTCGGCGAGGGTGACGGTCTGTGCGCGCAGTCGCCGTACGTCCGGGTCGCCGGGGAACAGGTCGCCCGCGTCCGAGCGGAACACGGCCGTGCAGCTCGGTTCCAGGCCGACCACGAGGCCGCCTTCGCGCAGATGCCCGGCCAGCCGGCGCACGGTACGGCCCAACACCCGCTCGGCGACGCCGAGTTGTCCTGTGGAGATCCAGGTCAGCCCGCAGCACAGCGGTTCGTCGGGCAGTTCGACGCGCCAGCCCGCGTGCTCCAGCACCTGCACGGCCGCCCGGCCGACATGCGGGTGGAAGTGGTTGGTGAAGGTGTCCGGCCAGAGCAGGACGCTGCCGCGGGCGCCGGCGCCGTACGGCTCGTGCCCCGCGAACCACTGCTGCAGTGTCCGGTCGGCGAACAGCGGCACCTCCCGGTCCTCGACGCCCGCGACCGCGACGGCCGCCCGCGACAGCGGCGGCGTGTGGGTGAGGGCGTTGACGACCGGCCCGAGCCGGGCGCGGCCGACGGTCTGGGCGAGGAGGGGCAGCCAGCCCATGGACAGATGTGCGCGCGGCCTGCGCCACCAACGGCCCTTGTAGTGGTGGGACAGGAACTCAGCCTTGTAGGTGGCCATGTCGACATCGGCCGGGCAGTCCTTCTTGCACCCCTTGCAGGCCAGGCACAGGTCGAGCGCGTCCTGTACCGCCTCGGCCCCGTGTCGCTCTGGTAGCCGAACTCCTCGAACAGGCCCCGCAGTCGGCGCAGGTAGTCGCCCAGCCGCTCGGGCGGCACCGCCGAGTCCTCCCGGCCCTCGAAGGTGTCCGGCCGGTCGGGCACATGCGCGGTGGCCCCGAGCCCGGCCTCCCGCACCTGCCACAACTCCTCCTGGTGCGCGGGATCGTCGAGGAAGGCGACCTCCGGGTCGTGCTCGGACTCATGGAGCGCGTCCAGCATCCGGTGCGCCCGCTCGTCCGCCTCCTCGACGGTGTCGCTGCCGAACTGCACCATCAAGTAGGCCTGCCTCTCGGGGAGTTGGGCGCGCGCCTTCGGGTTGAGGTGCTTGAGCTGCTCGTCGTGCAGGAGGTAGGAGTCGAGGCCCTCCAGTGCGATCGGCTCGTACGGCAGGATTTCCGGTACGGCGTCGGCGGCCCGGTCGATACCGGGGAACCCCAGGACCACCAGCGCGCGTTCCTTCACCACCGGCACCAGCTTCAGCTCCGCCCGCAGGACGGTGCCGAGCGTCGACTCGCTGCCGACGAGGAGCCCGGCGACGTCGAAGCCGTGCTCGGGGAGCAGGGAGTCGAGGTTGTAGCCGGAGACGCGGCGCGGGATGTCGGGGTAGCGGCGGCGGATCTCGTCGGCGTGGGTGTCGCGCAGGGCGCGCAACTGCCGGTAGACGGCGGCCCGTAGATCACCTTGCCGCTCGATCTCGGCGTACTCCTCGTCGCTCGTCCTGCCGCACCAGAACCGGGTGCCGTCGTAGAGCAGCACCTTCAGACGGGCGACGCCGTCGACGACCTTGCCGTACGCCTGTGCCGTGGCGCCGCAGGAGTTGTTGCCGATCATGCCGCCGATCGTGCAGTTGGCGTGGGTCGCGGGTTCGGGGCCGAACCGCAGCCCGCTCGGGGCGAGTTGCCGATTGAGCTCGGCGAGGACGATGCCGGGCTGGACGACACAGGTACGGGCTTCGGTGTCCACGGACTCCAGCCTGTTGCCGTACTTGGACCAGTCGATCACCACGGCTGTGTTGGTGCACTGTCCGGCCAGGCTCGTCCCCCCGCCCCGCGACAGCACGGGCGCGTCGTGCTCCCGGGCGACGGCCACCGCCCGCACCGCCGCCTCGGGCGTGTGCGGCACGACCACCCCGATCGGCGTCTGCCGGAAGTGGGAGGCGTCGGTGGAGTAGGCGGCCCTGCTTCCGTCGTCGAAACGGACCTCGCCGTCGACACGGTCGCGCAGGGCGGCCTCCAGGGACTTCGCGTCGACGGTCGCCCCTCGTCGTACGACGGGAGCGGGCAGCTGCGACCCGCCCATGGACCCCTCCTCCGCTGTGGCCTGCGACAAGGTGCGCTTCGGGTACCCGGAGCGGTGCGGGGCAATCAGCGGGAGACGGTCATCGGCCCTGGCAGGCGCGGGAGCGGAAGTCCTCGACGGAGCCCGTCTCGTAAGCGTCTCCTTCGCCGCTCCAGTAGCGGACCCGGCCGGGGGTGAGGGTGGCCAGATCCGCGGGGGTGAAGGTCACGTTGCCGGTCGACCAGGAGTTGTCGCGGGTCCAGCCGTACAGGTGGTAGCTGCGGTTCCTCTTCAGGGACTGAAGGGGTTTGTCGACGCTCCAGCCGTCGCCGGCCGTGTCGAGGGGCCAGGTCGCGAATCCCTTCACGGACGCGTCGCCGCTCCATCTCCCGACCTCGACCGACCTGCTCTCGTCCGGGTCGGCGGGCTTGCTGTCGGTGTACAACGTGGCGCCGTCGATGTGATCGTGACAGACCATCAGCACCCCCATCGGCCGCCCGTCCGCGTCGACCGTGATGCCCGTGGCGCCGGCGATCGGCACGGTGCAGCCTGACACCGCGGCGACCGCCGCCACGCCGGCTGCCGCCAGAACGATCCGTCTTCGTCTCATCCCCTCATCTCACCGTGCGCCGGCCCGTTCCGTGGCGAGATCCGGGAACAGGCCCCGCGCCGGTGACTACTCCGGGGCCGCGTCCTCGGCGAAGTCGGGCACCAGCGCGCCCATCGCCTGGCGCTGGGTGGGTCCCATGATCCGGGCCAGCGCCTCCTTGACCGTCTGTGCCAGGACCCCCGAGGCCTCCTTGAGCAGGCCTCGGGCCTTCTCGGTGAGGGCGACCTCGATGCCGCGCTTGTCGCCGCAGACCGATTGGCGGGTGACGAGGCCGGCGTGCTGGAGGCAGGCGATCTGGTAGGTGAGGCGGGTCTTGGGGCGGCCCAGGAGTTCGGCGATCCGCGTCATGCGCAGACCCTCCGAGGGGTTCCCGGCCAGCAGGCACAGGACCAGGAACTCGTCGTGCGAGACGTCCAGCCGCTCCTTGACCACGGAGCGCAGCTCCTGCTCGACGGCTCCGGTGGCGGCCAGCATCAGCATCCAGGCGTGCAGCTCTGCGGGCAGGAGTCCGCCACCTGCGGCGGAGGGGCAGTCGGAGTGATCGGCCATGACGCCCAGTCTACCTGTTGTCCAATTTTGAATCAGAGGGGTTGTTCATATTTGGATGACCCGCTAGCTTGAGGTCATTCAAATTTGGATGACCCCTGGACAGGGGCATCAGCACGAAGGAGACCCCGTCATGACCGTCGCCGTGGAAACCGGCCTGTGGCAGCTCGACACCGCCGCCTCGACCGTCGCGATCAAGCACAAGTCGATCTGGGGGCTCATCACCGTGAAGGGCGCCTTCACCGCCGTCACCGGCCAGGGCGAGGTCCGCCCCGACGGATCCGCCGTCGGCACCCTGACGCTGACCGTCGCGTCCCTGGACACCAAGAACCCCAAGCGCGACACCCACCTGAAGGGCCCCGACTTCTTCGACGCCGACAACCACCCCGAGCTCACCTTCGCGATCCGCAGCGCGGAACTCCGCGACGGCGACAAGGTCCACGTCATCGGCCAGCTCACCGCGCGCGGCATCAGCCGCCCCCAGACCTTCACCGCCCGCCTCACCGGCGCGGACGCCGACGCCCTCACCCTGGACGCCGAATTCTCCGTGGACCGCAATCAGTTCGGGATGGGCTGGAACCAACTCGGCATGATCGCCCGCCTCACCACGGTCACCACCAGCCTCCGCTTCACCCGGACGGCAGCCTGACGTACACGCTCGACAGCGTCTGCGGTACGGCGGTGAAGGCCCGCAGCCGGATCCGCGCGCCCGCGCGGGGGAGCCCGTACCTCCCGGCGGGCGGCCGGAGTTCATAACGTGCCGTGCCGTGGGCGGGCAGCGTGGCCGGCCCCCGGACGACCGTCCAGTACCGGCTCATGCCCTGTCCCACGGTCAGCATGAAGTGGGGCGAGAGGGCGCTGTCGGCCGTGTTGGTGACCCGGATCGTCAGCCGGGAGCCGTCGGCCGGCCTGGCCCGCTGCAAGCCGGTGACCTGCATCCGCAGCGGCGGTGTGCCCGTCACCGCCAGAGCCGCGCTCACCAGGGCCGGCGACAGCACGAGCAGGGCCACGGCGATCCGCGCCGGACGGGAGCGCGGCCGCACTCCCGGCTGCCACGCGCCCGCGAACTCCGACGCGGGCGCGGTGACGGCCGCCGCCAGCCACAGCGGCGTCATCATCAGGTAATAGCCGTCCTGTGAACGCGTCGCCAGGAAGAAGGCACACCACGGCAGCACGGTCGCAGCGGGCCCCAACCGCCGTACGAACAGCACGAACAGCGCCAGCAGACCCGCCGCCAGCAGCATGCTCGCGTGCGCGTACCAGTCCAGCCGGTCGCTGCCACCGGTGAGATAGGCGGACACGTCCACCAGGCCCTGGCCGTGCAGCACCGCCCCCTGGGTCAGCGGCAGGGCGACACCGGTGAGCCAGGGGCCCGGCTCGCTCACGAGGAAATACGTGTCGATCAGCAGCCATACGGTGGCGGCGACCCCGACGATCCGCAGTACCACCAGCGCCGCGGCCCGGCCGCCCAGCTCCCCGCGGCGCACCGCGTAGATCCCGGCCAGCAGGAACGGCGCGAGGAACCACGGCAGTTGCTGCGCCGCACACGCCGCCCCCAGACACACGGCTCGCGCCACCCCGGCCGCGCCCAGCCGCCCGCCCCGACCGATCCGCGGCCAGCGCACCACCACCGGCATCAGCAGGGCGAGCGCGAGGATCGCCGGATAGCCGAGCCGGCCGTACTGCGGCAGCATCGCGAAGCCCAGGCACACCATGGTCGCCGCCGGCCGCCACGGCACCGGCAGCATCCGCCACAGCACCACCGCGCCGACGACCAGCGCACCCGTGCTCACCGCCGTCGCCGGGGCGCCGCCGTGGCCCAGCCACAGCAGCGGCGCGGTCAGCAGCGGGGCGAGCGGCGGATAGCCGTACGTGAAGTCGTAGCCGCCGGTCACCGTGGGGGTCAGGGCGACGCCGTGACCGAAGAGCCAGGGCCACGACTGACCGTAGACGGGGTGCCCCGCGACCAGTTCCCGGGCGGCCTGCGTGGTCAGGAGCGCCTCGTCACTGCCCTGGTGGAGCACCGACCAGGCGCACAGCGTCAGGGCCACGGCCGTCACCAGGACGCAAGCGTCGACGCGGGCCAGCGAACGGGTCCGGCGCACCACCAGCGCCAGCACCCCGCACACCAGGATCGAGGCGTAACAGACCGAGATCACCGCGGCCACGGCGACCTGGTGCGAGGCCGCCTGTGTCCACACCGCGCGTGTCCCGATGAGGAGGCTGATATCGGCGAGCAGCGTCAGGACGCGATGCCACTGCGCGGGGGTTTCCGGGCTGGGGGAGGACACCGCCGACTGCGTCCGCCGGCCGGGTGTCACGGGCTTCAGTTCTGCCAAGTGCACGGCACCGGACCGTAATCGCGCCCGGTGAGCGAGGTGGCGGAGGAGGTGAAGAGTCCGGTAGGAGAGGGGTAAGAAAGCGAGGTTTGTCAGTAGACGTCCCGCACGTACCTTTTCGCCGCGGCCAACTGCTTCACATACGCCGCCGCCTCCTGCTCGCCCAGCCCGCCGTGCGCGACCGCGATGTCCTTCAGCGCCCGCTCCACGTCCTTGGCCATCCGGGAGGCGTCACCGCACACATAGAAGTGGGCACCGTCCTGGAGCCAGCGCCACAGCTCGGGGCCGTGCTCGCGCATCCGGTCCTGGACGTAGACCTTCCGGCGCTGGTCGCGGGAGAAGGCGGTGTCGAGACGGGCGAGGGTGCCCTCGTCGAGCAGCTCGGTCAGCTCCTCCTCGTAGTAGAAGTCGCTGGCCCGGTGCTGCTCCCCGAAGAACAGCCAGTTGGGGGCCCGGTGCCCGAGCGCGCGCCGCTCCTGGAGGAAACCCACGAAGGGCGCGACCCCCGTGCCGGGACCGACCATCACCATCGGTGTCGCCGGGTCGGCGGGCGGCCTGAAGTGCGGGGAGGCCTGGACGAAGACCGGTACCTCGGTGTCCGCGTCGGCGTCCGCGAGGAACGGCGAGCAGACCCCGCCGCGCGGTGTGCCGTGCAGGTTCTCGTACCGCACGACGGACACCGTCAGCGAGACGAGGTTCGCGTCGACGAGGGGACTGGAGGATATGGAGTACAGGCGCGGCTGAAGCTTCTTGAGGACGCCCGCCCAGTCCCGCGCGTCCGCCCGCACCGGATGCTCGGCGAGCACGTCCACCGCCTGCCGCCCCCAACTCCACTGCGCCAGCCCGTCCTTGTTGTCGGGCCGCAGGAGTTTCTTCAACTCCCGCCCGTCACGGACGCGTTCACCGACGAAGCGGAGGAAGTCGGGGGTGATACGGGTGATGTCGAGGTGCCGGTGCAGGGCCTCGGCGAAGGGGACGTCGCCGACACCGTCCATTTCCACGGCGGTTGATCCGTCGACCCCGGTGACCGCCAGCCACTCCTCCACCAGGGAGGCCGAGTTGACCGGTCGCACGCCGAGCGCGTCCCCCGCCTCGTACGTCAGCGGGGTTCCGCTCGTGTCGAAGGTGAACCGCCGGACCTCCTTGCCCGCGCCGGGCAGGCTGAGCAGCCGGTTGCCGACGAGACGGGCGGTGGTGGGGGCGGGCCTGGGGGAACGGGCGGACTTCTTCGGCGCCTCGGTCGTGCCGGCGGGCGGGATACTGGTCTCGCTTCCCAGTGCGGAGAGCACCTCGTCCAGCCAGGCGTCCGCGGACGGCTCGAAGTCCGGCTCGCAGTCGGTGCGCGGCGCCAGCCGCACCCCGCCCAGCTCGTCGAGGCGGTCGTCGAGCCGTCGCCCGTGCCCGCAGAAGTCGTCGTACGAGGAGTCGCCGAAGGCCAGGACGGAGTAGCGGACCCCGTCCAGACGCGGGGCCTGCTCGGCGGCGAGCCGGTCCCAGAAGCCGGAGCCGTTGTCGGGCGCGTCGCCGTCACCGAAGGTGCTGGTGACCAGCAGCAGGTCGGCGCCCCGGGGCAGCGCGCCGGGGTCGGTGTCGTCCATGCCGACGAGCAGGGGGCGGTGTCCGCTCGCGGAGAGCCGGTCGGCGACGGCACCGGCGAACTCCTCCGCGTTCCCGGTCTGCGAGGCCCACAGCACGACCACCTCACGGCCGGGCTGCGTGCGGGGCGTCTGAGCCGACCGCGAGTACATGCCGGCCAGCACACCGTTGACCCACATCGCGTGCTCGGGGCTGAACGGCGCGTCCGGCGGCAGCACCGGGACGCCGGGGGCGCCGGAGTCGATGCCCGCGAGGAAGCCGGTCAGGTACAGGCGCTCCTGGGCGGTCAGGACGGGCGGCGGGGCGGGGTCGAGGCCGAAGGGGTTGGCGCCGGGGGTGACGGAGGTGGGGACGATGACCGCGGGTGCGGGCACCGGCGCGGGTGCGGGAGCGGCGGAGACCCGGGTCAGCGACACCGCGCACACCTTGAACTCCGGCTGGAAGGAGATCGGGTCCACCGCGTCGCTGGTCACGGCGTTGACGCTCAGGTACTCGCCGAAGAGGTCGTTCCAGTGGAACGGCGCGAAACAGCACCCCGGCCGCACCCGGTCCGTCACCACAGCGGGCAGCACCGCCCGCCCCCGCCGCGAGGCCACCTCCACCCGGTCGCCCTCGGCGATCCCCAGCGCACCGGCGTCCTCGGGGTGCAGTTCCACGAACGGCCCGGGGTTCAGCTTGTTGAGCTTGGCGACCCTTCCGGTCTTGGTCAGCGTGTGCCACTGGTGCTGGACCCGTCCCGTGTTCAGCACGAAGGGGAAGTCGTCGTCCGGCATCTCCGCGGCCGGTATGTGCGGCCGCGCGTGGAAGACGGCCCGGCCGCTCGCGGTGGGAAAGCGCAGTTCGTCGCCGCTGACGTAGCGGATCGGATTGCGCGCGGGCCCGCCCTCGGCGGCCGGCCACTGCACGGGAGTCTCCCGCAGCCGCTCGTAGGTCACCCCGCGCAGGTCCCACCCCGTGACGGGGTTCCAGGCGCGTCGGATCTCCTCGAAGACCTGCTCGGCGCTGTCGTACGAGAACCCCTTCTCGTACCCCATCTCCCGTGCGACGGCCGCGATGATCCGCCAGTCCGCCATCGCCTCGCCGGGCGGGTCGGCGACCGGCATGGTCAGGGTGAGGTTGCGCTCGCTGTTGACGAAGACGCCCTCGCCCTCGGTCCACATCGCCCCGGGGAGCACGACGTCGGCGTAGGCATTGGTCTCCGTCTCCCCGAACACGTCCTGGGTGACGACGAACTCGGCGGCCTCCAGGCCCTCGATGACGGTACGGCGGTTGGCGACCGAGGCGACCGGGTTGGTGCAGATGATCCAGCAGGCCTTGATCTCGCCGTCGGCCATCTTCTGGAACATCTCGACGGTGCCCTTGCCGACGCCGTCCTTGCGGACGGTGCCCGCCGGCAGCTCCCAGAGATCCTCGATGAACTCCCTCTCGGAGTCGACGAGGACGGACCGCTGACCGGGGAGACCGGGCCCCATGTACCCCATCTCGCGCCCGCCCATGGCATTCGGCTGGCCGGTGAGGGAGAAGGGCCCGCTGCCGGGACGGCAGATGGCACCGGTCGCGAGATGCAGGTTGACCAGGGCGTTGGTGTTCCAGGTGCCGTGCGTGGACTGGTTGAGGCCCATGGTCCACAGGCTCATCCACTCACCGGCCGAGCCAATGAGCCGGGCGGCCTCGCGAAGGTCGTCCTCGTTCAGCCCCGTGATCTCGGCGACGACGTCGGGCGCGTAGTCGGCGAGGAACTCCGGCATCGCCTCCCAGCCCTCGGTGTGGGCGGCGACGAACTCGGGGTCGGTGTGCCCCTCCTCGACCAGAAGATGCAGCAGACCATTCAGCAGTGCCAGGTCGGTACCCGGTTTGACCTGCAGAAACAGATCGGCTTTGGCGGCCGTCGCGGTGCGCCGCGGATCGACGACGATCAGCTTCGCGCCCGCCTTGACCCGTTCCATCATCCGCAGGAAGAGGATCGGATGGCAGTCGGCCATGTTCGACCCGATGACGAGGAAGGCATCGGCCCGGTCGAAGTCCTCGTACGACCCGGGCGGCCCGTCGGCGCCCAGCGACAGCTTGTAACCGGCCCCGGCGCTGGCCATGCACAGCCGGGAGTTCGACTCGATCTGATTGGTGCGGACGAACCCCTTGGCGAGCTTGTTGGTGAGGTACTGGGCCTCGAGGCTCATCTGTCCGGACACATAGAAGGCGACCGAGTCCGGACCGTGCTCGTCGATGATCGCGCGCAGCCGCCGCGCGGTCTCGGCGATGGCGTCGGCCATGGGCGCCGGCACCGGCTCCGCACCGCGGTCGTCCCGGACCAGCGCGGTGGTCAGCCTCCCGGGCGCGGATAGCATCTCGGCCGTGGTGGCGCCCTTGGTGCACAGCCGCCCCGCGTTCGCCGGGTGCGCCTTGTCACCGGTGGCCTTCAGGACCGTACGCCGCCCGTCGGGCCCCATACCGACGTCCAGCACGATGCCGCAGCCCACTCCGCAGTAGGAGCAGACCGAGCGCACCTGGGACGTGGGAGTGGTGGGGGTCACACGGGGCCCTTTCGGCAGTCGGTTCTTGCCCCCAGAGCGTACGAATCGCCCATTACGCCGATGTCACATGGCTTGATCATGAGGAGTTACGTCGGACACACAGCGGTTCGTGGCGCGGTGTGAGGGGGTGGGGCTGTCGCGGTCCGTGTCGCTGTTGGGCCGAACGGGTGACTTGGCGTAAGAATTGACCGGTGCAGGCAATGAAGGCGAGCGAGTCCGGGGGGAAACGGTGAGCAGGTACGACGTCACCGATGAACAGTGGGAAGGGCTCGCCCAGGTCGTTCCGTTGCGCGGCCGGGATGCCTGGCCGTCCGCGGTGGACCACCGGGTGCCGCCCGAAGCGGTGACGGAACCGCGCCGCCGCTTCGTCGTGCTGAGGGTGAATGTCTTCGGTGACGCCCGTGAGGTCGCCGAGACCCTGATGGCGGGCATCCCGGTGCTGCTCGACCTGACCGGGGCGGAGGGCGAGGTCGCCAAACGGGTCCTCGACTTCAGCACGGGAGTCGTCTTCGGTCTCGCCAGCGGCATGCACCGCGTCGACCGCAACGTCTTCCTGCTGACCCCGCCCGGCACCGAGGTCAGCGGCCTGATGGAGACCGCCGGCGCCCCCAGCGCCTGACCCCGGTCCCCCGATCGTAGGAAGCGGCGCCCGGCGGAACGGTTCGCCTTGTTCCGGAGGCTTACGGTCCGGACATGTGCGTGACTTCTGTGCCGGCGGGTTCTGCGGCTGATGCGGTTCCGGAGGCTTCCAGTGACCAGCGGGTGCCGACCCAGGGGCGGCCGGGGGGTGACGAGGAGCGTCCAGGGACGTCCGGCGGGTCGTCGGCCGCGAGACGTGCGGAGTTGTCCGCCGAGCGGCGGCCGGGGGCGTCCGCCGGAGACCGCTCGGCGGCGCCGCTGCCCGGCTCACCCGGCGTCCGTGTCGCGGCCGGCCACCACCCCGGTCGCCCCCACCTCGCCGAGCTGCGGCTGTCCGCCTTCGCCTCGCACAGGCGTGCGATCTTTCCGATGGGCCCTCTCACCCTGCTCGTCGGGCCCAGCGGATCCGGCAAGTCGAGTGCGTTGCGGGCGTACGAGGCGCTGGCCCGGCTCGCCGCCGGGGCGGAGCTGGGAGAGGTGTTTCCCGATCCCCTCGCGTGTGTGCCGGAGTGGGCGCGGCCCGACGCACAGCGGCGGCGCGGCTTTCGGATCGGGTGCACGACGGACGGTCCCGAGGGGCCGGTCCGGCTCGACGTCGCCGTGCAGGCCGAGCCCGAGCTCCGGGTCGTGGGGGAGCGGCTGACCGTCGGCGGACAGGTCCTGCTGGAGACGGCGCTGCGCGACCCCTCGAGACGGGCCGTACAGGCTGCCTGGCACACGGCCGGCTCCGCACCGGTGACCCGCGCCCCGCTCCCGGACGACCGGCTCGGCACCGCACTGCTTCCGCTGAGGGTGGCCGGCAAGACCGACGGTCAGCGCCGGGTGCTCGCCGCCGCCGAACAGACGGTCGTCGCCCTGCGTTCCGTGTTCGCCTGCGACCCCCGCCCCGACCGGATGCGCACCCCGGTGCCCACCGGCTCCGGGCGCCTCCTCGGCGGCTGCGACAACCTCGCCGACGTGCTGTGGCGCACCCGCTCCGAATGCGGCCGCCGCCACGCGCAGTTCGTCGCGGCGGTGCGCACCGGATGCGCGGGCCCGGTGGCGGACGTCCTCGCCGAACTTCTCGGCGACGGCGCGGTCCGGGCCGTGCTCGACCGCGGCGAGGGTGCCCGTACGGAACTCGCACGGCTCGGCGACGGCGAGTTGAGGTACCTCGCGCTCGCCCTCGTGCTCTTCACCGGGCCCGGCGTCCTGGAGGTCGACCCCGCCGGTGAGGTGCCCGCGGCGATGCAGACGCTCACCGTGCTCGCCGACGGGTTCGACCGGCGACTGGACCCGCGCCAGCGGGACGAACTCCTGGGCCTCGCCGCCCGGATGTGCGACCGCGGACACATCCGGCTGCTCGGCACGGCGACCGACGCGTCCTGGGCCACGAAGACCGAGGGGCTCACGGTGGTACACCTGGACCCGTGACAGACCCTCTCGATGTGGCGAAACTGCAGCGCAGGCTGGCCGAGTTCGCGGCGGCGCGCGACTGGCAGCCGTTCCACACCCCCAAGAACCTCGTCGCCGCGCTCAGCGTGGAGGCCTCCGAACTGGTCGAGATCTTCCAGTGGTTGACACCGGAGGAGTCGGCCCGCGTCATGGACGACGCCGACACCGCGCACCGGGTCACGGACGAGGTCGCCGACGTGCTCGCGTATCTGCTGCAGCTGTGCGAGGTGTTGGGCATCGATCCGTTGGCGGCACTGGACGCGAAGATCGACCGGAACGAGCGGAGGTTTCCGGCTCCGTAGGGGTGTCGGCTCCGGCCCGCAGGGAGCAGCTCGGTCCGTTTTCACTCTCCGCAGTCAAAATCCGGCCCGAAATCGATTCGTTGTCCACAGATTTCCGCCTTCCTCTGGCTTTTCGTCCCGCCGACCCTCACTCTGGGTAGTGGACAACGGAGTTCGGGCGGCGGACGGGGTCAGCGCATGGACGCGGTGCGGCTCATAGTGACGAGCAGGCGTGCCCTCGCGGGGAGCGGCGCGGCGCCTCAGGTGCTGACGGAGGTGTGGCAGGCGCAGGCGCTGGCCCAGGCGATAGGCAGCAGGCTGGCGGTCTCCGGCCCTCCCCGACTCCGCGGCGAGGCACTGGGGTTGACCGAGCTGGCGGGCAGAGGCTGCGGTGTCCTGGACCGTCCCGACCTGGACACCGCCGATCTGCGCGCCGCCCAGCTCACCGAACTGGGCGACGCCCGCCAGGTTCTGCTCTGCCTCGGCGGCCTGCTCGGCGAGGTGGGCATCGCCCTCGTCGGCCTCGCCTGCGCCGTGGACGACGAAGGCACCTACTGGCAGTGCATGGAGGCGATCGACGCGGCGGACGAGTCCCGGGACCGCGTCCTGGAGATGCTCAACAAACTCGCGGACCGGGATCAGGCATTACCGGAACGGGAGGCGGGGTGAGCGCTCAGAGGTTCCGGACCCCGGGGTGAGCGACGTCGGCGCTCCCCTCAGCGGCCCTCGGCGTCGTCCGCACTCCGCCCCGCCGACTGCAGATCCGCGTCCAGGGCGGAGAGGTCCGCGTTGAGCGACGCCATCAGCTCTTCCATCTGCTGCAGCAACCCCTTCGGCTGACCGGTTGGCCCGGCCCCCTGCTGCGGGACGGATTCTTCGGACATGACGGCCTCCTCGGCCCAGGCCTCCACGGGAGGCCGACACGGGTGACGCCCGGCGCTGACCGGCCGGCGCGGGCGCCGGTCGGTCCGGCTCCGCCCGAGCAACGATCATCACCTTCGCCGGGTCACTGGCCCGGGCAGCCCCCGTGCGCCGCGTTGACGGAATTTCACCCGACCGGGCAGGGGACGGACGGCAGGGGCGGATGGGGTTGACCGGCGGGACGGCGTGCAGGATGGAGGTATGGATCTTCGCATCTTCACCGAGCCCCAGCAGGGGGCCACCTACGACACCCTTCTCACGGTCGCCAAGGCCACCGAGGACCTTGGCTTCGATGCCTTCTTCCGGTCCGACCACTATCTGAGGATGGGCTCCGCCGACGGCCTGCCCGGCCCCACCGACGCCTGGATCACCCTCGCCGGCCTCGCCCGCGAGACCAAGCGCATCCGCCTCGGCACGCTGATGACCGCCGGTACCTTCCGGCTGCCCGGCGTGCTCGCCATCCAGGTCGCGCAGATCGACCAGATGTCCGGCGGCCGCGTCGAACTGGGACTGGGCGCGGGCTGGTTCGAGGAGGAGCACAAGGCGTACGGCATCCCCTTCCCGAAGGAGAAGTTCGGCCGTCTCGAGGAGCAGCTGGAGATCGTCACCGGGCTCTGGGCGACCGAGGCCGGCAGCACCTTCGACTTCCACGGCGAGTACTACGACCTCACCGACTCGCCCGCGCTGCCCAAGCCGGCCCAGGCGAAGATCCCCGTCCTCGTCGGCGGCCACGGTCCGTCCCGTACCCCGGCGCTGGCCGCGAAGTACGCCGACGAGTTCAACATGCCCTTCGGTTCGGTCGAGGACAGCGAGCGTCAGTTCGCCCGGGTGCGCGCCGCCGCTCAGGAGGCCGGCCGCAAGGGCGACGAGCTGACGTACTCCAACGCCCTCGTCGTCTGCGTCGGCAAGGACGACCAGGAGGTCGCCCGCCGCGCCGCCGCGATCGGCCGTGAGGTACCCGAGCTGAAGAGCAACGGCCTCGCCGGGTCCCCGGCCGAGGTCGTCGACAAGATCGGCCGCTACGCCGAGATCGGCTCCCGCCGTATCTACCTCCAGGTCCTCGACCTCCACGACCTGGAACACCTGGAGCTCATCTCGGCGCAGGTGCAGTCGCAGTTGTCGTAACCCTGGAAGACGACCGACCGTCGGACGGGGCTCTGCAGCCCGGTCCGACGGATCACGCGTCCGTCAGGACTTGTGCCCGACCCCCACGTACAGGGGGATCTCCTCGCCGCCCTGCCGTGCGCCGAGTTCGGGATGCCACTGGGCCGCGAGCACGACACCCGGGTCCACCAGCTCCAGCCCGGTGAAGAATCCGGAGAACTCCTCGCGCGAGCGCACCTGTGCCGCCGTACCGCCCTTGCGGTACACCTCCACGACCCGCTCCCAGGTCTCCGGGTCGAAGTCCCCGGTCGCGTGGGAGAGCGTCAAGTAGCTTCCGGGCGCGAGGGATTCGACCAGTTCCCGCACGATCCGGAGCGGCTCGTCCTCGTCCGCGACCAGGTGCAGGAGGGCCACCAGGGACAGCGCGATCGGCTGGGTGAAGTCGAGGGTCTCCCGGGCCGCCGCGAGGATCCTGCCCGGTTCCCGTACGTCGGCCTGGACGTAGGCGGTCTTCCCCTCCGGGGTGCTGTGCAGCAGGGCCTCCGCGTGCCGGAGGACGATCGGGTCGTTGTCCGCGTACACCACCCGGGCGTCGGGGACCGTTCCCTGGACTATCTGGTGGAGGTTCGGCTCGGTCGGGATGCCGGTGCCGATGTCGAGGAACTGCCGGACGCCCCGGTCGGCCAGCAGCCGGGAGGCCCGGTGCATGAACGCGCGATTGGTCCGCGCCATCTGACTCACGGCGGGGAAGTGCGAGGTCACCTGCTCGGCCGCCGCCACGTCGACCGGGTAGTTGTCCTTCCCGCCGAGGAAGTAGTCGTACATGCGGGCCGAATGGGGCTTGCTGGTGTCGATCGTGCTCACAGTCGTGGATCCTCCCTCGAACGCCCGGTCGATCGGAGGCTAGCGAACATTTCCGATCGCTGCCGCCGCCGCTCTTCGATACACCTCCAGCGCCGACTGCGGAGCCCGCCCCAACAGCCCCCGCAGGGAACTCCCTTCGACCCCGCTCCCGTCCAGGAACCCACCGGCGACAGCCGAGTACGTCCCCACAAGCATCGGCACCTGATAGGGCAGTGCCACACCGCTCGCGATGATCGCCTCGCGCGTCGCCCCCAACGCCGCCGGCGCGTACGCACCCCCGATCGCCGCGGCCAACTCCGCACCTCCCAGAGCCCGTTCTCCGACGAGTTCGTACACCTTCCCCACATGTTCCTGCGGTGTGCTCACCACCCGCGCCGCCACCGCCGCGAGGTCAGCCCGCGCCACCGCGGCCAGCCGGCCCTCGCCCAGCGGGGCCGCGATCGTCCCGTCGGGACCCGGGGCAGCGATGTCCGCGAGGAACTCGGCGTAGAGGCCGTTGCGCAGAATCGTCCAGGCCGACGCGGAACGCCGCAGCCGGCGTTCGGTCCAGCGGTGGGCCAGGGCGTAGGGAAGGTGGTCCCCGTCGCCGCTGAGGCTGGTGTAGACGATGTGCCCCACCTCCGCCTTCTCGGCCGCCGAGATCGCCGCGTCGTGCCGGGCGACGACCACGTCGTCCTCCCCGTACCCGGCGGAGATCAGCAACAACGTGTCCACGCCGGTGAAGTCGAGTGAGCCCGGGTCGTCGAAGTCGACGCGCCGCTCACCCGCCGAACGTGGGGTACGGCTACCGAGGACGACATCGCCCCGCCCCGCCAGTTCACCCGCCACGAGCCGCCCGAGCGCACCGCCCGCACCCGTCACCAGAATCATCGGAATTCCCTCTCCTGAGCTGTGTGTTCCCATCATTGGGAAGCACCGCCCGCTCGCATAAGGAGGCACATTGATGTCAGCAGGGCACACCGCGGTAACCACCCCCACCGCGCCCGATGAGCCGGTGATCGTCTGCGACACCCCGCAGGACGAGTGCGGCGTCCGGGACGTCCTGGACCGCCTCGGCGACAAGTGGTCGGTCTACGTCGTGGTCGAACTCGCCTCCGGCATAAGGCGGTTCAAGGAACTCCAGCGCGCCATCCCGGGGAACATCTCCCAGCGGATGCTCACACTCACCGTCCGCCGTCTGGAGCGCGACGGCTTGGTGAAGCGGACCGTGTACCCGACGATCCCACCCCAGGTCGAGTACGAACTCACCGACCTCGGCCACAGCCTCACCCACGTCGTCAAGGCCCTCGCCGACTGGTCGATCGCCCACCGCCCGGCCATCGCGGCGGCCCGTGAGGCGTGGGACGAGGCGGACGGGAACTCCGGGCGGCTGCCGGTCCGTTGAGCGAGGTCGCCTCAGCCTGTGGTGGTGTCGGTCGTCGGGGGCGGAAGCGTCATGCCCGTCAGCGCGTCGCGTACGGCGCGGGACGAGGGGGAGTGCGGTTCGAGCTTTTGCAGGGCATGGGCGAGGGGCCAGTAGCCGCCCGTCTGCTCCCGGCAGACGCGGGCGATCTCGAACAGCAGCGTCCGCGGCGGGTACGCCAGGTTCAGTGAGCTCACGTCGAGCCCGGTCTCGGTGAGCCAGACCCTGCGGAGCGTCGGCTCCTTCACCGAGACCGCCTTTTCCAGTGCGTCGACCAGATCGCTCACCGTCGGGACGCTCGCCCCCGGGAAGCCGGGAGAGCCCGCGGTGCCGGGGACGGTGGGAGGCGGGGCCGCGTGGGGCGGACCGGGGTAGGCGGGGGCTCGCTGGGCCCGTCCGTCCGGGGCGGCGGCGAGTCTGAGGAGCGTCTCCAGGGAGGCGGCCTCGTCAGGTCCGCCGATTCGCACGTCGGCGGTGTCACCGAGCCTGGTGGGCCACGGACGTTGCGGCCCGGCGTGCGGAACGACCGGGAACAGACGCTGCCAGTCGGACGACTCGTCGGACATCGCCTCGTCCAGGGCGGTGTCGCTCATGTCGCCGGTGGTGAGGTAGTGCTCGGAGAGGACGAGGATCACTTTTCGAGCGCGTCGCAGGGAGTTTCGTAGGACGTCGATGGTGCCGTCGCTGGTCGGGGACAGGACGTGTTTGTCGACTTCATAGCCGACCGACCTGAGGTGGTACATCATCCACATTCCCAAGTCGGCATCGGGGCCGACCTCCGCGTAACTGACGACTATGTCGACTGGACGCAGCATTCTCCGGCCGAAGAGGGGCACGACAGTCCGGGCTTCCTCTTCCGGGATGACCGGGATCGGCGGGTCCATCACGGCGGCCTCGATCAGGTCGGCCACCTTGTGCACGATGTCCCAGTACTCCTTGTCGGCCGTAACCCCGTCGGGCGGTACCAGGTGGAACAGCCCGCGCTTCTCGTACACACCGCCGACCGCCCCCTCGACGTACTGGTAGACGTCCACGCCGGAAGGCCGCCGCTGCCGGCCGCGACGCCAGGCCAGGGGGATCACATGGTGAGCGTTTCCTCCCTCTGCCTCGTAAAGGTTCACGCGTCGGCTGACGACAGCCCATTCCCGTGCACACCAGTCGCTCTGGAAATAGTCCGTGCAATAGAGGGCGACCAGGCACCTGGTCTTGCGAGCGGAATTCCAGATGACTGGACGCCAGCGCGCACTCGGCGTGATGTCTTCCACGTCCATGAACCCACCAGCAGCGTTGACCCGCCCCAGGAGGCCTTTGACCTCGGACTCCAGATCACGGTGGAATCGAGCCACCCGAGAGAGGTGTTCCTTCTGTTCCGAGTAGCTGAGGAAGTACCAGTAGGCACCGTCCTCTTCGACGGGGTCATGCTCCGGCGTACTCATCGAGGGTCCGGCAGAAGCTCGATCTCCCCCGCCAGGCGGCGGGCCTCTTCCAGGCCGGAGTACGAGGGATCCAGCAACTCCAGCGCCTCGACCAGAGCCGGCAGACCCCCGGTCGTCGCGCGGCACTTGCGTACGACGTCGGTGAGCGAGGCAAGAAGGCTGGGGTAGTCCGTGAACTGCACAGGCGCCGGGGTGAGTTCACCGATGAGCCCGGTCCACAGCCGGCGCGCGGTCGCATCCCCGAGCAGCGCCGAATCCGCGAGCGTTCCGATCAGCTGGGTCTGCAGCAGGGCTGCCTGTCGGGCGCTTCCGGGGGCGGTGCCGGGATAGACGGGCTCGATGTGCTGGTCTCGCGGACGCCGTAGGAGGTACTGCAGCATCTCGCGGGCCGCCTCCGCGTCCAGGCCGTCGAGGGCTGGGGTGACCGCTTTCCGCAGGACGTCCGGCAGCGCCTCCACGTCGACCGGCCCCACCGGCACGGGCGCGAAGCGGCCCTGGGAGGTGGCGGCCGCCACCTCGCCTGACGACCAGTCGGACCCTGCCCAGGAAGGCGATCCCAGGTAGTGCGGTGAGAGAAGGGCGATGACCACGTCCACATGCCGGAGCGCGTCCTCGACCTGGAGTGCGTAGCCCCCCGTCTCGACGGTCTGCTCCGCGCCGTGCCGGACGTCGTGCCCCCATCCGGTGAGGCTCCAGGCCAGCCAGTCCGCCCAGGACCGATCGGCGGGGTCGGAGCTGATGAGGACCCTCGAACGATCGACGGCGGTGCCGGACGGGTAGAGGGACGCGGCGACGACGGCAACCTGCGCCGACGCCTCCGTGCTCGACCCTCTGTGAGCGCCGCGAAGGGGGCGTTCGGAACTCGGTATGTAAGCGCTCGGGCGCCACGACTGGAAGGCCGGGCGGTCGTCGCTCAGGGCCTCCAGCGTCTGCATGGGTTCACCGAGGCCCAGGGCGGCCAGTGCCTTGGTGAGCTGGTCGGTCGAGGCGACGGTGTCCGGATGGTCGTCGCCGAGGACTCGCCGCCTCAGGGCCAGCGTCTCCTCGCCGAGGACCCGGGCCGCGCCCCACTCGGCCAGCGCGTCCAGCACGTCCACGAGCGCGTAGGCCGAGGCAAGCGTGTCCGGGTGGCCGTCTCCGAGCACGCGGCGTCTGCGGACCAGCGCTTCCTCGCCGAGGACCCGGGCCTCGTCCCAGTCGCCCAGGGTGCTCAGGATCCCCACGAGGTCCATCGCCGCTTCGAGTGTCCGGGGATGGTCCTCGCCGTGCACTCTGCGCAGCCGGGCGAGGGTGTCCGTGGTCAGCTCCCGAGCCGCCCCGACCTCACCCGCCTTCGTCAGACGACCGGCCAGGCTCATGGCCACGGCCAAGGTGTCGGGATGGTCCGCACCCAGGACTCTGCGCCGTCTGGACAGGACGTCCGTATCGAGCTCCCGGGCAAGGGCGTCCTCACCGACCTCGCCCAGGGCCCGGGCCAGATGGGAGGCGGTCCACAGCGTGTCGGGATGGTCTTCACCGAGTTGCTCCCGCCAGACGTCGAGCAGATGGTGCAGCCGGGGCAGGGCCGTACCGGCCTGGTCGCGATCCATCAGGTACCAACAGGCTGCGCGTGCCGCGCGACGTCCCTCCTCGCCGCCGAGGGCGGCAGGATCCACGGCGAGCAGGTGCGGGACGACTGCGGCCCAGGCGGGCCAGTTCGCCGGGTCCGCCACGTCGGCCGGAGACGCGGCGACCAGCAGGGCTTCGGCGGCGAACGCGGCATCCGCACGTTCACCCGCTCCCATCTGAGCCTGCACGACCGCCTGGGTGAGCGGATGCAGTTGTACGGAACCGTCCTGGACCCTGGCCAGCCCGTACAGGGTCAAGGACCGAAGGACCTGCGTGACCAGGGACCGGTTCCGCAGCAGGTCCCCGAGCAGCGGGACTTCGGGCCGCACCCGGGTGCAGGCGTACAGGGGAAACGCCTCGGGCGCCAGCAGCGCACACGCCCGCAGCAGTGCCGCGGCAGCGGGATCGGCCGCCTCCAGCCGCTGTGTGGTCAACCGGACCGACGCCGCCAACGACGCCGGGTAGCCGGCCGGCTGCCCCTGGCCCAGCACCGCCTCGATGTCCGTCTCCAGGAGGCGGAGCAACCGGTCGACGGTGACCCCGTCCTGGATGAGGGACGCGGCCTGCGCCAACGCCAGCGGCAGGTCCTCCATGGCCTGCGCCAGCCGGTCGGCGTCGAGCTCGGTCATGTCGGGCGTACGAGCCCTGAGCAGCGACACCGACTCCGCTCGCGCGAAGGTGTCCAGCTGCATCGGCGATGCCACGCCCTGCCAGTTCGGGTTGCGGGACGTGATCAGCACATGCCCGGCACCCTTCGGCAGGAACCGGTCCAGCGCCGCCGGATCCTCGGCGTTGTCGAACACGAGCAGCCATCGCCCTCTGGTACGAAGCTCCCCCGTGAGTGCGTCGAGAGCGTCCGCCGTGGGCGTGTCCCGGTCGGCCGCACCAGTCTTGACGGCGAGCGCCGCCAGCTGGTCGGGGATGAGTGCGGGTTCCTCCGCGCGCACCCACCAGGCCAGCTCGTACTCCGCGCTGAACCGGTGTGCGTACTCGATGGCGAGTTGGGTCTTCCCCACGCCCCCGCGGCCGTGCAGGACCTGCACCCGGGACTGAGGGGTGAGAGCCTCCCGCAGTGCCGTCAGCAGCTCGTTCCGCCCGGTGAAGTCCGTATTGCGCGCCGGCAGATTCCACACCCGGGGCAGTTGCCCGGGAAGCTTGGGTCCCGAGGCCGGGCCACGCTCCGCACCGGGGAAGGCCGGCGCCGCTCTCGGCCTGTTCCGTGGGCCCTCGACCGCGGTCAGCAGTGCCTCGACGGCCGCGGTCTCGTCCAGCCCGACCAGCGAGGTGGCGAGCAACGGGCGCAGGATCGGTGGCGGCACCGTCCCGTCGATGCGCACCGGCACCAGGCGCTGCCTGGCTGCGACCGCCGCCGTCCACTCTTCCGACGTGAACCGGTTGGTGTCGAAGTACGTGGCGGAGAACAACGCCACCGTTCGGCCGTGGTTGAGGGCCTGTTGCATCTTCAGCACGTAGTTGTCGCCGACACTCCAGTTCCAGACGTCCAGCATGACGTCGTAACCGGCTTCCTTCAGGTGCCAGGCGACCCATTCCGCCCAGCCCCGATCCGCTCCCGCGTAGCTGACGAACAGCCGTCGGTCGCCGTCGCTCTCGGTCATTCCCGTATGCCCGCCTCTGACCCTTTCAACAGGGATACCGACCCTAACAGCGGTTCACCCAGGTCGACTTGCTCATCCTCGGACCGGGCCGGGCGGAAAATCCCGGGTGCGCGGGGCGAGCCCCAAGGTACGTTGAGCGGGCGCGCCGCAGCTCACAACCGCGACAACCCGCAGCTCAGAAGGTATCCAGAGGTGTAACCACAGTGTTCCTCACGATCAGTACCACCGGCACATCCGAACGCCCGGCGACCGACCTCGGCTTCCTGCTGCACAAGCATCCCGAGAAATCGCAGGCGTTCTCCACGTCCTACGGCAAGGCACACGTCCTCTACCCCGAGGCCGATGCCGAGCGCTGCACGGCGGCGCTGTTGCTGGAGGTCGACGCAGTGGCGCTGGTCCGGCGCGGCAAGGGCAAGGGCCGCGGTGGTGCGCCTGACGCGGCGCTCGCGCAGTACGTCAACGACCGGCCCTACGCCGCGTCCTCGCTGCTCGCCGTCGCGCTGAGCGGGGTGTTCTCCAGCGCCATGCGCGGGGTGTGCAACGCCCGCCCCGAGCGGGCCGCGCAGCCGCTGCCGCTGCGCATCGAGGTGCCCGCGCTGCCCGCCCGGGGCGGCCCCGACCTCGTACGGAAGCTGTTCGAGCCGCTCGGCTGGTCGGTCACCGTCGAACCGGTCGCGCTGGACGCGCAGTTCCCGGAGTGGGGTGACTCGCGGTACGTGCGGCTCGTGCTGGAGTCGCAGACCCTGACCCTCGCCCAGGCCCTGCGCCACCTCTACGTCCTGCTGCCCGTCCTCGACGACGCCAAGCACTACTGGGTCGCCTCCGACGAGGTCGACAAGCTGCTGCGGGCCGGTGAGGGCTGGCTGCCCGACCACCCCGAGCAGAAGCTGATCACCAGCCGTTATCTGTCGCGCCGTTGGTCGCTCACGCGCGCGGCGATGGAGCGCCTGGAGCTCGTACGGCTCGCCGAGGCCGACGACAGCGAGGTCGAGGAGATCGACAACGCCGTCGAGGCGGAGACCGAGGACGAACAGGAGCCGACCCCGCTCGCCGTGCAGCGCCGGGACGCCATCCTCGCCGCCCTCCAGACGTCCGGCGCCTCCCGTGTGCTCGACCTCGGCTGCGGGCAGGGCCAGTTGGTGCAGGCGCTGCTCAAGGACGTGCGGTTCACCGAGATCGTGGGCGTCGACGTGTCGATGCGCGCGCTCACCATCGCCTCCCGGCGGCTCAAGCTGGACCGCATGGGGGAGCGGCAGGCCTCCCGCGTCAAGCTCGTCCAGGGGTCGCTCGCCTACACGGACAAGCGTCTCAAGGGCTACGACGCCGCCGTGCTCAGCGAGGTCATCGAACACCTCGACCTGCCACGGCTGCCCGCTCTGGAGTACGCGGTCTTCGGCGCCGCCCGTCCGCGGACCGTCCTCGTGACGACCCCGAACGTCGAGTACAACGTGCGCTGGGAGACCCTCCCGGCCGGCCATGTCCGGCACGGCGACCACCGCTTCGAGTGGACGCGGGAGGAGTTCCGGACCTGGGCCCGGGCGGTGGCCGAACGGCACGGGTACGACGTGGAGTTCATACCGGTGGGGCCGGACGACCCCGAGGTCGGACCGCCCACCCAGATGGCACATTTTGAATTGAGCACAGCTGAGATGAGCACAGCCACTGCGAGGACCGAGAAGGAGGCGAAGGCGGCATGACCGAGAACCAGACCAAGGGGCGCGTGCTGCCCGTCACCGACCTCTCCCTCGTCGTCCTCGTCGGCGCCTCCGGCTCCGGCAAGTCCACTTTCGCCCACCGGCACTTCAAGTCCACCGAGGTCATCTCCTCGGACTTCTGTCGCGGCCTGGTCTCCGACGACGAGAACGACCAGGGCGCGACGAAGGACGCCTTCGACGTGCTCCACTACATCGCGGGCAAACGGCTCGCAGCCGGCCGTCGTACGGTCGTGGACGCGACCAGCGTGCAGTCGGACTCCCGGCGCCAGCTGATCGACCTGGCCAAGCAGTACGACGTCCTGCCCATCGCCATCGTCCTCGACGTGCCGGAGAACGTGTGCGCCGAGCGCAACGCGTCCCGCAGCGACCGGGCGGACATGCCGATCCGGGTCATCAAGCGCCACATCCGCGAACTCCGCCGCTCCGTCCGGCACCTGGAGCGCGAGGGCTTCCGCAAGGTGCACGTCCTGCGGGGCGTGGAGGACATCGAGAACGCCACCGTCCGCACCGAGAAGCGCTTCAACGACCTCACCCACCTCACCGGCCCGTTCGACATCGTCGGCGACATCCACGGCTGCGGCTCCGAACTGGAGTCGCTGCTGGGCAAGTTGGGCTACGTCGACGGCGTGCACCCCGAGGGCCGCACCGCGGTCTTCGTCGGCGACCTCGTCGACCGCGGCCCGGACAGCCCGGGTGTGCTGCGCCGCGTGATGTCGATGGTGAAGTCCGGGAACGCGCTGTGCGTCCCCGGCAACCACGAGAACAAGTACGGCCGTTACCTCAAGGGCCGCAAGGTCCAGCACACCCACGGGCTCGCCGAGACCATCGAGCAGATGGACGGGGCGTCCGAGGAGTTCCTCGCCGAGGTGAGGGAGTTCATCGACGGACTGGTCAGCCACTACGTCCTGGACGGCGGCAGGCTGGTCGTCTGTCACGCCGGTCTGCCGGAGAAGTACCACGGCCGCACCTCGGGCCGGGTCCGCTCCCACGCGCTGTACGGCGACACCACCGGGGAGACCGAC
Source organism: Streptomyces sp. NBC_00019 (assembly GCF_045041015.1). Taxonomy (NCBI): domain Bacteria; kingdom Bacillati; phylum Actinomycetota; class Actinomycetes; order Kitasatosporales; family Streptomycetaceae; genus Streptomyces; species Streptomyces sp. NBC_00019. The sequence continues at coordinate 7,806,456 of NZ_CP108302.1, forward strand.
GAGTTCGGCCTGCCGGTGCGCTATCCGTGGGCCGAGGACTACCGGGGCCGGGCGGCCGTGGTCTACGGCCACACCCCGGTCCCGGAGGCGACCTGGCTCAACAACACCATCTGCCTGGACACCGGCGCCGTCTTCGGCGGCAAGCTCACCGCGCTGCGCTGGCCGGAGCGGGAGCTGATCGACGTACCGGCGGGGAAGGTCTGGTACGAGCCGACGAAGCCGCTGAAGTCGGAGGCACCGGGCGGACACGACGGCCGGCCGCTGGACCTGGCGGACGTGCACGGCCGCCGTGCGGTGGAGACCCGGCACCAGGGCCGGGTCGCGATCCGCGAGGAGAACGCGGCCGCGGCCCTTGAGGTCATGAGCCGTTTCGCGGTGGACCCGCGGCTGCTGCCGTACCTCCCGCCGACCATGGCTCCGACCGCGACCTCGCAGGTCGAGGGCTATCTGGAGCACCCGGAGGAGGCCTTCGCGCAGTACGCGGCGGACGGGGTCGCGCGGGTCGTGTGCGAGGAGAAGCACATGGGCTCGCGGGCGGTGGCACTGGTGTGCCGGGACGCGGAAGCGGCACGCAAGCGCTTCGGTGTGGACGGCCCGACCGGCTCGCTGTACACCCGCACGGGCCGCCCGTTCTTCGACGACGAGTCGGTGACGGAGGAGATCCTGGGCCGGCTGCGCGCGGCGGTCACCGAGGTCGGCCTCTGGTCCGAACTCGACACGGACTGGCTCCTGTTGGACGCCGAGCTGATGCCGTGGTCGCTGAAGGCGTCGGGGCTGCTGCGCTCGCAGTACGCGGCCGTCGGTGCCGCGTCCGGGGCGGTGTTCCCGGGTGCGCTGGCCGCGCTGGAGGGCGCGGCGGGGCGGGGCGTCGAGGTGACGGACCTGCTGGGGCGCCAGCGGGAACGGGCCTCGAACGCGGCCGCGTTCACCGAGGCGTACCGGCGCTACTGCTGGCCGACGCAGGGCCTGGACGGCGTACGCCTGGCCCCGTTCCAGATCCTGGCCGTGCAGGGCCGCAACCTCGCATCCCTGCCGCACGACGAGCAACTGGCCCTGCTGGACCGCCTCGTGGAGCACGACGGCACCGGCCTGCTCCAGACCACCCGTCGCCTCTACGTCGACACGGCCGACCCCGAGTCGGTCCGGGCGGGCGTCGACTGGTGGCTGGAGATGACCGGCCGCGGCGGCGAGGGCATGGTCGTCAAGCCGCTGGGGGCGGTGGTGCGGTGGGGGTCCCCCCGCTCGAGCGAAGCCGAGAGTGGGGGAGAGGAAGGGCGCCTGGTGCAGCCCGGCATCAAGTGCCGTGGCCGCGAGTACCTCCGGATCATCTACGGCCCGGAGTACACCCGCCCCGACAACCTGACCCGGCTGCGCGGCCGCTTCCTCAACCACAAGCGCTCGCTCGCGATCCGCGAGTACGCGCTCGGTCTGGAGGCCCTGGACCGCCTGGCCGAGGGGGAGCCGCTGTGGCGGGTGCACGAGGCGGTGTTCGGGGTGCTGGCGCTGGAGTCGGAGCCGGTGGACCCGAGGCTGTGACGGTCAGCCGACCAGCCTCAGCCGCTCCGCGTACACACCCGCGCGGACGCTCTGGCCCCAGGTCAGCTCCAGGGCGTCCGACTCCATCCCGTCCCCGAACGCGATCAGCCGTTCGGACTCGACGGTGAGGTGCAGGGCGGCCGACGCCGGCAGTTCGCCGGCCACCAGTGAGGTACCGGTGGCCGGCGAGGGCCAGGCCTCGCGGACGAACCACAGCAGGCGGTCCTCGGTGGGGCGGGGCAGAGGCAGATCGCTGCCCCGCTCCTGCCACACCGACCGCACCCACCCCGTCGCGCCCGTCCCCGTGCCCACCAGCACTCCGGAGGAAGCCTGGGCCTCGGCGGCACCCCCGTGGTCGTCGAGGCCCAGGCGGTAGCGGGCGGTCTGGTGGCCCGGGGCGCCCAGGTAGATCTCGTTGAGGGCGACCAGACGCTGGCTGTCGTCGGCGACCGCCTCGACCATGGTGAGTTCGTCGACCGGCGGGGTGCCGGCCGTCAGGAGTTTCGCGGCGTCCTGGGGGCGATGGCGTACCAGCACACCCGGGTTGCGGCCGGGGTCGGTGTCGATGCCCAACACTGGTTGTCCGGAGAGGTACTTGGCGACGTTCGCCACCAGTCCGTCCTGGCCGACCACGACCACCACGTCCTCGGGGGCGAACAGGAAGCGGTCCAAGTCACCGCGTTCCACCCGTGACTGACGCCAGGTCAGGGGGATCGCCGCGGTCACCTCCGCGAGTGCGCGTCGCGTACGGCGGTGGCGCTCGGCCACCTCCTCGATGTCGCGGCCGCGGGAGGAGAGGAAGAAGGCGGCCTGGCCGTGGGTGCCGTGGTGGGCCACCAACTCCTCGTACTCCGTGGTGCGGTGGACGAGGACGACCCGCGGGGCGAGGCTCACGCGCGGTCCCGCGTGCCCAGCTTGGCCAGCAGCCCGGTCAGGACGTCCGGCGACACCGTCACGCTGTCGATGCGGGGGAGGTTCTCCGCCAGCCGGCTCGCGGTGAGCGCGTGCAGGACGGTCACGTCCACATCCGTGTGCACCTGGAGCCACGCCGCCTGCGCCTGAGCCCGTGCCGCGCCCACCGCCTGCGCGCCCTCGGCCTCGGCGTGGGCCAGCCTGACCGATCGTGCCGCCTCCGCCCCGGCCCGTACCGCGTCCGCCGCCGCGTGCTCCTCCGCCTCCCGCCGGGCGTTCGTACCGCGCTGCTCCACCAACTGCTCCTCGCGCCGGGCGAGTTCGATCTGGCTGGCCAGCTCGTTCTCGGCGATCGTCCGCTCCCGCTCGACCGCCACCGCCCGTCGCTCGTACGTCGCCCGGTCCGCCTCCTGCTGGATCTGCTCGCGGGCAGGGGTGCGCAGCGCCCGTTCCACCTCCGGCTCCGGTCGCAGCGCGACCACACGGACGGCCACCACCTCGATCCCCGTGGCCGGCAGCCGCGGTTCCGTCGCCAGCCCCGCCGTCACCCGCTCCCGTACCGCCGCCACACCGTCCATCAGCGCCGCCGACAACGACGTACGGGCCAGCACATCCAGCGCGTGCTGCTGCGCCGTCTCCGTGAGCAGCGTGCCCAGCTGCTCCAGCGGTGTGCCGCGCCACGCGCCCGTGTCCGGGTCGATCGAGAAGTCCAGGCGGGCCGCGGCGAGCGCCGGGTCGCTGATCCGGTAGGTCACGGTCGCCTGCACCGCCACGTCCTGGAAGTCGGACGTACGGGCGTGGAAGGTCATCGCCAACTCCCGGTCGTCGACCGGTACTTCGGAGAGCGCCGCGGTCAGGGCGCGGAACCAGAAGCTCAGGCCCGGCCCGTCGTGCAGGAGCTGTCCGCCGCGGTGGTGCCGTACATGCGCGGTCGGTGCGCCACGCAGATGGCGCCAGCCCAGGCGCCGGGTGATGTCTGCCACGAGACCCTCTTTTCGTCTCAGCGACGATAACCGTGCGAGCTGATTATCGTCAAGGGGACGAGAAAGGTAAGTGGTCAAGCGGGGGGTGAAGACGGTCGTCGGTGGTCAGGATGGACTCATGGGATTCCATGTCGACTCCGAAGCCGGGCGGCTGCGCCGCGTCATCCTGCACCGGCCGGATCTCGAGCTCAAAAGGCTCACCCCCAGCAACAAGGACGCCCTCCTCTTCGACGACGTGCTGTGGGTGCGCCGGGCGCGCGCCGAGCATGACGGCTTCGCGGACGTGCTGCGCGACCGCGGGGTCACCGTCCACCTCTTCGGCGACCTGCTCACCGAGGCCCTGGCGATCCCGGCGGCCCGCACCCTCGTCCTGGACCGGGTCTTCGACGAGAAGGAGTACGGCGTCCTGGCCACCGACCACCTCCGTGCCGCCTTCGAGTCACTGCCCGCGCCCGAACTGGTCGAGGCGCTCGTCGGCGGTATGACCAAGCGGGAGTTCCTGGAGGCCCACGAGGAGCCGGTCTCGGTCCGCTTCCATGTCATGGACCTCGACGAGTTCCTCCTCGCCCCCCTCCCCAACCACCTCTTCACCCGTGACACCTCCGCCTGGATCTACGACGGCGTCTCCGTCAACGCCATGCGCTGGCCGGCCCGGCAGCGCGAGACGGTCCACTTCGAGGCGATCTACCGGCACCACCCCCTCTTCCGCGACGAGACGTTCCGCGTGTGGAGCGAGGGCCAGGCGGACTACCCGTCCACCATCGAGGGCGGGGACGTCCTCGTCATCGGCAACGGCGCCGTCCTCATCGGCATGAGCGAGCGGACGACACCCCAGGCCGTGGAGATGCTCGCGCACAAGCTGTTCGATGCCGGGTCCGCCCAGACGATCGTGGCCCTCGACATGCCCAAGCGCCGCGCCTTCATGCACCTCGACACCGTGATGACGATGGTCGACGGCGACACCTTCACCCAGTACGCCGGGCTCGGCATGCTCCGCTCGTACACCATCGAACCGGGCGTCGGCGACAAGGAGTTGAAGGTCACCGACCACCCACCGGAGCACATGCACCGCGCGATCGCCGCCGCTCTCGGCCTCAACGAGATCCGCGTCCTGACCGCGACCCAGGATGTGCACGCCGCCGAGCGTGAGCAGTGGGACGACGGCTGCAACGTCCTGGCCGTCGAGCCGGGCGTCGTCGTCGCCTACGAGCGCAACGCCACCACCAACACCCATCTGCGCAAGCAGGGCATCGAGGTCATCGAGATCCCGGGCAGCGAGCTGGGGCGGGGGAGGGGCGGGCCGCGCTGTATGAGCTGTCCGGTCGAACGGGAGGCCGTATAGAAGCACACGCGATCGCATATAAATGCCGGATGTCGTATAGACTTCCAGGAGTACCTGTCACTCGTATCTCTGGAGCGCCCCCATGGCGACCGTCCCGACCGCCCTCGCCGGGCGCCACTTCCTCAAGGAGCTCGACTTCACGGGGGAGGAGTTCCTCGGTCTGATCGGGCTGGCCGCCGAACTGAAGGCCGCGAAGAAGGCCGGGACCGAGACCCAGTACCTGCGGGGCCGGAACATCGCGCTCATCTTCGAGAAGACCTCGACGCGCACCCGCTGCGCGTTCGAGGTCGCGGCCGCCGACCAGGGTGCCTCCACGACGTACCTGGACCCGTCGGGCTCGCAGATCGGGCACAAGGAGTCCGTGAAGGACACCGCCCGCGTGCTGGGCCGGATGTACGACGGCATCGAGTACCGCGGGGACAGCCAGCAGAAGGTCGAGGAGCTGGCCGCGTTCGCCGGCGTACCCGTCTACAACGGCCTCACCGACGACTGGCACCCCACCCAGATGCTCGCCGACGTCCTGACGATGACCGAGCACAGCAGCAAGCCGCTCAAGGAGACGGCCTTCGCCTACCTCGGCGACGCCCGCTTCAACATGGGCAACTCCTACCTGATCACCGGCGCCCTGCTCGGCATGGATGTCCGGATCGTCGCCCCGAAGACCTACTGGCCCGCCCAGGACATCGTGGAACGGGCCCGTCAGATCGCCGTCGACAGTGGGGCCCGGATCACCCTCACCGAGTCCCTGGCGGAGGGCGTCGCGGGCGCGGACTTCGTCGCCACGGACGTCTGGGTCTCCATGGGTGAGCCCAAGGAGGTCTGGGACGAGCGGATCACGGCCCTTGCCCCGTACGCCGTGACCATGGACGTCCTGCGCGCCACCGGCAACCCGGACGTCAAGTTCCTGCACTGCCTCCCGGCCTTCCACGACCTGGGTACCAAGGTCGGCCAGCAGATATACGACTCCCACGGCCTGGAGTCCCTCGAGGTGACCGACGAGGTCTTCGAGTCGGCCCATTCGGTCGTCTTCGACGAGGCGGAGAACCGCCTGCACACGATCAAGGCGGTACTGGTGGCGACGCTGGCCTGACGGCTACGCGGGCCGCCACTGCGACGGCACCGCCGGCAGCCTGAACCACACCGCCTTGCCGGACTCGGTGGGGCGGTGCCCGCAGGACGAGCTGAGGGCGCGGATCAGCAGCAGGCCGCGCCCGTGCTCCTGCCAGGGGTCCGGCTCGGTGTCCACGGGACGGGTGAGGTTGCCGGGCGGCGCCGGGTCCGGGTCGTGCACCTCGACCTGGCAGCCGCTGGGCAGCAGCTCCACGACGAGCTCTATCGGGGCGTCCCCGGCGGTGTGCTCCACGGCGTTCGCGACCAGCTCGGCCGTCAGCAGCTCAGCGGTGTCGCTGTCGGCCCCGTGCTCCAGCTCGGCCAGCGCCGTGCGCACCAGTGCACGGGCGACGGGCACGGCCGCTGCGGAGTGCGGCAGCGCGATGCGCCAGGAGGCGGAGGCTGAGGGGCGATCTTGCAAGGCGGTTCCGTTCATGAGCAGGCTGTCCTGCTTTCAACCTTATGAATGGTACGGCGCCGCCCGGCAGAGGCATCCGACGGGCACCGTACGGGACCTTCGGCCCCGTTACCGGGCGGCTTACCCCTCACAACGCCCTCCCTCGCACGGCTGCTCCCGCCGTAGCCGCTCTGTCGACGAGCCGTGACAGATGTGACCGGTCCAGGTCAGATCCGTACGGTGTTATCGCGCACTCGTGACGACAGTCAAAGATGAGTGATAGCTTCGAAGGGTAGAGCGCACCTCATCTGGGGAGGCCGCACCGCATGAGTCCCTTCACCGGCTCCGCCGCCCGCACCACCCGCTGGGAACATCTGCGCGTGGAGGTCGCGTCCGGCGTCGCCACCGTGACCCTCGCCCGCCCCGACAAACTCAACGCACTCACTTTCGGCGCCTACGCCGACCTGCGCGACCTGCTCGCCGAGCTCTCCCGGGAGCGGTCGGTACGCGCCCTGGTGCTGGCCGGCGAGGGCCGCGGTTTCTGCTCCGGCGGCGACGTGGACGAGATCATCGGCGCGACCCTGTCGATGGACACGGCCCAGCTCCTCGACTTCAACCGGATGACCGGGCAGGTCGTGCGGGCGGTACGGGAGTGTCCGTTCCCGGTGATCGCGGCCGTGCACGGCGTGGCGGCGGGCGCGGGGGCGGTACTGGCCCTGGCGGCGGACTTCAGGGTGGCGGACCCCACGGCCCGATTCGCCTTCCTCTTCACCCGGGTGGGTCTGTCGGGCGGAGACATGGGCGCGGCGTACCTGCTGCCCCGGGTGGTGGGCCTCGGCCACGCGACCCGCCTGCTGATGCTGGGCGAACCGGTGCGGGCACCCGAGGCCGAGCGCATCGGCCTGATCAGCGAGCTGACGGACGAGGGCGGCGTGGACGAGGCGGCCCAGACACTGGCCCGCCGCCTGGCCGACGGCCCGGCACTGGCGTACGCCCAGACGAAGGCACTGCTGACGGCGGAACTGGACATGCCGCTGGCGGCGAGCGTGGAACTGGACGCGTCGACGCAGGCCTTGCTGATGAACGGCGAGGACTACGCGGAGTTCCACAAGGCGTTCACGGAGAAAAGGCCTCCCAAATGGCAAGGACGGTAACTGTGGCTTGCCCAGGGGCGCGGGGCTGTGTTGAATCTGCGGCTACCGCCGCGCGGGCGCGACCAGCCACACACGACCCGCAGCCGCCGACGACGACCAGCCACCCCCTACGCGTCGCGATCATCGGCGGCGGCCCGGGAGGGCTGTACGCGGCAGCGTTGCTCAAACGCCTCGACCCGACCCGCGAGATCACCGTCTGGGAACGCAACGCCCCCGACGACACCTTCGGCTTCGGAGTAGTCCTCTCCGACGAAACCCTGGGCGGCATCGAACACGCCGACCCCCTGGTCTACGAGGCCCTCCAGCAGGACTTCATCCGCTGGGACGACATCGACATCGTCCACCGAGGCACCCGCCACACCTCCGGCGGCCACGGCTTCGCCGCCCTCGGCAGGAAACGCCTCCTCGAGATCCTGCACACCCGCTGCCACGACCTCGGCGTCGACCTCCGCTTCCGCACCGAGGCCCCGCCCGACCTCGCGACCACCCACGACCTCGTCATCGCCGCCGACGGAGTCAACAGCACCACCCGCGAAACCCACGCCCAGGCGTTCCGCCCCCAGGTGACCACCCACCACTGCCGCTACATCTGGCTCGCCGCAGACTTCGCCTTCGACGCCTTCCGCTTCGAGATCGCCGAGACGGAACACGGCGTGATGCAGCTGCACGGCTACCCGTACGCGCCAGACGCCTCGACGGTGATCGTCGAGATGCGTGAGGAGGTCTGGCAGGCGGCCGGCTTCGACGAAGTCACCCCGCAGGAGTCGGTCGAACGCTGCGCCAAGATCTTCGCGGACGCGCTCGGCGGCAGGTCGCTGCGCTCCAACAAGTCCGCGTGGACCACCTTCCGTACGGTCGTCAACGAACACTGGTCCCACGGCAACACCGTCCTCCTCGGCGACGCCGCCCACACCGCGCACTTCTCGATCGGCTCGGGCACCAAGCTCGCGGTCGAGGACGCCCTCGCCCTGGCCGCCTGTCTGGAGGAACAGCCGTCACTGGAGCAGGCGTTGGCCGCCTACGAGACGGAACGCAAACCCGTCGTCGCCTCCACGCAGCGCGCCGCCCTCGCCAGCCTGGAGTGGTTCGAGAACCTCGGCCGCTACCTCGACCAGCCGCCCCGCCAGTTCGCCTTCAACCTGCTCACCCGCAGCCGCCGCGTCACCCACGACAACCTGCGGCTGCGCGACGCCCGCTTCACCGGAGCCGTGGAGCGCGAGTTCGGCTGCCCACCCGGTACGCCCCCGATGTTCACCCCGTTCCGGCTGCGCGGCCTGACCCTGCGCAACCGGGTCGTGGTGTCCCCGATGGACATGTACTCGGCGACCGACGGCCTCCCCGGCGACTTCCACCTCGTCCACCTGGGGGCGAGGGCGCTCGGCGGCGCGGGTCTGGTGATGACCGAGATGGTGTGTGTCAGCGCGGAGGGCCGTATCACCCCCGGCTGCACCGGCCTCTACACCGGCAGGCAGGCCGAGGCCTGGAAGCGGATCACCGACTTCGTGCACGCCCAGGCGCCCGGCACCGCGATCGGCATCCAGCTCGGCCACAGCGGCCGCAAGGGCTCGACCAAGCTGATGTGGGAGGGCATCGACGAGCCGCTGCCCGACGGCAACTGGCCCGTGGTGGCCGCGTCCCCGATCCCGTACGGGCCAGGCAACCAGACCCCGCACGAGCTCAGCCGCGCCCAACTCACCGACCTCCGCGAACAGTTCGCCGCCGCCGCCTGGCGAGCCTCCCGGGCCGGCTTCGACCTGCTCGAACTGCACTGCGCGCACGGCTACCTGCTGTCCGGATTCCTCTCCCCGCTCACCAACCGCCGCACGGACGCCTACGGCGGCACCCTCGCGAAGCGGCTCCGGTTCCCCCTCGAAGTCTTCGACGCCATACGGGGCGTGTGGCCGGAGGAACGGCCCATGACGGTCCGGATCTCCGCCACCGACTGGGCACAGGGCGGCACGTCCGCCGAGGACGCCGTCGAGATCGCCCGCGCCTTCGCCGCGCACGGCGTTGACGCGATCGACGTGTCGACCGGACAGGTCGTGGCGGACGAACGGCCCGAGTACGGGCGGTCGTACCAGACGCCCTTCGCGGACCGCATCCGCCATGAGACCGGCGTCCCGGTGATCGCGGTCGGCGCGATCTCCTCCTGGGACGACGTCAACTCCCTGATCCTGGCCGGGCGTACGGATCTGTGCGCCCTCGCCCGCCCGCACCTCTACGACCCGCACTGGACGCTGCACGCCGCCGCCGAGCAGGGGTACGAGGGGCCCGGCGTCGGCTGGCCGGACCCGTACCGGGCGGGCAGCCGGCGCCCGCAGACCGGACGCACGGACGCCCCCAAGCCCCGCCTGACGCTGGGGACTTGAGGGCGTTCGCGGGAAGGTGCTTACGAGAGCTCGACCATGCCCGCCGTCAGCGTCGACCCGTCCGCCGGGTCGATCAGGATGAACGCACCCGTGCGCCGCGAGAGCGCGTAGTCGTCGAGCGCCAGCGGCTCGGCGGTGCGCAGGGTGACACGACCCAGGTCGTTCGCGCTCAACTCCCCGGCGCCGTCGAGGTCCTTGACGATCGCCTTGACCGTCCGTGTCGTGTGCCGCACCAGCACCCGGTCGCCGATCCGCAGCGGGCGGTCGGCCAGATGGCAGACGGACGCCCGGACGTCCCGCGTGAGCGCCGGGACATCGACGCCGGCCGTGATCATGTCGCCGCGCGAGACGTCCCGCTGGTCCGCGAGGCGCACACCGATCGACTGCGGCGCGTACGCGACCTCGGCCGGAACACCGAGCACGTCGATACCGGTGATCTCGGAGCTCTCGCCGGAGGGGTGGACCGTGACCCGGTCACCGACCCGGAGCGCGCCCGACACCAACTGGCCCGCGTAGTGGCGGACTTCGCCGTCGCGGATGACGTACTGCACCGGGAAGCGGGCCGGCGCGTCCGCGGCCTCGACACCTACGGGCACGTTCTCCAGGAACTCCAGGAGCGCCGGACCCCCGAACCAGTCCATGTGCGCCGAGCGGTCCACGACGTTGTCGCCGACGAGGGCCGACACCGGGATCGGTGTGAAGGAAGGCAGGCCCAGCTCGGCCGCGTGCCCGGCGAAGTCCTCGACGATACGGTCGAACTCCTTCTCCTCGTACCCGACGAGGTCCATCTTGTTGACGGCGAGAACCACGTGCGGGACCCGCAGGAGAGCCGCGATCGCGGCGTGGCGGCGGGTCTGCTCGACCACGCCGTTGCGGGCGTCGACGAGGATGATCGTCAGCTCGGCCGTGGAGGCTCCGGTGACCATGTTGCGGGTGTACTGCACATGGCCGGGGGTGTCGGCGAGGATGAACCGGCGGACCGGGGTGGCGAAGTAGCGGTAGGCGACGTCGATGGTGATGCCCTGCTCGCGCTCGGCGCGCAGACCGTCCGTCAGCAGCGCCAGGTCCGGGGTCTCCTGGCCACGGTTGCGGGACGCGTGCGCCACGGCCTCCAGCTGGTCGGCGAGGACCGACTTGGAGTCGTGCAGCAGCCGGCCCACCAGCGTGGACTTGCCGTCGTCGACCGAACCGGCCGTCGCGAAACGGAGGGTGTCGATGGTGGTGCCGGCCGTGTCGGTGGTGGCGGTCATGGTTAGAAGTACCCCTCGCGCTTGCGGTCTTCCATCGCGGCCTCGGACATCTTGTCGTCGGCGCGGGTCGCGCCCCGCTCGGTCAGCCGGGAGGCGGCGACCTCGGCGATCACCTTCTCGATGGTGTCGGCGTCGGAGTCCACCGCGCCGGTGCAGGACATGTCGCCGACGGTCCGGTAGCGCACCTGCCGCTTCTCGACGGTCTCGTCCGCCCTGGGCCCGCCCCACTCACCGGCGGTCAGCCACATGCCGGCCCGCTGGAAGACCTCGCGTTGGTGCGCGTAGTAGATCTCCGGCAGCTCGATCTCCTCGCGGGCGATGTACTGCCAGACGTCCAGCTCGGTCCAGTTGGACAGCGGGAAGACACGGACGTGCTCGCCGGGGGCGTGCCGGCCGTTGTAGAGGTTCCACAGCTCGGGGCGCTGGCGGCGCGGGTCCCACTGCGAGAACTCGTCGCGCAGGGAGAACACGCGCTCCTTGGCGCGGGCCTTCTCCTCGTCACGCCGGCCACCGCCGAAGACCGCGTCGAAGCGCTCGCTCTGGATCTTCTCCGTCAAGGGCAGCGTCTGCAGCGGGTTGCGGGTCCCGTCGGGGCGTTCGCGGAGCACACCCCGGTCGATGTAGTCCTGTACGGAGGCCACATGGAGTCGGAGCCCATGTCGGACGGCCGTGCGGTCCCGGTAGTCGAGGACCTCGGGGAAGTTGTGCCCGGTGTCGACGTGCAGCAGCGAGAAGGGGATCGCGGCCGGGGCGAACGCCTTCAGCGCCAGGTGCAGCATGACGATGGAGTCCTTGCCGCCGGAGAAGAGAATCACCGGCCGCTCGAACTCGCCCGCCACCTCGCGGAAGATGTGCACGGCCTCGGATTCGAGAGCGTCCAGGTGGGAGAGGGTGAAGTTCTTCCCGGTGGTCACGGTGCTCACACCAGCCCCCGATCCGCCAGCACCGCGTACACCGCGGCCGCCGACTCCTGCGGGGTCTGCGCCTGCGTCTCCAGCACCAGCGCCGCGTCCACCGGCGGCTCGTACGGGTCGTCGACGCCGGTCAGCCCGGACAGCTCGCCCGCGGCCTGTCTGGCGTACAGGCCCTTGACGTCCCGCTCGCTGCACACCTCGACCGGAGTGGCGACATGCACCTCGATGTACGGCGTCCCGCTCGCCTCGTGCCGTTTGCGGACGGCCTCGCGGCTGTCGGCGTAGGGCGCGATGACGGGGACGACGGACAGCACGCCGTTGCGGGCGAGGACCTCGGAGACCAGCCCGATGCGCTGCACGTTCGTGTTGCGGTCCTCTCGGGAGAAGCCCAGGCCCGCGGAGAGGAAGCGGCGTATCTCGTCGCCGTCGAGGACCTCCACCCGGTGTCCCTCGGCCTTCAGCCGCTCACCGAGGTGACGGGCGACGGTCGTCTTGCCCGCGCTCGGCAGCCCGGTGAGCCAGACCGTGGCTCCCTGAGCCCTGGGGCCTGTCCTTGCCGTGGTGGTCATGCGCAACAGTCCTCTTCCTTACCTTCGGGCGACCTGAGGGACCCTAGGTAAGAAACTTGAGAAGAGGGGCAGAGGAACCTGAGGGTTCCCTTAGCTACCTGTGTTGTGCGTGAGGTCACACCCCGGCGAAGCCGGCCCCCGCGTCCCGCAGCCGCCGGTGCAGCCCCCGGAACACCGCCGCCGAGCGGCTGCCCGGCCAGTCCTCCGGGAGCAGCCGGGCGGGCAGGCCGGGATCGGCGTAGGGGAGGTGGCGCCAGGAGTCCAGGGCGAGGAGATAGTCGCGGTACGCCTCCTCGGGCGGAGTGTCCTCGCGCTGCTCCCAGTCCCGCAGCACGCGCGCGTGGCGGTCGAGGAAGTCCTCGTGCTCCTTGGCGATCGCCGCGAGATCCCACCAGCGGGCCACGGACTCGGCGGTCGGGGCGTAGCCGAGGTGCTCGCCGCGGAAGAAGTCGACGTACGGGTCGAGGCGGAGCCGCTGGAGCACGTGCCGGGCCTCCTCGTACAGCCGCGCGGGCGCGATCCAGACGCCCGGTGCCGCGGTGCCGAAGCCGAGACCGGCCAGCCGTGAGCGCAGCACGTGCCGCTTCTGCCGCTCCGACTCCGGCACGGAGAAGACGGCGAGCACCCAGCCCTCGTCCTCGGGCGGTTCGACGGCGTAGATGCGCCGGTCGCCGTCCTCCATCAACTGACGGGCGTCCGGCGACAGTTCGTACCCGGCCGTGCCCTGCACCGTACGGGCCGGCACGAGCAGCCCGCGCCGTTTGAGCCTGGACACCGACGAACGTACGGAGGGGGCGTCCACGCCGACCGCCGCGAGCAGCCGGATGAGCTCGGCGACCGGTACCGGGCCGGGCACGAAGCGGCCGTAGGCGCCGTAGAGCGTGACGATGAGAGACCGTGGTGCATGCTGGTCGGACACGTTGATCATCTTAGGTCTTCGGCATCACTGCTGGTCACCCTCGGTGCGCAACCTGAACCTCTGGAGCTTGCCGGTCGCCGTGCGCGGCAGCGCGTCCAGGAAGACGATCTCGCGCGGACACTTGTACGGCGCCAGCTCCGCCTTCACGAACGCGCGCAGCTCCTCGGCGTCCCGCTCGGCGCCCTCCTTGACCACGGCGTACGCCACCACGACCTGCCCCCGCGCCTCGTCCGCCCGCCCCACAACCGCGGCCTCCACGACGTCGGGGTGGCGCAGCAGCGCGTCCTCGACCTCGGGGCCCGCGATGTTGTACCCGGCCGAGATGATCATGTCGTCCGCGCGGGCGACATAGCGGAAGTAGCCGTCGCCCTCACGGACGTATGTGTCCCCGGTGATGTTCCAGCCGCCGCGCACGTAATCCCGTTGCCGTGGATCGGCGAGATAGCGGCAGCCGACGGGCCCGCGCACGGCGAGCAGCCCGGGCTCCCCGTCGGGCCTGTCCCGGCCGTCCTCGTCGACCACGCGCGCGTGCCAGCCCGGTACGGGCACCCCGGTGGTCCCCGGCCTGATGTGCTCGTCGGCGGCCGAGATGAAGATGTGCAGCAGCTCGGTCGCGCCGATGCCGTTGATGATCCGCAGCCCGGTCCGTTCGTGCCAGGCCTGCCAGGTGGCCGCGGGAAGGTTCTCGCCTGCGGAGACACAGCGGCGCAGGGACGTGGTGTCGTACGCGTCCAGTTCGTCGAGCATGGCGCGGTAGGCGGTCGGCGCGGTGAACACGACGGAGACCCGGTGTGCGGCGATCGCGGGCAACAGTTGCTTGGGACCGGCCTGTTCGAGCAGGAGCGCGCTGGCGCCGGCCCGCAGGGGGAAGACGACGAGCCCGCCGAGTCCGAAGGTGAACCCGAGCGGGGGACTGCCGGCGAAGACGTCATCCGCCTGTGGGTGCAACACATGCCGCGAGAAGGTGTCGGCTATCGCGAGCACGTCCCGGTGGAAGTGCATGCATCCCTTGGGGCGCCCGGTGGTGCCGGAGGTGAAGGCGATCAGCGCCACGTCGTCGGCGGCGGTCTCCACGGCGGCGTACGGCGTGTCCGGCGCCGTCCTGTTCAGCAGGTCGTCGGGCGCGTCACCGCCGTAGGTCGTGATCCTGAGCCCCGGTATCTCGGCCTTCGCGAGGTCGTCGACCGCCCGGATGTCGCACAGTGCGTGCCTGACCTGCGCGATCTCGCACATCGTGGCCAGCTCGTGCGGCCGCTGCTGCGCCAGCACCGTCACCGCGACCGCGCCCGCCTTCAGGACCGCCAGCCAGCAGGCCGCGAGCCAGGGCGAGGTCGGCCCGCGCAGGAGCACGCGATTGCCGGGTACGACGCCGAGGTCCCCGGTGAGGAGATGTGCGAGCCGGTCGACGCGGGCGCGCAGGGTGCCGTACGTCCAGGTGTCCTCGGTGGGGGTGTGGAACGCCGGGTTGTCGTCGGGCGGGCCGGTCAGCAGTTCGGCGGCACAGTTCAGCCGATCGGGGTACCGCAGCTCCGGCAGATCGAAATGGAGTTCGGGCCACTGGTCCGGGGGCGGGAGATGGTCGCGCGCGAAGGTGTCGACGTGCGCCGAGAGGTTCATGGCGGTTCGCCCCCTGCCTGATGGCTGCCTTGTGGGCGTGGTGACAGGCCCTAGCGCAACGAGCGTATCGTCTTGGTGACGACAGTCAATGGGACGCGATATCGTCGAAGGGTCCAGTGGAGAGAGGGGACCGGCAATGCCCGCATTCTCGCTCGATCCGGTACAAACCGCCTGGTGTGCGGAGCTGCGTGCCATGGCCGCGGAGCGGCTGCGCCCGCTGGCGGAGAAGGGCGAGCCGGGGCGCGTGAACCGGCCGCTGCTCGCCGAGCTCGGTCAACTGGGCCTGTTGCGGCGGCTGTTCACCTCCGGCGCGCTCGACCTGTGCCTGATGCGGGAGTCCCTCGCCTATGCCTGCACCGAGGCGGAGACCGCGCTCGCGCTACAGGGGCTGGGCGCCTATCCCGTCCACGCATACGGGACACCGGCGCAGCGAGAGCGCTGGCTCCCCCCGGTGGGCGAGGGCCGCGCAGTGGCCGCATTCGCGCTGAGCGAGCCGGGCGCCGGGTCGGACGCGGCGGCGCTGACGCTGCGAGCGGACCGGGCCGGGGCGCCTGGCGACGGGCCGGACGTGGGCGCTCCCGGTGGCGGTGGGCGGCGGGCAGATGCTTCCCGTGGTGAATCGCGCGCGGAGGTTTCCGGAGGCGGCCCGCGCGCGGATGTCCCCGGCATCGAGGCGGAAGGTGGAGTGCTCGGCGCCGAGCCCGAGGGTTCCTCCCGCTGGCGTCTCAGCGGTGAGAAGTGCTGGATCTCCAACGCGCCCGAGGCCGACTTCTACACCGTCTTCGCCCGCACCACCCCCGGTGCCGGAGCCCGTGGTGTGACCGCCTTCCTCGTCCCCGCCGACCGTCCCGGACTCACCGGCACCGCACTCGACATGCTCTCCCCGCACCCCATCGGCGCCCTCGGCTTCGACGCCGTGCCCGTCACGGGCGACGACGTCCTCGGCGAGCCCGACCGCGGCTTCCGGGTGGCGATGGGCACCCTCAACCTGTTCCGCCCCAGCGTCGGCGCCTTCGCGGTCGGCATGGCCCAGGCGGCCCTGGACGCGACCCTCGCCCACACCGCGCAACGGGACGCGTTCGGCGGCAAGTTGAAGGACCTCCAGACGGTCGCCCACCGGGTCGCCGAGCTCGCCCTGCGCACCGACGCGGCCCGCCTCATGGTGTACGCGGCGGCGACGGCGTACGACGAGGACGCCCTCGACGTCCCCAAGCGCGCCGCGATGGCGAAGCTGCTCGCCACCGAGACCGCGCAGTACGTCGTCGACGCCGCCGTCCAAATGCACGGCGCCCGCGCCCTGCAACGCGGCCACCTCCTCGAACACCTCTACCGCGAGGTACGCGCCCCACGCATCTACGAGGGGGCGAGCGAGGTCCAACACGGCATCATCGCGAAGGAGTTGTACAAGGAGTTGTACGCGGAGTCGGAGGCACCCCGGTGAGCACCGAGCGCGTGAACCCGCCCCACCTCTCCCCACCGGCCGGCTTCTCCCACGCCGTCGTCGCCACCGGCACCTGCGTGGTCTTCCTGGCCGGCCAGACCGCCCTCGACACCGACGGGAAAGTCGTGGGGGAGGGGCTCGTGGAGCAGTTCGAGAGGGCGCTCACCAATCTGCTGGGAGCGTTGACAGCGGCCGGCGGCACCCCCGCCGACCTCGCCCGCGTCACCGTCTACGCCACGGATGTCGCCGATTACCGCACCCGAGCCGCTGAACTCGGGGGTATCTGGCGGAGGTTGGCGGGCCGGAACTACCCCGCGATGGCCGTCGTCCAGGTCGTACGCCTGTGGGACGAGGAGGCGCTGGTGGAACTGGACGGCTTCGCGGTCCTGCCCTAGGTCCCGGGAATCAGGCCGCCATGGCCAGTCGCTCGACCGGCCCCACGGCACTCCCGTCCGGCCGCAGCTCACCGGTGTCGTCGAAGACGATCGCCCCGTCGCACAACAGGCTCCACCCCTGCTCGGGATGGGCGGCCACGACGTGCGACGCGGCGGTGTCGGAGGAAGAGCACGAAGGCTGGTGGGAACACATGACGCACCTCCACGTCGGAGGACGATCCCTACGGGTCGTCCCTATGGATAGACCATGCTCCCGCCGAGAACTCATCGGAACGGCCGGACGCCAACCGTGACAACACGCGGACAACACCAGGACCGATCCACGAAGACCGCTGCGGACTCGCCACCGAAGGAGTGACGATCACGCCGGTCGGGGCGCCCGACCGGTACGAGTGGGGGATCCTGTTCCGCTCATTCGGAAGGCATCCCCATGCCCGTACGCCCCGCCCTCGTCCTTGCCGCGCTGCTCCTCCTGGCCGCGGCCCCCACCGCCGCCGCCGACCCCTACGAGACGGTCACCGTCGACCCGGCCGGCAGCATCGCCGCCGACGGCACGGTCACCCTCTCCGGCACCTACCGCTGTCTCGGCAACTCGGGCCCGGTCTTCGTGAGCTCCTCCGTGGGACAGAAGTCCCCGTCCGTCCGCCACGGTATCGGCGGCACCCAGGCCGTCTGCGACGGCGTCGAGCACCGCTGGGAGAACACGGGCAAGCCCTCGCCCGGAGCGCTCGAGCCCGGCACGGCACACGTCGAGGCCACCGTCATGGAACTCGCCCCGCAGGGCGGCCTGCCCCTTCCCCGGTTCCACGCGTCCCGGCAGCAGGACGTCACGCTGACGGCGGCTGACCGCTGGCCGGCTGCTGAGCGCCCACCGCCGGTGAAGCGTGTGCAGTGGCCCCGAACCGCCGTCCGTGAATGGCTCGTTCAGTGACCCGGCGGTGATCTCCCGGAGCCTGCCGAGCCGCTGGCGGACGGCGTCGGGGCGGGTGAACAGGGCGCCGACTGTCCGGTCGAGACGGCGGCCGCGGCGCTCCGAGGCCCGTACGCGAGAACGGCCCCGCGTACGGGGCCGTTCCGTGGTGCCGTCGGGCTCAGATGTCGCGGAAGATCTCGATCTGCGCGCCGACCGAGTTGAGGCGCTCGGCGAGGTCCTCGTAACCACGGTTGATGACGTACACGTTGCGCAGCACGGACGTGCCCTCCGCCGCCATCATCGCCAGCAGCACGACCACGGCGGGTCGCAGGGCCGGCGGGCACATCATCTCGGCGGCGCGCCAGCGGGTCGGGCCCTCGACCAGGACGCGGTGCGGGTCCAGCAACTGGAGGCGGCCGCCGAGGCGGTTGAGGTCGGTCAGATAGATCGCGCGGTTGTCGTAGACCCAGTCGTGGATCAGCGTCTTGCCCTGCGCGGAGGCCGCGATGGCCGCGAAGAACGGGACGTTGTCGATGTTCAGACCCGGGAACGGCATGGGGTGGATCTTGTCGATCGGCGCCTCCAGCTTGGAGGGGCGGACGGTGAGGTCCACCAGGCGCGTACGGCCGTTGTCCGCGACGTACTCGGGCGTACGGTCGTGGTCGAGGCCCATCTCCTCCAGGACCGCCAGCTCGATCTCCAGGAACTCGATCGGCACCCGGCGCACCGTCAGCTCCGACTCCGTCACCACCGCCGCGGCCAGCAGGCTCATCGCCTCGACCGGGTCCTCGGAGGGGGAGTAGTCCACGTCGACGTCGATGGTCGGCATGCCGTGCACGGTGAGCGTGGTGGTGCCGATGCCCTCGACCTTGACGCCGAGCGCCTCCAGGAAGAAACAGAGGTCCTGGACCATGTAGTTGGAGGACGCGTTGCGGATGACGGTGACGCCGTCGTGGCGGGCAGCGGCCAGCAGCGCGTTCTCGGTCACGGTGTCGCCGCGCTCGGTCAGCACGATCGGGCGGTCGGGGGAGATCGAGTGGTCCACCTGCGCGTGGTACAGGCCCTCGGTGGCGGCGATGTCCAGCCCGAACCGGCGCAGCGCGATCATGTGCGGCTCGATGGTCCTCGTACCGAGGTCGCAGCCACCGGCGTACGGCAGTTTGAAGTTGTCCATGCGGTGCAGCAGCGGACCGAGGAACATGATGATCGAGCGGGTGCGGCGGGCCGCGTCCGCGTCGATGGCGCCCATGTCCAGCTCGGCCGGCGGCACGATCTCCAGGTCGACGCCCTCGTTGATCCAGCGGGTGCGCACCCCGATGGAGTTGAGCACCTCCAGAAGGCGGTAGACCTCCTCGATACGGGCGACGCGACGCAGCACCGTGCGCCCCTTGTTGAGCAGCGAGGCGCACAGCAGTGCCACGCACGCGTTCTTGCTCGTCTTGACGTCGATGGCGCCGGAGAGCCGGCGGCCGCCGACGACCCGCAGATGCATCGGGCCCGCGTAGCCCAGGGAGACGATCTCGCTCTCCAGGGCCTCACCGATTCGAGCGATCATCTCAAGGCTGATGTTCTGGTTGCCACGCTCGATGCGGTTCACAGCGCTCTGACTGGTACCGAGAGCTTCTGCCAGCTGCGACTGTGTCCAGCCCCGGTGTTGCCGGGCGTCACGGATGAGCTTGCCGATGCGTACGAGGTAATCGTCTGCCATGGGGATGAGGCTATCTCAGATATGAGATGGCGCATTCCGAGGGGAGCCGTACGGGTGAGGGATCTGATGGTGCGTCAATGCCGCCTGGCGTTACGGGTGCGGCGCCATCCGAAAGGTCCGGGCAAATCCACCGATGTCGTACGACGTCCTGTGCTGCTGCGGGTGTGCTTCGGCCCGTGCCTGCCGCCGCCGGTGGTGATGGACCAGGAGCGCCGGTTGATGTTCAGGCGTACGCCGGGAAGGATCCGGAAACTCTTGCGGAACGTGAGGGGCATCTGTGGCTCCCGTCTGAGTCGCGGAACGTACCTGTCGGTTACCCCGACTTGGCGTACTGATGGCCGAACTCGACGGGCTCTTCGAAGGTGACCGACGTCACCGGTGCGGTGGTGACGAGGTAC
Source organism: Streptomyces sp. NBC_00019 (assembly GCF_045041015.1). NCBI lineage: Bacteria > Bacillati > Actinomycetota > Actinomycetes > Kitasatosporales > Streptomycetaceae > Streptomyces > Streptomyces sp. NBC_00019. The sequence continues at coordinate 7,826,383 of NZ_CP108302.1, forward strand.
CGGTGCTGTGACACGAGACCGTCCTCGTTCCGCAACTCCAGCACCCCCGCGTCCGGGCACCGCCAGGTGAGCCGGGTGACGTACTCCCCGGCGGGATGGGCGAGCAGGCTCCACCCCGTCCCGTCGGCGCGCAGCTCGAACTCGGACGTCTCCATCACGCCGTACGCGAAGGGGGAGGAGTCCCAGTGGCCGAACAGCGCTTCGTCCAGCCCGGTGCGCGGGCTTGCGGCGTCCTGTTCGGCGACGCGCCGGGCGGAGGCGACGGCGACCTCGCCGAGGGCGACCACCCGCCGCCCGTGCATGAGCGCCCCGAGCCGCCGCGCCTCGTCCCATGAGCAGGTGAGCTCGATCCCGAGGTAGGGGATGCCGTCCCGGGCGACCCGGTGGAGGTGGAGGCCGGTGGGGCGGGGTTCGGGCGCGCTGTCGAGCGGGACCGGCAGGCCGTCCCGTTGCCGGGCCCGTACGGCGTACGCGTGCAGCGCGGGCCGCAGGGCGGTCAGGATCCCGGGCAGGTCCGCGACGGCGCGATCGGCTCGGTTCACGCCGCGCCGAACGTCGGGTTCGGCCGGATAATCACCGAGTGAGCCTAGCCGTGGGGGACATCACAAACGGAGGCGGGGCATGACCATCCCGCGCCCGTGTACTAGAGTTATCTCGACATCGAGATATCTGCCCAGGCGCACCGCAGCCGCCCGCATCGTCCCTTCGGTGGTAAGGATTACCTAACTTAGCCTTACCTTAGCGGATCGGCCAAGATGCCGTGGCGGCAGGATCGTGGTGAGTACGCGCACATCAATGAAGGAGACTGTCGTGTCGGCGAACAGCTTCGACGCCCGTGCCACGCTGAGCGTGGGCGACGAGTCGTACGAGATCTTCCGGCTGGACCAGGTGGAAGGCTCGGCTCGCCTTCCGTACAGCCTCAAGGTTCTGCTCGAGAACCTGCTCCGTACCGAGGACGGCGCGAACATCACCGCCGACCACATCCGCGCCCTCGGCAACTGGGACTCCCAGGCCCAGCCGTCGCAGGAGATCCAGTTCACGCCCGCCCGCGTGATCATGCAGGACTTCACCGGCGTGCCCTGTGTCGTGGACCTCGCCACCATGCGTGAGGCCGTCAAGGCGCTCGGCGGCGACCCGGCGAAGGTCAACCCGCTCTCCCCGGCCGAGATGGTCATCGACCACTCCGTCATCGCCGACAAGTTCGGCACCAACGACGCCTTCAAGCAGAACGTCGACCTGGAGTACGGCCGCAACAAGGAGCGCTACCAGTTCCTGCGCTGGGGCCAGACCGCCTTCGACGACTTCAAGGTCGTCCCCCCGGGCACCGGCATCGTCCACCAGGTCAACATCGAGCACCTGGCGCGCACGGTCATGGTCCGGGGCGGCCAGGCCTACCCCGACACCCTCGTCGGCACCGACTCGCACACCACCATGGTCAACGGCCTCGGTGTGCTGGGCTGGGGCGTCGGCGGCATCGAGGCCGAGGCCGCGATGCTCGGCCAGCCGGTCTCCATGCTCATCCCGCGCGTCGTCGGCTTCAAGCTGACCGGTGAGCTCACCCCCGGCACCACCGCCACCGACCTCGTGCTCACCATCACCGAGATGCTCCGCAAGCACGGTGTCGTCGGCAAGTTCGTCGAGTTCTACGGTGAGGGCGTCGCCGCCACCTCCCTCGCGAACCGCGCCACCATCGGCAACATGTCGCCGGAGTTCGGCTCCACCGCCGCGATCTTCCCGATCGACGGCGAGACCATCAAGTACCTGAAGCTGACCGGCCGTGACGCCCAGCAGCTCGCGCTCGTCGAGGCGTACGCCAAGGAGCAGGGCCTCTGGCTGGACCCGAAGGCCGAGCCGGACTTCTCCGAGAAGCTGGAGCTCGACCTGTCGACGGTCGTCCCCTCCATCGCCGGCCCGAAGCGTCCGCAGGACCGTATCGTCCTCGCGAACGCCTCCCAGCAGTTCGCCCAGGACGTGCGCAACTACGTCTTGGACGACTCCGAGGCGGGCAAGGAGTCCTTCCCGGCCTCCGACGCCCCGGCCGTCTCCAACGGCGTCCCGTCCAACCCGGTCACCGTGACCGCCCCCGACGGCTCGACCTACGAGATCGACCACGGTGCGGTGACGGTCGCGGCCATCACCTCCTGCACCAACACCTCGAACCCGTACGTCATGGTCGCCGCCGCGCTCGTCGCGAAGAAGGCAGTGGAGAAGGGCCTGACCCGCAAGCCGTGGGTCAAGACCACCCTCGCCCCGGGCTCGAAGGTCGTCACCGACTACTTCGACAAGGCCGGTCTGACGCCGTACCTCGACAAGGTCGGCTTCAACCTCGTCGGCTACGGCTGCACCACCTGCATCGGCAACTCCGGCCCGCTGCCGGAGGAGGTCTCCAAGGCCGTCAACGACCACGACCTCGCGGTCACCTCGGTCCTCTCCGGCAACCGGAACTTCGAGGGCCGTATCAACCCCGACGTCAAGATGAACTACCTGGCCTCCCCGCCGCTGGTCGTCGCGTACGCCCTCGCGGGTTCCATGAAGGTGGACATCACCAAGGACGCCCTCGGTGTCGACCAGGACGGCAAGCCGGTCTTCCTGACCGACATCTGGCCGACCGAGGCCGAGGTCAACGACGTCGTGGCCAACGCCATCGGCGAGGACATGTTCAACAAGTCCTACCAGGACGTCTTCGCGGGCGACGCCCAGTGGCAGGCGCTGTCGATCCCGACCGGCAACACCTTCGAGTGGGACCCGCAGTCGACCTACGTCCGCAAGCCCCCGTACTTCGAGGGCATGACGATGGAGACCACCCCGGTCTCCGACATCACCGGCGCCCGTGTCCTGGCCAAGCTCGGCGACTCGGTCACCACCGACCACATCTCGCCCGCCGGCGCCATCAAGGCCGACACCCCGGCCGGCAAGTACCTCACCGAGCACGGTGTGGAGCGTCGTGACTTCAACTCCTACGGCTCCCGCCGAGGCAACCACGAGGTCATGATCCGCGGCACGTTCGCCAACATCCGCCTGCGCAACCAGCTCGCGCCGGGCACCGAGGGCGGCTACACCCGCGACTTCACCCAGGCCGACGGTCCGGTGTCGTTCATCTACGACGCCTCGCGCAACTACATCGAGCAGGGCACCCCGCTGGTCATCCTGGGCGGCAAGGAGTACGGCTCCGGCTCGTCCCGCGACTGGGCCGCCAAGGGCACCGCGCTCCTCGGCGTCAAGGCCGTCATCACCGAGTCGTACGAGCGCATCCACCGCTCGAACCTCATCGGCATGGGCGTCCTGCCGCTCCAGTACCCGGAGGGCCAGAACGCCGAGACCCTCGGCCTGACCGGCGAGGAGACCTTCTCCTTCACCGGCGTCGAGGAGCTCAACAACGGCACCACGCCGCGCACGGTCAAGGTCACCACCGACACGGGCGTCGAGTTCGACGCGGTCGTCCGCATCGACACCCCCGGTGAGGCCGACTACTACCGCAACGGCGGCATCATGCAGTACGTGCTGCGCTCGCTGATCCGCAAGTAAGCGGACCGGCAGGCCGGCCGAAGGCCGTCGAGGGCCGCATCCCCGGTGACGGGGGTGCGGCCCTTCGCCGTACTCGCGCACGGACGCCCGGATCATCACCCACCCTCAGGCGGAACACAGGATTCCCCCAGCCCACAGGGACAGAATCGGGACATGACTGGCAGCGCTGGGTACCGAAACGGCCGCGTCCGCGTGCTCATCGTCGACGACGAGCCCGCGCTCACCGACGTGCTCTCCGTGGCCGTCGAGGAGGCGGGCTGGAGCGCCTATCCGGCGCTGGACGGACAGAGCGCGCTGAGGACCGCGCGCGGCTGCGCCCCGCACGTCGTCGTCCTCGACGGGATGCTGCCCGACCTGGACGGCCTCCAGGTGCTGCGCCGGCTGCGCTACGAGAACCCGAAGCTGCCCGTCCTCATGCTCACCGCCCGCGATGCCCTGGAACACCGGCTCGACGGCCTGGAGGCGGGCGCCGACGACTACGTCACCAAGCCCTTCTCCCTGGAGGAGGTCGTGCTGCGGCTGCGCGGACTGCTGCGCCGGGCCGGGGCCGAACACGCCCGCGCCGACGAGTCCGTACGCGTCCTCGGCGACCTCGTGCTGACCGAGGAGACCCGCGAGGTGCACCGCGCCGGGACGCCGGTCCGGCTCACCGCCAAGGAGTTCGACCTGCTCACCCTGATGCTGGGCCACCCGCGCCAGGTGCTCAGCAAGGCACAGATCCTCGACCACGTCTGGAGCACCGGCTTCGACGGCGGCGGCAACCTCGTCGAGGTCTACATCTCCAACCTCCGCAGGAAGATAGACAAGGGCCGGGCGCCGATGATCCACACCGTGCGCGGCCTCGGCTACGCCATCCGCCCGGTGGAGGACGGCAGATGACCGCCCGCCGACGCCTGCGCTCCCTGCGCACCCGCCTGCTCGTCTTCATCGGCGTCACCCTGGCCGTCGTCTGCGCGGCGATGGCGCTGACCACGGTCTTCGTCCAACGCACCTATCTGCTGGGCAACTTGGACGACCGCGTCGACAACGCCGCCCAGCGCAGCCTCGGCGGCGCCCGGCTTCACCCCGAACAGGAGAGCAGCCTCGCCTTCCTCATGGAGAGCGGCCACCCGGCCGGCATGCTCGCCGCCCGCCTCGACGACGAAGGCGGCCTCCTCACCGCCGAGGTGGTCGGCCAGGACGCCAGGCCGACGGCCCTGACCGACAGCCAGCGCACCGCCCTCGACGGCATCGCGACGGACGGCTCGACGCACACCGTCACGGTGTCGGGCCTCGGGACCTACCGGATCACCGCGGTCGACAGAGACGGGGTGCGGGTCCTCGTCGGCCTCCCCATGGGCGACGTCCAGCAGATGATCAACGGCCTGGTCGCGGTCGAGGTGGTCGTGGCGGCGGCGGGCCTCGCCGTGGCGGGCTGCGTCTGCGCCGTGGTGATCCGCCGCCAGCTGCGCCCCCTCGGCAGGGTCGCCGCCACCGCGGTCGAGGTCTCCCGCGCACCCCTGGACCGCGGCGAGGTCACCGCCCTCATCAGGGTCCCGGCCGGGGACACCGACCCCGGCAGCGAGGCGGGCCAGGTGGGTGCCGCGCTGAACCGGATGATCGACCACGTGGAGTCCTCACTGTCTGAACGCCAGCGCACCGAGGAACGCATGCGCCGCTTCCTCTCCGACGCCAGCCATGAGCTGCGTACGCCGCTCGCCTCCATCGCGGGCTACGCGGAACTGATGAACCGCGGCACGGACCGGATCGAACCGGTACTGGCCTGGCGCCGGGTCTCCGCCGAGTCGGCGCGGATGACGGGCCTCGTGGAGGACCTGCTCCTCCTGGCCCGGCTGGACGAGGGCCGCCCCCTGCAGTCGGACGAGGTCGATATGGCCGCCCTGGTCGCCGAGGCGGTCTGGGACGCGCGGGCCGCGGGCGGCGACCACGACTGGCAGCTGGAACTGTGCCTCGACGCACCGGCACTGGTCGTCGGCGACGAGTCCCGCCTCCACCAGGTGATCGCCAATCTGCTGGCCAACGCGCGTCTGCACACTCCCGCGGGAACCAGCGTCGTGGCCACGGTGGAGACACGGGGCGCCACCTGCGTCGTACGCATCCGTGACGACGGCCCCGGCATCCCGCCCGCCCTCCTCCCGACGGTCTTCGAACGCTTCACCCGCGCCGACGTCTCCCGCACCCGCGCCGGAGGCCTGGAGGGCGGATCCGGGCTCGGCCTCGCCATCGTCGCCGCGATCACGGCGGCGCACGGCGGACACATTGAGGTGCGGAGCGAGCCCCGCCGCACGGAATTCACCCTGGAACTCCCGCTCGCCGACAGCGCGAGCGGCACGTTGTGCGACGCCAACTCGCCAAGAGGCGCGAGTACTTGAGCCGATGGTGAGGCAATCCGGTTGACCCGGAGCCCCCGTCGGGGCCGGTCCCTTCAGTCTCGAAGACATCCAGCCGGTAACCGCATGAACATCCAGGTCTTCTCCGGCCCTTGACGGCGGCCTCTCGCGCGCCACCCGTTTACAGCCGCCCCCGTTCGCGCTAGCTTCCGCAACAGGCGGGGTGGGAGCGCTCCCACATGGCGGACCGGAACCTGCCCCAGGGAATCCCCCCACCCCGCTCATCCGCACACACGCATCCGCACGGCCCGTACCTCAAGGAACGGACTGGACTGGCATGATCATGACAAAGTCAGCGGCGTCTCCAGGTCGCCGATTAGCCCTGCCCACCCGCGCCAGAGCCCTCTTCCTCGTCCTGGTCTCCCTGCTCGCCACGATCCCGGCCGTCACGCTGGTGATGTCGACCGGCGGTGAGGCGGAGGCCCACGGCACCCCGATGAAGCCCGCCAGCCGCACCTTCCTGTGCTGGCAGGACGGACTGACCGACACAGGCGAGATCAAACCGATCAACCCGGCCTGCAAGAACGCACAGGCGGTCAGCGGCACCACGCCGTTCTACAACTGGTTCTCCGTACTGCGCTCGGACGGCGCGGGGCGCACCCGCGGCTTCGTGCCGGACGGCGAACTGTGCAGCGGCGGCAACACCAACTTCACCGGCTTCAACGCCGCCCGTAACGACTGGCCGTTGACCCATCTCACCTCGGGCGCGACCGTCGACTTCTCCTACAACGCCTGGGCCGCGCACCCGGGTTGGTTCTACGTCTACGTCACCAAGGACGGCTTCGACGCGACCCAGACCCTCACCTGGGACGACATGGAGGACCGGCCCTTCCTCTCCGTCGACCACCCGCCGCTGAACGGCAGCCCGGGCACGGTCGAGGCCAACTACTCATGGTCCGGGCAGCTCCCGGCGAACAAATCGGGCCGCCACATCATCTACATGGTCTGGCAGCGCTCGGACAGCGCGGAGACCTTCTACTCCTGCTCCGACGTCGTCTTCGACGGCGGCAACGGCGAGGTCACCGGCATCCACGAGCCGGGCAACCCGAGCGAGCCGGTGCCGGGCACCTGCACCGCGACCCGGAAGACCACCGGCAGTTGGAGCGGCGGCTACCAGTCCGAGGTGACCGTCACCAACTCCGGCGACGTCCCGATGCTGGGCTGGATGGTCGACTGGACGCTGCCGGGCGGCCAGAAGGTGAACAGCCTCTGGAACGGCAACGCGACGTACAGCGGCCAGGACGTGATGGTCCACAACGCCAACTGGAACGGATCCCTCGCTCCGGGCGCGAGCGCCTCGTTCGGCTACGTCGTCGAAGGCGGCGGCGGAGACACGGCAACGACCCTCCCCTGTCGAGTGGGTTGAGTCGAAGCGGACCCGGTGGGCGTGAGCCGCTGCCCGCCGGGTCCGCGCACCGCCCCATTCCCTGGGGGGAATTGTCGGTCTCCGCGGCACACCGCAGGATCTGGTCGAAGCGACCCGCGCGACCTGCGCGACTGCCGGCAAGGAGACATACATGACCGAGATCGACCCGCAGGACCTGGCCCGCGCCTACATCGCCCAGTGGAACGTCGCGGACGCCGCCGAACGCCGCGCGGCCATCGAGCGGCTGTGGGCCGCGGACGGTACGCACATCCTTCAACCACCCGTGGAGATACGGGAGATCGCGGCGGGTCTCGGCTTCGACCGCACCACCCTGGAAGCCCAGGGGTACGACGCCATCGAGACCCGGGTGACGCGCAGCTACGAGGAGTTCGTCGAGCAGAAGGGGTACACCTTCCGGTCCCGCGCCGACGCGGTACGTCTGCACGGACTGGTCAAGTTCGGCTGGGAGGCGGTGTCCGCCGAGACCGGCGACGTGCTGGGCGGGGGCCTGGAGGTCCTCGTACTCGACGACGACGGCCGGATCAAGGCCGACTACATGTTCCCCGGAGCCTGACCCGCAGCCGCAGCCGCAGCCGCAGCCGCAGCCGCAGCCGCAGCCGCAGCCGCAGCGAGCGCATCCGCCGTCGCCGGGTCGGCCGGCAGGAACGCCTCCAGCTTCAGCTCCGCCAGTGTCACATCGACGGCGGTGGCGAAGGTGGTCACCGTCGTCATCAGGCTCAGCTCACCGTACGAGGACCGCAGACGCAGCGGCACCGCGAACCCCAACAGCCCTGCGGACGCCTCCAGTTCGGGGACGTATGCGGCCAGCTCGGCCCGCAGCTCAGGCTGGTGGTCGAGGCGTACGAGGATGTGGCGGGCCCACTCCGCGAGGTTGAGGATGCGGGGCGCCACGCCGTCGGGATGCAGCGCGAGGCGGTACATGTTGCGCCCCGGACCCACCAGTTCGGCGGCCGCCCCCTCGGTGATCACGTCGAACGCGCTGTTCGCGGCGATCAGCCCACCGCTGCCGTCCACGACCAGCGCCGGATACGGCAGATGCCCGCGCAGGATGTGCTCGATCGCCGTACGCGCGGGCGCGAGCACCGGGTCGTCGAGGGAGCTCTCCGGGTACACGGGCGCGTAACCGGCGGCCAGGAGCAACTCGTTGCGCTCCCTGAGCGGCAGTTCCAGCGACTCGGCCAGGCGTACGACCATCTTCCGCCCGGGCACGGACCGGCCGGACTCGATGAAGCTGAGATGCCGCTGGGTGGTGCCCGCCCGCAGTGCCAGATCGAGCTGGCTCAGATGGCGATGGGTACGGCGTTCACGAAGCGCACTGGGGAAGTCCACGGGCCTGTTGTAACGGGGAGAGCGGGCCGCGGGCCATTCCTCGTGAGGAATCGCGGCGATCGCGCACGGGGAATCGCGGGGAATCGCGGGAATGATGGCCGGCATGGCGACCTACGACACGCTCGGCACGACCTACGCCCGTACCCGGCGGCCCGATCCGCGTATCGCCGCGCGGATCCACGCCGCCCTCGGGAACGTCACGGACGTGATCAACGTGGGAGCGGGCACCGGCTCGTACGAACCGGCGCGGACCGCGCTCGCGGTCGAGCCCAGCAAGGTCATGCTCGCCCAGCGCCCACCGGGATCCGCGCCCGCCGTGCAGGCCGTCGCCGAGCACCTGCCCGTGCGGGACGACGCCGCCGACGCGGTCATGGCACTGCTCACGCTCCACCACTGGACCGACCCGGCGGCCGGAATCGCGGAGCTGCGCCGGGTCGCCCGCCGCCGCGTCGTCGTGCTGACCTGGGACCAGCGTGTGTTCCGCGAGCGGTTCTGGCTGGTGAGGGAGTACTTGCCGGAGGCGGCCGCGTTCGACGACACCCGTGCCATCCCGACCGATCGGCTGGCCGAACTCCTCGGCGGGGCCCGTGAGGAGCCGGTCCCCGTCCCCCACGACTGCACGGACGGCTTCGCCGCCGCGTACTGGCGCCGCCCCCACGCCTACCTCGACGCCCAGGTGCGCGCGGGCGTCTCCCTGCTGTCCCAGCCCGGCGAGGACGCCATCGCGCCGGGCCTGGCCCGCCTCGCGGACGACCTGGCCACCGGCCGCTGGCACACCCGCCATGCCGAACTGCTGACGCGCGACTCCTTCGACGTGGGCTACCGGCTGTTGGTGGCCGACCGCTGACCCCGACTCACACCGGATACGTGCCCTGGAACTCCAGTCGTGCGTCCGCCCCCTCGCCCACGGACGTCAGCAGGTCGTCGAGGTCCAGGAACTCCTCCCACACCGTCCGCCCGCTCACCGCGGCCAGCTCCCTGACGACCAGGTCCTCCAGCTCCGGCACCCGCTTGTTCTTCCAGATCTTGTCGGCGAGGCTCACCAGCAGATCCTCGATGCCGCGGTCCGGCAGGGTCCAGGTGGCGTGGGTGGCGGCGAAGCGGGCCAGGTGGGGGGCTGTGCCGTGGGTGAGGAGCAGCTCGCGGCCGGCGTCCTCGTGGGCCGAGCCCGGGCCGGAGAGTTCGGCGGTGTGGGCCGTCTTGCCGATGTCGTGCGTGGCCGCGCCGAACAGCACGGCGTCATGGTCGAGCTGGAGCATCGGGTGCCGTTGCGACACCCACTCGACGAGCTCGTACGCCACGTCGTGCACCGCCCGCAGATGGGCGGCCAGGCGCGGCGGCGCGTCGAGTTCCCGCAGCAGTTCCGCCGCCCGGTCCGGCAGCGGACGCAGCGGCGGGTCGCCGGGGTCTTTGAGGGCGCGAAGGAGGAGATCGGTGCGAGTCACGCGGACAGGGTAGGCGCGGAGGCCCGCTTCGGGTGCCCGAGTCGCAGCCGCCAGGTGGCCTGTGCGGACCCGGTGGGTATCCCCACCGGGTCCGCGGGCCGGGCAGGCGAACGGGGGGAGTCCCTGCCCGGGTGTCGGTTGGTCTGTGGCGACGCCGTGGTGCGCGATGCCGCGGCGGTACATCGTCCGACAACGTTGTCCAGTGGTCTAAACCTCACTCTACCGCGTCAACGGAAGTCGAAGTCAAGCGAGTTGGAGTTGCCCCGACCGGGTGGTACCTCCGCGTGGCAGAACCCCCCGCCCACCGGCCCGTGGTACGGCTGGCGCACGTGATGTCCCTGATCCTCGCCGCCCTCACGCTCGCCGGCGTGACCCCCACCGCCCCCGCCGTGCCGCCCGAACTCGTCGACGACCCCACGCCGTACGTCGACCCGCTCATCGGCACCAGGAACGGCGGCAACGTCTTCCCCGGTGCCGTCACCCCCTTCGGCATGCTCTCCTGGAGTCCCGAGAACACTTGGGGCGACGCCACCCGCACGGCAGCGCCCGGCGGCTACCACCACGACGCCACCCGCATCCGGGGCTTCAGCCTCACCCACATGTCCGGCACGGGCTGCGCGGGCGGCAGCGGCGACATCCCGTTCTTCCCGTACGCCGGTGAGGTCACCACCTCGCCCGCGAGCGACACCAAGGACGCGGTGTACGCCGCCGATTTCAGCCACGGCGACGAGACCGCCGAGCCCGGCCACTACGAGGTCGCCCTCGCGTCCGGCGTCACGGCCGACCTGACCGCCACCACCCGCACCGGCTCGGCCCGCTTCACCTACCCGGACGGCAAGCCGGCCTCGCTGCTGATCCGTACCGCCAACTCCGAGGTGGGCTCGACCGATTCACGGATCGAGATCGACCCGGCCGGCCGCACGGTCTCCGGGTCCGTCACCTCCGGGAACTTCTGCGGTCACCTCGACCCCGAAGGCCGACGCGCCTACTACACCCTCCACTTCACGGCTCACTTCGACCGCGCCTTCAAGGCGACGGGCACATGGGAGGACGCCCGCCTCGCTCCCGGGTCCCGGAAGGCGTCCGGCGGCACCGGCGGTTTCGCGAACGAAGGACGGCCCGTCGCGGGCAAGGGCGCGGGCGGCTACGTCGAGTTCGCGCCCGGCGCCGGTCCTGTGAACGTCAAGGTCGGCATCTCCTACGTCAGTCGCGAGGGCGCCGAGGCGAATCTGGCGGCGGAGAACCCGTCGTACCGCACTTTCGACGACGTACGAAAGGCCGCCCGCGGCGCCTGGCGCGACCGGCTGGACGCGATCCGGGTCGGCGGCGGCACGGACGCCGAGCGCACCACCTTCTACACCGCGCTCTACCACTCCCTCCTCCACCCGAACGTCATCAGTGACGTCGACGGCCGATACCGCGGCGCCGACGCCGAGGTGCACACCACCGCCCGCGGAGCCCAGTACGGCACCTTCTCCGGCTGGGACGTCTACCGCGACCAGGTGCAGCTGCTCACCCTGCTGGAGCCGGACACCGGCTCCGACATCGCCCAGTCCTTGTACGAACTGGCCGAGCAGAACGGCGGTATCTGGGACCGCTGGCTGCACGGCGCGAGCGGCACCCATGTCATGAACGGGGACCCGTCGCCCATCGCCCTGGCCGGTATCCACGCCTTCGGCGGCACGGACTTCGACGTGCGCGGTGCGCTCGCCTCGCTGGTGAAGGCAGCGACCGTGCCGACCGGGCAGGACCTGTCGTCCGCCGGGCGGCCGGCGCTGTCCGTCGGCCAACGCCCGTCCCTGGACGCATACTTGGAGCATCACTACATGCCGTCCGTCTCCAACGCCTGGGGCGGTGCGGCCGAGACGCTGGAGATGTCCGGCGCCGACTTCGCGCTCTCCCAACTGGCCGCCGTGGCAGGGGAGAAGAGCATGGCGGCCGACTTCGCCGGACGTTCCCAGTGGTGGCAGAACAGCTTCAACCTGGCGGCCGACCCCGGCGGCGGCTACATCGCCGACCGCCACGCCGACGGCAGCTGGGTCACCGGCTTCACCCCGGGCACGGGCAAGGGATTCGTCGAGGGTACGGCGGCGCAGTACACCTGGATGGTCCAGCACAACCCGGCCGGGCTCTTCGCCGCGATGGGCGGCAGGGGCGAGGCGGTGGCGCGGCTCGACGGCTTCTTCCGTGACGAGGACGGCGGTTGGGCCCTGACCGGCAGTGGCGGGGAGAAGTCCGAGCTGGACAACGAGCCGTCGATCAACGTCCCCTACCTGTACGCCTACGCGGGCGCCCCGTACAGGACGCAGGAGACCGTCCGCGCCGCGATGAGGCAGCTCTGGTCGACGCAGCCGGGCGGCATCCCCGGCAACGACGACCTCGGTGCGATGTCGGCCTGGTACGTCTTCTCGGCGCTCGGCATGTATCCGCAGGTCCCCTCGCGGGCCGAACTCGTCCTCGCCTCACCGCTGTTCCCGCGGATCGAGATCGACCGGCCGGGCGGCAACGACATCTCCGTCGGCGCAGAGGGCGCCGCCGCCGACGCGCCGTACATCCACTCCCTGAAGGTCAACGGCGACGCGAGCAACCGCCCTTGGCTCCCGGCCGCCTTCGTCCGGGACGGCGGCCAGCTGGACTACACGCTCTCCGGCACCCCGGACCGGGCCTGGGGCACCGCCTCCGAGGACGCCCCGCCGTCCTTCCGCGAGGGCGAGCAGCCGTACCAGATCGGTGTCGGCCCGACCACGGCGACGCTCGCCCCGGGCGGCAGCACGAAAGTCGGCATCAAAGCCCTGCCGATGAGCGGGGGCGAGGTGCGCTTCCGCGTGGAGACACCCGAGGGCATCACCGCGACTCCCGCCGAGGGCAGGGTCGTCGAGGGAACACGGGAGATCGTGCTGACGGCCGACAAGGACATCGAGCAGGGCTTCTACGACGTGAAGGTCGCCGTGACCTCCTACGTCCAACCCGTGGCCCTGACCGTCGCCGCGCCCGGCACCCTCCTCGCCGCCTACAACGGCACCGGCATCTCGGACGACTCCGGTGACCACACCGAGGCCGACTTCGACGGCGGCGGCTGGAGCTACTCCCGTCAGGCGCTGGCCGCGGCGGGGCTGACGCCGGGTGCGCGGGGCACGGTCGGCGCTCTGGCCTTCACCTGGCCGGACTCGCCGAGCGGGCGGCCGGACAACGCCTCGGCCGCGGGGCAGACCCTGCAACTGGACGAGCCAGTGAGCCAGTTGTCCCTCATCGGCAGCGCGGTCTTCGGCAACCGGCAGTCCAAGGCCACCGTCACCTACACCGACGGCACCACCGACACGACCGACGTCTCCTTCACCGACTGGACGCGGGGCGGGGGCGGCGGCAGCGTCCGGTACGGCAACGAGGTCGTCGCCGAGGCCGCGTACCGGAACATCGCTGGAGGCGGAAGGGATCCGGTCGCGACGTACGTCTTCGCCACCGAGCCGTTCACCGCGCCAGAAGGGAAGCGCATTGCGAGCCTGCGGCTGCCGGACGATGCGCGGCTGCACGTGTTCAGCCTCGCCGTCGGTTGACCTACGGGTCGGCGCGGGAGACGAGCTCGACGGTGAGGGGCTCGGTCGAGTGCGGATCGATGACGAACCCCTGGCCCTCCTCCTCGGCCCACGGCCAGACGATGAAGGCATGACCGCCCGCGACCCTGGCCACCTTCGCGGGGGTCCACGGGCAGGTCACACGCAGAATGTCGCCCACGCGGTGCTCGGGGCCTTCGGTCACTGGCTTCTCCACCCGCGCATCGTAGGACGTCAGCCCTCCGTCAGCCCTCCCACGTCCGGTGCAGCCAGTCCAGTTGCCGGCGCACCTGCACCGCGTCCCCGCCCTCGTGCCCGTTGTACGGATAGGCGTGGATCTCGGTGCGCGGGTCGGCGCCGGACAACTCGGCGTAGCGGTTGAAGGCGGCGTACGCCCCGCTCGGCGGGCAGACCGTGTCGCGCAGGCCCACCCCGAAGTGGGCCGGGGCGTGGGCGCGGCGGGCGAAGGAGATGCCCTCCATGTAGGCGAGCGTGCGGTGGGCGGCCTGCTCGGAGCCGCGGTGGACGGAGAGGTACGCGGTGATCTCGCCGTAGGGACTCGCGTCGGTGAGATCCAGGGCGCGGCGGATGCCGCACAGGAAGGGCGCGGTCACCAGCGCCGCCGCCAGGTCCGGGACGAGCCCCGCGACGGCCAGCGCGAGGCCGCCGCCCTGGCTGTTGCCGGCCGCCGCGACGCGTCCGGCGTCCACCCCGGGCAGCTCACGGACGGCCGCGACCGCGCGTACCGCGTCCGTGATGAGGCGCCGGTAGTGGTAGTCGTGCGGGGCGAGGAGACCGCGTACCGCCGGGCCCGGGCCGCCGGGCGTCTGTGCGTGTGGGTCGGGGGTCCGGCCGCCGTTGCCGTACTGGTCGCCCTGGCCGCGGTTGTCCATCAGCAGATGGGCGTATCCGGCGTTCACCCAGGTCAAGCGCTCGTGGGGGAGGCCGCGGCCGCGGCCGTAACCGGCGAACTCGACCACTGTGGGCAGGGGTTCGGACACGCCCGCCGGTCTGCTGAACCACGCGCGCACCGGGTCGCCCGCGAAGCCCCGGAAGGTGACGTCCCAGGTCTGCGTCAGACGCAGTCCGGTCTCCACCGGCCGGACCGACACCAACACCTCGGGCTGAGCCGCCTCCTTGAGGGTCTCGTGCCAGAACCCGTCGAAGTCGGCGGGCTCTTCGGGGAGCGGGCGGTGGTGCACCAGTTCCGTCAGCGGCAGGTCGAACGCGGGCACGGGGCACCTCGCAGGAGTCGGACAGCAGAGGGAAACTTGCGGAGATCAATGGGCCGGTTTTCCGTGTTCTACCCCGCGTGCATGGGACTTCAACTCCGCGCGCCTGTCTCAGAAGCCCGCTGCATCACCCATTGACAGCGCTTTCCGAGTGCCTTTAGGTTGCCGCGAAGTTACCGGTAAGAGCTCGAAAGTTTCGGTTCAACTCCCCCCTCCTGAGAGGACCGAGCATGAGCACCTCCACCAAGTCGGCCTCTCCGCCTGGCATCCAGGGCCCACCGGAGCCCGACCCACCGCCTCCGCCCTCCGCCCGCGTCCCCTGGAGACGGGCACTGCGCCGCGACTGGCAGCTGTACTCGCTGGCGCTGCTGCCGCTGCTGTTCTTCCTGGTCTTCCGCTATCTGCCGATGCTCGGCAACGTGATCGCGTTCCGGCGCTTCCAGCCCGGCGGCTCGATCTTCGGCGAGCAGTGGGTGGGCCTGCGCTACGTCGAGATGTTCCTCAGCGATCCCACCTTCTGGCAGGTGTTCCGCAACACCCTGTGGATCGGCGGGCTCACCCTCGTCTTCTGCTTCCCCATCCCGATCGTGCTGGCCCTGCTGCTGAACGAGGTGCGACGGCGTTCCCTGAAGCGCTTCGTGCAGTCGGTGTCGTATCTCCCGCACTTCCTGTCGATGGTGATCGTCGCCGGCATCACCATGCAGATGCTCGCCACGGACGGCGCGGTCAACCACGTCCTGGGCTGGTTCGGCCACGACCCGATCCGGTTCATCCAGGAACCCGAGTGGTTCCGCACGATCTACGTCGGCTCCGAGATCTGGCAGACCGCCGGCTGGGGCACGATCCTCTACCTGGCCGCGCTCACCACCATCGACGAGGACCTGTACGAGGCCGCCCGTATCGACGGCGCCAACCGCTGGCAGCAGATCTGGCACGTCACGCTGCCCGGCATCCGCCCCACCATGATCACGCTGCTGATCCTCAACATCGGCACGTTCCTCGCGGTCGGCTTCGAGAAGGTCCTGCTGCTCTACAACGCGCTGACGTATCCGACCGCCGACGTGATCTCCACCTACGTCTACCGGACCGGTGTGGAGTCCAGCAGCTTCAGCTACGCCGCCGCCATCGGACTGTTCGAGGCGATCATCGGCCTGGTGCTGATCGTGTCCGCGAACCAGCTCTCGCGCCGCACAGTGGGGACCAGCCTGTGGTGAAGCCGAGCCGTTCCTACCGGGTCTTCCAGGGCGTCAACGGGGTGGTCCTCAGCCTCGTCGTGCTGGTGACCCTGTACCCCTTCGTCAACATCGTCGCCCGGTCCTTCAGCGGGGAGCGGCAGATCCGGGCCGGTGAAGTCACCTTGTGGCCCAAGGGGTTCAACCTCACCACGTACAAGATCGTGTTCCAGGACTCGATGTTCTGGCGCAACTACGGCAACACGGTGTTCTACACGGTCGTGGCGACCGCCGTGGCCATGGCCCTGACGACCTGTTACGCGTACGTCCTGTCGAAGAAGCAGCTCAAGGGGCGCACCGCACTCGTCGGCATCGCCGTCTTCACCATGTTCTTCACCGGTGGCCTCATCCCGCAGTACGTCCTGATCACCAGTCTCGGACTGAAGAACAGTGTGTGGGCGATCGCGCTGCCCAACGCGATCAGCGTCTTCAACCTCCTGGTGATGAAGGCCTTCTTCGAGAGCCTGCCGACCGAACTGGAGGAGGCCGCGCAGATCGACGGTCTGAGCACCTACGGCATCCTGTTCAGGATCGTGCTGCCGCTGTCCAAGGCGGTCGTCGCGACGATGGTGCTCTTCTACTCCGTGTCCTTCTGGAACTCCTGGTTCAGCGCGTTCCTCTACATGGACAGCACCGATCTGATGCCGGTCACCGTCTATCTGCGCAACCTCATCCAGGGCGCCACCGGAGGCTCCAACGCCGGAGCCGGCACGGAACAGCTCAGCCAGGTCGGGGCGAACATCCAGGCGGTCACCATCGTGCTCACCGCGCTGCCGATCCTCTGCGTGTACCCGTTCGTCCAGCGCTACTTCGTCTCGGGCGTGATGCTCGGCGCGGTCAAGGGCTGACGCTCACTCAATTCACCTACGGAACAAGGGAGTATCCGTGAGGAACGAAGGGCAGCTGTCGCGGCGTCAGATCCTGGCGGCCGCAGGTTTCATCGGACTCGCCGGCCTCACCGGGTGCGGCAGCGGCGACGACGGCGGGGACAGCAAGGACCTCTCCAAGAAGCAGAACGGCGCCATGAAGGAGTACCGCGCCGGCCAGCAGTTCAAGGCCGCGAAGCCGCTGTCCTTCTCGATGCTGCACAACAACAACCCGGTCTACCCGACGAAGAGCGGCTGGCTGTTCTGGAAGGAGGTCACCAGGCGCACCGGGATCACCATCAAGCCGGTCGACGTCCCGCTGGCGGACTACGAGAAGAAGCGCAGCGTCCTCATCGGTGCGGGCGACGCCCCCTTCCTGATCCCGAAGACGTACCACCCGGGCGAGGTCGCCTTCGTGTCCTCCGGCGCGATCCTCCCGGTCAGCGAGTACGTGCACCTGATGCCCAACTACCAGCACAAGGTGAAGAAGTGGCAGCTGGAGCCCGAGCTGGACTCCATACGCCAGTCCGACGGCAAGTACTACCTGCTGCCCGGCCTGCACGAGAAGGTCAAGTCCGGCTACTCGCTGTCCTTCCGCACCGACATCCTCGACAAGCACGGTCTGACCCTGCCCGCCAGCTGGGACGAGGTGTACGACGTCCTGAAGGCGCTGAAGGCGGAGTACCCCGACAAATACCCCTGGACCGACCGCTGGAGCACTAACACCCCCTTCCCGTGCGGCGCGCTGTTCGGCTATCTCGGCCAGGCGTACGGGGTCAAAGCGGGCTGGTCGTACAACAACATCACCTTCGACACCAAGGCGCAGAAGTTCGTCTTCAACGCGGCGACGGACGCCTACCGCCAGATGGTCGAGTACCTGAGGAAGATCGTCACCGAGAAGCTGCTCGATCCGGAGAGCTTCACCCAGCAGGACGACCAGGCCGTGCAGAAGCTGCTGGCCGAGAAGTCCTATGCGATCAGCGCCAATCCGCAGGAGCTGGTGCAGAACTACCGCTACAACCTGGAGAAGCAGGTCAAGGGCGCGAAGATCGAGATGGTGCCGGTGCCCCTCGGACCGGCGGGCCCGGTGGTGCTGGGCGGCACCCGGCTGGAGAACGGCGTCATGGTCTCCAGCAAGGCGCTCAAGGCCGACACCTTCGTCGCGATGATGCAGTTCGTGGACTGGCTCTGGTACTCCGACGAGGGCCAGAAGTTCTGCAAGTGGGGTGTGGAGGGCACCACTTACACGGAGTCCGGCGGCCAGTACAAGCTGGAGCCCGGCATCACCCTCATGGGCTCCGACCCGGACGCCCCGAAGGACCTCCAGAAGGACTTCGGCTTCTTCAACGGCGTCTTCACCTACGGCGGCAGCTGGGCCCTGGTCTCCTCCAACTTCAGCCCGGACGAGAAGAAGTTCCAGGACGCCATGGCCGAGCGCACCGAGCTTCCCATCGACCCCGCCCACCCCCTGCAGTCCGTCGAGCAGGAGCAGGCGACCCTCTGGGAGACACCGCTCAAGGACACCGTCATCCAGAACACCCTCCAGTTCGTCCTCGGCAAGCGCCCGATGTCCGAATGGGACGACTACGTCAGCGAGTTGAAGTCGAAGAACATGCAGCAGCTCGTCGACCTCCACAACAAGGCGTACGAACGGTTCAAGAAGGAGAACGGGTGATCCGCGTCCCGATCGAGGGCACCGGCCGGTTCCCCGATGCCTGGCGCCACTGCGTCGGCACCGGCCGCGTCGAACTCGCCCTGCGCCGGGACTACCAGGACTCGCTGAAGCTCCTCCAGGACGAGATCGGCTTCCGGTACATCCGGGGGCACGGGCTGCTGAGCGACGGCCTGGGCGTCCATCGGCCCTACGAGTGGGAGGGCGCCCGGCGCGTCCACCACTCGTTCACCTACGTCGACCAGGTCGTCGACGCCTACCTGGCGCTCGGTATCCGTCCCTTCCTCGAACTCGGCTTCATGCCCGCGGGGTTGGCGTCGGGCGAGCGGACGGTGTTCTGGTGGCGGGGCAATGTCACCCCGCCCCGCTCGCACCAGGAGTGGGCGGCGCTCGTGAGAGCGACCCTCGCCCACCTCGTCGACCGCTACGGCCTCGACGAGGTCCGCACCTGGCCCATAGAGGTGTGGAACGAGCCCAACCTCCCCGACTTCTGGGAGGGCGCGGACGAGAAGGCCTACCACCGGCTGTACGAGGTGACCGCCCGGGCGGTGAAGGAGGTGGACGCGTCCCTCCGGGTCGGGGGTCCGGCCCTCTCGCCCGGCGCCGACGACTGGCTGGACCGCTTCGCCGAGTTCGTCGAGCGGCACGACGTCCCCGTCGACTTCGTGTCGAAGCACGCCTACACCTCCGGGCCCGCCCAGCACGTGCCGTTCGGCGTGCACCAGACGCTGGGTCCCGCGCAGGGCCTGATCGACCAGTTCGCCACCCCCCGCGAGCGACTGAAGGGCACCCGGCTGGCCGAACTGCCCGTCCACATCACGGAGTTCAACTCCTCCTACCGCCCTGACAACCCGGTCCACGACACCGCCTTCCACGCCGCGTACCTGGCCCCCGTGCTGGCGTCGGGCGGCGACCACGTGGACTCCTTCTCGTACTGGACGTTCAGCGACATGTTCGAGGAGGCCGGCCCGCCGACCGCGCTCTTCCACGGCGGCTTCGGCCTGCTCACCCACCGACAGGTGAAGAAGCCGACGTACCACCTGTACGCGTTCATGGCCCGGATGGGCGACGAGCTCCTGCGGCGCGGCGACGACCACCTGGTCACCCGGCACCCGGACGGCCGGGTCACGGTCCTCGCGTGGGCGCCGGTCGACGCGAGCGGCGAGACACTCGGGCCGTCGCAGCACCGGCTGCGGCTGTCCGTACCGGTGGAGGGGGCCGGGGAGGCGTTCGTGCGCCGGTCCGGCGTGGACGAGGAGCACGGCAACGCGCGCACGGCCTGGCAGCGGATGGGCAGCCCCCGCTCACCCCGGCCGGACCAGCTCGACGTTCTCCGTGAAGCGGCCGAACCCGCCCGGCGGCATCTGCGGCTGCCGGTGGAGGACGGCCGGGTGGGCCTGGATCTGACGCTGAGCCGCCACGAGGTGACCCTCGTCGAGGTCAGCGCGGTCGTGGACGAGGCACCGCCCTGGACGGACGAGCGGAGACTGCTCGGAAGGGAGGCGCGATGAGCACCCCGTCCACCGCCTTCGGCATCGGCCCCCTCTCCCGGGCCGCCGCCCTCATCCACACCCTCGTCACGGTCGAGGCCCTCCTCCTGGTCGCGGCCGCCCCCGGCCTGGCCGGCCTCTTCCTGCTCGGCCCCGACCCCTCCAACATCCCCCTCGCCGCCCTCTGCCTGCTCCCGTTCGGCCCCGCCTGCGCCGCCGCCCTCTATGCCCTGCACCACCGCGACCGCGACCTCACCGACCTCCACCCGGCCCGCACCTACTGGCGCGGCTGGCGGCTCAACGCGTTCCCCGTCCTGAAACTGTGGACGCCCCTGCTCACCTGGCTCACGGTCATCGCCTTCACGCTCACCCACTTCTCCGCGACCGGCCTGCCCGGCTGGTGGGCGGTGCTGCTCGCGGCGATCGGCCTCGGCTCCCTCCTCTGGGGAGCCCACGCACTCGTCCTGACCTCCCTCTTCAGCTTCCGGGCCCGCGACACCGCCCGCCTCGCCGGCTACTTCCTCTTCCGGCACGGCCGCGCCACCCTCGCCAGCGCCTCGCTGCTCGTCCTGACCGCCGCGGGGACCGCCCTGCTCACCGAGGCCCTGCCCGCCCTGCTGGCCGCCCCGCTGCTGCTGTCCCTGCTGCACGGCGGCCGCCCGGTGATCGCCGAGACCCAGGAGGACTTCACCGTATGAGTCGCAAGATCCGGTACGGCGGCGACTACAACCCCGAGCAATGGCCGCAGTCCACCTGGGACGAGGACCACCGGCTCTTCACCCGGGCCGGCATCGACACCCTCACCGTCGGCGTCTTCTCCTGGTCGCTCACCCAGCCCGCCGAGGACACCCACGACTTCACCGTCCTGGACCGGATCCTCGACCGTGCCGCCGCCGAGGGCCGCCAGATCTGCCTCGCCACCGGCACCGCCGCCCTCCCGCCCTGGCTCGCCAAGAAGTACCCCGAGGTCAACCGCACCGACTTCGAGGGCCGCCGCCACCGCTACGGCCAGCGCCACAACTTCTGCCCCAGCTCACCGGCGTACCGCCGCCTCTCGACGGCTGTGGCCGCCCGGCTGGCCGAACGGTACGCCGAGCACCCGGCGTTGCTCGCCTGGCACATCAACAACGAGTACGGCGGCGCCTGTTACTGCGAGCACTGCGCCGAGGCCTTCCGCGAGTGGCTCAGGACCGAATACGTCACCCTTGACGCCCTCAACGACGCCTGGTGGACCACCTTCTGGTCGCACCGCTACACCGACTGGGCCGAGATCGAACCCCCCAGCGCCCTCACCGAGCACTGGCGCGGCCCCGACCACACCGCCTTCCAGGGCACCACCCTCGACTACTTCCGCTTCACCACCGACGCCCTCCTCGGCTGCTTCCTCGCCGAGAAGGAGGTGATCCGCGCCCACGACCCGCGGACCCCCGTCACCACCAACTTCATGGGCATGTTTCGCCCCCTCGACTACCACCGCTGGGCCCCGCACCTCGACTTCGCCTCCTGGGACAGCTACCCGCCCCTCGACGCCCCGCCGACCTGGCCCGCCCTGGCCCATGACCTGATGCGCGGCCTGAAGGACGGCGCCCCGTTCTGGCTGATGGAGCAGACGCCGTCCACGACCGCGTGCCGGGACGTCAACCCCCTGCGTCGCCCCGGGGAGTTGAGGCTGGCCACGTTCCAGGCCATCGCCCATGGCGCCGACGCGGCCCTCTACTTCCAGATGCGCGCCTCCCGTGGTGCCTGCGAGAAGTACCACGGCGCGGTCATCGGTCACGCGGGCCGCGACGACACCCGGGTCTTCGGCGAAGTGGCCGAGTTGGGAAGGGAGTTGGAGGCGCTGGGTGACTCCACGCTCGGCGCCCGCACCCCCGCCCGCACCGCCCTGGTCTTCGACTGGGACAGCTGGTGGGCCCTGGAGATCTCCGACGGCCCCTCCCGGCTGGTCAAGTACCAGGAGGTGGTCCACGCCTACTACCGCGCCGCCCGCGAGGCCGGTGCCGACGTGGACGTCGTCCCGCAGACCGCCGACCTGACCTCCTACGACGTGGTGCTCGCCCCCGTCCTGCACCTGGTCAAGGGCGACCTCGCCGAGCGCCTGGAAGCGGTCGCCGCACGCGGCGGCACCGTACTGACGACGTTCCTCTCGGGGCGCGGCGACCAGTACGACCGGGCGTTCCTCACCGACGTACCGGGCCCGCTCGCGCCCCTGATGGGCGTGCGGATCGACGAATGGGACTCCCGGCAACCGGAGTTCACCCAGCCCGTACCCGAGCTGGGGTCGCAAGCCCGCCTCGTCTTCGAGATCGTCCAACTGCGCGGCGCCGAGCCGGTCGCCACCTACGGCACCGACTTCTACGCGGGCACCCCCGCCGTCACCCGCAACGCGTTCGGGGAGGGCGAGGCCTGGTACGTCGCCACCGCCCTCGACCAGCCCGGCGTCGACGAGGTGGTCCGCCGCGTCCTCGCCCGCCACGACCTGCTCGGCCCCTACGCCGACCACCCGGCCGTCGAGACAGCGGCCCGGATCGCCCCCGACGGCACGCGCCTCCTCTTCCTCCTCAACCACACCTGCGAACCGGCCCGCCTCACCGCCCACACCACCGCCACCGACCTGCTCACCGGCAAGCGGATCGAGAAGGGCGAGCCCCTGACCCTCGACCCGCTGGGCACGGCGATCCTGCGGATCCAGTAGACGCGGCTAGTGGATCCGGCGCCCGTGTGCGTCGGGCACACCGGACTTCCGGAAGAAGTAGCTGTTGATCTGGTCGCGCCACTCGCGGGCACAGCGGAGCTGCTCCTCGAACCGCTCCGTCACCCGCGAGTGGCGTTCGGCGTCGACCACCTCCACCAGCGAGGCCCACACCCGCCGGGCGGCCTCCACCTCTTCCACGCCCTTGAAATGGGTGTCGTAGATGTGCTGGATCACCGTCTCACCGCTGTGCAGCACATGCCCGTACGGCACATGGTGGAAGAACAGCAGCAGCTCGTCCGGGCAGGTCTCCGGCGACTCGTACACCTCGGCCCAGGGCTTGGCGTACTGCGCCGCGTACCCCGTGCCGGTCGCCGCGCTGCGGTCCACGCCGATGCCGTCCCGGTCGGCGAAGTGGTAGGTCCCCCACGGGCTGTACTCGTATCCGTCCACGCTCGGCCCGTAGTGGTGACCGGGCTGCACCATGAAACCGACCCCGAGCGGCGCGGTGTACCTCTCGTACGTGCGCCACGACCCCTCCATCACCGCGCGCACCCCCGCCGCCGGCTCCGTCCCGAAGGTGAGCCGGATCCACTCGTCGAGGATCTCCAGCGGGTCCGCGTCCGGCCGCCAGGCCAGCCGTCCGAAGGTGTAGAGGTTCGCCTGGGCCAGCGGATGCCCGGTCCAGAACGGGTCGTCGCCGACGTTGGAGACGGCGACCAGGGCATCCGCCAGCTCCGCCACCGGCGTGCCGTCGGGCCGGAACCGCAGCACCTCGCTCCACATCGGCCCCAGCCAGCACACATGCCGTTGCTGCCCGGTGTACTCCTGCGTCGCCTGCAACTCCACCGCGAGCCGGGTGCCGGGCATCGCGCCGATCAGCGGTGAGACCGGCTCCCGTACCTGGAAGTCCATCGGCCCGTGCTTGACCTGGAGCACGGCGTTCGACGCGAACTCCCCGTCCAGCGGCACGAAATGGTCGTAGGCCGCACGCGCCCGGTCCGTCGTCCGGTCCCGCCAGTCCTGCCGGTGGTCGTAGACGAAGGCCCGCCAGTGCACGGTGCCGCCGTACGGCTCCAGCGCGGCGGCGAGCATGTTCGCCCCCTCGGCGTGCGAGCGGCCGTAGGCGAACGGCCCCGGCTGCCCCTCCGAGTCGGCCTTCACCACGTACCCGCCGAAGTCAGGTATCGCCTCGTACACCCGCGCGGTCGCCTCGGCCCACCACGTCCGCACCCCCTCGTCGAGCGGGTCGGCCGTCGCGAGCCCGCCGAGCACGACCGGCGCGGCGAAGCTCACGGACAGATGCGTCCGGATCCCGTACGCCCTCAACGCGCCCGCGATCGCGGCGACCTCGCCGATCCGCTCGGTCAGCAGCCGCGCCTCGGCCCGGTGCACGTTGACGTTGTTCACGGCCACGGCGTTGATCCCGCACGAGGCGAGCAGCCTGCCGTACGCCATGACCCGCTCGAGATCCCCGCGCGCCCGCCCGTCCTCCCAGAACAGCGAGCCACCCGCGTACCCGCGCTCCACCTGGCCCATCACCGGGTGCACGGACACGTTGTCCCAGTGGTCCAGCATGCGCAGGCCCAAGGCCGGGCGATGCGTCTCCCGACGGGGTTCGCCCCGGAAGGCGTCCTCGCCGAGCCGTACGACGTGGAAGAGGCCGTACAGCAGGCCTGGCCGGCCGGACGCGGTGACCGTCGTCCGGCCGTCCTCCCGTGCGAACGTGAACCCCTCGGACCCGTCGTCGCCGGTCAGGTCCAGCAGCAGGTCGTACGGTCCGGAGGACGCGTCGCGCTCGACGTGTCCCCCGAACCGGGCGCAGGCCTGCGCCACTTCCTCGTGCACCGAGTCCACGGCCGGACCCTCACCACCACGGATGAGCGTCCGGCGGCTGCCGATCGGCCGGAAGGCGCCGGGGGTCAGCCAGGCAGGGTCGACACTTTCCGGAAGATGAGGCACGGGACTCCCAACTAGGCGGCTCAGGCCAGCAGTTCGACCTCGGAAACGGTCGCCTCGCCGTCCAGCACGAGGCGGTACCTCTCGTACGTACCCGGCGACCCCACCGTGAACGCGCGTGTCTGTCTGTCCCAGGCGAAGGACTCACCGGACCGCTCGTCCAGCGTCTCCCACGAGGTCCCGTCGGCCGACCCCTGGAGCACCCAGCCCTTGGGCGCCTTCGTCCGGTCCGAGGGCGAGGTGAGCGTGTACTGCACCGCCTCGACCTCCTCGGTGACCGGCAACTCGGTCTCCGTCACCGCCACTTCGCTCGCCGACGTGTTGTCGAAGAGCTCGCCCGGGCCCTTCAGCACATCCGCCCGAGGCGTCGGCACCTTGTCGTCCTTGGTGATCGACACCGGGGCGGCGTTCTTGCCCGTGCCCCAGGACGAGGGCCGCGGACCCATGTCGAAGATCAGCGTGCCACCCTTCGAGATCAGCGAGTGCGGAAGCGAAGTCGACGTCCAGGTACGCCCGTTGACCTTCAGGCCCTGCACATACACATTGCGGGTGCTGTTCTTCGGCGCCTTGACGACGAGGTCCCGTCCGTTCTCCAGATGCACGGTCGCCTTGGTGAACAACGGTGAGCCGACGGCGTACTCGCCGCTGCCCATCACCAGCGGATAGAAGCCCAGCGCGGAGAAGAGGAACCACGCCGACTGCTCGCCGTTGTCCTCGTCACCGTGATAGCCCTGCCCGATCGCACTGCCGGTGTAGAGCCGGGACAGCACCTCACGGACGTTGCGCTGGGTCTTCCACGGCCGGCCGGCCGCGTCGTACATGTAGTTCACATGGTGGGCGACCTGGTTGGAGTGCCCGTACATGCCCATGCGGACGTCCCGGGCCTCCGTCATCTCGTGGATGACCCCGCCGTAGGAGCCGACGAAGTCCGGCGAGGCCGTCTCCGGGGTGGCGAAGTACTCGTCGAGCTTCTCGGCGAGCCCGCGGCGGCCGCCGTACAGGTTGGCCAGGCCGCGGCTGTCCTGCGGGGCGGTGAAGGCGTACCCCCAGCCGTTGGTCTCCGTGTAGTCGAAACCCCAGACACGAGGGTCGTACTTCGACGACTCCACCCGCCAGTCACCGGCGAGATCCCGCCCCTGGAAGAAGCCGGCCCGGGAATCGAAGAGGTTCACGTACTCCCGGGCCCGGTTGAGGAAGTACTCCGACTCCTCCTCGTACCGCTTCTCACCCGTCTTGTCGTACAGCGCCTGTCCCATCCGCGCGATGCCGTAGTCGTTGAGGTAGCCCTCCAGCGCCCACGACAGGCCCTCATGCGTCTCGGTGCCGGTGTAGCCGAGGAACGGGGAGGTCTCCATCCCCTTGCGGCCCACGCCCGACGTAGGCGGCACGACGGTCGCGTTCTTCACGGCCGCCTCGTACGCCGACTCGGCGTCGAAGTCGACGCCCTTGACGTACGCGTCGGCGAAGGCGACGTCCGAGGACGTGCCGGTCATCAGATCCGCGTAGCCGGGGGAGGACCAGCGCGAGGTCCACCCGCCATCCTTGTACTGCTGCACGAACCCGTCTACCATCTCGCCCGCCTGAGAGGGCGTCAGGAGCGAGTACGCCGGCCAGGTCGTCCGATAGGTGTCCCAGAAGCCGTTGTTGACGTACACCTTGCCGTCGACGATCTTCGCCCCGGTGTGCGTCGGGGTGTCGGGCCCCGGCATCGGCGAGAACGGCGAGGCGTACTGGTGTTTCGAACCGACCTTCTCGAAGCCGGAGTTGGGGTACAGGTACAGCCGGTACAGGCTGGAGTACAGCGTGGTCAGCTGGTCCTCGGTGGCGCCCTCGACCTCGACCTTGCCGAGCAGCCGGTCCCACTGCCGCTGGGCGCGCGACTTCACCGTCTCGAAGGAGGTGCCGTCCGGGATCTCCTGGCGCAGGTTGTCCTTCGCCTGGTCGATGCTGATGAGCGAGGTCGCCAGCCGCAGTGTGACGGTCCGGTCCTTGAACCGCAGATAGCCCTTGACCCCGCTGGAGTCGCCCTCGACCACCGGCTTGTCGAAGACCCCGTACACGAAGAGCCGCGTCGCCCCGGTCGACAGCCCGGACTTCACGTCCGAGTACCCGGTGACGACCCCGGCCGCCTTGTCGAGCGTCAGCCCCGCCTGGTCCGTCACGTTGTCGAAGAGGACGCTCGCCTCGTCGCCGGGGTAGGTGAAGCGCAGCGCCGCCGCGTGGTCGGTCGGTGCCATCTCCGCCTTCAGCCCGTTCTCGAACCGCACGCCGTAGTAGTACGGCCGCGCGGTCTCGTTCTCGTGCCGGAAGGCCAGCTCCCGCGCCTCGCGGCCGGTCTCCGGGACGCCGGCGGCCACGGACGGCATCACCTGGAAGGTCTGCCGGTCGCCCATCCAGGGGCTCGGCTCATGGCTCGCGCTGAACGCCTGGATCGTCGGCAGGTTGTCGTCGTTGTTGGCCCGCGCGTAGTCGTACAGCCAGCTCAGCGAGCCGGCGTTGGTGACCGGCGTCCAGAAGTTGAAGCCATGGGGCACGGCGGTCGCGGGGAAGTTGTTGCCGCGGGAGAAGGCCCCGCTGGAGTTGGTGCCGCGGGTGGTCAGCGCGTAGTCCGAGAGGTGGGCCTTCGGCTTCTCGGGCGCCACGGGCCCGAGCCGTACGTCGTCCAGCCAGCCGCGGAACCTCGCCGGGCCGCCGGGGGAGTCGTAGGCCACCAGGATCCGGTCGACCGTCTTCCCGGCCGCCACCGACCCGATCCGCGAGGCCACGTCGTTCCACTGGTTGACGTACAGCACCTTCGAGGCGCCCTGCCCCTGCGGCGACAGCTCGAAGCCGTGCAGGTCCCGGGCCCCGAGGCCGCTCAGATACGTGCCGTCCGTGAAGGCCAGGTCCACCGCCACGTTCGTCGCCGCGTAGTCCCGGTCGCCGTCCGCCATCGACGGGAAGACGCGGTACGCCAGTCGGGTGTCCCGGCCGACGGCCACGTTCACGTCGTAGACCTTGTTGTACGAGTACGCCCGCCCGTCCGCCGTGTGCCGCCCGGCGTACCGCAGCGCCCGCTTCCCGGTGAATCCCGCCCGTGCCTTCGCGGTGGGGGAGCCGTTCGGGCCGCGGTCGACCAGCGAGAGCATGTCGGGCGGGACGGGCCCGTTGCCGCCGCCCGTGGAGAACTGCACGTCGGCGAGTTGCAGGATGTCGGAGGCGCCGTTGTTCGCGGTGACGTCGAGGCGGAAGTGCTGGTACTCGGCCGGCTCCGCGAGGTCGTACGACTTCGTCTGGAAGCGCTCGGCGAAGGACTCCCCGGAGCGGGTGTCGAGGGTCTTCCAGTCCTTGCCGTCCGCCGAGCCCTGAAGCGTCCAGTCCTTGGGGTCGCGCTCGGCGTGGTCGTTGGCCGAGACAAGGGCGTACGTCACGATCTTTCTCGGTTTGTCCAGGTCGAACTCCACCCAGCCGGTGGGCTGGAACGCCAGCCACTTGGTGCCCGGCTCGCCGTCGACGAGGTTCTCCTTCACCTCGCCGCCGGAGGCGTTCTCGGCGCTCGCGCGGACGTCCGTGACCCGGTCGGTCACATTGCCCGGGATACCGCTGCTGTAGCCGCCGTCGACGCCCGAGGCGCGCTCCACCGTGTCGGTCCAGTCCGGCACCGGATCGTCCGCCTCGAAGGAGGACGCGAACTCCCGGTCGGCGCCGGGCGCCTCCGGCAGGGCGGTCGCGGCCCCCTGGGAACCCATGGCCAAAGCGAAGGCGGTCGTGAGAACGACCGCCGGCCCTCGTCTGTACCGAGCTCTGTGCCGCATGCGCCAGCACCCTCCTGCCATCGCGGACAACGTTGTCAACTTCGATGCGCAAGGATCAGTTGTGACCCAAGTGGTCAGCGATGTCAAGGGTGTTGGGTGTGGCATTCGGGCATAATGGCGGGCATTTTTCCGTCAGGTAGCGCACAGCCCGCACATATTTCCGGGAGGTCTCAACTCGGAAAAGACCCATGGCCAACCTTGCATTCGATCTTGCTCCGCTGGCGGGAAGTGGACTATACCTGTCGGCGATTCACCGCACTTCCTGCACGACCCAGCGTGACCCGAACGCGGTGCCCGGGAGGATCCGGTTCACCGCCTGAGTCCTGGAGAAGGCGAGGACTTGAGCATGGGATCCACTTCCGCCGAGAACAGCAACAAAGGCTCCGTCGGCCGCCGCGATCTGATCAAGCGGTCCGCCGCGCTCGGTCTGATCTCCGTACCCACCATGAGCGTCCTCTCCGCCTGCGCGAGCGGCGGCGGGGACGACAGTTCCGACAACGACACCGGAGGCAAGACCTCCAAGTCCAATCCCTTCGGCGTGAAGGACGGCAGCAAGCTCGACGTCGTCATCTTCAAGGGCGGCTACGGCGACGACTACGCCAAGGCCTGGGAGGCGAGCTTCAAGAAGAAGTGGGGCGTCACCTCCGTCCACACCGGCACCCAGGAGATCACCGGCAAGCTCCAGCCCCGCTTCAACGCGGGCAACCCGCCGGACATCGTGGACGACTCCGGTGCCCAGCAGATCCCGATCGACGTGCTGTACAAGAACGGCCAACTGCTCGACCTCGCCGTGGTCCTGGACGCCCCGTCGATCGACGACCCGGCCAAGAAGGTCCGCGACACGCTGATCCCCGGCACCCTCGACGCGGGCATGCAGGGCGGCAAGGTCGTCGCCCTGAACTACATCTACACGGTGTGGGGCCTGTGGTACTCCGGCAAGCTCTTCAAGGAGAAGGGCTGGACGGAGCCCAAGACCTGGGACGAGTTCCTCGCCATCTGCAAGGACGCCAAGTCCCAGGGCATCGGCGGCCTCGCTCACCAGGGCAAGTACCCGTACTACATCAACGTCGCCATCATGGACCTGATCGCCAAGACCGGCGGTCTGGAGGCCATGAAGGCGATCGACAACCTCGAGCCCAACGCGTTCGTGGGCTCCGACGCCGCGAAGGCCGCCGTCGAGGCGATCTACGAGGTCGTCGAGAAGGGCTACCTGATGCCCGGCACGAACGGCCTGACCCACACCGAGTCCCAGACCCGGTGGAACCAGTACAAGGCCGTGTTCATCACCAGCGGCTCCTGGCTGGAGAACGAGCAGCTCAAGACGACCCCGTCCGACTTCGACATGAAGTTCCTGCCGATGCCGCTGCTGCCCGGCAGCAAGCTGCCCTTCGAGGCGATCCGGGCCGGTTCCGGCGAGCCCTTCATCATCCCGGCCAAGGCCAAGAACCTGCCCGCGGCCAAGGAGTTCGTGCGGATGATGCTGTCCAAGGAGTGGTCGACGACCTTCGCCAAGGAGGCGAACTCGCTGACCATCGTCAAGGACGGCGTCGACACCGGGGTCCAGCTGCGGCCGGGCACCCAGTCGACGGTCGAGGCGTCCAAGGCGGCCGGTGACGACACCTTCCGTTTCCTGTACACCGAGTGGTACAGCGAGATGGGTACGGCGATCGAGAACGCGTCCAACGAGCTGATGGCCAAGCGCATCCAGCCGGCGGAGTGGCTGAAGCGGGCCCAGGCCGCCGTCGACAAGCAGGCCAAGGACCCGGAGTCGAAGAAGAACCACCGGGACTAGATCACACAGTGCCCCGCGCCCCCGGAAAGGGGCGCGGGCGTACCGCCGGGAGACCAGGGGCAGGAAACGCCAATGCGCAAAGGGCAGTACCGGTTCGTCGCGGGATTTCTTTTCGCTCCCGTGGCGCTCTATGTGACCTTCGTGATCTGGCCGTACATCCAGACGTTCGGATATTCGCTGACCGACTGGAAGGGGCAGTCCCAGACCTTCAAGTTCGTCGGCCTGGACAACTACAAGGCGCTGTTCCAGGACGACATCTTCATGGGGGCGATCTGGCACAACATCCTGTTCCTGATCTTCATTCCCCTGGTCACCATTCTGCTCGCGCTGTTCTTCGCCTTCATGCTCAACGTGGGCGGGCGCAGCCGGGCCGGCGGGGTCGCGGGGGTCGCCGGATCCAAGTACTACAAGATCATCTACTTCTTCCCGCAGGTGCTGTCGCTGGCGATCATGGCGGTGCTGTTCGGGGCCGTCTACCGCAGTGACGGCGGCGGCATGCTCAACGGGCTCCTCATCAAGCTGGGCCTGGTCGACGCCCAGAGCCCCATCGAGTGGCTCAACGAGCCC
The DNA here is from genome assembly GCF_045041015.1 of Streptomyces sp. NBC_00019. Taxonomy (NCBI): domain Bacteria; kingdom Bacillati; phylum Actinomycetota; class Actinomycetes; order Kitasatosporales; family Streptomycetaceae; genus Streptomyces; species Streptomyces sp. NBC_00019. The sequence goes on from NZ_CP108302.1 coordinate 7,857,306, forward strand.
GACCTCGTGCTGTGGGCACTGCTCGTGGTGGTCGTCTGGCACGGCGTCGGCTTCTACCTCGTGCTGTTCTCCGCCGCGATGCAGTCCATCCCGAAGGACATCTACGAGGCCGCGCTCATCGACGGTGCCGGCCGCTCGCAGTCCTTCTTCCGCATCACGCTGCCCCTGCTCTGGGAGTCGGTGCAGACCGCCTGGGTCTATCTCGGCATCGCGGCGATGGACATGTTCATCCTGGTCTCCACGATGACCTCCGGCGACTACGGAGGCGGTCCCGACCATCACAGCGAGGTCATGGCGACCGTGATGATGCGCAACTTCCTGCTGTACGGCAAGAGCGGGTACGCCTGCGCCATGGGCGTGGTCATGCTCGTTCTCACCCTGATCGTGTCCGTGTTCACGTTGCGCGCCACCCGCCGCGACCGCGTCGAGTTCTGAGCGGGGAGAGAAGACACCTCATGAGCGCACCTCTCAAGGAGACCGCCGCCTCGGGCGGTTCGGTCCCCGCCCAGCCCTCGGTCGGCAAGACCCCGGCACGTCCCGGCGACCCGCGCGGTGAAGGCCTCGCACTGAACGTCTTCTCGCACGGCTTCCTCGCCCTGTGGGCGCTGCTGATCGTGCTGCCGCTGCTGTGGCTGGTGCTGAGTTCCTTCAGGACCGATGCCCAGATCGGCGGTTCGGCCTTCGGCTGGCCGCAGAACTGGTCGCTGGACGTGTTCTCCCGTGCCTGGGACAAGGGCATCGGCGACTACTTCGTCAACACCGTCATCGTGCTGGTCTTCTCGGTGCCGCTGACGATGCTGTTCGGCTCGATGGCGGCGTACGTGCTGGCCCGCTACGAGTTCTGGGGCAACCGTTTCCTGTACTACTTCTTCGTGGCCGGCGCGATGTTCCCGGTGTTCCTCGCCCTCGTCCCGCTGTTCTTCATGGTCAAACGGCTGGACATGCTGAACACCTACCAGGGGCTGATCCTGGTGTACATCGCCTACTCGATGCCGTTCACGGTCTTCTTCATGCACGCCTTCTTCCGGACCCTGCCGACCGCGGTGTTCGAGGCGGCGGTCCTGGACGGGGCCTCGCACACCCGTACGTTCTTCCAGGTGATGCTGCCGATGGCGAAGGCGGGTCTGCTCAGTGTCGGCATCTTCAACACCCTGGGCCAGTGGAACCAGTTCATCCTGCCGACGGTCCTCATGCAGCCGCAGAGCGGTGACGATCCCGAGCGCTATGTCCTCACCCAGGGGCTCATCCAGCTCCAGCAGCAACAGGGGTACGCCTCCGATCTTCCGGTTCTCTTCGCGGGCGTGACCATCGCGATGATCCCGATGCTGGTCGTGTACCTGTCCTTCCAGCGCCAGGTGCAGGCAGGGCTGACATCTGCGACCTTGAAGTGAAGGGCGCGTAGCGCTCCGGAACCGACCGTGCGCACGCCGTTCCCCGCCCTGGGAGCGGCGTACGCGCGCGTGCCCAGAGCCGCGGATACTGTTCAACCTCTTGACGGAAGGCGACCCGAACGGCTCAGCTTAGAGTTCACTAGTTGGACATTCACGGGGCCTCATAGAAGCGGTCCCGCGCGCAGGAGGTCGTCGTGGAGACTCCGGGGTCGCAGTCGTCGCTGCACCGAGCCAACCTGGAACGGGTGGTCCGGGCCGTCCGGCTGGCCGGGTCGCTCACCCAGGCGGAGATCGCCCGGACCACCGGTCTGTCCGCGGCGACGGTCTCCAATATCGTCCGCGAGCTCAAGGAGGGCGGAACCGTCGAGGTCACGCCCACTTCGGCGGGCGGCCGGCGGGCCCGCAGCGTCTCGCTCAGCGGGGACGCCGGCATTGTGATCGGTGTCGATTTCGGCCATACGCACCTACGGGTCGCGGTCGGCAACCTCGCCCACCAGGTGCTGGCCGAGGAGTCCGAGCCGCTGGACGTGGACGCCTCCTCGACGCAGGGCTTCGACCGGGCGGAAGAGCTGGTCAACCGCCTGATCGCGGCCACCGGCGTCGACCGCTCCAAGATCGCCGGGGTGGGTCTCGGCGTCCCCGGCCCGATCGACCTGGAGTCCGGTTCCCTGGGCTCCTCCGCGATCCTGCCGGGGTGGATCGGCACCAAGCCCGCCGAGGAGCTGGGAGGCCGTCTGGGCGTCCCCGTGCACGTCGACAACGACGCCAACCTGGGCGCCCTCGGCGAGATGGTCTGGGGCGCCGGCAGAGGCGCCAGGGACCTGGCGTACATCAAGGTCGCCAGTGGTGTCGGCGCCGGTCTGGTCATCAGCGGCAAGATCTACCGGGGCCCGGGTGGCACAGCGGGAGAAATCGGGCATATTACTCTTGATGAGTCCGGCCCGGTCTGCCGCTGTGGAAACCGTGGCTGCCTGGAGACCTTCGCGGCCGCGCGCTATGTGCTGCCGCTCCTCCAGTCCAGTCATGGCACCGACCTGACGATGGAAGGCGTCGTACGGCTGGCCAGGGACGGAGACCCGGGCTGCCGTCGGGTGATCGCCGACGTCGGCCGACACATCGGCAGTGGAGTGGCCAATCTCTGCAATCTCCTGAACCCGAGCAGGGTCGTCCTGGGCGGTGATCTCGCCGAGGCAGGTGAGCTGGTGCTCGGCCCCATCAGGGAGTCCGTGGGCCGGTACGCCATCCCTAGCGCGGCACGTCAACTCTCCGTTCTCCCGGGGGCACTTGGGGGTCGTGCGGAGGTGCTCGGAGCGCTCGCTCTCGCACTCAGTGAGATGGGTGATTCGACCCTTTTGGACGGCACACTGCATGCAGCAGCCCCTGCCTTCACTTAGAGAACGAAACCCGCCGTTGCCAACCCGTTAAGTATTTACTTCTTGACGTCGCACGTACGGCCGAGTTGACTTCCAGCCACCTCGGCCGCAACGACGCGGCCTCGTCAGGGAGGTTTCAAAAGTGAACACGCTTATGCGTCGTGCGGCCGTACCCGTTCTGGTCTCGGCTCTTGCTCTCTCCGCCGCCGCCTGTGGCAAGGCCGGAGACGACGACAACGACAGCGGCAGCTCCGACAACAAGTCGATCGGCCTGCTCCTGCCCGACAGTGTCACCACGCGTTACGAGCAGTTCGACCGGCCGTTCTTCGAGGCCAAGGTCAAGGAGCTGTGCGACGACTGCACGGTCTCCTACAACAACGCCGGCGCCGACGCCGCCAAGCAGGCCCAGCAGGTCAGCACCATGGTGACCAAGGGCGTGAAGGTCATCGTGGTCTCCGCCCAGGACTCGGCCGCGATCAAGTCCTCCATCCAGGCCGCGGTCGACAAGGGCGTCAAGGTCATCGCGTACGACCGTCTGGCCCAGGGCCCGGTCTCCGCGTACGTCTCCTTCGACAACGAGAAGGTCGGCCAGCTCCAGGGTCAGGCCCTGCTCGACTCCCTCGGCGACAAGGCGACTCCCAAGGCCAACGTCGTCATGATCAACGGTGACGACGCCGACCCGAACGCCGCGCTGTTCAAGAAGGGCGCCCACAGCGTCCTCGACGGCAAGGTCAAGATCGCCTACGAGCAGTCCGGCCTGTGGAAGGACTCCGTCGCCGCGGAGAAGATGTCGGCGGCCATCACCCAGCTGGGTGCCAAGAACATCGCGGGCGTCTACGCGGCCAACGACGGCATGGCCGGTGGTATCGCCAACACCCTCAAGGGCGCCAAGATCAGCGGCATCCCGCTGACGGGCCAGGACGCCGAGCTCGCCGGTATCCAGCGCATCGTCGCCGGTACCCAGTCCAGCACCGTCTACAAGGCCTTCAAGCCGGAGGCCGACGCGGCCGCCCAGCTCGCGGTCAACCTGCTCGAGGGCAAGAGCATCGACTCTCTCGCCACGCAGACCATGACCAACGGCTCCGGCGACAAGGTTCCGTCGCAGCTGCTGACCCCGGTCTCCGTCACCGTCGACAACATCAAGGACACGGTGATCAAGGACAAGCTGTACACCGTCGACCAGATCTGCACCTCGGCGTACGCCGCCGCGTGCAAGAAGGCCGGTCTCCAGTAACACCCGCCCTCGGGGCGTGTCCTTCGCGGGACACGCCCCTTCGGCAGGCACCAGCCTGTCCGGCGCCCGCCCCACTCTCAAACCCCGCTGCGGGGCGGGCGCCGGACGGAAACATGGCTGTCGCAGCCGTTGCCAAGTCGTATGGGCTGCGAGCAAGTTCATCCAGTAAATCCGTGCTCTGAGCACAACCCTCCGCGCCTAACCCCATAGCGCGGCATCCCCGCCGGTCAGGCGGCGAAGGAGATGGTTCACGTGTCCGCTACGCCCGTGCTGGCGTTGCGCGGAGTCTCCAAGCGATTCGGTGCGGTCCAGGCCCTCACCGATGTCGAACTGGAGGTCCACGCCGGAGAAGTGGTCGCCCTGGTCGGCGACAACGGCGCCGGAAAGTCCACGCTGGTCAAGACGATCGCCGGTGTGCATCCCATCGATGAGGGCGTCATCGAGTGGGGCGGCAAGCCGGTCAGCATCAACAAGCCGCACGACGCCCAGGGACTCGGCGTCGCGACGGTCTACCAGGACCTCGCGCTCTGCGACAACCTCGATGTCGTCGGCAACCTCTACCTCGGACGCGAGCTGCTGCACCGCGGCGTCATCGACGAGGTCTCGATGGAGAAGAACGCTAGGGAACTGCTGAGCACGCTCTCCATCCGCATCCCCAGCGTGCGCATCCCGATCGCGAGCCTGTCCGGCGGTCAGCGCCAGGTCGTCGCCATCGCACGCGCCCTCATCGGTGACCCCAAGGTCGTCATCCTCGACGAGCCCACCGCAGCGCTCGGCGTCGAGCAGACCGCACAGGTCCTCGACCTCGTCGAGCGGCTGCGCGAGCGCAACCTCGGCGTCATCCTCATCAGCCACAACATGGCCGACGTCAAGGCTGTCGCCGACACCGTCGCCGTGCTGCGCCTGGGTAAGAACAACGGTTCCTTCTCCGTGAAGGACACCACCCACGAAGAGATCATCGCCGCCATCACGGGCGCCACGGAGAACGCCGTGACCCGTCGTGCGGGGCGTCGCAGCACGGAGGCGGCAAAGTGAGCGACACGTCGAAGACCGAGAAGGTCACAGAGAAGTCCGGAGGCGTGGTCGAGGACCAGACCACCGTCGCCCCCGCCGACGACCCCACGGCCGCGTCGGTCGCCGTCGTCGACCCGCGCCTGCTGGTCCGTGAAGAGGGCCTCAAGGGCTACTGGACCGAGTTCAAGCGCAAGGTGAAGGGCGGCGAGCTCGGCTCGCTGCCGGTCGTCGTCGGCCTGATCATCATCTGGATCATCTTCCAGGCGAAGAACGACCGCTTCCTGAGTGCCGACAACCTGTCGGACATCAGCTACTACATGTCGGCCACCGGGATGCTCGCCATCGGCCTGGTGTTCGTCCTGCTGCTCGGCGAGATCGACCTCTCCGTCGGCTCCGTCAGCGGTCTGGCGTCCACCCTGTTCGCCGTCTTCGTGGTCGAACACGGGGTGAACGCCTGGCTGGCCCTGGTCCTCGCGGTCCTGACCGGTCTCGGGATCGGCGCCCTGCACGGCTGGTTCTTCGCGAAGATCGGTGTACCGGCGTTCGTGGTGACCCTGGCCGGCTTCCTCGGCTGGAACGGTCTGATGCTGTGGCTGCTGGGCTCCAGCGGCACCATCAACATCCCCAACGACGACGGCCCGGTGGGCATCCTCGGCCAGGGCTCCTTCTTCATGGACCAGGCCATCATCGGCGCCTACCTGGTGGCCGGCCTCGGTGTCGTGCTGTCGCTCGTCGGCAACTTCGGCGAGCAGCGCCGGCGCAAGGCCGCCGGTGTGCCCTTCCGGCCCACCGGCGAGATCCTCGTCCGGGTCGGTCTGCTGGCGCTCGCGTCCTTCGTCGCCGCCGCGGTGCTGAACAACGCGCGGGGCGTGTCCAACGCGCTGGTGATCTTCCTGGCGGCGCTGGTGATCGTGGACTTCGTGCTGCGTCGTACGACGTACGGCCGCAAGGTGTTCGCGGTCGGCGGCGGTATCGAGGCGGCGCGGCGTGCCGGTATCAACGTGCCGATGGTCCGGATCACCGTGTTCGCCATCTCCGGTGGCTTCGCGGCGGTCGGCGGTATGTTCTTCGCAGGTCAGACGGCGTCCGCGACGCTGAACGCCGGTGGCGGCAACACCCTGATGCTGGCGATCGCCGCCGCGGTCATCGGCGGTACGAGCCTCTTCGGTGGGCGTGGCTCCGTGTGGTCCGCGATGCTGGGCATGCTCGTCATCCAGTCGATCACGACCGGCCTGAACCTGCTGAACATGAACACGTCGATCCAGTACATGATCACCGGCGGCGTTCTGCTCGGTGCGGTCGTCATCGACTCCGTCTCCCGCAAGAGCCAGAAGGCGGCGGGACGCGGCTAGCGCCCAAGCGCCCCAGGGGCGTGGGTGAACTTGCGGGTACCGGTCCCTCGTGACTGGTCGCGCAGTTCCCCGCGCCCCTTCTCGGCGTTGTAGTACCGGGTGATTTTGGGTACAGCCGATCGCGTGACGTATCACCCACCGCCCGAGTCTCGTCCGCAAAGACGGAACATTAGACTCGACAAGCCCGGCAACAGCTCTACTGCAAGGAGGCACGGGTGCCGCTGCTGACCCGCATCAGGGGACCGCGCGATCTGGACCGGCTCAGCCTGGAGCAGCTGGACCAGCTGGCGGAGGAGATCCGGACCTTCCTCGTCGACGCCGTCTCCAAGACCGGCGGCCACCTCGGCCCGAACCTCGGCGTGGTCGAGCTCACCATCGCCCTGCACCGTGTCTTCGACTCACCGAAGGACAAGGTGCTCTGGGACACCGGACACCAGTCCTACGTCCACAAGCTGCTCACCGGCCGCCAGGACTTCTCGAAGCTCAAGATGAAGGGCGGCCTGTCCGGCTATCCCTCGCAGGCCGAGTCCGAGCACGACGTCATCGAGAACAGCCACGCCTCGACCGTCCTCGGCTGGGCCGACGGGCTCGCGAAGGCCAACCAGATCCAGAAACGCGGCGACCACGTGGTCGCCGTGATCGGAGACGGCGCCCTCACCGGCGGCATGGCCTGGGAGGCGCTGAACAACATCGCCGACGCCAAGGACCGGCCACTGGTCATCGTCGTCAACGACAACGAGCGGTCCTACGCGCCGACCATCGGCGGCCTCGCCAACCACCTGGCGACCCTGCGCACCACCGACGGCTACGAGCGCTTCCTGGCCCGCGGCAAGGACCTCCTGGAGCGCACTCCCGTCGTCGGCAAGCCGCTCTACGAGACCCTCCACGGGGCCAAGAAGGGCCTCAAGGACTTCATCGCGCCCCAGGGCATGTTCGAGGACCTCGGCCTCAAGTACGTCGGCCCCATCGACGGCCACGACATCGAGGCCCTGGAGTCCGCGCTGGCCCGCGCCAAGCGCTTCGGCGGCCCGGTCATCGTCCACTGCCTCACCGAGAAGGGCCGCGGCTACCAGCCCGCCCTCCAGGACGAGGCCGACCGCTTCCACGGCATCGGCCCCATCCACCCCGACACCGGCCTGCCGATCAAGGCCTCCGGCGCCGACTGGACCTCCGTCTTCGGCGACGAGATGGTCCAGCTCGGCAAGGAGCGCGAGGACATCGTCGCGATCACCGCGGCCATGCTCCAGCCGGTCGGCCTGAAGAAGTTCGCGGACGCTTTCCCGGACCGCATCTACGACGTCGGCATCGCCGAGCAGCACGCCGCCGTCTCCGCGGCGGGCCTGGCGACCGGGGGAGTGCACCCCGTCTTCGCCGTCTACGCGACCTTCCTCAACCGCGCCTTCGACCAGGTCCTGATGGACGTCGCCCTGCACAAGTGCGGTGTGACGTTCGTCCTCGACCGGGCCGGCGTCACCGGCACCGACGGCGCCTCCCACAACGGCATGTGGGACATGTCGATCCTCCAGGTCGTCCCGGGACTGCGGCTCGCCGCGCCCCGCGACGCCGACCAGGTGCGGGCGCAGCTGCGCGAGGCCGTGAAGGTCGACGACGCGCCGACCGTCGTGCGGTTCTCGAAGGGCGCCGTCGGCCCCGCCGTGCCCGCGGTGGGCCGGGTGGGCGGCATGGACGTGCTCCGTGAGCCGGGGACGGACACGCCCGACGTGCTCCTCGTCTCGGTGGGCGCCCTCGCGCCGATGTGCCTGGAGATCGCGGGCCTCCTCGACAAGCAGGGCATCACCACCACCGTCGTCGACCCGCGCTGGGTCAAGCCCGTCGACGAGGCCATGGCCCCGCTCGCCGAGCGCCACCGCGTCGTCGTCACCGTCGAGGACAACTCCCGTGTCGGCGGAGTCGGTTCGGCGGTCGCCCAGGCTCTGCGCGACGCCGGCGTCGATGTCCCGCTGCGCGACTTCGGCATCCCGCCGCGCTTCCTCGACCACGCCTCCCGCGCCGAGGTCATGGCGGAGATCGGTCTGACCGCCCCGGACATCGCCCGTCAGGTCACCGGTCTGGTGTCCAAACTGGACGGCAAGTACGGCAGCGCGGCGGCCGAACCGGAGCCCGCGCGCGACTGATCCGTACGACCGGATGGGCCGGTTCCACCACCGCGAAGGGTGGTGGAACCGGCCCATTTGCGTGAATCACCACGCGCCGGGGCATACGCAGTACGCCCCCTCTCGATCATGTCGAGGACGACACAGCGTGGGAGGTACGCCCGTGAGCAGCACACTCTTCCGGACGAAGAGAGTCGAGCAGTCCATCCTCGATACCGAGGAGCCGGAACACGCGCTGAAGAAATCCCTGTCGGCGCTCGATCTGACGGTCTTCGGCGTCGGTGTCATCATCGGCACCGGCATCTTCGTCCTCACCGGCACGGTGGCCAGGAACAACGCCGGCCCCGCCGTCGCCCTGGCCTTCGTCGTGGCCGGCGTCGTCTGCGCGCTCGCCGCACTCTGCTACGCCGAGTTCGCCTCCACCGTCCCGGTGGCCGGCTCCGCGTACACCTTCTCGTACGCCTCCCTCGGGGAACTGCCCGCCTGGATCATCGGCTGGGACCTGGTCCTGGAGTTCGCGCTCGGCACGGCGGTGGTGGCCGTCGGCTGGTCCGGGTACATCGCCTCGCTGCTGGACAACGCGGGCTGGCATCTGCCGGAGGCGCTCAGCGGCCGGGACGGCGCCGACGGCTTCGGGTTCGACATCCTCGCCGCCGCGCTGGTCCTGGTGCTCACCGGCATCCTCGTCCTCGGCACCAAGCTCTCCGCCCGGGTCACCTCGCTCGTCGTCGCCATCAAGGTGACGGTCGTCCTGACCGTGATCGTCGCGGGCGCCTTCTTCATCAAGGGCGACAACTACGACCCGTTCGTCCCCAAGGCGCAGGCCGTGGAGGCCGGCGGGGATCTCCAGGCCCCGCTCATCCAGCTGATGTTCGGCTGGGCGCCGTCCAACTTCGGTGTGATGGGCATCTTCACCGCCGCCTCCGTCGTCTTCTTCGCCTTCATCGGCTTCGACGTGGTGGCCACGGCCGCCGAGGAGACCAGGAACCCGCAACGGGACATGCCCCGGGGCATCCTGGGGTCCCTGATCATCTGCACGGTGCTCTACGTCGCCGTGTCGATCGTGGTGACCGGCATGCAGCACTACAGCGAACTGTCCATCACGGCACCGCTCGCCGACGCCTTCAAGGCCACCGGGCATCCCTGGTTCGCGGGCTTCATCAGCTTCGGCGCCGCGGTCGGCCTGACGACGGTCTGCATGATCCTGCTGCTGGGCCAGACCCGGGTGTTCTTCGCGATGAGCCGAGACGGACTGCTGCCGCGGTTCTTCTCCCACGTCCACCCGCGGTTCAGGACCCCGCACCGGCCGACGATCCTGCTCGGCGTGATCATCGCGATCGTCGCGGGCTTCACACCGCTGAGCGAGCTCGCCGAACTGGTCAACATCGGCACCCTGTTCGCGTTCGTCGTCGTGGCGATCGGCGTGATCATCCTGCGTCGCACCCGCCCCGACCTGCACCGTGCCTTCCGCACCCCGTGGGTACCGGTCCTGCCGATCCTGTCGGTGCTCGCCTCGCTGTGGCTGATGCTGAACCTGCCGACCGAGACCTGGCTGCGGTTCGCGATCTGGATGGTCCTCGGCTTCGTCGTGTACTTCCTCTACGGCCGCTCCCACAGCCGTCTCGGACGGGAGGAGGAGACGACGGTCGGCCAGGTCGTCAAGCCGCCGAACGGCGGCGCGCAGTAGCCCTGTTCAGGGGCGGACAGTGCGCGGCCCCGCCACCTCCGCCCCCAACTCCGTGACACGCCGCCGCAGTTCACGATCCGCGGTGACGACCAGAACGCGGCGCCCCGCCGCCTCGGCGACCAGCTCGACCATCCGGTCGTCCCCGCTGCCGGACGCCGCGTCGACCCGTACACCGGGCACGGACTCCACGCCCCGGGCGGCCCCCTCGACCACGAGCAGGAGCTCCACCGGCCCGTCGTGCCCCGGCACCCCGTCCGCCGCCAGCCGGTCCCGCAACCGCTCCGCCGCCCCCCGCCGGTCCCGCCACCAGCCGTCGGGCACCGACCCGACGACGTTGGCGGCATCGACGATCACGAGCAGCGGGGCTTCGGCGTTCATGGGGCCAGGGTGTCAGGCGGCGGGCGTCCCGTCGAAGCAGACGGCAGGCGGCCGCACCCGGGGGGTGACAAGGCTGGGCTCAAGGGGCCACGCATAGAGTGAACAGGTGAACGGCGACTGGCTCCTCCGCGGCCGCGACGGCCGGCTCAGTGTCTATCTGCCGTCCGGCGAGTCGGTACTCTGCCGGGCCGAGCAAGGGCCCGGCGGCCCCTGGGAAGCGGCTCCACGCAAGGTCGGCGGCGACCAGAAACTCCGCCCGGGCCTCGCGATCGGCCAGGGCGGCGACGGCTACGCCCATCTCGTCTCCTGGCGGCCCACCAAACCCGGTGAGTCCGGGCTCGTGCACTCCACACACTTCCGCCCGCGCCTCGCCGCCCTCGACTGGACGCCCATCGGCCATCCCAACAAGACGGGCGACCGCACCGGCACGCCGGCCGTCGCGGTCGACGCCCAGGGCCGCGCCCATGTCTTCGTCCGCAACAAGGGCGGCGGGGTGAGCATGGTCGCCCAGAAGGAGAAGGGTGGCTGGGACCCGTGGCGGGACCTCAAGGGCAGTGACGTCCAGGAGGACTTGGCGGCGGTGACGGGCGAGGCGGGGCGCGTGGAGCTGTACGGGGCCGTCCCCGGCGGCGTCCTGTACTGGCGCCAGGAGAAGCCGGGCGCCCAACCCGCCCTGACGGAGGTGCTGGAGACCCCGGTCCGCCCGGGCACCCTCCGCGCCCTGTCGACCTCCCCGGAGCACACCACCCTCTTCTACACCGACGACTCCGGCGACCTGTGCGCCTGGCGCCCCGGCGCCAAACCCCTCGCCCTCCTCGCCTCGGCCGGCCCCGGCCCGGTCTCCACCGTCCGCTGCGAACTCGACGGCCACGACTGCACCCTGCTCGCCCAACGCTCCTCCAGCGGCCGCGTGGCCTTCGCCGCTTACCCGACGGAGCAGGAGTCCGCGGGCGCGTGGTGGACGGAGTCGGGCCCGGCGCTCCCCGCGGACGCAGGGGTGTCACTGACGACGGACGAGGACGGCAGGGTAGCGGCGGCGACACTGTCCCCGTCGTCCGGCCAACTCCTGTTCACACGACGCAAGGACGAGCCGGGCCTGGCACTGGAGGCGTGGCGACCCGTTTAAGGGGCGCGGGGAACTGCGCAGTCTTTGAGGGGGGTCTGGGGGCACAGCCCCCAGGGACGGGAAGGGTAGGGGCAGCGGGGGCGAAGACTGTTTGGCCGGCCCGGACGCCGAGTGCCCCGCACACCGAAACGGCATACGGGGCACCGGTGTTCACAGCGGAGCGCTTACGCAGGGACGCTGGCCACACCCGGCGCCAGGAACTTCTTCCCGTTCACCCGCTCGGAGACACCCTCACGGTCCAGGTACGGCGTGATGCCACCCAGGTGGAAGGGCCAGCCCGCACCCGTGATCAGGCAGAGGTCGATGTCCTGGGCCTCGGCGACGACACCCTCGTCGAGCATGAGCCCGATCTCCTGCGCCACCGCGTCGAGGACCCGCTCGCGGACCTGCTCCTCGGACAGGACGTTGTCGCCCTGCTTGAGCAGCGCGGCGACCTCGGGATCCAGCTCCGGCTTGAACCCGTTTTCTGCGGAGTAGACGTAGAAGCCGCGCTTGCCCGCCTTGACGACGGCCGCGAGGTTCGGGGAGACCGTGAACCGCTCCGGGAAGGCCCGGTTGAGGGTCTCGGAGACGTGCAGACCGATCGCGGGACCGACCAGCTCGAGGAGGACCAGCGGCGACATCGGCAGACCCAGCGGCTCGACCGCCTTCTCCGCGACCTCGACGGAGGTGCCCTCGTCGATGACGTTCTGGATCTCGCCCATGAAGCGGGTGAGGATGCGGTTCACGACGAACGCCGGGGCGTCCTTCACCAGCACCGCGGTCTTCTTCAGCTTCTTGGCGACACCGAAGGCCGTGGCCAGCGAGGCGTCGTCGGTCTGCTCACCGCGGACGATCTCCAGCAGCGGGAGGATCGCGACCGGGTTGAAGAAGTGGAAGCCCACGACCCGCTCGGGGTTCTTGAGCTTCGACGCCATCTCGGTGACCGACAGCGAGGAGGTGTTGGTGGCGAGGATCGCGTGCGCCGGGGCGACCGCCTCGACCTCCGCGAACACCTGCTGCTTGACGCCGATCTCCTCGAAGACGGCCTCGATGATGAAGTCGGCGTCGGAGAAGCCCTCGGCCTTGTCCAGCACACCGGTGACCAGGGCCTTGAGACGGTTGGCCTTGTCCTGGTTGATACGGCCCTTGCCGAGCAGCTTCTCGATCTCGGCGTGGACGTAGCCCACACCCTTGTCGACGCGCTCCTGGTCGATGTCGGTCAGGACGACCGGCACCTCGAGGCGGCGCAGGAACAGCAGCGCGAGCTGCGAGGCCATGAGGCCCGCGCCCACGACGCCGACCTTGGTGACCGGACGCGCCAGCGACTTGTCCGGCGCACCCGCGGGACGCTTGCCGCGCTTCTGCACCAGGTTGAAGGCGTAGATGCCGGAGCGCAGTTCGCCACCCATGATCAGGTCGGCGAGGGCGACATCCTCGGCGTCGTAGCCCTGCTGGAGGTCGCCGTTCTTGGCGGCGGCGATGATGTCCAGGGCGCGGTAGGCGGCCGGGGCCGCGCCGTGCACCTTGGAGTCGGCGATGAACCGGCCGCGCGCGACGGCCTGGTCCCAGGCCTCACCGCGGTCGATCACGGGACGCTCGACCTTGACGTCGCCCTTCAGCACCTGGGCGGTCCAGATCAGCGACTGCTCCAGGAAGTCCGCACCCTCGAAGAGGGCGTCGGCGATACCCAGTTCGAAGACCTGCCGGCCCTTGAGCTGCTTGTTCTGGTTGAGGCTGTTCTCGATGATCACCGAGACGGCCTTGTCGGCACCGATCAGGTTCGGCAGGATCGTGCAGCCGCCCCAGCCGGGCACCAGACCGAGGAAGACCTCGGGCAGCGAGAAGGCGGGGAGCGCCTTGGAGACCGTGCGGTACTCGCAGTGCAGACCGACCTCGACGCCACCGCCCATCGCGGCACCGTTGTAGTACGCGAAGGTCGGGACCGCGATGCCGGCGAGACGCTTGAAGACCTCGTGGCCGCCCTTGCCGATGGCGAGCGCGTCCTTGTGCTCCTTGAGGAGCTCGACACCCTTGAGGTCGGCGCCGACCGCGAAGATGAACGGCTTGCCGGTGATGCCGACGCCGACGATGTCGCCGGCCGTGGCCTCCGCCTCGACCTGGTCGATGGCGGCGTCGAGGTTCGCCAGCGACTGCGGGCCGAAGGTGGTCGGCTTGGTGTGGTCGAAGCCGTTGTCCAGCGTGATGAGCGCGAAGCGCCCGGCGCCGAACGGCAGGTCGAGGTGGCGTACGTGCGCGGACGTCACGACCTCGTCGGGGAACAGCTCGGCCGCACCCTTCAGAAGCTCAGCGGTGGTGCTCACTTGTCGCCTCCGGCGTCCTTGTGGTTCGGGTTCTCCCAGATCACCGTGGCGCCCATGCCGAAGCCGACGCACATGGTGGTGAGGCCGTAACGGACCTCCGGCTGCTCCTCGAACTGACGGGCCAGCTGCGTCATGAGACGCACGCCCGAGGAGGCCAGCGGGTGACCGAAGGCGATGGCGCCGCCGTACTGGTTGACGCGCGCGTCGTCGTCCGCGATGCCGTAGTGGTCGAGGAAGGCGAGGACCTGGATGGCGAAGGCCTCGTTGATCTCGAACAGACCGATGTCGGAGATCGACAGCCCCGCCTGCGCGAGGGCCTTCTCGGTGGCCGGGATCGGGCCGTAGCCCATGACCTCCGGCTCCACACCCACGAAGGAGTAGGAGACGAGGCGCATCTTCACCGGGAGGTTGTTCTCGCGGGCGAAGTCCTCGGACGCGATGAGCGAGGCGGTGGCACCGTCGTTGAGACCGGCGGCGTTGCCCGCGGTGACGCGGCCGTGGACGCGGAAGGGCGTCTTGAGACCGGACAGGTTCTCCAGCGTGGTGCCCGGGCGCATCGGCTCGTCGGCGGTGACCAGGCCCCAGCCCGTCTCACCGGCCTCCGGGTTGGTGCGGCGCACGGAGATCGGGACCAGGTCGGCCTGGATCTTGCCGTTGGCGTACGCCTTGGCGGCCTTCTCCTGGGAGCGCACGGCGTATTCGTCGGCGCGCTGCTTGGTGATCTGCGGGTAGCGGTCGTGCAGGTTCTCGGCGGTCATGCCCATGAACAGCGCCGACTCGTCGACCAGCTTCTCGGAGACGAAGCGCGGGTTCGGGTCCACGCCCTCGCCCATGGGGTGGCGGCCCATGTGCTCGACGCCACCGGCGATGGCGATGTCGTACGCGCCGAAGGCGACCGAACCGGCGACCGAGGTGACGGCGGTCAGGGCGCCGGCGCACATGCGGTCGATCGAGTAGCCGGGCACCGACTGCGGCAGACCGGCGAGGATGCCGGCCGTGCGGCCGATGGTCAGACCCTGGTCACCGATCTGCGTGGTCGCGGCGATGGCGACCTCGTCGATCTTCTTCGGGTCGAGACCCGGGTTGCGGCGCAGCAGCTCCCGGATCGCCTTCACGACGAGGTCGTCGGCGCGGGTCTCGTGGTAGATGCCCTTCGGGCCCGCCTTGCCGAACGGGGTGCGGACGCCGTCGACGAAGACGACGTCCCTGACGGTACGAGGCACGATGGCTCTCCTCCAGATGCGGGATGGCACTGCTGCACTGCACAAGCGCTGAGCGCGCGCTCAGGCCCATGCTACTTGTGGGTAACGTAGCTGCACAGTCCTGGAGGGGGGAGCGGTGAAGGTCACATCCGCGGGGGAGCGGTCGAGCCGCGTGGGGTGAGTGTCGGGGTGGGCACAGGATGTGATCCCGGCCCCTCGCCCATGATCACTCCGAACAGGGTCCGGGCCGCCTCCGCACCGAATCCGTGCACGTCATGGCTCATCGCGGACAGCGTGGGATGGGTCAGCCGGCACAGCTGGGAGTCGTCCCAGGCGAGCAGCGAGACATCACCGGGCACGGAGAGTCCCATCTCGGCGGCGACCGAAAGACCGGCCACCGCCATGATGTCGTTGTCGTACACGATCGCCGTGGGCCGATCCGCCGCGTCGGCGGCCAGCATGGACCGCGTCGCCCGCGCCCCCGCCTCCCCCGAGTAGTCGGTCGTCACCTGCCACGCCCCGGCCAGCTCCAGCGTCCGCGCCGCCTCGTCGAAGGCTGCCGTACGCGCCGCGGTGTGCCCCAGCGCGGCCGCACCCCCGACCCGGGCGATCCGCCGATGCCCCAGCGCCGCCAGATACCGCACCGCCTCCGTCACGGCGGTGGCGTCGTCGGTCCACACGGACGTCAGGCTCCCGGTGAGCGAGGGATGCCCCACCGCGACCACCGGCATCCCCAGTCGCTCGGCCGACGCCACCCGAGGATCGTCGGGCCGGAAGTCGACGAGGATCGCCCCGCCGATCTGCCGCCCCCGCCACCACGACTCCTGGATCCCGACCTCCTCCTCCACGTTCCGCACGAGCCGCAGCAGCAGGGAGCACGAATGCTCGGTCAGCACGCTCTCCACGCCCGAGATGAACTCCATGTAGAAGGGCTCCAGGCCCAGCAGCCGCGCCGGCCGGCAGATCGCGAGGCCCACCACGTCCACCCGCGACCCGGCCAGCGTCCGCGCGGTGAGGTTCGGCGCCCAGCCCAGCTCCCGCGCGGCCTTGAAGATCCGCTCCCGGGTCGGCTCCGACAAACCCGGCTTGTGGTTGAACGCGAGCGACACGGCACCCTTGGACACGCCGGCACGCGCGGCGACGTCCTTGATGGTGACGCGAGAAGCCGGTTGGGCTGTCATCGGCTGGGCTCCAGGCAGTACAGGGCGGATCGGGCGGCGTCCGGATCGGGAGTCTTCCAGCCGCTGACCCCGATGGTCACCTGTTCGCCGGGCAACAGCGTCACCAGCCCCCGGTCGGCCCGCGCCTCCGGATCCAGCCGGTCGGCCTGAAGGAGCAGATCCCGTACGAGACTCCGGGCCCTCACCGTCACCGAGCCCGGCGCCACCGAGACGTCGAAATCCGGCCGCGGGTACGGGATTTCACGGTCCGGCGCCGGAAAGTGCAGCGCCCGCAGCCCGTCCGCGTCCGCGACCAGGAACTCCTTCGCGCCGACCGGCTCCAGCTCCCCCGGCAGGTCGACGAGCGCCACGGTCCGTGCTGCGGCGGTGAACTCCACACTCGCCTCGCCGATCACCGCCCCCTCGACCGACATCCGCCGCAGCCGCACCGCACCCGCCCACGCGCGCGAACCCTGATTGACCACAGCCACGGCTTGCCCCTGAACCGTCAGCAACCGATCCGCGTACAGCCTCCGCAGCTCGTGATAGAGCGGCTTCTCCCGCCCGTCCCCGTCGATCGCCGCCCACGACGTCACCGGCCAGCAGTCGTTGAGCTGCCACACGACCGTCCCCGCGCACACCGGCCAGTGCGACCGCCAGTGCTCGATCCCGGTCGCCACGGCCCGCGCCTGGTTGACCTGAGTGAGGTAGTGCCACCGGTCGAAGTCCCCCTCGGGAAAGGCGAAGTGGCGCTCCAGCCCGCGCCGCAACTTCCCGTTCCCGTCGTCGGCCTTCTGGTGGTGCAGCATCCCGGGGGAGTCCGGCACCAGCTCCTCACCCGGCAGCGCCCGGCGCAACGTGGCGTAGGCGGGCGGCGCCTGCCACCCGAACTCGGCCATGAACCGGGGTACTTCGCGCCGGTACTCCGCGTAGTCCTCCCGGTTCCACACCTCCCACGAGTGCTGCGTCCCGTGCGCCGGATCGTTCGGATGCCGCTCCCACGACCCGGACCACGGACTCCCCGCCGTGTACGGCCGCGTCGGATCCAACTCGGCCACCACGCGCGGCAGTACGCCCAGGTAGTACCCCTCACCCCAGGAGTCCCCGGCGAGCCGCTCCTCCCAGCCCCAGTCCCGGAACCCCCACAGGTTCTCGTTGTTGCCGTTCCACAGCACCAGCGAGGGATGCGGCATCAGCCGTACGACGTTCTCCCGCGCCTCGGCCTCCACCTCGCCCCGCAGCGGCTGCTCCTCCGGATAGGCCGCGCACGCGAACGGGAAGTCCTGCCAGACCAGCAGCCCCAACTCGTCGCAGGCGTCGTAGAAGTCCGAGCTCTCGTAGATCCCGCCGCCCCAGATCCGGACGAGATCGACCCCCGCCCCGGCGGCCTGCGCCAGCCGCTCCCGATACCGCTCCCGCGTGATCCGCGACGGGAACACGTCGTCGGGGATCCAGTTGACGCCCCGCGCGAAGAGCCGCTCACCGTTGACGACAAAGGTGAAACCGGTGCCGTGCTCATCGGCCGACCGGTCCAGCTCCACCGTGCGGAAACCGACCCGCCGACGCCACACATCCAGCACGTCGTCACCGTGCAGCAACGTCAACTCGGCGTTGTACAACGGCTGTTCGCCGTACCCACGCGGCCACCACAGCCGCACGTCGGGCACCTCGAGCCGTACGACCCCGCTCGCCCCGTCGAGCGAAGCGCGCACCCGCACCCCGTCCACCGTCGCCTGGACGGCGAGCGACGCCTCGACCCGGGTCCGCTCGACCTCGACGGCCAACTCCACGACACCCAGACCGCGTTCGACGTCAACGGTCACCAGCGGCCGCACCCGTGCGATCCGGGCCGTCGACCAGTGCTCCAGCCGTGCCGGCCGCCAGATCCCGGCCGTCACCAGGGTCGGCCCCCAGTCCCAGCCGAAGGAGCAGGCCATCTTGCGGATGTACTGGAAGGGCTCGTGGTACGCGGCCGGCCGCTCCCCGAGCTTCCCGCGCACCGCCTCGGCCTCGGCATAGGCGGAGGCGAACCGCACCGACAGCCGCCCTTCGAGGCCGGTCACGTCGAAGCGGTACGAGCGGTGCATGTTCCGGGTCCGCCCCAACAGCCGCCCGTCCAGACGGACTTCGGCGGCGGTGTCGAGACCCTCGAAGACCAGGTCGGTCTGTTCATGAGCAGAGTGCCCCGAGCCGGCCCGCAGCTCCCTCTCGTACGTCCACTCCCGCCGCCCCACCCACGCCACCTCGGTCTCGTTCCGCCCGAGAAAGGGGTCCGGGATCACCCCCGCCGCCAGCAGGTCGGTGTGCACGCAGCCCGGCACCGCGGCAGGGAGCTCGCCCGCCGTGCCATCGAAGTTTCGCAGGATCCATCCCTCGCCGAGCGGTGTGTCCTGAAGCATGCGCACTCCCTAAACCGATCAAGTCCAGTTGCCGAGAAGCGATGGAAACAGTTTGGCATCGTTGGCGAGATAGGGACTTTACCGGTTAAGAAAACGTTGTCAGAGTTCGGAACCAGCCAACCCGCTCGTGCTCGTCCGTCCCAAGAACGGAGCTGACGCACATGAACCGCCGTACAGTCCTGGCCATGGCCGTGGGAGCCGCCCTGCTCATTCCGGGGTGCACCGGCACCGGAGGTTCCACGAAAGGCGCCGACGCAAAGGCAGCTGACGACCCGTCAAAGGTCACCGGAACGATCAAAGTCCTCACGGTGCGGACCGACCTCGTGCAGGACGGCACGATGAAGAGGTACGCCGCCGAGTTCAACAAGACCTACCCGAAGGTCAAGGTCGAGTTCGAGGCCCTCACCAACTACGAGGCCGAAGTCAAGATCCGTATGAACACGGAGAACTACGGCGACGTCCTGCTGATCCCCGCGGTCATCAAGAAGGCCGACTACCCGAAGTTCTTCGCCTCGCTCGGCACCCAGGCCGAGCGGAGCAAGAAGTACCGCTTCACCGACTTCACCACCGTCAACGGCAAGGTCTACGGCCAGAGCCCGGTCGGTGTGATGCCCGGGTTCGTCTACAACAAGCGCATCTGGAAGGAGGCCGGGGTCACCGAATGGCCCACCACCCCGGCCGAGTTCCTCGAAAGCCTCAAGGCCATCAAGTCCAAGACCGACGCCATCCCGTACTACACCAACTTCTCGGCCGGCTGGACGCTCACCTCGTGGACGTATGTCGACGGCGCCGTCCACTGCGACCCGCAGGCGACCACGAAACTGGCCGAGGGCGACCCGTGGGCGAAGGACGCCGACCTGCGCGTCGGCGACACCCTGCTCCACGACATCGTGAAGTCGGGCCTCATCGAGAAGGACCCCACGACGAGCAACTGGGAGGAGTCCAAGCCCCGGACCGCGAAGGGCGAGATCGCGACACAGTGGCTGGGCACCTGGGCCATCGTCCAGTTCCAGGACGCCGCCAAGAAGGCCGGGGCCAACCCCGACGACATCGGCTTCATGCCGTTCCCGTCGCAGACGAACGGCAAGCACTGCGCGACCGTCGCCCCGGACTACAACCAGGCCGTCAACGTCCACTCGAAGCACAAGGAAGCGGCCCGCGCCTGGGTCGACTGGTTCACCGACAAGTCGAGCTACGTCGAGGACAACCTGGCCATCTCCCCGCTCAAGGACGCCTCCATGCCCGAGGTCCTGAAGCCGTACGAAGAGGCGGGCGTCGAGCTCATCGAGGTGGACGACGCCAAGGGCGCCGAGGTCAAGCAGATCGACAACACCTCGGAGGTCGGCATCTACGCCCCCGAGTACCGCCAGAACCTGGTCGACCTGGCCCGGGGCGCGCGCAAGGGCAGCCTCGACGACTTCCTCGCCGACCTCAGCGAGCGCTGGACGGACGCCCAGAAGACCGCGGGGTCCTGACCGATGACGGACACCACTCGGAAGGCGGCAGTGAAGACCGCCACGGGGGCGGCACCGGCCGCCCCCGTCCCGGCCCCCGCCGCACGCAGACACCGCGTGTGGCGCGGGGTCACCCCGTGGCTCTTCCTCCTGGCCCCGCTCGTCCTGCTGATCACCTTCACCTACGCGCCGATCGCCAACATGGTGGCGTACAGCCTCACCGACTGGGACGGCGTGAGCCCCGAACTGCACTACACGGGCGTCGGGAACTACGAGGAGATCTTCACCCGCCCGGAACTCTTCGAGGTCTTCTGGGTCAGCGGCTACTACCTGGCCGCCTCCGCCCTGCAGATCGTCGCCGCGCTCTACTTCGCGACGATCCTGAGCTTCAACATCCGCTTCCGGAACTTCTTCAAGGGCGTGCTGTTCTTCCCGTATCTGATCAACGGCGTGGCGATCGGCTTCGTCTTCCTGTACTTCTTCCAGGACGGCGGCACCCTCGACTCGGTCCTGAGCCTCTTCGGAGTGAAGACCGACCATGCCTGGCTCGGCACCCCGGTCTCCGCGAACACCTCGCTCGCCGGCGTCTCGATGTGGCGCTATCTGGGCCTGAACTTCGTCCTGTTCCTGGGCGCGATCCAGTCGATCCCGGGGGAGCTGTACGAGGCGGCCGAACTGGACGGCGCGAACCGCTGGCACCAGTTCCGCTACATCATCGCGCCGGGCATCAAGCCGGTGCTGACCCTGACGGTCATCCTCTCGATCTCCGGCTCGCTCTCCGCCTTCGAGATCCCGTACATCATGACCGGCGGCGCCACCGGCACCGAGACCTTCGTGATCCAGACGGTGAACCTGGCCTTCCGCTTCAACAAGACGGGCCTCGCCTCGGCCGCCGCGGTGGTCCTGTTGCTGATCATCCTGCTGGTGACCTGGGTCCAGCGGCGCCTCGTGCCCGACGACAAGGTGGATCTCGTATGACACGCCACGCGGTGTCCCGCACCCTCGTGTACCTGTCCCTGATCGCCGCGACCGTGGTGGTCCTGCTGCCGCTGGTCGTCGTCCTCCTGACCTCCCTCAAGTCGGAGACGGAGATGGCGAACTCGAGCGGCGCCCTGGACCTCCCCGACAACCTGCTGAACTTCGGCAACTACGCGTCGGCGTTCCGGGACGGCGAGATGCTCTCCGCCTTCGCCAACACGGCGATCATCCTGCTGATCTCGATCGGCGGCACGGTCCTCATCGGCTCGATGACCGCGTACGCCATCGACCGCTTCACCTTCCGCTTCCGCAAGCTGGTGGTGGCGCTCTTCCTCATCGCCGCGCTGGTCCCCGGCGTCACGACGCAGGTGGCGACCTTCCAGATCGTCAATAGCTTCGGCATGTTCGACACCCTGTGGGCGCCGATCGCGCTCTACATGGGCACGGACATCGTCTCGATCTACATCTTCCTGCAGTTCGTCCGATCGATCCCGATCTCCCTGGACGAATCGGCCCGCCTGGACGGGGCCAACACGTTCACCATCTACTGGCGGATCATCTTCCCGCTGCTGAAGCCCGCGATCGCGACGGTGGTGATCGTGAAGGGGATCACCGTATACAACGACTTCTACATCCCCTTCCTCTATATGCCATCGGAAGATCTTGGCGTGATCTCGACGTCGTTGTTCCGCTTCCGAGGCCCGTACGCGGCGCACTGGGAGGTCATCTCGGCAGGAGCGGTGCTGGTGATCCTGCCGACGCTGGTGGTCTTCCTGAGCCTGCAACGCTTCATCTACAACGGCTTCATGCGAGGAGCGACGAGGTGAGAAACCCGCACCCGGCGACTAGGCGGACAGGGCACTCACAAGAACCGGAGTGACAAGCTCGACCTGCCAGGGCCGAGCCCCGTACCCGGACAACGCGGCCCCCACCGAGTCCGCATCGACACCCTTCGGCGGCTCCCAGCAGACCCGCCGAACCGTATCCGGAGTGATCAGGTTCTCCTGAGGCATGTTGAGCCGCTCGGCCAGCGCGGAGACCCCGGCCCGAGCCGCGGACAACCGAGCCGCGGCCGCGGGATCCTTGTCGGCCCAGGCACGCGGCGGCGGCGGCCCGGTGACCGGCTGCCCGGGCGCAGGCAACTGCGCCTCGGTCAGCCCCTTGGCCCGATCCACCGCGGCCTGCCACTGCTCCAGCTGCCGCCGCCCCATCCGCTGCCCGAACCCGTTCAACGCGGCAAGGGCCTGAGCGTCGGCCGGAAGCGACAGCGCCGCCTCCACGATGGCCAGGTCGGACAGCACCTTGCCCGGCGACACATCGCGTCGCTGAGCGATCCGGTCCCGCGTCTGCCAGAGTTCCCGCACCACGGCCAACTGCCGACGCCGCCGCACCTTGTGCATCCCGGACGTCCGCCGCCAGGGATCCTTGCGCGGCTCGGCAGGCGGCGCGGCCGCGATCGCGTCGAACTCCTGCCGCGCCCACTCCAGCTTCCCCTGCCGGTCCAGTTCCTTCTCCAGCGCGTCCCGCAGGTCGACGAGGAGCTCCACGTCCAGCGCCGCGTAGCGCAGCCACGGCTCGGGCAGCGGACGGGTCGACCAGTCGACCGCGGAGTGTCCCTTTTCGAGTACGAAGCCCAGGACGCCCTCGACCATCGCGCCGAGGCCGACCCGGGGGAACCCGGCGAGCCGTCCGGCGAGCTCGGTGTCGAAGAGGGAGGTGGGCACCATACCTATCTCGCGCAGGCACGGAAGGTCCTGAGTGGCGGCGTGCAGCACCCACTCCACGCCGGAGAGCGCCTCGCCGAGCCCGGACAGGTCGGGGCAGGCCACGGGGTCGATCAGCGCGCTCCCCGCGCCCTCGCGGCGCAGCTGGACCAGGTAGGCGCGCTGTCCGTAGCGATAGCCGGACGCGCGTTCGGCGTCGACGGCGACGGGTCCGGAGCCGGCCGCGAACGCGGCGATCACCCGGGCGAGCGTGTCCTCGTCGGCGACCACGGGAGGGATGCCCTCGCGCGGTTCGAGCAAAGGAATCGGCTCTGGACCCGGTTCAGGTTCGGGCGCCCCCGTAACAGAAGATCCGCCGTCGTCCGGAGGGGCGCCTCCGGTGGTTCGCAGTGAGCTGTCTGCTGCGGTCTCTTGGGCGTCGGTCACATGTCAAGGGTATCTGTGTATGGACAGCGCCCGCCGACGGAACGTTCCGTCGACGGGCGCCTGAGGGTCGTAAACCAGTCAGGTCGGTGAATCCTCGGGTTCACGACCGATCGGGGGCGTGCTCCCGGATCCAGGACTGATCCGGTTCACGTCCGTGAAGGGTGGAAAGTCAGTGGATGATGCCCGTCCGCAGGGCCACCGCGACCATGCCGGCGCGGTCACCGGTGCCCAGCTTGCGGGCGATACGGGCGAGGTGGCTCTTGACGGTCAGCGCGGACAGGCCCATCGAGACGCCGATGGCCTTGTTGGACTGGCCCTCCGCGACCAGTCGCAGCACCTCGACCTCGCGGCCGGAGAGCTCGCGGTAGCCGCCCGGGTGGCTCGGGGCGCCCGGGGGGCGGCGGTGCATTCCGGCGGCACGGGAGCCGATGGGCGCGGCGCCCGGTCGGGAGGGGAGCCCGACGTTGGTACGGGTGCCGGTGACGACGTAGCCCTTGACGCCGCCCGCGAGGGCGTTGCGCACGGCGCCGATGTCGTCGGCCGCGGAGAGGGCGAGGCCGTTGGGCCAGCCCGCGGCGCGGGTCTCCGACAGGAGGGTCAGGCCGGAGCCGTCGGGCAGGTGGACGTCGGCGACGCAGATGTCACGGGGGTTGCCGATACGGGGACGGGCCTCGGCGACGGACGAGGCCTCGATGACATCGCGTACACCGAGCGCCCAGAGGTGGCGGGTGACGGTGGAGCGGACGCGCGGGTCGGCCACGACCACCATCGCGGTCGGCTTGTTCGGGCGGTAGGCGACCAGGCTTGCGGGCTGCTCGAGGAGAACGGACACCAGGCCTCCTGGGATGGGGGACGGCTGTGAGGTCACAGACGTCTTCGGCATCAAACCCGTAGGCCTTTAGAGAAAGATCACGATCTAGTGAGTAACAATCCGTACAATTCGGACAGGCGGTCGATCGTTCGGTGAGCGAATCGGTTCGTTCGAGGGCTCGTTCGCGACTGAAAGTGTCCGTATCGACAAAGTGATGTCAAAAAGGGCGTCAAAAGGCGACGCGAAGACCATGCCGATGGGGTGGTGTCAGCGGGACTGCGGTCCCCGCCGCTGCGGCAGCGTCACCACCGACGCGTCGCCCGGACCGGCCGGCGGCAGGCCCGCGACCTGGGCCAGCAGATCGCACCAGGCCGCCAGATGACCCGCCGTGTCCGGTGCGCCGCCCAGGCCCTCACGAGGTGTCCAGGACGCCCGGATCTCGATCTGGGAGGCGGCCGGACGCTCGGCGAGGCCGCCGAAGTAGTGGGAGCTCGCACGCGTGACTGTGCCGCTCGGCTCACCGCACGCCAGACCACGCGCCTGGAGCGCACCCGTCAGCCACGACCAGCACACGTCGGGCAGCAGCGGGTCCGCCGCCATCTCCGGCTCCAGCTCCGCGCGCACCAGCGTCACCAGCCGGAACGTGCCCCGCCAGGCGTCATGGCCGTCCGGGTCGTGCAGCAGCACCAGCCGGCCGTCGGCCAGATCCTGGTCGCCGTCGACGACCGCGGCCTCCAGCGCGTACGCGAACGGCGCGAGCCGCTGCGGCGCGCGCGTCGGCTCCACCTCGATCTGCGGTCGGAGCCGGGCCGCCCTCAATGCATCGACGGCGGCCCGGAAGAGTGGCGGAGCATCACTGCTCGCATTCCGGTCCCCCTCCTTCGCGTCGTCCATCCCGCCAGCGCCGTCCGACAGTCGTCCCTGAGCCGCAGCCATGCGGGAAGATTAGGGGAACCATGGCTCGGCGCGGGCCAGACACCCCGTGGCCCGGCGAGGGGGCCGTCGCAGATGCAGACCGGCGTGGAGAACCGGCCCTGGCACCGTGCGAGACTTTCTCCCGTGAGTGCCAACGAGAGCCAGCCACCGACCGCCACGTACGACTCCGCCTTCCTCAAGGCCTGCAGGCGCGAGCCCGTGCCGCACACCCCGGTGTGGTTCATGCGACAGGCCGGGCGCTCACTGCCGGAGTACCGCAAGGTCCGCGAGGGCGTCGGGATGCTCGAGTCCTGTATGCGGCCCGACCTGGTCACCGAGATCACCCTCCAGCCGGTGCGCCGGCACAACGTGGACGCGGCGATCTACTTCAGCGACATCGTCGTCCCGCTCAAGGCCATCGGCATCGACCTCGACATCAAGCCCGGCGTCGGCCCGGTCGTCGAGAAGCCGATCCGCACCCGCGCCGACCTGGCCCAGCTCCGTGACCTCACCCCCGAGGACGTCTCCTACGTCACCGAGGCGATCGGCCTGCTGACCCGCGAGCTCGGCGCCACCCCGCTGATCGGTTTCGCGGGCGCACCTTTCACCCTTGCGAGTTACCTCGTCGAGGGCGGCCCGTCGCGGACGTACGAGAACGCCAAGGCGATGATGTACGGCGACCCCGAGCTCTGGGCCGACCTGCTCGACCGTCTCGCGGAGATCACGGCCGCCTTCCTGAAGGTGCAGATCGAGGCGGGCGCCTCGGCGGTCCAGCTGTTCGACTCATGGGCCGGCGCCCTCGCCCCGGTGGACTACCGCCGCTCGGTGATGCCCGCCTCCGCCAAGGTCTTCGACGCGGTCGCCGGGTACGGCGTCCCGCGCATCCACTTCGGTGTCGGCACCGGTGAACTCCTCCGGTTGATGGGCGAGGCCGGCGCGGACGTCGTCGGCGTCGACTGGCGCGTCCCGCTCGACGAGGCGGTCCGCCGGATCGGCCCCGGCAAGGCGCTGCAGGGCAATCTCGACCCGACCGTCCTGTTCGCCGGCACGGAGGCCGTCGAGGCCAAGACCCGTGAGGTGCTGGACACGGCGAAGGGCCTCGAGGGCCATGTCTTCAACCTGGGCCACGGCGTCATGCCGTCCACCGACCCGGACGCGCTGACCCGGCTCGTGGAGTACGTCCACACGCAGACCGCCCACTGATCTACCAGGTGTGCCGGGGCCGCGCCTTCCTGCCGAACAGCAGACCGCGCGGTTCCGGCGGCGGAGGCGTGCCCGCCTTGAGCGGCCAGGCGAGCAGCATGCCCGCGAGGAAGCCCACGATGTGCGCCGCGTACGCCACGGTCCCGGCGTCGGAGACGCCCTCGCCGGACGAGTACACCGCCTGCAGCACGAACCAGAACCCCAGCACCAGCCAGGCCGGCAGCCTGAGCGGCAGGAAGACCAGGAACGGCACCAGCACCCACACCCTGGCCTTCGGATACAGCACCAGATAGGCGCCGAGCACCCCGGCGATGGCCCCGGACGCACCGATCAGGGGGTCGCCCGAGTCGTCGTTGAGCAGCGCGAAGCCGTACGACGCCGCGTAGCCGCAGACGACGTAGAAGAGCGCGAACCGCACATGGCCCATGCGGTCCTCGACGTTGTTGCCGAAGATCAGCAGGAAGAGCATGTTGCCCAGCAGGTGCAGCCAGCCGCCGTGCAGGAACATCGCGGTGAACACGGACACCACGGGTGACTTGTCGTACGCCGGCGGGCCGACCGCGCAGCCCGCGCCGCCCGGGCCCACGTCGCCCGTGGGGACCACCTGCGGCAGCTGATGGTGGATCAGCTCCTGCGGCACCGCCGCGTAGTGATCCAGGAACGCCTGCAGATGGCAGAGCTGGGACAGGCTGCTGTCGCCCGCCACGGAGCCGGCGAGGCCGGGCATGTACAGGAAGACCAGTACGTTCGCGGCGATCAGCGCGTACGTCACCACGGGGGTGCGACGCACCGGGTTCACGTCATGGACGGGGATGACCACAAGGAAGTACTGCCCCCGATGCGGTCCACGAATCGGTGAACACCGGCACGCACGCGTGCGTATGACTCCTCAACCGTCCGCGACACGGGGAAGGCGGGTCGCGGGGTAAACGTGAGGAACAGGCGATGAACGACCGAGTTACCCCTCCGATCCACGCACTGCCGGACGGCGAGGCGGAAGTCGCCGTCGTGCTGCGGCTGCCCTGGGAAGACGTGGCCCGGCTGGGCCAGGACGCGGGGCGGCTCGCTTCGCAGATGCAGCGACCCGTGACCCTCGACGAGGCGGTGAGCCACCGGCTGCGGTCGACCCGGCCCGCGGCCCACGCGAAACCGGCGGGGGAGCAGCCGCCGGCGGTGGCCGCCCCGAGCGCCTCCGTCTCGTCCCTGCCGCCGCGCCCGGCCGCCGACCAGGCCCGCCAGGCCATCGAAAGGATCAACGGCTCGGCATAGCCGTCAGGCGGCCCGCACTTTCAGCGCGGCCTTGCGGGCCGCCACCAGTACCGGGTCCCACACCGGGCTGAACGGTGGGGCGTAGCCCAGGTCCAGGGCCGTCATCCGCTCCACCGTCATCCCGGCCGTCAACGCGACCGCCGCGATGTCGACCCGCTTGCCCGCGCCCTCCCTCCCGACGATCTGCACACCGAGGAGCCGCCCCGTGCGGCGCTCGGCGAGCATCTTCACCGTCATGAGGGAGGCGCCGGGGTAGTAGCCGGCGCGGGACGTGGACTCGACGGTGACCGTCTCGAACTGGAGCCCCGCCCTGCGCGCGTCCTTCTCCCGCAGACCCGTGCGGGCGATCTCCAGGTCGCAGACCTTGCTCACCGCCGTGCCGACCACCCCCGGGAAGGTCGCGTAACCGCCGCCCACGTTCGCGCCGATGACCTGGCCGTGCTTGTTGGCGTGGGTGCCGAGCGCGATGTGCCGTTCCTGTCCGGAGACCAGATCCAGGACCTCCACGCAGTCGCCGCCCGCCCAGATGTTCTCGTGGCCGCGCACCCGCATGGCCAGGTCGGTCAGGAGCCCGTCGTGGTGCCCCACGGGCAGACCCGCCGCCTTGGCCAGCGAGGTCTCCGGGCGTACGCCGATGCCCAGCACCACCACGTCCGCCGGATACTCCGCGTCCTCCGTGGCCACCGCGCGCACCCGGCCGTCCTCGCCGGTCAGGACCTTGGTGACCTCGGCGTCGTTGACCATGGTGATCCCCATGCCCTCCATCGCCTCGTGCACCAGGCGGCCCATGTCCGCGTCGAGCGTGGACATCGGCTCGCTGCCGCGGTTGACGACGGTCACCTCGTAGCCGCGGTTGATGAGGGCCTCGGCCATCTCGACGCCGATGTACCCGGCGCCGACCACCACCGCGTTGCGGCCACGCGTGCGTGTCAGCGTGTCGAGCAGGGCCTGGCCGTCGTCCAGGGTCTGCACGCCGTGGACGCCCGGTGCGTCGGCCCCCGGCATCTGGGGGCGGATGGGGCGGGCGCCGGTCGCGATCACGAGTTTGTCGTACGACGTCCAGGACTCGGCCCCCGAATCGACGTCGCGCGCGCGTACCCGCTGTCCGGCCACGTCGATCTCCGTGACCTCCGTGCGCATGCGCAGATCGATGTCACGGGCCCGGTGCTCCTCGGGCGTACGGGCGATCAGCTCATCACGCTCCTCGACGTCGCCGCCCACCCAGTACGGGATGCCACAGGCCGAGTACGAGGTGAAGTGGCCCCGCTCGAACGCCACGATCTCCAGTTCCCCAGGCCCCTTCAGCCGACGTGCCTGCGACGCCGCGGACATTCCCGCGGCGTCGCCGCCGATCACGACAAGCCGTTCGCTCGCAGCGCTCATGTTCATGCGAACACGCTACGTGCGCAGGGCATTTCAGTCCTGCTCACCCTGCTGCTCGGTGCGTCCGGGCTGCGGTGCCGGACGGGCTGTCGGCAGCGGGCCCAGCGTGCTCGACGCGCCAGCCGGAGCCGGGCGGCGGGGCAGCCGGGGGCGTACCCAGCGCAGCCAGACCAGCAGGATCAGGGCCAGCACCGCGGCGAAGGGCAGCACCGCGGCCAGGGCGACCACGATCCAGCGCAGCATCGACACGAACGCGCCCCAGCCGCCCGCCAGCGCGTCGAGAACCCCCGGGTCGTCGTCCTCGGTGGCCTTCACGACCGGCTTCTCGGACAGGGACAGGGTGATCGTGGCCAGGCTCGTGCGGTCCTTCAGGGACGCCTGCCGGGCGAGCAGCGCCTCCAGGTCGGCCTGACGGGTGCTCAGCTCGCCCTCCAGGGTCACCACATCGCTCAGCTTGGTGGCCTGGTCCATCAGCTCCCGGATCCGGGCCACGCTCGCCCGCTGCGTCTTGATGCGGCTCTCCACGTCGACGACCTGCTCGGTGACGTCCTGCGCCTTCGCCGTACGCTCCAGCAGCTTGCCCGAGCCCTCCAGCTCGGCCAGGACCTCCTCGTACCGGTCGGCGGGCACCCGAAGGGTCACCTGCGTCTCCTCGGTGCCCTCCTTGTCGCTGAAGGTGGACTCCTTGCCGACGTAGCCGCCCGCGTTCACGGTGGCCGTACGGGCCGCTTCCAGTGCCTTCGGTACGTTCTTGACCTGCACGGTCAGTTCGGCGGTGCGGATGATGTGGCTCGTCGGGAGCTCGGGCGCGGTGGTGGCCTGCGTGCCGCCGCCGGCCGCGTCGTCCGCGGCGGCGCCCGGCGCGGCCTCCTTGGCCTGCGACTGGGCGACGTCGGAGTCACCCGATGCGCCGCCGGAATCGTCCCCCGAGCCGGTGCAGCCGGTCAGGGCGAGGGCCGCGGCCAGCAGGAGCCCGGCCAAGGCCCGGACAGGTCGTACGGAACGTCGTGCGCGCATGGGCCTACCCCCGAGGGTCGTGACGAACTGACGCTCCTTCGACGCCGGGACGCACCGGAACGTTGGAGCACAACGGTCCCGATGCGGTCACGGTCAGGACTCGGACGGGCCATACGGCCCTGGCCGGACTCTCGGTGGCGTCTGAGAGGGTGGAGCCATGAGCGGATCAGGTACGCCCGAGCACGTCGTCGTCATCGGAGCCGGGATCGCGGGCCTCGCCGCTGCGCACCGGCTGCTGCAGCGCGGGGCACGGGTGACCGTCCTGGAGGCGTCCGGCCGTGTCGGAGGCAAGCTGTTGCCCGGCGAGATCGCCGGGGCGCGCGTGGACCTAGGGGCCGAGTCGATGCTGGCGCGCAGACCGGAGGCGATCACGCTCGCCCGCGAGGTCGGCCTCGACAGCCGCCTGCAGTCGCCCTCCACCGCGACCGCCTCGATCTGGACCCGCGGCGCCCTGCGCCCCATGCCCAAGGGCCATGTGATGGGCGTCCCCGGCACCGCGGCCGCCCTCTCCGGCGTCCTGTCCGACAAGGGCCTCGCCCGCATCGATCGCGACGCCGACCTGCCGCGCACCGAGGTCGGCGACGACGTGGCGGTGGGCACGTACGTGGCGGAGCGCCTCGGCCGCGAGGTCGTCGACCGGCTCATCGAGCCCATGCTCGGCGGCGTGTACGCGGGCGACGCCTACCGCATCTCGATGCGCTCGGCGATCCCGCAGCTCTTCCAGGCCGCCAAGACCCACACCTCGCTGACGGAAGCGGTCCGCGAGATCCAGGCGAAGGCCCCCGCCAACCAGCAGACCGGGCCCGTGTTCATGGGCATCGAGGGCGGGGTGGGCAGCCTGCCGCTCGCCGTCGCCGAGTCCGTACGCGCGCGTGGGGGCGAGATCCTCACCGGCACACCCGTGACCGGGCTGCGCCGCGAAGAAGCCGACGGCTGGCGGGTCGTCGCCGGTGACCGCGTCCTGCACGCCGACTCCGTGGTCGTCGCCGTCCCCGCTCCCGCCGCCGCGGACCTCCTGCGCGCCGAAGCCCCCGAGGCCGCCGCCGAACTGGCCACCGTGGAGTACGCCTCCATGGCCCTGATCACCCTCGCCTACCGCCGAACCGACACCGCCCTCCCCGCGGGCAGCGGCTTCCTCGTGCCGCCGGTCGACGGCCGCACCATCAAGGCATCCACGTTCGCCTCCCAGAAGTGGGGCTGGATCGCCGACGAGAACCCCGACGTCGTCGTCCTGCGCACCTCCGTCGGCCGCTACGGCGAGACGGCGATCCTGGAGCGCGAGGACGCCGAGCTCGTGGACGTCTCCCGGCACGACCTCAAGGCCGCCACCGACCTCGACGCCACGCCTCTCGAAACCCGCGTCACCCGCTGGACCGACGGCCTGCCCCAGTACCCCGTCGGTCACCACGCGCGCGTGGCCCGCATCCGCGAACACGTGGCCAAGCTCCCGGGCCTCGCGGTGTGCGGAGCGCAGTACGACGGCGTCGGCATCCCGGCGTGCATCGCGAGCGCGTACGCGGCCGTGGACCAGGTGTACGGCGACGACCGCGGTGTGCAGGAGCTCACCGCCAACCCGGTGCAGAGTCTGCACGGAGGAGCAGGAGAATAAGGACCATGAGCAACGACGCCCCCACCCCCGAGGCCGGCCGGATCCCGAACAAGGGCAAGCTGGCCAAGGACCTCAACGAGGTCATCCGCTACACGCTCTGGTCCGTCTTCAAGCTGAAGGACGTGCTCCCCGAGGACCGCGCGGGCTACGCCGACGAGGTCCAGGAGCTGTTCGACCAGCTCGCCGCCAAGGACGTCACCGTCCGTGGCACCTACGACGTGTCCGGGCTGCGCGCCGACGCCGACCTCATGATCTGGTGGCACGCGGAGACCAGCGACCAGCTGCAGGAGGCCTACAACCTCTTCCGCCGCACCAAGCTGGGCCGCGCCCTGGAGCCGGTGTGGTCGAACATGGCGCTGCACCGCCCCGCCGAGTTCAACCGCTCGCACATCCCGGCGTTCCTCGCCGACGAGACGCCGCGCAACTACGTCAGCGTCTACCCCTTCGTGCGGTCCTACGACTGGTACCTGCTGCCTGACGAGGACCGCCGCCGCATGCTCGCCGACCACGGCAAGATGGCCCGCGGCTACCCGGACGTCCGCGCCAACACGGTCGCCTCGTTCTCGCTCGGCGACTACGAGTGGATGCTGGCCTTCGAGGCCGACGAGCTGTACCGCATCGTCGACCTCATGCGCCATCTGCGTGCGTCCGAGGCCCGCATGCACGTCCGTGAGGAGGTCCCGTTCTACACGGGCCGCCGCAAGGACATCGCGGAGCTGGTCGCGGGCCTCGCCTGATCAGGCCGCGGGCCGGGCGGCCGACTTCTTCCGGGAGTGCTCGCGCGGCTTGGGCTCCGGGTGCGGTGCGCAGGCCGCGCGCCGCACCGGGAGGCTGCCCTCCAGCAGGTACGCGTCCACATGCCCGTTGACACACGGGTTCGGGCCGCCCGCGATGCCGTGCGTGCCCGAGTCCCGCTCGGTCACCAGGACCGAGCCCCACAGCCGCCGGTGCATCTCCAGGGCGCCTTCGTACGGCGTCGCCGCGTCCCGCTCGGCCGCCAGGATCAGCGTCGGCGGCAGCTCACCGGGACCGGTCCGCACATCCAGGGGCTCCTGACGCGGCGCCGACCAGTACGCGCAGGGCAGGTTCATCCAGGCGTTGTCCCACGTCTCGAACGGCGCCACCCGCGCCAGCCGCGTGTTGTCCCGGTCCCACACCTTCCAGTCCGTCGGCCAGGACGCGTCGTTGCACTCGACGGCCGTGTAGACCGCGTTGCCGTTCTCCGCCTCCTTCGCCGCCTCCGGATGCGGACCCGCCTGCAGGATCAGCTGCTTCGGGTCGCCCTTCAGATACGCCGACAGCGCCTCCGCCCGGTGCGGCCAGTAGTCGTCGTAGTACCCGGCCGTCAGGAACGCCCCCTGCAACTGCCCGGGCCCGACCTTCCCGCCCGCCGGCTCCGCCGCCAGCTGCGCCGCCGCCCTGTCGTAGCTGCGCTGCACCCGTTCCGCCGTGTCGCCGAGCCCGTACACCTTGTCGTGCTTGGCGATCCAGTCCCGCAAGTCCGCCCAGCGGCCCTCGAACGCGGCCGACTGGTCGAGGTTGTTGCGGTACCAGACCTGCGTCGGATCCGGGTTCACCGCCGAGTCGAACACCATCCGCCGTACGTGCGAGGGGAACAGCGTCGCGTACAGCGCCCCGAAGTAGGTGCCGTACGACGCCCCCATGAACGTCAGCTTCTCCTCGCCCAGCGCGGCCCGCAGGACGTCGAGGTCACGGGCGTTGTTGAGCGAGGTGTAGTGCCGGAGCGCGCCGCCCGCCCGCTTGGCGCAGCCGCGCGCGTACGCCTTCGCCTGCGCGATGCGCTCCCGCTTGTACGACTCCGAGGGGTGCGTCGGCGCCTGCGAGGGCGCCTTGAAGAAGTGCTGGGGGTCCTGGCAGGACAGGGGCGCCGAACGGCCCACCCCGCGCGGGGCGTAGCCGACGAGGTCGTACGCGGCCGCGAGCCGCTTCCACTCGGGCACCACGCCGATCAGCGGGAAGTACATGCCGGAGGCGCCGGGACCGCCCGGGTTGAAGACCAGGGCGCCCTGCCGGGGCACCTTGCGCTTGCTGTTGTGCGGGTCCTTGTGCGTGGCCCGCACGCGGCTGACGGTGAGCTTGATCTGCTTCCCGTCGGGGCGTGCGTAGTCGAGCGGGACGGACACCGTGCCGCACTGGACGTTGCCCGGCAGGTCCTCCACCTCGGCGCACTTGCCGAAGGCGATGCCCTCGGCCTCGGCGCGCGCGGCGGCCGTCGCGGTGCCGCGCACCTCGGCCGCAGCGGGAGCACCCGATGCGCCCGACGCGCCGCCGGCCGGGGCGGCCGCGAGAGTGGTCAGGAGCAAGGTCCCGGCGGCCGAGTAGAGGGCGGGGGCTCTCATCGCGTATCCCTTCGGTGCACGGCAGCAACAAAAGGGATGTTTCGTTCGGTTGTCGGCGAAGGCAAGCACCACCCGGCCGGTGTCGGCGCCAATGCCCCCTATGCGCCCCTGGTGTGCCCGGTGCGCCAGTGCTGCTCGCGGTCGGCGAAGGCCGCGCGCAGGTCCGGTTCGCCGACCGCGCTGACGCCTCGTACGGCGACGGTGGTGAGGTACGTACGGTCGTCGCCGCCGGCGGCACGCCGGGGCAGGGCGCCGAGCAGCCGCTGACCTGCCGGGGAGGCCCA
This sequence comes from Streptomyces sp. NBC_00019, assembly GCF_045041015.1. Lineage (NCBI taxonomy): Bacteria > Bacillati > Actinomycetota > Actinomycetes > Kitasatosporales > Streptomycetaceae > Streptomyces > Streptomyces sp. NBC_00019. Next base: position 7,891,472 of record NZ_CP108302.1, read on the forward strand.
GCGCGAGTACGGGTGCACCTCGATGCGCGCGATGGCCAGGCAGCTCAGGGTCAGTGCGAGGGGGAGCGCGAACCAGACGGCGATCAGATGGCGCGGTACGTCCGACGGGGCGGGCGTCAGCAGCGCCGTCGCGCCCAGTGCGAGGACCACGACCGCGGCGATCTGTACCTGGCGGACCGCGTCCGCGACCGTCGTGCGCGCCCCGTCGGGCACGGCGAGGCCGGCGCGGACGAGACCGTCGGCAAGACCGCGTACGGGGGCCGCGGTGGCGGCGGCGTCCCGGAGCGGGGCGATACGGGACTGCCCCTCCGGTCCGATCGCCCCTATGACGGAGCGCTCGATCTCGTCCCGGCCGCGCGGGTCGACGACCGTCGCCCAGCCCGTGTGCGCGAGCAGCAGCCGGCGCTGGCGGGCCATGGAGACGAGGGTGAGGTCGGCGACCCGGCGTGGGCCGCCGGACAGGAACGCCGCCTCGTACAGCGTGAGGTCGTGTCCGTGGCCCGCGTCCACATCGTCGGCCGCGGCGTGCACGGCGGCCAGGCACAGCCGGGTGCACGCGGTTCCGGCGGCGGCCCAGGCCAGCAGCAGGAGAAGGACCCAGAACATGACGCTGTTCTATGCGAGATGGTCTGGACTGCGCCATGCCTTGTTCACAATCCGGACAAGTGTTTGCCGGTATGTGACGTTCCCCTTAGGGCTCGCGCGGGGGTGGGCTGGTGGCGGGTGGGGGCAGTGCGTAGCTCGGGGTCACCGGGACGGCCGGGGTCGGGGCTGCCGTGAAGGCGGGCGGGGCCGGGGAGTTGGTGATCGGGGGTGTGCTGCCGGCGGCCATGTCCTGGGCCAGGGCGTCGAAGTCGACGTAGCCCGTGGCCTCCAGGATCTTGATGTGGTCCAGGACGGTGGTGTTGGCGTCGTCGGCGAGGGTGCGGACCAGGGAGTTGCGGGTGCTCGCGCGGACCTGGGCGACGACGGAGAAGACCTTGCCGTGTGCGAGACGCAGGATGTTGGCGAACTCACGGTCGTAGCCGACGCCTTGGGCCGCGTTCAGGGTGGCGAGCCACCCCTTCTGCTGGTCGTTCGGCTCGTTGGGAAGCGCCAGGCCCAGCTGCGAGGCGACGTCGCGGACCCGCTCGTCCAGGAAGGTGTGCCCCTCGACGAGGTGCTGTCCGGCCGTCCGTACGGCCTGTGTCGTGCCCTTCTGCTGGGCCTGCTGGCCCGCGGGCAGCTCCCACAGCCCGGCCAGCCGGACCTTCGTGACGAACTCCCGGTCGAGAGCGGACAGCGGCCCGTACTGCGTCGACACGGTATCGGCGTTGAGTACGTCGGCTGCGGTCCCCGACCGGTCGGCGTACGACCAGATCGGGAAGATCAGCGCCATCAGGGTCGCTGTCAGGCCGGTGATGATGAGCCCCGTGCCGCTGAGAATTCCTCGGCCGTTGACGGGGGGTCGCGGTCGCATGGTGCCTCCTGTTACGGCACCGCACGCTAGTGAGATTTCGAGTGCGGGATTGGCATGTTACTGCGCGGTCCGCGCCAACTGCCGTACAGGAGCGAATGGTTGCATCCCGGACACCAAGGGCGAATGGTGAGGGGAGAGTTGGTGGCATATGGCATCAAAGGGTGGCCAACCGAGTGTGTGGGAGCTGTGTCGAGGCGAGGTGTTAATCCCGGCACACTCGGCCGCGGTGTCGGTACCGACGGCGGCTGGTCACCGTCGCAGCAGCACCCGCCGCGTCGCCCGTGCCAGCCGTACGGCGGGCCGGTGGGACCGCGGCCGCGTGCCCGACCGCTCCAGCCACCACTCCCGCAGCCCGGCCCGGGCGTGTGGGTCCTCCGGCAGGCCGGAACCGAGGAGGTACCCGGCGAAGTCCAGCGCGTCCCGCCGGTAGCCGGCGCCCATCGGGTGCCCGTGGGCGTACCCGAGGAACGCCGCCCGGTACCCAGCCCCGAGAATCTCCGGCAGCTCGGGCGCGACCTTCGCCACGACATCCGCCCGCTTCCCGGCGAGCGCCCGCGCCTGCACCCCGACCCGCACCCGGTCGAACCCCTCGGGCACGGGCGTCCCGGCGACGAGCGCGGAGAGCAGAGCGGTCTGTGCGAGGGCGAGGCGCTGACGGGCGGGGGCGGTGGTGGGAGCGCCATCAGCGGCGCCGAGGGGGGCATCGGCAGTGGTGTCGAGGGGGGCGTCGGCGGTGGTGTCGGGGCTGGTCCTCGTGACCCGCCCCGCGACATCCGTCACGGCCTCCCCGCCGCCCTCCTCGGAGCTGCCCCCGGCCTGCTCGCGCCCCTTCTCCAGCGCGCCCCGTATCGCCGTCAGTTCCCGCTCCAGCTCGCTCGGCTCGGGGAAGTTCTCGTCCCGTTCCAGCAGGACCCCCGGCGGGGAGACGCGGGAGGCGAGGTCGGTGAGGATGTCGAGGACCGGGCGGGGGACGGGGTGGGCGTGACTGTCGTGCCAGACGCCGTCGCGTTCGAAGCCGCCCGCCACATGGACGTAGGCGATGGCCTCCAGAGGGAGGTCGGCGAGGGCCTCGGCGGGGTCCTCGCCGCGGTTGACGTGGTTGGTGTGGAGGTTCGCGACGTCGATCAGCAGCCGTACGCCCGTGCGGTCGGCCAGCTCGTACAGGAACTGCCCCTCCGTCATCTCCTCGCCCGGCCAGGAGATCAGCGCGGCGATGTTCTCGACGGCGAGCGGCACGGGCAGCGCGGCCTGGGCGATACGGACGTTCTCGCAGAGCACGTCGAGCGCGTCGCGGGTGCGCGGCACCGGCAGCAGATGACCCGCCTCCAGGCGCGGTGAGGCCGTCAGGGGCCCGCCTGCCCGGACGAACGCGATGTGCTCGGTGACCAGCGGTGCGCCCAGGGCCGTGGCGCGCTCGGCGAGGGCCGTCAGCCGGTCCTCGTCGGGCCGGTCCGCGCCGCCGAGCCCGAGGGAGACGCCGTGCGGGACGACGGTCACCCCGCGCTCGCGCAGCCGGAGCAGCGATTCGGGGAGGTGCCCCGGGCAGACGTTCTCCGCCACGGCCTCGACCCAGTCGATACCCGGCATGCGCTCCACGGCGTCCGCGATCTCCGGTCGCCATCCGATTCCCGTACCCAGTCGCTCCATCGTCCCCGTCCCTCCTCCGGCCGACTCTCCGCTCCACCTGGATCCGCTGTGTCGTCCCCTTCGACGGCTCGCTGTTTCCGGCGTGACGGGGGTATGGCCCCGGTGTCCGGCCTCGAATCCCCCCACCCCGTCGTTCAGAGGAACATTTGAGGTTCCGGCCCATCCGTGCCAGGAGGTACGTAACGCAGCGGCCGCCCGTTCAAGCGGGCGGACCGCTCACCCCCACTCCGGTGACCGCCCCAGCAGCCGCAGCGTCTCCTCCAGCGGCCCGGCGCCCGGCGGAACGTCCAGCGTCGCGGCGAACGCGAACCCCGGACCCCGCCCCGCCGGATCGGCCGGGACGAACCGGGCCACGGCCAGGGCCGCCGTCAGGACCTCGTCGGGCAGCTCGAGCCCGACCCCCAGCGTGGCGGCCACATCCCAGGCGTGCACCACGTAGTCGATGAAGTGGAAGCCGATCGCGAGCCGCCCGGGAAACCGCCCGCCCAGCTCGGGGAGTGTGAACTCCCGCTCCACGGCGCCCGGTTCGGCGAACGCCCCGAAGAGGCTCGTCGCGGCCGCCCGATGCACCTTGGCCGGCTCGCGCATGTCCGCCGGCTCCGTCCAGTACGCGGGATCGCCGCCCGCACCCCGCGCGGCGGCCGCGAACCCGTGGTGCTGCGCGGCCATGTGCGCCACCAGCCGCCGCAGCGTCCACCCGGCGCAGGGACTGTCCCGCTCCCAGTCCCCGTCCTGCGCGAGTTCCACCACCCGCAGGGCCTCGTACACGGCGATCCGGTCGAGTTCCACGACGTCCATCACTGCTCCTCGGCGATCAGGTCCAGGGCGTAGGCCCAAGAGGGCCAAGAATAAAAGTAAGCGAACGATCGTGCTACTTGTTTTCGATGGCCGATACCGAATGGCGAGAAGCCAACGTTCCTTGTCCTCAGCCCACTTGAGGCACCGACGCGACGTCCACCGCCACCGCCCGCAGTCGCGCCGCGATCCCCACCCGCGCCCGCCGATAGGCGACGTTCTCCCCATGCAGCACGGACAGCGCGTTCGCCGACTCCATGAGGGCGATCAACTCGAAGGCGAGCTGCGCGGCATCGGTGTCGGCGCGCAGCTCACCCGCGGCCCGCGCCTCCTCGACACAGCCCTCCACATGCGCGCCCCAGTACCGCTGGGCCCCGACCAGCGCATCGTGCACGGCCCCCTCCCGGGCGTCGAACTCGGCCATCACGCCGTAGAAGAAGCAGCCGCCGGGAAAGACCCGCTCCTCCGAGTACGCCAGCCACGCCTGGCACAGCCGCCACACCCGTCCGATCCCCGCCGGAACCTTCGCGGCGGGCTCCACGACCTCCGCGACGAACACCCGCGAGGCCTCCCGCACCGTGGCCAACTGCAGCTCCTGCTTGGAGCCGAACAGGGCGAACACGCCGCTCTTGCTGAGCCGCAGATCGGTCGCGAGCCGTCCCACCGACAGCGCCTCGAGACCCTCCACGGAGGCGATCTCGACGGTACGGCGCAGCACCGACTGCCGGGTCCGGTTGCCCCGTTCCACCCTGCCGTCGAGCCGGGTCACCGCAGCGCCGGATGGTCGGCGACGACCGTGCACGAGCCCGGGGCGATCTCGGTGAACCCGGCGTCCCGCACCAACGGCAGCCCACTGCCCACGAGTTCACGCCAAGGGTCCCGTCCAGGGGTCCGTACGGCGACCGGGAACCCGGCGTCCCGCCAAGCGGCCCGCTCCTCGTCCGACAGCTCCCACCAGGCGAGTTGAGCCCCGTGCCCGGCCTGAGCCATCGCCTTCCCGGCCGACATGTCGACGTCCGGGCTCATCCACAGCACGGGGACACCCGGATCGGCGTCCACCGGCGGCTCGGGGTCGTCAAGATCGGTACCCGACACCTGAAGCTTGGCCAACTCCTTGGGCCACCCGTCCAACGGCACCGGCGGAAACACCCGCACCTCCGCGGACTTCCCGGTGACCGTGATCCCGGGCAGCGCCTCGGCCTTCCGCCACTCGCCCCCACGGGCCCGCCGCACGACCTTCCGGATACGCGCGTCCTGCCAGTCCCGCATGACCTGAGCCCATTCGCCGTCCCCGAGGGAGCGCGAGTCGCTGAGCATGACGAGCACGGCGCGTGCGGCGGTCTCGAGGGCGTCGGTACGGGCGGGAGGTGCATCCCGCTCGATGCGCACGACCAACGGCAGCACAAACTGCGGCGCGTGATCGCGGGCAGTGGCCGAGTGCTGGAACGGACTGTCGCCGGGCGGCATGGAATCAGAGCTCACACCAGCCAACCCTAAGGGGCGCGGGGCTGTGTCGATTTGCGGCTGCCGCCGCGTGGGCGCGACCAGCCACAGACAACCGTTGGCCGCCACACGACATCATGACCACTATGGAACGCGATCTACAGCTGGACAACGTGGGCCGCCGCTACGGCCTACGCGGCCCCTGGGTCTTACGAGGCATCCACCTCACCCTCACCCCCGGCACCCTCACCCGCGTAGAAGGCCCGAACGGCTCCGGCAAATCCACGCTCCTCCGCGTACTCGCCCGCCTCGACGCCCCCTCGGAGGGCCGCATCACAGGCCGCCCCCGCACCGCCTACGTCCCCGAACGCTTCCCCTCGGCCCTCCCGTTCACCGCCCTCGGCTACCTGACCCACCTGGCCACGATCCACGGCCTCACCCGAACCTCGGCCGAGCGAGCCGCGGCCGACACCCTGGAGCGATTCGGCGCCACCCCCTACGCCCGCACCCCCATGGCCCAGCTCTCCAAGGGCAGCAGCCAGAAGGTCGCCGTCGCCCAGGCCCTCCTCGCCGAACCGGAGCTGCTCGTCCTGGACGAGGCGTGGACCGGCCTCGACGCGGACGCCCGGGCGGAACTGGAGCGCGCGGTCGCCGAGCGCACCGCGGCGGGCGGAGCGGTGGTGTTCGTCGACCACGACCCGAGCCGGCTGGCGGGGGTGCCCGACGCGACGTACGCGGTGCACGAGGGCGGCCTCCACCGTCGTACGGCACAAGCCGCCGCACCCTCCGGCCCGCATGTGACCGTCGTGGCCCAGGGTCCGGCCGGCGGCCGGCTGCCCGCGGACGCGCACCGGACCGCCACCGCCGCCGAGGAGACGGAACCGGGCACCTACCGGGTCACCGTCCCCGCGTCCCACTCGGACGTCCTGCTCCGCACCCTGCTGGCGGCCCGTCCGCCGTGGCATGTGGTGAGCGTGAGCCACGAGACACAGGAAGGCGGCCGATGACCGCTCTGCTCCGCTACCAGGCCGCCCTGCTCGTACGCTCCCAGCGCTGGCTGCCGCCGATCATCCTGTACGTCGCGTTCCTGGGCATCGGTGTGCAGAGCGGCCAGCCGATCCTCGACTCGCTCGGGTACGCGGCCGCCGCGCTGCTGCCCGTCGCCGCCTGGCTGGTGCGGATCTGTGTGTCCAACGAGCCGCCCGCGGCCCGTGCCTGTGTGTCCGCGGCGGTCGGACCCGCGCGGGCGCACCTCGCCGCTCTGCTGGTGGCATTCGCCACCGCGGCGCTGCTCGGCACGGCGGCGACTCTCGTCGTGACGCTGATCAGCGATCCGGTGAGCGCCGACCACCAGATGCGGGTGCCACGGTTCCCTGCCGGTGCGGCCGGGCTGATCGCCACCCTCGCGTGCGCCCTGCTCGGCACGGCTGTCGGGGCGCTCACCACGTGGCCGCTGCTGCGCTCGCCGGGACGGGCGGTCCCCACGATGTTGCTCGCGGCTCTGCTGACGATGGTGACGACCGGTTCCCCGGCCCAGGCGGCGGTCCAGGGCCTGGTCACCGGCTCCCGTGAGGGCACGGTTCCACTGCCGCTGCTGCCCCTGGCCGCGGCGGCCCTGCTCACCGCGGGCGCGGCCGCCGTGGCCTGCGTGCTGACGTCCCGGAGATCACCCTGAGCAGGCGGTCCGCTGGGCCTCCTGCCACTCGCAGACGGGGCACATGGTGATCCCCTTGTACGACTCCGGATACTCCGTCGGCTTCCGGCACAGCACGCACTCCGCGTACGGCGGACCGTCGGCGACGGGTGGCTTCGGCGCCGCGCTGATCGTGCAGTAGTCCTCGCTCATACCCCCAGCGTAGGACGGTCAGTGCCGACCGCCGCCCGCCCCGATCAGCTCGGACACCTTCACGAACCGGTACCCCCTGGCCCGCAGCTCCGGCACGATCTTCCGTACGGCCCGCTCGGTCGTCGGGGCGGCGCTGCGGGTGCAGTGCATGACGACCACGGAACCGGGCTGGACTCCGTCCAGCACCTGCCGGGCCACGGCGTCCGCGTCCGTCGCGAAGGCGTCCCCGCTGACCACGTCCCACTGCACGGCGGTGACACCGGCCGGGGTGAGCGTCTTGAGGGCCTCGCGGTCGTAGCAGCCGCCGGGGAAGCGGAAGTACGGCCGCGCGTCCGGGACGCCCGCCTTCCGGAAGGCGGCGTACGCGTGCTCGACATCGGCCCGCATGCGGTCCTGCGAGACGGTCGGCAGCCCGTAGCAGTCGCCGGTGAAGGCGTAGTGGCTGTACGAGTGGTTCGCCACTTCGAAGAGCGGGTCCCGTCCGATCGACCGCGCCTGCGTCGGGTACTCCTCGGCCCATCGCCCCGTCATGAACACGGTGGCCGGCACCTTCAGCGTCCGCAGCGCCGCGATGAGCCGCGGGTTGTCGAAGCGCTCGCCGGCCGCGGCCCGGGGTCCCTGGTCCGCGGTCATGTCGGCGTCGAAGGTGAGCGCGACCGTCTTTCCGTGCGTGCGGGGGCCGTTCTTGAAGACGGGGGTGAGCCCGGCGGGGCCCGGGGCGAGGGTCGGAGGCCGGGAGGGCGCGGCGGGGGCGGAGGGGGCCGGACGGGCGGCGCGGGGTGCCTCGGGGGCGGCGGTGCAGGCGGTGAGCGCGGCGCCGAGTGCGCAGGCGGCCGCTGCTTGTCGTACTCGAATGATCACCGTATGAACATAACGGGATGAATCGGGCATGCCCCGGATTGTGGTCGCTCACGCGCCGCTCAGGTGCCCGTCATGCCCCCTTCAGCAGCCGCTCCCGGCACTCCGCCACGTCGAAGTCTGCCTTCGGGTACTGCGGGTCCAGTGATACGGCAGTGTTTCTTCTTGGCCGCGGGGCGTCCCTTTCGGTCCGGTCGTGCCTCGATCATGCGCCGGGAGGCGGGGGTCCGCCTCCCGGCGCAGGGGCCCTACCTGCGCCAGGGCCCCGTCACCGCGAACGTCGTTCCCGGCGTGTAGCAGTTGACGTACATCGTGTCGCCGTCGGGGGAGAAGGTGACCCCCGCGAACTCGCCCCACTCCGGCGCCTCGGGTGTGCCGATGTTCTGGGCGTTGCGGGCCATCGCGTAGACCTCGCCCCGGCGCGTGACGCCGTAGACGTGCTGTGCGCCGTTGCCGTCCTCGCAGACCATCAGGCCGCCGCTGGGGGCGAGGCAGATGTTGTCGGGGGACTCGCCGGGCAGCTGGATGTCGGTGTCCGGGCCGAAGACGATCACCAGGGTCAGGCGGCGCGAGGACGGGTCGTAGCGCCAGATCTGGCCGAAGTGGTCCGCGGCCGAGCCCTCCGCGCTGTGGGCGAAGGAGGACACGAAGTACACACACCGGCCGCCCCAGTAGCAGCCCTCCAGCTTCTGCGCGTGCGTGATGCCCTTCGGGCCGAAGTCCTGGAGGCGGATGGGGGTCTGGGCGGCCAGCGGGTCCGGTACGTCGACCCACTCGACGCCCTCGAAGCACGCGCCCGTCTCCTGGATGGAGGACAGGTCCGGTACGCCGGGCACGCGCATCGCCTGGAGCTTTCCGCCCGCGCGGAGCGAACCCAGGCCGCCCAGCGGCTTGTTCGGCAGGAAGCGGTAGAAGAGGCCGAACGGCTTGAGGAACGCGTCCTCGGTCTCGTAGACGATGCCGTGCTTCGGGTCGACGGCGATCGCCTCGTGCTGGAAGCGGCCCATCGCGGTCAGCGGGACCGCTCCGGAGCGGCGTGGGTCGGCGCCGTCGACCTCGAAGATGAAGCCGTGGTCCTTGGTGTAGCCGTTGGTGCCGGCCTTGTCCTCGGTCTCCTCGCAGGTCAGCCAGGTGCCCCAAGGAGTGGGCCCGCCCGCGCAGTTGACGGCGGTGCCGGCGATGGCCACCCGCTCGGACAGGACCTTGTTGCGGCCGTCGAGCGTCAGGGCCGTACAGCCGCCCTTGCCCATCGGGTCGTAGGTGAGCCCGTCGATCGTCGGGACCGGGATCCTGCCGGTGACGCGGTTCTCGTGGTTGCGGACCAGGTGGACGCGGCCGTGTCTGCCGGCGAAGGCGGCCATGCCGTCGTGGTTGGAGGGGACCTGGCCCTCGCCGGAGCGGAGCTGGTCGCCCTCACGGGAGAGGACCTTGTAGCGGAAACCTTCCGGCAGATCGAGCAGGCCGTTCGGGTCGGGGACGAGCGGGCCGTAGCCGGTGTGGCCGAGGTTCTGTGCGGCGGCGGTGCCCGTGAAGAGCTCGGAGAGGGCGCCGGTGAAGGCGATTCCCGCCCCCAAGGCGCCGGAGCGGGCGAGCACCTGACGTCGTGTTGCGGACATGGAGCAGCAACCTTCCTGCTGGCGGACAGGATGTGACGCCGCTGTGTCTATCACCTGGCGCGGGCTCCGGGAACCACGCGCGTAGAGGTGTCACCTGTCGGTGGGGTGCTCCTGGGCCCTCTCCAGGAAGCGCAGCAGCTCCACCGGGAAGGGGAGGACCAGGGTGGAGTTCTTCTCGGCGGCCACCGCCACCACCGTCTGGAGCAACCGCAGCTGGAGCGCGGCCGGCTGCTCGGACATCTCCTTCGCGGCCTCGGCGAGTTTCTTCGACGCCTGGAGTTCGGCGTCCGCGTTGATGATCCGGGCGCGGCGCTCGCGGTCGGCCTCCGCCTGCCGGGCCATGGAGCGCTTCATCGCGTCCGGCAGCGACACGTCCTTGATCTCGACGCGGTCGACCTGCACGCCCCAGCCGACGGCCGGGCTGTCGATCATCAGCTCCAGGCCCTCGTTGAGCTTCTCGCGGTTGGAGAGCAGGTCGTCCAGCTCGCTCTTGCCGATGATCGAGCGCAGCGACGTCTGCGCCATCTGGGAGACCGCGAACTTGTAGTCCTCGACCTTCACGAGCGCGCTCGCCGCGTCGATCACCCGGAAGTAGACGACCGCGTCCACGCGCACCGTCACGTTGTCCCGGGTGATGCCCTCCTGGGCCGGGATCGGCAGTGTGACGATCTGCATGTTGACCTTGTGCATCCGGTCCACGAAGGGGACCACCATCGTGAACCCGGGCGCCCGCACGTCGTCCATCAGCCGCCCGAGCCGGAAGATCACCCCGCGCTCGTACTGCTTGACGACCCGCGCCCCGGCGGCGACATAGACCACAGCGGCGGAACCGGCTGCCGCGGCCACGGTCAGGAGCTCCTGGAGCATAACGACCCCCTCACTGAGAGGCCTTGTTTGTCCGCTCCTGCAACGATATGCCCGGTGCCTGGTCCGAGGCTACGGACCAGGCGCCGGGTGTGTGTCGCGTGGTGCGTCCTACTGCGCGGTGACCCGAACCGGCTCCGTGCCGACCGCGCTGTGCCGCTCGGCCCAGTTCTCCAGCGCCGTACGGCAGGCGTGGTCCAGGTGGTGCAGACCGGACAGGTCCAGCTCCACCGGGCGGTCCTGCGGCAGGGACTCCAGGTTGTCGAGGATCTTCGGCAGCCTGAGGAAGGTCGCGTTGCCCGACAGATACGCCTGGACGGGTCCGGCGCCCTTGTCCACGACCTCCAGCTTCAGGTGCGAGGCCTCCCAGGCGGTCTTGGCGACGGCCAGCGCGAGGCCGATGAGGACGCCCTCGAACATGCTGACCGCGACGATCGACACGGCCGTGACCACCAGGATCAGCGCCTCACCGCGGTGCTCGCGCCACAGCGACACGATCTCCCGTACGGGGATCAGCTTGGCGCCGGAGTAGACCAGGATGCCCGCGAGCGCCGGGATCGGGATGTAGGCGAGGACGCCCGGCAGCAGCGCCGCGAACAGCAGCAGCCATACGCCGTGCATGACCCGGGACGCCTTGGTCTTCGCGCCCGCCTGGACGTTCGCCGCACTGCGCACGATCACCGCGGTCATCGGCAGCGCGCCGAGCACACCGCAGAGCGCGTTGCCCGCGCCCTGCGCGACCAGTTCCTTGTCGTACGCGGTGCGCGGCCCGTCGTGCAGCCGGTCCACGGCCGCCGCGCTGAACAGCGACTCGGCGGACGCGATCAGGGTGAACGCGACGATCGTGGCGAGCACACCGATGTTCGCGAGCTCACCGAAGGCGGTGAAGGACGGTGGCTGGATGGAACCCAGCAGCCCCTGCACCTCGACGGTCGCCACCGGCATGGAGAACGCCAGGCCGGCGAGCGTGGCCAGACCGACCGCGGCGAGCGGACCGGGCACGGTGCGCACCTTCGCCGGCATGCGCTTCCACAGCACGAGGACGGCGATGGTGCCGACGCCGAGTCCGAGCGAGGCCAGCGCCCCGGCGTTCCCGACGGCGTCCGCGAGCGCGCCGGGCAGCCCGGCTATCTTCCCGAGGCCGGAGGCGGGGGCCTTGGCGTCGGCCATCGCGTACAGCTGTCCGGCGATCAACACGAGGCCGATGCCGGCGAGCATGCCCTCGACGACGGAGACCGAGATGGCCCGGAACCAACGGCCCAGCTTCAGGACGCCCATGAGGATCTGGAGCGCGCCCGTGGCCAGCACGATCACGCCGAGCACGGGCAGTCCGAACTCCTGGACCGCCTCGAAGACCAGCACGGTCAGACCCGCCGCCGGTCCGGAGACCTGCAGGCTGCTGCCGCGCATGAGGCCGGTGACGATGCCGCCCACGATGCCTGTGACGAGACCGAGTTCGGCCGGTACGCCGGAGGCGACGGCGACGCCCACGCACAGCGGGAGTGCGACCAGGAAGACGACCAGGGAGGCGGCGAAGTCCTGCCGCAGGTGCGGGTATTTGGTCATCATCGCGATCACAGCGCCTCGAACGTGTCGGTGTCCGCGCGGTGTTCCCGCACGGCACCGGTGTGCACCTCGTAGTACCAGGCGCGGAGGGTGAGTTGACGAGACGTCAGCTTCTCTTCGATGAACGGGTAGGCGCGCAGCCGCAGCAGCTGCGTCAGGACGTGGCTCTGCACGCCCTCGGCGACGGATGGATCCTCGGGCGCTCCAGAGGGGCGCGGCGCGGCGTGCGCGAGCCAGTCGCGGACGGCGGGTACGGCGGTCAGGTCGTCGCCGCGCACCAGGGCGCCGACGGCGCCGCAGTGCGAGTGGCCGCAGACCACGATGTCGCTGACGCCGAGCACTTCGACGGCGTACTCGATGGTGGCCGCCTCGCCGGTGGGGTGCTCGGAGGTGTACGGCGGGACGATGTTGCCGGCGGTGCGCAGCTCGAAGAGCTCGCCGGGGCCGGCGCCCGTGATCAGGGCCGGGACGACCCTGGAGTCGGAGCAGGTGATGAACAGGACCTGAGGGGACTGGCCTTCTGCGAGCTTGGCGAACTCCTCAGGGCGCTGTCCGAACAGACGGGCGTTGTCGATGAGGGGCTGCATGTGGTGACTCCTCCTGGCGCGCCTGCAGCGGCGCGTCGGACGTACATGACAGGTGGGGGGTACTGCCGTTATCTGTGAGGCCGAGCTCTGGTCGAAGCCTCACTGGCTGTGTGCGCGGTTGCGAACGATGCCGTGATAGCGAAGAAGGCGAGGGGGAGTGGACCCACGGCAGGGGTTGAGAGCCCGGTCCGTGTCGGTTTGTCCCGCAACGTGCGTCCCCCTCCCTGTAGTTCACGGCTCACGCGCTTGCCAAGACATGGTCAATGCCTGGTCAAGAAACACGTTAACCCTGCAAAGTTGTTTGCAGGGTTAACTTAACGTTTCGAGCTGAAGAGAGCCTGAAACTCATAGGTCGGGTGGCGGGAACCAGCCCTTGACCTGCGGGAGTTCACCGGTTAGGCGGGTTCGACGAGTCCCTTGCCGTCGCGGGCCAGCGCGGTGAGCCGGGAGATGGCCCGGAAGTACTTCTTGCGGTACCCGCCCTTGAGCATCTCCTCGCTGAACAGCTGGTCGAACGGCTGTCCGGACGCGAGGACCGGAACCTCACGGTCGTACAGCCGGTCCGCGAGCACGACGAGCCGCAGCGCGGTGGACTGGTCCGGAATCGGCTGTACGTCGGTGAGACACACCGCCTTCAGGCCATCGGTCAGCGCGCCGTACCGGCTGGGGTGGACGCGGGCCAGGTGCTCGAGGAGTTGCGGGAAGTCGTCCAGCGAGGAGCCCTCGGTGGCGTACGCCGCCTTGGTGACCTGTTCCTCGGAGTAGGGGGCCGGTGCCGCGGGCAGACCGCGGTGGCGGTAGTCCTCGCCGTCGATGCGCAGCGGCCGGAAGTGGGCGCTGAGCCCCTGGATCTCGCGCAGGAAGTCGACCGCGGCGAAGCGGCCCTCGCCGAGCTTGCCGGGGAGGGTGTTGGAGGTGGCGGCGAGGGCGACACCCGCGTCGACGAGCTTGCCGAGCAGGGTGGAGACGAGGACGGTGTCACCCGGGTCGTCGAGCTCGAACTCGTCGATGCAGAGGAGACGGTGTCCGGAGAGCGTCTGGACCGTCTTCTGGAAGCCCAGGGCGCCCACGAGGTTGGTCAGCTCGACGAAGGTGCCGAACGCCTTGAGCGAGGGCTCCGCCGGGGTGGCGTGCCAGAGGGAGGCGAGCAGATGGGTCTTGCCGACGCCGTAGCCGCCGTCGAGATAGACCCCGCGGGGACCGGCCGGCACCTTGGGCGCCTTGGCCTTCCCGAACCCGAAGAGCCCGCGTTTCCCGCCGCCGACGGCATGCGCCCCGCCGAGTCCACCGGCGAAGCCTTCCAGTACCCGGACGGCCTCGAACTGGCTGGGCTGGTTCGGGTCCGGGATGTACGTGCCGAACCGCACCGAGTCGAACCGCGGCGGCGGCACCATCTCGGCGACGAGCCGGTCCGCGGGGACGTGCGGCTCACGGGAGCACAGGGACATCGGGGCCGCGTCTGCTATCGGGCTGATCCCGGAGGCGGTGGTGGAGGACGACACGGTTCCCCATGCTAAGCGCCGTGCCACACTGCACGACATGCGACGCCTGTTCCCTGTGACCGACCAGACAGCGACGAGGGCCGCCGGCGGTGGGGCCGGGGGTGTGGGGACGGGGGGTGCGGTCGAGGGCTCCGGGGGTGGTGGAGTCGGTGGGCCTGTCGGGACTGGCGGTTCTGGTGGGGGTGCCGAGGCCGGGGACGCGGTCGTCGTGCCCGGCGCCGCGGACGGCGGTGCCGGCGGTGCTGTGACGGAAGGCTTCGGTGGGGTACCCGGGGCGGACGGGTCCGGTGCTGTCGGAGAGGGGGGCGAAGCGGTGCGTGCTCTGGGCGGGACCGGCGCTGGTCCTTCCTCGTTCGCCGACTCCGGCGCGGGTGGTGTGCCCGGTGCCGATCTCGTCGACCGGGAGTGGAGTCTCGGCGAGCTGGCCGAGGCCTATGCCTATCCCGAGCCCGTGGCCGGCGGGGCGCCGGTGGCCTGGTTGCGGGCGAACATGGTGTCGACGCTCGACGGTGCCGCTCAGCACGACGGGAAGTCGCAGCCCATCTCCACCGCGGCCGACATGCGGATCTTCGGGACGCTCAGGGGGCTGGCGGACGTGGTCGTCGTCGGCGCGGAAACGGTACGGCAGGAGGGTTACCGGCCCGCACGCGCGCGTGCGGAGTTCGCCGAGCGCAGGGAGGCGGCCGGACAGGGGCCCGCGCCGGCGATCGCGGTGGTCAGCGCCAGCCTGGAGCTGGACTTCTCCCTTCCGCTGTTCACGTCCCCCCTCGTCCCCACCCTGATCCTGACCGGCGCGGCGGCCGCCCCCGACCGGATCGCGACCGCGGAGAAGGCGGGCGCCCGGGTAGTGATCGCCGGTGACGGCGTCGGCGTGGAGCCCGCCCGTGCCGTACGGGCTCTCGCGGACCTCGGATTCACCCGGCTCCTGACCGAGGGCGGCCCGCGGCTGCTCGGTCAGTTCGTGGCCGCCGGCGTGCTCGACGAGCTCTGTCTGACCGTTGCCCCGATGCTCACCGCGGGTGATGCCCAGCGCATCGCCGGGGGACCGTCCGTCGCGGTTCCGCATCGGTTCGCACTGGTGTCCCTGCTGGAGGAGGAGGGGTTTCTCTTCGGCCGCTACCAGCGCGCTTGAAATTCGTTCAGCGGTACCGTCGGTCCCGAAATCGGCGGAATCTACCGTTCCGTTTAGCTTCCGACGGGCACACTGAATCTCGCAGCCCCGTGAGATCACGGGGCAGGATGGTTTCCGCAGAAGGGGCGCTCGGTGTTCACAAGCGTACTGATGATCGAAAAGGCCCTGACGTCCGCCGACGTGGAGTTCGTGACCACCTTGCACGGCGACGAGCAGGTCTCCTTCCATGTGCTGCTCCAGCCGCGCGGCGACCAGGCGGACCGCCTGCTGCGGGCCATCGACGACGTCGCACTGGGCGAACTGGACGAGGCGGCGAAGGAGCGTGAGGTACCCGAGGGTGATGCCGCGAGGCCCTTCGGGGAGCGGGCGCTGGAGGTGTCCCTGCAGGCGCTGCGGGGCTCCGGGAACGCGGCGGAGGGGCGGTTGATCGAGGATCATCCGCTGGATGCGTTGAAGGGGCTGGTGGAGGAGGTCGGGGCGGACGAGGTGATCGTGCTGACCGATCCGCACTATGTGGAGGAGTTCTTCCACCGGGACTGGGCTTCTCGGGCTCGGCACAAGGTGGGGGTGCCGGTGTTGAAGCTGTTCTCGCACAGCATGGCGTAGTCGCCGTTGGGGTGCCTGTGTGATTGCGGCTGCGGGTGGTGTGTGGCTGGTCGCGCCCGCGCGGCGGTAGCCGCAAATCGATACAGGCCCGCGCCCCTAGGTCGGTCGCGTCGCCGTAGGCAATTAGGCTGGGGCGCCTGTACGTCCGCCGTATCTGTATGCACAGGGAGACATCACGTGGCACCCGGCACCCTTCCCACCGCCATGGACCGACCGCACTTCATCGGCATCGGCGGCGCCGGGATGTCGGGGATCGCGAAGATCCTCGCGCAGCGTGGGGCGAAGGTGGCGGGCAGTGATGCCAAGGAGTCGGCGACCGCCGAGGCGCTGCGGGCGCTGGGTGTCACCGTGCACATCGGGCACGCGGCGGAGCATCTCGCGGACGACGCGAGCTGTGTGGTCGTGTCGTCCGCGATCCGCCAGGACAACCCGGAGCTGGCCCGCGCGGCCGAGCTGGGTATCCCGGTGGTGCACCGTTCCGACGCGCTGGCCGCCCTGATGGAGGGCCTGCGCCCGATCGCGGTGGCGGGCACCCACGGCAAGACCACGACCACCTCGATGCTGGCGGTCTCGCTGTCGGAGCTCGGCCTGCGGCCCTCGTACGCGATCGGCGGCGACCTGGACGCCCCCGGCTCCAACGCGCTGCACGGCGACGGCGAGATCTTCGTCGCCGAGGCGGACGAATCGGACCGCAGCTTCCACAAGTACGCCCCCGAGGTCGCGATCGTCCTCAACGTCGAGCTCGACCACCACGCGAACTACGCGTCCATGGACGAGATCTACGAGTCCTTCGAGACGTTCACCGGAAAGATCGTCCCCGGCGGCACGCTGGTGATCTCCTCCGACCACGAGGGCGCGCGGGAGCTGACGCGACGGGTGGCTCCTTCGGTGCGGACGGTGACGTACGGAGAGGCGGAGGACGCCGACGTACGGGTGCTGTCGGTGGTGGCCCAGGGTCTGAAGAGCGAGGTCACGGTCGAGCTGGACGGCACGCCGCTCACCTTCACCGTCTCCGTCCCCGGCCGCCACTACGCGCACAACGCGGTCGCCGCCCTCGCGGCGGGCGTCGCGCTCGGCATCCCCGCGACGGACCTCGCCCCCGCCCTGGCCGCGTACACGGGCGTGAAGCGGCGCCTCCAGCTCAAGGGCGAGGTGGCCGGTGTCCAGGTCATCGACTCCTACGCCCACCACCCGACCGAGATGACGGCCGACCTGGAGGCGATGCGCGGGGCCGCCGGCGACGCCCGCATCCTGGTGGTCTTCCAGCCCCACCTCTTCTCCCGCACCCAGGAGCTGGGCAAGGAGATGGGCCAGTCGCTGTCCCTCGCGGACGCCTCGCTGGTCCTGGACATCTACCCGGCCCGCGAGGACCCGATCCCCGGCGTCACCAGCGACCTGATCATCGACGCGGCGCGCGCCGCGGGCGCCGACGTGACACCGGTCCACGACAAGGCGGACGTCCCCGCGGTGGTCGCGGGAATGGCGAAGCCCGGCGATCTCGTTCTCACCATGGGCGCGGGCGACGTCACGGACCTCGGCCCGCGCATCCTGGACCGTCTCGCGTAGTGGATAGGGGCTGAGCAACATGTCGTACGACGTCGAAAAGCCGGACGAGCAGTGGCGTGCGGAGCTGAAGCCGGCCGAGTACGCCGTCCTGCGCCAGGCCGCCACGGAGCCCGCCTTCACCGGTGAGTACACCGACACCAAGGCGACGGGCGTCTACTCCTGCCGCGCCTGCGGCGCCGAGCTCTTCACCTCCACCACGAAGTTCGAGTCCCACTGCGGCTGGCCCTCCTTCTACGACCCGAAGGACACCGACGCCGTGGAGCTGGTGTCCGACCGGTCCCACGGCATGGTGCGGACCGAGGTGCGGTGTGCCCGGTGCGGGTCGCACCTTGGGCATGTGTTCGAGGGGGAGGGGTATGCCACCCCGACGGATCAGCGGTACTGCATCAACAGCATCTCGTTGCGGTTGACGCCGGACGAGGGCTGATCCGACGGGTCGCGGCGTCAGCGGTTCGGGCACGGTGTGTCCCGAGCCTGGCGCAGGCGTGGGCCCGTGCGCTGGGCGGGGCTGTAGGCGCCGGGGGCCGCGGAGCAGAGGGTGTCGTGCCAGTGGGCGGGTGACAGGCGCAGGGTCAGGGTGTCGTAGTCCCCGTTCGTGAGGCGCAGGGTGTCGCCCTTCAGCTGCCAGGCGCTCAGCGGAGAGGACGGGAGTCCGACGCGGCCCAGGAGCCTGCCGCTCCGGGGAGAGAACAGCGCGATGTCCCCGTACAGGTCGGCGACCAGCGTCCCGTCCTCCGCGACGCCCAGCAGGCTGCTCACCTCCTCCAGGCGACCAGTGCGTCCCGTACCGCGCTCCTCGTCCACCTGCCACCACTCCACCCGGCGGTCCTCGCCGCGGGCGGCGAGCCGGTCGCCGTCCGGGGTGAAGACCGTGAGCCGGTCGAAGTCGTCCGAGGCGTAGGCGAGCGGGGCGCCTTCCAGCCGGGACAGCCGGGTACCCCTGCGCACGTCCCACACCTCGATCCGGCCGTTCTCGCCCCACTCCTGCGTGACCACCGCCACCTGGTCCGGGTGGCCCGGCCGCGCGGTGAGCTGCCCGCCCCAGGCTTCGTTGCCCGACGGGGAGGCGGGCTCCACGGGGACGGGGCCGCCGCTCTGGAGTCCGGTGCGGGCATCCAGCCGGACCAGTGCGCTGTTGAGGCAGAGCAGGACGATCTCTCCGTCGGCCGTCCGGACCACGTCCTCCGGTGTGTTCCAGTCCGGGCCGCCGGGGCGCCCGCAGTTCCACGTGACCCGCGCGGGGGAGGCCAGGGTGTCCACGTCGTACAGGAGCGCGTACTTCATGTTCCTCGCCCAGAGCAGCAGCGTGTCCTTGCCGTCCCGGGTGGCCCAGAGCATCCGCAGCGGATGGTTCAGTTCCCGCTTGAGGGCGGGCAGGCGTGTGCCGCGCAGACGGGCACCCGGGCCCAGCACCTCGAGCCTGCCCTGCTGCACCCTCGCGGCGCGCGAGCCGTCCGGCGCCAGGGCGAAGGCGGTGCCCCAGGGGGAGGAGACGCTCCGGGCGGGCGGGGGCACCGGTACCGGGCGCACCCGGATCAGGGAGTCGCCCACGGTGGTGAGCACGGTGCGTGGTTCGTCGTTCCTGCCGACCACCGCGATGTCCTGGGCGGAGGCCTTGCCCGGCAGCGTGGCCGCCCAGTAGCGGCGGCCGCCCCGGGCGTCCAGGAACGTGACGCGCCGGTGGTCGCCGCCCGGTGACGCGAGGGTGGCCTGTTCGTCGTACAGGTGCGTGCCCGTCAGATCCGGCTGGCCGACCGCTCCGTCGATCGTGCCGCTCGGCTGATGCGGCCCGGGGGCCAACTCGTACCAGCGGTGGACGCCGTCCGCGGTCAACCAGACACCGTGCCCCCGGCTTGCGTGAATCCCCGGGTAGAGCCACACCATCGGCCCGTACAGCGGACGCACTCGCTCGCCGGAGCGGACGGTGTGGACGCCGAGGTAGTCGTAGGCGCCGTTCTCTCCATCGCGCGCCTTGCGCGTGACGGCGACGGCGATTCGGTCACCCGTCCCCAACAGCCAGGCCCGGCTCGGCCTGTCCCGGGCGACCGACCGCTGGGACGCGGGAAGGGGCCGACCGGTCCCCGGGTCCCACAGCCGTACGCGTGCGTGCCGGCCGGCGTCCTCGGGGCTCGGCTTCTGGAAGGCGTGGAAGTGCAGCAGGCGCCTGCCGTCGTCGGAGAAGTCGACAGAGGACTTGTACACATCGCCGCGGGCGGCCAGGGGGCCCGACAGGGTGCGCGGGCGGGGGACACGGTCGGTGAGGTTCCAGAGCAGGACCCGGCCGTCCGTCGTCGCCAGCGCGTAGCGTCGGCCGTCGTCGCTCAAGGCGTCGTCGTAGCCGCCCACGACAAGGCCCGTGGGGAAATCCCGCAGCCGCAGGGCCCGTGGTCTCGCGTCGAGGGCACCGGTCACGACGGTCGCCTCCGAATCGGCCCTGCCGTTCGGCTGGGACACCACCACCAGGGTTCGGCCGTCCGGTGTCGCCCGGGTCGTACGGGCCGCGCCCCGCCACAACCCGCTGTACGAGGCGGTGGTGTCCCGCGCCCGGACGTACTGCTGGAACAGCGCGCGTTGAGCCTGGGGTGTGTGTCGCATGGTCCACGCGCCCGCCGCGTAGCGGAATGCGCTGTCCGGTGAACCCTCGGCCGTCTCACCGGTGAGTTCGCTCAACTCGGTGGAAGCGGCCGTCCGCAGCTCCGCGAGGTCCCGTTGGTGGGCACGGTACGAGTTGACCGCGAGGCCCGAGGCCAGCACCGCCAGTGCGGTGACCAGGCCCGTGACACCCCACAGCCGCCGCAGTCCGCGTCGCTGCCGTCGCCGGCCCGCCTCCAGGTAGGCCCGTTCCGCCGTCGTGAGGTCGTCGGGGCGGCCGGTCAGCCACTCCAGCCCCTGGGCCAACCGCACCCCGTGCGGCAGCAGTCCGGCCGGCCGGCCGCGGGCCTCCCATTCGGCCGCGTCCCGTGCCGTGCGCTCCTGCCACTCGCAGAACCCGGCGTCGTCCCGCAACCACTCGGCGAGGCGCGGCCACTTGTGCAGCAGGGCCTCGTGCACGACCTGCACGGCGCCACCCGGATCCCCGGGGCCCGCTGTCTCCACGACGTCCCACACGAGGAGGCGCCGCCCGGCCAAACCGAGGGCCAACCCCGCCTGATCGGCGGGTAGTTGGCCGGTCGCCACCGACCGCCGGGTGAAGCCGCCCTGTCCGTCCGGACGGGCCAGCCGCTGGAAGAGCCGCTGGGCGGCCGCCTCCGGTACGTCGCTCCGCGCAAGGCACGCGGTGAGGGCTTCGTCGGCGTACGAGGCCAGCGCCCCTCCGACGCCGCCGATCTCCTCGTACGCGGAGTGCGTGAGCGTATGGGCCTTCTTGCGGCGCCACAGCTCGGTGAGGGTGAACTGCAGCAGCGGCAGACAGCCCGGTTCCCCAGCGGCGTCGCGTACGAGGCGGGCGCTCAGTCCGTCCTGAAGGCGGAGTCCAGGGACGGACCTGACCGGTTCGTCGACCGTGAGGGCCAGCGCTTCGGGCGTCATCGGGGCCAGGAACGTGACCGCTCGGCTCAGGGACGCGGACGTGTCGGCGGCGGTGAGCGATTCCAGCGTGGCGGGCCGCGCCGTCAGTACGACGCGCAGACCGCCGCCCTGTGCCGGATCGGGAGCGGCGGTCAGCGCCGACAACGTCCGGAAGACCCGGAGCGCCGCCCGCGGGTCCTCGGCGGCGTGCTCCTCGAACTGGTCGAGCAGGAGCACGGCTCCGGACGGCCCGAGTTCGTCGCGGAGCCGGCCGCGCAGGGCGATGCGCGCGCTCTCCGGCCCGGCACAGGCTTCGAGCACGGCGTCGAGGCGCTCCCGGCGGGCCGTGGTGTCCGGTGCGGCCGCGTGCCAGGCGGCCACGACGGCCTCGCCGACCCAGGCGTCCGCGTGCCCGAGCGCGGCACCGGCCGGTTCCGTGGCGGGCTGAGGTACGCGCAGCGCGGACGGTGTTCCCCGGCGTCGCAGTTCGGCCAGCAGACCGGCCCTGAGCAGGGACGACTTCCCGCTGCCGGAGGGGCCGGCGAGCACGGTGAGCGGACGTGAGCCGACCGCTTCCACGAGCGTTCGCACCTCCGGCGCACGGCCGTGGAAGTGCGGGGCGTCCTGTTCCTCGAACCGGCCCAGACCGCGGAAGGGGCACGCCACGTGCGTCTCCGTGTCGAGCAACCGGTCCACGGGAATCAGATACGCGGTGCCGCTGAGCCCGTACCGTCCGCGCGTGACGAGCATCCCGACCACGGCCTGCCGTCGTACGTCCCATACGGCGGCCCCGCTGAACCCCTGGCCGATCGGCACCCCGTGGGCGGCGAGGTCGAGCTGGAGCCGGTCGGCCCGCTGGCGGCCGCGCAGCACTCCGGTGGCGTTCACGCCTCGTGGCGCGTCCTCGGGGAAGCCGAAGGAGCGGATCTCCCCGCCCCACTCGTCGCTCCCGTCGTCCACGAACGGCAGCGGTTCCGTGCCGCCCACCGGGAGAGCCAGGCGCAGGAGCGCGACATCGTCCTCCGGCCGCCAGGACACGACCTCGGCGGTGACCGGAGGGCCCGCCTCGGCCCCCGCGAGCAGCGGGAAGTCGACGGTGACCGGTCGGTCCGGGCGGCTGCCGTCGTCTTCCTGGACGACGTGGGCGCAGGTGCACACCAGCCGTTCGCCAATGAGGAAACCCGCTCCCGCGACCGCCCCGTCCGGGCCGAACACCCGGGCCGCGCCCCGTTCGTAGCGGGCCTCGGGGGGAAGACCGTCAGACCTCACCGGATCCGCCCCGTCCACCCGTGGTCTCCCACTCCACGCCCACGGTGAAGTGCGCCTCCGCGGCCGTCCTGGCGAGCACCACACCGGCCTCGGCGGTCACCTTCACCCCGAACTCCAAGGTGATCCGGTCCGGCCTGCGCGGCATCGCACGCAGCGAGTCGACCACGTCCTGGACGGCCGGGCGCACCCGGTCCACCGCGTCGCGCAGGGTGTCGGCGGCGCTCGCCACGGTCTCCGCGGGGCGTGGCCGGCCGATGGGCTCGTACGCATCGGAGGGCGTCCGTGGTGTGCCGGTCGGTGTCGCGGTCTCCACCCGCAGCAGCGAGCCGTCGTCGAGTTCGATGGTGGTGATGGTTGCCATGAAGCCCTGAGCCTGCCTTGTGACGAGGAGCCGGATACGTCCCCTCGATCAACGAGCCGCCCGCGATGGGGAGTCGGTGATGTCCGAAGCGGACAGCAGCCGTTTTCTTGCGATCAGCTCCGCGCGGGCTCGGTGCTCGATCGGGCTGTTCTTGATCCCGGTGGACGTGATCGGTGATCGACGGGCCCGTGACGTCACCGTGCGGACGGTCCGCCGGCACGGACGCCGGCCCAGCCGCGCGAGGAGCTGCGTTGACGCCGGACGAGGGCCGACGGCTTGCGGCTAGGCGCTGTGCCCCTGCCGGCGCAGTGCCGCCACCTGCCGGTAGAGCTCCACCGCTTCCTCCCCGCGCCCGAGCTGTTCCAGGCAGTGGCCCTCGTCGTTGCGGCTGGCGAGGGTGTCGGGGTGGTCGGCGCCGAGGACGCGTTCGCGGGCGGCGGCGACTCTGCGGTACTCGGTGAGGGCGTCGGCCCAGCGGCCCAGCCAGCCCAGGCCCACGGCGACCTCGCGGCGGCTGACCAGGGTGTCGGGGTGATCGGGTCCCAGCGCGCTCTCGCGGATGGCGTACACGTCGCGGGACTCGGCGAGGGCCTCCTCCCAGCGGCCGAGGCGGCCGAGGTTGACGCCCAGGCCGTGGCGGGCGCGAAGGGTCTCCGGATGGTCGGGGCCGTGGACGCGGGTGCGGTCGTCGATCAGGTCGCGGTAGAGCTGGAGCGCCTCCGTGCTGCGGCCGAGGCGGCCGAGGCTGATGCCGACCTCGTAGCGGGCGCCGAGGGTGTCGGGGTGGTCGGTGCCCAGGGCCTGGGCACGGGCCTCGGCGACCTCGCGGTAGGTCTGGAGAGCCTCGGCCCAGCGTCCCAACTGGCCCAGCGCATAGGCGACTTCGTAGCGGGTGACCAGGGTGTCGGGGTGGGCGGGTCCCAGGACGCGGGCGCGGGCCGCCGCGACGTCGCAGGCCATGCGGTAGGAGTCCTCCAGGCGGCCGAGCCGGCTGAGGTTGAAGGCGAGGTTGTGGCGGCAGCGCAGAGTGTCGGGGTGGTCGGAGCCCATCGTGCGCTCACGGGCGGCGAGGACGGACGTGTAGACCTCGTGGGCCTCGAAGTGACGGCCCAACTGGCCCAGCACGTACGCCATTTCCTGACGGGCGGCCAGGGTGTCGGGGTGGTCCGGGCCGAGCAGTCGCTCCCTGGACCGGGCGACGTGGGTGTACTCGGTCAGGGCGTCGGCGGGCCGCCCGGTGCGGGAGAGGGTGAAGGCGACCTCGTAGCGGCTGCCGAGGGTGTCCGGGTGGTCGGGGCCGAGCAGGTGCTCGCGCTCGGCGGCCACCGCGCGGTGCACCTCACCGGCCTCCGACCAGCGGCCCAGCCGGCCAAGGCTGAGCCCCGTGTTGTGCCGTCCGGTCAGGGTGGTGAGCGCCTCCGGGGACGGGGTGAGACGTTCGGCCGTCGCCGACTGGCGGCCGGCGGGCACGGGATGACGCACGGGATGGGGGGTCTGCCCCGAGGTCCACTGTCTTGAGATCTCCCTTGTGTCGTCCGGCGGTGTGGCGCCCGGTTCCGTGCTCATGGCCTGGTGCCCGGCGGTCATGCCTCGAGCCCAGGACGGGAGCCGTGGCGCGTCCGACGCGGACTCGTCCTCCGCACTCTGGACCGAGGCGGGCATGGTGCGTCCGACCCGGATGCGATGGCTCAACTCGTCGGCGTCGTGCGGGCGGTGTTCGGGCTGTTTGGCCAGCAGGTCGAGGATGAGTCTGTCGAGGTACTCGGGCATGTCGGGTCGGAGGCTGCGCGGTGGCCGGGGCGGGGTGTCGCGGTGGCCGACGAGGACCGCCCAGGCGTCGTCGAGGTCGAACGGGGGTACCCCGGTGGCGATCTCGTACAGCACGCACCCCAGCGAGTACAGGTCGCTGCGCTGGTCGACCTCGGAGCCGCCGATCTGCTCCGGCGACATGTAGTGCGGGGTGCCCATGGTGATGCCGGTGCCGGTGAGCCGGGAGGTGAAGCCGATGTCGCGGCCGAGGCGGGCGATGCCGAAGTCGCAGATCTTCACCGTGCCGTCGGTCAGCCGCATGATGTTCGCGGGCTTGAGGTCGCGGTGGACGATGCCCTGGGCGTGCGCGTATGCCAGGGCCTTGGCCGTCTGCTCGGCGATCTCCTCGACTTCGGCGATCGGCAGCCGATGCTCCTCGTGGTCTTTCAGGAGCCGGCTAAGGTTGCGGCCCTTCAGCAACTCCATGACGAGGTAGAGGATTCCGTCGGACTCTCCGAAGTCATGGACGACGGTGACCCCACGGTGCTGGAGGGCGGCGGCCACCCGGGCCTCGCGGCGGAACCGCTCGCGCAGCACCCGGATGAAGGACTGGTCATGGGACGGACCCAGCGGCTTGAGCCGCTTGACGGCGACATGGCGGCCCAGCGACTCGTCGCGCGCCCGCCACACCTCGCCCATGCCGCCGCGCCCGATCAGATCGAGCAGCCGGTACCGGCCCTGGACCAGCCTGGGATCGTGGGCCGCCGGTGGGGTGTGCGGCACGACGGACCGCGCCTCCGACGTGCTCTCGGACTCGGCCAGGGGCCGGGTGGCCGTGGGACGCACGCCCAGTCGTGTCGTCAACCGGGTGTCCAGCCAGGTGAAGGGCCGGCTGTCGTCGCTCAGGCGGTCAGGGCCGTCGGGGTGGGCGAGCCAGGCCGGGAAGTCCGGTGAGCGGCCGATCAGCCGGCCGAGCTGGTCCGTGATGGCGGCGGTGTTGCGCAGCAGCTCGTGCGCCGGCACCGTCCCCAGCAGGATCTGCCGGGCCTCCTCGGAGAAGTCGAAGGCACGATGCCGGGCCGGCTGGGCGGGGTCGGCAGGGTCGGCACGCCGCATCAGCCCACCGAGCAGGACTTCCGCGAGGTGCCCGATATCCGTCGGCGGGCCCAACGCGGCCTGCACCAGACGCATGACCGGCACCGACACGGGCGCGACCGCCGCGAGATGGGCCGCCAGCCGGTAGGCCTCCGGCGACGCCGCATGGCGGAAACGCAGCACGGCGTCCCGGGTGTCGGTCTGCCGGGTGTCGGCGTACGGGCGTGCGGCGGGCAGTGCGCCGTCCGCCAGCAGGGGCAACGTGACGGTGGTGCCCGGCGACGCGACCACGCGCGCCCACAGTCCCACAGCCGTCGGCTCCGGCTCCAGGACCGGAACCGGGACGCTTTCGTAGGACACCAGGTCCGCGGGCAGCACAGGATCCGTCACCTGCCAGGCAGTGGTCGGCCCGCCACGATGCCGGGTGGTCACCTGCCACTGCTGGGCCCGGATGCCCGACCCCTGCCACAGGCGGGTGGGCAGGGCATGGACGATCGCTGTGGGTCCCTGCCGTGCCCAGGCCCGTGCCGCTTTCCCCATTCGTCCGTCCTGCCAGGCCATGCCCACGCCGTCGCTGACGATGAGGACCAGAGTGTTTCCGGTGGGATCGTTCACGATGGACGGCGGTAGGGGCACACCGTCGTCGCTGTACGGGCGACCGCGCAGCACGGGGGCCTTCGGACCCCTGCTGTCCAGGCCGTACACACGAAGGCCGCGGAACGCGCCACTGCGTTCCAGCAGCGCCCGCAGCTCCGAAGCCAGGCGCTGCCAGAGCAGCATGGAGACGCCGTCGTCCACCAGCAGGGCGAGGCTGAGCCAGCGGGTGCGCGCGGGGCGCAGTACGGGGTCGGGCAGTCCCGTCTCGGCCATGGCGGTGACGGTGCGGGTCTCGTCCAGTTCTTGCCTGCGGAGGTCCGGCAGCCGCTGTTTCAGTGGCCGCAGGGCTCTGCCGAGTCGAAGTTCGTCGGTTCCGAGGGACTTCTTCCCGGGCGCCCGCACGGACTGGGCCGATAGCCCGGGGCGACTCCGAGCCTCGAGGCTCGAGGCTCCGCGCGTGCCCGAGGCGTGCAGCGGTTCGCCGGGCCGTTGCGATGCGTCCTCGGAAGGAAGTGAGGGCGGATCCGGCGGCGTGCCGGCACCGTCCGCGGCTGACGGCGGATGCTCCTCGGAGAGACCGGGGGGAGCGGAGTGCGCGTGTCGCAGCGCCCGTACCAGCGGAGCCTCGTCCTGCGGCAGGCGTGCGGCCAGCCACAGAACATCCAGCAGCTCCTCGTCGGAGAGCTCCACCTCGCTGTCGGCCAGCACCCGCCGCAGTCGGCCCGGCACGCCGCTACACCGCCCGGCCGAGTCGGTGCAGTACGGCG
Organism: Streptomyces sp. NBC_00019; assembly: GCF_045041015.1. Lineage (NCBI taxonomy): Bacteria > Bacillati > Actinomycetota > Actinomycetes > Kitasatosporales > Streptomycetaceae > Streptomyces > Streptomyces sp. NBC_00019. The sequence continues at coordinate 7,918,304 of NZ_CP108302.1, forward strand.
TTCAACAGGCCGTCGGCATCGAGATCCACCCCTCCCTTGCGGAGGAAGACCGCGTTCAGCAGTTGGTCGGTGGCCAGCTCACCGGGAGCGCGCCTCCCCAGGAACTCCCGCACCAGATCGTCGACATCCTCCAGAGCGGCGGCTCCCAGATGCGCCTCGACGATGTCGCGCAATCGCTGCTCGTCCGGCTCGGGCAGATCGAGTCGGATACAGCGCCGGAGGAATGCCGGAGGGAATTCGCGCTCGCCGTTGCTGGTGATGACCACGACGGGGAACTCCGTGCAGCGGACTCTGCCCCGGACGACCGGAACCTGGTCGTCCGGGTCGTCGGTCAGGACCTGGACCGTGGACTCTTCCTCCGTCAGCCTGGCGAGTTCCGGCACCTCGAACTCGCCCTCCTCGAAGACGGTCAGCAGGTCGTTGGGCAGATCCACGTCCCCCTTGTCCAACTCGTCGACCAGCAGTACCCGGGGCCGGTCGCGGGGGACCAGGGCGGTGCCCAGGGGGCCGAGACGGACGTAACTGCCGATCCCGGGCTCGGTGTCGTGACGGTCACGGCGCAGGTTCGCCTCACGGAGCCGGGCGACGGCGTCGTAGCGGTACAGGGCCTCCTGCAGGGTCGAGCGGCTGTTGATGGGCCAGTGCAGAAGGCGGCCGAGGCCGAGTTCGTGCGCCACGGCATACGCCAGGGAGGACTTGCCGGTGCCCGGATATCCCGTCACCAGCAATGGCCGACGCAGGTGAAGGGCCGCGTTCACGACGTCGGCCTCGGCCGCACCGATGAGGTAGGGCGTAGGCAGGGCGGAGTTCTGCTGGGACGGGGTGAACCGGCGCCACGGTGGGGCTTGGGGGATGGCTACATCGCGATGTGTTCCGTTACCTCGGAACAGCCGCCAGCCGTCGTCCGAGGTATTCGTTCCGGTGTCAGTCGCTGTCATGCGGGAGTGTTTCCTTCCGAGGGGTCCAGCAGTTGCAGCCCGGCTGTCGGGGACGGGTCCGTGTCCTCCCATACCAGTGACGGTCTGGCCGGGTGCCGGGGCGAGTCGCCGAAGGCATCTCCCCGGAAGCCCCTCACCCGCTCGGGCAGACCGTGCAGTGGCCCGGTGGGCTGCACCGGGTCGAGCCGGGACGCGTGCTGGTGGTCTTCCGCCGTGCGGTCCCACAGCACCACTGGGACGCCCAGCGCGAGGCACAGTTCCAGAAATCGGGCCCGATCGCCGGGGGGCCCGTGCAACACGACCTGGACGGTGTCGCGGTGACTGTGCTGCAGCAGCAGGGTGAGGCGCTCGGGGCTGCAGTCGGGGTTGACTATCAGGGGTGTTCCGTGGCCGCTCGCCCATCGGCGGTGTTGCTCGGCGTCCCGGGTGCGCACCAGGTCGCTCATCTCCGGGCAGCTCAGCGTGAGTTGGAAGGCCGCACCGATCGGCAGGCCGGGAACGAACGTGTTGTGCGGGCCCGGGTTCCACTCGTCGACGGGCAGGTGCAGCCCTCCGCGGTCCACGACGGCGGTCACGCGGGGGGCATGGTGCTCCTGGCCGGGTTCCGTCCGGATGCCGTCGATCGCGTCCCGGACGAGCCTCGCGACCTCCTCGGCCGTTCGCGGTGTGCTCTCCGAGGAGGGGAGCGGAGTCGGTGGGCCGTCATTGCGGAGGAGCCAGAGCTTGCACCGGAACTCCCCCTCGGGATCGCTGGTGTTCCGGTACAGCCGTACTTGGATGTTGCAGACCGGCGAGGGGCGGTGGGCGGCCCAGCGGAGGGCGTCGAAACGGCGTTGCGCGAGAGCGGACGGGTGGATGCCGAGGCGCTCGGTCACCCGCTCGTTCCATCCCCGTAGCTCGGCTTCCGCGGGTCCGCCTGCGGCCGCGGCGACGCACTCGACGAGATACAGCAGGGCCGGCACCTGCGGCGTCCCGGCCGGCACCGGAGCGCTGTCCGAAACGGCCTCCAACTCCCCGACGGCGAGTGCGATGTCGTCGACGGGCAACCGGACCGAGTGCAGGACCTCGGGCAGCGGAGTGAATCGCAGGGCTTCCCGGGCCGCGCGCGGTATCAGTGTGGGATCGGCCTCGACGATCTCTCGTAACTCCGCCAGGAGCCGGTGGTGTTCGCCCACCGACAGCAACGAGGCGGTGCCGGAGAACCGGCCGTGCAAGAGGAGACGGGTCAGCGCGGTCCGCGCCTTGTCGTCCGCCAGGCCCGGAGCCAGCGACTCACTGAGGGTCGCCAGCGCCCGACTGTGGGTCGACAGCAGGGCCGCGAGCTCGGCGACAGGCGGCGCCGAGTCGTCGTCGGGCACCGTGTAGCCGAGGTGCCGCGCCAGTGTGCGGGCATGGTCCGCCCGCGTGGCGGGGTCCGCGAGCAGCGGCCACAGCAGGGGCAGGAGGTCTTCCTCGGCCCGGGTGGGCGCCGAGGCGGCGGGCAGGACCGAGCACTCCTCCAGTACGTCCGAGGCCCCGGCCCTGACCAACTCGTCGCGCACGGCCTGCCACGGCAGGGCACGGCTGCGGCGCACCGTCCGCTGCCCGTCGAAGGGAGTTCCGTCCGGCATGACATGCGCCGCCACCAGCCCCACGGCCACCGGCTGTTCCCGCGACCAGAGAGGACCGCCGCTGTACCCCGGCCCGATGGCCGCACCCGTCAGCGGCGCGTCGAGGTAGGCGATTCGGCCGTCGCACAGTTTCACTTCGGTGTCGGCGTAGGTGATCCGCTGCCCGCTGCCGTGCCAGGCTCGCAATGGCTGGCCTTCGGCCATTTCACCCCAGCTGACGGGTGTCAACCATTCGGGGGCGGCCTCGGCGAGTTCCAGAACGGCCAGATCGCCGCCCGACCAGGCAGCGGTGCGGCCCGGCGGTGAGATCCACAACGACACCCGTGCGATGCGCTGTTGAGGAGCCTCGTGCCCATGGCGGAACACGAGGGCGATGTCCACGGCGGGCGGGTGGTCCGGGGCCAGGAGGTCGTCCCGCCCCAGCGCGTCGTTGACGACGTGGGCGCAGGTCAGTACCCGGTGGCGGGAGATGAGGGCGGCGGCACCGGCCGCCCTGGCCTCGCCCCGGCGCAGTACGGAGACGACGGGAGCGGGAGCGCCGCTCGGACGGAACCATCCCATGACTCAGCCCTGTGGTCGGTCTGTCCGCCAGGTCGCCGAGACGGTCATCGCGGCCTGGCCCTGGGCTCCCACGATGCCGATCTTCAGGTCCTGGCCTATCTGGACACCGAACACGACGCTGATCTCGTCCGGCGGATCGGTGATGGCGCAGACCGAATCGTGGACCTCCTGAAGAAGCGGCCCGAGAGGACTGAGCACAGTCCGCAGAGCGTCGGTCGCGAGAGTAGCCATCCGCCCTCGGCCGGTGCCCACGGGCACCTCGGTGCCGAAGCCGTCCGGTAACTCCTCCGTCGTGCAGGGGGAGTCGGCGGCGGGAGGATCACCGACCGCGGCCAGCTCCAATCGGACGGTCGCCCCGTCCGTGAGGGTCAGCTCCGTGTAGTCAGCCACAACAGCATTGTGCCGATCATGGGTGGGGCAAGGTGGGGAATGGCCGGATTCGGTCCGAACATCCTCGCCCGGGCCTAGGACCTCGTCGCGGATCCCGTCCACACGGTCACCTCCGCGGTCGCGCTGCTGTTGTCCTCCCCTCGGACGATGGTGTCCTGGATGTCGAGCAGGACTATGCGGCCGATGTTGGTCCGCAGGCAGACGCGGTCGCCCTTGACGACAGGCAGGCGGTTGGTCCGGTCGTTGGTCGCGTCGATGAGGGACAGGCAGGAGTCGGCCGTTGGCGGCGAAGCGCTGGGTGTCACCTTGGCGAAGTCTCCCGGTTCAGTGGCCTTGAGGTAGACGCCGTCCACGAATCCGAGGGCCTTCACGTCGCTGAGGCCGTGGGCGGGCGGGATGCCATCGAAGTCGGTGAAGGTCGAGACGAGCGTGACGCGGCCTTGCCAGGTGCGCAGCCACCCGGCGGAAGGGGGCTCCGTGGTCGTGGAGGGCGACGAGCTTGGCCCCGGTGTCCTGGTGGTGTCGGGGGATGGCGGCACCGTCTGTGTGATGGTCGCGGTCACCGTATGGGTCGGCGTGTCCACCGTCGGCGGCGTCACGGCCGCTGACAGGCCCAGGAAACCGAGGAGCAGTGGCGCCAGCCCGAAGCCGCCGGTGATCAGTGCAGCCCGTATCGCGCTGTCCCTGGGCCGGCGGGGTGCGCGGGCGGGTGGTTCCGGGGTGGGGGGTTCTCCCGGTTCCGGGGTGGCAGGTGCGGTCGGCTCCGGTGGGCGTCGGCTCGCCTGTGGGTCGTCGTTCATGGGTCCCCCCGAGTGGTGCACCTTCATGGTCTTGGCGCGAACGGCGCGCGGCAAGGGCTGGTTGGTGCGGTGGGGCGAGGTGGCGCGCCGTAGGGGATGCCGTCGGTACGTCGTCGGGCGCACGGTCTCTGCGTATGGGCCCCTGAACGAGCCTGATTCGGGGCGTAGTTGCCGAAGCCGGTGTGTTCACGCGGCCGGGACTCTGGTAGGGCGGGACTGCGGAGGTGCCCAGGTTCACGATCGGGGAGGGCGCGATGACCGCTTTCGTACGGCCCATGATTCTGGTCCGAGGGTTCGGCGGACCGGATGTCGGTGGTGTTCGGCGCAATGCCTACCAGGGCTTCAACGAAGGGACCGTGTATCCCAGCCGTCGCGGGGAGAACTTCATCTACGAGGGCTTCGTGCTGCGGGCGTTGAAGTACCTGGAACATCCTTACCGGGACGCCACGAACGTCGTCGGCTACTACACCCGGCCGCTGCCGGCACCGCCGGGTGAGTGGGACTGGGACGACGATCTCCTGTCCGGGAGCGTGGTCCTCGATCCGGGCATGGCGGATCGTGTGCTGCGTGACGGCGTGGACGGGACGCTGTGGATCTACCGCTACTACGACCTCGAACCGAGGACGATCGAGGGGTACGGGGCGGGTCTGGTACGACTGATCGACATCATTCGGCGCGCCGCCGCCCGGAACGGCGGTGGCGGGGAACCGTTCCCGGGTGTCGACATCGTGGCGCACAGCATGGGAGGGCTCGTCGTACGGGCCGCGCTCCGGCAGCTGAGCGCTGCCCCGGCGGGGGAGCCGCGCCCGGGGGAACTGGTCCACCGGATCGTGACGCTCGGTACCCCGCACCGGGGCATCGCCTTCCAGGTGCTGCCGCGTGCACTCGTGGAACACGTGCCGGGGGTCGCCGAGGCGGCCGACGAACTCGCGGCGTTCGATCCGGGGAGCACGGAGTTCAGGCGCTGGGACGACTGGTTCCCCGTCGAGCGCGTCCTGACCGTGGTGGGGACGGACCACCGCAGCTTCGGGGTCGCGATCGCCTCGGTGGCGAACCGGATCGTGAGCCTGACCGACGAAGGCAACCTGGTCCACAACCGCAGTGACGGACTGGTGAAGCAGGCGGCGGCCCAACTGCCGGGCGCGCCCAGGACGTTCGTGCACAAGTGCCACGGCGGGCCGGACTCCCTCATCACCTCGCGCGAGGCGTTCGAGATCGCCATGAGGTTCTTCCACGGCACCCACCATGTGCGGCTGCACCTCGAATCGGCGGACGTGCTGCGCGGCAAGGACTTCTTCGGCCGCAGCGAGTTCTACTTCGGGGTCTCGGTGAAACCCAGGGGAGTCGACTTCGATCTGTTCCATCAGAGTCCCGAGGCGGAGAACTGCTACGGCCCGTTCCACTCGGACCACCTCACCGATGGACCGCCCCCTCTGGCAGAGGAGTTGAACGAGCCGCTGTCGGCCGCGGGAGACCGGACCACCGGCTGGGCCGGGCCCGGCCGGCTGATCTGGGAGGGCTGGGTCGACCGGACCGTACGGCCCGCGACCCCGGACGGGGCATCGGGCCTGGTGTTCCGCCTCGACGTGTACCTCGGTGAACGGGACTCCTTCGGGATCGGGTTCTCGGACAACGTCGTCTTCCGCAAGCAGTACTACCTGCAGTTGCTGACGGACGACGGCGACGAGCCCGCGCTGTATCTGCACACGGGCGAAGGACGCCTCACGGACACCCGGGAGGAGTTGGAGGCCGCCACCCGTGTCGAATCGGCGGGCGTGGTCCGGGCCGCCGGACCGGGGCTGGACGGCGTGTGGCGCTTCCCGATCAAGGGCACCGGATTCGAGGCCACCCTGGCGGTGTCGTTCACGGAGGAGCCCGAGTCCGCGAAGGAGTAAGGAGTAAGGAGTAGGGAAGGACCAGAGAAGGACCGGGGAGACCAGGGGACGTCAGCCGGTGAAGCCCAGCTCGCGCAGCGCATCGTCGATGCGTGCCCGGTGGTTCGCCTCCCAGGTGTCCAGGGATTCCTCCGCCTCCTTGGCGAGCTTCGCGCGCGCCGCCGTGAGGATCTCCTCCCGGCGGGCCGCGGGCGTGACGACGATGCCCTCCTCGTCGGCGACCACGATGTCGCCGGGGTGGATCAGGACGCCGCCGACGTGGACCGGTTCGCCGAGGGTGCCGAGCTTCTTCTTGGTGCCGGGGATCGGGATGACTCCACGGGCGAAGACCGGGAAGGCGGCCTCGCGGACCTCGGCGAGGTCGCGGACGAGGCCGTCGACCACGAAGGCGGCGATGCCCCGGCGCCGGGCCACGGCACAGACGTTGCCGCCGGCCAGCGCGTAGTCCAGGTCGCCCGACTCGACGACGACGATCGAACCGGGCTCGGCGCGATGGATGGCGGCGTGCAGCATCAGGTTGTCGCCCGGCTCGCAGCGCACCGTGTACGCGGGGCCCGCGACGCGCGGCGCGTCCCACAGCGGGCGGATGCCGATGTCCATGACCTGGGCACGGCCCAGCAGGTCGGCGAGGGTGGTGGGGGGAAGGTCCTGGAAGGCGTCGGTGAGTGCGGTGTCCATCGTTCCATTCGACCCGGAGTCCGTCGTAGTGATCAAGATCGAGCGGGGTAAAGAGCTCCTCTGAAAAGTTGCCCGGCGTCCCGAGCCGTGCCGTCATGGACGGGGGATCACGGAGTCTGGGAGCACGTATGACCGACGTGGCGACGTCCGGCGGCGACCGTCCTACCGCCGCCGCCTGGCGCAACCTCGTGGTGGCCACCGTCGGGTTCACGCTCACCTTCTGGGCGTGGAACCTGATCGCCCCGCTGGCCGCGGACTTCGACGACGAACTGCACATGTCGTCCTTCGCGCAGTCCGAACTGGTCGCCATCCCCGTGCTGGTCGGTTCCCTCGGACGGGTGCCGGTGGGCGCGCTCACCGACCGCTACGGGGCGCGGGTGATGTTCCCCCTGGTCAGCGCCCTGACGATCGTGCCGGTGCTGCTGCTCGTCCCGGCCCATGACTCCTACCTGGCCCTGATCGCCGTCGGCTTCGTGCTCGGCCTCGGCGGCACGACGTTCGCCATCGGCGTCCCGCTCGTCAACTCCTGGTTCCCGCCCAAGCGGCGGGGCGCGGCGCTCGGCGTCTTCGGCATGGGAATGGGCGGTGTCGCCCTGTCCGGCTACTTCACGCCCCGCATGTACCGCCACAGCGAGAACCTGCCCTTCGTCGTCCTGGCGATCGCCCTCGCCGTCTACGCCGTGCTCGCCTACTTCCTCATCAACGACCGCCCCGACCGGCCCGTCCCGTCCACCCCGCTCACCACGCGCCTCGGCCAGGCCGGCCGGCTGCGGGTGACCTGGGAGCTGTCCGCCCTGTACGCGATCGGGTTCGGGGGCATCGTCGCGTTCGGCGTCTATCTGCCCACGTATCTGAAGACCTGGTACGAGCTCGACGCCACCGACGCGGGCACCAGGGCCGCCGGATTCGCCCTGGTCGCGGTGGTGTTCCGGCCGATCGGCGGGTGGCTGTCGGACCGGATCCACCCGGCCGTGGTCACCGCCTGGGCGCTGGGCGCGGTGGCGGTCCTCGGTGTCGTCCAGGCCTTCGACCCGGCCCTGATGCCGGGCGCCACGATCTGTCTCCTGGTGATGGCGGCCGCCCTCGGCGCCACCAGCGGCGCGGTGTTCGCCCTGGTCGCCCGGGTCACCCCGCAGCCGCAGGTCGGCAGCGTGACCGGCATCGTCGGTGCGGTCGGCGGCCTCGGTGGATTCGTCCCCCCGCTGGTCATGGGCGCGGTGTACAGCGCCAAGGACTCCTACTCCATCGGTTTCATGCTCCTGTCCGACCTCGCCCTGGCCGGCTGCGTCTACGCCTACGGCCGGATGCGCGAGGCCGGCCGCACGGCACCGACGCGGTCGGCGCCGGAGAAGGAGCAGATCGCCGGCTGAGGCGGGTCCGGGCGGGCGGCCCCGCCCGGACCCGGCGGACGGCCCCGCCCGCGGGCCGCGCGATGTGTGGTGAATCAAACTATCCATCACGATGTTGACTTCCGGCTGAATCAGCCAGAAGAATCCGGATGTGACCCCTTCAGCGCTCCCGGCCTCCGGCCCCGTCCTCCCGTCCGACCTGGACGAGGCGGCGCACCGCTGCCTCGTCGCCGGGTTCGACGGCACGACCACGTTCCCCGACACCCTGAAACGGCTGGTCGACCGGGGGCTGGGCGGGGTCATCCTGTTCACCCGCAACGTGCGGGACGCGGAGCAGGTCCGCGAGCTCACCGACGCGCTGCGGGCGATCCGGCCGGATCTGCTGGTGGCCATCGACAACGAGGGCGGCGGCATCGGACACCTGGTGGGCGCGGGCGCGCCCGAGGTGCCCGGCTCCTACGCCCTCGGCGTCGCCGACGACCCCAACCTCACCGCACGCTGCGCCGACGCACTCGCCGGGCATCTGGCCACCCTCGGCATCAGCGTCTCGTACGCCCCCGTCGCCGACCTCCAGCACCTGCCGAGCAACCCGATCGTGCGCACCCGCTCCTTCGGCGCCGACCCCGAGGTGGCCGCCCGGCATCTGCGGGCCTGGATCACCGCCACCGAGGCCCGCTCCATCGCCTCCTGCGCCAAGCACTTCCCGGGCCACGGCGGTACCGACACCGACAGTCACCACGGCATCGCGGTCGACCCACGGCCGTACGACGCACTCCGCGCCGACCTGGAACCGTTCCGTGCCGCCGTCGCCGCGGGGGTGCCGATGCTGATGAGCGCGCACGTCGTCTTCCCGGCGCTGGACGCCAACCGGCCCGCCACCCTCAGCCGCCGCATCCTCGGCGACCTGCTCCGGCACGACCTCGGCTTCGACGGCGTCCTGGTCAGCGACGCCCTGGAGATGAAGGCGATCGCCGACGAGTACGGGGAGGCGGCCGGGGCGCGTATCGCCCTCGCGGCCGGAGCCGACCAGGTCATCGTCGCCGTACCGGACCTGGAGGTCACGCTCGCCTGCCGGGACGAGGTCCTCGACGCGCTGGGCTCCGGAGTGCTGCCGTTGGAGCGGGTGTGGGAGGCGGCGGAACGGGTGCGGCGGCTCGCCGAGCGGTACGCGACGCCGACCGAGAGGGTCGCCGCGTGGGACAACGATGCCGGGCTGGAGGCCGCACGCCGGGCCGTGCGCGGCCAGGGAGCGCCGTCCGCGGTGCGCGGCGCTCATGTCGTCGACCTGTTCCCGCACCCGCACTCCGCTCTCAACTGGGGCGGCGAGGACCTGCTCACCGAGGTCCGTGCCCTCGACCCCACGGCCGTGGGCACGGCGGTCGCCGGTGAACCGGAGGATCCTGCCGCCCTGGCCGACGGGATACTGGCCCGCGAACGGCCCCTCGTCGTCGCCACCTGCGACGCCGGGCTCCACCCCTGGCAGGCCCGGCTGCGCGACACCCTCCTGGCCCGGCGGCCCGACGCGATACGGGTGGACACCGGGCTGCCGGAGGGCGGTGCGCTGTGCTCCTACGGGCGGGGACGGGTGAACCTGCGGGCGGTGGCGGAGGTGCTCACCGGAAGCTGATCAGGACGGTCGTACGACTTCCTCAGAACCTGATCTCGGAACCTGATCAGGAAAGTCGTACGACTTCCTTGATCCCGCGAGCGGCCAAGTACCCCTCGTCCTCGGCCCGTTCGGCCAGGACGACCGCCGGGCGCACCCCTTCCGTGCGCAACCGCATCCACTCCTCGAAGTACTCCCCGCCCGGGCCCGACACGGACCGGGTGCCCGGCGTGCAGTCCAACACCAGGGCGGTGCCGCGGGGTCGGGGCGCGTGCGGCTCGGTGATCGCCTCCGCCAGCGCCTCGGCGATGGGCTTGGGGCGGCCGGCCGAGTCGAACAGGCCCAGGGTGTACTCGAGTTCGGGGAAGTCGGCGAGGGAGCGGTCCACGTCGTGGGAGCACCACCAGGTCACGCCCCACAGCCCCTCGCAGTCGGCGGAGTTGCGGACCGTCGCGCGGGCGAACTCCGGGGCGTCGGCGGCCGGGATGTGCGGTTCGGGGGCGCCCGTCTCCTGGACCCACACCGGGCGGGCCGGATCCTCGGCGTAGGCCTTCGCCAACTCGGTTCCGTACTCGGCGAGATGGCGTACCTGCGGGGAGCGGGGTCCGTAGCGGCGGGCGCAGTCGCCGGAGAACACCCAGGGGTGGACCGTGGTCAGATCGCCCTTGCGGGCGGAGGCCTCGGGGGTGAAGGGGTGGTCGTCGCCGTACCAGGCGGCGTCGTACGCGGAGTGGGTGACCATGCCCTGCTCGCCGAGTCCGTCACGGGCGGCGGCCAGGAGGGTGTCGAGGTAGTGGTCCACCTCGGCGGGGGTCACCGGGTTGTGCTCGACCAGGTTGTTGAGCTCGTTGCCGAGCTGGAGGCCGAGCAGGTGGGGGCGGCCGGCCAGGGCACGGCCGAGGGTGCGGAGCAGGTCCGCCTGGGCCTCGATGGCGTCCGGGTCGGTGAAGACGTTGCGGTGGTGCCAGCTGCGGGTCCACTCCGGGTAGAAGTCGAAGCTCGACAGATGGCCCTGAACGCCGTCGACCAGGACGTCCAGGCCGGCCTCGCCCGCCAGGTCGACGAGCCGCACCAGCTGGTCGACGGCGGCGGTGCGGACGAGGGTCCGGTTGGGCTGGAGCAGTGGCCAGAGGTGGAAGACACGGACGTGGTCGAGCCCCAGGCCGGCTATCTGCTCCAGGTCCTCGCGGGCGTGCGCCGGGTCGAAGTCCTGCCAGGCGTGGAACCAGCCGCGGCGGGGCGTGTAGTTGACGCCGAAGCGGAGCGTACGGATGGGATCCTCCTCGGGTTCGGTGCACGTCGGCTCTTGTTCTGCGCGAATGTATCAACCACCATAGTCAGTGATGGGCAATGATTTGAACCAGAACTTGGCAGACTCGGGCGACGCGCGGCACGACCTCGTCGTCGGTCTCGACGCGGGCGGCACCCGCACCCGGGCGATGTGCGCGTCCGCCGTGGACGGCCGGCTGCTGGGCGAGGGCTCGGGAGGTCCGGGCAACGCCCTGACGGTCCCGGAACCGCAGCTCACCGACCATCTGACCGAGGCGATCGCCGCGGCGGTGCCGGAGCCGGCGCGGGGCCGGGTCGTCGCCGTGGCCGGCGGATTCGCGGGCGCGACGGGCACGTCGACGGACGACCCCGGGTATGTCCACGCCCGGTCCGCGCTCACCGGGGCCCTGCGACGGCTGCGCATCCCGCCCGGGCCGGTCGCCCTCTGCAGCGACATCGAGGCCGCCTTCGCCTCCGCACCCGGCACCCCGGCCGACGGCCTCGCCCTGGTCGCCGGCACGGGTGCCGTCGCCATGCGTATCGCCGGGCGCCGGGCCACGACCACGGTGGACGGCGACGGCTGGCTGCTGGGTGACGACGGCAGCGGGTTCTGGATCGGGCGGAGCGCGGTGCGGGCGGCGCTGCGGATGGCGGACGGGCGGGGGCCGGGGACGGGGCTGGCTGTGCTGGTGGGGAGGGCTTTCGGGGTGCCGGACGGGGTGCTGCCGGGTGGTGGCGTGGCGCTGGGTGGGAGTGGGGCGCCGAGTGACGGGGCGCTGCCCGGCGGTGGCGCGGTGCCGGACGGTGGCGTGATCCCGGACGGGCTCGGTGACCCTGAGGGGGCGGGTGGCACTGGGGCGTCGCGTGGCGGGGGCGGCCTCTCGGCGGGCGGCGGGGTGGTCTCGTACGACGGTGGCGGCCCCGCCGTACCGGACTGGCCCCTCGCCCATCGCGAGGCCTACCGAGCGCACCTGCTCCCCGCCGTCATGAACGACCCCCCGATCCGGCTGGCCCGCCTGGCCCCGCTGGTCGTCGAGGCGGCCCGGGAGAAGGACGCCGTGGCGGTGCGCATCCTCGACGAGGCCGCCGACCAACTGGCGGATACCGTACGGGCATTGGCGCCCGGCGCGGGCGAACCGCTCGTCGCCACCGGCGGTCTGCTCGGCCCGGAGGGCCCCCTCACCGAACCCCTGACCATCCGCCTGCACGCCCTCGGCCTGACCCTCGACTGGGTGGCCGACGGCTGCCGGGGCGCCGTGGCCCTGGCCCGGCTCGCATACGGGGGCGGTGGACGATGACGGGCCTTCTCGCCTCGCGATGCTTCGCCCGCTCCGCGCAAGGTGGGGGTGGACGTTGAACCGGCCTCAGCCCCCGGGCCCCCTCGCCCGCCCCGCGCACGGTGGAGGCGGCCGATGAGTGAGCCCCTCTACCGCGACCCCACAGCCCCCCTCGACGCCCGCGTCCATGACCTCCTCGCCCGCATGACCCTCCCCGAGAAGGTCGGCCAGCTCAACCAGCGCATGTACGGCTGGGACGCCTATCGCCGTACCCCCGACGGGAGTTACGAACTCACCGACGCCCTGTACGCCGAGACCGAGCGCTTCGCCGGACTCGGTGCGCTCTACGGGCTCCAGCGTGCCGACGCCTGGTCCGGTGTGGACCATGGGAACGGGCCCGGCGCCGAGGACGCCGCGGCCCTCGCCGAGCTGGTGCAGCGGCATGTCGTCGAGCGGAGCCGGCTCGGTATCCCCGCTCTGTTCGTCGAGGAGGTGCCGCACGGCCTCATGGCCCTCGACGGCACCGTCCTCCCCGTCAACCTGGCCGTCGGCGCCACCTGGGGTCCCGAGCTGTACGAGCGGGCCGCCGCCCACGCCGCCGCCGAACTCCGCGCCAGGGGCGGCCATGTCGCCCTCGTCTCGGCCCTCGACATCGCCCGCGACCCCCGCTGGGGCCGCACCGAGGAGTGCTTCGGCGAGGACCCCCACCTCGCGGCACGGCTCACCGAGGCTCTCGTGCGGGGCATGCAGGGCGACACGCACGAGTACTTCGCCGCCGACAAGGCCCCCGTCGTCCTCAAGCACTTCGCCGGACAGGGCGCCACCGTCGGCGGCCGCAACTCCGCGGAGTCCGAACTCGGCCTGCGGGAACTGCACGAGATCCACCTCCCCGCCGCCCGTGCCGGCGTCCGGGCCGGAGCGGCCGCGGTCATGGCCGCGTACAACGAGGTCGACGGCATGCCGTGCTCGGGGAATCGCGCCCTGCTGACCGAACTCCTCCGGGAGAGCTGGGAGTTCGACGGCCTCGTCATGGCGGACGGCCTCGCCGTGGACCGGCTGGCCCGCATCACCGGAGACAAGGTCTCCGCGGGCGCCCTCGCCCTCAACTCCGGTGTCGATCTGAGCCTCTGGGACGAGGGCTTCACGCATCTGGAGGAGGCCGTCGAGCGGGGGCTGGTCGAGGAGTCGGTGCTCGACGTCGCCGTCGCCCGCGTCCTGCGGCTCAAGTTCCGGCTGGGACTGTTCGACGGACAGCGCACCACACCCCCTCCGCCGACCGGAGGCAGGGAGATCAGCAAGGAGCTCGCCCGGGCCGCCGTCACACTCCTCGACAACAAGGGGCTGCTGCCGATCCCGGCCACCGTCTCCCGTATCGCCGTGATCGGACCCCAATCCGCCACCACCGCACACCAGTCGGGCGACTACACCGCCCCCCAGCGCCCCGGCACCGGCAGCAGCGTCCTCGACGGACTCCGCCGGCTCGCCCCGCCCGGCGTGGACGTCCGGCACGCCCGCGGCTGCGCCCTCACCGGCGACGACCTCTCCGGCATCCCCGAGGCCGTCGCCGCGGCCGCCGCCTCCGACGTGGCCGTGCTGGTGCTGGGCGGCAGCAGCGCACGCACCACAGACACCGAGTTCGACGCCAACGGGGCTGCGCTGAGGGCGGTTTCGGAGATGACCTGCGGCGAGGGCGTCGACCTGGCCGACCTGCGGCTGGGCCCCGCCCAGTACCGGCTTCTGGACGCGGTCGTCGCAACGGGCACGCCCACGGCGGTCGTTCTGATCCAGGGCCGCCCGCATGTCGTCCCCGACACGGCGGGTGCGCTGCTCACGGCCTGGTACCCGGGCCCATGGGGCGGCGAGGCGATCGCCGAGGTGCTGCTCGGACTCTCGGAACCCACCGGCAGGCTCCCCGTCTCCGTCCCGCGCTCCGCCGCCCAACTCCCCGTCTACTACAACCACAAGGACACCGAGTACGGCGGCTACGTAGACGAGAGCGCGGAGCCGCACCACTCCTTCGGGCACGGACTGTCGTACACGAGCTTCGAGTACGGCACGCCCCGGATCACCGACGGGACCGTGACGGTCGACGTCACCAACACGGGGAAGCGGTACGGGCGTTCGGTCGTGCAGGTCTATCTCAGGCGCCTGATCACGTCCACCTGGCCGCGCACCCTTGAACTGTGCGCGTTCCAGGGGGTCGGCCTGGAGCCGGGCGAGCGCCGTACGGTCGTTCTCCCGCTGTCGATGGGGGAAGCCCGGACCGACTCCGCCGAGATCCGTGTCGCGGAGTCGGCCCGGGCGGCTTTGCGTGCCGTGCCGATCGTGCTGGACGTGAGAGGCGTCAGAGCTTGACGGCCCCGGACGAGACGCCCTTGTAGAACCACCGCTGGGTGATCACGAACAGCACCAGCACCGGGATCACCGAGATGACGGACCCGGCCATGACCATCCGCTGGTCGTAGCCGAACGACGAGCTCTGCAGACGCGAAAGCCCCAGCGTCAGCGTCATGTTGCTCTCCGAGCGCAGCACGATCAGCGGCCAGAGGAAGTCGTCCCAGGCGCTGATGAAGGTGTTGATGACCACCACCAGGATCGCGCCCCACGCGGACGGCAGATACAAATGCCGGAAGCGCTGCCACTCGTTCGCGCCGTCGAGCATCGCCGAGTCCTCGATCTCGCGCGGCACCGCCAGGAACGCGGCGCGCATCAGCAGCACGTTGATGGCGCCGACGAAGCCGGGCAGCCAGACGCCCGCCAGGCTGTCGACCAGGCCCAGGTCGCGGATGCTCAGGAACAGCGACACCATGATCGACTCGAAGGGGAACATCATGGAGGCGATCAGCACCACCCAGACCGCCTTGCGGCCCTTCCAGCCCGGCTTGGAGAGCATGTAGCCGGCCGTCGTGGAGAAGACCAGCTGGCTGGTGACCGACAGGACGACCACGATCAGGCTGTTCTTGATGTACGTGGCCACCGGGACCTGGTCGAAGACCGTGCGGTAGGCGCGCAGGGTCGGGTCGTGCGGCAGGAGGGTGGCGTCGGCGCCGAAGACGTCCTCGCTCGTGCTCTTCAGGGAGGCCAGCAGCTGCCAGACCAACGGGCCCACGGTGAGGCCGAGCACGAGGAACAACAGCAGGTAGCGGACGACCAGTTCGCGCGGACGGCCGTAGTCCCGCCAGCGTGGCAGCAGGCGCCGGCGCCTGGCCGGAACAGCGGTCGTCACGACTCGTCCTCCTTCGTCAGGCGCTGCGCCAGCAGGGTCAGCCCCAGCGTCAGCAGGAACAGGGCCACGCTGACGGCGGAGCCGTAACCGGCGTTGCCGGTGATGGGGTCCAGGCCGACGTCCCGGATGTAGAACGGCAGGGTGCGGTCGGCGCCGCCGGGGCCGCCGGTGGAGCTGCCGAGCATGTAGATCTCGGTGAACACCCTGAGCGAGCCGATGCCGGTGAGCGTGCCGACGAGCATCATGGCCTGCCGTACACCGGGCATGGTGATGTGCCAGAAACGGCGGACCGCGCCGGCGCCGTCCATGGCCGCCGCCTCGTGCAGTTCCTTCGGTACGTTCCCGAGCGCGGCCAGGTAGAAGACCATGTACCAGCCGAGGCCCTTCCACAGCGTCAGGCCCATCGCGGACAGCAGGATCAGCCACGGGTCGGACAGGAAGGGGATCGCCGACCTGATCAAGTGGGCTTTCTCGAGCCAGGTGTTGACCAGTCCGTCGTCGGCGAGCAGCCACTGCCAGCTCAGACCGACGACCACGCTGGAGGCCAGCACCGGTGTGTAGAAGGCCGAGCGGAAGAAGCCGATGCCGGGGAGGTTCTTCTCCACCAGGACCGCCAGCATCAGCGGCAGCAGGACCATCAGCGGGACGACGATCACGGCGTACAGGATGCTGTTGCGCGTCGCCAGCCAGAAGTCCGAGTCGTCCAGCATCCGCGTGTAGTTGTCGAGCCCGACGAAACTCGCGGCGCCGCCCAGTGGCTTGGCGTCGGTGAACGACAGCAGGAGCGTGTTGAGGAACGGGAACACGCCGAACACCACCGCGCAGACGATCGCGGGGGCCGTCCACAGCCAGGGCAGCCACCAACGGCGGTACATCGCCGCCCCGTTGGCACCGGCTGCCGGGCCCGGCAGCAGGGCCCGGAGTCGGGAGGGCTTCGCGCCCGGCGCGGAGGGGGTGCGCTCCGCGCCGGACACGGACACCGGCTTCGTGATCTGAGCCGTCACGGTCAGCCCGCCTGCTTCAGCAGCTCGTCGGCCTTCTCCTGGGCGTCCTTCACCGCGTCCGCCGCGCTCTTCTTGCCCTGCATGGCCAGCTGCACCTGGGAGACGATCGCATTCTGCACGGCCGGGGAGAGGTTGGTCTGGTTGGTGTCAGCCGTCTTGAGCTGGTCGGCGACGAGCTTGCGGGCCTGGGAGAACGGGTCGCTGCCGGTGGCGTTCTGGAAGAACGGGTCGCTCAGCGACTCCGTGGTCGTCGGGAAGATCACCACGGCCGGGTCCTTGCACCAGGCCGTCTGGTTCTCGGCGTTGGTGAGGAACTCCGCGAACGACAGCGCCGTGGGCGCGTGCTTGCTGGTCGCGGCGACCGAGATGTACTGCGGGGCGCCGGCGGAGGCGCGGCCGAGCGCGTCGTAGGGCTGCTGGCCGACGGCCGTCTTGTCGTAGACCGACGGGCTGTTCTGCTTCACGAACCGCACGAAGCTCGGGTTGGTCGAACCGTAGGCCACCTTGCCCTGGCTGTAGAGCGTGGACGGGTCGTTGCTGGAGGACAGCGAGTCCTTCGGCATCGCGCCCGCCTTGTACAGCTTCGCCATCCACGCGACCCACTGGGTGGTGCGCGGGTCGTCGGCGAAGACGGCGGACTTGCCGTCGGTGGAGAGGACCTTGATGCCCATCTGGTCGAAGTCGGCGGGGATGCGCCAGATGGGGTTGGCCATCGTCGCGAAGTACTTGCCGTCGGAGGCCTTGGCGATCTTCTCGTAGTCGGCGAAGAGCCCGAGGATGCTCGTCGGCGGCTTCGCCGGGTCGATGTCCGCCTTCTCCAGCAGATCCTTGTTGTACGTCAGGAGGACACCGCCGGTGTACCAGGGCAGCGTGGTGTGGATCGCCTTGCCCTCGGCGTTGTTGAAGGTGCTGGACTTCCAGAACGACGGGACGAAGGGCTTGGACGCGTCGGGGTCCTTGGTGCCGACGTCGAGCAGGTAGCCGGCCTTGGTGAGGGCCGTGGCCGTCGGCGCGTTGACGTTGATGACGTCGGCCAGCGTGCAGGCCTGGGCGTCGGCGACCGTGCGGCTGGTGAAGGTGTTGTCGCCGGGGTCGTCGATCCACTTGACCTTGGCGCCGGGGTGGGCCTTCTCGAAGTCGGCGATCACTCCGTTGAAGAAGTCCCCGAAGTCCTTCTTCAGATTCGTCGTCTGGAAGGTGATCGTGCCGTTGACGTCCCCGGTCAGCTTGCCCGACCCGACGTTGCCCTTGTCGACCTTGCAGCCGCCGGCCGTGGCGTCCCCGTCGTCCGAACCGCCGCCCGACAGGCCGCAGCCGGCGGCGGTCAGGGACAGAACGGCGAGACAGGTCAAGGTGCGGGTCAGTCTCTTTGCACGCATGTGATGGGCCCTCCTGCGACCGGGCGAGTCAGGGATGTGGCTGGTTCAATGAACCAACTTCGACTCCGATTGATGAAAAGGTGGACCAGAATTCATCGGAGGTCAATGCCTAGCCGTGTTGCTTTTCGGTTCCGTGGTGGTTCCGTGCGGGGTCAGCGACCCGATCAGTGCCGGTGCTCGTGGTCCGGGTGCGAGGGGTCGCCGGGGTGCTCGTACCCCGGTGCGTACACGACGTCGGCCCGTGCTCGGTCCAGCCAGTCGAAGAAGGCGCGACGGCCTGCCGCGCGGCGCAGTTCGAGGAGGATGCCCTCGCGGACCTGGGCGTATGGGAGGAGGTCCGACGACTCGTGGAAGGGGTCGGCGCCGCGGGTCAGCTCCGCGGGGGTGAGGAAGCGGTCGCGGTTGCGGTCGTAGTAGTCGTACGCCGCCTCCTCGGGGATCTGTTGGTCGCGTTCCAGTTGTTCGAGGAGGGTGCGGGCGGCTGGGGAGTGGGCGAGGGCTACTGCGACGATGCTGCCCAGGTCGGCGACGTCGCGCTCCGCGGGGAGGGTCGTGTTGGGTCGTATTTCGGGTGCGGCGCCGTCGTGGCTGGTCGCGCCCCGCGGCGGAGCCGCTGATGGATACAGCCCCGCGCCCCTAGGGCTGCGCTGCGCGCAGGCCCTTTGGGCGAGTTCGTCTATCACCACGACTTGTGTTGCCCACCGCCTTCGTTGCCGCTCGGCCCGAGCCAGGGCATCTGGCCGGGTCTCTCGGTCGCGGGCCGGGACGGTCTCCAAAAGGGCGTCCACGCGGTCCTTGGGGACCGGTCTGCCGCGTACCTGTGCCGCGTATTCCTCCGTCACGGCTTCACCTCCAGTTCCACGGCCTCCGTGTACGCCACGCAGCCGTGCCAGCCCACCTTTGCCATCAGCCAGTAGGAACCCGGTGGCACCGCCGAGCCGTCCACCTCGATCACGCACTCGGCCTCCGCTCCGCCGGCCACGGTGAAGCCCTGGACGCCCGGTCCGACGCCGGGCCATGTGCCCCAGGAGGACACCGCCCAGAGGGTGCCGCTGACGGGGCCCCGGGTGGTGTTGCGCAGGGTCACGGGGACGCGGGCGTGTTCGTCCCGTCGTACGACGACCCTGTCAACTCCCAGACGTGACACGAGCGTTGGTCCTGTGTGCCCGTCCGGCACGTCCAGCGCCACCTCGTCCTCGTACGTCTGCCCGCCGTACGACAGCCGCGCGGCCAGCCAGTGCCGGCCGGGTTCGGGTTCGGGTGGCGGTGTCACCGTGACCTCGGTGAGGCTGAAGCCGCCGGGGCCGAGCGTGTACGGCAGTTCGGTGGGCTCGGTGGACCAGCCGGGAGGCACCTCGAAGGTCACCGTGCCCGACACCGGCGCGTCGGTCAGCTCCGAGCCGATCCGGACGGTCGCCGTGACGGGGCCGGAGACGGTGAGCGTGGTGGGGGAGACGTACACGGCGACGGGCATGTTGCCGCGTGGGGCGGGGCCGGAGTTGTGGAGCCAGTAGCGGGTGTGGACGGGCTGGGCGGGTTCGGCGGCGGCGACTCCGGGGTCCTGCGGTGTCTCCAGGGCGCCTGCGGGCGTGGCGAGGACGGTCGCCACCTCGAAGCCGGCCAGGTCGAGCTCCAGCATCCCGTCCGTACCCGGTGTGAGGGGCTCTCCGGGCGCCTCCAGTACGTTTGCCCGGGCGCCCTCCGTCCATCCGTGAGGCCGCGACAGACGCGCCCGCACCGGGCGGCCGTTCACCTCGTGCATACGGACGACGACGCCGCCGCCCGGGTCCGGCTGTGCCGTGCCGCCCCGGGCGAGCGGGGAGCCGGCCGGCTTGAGGGCGTCCAGCAACACCTCGCCCGCGGGCTCCAGTTGGAGCAGTGAGCTGTTCCGGGGCAGGAACGCGTCCTTGGGCTCGGTCCGGAGCCGGGCGGTGAGGGGGCGGTTGAACTCGTGCCCGCGTTTGGGCAGTTGACCCTCCCGCCAGTCGCCCTCGCCCGCGACGACGGCGTACTCGAAGGTGTGCGACCAGCGCTGGAGCTGGAAGGCGGACCCGTCGGGGGCCGTGCGGCGCGGTGGGTCGACCCAGATGCCGGAGGGCCAGCCGGTGCAGGAACGCATGAGGGACATGTGGAGGTCGCCGGACGAGGTGACCACACAGCCGGGCGTGCCCCGGTTCAGGACCGAGAAGCTCCGGCCGTCCCAGGCGTCGCCGGGCGGCAGCGCCTCGCCGCTGCCCGCGGCGGTGGCCGTGACGGTGAAGTCGTCCAGGTCGGTGATGAGGGCGTCGACCGCCTTGGAGTCGTCCTCACCGCCCGCCACGACGAGCAGCGGCAGCCGCTCCAGGTCCCGCAGATCGGCTCCCGGCACCCACTCCTCCCGCAGCGAGGCGCGCGGTGCGACCCACACGGCCGCCACGTCCCCCTCGGCGAGCTGCCGCCGGAGTTCGCGCCCGGCGGCCGGGTCCCAGCCGAGGGCCTCGGCGACCACGGAGTTGCGGTCGGGGCCGCCGACGGCGATCCGGATGTCGGGGAGGTTGGAGTCGACCTCCAGGTCGCCGTAACGGGGCCCGCCCGCGATGGTCGAGGTCGCGGTGACCCCGGCGCGGACGAGGGCGGCGGCGAGCTCGGCGCCCAGCTCACCGGCCACGTCCCAGTCGGGGTAGATCAGTTCGGCGACCCCGATCGAGCGGTGCCCGAGGAGCTCGCCGGAGCCGTCGTGCACGGCGACCCGCGCGGTAGACCCCAGCCCGAACCAGGTGTTGGCCGGGTTGTCCAGCGTCCACGGGAACTGCTCGCTGTCCACGTCCACGAACCCGAACCCGCGCCCGATCACCGCGTCCGCCACCTCGTGCACCGGCAGCCCGCCGCGCACGTCGGACGGCCAGCGCACCCGGATGAGCCGGTCGGCACCGTCGTACCCGTCGACGGTCGTGGAGACGTCGAGACGGTCGACGCCCTTCCAGAGGGTCAGCCGCTGTGTGTAGGTGAAGAGACCGAGGTCGGCGCGGACCGTGATGCGCTGTCCGGCGGGGGAGTGCTCGACATCGATGTCGGCCCTGACGTCCCTGCTGCGAGCGGCAGTTGTGCCGGTCGGCGTGAGGTGCCAGGGCCCCTCGCCGAAGCGTGGGTGTCTCGAGTACTCCTCCTGCACGACGAGTTCGTTGCCGATGTCGCCGGTGCGCAGCAATTCCCGGGCCCCTTCCTGAAGGGCTCGCAGGCTGCTGACGCCGCCGCCGCGCGCAGGGTCGACGGTCAGCTCGTAGAACTCGTTGCGGATCGTGGCCCCTTCGGCCGGCGCCCAAGCGGAGACGGTGCCCTCGGCGAGCGGGACGGCCTTGAGGCCCAGTCCGGGCACGTCCGGTACGACGACGCTCAGCCGGCCGTCCTCCTCGCGCACGGCGGGCAGGGGGAGCCCGGTGCTCTCGTCGACCGGCAGGAGGCCCTCGTCCCGGAGGCTCAGCACGTCCTTGCGCGTCCAGGTCGCGGAGTTGAAGACCACCAGGTCGGCGCCGTCGCCCGGCAGCGGGACGACCCGGTCCGCGAGGGCCTGCGTCGCGTCGGCGTGGACGGTCTCGGCGAGGTCGTACAACTCCCGCCAGCCGGTGAGGAGATCGATGTAGACCTGGTCCGACTCCGACCCGGTGATGGCGTCGTGATGGGCGCCGTAGACGAGCTGCCGCCACGCCTTGTCGAGCGCCGCGTCCGGGTAGGGATGCCCGGCGGTGAGGGAGGCGAGTGTCGCCCAGGCCTCCGCGTCGGCGAGGAGGCTCTCGCCGTACCGCTGGGCCTGCTTGGTGTCGATGTAGGAGACGTCCTTGCCGGTGTACACCGGGTTCATGTCCCGGGTCTGCGGGGAGGCCTTGCGGCCCTCCGCCGCCAACTCCGCCCGGACGGCGGCGAAGAAGTCCCGGGGTGTCGCGCTGATGAACCGCGGCCAGACGTAACGGGCGTTCCAGTCACGGTGGATGCCCATCACCCAGCGGCACGGCGGCGCGTAGTCCCCGCCGACGGGCAGCAGGACGTTACGCGTGAGCGCGACCTTCTTCAGGCCCCTGAACAGCTTGAACGCGGCCTGTTCGGCCTCCGGCAGGGTCGGCGCGTTGTCGATCGCCCAGCCCGCGCCGTAATGGTTGACCATGTACGCGGTGAGGATGCCGCGCCCCGAGGGGGCGATCCAGTCGAACTCGGCCGGGAACTGCATCCGTTGGGGATCCCGGGGCTCCTCGCCGAACACCGAGAGCGTCGGCCCCCACTGGTGGAACGGCCCGCGCGCCCAGGAGCTGGAGGTGACCCCGGCGTCCGCCATCAGCCCGGGGAACTGCGGATCGTGCCCGAACGCGTCCAGCTGCCAGGCGGTCTCGGGTGACGCCCCCATGATCCCGCGCTGGTATCCGTCGCCGTACAGCGCGTTCCGTACGGTGGCCTCGGCGCCGGTGAGGTTGGTGTTGGGCTCGTTGTACGTACCGCCCATGATCTCGACGCGGCCGGTGCGGATCAGCTGGCGCAGGAAGGCGCGCTCCTCCGGGAAGGCGTCCCAGTACGGCTTGAGATAGTCGACTTCCGCGAGCACGAAGGTGTAGGCCGGGTCGCGTCGCGCGAGGTCGCAGTGGGCGCGCACCAGGCTCATCCCGGACTGGCCGCGCGAGTCGAAGGTGCGGGCCGGCAGGCCGGAGGAGGCCGGGTCGTCGGCGACGTCCCAGGTCTCGGTGTAGGCGGCCTGGGTGTTCCACCAGACGGGGTCGTAGTGGAAGTGGCTGACCATGAACATGGTCCAGCCGGGCTCGGCGGCCGTGAACGGGGCGGTGTGCCGGTCGCTGTGCTCACCGTCGACGGCGACGACCGTGATCTCGTCGCCCTCGCCGTTCACGGGTATCTCGGCGCGTGCGGTGCCGTCGTCGGCGGTGGTGACCAGCGTCTCTCCGACACTGCGGAGACCGCCCGGGCCCTCGGCCGTGAGACGGACCGTACGGCCGGGGACGTGGCTGATCTCGGCGACCACCACCTGGTACGGCTGCTCGACGGTTCCGACGAAAAGCTCGGTCGACTCGACAGAGGTGACGCGCATGGGTCTCCTACGAGGATGCTCGGCGGAGCACCATCCTGGCACCGCAGGGATGGTTCAAACAACCATCTACGCGTGTTCTCGGTGAATCATCTATGCAATATCACTGCGGTCAGCGGGTGCGCCGGCCCTTCGCCGAGTGCTGCGGCACGATGTGGTCGGTCAGCGCCAGGGAGGCGCTCGCGCGCTGGTAGGAGAGCTGCGCTACCCGGACGTAGAGGCAGTCGAGCAGCACCAGGACGGAGTGCCGGCCGCCGATGCCGGTGAGGAAGTTGGTCTCCGAGGCGGACGAGACGAGCCGGATGTCGGCGGCCTTGGCGAGCGGTGAGCGCGGGTCGGAGGTGATCGCCACGGTGGTCGCGCCGCGCTCCTTGGCCAGCTCGAACGGCTCGATGGTCTCCCGGGTGGCCCCCGAGTGCGAGATGCCCACGGCGACGTCCGCCGGGGTGAGCAGGGCCGCGGACGTGACCGCGCCGTGCACCTCGGTCCAGCCGCGCACCGAGCAGCCGATACGGAACAGCCGCGTCTCGGTCTCCAGCGCCACCGCCCCGCTGCCGCCGGTGCCGTAGAGGTCGATACGGCGGGCCCGGGCCATGGCCTGGGCGGCGCGCTCGATCGCGTCGAGGTCGATCCGGTCGATGGTCTGCTGGACGGCCCGCAGGTCGGCGTTGCCCACGACCTGCACGACCCGCTCCAGGCTGTCGTCCGGGGAGATGTCCGGGCCGATCTCGGCGGTACCCCAGTCGGAGACCTCGCCGCGGCCGTGCTCCTTGGCCAGCTCGATCAGCAGATGCTGATAGGAGTCCAGGCCGATGGCCCGGCAGAAGCGGGTCACGGTGGCCTGCGAGGTGCCGGTGCGGCGGCCCAGCTCGGCGGCCGAGCAGTGGGTGACGGCGGCCGGATCCTCCAGGATCAGCTCGCCGACCTTGCGCAGTGAGCCGGCCAGCCGGGGCAGCTCGGTGCGGATCAGTGTCGTGACGTCCGTCGGAGGCATGAGAAGAAGGTATCAGCCACCGTTCATGCCACTCAGTGAATACCAGGACCGGATTCGCGGGTGAGGCACGGGTGGGGTTGGGACCGATGTGCAGGGCGATTGAATGCAGTGGCCATCCTATGGTTTATTGATTCACCGATGGAGATGTATAGGGTGGTTCAATCCATCAGTAGGGAGTGAGTGCCGCGTGTCCGTCGAGTCCGTCAGCGCCCAGGGCTTCGCGCAGCAGAGCCTGGCCGTCCTTGAGCAGATCACCGAGTCCGCCCGCGCCGACGTGGCCCGCGCCGCGGAACTGATCGCCGACTGCGTACGCGCCGACGGCGTCATCCAGGCCTTCGGTACCGGCCACTCCCAGGCCATGGTCCTCGAAGTCGCGGGCCGGGCGGGCGGGTTGGTGCCCACCAACCGACTGAGCATCGCCGACCTCGTCCTGTACGGCGGTGACGCCCCGTCCGTCCTCGACGATCCGCTCCTGGAGCGGCAGCCGGGCGTGGCAGCGCGGCTGTACGGCCTCGCGGCCCCCCGCCCCCAGGACCTCTTCGTGATCATCTCCAACTCCGGCGTGAACAACGTCATCGTCGAGATGGCCCTCCAGGCCAAGCAGCAGGGCCACAAGCTGCTGGCCCTCACCTCCCTCTCCCACACCCATGCCGTCCCGGCCGGCCACTCCAGCGGCAAGAAGCTTGTCGACCTCGCCGACGTGGTCCTCGACAACGCGGCCCCGCGCGGGGACGCGCTGCTGGAGTTGCCGGGCGGGGGTGCGGTGTGTGCGTTGTCGACGCTTACCGGGGTGATGCTGGTGCAGATGGCGGTGGCGGAGGCGTCGGCTGTGCTGCTTGCCGCCGGAGAGCGGCCGCCGGTGTATGTGTCGGCCAATGTGCCGGGGGGCTTCGAGGGGAACTTGGAGCTGGAGCGACGCTACGAGGGGCGGATCCGGCGTACGGCGAGTTGAGGCGGCGGGGGCCTTCGCGCACCTCGCCTCGCCCCCGACCTTTGGATCGGCGGAGGTGTCCTCAATCCCTGGTTGCTCCGTCCGGCCACACGACGTCCACGGGGACTCCGGCTTCGCGGGCTTCGAGGACTGTGTCCGCGGTGCCGCCGCTCCCGCTCGGCTGCGCACCGTTCCACACGGCAACGAGGCGGTCAGCGCGCTTCAGCAGCATGCTGTTGGCGTCTGTGTACGCCGACCTGTTCGCCGTCTCGTGGTCCAGAACCACAACCTCAGCAGCTGCTTCGATGAGCCGGACGTTCTGCCGGTATTCCTTCGACGGGAGGATGAGGGTCAGGCGGCCGCCGAGTTCCGACACAACCTCTAGCTGATATGGGAGAACGGCGCCTCCTCGACAACGAACGTATGGCGGTGGCGAAGCTCGTGAGGGTGCCCTCCCCTCGTAGCGTGAAGACCGTGACTGCAGGGGAAGTTGGGGGTGTCGGTCCCTGGAGTGACCCCCGAGATTCCGACACCTGGACGCTGGATGGTTGTCATCCAGGGGAATTGATCCATGGTGGCAAAACGAAGGAAATCCCGGAGGCGAAGCGGACGTGGTTGGCGGTAGCGCGGTCGACCAGTTCCTTGAGCCGGGCCAGTTCCGTGGGTGGGTACTCGTCCCGCCATTGGGCGCGCACATAGGGGGGTCGTCCTTGGGGGATTGAAGTGCTCTCCCGGTTGAAGCCGGGAGATTCCTGCTTACCTTGCGGCAGCGGGCTTGACGCGCTTCGCGCGCCTGACGACTGCCCTCCCGGCAGCCGGGATGAGCGCGAGGCCCATCCGGTAAAGATGCAAGACATTCCGGGCTGCGTTGTGGTCGGCGTTGCCCGACCATCCGCAGTCCGGGTTCTTGCACACGAACACGGCCTGGGACTCCCGGCTCCCGGGTGTGGTGACACCGCACGCTGAGCAGCGCCGGGACGTGCCGGGGGCGGGGACCTTGACCAGGCTGCCGCCGAGCTGGGCGCTCTTGTACGTCAGCATGGTGACGGTGCGGCCCCATGCCTCCTGGCTGATGGAGCGGTTCAGCCCGGATTTCCGGGCAACGTTCTTCCCCGGCTCTTCGACCGTTCCCTTGGCGGACTTGACCATGTTCGTGATGGTGAGTGCTTCGACCACGACGGTGCCGTAGGTGCGGGCGATGGCCGTGGTCGTCTGATGCTGCCAGTCCAGGGCCCTGCGCTTGGCTTTCGCGCGGAGTCCTGCGATCTGGTCGTAGGTGCGGTGCAGCCGACGACTGGTGCGTTCGCCGGGCTTGCGGTGGCGCTTACGCCGCGCGGCGCTCTGCTCCAGGTGCAGAAGCCTGGCCTGCTCCTTCTCGGTCAGCCATTCGCCGTGTTCGTACGTTTCGCCGTCCGAGAGGGCGATGGGCACGGTGACACCCACGTCGATGCCGACGTCCGGTCCTTGATGCGGATCGGGCCTGGGCTCCAGGCTTTGGACACGGAAGGCAATGTGCCAGCCGAGCACGTCCTTGATCAGTCGGGCTCCGGTGATCCGGTTGTCCGCGCCTGCACGCTTGCCTACCGGAAGGTCCTTGGTCCACCGGAACCGGACACGGCCCACCTTGGGGATGTTGACCTGTCCCCACCGGCGGTGAACGCGGACGATGTTCAGGTCCCGGCCCTGCGGGATGTCCACGGACATCACCGTGCGGAACCGGCCCTTGAAGTTCGGGGCCGCAGCACGCCCGTCCCAGCAGTTCTTCCACGCTCGGAAGTACGTCTTGAGTACCGCTTGCGCCGCCTGCGCGGGCAGGACGGCGAGAAAGCCGATGTCCTCGCGGGCCTGGCGAATCGCGGCGTCCGCGTTCGCGAGAGTCCGCTCTTGCTTCGGCATCATCTGCCACCAGGCGTGCAGAAGGTTCCACAGGGTGCGGGCCGCGTGCGCCTGGTCATCGGTCTTCACCACCCCGGCAGGCGACAGCGCAAGCCGGGCGCGGTGCCCGAACTGCCGCTTGACCAGGGTCTCTTGACTCACAATCGAGAACCTAGCATTGGTTTATGTCACCGCGATGGGATCCTAATCCCGATGTCAGAACCGGTCGTCATGTTGTCTGCAACCTGCACGTTCACTTGGTTTTCGTAACCAAATACAGGCGGAAGGCGCTCACCGACGCCATGCTGACCCGCACCGAAGAGATCATGCGGGATGTCTGCGACGACTTCGAGGCCGAGCTGAAGGAGTTCGACGGAGAACAGGACCACGTCCATCTGCTCGTGTACTACCCGCCCAAAGTTCAGCTCTCCAAGCTGGTCAACTCCCTCAAGGGCGTCAGCTCCCGCAGGCTCCGCCAGGAATACGACAGCCATGTCCGCCGGTACCTGTGGGGCGGACACTTCTGGTCCGGTTCCTACTTCGCCGGATCGTGCGGCGGGGCACCCCTGAGCGTTGTCAAGCAGTACATCGAGAACCAGCAGCCCCATCTGACCGCCACCACGGAGGCGCAGAGCCCTCTTGCGCTTCGCACCTCCGGCCCAAGGATGGCCTTCACCCCCGCCCTGAAGGGCGGAGCACCAGCGAAGATCAGAGGCAGAAGCCCTCGATGACTCCGCGCAGCGCGGCGGTGGGCCAGTCGCGGATCTTTGTCTCGGGCAACTTGCCTGAGGCGCCCAGGAGTTGGCGCAGGGTCTGGGCGGCGTAGAAGGTGCCGGTCGCGTCGGATCCGGAGAGGGCGAGAAGGGTACGGCCGTCCCGGCGCCCGGATGCCAGGGTGTAACCGCCGGAAGGGAGTCCGGCCGGAGACCGGGCGCCCAGGCGTTTCAGCGCGGCGGCGGTGCCGGGGCCGTCGAGGTAGACCGTGAAGGCGGCCGACGCGGGCGGCTTGTCGACCGTCACGATCCGGTCGGCGCCGGCCTCGCGCAGGGCGGACTCGACGACCCTGCGGGCCGAGGCGTCCGTGTCCGGGCCGACGACCTCCACGACCCGGTCGGGGACCGTGAACCGGTCGGGCCCGGTCCGCATGCTCTGGGGTTTCGGCCAGACCTCGGGGGTGTGCTGCCGGGGTGCGGCCGATGCCGGTGACAGGGACGGGGTGGTGAGACCGGCGGCCATCAGCAGCACGGCGGCCACCCCCGCCGATCTCCTGGAGAGTCTCGAACGCAAGGTGAATTCATCCACCGGCGGAGTCTATTGATGCTGATTGAATCATTCAATGGTGCCGCTGTCGGCAATCTTGACGGGCGGGATGTTACCGGTAACATTTCCTGTCGTGCTCCGAGAAACCCGTGTAGTCGAAGCCCCGGTGTTCAGCCCGGCCGCCGTCGTCGCCTCGTGCGTCGGCTTCGTTCTGATCGGTGCGCTCCAGGCTCTCTACGGGCCCGCCATCCCCGCCTTCCGTGAGGAGTTCGGGCTGTCCCCGTCGGCCGCCGGGCTGGGCCTGAGCGCGCACTTCGTGGGTGGGGTGGCCGGGGTGCTGCTCTTCGACCGGTGGTTCGGGCGGATCGGCAACCGGCGGATCCTCGGCGCCTCGTATCTCCTGATGGCCGTCGGCGCGGCGGGCTTCGCGCTCGCCCCCGACTGGCCGCTCGCGCTCGCCGCCGCCCTGCTGGCCGGGCTCGGCTTCGGCGGTATCGACTACGGGCTCAACCAGCTGTTCGCCGTCGGCTTCGGGCATCGATCGACGGCGATGCTGAACATCCTCAACGCCCACTTCGGCATCGGCGCGATCCTCGGACCGGCCGTGATCGGCGCGGTCGGCGCCGAGCACTACCCGGCCGTCTTCCTCGCCTTCGCGCTGGTCGACCTGCCGCTGCTGTGGTGCCTGAAGGGCGTACGGGACAAGGCACCGCAGCCGTCCGGCACGGTCCCCGACTCCGGTGGCGTCCTCGGCCGCAGCCTCGGCTCGGTACTCGCCGTGTTCGTCGCGCTGTACGTCCTGCACGTCGGCATCGAGGCCGGCGTCGGCGGCTGGGAGCCCACCCACCTGGAGACCGTCGGCTACGGCGCCGGGGTCGCCGCCACCGCCACCTCCGTGTACTGGCTGATGATGACCGTGGGCCGGTTCCTGGTCGCGCCCCTCGCACTGCGCTTCTCGGCGCAGACGATCATCACCGTCTCGTGCGCCGGAATGACGGTCTGTCTCCTGCTCGCGTCCATCAGCGAGTTGGCGCCCTACGCCTATGCCGGCGTCGGTCTGTTCATCGCGCCGATCTTCCCCACCGGACTGCCCTGGCTCCACAAGGCCGCCCCGCAGGCCCGCCGGGCCGGAGCCCTGGTCATCGCGGCCTCGATGGCCGGCGGAGTGGTGGCCGGACCGGCACTCGGCAAGGTCATCGAGTGGTCCGGCATCAAGGCCGTACCGCTGCTGCTCGGAGGGGTTTCGGCGCTCTGCCTGGCCGCGACCCTCTGGCTGATCCGCAGTACTCCATCCCGCTCGCACTGAAGGGGAACACCCGCATGCCCGCACTGACGACGACGTCCGACGGTTTCCAGCTCCACGGCAAGCCGTTCCGCATCCTCTCCGGCGCCATGCACTACTTCCGCGTCCACCCCGACCAGTGGGCCGACCGGCTGCGCAAGGCCCGACTGATGGGCCTCAACACCGTCGAGACCTATGTGCCGTGGAACTTTCACCAGCCCGATCCGGAGGGCGAGCTGGACCTGGACGGATTCCTCGACCTGCCCCGCTATCTGAGCCTCGCCAAGGACGAAGGGCTGCACGTCCTGCTCCGGCCCGGCCCGTTCATCTGCGCCGAGTGGGACGGCGGCGGTCTGCCCGGCTGGCTCACCTCGGACCCGGACATCCGGCTGCGCAGCTCCGACCCCCGCTTCACCGGCGCCGTCGACCGCTACCTCGACCTGCTGCTGCCCCCGCTGCTGCCCCACATGGCCGAGGCGGGCGGTCCCGTCATCGCCGTCCAGGTGGAGAACGAGTACGGCGCCTACGGCGACGACAGCGCCTATCTGAAACACCTCGAACAGGCCTTCCGGAACAGGGGTGTAGAGGAGTTCCTCTTCACCTGCGACCAGGCCGACCCCGAGCACCTGGCCGCCGGCAGCCTCCCCGGGGTCCTGGCCGCCGGCACCTTCGGCGGCCGGGTCGACGCCGCACTGGACCAGTACCGTGCGCACCGGCCCGAGGACCCGCTGATGTGCGCGGAGTTCTGGATCGGCTGGTTCGACCACTGGGGCGGCCCGCACCACACCCGGGACGCGGCCGACGCCGCCGCAGACCTGGACCGGCTGCTCTCGGCGGGCGCCTCCGTCAACATCTACATGTTCCACGGCGGCACCAACTTCGGTTTCAGCAACGGCGCCAACCACAAGCACGCCTACGAACCCACCGTCACCTCCTACGACTACGACGCCCCGCTCACCGAGTCCGGCGACCCCGGCCCCAAGTACCACGCCTTCCGCGAGGTCATCGCCCGCCACGCACCCGTCCCCGACGAACCGGTCCCGGCCCCGGGCCCCAAACTCCCTTCGGACACCGTCGAGTTGACCCATCGCGCCGCACTGCTCCCGCACGCCGGCACCCTCGCCGACCCGCTGCGCACCGAAGACCCCGCGATGATGGACGAGTTGGGCCTCAGCTCCGGATACGCGCTCTACCGGACCACCGTCCCCACGGCCGGCCAGGGCCTGCTGCACTTCGCGGGCGGCGTCGGCGACCGCGCTCAGGTCTTCCTGGACGGCGCCCCCGTCGGCGTACTCGAACGCCGCCACCACGACGAGGCCCTGCCCGTCCTCGTGCCCCGCCCCGGCGCCACGCTGGACGTGCTCGTGGAGAACATGGGCGGCGTCAACTACGGCCCCCGCATCGGCGCCCCCAAGGGCCTGCTCGGTCCGGTCTCCTTCAACGGCACCGTCCTGCGCGCCTGGGACAACCACCCACTGCCCCTGACCGACCTCACGGCCGTGCCCTTCACCCCGTCGGACGCCACCACGGACGCCGTACCCGCCTTCCACCGCGGCACCTTCAAGGTGGCGGAACCGGCCGACGCCTTCCTCGCCCTGCCCGGCTGGACCAAGGGCCAGGCCTGGGTCAACGGCTTCCACCTCGGCCGCTACTGGAACCGCGGCCCCCAGCACACCCTGTACGTGCCCGCCCCGGTCCTGCGCCCCGGCACCAACGAACTGGTCCTGTTCGAACTGCACGCCACCACCGGCACGACCGCCCATCTCACCGACACCCCCGACCTCGGCCCGGAGAATTTCTGATGCCGCACCGCCTGCGCGTTCCCGCGCCCTCCGGGCCCCCGCTCACCGGGCATCTCCCCTTCGCCGACGCGCCGGGCGTGCCCGACCCCATCGAGGTCACCAGCCGCTACCTCACCCGCGGCGGGCGTCCCTGGTTCCCGGTCTCCGGAGAGTTCCACTACACCCGCTACCCGGCCGGGGAGTGGGAGGAGGAACTCCTCAAGATGAAGGCCGGCGGTGTCACCGTCGTCGCCAGCTACGTCATCTGGATCCACCACGAGGAGACCGAGGGCCGCGTCCGCTTCGACGGCGACCGCGACCTGCGCCGCTTCGCCGAACTCTGCGCCCGCCACGGCCTGGACTTCATCCCCCGTATCGGCCCCTGGGTGCACGCCGAGGTCCGCAACGGCGGCCTGCCGGACTGGGTGTCGGCCCGCGACTGCGTGCCGCGTACCGACGACCCGGTCTATCTGGAGGCGGTGGGCGCTTGGTTCGAGGCCGTCGCCGAGCAGCTGCGGGGTCTCGACCGGGCGAACGGCGGCCCGATCGTCGCCGTCCAGATCGAGAACGAGCTCTACGACCAGCCCGGCCACCTGCTCACCCTCAAGCGCATGGCCCAGAAGGCCGGCCTGAGCGCCCCGCTGTGGACGTCGACCGCCTGGGGCGGTGTCCAGCTCCCGCCCGACGAACTGCTCCCGCTGTACGGCGGCTACACCGAGACCTTCTGGACCGAGGCCGACGGCGGCTGGCCCGACACCTGCCGCAAGCACTTCTTCTTCACCCACCAGCGCGACGACGAGGGCATCGGCTCCGACCTGCGCCCGGTGCACGTCCGCGGCAGCGCCCCGGACGCCAGTGCGGACCGATTCCCCTGGGCCACCTGCGAGTTGGGCGGCGGCATGGCCGTCTCCTATCATCGGCGCCCGCGCGTGGACGCCGCCGACATCGCCGCGCTCGGGCTCACCAAGATCGGGTGCGGCTCGGCGTGGCAGGGGTACTACATGTTCCACGGCGGCACGAATCCCGCGGGCGAACTGACCTCGCTCCAGGAGTCCCACGCCACCGGCTACCCGAACGACCTGCCCGTCCTGACGTACGACTTCCAGGCACCGCTCGGCGAATACGGGCAGTACCGGGCCACGTACGACGAACTCCGGCTCCAGCACCTGCTGTTGGCCGACTTCGGGCATCTGATCGCGCCGATGGAGTCGGTGCTGCCCTCGGCACGGCCGCGGGGGCAGGACGACCGGGACACATTGCGCTGGGCCGTGCGCGGTGACGGCGGTTCGGGATTCCTGTTCGTCAACAACCACCAGCCCCACGGACCGTTGCCGGATCATCCGGGAACGTCCTTCACGGTGGAGTTCCCCGAGGGCGGCTCGGTGAGCCTCCCGAGCGCTCCCGTGACCGTCCCGTCGGGGGCCACCTTCTGCTGGCCGCTGCGGCTCGACGTGGCCGGGCTGCGGGTGGAGTGGGCGACGGCGCAGCCGGTGTGCACGGTCCAGGACGGCGGTCGTACCGTGCTGGTGCTCGCCGCGGTGGCGGGGATCGCGCCCGAACTCGCTCTGGACGAGGGCACGGTGGGCTCACTGAGCACACCGTCCGCGGAGGTCACGCACACCGGCGGCCGGGTACTGGTCACCGGTCTGCGGCCCGGTACCGACGCCCTGGTCGAGGTGGAGACGGCGACGGGCGGCCGCGTCGGGCTGCTGGTGCTGGACGCGGCCACGGCACGGACCGCCTACCGGGGGGAGATGTGGGGTGCCGAGCGGCTGGTGCTGGCCGACGCCGGTGTGGTCTTCGACCGGGGTGAGGTACGGCTGCACAGCGCCGTGGAGCGGCCCTCGTACGCCGTGTTCCCCGCGCCGCCCGTCCGGGAGGGGGCGCCGGACGGGGTGTTCACCCGGTACACCTTGCCGGCGGACGGTGCCGGCGCGGGTGAAGCGTCGGTCACGCTCCTCAGGCCCGCCGGTCCCGCGCCCGAGCCCGCCATGGGGGTGCAGGGGCGGGCCAGTGCGCCGGCCGACAAGTACTTCGACACGGCAGCCGCCGAGTACCGGGTCGACCTGCCGAAGGAGGTGCCGCCGGGGACGCTGCTGCGTATCCATTGGGCCGGGGACGTGGGGCGCGCCTACGTGGGGGACACCCTTGTCGCCGACCAGTTCTTCTCGGGGCGGGTGTGGGACATCGGGCTGGACCGGATCCCGGCGGGGCCGCTGCGCCTGCGGGTGCTTCCCGGATTCGAGGGCGCCGACGTGTACGTTCCGCCGGAGGCCGGGGACGGCTGGGGGAGGGCGGACATCGAGCGGGTGGAGCTGGTGACTGTTCGCCGTAGGGCTGTGGGGTGACGTGTCGGCTGCGGGTGCGTGGGGGCTGGTCGCGCCCACGCGGCGGAGCCGCAAATTGACACAGCCCCGCGCCCCTGGGGGCGTCGGGCTGGGCCTGCGACCTATGCTGGGGCCCACCCAGCCCCCGAAGAGATGCTGAGGAAGCACCCGCGATGAACCCTCGCGCCGCCGACGCTCCCGCCCCCAAAGGGCGCAGTCGACGCAACTTCGCGGGTGCGCGGCCGGTCATGGACGACGTGGCGCGGCTGGCCGGGGTGTCCAAGCAGACCGTTTCGCGGGTGCTGAACGACAACCCGGCCGTCCGGCCCGAGACGCGTGAGGCCGTGCAGGCCGCCATGCGGAGTCTCGGGTACCGGCCCAGTCGCAGTGCGCGGTCGTTGGCCAGCGGACGGACGCGGATGCTCGGGGTCATCTCCTTCGACGCCGCCCGCTACGGGCCCGCCAGCACTCTGACCGCCATCAACACCGCCGCCCAGAAGGCCGGTTACCTGCTGAGTTCCATGGCCCTGGACGACACGGCCGATCACGCCACGGTCGCCGAGGCCGTGGACCGGCTGTCGGCCGAGGGGGCGGACGGCGTCATCGCCATCGCGCCGCAGCACCGGGTGGGGCAGGCGCTGGCCGACACCCACCTCGACACCCCGCTGGTGGTCCTGGAGAACGAGATCAGGGGCGGCACGCCGCTGGCTTCCGCCGACTCCCGCAACGGCGCCCGCAAGGCCGTCGAGCACCTGCTGTGCCTCGGACACCCCACCGTGTGGCACATCGCCGGGCCCACCGGCTGGACCTCCGCCGACGAGCGCCTCATCAGCTGGCGGGACACCCTGAGGGCGGCGGGCGCCGGGGTGCCCGAGCTGCTCATCGGCGACTGGAGCGCGGACTCCGGGTACGAACTCGGCCGGCGGCTGGCCCGGCGCCCGGACGTCACCGCCGTGTTCGCCTCCAACGACCAGATGGCCCTCGGTCTGCTGCACGCCCTCCACGAGGCGGGGCGCCGGGTCCCCGAGGACGTGAGTGTCGTCGGGTACGACGACATCCCCGAGGCGGCCCATCTGCTGCCGCCGCTCACCACCGTACGCACCGACTTCGCAGCGATCGGCAGGCGTTCGCTGCGGCTCCTGCTGGACCGGATCGACGGGCGGACCGAGGAGCGGGTCGAGCCGCTGATCCCCGTCGAGGTCATCGTCCGCCAAAGCTGCGGTCGGCCGCCGCGGGGCTGACAGCCCGCCTCCACCTCGTCTCTCCCTCCTTCTCGTCTCTCCTTCCTTGTGCGTGGTCATTTTGTGACTGGTATATGAAAATGATTATCGATAGCGTGTGTCGCGTCGAGCCGGTGGTCATCGAGGGGGCGGGACCGATTGAAGACGTGGCATGAGGTGCGGAGTCTTCCGTTCGCGGTGCGGCTCCTGCTGGTCAACCAGCTCGGTGTCAACACCGGCTTCTACCTCCTCGTCCCCTACCTCGCCACCCATCTCGGCGAGAACCTGGGCATGTCGGCGGCCGTCGTCGGCGTCGTCCTCGGGGTGCGCAACCTCAGCCAGCAGGGCTTGTTCCTCATCGGCGGCTCGGCCTCCGACCGGCTCGGCGCACGCGGCGTGATCATCGCCGGCTGCGCCCTGCGGGCGGTCGGGTTCGCGCTGTTCGCGCTCGGCGACGGGCTGGCGGTGCTGCTCGCGGCGTCCGTGCTCAGCGGGGTCGCGGGGGCGCTGTTCAACCCGGCGGTGCGGGCGTATCTCGCGCACGAGGCAGGGGAACGGAAGGCGGAGACGTTCGCGCTGTTCAACGTCTTCGCGACCACCGGTGCGCTGATCGGTCCGCTGCTGGGCAGCGCGCTGCTGCTGGTCGGCTTCCGTGCGTCCGCGCTCACCGCCGCCGGCATCTTCGCGGTGCTCACCGTGGCGCAGGCCGCCGTCCTGCCCGCGCGGAAGGTCGAACCGGCGGGCGGCAGCGTACTCGCGGACTGGCGTGAAGTCGTCGGCAACCGGGCCTTCCTGGCCTTCGCCTTCGCCATGGTCGGCATGTTCACCCTGGAGAACCAGCTCTATCTGCTGCTGCCCGCCGGGGCGCGTGCGGCGACCGGCTGGGACGGCGCGGCGGGCCTCGTCTTCCTCGTCGGCACACTGGCCAGTCTCGCACTGCAACTGCGGATCACGCGGGCCCTCAAGTCCCGTGGCTACAGGGGGCGTTGGATCGCGACCGGGCTCGCCGTGACGGGGCTGGCATTCCTGCCGCAGGCCGTCATGCCGGGTGCCGGGTGCCGGGTCCGTCCTGGCCGGCGCGCTGCTGCTCTCCCTCGGGCTCATGATCGCCTCCCCGTTCGTGATGGAGCTGATCCCCCGCTTCGGCCGACCCGAGCTGACCGGTACGTACTTCGGGATCTTCTACGTCGTCTCGGGCGTCGCCGCCGCCCTCGGCAACACCGCCGTCGGCTGGGCCATGGACGCCGGGGAGCGCGGCGGCCACGCCTGGCTGCCGTGGGCGTGCTGTGCCCTGCTCGGACTGACCTCGGCGGGCGGACTGGCGTGGCTGAACCGGAGCGGGACACTGCCGGCCCCCGCGGCGCCCGAGCGGGAGAAGAGCAACGCGTGACCGGCCGCTTCCTCCTCAACACCATTCGCCGACCCCACATCTGAAGGACAGTCATGTACGACGAACGTTTTCCCGGCCTGCGCCGACGCGGCTTCCTCGCCGCCACCTCGAGCGCCGCCGCCCTCGCCCTTGTGGGCTGCGGAAGCGGCGCCGACGACAAGGCGGACAGCGGCAGCGGAGGCACGCCCAGACGCGGCGGACGACTGCGCGCCGCGTTCGCCGGCGGGGGTGCGAGCGAGACCCTCGACCCGCACCTGGCCAACCTGTTCGCCGACGTCGCCCGCGCCAAGGCCCTCTACGACAAGCTCGCCGACTACGGCGCCGACCTCTCCGCCCAACCCCGCCTCGCCACCGAGTGGGAGTCCAACAAGACCCTGGACCGCTGGCAGGTCACCCTCCGCGAGGCCACCTTCCACGACGGCAGCCCGGTCACCGCCAAGGACGTCCTCCACAGCTACCGCCGCATAGCCGACCCGAAGCAGACCTTCCGCGCCAAGGCGTCCCTGGAACCCATCGACCTCGACGCGAGCCGCGCCACGTCGGAGCGCGGCATCGAGTTCGTGCTCAAGCGGCCCACCGCCGAATTCCCCAACATCCTGGCCGCGTTCGGCGCGTACATCGTCCCCGAGAACGCCACCGACTTCGACACGAAGCCGGTCGGCTCCGGCCCCTTCCGCTTCGTCTCCTTCGCCCCGGGCCGCTCCGCCGTCCTCCGCCGCTACGACGGCTACTGGGAGGGCGCCCCGCATCTCGACGAGCTCGAGTTCGTCGTCGCCAACGAGGAGTCCGCCCGCGTCAACGCCCTGCTCGGCGGCCAGGTCGAGTACGCCCACGAGCTCAACCCCACCACCGCCCGCGCCCACGAGGGCAAGGGCCAGATCGAGATCGTGCGGCTGCGCAACAGCGCCATGCAGGCGTTCTGCATGAAGACCGACCGGGCCCCCTTCGACGACAAGCGGGTGCGCGAGGCGTTCTTCCTCATCGCCGACCGCAAGGAACTCGTCGACGGCGCACTGTCCGGGGCGGGCGTGGTCGGCAACGACCTGTTCGGCAAGGGCTACGAGTACTACGCCGCCGATCTGCCCCAGCGCGAGCAGGACCTCGACAAGGCCCGCGCCCTGCTGAAGAAGGCCGGCGCCGAGAAGCTCAAGGTCAGCCTCGACACCTCGGCCGTCGCCGCCGGGTTCACCGAGGCCGCCAGCATCTTCCGCGACCAGGCCGCCAAGGCGGGCGTCACCGTCGACGTGAAGATGGGCAGCAAGGACTCCTACTGGAGCGACATCCTCGACTCCGGCACCCTGTCCTGCTACCGCTCCGGCGCGATGCCCATCGAGGCCCACATCTCACAGCGGCTGCTCACGGACTCCACCACCAACGCCACCAAGTGGCGGCACAAGGACTTCGACGCGCTGTACGAGCGGGCGCAGTCCACCCGCGACAAGGCCGAACGGGCCGCCGTCTACGAGCGGATGCAGCGCCGGTTGTACACCGAGGGCGGCTTCCTCATCTGGGGGTTCGCCGACTGGATCATCGGAACGGGCCGCACGGTGAAGGGAGTGGAGACCAAGGCGCCCGCCAACACCCTCGACTGGGCGCGCTTCGACAAGGTGTGGCTCGCGTGACGGGACTCCGTTCCTTCGTCGCCCGGCGGCTCCTCCTCGGCGTGGCACAGACCGTGGCCGTCGTGCTGCTGGTCTTCGCGCTCACCGAGGCGCTGCCGGGCGACGCGGCGGTGGCCCTCGCGGGCGACCAGCCCGACCCGGCGCGCATCGCCGCCATCCGCGAGGCGATGGACCTGGACCGGCCGGCGTACGAACGTCTGGCGGACTGGGCGACGGGCCTGCTGCACGGCGACTTCGGCGTCTCCCTGGCCTCCGGCCGCCCGGTCACGCAGTACATCGGCGACGGCTTCGGCCCGACCCTGCTGCTGGCCGCGCTCACGCTCGCCCTCCTCGTCCCGGTCGGCTTCGGCCTCGGCGTCCTCGCCGCCCGCCACGAGGGACGGCTCGTCGACCGGCTGGTCAGCTCGGTGACCCTCGCGGTGTACGCCGTCCCCGAGTTCGCCCTCGGGGTCCTGCTGGTGACGGTCCTCGCACTGAAGCTCGCCTGGCTGCCGCCGACCGCGCTGGGCTACGGCACCGACCTGCTCGCCCATCCGGCCGCGTTGGTCCTCCCGGTCCTCGTCCTCCTCGCCCGCCCAGTGTGCTCCCTGTCCCGCCTGGTGCGGGCCGGCATGGTCGACGCCCTCGCCTCCCCCTACGCCGCCCATGCCCGCCGCTACGGCGTCTCCGGCGCCCGCGTCCGCTATCTCCACGCCCTGCCCAACGCCTCGGCCCCGGCGGTCCAGCAACTCGCCCGTACCGTCGACTGGTTGCTGTGCGGGGTGATCGTGGTCGAGGCGCTCTTCGTGATCCCCGGACTCGGGACGGTCCTGCTGAACGCCGTCGCCGAGCGCGATGTGCCGGTCGTGCAAGGGCTGGCGGTGGTGTTCGGGGTGCTGACGGTCGTACTCAACCTGGGGGCCGATCTGGTGGCCCATCGGCTCACCCCGAGAGCGGCGGTGGCGGCGTGAGACGCGGTCGCTTCGCACTGGGCCTGGCGATCCTCGCCGTACCCCTCGTACTCGCCCTGCTCGGCCCCCTCTTCGTCGGCGACCCCGGCCCCCGCGCCCCCTCCTTCACCCTCGGCGACGGCCACTGGCTCGGCACCGACTTCGTGGGACGGGACGTGTGGCAGCAGGTGCTGCACGGCGGACGTACGGTCGTCGTCACCGCTCTCGCCGCGACCGCACTCGCCTACCTGGTCGCCGTACCCGTCGGACTCGTCAGCGCGCTCACCCACCTCCGCCGGCTGGAGGAGCTGCTCATGCGGCCGCTGGACGTGCTGCTCGCCGTACCGTCACTGCTGCTGATCCTGCTCGTGGCCTCGGTGTTCTCGCCCGGTGCCGTCGGACTCGCGCTGCTCGTCGCGCTCGTCAACGTGCCCGACGCGGCGCGGATCGTGCGGGCCGCGGCGGGGGAGGCGGCGGCGCGGCCCGAGGTCGAGGCGCTGCGGATGCAGGGGGAGACGTGGTGGCGCATCGCCGTCGGGTACGTCGGCCGCTCCGCCCTGCGCACCCTCGCCGCCGACGCCGGGATCCGGCTGACCGGCGTGCTCTACCTGGTGTCCACGGCCGCGTTCCTCGGCGTCGGCGTCGCGCCGGACGCCGCCGACTGGGCGGTCATGGTCGACCGCAACCGCACCGGCCTGTTCGTGCAGCCGTGGGCCGTCGTCGTGCCCGCGCTGCTGATCGTGGCCCTGACGACAGGCGTCAACCTGCTCTTCGACGCCGCGCTGGAGAAGAAGGGCAGGCGTTCGTGAGCGACATCGTCGCCGAGATCCGTGAGCTGCGCGTCGAGATCGACGGCCGCGCCATCGTCGACGGGGTCAACCTGCGGGTGCGGCCCGGCAAGGTCACCGCACTCGTCGGCGCCTCCGGCAGCGGCAAGACCACGACCGGGCTGGCGCTGCTGGGGGAGTATCCGGCCGGAGCACGCGTCTCGGGCGACGTACGGCTGACCGCGGACGGCCCGGTGGGATACGTGCCGCAGCATCCCGCGGCCGTCCTCAACCCCGCCCGCCGCGTCGGCGCGCTGCTGTACGACATCGCCCGCGCCCAGGTCCGGCACCTGCCCCGGGCCGAACGCCGCGCGGCGGCCCGCGAGCGCGTCCTGCGGGCGCTGTCCGACGCCCAGCTCCCGGACGCGGGAGCCCTCTTGCGGCGGCATCCGCATCAGCTCTCCGGCGGTCAGCAGCAGCGTGTCGTCCTCGCCCAGGCCCTGCTCCTGGGCGCCCGGGTCGTCGTCGCCGACGAGCCCACCACCGGGCAGGACGCCCTCACCAAGAGCCGTGTCGTCGAGCAGCTCGCGGCGGTGGCCGCGCGCGGTATCGCGGTCGTGCTGCTCAGCCATGACCTCGACGTCGTGCGCGCCCTCGCCGACGAGGTCCTCGTCATGCGGGAAGGCCGGGTCGTGGAGTCGGGGCCCGTCGAGCGACTGTGGCGCGCTCCCCGGCACGCGTGGACGCGGCGGCTCCTCGACGAGCGGCGGGTCCCCGTCCGGGACGCCGTGGACGGGCGGCCCGTCCTGGAGGTCCGGGACCTCGCCGCCGTACACGGCACCACCACGGTGCTGCGCGCCCCGCGGCTCACGCTGCGCGCGGGCGAGTGCCTTGCCGTCGTGGGCCGTTCCGGCAGCGGCAAGACCACCCTCGCGCGCTGTCTGGCGGGCCTCCACCGTGACTTCGCGGGGGAGGTCCTGCTCGACGGTTCGGCCCTGCCGCGCAGTCTGCGCCGCCGCGGCCGGGGGCAGTTGGCGGCCGTGCAGTACGTCTTCCAGGACGCCCGTGCCGCCTTCGACGAGCACCGGCCCGTGCTGGACCAGGTCGCCCGCACCGCCGTCCGGCTGCGGGGCAGCGGCGAGCGGGAGGCGCGGGAGGAGGCCCTTCGGGCTCTCGTGGACCTCGGGCTCCCGGAGGGGCTCGCGCCCCGGCGCCCCGGCGAGCTCTCC
Organism: Streptomyces sp. NBC_00019; assembly: GCF_045041015.1. NCBI lineage: Bacteria > Bacillati > Actinomycetota > Actinomycetes > Kitasatosporales > Streptomycetaceae > Streptomyces > Streptomyces sp. NBC_00019. The sequence goes on from NZ_CP108302.1 coordinate 7,958,955, forward strand.
GGAGGCGAACTCCAGCGCGCGGCCCTGGCGCGCGCTCTTCTCGCCCGGCCCCGGGTGCTGATCTGCGACGAGATCACCTCCGGGCTCGACACGGTCAGCCGCCGTGCCCTTCTGGACCTCCTCGTGGGCCTCGTCCGGGACGGTGGTGGTGACGACCTCGCCCTCGTCCTCATCACCCATGACCTGGACACCGCGCGCCTCGCCGACCGCATCGCCGTCCTGGACGCGGGGGCGCTCGTCGAACAGGGCTCGGCCCGGCGGGTCCTGGCCGAGCCGCGGCACCCGTTCACCGTCGATCTCATGGAGGCGACGACCCGATTGGGGGTCGAGTCCCGCCTCTGATCGAACGCGAAGGAGCGCGGTCGAACATGTGGATGAAAGGTGCCTCCGGGGCACTTCGGGACTTTGTTGTGATCGGTATCACAAAGGGTCTAGGGTGACAAACGACTGGGAGGACTCCGCCGGGGGCGAGCCGAACGGCGGCGCGCCACCGGGCCCGTCTCCGGGTAGGGAAGTGATCCTGTTGTCCGTCGCCTGGGACGACATCGGCGGGCTCGTCGATGCCCACGAACGATTTCTGGCCGGCGTCCCAGTGGACGCGGACGTCCGGGGTTCCGTGCTCGACTCCTGGAAGCGGTGCAGGTCCGTAGGGCTGGAACCGGACCGCCTCCAAGTCCCCTACGCGCCGGACCTCACCCTGGACGACCCGTTCCTGCACGCGGCCGAGCCGGTCCTGAAGAACCTCGCCGCCTCGCTCTCCGAGGCCGGCATGACCATCGCGCTGTGCGACGGAGAGGGCCGCATGGTCCAGCGGCTCGGCGGCGGACGACAGCTGTGCGACCGCCTCGACGAGGTGAACTTCGCCCCCGGCTACGACGCCTCCGAACGGTTCGTGGGCACCAATGGCGTCGGCACCGCGCTCGCCGAACGCAACCCCGTCTACGTCGTCGGCCGTGAGCACTTCGCCGACTGTCTCCAGCCCTTCGCCTGCGCCGGCGCGCCCGTCCGCAACCCGCTCAGCGGACGCATCGAGGCCGTCCTCGACCTCACCTGTCTGCGCGACGAGGGCGACCCCGCCATGCTGCGGCTGGTCCGTGAGGCCGCCCAAGCCATCGAGGGGCGGATGCTGGAGGTGGCCACGGAACGCGAGCGGGCGGTTCTCGCCGCGTACCGGCGGGCCACCGCCCGGGCGTCGACACAGTGGCGGCAGCCGGGGCGACCGGACGGGGACGAACTCGGCCCCGTCGACCGGGCCGTGCTGCGCGAGAAGGCCGAGGAACTCCTCGCCTCCCCGCACCGCACCCTCGACGAGGTGACCCTCTCCGGCGGCCGCACCGCCACCCTGCTGCGCCGTCAGGTCCGGGGCGCGGCGGGCGAGACGGGCGTCGTCGTCGAGGCCCGCATCGTCGGCAGCCCGCACGTGCGCCAGGTCTGCCTCAGCGCACCGGCCGCTCCGGTCACCCCGACCCGGGCCCTCCCGCAACCGACCGTCCCACCCGGGCCGGCGCCGGCCCCCTCCCCGGCACCGGCCCGACCCGCAGCGAGATCCGCCGGGCTGCGGACGGTCGTACCGACACCTGCCGAAGTGGAGAGGGGCGCGCAGGGTGAGACCGGGGCGCCCGCCGCGACGGACTCGGCTGTCGGAGTGGATACAGCCGTGGGCGTCGCTGCCCGGACGCCGGTCCGGCCCGGGACGTCCGTCGCCACCGAGCGCGGCAGCGACGCCTCCGGCATGGGTGCCGCAGGTATCGACGTCCGGCTCCTTCTCCTCGGTGAGCCCGGTGTCGGACGGCTGGCCCTGCTCGCGCGCCGGCGGCTGGAGTTCCTGCACGACGCGGGCGTGCGGATCGGCACCACTCTCGACGTCACCCGCACCGCGGAGGAACTCGCGGAGGTGACCGTCCCCCGGTTCGCCGACTTCGTCGCCGTGGACCTGCCGGACGGGGTGCTGCACGGTGAGGAGCCGGGGCCGCTGGGCGCGGACACCCCGCTGCGGCGGGTCGCCCTGGGCGCCGTACATGAGGAATCGCATCTGCACCCGGTCGGTGACCTCGTGCGGTACGCCCCGTCCGCTCCGCAGGCCCGCGGTCTGGAGGCCCGGCAGTCGATGCTCGAACCCGTGCTCGCCGCCGCCGATGGCTGGCTCGCCCACGACCCGGCCAGGGGCGAGCGGATCCTCGCGGCCGGCATCCACTCCCTGGTCACGGTGCCGCTGCGGGCCCGCGGGGAGACCCTCGGCCTGGTCAGCTTCTACCGCGCCGAGAAGACCGCCCCCTTCGAGGACGACGACCTCTCCCTCGCCCAGGAACTGGCCGGCCGCGCGGCGATCTGCATCGACAACGCCCGCCGCTACACCCGCGAGCACAACACCGCGCTCGCCCTCCAGCGCAGCCTGCTGCCGCGGGGCCGGTCCGAGCAGAGCGCCGTCGAGGTCGCCTACCGCTATCTGCCGGCCCAGGCCGGCGTCGGCGGCGACTGGTTCGACGTCATCCCGCTCTCCGGCGCGCGGGTCGCGCTCGTGGTCGGGGACGTCGTGGGCCACGGACTGCACGCGGCCGCCACGATGGGCCGGCTGCGCACCGCCGTCCACAACTTCTGCTCCCTCGACCTGCCGCCCGACGACCTCCTCACCCACCTCGACGACCTCGTCGGCCGCCTCGACCGGGGCGAGGGCTGGGCGGCGGAGAACAGCCCGGACTCCGGGATCGTCGGGGCGACCTGTCTCTACGCCGTCTACGACCCGGTGTCCCGGCGCTGCACTCTGTCCCGCGCCGGGCACCCGCTGCCCGCGGTCGTCGACCCCGACGGCACGGTGACCTTCGTCGACCTGCCGTCCGCGCCGCCGCTCGGGCTCGGCGGGATGCCCTTCGAGACCGTCGAGCTGGAGCTGGCGGAGGGCAGCCAACTGGTGCTCTACACCGACGGGTTGATCGAGGACCGGCACCGGGACATCGACGCCGGGATGCAGCGGCTGGGCGCCGTCCTCGCCCAGGCCGGGCGGCCGCCGGAAGAGACCTGCGAGGCGGTCCTGGACGCGCTGCTGCCGGCCCGGCCGAGCGACGACGTGGCCCTGCTGGTGGCCCGTACGCACGCCCTGGACTCCGACCGGGTCGCCCAGTGGGACGTGCCCAGCGACCCGGCGGCCGTCTCCCGCTTCCGCGCGGCGGTCACCGAACAGCTCGCGGCCTGGGGCCTGGAGGAGCTGTCGTTCACCGTCGAACTCGTCGCCAGCGAACTGGTCACCAACGCCATCCGGCACGCCACCGGCCCGGTCCGGCTCCGGCTGCTCCGCGACCGCGCCCTGATCTGCGAGGTCTCCGACGGCAGCAGCACGTCCCCGCGACTGCGCCGTGCGAAGAACGAGGACGAGGGCGGCCGCGGCCTGTTCCTCGTCGCCCAGCTCACCGAGCGGTGGGGGACGCGGTACACCCCCGAGGGGAAGATCATCTGGACGGAGCTGCCGTTGCCGTGACGGACCCGGTCACGGCCGGTCGAGCTCGAACCAGACGACCTTGCCGGTGCTCAGCCGGGACGCTCCCCAGCGCCGGGCCACCCGGTTCACCAGGTACAGGCCCCGCCCGCCCTCGTCCGTGGCCCGCGCCTGCCCGAGCACCGGGAGCCGGGGCTCGTCGTCGGTGACCTCGCAGCGCAGGACGTGGGTGCGCAGCAGCCGCACGGTGATGGGCCGGGACGCGTACCGCACGGCATTGGTGACGACCTCGCTGACCAGCAGTTCCGCGGAGTCGCTCAGCTCCTCCAGCCCCCAGCGGGACAGCGTGCGCCGGACCAGCCGGCGGGCCCGGCCGGGTGTCGCCTCCGACGGCTCCAGGAACCAGTACGCCACATCACTGGGCGCGATCCCCTCGAAGCGGGCGGCGAGCAGCGCGATGTCGTCGTCCCGGTCGCCCGGTCCGAGCATGTCGAGCACCTCGTCGCACAGCTCCTCCAGCGGCGGCGGACGATCGGGGCCGGTCAACCGCGCGGTCGCGGCAAGCTTCTCGCGCAGCTGCTCGATACCGGTCCACACGTCCCGCAGGCGTGACTCGACGAGCCCGTCCGTGTAGAGGAGCAGGGTGGCGTCGGCCGGTGCGTCCAGCTCCACGGCTTCGAAGGCCACGCCGCCGACCCCGATGGGGGCGCCCGGAGGCACCCGCAGCACCTCGGTGCGGCCGCCCAGGTGCACCAGGATGGGCGGCGGGTGGCCGGCGTTGGCGATGGTGATGCGGTGCGCGACGGGGTCGTAGACGGCGTAGAGGCAGGTCGCCATGCGGTCGGCGCCCAGGCGCTGGGCCTGCTCGTCGAGGTGGTGCAGCACTTCCTGCGGCGGCATGTCGAGACCGGCGAGCGTCTGGGCTGTCGTGCGCAGCTGGCCCATGACCGCGGCGGAGGTCATGGAGTGGCCCATGACATCGCCGACGACCAGCGCCACGCGGCTGCCCGGCAGGGGGATCGCGTCGTACCAGTCGCCGCCGACGCGGGCGGTCTCGGCGGCCGGGAGGTAGCGGGACGCCAGGCGGACGCCGGTCGGGCGGGGCAGGGTCTCGGGGAGCATGGCGCGCTGGAGTTCGTCGGCGATGTAGGCCTCACGGCCGTACAGGGCCGCCTTGTCGATGCCGAGGGCGCTGTGGGTGGCGAGCTGGGCGGCGAGCAGGAGGTCGTCCTGTTCGAAGGCGGGGCGTTCGGGGCTGCGCAGGAAGAGGGCGGCGCCGATGACCCGGCGGCGGCCGCGCAGCGGGGCGAGGATGGCGTGCTGTCCGTCGGGGGTGATCGACTCGCTGCCCTTGCCGAGGAGTTCGGGCAGGGCGGCCTGGGCCGCGGGAGAGTCCGTGAAGACGGGGCGTACGCCTCGCAGCACCTCGGCGAGCGCGCCACCGCCCGGCACGGTGCAGCGCTCGGCGACGAGCTCGTCCAGCGCTGGCGGCTTCGGCCGTGGGTCGTCCACGGACCACAGACCGTCTTCTTCGTGCGGGATCCGGTCGGTCCGGTGCAGTCGCAGGACGAGCGGTTCGACGGGACGTTCGTCGCCGACCGGCAGTGGTTCGCGGAGGTAGACCAGGATCGCGTCCGAGAAGGTCGGCACGCTGGCCCGGCACAGCCCGATCACGATCTCGTCCAGGTCGATGCCGCGCGCGATCCGGCGGGTCGCCGCGCCGGCGAAGCGGAGCCGGTCGCCCTCGCGGCGCATGGGTGTGGGGGTGGTTGTGGAGGTCGGTGACGGTGGGGACGGCTTTTGCGTCCCGGCGGCAGGGAGTGGTGAGGCGGCCGTGGAGGAAGGTGCGGAGGCCGTGGGTGGTGGGTCAGCCGCGGCCGGTGAATCAGCCGTGGAGGGCGCGGAGGCCGTGAGTGGTGGGTCAGCCGAGACGAGGGAGTCAGCCGTGGAAGGTGAGGCGGCCGTCGGGGGTGCGAAGGCCGTGGGTGGTGGGTCAGCCGTGTCGGTCGAGGTGCTCGTGGAGGGTGCGGTGGCCGTCGGGGGTGAGGCTGTCGCCTCGCTCACGCCGAGTGCGACCTGCGCCGAGAGCCGGCCGACCGTCAGGACGTCGTCGGCGTCGAAGGCCTCGCGGTCGGGGCGGCGGAGGAACACGGCGGCGCCGAGCACGCCCCGCGCGTCGGACAGGGGTGCGAGGAGGACGCGATGCCCCTCCGGCAGACCGGGAGCCGGGCCCAGCAGTTCGCGAAGTGCCGGGTCGGTCGCGGGGGAGATCCGGCTCAACGTGTCACCCGCACGCAGGACTTCGGCCAGGACACCGGAGTGCGCCACCGAGGCGAGAGCCGGCACGGGAGCGCCGATCGCGCCGGCCAGGTCCTGTCCGCCTTCCAGGAACCGGCTTGCGGTCAGATGGAGTTGGTCGGGGACCGTTTCCGGCTCGTCCGAGGGGCCGGGGCAGGGCGCGAGGTAGACGAGAACCGCGTCCGCGAAGTGCTCCACGCCCACCGCACAGAGTTCGTGGACGACCTCCGCACGGTCCTCGGCGCGGGCGATGCGACGAACAGCCATGGCAAGCAAACGTTGGGGATCGGACCGCATCGCCTCTCCGCGCAGGTGACCACGGGGGTTGCCTCCCAGGGCACGGACTCCACAGCCCGGCGACTGCCATCCTGGGGGAGCCCGGAAGATCTGTCCAGCCGTTCATGGAGAGCCGGGCCTGCCAACTTGGCTTCCGCAAACGAGACTTGCCCGTCCGGTGACATTTCACCGCCTGCGGGCCCGGCCCTGGCCGTTCAGCCGTCCGCCGTGCCGCCCCGCCCCAGCGGCAGCGCCACCGTGAACACCGTCCGGCCCGGCTCGCTGCTCACCTCCACCGTGCCGCCGTGGGCCCACACCAGGGCGCGGGCCACCGCCAGGCCCAGGCCACTGCCGCCGCGGTCGCGGCTGCGGGCCTTGTCGACGCGGTAGAAGCGGTCGAAGACCTTCTCCTGGTCGGCGGGCGGAATGCCGGGGCCCGCGTCCGTCACACGGACCAGGGCCCGGGCGGAGACGACCTTGACCGCCACCGACACCGGGGTGCCGGCCGGGGTGTGCACGGCCGCGTTGGTGAGGAGGTTGTCCAGGACCTGGCGGAGGCGGTGCGGGTCCAGGCGCAGCACCAATGACTCGGGGCCCTCCGTCAGCGTCAACGGACGGCCCGGGTGCGCGGCGCGGAAGGCGTCGGCCGCGTCGTGGACCAGTTCCACCAGGTCCGTGTCCTTGGGCCGCAGCGGGGTGTCCACCTCGGCGGCGTCGAGACGGGCGAGCATCAGCAGGTCGTCCAGCAGGACACCCATCCGGGCCGCCTCCGCGCGCAGCCTCGCCAGATGCCGGTCCCGCTCCTCGGGCTCGTTCGCGGCGGCGTACTGGAAGAGGTCCGCATAGCCCCGTACGGACATCAAAGGCGTACGGAGTTCGTGCGAGGCGTCCGCGACGAACCGGCGCAGCCGCTGCTCGGCCTCCGCGCGCACCGCGAGCGAGTCGTCGATGTGCTCCAGCATCGTGTTGAACGCGGTGCGCAGCTCCTCGACCTCCGGGCCGCCGCCCTTGCGGTCCGCGCGCAGCGGCAGCCGGGCCTCCGGGTCGGTGAGGTTGTGCGAGGAGATGCCGTGCGCGGTGTGCGCCATGTCGCTCAGCGGCTTCAGGCCCTTGCGCAGCACCTTCCGCCCGAACAGGACCAGCGCCAGCAGCGCGAGACCGAACGTGACGACCTGGATCGTGATCAGCTGCCCCACGGTCTCGTCGATCTCGTCCATGGGCGCCGCGCTGACCAGGACCACACCGGGCTCGACCTCACAGGCCCGCAGCCGGTAGTCGCCCGCGCCCCTGAGGTGCTCGGTGCGCAGCAGCTCGGTACCGGCGGTTGTCTGTGCCTGTGCCAGGGACGTGAAGTCGTCGATGTCCTCCGGCAGGTCGGTGGCGTCCTCGGGGGTACGGAGCTCGGCGGTGCCGTCCTTCACGTCGTACACGGCGTAGTACCAGCGGTAGTACTTCTTGCCCGCCAGCGAGCCGTTGTCCACGATGCTCTTGGACTGGGCGACCTGGGCGATCTGGAGCTGCTCGTTGAGCTGGGCCGACAGATAGTCCCGCATGTACGTGGTCAGCGCGGTGCCCACGACGCCGAACACCAGCAGCGCCAGCACGCCCAGGCCCAGCGCCAGCCGGGTGCCGAGCCGGAGCCTGCGATACGCCTGACGGAACCGCCGGATCACTCCGCCGCCTGCCGGATCACATAGCCGAAGCCCCGGACGGTGTGGATCAGCGGATCACCCGTGTCGTCCAGCTTGCGGCGCAGCCGGCTGACGACCAGCTCGACGACGTTGGAACGGCCGCCGAAGCCGTACTCCCACACATGGTCGAGGATCTGCGCCTTGGTGAGCACGGTCGGTGACTTGCGCATGAGATAGCGCAGCACCTCGTACTCGGTCGGGGTGAGCGTGAGCAGTTTGTCGCCGCGGCGCACCTCGCGGGTGTCCTCGTCCATCGTCAGATCGGCCACGCGCAGCACCGACCGCTGGAAGCCGGGCCCCGCGGAGCGTCGCAGCACGGTCCGCAGCCGGGCCATCAGCTCCTCCACCGCGAACGGCTTCACCAGATAGTCGTCGCCGCCCCGGGTCAGCCCCGCCACCCGGTCGGCGACCGCGTCCCGGGCGGTGAGGAACACCACGGGCACCATCGTGCCCGAGCTGCGCAGCCGCTCCAGGACGCCGAAGCCGTCGATGTCGGGCAGCATGAGATCGAGGACCACGATGTCCGGACGGAACGACGCGGCACGGCTCAGCGCCTCCTCCCCGGAGTTCGCCGTCACCGCGTCCCAGCCCTCGTAACGGGCGACGGTCGCCACGAGGTCGGCGATGGGCGGGTCGTCGTCCACGACGAGGAGGCGTACTTTTTCCACCCGTTCATAGTGCGTCACGCGGGCCCGGACTCCAGAGCCGATGCCGCCTCGCGGCCAGATCGATAACCACTTGAAAGTTGTACGACAGTAAATCGACAGGTCACTCAAGCGAAGCTCGACTACCCAAGCCCCGATCAAGGAGCTCCGTCCGTGACGACGACCGTCAAACCGCCCACCGCGCCCCCCACGGCGATACGGCCCAAAGTGGTGGCCCGCACGGGCCTGTACGCCGTGATCGCCGCGAACGTGGCCGTGGTCGCCCTCTTCTTCGCCCAGGCCGGGTTCGCCTCCAACGCACTGATCGTGATCGGCCGGCTCGCCGGTCTCTACGGCGCCCTGTTCATGGCCTTCCAGCTGCTCCTGGTGGCCCGGCTGCCGTGGCTCGACCGCCGTATCGGCATGGACCGGCTGACCTCCTGGCACCGCTGGACCGGCTTCGGCATCCTGTGGACGCTGCTCGCGCACCTCGTCTTCATCGCCTTCGGCTACGCCGAGGGCACCGAGGTGGGACCGATCGGCACGGTCGTCGACCTCGCCGAGACCACCGAGGGCGTGCTCCGCGCGATCACCGCCTTCGCGATCATCCTCGTGGTGGGCTGTGTCTCGGCCCGCTACGCCCGCCGCCGGCTGGCCTACGAGACCTGGCACTTCATCCACCTGTACACCTACGTCGCGGTGCTGCTGGCCTTCACCCACCAGGTCGCGGTCGGTACGACGTTCACCTCGTCGAACGCCGCGAAGACGTACTGGTACGGACTGTGGACCGTCGCCCTCGGCTCGGTGGTCCTGGGCCGGATGGTGCTGCCGCTGTGGCGCAACCTGCGCCACCAGTTCCGTATCCAGGCCGTCGTCCCCGAGTCCGACAACGTCGTCTCGATCTACGTCACCGGCCGTGACCTGGACAAGCTGCCCGCCCAGGCCGGCCAGTTCTTCCTGTGGCGCTTCCTGACCAAGGACCGCTGGTGGCAGGCGAACCCCTTCTCCCTGTCGGCGGCCCCCGACGGCCGCACCCTGCGGCTCACCGCGAAGGTCGCCGGTGACGGCACCGCCGCCCTGCGCCACCTGAAGGCCGGCACGCGTGTCTTCGCCGAGGGCCCCTACGGCGCCTTCACCGCGCTGCACCGCACCCGCCCCGAGGCCGTCCTCATCGCCGGCGGTGTCGGCGTCACCCCGATCCGGGCGCTCCTGGAGGAGCTGCACGGCCACGCGGTCGTCATCTACCGCGTCGCCACCGACCGGGACGCCGTCCTCTACGAGGAGCTGCGCGAGCTCGCCCACGCCAAGGGAGCCGAGCTGCACCTGGTGACCGGCCCGCCGGTGCCCGACAAGCTGGCCCCGGCCGAGCTGCTCCGGCTGGTCCCCGACATCACCGACCGGGACGTCTTCCTGTGCGGACCGCCCCCGATGATGAACGCCGTGCTCGGCAGCCTCCGCGCGCTGAACGTGCCCAAGGCGCAGACCCACTTCGAGCGCTTCAGCCTGGCGGGATGAGGAAGAGATCGTGAAGCGAGCCATACCTGTAGTCGTCCTCAGCATCGCGGGCCTAGTCCCCATCTGGCGCTACGAGCCGTCCATCGGCGGCAGCACGTCCACCACGGAGGCGGCCTCGACGCCGTCGGCGTCCGCCTCGTCCTCGGGTTCGGGTTCGTCGTCGGGCACCGTCGTCAAGGGCACGACGGTCACCACCGAGAAGGGCCCCGTGCAGGTCCAGGTGACCTTCCAGGGCGACAGGATCACCGCCGTGAAGATGCTCCAGCAGCCGAATCACCCGCAGACGACGGCGGCTGTGCCGAAGCTGATCGCGGAGACGCTGGAGGCGCAGAGCGCGGACATCGACACCGTGTCCGGCGCGACGATCACCACCGAGGGCTACAAGGAGTCCCTCCAGGCCGCGATCGACGCGAACGCCGAGGCGGCCGCCGCCTCGCCCTCGCCGTCCGCCTCGGCCTCCACCGCCTCGGCGGCGCAGACCGTCGACGGCTCGGCGGTGAACACCGAGAAGGGCACCGTGCAGGTCCAGGTGACCTTCGAGGGCGAGAAGATCTCCGCGGTGAAGATGCTCCAGCAGCCGAACCATCCGCAGACGACGGCGGCTGTGCCGAAGCTGATCGCGGAGACGCTGGAGGCGCAGAGCGCGGACATCGACACGGTGTCCGGTGCGACGATCACCAGCGACGGCTACAAGGAGTCCCTCCAGGCCGCGATCGACGCGAAGGGCTGACCATGCACAGGGTCGAACACGTCATGGGGTTCCCGGTCTCGCTGCGGGTCGACGACGAGCACGTGGGCGAGGAGACCGCGGACGCCGTCTTCGCGTGGCTGCGCGAGGTCGACGCCCGGTTCAGCCCGTTCAAGCCCGACAGCGAGGTGTCGCGGCTGGGCCGGGGCGAGCTCGCCGAGGGGGCGGTGAGCGCGGATCTGCGGACCGTGCTCGACCTGTGCGAGCACTACCGGGTCGCGACGGCCGGCGCGTTCGACATACGGCTGCCGGGCCGGGGCCTCGACCCCTGCGCGGTGGTCAAGGGCTGGTCGGTGCAGCGCGCCGCCGAGCTCCTGACGGCGGCCGGCGCCCGGCGCTTCGTCCTCAACGCCGGCGGCGACGTGGTCGCCGCCGGCGGGCCCTGGCGGGTGGGCGTACGCCACCCCGAACACGCCGACCGGCTGTGCACGGTCCTCGACCTCACCGACGGCGCGGTCGCGACCTCCGCCCGCTACGAACGCGGCGACCACATCATCGACGGCCGCACCGGCCGCCCGGCCACGGGCCTGCTCAGCCTCACGGTGGTGGCCGACACCCTGACCGAGGCCGACTCGGTCGCCACGGCCGCCTTCGCCATGGGCGCCGAGGGCGTCGACTGGGCGGCGGGCCTGCCGGGCTGCGAGGTCTTCGCGGTGGACGCCGAGCGCCGGGTGCTGCGGACGCCGGGGTTCCCCACGGCGCGGGAGCGGTCTACGGCGGCGTGAGAACGTGACGAAACCGGGTGCGGGGCGGGCGAGTTCGGGCTGCCTGCCTCGGTGTTCCCGGCAACCGCTCGCGTTCCCAGCCAGGGGCGGTCGTGTGATCGGCTGACTAACCTGGCGCGGTGACCATCGAGTTGACGTTGCTGACGGCCGTGTCCCATCAGGGGCGGGAGATCACCGCGCCCCGGCTGCGGGGGCTGCTCGCGCTGTTGGTGGGGGAGTTGCGCACGGGGTGCAGTGCCGGGCGGCTGGTGGCGGGGCTGTGGCCGGAGGAACAGCCGGAGAATCCGGCGAAGGCGCTGCAGATCCTGGTCTCACGGGCCCGGCGGCAGCTCGGCACCGAGGCCATCGCCAGCACACCCGCCGGATACCGGCTCACCCTGCGCGAGGACCAGGTCGACGCCTGCGCCGTCCTCCTGCACACCGCGGCAGCCACCGAGAAGTCCCGCGCCCAGGACCACGCGGGCGCCCTCGCCGAGGCCGAGGCCGGACTCGCGCTCTGGGACGGCGCCGAGGCGCCTGACGGCGAGGCCGTTCCCGGCGACCCCCTGGGCGCACTGCGCGCCGAACGGGCCGCCACCCACCACACCCTCGTCCGCTCCCGGGCCCTCGCCCTGGCCCGCACCGGCCGCCGCGAGGAAGCCGTCGGCCCGCTCACCGCCCTGGCCGCCGCCCACCCGCGCGACGAGGAACTCCTCCTGGAGCTGATGCGCTGCCAGACGGCCACCGCAGGCGCCCCGGACGCGCTCGCGACCTACGACCGCCATCGCCGCCGCCTGCGCGACGAACTCGGCACCGACCCCGGCCCCGCCCTCCAGGAACTCCACCAGGAACTGCTGCGCGGCGAGGCACCCGTCGTCCGGCGCGGCGTACCGCACGAGCCGAACCCGCTGCTCGGCCGGGACGCCGACGTCGCCGAGGTGACCCGGCTGCTGCACGGCTCCCGGGTCACCTCGGTCGTCGGCCCCGGCGGCCTCGGCAAGACCCGCCTCGCGAGCGCCGTCGCCCGCGACGCCGAGCAGCGGATCGTGCACCTGGTGCCGCTCGCCGGCGTCCGGGAGGACTCCGACGTCGCCGCCGAGGTGGCCTCCGCACTGGACGCCGCGGGGCCCGACCCCGTCACCGCCGTCGTCGGCGCCCTCGGTGCCGGACCCGCCCTGCTCGTCCTGGACAACTGCGAACAGGTGGTGCGCGGCGTCGCCGACCTCGTACAGGCCCTCGTGTCACGCACCCGGGACCTGCGGATCCTGACCACCAGCCGGGCCCCTCTCGGACTGTCCTCCGAGACCGTCCACCCGCTGCCCGAGCTGGACCCCGCCACCACCGTCGAGCTGTTCGCACAGCGCGCCCGCGCCGCCCGCCCCGGGGTCGACCTGCCCGCCGACGCCCTGGCCACCCTGTGCCGCCGCCTCGACGGACTGCCGCTCGCCGTCGAACTCGCCGCCGCCCGGGTCCGGGTGATGTCGGTCGCGGAGATAGCCCGGCGCCTGGAGGACCGGTTCACGCTGCTGCGCGGCGGCCCCCGGGACGCCCCGCAACGCCACCGCACCCTGCACGCCGTGGTCGACTGGAGCTGGAACCTCCTGGAGGAACCGGCGCAGGCGGCGCTCCGTGCCCTGTCCGTCTTCCCGGCCGGGTTCACGGCCGAGGCGGCCGGTCAACTCGTCGACGACGCCTGGGAGTTCCTGGAGGACCTCGTCGACCAGTCCCTGCTGAAGGTCACCGACACGCCGTACGGTGCGCGCTTCAGCATGCTGGAGACGGTCCGCGAGTTCGCCGCCGTGGACCGGGAGGACGCGGTCACCGACCGATTCCTGGACTGGGCACGGGAGTTCGGCGCAACGCACCACGACGCCCCCTTCGGCACCGACCCGTTCGCGTCCTGGCAGCTGATCCGCGCCGAGCAGGACAACCTCGTCCAGGCGCTGCGGCTCGCGCTCGCCCGCGAGGACCTCGCCACCGTCGCCACGGTCACCGCCGTCCTCGGCGCCCTGTGGAGCACGGAGACCAACTTCCTGCGGATGATCACCCTCCTGGAGGACACCGCCCGGCCCCTGTCCCACTACCGGCCCACCGCCGAGTACGTCGAACCGACCCGCACCGCGGCCACCCTGCTGACCGCCAACCTGTTCCTGGGTGTCGGACCGGGCGCCGTGCGCACCCTGGTCACCCTGCGCCGGCTGCCGCCCGCCGAGCCGGACACGATGGTCCGGGCCATCGCGGCGGTGCTGTGCGCCTTCCCGCACGTGCTCGCGGACCACGAGGAGCTGGACGGTCTGTGCGACAGCGACAAGCCGCTGCTCGCGGGCGTCGCCAACTACGTCGCCAGCTATGTGTGGGAGAGCGAGCACCGGCCGGACCTCGCCCTGGCCGCCGCCCGCCGCATGGTCGAGGCGCTCGGCGACGGGGACATCCCGGTGCTGCGGATCTGGCCCGCCTCCCGGCTCGCCGAACTCTGTCTGCAGACGGAGCGCGGAGGCGAGGCGCTGGTGCACATGCGGGCCGCGCTCGACGCCCTGGAGAACCTCGGCGAGTGGAGCGACACCATCGGCATGCGGTGGGGTCTGATGCTCGCCAACCTCCAGACCGGCGACCTCGACGCGGCCGAGCACTGGCTGGAGGAGGCGCTGCGGCACGAGCCGGAGTCCACCGCCCTGGACGCCTTCACCCCCGACCTGGGCGCCCGCGCCGAGATGGCGCTCGCCCGCGGCGACGTCGAGACCGGGCTGGGGCTGTGGCGCCGGGCCGTGGAACGCCTGGAGCACGCGGCGAGCCCGGCCCCCGGCGAGGAACTCGTCATCCAGGGCTGGGTGCTGGAGCTCCAGTCCGCCGCCCTCACCGCCCACGCCCGGCATGGCCGCACCCACCTCGTCGCACCCCTCGCCGCCGCGCTGCCCGACCGCCTCACCGCCCTGCTGACCCGCCCGGCGGCCACCCCGCGCTATGTGACCGTCGACTTCCCGGTGTGCGGCGCTCTGCTGCTCGCCCTGGGCACGATCGCCCTGGCCGACGGCGACGGCGCGCGCGGGGCCCGGCTGACCGCCCTCGCCGAACGCTTCCGGGTCCTGCGCAACTTCCAGCCCACGATGTCCTCGACGCTCGCCCGCGAGGCCGCACAGAACGCCGACAGGGCGGCCTACGAGGACGCGGTGGCCACGTATGCCGCCCTGGACCCGCAGGGGCTTCGGGAGGCCGCGCTGGGGCTGGTGCGGGTCACAGTCTGACCGGCAGGCCCAGCAGGTGGAAGCCGTCGCCGGGCCAGTGCCCGAACGGCACGTCGGCGCGGTCCACCGCCAACTCCGGCGCCGCCGACCGTCGTACGACGAGCTCCTCGAGCACCACGCCCGTCGCCAGCCGGCCGAGCGCCGCGCCGATGCAGTAGTGCGGGCCGTGGCCGAAAGCCAGATGGCCGTCGCCGGGGCCGAACTCCCGGGTCACATCGAGGCGTTCGGGGCAGTCGTAGGCGGCCGGGTCGTGATCGGCGGCGAACAGGGCGACCGTCACCGCCTCGCCCTTCCTCAGCAGGGTGCCGGCGAACACGAACTCCTCGGTGGCGTAGAGCGTGGCGCCCATGCGGACCAGCGTGACGTGACGCAGGAGCTCGGGCACCGCCCGGCCGAGCAACTCCGGTTCCGCGCGCAGGCGTTGCAGCTGGTCGGGGTGGTCGAGGAGGGCGAGGACGGCGTGGGCGAGGAACAGGGCGGGCGGGGTGATGCCGGTGTTGATCAGCAGGAAGAAGACGGTGACGATCTCGTCGTCGGTCATGCCGCCGTCCGCCAGCAGCGCCGACACCAGGTCGTCGGCGGGCTCGGCGCGGCGCCGGGCCACCAGGTCCTTCGTGTACCCGACGATCCCGCCGAGCCCGTCCAGGACACCGCTGCCGTCGCCGTACGCGAAGTCCCGGATCCAGCCGCACACCCTGTCCTGGTCGGCCGCGTCCACGCCGACCAGCTCGCAGATCAGGGCGGTGCTGAGGGGATAGGCGAACCCGCCCAGCAGATCCGCCCGTTCGCGTCCGGCGAGGGCGTCGGCCAGCTCCTGCGCGGTCTTCTCCACGAAGGGGCGCAGCGCGGCCACCCGGCGGGCGGTGAAGGCACGGGTGAGCGGATTGCGGCGACGGGCGTGCTCGTCGCCGTCGAAGAGGGCCAGATGCCCGGAGAGGTACGGCAGGTACTCCTCGGGGAGGCCCTCGAGCCCCGATGCCAGCAACTCGGCCTGCGGATCCGGCATGTCGGCGTCGGTGATCGTCGACCGGTCCCGGACCAGCCGGGGTTCCGTGAGCGCCGCCGTCACGTCCTTGTGGCGGGTGACGAGCCGCACGGGCGTGCTCAGGCCGGGGAGGACGACATGGCCGAGGCCGGGGCGGGTGCGCAGGTCCGCGTAGGCGCCGAGGGGGTTCTGGACGAGGTCGGGCGTGAGATGGACGGTCATGGTGGGGAGTGTGCGGGGGGCCGCCTTCAGCGTGGTTTCAGAGCGGTTTCAGCGCGTACGACGGACGGGCCACCGGCAGGGGAGTCCGGTGGCCCGTCCAGCTCAGGGGATGGTCAGCTGACGTCGGAGGCGTCCAGGCGGTAGAGGCCGCTGTAGTCGGAGACCGCCGTGCCGTTCTTCTTGACCCAGGTGGAGATCTCGGTGTTCGAGGAACCCTGGCCACTGTCGCTGATCACGATGTAGTGCAGCTTGCCCGCCTTCACCAGGCTCTTGAGCTTGGCGAGCGTCATCGCGTCGTCGCTGCCGGACCAGCCGCCCATCGAGATGACCGGCTCACCGGACTCCAGGATGATCGAGGAGGCCGTCTGGTCGGTGGCCACCGCGACCAGCCAGGTGGCACCGTCCTGGTTCTTCTTCAGATACGTGATCATCGCGGACGAGACCTGACTGCCGCCGCCCATGCCTCCGGCGGATCCACCGGTCCGGGACTCGCTGTCGGACTCGGTGCCGCCGCTTTCCGTGCCGGACGGCGGCTGCCCCGTGGACTGTCCGTCCGAACCGCTCTGACTGGTGCCGCTCTGGCTGGTGCTGCCGCCCGGGCCGCCGCTGGGCCGCTGCCCACCGCCGCCCATGCCGCCGCCACCGCCCATGCCGCCACCGGTGCTCGGACCGGCCGTCGGGTTGGTGCCGTTCGTGCTGGAAGCGGCCGCCGACACCGAGTACGCCGCGGGACCGGCCAGCAGGGCGACCACGGCCGCCAGCGCCGCGAGCCCGGTCAGCCGCTGCCGCTTGGTGAACCGCCCGAGCAGCAGCCCGATCACCGCGACCGCACCTGTCACACCGGCGACGACCTCCGCCACCGTGTACAGCGTCCCGGAACCCGACACCCGCTGGAGCAGCACGACCGCCCACACCGTGCTCACCGCGATCGCCGCCGGCAGTACCCAGCCCCACTTCGCCGCCGACCCCTCCACAAAGGCGCGGTACAGCAGCACTCCGCCGATACCGGCAAGCGCCGCGATACCGGGCGCCATGGCGGTGACGTAGTACGGGTGGAACGTGCCCTCGGCGAGCGCGAACGTCAGATAGTGGAGGACGAACCAGCCTCCCCACAGCAGCAACGCCGCCCGCTTGGCGTCGGTGCGCGGCGCCCGGCCCCGCAGCACCAGCCCGGCGACGAGGGCGATCAGCGTGAACGGGATCAGCCAGGAGATCTGGCCGCCCATGATGCTGTTGAACATCCGGTACAGGCCCGCCTCGCCGCCGAAGCTCGCCCCGTTGCCCTGCGAGCCCACCGACGAACTCGCCCCGAAGATCCGGCCGAAGCCGTTGTAGCCGATGACGAGGTCCCAGACCGTGTTGTCCGTGGAGCCACCGATGTAGGGGCGGGAGGACGCGGGGATGAGATCGACGACCACCATCCACCACGCCGAACTGGCCACCAGGGCGACCGTGCCGACGGCGAGATTGCGGATACGACGGCCCAGCGAGACGTTCGCGGCCCACAGATAGACCAGGAAGAACGCCGGCAGCACCACGTACGCCTGCATCATCTTCGTGTTGAACGCGAAGCCGATCGCGACCCCGGACCACACCAGCGGCATCAGCCGGCCCGTGCGCACGGCCTTCATCAGGGCGGCCGCGCCGAGCAGCATCAGGAAGACGAGGACCGGGTCCGGGTTGGTGTCCCGGTTGATGGCGACGGTGATCGGGGTCAACGTCAGTGCCAGCGCGGCGATCGTCGCCGCCACCGAGCCGAAGTCCCGCTTGACCATGCGGTACAGCAGGGCCACCGAGCCGGTGCCGAGCGCGACCATCGGCAGCATCAACTGCCAGGTGCCGTAGCCGAGGACGCGGGCCGACAGACCCATCACCCACAGGGCGAACGGCGGTTTGTCGACGGTGATGAAGCTGCCGGAGTCCAACGCGCCGAAGAAGAAGGCCTTCCAGCTCTTGGTGCCGGAGTAGACGGCCGCGTTGTAGAAGGTGTTGCCGGTGACCGAGGACAGGTTCCAGGCGTACAGGGCCGTGGCCAGGACCAGGACCGCCCACAGGGCCGGGCGGGCCCAGCGGGGGTCCTCGGGGGCGCCGGTGAACAGCCTGCGCACACGGCCGCGCGCGGCGGGCGGCGCGGCCCGGTGCCGGGCCTCCTGGACGGGCGGCGGGGCGAGAGTCGTCATGACGCGTACTCCAGGTGGTCCAGGTGGACGGCAGGGGTGGTCGGGCGGGCGGCCGGCACCTGCGGAGTGCTGGTCCGCCGGGGTACGGATATGCGGGTACGGCCGGTGCGGAGCACGCGGGCCATGCCCTTGAGGTCGTCCAGGGCGGTGCGGGACACGAACTCCCGCTTGGCGCCCCGCGTCACCGCGGCCTGCCGGTGCAGCCGGCTGCCGATCGCGAGGTCGCTGTGACCGGAGAGCAGGGGCGCCACCAGCGGCAGGAAGCCTTCGAGGCCCGTCGACAGGTCCACGTCCATGTAGGCGACGACGTCGGCGGTGGACCGGGACCACACGTGCTTGAGGGCGCGACCGCGGCCCTCTTCCTCCAGACGCACGGCGTGCACATGCGGCAGGCGCAGGGTCAGCTCCGTCGCCTCCTGCCAGGTGGCGTCGGTGCTGGCGTTGTCCGCGACCGTGATCCGGAACGGGAACGGGAAGGACTCTTCGAGGTAGGTGTGGAGACAGCCGACGGACTCGGCGAGGACGTGCGCCTCGTTGTGGACCGGCACCACGATCTGGACCGATCGCCGCCGGACGCCTCCCGCGTTCGTTTCGTTCATGGCAGTGACGATCGGGGCGCTGTCTGGGGGAACCCTGAGCCGTTGCTGAGGGAAGAGTGAGAATCAGCGGACTCACAGGCTGCGCACAGTGGCGCCATGCGGGACCCCAGGCCTCGCACCCGCAAGGCAGTTCAGATGGGCTGCGGTTCGAAGTTCCAGCCCGGCGGATCGTCGGCCGCCGTCGTCAGTGCCTCCGCGCAGGCCAGCAACAGCGGATGCCCCTCGTCGACGACCTGCCGCGCCCGCCGCAGGGTGTCCTCGCGCAGCGCGGCGGCGTCCTCCCGCCGCCCCGAAAGGTGCTGCACCGCGGCCGTGTTGAGGGCGCAGCCCAAGGTCCACGGATGGGCGCCGCCCACCGTGGCCCGCATCCCGCGTAGCGCCTGCTCGATCCGGCCCCCGGCGGCGTCATGGTCACCCAGTCGCCATTGCGTCAGCCCGCGATTGCCCTGCGCGCCCACGGTGTTGGGGTGGTCGTCGCCGAGCAGATTCCGGTAGTCCGCGGCGACCAGCTCGACCAGCGGGGCCGACTCGGCCGGATCGCCGTACGAGCGTAGGAAGGACGCGAGGTCCGACTTGATCATCAACGTCATCGGATGTCGCGCGCCCTGCAGTTGCCGGCACCGCTCCACCAGGTCCCGCAGCAGGTCCCCGGCGGCCGGGACGTCGCCCGAACGAAGCAGGCACAGGGCTTGGTTATGCAGGGCGTCCAGGGTCTGCGCGTGATATTTGCCCATGGTCCGCAGGTACAGCTCCGTATTGGCGTCCTGAAGTTCGATGGCCTCCTCGTGTCGCCCCTGCAGGCGCAGCGCACGGGCGTAGGTGAGGGCGCTGAACAGGGTCAGGGGATGGTTCGTCGGCAGCAACCGCTCGCGCTGGACGAGCAGTTGGTGACGGACGGACGTCGCCTCCGAATAGCGGCCCAGCAGCCCCAGGGCTACACCGAGATTGTGCAGCGAACTCAGGGTGCGGGGTACCTCCGGCCCCTCCAGGGCGTCGTACGCCCGCCACACCTGGTCGAAGAGCTGATGCGCCTCCCCGAACCTGCCCAGCGCCATCAGGGAGCCGCCGAGCCCCGTCTTGGCCCGCAGCAGATCCGCGTCGTCGGGCTCACGCTCGTACGCGAGCTGCTCGGCCACGGACCGCCCGACGGCCTCCGCCTCCCGGTAACGGCCACAGCGCCGCAGCATGTTGGCTTGCTGGTGCACCAGTATCAGCATCGACGGATGGGTGGGAGTCAGCCGCCCTCGCCAGCGCGCCAGCACCTGTTCGCACAGCGTGAGCCCGGCACTCGCATCCTCCTGCAGCCGCAGGTACTCGATGCAGCGCAGGACGAGTTCGCGCACCGGGTCCTCCGGGCTCTCCAGCGCACCGGACGGAGACAGATGCGGCAGCAGTGCGGCGTACGTCGGCCAGGTGGGTTTGTCCCAGGGGCGCTTGGGGTCGGCCGAGACCAGCACCCGGCAGGCCACGGCGGAGAGTGCGGTCCGGTCGGCGGGGGAGAGGGTGCGGCGCAGGAACCGGTGGTAGAGGCGGTGCATCTCCGCGCTCTCGACGGCGGAGACGCTGTCGGTGCTGCCGGCCGAGGACCGGGCGTAGTCCATGCGGACGGCGGTGGACTCCGAGATCCGGGTCAGAGCCAGCTGCCAGCGCACCGGGTCGGTGGCCAGTTCCGCAAGATGCGGCGGCAGATCTCCGGGGCGGGCGCGCTGGAGCTGGCCTACCGGGATCGAGCCGGGTGAGAACAGCGCGAACAGCCGCAGCAGTTCAGCAGTCCTGGGGTTCTCCCGCTCCAGGGAATCGAGGGTGATGGCCCAGCTGGTCTGGAAGCCGATCGGGTAGTCGGGGGAGATCTGGATGCCGATGTCGTCGGACAGGGCCCGGCGCCCCAACTGCCGTGCGACGACGCCGGGATGGTCCAGGACGTCGTCGAAGGAGTGCCGGAAGACGTCGCGTCCGGTGGCGGGTGCGCCCTCGTAGGCCGTCTTCAGCGAGTCCACCTGCTCGATCGCCCCGTCGGTGTCGACGACCACGGCGACCATCGGCGAGTTCCCCACGGCCTCGGCCCCGCCGTCCAGACCGAGCAGCAGCCCGATGATCTCGCGGAACAGCCGGATTGGGACGAGTTGTCCGGTGGAGTCGAACCAGAGGTCGAAGACCTGGATCAGCCAGTCGGCGTACGGGTGGGGTCCTGTCCCGGCCGGTGGATGTGCCCAGTTGGCGTGCGGCAGCAGCAGATCCATGGAGGGCGGGCCGAGCGCGGCGAGCGACGTGTACACCTCGACGGGGTCGGAGTCCGGGTCGATCACGCTCAGGATCCCGGCGTACGCCTCCGGATGTCTCCGCAGCACTTCCAGCCCGGCAGAGACAGCGGCCCACGAGGAGCGTCCGGCGTGGTTCACGCGGTGCCGGTTCAGCCACGGGTTGCCGCCGTCCACGCTCACCCCGACACCGATCCCCGCGTCGGCCAGCCGACGCACCCGGTCCTCGGTGAGCAGGGTGCCGTTCGTCTGCACGCTGGCGTCCACCCGGCACCTCGCGCCGACCGCTTCCCGCACGGCGGCGACATAGCCGACCAGGGTCTTCACACCGACCAACAGGGGCTCGCCGCCATGCAGGTTGATCTGTAAAGAGGTCAGCCCGTGGGCCACGCTGTGTTCGGCGATCCGTGCCGGCTGTTGTCGGCGCCCTCGTAGACGTAGCAGTAACTACATGCCAGGTTGCAGCGGCTGTGGACCTTCAGGACGTGCTGCAGGCGGCCTCCGACGGGGCCTCGCGGCGCTTCTCGGTCAGCGTGCTGATGAGGAAGCCGTGGTAGAGGCGGTGCTCGGAGGAGATTCGGATACCGATCTGGCTGGTGTTGCCACGCCGGATCATCGAGATGTAGTCCTGGGCCGGAATCGCGTGGGCGTCCAGTCAGGCCGCGGTCTGCTTCAGCAGCAGTGGCAGGTCCTGTACGGCGTCGGCGAGCTCGTCGGCCTCGGCATCGGACAGTCGCTGGGCGCGTCGGCGGACGTAGGCGACACTCTCGGGCCGCCTGAAGGTCTGCACCTCGATCTCGGTGGCATTACCGGACGCCGCCCAGTCCTGGGTCAGCATGGTGATCAGGACATGGCCGTTGCCCTCCGGCAGCAGGTCCTCGATCTGCTCCATGTCGTCGGCCGAGTCCAGGATCAGCAGCCACCTCTTCTACGGCGTCCCTGCCCGCAGTGCCTCGTGGACCGAGCGGATCCGCGCGCCCAGCTCCTGGCTGACGGGCAGTTCGAGTCGCGGGGCGAGCTGGGCGAACTGTTCGCGTGACGGGGCACGGAAGCGGGCGCCGACTCACCACACGATGTCGTAGTAGTTGCCGACGCGGTGCGAGTACTCGTTCGCGATCTGGCTCTTGCCGACGCCGGAGAGGCCACGCAGCGCCACCCGCGCGCCGCTGCGGCGGCCGCGCTCGAAGAGGGCATGCAGCCTCCTCCAGGATCGCGTCGCGGCCGGTGAAGCGGACGTTGCGCGCGGCACGTTTCACACCTACGGCGGGTCGTTGGGGAAGCGGGGGGTGGATGTACCGGACGGGGCGCCGGACTCGGCGGTGTGCCGGTAGCGGGCCGTGCGCGCCTCGGCCAGCCGGCGCAGGGCCGGCACGCGTAACGCGGGGCCCTGGTCGCGGACCGCCTCCACCGCCCGCTCCAGCGCCTCCAGGACCCCCGGATGCCCGGTGTCACCGGCGGCCACGGCACGCGCTTCGGCCAGGTCCAGCAGGGCCCGGCAGCGCACGGCGGAGGGGGCGCTGTGCCGGCCGGTGAGCCTTACGCCGGTCTCGAAGTCCGCCGCCGCCCGCAGCGCCAGCGTCCGCGCCTCGTCGGCCGCGTCACGTCCCCGGGCGTCGTCGGCGAGCGCCAGGAGCAGCCGCCCCCGGGCCAGCACCGCCGGATCGAACCCGGGCCGGCCGGGCAGGGAGGAGGGTATTCGGGAACCGCCACCCGCGGCCGCTCCGCCGGAGGCCACGGCCGCTCACCGGGCCCGGCGGACGAAGGCGGTCGCCGCCGAACCGTTTCGGTCACTCGCGTGCGGCGGACGCGCGACGGGGCACCGCACCGGACAGGCGCTGGGCCGCTCACTCACATCGCGCTCCTCGTCATGGACGGTCGGATGCGTGCGAACTCCATGACAGTACGCGCGCCCTGCCCGGTCAACAGTGCTTTCCGGCCGCTCCGGCGGATTGTGCCCGCTGAAGTGCGTCAACACCGTCGGTCTAGACTCACCCGCAATGGCCCGTACCACCACGGCCGAAAGCGGTCCACCTCGGCCAGACCCGAAGGGTATTCGGCGTTTTGATACGGATAGATTCAGTCACCAAGCGGTACCCGGACGGCACGGTGGCGGTCGACCGGCTCTCGTTGGAGATACCCGACCGCTCGATCACCGTCCTCGTCGGCCCCTCGGGCTGCGGCAAGACGACCACCCTGCGGATGATCAACCGCATGGTCGAGCCCACCGAGGGCACCATCCTCCTCGACGGCCAGGACATCCTGCGGCAGCCGGTCAACACCCTGCGCCGGTCCATGGGTTACGTCATCCAGAACGCCGGTCTCTTCCAGCACCGCACCATCATCGACAACATCGCCACCGTGCCCCGTCTCCTCGGCTGGAGCAAGGACAAGGCCCGGGAGCGGGCCCGCGAGCTGATGGAGCGGGTCGGACTCGACGCCGCGCTCGCCAAGCGGTACCCCTACCAGCTTTCCGGCGGCCAGCAGCAGCGCGTCGGCGTGGCCCGGGCGCTCGCCGCCGACCCGCCGGTGCTGCTGATGGACGAGCCGTTCTCCGCCGTCGACCCCGTGGTCCGCAAGGGACTCCAGGACGAACTCCTCCGCATTCAGGAGGAGCTGGGCAAGACGATCGTCTTCGTCACCCATGACATCGACGAGGCCGTCAAGATCGGCACGATGGTCGCCGTGATGCGCACCGGCGGCAGGCTCGCCCAGTACGCGCCGCCCGCCGAGCTGCTGACGAACCCGGCCGACGCGTTCGTCGAGGACTTCCTCGGCGCCGACCGCGGCATCCGCCGGCTCTCCTTCTTCCCGTCCGCGGGGCTGGAGTTGTCGAGCGGACCGGTCGTCGCGGTCGACGCCACCGCCGAGCAGATCGCCGAGCGGGCGCGCGACATCGTGGACGCCCCCTATCTCCTCGTCACCGACACCGACGGCAAGCCCCTCGGCTGGAGCGAGCCGCAGCACCTGACGGCGGGCGAGGTCGAGGTCGGCCGACTGCTGTCGCACGGGCGGCCGTTCGTCGCCGGCACCGACTCGCTGCGGGCCGCGCTGGACTGTGCGGTGCTCTCGCCCACCGGGTGGGCGGTCGCCGTGGACGCCGACGGGAAGGTCGCCGGGGTCGTCTCCCAGCAGACCATCGCGGAGGCCATCCGCGGCGCCCACGCGCAGGGGCGTACGGACGCGAAGGTCGCCGGATGAACTGGGACCGTATGTTCGACATCCCCAGCGACCTCCAGCACAGCTGGCTGGGCCTGGTCGGTCTGCATCTGCGCGAGGCCCTGCTGCCGGTGCTCGCCGGACTGCTGATCTCCTTGCCGCTGGCCCAGCTGTGCGTGCGCTTCCGCTGGCTGTACCCGCCGGTGCTGTGGGTGACGACCGTGCTCTACGCCATCCCCTCGCTGGCCTTCTTCGTGCTGCTCATCGACTACACCGGCATGACCGAGCTGACGGTGATGATCCCGCTCACCGTCTACAGCCTCGTCGTCCTGGTCCCGGCCGTCGTCGACGCCGTCCGCTCGGTCCCGCAGGAGACCCTCGCCGCCGCGAAGGCCATGGGCTTCGGACCCGTACGCCGTTACGTCCAGGTCCAGTTGCCCATCGCCGTGCCCGCGATCATCGCGGGGCTGCGGGTCGCCACCGTGTCCAGCGTCAGCCTCGTCAGCGTCGGCACCCTCATCGGCAACCAGGGCGCCCTCGGCAACCTGCTGAACGACGCCAACATCTACAACCGGCCGGAACTCGCCGTGAACGCCGTGCTGTCCATGGCCGCCCTCGCGATCCTCGCCGACGCCGCGCTGGTGCTCCTGCGCCGTCTGCTGACGCCGTGGATGCCGCGCCCGCAGCGCAGGAAGCGGAAGGCCGCCCCCGTCCTGGAAGAGGCAGCACGGTGAACCTGCTCACCCACATCGGCAACTTCTTCAACGACAGCGCCCAGTGGCAGGGCTACGACGGCATCCCCACGCGGGTGGCGGAGCACCTCCAGTACACCCTGGAGGCCCTGCTCATCGCCGCCGCGATCGCCCTGCCGGTCGGACTGGTCACCGGCCACTACGGGCGCGGCGGGACCGTCCTCTCCCTGATCGCCACCGCCGGGCGGGCCCTGCCCACCTTCGGCCTGCTGGTACTGCTCACCCTGCTGGTGGGTTTCGGCCTGGTCAACGTGATGGCCCCGCTCGTCATCCTCGCCATCCCGCCGATCCTGGTCACGACGTACGAGGCGATGCGCACCGTCGACCCCTCCTCGGTGGACGCCGCGCGGGGCATGGGCATGAGCGAGGCCGGGGTCCTCTTCCAGGTCGAACTCCCGGCCGCGCTTCCGCTGATCCTGAGCGGCCTGCGTTCCGGAGCCATCCAGATCGTCTCCACGGCGACCATCGCGGCCTACGTCAGTCTCGGCGGCCTCGGCCGCTACATCGTGGACGGGCTCTACCAGCGCAACTACGAGAAGGTCGTCGGCGGCGCCACGCTGGTCGCGGGACTGGCGCTGCTCACCCTCGCGGTGTTCTGGGCGGTGGGAAGGGCCGCCGTGTCCCGGGGGGTGCGCCGGAGCGCTTGAGTAGCCCGGGCGGAGTCAACTACGGTTCGGCAGCGCCCTGAAGGGGCGCGGGGAACTGCGCGAACAGCCACGACGGCGCCGCAGGCGAACCGCAACCCATCGCGGCATTTCCAGCGGAGCGCTTAGCGGACCGGCCGGACGGCCACCGCGTCCACCTCGAAGAGCATGCCCGGCAGGGCGAGGGCGGCGACCCCGCTGAGCGTCTGGGCCGGGAGCCGGTCGCCGAAGCGGGCGTGGAGGGCCTTGCCGAGGATCTCCAGCTTGGTGAGGTCGTGGTCGACGATGAACGAGCCCAGCCGGACGACGTGTTCGAAGCCGAGGCCGACGCCCTCCAGGGCCGCACCCAGCCGGTCGAAGGCGAGCTCCACCTGTTCCGCGAAGTCGCCCGGCACCGGGGCGCCGGTGGCGTCGGAGGCGTACTGCCCCGCGACGAAGACGAGTTCGCCGGGTGCCGAGACGGCGTGGCTGTAGCCGAAGGGCGTCGGGTCGTGCAGGGCGGGCGGGTTGGTGATGGTGCGCTCGTCATGGGTCATGTCAGGGGACAACCCCCGTGCCCGCCTGCCCATTCCGTGGCCCCGCGTCAGCTCTCCGTACGGGCCAGGGCCAGTTCGAGTACGACGAGCAGGGCGTCCCGGACCGAGCCGCGCTCACGGGCGTCGAAGATCACGACCGGGACGTGGTCCGCGACGTCGAGGGCCCAGCGGACCTCCTCCAGCGTGTGCTCGACCTTTCCGTCGAACGCGTTCGCGGCCACCGCGAACGGGATCTGCCGGTGCTCGAAGTAGTCGACCGCGGCGTAGCAGTCGTCGAGACGGCGGGTGTCCACGATGACCAGGCCGCCCAGCGCGCCCTCGACGATGTCGTCCCACATGAAGCCGAACCGCTCCTGCCCGGGCGTGCCGAACAGATACAGCTTCAGGGTCGGGTCGATGGTGATGCAGCCGAAGTCCATCGCGACCGTCGTCGTGGTCTTGCGCGGGGTGTGGGTGAGGTCGTCCACGCCCGCCGCGACCTCCGTGATGGCCGCCTCGGTGGTCAGCGGCTCGATCTCGGAGATGGCGCCGACGGCGGTGGTCTTGCCCACGCCGAAGCCGCCCGCGATCACCATCTTGACCGGGAGCGGTGGCCGCACGGCGGCTGCCGGACCGGACCCGTCGAGGGTGGCCGGTTCAGTCGGAGTCACGGAGTACCCCTCGGGAGTCGGGGATGGCGCGCAGGCCATCGATCACTCTTCGCAGGACGGAAGCGTCGTGCGTGTCGTCGGAGTCGGGCACATGCACCGTCAGCTGCCCCTCCGTGCGCAGGTCCTCGGCGAGGACCCGGACCACGTTGAGGTGCAGCCGCAGCCGGGCCGCGAGTTCTGCGATGGACTGCGGCAGACGGCAGGCGGCGACGATGTCGTGCTGCTCGAAGGAGAGCCCGCCGAGCGCCTCGAGACCCTCGACGGTGGCCACCACCTGGGTCTCGACGGGCATCGGCCGGCCGGCTGCGCTGGGCGCCACCCGGCCGGCGGTGACCAGGAACGGCCGCACGGCGGAGGCGGGCCCGACCGGGTCCTGCCCCGGGGCTGAGGAGCCGTCCGCCATGGCGTGTCCGTCCCGGTCCCGGTCAGAGCGCCGACGGGGAGCCGACGCTGTTCTTCAGCGCCAGCACCAGTTGGGGACTGAGCGCGCTGCCCGCCCGGTTGGCGAACAGCGTCATCTCGTAGGCGATGTTGCCCAGCTTGGCCTCCTTGTCGGTGACCACGCCGAGGACGGCGCCGCTGCCGATGGCGGAGACCAGGACGTGGCCGCCCTCCAGGTCGATGATGACCTTGTTGAGGCCGCCCAGGCCGTAGTTGCCGGACGCGCCGGCGGCCAGGCTGGTGATGCCGGAGACGATCGCCGCGAGGCGCTCGGAGTCGGCGTGCTCACGCAGTTCGGAGACCGCGATGAGCAGTCCGTCCGAGGAGACGGCGATGGCGTCCACGACGCCCGCGGTCTCGGTGGCGAAACGATTCAACAGCCAGGTGAAGTCGGCTGCCGCGGCCTTCAGTTCGGCCGGTGTGTTTCCCGTCGGAGTATCACCTGTCGACGTACTCACTGATCCGCTCCTTCCGGGAGGTGGTTCTGGTCGTGCTTGCGGGGGGTCTGGTGCGGGGTCTGTTCCGTGTCGCTGTCGCGGTGGGCGCGTTCCACCGCGGCCTCGAACTCCTCGAGGGCGCTGCGGACGGCCTCCGCGTCGGCGGGACGGGGTGCCTGGCGGGTGCTCGCGGGGGCGGCGTCGGCCGTGGTGCGCAGGGTGGCTCCACGGACGCGGCGGCGCAGGGGGCGGGCAGAGCCGGGGGCGTCGTCGGCGGGTGCCGGTTCCTCGGCGCGGGCCTTGGGGATGAAGGGCAGGCCGTCCCCGTCCGGAGCGGCCGGGTCCTCCTCGCGGCGTACCCGGCGCGGGAGGGGCCCGTCGTGTTCGTCGGTGGGGACCGGCGGCCGGGGGCCCGAGTCGTCCGTGGCCGCCGCCGGTGTGGTCGGTGCCGCCGCCTGCACCGCGGCCGCCGTCAGCAGCAGCGACTGCGGGAGGGTCACCTCGGCAGTGACACCGCCGCCCGGAGTGCGGGACAGGGCGACGTCGATGTCCCAGCGGCGCGCCAGCGAGCCGACCACGAAGAGGCCGAGCACCTTCGAGGGCACCAGGTCGAGACGTTCACGGCGGACGATACGGGCGTTCTCCTCGTCGAGCCGCTCGGGGTCCATGCCCAGGCCGTGGTCGGCGACCACGATCGCCGCGCCCTCGGCGGAGTTCTGCACGAACACCTCGACGGGGCTGTCCGCGGGCGAGAACGACACGGCGTTCTCCACGAGTTCGGCCACCATCAGGGTCAGGTCGGCGATGATGTCGGGCGCCACCGCGACCTCGGTCCGCGCGAGCAGCTGGACCCGCTGGAAGCCCTCGATCTGGCCGAGCGCGGCCCGTACGACATTGGTCAGCGCGATCGGCCCGGCGTCCAGGACGGTCTCGCGGATGCCGGCGAGCAGCATCAGGCTGTCGGCGTTGCGGCGCAGACGGACGGCGATGTGGTCGATGCTGTAGAGGCGTTCGAGGAGCTCGGGGTCGGTCTCGCCGCGCTCCACCGCGTCGATCAGGGCCAGCTGCCGGGTGGTCAGGTTGCTGACCCGGCGGCCGACGTTGCCGAACATCTCGGCGACGTTGCGGCGGCTGAGCACCTGACGCTCCAGGAGCGCGACCGCGGTGGTCTGCACATGGTTGAAGGCCTCGGCGAGATCGCCGATCTCGTCGCGTGCCGTGGCCGGCATCTCCCGCAGCTGCGTCGGACGGTCGTCCTCGGCGTCGTCGTCGGCCACCCGGGCGAGCTCGCGCTCGGCGTCCTCGGCGACCTGCTGCGCGGCGTGGGTCAGGGACTGGACCGGGCGGACCACGGAGCGGCGTACGACCACCGAGAACGCGAGCCAGATGACGAAGCCGAGCAGGGCGAGGCCCAGCAGCAGGACGGCGTTGCGCAGGGCTTCGTCGGAGGCGCGGTCGGCGCGGTCGGCGATCTGGTCGATCAGCGCGGTGGTGATCCCCAGCCGGATCGCGGCCTGCTTGCGGTAGGAGGGGTACGCGTCGAGCGCCGTCCCGAACATCCGGCGGATCTCGGCGGGGGAGTCGGCCTGCAGGGAGCTGGGGTCGATCTGGAGCTCGGCGAACTGCCGGTTGATCGCGGCCTGCGGGGTGTTGTGCTCGATCCCGGCGAGCTGTTCCGTCTGCTCCTCGGTGGCGAAGCGCGCGAACCGGTCGGCCTGGTGGGTGTACTCGTCGTAGGAGCCGATCGCGCCGATGAACTCGATGAGCGCGTTCGAGTCACCGGTCGTCGCGGAGAACACACCGGTCTCGAAGGAGCTGTGGGCGGCGTCGGCGCGCAGCAGGGAGTCGAGCAGGTTGCCGGTGAAGGTGGTCGCCAGCGCCGTGTTGCGGTCCAGGCCGAGGCCGTCGATCAGGCCCTTGGCGGCACTGGTGTAGGCGGGGTCGATGTTGTCGGCGGGCAGATACGCCTGCTCGATGGTGTTGCGCAGGCTCTCCAGGCCCTCGATCTCCCGCAGGGCCCGGGCCTCGTCCGCCGGGAGCCGGTCACCGAAGGCCTTGCGGACCTCCTTGACCTGGTTGTCCACCGCCAGTTGCGCCTTGCGGTACGGGGTCTGGGAGGGGGTGCCGCCGTCGTTGGTGGCCTCGTGCCGCACGGAGAGCAGGATGGCCTGCTGGTGCTCGGCCTCCAGCCGGTCCACCAGCGTGGCGACCTCGGTGCTGGTGCGCACGAGCCGTGCCGCGTCGGCCGCCTCCGAGGACTGCTGGACCTGGTCGGTGATGAGGTAGGCGAGCAGGACCGCGACCACCGTCAGCGGGACGCCGACCAGCACGTTGAGCTTGTGCCGGAACGGCCGGCGATCGGCGAAGCCTCGTATGCCACCCGGGGCCGAAGGCGGAGCCGACTCGCTCGTGGACACCAGGCCTCCTTCATGGGGGATGACGGCGCGCGAAGACCTCACGTGACCGATTCTGATCGTGTCGGATGGTGTCGAAATGCACCAATGGGGCACCGGCACGCCAGTGTGTCCGAACGCCAACGACCCGGAGACTACCGTCTCTTCGGAAGATCGATCATGCCACCCTGAGTCAAGAATCCGTTACAACGGGACGGCACCTGGATGACGGGGCTTTGGCGCCTTTTCACAACCGGTCGCGCATTGACGCCAATTGGTGACCAGGGTGCACTTGACTGACCGAGAACTGGCTGGATTGGATCAGTGTCAGAGCTTGTTTCTCATCAGCCCACACAGCCCGGAACGGGAATCGTGACTTCCAACGCCCCACGCAGCAGGTCCATCCGGAAGCATCCCGGCGTAGCCGCCGTCGCGCTCGCCGCCACCGCGGCCCTGCTGGCGGGATGCGGCTCCTCCGACGACACCTCCGACCCGCTCAAGGAGGACAAGGGGAGCGGCAGCGGCGACACCGTCGTCGTCGGCTCCAACAACTTCGCCGAGAGCATCCTCCTCGCCGACATCTACGGCGAGGCCCTCAAGGCCAAGGGCATCAAGGTCACCTACAAGCCCAACATCGGCAGCCGCGAGACCACTTACGGCCTGCTGAAGAACGGCTCCATCACCGTCCTGCCCGAGTACAACGGCTCGCTGCTGTCCTACCTCGACCCCAAGGCCGAGCAGAAGACGGCCGAGGCGGTGAACGCCGCGGTGAAGACGAAGCTCGACAGCACGCTGACGCTGCTGGAGTCGTCGCCCGCCGAGGACAAGGACTCCGTCAGCGTCAACGCGGCGACCGCGAAGAAGTACAACCTCACCGCGGAGTCCACACTCGCCGACCTCAAGGACGCCGCACCCGAGCTGGTCATCGGCGGCTCGCCCGAGTTCCAGACCCGGCAGCAGGGCCTGCTCGGCCTGAAGTCCGTGTACGGCCTGGAGTTCAAGTCCTTCAAGGCGCTCGACGCCGGCGGCCCGCTGACCCAGGCGGCGCTGACGAAGAACACCGTGCAGGCCGCGGACATCTTCACCACCGACCCGACCATCACCAAGGAGAAGTTCGTCGTCCTGAAGGACCCGGAGAACCTCTTCGGCTTCGCGAACGTGACCCCGCTGGCCTACAAGTCCGGCCTCTCCCAGGAAGGCGTGGACGCGCTCAACGCGGTCTCCGCCAAGCTGGACACGGAGACGCTCCTGGACCTCGACTCCCAGGTGCAGCTCGACAACAAGGACCCGCTGGACGTCGCCCAGGCCTGGCTGAAGTCGGCCGGACTGTCCTGACGCCCCACCACGGACGAACCGGCGCGGGTGCCCTCCGACACGGAGGGCACCCGCGCCGTCCGTCGGCGGAGCGCCGGCCCGCTACCGGACCGCGGTGGCGATCAACTGGTCGATGAGAGCGATCAGTACGTCCCGGGAGGACTCGCGGTCGCGGGCGTCGCAGAGCAGGACCTGGACATGGTCCGGCAGGGCGAGCGCGTCGCGGATCTCGCCGGGCGGGTAGGGGTGGTCGCCGTGGAAGCCGTTGACGCCGACGACGAAGGGGATGCCCCGGCGTTCGAAGAAGTCGATCGCGGCGAAGCTGGACTCCGGGCGGCGGACGTCGACGAGGACGACGGCACCCAGGGCGCCCAGCGCCAGGTCGTTCCACATGAACCAGAACCGCTGCTGGCCGGGGGTCCCGAAGAGATAGAGGATCAGATCCCGGCTGATGGTGATGCGGCCGAAGTCCAGGGCCACGGTCGTGGCCTTCTTCTCCTCGATGCCGTTCAGGTCGTCGATGCCCAGGCCCGCCGCGGTCAGTGACTCCTCGGTGCGCAGCGGGGCGATCTCGCTGACCGAGCCGACCATGGTGGTCTTGCCGACGCCGAACCCTCCGGCGATCAGGATCTTGACCGTGTCGGGTGCCGGCCGGGCGATGGTGTCAGAGTCGGCCAAGACCGTCCCTCACTTTCTGCAGCAGATCCAGGTCGACGCCGGGGGCGACCGGATGCGGCGGGCGGACCGTGATGCGGCCCGCTTCCAGCAGGTCGCAGAGCATGATGACGATCACGCTCATCGGAAGGTCGAGCAGAGCGGCGAGTTCCGCGACGGCGATCGGCTCGGCACACCGGCGCAGGATGCGCTGGTGCTCCGGCTGCGGGCGGGGGGCCCGGACCGGCGGCGGGTCCACCGCGGTCACCGTCGAGATGAGGGTGAAGTCGGCGCGGCTGGGGCGGGTACGTCCGCCGGTCAGGGCGAACGGCCGTACGAGACGGCCCGCCGTATCGCCTCCGCTCACCTCACGCGCCGGAGTCGGCGGTGGGGCCGACGCCTGCCCGCGGTGCGGCGCTGAGGTGCTCGCCGATCTTCTTCACCAGCATGTTCATCTGGTACGCGACCACACCGACGTCGGCGCCCTGGTTGGTGAGCACGACGAGGTGGGCGCCGGGGCCGGCGGAGGTGAGGATCAGATAGCTGTGCGCCATCTCGATCAGCGCCTGCCGCACCGGGCCACCGCGGAAGTCCATGCTGACGCCCTTGCTGAGACTCATGAGCCCGGACGCGGTCGCGGCCAGCCGCTCGGCGTCATCACGCAGGAACCCGGTCGACTTACTGACGACCAGCCCGTCCTCGGACAGCACGACGGCATGGTTCACCTCGGCGACCCGCTCCACGAGTCCGGTCAGCAACTGGTCGAGCTGGGTGTGGGTGGCGGGGGTGGGGCGTGTCATGAGGGCGTCCTTCGTCGGCGGGCGGCGGCGGGGGGTGAAAGAGGCGGCGGTCGGAGAGAGGGGTGGGGAGGTCAGCGGTCGGCGGGGGTGTCCGTGCCGGTGGCCGGGGGCTGGGGGCCGGGGTTGTCCGGTGCGGTTGTTTCCTCCTGACCGTACGGCGCATCGGTGGGGGTGGAGGGTTGGGGGTGGAGCTTTTCCGGTTCCTGGCCGTCCGACGCCTCGGCGTCCTCGCCCCGTGCGCGGAACGTGCCGCGCTGGAAGCCGGCGAGTGAGGAGGCGGCGCGCTCCGCGGTGAACTCCTCGTCCGATCCCTCCTGTTCGGCGGGCGCGGCGTCCTCGCGGAGCTCGACGGCGAGGCTGGTCTGGGGGACCCGGCGGGGGAGCGGGGCCATGCCGGGGCGGCGCCCGGGGTGCCCGACCTCGCCCGCACGACCCACGTCACCAGGGACCCTGAGCCCTCCCGGCCGGTCGGTCTCACCCGCGCGGGAGTGCTCCGAGTCGCCCTGTGCGCCTCGTCGGCGCGCGGGCAGAGGCGGGACGGAGGCCTCGGCGTCCCGCACCTGCCTGTCGGGTGCCGTGCCCTCCGTACGCCGCTGCCGGACGGGCACTCGGCCGTCGACGTCCGCCTGTCCAGGAGCCCCGGTGGTCGCACCCGGCTTCACCCCGGGTGTGCCGGCGTCCGTGCTGCCGTGCCGGACAGCGACTCCGGCATCGGAGTCGGCCAGTTCAGCCGCCCCTGTGGTCGCACTCCGCGCCCCATCGGTTCCGTCGGTCCCCGAGTCGCCGTGTCGGAGGAGCCCTTCGGCGTCGGTGCTGGCCGGTTCGAGGGCGCCCTGCTCCACGCCGGGTCCGTCGGCTTCCGTGATGCTGCGCTGGACGAGGGCTCCGGCGTCGGCGTTCGTCTGTTCAAGAGCCTCCGTGGTCGCACCCCGCCGCGTACCGGACTCGTCGCTGTCCGCGGTGCCGCCCCGGACAGCGACTCCCGTGGCGGCGTGGGTCAGTTCAGGGGTGCCACCCGCCGCAGCGGGTTCGTCGGTGTGCCGGACGGGGCCTCCCGTCCCGATGCGGGCCCGGCTCGCGGTCGTGCCCCAGGTCGTGCCCGGCCCGGTCGCGTCCCGTGGACCCGGCACATCGGTGTCCGCGACGTCCCGTACGACGATCTCCTGCGGCAGCAGCACGATCGCCGTCGTGCCGCCGTACGGCGACGGGCGCAGGGTGACCGCTATGCCGTGGCGGGTGGCGAGGCGGCCGATGACGAACATGCCGAGACGGAGGTCGTCGGCGAGGGCGACCACGTCGAACTTCGGGGGCACCGCCAACTGGGAGTTGAGGGACGCGTAGTCCTCCTCCGACATGCCGAGGCCACGGTCCTCGACCTCGACGGCCAGGCCCTTGGCGACCGACGAGGCCTGCACCGTGACCGGCGCCGGCGCGGGCGAGTACACGGTCGCGTTGTCGATGAGCTCGGCCAGCAGATGGATCACGTCGGCCACCGCGGGCGGCGCGAGATACACGTCCTCCTCGGTGTGCACCTCCACCCGCTGGTACTCGGCGACCTCGCCCACCGCACTGCGCAGGATGTCGATCAGCGCGACCGGCTCCTGCCAGCTGCGCCCCGGCCGCTCACCGCTGATGACGACGAGATTCTCCTCGTACCGCCGCAACTGGCTGGCCGTGGAGTCCAGTTCGTACAGACCCTTGAGGACCTCGGGATCGGTGTGCCGGCGCTCCAGCGCGTCGAGCTTGGTGAGCTGGAGGTTGACCAGGTTCTGGCTCTGCCGGGCGATGCCGAGGATCACCTTCTGGAAGCCGCGCCGGGTGTCGGCGAGTTCGATCGCCGTGTGCACCGCCGTACGCTGCGCCTTGTTGAACGCCCTTGCCACCGCGCCGAGTTCGTCACTGCCGTAGTCCAGCGGCGGCGCCGCGAGATCCGCGTCGACCGTCTCGCCGCGCTCCAGCCGCGACACCACGTCGGGCAGCCGCTCCTCGGCGAGGCTCAGCGTGGCCTCCCGGAGGCCGTGCAGCCGCCGGGACAGGGAGCGGGTGATCCGCCAGGACATGCCCACGCACAGCAGCAGCCCGAACAGCCCGCCCGCACTCAGCGAGGCGGCGGTGAGCAGCAGACTGTCCGCCTTGTCCGCGCTGCGGTCGAGCAGTCCGGACGTCTGGTCCTGGATCAGCCGGGTGTACGCGGCGGCGACCTTGTCCAGCGCGGCGGTCCACTTCTTCTGTGCGTCGGGCAGCACGACCTTGCCGTCGGTGGCCCTCGTCCGCGCGGCGAGCACCTGGTCCTCGATGTCGGTCAGGGTCCGCCACTCGGGGCCCTGCAGGATCCGTTCGGTCTGTGTCTTCGCGCTGCCGCTCAACTGCGGGACGATCTGGTCCTCGACGAGCCACCGGTGGGCGTCGACCAGCTGCGCGAACCCGATCCACTCCTTCTCGCCGAGGTGCCCGGTCGGCCAGGCCAGGGTGAGCCGCGCGTCCTCCTGCGAGACCAGCTCCGCCGCGTGCTCCAGCGCGACCAGCGGGCCGGCCTGTGAGGTGAGGTCGCCGTCGTCGACCTGGGAGAGCTCCTGGAAGGCGTGGATCTGGTCGTCGATGATCGAGCTGTACTGGTCCAGCACCTGGGCGGGGGTGATGTCGGTCGGGTCGTCGACCTGGTCCCGGTAGTACTCCAGGCTGCCCACCGATCCGAGCACCGAGTACAGCTGGTCCGAGATACGCGACGGCGCCTTGGCGATCGCGTCGGACTGCCCGACCAGCTTGGCGACCGCCCGGTCCGTCTCCGCGCGCTGCGCGTCCAGCGCGGCCCGGGAGCCGCGCGGTGACGCCAGCAGGGCCGCCGACAGGCTGCGTTCGCGCTGGAGGGCGAGCGTCGCGTCGGTGCCCATGGCACCGGTCGACCGGCTCAACTCGGTCTGTCCGCGCAGCCGCAGGCCCTCGGTGAACATCTGCGTCGTCGTCACACCCCACAGGGCGGTGAGCGCGACGCTGGGCACCAGGGCCAGCAGGATCAGGGAGAGACGTATGGAGCCGAGACGGCGCCGGGCACCTGTCCGTGGAGACATTCGTCGTCCTAGGCGATGAGCAGGGAGGGGGTGGGAAAAGCGGGGTGAGCGGGTGGGAAATACCGAGGGAGAGGGAGAGGAAGGGGGTGATCCGGCCGGTCAGCGTGTGCCGTTGGCCGCGAACCTTGCCACCGCGTCCACGTTCGCCTTGGTCACGAACGCCGGACCGGTGAGGACGGGGGCCACACCGCCGCCGCTGACGTTGCCGTTGGTCCGGTACAGCCACAGCGAGTCGACCGCGAGGTACCCCTGGAGGTAGGGCTGTTGGTCCACGGCGAACTCCACGGCACCGCTCTTGACCGCCTTCACCAGGTCCTTGTTGAGATCGAACGTGGCGACGCGTGCCTTGTTGCCCGCGTCCTTCACCGACGCGACCGCGGTGAGCGCGAACTGCGCGCCGTTCGTGACGACTTCGTCGACCGTCGGGTCCTGCCGCAGCTGGGCCGTGATCGCGGCGGCGACGGCCTTGGTGTCGGTGCCCTCCACATAGAGGTTCTCCGTTTCGCCGGCGAAGGTCTTCTTCAGCCCGGCGCAGCGGGCCTCCAGGGCGACGTTGCCGCGCTCGTGGATCACACAGAGCGCGTGTTCGGCGTCGAGGTCGTCCAGCTTGTCGCCGACGGCCTGCCCGGCCACGCTCTCGTCCTGGCCGAAGAACTCCAGCAGCCCGCCGGACTGCCAGGAGTCGATACCGGAGTTGAGGCCGACCACGGGGATACCGGCCGCCTTGGCGGCGGCGACGGGTCGCCGCATCGCCTGCGGTTTTGCGAGGGTCACCGCGATGCCGTCCACTTTCTCGCGGATCGCGTCACGCACCAGTTCGGCCTGTCCGGCCGCGTCGGGGTCGCCGGCGTAGGTCAGCTCGATGCCGTCCTTGGCGGCGGCCGCCTGGGCGCCCTTCTGCACCAGGTCCCAGAAGGTGTCGCCCTCGGGGGCGTGTGTGATCAGGGCGATCCTGAGCCCGGCTCCGTCCGCCTTGCCGGCGGAGGCGGCGGAGTCCGACGTGTCACCGGATGCGGAGCAGCCGGCCGCCAGCAGACAGACGGCGGCGGCCAGGGCGGCAACGCGTCTGGGGGAGACGGGAGGTGGGGGAGGAGTGATCATGATGGTGCGGCACCTCGCTGTGCGGCCGAGCTGGAGGAACGGCGAGAGGGAGCACCCGGCAGACGTTCGATGCGTCGTGCGCCGTCCGGGTGACTCTCACTCGCCGGAGCCAATCGCGTGAGGCCGTCGGTAGTCAAGTGAGCAGCGACTTTATGTGAGTTGTCGGTGCCGCTTCGTGATGTTCAGGTGCGGACCAGCCGTAAAGCGTGGGGACTCTGTGGTGAACGGCCACGGCCTGTTCGTGGAAGGGGTCACGGCTTGCGCCCCACCGCTCCGTACATCGCGATGTCCTCGTCCCGGATCGTCTCCGTGTCCGTGCCGTCCGGGTGCCACTTGTGGACCTGGACGATCCCGGGGGCGACGAGGTCGAGGCCCGCGAAGAACTCGGCGGCCTCGGGGTGGGTGCGCAGCCGCATCGGCATGTCGCGGGCCGCGTACTCACGGGCGACGCGGCCGACCTCCTCGGGGGCGAACTCGGCGGTGCCGATGGACATCGCCAGGTAGCTGCCGGAGGGCAGCGGTTCGAGGAGCCGGCGGACGATGCCCACGGCGTCGTGCTCGTCCAGCATGAAGTGCACGATCGCGATGACCGTCAGCGCGACCGGCTCGCCGGGATCGAGGGTCTCGCGGAACTGGGGGGAGTCGAGAATGGCCGCCGGGTCGCGCATGTCCGCCTCGACGTACGACGTCCTGCCCTCCGGTGTGCTGTTCAGCAGGCCCTCGGAGAGCGCGAGGACCAGGGGGTCGTTGTCGACGTACACGACGCGTGCGTCCGGGGCCGCCGACTGGGCGATCTCATGGATGTTCGGCGAGGTGGGGATGCCGGAGCCGATGTCCAGGAACTGCCGTATCCCCGCCTCGGCGGCGAGCCACCGCACGGCCCGGTTCATCCAGTCGCGGTTGGCCCGCATGTGCACGGGCATCGCGGGCCACTCGCGGCACATGGCGTCGCCCGCCTCCCGGTCGGCGGGGTAGTGGTCCTTGCCGCCGAGGATGTAGTCGTAGATCCGAGCGGCGTGCGCGGTCTCGGTGTCGATGCGGTCGGTGGGCCGTCCGTTGGCGGGCAATGTGCCCCTCCCGTCGCGTGGAATACGAGTTCAAGGTTCAACTTCCCATCAAACGCGCGGCAGTTGTGCGCCCACCTGAGAAATCACGATCCTCGGAGCCTTCGACGGAACGAATCCTCGATCTGCTCGGCGAGGCCATGAACCTGCTGGACACGACCGTCGTGCAGTGGTTCGGCACCGCGTACACCCTGCCGTTCGCGGTGCTGCTCATCACCGGCGGGCGACTGGGCGACATCGGCGGCCGGCGTCGCGTCTTCGTCCTGGGCGTCATCGGGTTCACCCTCGCCTCGATCGCCTGCGCCCTGGCGCCCACGCCCGGCGTGCTGATCGGCTTCCGCGCGGTGCAGGGCGCGGTGGCGGCCCTGGTCGTCCCGCAGACCATCGGGCTGATCAGGGCGATGTTCTCCGGACCGGAACTCTTCCGCGCCCTCGCAGGTGTCCGGCCTCCCGACGACATCATCCGTACGTCAGATTCGAGCAGGGATCGTCATCCGCGGACCGCGCGCCGTCCGCGACCTCGGTGGGTACGGCCGTCGGGGTCGCGGTGAGGGTGGCGGCGTACGACCGGCCGAGTACGACGCTGATCCCGGCCCTCGTGACGGACTCCAGCTCGGCACCCGGGAACGCCTCGGCGACGGTACGGGCCCGGGACAGCTCGCCGGGACCGTACTCGACCGACGTGCCGGTGTGGTCCTGCGTGGCCGCCGTCGACGTACCGGTGACCGTGAACCCGTCCGACGTGAGCGTCGCGGCGGCCCGCGCGGCCAGGCCGGTCACCGTGGTGCCGTTGTAGACGGAGACGTCGATCCCGGCCCCGGAGACGGGGGAGGCGGAGGCGGTCGGCGCCGCCTTCTTCTTCCCGCCGGCGTTCTTGCCGTCGATCGTCCGGTCCGCCTTGAGCGTGGCGAACAGCTCGCTCGCGTCCGGCTGCACGATCGCGACGCGTGACCCCTCGTACCGCCAGGGCACGGTCACGAACTTGGTGTTGTGCAGGTCGATGTCCTTCAGCGCCATGGCGAAGGAGATGAGCTTGTCGGCCGTGCCCAGACCCGAGTCGACGGTCAGTGACTTCGTGGCCGCGTCGGCGAGCGGCAGCAGTCTGGTCGGGGTGAGACCCCTGCTCTTCACCTCCTTGAGCAGGCTGGCGACGAACGCCTGCTGGCGCTTGATACGGCCGATGTCGGAGCCGTCCCCGATGCCGTGCCGGATCCGGACGTAGTCCAGCGCCTTCTGCCCGGAGACGGTCTGCTCGCCTTTCTTGAAGAGCCGCTTGCCCGGGGTCGTGCGGTTGGGGTTGAGGTCGTTCTGATAGACGTCCTGGGGGAGGCACACCTTCACCCCGCCCACCACCTCGGTCAGCCGGGCGAAGCCCTTGAAGTCGACGACGACGGTGTGGTCCACGCGCAGCCCGGTGAGCTGCTCGACGGTGTTCTGGGTGCAGGCCGGGTTGCCCTTGGTGGTGTCGCCGACGGAGTAGGCGGCGTTGAACATGGTGTCGGTCCGGGTCTTCGTCCAGCTGCCGTCGGGGAGCTCGCACGGCGGGATGGCCACCAGGGTGTCGCGGGGGATGGAGACCGCGAGGGCGTGCTGGTGGTCGGCGTAGATGTGCAGCAGGAACGTGGTGTCGGAGCGCCCGATGTCGTCCTTGTCGCCGCCGCCGAGCTTGTCGTTGCCGTCGGTGCGGGCGTCGGAGCCGATCAGCAGGACGTTCTCGCCCTTCTGGGAGGCCGCGTCGGGGCGGTGGTCGGAGAGGCCGCCCGCGTCGAAGGTGCTGATGTTGCCGTCCAGCTTGAGATAGAGCCAGCCGGCGCCGGCGGTCGCGAGCACCAGTACGGAGAGGCAGATCAGCAGCGCGAGGCGTATCCGGCGGCCCCGGCGACGTGCGGCCCGGCGGCGGCCGCTCTGCCTGTGCCGCGGGGGCGCGGGCCTTCGCGTGCTGGTGATCGTCATGCGCGCCCTCTTGCGTATTGCGGGGGTTTGTCATGTTCGCCCTGAGTTGTAAAGTTGCGCACCACAGCAACCGTCACCCGACGGGCGGCCGGGGCAAGTGTGCTCGACCGACGTAAGAGTGAGTTGAGAAGAACTCCGGAGAAAGAGGTCGCGGCCGTGCTCCGTAACGGACTGGAACCCTGGCACCTGCTGATCGTGGCGATAGTCGTCATCGTGCTGTTCGGCTCGAAGAAGCTGCCCGACACCGCGCGAGCGCTCGGCAGGTCCATGCGCATCCTCAAGAGCGAGGCGAAGGCGCTGAAGGACGACGACACCACGGCCGCGGCGACGGAGCCACCGGCCACCACACAGGCGGCGGGCCCCACGACCTGACCCGGGGCGCCCCCGACCGCCCGCTAACCGGCATCGATTCGCACCTGTGGCGGTGCACCGGGCAGCGTCGCTGCCTACGGCGACGTACCGGCCCAGGATCGCCTCGCCCCCGCGAACCAGCTCACCCTCAGGCCGCCCGGAATGTCCGGTGCCAGGTTCGTCGCGCCTCGGCGCGCTGCCGCGGGGAGCGGCCGCGACGGCGTGCCGCTCCGGATCGCGGTCCGCGGCGGTGTCCCCGCACGGACCGGCCCAACCCCTCCGGTCGTACCGGCATGTCCACTGCCAGGTGCGGCATGCCCTTACCGCGGTGCGTCGGTGAGCGACCCGCGACGGTGCGCCGTCCCCAGCGGCGGCCTGCGGTGTGCTGACCAGCCCTCCACACGCGAACTCCCCCTGAAACACCGGCTGTTCATCCCGCGCACCTCAGGTGGGTCGGGGTGGGCAGCCGGTGGCTCAGAGGGAGTCGGTGGTGGGGCGGGGTCAGGCGGGCTGTTCTTTGGCGGAGCCCTGTGGCGCCGCCGCCCGCGCGGCCTTGCGCCGCTTGCGGCGGCTCATGCGCGGCTCCTGGTCCGGCAGCCAGCCGAAGGTCATGCAGCTGCCGACGACACCGAGCAGGAGCCCGATGAAGAAGCCGCCCAGGTTGGAGGTGAGCCAGGTGCCCAGGGCGAGCAGAACCCCGGTGATCGAGTAGAAGAGGCGCTGGGTGGGGTTGAACAGGATGAGCAGCCCCAGCACCACCATCAGCGCCGGCAGAAGATAGCCGGCCAGTCCCTGCATGCCGATGTGCAGGATGACCTTGAGCGACGCCTTCTCGGTGAGCAGGATCCAGGCCCCGCCCAGGGTGAGCAACAGCCCGCCCCAGAACGGACGGTCGGCCCGCCAGGCACGGAAGGCCGACCGCACTCCGGTTCGTGGAGTTGGAGTGTCCGACATCAGCAACCCGTGCTGCTGAAGCTGAGCTTGAGACCCGGAAGCTTGAACACCGCTGCGGTGGTCGCGTAGTTCGTCTGCCGCAGGTTGGCGATGCGCACGGTGTCGGACTGCTGGCTGAAGACGCCGATCGGACCCTTGACCCCGGCCTTGGTGAGGGTGCTGGCGTCGTTGCCGATCTCGATGTTGGTGAAGGACGCGTCGCCCGACAGCTCCGTCGAGTCGGTGGTCAGGTCGGTCGCCGTCACCTTCTGCGACCCGCTGCCCGCCTTGATGAGCAGGTTGGTGCCGCCGAGGTCGACGCTCTGGCACAGGCTGTCGAGGGTCGCGCTCTTGATCGCGGAGGTCACGACCAGCACCTGCCCCCCGGTGTCACCCTCGTTGGGGCTGCCCGGCGCCATGTTGTCGAGTGCGCCGAACTGCTCGAACCCGGTGCCGTTCAGCTCCTTGGCGGTGACCGTGAACGGCATCCCGGAGATCGCGAACTGCACGCCCAGCGCGCCCTCCGCGGTGAGCACCGCGAGCGTCGCGGCGACCAGCGTGGCCGGCACCGCCATCACGGCGGCCCGGCGGCCCCGGACCCGTCCACGTCTGACGGGGTCGGGCGAGGAACCGCTTTCCGGGTTCTCGGGGGTGTTGTCGGCGGACGACGAGACGTCCGAGGACGAGGCCATGTCTGCTCCCAGGTGCATAGAAAGTGCGGTCTGGCATC
This sequence comes from Streptomyces sp. NBC_00019, assembly GCF_045041015.1. Taxonomy (NCBI): domain Bacteria; kingdom Bacillati; phylum Actinomycetota; class Actinomycetes; order Kitasatosporales; family Streptomycetaceae; genus Streptomyces; species Streptomyces sp. NBC_00019. Next base: position 8,000,724 of record NZ_CP108302.1, read on the forward strand.
TCACTGGCACGTTGTCCTGGCGCGGACAGCGCATGCGGCGCGCGACCCTCACAACTCCCGGCGGGCGCAAGGGCTTTCTCGCTACTCCGCAGTAGCCGCTGAGGAAGTTACCCGGGGTTACATTCGAGGGTCAAGGGAGTTGTGAAAAAAGGGTGCCGGTTGTGCCCCACCTGTGCGTCAAGGGATTTCAGCGTCCCGGAAAAAACCATTGAACGATCGTCAACTACCCGGTTTTTCCTTGACGTTGACTGACCATCAGGTCTACAACTCTCACTGCTCACCCGGATCCGTGGCGCCGGATCCGTCACGCGGCACTGCCCGCGTCTCCCGGACGTCCTGTCCGTACCGGGCACCTCCTGTGCCCGCCTCCTCCCAGGCACCCACACGGTCGCTTCCCCCCTCGGTCCGTGCCGAGTGCCTTTCCGCCCGGCCCGGCCGGAGGCCACCCCACGGTTCTCCGGCCGGTCACCGGCCGGCTGCCGTTGCCGGTCCGTCACGTACGGAGAAGGCGTGACGAGCCGGTGCCGGCGGACGCCGAGTCGCGTCCTCGCACCCCTTTCAGGCCCCCCACCTCGGAAAAGAGGCACCCCCGCATGCGTACGCGAACCCTGCTCACCCTCACCGCCGCCCTCGCCGCCTTCACCCTCCCGGCGATCTCCCCGGCGTCGGCCGCCGACAACGTCCTCACCACCGGATCCGCGGGCGGCGACGCCGTCGCCGACGGCACCACGCTCACCGCACCCCTGGCGAGCGGCACCACGGCCACGCTCTACTCCAGCGCGACCGGCACCACGGGCATCACCTGCACCACCTCGCAGTTCACCGCGACGGTCGACAGCAACCCGGCCGCTCCCGGCACGGCGTCCGAGTCGCTCACCGCGCACACCTTCAGCAACTGCACCTCGAACAACGTGGGTGTGCTCGGCGTCAACAGCGTCACGGTCAACAACCTGGCGTACACCACCACCGTGGCCTCCGACGGCACCGTCACCGTGGCCCCGGGGAGTGCAGGGGCCATCCAGACCACCGTCGTGCTCAGGACCCTGCTGGGCAGCGTCACCTGTGTCTACCAGGCGACGAACGGCAGCCTCACCGGCGCGGCCTCCAACACCGACAACAGCATCCAGTTCGCCAACCAGCAGTTCACCAGGAGCTCCGGCTCCTCGCTCTGCCCGAGCAGCGGCTTCTGGACCGCGAAGTACGCCCCGGTCGCCACCTCCGACGGCGCGGCGGTCTTCGTCAACTGACCTTCGCGCGCACGGCGTTCAGCGTCGACGCAGACGCAGCGCCAGGGCGGCGCCCCCGGTGATCACCAGCACCGCGGCGGCGCCGCCCGCCACGAGCGGGGCCGAAGGGCCGGAGTCCGCGGTGGGTGTGGAGGCCACGGGAGTGGTGTCGGGGCTCGCCTTCGACGGCGTCGGTGAAGGTGTCGCCGTCCGGGGCCGGGCGCTCGAGGAGGCGCTCGCGGAGGTCTTCGCGCCCGCGGTCACGGACGGCGAGGGCGAAGGCGTACCCGGCTCCTTCGTCTTCTCTTTCGCGGCCGCCGGGAACACCACGTCGGAACACGAGTAGTAGGTGTCCGGCGTACTGCTGTTCTGCCAGATCGTGTACAGCACATGGCGACCGGTCCGGTCGGCGGGCAGCTTCGCCGGCAGGCGGTACGCGCCGCCCGTCAACGCCGGGTCCTTGACCTCGGCGAAGGGCTGCGACGGCAGGTCGGACCAGGTGAGCGGCTTCGACGGGTCGTAGCCGGGCTTGGTCAGGAACATCTTGAACGTGCCGGTGTGCGGGATCGTCGAGGCGTACGTCATCGTCATCGACGCGCCCGGATTGAGGCGCGTCGACGGCCAGTCGGTGCGGGTCAGGTCGAGGCCCTTGTAGGCCGGCAGGCCGCCACTGCACAGCTCGCCGTCGGGAACAGTCTGCCGGTCCCGGCCGTTCACGTTCGCGATCCGCAGGTTGTCCCAGGCGGCGAAGGAAGTGCCGTTCGCGGCGACGGCGGCGCGGCAGGCCGCCGTACCCGCCCGCTCGCCGCCCTCGGGGGAGCAGGCGTAGGCGCGGCTCACCGGATCCGTCGGCGCTCCGTGCGCCTGCGCCGGACCCGCCGCCCAGACGGTGAGCAGCAGCGGGGCGGCGGCGGTGGCCGCCAGAACGGTGCGGTATGCGGTCATCCGGGGCATCCGGGACGTCTCCTCGGCCGACGCGGGAACGGTTTGCTCTCGTGCAGTACGGAAACCGGGCCCGGCGCGTTCAGTGCGGGACAGCAGAGGGTGAAAGGGTTCATTCCCCCTCAACTCCTCGACAGCGAGGGTGTGTTTCCCGCCGGATCGAGGGTTTCCCCTGTATTCACATGACCTTCCCTTTGCCTATCGTTCGACCACAGCCGAACCACAGGTAACCCCTTCGATAATTCGGCTCACGCGCTTGGCCGGCCACCGCGCCGCTTTTCGATCTACCCCCCGCCGCTTCATCGACGAAGCGATCAGACCGCCGCTCCGCGCTGCCCGGAGACGGCTACGAAAGGCAAGCCCTTGCGTACCTCCCCCTCCCTGCGACGGAAGCTGGTCTCCGTCGCCGCGGTCTCCGCCGCGCTGTTCTCGGCGGCCGGCACCACCGTCGCCGTGGCCCAGGAGTCCGCCGCGCCGCGGGCCGCCGCGGTCCCCACCGCGCAGACCGAGGCCGCTCCCGGCATCGCGGCCGAGCGCCTCATCGTCGGCTACAAGTCCGGTGCCACCGAGGCCAAGTCGAACAAGGCCGCCGAGGCCGACGCCGCCGCCAAGGGCAAGGAGGCCGGCGAGGACGTCGACTTCCAGCGCCGCCTCGGCACCGGTGCCGCCCTCGTCGACCTGGGCGCGGACCTGACCCGCACCGATGTCGCCGACGTGGTCGCCGAGTACAAGGCCGACCCGCAGGTCGCCTACGTCGTACCGGACCGCCTGAACACACCGCAGGCCGACCCGAACGACACCGAGTACGCCAAGCAGTGGGACCTGTTCGAGTCCACGGCCGGCATGAACGTCCCCGGCGCCTGGAACACCACCACCGGCTCCGGCGTCACCGTCGCCGTCATCGACACCGGCTACGTCGCCCACACCGACCTCGCTGCGAACATCGTCGCCGGTTACGACTTCATCGCCGACACCGCGGTCTCCGTCGACGGCAACGGCCGCGACAGCAACCCGGCCGACCCCGGTGACTACTACGCGGCCAACGAGTGCGGCTCCGGCATCCCCGCGTCCAGCTCCTCCTGGCACGGCACGCACGTGGCCGGCACCATCGCCGCCGTCACCAACAACAGCAAGGGCATCGCGGGCATCGCCTACGGCGCGAAGATCTCCCCGGTCCGTGTCCTCGGCAAGTGCGGCGGCTACGACTCCGACATCATCGACGCCATCACCTGGGCGTCCGGCGGCACCGTCTCCGGCGTGCCCGCCAACACCAATGTCGCCAAGGTCATCAACATGAGCCTCGGCGGCGACGGTGCCTGCACCACCGCGACCCAGAGCGCCATCACCGCCGCCGTGAACCGCGGCACCGTCGTCGCCGTCGCCGCGGGCAACGACAACGACAACGTGGCGAACCACTCGCCGGGCAACTGCAACAACGTCATATCCGTCGCCGCGACCAGCCGCACCGGTGCCAAGGCGTCGTACTCCAACTACGGTTCCCTGGTCGACATCTCCGCGCCCGGCGGCCAGACCAGCACCGGCACCGCCAACGGCATCCTGTCGACGCTGAACTCCGGCGCCACGACGGCGTCCACCGAGAGCTACGCCTACTACCAGGGCACCAGCATGGCCACCCCGCACATCGCGGGCCTCGCCGCGCTGCTGAAGTCGGCCAACTCCTCGCTGACCCCGGCCCAGATCGAGACCGCCATCAAGAACAACGCCCGTGCCCTGCCGGGCGCTTGCTCGGGCGGCTGCGGCGCGGGTCTCGCGGACGCGGCGAAGACGGTCGCGGCCGTGAGCGGCGGTACGAGCACGGGGACGACGTTCTCCAACACCACCGCCGCGTCCATTCCGGACAACGGCTCGGCGATCGAGTCCTCCATCGCGGTCACCGGCCGCACCGGCAACGCCCCCTCGGCCCTCCAGGTCGCGGTGGACATCACCCACACCTACCGCGGTGACCTGGTGGTCAGCCTCGTCGCCCCGGACGGCACGGTGTACACCCTGAAGGCCGCCAGCTCCTCGGACTCCGCGGACAACGTCAACACCACCTACACCGTCAACGCTTCGAGCGAGACGGCCAACGGCACCTGGAAGCTGCGCGTCCAGGACACGGCCGCGCAGGACACGGGCACGCTCAACAGCTGGAAGCTGACCTTCTGAGCTTCTGGGTCTCGAATTCTCTGAGCGCGCCCTGAGCAGGCGGGCCGGCCGGTGCGGATGGGGCACCGGCCGGCCCGCCTTTTTGGTGCCGCCCGCCCGGGTTCTCCCGCCGGTGCCTGCGGTACGCGCACAAGTGATCTACAAGTTGTGGGAGGCCTGGAAACTGGACGGAGTTCGGGTGTCCGGTGGTGGCCGTCGGACGGTGAGATATCGTGTACAGGGAGTAAGAAACAAACGGCATGTCCTGTTCTTTTCAGGGCATGCTCTCTCGCCCCAGGAGAGACTCGCCTATGGCCAGGCAATTACGAGCCGAACAGACTCGCGCGGCGATCATCGCCGCCGCCGCGGAACTGTTCGACCGGCGCGGATACGAGGCGACGAGTCTCAGCGACATCGTCGATCATGCCCAAGTCACGAAGGGTGCACTCTACTTCCACTTCGCTGCGAAGCAGGATCTCGCTCACGCCATCATGGAGATCCAGTACAGAAACCTGAACCGGCTCTCGGAGGAGATGGACAGCCGCGGCTGTACCGCGCTCGAGGCCCTGATCCGCTGCACGTTCGGCATGGCGCGGCTGTCCCTGGAGGGGCCGTTGCCGAGCGCCGGCCTCCGGCTCGCCACCGGCGGCCTGAAACTGCCGCCCGAACTTCCGCACCCCTTCGCCCAGTGCCTGGGCCTCGCCACCCGCAGATTCCACGACGCGGTCAAGGAGTCCGACCTTCATGCGGACATCGATGTCGACGCCGCCGCGCACTCCCTCGTCGCGTCCCTGGTCGGCACCCGGGTCGTGGGCCACTCCCTCGAACCCGTCACCCGCCACCCCCGCCGGCTGGCCGGGCTGTGGCACATCCTCATCCGCGGCATGGTGCCGGTGCCCCGCCGCGCCCGCTATCTGAGCCTCGTCACCCACCTGGAGCGGGAGCTCAGAGCCGCGTGATCCGCGCGGTACCGTGGCGCCCATGTCCGACACCCCGCCCGTGATCCTCGCCGCCGAACCCGGCTCGTTCCCGCACAGCGTGCTCGCCGAGCGGCATCCCGCGATCATCCGGCAGGTGCGGGATGCCTTCCCCTACGGCCCCGAGCAGCATCGCGCCCTCGACGCGCTGCTGGAGAACTGCACCAAGGGCGTCGTCGAACCGCTCCCCGCCACCGCGTCGGACCGCGCCGCATGGGCGGCCTGGGGAGCGGACGAGTACACCGGCCGCTCCTGGTTCGATGTGCCGTGGCTCTGGTCGGAGAGCTGGTTCTACCGCCAACTCCTGGAGGCCGTGGGCTACTTCGGCTCCGGCCCCTGGCAGGGCATCGACCCCTTCCGCCCCTTCAAGCTCGCCGAGCTCGACGCCCCGGAGACCGACGAGGAACTGGCCGCGCTCGACGCCCTCGACGGCCGGCCCGTCGACGAACAGGCCGCGGCCCTGCTGCACGGCTCCCTGTGGGGCAACCGCGCGGACCTCGGCTTCCGCCTGTCCGACGCCGACGCCGAGGGCCGGAACGCCGTCCCGGGGCTGGTCGCCGACGACAGCACCGCCCTCTGGTCGCTTCTCGACGGCGCGGACACCCTCTGTCTCGTCGCCGACAACGCGGGCCGCGAACTGGTCCCGGACCTGCTCCTGATCGCCCATCTCCTCGCCCAGGGACGCGTCCGTCGGGCGATCCTGCACGTCAAGTCGTATCCGTACTACGTCTCCGACGCCACGACCGCCGATGTGGTCGACGCCGTGCGCCGGCTGACCCGGGCGCCGGGCGCGGCTGCCGATCACGGGCGCCGTCTGTGGTCGGCGATGGCCGACGGCAGCCTCGCCGTGCGCGCCCACCCCTTCTCCTGTGCCCCGCTGCCGTACCAGGAGATGCCGGACGATCTCCGGGCCGAGTTCACCGGAGCCGCGCTGACCGTCGTCAAGGGCGACCTCAACTACCGTCGCCTGGTGGGCGATCGGATGTGGCCGCCCACGACCTCCTTCGCCGACGTGACGGCCTGCTTCCCGAGCCCGGTGGCCGCTCTGCGCACCCTGAAGTCCGACGTGATCACCGGCCTCGCCCCGGCGACGGAGGCCGCGCTGGTGGCGGCGGAGGGTCAGCGATGGCGGACCGGCGGTACGCACGCGCTGATCCAGGTACGCCCCTAGCGCTCAACCGGCCTGTATCGGCAGCGATTTGAGTCCGTTGATGAAGTTGGACACCAGCCGCCTGGGCGGTCCCGCCGTCCGCAGGACCGGCAGTACCCGCAGCGCCTCCGCATAGAGCACCCGCAACTGCAGCCGGGCGAAGTGCGCGCCGAGGCAGACGTGCGGCCCGTCCCCGAAGGACACGTGCGGATTGGGCGTACGCGACAGATCCAGCCGGTCCGGGGCCTGGAAGACCCGCTCGTCACGGTTGGCGGAGGCGTGGAAGACCACCACCTTCTCGCCCGCGCGGATCCGCTGCCCGGCGAGCTCGGTGTCGTGCACGGCGGTTCGGCGGAAGGTGAGCACGGGTGGGTGCCAGCGCAGCAACTCGTCGACGGCGGTGGCGAGTTCATGGCTGCCGGAGCGCAGTCGTTCGTACGACTCCGGGTGCTCGGCCAGGGTGAGCAGTCCGCCGGGAGCCGCGCTGCGGACGGTGTCGTTGCCGGCGACGGTGAGCAGGAAGAAGAACATCTGTAGCTCGGCGTCGGCGAGTTCGGAGATGGGGGTACCGCCCGGCTCGAGCGAAGTCGAGAACTGGGGGAGGGCGAGTGTGGTCATTACGTCGTCGGCGGGGTAGCGCCGCTTGTACGCGGCGAGTCGGCGGGCGTAGGCGAACATGTCCTTGAGCATCGCGGGCGACCGGGGGTTCACCGGCTTGTCCGCCGCGTCCAGCGCCGGGGCGCCGGCCTCGTCGGGGTCCTGGTAGCCGATGACCCGCTGCGTCCAGTGCAGCAGCAGTCCGCGCTCCGTCTCCGGGACGCCGAGCAGATCGGCCAGGTTGAGCAGGGCGTAGTCGTCGGTCACCGTGGCGACGAGGTCGACGGTGCCGTCCCCGTCGCGGGCGGTCCGAAGGGCGTGGGCGAACAACGTCCGGGCCCGCTCCTCGGCGACCTGTGTGAACCGGCCGATGCGCCCGGGCGTGAACGCCCGGCTGACCAGCCTTCGCAACCTCCCGTGCTGTGGCGGGTCCTGATTGAGCATCATGCGCCGGATGAACGGGAGATCCTCCGGGTCGGGATCGCGGATCTGGGTCGCACCGAGGGACGACGAGTACGTCGCCGAGTCCCTGAGCACCCTGACGACATCCGCATGTCGCGTCACCGCCCAGAACCCGGGCCCGGCCGGCCACCCCAGCACCTCGGGCTCGTCCTGCCGCACCACGGGGTGGCGGTCGCGCAGCACGCGATAGGCGCCGTACGGCACACCGGCGGCGTACCGTCGTGGATCGAACACGTCGAGCCCGGCCAGGGTAGGGGTCATGCGACCACGGTGACCCGGGAGGAGGCCCGCGGCAAGGCGGCGTACGGGCGCATGCCCGCGGGTGGCGGATTGTTGGCTTGCTTGTGTGTAGTTATCATGCCAAACGGAGCGTCATCATGCGCGGATGGCGTCACGTCCATCGTGTTCGGGAAGAGGAAAGGCGGCGGCCGCCGCGATCGCCCTCGCGCTCGCGCTCACGGCCTGCGGCGACGACAACGACTCCGCGTCCTCGGACGGCGACCGGCGGACGGTCACCGTGGCCGCGCTGCCCCTGGTCGACTGCGCCATGCTCTACATCGCGCAGGAACGGGGCCTGTTCGAGAAGGAGGGCCTGGACGTCCGCGTCCAGCAGATCCAGCAGAGCCTCCAGGCGCTGCCGGCCCTGTCCAAGGGGCAGATCGACATGGTCGCGAGCGCGAACTACGTCACCTACTTCCAGGCCCACGACAAGGGCACTCTCGACATCCGTATCGTCGCCGAGTCGATCAGGGCCGCGCCGAAGATGATGGACGTGCTGGTGCCGAAGGACTCCGACATCAAGTCCGTCGCCGACCTCACGGGCCGCAAGCTCGCCGTCAACGTTCTCAACAACGTCCAGTCGCTGACCTTCAACGAGATCCTCGCGGAACAGGGCGCCCCCGGTAAGCCCGTCTACCGGCAGATCCCCTTCCCGCAGATGGGTGCCGCCCTGGACAAGGGGCAGGTCGACGCCGTGCACGCCGTCGAGCCCTACGACAGCGCCATCCAGGAGGAGTTGGGAGCGCGGGTCCTCGTGGACGGGGCGTCCGCGCCCGTCGAGTCCATCCCGCTCAGCGGATACCTCACCACCGAGAAGTACGCCTCCGACAACGCCGATTCGCTGGCCGCGTTCCAGCGGGCCCTCAAGGCGGCCGTGAAGATCGCCGAGGCGGACCCCGAGGCCGTGCGCAAGGTGCTGCCGACCTACACCAAGGTGACCGGGAAACAGGCGGAGTCGATCGACCTGCCGGTCTTCCCGGCGACCATGGACGCGGCGCAGATCGCCCGGCTCACCGAACTCATGAAGAAGCAGGGGATGTTGAGCAAGCCGATCGATCCGGCGACGTTGCTGGTGCGGTGAAGCGGACGGGGCGGCTGCGGGAGTGGTGGCTGGGCGCCCTCGGCGTACTGCTCGCCTTCGGCGTGTGCGAGGCGGTGAGCCGGGCCGGGATCGTCCGGCGCAGCTACTTCCCGCCCGCCTCCGAAGTCCTCGCCCGGGCCGTGGAGTTGGCGGGCGACAGCGTGTTCCTGGACGGGGTCGGCGCCACGCTGTGCGCCTGGGCGCTCGGCCTCGGACTGGCCTGCGCCATCGCCGTCCCGCTCGGCCTGCTCTTCGGCAGCGTGCCGGTCGTCGACGCCGCCGTACGCGCGATCGTGGAGTTCCTGCGGCCGCTGCCGTCCGTGGCACTGATCCCGCTGGTCTCCCTGCTGCTCGGCTCGGGCACCGAGACCAAGGTCGCGCTCGTCACCTACGCCTCCGTGTGGCCGATCCTCTTCAACACCGTCTACGGCCTCGGCGAGACCGACCCCCTCGCCAAGGACACCCTGCGGGCCTTCGGCTTCGGCCGGCTGTCGGTACTCCTGCGCGTCGAACTGCCCGGCACGGCCCCCTTCATCGCCGCCGGCATCCGCATCTCGGCCGCCGTCGCCCTCATCCTCGCCGTCGCCACGGAGATCCTCGCCGGGTTCGGCGAGGGCCTCGGTATCTACATCGCCCAGGCAAGCCTCGCCACCGACGGCACGCGGGACGTCCTCGCGGGCGTGGTCTGGGCCGGGACACTCGGGCTCGTCATCAACGGGGTGCTGGTGTGGGGAGAGCGCAAGCTGTTCCCGTGGACGCCGGCGCACCGGGGGGCCGGGGTGACGGGATGAGCGGTTGCCGGGAGACGGGCGACGGGCAGGAGGGCGCGGGGGAGGGCGTACGTGCCGCGGGCGCGGCCGGGCTCGGTCCCCCGCGCGCCGCATCGTCGGGCCAGAGCGGGGGCGGGCCGGCGGACGAGGGCTGCCCCACGGACGGTGGATCGGTGTCCCCCGGCGGAGCCGCACGACCCGGCGGGCCGCCCGGGTCGGCACGGCCAGTGCCAGGCTCCACCCGCCGGAGCCGGCGGCACGGGACGGCCGACGCCCGGTCCCCGAAGGCGGCGCGGCGCAGGCGCCCCCCGACCGGCCTCCGTCACGCCTTCCTGCGCTGGCTCGTCCTCGCCGTCGCCGTGGCCCTCTGGGAGGTGGCCGCCCGGGCGCACGGCAGCGTCTACTTCCCGCCCCCCGGCCGTATCGCACGCCACGTCCACGAGCTGTGGTTCTCCGGCCCCGCCCGCCATGTGTTCCTCTCCGAGGCCGCCGTCGCCGACCTCCTGCCCAGCCTCGGCCGGATGGGCGCAGGGTTCGGGCTCGCCGCCGTCGCCGGGATCGCGCTCGGCGTCGCGGTCGGCCGCTCGCGGCGCGCATACGCCCTGTGCAACCCCGTCCTGCAGTTCGCACGCGCCGTCCCGCCACCCGCACTGGTCCCGGTCTTCGTCGTGGTCCTCGACTTCGGTACGCCGATGCAGATCGCGTCGATCGCCTTCAGCGCCGTCTGGCCGGTCCTCATCAACACCGCCGAAGGCGCCCGCAACACCGACCCACTGCGCCTCGACGTCGCCGCCGTGCTCCGTCTGAACCCCGTCGAACGGCTCTGCTTCCTCATCCTCCCCTCCGCGCTGCCCCGCATCTTCGCGGGCCTCAGGCTGAGCCTTTCGCTCTCCCTCATCCTCATGGTCTTCTCGGAACTGCTCCCGGGCACCGCCAACGGCATCGGCTTCACCCTCACCGACGCCCAGACCCGCTCCGACCTGCTCACCGTATGGGCGGCCCTGGTCCTGCTCGGCGCCCTCGGCTACCTGCTCAACACCGGCCTGCTGGCGGTCGAGAAGCGCCTCGTCGGCAGCGGGAGGACCACCGCATGACCCGTACCGAGCCACCCCACGACCCCCGGGCCAGGTGACACACGCCCATGCTCCGCCTCGACGCGGTCGGCCAGTACTACGGCGACCACCCGGTCCTCACCGACCTCACCCTCACCGTCCCCGACGGCCAACTCCTGTGCGTGGTCGGCCCCTCCGGCTGCGGCAAGTCCACCCTCCTGCGCACCGTCGCCGGACTGCTGCCCGCCCGTGAGGGCGAGATCACCGTCGACGGCACCCCCGTCACCGGCGTACCCGACCGGCTCGCGGTCGTCTTCCAGGACTACGGCCGCTCCCTCTACCCCTGGCTCACCGTCCGCGACAACGTCGCCCTCCCACTGCGCCGCCGCGGCCTCGGCCGGGCCGAGCGACGCGCCGAGGCCGAAGGCATCCTGGAACGCGTCGGCCTCGACGGCGCCGCCGGACGCCATCCCTGGCAGCTCTCCGGCGGCATGCAGCAGCGCGTCGCCATCGCCCGCGCCCTGGTCTGCCGCCCATCTCTGCTGCTCATGGACGAACCCTTCGGCTCCCTGGACGCCCAGACCCGCGAGGACCTGGAGGACCTCCTCCTGGAGGTGCACCGCACCGACGGCACGACCATCGTGTTCGTCACCCATGACATCGACGAGAGCGTCTACGTCGGCGACCGCGTCGTCGTCCTCTCTCCGGGCCCCGGCTCCCACATCGTCCTCGACCTGCCCGTCGAACTGCCGGGCAAGCGGGAGCAGATCGGGACCCGGGGACTCCCGGAGTTCGTGGCGCTCAGAGCGGACGTGGGGCGGGCGGTACGGGGCACCTAGCGGGGCGGCGGGGGGCCCGGCTGCCCGGTCAGACGACCCGCACGTCCTGCCATACCAGCCGGTGGTCCGAGGTCGGCACCTTCGTCCCGCCTCCGACCAGCCGGTACAGCGGATCGCCCGACGTCGGCCAGAACACCCCGTTCCCCCACGGCTCGAGGCCCTTGGACGGCAGGACGTGGTCGACCCGCAGATTCCCGGGCGCGTTGTCGTTGAAGTCGGACGTGTCGTACGCCGGGTTCCCGATGTGCGAGGCGTTGGCACCGCCCTGCAACCGCGCCGCCTCCACCCCTCCCGCACTGGCCGGCGGTGCGGCGGGCAGCCGGATCGCCGGGTGCTCCAGCAACTGCCCTACGGCGTGGTCGTAACTGTCCCCGTCGTACGGGTCCGCGTTGAGGTCACCCGCGATCACGAACCGCGATCCCGGCCGCAGACCACCGCGCCGCCCCTTGTCGTCGTACAGGTAGGAGCTGCGGCGGGGCCCGGAGATGTAGTCGGCCCACAGACGGATCTCGTCGTGGTTGCGCCGGCCGTTGCGGTCCTCGGGGCCGTCGAAGGTGGGGGGTGTCGGATGGGAGACCAGGAAGTGCACGGTGGAGTGTCCGACGCGCACCGGCACGTCCCAGTGGCTCTTGGAGGACAGCCGGAGGATCGCGCGGGCCTCGTCGCTGTAGTAGCCCGGCGGCATCACATGACCCGGCATGTCCTTCCACAGGAAGTGCTGGAAGGTGCGCACCGCGCGGGCGTCGATCGGGTACTTGGAGAGCACGAGCATGCCGTACTGCCCCGGGAACCAGCCGTACCCGAAGGCGTCCTGACCGTACGCGTCCGAACCCGGCGTGGTGACCGCGCCGTTGCGCCCGTCGAGGTCCGCGCCGGAGGCGACGCCCGTGTTGACGGGCCCGGTGAACCGGTACGGGAAGCGGATCGGGGCCGCCCCGCTCTGGCCGACGGCGAGGTAGTTCCGCAGGAACAGCCGGGCCGCCGCACCGGCGTCGTCGTAGTCGAACTCGTTGATCAGCAGCACGTCCGGGTCGACCCGCTGGATCGTCTCCGCGGCGTTGCGCGCCTGGACGTTGTCCGGGGTGGACAGGTCGGTGACGAGCGCGCCCTGGGTGCCGCGGTTCAGGGACGCGTTGAACGTGGCGAAGCGGACGGTCCGGCGGCCGGTCGCCGACGCGGGGACGGGGGTGGACCCGGCGAGTGCCGCGCCGGCGACGGCGGCGAGCGCGGTCCGGCGGGAGAAGGCTCTGTGATCGTGGTTCATCGGGACTCCGGTGAGGAGGGGGCACGTGAGCGGGTGAAGTCTGCGCGCGTAGAGATGAACGCCACAAGTCCCGTCGAGAACTCCCGAGTTCAGCCCCGATTCACGCGATGGTGTGATCATGTGCCGTGCCGCGGATGCCCCCGGAAGGGCCTGGGTAAGGCCCCGCCCATGACGCAGCCCTTCGAACTCCCGCACTTCTACATGCCGTATCCCGCGCGGCTGAACCCGCACGTCGAGGAGGCACGCGCCCACTCGAGCCGGTGGGCACGCGACATGGGCATGCTGGAGGGATCCGGGGTCTGGGAGCAGTCCGACCTCGACGCCCATGACTACGGTCTGCTCTGCGCCTACACCCACCCCGACTGCGACGGCCCCGCCCTGTCGCTGATCACCGACTGGTACGTGTGGGTCTTCTTCTTCGACGACCACTTCCTGGAGATCTTCAAACGGACCCAGGACCGCGCCGGCGGCAAGGCCTACCTCGACCGGCTACCGCTGTTCATGCCGATGGACCTCGCCACCCCGATGCCCGAGCCGGAGAACCCCGTCGAGGCGGGCCTCGCCGACCTGTGGACGCGGACCGTGCCCGCCATGTCGGCCGACTGGCGCCGCCGCTTCGCCGTCGCCACCGAGCATCTCCTCAACGAGTCCCTGTGGGAACTGTCCAACATCAACGAGGGGCGTATCGCCAACCCCGTCGAGTACATCGAGATGCGCCGCAAGGTGGGCGGCGCCCCCTGGTCGGCGGGGCTCGTCGAGTTCGCGACCGCCGAAGTACCCGTGGCCGTCGCGGGGTCCAGGCCGCTGAGGGTCCTGATGGAGACGTTCTCCGACGCCGTCCACCTGCGCAACGACCTCTTCTCCTACCAGCGGGAGGTCGAGGACGAGGGCGAGAACAGCAACGGCGTGCTGGTCCTGGAGACCTTCTTCGGCTGCACCACCCAGCAGGCCGCCGACACCGTCAACGACATCCTCACCTCCCGGCTCCACCAGTTCGAGCACACCGCCCTCACCGAGGTGCCCGCGGTCGCCCTGGAGAAAGGTCTCGCCCCGGGCGACATCGCCGCGGTCGCCGCCTACACCAAGGGACTTCAGGACTGGCAGTCCGGCGGCCACGAGTGGCACCTGCGCTCCAGTCGCTACATGAACGAGGGCGCCACCTCCACCTCGCCCTGGCACGGGCTCACCGGCCCGGGCACCTCCGCAGCCGACATCGGCGCCCTGCTCGCCTCGGCCGGTGCGGAACGGCTGCGCGCGTACACGCACGTGCCGTACCAGAAGGTCGGTCCATCCCGGTTCCCCGACTTCTACATGCCCTTCGAGGTCGAGCTCAGCCCGCATCTGCCCGCCGCCCGCCCCCGGCTCACCGAGTGGATGCACCGGATGGGCATGCTCCAGGAGGGCGTCTGGGACGAGGACAGGCTGGCCGCGGCCGACCTGCCGCTGTGCTCGGCGGGACTCGACCCGGACGCGACATCCGAGGCCCTCGACCTCAGCGCGCAGTGGCTCGCCTGGGGAACGTACGGCGACGACTACTACCCGCTGGTCTTCGGCCACCGCCGCGACCTCGCTGCCGCCCGGCTGATCACCCAGCGTCTGTCGGACTGCATGCCCGTGGCGGGCGAACAGGTCCCGGCGCCCCTGAACGGCATGGAGCGCGGCCTGATCGACCTGTGGCCGCGCACGACGGCGGAGATGACGCCGGACCAGCGCCGCTCCTTCAAGGACTCCGTGAACGTGATGACCGAGAGCTGGGTCTGGGAGCTCTCCAACCAGGTCCAGAACCGGATCCCCGACCCGGTCGACTACCTGGAGATGCGCCGGGCCACCTTCGGCTCCGACCTCACGATGAGCCTGTGCCGGATGGGCCACGGCCCCGCCGTCCCGCCGGAGGTCTACCGCAGCGGCCCGGTCCGCTCGCTGGAGAACGCGGCCATCGACTACGGCATGCTCATCAACGACGTCTTCTCGTACCAGAAGGAGATCGAGTACGAGGGCGAGGTCCACAACGCGATCCTCGTCGTGCAGAACTTCTTCGGCATCGACTACCCGACCGCGCTCGACGTCGTCCACGACCTGATGACCCAGCGCATGCAGCAGTTCCAGCACGTCGCCGCGCATGAACTGCCCATCGTCTACGACGACTTCGACCTCTCGGACGAGGCGCGCGAGATCATGGGCAACTACGTCGTCGACCTCGAGAACTGGATGGCGGGCATCCTGCACTGGCACCGCACCGTCGACCGCTACAAGGCCGCGTACCTGTCCCGCCGCTCCCACGGCTTCCTGCCGGACCGGCCCCCGGCCCTGACACTGCCGCTCGTCGGCTGACCTGACGCTCCGGGCTCCGTCACGGCGTCCCGGAGCCGTCCGGCGTCTCCCGCAGCGCCGCGTGCAGACGCCGGGCGCGCTCCGCCGGGAGCGGCTCGCCGACACGCTCCAAGTTGTCCGCGAGCAGCGTCAGTTCGGCCGTGTCCAGGCGGGTGGGGTCGTCCGCCCGCCGCAGCAGGCCCTGGTCCAGGTAGATCGCGTCGAACCGCTGGATGAGCCGCACGGGCGAGGTTGGTGCGGCCCTGGGCCAGGGCCAGGTCCGTCCAGGTGTACAGCGGCTCCGAGGCGGGGTCGCCCTCGAAGCCGCCGGGCACCGGCACGCGCTCCCACAGCGGGGGCGGGGGCGGGCCGATGAGCTCGTAGGCACACCCCTCCTCGGCGTTGAGGAGCAGGAAGTCGGGCCAGGTACGCGCCTGCGCGGCGTCCAGCAGCGCTTCGAGCTCCTCGCGGGAGCGCTCCGGAAAGCCCAGCGCGACCCGCAGTTCGGCCCGCGCGGCCTCATAGCCGTAGTACTCCTCCTCTTCCTCGTCCCGATCGTCCTCACCTCCCAGGCCGATCAGGATCTCGAACGCCTCGTCGAAGCCGGAGCCGACGAGCCCGGCCGAGCCCTCGGAGTCGGCGTACAGCACCGAGCCGTCCTCGCACACGAAGTACGTACCGCCCCCGGCGTCCCCGGCCACGACCTCAAGGGAGCCGCCGGAGACGAGGCGGACCGGCTCCCCATGGCCGTACTCCGCCCGGTCGAGGGAGAAGTCGAACGGGAACTCGGCCAGCGCGGCCAGCCGGGGGTTCTCGCGCAGGAGCCGGAGAGCGTGATCAGTCATGTCACTGAACGTAACAGCCGCCACTGTCAACGGGAGTTCGCGCACCCATGCGCGGTTTTCGGACCTTCTCGTGCGGAACGGGATATTCAGGGAACTTCGGCGATGCGCCAGGAGTCTTCCGGGGTGAGGGAATCAAGACCACAGAACACACGGGGGTGTTCGACCTTGACCGACATCATCGAGAGGATCACGGAGAGCGACAAGGGGGAGCAGGAGGCGGCACCGGGCGAACTGGCGCCGTATGTCGCACCGTTGCCCGTCCCGCCCGTCCTGCGGCCCGCCACCGGCGATGTGCTGCGTGAGACGGAGATCGCCCTGCAGCCGACCTGGGTCCGGCTGCATCCGCAACTGCCGCCGACCCTGATGTGGGGGTACGAGGGCCTGGTGCCCGGCCCCACCCTCGAGGTGCGGCGCGGACAGCGGCTCCGCATCGCCTGGACCAACCGCGTACCCAAGGGCAGCGAATACCCGGTCACCGCCGTCGAGGTGCCGGTCCGCCCGGCGGGCACTCCGCCCGCCACCACCGAGCCCGGCCGCGGCGGCGTCAAGCCGGACGCGGACGTGGCCGCCCTGCCCGCCTGGTCGGTGACCCATCTGCACGGCGCCCAGACGGGCGGCGGCAACGACGGCTGGGCGGACAACGCCGTGGGTTTCGGCGACGCCCAGCTATCCGAATACCCGAACGACCACCAGGCTGTCCAGTGGTGGTACCACGACCACGCCATGAACATCACGCGGTGGAACGTGATGGCGGGCCTGTACGGCACCTACCTGGTCCGTGACGAGGAGGAGGACGCGCTCCATCTCCCCTACGGGGAGCGGGAGATCCCGCTTCTGCTCGCCGACCGCAACCTCGACACCGACGAGGACGGTCTTCTCAACGGCCGGCTGCTGCACAAGACGATCGTGGTGAACCCGTCCCACCCGGAGACGGGCAAGCCGGTCACGACACCGTTCCTCGGCCCGTACACCACGGTCAACGGCCGCATCTGGCCGTACGCCGACGTGGACGACGCCTGGTACCGCTTCCGCCTGGTGAACGCGTCGAACGCGCGGATCTACGACCTGGTCCTGGTGGACGAGGACGACAACCCGGTGCCGGGCATCGTGCATCAGATCGGCAGCGACGGCGGGCTGCTGCCGCGGCCCGTGCCGATCGACTTCGACGGCGCGCTGCCCACCCTGACCGCCGCCCCGGCCGAGCGCTTCGACCTGCTGGTCGACTTCCGCGGCCTCGCGGGCCGCCGGCTCCGGCTGGTCAACAAGGGCCCCAACCAGCCCGTGGGCGTGCCCGACCCGGTGGGCAATGTGCGCTACCCGGCGGTCATGGAGTTCCGGGTCCGTGAGTCCTGCGAGACCGACACTTTCGAGCTGCCGGAGATGCTCTCGGGTTCCTTCCGCCGGATGACGCACGACGTGGCGCACGGCCACCGGCTGATCGTGCTCACTCCGCCCGGCACCAAGGGCGGCGGCGGACACCCGGAGATCTGGGAGACGGCCGAGGTCGAGGACGCGAGCGGTATCCAGTTTCCCGCCGAGGGCATCATCCAGGTCACCGGTCCGGACGGCACCACGAAGACCTACCGGCGCACGGCCCGGACCTTCAACGACGGCCTGGGCTTCACCATCGCCGAGGGCAGCCACGAACAGTGGAGCTTCCTCAACCTCGCGCCGATTCCGCACCCGATGCACATCCACCTGGCCGACTTCCAAGCGATGGGACGGGACCCGTACGTGGTGACGGGCTTCGACCCGGCGGTGGGCGGCACCCGCACACCGATCGCGTACGACCCGACCAGGAAGATTCCGCTGGCACCCAACGAACTGGGCCACAAGGACGTCTACCGGGTCCCGGGCAACCAGATGCTGCGCATCATGGGCAGGTTCGACGGGGCGTACGGCCGGTTCATGTACCACTGCCACTTCCTCGAGCACGAGGACATGGGCATGATGCGGCCCTTCGTCGTCATGCCGCCCGAGGCCCTGAAGTTCGACCACGGCGGCGGCCACCACGGCGGCCACAGGGAGGGTCACACGGGCTGACCCCGGTACCGCACGGCGTGCTCCACCGCGGCTCGCGCCAGCGCCCGGACCATCGGGTGCGGGCGCGAGCCGTCGCCGGCCAGCTCGGGCTGGAACAGCGAGGCCAGGAAGAAGGGGTGGCCCGGCAGTTCGGCGATCCGGACGTTTCCGTCCTCGTCGTACCCGGAGAAGCGCAGCCCGTGCGCGCGCAGCGTGTCGAGATGGCGGGACGCGCCGTAGGCGCAGAAGTAGCGCTCGACCGTGCGTTCCGATCCGATCACGGACTGGGCGAGCGAGCCCGGCTCGATGGTGACCACGCCCTCGTGGCCGACGAGGGAACACGCCAGCGGCTCGATGAGCAGGTCCTCGGCGTCGGGGTCGGTCTCGGCGTGCGCCACGCGCACGAGGCCGCACACGTCACGGGCGTACTCCAGCAGCGCATGCTGGAACCCGGCGCACGTACCGAGGAACGGAATGCCCTCCACGCGCGCGGTGCGGATCGCCGCGAGCACGCCCTCCTCGCTGCGGTACGGGCTGCCCGGCACCACCCACACCGCGTCGAACCCGCTGACGGCGCCCTCCGCCTCGGCGTCCTCGGACGGGATCCAGTAGGCGTCCAGGACGAGCCGGTCGCGTTCGGCGAGGGAGTCCATCAGAAGGGGGATGCGGGTGTGGGACACGACGCTGGGGGAGCGGTCGCCGACCAGGGCGATCCGGGCGCTCACGGCTGCTGAGTTCGTCATGGCTTCATCCTGGGCGCGGCCGCCGGATCGCGTCCAACGATGATTTCTGCACTCCCGATAAGCAGAGCTGATGGGACCCTGGGGGCATGGACCCGCACCTCCTGCGCACCTATGTCACCGTCGCCCGCCTCGCCTCCTTCTCCGAGGCCGCCCGCGAGCTGGGCTACACACAGTCGGCCGTGTCCCAGCACATCCAGGCCCTCGAACAGGACCTGGGCGCCCCGCTGCTGACCCGCCGTCCCGTCCTGCCCACGGCGTCCGGCGAGCGGCTCCTCGAACACGCGGGCCCACTGCTGCTGCGTCTGGACGCGGCCCGCGCGGACGTCGTACGGATGGCGGCCGCGCCCGAGCACGGGCTGGCTCTCGCCGCCGCCCCGACCGCGCTCGGGGCCCATGTCCTGGCCGCGCTTCCGGCCGCGGGCGTGACCCTGCGGGTGCTCGCCCGCGAGGCTGTTCCGGTGGCCGTCGCCACCGGTACGGCGGACCTGGGCCTGGTCGACGGCCTGGCCGCCCCCAGCGACCCGCTTCGGCTGCCCGACGTGGCGCCGCTGACCACGCGCGGTGCCGGCGAGGAGCCCGTGTGCGTGCTGCTGCCCGACGCGCATCCGCTCGCGCGCCGCTCCGGTCTGCGCCTCGCCGACCTCGCCGACGCCCGCTGGCTGGACGCCCCGGACGCGGGCCTGCCCCTGACCCATCTCCGCGCGGCGAACGGCGGCCACGGGTTCCGCCCCGCACTGCGCTACGACGGCACGGACGTCCGCACCCTCACCGCCCTGGCCGCGGCGGGGCGGGGCCTGGCCCTGCTGCCCCGCTCGGCGGCGACGGGAATTCCCGGCACGGTCGCCGTTCCGGTCACGGAGCCGCGAGTCGTCCATCGCACAGAACTGGTCCACGCGGGGGTGCTGCGGGGAGCGGCGGCGGCGCTGGTGGACGTGCTGACAGGTTGAGCTCGAACGTGCGTGTTGTCGATCGGCCCGAACACCCATGGCTTCCCGTTCTTGACCGCCAGTCAGTCTCACTCGTTCGTGGCTCGTCCGGCGCCGTTGTCCCGGGTAGAGCACCAGCCGGGAGCGACCCCGTGTCCGCCGGAGGCAAGCCATGGAACAGACCGCGTTGCGTCCGAAGCCGATGCCAGGCCAGGATCCCGGCGCCAGCAAACCCCGGGCCACCCGGCATCCGCACGCCGCGCCCCGCCGCGGCCGAAGGCTGCGGACCCTGCTGCTCGGGCTGTTCGTCGGAACGGTCCTGGTCCTGTCCGGCGTCGGACTCGGCACGGTCGGTGCCACGGTGATCGGCATGAGCAGACTCGCCGAGCTGCAGCGGCAGATGGAGCGGACCCCGCCCGCCTCGACCCGCTCCGCCCCGTCGTCGCCCTCGCCGTCGCCCACCCCCGCGCCGGCCCCGCCCACGGCCGCCCTCGGCGTGGAGGCCGTCGACGCCGAGAAGGCGGGCGCCCTGATCGTCGGCGTGCATGTGCCGGGCCCCGGCTTCACGGCGGGCCTGGTCCGGGGCGACGTACTCCTCCAGGTCGGCAAGGCCCGCGTCGACTCGGCCGCTGACCTCGCCCGTGCCGTCGCCGGCACCCGCCCCGGCAAGGAGATCACCCTGACAGTTCGTCACCAGAGCGGTGGCTACCAACAGTTGACGGCGACGCCGGGCATCGTCACATGACCCATGTTGTGGGGAGGCGACGAACGCCCCGTCCGGGAGCGGATCCGGGAAAGGGGTCGGGTGGTTGTGCGGTGTGTCAGTCCATGTCCACGCTGAGAGCGTTCAGCTCCATGTACAGCTCCGGGAGTGTGCCCCAATCAACGGTGGCCCGGTTCGCCAGAAGTACCCGAGTGCGCTTCACGGCAGGGCGGGAGATGGCGACGGTCACGCCGGAGTCGCGGAGCCATGAACCACGCTCGTCCGGTGTCCAGCGTTCCCACGCGTCCCCCATCCGGTCCTCCGTCGGCACGACTTGCCAGCCGCTCTCGACGACGGGTCGGGCCTCCAGCTCGTGGATCTCTTGTTCCGTATCGGCGTACTGGCGGCGGAACCTGTCGCGGCCCTCTGGTGTGGAGTAGAGACCGGCCTTTCGGTCTTCCTCCAGCTCCGCCAGGAAGGCCCGGAGCCGCTCCAGGTCGGCCCGGGAATCCGCACCTCCAACCCACTTCCGCTGTGCGTACAGTGCACCTCCCAGGGACTCCAGGACACTCGCCTGAACGTACGCCTCCACGTCCGCAATGCGGGCGGTGACGACGCCGTGGGAGTCCTTACGGCCCCCGTCGCACTTGAACGCGGATGTCTCGCCGTTGCTGCCTGACGTGCGGTGCATGTTCGAGCCGCAGACCCCGCAGGTGACGACGCCGTACAGCGGATGACGGTCCCTCGTGGCGGCCCTGCCGGTGACTGTGGGGAGCGCTGCCATGGCGCGGTCTCGCTCATGCACGCTGACGATCGGTTCCCATACCTCCACGGGGAGGCCTTTCTCCCGGACGAGACGGCCGGTCATGGGATCCACCTGATGGCCCACGATGTTGGGATGACCGAGTACGTCGCGCACGGATGCCGACGACCACGCCGAAGGCTTCGGGTCGGGCTTGACGGACGTGTGCATCCTTGGCGACGGGATGCCTCGGTCCTGGAGGTCCCGTGCCACGGCCGTGATTCCCTCTCCGTCACTGACGCGGGCCACAACCTCCCGGATCACCTTGGCTGCCTTGGGGTCACGGACAAGCGTTCTGCCTTCCCCGTCCGGGTGCGGAGCTGCCATGAGCCCGTAGGGCGCTCTCCCGCCGGGCCAACGGCCTGCCTTGTGGAGCGTTCGGCGGGTGGCTGCCACGCGTGCGCGGATGAGTTCGCGCTCCCATTCGGCAAAAGTCGCCACAATGTTGGCTTGCATCCTCCCGTCCGGCGTCGTCAGGTCGAACACATCGTGAACGGAGAGCAGCATGACCCCGGCTTCCTGCGCGGACCGCATCGTGTCTGCGAACCCCAGGAGTGAGCGCGCCAGCCGGTCCAGGCGCCAGAAGATCAGCACATCCCCCGGGCGCCACTCCGCCATGAGCGCCCTGAATCCCTCCCGCCGGTGTGGGTCCACGGCGCCACTCACGCCGTCGTCGGTGAACGTCAGGACGGAGGCGCCAGGCCACCGTCTCGTGGCCTGCTCGCGCCCCTCGGCAAGTTGGCGGGCGATCGACGTCGAGTTGTCGGCCGTGCGGGAGACCCGAGCGTAGAGGAGGACCCGTGAGGGTGCTTCAGTCATGACGGAACCTTAACGTGGTTGCCAACGGAACGAGTGTAGATTCTGCCGCAGTTCATACTTTGGGTTCCCACATCTGCCGATGGAGGCCTCCCATGGCCTCCGGGCAGTGGGGAGGTGGGACTCGCCGCGCTCTGGGCCGTCTACGAGGTCGGCTACTACGGCCTGTACGTGTGGTTCGTCGGCCGGATGCGCACCCTGCTGTCCCGGGCCGGAGTGCGCCGGCGCCTGGAGCAGGTCTCCGGAGGTGTGCTGCTCCTGCTCGGTGTCCGCCTGGCCCTGGAGAACTGACGCCATGGCCGACGGACCCCCGCACACACCCGCCGCATCCTCGGAAAACACCGCGAACCGGCTCGCGCGGCCCCCGCTGTCCGGGCAGGATGCTGCCCGTAGCCCCCGTTGTCCCTTTGTCCGCCCAGGGAGGCCCGGATGACCGGCCGTACGCTCGCGCCCTTCACCGCCGACGACTACCGGGCCCGCATGGAGCGCGCCGCCCGGGCGGCCGCCGACGCCGGACTCGCCGGACTCCTCGTGGCACCCGGCCCTGACCTGGTCTGGCTCACCGGCTACACCCCGACCGCGATCACCGAACGGCTCACCCTGCTGGTCCTCGCCGCCGGCCAGGACCCCGTCCTCGTCGTCCCCACCCTGGAGGCCCCGGACGCCGCCCACGCCACCGGCGCGCCCGCGATGACCCTGCGTGACTGGACCGACGGCAAGGACCCCTACGCCGCCACCGCCGCCCTCCTGGACTCCGGCGGCCGGTTCGGCATCAGCGACAACGCCTGGGCGATGCACCTGCTGGGCCTGCAGAAGGCGCTCCCCGGCACCTCGTACGCCTCCCTCACCCACGCCCTGCCGATGCTGCGGGCCGTCAAGGACGCGGCGGAGCTGGAGCTGTTGGCGGCCGCGGGAGCAGCCGCTGACGCGACGTTCGAGGAGATCCGCAAGGTTGCCTTCGGCGGCCGCCGGGAGTCCGAGGTCGCCGCCGACCTCGCCGGGCTGCTGCGCCGCCACGGGCACTCCCAGGTCGACTTCACCATCGTCGCCTCGGGCCCGAACGGCGCCAACCCGCACCACGAGGTCGGCGACCGGGTCATCGAGCGCGGTGACATGGTCGTCCTCGACTTCGGCGGCCTCAAGGACGGCTACGGCTCCGACACCTCCCGCACCGTCCACGTCGGCGAACCCACCGACGAGGAACGCCGGGTCCACGACCTCGTGCGCGAGGCCCAGGAGGCCGGCTTCCGCGCGGTACGCCCCGGCGTCGCCTGCCAGGAGGTGGACCGGGCGGCCCGCAGGGTCATCGCCGACGCCGGGTACGGCGAGTACTTCATCCACCGCACCGGCCACGGCATCGGCGTCACCACGCACGAACCGCCGTACATGATCGAGGGCGAACAGCAGCCCCTCGTCCCCGGCATGTGCTTCTCCGTCGAGCCTGGCGTCTATCTGCCGGGACGCTTCGGGGTGCGCATCGAGGACATCGTCACGGTCACCGAGGACGGCGGCCGCCGCCTCAACGACACGGCCCGCGACATGGTCATAGTGGACTGAGAAGCCATCAGGAGCCCCGGCACACCCCCCGAGTGACTACGGCGCGACCATGACCCAGGCACCGACACCCACCGCGGACACCGTCCGCCGGCTGGTCCGTTCCCTCCTCAAGGACGCCTCGGCCGGCGCCGGACCCGAGGTCCGGCCCGTCGCCGAGAGCGCCGAGCCCGCCACCTGGTGGGTCGGCACCCGCCATGTGCTGCGCCTCGCCCCCGACCGCGAGGCCGCCCTGCGCCAGCGCCGCGAACTGCGGCTGCGCGACCTCGTCCGACCGCACATCCCGGCCGCCGTCCCGACGAGCGTGGCCAACGGCGAGTGGACGCCAGGGCTGACCTACACGCTCGACGCCCTGCTCCCCGGCGGCTCGGCGCGCGAGCACGACGTCTCCGCCGTCGGCGAGGCCGACCTGGCCGCGCTGCTCACCGGTCTGCGCGAGGTGCCCACCCGGCAGGCCGAGACCCTCGGCGTTCCGCGCACCGCCCCGCGCTCCCTGGAGGCACTGCGGCGAGCCGCCGAACGCTCGGCCCGACCCCTCGCCGCCGCCGACGAGTTCGACGCGGGCCGCCTCCACCAGCTCACCTCGGCGGCCGCCGTCCAGCTCGCCGCCCAGGCCGGCACGGCCGTCCTCGTCCACCACGGGCTCACCGGCGACCACCTCGTGGTCAGCGCCGACGGCCGGGTACGCGGTGTGCTCGGCTGGGCCGAGGCGATCGTCGGCGACCCCGCCGAGGACATCGCGGGGCTCGCCCTCGCCGTCGGTTCCCCCGCCGCCGTCCGCGCCGCCACCCTCGCCGGCTACGGCGCCCGCCCCTGCCTGCGCGGTCTGTGGCTCGCCCGCTGCGACGCGGTCGTCCGCCTCGCCGAACGCCTGGGGGGCCGCGGCGCCACACCGCTCCCGGAGCTACGGGTGCAGCTGCGGCACGCCTGGGAGGCGATCCTGCTGGAGCGGGTGACGGAGCTGCGGGAGGGCGACGAGGAGGAGTAGCCGCGCCGGGCCGCTGACCCTCACCCGTGCCGGGCCCCTCACTCCTGCAGAAGCACCACGCACGACTCCCCGGGCACATGCAGCACCCCGTCCGCCCCCGGCCCCTCCACGGGCTCCCAGGCGGCCAGTACACGCGCCTGACGCGGCCCCAGAGGGATCGTGGCGGGCCCCTTGGCCAGATTCACCGCCACCCGCACGTCCCCGCGGCGGAAGGCCAGCCAGCGCCCTTGCTCGTCGTACGCCACCTTCGTGTCGGCGAGGTCCGGGTCGGTGAGGTCGGCCTGTTCGTGGCGCAGTGCGAGGAGCCGGCGGTACCAGTCCAGTACGCGCGCGTGGGGCTCGCGGGCGGGCTCGGACCAGTCGAGGCAGGAGTGGTCCCGGGTCGCCGGGTCCTGCGGATCGGGCACGTCCTCCTCCTTCCAGCCGTGCGCGGCGAACTCCCGCCGTCTGCCCCGCCGTACGGCCTCCGCCAGCTCTGGATCGGTGTGGTCGGTGAAGAACTGCCAGGGTGTCCCCGCCGCCCACTCCTCGCCCATGAACAGCATCGGCGTGAACGGAGCGGTCAGCGTCAGCGCCGCCGCGCAGGCCAGCAGACCGGGGGAGAGGGACGCCGCGAGCCGGTCGCCCTGGGCGCGGTTGCCCACCTGGTCGTGGGTCTGGCCGTAGCCGAGCAGACGGTGAGCGGCGACCCGTGAACGGTCCAGCGGACGCCCGTGCCGGCGGCCCCGGAAACTCGAGTACGTGCCGTCGTGGAAGTACCCGCCGGTGAGCGTCTTCGCCAGCGCGGCGAGGGGGGCGCGGCCGAAGTCGGCGTAATAGCCCTGGGACTCGCCGGTCAGCGCGGTGTGCAGGCAGTGATGGAAGTCGTCGTTCCACTGCGCGTGCAGCCCGAATCCGCCCTCCGCGCGGGAGGTGATCAGCCGCGGGTCGTTCAGGTCGGACTCGGCGATCAGGAACAGCGGCCGGCCCGCCTCGGCGGCGAGCGTGTCCACCGCCGTCGACAGCTCCTCCAGGAAGTGCAACGCGCGCGTGTCCGCCAGTGCGTGCACCGCGTCCAGGCGCAGCCCGTCGATCCGGTAGTCCCGCAGCCACGCCAGCGCACTGCCGAGCAGATACGCCCGCACCTCGTCCGACCCGGGCGCGTCCAGATTCACCGCGGAACCCCACGGTGTGTGGTGGGTGTCCGTGAAGTACGGCCCGAACGCGGGCAGGTAATTGCCCGACGGCCCCAGATGGTTGTGCACGACGTCCAGGACCACGCCGAGGCCGAGCTCGTGCGCCCGGTCGACGAACCGCTTCAGTCCCTCGGGCCCGCCGTACGGCTCGTGCACGGCCCACAGCGACACGCCCTCGTACCCCCAGCCGTGCCGGCCGGGGAAGGGGCACAGGGGCATCAACTCGACGTGGGTGACGCCGAGTTCGACGAGGTGCCCGAGGCGCTCGGCGGCCGCCTCCAGGGTGCCCTCACGCGTGTACGTGCCCACGTGCAGCTCGTACAGGACCGCGCCCGGCAGCGGTCGTCCGGCCCACTCCGTGCGCCAGGTGTACCGCCCCTGGTCGACGAGCGCGCTCAACCCGTCCGGGCCGTCGGGCTGCCGGCGCGAGCGCGGGTCCGGCAGCACGGGGCCGTCGTCCAGCGCGAAGCCGTACCGGGAGCCGTCCTGCGCCTCCGCCTCACCTCGCCACCATCCGGTCCGTTCCGGATCGCGCTCCAACGCGCGCGTGGCGCCGTCGCACTGGAGCGTCACACGGTCGGCCTGCGGTGCCCACACCTCGAACTGCACGGACGGTTCCCCTTCGTCTGCTCACCGTGATGTAGCCCGTCCATGGTGCTTCAAACAGGACCGATCCGCTTTTGAATCCTCCCTTTTGCGGCGGGTGTCGTGGCAGGTGGCGTCCGGTGCACGCGCGTGGCGGCTGTTCTCACGTTTTCTGGACACTCGGCGTTCACTGCCCGACAATCACGAACGTGACGTCGTCCTTCGAGTTCAACACGTACCCCGCGCGGCTCTCCGACGCGGAGCGCGACAAGGCGCTGAACGTGCTCCGTGACGGTGTCGCTATGGGTCGGCTGTCGCACGACACGTTCATCCGGCGCATGGAGCTGGCGCTCGCCGCCCGCCGCTCGGACGAACTCGCGGCGCTCACCGCCGACTTGCCCTCCGAAGGGCGTTTCTCCCGGCTGGTGTTCGGCTCCGTGGAGGCGGTCTCCGGCTTCACCCAGCGGCTGCGCCGCGCCTGGCAGGCCGAGCGGCTGCCCAAGCTGCTGCTGCCGCACCCCGGCAACGGATACCCGCTGCGGATCGGCCGCGACCCCGCCAACGGACTGAGGCTGACCCACGAGACGGTGTCCCGGGTGCACGCCGAGCTGAGCCGGCAGGGCGGCATGTGGGTGCTGCGGGACCTCGGTTCGACCAACGGCACGACGGTGAACGGGCGGCGTGTCATCGGAGCCGCCGTGGTCCGTGAGGGCGACCAGATCGGCTTCGGGCGGATGTGGTTCCGGCTCTCCGCCGACTGAGCCGGGGCGCCCGTGAACTGAGCCGAACCTTAGCTCTGGCCTGGGGTTTACGTCCTGTCGAGGGCTCAGATCCCTTTGCCGACCGCGGTGTTGACGTACCCCACAAGTCGTGACTCACTGTGCGTACACCATGCACATCAGGTGAATCGACGGCACCATATTTGTGGAGGTGTGCCCTGCCGCCACTCCTCCGCTACCCGACCGTCGACGAGTTGGGTGCCCGGGCGTCCGCACTCGTCGCCCGCCACCCCGGCGACGCCAGACTCCGCACGGTCGGCACGTCCCGCGCGGGCACACCGCTGTGGCTGCTGTCCGTCGGCCACGGCGCCCGCCAGGCCCTCGTGGTCGCCGGCCCGCACGCCAACGAACCCGTGGGCGGCGGCACCGTCCTGCGGCTCGCCGAACGCGCCCTCGCCGACCCCCTGCTCACCGAGGGCGCCGACGCCACCTGGAACCTGCTGCTCAGCCTCGACCCCGACGGTCTGCGCCGCAACGAGGGCTGGCTGCACGGCCCGTACACCCTCGGCCGGCACTTCCGGAACTTCTTCCGGCCCGGCTTCCTCGAACAGCCCGAGTGGCTGCCCGACGGCGCCGACGCCGTCACGCTGCCGGAGACCCGCGCCCTGCTCGACGTCCAGGACGAACTGCGCCCCTTCCTCCAGTGCTCCCTGCACGGCGTCGACGTGGGCGGCGGCTTCGTCGAGCTGACCCATGACCTGCCGGGCCTCGCGGGCCGCGTCGCCCACCACGCGGCCCGTCTCGGCATCCCACGCGAACTCGGCCCGTACGACACCCTGTACTGGCCGGCCCTGGGGCCCGCCGTCTTCCGTATCCCGCCGCCGCGCCGCGGCGACCTGGCCGCCGCCATCACCGAGGCCGCCGTCGAGTCGACCTGGTACCACCCGCACCGGTACGGCACCGTGACCGCGATCGTCGAGGCGCCCATGTGGGGCGTGACCGCCGTCGAGGACGGCTCCCCGCCCACCGACGCGGCCGCCGTGCTGCGAGGCGTCAGCCGCACCCTGCGCCACGACACCCAGCGCCTGGAGCGCATCTTCGCGCGCGTCCGCCCCTTCGTCACCGCCGCCCCGGACGCGGAGCGGCTGCTCGCACCGGTCGACGACTATTTACTGGTCTGTCCCGGCATCGCGGACTCCTGGGACCCCGATGTGGACGACGGCTCCCATCCGCTGCCGCCTCTCAGCACCGCCCACCTGGCCGCCCTGCGGATCTCCGGCCGTCGACTGACGCTGCGCACGGCGGGCCTGCTGCACCAGCTCGTGAGGGCCGCCGGGACCGATCCGGTCGATGCCCTGCCCGAGCTGGACCGCCTCATCGACGAGTGGTGCGCCGACTACCGCGACGGCTGCGGGGCACGCTGGATCCCCGTCGCACGCCAGGTGGAGTACCAGGCGCGGGTGGTGCAGACCGTGTTCGAACTGGCCGGGCGGCACGCGCGTGTGAGCTCCCGTTCGGGTGAGTCGGGGTGGGGATCCCAGGCCGCCGTGCCGATGCATCTGGAATGAAGAACTGCACCGCATCGAAGGCGGCACGAGGCACTCTGCTCGCCGCAGCCGCGCTCCTTGTCGCCACCACGGCCCCCGCGCAGGCGGCGCCCGAGGACCTCCGCACCGACAACTGGCTCTTCCTCACGGTCGCCAAGGGCGACGCCCGGTCCAGTGACACCCGTGGCACCCTGCTGCTGTGCGACCCGCCCCAGGGACACGGGAAAGCGGCCGAGGCCTGCGCGGAACTGGAGGCGGCGACCGGCGACCTCGCCGCCCTCCCGGCGAAGAACACCTACTGCCCGATGAACTACGCCCCGGTGACCGCACGCGCGCAGGGGCAGTGGAACGGGCGGCCGGTCGACTACGCGGAGACCTTCTCCAACGGCTGTGTGATGGCCGGCCGGACCGGATCGGTGTTCGCGCTCGACGGCCTCGCCACCTGAGTCCGGCCGGTGGCGGCGGGGCTCAGACCGCCCTCGCGCGCGCGTGGATCGCCGCCGCCACCACCGTGCGGGACTGGTGCTCGATCTGGTGCTCCAACGGCACCCAGCGGGCCCGGAAGCGGTCCGCGAAGGCCTCGCTCCAGGTCGCCACCAACCGCTCCAGACGGGGCGCCGCACGGTCGTCCTGCTCCAGCAGCACCCGCAGCAGCATCGACGCCGCCCGCAGCGGCAGCCGGCGCGCGAACGCGTCCACGCTGCCCACGTACGCGCGCGTGTTGTCGGCGGGCGGGGTGTGCATCCAGTCCGCGGCCAGCCCCGGCACCAGCTCCAGGCCCCACTTGGAGGCCCGCAGCAGCGGCCCCTCGACGTCCGGCAGACGCGGCGTGGCGTCGGCGAGCACCCGCTCCACCTGCCGCGCGTCCTGCAGCAGCCGCCCCGCCAGGCGCCGCAGCGCGACGGCCGGGGCCGGATGCGGCGCCGGGTCGTCGACCAGGTCGCTCGCCCACATCGGCACCTCGACGATCGCGGTCAGCCCGCCGTACCGATGCGCGTGGTACCAGGTGCTGTTGCGCGCGTCGTCCGGCATGCTCGGGTACGCCGCCCCCGCGCCCGGCGCGGGCATCACATGCACCCCGGGCCCGGACGCGGGCCAGCCCGCGGCGTCCGAGGCGCCCGTCTCGACGGGGATGTTCAGCCCCGCCGCGGACTTGGCGAACGGCTCCGCGAGGCCCGGGATGTCCTTCGTCAACTGCACCCAGCTGCCGCCCAGATCGGTGCCGTGCAGGGTGACCTGGAGGTAGGGGCGCAACTCGTCGATGACGCCGGTCAGGGCCCGGGTCTCCGGCGGCAGTCGGTCCGGTGGCAGCACCGCCGGGGACCACTCCGGCTGTTCGTGGCCGGCGGGCCGGAAGAAGCCGAGGTGGTAGTCGAACAGGCTGCGCGGCGCGGGCGTGATGTGCAGGCTCGCCCCGTCGGGGTCCGCGCACAGCAGGAAGTGCCAGGACGTGCCCAGCCTCAACTCCCTTTCGTTCAGCACACGTTCGGCGACGTCGAGGAGGGTCGCACCGCCGGTCGGCTCGTTGGAGTGGGCGCCGGCGACGACGAGCACGGCACGCCGGGCATGTCCCACGGACAGCAGATGCAGGGGTCTGCCCGCCCGGGACCGGCCGATCTGGCGCAGGGTGCAGAGAGCGGGCCGACGAGCGGCCAACGCCCTTGCGGACGTGACGACTTCGGTCACCGTGGGGTAGCGCAGCTCCGGCAGGAGACTCACCCCCGACACATCCGCCCGGCTTCGCAATCCGCAGTACCCCACGCCCTCTGTGAAGTGTCAAGCGCGCAACGGGGGCGCCTCCAGGGGGCGCCCAGATGCATTTACCGTCAGCATGAAGGGCCGTTGGTGCCAGCGGGGGTGCCGGGGTCGGACGGGACGGGGCCCGGACGCCGGCGTGCACGTCCGGACCCTTTCCGGGGGCCGCTCACGGTGTCGATCGAGCGCGCGCCGCCGCCCGTCACCGCGCGCCGGCCGCCCGGCCCGGGCTCCAGGAGCGCACGCGGTCACGAGCCGGTGGCCGGGCCGTACGACGGCGTGCGGTGAAGGCACCCACGCCCGAGGTGAGTTCGCGGCTCCGGTTCAGTCGCGATCCGCTTCCACCCGCTCCAGCAATGCCACCGGCAGCCCCTCGAAGAGCTCCGCCACGCGCACCTGCCCCGTGAACTCCCTTTCCGGAGACAGGACATCGGCCCATCGGCCCGGTGGCAGCGGCAACCGGGTCTCGCGCCAGCCGCCCGCCTCCGTCAGCCGCAGCGACAGCCGGGTCACGGCGGTGACGGCCTCCCCGGAGCGTGCGAACGCCAGGCAGTGGGCCGCTGCGGGCCCTTCGGCGGTCAGCGGGGCGTACGTCGCCGAGTCGCCGAACGCGGCCGGGCGTCGTGCGCGCAGGTGCAGCGCCGCCGCGGTGAGCGCGCCCTTCTCGCCGGGCTCCTCGGGCGGGAACCGCACGGGCCGGCGGTTATCCGGATCCACCAACGCCCGGTACTCGGCCTCCGTGCCCTGGTAGATGTCGGGCACCCCCGGCATGGTCAGATGGAGCAGCGCCGTGCCGAGCATGTTCGCCCGGACGGACGGCCCCAGCGCGCTCCGGAAGGCGGCCACGTGCTCGCCCGGCGCCCCGGTCGGTCCCGCCGCGACAAAGGCCGCCACCGCCTCCTCGTACGGCGGCTCCTGCTCCGTCCAGCTCGTGTACAGCCCGGCCTCGCGCACATGCTTCAGCAGCGCCTGCTGCACCCGCTCCGCATCCGCCGGGCCGAGCCCGAACACCGTCTGCCAGGCCGCCCACGCCACCTGCGCGTCCGGCACCCCCTCGCCGGTGCGGGTCACCTCGGCCAGGACGTCGGCCCAGCGCTGCGGGCACTCGGTGAGGACGGCCAGCGCGGCCCGTACGTCGGCGCTGCGCTTGGTGTCGTGCGTCGACACGGCCGTGCCGGTCGCCGGCCAGTCGCGCTGCACGCGCGCGCAGTACGCGTGGAAGTCGTCAGGGGACACCGCGGGTGCGCCCGGATTCCCGCCCACCTCGGTCGCCGACAGCAGCGGCACATAGCGGTAGAACGCCGTGTCCTCCACGGACTTGGCCCGCAGCGCCGACGAGGTCTGCGCGAACCTGGTCCCGAACTCCACGTGCTCGGGCCCCTCACCCGCCTGCCCCAGCACCAGAGCGCGGACCACGTCCACCGCACCGGCCTCCTCGGGCACCACGAACGCCTGCCGGGCCTCCTCCGCGGCCTCCTCGGTGACGACGGAAGCGGCGTCGACGGAGCCGTAGGGCCGGTAGACCTCCATGCGGACCAGCAGCTCCTGCAGGGCGGTGCGCAGCGCCCACGGCGCCCGGTCGCGCAGCGCGGGCTCCGGGGAGGTGGCGCACAGCCGGACCGCCACCCGGGTCAGCCGCTCGGTCTCGGCGGCCAGTTCGTGCGCGAGGACCTTGTACGCCGCCCGCCGCACCGTCGCCTCCCACTGCCCGCCCCGGTCCGTCTGCGGGGCCGCGAACCGCCGGTACTGGCCGAGGAGTTCGCCGAACCCGGCCGGGTCCGTGAGCACGCCGTCGATGTGCCGCAGGGCGTCGTACCCGGTGGTGCCCGCGACCGGCCAGGACGCCGGCAGCGGCTCGCCGTCCGCCAGGATCTTCTCCACCACCGTCCAGCGGCCGCCGGTCGCCTCGTGCAGCCTGCGCAGATACGCGTCGGGGTCGGCGAGACCGTCGGGGTGGTCGATCCGCAGCCCGTCGACGACGCCCTCGTGGAGCAGCTGGAGGATCTTGGCGTGGGTGGCCTCGAAGACCTCCGGGTCCTCCACCCGCACCCCGATGAGCTCCGAGATGCTGAAGAAACGCCGGTAGTTGAGCTCCGTACGGGCCAGCCGCCACCACACCGGGCGGTACCACTGCGCGTCCAGGAGCCGCGGCAGCGGCAGTTCCCCGGTGCCCTCGCGCAACGGGAAGACGTGTTCGTGGTAGCGCAGGACGTCGCCGTCGACCCGCAGGTCACCCATGACCGAGCCGAGCGGGCCGCCCAGGACCGGCAGCAGCACCTGTCCGCCCTGCGCCTCCCAGTCGATGTCGAACCATCGCGCGTACGGTGACTTGGGGCCCTCCCTGAGCACCTCCCACAACGCCCGGTTGTGGCGCGGGGCCATGGCCATGTGGTTCGGCACGATGTCCACGAGCAGGCCGAGCCCGTGCTCCCGCGCGGTGTCGGCCAGCGCGCGCAGCCCCTCCTCGCCGCCCAGTTCGGCCCGTACGCGCGCGTGGTCCACGACGTCGTAGCCGTGCGCGGAGCCGGGGACCGCCTCCAGGACGGGGGACAGGTGCAGATGCGAGACGCCGAGCGTGGCCAGGTACGGCACGGCGGCCGCCGCGGCGGCGAAGGGGAACTCGGGCTGCAGCTGCAGCCGGTACGTGGCGGTCGGCACCACCGGGTCGGGTCGCTCAGGTGTCATGCAAACCTACGTACCCGCCCCACCGTCTTTCGTGTCATCGGCCGGTGCACGTCCCCTCGCGCGCGTGGCTAGCTTCGAGCGATGGGGACCATGGGACGCACCTACCGCGAGGTCATC
Source organism: Streptomyces sp. NBC_00019 (assembly GCF_045041015.1). Classification (NCBI taxonomy): domain Bacteria; kingdom Bacillati; phylum Actinomycetota; class Actinomycetes; order Kitasatosporales; family Streptomycetaceae; genus Streptomyces; species Streptomyces sp. NBC_00019. Next base: position 8,033,800 of record NZ_CP108302.1, read on the forward strand.
GGCCTGACCGGGCCACTGCTGCCGGTCGTGTCCTTCCTGGGCAGACTGCCTACGGCCACCATCCAGTTCGGCAGCGTGCTGCTCGTCGCCCGCACCAGCGGCTCGCTGACCGCCGCGGGGCTGACCGGCGGTGCGCTGGCGCTCGGCCAGGTGGCCTGTGGTCCGCTGGTGGGCCGGCTCGCCGACCGGCACGGTCAGCGGACGGTCGTGCTCGTCTTCTCCCTCGTCAACGCCCTGGCGATCACGGCGCTGGTCGCCGGAGCAGTGGGCGGCCTGCCCACACCGCTCCTCGCGGTCCTCGGCGCGACGGCGGGTGCGACCGTGCCGCTGATCGGCCCTCTGGCCCGCGCCCGCCTGATCGCCCTGGCCCGCCGCGCGGACGCCCCCGACACCACGGTCGCCACCGCCCTCTCCTTCGAGAGCACCCTCGACGAGATCTCCTTCGTCCTCGGCCCCGCCCTGGTCGGCCTCGCCGCGGTCCTGGCCCACCCGGCGTACGCACTGGGCGCCGCCGCGGTGGCGGTGGCCGTGTGCGGAAGCGGCTTCGCGCTGCATCCGACGGCGACGCGAAGGGCCACCACGGCAGCCACGTCACCCACCGTCGCCGCCCGCCCCCGCATCCCCCGCTCCGTCCACGCCCTGCGCGCCGCCCTCGCTCTCCAGGGCGCCATGTTCGGCGCGTGCCAGGCCGGCATCACCGCGCTCACCGAACGCCTCGGACAACCCGACCAGGCGGGGCTCGTCTACGCCGCCATGGGAGTGATGAGCGCCGTCGCGGGCCTGTCCATGGCCGCCGTACCCGCGCGCATCCCACTCGCGACACGCTGGCGGACGGCCACCGCGGCCGCGTTCGCACTCTCCCTGCCCCTGCTGTGGACGGACGGCCTGGTCGCCCTCTACGCGGTCGTCACCGTCCTCGGTGTCGCCTACGCCCCGCACCTCATCACGGTGTTCGGGCTCACCGAGCGAACGGTGCCGCCGACGCGGCTCGCCGAGGCGATGGCCTTCGCGACGAGCGCCCTGGTCGGTGGCCAGGCCCTCGCGATCGCCGGCACGGGGCCACTCGCCGAGTCGTACGGCCCCGCCGCGGCGTTCGGCGCGGCGAGCGTGGCGGCCGCGCTCGCCTGCGCGATCGCACTGACGGCGAGGCCGACGTCGTACGCCCGGGACACCGGAAGCACGCTCCACGCGCGTGTCCCCACCGGCAGTCCCTAGACCGGGCAGGTCCTAGACCGGCCGCTGCAACACCGTCATGCTCCGGTCCACCAGCGTCAGCCGGTCCCCGGCCCGCACCTTGGGGCCCGTGCCCGGCGGCACGCCGTCGGCGAGGGCGGTGTCGACGACGACCTCCCACTGCCGGCCGTGGTTGACCGGCACCACGAAGTCCAGCGTCCGGTGCGAGGGGTTGAACATCAGCAGGAACGAGTCGTCGCCGATGCGCTCCCCGCGCGGGCCCGGTTCGGAGATCGCGTTGCCGTTGAGGAACACCGAGATGGCCGACGCCTGCGCCCGGTCCCAGTCCCGCTGGGTCATCTCCTCGCCCTTGTGGGTGAACCAGGCGATGTCCGACAACTCGTCATGAGTGCCCTCCACGAGCCGCCCGTGGAAGAAGCGCCGCCTGCGGAAGACCGGATGGTCCCGGCGCAGCCACACCATCGCGCGCGTGAAGGCCAGCAGATCGCCGAAGACCTCGCCCTCCTCGGGCCACTGGACCCATGCCACCTCGCTGTCCTGGCAGTAGGCGTTGTTGTTGCCGCGCTGCGTGCGGGCGAACTCGTCACCATGGCTGAGCATCGGCACGCCCTGGGACAGCATCAGGGTGGCGATGAAGTTCCGCATCTGCCGGGCACGCAGCTCCAGCACGCCCGGGTCGTCGGTCTCGCCCTCGGCTCCGCAGTTCCAGGACCGGTTGTGGCTCTCGCCGTCCCGGTTCTCCTCGCCGTTGGCCATGTTGTGCTTGTCGTTGTACGAGACGAGGTCGTGCATCGTGAACCCGTCGTGGCAGGTCACGAAGTTGATGGAGGCCAACGGGCGCCGCCCGTCGTCCTGGTACAGGTCGGAGGAGCCCGTCAGCCGGGACGCGAACTCCGCGACCGCCCGCCGCTCGCCGCGCCACAGGTCCCGCACGGTGTCGCGGTACTTGCCGTTCCACTCGGTCCACAGCGGCGGGAAGTTGCCCACCTGATAGCCGCCCTCGCCGACGTCCCACGGCTCGGCGATCAGCTTCACCTGGGAGACCACCGGGTCCTGCTGCACCAGGTCGAAGAAGGACGACAGCCGGTCCACCTCGTGGAACTGCCGGGCCAGGGTCGCCGCGAGGTCGAAGCGGAAGCCGTCGACATGCATCTCGGTGACCCAGTAGCGCAGCGAGTCCATGATCAGCTGGAGGACGTGCGGGGAGCGCATCAGCAGGGAGTTGCCGGTGCCCGTGGTGTCCATGTAGTAGCGGGGGTCGTCGGTGAGGCGGTAGTACGACGCGTTGTCCAGGCCCCGGAAGGACAGCGTCGGGCCCAGGTGGTTGCCCTCGGCGGTGTGGTTGTAGACGACGTCGAGGATGACCTCGATATTGGCCTCGTGCAGCGCCCGGACCGCCGACTTGAACTCCAGGACCTGCTGGCCGCGATCGCCCCAGGAGGCGTACGCGTTGTGCGGGGCGAAGAAGCCGATGGTGTTGTAGCCCCAGTAGTTGTTCAGGCCCATGTCGACCAGCCGGTGGTCGTTCACGAACTGGTGGACCGGCATCAGCTCCAGCGCGGTGACGCCCAGTTCCGTCAGGTGCTCGATGACCGCCGGGTGCGCGAGGGCGGCGTAGGTGCCGCGCAGTTCCTCGGGCAGGCCGGGGTGGCGCATGGTGAGGCCCTTCACATGGGCCTCGTAGATCACCGTGTGGTGGTAGTCGGTGCGCGGGCGACGGTCGTCGCCCCAGTCGAAGTACGGGTTGACCACGACCGAGCTCATGGTGTGCGGGGCGGAGTCCAGGTCGTTGCGCTTGTCGGGCGAGTCGAAGTGGTAGCCGTAGACCTCCTCGCCCCACTGGATGGCCCCGCTGATCGCGCGCGCGTACGGGTCCAGGAGCAGCTTCGCGGAGTTGCAGCGCTGTCCGCGCTCCGGGGTGTACGGGCCGTGCACCCGGAATCCGTAGCGCTGGCCCGGCATCACGCCGGGCAGATACGCGTGCCGGACGAACGCGTCGCTCTCCCGCAGCTCCACCGCCGTCTCCGAGCCGTCGTCGTGCAGCAGACACAGCTCTACTCGGTCCGCGGCCTCGGTGAAGACCGCGAAGTTGGTGCCGGCGCCGTCGTACGTGGCACCGAGTGGATACGCCTCTCCAGGCCAGACCTGCATGGATACGACTCTTTCAGCTCGTGCCCGCCGCCGGGGCGCCTTGGCCCCGAGTCTCCCCGAAAGTGATGGAACCACCTATGACTTACGCCCCTCTTATCGATCGACCGGTGCATACGTGGTGTGCACAGACCTGTGGGGCAATCACATACTCCCGTGACCAGGGGGAGTAGGGGGAAAGACGTGCGCGAAATAGTGCGCCGCCACCTTGGCAAGGTGGTGGCCGGTGCGGCCATCGCGGTGGCCTCGACCGCCGTGATGGTCGGAATCACCCTGCCTGGCACGGCCGGGGCCGACGAAACGGGAGGCGCCAAGGGGGGCGGGCAGGCGGCCGCCGGGCAGCAGCAGGACCAGGAGACGCAGGGTTCGGCCGCCGCGCCGGGCGTCGTCGAGGAAGCCCCCGCCGAGGGCGACAAGGGCAAGGGCCGCGACCCGCTGACCGACGACGAGATGGAACGGGTCGCGAAACTCGCCCTCAACCGGCAGCTGTTCAACGCCAGTGAGGACGTCGACGGGGACCGCGGCCCGCAGCAGCTCGGCATCGACCTCGCCGACCCCGAGACGAGCGAGCTGGACGACCCGAACGCGCCGCGGCGCGCAGACGTGACGTACTACGACTACAAGGACGACACGCTCGTCACCCGGACCGTCAATCTCGACACCGGCAAGGTCGAGGGGACCTCCACCAGCCACGGCGTACAGCCGCCGCTGAGCCGGGCCGAGACGGCCGAGGCGGCCCGTCTGCTGCTCGCCGACCCGCTGTCCGCGGGGCTGAAGGGCGACTACAAGGACGCCACCGGCAAGGAGCTCACCTCGCCGGACCAGCTCCAGCTGAACAGCATGGTCTTCAGGGCGAACCCGGGGATCAGGCCCGCCGCGCTCACGGCCTGCGGCGAGCACCGCTGCGCGACGCTGACCCCGAAGGTCAAGAACGGACCGTGGATCGACACCCGGGACCTGGTCATCGACCTGAGCACCCGCAAGGTCGTCGAGATCGTCCGCGGCTGAGCCGCCCGCCCGTTCACTTTTCCCATCTGCACCTCCTGTAAGGGAGTCATTTCTTCATGCGCGTGAACAGAATGAGCCGTGCCCGCAGGCGGACGCTCCTGGGTGTCGCCGTCATGGCCCTGGCTGCCGGCGTGACCACCGGTGCGGGCCCGGCCAGCGCTCAGCCGAAGGCCGCCCCCGCCGCGGCGGCGGCCGCCGACTGCAGCACGGCGTACCAGATAGAGAAGAAGCTCGCCTCCGGCACGACCTGGCGGATGTGCTGGCGCTTCGAGAGCAAGGCCGGGATCGTCCTGGAGGACATCTCCTACCAGCCGCCCGGCGAGACCAAGCCGATCAAGGTCCTCAACAGCGCCAGGCTCGCCCAGATCCATGTGCCGTACGACGACGGCAGGAGCGAGTACAACGACCTGACGACGTACAACTTCGGCGACGGTCTGATGAACATGACCGCCGCGGAGTGCCCGGGCGGCACGATCAAGACGGTCAAGGTCAAGAACACCTCGTACTACCAGGACCCGAACATCAAGGGCCTGTGCACCACCACCAAGACCCGCGGCCACGCCTACCGCCTCATGAACTACGACCAGAACAACACGGTCTACCAGGCACAGGGCAAGGACCTGCTCGTCTACACGGTCAACAAGGTCGACTGGTACGAGTACATCACCGAGTGGCGCTTCCAGGACGACGGCACCGTCAACATGAACGTCGGCGCGACCGGCAGCCTCTCGCCGTACGACTACGACGCCGGTGACGGCCGCAGCTGGCCGATCGGCAAGGGCGCGGCGGCCAAGGCCGACAGCCACAGCCACAACGTCTTCTGGAAGCTCGACTTCGCCCTCGACGGCTCCTCCAAGGCGAAGGTCGAGCAGTACGACTCGAAGGTCACCGCCCCGGCCGGCGCCGGCAACGGCCCGACCGCCAAGACCACCCGCACCACGGTGACCAAGGAACTGGCGGGCGACAGCAAGAACATGCGCTGGTGGCGCGTGGTGAGTTCGGCGGGCAAGAACAAGGACGGCCACCCGCGCTCGTACGAGCTCGTCCCCGGACCCACCAGCAAGTACTCCGGCCGCCCCTTCACCAAGCACGACGTGTACTTCACCGAGTACAAGAAGTGCGAGAAGTACGCCAGTGAGAACCAGCCGGGCTGCGCCACCGGATCGGGCTCGTCCGTCGACAAGTTCGTGAACGGACAGGCCCTCACCCACCCCGTGGTCTGGATGAACGTCGGGTTCCACCACATAGCCCGGGACGAGGACCAGCAGCCGATGCCGGTCCACTGGCAGGGCTTCTCCATCGCCCCGCGCGACGTCACGGCTATGAATCCGCTCACTCCCGCCGCCCTCGCCGGGCAGAACGGCGACTGGAACCGCGGTAGTTGAGAAACGACCCTGTCCATCCGGCTGCACCGCCGACCGCTCCCGGAGTACCCTTCCTTGATCGTTGGCAAGGGGAGTGCTCGGGGGAGCGGAAGGCGGTGCGCGGGTGGGCTCGGGAGGGCTGGAGTTGCCCCCTGGTGACGAGGGTCACGAGGGGAACTCCGCAGACGTCCCGCCCGGCACGGTGTCGCTGGCACGGCCCATGGACGCCGCCGGCTCCATCGGGCCGGAGCTGGACTGGGACGCCGACGCCTGGCGCGAGGTGCGTACGCGCGCCCAGCGAGCCGGCCGCGCCTACATATGGCTGAACCTCGTCGAACAGCGGCTGCGCGCGGTCGTGGCCGCTGTTCTGCGTCCCATCTACGAACCCGTCCACGGCGACGACTGGGTGGTCGCCGCCGCAGGGCCGGCCGGCCAGGAGTGGGTGCAGCGCGCGGTCGCCGTACGCGAAGTCAGCCGCCGCAAGGGCTACTTGCTCGACCCGGCCGACGACAACGTCCTGAGCTTCCTCACGTTGCCGCAGCTGCGCGAGCTGATGGTGCAGCACTGGCCGTGCTTCGAGCCCTACTTCGACGAGCGCCGGGACGTCGAACTCGCCCTGGACGAGCTGGAAGTGACCCGGAACGTCGTCTCGCGCAACCGGGCCCTGTCCGAGGCCGTCCTGGGCCAGGCCGAGCGGGCCTCGGCGAAACTGCTGGAGATACTCGGCGCCGGCGGCGACGTGCCGTCCGCGCGCAGGCTGCCTGTTGACGCGGTCGAAGACCTCGTCGGCGACCGGTACGCGGACGTGGTCGCCGTCCACTCCGACCGGGTGCGGCTGCTGCGCCAGTTCCCCGCCGAGGACATCTTCGGCGGCGCCCGCCGTCTCGACGCCGTCGGTATCGGCCTCAACCTGCTCGTGCAGAACTTCTCCGGCCGCCGGCTGCTGCGCCTCGCCGAGGCCGGGTGCCGGGCGCGGCTGCTGTTCCTGAACCCGGCGTCCAGTGCCGTCAAACGGCGCGAGCGTGAACTCGGCATCAAGCGCGGTGAGTTGAGCCGTGCCGTCGAGATGAACATCCTCCACATGCGCCGGGTGCGGTCCCGGCTGCGCGACCCGGGCGCCTTCGAGATCCAGGTCTACGACGAGACGCCGCGCTTCACCGCCTACCTCGTGGACGGGGACGGCGCGGACGGGGTCGCCGTCGTGCAGTCCTATCTGCGGCGGTCGCGGGGCATGGAGGCGCCGGTGCTGGTGCTGCGCAACGGGAACAAAGTGGTCAAGCCGGGCGAGATCGACGACAGCGGACTCTTCCCGACCTACCGCGAGGAATTCGAGACGTCTTGGGTGGATTCACGGCCGGTGTCCTGAAAGTTCCGTAAGCGGAACGCGGTCCTCTGATTGTCAGTGGCGCATGGGATCGTGGAGACCACTGGGGGAAAGCACCACCAAGAAGGGGGGCCGCCGCATGGGCTGGCACCAGGAGCTGCTGATCGGCTTCGACCTGGAGACGACCGGAACCGATCCGCGCGAGGCGCGCATCGTCACGGGGGCCGTGATCGAGGTCAGGGCGGGACAGCCCATAGGGCACCGCGAATGGCTGGCGGACCCGGGCGTGGAGATCCCCGCGGACGCGGTGGCGGTCCACGGGATCAGCAATGAACGCGCGGCCGCGGAGGGCCGCCCGGCCGACCAGGTCGCGGACGCCATCGCCGACGTCCTGGCGACCTACTGGAAGACGGGCGTCCCGGTCGTCGCCTACAACGCGGCCTTCGACCTGACCCTGCTCTCGGCGGAGCTGCGCCGCCACGGCCTGCCCTCGCTGCGGGACCGCCTGGGCGGCGTCGATCCGGCACCGGTCGTCGACCCGTACACGATCGACCGGTCCGTCGACCGCTACCGCCGCGGCAAGCGCAACCTCGAAGCGGTCTGCAGGGAGTACGGAGTCCCGCTCGACGCCGCCCACAACGCCTCGGCGGACGCCCTCGCCGCGGCCCGGCTCGCCCACGCGATAGCCGACCGCCACCCCAAGATCGCCTCTCTCGGCCCGGCGGAACTGCACCGCCGCCAGATCGAGTGGTACGCGGAGTGGGCGGCGGACTTCCAGAGCTTCCTGCGCCGCAAGGGCGAGACGGACGCGGTGGTCGACGGGACGTGGCCCCTGCGGGAGTTGGCGGACGAAACGGTCTGACCCTTCGGGGCGACCGGCTCAGAACGGATACCAGCGCACCGTCTCGTCCCCGTCCCGCAACGACGCCACCCGTCGCTCGAACTCGGCCAGCGCCTTCGGGTTGCTCGGGGCGTGCTGGGCCACCCAGGCGCAGCTCGCCGTCTCCCGGGCGCCCCGCAGCACACCGCAGCCCTCCCACTCGCGTACGTCCCAGCCGTACGCCTCGGTGAAGGACTCGTAAGCCGCCGCGGGCAACCCGTAGCGGTCGCGGGACAGGGCCATCACCACCAGGTCGTGCTCGCGCAGGTCGGCGGAGAAGGTCTCCAGGTCCACCAGGACCGGGCCGTCGGGGCCGATGTGCACATTGCGGGGGAGGGCGTCGCCGTGGATGGGGCCGGGCGACAGCTGCGGGGTGAGTGCGGCCGCGGCCGCCGCGAAGCCGTCCCGGCGCTGCCGGAGGTACGCCGCGTCCGCGGGGTCGATCGCGTCACCCGCGAGACGCAGCCAGCGTTCCACACCGCCCAGCAGCTCGCGGGGCGGAAGCGCGAAGGCGGGGGAGGGGAGAGCGTGGACCACCCGTAGGAGTTCGGCCAAATCCCGGGGCTCGGCGGGCCGTACGGGATCGGGCAGCCGGTGCCACACCGTCACCGGGTGACCCTCGACGAGCAGTGCCTTCGGTTCGGCCGCCCGCACCGCCGGCACCTCCGCCTCGGCGAGCCACGCCGCGATGTCCAGCTCCCGGCGGGCCCGGTCCAGGAGTTCGGCGTCCCGGCCGACCTTGACGACCAGGTCACCGGAGGCGAACACCGCGTTCTCGCCCAGCGCGAGCAGCCGCGCCTCGGCGGCCGGCCCGGGCAGTGCTCCCGCCGCGGCCAGTACGTCCCGCGCCCGTGCCTCGTCCATCGTCCGCCTCCGTCTCCTCGGCCCTGCCCGTGCCGGATGTCCCGGATCTGCCGATGTGCTCGTGCACACGGCGTCGACTTCCCGCCATCCGTCGGCCAGTCTCGCATTCGTACAGGTCGGACGGTGTGCGCGGTGCCTTGACGACCCATAACCCCTTCACGACCATGACGGAGGCCCACCGGGGGAAGGAGCCGATCACGTGACAACGGTGACCGTGACCAAGCGGTCGACGCGGGGTGCGCCACGCGCCGGCGGGGACCGGCGGATGGTGGACCGCGGGGCCTGGTTCCTGGTGCTGCCCGCGCTGATCCCCATCCTGGTGCTGAGCGTCGGCCCGCTGCTGTACGGCATCCTGCTGGCGTTCACGGACGCCCAGTCCGGCCGGACCCGGTCCACACAGTGGATCGGCACCCTCAACTTCCAGGACCTGCTGCACGACACGCTGTTCTGGGAGTCGTTCCGGATCGGCCTGGTGTGGGCCGTCGGGGTGACCGTGCCGCAGTTCTTGCTCGCCCTCGGTCTCGCCCTGCTGCTCAACCAGGACCTGCGGCTGAGATGGCTGGCCCGTGCGCTGGCGATCATCCCGTGGGCCATGCCCGAGGTCGTCGTCGGTGTGATGTGGCGCCTCGTCTACAACCCGGACGCCGGCGTCCTCAACGAGACCCTGCGCGACCTCGGACTCGGTGACGGCCGTGACTGGCTCAGCGGCCTGGGCACCGCCCTGCCCGCGGTGATCGTCGTCGGCATCTGGGCCGGCATGCCGACCACCACGGTCGCCCTGCTCGCGGGTCTGCAGAACACCCCGCGCGAACTGCACGAGGCGGCGGCGGTCGACGGAGCCGGTGCCTGGCGGCGATTCCGGACGGTCACCTGGCCCGCCCTGAGGCCGGTCGCCCTCGCCATGGTCGCCCTCAACCTGATCTGGAACTTCAACTCCTTCGCCCTCGTGTACGTGCTCACCAGCGGCGGACCCGGCGGCCGCACCCGGCTGCCCATGCTCTTCGCCTACGAAGAGGCCTTCCGCTACGGGCAGTTCGGGTACGCGGCGGCCATGGGATGCGTGATGGTCGCGGTGATCTCCCTCCTCCTCGCCGTCTTCCTGGTGGGCCGGATCAGGGGAGGTGACGAGGCATGAGGACCAGCACCACGGGCCGCGTCGGACAGTACGCCGCCCTGCTCGCGTATCTCGTCTTCCTCGCGTTCCCGTTCCTCTGGCTGATCTCCACCGCGTTCAAGTCGCCCCGGGAACTGGGCAGTCTGCACCCGACCTGGATCCCCGAGGACCCCACCCTCGACAACTTCCGGCAGGCCTTCGACGAACAGCCGCTGCTGCGCGCCGCGGGCAACTCCCTGCTCGCCGCGCTCGGCGCCGCCCTGATCGCCGTACTGATCGCGACCCCGCTGGCGTACGTCATGGCCCGGCACCGCACTCTGTTCGCGCGGGCGGCGACCGGCTGGGTGGTGGTCAGCCAGGCGTTCCCGCTGGTGCTGGTGATCATCCCGCTGTTCCTGGTGCTGAAGAACCTTCAGCTGATCAACTCGCTGTTCGGGCTGGTGCTGGTGTACGTCGTGTGGGCGCTGCCGTTCGCGCTGTGGATGCTCGTCGGATACGTCCGGGCGGTGCCCGTCGAACTGGAGGAGGCGGCGGCCGTCGACGGGGCCGGGAAGCTGCGGACCCTGGTGTCGGTGACCGCGCCGCTGCTGGCGCCGGGGATCGTGGCGACGGCACTGTTCGCGTTCATCACGGCGTGGAACGAGTTCTTCTTCGCGCTGGTGCTGCTGAAGACCCCGGAGAAACAGACCCTGCCGGTCGTCCTCACCCACTTCATCGGCGCGGAGGGCGTCGCCGACCTGGGCCCGCTGGCCGCCGCCGCGTTCCTGGCGACCCTGCCCTCCCTGGTCGTCTTCGCGATCATCCAGCGGCGGATCACGAGCGGCATGCTGACCGGGGCGGTGAAGAGCTGATGCGAACGCGATGGATCGTCGCCCTGTGCCTGACCCTGCTGCTCACCGCCTGCACCGGAGGCGGTGACAGCGACGACGGCGGCACCGTCACCCTGCGCTTCCAGTCCCTGGCCTGGCAGGAGGAGTCCGTCGAGGCGAACCAGCAGCTGGTGAAGGAGTGGAACGCGACCCACCCGGACATCAAGGTCGAGTACGTCCAGGGGAGTTGGGACAGCGTCCACGACCAGCTCCTCACCTCCTTCGAGGGCGGCGAGGCGCCGGACATCATCCATGACGCCTCCGACGACCTGGCGGACTTCGCGTACGGCGGCTATCTCGCCGATCTGACCGACCTGCTGCCCGCCCGGCTCAAGTCGGACATCCCGCAGCGGAGTTGGGACACGACGACCTTCGGCGACGGTGTCTACGGTGTGCCCTTCCTCCAGGAACCGCGGGTACTGATCGCCAACGCCGAGTGGCTGAAGGAGTCCGGCGTACGGATCCCGACACCCGAGGACCCCTGGACCTGGCCGGAGTTCCGGCAGATCACGGACGAGTTGAGCGGCGACGGGAAGTACGGCGTCGCCTGGCCGCTCAAGGAGCCCGTGTCGGCCACGCTCAACCTGTCCCTGTCGGCGGGCGGACAGCTCTTCCACCGGGGCTCCGACGGCAAGGTGACGATCCGCTTCGAGGAGGGCGACGAGGTCGTGCCGCGCACCATCCACGACCAGGCGAACACCGACCACAGCGCCTCGCCCACCACCCTCGGCAGCGGCGGCTCGGACACCCTGCCCGGCTTCTTCGGCGGCAAGTACGCGATGGTCCCGCTCGGCTTCTCCTACCGTCAGCAGATCGTCCAGCAGGCGCCGAAGGGCTTCGACTGGCAGGTACTGCCCGCCCCGGCCGGTACCGACGGGCTCAGTCAGGGCGTCAGCCCCCAGACGCTCTCCGTCGCCGAGGACAGCCCCCACAAGAAGGAGGCCGTCGAGTTCGTCGACTTCCTGCTCCAGCCGAAGAACATGGTGCGCCTCGCGCTGGGCGACTGGATGCTGCCCACCGGCACCGAGGCACTGAAGGACCCGGCCCTGCGCACAAGCAAGAACGACTGGGCCACGGGGACCGCGCTCGCCGGCCGGCTGCGCTCGGCGCCCGCCCAGTCCGTGCGCGGCTACCCCGAGTGGAAGGACAAGGTCGCCACGCCCGCCTTCCAGGAGTACTACAGCGGGGCGATCGGACTCGACGAGCTGCGTGAGCGGCTGGAGAAGGACGGCAATCTGGTGCTAGCCCGCTATCAGCGCTAGCTGCGAGGTTCACGAAAACAGGTTGCACGAGACGTATCGTCTCGCCTACGGTCGACGCCATGACCACTCCCGCACACATCGCCATGTTCTCCATCGCCGCCCACGGCCACGTGAACCCGAGCCTGGAAGTGATCCGGGAGCTCGTCGCGCGCGGCCACCGCGTCACGTACGCCATCCCGCCGGCCTTCGCGGAGAAGGTCGCCGAGACCGGCGCCGAGCCCAAGCTCTGGAACTCCACCCTGCCCGGCCCCGGCGCCGACCCGGAGGCATGGGGCAGCACACTGCTGGACAACGTGGAGCCGTTCCTCGCCGATGCCGTCCAGGCGCTCCCGCAGCTGATCGAGGCGTACGACGGGGACGAGCCGGATCTCGTCCTGCACGACATCACCTCGTACCCGGCCCGCGTCCTCGCCCACCGCTGGGGCGTGCCCGCCGTCTCGCTCTCGCCGAACCTCGTCGCCTGGGAGGGGTACGAGGAGGAGGTCGCCGAGCCGATGTGGGCGGAGCCGAAGAAGACCGAGCGCGGACAGGCCTATTACGCCCGCTTCCACGCCTGGCTGGAGGAGAACGGGATCAGTCGGCACCCCGACGACTTCGCCGGCCGCCCCCCTCGCTCCATCGTCCTGATCCCCGAGGCGCTGCAGCCCAACGCCGACCGGGTCGACGAGACGGTTTACAGCTTCGTCGGCGCCTGTCAGGGCGACCGTGGCGCGGAGGGCGACTGGCAGCGGCCCGCGGACGCCGAGAAGGTGGCGCTCGTGTCGCTCGGGTCGTCCTTCACCAAGCAGCCCGGCTTCTACCGGGAGTGCCTGAAGGCCTTCGGCGACCTGCCGGGCTGGTATCTGGTGCTCCAGATCGGCAGGAGCGTGGACCCCGCCGAACTGGGCGACATCCCCGCGAACGTTGAAGTACGGTCGTGGGTCCCGCAGTTGGCGATCCTGCGCCAGGCCGACCTGTTCGTCACCCACGCCGGCGCCGGCGGCAGCCAGGAGGGGCTGGCCACCGCCACGCCGATGATCGCCGTACCGCAGGCCGTGGACCAGTTCGGCAACGCCGACATGCTCCAGGCGCTCGGCGTCGCCCGGCACATTCCCACCGAGGAGGCCACCGCCGAGACCCTGAGGACCACCGCCCTCGCCCTCCTGGGCGACGCCGAGGTCGCGCGGAAACTGAAGGACATCCAGGCCCGGATGGCCGATGAGGGCGGCACCCAGCGGGCAGCCGACCTCATCGAGGCCGAACTGCCCGCCCGCTAGAGGTAGTTCGGGGTGTCGAGGCGCGCCTTGTAGACGATCGCCCCGTTGCGGGCACGGGCGACCCCGCTCACATTGAAGTGGACGTACTTGGTGCCGAAGGCGTTGCCGCCCTCCACTGCGCCCGTCCACATCTGCTCGCCGGACGAGTGGTGGACGTACGACTTCACCAGCCGGCGGCTGTGCAGCGGGGCGCTCCTGGTCATGGTCGCCTTGTCGACGGCGTACACACCGTAGGTGTCCGTGACGAGCAGCCGGCCGGGGTTCCGGTAGTCCGGCTGGAGGTCGTGGGCGCGGGTGAAGGCGTCCAGGCGACGGTCGGTGTCCTCGACCAGCTTGGCCGTGCCGCCCGTCGTCACGATCCGGTACGCCGTCAGCCGCTTGCCGCCCGTCACCCACATCCGCTCCAGCTGCGGGTCCCACAGCAGGCCGTGTGCCTGGTGGAACGGGACCGGGCTGCCGGCCTTCACCAGTGAGCCGCTGTGGCTGTTCGTCGGCCGGAACACATGCAGGCTGCCGCCCGTAGCCGAGCCGCCGCCGCTGCCGTGACTACGGCCCGCGACCACGACCACCCCGGTGCCACGGGCGCGTTCGATGGCGTGCGGGTAGTTCGGGACCGTCGCCTCCCACAGCTTCGTCTTGTCCGAGCGGCGGTAGATGCTCGCCGTGCCGCTGGTCGCCGTACCCGTCACGGCCAGCAGGATCCGGCCGTCGCCGTTCGTGTCGCGGAACCGGTGCTCCATCGGGTGGCCCGAACCGGCAGGATTCAGCGACCACTTGATGTTGGCGTCGGTGAACGGCTTGTTGCGGTCGAAGAGAAAGATCTTTCCCGAATTGACGTCCCCGATGAGGACGTTGAACTGCGCCGGTGCCGCGCTCGCCGTCCCCGCGCCCGCCAGCCCGACGGCCGGCCCGGCCACCGCCCCCGCCAGCACGCCCTTCAACAGGTCTCGCCTGTCCATGTGGTGACCTCCCCCGTGACCGAACCCGCGCTCGAACCCCGTGCTCGAACAACCGTGTTCGACCAGAGAAACAGAGGCAGGCGAAGGCCCGTTGGTTCCCCCGGGACACCAACGGGCCTTCAGTCAACGGGCGGAATCAGACAGGGACGCGATCGCTCTCGTCGTCCCGCGCCGACTGCACCACGGCCTCGGGTGCCTCGTCGTGCGTGAGGTCCGGCAGCCGGTTCAGCCACTTCGGCAGATACCAGTTGCGCTCACCGAGCAGTGCCATGACCGCCGGAAGCAGCACACCCCGGATGATCGTCGCGTCGATGAGCACCGCGGCCGCCAGGCCCACACCCATCTGCTTCATGGACTGCATGGACAGCGTGCCGAAGATCCCGAACACGGCGACCATGATGACCGCGGCACTGGTGACGACACCGGCGGTGGTGACCACACCGTGCTGGATCGCGTCCTTCGTCGTACGGCCGCGCAGCCGGGCCTCGCGGATCCGGGAGACCACGAACACGTGGTAGTCCATCGACAGGCCGAACAGGATCACGAAGAGGAACAGCGGCAGCCAGCTGATGATGGCGCCCACACCCTCCGCGCCCACCAGGGACGCGCCCCAGCCGTGCTGGAAGACGGCGACGAGGATGCCGTACGCCGCACCCACCGACAGCAGGTTCAGCACGATCGAGGTGATCGCGATCGTCAGCGAGCGGAACGACAGCAGCATCAGCAGGAAGGCGAAGACCACGACGAACGCGAAGACCGGGACGACCGCGCCGGTCAGCTGGTCGTTGAAGTCATTCGAACCGGCCACCTGCCCGGTGATCGGCGCCTCGAGACCGTCCACCTTGCCGAGCGTGGCGGGCCGCACCTCGTCCCGCAGCTTGTCCAGGCTCTCGCCCGCCTTGTCGAGGTCGGAGCCGCCGACCAGCGGGACATACACGAAGGCGAGGTTCTGCGCGTCGTGCAGCTTGATCTCCACCGGGCCGCGCGAGGCACCCGAGGCGATCGCCTCCTGCTTGAAGGCGGCCAGCGCGTTCGTCACCTCCGGGGCGTTGATGTCGTCCGCCTTGACGATCACCTCGGCGGGCTCCGAGCCGCCCGGGAAGGCCTCGTTGACCCGGTCGTAGGTCTGCACGATCGGCAGCGAGTCGCCGAACTCCTGGTCCAGGGTGAGGTTCTGGGTCTTCATGCCGACCGCGGGAGCCGCGATCGCGAGCAGCACACCGGCCGCGACGACGACCGAGACCATGGGACGCTTCAGCACGCCGCCGAGGACGGCCGTCCAGAACCGGCTCTCCCGGTTGACGCGCCCGCGGTTGCGGCGAAGGCGGCTCTCCGGGTGGAGGAAGGGGATCTTGCCCTTTTCGACCCGGTGGCCCAGCAGCGACAGCACCGCAGGCAGCACGGTGATCGAGCCGACCATGGCGACGGCGACGACGATCAGCGAAGCCAGGCCCATCGCCTCGAAGTCGGCGATCCCCGTGAAGAGCATGCCGGCCATCGCCACACACACCGTGACACCGGAGACGATGATCGCGCGGCCACTGGTGGCGGCGGCTATGCGCAGGGCCGTCTGGGCGTCCCGGCCCGCCTCGCGCTCCTCGCGCTCACGGCGCAGATAGAACAGGCAGTAGTCGACGCCGACGGCCAGACCGACAAGCAGCATCACCGAGTTGGCGACATCGCCCATCGGCATCACATGGCTGACGATGCCCATCAGACCCATCGTCGCCATGATCGCGGTGACCGCCAGCAGCACCGGCACCAGCGCCGCCACGAGCGCACCGAAGGCCACGAGCAGAATGCCGAGGGCCACGGGCAGGGCGGAGTACTCGGCCTTCTTGAAGTCGTCGCCGAACGCGTCGTCGAACGTCTTCTGCATGCTGGCGCTGCCGATCTCCTCGATCCGCACCGAGGAGTGGTCCTGCTGGACCTTCTCGACCGCGTTCAGCACCGGCTCGACCCGCTCGGCCGCGGTCTCCGCGTCGCCGCGCATGTCGAACTGCACCAGCGCGCTGCGACCGTCCTTCGAGATCGTGTCGGCGGTGTACGGCGACTGGACGTCCGTGACCTTCCCGGTCGCGTCGACGGCCTTGACGACAGCGTCCACGGCGGCCCGGAACTCGGTGTCCGTCGCCTTCAGCCCGCTGCCCTTCGCCTGGACGAGGACCGTCTCACCGGCCGGTTCCTCGATGTCGGCGTCCTTGATGATCGTCGCGGCGGTGTGCGTCTCGCCCTTCAGGCCCTCGCTCTCGTCGACGTCGACCCGGCCCGCCGCCGAACCGAGTCCCATCGCCAGGACCACGAACAGCACCCAGATGCCGACCGCCGCCCAGCGATGCCGGGCACTCCAGCCGCCGGCCCGGGCCGCGAGGCCCCGCACGCGTGTTTCTCCGTTCCCCATGACGGGCTTGCCCCCTTGATCGAGGTGACGGCCCCCTGCCGCCACCGGACGATGGCGACCCGTGCCGCACACCGTTCGATTCGAAGGTATGGCGCGGATAAAGCCATCTCGTCGTTCTGCCTGGTGAAGTGAGGTGGGCGGGATCGTCCGCTCGGACCCCCCGGACCCTCCTCACTGAGGAGGAGGGTGACCCTTACACCTAACGGTGGCTCTGCGGGGAGGCCATCAGGGAGAGGCCGCCCTAGGGTGTGCCCATGACGACGTATGCGGCGCTGTTGCGCGGGATCAACGTGGGCGGAGCCAAGAAGGTCCCGATGGCGGAACTGCGCACGCTGATGGAGGGCCTGGGCCACGAAAGCGTGCGCAGCTACCTCCAGAGCGGCCAGGCCGTCTTCACCGCCGGCCACGGCGACGAGGAGTCCCTCGCCGCCGAGCTCACGGCCGCGGTCGAGAAGCACTTCGGCTTCTCGGTCGACGTGATCGTCCGCGACCACGCCTATCTCGCCGCGATCGCCGACGCCTGCCCCTTCCCGGCCGCCGAACTGGAGGGCAAGCAGCTCCACGTCACCTACTTCTCCGAGCCGGTCGACGCGGACCGCTTCGCCGCCATCGACCAAGGCGCCTTCCTCCCCGAGGAGTTCAAGCTCGGCGACCGCGCCCTCTACCTCTACGCGCCGACCGGCCTGGGCCGCTCCAAACTCGCCGAACAACTCGCCAAGCCACGCGTGAACAAGGGCCTGATCGCCACCACCCGCAACTGGAACACCGTCGTCAAACTGGTGGAGATGACCGCCGCAGAGTGACCTGCCGCGGGCCCGAGTGGACGGTGTACGAGGTCACCGTGTCCGGCACGGACGACATCCCGTCGGGCACCTCGCCCGCGGCGACCGCATCCATCAGGGCGAGGTCGTCGGCGGTGAGATCCGCGTCGTCCATGACCTGCCGCGGGCCCCAGCCGTCCCAGGGGAGCGGCTCCACTCCGTTCAGGGCCGCCAGGTCCTGCAGCAGCCGGGCCCGCACGAGCCACAGCCCCCTGAGCCCCGCGACGCTCCAGAACCCGAACGTCGCGGGATCGGCGGCCCCGTCGCGGCACGCCCGCCAGGCGTCCGCCGCCAGGAGGAAGCGGTCGCGCGGTACGTCCAGAGGGTCGAAGGGGATGTCGTACGACGGGTGCGTGACCTGCGGGTCGACCAGCCGCCAACTCCCGTCCGGGAGGCGGTACTCGGTGACCCAGTGGTCTTCGTGGAAACCCGCCACGAAGTAGGTCGCGAAGCCGCCGCGGATCCGCGCGGGTGTCCCCGTCGCCCGCAGCAGTGAGCACAACAGCAGGGAGAAGTCCCGGCAGGTGCCCACGAACCGCTCGTGCGGCGCGCGGGCCTCGGTGAGCGGCGCGTCCCGGCGTTCGCGCAGGATCCGCAGGATCTCGGTGACGTACCGCGACTCGGCGTCCTCGTGCAGCCGCTCCTCCGGGACGGTGTACCCGAAGCGTCGGCCCTCCAGCCGATGGATGATGAGATCCCGTACGAGACAGGTGAGTTCACCCGGATCGCGCGGCAGGCCGGTGAGGTCCAGGTCCCCCGGGTCGCTGTACGGGGTCTGGTGCAGATAACTGTCCATGGCCGGGGAGCCTCGGCCTTTACCCAAGGACAAGGTCAAGCGTGCGAGGCTCGTCCCATGCGTTACATCATCATCGGAGCAGGGGCGGTCGGCGGCACGATCGGCGGGCGGCTCGCGGGGTCGGGGCACGAGGTGGTCCTGGTCGCGCGCGGCGCCCATCGTGCGGCGCTGGAGGACGGTGGGCTGCGGCTCAGGGTGCCGGAGGGGGAGTTGACGTACCGGCTGCCGGTCGTCGAGGGGCCCGCCGGGCTCGGTGAGCTGCGCGCCGACGACGTGCTCGTCCTCGCCGTGAAGACCCAGGACAGCGCGGCCGCCCTCCAGACCTGGGGCCCGGCACCGGTCGCGGGCGGCGGCACGGCGGCCGAGCGGCTGCCGCTCCTGTGTGCCCAGAACGGTGTGGAGAGCCAGCGGCTCGCCCTGCGGGTCTTCCGGAACGTGTACGGCGTCTGCGTATGGCTGCCCTGCACCTACATCGAACCGGGCGCCGTCAGCGCCGCCGGCAGCCCGCTCACCGGCATCCTCCACCTCGGCCGCTACCCGCACGGCACCGACGAGACCGCCCGGCTGGTCGCCGCCGACCTGGAGAAGTCGCACATCGAGGCGCCGGTCACGCCGGACGTGGCGCGCTGGCAGTACGCCAAGCTGCTGGCCAACCTCGGGAACGCGCTGGAGGCCGTCACCGGGCCGATGGAGAGCACGGAGGCGGTGGCGCTCTTCGAGCGCGTGAAGGCCGAGGGCGCGGCCGTCCTCGAAGCCGCCGGGATCCCGTACGCGGACGCCGAGGAGCAGAAGGCGGTCCGTGGCGACAAGGTCTTCCTCGTCCCGCTCCACGGCACCCCGCGCGGCGGCGGCTCCTCCTGGCAGTCCCTCACCCGCGGCACCGGCACCATCGAGGCCGACTACCTCAACGGCGAGATCGCCCTCCTCGGCCGCCTCCACGGCGTACCGACCCCGCTCAACGACCTGCTCCAGCGCCTCGCCAACACCTTCGCCAGGGAGCGCCGGGAGGCGGGGTCGATGCCGGTGGCCGAGCTGATGCGGCTGGCCGACGACGCGGAGCGCTGAAGACCGGGCAGCGCCGCGCGGTGCCTCGACCGGGGGCAGGAGAGGTACGTCAGCTCTTGTCGCCGCGCCACTCGCCGTTGCGCTGCGCCCAGCGGACGGCGGGTGCCACCGCCAGCCCAGCAGCTGCGAACAGGACGCCGAGCACCACCCAGCCCGCCGAACCGTGCTGGATCGCGGTCACCGTGACCAGCGCGGGGCCGGCCATCATGCCCGCCGACATGCCCGCGCCGAACACTCCCTGGTACACGCCGTGGGCGCGGGAGTCGGCGAGTTCGTAGCCGAGCGTCCAGCCGCCCGCCGCGGACAGCACCTCGGCGAAGACCTGCACCACCGCGCCGACGCTCAGCGCGAGCACCGCCCACACCGGCGACAGGCCCGCCGACAGCGCGTACACCGCACAGGCCGCCGCGAGCAGCAGCCCCGAGAAGCCCATCGCCCGCACCGCGGACGGGACTTGGGACGCCCGGCGGGCCACCCGCACCTGGAGCAGGGCCACCAGCACACAGTTGACGATCATCAGCAGGGCCGCCGTCCAGCGCGGCGCCTCGGTCCGCTCGACGATCCACAGCGGCAACCCGACCTCACTCAGCGTGTACTGCGCCACCAGGATCGCGTTCAGCACGGTCACCGCGAGGAACGGCAGGTCGCGCACCGCCCGCCAGCGGTCGGCGGCCGGTGCGTCGGGCGCATGGGCCGTTCGCTCCAGGGCGTGCGGTGCCAGCGGCAGCCGCGGGAGCAACAGGGCGGGCCCCGCGAACGACAGGGCGTTGACCACGATCACCGTCATATAGGCGCCGCGGGTGTCGAGTTGGAGGGCGATGGCGCCGAACACGCCGCCCACGCCCATGAAGACGTTCGTCACCATCCGCAGATAGGCCCGCGCCTCCACCCGGGTCGCCGCGGGCAGCACATCCGCGTAGATCGCGCCCTGCACCCCGCGGCTCGCCATCTGCAGCCCCGTCGCGCAGACCACCGCGACAAGGAACCCGACGTACGACTGCACCAGGACGTACGCGGCCGTCGCCAGCCCCGTCCCCGCCCACAGCCACGCCCCCACCTGCCGGGCGCCCCACCGGTCCGCGGCTCGCCCCGCCGGCACCCCGGCCGCCACGCCGACCAGGCCAGCGCCCGTCATCCCGAGCCCCACCGAGGTCGCGTCGAGGCCGACGATACGGGTGAAGTAGAGGACGCCGAGCGGGAAGTAGAGGCCGTTGCCGAGGGAGTTGACGGCGGTGAGCAGGGCCGCGCGGCGCAGGGTCGGGTCGGTGGGGAGCCGTGAAGGACGTAGCTCCTGGCCTGCGGCGGCGGGCACGGCGGCGGGTGTCGTGGTCATGCGGACATCCCACCCGGCGGCGGACCCGCGCCGACAATGATTTAGCGTGGCGCTCAATGATCGAGTTCCGCTTCGAGGTCGGCGACCTCGCCACCACCTCCTTCGCGTACTCCCCGCTCCAGGAGACGGTGTTCTCGCTGCGCTGTCTGCACGACCCGGCCCGCTACCCGCACCACCGGCCGTGGCTGCGCCGGATGCGCCCCCGCCTCGAAGGCCTCGACCACGAACTCCTCACCGCTCTCACCACCCCCTGGCTGTGGGTGCCGGACTTCCTCACCCCGCGCCCCGACCGGGCCCGCCCCGCCTTCGCGGACGAACTGGACCGGGTCCGCCGTACGCCCCGGGACGTCCTGGAGGCCGACTTCCGTGCCGCCTACCGGACCGGGGACGCGCTGCCGCGCGTCGTCGCCCGGGGGCTAGCCGAACCGGAGGCCTTCCTCGCCCGGGTCGCGGACGCACTCGCCGCCTACTGGCACACCTGCCTGGTCTCCGACTGGTGGCCCCGCGTGCAGAGCATCCTGGAGGCCGATCTCGCCCACTACGGGCGGGTGTTGGCGGAGCAGGGCGCCGGCGCGATGTTCGAGGACCTCGACCGGCGACTCTCCTGGACCGACGGCCGACTGAAGCTGTCCACACAGGACTTCATGCAACAGGCGCCGTGGGGCGACACCAGCATCGCGGGACGCGGCCTCGTACTGCTGCCGACCATGTTCGCCCGCGGCGCCCAGCCCCTGATCGACCCCGACCGCCCGCCGACCCTCGTCTACCCGGCCCGCGGCCGCGCCACCCTCTCCGAGGAAGCGCCCCCGGTCACCGACGACGCCCTCGCCCGCCTGCTGGGCCGCCCCAGGGCCAGACTCCTGTTGCTTCTGGCAGAACCGGCTTCGACGACAGAACTGGCCCATCGCCTGAACGTCACCCCGGGCGCGGTCAGTCAGCACCTGGCGGTGCTCTACGACGCGGGACTGCTCAGCAGGGCGCGGCAGGGGAGAGTCGTACGGTATGCGCGTACCGCATTGGGGGACGAGCTGTGCCGCTGAAGGGGCAGTGGTCATGCGCCCCTTCAGGGGCGCGGGGCTGTATCGATTTGCGGCTCCGCCGCGTGGGCGCGACCAGCCCCCACCGACCCGCAGACGGCTACGCGCCGACTACCGCCAGTGTCGGCACCCGCGCCTCGTCGTACCGCTCCAACAACACCCGCGCCACCTCCGGCGACGGACCGAGCACATCGGCAAGCACATCCGCCTCGGCCGCACCCCGCGCGATCCGGTCCGGCAGGAAGCCGGGAGCCAGGACGTACGGCGCGACGGCCACCCGGGAACAGCCCAGGGAACGGAGTTCGCGCACCGCGTCCTCCGTGCGGGGCAACGCGGCGGAGGCGAACGCAGGCCGCACGGCACACCAACCGGTGCGCCGCCACTCCCGCGCGATTGCTGCGATCACTGCGATCGCCTCCGGGTCCGTGGACCCCGCCGAGGCCAGTACGACCCCGGTCGAGGACTTGTCGGCGGGCGTCAACCCCGCCTCGAACAAACGCCGTTCCAGCGCCGACAGCAGGAGCGGGGACGGGCCCAGCACCTCCGCCTGGCGGATCCGCAGCTGCGGCGGAGCGTCCCTGAGGACCGCGGGGATGTCCGCCTTCGCGTGGAACGCGCGGGTCAGCAGCAGCGGGAGGGCGACCACCTCACGGACGCCCTCCGCCGCGAGCGACTCCAACACCCCCTGGACGGAGGGGATGTTGAAGTCCAGGAAGCCGGTCTCCACCCGTACACCCGGGCGCATGGAGCGCACCCGGCGGACGAGGGCGTGCACCGTCGCGGCGTGCCGTGGATCACGGCTGCCGTGGGCGATCACCAAAAGGACGGGGCGGACCGGCTTGTTGTGCATGCGAACCTCAGCTCTTCACCAGCAGACCGCGACTGCGCAGCACCCGCCGCTCCAGAGGGCTGAAGACCAGCAGGTCGACGGCGATACCGACGAACAGGATCAGGAAGATGGCCTCGAAGATCATCGGCATGGAGCTGGCGTTGCGGCCGTTCTCCAGCAGCGCGCCGAGACCGATGCCCAGATCGGGTGAGGAGGCGATGATCTCCGCCGCCATCAGCGAGCGCCAGGAGAACGCCCAGCCCTGCTTCAGACCGGCCAGATAGCCCGGCAGCGACGCCGGCAGGACGATGTGCCAGGCCCCCTTCCATCCGGTCGCGCCCATCGTGCGGCCCGCCCGCAGGAACAGCGGCGGCACCTGGTCGATGCCGGAGACCAGACCGTTGGCGATGGACGGGACCGCACCGAGCAGGATCACCGCGTACATCATCGAGTTGTTCAGACCCAGCCACAGGACCGCCGGCGGCACCCACGCCACCGACGGCAGCGACTGGAGGCCCGACAGGACCGGTCCGATCGCCGCACGGATGAACTTCACCCGGGCCACGACCAGACCCAGCGGAGTGCCGATCGCCAGCGCCAGCAGGAAGCCGAGCAGACCGCGCTCGACGCTGGTCCAGATGTAGCCGAGAAGCTTGCCCTCCAGCCAGGCGTCCTTGAACTCGGCCGCGACGTCGCCGGGAGAGGGCAGCTTGGTCGGGTCGGTGACGATGTCGAACGAGATCAGCGCCTGCCAGATCACCAGGACCACGGCGGTCGCGACGAGCGGCGGAAAGATCTTCTCGCGGAACGTCTGCCGAAACGGCGGCCGGCCCGTGACCTGGGCGTCCAGCGCGTCGAGGCCCGCCTCTACGCTCCCGGTGTCCTGGACCGGTGTCGTGTCAGTGCTGGCCATGACGGCGGATCTCCCCACGCAGTACATCGGTGATCTCAAGGGACAGTTCGGCCACGGGCGCGTCCTCGATGCGGCGCGGCTGCGGGATGCCGACCGTCCACTCGCGCGCGATCCGGCCCGGACGCGACGACAGCAGGATCACGCGCTGCGCGAGCCGCACCGCCTCGCGCACGTTGTGCGTGACGAACAGGACGGAGACCCCGGTCTCCTGCCAGATACGGGTGAGCTCGTCGTGCAGCACGTCCCGCGTGATGGCGTCGAGAGCCGAGAACGGCTCGTCCATCAGCAGCAGGCTGCTCTCCTGGCCGAGAGCCCGGGCCAGCGCCGCGCGCTGGCGCATGCCACCCGACAGCTCGTGCACCCGCTTGCCGTGCGCGCCCTGCAGCCGCACGAGTTCGAGCAGCGACTCCGCCTTCTCGCGCCGCTCGTTCTTCGGAACTCCCCTGAGCTTGAGGGCGAGTTCGATGTTCTTGCCCGCCGTCAGCCACGGCAGCAGAGCGTGTTCCTGGAACATCAGGGCAGGGCGCCCGTCCGTCTTGATGCTGCCCGCGCTCGGGTCGTCGAGACCCGCGACCAGGTTGAGCAGCGTGGACTTGCCACAGCCCGAGGCCCCCAGGAGGGTGACGAACTCGCCCGGTGCGACATCGAGGGTGATGTCGTCGAGGACGAGCTGCTGCCCGGCGGGGCCGGCGAAGGACTTCGAGACATGCTCGATCCGGGCGGCGTACTCGACTGACTCGGCCTGCTCGGCCTTGGCAACCGCGGTGGCCATGGTCGTCACCTCCTGGGGACTCTGGGGGTCAGGACTTACTTGACGCCGAGACCGGCGTCGTCGACCGTGCTCTCACCCGCGGCCTCGAGGACCTTGTTCAGAAGCGTGAGGTCGTAGATGCCGTCCAGCAGCGGGTCCTCCAGCAGACCGGCCTTCACCGCGTGCTCCGCCTCGGTGTTGAGGGTGGCGGCCAGAGGGTCGTTGGTGAACTGGATGGACTTCCACGCCGGGTCCAGGACGTCCGTCGGGAGCGCCTTGCCCGAGTCCGCCTCCAGCTGCTTGTTCGCCGCGGCCTTGGCCTCGTCCGGGTTGGCGTTGATCCACTTGTTGGCCTCGACCGAGGCCTTCAGGACCGCCTCTACGGCCTTCGGGTGCTCCTTGAGGAACTTCTGCGACACGATGATGTTCGTGATCACGAACTTCTTGTCCGGCCAGAGGTCGGCCTCGTCGAGCAGCACCTTGCCGCCCTCGGCGACCAGCTTCGACGCGGTCGGCTCCGGCACCCAGGCGCCGTCGATGGAACCGGACTTGTAGGCGTCCGGGGTGACCTTGTTGTCGGTACGGACCACCGACACGTCGCCCTTGCCGCTCTCGGCGTCGACCTTCCAGCCCTGGTCCGAGATCCAGTTGAGGAACGCCACGTCCTGCGTGTTGCCCAGCTGCGGGGTGGCGATCTTCTTGCCCTTGACGTCCTTCAGGGACTTGATCTTCTCCGGGTTGACGACGAGCTTCACGCCGCCGGACGCCGAACCGCCGATGATGCGCAGGTTGGTGCCCTTGGACTTGGTGTAGCCGTTGATCGCCGGGGAGGGGCCGATCCAGCCGATGTCGATGGAGCCGGAGTTGAGGGCCTCGATCTCGGAGGGCCCGGCGTTGAACACCTGGTACTTCGCTTCCGTGGCGCCCAGCGCCTTCTGGAAGTAGCCCTTCTGGTTGCCGACCAGCGCGGTGGCGTGGGTCAGGTTCCCGAAGTAGCCGATCTTGACGGAGTCGAGACCGTCGATCTTCTTCGCCCCCGCGGCGACCTTGGCGGTGTCGTCGTCCTTGGCCTCGGAGCCGTAGCCGCAGGCGGCGAGGGTGAGAAGGGGGAGCGCGGCTATGACCGCGAGGGTGCGGCGAAGAGCGGATTTTGCAGGCACGGGAGGTGTTCCTCTCGGAGGCCCGGCGGTCACGGTCTCTCAGGTCGTGGCCGGGAGGTCGGCAGGTCTGCGTTTACGGCGGCGGGGGGTGAGGGCGCGCAAGCGGTGCGCGTACGTCAACGCACACATCGCGCCACTCCGCCCTGCCCGCTGCCGAGCGCACCGCTGCCGACGCGGCCGCCCTCCTTCGCGAACGTGGAGTAGATGTCGGGAGAGTTCATGTCAGAAGTCCCACCCGTCGTCCTCGGCCGCGTCCTTGACGGGCTCCGGGGACGCGAACGACTCGCCGACCATGCCCGCGGTGAGCGTGGTGCCGTCGTTCGGGTCGATCAGGATGAACGAGCCGGTGCGGCGGGAGTCGGCGTAGGAGTCCACCGGCAGCGGCTCCGCGGTGCGGATCTTCACCCGGCCGATGTCGTTGGCGACGAGCTGTCCCGGGTGCGGGTGCAGGGACAGGTCGTCGAGCGTGAGACGGGACGGGATGTCCTTGACGATCGCCTTCACCGTGCGGGTGCCGTGCTTGAGCAGCACCCGGTGGCCGACGGTCAGCGGCGCGTCGGCCACATGGCAGACGGTCGCCTCGATGTCCTGCGTGGTCGGCGGCGCGTCCTTGCTGGGCACGATCAGGTCGCCGCGCGAGATGTCGATGTCGTCCTCCAGGAGGACCGTCACCGACTGCGTCGTCCAGGCGATGTCGACCGGCTCGCCCAGCAGGTCGATGGCGGCGATCCGCGAGCCACGACCCGACGGCAGCACGGTCACGGCCTCGCCGACACGGAACGAACCGGCGGCGATCTGGCCCGCGTAACCCCGGTAGTCGGGGTGCTCGGCGGTCTGCGGACGGATCACGAACTGCACGGGGAGGCGGGCGTGACAGTGGCTCAGGTCGTGGGCGACCGGAACCGTCTCCAAGTGCTCCAGGAAGGTCGGCCCGCCGTACCAGTCCATGTTCGCGGACGGGTCCACCACGTTGTCACCGGCCAGCGCCGAGATCGGGATCGCGGTGATCTCCGGGACACCCAGCTCCAGCGCGTACGCCGTGAACTCCTCGGCGATCGCGGCGAACACGGACTCCTGGTAGTCGACCAGGTCCATCTTGTTCACGGCGAGGACCACGTGCGGGACCCGCAGCAGCGCCGCGAGGGCGGCGTGCCGGCGGGTCTGCTCGACGACACCGTTGCGGGCGTCGATCAGGATCACCGTCAGCTCGGCCGTGGAGGCACCCGTCACCATGTTGCGGGTGTACTGCACGTGCCCCGGGGTGTCCGCGAGGATGAACCGGCGCTTGGCGGTGGCGAAGTAGCGGTACGCCACGTCGATCGTGATGCCCTGCTCACGCTCGGCCCGCAGACCGTCCGTCAGCAGCGCCAGGTCGGGGCCTTCCTGCCCGCGCGCGGTCGAGGCGCGCTCCACGGCCTCCAGCTGGTCGGTGAGGACCGACTTGGAGTCGTGCAGCAGCCGGCCCACCAGCGTGGACTTGCCGTCGTCGACGGAGCCGGCGGTGGCGAACCGCAGGAGCGTGGTCTCGGAGAGTTCCGTGGTCGTGCTCATGCTTAGAAGTACCCCTCGCGCTTACGGTCTTCCATCGCGGCCTCGGACATCTTGTCGTCGGCGCGGGTCGCGCCCCGCTCGGTCAGCCGGGAGGCGGCGATCTCGACGATGACGTCGTCCAGCGTCACAGCGTCCGAGTCGACGGCACCGGTGCAGGACATGTCACCGACGGTCCGGTAGCGCACCAGGCGCTTCTCGACCGTCTCGCCGTCCTTGGGGCCGCCCCACTCGCCGGGAGTCAGCCACATGCCGGAACGCGAGAACACCTCACGCTCGTGCGCGAAGTAGATCTCCGGCAGCTCGATGCCCTCGCGGGCGATGTACTGCCAGACGTCCAGCTCGGTCCAGTTGGACAGCGGGAAGACACGGACGTGCTCGCCGGGGGCGTGCCGGCCGTTGTAGAGGTTCCACAGCTCGGGGCGCTGGCGGCGCGGGTCCCACTGCGAGAACTCGTCGCGCAGGGAGAACACGCGCTCCTTGGCGCGGGCCTTCTCCTCGTCACGCCGGCCACCGCCGAAGACCGCGTCGAACTTCTCCGCCTGGATCTTCTCCGTCAGCGGGAGGGTCTGGAGCGGGTTGCGGGTCCCGTCCGGACGTTCCTTCAGCACACCGCGGTCGATGTAGTCCTGCACGGAGGCGACATGCAGCCGCAGACCGTGCCGCTCGACCGCGCGGTCGCGGTACTCCAGGACCTCGGGGAAGTTGTGTCCGGTGTCGACATGCAGCAGCGAGAAGGGGATCGCCGCGGGGGCGAACGCCTTCAGCGCCAGGTGCAGCATGACGATGGAGTCCTTGCCGCCGGAGAACAGGATCACCGGCCGCTCGAACTCGCCCGCAACCTCGCGGAAGATGTGCACGGCCTCG
The DNA here is from genome assembly GCF_045041015.1 of Streptomyces sp. NBC_00019. Classification (NCBI taxonomy): domain Bacteria; kingdom Bacillati; phylum Actinomycetota; class Actinomycetes; order Kitasatosporales; family Streptomycetaceae; genus Streptomyces; species Streptomyces sp. NBC_00019. The sequence goes on from NZ_CP108302.1 coordinate 8,061,563, forward strand.
GATTCGAGAGCGTCCAGGTGGGAGAGGGCGTACGGAGCGTCCGTACCCTCCTCCACCGCCGCAACGGTCGTCGTCATGCCAGTCCCCTCTCGGTGAGCAGCGCGTGCACAGCCGCCACGGACTCCTGGACGGTCTGGTCCTGCGACTCGATCCGCAGGTCGGGCGAGTCGGGCTCCTCGTACGGGTCGTCGACGCCGGTCAGCCCGGACAGCTCGCCCGCGGCCTGCTTGGCGTAGAGACCCTTCACGTCGCGTACGGAGCACACCTCGACCGGAGTGGCCACGTGGATCTCCAGGTACGCCGCCCCGCCCTCCTGGTGGCGCTTGCGCACCGCCTCACGGCTGTCCGTGTAGGGCGCGATCACCGGGACGAGCGCCTTGACGCCGTTGCGGGCGAGCAGTTCGGCGAGGAAGCCGATGCGCTGCACGTTCGTGTGCCGGTCCTCGCGGCTGAAGCCGAGGCCCGCCGAGATGAACTCGCGGATCTCGTCGCCGTCGAGCACCTCGACGAGATGGCCCTCCTCGCGCAGCCGGCCTGCCAGCTCGTACGCGATGGTGGTCTTGCCGGCACTCGGCAGACCCGTGAGCCAGACGGTGGCTCCGGTCGTCACGTGCAACTCCTTCTCGGTGATGGTCATTCGTGCAGCCCGCACTCGGTCTTGCCGCGGCCCGCCCAGCGGCCGGCGCGCGCGTCCTCGCCCTCCAGGACGCGGCGGGTGCAGGGGGCGCAGCCGACGGAGGCGTAGCCGTCCATCAGTAGCGGGTTGGTGAGGACGCCGTGTTCGGCGACGTACGCGTCCACGTCGTCCTGGGTCCAGCGGGCGATCGGGGAGATCTTGACCTTCCGGCGCTTCTCGTCCCAGCCGACGACCGGGGTGTTCGCCCGGGTCGGGGACTCGTCGCGGCGCAGCCCGGTCGCCCAGGCCAGGTAGTTCGTGAGGCCCCGCTCCAGCGGCTCGACCTTGCGCATCTTGCAGCACAGGTCGGGGTCGCGGTCGTGCAGCTTCGGGCCGAACTCGGCGTCCTGCTCGGCGACCGTCCGTGTCGGCGACAGCGTGATGACGTTGACGTCCATCACGGCCTCGACCGCGTCACGGGTGCCGATGGTCTCCTCGAAGTGGTAGCCGGTGTCGAGGAAGACGACGTCCACGCCCTTGCGGACCCGGGACGCCAGATGGGAGACGACCGCGTCCTCCATGGAGGAGGTCACGCAGAAGCGTGCCCCGAAGGTGTCGACGGCCCACTGGAGGATCTCCAGCGCGGAGGCGTCCTCCAGGTCGCGGCCCGCCTGCTCGGCGAGTGCCTTGAGATCGTCGGTCGTGCGCTCTTCCTGAACGGCGGTCATATCTGCTCTCCCCCTGCGTCGGTCTGCTGAAGACCCCGGGCGAGAAGCCCGAGGAACTTCAACTGGAAAGCGCGGTTGCACGCCGCGCATTCCCACGCGCCGTGGCCCTGCTCGCTCGGACGGAGGTCCTCGTCGCCGCAGTAGGGGCAGTAGAAGGGGGCGGCCCGCTCGCTCATGAGAGGGCCTCCTCGGACGCACGCGAGGCCCAGGCGGCGAACCGCTCACCGTCCTCGCGCTCCTCCTGGAAGCGCTTCAGGACCCGCTCGACGTAGTCGGGCAGCTCGTCGGAAGTCACCTTCAGACCACGGACCTTGCGGCCGAAGCCGGCCTCCAGACCGAGGGCGCCGCCCAGGTGCACCTGGTAGCCCTCGACCTGCTCGCCCTGGTCGTTGAGCACGAGCTGGCCCTTGAGACCGATGTCCGCCACCTGGATACGGGCGCAGGCGTTCGGGCAGCCGTTGAGGTTGATGGTGAGCGGCTCGTCGAACTCCGGGATCCGGCGCTCCAGTTCGTCGATCAGCGAGGAGCCGCGCTGCTTGGTCTCGACGATGGCGAGCTTGCAGTACTCGATGCCGGTGCAGGCCATGGTGCCGCGCCGGAACGGGGAGGGCTTGGCGGTCAGGTCAAGAGCCTCCAGGGCCTCGACCAGCGGCTCGACCTGCGCCTCCTCGACATCGAGGACGATCATCTTCTGCTCGACGGTGGTGCGCAGCCGGCCCGAGCCGTGTGCCTCGGCCACCTCGGCGATCTTCGTCAGCGTGGCGCCGTCGACACGGCCGACGCGCGGGGCGAAGCCCACGTAGTAGCGGCCGTCCTTCTGCCGGTGCACGCCGACGTGGTCGCGCCAGCGGCCCGAGGGCTCGGCGGGTGCGGGACCGTCGGTCAGCTTGCGCTTCAGGTAGTCGTCCTCCAGGACCTGGCGGAACTTCTCCGCGCCCCAGTCGGCGACGAGGAACTTCAGACGGGCACGCGTCCGCAGACGCCGGTAGCCCCAGTCACGGAAGATGCCGATCACACCGGCCCAGACGTCCGGGACCTCCTCCAGCGGCACCCAGGCGCCGAGCCGGACACCGAGCTTCGGGTTGGTGGACAGGCCGCCGCCCACCCACACGTCGAAGCCGGGGCCGTGCTCGGGGTGCTCGACGCCGACGAAGGCCACGTCGTTGATCTCGTGGACGACGTCGAGGAGCGGGGAGCCGGAGATCGCCGTCTTGAACTTGCGCGGCAGGTTGGAGAACTCCTTGCTGCCGATGTAGCGCTCGTGGATCTCGTCGATGGCCCAGGTGCCGTCGATGATCTCGTCCTCGGCGATACCGGCGACCGGCGAGCCGATGACCACACGCGGGCAGTCGCCGCAGGCTTCGGTCGTGGACAGGCCGACGGCCTCGAGCCGGTTCCAGATCTCCGGGACGTCCTCGATGCGGATCCAGTGCAGCTGGATGTTCTGCCGGTCGGTGACGTCCGCGCTGCCGCGCGCGAACTCCTGCGAGATCTCGCCGATCACCCGCAGCTGCTGGGTGGTGAGGCGTCCGCCGTCGATCCGCACCCGCAGCATGAAGTACTTGTCGTCCAGCTCCTCCGGCTCCAGGATCGCGGTCTTGCCGCCGTCGATCCCGGGCTTGCGCTGGGTGTAGAGGCCCCACCAGCGCATGCGGCCGCGCAGGTCGTTGGGGTCGATCGAGTCGAAGCCCCGCTTGGAGTAGATCGTCTCAATGCGTGTCCGCACATTGAGACCGTCGTCGTCCTTCTTGAACTGCTCGTTGCCGTTCAGCGGGGTGTGGTGTCCCGCGGCCCACTGCCCCTCACCGCGGTGACGGCTCACCTTGCGGCGCGGAGTCGTGGCAGCAGGGTTCTGCGGGGTGGCGGCCATGGTTATTCGTCCTTCGGGACAGGCGGGAAAGCGGCTCTGACCTGCGCGTACGGGCGCATACGTGTACGTGCGCAGCATTGCGCAGGAATGAGACCAATGCGGGAGATGTCGGGCGGTGCTGCCCCGTGGCCGGAGGCCACTGTCGGATGCAGCGCTAGCGCGCCGGACAGATGGCGCTGGACATGCGGCCGAGGTCGACGTGCCGCCGACTCACCAAGGCAATTCCAGTTCCAGACATGACGGAAGCGTGTCACGGCGATCTGGACACAGTCCAGCTTCGTCCATCATACGGACACCCTTGTCCCGAAGGGTGAGACAAGGGTGGTCTCGATCACATACTGCGCGCGGAGTCTTGTCTGCGCAGGTCAGGCCGGGTAGGCGCCCGGCCAGGGCCCCGGAGCGGCCACGTCGGGCTCCTCCTCGACCTTGGTGTCGAAGAGCTTGAAGCCCCGGCGCAGATAGTTGTCCATGGCGTGCTCGCCGTCCAGGCTGCACGTATGCAGCCAGACCCGCTTCGTCGGCGCCAGCCCCGGCCAGCGGTCCGCGAGGTCCCAGGCGCGGGCGGCGCCGCACGACAGCAGGTGTCCGCCGATCCGGCGGCCCCGGAAGGCCGGGATCAACCCGAAGTAGACGATCTCCACGACCCCGTCGTCCTGCGGCTCCAGCTCCACGTACCCCGCGGGCGTGCCCCGGTCGTACGCCACCCACGTCTCCACGCCGGGCCGGCCCAGGTGCTCCTCCCACTGCGGGTACGTCCAGCCGAGCCGGTCGATCCAGAGGATGTCGCCACCGACGGAGGCGTACAGGAAGCGGCTGAACTCGGGGGAGGGGACCTCGGAGCGCACGATCTCGACGTCACCGTCCGGCCCGGCGGCCGGGAGAACGTCGGTCGGGTCGGTCTGTTCCAGGGACCAGGTGGTCACGGGGATGTTGGCCATGCCTGCCAGGGAACCATCCGGCCCGATCATCTGTCGAACGGCCCCGTGATCCGCCCGGCGGGCCCTAGCCCAGCGCTTTGTCGACCGACGCCAGCGGCATGGCGAACAGCACCCGGCCCGACTGGGACCAGACCTCGCCGGTCGCCTCCCAGTAGGAGAGGGACTCCGACTCGGTGCTCCAGCACTGGCGGGTCTCGTCGGTGCCGCACCGGGTGGCCCGCGCGCCGGTCGCGCTCTGCCGCCACAGCGTCCCGTGACCGCCGTCCGCGTCCGCGGCACGGCCGAGGTACCAGTTCGAGCCGTACGACAGCACGGCGCCGACACCGGCCGCCTTCGTCTCGTACGCCTCGTCGACCCGGGTGTACCCGGCGGGGTCGGTGGTGAGGAGGCCGGCGCGGTCGGAGGCGCCGCTGAAGTCGTAGCGCCACAGCCGGGCGTCCCGGTCGTCGTCCGTGGAGACCCACTCGCTCGCGACCAGGCTGTCGGGGGAGGTGCTGCGGTCCAGGGAGAGATAGGCGGGCTGCGCGGCGGCCTTCCCGCCGGCCAGGCTGTAGGCGCCGACCGCGGGCAGGACCCAGCGGCTGCCGTGCCCCGCCCAACCGCCGTCCACACGGCCGACGGCGGGGCTGTCCACCGTGGTGCGCTGGACGCGGTCCATGTCGTACACGTACAGACCCTCGGCGGCGGTCACCAGCAGCTTGTCCTGGTACCAGACCATGCCGGAGATCCGGGAGTCGAGGGCACGGTAGTCGCGGCCGCCGTCGACCGGGACCGTGAGCAGGACCCAGGAGTAGGTGGGGCGCTCCAGGTCGTTGGCGTCGATGAACGCCACCCGGGCCAGATCATGGGCGCCCTGCGACCAGGCGGAGAGGACCACCCGGTTCTGCCCCCACAGACCGTCGTCGTCCGCGTCGCCCGAGGTGGTGACCGCGCCGGCCCGCCAGGACCGGGTGTCGGCCGCGTCCCAGCAGTACGCGCGGGTGGCGGTCGGCTCGACGGGCAGCGCCTCGCGCTCGGTGGCGGTGCAGTCGGCGGCGGTGCGCAGCGTGTGGTCGGCGCCGTCGAGGACGGCGCTGACGCCGACCGGTGTGCCCATCGCGGAGGCGAGCCGGTCGAGGCTGCGCTGCGGTTCCAGGTGCTCCCGCAGGCGCAGTACGTCCGTCTCGGCGGACGTGGCGAGCGGTTTCAGTGCCCCGGGATCGTCGGCGACCGTGGCCTGTGAGGCACTGATCATCGTGGCGGCGGCGGTGAGCGCGAGGGCGGTCCCGGCCAGGAAGGCGCGTGCCGCTCTGCCCCGCTTCTGCCTGCGGTGTCTGCCGCGCTGCATCATGTCGTCCTCCCGAGGCGGGCCAACTGCGCCTGGTGATCCGTACGTTGACCAAGGAGCAGGTGGGGTGGCCCGTAGAGGGATGCTACGGCAGTCGGGCCCTGCCGGTGACGAAGACCCTGCAAATATGCGAAAGATGCCGCCTGTTGGGTCACTCAGGGCAGGTGTGCGGACAACCGTTTGCCGGTCACCGCGGGTGCCGTGGAGTGCGGCAGCAGATCGTGCGGGTCGGCGGGGCGGAGGACCTCGACCTCCGCACCTTCGCAGAAACGATACGGCCGGTGTTCCAGAAGTCCCCCGAGATACCGGCGGACCCGGGACATCTCCGCGCGCACCGTCACCCTGCGCTCCGGGTCGCCGAACATGTCCTCGGCCAGGCCCGCCGCACTGCGACCGCCCCGGTGCACGGCCAGCAGATACAGCAACTCGGCGTGCCGCGGACTCAGTTCATGGCACCACGACCCGGCGATCCCGGACACCGTCACCGACCAGCGGCGCGGCTGCGACAGATCCAGGACGATACGGGTGGTGCCCTCCGGCACCGGCTCGGCCGCCGCCCGCACCAGCCAGCCCCCGGCAAGGGGCTCCACCGAGCACAGGCCCAGCGTCGGCAGCCACCGTCGGCCCGCCGTCAGCGACTTGGGCAGCCCGATCCGGTTCTGGTACGGCATCCCGGTCATCGCGGCCGTCCAGCCGTCCCCGTCCACCACCAGGGCCCGGCCGCCGAGCCGCGCCAGCACCGGCGCCCCCACCGCGCGCAGCTGCTCGAGCGAGGCCTGGTGCAGCTCCCGCAGCCGGGCCTCGGCGAGCTTGGCCACCGAGTCGACCCAGGCGAGGGTCGCCGGATGCATCGTGTCCAGCGGCCCGCTCACATCCACCACACCGATCAGCCGCCCGTCCCGCGGGTCCGTGATCGGCGCCCCGGTGCAGGTCCAGGTGGTCTGCGAACGCACGAAGTGCTCGGAGGCGAAGACCTGCACCGGCCGGCGGGCCACCACCGGGGTGCCGATGCCGTTGGTGCCGACGACGCTCTCCCGCCAGTCCGCGCCGAGTTCGAAACCGGTCCCGTCGGCCTTGCGCAGCACCGGGGAACTGCCCTCCCGCCACAGCACCCGGCCCTCCTCGTCGGCGACCACCATGATGTGGTGGGCGACGTCCGCGACTGACACCAGCCCCTGTCGCAGCACCGGCAGGACGTGCCGCAGCACCGAGGTCTCGCGCCGCCGCTGCACCTCCTCCAGGGACAGCAGCCCGGTCCGGAAGTCATGGTCGGGATCGACCCCGCCGCGCAGCATCCGCCCCCAGGACTGCTCGATCACCGGACGGGGCGCGACCGGGGTCCGCTGCCCGGAGAGCGTGGCGGAGCGCACGTCGCTGAGCACCCGTGCCGCACGCGCCGCGTCCACGGCGGCGAGCTGGGTGACGTCCGTCTGCGGATGCGCCACGGGATCCTCCCGGATGAAGGCTGATGAAGGGCTGCGGACAACCGGTTTCTCGGTGCCTTTCGGCCACGCGTGCGACGCCCGTCCTGACTGTTCGTCTCATAGTGCCTTTCGGCCCTCGCGGAGGGACCCAGTCCGGCCACAGCCAGCAGCAAGTTGCAACCCCCTGCAACCCTGGTGGACGGCCAGGCCTTGTTTGAAACTTGAGCGACGCCGTCCCGAGCGGCGTTCGCGGCCTCGAACGGGCCAAGGCGGGGGTGGTGCCGCGTCGGCGCAGCACCACCCCCTACCTCCGGCGGTCGGGCGGGGTTTCGCGGTAGGGGGTGCCTGCTTGATGTGCGGTGGCGTCTGCGGGTTCGGTGTGGCTGGTCGCGCAGTTCCCCGCGCCCCTGGACGGTCAGGCCTGCGGCCTTGACCGGTCCACCACCGACGCGAGGTCCAGTGTCGAGGGCAGGGTGCCGAAGACCGAGCCGCCGTCTCCGCCCAAGCGGGACGCGCAGAACGCGTCGGCTACCTCCGGTGGGGCGAAACGGACCAGCAGTGAGCCCTGGAGCACGAGCGCGAGTCGCTCGGTGAGTCGTCGGGCTCGGGCCTCGATCCCCTCCAGGTCGGCCAGTTCCGTCAGCAGGTTCTTGATCGCGCCGTCCAGGCGGTGGTCGGCGCCGCGGGCCTTGCCTACCTCCTGGAGGTAGGCGTTGAGGGCCAGGGGCTCTCGTTGCAGGGCCCGTAGTACGTCCAGGGCCTGGATGTTGCCAGCGCCCTCCCAGATCGAGTTGAGCGGGGATTCGCGCACCAGCCGGGGCATGCCGGAGTCCTCGACGTAGCCGTTGCCGCCCAGGCACTCGGAGGCCTCCAGCGTCACCGGGGGGCAGCGCTTGGTCACCCAGTACTTGGCGGCCGGCACCGCGATCCGCAGGAACGCCCGCTCCTGTTCGCCGCCGTCGTCGTAGGCGGCCGCGAGCCGCAGCGCGAGGGTGGTCGCCGCCTCGGACTCCAGGGCGAGATCGGCCAGTACGTTGCGCATCAGGGGCTTGTCGACGAGCTTGCCGCCGAAGGCCTCGCGGTATGTGCAGTGGTGGACGGCCTGGGTGACGGCCTGCCGCATCAGACCCGCCGAACCGAGCACGCAGTCGAGCCGGGTCGCCGCGACCATCTCGATGATGGTCCGCACCCCCCGGTCCTCCTCGCCGACCCTGCGTGCCCAGGTGCCGTCGAACTCGACCTCGGCGGAGGCGTTGGAGCGATTGCCGAGCTTGTCCTTGAGGCGCTGGATGCGGAACGGGTTGCGGGTGCCGTCGTCCAGGACGCGCGGGACGAGGAAGCAGGTGAGGCCGTCGGGGGCCTGGGCCAGGACGAGGAAGCCGTCGGACATGGGGGCCGAGCAGAACCACTTGTGGCCGGTCAGCTCGTAGGTGCCGTCCTCGGCCAGCGGGGTGGCCCGGGTGGTGCCCGCCCGTACGTCGCTGCCGCCCTGCTTCTCCGTCATCCCCATGCCGAACAGGGCGCCCGCCTTCTGGTGCGCGGGGCGCAGCTCACGGTCGTAGACCATCGAGGTCAGACGGGGCTCCCACTCCTCGGCGAGGGCGGGGTCCGTGCGGAGCGCGGGGACGGCGGCGTGGGTCATCGACAGGGGGCAGAGGTTGCCGGCGTCCACCTGGGTCCAGATCAGGAACGCGGCGGCTCGGCGGACGTGGCCGGCGGGGCGGGTCCAGGCGGCGGTGAGGCCGGCGGAGACGCCCTTGCCGAGGAGGCGGTGCCAGGCGGGGTGGAAGTCGACTTCGTCGATGCGGTGGCCGTAGCGGTCGTGGGTGCGCAGAGTCGGGGGGTTCTCGTTGGCCTGTGTGCCCCATTCCTGGACCTGGGCGGAGCCGGAGGTTTTGCCCAGTGCCGCCAGTTCGCCTCGGACTTCGTCCAGGAGGTCGGGTTCCGTGTGGCGCTCCACCGCCGCCACCAGGGCTTTGTCGGCTGTGTAGACGTCGTGGCCGATCAGGGGTGGGGGCTGGTTGGTCACGGTGTGCGTGCTGCCTGCCATGTGGGGAACCTACCCGCCGTGGGGGTGTGAAGTCGTTCGGCGGGTGCGGGTCCGTCGTGGCCTGTCGCGCTCACGCGGCGGTAGCCGCACATCGACAGAGCCCCGCGCCCCTAGAGGGGCGCTGCCATCAGGCTTGCCAGTTCGGATTCCGCTCCTTCCGTGAGCCAATCCTCGCGGTACACGGTGTCCAGGTACCGCTCGCCCAGGTCCGGGGCGATCGCCACCGCTGTCAGGCCCCGCCGGCCGTGGTGGTCCAGCCGCTCCTGTTGCCAGAAGCGCGGGTCGTAGATCGAGCACAGCAGTGGCCGCAGTGGCCGGAAGCGGCACAGGAGCCGCTCCACCAGGACGTAGTAGCCGATGCTGAACAGCAGGGCCGCCATCAGGGACACACCGATCAGGAACACCCCGACCCGTGGGTACAGGTCGATCGCGGCGAAGCCGATGACCGTCAGCGCGAACCAGTGCAGCCACCTGATGAACAGGAACAGCCCCATCGAGCGCAGGTTGAAACGGTTCTTCGCGGCGAGGCGGCGGCCCAGTTCGGCGCCCTCGCGCAGATGGTCGAAGCGGGTGTCGCGCTCCACGGTGCGCGGGATCTCGAAGCTGGGCGAGCCGAGCAGCCCGACGCCCTCACGGACCTCGCCGTCGAGCGGGACCATCACCTTGGTCGCGAGGAGGACGTTCTCACCGGTGCGCCCGCCCACGGGGTAGGCGATGTGGTTGCCGAGGAAGTTGCGCGCCCCGATCGTGGCGCGGGCGACGCGGAAGGACGTACCCGAGTACTCGGCGTTCAGGATCGACAGCCCGTCGGCGACCATCGTGCCGCTGCCCACCGTGGCCAGGTACGGCGTCTCGTGCTGCACCTCCGTGCCGAAGTTGGAGCCGGTCTGCTCCACGTGCGAGAGGTCGTATCCGATGGACCGCAGGTAGTGGACGATGTACGAGCTGTCGCCGCACAGCCACTTGAAGAACTTGATGTTGGTCAGGCGGGCGATCGCGCGGTGCACGGAGTAGTGGAAGCCGTACAGCGGATACGTCCGGTCCGCGCGCAGCACCGGCTTGAGCGCACGCGGCACCAGGGTCACGACGGCGAGTCCGAGGACGACGAACGTCAGGAAGGCGCCGATCGACAGGCCGAGCGCCTCGGCGTAGAACGCCGCCGACGTCAGGTCCTGGGAGTCCGGGGTCAGCAGCACGTCCAGGCCGGGCGCCACGGTGAGCAGCAGATAAGTGCCGCCGATCGCGAGCGGGACGTACAGCAGGAGCGTCTGGAGCAGCGCGGCCAGCGCGTACCCGGCCCGGCGCGGGGTGGAGCAGCGGGCCGGGGGACGCGGAGGTGGTCGACGTCGGTGGGCTGGGCCGGGGAGCCGTGCCGGCGGTGGCCGGCGGGGACCGTGGCGCAGCCGTACAGGGCGGAGGCGTGGCCGAGCTGGGCGCTGTCGCCCAGGGAGGTGCCGATGTCGAGGACGGTCTTCTCGCCGACGAACGCGTCCCGGCCGAGGGTGACCGGTCCTGTCTGGATCAGGCCCTTGTGTGCCCGGTAGCAGAGGAAGGCGGAGTCCTTGCGGATCACGGTGCCGGCGCCGATCGTCAGCAGGTCGGTGCAGACGGGCACGGAGCGGGACAGGATCGTCACGCCCGGGCCGATGCGGGCGCCGAGCAGCCGCAGATGGAGCACGTAGAGCGGGTTGCCGACGAACAGTGCCATCGGGCTGGCCTGCACCAGTGCCCGCACGGTCCAGAAACGGACGTACGCCGGGCTCCAGACCGGGAACTCGGTCTCCCGCCACCGTCCGACCAGCAGCCACTTGGCCACCACCGGCAGGGCGCACGCGCCGAGGAAGAGGCCGCCGCCGAAGACCGTCGAGCGCCCATAGATCTCGACGGCTCCGTCGCCGGCGGAGACCCACTCGTAGCCGCGGGCGGTGACGACCCCGGCGAGCAGGCAGTACAGGCCGAAGACCAGCAGCTGAAGGGCCCCGCACAGGACGTAGCGGGGAGTACTGCCCGGCGGCGGTGGCGGCTCCTCGGCCCTGGCCACGGCGGGTTCGGGGGCCTGATCGAGCGCGGCGGCCAGGCTGCGGATGGTCGGATGGTCGGATGGTCGGATGGCCGTAGACGTCCCGCATCGACACGGACGGCAGGTCCGGGCGTTTCCTGACCCGGGCACAGAAGTGGGCCATCACGAGAGAGCTGGCGCAGAGATCCTCGAAGAAGTGGCTGTCGGGCGGTACATGGTCCACTTGGACGACACCGGCCAGGACTTCTGCGAGAACACGTTCAGTGCCGTTCGGCACAAAGAGCTCCTCGGTGATTGGTGCAGTTCCCCGGGGGCAGTGAGAAATGCGGTGCGACGTGTTCTGAAGGTGATGAGAGTGGCCGCGGAAAAGGGCGAGTCACAGGCAACGCGGCTGAAAAAGGTCATGGTCAGTGACCCGTGAATTCCCCCGTGTCGTGTGCGCCCGAGTGATCCTCGGCATACGCAATGAATGCAATCAGGATTGTTTCGGCAGATTCATGAACGCTTCAAGAGATTTTCGGTCATTGTCCTGTTTCCGGACCCCGAGAAATTCCGGACCGGGATGTTCACATAAGTGACCGAACATTTCGGCCAACGCGGACATGACAGAGAAACGGTTCGAATCGCCTACGTGCTCACACGGGCCCGACGCCCACCCGGGGGATGAGTGCAGCCTCCCGCGACGGATACCTTTAGGGCGTGCAGCCAGCAAGTGAATCCCCCCAGCGGCCCCCCTCCGGCCGCCTCCACCGGGCGCGTGCCCTCTATCGGGACGTCTCCAAGCGCAGGACCGCCTGGCTGCTGCTCAAGGACACCGTCAACTCGTGCATGGAGTACCGCATCCTGGGCCTCGCGGCCGAGGCCGCGTTCTTCACGCTGCTGTCCGTGCCGCCGCTGCTGCTCAGCATGATCGGCCTGCTCGGCTACGTCGACGACTGGACCGGCACCGACAGCATCAGCAGCCTGGAGGCCAACCTCCTGGAGGCCTCGCGCACCGTCCTGTCCGACAAGGGCGTGCGGCAGATCGCGCAGCCGATCCTCGACGACGTCATGAACGGCGGCCGCCCCGACGTCATCTCCATAGGCTTCCTCTTCGCCCTGTGGTCCGGCTCCCGCGCGGTCAACGTCTTCATCGACACCATCACCGTCATGTACGGCCTCGACGGCGTCCGGGGGATCGTCAAGACCCGTCTCGTGGCGTTCCTGCTCTTCCTCGCGGCCCTGCTGATCGGCTCCATCGCGCTGCCGCTGATGGTCGCGGGCCCGGACGCCGTGGTGCGGATCGTGCCGTGGTCGGAGACCCTCGTGCAGATCCTGTACTGGCCGGTGGTGATGGTCCTGTCGATCGCCTTCCTGACCACGCTCTACCACGTGTCCGTCCCCGTGCGCTCCCCCTGGATCGAGGACGTGCCCGGCGCACTGGTGGCCCTCGCCATGTGGGTGCTCGGCAGCTTCCTGCTGCGCATCTACCTCACGAACACCATCGAGGGTGCGTCGATCTACGGCTCCCTCGCCGCCGCCGTCGCCGTCATGCTGTGGATCGGCGTCTCCGCCTTCGCCGTCCTCGTCGGCGCCGCGGTCAACGCCGCGATCGACCGCGTCTGGCCGGCCGCCGCGACGGCGGCGGCCCGCGCCGCGAACGAGCGGGTCCGCGAGGCGCAGGTCGCCGAGTACGTCGCACGAGCCGCGGCCCACCACAAGATCGACCCGGAGGACCCCGACATGCCGTCGGAGTTCCCCGAGCGGTGGTCACGGTTCCTGCCGCCGGAGGACGTGACGTCGAGACTGCGAACCCACGTGAAGAGCACGCACCCCCCGCACAAGGAGGACGGTTCCTAGCAGTCGCCGGGCTGCCGGGTGTACCCAGGGGCGCGGGGCTGTATCGATGTGCGGCTACCGCCGCGATGGGGGTCCCCCCGCTCGAGCGAAGCCGAGAGTGGGGGAGCGATCAGCCACGATGAACCGGCACCTGGCAGCGTCCCCGCACCCCCCACGGCGCTACCCCTTCCAAACCCCCGCCGCGGCAGCCTCCCGCACGAAGTCCCCGAACTCCCGGGGCGAACGCCCCAGCACCTCCCGGACCCCGTCCGTGAGACGCGCGTTCCGCCCGTCGAGCAGCCCCTCGAACACCTCCACCAGGAACTCCGCCTCCTCGGCCGGCACCCCGAACCCCACCAGCGCGTCCCCGTAGTCCCGCGCCGGAACCGGGATGTACGCCAGTTCCCTCCCGGCGGCCTCGGAGATCTCCGCGACCGCCTCCCGGAACGACAGCAACCGAGGCCCCGTCAGCTCCAGTGTCCGCCCCACATAGGCGTCCCCGGACGTCAACGCCACCGCGACCACATCCGCGATGTCCCGCACATCGAGGAACGGCTCCGGAACCTCACCCGCCGGAAACGCCAGCTCCCCCCGCCGCAACTCCGCCACCAGCGGCCCCTCACTGAAGTTCTGCGAGAACCACGACGCCCGTACGACCGTCCACTGCGCCCCCGACGACTTCAGCGCCTCCTCCGTCGCCAGCGCCTGCGTCTCGCCCCGCGCCGACAGCAGCACCAGCCGCCGTACGCCGAGCCCGACCGCCTCCCGGGCGAGCGCCCCGACACCCTCGGCCGCCGCAGGGGAGCCGACGTCGGACGGATACATCAGATACGCCGCGTCCGCGTCCCGCAGGGCCTCCGCCCACGTCGTCGGGTTCTCCCAGTCGAAGCCCTGGGCCCGGGACGCGGCCCGCACCTCGAACCCCGCCGCCCCTACCGCCTGAGCCACCCGGCTGCCCGTACGACCCGAGGCGCCGGTCACCACCACTGTCTTCTTCACCGTGTTGTCTGCCATGCCTCAAGTCAACGGCCGCACGCCCCAATACCCCATCGCTGAACGGCTCATTCCCATACGCGGCCGTCTACGCTGGCCGCATGGACGCTCTCGCAGGCCTCTTGGAGGGCCCCCGCGCGCGGGGCGCCTTCATGATCCGAGCGTGTTTCGAACCCCCCTGGTGCATACGCATCGAGGACCGCGCCCCCCTCACCGTCATGCTCATGATCCGCGGCGAGGCGTGGATCACGCCGGACGCGGGAGAGCGGGTACGGCTGCGGGCCGGCGACCTCGCCATCGCCCGCGGCCCCGACCCCTACACCTGCGCCGACGACCCCGGCACCGCACCACAGGCGGTGATCCTGCCGGGCGCCGAGTGCCACTACCCGGACGGGCGCTCCCTCAACGGTTCCATGGATCTGGGCGTGCGGACCTGGGGCGACCGGCTCGACGGGTCGGCCGTGATGCTGATCGGCACGTATCTGTGGCAGGGCGAGGTCAGCGGGCGGCTGCTGGACGCGCTGCCGCCGCTGCTCACACTCACCTCCGACGTGTGGGACTGCCCGCTCACGCCGTTCCTCATGGAGGAGATCGTGCGCGACGAGCCCGGCCAGGAGGTCGTCCTCGACCGGCTGCTCGACCTGCTGGTCATCGCGGCACTGCGGGCGTGGTTCTCCAGGCCCGAGGCGGCGGCACCGGCGTGGTACCGGGCGATGGCGGACCCGGTCGTCGGGCGGGTGCTGCGGCTGATTCAGGACGATCCCGCCCACCCCTGGACGGTGGCGTCCCTCGCGGCGAAGGCCGGGGTGTCCAGGGCTGCTCTCGCCCGGCGGTTCACGGAGCTGGTGGGGGAGCCACCGATGACGTATCTGACGGGCTGGCGACTGGCGCTCGCCGCGGATCGTCTTCGGGACAGCGACGCGACGCTCGACGCGATCGCCCGGCAGGTGGGGTACGGGAGTGCGTTCGCGCTGTCCAGTGCCTTCAAGCGGGTGTACGGGGTGAGTCCGCAGGAGCATCGGGGGAGGGTGGCTTAGGAGCGCTGCCGGGTGCGGGTTGTCCGTGGTTGATCGCGCAGTTCCCCGCGCCCCTGGGCGGGTGCCGCGTAGCCTGGTTGTTATGTACGCGGAGTGGGAGTCCCGGCTCGACGGTGCCGTCGTCTGGACCAATACCCCGTCCGGGTCCGGCCCGGGGCGCGTCCTGCCCGACGGGTGCATGGATCTGCTGTGGCACGAAGGGCGGCTGCTCGTCGCCGGGCCCGACACGCGTGCGTACGTCACTGAAGGCGTGCCGACCGCGTGGGCGGGGGTTCGGTTCCCGCCCGGCACCGCGCCCGGGCTGCTCGGCGTTCCCGCCCGGGAGTTGCTCGACCGGCGGGTGGAACTCGCCGACCTCTGGCCGATCGCCGAAGTACGGCGGCTCACCGCTCGCGTGAACGCGGCCGGCGATCCGGCCCGCGGACTCGAAGAAGTGGCGTTGGGACGGGCGGCCGACACCGAGCCGCCCGATCCGCTGCTGGGGCACGTCGTGGCGGCCCTCGACGCGGGGCGCCCGGTCGCGGCGACCGCCGACGAACTCGGTCTCGGCGCCCGGCAGTTGCACCGCCGGTGCCTGGCCGCGTTCGGGTACGGGCCCAAGACGCTGGCCCGGGTGCTGCGATTGCAGCGGGCGCTCGGCCTGGCCCGGAGCGGCGTGGCGTACGCGGAGACGTCGGTTCGCGCCGGCTTCGCCGACCAGGCTCATCTGGCGCGGGACGTCAGGGAGTTGGCCGGTGTGCCGCTGACCGAGCTACTCGGCCGAGGGTAGCGGCGCGAACAGGTCGACGCCGTTGCCGTCCGGGTCGAGCAGGCTCGCGTACCGCTGGCCCCAGACGGCGTCCCACGGCTTCAGCTCGCCGTGGTGACCGGCGCCCACCAGCTCCTCGTACACCGAATCCACCTCGGCGGGGCTGTCGCACCGCAGGGCCAGCCCCGTGCGACCGCCGCCCGTCGGCGGCTGCCAGGTCGCGTGGAAGGAGCGCACCACCTCCTCGGTGTCCAGCAACAGCCGCAGTCCGCCGGGCAGTTGTGCCTCGACATGCCCCTCCTGCTCGGTTCCCTCGGGGAACTCGAAACCCAGGCGGCGGTAGAAGGCGACGGAGGCGGCCATGTCGGAGACGATCAGGCCGATGGCATCGAATCGTGGAGTCATGCGGCCACCGTAGGCAGGGCGGGGACGGTCGGTCTTGAAGGAATCGGACGTGTCCTCGACGCCGCCGCCCGCATTCAGCCGAAGCCGACCGGCCCCAGCGGGGTGTCCACCGTGAAGGAGAGCCCCACCGGCCCCTTGGTGACGGTGAGTTCGGTGTCGAGGGCCGCGAGCAGGGCGCGGATCTCGCCCGGATCGGGGGCGGTCGCGGACAGCGCCAGCAGGGGAGTGGCGGGCAGACCGGAGGCGGACGGGTGGACCGCGGTGCCCCAGTCGATGAGGAACGGCACCAGACCGGAGGGGTGCTGGGTCTCGCCGTCCGTCAGCCGCCACTCCAACAGCGTGCCGTCCGGTCTGCGGCGGCTCATCGGATGCACCGCGCCCGGGTCGTACCCCCGGGCCCGGGCGGCCGTGACCGCCGCGTCCAGGTCAGGCGGACTGATCGCCCAGGTCACCGTGCGGGGCGCCGCCAGTGTGTCGACGTCGAAGGGGCGCGGCCCCTGCGGCTCGGGCTGCTCCGGGTCCGGGCCGATGATCTCCAGATAGCCGGTACCGCCCAGCGACACCAGGTAGTTCCGGGTGCCGAACCCGATGTGCACCCCGCCCGGAGCGGGCGCCACACCGGTACGCCGGGCGAAGTCGGCGACCGTCGCCGCCAGATCGGGGGTTGCGAGGACGAGGTGGTCAAGTCGTGCGGGAATGGTGTTCATCGTGCAGTCGAGGCTACGCAGAGCGGCCTCCGTGATGGAACACCCGAACGGTGGCCGGTCGCCTCACGCGGAGGTCAGGGCCCCGTCGGGCCGCCGAAATTTTCGGACTGATCACTTCAGCGGGACCTGAACCGCCTGCGTCATAGGGTCGCCGGCATGGCACCTCGACTCCTCGTCTACACCCGCACCGCCGACTACCGGCACGACTCCATCCCGGCCGGCATCGCCGCCGTACGCACCCTCGGCGGCTTCGAGGTCGACGCGAGCGAGGACCCGACGGCACTGGAGTCACCCCTGGACCGGTACGCCGCGATCGTCTTCCTCTCCACCAGCGGCGAGGTCCTCACCCCGACCGGCCGCGAACGGCTCGCCTCCTACGTCGAGTCGGGCGGCGGCTTCGTCGGCATCCACGCGGCGGCCTGCACCGAGTACGACTGGCCGTACTACGCCGAACTGCTGGGCGCCCGCTTCGACCGGCACCCCGAGTACCAGCCCGGCAAGGCCCTCATCGAGGACCACGAGCACCCGGCCACCCGACACCTGCCCGCCGTATGGGATTTCACCGACGAGTGGTACGACTTCCGCACCAACCCCCGCGGCACGGTACGGGTGCTGGCCCGCGCCGACGAGTCGTCGTACGACGGAGGCGGCATGGGCGCCGACCATCCACTGGTCTGGTGCCGCGAGCAGGCGGCGGGGCGCGTCTTCTACACGGCGCTCGGCCACGCCGCCGAGGCGTACGAGGACCCCGACTTCCGGGCGCATCTGCTGGGCGGGATCAGTTGGGCGGCCCGGCTGGACGGTCGCGGTCCCGACCCTGGTCAGCGGTCACGGAAGACCCTTTAGGCTTCTGCTGTCGCACGGATGATCGGATCGGCGCGACAGGGGATCAGGGGAGCAGGGGGACAGGTGAACAACGCGGCTGACGTGTTCCAGCCACTTCAGGTGGACGATCCGCCCGTGGTGGCCGGTTACCGTCTCGCCGCCCGGCTGGGCGCGGGTGGCATGGGTCGGGTCTATCTGTCGCACACGGCGGGCGGCCGACCGGTGGCGATCAAGGTGGTACGCCCGGAGCTGGCCGACGACCCGGACTTCCGGCGGCGCTTCGGCCGGGAGATCAAGGCGGCCCGGCGGGTCCGGGGCGCCTACACCGCCGAGCTCATCGATGCCGACGCGGACGCCCGTCCGCCCTGGCTGGCTACGCTCTACATCCCCGGACCCTCCCTGGCGGAAGCCGTCCACCGGCGCGGCCCGCTGCCGGTGCCGGCGGTGCTGTGGCTGATGGCGGGCGTGGCCGAGGCGCTCCAGGCCATCCACGGCGAGGGAATCGTCCACCGGGACCTCAAGCCCTCCAACGTGCTCCTGGCCGCCGACGGCCCCCGGGTCATCGACTTCGGCATCTCCCTGGCCGCCGACACCACGGCCTACACGGCCACCGGCGCCGCCGTCGGCACACCCCAGTTCATGGCCCCCGAGCAGGCGGTCGCGGGCGACATCACACCGGCGACCGACGTCTTCGCGCTCGGCCAGACCGCGGCCTTCGCGGCCCTGGGCTCACCGCTGTACGGAGACGGCCCCTCCGCGACCATCCTCTACCGGATCGTCCACTCCGAACCCGACCTGTCCCGCCTGCCCGAACCCCTCCGACCGCTGCTCACGCGGTGCCTCGCCAGAGACCCCCAGGAGCGGGCCACGCTCGCCGAGGTCGTCGAGTGGTGCCGACAGCGACTGGGCGGGGACGCCGACGCGGGTGCCGGGCCGGCGGTCTGGCGCGAGGCCACGGGGCCCGAGGTGACCGTCCCGGCCCCGGTACCCGACCCCACGCCGGTGCACACGATGCCGCTGATCGCGCCGGCGCGGGCGACTGTGCCGACTGTGCCGGAGCGGGGGCGGCGTCGTCGTACGGCACTGGTCGCGGGCGCGGTGGTGGCCGCGGGTGCGTTGCTGGTGACGGGGCTGGTGTGGAAGGCCAAGGAGGGGGAGGACGGCAGCGGGGGGCGGGACACGACCGCGTCCTCGGTGACGCCGAGTGCGACGGCGTCGGGGCGGTCGGCGGGGGCGTCGACGGCGGCCGGGGCGGAAGCGAAGGGCGAGGAGGGGGCGGAGGAGGCGTCGAGTTCGTCCTCGGCTTCGACGTCGGCCGGCCAGCCTCGCGCCATATCGGCGGACCTGCCCCAGTCTCTGAACGAGAAGAACTCCCTGTACCTCCACGACGGCAAACGCCCGGCGACACGCGAGGACCGCAAGGGTGACATCCGCTTCACCTGCGAGGACGTCGGTTGTGCGCTGGAGAGTGACGCCAGCTTGATCGTTCAGTACTTCGCCGAGGAGACGGGTGCCGACTTCAAGGATTGCAGTTGGCTCCTCGACGGCGCCGAGGCCGAAACGAGCGAGGATTACCACACGTTCCCGCTCGCTGCCGCCTCCGCCGGCAGCGAGTTCTGCATCAAGCATCCCTCCGGAGACATCGCGCTGCTCGTGGTCCAGGTCAAGAGCACCGCGCTGTGGGACACGCGCGGAATGAGCTTCCTGATGGCGGACGTGTCGGTCTGGCGGGCGACCTAGACACCCGTACGGAGTCCGCCGACCCGCCCCTACCCCCGCGGCCGCCCCGTACTCGCCCGCTCCACCAACCGCGTGGACAGTTCCGTACGCGTCCCCTCCGGCCGCGTCCCCTCCATCATCCGCACCAGCAGCCGCGTCGCCGTCGCCGCCATCTCCGACAGCGGCTGGCGGACGGTGGTGAGGGCAGGGCTGGCCCAGCGGGCCTCCGGCAGGTCGTCGAAGCCGACGACGCTCATGTCGTCGGGGATGCTCAACCCCCGTTCGGCCAGGGCCTCGTAGACGCCCAGCGCCATCCGGTCCGAGCAGACGAAGACGGCGGTGGGCGGCTCGGGAAGGTCGAGGAGTTCCCGCATGCGCTCGCGGGCGACCGACTCGTCGAAGCTCGCATGACGTACGTACTCCGGGCGCTGCCGCACCCCCGCCGACGCGAGCGCCGAACGGTAGCCGGCCACCCGGGCGGTGCTGCACATCTTGCGCCGGGTCCCGGCGATCACCGCGATCCGCTCATGGCCCAGCGCCAGCAGATGCTCGGTCGCGGCCATCCCGCCCTGCCAGTTCGCCGCGCCCACCGACACCACGCCCGCCGGCGGTTCCACCACGGGATCGATCATCACGAACGGGATGCGATGCTGCTCCAGCCACGCGTACTGGGAGGCCGTCAGCTCGGCCAGGTTGAACAACACCCCTGACGAACCACGCGCGATGAGCTTGTCCAGCCAGCCCCGCTCCGGCCGGCCGCACCGCTGGCGGGTCAGCCCGGCCGACACCACCACCTCCAGGCCCGCGTCGTGGGCGGCCTCCTCCACACCGTGCAGCACCGCCCCCGACCACGAGCTGTTGAGCGAGTGCACGACGAGGTCGACCAGCGCCGGCGGCTTCGCCGCGTCGAAGCGGGGTCTGCGGACATAGCCGAGCCGGTCCAGTGCCTCGGTGACCCGGCGGCGGGTCTCGGGTGCGACGTCCTCCCGGCCGTTGACGACCTTGGAGGCGGTGGGTACGGACACCCCCGCCTCCCGAGCCACGACTGCCAGCGTCGGCCCGGCCGCCACACTCGCACTCCCCGTACGGACCATCGGGAACCACCTCTCCGGCCCGCCCGAGGGCCATGGAAAGTTTTCGACCAAGGCGGATAGTAAGCGCTTCCTACCCTAGGTTCGCCGGGGAAAGTCGGAAAGAGGCCGAGGGCTACCGGCAGGTCAGGCGAAATCCCGTGAAATCGGCGGTGAACGCCGCGTCGACAAGGTCCACGGCGTGGATGCCGGCCATCGCTCCGGTGAAACGGAGCCTGGAACCGTGGTCGTCGGAGAGCTTGCCGAAGTCGAGCGGCCCGCCGACCGGTGTGCGCACGCCGCCCCGTAGATACCAGAACCGTGCTTCCGCGCCGTCGACCGTCACACCGAGAGTGAGCGGTGCGCCCGCGTCGACGTCCACGGCGGCCACCTGCCGGGTCCCGGACTCCTCCCGTTCGACGAGGCTGAGCACCGTACGGCCACCGCTAGACCACTGCTGCCCGTGCTGCCCCTCGCCTTCCGGTTCCGCCCAGGTCAGGTCCAGGCTCAGATAGGCCTCGGTGTTGTACCAGAGCACGAGACCGGCGGCCTGCGTGAACGTCCCCGGTCGCGCCTCGACGGTGACCTCGGCCTCCGCGCGGTGCTCGGTGATGCGTTGGGCGAGCAGGCTGTGCGCCCACCAGGACTCCGGGCCGTGCCGACCGCGCAGACGGATCCAGCCGGGGCGGGTCGTGGGGTCGGCCCAGGACGGGTCGGCGTAGGCGCGCAGGGTGCTCCAGGGCCAGGCGAGGTGGGTGGCGGGGGCGGAGCTGGAGTCGGAGCTGGAGCCTGGGCCGGGTGCGCGCTCTGTGGGGTCCGAAGTCGGTGTATGCAATGGGCGGTCGACCGTAGGCGCCAGACCGTCACCGGTATGCGAGGACTCGCCGACTGTATGCGCCGAGTCGACGGCATCCGGCGGGACGTCGACTGTATGCAGTCGTACGTCGACCTCCACCGCCGGATGATGCCCACCATCCCGCAGCCTCGGCCACCCCTCCGCGTCCCACACCACCGCCTGGATCGCGGTCTCCCGCCCGAGCGGGCACCGTCGGCCGTCGACGGTATGCAATGGACGGGCGGCGAGATGGCTCAACACCCAGTCCCCGCCCGCTGTCCGGACCAACTCCCCGTGCCCCGCCTTCTGCAACGCCACGGTCGGGTCGTCCCGGGTCGTCAGCAGCGGCCGCTCGTCGACCTCGTACGGGCCGGTCAGCGCACGGCTGCGCGCGACCAGCACCCCATGCTCGAAACCGGTACCGCCCTCCGCCAGCACCAGGTAGTACCAGCCCTCCCGCCGCAGCAGCTTCGGCCCCTCCACGAGCCGTCCGTGCTGGAGCAACAGGTGGGTGTGGCCGACGGCGGCCAGGGTCTTGCGGTCCAGCTCGGTCGCCACGATGCCGGCGAAGCGCTGTCCGCCGGGGCGGCAGTCGTTCTGGAGGTTGAGGAGCCACAGTCGGCCGTCCTCGGCGTGGTACAGCGCCGGGTCGAAGCCGTGGCTCGCGACGCGGCGCGGGGCCGTCCACTCGCCGGCCGGGTCCGTCGCCGTACTGACGTAGGTGTCCACGTCGAAGTAGGGCGTGCCGACCGAGCGGACGATGGAGTACACGACCCAGAACCGTTCGCCGTCCCAGCTCAGCGACGGTGCCCAGACGCCGCCCGAGTCGGGGACGCCGGCCAGTGAGTCGCCGGGGACGGCGCCGCTGACGTGGCCCGCGTACTCCCAGTGGGCGAGGTCGCGGGAGCGGTGGATCGGGATGGTGGGGAACCACTCGAAGGAACTGGTCGCCACGTAGTACCGGTCACCGACCCGGACCAGTGAGGGGTCGGGGGCGAAGCCGCGGAGGACGGGGTTGTGAAGCAACGTCACTTCAGCGCCCCCATGGTCACGCCCGACCGCCAATAGCGGCGCATCGCGACCATCATGATCGCCATCGGGATGATGGACAGCAGGGCGCCGGTCAGTACCAGGCTGGTGAGGTCGACGCCGGACTCCGCGCGCTTGCCGGACCAGTTGTACAGGCCCAGGTTGAGGGTCCAGTTCTCCTGGCCGCGCAGCACGGTGAGGGGGAGGAAGAAGGCGTTCCAGGTGTTCACGAAGGCGAGCAGGAAGACCGTCGCGCCGCCCGTCGTCATCATCCGCAGCACGATGCTGAAGAAGATCCGCAGCTCGCCGGCGCCGTCGATACGAGCGGCCTCCAGGAGCTCGTACGGAATGGTGGCTTCTGTATACACCTTGGCGAGGTACACGCTGAACGGGTTGATCAGGCAGGGGATCAGCATCGCCCAGGGCGTGTCGACCAGGCCGATCTCCGAGAACAGCAGGTACAGCGGCAGGGTCAGCAGCGCGAGCGGGATCAGGAACGAGCCGACCACGCTCGCGAACACCAGGTTGCGGCCCGGGAAGTCGAAGCGGGCCAGACCGTAGCCTGTCGCCAGGGCGATCAGTGTGCCGCCGAGGGAGCCGACACCGGCGTACAGGAACGAGTTGAACGTCCAGCGCAGGAAGATGCCGTCGTCGTAGGTGAACACCTGGTGCAGGTTGTCCCACAGGTGCCAGCCGGAGAACCACAGACCGTTGGACTGGTACAGGCCTGTGCGGTCCTTGGTGGCGGCGACGATCAGCCACCACACCGGGAACAGGCTGTAGACGCTCGCCAGGGTCAGGCCGATGAGCAGGAACCGCTGGCCGCCGCGTGAACGGGCCGCCGGGTCGGGGCGGTTGAGACGGCGGACGGTGCGGTTGCCCGCGCGCTCTTCGGTGAGGGTCATCAGTCGGCCTCCCTCGAGGTGAGCCTGTAGAAGAGGAAGGAGGCGACGCCGAGGATCAGTGCGAGCAGGACCGAGAGCGTCGCGGCGTAGTGGTAGTTCCCGGCGTTGAACGCCTGGTTGTAGATGATCATGATCGGGGTGAAGCTGTCGTCGACCGTCTCCGGGGTGATGTTCCGGAACAGTGCCGGCTCGTTGAAGATCTGCAGCATCTGGATGATCGAGAGCATGCCGGTCAGCACCAACGCGCCCCGTACGAACGGGATCTTGATGCTGAGCGCGATCCGCCACTCGGTGGCGCCGTCGAGACGCGCGGCCTCGAACAGCTCGCGTGGCACGCCTTGCAGCGCCGCGTAGATGATCACCATGTTGTAGCCGATGCCGTGCCAGGTCAGCAGATTGCCGATGGACGGCCACACCATCGACGGCGAGAAGAAGTTCCAGTGGAAGCCGAAGAAGTCGCCGAGCGGGGTGAGCGGGCCGACGTCCGGGCTGTACACGTTGATCCACACGATCGCCGCGACCACCCCGGGGATCATGTACGGCACCAGCAGCATGATCCGGAACTTGCCGGCCACCTTGGCCGTCACCGCGTCCAGGAGCAGTGCCAGCACCAGGCTGATCAGCAGCATCATCGGGATCTGCACCACGGCGAAGACCACCACCCGCAGCACGGATCCCATGAACTTCGAGTCCGTCAGGCCCTGTTGGTAGTTGTCGAAGCCGGAGAACTCGTCGGTGGTGCCGCCCAGGCCAAGGCCGGAGGACTGCGAGCGGTACAGCGACTGATAGACGGCGTAGCCGATCGGCAGCAGATACAGGAACACGAAGCCGAGCTGGAAGGGCACCGTGAAGGCGGCACCCTTCCAGCGCAGTGAGCGAATCATCGGGATGTGCCTCAGCCCTTGACGTTGATGCCGCGGGACTTCAGGTCCTTGACCGTCCACTCCTGCATGTGGGCGAGAAGGTCGGTGACCGTCTGCTTCTTGCTGACGACCTTGCCCCACTGGCTCTGCAGCTCGGTGAACATCGCGGTCCAGTTGGGACCGAAGGTCCAGTCGGTGGTGACGGTACCGAGGCTGTCCTTCACGATCTGCTGCGCCGGCTCGTAGTTCTTGCCGAGCAGCTTCTCGGAGATCGCCTCGGGCACGTACGAGTCACTGTCGGCCAGCGCCGGCATCACACCGCTGCCCGTCTCCGGGCTGGCCATGGTCTTGACCGCGCCGGTGTCGGTGGACATCCACAGCGCCGCCTCGGCGGCCTGCTCCTGGTGCTCGCACTGCTCGGACACCAGCGTCAGGTTGCCGCTCTGGTTGGTGCCCGCCGGCGTCTTGGCCGCCGCACCGGCGAACGTCGGCCAGGGGGACAGCGCCCAGTCGCCGAAGGACTTGGTGAAGTTCTGCACCATGCCGGACATCTGCCAGGTGGAGATCTGCCGGGTCGCGGTGTCACCGTTGTCGAAGCTGCGCTGCACGGCCGCGTAGTCGGCGAAGGACAGCTTGGCGTTGAGGTCGTTGTCGATGATCTCCTGGATCACCTTCGCGGCCTTCAGGCTGCCCTCGTCCTGGAAGTTCACCTTCCAGGCGTTGCCGTCGATGGCGTACCAGTGGGCGCCCGCCTGCATGGCGAGCACCTCCAGGGTGCTGGGGTCCTCACCTGCGTAGTTGGTGATCTTGATGTCGTGCTTCTCGAGGACCTTGCCCGCGGCGATGAAGTCGTCCCAGGTCGTCGGTGCCTTCAGGCCGTACTTCTTGAAGATGTCGGTGCGGTAGATCGTGAACGCGGGCGCCGAGGCCGTGGGCACACCGTAGGTCTTGCCCTGCACCTGGCCGGTCGCCCACGAACCGGAGTTGAACTTGCCCTTGCTCGACTCCACGTACTTCGAGATGTCGGCCAGTGCGCCCTGCGCGACCCAACTCGTCACGTACTCACCGGTGTTCTGCAGCAGACAGGGAGCGTTCTCCGCCTTGACGGCGTTGCTCAGCTGCTTCTGCATGGTCAGCTGATCGGTGATCTTCGTGTACTTCAGCTGGACGTCCTTGTGAGAGGCGTTGAACGCCTTCACGACGGCCTCCTGGCCGTTGGCCCAGCCCCAGAAGTCGAGGGTGACCGGGCCGGAGGAGTCGGTGTCGTCTCCGGAGTCCGACCCGCCACAGGCGGCGAGCAGGCCTGTCAGCGCGATACCCGCGACAGCGGTTTGGGCGAACCTTCTCCGGCGGCTGGTGAAGTTCATCTGACCGTGTTCCTTCGGAAGTTGGGCGTCTCGGAACGAGGATGGCGGCTTGGGGGGCGCAGGCCGGGAACGGCGGCCGGAATCCGCGGCTCGCGGTTGAGGGGGGTCGGCCATGCAGAAGATGTAGTAAGCGGTTGCTGGGACGGTAGGACGACGGATCAGTCCATAGCAAGAGGTGCGCGGAAATTTGTTACGCCGGGTTGTCCGTCGCGTGATGTCGAAGTGTCCTGCGGGCGGTGGCCGCGCTGGACTGTATGTGCAGGTCAGAGGATGCAGATAGCAGCCTGCGCAAGGGCCGGGCGACCAGCGGCCCGGCCCCGGAGGATCGCGAAAAAACCTTCGGAAAACGCTTACGAAACGATCGCTTTCGCAGCGCTTCCGAACCGCCCACTCGCACGGATCACACGCGAGGGGCGGGTGGCCGGACGGAGTTGCGTACGACGACATGGGTGCCCAGCACGAGGTGGTCCCCGTCGCCCTTACGACGGCCCGGGCCCCCCTCGCGCCGGTCGGCGACCGCGCGCAGCGCGACCCGGCCCATCTCCTCGTACGGCACATGCACGGTGGTCAGTTGAGGCGTGAGCTGGGACGCGAGGGGAATGTCGTCGTACCCGACGATCGACACGTCCTCCGGCACCCGCAGCCCCGCCGCACGCAGCGCCTGCATGGCACCCGCGGCGACCACATCGGTCCCGGCCAGCACCGCGGTGAAGTCGAGCCCGTCGCGCAGGCTCTCCTGGACGGCGTCGTAGCCGTGCTCGTAGTCGTAGAAGCCGTGCCGCACCATGTTGGGTTCGAAGGGCACGCCGTACGCCTCGAAGGCCCGCCGCGCACCTCTCAACCGGCCTTGTGCGGTGGTGAGTTCGGCATGTCCCGGCAGCACCAGGACCTTGCGGTGCCCGGCGGACAACAGATGGCTGGCCATCGCGTACGCGCCGCCCTCGTTGTCGTAGTCGACCGTCGTCGCCGGTACGTCACCCTCCAGCGGCGGCCTGCCCACCAGCACGAGATGGGAGTCGGCCGCGTCCAGGGAGCGGGCGAACCGGGCCATGCGCAGCTGGTACTCGTCGTAGTCGTAGGCGCCGCCGAGCAGCACCACGGCGGCGACGCCCTGCTGGCGCATCATGTTGACCAGCGCGAGCTCACGCTCGGGGTCGTCACCCGTCGTACCGACCAGTGAGAGCCAGCCCCGCAGCGTGGCGGCCCCCTCGACACCCCTCGCGACATGGGCGAACGCGGCGCCGGTGATGTCGTTGATGAGGATCGCCACCGTGGGTGTGCCGCCACCGGCCAGGGAGCGGGCGTGGGCGTTGGTGACGTAGTCCAGGTCCCCGACCACCTTCATCACCCGGCGGCGCAGTTCCTCCGAGACCGGGTAGTTGCCCGACAGGACGCGGGAGACGCTGGCGACGGAGACGCCCGCCCGCTCCGCGACGTCCCGGATGGTGGCCCGTCCGGCGTCGCCCGAAGCCTTGCGCTGACTCACCCTGGGGGCTCCTTCACCGTCGCGATCGCCCCACCGGGGGCCGGGAGGACACCGGTCGGGGGTCCGGCCCGGAGCCGGTACGGAAAACCGTATCCCATTGTTTCCGTGGGCCGAGAGGTGCCGGTTGCCTCAGGCGACACGGGTCAGATCCGCATGCCGTACCTCGTGCACCAGGGCCCCGCCGGACGCCATTCGCTCCAGCTCCTCCACCACGATCCGCCCGAGTCTCTCCAGCTCGTTCCCGAGCGAACCGGCGATATGAGGTGTGAGAAACACGTTCGGCAGCCGGTACAACGGCGACCCCGCCGGCAGCGGCTCGGGCTCGGTGACATCGAGTACCGCGTACAGCCGACCGACGACCAGCTCGTCGGTCAGTGCGTCAGGGTCGACGAGCGCGCCCCGGGACGTGTTGATGAGGACGCCGCCGTCCCGGATGAGCGCGAGCCGTCCGGCGTCGAGCATGCGGTAGGTCTCGGGGATGTCCGGGGCGTGCAGGCTGACGATGTCGCACTGGCTCAACAGGTCGTCCAGCGAGACGAGTTGGGCGCCCAGCGCGGTGGCCTCGGCGGGACTCACATAGGGGTCGTGGAGCAGGACCGTGAAGTCGAAGGGGCGCAGCAGCTCCAGCAGGCGGCGTCCCACGCGCGAGGCTCCGATGACGCCGATGCGGCGGCCGACGTTGCCGATGTGCGCGGTCTCGGTGGGGGGCGGGTAGGCGTGGGTGGTGCGGAACCGTTCGCGGTGGGTGAAGGCGTCCTTTCCGGCGAGCAGGATCATCGCGAGGGTGTACTCCGCGACCGGCAGCGCGTTTCCGGTGACCGCGCTGGACACGCTGATGCCGCGTTCCCACAGTTCCTCTCCGACGAGCGAGCGGACGGAGCCCGCCGCGTGCAGCACGGTCCGCAGCCGGGGTGCGGCGGCGAGGACGTCCGCGTCGAGGCTCGGGCAGCCCCAGCCGGTGATGAGCACCTCGGTCGCGGCGAGGACCTCGGCCGCCGCGGGATCGGTGAAGTCCCGCAGCACGAGGCCCGGGTCGAGGTCGGCCGCCTGCCGCAGCCGGGCCATGAGCGCCGGGGGGAACAGCAGGGGGAGGTGCACCGGGTCCATCGCGAACACGGTCCGCGGCAGCTGGGGGCTGGGCATGAGACTCCTGACACGCTGAGTAGAAACATTTTCAGAAAGCGCCTTCTACCGTAGATCTGCCGGGAACGGCGGGTCAATCGGTCTGGCGGATCGGGGAGGCGCGGATTTCTCCTGGCTCGTTTCCGCCCGTATGCCCACGTCACGGCGGGGTGGAGGGCCAGGATCGGGAGGAGGGGTCGGGGGAGGCCCGTCAGCACCGTGGGGTGGCCGAGGGTCTTGATCCCGCTCTGTCGGGAAATCGGTTACCGCGTTTTCTCGCCGGGCGGCCTCAGCGGCTCGGCAGTCGGCCGTCCCGCCGCGCGGTCGTGGCGTCAGCCTGGCGGACGGGGATGCGGTGGTGTCCGCCGAGGGGTCGTACGAGGTGCAGTGCCGTAGATCCGCGTCGCCGACCCACGTCTCGCGGACGCCCGGGAGATCAGGAGATGGCCTGGGAGTTCCGCTCCCTCCTCGACCTGGGCGCCGGCAGGCCCAAGTGCGGCCTCGTTCGTGACAACCGGTTTCCGTACAGGCCGTCAAGAACGCCTGCTGATGACTGCTCTTCAGCGGTGATCGAGCCGCGTTCCGTACCCCTGCGGGTGATCGGCGAGATCGGGTGCGGGGCTCTCCCGACCGGTGGGCACGTCCGGATGAGGGTGGCCGACATCGCCGTACAAGACGGCTTTGAGCTGCACTTTTGTCAACCTGCTCGGCCTTGTGGGCCGTCCGGCGCGTGTCGTCGGGGTTACACAGTCTTTTCGAAAACTCGTCAAGCCTCTTGACGCGGTTTCCGGACAGGAAGAAGCTCTGCCTCACTGTCCAACAACCGGTTGCTATGCAATCGAGCCAACTAGGTGAAGCGGGAGGTGGTGCCTTCATGCACCCTCATGTCGGTGCTCCGATGGGCCGCCGCCGGTTCCTCGCCCTGTCGGCGGGAGGTGCCGCGGCCGGCGCGGCTGCGCTGAGCGGCTGCGCGATGCAGGTGTCCACCGGGGTCAGCGGCTCGGGTGAGACCGTCACCGTGATGGTCAACTCCGGAGACATCCTCCCGGAGCAGGTGCAGCAGGCGAAGAAGGCCCTCGGCATCAAGATCGTCCTGGTGAAGTACGACATCACCAAGCTGATCGCGATGCTCACCAGCGGCAACCCGCCCGACCTGGTGCGCGGTGTCGGCGCCGTGGACTCGCCGTTCTTCGCGGCGCGGGACGTGGCCGAGGAACTGGACCCCTACTTCGCGCGGAGCGGCGTCCTCAAGCTGGACGACCTGGACCCCGTCAACGACCTGTGGCGGTACGACGGCCGCACCCAGGGCAAGGGCCCGCGCTACGGCATGGCCAAGGACTTCTCCCAGGACTCCATGTACTGGTACAACACCGCGGCCTTCGACAAGGCCGGTGTCGACCAGCCGTCGGAGACCGAGCCGGTCACCTACGAGGAGTGGCAGGACACCGCCAAGCGCCTCGTGCAGCGCAAGAAGGGCCAGACCACCGTCTTCGGCGGCAGCTACGCCGGCCTCACCCGGGCCACGCTCCTGACGACCATGACAGCGTCCGCCGGAGGGAGCCTCTTCAGCGACGACTTCTCCCGGGTCGACTTCACCACCCCCGAGGCCCGCAAGGCCCTGTCCTGGTACATCGACTACTGCCGGACCAAGGTGGGGCCGAGCCTCATCCAGCCCGACCCCAACGGCTGGGACGGCCCCACCTACCAGGCCGGGCGGCTGGCCATGTCGAACTCCGGCTACTGGTTGGGCGGCATGATCTACCCGGACAAGAAGCTGGCGAAGGTGTCCAGGCTGGCGCCCGCCCCGATGTTCGCGGGCGGTCGGCGGATCAGTGCCTGCCAGGGCGGCACCGGACTGTGGATGCCGCGCGGCGCGAAGAACAAGGACGCCGCCTGGCGGGTCTTCGAGTGGTTCTTCGGCGAGGAGCCGGCCAAGGCACGCGCCGCCGGCGGCTGGGGCATCCCCACGCTGAAGTCGCTGCGCTCCCTGATGCCCGGTCAGGAGGGCTACGAGAAACGGGTGTTGAAGGTCCAGGAGAACGAACTGAAGCACTTCTCGGTGGTCTCCTTCACCCCGTACACCAGGGCGGACGCGTTCGACGCCCTCTTCAACCAGATAGCCCCCGCCGCGATGAACGGCCAGATCTCCGTCGACACCCTCGCCGGACGTCTGAACTCGGCCATCAACGATCAGCTGAAGCGCGGTAAGGAGCAGGTGGGATGACGGTCGATCAGATCTCCCCCGTCGCGGACCGGCCCGACGCCGCCGCGAGCACCGGACGCGCGAGCGCCGCCGGGCGGCCACGGATCACCATGACCGCGCGCAGACACAGGGCGTTCTACCTGTTCACCTCGCCCTGGATCATCGGGTTCCTGCTGCTGACCATCGTGCCGATGGCGTACGCGCTGTGGCTCAGCTTCACCACCTTCGACGGCATCTCGCCCAACTGGAAGTACGTTGGACTCGGCAACTACCGCGAGCTGCTGAACGATCCGGTCACCTGGGACTCCCTCGGCCGTGCGGGCCTGTTCGCGGTGACCTCGGTACCGCTGTCGATCATCGCGGGACTCGGCCTCGCCGTACTGGTCAACCGGCCGCTCAAGGCGCGCGGACTGTTCCGCACCCTGCTCTATCTGCCCGCCGTGGTGCCGCCGGTGGGTGCGGGCCTCGCCTTCAAGTTCCTCTTCGACCAGAACTCCGGTGCCACCAACGGCGTTCTGACCTTCTTCGGCATCGACGCCGTGGCCTGGCTCGCCGACCCCTACGCCCGCTACGTACTGCTGATGACCGTGCTCTGGGGTGCCGGCAACGTCATGATCATCTCGCTGGCCGGTCTCCAGGACGTCCCCCGGGAACTCCACGAGGCGGCCCGCATCGACGGGGCGAGCGCCTGGCGCACCTTCCGCAGCATCACCGTGCCGCTGCTGTCGCCCGTGCTGCTCTTCCAGACCGTCACCGGGATGATCGCCTCGGTGCAGACCATCATGCCGTTGCTGCTGGCACCGCTCGGTGACACCAGCGGTATCACCACGGTCCCGCAGTCCAACTACCTCTACATGATGCACGTGTTCGCGCAGTACTTCGCGCTCGGCCGCTACGGCTACGCCTCCGCACTGCTGTGGGTGCTCTTCGTCCTCATCCTCGTCGTGACCGGACTCATCTTCAAGTTCACGTCCGGCGTGGTGTTCTACAACGTCGACCCGGAGGCGAAGAAGTGACCGCCACCATCCTGCGGCCCAAGTCATCGGCGACCGACGTGCGCGTACGGGTACGCGTCAAACGTCTCGCCCTCTACACGGTCCTCGTCTCGGTCACCGGGCTGTTCCTCGGCCCCTTCGGCTGGCTGATCCTCTCCGGTCTGAAAACCCAGGGCGAGTTGGCCGCCTCACCCGTGCACTGGCTGCCCGACGCCTTCCAGTGGCACAACTTCGCCGACGCCTTCAACCAGATCGACTTCCTCGGCTACGCCCGCAACTCCCTGGTCATCGCCCTCATCTACGCCACCCTCGTCACCCTCAGCTCGGCCTGGGTCGGTTTCGGCTTCGCCCGGCTCGAAGCGCCCGGCAAGAAGGTGCTGTTCGGTGTTCTGCTCGGCTCGATGATGCTGCCCCAGATGGTCACCCTGCTGCCGACGTACCTGATCTTCGCCAAGGTCGGCATGGTCGACACGTACTGGCCCTGGGTGCTGTGGGGGCTGTCCGCCGCGCCGTATCTGGTCTTCCTCTTCCGGCAGTTCTTCGCGGGCATGCCGCGCGAGCTGGAGGAGGCCGCGATCGTCGACGGCTGTGGATACGCCACGATCTTCTGGCGCATCTTCCTGCCGCAGTCCTGGCCGGTGCTGTCCGCGAGCTTCATCATCGCCTTCACCTGGACCTGGGGCGACTACATCGCTCCACAACTGCTGCTGTCCACCGACCGCACCACGCTCGCCGTCGCCGTGATGACGGCCTACGTCAACGAGGGCGGCACGCCCGTCCCCGAACTCCAGGCCGCGGCCTCGGTGATGTACGTCGTCCCGATCCTGCTGATCTTCCTGATCGCCCAGCGCGGTTTCGTGGCCGGGATGTCCACGACCGGACTGAAGTAATCCCTCTTACCGAACCTTTTGCAAGGAGTTACGCATGAACGCGCCCCTGTCACGCCGGACCACCCTCCAGGCCGCCGGTGTCATCGCTGCCGCCGGCCTGGCCAGCAGCATCGCGGGCACCGCACAGGCCGCCACGGCGGAGGAGAACGGCACCACCGGCGACAGCGTGGTCATCCACCCGACGCTTCCGCAGGTGCCTGTCAACAACTCCTTCACCGTCAAGGTCCGGCCGCTCGGCGGCACCTGGCAGAAGCTCGGCGTCTACCTTGCCAAGCTCGCACTGATCGACGCGAGCACCGGCAGCAACAGGGCCCAGAACTCCTCCTGGGCCGCCTTCGACTTCTCCGGCACCGTCGAGGTCGAGGTCACGTACAACCCGGGCGGCGGCGAGAACTTCCGTATCCGCCCGGACTCGTACGGCATCAAGCCCGAGGTGCTCGGCAGCACCGCGCGCTTCACCCTGGACCGGCCCCGCAACCTCGTCGTCCAGATCGACGACAAGATCTTCGACTGCCTGCACCTGTTCGCGAACCCGATCGAGAAGGACGTGCCCACCGAGGGCGACAAGAAGGTCATGTACTTCGGGCCCGGTCTGCACACCCACCCCGACCGAACCCTGAAGGTGCCCGACGGCACGACCGTCTACCTGGCCGCCGGCGCCGTCCTCACCTCGGCCGTGATCTTCGAGAACGTGGAGAACGCCCGACTGATCGGCCGCGGCGTGATCTACGACACGCCCGGCGGCGCGGTCTTCGTCCGCAAGTGCGAGAACGTCACGATCGACGGCGTCACGATCCTCAACCCCCGGTACGAGAACATCAGGGTCGCCGAGTCAAACAACCTCACCATCAAGAACCTGCGCGCCTTCAGCCACCAGGGCTGGGGTGACGGCATCCAGCTCTACTGCTCCGAGAACGTCACGATCGACGGCTGCTTCCTGCGCACCTCCGACGACTGCGTCGCCCTTTACACCCACCGCTGGGACTTCTACGGCGACACCCGCAACATCACCGTCAAGAACTGCTCCCTCTGGGCCGACGTCGCCCACCCGATCAACATCGGCGTGCATGGCAACTCCGACACCCCCGAGATGCTGGAGAACCTGCGCTACGAGAACATCGACATCCTTGACCACCGCGAGCCGCAGGTGACCTACCAGGGCGCTATCGCCTTCATGGTCGGCGACAGCAACATCGTCCGGGACGTCAGGTTCGACAACATCCGCGTGGAGGACTTCCGCTGGGGCCAGCTCATCCACATGCGGGTCGAGTACAACCCGAAGTACAACACCTCGGCAGGCCGCGCCATCGAGTCCGTCTACATCAAGGACCTCAGCTACAACGGCAAGAACGCCGACCTCTCGATCATCGCCGGCCTCGACGCGGAGCACGCGATCAAGGACGTCACCTTCGAGAACCTCCGCGTCAACGGCAGGGTGATCGCCGACAGCACGGGCAAGCCGAGGTGGTACCTGGCCTCGGACGGCGTGCCCATGTTCGTCAACGAGCACGTGACGAACCTCAAGTTCCTCACCACCGCCGAGGCCGAGGCGGCCGCCGCGTCATGATCACTCCCGCGACGAGCCGCCGGGGCTTCCTCGGCGGCACCGCTGCCCTGCTGCTGGTGGCGGGCACGAGCGGACTGCTCGTGCCCGGCACGGCGAGAGCGGCGGACTCCGACGCCGACACGACTGCCGACGGCAGACAGTTCACCCACCCCGGCCTACTGCATACAGCCGACGACATCGCACGGATGAAATCCGCCGTCGCGGCGCAGGAATCCCCGATCCACGACGGCTACCTCGCCTTCGCGGCCCACACCCGCTCGAAGTCCACGTACACCGTCCAGAACACCGGCCAGATCACCGCCTGGGGCCGCGGCCCCACCAACTTCCAGAACCAGGCCGTCGCCGACTCGGCCGCCGCCTACCAGAACGCCCTGATGTGGGCCGTCACCGGCAACCGCGCCCACGCCGACAAGGCCCGGGACATCCTCAACGCCTGGTCGGCATCGCTCACCATGGTCACCGGAGCCGACGGTCCGCTCGGCGCGGGGCTGCAGGTCTTCAAGTTCGTCAACGCGGCCGAACTGCTGCGGCATTCGGACTACGACGGCTGGAGCGACGCAGACATCGCGCGCTGCGAGGAGTCCTTCCTGCGCGTCTGGTATCCGGCGATCTCCGGCTACATGCTCTACGCCAACGGCAACTGGGACCTGACGGCCCTCCAGTCCATCCTGGCCATCGGCGTGTTCTGCGAGCAACGCACCCTCTTCGAGGACGCGCTGCGGTTCGCCGCGGCCGGTGCCGGCAACGGCAGCGTGGGCAACCGGGTCGTCACGGACGGCGGTCAGGGCCAGGAGAGCGGCCGCGACCAGGCCCACGAACAGCTCGCCGTCGGCCTCCTGGGCGACGCCGCGCAGGTCGCCTGGAACCAGGGCGTCGACCTGTGGGCCTTCGACGACCACCGCATCCTCGCCAACGCCGAGTACGCCGCCCGCTACAACCTCGGCGGCGACGTCCCCTTCGCCCCCGACCTCGACCGCACCGGCAAGTACATCAAGACGACCGTCTCCGCCAAGGTCCGTGGCACCCTGCCGCCGATCTACGAGATGTACTACGCCCACTACGCCGGCGTCCGTGGCCTCGACACCCCGTACACCGAGGCGGCCGTCTTCCGTGGCACCGGCGGCGCCCGCGTCATCGAGGGCAGCAACGACGACCTGCCCAGCTGGGGGACGTTCGCCTACGCCGGGACGAAGACGCCGGACCCGGCCGTGCCGACGGCACCGGCTGGGGTCACGGCGCTGGGGGGCGGCGACGGTACGTCGGTCACCGTGACCTGGCTGCCGTCCGTGTGGGCGACGAAGTACACCGTCCGCCGGGCGGACAAGCCCGAAGGGCCGTACCAGGAGATCGCGTCTGCAGTCGACGGCACATCGCATACAGACGACGGCGTGCGGTCCGGGCAGACCTGCTACTACACCGTCACCGCCACGAACTCCCAGGGCAGCAGTGGCGCGTCGAGCCTCGCCGCCGCCACCGCAGGCCTTCCCGAGCCCTGGTCCACCCAGGACGTCGGCGACGTGAGGATCCCCGGCTCCGCCTCCTTCGACGGCGAACGATTCGTCCTGGAGGCGAGCGGCACGGCCGACACCCACCGCCTCGTCCACTTCCCGCTGGGCGGCGACGGCACCGTCACCGCGCGCATCGTGTGGCCGCTCAGCTCCCAGTACTCCAAGATCGGCGTCACCGTCCGGGCGGGCCTCGACGCGGACGCCGCCCACGCCTCGATGCTGATCCAGGGGCTGCCGCTGCACACCTGGAGCGGCGTGTGGACCGTACGGCCGAAGGCCGGGGCCGCCATCTCGGCCACCGGCAGCACCCCGGTGCCGCCCTCCCAGCAGGACGCGATCACCGTCAACGCGTCCTTCCCGATCTCCGGCCTCGGCACGCTGCCGGAATCGGCGACACCCCTGGAGGCCCCGTACGTCGAGGGCGCCGGAGACGGCTACCGGCTGCGGGCCCCGTACTGGGTGCGGGTGACCCGCAAGGGCCGCTGGTGCACCGGGGCGATCTCGCCGGACGGCATACGGTGGACGGAAGTCGGCCGTACCGAGGTCGACGGTCTACGGCACATTGCATACGTCGGTCTCGTCCTCACCTCCTGCCTCGGCGTCGACGAGGACTACGCCGAGACCGGCACCGGCGCCTTCGACCACGTCAGCGTGGTATCCGCCACGGCCGGCGAGGTCTGGTCCGTACCCCGCCCCAGGCGCACCGCCGTCGACCTGCGGGCGACCTCCGCCGCCGACTCGGTCGAACTGGCCTGGACCGACCCGGATCTCTCCGCCCGGTACAAGGTCCTTCGCGCCACCACCGCCGACGGCCCCTACGAGACGATCGCGACCCGCGTCGGCCCCGTCGGCTTCGGCACCCGCATCCGGTACGCGGACGCCACCGGCACCCCCGGCACGGCGTACCACTACGTCGTGGCGAAGACGAACAGCGCCGGCCGCGGCCCCCTCTCGGAACCCACCGCCGCGCAGATGCCCACGCCCGCCGTGCCTCAACTCACCTCCTCGGCCTCCGTGTTCGCGAATCGCGGCGACACCTTCCGGCACCTGCTGCGCGGCTCCCACGAGCCCGTACGGTTCACCGCCGACGGACTCCCCGACGGCCTGCGCCTCGACAAGCGCACCGGTCTGATCTGCGGAACCCCCACCGAAGCAGGCGAGTTCACGGTCACGACCACCGCGGGCAACGCGTCCGGTGACGGCGCCGGCACGCTCGCCCTCACGGTCGGCACACCCCCGCCCACCCCCTGGACGTACGGAGACCTCGGCGACCCGGTCCTCGACGACCGCGCCTTCGGCACCCTCGGCGTGGTGGCGGTCGCGACACCCGGCAGCACCTCATACGCCGACGGCACCTTCACCGTCCGTGGCGCGGGCACCGACCTGACCGTCAACAACCAAGGGATGACAGGGCAGTTCGTACGCCGCCCGGTCACCGGCGACTGCCAGGTCACCGCCCGTCTGGTCTCCCGCGCCGGCGCCACCGCGGACCGGGTCGGTCTGCTGATGGCCAAGTCGCTGTCCCCCTTCGACCAGGCGGCCGGACTCATCGTCACCGGCGGTACCACCGCACAGCTCATGCTGCGCAAGACCGTCGCCGGAGCCTCCGCCTTCTCCGGCACCGCCACCGTCCAACTGCCCCTGCTGCTACGGCTGAAGCGCACCGGGACCGCCTTCGCCGCAGCAGTCTCCACCGACGACGGCACCACCTGGACCGAGCTCGCCTCCGGCGAGATCCCCGGTTTCGGCGACGCCGCCCACCACGTCGGCCTCGTGGTCTGCTCCCGCAGCCCGCTGGTCCGCTGCACCACCCAGTTCGAAGAGGTGAGTGTCACCTCTCTCTAGATCCCCCCACGGATTGGAGACGCACATGAGCCGCACCTCCCCCCACCGGCACGTCCAGGAGAGCGAGTTGAGCCGCCGCGGTCTGCTGAGGACCGCCGGCGGACTCGGCGCCGCCCTCGCCCTCGGGGGCGGCGCCTTCGCCGCCACCACCGCGGACGCCGCCCCGTCCACCTGGACCCACCCGGGCATGCTGCACAACGCCGGCGACATCAACCGCGCCAAGGTCAGGGTCGCCGCCGGAACCGACCCCTGGCTGTCCGGCTGGAACAAACTGGTCGCCAACTCCCACTCCCAGTCCACCTGGACCAACCGGGCCACCGCCACCGTCATCCGCGGCGGCACCGGCGAGAACTACGGCCTCCTCTACAACGACATCGCCGCCGCCTATCAGAACGCCCTGCGCTGGCGGGTCGGCGGCACCGAGGCCAACGCGGTCTGCGCCGCCGGCATCCTCAACGCGTGGTCCACCACGCTCACCTCGATCGGCGGCAACGCCGACCGGTTCCTCGCGGCCGGTCTCTACGGCTGGCAGTTCGCCAACGCCTGCGAACTCATGCGGGACTACGACGGGTTCGACCTCGCCGCCGCCCAGGAGATGATGGCGCGCGTCTTCTACCCGATGAACAACAGCTTCCTGACCAACCACAACGACGCCTGCATCACCAACTACTGGGCCAACTGGGACCTGTGCAACATGGCCTCCGTCCTGGCCATCGGCATCCTCAACGAGGACGGCGGCAAGTACGACCAGGCAGTCACGTACTTCAAGTCCGGTGCCGGCAACGGCTCCCTCGCGCACGCGGTGCCGTACCTGTACACCGACTCCGACGGCTATGCGCTGGGCCAGTGGCAGGAGTCCGGCCGCGACCAGGGGCACACCGTCATGGGCATGGGCCAGATGGGCGCCATCTGCGAGATGGCCTGGAACCAGGGCGACGACCTCTACTCCTACGACAGCCGCCGCTTCATGAAGGGCGCCCAGTACGTCGCGAAGTACAACCTCGGCAACGACGTCCCCTTCACCACCTACACCTGGGGCACCGGCCAGAACTGCTCCCAGTCCTCCCAGACGGTGATCTCCTCCGCCTCCCGCGGCCAGATCCGCCCCGTCTGGGCGATGCTCCACTTCCACTACAACCGGCGCCTGAGCCTCGACGACAAGTACATCTCGGCGTTCTACTACGCCAACGCCCCCGAGGGCGGCGGCGGAGACTACGGCTCCACCAGCGGCGGCTTCGACCAGCTCGGCTTCGGCACGCTGATGTACGCGAAGTAGTACGCGGCACCGTCTGTACACACCGCACACCGTGTACAGACGGTAGCGGACTGTATGCGATGTACCCCGAACAGCCTCCAGACCGCCTCGTGCGCCGGAATAGCGCGCCGTGATGTGGTGCTCTGTTGTTACCGGTGCACGAGTGCGGCGAGGAGGCTGGTGGTCGAATGACGGCAGCAGTCAAGAAGGATCCCGTCGTGAGCACGCCGTACGGAGCCGTACGCGGCCGTCATGAGAACGGGATCGCGGTGTTCCGCGGCATCCCCTACGCGGCACCCCCCTTCGGCCCCCGAAGGTTCCGGCCGCCCCTCCCGCCCGAGCCGTGGGAGGGCGTGCGGGACACGGGGGCCTTCGGGCCCACGGCGCCGAAACCGCCGTACTCCGAAGCCTTCGCGCAGTACCTGTCCGACCCGGTCGTGCCCGGCGACGACTGCCTCAACCTCAACGTATGGACACCGGAGCCGGGCCGCGGGGCCCGGCTCCCGGTCCTGGTCTGGCTGCACGGAGGCGCCCTGACCAGGGGATCTTCCGCGGTGCCGGTGTACGACGGGCATGGCTTCGCCCGTGACGGCGTCGTCTTCGTCTCCGTCAACTACCGGCTGGGAGTCGAGGGCTACGGCCTGTTCCCGGACGCCCCCGCCAACCCGGGCCTGCGCGACCAGCTCGCCGCACTGGAGTGGGTGCACCGGTCGATCGAGGCCTTCGGCGGCGACCCCGCCCGCATCACCCTCGCGGGCCAGTCCGCGGGCGCCATCAGCACCGGCGCCCTGCTCGCCGCACCGCAGGCACAGGGCCTGGTACGGCGCGCGATCCTGCAGAGCGGACCGCCCGAGGCCGCCGACCGCGACAAGGTACGGCGGATGGTGCGCCGGATGGCCGCCCGGCTGAAGATCCCCGCCACCGCGGCCGCCTTCGCCGAGGTCGACCGTGAACTGCTGCTGCGCACCCAGGGCGAGGTCGGCCGGCTCAGCAGCCCGGTCCTCGGCGGCCCCGCCTTCGGCATCGTCGTCGACGGCGACCTCGTCCCGCGCGACCCCCTGGAGGCACTGATCGAGGGCGACGCGGCCCGTGACGTCGACCTGATGGTCGGCTGGACCCGCGACGAGTACCGGCTCTGGCTGGTCCCCGGCGGCCTCCTGGAACGCGTCGACCGCCTCGGCGCCGTCGCCCTGGCCGGCGCCATGGCCCGCTGCCACGCCGGCCACGAGGTGCCGCGCGGCTACCGCCTCCTGCACCCCGACGCCGGTACCGCCGAGATCGTCGGCCAGATGGTCACCGACCACCTGCTGCGCCTCCCCCTGCACCGCCTGGCCGAGGCCCGCCCCGACACCGCGTACGTCTACGAGTTCGCCTGGCCCTCCAACCTCCCCGACCTCGGCTCCTGCCACGCCCTGGAACTGGGCTTCGTCTTCGACACGGGCGACAGCCCCGAGTCGGCCAAGCTCGCCGGGGAGGGGGCACCGCACGAGCTGGCCGAGGCGATGCACGGGGCGTGGGTGCGGTTCGCCGTCGACGGGGATCCGGGGTGGGAGGCGTGGGACGAGACGCACCCGGTGCGGATCTTCGGCGACGTCGGCGACGGTCGCCAGGATTTCGCATACAGTCCGCCGTACACGGCACACGGCCCCCGCGATACCGGTTTCGCCCTCTGGACCGCCGACGTCACCCCTCCGGAATCCACACCCGCATCGGCCCCTCCTGACGGTTCGCCCACGCGTAGTACGGAACTGCGGTCAGTGGTACGGCGTCTCCGCCTCCCCGGCGCAGTCCGTCGGCAGTGACGACATCGACCCCGCCCAGCAGCTCGGAGTCGTGCCGGACCGTGAGAGGGGAGCCGTAGGGCAGGGTCAGGTCCTCGAAGGGGATGCCGGGCAGCTGGTCCACGCCCTCCAGACAGTGGACCAGGGGGCCGCGTTCGATGGCCACGCAGCCGCGTACGGCGTCCACGTACGGGTCGGGGCGGGTGAGTCGGGCGTCCAGTGCGAGGTCGAGGGTGAAGGTGTCGCCCGGCGACCAGCGACGACGCACCCGCAGCCAGCCGGGGAGGGTCTCGGCGGGCGGTTCGCCGTCGGGGGCCGTCGCCGTGAACTCCATGCACCAGGACGGGAGCCGCAGCGCCAGCGTCCAATCGGCGTCCGGCGCCTCCTCGACGGTCACCGCGATCCGCCCGTCCCAGGGGTAGCCGGTCTCCACCCGGACCCGGCCGCCGCCGGCCTCGTACACGCCCGTCGCGTACTGATGGAGCTGCAGCCCCTCGGCGTCGCCGCTCGCCATGTAGTGGGGGAGCGAGGCGAGCAGCCGCATCACGTTCGGCGGGCAGCAGGCGCAGCGGAACCAGGGAGTGCGGCGGGCCGCCTTGTCCGGTTCGTACGCGCCCTCGTACCCCTCGCGCACCTGGAGCGGGTTGACGTACAGCCAGCTGTCGCCGTCGAGGCCGACGCCGGCCAGGAAGCCGTTGTAGAGGGTGCGTTCGACGAGGTCGGAGTACTTCGCGTCACCGGTCAGCAGCGCCATCCGCCACGACCACTGGATCGACGCGATGGCCGCGCAGGTCTCCGCGTAGGCCCGGTCCGGCGGGAGCTCGTACGGCTCCCCGAAGGACTCGCCCTCGTGACGGGCGCCGACACCGCCCGTCAGATACGTCTTCGTCGCCACCATCACGTCCCACAGTCTCTCGGCGACTGCATACAGTTCGCGGTCGCCCGTCTCCGCGGCGAGGTCCGCCACACCCGCGAGCAGATACAACTGCCGTACGGCGTGACCGGAGACCGTCGTGGCCTCGCGCACCGGTATGTGGTCCTGCCAATAGGCTCGGCCCAGATGGGGGTTGACGTCGGCGTCGAGGAGCCCGTGCCCGCGCCGGTCCACGAAGTGGCCGGCCAGCTCCAGCCAGCGTCGCTCCCCGGTCTCCCGGTACAGCTCCACCAGCGCGGTCTCGATCTCGGGGTGGCCGCACACGTTGTCGATCCGCCGGCCCGGGCCGAGGACCGCGTCGATGTGTGCGGCGAACCGCTCGGCGACGTCGAGGAGTTCACGGCGTCCCGTCGCACGGTGGTGGGCCACCGCGGCCTGCAGCAGATGGCCCGCGCAGTACAACTCGTGGCCCCAGCCCAGTTCTTGCCAGCGCCGGTCCGGGTGGGCGACCTGGTAGTACGTCTGCAGATAGCCGTCGGTGTCCTGTGCGGCGGCCAGGAGCGCGGTCAACTCGTCCACGTGAGCGGCCAGTTCGGGGTCGTCGGGACGGTCCGTGAGCTGCCAGGAAGCCGCCTCCAGCCACTTGTGCACGTCCGAGTCCTGGAACGGGAAGTCGCCGGTGAAGGAGCCCTTGCCGTCGGCGGCGGCGCGGAGGTTGTCGAGGTTTCCGGCCGCCTCCAGCCGGTCGGGGCCCTGCGGAATGCTGACGTCGGCGTTGGTGGTGCGGCGGGCGGCCCAGAATCCGTCGGTGATGCGGGCGGCTGTCGCGGGACGGAGGGCGGTGTGCGCGCCCGGGGTGAGACGGATGGGGCCGGTGCTCATGCGGGAGGCTCCAGGATAGAGAGCGTTTGCCAAGATCGTGAGCATAGGAAGCAACCGGTTCCGCGACAAGAGGCCCACGGTGCCCGCGGCCGCACCGCCTACTCCTTCAGCGGCGCCACCGAGTCCCGTACCACCACATGCGTTCCCAGCAGCAGATGCTCGTCCGGGGTGTTCGGTTCGCGCCCCAGCGCGGTCCTCACGGCGAGCCTGCCCAGTTCCTCGTAGGGAACATGCACGGTCGTCAGCGCCGGATGCAGATCCCGGGCGAACGGAATGTCGTCGTACCCGGCCAGCGACACATCGCGCGGCACGCTGAGGCCCGCCTCGTGCAGCGCGGTGAGCGCACCCGCCGCGACCATGTCGGTGGCGGCGACCACGGCCGTGAAGTCCAGCTTCTGCTCCAGCGCCTGGCGCATCAGCCGGTGGCCCGAGTCGCGGGTGAAGTCGCCGTGCAGCACCAGTTCCTCGGCGGGCTCGACACCGCGCGCCCGGTGGGCGGCGAGATAGCCGCGCTCGCG
This sequence comes from Streptomyces sp. NBC_00019, assembly GCF_045041015.1. Taxonomy (NCBI): domain Bacteria; kingdom Bacillati; phylum Actinomycetota; class Actinomycetes; order Kitasatosporales; family Streptomycetaceae; genus Streptomyces; species Streptomyces sp. NBC_00019. The sequence goes on from NZ_CP108302.1 coordinate 8,103,783, forward strand.
CCCCTGCGCCGTGGTGTGGTCGGACTTGCCGCCGAGGAACAGCACCCGCTGGTGACCCTGTGCGAGGACGTGCGCGACCAGGGCGTAGGCGCCGCCCTCGTTGTCGTACTCGATGACCGTGACCGGTGCCCCGGGCCCCAGCGGCGGGCGCCCGCACAGTACGAGGCGGGAGCCGGCCGAGGCGAGCGAGTCGGCCATGCGGCGGGTGCGTTCGCGGTACTCGGCGGTGTCGGCGCCACCGCCGACCAGGATCACGGCGGCCGCCCGCTGCGCGCGCATCATCTCCACGAACTCCAGCTCGTACCGCGCGTCGCCCTCCGTGCTGCACACCAGGCACAGATGGCCCAGCCGCATCGCCTCACGCTCCACGCCGTGCGCCATCAGCGCGAACGACGGACCCGTGATGTCCTCAAGCACGAACGCCAGCGTGGGCGTGCCGACGCCCGCGATCGCCTTGGCGCGCGCGTCGGCGACGTAGTCCATCTCGCGGACCGCCCGCATCACGCGCGTACGGGTCGCCGCGCTCACCGGATAGACCCCGCCCAGCACCCGCGACACGGTCGACGCGGACACCCCCGCGCGCGCCGCCACGTCCCTGATCGTGCTGCGGCTCGCGTCCTCGCTCTTTCTGGTCATACCTGCCTCGTCCCTCTCCCCGGGCTTGTCGGCCCACCCCTCGGGAACTGCGGCAACATGGATGGAAACCGGTTCCCGACCCGGAGGCTAGCAGCGGGGGAGGGCCGGGACGAGGGGGATGCGGCAGGAACTGCGGCGGCCGCGCGCTCAGCCGGTGGCGGCGCCGAACCACCGGGGCAGCCGATCGAGCAGCTCCTCCTGGTCCTCGCCGACCCACGCGACATGGCCGTCCGGCCGCAACAGCACGGCGGGCACGTCCAGTTCCTCGCTTGCGTCGACGACGTGGTCGACCCGGTCCGCCCAGCCCGTGAGGGAGAGCCGGCCGCCGGTCTGGTCGAGCAGCAGCCCGCGGCCGCCGTGCAGCAGCTCGTAGAGGCGCCCCTGCTTCAGCTTCACGTCGCGCAGCCGCCGGCCGAGCAGCTCGTGGCCCTCGCCGAAGTCGTAGCGGATGTCGAGCGCGGTGACCTTCTCGATCAGGTGCCGGGTGACGCCCTCGAAGTCCATCAGCTCCGCCATCAGCCGCCGCACCGCCTGGGCGGTCGGGTCGGTGGAGATCAGCAGGCTCTGTACGCGGGTGTTGTCCAGTACGGCGGCGGCCACCGGGCGCCGTTCGCTCTCGTAACTGTCCAGCAGTCCCTCGGGAGCCCGGCCCGTGACCTCGGCGGCCAGCTTCCAGCCGAGGTTGAACGCGTCCTGGATACCGAGGTTGAGCCCCTGTCCGCCCAACGGCGGGTGGACGTGCGCCGCGTCGCCGGCCAGCAGCACCCGGCCGACCCGGTAGCGCTCGGCCAGCCGGGTGGCGTCGCCGAAGCGGGAGAGCCAACGCGGCGAGTGCACCCCGAAGTCGGTGCCCGAATAGGCCCGCAACTGCCGCTTGAACTCCTCCAGGGTCGGCGCGACCGAGCGGTCCTCGGCCACCCCCTCGGCGGGCACGACGACGCGGTACCGCCCCTCCCCGACGGGTCCGAGGCCGAACCGCTTCTCGGTCTGCCGGATCTCCGTCACGACGGCGGCGATCGTCTCCTGGGTCTCCGTCACCTCCATCTCGCCCAACAGCGTCTCGGCCTGGGCGGGTTGACCGGGGAAGCCGATCCCGAGCAGTTTGCGCACCGTGCTGCGCCCGCCGTCGCAGCCGACGAGACAGCGCGAGCGCAGCCGTGTGCCGTCGGCGAGTTCGACGCTCACCCCGTCCTCGTCCTGGCTCACCCCCACCACCTCGCAGCCGCGCCGGATCTCGGCGCCGAGCTCGGTGGCGTGCTCGGCCAGCAGACGTTCGGTGACGGGCTGCGGGATGCCGAGGATGTAGCCGTGCGCGGTGTCCAGTTCGGGCACCGGCTTGTCGATGGCGGCGAAGTAGCCACCGCCGACGGGGAATTGCCGGCCGTGGGCGAGGAACCGCTCCAGCAGCCCGCGCTGGTCCATCACCTCGATACTGCGTACGTGGAGGCCGAGCGAGCGGACGTACGCGGCGGGCTCGGCATCCTTCTCCAGCACGAGCACCCGCACGCCGTGCAGCCTCAGCTCGCCGGCCAGCATCGAGCCGGTCGGTCCGCCACCGGCGATGATCACGTCGATCATGAGACCCCCATAAGCGCATGCATTGCGCGAATCGCTGATTTCAGCAGCTTCTGGCTTCGACCGGAGATTCTGCGCCACGAGGGGGGTCTTGCCGCAAGGCCCAGGGTGCGCTATAGGTTGAGAGTGGCAAGGAGTACCTGACTCCTTGCCTTTCCTTTTGCCGCCCGGCGGCGCCCGGCGGAGCTCTACGCCTCCGCCAGCGTCCCCGCGATCGACGTGATCGCCTGCGGCCCTACCCGGCAGCACCCGCCGATCAGCCGGGCCCCGGACTCCCGCCAGGCGCGCACCTGGCCGGGGGCGAAGGAGGAGCGCCCGTTCCAGGCGCGGGCCTCGGCGTCCCAGGCCTCGCCGCTGTTGGGATAGACGACGACCGGCTTGCCGGTGACACGGGCGGCGATCTCGACCGCGGCGTCCACGTCCTCGGGCGCGCAGCAGTTCACGCCGACCGCGATCACCTCGTCCGCGTCGGCGGCCAGGGCGAAGGCCTCCTCCAGCGGCTGGCCGGCGCGGGTATGCCGACCGTCGATCGAATACGAGAGCCAGGCGGGTGTATGCAGTCCACGCACCGCCCGCACCAGCGCCTCCGCCTCGTCCGCGTCCGGCACCGTCTCCAGAGCCAGTACGTCGGGTCCGGCGGCGGCGAGCACCTCCAGACGGGGCCGGTGGAAACGCTCGAGCTCGTCGACGCTCAGGCCGTACCGTCCCCGGTACTCGGAGCCGTCCGCCAGCATCGCCCCGTACGGGCCGACCGACGCCGCCACCCACAGCGGCCGCGTGACGCCCTTCGCCTTGGCCTGCGAGGCCGCCTCGCGGGCCAACTCGACGCTCGTCGTGAGCAGTTCGGCCGCCCGCTCGTGCGAGATCCCACGCTTGGCGAAGCCCTCGAAGGTGGCCTGGTAGCTGGAGGTGATCGCCACGTCCGCGCCGGCCTCGAAGTAGGCGAGGTGCGCCTCGGTGATCGCCTCGGGCCGCTCGGCGAGCAGTCGCGCCGACCACAGCTCGTCGCTGAGGTCGTGTCCGGCGGACTCGAGCTGATTGGACATACCGCCGTCGAGCACGACGGTCCCGGCGGCGAGGGCCTCGGCGAGGGAGGAGTTGCTGGTCATGCCGTCGACGGTACTCCGGGGACGGGGCTCGGACCGTGCTTGTCCACCCCGCGAACAGGCTGGGTACGGCGGAACGTGATCACATCGCGACTGCATACAGTCGACGAGCCGTGGCTTTCGCATCGCTTTCTGCGGCAGTACGTCGGCAGCAACACCCTCGGCCAGGAGCTCCTCGACGACGAGGCCTGGCGCCGGCCCCTGGTCCGGGACCACTTCCCGGCAGGCCTGCGCCAGGACATGGTCCGCCTCCACCATGACCGCGAGTGGTTCCTCCGGATCATGGAGTCCCTCCCGCGCGCTCAACCACCTCGACCAGCGGCCGGCCAACGCCCGCTCGGCGCCTCCCCGAAGGTGCGGAGAGGCCTCATCCGTTCGCCGCGTGCCGTCCGCCCCGCCGTCGCCCACCGCGCCGGTGCCGCACTGCCGGAACCGCCAGCCCGCCCAGCAGCCCGAGCCCCAGCGCGTACGGCCACCAGCCGAGGCGGTCGTCCTCCGCGGCACCCACGGTGCGGGTCACCACGGTGGACGAGGACGAAGTCGCGGACGGGGAAGGGGACTTGCCCGCGGTGGCGGCGGTGAGCACGACGTCGTTGCCGTCGCCGCCCCGGTAGCTGATCCGGTAGGTGGTGTCGGCGAGCTTGACCTTCGTCCCCTCCTTCAGCCCGGTGAACGTGCCACCGGTCTTCGAGCCGCCCGTGTGGTTCAGCACGGTGATCTCGCGCGCGGGTGCGGTCCCGGCGGCCGCGAGGTCCAGGGCCCCGGCCAGGCGCACCGCACCGGTCACCTTCAACGGCTTGTCGCGCAGGACGAGTTCGCCCTTCGCGCTCTGCGTGTAGTTCCCGGAGACCGTGATCCCGCCGGCGACGACACCGACGTTGGTCACCGAGCCCTTCACCGTGCCCTTGCCGCTGAGCGTGGTCGCCACCCGCAGCCCCGTCGTGCCCGCGTCCAACCGGGAGCCCGCGGAGGTCAGCCGGATCGCCTCGCTGCGCCGCAGCGTCGCCCCCTGGCGCAGCGCCAGCGTGCCCTTCTTCACCGTGGTCGTCCCCGTGTACCCCACCCCGCTCCCCGTCAGGGTCGTCGTCGCGGCGCCCGCCTGGGTGACCGACCCGCTGCCGGTGATCCGGGACAGGGTCAGGGCCTTGCCGGCGTTGTTCAGCACGAGCGAGCCGTTGTTCACGACCTTGTACAGACCGCCCGCGGTATACAGTCCACCGTCGCCGCCCGACCGACCGCTGCCCAGCCGCAGCACCGCACCCTTCTCGACGGTCGTCGAGCCGTCGTAGTACTGCACGGCGGCGAAGGTGACGTCGTTCCCGCGCGTCCCGGCGATGACGACGTCCCCGGCGCCGGGTGCGGCCAGGGTGTCGTGGAACTTGCCGCCGCCGATGGGGGCGCCCAGCGTCACCGGCCCGTTGTAGTCGAACGTGAGCAGGGAGCGGGAGCGTGCCGCCAGCAGGTTGATGTAGACCGTCTCGGCCGTACCCGGCATGAAGATCTGGTGCGTCGTGCCGTCGCCCCACTGGACGTTCGCGCCCTTGATGTTGGTGCCGCGCTTGTTGACGTTCTTGCGTGCGGGCGTCCAGTTCAGGGACGGGTCGCTGAGCGAGGGGTCGGTGTCGCCGCCCTGGTTCGACCAGCTGTACTGGCCTGTCAGGACGACCTTGCTGCCCGGCCGGGACTGGACGTTGATGTCGCTGCCGTACTCGCGCTGGTAGAAGTCCATGCCCTCGGTGACGGTCTGACCCAGCGGGGTGTCCACGGTCCAGGTGCCCTGGTTGAGGACCTTGCGGACGTTCGGCAGCGAGGTCGCGAACTCCGGCCGTCCGGCGTTGACCTGCGTGCCGTTGTCGATCACTCCGGAGAAGGGGTGGGTGCCCGACAGGTCCCACGTGCCCCAGAGGAAGCGCGGCTGGGTGATCAGCCCGGAGCCGCTGATGGTGCCCAGGTTGTAGGCGGTGTTCTTCAGGGACAGCCGCAGGGTGCCGTCGACCCGGATGTTGTCCTGGTTCAGCGCGAACTGCGGGGTGCCGTAAGGGAAATGGCCGATCAGACCGGTCGAGCCGCCGTTGCCGTACTGAAGCGTCGCCCCGCGTGCGACCGTGATCGCCGGCGGGTCGGGGGCGGTCGTGGTGACGTAGGGATGGTTGCCGCCCTGGACCGACACCTTCTGCCGCTGCCGGGACTTCGGCAGCGTGAAGTCGCTGTCCCTGGTCAGGACCAGCGTTCCGCTGCCGCGCACGGTGAGCGTGCCCTCGCCGCGGAGGACGCCGTCGTACGTCGTCGTCCCGGAGGGGACGGTGACGACCGTGTCGCCGGCGAGCGTCACGTTCCGGCCCGCGAGCACGTCGGCGGTGATGTCGCGGGTGCCGGCCGCCTGCGCCGGGGGAGCGGCGATCAGGAAGGCGACCGTCGCGAGGGCGCCGGCTGCGGCTGCTGTCTTGTGGGTATGGCTGCGCACGGTTACGGAGACGGGCCGGACCGGCCGTCGATAACAGAAAAGTTCCCGCGACGAGCCGCCCAGTAGAAAGCGCCTTCTTTAGTCGCGTCCGACCCGTTGACCTCGTCGTTCCCCAGCCTTACCTTTCGGCTGTTCGCAATAACAACAGATGTTCTCAATATCGAACATCACTCTCAGGACACCCCCATCCGAGAGGCAGTCCGTATGAGCCGCACTCCCGACGTCCCCGACAGGCGACTGCTGCTGAAAGGCGCCCTGGCCGCGGGCGCCCTGGCCGTGACCCCCGCCGCCGCCGCAGCCGCTCCGAGCCCGAAGAAGACACCCCCGTTCGTGAACCCGCTCGTCCGCAACCGCGCCGACCCCCACATCCACCGTCACTCCGACGGCCACTACTACTTCACCGCCACCGCCCCCGAGTACGACCGGATCATCCTGCGCCGCTCCCGCACCCTGAACGGGCTGGCTGCCGCGCCCGAGTCGGTCATCTGGACCAAGCACGCGACCGGTCCCATGGGCGCCCACATCTGGGCGCCGGAGATCCACCGCATCGGCGGCAAGTGGTACATCTACTTCGCCTCCGCACCCGCCGAGAGCGTCTGGGACATCCGTATCTGGGTCCTGGAGAACGCCAACCCCAACCCGTTCAAGGGGACGTGGGTCGAGCGCGGCCAGCTGAAGACGGCCTGGGAGACCTTCTCCCTCGACGCCACCACCTTCACCCACCGCGGCAGCCGCTACCTCGCCTGGGCCCAGCACGAGCCCGACATGGGCAACAACACCGCGCTGTGGCTGTCGAAGATGGCGAACCCCTGGACCCTGACGGGCCCTCAAGTACGGCTGTCCACCCCCGAGTACGACTGGGAGTGCATCGGCTACAAGGTCAACGAGGGCCCCTCGGTCATCGCCCGCAACGGCCGTCTGTTCATGTCGTACTCGGCCAGCGCCACCGACTTCAACTACTGCATGGGCCTGCTGACCGTCGACGCGGACGCCGACCTCATGGACCCCGCCAACTGGTCCAAGTCGCCCACCCCGGTCTTCACCAGCAACGACACCACGAAGCAGTACGGCCCCGGCCACAACAGCTTCACGGTCGCCGAGGACGGTCGCAGCGACGTCCTCGTCTACCACGCCCGCCAGTACAAGGAGATCGTCGGCGACCCGCTGAACGACCCCAACCGGCACACCCGCGTCCAGAAGCTGGGCTGGAACACGGACGGCACCCCGAACTTCGGCATACCGGTGGCGGACACCGTCATCGACTCGGTGAAGGAGAGTGCGTGAGATGAGACGTGCCTACGCGGTACTGCTCGCCCTCTGTCTGGCGCTGGCGGGCGCCCTGGTGACCGCCGGACCTGCCCAGGCGGCCGCCCTGACGATCCCCAACGGCGTCCAGTTCACGGACAGTTCGGGAGGCGCTCTGCACGCCCACGGCGGCGGGGTCATCAAGGTCGGGTCGTACTACTACTGGTTCGGAGAGAACCGCAACTCCGACAACACCTTCCGGTACGTGTCCGCCTACCGCTCCACCGACCTGAAGAACTGGGAGTTCAGGAACAACGTCCTGACCCAGTCCAGCGCCTCCGAGCTGGGCACCGCCTACATCGAGCGGCCCAAGGTCATGTACAACGCGTCCACCGGCAAGTTCGTGATGTGGATGCACAAGGAGAACGGCACCGACTACAGCGAGGCACGCGCCGCCGTCGCCGTCTCCGACACCGTCGACGGGAACTACACCTACCAGGGCAGCTTCCGTCCGCTGGGCACCCACATGTCCCGTGACATCACGACGTTCGTCGACACGGACGGTACCGGCTACATGGTGTCCGCCGCCAACGAGAACTACGACCTGCACATCTACAGGCTCAACTCCGCCTACACGGCCATAGACAGCCTGGTCGCCAACCCCTGGGCGGGCGGCCACCGCGAGGCCCCGGCCCTCTTCAAGCGGGGCGGCGTCTACTTCATGCTGACGTCGGGCGCGACCGGCTGGAGCGCCAACCAGCAGCAGTACGCCACCGCGACCTCGCTCGCCGGACCGTGGACGTCGATGGCCAACGTCGGCGACTCCACGACGTACAACTCGCAGACCGCCTACGTCCTTCCCGTACAGGGCACTTCGGGCACCTCGTACCTCTACATGGGCGACCGCTGGGGCAACTCCTTCGGCGGCACCGTCAACGACTCCCGTTACGTGTGGCTGCCGTTGACCTTCCCGAGCTCCACCACGATGTCGATGTCCTGGTACCCCGAGATCACCGTCGACGCGGCCACCGGGACGATCTCGGGGAGAAGCGCGACGTACAACACCCTGATCGCCCGCAACAGTTCGAAGTGCGTCGACGTACCGAACCAGTCCCTGTGGCAGGGCATCGCCCTCGCCCAGTACACCTGCAACAGCGGCAACAACCAGAAGTTCTGGTTCAAGGACCTCGGCACCGGCTACTACCAGCTCGTCGGCCGCGGCAGCTCCCTGTGCCTCCAGGAGAACTCCACCAACGTCACCCAGGAGAACTGCGGCAGCGCGATCACCCAGCAGTGGTCGGTGGTCACTTCGGGCTCGTACGTCAACATCAAGGCCCGCGCTTCCGGCGAGTGCCTGGACGTGAACGGCGCGTCCACCGCCAACTCCGCCGCGATCATCACGTACACGTGCAACGGAGCGACCAATCAGCAGTGGACGCGCGGGACCTGACGTCAGGTCAGGCCAGCAGGTCGATCGCGTCGATCGACGTACCGGCGCTGAGGAAGGACGTCGACCCCGAACCGCTCGCCACGTAGATCTTCAGCGTGTTGTAGGCGCTGGTGTCCGTCAGCCAGGCGGACGCCGGCACGCTGTAGGTGAACGTGTTGTTGTTGCCCCGGTACGAGCCCACGGTCAGCGACCGGGTGCTCGGCTGGGTGGGCGGCGAGGGGACGGCGGACGTCCAGGTGTCGTTGATGACGACCTGTGGGCGGCCGTTGGCGTAGGCCGTCGTCACGCCGATGCGCAGGGTGTGCGCGGCGGCGGCCTGGGCGGCCGTCAGCTTGAAGTAGACGATGATCCCGCTGTTGACGTCCTTCCATAGATAGCAGGGGAAGGCCGAGGTCTCGGTGCCGCTGCCGATGACGACGTTCCCGGTCCAGGAGGCGGCGCGGACGTCGGACGGATGGGCGTACGTCATCAGGTCGGCGTTCTTGAAGCCGCCGGGCGTGCCGTTCCAGTCGTTGATGCGCCAGATCGTGCCCGCGTTGCTGGGGTCGTTCGAGGACGGGATCGCGATGGAGTTGAGGGTGGTCGTCCCGCCCGCGCTGACGCTCACCGAGCCGGTGTGGACGGCGAGTTCACCCTTGAAGACGGTCAGGGTGTACGTCCCCGGAAGGACACCCCCGATGGAGAAGTAGCCGTCCGACGACCGTGCCGAACCCCAGTACTGGGCAGCGGAGTTGGCGAGCCCGACCGTGTAGGCGTACGCCGTGTTCCGGCCGGTGATGCCGACGCCCGCGACCTTGCCCCGGCCGCTCGCGGGGACGTAGCCGGAGATGCCGAGCGAGTCGGCCCACGAAGTGGTGAGGGTCCCCGGGTACAGCGCGGAGGAGGGGGCGCCGCCGTCGGTGAAGGCGATGACGTAGGGGCCCTGGAGGCCGAAGCGCTGGGCCTCCGTCTGGTTCTCGCCGTAGTACAGGATCTCGTACAGGCCGCCGCCGTCCGCGCTCTGGTGGCGCAGGAGGGAGCGGTAGAACGGTCCGCCGGAGGCCTTCTCGTGGTTGGAGCGCACGATGTACAGGCCGACGCTGCCGGTGGTCCAGCCGACGTAGTTGTAGTCGATGACCCGGGACTTCGTGTAGTGCTTCGAGCGGGTCTGGCCGTCGGACTTCGCGAAGACGTCCTGGGCCTCGATGGTGGTGGGCGCGTAGGTGTAGGAGTCGGACTCGTCGTTGAGGAACTTGCCCGCGTTCACGCGCAGGATGTAGCGGGTCGCGCTGACCGAGGTGTCGGCCTTGTTGGTCCACAGGTAGACGTTGTTCTCGCCGCTGCGGGCCGCGTAGTAGTGCTTCAGCGTGCCGTACGCGACCGAGATCAGGATCGTCGTACCGGACTGCTTGATGCTCACGGTGGAGGTGCCGAGGCCGGACTCGATGTGCGAGTTCTTGCCGCCGTAGCCCTGGTACTGGGTGCCCTTGTAGACCAGCGAGGTCAGGTCGCCGTTGGTTTTGCTGACCTTGAAGACCAGGTTCGCGCCGGTGTCGACGACGTAGTTGGAGCCGTCGTCGCTCCAGCCGAAGGTCGCGGCGGAGGCGGTCTGGGCGAGCGGGCCGGCCAGGGCGGCCGTGCCTGCGGTGGCAGCGGTGCCGAGGACGAAGGTACGGCGTCGGACCGGTCTGTTCTCAGCGGATCCGGACATGGGGGTGCCTCCTTCGAGGACATGTGGGGGTGGTGCGGGTGAGAGCGAGGGTGACAGTTGAATCGATTTCGCGAAAGGGCTTTCGCTTGCTGGAGGTTGGCAATCTTGTGAAATCGCACCGAGGTCTAGAAAGCGCTTGCCAATGGGGGTACGGTCCAGCCGCCAGGCCTTGTCGTGTGTCGTAGGAGCCTCGAATGAGACGTTTCAACCTCGCCCTGCTGGCGACGGTCGCACTGAGCACCGCACTGACCGCCGTCCCGGCCCATGCCGATGCCGAGGGGCGCCATGCCCTCGGCATCGAGAACTGCACCGCCACCGGGTGTCACTTCGACGTCCCCGCGGGCACGTACGACGTGAAGGTCCTCCTCGGCGGCGACGCCGGATCGAGCACGAGTGTCAGCGGTGAGACCCGGCGCTCCCTGCTCCCCGAGACCGCCGTCGCGGCCGGCGAGCGGACCGCCCGCAGCTTCACCGTGAACGTCCGCACCCCCGAGGGTGAACCCACCGGTGCCGAGGGCACCCCCGGTCTGGACCTCGTGCTCGGCGGCTCGGCCCCCGCGCTCGCCGACATCAAGGTCACCCCCGCCCGGCACGCCCGCCAGATCTTCCTCGTCGGCGACTCCACGGTCTGCGACCAGCCCGGCGACCCGTACTCCGGCTGGGGCCAGCAGTTGCCCCAGTACCTCCGCAAGGGTGTCTCCGTCGCCAACTACTCCGACTCCGGCGAGAGCACGGTGACCTACCTGTCCAATCCTCAACTGTTCGCCACCGTCCAGCCGTTGATCCGCCGCGGCGACCTCGTTCTGGTCCAGCTCGCCCACAACGACAAGACCACCGACGAGGTGACCTACCGGACGAACCTGGAGACACTGGTCGCCGGTATCCGGGAAAAGGGCGGTGAGCCTGTCCTCGTGACGCCGATCGTGCGACGCTGGTTCAACTCCGACGGCACCCTGAACAACAACACCGCACTCCTGGTCAACGGCCTCGGCGTCGACCACCCCGCAGTCATCCGCTCGGTCGCCGCCGCGCAGGACGTCCCGCTGATCGACTTGACGGCGAGGACGAAGTCGCTCGTGGAGTCCTTGGGAGTCGAGGGTTCCAAGGCGATTTACCTCTACAACGAGAAGCGGGACAACACGCACACCTCCGTGCACGGGGCCACGGTGTACGCCGGCCTCGTCCGCGACGAACTCCTCGCCCAGCACCTGGTGCCGAAAGGCCTGGTGCGGGTGGGATGAGCCCCTGGGGCGCCTCGACCGGAACCGGGGCGCCCCAGGCCTGTTCGCTGCGCTTGCTGAGCCGTGACACGCTGCGGGCCGGTGGGGGCTGGTCGCGCCCGCGCGGCGGAGCCGCATATCGACACAGCCCCGCGCCCCTTACGGGGCGCGTTATCGTGCCGGACATTTTCAAGATCTGAAAGAGAGCTCCATGCACCTCCCTCCCGCCGACCGCATCCGTAGCCCGTACACCGGATACACCCGCGCCCACTGGGAGGCCGCGGCCGACGCCCTGCTCGCTGCCACGGAGCCGTACGCCGCCGAGGGGGGTGCCCTCTACTACTTCCCCGGCGACCGCACCAGCTGGTCAGGGCGGCTCTCCGACGGCCTGGAGGGGTATGCCCGTACGATCCTGCTGGCCGCCTTCCGTCAGGACGAGACCGCGCTCCAGCGCTATGCCGAGGGCCTCGCGGCCGGTGTGTCCGGAGTCTGGCCGCGTATCGAGGACCGGAGCCAGCCGCTGGTGGAGGCGGCGTCGATCGCCGTGGCGCTGCGGCTGACCCGCCCGCTGCTGTGGGACCGGCTGGACGAGGGGGTGCGCCAGCGGGCCGCCGCCTGGCTCGGCGACGCACTGACCGCGGAGGCCTGGCCCTGCAACTGGGAGCTGTTCCCCGTCACCGTCGGGGGTTTCCTCCAGGAGATCGGCCACGAGCCCGAGGCCTCGCGCAAGGCGATCGACCGCGGCCTCGAGCGGATCGAGGAGTGGTACGTCGGCGGGGGTTGGTACACCGACGGCGAGGGTCGCAAGTTCGACTACTACAACGGCTGGGCGATGCACCTGTATCCGGTGTTGCATGCCTGGTTCGCCGACGACAGTCGGCTGTCGGCTGTATACGGTGAACGGCTGGAGGCCCACCTCGCCGACTACGCCCGCCTGTTCGGCGGCGACGGCGCCCCCATGCACCAGGGCCGCTCGCTGACTTATCGTTTCGCCACGACGGCCCCCCTGTGGTTGGGCGCCCTGACCGGCCGTACCCCGCTCACGCCGGGGCAGACCCGGCGGCTGGCGTCCGGGGCGCTGAAGTACTTCCTCGACCGGGGCGCGGTGAACTCCGACGGTCTGCTGACCCTCGGCTGGCACGGCCCCGACTCCGCCGTCCTCCAGGGCTATTCGGGCCCCGCCTCCCCGTACTGGGCGAGCAAGGCCTTCCTCGGTCTGCTCCTCCCGCCGGACCACGAGGTGTGGACGGCCGAGGAGGAGCCGTCCCCGGTCGAGCGCGCGGACGAGATCCGACCGGTCGCCGCCCCGAACTGGCTGATCCAGTCGACCAGTTCGGACGGTCTGGTCCGCCTCCACAACCACGGCAGCGAGGACGTCCGCTACGACCCGTACTACACGCGCCTCGCGTACTCCACGGTGACGGCGCCCTCACCCTCGTACGACAACAGCGTGATCGTCGGCGACGACCCGAGCCGTACCGACATCGAGCCGCTCGGGGTGGGGGACGGGTGGGTGGCGTCGCGGCATGCGGCCGGTGGGGGAGCGCGGGTGACCAGCGTGGTGCTGGCGCGTGGGGCCGTGGAGGTGCGGGCCCATCTGGTGTCCGGAGCCGAGCCCGGGACGCCGGTGCGGCTCACCGGGTGGGCGGCGCGGGACGGTGTACTGGCGCAGGCGTTGCCCGCTGTCGGTCTCGACGGGGCGCTGACCGGTGTCACCGGTGAGGGCGGGACGCTCTTCGTCGCGCTCGTCCGGCTCACCGGCGAGGCGGATCCCGTGCCGCTGGACGAGGCCGTGACCGTACGGGTCGATGGGGCGGGCGAGTTGACGGTCCGCTGGCGTGCGGGATCCGAGGTGCGGGTCCGGCTGGACGACTCCGAGGTGTCGGTCGGGGCCGAAGGCTGAGCCGCCTCGGGCAGTATGGGGATCATGGGTGGGACGGATGAACTCGTAGAACTGCTGGGGCGGGCCGGGCTGGAGGTCGTGGGGGAGCGGCGGGTCGAGGAGGTGTTGCCGCCTCCGTTCGCGTGGCGTCATGTCGCCAAGTGGGAGGCGGAGCCGGCCGTGGCGGTGGCCTCCGACCGGGCCGACCTGGTCGCCGAGATCAACGCTCAGTGGTTCCGGCTGGCGTCCGAGACGGGGATCCTCGGCGAGGACAGGGTGTTCCTCGTCCACGCCGGGTGCTCGTCCCGGCGGTGGATACGGGTCCGGCTCGCCGCCGACTGGGATCTCGCCGGGGTGCTCGGTGAGCGGCCCGGGCAGCCGGAGTTCCTCACCATGTCGCCGGACGGGGACACCCTGCTGGGCGTCACGACCGAGGAGTACGCCGTCTGGCTCGTCGCCGTCGACCGGATCAGGGAGCGGCAGGAGGAGGCCGCGCGGCTTGCGGGCCGGGAGACGGCGGAGGACCGGGCGGCCGCCTGGGAGTCGCTGTTCCAGGGTCCGAAGCCCCCGGAGAAAGTGATCGACGCCTGGGCGAGCGGGCTCTCGCTCAACGCGGCCACCCCGAAGGAGCTGCGGTCCAAGCTGGTGGACAGGTCTTCGTATGCGATGTACAGCGCATTGTCGACAGAAGCGCTGGACGCCGCCCTGGCCCACCCGGACTGGAAGACGCGGATGCGGGCGGCCGAGCACCAGCCGAACATCACTCCCGAGCAGTGGGACCGGGTGATCCTCGCCGAGCAGGACGAGCGCCAACGGTGGTTGCTCACCATGATCGCCGCCGAGCGCTGGGCCGAACTCGACGAAGGCACCTGCCGCAGACTCGCCGCCGATCCGTCCCCGCGCGTGCGCTCCGAGACGGCCCGCCTCAAGACCTTGCCGCCCGATGTGTCGGTCGCGTTGGTCGCCGATCCCGACGACGGCGTGCGGGCCGTGGCCTGCCTGGCGGCCTGGCCCCATCTCGACGCCGCCGCACAGGAAGCGCTCCTGGTCGATCCGCACGACATCGTGCGCGTCCGCGCCCGGCTGCTGCACCACCGGCAACATCCCATGCCCCGTGCGGTGTTCGAAGCCCAGGAGATCCAGGAGGTCCAGGACATCCGGCGCCAGGCACTGGAGACGTGCCGCCTGGAGCGCGGTCTCGCCGAACATCTGGCACGGCACGGCGAGTCGGACGAGCGCCGCTCGCTGGCACTCAACCCGCGTCTGGACCCGGACCTCGTGGCCCTCCTGGCCGAGGACCCGGACGCCGGAGTCCGTTACGTTGTGGCGAAGCGGGCCGACCTCACCGAGGAGCAACGCGCGTGCATCGACTTCGAGTTCGACCCGAACCTGCACTCCTGGGCCCTCGACTGGGTCGTCGCCCTGCACGAGGACGAGGACGCCATGCGCCGCCTGGCCGCCTCCTGCCACCCCCTCATCCGCAGAAGCGTCGCCCGCGCCCGCCGTCTGCCGCCCGACGTCGTCGCACGCCTCGCCCGGGACGAGGACCGTGTCGTCCAGCTCTTCCTGGCCGAGTCCTGCGACGACGCGCCCGCCGACATGCTCCTGGAGGTGTGGCAGTGGTGGACCGGCAGCCTCACCAGCCCCGACCGGCCGCGCGGCCACCCCAACTTCCCCCGCCACGGCCTCCTGCGGTACGCGGATGACCCCAGCCCACGCATGCGCCAACTGGCCCTGGACGACCCGCGGTCCACGCCCGAGCTGGTGGAACGGCTCAGCAGGGACCCCGACGAGGAGGTGCGCTACCGCGCCGCGACCGACCCCCGGCTGTCGGCGGCGGGCGCCGCGAGGCTCCTGGAGGATCCGCACGAGCACATCCGGCATGCCGCCGCGCTCCACCCTCGGCTGCCGGCCCGGCTCCTCGTCTGGCTGCTGCGGACGAGTACCGGCAACGCGGAGACGGCGGCCCGGAATCCGGCGCTGCCCGCCGAGGTCGTACGCCGGATGGTCGGCGTACTCACCGCTGGGGGAGCCGACTGACCGCGACGAAGGTCGCCATGGCCACCAGCGTCCACAGGGCGTAGATGCCGTACTCGCCCCACAGCGAGTCGGAGGAAGGCACCGAGACGTGGGCGAGCCGGTTCACGCCCCAGCCGGACGCCAGGGCGGCCACGAAGGCGGGCCAGCGGTGGCGTACCCCCTCGGACACGTCGTCCAGCAGGTTCAGCAGCGCCACCATCATCATCGCGAAGAGACCCTCCTCCTCCCAGCCGACAGCCGTACCCAGCGCCCCGAAGGCCAGGCAGAGCAGCCAGACCCGCAAGGTGGCCCACACCCGGGCGGGCGGGCGCGGCACATCCGGCGGCAGCCAGAAGAAACGCTGTACATCCCGCTTGAACCGTTCGTCGGACATCGCACCGACCTCCCCCGTCCGCGTGCATCGCACGTAGGAGACACGCCGGACGGGGAGGTGGTTGTACGCGTTCAGGGAGTCAGGCGGCTGATCTTCAGCGTCTTGGTCGTCGGGGACGCCCCGGTGAGGGCGGACGCGTACGACGGGGTGACGGGTAGGGACGCCCAGGTCAGGGTGCCGTCCTTCTGGACCGCGATGTCACCGGTGATCCGGGTGTTCACGATCTTGTCGGCGCCCTGGAACTTGCCGTTCCAGTCGATGAGCCGCAGATGGGTGCCCGCGAAGGTGCCGGTGCAGGTGCCGGCCTTGCACTTGGCGTTCTTGACGGACTCCCAGGAGAGCAGAAGCCGGTCCTTGCCGTACGGGGCGAGACGGACGTTGACATGGTCCGTGGCCTTGGTGGTGGAGAGGTAGACCGCCTTGCCGGGGCCGGAGTTGCGGTTCTTCATGAACGCGACGGCGACCTGGTGGGTGCTGGTCTTCGGCGTGACGCTCCAGCCGCGCCCGCTGGAGTCGTCGGGGTTCTTCTTGGCCGACGCGGCACCGCGGGAGGCGAACGCGGTGGCGTAGCGTCCGGTGGCGGACTTCACCAGGTCGCCCGTACGACCCGCGAAGGTACCGCCGCAGTAACCCGCCCAGCACTGTTCGCGCTGCACGACCGGTGCGACGTCGGGGGCGCCGATACCGGTGGACACGAACAGGCCCGAGCGCCAGTCGTCGAAGCAGAGGGAGGTGAAGGCGCCGGACGTCTCGGCGTGCAGGGCGATGCCCTCGTTGTGGCTGCAGCCCCAACTCCAGCCACCGCTCAGCTTCTTGCCCTTGCTGCTCAGGTACGACAGCTTGTCGCCGAAGTGCCCGTCGGCGAAGCCGCCCGCGCCGTGGACCACGAAGTAGGCGCCGTACTTGGTGCCGTTCCAGGTGAGCTGCCCGTCCAGGGTGGGGGACGTGTCGTGGGTGGCGGTGCCGGTGAGCTTGGTCTGGAAGGTCTTCTCGCCGTTCGTGTAGCGGACGATCGCGGCCGCCGTCTCCTTCCACTTGTTGGTGTCGGAGACCCGGGTGAGCAGCGCGAACCCGTTGTTGTGCGCGACCAGCCCGCCGACCTCCTTGGCGCCCTTGACGATCGTGTCCGAGCCCGAACGCTTGCCGGCCGCCGTCAGCGGTGTGACGTGGATGCCGTCGGAGGCGGGCCAGGCCACCCGCAGGGTGCCGTCGGGGGCGGCCGCCGTCGCCGTGCGCGTCCACTCCCTGCTGTTGTTGTAACCCGCCGACAGATAGGGGAACTTGGCGGACAGGGACACCGTGGTCGTGGACACGGTGAGCCCGGTGGCCGTGCTCGCCCCGGCGGTCGCGTACCAGGCGCCGACGAGCGCGGCCGTGGCGGCGAGCCCCGCGATCAGTGGCTTGCGGGCGCCCCGGATACGGCGGTGGCGCGTGGTGCGTGGTGCAGAAGTCATGTTCTGAAGTGGCCGCGGGTGAAGCAATGGTTGCCGCGTGCGTCGGTCTCTTCGAAAAGCGCATTGATCTCTGCGAAGGCGCTGCACAAGAATCCGCCGTATGACTTCCGCCATCCGTCATACGACGATCGACTGCGCCGACGCCTACGCCCTCGCCGGCTTCTGGTCCCAGGTCCTCGGTCTGCCGCTGCACGAGGACGACCACCCCGGCGACGAGGAGGCGCTGATCGAGGCCGCGGGTCTGCTCTTCGTCACCGTTCCGGAGCCCAAGGCGGCCAAGAACCGGATCCACTTCGACGTCCAGCCGCAGGACCGGACCCGTGACGAGGAGGTCGAGCGGCTGCTCGGCCTGGGCGCCAAGCTCTTCGACGACCGGCGCAAGCCGGACGGTACGGGTTGGGCGGTGCTGGCCGACCCGGAGGGCAACGAGTTCTGTGTGGAGCGCAGTGCGGGGGAGCGCGGAGCGTAGCGGGCCCCTCGGGGACACTTCGGCGGGCACCGAACCGACACCCTTCTAGCGTGCCGGTATGACCGAGAACCCGCAGGAAACCCCCGCCCGGGCCGTCACCGGGATGGTCGACCACGTCCTCGCCCTGGCCGCGACCTGGACCACCTGGGACGGCAAGCCGTACGAGATCGACGACCGTGTGTACACGCCGCACAAGGCGATCCGCCGGGTCGCCGACCACCTCGTCGACCATCTCGCGGAAATGGAGGCCCGGCTGGCGGGCGTGGACCCCCGGCCGGACCACTGGCACGCCTCGGCGATCACGACCGAGGCGGACCTGGCCCCCTTCACCCAGGAGGACCTGGACGAGGCCCGCAGCCGCCTCGACCGACTGGCCCAGATCTGGTCCGCCCGCCTCGACGCGCTCACTGAGAGCGAGCTCGACGACTCCCCCGGCGAGGGCTGGAGCTTCCGTGAACTCGCCCTCCACCTCAAGGGATCGACGTACTACGCGGACGCGGTGGGCGATCTGTCGTGACCGCGTTCGCCGAACCCCACCGCGCCGACGAGGCGTTCGGCGAAGGCGTCGGGATGCTGGGCGGCGCCGAGGTGTCCGCCAGGGAACTCGGCGAAGGCGGCGCCGGTCCGGCGGGCGGTGAACTCCGCGGTGCGGTACAGGAGGTGGCCGCGCGAGTCGGTGCCGGCGGCGAGGGTGAGGGGTGCGGAGGCCAGGGCGGTGAGATCGGGGTCGTAGGAGGTGAAGGGGAGGAGGACGTGGGCGAGGGAGAGCGCCATGGGGCTGCCCAACTCCTCTTCACGGGTGAGGGGTTGACCCACCAGGGGCGCCTCGGCGGCCGGGACCGGCTGGTCGGTGAGCCCGGCGGTCATCCGCGCGGCGGCGGCTCGCAGCCCGGCCGTGCGGTAGGTGTCGACCACCTCCCGGAACATGGCCCGCTGCCGGTGCCCGTCCGGGAGTACGCCGACACACGGCGGCTCGTGCGCGACGACGTGCCGCAACCGCTCCGGGTGCCGGGCGAGCAGGTCGAGGGCGACGATGGCGCCGGCGCTGGTGCCGACGGCGTACGCGGTGTCGCCGTCGGCGAGGACGCTGTCGAGCACCCGCCGGGCACCGTCGCTCCAGTCCTGGACGCGCTGGTCGTCGACGGGTGAGCCGAGCCGGCCGTGGGCCAGGCCGAGGGGGTCGAGGACGACGACGGTGAACCGGTCGGCGAGTGCCTCGGTCAGCGGACCGAGCCCCATGGGGTGGCCCGCCCCGCCGGGGAGGATCAGCAGCACGGGCCCGCTGCCATGGACGTCGTAGTAGAGGTCGGTCACTCTTCTTCGCTCTCCTCGCGGGGCCAGTTCTGCAGCAGGACGTGCAGGGCGTCGATGGTGCGTTTCCAGGACTTCTGTACGTCGCGGGGGGCGCCGAAGCCGCCGCTAGCCTCCAGCGCGCAGTAGCCGTGGAAGGTGCTGCGCAGCAGGCGCACGGCATCGGTGAGGTCGGGTTCCTCGAGGCCGTAGGCGCGGAGCATGCCGTAGGTGATCTCGGCGGTGCGGCGGAGGTCGGGGGAGTCGGCGACGAGGGCCTGGTCGACACGGATCTGGGTGGCGGCGTACCGCCCCGGGCGCTCCAGCGCGTACTCCCGGTAGGCCCCGGCGAACGCGGCCAGCGCGTCCTTCCCGGCCCGGCCCGCCACGGCGACGGCGATCCGGTCGATCATCTCGCCGCCGGCGAGCAGCGCGACACGGGTCCGCAGCTCCTGAAGATTCCTGACGTGCGAGTACAGACTCGCGTCCTTCACCCCGAAGTGCCGCGCCAGCGCGGACAGGGTGACGCTCTCGAACCCGACCTCGTCGGCGAGGTCGGCGGCGGCCGCGGTGAGGCGGTCGGGGGTGATTCCTGCGCGGGCCATGGGGCTCCGGGGTGCCGAAGGGAAACCTGGGGTATCCAGAAACCTAGGATATCTAGGTCGAATGCTAGTGCATGAAGGTCCGCCGAATATTGGGCTGCGCGTGACGTCGGCTCGCCCCTAGGCTTCCGCCCCGGGGGCCGGAGAGGCGTCCTGTCGGCAGTGGTCGGGCAGCGGATCGGGGATGCGCGGGGCTATGACTTGTCAACTGTTCGCGATGTGTTTCGACGCGAGTGAGCCACAACAACTCGCGGGATTCTGGTCCGAGGTCCTGGGGCGGGAGTTGATCGACGACCCGCACGACGGAGTCGCGCTGCTACCCGCCGATGAGCGCGGGTTCCGGCTCCGCTTCCTTCCGGCCCAGGAGAAGAAGGCCGGCCAGAACCGGATGCACTTCGACCTGACGAGTGCCTTCCCGGAGCAACAGCAGGAGACGGTGGACCGGGCGCTGCGACTCGGCGCGCGGCACATCGATATCGGCCAACTCCCGGAGGAGGGCCACGTGGTGCTCGCCGACCCCGACGGCAACGAGTTCTGCGTGATCCCGGCGGGCAACAACTTCCTCGCCGACACCGGGTTCATCGGAGCGCTGGCCTGCGACGGTTCGCAGGCCGTCGGGTACTTCTGGAGCGAGGCGCTGGGCTGGCCGCTGGTCTGGGACCAGGACCAGGAGACCGCGATCCAGTCACCGCACGGCGGGACGAAGATCACCTGGGGTGGCCCGCCGGTCGCGCCGAAGACGGGCCGGAACCGCCAGCACTTCGACCTCGCGCCCCCTGTCGGCGGTGACCAGCGGGCGGAGGTCGAGCGTCTCCTCACCCTCGGGGCCGAGCTCGCCGACGACGACCCGGGCGAGACCGGCCGGGTCGCGATGATCGACCCCGACGGCAACGAGTTCTGTGTGCTGACGCCCTGGTAGTACGGCCGGCGGACGAGACCGACCCCACCTTGTGACGGACCGGATGGCTTACGACCTGAAAGCAGTGATCGCCGAAGAGGCGTCGCTGCGCCGCGCTGCGCGGGACCTGCCTGCCGCCCGGCTGGCGTCGATCGGACAGGGCCTGTCGCTGATGCCGATGACGCACGCCCTGTTCGAGTCCGTCGCGCACGGCGGAGGTGGGGGCGTGCTGGGGTTCTGGCGGTTGCCGGAGCGGTTCGAGAAGACCGTCGCCGCCTGGTCGGCCGGCGGTCCGGTGGCCTACGTGGAAGCCGAGTACTTCGGCGGCGTGGGCGAACAGCGGGCTGCAGTGTGGGACGGCGGTGCCGTCGTGCTGGGGCCGCTGCGGGTGGAGGAGGGGGAGCCCTTTCCGCCCGAAGGTGGCCCGGTCTCCCGGGCGCTGCGGCGGCTGGGGGTGGTGGCGGGTCCCGACGAGGACGAGTTCTCCGCCGTGGGACTGGAACGGCATCGGCACGGCGGGGCGTGGATCGCCTGATACGCCGGGCTCAACGGCCTCCTCCGTCGCGCGACCCGGATGCGGCGAGCGGTGAACACGCCTGTCACCGACGCCGGTTCGCCCGGTCGGCGTGGATGCCGACGACCGGGCGAACCCTGCGGAACAGCCGCGTTCAGCTGATCGGTGCGTACAGCACGCCCAACTTGTCGATCTCGACGCCCGACCGGCCGGTGAACCCGACGATCTGCCAGCCGGAGGGTGCCGTGAAGGTCTTCGTGTCGGACGTCGCCGTACCGGAGGACAGGGTGCGGTTCTTGTCGGTCGTGAAGGCGGCCGAGAAGATCCTGGTACGGCCGTCCTTCTGACCCTGCGTCAGCTTCACGGACCTGAGGTGCTCACCGGACGCCAGGGTCAGCGACGACGCGGTGCCGCCCGTGCCGCCGTGGCTCAGCGTCGTACCGCCGTCGTGGGTCAGGGACACCGCGTCGAGGCGGGAGCTGCCGCGGAGGGTCAGTGTGCGGGGGGAGACCGTGGAGGGCAGGTTGTCGGCGTCGTTGTACGCCGTGCCGTGCGGGCCGCCGAGGAAGTCGCTCGCCCGCAGCGAGGAGTTGAGCGTGTACGAGAAGTCGACCGTGTGCGGGAAGTGGTCGGAGAGGTTGGCGCCCGCCGGGTCGAGGAACGAGGACCACTCGTTGTTGTAGCGGGTGGCGTTCAAGGACAGCAGGTCGCTGCCGCGGTAGAGGACCTTGTCCACCACCTCGCAGCCGTTCGGCGGCGCCGTCGTGGGACAGAGCAGCGCGTCCGCGCCCTGGGTGGGCCGGATGCCGCCCTTCGCCAGCTGCACCCACGCGTCCGTGAGCCCGTTCGCGTCGGCGAGGGTGCGGATGTTGTCGCCGCTGCGGGTGTAGCGCGTGTTGGTGTCGCCCATGACGATCACCGCGTTGCCCGAGGAGTTCGCCTGGATGAAGTTCGACAGCTGTGTGATGTTGGCGCGCCGGGCGGCGAGCGCGTCGTCGGTGTCGTCCGCGTTGGTGTGGACGTTGTAGAGGTCGACGAAGACACCCTCTGCGAGCCGGACCCGGGCGAGCGAGAAGCCCTTCGGCGTCAGGCAGTTGGTGCCGGTGCAGTTGTTCCACTTCACCCGCTCGAAGTCCTCGAAGGCGTGGTCCGAGAGGGTGTTGAGACCGTCGCCGAAGGGCACACCGCCGCTGGTCGCGGTGCGGTACGGGTGGTTGTCACCCGCGTACAGGGCCGCGTGGTAGTTGAAGTCCTCCTGGACGTTGACGATGTCGTACGCCCCCAACCGCGGTGAGATCAGCGGGGTGTTGGTCTCCGGGTTGCCGGAGCTCAGGCCCTCCGGGAGGCCGGCGACGTTGTACGTCAGCACGTTGAACGAGCCGCTGGTCGCGGCGGCCGCGGGCGTGGCGCCGGTGCCCGCGAGGCCGGTGACGGCCAGCGCGGCGGCCGCGAGGGTGCCGAGGAGTCTTCTCATGGGGGCTCCGGTCGAAAGGCGGGGCAGAAGGTGAACGGTGCTCAGGTTCGACGGCAACCAGTGTGGCGGGCAAGGGCAGTTGAGGAAACAGTGAGAGTCATGAGAGTTGACTCTCATACTTTGTGAGAGGACACTCTCACGTCATGGATTCCGGCAATCGCTTCGGCGACTTGGAGATCACCGACCCGAAGGCCATGCGTGCGCTGGCCCACCCCGTACGGCTCGCCGCCCTGGAGCGCCTGCAGCGGTACGGGCCCGCCACGGCCACCCAGCTGTCCCCGCACGTGGGGGCCACCCCGTCCGTGACCAGCTGGCATCTGCGCCACCTCGCGGGATTCGGACTGGTCCGGGACGCGGAGGGCGGGGCGGACCGGCGCGAGCGGCGCTGGGAGGCCGTGGCGCGCGGGTACCGGTTCGAGGTGCCGGAGGACGAGGAAGGCCGGGCGGCCGCCCAGGTGCTCGCCGGCGAGATGTTCGCGAGCCGCGCGGAGCTGCCGATGCGCTGGCTGACCGAGACCGCGCCGCACCTGGAGCCGGAGTGGATGGGCGCCGCGATGTCCAACAACACCGGGATCGTCGTCACCGCCGGGGAACTGGCCGCGCTCAAGGACGCGTTGGAGGAGCTCCTCGCCCCCTACGTCACCCGCGAGCCCGCACAGCTGCCGCCGGACGGCAGGGCCGTGCGGATGCTGCTGTACGCCCTGCCGGAGGCGGCGGACGACGAATCCGGGACGCCGGAATGAGGCGCCCCCGGATACCGGTCTCCGAGACCTCCCTGTGGCGCGACCGTCCCTTCCGGCTCACCTGGACCAGCGGCGCCGTCTCCCAGTTCGGCGACCGGGTCTCCGAGGTGGCGGTCCCGCTGATCGCCGTCGGCCTCCTGGACGCCTCGGCCGCGCAGATCGCCTGGCTGACCGCACTCGCCTGGGCGCCCAACCTGCTGGGGATCGTGCTGGGCGCCTGGGTAGACGGCCGACGGCGCAAACGGCGGCTGCTGATCGTCACCGACCTCGTGCGGGCGGGCGTGCTGCTGTCGCTGCCCGCCGCCTACCTGTGGGGCACGGTCACGCTCGGCCAGCTGTACGCGGTGGCGCTGCTGACCGGCCTCGCGGGCGTGGTGGCCGGCTGTGCGTGGCAGCCGCTGTTCGCGCGGCTGGTGCCGCCTTCCTCGTACGTCGACGCCAACAGCAAGTTCAGCGCCGCCCGTTCCGCCTCGTTCGTCGCCGGTCCCGCGGTCGGCGGCGGCCTCGTGCAGGCGATCGGCGCACCGGTCACCGTCGTCGTGGACGCCCTGTCCTTCCTGGCCTCCGCCCTGCTGCTCGGCCGGATCAGGGTCGACGAACCGGCGCCCGCGACCCGCACCGGCGCCGCCGTACCCGCGCTGCTGCGTGACGCCCGCGACGGTCTGGCCTTCGTCGTCCGGCACCCGGTGCTGAGGGCGAGCCTCGGCTGCTGCACGACCGTCAACTTCTTCACGTTCCTGGCGGGCACCGGCCTCGTGGTGCTGTTCGCGGACCGGGTCCTCCAACTCTCCCCGGGCGCCATCGGGTTGACCCTGGGCGTCGGGGCGACCGGCTCTCTCGTCGGCGCCCTCACCGCGCCCCGGCTGTCCCGCCGTATCGGAGTCGGGCGCGCGGTCGCCGTGGGTGCCGTGCTGTTCCCGGCGCCCTACGCCCTCGCCGCGGTCGCCGACGGGCCGGCGTGGGCCGCCGCAGGCTGCCTGGGCGGCGCCTACTTCCTCGTGGGCCTCGGGGTGATGTGGTTCGACGTCAACCTCAACTCCCTGCAGACCGCGGTGACTCCGGACGCCCTGCGCAGCCGCGTGACCGGCGCCTTCGGCACCGTCAACTACGGCGTACGCCCTCTCGGCGCACTCGCCGGAGGGGCGCTCGCCACGACCTTCGGCCTGCGCGCGACCCTCGTCACCGTCGCCGTCGGCGGGGTGCTGTCGGTGCTGTGGCTGCTGCCGTCGCCGATCCCGGGGATCCGCTCCCTGGCGGACCTGCCGGCCGAACAGCCCGTTCAGAGCGCCGGGTCGAGCCCGTTGGACAACCCCGTGTAGGCCGGCTTCGCGCCGACGCGTCCGGGGTGAGCCGGGGGAGCGTGACGGCCCCGGCGGCGAGCATGTGCCCGCGACGGCGGGCGGGACAAAGAAGGTTGCCCGCGCGGGTGCGGACGCACCGTGCCGTGTCAGGTCCGCAGGAACATCAGCACGGCCAGCACCCGCCGGGACTCGCTGCCCGTGGCCGGGAGGCCCAGCTTGCCGAAGATGCTCGAGACGTACTTCTCCACCGCGCGCAGCGTGATCACCAGCCGGTCGGCGATGCCCTGGTTGGAGTTGCCGACGGCCATCAGCTCCAGCACCTCACGCTCCCGAGGTGTCAGCCGGTCGAGCGGGTCGTCGCGGCGCCGTCGTGACAGGAGGGTGGAGACGATGGTACCCGCAGCTCCATCACGAGTCCCGCGACGGCGGTACGGGCCAGCCGGGCGCCCAGCAGACCGGCGAGGAAGGCGACCGGGGCGAGGCCGATCACGGCGAGGCTCACACGTTGGATCACCGGGAAGGGCGGTCCGCCGAACACGCCCACCAGCAGCAGGACGGCGATCATCACCAGGCCGAGCCCGAAGGAGTCGATGAGCAGCCCCAGCGACCGGCGCAACGGCCGTCCGCCGGCCCGCCGACGGGCCGCGAGCAGCGCGACTCCGACGAGCGAGAGGACACTGATCGCGACCAGCGCACCGTCGTACAGCACCCTGGCCAGGTCCGGCGCGTCGAGCAGTCGCAGCGGGTGCTCCGGGCCGAAGCCGCCCAGCATCATCACCACCGGCTGCGCGCCGGCCGCGGCGACGTAGCCCAGGCCGACGAGCAGCCTCGTCGGCCGTCCCGTCAGCCGTCCGGTCGGGAATGCCAGGAACAGATGCAGGATCAGCATCATCGGCAGCAGGTCGAACAGCTGACCGACGGTCTGTACGGCGGTGTCGCCCGACCACGACAGGGCCGACAGGAAGGCGGCCACCCCGGCGAGCAGCATCAGCGGACCGATGCGGCTGGCCGGCCGGTGCCACCACGCGACGAGACCGGCCGCGGAGTAGGACACCGCGATCCAGATGATCAGCCCGGCATGGATGGCCGGCGTGCCGCCCGCCGCGGCGAGCGCGACACACCCGGCGGCCGCGGCCGGCACCAGGCCCGCCAGACCGACCAGGAGCACCGGCCTGCGCGGGCGAACAGCCGGATCCGCCGAGGTCGTCGGCATCACTCCCCCCTCCCGATCATTGCCGTCGGGGCGTGACCGGGGCGCGACCGTCCACAAGGGGCCCGCGTACGGCCGGACATGAAGGGAGGCGTCGCTCGCACGCTACTCCCGGCACCGGACCGGCGCCAGCGCTGCGCCGACGCGGTGTCAGGGCCGGCCCCGGGCCCGCAGATCCCCCGTACGGACACACCAGAAACCCGCCCCCCGAACCGCCAGTGGCCCGCCTTACCCGTCGCACCGCTCGCTGCCAGCGTGAGGGACACCCCCGAACCCACCGAGGAGCCGTGATGAAGACCCGGGTCATCCAAGAGGAACCGGAGGAGCCCCGCCGGGGCACCGCCGACTCGTCCGCACCCCAGGAATCCGGTCCACCGCGGCTCCGCGCCCCGAGGAGGAAGCTCATGTCCCGAGCCGCCGCATGGGTCCAGGCGCATCAACTGGCCGCGTTCTTCGTGCTGGCCTACGCCCTGAGCTGGGCCGCCGTAGCGTTCGGCAGCTTCTTCGCACCCGGTGCCCTGATCGCCGCCCTGATCGTGGTCTCCGTCGCCGAAGGAACCGCGGGGCTGAAGGAGTTGGGTTCCCGGCTGATCCGCTGGCGGGTGCACTGGATCTGGTACGTGATCGCGATCGCCGTACCGCTGGCCGTCCACTTGTCCACCATGGGCGCGAACATGGCGCTCGGCGCACCCGCACCCTCGACCGACGACTTCACCCCCGTCTACGGCATCGCGCTCGCCATCGGGATGAACATGGTCGACCCCTTCGGCGGCCCGTTCAGCGAGGAGCCCAGCTTCCGCGGCTTCGCCCAGGCGCGCCTCCAGTCCCGGCGCACCCCGCTGGCGGCCACCGCGATCCTCGCGGTGCTGATCACCGGCTGGCACGCGCCGCTCTTCTTCGTCTCGTCCTTCGGCCTGGAGCCCTACGAGGCGCTGACCACCGTGGCCGTCACCTTCTGGTACGGCTGGCTCTTCAACCAGACAAGCGGCAGCGCCCTGTTGACCCTGCTGGCCCATGCCACCGAAGGCAGCATCAACACCGAGGACCTGTGGCCGTCCGGCGCGGACGCGACCCGCGAGACCTGGCTCTACGTCGTCGTCTGGTGCGCGGTCGCCCTCGGCCTGGTCCTCGCCCACCGGCGCTTCTGGACCGCCAAGGCCCCGCCCGGCGCCGTGGAGCCACCCGCGCACCCCAGCCCCACCCTCGCCACCGAAACGTGAGAGGCACCCCATGTCCCGACTGCTCTACCGGATCGGACACTTCTCCGGCCGGCACCCCTGGCGCGTCATCCTGACGTGGATCGCGATCGCGGCCGCCGCCTTCCTGCTCAACCAGTCCTACGGCGGCACCGCGGACGAGACCTTCAAGCTGCCCGGCGTCGAGTCGCAGAAGGCGGCCGAGGCCCTGGAGGACAAGTTCCCGCAGGAGACCGTCTCCACCTCGAACGTCATCTTCCACTCCGACCAGGATCTGACCCGGCCCGAGGTCAGGGCCGCGATGGCGAAGGCGCGCACCGACCTCGCCGCCTCCGGACCTGGCGGCGACGGCGCCCGGCGCGGGATAGCCGCCCGCTCGGCGACACCACCGCACCAGGGCCTGTCCGGCGTGATCCGCCGGACAGGCCCTGGTGGCACGGCTACTCCCGGGGGCTGGGGTCACACGTCGCCGTCAGCCTGTCCAGGGCACGCCACACCGCGTCCTGCTCCTCGGCGTCGAACACGAACTGGGAGCCCGTGGCGTCGGGGACGGACACGATGTACGACACCGGCGAGGCCGACAGGGCGCCCCACGACTCGTGCCGGTGCTCCAGGGCCAGAATGCGGCCGCACGGCTCGCACCTCATCCACGGCACCAGAGCCATGTCGCCCCGTTCGACCGGCTCCAGGCCTTCGACCACCCGCAACTTCCCCTGGAAACCGGGGAGATCGACGATGTCCGTGGCGAGCTGGTCCCACACCCCCCACTGCGAGGCCATCGCCGCGAGTTCGGCCCGTGTCCGGTCGTCCACGGACAGCTCCAGCTCGAACAGCCGGTCCACCAGGTGGAAGAGGCCGGCCTCCTGCTCGCCGATGTCCCAGGCCCCCTGGACCGGATCCACGTCCTCCGCGCCCGGCAGCAGCCCGGCGAGCCGGGACCAGACGACCCCCTCGGCGGCGTGCTTCCGCACCTTCTCCTGATAGTCGTCCATCCCGGCGAGCGTAGTGGTGGACGATCACCCGTTCACACCGGTGTAGTGCCGCAGGCTCCACCGCCACAGCCGGCGCGACCCGAGGTACGCCAGCGCCCCCAGCAGCGGCGAGGCCGCGGCCAGCCAGTACGGGACGCCGGTGTCGTGGCCGGTGAGCACGGCGGTCGGGAAGTAGGCGACGAACGCGAGCGGGAGGCCGTACGTCAGGAGGCCGCCCACCGCCCTGGGCAGCACGTTGAGCGGGTAGCTGCCGAAGGTGCCGAGGAGCTCCTCCAGCCAGCGCCCCCAGTAGTCGGCGGCCGGGAAACGCAGCGACGCGCAGGCCACCAGCGTGAACAGGGCCGCCTCCAGGAGCAGACCGCCGAGCACGGCCACGACCAGGTACGAGATCCGGCCCGCCGTCCAGTCCAGGTCGCTGCGGCTGAGCGCGCCCGCCATCAGGCCCGCGGCCACCGTCAGGTCGCCGATCGCGTTGGTCGGGAAGTAGGAGAGCTGGAGCTGGCGGTAGACCGGCATCGGGCGGACCAGATAGGTGTCGATGACCCCCTCCTGGATGCGCCGGCCCAGACCGTGCACCCGGCCGAGGAACAGCACGAACAGGCCGTGCGCCAGCATCCGTGTCGCCGGGATCAGCAGCACGTCCGAGCTGTCCCAGCCGCCCATCCCGGTGAACCGGGTGAGCAGCACCGTCGCGAACACGATCACGGACACCTGCCAGACCGCGCCGATCGCGATCATCATCAGGAACTCGGAGCGGTACTCCAGCTGGGCACGGAAGTTGAGACGCGTGATGCGCCACGCGATCCGGACGGCATTCATAGGCATCAGCCTCCTTGGGAGATGACACGGCGGGCGGCCCGCCGCCACAGCAGACGGGTGAACAGGGCCAGCGCGAGGATCCAGGCGGCCTGGATCGCCAACTGGAGTGCGGCGTCCGACAGTTCGATCCGGCCGATGTAGATCGACAGGGGCACGCTCAGCGTCGCCTGGAACGGCAGGAACGTGCTCAACGTGATGAACCAGTCGGGGAAGAACCACAGCGGCGCGTACACACCCGCCAGAAGGTTCTGCGCGAAGATCAGGATGAGCATCGCGGCGCCGTTGCGCAGGGTCCAGAAGCACAGCTGGTCGATGACGAGCATGACGTAGTACAGGACCCACTGGCCCAGCAGCAGACTGAGCGCGAACACCCCCGCCACGGCGGCGGACCCGGGCGGCTCGACGACCCCGAGGGCCAGACAGACCGCGTAACCGCCCAGCGCCCAGGCCAGGCCGTAGAGCTGCTCGCCGAACGCGCGCAGGGCGTAGTACCGCTGGGGCTTCAGCGGGCGCAGGTACCAGTAGATGATCGTGCCGAAGTGCATGTGCTGCAGGACGGTGTCGCGGCCCGCGTACTGGTCCAACTCCCGCAGCCGGGAGGCCAGTACGGCCAGGACCGCGTAGGTCACCGCCTGGTCGCGGTCGAGTCCCGCCGTGGTGCCGGTGTTCTGGTACAGGCCGTGCCACAGGGACGCCACCAGCACGATCTGCACGGTCAGGCGGAGCAGGGCGGCCGTCATACGGGGCGGGGTGTGCAGTTCGCCGAGGGGAGTGACGCGGGCGGCGCGCCAGGCGTGGATCGCCGCCATGTCAGACCCCTTCCGCATGGACGTAGGCGGCCCGCATCACGTCCTCGAGGTCCGCCTCGTCGAGCGCGATGTCCGTCACCTCGTACCGCTCGATGACGGCCTTCAGCGCCTGGTGCACGGTCGGTGCGTCGACGCCGTCCGGGCCGAACACGAGGCGTGGGCCCGTCTGCTGAAGCAGCGTGATGCCCGGCAGCGGGACGATCTCGGCGTGCGGGTCGGCGAGGGTGGCCCGCACCTGCCAGGTCGAGCCGAACTTGCGGCGGATCTCGTCGAGGGAGCCGTCGAGGACGAGTCGGCCGTGGTTGACGAGGACGACCCGCTCGGCGAGCCGCTCGACCTCCGTCATGTCGTGGGTGGTGAGCAGGACCGTGCGGCCGCGCTCCTCGACCTGGTGTCTGAGGAACTCCCGGACCTGCTCCTTGACGACCACGTCCATGCCGATGGTGGGCTCGTCGAGGAAGACGACCGGCGGATCGTGGAGCAGGGCGGCGGCGAGGTCGCTGCGGACGCGCTGGCCGAGCGAGAGGTGGCGCACCCGGGTGTCCCAGAACGACGACAGGTCCAGGAGGTCGTCGAACTCCTTGAGACGGGCGGCGTGTTCGGCCTTCGGCACCTCGTAGATGTCCCGCAGGATCGCGAACGACTCACGCACGGGCAGGTCCCACCACAGCTGGGTGCGCTGGCCGAACACCGCGCCGATGTTGCGGGCGTTGCGCTCGCGTTCCTCGTAGGGCACCACGCCCGCGACCCGGGCCTGGCCGGCGGTGGGGGTGAGGATGCCGGTGAGCATCTTGATGGTGGTGGACTTGCCGGCACCGTTCGGGCCCAGCAGGGCGAGGAGTTCGCCCGGGGACACGTCGAAGGTGATGTCGGTGACGGCGTGCTTGGCGACCCGCTCCGGGTTGACCAGGGAACGGACCGCGCCGGTGAAGCCCGGTCGGCGGACGGTGGTGTGGAAGGTGCGGGACAGTCCGCGGACCTCGATGCTGCCAACCAAGTGGCATCAACTCCTTTGTGCGCAAACAGAATTGTGGCCGGTCGGCATGGATGCCGACCGGCCGCTGGCGACGTTCCGACACTGTCGGAATGTCGATCAATCAGTCAATCGATTAACGGATCTCTTACTTGGCGGTCGAGAACACGAACGAGAACTGCGCCGGCTCCGCCTTCAGGTGGTACTGCGGCAGCGGGCCCGGTCCGCAGGACTGCGAGCCGACGCCGTGCTGGCCGTGGTCGAGGTTGACCCAGACCGTCTCGCCGGGGGTGAGGTCGGTGCGGTGGGTGGCCGCGTCCAGCTGCTCGGTCGTCCAGCGGCGGGCGGTGAACCAGAACTCCGGGTCGCCCTCGATCCGCAGACCGCCGATCTCCGCCCAGCGGACGTCGGCACGGGCACCGTTCTCCTGCGGGCGCACGTACGGCGTCTGGAGACCGTCCACAGTCGACTGCCAACGGCCGACGGTCGACGCCGTCCGGCTGTCCGGATACGCCTCACCGGGACCGCCGCCGAACCACCGCACCGCGTCCGCCTCGGCGAGCCCGAGCCGGATGCCCAGGCGGGGCAGCGGCACCGTCCAGTCGCCCTCGGGCGCCACGGACACCGTCAGCTTCAGCTTGTCGCCGTCGGAGGTCCAGCGGTACACCGTGGCCAGACCCACCTCGCGGGCGGCCGGGGACACCCGGGTCCGCACGGTCAGCGCGTCGTCGGACAGCTCCACCGCGTCCAGCCGGTGCTGCATCCGGTGCAGGCCGAGCGCCCGCCACAGCACCCCGTACCGGGTGTCCGTCTGCCACTCGGCGCCCTCGTCGTTGTCCGTCGTCGCCCGCCACACGTCCAGCCGCAGGCCCTCGACCGACACCCCGCCGACCGACCGCAGCACACCGGTGCGGGCGTCGAAGGAGGCCGGGCCGAGCGTGATCTGCCCCTCGCCGCGCACGGGCCCCTCGGTGGGCGCGACGGACGGCAACGGGCGGGCGGCGACCGGGAACTGGCCCCACGCCACCACATGGCCCGCCGGCCCCCACGAGGTGTCCTGCGCCAGCAGCGCCCGCACGGTCCACTGCGTCTCCGCGCCCCGGTGGTCCGCGGGCGGCTCCGGCAGCTTCACCTCCGCCGTCTCACCGGGCTTCAGCGCGGGCACCGACAGTGAGCCGGACTCCACCGTCTCGCCCTCGACCTGGTACGACCACTCGAAGGCCAGCGCCGACAGGTCGGCGAAGTCGTACTTGTTGGTCACCCGCACGGTGCCGTCGGCGCCGTCGCTCTCGATACGGACCGGCTCGATGACCTTCTTGTACTCGACCAGGCCGGGGGAGGGCGTGCGGTCGGGGAAGATCAGGCCGTCGCAGACGAAGTTGCCGTCGTGCAGCTCCTCGCCGAAGTCGCCGCCGTAGGCGTAGCCCAGCTCGGGGTGCTTGATGCCGTGGTCGATCCACTCCCAGATGAAGCCGCCCTGGAGCCGGTCGTACCCGTCGAACAGCGCCTGGTAGTCGGCGAGTCCGCCGGGGCCGTTGCCCATCGCGTGCCCGTACTCGCACTGGATGAAGGGCAGTTGACGGCGCTTGTGGGTGCCCCCGTCGAGCTCCTTGCCGATCTGCTCGACCTCGGCGTGGTTGGCGTACATCCGTGAATAGACGTCCGTGTCACGGCAGTTCCAGTCGCCCTCGTAGTGCACGAGGCGCGAGGAGTCCCGGCCGTGGATCCACTCGGCCATCGCGGTGAGGCCGCGGCCGGTGCCGGCCTCGTTGCCCAGCGACCAGAAGACGATCGAGGGGTGGTTCTTGTCGCGCTCGACCATGCGGGCCGCGCGGTCGAGGAGAGCCGGGGTCCAGCGGTCGTCGTCGACCGGGTTGTCCCGCCAGTCCTGCTCGGTGAAGCCGTGGGTCTCCAGGTCGCACTCGTCGATGACCCACAGGCCGTACTCGTCGCACAGGTCCAGGAAGGCCGGGTGCGGCGGGTAGTGGGAGGTGCGCACCGCGTTGAGGTTGTGCCGCTTCATCAGCAGCACGTCCTCGCGCATGGTCTCCAGGTCGAGCGCGCGTCCCTTCGTAGGGTGCCACTCGTGCCGGTTGACGCCCTTGAAGAGGATCGCCTTGCCGTTGACCTTGAGGAGACCGTCTTCCAGGACGATCGTGCGGAAACCGATGCGCAGCGGGACCCGCTCACCCTCGGTGACCAGCTCGCCGTCGTACAGCCGGGGTGTCTCGGCGTTCCACGGCTCCACGGCGACCGTCACCGGCTCGCCGGTCGCGACATCGATGTCCAGGGCGGGCACGGTAACCCGCCCGTCGACGTCGGAGTCGACGCGCAGGGTGCCCTCGCCCGTGACGTGGTCGTAGTCGGCGTGCACGAAGAAGTCCAGGACGCTGCCCGCCGGGCGGTGCAGCAGTGTGACGTCACGGAAGATGCCGGGCAGCCACCACTGGTCCTGGTCCTCCAGGTAGGAGCCGGCCGACCACTGGTGGACGCGGACCGCGAGGACGTTGCCCTTCGGCTTCAGCAGATGCCCCACCGCGAACTCATGGGGAATCCGCGAGCCCTTGAACTCGCCGATGTCCGTGCCGTTCAGCCACACCCGGGCGCAGGACTCGACGCCGTCGAAGCGGATGACGGCCCCGCCCTCGGACAGGGCGGGCCAGCCCTCGGGGAGGTCGAAGACGCGCAGATGGTCGCCGGTCGGGTTCTCCGTCGGGACGTGCGGCGGGTCCACCGGGAAGGGGTACAGATGGTTCGTGTAGATGGGCGAGCCGTGCCCCTGGAGGACCCAGTGCCCGGGGACCTGGACCTCGGCCCAGTCCCCTGCGTCGTAGCCCTCATCGGCGAACGAGTCGTCCTCGGCGTCGATCGTCGGTGACACGCGCAGCCGCCAGCTGCCGTTCAGCGACAGGGACTTGGCGTCCGAGGACGCATACCAGGCGCGGGGCGGCAGGGCCCCGCTACCGGGCGATACGTCCTCCACGTAGTCGACGTCCGTGGTGGTGCGGAAAGACATCGGTCTCCAGGTCTTGAGAAGAAAGCTGTCAGCCCTTGATGCCGGTCTGCGCGATCCCCTGCACCAGCCAGCGCTGGAGGAAGAGGAACACGAGCAACAGGGGCAGGATGGAAATGGCCGTGGCCATGAAGATCAGGTGGTAGTTGACGGTCTGGTTGGTCATGTACGAGGACAGGGCCACCTGAATGGTCCAGGAGCTCGGGTCCTGGCCGATGACCAGGGGCCACAGGAAGGAGTTCCAGCCGCTGATGAACGTGATCGTGGCCATCGCCGCGAAGAAGTTCAGCGAGTTGGGCACGACGACCCGCCAGTACGCCCCCCAGTACGAGAGTCCGTCCACGCGTGCCGCCTCCTCCAGCTCCTTGGGGAACCCCAGGAAGTACTGCCGGAACAGGAAGCAGGTGAAACCACTGAACAGGCCCGGAATGATGAGACCGCGGTAGGTGTCCACCCAGCCCAGCGACGACACCAGCACGAAGCTCGGCACGAAGGTGACGGCCGTCGGGATCATCAGGGTGACCAGGACGGCGTAGAAGACCTTGTTGGCGTGCCGGTACGGGATGCGGGCGAGGCCGTAGCCGGCGAGCGAGCAGATCAGCAGGATGCCGCTGGTGTGCAGGACGGCGACGACCCAGGAGTTCCACAGGGCCCGGCCGAAGTCGACGGTCTCGTCGTTGAACGGTTCGGTGATGTTGCCCCACTGGATGTCGGTGGGGAGCCACTTCCAGTTCTCGCCCGTGATCTCCTGGTCCGTCATCAGGGCGTTGCGGACGATCAGATAGAACGGGACCAGGAAGAGCAGGGCCGCGACACCGGTGGCGATGTAGAGCCCGGTGTTGCCGATGACCTTGCCCCCGCGCTTCTTGCGGGGGGTCTTCGTGACGTCAGGTGCGGTGGTGGTCACTTGGACTCCTCACCCCTTCCGAAGCCCATGATCCGGCCCTGGAGCAGGGTGATCACGAGGATGAGCAAGGTCAGGATGACGGCACCGGCGCTGCCCTGGCCGTAGTCCTGGCTTTCGCCGAGGGCGGTCTTGTACAGCTCCACGAGGGGTGGTTGGCCCCAGGTCGCCTTGCTGAGCAGGTTCCAGAACTCGTCGAAGGCCTGGTAGGCGGCGATCAGCAGCAGCAGGATCACCGCGGTCGAGGTGGCCCGCAGCTGGGGCAGGGTGATGTACCGGAAGGTCTGCCAGCCCGGCTTGGCGCCGTCGATCGAGGCGGCCTCGTAGAGCTCCGCCGGGATGTTCTGGAGCGCCGCCAGGAACAGGATCATGTAGAAGCCGGCCTGGAGCCACAGCCGCAGCGTCACGATGACCAGCCAGTACCAGGGCGGGTCGGGGTTGGCCAGCCAGGCGGTGTTGTCGACGCCGAACCAGCCGATGACGGTGTTCGCCAGACCGAAGCGGACGCCGTTGAAGATGGACATCTTCCAGATCAGCGCCGCGGCCACGTAGGAGACCGCGGTCGGGATGAAGAACACCGACCGGAAGAACGCCTTCATGAACGTCAGCCGGTGCACCAGCAGCGCCAGGCCCAGCGAGAGCCCCCACGTGGTGGGCACGATGAACGCGGCGAAGACGGTGAAGGTGACCAGGGACCCCGTGAAGTCCGGGTTGTCCAGGATCGCCTTGTAGTTGTCGAGGCCGATGAACTCGCTCGGCGAGACGGTGAAGCGTGCCTCGAAGAAGCTGAGGTAGATGCTCCAGCCCATCGGCACGAAGACGAAGATCACCAGGCCGATCAGGAAGGGGCTGGTGAAGAGCCAGAAGTTGAGGGTGCTGTTGGCCCGCAGACTCCGCCGCGGCCGCGCCTTTTCAGGCTTGGCCGGGGCGGCGTCCGTGAGGTCGAGCTTGGTGGTGGTCGACATGTCGAGGTTCGCCCGCCGGCCTATCCGAAGAGCTTCTTGAGCTCTGCGTTGACCTTCTTGTCGCAGGCGTCGAGCGCGGCCTCCGGACTGCCGCCCTTGCGCACGGAGTTGGCGATCACGTCGTTCACCGAGGCGATCATCGCCTGCGTCCAGGCGATGTTGTCGAAGTGCCCGTACTCACTGAAGAGCTTGACGCCCTCGGCCGGCAGACCCGACTTGAGCTTGGTGGCCGACTGCGCGATCGAGGTGCGCGGCGGGATGTGGAAGCCGTAGGACAGCGCCCAGTCCTCCTGGTACTCCTTCTGGTCGATCCACAGCCACTTGACGTATTCCTTGGCCGCGTCGAGGTTCTTGCTCTTGGCGTTGACGAACATCGACCAGCCGCCGTTGGTGACCGAGAACTTGCCGGAGTCGCCGACCTTCGGGAAGGGGAAGATGCCGACGTCGTCGCCGAGCGCCTTCTGGATCACCGGCATGGCCCACATGCCGCACCACTGGATCGCGGTCAGGCCCTGGGTGAAGGCCGAGGGGTCCCACCAGTCGGCCGGGGCGTCCAGGAGCAGGTTGCCGCTGGTGAACAGCTTGCGCAGCTGGCTCAGACCGTCCGCCACGGCGTCCGTGTGGTAGGCGATCTCGTTCTTGTCGTTGAGGGTGTCCGCGCCGGCCGACCAGATCAGCGGGGACTGGACGGGGGTGATGTCGTTGCCGAGGAAGGCGCCCTTGACCTTGCTCGTGGTGAGCTTGTCGATGACCTCGATCAGCTCCTCCAGCGTCTGGGGGACCTCGACCTTGGCCTTCTCGAAGAGCGAGGGCCGGTAGTAGAAGAACTGCGGGTCGTCGATCATCCGGACGCCGTATATCTTCCCGTCGACCGTGTGCGAGGCGATGTCGGCCGGGTTGAAGTCGTCCTTGACCGGGTTGATGATGTCGCTCAGGTCCGCCACCTGGCCGCTCGTCACCATCTGGAGCTGCGGGTGGAACTCGAAGACGTCAGGCGCGTTCTTGGTGAGCAGAGCCGGGAACAGCTTGTTCTCGAAGTTGGAGCCGGTGATCCACTGGGTGGTGATGTCGGCTTCCTTGTAGGCCTTCGCGTACCGCTTGATGGCCTGCTCGGTGCCCGCCTCGCCGTACGCGTGGAAGTACTGCGTGAGGCCCTCGCCGGAGCTGCTGCGTCCGGTGTTGCCCCCGCACGCGGCCAGTCCGCCGGCGGCGGCCATACCCATGGCGGCCCGAAGAACGGTACGGCGGTCCCAGTTGACGTTTCTCATTGCCGACATGCTGACGTCCTTGTCTCGAGTACGGCTGCGGCTCTGCGCCCAATGCCTGAAGCGGCTCAGCGCCAGGTGGCTCAAATGGTGTCGCGGTGCGGGACGTTAACCTTCGGCTAAGGCTTCGGCAAGGGGTTGGACGAAGTCTGTTCGAAGCGTTGCGGAGCGTTCGGGATACCGGACGTCACGGGTCACGGGCCGCCGCACCGGCGGCCCGCAACCTCCCTTCAGGTACTGCGAGTTACTGCCTTCCAGGCCTTACGGCCCACTGCCGGGACAGGCTCGGGCTAACGCGGGTTGTGCGTCTTGGCCCTCGCGGGCACGGTGGTGCGTTTCGGCGACTTCTGGCCGACCGACTGGAGGGCGCCCTCGAGCGCGAACGTCGCCGCGCCCAGGCACACCGGATCCGTGGGGATCGGGGAGAGGACGATCTCGGTGGCGGCCATCGGCCGGGGCAGCGCGTGCCGGGCGACGGCCTCGCGCACCTCCTCGACCAGGGACTCGCCGAGGGCGGCCGCGACCCAGCTGCTGAGCACGATCACCTCGGGATTGAACAGGTTGACCAGGTTGGCGATCCCGGCGCCGAGGTAACGGACGGTGTCGCGGAGCGTGTTGACCGCCACCGGATCGTTCTGCCGCAGGCCCTCGGCCAGGGCGGCGATGGTGGCCGTCTGGTCGTCCTGGTGCAGCAGCGGGCTGTCGGGACTCAACTCCCGCAGATTCAGCATGATCCCGGACGCGCCGACGTACGCCTCCACACAGCCGTGCTTGCCGCAGCGGCACACCCGGCCGTCCAGGACGATCGTGGTGTGGCCCCACTCGCCGGCGCTGTTGCTGACCCCGCGGTGCAGTCCGCCGCCGAGCACGAGCCCGGCGCCCACGCCGGTGCCGAGGTTCACCACCACGGCGTTCCCGCGTCCGCGCGCGGCCCCGAACCACAGCTCGGCCACCGCGGAGGCGCGCAGCGGATTGTCCAGGTACAGCGGGTAGGCGATGTGCTCGGTGAGCAGGTCGAGCAGCGGCACGTCGTGCCAGTCCCAGTTGGGCGCGTACTCGGAGAACCCGGTGTCCCGGTCCACCTGACCCGGCACGCTCACCCCGACACCGAGGACACGGGCGCCCTCGATGCCGGCCTGCGCGACCACCTGGCCCACGACCGCGGCGACATGGCCGACGACCTGTTCGGGGAGGCTCTCACCCGGGCGGACGTCCTCCTCGGCGCGGGCCAGCACGTTCAGCCCGAGGTCGAACAGCTCGACATGGACGTAGGTCTCCGCGATGTCGACACCGATCAACGCGCCCCCCGACGCGTTGACCGCGACGAGTCCCCGGGGGCGGCCTCCCGCCGAGTCCTCGAACCCGACCTCCGTGATCATCGAGAGGTCGAGCAGCTCGCCGACGAGCGTGGCGACCGTGGCCAGGCTGAGCCCGGTGGCGGCCGCCAGCTCCTGCCGGGAGGTGGGCGACGCGGCGATGATCTGGCGCAGCACCTCGTAGCGGTTCGCGGTGCGGATGTCACGTGAGGTGCGCTTCACCGGGTTGCCCCCGTCCCTTCGGCTCACGCCGGGACGGCATCGGCACCGGCGCGGCGCAAGGCTATGGGCTGCCGGGGACTTTCGACAAGGGGTTAGGAAAGGGGCTTTATAAAGTCAGTCGGCCAGCACGTCCCGGACGAAGGCGTTGGCGAATTTTGCCTCACTGTCCAGACCGTCGGCGAGCGCCCGGAAGTCGTCCAGCCTGGGATAGCGGCCGCGCAGGACCTTGCCCGGCGTGGTGAAGACCTTCCCCCAGTGCGGCCGCGGCTCGAAGCCGTCGAGCACCTCCTCCAGCCGTCGCACCACCGGCAGTACGGCCGCGGTGTCCTCGATCCAGGTGAAGTGCAGCGCCACCG
This sequence comes from Streptomyces sp. NBC_00019, assembly GCF_045041015.1. Classification (NCBI taxonomy): domain Bacteria; kingdom Bacillati; phylum Actinomycetota; class Actinomycetes; order Kitasatosporales; family Streptomycetaceae; genus Streptomyces; species Streptomyces sp. NBC_00019. The sequence continues at coordinate 8,142,249 of NZ_CP108302.1, forward strand.
TGTCGCGTCCGTACGACGGGCTCAGCCACTGCTCGTCGGCGGCGACCGTACGCACCTCGCAGGTCTGCAGTACGCCGGCGACCGTCTCCCGAATACCGTCGATTGCATACAACGCGTCGACGGCATACGGCCGCGGCAACAGATACTCCGACTGCAGCTCCGCCCCGCTGCTCGGTGTGAACTCCGCCCGGAAGTGCGGCAGCCGCTCATGCCAGGGCCCCGGCACCCCGAACTGCTCGGTGCAGTTGACCGCTGGCATCCCCGGCACCGGGTGCAGTTTCTCGGTGGCGGGCGCGGCCCAGGTGAATTGGTCGAGTGGCTGATCCACCCGCCGCTTCAGCCACACCTGCCTGAAGCCCGGCTCCCGCCAGTCCGTGAAGAGGCTGACGCTGTACGCGGCCGACATGATCGCCGAGAACGTCTCGAAGTCCAGCCCCTCCAGCGGCAGTTCGGTGAACACATGCTGCTCGACTTCGTAGGCAGGCTCCAGGTCCAGGGTGAGTGCGGTGACGACACCCAGGGCGCCGAGCGAGGTCACGGCACCGCCGAAGCGCTCGTCGTCCCGTCCGATCGTCACCCTCGACCCGTCGGCGACGACCAGCTCCACCTCCCGCACCGCCGAGCCCAGCGGACCGTTGCCCACACCCGAGCCGTGCGTCCCCGTCGCGACCGACCCCGCCACCGAGATGTGCGGCAGCGAAGCCATGTTGGGCAGCGCGAGCCCCTGGGCGTGGACCGCGCGGGCGAGCTCCGCGTACCGGACGCCACCCCCGACCCGCACCGTACGGGCCGCGGCGTCCACGTCGAGGACCGCAGGGAGCCCGGCGATCGACAGCAGGACGCCGTCGGGGCCCGGTTCGGCGATCTCGTTGAAGGAGTGCCCGCTGCCCAGTACCCGCACCTTCGCGCTCCCGGCCACGAGGGCACTCAGCTTGTCGAGCGAGTACGGGCGGTGCAGCTCCTTCGCGCCGTACGTGATGTTGCCCGCCCAGTTGGTGACCGTCTCCGTCATCCCTGTCGTCCCTTCCCTGGAACGCCGGCCCTCGCCGGCATGCCTCTGCGTTGACCCTCTCATCCGCCGCCACCTAACTTAGAGAGCGGTTTCTATCCGTTTTCCTCGACCGGGGGTCACCACCTTGCCCGAGCGTCCCCAGGCGCTGTTCGCCATGACCGCCGCCAACCTGCCGCACGTCTTCCCGTCGGAGGTGCTGGAGCGGCTGCGGGAGGCGGTGGACATCGACCCGGATCTCGTGGCCGAGGACTTCACCGACCCGCGCGTCAAGGAGACGCTGGCCCGCACCGAGATCCTCGTGACCGGCTGGGGCTGCCCCCGCATCGACGCGACGGTCCTCGACGCCGCACCCGGACTGCGGGCGATCCTGCACTCCGCCGGCTCGGTCAAGGGCTTCGCCACGCCGGACATCTGGCGCCGTGGCATCGAGGTCTCCTCGGCCGCCGACGCCAACGCGCTTCCTGTCGCCGAGTACACCCTCGCCATGATCCTCCTCGCCGGGAAGGACCTCTTCGTCGCCCGTGAGCGTCTGCGCACCTCACGGGCCCATCCCGGCTGGGGGATCGTCCCCGGCATCGGCAACCACGGCCGCCGGGTCGGTGTCATCGGCGCCTCCCGCATCGGCCGCCGTGTCCTGGAACTCCTGCGCCCCTTCGACCTGCGGCCCGTGCTCACCGACCCGTACGTCACCGAGGCGCAGGCGGCCCGACTCGGCGTGCCCCTCCTGGAGCTGGACGAGCTGCTGCGGGGTTCGGAGATCGTCACGGTCCACGCCCCGGAGACCCCCGAGACGCATCACCTCATCGGCCGCCGTGAGCTGTCCCTGATGCCCGACGGGGCGGTCCTCGTCAACACCGCGCGCGGCGGCCTCGTCGACCACGACGCCCTGGTCGCCGAGCTCCGCGCCGGCCGCCTCAGCGCGGTCCTCGACGTGACCGACCCCGAACCGCTCCCCGCCGACTCGCCCCTCTACGACCTCCCCAACGCCTTCGTCACCCCGCACCTCGCGGGCTCCCAGGGCAATGAGCTGGGCCGGCTCGGCACGGCGGTGGTCGAGGAGGCGGAGCGGCTCGCGACCGGTGGCGGACCGGCGTATCCGGTGGAGCTGGCGGCGCTGGAGCACGGCGCCTGAGGAGGTGCGGATTTCGTAGCCGGATAAGCCTTTCGGTATGGGTATCGATAAATGTCTGGCGATAAAGCAGCGATATCAGTAGCTTCGACCGTCATGACGCTAGACCCGCTCCCCGAGACCGACCGCACCCGCCACCGCCGCCTGCGCGACCAGGGCAGCCTCGACCGCGCCGACCTGAACGCCATCCTCGACGCGGGCTTCGTCTGTCACCTGGGTGTGGTGATCGAGGGCCGGCCGCTGGTCGTCCCGACCGTCTACGGGCGGGACGACCGGCAGCTCTACCTCCATGGCTCGGTGGCGAGCCGCAGTCTCTCCGGCGGCACCTCCGTCTGCGTCACGGTCACGCACGTCGACGGACTGGTCCTCGCCCGGTCCGTCTTCGAGCACGGCGTGAACTACCGCAGCGCGATGATCCACGGCGAGGCCCGCAAGGTCACCGACCCCGAGGAGAAGCTGGCGGGCCTGCGCCGGCTCACCGACCAGGCGACCCCGGGGCAGTGGTCGTACGCCCGAAGCCCGAGCCGCAAGGAACTCGCCGCCACCACTGTCCTCGCCCTCTCCCTCGAAGAGGCCTCGGTCAAGATCCGCACCGGCCCGCCGGACGACGGCGACGGACCCGACGCGCAGCTCGGTCTCTGGGCCGGGACCCTGCCGCTGACCTCGGTGTGGGGAGCGCCCGTCGGTGATCCCGTACTGCAGGACGAAACGCCCGTACCTGAACACATCGCGCGGCGCGAGGGGACCCGGTACGCGTGACGGGCGGGCGGGGGCATAACGTGAGGAGTCGAACGCCTGAGCCGGGAGGAGATTACGGATGGGCAGCCGCACCGCACTGGTCGAAGATCTGATGGAGCGATTCCCGCACGTACCGCGGGAAGCCGTCTTCAAGGAGGACCTGCTGCGCGGCGGGGTGGCCTTCGATCCGTCCGCGCTCAGCGACAACGAGGGTGGTGAGGTCAAGCCGAAGTCGTACTTCATCTTCTCCTTCGACCACGGCACCCTGCCCGAGCTCGGCGAGGCCGCGCTGCGGCGGCCGCCGGAGGAGATCATCCTCACGGGCGGTCCGTACGACCTGCGCCGCACCGTCGTCTCCGTGCGCGTGAACCCGTCGTCGCCGTACCGCGTCGCCGCCGACGAGGAGGGCGTGCTCGGCCTCTACCTCGACGGCAAGCGCATCGCCGACGTCGGTGTGCCGCCGATGCCGGAGTACTACAAGCACAAGCTCTCCAACGGGAAGTCCGTCATGGAGGTCGCCCCCACCATCCAGTGGGGCTACCTCATCTACCTGACCGTCTTCCGGGTCTGCCAGTACTTCGGCGCCAAGGAGGAGTGCCAGTACTGCGACATCAACCACAACTGGCGCCAGCACAAGGCCGCCGGGCGCCCGTACACGGGCGTCAAGGACGTCGAGGAGGTCCTCGAAGCCCTGGAGATCATCGACCGGTACGACACCGCGAAGACCTCCACCGCCTACACCCTCACCGGCGGCGCGATCACCAAGACGGTGGCCGGACGCGACGAGGCCGACTTCTACGGCCACTACGCCAAGGCCATCGAGGAGCGCTTCCCGGGCCGCTGGATCGGCAAGGTCGTCGCCCAGGCGCTGCCGCGCGACGACGTGCAGCGCTTCAAGGACTACGGCGTGCAGATCTACCACCCCAACTACGAGGTGTGGGACGAGTACCTCTTCAAGCTCCACTGCCCCGGCAAGGAGCGCTACGTCGGCCGCGACGAGTGGCACAAGCGGATCCTCGACTCGGCGGAGATCTTCGGCGCGCGCAATGTGATCCCCAACTTCGTGGCGGGCGTGGAGATGGCCGAGCCCTTCGGCTTCAAGACCGTCGACGAGGCCATCGCGTCCACCACCGAGGGGCTGCGCTTCTTCATGTCGCAGGGCATCACGCCCCGCTTCACCACCTGGTGCCCCGAGCCGACCACCCCGCTCGGCAAGGCCAACCCGCAGGGCGCGCCGCTGGAGTACCACATCCGGCTGCTGCAGGCCTATCGCCAGACGATGGAGGACTTCGGTCTCTCCTCGCCCCCCGGATACGGCGAGCCCGGGCCCGGCCGCGCCGTCTTCTCCGTGAGCTCGTTCATGGACAGCCTCCCGGCGCAGGAGCCCGCCGAGGTGTAGTCGCGGCGAGAGCCGATGAAGCAGTCAGGGTCCGGATCGAGTCGGCCGGGCCTTTTCTGCGTATGTCTTCACGAGTAACAAGCGCAACAGCGGCAACGAGGTGTGGGCGGGCTCGAACTCCCGGTAACCGGATTTGAATGGTGAGCTTGTCAGTTGTGTGGAAGCCGTGAAAAGCTCGTGCACTGCCGCGAGGTTCCCCACAACTCCGTTGCCAATAAGGTGAGTTGACCTCGCTTTCGATGCAGGAGTCCGATGCCCGACCTGCCGACCCCCCAGGACGCCGCCGAGGCCGCGCTGTTCACCGAGTGCTGGGACGCCGTGCTCTCCTACGCCGACCTCTGCACCGCCGGCTCCACCGCGGCCACCCAGCTGGCCACGGAGGCGTTCGCCCTCGGCATGCGCGAGGCCCGCACCGACGGCGGCGGCACCGCCAGAGGCGTGGGCCGCCGTGCGCCCCGGCTGCCCGTGATCCCCTTGCTGCTGACCGCCGTACGCACCACCGCCACCGCCTGGGAGACCGCCGGCCAGGGTCACCGGCTCGATCCCGACCTGCGCCTGTGGCTCAACTCGGACAAGGCCGCACGCTACACCGGCCCTCCGTTGCAGCGCCCGCTCGCCCTGCGCGGTCTGCGCGACATGCAGGAACACGACGCGGATCTGCTGTGGCTGGTCGAGGTGGAGGCGCTGCCGCTGTCCGTGGTGGCCCGCAGGCTCGGTCTGGACCCGGCCCATCTGCCGGAGGAACTCGCGCAGGTGCGCGGCCTGTTCCGGGACCGCAGTCACCGCAACCACCTCGACACCCCGATGGCCCCGCAGTGCCGCAGCTACGCCCGCCTCCTCGACGCGGTCACCCGCTCGACCGACGCCGACACCCCGGTGGACCTCTCCCGGCACCTCGCCACCTGTGTGCAGTGCGCCGAGGCCGCCGCCTGTCTGCGGCTGCACGGCGGCGGACTGCCAGGGGCGCTCGCGGGCGGCGTGATCGGCTGGGGCGGCCTCGCGTACCTGGAGCGCAGACGCCGGGCCGCGGAGGTACGGCTGGGCGCCGGACGCCCGGAACCGGCCGACGCCGGTCCGCCGAACCCCGGCGCGCACAAGGCGCGTGTCGTGCGCAGCGGACTGCTCGTCACCGCCGTACTGGTCTCGCTGCTGGCCCTCGCCGTCTCGATGATGCCGGCGGGCGGCTCCATGGACGACGGGGCCTCGGTACCCACCGACCGTCAGCCGGTGGCCGATCCCGGCGTCACCGTGCCGTCGCCGTCCGCGACCTCCGGGCCGGCGGCCTCGCCCACACCGTCCGCGGCCGGCAGCACCTCCGCGAGGAAGAACCCCGACCCCGAACCCCAGGGCACCACCTCCTCCGCCGCCCACGACGACGAGAAGCCGAACCCGGCCACGAGCGCGTCGGCCACCTGCGAGGTCCGGTACGAGCTGGTGAACCAGTGGCCCGACGGTTTCCAGGCCACCGTCACCGTCACCACCGACGAGGCCCTCGACGACTGGCGCGTCGCCTGGTCCTTCAAGGACGGCCAGAAGGTCGGCCAGATGTGGGACGCGAGCTACGCCCAGGACGGCTCCCGTGTCACCGCCGACGCCGCGGACTACAACAGGTCCGTGCGCGCGGGCGCCGACCTCGCCTTCGGCTTCCTCGCCTCCTGGCAGGGCACGAACTCCCCGGCGTACGACTTCACGTTGAACGGGCACAGCTGCTCGAAGGCCTGACGGCATCCGTCGGACGCAGCAGCATCGGCACCGTGGCCCGGTCGGGGAGGCACCACCTCGGCTCGGCCGCCGGTGCCGGGCCCGCACTGCCTGCCGGGGCGTGCGGGCCGGCGGTGTCCAGCTCGAACCACACCTCGTTGCCGACGCCGTCCTCGACGCACCCGCTGCCCCACCGGTCGGCGAGCGCGTCGACCAGCAGCAGGCCGCGCCCGTTCTCGCTGTCCGCGTCGGAGCTCTCGACGTGTGTCCGGGGCAGGTCGGGACCCTCGTCCGCGACCGTGCAGCGCAGCCGGCCGGCCGCAACGCAGAGCGTGAGCCGATAGCGGCCCCGGGCGTGCACGACCGCGTTGGTGGCGAGCTCGCTGACCAGCAGTTCGGCGATCTCCGCCTGGTCCTGGAGCCCGTACTCGGCCAGCCAGGTCCGCACGGCCACCCGGGCGAGGCGGACCGAGGACCGCCCGGGCCCCAGGATCGTCGTACAACCACCCCCCAGGGACAGACCGGGCGTACGGACGTCGGGCATGGTCGCTTCCCTTCAACCCTGCGGCTCGACCTCCACCATGCCGTCGGCGAGCCCTGCGGGTCGCGGGGGAAACTACGCGCTTCCGCGCACCGGGTCCGTCGCCCCCGGTCCGTCACCCCGAAGGCGCCAGCGCCGTCTCCATCCGGATCGTCCACCCGTCCTCGGCCGCGCCCCCGGACCTCAGGTCCACGAACTCGCAGAACTGACGGGTCTGCCACAGCCCGTCCTCCGGGCCCGTCTCGGGGCCGGGCGGCCGGAAGCCGAGGAACGGGTCGGTGATACGGCCGTGCGGGGTGCGCAGTTCGCAGACGATCCGTTCCCGGGTCGACCACAGCAGCAGCTGCGCGCTGTCCAGGCCCTGGGCGGCGGCATAGCCGGTTGCCCCGGACACGGCCACCCCGAAACGGTCGGCCCGCTCGCCCGTCATGCCGCGGGCCCTCGCCTGCTCCGCCGCGAACCGGCGGGCGCCGGCCATGTCCCCGGCGAGAGGGACCCCGACGGCTTCCGGCGGCGGTTCGGGCAGCGGGGCGAGGTCCCGGGTCGCGTACTCGGCGGGTTGCGTGAACAGGGGGCTGGGCCGGACGCCGAGCCGGTCCAGCACGGTCGGATGGGTGTGCCGGGCGGCCTCGACGACGTCGGGCGGTGCGATGCGGGTGTCGTACAGACACATCAGGTCGGGCGGGGCTCCGGTGAAGAGCTCGGTGGCCAGGGCCTCGTACCGCTTCCACTCGGTGATCTGACGTGGCGAGCGGCCGTTCCAGAGCGGTTCGCCCGCCATGTGCAGCCGGCCCGTCGGGCCCGCGTGCGTGACGTAGTAGTCGAGGGCGGTGGCCATGCTGTTCGCGGGTGTCCCGCAGTACCAGTCTGCGGAGTTCTGGAGGTCCACGTGCCGGGCGTCGGGGCCGAGCGCCTCGCGCAGCAGGTCCAGCTTGCGCGGGGTGGTGATGGCCACCGGGTCGGGTTCGTCCTCGGCGGCGATGCCGTCCCTGAGGAACGGCACCATCACCGTCAGGAACTCCTCGTCGCAGGAGTGGATGCCGGCGTGATGCTTGAGGGGAGCGGTGGTCCGCTGCTGGTGATCCGTCATGTCCGGTTCCCTTTCGTGCAATGCGTGTCGGATGCGGTCCGGGGATGTCGTCAGGGGCGCGTGGTGCTGCGCGACGCGGTCCACACGGCGACCTGGCTGCGGGAGGTGAAGCCCAACTTGCCGAGGATCCGCTCCACATGGCCCTCCGCCGTCCGTACCGCGACGACCAGCCGGTCGGCGATCTGCTGGTTGGTGAGGCCCTGGCCGAGGAGTTCGGCGACCTCCGCCTCGCGGCGGGTGAGCGGACTGACGGGCACCGGGCGGACGGGTGACCTCCGCTCACCGAGCGCATAGCCCACCGCGTCGTCCAGGGCGAGCTCCAGGCCCTCGCGGTGGGCGTGCCCGAACGCCTCGCCCAGCAGCGCACGGGCGTCTTCCTCGGCCTCGTCACGGACGGGGCCGTGGGACGGGGTGCGGTCCAGGGCGACATGGGCCTCCCGCCAGATCCGCCGGGCCGCGCCCAGCAGGACCGCGGCGGACCGGCCCTCGCCGGCGCGGGCGTGGACCGCGGCGAGCAGTTCCAGCGTGATCCCGATCCCGAACACGTCGCCGACCGCACGCTTGAGCCGCAGACACTCCCGGGCGTGCGTCCTGGCCGACACCTGGTCCCCCTGGGACCACTCGGCGAAGGCGAGGATGCGCAGGAGGTACGAGTGGATCCACTGCTCGCCGTGGACCAGGCAGATCCTGCGGAACTCCGCGCACAGGGCCATGGCCCGCCCGTGCTCGCCCTGGAGGCTGAGGACATGGGCCAGTTCGACGTACTTGAAGCCGACCAGGCTCATCGACTCGCCCTCGCGCGGCGGCTCGGCGAGCGCCTCCTCGTACACCTCGCGGGCCCGCTCGTAGGCGCCGCTGATCAGGAGGGCGCCGCCGCGGCCGAAGAAGGTGTGGGCGGCCTCGGTCCCGTCGCCGAGCCGCAGGGCCAGCTCGTGCGACTCCTCGGCGAGCGGCCCGCCCCGGACCGCGTCGCCCTGGCTGAGCAGCATCAGCGCCAGGCTCCACAGGGCCCGGGCCCGTGCGCGGGCCGTCTCCTGCGCGCCGGCGCCGCTCTCACGCAGCCGGTCGAGGCCGTAGTGCCGGATCGACTCCAGCATCCGGTACCGGGCGTGCACGGTGTCGCCGTCGCGGACCAGGAGCGACTTGTCGACCAGCCCGGCGACGGCGTCCACCGTCGCGTCCCGGTCGAGGCCCGCGCCGGCGCAGACCTCCTCCACGGCGTCCAGGTCGAAGCTTCCGGCGAACACCGAGGCGTGCGCCCACACCGCCCGCTCCTGAGGGGTGCACAGGTCGTGGCTCCAGTCGACGGTCGCCCGCAGGGTGCGGTGCCGGGCCGGGGCGTCCTCGGCGTCGGTCAGCAGCCGATACCGCCGGTCCAGCCGGTCGAGCACCTGCCGGACGCCCAGCGCGCGCATCCGGACCGCGGCCAGCTCGATCGCGAGGGGCAGCCCGTCCAGGCGGTGGCACAGGGCGGCCACAGCCTCCTGGTTGTCCGCCGTGAGCGCGAACCCGGGCAGCACGTCCGCGGCCCGGTCGGCGAACAGGGCCAGCGCCGGATACTCCAGGGCGGGCTTCGGGGGCAACGGTTCGCCCGGTGCGGGCGTGGGCAACGGCTGTACCTCCAGCACGTGTTGTCCGGCCACCCCCAGCGGATGTCTGCTGGTGGCCAGCACCCGCACCCGCGCGGTCCGCGCCAGCAACATCCCGACGAGCTCCGCGCAGGCGTCGGCCAGATGCTCGCAGTTGTCCAGTACGAGGAGCAGATCGCGTTCCCCGAGATGCTCGACGAGGACCTCGACGGGCGAACGTCCCGACACATCACGGATGTTCAGCGCCTCGACCAGAGCGAGCGGCACCAGCGAGGCGTCCCGCACACCGGCCAGCTGGACCAGGTGCAACCCGTCGGCGAACCGCTTCGCCAGGGCGGGCAGGACGTGCAGGGCGAGCCTGGTCTTGCCGACGCCGCCCGGCCCGGTCAGGCTCACCAGCCGGTGGGCGGCCAGCAGCCGCTTGACCTCCGCGACCTCCTGCCGTCGGCCGACGAAGCTCGACGCCCTCAGGCTCCGACCGGTCGTGCCTCGCGTCGCGGATGCTTGCAGAATCGGAACCCGCCTCCGAACGTCGTACGCCCCGTGCGCGCCGGAGATCCGCGGTGGGCGGACGTACGGCGGCCCTACCAAGAACATTAGGAGCAAGGCGCAGGTCAGGCGCCTGTAGTGCGACATTGCCAACTGAAGGCGCTTTCCTGACAGAACGTGCCCATGTCCTGTCGCGCGGCGAAAAAACCCGTGGCGTCCGCGAGCGCACCTCTCTAAGGTGGGGCGTGTTCCGGCGTCGACCGAGCACGCATGAGGAGGTGTTGACCGATGGCTGTCTCTGCGATGAGCCCTGCCCGCATTCAGTTCATCAAGTCCACCTCCGTGGCCGCCGGCTGACCACCTCACTCCTCGCCGGGGCCACCCTGTGAAGGGTCACCCTTGACTTCCACCTCTGTTTTCACCGCGCTCGCTCCCTACGGCTGGGACGACGCATGGGCGGACGAGTTCGCCCCCTACGACGCCGAAGGACTGCTGGCCGGGCGGGTCGTCCGCGTCGACCGCGGGCAGTGCGACGTCGTCACCGCGGACGGTCTCCTGCGGGCGGACACCGCGTTCGTCACGCCCCACGACCCGCTGCGGGTCGTGTGCACCGGGGACTGGGTCGCCGTCGAGCCCGGCGGCAACCCGCGCTACGTCCGCACGTATCTGCCGCGCCGGACCGCCTTCGTGCGCTCCACCTCCTCCAAGCGGTCCGAGGGGCAGATCCTCGCCGCCAACGTCGACCACGCGATCGTCGCCGTGTCCCTCGCCGTCGAGCTCGACCTCGGCCGCATCGAGCGCTTCCTCGCGCTCGCCTGGGAGAGCGGGGCGCAGCCCGTGGTCGTGCTCACCAAGGCCGACCTCGTGCCGGACGCGGTGACGCTCTCGCATCTCGTCCAGGACGTGGAGACCACGGCGCCGGGCGTAACGGTGCTGACGGTCAGCGCCCACGACGGCGACGGGCTCGACGTCCTCGCCGCGGTCGTCTCCGGCGGTACGAGCGTGCTGCTCGGGCAGTCCGGAGCGGGCAAGTCGACCCTTGCGAACGCCCTGGTCGGCGCGGACGTCATGGACGTCCGCGCGGCCCGGGACGTCGACGGCAAGGGGCGTCACACGACGACCACCCGCAACCTCCTCGCCCTCCCGGGCGGCGGTGTGCTGATCGACACCCCGGGGCTGCGCGGTGTCGGCCTCTTCGACGCCGAGAGCGGTGTCGGGCAGGTGTTCTCCGAGATCGCGGAACTGGCCGAGCGGTGCCGCTTCCACGACTGCGCCCATGAGGCGGAGCCGGGGTGTGCGGTGCTCGCCGCGATCGCCTCCGGCGAGCTGGGTGAGCGGCGCCTGGAGAGTTACCGGAAGCTGATCCGGGAGAACCAGCGGATCGTGGCCAAGACCGATGCGCGGGTCCGTGCGGAGCTTCGGAAGGATTGGAAGCGTCGGGGTGCTGAAGGCAAGGCCGCGATGGAGGCGAAGCGGGGGAGGGTGCGGTAGGGCGCCTATTGGGGTGCCTCGCTGTGTCGTCTCGCGGGTGCGGGTGGGCTGTGGCTTGTCGCGCAGTTCCCCGCGCCCCTGACGGGGCGCCCCGAGCGCCGTGTCCGAATCCCGCCAGCCACACTCCCGTCCAGGCCGCACACTGGACTGTGTGATGGACGAAGACAGCAGGTACGAGGCGGTGCGGAGTCGGGACGGGCGGTTTGACGGGGAGTTCTTCTTCGCCGTCGAGACGACCGGGATCTACTGTCGGCCCAGTTGCCCCGCCGTCACGCCGAAGCGGCGCAATGTGCGGTTCTTCGCGACGGCCGCCGCCGCGCAGGGTTCCGGGTTCCGGGCCTGCCGGCGGTGCCGTCCGGACGCCGTGCCGGGGTCGGCGGAGTGGAACGTACGGGCCGATGTCGTGGGGCGTGCGATGCGGCTGATCGGCGACGGCGTCGTCGACCGGGAGGGCGTCGCGGGTCTCGCGGACCGGCTGGGCTACAGCGCCCGGCAGGTCCAGCGGCAGCTCACCGCGGAACTCGGCGCCGGGCCCGTCGCCCTCGCCCGCGCCCAGCGCTCGCACACCGCACGGGTCCTGCTGCAGACCACGGAGCTGCCGGTCACCCAGATCGCGTTCGCCTCCGGGTTCGCCAGCGTGCGGCAGTTCAACGACACGATCCGCACCGTGTACGCGCAGACCCCGAGCCGGCTGCGCGACGCCGCGCCCGCGTCCCGCCGTACGGCCACCCCGGCGGCCGGGGTGCCGCTGCGGCTCGCCTACCGGGGCCCGTACCGGTCCGGCGCCGTCTTCGACCTCCTGGCCGACGAGGCCGTGCCCGGCGTCGAGGAGGTGAGCGGACCGGAGGGGAAGCGCACCTACCGGCGCACGCTGCGGCTGCCGTACGGCACCGGGATCGTCGCCGTCGAGGAGCGGCCCCGCGGCTGGCTCGACGCCCGGCTCCACCTCACCGATCTGCGGGATCTGACGACCGCCGTGCAGCGGCTGCGGCGTCTGTTCGACCTCGACGCCGATCCGTACGCCGTCGACGAACGGCTCGGCGCCGACCCGCGGCTCGCCCCGCTGGTCGCGGCCCGGCCGGGGCTGCGGTCGCCGGGCGCTGCCGACCCGGAGGAGCTGGCGGTACGTGCGCTGGCCGGCCCGGCACAGGCCGCGCGGCTCGTGCAGCGGTACGGCAAGGCGCTCGACGCGCCCTGCGGCAGCCTCACCCACCTCTTCCCCGAACCGGCGGTCCTCGCGGAGGCCGAGCCCGAGGGCCCCCTCGGCGCGCTCACCGCCGCCCTCGCCGACGGCGCCTTCCACCTGGACCCCGGTGCCGACCGCGACGACGCACAGACCGCGCTGCTCGCCCTGCCCGGCATGGACGCCCGTACCGTCGCCGTCGTCCGCACCCGCGCCCTCGGCGACCCCGACGTGGCCCCGCCCGACCTGAACGCCCCCGACACCTGGCGCCCCTGGCGCTCCTACGCCGTACAACACCTGCGCACCGCAGGGGAGCTGGAGACCCGATGACCACGCACTGGACGACTGCGGAGAGCCCTGTCGGCCCGCTTCTCCTCACCGCCGACCCGACCGGTGTGCTGACCTCCCTGTCCGTACCGGACCAGAAGGGCGGCCGCACGGTCCAGGACGGCTGGCTGCACGACCCCGCCCTCTTCCGCGAGGCCGAGGAACAGCTCACGGCGTACTTCGCCGGTGAGCTGAAGGAGTTCCGGCTGGAACTGCGGGCCGAGGGCACGGAGTTCCGCGAGCGGGTCTGGGCCGCCCTGGACGACGTCCCCTACGGCGCCACGACGACATACGGCGAGATCGCCACACGCATCGGGGCGCCCCGGGCCGCGGTTCGAGCGGTCGGCGGCGCGATCGGCGCCAACCCCCTGCTGATCGTCAGGCCGTGCCACCGGGTGATCGGCGCGAACGGTTCACTGACGGGGTACGCGGGCGGCCTGGAGCGTAAGACGAGGCTGCTGGGCCTGGAGGGTGTCCTCCAGGAGCTTCACGACGCCCCTTCCACCCCGTCAAGCCCCCAACTGTGAATCCGCCGAGGATGGATCCGAATGACCTCCTCACTGAAATGCGCCCCCAGCTCATGCGGCCCCACCAGCAGCTCCGCCTCGCCGCGGATGTCGATGCCACGGACGGTCCAGGGCCGCAGGCTGACGATGTCGTCGACGACGAGCGCGACCTTCGGGTTCTTCTGAAGGTTGCGCCACTTCTTGCTGCGCCCCATCTCGTAGCCGCCGACCAGAATCGTCCCGTCGTCCTGGGGGAAGAACCCGACCGGGTTGGCCTGGGGCTGCCCCTGGGGGGACACCGTGGCGAGCCGCCCCAGCCGCTGCGACTTCAGATACGCGCGTTCGGCCTCGCTGAATTCGGTCATGCCGTCATCCGAACACGCCCGTCGCGGCGGGCACATCGGCTTCTCGGCCTAGGGCCGCGGCCCTACGTCATCCCCACAGCACCGCCCCCAGCCACGCCCCCGTGATCAGCAGGCAGGTGAACAGCTCCGCCAGCACGCTGGAGCCGCCCGAGCGCATGACCGTGCGCAGTGCCGCCTTCGCCTCGCCGTGGCGGCCGAGGCGGAGGCGTTCGTGCAGGTAGATGCCGGCCATGAAGCCGGGGATCGCGCCCACCACGGGGACCAGGAAGAAGCCGAGGAACGCGCCGATCCCGGCGTACACGCCCATCCGGGGGGTGGCGCCGCTCGTGCGCAGACGCCGAGGCGGCAGCGCCCAGCGCACCACCTGGGACAGGAACAGCACGACGGTGGCCCCCATCAGCACCCACCACGCGACCGGCCGCGGATCCTTCAGTGCCCACCACAAGACCGCGGCCCACACGAGCCACGACCCCGGCACCCCGGGCACCAGCACTCCGCACAGGCCGAGCAAGAGGACCAGGCCGACCAGCAGGAGGTCCCACACTCCCATGCGTCCAGGGTGCCGGACGGTCGGAGAACCCGCAGGTCAGCCAGGCTCAGCCCCGGTCCTGTCACTCCCGGGCCACCCAGCCCCGCTCGTACGCGTGCCACCCCAGCTGCAACCGGGTCGTCACCCCACTGAGCCCCATCAGCCGCTTCACCCGGCGCTGTACGGTCCTCAGGCCCAGGTCGAGCTGTTTGGCGACGCTCGCGTCGGTCATCCCGGCGAGCAGCAGGGACAGCACCTCCAGATCGGTGCCGTCGGGGCCGTCCGCAGGCTCCTCACTGACGCCCGAGGCGCCGAGGCGCAGCGGCAGCGCGTCCCGCCACACGGACTCGAACAGACCCGACAGCAGCTCCAGCAGACCGCTGGCGTGCACCACCAGCGCGGCGGGTTCGGTGGCGGGTGAGGTCAGCGGTACGAGGGCCTGTGCCCGGTCGGCGACCACCAGCTTCGTCGGCACCTTGTCCACGACCCGGACCTCCTCGTCGCGGCCCAGCGCGGCGGACAGCTCGGTGAGGCCGTGGGGGAGATCCAGGACCGAGCGCTCGACGACCACGCGGTAGCGCACCCCGCGTCCGGCCGCCTGTTCCTCGGCGTCGTTCTCGATGCCGGGGACGACCGTCGGCCTGCCGGTGACCAGCGCGCACACCTCCTCGCTCGCCCCGAGCTGCAGTTGCAGGAAGCGCTGCGCGACCGCGCCCGCGCCGCTGACCACCTCGACCAGGTCGTGCACGGCCGGTTCGGCGGCGGTCGCCCGGTACTCCTCGGCGAGCAGCGCCGCCGCCAGCTCCGCCTTCTCCAACTCGTGCCGCTGCTGGGTGAGCAGCGCACCCAGCGCCACCCCGGGCGGCGCGGCGACCCAACGGCCGGGCCGCGCCGACGACTGCGCCGCGAGCCCGTGCTGCTCCAGGCGGCGCAGGGCACGCTCCGTGTCGTGCTCGCCGAGCGTCAGCCGCCGCGCGAGATCGGGCACGTCGGCCGCGCCCACGGAGACCAGTGCCCGGTACGCGGACTCGTGCCGCTCGTCCAGCCCCAGCACGCCCAGCATCGGCAGCCCCTCCCCAGTGGTGCCGTGGCGGGAATCGGCCACGGCGCAAACCCGCCTCGGCACATCATCCCCGCACCACCCGTCCCTCTGCCAAGGTGGCGCCACCGCAGCATCGACCACCGTCCGCAATGCCCGCCTCGGGCCCCTTCGGCCTGCGCGTTTCGCGTTCGCGGGGATACGGCAACACGGCAGGAGAAGCGATCTTGGCGAGAGCGATACGCCGGACGGCCCTGGGGGCGGCGACCGCCGCCCTCCTGGCCGTCACGACCGCCGCGCCCACGCACGGGGCCGAAAGACCGGGCCCGTCGAGAACACTGACCGGCAGCCGGGCCACCCCCGCCGCCGGTTCCGTCGTCACCCTCGTCACCGGCGACCGGGTCCTCGTCACCGACGGCGGGGCCGTCGCCCTGCCCGGCGAGGACGGCACGACCCCCTTCACCCAGACCCGCCAGTCGGGCGACGACCTGTACGTCTATCCCGAGGGCGCGATCGAGGCGCTGGCCGCGGGCCGCGTCGACGAGGAGCTCTTCAACGTCACCGGCCTGGTCCGGCAGGGCTACGACGACGCGCACAGCGACACGCTGCCGCTGATCGCGACGTACGACCGTGCCGTCACCGCCCGCAGTGTCCCGAGGACCCCGCGCGGCGCCGAACGCGACCTCGTCCTCGACTCGATCGACGGTGTCGCCCTCGACGCGAACAAGAAGAAGGCCGACGACTTCTGGGCCGACGTCAGCCAGGGCCCGGTGAAGAAGCTCTGGCTCGACGCCAAGGTGGAGGCCACCCTCGACCGGTCGACGAAGCAGGTCCACGCTCCCGAGGCCTGGGCCGCCGGTTACGACGGCAAGGGCACCAAGGTCGCCGTCCTGGACACGGGCGTGGACGCCGGCCACCCCGACCTCGAGGGCCGGATCACCGCCTCGCAGAACTTCACCGACTCCGCGGACGCCGACGACCACCAGGGCCACGGCACCCACACCACCTCCACCGTCGGCGGCACGGGCGCGGCGAGCGGCGGCAAGAAGAAGGGAGTCGCACCGGGCGCCGACCTCCTCAACGGCAAGGTCCTGAACGACTACGGCTCCGGCGAGACCTCATGGATCATCGCCGGCATGCAGTGGGCCGTCGACCAGGGCGCCGACGTCGTCTCGATGAGCCTCGGCAACCCGGCGCAGACGGACTGCACCGACCCGATGGCCCAGGCCACGGAGGAACTCGCGCAGGCCAACGAGAACACCCTGTTCGTGATCGCCGCGGGCAACACGGGCCCCGGCAACAACACGGTCTCCTCGCCCGGTTGCGCCCCCAGCGTCCTCACCGTCGGCGCCGTCGACCGCGACGACTCCACCGCGAACTTCTCCAGCCGCGGCCCGGTCCACGGCGCGCACACCCTCAAGCCCGAGATCACCGCGCCGGGCGTCGACATCTCGGCCGCCTCGACGTGAAGGCGGCGACCGACCAGACGGTACTGGGAGCGCCCGCCGTCCAGGCCGGCACCTTCAACTGGCCGCAGGACACGAGCGACCGCACGACGGCCTCGGTGCCCTACACCAACACCACTGACAGGGCGGTGGAGTTGGCGCTGTCGGTGGTGGGAGTCACCGGCAACGACGGCTCCGCCGTCCGCTCCTCCGTCGCCCGCCTCGGGGCCGGGTCCCTCAAGGTCCCGGCGGGGAAGACGGTCGAGGTCCCGCTCCGCATCGACCCGACGGCGACGATCGAGCGCGCCCAGTACGGCGACATCACCGGCCGTGTCCTGGCCACCGCCGACGGCGTCTCCGTCTCCACCCCCTTCGCGCTGTACATCCAGCCGGAGACGGTCACCCTCCGGGTGAAGCTGATCGACCGCCTCGGCGAGCCCGCCACCGGCGCCTCCTCCGTCGACCTGATCGGCACCGACGACGCGAGCGGCGAGCGCCGCTTCAACGACGGCGCGAGCGACCAGACGTACGAGATCCGCCCCGGCAGCTACTTCCTCTCCAGCTTCGTCACGACACCGGAGACCGAGGGCACCCTGCTCGACTCCCTCTCCTATCTGGCCCGTCCGCAGCTGGAGATCCGCGGTGACACGACCGTCGTCCTCGACGCCCGCAAGGCCCACCGGCTGAGCGTCAGGACGGACCGGCCGACCGAACTGCGCGGCGCCACGCTCGGTTTCGCCCGCTCGTGGGACGACACCTGGCTGCACGGCGGCACCGCGGCGGCGGGTCGCTCGGTGCGCGGCTACTACGCCTCCGTCACCGGCAGGGCCACCGACGGCACCTTCGAGTTCGACAGCTTCTGGAGGGCGGCGGCTCCTCAGATCACCGAACTCGCCGTGGTGGGCGGCAAGAAGCTCCACCCGGTCACCGCGTCGACCAGCTCGGCCAACCTCGACGGCACCGGACGGGCGCCGCTCTTCGACGCCAAGTCCGGTACGGAGGCTGAGCTTTCGGGTGCCGAGGGAAAGATCGCGCTCGTGAAGCTGGACGACAGCGGCAGCGCGAACGAGGTCGCGGACCGCGCGAAGGCGGCCGGTGCCGTGGCCGTGCTCGGCTACCGCGAGGCACCGGGCCGCTGGTACCCGTCGGCCGGCTTCATCGGCGGTGCGCTGCCGGTCCTCGGCATCCCGACGGACGAGGCGAAGTCCCTGCTCGCCGCGGGCGAGGTGACACTGCGCTGGACGGCCACGGCGAAGAGCCCGTACGTCTACAACCTCGCCCACCCGGAGACCGGCCAGATCCGGAGCGACCGCACCTACCGGGTGCGGGACCGGGACCTGGCGGCGACCACGGCGACGTACAACTCCATGGCGGGCACCGCCACCGACCACATCGACCTCCAGTCGGTGACCCGCCCGAGCGGACTGACCGGCTACTTCGGCGAGATCGAGACCGTTCCCGCGCCCTTCGAGCGCACCGAGTTCCACACGCCGGGCACCACCGGCTGGGAGCAGGAGGTGTCCAGCAGCTTCCCCTGGGGCGAGTTCATGATCGACCCCGTGCGGACGTACGAGAAGGGGGAGCGGCGGACCGAGGAGTGGTACGGCGGCGTCCTCGCGCCGAGCACCCCGCTCGACGCCAACGGCGACCAGGCCCTCGCCGCCGAACGCCAGGGCAACCTGATCGGTGTCGCGCCCGCCTTCTGGGGCGACGGTCAACACCAGGGCGTCCAGGGCAGCTTCGGTGACATCGGCGGCATGGTGCTGAAGCGGGACGGTGAGACCGTCGGCGACAGCCCCTACCCGTTCGGGGTGTTCGAGGTCCCGGCCGCGCAGTCATCGTACGAACTCACCCTCACCACCACGAAGTTCGGTTCCCCGGCCCGCGTGTGGAAGCGCTCGACGGCCACCTCGACGACCTGGTCCTTCCGCTGCGTCGAGGAAGGGCACCGTGTGGGAGGCGTACGTCGACCACAGCACGGCGACAGGAGAGCAGGTCACACTCAGGGCCGACATGACCGACGCCAACGGCAACTCGGTCAGTCAGACAGTGTCCCGGGCCTACGACGTGCGCTAGCGCGTCAGGGGATCGAAGGCCCGGGTCACCCCGGCGTCGCCGGGCGGTTCTCCCGTGGGGGGTGGAACTGCCCGGCGGCTCCTTTCGTACGGTCGTTCTGTGGATCACCCGCCGTGCGGCGCGCCGCCGATTTTTCCGGATGCCCCGTATTCATCCGGCCCGCACGGTGGACAATTAGGGGCATGAGCCAGCAGGGGGGAAGGCCCACCGGTCACGAGGACGACTGGTGGGGTCAGCTGTACGACGACACCGAGGACGCGGGCCCGGCCGCCGCGCCCGACTCGCTGGACGACAGGTTCGCCTCGGCAGCGGGGACGGTGAACACGGGCACGGGGGTTCCGGCGCCGAGGGCGGGCGAGGAGGACACCCCACCGACGAGTTCCCGAGCCCCATGGGAACCGACACGGGCGACGACAGGCCCGACGGGCTTCGCGGCGGGCGGCGCTCCGCCGAGGCCCGGGAGCGACCCGCCCGCACCGCCCGCCGACACCGCAGCCGCGGAGCCCGCGGACAGTCGTGCCGCCGGGACGGCTCCCGACCCCGAGCAGGGCGGCACCCCGCAAGCGCGGGCGGGCGACACCCACCCGCCTGCCGAAACACCGGTCGACGCGGCACCCCCGCCCACAGAAACGCCCCCGGAACCATCACCCACCCGCACCCCCACCCGAGTCGACCTCCCCACGCTCCCTCCCGGCCCCCTGGGCTTCGTGGGCTCCGGGCCGCCCACCTACGACGCCGAACCCACCGCCCTCCCGCCCGCGGACCCCGACGACCTGGACGACCTGGTCGCCGACACCGTCCTCGACGGCGCCCACTACGGCTCCTGCGTCCTGCGTGCCGCCTCCGTGCGGGGCGACTCCGCCCGCTTCCGTGGCGAACCCCGCCGGGACTCCCTCCTCACCGCCCGCTTCGGCACCGGCGAGCACGCCCTGGTCCTCGTGGCGATGGCCACCGGCGCCCGCGCGACCCCCGGCGCCCACCGGGCCGCAGCCGAGGCCTGCCACTGGATCGGCAGGGCCGTCGGACGCAGCCACGCACGCCTCGCCGAGGACCTCCGCGCCGCCCGCCGCGGCGACCTGAAGTCGGGGCTGCACCGGCTCACCGACCGCAGCCTCGGCAAACTCCGCGCCAGCGCCACCGAGCAGGGCATCGACCCGGAGGAGTACACCGCCACCCTGCGCTGCCTGCTCCTGCCGGCCGACACGGACTGCCGTACCCGCGTCTTCTTCGGCGTCGGCGAGGGCGGACTGTTCCGCCTCAGGGAGGGCGAGTGGCAGGACATCGAGCCGCGCGCCCTGGACGTCACCGGCGAACCGGTGGTCGGCTTCGGCTCGCTGCCCGCCGAGACCCCCGAGGGCGACCGCCTCACCATGGACCTCGGCATCCCCACCCCGCCGAGCCCGTACGAGGCCGCCCCCGAGCCGCCCCGCGAACCCTTCCGCTTCCGCGCCTCGGTAGCCCGCCCGGGTGACACGCTGCTGATGTGCAGCGGCGGCCTCGCGGAGCCCCTGCGCGGCGAACCGGAGCTGTGCGAGTACCTCACGGGCCGCTGGTCCGGCCCCATCCCACCGGGCCTCGCCGCCTTCCTCGCGGACACCCAGGTGCGGGTCAAGGGCTACGCGGACGACCGTACGGCCGCCGCCGTGTGGGAGGCATAACGGCGGGGGTTGTGGATTGATGGATCCATGGCCAAGCAGAACGTCGCCGAACAGTTCGTCGACATCCTCGTCCGCGCCGGAGCCGAACGCCCCTGGCTACGTTCTGTGCTTGCTCAACTGCGTATCGCGGTAAGCTGATTGTTGTTGGGCGAAGGGTGACTCCGGAAGCTCCAAGCCGCCGGGACGGACACGGCCCGGCAGTCGCCGCCGGGCGGAGACGCTAAGCGCCTGTGGAGGCCTGGTAAGACCGAGGCAAACCTCGGCTCGGGCTGGTGAAGCAGGAACCCACCGAGGCCTCTCCGGGGGCGGTAGGAATCGTCGTCATCTCGGCGGCGCGGACGCCAATTCCAGAAGACCCACCCGGGCTGACGTACTGCGGACAGCAGGATGATCTCCGAGGCACCCGGCAGGTGCCATGTAGGGGCCGACCGTTCAGGCAAGCGGTCGGCCCCGAAGTCGTCTCCCTCCCTGGTGACATCGCCGACGACCCCGCCCCGGCGACACCGAGATCGACCGGCTCGTCGAGATGATCGACGCGGCCGACAAGGTCACCCTGTTCTGCGGCAGCGGCACCGCGGGCGCGCACACCGAGGTCATGGAGTTCGCGGAGAAGATCAAGTCCCCGGTGGGGCACGCGCTGCGGGGCAAGGAGCACATCCAGTACGACAATCCGTACGACGTCGGCATGAGCGTACTGCTCGGCTACGGCGCCGCCTGCGAGGCCACCCACGAGTGCGATCTGCTGATCCTCCTCGGCACCGACTTCCCGTACAACGCGTTCCTCCCCGACGACGTCAAGATCGCCCAGGTCGACGTCCGCCCGGAGCACTTGGGCCGCCGCTCCAAGCTCGACCTCGCCGTGTGGGGCGATGTGAAGGAGACACTGCGCTGTCTCACCCCACGGGTGCGGGCCAAGCAGAACCGCAAGTTCCTCGACAGGATGCTCAAGAAGCACGCCGACGCGCTGGAAGGCGTCGTCAAGGCGTACACCCGCAAGGTCGACAAGCACGTCCCGATCCACCCCGAGTACGTGGCGCCTGCCCTCCTACGGGACCACCAACAAGAACCCCGACTTCGCCGCCGTGGCCCGCGCCTGCGGTGCCCACGGTGTCCGGGTCGAGAAGCCCAAGCAGCTGGCCGGCGCCCTCAAGGACGCCTTCAGACACAAGGGGCCCGCCCTCGTCGACGTCGTCACCGACCCCAACGCCCTGTCCATCCCGCCGAAGATCAGCACCGAGATGGTGACGGGGTTCGCCCTGTCCGCCTCGAAGATCGTGCTCGACGGCGGCGTGGGGCGGATGCTGCAGATGGCGCGGTCCAACCTCCGTAACGTGCCGCGGCCCTAGGACACGTACGGCACCCACTGGCGGTTGGAGGTGTCGTACGAGTAGCGCGGCAGCCCCTTGATGGCACTCGTGCGGAACGGGCTGCCGTGGTCGTCGATACGGACGGTGCCGGTGCGGCCCTGCGAGGACCAGTCCAGTTCGAGATACCAACTGCAGTCGCAGGCCGCGGTCTTCGCGGTGACCAGCAGCACCTCCGGATCCTCCGCGGAGACGCGGTAGGGCAGCTGGATCGCGGGGATGGGGCCCTCGGGGTCACCGCCGGGTTCCGAGTGGGCGACGGGACGGTCGGCGTCCAGGTCGACCGAGAAGAACCGGGGGGTGAGGGCTCCGCCGCAGCCGTTGTCCATGGCATAGGAATTGCCCTCGAACGGGGCCGCACGTCCGACGACGCGGACACGGAGGGCTTCGAGCACCACCGCCGTGGAGTTCCGGCCCTGCACCGAGATCCGCACGTTGGTGTCACGGCCGTGCAGGGCGTCCTGCGCCGCCGCCCAGACCGCGGCGTCCTGGGCGGTCGGGGGCGGCGGGACCTGCGCGGGCGGCGCGGCGAGCACGTAGTCGTGGCCGCAGCCCTGGTTCCAGGCATGGGAGTTGACGGTCCAGGTCAGGGGCACGGCGGCGCCCGGGCCCGCCCCGCCCGTGGGGCTGTCGCCGGTGACCGAGCCGGACGGGGAGGGGGTACGCCCGCCGGGGGAGGCGGGCGGCGAGGTCCGGTCCGGCGAAGGCGAGGCGCTGCCCTTCGGCTTCTTCGACGTGCCGGGGCCCGGGGACTCGGGAGCGGCCGAGCTCGTACGGCCGGGATCGGTGGGGCGTACGGCATCGGCGGACGGGGAGCGGTCGTTCGACAGGGCGGACAGGCCGACGAGGGTGGCGGCGGACGCGACGGCGACGGCCGTCGTCACCAGGATCCGCCGACGGCGGTACCAGGGGAGTGGGGCGGGAGGGGCGCCCAGGTTCGTGACCGTCTCGGCCTCCGGCACCGGCTCCGGCTCGGCCTGCGGCTGGGCTTCCGGTACCGATTCGGGCTCGGGAGCGGGTCCAGGATCAGGAGCGGGCTCGGGAGTGGGCTCAGGGTCAGGAGCGGGCCCGGCCTCCGCCACCGGTGTCCGCGGCCGCTGCCGTGCCGCCACCGCCGGCAGCCACAGCCGGTGCAGCTCCAGCCGTTCCTCCGCCGTTGCCCCGCACAACGCGGCGAAGCGCTCCACGGGGGCGAAGTCGAGAGGGACCGCGTCACCCGCGCAGTAGCGGTGCAGCGTCGAGGTGTTCATGTGCAGACGCCGGGCCAGCTGGCCGTAGCTGCGGTCCGTACGTTCCTTCAGCCGCGTGAGCAGTGCCGCGAATTCCGCGACCTCGTTCACGCCGTCCCGTTCCGACAACGTTCCCCCTGTGTCTCCCGGACCGGTGCCCCCATCCCAGGCACCCCATATACCTGCACGTCAGACGGGCTGGGATGGTTCCACCGTGGCGGATCGGGCGCCGGCTGTTGCGCAGGCCGCCTGTGACGGCTGATGCTTTTGGTGTCGCACCGACCGGGCCGGACCGACCATCCGCCGTCGGCGGCATTCCACATCCAAGCACTCACTCGTACACGGGGGACCACCCATGCCCAAGCGCACCCGAGCCGGCGCCCTGTTCGCCGTCGCCGTCACGGGCCTCGCCCTCGGTGCGACGCTCGCCGCACCGGCGGACGCCGCACCGCAGACCGCGCCGAAATTCCTGTCGGCGGCCGAACTGCCGCCGCACCCCTCATCCGCCTGGAAGGCAGGCAAGGTCACCGACGGCGTCCCGGACGAACTTCTGAGCTGTCTGCGGGAGACGATGCCCGGCTACGACTCCCGGTACCGCTCGTTCACCACCGAGCTGGAGACCAACGCCCAGCAGCTCACGATCGTCGTCGGCAGCACCGCCAAGGCCAAGGCACTCGCCGACCGTCTGAACAAGGACATGCGCGACTGTGCCACGCGCATCGAGCAGGCCGACCCGGAGATCGACGCCACGTACAAGAACTACGGCACGCTGCCGGTGGAGGAGGGCGCCCGCGTCCACGGTCTGCACACCGAGGCCTCCTGGGGCGCCACCGACATCCACCTGCTGTCGGTCGGCCGGGACGGGCGGACCGTCACCGTCGTGCAGTGGGGGCAGATGGGCGACTTCGACAACGCACCGGTGAAGGCGTTCAAGAAGACGACCACCACGGCGGTCAACAAGCTCTACTGAGCCCGGCCCTCGTGTGAGACCAACCGAAGAAGCGGAGCCGCCCTCCTGCGACGGGGGTACGGGAGGGCGGCTCCCGCTGTGTGACATCAGGTGCGGAGGCGGCGAGTTCAGGCCAGTTTCCACGGCGGGCAAAGGACCGCTCCGCCCAGGGCGTCCAGGAACAGCCGTCCCATGGCTTCGCCGGCTACGACCGGATCGGCAGCCCGCACTGGACGGTGGGTGCGAGGCCCTGCGGTCACCACGTCGCCTCAGTGCGCGGACCCGGAGCCGGGATCGGACCACCGGGTCGGCCGCAGCCCGCGAGGGCGGATGCACCGGCTCGCCTCCGCCAACCGGCACACCATGATCGGCGGGCGTACGCCTCCCCGGGGACGCCTGTGAGTGCGCGGACCGCTGTGCGCAGGAGAGGACCGGGGCGGCGCAGGTCTTGAGCCCCTTCGTGGCCACCAACCGGAACCTCCGCGTCGACCAGCGGTTTCCCCGTACTTCGCGGAGGGTGCGTCTGTCGGGCGCCGAGCGGCACATGCCACCCGCCGGAACCACCGGCACGCCCACCCCGCACCGGCCGCGCCGTACGAGCGGCCCCACCGCGCACTCCCGTCCCACCATCCTCGGCGCCCGCCGCCCCGCGCGCCCTTGCCCGTGGCACGGCAGCCCCTGCTCCGGCGCGGCCCAACCGTGGCCGAACACCTGGTCGTTGATGATTCGACATGACTGGCGCGTGCCCGACGGGGCATGGATCCCGTGAACGTGTTCGAGCAGGAGGGGAACCGACATCGGCACGCGGGCGGGGGTCATGAAAAGGCAGGCGCGAGGAGGCGGTCCCATGGCGATCGGGGCCTTCTCGGCACAGACAGTGGAGGACGTGGCCGCGGGCGCCGGGAATCAGGCGCAGGCGTCTCAGCTCAGGCGCAGACTCGGGAAGGCGGACCTGCGGGCGGTGCCCGAAGT
This sequence comes from Streptomyces sp. NBC_00019, assembly GCF_045041015.1. Classification (NCBI taxonomy): domain Bacteria; kingdom Bacillati; phylum Actinomycetota; class Actinomycetes; order Kitasatosporales; family Streptomycetaceae; genus Streptomyces; species Streptomyces sp. NBC_00019. The sequence continues at coordinate 8,167,070 of NZ_CP108302.1, forward strand.
CCGCAGGGCGCTCCGGGAGTTGTTACGACAATGGGGGAGGCCGGGGCGATCGGACATAGCGGAACTGCTCACCAGTGAGCTCGTGACCAACGCGCTCATCCACACCGACCACGACGCGGTTCTGACGGCCACCGTCGGACCCGGTGGACTCAGGGTCGAGGTACGGGACTTCGTGGCCCGCCGGCCCAGACTGCGCGTACCGAACGCCGACGACGGTATGCACGGCCGGGGCCTGGTGCTCGTCCAGTCCCTCGCGGACGCGTGGGGTGTGCGGGCGCACGGGGTGGGCAAGGTGGTGTGGTTCGAACTCGACGCCGGGACCGCATGACATCGCAGCCGGATGACGCCGGTGTCCCATGACGAACGGGAGGGGGGTACGGCCGTGAAGCCGTACCCCCCTCCCGAGATGCCCGAAGGCCTAGCCGAACTGCTGCTCGAGGTCCTTGAGCTTGCGCTCCAGGGAGTCGAGTCGCGGCAGGGCCATGGTGTCGTCCTCGGCGGTGAGGTCGACGGTGATGGGGTCAGTACCCTTGCGGACGGGCTGCAGGGACGGCCGTGAGCGTACGGGCAGTTGCTCCGGCGTCGATATGGCAGGCTCCGCGGAGACCATGTCGGAGCCCCGCTCCAGGGCCTGGGCCTCGCCCGGCCGGCCGCCACCGCGGCCGATGAATCCGCGGTGACCGCGGCTGATGGCCTTGAGCTGGGCGCGCTCCATGCGCTCCTTGTCGCGGCGGCGCAGTCGGGCGGTCTCCTTCTGGCGCTTGTCCTCGCGGACCTCGTCGACCGCCTCGTCCAGGCTGCGCACGTTCTCCAGCAGCATCAGCGACCAGGCCCTGTAGGTCTCGCGAGGGGCCCGCAGCCAGCGGACGATGCGGATCTGCGGCAGCGGGCGCGGCACCAGACCCTGCTCGCGCAGGGCGGCCCGGCGGGTCTGCTTCAGCGCGCGGTCGAAGAGGACGGCCGCCGAGAGGGACATGCCGGCGAAGAAGTGCGGGGCACCCGCGTGGCTGAGGCCCCGGGGCGCGTGCACCCAGTTGAACCAGGCCGCGGCACCGGCGAACGTCCATACGAGTATCCGGGAGCCGAGGGCCGCGTCACCGTGGCTGGCCTCGCGCACCGCGAGGACGGAGCAGAACATCGCCGCGCCGTCCAGGCCGAACGGCACCAGGTACTGCCAGCCGTTGTCCAGGCCCAGGTTCTGCTCACCGAAGCCGACCAGGCCCTTGAAGGAGAGTGCGGCCGCGACGGCGGCGCAGCAGAAGAGGAGTACATAGGAGGCCGTTCCGTATATGGCTTCCTTGCGCCTGCGGCGCTCCTCGCTGCGCTCCCAGGAGTCCTCGGTCTTGGCATGCTCCCCGGCGGACCGCTTGCCGCGCGCCAGCACCGCTACCGCTGCCAGCATGCCCAGGAGCAGTACGGCGCCCGGAAGCAACCAGTTCAGCGATATGTCGGTCAGTCTCATCTGGGGTCCCTTGCATTGGGATAGGGCGTGTAACGCCCGCCATAGTGGCCCAATCCCACTGGCCCTCAGGGGGTTTCGGGGCAAGAGGCCGCCAAGGAGGTGCAAGGGAATGCCCAAGGCGGCGTTCTGCTCGAACTGCCGCGTGAGGGGCGGGAGTTGAGTTCGAATAAGACTACCCGTACGGGTGGTTCCACGGAAAGTTCCTGCGCCAGGTGAGGAAATTGTGAATCGCCTGTAACCGAGTGGCAGCCCTGTTCGCGGATGATCTTACGGGACGTCCGCTCGCACCCGCGCCTGAGGGGCCCTCAACTGGCGGCTTCGGCCAGGAGTTTGACGACACGGTCGGCGTCGCAGGTGCGCGGACAGGTGGCGCAGGTGTCCTCGGGCTCCAGTGTGTAGTACATGCAGCAGCTGGCCCGGTCCCGGGTGGGCAGCGCCTCGCCGCGCGGTCCCGTCAGCTGCCGGAAGGCCGCCGCGCCGACGTACGGCTTCGTCGAGCCCGGCAGCAGCAGCTCCAGCTCCCGCTGGGCCCGCGCCTGCTCGCTCTCGCCGAGCAGCTGGGCGACGTACCAGAGCCCCTCGACGATCTCGTCGGTCACCATGCCCCACAGCGCCCGCCCGCGCCGCCGCATCCGCGGCCCGAACCCGCCGAGCATGGGCTCCAGGTGCTCGGCGATCGCTTCCCGTACCTCGGCCCGCAGTGCCTCCTCGTCGGGGACGACGCGGGCGCCGGGCAGCGCGGCGGCGGGATCGCCGGGCAGGCAGGTGAAGGCGCCGGTCCGCACGGCGAAGGCCATCGGCCCCTCGGTCCGGTCGTACGAGACATGCGTCACGGGGAAGCGCGGCACCCGGCGCTGCAGGAACCACGGCGCGGTGATCAGCAGACAGGCGGGCCAGGCGTACCGGTGCAGCCCGAAGCTCGCTATGACGTCCGGGCGTCCGCTGCGCCCGTGGTCCCGCAGCACCTGTGTGTCGTCCCACGCCAGAAAGGCGTCGAGGCCGGCCCCGCCCTCCGCGAGCGAGGTGGCGGTGACCCAGCCGCCGCCCCGCGGGGCCTGGTCCGCACTGTCCAGCTCCGCGACGGTGAATCCCGGGAAGGCCTCGGTCAGACGGTTGTAGGCGTCGGTGAGGGCCGAGGTGCGCACGGTCATGCGGGGTCCACCGATCCAAGACAGTTGTACGACTGTTTTGAAGGCAAGCCTAACCTTACCCAAGATCGCCGGGATTTGAACCAGGGGCTTCTGCGCCTAAGGTGCTTGACGGACGAGTAACAACCCGCCGTAATGACCCCAAGTACCGACACGTCCGGAGGAGGACCCGTGAAGCCGAGCGCGCAGGGCTCCACCGGGACGGGGGTTCCACCGGCGGTACGTGTACCGCCGCAGCTCACGGCGGCGAGGGGTGAGCACACGCACGGCGAGCGGCCCCGTCCCGAGCCGGCCGTACCTCCGGTCGGCGTGGCGCGACCGCGCCCCGAGGGCTGTGTGCCGGAGCCCCGTACCGAGCGCACGCGTACCGACGACGCGGTCGCCCCGCAGGTCCGTGCCGACCGGCCCCCCGCCGAGCCGCCCGTCCGGCCCGTCGTGCAGCGGGCCTCCGTGCGCGGGCAGATCCTCGACGCCCTGCGGACCTCGCTGGTCTCCGGCGAGCTGATGCCCGGTGAGGTCTACTCGGCGCCCGTTCTCGGCGACCGCTTCGGGGTGTCCGCGACGCCGGTCCGTGAGGCCATGCAGCAGCTCGCGCTGGAGGGTGCCGTCGAGGTCGTGCCCAACCGCGGGTTCCGGGTCGTGGAGCGGGGGGCGCGGGAGCTGGGTGAACTGGCCGAGGTGCGTGCGCTGATCGAGGTGCCGGTGATGCTGCGGCTGGCGCGTACCGTGACGGTCGAGCGGTGGGCCGAGTTGCGGCCGCTCGCCGAGGCGACGGTGCGGGCCGCGTCCACCGGGAGCCGGGCGGCGTACGCCGAGTCCGACCGCGCCTTCCATCGCGCCGTCCTCGCCCTCGCCGGCAACGACCAGCTCGTCCAGATCGCCGACGACCTCCACCGCCGGGCCCAGTGGCCCCTCGTCGGCGCCCCCACCTCCCGCGGCCGCGCGGAACTCGTGGCGGACGCGGCGGAACACACCGCGCTGCTGGACGCGTTGATCGCCGGGGACGTGGATGTGGTGCGGGTGCTGGTGGGCGAACACTTCACGGGCGCGAGCTGAGGCGTTTCTCGCCCCCGCCGCCCCTTCCCGTCCCGTCCCTGGGGGCTGCGCCCCCTGGGAGCGGGGTCGAAGGGGCGGCAGCCCCTGGGGATGGGAACGGGTAGGGGCGGCGGGGGCGAAAAAAGCCTCAGGCCGTGGCCGCCGGTGGGGGTGCCAACTGCTGGGACAGCCACGTCGGTACCCCGCCCAGCAGACGGAACAGCCGACGAGCCTCCTCCCGCAACCGCGAGGCCTCCGGCTCGACTTCCGCGTCCGCGAGGGAGGCGAGCGCCGGGGCCGTGCCGACCAGATATCCCAACTCCTCACGGATCCGCAGGGATTCGGCGAAGCCGTGCCGCGCCTCGGCCAACTCGCCGTCCCGAAGGGCGAGTCCGGCGAGGTGACGCCAAGTGAAGGACAGCAGCAGGGGATCGGCATGAGCCACCGCACCCGCATGCGCCCGCCGATACGCGGCCCGCGCCGACTGCGGTGAACGCGCCAGGTTCTCCGCCAGCAACCCCCGCCGGAAGTCCAGCAAGGCCCGCCCCGCCGCCCCCGGAGGGATCAACGCCGCCGCCCGCCCCAGCGCCGCCCGCGCCTCGTCGGCCCGGTCCCGCACCCCGTGCAGCGTGGCGGCATACGCAAGATGCCCGCGTTCACAAGCGGCCGCACCCCGCTCCTCGTCGGTGTGCGCCAGCGCCTCCGCGATCCGCAGCGCGTCCTCGGCCTCCTGCCATCCCTGCTCGGTGTAGAGACATCGCTCGACCAGCAAGGACGCCCGCTGCAGCGCGGATCCCGCCTCCACCGGCTGGAGCAGCGCCGCTGCGTCGACCCAGCACGCGCGTGAGCGCAGCCGCCATACCGCGGTCTGGAGTGGATCGTCAGGGGTCGTTCCGTTACCAGACATGGCGGTATACGCCACCTCGCCCTCCCCGGCACACCATTGAGCTGTTGAGTGGTGGCCGCATCTCAGCACGAATTCCGTGGCCCGGCCAAGGGGGTGGGTGAAGGATTTCACAAAGTCGTGGGTTCCCTGGCCCCGCCAGGTTTCAGCTCATCCGCAGTGCCAGGAAGAAATCCAGCTTGTCCTCCAGCCTCGACAGGTCACGACTCGTCAACTGCTCGATTCGCCCCACCCGGTAGCGCAGCGTGTTGACGTGCAGGTGGAGACGGGTCGCGCAACGCGTCCACGAACCGTCGCAGTCGAGGAAGGCCTCGAGGGTCGGGATCAGTTCCGCGCGGTGGCGGCGGTCGTAGTCGCGCAGCGGGTCCAGCAGCCGCGCGGTGAAGGCTCTGCGGACGTCGTCGGGCACGAAAGGGAGCAGGAGGACGTGCGAGGCCAGTTCCTGATGGCCCGCCGCACACACCCGGCCCGGCCGCGCCGCCGCCACCCGTCGGGCGTGCCGCGCCTCCTCCAGCGCGCCCCGCAACCCCTCCGCCGAGTGCACGGCCGCGCTGACGCCCAGCGTGACCCGGCCGTCGTCGTCCAGACCGGCGGCGAGGGGGTCCCGTACGGACTCCAGGAGCACATCGGCGAGGATCCCCGCCTCCGAGCCGTCGTGTTCGGTCGACACGGCCGGCAGCGGGACGAGCGCGATGGCCTCGTCACCCGTGTGGGCCACGGCGATGCGGTCGGAGTGCTCGGGCCCGGCGGACAGCGGGTCGACCAGGATCTCCTCGAGCAGCGACTGGGCGACCGCGCCGCTCTCGATCTCCCCGGCGGTCCCGCCGTCCCACTCGACGCGGGCCACGACGACCTGCCAGTGCGGGGCGGCCCCGAGACCGGGCAGCAGCACCGGCGCGGCGACCCTGAGGCGCGCGGCGATCTCGGCGGGAGCGGCGCCCGTCTGGACCAGCTCCAGGACCTCCTGGGCCAGTCGGCGGCGGACCGTGCGCGCCGCGTCCCTGCGGTCCCGTTCGACCGAGATCAGCTGGGTGACGCCCTGGAGCAGGTCCAGGCGCTCCTCGGGCCAGTCCCCGGCGTCCGCCTCGACGGCCAGCAGCCAGTCCGACAGGACCGTCTCGCGCACGTCCCGCGAGGCCTGCGGGGAGCGGCCGCTGCTGCGGACCGGGAAGAGCGAGTACGTCGTCGAGCCGAGCGGCAGCCGGTGCGGTCCGCGGCGGCCCGTGCGGGCGGCGGCCAGGTGCTCCGCGGCGAGCTTCGCGCAGATGTCGGCGGGCAGCGCCGGGCCCGTGGTCTTCGAGCCCGCGATCAGCCGCCCGGTGGGCGACAGCACCCACGCCCGCAGGTCCAGGTCGGAGCCCAGCAGGTCCAGGACCACGTCCGGGCCGCCGCCCGCCGGGCCCGAGGCCATCATCCGGCGGTGCCGGTCCACGACCGCCGCGAGATCTCCGGCGCGCTCGCCCGACACCTGCCGTACGACATGCTCGGTGATCGTCGCGAACGCCACCGACTCGTGCACCGCGAACAGCGGGAGCCGGTTGCGGGCACAGGCCAGCACGAGGTCGTCCGGCACATTGCCCAGCTCGGCCTCACCGGCGGCCAGCGCGGCCACCCCGGCCTGCACCAGGATCCGTACGAACGCGTCGGAGTCCTCGGCGTCCCGGCGCCAGGCCAGGCCCGTCAGGACCAGCTCCCCGCCCGAGAGATAGCGGCTCGGGTCACGGAGGTCGGTGGTCATCACACCCCGCACGGTGCGATCCAGCTCGTCCTCGCCGCCGAGCAGCCGCAGGCCCAGCGCGTCGGTGTCCAGCAGTGCGCGCAGCCGCATTCTCGTCGCCGCCGATCTTTGTCTCGAAATCTACGATGAACTTTGAGGGTCTTGTGATGACAGAGGCCCGCCAGGTGGGCTGAGGGCACGTCTCCCGGCCTTCCGGGCTGTGTCCCAGGTCACGCCCACTGTGTCGCGCGTTTCCGCAGGAAAACATGGAGGTTACTGAGGACCCCCGTTCATACGAATCTACAAGATGCCTGCCCCGACCAGCCAACTCCTTCAGAGTTTCCGTGACTGACCCCGTCGGAGCACACCGCTGTGTACTGAGCCCACTCCGCGTAAACAGCACATGAACGAGCCGGTCCCGCCGCACACGGTTTGGCTCGATCCGTACGACCCACGAGACGCAGAAGAGAGCCGGTCATGGACTTCCTTCGCCCCGCCAGCTGGGAGGAGGCGCTCGCCGCCAAGGCTGAGCACCCCACCGCTGTGCCCATTGCGGGCGGCACCGATGTGATGGTCGAGATCAACTTCGACCACCGGCGGCCCGAGTACCTGCTCGACCTGAACCGGATCACCGACCTCACCGAGTGGGAGGTCGGCGACGAGAGTGTCCGGCTGGGTGCCTCCGTCCCGTACACCGCGATCATGGAGAACCTGCGCGGCGAGCTCCCGGGCCTGGCGCTCGCCTCGCACACGGTCGCCTCCCCGCAGATCCGCAACCGCGGCGGCGTCGGCGGCAACCTCGGCACCGCCTCCCCGGCCGGCGACGCCCACCCCGCCCTCCTCGCGGCTGGCGCCGAGGTCGAGGTCGAGTCGGTGCGCGGCTCGCGCCTGATCCCGATCGACGCGTTCTACACCGGCGTGAAGCGCAACGCGCTCGCCGCCGACGAGCTGATCCGCGCGGTCCACATCAAGAAGGCCGACGGCCCGCAGCAGTACTCGAAGGTCGGTACGCGCAACGCCATGGTCATCGCCGTGTGCGCCTTCGGCCTCGCGCTGCACCCCGAGACCCGCACCGTCCGCACCGGCATCGGTTCGGCTGCGCCCACCCCCGTCCGGGCCAAGGCCGCGGAGGAGTTCCTGAACGCGGCGCTCGCGGAGGGCGGCTTCTGGGACAACGGGAAGATCATCACCCCGTCGGTCGCCAAGCAGTTCGCGGACCTGTGCTCCGGTGCCTGCAACCCGATCGACGACGTCCGGGGCACGGCGAGCTACCGCCGCCACGCGGTCGGCATCATGGCCCGCCGCACGCTGACCTGGGCGTGGGAGTCGTACCGCGGCACCGCCGCCAGCACGGAGGGAGTCGCGTAATGCGCGTCAATTTCACGGTCAACGGCCGTCCGCAGGAAGCCGACGACGTCTGGGAGGGCGAGAGCCTGCTCTACGTCCTGCGCGAGCGCCTGGGCCTGCCCGGCTCCAAGAACGCCTGCGAGCAGGGCGAGTGCGGCTCCTGCACGGTCCGTCTGGACGGCGTGCCGGTGTGTTCGTGTCTGGTCGCCGCCGGTCAGGTCGAGGGCCGCGAGGTCGTCACCGTCGAGGGCCTGGCGGACTTCGCCAAGCAGCGTGCCGAGCACGGCGGTTGCGCGAGTGGTGCCTGCGGTACGTCGGGCAAGCCGGGTACGTCCGTCCAGGACGCCCAGCAGTGGGCGGCCAAGGGCCAGGACTCGCAGACCGGTGAGGGCACCGAACTCTCCCCGATCCAGCAGGCGTTCATCGACGCCGGAGCCGTCCAGTGCGGCTTCTGCACCCCGGGTCTGCTGGTCGCCGCCGACGAGATGCTGGAGCGCAACCCCAACCCGACCGACGCGGACATCCGCGAGGCGCTGTCGGGCAACCTGTGCCGCTGCACCGGCTACGAGAAGATCATGGACGCGGTCCGCCTCGCGGCCGCCCGGCAGGGAGAGGCGGTCTGACCATGCCTACGAAACCCACCAGCGGCGCGCCCACCAAGATCACCCAGGGTTCGCAGACCAAGGGCGGCATCGGCGAGTCCACGCTCCGGCCGGACGGCACCCTCAAGGTCACCGGTGAGTTCGCGTACTCGTCCGACATGTGGCACGAGGACATGCTCTGGGGCCAGATCCTCCGCTCCACCGTCGCGCACGCCGAGATCGTGTCCATCGACACCTCCGAGGCCCTCGCCATGGCGGGCGTCTACGCCGTCATGACGTACGACGACCTGCCGACGGACGTGCGCAACTACGGCCTGGAGATCCAGGACACCCCGGTCCTCGCGCACGGCAAGGTCCGCCACCACGGCGAGCCGGTCGCGATCGTCGCCGCCGACCACCCGGAGACCGCGCGCCGCGCGGCCGCCAAGATCAAGGTCGAGTACCGCGAGCTGCCCGTCATCACCGACGAGGCCTCCGCGACCGCCCCGGACGCGATCCTCGTCCACGAGGGCCGCGACGACCACCACATCGGCCATGTCCCGCACCCGAACATCGTGCACCGCCAGCCGATCCTCCGCGGCGACGCCGCAGCGGCCGCCGAGCGCGCCGACTTCGTCGTCAAGGGCGAGTACACCTTCGGCATGCAGGACCAGGCCTTCCTCGGCCCCGAGTCGGGTCTCGCGGTGCCGGACGAGGACGGCGGCGTCCACCTCTACATCGCCACCCAGTGGCTGCACAGCGACCTCAAGCAGATCGCCCCGGTCCTCGGCCTGCCCGAGAGCAAGGTCCGGATGACGCTCTCCGGCGTCGGCGGCGCCTTCGGCGGCCGCGAGGACCTGTCAATGCAGATCCACGCGTGCCTGCTGGCGATGCGGACGGGGAAGCCCGTAAAGATCGTCTACAACCGCTTCGAGTCCTTCTTCGGGCACGTCCACCGCCACCCGGCCAAGCTCTACTACGAGCACGGGGCGACGAAGGACGGCAAGCTCACCCACGTCAAGTGCCGCATCGTGCTGGACGGCGGTGCGTACGCCTCCGCCTCCCCGGCGGTCGTCGGCAACGCCTCCTCGCTGTCGATCGGCCCGTACGTGGTCGACGACGTCGACATCGAGGCCATCGCCCTCTACTCCAACAACCCGCCCTGCGGCGCCATGCGCGGCTTCGGCGCGGTCCAGGCGTGCTTCGCCTACGAGGCGCAGATGGACAAGCTGGCCGACGCGGTCGGCATGGACCGGGTGGAGTTCCGTCAGCTCAACGCGATGGAGCAGGGCACGATCATGCCGACCGGGCAGCCGGTCGACTCGCCCGCCCCGGTCGCCGAACTCCTGCGCCGTGTCAAGGCGATGCCGATGCCGCCGGAGCAGCAGTGGCTCGCGGCCGGCGAGGCCGCCGACGTACGCCAGCTGCCGGGCGGCCTGTCCAACACCACGCACGGCGAAGGCGTCGTCCGCGGTGTCGGCTACGCGGTCGGCATCAAGAACGTCGGCTTCTCCGAGGGCTTCGACGACTACTCCACCGCCAAGGTGCGCATGGAGGTCATCGCCGGCGAGCCGGTCGCGACCGTGCACACCGCGATGGCGGAGGTCGGCCAGGGCGGTGTCACCGTCCACGCGCAGATCGCCCGCACCGAGCTGGGTGTCGCACAGGTGACCATCCACCCGGCCGACACACAGGTGGGCAGCGCCGGTTCGACGTCCGCGTCGCGTCAGACGTACGTCACCGGTGGCGCCGTCAAGAACTCCTGCGAGCTGGTCCGGGAGAAGGTCCTGGAGATCGGCCGCCGCAAGTTCGGCTCGTACCACCCCGCTTGGGCCACCGCCGAGCTGCTCCTGGAGGGCGGCAAGGTCGTCACCGACGGCGGCGAGGTCCTCGCGGACCTGGTCGACGTGCTCGAAGGCGAGAGCGTCGAGGTCGAGGCGGAGTGGCGGCACCGTCCGACCGAGGCCTTCGACCTGCGCACCGGACAGGGCTTCGGCCACGTCCAGTACTCCTTCGCCGCGCACCGCGCGGTCGTCGAGGTGGACACCGAGCTCGGCCTGGTCAAGGTCATCGAGCTGGCCTGCGCCCAGGACGTCGGCAAGGCGCTCAACCCGCTGTCCGTCATCGGCCAGATCCAGGGCGGCACGCTCCAGGGCATGGGCATCGCCGTCATGGAGGAGATCGTCGTCGACCCCAAGACCGCGAAGGTCAGGAACCCCTCCTTCACGGACTACCTCCTCCCCACCATCCTCGACACGCCGACCATCCCCGTCGACGTGCTCGAACTCGCCGACGACCACGCCCCCTACGGGCTCCGTGGCGTCGGCGAGGCCCCCACCCTGTCGTCCACCCCGGCCGTCCTCGCGGCGATCCGGAACGCGACCGGGCTGGAGCTCGACCGCACGCCGGTACGTCCCGAACACCTCACGGGAACGGCGTAGCAAAGCTCTCCGGGCGGCGCGCGGGAACGTCACACTTCACCGCGCCGCCCGGAGCACCAGGTCCCGCACCGCTCGCGGCACCTGAAGCATGTCCCAGTACCAGATCTGATCGTTCGTCTCGGGCCGTCCCCCGGGTCGTGCGGCCGAAGCACCTTCCCAAATCCCGTAGCCGCAAAAGCGGTTGGTACGGGTGCCCCTGTGAACCTTGGGAGTAGGCCCACATGACCCAGCAGTCACTGGAGCCGAAGACCGTTGCCGACGACGCGGGAGAAGGCACCCGCGTCCCGGCCGGACGGTCCTGGCTCGACCGGTACTTTCACATATCCAAGCGGGGATCCACGGTCGCGCGCGAGGTGCGCGGCGGTACGACCACCTTCATGGCGATGGCGTACATCCTGCTGCTCAACCCCCTGATCCTGTCCGGAAAGGACGCGGCGGGGGACACGCTCGCCCAGAAGGCCCTCATCACCGCGACCGCGTTCGCGGCGGCCTTCTCCACGCTGCTGATGGGCTTCTTCGGCAAGGTGCCGCTCGCCCTCGCCGCCGGCCTCTCCGTCTCCGGCGTCCTGGCCTCCCAGGTCGCCCCCGCGATGACCTGGCCGCAGGCCATGGGCATGTGCGTGATGTACGGCGTGGTCATCATGCTGCTGGTCGTCACCGGCCTCCGCGAGATGATCATGAATGCGATCCCGCTGGCCCTCAAGCACGCGATCACCATGGGTATCGGCCTCTTCGTCGCCCTGATCGGCTTCTACAAGGCCGGCTTCGTGCACCAGGGCGAGGCGACCCCGGTGACGCTCGGCCCGGCGGGTGAACTCGCGGGCTGGCCGGTGCTGTTGTTCGCGGTGACCCTGCTCGCGATCTTCATGCTCCAGGCGCGCGGTGTCCCCGGCGCGATCCTGCTCGGCATTCTCGGCGGCACGGTCCTGGCCGTGGTGCTCAACGCCCTCGACGTCATCGACCCCGGCCAGTGGGCGAGCGGTGCTCCCGAACTCCACGGCAGCGCGGTCTCGATGCCGGACTTCTCGATCTTCGGCAACGTCGAGGTCGGCGGCTGGGGCGAGGTCGGCGCGATGACGGTCGGCATGATCGTCTTCACGCTCGTCCTGGCCGGCTTCTTCGACGCGATGGCCACGATCATCGGCGTCGGCACGGAGGCCGAGCTGGCCGACGAGCAGGGCCGGATGCCGGGTCTGTCGAAGGCCCTCTTCATCGACGGCGCCGGCGGTGCGATCGGCGGTGTCGCGGGTGCCTCGGGCCAGACGGTGTTCGTGGAGTCGGCGACGGGCGTGGGCGAGGGAGCCCGCACGGGCCTCTCCTCGGTCGTCACCGGCCTGTTCTTCGCGGCCTGTCTGTTCTTCACCCCGCTGACGGCGATCGTGCCGGGCGAGGTCGCGGCGGCGGCCCTGGTGGTCATCGGCGCGATGATGATGATGAACGCGCGGCACGTCGACTGGGCGGACCGCGCGACGGCGATCCCGGTCTTCCTGACCGTCGTCATCATGCCGTTCACGTACTCGATCACGGCGGGCGTCGCCGCGGGTGTCATCTCGTACGTCGCGATCAAGGTCGCCCAGGGCAAGGCGCGGGAGATCGGGGCCTTCATGTGGGCCCTGACAGTGATCTTCTTCGTCTATTTCGCCCTCAGTCCCATTGAGAGCTGGATGGGCGTGCACTAGCCGCCCTGTTGCCCACGACCGCTGTTGTGAAGGAGACCGAGAGATGCTGGACATCGCCGAAGAGCTGCACCGGTGGGTCGAGCAGGGACGCGACTTCGCCGTGGCCACCGTGGTGGCCGTCGGCGGCAGCGCCCCTCGCCAGCCCGGCGCCGCGCTCGCGGTGGACGCCGACGGCACGGCGATCGGCTCGGTCTCCGGCGGTTGTGTCGAGGGCGCGGTGTACGAGCTGTGCCAACAGGCGCTTCAGGACGGCGAGACGGTCCTGGAACGCTTCGGCTACAGCGACGACGACGCCTTCGCGGTCGGTCTGACCTGCGGCGGCATCATCGACATCCTGGTCACGCCGGTACGGGCGGGCGACCCTGTCCGTCCGGTGGCGGCGGCGGCTCTGGCCGCGGCCTCGTCGGGCGAGGCGGCGGCGACGGCCCGGATCGTGTCGGGCCCGTCGGACCTGGTGGGCCGCGTGCTGCTGGTCCGCCCGGACGGTTCGTACGACGGCGGCTACGGCGGCCACCCGGAACTGGACCGCACGGTGGCGGCCGAGGCCGGCGCCTTCCTGGACGCCGGCCGCACGGGCACCCTGGAGATCGGCGAACAGGGCTCCCGCTGCGGGGCCCCGCTGACGGTCCTGGTCGAGTCCTCGGTCCCGGCGCCTCGGATGATCGTCTTCGGAGCGATCGACTTCGCGTCGGCGCTGGTGCGGGTCGGGAAGTTCCTGGGGTACCACGTCACGGTGTGCGACGCGCGCCCCGTGTTCGCGACGGCGGCCCGCTTCCCGGACGCGGACGACATAGTCGTCGAGTGGCCCCACAAGTACCTGAAGCGCACGGAGGTCGACGCCCGCACGGTCCTGTGCGTCCTGACCCACGACGCGAAGTTCGACATACCGCTGCTGCAACTGGCCCTCCGTCTGCCGGTCGCCTACATCGGCGCGATGGGCTCCCGCCGCACCCACCTCGACCGCAACGAACGCCTCCGCGAAGTCGGCGTCACCGAACTCGAGTTGACCCGACTGCGGTCCCCCATCGGCCTGGACCTGGGCGCCCGCACACCGGAGGAGACGGCCCTGTCGATCGGGGCGGAGATCGTCGCCAACCGGCGTGGGGGGAGCGGGGTTTCGCTGACGGGGGCGCATACGCCGATCCATCACGACGCGATGTCGTCGACGGTGGGGCGGATCGGGTCGGTGGCCTGAGGAGCTCAGGCGTGGCGGGTCACAGACGGTGGTGGATGTCGGCGAGGGAGTCCCTGCCGTCCCAGAACATGGAGTACACCTTGTCTCCCTCACGCACCTTGTCGAACGCCCTGTTGTGCGCGCACTTGAGCTCCTGCCCCACGACCTGGGGATCCCGGGCAGGCACTTCCAGCTTGCCCTCGTGTTCGGCGGGCTGCCTGGGGCACAGAGTCACGTGCTTGCCCTTGACGACGGCCGGGACCTCGGCCTCCGTGGCACCCACGCGCTCCAGGAGCGCGGTCTTTACGCCTGGCGCGTGACGGGGGTCGTCTCCCGGGGCGCACAGGGTCAGGTCGGGTGCCCGCTACGCACGCAGCACGAAGCAGCGCACCCCGCCGGGCTCCAGGTCGTACCACCGCCCTCGGCCCCAGCCGTCCGTGACGACGGCGACGTCCTCCGCCGTCAGCCCGATGCTGCCTCGCTCCTCGGGCAGCCGCCCCGTCAGCGGAGTCGTCACCACCCACACACCGCCCGGCGCCAGCAGCCCGCGCACCCGCTGCGCGACCGCCGCCTTGTCCGCCATGAACGCCAGCACCAGCCGCATCGTCACCACGTCGAACCCGGCCGGGGCAAGCGCGCGCCGCCACCTCCGCCGCGTTCTCGAAGTCCAGGCGGCCCGCCTCCAGACGCGGCTCCAGCTCCGCGTACCGATCCCGCACCGCCGCCACCGCCGCCTCCGCCCAGTCGACGGCGAGCGTGTCGCAGCCGAGGCGGGCGAGCTCGGCGGCGTACCCGCCCAGGCCGCACCCGACGTCCAGTACCCGCGCACCGGATGGTGGCCGCACCGCCTGCCGGAAGAGCCGCATCTCGTGCGCGTCGACACCCCGGAAGCCCCGCCCCGCGGCGAAGCGCTCCTCCCAGCCGTCCCGACTCACGCCCAACCGCCTGTCACGCCTTCCTCAACAGCCGATTCACCGCCCGCCCGAACACATACCCGGCCACCCGCCGCACCACCGGATCCACCACCCCGGGCAGGAACCGGAACCCCAGTTCCTCCCGCCACACCACCCGACTGCGCCCGCCCGGCCCGGGGCCGACCTCGATCTCGGCCCAGCCGGTCACCACGCGGCCGCGTTTCTCCAGTCGGCACAGCCCGGCCGCACCGGGTGCCGGCGGCCGCCACAGCGTGACCTCCATGCGGTCGTCGAAGGTGAGGGGGCCGACCCCGGTGCGGGCGACGAAGACCGTGCCCGTACCCGTCGGCCCCGCGGTCTCCACGGTGACGCGGGTCAGCGGGACCACCTCGCCATGGCGGGGCCACTGGGTGAGGCGGCGCCAGGCCTCGTCGGGGGGAAGCGGTGGCGTGCGTTCGAGGAGGAAGTTGACCACGCGACGATCTTAGGGAATCCGGCCAGCTCAGCGCCGTATTCATATCCGGCTCACATACTTGGCCCCCTCGGCGGTCGTCGGACGGGCGTACACCCGGTGAACCCGCTCCGCACCATGGCCCGCAACCCCTACGATTCCGACCATGGGTGGGCATTCCGCCCGCCCCCAGGGGGAGTTGGTCACCATGCCACTGAAGGCCTACGGCGTACTGATCACACGGGCGGTCGACACCCGGCGCGAGGGCGCCGTCGACACCCCGCACTACCAGATCCATCTGACCGACGATCAGGACGTCCACTACCGCGCCGCCGTCAACGTGCTGTCCCAGGAGCGGCCCTCGGAGCTGCTCTACCTCGTCGACGAGGACTTCCGGCACCCGGTCACCGGTCGGCTCGCGGGACTCGGCAGTGGGTGGAACGCCCTGCCGCCCGGCCCCGGCGGCCCCAACCTCGACTTCGTGCGCGGCAACCTCTTCGACCCGGCGAAGATGCGCACCCTGCCCCCGGACGCCCCCGGCACCGACGACGACCTGGCCGACATCCTCGATCACTACGTACGGCGTGCCGTCGCGGACCCGGACGCCCGGCTGTACGTCTTCGGCGAGCGCTTCGGGCCCGAACCCCGCGTCAAGGACAAGGTGTTCGGCTTCCTGCCCGGCAACGGCATTCACGACATCCACATGAACCAGGGCAACAGCCGGAAGTTCCGTGGCGACGACGGTGTCTGGCAGGACGGCGGGATGCTCATCCACTTCCCCGGCCAGGACCGCTGGGTGGGGATCTTCCTCGCCTTCCAGAGCCAGTCCTGGCACACGGACGATGTCACCGGCCACGCCCTGGAGGACGTCGAGGGCAACCGGCCCGAGCCGGACAGCCTGCCCGTCCGGATCGTCGCGGCGCTCGTCAACCCGCGCGGCCCCGCACCCGAGGCGGAGACGGTCACCCTGCTCAACGCCTCGCCCGATCCCGTCGACCTCACCGGCTGGCGTATCGGGGACCGGCTGGGCCAGAAGTCCCCGGTGTCGGGCGGTCCGCTCGCCCCCGGCACCTGTCTCGTCGTCCCGCTCGGCGCGAACGGAGCCCGACTCGGCAACCACGGCGGCGAGATCACCCTCCTCGACGCCAAGGGACTCAAGGCGCACGGAGTTTCGTACACCAAGGACCAGGCGGCGAGGGAGGGGTGGTCCGTCGTCTTCTGACCGGATGAACGGGGCGACAGGCATGGCCCGATGACGTCATGACGTCTATCGCATCCGTACACCCGTACGGCACCATGAGCGCGACCCCGCACCACCAGCGGCCGGAGGGCGTCCCGTGGACCGTGAACTGCCGTGGAGACGTGATGAGTTGCAGCGCGATCCCTATCCGCACTACGAGCGGGCGCGGCACGCCGACGGGCTGACGTACCTCGACGAGCTGGACGCCTGGCTGGTCGCCCGGGACGCCGATGTACGAGAAGTCCTCCGCCGGCCCGAGGACTTCTCGTCGGTCAACGCGCTCATCCCGGACGTGCTTCCCTCGCCCGCCGCGCTCGCCGTCCTCGGCGGCGGCTTCGGCGGGCGGCCCGTCGTCGTCACCTCCGACGGCGACCGGCATCAGGAGCTGCGCGCGCCGATCGTCCGCGGGCTCTCCCCGGCGCGGGTCGCCGCCGTCCTGCCGTATGCCGCCGGGCGCGCCGCCGACCTGGTCGAGGGGTTCGCCAAGGACGGCGAGGTCGAGCTGATGTCGGCGTACGCCGGAAAGCTTCCCGGCGACGTCATCGGCCGCGTCGTCGGTCTCGATCCCGAGGATGTGCCCGGCGTCGTGCACGGCGGCCATCGCGCCGAAGAGCTGCTGTTCCGTCCACTGGAGGAGGCCGAGCAGGTCGCCGCCGCCGAGGACGTCGTCGCGATGCAGCACACGCTGGACCGGTATGTGCGGGAACGGCACGCCGAGCCCCGCGAGGACCTGTGCACGGAGCTCGTAGGCTCCGTCGCCGAACCCGGTGACCTCACCCTGGAGCACCGTCACGAACTCGTCGCCCATCTTCAGAACCTGCTGATCGCCGGGCATCTCACCACCACCGCGCTCATCGGGACGACGGTCCTGCACCTGCTGCGGCACCGGGCGCAGTGGGAGCTGCTGTGCGCCGAGCCCGAGCGGATTCCGGCGGCCGTCGAGGAGGCCGCCCGCTACGACAGCGCCCTGCAGGGGTTCCGCCGGGTCACCACCGGCCCCGTCACTGTCGCCGGAACCGAACTCCCGCCCGGGGCCACGGTGTTCGTGGCCTTCGGCGGCGCCAACCGGGACGCCGCCCGCCATCCGCGCCCCGACGAGTTCGACATCACCCGTGCTCCGGGCCGCCATCTCGCCTTCGGGTTCGGTGTGCACGGCTGCCCCGGCTCCCAGCTCGCCCGTGAGCAACTCCGGCTCACCCTGGAGGAGTTGACCCGACGGCTGCCCGGGCTGCGACTGGCGGACGGCCTGCCGGTCGAGATGCGGCCCACGATGATCCACCGCTCCCCGTACCGTCTGCGCCTCACCTGGTGAACGCCCCGCAAGGCCTCAGCGGTACACCTTGCCCGGCTCGGCCTTCCCGGGGGCCAGCAACTGCGGCACGGTCACGAAGACATACCCCCGCGCCTTCAGCGCGTCGATGATCCCGGGCACGGCCGGCACGGTGCCGTCGTAGAGGTCGTGGAGCAGGATGATCCCGTCGCGGGACACCTGGTCGAGCACGCGCTTCTGGATCAGCGCGGAGTCGTTCGTCTTGTAGTCCTTGGCGGTCACGCTCCACAGCACCTCCGCCATGCCCAGCTCACGGCAGATGTCGTGGACGGTGTCGTTCGTCCGGCCCTGCGGCGGGCGCATGAGCGTCGGTCTCTGCCCGGTGAGCCGCTCTATCTCCTTGTTGGGGCGCTCCAGTTCCTCGCGTATCTCCTCGGGCGTCAGCTTCGTCAGAATCTTGTGGTCCCAGGTGTGGCTGGCCACCTCGTGGCCCTCGTCGGCCATGCGTCCGACAAGGTCCGGGTACTTCTCGATGTGCCGTTTGCCGAGGAGGAAGAAGGTCGCCGGGACCTGCTTTTCCTTGAGGATGTCGAGCAGCCGGGCGGAGTGCTCGCTGGGCCCGGCGTCGAAGGTGAGCGCGACGCACTTGGCCTCGCGGCAGTCGACGGTCCCGAACCGGGCCACCTGTGCGGTGGCCGCGGCCTGGTTCCGGGCGGCGCTGGGCGCGGTCGTGTCGAGCGACCCGCAGCCGGTCAGCGACAGCGCCAAGGATGCTGCCGCCGCCGACATCAACGCCGCTCGGAACCTGTTCCCCGTTTTGTTCATCTTGTTGGTCGCAGAAGGCATGCCGGGACTATACACAGCGATTATACATTCGGTGTATAGCCTATTCGATCATGCCTTCAGGACCGTCTACTGGGCGTAGAACGTGGCGTCCGCCCGGTCCGTGGAGGTGCTCAGTGCCTGCACGTACAACAGGTAGTTGTAGTGCCGCACATACCGGCCGGCGTAGTTGTACGACTCGTAGGAGACCCCCGCCGAGTCGGCCAGCCCGGCCCGCCGGTAGAAGCTGGCGGACGAGGCGAAGGCCGAGGTGCCGTCGTTCTTCTCCACCCACACCTCGAAGTTCTTGTGCCGCAGGAAGTACCCGGGGAAGTTGGCCGACTCCAGGGAGACCGTGCCGGTGCCGGCGAGGCCGGTGACGGCCCGGAACTGCGAGTCGGCGAGCGGCGAGACGTTCGCCTCGATACGGGCCCGGTACTCCCAGTGCCGGACGAAGCGGTCCGCGAAGTTGTACGACGACAGGCGCTGCGGGGTGACCCCGTCGGCGACCGGGATGCCGAAGTCGGGGGTGCCGTCGGCCTTCCAGTACACCTTCTGCACCCGGGTACGGCGGTTCGGGTCGTTCAGCGGGTCACCGCTGATGTCCTTGTAGCTGCGGTCGTGGTAGACGAGGATGTCCGACTTGCCGTCCTCGGAGACGGTGAAGGAGTTGTGGCCCGGACCGTACTGCGAGGTCGCCGCGCTCGTCTGGAAGACCGGCGTCGAACCCTTCGTCCAGGAAGCCGGGTTGGTGAGATCGGCGGTCGCCGACGCCGTCAGCATCCCCAGGCAGTAGTTGGCGTCGGTGGCGCTCGCCGAGTACGTCATGAAGACCTTGCCGCCGTGCTGGATCAGCGCCGGACCCTCATTGACCTTGTAGCCGACGGTCTCCCACGACAGCGTCGGCTGCGAGAGCTCCGCCGGAGTCCCGCTGATCGTCCAGGGGTTGGACAACTTCGCTATGAACAGGCTGGTGTTGTTGTCCTCCGACGGGTTGCGCTGCGCCCACGCCAGATAGCGCACACCGTTCACGACGAAGGTCGTCGCGTCCAGCGAGAAGCTCTCCCACGTGGTCTTGATCTGGCCCTTCTCGGCCCAGGTCGCGGTGAGCGGATTGGCGCCGGTGCCCTCCAGGACGTACATCCGGATCGCCCACACATCACTCGTGGACCCGGCGGCGAAGTACACGTACCACTTGCCGTCGATGAAGTGGATCTCCGGCGCCCAGATGTGCGCGCCCATCACCCCGCTGGTGTGCTTGGTCCAGATGGTGACCTCGGAGGCCGTCGACAGCCCCTGGATGGTGGTCGCCCGGCGCAGCACGATGCGGTCGTACTCGGGGACCGTCGCGGTGAAGTAGTAGTAGCCGTCGGTGTGTTTGAAGATGTGCGGGTCGGCCCGCTTCTCCGCGATGGGGTTGGTGTAGGTCACGGCGGGGGAGTCGGGCACGGCGGCCTGGGCGGGGGAGGAGCCCGGGCCGACGAGGCAGGCGGCGAGCGCCACCAGCATCGCCAGAAGCAGGCGAACGGCGTTGTTTCTCAAGGGAGTTCTCCAGAACCGCGGGATCAGGTGGTGGGGACGAGGCGCCACTGCTGGCAGGTGTTGTTCAGCCAGGTCCACTGGCGTACGTCGGCGCCGTTCGCGGCGGAGCAGTCGGCCACGTCGGCGACCTTGCCGGTGGACTCGTTGACGATCCGGACGTAGTCGCCGGCGGCGGTGAACACGAGTCGGAAGCGCTGGCACTTGTTGTTCAGCCACGACCACTGCCGGATGTCCGCGCCGTCCGCACCCGAGCAGTCGGCGACATCGGCGATCTTCCCGGTGGCCACGTTGACCAGCCGGTTGGTGTCGTCGCCCAGGTCCTCGAGCTTCCACTTCTGGTTGGTCCCGCCGTTGCAGGTCCACTGGAAGATGTTGGTCCCGTCGGCGGTGGCGCCGCCGTTCACGTCCAGGCACTTGCCGCTGTTGCGGTTCACGAGGGTGTACGACGTCGGGGTCGCCGCCGTCTCCCCGGAAGGGCCGGGCAGGGTGGTGCCGAGGGCGACGGGGGTGCCGAAGTTCGGGGTGCCGTCGGCGTTCCAGGTGAACTTCTGGGCGCGGGTGGTGCGTCCGTTGCCGCAGCCGTCGGACGAGGACGAGTTGGCGTGGTAGACGATCCAGTTCTCGGTGCCGTCGGGCGAGGTGAAGAAGCCGTTGTGGCCGGGCCCGTACACGCCGCCCGTGTCACTGCGCTGGAAGACCGGCGTCTGCTTCTTGGTCCAGGAGGCGGGGCTGAGCGGGTCGGAGCCCGTCAACTCCAGCTGGCCGAGCTTGTAGTCGGCGGTCTGGCAGGAACTCGCGGAGTACGTCAGGAAGGTGCGGCCGTTGCGGTACAGCGGCTCCGGCCCCTCGTTGACGGGGCTGCCGGACCGCTCCCAGTCCAGGGTCGGGCTGGAGATGACGGTGAAGGTGTTGCCGGCGAGGGTGTACGGATTGCTCATCGGCGCGATGACCAGGCTCTGCGTACTGCCGTTGATGAACCCGCTGCCGATCAGATACAGCTTGTCATTGGCCTTGAGCACACTCGCGTCGATCAGCCAGCCGCCCGGCGTGAGATTGGAGCCGGTCAGCGACCCCTTGTAGGTGTACGTCCCCATCGGATCGGTGCCGGAGCTCTCCAGCACATGCGTGCGCTGCGAGTCGCAGCAGGCGACACCGCTCTGGCCGGCCGAGTAGTACAGGTACCAGTGGCCGTCGAGGAAATGCAGCTCCGGCGCCCAGATGTTGGTGTTGCGCGTCGACGTGGTGTCCGACCACACCTGCACATTGGGCGCGGTGGCCAGGCCCGCCAGCGTCGGCGACTTACGGATGCCGAGGATGCCGGTGAACGTCGTGGTGACCAGGTAGTAGTTGCCGTCGTAGTACTCCAGCCAGGGATCGGCGCCCTTGGACGACTTCAGTGGATTGGTGTACGGGCGACCGTCCGCCGCCGACGCCGGCTGGGTAGCCGACACCAGTGCGAGCAGGAGGGTCAGCACACAGAGCAGCAGAGGTCTGCGGCGTTTCCCGAGGCGAGTCCGAACCATACGAGACCGTCCCTGTCCGTAATTTCGAACGTAGTTCGTTATGTCGGTCAGAAGATAGGAGTGGGGCATGCCCCAGTCAACGCTTTCGTCACAGAAGCCTTCTGTGGTCCCCGCGATCGCCCGGGCGGAGTTGCGGGGCAGACGGCGGTGTGTGCATCTTGATCGCCGACGGTGTCGCGTGGGCGCCGACGGGGAGGGGCAGAGTTGAGTCCGGTCGTGTTCGGGGCCGCGGCCTCACGGCCCTGCACGCTCGTCGTGTGCCGGGGCTGCTGCTGCGGCAGCGCGAGCAAGTATCCCGACGTCGACCATCAGTGGCAGCTCGACCGGTTGAAGGCCGCCGCCGCGGAGTCCGGCGGCCGTCTCGCCGTCCGTACGACCGACTGCCTCGGCCCGTGCGACCAGGCGAACGTCCTCGTGGTCCAGCCCTCGGGAGAGGGGCGCCGCCGCGGTGGCCGCGCCACCTGGGTCGGCTGGTCCGGCGATGACGACTGCACGGACGACGTCCTGACCTGGGCCGCGGCAGGCGGGCCGGGCCTGGCGGAGCCCCCGGCCACGCTCACGCTCCAGTTCATACGACCGCCCCGCCCCGAAGTCCGACGAGCCCGCCGCTGACCTCGCCCCGGCAGGGCGGGTCGCGGGCCCGCGGGTGCTTCCGAACTCCGCGCTCAGGGCGCCGGGTTCACCTCGGCCAGTGGCTCCAGGACCGGGTTGGCCAGGTGCTGGAAGATGATCGAGGTCCGGAAGCTGACGATCTCGCGCCGCTCGGTGAACCGTTCGAGCAGGAACGCGTGCAGACGCTCGATGTCCGGGGCCGTGACGTGGACCAGGAAGTCGTCGCTGCCCGCCATGGTGTACACGGACAGCACCTCCGGCAGCCGGGACACCGACTGTTCGAACGCCGCCACCACTTCCCGGTTCAACGGCCGCACCTGCGCCGACACCATGGCCTGCACACCGCGGTTGAGCGCCGGCAGCGCGACCCGTGCGTGATAGCCCCGGATCACCCCGCGCCGTCTCAGCAGCCGGATCCGCTCCAGACAGGTGGACGGGGCGATGCCCACCTTCTGCGCGATGGCACGGTTCGATTGCCGCGCATCCTCCTGAAGATGCCGCAGGATCGCCGTATCAAGTTCGTCCACGATCGCCTCCTCATGCCCGATTCCGAAGGAAGTTCGGCATGTTCCCCATGAGACGGAACATGAACCTAGCGTCCGGGCCATGACACAGACACTCGAACACGAAGAGGTGCAGATCCGTCGTGGGCCCCGCTCGGGGCTCCCCTTGATCGTCGCGATCCACTCCCGCGCCCTCGGTCCCGCCGTCGGCGGCTGCCGGATGCGGCGCTACGACAGCTGGCGCGACGGACTCGCGGACGCCCTGCGGCTGTCCGAGGCGATGACGTTCAAGTGCGCCGTGTCCGGGCTGGACTTCGGCGGTGGCAAGAGCGTGGTCGTGCTCGACGGGGGCGAACGCGCGGAGCCCGCCCCGGAGTTGCGTGCGGCCGCGCTGGCCGACCTGGGCGAGTTCATCGCGTCCTTCGACGGGACGTACCGCGCGGGGCCCGATGTCGGCACCTCGCCCACGGACATGGTCGCCCTGCGTGGCTCGACGCCGTACGTCTACTGCCTGCCCGAGGAGCACGGCGGCACCGGTGACTCCGGTGTCCCCACGGCGATCGGGGTGCTGGCCGCCCTGCGCGCGGGCGCGGAGCACGTGTTCGGTGCCGCGTCGTTCGCCGACCGCACGGTCGTGGTGAGCGGGTTCGGTTCCGTGGGGAGCCGGGTCGCGGCGGGTCTCGCGGCGGACGGCGCCCGCGTGCTCGTCTCCGACGTGGACGGCACCAAACGGGACGCCGCCCGTCGGTCGGGGTTCGGGTGGGTGGAGCCCGGTGACGTGCTCGGCACGGCGGCGGATGTCCTGGTCCCGGCGGCCGTCGGGGGAGTCCTCGCCCCGGAGACGGCCGCCCGGCTCGACGTACGGCTGGTCGTGGGCCCCGCCAACAACCAGCTCACCGACGACACCGTCGCCGACGCCCTCGCGGCCCGCGGCATCGTGTGGGTGCCGGACTTCGTCGCGAGTGCGGGCGGGGTCGTGTACACCCTCGGCCGGGAGAGCGACGGCCTGGATCACGACGCCGCCGTACGACGGGTGGAGGGGATCGCCGACACCGTACGACTGCTCCTGAAGGGCGAGAATCCACTGCGGGAGGCGAAGGCGCTCGCCGCCCGCCGGATCCTGACGGCGAAGCCGCCGGCCTGACCTCGCCCGACCGCTGGGGCGCCACCGAGTACGGGTTCTTCGGCCCCCCACAGGTCGGCCGCGGGGCGTCAGGCCCGGCCGACGAGGGGCAGCCGGCGGGCGCGAGCGGCGGGACCCCGGTCGGATTCGGCGTCGAGTCGACGCTGTTCCTGCGCACCGTCCTCGTAGGATTTCCCGCCCGACCTCGCGTACCGACAGGAGCACCCCTGCGTGTCATCGTCTTCGGAGCGTCCGGCATGGTCGGACAGGGCGTCCTGCACGCCTGCCTCCGCGAACCGGACGTCACCGAGGTCCTGGCCGTCGTCCGTACCCCGCTGGCCGTCGAGGACCCCAGGCTCCGGCAGCTCGTCCACGCCGACTTCACCGACTACACCGCGATCCAGGGCGAGTTGGAGAACCTCGACGCCTGCTTCTTCTGCCTGGGCGTCACCTCGGTCGGCCGCGGCGAGGCGGAGTACACCAGGATCACCCACGACTGCACCCTGGCCGCCGCCCGGGCGGTGAGCGCCGGAAATCCGGACCTGACCTTCACCTACGTGTCGGGCGAGGGCACCGACAGCACCGAGCGGGGCCGTCTGATGTGGGCCCGGGTGAAGGGCCGTACCGAGAACGAGCTGCTGGCCATGCCGTTCGACGCCTACATGTTCCGGCCCGGCTTCATCCAGCCCCGCAACGGGGCCGTCGCCCGGGTGACCGTCTACCGCCTGCTGTACGGGCTCACGGGATGGCTCTATCCGGTGCTGCGCCGTCTGACACCGAAGCACGTGACCACGACCGAGCATCTGGGTCGCGCGATGATCGCGGTGACCCGGCTGAAGGGGCAGGGGCCGACCGTGCTGCACAGCCCAGACATCAACCGCCTGGGCGCCGAGCCGAATTGACGTGCGCGAGGGGCCGCCGCCGAAGTACGGTCCGTCCGTGGATCACGATGACGGCTACTTCGCAGAGCACATCGCGGCGACCTACGACGACCCCGCCTCGGACATGTTCCAGCCGGACACCATCGCCCCGGCGGTCACCCTCCTCGCGGAACTGGCCGGCGACGGCCGGGCGCTCGAACTCGGCGTCGGGACCGGCCGTATCGCGCTCCCCCTGGCCGCGCGCGGCGTAGCGGTGCACGGCATCGACCTGTCCCGCGCGATGGTCGCCCGGCTGCGCGCCAAGCCCGGCGGCGACGCGATCGGGGTGTCGATCGGCGACTTCGCGACGACGAAGGTGGACGGCGCCTTCTCCGTCGCCTACCTGGTCTTCAACACGATCATGAACCTGACGACGCAGGAGGAGCAGGTGGCGTGCTTCCGTAACGTCGCCACCCATCTGGCGCCCGGGGGCACCTTCGTCATCGAGGTCATGGTCCCCGAGCTGCGGAAACTGCCGCCCGGGCAGAACACCGTGCCGTTCCATGTCGGGTCGCAGCGACTGGGGTTCGACACCTACGACGTGGCCACGCAGCGGATGAGCTCGCACCATGTGAGCGTCGTCGACGGGCGCGGGACGTACCACGAGATCCCCTTCCGCTACGTCTGGCCCGCCGAACTCGACCTCATGGCACAGCTCGCCGGACTGC
Organism: Streptomyces sp. NBC_00019; assembly: GCF_045041015.1. NCBI lineage: Bacteria > Bacillati > Actinomycetota > Actinomycetes > Kitasatosporales > Streptomycetaceae > Streptomyces > Streptomyces sp. NBC_00019. Next base: position 8,192,146 of record NZ_CP108302.1, read on the forward strand.
GGCTGCGCGAACGCTGGGAAGGGTGGACGAGGGACCCGTTCACCAGCGACAGCACAGGCCATGTTTCCGTATGGGAGAAACCCGCGGACTGACCGCGGCGAACCCACCGGAACGAAAGGCCCGACGTGCGACTCCACACCCGTGAATGGGGCACCGGCGACAGAACCGCCCTGCTCGTGCACGGCATCATGTCCGACTCCCGCACCTGGCGCCGCGTCGGCCCGGCGCTCGCCGAGTACGGCTACCGGGTCATCGCGGTCGACCTGCGCGGCCACGGCCTCTCGCCACGCGGCGAGTACAGCCCGCTGCACTTCGCCGACGACCTCGTCGACACGCTGCCGACGGGGGCCGAACTGGCCGTCGGGCACTCCCTCGGCGGGCTGAGCCTCTCCCTGGCCGTGGAGCGGCTACGCCCTCTGCGGGCGGTCTACTCGGATCCGGCCTGGTCGACCCGGGACCCTGAACAGCCCCTGGACCCCGAGGCGTTCGCGTCCGCCAAGAACCTCACCCGCGAGCACATAGCGCGGTTCAACCCGCACTGGGCGGCCGAGGACGTCGACGTGGAAGCGGCCACGCTGGCGGACTGGGACGCGGACACCTCGTACTTCCTCGACGGCCGCCCGCTCACCGGCTTCGTCCCCGACCGCCCGGCCGTGCCCTCCCTGGTCCAGCTCGCCGACCCCAGCCACCTGGTCGGCGCCGACGACGTGGTGCGGCTGCGGGCGAGCGGTTTCGAGGTCCGTACGGTGACCGGCGCCGGGCACACCATTCACCGTGACGACTTCGACGGGTTCATGAAGTCCCTCGACGGCTGGATCTGACGGTCACACGGACACCGCGGTGTCCCAGTCGAGGAGCCGGGGGAGGTCCTCCTCCCGCGGCCGGGGGACGGTACTGCCCCGGCCCCCGCGGGACAGGCTCCCGCTGACCACCGTGTTGTGCTCCACGCGCGGGCGGCGCAGCGCCTCGTACAGGGCGAGCCCGGTGTCGGTGTCCGGGGTGTCGCGCAGGGACTTGGCGAGCACGACGGCGTCCTCCAGGGCCATCGAGGCGCCCTGCCCGGTCGCGGGGGAGGCCGCGTGGGCCGCGTCGCCGACGAGCAGGGTCCGTGCGGAGCGCCAGGGGGTGCCCGGGGGTATCTCGGTGGCGTTGGTGACCAGTACGTCCTCGGTCCCGGTGGTGGCCGCCACGATGTCCGCGGCGGGGCCGGTGTCCTGGCGCAGCAGCGACACCAGCGGGTCGCGCCATCCGCCGCGCGTCAGCTCCTCGGCGGTCAGTGGGTCGTCGGTCACGCGGGCGAACCAGTACGTCTCCCCGCCGGGTGACACCGTGTACCCGAAGGCGGCCTCGCTGCATCGGACCATGGTGAACTGCTCGCCCTCGCCCGGCGGTCGGGCGTCGCGCGTGTAGCCGTAGAAGACGCGCTGGGCGGCGTAGACGGGGCGCGCGTCGGGCGCTATGGCCTTGCGGACGGTGGAGTTGAGGCCGTCGGCGCCGATGAGGAGGTCGCCCGTCGCACTGCTGCCGTCGGTGAAGCGGGCGGTGACGCCGTCGGGGCCCTCCTCGACGGAGGCGAGCCGTGCGCCGTGCCTGATGGGGACACCCCGGCGGGAAGCCTCCTTCTGCAGCGCCGAGTTGAGGTCGCCGCGGCGCAGGCAGCGGAACCGCAGGAGCGGGTCGTCCGCCTCGCCGAGCGGGCCCTGGGCCACCTTGGCGCCCGTCGCGTCGAGCAGCCGCATCGAGCGCAGCGGGAAGCCGATCGCGGTGACCGCGTCGGTGGCGTCGATCTGCGCGAGCGCCCGCATGCCGTTGCTGGCCAGGGTGAGGAACGCGCCCAGATCCTCCGCCGAGTCGGGATGCGCCTCGTGCACTTCGACGTCGAAGCCCGCCTTGTGCAGGGCGAGCGCCGTCGCCGTACCGCCTGTTCCACCGCCGATGACCAGGATGCGCGCCATGCCACGACCGTACACGCCGAGGTCAACTGAACGTCGGAGCATGGGTGTTGAGAGGGTCACCCGCTGAAGACCACCTCCGCGGTGGCGTGCCGCTCCTCCCGGTGGGTGGCGATCCGCAGTTCGGCACGGTCGTCGCCGGGGGTGCCGCAGGCCGCCAGGTGCTCGCCCGCGAACACCGGCCGGTGGAGCCGGTACGACAGGGAGCGCACCCGGCGGGCCGGGGCGTTGCGGCGGGGCAGCTCGAGCATGAGGAGGGCCAGCAGCGGGCCGTGGACGACGAGACCCGGGTAGCCCTCCTCGTGGCGGCAGTAGGGGGCGTCCTCACGATCGCCCTGAGCTGCTTGAGATCCAACGGGGCCCGCCCTTCGCCCCTGGCCTCCGCCCCGGCCGCGTGGCCATCCGCGGCGCGCAGCCGGCAAGAAGCTGGAGGTCCCCGTGAAGCGGCTGCTCCAGGGCGCCCCGGCGGAACAGGTCGCCAACCCCGCCACGGTGGACGCCCCCGAACTCATCGAGTACTACGCCCGCCTGGGCGAGGAGCGACGCAACGGCAGGGCAGGCGCGTGAGAACGGTGCTTGCCGTCGCCCTGCGCCGAAGCGAGTCGACCCCGCCCCGCCCAGGGCGGGGTCAGCTCTCGCCGAACGCCCCGAGAATCCGCTCCGCGGCCAGCGTCGCCGTCAACTCGCCCTTTCTGACCTGCTGTTCGAGTCGGGGTGCCAGCGCGCGTACCGCGGGATCGGCGTGGAGCCGGCCGAGGAGTTCGTCGCGGACCATGCTCCATGTCCAGTCGACCTGCTGGTCACGGCGCTTGGCGGCGAGCCGCCCGGTCGAGTCCAGCAGAGTGCGGTGCTGCTCGAGCCGCTCCCACACGGTGTCCAGGCCCGACGACTCCCGCGCGCTGCAACTCAGCACCGGCGGCGTCCAGAACGCGTCCTTGCCGTGCATCAGCCGCAGCGCACCCGCCAACTCCCGTGCCGCGGCCTGCGCGTCCCGCAGGTGCGGGCCGTCCGCCTTGTTGACGGCGATCACGTCGGCCAGCTCCAGGACGCCCTTCTTGATGCCCTGGAGCTGGTCGCCGGTACGGGCGAGGGACAGGAGCAGGAAGGAGTCGACCATGTTCGCCACGGCGGTCTCGGACTGGCCGACACCGACCGTCTCGACCAGGATCACGTCGTAGCCGGCCGCCTCCATCACGACCATCGACTCACGGGTCGCCTTGGCGACGCCGCCGAGCGTGCCCGCGCTGGGGGAGGGGCGCACGAACGCCGCCGGGTCCACGGCGAGGCGTTCCATCCGGGTCTTGTCGCCCAGGATGGAGCCGCCCGTACGACTCGACGACGGGTCGACGGCGAGGACGGCGACCCGATGGCCCAGACCGGTGAGCAGGGTGCCGAACGCGTCGATGAACGTCGACTTGCCCACCCCCGGCACCCCGCTGATCCCGATCCGCCGGGCCCGGCCGCTGTGCGGGAGCAGCTCGGTGAGCAACTCCTGTGCCAGCGCCCGGTGCCGGGGCCGGGTCGACTCGACGAGCGTGATGGCGCGGGCGACGAGCGCACGTTTGCCGTCGAGCACACCCTTCACATACGCGTCGACATCGATCACAGGTCGTGCCCGAGGTCGTCCGACAGTCGCTTGACCAGGTCGTACGCCGCGTCCGGGATCACCGTCCCCGGCGGGAAGACGGCGGCCGCGCCCATCTCCAGGAGCGTCGGAACGTCCTGCGGCGGGATCACTCCGCCGACCACGATCATGATGTCCTCGCGCCCCTCCTCGGCCAGCTGCTCCTTGAGCGCCGGTACGAGGGTGAGATGGCCTGCGGCCAGCGAGGAGACGCCGACGATGTGCACGTCCGCCTCGACGGCCTGCCGGGCCACCTCGGCCGGCGTCTGGAACAGGGGGCCGACGTCGACGTCGAAGCCGAGGTCGGCGAAGGCGGTGGCGATGACCTTCTGGCCGCGGTCGTGGCCGTCCTGGCCCATCTTCGCGACCAGGATGCGCGGTCGGCGCCCCTCCTCCTCGGCGAAGTCGGACACGAGGGCGCGGGTGCGGTCCACGGACGGGGACTCGCCGGCTTCGTTGCGGTACACGCCGGAGATCGTACGGATCTGGCTCGCGTGCCGCCCGTACACCTTCTCCAGGGCGTCCGAGATCTCCCCGACGGTGGCCTTGGCGCGGGCCGCGTTCACCGCCAGCTCCAGCAGGTTGCCCTCACCGCCGGCGGCCCGGGTGAGCGCCTCCAGCGAGTCCTGGCACGCCTGCTCGTCGCGCTCCGCGCGCAGCCGGCGCAGCTTCTCGATCTGCTGGGTGCGCACCGAGGAGTTGTCGACCTTGAGGACGTCGATCTGCTCGTCGGTCTCGACGCGGTACTTGTTGACGCCGATCACCGGCTGGCGCCCGGAGTCGATACGGGCCTGCGTACGGGCCGCCGCCTCCTCGATGCGCAGCTTCGGGATGCCCGCGTCGATGGCCTTGGCCATGCCGCCGGCCGCCTCGACCTCCTGGATGTGCTGCCAGGCCCGACGCGCCAGGTCGTACGTCAGCTTCTCCACGTACGCGCTGCCGCCCCACGGGTCGATGACCCGGGTCGTGCCGGACTCCTGCTGGATGAGGAGCTGGGTGTTGCGGGCGATGCGTGCCGAGAAGTCGGTGGGCAGCGCGAGCGCCTCGTCGAGGGCGTTGGTGTGCAGCGACTGGGTGTGGCCCTGGGTGGCCGCCATCGCCTCGACACAGGTGCGCGTGACGTTGTTGAACACGTCCTGCGCGGTCAGCGACCAGCCCGAGGTCTGCGAATGGGTGCGCAGGGACAGCGACTTGGCGTTCTGCGGGTCGAACTGCTTCACCAGCTTCGCCCACAGCAGGCGGGCCGCGCGCAGCTTGGCGATCTCCATGAAGAAGTTCATGCCGATCGCCCAGAAGAACGAGAGCCGGGGCGCGAACGCGTCCACGTCCAGGCCGGCTTCACGGCCCGCCCGGATGTACTCCACACCGTCGGCGAGGGTGTACGCCAGCTCCAAGTCGGCCGTGGCGCCCGCCTCTTGGATGTGGTAGCCGGAGATGGAGATGGAGTTGTAGCGCGGCATCCGCTGCGAGGTGTACGCGAAGATGTCGGAGATGATCCGCATCGACGGCGTCGGCGGATAGATGTAGGTGTTGCGGACCATGAACTCCTTGAGGATGTCGTTCTGGATGGTCCCGGCCAGCTTCTCGGGCGGTACGCCCTGTTCCTCCGCCGCCACGATGTACAGCGCGAGCACCGGCAGCACGGCGCCGTTCATCGTCATCGACACGGTCATCTTGTCCAGCGGGATCCCGTCGAACAGCTGCCGCATGTCGTAGATCGAGTCGATGGCCACGCCCGCCATGCCGACGTCACCGGTCACCCGCGGATGGTCGCTGTCGTAACCGCGGTGCGTGGGCAGGTCGAAGGCGATCGACAGGCCCTTCTGGCCGGCCGCGAGGTTGCGCCGGTAGAAGGCGTTGGACTCCTCGGCGGTGGAGAAGCCCGCGTACTGGCGGATCGTCCAGGGCTGGTTGACGTACATCGTCGGGTAGGGGCCGCGCAGATACGGGGCCGCGCCCGGGTAGGTCGCCAGGAAGTCCAGGCCCTCCAGGTCCTGCCCGGTGTAGAGGGGCTTGACCGGGATGCCCTCCGGGGTCTCCCACAGCAGGTCGTCGCCGCCGGCCGCCTTCTTGAGCGCCGCCTGCCACTCGTCGGGGCCGCCGGCGGGGGCCGGGGCCCCCAGTTCGATCCCGGAGAAGTCGGGGACGGAGGGGGTGGTCATCAGGACACTCCCATGCGGTCGAGGGTGGCGGACAGGACGGCGACCGCGTCACAGCCCGCGAAGACGTACGAGTCGACACCGGCGTACTGCCCGGGCCGCCCCGCGAGGGACACATGCGAGGCACCGGCGGCCCTCAGCTCGGCCGCGACACTCTCGGCGCGCTCCTCGTACAGGGCGTCGCTGGAGCACAGACAGACCTCGCCGGCCCCGCTGTCCTCGAACGTGCCCTCGGTGACGGGCTCGACGCCGCCCGCCTGGAAGAGGTTGGCCGCGAAGGTGAGCCGCGCGGTGTGGGCGGCGGCCGGACCCAGGGCCGCCAGGAAGATCCTGGGCCGGGCGCCGGTCGCGGCCAGATGGGCGTCGGAGCGGGCGCGCAGCGCCTCGTACGCCTCGTCGCGCCGGACCCGGGGCAGGCCGCCGGACGGCGGCTCGGGCGCGGGCTCGCGCACGACGGGCTTCTCGCCCAGGTGCGGGAACTCGCTGACGCCGGTGATGGGTTCACGCCGCTTGGCGAGCTTGGCGCTGCGCGCGGCCCAGGTCCCGGCGAGCCGGTCGCGGAGCAGTCCGGAGCGCAGGGCGGCCGCCTGGCCGCCCGCCCGCTCGATCTCCTGGAAGAACTCCCAGCCCGCGTGGGCGAGTTCGTCGGTGAGCCGCTCCACGTACCAGGAGCCGCCCGCCGGGTCGATGACCCGGGCCAGGTGCGACTCCTCGATGAGGATCGTCGAGGTGTTGCGGGCGATGCGCCGCGCGAACGCGTCCGGCAGCCCGAGCGCGTCGTCGAAGGGCAGCACGGTGACGGACTCGGCGCCGCCCGCACCGGCGGCCAGCGTGGCGATGGTGGCGCGCAGCATGTTCACCCACGGGTCGCGGCGCGTCATCATCACCGGCGAGGTCACCGCGTGCTGGAGCTGCGCCCCCGCGCCCGGCGCCCCGCAGGCCTCGGCGACCCGGGCCCACAGCCGGCGCGCGGCCCGCAGCTTGGCGATCGTCAGGAACTGGTCGGCGGTCGCCGCGTACCGGAACTCCAGCTGTCCACAGGCCTGTTCGACACTCAGCCCGGCCTCGGTGAGGAGCCGCAGATACGCGACACCGGTCGCCAGCGAGGAGCCCAGCTCCTGCGCGGCCGAGCCGCCGGCCTCGTGGTACGGCAGCGCGTCCACGGTCAGCGCCCGCAGCCCCGGGTACTCCTCGGCGCACTGCCGGGCGAGAGCGGCCACCGGCGCGAAGTCCTGACGCTGCCCGGTACGGGCCTCGTGGCCGAGCGGGTCGGCGCCCAGATTGCCGCGCGCCGCGTCCTCGGCGACGCCCCGCTCCTCGTACAGCCGCAGCAACTCCCGTGCGGCGGGCTCGACTTCGGTGCCGGCGTCGAGGACGACAGGCGCCAGGTCGAGGTAGACGCCGTCGAGGACGCGGCCCAGCGACGCCACCGGGATGGCGTTCTCACCTACGCCCAGCCACAGCGAGCCGACGCCGTTCTCCAGGTCGGCCAGGACCGCGGGGCCGTCGGCCGTCGTGTGCCGCTGTCGTACGTCCCAGCCGCCGACCGTGTTCCCTTCGGCGCGTCCCGCGCGTACGAAGGGGGCGAAACCGGGAAGGCCCGGCTCGGGCGCGGCATCGAGCGCGGAGTACAGAGGCCGGGTGCGCAACCCGTCCTCCAGCGCGGTGGACAGGGCTTCCTCGGCCGCGGAGTCCTCGACGTCCTTGCCCGACTTGCGCAGGACACCCGCCACGAGGCGCTGCCACTGCTCGTGGGGAACGTCAGGGAACTCACCGGCCAGCTCAAGCCCGTCGTCAGGCAGGACCGTCATGCGTCGGATGCTAGGCCAGCAGGCTCCAGCCGGAGCAGAGGAACGCCTGTGACCTTTCCCTCGCGGTGACTGTGACGCCGCCCACCCGCCTGCTAGAGCCAGTCCCGGCGCTTGAAAATCACGTACAAACTGACGCAGACCACCCCCATCAAGCCGACCGCGAAGGGATAACCCCAGCCCCAGCTCAGTTCCGGCATGTGCTCGAAGTTCATGCCGTAGATCGTCCCGACGAGGGTCGGGGCGAACAGGATCGCCGCCCATGAGGAGATCTTCTTGATCTCCTCGTTCTGCTCGAACCCCGCCTCCGCCAGCGCCCGCATCTCCGCGTTCTGCTGCTGGGTGACCAGCGTCGCGTTCACCGTGAGGATCTCGGTGAGGGCCAGGCGGAAGCCGTCGACGCGTTCGCTGGTGTGGGTGACGTGGTCGGCGACGTCACGGAGGTAGCGCTGGAGCTCCTCGTCGGTGCCGTACTTGGAGAAGCCGGCCATCAGACCGTGCAGCATGCCGACCAGGGGGCGGGTGGCGCGCTGGAACTCGACCATTTCGCGGGAGAGTTCGTAGATACGGCGGGAGACTTCCGGGTCGCCGCGGAAGACCTCCGTCTCGATCTCGTCGACGTCGTTCTGGACCCCCGACACGACCGGCAGGTAGCCGTCCACCACCGCGTCGAGGATGGCGTACAGGATCGCCTCCGGGCCCAGCTTCAGCAGCTCCGGCGTCTCCTCCATACGGCGGCGCACCGCCGACAGGTCGGGTGCCGCGCCGTGCCGGACCGTGATGACGAAGTCGGGGCCGAGGAAGACATGCAGCTCGCCGAAGTCGACCTCCTCCGAGGCGTCCAGATAGCGGGCCGCGCTCAGGACGACGAAGAGCGTGTCGCCGTAGCGCTCCAGTTTGGGCCGCTGATGGGCCTCCATCGCGTCCTCGACCGACAGCGGGTGGAGGTCGAACTCGGCGGCCAGGGAGAGGAGTTCGGCCTCGGTGGGGCGGGCCAGGCCGATCCACGCCATGCCCGCGGGCTGCTCGCGCAGCTCACGGAAGGTGTCGGCGAGGGTCGCGGGGGAGGAGACCCGGACACCGTCCCGGTACAGGGCCGCCTGGACGATGCTCGCCTGCTCGGGTTCCGCCTCCGTCGCCCCGGCCCGCCGCGCCGGCTGCTGCTCCGGCGGGGGCGGTGAGGTCAGGGCACGGCGCCAGGGGGGCCTCCCCCGGCTCTTCGAGGTCGGACGGGTGCGTCGCTCGGGCATCGCGGCTGCCTCCCGGATCGGGCCGACGGCTGGGTGATCACGGGCAGGATATACGGGGCATACGGCATCGGCGTGTGCGTGCGGGGCGGGAAACGGTGTGAGTTGCGGACAGAAGGTGTCCGCAAGCCTCAGTAGCGTGGTCCCCATGACGAAGACGACGGCCCCCGTGCTCGACACCCGCGCCCTCAACCGCGCGACCCTCGACCGCCAGCTGCTGCTGCGCCGCGCGGACCTGCCCGCCAAGGCGGCCGTCGAGCATCTGCTCGGCCTCCAGGCCCAGAACGTCAAACCCCCGTACTACGCGCTCGCGGCCCGCCTCGACGGCTTCGCCCCCGAGGAACTGTCCGCCCTGATGGCCGACCGCGAGGTCGTCCGCATCGTCACCATGCGCTCCACCATCCACACCCACACCGCCGAGGACACCCGCACCCTGCGCCCGCTGGTGCAGGCCGCCCGTGACCGCGAACTCACGCAGTTCCGCAAGGGGCTCCAGGGCGTCGACCTCGACCACCTCGCCGTCCTCGCCCGCGACCTCGTCGAGGCCGAGCCCCGCACCATGAAGCAGCTGCGCGAGGAGCTGCTCACCGAGTGGCCGGACGCCGACCCGCAGGCCCTCGGGATCGCCGCCCGCTGCCGTCTCCCGCTCGTCCAGGTCACCCCGCGCGGACTGTGGGGCAAGAGCGGACAGGTCGCCCTGACCACCGCCGAGCACTGGCTGGGGCGCCCCGCCGAACCCGCCCCGGCACCGGACGCGACCGTGCTGCGCTACCTCGCCGCGTTCGGTCCCGCCTCCGTCAAGGACATGCAGACCTGGGCCGGACTGACCCGTCTGCGCGACGCCTTCGAGCGTCTGCGCCCGCAGCTGGTCACCTTCCGCGACGAGAACGGCGTCGAGCTCTTCGACCTCCCCGACGCACCCCGCCCCGCCGCCGACACCCCGGCCCCGCCCCGCTTCCTCCCCGAGTTCGACAACCTCCTGCTCTCCCACGCCGACCGCACCCGGGTGATCCCGCCCGAGTACTGGGGGCGCAGCTGGGTCGGGAACATGGCCTACAGCACCCTCCTCGTCGACGGCTTCCTCGCCGGGGTCTGGAAGCTGGAAGAGGACGCGCTGGTCGTCGAGCCCTTCGGCACGCTCACGAAGACGCAGCGGGACGAGGTCACCGAAGCAGGCGTGCGGATGCTGGCCGTCATGTACCCCGGGTCCTCGTACGACATCCGCTTCGGGACCGTCGTACGGGAGTCCTGAGGGACACCGGGCGGACATGGATAGGGGGCGCTGCGGGCCGCTCGTGGAGGCCCGCAACGCCCCCTGGTATTTCACCTGAGGGGTGCTCAGGAGAACTTCTGGGTTATGAGTTGACCTGCGTGGTCACCAGGCTCGAGAAGGTGGTCAGCCGGGTGTAGACACCCGGGTAACCGGCCTCCGCGCAGCCCTCTCCCCATGAAGTGATACCTGCCAGGACGCCCCCGATGAGCAGGGGACCGCCGCTGTCGCCCTGGCAGGTGTCTGTGCCGCCGGAGGTGTATCCGGCGCAAACCATGTCGGACGAGATGAAGTCCGAGCCGTAGCTGCTCGCGCAGCTGGTGTTGGAGACGATCGGCACCGTCGCGGTGCGCAGCTGGTTCGACGAGCTGCCGCCCGCCGACGTGGTGCCCCAGCCGAGGATGCGGGCCGTGGTGCCGGCCGCGTACACGCTGGTCTGGGACGAGGAGACGTACGACGCCGGGGTGTACGACATCGCCGTCGAGAGGGTGAGGACGGCCACGTCGTCACCGTTGGTGGCGTCCGTGTAGGACGGGTGGATCCAGATCTTGCTGACCCGGCTGACCGTACCGTTCGTGCCGTTGAGGTAGGTGCGGCCGCCGACGACTCTCACGCTGCTGGTGGTCTCGCCGACCATACAGTGGGCCGCGGTCACGACCTTGGTGGAGGAGACCAGGGTGCCGCCGCAGAACTGGTTCTGCGAGGCGTCCGTGATCTGCATCATGAAGGGGTACGAGGTCGTCGTGGTGGTCGTACCGCCGACGATGGGCTGGGGAGCGGCGACGGCGTTGGGGGCGCCGATCAGTGCTGTCGCGGCGGCGGCAGCGGTCGCCGCGATGAGCGCGGCGGTCTTCTTTGCGCGGTTGAGCCCGAACATGAGTCTCCTCAGTGGGGGTTGCCGGTGGGGGTCGCGCGGGTGTGGGGGGTGGTGTACGGGGGTCGCGGGACCGACCCCCGTATGCCCGGGCGAGCGGCACGTTCATAACCTAGAACTCGGAAGTTCCCCTTCCCAATGAGGGAACCCCCTAGGGGAGTTGGACAGGGAAAACCCTCGATGGGAGCACGGCAAACCCGCCGCGGGTCAGGAGAACCCGCGGACCCTCACTTGGTGCGGCGCCCCGCTGCCAGTCGGACGATGTCCACCCGTGACCGGATCCCCAGCTTGCGGTAGACCCGGGTCAGGGTCGCCTCGACCGTCTTGACGCTGATGAACAGCCGGGCGGCTATCTCCCGGTTGGTCGCGCCCTCCATGACGAGCGCGGCGACCTGACGCTCCATCGAGGCGAGACCCTCCAGCGCGTCCGCCGTCGGTACGGGGGCGGGCTGCTCCGGCGCGACGACCGGCTGGGCGGTCGCCGCGTCCACCTGGCGCAGCCAGGGCAGCGCCCGGCAGCGGCGGAACAGCCGGGCCGCCTCGTCGTACGACGTCGGTCTCGGCAGCCTGGTGCGCAGCTGGACCACAGCGAAGGCGGTACGGGCCTCCTCCAGGCCGTAGCCCAGCTTGGCCAGCCGGTCCTGCACCGACGTCAACCGGGCGAGCGCGGCCTCGTGTTCGCCGCGCGCGGCCCGCACCAGGGCCTCCGCGCGGTCCACCACCGCGAGCACGCTCTCGCGGCCGAGCCGCAGCGCCTGCTCGCGGGTCACGTCGACGACGTCCTGCGCCTCGCGCAGCTCGCCGATCCGGACGAGGGCCTCGGCGAGGTCGCCCTGCCAGCGGCCGCGCGCCGGGTCGGTGATGCCGAGACCGTGCTCCAGCTCCCGCACCCGGCGCAGCGAGCGAACCGTTCCTTCCGCGTCCCCGGCCACCAGCTGGGCGTATCCGAGGGCGGCGAGGCCGCGGGAGACGTACATCTGGTCGCCGTCCCGTTCGGCGTGCTCGACCGCCTCCCGGGCCAGCTCCAGTGCCCGCTCGACATCGCCGCCGGAGGCCTCGCAGAGCGAGGTGAGCACGGCGGAGGCGACCTCGCCGATGCCGGTGTCCCGGGCCAGCATGAGGCTCTCCCGGGCGAGGTCGAGGGCGCGTCCGCAGTGCCCGGAGCGCAGTTCGGTCTCCGCGACCCCGCGCAGGAAGTGCACCTCGCTCTCGACGGACCCGCGGCGCTGCACCTCGCGCAGCAGCGCGGTGACCGTCGCGCGCGCCTCGGACAGCTGGTCGCTCATGATCAGCCAGCGGAACCGCGAGTAGCCGGCGCCGTTGTGATGGCACGCCACCCTCGGGTCCTGGGGTTCCTTCAGGGCGCGTTTGATGGTCGCGGGGGCGTCCGGGTGGCCCATCAGGGTCTCGATCTGGGCCTGGAAGGCGAGCGCCATCAGCTCGTTGTAGCGGTCGTCGGCCTGCGCGGCCAGCGCCGCCGAGTGCGCGGCCTCCTCGCGGGCCTGGTCGAAGTCGCCGTCCACGAGCAGGGCCCGCCAGGTCAGCTGGTAGTGGATCAGGGCGAGCAGCTTGGGGTCCTCGCCGGCGTCGGCGAGGGCCTGCGGGAAGACCGAGTCGACCTCCGTCATGGCGTGGCCCGCCGTGTCGATCACGATGATCCAGGCCCGTACCCGGTCCGCGGGCACGGTCGCCCGGGTGAGCACGTCGCGGGCGATGTCCCGGGCGAGGTCCAGCTCGCCCGCGGTGATCGCGTCCTCGGCGGCCTGCAGCCGGCGCGCGTCGGGGTCCGGGGTGCCGTCGGCCGGGGTGTGCCGGGCGGCGAGCAGCCCGAGGGAGGCGGCGACCGAAGGGGCGCCGCGGTCCCGGGCGAGGGCGGCGGCCTCGGCGAGTCTGTCGGCGGTCCTGGGGTCGGTGCCGGTGGTGGCCAGGGCGAGGTGCCGGGCCCGCTCGATCGGGTCGGAGGCCGCCTCGGACAGCGCGGCGTGCGCGGCCCGCCGTTCGTGCGCGGGCGCCTCCGCGTACAGCGCGGCCGAGATCAGCGGATGCGCGAACCGTACGGCGGGCCCCTCGGGGTCGGTGGCCAGCAGCCCGAGCGCCGCCGCCTGGGCGGTCTCGGCCTCCGCGTTCTCGCGGCCGGCCGCGCGCAGCAGGGCGGGGGTGGGGCGGGCGCCGGCGCTGGCGACGAGGAGGGTGCGGCGGGCTTCGTCGGAGAGCATCTCCAGACGGTTCAGGACGAGGGCGCGCAGCGAAGTGGGTACGGGCAGCGGCTCGCCCGGGCGGGGCGGGGTGGGGTTCTCGCTGAGGGCGCGGCCGAGTTCCAGGGCGAAGAGCGGGTTGCCACCGCTGGTGCGGTGGATGTCCCGGACCGTGGAGCGGGGCAGGCCGGTGTAGCCGCGGTGGCCGAGCAGCTCGGAGACCTGGGTGCGGGTGAGGGGGTTGACGCGCAGGGCGAGGGTGTCCGGCGGGGACGCGCGTAGATGACGGTCGTACTCCTGGCCCTCGGTACGTACCGCGCACAGCATGCGCACAGGTGTCTCACCGAGCCGGCGGGCGGCGAAGCCGAGGAGCTCGGCGCTGGCCGAGTCCAGCCACTGCACGTCGTCGGCGACGATCAGCACGGGACCCTCGGCGGCCAGCGCCCGCAGCGCCGACAGCACCGCGAGGCGCAGGGCGAGGCCGTCGCGCTGCAGGGTGGACTCGCCGCGGCCGGTGAGCGCCGACTCCAGGGCGGTGAGCTGGGCCGCGGGCAGCTTGCCGGACACCTCGTCGAGGACCAGGCCGAGCAGATCGGCGAGGGCGAGGAAGGGGAGGTGGGATTCGGACTCGGTGGCCGAGCAGCGCAGCACGGTGCGGGCCGCGCCGCCGTTTTCCGCGGCCAATGCCCGCAGGACGGTCGACTTTCCTATTCCGGCCGGGCCGTGCAGGAGCACGCTGCCGCCCCGGGCGAGCTGCTCACGGGCCTGGCCGAACACCTCGTCCCGGCCGATGACCAGGTCGGGGCGGCATCTGGCAGGCTCCTTGAAGTCCCGTCGCACGGTCACCGCTCCCCTCGTGTGTCGTGTCCGGGCCAAATTCTAGGCAAGGTCTCTTTGAAATTCGGACCGACGACGCGGTGAGGGAAATAACAACCTTGCAGCATGGAGAAATTCAAAGTGCCGCTCTATGAATGAATTGTCAACGGTGTGTTACGGCAGCACCCCCGCCCGGCGCGCCGCCACCACCGCCTCCCCACGGGTGTGCGCCCCCAGCCTCCGCATCGCCGAGCGCAGATAGCCCTTGACCGTCTCGGGCCGCAGCCCCAGTCGCTCGGCGGCCACCGCGTTCGTCGCCCCGGCGGCCACACAGGCCAGGACGTCCAGCTCTCGGGGTGCGAGACCGATGTCCTCGGCCGGTGCCCTGGGGGCCAGGAGTCCGCAGGCGTCCAGCAGTTCGGCCCGCAGCGCCGGGTCGGTGATCCGCGGCGCCAGGGCCCGCAGGGCCGCATGCGCTTCCCGCACCTGTTCCCGGCCCACGGGGTCGACCGTATGCGCCGCCTGCGATGCCTCCACCAGTCCCTGCGCCTCGTCCTGCACCACCAGCGCCTGTTCCACGTCCCGCGCCGCGTCCACCGCCGCGCTCAGCGTGCGGTCGCCCAGCGGCTGGGCGGTGCGCAGCGCACCGTAGAGCACGCCCCGCACCCGGCGTCGTACGACCACGGGCACCGCCACGATGGCCCGCAGCCCCTCGGCGGCGACCGGCAGGTCGTACTCGTGGCTGATCTGCCGGGAGGAGGAGTAGTCCGTCACCGCGCAGGGGCGGGCCAGGGCGACCGCCTTGCCGCCCAGGCCGCTGCCGGAGATCACCGCGAGCGAGCGGAGCGCGGCCGTGGCCGTGCCGCTCAGTTCACTGATGCGCATCTGCGGCCGCCCCGGCTCCACCAGCCCGCCGAAGGCGACGGGCAGCCCCGTCGTCCGCCGCAGCCGCGCCAGCGCACCGCGAATCTCCACCGTCCCGGCCGTGTCCACCGCCACGCGTTCGTCCCTTCGCTGCAGCGCACACCCCCGTTCGGGGGTAGTGAGACCTGCATCACGGATTACACGATGGCAGAGAGCCGCCCGGCAATGGTCCGGCACAGAGGAGAAGACATGACGACGGCCGCCTTCCGCAGCGCGCGGGACTTCCTGCTGCAGCATCGAGAGGACTACGCGACGGCCTACGACGGCTTCGCCTGGCCCCGCCCCGACCGCTTCAACTGGGCACTCGACTGGTTCGACGTCATTGCCGAAGGGAACGACCGGACCGCCCTGCACGTCGTCGAGGAGGACGGCAGCGAGGTCCGGCTCTCCTTCGCGGAGATGTCCGAGCGCTCGGACCGCGCCGCCAACTGGCTGCGCGCGCAGGGCGTGGGCGCCGAGGACCGCATCCTTGTCATGCTCGGCAACCAGGCCGAACTGTGGGAGACGGCCCTCGCGGCGATGAAGCTCCGCGCCGTCGTCATCCCGGCCACCCCGCTGCTGGGCCCCGCCGATCTGCGCGACCGGGTCGAGCGCGGCCGGGTCCGCCATGTGCTCGTACGCGCCGAGGACACCGACAAGTTCGACGGCGTGCCCGGCGGCTACACCCGGATCGCGGTCGGCGGCGCTCCCCGGGGCTGGCGGCGGTACGAGGACGCCTACGAAGCCTCCCCGCGGTTCACGTCCGACGGCGAGACCCGGGCGGACGACCCGCTGATGCTCTACTTCACCTCGGGCACCACCGCCCGCCCCAAGCTGGTCGAGCACACCCACACCTCGTACCCGATCGGGCACCTGGCCACCATGTACTGGATCGGTCTCCAGCCCGGTGACGTGCATCTGAACATCTCCTCGCCCGGCTGGGCCAAGCACGCCTGGTCGAACCTCTTCGCGCCGTGGAACGCGGAGGCGACCGTCTTCATCCACAACTACACACGCTTCGACGCGGCCCGTCTGATGGCGGAGATGGACCGCGCGGGCGTGACGACCTTCTGTGCCCCGCCGACCGTCTGGCGCATGCTCATCCAGGCCGATCTGACCCAGCTGCGGACACCGCCGCGCGAGGTGGTGGCCGCGGGGGAGCCGCTCAACCCCGAGGTCATCGAGCAGGTGCGCCGGGGGTGGGGCGTCACCATCCGGGACGGCTTCGGACAGACCGAGACGGCCGTCCAGGTCTCCAACAGCCCCGGCCAGCCGCTGAAGACGGGCTCCATGGGGCGGCCGAGCCCCGGCTACCGGGTGGAACTGCTGGACCCGGTGAGCGGTGCGCCCGGAGCCACGGAGGGCGAGATCGCGCTGGACCTCTCGGCGCGGCCCGTCGGGCTGATGACCGGCTACCACGGCGACGCCGACCGTACGGCGGAGGCGATGGCCGGCGGCTACTACCGCACCGGGGACGTCGCCGCGCGGGACGAGGACGGCTATCTCACCTACATCGGCCGCAGCGACGACGTCTTCAAGGCCTCCGACTACAAGATCAGCCCCTTCGAGCTGGAGAGCGCCCTGCTGGAGCACGAGGCGGTGGCCGAGGCGGCCGTCGTGCCCGCGCCGGACGAGCTGCGCCTGGCCGTGCCCAAGGCCTACGTCGTCCTCACCGAGGGCTGGGAGCCCGGGCCCGACACCGCGAAGGTGCTCTTCGAGCACTCCCGTGACGTCCTCGCCCCCTACAAGCGCATCCGCCGCCTGGAGTTCGCGCCGCTGCCCAAGACCGTCTCCGGCAAGATCCGCCGGATCGAGCTGCGCGAGGCCACGGCCGCCGGCTCGGACGCCGAGTACCGCGAGGAGGACTTCCGATGACATCCCTGTCGTACAGCCATGGAACGAGCGGGACTTCGCTGCTCGGCGACACGATCGGCGCCAACCTGGACCGGGCCGTGGCGAGTTGGCCGGACCGCGAGGCGCTCGTCGACGTGCCGTCCGGGCGGCGCTGGACGTACGCCCGATTCGCCGCAGATGTCGACGAGTTGGCGTACGCGCTGCTCGCGAGCGGGGTCGCCAAGGGTGACCGGGTGGGCATCTGGGCGATCAACTGTCCCGAGTGGGTGCTGGTCCAGTACGCCACCGCCCGCATCGGCGCGATCATGGTGAACATCAACCCGGCGTACCGCACCCACGAGGTCGAGTACGTCCTCAACCAGGCCGGGGTCTGTCTGCTGTTCGCCTCCCTCGGTCACAAGGGCAGCGACTACCGCGCCATGGTGGAGGAAGTGCGGGGCAGGTGCCCGCAGTTGAGGGAGACCGTGTTCATCGGTGACCCGGGCTGGGAAGCGCTGATCGCGCGGGGGACGCCGGTGCCGTACGAGGAACTGTCCTGCGACGACCCGATCAACATCCAGTACACCTCGGGCACGACGGGCTTCCCCAAGGGGGCGACCCTCTCCCACCACAACATCCTCAACAACGGTTATTTCGTGGGCGAGATGATCGCCTACACCGAGCAGGACCGGGTCTGCATCCCCGTGCCCTTCTACCACTGCTTCGGCATGGTCATGGGCAACCTGGCGGCCACGTCCCACGGTGCCTGCATGGTGATCCCGGCCCCGTCCTTCGACCCGAAGGCCACCCTGGAGGCCGTCCAGCAGGAGCGCTGCACCTCGCTGTACGGCGTCCCGACCATGTTCATCGCGGAGTTGAACCTCCCCGACTTCGCCTCCTACGACCTGTCCTCGCTCCGCACCGGCATCATGGCGGGCTCGCCCTGCCCGGTGGAGGTGATGAAGCGGGTGGTCGGCGAGATGAACATGGCCGAGGTGTCGATCTGTTACGGCATGACGGAGACCTCGCCGGTCTCCACGCAGACCCGGCGCGACGACGACCTGGAACACCGCACGGGTACGGTCGGCCGCGTACTGCCGCACGTCGAGGTGAAGGTCGTCGACCCGGCCGGGGTGACCCAACCCCGGGGCACGGCCGGTGAGTTGTGCACCCGCGGCTACAGCGTGATGCTCGGCTACTGGAACGAGCCCGAGAAGACCGCCGAGGCCGTCGACGCCGGGCGCTGGATGCACACGGGGGACCTCGCGGTGATGCGGGAGGACGGGTACGTCGAGATCGTCGGCCGGATCAAGGACATGATCATCCGGGGTGGCGAGAACGTCTACCCGCGCGAGATCGAGGAGTTCCTCTACGCCCACCCGAAGATCGCCGACGTTCAGGTGGTCGGCGTACCGCACGAGCGCTACGGCGAGGAGGTGCTGGCCTGTGTCATCGCGCGCGACCCGGCGGATCCGCCGACGCTGGAGGATCTGCGGGCCTTCTGCGACGGGCGGCTGGCCCACTACAAGGTGCCGAGCCGGCTGCAGGTGCTCGAGTCCTTCCCGATGACGGTGTCCGGGAAGGTGCGCAAGATCGAGCTGCGGGAGACGTACGCGGCGGACTAGTCCCGGCGCATGCACACCCTGGGCCACCGGTCGAGGCCGAGCCCGGCCTCATGGGCGCGGATCTTCCGCAGACCCGGGGTGAGCTCGGCCTCCTCCAGGACGCGGAAGCCGAGGCGCCCGTAGTACGGGGCGTTCCACGGGACCTCGGCGAAGGTCGTCAGGGTGAGACCGGCCAGGCCCTCTTCGCGGGCGCGCTCACCGGCGTACGAGAGGAGGGTCCGGCCGATACGGCGGTGCGCGAAGTCGGGGTGCACCGAGATCTGCTCGATGTGCAGGGCGCCGTCGACGGGCTCGGCGACGAGGTAGGCGGCGGGCCGGTCCTCGGCGTCGACGGCGACCCAGGCACGGCCGGCTCGGCGGTACTGCTCCAGTACGTCCACGGACGGCGGCTCGTCGTCGGCGATCGTCGCCATGCCGAGGCCGCGGAAGGGGGCGCCGGCGGCGCGCTCGATGCCCTGGAGAGCGGGGAGTTCGGCGGCCGTGACGGGGCGGATACGCATCCGGCGAGTATGGCGGAGCGGGTGGCTGCGGCGCCCTGGGATTCCGTGGCCGCCCCCGAGGGTCGCGCGAGCGGGGATCGGCAGATCTGTCGGGACGAATCCGCCCGTCGCTCCCGCCTGCTCCCGGCCGGTGCCCCCGGGTCCGGCCCGGCGCTGCCCGCCCCCGCCCGCCCACGGGCTACGCGCCGGTCGAGTCCAGTTCGTCCGCCAGGCTGTTCACCGGCTGGGGTGTGCCTGTCAGATCGAGGACGAAGAGGGGGACGCCGAGGGTGTCGGCGACGGCGCGGGCCTTGGTGGCGTAGCCGGACAGGGAGAAGTAGACACAGGTCGCGGACTCCGTCATGGCCGTGAGCCACAGACACTCCACGTCCCGGAGAGAAGCCGGGCGGACCGTCGGGTCGACTTGGGCGAGGAGGCCGCGGGCGGCGATGCCGATGCCGTTCGGGGGGCGCTGGTCGGCGCGGCGGATGTCGCGGTAGCCGAGCCAGCGGAGGTAGAGGGACGCGGCCGTGACCGCGTCGCGTGCGGTGCGGATCGTCACCGGCTGGAAGGCCCGCCGCGGGGTCGGCTCGGCCCGCTCGACGGCGGTGCCCGCCGTGACCGGGATCCGCAGCACCGTCCCGCACGGGCAGCCCAGCTCCGGATGCGGCCACTCGCCCCGGCGACCGCAGGAGGCGCACAGCACGGTGACCCAGTCGTCCTCCCAGGAGCGGTGCGAGATCGCCGTCGCCCGGGCACGCGGATCCAGCGGCGGCACCACGGGTGCGCCACACGCACACGGATACTCCGGCGCCGTGAAGAGATGCTCGCGCCGGCAGACCGGGCAGCGCACCGCCACGCTCTCGGACATGGAGCCCATCGTCCTCCAGCAAGCCCCCGCTTGTCCGTCTCTTGACGACCTACGCCTCCCCACTTACATTGTTTCCAGATAGTAGAAATTACTTTCCGCATTACGGAAGTACTCGCGGCGGGGCGCGACGGGAGTACACGTCCGACAGCCGAAGCAGGAGTACTCAATGGCTCGTATGACCGCTGCCCGCGCGGCAGTCGAGATCCTCAAGCGCGAAGGCGTCAGCAACGCGTTCGGCGTGCCGGGCGCGGCGATCAACCCCTTCTACGCGGCGCTCAAGGCCTCCGGCGGGATCAACCACACCCTCGCCCGCCATGTCGAGGGCGCTTCGCACATGGCCGAGGGGTACACACGCACGCACCCGGGGAACATCGGTGTCTGCATCGGTACCTCCGGTCCGGCCGGCACCGACATGATCACCGGTCTGTACTCCGCGATCGGGGACTCGATCCCGATCCTGTGCATCACCGGCCAGGCCCCGACCGCCCTGCTCCACAAAGAGGACTTCCAGGCCGTCGACATCGCCTCCATCGCCAAGCCGGTCACGAAGATGGCCGTCACCGTCCTGGAGGCGGCGCAGGTTCCCGGCGTCTTCCAGCAGGCCTTCCACCTCATGCGCTCCGGGCGTCCCGGGCCGGTCCTCATCGACCTGCCGATCGACGTCCAGCTGACCGAGATCGAGTTCGACCCGGAGACGTACGAGCCGCTCCCGGTCTACAAGCCGGCCGCGAGCCGCGCCCAGATCGAGAAGGCCCTGACCTTCCTCCTGGAATCCGAGCGTCCGCTGATCGTCGCCGGCGGCGGCATCATCAACGCCGACGCCTCCGACCTGCTGGTCGAGTTCGCAGAGCTCACCGACACCCCGGTCGTCCCCACCCTGATGGGCTGGGGCACCATCCCGGACGACCACGAGCTGAACGCTGGCATGGTCGGCCAGCAGACCGGTCACCGCTACGGCAACGCCACGTTCCTGGAGTCGGACTTCGTCCTCGGCATCGGCAACCGCTGGGCCAACCGGCACACCGGCTACAAGCTGGACGTGTACCGCGAGGGCCGCAAGTTCGTCCACGTCGACATCGAGCCGACCCAGATCGGCAAGATCTTCGCCCCGGACTACGGCATCGCCTCCGACGCCAAGGCCGCCCTCGAACTCTTCGTCGAGGTCGCGCGCGAGCTCAAGGCCGCCGGCAGGCTCCCGGACCGCTCCGCGTGGGTCGCCTCGCACCTGGAGCGCAAGGGCTCGCTGCACCGCCGTACGCACTTCGACAACGTGCCGATGAAACCGCAGCGCGTCTACGAGGAGATGAACAAGGCGTTCGGGCCCGACACCCGCTACGTCACCACCATCGGCCTCTCCCAGATCGCCGGCGCGCAGATGCTGCACGTCTACAAGCCGCGCCACTGGATCAACTGCGGCCAGGCGGGACCGCTCGGCTGGACCATCCCCGCGGCCCTCGGTGTCGCCACCGCGGACCCGGAGGCCCAGGTCGTCGCGCTCTCCGGTGACTACGACTTCCAGTTCATGATCGAGGAGCTGGCGGTCGGCGCGCAGCACCGCGTCCCCTACGTCCACGTCCTCGTGAACAACGCCTACCTGGGGCTGATCCGGCAGGCGCAGATCGGTCTGGACATCAACTTCCAGGTCAACCTGGAGTTCGAGAACCAGAACTCGCCCGAACTGGGCGTGTACGGCGTCGACCACGTCAAGGTCGCCGAGGGACTGGGCTGCAAGGCCATCCGCGTCACCGAGCCCGACCAGCTCCTGCCGGCCTTCGAGGAGGCCAAGAAGCTGGCCGCGCGGTACCGGGTGCCGGTCGTCGTCGAGGCGATCCTGGAGCGCGTGACCAACATCGCGATGAGCCCGACCGCCGACATCAGCGCGGTGAAGGAGTTCGAGGAGATCGCGACCGAACCGGGCCACGCGCCCACCGCGATCATCCCGATCAAGGCCTGACCGGCCGCACAGCTCCACCGCTCTCCCGAGGGGGCGGCCCAACCGGGGGGTTGGGCCGCCCCCTCGGCACGTCCCCCCGGTGTGGATCCCCCGCCGGGGCCCGCCGCCCCCGTGCCGGCGGGCCCCGTGTAGAGGAGAATGTGCCCGCACCCAGGGGCTGTTGAAGCCCCCGGAGGCGGGTTCAGAGGTTGATTTGAGGGTTCCGTAGCCCGCGTACGCCCGGTGGCGTAGGCGGGCCGAGTGCGTACGGTGCTCAGTGCTCGTGGTGCTCGGACAGGCCCGGCCAGTCGTCCGGGCCACCGCCCTGCCATTCGACGATGTCGCTCACCTCGACCTCGACCACGTCGAGATCGGCGAGGCGCAGCAGCTCCACGACGTCGTCCAGATGGGAGGCGACGCCGAGGTTGTGGTCGTCCGCGGTGACCCGCCGGGAGCCGTCCAGGGCCGGCGAGTGCACCACGACGTGCGGATGGTGTGCTGGATGTGCCATGCCTCCAGCGTCCTGCGCGGACGCCGGGCGCGCACCCCGGAGACGGCAAAGAGCGCCCGCACGGGACCGTCCGTGCAGGCGCTCTTCGTCTCTATTGGGACCGCGGCGGCAGCGACGGAGCCGGGGCGCCCTCCCCTCAGGTCGAGAAGGGGGTCCGGTCCTTCACCACCGCACTGGCTCGCACGCCGCCGCGGGCCGCACCCTGCCCGTGCCCCGTACCGAGGACCACCCCTCATCCGGGTCTCTCGGCGTTCGGGCGCGAGCAGGGAGCTCTTCTCCGGGGGAGGCTCAGTCCTCGCGCAGGGCGCGGACCGCCTCCTTCACACGCTTGCCGTACTCCGGGTCGGCGGCGTGGAAGTGGGCCAGGTTCTTCTCGATCACGTCGTCGCGGGAGACCTGGGAGAGGCCACCGGCGATGTTCGCGACCAGACGGGACTTCTCGTCCTCGGACATCAGGCGGTACAGCTCACCGGCCTGGAAGAAGTCGTCGTCCTTGGTGTGCTGCGGGGCCTCGTGCGTGCCCGTGTACCCGTGGAGGGCCAGCGGCGCCGACAGCGGGCGGCCGGTCTCGACCGGGCCGTCGTACGAGTTCGGCTCGTAGTTCTTCGCCGCGCGGCCCTGGGAGTTGGACGCCATGAGGCCGTCACGGCCGTAGTTCCGCGCCGTCGTCGCCTTCGGGGCGTTCACCGCGAGCAGGGTGTGGTTGACGCCCAGACGGTAGCGGTGGGCGTCCGCGTAGGCGAACAGCCGGCCCTGGAGCATCTTGTCCGGCGAAGGACCGATGCCCGGCACGAAGTTGTTCGGGGAGAACGCGGCCTGCTCGACCTCGGCGAAGACGTTGTCCGGGTTGCGGTCCAGGACCAGACGGCCCACGCGCTGCAGCGGATAGTCCTTGTGCGGCCACACCTTGGTGAGGTCGAACGGGTTGAAACGGTAGTCCGCCGCCTCGGCCGCCGGCATGATCTGCACGTACAGCGTCCAGGACGGGTTCACGCCCCGCTCGATGGCCTGCAGCAGGTCCGTCTGGTGCGAGTTGGGGTCCTTGCCCGCGAGCTCGGCACCCTGCTCGGCCGACAGCGACCGGACGCCCTGGTTCGTCTTGAAGTGGTACTTGACGAAGAAGGCCTCGCCCTCGGCGTTCGTCCACTGATAGGTGTGCGAGCCGTAACCGTTCATGTGGCGGTACGACGCCGGGATGCCGCGGTCGCCCATCAGCCAGGTGATCTGGTGCGTGGCCTCGGGGGCGTGCGCCCAGAAGTCCCAGACGTTGTCCGGCTCCTGCTTGCCGGTGAACGGGTCGCGCTTCTGCGAGTGGATGAAGTCCGGGAACTTGATGGGGTCCTTGATGAAGAACACCGGGGTGTTGTTGCCGACGAGGTCGTAATTGCCCTCCTCGGTATAGAACTTGAGCGCGAAGCCGCGCGGGTCGCGCACCGCGTCCGCACCGCCGAGCGAGTCGGCCACGGTCGAGAAGCGCAGGAAGACCTCGGTGCGCCTGCCGACGGAGCTCAGGAAGTCGGCGTACGTGAAGCCGGTGACGTCGTCCGTCACCTCGAAGTAGCCGTACGCGCCGGAGCCGCGGGCGTGCACCACGCGCTCCGGGATGCGCTCACGGTTGAAGCGGGCGAGCTTCTCCAGCAGGTGCTGGTCCTGGAGGAGGAGCGGACCGCCGGCGCCGGCGGAGGCGGAGTTCTGGTTGTCGGCGACCGGGGCGCCGGACTCTGTCGTGAGCACGCGCTGCGACATCAAGGACCTTCCGTACGAGAGTCAGCGGAGGCTTCGGAAAGGAACTTCCGCTTTGTGGAGCCTAGGTTTGGGGCGATCTGGACGTCAACACTTTGTTGAAGATGCTCAGTCTTTTGTCGAAGTTGATTCCGGGCGGCGCCGCCGCTTGGGCGCGACAGGACAGTTGTCAGCGGCGGCGCCGCCCGGGGTCTTCGGTCAGACCTGGGCGCCGGAGAGGCGCTCCACGGCCCGAAGCAGTGCGGAGTGGTCCAGTCCGCCGTCGCCCTGCGCACGCAGCGATGCGACCAGCTGGGCGACGACCGCGCCGACGGGCAGGGCCGCGCCGACGTTGCGGGCGGCGTCGGTGACGATGCCCATGTCCTTGTGGTGCAGGTCGATGCGGAAGCCCGGCTTGAAGTCGCGGCTGAGGAAGTTGTCCTTCTTGCGCGTGAGCACGGTCGAGCCCGCGAGGCCGCCGTTGAGAACGTCCAGCGCGGCCTTCAGGTCCACGCCGGACTTCTCCAGGAAGACCACGGCCTCGGCGCACGCCTGGATGTTCACGGCGACGATCAGCTGGTTGGCGGCCTTCACGGTCTGGCCCGAGCCGTGCGGACCGCACAGCACGATGGTCTTGCCGAGGGCGTCGAGGATCGGCTTCGCGGTGTCGAAGTCGGCCTGCTCGCCGCCGACCATGATGGACAGCACGGCCTCGATCGCGCCGGCCTCGCCGCCGGACACCGGGGCGTCCAGGACGCGGATGCCCTTGTCCTTCGCCGCCTTCGCCAGGTCGACCGAGGTCTGCGGGGTGATCGAGGACATGTCGATCAGCAGGGCGCCGGACTTCGCGTTCTCGAGGATGCCGTCGGGGCCGTAGGCGATGGCCTCGACCTGCGGGGAGGCCGGCACCATCGTGATGACCGCGTCGGCGTCCCTCACGGACTCGGCGATCGAACCGCCGGCCTTGCCCCCGGCGGCGGCCAGACGGTCCAGCTTGTCCTGCTCCAGCGTGAAGCCGGTGACGTCGTAGCCCGCCTTGATGAGGTTCTCGGACATGGGGGAGCCCATGATGCCGAGGCCTATCCAGGCGATCTTGGGAAGGTTGCTCATGAGGGTGCCTCTCTCAGTACTTCTCTACGTCGGTGGGGTGGCGCTCAGCGGGCCGCGCGGGCCTCGGCCGGCAGCCACTCGAAGGCCTCGGCGCTGGGCTTGTCGCCCGGCTTGTACTCCAGGCCGACATAGCCCTCGTAACCGGCCTTCTTCAGCTGGTCGAGCAGCTCCGCCAGCGGCAGCGTCCCCGTGCCCGGCGCGCCGCGTCCGGGGTTGTCGGCGATCTGCACATGGCCGGTCCTCGAGGTGAACTCCTCGATCACCGACGGCAGGTCCTCACCGTTCATGGACAGGTGGTAGAGGTCCATGAGGAAGCGCGCGTTGTCCAGCCCGGTCGCCTCGTTGACCTTGTCGACGATCCCGACCGCGGCCGGCGCCGACACCAGCGGGTACAGCGGCGACTCGGGCTTGTTCAGCGCCTCGATCAGCAGAATCGCGCCGATCCGGTCGGCCGCCCGCGCCGCGAGGACCAGGTTCTCCAGGGCGAGCGCGTCCTGCTCGGCCGGGTCCACGCCCTCGACGCGGTTGCCGTACAGGGCGTTGAGCGCCTTGCAGCCCAGGGACCGGGCGAAGTCCGCGGCCACGTCGATGTTGGCGCGGAACCTCTCCGACTCCTCGCCGGGGAGCGACAGGGCGCCGCGGTCCGGGCCCGGCAGTCGGCCGGCGTAGAAGTTCAGGCCCGTGAGCTGGACGCCCGCGTCCTCGATCGCCCCCTTCAGGGCGTCGAGCTCGGACTGCTCGGGGGTGGGGAAGTCGATCCAGGGCCACCACAGCTCGACCGCGGTGAAGCCCGCCGCGGCTGCGGCCGCGGGGCGCTCCAGGAGCGGGAGTTCCGTGAAGAGGATCGACAGGTTGACGTTGAAGCGCTGCTCTGCGGCTGTGCCCGATTCAAAAGCTGGCATGTGGGCCTGCGCTCCCTTCCGTGTCGAGTGATTCCGTATTGCGGAAGTTTGTTTCTGCTTAATGGAAGATTGCCGTCGGGTGTAGCTGCTTGTCAAGAGGGGTCGGCGGAAGTACGTGCCGCGCGTTAGGTTGTGCGCGTGCGATTGAGAGTGGAGTTCACGACCGAGCCGTTCGACCTGGACGAGGCACCCGCGCACGCGCTGGTGGCCCGCGAGGTGGTCGAGGCGGCCGAGCTGGACGCGGTGGACGTCGGCCCGTTCGGCAACACGGCGGAAGGCGGGGCCGACGCCGTGCTCAACGCTGTCGACGCGCTGCTGCGCAAGTCCCTGGCGGCCGGTGCCACCCGGGTCTCGCTCCAGGTCAATGTGATCGGGGAGGGCGAGAAGTGACCGGCACGGGGGACGAGCCCTTCATCACGGCCGTGAAGCCGCTGGTCGACGCCATGGGTGGCGAGATGGTCCCGCCCGACGAGGCCGGCCCCGACGACGTCGTGCTCAGCTGGGGCGGCTCCGACGTGGTCGCCGTACGCCTGCCGCAGCTCGCGGACTCCCTCGATCACATCCTCGCCGCCATGGAGCGCAAGCAGGGCAAGCCGCTGGCCGACCTGGACCGCAAGGCCAAGCAGGAGGTCGTACGGATACTGGAGGCGCGTGGCGCCTTCTCCGTACGGCATGGCGTGGAGACCGTGGCGAGCGCGCTCGGGGTGAGCCGCTTCACCGTCTACAACTACCTCAATCGTGACAAAGGTGTCTGACCTGCATCTCCACGGGCTTCGTAACCCGGAATTTTCAACAAAGTGTTGACGTCTTGTTTCGAAGGGCGTTAGCTAACGGAAGCCCGTTCAGTACGAAGGCCGTTCGCGGCCACGGAGGCTCCCGTGACTTCGACTTCCACGCCGCCGGGCCTTACCCGGTTCAACGCCCTCGAGGAGCATGCGGCCTTCGCCGCTCTCCACGAGGCGTGTGCCTCCACGGCATGGGCGCAGCGGCTGCTCGTCGCACGCCCGTATCCCACCGTCGACACCCTCTACGCCGCCAGTGACGCCGCCATGGCCGAGCTGACCACGGCGGACCTGGAGGAGGCGATGGCCGGGCACCCGCCCATCGGCCGCCCCAAGGAGGGCGACCCGACCTCGGCGCGGGAGCAGCGCGGCATGGCCGGCGCCTCCGAGGACCTCAGGACTCAGATGCTGGAACTGAACCTGGCCTACCAGGACAGGTTCGGCCATGTCTTCCTCATCTGCGCCACCGGCAGGACCGGCGAGCAGATGCGCGACGCGGTCAAGGAGCGGATCGGGAACTCGCCGGAGCAGGAGCGGGAGATCGTCCGCACCGAGCTGGGCAAGATCAACCGTATCCGGCTCGCCCGACTCGTCGAGGAGGACTGACGCAGCATGAGCACCAGCACCACCGCCTCGGTGTCCACGCACATCCTGGACACCAGCATCGGCCGCCCCGCGCAGGACGTCGCCATCCAGCTCACGGCCCGCTCGGGCCGGGACGCCCGGTGGCAGACGCTCGGCGGTTCGGCGACCGACGCGGACGGGCGGTGCAAGGACCTCCCGGCTCTGCCGGAGGGGACCACCCACGTACGGCTCGACTTCGCGGTCGAGGCGTACTTCGAAAAGAAGCAAGCCGATGCGCAGCAGGACGCCCCCGCGAGTCGGGACAGCGGTGCCGTGTTCTTCCCCGAGGTGGCGATCACCTTCGCCGTGCAGCCCGGGGAGCACTACCACGTACCGCTGCTGCTCAACCCGTTCGGCTACTCCGTTTACCGAGGGAGCTAGCTAAATGCCCACGATCCTGGGACAGAACCAGTACGGCAAGGCCGAGAACCGAGTCGTAAAGATCACGCGGGACGGCGCCACCCATCACATCAAGGACCTCAACGTCTCGGTCGCGCTCTCCGGCGACATGGACGAGGTCCACTACTCCGGCTCCAACGCCCACGTCCTGCCGACCGACACCACCAAGAACACGGTGTACGCGTTCGCCAAGGAGCACGGCATCGAGTCGGCCGAACAGTTCGGCATCCACCTCGCGCGCCACTTCGTGACGTCGCAGGAACCGATCAAGGTCGCGCGGATCCGCATCGAGGAGTACGCCTGGGAGCGCATCGCCGCCTCCGACGCCAACTCGCAGTTCATCGGCGCGGACGAGGTCAAGCACTCCTTCGTCCGCAAGGGCCAGGAGACCCGGGTCACGCAGATCACCTACGACGGTGAGAAGTGGGAGGTCGTCTCCGGCCTCAAGGACCTCGTCGTGATGAACTCGACCAACTCCGAGTTCTGGGGCTACGTCAAGGACAAGTACACGACGCTCCAGGAGGCGTACGACCGCATCCTGGCCACCCAGGTCTCCAGCCGCTGGCGGTTCAACTGGACCGACGACGAGCAGCGGATGCCCAACTGGGAGAAGTCCTACGAGCAGACCAGGAAGCACATGCTCCAGGCCTTCGCCGAGACCTACTCGCTCTCGCTCCAGCAGACCCTGTACCAGATGGGTTCGCGGATCATCAACAACCGCAGCGAGATCGACGAGGTGCGCTTCTCGCTCCCGAACAAGCACCACTTCCTCGTGGACCTGGAGCCGTTCGGGCTCAAGAACGACAACGAGGTGTACTTCGCCGCCGACCGGCCCTACGGCCTGATCGAGGCGACGATCCTGCGGGACGGCTGCGAGCCGAAGATCCCGGTGGACCTCACCAACCTGTAGCAACCCGACATCGGCACCCGCGGCCGGCGGGGCGAGCTCTTCCGGGCTCCCCGGCCGCGGCACTCAAACTCCCGGGGTCCTGCCGTGCCCACTCCACATCAGCACACCCTCAGGACAAAGGGGCGAACCATGGCAGCAGCCCAGCGCATCGTCATCGAGAACTGTTCGATCGCGACCGTCGACGCCGACGACACCGAGTACGCGAGCGGATACGTCGTCATCGCCGACAACCGCATCGAGGCGCTCGGCGCGGGCAGGGCCCCCGAGGGCCTGGAGAACGTCGTACGCCGTATCGACGCCTCCGGTCATCTCGTGACCCCGGGTCTGGTCAACACGCACCACCACTTCTACCAGTGGATCACCCGGGGCCTGGCCACCGACCACAACCTCTTCGACTGGCTCGTCGCGCTGTACCCGACGTGGGCGCGCATCGACGAGCAGATGTGCTACTCGGCGGCCCAGGGTTCGCTCGGCATGATGGCCCGCGGCGGCGTCACCACCGCCATGGACCACCACTACGTCTTCCCCAGGGACTCCGGCGACCTGTCCGGCGCGATCATCCGCGCCGCCCGTGAGATGGGCGTCCGCTTCACCCTCGCCCGCGGCTCCATGGACCGCAGCGAGAAGGACGGCGGCCTGCCCCCGGACTTCGCCGTCGAGACCCTCGAAGGTGCCCTCGCCGCGACCGAGGCGACCGTGAAGGAGCACCACGACTCCTCCTTCGACGCCATGACCCAGGTGGCCGTGGCCCCCTGCTCGCCGTTCTCGGTCTCCACCGAACTCCTGCGTGACGGTGCCGAGTTGGCCCGCCGTCTGGGCGTGCGCCTGCACACCCACGGTTCGGAGACCGTCGAGGAGGAGCAGTTCTGCAAGGAACTGTTCGGCATGGGGCCGACCGACTACTTCGAGTCCACCGGCTGGCTCGGCGAGGACGTGTGGATGGCGCACTGCGTCCACATGAACGACTCCGACATCGCCGCGTTCGCCCGGACCAAGACGGGCGTGGCCCACTGCCCTTCGTCGAACGCCCGTCTGGCCGCCGGTATCGCACGGGTCCCGGACATGCTGAAGGCCGGCGTCCCGGTCGGCCTCGGTGTCGACGGCACCGCCTCCAACGAGTCGGGCGAGCTGCACACCGAGCTGCGCAACGCGCTGCTCATCAACCGCCTCGGAGCCCACCGCGAGGCCGCCCTGAACGCCCGCCAGGCCCTGCGCCTGGGCACGTTCGGCGGCGCCCAGGTCCTGGGGCGCGGGGGCCAGATCGGCTCCCTGGAGCCGGGCAAGCTCGCCGACCTGGTGCTGTGGAAGCTGGACACCCTCGCCCACGCCTCCATCGCCGACCCGGTCACCGCGCTGGTCTTCGGTGCGGCCGCCCCGGTCACGGCCTCCTTCGTCAACGGCCGCCAGATCGTCGAGAACAACCGTCTGCTGCACGTCGACGAGGACGCGATCGCGCGCTCCACGCGGGAGCAGGCGCAGCGCCTGGCGAAGATCGCCGGTCACTGAACACCGTACTGAAGTACGGCCTGTGAACTCCGGCCGGGAGGGACGGCTCCTGGCCGGCAGCCGTGAACCCGAGCGGGGTTCATGGCGGCCGTCTCCGGGGTGCGCGCCACACGCGCGCGCCCCGGAACGGTCTCCGTGCATCCCCATGCACCCGTCCTCCGGTCCCGCACGACCGCGCACCACCTCCAAGAAACCCACGTCAGAGCCGACGTGTTAGCTGACCCGGAGGAACCGCCGTGACCGCCCACCCCGTGGACGAAAAGCTCCCCGCACTCAAAATGGCCACCACTGGCCTCCAACACGTGGCCGCCATGTACGCCGGAGTCGTCGCCCCGCCCCTGATCGTCGGCGCGGCCATCGGCCTGTCCGGCACCGAACTCACCTTCCTGACCGGCGCCTGTCTCTTCACCGCCGGCCTCGCCACCTTCCTGCAGACCCTGGGCATCTGGAAGATCGGTGCCCGGCTGCCCTTCGTCAACGGCGTCACCTTCGCCGGCGTGGCCCCGATGACCGCGATCGTGGCGTCCACCGACGACAAGTCCGACGCGCTGCCGGTCATCTTCGGCGCGGTGATCGTCGCCGGTCTCCTCGGCTTCCTGGCCGCCCCCTTCTTCAGCAAGGCGGTCCGCTTCTTCCCGCCCGTCGTCACGGGGACGGTCATCACGCTCATAGGCGTGTCCCTGCTGCCGGTCGCCTTCGGCTGGGCGCAAGGGCCCAACCCTGCGGCGGACGACTACGGTTCGACCACCTATCTGGGTCTCGCGGGTGCGACGCTGGTGATCGTCCTGCTCCTGCGCCGCTTCACCCGGGGCTTCGTCAAGCAGATCGCCGTCCTGCTCGGCCTGGTGATCGGCACCCTGGTCGCGATCCCCTTCGGAGTCACCGACTTCGGCCCGGTCGCGGACGCGGACGTGGTCGGGTTCCCGACGCCGTTCCACTTCGGCGCCCCGCAGTTCCAGGTCGCCGCGATCGTGTCGATGATCGTGGTGATGGTGGTCTCGATGACCGAATCGACCGCGGACATGCTGGCGTTGGGCGAGATCGTCGACCGCCCGGCCGATGAGAAGACCATCGCGGCGGGTCTGCGCGCCGACACCCTCGGCTCGGCCGTCAGCCCGCTCTTCAACGGCTTCATGTGCAGCGCCTTCGCCCAGAACATCGGCCTGGTCGCGATGACGAGGATCCGCAGCCGGTACGTCGTCGCCACCGGCGGCGCCTTCCTGGTGCTGATGGGCCTGTGCCCGATGGCCGCCTCGCTCATCGCCGTCGTACCACGTCCGGTGCTCGGAGGCGCGGGCGTGGTCCTGTTCGGATCGGTCGCGGCGAGCGGCATCCAGACCCTGGTCCGGGCCGGTCTGGACAAGGACAACAACGTCCTGATCGTGGCCGTCTCGCTCGCCGTCGGGATCATCCCGATCACGGCGCCGGAGTTCTACCACGCGTTCCCCGAGACGGCGAAGATCGTGCTCGACTCGGGGATCTCGACGGGCTGCGTGGCCGCGGTGGTGCTCAACCTGCTCTTCAACCACCTCGGCAGACAGCGCGACGCGCAGGACGTCACGCACCCGATGGAAGCCGGCGAGGAGATCGCGGCGGCGCACTAGCCGATCGTGTAACTGTCCCCGTACACCTTCCACTTGAGCGGTGTGGCCAGGTCGAGATTGCCCTTCTCGAGGAAGACCCGTTGGGCGGTCTCGACCCGGCTCACGTCGCTGTGGGCGGCCTCCTGCCGCATCGCCCACACCCGGGCGTCCAGGAAGGCGTGCAGATACGTCTTCTCACCGCCGCCGTCCGCAGGGGTGTCGGCGTTACTCCTGGCCCGCTTGCGGATGCCGCCGAAGCTGAGGCTGTCGGTGCCGGGACCGTGCATGACCATCGCGTCGTAGTAGACGAACTGGCCGAGCGTGCCGAGACCGTCCTTCTTGGCACGCGCGACCGCCGGATCGAAGTAGACGCGGTCCCGCTCGTCGCGTTGGGCCTCGCGGAAGGCGGCCGCCTTCGCCGCCTTGCGCCAGGCGGTGGGGAAGCCCGGATCCAGCCCCTCGTGCGAGTCGCTGCCGTCCACCGCCCGCAGCGCCGACAGATAGCCGGCCAGCGGGTTGTCCGCGTCCCTCTCGGTGTACAGCTCGACCAGCGCGAGCATGTCGCTCGTCCCGGAGCAGAAGCCGATGACGCCGCCCGTGTAGCCACGGCCGTCCCCGATGTCCTCGATGTACCTGTACTGCGCCTTCCAGTCCAGGGAGGAGTTCTCCGCGCTGGACACCAGCCGCATCGCGAGCTCCTTCTTCTCCGGGTCGTCGAGCCCGGTCGAGTCCGCGGCCTGCGCGGAGGGCCACTGAGTGCTCAACACCGCCGTCCCGAGGGCGGCGAGCACGGTACGACGGGCGGCTTTTCCGGACGGGAAGGGCACGTGTTCTCCAAGGCAGACGCTGTGAGCGGCAGTCGAGAGTCGCGCGCCGACTTGGGAAAGCCGTGGGGTGCCCTTGGCAAGTCACTGTGAGTTGCTGTCCGGCCCGTGCCATGAGGTTCGCATCCCAATTCAGGGGCGCGGATTCGCCTGGCAGGGGGTGGCCGCGGGGAGCCGGCCGGTGAAGTACGAGCGGGGCGGGACGCCCATGAGGTCGCGGAAGTCGGATGTCATGTGCGACTGGTCGTAGTAGCCGGTGGCGGTGGCGAGTTCGGCCCAGGGAGCTGTCGTGGCGTGGGTGAGGACCGCGTGCACGCGATTGATGCGGGCGTAGTGCTTGGGGGACAGGCCCACCCCCTCCGCGAAGAGGTTGCGCAACTGGCGCTCGCTGACGGCCAGTTCGCGGGCCACCTGGCTGACCTGCCCAGGGGTGCGGCCGATCCGCACGGACATCGCGTCGACCCCGGCCCGCACCAGCTCGGCGCGGTCGGACGTCCTGGTGAGCCGGTCCGGCAGCACGTCCGCCAGATGGGCCGCCGTCTGCTCGGGCGCCAACCAGCGCAGATCACGGCCGAGTTCGCGTGCGGTGCTGCTCGGCAGTTCGTCCAGCGGAACGACCTTCCCCACCAGCGCGACCGCCGGAACACCCAGTAGGGGGCGGGCCGTTCCGGGAGCGAGGCGCATCTCCACGCAGGAGGCCAGGGCCTTGCCGTCGTGGTACGAAGCCCGGACCCGAGGACCGACGGCGATGACGTCACGGTGCCCGCTCACTCCCACGCGTACGACGATCTTCGTGCCGACGTCCGGGAGATGGACGAACGACTCCTCGGGCGGGCCGACGGCGGCCACGGTGCTGATCCCGGTGATCCAGGGACGCAGTGCCTCGGGCATCGCAAGGGCCTGCTCGGCGCGGGAGTTCGTCACCCCTTCACCGTAGACGAGCCGCACGGCCCGGAGGGCGGGCGAACCGTGCCGGAATTTCCAAGAGCCCGGGCCCCTGTCCGGCGCACGGTGGGGACATGATCCTCGTTACCGGTGCCACGGGCACCATCGGCAGTGAACTCGTACGACAGCTCGCGGCGCGCGGCGAGAAGGTCCGCGCCCTGACCCGCGACCCGGAGAAAGCTCAGGTGCCGCCGGGGGTGGAGGTGGTGCGCGGGGACTACCTCGACCCCGGCTCCCTGGAGGGCGCGACGGCGGGTGTGACGGCCGCGTTCCTGCTGGGCGCGCCCGGTCCGGGCTCACGGCACGACCAGGCGCTGGTGGAGGCCGCGGCTGCGGCGGGCGTCCACCGGCTGGTGAAGCTCTCCGCGATCGGGACGGGCGATCCCGAGGTCGGTCCGTCCGGCGCCTGGCATGTGCCCGGTGAGCAGGCGGTGCGGGACAGCGGCACCGAGTGGACGATCCTGCGGCCCTCGTCCTTCGCCTCGAACACGCTGAGCTGGGCGCAGGCCGTCGGGCAGGGCGAGCCGGTGCCGAACATGACCGGTGACGGGCTGTCCGGGGTGATCGATCCGCGAGACGTGTCCGAGGTCGCGGCGCGGATCCTCGTCGACGGCGGACACGCGGGGCGGACGTACACCCTGACCGGCCCCGAGGCGATCAGCGTCCCCGACCAGGCCGCCGTACTGGCCTCGGTCCTCGGCCGGCCGGTCGCGACCCGGGATCTCTCGCCGGACGAGACCCGCGACCACCTGCTCACCGCGTGGGGCTTCGACGAGGCGCAGGCGGCGGGCATCCTGGCGGGTACGGCCTTCGTGCGCGGGGGAGGCAACGCGGTCGTCACGGAGGATGTGCCGGAGGTGCTGGGGCGGGCGGCCCGGACGTACCGGGAGTGGGCCGAGGACCACCGGCAGGCGTTCGCCGCAGGGTGACGGGATGGCGCGGTGGCGGACAGCGGGGGCCCGCCACCGGCCCCGGCTGCGGAACCGCGCCCCCTAAGGGGCGCGGGGAACTGCGCGATCAGCCCCCACCGGCCCGCAGGTTGGTCACCGTTCCCCAACGGAGTGGCGTCGCAGCACCCCCGCCGCCAGCCCCAACGCCACCACCGCGATCCCCGTCCCCACCCCGAACGCCAGCTGATACCCCTCGGCCATCGCCGCGAGGCGCCCCGTACCGCCGTCGACCAGCCCCTCCGTCCGGCTCGCCGCCAGTACCGACAGCACCGCCAGCCCCAGCGAACCACCCACCACCTGCGTGGTGTTGAACAGTCCGGACGCCAGCCCCGCGTCCTCCTCCCGCGCCCCCGACATGGCCAGCCCGGTCAGCGCGGGCATCGCCGCGGCGAACCCGGCGCCGAGCAGGAGCAGCGACGGGAGTACGTCGGTGACGTAAGCGCCGTCGACGGGTGCCCGGCTCAGCAGGGCCATGCCGGCGACGATGAGGACGAGCCCGGCGAGCAGCACCCGGTACGCGCCGAACCGCCCGATGGTCCGCGCCGACAGGCCGAGCATCAGCGCCCCGATCACGATCGGCGCCGGCAGGAACGCGGTGCCGGTGGCCAACTCGCCGTATCCCAGGACGCGTTGGAGGTAGAGCGCGGCGATGAACTGGAAGCCGTACATGGTGGCGATCATCAGGATCTGCACGGCGTTCGCACCGCTCAGCACCCGGGAGCGGAACAGTCGCAGCCGCAGCAGCGGGCGGGCGGTCCGCGCCTGACGGACGGTGAACGCCACGAAGAGGGTGACGGCGAGGGCGGCCAGCAGGAGCGTGGCGGTCAGATCGCGGTCACCGGCTCCGACGATGACGTAGACCGTGAGCATCAGGGCGCCCGTGACCAGCGTCGCGCCGGGATAGTCGGCACCCTTGCCGAGTCCCTCCCCGCTGTCCGGGGCCAGGACACGGGACGCCGCCAGCAGGGCGACGATGCCGATGGGGAGGTTGATCAGGAAGATCCAGTGCCAGTTCAGGACCTCGGTCAGCGCCCCGCCCAGGAACGTGCCGAGGGAAGCGCCGCCGGCGCCGACCGCGCTGAACACCGCGATGGCACGGGCCTGTTCGCGCGGCTCGGGGAACAGGGCGACCAGCATGCCGAGGACCACGGCCGAGGTCATCGCCCCACCCACGCCCTGCAGGGCACGGGCCGCGATCAGCACACCCTGCTCGGTCGCCACCCCGCACAGCACGGACGCCACGGTGAACACGGCGAGCCCCGCGGTGAACATCCGTTTGCGGCCCACGAGATCACCGAGCCGGCCGACGAGCAGCAACAGCCCGCCGAAGGCGATGAGATAGGCGTTGACGACCCACGCCAGGCCCGGGGCCGAGAAGCCGAGGTCGCTCTGGATGGCCGGCATGGCGACCGTGACGATGTTGCCGTCCAGGACCGTCATCAGCGTCCCCGCGCACAGGACGACAAGGGAGGCCCAGCGGGAGTACGTTCGCTGTGTTCGGTGCGGTGTCCGGCTACGGGACTCGATGATGGCCGTCATGGCGGCGTTGCCTCCGGTCTTCCCTTGGTGCACGACTTGTAACGGGGTTCATCGTGGGTGACCATGGAGGCCGGCCGTAAGGAGGCAGTCCGATGTCCCAGAGGAACACGGGTGTTACCGTCCAGGCAGTGAACGCGCACGCCTGCCCCGTCCGCGAAGTTCTTGACAGGGTCAGCGGCAAATGGAGCGTCCAGATCCTGGTCGCCGCCGCCCACGGGCCCATCCGTTTCACCGAGTTGGAGCGCAGCATCGAGGGCATCAGCCGCCGCATGCTGACCCTGACGCTGCGCAACCTGGAGCGCGACGGACTCGTGACCCGTACCGTGCACCCGACGGTCCCGCCCAAGGTCGAGTACGAACTCACCACGGCGGCCCGGGAGTTGCACGAGACCCTGCAGCGCCTGACCGACTGGGCCGAGCGCAACAGGGTCTACATCGCCGAGTCGAGGGCCGCCTACGACACCGAGCACCAGCCGGAGCTGGTCGACGCATAGGCGTTCCTACGGTGTGGCCAGTGCCTCCGTGGGCGACAGCCGTGCCGCGCGGATCGCCGGGTACAGGGCCCGCCAGGCCACCGATCACCAGGGTGGCCGCGACCCCGCCCGCCAGGGCCCACGGCGGTACGGCCGTGGGCCACCCCTGGTAGAGGGCGTATCCGGCGGTCACGGCCAGGCCCAGCAGGGCCCCGCCCGCGCCGCCGAGCGCGGACAGCAGCAGGGATTCCGCGAGGAACTGGGTGCGGATCTGACCGCGCGTCGCCCCGAGCGAGCGGCGCAGCCCGATCTCACCCCGGCGCTCCAGCACCGAGATCACCATCGTGTTGGCCACGCCCACCCCGCCGACGAGCAGCGCCACCGCGCCGAGACCCAGCAGCAGGCCGGTGAACGCCTCGCCCGCCGCCCGCTGTGCCGCCAGGGCGTCCGAGGGCCGTGACACCTGCACCTCGCTCGGCGCCTCCGGGTTGGCGGCGGCGCCCAGGAGATCCCGGACCGCCTCCACCCGTGCCTCCTCCGAGCGGGTGTAGACGGTGGTGGGGTACCCGTCGAAGCCCAGCGCCGAGCGCGCCGCCGCCCAGCCGATCAGCGCGGCCGAGTCCAACTCGGGTGCCAGCGGCGCCGGTTCGAGAATGCCCACGACGGTGAACCAGACGCCGCCCACCAGGACCTGGGTGTCCTGGCCCGCGCGTCCGACGCCGAGCCGCTCGGCCGCCGTCGCGCCGAGCACGACGGCCGGGTGGCGGGCGGTGGCCGCGTTCAGCCAGGTACCGCTCGCCAGGTCGGCGCCGATGGCGCCACGCAGCGAGGTGCGGGCCGCGTAGGCCGCGATGCCGTTCGTCTGCACCTCGGGAATGCGGTCCGTGCGGTACACCTTCGCGTCGGTCACCTTGCCCACAGCGGACACGGACTCCACGCCGTCGATCCGGCCCACCATCTCCTCCGCGGTGAGGGGGAGCTGGGCCGTGTCGCCGGTGAGCGTGCTGCCGGGCGAGACGGTCAGCAGATTGGTGCCGAGGGCCGCCAGCGCCCGGTCAAGGCCTGCGCGGGAGGACGACGAGATGCCGACCACCGCCAGTCCGGGACCTGCCGCAGCTCCTTGTGGTGCCCTACACCCGTCGCGGGGAGGCCAGCAGGTACCGGGCTCCGGTTCGCGGCTCGGTGTACTCGCCGACCTGCCAGCCCGCCCCCTCCAGGGTGGCCGCGCAGGCCCTGAGCGCGGCGGCGTCCGGCTCGCGCACGGCGACCGCCTCGGGCTGCGGGGTCACGCGCACCCGGTATCCCTCGACGCCCTCTCCGGTCGCCGGACGGTGCCCGGCAGCCTCCAGGGCGAGCGCGGCGGCCTGCACCAGATGCGTGCGCTCCCAGCCGCAGGGCCGGTCCGTGGCCCCGTCCGGGTTCGTCATCCGGCGCAGCTCCGACAACCCCTGCCAGGCGCTGTGCACCTCCCGCACCCGTGCCGCACCGGCGGCCGGCGGATTCTCCTCCCCGCCGATGCGCGCGGCGAACACCCCGGCGGCCGAGGGCGCCTCGGGCTCCGGTGGGGGCGCCGCCGGTTCGGCTTCCCGGATCCGGTGTCCGGCCGGCGTCAGGAAGTGGTCGTGCGGCGGCCGGGGGTGCCGGAACGCGAGCCCGTGCTTCACCAGGGCCGCGAGCTGCGCCTCCGTACCCCTGAGCCGTCCGGTGACGGGATCGGCGCCGTCGATGACACGCCGCTGTGCGGCGGTCGGCGGTCGTGTCACGGCGTGCTCCTTCCCGTCGGCAGGCCGGTGGGACAGGCGATCACCGTGCGGCGATCAACCCACTCGAAGACTACGACGGGGGTCTGACATTCCACCCCGCCACCACCGGCCGCCCATGCTCCGTGCCCAGTCGGCACACCGTCCCCGTCGCCAGCTGGAACAGCGCCCCCTGCGACGGCGGCAACCCGAGCCGCCGCGCCGTCAGCACCCGCAGGAAGTGCCCGTGGGCGACCAGCAGCACCACGCCCTCCGTGTTGGCGAGGGCCGCGTCCACCTTGGCCAGGACCCGGTCGGCCCGGGCGCTGACCTGTTCCGGTGTCTCCCCGGGACGGTCCGGCGGCCCCGGTGCGACCCCGTCCGTGAACAGGAACCAGTCCGGCCGGGTGCGCTGGATCTCGACGGTGGTGATCCCCTCGTAGCCGCCGTAGTCCCACTCCCGCAGGTCGACGTCGACGCGGGCGTCGGGCACCCCGATGAGCTGTGCCGTCTCGCGGGCCCGCTGGAGGGGGCTGACGAAGGCCGCGCCGATCCGGTGCGAGCGGATCAGCGGCACCAGGCCACGTGCTTCCGCCCGCCCGTGCTCGGTCAGCGGCACATCCGTCCATCCGGTGTGCCGTCCGGACCGCGACCACTCGGTCTCACCGTGCCGGACGAGAAACAGGTCACCCACGCCGTCCTCCTGCCATGCCTGTCAGCACGGTGTCATGCGGCGCGGGCGGCCCGCACGACGGACTCGGCCAGACGGCCGTTCTCGGGGGATGCGCCCTCGCCGGACGGGAACGCGAAACGGCGCCGCGTGTAGGCGTACGCCACCCCGCTTCCGGGGTCGGCGAAGCCGAGCGAGCCCGTCGCGCCGCTGTGCCCGATCGTGTCCTCCCCGAGGAACGGGTACAGCCTGGTCAGATACTCGAACCCGAGCCCGAAGTGGCCCGACTGCCCGGTGACCAGATCCGTCCCCGGCGTCCGCCGGCCCCCGAACGCGGCGACCGTCTCCCGGGTGAGCAGCGGCGCCCGTCCGTCCACCGTGCCGATCGCGGCGGCGTACATCCGGGCCACCCCGCGCGCGTTGCCCACCCCGCCGGAGGAGGCGGGCCCGAGGGCGCGCACGGTACGGCTGTTGCCGAAGGCCACCAGATCGGTCGGCTCGGGCGCGTTCATGTTGAAGGAGACGCCCCGGATGCTGTCGGGCTCCGCCGCCCGCTCCAGCAGCGCCTCCAGCTGCTCCTCCGTAGGCTCCAGCGGCAGCACCTCCCGCCACCGGGCCTCCAACTCCTCGGGCAGCCCGAGGTGGAAGTCGATCCCGTACGGCGCCCGGATCCGCTCCTCGTA
The DNA here is from genome assembly GCF_045041015.1 of Streptomyces sp. NBC_00019. Classification (NCBI taxonomy): domain Bacteria; kingdom Bacillati; phylum Actinomycetota; class Actinomycetes; order Kitasatosporales; family Streptomycetaceae; genus Streptomyces; species Streptomyces sp. NBC_00019. The sequence goes on from NZ_CP108302.1 coordinate 8,231,607, forward strand.
CAGCTCCTGGATCGACCGCCCGGTGACCCGCCGCACCACTTCTCCGGTGAGCGCGCCGATCACGAAGCCGTGGTAGCCGTAGGCCGCCCCCGGCTCCCACAGCGGCTTCTGCCCGGCCAGCCGCGCGGCGCTCAGCCGGTCGTCGGCCAACTCCGCGGTGGTGAACCCGCCGTCCACGCCGACGACACCCGACCGGTGCTGCAACAGCTCCCGCAGCGTGAGCCGTTCCTTGCCCTCGGTCGCGAACTCGGGCCAGTAGGCGGCCACTTCACGGTCCAGGTCGAGCACGCCCTCCTGCACCAGCAGGGCGACCACGAGGTGCGCGGCGCCCTTGGTGATGGAGTACAGGCTGGTCAGCGAGGAGCCGCTGATGTCCTCCCCGGCCCACAGGTCGACCACCCGCCGGCCGCCCACGTACGCCGCCAGCTGTGCGCCCGGGTCGTGCGCCTCCTCGGCGACGAAGGCGGCGAACTCCTCGCGCACGCCCTCGAAGCCGTCGGCCACGGTGCCCTGCACGTCGTACGACATCCCGCTTCCCCCAGTCGTCGGTCCCGTATGGAATCGATCAACAGGAAGCGGATGTCCGGCATTCCCTACTGCCGGTACCCGCTCAGGAACCGCCCGATCCGCCCGATCGCCGCCTCCAGGTCATCGGCATGAGGGAGCGTCAGAATGCGGAAGTGGTCGGGGGTGGGCCAGTTGAAGCCGGTGCCCTGGACCACCTGGATCTTCTCCCGCAGCAGCAGGTCCAGGACGAACTTCTCGTCGTCGTGGATCTTGTACACCTTGGGGTCGAGCCGAGGGAACGCGTACAGCGAGCCCTTGGGCTTCACGCACGACACCCCGGGGATCTCGTTGAGCTTCTCCCAGGCCACATTGCGCTGTTCGTACAGTCGCCCGCCCGGCACGGTCAGCTCGCGGATGGACTGGCGGCCGCCGAGCGCGGCCTGGATGGCGTACTGGGCGGGGGCGTTGGCGCACAGCCGCATGGAGGCCAGCATGGTCAGGCCCTCCAGATAGTCCTTGGCGTGCTGCTTGGGGCCCGTGATCACCAGCCAGCCCGAGCGGAAGCCGGCCACGCGGTATGTCTTCGACAGACCGCAGAAGGTCAGCACGACCAGGTCGGGGGCGAGGGCCGCGGCCGAGTGGTGCACGGCGTCGTCGTAGAGGATCTGGTCGTAGATCTCGTCGGCGAAGACCATCAGCCCGTGCCGTCGGGCGAGGTCGAGGATGCCCTCGACGATCTCCTTCGGATAGACCGAGCCCGTGGGGTTGTTGGGGTTGATGATCACGACGGCCCGGGTTCGGTCCGTGATCTTCGACTCCATGTCGGCCAGGTCCGGGTACCAGTCGGCCTGTTCGTCGCACAGATAGTGGACCGCCTTGCCGCCGGCGAGGGTCGTGACCGCCGTCCAGAGCGGGAAGTCCGGGGCGGGGATGAGGACTTGGTCGCCGTCCTCGATCAGCGCCTGCACGGCCATCGAGATCAGCTCGGAGACGCCGTTGCCGAGGAAGACGTCGTCGACGTCGATCTCCAGGCCCAGGGTCTGGTAGCGCTGCGCGACCGCCCGGCGGGCGGAGAGGACGCCCTTGGAGTCCGTGTAGCCGTGTGCCTGCGGGAGCATCCGGATCATGTCCTGGACGATCTCCTCCGGCGCCTCGAAACCGAAGAGTGCCGGGTTGCCGGTGTTGAGGCGCAGCACGCTGTGCCCTGCCTCCTCCAGCGCGTTGGCGTGCTCGATCACCGGGCCGCGGATCTCGTAACAGACCTCGCTGAGCTTGCTGGACTGCCGGAACTCCATGCGCTGCTGCCTCTCCGGTTTCTTGTGTTGCTTGGTTTTACCAAGTAGCGGCTTGGAAAGTCCAACGACTTGTCTAGACTGCGTCGCATGTCACCTCGCCGAAGCTACGACCAGTACTGTTCCGCCGCGCGTGCGCTCGACACCGTCGGCGACCGCTGGACCCTGCTGATCGTCCGCGAGCTGCTCGCCGGGCCGCGCCGCTACTCGGACCTGCACGCGGATCTGCCGGGCGTCAGCACGGACGTACTCGCCTCACGGCTGAAGGACATGGAGCGCGACGGACTGGCCACCCGGCGCCGGCTGCCGCCGCCCGGAGCGGCGAACGTCTACGAACTCACGCCTCGGGGACGGGAGTTGCTGCCCGTGCTGCAGGCGCTGGGCGCGTGGGGCGAGGCGGAACTCGGAGAGCTGCGGCCCACGGACGCGGTACGGGCGCACTGGTTCGCGCTGCCGATGCTGCGCGCCCTGCGGGACCGGGGAGAAGGCGCAGGGCTCGTCGAAGTCCGGCTGGAGGAAGGGCACTTCCATCTGCACGTCGGCGCCGAGGACGGGCCGGTCTACGGCGACGGGCCCTCGCCCGGGGAGCCCGACGCGCGGCTCGTCCTGGACACGGCGACCTGTACGGCGATCAGTCGCGGAGAGGTGAGCGTGACCGACGCGGTGCGGGACGGACGTATCGACGTGACCGGCGACGGAGCGCTCGCGAAGGCCCTGCGGGAGGCATGAGACAGACATGCGAGAAGGCCCGCTGCACTGAGCAGCGGGCCTTCTCCCAGGGCTTCTTGATGTCCCGTCAGGCGCCCGGCGGCACCTGCCGCGGCCGTCCCGCCCCGCGCGTCAGGGCGTAGCCGCCGACCCCCGCGAGCGCGGCCAGCACACCGCCCAGCACGGTCCACACCCAGCGGTCGGACCACCAGCCCGAGGACCAGCCGTCCTCGGGCTCGATGGCGGACAGCACGGCCGACGACTCCGAGGTCTCCTCGTCGGACGCCGACGTGACCGCGATGCCCGGCACCAGCGGCTCGGCCAGGGAGCCGTCCACCGCCGCGGCACCGCCGATGTCCTTGGAGTCGACCTGGACCGAGGTGTCGACCGGCTGGCCGAGGTCGGCCGTGCTGAGATCGACGGCCGTCAGCCGGATGTAGTACGTCCCCGGCAGCGGGTCGTTCGCCCACGGCTCCGACCAGGCGCGGACCGTGCGCAGCACACAGGCCAGCTCCACGGAGGCCGCGTCCGCCGCGGCGGTGCGGGTCTGCGCGCCGTACTGGCAGGCCTGCCGGCGGCGCAGTCCGTCGTACACGTCGACCTGCCAGGTCTGCGCGGCATGCGTCTTCGGCAGCTTCACCGTCGCCTTCACGGTGGGGCGCTGTCCGGCGTCCGCGGGGAACGACCAGTACTGGTAGTCGCCGGTGGAGCCGCTCGCCGTGGCCTCCTGGCCCTGCTCGATCTCGGTCGCCGTACGGAACGACGTACCGGCCGACGTGGGGGCGCTGTCGTCGGCGGAAGCCGAAGGGGAGGGGGACGAGTCGGCCGCCGCGGGGGCGACCGCCAGCCCGAGCATGAGCGCCGCGGCGCCCAACACGCGTGTGGTCCTCATCAGTTGGTCCTCCAGACCGCGAACCGCCAGCGCGACAGCCAGCCCCAGAGCACACCGGCGAGGAAGCCGGTGAGGATCAGTACGCCGAGCAGCCACCAGCCACGTCCGAGACCGAACGAGGCCACGTCGCCGGCGGCCGAGGGCGCGTCCACGACGTCCACGGTCAGTTCGAGCGGCAGACCGGGCGTGGTCTTCACACCGGAGGCGGCCGAGAACGAGTTGGTGACCTGGAGGCAGACGACTTCGGCGGCCGGCTTGTCGCTGTCGTCGTCGTCCCGCTCGGGCTTCGGATAGCGCAGCCCGGTGGAGACGACGTCCGTGCGCCCGTTGCCGGCGGCCTCGCCGCGCACGATCTCACGGCCGTGCACGGTGACGGCCCGCAGCAGTGCCCCGTGGGCGGGGTTCACGGCCCGGTCGGCCGCCACACTCACCGAGGCACGCAGCTCCTGTCCGTTGAAGACCTCCACGCGGTACCAGCGCTCCTGCCCGAACTCCTCGCGGTCCGTGTAGAGCCCGGACTTCAGCGTGGGCGCCTTCGCGCACTCGGCGGCGCCCTCGGTGGCCACCGGCGTCACCACCGGGTCGGCCGCCCGGTCCACCAACTGGTTGACCTTGTCGGTGAGTTCCACGGTGTGCTCCACCGAGGTGTACGTACCGCCGGTCGCCTCCGCGATGCAGCTCAGCTGCTGCCGCATCTTGGTGTTCGGGACCAGGCCGAGCGTGTCGATGGTCAGACCGATGCCCTTGGCGGCGATCTCGCGGGCCACCTCGCACGGGTCGAGCGGGGCGCAGGTGTCCTCGCCGTCGCTGATCAGGACGATCCGCTTGGAACCGGCGCCCTCGGTGAAGTCGTCGGCGGCCTTCAGCAGCGCGGGACCGATCGGCGTCCAGCCGGTGGGGGAGAGGGTCGCCACCGCCGTCTTGGCCTCGGTACGGTCCAGCGTGCTGACCGGATAGAGCTGCGCGGTGTCCTTGCAGCCCGTCTTCTGGTTGTCGCCGGGGTAGTTGGCGCCGAGGGTCCGGATGCCGAGCTGGACCTCTTCGGGCGTCGCGTCCAGCACCTCGTTGAAGGCCTGCTTCGCCGCGGCCATCCGGGTGCCGCCGTCGATGTCCGCCGTCCGCATGGAGCCGCTCACGTCGAGGACGAGGTCGACCTGGGGCGCGGTCCCGCCCGTGGGTTCGCCGGCGGCCGCACCGGTCGGGAGGGCGATCCCGGCCGTGAGGGCGGCGAGCAGGGTGCACACTCCTGCCGCCAGCCGTTTACGTGTGATCATCGGCGGATCCTATTGATCAGGAGTGCCGCACTCCAAAACGGGCCGGGTTCGGCAGCTGCGCCCACTGGTCTCCAGGAGTCCCCGATGACAGCCTCATCAGCGTCAACGCCTTCGCGGGCAGCGGGTTCTCGAGGAGCGCCACCAGATCCGGCGTGCGCGGAAGATCTCCCACGACGGTCTCCAGCGCCGCGCCCAACGCCGTCCCCGAACCCGCCGTCCCCGCCAGGGCCCCGCCGACCAGCGCCCCGAACAGCTTGCGCCGCAGGGCGGTTTCGTCGTCCGTGACGATCCGGCCCGTCAACTCCGGGACCGGGAGCCCGTGCCGCGCCAGCCGTGCCGGGCTGACCCGGATGTCGGCCAGGTCGCGATAGACCAACCGCAGCGGGGCGCCCGTCGAGGACACCACCACCAGGAGGTTCTGGCCGTGTGCCTCCAGAGCCACACCCAGCTCCAGCAGCCGCAGCCCCACGGTGAGCGCGAGCCGCGCGAACTCCGCGAGCCAGGCCGGGGATTCGGGCAGCGCGGTGGTGGCGAGGGCGGCCACCGGGACGACACGCTCGCCGCTCCCGGCGTACACCTGCGGCGATTCGCGCAGGACGGCGGCCAGGTCGGGGGAGCCGGCCGTCGCGGCGCCCAGGGTGCGGGTGAAGTGCAGCAGACCGTCCGTGTGCGCGGTGAGCGTCTCCGCGAACGCCGACAGGGTCGCCGACAGGCCGATCGAGTAGACGGAGATGTCCCGCACCGAGGACGTCAACCGGGCGCTCAGGGCCGTCTTCACATGCGGACCGCCGTCGGCCAGGGCCAGCGTGCGCAGGGACATCAGCGGATGCGCGGCCGGCCCCTCGACGCCCGCCCGCTTCAGCGCATGGGCCGCCTGCCAGGGATGCACCGGGATCAACAGCCGCTCCCCGTCCCGCATCCCGTCCGGCCACCCGCCGGTCACCAGGCACTCCTCCGCCCTGACCGGCATCAGGCGCAACGCGACCGGCGGCCGGTGCTCGGGCCCGTACGCCAGCTGCTCGGCCACCGAGAAGCCGGGCCGGGAACGGCAGTTGGGGTGGTACGGATGCCCGTCGACCACCCGCTGCTCCCACTCCCAGTCGGTCCCGGGCCACTCGTGCGACGTATTCTCCTGCCCGGCCCGTGACAGTGCCATGGAGGCGACGCTGTGGCCGAGCTCGGCGGCCAGATCCGGGCCGTGCGGTACGCAGAGGTCGGTCGTCAGCCGTGCCGGATCGTCGTACGCCAGGTCGTCGAGGTGGACGACGGTGACGTACGCGGCGGTCGCGTACGGGTCGGCGGGCGGCCCCTGGAGCCGGCGTCCGTCACGAAGGCGCAGGACCAGAGCGTCCCGGCCGCGTTCGCGACGGGTGACCCAAGGCAGCGGCTCATGGGCCAACGCCCGCCACAGCCGGGTCAACACGGCCGCGCGGGCGCCGGGGAGGTGAGCCGTGTACCGCGACACGAGGTCGGGGCGCACTTCGGCCAGCTCCTCGGCGACCTCGGCCTCGGCGGTGGGGGAATGGCGCACGGGCTGGCTCCTCGGGTACGAGTAGGACGTCACGGCGGGGGTGACGACATAGATACTGATCGTCTCCGCCCGCCCGTAGAGAACGAGTGAACCGCGTGGACCTCATTCCCCCGGCCGCCGCCGACGCCCATGCCGCGGCGCCGTTGCTCAACTGTCTGCTGCGCGAGGTCGCCGAGCCGCTCCCGGGCCCCGGCGAACTGCGCACGCACCGGTTGCCGAGCGGCCGACTGCTGCGAGTGCGCGGCGAACGGCGGCCCGCGGACCCCGAGGTGGACACCGGCGGTCGCTGGCGGCGCATCGGCCACACCGAACTGGTGAAGCTCGTCGTCGAGGAACTGACCCGTCACACCGGCCTGTCCAACCCCGAACTGCCCGCCGAGATGATCGACAGCCGGGACGCGGTGGCCGCGATCCTCGCCGCACGCGCGCGTGCCACGCCGCCCTCGGACCCGTACCTGCTCTCCGAGCAGTCCCTGCTCACCGGCCACCCGTACCACCCCGCCCCCAAGGCGCGCGGCGGCGGCCCGGCCGCCGGCTGGCTGCCGTACGCACCCGAGGCGCACGTCCGCTTCCCGCTGACGCTGCTCGGCGTACGCGAGGACACGGTCGTGGACGAGGGCGACACCGCGGCCCTGGACGCCCTCGGCGCGGCCCCGCCCGGCTACCGGCTGCTGCCCGCCCACCCCTGGCAGCTCGACCTGGTCGACCTCTCGGACGCCTTCGCCGACGGCCGTCTGATCCGCCTCGGCACCACCGGCTTCGACGCCTGGCCCACGGCCGCGATCCGGACCCTGTACGCCCCCGAGCACGACCTGTTCCTGAAGTTCAGCCTGGACGTGCGCATCACGAACGACATCCGCCGCCTGTGGCGCCACGACCTGCTGAGACTCCGCACGACCGACACGGCGGCGGCCCGCGCGTTCGCCGGAGGACCGGCGGCCTGGCTGTCGGACCGCGGTTACCGCACCGCCGACTTCGCCTTCGAGGAACTGGCGGTCCTGGTCCGCGACGGCTTTCACGGCCACCTCAGGACCGGCGCCACCCCACTGCTCGCCGCGGGCCTCGTGGAGGGCTTCGAGGGCAGCCCGTCCACAGGCGCGGCCTGGTGGGAGGCGTATCTGCGCGCCGTCGTACCGCCCGCCCTCGCGGCCTTCGCCGACCACGGCGTCGTACTCGAGGCACATCTGCAGAACACGCTGGTCGCCGTCGACGCCGACGGAACACCCGTCCAGGCGCTGTTCCGGGACGCGGAGGGAGTGAAGCTGCTGTCGGACGTGGACCGGGCGGCCGGGTGGGAGCGCCTGGTCTACACGCTGGTCGTGAACCACCTGTGCGAGGTCGCGGCCGTCCTGGCCGAGCGGCACCCCGGTCTCGACCCCTGGCCCGCCGCCCGCCGCGAACTGGCCCGCCACGACCTCCCGGAGACCAGGGCCCTTCTCGCCTCGCCCACCCTCCCCGGCAAGACCAACCTGCTGCTGCGCTGGACCGGGGCCGACGGCGCGGACGCGCGCTACCTGCCCCTGTCGAACCCGCTGGCCGTCACCTGATCTGAATTACCCTGGCCGGTGTGCTGCGTGATGTGACTGCTGTTCGATACGTGACCCCGCTGCGGACCGGCGGCTCCGTGCCCGGAGTCGTCGAGGCCGACGACCTGGGGACGTACGTCGTGAAGTTCACCGGCTCCGCACAGGGCCGCAAGGCCCTGGTCGCCGAGGTGATCGTCGGTGAGCTGGCCCGCGCGCTCGGAATGCGCTTCCCCGAACTGGTCCTCGTGCACTTCGACCCGGCGATCGCCGACAGCGAGCCCCACCAGGAGGTGCGCGAACTCCACGGCGCCAGCGCGGGCATCAACCTCGGCATGGACTACCTGTCGGGCGCCGCGGACTTCACCCCGGAGGTCGCCAGGACCTTCCGGGTCGACCCCCTGGAGGCGGGCCGGATCGTCTGGCTCGACGCCCTGACCGTGAACGTGGACCGTACGGTCCACAGCTCCAACCTCATGGTCTGGCCCACGCTCGGCATCGCGCCCCCGCGCCTGTGGCTGATCGACCACGGCGCGGCCCTCGTCTTCCACCACCGCTGGGACGGCTCGGACCCCGCCAAGCGCTACGACTTCCGCCACCACGCCCTCGGCCACTACGCCCCCGACGTACGCGCCGCCGACGCGGAGCTGGCGCCGAAGGTCACCGAGGAACTGCTGCGCGCCGTGGTCGCCGAGGTCCCCGACGCCTGGCTCACGGACTTCGACACGCCGTCCCTGGCGCGTGAGGCATACGTGGAGTACCTCCACGCGCGCGTACAGGCCTCCCAGGCCTGGCTGCCCACCGACTTCCCCACCCGGGAGGAACTCGCCGCGGAGGAAGCCCGACGCGCGGCGAAGACACAGCAGGGCCGTCCGGACTGGCTGAAGCGGGTCCCCGACCTGCACGGCAAACCGGCGGCGGAACAGGATTGGTCGGTACACCTCGGATGAGTCCCGTCGTACAGATCGAGTACTGCACCCAGTGCCGCTGGCTGCCCCGCGCGGCCTGGCTGGCGCAGGAGCTGCTCACGACCTTCGAGACGGAGCTGGGCGAGCTCTCGCTCAAGCCCGGCACCGGTGGCGTCTTCGTCGTCCGTGTCGACGACGAGGTCGTCTGGGACCGCAAGGAGCAGGGCTTCCCGGAGCCCACCGCCGTGAAGCAGGCCGTACGCGACCGAGTGGCCCCGGGAAAGTCCCTGGGCCACTCGGACAAGGCCGCGCAGGAGGACGTCAGCCCTTGAGCTGCTCGTACGCGGGCAGCGTCAGGAAGTCCGCGTAGTCGGCGTCGAGGGAGACCTCCAGGAGCAGGTCGTGGGCCTGCTGCCAGTGGCCGCCGGCGAACGCCTCCTCGCCGAGCTCCGCGCGGATGTCGGCGAGTTCCTCGGCGGCGACCTTGCGGGCCAGTTCGGGGGTGGCCTTCTCGCCGTTCTCGAACTCGACGCCCGCGTTGATCCACTGCCAGATCTGCGAGCGGGAGATCTCGGCGGTGGCCGCGTCCTCCATGAGGTTGAAGATGGCGACCGCACCGAGACCGCGCAGCCAGGCCTCGATGTATCGGATGCCGACCTGGACGGCGTTGACGAGTCCGTTGTACGTCGGCCTGGCGTCCAGCGAGTCGATCGCGATCAGGTCGGCCGCCTCGACGTGGACGTCCTCGCGCAGCCGGTCCTTCTGGTTCGGCCGGTCGCCGAGGACCTTGTCGAAGGACTCCAGGGCGATCGGGACCAGGTCGGGGTGGGCGACCCAGGAGCCGTCGAAGCCGTCGCCGGCCTCGCGGTCCTTGTCGGCGCGGACCTTCTCGAAGGCGACCTTGTTGACCTCGGCGTCCCGGCGGGACGGGATGAACGCCGCCATGCCGCCGATCGCGTGCGCGCCGCGCTTGTGGCAGGTGCGGACGAGGAGTTCGGTGTACGCCCGCATGAACGGGGCGGTCATGGTCACCAGGTTGCGGTCCGGCAGGACGAACTTGGCGCCGCCGTCACGGAAGTTCTTGACGATGGAGAACAGGTAGTCCCAGCGGCCCGCGTTCAACCCGGAGGCGTGGTCGCGGAGTTCGTAGAGGATCTCCTCCATCTCGTACGCCGCCGTGATCGTCTCGATCAGGACGGTGGCGCGGATGGTGCCCTGCGGGATGCCGACGTAGTCCTGCGCGAAGACGAACACGTCGTTCCACAGGCGGGCTTCGAGGTGCGACTCGGTCTTGGGGAGATAGAAGTACGGGCCCTTGCCGAGGTCGAGCAGGCGCTGGGCGTTGTGGAAGAAGTAGAGGCCGAAGTCGACGAAGGCGCCGGGGACCTGGGAGCCGTCGGCGGCGACGAGGTGGCGCTCGTCGAGATGCCAGCCGCGCGGCCGCATCACGACGGTGGCGAGCTCCTCGTTCGGGCGCAGGGCGTACGACTTGCCCGACTTCTCGTCGGTGAAGTCGATGCTGCGGGTGTACGCGTCGGCCAGGTTGACCTGACCAAGGACCACGTTCTCCCAGGTCGGCGCCGAGGCGTCCTCGAAGTCCGCGAGCCAGATCCTCGCACCCGAGTTGAGGGCGTTGATCGTCATCTTGCGGTCCGTGGGGCCGGTGATCTCGACGCGGCGGTCGTTCAGGGCCGCGGGGGAGGGGGCCACCTTCCAGGAGTCGTCCGCGCGGATCGCGGCGGTCTCCGGGAGGAAGTCGAGCGTGGAGGTGCGGGCGATCTCGGCGCGGCGTTCCGCACGGCGGGCGAGGAGCTCTTCACGGCGGGGCGTGAACCGGCGGTGCAGCTCGGCCACGAAGGCGAGGGCCGCGTCGGTGAGCACCTCCTCCTGCCGGGGCAGGGGCTCGGCGTCGACGATGGCCAGCGGGGACGGCGCTGGTGCGGACATGAGCTGTCACTTCCTTCAGCGTTGGCACCGGGTGCCACTCGAACCGGGTACGGCGAGGAACGCCCTGGGAGCGGTAGGGCGCTTCTGATCAGTGGATACTAGTTTCCTCATCGTGGAAGTTCAATGGTTTGTTGATGTCGAGATTCTCCGAGTCGAGGGAACGTGGCGCTGAGTGCCACCTCGCTCACTCAAGGTGCAGCAGATCTTCGACGGTGTCGATGTCGTACGGCCGGGCGATGTCCCCGCACTCGACGAGGGCGATCTTCCCGGCGTGTTCCTTGAGATAGGCACGTGCCCCCCGGTCCCCGGTGGCAGTCGCGGCGATCCCCGCCCAGTGGGCGGACCCGAAGAGCACGGGATGTCCGCGTACGCCGTCGTAGGCGGCCGATACCAGGGAGTCGGGGGACTTGTACGCGCCGAGCACGCGCGCGTACGCCTCGGGTCCGATACCGGGCTGGTCGACCAGCGACACGAGCGCGGCCCGCACGTCCGTGCCGGAGAACGAGTCGAGACCGGCTCGAAGCGAGGAGCCCATGCCCTGCTCCCACTCGGGGTTGTCCACGAGCACGCAGCCGTCGAGCCGCGCGGTCTCGCGTACGGCGTCGGCGGCGGCGCCCAGCACCACGTGCACACGCGTACAGCCCGCCGCGCGCAGGACGCCCACCGCGTGTTCGATCAATGGCCTGCCGCGATGTTCGAGCAGCGCCTTGGGGCGCCCGCCCAGCCGCCGGCCGCCCCCCGCGGCGAGGAGCAGCCCGGCGACCTGGTGTGCGTTGTCCGTCATGCGTCCTGCATACCTGACGCCCCCGCCACTGGCCGGTTTCCGAGGGCTGAATTTCGGTCCGCGGAGTGGCGCGGCCCCTGCCGGCTGGCGTTTACTGACCCCCGTCCCCGGCGCCTGACCAACGCCATGGGGCGGTTCGGGCGGGATCACGACGTAGGGCGCACAACGGCGTGCGAGGGGGGAGAGCTGTGTTGCGGAGCTTGGGGCAGAGGGCGCCAGTGACCGGCAGCGACGAGGATCTTAGGGTGGCGGGCCTGCGGACCGCGGTGTCCCGGCTGCGCCGTGAACTCGCCGCGCATCCGGCCGAGTTCCCCGACCGTGGCATCGCCGAGGACGAACTCGCCGCGCTGGCCGCGATGACGGTCGACGGGACACCGGAGGTGCCCCGGCTGCGGAGGTCGCTGCTGCTGATCGCGGGGGCGATCGGCTCGGTGAGCGCGCTGTCGCGGGGGCTGACGGACGTACGGAACGCGGTGGATCTGTTCGGGGAGCCGCGGCGCTAGGTTCAGAGCGGCCCGCGGTACGGGAACCCCCCTCGGTAGCCGTGGTCCGAGGTGCGGTGCTCGAACTCCTCGCACAGCCAGGTCTCCTGGACGAGCTCGGTCTGTGCGGGCCAGACCGCGAAGATGCCGTGCGGCCCGTGTTTGCCGTCCACCCGGCGGTAGAGGTCCTTGGCGTCACGGAAGCAGGCCAGCCCCGCCATCATCGGGCTGCCGGCCGGGTGGTAGTCGGACCAGGCGCACGCGACGCAGGCCCGGAGCCGGGCCGCTCTGGGCAACTCGCGCTGGAGGGCGTGCAGGGCGTGCTCGAGGTCGCCCGGGCCGTCGACGACGTGGTACTCGTGTCCGTCCAGCCGCAGGGTGACGGTCAGGGTCTCCGAGTCCAGGCCGCGCCCCGGACCCGCCGGGTCCCCCATCCGCAGCGCGCAGTGCAGCACACCCGGCCGTGCGCCGTCCCCCGCCACGTCGACGGGCAGCGGAACCTCCCACTCCAGGAGGCAGGAGCACAGACCTCCGCCGAAGAAGGAGAACGCGAGCTCGGGCGGTGCACCACCCAGGGCGCCGAGATCGTCCATCGAGTCGCCCTCGAAGCGGACGCCCCTGATCGTCGTACGGATCAGCTCCCGGCCGTCCGACTCGATGACGATCTCCTCGGTGCCGTGCCCGTCGGTGTACCGGCCCGGCCAGCGCACTAAGCCGGTCATACGGGGCTCTGGGTGGCCAGCGCCTCGGACAGTTCCCCGGCGACCTGCTGGAGCACCGGCACGATCTTGTCCGTGGCCGCCTCGGTGACCCGGCCCGCCGGACCGGAGATCGAGATGGCGGCGGCGGTGGGGGAGTCGGGGACCGACACCGCGAGGCAGCGGACGCCGATCTCCTGCTCGTTGTCGTCGACCGCGTAACCGAGCTGCCGTACATCCGCCAGGGCCGCGAGGAAGCCCTCCGGCGTGGTGATCGTCTTCTCCGTCGCGGCCGGCATGCCGGTACGGGCGAGCAGGGCGCGCACCTCGGCGTCGGGGACGTTCGCCAGGAGGGCCTTGCCCACGCCCGTGGAGTGCGGCAGGACGCGCCGGCCGACCTCGGTGAACATACGCATCGAGTGCTTCGACGGCACCTGGGCGACGTACACGATCTCGTCGCCGTCGAGCAGCGCCATGTTCGCCGTCTCGCCGGTCTCCTGGACCAGCCGGGCCAGGTAGGGGCGGGCCCAGGTGCCGAGCAGCCGGGCCGCGGACTCGCCGAGGCGGATCAGACGCGGGCCCAGCGCATAGCGGCGGTTGGCCTGCTGACGGACGTATCCGCAGGCCACGAGCGTGCGCATGAGGCGGTGGATGGTGGGCAGCGGCAGTCCGCTGCTCGCGGAGAGCTCGCTGAGGCCGACCTCGCCGCCCGCGTCCGCCATCCGCTCCAGCAGGTCGAAGGCGCGCTCGAGGGACTGGACCCCGCCAGTGGTGGACTTGGCGGAGTCGGTGGTGCTGGCGCTGGACGTCGGCACGGCGCATTCCTTTCGGGGCGGGCGGGCGGAAAGGGCAGAAGCCTACCCGCCAGTCGGTTGACTCCCCGCTGGTGCGTAGCTACGTTCTGCCTGTCGGAATTCTAATTCCGCTTTGTGGAAACGTCCAGAGTGTGGCGCATCGGGGCCCTGTGAAGAAGTGTGCCCTTGACGGCGCGGAAGCGGGAGTGAAGACTCCTTCAACAGAACGTTGAATTCCGTTACGTGGGAGTAAATCCCGTTTCCCGGAAGTAACAACGGCGACAGAGAGGGGTCCGGGTGTCCGACGTAGAACTGGTGCTGCGCTCGACGCGCGTCATCACTCCGGAAGGGACGCGTGCCGCTTCGGTCGCCGTCTCCGCCGGGAAGATCACGGCCGTCCTGCCGTACGAAGCCGCTGTCCCGGAGGGTGCCCGCCTGGAGGACGTCGGCGACCACGTCGTCCTGCCCGGCCTGGTCGACACCCATGTGCACGTCAACGACCCGGGCCGCACCGAGTGGGAGGGCTTCTGGACCGCCACGCGCGCGGCGGCGGCCGGCGGCATCACCACCCTCGTCGACATGCCCCTCAACTCCCTGCCGCCGACGACGACGGTCGACAACCTCCGTACGAAGCGGGACGTCGCCGTCGACAAGGCTCACGTCGACGTCGGCTTCTGGGGTGGTGCCCTGCCCGACAACGTCAAGGACCTGCGCCCGCTGCACGAGGCGGGTGTCTTCGGCTTCAAGGCGTTCCTGTCCCCGTCCGGCGTGGACGAGTTCCCGCACCTGGAACAGGACCGGCTCGCCCAGTCGCTGGCCGAGATCACCTCCTTCGGCGGCCTGCTGATCGTGCACGCCGAGGACCCGCACCACCTGGAGGCCGCCCCGCAGCACGGCGGCCCCAGGTACGCCGACTTCCTGGCCTCCCGTCCGCGCGACGCCGAGGACACCGCGATCGCCCAACTCATCGCCCAGGCGAAGCGGTTGGACGCGCGCGTGCACGTCCTGCACCTCTCGTCGAGTGACGCGCTCCCGCTCATCGCCGCCGCCAGGGCCGAGGGCGTCCGCATCACGGTCGAGACCTGCCCGCACTACCTCACCCTCACCGCCGAGGAAGTCCCCGACGGTGCCAGCGAGTTCAAGTGCTGCCCGCCGATCCGCGAGTCCGCCAACCAGGACCTGCTCTGGCAGGCACTGGCCGACGGCACCATCGACTGCGTGGTCACCGACCACTCGCCGTCGACGGCCGACCTGAAGACCGACGACTTCGCGACGGCGTGGGGCGGCATCTCGGGTCTCCAGCTGAGCCTCGCGGCGGTGTGGACCGAGGCGCGCAGGCGTGACCACTCGCTCGAGGACGTCGTCCGCTGGATGTCCACGCGGACCTCCGAACTGGTCGGCCTGGACCAGAAGGGCGCCATCGAGGCCGGCCGCGACGCCGACTTCGCGATCCTCGCGCCCGACGAGACCTTCACCGTCGACCCGGCGCAGCTCCAGCACCGCAACCGCGTGACGGCGTACGCGGGCAAGACCCTGTACGGCGTCGTGAAGTCGACCTGGCTGCGCGGCGAACGCATCGTCCAGGACGGCGAGTTCACGGAGCCGAAGGGCCGACTTCTCACCCGGGACCACTGATTCAGACTTCCGCACCCGCAGCGGCCGACTCTCGAAAGGCAGACCTTTGACGGCGATTCCGAGCTTCACCGGCGACGCGAACCCGTACGGCGGCGGTGACCCGTACGCCGACTACCGCACCGCCGACTTCCCCTTCACCCAGTACGCCGACCTCGCCGCCCGGCAGCTCGGTGCCGGAGTCATCGCCGCCAACGACGAGTTCTTCGCCCAGCGCGAGAACCTGCTGATCCCCGAGCGCGCCGAGTTCGACCCCGAGCACTTCGGGCACAAGGGCAAGATCATGGACGGCTGGGAGACACGCCGCCGCCGCGGTGCCTCCGCCGGGCACCCGTGGCCGACGGCCGAGGACCACGACTGGGCGCTGGTCCGCCTCGGCGCGCCCGGCGTGATCCGCGGCATCGTCGTCGACACGGCCCACTTCCGCGGCAACTACCCGCAGGCGGTGTCGGTCGAGGGCACCTCGGTGGCGGGCTCGCCGTCGCCGGAGGAGCTGCTGGGCGACGACGTGAAGTGGACGACGCTGGTCCCGCGCACGGCGGTCGGCGGCCACGCGGCGAACGGCTTCGAGGTGGCGGTCGAGCAGCGCTTCACGCACCTGCGCGTCAACCAGCACCCCGACGGTGGCGTCGCCCGCCTGCGGGTCCACGGCGAGGTGGTCCCGGACCCGCAGTGGCTGTCGGTCCTCGGCACCTTCGACGTGGTCGCCCTGGAGAACGGCGGCCGGGCCGAGGACGCCTCCAACCTCTTCTACTCCCCGGCCTCCAACACCATCCAGCCGGGCCGCTCCCGCAAGATGGACGACGGCTGGGAGACCCGCCGCCGCCGCGACCAGGGCAACGACTGGATCAGCTACCGCCTGGCGGCCCAGTCCCGGATCCGCGCGATCGAGATCGACACGGCGTATCTGAAGGGCAACAGCGCCGGCTGGGCCTCGGTGTCCGTCAAGGACGGCGAGGACGGCGAGTGGACGGAGATCCTCCCGCGCACCCGCCTCCAGCCCGACACCGATCACCGCTTCGTCCTCCCGGCCCCGGCGGTCGGCACCCACGCGCGCGTGGACATCTTCCCGGACGGCGGCATCTCCCGACTGCGGCTGCACGGCTCGCTGACGGAGTCCGGCGCGGCGGTCTTGGCGGCCCGCCACCAGGAGCTGGGCGGCTGACACCCGCACGCGCGCGTGGGGCGCACCGGGCCCGAGAGCTCCGGTGCGCCCCACGTGTGTGTCAGGCCGCGTGGCCCCCGTCCACCGCGAACTCCGCGCCCGTGACGTAGGCCGCCCCCGCCAGGTACGCGACCATCGACGCCACCTCGTCGGCCGTCCCGAACCGCCCGAGCGCCGTCATCGCCGACTGGCCGGAGGCGTACGGACCGTCCGCCGGGTTCATGTCGGTGTCGGTCGGGCCGGGGTGGACGATGTTCGCGGTGATGCCGCGGGGGCCCAGTTCCCGGGCGAGGGCCTTCGTGAGGCCGATCAGGGCCGACTTGCTGGTCGCGTAGAGCGTTCCGCCGGGGCCCGGCACCCGCTGGGTCATACAGGTGCCGATGGTGATGATCCGGCCACCGGACGGCATCCGCGCGGCCGCCGCCTGCGAGGCCAGGAACACCCCGCGCACATTGACCGCCAGCACCCGGTCCACCTCCGCGAGCGGCAGGTCCTCCAGCGGTCCCAGCACCCCCACGCCCACGTTGTTCACCAGCACGTCCAGGCCGCCCAGCGCCTCCGCCGCACGGTCCACCGCCCCCGCCGCCTCCGCCGCGTCCGCGGAGTCCGCCCGCAGAGCCACCGCACGGCGTCCCAGTGCCTCGACGGCCCGTACGACGTCCTCGGCCGTCTCCTTGCCGTTCACGTACGTGAGGGCCACGTCCGCGCCCTCCCGGGCCAGCCGTACCGCCGTGGCCGCGCCGATACCGCGGCTGCCACCCGTGACGAGAGCCGCCTTGCCGTTCAAAGAAGTAGTCATGGCTCCATCCCAGTGGTCCGCGGACGCCCGTGCTGGCGGCGAACGGACACCGAGGTCGGATGGCCGGAACTCTTTCCTCCGCTTCCCGCGTTCTCCTGACGTGACCCTTCAGCAAGACATCGTCGGCAACGCCATGCAGATGGCGGTCGTGAGCCTGCAGCCCGGTCAGACCGTGTACTGCGAGGCCGGAAAGTTCCTGTTCAAGACCACGAACGTGACCATGGAGACCCGCCTCGGCGGCCCGTCGAACCCCGGCGGTCAGCAGCCCCAGGGCGGCGCCGGCGGTATGGGCGGCATGCTCCGTCAGGCCATGGGCACCGCCATGCAGGTCGGTCAGCGCGCGCTCGCGGGCGAGTCGCTGGCGTTCCAGTACTTCACGTCGACCGGCGGCGAGGGCACCGTCGGCTTCGCGGGCGTTCTGCCCGGGGAGATGCGGGCCCTGGAGCTCGACGGCACGCGCGCGTGGTTCGCGGAGAAGGACGCCTTCGTCGCCGCCGAGTCCACCGTCGACTTCGGCATCGCCTTCCAGGGCGGCAGGACCGGCATGAAGGGCGGCGAGGGATTCGTCCTGGAGAAGTTCACCGGCCGGGGCACCGTGATCATCGCCGGCGCCGGCAACTTCATCGACCTCAACCCGGCCGACTTCGGCGGCCGCATCGAGGTCGACACGGGCTGTGTGGTCGCCTTCGAGGAGGGCATCCAGTACGGCGTCCAGCGCGTCGGCGGCCTGAACCGGCAGGGGATCATGAACGCCGTCCTCGGCGGCGAGGGCCTCTCCCTGGCCACCCTGGAGGGCAACGGCCGCGTCATCCTGCAGTCCCTCACCATCGAGAGCCTCGCCAACGCCCTGAAGAAGGCCCAGGGTGGCGACAAGCAGGGCCCGACGGGCGGTCTGTTCTCGACGAACGCCGGGTGACGCGCCACCGATGAGTTGCGGGTGCCGGTGGGGTCTGAGCTGATGACAACAGACCCCACCCGAGAGAGAAGGCACCCGTCATGGGCAAGCTCGTCTCCCAGATCTTCGTCAGCCTCGACGGCGTCTACCAGGGCCCCGGCGGCCCCCAGGAGGACACCAGGGGCGGCTTCGAGCAGGGCGGCTGGACCGTCCCGTACGCCGACGAGGACTTCGGCCGGTTCGTCGACCAGGTCTTCGCCGACGTCGGCGCGTTCCTCCTCGGCCGTCGTACGTACGACATCTTCGCCGGGTACTGGCCGAAGGTGACCGACCCCGCCAACCCGGTCGCCTCGAAGCTCAACGCCCTGCCCAAGTACGTCGCCTCGTCCACCCTCACCGACCCCGAGTGGGCCGGCACCACCGTGATCGGCGGCGACCTCGCCAAGGAGGTCACCGCCCTCAAGGAGCGCACCGACGGCGAGATCCAGCTCCACGGCAGCGGAGCGCTCCTGCGGTCCCTGCTGAACCTCGACCTGGTCGACACCGTCCACCTGATCACCTTCCCGGTCGTGCTCGGCGCCGGCCGCCGCCTCTTCACCGAGGGCAGCCTGCCGACGGCCTTCACACACCGGAGCGGGCTCATCACCTCCACGGGCGCCTCCATCCAGACCTACGACCTGGCAGGACGGCCGGAATACGGGTCGTACGAGCTCCCCGAAAACCCCTAGGCGAAGTCCGGCCGCGCGGGTACGGTGATCGCTCCGCGTGCGAGCCACCGACGTCTCCACATCACCGATGGAGACCGGGAGAGCCGCCCAGATGTCCTCGATCGCCGTACCGGGCGTCCTAGCGCCCCGCCGCACCTGGCTGACCGACCTGCCCGTCCTGCTCGTGGCGGTCGTGTGGGGCGCGAGCTATCTCGCCGCCAAGGACATCACCACCGCCCGCACGGTGATCGCGGTCCTGGTGCTGCGCTTCGCGATCGTCCTGCCCGCCCTCGTGGCCGTCGGGTGGCGCTCGCTGCGCACCCTGAGCGCCGCCCAGTGGCGCGGGGCCGGGCTCCTGGGGCTGATCCTCAGCGGGATCTTCCTGCTGGAGACGTACGGCGTCGTCCACACCTCGGCCACCAACGCGGGCCTCATCATCAGCCTCACCATGATCTTCACGCCGCTCGCCGAGGCCGCCGTCACCCGCGTCCGCCCCTCACGGGCCTTCCTCGGCGCCGCCGCCCTCTCCGTGCTCGGCGTCGTCCTGCTCACCCAGGGCGGCGGCTTCACGAGCCCCTCCCTCGGTGACCTGCTCATGCTGCTCGCGGCCGTAGCCCGCACGGTCCACGTCCTGGCCATGTCCCGCGTCAAGTCCGTCCGGGGCGCCGACGCGCTGTCCCTGACCACGGTCCAACTCGGCGCCGCCGTAGCGGTGTTCGCGCTTCTGGCGACCGGCGCCGACAGCACGCCGTGGGCCGCGGCCGCGGACTTCGGGCCGCGCGAGTGGACGGGCCTGCTGTTCCTGTCGGTGTGCTGCACACTGTTCGCCTTCTTCGTGCAGATGTGGGCC
Organism: Streptomyces sp. NBC_00019; assembly: GCF_045041015.1. Taxonomy (NCBI): domain Bacteria; kingdom Bacillati; phylum Actinomycetota; class Actinomycetes; order Kitasatosporales; family Streptomycetaceae; genus Streptomyces; species Streptomyces sp. NBC_00019. The sequence goes on from NZ_CP108302.1 coordinate 8,250,995, forward strand.
GTCCGCCGCACCTCCCCGTCCCGGGTCAGCCTCCTGCTCGGCACCGAACCGCTGTGGGCCGCCCTGGCCGGCATCGCGCTCGGCGGGGACCGGCTCGGCGTGCTCGGCCTGGCGGGCGGCGCGCTGGTACTGGTGGGCACCGCGTGGGGGCGCCGGGCGGCAGGCTGACCCAGGTCCCGGCGGCGGGGCGCACCAGTGCGTGTCGACCGATCACGAGGGGGAGCCGGAGGTCCGGCTGAACGCGGACCGGACCTCCGGCGGGTCGCACCGTTCCTCGACGGCTGTGTGACCGCCCGGCTCAGCAGCCGTAGTTGACCAGCTTGAACGTCACGTAGTGGTCAGCCGTGTAGTAGTCCTCCTGGGTCTTCTGGCCGGTGACGATCCGGCGCGCTCCGCGCGTGGAAGAGCCAGGAGTGATGACGGTGTACTCGTGGTAATAGCCGGACGACTGGCTGGGCAGGACGCCTTCCCGGTTCTGGAAGACAACGCCGTCCTGCGAGTACGGGAAGGGGCCACCCTGCTCGATCAGGTCCAGGGTGTCGTGCGCCTGGGAGGGCAGGCTGCCGTAGCAGATGCTGCCGACCGCGGCGGCCGCCGGGGTCGCGGTGGTGACGGTGCCGCCGACGAGAAGGGCGGACAGGACGGCGGCTGCGGCGCCGATACGGGTGATCCGTGGGGGGAATCTCATGCCGTCATGATGACGCGCGTAGACAATGGCATGTCAATGACAACACTGCAAAATTTCCCGTCACTTGCGATGAGTTTTCAGGGAGTTAACCTGGGGACCGCCGTCTCCATGAAGTCTCCTCGGGGTGTCCTGGTCGGCGAGGTCCGGTCGCGGAAACCTCACTGCGGGGGGTTGCCGTGCTTGCGCAGGGGCAGGTCGGCGTGCTTGGACTGGAGCATCGCCAGGGACTTGATGAGGACCTCGCGGGTCTGCGCCGGGTCGATGACGTCGTCGATCAGGCCACGCTCGGCCGCGTAGTACGGGTGCATCAGCTCGGACTTGTACTCCTTGACCATCTTCTGCCGCATGGCCTCGGGGTCCTCGGCCTCGGTGATCTGCCGGCGGAAGATCACGTTGGCGGCGCCTTCGGCGCCCATCACGGCGATCTCGTTCGTCGGCCACGCGTAGGTGAGGTCGGCACCGATGGACTGGCTGTCCATGACGATGTAGGCACCGCCGTACGCCTTGCGCAGGATCAGCGAGATCCGCGGCACGGTCGCATTGCAGTACGCGTACAGCAGCTTGGCGCCGTGCCGGATGATCCCGCCGTGCTCCTGGTCGACACCGGGCAGGAAGCCGGGGACGTCCAGGAACGTGACGATCGGGATGCTGAAGGCATCGCACATCTGGACGAACCGGGCCGCCTTCTCGGAGGCTTCGATGTCCAGGACTCCCGCCAGCACCTGCGGCTGGTTCGCGACGATGCCGACAACCTGGCCGTCCAGCCTCGCCAGCGCGCAGACGACGTTCCGCGCCCAGCGCTCGTGCACCTCCAGATACTCACCGTCGTCGACGATCTCCTCAATGACCCGAGTCATGTCGTACGGCCGGCTGCCCTCGACCGGGACGAGCTCCAGCAGTGCCTCGCTGTGGCGGTCCGCGGCGTCCGTGGACTCCACGCGCGGCGGGTTCTCGCGGTTGTTCTGCGGGAGCAGGGAGAGGAGGTAGCGCACCTCGGCGAGGCACGTCTCCTCGTCGTCGTACGCGAAGTGGCAGACGCCGGAGGTCTCGGCGTGGATGTCCGCGCCGCCCAGGCCGTTCTGGGAAATCTCTTCCCCCGTCACGGCCTTGACCACGTCCGGACCGGTGATGAACATCTGCGAGGTCTCGCGGACCATGAAGACGAAGTCGGTGAGGGCGGGGCTGTAGGCCGCGCCGCCCGCGCACGGGCCGAGCATCACCGAGATCTGCGGGATCACCCCGCTCGCCTTGGTGTTGCGCTGGAAGATGCCGCCGTACCCGGCCAGCGCCGAAACGCCTTCCTGGATACGGGCGCCCGCGCCGTCGTTCAGCGACACCAGCGGAGCCCCAGTAGCGATGGCCATGTCCATGATCTTGTGGATCTTGGTGGCGTGGGCCTCGCCCAGCGCGCCGCCGAAGATCCGGAAGTCGTGCGCGTAGACGAAGACCGTGCGGCCCTCGACCGTGCCCCAGCCGGTGATGACACCGTCGGTGAACGGCTTCTTGGCCTCCAGGCCGAACCCGGTCGCCCGGTGCCGGCGCAGCTGCTCGACCTCCTGGAAGGAACCCGTGTCCAGGAGCAGCTCGATGCGCTCCCGGGCGGTCAGCTTGCCCTTGGCATGCTGCGCCTCGGTCGCCTTGTCACTCGGGCCGGCCAGCGCCTGCGCACGGATCTCGTGCAGCTCGGCCACTCGCCCGCGTGTGTCCGTGTTCATTCGGCGATGGCGGTGCGCATCGTCCACCGGTAGATGGGCAGCCGCCTGTCGCCGACGTCGCCGAACTCCCCCTCGTGCACGAAGTGTTCGTAGTGGGCGCCGAACAGGTATTTGATCTTCTCCGTCAGCGACGGGGACAGCTGGACGCGGTCCGCGTCCGGAATGGCGGACGGACCGCCGACCAGCAGTACTTCGAAGTCCGACATGGCGAAAGCCTCCTGACACGTGGATGGGCCGTCTGTCATGCCTCGCCAGGTTCGCGCCACTGCCTAAATTCGGGCCAAAAAAGAACCCCGCAGGGGGAGTTGTGGCGACCGCACGGTGCACGCCAGACTGGTCTTCAACGCCTGTTGAGTGGAATCGTCCTGTTTCTTGGCTCAAGGGAGCACACCGTGACTTCTCCTGCTGCCGGGCCGACCGCCGGCACAGCCCCGTCCGAACCCCCGCCCACGACCCGGCGTTCCCCCGACCTCCGAGTCCTGCTCGGCCCGTCGTTGCTCGGGCTCTTCCTGGTAGTCGCCTTCGCCGGGCTGATGATCCCCGGCCTGCGCAATCCCGCCCCGCACGACATGCCGCTCGGGGTGGCCGGACCGCCCCCGGCCGTCGAGACCCTCGGCCGGCAGCTGGAGACGGGCGCGCCCGGCGCCTTCGACGTCACCACGTACGCCGACGAGAAGGCGGCCCGTGACGCACTGCGCGACCAGGAGATCCTGGGCGCCATCGTCATCGGGCCCCAGGGCGCGCCCACCCTTCTCACCGCAAGCGCGGCGGGCGACGCGCCGACCCGGGCGGCGACAGCGGCCTACGAGCGGCTGATCGACCAACTCGGCACCCCACCGCGGACGCAGGACGTCGCGCCCCTGCCCGAGCACGACTCCCGAGGGGTCAGCGCGGTCCTGCTGTGCGTCGCCCTGTCCGTGGGCGGACTGCTCTTCCAGGTGGGTCTGAGCCTGGCGGCGGGAGGTGAACGAGCCGCCGCGCGATGGCTGGCCTCCGTCGCCTACGCGATGGTCGCCGGTCTTGTCGGTGCCCTGCTCGCGGGACCGGTCACCGGGGCCCTCACGGGGCACTTCGCGGAGTTGCTGGGAATCTCGGTCCTGCTGTCGCTGGCGGTCGTCGGCGTGGTGGCGGCGTGCCAGGCGCTGCTGCGCGCGCTCGGCATCGTCGTCGGCGCACTGCTCGTGCTGCCGCTCGGCGTCTCGTCGTCCGGCGGTGTCGTCGACCCGCACTTCCAGCCCGCCTTCTACGCGGCCGTCTCGGAGTACCTGCCCATGGGCAGTACGGTCTCCCTGCTGCGCAGGGTCTTCTACTTCGACGGCAACGCGGCCGGCGGCCCGCTGCTCACACTGGCGCTGTGGGCGGCCGTCTCCTGGAGCGTGGCGCTGGTGGTGGAGCGGTTCCGGCCGTTCCGCCCGGTCGTGGTCGTCGCACCCGCCTCCGCGCTGCGGGCCGGCCGTCCCCGGGCGGCCTGATGGCGGAGGAGCCCAGCGGCCCCGCCCCCGTACCGACGAAGCCGGACGGCCCTGACGGGGCACCGGAGAACCGCCGCGAGCTGATCCGGCTCGCGGCGGTCGAGCTGTTCGCCCGGCACGGCTACCGCGGCACCACGGTCCGGGCCATCGCGGAACGCGCCGGTGTGGACCCGGCCCTGGTGATGTACCACTACGGCAGCAAGGAGAAGGTCTTCTCCGTGGTGATCCGGGAGGCGATGCGCGCCGAGGAGCTGCTGCCCGCCCTGCCCGAGATCCTCGACGACCCCCAGGGCACCGACGGGACCCACGGCTCACGGGGCGGGCCGGGCAGTCGGCTGGTCCGCGGTTTCCTGACGCGCTGGGAGGACTCCGGGTCACGCTCCTCGCTCCTGGTGGTCTTCCGCTCCGCGATGGAGCACCCCGAGGCCTCGCGGCTGTTCAGGGAGGTGGCCGGCGGTGAACTGCTGGTGCCGATCGCCCGCCGGATCCCGACCCCCGAGCCCGAAGTGCGGGCCGTGCTCGTGGCCTCCCTGCTCGTCGGGCTGGTCACCGGCCGCTATGTGGTCCCCATCGGCCCGCTGGCCGACATGGACCTGGACACGGTCGTGGACCTCTACGGGCCCTACGCCGACGCCATGCTGCTGGGCCAGCTGGGCGCCCCGCCGTCCGTGCCGTGACACCGTCGCCGTCTCTCAACGGCGCCCGGGGAGTGTCCCGTTGACGAGCGCCTCGACGACCTGACGCCGCTGCAGCTTGCCGCTCGGGGTCTTCGGCAGGGCACCCCGGGGGACCACCTCCACCCGATCGGGACGCAGCCCGGTCTCCGCGGAGACCGCCGCGGTCACCGCCGCGCGGATCTCCGGGACGCGCTCGGCGTCGGCGTGGCTGCGGGACTCCACCACCAGGACCAGTACCTCGGTGCTCCGCTCCGGGTCCGGGCAGCCCACCGCGGCCACCGCGTCCGCCCGCACACCCTCCACCGTGGCGGCCGCCGCCTCGAAGGCGTACGGGTGATAGTTGGACCCGGCGATGATCACCACGTCCTTGATCCGGCCCGTGACGTACACCTGGCCGTTGTCCAGGAACCCCTGGTCGCCGGTGTCCAGCCAGTCGTTGCCGAGAACCTTCGCGGTCTCCTCGGGCTGGCGGTAGTAGCCCGACATCATGGAGGGGCAGCGCAGCAGGATCGTCCCCTGACGGCGCTCCGGCAGGTCCGCGCCCGTCTCGTCCACCACCCGGATCTCGATCCCCTTCAACGCCCTGCCCGACGACACCAGTTCCTGATGGTCGGGATCGTCCGGCGAGGCCTCCACGACCTCGCCGTGGGCGGCCAGCCGGTCGCGGCGCACCGGCAGCGTGATCAGCGGGTCGCCCGGCACGCACATGGTCGCCGCCAGGGTGATCTCCGCCATGCCGTAGCAGGGCGTCATCGCCCGCTCCCGATAGCCGTAGGGGGCCATGCGCTCGGCGAACGCGCGCAGCGTGCCGGCCTGCACCACCTCGGCGCCGTTGCCGGCGAGCCGCCAGGCACCGAGGTCGAGCCCCGCCAGCTTGCTGTCCGGCACATTGGTCGCACACAGCCGGTAGGCGAAGTTCGGTGCCGAGGTGAACGTGCCCCGGTAGCGGTGCATCGCCCACAGCCACCGCTCCGGACGCAGCGCGAACGACAGCGGCGGCATGCTCGCCACCGGAAGGCCGTGCAGCAGCGGGGCGAGGTTCAGCCCGATCAGTCCCATGTCGTGGTGGAGCGGCAGCCAGCTGACGATCAGATCGCCCGAGCGGTAGGCACGGTCACCGATCGCCGCGGCATTGGCGAAGACGGCCTCATGGGTGAGGGTCACACCCCGGCTGTCGCCCGTGGTGCCGGAGGTGAACTGGATCAGTGCGAGGTCGCCGGGCCGCGCCCGCACCGAGCCCGGCACCAGACCGCCTTCGAACGGCGGCTCCACGATCGCCACCCCGGCCTGGGCGCACGGCGCCGACACGGCGTCCCGGAACTCCGGGGAGGCCACCACGGCACGCGGCTCGGCCCGGCTGATCAGCAGCCGCAGCCGGTCCTCCCAGCGCTGCCGCCGCATGGTGGCCAGGGGAGGCTCGCACACGAAGGGGACGGCGCCCAGCAGGAAGCAGCCGTGCAGCGCCGCGTAGGCGTCGACCCCGGTGTCCATGCAGACACCGACCCGGTCACCGGGGCGCACCCCGTGCTCGGCCAGCGTGGTCGCCGCCGCCCCCGCCAGTTCGGCGAGTTCGGACGCGGTCAGCCGCACCGGCTCCCCGGAGCCCTCGACGTAGGCCAGCGGCCGGCCGGGATCGCGCTCGGCGATCTCCAGCAGGGCCGCACCGATCGTGCTCGCGGAGGTCAGGGACACCGGTCCCGGACGGTCTTCCGGCTCGAATCCCCTCCGGTCGATGTGAACGTCCTGGGTCGAAACGGCAACTGGCATTTCCTACCCCCGAATTGAAAGCCGCAGAGCGGCTGAAAATGGCATGGCGAATGCGAGCGCATGATGTGCAGCATGCAACGGGGAAGTCAAGCACGGCAATTGCTGGACCATGGCTTTAGGGAGCCGCAAGAGCATCCTTAGTCGCCCCGGGCATGATGGATTGGCTGAAATTTGCCGGGCAATCCCCGGATTCCCGCATCCGTCAGATCCCGGATCGGTATTTCCGATGCAACCTAAGGAACAACACGCCGTGTTCGCGCTCGTTTTCCCCGGACAGGGTTCACAGCACAAAGGGATGGGTGAGCAGCTCTTCTCCGCGTTCCCGGACGTGCTGGCGGAGGCCGACGAGTTCCTCGGCTATTCCGTCGAGGAACTGTGCTGCGCCGACACCGACGGTCTGCTTCAGAACACGGAGTTCACGCAGCCCGCCCTGTACGTGGTGAACGCGCTGAGCCTGTTCGCACACCGCCGGGACGGCGGGCCCGAGCCCGACTATGTGGCGGGGCACAGCCTGGGTGAGTACAACGCGCTGCACGCCGCGGGCGTCTTCGACTTCGCCACCGGACTGCGCCTGGTGGCCAAGCGGGGCGAACTGATGGCCCGCGTGGCCGACGGAGGCATGGCCGCCGTCGTGGGCCTGACGGCCGAGCGGGTCGGCGAGGTCCTCGACGCGCCGGGCCTGGGGAACCTGTCGATCGCCAACTACAACAACCCGACCCAGATCGTGATCGCCGGTCCCCGGGAGGACATCGAGCGCGCCCGCTCCGCCTTCGAGGACGCGGGCGCGGGCCTGTACACGGTGCTGCGGGTCAGCGGCGCCTTCCACTCGCCCTACATGTCGGAGCTCCGCGACGAGTTCGCCGACCACGTACGGACCTTCGCCCTCCGGCCGCCCGGCATACCGGTGATCTCCAATGTGACCGCCCGCCCCTACGACGACGACGTGGCCGGCGCGCTGATCCGCCAACTCGACCACCCGGTGCGGTGGACGGACACCGTGCGCCACCTCCTCGCCCGGGGCGTCGTCGACATCGAACCCCTGGGGCCGGGCCGGGCGCTGCGGGGGCTGATCCAGGCGACCCGGCGGGAGGTGGAGCGGCCGGCCCCGCAGACCGACGAGCCGCCCGCGCCGCCGACGGCACCCGACGGGGAACTGCGCCTGCGGCGGCCCGAGCGGCAGCGCCCGGCGCGTAGCGCCGTCGCCCCCGGGGAGTCGCTGCGTGACGCGCTGCTGCGCGACCTGCGCGGCACGGTCGCCGACGTGCTGAAGGTCGAGCCGTCCGCCGTCCGGCCAGAGGCGGAGCTCAGCGCCCTCGGCTTCGACTCGATCCGGCTCATCGAGTTCGCCGACCGGCTGCGGCGGGACCTCGGCGTCGACCTCACCCCGTCCGTGTTCTTCGAGCACTTCACGCTGGAGGCGTTCGCCGGCCATCTGCTCACCGAGCACCGCGACCTGGTGACCGCCCGTCATCCGGAGGCCGAGCCCGAGGAGGTGGGGCACGGGGGTGCCGAGCACGAGGCCGCGAGGTACCGGGACACGCGTCCGGCGGTACCGGCGGCGGCCCGGCCGGGCGCCCTGGACGACGCCCCTTACGCCGTCGCCGTCGTCGGAGTGAGCGCGCTCCTGCCCGGCGCCCCCGACCTGGAACAGTTCTGGCGGCGCCTGGTGGCAGGCGACGAGTTCGTGACCGGCGTGCCGGGCGAGCGCTGGAGCGACTGGGCCGGGCCGGAGCGGGCACGGGACGCGCACGGCGCCTTCCTCGACGAGGTCGACACCTTCGACTGCTCCTTCTTCGGCATCTCACCGCAGGAAGCGGAGCTGATGGATCCGCACCAGCGGCTGTTCCTGCAGACCGTGTGGAAGGCGATCGAGGACTCCGGACGCCGCCCCGGCGACCTGGCCGGCAGCCGCACCGGCCTGTTCGTCGGCCTCAGCTCAATGGACTACCTGGAAGTTCTGGGCCACAGCGCCGCCGGACCCCAGGCGCACACCGCCACCGGCCTGGCGCACGCCGTCCTGCCCAACCGCGTGTCGTACCAACTCGATCTGCGCGGACCCAGCGAGGCCGTCGACACCGCCTGCTCCTCCTCCCTGGTCGCCGTCCACCGCGCGGTGCGCGCTCTACGCTCCGGCGAGTGCGACCTGGCCCTCGCGGGCGGCGTGAACCTGCTGCTCAGCCCCACACCGTTCGAATGCTTCGGCCTCGCCGGGATGCTCGCGCCGGACGGCCGCTGCAAGACCTTCGACCGGGCCGCGAACGGCTATGTCCGCGGCGAGGGCGTGGTCGCGGTGCTGCTCAAACCGCTGGCCGCCGCCGAGGCCGACGGCGATCACATCCACGCCGTGATCCGGGGCAGCGCCGTGGGCCACTCGGGCCGCAGCGCCTCACTGACCGCACCCAGCCCCGAGGCCCAGGCGGACGTCGTCGTCGACGCCTGGCGCACCGCCCGCCTCGACCCCGCCACCGCGACGCACATCGAGACCCACGGCACCGGCACCAGCCTCGGCGACCCGATCGAGATCGAGGGTCTCAAGCAGGCGTTCACCCGCCTCTACCACGACTGGGGACTTCCCGCGCCCGCCGTGCCGCACTGCTCCCTGGGCTCGGTGAAGACCGCCATCGGCCACCTGGAGGCGGCTGCCGGGCTCGCCGGCCTCGTCACCATGGTGCAGGCCCTGCGGTACGGCCGGCTCCCCGCCCTGCGCCACTTCGAGGCCCTCAACCCGTACATCCGCCTGGACGGCAGCCCGTTCCGCATCGGCGACCGCCTCGCGTCCTGGGAGCCGCCCCGCACAGCGGACGACACCCCTCTCCCGCGCCGCTGCGGCGTCAGCTCCTTCGGCTTCGGCGGTACGAACGCCCATGTGGTCCTGGAGGAGTACGTCAGCGACCGGACGGCCGCCGTCCCGACCGCCGGTCCACTGCTGATCCCGCTGTCCGCCCGCACCCCCGACGCGCTGCGGGAGTACGCCCGGGACCTGGTCCACCACCTCGACCATCACGCGGCACCCGGCAGCCCGCCGGACTTCGCCCTGACCGCGCTCGCCGACACCCTCCAGCTCGGCCGGGAGCCGATGGAGACACGGCTCGCGGTGGTCGCGGACGACATCGACGACCTGTACGACGCACTCGTCCGCTTCCTGCGCGGCGAACAGCAGGGCGACACCTGGCGCACCGGACACGCCGCCGGCACCGCCGACCTGTCCCGCGCCCTGCTCGACGGCCCCGAGGGAGCGGCCCATCTCGCCGCCCTGGTCGAGGCCGGGAAGACCGGCACCCTGGCCCGGCTCTGGGCGGCGGGTGCCGACTTCGACTGGACGGTGCTGCGCGGCGACCGGCCCGTGCGCCGGACACCGCTGCCGACGTACCCGTTCGAACGCCGACGCTGCCGGCCGCAGGACCTCGTACCGCACGGACTCCCGCATCCGGCGCCGGACGCGATCGCCGCCGTGACGGCACCCGCCGCTCCGGTGGGACCGGTCTCGACCGAGGAGATCCGCGGGCACCTGGTCCAGCTGTTCGCCGAGACGCTGAAGTGGCGGCAGGAGGAGATCGATCCGTCCGCCCGCTTCGAGGACCTCGGGCTCAACTCCCTCCTCGTGGAGAAGCTGCGGCGCCGTCTGGAGGAGCACTACGGGCCGTTCGACAGCACCACGCTGTTCACCTACAAGAGCGTGGACGCGCTGGCTCGCCATGTGGCCGACCGGGTCCGCCGGACACCCGCGCCCGCTTCTCCCGCGCCCGCCGCGAACGCCCCGACCGTGACGGCTTCGCCGGCGGCCACCTCCTCCGCCACCTTCGATGAGCGGCACGGGTCCGCCGACATCGCCATCATCGGCATCGGCGGCCGCTACCCCCAGGCCCCGACCCTGGCCGACTTCTGGGAGAACCTGCGTCACGGCCGGGACTGCGTCGGGGAGATACCGCTCGACCGGCCCGGCTACCGGCGTTACGCGGAGCTCGCCCAGGAGCGCTTCGGCGAGGCGTGGCCCCGCTGGGGAGGGTTCCTCGACGACGTCGACGCGTTCGACGCGCAGTTCTTCCACATCTCGCCGCGCGACGCCCGGCTCCTCGACCCGCAGGAGCGGCTCTTCCTCACCACCGCCTGGGAAACCCTGGAGGACGCCGGATACACCCCTGCGGCCCTGGCCGACCCCCGGCTCGGCGACCGGCGCGGCTCGGTGGGCGTGTTCGCGGGGGTGACCTACAACAACTACCAGATGTTCGCCGGGAACGACCTGGACCAGGGTGTCTGGCGCATGGTCACCTCCCAGACCTTCTCCGTCGCCAACCGGATATCCCACCTGCTCAACCTGGGCGGCCCCAGCCTCACGCTGGACACCGCCTGTTCCTCCTCCCTCTACGCGATCCACCTGGCCTGCGCCGCCATCCGCCGCGGCGAGTGCGCCACCGCGCTGGCGGGCGGCGTGAACCTGTCGCTGCACCCCAGCAAGTACGTGATGCTCGCCGAGGCGGGATTCCTCGCCGAGGACGGTCGCTGCCGGGCCTTCGGCGAGGGCGGCACCGGCTACGTCCCGGCCGAGGCGGTCGGCGCGGTCCTGCTCAAGCCGCTGGACCGGGCGCTGGCCGACGGGGACCGGATCCACGCCGTCATCAAGGGCTCGGCGGTCAACAGCGACGGCCGCACCTACGGCTACGGCGTGCCCAACCCGGTCGCGCAGGCCGAACTGGTCCGTGCCGCGCTGCGCGACGCCCGGGTGGACGCCGGCACCGTCGGCTACGTCGAGGCGCACGGCACCGGCACCAGCCTCGGCGACCCCATCGAGGTGCGCGGCCTCACCGAGGCGTACGGGGACGCGGCGCTCCCGCACCGCCGGGACGGCCGCCCGCCGTGCGCCATCGGGTCGGTGAAGTCGGTCATCGGCCACGCCGAGGCGGCGGCCGGCATCGCCCAGGTCACCAAGGTCGTGCTACAGATGCGGCACGGCACCCTCGTACCCTCGCTGCTGCACTCGCCGCGGCTGAACCCCCATCTCGACCTCGACAGCACGCCGTTCCGCGTGCAGCGCGAGACCACCGCCTGGGAACAGGTCCGGCTGCCCGGCCCCGGCCGTGAGAAGACCGCGCCACGCCGGGCGGGGATCAGCTCGTTCGGTGCCGGCGGGGTCAACGTCCACCTCGTCCTGGAGGAGGCCCCGGCCCGACCCCGGCCGCCCGCCGCCGGCCGGCCGCTGGTGTTCCCGCTGTCCGCCCGTACGCCCGAGAGTCTGCGCTCCTACGCGTCCCGGATGGCCGCGTTCCTGCGCTCCCCGGAGCGGACCCCGGCCGGGACGGACGACGACACGGCACGCCCGGAGGACGTCGCGCACACCCTGCAGCAGGGCCGGGAGGCCATGGAGTACCGGGCCGCGTTCACGGCCCGCACCCTCGCCGAGGCGATCGACCGCTTCGACCGGCTGGCCGCCGGCCAGGACACCCCCGCCGGCCTCCACATCGGCCGCCGGCCCGACCGGTCCGGCACCGTACCGGCCGTGCCGGCGGACGCCACGGACGAGGAGCGGGCCGCCCGCTGGGCCGACGGCGCCGACACCGACTGGGCCGCCGCCCCGACCGGCGGGCGACGGGTGTCGCTGCCGACGTACCCGTTCTCCCGCGGCCGCTACTGGCTTGAGCCGAGCGGCAACCCGGACCCGGTACACCGACCCGCGCTGGCGCCGAGTGCCGACGCCCCGCAGGGCCCGGACCTGCGCCTCGTGCTCGCCGCCGTGCCGCGCGGCGAGCGGCACAGCGCCCTGGCCGCCCACATGCAACGGGAACTCGGCACGCTCCTCCAGTTCCCGCCGGACGACCCGCCGGACCGGCAGCGCGGCTTCTTCGAACTGGGCATGGACTCCGTGATGGCCGTCCGGCTCGGCAACCTGCTGGAGGAGTCGCTGGGGCTGGTCCTCTACGCCGGCGTCGTCTTCGACTACCCCTGCATCGACGACCTCGCCGGGCACCTGCTGGAACAGCTCGACCTGGACGCGCCCGACCCGGCCCCCACCGCGACGCCGGCCGACCACCCGGCGGACGGTCCGGCACCGCAGGTCCTCCACTACACCGCCGCCTGGGAACGCGCCGACGCGCCCCACGGACCCGGCTCCTGGCTCACCCACCCGGTCCTGGTCCTCGACGCCGACGGGTCCCTCACCGAACGCGTCCGACGGCACCACTCGGACGCCGCCCTGGTCATCGGCGTACAGCCCGGCGAGCGGTACACGGCCTCCGGTACCGAGCGCACGATCCGGCCCGGATCGGCCGAGGACCACACGGCCCTCCTCGCCGGCCTGGACACACCGCCCGTCACCGTCCTGCACGCCTGGACCGATCCGCGCACCGCGCTGACGTCCGTGTTCCACCTCAGCCAGGCCCTGCTGCGGGGCGGCCTGCGCCGACCGGTGCGGCTGCTGCGCCTGCACACCCGCACCGGCGGGCCGGCCGACGCCCTCGCGGAGGCCTTCGGCGGCTTCGCCCGCTCCGTCGAGCACGAGAACCCCCGCCTCGTCCAGCAGGCCGTGGCCGTGCACCGCGCGGACGGCCACCCGGCGGACGCCCTCCTGGAGGCCGCCCTCGTCGAACTGGCCGCCGACACGCGCACCGAGGCCGAGGTCCGCCACGACGACCGGGGGCGCTGGGCGCGCCGGCTCCGGGAGCTGCAGGCCGCGCCGTCGGCACGGGCCGGTGACACCGTCCGGGACGGCACGACCTGGGTGATCACTGGCGGTGCCGGCGGCCTCGGCCTGCTCTTCGCCGGGCACCTGGCCCGCCGGGCCCGGGTGAACCTGCTCCTGGCCGGCCGCTCGGAGCTGACCGACGACCGCCTCACGGCCCTGGAGGGCATCCGCGCCCTCGGCAGCGACGTCCGGTACGAACGCGCCGACGTCGCCGACCGGACCGAGGTGGACCGGCTCCTCGCCTTCGCCCGGGACCAGTGGGGCGCGGTGCACGGCGTCATCCATTCCGCCGGCGTGCTGCGCGACGGGCTGCTGCCGAACAAGACCGCCGACGAGATCGACACCGTCCTCGCCGGCAAGATCGACGGCGCCCGCCACCTCGACGAGGCGACCCGCGACGACGACCTCGACGTCTTCATGGTGTTCTCCTCGCTGGCCGCCCTCGCCGGCAACCCGGGCCAGGCCGACTACGCCTTCGCCAGCCGCTTCCTGAACGCCTTCAGCCGCGCTCGCGAGGAGAAGCGGGCCGCGGGGGAGCGGTCCGGCGCCAGCATCGCCGTGGTGTGGCCGTTCTGGCGCGAGGGCGGCATGCGCGTCGACGAGGCCACCGAAGGCTTCGTACGCCGCAGGCTGGGGCTGACCCCGCTGGAGAACGCCGTCGGCGTGGCCGCGTTCGACGCCGCCCTGCACCACGCCAGGCCCGAGTTCGGGGTCGTCCACGCCGAACGGGTCAAGCTGGAGCGGCTGTTGCGCATCGAACCGGCGCAGGACACCGACCGGCCCGCGCCGGCCGCCGCGGACGGTTACTCGACGGTGGCGGCCGAACTGGAGCACGTCCTGGCGGAACTGGAGTTGTAGGGCGTGCAGTCCGAGCACGTGTGCCGGACGCCCGCGACGGAGCCGACCGCGCGGACGTCCGGCGAACCACTGGGGGAGAGGAACGGTCATGACCGATGACGCCCTGCTGAGGCGTTCCCTGGACGCCGTCCGCGCACTGCGGGAGCAGGTCGGGCAGTTGCGCGCCCGGACCGAGGAGCCCATCGCCGTGGTGGGCCTGGGGTGCCGCTTCCCCGGTGGTGCCGACAGCCCCGAACGCTACTGGGACCTGCTGCGCGAGGGCCGCGACGGCATCACGGACGTCCCCGCCGACCGCTGGCCGGACGACCGCTGGTACTCGCCCGACCGCACCACCCCCGGCACCTCCTACACCCGCCGCGGCGGCTTCCTCACCGAGGGCGCTCACGCGTTCGACGCGTCGTTCTTCGGCATCCCGGACGCCGAGGCCCGCGAGCTGGACCCGCAGCACCGGCTGCTGCTGGAGGCGAGCTGGCAGGCGCTCGAACACGCCGGGCTGGTCTCCGGCACCCGCGCCGAGCAGCGCGTCGGCGTCTTCGTCGGCATCTCCGGCTCCGAGAACGCCCTGCGGCCCCGGCCGCTGCGGGACACCGGGCCGTACACCGCCACCGGCTCCGCGATCAGCGTCGCCGCGGGACGGGTGGCCCACACCCTGGGGTTGCGCGGTCCCGCCCTCGCGGTGGACACGGCGTGCTCCTCGTCGCTGCTCGCCGTCCATCTGGCCGTCGAGAGCCTGCGCCGCGGCGAGTGCGCGGCGGCCGTGGCCGGCGGGGTGAGCGCGATGATGTCACCCGCCGTCATGGTCGCCCTGAGCCGGATGGAGGCGCTGTCCGAGGACGGGCGCTGCAAGGTCTTCGACGTCGCGGCCGACGGCTACGCCCGGGCGGAGGGCTGCGGCATGGTCGCCCTCATGCGCGCCGGGGACGCCGCCGCCGTACGCGCGCCCGTGCTCGCCCTCATCACGGGGTCGGCCGTGAACCACGACGGCCGCACCAGCGGTCTGACCGTCCCCAACGGCAGGGCGCAGCGCGAACTGATCACCGAGGCGCTGAGGACGGCCCGGACCGATCCGCAGGACGTGGACTACCTGGAGGCGCACGGCACGGGCACCCCGCTGGGCGACCCGATCGAGGTGCGGGCCGCCGCCGACGTCCTGTGCGCCGGCCGGACCGCCGTGACGCCGCTGCGCATCGGCGCCGTGAAGTCCAACGTGGGGCACCTGGAGGCGGCGGCCGGAGTGGCGGGCCTGATCAAGACGGTCCTGGCCCTGCGGCACCGGGAGATCCCGGGCAACCTGCACCTGCGCACCCCCAACCCGCGACTCGGCGTCGAGCGGCTGCCGGTGGTCCTCAACGACCGGACGAGCCCCTGGCCGGACCACGCCGACGGCAGGGCGCGCACGGCAGGCGTCAGCTCCTTCGGCTTCAGCGGCACCAACGTGCACGTCGTCCTCACCGAACCCGCGGCCGCGCCCCGCCGCGCGTCGGGCCCCGACCGCCCCGCCCATGTGCTGGCCCTGTCGGCCCGCGACCCCGAGGGACTGCGCGACGCGGCGGCCCGCCTCGGCGACTGGCTGGCCCACCACCCCGAGGCCCCGCTCGCGGACGTCTGCCACACCACCACCGCCCGCCGCGCGCACTTCGCGCACCGCGCCGCCCTCGTGACCGCCTCGCGCGACGAACTCGTCGGCCGGCTGGCGGCCCTCGCCGCGGGCGGCGCCCCCGAGGTGGCATCCGGCGGCCGACAGCTCTCCGCGTCCGACGCGGTCGGCGCCCGTGACCGCGCCCCCACGCGGCCGGTCGCCTTCCTGCTCGGCGCCGACGCGGACCGCGCGGCCCACGTCGTCGCGGCGCTGCACCCCACTCACCCCGGCTTCCGCGCCCACTACGACGAGTGCGCCGCCGAGTTGGCCACCGCCGCGGGCGCCGACCCCGCCGCGGCGGCCGCCTCCGGACACCTCTCCTCCACCCTCGCGGCGGACGTGCTGACCGTCGCCTGCCAGGTCGCCCTGGTGCGTACGCTCGCGGACTGGGGCCTCGCCCCCGGCGCCGTGGCCGCCGGGAAAGCCCCTGGCGACCTCGCGGCCGGTCTGCTCGGCGGTGCCCTCGGCGTCCGCGAGGCAGGCAGCCTGCTCGGCGCCCGGCACACGGCCGCCCCCGCTCCCACCGCCCTGCCCCGGCGCGCCCCCGCTCTGCGTCTGCTGCACGGCCCGGACGCCACCGAGGTGACCGCCGACCAGGTCGCGGACCCGGCGTTCTGGACCCGGACCGCGACCGGAACCTCGGCACGAGCGGCCGCCGGAGCGCTCACCGTCCACGGCTACGACACCCTGATCCACATCGGCGGCGCGGCGGCAGCGGAGGACCCGAGCGGTGTGTGGCGGCTGCCCGGTGACGACATCTGGCGGGAGCTCCTCGACGGCCTGGCCCACCGCCACCTCCAGGGCGACGAGGTCGACTGGTCCGCCTTCGACGACGGCTACGACCGGACCCGGCTGGATCTGCCGGGCCAGGTCTTCCGGCGCCGCGCGTACCGCACCGCGGCCGCCGAGCCGGACACCCCGGCGGTACCGGGCACCGGCGCCCCGGTCGGCACCCTGGGACTGCAGGCGCTGCCGTCGCCGCTGGAGCAGCGGCAGTTCACCGCCACGGTGAGCCGGGCGCTGCTCCCCGAGGTCGCCGACACCGCGGGCGTCGTCCACGTCGGCTACCACCAGGACATGCTCGCCTCGGTGGCGCCCGCCGACGGTGGACTGCGGCTGTCCGACGTCACCTTCGAGCAGGCGCTGGCCCTCTCCGGCACCCGGGAACGCGCCGTGCACCTCGTCGTCGGCCCGCCCGACGGCGACGGCTGGTCGGCGTTCTCCGTGCACAGCCGGGCCATCGACGCACCGGCCACCGCCGACGAGCCGGGCAGCTGGCGCCGGCACGTCGGCGGCCGGGTGCGCACCGGGCCGACCGCCGAGGACACTGCCGCCGCACCGGAGCCGCTGACCGAGCAGGCCCGGGCGGCGATCAAGGAGCGCTGCGCCGTGCGGATCGACGGCGCCGACTTCTACCGTCGGCTGAGGGAACGCGGTGTGCCGTACGGCCCGTCCGTCGAGTGGGTCACCGAGGCGTGGCTCGGTGACGGCGAGGTCCTGGCCCGCCTCCGCGCCCCGTCCGCCGAGGAGACGCACGGCGGGCCCGGCAGGCCGGCTCCCGAACTCCCGGTGCCGCCGGGCGTGCTGGACGCCTGTGCCCCGCTCTACGCCCTCGCCGCGGAGCGGGACCTGCACGAGCGTGACCTGTTCATGGTCGCGGGGCTCGGCGAGGCCGGTTTCGGCGCCCGGACGGACGGCCCCCTGTGGTGCCATGTACGGCTGACCGCTCCCGCCACCCGCCAGAGCCTGGTCGGTGACCATCTGCTGGGTGCAGAGGACGGTCGGACGGTCGGCTGGGCCCGCGCCACCGAGATCCGCGTCATCAGCTCCGGCGGCCCGGCCCCGGACGCCCCGCCCACCGACGAGACCCGCGCGCGATGGCGTGGACCGGCCGGCCACGCGGCCCTGCGCTCCCGGCTCGCGCGGATGGTCGGGGAACTGCTGCAACTGCCTCCCGAGGACGTCCCGTTCAGCCTGCCGCTGTCGGAGACCGGGCTCGACTCGCTGGCCGCCCTCGAACTGCGCCGGCGCGTTAGGGCCGAGGCCGCGGTCGACCTCCCGGTCGACCTGCTCATCGCCGGACCCACGCTCGACGAGGTACTGGACCGCGTCACCGCGTCCGTCGAGGGACACCCGGTGAGCGAGACCCGGCGCCCCTACGACACCGACAGCGCCCGCTGGCTCCCGGCCGCCCCGCGCGACGATTGCGCCGTACGGGTGTTCTGCCTGCCCTACGGCGGCCGCGGGGCCTCGCTGTACCGGGACTGGGCGGCCGACGCCGATCCGGCGATCGACGTGTGCCCGGTGCAGCTGCCGGGCCGGGAGGAACGCGGGGACGAGCGTCCCCTCGACACCGTGGAGGAGGCGGTGGAGGCCGTCGCGCAGGCGATCGAGCCGTACCTGGACCGGCCCTTCGCCCTCTACGGACACAGCATGGGCGCCCTGCTCGCCTTCCGGCTGGCGCACCGGCTGGAAGGCAAGTACGGCGAGTCGCTGCGCCATCTGTTCGTCAGCGCGTTCAGCGCGCCGACGGGGCGGGAGAACCCGCTCGGCGCGCGGCTGCGGTCGGTCACGCGCGGCCTGGGCTTCACCGGCATGCCCGACCACGAGGACCTGATGCGGCTGCGCCGCGCGGAGCCGGAACGCTATCGGGACGCGCTGCGCACGGAACTGGGCGAGGACCTCGCAGGCATGGCCGAGGTGGCCCTCGACGGCGCCGGGTACGCGGACCTCCGGATCGTCGAGAGCTACCGCCACGACCTGACCGAGGCGCCGCTGCACCTGCCGGTGACGGCGTTCCACGGCACGGCCGACCCCGTGGTCCGCGAGCCGGACGCGAGGGCGTGGCGGACGCTGACCACAGGGGACTTCGAGCTGCTGGTCCTGCCCGGCGACCACTACTTCGTGCACGGCGACCAGAGCGGGCCCCGGGTCCTGACGGAGCTCACGCACCGGCTGCGCGCCCCGCACGGGCCGACGCGGAGCTGACGGCGGTCCGCCGCGGGAAACCGACCGGGCGGGCGGAGCTACTGGCTCCGCCCGCCCGGTGGCGGCTGGTGGCGCGGGTCATACCGCGGTGGGCAGCTCCAGTCGTTCGTCGGCGATCAGGATGGCCTGCTGCAGATCGCGCAACGCACGGCACGGCTCCAGACCCAGCTCCTCGTTGAGGCGGGTCCTGGCCTGCTGGTAGGTGCGCAGCGCGTCGGCCTGCCGCTCCGAGCGGCACAGGGCGAGCATGAGCTGGCGGTAGAACGTCTCCCGCAACGGGTGCTCGGCCGTCAGAGAGTAGAGCCGGCCCACGAGTTCGCGGTGCAGTCCGATACTGAGCTGCGCCTCGATGAGCGATTCGACGCACTCCAGCCGGGTCTCCTCCAGCCAGGTGGCGAAGCCCTCGATGACCGGTCCGTCGCACAGGTCGCCCAGGGCCTGGCCGCGCCAGAGGGAGAGCCCCGCCTCGAAGGCGGCGACGGCGTTCTCCGGCCGCCCCTCCTTGAGGTGCCGCCGCCCCTGGTGGAGCAACTCCTGGAACAGGTCCACGTCGATCCGGTCGTCGCCCAGGTGGAACAGATATCCCGGCGGCCGGGTCAGAATCGGATTGTGCTGACTGCCGGGTTGCGCGAGGAACTTGCGGAGTTGGGAGATGTACACATGAATGCCTGCCGTGGCCCGGCGGGGGGGATTGTCCCCCCAGATCTCGGCGATGGCCTCGTCGATGGAGACCACCTGTCGGGCGCGGATGAGTAGGAGCACCAGCAGCACTTGCATTTTTCTGGCGCTGACGAACCTGCCACCGCGGCTGTCGGTCACCCGAACCGGTCCGAGTATGTCGTATTGCACTTACTCAACCCCCGTTGACAATACGCTGCGTCGATTGCCGTTCTCTTGCTGGAACAGTTCTCAAGTCTTCTCCCGTCCATCTTCGTGATGTGCCGGGCTGTTGTTCCGTCGGCCGTGCAGGCCTTTGCAGGCTATGAGAAAGCGGAGGGCGTCTGAAGCCCCTACCCACCCCTAAAAGCCCCCTAGTGTTCGGGCGTCGCGGTGCATCCGGCGCGACAGGGGGCAGGGGGACGGTGGCGGGGTTCAGGTCCCGGCGTGGACGGGTCGACCCGCCCGGCCGGGGAACCCGTCCCTCCATCGGGAGCCGAGATTTCGCAGATTTCACAAAGTCATGGAAGTTTGATACGTTGTGACAGTGACGAACTCCATTGCCGTAGCAGGCTTAGTGAAGAAGTTCGGTCAGGTGCGGGCCCTCGACGGCTTCGACCTGACGGTCAGGCAGGGCGAGGTGCACGGCCTCCTGGGGCCCAACGGCGCCGGCAAGTCCACGACCATCCGGGTCCTGCTCGGCCTGCTGCGGGCCGACGCCGGCGAGGTGCGGATGCTGGACGGCGACCCGTGGCACGAGGCCGTGGACCTGCACCGCCGGCTCGCCTATGTCCCGGGCGACGTGAGCCTCTGGCCCAATCTCTCCGGCGGCGAGTCGATCGACCTGATCGGCAGGTTGCGCGGCGGCATCGACAGGAAACGCCGCGCGGAGCTGCTGGAGCGGTTCAAACTCGACCCGACGAAAAAGTTCCGCACCTACTCCAAGGGCAACCGGCAGAAGGTGGCCCTGGTCGCCGCGCTCGCCTCCGACGTGGAGCTGTACATCTTCGACGAGCCCACCTCCGGTCTCGACCCCCTCATGGAGTCGGTCTTCCAGAGCTGTGTGCTCGACCTGAAGCGGGCCGGCGCCACCGTGCTGCTGTCCAGTCACATCCTGGCCGAGGCGGAGGCCCTGTGCGACCGCGTCAGCATCATCCGTGAGGGCCGCACGGTCGAGTCCGGCTCGATGAAGGAACTGCGCCACCTCACCCGCGTCTCGGTCACGGTCCAGACGGAACGCGAACTGACCGGCCTGGACCGGTTCGAGGGCGTCCACGACGTGCACTCCGGGCCCGACGGTGTCGGTTTCACCGTCGACAGCGGCAAGGTCGGTGCCGTCATCAGCCACGCGGCCGACTTCGGCATCGTGTCGCTGACCAGCACCCCGCCCACCTTGGAGGAGCTGTTCATGCGGCACTACGGCGACGAGGTGCCCGCCCAGCGCGAGACGGCAGGAGCGCGGTGATGAGCCGCTACTTCGCCGGCACCGGCGACCTCCTGCGGCTCGCCCTGCGCCGGGACCGGATCCAACTTCCGCTGTGGATCCTCGGCCTGACACTGGTGCAGACGGCCACGGCCTCCAGCATCAGCGGTCTGTACGAAACCGAGAAGGACCGGATCGCCGCCCAGACCAGCGCCGCCGACAACCCCGCCTCACTGGTGTTCAGCGGCCTGGTCTCCGGCTCCAGCGAGGGCGCCACCGCCATGACGCAGTCCCTGCTGCTCGTGCTGGTGGCCGCCGCCCTGATGAGCACCCTCGCCGTCGTCCGCCACACCCGGCAGAACGAGGAACTGGGACGTTCCGAACTGATCGGCTCCACCGCCGTCGGCCGGCACGCGGCCCTCACCGCGGGGCTGCTGCTCGCCGTCCTGGCCAACGTGGTGCTCGCCGTCGTGAGCGCCCTCGGACTGGCCTCGGCGGGGCTGCCACTGGGCTCCTCCTTCGCGGCCGGCGCCGCGATCGGCGCGGTCGGGGTCTCCTTCGCCGGTGTCGCCGCGATCACCGCCCAGATCTGGGAGAGCGCCCGGGCCGCCAACGGCGCCGCGGCGGCGGCGCTCGGTGTGGCGTTCATGCTGCGCGCCGTCGGCGACGTGGCGGGCCGCACCACCGGAGGCGGCCCGCGTGTGGAGAGCGCATGGCCGTCCTGGCTGTCCCCGATCGGCTGGGGCCAGCAGATGCGCCCGTTCGACCAGGACCGGTGGTGGGTGCTGGCCCTGCCGCTCGCCGCCTTCGCCGTCCAGGTCGGCGTGGCCTTCGCCCTGACCCGCATCCGTGACGTCGGGATGGGTATGCGGGCGGTCCAGCCCCGCTCGCCGGAGGCCGCTCCGGCCCTGCTCAGCCCGATCGGCCTCGCCTGGTTCCTGCACCGCGGGACCCTGGCCGGCTGGGCCGTCGGGGTGTCCGTGATGAGCTTCTCCTTCGGTGTGGTCGGCGACGAGATCAACGACCTCATCGGCGACAGCGAGCGCACCGCCGAGATCATCCAGCAACTCGGCGGCACCGGCTCACTGCTGGACGCCTACCTCTCCGCCACCATCGGTCTGATGGGCCTCGCGGTCGCCGGATTCGCCGTGCAGGCCCTGAACCGGATGCGCCACGAGGAGACCAGCGGCGGCATGGAGACCGTACTGTCCACATCCACCAGCCGGTTCAGCTGGATGACGGGCCACCTGGTCGTCACCCTCGCCGGGGTCACCGTGCTCATGCTGCTCACCGGCATCAGCGCCGCTGTCGGCTACGGCGTGGCCACCGGGGACATGGGCGCGGAGTTCGGCTCCCTCGTCGCGGCCGCGCTGGTGCGCCTGCCCGCCGTGCTGGTGCTGGCGGCGTTCGCCGTGCTCGCCTTCGGCTCCCTGCCCCGGCTCGCCATCGGCCTGCCCTGGGCGGCGTTCGCGATCTGCCTGCTGATCGGCCAGATCGGCTCGACCCTGGACCTGCCGCAGGCGGTCATGGACATCTCGCCGTTCAGCCATGTGCCCGGACTGCCCGGCGGCGACTTCACCGTAGGCCCGCTGCTGGTGCTCCTGGCGATCACGGCGGCTCTCACCGCCGCGGGCACCGCCCTGTTCCGTCGCCGCGACCTGGCCCTCCAGTGACATCCCCCGACTGAGGGCCGGCCGGACGGCACCGGCCGTCACCGGGACCACGGCATTCCCCCGACGTGGTCCCGGTGACGGCCCTTCCCCCGTGGGCGGCGCCCCGGTCAGGACGGCAGAGCGCCGCCCCGCATGGCCAGCAGCGAACCGAACGTCCACTCCACGGTCTGCTGCACGTGCCCCGGCGCGCCGTGTACGTCGTCGAACTCGTTCAGGGACAGCCGCCGTACATGCCGGCGCAGGAACTCCGGATCCCCCGAAGGCACGATCTCGTCCCGCAGACTGGCCGAATAACAGACCGGAATGTCCAGGCCGGACAGCTCCTGCGGGGTCAGCGCCCAGTCGGTGAGCATCCCACGCAGCGCCGCCTCGTCGCCCGGCTCGACACCCGTCAGCCGGGCCAGCGTGTCCCGGGTGACGCGCGGCAGCCGACGTTGCCAGGCGCCGTCCGTGAAGAAGTCGCTCACCGGCGCCCCGGACGTCACGATCCCGCGCAGCCGTCCGTCCCGCCCGGCCCAGCGCAGCGCCAGATGGCCGCCGAAGCTGTTCGCGAGGGCGTACGTCCGCGAGACGTCCGCCCGGTCCGCGACCGCATCCAGCACCGCGGGCAGCATCCGCCAGCTCTCCCAGTCGTACCGGACAGTGTTCTCGCCCACGCCCGGCAGCTCCGTCACCACGACCGCCATGCCCAGCTGAGCCGCCTGGAGCACCACCGGCGCCCACTGCTCCTTGACGCTGACGATCCCGCCCGTCACCAGCAGCAGCGGCTTCGGCTCCGTGGCCGACAGGCCGCCCGCCCAGCAGACCAGCTCACCATCGGGCATCTTCACCCGCACCGGCTCGATGTCCGGATGCTGCGCACGCCACCGGTCGAACAGGGACCGGAGCCGCTCGTACGCCGCGCGCCGCGCCGGACCGTCCACGAACGGGAAGCGGGCCATGGCCGAACACAGGAAAGCCGGCAGCAGCTGACCGGACTCGGCCAGCGTGGCCGACGCCGCCGACCACTCCACCGCCCACGAGCCCAAGGCGCCGTCCTCGTCGTTGGTGACGCGGTCCAGCACCCCCTGGTGCAGTTCGGGCGGCAGCTGCAGCGCCCGGGCGTGGACGACCGTGAACTCCTTGAGCTCGCCGACGTCGTTCATCGTGTTCCCTCCCGTTCCCAGCGCGCCGTCAGGCCCAGATGCCCGGGCGCCGCCGTGATCCTCCGCAGCTTGTGGCGGAACAGGCCGGATCCGTCCTCGGCGTGCCCGAACACCTCGAAGCCGTTGCGCGGATAGAAGTCCTTGACCTTGCCGTTCTTCGAGGACGGCACATGACGCGCCTCGACCGCCTCGGCTCCGGCGGCGCGGGCGTGTTCCAGCAGCGCGGCCAGGCAGCCCTGCTCGATACCCCGGGCGAAGACCCGGCAGCTGAGCAGGAAGTTGTCGATGTGCCACACCGGGCCGCCGGTCCGCACGAACACCGCCCCCACCAGCCCGTTGTCCCCGAAGCGGTCACCGGACCTGATGGCGAGGACGAGTTGCCCGGGAGCGCCGGCCAGGGCACGGACCTCGTCCTGCTGGAGGCGCTGGGTCGTCAGGTTGAACTGGTTGGTGCGCTGGGTGAGCTGGGCGAGCCGGGCGGTGTCGGCCTCGCGCGCCGCGGCCAGTTCGACCCGCACCTCCAGCTCCCGCAGATAGTCGTCGAGCGAGGCGAAGGAGTCGAGGAAGTCCTTGCGCCCGAGCTCCTCGCGGTAGCGCGCCGGGCGGCGTACGTCGTCCTCCGTGAGGTCCCGTACGTCGAACCAGCCGTCGGCGAGCAGCCGTTCGGCGTGCAGCGCCGGGTCACCGTGCAGGTGCAGTACGGTCACCTCGGGCAGTTCCCGGGCGACCAGACCGCACTCGTAGGCGCTGTCGTCGGCGAAGACGAAGCCGTCCAGGCCCAGATTGAGGTCCTCGGCCAGGGCCCGCAGATTTTCGTGCTTGGGCTCCCAGTTGGCCACCACGCGCACGAAGTCGTCCTCGCGCAGGGTCATCTCGGGGTGCTCGCGCAGCACCTGCCGCACCGGCTCCAGGTCGTTCTTGCTGACGGCCGCCAACAGCACCCCGCGCGAGGCGAGTTGCGCGGCCACCCGCTGGAGATGCGCGAAGGCCCGGCCCCGGCGGCCGCCGGCGACCTCGATGCCCTCCGGACCGTCGTCGCCCAGCACCCCGCCCCACACCGTGCCGTCCAGGTCCAGGGCCAGCACCTTCTTCGCCCGCCCCGACCGCCCGCGCACCAGATGGGCCAGATCGCGGGCGAGGGCGGCGGTCAGTTCCGGTGTGTACGGCGTCGCCGTGTACGCCGCCAGGCGGGCCTCGCCCAGCGCGGTCGGACCGGTGAGCAGCGGGTCCAGGTCGAGGACGACGAGACCCGGATGCTCCTCCATCAGCCCCAGCAGCCGTGCGTTCCCCTCCCGCCAGACCGCGCCCAGCCGGGCCCGGGAGCGGTGGTCCGCCAACTGGGCATGGAACTCGCGGGGCAGCGGCAGCGTGGTGTACACGAGCGTGCCCGACCCCGCCGAGGTGTGGGTGGCGGCGAGCTTGTCCAGCAGCCGGACCTTCTCGGCCAGCACCCGTTCCACGTCCTCGGGCCGCCACGGCAGGGGAACCTCGTCGAACACCACGCCGGCGTCGAGCACGCACACGACCAGGTCGCGGCCGGCCGCGTACACCTCGCTCGCCGGATCGGCCAGATCGAACAGCCAGCTGCCGAAGTCGGCGACGTGCGGCCGCAACAGCAGCCCGTGCCGGGCCAGTTGGGCGGTGAGCGGCGGGACCAGACCGGCCACCGTGCCGTGACCGGTGACCGCGACCGACACCGTCGGCTGGGCCGGGTGCTCGGCGAGCACCTCGTCGGCGGACAGACGCGTCAACAACCGTCCCGCCCGCTGGAGTTCCTCCTCGCCGAGGCCACGCAACAACATGGGCAGCCGTGGATACTCGGCGGCCAGGCGGCCGGACCGGTGCAGGTCGGCCACGGGGTCGGCGGCGGGCGGGGGAGCGGGGGCCGGGGACACGGATCACACCCTCCAGGCGAGACTTCGCGACGGTCCGCCCCGCGACGCGATCACCGCACCCGGGCGGGCACCCCCAGCCTCACCGCGCCCGCTTGGCGCCACCTTGCCGCCACCTAAAGCGGCCGTCCTCGCACCCCGGGCCCGCTGACGTGCTCAGGAGTCCTTGTCGGGAGCCTCACCCTGCGACTCGCGCCAGCGCGTCATGAGCTTGGGCACCTCGCCCCGGATGAACGCGAAGAACCGCCGCGTCTCGTCCAGCCGCGCCGCCGCCGGGCTCTGACCGCCGAGCGCGTCGATCCCGTCGGCCAGGTTGTCCTCCAGCCGCAGGAAGACCTCGTCGCGGCGGGCGAACATCTCGTACCACATGCTGTCCGTGACCCGGTAGTGATCATGGCGTTGCCCCGGCTCGCGCTGCCGCTCGACCAGCCCCAACTGCATCAGATACCGCACCGCCTGGGACACCGCGGCCCGGCTGATCCTCAGCTGCGTCGCCAGCTCGACCGCCGTCAGCCCGTTCGTCGAGATGAGCACCGCCACGAACACCCGCGCGGCCATCCGTGGAAAACCGAGCCCCGCCATGCTGAGCGCGAACTGCTCGATGAAGCGGCTCACCGCCAGCTCCTGGTCGGAGCCTTGCCGAGTGTCGTCCGGGGCGGCCGCCATCCGCGCATCCCTCCGCGTCATGTGTACCGATGTGACGTACGCCGGGGAAATGGCCGAACGCACCGGGACGTTGGTTCACTGTTTCATGAAAACCATATATCACCGGGCGTCGAAAGCGGCCTCCCCGGCATACGCGTCGGCGCCCCGACCCCTGCCCGGGGTCGCGGCGCCGACACACACGCAACGGCGGCGGCACAGCCGTAGCGGAACCTCAGTCCGCCTCCAGGGCGAAGCCCGACTTGATCCACTTGCTGGACTCGATCGCCACCCCGACGGCCCGGTCCCCGGACGCCAGCCGCGACAGCAGCCGCTCCAACTGGAAGAACACCAGCGCGTTGCCGTTGTTGCCGGTCTCCTCCACGCAGGACACCTCCCGCGCCGCGGGCATCCCCATCCGCTCCCGGATCCGCGCCGTCATCCGGCCCGACAACTGCGGCGGCAGCACATACGACAGATCACCGGGCTTCCACTCCAGCGCGTCCAGCAACTCCTCGGCCGACTCCGCGGCCAGCACGGGAACCGCCTCCTCGATCGCCTTGTAGTCCTCGGTCACCGGAGGGCCGTCGAAGCGCCTGCTCGCGCCGTACCAGTCCAGGGTCTGCCCCGGCTCCCGCCCCAGGCCGACCAGCCGCGTGAACACCGCCCGCAGCACCGGACCCGGCGACGGCTCCGTGGTGAGCACCGACGCCCCCGCCCCGTCCCCGAACAGCACCAGGTTCACCAGCTGCGCCGGCGGCAGCGCCGCCGCGTCCATGTCCGGATCGACCAGCTTCGCCGAGACATCACCGCCCAGCACCAGCGCCGTGCGATGCCCCCCGGACAGCAGGAGCGACGCCGCCAGCGACAGGGCCTGCACCGCACCCGAACACCCCGACTGCAACTGGTACGTCGGCACCTGGTCGATGCCCAGCCGGTCGGCGATCACATTCACCGTCGTCGGCATCAGCATGTCGGGCATGGCCGTACCCATCACCATCACATCGACGTCCGACGGCTCCAGACCCGCCGCGGACAGCGCCCGCCGCCCCGCCGTCTCGCCCAGATCCGCCAACGAGAACCGCGGCTCACCCGACTCCAGATCCACCGCGAGATGCCGGAACCGCGTACCGATGAACGCCTCGGCCCACTGCTCCCACGCCGGCCCCAGACCCATCCGGCGCCCCAGCATCGCGTTGTCGATCCGCGGCCCCGGCAGCGCCGTACCCACCGAAGCCATCCGCAGCGCAGGACGCCCGTTCACCACCAGCACCGCGCCGCACCTCCCCGCCGCGTCGGAACCACCCCGGGCCGACCCGCCGACCCCACCGGGCCCACGGCCCGCCTCACCACGTCACCGGAAGCCGCTGCGCGGCGTACATCGTCGCCTCCGAACGCAGCGGCACCTCGTCCGCCTCCACCGCCAGCCGCAGCCCCGGGAACCTCCGGAACAGCGCCGAGTACGCGATCCGCATCTCCACCCGCGCCAGCTGCTGCCCGAGGCACTGGTGAATGCCGTAGCTGAACGCCATGTGCCCGGACGTGGAACGCCCCACGTCCAGCCGGTCCGGATCCTCGAACCGCCCCGGATCACGATTGACCGCCGCCAGCGACACCGTCACCCCGTCACCGGCCTTGATCAGTTTGCCCTCCAGCTCGACGTCCTCCAACGCCGTGCGCGGCACCCCGAACTGAGCGATCGTCAGATATCGCATCAGCTCCTCGACGGCGTTGCCGAACAGCTCCGGATCCTCCCGCAGCCGCGCCAGCTCGCCGGGATGGCGCAGCAGCGCGTACGTCCCCAGCGACAGCATGCTCGCCGTCGTCTCGTGGCCCGCCATCAGCAGCAGCATCCCCACCCCGGTCAGCTCCGCGTCGTCGAGCTCACCACTGGCGATCAGACCACTCAGCAGATCGTCCGCCGGCTCCTTGTGCTTGAGCTGCACCAACTCGTGGATCAACCCGTAGATCGTCGCGAAGGCCGCCGCCACCTCCTCGTGGGACGACCCGATCCGCATGACCGTCGTCGAGTGGTCCTGGAACCGCGGACGCTCGCTGTACGGAACGCCCAGCAGCTCACAGATGACCAGCGACGGGATCGGCAGCGCGAACGCCGGCACCAGATCCGTCGGCGGCCCCTGCCGCTCCATCGCGTCCAGATGCTCCTCCGTGACCTGCGCGATCCGCGGCTCCAGCGCCTTCATCCGCCGCACCGTGAACTGGCCGGTGAGCAGACGCCGGTACTTCGTGTGATCCGGCGGGTCCATGTGCATGAAGAAGCCGGGCGGCACCGTCTCCCACGGCCGGCCCCCCGACGGCAGCTCGAACGGCACCTTCTTCAAGTCGCCGCGGGCACTGAACCGTTGATCGCTGAGCACCTTCCTGGCCGCGGCGTGACTGGTCACCAGCCAGCCCACGTGCCCGTCCGGGTACAACAGCGGACTCACCGGCTCCTCCTCACGCAGCCGGCCCAGCTCCTCGGGCGGATCCAGCGGACGCGTCCGCTCGGTCGGCAAGCGCCGCGGCGGCGTGGACAGCGTGTCCGTCATCTCGCGTTCCCTTCTCGGCCTGCTCCCGCGACCGGCGCATCCGGCGCGGCGGGCGGACGGAACCGGCAGGTGACAGAACGTCAGGGCACATCGGGCCGCGCCGCACACGAGGGCGGTCGAGCCCGGGGCGCGACGCACCCCCCTGCCACCGCGCCCGCGCGGTGCACGCGCGCGCCTGGGCACGGGGGTACGCCCACCCCGCGCCCGCAACCCGCTGCGCGAAGGCGACGCCGACCACACCGGTCCACGCCTTTTCGCCCAGCCTCGGGGAGCCCCCTTAAGCCGCCCTTGGCTCGCCTTAACGCGGCAACGGACCGCGCCCCGCTACCGGCCTTCACCCCGCGTGGCGGCCGCCTCCCGGAAGCGGATGACCTGCCCCGGGCACGAGCGCTGAGCCTCCTCCACCGCCTCCCACTCCTCCGCGGGCGGACGCTCCTCCAACAGCACCACCTGCCCGGTGTCCGCCTCCTGGTCGAAGACCCCGGGCGCGAGCAGCGCACACATGCCCGACGCCACACACCGGTTCACATCGACTCCGACCTGCATGGACGAATCCCGCATGAGGGCACCCTTCCGGACTCGGACCTGCCGAACAGGCCCGTAGCGTAAGGCCTTCGACCGTCCCCCACGAAGCCGCGAAAGGCTTTAGAAACCGGCAAGTCACCCCCAAGCCGCACCCCGCAAGGTGAGCCGGGCGGCATACGTCGACCGCCCGAACCGGACCACGAGGAAAGGGCGGATCGGGGATGGCGGAAGCAACACCACATACGCGGGAGTCCGTGCACGGCGTCGTACTCGGCGGCGGCCTCGCCGGCGTCCTGGCCGCCCGCGCCCTGCGCGACCACGTCGACAAGGTGACCGTGATCGAACGCGACACCTACCCGGACCGACCCGAACCCCGCAAGGGCGCCCCCCAGAGCCACCACGCGCACATTCTGTGGTCCGGCGGCGCCGAGGCCATCGAAGCCCTGCTGCCCGGCACCCTCGACCGCCTGCGCACCGCCGGCACCCATCGCATCGGCGTCAAACAGGACATGGTCCTCTACAGCGCCTACGGCTGGCAGCACCGCTTCCCCTCATCCCACTACGCCCTCACCTGCAGCCGCCCCCTGCTCGACCGGACCGTTCGGGACGCAGCCCTGGGCGACCCACGCATCGAAGTCCTCCAGGGCGCACAGGCACAGGGCCTGCTCGGCGACCACGAACGCGTCACCGGCGCCCGCGTCCGCACCCAGGACGGCACCACCCGCGACCTGCCCGCCGACCTCGTCGTCGACGCCACCGGCCGAGGCTCACGCCTCAAGCACTGGCTGGGCGAACTGGGCCTGCCACCCGTCACCGAGGAGAGCGTCGACACCGGACTCACCTACGCCACCCGCGTCTTCCGCGCCCCCGACGGCGCCCCGAGGCCCTTCCCGGTCGTCAGCGTCTACGCCGACCACCGCACCGGCCGCCCAGGACGCAACGGCCTGCTCCTCCCCATCGAGGACGGCCGGTGGATCATCACCCTCTCCGGCACCCGAGGCGGCGAACCCACCACCGACGAGAACCACTTCGCCACGTTCGCACGCACCCTGCGCGACCCCCTCATCGCCGACCTGATCGACGCCGCCACACCCCTCACGCCCGTCCGCACCACCCGCAGCACCCTCAACCGCCGCCTCCACCTCGACCGTCTGACCCGGCACCCCGAGGGACTCGTCGCACTCGGCGACTGCGTGGTCTCCCTCAACCCCATCCACGGCCACGGCATGAGCGTCGCGGCCCGCTCCGCCCACGCGCTGGAGAACTGCCTGCGCCGCGCCGGCGGCCTCAAACCAGGCCTGGCCCGAACCGCCCAGCGAGCCATCGCGGCCGCCGCCGACGCACCCTGGCTGCTCTCCGCCTCCCAGGACCTGTGCTACCCCGACAACCGGGCCGATGTCAGCGACCCGCGCCTGACCACCCAGGCCGCCCGACGCCAGGGCTTCGCCGACCTGGTGACCAGCGCATCGCTGGTGAACGAGCGGGTCTGCGACGCCCTCACGGCCGTCACGACCCTCACCGCACCGCTCGCCCACCTGGAGACCCCCGAGTTCCTCACGGCGCTGCGGCAGGGACCCGCACGGCCGCCGCTGAGCGCCGCGCCGCTGAGTGTGGCGGAGGCGGCGGTGCTGCGGAGGACGAGCACGCGGTAATCCGAGCACGCGGTAAGCCGTCCCCCGACGACACAGAGCCGCGACCCTCGACCGAGAGCCGCCCCCATCGACGACGAACCGCCCCGGTGCCCTATCGGCACCGGGGCGGTTCGTCGTCGGGCCGGCTCCGCGTCAGGGCCGGACGCGGGATCAGTGGCCGGTGGCGGAGGTGGTGTCGGCGCCGTCGGCCCGGCCCAGCTGCCGGTCGATGAAGTCGAAGATCTCCTCCGTCGACGACTCCTGGATCCGGTCTCCCACATCCACGGTCGCCGCCGGCCGTGCGTCGTTCCAGTTCGACAGCAGCGTCTGCAGTCGCAGCGTGATCCTCGCCCGATCCTCGTCATCGGGCGCCAGCCGCGTCAACTCCGCCTCCAACGCGTCCAGTTCCCCGATCACCCGCAGGGAGGCACTGCCGGACGCCGGCACCAGTTCCTGAAGGATCCGACTGGTCAGCGCTTCGGGGGTGGGGTGATCGAAGATCAGCGTGGCGGGGAGCCGCAGGGCGGTCGCACCGGTGAGGCGGTTACGGAGTTCGACGGCGGTGAGCGAGTCGAACCCGAGCTCCTTGAACGGCTGTTGCGGGTCGACGCCGTCAGGCCTGGCATGACCGAGGACGGCGGCGACATGCGTGCGGACGAGATCGAGAACCAGCCGCTGCCTCTCGGCCGGTTCCACCAACGCGGCCAGCCGCTCGGCCAGCGGGGAACCGCCGGTGCCAGGGCCCGCGGCGGCGGTGCGCCGGTTGGCGGGAACCAGGTCGCGGAGGAGCGGGGGGAGGTGTTCGTGCTCGATGGCACGCAGGGCGGCGGGGGTGAGCGGGAGACAGAGGTGATGAGGGTGGGAGGTCTTGAGTGCGGTGTCGAGGAGGTGGAGGGCGTGGTCGGTTTCCAGCGGGCGGGCGCCGGCGGTGACTTTGCGGATGTCGGTGCCGGTGAGGTGGTGGGTGAGGTTGGTGGTGTGTTTCCAGTAGCCCCAGGCGAGGCTGGTGGCGGGTTGGCCGTGGTGGTGGCGGTGGTGGGCGAGGGTGTCGAGGTAGGTGTTGGCGGCGGCGTAGTTGGCTTGGCCGGGGTTGCCGAGGGTGCCGGCGGCGGAGGAGTAGAGGACGAAGGCGGCGAGGTCGTGGTGGCGGGTGGCGTGGTGGAGGTTCCAGGCGGCGTCGATCTTGGGTGCGAGTACTGGGTGGAGGCGGTCGGGGGTGAGGCCGGTGAGGGTGGTGTCGTCGAGGGTGCCGGCGGTGTGGATGACCGCGGTGAGCGGGTGTTCTTCCGGGATGGAGGCGATCAGGTCTTCGACGGCTTGTGGGTCGGTGAGGTCGCAGGCGGTGAGGGTGACTTCGGCTCCCAGGGCCTTCAGCTGGTCGCGGAGTGTGGTGTGTTGGGGTGCGGTGCGGGAGGCGAGGAGGAGGTGGTGGGTGTGGTGGGTGGTGATGAGGTGGTGGGCGGTGAGGGTGGCGAGTCCTCCGGTGCCGCCGGTGATGAGGACCGTGCCGTGGGGGTTGAGGGGGTGGGGGGTGGTTTGGGTTGTTGGGGTGGTGCGTGCCAGGCGGGGTGCGAGGAGTTGGCCGTGGCGGTGGGCGAGTTGGGGTTCGCCGGTGGCGAGGGCGTCGGCGAGGTACGACGTGTCCGCCGGGTCGTCGGTGTCGATGAGGTGGATGCGGTCGGGGTTTTCGTTCTGGGCGGATCGGATCAGACCCCATAGGGGTGCGTGGGCGAGATGAACGTCTTCCGCTGGGCTGGTGGCCACCGCGTGCTCGGTGAGGATGACCAGTCGGCGGTCGGTGGCGTCGTTGGTGGTCAGCCAGGACTGAAGGTGAGCCAGGAGGGCCTCGGTCGCGGCGTGCGCGGCTTGGGGATCGTCCTGGGGATACGTGTCGGGCCGGTAGATGTCGACCTCATCGAGGTCGGTGACGTGGGTGGCTGCTTCGGCCGGTTTCCAGGTCAGACGGAAGAAGGAGTTTCGACTACGGCTCTCCGCGCTGGTGTGTAGAGCGGTGGGGTCGATGGGGCGGGTGGCGAGCGTGTTCACGGTGGCGACGGGGGCGCCGGTGGGGTCCCAGGCCTGGATGGAGATGTTGTTGTCGGTGGTGGTGAGGGTGACGCGTAGGTGGGTGGCGCCGGTGGCATGCACGGTGACACCGGTCCAGGCGAACGGAAGCCGTGTCTCTCCGATGTCCGCAGTCCGGCGGGCGAGGGGATGGAGGGCTGCGTCGAGGAGGGCTGGGTGGATGGTGTGTCCGGTGGGGTCGGCCTCTTCGGGCAGGGTGATTTCGGCGTGGAGGGTGCCGTCCCTCTCAGACCAGACGGCGCTGACGCCTTGGAAGGCTGGTCCGTATTCGTAGCCGGCCGCGGCCAGTTGGTCGTAGAGGTCGGAGATGTCGACCTGTTCCGCGGCTGCGGGTGGCCATTGGGTGAGCGGTTGGGCCTGTTCATGTGACGTGGTGAGGGTGCCGGTGGCGTGGCATACCCATTCGGAGTTGGCGGTGTCCGGTTCGTCGGTGTGGGGTCGGGAGTGGATGGTGATCTGCCATCCGCTCGCCTCGGGAGTGGTGGTGACTTGGAGGTCGCGGCTGGTTGTGTCGTCCAGGACGAGGGGTGTGTGGAGGGTGAGTTCGTCGAGGTGGGTGGCTCCGGTGTGGTCTCCGGCGTGCAGGGCCAGGTCGACCAGGGCCGTGCCAGGCAGCAGGACCGTGCCGGACACGGCGTGATCGGCGAGCCAGGGGTGGGTCTTCAGTGCGATGCGTCCGGACAGGACGGTGCTGTTGGTGTCGGCGAGCTGGGTGGCGGTGCTGAGCAGCGGATGGTCGACGGCCGTGAGTCCCAGGTCGCTGGCGTCGGTGAGCTGGGTGGGGGTTTGGAGCCAGTAGGGCTGGTGCTGGAAGGGGTAGGTCGGCAGGCCGATGTCCAGTGGCTGTGTGGTGGGCAGGTGCTGGGCCAGGTCGATGCCGTGGTGGTGGGTGTGGAGGGTGGTGAGGGTGGTCAGCAGTCGGGCGGTGTTGTCGTTGTTGCGGGTGAGGGTGGGGTAGTGGTGGGCGTCTGCCGGGTGTGCGGCGAGGGTGTCGGCGAGGGCCGCGGCGAGCACTGGGTGGGGGCTGGTCTCGATGAAGGTGTGGTGGCCGTCGTCGAGGAGTTGGAGAGCCGTCGTGTGGAAGTGGACGGGGTGGCGGAGGTTGTCGACCCAGTAGGCGCCGTCCAGGGGCCGGTCGTCGGGCAGCAGGCTGCCGGTGTGGGTGGAGTAGAAGGGAATCGTGGGTGGGAGCGGCTGGATCTGGGCGCGGTGGGTGAGGTCGGTGAGGATGGTTTCGCGCAGGGCTTCGACGGCGGGGGTGTGTGAGGCGTAGTCGACGGGGATGAGGCGGGCCCGGACATCGTCCTGCTGGTAGGCCTCGACGAGTGCCGTCAGTGCAACCGTTTCGCCGGCCAGGACGGTGGTGGCCGGTCCGTTGACGGCGGCGAGGTGGACCCCGTCGGGCAGGTCGGTGAGCTCCGAAGCGGGCAGGGGGAGGGAGGCCATGGTGCCGGTGCCGGCGAGTTGCCTGATGGCCTGGGCTCGCAGGGTGACCACGGCGATGGCGTCCGCCAGGGTGAGTGCTCCGGCGATGTGGGCGGCGGCGATCTCGCCCTGGGAGTGGCCGATCACGGCGTCGGGCCTGACGCCGTAGTGTTCCAGCACCCGCGCGATGCCGGTCATGACGGCGAACAGGGCGGGCTGCACCACATCCACCCGCGCCAGGGCGTCTTCGTCCTCGGAGGCGAGGACGTCGAGCAGGTCCCAGTCGCACCAGCGCGCCAGCTCCTGCTGGCATGCGGCCAGATGAGCGGCGAAGAGCGGCTCCTCGGCGGCCAGGCGGCGGCCCATGCCGGCCCATTGCGAGCCCTGCCCGGGGAAGACGAAGGCGGTCTTTCCCGGTGCTGTTGTGCCCGGGCCGACGACGAGTGCGGGGTGGCCGCTGCCGTCGGCGAGTGCGGTCAGGGCGGTGAGCAGTTCCGCGCGGTCGTCGGTGACGATCCCGGCGCGGTGCTCCAGCTTGGCGCGTCCGTTCCACAGGCGTGCGGCCAGCGGGCCTGTCGCTACATCCGGGTGGGTTTCGACGAAGGCGGCCAGTTGACCGGCTGCTTCCGCTAGGGCCTGCGGGGTCCGTGCGGAGACGACCACCGGCACCGGCCCGAACTGCTGCCCCTGCCCCTGCTCCTGTGCCGCCGCCTCGGCAGGTTCCGGTGCGGCCTCCAGGATCACATGTGCGTTCGTCCCGCTCATGCCGAAGGAGGAGACGGCGGCACGACGGGGCTTGCTGGTCTCGGGCCACGGTTGAGCTTCCGTCAGTAGTGCGATGTGGCCGGTCTCCCAGTCGACATGGGTGGAGGGTCGGTCGACGTGCAGGGTCGGCGGCAGTACGCCGTGGCGCATGGCTTCGATCATCTTGATGATGCCGGCGACGCCGGCGGCGGCCTGGGTGTGGCCGATGTTGGATTTGATCGAGCCGAGCCACAGCGGCTGTTCGGCGGTGTGTTCGCGCCCGTAGGTGGCGAGGAGGGCTTGGGCTTCGATGGGGTCGCCGAGGGTCGTGCCGGTGCCGTGCGCCTCGACGGCGTCGATCTGGGCGGGGGTCAACTGGGCGTTGGCCAGGGCTTGTTCGATGACGCGTTGTTGGGAGGGTCCGTTGGGGGCGGTGAGGCCGTTGGAGGCGCCGTCCTGGTTCACCGCCGAGCCCCGAACCGTGGCGAGGATGGGGTGGCCGTTGCGTTGGGCGTCGGACAGTCGCTCCAGCAGGACCAGGCCGATGCCTTCGCCCCAGCCGGTGCCGTCGGCGGCGTCGGCGAAGGGCTTGCAGCGGCCGTCGGGAGCCAACCCGCGCTGGCGGGAGAAGACTTGGAAGGTGCCGGGGGTGGCCATGATGGTGGCGCCACCGGCCAGGGCCATGTCGCACTCACCGTTGCGCAGCGCCTGGGCCGCCAGGTGCAGGGCGACAAGGGATGAGGAGCAGGCTGTGTCCACTGTCATGGCGGGGCCTTCGAGCCCGAACGTGTACGCCACCCGGCCCGACGCGATGCTGCCGGAGCCGCCCGTGGCGAAGTAGCCCTCCAGTTGGTCCGGTGCGCCGTGCATCCTCATCAAATAGTCCTGCGAGATGACGCCCGCGAAGACTCCGGTGTTGCTGCCGTTGAGGGTGGTGGGGTCGATACCGGCGTGTTCGAAGGCTTCCCAGGCGGTTTCGAGGAGCAGTCGCTGCTGGGGGTCGGTGGCGAGCGCCTCGCGAGGGTTCATACGGAAGAAACCCGCGTCGAACTCGCCCGCGTCGTACAGGAACGATCCCTTGCGCGTGTACATCTTGCCCGGGGCGTCCGGGTCCGGGTCGTACAGGGCATCAAGGTCCCAGCCCCGGTTGTCGGGCAGGTCGCCGAGCGTCTCGCCGCCCTCGGCGACGAGCCTCCAGAGGTCTTCCGGCTGCCTGACCCCTCCGGGATAGCGGCAGGCCATCGAGACGATCACGATCGGATCGTCGTCGTCGACCACCGCCGACGCCGCCTTCGGTGCCCGCGTCTGCGGTTGCTGGTCCAGCAACTCGGCTCGTAGATGTGCGGCGAGCGCGGTGAGCGTCGGGTGGTCGAAGACGAGGGTGGACGGGAGCTGGAGCGCGGTGGTGTTGGTGAGGCGGTTGCGGAGTTCGACGGCGGTGAGGGAGTCGAACCCGAGTTCCTTGAAAGGCCGATGCGGGTCGATCGTCTCGGGCCGGTTGTGCCCGAGGACGGCGGCCACATTGCTGCGGACGAGGTCGAGCAGAAGGTGCTGCTGTTCCGGTTCGCCCAGGGTGGCGAGCTGCTGAGCCAGCCCGGAGCGCTGCACCGCCCCGGCTCCGGCGGCTGCCCCCCGACGTCCCGCAGCGGGAACGAGGTCCCGGAGCAACGTCGGCACGTCGCCACCGCGGCGAAGACTCGCCGGCTCGATCGGCATGCAGACCAGGGAGGCTTCCGCGCGGTCGTCGAGCGCGATGTCGAAGAGCCGCAGGCCCAGTTCGGTGCTGAGTGCGGAGTTGTTGTGGGGTAGGTCGGTGTTGGTGAGGTGGTGGGTGAGGTTGGTGGTGTGTTTCCAGTAGCCCCAGGCGAGGCTGGTGGCGGGTTGGCCGTGGTGGTGGCGGTGGTGGGCGAGGGTGTCGAGGTAGGTGTTGGCGGCGGCGTAGTTGGCTTGGCCGGGGTTGCCGAGGGTGCCGGCGGCGGAGGAGTAGAGGACGAAGGCGGCGAGGTCGTGGTGGCGGGTGGCGTGGTGGAGGTTCCAGGCGGCGTCGATCTTGGGTGCGAGTACTGGGTGGAGGCGGTCGGGGGTGAGGCCGGTGAGGGTGGTGTCGTCGAGGGTGCCGGCGGTGTGGATGACCGCGGTGAGCGGGTGTTCTTCCGGGATGGAGGCGATCAGGTCTTCGACGGCTTGGGGGTCGGTGAGGTCGCAGGCGGCGAGGGTGACTTCGGCTCCCAGGGCCTTCAGCTGGTCGCGGAGTGTGGTGTGTTGGGGTGCGGTGCGGGAGGCGAGGAGGAGGTGGTGGGTGTGGTGGGTGGTGATGAGGTGGTGGGCGGTGAGGGTGGCGAGTCCGCCGGTGCCGCCGGTGATGAGGACCGTGCCGTGGGGGTTGAGGGGTTGGGGGAGGGTGAGGGTGAGTTTGCCGGTGTGGCGGGCTTGGCTGAGGTGGCGGAGGGCGTGGGGGGTGTGGCGGATGTCGAAGTTGGTGGTGGGCAGGGGGGTGAGGGTGCCTTGGGTGAAGAGGTCGCGGAGGGTGGTGAGGATGTGTTGGATGCGGTCGGGGCCGGCTTCGATGAGGTCGAAGTTGCGGTAGTGGATTTGGTGTTGGGTGTGGATGGCGTCGGGGTCGCGGATGTCGGTTTTGCCCATTTCGATGAAGCGTCCGCCGGGGTGGAGGAGGCGGAGGGTGGCGTCGGTGTGTTGGTGGGCGAGGGCGTTGAGGGCGACGTCGATGCCGTGGTGGGGGGTGTGGGTGCGGAAGTGGTGTTCGAAGTCGAGGGTGCGGCTGGAGGCGATGTGGGTGGGGGGGAGTCCTTGGGTGGTGAGGTGGTGGTGTTTGGTGGGGTGGGCGGTGGCGTAGATGTCGGCGCCGGTGTGTTGGGCGAGTTGGAGGGCGGCTGAGCCGACTCCGCCGGTGGCGGCGTGGATGAGGAGGGTTTCGCCGGGTTGGAGGTCGGCGAGGTCGTAGAGGGCGTAGTAGGCGGTGAGGAAGGCGACGGGGGTGCCGGCGGCGGTGGTGTAGGACCAGTGGTCGGGGATGGTGGTGACCAGACGGTGGTCCGTGACGGTGCGTGCGCCGGCGCCGTGGGTGAAGACGCCCATGACGCGGTCGCCGACGGTGAGGGTGGTGACGTCGTCGGCGATCTCGGTGATGATGCCGGCGCCTTCGCTGCCCAGGGGTGCGGTGCCGGGGTACATGCCCAGGGCGATGAGGGTGTCGCGGAAGTTGAGGCCGATGGCGCGGATGTCGATGCGGACCTGGCCGGGGGTCAGGGGGGCGTCCCATTCGGGTGCGGGCCGGCAGGTGATGGCTTCGATGGTGCCGCTGGTGTCGGCGGACAGTTTCCAGGACTGCTGGGGCAGGTGCAGGGTGTGGTGGTCCTCGGTGCGTGCCAGGCGGGGTGCGAGGAGTTGGCCGTGGCGGTGGGCGAGTTGGGGTTCGCCGGTGGCGAGGGCGTCGGCGAGGTACGACGTGTCCGCCGGGTCGTCGGTGTCGATGAGGTGGATGCGGCCGGGGTTCTCGTTCTGCGCGGAGCGGATCAGACCCCACAACGGGGCGTGGGCCAAGTGGACGTCTTCCGCTGGGCTGGTGGCGACCGCGTGCTGGGTGAGGATGACCAGGCTGCGGCTGGTGGCGTCGTTGTCGGTCAGCCAGGACTGAAGGTGAGCCAGGAGGGCCTCGGTGGCCGCGTGCGCGGCTGTTGGGCTGTCGCTGTCCTCGTCCCTCTCAGGGATGTAGATGTCGACTTCGTCGAGGTCCACTTCGCGGGTGCCTGCTTCGGCCGGTTTCCAGGTCAGGTGGAAGAGGCTGTTGCGGGTTCCCGAGCCGATTGCCTTGTGGAGTGATGCGGGGTCGATGGGGCGGGTGGTGAGCGTGTTCACGGTGGCGACAGGGGCGCCGGTGGGGTCCCAGGCCTGGATGGAGATGTTGTTGTCGGTGGTGGTGAGGGTGACGCGCAGGTGGGTGGCGCCGGTGGCGTGGACGGTGACGCCGGTCCAGGCGAAGGGCAGTTGTGTGTCGCCGGTTGCTGTGGTGCGGGTGGCGAGGGGGTGGAGGGCTGCGTCGAGGAGGGCTGGGTGGATGGTGTGTCCGGTGGGGTCGGCCTCTTCGGGCAGGGTGATTTCGGCGTGGAGGGTGCCGTCCCTCTCAGACCAGACGGCGGTGACGCCTTGGAAGGCTGGTCCGTATTCGTAGCCGGCTGTGGCTAGTTGGTCGTACAGAGCCGAAATCTCGACCGGGGTGGCGTGCACGGGTGGCCATTGGGCGAGCGATTGGGCCTGTTCCTCCATCGTGGTGAGGGTGCCGGTGGCGTGGCAGGTCCAGGGTTCGGTGTCGTCGGGTTGTGTGGTGTGGGGGCGGGAGTGGATGGTGATCTGCCATCCGCTCGCCTCGGGAGTGGTGGTGACTTGGAGGTCGCGGCTGGTTGTGTCGTCCAGGATGAGGGGTGTGTGGAGGGTGAGTTCGTCGAGGTGGGTGGCTCCGGTGTGGTCTCCGGCGTGCAGGGCCAGGTCGACCAGGGCCGTGCCAGGCAGCAGGATCGTCCCTGCGACGGCGTGATCGGCGAGCCAGGGGTGGGTCTTCAGCCCGATGCGTCCGGACAGGACGGTGCTGTTGGTGTCGGCGAGCTGTGTTGCCGTGCCAAGCAATGGATGGTCGACGGCTGTCAGGCCGAGGTCGCTGGCGTCGGTGAGCTGGGTGGGGGCCTGGAGCCAGTAGGGCTGGTGCTGGAAGGGGTAGCTGGGCAGCTCGGAGTCGGCGGGCTGCGGCTGCGGGAGGTGGGGCGTGAGGTCGATGCCGTGGTGGTGGGTGTGGAGGGTGGTGAGGGTGGTCAGCAGTCGGGCGGTGTTGTCGTTGTGGCGGGTGAGGGTGGGGTAGTGGTGGGCGTCTGCCGGGTGTGCGGCGAGGGTATCGGCGAGGGCCGCGGCGAGCACCGGGTGGGGGCTGGACTCGATGAACGTGTGGTGGCCGTCGTCGAGGAGTTGGAGAGCCGTCGTGTGGAAGTGGACGGGGTGGCGGAGGTTGTCGACCCAGTAGGCGCCGTCCAGGGGCCGGTCGTCGGGCAGCAGGCTGCCGGTGTGGGTGGAGTAGAAGGGAATAGCCGGGCGAACGGGCTGGATGTGGGTGAGGTCGGTGAGGATGGTTTCGCGCAGGGCTTCGACGGCGGGGGTGTGTGAGGCGTAGTCGACGGGGATGAGGCGGGCCCGGACATCGTCCTGTTGGTAGGCCTCGACGAGTGCCGTCAGTGCGGTCGTTTCGCCGGCCAGGACGGTGGTGGCCGGTCCGTTGACGGCGGCGAGGTGGACCCCGTCGGGCAGGTCGGTGAGCTCCGAAGCGGGCAGGGGGAGGGAGGCCATGGTGCCGGTGCCGGCGAGTTGCCTGATGGCCTGGGCTCGCAGGGTGACCACGGCGATGGCGTCCGCCAGGGTGAGTGCTCCGGCGATGTGGGCGGCGGCGATCTCGCCCTGGGAGTGGCCGATCACGGCGTCGGGCCTGACGCCGTAGTGTTCCAGCACTCGGGCGATGCCGGTCATGACGGCGAACAGGGCGGGCTGCACCACATCCACCCGCGCCAGGGCGTCTTCGTCCTCGGAGGCGAGGACGTCGAGCAGGTCCCAGTCGCACCAGCGCGCCAGCTCCTGCTGGCATGCGGCCAGATGAGCGGCGAAGAGCGGCTCTTCGGCGGCCAGGCGGCGGCCCATGCCGGCCCATTGCGAGCCCTGCCCGGGGAAGACGAAGACGGTCTTCCCCGGCTCCACCACGCCCGGCCCCACCACCAGCGCGGGATGACCGCTTCCCTCGGCCAGAGCGGTCAGGGCGTCACGCAGCTCACCGACACTGTCGGTGACGATCCCGGCGCGGTGCTCCAGCTTCGCCCGCCCCGACCACAACCGCGCGGCCAGCGGACCGACCTCCACCTCCCGATGGGCGTCCACGAACTCGGCCAGTTGACCGGCTGCTTGCGCGAGGGCCTGCGGGGTCCGTGCGGAGACGACCACCGGCACCGGCCCGAACTGCTGCTCCTGCCCCTGCTCCGGTGCCTCCGCCTCCGCAGTCTCCGGCGCGGCCTCCAGAATCACATGCGCGTTCGTCCCGCTGATGCCGAATGATGACACCGCCGCCCGGTACGGCTGTCCGGACTCGGGCCACGGCATTGACTCGGTGAGCAGGGAGATGCTGCCCGCGCTCCAGTCGACGTGGTGCGAGGGCTGATCCACGTGCAGGGTGGGCGGCAGCACCCCGTGCCGCATCGCCTGCACCATCTTGATCACACCGGCGACGCCGGCGGCGGCCTGGGTGTGGCCGATGTTGGACTTGATCGAGCCGAGCCACAGCGGCTGTTCGGCGGTGTGTTCGCGCCCGTAGGTGGCGAGGAGGGCTTGGGCTTCGATGGGGTCGCCGAGGGTGGTGCCGGTGCCGTGGGCCTCGACGGCGTCGATCTGGGCGGGGGTCAACTGGGCGTTGGCGAGGGCTTGTTCGATGACGCGTTGCTGGGAGGGTCCGTTGGGGGCGGTGAGGCCGTTGGAGGCGCCGTCCTGATTGATGGCTGATCCGCGTAGTACCGCCAGTACCGGGTGGCCGTTGCGCTGGGCGTCGGACAGTCGCTCCAGCAGGACCAGGCCGATGCCTTCGCCCCAGCCGGTGCCGTCGGCGGCGTCGGCGAACGGCTTGCAGCGGCCGTCCACCGACAGGACACGTTGGCGTGAGAACTCGACGAACGCGCCCGGGCTCGACATGACGGTCGCACCGCCCGCAAGGGCCATCTCGCACTCACCGTTGCGCAGGGCCTGAGCGGCCAGATGAAGGGCCACCAGCGAGGACGAGCATGCCGTGTCGACCGTCACCGCCGGGCCTTCGAGCCCGAACGTGTACGCCACCCTGCCGGAAGCCACGCTCGCCGCGCTGCCGTTGCCCAGGTAGCCCTCGAAGCCTTCAGGGGCGTTCTGCATGAGGCGGGCGCCGTAGTCGCCGTAGATCACTCCGGCGTAGACGGCTGTGTTGCTGCCTTTGAGGGTGGTGGGGTCGATGCCGGCGTGTTCGAAGGCTTCCCAGGCGGTTTCCAGGAGCAGTCGCTGCTGGGGGTCGGTGGCGAGGGCCTCGCGGGGGTTCATGCGGAAGAAGTCCGCGTCGAACTGGTCGGCGTCGTGCAGGAAGGTGCCGTAACTCGTGTAGCTCTTGCCGTTCGCCGCCGGATCCGGGTCGAAGAGGTTGTCGAGGTCCCACCCGCGGTTCGTCGGGAAGCCGGACAGACCTTCGCGACGCTCGGCGACCAGATCCCACAGGTCCGCGGCGGAGCGAACGTCTCCCGGGAAGCGGCACGACATCGAAACGATGACGACCGGATCGTCGGAGGTGTCGGTACCCGTGAGCACTGGGCCGGCCGACCGTGGCGCCGATTCCAGCAGCTCGGAGCTGATGTGGTCGGCCAAGACCTGTGCGTTCGGGTAGTCGAAGATCAAGGTGGCCGGGAGCCGCAATCCGGTGGCCGCGTCGAGCCGGTTGCGTAGCTCTACGGCGGTGAGCGAGTCGAACCCCAGATCCCTGAACGGCTGCTGCGGGTCCACACCCGTCACGTCGGGGTGCCCGAGGACAGTGGCCGCATTACTCCGCACGAGGTTCAGCAGCAGACGTCGCTGTTCCGCCGGCGCCAGCGCGGCGAGTTCGTGCGCCAGCCCTGAAGCCTCTCGGGGGGCCGCCTTCGCGGCTCGGCGGAGCCGGCGGGGAGCCAGGTCACGCAGGAGGGCCGGCACGTTGTCCGCGTCTCGGAAAGCGGAAGCCGTGAGAGGAGCGCACAAGTGATACGCGGACGGGCTGACGAGCGCGGCATCGAGAAGGCGGAGGCCTTCCTCGGTGCTGAGCGCGGAGTTGTTGTGGGGTAGGTCGGTGTTGGTGAGGTGGTGGGTGAGGTTGGTGGTGTGTTTCCAGTAGCCCCAGGCGAGGCTGGTGGCGGGTTGGCCGTGGTGGTGGCGGTGGTGGGCGAGGGTGTCGAGGTAGGTGTTGGCGGCGGCGTAGTTGGCCTGGCCGGGGTTGCCGAGGGTGCCGGCGGCGGAGGAGTAGAGGACGAAGGCGGCGAGGTCGTGGTGGCGGGTGGCGTGGTGGAGGTTCCAGGCGGCGTCGATCTTGGGTGCGAGTACCGGGTGGAGGCGGTCGGGGGTGAGGCCGGTGAGGGTGGTGTCGTCGAGGGTGCCGGCGGTGTGGATGACCGCGGTGAGCGGGTGCTCTTCCGGGATGGAGGCGATCAGGTCTTCGACGGCTTGTGGGTCGGTGAGGTCGCAGGCGGCGAGGGTGACGTGGGCTCCGAGGGCCTGGAGTTCGGCTTGGAGTGTGGTGTGTTGGGGTGCGGTGCGGGAGGCGAGGAGGAGGTGGTGGGTGTGGTGGGTGGTGATGAGGTGGTGGGCGGTGAGGGTGGCGAGTCCTCCGGTGCCGCCGGTGATGAGGACCGTGCCGTGGGGGTTGAGGGGTTGGGGGAGGGTGAGGGTGAGTTTGCCGGTGTGGCGGGCTTGGCTGAGGTGGCGGAGGGCGTGGGGGGTGTGGCGGATGTCGAAGTTGGTGGTGGGCAGGGGGGTGAGGGTGCCTTGGGTGAAGAGGTCGCGGAGGGTGGTGAGGATGTGTTGGATGCGGTCGGGGCCGGCTTCGATGAGGTCGAAGTTGCGGTAGTGGATTTGGTGTTGGGTGTGGATGGCGTCGGGGTCGCGGATGTCGGTTTTGCCCATTTCGATGAAGCGTCCGCCGGGGTGGAGGAGGCGGAGGGTGGCGTCGGTGTGTTGGTGGGCGAGGGCGTTGAGGGCGACGTCGATGCCGTGGTGGGGGGTGTGGGTGCGGAAGTGGTGTTCGAAGTCGAGGGTGCGGCTGGAGGCGATGTGGGTGGGGGGGAGTCCTTGGGTGGTGAGGTGGTGGTGTTTGGTGGGGTGGGCGGTGGCGTAGATGTCGGCGCCGGTGTGTTGGGCGAGTTGGAGGGCGGCTGAGCCGACTC
Organism: Streptomyces sp. NBC_00019; assembly: GCF_045041015.1. Taxonomy (NCBI): domain Bacteria; kingdom Bacillati; phylum Actinomycetota; class Actinomycetes; order Kitasatosporales; family Streptomycetaceae; genus Streptomyces; species Streptomyces sp. NBC_00019. The sequence goes on from NZ_CP108302.1 coordinate 8,294,832, forward strand.
CGCCGGTGGCGGCGTGGATGAGGAGGGTTTCGCCGGGTTGGAGGTCGGCGAGGTCGTAGAGGGCGTAGTAGGCGGTGAGGAAGGCGACGGGGGTGCCGGCGGCGGTGGTGTAGGACCAGTGGTCGGGGATGGTGGTGACCAGACGGTGGTCGGTGACCGTCTGCGCGCCGACACCGTGCGGGAACATGCCCATGACGCGGTCGCCCACGGCGACGGTGGTGACGTCGTCGGCGATCTCCGTGACGATGCCGGCGCCTTCGCTGGCCAGCAGAGCGTCGCCCGGATACATGCCGAGAGTGATCAGCACGTCACGGAAGTTCAGCCCGATCGCACGGACAGCGATCCTCACCTGCCCCGGCGCGAGTTCGTCCGGCAGCTCGGGGTTGGGCAGGAACGCCAGGTTGTCGAACGTGCCGGGAGCCGTCTTGTCCAGCCGCCAGGTCGAGTTGCCGTCCGGAATGCTCAGCCGGCCGTCGATGTGATCGGCCGATCGAACCAGCCGCGGCGCGAGTAACTGGCCGTGACGCATGGCCAGTTGGTACTCGCCGGTGGCGAGGGCTTCGGCGAGGTACGACGTGTCCGCCGGGTCGTCGGTGTCGATGAGGTGGACGCGGCCCGGGTTCTCGTTCTGCGCGCTGCGGACCAGACCCCACAGGGGTGCGTGGGTGAGATGAACGTCTTCCGCCGGGCTGGTGGCCACCGCGTGGTGAGTGAGGATCACCAGGCTGCGGTCGGTGGTCTCGTTGACCGCCAGCCAGGACTGCAGATGTGTGAGCAGGGCCTCGGTGGCCGCATGGGCGGCTGCCGGGCCCTCGCTGTCCCCGTCCATGTCCGGGGTGTAGAGGTCGACCTGGTCGAGGTCCCTCTCCGCCGTGACGGCTTCGGCGGGATTCCAGGCGAGGTGGAAGAGGCTGTTGCGGGTCGCGCTGCCCGCACCGCTGGTCAGGGCGGTGGGGCCGACCGGGCGGGAGGCGAGGGCGGTGACGGTGGCTACGGGGGCGCCGGTGGGATCCCAGGCCTGGAGCGATACATCGTTGCCGGTGGTGGTGAGGGTGACGCGCAGGTGGGTGGCACCGCTCGCGTGTACGTCTACTCCGCTCCAGGCGAAGGGCAGCCGCAGTTCGCTGTCCGTGGCAGAGGCGAGTCCCTGGGCAGCCAGGGGGTGCAGAGCCGCGTCGAGGAGAGCCGGGTGGAGGGTGTGCCCTGCGGGGTCGGCCGTATCGGGCAGGACGATCTCTGCGAGCAGGGTGCCGTCGGGCTGGTTCCACATGGCGGTGACGCCCTGGAAGGCCGGGCCGTACTCGTAGCCGGCGGCTGCCAAGCGGGCGTAGAGCTCTGCGATGTCCACGCGGGTGGCGTTCACCGGAGGCCATTGGGTGAGCGGCTCGGCCGGTCGGTGGGCGGTGGTGAGGGTGCCGGTGGCGTGGCAGGTCCAGGGTTCGGTGTCGTCGGGTTGGGGGGTGTGGGGGCGGGAGTGGATGGTGACCTGCCATCCGCTCGCCTCAGGTGTGGTGGTGACCTGGAGGTCGCGGCTGGTTGTGTCGTCCAGGACGAGGGGTGCGTGGAGGGTGAGTTCGTCGAGGTGGGTGGCTCCGGTGTGGTCCCCGGCGTGCAGGGCCAGGTCGACCAGGGCGGTTCCGGGCAGGAGGACCGTTCCTGCGACGGCGTGATCCGCGAGCCAGGGGTGAGTACTCAGGCCGATCCGACCCGTGAACACCGTCGACGCGCCGGACGATTCACCGGATGCTGCCCTGCTTGCGGTGTCTGCGAGCTGAACGGTGGCGGCGAGCAAAGGGTGCGCGTTGGTCGCCATGCCCAGGTCGGTGGCGTCGGTGAGTTGGGTGGGGGTTTGGAGCCAGTAGGGCTGGTGTTGGAAGGGGTAGGTGGGGAGGTCGGGGTGGGTGGGTTGGGGTTGTGGGAGGTGTGGGGTGAGGTCGGTGGGGTGGTGGTGGGTGTGGAGGGTGGTGAGGGTGGTGAGGTGGGTGTGGGTTTCGTTGGGGTGGTGGGGGGTGGTGTGGGTGGGGGTGGGGAGGTGGGGGGTGAGGGTGGGGTGGGGTGCGAGTTCGGTGAAGAGGGTGATGTGTTGGGTTTCGGTGAGGTGGGTGATGCCTTGGTGGAAGTGGACGGGTCGGCGGATGTGGTGGGCCCAGTAGGCGGGGTTGTGGTGCTGGTCGGGGGTGGCGGGGGTGCCGGTGAGGTTGGAGATGACCGGGATCTCGGCGTTTCCGAGGGTGTGGCGGGTGAAGAGTGCGGCCAGGTGGGTGGTGTAGGCCTTCAGGATGGGTTCGGTGTGGGCGCTGTGGAAGGCGTGGGCGACGTTCAGGGTCCGGGTGCGGATTCCGGCGGCTGTCAGTTCGGCGGCGATCTGGTCGAGTTGGTCGGTGGGTCCGGCGAGGGTGGTGGCGGTGGGTGAGTTGTGGGCGGCGATCTCGATGCGCGGGTGGCGTGTGAGGTGTTCGGTGAGTGGTTCGGGTCCGGAGTGGACGGCGAGCATGCCGGTGCCGGTGGGGAGGGTGTTGAGGAGTTTGGCGCGGGTGGTGACCATGTCGGCGGCCACCGGTAGCGGCAGGGTGCCGGCGAGGTGGGCGGCGGAGAGTTCGCCGATGGAGTGGCCGATGAGGGCGTGGGGGGTGATGCCGTGGGTGTGGAGGAGGTGGTAGGTGGCGGTGTGGTGGGCGAAGAGGGCGGGCTGGGTGTAGAGGGTGGTGTCCAGGAGGGTGGCTTCTTCGGTGCCGGGCTGGGCGAACATGACGTGTTGCAGGGGGAGGTCGAGGTGGGGGTCGAGGGCTGCGCAGACTTCGTCCAGGGCGTGGGCGTAGGCGGGGTAGGTGGTGTAGAGGTCGCTTCCCATGCCGGGGCGTTGGCTGCCCTGGCCGGAGAACAGGACGGCGAAGCGGGCAGGGCTGTTTCCGTCGGGGCGGGTGCCGGTGATGAGCGCGGGGTGGGGGGCGCCTTCGGCGAGGGCGGCGAGTGCGGCCTGGAGTGTGGCGCGGTCATGCGTGACGATTCCGGCGCGGTGTTCGAGCTTGGCCCGGCCCGTCCACAGGCGGGCGGCCAGGGGGCCGACCTCGGTCTGCGGGTGTGCGTCGAGGTAGGTGGCGAGCCGGCCCGCGGTGTCGGCCAGGGCTTTGGACGAGCGGGCCGAGATCACGATGGGCACAGGCGTGGTGGGGACACCTGCCTGTGGTGAGGTGGGCTCGGCCGGTTGGGGTTCGGGCGCGGCTTCGAGGATGAGGTGGGCGTTGGTGCCGCTGATGCCGAAGGAGGACACCGCGGCACGACGCGGACGGCCGGTCTGCGGCCATGACCGGGACTCGGTCAGCAGGGCCAGTCCGCCTGCCTCCCAGTCGACGTGGCTGGTGGGCCGGTCGACGTGCAGGGTTGAGGGCAGTACGCCGTGACGCATGGCTTCGATCATCTTGATGACGCCGGCGACGCCGGCGGCGGCCTGGGTGTGTCCGATGTTGGACTTGATCGAGCCCAGCCAGAGGGGTTGTTCTTCTGTGTGCTCACGGCCGTAGGTGGCGAGGAGGGCTTGTGCCTCGATGGGGTCGCCGAGAGTGGTGCCCGTGCCGTGCGCCTCGACCGCGTCCACCTGACTGGCACTCAACTGCGCGTCGGCCAGCGCCTGTTCGATCACGCGCTGCTGGGAGGGTCCGTTGGGGGCGGTCAGGCCGTTGGACGCGCCGTCCTGGTTGATGGCTGATCCGCGTAGGACTGCTAGTACCGGGTGGCCGTTGCGTTGGGCGTCGGAGAGTCGTTCGAGGAGGACGAGTCCTGCGCCTTCGCCCCAGCCGGTGCCGTCGGCGGCGTCGGCGAACGGCTTGCAGCGGCCGTCGGGAGCCAGGCCGCGCTGGCGGGAGAACTCGACGAAGGTGCCGGGGGTGGCCATTACGGTGACGCCGCCGGCCAAGGCCAGTTCGCACTCGCCGTTGCGCAGTGCCTGGGCCGCCAGATGGAGTGAGACCAGCGAGGAGGAACAGGCGGTGTCCACCGTGACGGCCGGGCCCTCCAGACCGAACGTGTACGCCACCCGCCCGGAAGCCACACTCGCCGCACTCCCGTTGCCGAGAAAGCCTTCGAAGCCTTCCGGGGCGCGGTGCATGAGACGACCCGCGTAGTCGTCGTACATCACGCCCGCGTAGACGCCGGTCTTGCTGCCCTTGAGGGTGTGGGGGTCCAGGCCCGCGCGTTCGAAGGTCTCCCAGGCGGTTTCCAGGAGGAGGCGCTGCTGGGGGTCGGTGGCCATCGCTTCGCGCGGGCTCATGCCGAAGAACTCGGGGTCGAATTCATCGGCCGAGTGCAGGAATCCGCCTTCGCGCGCGTAGCTCCTGCCGGTCGCGTCCGGGTCGGAGTCGAAGAGGCCGTCGAGGTCCCAGCCACGGTTGTCCGGAAAACCGGAGATGGCGTCGGTGCCCTCGGCGACCAACGTCCACAGATCCTCGGGTGACCGCACCCCACCCGGATACCGGCAGGCCATCGCGACGATCGCCACCGGCTCCTGCCCTGCCGACTCGGCGTCCTGGAGGCGTTGACGCGTCTGGTGCAGTTCGGCCACTACGCGGGTCAGGTATTCCCGAAGCTTGGCTTCGTCCGACATGGGTCGTCGCTCCTCTACGCGGGATTGCTCTGGTGGTGAGCCGCTGTGGATCAGGAAAGGTCGAGATCGCCGTCGATCAGGTCGAAGAGTTCCTCGTTGGACGCCGAACGGAGTTTTTCCTCGATGTCCTCGTTACTGGCCGTTGCCTGTCCGCTCTCAGTGAGGCGAGAGAGGAGAGATTGCAGTCGACGAGTCACCTTCACCCGCCCGGAATCGTCCTCGGCACGTTCGATCAAGGCCTGTTCGAGCTTCTCGATCTCGACCAGGAACGTCGATTCGACCGATGCCTCACCCACGCCGAGGGCCGTGCCGACATGACGCGCCAAGTCATGGGGCGTGGGGTAGTCGAAGATCAGGGTGGAGGTGAGGCGCAGGCCGGTGGTCTCCGTGAGGCGGTTACGGAGCTGTACCGCTGTGAGCGAGTCGAACCCCAGCTCGTTGAAGGGTCGTTGGGGATCGATGGCTTCCGCACCGCCGTGCCCCAGCACCGCTGCGACGCCGGCGCAGACGACCTCAAGCACCAACTTCTCCTGCAACTCCGGCGGCAACGAACTCAGTCGGGTCGCGAGGCCTGCGTCCGTTGAGTGGGCCGTGGCGGCGGTGCGGCGGTTGGTCGGGGTGAGGTCGCGAAGGAGGGGAGGAACGTGGTCGGTCCTGTGGAGGGCGCTGGGGGTGAGGGGGAGGCATAGGTGGTATGGCTCGGCGGTGGTGAGTGCGGTGTCGAGGAGGTGGAGGGCGTGGTCGGTGTCGAGGGGTTGAGCGCCGGCGGTGACTTTGCGGATGTCTGTGCCGGTGAGGTGGTGGGTGAGGTTGGTGGTGTGTTTCCAGTAGCCCCAGGCGAGGCTGGTGGCGGGTTGGCCGTGGTGGTGGCGGTGGTGGGCGAGGGTGTCGAGGTAGGTGTTGGCGGCGGCGTAGTTGGCTTGGCCGGGGTTGCCGAGGGTGCCGGCGGCGGAGGAGTAGAGGACGAAGGCGGCGAGGTCGTGGTGGCGGGTGGCGTGGTGGAGGTTCCAGGCGGCGTCGATCTTGGGTGCGAGTACTGGGTGGAGGCGGTCGGGGGTGAGGCCGGTGAGGGTGGTGTCGTCGAGGGTGCCGGCGGTGTGGATGACCGCGGTGAGCGGGTGTTCTTCCGGGATGGAGGCGATCAGGTCTTCGACGGCTTGTGGGTCGGTGAGGTCGCAGGCGGTGAGGGTGACGTGGGCTCCGAGGGCCTTCAGCTGGTCGCGGAGTGTGGTGTGTTGGGGTGCGGTGCGGGAGGCGAGGAGGAGGTGGTGGGTGTGGTGGGTGGTGATGAGGTGGTGGGCGGTGAGGGTGGCGAGTCCTCCGGTGCCGCCGGTGATGAGGACCGTGCCGTGGGGGTTGAGGGGTTGGGGGAGGGTTTGGGTTGTTGGGGTGGTGCGTGCCAGGCGGGGTGCGAGGAGTTGGCCGTGGCGGTGGGCGAGTTGGGGTTCGCCGGTGGCGAGGGCGTCGGCGAGGTACGACGTGTCCGCCGGGTCGTCGGTGTCGATGAGGTGGATGCGGTCGGGGTTTTCGTTCTGGGCGGATCGGATCAGACCCCACAGGGGTGCGTGGGCCAAGTGGACGTCCTCTGCTGGGCTGGTGGCCACCGCGTGCTCGGTGAGGATGACCAGGCGCCGCTCGGAGGCGTCGTTGTCGGTCAGCCAGGACTGAAGGTGAGCCAGGAGGGCCTCGGTGGCCGCGTGCGCGGCTGTTGGGCTGTCGCTGTCCTCGTCCCTCTCAGGGATGTAGATGTCGACTTCGTCGAGGTCCACTTCGCGGGTGCCTGCTTCGGCCGGTTTCCAGGTCAGGTGGAAGAGGCTGTTGCGGGTTCCCGAGCCGATTGCCTTGTGGAGTGATGCGGGGTCGATGGGGCGGGTGGTGAGCGTGTTCACGGTGGCGACGGGGGCGCCGGTGGGGTCCCAGGCCTGGAGCGATACATCGTTGCCGGTGGTGGTGAGGGTGACGCGCAGGTGGGTGGCGCCGGTGGCGTGCACGGTGACACCGGTCCAGGCGAACGGCAGGCGCACCTCACTGCCTGTCTCTGCCGCTGTGGCGAGGGGGTGGAGGGCTGCGTCGAGGAGGGCTGGGTGGATGGTGTGTCCGGCGGGGTCGGCCTCTTCGGGCAGGGCGATTTCGGCGTGGAGGGTGCCGTCCGGCTGGGCCCAGACGGCGGTGACGCCCTGGAAGGCTGGCCCGTATTCGTAGCCGGCCGCGGCCAGTTGGTCGTAGAGGTCGGAGATGTCGACCTGTTCCGCGGCTGCGGGTGGCCATTGGGTGAGCGGCTCGGCCGGTCGGTGGGCGGTGGTGAGGGTGCCGGTGGCGTGGCAGGTCCAGGGCTCGGTGTCGTCGGGCTGTGCGCTGTGGGGTCGGGAGTGGATGGTGACGCGCCAGCCGTCGGCGTCGGGGGCGGTCGTGACTTGGAGGTCGCGGCTGCTCGTGTCGTCCAAGACCAGTGGGCTGTGGAGGGTGAGTTCGTCGAGGTGGGTGGCTCCGGTGTGGTCCCCGGCGTGCAGGGCCAGGTCGACCAGGGCCGTACCAGGAAGCAGGACCGTCCCGGACACGGCGTGACCGGTCAGCCAAGGGTGACTCCGCAGACCAATGCGGCCGGACAGGACAGTGTGGTTCGTGTCCGCGAGCTGGGTGGCTGTGGTTACCAACGGATGCTCTGTAGCGGCGAGCCCCAGGTCGGTGGCGTCGGTGAGCTGGGTGGGGGTTTGGAGCCAGTAGGGCTGGTGTTGGAAGGGGTAGGTGGGGAGGTCGGGGTGGGTGGGTTGGGGTTGTGGGAGGTGTGGGGTGAGGTCGGTGGGGTGGTGGTGGGTGTGGAGGGTGGTGAGGGTGGTGAGGTGGGTGTGGGTTTCGTTGGGGTGGTGGGGGGTGGTGTGGGTGGGGGTGGGGAGGTGGGGGGTGAGGGTGGGGTGGGGTGCGAGTTCGGTGAAGAGGGTGATGTGTTGGGTTTCGGTGAGGTGGGTGATGCCTTGGTGGAAGTGGACGGGTCGGCGGATGTGGTGGGCCCAGTAGGCGGGGTTGTGGTGCTGGTCGGGGGTGGCGGGGGTGCCGGTGAGGTTGGAGATGACCGGGATCTCGGCGTTTCCGAGGGTGTGGCGGGCGAAGAGTGCGGCCAGGTGGGTGGTGAAGGTGTCGAGGATGGGTTCGGTGTGGGCGCTGTGGAAGGCGTGGGCGACGTTCAGGGTCCGGGTGCGGATTCCGGCGGCTGTCAGTTCGGCGGCGATCTGGTCGAGTTGGTCGGTGGGTCCGGCGAGGGTGGTGGCGGTGGGTGAGTTGTGGGCGGCGATCTCGATGCGCGGGTGGCGTGTGAGGTGTTCGGTGAGTGGTTCGGGTCCGGAGTGGACGGCGAGCATGCCGGTGCCGGTGGGGAGGGTGTTGAGGAGTTTGGCGCGGGTGGTGACCATGTCGGCGGCCACCGGTAGCGGCAGGGTGCCGGCGAGGTGGGCGGCGGAGAGTTCGCCGATGGAGTGGCCGATGAGGGCGTGGGGGGTGATGCCGTGGGTGTGGAGGAGGTGGTAGGTGGCGGTGTGGTGGGCGAAGAGGGCGGGCTGGGTGTAGAGGGTGGTGTCCAGGAGGGTGGCTTCTTCGGTGCCGGGCTGGGCGAACATGACGTGTTGCAGGGGGAGGTCGAGGTGGGGGTCGAGGGCTGCGCAGACTTCGTCCAGGGCGTGGGCGTAGGCGGGGTAGGTGGTGTAGAGGTCGCTTCCCATGCCGGGGCGTTGGCTGCCCTGGCCGGAGAACAGGACGGCGAAGCGGGCAGGGCCTGTCGTGGTGGTGCGGGAGGGGCCGGTGATCAGGGCGGGGTGGTCGTCGCCGGCGGCCAGCGCGGCCAGCGCGGCGCGCAGTTGCGCGGGGTCGGCGGTGACGATCCCGGCGCGGTGTTCCAGGTGTGCCCGGCCCGACCACAAACGGGCCGCCAGTACACCGGGCTCCGCCTCCGGGTGCGCCTGGAGGTAGGTGGCGAGCCGGCCCGCGGTGTCGGCCAGGGCTTTGCGTGAGCGCGCCGAGACCACAACGGGTACGGGCCTTGCGTCCGGCTCGTCCTCCCGGGCGGGCTCGGGCACCTGCTCGGTCGGTGGTTCTTCGAGGATGAGGTGGGCGTTGGTGCCGCTGATGCCGAAGGAGGACACCGCGGCACGACGCGGACGGCCGGTCTGCGGCCATGACCGGGACTCGGTCAGCAGGGCCAGTCCGCCTGTCTCCCAGTCGACGTGGCTGGTGGGCCGGTCGACGTGCAGGGTTGAGGGCAGTACGCCGTGACGCATGGCTTCGATCATCTTGATGACGCCGGCGACGCCGGCGGCGGCCTGGGTGTGGCCGATGTTGGATTTGATCGAGCCCAGCCACAACGGCTGTTCGGCGGTGTGTTCGCGCCCGTAGGTGGCGAGGAGGGCTTGGGCTTCGATGGGGTCGCCGAGGGTGGTGCCGGTGCCGTGCGCCTCGACGGCGTCGATCTGGGCGGGGGTCAACTGGGCGTCGGCGAGGGCTTGTTCGATCACACGCTGCTGGGAGGGCCCGTTGGGGGCGGTCAGGCCGTTGGACGCGCCGTCCTGGTTCACCGCCGAGGACCGCAGGAGGGCGAGGACGTGATGTCCGTTGCGTTGGGCGTCGGAGAGGCGTTCGAGGAGGATGAGTCCTGCGCCTTCGCCCCAGCCGGTGCCGTCGGCGGCGTCGGCGAAGGGCTTGCAGCGGCCGTCGGCAGCCAACCCCCGCTGACGGGAGAACTCCAGGAAGGCGGACGGCGTCGACATCACGGTGACGCCGCCGGCGAGGGCGAGATCGCACTCCCCTTGGCGTAGGGCTTGGGCCGCCAGATGCATACTCACCAACGACGAGGAGCAGGCGGTGTCCACCGTCATGGCTGGGCCTTCGAGGCCGAACGTGTACGCCACCCGCCCGGAAGCCACACTCGCCGCACTCCCGTTGCCGAGGTACCCCTCGAAGCCCTCGGGCGTCCGGTGCATCAGGCGCGGTCCGTAATCCGCGTAGATGACTCCGGTGAAGACGGCTGTGTTGCTGCCGTTGAGGGTGGTGGGGTCGATACCGGCGTGTTCGAAGGCTTCCCAGGCGGTTTCGAGGAGCAGTCGCTGTTGGGGGTCGGTGGCGAGGGCTTCTCGGGGGTTCATGTGGAAGAAGTCGGCGTCGAACTGGTCGGCGTCGTGGAGGAAGGCGCCGTGGCGTGTGTAGGTCTTGCCGGTGGCGTCCGGATCGGGGTCGTAGAGGTTGTCCAGGTCCCAGCCACGGTTGGTCGGGAAGCCGGATATGGCGTCCTTCCCTTCGGCGACCAACCGCCAGAGGTCATCGGCCGTGCGGATGTCGCCGGGGTAGCGGCAGGCGGTGGCGACGATGGCGATGGGGTCGTGGGTGGTGGGGCTGGTGGTGTGGGCGGTGGTGGTGGTTGTGGTGGGGGTGTTGAGGAGTTGGTTGAGGAGGTGGGTGGTGAGGGTGTGGGGGGTGGGGTGGTCGAAGATGAGGGTGGCGGGCAGGCGCAGGGTGGTTGTGCCGGTGAGGCGGTTGCGGAGTTCGACGGCGGTGAGGGAGTCGAAGCCGAGGTCTTTGAAGGGCCGTTGCGGGTCGATGGCGTCGGGGGTGTGGTGGCCGAGGACGGCGGCGACGTTGCTGCGGACGAGGTCGAGCAGGCGGTGGTGCCGGTCGGTTTCGGGCAGGCGGGTCAGTTCCTGGGCCAGGGCTCCGGCGGTGGTGGGGGTGTGGGTGGCGGCGCTGCGGCGGGTGGGGCGTGGGGCGAGGTCGCGCAGCAGTGCGGGGACGGCATCGGTGGTGCGCAGCGTGCTGGGGGTGAGGGGGAGGCACAGGTGGTATGGCTCGGCGGTGGTGAGTGCGGTGTCGAGGAGGTGGAGGGCGTGGTCGGTGTCGAGGGGTTGAGCGCCGGCGGTGACTTTGCGGATGTCGGTGCCGGTGAGGTGGTGGGTGAGGTTGGTGGTGTGTTTCCAGTAGCCCCAGGCGAGGCTGGTGGCGGGTTGGCCGTGGTGGTGGCGGTGGTGGGCGAGGGTGTCGAGGTAGGTGTTGGCGGCGGCGTAGTTGGCTTGGCCGGGGTTGCCGAGGGTGCCGGCGGCGGAGGAGTAGAGGACGAAGGCGGCGAGGTCGTGGTGGCGGGTGGCGTGGTGGAGGTTCCAGGCGGCGTCGATCTTGGGTGCGAGTACCGGGTGGAGGCGGTCGGGGGTGAGGCCGGTGAGGGTGGTGTCGTCGAGGGTGCCGGCGGTGTGGATGACCGCGGTGAGCGGGTGCTCTTCCGGGATGGAGGCGATCAGGTCTTCGACGGCTTGTGGGTCGGTGAGGTCGCAGGCGGCGAGGGTGACTTCGGCTCCCAGGGCCTTCAGCTGGTCGCGGAGTGTGGTGTGTTGGGGTGCGGTGCGGGAGGCGAGGAGGAGGTGGTGGGTGTGGTGGGTGGTGATGAGGTGGTGGGCGGTGAGGGTGGCGAGTCCGCCGGTGCCGCCGGTGATGAGGACCGTGCCGTGGGGGTTGAGGGGTTGGGGGAGGGTTTCGGTTGTTGGGGTGGTGCGTGCCAGGCGGGGTGCGAGGAGTTGGCCGTGGCGGTGGGCGAGTTGGGGTTCGCCGGTGGCGAGGGCGTCGGCGAGGTACGACGTGTCCGCCGGGTCGTCGGTGTCGATGAGGTGGATGCGGTCGGGGTTTTCGTTCTGGGCGGATCGGATCAGACCCCACAGGGGTGCATGCGGGAGGTGGACATCCTCCGCAGAGTTCGTTGCGACGGCGTGGTGGGTGAGGACGACCAGTCGGCGATCGGTGGCGTCGTTGGTGGTCAGCCAGGACTGAAGGTGAGCCAGGAGGGCCTCGGTCACGGCGTGCGCGGCGGCCGGGCTTAGGTCTTCCAGATCGACCGGGGTCGCATAGACGTCGACCTCGTCGTCACGCACGACCTCAGGGCCTGCTTCGATCGGCTTCCAGGTCAGGTGGAAGAGGCTGTTGCGGGTTCCTGCATCCGCCGTCTTCTGCAGTGATGCCGGGTCGATGGGGCGGGTGGCGAGCGTGTTCACGGTGGCGACGGGGGTGCCGGTGGGGTCCCAGGCCTGGATGGAGATGTTGTTGTCGGTGGTGGTGAGGGTGACGCGTAGGTGGGTGGCGCCGGTGGCATGCACGGTGACACCGGTCCAGGCGAACGGAAGCCGTGTCTCTCCGATGTCCGCAGTCCGGCGGGCGAGGGGATGGAGGGCTGCGTCGAGGAGGGCTGGGTGGATGGTGTGTCCGGTGGGGTCGGCCTCTTCGGGCAGGGTGATTTCGGCGTGGAGGGTGCCGTCCCTCTCAGACCAGACGGCGCTGACGCCTTGGAAGGCTGGTCCGTATTCGTAGCCGGCTGCGGCCAGTTGGTCGTAGAGGTCGGAGATGTCGACCTGTTCCGCGGCTGCGGGTGGCCATTGGGTGAGCGGTTGGGCCTGTTCCTGTGACGTGGTGAGGGTGCCGGTGGCGTGGGACACCCATTCGGAGTTGGCGGTGTCCGGTTCGTCGGTGTGGGGTCGGGAGTGGATGGTGACGCGCCAGCCGTCGGCGTCGGGGGCGGTGGTGACTTGGAGGTCGCGGCTGGTGGCCTCGTCCAGGACGAGGGGTGTGTGGAGGGTGAGTTCGTCGAGGTGGGTGGCTCCGGTGTGGTCCCCGGCGTGCAGGGCCAGGTCGACCAGGGCCGTGCCAGGCAGCAGGACCGTGCCGGACACGGCGTGATCCGCCAGCCAGGGGTGGGTCTTCAGTGCGATGCGTCCGGACAGGACGGTGCTGTTGGTGTCGGCGAGCTGGGTGGCGGTGCTGAGCAGCGGATGGTCGACGGCTGTCAGGCCGAGGTCGCTGGCGTCGGTGAGCTGGGTGGGGGTTTGGAGCCAGTAGGGCTGGTGCTGGAAGGGGTAGCTGGGCAGCTCGGAGTCGGCGGGCTGCGGCTGCGGGAGGTGGGGCGTGAGGTCGATGCCGTGGTGGTGGGTGTGGAGGTTGGTGAGGGTGGTCAGCAGTCGGGCGGTGTTGTCGTTGTGGCGGGTGAGGGTGGGGTAGTGGTGGGCGTCTGCCGGGTGTGCGGCGAGGGTGTCGGCGAGGGCCGCGGCGAGCACCGGGTGGGGGCTGGTCTCGATGAACGTGTGGTGCCCGTCGTCGAGGAGCTGGAGAGCCGTCGTGTGGAAGTGAACCGGGTGGCGGAGGTTGTCGACCCAGTAGGCGCCGTCCAGGAGCCGGTCTTCCGGCAGCAGGCCACCGGTGTGGGTGGAGTAGAAGGGAATAGCCGGGCGAACGGGCTGGATGTGGGTGAGGTCGGTGAGGATGGTTTCGCGCAGGGCTTCGACGGCGGGGGTGTGTGAGGCGTAGTCGACGGGGATGAGGCGGGCCCGGACACCGTCCTGTTGGTAGGCCTCGACGAGTGCCGTCAGTGCAACCGTTTCGCCGGCCAGGACGGTGGTGGCCGGTCCGTTGACGGCGGCGAGGTGGACCCCGTCGGGCAGGTCGGTGAGCTCCGAAGCGGGCAGGGGGAGGGAGGCCATGGTGCCGGTGCCGGCGAGTTGCCTGATGGCCTGGGCTCGCAGGGTGACCACGGCGATGGCGTCCGCCAGGGTGAGTGCTCCGGCGATGTGGGCGGCGGCGATCTCGCCCTGGGAGTGGCCGATCACGGCGTCGGGCCTGACGCCGTAGTGTTCCAGCACCCGCGCGATGCCGGTCATGACGGCGAACAGGGCGGGCTGCACCACATCCACCCGCGCCAGGGCGTCTTCGTCCTCGGAGGCGAGGACGTCGAGCAGGTCCCAGTCGCACCAGCGCGCCAGCTCCTGCTGGCATGCGGCCAGGTGGGCGGCGAAGAGCGGCTCTTCGGCGGCCAGGCGGCGGCCCATGCCGGCCCATTGCGAGCCCTGCCCGGGGAAGACGAAGGCGGTCTTTCCCGGTGCTGTTGTGCCTGGGCCGACGACGAGTGCGGGGTGGCCGCTGCCGTCGGCGAGTGCGGTGAGGGCGGTGAGCAGTTCCGCGCGGTCGTCGGTGACGATCCCGGCGCGGTGCTCCAGCTTGGCGCGTCCGTTCCACAGGCGTGCGGCCAGCGGACCGACCTCCACCTCCCGATGGGCGTCCACGAACTCGGCCAACCGGCCCGCCGTATCGGCCAGCGCACGCTCCGACCGCGCGGACAGCACCACCGGCACCGGCCCGAACTGCGGCTCCTGCCCCTGCTCCGGTGCCTCCGCCTCCGCAGGTTCCGGTGCGGCTTCCAAGATCACGTGCGCGTTCGTCCCACTCATGCCGAACGACGACACCGCCGCCCGACGCGGCTCACCCGTCTCCGGCCACTCCTGCGCCTCCGTCAGCAGTGCAATATGACCTGTTTCCCATTCCACGTGAGTGGAGGGCTCGTCCACGTGAAGGGTTTGGGGGAGTCGACCGTGGCGCATGGCTTCGATCATCTTGATGACGCCGGCGACGCCGGCGGCGGCCTGGGTGTGGCCGATGTTGGATTTGATCGAGCCCAGCCACAGCGGCTGTTCGGCGGTGTGTTCGCGCCCGTAGGTGGCGAGGAGGGCTTGGGCTTCGATGGGGTCGCCGAGGGTCGTGCCGGTGCCGTGGGCCTCGACGGCGTCGATCTGGGCGGGGGTCAACTGGGCGTTGGCGAGGGCTTGTTCGATGACGCGTTGTTGGGAGGGTCCGTTGGGGGCGGTGAGGCCGTTGGAGGCGCCGTCCTGATTGATGGCTGATCCGCGTAGTACCGCCAGTACCGGGTGGCCGTTGCGTTGGGCGTCGGAGAGGCGTTCGAGGAGGATGAGTCCTGCGCCTTCGCCCCAGCCGGTGCCGTCGGCGGCGTCGGCGAAGGGCTTGCAGCGGCCGTCGGCAGCCAACCCGCGCTGACGGGAGAAGACTTGGAAGGTGCCGGGGGTGGCCATGACGGTGGCGCCGCCCGCCAGAGCCATGTCGCACTCACCCTGGCTGAGAGACTGGGCAGCGAGGTGTAGGGCGACCAGGGACGAGGAGCAGGCGGTGTCCACCGACATCGCGGGGCCCTCAAGCCCGAACGTGTACGCCACCCTGCCGGAGGCCACGCTTCCCGAACTGCCCGTGGCGATGTAGCCCTCTAGCCCCTCCGGGTTCTGGTGGAGGCGTAGCAGATAGTCCTGCGAGATGACTCCGGTGAAGACGCCTGTGTTGCTGCCGTTGAGGGTGGTGGGGTCGATGCCGGCGTGTTCGAAGGCTTCCCAGGCGGTTTCGAGGAGCAGTCGCTGTTGGGGGTCGGTGGCGAGGGCTTCTCGGGGGTTCATGTGGAAGAAGTCGGCGTCGAACTGGTCGGCGTCGTGGAGGAAGGCGCCGTGGCGTGTGTAGGTCTTGCCGGTGGCGTCCGGGTCGGGGTCGTAGAGGTTGTCCAGGTCCCAGCCACGGTTGGTCGGAAGGTCACCGACGGCGTCAATGCCCTCGCTGACGAGTTCCCACAGTGCTTGCGCATTGCGGATGTCGCCGGGGTAGCGGCAGGCGGTGGCGACGATGGCGATGGGGTCGTGGGTGGTGGGGCTGGTGGTGTGGGCGGTGGTGGTTGTGGTGGGGGTGTTGAGGAGTTGGTTGAGGAGGTGGGTGGTGAGGGTGTGGGGGGTGGGGTGGTCGAAGATGAGGGTGGCGGGCAGGCGCAGGGTGGTTGTGCCGGTGAGGCGGTTGCGGAGTTCGACGGCGGTGAGGGAGTCGAAGCCGAGGTCTTTGAAGGGCCGTTGCGGGTCGATGGCGTCGGGGGTGTGGTGGCCGAGGACGGCGGCGACGTTGCTGCGGACGAGGTCGAGCAGGCGGTGGTGCCGGTCGGTTTCGGGCAGGCGGGTCAGTTCCTGGGCCAGGGCTCCGGCGGTGGTGGGGGTGTGGGTGGCGGCGCTGCGGCGGGTGGGGCGTGGGGCGAGGTCGCGCAGCAGTGCGGGGACGGCATCGGTGGTGCGCAGCGCGCTGGGGGTGAGGGGGAGGCACAGGTGGTATGGCTCGGCGGTGGTGAGTGCGGTGTCGAGGAGGTGGAGGGCGTGGTCGGTGTCGAGGGGTTGAGCGCCGGCGGTGACTTTGCGGATGTCGGTGCCGGTGAGGTGGTGGGTGAGGTTGGTGGTGTGTTTCCAGTAGCCCCAGGCGAGGCTGGTGGCGGGTTGGCCGTGGTGGTGGCGGTGGTGGGCGAGGGTGTCGAGGTAGGTGTTGGCGGCGGCGTAGTTGGCTTGGCCGGGGTTGCCGAGGGTGCCGGCGGCGGAGGAGTAGAGGACGAAGGCGGTGAGGTCGTGGTGGCGGGTGGCGTGGTGGAGGTTCCAGGCGGCGTCGATCTTGGGTGCGAGTACTGGGTGGAGGCGGTCGGGGGTGAGGCCGGTGAGGGTGGTGTCGTCGAGGGTGCCGGCGGTGTGGATGACCGCGGTGAGCGGGTGTTCTTCCGGGATGGAGGCGATCAGGTCTTCGACGGCTTGTGGGTCGGTGAGGTCGCAGGCGGTGAGGGTGACGTGGGCTCCGAGGGCCTGGAGTTCGGCTTGGAGTGTGGTGTGTTGGGGTGCGGTGCGGGAGGCGAGGAGGAGGTGGTGGGTGTGGTGGGTGGTGATGAGGTGGTGGGCGGTGAGGGTGGCGAGTCCGCCGGTGCCGCCGGTGATGAGGACCGTGCCGTGGGGGTTGAGGGGTTGGGGGAGGGTGAGGGTGAGTTTGCCGGTGTGGCGGGCTTGGCTGAGGTGGCGGAGGGCGTGGGGGGTGTGGCGGATGTCGAAGTTGGTGGTGGGCAGGGGGGTGAGGGTGCCTTGGGTGAAGAGGTCGCGGAGGGTGGTGAGGATGTGTTGGATGCGGTCGGGGCCGGCTTCGATGAGGTCGAAGTTGCGGTAGTGGATGTTGTGGGTTTGGGCGAGTTGGTCGGGGTCGCGGATGTCGGTTTTGCCCATTTCGATGAAGCGTCCGCCGGGGTGGAGGAGGCGGAGGGTGGCGTCGGTGTGTTGGTGGGCGAGGGCGTTGAGGGCGACGTCGATGCCGTGGTGGGGGGTGTGGGTGCGGAAGTGGTGTTCGAAGTCGAGGGTGCGGCTGGAGGCGATGTGGGTGGGGGGGAGTCCTTGGGTGGTGAGGTGGTGGTGTTTGGTGGGGTGGGCGGTGGCGTAGATGTCGGCGCCGGTGTGTTGGGCGAGTTGGAGGGCGGCTGAGCCGACTCCGCCGGTGGCGGCGTGGATGAGGAGGGTTTCGCCGGGTTGGAGGTCGGCGAGGTCGTAGAGGGCGTAGTAGGCGGTGAGGAAGGCGACGGGGGTGCCGGCGGCGGTGGTGTAGGACCAGTGGTCGGGGATGGTGGTGACCAGACGGTGGTCCGTGACGGTGCGTGCGCCGGCGCCGTGGGTGAAGACGCCCATGACGCGGTCGCCGACGGTGAGGGTGGTGACGTCGTCGGCGATCTCGGTGATGATGCCGGCGCCTTCGCTGCCCAGGGGTGCGGTGCCGGGGTACATGCCCAGGGCGATGAGGGTGTCGCGGAAGTTGAGGCCGATGGCGCGGATGTCGATGCGGACCTGGCCGGGGGTCAGGGGGGCGTCCCATTCGGGTGCGGGCCGGCAGGTGATGGCTTCGATGGTGCCGCTGGTGTCGGCGGACAGTTTCCAGGACTGCTGGGGCAGGTGCAGGGTGTGGTGGTCCTCGGTGCGTGCCAGGCGGGGTGCGAGGAGTTGGCCGTGGCGGTGGGCGAGTTGGGGTTCGCCGGTGGCGAGGGCGTCGGCGAGGTACGACGTGTCCGCCGGGTCGTCGGTGTCGATGAGGTGGATGCGGCCGGGGTTCTCGTTCTGCGCGGAGCGGATCAGACCCCACAACGGGGCGTGGGCCAAGTGGACGTCTTCCGCTGGGCTGGTGGCGACCGCGTGCTGGGTGAGGATGACCAGGCTGCGGCTGGTGGCGTCGTTGTCGGTCAGCCAGGACTGAAGGTGAGCCAGGAGGGCCTCGGTGGCCGCGTGCGCGGCGGCCGGATTGTGGTCGTCCAGGTCGGCTGGAGCTGCGTAAACATCGACCTGGTCCGGGTCCACGACCTCAGAGCCTGCTTGGATCGGCTTCCAGGTCAGGTGGAAGAGGCTGTTGCGGATTCCAGCATCCGCCGTCTTCTGCAGTGATGCCGGGTCGATGGGGCGGGTGGCGAGCGTGTTCACGGTGGCGACAGGGGCGCCGGTGGGGTCCCAGGCCTGGAGCGATACATCGTTGCCGGTGGTGGTGAGGGTGACGCGCAGGTGGGTGGCGCCGGTGGCGTGCACGGTGACACCGGTCCAGGCGAACGGCAGGCGCACCTCACTGCCTGTCTCTGCCGCTGTCGCGAGGGGGTGGAGGGCTGCGTCGAGGAGAGCCGGGTGGATGGTGTGTCCGGTGGGATCAGCTGAGTCGGTCAGTGCCACTTCGGCATGCAAAGTGCCGTCGGATTGGGCCCAGACCGAAGTGACGCCCTGGAAGACCGGCCCGTACTCGTAACCACTGACGGCCAATTGACGGTAAAGACTGGAAACGTCGACTGGTCGTGTCCCGACAGGCGGCCACTGGGTGAGGGGCTGGGCCTGTTCATGTGACGTGGTGAGGGTGCCGGTGGCGTGGCATACCCATTCGGAGTTGGCGGTGTCCGGTTCGTCGGTGTGGGGGCGGGAGTGGATGGTGATCTGCCATCCGCTCGCCTCGGGAGTGGTGGTGACTTGGAGGTCGCGGCTGGTTGTGTCGTCCAGGACGAGGGGTGTGTGGAGGGTGAGTTCGTCGAGGTGGGTGGCTCCGGTGTGGTCCCCGGCGTGCAGAGCCAGGTCGACCAGAGCCGTGCCAGGCAGCAGGACCGTGCCGGACACGGCGTGATCGGCGAGCCAGGGGTGGGTCTTCAGTGCGATGCGTCCGGACAGGACGGTGCTGTTGGTGTCGGCGAGCTGGGTGGCGGTGCTGAGCAGCGGATGGTCGACGGCCGTGAGTCCCAGGTCGCTGGCGTCGGTGAGCTGGGTGGGGGTTTGGAGCCAGTAGGGCTGGTGCTGGAAGGGATACGTCGGCAGGTCCAGGCCGTGGTGCGGTGTGGTGGGCAGGTGCTGGGCCAGGTCGATGCCGTGGTGGTGGGTGTGGAGGTTGGTGAGGGTGGTCAGCAGTCGGGCGGTGTTGTCGTTGTTGCGGGTGAGGGTGGGGTAGTGGTGGGCGTCTGCCGGGTGTGCGGCGAGGGTGTCGGCGAGGGCCGCGGCGAGCACCGGGTGGGGGCTGGTCTCGATGAAGGTGTGGTGGCCGTCGTCGAGGAGTTGGAGAGCCGTCGTGTGGAAGTGGACGGGGTGGCGGAGGTTGTCGACCCAGTAGGCGCCGTCCAGGGGCCGGTCGTCGGGCAGCAGGCTGCCGGTGTGGGTGGAGTAGAAGGGAATCGTGGGTGGGAGCGGCTGGATCTGGGCGCGGTGGGTGAGGTCGGTGAGGATGGTTTCGCGCAGGGCTTCGACGGCGGGGGTGTGTGAGGCGTAGTCGACGGGGATGAGGCGGGCCCGGACATCGTCCTGTTGGTAGGCCTCGACGAGTGCCGTCAGTGCAACCGTTTCGCCGGCCAGGACGGTGGTGGCCGGTCCGTTGACGGCGGCGAGGTGGACCCCGTCGGGCAGGTCGGTGAGCTCCGAAGCGGGCAGGGGGAGGGAGGCCATGGTGCCGGTGCCGGCGAGTTGCCTGATGGCCTGGGCTCGCAGGGTGACCACGGCGATGGCGTCCGCCAGGGTGAGTGCTCCGGCGATGTGGGCGGCGGCGATCTCGCCCTGGGAGTGGCCGATCACGGCGTCGGGCCTGACGCCGTAGTGTTCCAGCACCCGCGCGATGCCGGTCATGACGGCGAACAGGGCGGGCTGCACCACATCCACCCGCGCCAGGGCGTCTTCGTCCTCGGAGGCGAGGACGTCGAGCAGGTCCCAGTCGCACCAGCGCGCCAGCTCCTGCTGGCATGCGGCCAGGTGGGCGGCGAAGAGCGGCTCTTCGGCGGCCAGGCGGCGGCCCATGCCGGCCCATTGCGAGCCCTGCCCGGGGAAGACGAAGACGGTCTTCCCCGGCTCCACCACGCCCGGCCCCACCACCAGCGCGGGATGACCGCTTCCCTCGGCCAGAGCGGTCAGGGCGTCACGCAGCTCCCCGACACTGTCGGTGACGATCCCGGCGCGGTGCTCCAGCTTCGCCCGCCCCGACCACAACCGCGCGGCCAGCGGACCGACCTCCACCTCCCGATGGGCGTCCACGAACTCGGCCAACCGGCCCGCCGTATCGGCCAGCGCACGCTCCGACCGCGCGGACAGCACCACCGGCACCGGCCCGAACTGCGGCTCCTGCCCCTGCTCCGGTGCCTCCGCCTCCGCAGGTTCCGGTGCGGCTTCCAGGATCACGTGCGCGTTCGTCCCACTCATGCCGAACGACGACACCGCCGCCCGACGCGGCTCACCCGTCTCCGGCCACTCCTGCGCCTCCGTCAGCAGGGAGACGGACCCCGCGCTCCAGTCCACGTGGCTCGACGGACGGTCGACATGCAGGGTCGGCGGCAGTACCCCGTGCCGCATCGCCTGCACCATCTTGATCACGCCGGCCACACCCGCCGCCGCCTGGGTGTGCCCGATGTTGGACTTCACCGAGCCCAGCCACAGCGGTCGTTCGGCGGAGTGCTCCCGGCCGTAAGTCGCCAGTAGGGCTTGGGCTTCGATGGGGTCGCCGAGGGTGGTGCCCGTGCCGTGGGCCTCGACGACATCCACCTGGCCCGGCCGCAACCGCGCGTTGGTCAGCGCCCGCTCGATCACCCTGCGCTGGGAGGGGCCGTTGGGGGCGGTCAGGCCGTTGGACGCGCCGTCCTGGTTGACCGCCGAGCCACGCAGGACCGCGAGAATCGGGTGGCCTTCGCGCTGCGCGTCCGACAGGCGTTCCAGGAGCAGGAGTCCGACGCCCTCACCCCAGCCGGTGCCGTCCGCCGCCTCGGCGAACGCCTTGCAGCGGCCGTCCGCCGCCAGACCCCGTTGACGGGAGAAGACGGTGAACGCGGACGGGCTGGTCATGACCGTGGCACCACCGGCGAGCGCGGCGTCGCACTCACCGTTGCGCAGCGCCTGGATCGCCAGATGGAGGGCGACGAGAGAGGAGGAGCAGGCGGTGTCCACGGTCACCGCCGGGCCTTCGAGCCCGAACGTGTACGCCACCCGGCCCGAGGCCACACTGCCCGCGCTGCCGGTGGCCGCGTAGCCCTCCAGATCGTCGGTGGCACGGTACAGACGGAGCAGATAATCCTGGGAGTTGAGCCCGGCGAAGACTCCGGTCGCGGTGCCCTTCCTCCCGGTGGGGTCCAGGCCCGCCCGCTCGAACACCTCCCACGCCGTCTCCAGCAGCAGCCGCTGCTGCGGGTCCATGGCCAGTGCCTCGCGGGGCGAGATGCCGAAGAGATCCGGGTCGAAGCGGTCCGCTCCCTCCAGGAAGGCACCCCTCCGCGTGTAGCTCTTGCCGCCGGCGGCCGGGTCGGGGTCGTACAGGTCCTCCGCCCAACCGCGGTCGAGGGGGAACTCCGTGATGCCGTCGCGGCCCTCGGCCACGAGGTTCCACAGGTCCTCGGGTGAGCCGACCCCACCGGGGTAGCGGCAGGCCATGGAGACGATGGCGATGGGCTCCGTGGACTTCGACTCGACCTCGCTGAGGCGGCGACGGGCCTGGCGGAGTTCCGCGGTCACCCACTTCAGGTTGTCCAGAAGCCTCTGCTCGTCAGTCATGGGCGCAAGCTCCTTGTCGAGGCGCGGAATGGTGCGGGGCGGGGGTGGTCATGGACGATCGAGGGGGTGGCTCGCGGTGGCCGTCAGCAGTCACGACTTGCCGAACTCCGTCTGGATGATGTCGAGGAGGTCGTCGACGGAGGCGGACTCCAGATCGCGGTCCTGCCGCGCGACGGAACCGTCGAAGGAGCCGTCACCGGGCGCGTCGCCGGAGCCATGACGGACGCCTCTGCGGGCGCCGCCGCCCGCTCCGTTCGCGCCCGCACCGTCCACGGCAGCCCCGTTCTGGTCAGGCCCCAGGTACGGCGACGACTCGTCCAGCCGTTGCAGCATCGCCCGCAGCCGCTCCTCGGCCCTGCGCCGTGTCTCCGCGTCCCGCAGAGCGTCGCCGGTGAACACGCTGTCCAGGCGTTCGAGGTCGGCCAGTAGGGAGGGACCGGTGGCGTCGGAGGCGCCGAGTTCGGAGCGTAGACACTCGGCGAGGGCGTCCGGCGTCGGATGGTCGAAGACCACGGTCGTCGGAAGGCTCAGGCCCGTTTCGGCATTGACGCGGTTGCGCAGCTCCACGGCGGTCAGCGAGTCGAAGCCCAGGGCGTTGAACGGTTTTCCCGGGCGCACGCCGTCCAGCGAGGTGTGCCCGAGCACGGAGGCGACCTGCGTCCGGACCAACTCCAGCAGGACGCGCTGTCGTTCCTCGGACGAGAGCCCTCTCAGGCGCCCGCGCAGTCGCGTACCGGGATCCTCGTCCGTCCGTCGGCCGTCTGCGGCGGGGCCGTGTCGGCCCGATGTCGCCGCCAACGCCTCGCGCACGTCCGGCAGTTCGGCGAGCAGTGCGCTGGGACGGCGGGAGGTGAAGGCCAGGGCGAAGGTCGCCCAGTCGACGTCGGCGACGGTGAGGTGGGTCTCTCGACCGCGTACGGCGTCGGCCAGCGCCGCCACCGCGGCCCGCGGGTCGAGGCCCCGGACACCGCGGCGGCGCAGGCGTCGCGTGGTCTCCTCGGTGTCGGCCATACCGCCGCCGCTCCAGGCGCCCCACGCGACCGCGGTGGCGGGCAGACCGAGAGCGCGGCGGTGCTCGGCGAGCGCGTCGAGGTAGGCGTTCGCGGCGGCGTACGCGCTCTGCCCACCGCTGCCCCACACCCCGGCGGTCGAGGAGAACAGCACGAAGGCGCTCAACCGGTCGGCTCCGTCCCGTTGCCGGGTCAGCTCGTGCAGATGGCGGGCCGCCGCGGTCTTCGGGCCGAGCACATCCGCCAGGTGTCGGGCGTCCAGTTCGTCCAGGGCGCGGTCGACGCTGACGCCTGCCGTGTGGACCACCGCCGAGAGCGGGGTCTCGGTCGGTACGGTGTCCAGCAGCGCGGCGAGCGCCGCCCGGTCGGCGACATCGCAGGCGCTGATGGTCACGGCGGAGCCCGCCGCGGTGAGTTCGGTCCGCAAGGTGTCGGCGCCGGGGGCGTCCGGACCGCGGCGGCTCACCAGCAGCAGGTGCTCGGCGCCGTTCGCGGCCAGCCATCGGGCCGTATGGGCGCCGAGACCGCCGGTGCCGCCGGTGATGAGAATGGTGCCGCGGGGCGGCCAGGGCCAGTCCACCGACGTGGCCGCCGCGTCGGGCGCGACCTCGGACGGCGACGCGAGGGCGGAAGGGGACGTGGACACCGGCGTCCGCGGTGTCGTACGCCTGACCCGCCGTACTCGCGTGCCGTCGGCCCGCAGGGCGATCTGGTCCTCGGGGGCCGGTCCGTCGGTCGCGCTCCCCGTGTCCGGCGCCCCCAGTACGCCGACGAGGTCCTGCCGTCCGCGCGCACCGAGGTCTTCCGCGGCGGCGGGCAGGTCGATCAACCCGCCCCACCGGCCGGGGACTTCGAGTGCCGCGACCCGGCCGAAGCCCCACACCAGCGCCGCGTCCGGGTCGGCGAGGGCATCGTCCTCGTCCACGGAGACGGCCTGCCGGGTGACGGCCCACAGAGGAGCCTCGACGCCCGCGTCGCCGAGGGCCTGCGTGAGGGCGATCGTGGCGGTGAGCCCGGCCGGCACGCCATGGCCGCCCGCAGACAGCTTCCCGTCCACGGCCGGTTCCTCGCCCACGGCCGGTTCCCCGCCCACGGCGAGCAAGGACAGCACCCCTGCGACGCCGTCACGGGCCGTGCCGGCCTCCTCCGCGACCAGGGCGGTGATACGACCGGTCAGTTCCGCCCGCTCCGTCCTGCTCGGGTCGGTCTCCAGGAGGGCGACCCGCGCCCCGGCGTCGCGCAGGGCGCGGGCGCAGAACTCGGCCCATTCGCCCGCGCGTCCGTCCTGCGGTACGACCAGCAGCCAGGTCCCCTCCAGGCGGGCGCCGCCGCCGCGCGGCAGTCGGTTCCAAGTCGTCCGGTAGTGGGGGCCGGACCGCGCCGCGGCCGTCGCACGGTCCCGCGCCGGGTCCTCAGGGTCCACCGGGTCGATCCAGTGGCGCCGGTGCTGGAAGGCGTACGTGGGCAGGTCCACGGGCCGGGCGGGGCGCAGGACGTCCGTCCAGTCGGGGCCCGAGCCGTGAGCGTGGAGGGTGGCCAGGGCGTACGACAGCGCCGTGGGTTCGTCGGGAGCCGGCGCTGCGGTCGTTCGGGCCGGTCGCAGCGCCGCCATCGCAGCGTACGGGTCTTCGCTCGGCAGGATCGTCCGGGTCAGGGCCGTCAACGTGGCGTCGGGACCGATCTCCAGGAACGTGGTGGCACCCTCCCCGAGCAGGTGGGTGATGCCCTGCTGGAAGCGGACCGGGCGGCGGATGTGCTCGGACCAGTAGGCGGGGTCGGTGAGCTGTTCCGCCGTGGCCTCGGTGCCGGTGACGTTCGAGACGACCGGGAGGGTCGGCGGCACAGGGGGCAGTTGCCCCGCGGCGCGGGTGAACTCGTCCAGGACGGCGTCCATCTGGGCGGAGTGGAAGGCATGACCGACCTTGAGGACACGGGTGCGGATGCCGGCGGCCCGCAGCTCCTCGGCGAGTGCGGTCAGGGCCGGGACCGGCCCGGCCAGCACGGTCGCCGTGGGGGAGTTGTACGCGGCGATCTCCGCTTCGGGATGCCGTTCCAGAGGGGCGGCGAGGGTGTCCGGGCCCGCCTGCACGGCCAGCATCCCGCCGGTGTGCCGCGGAAGCCGCTGCATCAGCGAGGCACGGGTGGCGACGAGGCGGGCGGCGGCGGTGAGGGACAGGGCGCCGGCGACGTGGGCGGCGGAGAGTTCGCCGATGGAGTGGCCGATCAGATGGTCCGGACGGACTCCCCAGGCCCGCAGTTGCCGGGTGAGTGCCACGTGCAGGGCGAACAGGCCGGTCTGGGTGTACAGCGTCTGGTTCAGCAGCTCCGCGCGTTCGCTGCCCGCCTCGGCGAACAGCACCTCGCGTACGGGTACGTCGAGATGCTCGTCCAGCGCGGCGCACACCTCGTCCAGCGCGTCGGCGAACACCGGGAGCGCGTCGTACAGTTGCGCGCCCATGCCGGGCCGCTGGCTGCCCTGGCCGGAGTACATGAACACCAGCCCGCCCGGTTTCGGCTCCCTCTCCGTGCGGATCACCCCGGCGGCGGGCGCCGACCGGCCCCGGGCCACCGTCCGTAGTCCGTCGAGGAGTTCCGTACGGTCCCGGCCGAGCACCGTGGCGCGGTACGGCAGGGCGGTGCGGCGGGACGCGAGCGACCAGGCCACGTCGTGCGGATCCAGCTCGGGGCGCGTCCGGAGGTGTTCCGCCAGTCGCCCGGCCTGGGCACTCAGCCCGCCGGGGGTCGCCCCGGAGACCAGCCACGGCACGACAGGATCGGGCACCGCTGCCACGGGCCGGTCGCCGGTGGGGTCGGTTTCGGAGCCGACGCTCTCGGGCCGCTCACCGGCGAAGCCGCTGCCGGGCGCCCCCTCCGTACCGAAGCCCTGGCCGGTGTCCCCTGCCGCCCCGCTCCCGTCCCCCGGTGGTGCCTCCTCCACGATCACGTGTGCGTTCGTCCCGCTGATCCCGAAGGCCGACACACCGGCCCGCCGCGGTCGTTCCGCCGGTCCTCCCACCCCGGTCCGTGGCCAGTGTCGTTCCTCGGTGAGCAGTGCGACGGCCCCGGTCTCCCAGTCGACATGGCGCGAGGGCCGGCCGGCGTGCAGTGTGCGCGGCAGCACGCCGTGGCGCAGGGCCAGGATCATCTTGATCACGCCCGCGACACCGGCCGCGGCCTGCGTGTGCCCCAGGTTGGACTTGACCGACCCCAGCCACAGCGGCTGTTCGGGTGTGTGGTCCCGCCCGTAGGTCGCCAGCAGCGCCTGTGCCTCGATGGGGTCGCCGAGGGTGGTGCCCGTGCCGTGGGCCTCGACCGCGTCCACCTCGGCCGCCGTCAGCCGGGCGTTGTGCAGCGCCTGCTGGATGACGCGCTGCTGGGCGGGGCCGTTGGGGGCGGTCAGACCGTTGGACGCGCCGTCCTGGTTGACCGCCGAGCCGCGCAGCACCGCCAGCACCGGGTGACCGTTGCGCTGCGCGTCGGACAGCCGTTCCAGCAGCAGCAGGCCGGCGCCCTCGCCCCAGCCCGTGCCGTCGGCCGTGTCGGAGAAGGACTTGCAGCGGCCGTCGGGCGCGAGTCCGCGCTGCCGGGAGAACTCCACGAAGACCGCCGGGGTGGCCATCACCGTGGCGCCGCCCGCCAGGGCCAGTTCACACTCGCCGTTGCGCAGCGACTGAGCGGCCAGGTGCAGCGCGACCAGGGAGGAGGAGCAGGCCGTGTCGACGGTCAGCGCGGGCCCCTCGAACCCGAAGGTGTAGGCGATCCGCCCGGAGGCCACGCTCGGAGCGCTGCCGTTGCCGACGTACCCCTCGTACTCGGCGGGGGTGCGCAGCAGCAGTCGGCCGCCGTAGTCGCTGTACATGATCCCGGCGAAGACGCCGGTGGCCGAGCCGCGGAGCCGGTCGGCGGGGATGCCCGCACTCTCCAGCGTCTCCCAGCACAGTTCCAGCAGCAGCCGCTGCTGCGGGTCCATGGAGGCCGCCTCGCGCGGCGAGACGCCGAAGAACTCCGCGTCGAACCGGTCGGCCTCGTGCAGGAAGGCGCCGGCGCGCGTGTACGTCGTGCCGGGCCGTTCGCCGCTCGGGTCGAAGATCGCCTCGACGGGCCAGCCGCGGTTGTCGGGGAAGGTGCTGATCCCCTCCCCGCCCCGGCGCAGCAGATCCCACAGGGCGTCGGGCGAGTCCACGCCGCCGGGGTAGCGGCAGGCCATGGCGACCACGGCGATCGGGTCGTCGTCCGGTGGGCGGGGGCCGGCCACCGGTCGCGTCACGGCCGGGGCGGCATCGGACGGTTCGGTCCCCAGCCAGTCGGCGAGCGCCTGGGGCGTGGGATGGTCGAAGACCGCCGTGGCCGGCAGGCGTCGTCCCGTCTCGGCGCTCAGCTGGTTGCGCATGTCGACCGCGGTGAGCGAGTCGAATCCCAGGTCACGGAAGGACTGGCCGGGGCTCACCGACTCGCCCTCGGGGAGGTTGAGCACCAGCGCGGCGGTTCGGCGCACCAGTGCGAGCAGCGCGCGGTCCCGCTCGGGTCCGCCGAGCGCGCTGCTGCCCGACCCGGTGGGGGCGGCCTCCGGTCGGGTGTCCGCCGAGAGCCCGCCGGCCGGTGAGGGCACGGGTGCCAGGGCCCGCAGGACGGCGGGCAGGGTCGCGGTGCGGACCTGCGCGCGCAGCGCCTGCCGGTCCAGGAGTACCGGCGCGGTCAGCGCGGCCGGGCTGCGCAGCGCCGCGTCCAGCAGTGCCAGGGCCCGGTCCGCGGGCATCGCGCGGACGCCGGCGCGGGCGATCCGGGCTCGTCCCGCCCGGTCCAGGCCCTCGCCCATCCCGCCCTGGTCCCACAGGCCCCAGGCGAGGCTGACGGCGGGCAGTCCTCGGGCCCGGCGGTGTTGGGCGAGGGCGTCGAGGAAGCTGTTGGCGGCGGCGTAGTTGGCCTGGCCGGGGGTGCCGATCACCGAGGCGAACGAGGAGAACAGCACGAAGGCCGCCGGGGGCCGGTCCGCCGTCAGCCGGTGCAGGTGCCAGGCGCCGTCGGCCTTCGGCCGCAGTACGGCATCGAGCTGATGGGGTGTCAGTTCGGTGACGGTCGCGTCGTCCAGGACGCCCGCCGCGTGTACCACGGCGGTGAGCGGATGCTCCGGCGGGATCAGCGCCAGCGTGTCGGCGAGCGCCCGCGGGTCGGCGATGTCACAGGCCGCGAAGGTCACCTCGGCGCCGAGCGCGGTGAGTGCGTCGCGCAGCGCCGGAGCGGACTCGGCGGCCGCGCCGCGCCGGCTGACCAGCAGCAGCCGGCGTACCCCGTGCGTGGTCGCCAGGTGGGTGGCGACCTGGCCGCCGAGCGCGCCGCTCGCTCCGGTGACGAGGACCGTGCCTTCGGGGTCCAGGGCCGGCGTCGTGCTGTCCGGGGTGAGCCGGGCGAGCCGGGGGACGAGGAGCCGGTCGCCGCGGATGGCGAGTTGCGGCTCGTCGGCGGCGAGCGCGCGGCGCACCGCTTCGGCCACCGGGACGCGACCGGAGGCCCGGTCGGCGGGGTCGTCGTCGATCAGCACGATCCGGCCCGGGTGCTCGGACTGCGCAGACCGCAGCAGGCCCCACAGCGGGGCCGTGTCCAGCGCGGGCGCGTCCTCCCGCGGGCCCGTGCCCACCGCTCCGCGGGTGACCATCACGAGGCGGCTCTCGGCGGACCGGTCGTCGGCGAGCCAGTTCTGGAGGAAGGCCAGCGCGCGGGCCGCGGTGGCGCGCGCCCGTTCGGCGGTGGCGGCCTCCCCGTGCCCGCTGCCCGCCGGGCAGCGCACGACGAGGGTGCCGGGGCCGTCCGTGTCGAGGGGCGGCTCGGCGGACGCTTCGAGCTCCGTCTCCCGCAGCGCGGCCGGTGCCGCCGCCCGGGCCTCGGACTCGCCGAGTACCCGCCACTCCACCCCGTACAGCGGATCCGGGACGGCGCCCAGGCCCCCCGCCGGTACCGGGCGCAGTGTCACCTCGTCCGCCCGGAGGACCGGGGTGCCGTCGACGCCGGCGAGGTCCAGGGCCAGGGTGTCCGGGCCGGTCGGTGTCACCCGGGCGCGCAACCGGGCGGCCCCGGCCCGCCCCAGGAGCCGTACGCCGGACCAGGCGAACGGCAGCCGCAGATCCGTGCCCGCCGCGTCCAGTACGCCCATCGTGTGCAACGCGCCGTCCAGCAGGGCCGGGTGGACGCCGTACTCCTCCAGGTCGGTGTCGCGGCCCTCGGGCAGGGCCAGATCGGCGTAGAGGTGATCGCCCTGCCGCCAGACGGCGCGCAGCGAGCGGAAGGCCGGGCCGAAACGCATCCCGCGGTCGTGCAGCCGCTCGTAGAGGTCCTCCACCGGGACGGCCGTCGCGCCCGCGGGGGGCCAGACGCCGCCGTCGTGCCACTGTGCCGGGGCGTCGGGCGGCCCGGCCGCGAGGGTGGCTGTGGCGTGCAGGGTCCACTCCGTGTCATCGCCGTCCGGCTCGGTGGCGTCGTCGACGGCGTCCGGCTCGGGGCGGGTGGAGACGGTCAGCGCGCGGCGGCCGTCGGCGCTCGGCGCGCCCATGCCCACCTGGATCTCGACGGCGCCGCCGTCCGGCACCACCACCGGGGCACGCAGGGTCAGTTCCTCGACGTGTGCGCCCCCCGCGTGCCGGGCGGCGCACAGGACGATCTCCAGCGTGGCCGTGCCCGGCAGCACCACCGAGTCGCCGAGCACGTGGTCGGCCGGCCAGTCGGCCGCGCGGGTGCTGATCCGGCCGGTGAACACCGTGCCCGGCCGCTCCGGGTCCGCGACCTCCAGGACCGCGCCCAGCAGGGGGTGGCGGGTGGGCCGTACCCCCGGCTGTGCGGCCGTCGGTGCGGGCGGAGCCAGCCAGTACGCGCGCCGCTGGAACGCGTAGGTGGGCAGGTCGACCGGACGGACGTCCCGGCCGGCGAACAGGGGGCGCCAGTCGACGTCCGCACCGTGCGCGTGCAGCCGTGCGACCGCCGTCAGAAGGGCCGGGGCCTCGGCGTGGTCACGCCGCTGGGCCGACGTCACGACGACCGGCTCGGGGCCCTCCGCCGCCGGGTCGGCACGGTCGAGGACAGCTTGGACCAGGGGACTGAGGGTGCTGTCCGGACCCAACTCCAGGAAGGCGGTGACACCTTGGCCGAGGAGGTGGGTGATGCCTTGGTGGAAGTGGACGGGTCGGCGGATGTGGTGGGCCCAGTAGGCGGGGTCGTGGTGCTGGTCGGGGGTGGCGGGGGTGCCGGTGACGTTGGAGATCACCGGGATCTCGGCGACGCCGAGGGTGTGGCGGGCGAAGAGTGCGGCCAGGTGGTCGCTGTAGGCCTTCAGGACGGGGTCGGTGTGGGCGCTGTGGAAGGCGTGGGCGACTTTCAGGGTCCGGGTGCGGAGCCCGGCGGCCGTCAACTCGGCGGCGATCTGGTCGAGTTCGTCGGTGGGCCCGGCGAGGGTGGTGGCGGCGGGCGCGTTATGGGCGGCGAGCTCGACCCGCGGATGCCGTGCGAGGTGTTCCGCGAGCGGCTCGGGTCCGGAGGCGACGGCGAGCATGCCGGTGCCCGCGGGGAGGGTGTTGAGGAGTTTGGCGCGGGTGGCGACCATGTCGGCGGCCACCGGCAGCGGCAGGACCCCGGCGAGATGGGCGGCGGAGAGTTCGCCGACCGAATGCCCGATGAGGTGATCAGGCCGGACACCCCACGCCAGAAGCAGACGCGTCAGCGCGGTGTGCACGGCGAACAGGGCCGGCTGTGTGTACAGGGTGTGGTCGAGCAGGGCGGCGCGTTCGGTACCGGCCTCGGCGAACAGCACCTCGCGTACGGGTACGTCGAGATGCTCGTCCAGCGCCGCGCACACCTCGTCCAGCGCCTCGGTGAACTCCGGGAACGCCCTGTACAACTCCCTTCCCGTACCGGGACGCTGACTGCCCTGCCCCGAGTAGAGGAACGCCGTACGTCCGGACTGCCGGACGCCCGTGACCAGCCCGGCGGCCGACTCGCCCCGGCCGAGGGCGTCCAACTGGGTCAGTAACTCGCGGCGGTCGCGGCCCAGCAGCACCGCGCGATGCCCGAGCGCGGCCCGGCCCGTCGCCAGCGCGTGCGCCACATCGTCGTCGGCCGGCTCCGGGTGGGCGCGCAGCCGGTCGGCCAGCCGCGCGGCCTGCGCCCGCAGCCCGTCCGCGCTCGCCCCGGAGAGCAGCCAGGGCGGGGCCGGGGCCCGGCCCGTGCCCGCGGCGCCGGAGCGGGGCGTGCCGGCGGCCGACGGCTCCTCCTCGTCGGCGGCGGGCGCCTGCTCGACGATCACGTGCGCGTTGGTCCCGCTGATACCGAACGCCGACACCGCCGCGCGCCGCGGACGGCCGTTCTCCCGCCACGGCACCGGCTCGTTCAGCAGAGCCAGCGCCGCGGGATCCCACTCGATGTGCGGGCTGGGCGTACGCGCGTGCAGGGTGCGGGGCAGTTCCTCGTGCTCCAGCGCCAGCACCAGTTTGATCAGTCCGGCCACACCCGCGGCCGCCTGGGTGTGCCCGATGTTCGACTTCACCGAGCCCAGCCACAGGGGCGCCCCCGAGGCGCCGCGGCCACGGCCGTACGTGGCCAGCAGCGCCAGGGCCTCGATCGGATCACCCAGTTCGGTCCCGGTGCCGTGCGCCTCGACCACGTCCACGTCGGCGGCGGTCAGCCCCGAGTCGGCCAGGGCGGCCCGGATCACCTTCTCCTGGGCGTGCCGGCTGGGCGCCGTCAGCCCGTTCGAGGAACCGTCGGAGTTGACCGCGCTGCCCCGGATCACCGCCAGCACCCGGTGCCCCTTGCGGCGGGCCTCGCCCAGCGGCTCCAGCAGCACCAGGCCCGCGCCCTCGGACATGCCCATGCCGTCGGCGCCGGCGCCGAAGGCCTTGCACCGGCCGTCCGCGGCCAGCACCCGCTGCCGGCTCATCTCGGTGAACGGCCCGATCGTCGAGAACACCGTCGCCCCGCCGGCCAGCGCCATCGAGCACTCCCCGCGGCGCAGCGCCTGCACCGCCAGGTGCACCGCGGTCAGCGAGGTGGAACAGGCCGTGTCCACGCTCACCGCGGGCCCCTCCAGGCCGAGGGTGTAGGCGAGGCGGCCGGACAGCACACTCAGGACCGTGCCGGTGAGCAGATGCCCGCCGACACCGGCCGGGGCGTCCCCGAGGAACCCGCCGTACTCGGTGGGGTTGCTGCCGACGAACACGCCGGTACGGGTGCCGCGCAGCGCGTGCGGATCGATACCGGCCCGCTCCGCGCTCTCCCAGGCCAGCTCCATCAGCAGCCGCTGCTGCGGATCCATGGCGAGGGCCTCGCGCGGCGAGATCCCGAAGAAGGCCGCGTCGAACCCGGACACGTCGTCCAGGAACCCGCCCTCCCGCACGTACGAGGTGTGAGGCCGGCCGGGGTCGGGGTGGAAGTGGTCGTCCAGGTGCCAGTCACGGTTCGCGGGCATCGGCGCGACGGCGTCCCGGCCGTCCCGCAGCAGATCCCACAGCTCCTTCGGCGACCCCACGCCGCCGGGGTAGCGGCAGGCCATGCCGACCACCGCGACCGGCTCCCGCCGCTGCTCCTCCAACTCCCGGAGCCTGCGGGTGGTCCGGCGCAGATCGGCTGTGAGCCGCTTGAGGTAGTCGCGCAGCTTGTCTTCCTCGGCCATGGCCGGGACAGCTCCTTCCGTCCGCCGCTTCCGGCTCCGGTGACGTTCCGTCGGGTCGGGTTCAGTCGACGCCGATACCGTCGGTTCCGAACTCGTGGTCGATGATCTTCAGCAGGTCGTCGGTGCTGACCTCGTCGAGGTCCGCGTCGGCGCCGCCCGGACTGCCACCGGGAGACGGCGGGGCGAGCGTGTCGGCCAGCGCCAGCAGCCGGTCGCGCACGGCCGTCCGATCCCCGGCCGCCACGGGCGCGCCTTCCAGGGCGGCGGTCAGTCGGTCCAGTTCCTCGTGCACCGACCCGGCGGGCGGACGCCCGCCGTCCTCGCCCAGACGGCCCGTCAGGAACCGGGCCAGCGCCCGCGGGCTGGGATGGTCGAAGACGAGGGTCACGGGCAGCGGCAGCCCGGTCGCCGCGCGCAACCGATTGCGCAGGCCCACCGCGGTGAGAGAGTCGAACCCCAGCTCCTTGAACGTCCGGTCCGCGGCGGGCCGGTCCGCGGGGGAGTGGCCCAGCACCGCGGACACCTCGGCGGTCACCACGTCCAGCACCTCCCGGGCGCGCGCCGCCTCGGGCAGCCGGGCCAGCCGCCGTACCCGCTCCTCGCCGCCGTCGGCGGCCACGGTCCACGGGTGCGCGGCCCGCTCCAGCGCGGCGCGCACCGCGGGAATCCCGTCGAGCAGTGGCCGGGGCCGGGCCGAGGCGAACACCGGCGCGAAGGTCTCCCAGCGCACGTCGACCAGGGCCACCGGACGTCCGCCGCCGGCGGCCAGTTCCCGGCCGAGCCCGGCCAGCGCGAGACCGGGCTCCAGCAGGGGCAGCCCCTGCCGCTCCAGCTGGACCTCGTTCAGTTCCTCGGGCAGTTCGTCGCTGCGCCACGCGCCGAAGGCGACCGCCGTGGCCGCGCGGCCACGCTGCCGCAACCGCTCGGCGTATGCGTCGAGGAAGGCGTTGGCCGCGGCGTACGCGCCGTGCTCGCCGCTGCCCCAGACGGCGGCGATGGAGGAGAAGAAGACCAGCTGAGGCGGACTGTCCTGGTCCGATAGCTCCGCCAGGTGCACCGCTCCGAGCGTCTTCGCCGCCAGCACGTCCGCCAGTTCGGCGGCACCGGTGTCGGTCAGCCGCGCGAGCCGCGTCGCGGTGGCCGCGTGCACCACAGCCCGCACCGGGCCGCCCAGCTCGGCGGCCTCCCGCAGCAGCGCCCGCACCGACTCCCGGTCCGTGACGTCGCAGGACAGCGCCGTCACCCGGGTGCCGTGCGCGGCGAGTTCGTGGTCGAGCGGCGCGTGACCGGGTGCGTCGGGCCCCCGACGGCTGGCCAGGACGACGTGCTCGGCGCCGCCGTCGGCGAGCCAGCGCGCCAGGTGCGGTGCCAGTGCGCCGGAGCCGCCGGTGACCACGACCGTGCCGCCCGGCCGCCACACCGGGCCCCCGGCGGGCACCGGGGCGGGCACCAGCCGGCGGACCCGGGTGCCGCCCGGACGGATCGCGAGCTGGTCCTCCGCACCGGCCCCGCCCGCCAGGACGGTGCACAGCCCCTGCCACTCCTCGGCGCCGGGCTCCGGCGGCAGATCGATCAGACCGCCCCACACCTGCGGCTGCTCCAGAGCCACCACCCGGCCCAGTCCCCAGGTCTGCGCCTGGACCGGATGCAGCAGCGGATCACCGTCGAAGGCGCTCACCGCAGCACACGTCAACGACCACAGCGGAACGCTCGACGCGAGGTCGGCCAGGGCCTGCACGAGCCCGAGCAGGCCGGCCACGCCGGACGGCAGCGCGCCGTGCGCCGGATGCGGCCGCTCGGCCAGCGCCAGCAGCGACAGGATGCCCTCGACCGGCCCGTCCGCCGACACCCGGGCCACGCGCCGCGCGATCGCCGCGCGGTCGTCCGGTCCCAGACCGGTCAGCTCCACCACCGTGACCCGCGCGCCCCGGGCGGTCAGGGCGGCGCGCGCCGCCTCGGCCCAGCCGGCCGCACGTTCCCCGGCCGGTGCGCCCGGGGTCACCAGCAGCCAGTGCCCGGCCGGGCCCGGCACCGGCCGTTCGGTGACGGGGCGCCACACCACCTCGTGGCGCAGCTCGGCGAGTGCGTCGTCGGCGCGGGTGCGGGCGCGCCACTCGCGCAGTGCCGGGACGACCTCGCTCAGCGCCTGCTCGCCCACCCCGGGCAGCTCCCGCCGCAGGGCGGCGGCGTCGGCCCGCGCCACCAGTTCCCACAACCGCGCGTCGTCGTGCCCGCGATCCGGACGCGGGCCGCCCTCGACCCGGTCGGCGAGCCAGTAGCGGCGGCGCCGGAACGGGTAGGTGGGCACGGGCACGGTCCGCGCGGCGGGGAACAGGGTCCGCCAGTCGGGCACCACACCGGCCGTCCAGGCCTCGGCGAGAGCCTGCCGGAACCGCGGTTCACCGCCCTCGCCGCGGCGCAGCGTGCCCAGCGCCCGGCCGTCCGTGCCGGCCGCGTCGAGGCACTCCTCCACGGCCGGCGCCAGCACCGGGTGGGGGCTCATCTCCAGGAACACGGTGTGTCCCGCGTCCAGCAGCCGCTCCACCGCCCGCGCGAAGAGCACCGGGGAACGCAGATTGCGGTACCAGTAGGCGGCGTCCAGCGTCTCCGTGGGCAGCAGATCCCCGGTGACGGTCGAGCAGAACGGCACCGAACCGGCCCGCGCGGTGACCCCGGACAGCTCGCGCAGCAGCTCCTCGCGCACGGGCTCGACCAGCGCCGAGTGCGAGGCGTACGCGATGGGCACCCGCCGGGCCCGCACCCCCTGCCGCGCGCAGTGCGCCAGATAGTCCTCCACGGCGTCGCAGGCACCCGCGATCACCGTGGCCGACGGTCCGTTGACGGCCGCCACACCGATCTCACCACCCCGCTCGGCCAGTTGGCCCTCCACCTCCGCGGCGGGCAGCGCCACCGACGCCATGGCGCCGCGCCCGGCCAGTGAGCCCACGACCCTGCCGCGCGCGGCCACCAGCCGGGCGCCGTCCTCCAGGGACAGCGCACCCGCCGCCACCGCCGCGGCGAACTCGCCCTGGGAATGCCCCACGACCGCGGCCGGCTCGACCCCGTGGTGCCGCCACAGCTCGGCCAGCGACACCATCACCGCCCACAGCAGCGGCTGTACGACGTCGTCACGGCCCCAGCGGGCGTCGTCCGCGGGGGTGTCCAGCATGCTCCGCAGCTCCCAGCCGGTGTGCGGGGCGAGGGCCTCGCCGCAGCGCCGCATCCACGAGGCGAACACCGGCTCGGCCTCCCACAGCGCGACCGCCATGCCGGACCACTGCGAGCCCTGACCGGAGAAGACGAACACCGGGCGCGCCGCACCGGCAACGGCCCTCCCGCGCACCAGCCGCGGCGAGGTACCGTCCACGGCCAGCGCGTCGAGGCCCTCGACGAGGTCGCCCCGGCCGGCCCCCAGCACCACGGCGCGGTCCTCGAACGCCGCCCGGGTCGTGGCCAGCGACCACCCCACGTCGGCGACCGCAGGGCCGGACGCACCGCGCACGGCGTCCGCCAACTCGACGGCCCGGGCGCGCAACGCCTCCTGCGAACGGGCGGACAGCACCCACAGCGCGGTCCGGGGGGCGGGGTCGGCGTCCGCCCGCCGTCCGGGTTCCGCCGACGCAGGCCGGGCCGCCTGGCCTGCGGTGGCCCGCGCGCGCTGCCCGTCGACCGGCTCCGCGGGGCTCGCCGCGTGCCCGTCGCCCTCCGGGTCCACCGGCCGGGGTGCCTGCTCCAGGACGACGTGCGCGTTCGTGCCGCTGATGCCGAAGGCCGAGACCGCGGCGCGCCGGGGCCGGTCCGTGGCGGGCCACGGGGTGTCGTCCGCCAGCAGCGCCACTCCGCCCGACGTCCAGTCGACGTGCCGGGAGGGACGCTCGGCGTGCAGGGTGCGCGGCAGACGGCCGTACCGCAGGGCCTGCACCATCTTGATGATGCCCGCCACACCGGCCGCGGCCTGGGTGTGCCCGATATTGGACTTCACCGACCCCAGCCACAGCGGCTGTTCGGCCGAGTGCGCCCGCCCGTACGTCGCGAGCAGCGCCTGCGCCTCGATCGGGTCGCCCAGGGTCGTGCCGGTGCCGTGCGCCTCGACCGCGTCGATCTGCCGTGCGGTGAGCCGGGCGTCGGCCAGGGCCTGTGCGATGACCCGCTGCTGGGAGGGGCCGTTGGGCGCGGTGAGCCCGTTGGACGCGCCGTCGGAGTTGACCGCGCTGCCCCGGATGACGGCGAGCACCGGATGTCCGTTCGCCTGGGCGTCACCGAGCCGTTCGAGGACGAGCAGGCCCGCCCCCTCGGCCCAGCCGGTGCCGTCGGCGTCGTCGGAGAACGACTTGCAGCGTCCGTCGGAGGCCAGTCCGCGCTGCCGTGAGAACTCCACGAACATGCCCGGCGTCGACATCACCGTCGCGCCGCCCGCCAGCGCCAGCCCGCACTCCCCGCGGCGCAGCGCCCGCGCCGCGAGATGCACCGCCACCAGTGAGGACGAGCAGGCCGTGTCCACGGTCAGCGCCGGCCCTTCGAGCCCGAGCGTGTAGGCGATCCGTCCGGAGACGACGCTGGGCGTGGTCCCGGTCAGCACATAGCCCTCGGCGCCGCCGCTCGCCTCGTGCAGCCGCGGCCCGTAGTCCGCCGCCGACGCCCCCGCGAACACGCCGGTGGCCGATCCTCGTAGCCGGTCGGCCGCGAGCCCGGCCCGCTCCAGCGCCTCCCAGGCCAGTTCCAGCAGCAGCCGCTGCTGCGGGTCCATCGCCATGGCCTCGCGCGGCGACACCCCGAACAACTCGGCGTCGAACTCCGGCAGGTCGTAGAGGAACCCGCCGCGGCGGGCGTAGCTCGTGCCGGCCCGGTCGGGGTCGGCGTCGAACATGGCCCGAAGGTCCCAGCCACGGTCGGCGGGGAACTCACCGATCGTGTCCCGGCCCGTCGCCACCAGCTCCCACAGGGCGTCCGGGGACACCGCCCCGCCGGGATAGCGGCAGGCCATCCCGATCACCGCGATCGGTTCGTGCTCGCGCTGCTCCATCGCCTGGAGCCGCTGCCGGGTCTGCTGGAGGTCGGCGGTGACCGCCTTCAGATACGAGCGGAGCTTGTCCTCGTTGCTGGCCATGGAACGCCTTCGGGAACGGCGCCCGCGGGCCCTGCGGGGCAGGGAACCGCGCGGCGGATGCGGACCGGCGGGGCTGCGTTCGACGGGCGCGGTCCGTGCCCGCTCAAGGGCACGGACCGCCGGTGGTCACAGGGCCGGCTTGCGGGCCGAGGCGACCACGTAGTCGAGCGACTTGAGCTCCTCGGTGAGCAGGTCCTGGTCGCGGTGCGCTACCGCGACCATCTTGTAGAAGAGCTTGCTGGAACGGCGCTGGAAGGCCGGGTCCTGCACCCGGCGCACGTGGTACTGCCGCCACTGCTCGTAGACGTTGTCCCGGATCGAGCGGACGTCGACGGTCTCGAAGCCGGCGGTCACCAGCAGATCGCCGTAGCGCTCGCGGGGATACCAGTTGGCGTCGTCGATCATGATGCGGATCCACTTGATGGCGTGGGACCTGATGTCGGCCTTGGCCTTGCCGCCCGCCATCGGGATGATGTCGGCGGTGACCAGCACGCCGCCGGGACGCAGCACACGGAACGCCTCGGCGAAGAACTCCACGCGGGTGTCGAAGTGGAAGGCGGACTCCAGGGCCACCACCTTGTCGACGCTGTTGTCCGGCAGCGGGATCGCGGTCGCGGAGCCCTCGCGGAAGTCGACCCGGTCCCCAAGGCCCAGCTTTCGGGCACGTTCCTGGGCCGTGCGGATGTGGATCCTGGTGATGTTGATGCCGATGATCTTGTTCGGCCCGTACCGGTCGATCCAGTGGAAGTCCTGGTCGCCGTAGCCGAAGCCGACGTCCAGGATCGTGTCGTCGGGCTTGAACTCGGCGGTGTCCGCCACGACGTCGGCCAGCGTCTCCGCCGCCTCGTCCAGCGTGGTGCAACCCGGCTTCCAGTAGCCGAGGTTGTAGTAATTCGTGTCCTCGACCACGAGCCGGTCCGGTGGGTACATCTCGTACAGCCGCGCGGTCTTCTTCTCGGGGTCTGACGTTGTACGGACGAGGAACAGGTTCCCCAGCATCCGCATGTCCTGCCACAGTGCCGACAGCTTCACGACGGCGATCCCCTTCTGCGATCGGGCGCCCGAGACGGCCGCGGAAAATCCCACATCTGACGAACGGGAAGCTAGAAGCGGCTTCTAAAGACCGTCTTGGTCCGGTCTAGACGTGCCGTCGCAGCTGTGGAGGAATGGGAGGCCGCCGGGCGCGGTAACGGGACGGGGACCGGGACCGCTGCCTGGCCGCCTGGGCACTGGCCCGGCCGGTGCTCGGGAGATGGCTGGACCGGCCGCCGGAGCGCCTGGTCTTCGACCGGACCTGCCGTCATCACGGCGGCGACCACGGCTCGGCCTGCCCACGCACCCCATGCGGTGTCGCCACCACTGGCAGGCCCGAGCCGTCGTCGAGCCGGACACGCCCTGGGTTTTGGCAGCGCTTTGGCGGCGGCACCCAGCATGCTCCCCGGGGCCGGACGAGCCCGCACCGTCGTCAGGGGAGGAGCACCGATGCTGGACGAGGCCGCGCGCAAACGCGTCGCCCTGGAGTACTGCCGGCGGATCAACGAGGGCGACGTCGACGGAGTCCTCGCCCTCTTCACCGATCCGCCGCACGTCGAGGACCCGGTCGGCGACAACACGTTCACCGACCGCGCCACCTACCGGTCCCATGTGGCCGGGCTGGTGGCCTACGGCGTCCACGAGACCCCCGGCGCCCCCGTCGCCGCCCTCGACGGCGAACACGTGGCCCTGCCGATCGTCGCCGAACTCCGCCCCGAACAGGTACCGGAGGGAAAATTCCTGAGGATCTCCCTGATTGCGCTCATGCGGATCGACGCAACCGGCCGCATCCGCCACATGAGGGTTTTCAGCGGCCATACGGACATGTCACTGCACACGACGTCCGACCCCGCGCCGAGTCGACACCGAGGAGACTTCGACAATTCTTAGGGGCCCTTTAGCGGTCGTACGGAAACTCGCCGAAAGCATGCCTTCGCCTTTCGCCACGACTGGATCGAGTGCGGATGTCCAAGGAAGACAAGCTCGTCGAGTACCTGAAATGGGTCACTGCCGAACTGCACGAAGCACAGCAGCGGCTCTCCGTCCTGGAGACCGGGGCCCGGGAGCCGGTGGCGATCGTCGCGATGGCGTGCCGGTATCCGGGTGGGGTGCGGTCACCCGAGGATCTGTGGACGTTGGTCGCCGAGGGCACCGACGCCATCTCCGGCTTCCCGGCCAACCGTGGCTGGGACCTCGACGGTCTCTTCGACTCCGACCCGGACGCGACCGGCAGGAGCTACGCGCGCGAAGGCGGATTCCTGCACGACGCGGCGGCGTTCGACGCGGCGTTCTTCGGCATCAGCCCCCGTGAGGCCACGGCCACCGACCCCCAGCAGCGCCTCCTCCTGGAAACCGCCTGGGAGACCTTCGAACGCGCGGGCCTGGATCCCCACACCCTCAGGGGCAGCAAGACCGGCGTCTACGCGGGCGTGATGTACAGCGAGTATGTGGCCAGGCTCCTCGACCGGCTGCCCAGCGGCTACGACGGCTTCCTGGGCAACGGGAGTGCGGCGAGTGTGGCTTCCGGGCGGGTGGCGTACACGTTCGGTCTGGAGGGCCCGGCCGTCACGGTGGACACCGCCTGTTCCTCCTCGCTGGTCTCCCTCCATCTGGCGGCCCAGGCACTGCGCAACGGCGAGTGCGAACTGGCCTTGGCCGGCGGCGTCACCGTGATGTCGACGCCGGGTGTGTTCATGGAGTTCTCCCGTCAGCGCGGGCTGGCTCCCGACGGCCGCTGCAAGCCGTTCGCCGACGCCGCCGACGGCACCGGCTGGGGCGAGGGTGTCGGCCTGGTCCTGCTGGAGCGGCTGTCCGACGCCCAGCGCAACGGCCACCCGGTACTGGCGGTGCTGCGGGGCTCGGCGGTGAACCAGGACGGCGCGTCCAACGGCCTGACCGCCCCCAACGGGCCCTCCCAGCAGCGTGTGATCGAACAGGCCCTGGCCGACGCGCGGTTGGGCGCGAGCCAGGTGGACGCGGTCGAGGCGCACGGCACGGGCACGACCCTCGGCGACCCCATCGAGGCACAGGCGCTGCTGGCGACCTACGGTCGGGAGCACTCCGCCGAACAGCCGTTGTGGCTGGGGTCGGTGAAGTCCAACATCGGCCATACGCAGGCCGCCGCGGGTGTGGCCGGTGTGATCAAGATGGTGCAGGCGATGCGGCACGGGGTGCTGCCGTCGACTTTGCATGTCGACGAGCCGTCCCGGCACGTCGACTGGAGCGTCGGCGCGGTCTCCCTGCTGACCGAGTCCCGGTCATGGCCGCAGACCGGCCGTCCGCGTCGTGCCGCGGTGTCCTCCTTCGGCATCAGCGGCACCAACGCCCACCTCATCCTCGAAGAACCACCGACCGAGCAGGTGCCCGAGCCCGCCCGGGAGGACGAGCCGGACGCAAGGCCCGTACCCGTTGTGGTCTCGGCGCGCTCACGCAAAGCCCTGGCCGACACCGCGGGCCGGCTCGCCACCTACCTCCAGGCGCACCCGGAGGCGGAGCCCGGTGTACTGGCGGCCCGTTTGTGGTCGGGCCGGGCACACCTGGAACACCGCGCCGGGATCGTCACCGCCGACCCCGCGCAACTGCGCGCCGCGCTGGCCGCGCTGGCCGCCGGCGACGACCACCCCGCCCTGATCACCGGCCCCTCCCGCACCACCACGACAGGCCCTGCCCGCTTCGCCGTCCTGTTCTCCGGCCAGGGCAGCCAACGCCCCGGCATGGGAAGCGACCTCTACACCACCTACCCCGCCTACGCCCACGCCCTGGACGAAGTCTGCGCAGCCCTCGACCCCCACCTCGACCTCCCCCTGCAACACGTCATGTTCGCCCAGCCCGGCACCGAAGAAGCCACCCTCCTGGACACCACCCTCTACACCCAGCCCGCCCTCTTCGCCCACCACACCGCCACCTACCACCTCCTCCACACCCACGGCATCACCCCCCACGCCCTCATCGGCCACTCCATCGGCGAACTCTCCGCCGCCCACCTCGCCGGGGTCCTCCCCCTGCCGGTGGCCGCCGACATGGTCACCACCCGCGCCAAACTCCTCAACACCCTCCCCACCGGCACCGGCATGCTCGCCGTCCACTCCGGACCCGAACCACTCACCGAACACCTCACACGCCACCCGCGCATCGAGATCGCCGCCCACAACTCACCCACCGCCACCACCCTCGCCGGACCCACCGACCAACTCGACCAGATCGCCGCCGAACTGACAGCCGCCGGAATCCGCACCCGGACCCTGAACGTCGCCCACGCCTTCCACAGCGCCCACACCGAACCCATCCTCGACACCTTCACCACCCACCTGGCCGCACTCTTCGCCCGCCACACCCTCGGAAACGCCGAGATCCCGGTCATCTCCAACCTCACCGGCACCCCCGCCACCCCCGACCAGCACCACAACCCCGCCTACTGGGCCCACCACATCCGCCGACCCGTCCACTTCCACCAAGGCATCACCCACCTCACCGAAACCCAACACATCACCCTCTTCACCGAACTCGCACCCCACCCCACCCTCACCCCCCACCTCCCCACCCACACCCACACCACCCCCCACCACCCCAACGAAACCCACACCCACCTCACCACCCTCACCACCCTCCACACCCACCACCACCCCACCGACCTCACCCCACACCTCCCACAACCCCAACCCACCCACCCCGACCTCCCCACCTACCCCTTCCAACACCAGCCCTACTGGCTCCGCCCCGACCCCGCCAAGGCGAGCGAATCGACGGACGGCGAAGCCGAGTTGTGGGAGGCACTGGAGCGGGAGGATCTGGACGGCGCGGTGGCGGCGCTGGGTGTGCCGGACGGGGACGTCGCGGCGTGGCGGAGGGCGCTGCCCGGGCTCGCCGCCTGGCGACGGCAGCGGCGCTGGGGGCACCGGCTCGACTGGGAGGCCCTGGACGAGGGGGCGGTGTCCATGCCGGCCGGCACCTGGGTGGTGCTGGCGCCCGTGGGGGACGAG
Organism: Streptomyces sp. NBC_00019; assembly: GCF_045041015.1. NCBI lineage: Bacteria > Bacillati > Actinomycetota > Actinomycetes > Kitasatosporales > Streptomycetaceae > Streptomyces > Streptomyces sp. NBC_00019. Next base: position 8,336,868 of record NZ_CP108302.1, read on the forward strand.
GAACACCCGGCGGTGCGGACCGTGCGGGACGCCTTGGCCGAGGGCGGTGCGGCCGTCGTGGACGTCACCGTCGAGGGGAACACGGGGCGTTCGGCGCTCGCCGCGAACCTGCGTGCGGCGCTGGGCCCCTCCCGCGGCCCGGTCTCCGGTGTGCTCTCGTTGCTCGGGTACGCCGACACCGGGCGGAACGGGGGCGACGGGCTGGATCTGTCCGCCACCCTGTTGCACGCCCTGGACGACGCGGCCGTGAAGGTGCCGGTGTGGTTCGTGACCACGGGTGCCGTCTCGGTCGGCACGGGCCCGCCCGCCGACCCGGACCAGGCGCGTGTCTGGGGACTGGCGCAGTCTCCCGCCGCCTCGGAACACCCCGAACGCTGGGGTGGGCTGGTCGACCTGCCCGGGGGCGGGGCGTGGGACCGGCGGACACGGGCGCGACTCAGGGCTGTGCTGACCGGCGGTACGGGCCGCGCGGGTGCGCGCGAGGACCAGGTCGCCGTCCGGTCCGAGGGTGTCTTCGGGCGGCGTCTGCACCCGGTCGACCTCACCGGCGCCGGGCCGGCCCTGGCCCCGGACGGGACGGTGCTGGTGACCGGGGTGCCCGGGGCGCTCGCCGGCGAGATCGCCATGCGGCTCGCCCGGGACGGCGTACGGCATCTGCTGCTGGTCGCGGAACCGGGCGCCGAGGACGGTGGGGCCGAACTGGTCTCGACGCTGGGGGAGTCGGGGGCCGAGGCCATCGTGGCCCCGGTCGACCTCACCGACCGCGAGGCCGTGGCCGCGCTGCTCCACTCCGTCGCGCCGGAGCATCCGCTGACAGCGGTCGTGCACCTGGCCGCAGAGCTGGACGACACCGTGGTCGGGGCCGTGGACGGAGAGGACGTCCACCGTCTGCTCGGACCGGCCGCGGCCGCCGTGACCCATCTGTGCGAACTGACCGCGGAGCGGGGACTGGAGGTGTTCCTGCTGTGCACATCGGTGGTGGGCGCCCTGGGAGTGGCCGGGCTCGGCGGGCAGGGGGCCGTGCACGCCCATCTGGCGGCGCTGGCGCAGTCGTACCGGGAGCGGGGCCTGCCCGTCACATCGGTGGCCTGCGGCCCCCCGCACGTCCCGGACGGAGCGGAGACCGCGGCCGGGAAACACCTGCGCTATCAGGGGATCCGTCCGCTGCCGCCGCGACTCGCGGCCAGGAGGCTGGTGCGGTCGATGGGCGCTCCGGCGCGCGGTCTGGTCCTGGTGGACGTCGACTGGGACCGCTACGTCGGCCAGTCCGGGCAGGGCGTGGCGGGCTCGCTGCTGCGCTCGGTCCCGGACGTCGCAGGAACCGCCACGCTCGACGGCGACCCGCCCGAGTCCGGCGCCGAGGCGGAGCTCGGTGAGGCCGCCGCCCGGTTACGGCACCGGCTGCTGAGCGCCTCCGGCGCCGAACGCATGGTCCTGCTGCTGGACCTGCTGCGGGACACCGCGGCACAGGTGCTGGGCCACGCGGACGCCACGGAGATCCCCGAGGACGCCCTGTTCACGGAACTGGGGCTCTCCTCCTTCACCGCCCTCGAACTGTGCAACCGGGTCGCGGCCCGTTCCGGGGTGCGGATCCCGCCCGTGGCGATCTTCGACCACCCGACCCCCGAGTCCCTGGCGGCTCACCTGGTGACCACGCTCGACGCGGAGACCGAGTCCGGGCCGCCCGCCGGTGACACGTCCGCGACGACATGAGCGACGCGCCCCGTACCGACCTACGTTCTTCCCGAAGGAGCCCTGTCATGAGTGAGCCGGTCGTCGTCGTGGGAGCCGGCCCCGCCGGTCTGATGCTCGCCTGCGAGCTGGCCATGCGAGACGTCCCCGCGGTCCTCGTGGACCCCCACCCCGCGCAGCGTCTTGAGGCGCCGGCCATGGCGATCAACGCGGGCACCCTGGAACTGCTGGACCAGCGAGGCCTCGCCGACGCGCTACGGGAGGGCACGGTCACCTTCCCCGAAGTCCGCTTCGCGGATCTGCCGCTGGCCTTCGACAAGGTGCCCGGACCGCGCGAGCAGACCCACATGGTGCTCCAGTCGCGCCTGGAGAAGGCACTCATCGACCGGGCCCTGGAGCTCGGCGTGGACCTGCGCTGGGGTACCCGGCTCACCGGCTTCGAGCAGGCACCCGACGGCTCCCGCGTCACCGCCCTCCTCGCCTCGGACACCGGCGAGGAGCGGCTGGAGTGCCGTTACCTGGTCGGCTGCGACGGACGGGACAGCCTGGTCCGCGAGGGGGCCGGCATCGACTACGTCGGGGACGACTGGGTGATCGTGCGCGGGATCGTCGGCGACGTGGCGATCGACCGCGCGGACGTGGCGCCCGAGCAGTACGGCCTGTCGTACACCCCCAACGGCGACCAGTTCCTCGGCGCCCCGCTGAGCCCCGGCACCATGCGCGTCTTCAGCGCCGAATTCACCACCCGGCCGCCGGAGTTCGAGGACGGACCGGCGACCCTGGAGCAGCTCGGGACCGTCGTGCGGCGGCTCACCGGGACGGAGCTGAAGGCGACCGGGGCGCACTGGCTGCGCCACTACTCGATCATCACCCGCAACGCCGAGCGCTACCGCGAGGGCCGCGTCTTCCTCGCGGGCGACGCCGCGCACGTCCACTACCCGTACAACGGACAGGGCATCGGCACCGCGGTCGGCGACGCGGTGAACCTCGGCTGGAAGATCGCCGCCGAGGTCCACGGCTGGGCGCCCGAAGGTCTGCTGGACACCTATCACGAGGAGCGGCACGCGGCGGGGCGCATGGCCTGCATGAACATCCAGGCGCAGCTCGCCCTGCTCTACCCGCCCGGACTGGCCCGCTACATGCGCGAGATGCTGGCGGAGTTCCTCGCGTTCGACGACGTCAACGTGTTCCTGGCCGAGTTGGTGACCAACCTCGGCCCGGCCGTCCGGATGCGCTACGACGGCTTCCCGGAACCGCCCGAGCGGGACCGGCTGCTGGGCCGCCGGCTGCCGCGGGCCCGGATCAAGACCGAGAGCGGGGAGGTCGCGGTGGCCGAAACCCTGCACGGCGGGCGCGGCGTCCTGCTCGACCTGTCCGGGCGGACCGGGGGACCGGACGTGGCCGACTGGGCGGGCCGGGTCGACGTGGTGCGGACCCAGCCGGTGCCCGACCTGCCGGCCACCCTGCTGCTGCGCCCGGACGGCTGCGTCGCCTGGCACGACGGCCACGGCTGGGGGGAGGACGTCCTGCGGGCCGCGCTCACCACCTGGTTCGGAGCCGCCGCCGGCTGACCGTCTGGCCGCCCGGCAGCGGCAGACGAGGCCAAGGGCGGCTTTAGGCCACTCGCACAGCATGACCGCGTCGGTACGGGGCCTGCCGCCGTGCGCCCCGTCCGGCCAGTTCCCCCAGCATCTCCGTCCGTCAGAAGGGACACCCGTGCGCTCAACATCGTTCCCCGCCCGGCTCACCGTGGCCGGAGCCGCGGCCGCCGCGCTCGTCGTACCGATCGGCACCGCCGCAGGCGCGGCCGAGGCGGCGCCCGCCCACGGCAAGAGCCGCCACTGCGTCACCGTCTCGTTCATCGAGCAACTGGTCACCACCGACACCACGGACGTGGCCCCGGCCGGCCCGAGTGTCGGGGACGTCGTCATCACCGAGGACGCGGTGCTCGACGAGGACCGCAACCGCGTCGGCACCAACGACATCCAGGGCGTCATCATCAAGAAGGATGCCGCCACGGGCGAGCTGTTCTCGTTCTCCACCGCCAAGTACACGCTGGACGACGGCGTGATCCAGGTCGCCGGCATCGTCAACCTGACGCGGCTGGCCGCCGGCGAGACGCAGAAGCTCCCGGCGGCCGGCCTCAAGGGCCGCTACGCCGGCAAGACCGGCGAGCTGACCTGGACGCTGGTCAGCGCCACCGAGTCGCTCAACTCCATCAAGCTCTGCGGCTGACCCCGCCAAGAACCGTACGACGCCCCGAGACCGGCGGGCCGTCCTGCCCGCCGGTCACCGGCACCCATCCAGCCGAGCCCGGGAAGTGCGATGATCCTCGAACACCTCACGTGGGCCGCCGCCCCGGCCGACAGCCCGGGCAACTGGGCCACCGACCTCATGGAGAGCCTGGGCTCCCCCGGGGTCGCCGTCGCCACCGGGCTGGAGAGCCTCTTCCCCAGCGTGCCCAGCGAACTGGTGCTGCTGCTGGGCGGATTCACCGCCCGTCTCGGCGAACTCAGCTTCCTGGCCCTGCTGTTCTGGAGCACCGTCGGCTCGGTCGTCGGAGCCGTCGTCCACTACTACGTCGGCGCGCTCCTCGGCAGGCGCCGCACCCGCGCGCTGTTCGTCCGCATCCCGCTGGTCCGGGAGAGCGACCTCGACCGCGCCGAGCACTGGTTCGACCGCCACGGCGCCAAGGCCGTCCTGCTGTGCCGGCTCGTTCCCATCGTCCGCAGCTACGTCTCGCTTCCGGCCGGCATCGAACGCATGCGGCTGCTGCCCTTCGTCACCCTCACCGCGGCCGGCACGGCGCTCTGGAACCTCGCCCTGCTCAGCGCCGGCTACGCGGCCGGCCGCGACGCCGACACCGTGCAGCGGTACGCCAACTGGTTCACCGTCGTCGTAGGTGCCGCCCTGCTGGCGGTGGTCGTACGGTTCGTCGTCATCCGGCTTCGCGCACGGCGCCAAGACCGCCGAGACACCTCGGCCGGACCGGCCTGACCTGCCGCGACGGAACTCAGATCACGGTTAGTACCGCTTTAGCCACGCTGCCCAGCATGACCACAACAGCGCCCGGCACGGCATCCGCGCGCCCCGCCGGGACCGACGGATCGGAGTTGGACCGTGTCGGAACCGGCGGTCAAGGACCTTGCACGACCCGACGGCACCTCGGCCATCGCCGTGGTGGCAACCGCGTGCCGTCTCCCGAGTGCCGACACCCCCGAAGCGTTCTGGCACGTGCTGCGTGACGGTCGCGACACCGTCACCGGCCTCCCCGCCGACCGCCCCGATCTGGACGACGGTTCCGGCACCCGCGCCACCACCCGCAGGGGCGCCTTCCTCGACCAGGTCGACCGGTTCGATCCGGCGTTCTTCGGCATCGGCCCTCGCGAGGCCGCCGCCATGGACCCGCAGCAGCGTCTGGTGCTGGAGCTGACCTGGGAGACCCTGGAGCGCGCCGGCATCGTCCCCGCGACCCTCGCCGGCACCCGGTCCGGCGTCTTCGTGGGCGCCATGTCCGACGACTACGCCCGCCTCATCCAGCGTCAGGGTACCCACGCCGTCAGCCAGCACACCGCGACCGGACTGCACCGTGGCATCATCGCCAACCGTGTCTCGTACACACTGGGCCTCACCGGCCCCAGTCTGACCGTCGACACCGGGCAGTCCTCCTCGCTCACCGCCGTCCACCTGGCCTGCGAGAGCCTGCGCGGCGGCGACTGCGACCTCGCGCTCGCCGCCGGCGTGCACCTCAACCTCGCCGCCGAGGGCTACGACATCACCGAGGCCTTCGGCGCCCTGTCACCCTCGGGCCGCAGCCACACCTTCGACGCCCGCGCGGACGGTTACGTACGCGGAGAGGGCGGCGGTGTCGTCCTGCTCAAGCGGCTCTCCGACGCCCTCGACGACGGCGACCAGGTCCTCGGCGTGATCCTGGGCAGCGCCGTGAACAACGACGGTGCCACCGGCACCCTCACCACCCCCGGCACCCGCGGCCAGACCGACCTGCTGCGCCTGGCCTGCGACCGCGCCGGCATCGCCCCCGGCGACATCCAGTACGTGGAACTGCACGGCACCGGGACCCGGCTCGGCGACCCCGTCGAAGCGGCGGCCCTCGGCGCGGCCCTCGGCACCGGACGGACCGGCCCGGACCGACTGCGCGTCGGCTCCGCCAAGACCAACGTGGGTCACCTGGAGGGAGCGGCCGGAATCACCGGCCTGATCAAGACGCTGCTTTGCCTCCGGCATCGCGAACTCTCCCGCAGCCTGCACTTCCACACCGCGCCGGACTCCATCCCCCTCGCCGAACTCGGCCTGCGCGTCCAGCGGGAGCACGGGCCGTGGCCGCACCCCGGCCGTCGGCTGATCGCCGGCGTCAGCTCCTTCGGGATGGGCGGCGCCAACGCCCACGTCGTCGTCGCCGAACCACCGGTCCGCACACCGTCAGGGGAGGAACCCGCCCCGGCGCCCGCCACCACCGCGCCCGTCACCGCCTCGGGCGTGCTGCCCTTCCTGCTGTCCGGCCGCAGCGCCGCCGCCCTGCGCGCGCAGGCCCGCCGCCTGCACACCCACCTCACGGAGACCGGCGGTCACGTGCCGCCCGTCGACATCGCCCGGGCTCTCGCCACCACCCGCTCCGTCTTCGAGTACCGGGCCGCCGTACTCCCCGTCCTGCCCGCTCCGCAGACGACCGACGGGACGGACACCGCCCCCGCCGCCCTGCTCGCGGGCCTCGCCGCGCTCGCCGACGACACCCCCGCCCCCGGCATTCAGCGCGGCACCCCCCGCGACGGCCGCATCGCGTACCTCTTCGCCGGCCAGGGCAGCCAGCGGGCGGCCATGGGCCGCGAACTGCACGCCGTGTGGCCGGTCTTTCGCGCCGCGACCGACGAGCTGTGCGCCGCGTTCGACACCGCCCTCGCCCCGTACACCGACCGCCCGCTGCGAGACGTCCTCTTCGCCGACGACGATCCCGACCTGCATCGCACGGTGTACGCCCAGCCGGCCCTGTTCACCTTCGAGGTCGCCCTGTTCCGGCTGCTGGAGAGCTGGGGCCTCCGACCGGACGTCCTGACGGGCCACTCCATCGGAGAACTAGCCGTTGCCCATGTCGCCGGAGTGCTCACCCTGCCGGACGCGTGCACCCTCGTCGCCGCCCGTGGCGGACTGATGCAGACCCTGCCGGAAGGCGGAGCCATGCTCTCGGTCCGGGCCCCCGCGGCCCAGGTGGCAGCACTGCTCGACGGGCCGGGCGCGATCCCCGGTCTCGACCTGGCCGCCGTCAACGGCCCCACGGCCACCGTCGTGTCCGGAGACGCCGACGCCGTCGACCGCCTCACCCGCGCCTGCGCCGACCGAGGCTGGAAGACCCGCCGGCTGCGCGTCAGCCACGCCTTCCACTCCGCGCACATGGACGGCATGCTCACCGACTTCGCCACCGTCGCCGCCGGACTGGACCCGCGACCGCCGCGCATCCCGATCGTCTCCACGCTGACGGGCCGGGAGCTCACCCCGGACGAGATCCGTGACCCCGGCCACTGGGTGCGTCACGTGCGCGAGACCGTCCGCTTCCACGACGCCCTGCGCCGACTGGACGCCACCGGAGTCACAACCGTCGTCGAGATCGGACCCGACGGCACCCTGTCCACCCTGGCCGAGGACGGCCTGCCCACCACACCGGCCGTCCCCCTGCGCCGAGGCGCGGCATCCGAGGCGCGCGAGGTGCTCACCGCGGTGACCCGCGCCCATCTGCACGGCGTCCCCGTCGACTGGGCGGCCGTCTTCCACGGCACCGGCACCCACCACGTCGACCTGCCCACCTATGCATTCCAGCGCGAACGTCACTGGCTGGAGGGAGAACGGCCGGGTCGCGCACCCGCCGAACGGGCCACGGCACCCGCCCCGTCGACCCTCCCGGAGCTCGTGGCACCCCCCGCCCCGGTCACCTCCGGTGCGCACCTCGGACCCTCCGACGCCCTCGCCCTGGTCACCGCGGAGGCCACCGACATCCTCGGCTACGCCGACCCCTCGGCCCTGGAGACCCGACGGGCCTTCCGCGACCTGGGGTTCGACTCCCTCTCCGCCGTCACCCTCCGGGACCGCCTGGCCGACGCCACCGGACTCGACCTGCCCAGCTCCCTGCTCTTCGACCACCCCACCCCCGAACGCCTCGCCGCCCACCTGCACACCCTCTTCTCCGGAACCGAACACCCCTCCGAGACCGCCGCTGTCGCCTCCGACGTGGATGATCCGATCGTGGTGGTGGGGGCGGCGTGCCGTTACCCGGGAGGGGTGGCGTCTCCGGAGGACCTGTGGGAGTTGGTGCGGTCGGGCGGGGAGGGCATCTCGGAGTTCCCGCGGGACCGTGGCTGGGACGTGGATCTGTTCGACGGTGATCCGGGTCGGTCGGCGAAGTCGTCGGCTACCCGGCATGGCGGGTTTCTGCATGGTGCGGGTGATTTCGACGCGGAGTTCTTCGGTATCTCGCCGCGTGAGGCGTTGGCGATGGATCCGCAGCAGCGGTTGGTGTTGGAGGTGTCGTGGGAGGTGTTGGAGCGGGCGGGTGTCGATCCGGACGTTCTGCGTGGCTCCCGCACCGGCGTCTACATCGGCGCGACCACCCACGAGTACGGCCCACGGCTCGCGGACGGCCACGACGACCACGGCGGGCATCTGCTCACCGGCAGCACCGTGAGCGTGACGTCCGGGCGGGTGGCGTACGCGCTCGGCCTGGAGGGCCCGGCGGTGACCGTCGACACGGCGTGTTCCTCCTCGCTGGTCGCCCTGCACCTGGCCGCCCAGGCCCTGCGCGACGGGGACTGCACCCTGGCCGTCGCCGGAGGCGTCACCGTCATGGGTTCCCCCGGCATGTTCCTGGAGTTCTCGCGGCAGCGGGGGTTGTCGCCGGACGGGCGGTGCAAGGCGTTCGCGGAGGCGGCGGATGGGACGGGGTGGAGTGAGGGGGTGGGCCTGGTTCTGCTGGAGCGGCTGTCGCAGGCGCGGCGCGACGGTCATGAGGTGCTGGCGGTGCTGCGTGGTTCGGCGGTGAACCAGGACGGTGCGTCCAATGGTCTGACCGCTCCCAACGGCCCTTCCCAGCAGCGCGTCATCCGCCAGGCCCTCGCCAACGGCGGTCTGCGCGCGGGGCAGGTGGATGTCGTCGAGGCCCATGGCACGGGCACGACGCTCGGCGACCCGATCGAGGCCCAGGCGCTGTTGGCGACCTATGGTCGTGAGCACTCGGCTGAACGGCCTTTGTGGTTGGGGTCGGTGAAGTCGAATCTGGGGCACACGCAGGCCGCGGCGGGTGTCGCGGGTGTGATCAAGATGATCGAGGCCATGCGGCACGGAGAGCTGCCGGCCACCCTGCACGTCGACCGTCCTACCAGCCACGTGGACTGGAGCGCGGGTGCGGTCTCGCTGTTGACGGAGGCGCAGCCGTGGCCGGAGACGGGTGAGCCGCGTCGGGCGGCGGTGTCGTCGTTCGGGATCAGTGGGACCAACGCGCATGTGATCTTGGAGGCGGTGCCGGTGGAGGCGGAGTCTTCGGCGGAGGCCGTGGGGGCTCTTCCGGTGGTGCCGTGGGTGTTGTCGGGGCGGAGCGAGGAGGGTCTGCGGGCGCAGGCGGCGCGGCTGGGGGAGTTCGTCGCGGGCGCGGGTGTGGATGTGTCCGCGGTGGATGTGGGTGTGTCGTTGCTGTCGCGGGTGGTGGGGGAGTACCGGGCCGTGGTCGTCGGCTCGGACGTGGAGCGGTTGACGGAGAACCTGGCACAGCTCGCCGACCGACCCGCCCTGCCCGTGGCTTCCGGTGGGCCCGTCGGGTTGTTGTTCACGGGTCAGGGGGCGCAGTGGTCGGGGATGGGTTCGGGGTTGATGGGGTTTTCGGTGTTCCGGGAGGCGTTTGAGGAGGTGTGTGCTGGTTTTGATGGGTTGTTGAGTCGTTCGTTGGCGGATGTGTTGTGGGGTGGTGGGGAGTTGGTGGATCGGACGGAGTTTGCGCAGGCGGGGTTGTTCGCGTTCGAGGTGGCGGTGTTTCGGTTGCTGCGGGCGTGGGGGGTGGAGCCGGGTGTGTTGGTGGGGCATTCGGTGGGTGAGGTGGCGGCGGCGTTCTGTGCGGGGGTGTGGTCGTTGGGGGATGCGTGTCGTCTGGTGGCGGCGCGGGGTGGGTTGATGCAGGGGTTGCCGTCGGGTGGGGTGATGGTGTCGTTGCGGGGGAGTGTTGCTGAGGTTGAGGGGTTGTTGGAGGGGGTGTCGGGGGTTGCGGTGGCGGCGGTGAACGGGCCGCGGTCGGTGGTGATTTCCGGGCCTGGTGTTGTGGTGGAGGGGTTGGTGGCCCGGTGGGAGGCGGGTGGGGGGCGGGCGCGCAGGTTGACGGTCTCGCATGCGTTCCACTCTCCGTTGATGGAGCCGATGCTGGAGGAGTTCCGTGAGGTGGTGCGGGGGTTGGAGTATCGGGCGCCGCGGATTCCGTTGGTGTCGAATGTGACGGGTGGGTTGGCGGATCCGGTGTTGGTGTGTGATCCGGAGTATTGGGTGCGGCATGTGCGTGAGCCGGTGCGTTTCGCGGAGGGTGTGCGGTCGGCTCATGGTCTGGGTGTGTCGGTGTTCATGGAGGTGGGGCCGGCTGCGGTGTTGTCGGTGATGGGGCAGGAGTGTCTGCCGGATGTGCCGGTGACGTGGTCGGTGTTGTCGCGGGGTCCTGGGGTGTCGGCGGCGGAGGCGTTGTTGTCGGGTGTGGGGTCGGCGTTCGTGGCCGGGGCGGGGGTGGAGTGGGGGTCGGTGTTCGCGGGTGCGGGTGGTCGTCGGGTGGTGTTGCCGACGTATGCCTTCCAACGCCGGCGTTACTGGCTGGAGGGGTCTGGTGCGGGTGGGGATCCGGTGGGTCTGGGTCTGGGGGCGTTCGGGCACGGTTTGTTGGGTGCGGCGGTGACGGTCGCGGGGACGGACACGACTGTGCTGACGGGGCGTGTCTCCCGTTCGTCTCATGGCTGGTTGACGGGTCATGAGGTTCAGGGGCGGGTGTTGGTGCCTGGTGCGGCGTTGGTGGAGATGGCGTTGCGGGCGGGTGATGAGACGGGTTGTCCGGTGGTGGAGGAGTTCACCCTTGAGGCGCCGTTGGAGCTTCCGGTGAGCGGTGGTCTCCAACTCCAGCTCACGGTCGAGCCGTTCGACGAGGACGGATCCGGTCTGCGTACGGTCGCGGTGCACGCCCGCCCCGACGACGATCCCACTCGACCGTATTTCCGCTGTGCGACGGGACTGCTCGCTCCTCAGCGTGACGGGGAGGTACGGGACTGGGAGGGGGCTTGGCCGCCGCCTGGGGCGACTCCTGTTGATTTGGCCGGCGCGTATGGGGAGTTGGCCGAGAGTGGCTATGCCTACGGTTCCGGTTTCCGGGGTCTGACGGGGCTGTGGCGTGCCGGAGAGGTCCGTTATGCCGAGGTCAGCCTGCCCGAGGAGCACACCGGTGGTCACGGTCCCGACGTCTTCGGCCTGCATCCCGCCCTGCTCGACGCGGCCCTGCACACCCTCCTCGTCGACCGCGAGGACGCCGACCTCCGAGTGCCGTTCACCTGGGCGAGTGTCTCCCTGCACGCCACCGGCGCCAGGCACCTGAGGGTCAAGGCCGTCCAGACCGGGCCGGACATCGTAGAGATGACGCTGTACGACGGTCAGGGTGGTCTGGTCGCCGAGGTCGGCGAGTTGACCCTGCGCGCCCTCACTGCGGCGGACACACCGGCCGGTGCCGACCATCTCCACACCCTGCGCTGGACCCCCCAGCCCCTGCCCACCACCCCACCCGACCCGAGCCACTGGACCACCCTCGCCACCCCCGTACTGCCGGGCGCCGCCCGCCACTACCCCGACCTGCCCACCCTCCTCGACGACACCGAGCACCAGCCCAAAGCCCTCCTCTACGCCCCACCCCGCGACACCACCACCCGCCAGGCCATCCACGGCCTGCTCGCCCTCCTCCAGCAGTACCTGGCCGAACCCCGCCTGGCCGACGCACCCCTGACCATCCTGACCCGCCACGCCCACGCCCTGACCCCCGGCGACCCCGTCGACCCCGCCCACGCCGCCCTATGGGGCCTGGCCCGCACCGCCCAGAGCGAAAACCCCGACCGCATCCACCTCCTCGACACCGACGACCACCCCACCCACCTCCCCGAAACCCTCACCACCACCACCCCCCAACTCGCCCTCCGCAACGGCACCCCCCACACCCCCCACCTCACCCGCCTTCGCCTCTCGGAAGAACCCGGGCGGGCTTTGCGGCAGAACGGGACGGTCCTGATCACCGGCGGTGCGGGTGCCTTGGGGGGCCTCGTCGCACGCCATCTGGTGGCGACCCATGGTGTGCGGCACCTGCTGCTGATCGGCCGGCGCGGCAGCGACACACCAGGAGCGGGTGAACTCCGAGAGGAACTGGAGAGGTCGGGCGCCGAGGTGACCTTCGCCCGGTGCGATGTCAGCGATCGGGAGGCCCTGGCGGAGGTGCTCGCGGCCGTGCCGCAGGACCGGCCACTGACCGCGGTCGTCCATACCGCCGGCGTCCTCGCCGACGCGACGATCACCTCGCTCACGCCGGAAGCGGTGGACGCGGTCCTCGCGCCCAAGGTGGACGCCGCGGCACACCTGGACGAGCTGACCCGCGACCTCGACCTCGACGCGTTCGTGCTCTTCTCCTCGGTCGCCGGCCTGCTCGGCACGGCGGGCCAAGGCAACTACGCGGCGGCCAACGCCTGCCTGGACGCCTTGGCCGCGGACCGCCGCGCACGGGGACTGCCGGGCCAGGCCCTCGCCTGGGGGCTGTGGGGCGACACCAGCGAAGCCGGCGACACCGGCGATGCGAGTGACATCAGCGATACCAGTGATGTCGGCGATGTCAGCGCCACGGATGGCGGCCCCGGAGGCATGGGCGCCGCGCTCCGCGACGCCGACCTCGCCCGCTGGTCCCGCACCGGCATCGCTCCGCTGTCCCCCGCGCTCGGACTCGCGGCATTCGACGCGGCACTGCGCACCCGCGTGCCGAACATCGTCCCCGTCCGCCTCGATCCGACAGCACTGCGTGCCCAGGCCGGGAGCGGCGAAGTCCCCTTCCTGCTCCGGAACTTCGTGGCACGTCCCGCGCGCAGGACGGCGGCCTCGGCCACGGTCACCGGCGCCTCCGACCTGGCCGCCAAGATGGCCGGACTCGACGAACCGGCCATCCATGCCGAACTGCTCGGCCTCGTGCGTGCCGAGGCGGCACGCGTGCTCAGCCACGACGGGGCAGGCGCGATCGACCCGGACCAGGACTTCAAGGCACTCGGCTTCGACTCGTTGACGGCCGTGGAACTGCGCAACCGGGTCAGCGCGGCAGCGGGCACCCGGCTCGCCCCCACGGTGGTCTTCAACCACCCGACCCCCGCCGCTCTCGCACGCCATCTGCGTGACGAACTGCTCGGAGCCGCCGTCACCGACACCGTGACCGTCCCCGCGGTCCCCTCGACCGTCGACGTGGATGATCCGATCGTGGTGGTGGGGGCGGCGTGCCGTTACCCGGGAGGGGTGGCGTCTCCGGAGGACCTGTGGGAGTTGGTGCGGTCGGGCGGGGAGGGCATCTCGGAGTTCCCGCGGGACCGTGGCTGGGACGTGGATCTGTTCGACGGTGATCCGGGTCGGTCGGGTAAGTCGTACACCCGGCATGGCGGGTTTCTGCATGGTGCGGGTGATTTCGACGCGGAGTTCTTCGGTATCTCGCCGCGTGAGGCGTTGGCGATGGATCCGCAGCAGCGGTTGGTGTTGGAGGTGTCGTGGGAGGTGTTGGAGCGGGCGGGTGTCGATCCGGACGTTCTGCGTGGCTCCCGCACCGGCGTCTACATCGGCGTGATGTACCACGACTACGCACCCCGGATGTCGACCGAGCACCAGGAGATCGAGGGCTACGCCCTCACCGGCAACCTGTCCAGCGTGCTCTCGGGACGGGTGGCCTATGCCTACGGGCTCGAAGGCCCGGCGGTGACCGTCGACACGGCGTGCTCGTCCTCCCTGGTCGCCCTGCACCTGGCCGCCCAGGCGATGCGCAACGGCGAGTGCGACCGTGCCCTTGTCGGTGGCGTCACCGTGATGGCCACACCGAACACCTTCGTCGAGTTCTCGCGGCAGCGGGGGTTGTCGCCGGACGGGCGGTGCAAGGCGTTCGCGGAGGCGGCGGATGGGACGGGGTGGAGTGAGGGGGTGGGCCTGGTTCTGCTGGAGCGGCTGTCGCAGGCGCGGCGCGACGGTCATGAGGTGCTGGCGGTGCTGCGTGGTTCGGCGGTGAACCAGGACGGTGCGTCCAATGGTCTGACCGCTCCCAACGGCCCTTCCCAGCAGCGCGTCATCCGCCAGGCCCTCGCCAACGCACGGCTGGAGGCCGGCCAGGTGGACGTCGTCGAGGGACACGGGACGGGAACCAAGCTCGGCGACCCCATCGAGGTCGACGCCCTCCTCGCCACCTATGGTCGTGAGCACTCGGCTGAACGGCCTTTGTGGTTGGGGTCGGTGAAGTCGAATCTGGGGCACACGCAGGCCGCGGCGGGTGTCGCGGGTGTGATCAAGGTGATCGAGGCCATGCGGCACGGAGAGCTGCCGGCCACGCTGCACGTCGACCGCCCCTCGCCACAGGTCGACTGGGACTCGGGGCATGTCGCCCTGCTCACCGGCTCCCGATCCTGGCCGGAGACGGGTGAGCCGCGTCGGGCGGCGGTGTCGTCGTTCGGGATCAGTGGGACCAACGCGCATGTGATCTTGGAGGCGGCGCCGGTGGAGGCGGGGTCTTCGGCGGAGGCCGTGGGGGCTCTTCCGGTGGTGCCGTGGGTGTTGTCGGGGCGGAGCGAGGAGGGTCTGCGGGCGCAGGCGGCGCGGCTGGGGGAGTTCGTCGCGGGCGCGGGTGTGGATGTGTCCGCGGTGGATGTGGGTGTGTCGTTGCTGTCGCGGGCGGTGGGGGAGTACCGGGCCGTGGTCGTCGGCGCTGATCTCGGGGAACTGAAGCGTGGGTTGATGACCGCAGCCGAGACCCCGGCCGCCCCGGCGACCTCTGCGGCCGGTGTCGGGTTGTTGTTCACGGGTCAGGGGGCGCAGTGGTCGGGGATGGGTTCGGGGTTGATGGGGTTTTCGGTGTTCCGGGAGGCGTTTGAGGAGGTGTGTGCGGGTTTTGATGGGTTGTTGAGTCGTTCGTTGGCGGATGTGTTGTGGGGTGGTGGGGAGTTGGTGGATCGGACGGAGTTTGCGCAGGCGGGGTTGTTCGCGTTCGAGGTGGCGGTGTTTCGGTTGCTGCGGGCGTGGGGGGTGGAGCCGGGTGTGTTGGTGGGGCATTCGGTGGGTGAGGTGGCGGCGGCGTTCTGTGCGGGGGTGTGGTCGTTGGGGGATGCGTGTCGTCTGGTGGCGGCGCGGGGTGGGTTGATGCAGGGGTTGCCGTCGGGTGGGGTGATGGTGTCGTTGCGGGGGAGTGTTGCTGAGGTTGAGGGGTTGTTGGAGGGGGTGTCGGGGGTTGCGGTGGCGGCGGTGAACGGGCCGCGGTCGGTGGTGATTTCCGGGCCTGGTGTTGTGGTGGAGGGGTTGGTGGCCCGGTGGGAGGCGGGTGGGGGGCGGGCGCGCAGGTTGACGGTCTCGCATGCGTTCCACTCTCCGTTGATGGAGCCGATGCTGGAGGAGTTCCGTGAGGTGGTGCGGGGGTTGGAGTATCGGGCGCCGCGGATTCCGTTGGTGTCGAATGTGACGGGTGGGTTGGCGGATCCGGTGTTGGTGTGTGATCCGGAGTATTGGGTGCGGCATGTGCGTGAGCCGGTGCGTTTCGCGGAGGGTGTGCGGTCGGCTCATGGTCTGGGTGTGTCGGTGTTCATGGAGGTGGGGCCGGCTGCGGTGTTGTCGGTGATGGGGCAGGAGTGTCTGCCGGATGTGCCGGTGACGTGGTCGGTGTTGTCGCGGGGTCCTGGGGTGTCGGCGGCGGAGGCGTTGTTGTCGGGTGTGGGGTCGGCGTTCGTGGCCGGGGCGGGGGTGGAGTGGGGGTCGGTGTTCGCGGGTGCGGGTGGTCGTCGGGTGGTGTTGCCGACGTATGCCTTCCAACGCCGGCGTTACTGGCTGGAGGGGTCTGGTGCGGGTGGGGATCCGGTGGGTCTGGGTCTGGGGGCGTTCGGGCACGGTTTGTTGGGTGCGGCGGTGACGGTCGCGGGGACGGACACGACTGTGCTGACGGGGCGTGTCTCCCGTTCGTCTCATGGCTGGTTGACGGGTCATGAGGTTCAGGGGCGGGTGTTGGTGCCTGGTGCGGCGTTGGTGGAGATGGCGTTGCGGGCGGGTGATGAGACGGGTTGTCCGGTGGTGGAGGAGTTCACCCTTGAGGCGCCGTTGGAGCTTCCGGTGAGCGGTGGTCTCCAACTCCAGCTCACGGTCGAGCCGTTCGACGAAGATGGGGACGACAGGCGAGGCGTCGAGATCTATGCCCGTCCCGACGACGACCCGGCACGCCCGTACACCCGCCATGCCACAGGGCGGCTCGCCCCGCAGGGGAAGACGTCGGACGGCGACTGGCAGGGCGCTTGGCCGCCGCACGGCGCGGATCCCGTGGACCTGACGGACGCGTATGGGGAGTTGGCCGAGAGTGGCTATGCCTACGGTTCCGGTTTCCGGGGTCTGACGGGGCTGTGGCGTGCCGGAGAGGTCCGTTATGCCGAGGTCAGCCTGCCCGAGGAGCACACCGGTGGTCACGGCCCCGACGTCTTCGGCCTGCATCCCGCCCTGCTCGACGCGGCCCTGCACACCCTCCTCGTCGACCGCGAGGACGCCGAGGTGCTGGTCCCGTTCGCGTGGTCCGACGTAACCCTGCACGCCACCGGCGCCACCCAACTCCGCGTGGTCGTACGGGCAACGGGGGAGAACACGGTCGCCGTCACGCTGTACGACGGTCAGGGTGGTCTGGTCGCCGAGGTCGGCGAGTTGACCCTGCGCGCCCTCACTGCGGCGGACACAACGGCCGGTGCCGACCATCTCCACACCCTGCGCTGGACCCCCCAGCCCCTGCCCACCACCCCACCCGACCCGAGCCGCTGGACCACCCTCGCCACCCCCGTACTGCCGGGCGCCGCCCGCCACTACCCCGACCTGCCCACCCTCCTCGACGACACCGAGCACCAGCCCAAAGCCCTCCTCTACGCCCCACCCCGCGACACCACCACCCGCCAGGCCATCCACGGCCTGCTCGCCCTCCTCCAGCAGTACCTGGCCGAACCCCGCCTGGCCGACGCACCCCTGACCATCCTGACCCGCCACGCCCACGCCCTGACCCCCGGCGACCCCGTCGACCCCGCCCACGCCGCCCTATGGGGCCTGGCCCGCACCGCCCAGAGCGAAAACCCCGACCGCATCCACCTCCTCGACACCGACGACCACCCCACCCACCTCCCCGAAACCCTCACCACCACCACCCCCCAACTCGCCCTCCGCAACGGCACCCCCCACACCCCCCACCTCACCCGCCTGCACGACGACCCGCCGCTGTCCCCGCCGTCGGGTGTCGCGGCCTGGCGGCTCGACACCGCCGAGCCGGGCACCATCGAGTCGCTCCGGCTGGTGCCCTGCGAGGAGATGGCCGCGCCGCTCGCTGCCGGCACGGTCCGGGTGGCGGTGCGCGCTGCCGGGCTGAACTTCCGGGACGTGCTGATGGCGCTCGGGATGTATCCGGGGCAGCGAGTCATGGGCAGCGAGGGCGCCGGCGTCGTCACCGAGGTGGGCCCCGGGGTGACGGGACTCGCTCCCGGGGACCGTGTGCTGGGCCTGCTGCCCCACTCCTTCGGGCCGGTCGCGGTCGCGGACGAGCGCCTGCTGGTGCGGATGCCCGAGGGGTGGACCTTCGCACAGGCCGCCGCCGTGCCGGTCGTCTTCCTCACCGCCTACTACGGCCTGCGCGACCTGGGCGGCCTGGCGGAGGGCGACGCGGTCCTGGTGCACGCGGCGACCGGTGGCGTCGGCATGGCCGCCGTACAACTGGCGCGGCACTGGGGGGCGGAGGTCTACGCGACCGCCGGTCCGGCGAAGCAGGGGCTGCTGCGGGAGATGGGGTTGCCCGAGGAGAGGATCGCGTCCTCGCGGGATCTGGACTTCGCCGACCGCTTCCTGCGCGTGTCCGGCACAGGGATGCGGGTCGTGCTGAACTCGCTGGCGAAGGAGTTCGTGGACGCCTCGCTGCGGTTGCTGCCGGCGGGCGGGCGGTTCGTCGAGATGGGCAAGACCGACATCCGCGACGCAGCCGACGTCGCGGCCCGCCATCCGGGCGTCACCTACCAGGCGTTCGACCTCATGGAGGCGGGACCCGACCGGATCCGGCAGATGCTCGGCGAGATCGTCGCGCTGCTGGAGGCGGGCGTGATCGACCCGCCACCCGTGCGGACCTGGGACATACGACGGGCGACCGAGGCCTACCGTTTCATGAGCCAGGCACGGCACATCGGCAAGATCGTGCTGACCGTGCCGTCCCCACTGGACCCCGACGGAACCGTGCTGGTCACCGGCGGCACGGGCGCCCTGGGCGCACAGACGGCCCGGCATCTGGTCACCGTGCACGGTGTGCGGCAGCTGCTGCTGACCAGCCGGCGCGGCCCGGACGCGCCCGGAGCGGCGGAGCTGCGGGCCGAGCTGACCGAGCTCGGGGCGTCCGTCACGGTGGCGGCGTGCGATGTCTCGCGGCGCGAGGACGTGGCGCGGTTGCTGGCCGAGGTGCCGGACGCGCATCCGCTGACCGCGGTCGTCCACGCGGCCGGAGTGACCGCCGACGGCACGCTCGAAGCGCTCGACGCCGATGCAGTGGACCGGGTCCTGGACCCCAAGGTGACGGCCGCGGGTCATCTCGACGAGCTGACCCGGCATCTGGACCTGAGCCGTTTCGTGCTGTTCTCGTCCATCGCGGGCACCCTCGGTACGGCCGGCCAGGGCAACTACGCGGCGGCCAACGCCGGTCTGGACGCCCTGGCACAGCGCCGCCAGGCGCTCGGGCACCCGGCGGTCTCGCTGGCCTGGGGGTACTGGGCGCAGGAGAGCGAGCTGTCCGGACATCTGGGCGACGCCGACGTGGCCCGGCTGAGCCGCAGCGGCATCCTGCCGCTGGCCACGGACGAGGGCCTGGCGCTGTTCGACGCCGCCGTGGCGCTCGGTGAGTCCGTGGTGGTGCCGGCCCGGCTGAGCCCCCGGGCCGAGCAGGGTGCCGACGTTCCCGCGGTGCTCAGCAAGGTGGTTCGGCCGGTGGCGCGCCGCGCCGCGGGGACGGACGGGCCCGGCGCGGCGGGCGGGGCGCAGAGCCGGCAGCTGGCCGCGCTGTCGCCGGCCGAGCGGTCCGAGGCACTGGTGAAGCTGGTTCGCACGCACGCCGCGGTGGTGCTCGGCCACGGGTCCACCAACGCGGTGCCTCGCGACGCCGCGTTCAAGACCATCGGCTTCGACTCGCTGGCCTCCGTGGAACTGCGCAACCGTCTGAACGCGGCGACCGGGCTGCGCCTTTCGGCCACCGCGGTGTTCGACAACCCGACACCCGATGCGCTCGCCGCTGTGATCGACGCGGAACTGCCCGGCACGGCCGCCGAGACCGGGCCCGACGCCCGTACGGAGAGCCTCGCCGCACTTGAGGGGCAGCTGGCCGAGGGCGCCCTCGACGCGGATGAGCGGTCGCGGCTCGCCCAGCGGTTGAAGTCGCTGCTCTGGCAGCTGGAGGACACGCACCCCGAGCCCGACGGTGGCGCGGGCGCCGGTGAGGAGTCCGGCGCGGAACTGTCCGCGGCCAGTGACGAGGAGATGTTCGCGCTGATCGACAGGGAGCTGGGCCGGGGCTGAGGCCCCAGGGCCCGGGACACCGATGCCGCGGGCCCGCGTCAGGAGCGCGGGCCCGCGGCGGGGCGGAAACGGTGGTACGAGGTGGTCAGGCGCCGGAGGCCGAGGCGGGCCGGCGGTCCGTCGTACGGGAGGCGGCCGGCCGGTCCCCCTCCGGGAGCCCGGCGGCGTCCGGTCCGTACGTCTCCAGGAACTCCTTGATCTCGGCCAGCACGTCGGCCGCCTCGGCGCCGTCGATGACCCGGTGGTCGAACGCCAGGCTCAGTCGCATCACCGGCGCCACCACTACCGCACCGTCCCTGACGACGGCACGGTCCACGACGCGACCGACACCGAGCGTGACGGTCGTCCCGCCGAGCGACTGGAAGCCGTCCACCGGCCGGTGGCCGAGAGAGGTGACGGCGACGGTGCCGACCAGCTCGGTGCGGTGCGTCAGGGAGCGGGTCGCCAGCCGGAACAGCAGCCGGCCGACCGGCACGGGCAGCCGGTGCAGTCTGCGCACCGGCGCGAACTCCGGCATGTGGTCGGGATCTCCGTCCCGGAACCGCTCCAGGTGCCGCTGCACGGCGTCCAGGCTCGACCGTTCCAGTTCCGGTACGACGGTCGCCAGCACGACGCGGCGGCCGCCCAGCGTCTTGTCCAGGGTCACCTTGCCGCTGACGGTGGGAAACCGCGCGATCCGGGGGCGCATCCGTCCGCGAACGGCCGCGTTGGCCTCCGGGTGGCGGGCCAGCACCCGGCCCGCGGCCTGAAGGACGTAACTCACCACCGAGTACCGGCGGCCCTCGTCGCGGGCCGTCGCCCGATGGTGTGCGACACCACTCATGTCGACCTCGGTGTCGAGGTAGACGGGGGCGGCGGCGCGGATCTCGTCGCAGTGGTAGAGGGTGTGGCGCCGCTCGGCGGGGAATCGGGAGTCGCTCACGCCGCGACCGCCACCTGGTAGATGCCCCCTAGGGTCCCGGCCTCCAGCAGGTCCGGAAGGGAGACGCTGCGGCCGGTACGGCGTTCAAGTGCCGCGGTCAGCCACAGCAGGTGGACGGAGTCCCAGCCGGCGATCTCGTCCAGGGGCCGCTCGGTGTCCTGGACGGACACCGCCAGTCCCAGTTCGTCACGGATCAGCACGACAAGATCGTCGATCGTGTTCATGAACGGGTCCTTCCGGGTTCGGGCCCGAGGCGGAGGGTCAACGGGCCGTGGTCGCCGCGGAGTTCGAGAAGGCGTGCAGGTCGCGCAGGAGAGCGGCGGCGACGGCCCGCTCCGCGCCGTCCAGGTAGAAGTGACCGCCCGGGAACCGCTCGACGCGGAAGGCGCCCGTGGTCAGCCGGTCCCAGGCCCGCGCCTCCGCGTCGGTGACCCGCGGGTCGCTGGTGCCGGTGAAGACGGTGATCGGGCAGCGCAGGACGAGCCCGGGGTCACGGCGGTAGGTCTCGACGGCCGTGTAGTCGGCGCGCAGCGCGGGCAGGATCATGTCCCGCATGTCCGGGTCGGCCAGAACCTGCGGATCGGTGCCGCTCAGCGTGGTGATCTCGGCGATCAGCCCGTCGTCGTCCCGCAGATGCGTGGTCTCGTGGCGGGGTGTGGCGGGCGAGTGCCGGCCCGAGGCGATGAACCCGACGGGCGCGTTGGCGCCGCCGCGCTCCAGCAGCCCGGCCGTCTCGAAGCCCACGACGGCGCCCATGCTGTGCCCGAACAGGACCAGTGGCAGGTCGGTCAGCGGTTCGAGCACCGAGGCGACCCGGGCCGCGAGGGCGCGGGCGTTGCGCAGCGGCGGCTCGTGGCGGCGCTCCTGACGGCCCGGATACTGCACGGCCACACAGTCGACGGATGGCGGCAGTTCACGGTGCAGCGCGAAGAACGCGCTTGCGGAGCCCCCGGCGTGGGGCAGGCAGACCAATCGGACGCTCGGCTCCCGGGCCGCGCCGAAGCGGCGCAGCCAGATGTCGTCGAACGGGATCTCTATGGGCACCGCGGCCATGCCTTCCTCCGCCCTCCCGGGTGCGAGAGCGCGTGGCACACGGCGAAGAGCGCACCTGGGGCACTCGGTTTCATCTGACGTCAGCGACGCTAGGGACGTCGGTTGAAAGGCCGACAACGTTCCGCTAAAGGGCCGCGTGTTCCGGTGCGCTCCGTGCGTTCACGCCGTGCGGGTGCCGAGGTGGATACGGATCTCCTTGCGATGCGTGATGCCCAGTTTCTGGTAGATGCGGGTGAGGTGCTGTTCGACCGTGCTGACGGTGATGTGGAGGCGGCCGGCGACCTGGCGGTTGGTGAGCCCCTTGGCCACCAGCTCGGCCACCCGGTGCTCGGCCCGGGTGAGCCGCTGGGGCGTGGCCGGAGGGTCCGGCTCGTCCTCTTCACAGGGGACGCCGGTCTCCTCCAGGCAGCTGCGGGCGATCAGTACGGCGGTGTGGCCGGCCAGCACGGCCCAGGTGCCGTGGCCGAGTAAGCACAGGGTCTGGCCCAGGTCGAGCAGAGTCCTCGCCAGTTCTGGCCGGTCGCCCGAGGCGTGGAACTCGCGCGCGGCCTGGAGGAGCAGGCGCGACCGTGCGTGCGGCTCCGCCTGTGCCGCCTTGAGACGCAGCGCCATGGCCTCGTTCCGGCCGGACTTGCGCGGGCCGCGCGCCATGTGTTCGGCCAGCATGTACGCCGCCTGCTTCGGGTGCCCCAGCCGCAGCCACGCCTCGGCGGCGAACAACCGCCAGGGCACCAGCGTCGGGTGGTCGACGTGGAACCGCTCGGCCAGCTTGCCGATGCGCAGGTAGTCGGAGAGTCCGGCGTGCGGCCGGTTCGTGGCGATCAGGAGACTGCCGCGGGCCCGGAGGTAGCTGAGCCAGTAGACGCTCTTCTCCCAGGCGGGCGGCACCGGCTTGGCGAACACCCGGGCGGCCTCGTCGTACCGCCCCATCTCGATGTACAGGGCGGCGAGCACGGACTCGGTGGCGCAGGCCATCGCGCTGCTGCGCTCGGTGATGACGTGCTGCACGAGCCGGACGCAGTCCAGTCCCGCCTTCAGCTTCCCCTGGCGCAGCGCGACGAGGGACTGGAGCAGGGCGAAGACCGCCTGCCAGCCGGGGGCTTCACGGGCGGCGGACTCCTCGACCAGCAGCTCGCACCAGCGCCACGCCGACTCCAGCCGGTCGGTGATGATCAGAGCCTTCACCGCGCTGGACAGCGACCATACGGTGGCGTCCGACAGGGCCGAGACCTTCAGGAGGTTCTCGGCCGCGGTCGCCCAGTCGTCCCGGTCCCCGATCAGGAAGGACCCCTCGGCGGTCCGGAACAGGGCCGTGGCCGATTCGTGCGCGGCGGGCCGCTCGTCCGGGTGGGCGGGGGAGCGGAAGCTGGACCAGGCCCACAGCCAGGCGATGTTGGGATGGTCGCCCGCTCTGACATTCCCCGCGCTGGTCTCCGCCCCCTGCTTCTGCAGCACGGTGAAGGCCTCCTCCAGTCGGCCGCAGCCGAAGAGCAGGTCCGCCAGCCCGTCACAGGCCGCGGCGGGCATCGTGCCCGACTGGAAGGCCTCCATGAGTTCGGGCAGGTGCCGGGCCTCCACGGTCGTGGGGTTCATCCGCAGGGCGATCAGCGCCAGCCGCATGTGGATCTCGATACGGTCGGGTCCTTCGGGGCAGCCCTCCAGGGCGAGTTCGAGACACTGGACGGCCAGCCGGGTGTCCTCCTCGCCCATCGCGGTCTCCGCGGCGTTGCGCAGCACCGTCCGCTGCCACGACTCCTGCGTGTGCCGGGCGGCCAGCAGATGCCGGGCCACTTCGGTGGCGGGCGCTCCCGCCCCGTACAGGGCGGCCGCCACCCGGATGTGCAACTCGGTGCGCACCGACGGATCCACGTCCGCCAGAACCGTTCGCTGAGCCGTCCGATGCCGGAACGACATTCCGTCGATAACGCCGGAATGTCGAAGAGCCGCGAGCTGCGGGTCGATGAGAGAGGTGGAAATCCCACTCATCCGGGACAGCAGCTCCGGTGAGGCGGAATCGCCGAGCACGGACAGTAGGCAACCGATTTTTACGGCGGCGGAACCACTGCGATGCAGAACGGACATCACTGCCTGACCGTACATTCCGAGTTCGTCGGACTGCTCCATTCCGGTTGGGGGGATTTTCATGTCCCTGCTCTTGAAATCCTCCAGCAGGGCGCTCAGCAGGAGGGGGCTGCCGCCGCTCAGGTGGTGGCACAGCCGTACCCAGCCCTCGTGCGGCCGCTCGGTCTCCGCCGTGATCATCTCCCGGACTCCCTGTGCGTCGAGAGGGCCCAGCCGGACACGCTCGGCGTCGGGGCGGCGCAGGAATTCCGTTTTGGCCGGTGTCTCCCGGTGCAGCAGATGCGGGGAGTCGGCGACGACGAGCAGAATGCGCCGGTCCCGGTGCCAGGTGACCGTCTGGATCAGGAAATCCAGCTGGGACCAGGGGATTTCCTGTACGTCGTCCACGCAGATCACCACGCCGTCATCGGCCACGCGGGGCAGTGCGGTGGCGAACTGCATCGCGGAGGAGGCGGGTGCGGGCCGATCGTCCGGCAGGGACGCCGACAACTGCGCGGCCAGTTGGTGGAACAGGGAAAGCGGCGGGTCGGCGGTCACCGCTCTGCCCTGGGCGCTGAGGACCGTGGCTCCCACGGTCATGGCGTGTTCGGTGAAAGCGTGCAGTAACGCGCTCTTTCCTGCGCCTGCGCTGCCGGTGATGACGATTGTTCTCGATGGGCCGTGGCAACCGCTGCAAAGGGCCGTCTTCAGAATCCCGAGTTCCCTCTCACGACTCACGAAAGCCATTCCGGAATACTCACCCCCGTGAGCTTGCGTACCCGTGGTACGCAAGCCATAAGCAACTCCAGACCATATATTTCAGCCGCACCGTGCATCTCGGCCACAAGATAACCACCGGGCGGCGATTCGCAACATCACTTTCCGGCAGTGGCGGAAAAGTGCGCCCGTTTTGTACTGCATTATCCAGGCTGTCTAATGTTATACAACCCAGCGTACATTCTCGCGAGCGAACGAGGGGGCGGCGTCCGGACGCCCGGAATCCGGATTCTCCGCGTCCGGATATTCGCTCCCCGTGCGCCGCGCACCCTCCGTCCGGCGGCTTTGGCCGGGCTTTGGCCGGGGCGAAGATCCTGCACGAATGGCTTCCCTGTGCGCCTGGCTGCTTCGCGCGGTGCAGGACTCCCTGATCGCCTTCGGCCGGATATGGGTGTGGATCCCGCCCGTCGAGCCCCCGAAGGGCCCGCCGCCGGGGCGTCCGAAGCCCCTGGAGGGCCCGCCGCCGGGGCATCCGGAGCGGCTGTGTCCGGATGTGCCGCTGAGCGCCGTGGAGGCGGAGATCCTCCGGCAGTTGCCCGACAGCGACCCGCCGACGCCCACCCCTGATCGCTAGGCCGAGCGAGAGCGGTCAGTCGGACGTGCGGCTCTCCGCCGCGGCGAACAGCGCGATCGCCAGCACGATCAGGGCGACGCTCGCGTAGAGCTCGTAGCCGTCGAGGAAGCCGAGCCGCTGCACGAGTCCCCAGTGCCAGTCGGTGAACTCTTGCACCAGACCGGCGACGCCCTGCACCAGGGCGAAGAATCCGAGCAGTTCCAGCAGTTGCTTCATGTGCATACGCTCGCCCCGCGGACCCCCCACGGACATCGGCCGCGGGGCGAGGCGTATGCGACGGAAGTCTGCGGTCCGCGCGGTCCGGCCGCGCCGAAAGTAGGCGGCCCGCCGACTTTGGTCGGAGATCCCGTCCGCGCGGAGGTGACACGGGCCTTCCGTGCATAGATTTGTCGACCGTGAGTGGAGACGAGCCCGCAGCGGTGCCCCCGGCGTTCTCGGGGCGGCGCTGGCTGATGCCCTCGGCAGTCCTCAAGGAGCTCGACCCGGACGGCGAGCGCCCCGGGCGGCGGCCCCGGCGCACCGCGCGCGACTGGCTCGTCGACTTCAGCTGCTTCGCGGTGGCCGTGATCGTCGGCCTGGTCGGCGCGGAGGCGGTGACCTCCAACCCCCATGTCCCGGACGGCCTCGCCCGTCTCGACCAGGTGATCGGCGCGGTCTCCTGCGCCGCGGTGTGGCTGCGTCGCCGCTGGCCCGTCGGGCTGGCCGTCGCCTCGCTCCCCGTGGGGTTCGTTTCGGACACCGCGGGCGGCGCCTGCCTCATCGCCGTGTTCACGCTCGCCGTGCATCGGCCGTTCCGGTACGTCGCGTGGGTGGGCGGGGCCACCATGGCGCTGATCCCGCTCTACTTCTGGATCCGCCCCGACCCCGACCTGCCGTATCTCGTCATGGTCCTCATCTTCGTGCTGATGACCGCGGTGGTGGTCGCCTCGGGCATGGTCGTACGGTCCAAGCGGCAGCTCGTGCTGAGCTTCCAGGACCGCGCCCTGCGCGCCGCGACCGAGGCCCGGCTGCGGGCCGAGCAGGCGCAGCGGCTGGCCCGCGAGGCCATCGCCCGCGAGATGCACGACGTCCTCGCCCACCGGCTGACCCTGCTCAGCGTGCACGCGGGCGCGCTGGAGTTCCGGCCCGACGCACCCCGGGAGGAGGTCGCCCGCGCGGCCGGCGTCATCCGGGAGAGCGCGCACGAGGCGCTCCAGGACCTGCGCGAGATCATCGGTGTCCTGCGGGCCGGGGACCAGGACGACACGGGCCGCCCCCAGCCGACCCTCGCCGCGCTGGACGCGCTGGTCGCCGAGTCCCGTGAGGCCGGCATGAAGGTCACCCTCGCCACCCGTGTCACCGACCCCGCCGCGGTCCCCGCCTCCGTCGGCCGCACCGCCTACCGCATCGCCCAGGAGGGCCTGACCAACGCCCGCAAACACGCCCCCGGCACCGAGGTCACCGTCTCGGTCGAGGGCGGCCCCGGTGACGGGCTCACCGTGGCGGTGCGCAACCCGGCACCCGAGGGCGAGGTGACCCCCGTGCCCGGCTCCGGACAGGGGCTGATCGGGCTGACGGAACGGGCGACACTGACCGGCGGCAGCCTGGAACACGGCGCTATGGCGGACGGCGGCTTCGAGGTACGGGCGTGGCTGCCGTGGGGGTGAGGACGGCACCGGGACCGGCCTGGGCACCGGCATCGGCACCGGTGCGTCGGCGGCCCGGGAGGGCTCTCCGCCGGTCGCCACCGGCACCCCGCCCGTGTGCCCCCGCGGCGCCGACGACCGTCGCTCCTGGCCTGCCCAACTCCGCCCCGCACTCGACCGGGTGACGCCCCGTCAACACCGCCCCGGCAAACCCCGTACCCGCTAGCGTGGGGTGCCGTGCGGCACTTGTGGCAGGTGCGGCGGGCGCACGATCATGGGTGTCATGTCCCCTGATGCTCCGGAGTTCGACGTCGCGTCGGTCCTCAGGGAGGTGAAGATGGTCCGGGTGGAGGGCCTGGTCCGGATCCGTGACCTCGATCTCCCGCTGCTGCGGCGGGCGGCCGCTCCGCGCTCCGGCGCGGTCACCGACGCCTGGCCCGTCGAGGTCGAGAACCTGCTGCGGGCCGCGGTGGCCCGGCTCGGCGGGGGCGCGCTCCAGGCGGCGGCCGAGTTCACCGTCGGCCTGGCACCCGGGATGCGCGACCGGCCGGCGGCGGACCGGCGCAGGCTCGCCGCGCGGGCGTACAGCGTCAGTGTCGAGCGGTTCCGCAAGAGCCAGGAGGAGATGGTCCTCGGCCAGAGCGCCGAGCAGGTGTGCTGGCTCGCCGGCACCGGCGCGCGGCGCGGCCCGGGAGACGGACCCGCCCTGCTCGCCCCGCACTTGCAGCACCGCACCCTGCATGTCGGGCCCATCGGCGTGACGCTCCATGTGCACCCCGTCGAGCTCATCCGGAACGTGGACGTGATCGTCTCACCGTCCAACACCCACCTCGCCCTGCCCGAGATGTTCAAGGCCTCCGTGCCGGCCGCGCTGCGCCGGGCCGGTGCGGTGCGCGACGCGCGGGGCGATGTGACCGGCGACCCGGTGCACGAGGAACTGGCCCGGTGGCGCCGGGAGAACGGCGTCACGGGGCGCCCCGTACTCCCCGGAACCGTCGCGCCGACCGGCCCCGGCGCCCTCGCCGCGCGCGGAGTCCGCCGTATCTACCACGCGGCCGTCACCATCCCCAGGCCCGGCACCAACGACTACGTCGTCACCCCGCAGGACGTCGCCACGGCCGCGGCCCGCGCACTGGCCCTGATGGACGAGGAACGCGACGCCCACACCCCGCCGTTGCGCTCGATCTGCTTCCCCCTGCTGGGCGCCGGTCGCGGCGGACTGCCGACGCAGACCAGCCTGAGCGCCCTGTGGTCCGCGCTGGCAGCCGACTCCGCTCCGGACCGCAGGCTGCATCTCGTCGTGCGCAGGCCGCTGCTCGCCGAGTTGGTCGCGGACGTGCTCGGGGCGACCCAACAGCCCCTGGAACCGGCGCATTCGACCGGAAGCGAAGAGAGGGAGGCCGGGTGCGGGTGAACCCCTTCATGGTGCTCGCCGCGTTCGCCGCCGACTTCGGCAGGTTGTCGCCGCTGCTCGACCCGGGCGTGCGGCAGGCCCTCGGCGATCGGCTCGCCGAACTGCGCGCGGCGGGCCCCGACCAGGAACCGGCCGCCGACCGAGCGGCCCGGACCCTGCTCGACGCCCTCCCGGCCGAGGAGGCCGCGTGGCTGCGTCAGGACGGCGGCGGCCAGGGGCGGTTCGTGGACGCGTCGGACTCCGCGCAGTACGAGGGGTTCGCCGCCGCCGACCTGTGCATGCTCGTGCTCGACGGCAACCCGATGGTCGGCCCCGTCATGGGTCCCGTACGCGAACGCCTGCTCGCGCAGCCCGCGTCGCAGTGGTGGGGGGACGCCGATCCACGGCTGATCGCGCTGTCCGGCGAGGACGGCCGCAGACGGCTCCCGCTGTTCCAGTTCGAGGCCGGGACCATGCCCTGGCGGATCGTGCTGGAGGTCAACACCGTGCTGCGCGCCGACATCGACCCCTGGGGAGCCGCCGACTGGTGGCTTTCCCGCACGACATGGTGGGACGGCACCCCGGCCGGGCTGCTGGGCCGCGACCGCGACGCCGAACTACTGGGCGCCGCCCAGGCGTTGGCGGCCGTTGACGGGGCGGGGGAGTAGCCGATGGGCAAGTACCCGCCCCCCGAGGCACCGCCCGGCGAGCCCACCCGTGCCGTCCTGCGCGCCGGCACACCCGTCTACCGGGTCCACTCCACGCACCGCGCGCCGACGGCGTACAACTCCCGCCCCTCGCACCCCTTCTACTACGGTGGCCGGTTCGACAGCACCCCCTACGACCCCTACGGCTACCTCTACATCGGCTTCGGCGTCGGCGCGGCCGTGAGCGAGGTGCTGCTGCGCTCGCTGCCCTTCGACGGCGACGGCGGCCCGCGGCTGCTGCCGCGCGTCGCGTTCGAGCGGCGCAGCCTGTCGTTCCTCCGGCCGGCCGCCGATGTCGAGGTCGTGTCGCTGATGTCCGGCGCGGACCTCGCGGCGGTGGCACAGGACACCTGGCTGGTGCACACCGAGGGCGCCGACTACCCGCAGACCCGTGACTGGGGGCACTGGATCCGGCGGCAGACGAAACCCTGGGCGCAGGGCTTCGTCTGGCCGTCGAAACGCGAACCCGCCGACCGGGTCGCCGTCCTCTTCGAGGACCGGGGCGGGGCGCCGGTCCTCGAACCCACGGGCGCGCCGTCCGTCGACTTCGGGACCGAGGAGGGCGAGCGCTGGCTGGACGGCGTACTCGCGCCGTACCGGACACAGGCCGCGCCACGACGGCCGGAACGGATGATCTGAAGTGCCGCAGCAGCCGTACGACTTGCACGCGCTGATCTACGAGATCCAGCAGGGCGCACGCCAAGGGATGAACGACGCCCAGGACATGACCCGGCTCACCTCCCTCGTGCTCGGCCATCTGGGCTGCGCCACGGGCCGCGAGGCGTACGACATGCTGTACGAGGACTGGAAGGCGCTGCCCCGGGGCACCATGATGTCCGGACTGCGCGCGGGGCAGATCCTCAGCATTCTTACGCACCTGATGTTCGACCGCCCGGTCGCCGACGAGCGGCGGCAGCGGGAACTCCTGGGCGAGGCGCGGCAGTACGGGCCGCAGGACCAGTCCTGGCAGGCCGGCATCCTGGGCGTGAGCAGTATGCAGGCACTCCAACAGCTGGGTGACCCGGCGGAGTTGGAGGCTGCACTCGGGCGACTGGAGGAAGCCCGCGCCATGCTGCCCCCTGGCAGCCCGCATCGGGACGCCATCGACGCGTCGCACGCCGGAGTCCGTATTCACCTGGCCCAACTCGGTGGCGGCGAGGACGACTTCGACTCCGCGGTCGAGGACCTGGCCCGGCTCGCCGACTCGCCGGTGTTCGACGAACAGCAGCGACTGGCCATGGCCGTACAGCTGGCCGTGTACCGCTCCCACCAGGCCACCCGGCGCGAGGACGAGGCCGACCTCGCCCTACGGATCAGGGAGATGGAGTCCGCCCTGGCGCGGATGTCGCCCGACCAGATGGACCGGCCAAACCTCGAGGCCTACCTCGACGCCGCCCGCGGGAACCTGGCGATCCTCCGCGCCCGCCGCACCGGCGAGGACCTCACCGCGGCGGACTTCCCGCCCGCGACGCCACTGGACGAGGTACGACGACAACTCGCCGGCGTCCCGCAGAACGCGCGGACCGACCGGCTCAGCGACGTCGGTCTCGCCCGAGCGGCGCGCGCCATGCTCGCCGGCGACTACGCGGGCACCGTCGAGGCGTTCGGTCTCCTCGGAGAGGCCATGGACCTGCTGGAGCCCGACGACGAACGGTGGCTCCGCAACGCCGGCACGCTCGGCATGGCCCACTGCATGCTCGCCGTCAACAGCATCGCCCCCCGTGCCGACTGCCCCCACCACCTGGACCAGGGCATCGCCTGGCTGCGGCACACCCTCAAGCTGTCCGGCGGCCCGGAGCATCCGCAGTGGGGGAACACCGGGATGTGCCTCGCCATGGCCTACCGGTTCCGTGGCGACTATCTGCATCCACGCGACCGCCACGCCAAGCGCCGCAACCACGAGGAGTCCCGGCGCGTCGGCCTCGACTCCCTGCGGGCGGCGGCCTGGCAGGTCATCCTCCAGTCCGGTACCTCCCACGCCGCCGAGACCGCCCGGCGCGCCGGCGAGAACGCGCTCGACGTGGCCCGCTGGTGCATCGAGGACGGCGCCCACGCGGACGCCGTCCGCGCCCTCGACGCCGGACGCGGGCTGGCCCTGCACGCGGCGACCGTGGCGACCACTGTGCCCGATCTGCTGGCCGCCGCGGGCCAGGCCGAACTCGCGGACGAATGGCGGCGGGCCGGCGTCGTGGCCGCCGTACCGCAGCCCGAGGCCGGACTGACGCTCACGGGACAGATCCCCGTCTCCGGCCCGTCCAGCCGGCTGCGCCGCCGTGCCCTGGAGGTACTGTCCGCGTCCCCGCTGCGGCAGCGGCTGCTGGAAGCCCCTTCGCCCGAGGAGATCGGCGCGGCCCTGCGCACCATGGGCGCGACGGCCCTGGTCTATCTCGTTCCCGGCAACGCGGAGGAGCCGAGCCTGACGGACCGGGTGTTCTTCGGCCGGCGAGCCGACGAGGGCCAGGCGCTCATCGTCTCCGCCGACGGCCGGACACAGGCGCTGCCCATGCCCCGACTCCTCGTCGAGGCCACCGAGTTGGCGTCCTACCGCGCCACCGGCACCCCCGGCCGGGACGCCGGCGGCCCGCCCACCGAGCCCAGCCCCGCCCCACCGCCCCGCGCGGATGTGAGCCGGGCCGCGCTGGAGCGACTGTGCGACTGGGCCGGTACGGCGGTGATGGAGCCGCTGCTGAAGCACCTCCCGCGCGGCTACGGCCGGGTGCCCTCCGTCGTGCTGGTGCCGATGGCGGAGCTCGGCGCCGTGCCCTGGCACGCGGCCCGTCTGCCCGGCCGAGGCCGCCGCCACGCCTGCCAGGAGGCGGACGTCTCCTACCTCCCCTCCGCCCGGCTGCTGTGCGAGGTCGCCACCCGGCCCGCCGCCCGGACCCGGCAGGCCCTCGTCGTCGGCAACCCCACCCGCGACCTCCATCACGCGGGCGAGGAGGCCGAGGCCATCCACCGCGCCTTCCACCCGGACGGCGACATCCTCGGCCCCGGCACCGCCACGCCCGCAGCCGTCACCGACTGGCTGCGCCGGCAGCGCGGCGGACTGCTGCACCTCGCCTGCCACGGCGTGGTGCGCCAGGGCGAGCGGCACAGTGCCTATCTCGCCCTGTCCGGGGGGCAGTTGGCGGCCGAGGAACTGACCGAGGGGGCCCGTCGCTTCCCGGACCTGGAACTGGTCGTCCTCGCCGCCTGCCGTACCAATGTGTCGGGGCGCGGCTACGACGAGGCGTACAGCCTGTCAACGGCGTTCCTCGTGGCCGGCGCCCGCTCGGTGATCGGCTCCCTGTGGCCGGTGCCCGACGAGGCGACGTCCCTGCTGATGTACATGACCCACCACTTCATGAGCCGCGACGGTATGCCGCCCGGACCGGCCCTGCGCAGCGCGCAGTTGTGGATGCTGGACGACCGTCGCCGGCCGCCGCCCGGGATGCCGGCCCACCTCCAGGCCCGCGTGCGCCGTATCAGCGGCGCCGACCTGACGGCCTGGGCGGGCTTCACCCACCTGGGCCGGTGAGCCGGTCAGGTGACCTCCGTACGCACCACGACCTGGGCCGTACCCCAGCGGCCCACGTCGTGCGCCGGGCCGCCCGCGTCCCGCCGGTGCGACGGCGTGGTGAGCCGCAGCAGGCCGTCGACGGCCGGTTCCCGGTGCGCTCGCTCGCCCTCTTCGGGAGTCTCGGGGGGCCAGGCGGGCAGCCGGAAGGGCGCGAGGTTCAGCTCGTTCTCGGTCACGATCACTTTCAGCCAGTCCCGGGCGAAGGCACCCCGCACCAGCGCCCGCCCCGGCGGCAGCCGCAGCCACACCGGCTCCCCGCGGCGCGCCAGACCCGCCCTGCCGGGCCCGACGAAGTCACCCTCGTACAGGTGCGGAGAACAGGCATGACGGTCCGTCAGGTCCAGTAGTACGCACCACAGTCGGCGGTGCGACTGGTTGTGGATGCGGACCATCACCTGAGGCTCCCGGCCGGTCAGGGTGTACCCGCAGACGATCTCGCCGTCGGCGCAGTGCGTCACCCGCCCCACCGACGTCTCCTCGACGGTGACCCGGACCAGCGACGACAGCCAGGGATCGGGATTGTGCAGATCCAGGATGTGATGCCAACGGGCCAGATGCGCAAGGCAGTCGACGACCCGGTCCGCGTCCGCGCGTGAGCGCAGCGGCAGCTCGGGCACCGGATGCCCGGCCCCGCCCGACACCCGCGCCCATCCGCCCGCGGCGTCGACGCGCAGCGGCAGTCCGTCCCCGCCGTGGGCGAGCACCGGCACGTGCGCCATGGCCGCCGAGAGCAGCTGCATCGCGCCGGGGTCCCCGGCGAGCGTCACGGCGGCGGGCGTGAACGCCACCGCTGACGGAGTCACCGGGTGCGCCAAGTGCCGGTCCGTCTCCCCGGGTTGCCAGCCCTCGGGCTCCACCAGACAGGACTCGGGGTGCACTTGACGTACGACGGCCTTGCGCGAGGCGGGCCCGTCGAGCAGCGTGAACTCCGCGCCGGCCGCCCGCAGCCCGTGCGCCTGACCGCAGTTGACCTCCCAGCCGTGCGCCGTGTGCCGGAGCAGGAAAGGCCCGGTCGCGACCGCGGCGCCGGACAGGAAGCCGCCGTCCTCCGGGCCGCGCAGCTCGGGATGCTGGAACGGGGTCCGGGTGCGCACCCGCTCCTCGGCCAGCGTGTGCACCGCGCCGTACGGGGCGCCGGACCCCAGCCGGTCGAGTGCGCCCAGCAGCGCGTGGCTGAAGTAGCCGCGCATCCGGCCGTCGATGAGGTTCTCGTGCGCGCGCTCGTGCGGGCGGCAGGCGGCGAGCAGGACGTGCCGGGCTCTGTCGGGGCCGCTTTCGCCGCCGCCTTCGCGGGGAGCAGCCGTGACCTGCCACCAGGGCTGCCAGTCCACGCCGCGGCTCGTCGCGCCGGGCGGCGCGAAGCCGGAGTCGCGGGTCGCGCCGCCCGCGTGGCAGCAGTCGAGGATCGCTACGACGTGGGTGCCCCGCGCCGCGATCTCGTCTAGCAGCGCGCCGAGTTCGCTGTCCTGGAGCAGCGGCTGTCCGGTCGGCCCCAGACTGTCGTGGCACACCAGCGCCTGCGCGTGGCCGGTCGCCTCGCGCGGATCGTCGGTGCGGTACTCGCTGCCGTGGCCGCTGAACCAGAACAGCGCGGTGTCCTCCGGCCCGCCCTGCCCGAGATGCTGCCGGACGCCTGCCAGCACGGCCGCCCTGGAGGCCTGACCGTCGTGCAGGGTCCGGACGACGGGCGCGAGGGTGCCGCTCTGCTGTCGCAGCCAACTCTCCGCATCCCGCGCGTCGTTGACGCAGCCACGCAGTCGGCGGCCGCCGGGGTAGTCGTCGATGCCTACGAACAGGGCGTACACGGTGCGCATGGGGCGATCCTGCCAGCATCGGCAGGGCGCGGACAGGGCATACCCGGGACGTTCGCCGGGCGTGTACGACCGATCCCATGGCCTTTGGCCGTGAAGCGAGTTGACTCGTGCGAACGTACGGGCCGTACATATGCGGCCCGCAGCCGCACGAGCACCGGAAGGAACACCAGCGTGAGCTTCGGGGGACCCAACAACCCGTACCAGCCGCCCTATCCGCCGCCGCCGAACACCGGGCCGTACATCCCGCCCCAGCCGTATCCGTACATCCCTCAGCCCCGACCGCAGCCCCCCGCCTCCCTGTGGAGAACGGTGAGCGGCCTCCGCGGTGCCGAATGGCCGCCCCTGCGCGACCTGTTGCGGGGCGGACGTCCTCGTGTCCACGGCTGCGTATGGGCGTTCCTGCTGCTGCCGTGCACCTGGTTCGTGGTGCCGGCCCTGATGGTGGGGTACGTGTTCGCCCGCTCGGCCCGGGTACGGGCGCACCGCCTCTTCCCGCCACGCGCTCACCGTCTCTACGACGACCCGTATGTGAGACGTCTTCAGAAGACGCGGGCCATGAGCGCGGCCCTCATGACCCTTGGGCTGCTGATCGTCTACGGCAAGCCGGAGGACTTCGGGCAGGCCCAGGAGCAGTACATGATGCGGCTCGTGGTGACCCCGCCGCTGCTGCTCCTCAGCGCGCCGGGGGTGCGCGGTCCTGTTCCGCTGGGCGCCGTCGCACGCGAGGCCGCACACACCCGACACGGAGTGCTCCTGCGTGGCTGATGACCCGCGGTCGACTCCAAGTGGCCGCTCGCGAGCGCGTGTACGACCCTGAAACCGTGATTACGTAAGGCCCATGACCGCGATCAGACTGCTCCTCGTCGACGACGATCCGCTGGTTCGGGCCGGCCTGTCCCTGATGATCGGCGGTGCCGAGGGCATCGAGATCGTCGGGGAGGCCGCCGACGGCAAGGACGTCGACGCGCTCGTCGACCGCACCCGACCGGATGTCGTCCTCATGGACATCCGGATGCCGTCCGTGGACGGCATCACCGCCACCGAGCGGCTGCGCATCCGGCCCGACGCGCCCCAGGTCGTGGTCCTCACCACCTTCCACGCCGACGAACAGGTCCTGCGCGCCCTGCGCGCGGGCGCCGCCGGGTTCGTCCTCAAGGACACCCCGCCCGCGGAGATCGTCGACGCGGTGCGCCGGGTCGCGGCCGGCGACCCGGTCCTGTCGCCCACCGTCACCCGGCAGTTGATGCACCACGCGGTCGGCACCGCCGCCGACACCCGGCGGGCACGCGCGCGTGAGCGGATCGCCGCTGTCAACGACCGCGAACGCGAGGTGACCGTCGCGGTCGGCCGGGGCCTGTCCAACGCCGAGATCGCCGCGGAACTCTTCATGAGCGTGGCCACCGTCAAGACCCATGTCTCACGCGTCCTGGCCAAGCTCGACCTCAACAACCGGGTGCAGATCGCGCTGCTCGCGTACGACGCGGGGCTGTTGGAGGAAGGGGCCGACGCCGCCGAATCGGGGGATTCCGGGGAGGGCGGGCACTAGCGGGGCGTGCTGTCCGTTCTCGGAGGGAGGGGAAGGGATCTTCATGGCAGAAGTGGTCGACCTGGGCGAGTTCGGCGAGGCGTTCCGCACGGACCCGCATCCCGTGTACGCGCGGCTGCGTGAGCGCGGCCCGGTGCACCGGGTCCGGCCGCCGGGCTCCGATCCCGGCTACTGGGCCTGGCTCGTCGTCGGGCACGAGGAGGCGCGGGCGGCGCTCGCCGACCCCCGGCTGTCCAAGGACGGCCGCAGGATCGGTGTGACGTTCCACGAGGAGGAGCTGATCGGCCGCCATCTGCTGGGCGCCGACCAGCCCGAGCACACCCGGCTGCGCGGCCTCGTCTCCCGCGCCTTCACGATGCGCCGCGTGGAGGAACTGCGGCCCAGGGTCCAGGAGATCACCGACGACCTCCTCGACGCGATGCTGCCGTACGGCCGCGGCGACCTGGTGCAGTCCCTCGCCTACCCCCTGCCGATCACCGTGATCTGCGAGCTCCTCGGCGTGCCCGAGATGGACCGCACGGAGTTCCGGAAGGTGTCGACGGAGGTGGTCGCGCCCACCAGCCCCGAGAACTCCTACGACGCCGTCGTCCGGCTCGACGCGTACCTGCGCGAGCTGATCGAGGACAAGCGGTGCGCCGGACCGGGCGACGACCTGCTGAGCGACCTCATCCGCACCACCGCCGAGGACGGCGACCGGCTCTCCTCGCAGGAACTGCTGGGCATGGCCTTCCTCCTGCTGATCGCCGGCCATGAGACCACGGTCAACCTCATCACCAACGGCGTCCACGCCCTGCTCACACACCCCGCCCAACTCGCCGCCCTGCGCGCCGACATGAGCCTGATCGACGGCGCGGTCGAGGAGACACTGCGCTACGAGGGACCGGTGGAGAACGCGACGTTCCGCTACGCCGCCGAGCCCCTGGAGATCGCGGGCACCGCCATCGCCGAGGGCGACCACGTCATGGTCGGCCTCACCGCGGCCGGCCGCGACGGCACCCGCTACCCGGCCCCGGACACCTTCGACATCCGCCGCGACCCCCGGGGCCACCTCGCCTTCGGCCACGGCATCCACTACTGCCTGGGCGCTCCCCTGGCCCGCCTGGAGGCGCGTACGGCGATCCGGAGCCTGCTGGACCGCGCCCCGGACCTGGCCCTGGACGGACCGCCGGGGGAGTGGCTGCCGGGGATGCTGATACGGGGGCTGCGGAGCCTGCCGGTGCGCTGGTAGGGCGGTACAGGGCCCCGCGCGGGGGGATCGGCCGTACGGGGTCGGAGGACCCGCTCAGCCCGGCAGCTCCGCCATCCGTACCGGCCGCCGCTCCCGCCGCGACACCTCGCACGCCTCCGCGATCCGCAGCGCCTGCAACGCCTCGCGCCCGTCGCAGGGATTGGCCCGCTCGCCCCGGACCACCTCGACGAACGCGTTCAGCTCGGCCTCGTAGGCCGGCCCGAACCGCTCCAGGAACCCCGTCCACGGCTTGGTCGCGGCCGGTGGGCCCGTCGGTTCGGTGGAGGCGATCGGCGTGCGGTCGTCCAGGCCGACGACGATCTGGTCCAGCTCCCCGGCCAGCTCCATCCGGACGTCGTAGCCGGCGCCGTTCAGCCGGGTCGCCGTCGCCGTGGCCAGGGTGCCGTCGTCGAGGGTGAGGACCGCCGCGGCCGTGTCGACGTCGCCCGCGTCACGGAACATCGCGGGTCCGGCGTCGGAGCCGGCCGCGTACACGTCCACGACCTCCCGCCCGGTCACCCAGCGCAGGACGTCGAAGTCGTGGATCAGCGTGTCCCGGTACAGCCCGCCGGACAGCGGCAGCCACGCGGCCGCCGGCGGCGCCTGGTCAGAGGTCAGCGCCCGCACCGTGTGCAGCCGCCCGAGCCGCCCCGACCGCACCGCCTCCCGGGCGCCCGTGTACCCGGCGTCGAAGCGGCGCTGGAACCCCATCTGGAGAACGGTCCCGGCCGACTCGACCTCGCCGATCGCCTGGAGCGTGCCCGGCAGATCGAGGGCGATCGGCTTCTCGCAGAACACCGGCAGCGCCGAGCGTGCCGCGCGGCCGATCAGTTCGGCGTGTGCCGAGGTGGCGGTGGTGATCACCACCGCGTCCACGCCCCATCTGAAGATCTCGTCCACTCCCGGCGCGGCCGTCTCCCCCAGCCGGTTCGCGAGCTCCTGGGCCCGCGCGCCGTCCGCGTCCGTGAGGATCAGAGAGCCGACATCGCGATGACGACTGAGCGTGTTCGCGTGAATGGTGCCGATCCGGCCCGTACCGATGACGCCGATGCGCATGTGAACAAAATGTGGCCGGAGACCCCACCCTGTCAATGCATATGTCCGGACAATCGAACTACACAACTTCCCGTCAACAGCGCGCGGAGCTACGCTCGGGCCCGTGCCGAAACCAGATGTGGACCCGACCGTGTCGCTCGAACTCAGTGTGGACCGGAGCAGCCCGGTGCCGTTGTACTTCCAGCTGTCCCAGCAGCTGGAGGCCGCGATCGAGCACGGAGCGCTCACCCCCGGCAGCCTGCTGGGCAACGAGATCGAGCTCGCCGCGCGCCTCGGCCTGTCCCGGCCCACCGTCCGCCAGGCCATCCAGTCGCTCGTCGACAAGGGCCTGCTCGTACGCCGCCGTGGCGTCGGTACGCAGGTCGTGCACAGCCAGGTCAAGCGCCCGCTCGAGCTCAGCAGCCTCTACGACGACCTGGAATCGGCAGGTCAGCGCCCCGCCACCAAGGTCATCGTCAACACCCTCGTCCCGGCCTCCGCCGAGGTCGCGGCCGCGCTCGGGGTGGCCGAGGGCAGCGACGTGCACCGCATCGAGCGGCTGCGCCTCGCGCACGGCGAGCCGATGGCGTACCTCTGCAACTACCTGCCGACCGACCTGCTCGACCTGGAGACCGGCCAGCTGGAGGCCACCGGCCTGTACCGGATGATGCGCTCCGCCGGAATCACCCTGCACAGCGCCCGCCAGTCCATCGGCGCGCGCGGCGCCACCGCCGTCGAGGCCGAGCGGCTCGCCGAGGAGGAGGGCGCCCCGCTGCTCACCATGCAGCGCGTCACCTTCGACGACACCGGGCGCGCGGTCGAGTTCGGCACCCACACCTACCGGCCCACCCGCTACTCCTTCGAGTTCCAACTGCTCGTGAGGCCCTGAAGGCGGCCCTGGGATCCGCTCGAGTGTCGCCGCATTGGTTCCAATGTCCGGACAACGCGACCGGCGCGCGATGAGCCTCAACGCACCCGCACCCGGCGAAGCACAGGAACCGCCCCTTTGCTCCCCCGCACAGCACCCTTACTCACGGTGAGGCACAATCGGGCCTGATGAGCACCTACGGCAATTTCACGGCCCCGATCGGCTCCCGGCGTGCCCCCGTCCTCCGCACGGTCGGTACCAGGGAACGCCGCTCACACCTGACCGCACCCCGCGTGCCGACGGTCGGTATCGACATCGGCGGCACCAAGGTGATGGCGGGTGTCGTCGACGCCGACGGCAACATCCTGGAGAAGCTCCGCGCGGAGACCCCGGACAAGTCCAAGAGCCCCAAGGTCGTCGAGGACACCATCTGCGAACTGGTCCTGGACCTGTCCGACCGGCACGACGTGCACGCCGTCGGCATCGGTGCGGCCGGCTGGGTCGACGCCGACCGCAACCGCATCCTGTTCGCCCCGCACCTGTCCTGGCGCAACGAGCCGCTGCGCGACCGCCTCGCGGGCAGGCTCGCGGTGCCCGTCCTGGTCGACAACGACGCCAACTCCGCCGCCTGGGCCGAGTGGCGCTTCGGCGCGGGCCGCGACGAGGACCACCTGGTCATGATCACGCTCGGCACCGGCATCGGCGGCGCGATCCTCGAGGACGGCCAGGTCAAGCGCGGAAAGTACGGTGTCGCGGGCGAGTTCGGCCATATGCAGGTCGTGCCCGGCGGCCACCGCTGCCCGTGCGGCAACCGCGGCTGCTGGGAGCAGTACAGCTCCGGCAACGCGCTGGTCAGGGAGGCCAAGGAGCTGGCCGCGGCCGACTCCCCGGTCGCCTACGGGATCATCGAGCACGTCAAGGGGCAGATCGGCGACATCACCGGCCCGATGATCACCGAGCTGGCCCGAAACGGCGACGCCATGTGCATCGAGCTGCTCCAGGACATCGGCCAGTGGCTCGGCGTCGGCATCGCCAACCTCGCGGCCGCCCTCGATCCGTCCTGCTTCGTGATCGGCGGCGGTGTCTCGGCCGCCGACGAGCTGCTGATCGGCCCCGCGCGGGACGCCTTCAAGCGCCAGCTCACCGGCCGCGGCTACCGCCCCGAGGCGCGCATCGTCCGCGCCCAGCTCGGCCCCGAGGCCGGCATGGTCGGCGCCGCCGACCTCGCCCGCCTGGTCGCCCGCCGCTTCCGGCGCGCCAACCGGCGCCGGGTCGAGCGCTACGAGCGCTACGCCAAGTACACGGAGTCCCGCCGTACGACCCAGGGGCAGGCGTGAACCCGTCCGTGACCCCTTCGGTGCCCCGCCAGGGCGACTCCCCGGAGGAACCGCGGCGGCCGACCGAGGACCGCCGCCACCGCAACCGCCGCCGGGCGCTCACCTTGCTCATCATCGTGCTGCTCATCGGCGTCCCGGCCGGCTATCTGGTGATCTCCGCGAACCAGAGCCGCAACAGCGGCAAGGACAAGGAGGCGAAGTACTCGGCGACCGGCCTCACCGCCGGCTGGCCGTCCAAGGTCCAGCGCCGCCTCTACCAGGTGCCGATTCCGCACCCCGCGGACCGGATCGCGTACTACGAGACCAACAACTGGAAGACCAGCCGCCTCTACGTCCAGTTCCGCACCAGCAACGCGGGCCTCGACACCTTCCTTGCCGGCGTCGGCGTCAACCGCGACGACCTGAAGGAGGGCGAGATCACCATCGGCGCCCGCGACCAGAAGATCACCGGCTGGAGGTTCACCGGCCCCGGCCCCTGGTCGGGCCTCGTCCACAAGCAGAAGAACCCGGCGCCCACCCAGGACATCGTGGTGAACACCGTGGATCCGGCCAACCCGATGGTGTACGTCGTCTCCCGCACCGTTCCGTAGGCCGTAGGACGACGCCCCGTCCCGTCCGGCCGCTCGGCACGGCGGCCCGGCCCGTCGCCGGAGCCGATTGTCAGACCCCGCCCGTAGAGTCGAAGACGTCTGATCCGACACGCGGGACGGGAGGTGGCAGGACGTATGAGTGACACGGTCGCGACGGCCGGGCGAGCGATGGACCCGGTCTCCGTGCGACTCGCCGCCGTCTTCCTGCCCGCACCCCTTCCACGCCAGGGCCGGATGGCCTTCTGGGACCCCGAGGACGGGCCGCTGCCCGACGGCCACACGGATCTCACCGTCGTACGACGACACGGCGCCGGAGTGCGTCGCAGGACCGCCCCCGCGCTCGAACTGCCCCTGGCCGAGGCCCTGCCCCTCCTCGTGCGCGCCCGGCGCGACCCCGCCGCCCACCCCGCCACCGCCTGCTGGGGCGCGGCCGCCCTGCACGCGCTGCGACTCACCGCCCGCGGCCGGCTGCTGCCCGGCCTCACCGCCACCGGCCACGACGCCTGGCGGGCCGGCCCCCTGGACCCGGACGACATCGCGCACCTGCGCGCGATCGCCGCCGCCCTGCCCCACGAGGGCCACGCGGTCCCGCTGCCCGGCCCCGGCCCGCTCCGGCTGCCCGAACCGGAAGCGCTGATGCGCTCCTTCCTGGACGCCGTAGCCGACACCCTCCCGCGCACCCCGGCCGCGCCCCTCGCCTCCGGCAGGCCCTTCGCGGACCGCCGCCCGCAGCGTCTGCCCGGCGCGCAGGACTGGGCCGCCGAGGTCGCCGCCGGCATGGACGCGGGCGTGCGGATCTCGCTCCGCCTCGACCTGTCGGCGTACGACCTCTTCGACGAGGGCGGCCGGGCCCGCAGCGCCGGTGCCGCGATCGTCCAGGTGCACAGCCTCGCCGACCCCACCCTCGTGGCCGACGCGGCGGCCCTGTGGTCGGGCGAGGCGGACGCGGTGTTCGGCCCACGCGCACGCGTGGACGCCGCCCTCGCGGTGCGGCGCGCCGCCAGGGTCTGGGCGCCTCTGGACCGGCTCGGCGAACAGGACGTGCCCGACGTACTGGCTCTGTCGGAGGAGGAGTTGGGCGACCTGCTCGGCGTCGCCGCGACCCGGCTCGCGGCGGCCGGGGTCGCCGTGCACTGGCCCCGTGACCTGGCCCAGGACCTGAGCGCGGCCGCGGTGGTGCGGTCCGCGCCGGGTTCGGCCACCGACGGCACCGGCTTCTTCGAGAGCGAGGAACTCCTCCAGTTCCGCTGGCAGTTGGCGCTGGGCGGCGACCCGCTCAGCGAGGCCGAGATGGACGCGCTCGCCGAGGCCCACCGGCCCGTGGTCCGGCTGCGCGACCAGTGGGTGCTGGTCGACCCGGCGCTCGTCCGCAAGGCCCGCAAGCGCGAACTGGGCCTGCTCGACCCGGTCGACGCGCTGTCCGTCGCACTCACCGGCAGCGCGGAGGTCGACGGCGAGACGGTGGAAGCCGTACCGGTCGGCGCGCTGGCCGCGCTGCGGGACCGGCTGACGGTCGGGGTGCGGCCAGCCGAGCCGCCGCCGGGTCTGCACGCCACCCTGCGCGACTACCAACTGCGGGGCCTGGCCTGGCTCGACCTCATGACCTCCCTCGGCCTCGGCGGCTGCCTCGCCGACGACATGGGCCTCGGCAAGACGATCACGGTGATCGCCCTGCACCTGAAGCGCGCCCGCCGTGAGCCGACCCTGGTGATCTGTCCGGCCTCGCTGCTCGGCAACTGGCAGCGGGAGATCACCCGGTTCGCGCCCGGTGTCCCCGTCCGCCGCTTCCACGGCCCCGACCGCACCCTGGAGGACCTGGACGGCGGGTTCGTGCTCACGACGTACGGCACCATGCGGTCGATGGCACCACGGCTGGCCGAGCAGCGCTGGGGCATGGTCGTCGCGGACGAGGCGCAGCATGTGAAGAACCCGTACTCGGCGACGGCGAAGGCGCTGCGCACCATCCCGACACCCGCGCGCGTGGCGCTGACCGGCACCCCGGTGGAGAACAACCTCTCCGAACTGTGGGCCCTGCTCGACTGGACGACCCCCGGACTGCTCGGCCCCCTGAAGTCCTTCCGCGCCCGCCACGCACGCGCCGTCGAGAACGGCGAGGACGAGGAGGCGGTGCGGCGGCTGGCCCGGCTGGTCCGCCCCTTCCTGCTGCGCCGCAAGAAGTCCGACCCCGGCATCGTCCCCGAACTGCCGCCGAAGACGGAGACGGACCACCCGGTCCCGCTCACCCGCGAACAGGCCTCCCTCTACGAGGCGGTGGTCCGCGAATCGCTGCTCGCCATCGAGACGGCGGAGGGCATCGCACGCCGGGGCCTGGTCCTGAAGCTCCTGGGCGCGCTGAAGCAGATCTGCGACCACCCCGCGCTGTATCTGAAGGAGGAGGCCGGAGCCGCCGGCCAGCTCGCCGTCCGCTCCGGCAAACTGGCCCTGCTGGACGAGCTGTTGGACACCCTGCTGGCCGAGGACGGCTCGGCTATCGTCTTCACGCAGTACGTCGGCATGGCCCGCCTCATCACCGCCCATCTGACCGACCGCGCGGTCCCGGTGGACCTGCTGCACGGCGGTACACCGGTGCCGGAGCGCGAGCGCATGGTGGACCGCTTCCAGAGCGGTGCGACACCGGTCCTGGTCCTGTCGCTGAAGGCGGCGGGCACGGGCCTCAACCTCACCCGCGCGGGCCACGTCGTCCACTTCGACCGCTGGTGGAACCCGGCCGTCGAGGATCAGGCCACCGACCGCGCCTACCGCATCGGCCAGACCCAGCCGGTCCAGGTCCACCGGCTCATCACCGAGGGCACCGTCGAGGACCGCATCGCCGAGATGCTGGAGGCGAAGCGGGCACTGGCCGACGCGATCCTCGGCTCCGGCGAGGCCGCCCTGACCGAACTGACCGACCGCGACCTGTCCGACCTCGTCTCCCTGCGGAGGACGTCATGACGGGCCGGCCGGCGGACGAGGTACGCCGGGCCCTGCGGGAGGCACGGGAGCGCCGGGAGGCGGAGGGGACCGCGGAGAGCGCGGCGGAGCCGAGGGAGCCTGCGGGCGACGGCTCGGTGCCGGGGACATCCGCCGGTTCCTCCGGCTCCGCCGTAGCCATCGGTGAAGGGCCCGCAGCGTGGCAGCCGGAGCCCGGTGAGGTCCGGCCGGGGGACGCCGCCCGCGCGGCGCTGCGGCGCGCGGCCGCTGATCGGCGGGGCGCCGGAGCCGAGGGACCGGCGCAGGAGGCCAGGACGCCTGAGGACGAGGCGGATACGCCTGCCGGGCCGGACGCGTCGGCGAGCGGGTCCGGTGAGGAGACCGACCGGCTCGGTGACACGGCGAATCCCGTCCCGGGAGCGGGGAACGGGGGAGGAGCCCCACAAGGAGCGCGCCCCGCGGACCGGGCGCGTGAGGCCTTGCGGGCAGCCCGTGCGGAAGAGCGCCGGCTGCGCACGG
The DNA here is from genome assembly GCF_045041015.1 of Streptomyces sp. NBC_00019. NCBI lineage: Bacteria > Bacillati > Actinomycetota > Actinomycetes > Kitasatosporales > Streptomycetaceae > Streptomyces > Streptomyces sp. NBC_00019. Next base: position 8,380,940 of record NZ_CP108302.1, read on the forward strand.
AGGTCACGGGCGGGGGCACCGACGGCGGGGCCCGGCCGCGCCGTACGACACCGCCTGCTCCCGTCACCCGAGGCGGTCCGGCCGGCGCTACCGCCGCCGAACGGGCTCGTGCCGTGCGGGAGTCGCTGGCCGACGCCTTCCGTATGCCCGACGACGAGGCGGACCAGGGGAGTTCGGCCGAACGGGACCGGGACCCCGTTCCCGCCGACTCCTCGCAGGACACGGGCCCCGATCCGTACGGCACCGGCACGGGCCCCGCCCCCCTCCATGCCCACGCCGCGTTCGGCACCGCCCTCTCGGACTCACCCCCGCCCGCCGCACCTCGCCGGCCCCGCTCCATGGGCGCCCCCGGCCGCGACGGTGAACTGCGCCGTACCTTCCCGGCGTTCACGGCCCGCGCCTCCGGCGAGGACGGTGGATTCGCCGAGACCTGGTGGGGCAACGCGTGGGTGGACGCTCTCGAGAGGGGTGCGCTGGACGCCAAGCGGCTGGCGCGGGGGCGTGGTTACGCGGAGCAGGGGAATGTGGACGCCATCACCGTGACGCCGGGGCTCGTCCTCGCGTACGTGCAGGGCAGCCGGCCCCGGCCGTACCGGGTGCAGGTGCGGCTGCGGACGCTCGACGACGCCGACTGGGACCGGTTCCTGGACGCCGCCGCGGAGCGGACCGGGCACATCGCCGCCCTGCTCGACAAGGAGATGCCCCACGCCCTCGCCGAGGGCGGTGTCCGGCTGCTCCCCGGGCCCGGCGACCTCGAACCGCAGTGCAGCTGCCCCGACCGCGGCCACCCCTGCAAGCATGCGGCCGCCCTCTGCTACCAAACCGCCCGCCTGCTCGACGCCGACCCCTTCGTCCTGCTCCTGCTGCGTGGCCGCGGCGAGCGCGAACTGCTCGACGCGCTGTCCCGGCTGAGCGCCGCCCGCGCGGCCCGCGCGGCCCAGGACAAGGGCCCGGCGCCGCTGCCCGGCGTACGCGCCACCGAGGCCCTCGCACCCCGCCGGCTGCCGCCCCTGCCGGCCCCGCTGCCGGTGCCCCCGCATCCCGAGCAGCCCCCGGTCTACCCGGCGGCCCCGGGCGGTCCGGACCCCTTCGCACTGGACCAGTTGGCGACCGACGCCGCCGGACGTGCCCACGCGCTGCTCGGCACCGGCCGTGACCCGGTCGCCGAACTGACGCTGTGGCAGGACGCGGTCCGGCTCGCCGCGGCCCGCCCCGGTTCCGGCCTCACCGCCGCCACCCGCTCGCTCTACGCCTCGCTCGCCGCCGCGGCCGACCGCACCCCGGCCGACCTGGCACGCGCGGTCGCGGCCTGGCGGCAGGGCGGGTTCGAGGGCCTCGCCGTCCTGGAGGAACCCTGGGACCCGCCGGCCGGCCGCTTCGACCGCGCCCGCCCGCTCCTGCTCGCCGCCGACCTCCCGGCCTTCCGCCCCTGGCGCAACCGCCTCACCCACCCCCGCGGCCATGTCCAACTCCGTCTGGGCCGCGACGGCTTGTGGTACGCCTACGAATCCGACCCGGGCGCCGACGACTGGTGGCCCCGCGGCACCCCCGACCTCGACCCGGTCGGCGCCCTGACCGGCCTGGGTGCCTCCCCCGAGGGCTGACACGCTTCACACAACCACCACACACGGTTCGCACAGTGGCTGCGGGGAACGGCGACTCGTGTGCCACTAAAATGCCGCGATGTCGCCCTGCGACACCACAACTGACCGAAAGTGAACGGGGGAAGCGGCATGGCTACGGGGGGATGGGGTCCCAGCACGGGACAGCCCGGCGGCAATGGACCGGGCGGACAGGGCTGGGGCCCGCCGCCCGGAGCGCCGGCCAACAACCCCTACGTACCACCACAGGCGCCGTACCCGCCGCAGAACCCGTATCCGCCGCAGAACCCGTACCCCTACGTGCCCCCGGCCCCCGTGCCCGGCCGCGCGCCGCGCCGCCGCAGCCGTCTGTGGTTCCTCTCCGCGCCCTACCTCGTCACCGCCATCCTCCGCTCCGCGCACCGCGTCGCGGTCCGTTTCTTCGTGCAGGAGGGCGACGGCCGGATCGAGGACCGCACCGTGGACCGCGTCCAGGTGGCCCGCACCGTGCTCGGCGCTGTTGCCACGGTCGCCCTGTTCCTGGCCTATGGCACGGAGAAGGACGGCTGGGAGGATGCCGCGACCGGTGGCGTCGCCAACATGATCATCGCCCCGGTCCTGCTGATCGTCGGCGGCCCGCTGGTCATCCTCGCCTTCGTCTTCTACGCGCCCCCGCACCTGAGGCCCCATCTGCGCTCCAGGCTCCATGCCCCGTTGAAGGCGGTCGGCTGGTACCTGCTGACCGTGCTCGTCCTCGTGGGGACCCTCCTGGGAGTCGGTCAGGCGGCCAAGACCGACCTGAACGGGTGGCAGGGCTTTCTGGTGGGGCTCACGGGGCTGGCCGTGCTGGCCTGGGGCATCCCCTTCTTCCTCCTGGCGTCGCTGTACTCCGCGCGCAGCGCGTTCAACACCGCCCACGTCCATCCGATGCTGCCGCCCGTGGTGACCGTGGCACTGGTGTGGGTGCTCGCCGTCTTCAACGCGATCGACAGCGGCATGCCCCAGGGGCCGCCGGCCGTGCAGTACTGCTCGCTGCTGGGCGGCCCGCTGACCGTGACGGCCGTCTCGCTGTGGGAGATGCGAAGGATGCGGACCCGGTTCGGGGTGACCGTCCGTGGCGCGGCCCCCGTCCCCGTCCTTCGGTGAAGGCCGTGTGAGTATTCGCCGGTGATGTCCGGGAGCCAGGTGTGAGGAGTGGGGGCCCAGGGGCCGGGGATCAAGGAACGGCGGTTAGCGTGGAGCGGTGAGTGAGACGCAGACCCCCGCCCTCCAGTACCGCCTCGACGGCCCGGACGACGCCCCGGTCCTCATCCTGGGCCCCTCGCTCGGCACCACGTGGCACATGTGGGACCGGCAGGTTCCCGAGCTGGCCAAGCAGTGGCGGATCTTCCGGTTCGACCTGCCGGGGCACGGCGGCGCCCCCGCCTACCCGGCGGGCTCGGTCGGCGACCTCACCGCCCGGCTGCTCGCCACCCTCGACCGGCTCGGCATCCAGCGCTTCGGCTACGCGGGCTGTGCGCTCGGTGGCGCGGTCGGCCTGGAGCTGGCCCTGCGCCACCCGGCGCGGGTCGCCTCGCTCGCGCTGATCGCCGCCTCGCCGAGATTCGGCACGCCGGACGAGTTCCGCCAGCGAGGCGTGATCGTGCGGACGAACGGGCTCGACCCCATCGCCCGTACCTCCCCCGACCGCTGGTTCACCGGCGGGTTCGCCGCCGCGCAGCCCGCGATCACCGACTGGGCCGTGCAGATGGTCCGCACCACCGACCCGGGCTGCTACATCGCCGCCTGCGAGGCCCTCGCGGCCTTCGACATACGGGCCGACCTCGCCCACGTCGGCGTGCCCACCCTCGTCCTCGTCGGCTCCGACGACCAGGTCACCGGTCCGGCGGAGGCCCGTACGCTCGTCGCCGGCATCCCCGACGCACGGCTCGCCGTGGTGCCGGGCGCCTCCCACCTCGTACCGGTCGAGCAGCCCGCGGCCGTCACCGACCTCCTGGTCCGGCACTTCTCCACGGCCTGGCAGCCCGCCTTCGACTCCACCACCGGTCAGACGGCCATCCCGGCCGCCCCGCTCAAGCCGGTCCTGGCCGCCCCGCCGCAGGTCTCGCCGATCGCCGAGATCGCCCCCGCCGTACCGGCGCCCTTCGTGGGCGGGGGACGGCCCGACCCGTACGACGCCGGGATCAAGGTGCGCCGCGAGGTGCTCGGCGACGCGCACGTCGACCGGGCGCTGGCGCAGGCCGACGAGTTCTCCGGCGACTTCCAGGAGTTCGTCACCCGCTACGCCTGGGGCGAGATCTGGGACCGCCCCGGCCTCGACCGCCGCTCCCGCAGCTGTGTCACGCTCACCGCACTCGTCGCGGGCGGCCATCTGGAGGAGCTCGGCTTCCATGTCCGGGCCGCCCTGCGCAACGGGCTCACCCCGGTCGAGATCAAGGAGGTGCTGCTGCAGGCGGCGGTCTACTGCGGGGTGCCGGCGGCCAACAGCGCGTTCAAGGTGGCCCAGCAGGTCATACGGGAGGAGACGACTCCCGAGGAGTGAGCGCCTCAGCGGGGCAGCGGAACCACCAGGCTGAGCCGCCCCGGCGCCTCTTCCAGGAGGCAGGATGGAAGTCATGAAGCTCACGAAGATGTCGCACGCCTGTGTCCGCCTCGAGAAGGACGGACGCACGCTCGTCCTCGACCCCGGCGGGTTCAGCGAGGCGGACGCCGCGGTCGGGGCGGACGCGATCCTCGTCACGCACGAGCATCCCGACCACTTCGACGAGGAGCGGCTGCGCGTGGCCCTGGAGGCGAACCCGGCCGCCGAGATCTGGACCCTGAAGTCCGTCGCGGAGAAGATCGCCGGCGCCTTCCCGGGCCGGGTGCACACCGTAGGCCACGGCGACACCTTCACGGCGGCCGGCTTCGACGTCCAGGTGCACGGCGAGCTCCACGCCGTCATCCACCCGGACATCCCGCGCATCACCAACGTCGGCTACCTCGTCGACGGCGGCCGCGTCTTCCACCCCGGTGACGCCCTGACCGTCCCCGACCACACCGTCGAGACGCTGATGCTCCCGGTCATGGCCCCCTGGAGCAAGATCTCCGAGGTGATCGACTACGTCCGCGAGGTCAAGCCGCAGCGGGCGTACGACATCCACGACGCCCTTCTCACCGACCTCGCCCGCCCCATCTACGACAACCAGATCGGTGCGCTCGGCGGCTCGGAACATCTGCGGCTGGCGCCGGGGGAGAGCACGTCGCTGTGAGTGTCAGTGGCGCCCGGTAGGTTGTCAGGCATGCGCATCGCGACCTGGAACGTCAACTCGATCACCGCCCGCCTGCCGAGGCTCCTGGCCTGGCTGGAGAGCAGCGGCACCGACGTGCTCTGCCTCCAGGAGGCCAAGCTGGCCGAGGAGCAGTTCCCGTTCGACCAGCTGCGCGAGGCGGGCTACGAGGCGGCGGTCAACGCCACGGGCCGGTGGAACGGCGTGGCGGTGATCTCCCGCGTCGGCCTGGAGGACGTCGTCAAGGGCCTGTCCGGCGACCCCGGCTACGACGGCGCCCCCGAGCCCCGCGCCATCTCCGCGACCTGCGGCCCGGTCCGCGTCTGGTCGGTGTACGTGCCGAACGGCCGCGAGGTGGACCACCCGCACTACGCCTACAAGCTCCAGTGGTTCGAGGCCCTCAAGGCGGCCGTCGCGGGCGACGCGGCGGGCAGCCGCCCCTTCGCGGTCCTGGGCGACTACAACGTGGCGCCGACCGACGACGACGTCTACGACGTGGCCGCCTTCGAGGGCCTCACCCACGTCACCCCGGCCGAGCGCGCCGCCCTCACCTCCCTGCGCGAGGCTGGCCTGTCCGACGTGGTCCCGCGCCCCCTCAAGTACGACCACCCCTTCACGTACTGGGACTACCGCCAGCTCTGCTTCCCCAAGAACCGAGGCATGCGCATCGACCTCGTCTACGGCAACGAGCCGTTCGCGAAGGCCGTCAGCGACGCCTACGTGGACCGCGAGGAGCGCAAGGGCAAGGGCGCGTCGGACCATGCGCCCGTGGTCGTGGATCTCGACGTCTAGTCACTGCAACAGGCCGAGGTCCACGGACCCGGCGAGCGCCGCGAGACCCGTGTCTCCCGGGTGCAGATGGTCGCCGCTGTCGTACGCGGGCAGCATCCGTGCCGGGCGGTCCGGGTCGCGCATCACGCCGTCGAAGTCGAGGACGCCGTCGAACACACCGGCGTTCCGGATCCAGGCGTTCACCGCGACCCGCTCGCCGTCCACGGCGGCCGTGCAGCGTGCCTCGCCCTCGCAGGGCAGGATCGTCGCGGCCAGCATCCGCAGGCCGCGCGCACGGCCCCGGTCGGCGATCTCCCGCAGGCCCGCGATCACCTCGTCCGCCGTGGCGCCCCACCGCACGTCGTTGACGCCCTGGAAGACGACCGCCGTACGCGCCGACGTCTGCGCGAGGACATCTCGGTCGAACCGGTGCAGGGCGCTCACCCCGCCGGTGTCCGTGGAGACCCCGTCACCGGGATAGCGGTCGGTGACCACACGGTTCGCGGAGATCCCCTGGTTGAGCACGCCGTAGTGCGGCACCACATTCTGCGCCAGCAGTCGTGTGGCCAGCACATTGGGCCATCGCCGATCGGCGTCGACCGTCGACTTGTCCCCGTCGGTGATCGAGTCCCCGAGCAGCACCACGGACCCCGGCCCGCCGCCCACGTCCACCCCGGTCAGCAGCGGCCAGCTCGTCAGGACGGTGGTGTACGCCGTCGCCGAGCCGTCGGCCGTGTGGTCGCCCGCCTCGCTGACGTACGAGCGCTGCTGCGCGAGCCGGTGCACGGGCGCCGCCGTCACCGTCCCCGGCAGATGGAAGCTCACCAGCAGATTCGCGTCCGCGGGCACCTCGAAGTCGAGCGGATCGCTGAACACCTGCGCCCCCGCGGGCACCTCGGCGCCCACCGCACCCCGGAAGGCGACCGGCACCGGCACGTCCCGCGCCGCCGCACCGGCCTCCTGGACCGCCACCGTCGCACTCCCGATCCGCACGGGAGCCGCCGCGAAGGTGTTGTCGAACCGCAGCCGCACCCGCGGCCCGCCCACCGAGGAGTGCACCACGAGCCGCAGCGTCCGCTCGCTCCACGGCCCCACGGCCGGATACCCGGCGGTCGCGGCCGCCCAACTCCCGCTCCAGCCCGCAGTGGTGGCCCGCACCGACACCGCGAACACATGCAGGGCAGGCGAGTCGGGCAGCCGCACCGAGGCGACCTGGCGGCCGCGCGCGAGCGGGACCGTCACGACGTACAGCCGTGCCTTCTCGGCGAGTTGACCGCCGGGCGTGTTCACGTGCGGAAGGGCCACCGCCTTCGTGGCGAGCGGGCCGGTGCGCCAGTCGGGGGCGGTGAGCCGGTAGGAGGAGCTGCTGCCGTTCGCGTACGACACCCTGCCCGTACCCGTCACGTCGGCGCCGCCCGTGCCCGCCACCAGGAAGGCGAGTGCGTCGCCCCGGCCGCCGACGCGCACCGACTGCCCGGCGGCCCGTACGTTGTCCGGCTCGCCCGCCTCCCGGCGCGGCCAGGACAGCCGCGCCCCCTGCACGGTCGGCGTGCGGCCGGGCGTCCAGCCCGCGGCCGTGAGGTCCTGGGCCGACAGGGAGGCGCCCGACCCGTCGAAGTCCGCCGCGCCGGGCCGGGCGTCGTCGCTGACCGCCGTGTTGTCGAAGAGCCGCTCCAGCGGAAGCGGTTGCGCTCTCTCCGCTCGCCGCGGGGCACTTGCCTGTACCGGTCCTGCCGGCACCAGGACCGCGCACAGGGCGAGGGCGAGCGCGGACATCCGTACACCTCGGCGCACCTGGTTCCCCCGTTCAGCACCGGTCGGGACGAGACGAAAGACGCTCCGTGAAGTTAAGGAGGCACCGGTGGCGCGTCAACGAGCCATGCGCGAACTCGGCGTGAAGTCGCCCCGAATCGACTGCAGGCGCGCGCCTGTGGTGCTGGGGCGTGTGCCAATGACACGCTGGGCGTATGAAGATCCCTTTTCTGGGCAACCGGCGCAAGGAACCCGAGGTGCACGACGCCGAGGGCATCGCCGAGCTCCTCTCCGAATGTGAACTGCTGCGCCACCAGGCGTACCGCAGCGGTGTGCAACTGGACGACACCGTTGCCTCGTTGGAGGCGCTCGACCAGCTGGTGCCGCGGTGGCGGGACGACGCGGAGGTCCTGGAGTGGCTCGGCAACGACGCCGGGCTGTATCTCGGGACGGTGATCGTACGGACCGTGGAGGGGGCCCACTGGGGGATCCGCTCCGACGGGCAGCCGGTGATCCGGCTCGCCTCCGGCCGGGAGTTCGATGTCGTCGCCGACGGCCATGAGTGGGCGGCGAGCGGGGTGCCCGAACTCTCCCAGCTGTACGCCGAGGTGGCGGAGGCCTAGAGCGGGCGTATAAGCAAGGAGTAAATACGGCTAATGCCCGAAAAGTGCGTGTCGTGTATTAACTCCACTCTTGTCTGGATAGTTTGCGGCAATCGCGACACAGCTGAGAGTGGGTAGGGCTGGGCATGGCCGTCGATCCGTTGATCGAGCTGCGTGACGTCAACAAGTACTACGGGGAACTGCATGTCCTCCAGGACATCAACCTCACTGTCGGCAAGGGGGAGGTGGTCGTGGTCATCGGCCCGTCAGGGTCGGGAAAGTCGACCCTGTGCAGGGCGATCAACCGGTTGGAGACCATTCACTCCGGTGAGATCCAGCTGGACGGACAGCCGCTGCCGGAGGAGGGCAAGGCCCTCGCCAAGCTCCGCGCCGAGGTCGGCATGGTTTTCCAGTCCTTCAACCTCTTCGCCCACAAGACGGTCCTCCAGAACATCTCGCTGGCTCAGACCAAGGTCCGTAAGCGCAGGAAGGACGAGGCCGACAAGCGGTCCCGTCAGCTTCTCGACCGGGTGGGTCTCGCCTCCCAGGCGGACAAGTACCCGGCGCAGCTCTCCGGCGGCCAGCAGCAGCGTGTGGCCATTGCCCGCGCCCTCGCCATGGAGCCCAAGGCCCTGCTGTTCGACGAGCCGACCTCGGCCCTCGACCCGGAGATGATCAACGAGGTCCTGGAGGTCATGCGGCAACTCGCGCACGACGGCATGACCATGGTCGTCGTCACCCACGAGATGGGTTTCGCCCGTTCGGCCGCCAACCGCGTCGTGTTCATGGCCGACGGCCGTATCGTCGAGGACCGTGCCCCCGAGGAGTTCTTCACCAACCCGAACAGCGAGCGAGCGAAGGACTTCCTCTCCAAGATCCTCACGCATTGACCCGGGGGGAGTGCGACCCATGTTCCGCACCACACGTGTGTGCAAGGACCCGGTGGTCGGCCCCCATGCCGGCGACTTCCTCGCGTCGAACCTCGATTACGCTATGCCGTTCATCCCCGTGGTGACGGTGATCCCGCCGGGGACGCCGCTGCCGGGTGGGGATCCCCCTGCGGCCCCGAGACCGTAGGGGGGTGGCAGCTCACAGAGCCATACCCGCCCGGCGCCGGCCGGAGATCACTGCTCGCGCAGCGGAATCGACACGTACGACGGGTCGTTCGACGGCGAGGAGAAGGTCAGCCGCGCGCCGGACGGGTTGTGCTCGATGTAGAGCGGGTCGACCGTGTCGACGACCAGGGCGAGACGGTGCCCCGCCGGGACGTCGTAGGCCGTGGAGTACAGCTCCAGGTCGACGCCGAACGGCTTGCCGGGCGTCTGCCCGTGGAAGGTGTACGGCGCGTTGCTGACCAGCTTGCCGAGGCCGAGCGGCCCCACGTCGTACAGGTAGGCGACGAGGGTGCCGCTCTCCTTGGTGGGGGTGATTGTGGTGTGCAACTCGGTGGTGCCGCGCACCTGTTGGGCCGTCGGGTACTTCTCCGACTGCCATACGGCCGCCCAGGTGCGGGGGAGCAGGGGGATCGAGGCGACCGGGGGCAGCTTGGCGACCTGGTCGAGGATGCTGGACAGGAAGACGACCCCGCCGTCGGCGCCCGAGTCGACGTTGGTGCGGATCGTGGTGGTGCCGGACAGGGCGAGCTTCTTGCGGGTCGCGCCGACCGACTTCCAGTCCGGGTAGCCCTCGTAGCCGCCCGTGGAACGGGACTTGAGCCGAACGGGCCGCTCCTTGTCGATGCCGTTGGCCTCGCCCTTGAGGTAGTGGTCGAACCAGCGCTCGGTGTCGGTCCACACGTCGTTGGGCAGCCCCAGCAGACCGGTGAGCTCGGCGGTCGCGTGGTCGCCGGGGCGGAACTCCAGTCTCTTCGGACCGGTCAGCTTCTCGTAGAAGTCGGCGTACTGGTTGGGCGGGAAGATCGTGTCGCCCCAGGCGTTGGCCATCATGACCGCCGCGCCGTTCTTGTTCAGCTGATCCATATATGTGGCGGCCGAACGTTTCTTCCCCCAATTGACCATGTCCTGTTCCTTGGACAGGTCGGAGGCGTAGAAGTTGTCGAAGATCTCCCGGAGTTCGGCGCTCTGGCGCCCGGTGACCAGGCTCGCGCCGTCGAGGAGGGCCGAGGCCTGGACGTGCTGGGTGCGCCCCGAGTAGATCGAGTCGATCAGGTCGGCCCAGCCGCTGAGGGCGGCGACCGCCTTGACGCGCTTGTCCTGTGCGGCGGTGAGCAGGCTGATGCCGGCGCCGTACGAGACGCCCGCCATGCCGACGTTCCGGGCGTCGGCCGGGGTGTGGGCGAGCGCCCAGTCGATGACCTTGCGGGCGTCGGCTATGTCGGGCGGGCCCGCCACTTCTATCTCCCCGCCGGACTGCCAGAAGCCGCGCACGTTGTAACTGAGCACCACATAGCCGGAGTTCGCGAGTTTCTGGGCCTGCGCGAAGTACTCGACCTGGGGCAGGCCCCAGCTCGTGGGCAGCACGAGCAGCGGGTAGGCGCGGCTGCCGTCGGCGCCGGCCGGGGTGATGACGTTCGCCTTGAGGACGGTGCCGCCCTCGCCGGCGATGTCGACGAACCGGACGTCGTTCGTCGCGGCCTGTGCGGCGGGGGCCGTGCCGAGGACCCCACCGGCGATCAGGGTCGCGGAGACGGCGCCCACGGCGGTGGTGCGCAGGGCCTTGCGATGGTGTCCCACGGGTCACTCCTCACTCGTGTCAATGCAAAGTGACCCGACGGTAACCGCGGCTTCTTACCGTAGGTAACCCGTCGGTAAGTTACGCGGCAGTAACGATTGTTGTCATGTGAATGAATTCAGGAGGCGCGGTGGGAGTTGCGGGGAGCCGCGGGTGCCGGCAGCGGTGCCTGTGCGGCCCGGGTCACGTCCGCGATCAGCTCGGCGACGTCCGGGCCGTACGCCTGCGAGTTGACCACTTTCAACAGCAGGACGAACGTGTTGTTGCCGTACTTGCGGGACAGCCGCTCGTGGTTGCGGGCGAGGTAGCGGGTCGCGGCCTGGTTGGTGATCGCGGTCTGGCCGCTGAACAGGAAGACGGGCCGGGTCAGGCCGGGTTGCCCCGCCGTGAGCCGGGCCAGCAGCACGTATTCGGACAGGCCCTTCTCCATGCGGTAGCGCTCGCTGCCGATCTGGAAGGCGAGCCGGTCCGGGCCCGGTTCCGGGTCGGTGTTCACCCGCACCCCGGGCAGCATGGCGTGCATATGGGCCGCCATTCGCCGGTTGGATCCCGGGCCGCCGACACAGAACTCCGTGCGCTCCCCGAAGCCCTGCCGGGCCGTGTCCTGGGTGATCACCTCGGCATGCGCACCGCAGTCCTTGATGAGCGCGGAGAGCTCCAGGAGCGCGAAGACGTCGTAGCGGTGCACGGCGAGATCGGGGCTGCCGGCGTCGCGGTTGACGACGAGGAGGGACTCGGAGTTGTCCGGCAGTCCGAAGAACGCCTGCTTCTTACGGAGCTTGCGCTTCCACAGATAGGTGCGGGCCACCCAGCCGAGGGCGGCGCTGATGCCGGCCGCGACCACGCCCAGGACGATGTTGCGCACGTCGTCATTCATGGGCGCGCATGTTAGCGGGCCGACATGGCTGGTACGTACCCGTGTTCGAAGTGTGGCGTTCTCATGGCAGGTGCCCTGAATGGGGCTGTCGGGCCCCTGGTGTTGTGGTTACGCTGCGCGGACGGTCCCGGCCTGGAGGTACGCATGCGTCGCCCTGTCGCGCGGAAGCTTCTCGTCCTGGCGGTTTCGGCCGCCGTGGTGTCGGTCGGGGCGACAGCTCCGCCAGGGAGCTCCTCGACCACTCCGGCGCCGCGGAAGGTGCCCGTCGCCGTCGGCTACGGCGGTGCCGTCGCGAGCGTCGACCTCGACGCCTCCGCGGCCGGCATCGAGGTCCTGAAGAAGGGCGGCAACGCGGTCGACGCCGCCGTCGCCACGGCCGCCGCGCTCGGCGTCACCGAGCCCTACTCCTCCGGCATCGGAGGCGGCGGCTACTTCGTCTACTACGACGCCAAGTCCCGCAAGGTGCACACCATCGACGGACGGGAGACGGCTCCGCTGACGGCCGGCTCCGACCTGTTCGTCGAGAACGGCAAGGCGCTCGCCTTCGCGGACGCCGTCAGCAGCGGGCTGAGCGTCGGTACGCCGGGCACCCCCGCCACCTGGGCGACGGCGCTCGGCAAGTGGGGCAGCAAGAGACTCGGTACCGTCCTGAAGCCCGCCGAGCGGATCGCCCGCGACGGGTTCACCGTCGACGACACCTTCCGCACGCAGACCGCCGCCAACGAGACCCGGTTCCGCTACTTCCCGGACACCACGAAGCTGTTCCTGCCCGGCGGACAGCTCCCGGTCGTCGGCTCCACCTTCAAGAACCCCGATCTCGCCCGCACCTACGAGGAGTTGGGCAGGAAGGGCGTCGACGCCCTCTACCGCGGCGGCCTCGGGGACGAGATCGTCGACACCGTGAACCACCCTCCCGTGGACCCGGCCTCCGGCTGGAACGCCCGCCCGGGCGACCTGTCGGAGAAGGACCTCGCGGCCTACCGCGCGAAGCTCCAGGCGCCCACGAAGACCTCGTACCGCGGGCTCGGCGTCTACTCCATCGCACCCTCCTCCTCCGGCGGCACGACCGTCGGTGAAGCCCTCAACATCCTGGAGAACACCGACCTCTCGAAGGCGAGCGAGGTCCAGTACCTGCACCGGTACATCGAGGCCAGCCGCATCGCGTTCGCTGACCGGGGGCGCTGGGTGGGCGACCCCGCCTTCGAGGACGTACCGACGAAGGACCTGCTGTCGCAGAAGTACGCGGACTCCCGCGAGTGCCTCATCAAGGACGACGCGGTGCTGACGAGTCCGGTCGCGCCGGGTGATCCGCGCAATCCGGCGGCCTGCACCAGTGCGGGAACGGCGGCGCCGACGACGTACGAAGGTGAGAACACCACGCATCTGACGGTGGCCGACAAGTGGGGGAACGTCGTCTCCTACACGCTCACGATCGAGCAGACCGGTGGCAGCGGGATCACGGTGCCGGGGCGTGGGTTCATTCTGAACAACGAGCTGACGGACTTCTCCTTCGTCCCGGCCAACCCGGCCGTGCACGACCCGAATCTGCCGGGCCCGGGCAAGCGGCCGCGGTCCTCGATCTCGCCGACGATCGTGCTCGACCGGCACGACAAGCCTGTCGTGGCGCTCGGTTCGCCCGGCGGGGCGACCATCATCACCACCGTGCTGCAGACGCTGACGCGGTTCGTGGACCGGGGCGTGCCGCTCGTCGACGCGATCGCCGCGCCGCGGGCGAGCCAGCGGAACGCCGCGCAGACGGAGTTGGAGCCCGCGCTCTTCAACGACACGAGTCCCGGGAGCCTCAGGTCGCGGCTGGAGGCCATCGGGCACTCGTTCAGGCTGAACCCCGAGATCGGGGCGGCGACCGGTGTCCAGCGGCTGCCCGACGGGAAGTGGCTCGCGGCGGCGGAGACGGTACGACGGGGCGGCGGCTCGGCGCAGGTGGTGCACCCGGCGCCGTAGTCACAGCTCAGGGGTGGGCGTCTCGTCCTGCGTACGGAACGCGAGATGCCCGCCCTCCAGGTCCACCGTCACCCGGCCGCCTTCCTTCACACGGCTGTCCAGGAGCAGTCGGGACAGCTCGTTGTCCACCTCCCGCTGGATCGTGCGGCGCAGGGGACGGGCGCCGTACTCTGGCTGGTAGCCGCGCTGGGCGAGCCAGTCGACGGCCGTGTCCGTGAAGTCGACCGTGATGCCCTGGGCGTGGAGCATACGGCGGGTCCGGTCCAGGAGCAGGTTCGTGATCCGGCGGAGCTGCTCCTGCGTCAACTGGCGGAAGACCACGATCTCGTCGATGCGGTTCAGGAACTCCGGGCGGAAGTGCTCGCGCAGCGGCCGCAGGATCTGTTCGCGCCGGGCCTCCTCGTCGGCCTCGGCGCCGCCCGGGCCGAAGCCGATGCCGGCGCCGCGGCGGGTGATGGCCTCGGAGCCGAGATTGCTGGTCATCACCACGACCGTGTTGGTGAAGTCGACCGTGCGCCCCTGGGAGTCGGTGAGGCGGCCGTCGTCGAGGACCTGGAGGAGGATGTTGAAGACGTCCGGGTGCGCCTTCTCGACCTCGTCCAGCAGCAGGAGCGAGTACGGGTGCCGGCGGACGGCCTCGGTGAGCTGCCCGGCCTCCTCGTGGCCGACGTATCCGGGCGGGGCGCCGACCAGACGGCTGACGGTATGGCGTTCCTGGTACTCGCTCATGTCCAGGCGGACCATGCGCTCCTCGCTGCCGAACAGGGCCTCGGCGAGGGCGCGGGCGAGCTCGGTCTTGCCGACGCCGGTCGGGCCGAGGAAGAGGAAGCTGCCGATGGGGCGGTCGGGGCTGGCGAGCCCGGCGCGGGAACGCATGACCGCCTCGGCGACCACGCTCACCGCCTCCTCCTGGCCGACCACGCGCTGGTGGAGGTGCTCCTCCAGGCCGAGCAGCCGTTCCTTCTCCTCCTGGGTGAGGCTGGCGACCGGGATGCCCGTCTGCCGCGACACCACCTCGGCGACCGCCTCCCCGGTCACCTCCAGGTTCTGCCCCTCGTCGGCCTCGTCGTGCCCGGTGGCCTCACCGATCCGCTGCTTCAACTGCGTGATGCGGTCGCGCAGTTGCATGGCCTGCTCGTAACTCTCGTCGGCGACCGCCTGGTCCTTGTCCCGGGCCAGCTGCTCGACCTCGCGCTCCAGGGCCCGTACGTCCGTGCCCTTGGTGCGGGCGCGCAGCCGTACCCGGGCGCCGGCCTGGTCGATGAGGTCGATGGCCTTGTCGGGCAGCCGGCGGTCGGTGAGATAGCGGTCGGAGAGCTCCACGGCGGCCACCAGCGCCTCGTCGGCGTAGCGGACCTGATGGTGGGCCTCGTAGCGGTCGCTCAGCCCGCGCAGGATCTCCAGGGTGTCCGCGACGGACGGCTCCGGCACCAGGATCGGCTGGAAGCGGCGGGCCAGCGCCGCGTCCTTCTCGATCCGGCGGAACTCCTCCAGGGTGGTCGCGCCGACGATGTGCAGCTCGCCGCGGGCCAGGGCGGGCTTGAGGATGTTGCCGGCGTCCATCGAGGCGGCCTCACCGCCACCGCCCGCGCCGACGACGGTGTGCAGTTCGTCGATGAAGACGATCAACTCGTCCGAGTGGGCACGGATCTCGCCCACGATGTTGGTGAGCCGCTCCTCGAAGTCGCCCCGGTAGCGGGTGCCCGCGACCACCCCGGTCAGGTCCAGGGCGACCACGCGCCGCCCGATCAGCACGTCCGGCACATCGCTCTCGGAGATCCGCTGGGCGAGCCCCTCCACGATGGCGGTCTTGCCGACGCCCGCGTCTCCGATCAGCACCGGGTTGTTCTTGCCGCGCCGGGAGAGCACCTCGATGGTCTGCTCGATCTCCTCGTCGCGGCCGATCACCGGGTCGATCCGGCCCTGCTGGGCCAGCTCGGTGAGGTCACGGCTGTACTTGTCGAGGGTCGGGGTGCCGGTGGTGCGGGGCGCTTCGCTGCGCGGCTGCCCGGCGTCCGGTGCCGTCTCCGGCGGCAGGGGCGAGGGCGCGAAATGGGCGGAGTTGAGGATGTGCCCGGCCGCCGAGTCGGGGTTGGCGGCCAGCGCGCTGAGGACGTGCTCGGGGCCGATGTAACCGGTGCCGCGGGCCCGGGCCAGGTCGTGCGCGTCCAGCAGGGCGCGCTTGGCGGCCGGGGTCAGGGAGAGCGAGGTCGGCGGCGGGACCTCGCCCGGCGGGTGCTGCACCGGGCCGGACCGTTCGTCGATCTCCTCGGCGAGCTCGTCCGGATCCGCGCCGGCCCGGCTGAGCAGGCTCCGGGTCGGCTCGGCGGACAGCGCCGCCCGCAGCAGATGCTGGGTGTCCAGGTCCCGGCTGCCGTGCTCGGCGGCGTACTGGGCGGCACCCCGGACCAGCTCACGGGCGGGCTGGCTCAGCAGCCGGCCGATGTTGATCTGCCGGGGCCCGGGCCGGGGTCCGCCGAAGAACCGGGCGAGGAACTCGCCGAAGGGGTCGTAGCCTTCCGATCCATTGAAGCCGCTGGTCATGGCCGTTCCCATCCGGCCTCCCCGCAGGGCCCGGGGACGCCTCGCCGATCGACGTGCCGGGGTCGGGTAACCCGCGTGGGAGCCGGTTACACCTCTGGCCCGTCCTCGCCCGGACGACCCACCTGTGCCGCGGGCCAGGTGTACTCCACCTCGTCCACCACGAGGTCCGGGGCCAGCCACAGCGGGCGCTCGGCCGTGCGCAGGCCGCCTTGGCGCTCGTAGAACACGATCGCACGATCGTTGCCCCGCAGCACCTCCAGGAAGACGTCCCGCCCCGGGTGCGCGGCGGCCGCCCAGGCGAGGCCGCGGCGCAGCAGGCTCCGGCCGAGACCGGTGCCGACGCGATCCGGGCGGACATGCAGGTTGTCGACGTGGACCCGACCGTCCGCCGTGGTGCACAGGTAGACGAAACCGTGCAGCTCACCGTCCTCGTGCGCGACGAGAAGCAGACGGTCGGGGGCGAGCGAGGCCGTCCTGGCCCGCCACTGCTCCCGGTGCTCCCCGGCCACCGGGCCGTGCAGATAGGCGGCTGGCAGAAGCGCGGCGTACGCACTGCGCCAGCTGGCCGTGTGCAGAGCGGCGATACGGTCGGCGTCGGCGGCGGTCCCCGGTGCGATCGGCATGGGGCAGGGTAACTCCCGGTCGCCGCAGGGCTGTACGGGCGGTGAGCCGGTCGACCCGTACGCCGTGGGGATGCGGGGCGCGGCAGTCCGGGGTGGGGGATCTGTCCCATGCCGGGCCTCGGCCGCCTGCGGCTTCGCTGTCCGGCGGTGCGACAGATCTGCCCATCCCGGCCCCCGAGACCCCGGCCCCCGAGACCCCGGCCCCCGAGACCCCGGCCCCGGAGATCCGGCGCCCGTCAGTCCGCGCGCGCCGTCAGGATCCGCGGGCCCGTCTCCGTGATCGCCACCGTGTGTTCGGCGTGTGCCGCGCGTGAGCCGTCGTTGGTGCGCAGGGTCCAGCCGTCCGCGTCCGCGTGGTAGCCGTCCGTGCCGCCGCCGATCAGCATCGGCTCGATCGCCAGGACCATGCCGTGGCGCAGCTTCATGCCGCGGCCGGGGCGCCCTTCGTTGGGCACCCCCGGGTCCTCGTGCATCCGGCGGCCGATGCCGTGGCCGCCGAAGCCGTCCGGGATGCCGTACCCGCCCTGGCGGCACACCGTGCCGATCGCGTGCGCGATGTCGCCGATGCGGTTGCCGACGACGGCGGCCGCGATACCGGCGGCGAGGGCCCGCTCGGCCGTCTCGATCAGGCGTACGTCGGCCGGGCGCGGTGTGCCGACCGTGAAACTGAGCGCCGAGTCGCCGACCCAGCCGCCCAGTTCGGCGCCGAAGTCCATCGAGACGAGGTCGCCGTCGCGCAGCTTGTAGCCGGTCGGGATGCCGTGCACGATCGCGTCGTTCACGGAGGCGCAGAGGACGGCCGGGAAGGCGGTCGGCGCGAAGGAGGGCCGGTAGCCGAGGAAGGGCGAGGACGCGCCCGCCTCCCGCAGCACGTCGTGCGCCACCTCGTCCAGCTCCAGCAGGGAGACGCCCACGTCGGAGGCCTTGCGCACGGCCGTGAGGGCACGCCCCACGACCTGGCCGGCCTCGTACATGGCGTCGATCGATGTGTCCGTCTTCAGCTCCACCATGCCAATTACTATACCGGTATTAGAATGGTGTCATGGTGCGCACCCCACTGACCCAAGAAGAGCGTGAACGCGGCGAGCGGCTCGGCCGGTTTCTGCGCGAGGCCCGCGGCGGCCGCAGCATGGCCGACGTCGCGGCGCGTGCGGGCATCTCCGCGGAGACACTCCGGAAGATCGAGACCGGCCGGGCGCCGACGCCCGCGTTCTTCACGGTCGCAGCCCTGGCGGGAGTGCTGGGGCTGTCCATGGACGACCTCGTGGTGAGGTGTGTGCTGGTGCCTGCCTGACGGCGGGGCGCACAGCGGCGGACCGCCCGGTCGGGGATCTTTGCGCCCGGTTCGCAAAGCTGCTGTAGCCGCGCCGTAACACAACTGGTGTTTTCTACGGACCGGAGTACTCCGGTCTGGCGGGAGTTGTGCGATGGCAGTGGAACAACTCCCGGGTCGGGTGCGGGAGTTCGCGAACTACCTGAACGGTCTGCTGGCGCGCCTGGATCAGGGCGGCGGCTGGTGCGCGGTGTTCTGGCAGCGCGACCCCGACGGTGTGCGGGCCTGTCTCGAGGGGCGTGAAGTGCCGCCCTGGGACGTGGTGGAGGCACTGCTGCAGGACCTGGCCACCGAGTACGGCCCGGGTGCCGCCACTGCCGAGGCCGAACAGGTCAGGGCCCTGCATGCCGCGGCGCTGACCGCGTTCGACGCCCGGCCCGGCGGCCGGGACGCCCTCGGTGACCGACTCGACGTCATGCTCCGCGAACAGCGGTACGCCGCCGAACGCCAGGCGCAGTTGGGTCATTCGCTGGCCGCCGCCACCTCCCAGGAGCAGGCCGACGCCCTCCGCCTCGACCTCGCCTGGGCCCGCGACGACCACGAACGGGCGACCGTCCGGTGCGCGGAACTCCGTTCCCGGATACAGCGATTGGATCACCGCTCGGCGGAGGGCCAGGTCCAGGCGATCCGCCGCGGACGCATCGGCGGCGTGTTCCGTATCGAGAGCGAGTACGGCCCGGGCGACGCGGACCAGCGGGGCGGCCGGGCCCCGGACATGCCGCAACAGCGCGACGCGGGGACGGCGGCTGAGGCGGCGGGCCGGCGCGAGGACACGGGGTGGGGTGACGGGTGGGGCGGGCAGGGTGCCGGTTCCGCGGCCGGCGCCCACGACGCTCCGGAAGTCGCCGGTGGACCCGAGTGGGCCAAGGCTCCGGACCAGGTCACGGCTGGTCCCGGCGGCCCCGCCGCGGGTGCGTACGGGGACCCGGGCACCGTCGACGTGCCGCCCGCCCCCGTCGCCGAACCCACCCCCAAGCAGCGCAAACGCCGTCGTGGCGGCGCCCGCTTCGCCGGGATCGCCGAGGAGGAGACCGCCCCCGTCGTCGTACCGCCCGCCGCCGAACCCACCCTGCCCGCGCCCGCCGCCCGCACCCGCCGTACTCCGCGAGGTGCCCGGTTCGCCGGGGCCGCGGACGAGCCCGAGGCGAGCCCGGAGCCGCAGGCCGAGCCGGTGGACGAGGGGGCCGGGCGGGAGGTCGTACAGACGGTCCAGACGCTGGTGCGGCTGCGCGCGGAGGGACGCAGCGGCGAGGCGCACGCGCTGCTCGTCGAGGCCGCCCACTGGCCCGCCGCCCGCTTCCCCCGGCTCGCCGGCGAACTGCAGCGGGCCGGGCTCGGACACGACTGGGCGAGCCTGCTGTGGGAGGCCGCCTCGCTGCCCGCCGACCGGCTGGTCGCCGCGGCGGACGCGCTGGTCGAGGCCGGGCGCGTCGGCGACGGTGAGCAGATCCTGCGCCAGGGCGTGGCCCGGCCCGCCGAGGAGATCGGCGCCGCCGTGCTGGGTCTGACCGCCGAGGGCCGCCGCCGCGAGGTGCGCGCGCTGCTCGACGCCTACGTCCGCGTCCGTACCCCTGAGGAAGCGGCCCGCAGCGCCGCCCCCGGCCCGGGGACCCTCGTACCGCTACTGCTGGAGGCTGCCCGGGGTGTCTCGGAGGAGCGCCACTGGGACCTCGTCCACGCACTGAGGGTCGCCGGCTTCACCGCCTGACCGGCGGGGTCGATCACCCACGAGAGTGTGAAACGTGATCGACTCAGCGGGTTAACGACGATGGTCTTGGCAAGGCTCCCGGGGAGGCTTACTTTCGACCCTCTACGGCCTGCATCTACGGGCGTAGAGGCTCTGAGGTCCCGTCGAAGGAGCAGCTCATGGCCAACGTCGTACGTGCCGCCCTGGTCCAGGCCACCTGGACCGGCGACACCGAGTCCATGGTGGCGAAACACGAGGAGCACGCCCGGGAGGCGGCCCGGCAGGGTGCGAAGATCATCGGGTTCCAGGAGGTCTTCAACGCCCCCTACTTCTGTCAGGTCCAGGAACCCGAGCACTACCGCTGGGCCGAGCCGGTGCCCGACGGACCGACCGTCGTTCGTATGCAGGAGCTCGCCCGCGAGACCGGCATGGTGATCGTCGTACCGGTCTTCGAGGTCGAGCAGTCCGGCTTCTACTACAACACCGCGGCCGTGATCGACGCCGACGGCACCTTCCTCGGCAAGTACCGCAAGCACCACATCCCCCAGGTCAAGGGCTTCTGGGAGAAGTACTACTTCAAGCCGGGCAACGTCGGCTGGCCCGTCTTCGACACCGCCGTGGGCAAGGTCGGCGTCTACATCTGCTACGACCGGCACTTCCCGGAGGGCTGGCGGCAACTCGGCCTCAACGGCGCCCAGTTGGTCTACAACCCGTCGGCCACCCACCGCGGGCTCTCCTCCCACCTCTGGCGCCTGGAACAGCCCGCCGCGGCCGTCGCCAACGAGTACTACATCGCCGCGATCAACCGGGTCGGTGTCGAGGAGTACGGCGACAACGACTTCTACGGCACGTCGTACTTCGTGGACCCGCGCGGCCAGTTCGTGGGGGACACCGCCAGCGACAAGGTGGAGGAACTTCTCGTCCGGGACCTCGACTTCGACCTCATCGAAGAGGTACGGCAACAGTGGGCCTTCTACCGGGACCGACGGCCCGACGCCTACGAAGGGCTGGTGCAGCCGTGACCGACAAGGACCTGCTGGGCCGCCACCGGTCCGTCCTGCCCGACTGGCTCGCCCTCTATTACCAGGACCCGCTGGAGATCACCCACGGCGAGGGCCGCCACGTCTGGGACGCCGCGGGCAACAAGTACCTCGACTTCTTCGGCGGCATCCTGACCACGATGACCGCCCACGCGCTGCCCGAGGTCACCAAGGCGGTGAGCGAACAGGCCGGGAGGATCATCCACTCGTCCACGCTCTACCTCAACCGGCCCATGGTGGAACTGGCCGAGAGGATCAGCCAGCTGTCCGGCATCCCGGACGCCCGGGTCTTCTTCACCACCTCCGGCACCGAGGCCAACGACACCGCCCTGATGCTCGCCACCACCTACCGGCGCAGCAACACGATCCTGGCGATGCGCAACAGCTACCACGGCCGCTCCTTCAGCGCGGTCGGCATCACCGGCAACCGCGGCTGGTCGCCGACCTCGCTCTCCCCGCTCCAGACCCTGTACGTCCACGGTGGCGTGCGGACGCGCGGCCCGTACGCCTCCCTCGGCGACGACGAGTTCATCGCGGCCTGCGTCGACGACCTGACCGACCTGCTCGGCCACACCCGCCCGCCCGCCGCCCTGATCGCCGAGCCCATCCAGGGCGTCGGCGGCTTCACCTCACCGCCGGACGGCCTGTACGCCGCCTTCCGCGAGGTGCTCGCCGAGCGCGGCATCCTGTGGATCGCCGACGAGGTGCAGACCGGCTGGGGCCGTACCGGCGACCACTTCTGGGGCTGGCAGGCGCACGCCTCCTCGGGTCCGCCCGACATCGTCACCTTCGCCAAGGGCATCGGCAACGGCATGTCCATCGGCGGGGTCGTGGCCCGCGCCGAGATCATGAACTGCCTGGACGCCAACAGCATCTCCACCTTCGGCGGCACCCAGGTCACCATGGCGGCCGGCCTCGCCAACCTGTCGTACCTCCTGGAACACGACCTCCAGGGCAACGCCCGGCGCGTCGGCGGGCTGCTCATCGAGCGGCTGCGGGCCGTCACCGCGCAGATTCCCGGCGTACGGGAAGTGCGCGGGCGCGGGCTGATGATCGGCATCGAGCTGGTCCGACCCGGCACCGACCGGGCCGACCCCGATGCGGCGAGTGCCGTCCTGGAGGCGGCCCGCGAGGGCGGGCTGCTGCTCGGCAAGGGCGGCGGCCACAACACCAGCGCGCTGCGGGTCGCACCGCCCCTGTCCCTCACCGTCGCGGAGGCCGAGGAGGGCGCCGCGATCCTCGAGAACGCTCTGAGGAGCATCCAGTAGCAGTACGGGCAGCAGGACAGAGCAAGGGAACGACCGCCATGACCACCGCCTTGGACCACCTGGAACCGGCCCTGTCCGTACGCCAGGTCCTCACCCTGGAACGGGTGCTCGCCGGGGAACCCGAGGTGGTGGCCGGCGCGGCCCAGCTCGACCGGGCCGTGCGCTGGGTGCATGTCGCCGAGGCACCCGACGTCGGCGTCATGCTCACCGGCGGGGAGATGGTCCTCACCACCGGGGTGCTGCTCGCCGGTGACGAGGGCGCCCAGGCCGAGTACATCCAGTCCCTGCACCGCGCGGAGGCCGCCGCGGTCGTCCTGGGCCTGGGGCGGGCGTTCCCGGCCCCGCCGGACGTGATGCGGCGGGCCGCCGAGCGGTGCGGGCTGCCCATGGTCGTCCTCCACCGGCCCTTCCCCTTCGCCGCGTTGACCGAGGAGGTGCAGTCCCGGCTGGTACGGCGGAAGTTCGCCGCGGTCAGCCTCTCCGAGGCCGTACGCACCAGCCTCACCGGACTCATCACCGCCGGCGCCCCGCTGCAACGGCTCCTCGACGACGTCGCCCAGCACAGCGCCTGTCCGGTCGTCGTCACCAACCTCGCCCACCGCGTCCTCGCCACGGCGGGGGAGCGGTCGGCCGTGGACGACGTGCTGCGGGACTGGGAGCGCATCGCCCGCCAGGCCGGCGGCAGCGAGGGCGACGGCTGGATCCGGGCCGAGCTGGGCGGGCGCGGGGAGCGGTGGGGGCAGATCCTGCTGTGCGGGTACCGCGGGGACACCGCCACCGGGCGGCTGCTCGCCGACCGGGCCGCCGAGGCCCTCGTCCTGCACCGCATGCTCGCCGGGAACTCCGCCCACACCTGGGAGGAGCAGTCCGCGCAGAGCCTGCTGACCGACCTGGTCAGCGGGGTCGTACCGGCCAGACAGCTGCTGCCGCGGGCGCGGGCGGCCGGGCTGCCCGTCAACCGGCGGACCTTCGTGCCGCTGGTCGTCAGGGACGGTGATCCGGCCGAACTCGACCGGGTGCTACGGCTGTTGGGGCTGCCCGGCATCGTCGCCGAACTCGCCGACGGCGCGACCGCCGTACTGCTGAGCCTGGCCCGGGACCAGGACGCCTCGGTCCTGACGGCGAACTTCGCGGCCCGGCTGCCGGAGACGGTGGTGGCGGCCGCCGACCCCCGTACGGCCTGGGACGACGTCCCCGCCGGGATGCGCGAGGCCCGGCATGTCGCGGACGCCGTCGCTTCCGGAGTACTCGACCTCCCGGCCGTCGTACGCCTCAAGGACGTTCATCTGCGCGGTCTGATACGGCTGTTGCGCGACGACCCGCAGGTGCAGTCCTTCGCGGAGCGGGAACTGGACGGACTGCTCTGCGGGGCGGGCGAGGACCTGCTCGCCGTCCTGCGGACGTATCTGGCCACCGGCCGCAACAAGTCCCGCACCGCCCAGCTCCACCACGTCTCGCGCCCCGCGCTGTACCGGCGCCTCGAAGCGATACAGACCCGGCTCGGTGTGGACCTCGACGACTTCGAGCAGGCCGCCTCGGTGCACATCGCACTCCTCGCGCATGACGCGCAACAGGGCTGAAACATGCCACGACCTGGGAAAACGGCGGTGAAACATGGGCCCACGACAGGGTGACACCGTGGCACGCCGAACGTCCTCAGACGTGACACCGTGCAACTCAAAGCCTGCTTTCGGACTTTCTAGCCTTCTCGCACACCTAGCGACCGGAGGTCCCGATGAGCAGAGTGATTCGTGCCGCCCTTTTCCAGACCGCGTGGACGGGCGACAAGGAGTCGATGATCCAGGTACACGAGCAGGCGGCCCGCGACGCGGCCGCGCAGGGCGCTCAGGTCCTGTGCTTCCAGGAGCTGTTCTACGGGCCGTACTTCTGCCAGGTCCAGGACAAGGCGTTCTACGAGTACGCCGAGCAGATCCCGGACGGGCCGATCGTCAAGCGATTCCAGGCGCTGGCCAAGGAGTTGGGGATCGTCCTCGTCCTGCCGATGTACGAGGAGGAGCAGCCCGGCGTCCTCTACAACACCGCCGCCGTGATCGACGCGGACGGCTCGTACCTCGGCAAGTACCGCAAGCACCACATCCCCCAGGTGCCTGGGTTCTGGGAGAAGTTCTACTTCCGTCCCGGCAACCTGGGATGGCCGATCTTCGACACCAAGGTCGGGAAGATCGGCGTCTACATCTGCTACGACCGCCACTTCCCGGAGGGCTGGCGGGCGTTGGGCCTCGCGGGCGCCGAGATCGTCTTCAACCCCTCGGCCACCTCACGCGGCCTGTCCGCCTACCTGTGGCAGCTGGAGCAGCCGGCCGCGGCCGTCGCCAACGAGTACTTCGTCGGCGCGATCAACCGGGTCGGTGTCGAGGAGCTCGGCGACAACGACTTCTACGGGACGACCTACTTCGTCGACCCGGAGGCGCAGTTCGTGGGCGAGGTGGCCTCCGACAAGGAGACCGAGCTCGTGGTCCGCGACCTCGACCTCAACAAGCTCCGCGAAGTGCGCGACCGCTGGCAGTTCTTCCGCGACCGCCGTCCCGACGCGTACGCCCCGCTGACCGCCCCGTAACCGTCCTGGACCGCCGTCGGTCCGGAGCACGGGGGCCGGACCGGCGGTATCGATCGACTCGTACGACACCAGGAGAGGGAACATGAGTAGCCGTACCGTCATCCGTGGTGGCCTCGTCATCACCGCGTCCGACGAGATCCACGCCGACGTCCTGATCGAGGACGGCCGTATCGCCGCCCTCGCCGCCTCCGGCACCCCGGCCGCCGAGGCCTGGAGTGCCGAGCGGACCATCGACGCCACCGGCAAGTACGTCATCCCGGGCGGCGTCGACGCCCACACGCACATGGAGCTGCCGTTCGGCGGCACCTTCGCCTCCGACACCTTCGAGACCGGCACCAGGGCCGCCGCCTGGGGCGGTACGACGACCATCGTCGACTTCGCCGTGCAGAGCGTCGGCCACTCCCTGCGCGAGGGCCTCGACGCCTGGCACGCCAAGGCGGAGGGCAACTGCGCGATCGACTACGCCTTCCACATGATCGTCTCCGATGTGAACCAGGAGACGCTCAAGGAGATGGACCTGCTGGTGGAGGAGGGCGTCACCTCCTTCAAGCAGTTCATGGCCTACCCCGGGGTCTTCTACTCCGACGACGGCCAGATCCTGCGCGCGATGCAGCGCTCCGCCGAGAACGGCGGACTGATCATGATGCACGCCGAGAACGGCATCGCGATCGACGTGCTGGTCGAGCAGGCGCTGGCCCGCGGTGAGACCGACCCGCGCTACCACGGGGAGGTGCGCAAGGCGCTCCTCGAGGCCGAGGCCACCCACCGCGCCATCAAGCTCGCCCAGGTCGCCGGAGCGCCCCTGTACGTCGTGCACGTCTCGGCCATGGAGGCAGTGGCCGAGCTGGCCAGGGCGCGCGACGAGGGGCTGAACGTCTTCGGTGAGACCTGCCCGCAGTACCTGTTCCTGTCGACGGACAACCTCGCCGAGCCCGACTTCGAGGGCTCGAAGTACGTGTGCTCGACGCCGCTCCGCCCCAAGGAGCACCAGGCCAAGCTGTGGCAGGGCCTGAGGACCAACGACCTCCAGGTCGTCTCCACCGACCACTGCCCCTTCTGCTTCGTGGGCCAGAAGGAGCTCGGCCGCGGCGACTTCTCGAAGATCCCCAACGGTCTGCCGGGCGTCGAGAACCGTATGGACCTGCTCCACCAGGCCGTCGTCGACGGGCACATCAGCCGCCGCCGCTGGATCGAGATCGCCTGCGCCACCCCGGCCCGCATGTTCGGCATGTACCCGAAGAAGGGCACCATCGCCCCGGGCGCCGACGCCGACGTCGTCATCTACGACCCGCACGCCGAGCAGATCATCGCCGCCGAGACCCACCACATGAACGTCGACTACTCGGCGTACGAGGGCAAGCGCCTCACCGGCCGGGTCGAGACGGTCCTCTCGCGCGGCGAACTCGTCATCACCGAGCGGGAGTACACCGGGCACGCCGGGCACGGTACGTACACCCCGCGCTCCACCTGTCAGTACCTCAACTAGGAGTGGCGCACATGGACTTCGGACTCGTCCTGCAGACCGACCCGCCGGCCTCGAAGGTCGTCAGCCTGATGAAGCGGGCCGAGCGCAACGGCTTCACGTACGGCTGGACCTTCGACTCCGCCGTGCTCTGGCAGGAACCGTTCGTGATCTACAGTCAGATCCTCGCCAACACCTCCAAGCTGACGGTCGGCCCCATGGTCACCAACCCGGGCACCCGCACCTGGGAGGTCACCGCCTCCACGTTCGCCACCCTCAACGACATGTTCGGCAACCGCACGGTCTGCGGCATCGGACGCGGCGACTCCGCGATGCGCGTCGCGGGCCGTGCCCCGAACACCCTCGCCCGCATCAGCGAGGCCATGAAGGTCATCAAGGCGCTCGGCTCCGGCCAGGAGGCCGACCTCGGGGGCACGGTCATCAAGTTCCCCTGGATCAAGGAGGACGCCCAACTCCCCGTATGGATGGCCGCGTACGGCCCCAAGGCGCTGAAGATGACCGGTGAGGAGGCCGACGGCTTCATCCTCCAGCTCGCCGACCTCTACCTCACCGAGTACATGGTCAAGGCCGTCAAGGACGCGGCCGTCGCCGCCGGGCGCGACCCCTCCGAGGTGAAGATCTGCGTCGCCGCCCCCGCCTACGTCACCGAGGACGACTCGCCCGAGGCCCTCGCCCACGCGCGCGACCAGTGCCGCTGGTTCGGCGGGATGGTCGGCAACCACGTGGCCGACCTGGTCTCCAAGTACGGCGAGCACTCCGCCGCCGTACCCGACGAACTCACCGACTACATCAAGGCCCGCGAGGGATACGACTACTCCCACCACGGCCGCTCCGACAACCCCGACACCGCCTTCGTGCCCGACGAGATCGTCGACCGGTTCTGCATCATCGGGCCCGTCGAGAAGCACATCGAGAAGCTCAACGCCCTGCGTGAGCTGGGCGTCGACCAGTTCGCCGTCTACGACATGCACGACGCGCAGGAGACCGTCATCGACGCCTACGGCTCGAAGGTGATCCCCGCCGTCAACGCCTGACCCCCACGGTCCCGTTCCCCCCGCCCCCCCACACCTTGCCCCCCCTCTCCGTCCCGCCGTTCCGGGGCGGAGAGGGGCGGCGGGACCCTCCATTCCCCGGTCCCGCCGGCCCCCGCACGGCCTATCCCGTCCCGCTCTCATCGATTGGCCTGCCCATGACCGACACAGTCCCCACGGGGTCGCAGATATCCCAGTCCGCCGGCCCCGACGGCCGGATCGAACTCAGCCCCGGGGCCTACCCCGCCGACAGTCCCTTCGCCAACGAGGACCTGCGTCCCGTACCGGTCTCCGAGCGCAAGTGGACGACGTACAACTTCGCGGCCCTGTGGATCTCCATGGCCCACTGCATCCCCAGCTGGACCCTGGCCTCCGGCCTGGTCGCGCTCGGCATGGACTGGAAGCAGGCCGTCTTCACCATCGCCCTGGCCAACATCATCGTGCTGCTGCCGATGCTGGCCACCGGGCACGCCGGACCCAAGTACGGCATCCCCTTCCCGGTCCTGGCCCGCGCCTCCTTCGGTCTGCGCGGCGCCAACATCCCGGCACTGATCCGGGCGGCCGTGGCCTGCGGCTGGTTCGGCATCCAGACCTGGATCGGCGGCAGCGGCATCTTCGCGCTGGGCTCCAAGCTCACCGGCGGGCACTGGGAGAACGCGGGGCAGATCGCCGGCAACCCGTGGCCGCTGTGGCTGTGCTTCCTGCTCTTCTGGGCGCTGCAGATCGCCATCATCTACCGCGGCATGGACTTCCTGCGGCACTTCGAGAACTGGGCCGCGCCCTTCGTCATCGTCGGCGCGCTCGTGCTGCTGATCTGGATCGCGGTCAAGGCGGACGGCTTCGGCGCGCTGCTCGACCAGCCGTCCAAGCTCGGCTGGGGCCCGGACTTCTGGCCGGTCTTCTTCCCCTCGCTCATGGGCATGATCGGCTTCTGGGCGACGCTGTCGCTCAACATCCCCGACTTCACGCGCTTCGGCGCCAGTCAGAAGGCACAGACCTGGGGGCAGTCCCTCGGTCTGCCCACGACCATGACGCTCTTCGCGGTCCTCGCCGTGCTGGTCACCTCCGGCTCCGAGGTCGTCTACGGCACGGCGATCTGGGACCCGGTGGAGCTGGCCGCCAAGGCGGACAACGCCTTCGGTCTCCTCTTCGCGCTGATCATCGTCCTCGTCGCGACCATCTCCGTGAACATCGCGGCGAACGTCGTCTCACCGGCGTACGACCTGGCGAACCTGGCACCGAAGCTCATCAACTTCCGTACGGGCGCGCTGATCACGGGTGTCGTCGGCATCCTGATCTTCCCGTGGAAGCTGATCTCGACGCCCGAGTTCTACATCTTCACCTGGCTCGGTGTGGTCGGCGGTCTGCTCGGCACGGTCGCGGGCATCCTCATCGCCGACTACTGGATCGTGCGCAGGACGGTGCTGCACCTGGCGGACCTGTACACACCCGGCGGACGCTACTGGTACACCAACGGCTGGAACTGGCGGGCGATCGCCGCCTTCCTGGTCGGCGGCATCCTCGCGGTCGGCGGGTCGCACTCGGCCGTCGGCGCGGACGGGGTCAAGACGGGGCCGTTCCCGACCGACGGTCTGATCCCGTTCCTCAAGCCGCTGTCCGACTACGGCTGGGCCGTGGGCCTGGGCGCCTCGCTGGTGCTGTACGTCGCGCTGATGCTGCCGAAGGGCAGGGAGCAGGAGGGCATCGAGGTCTGATGTCCACGGCTGAGAGGGCGGTCGGTGCTACTGACCGCCCTCCAGTGCTGCCACCGCGTCCTTGGCCGCCTTGATGGCGCCCTTGTTGATCACATCCGTGTCGGGCGCCTTCTTCGACTCGAAGTCGCTGCCGTTGTACGTGATGATCACCAGCGCGTTGGAGGCCTGGACGATGACCGTGCCCTCGCGGGTCTGCTGCTTGTCCTCGGTGGTGAGGTTCACGACCGAGTAGCCCTGGTCACCCAGGCCCGGAACGTCCCCTCCGCCGCTCTTCTCCTCGATGCGCTCCTTGTACGACGTCTGCGCCGCTTCGTCCGAGTCCGTGATCTCGAAGGACACGTCGAGCCAGCGGTAGTCGTACCCCTTGAGCGCGTTCCAGGAGCAGGTGCGGCGGAGCTTCGTGTCCGTCGACGGGATCTCCTTGCCGGCCGTCTTGGTGCCCGGTACCAGGGACTTGATGTTCTTCGTGGAGACGCTGCCGCAGGGCGAGGGGGCCGCGGTGTAGGCCTTCGAGGCCGCCGCGGTCGCAGGGGCCGAGGCGGATCGCGTACCGCCGCCCTTCGACGCGGAGTCGCTGTCGGCGGTCGGGGCCGGTCCTGAGGAGAGCGACCAGCCCGCGGCGGCGAGCACGACGACCGGGGACAGACGCGCGGTCAGGGCGAGCGGCAGAGGAAGGGAACGCACAGGCGCACTTTTCCGTGGGGGACGGTGCGGAAGGTGTCCGAACTGCGGACGGGACGCCAGTGTCACACGACTCCCTGTGGGGCGGAAGTGCCAACTCGCTCCGTACATGTGCGGTGACAGCGGCCCGTTGTTGACGCGTCGTGTGTCCTGTTATGTCCGCACGGAGTTGCGGGTGAACGCCGATTCGATCCGGTCCACCGCCAGGAACGCCCCGTACGCGACGAGGTGCACCAGACAGTGGTCGGTGTGCTCGGGGCGGCGCCAGGCGGCGACGTCCTCGTCGGTGATGCGGTACGGCGCGAGGGCGGCCAGCAGCGCGAGGCGGGCCCCGGGCCGCTCGCGCCGGTCGGGGAAGGGGTCCGGGGTGAGGGACGGGTGCGCTCCGTCCCAGTCCAGCAGGACCTCTTCCACGAGGTCCTGGTCGTCGGCGTCGAGCAGGGCGCCACCCGACATGGCCGCCCGGAGCAGCGCCGCGTAGGCGGGACCGACGGCCGTGCCGCCCGCCCACGCGGGGGCCTCGCCGGGGTCGGGGAGGTCGAGCAGCGCGAGTGCGGCGCCGGGCCGGGCCGGGCGGCGTACGGTCCGGGCCAGCGTGCGGCCCGCGAGACTGCGGACCGCGCGGAAGCGCTGGGCGTTGCCCGGCAGCAGGTTCTCGGTCACCAGCGCGGAGACGATCCGGTTGATGAAGTGGAAGGCGAGCGCGGTGCCGAGGTAGCCGGGGGCGTCCTCGCCCGGGAACGGATACGGCTCGGGGCCGAGGCCACCCGGTACGCGGGTCTGCTTCCCCCAGTCCAGTACGCGCGCGTGCTCCTCGTTCTCGGGCCGCTCCCCGCGCGCGAGGCGTTCGGCCAGGGCGTGGTCGCCGGTGGCGTGCAGCAGCACGGTGTGCGCGTCCACGCAGAACGGGCACCGGTTGGCGAGCGACACCCCGAGCGCCGCCAGCTCCTTGCCGGTGCGGCTGCCGGGTCCCGCGATCAACGATTCGCGCATCAGCGCCCAGGCGGGGGCGAGGAGTTCGGGGGCGGAGGAGAGGACCACGAAGGTGACCGGTTCGTCGATGCCGAACTCGCGGGCGAGCTGCTCGTAGACCTCGGCGACGCGACCGGTGGCCGCCTTGGGCGGCTCTGGCTCGGTGTAGCGGAAGGGTGTGGACATGGAGAGCAGCGTGCGCCGACCGGGTGCCCTCGGTCGTCGTACGTCCGAAGGGAGTTGACGCTGCGTCCGGGGGGCGGGACGAGCCCGCGGTGTACTACGGCGGGAGTAGTCGCAGAGTTGTCCACAGGGCTGACGCGGGTGTCGGCAGGGCCCTCTAGTGTGCGGACATGGGCGGGCACATGGTCACACACAAGGGGCTGGCCGACGCGGCGCTGGCGGTCGTGGTCGGCGCGTTGGCGATGACCACGGTCGCCTTCGACGGGGACAGGGGATGGCTGGACTACGGCCTGGTGGCGGTGAGTTCGGCCGCGCTGGCCTTCTACCGGCCGGCCCCACGGGCGGTGCTGGCCGTCTCGACCGCGTCCGGCGCGGCGTACGTCCTGCACGCGCAGCCCGGACTGCCGGCCGCCCTCCCCGTCCTGGCCGCCGTGCACACGGCGGCACGCGTGGGGCACCGGGGCTGGGCCCTTCTGGCGAGCGGGCTGTACCTGGCGGCGTACGTGGCGACGGGCCCGGCCACCCGGGACATCGTGGAGAACGCGGCGCTGCTCGCGGGCTGGTTCCTGTTCGCGGCGGTGACAGGCCTGGCCGACCGGAACTGGCAGGCGTATCTGCGCCAGACCGAACAGCGCGCCCTGGAGGCGGAACGCACCCGTGAGGAGGCGGCGCTGCGCCGGGCCGGTGAGGAACGCCTGCGGATCGCCCGTGAGTTGCACGACTCCCTCACCCACAGCATCTCGATCGTCAAGCTCCAGGCGGGCGTCGCGGTGCACCTCGCCCGCAAACGGGGCGAGGAGATACCGCCCGCCCTGCTGGCCATCCAGGAGGCGAGCGGCGAGGCCATGCGGGAACTGCGGTCCACGCTGGAGATCCTGCGCACCGACGAGGTCGTCGGCACGCCCGCACTGCTGGTGGAGCGGGCGCGGGCCGCCGGGCTCGCGGTGGACCTGACGGTGACGGGCGAGGAGTGCGAGCTGGGCGCGACGGTCGAGAAGGCGGTGTACCGCACCGTCCAGGAGGCGCTGACGAACGCGGCCCGGCATGCCGGGCCGGCGAAGGTGCGGGTGCGGCTCGCCTACGGGCAGGACCGGGTGACGGTGGCCGTGGAGGACGACGGGAACGCCGCCCCGGACCGGCCCTTCGCGCCGGGCATCGGCCTGACCGGCATGCGGGAGCGGGTGACGGCGCTAGGCGGGACCCTGCACGCCGCCCCGCGCACGGAGGGCGGCTTCGCGGTGCGGGCCGAACTGCCGGTGGGGGAGGCCGGATGATCCGGGTGGCGCTCGTCGACGACCAGGCGCTGATGCGGGCCGGTTTCCGGGCCCTGCTGGAGGCCGAGGACGGCATCGAGGTGGTCGGTGAGGCGGCCGACGGGGAACAGGGCCTGGCGCTGGTGCGGGCCGAGGTGCCCGACATCGCGCTGGTCGACGTGCAGATGCCGGTGATGACGGGCATCGAGGCGACACGCCACATCGCCGCGGACCCCGCACTGGCCGGGGTGCGCGTGGTGATCCTCACCAACTACGGCCTCGACAGCTATGTGTTCGAGGCGCTGCGCGCCGGCGCCAGCGGCTTTCTGCTGAAGGACACGGACCCGGCTGACCTGTTGCAGGCGATCGACGTGGTGGCGGGCGGCGAGGCGTTGCTGTCGCCGTCGGTCACCCGCACCCTGATCGGCGAGTTCGTCTCCAGACCCCCGGACCGCGCCACGGCCCCCGGCCTGGAGTGCCTCACCCCTCGCGAGCGCGAGGTGACGGGCCTGGCCGCGCGGGGGCTGACCAACGAGGAGATCGCCGCGCACATGGTCATCAGCCCGTTCACGGTCAAGACGCACGTCAGCCGCGCGATGACGAAACTGGGGGCGCGGGACCGGGCCCAACTGGTCGTGTTCGCCTACGAGTCGGGGCTGGTGCGGGCGCGGGAGTGAATTCCCGTTGCGTGGTCCGGGCACCGATCAGCAACCTGGTGCCATGACAGAGACGACACAGCCCCGGCGGCCCGCCGTCCGTGACGAGATCCTCGCCTACTACGCACGCGGCAACGAGGACGCCCGCCTGCGGGACGGAGGGGCTCCCGCCGGGCGGCTGGAGTTCTGGCGTACGCAGGACGTGCTGCGACGGCTGCTGCCCCCGGCGCCGGCCCGGGTGCTGGACGTCGGCGGCGGCAGCGGGGTGCACGCGGAGTGGCTGGTGCGGGACGGGTACGAGGTCGACCTCGTGGACCCCGTACCGCTCCATGTGGAGCAGGCGGCACGGATCCCCGGCGTCACCGCGCGCGCCGGTGACGCCCGCGCACTGCCCGCCGCCGACGCCGCCCACGACGTGGTACTGCTGCTCGGCCCGCTGTACCACCTGCCCGAACGCGCCGACCGGGTCAGGGCGTTGGCGGAGGCCTGCCGGGCGGTCCGGCCCGGTGGACTGGTGGTCGCGGCGACCATCAACCGGTTCGCGGGACTGCACGACCTGCTGCGCGAGGAGCGCTACTTCGACCCGGCGCAACGCGCCCGCACCGACGCGGTCGGCGACCACGGCCGGCACGGCACCGAGGGCGGCCTGTTCACCACCGCCTACTTCGCCCGACCCGACGAGGCCCCCGCCGAGTTCACCGACGCCGGGCTCACCGTCGACGGCCAGTACGGCCTGGAGGGCGCCGCCTGGCTGATGGGCGGCGTCGAGGACTGGCTGGACGACCCGGAACGCCGCGAGGTCGTCCTGGCGGCGAGCCGGCGCATCGAGTCGGAACCGACGCTCCTGGGGATCAGCGGACATCTCCTCACGGCGGGCACACGGCCCGCATAGCTTCCTTCGTACGATCATGCGCAGCGCCGCCCCCGCAGTGAGGAGTCCGCCCGTGTTCACCACCCGACCCACCCTCCAGGGCACCTTCGGCATGGTGTCCTCCACCCACTGGCTCGCCTCGCAGTCGGCGATGGCCGTGCTGGAGGACGGCGGCAACGCCTACGACGCGGCCGTGGCGGGGGCGTTCGTGCTGCACGTGGTCGAGCCACACCTCAACGGGCCCGCCGGGGAGGTGCCGATCCTGCTCGCCCCGGCGGGCGGCGAGGTACGGGTGCTGTGCGGACAGGGCGTCGCCCCGGCCGGAGCCTCCGTCGCGCACTACAAGGAGCTCGGGCTGGATCTCGTCCCCGGAACGGGACCCCTCGCGGCCGCCGTCCCCGGCGCCTTCGACGCCTGGATGCTCCTGCTCCGCGATCACGGGACCAAGCCCCTCGCCGAGGTGCTCCGGTACGCCATCGGGTACGCCGAGGACGGGCACGCGCCCGTGGACAACGTCGGGGCGACCGTCGAGACCGTCCGGGAGCTGTTCGAGGCCGAGTGGACCTCGTCGGCGGAGATCTATCTGCCCGGCGGACAGCCTCCCCGCCCCGGCGAGCTGTTCCGCAACCCCGCGCTGGCCGCCACCTGGAAGCGGCTGCTCGCCGAGGTCGACGCGGCGGGCGACCGGGTCGCACAGATCGAGGCGGCGCGGGAGGTCTGGCGGACCGGGTTCATCGGCGAGGCGCTGGTACGGCAGGCGCGGCGGCCCACCATGGACACCAGCGGGGAGCGGCACACCGGCACGCTGACGGCCGACGACCTCGCCGGGTGGTCCGCGACGTACGAGACCCCGGCGACGTACGACTGGAAGGGGTGGACGCTCTGCAAGGCCGGCCCCTGGAGCCAGGGCCCGGCGCTCCTCCAGCAACTCGCGCTGCTCCCGGCCGAGCTGCCCGCATACGGGTCCGCCGACTACGTCCACCTGCTGATCGAGGGCTGCAAGCTCGCCATGGCCGACCGCGAGGCCTGGTACGGCGACGCGGCCGAGGTGCCGCTCGACGAGCTGCTCACGGACGCGTACAACGCGGGCCGGCGGGCTCTGGTCGGCGACAAGGCCTCGTACGAACTGCGGCCCGGCAGTCCCGGCGGGCGCGCGCCCCGGCTGTGCGCGCACGCGCACGTGGTCGCGACGGACGACCCCGGCTTCAGCCCCATGGGGGCGGGGGAGCCCACCGTCGCCAAGAGCCCGGCCTCCCCGGTGCCCGGCGAGCCCGAGGTCGCCGCCGACGGCACCACCCGCGGCGACACCTGCCACCTCGACGTCGTCGACCGCTGGGGCAACATGGTCGCCGCCACCCCCAGCGGCGGCTGGCTCCAGTCCAACCCCGTCGTGCCCGAACTGGGCTTCCCGCTCGGTACCCGGCTCCAGATGACCTGGCTGGAGGAGGGCCTGCCGAACTCGCTGACGCCGGGCCGCCGCCCCCGGACCACCCTCACGCCCTCGATCGCGCTGCGCGACGGCGTGCCCGTCATGGCCTTCGGCACGCCCGGCGGGGACCAGCAGGACCAGTGGCAGCTGCACTTCTTCCTCGCGGTCGCGCTGCGGCCGGCGGTGCGCGGGGGCCTCGACCTGCAGGGCGCGATCGACGCGCCCAACTGGCACAACGACAGCTTCCCCGGGTCCTTCTACCCGCGCGGCATGCGGCCCGGCAGCGTGACGGTCGAGGCCCGCACGGACGCCGGGGTCGTCGAGGAGCTGCGCCGGCGCGGGCATGACGTCACCGTGAGCGACCCCTGGTCGGAGGGACGGCTGTGCGCGGTCGCCCGGGACCCGGAGACGGGGATCCTGTCGGCGGCGGCGAATCCGCGGGGGATGCAGGGGTACGCGGTGGGCCGCTGAGCCCACGCCACGCTCACTCCCGGCCATTGATGCCATATCCCGGTATTCAGCGTGATTCCACCCACAGTCCACCCATCGGGTGGGGATTGTCAGTAGGGCGTGCTCTTATGGAGTCATGATCGAAGACACGGAAACCATCGACGAGTTTCTCGCCCGCCACTCGGCCGACGTGGAGGAGGCCCTCCGCAAGGCCGCCGCGGCCGAGATCATGCCCCGCTTCCGTCAGCTCGCCGCGCACGAGGTCGACCAGAAGAGCGGGCCGCACGACCTGGTGACGGACGCCGACCGGCTGGCCGAACAGCACCTCACCGAAGCGCTCGGCGCCCTCCTGCCCGGCTCCGTCGTGGTCGGCGAGGAGGCCGTGCACGCCAACCCGGCCTCGTACGAGGCGATACGCGGCGACGCCCCGGTCTGGATCGTCGACCCGGTCGACGGGACACGGCAGTTCGTGCGCGGGGAGGACGGCTTCAGCACCCTGGTCGCACTCGCCCAGGGCGGCGTGCTGCGCGCCTCGTGGATCTACGCGCCGGCTCGTGACCAACTCGCCACCGCCGTACGGGGCCAGGGCGCTTTCCTCGACGGCGAGCGACTGTTCGCCGGACCGCCGGAGCCCGGCCGGGACCTCGAAGTGGCCACCTCCCACCCGGACTACACGACGGACGAACAGAAGCGCGCCCTGCTGGGGCTGTGGACGGACGGCATCGCCCCCCGCGCCTGCGGTTCCGCCGGCCTGGAGTATCTCGCCATCGCCCGTGGCCGGTTGGACGCCACCGCCTTCTCCTGGGAGGCGGCCTGGGACCACGCGGCGGGCCTGCTCCTCGTCGAGGAGGCGGGCGGCGCCCACCTGACCGTCACCGGCGAGCCGTTCCGCATCACCGGCGGCAACACCCTGCCGTTCACCACGGCACGGGACGCGGCGACGGCACGACGGATCGTGGGGCTGCTGGCGGGCGGGGTCTGAGGCACGGCTCGGCGGACGGGTGCGCGCGGGTCGCGATGTACGCCACCGACGGTGACCGTCCGGACACCGCCCGCGCTCGAGTCCCCCGCGACCCGGGACCGACGGTGCCCCGTCCTATCCTGATCCAGTGGCCATCGGCTGACGAAGGAGTCCGAAGGTGCCGTCGATGCTTGACGCATGCGTGGTGGGTGCGGGACCGAACGGACTGACCGCTGCCGTGGAGCTGGCCCGCCGCGGCTTCTCCGTGGCCCTCTTCGAGGCCCGCGACACCGTCGGCGGGGGAGCCCGCACCGAGGAACTCACGCTGCCGGGCTTCCGGCACGACCCGTGCTCCGCCGCACACCCCCTGGGCATCAACTCGCCCGCGTTCCGCGCCCTTCCACTGGAGCGGTACGGCCTGGAGTGGCTGCACGCCGACCTCCCCATGGCCCACCCCTTCACCGACGGCACCGCCGCCGTGCTCTCCCGTTCGGTCGCCGAGACGGCCGCCTCGTTCGGGCCGCGCGACGCGGGGGCGTACCGCAGGCTGGTCGAGCCGTTCCTGCCCCGATGGGACACCCTGGTCCGGGACTTCATGTCGCTGCCGATGACCGCGCTGCCCCGCGACCCGGTGACCCTCGCCCGCTTCGGCCTCGTCGGACTGCCCCCGTCGACCTGGCTGCTGCGCCGCTTCCGCGACGAGCGCGCCAAGGCGCTGTTCGCCGGTCTCGTCGCGCACGTCATGGCGCCCCTCTCCGGCTTCGCCACCGGCGCCATCGGCCTGGTCTTCGCGCTCGCCGCGCACGCGCGCGGCTGGCCCGTCGCCCGCGGCGGCTCCCAGTCCATCTCCGACGCGCTCGCGGCCTACCTCGAGGACCTCGGCGGCGCCATCCACACCGACTACGAGGTCAAACGCCTCGACGACCTGCCGCCCGCCCGCGCCTACATCTTCGACACCTCGCCCACCGCGCTGGCCCGCATCGCCGGCTTCGGCCGCTACTACGACAACTACCGGTACGGCCCGGGCGTCTTCAAGGTCGACTACGCCCTCGACGGCCCGGTGCCCTGGACCGCGCCGGAGCCCCGCATCGCCGGCACCGTGCAGATCGGCGCGAACACCGCCGAGATCAGCGCCGCCCTGCGCGCGGCGTCCCGGGAGGGCAGGGCCCCCGACAAACCGTTCATGATCACCGTGCAGCCCAGCGTGGTGGACCCCACCCGGGCCCCCGAGGGCAAGCACGTCTTCTGGGCCTACGGCCATGTCCCGAGCGGCTGGACCGGGGACCTCACCGACGCCATCGAGCGCCAACTGGAGCGTTTCGCCCCGGGGTTCCGCGACCTGGTCCTGGCCCGTGCCACCGCCGGCCCGCCCGAACTGGCCGCCCGCAATGCCAACTACGTCGGCGGCGACATCGGCTCCGGCGCGGTCACCGGACTGCAGATCCTGCTGCGCCCCAAGCTCTCACTGTCCCCGTACGCCACCCCGCACCCGGCCGTCTTCATCTGCTCGTCCGCCACCCCGCCGGGCCCGGGCGTGCACGGCATGTCCGGGCACAACGCGGCGAAAGCGGTGTGGAGGAGGCTGCGGCAGACATGACCACCATCACGCTCGTCCAGGGCGACATCACCGGCGAGAGCGCCGACGCCATCGTCAACGCGGCGAACTCCTCGCTGCTCGGCGGCGGAGGCGTCGACGGCGCCATCCACCGCCGCGGCGGCCCGGCCATCCTGGAGGACTGCCGCAAGCTCCGCGCCTCCCAGTACGGCAAGGGCCTGCCGACAGGCCGAGCGGTGGCGACCACGGCGGGCAATCTGCACGCCCGCTGGGTGATCCACACCGTGGGGCCCGTGTTCAGCCGGTCCGAGGACCGCTCCGACCTGCTGGCCTCCTGCTACCGCGAATCCCTGCGCGTCGCCGACGAACTCGGCGCCCGCACCGTCGCGTTCCCCGCCATCTCCACCGGCGTCTACCGCTGGCCGATGCAGGACGCCGCCCGCATCGCCGTGGCGACGGTAAGGGCCGCGAAGACCGAGGTCGAGGAGGTCAGGTTCGTCCTGTTCGACGAGGGCGCGTACGGGGTGTTCGCCGCAGAGGTCGGCTGACGCGGGCGACCGTACGCGACCGGGCCGCCCGGGTGGGATTCCGAGCGGCCCGGCAGGCGAGCCGGCACTACGCCACGGGCAGCGCCGGCACCTCCGGCAGGCCGCCGCCGAGGAGCCCGGTGACCAGTCCCAGCACCGGGGACAGCAGGCCGGTGACCGCGCTCAGCACTCCGCCGAGGTCGAGCGAGGTCAACGCACTGATCAGACCCTGGACCGCGGACGTGAGCGAGGACAGCAGGTCACCCACGGGATCGGCCGCCGCGGCCACGGACCGGTCGGCCGGGCGGTCCAGGCTCTTCAGGCGCTCCTGGACGGTCAGGTTCCAGGCCCGCAACTCCTCCGCGTACGCGGCCGCCGCCTCCGGGGCGAGCCGGGAGCCGTCCGCCTCGCCGAGGTCAGCGACCGTGTCGAGGAGGGGCGCCAGCGCGCCGTCGTGGTCGAGAACCGTGTCCGTCTCGGCGTCGGAGCGCAGGGCGGCCTCGCTGATGCTCAGGCCCGGCACCGCTCGGCCCGCGTCGCCGACGGCGGCGGCAGTGCCGACCGGTCCGAAGACCAGTGCGGCACAGACCAGGGGCGGCACGAGAAGGCCGCGGGAGACTAGGGCGCGCATGGAGTTTCTTTCGAAGCGCTGAAGCTGCTGCTCTTGCGCCCACGGTGGGAACCGCCCCGACACCCCGCAACCGATCACACCGCCCGCACCGGCCTCAGCGCCGCCCCACGGCGACGCTGACCAGCGTCTTTGCCGCGGAACGCGGCTCCTTACGGGTGTCAGCACCACGTTCCGCCGTCAGGGGGTGCGGCTCAGCCGTACACCGGCACGAGCACCGCGAGCGGCAGCCGCGACAGCACCCAGCGCCGTGACCGGAGCGTGTCCGGGTGCACCTCCGCTGCGGCCGCCCGATCATGGAACCCACTGCCCTGGAGAACGGGAGGTTCCTGTGCGGTCGGACTTCCCCCTCCCACGGACCCTGCTGTCCGAGGACGTCGAGACGCTGCTGGCGGGCGCGACGGCGGAACTGGGGCGTGAATACCGTCGCTGGCGCTTCCGCACGGCCGCAACCTGCTGGTCATCGGCGATGTCATGGGCCACGGCGTCGAGGCCGCCGTCGCGATGAGCCACTACCGCTCCATGCTGCGTGCCCTCGCCTCCTCCGGAATGTCCCTGCACGAGATGCTCGCCGCCGCCGAGCGCATGGTCGCCGGGTCCGGCTTCGAACGCGTCGCCACCTGCCTGCTGGCGTTGGGCGACCCGGCCACGGACACGGTCAGCTACGCGAACGCCGGCCACCTGCCACCGCTGCGGATCCTGCCCGACGGCCGCGTGGAACTGGTTCCGCGGCCGGCCGGCCCACCTCTGGGCACCGGCATGGGCGTCTACGAGACGGTCACCCGTCCGGGCGTCCCGGGCGGGGTGCTGCTCCTCTACACCGACGGCCTCGTGGAACGCTGGGCCGAGGACATCGACGTCTCCCTGCACCGACTGACGGAACTGCGCCTGCTGCCCGGCGGAGGCCTGGACGAGATCCTCGACGGGATCCTGGCGCACGCCGCGACAGGATCGGCGCGCGACGACATCGCCTTGCTGGCGGCTCGGACGCGAGGGGTGTGAGCGGGCCGCTCACAGGGTGCCCGTGTCGGCTCGGGGCCGTCAGCCGCGTCCGGCGCCCGCCCGTCGCCGTACCCCCACCCCGCGACCGGCAACGGCCCGCCCGCGTCGCCCAGTTCACGCCCCAGTTCGGCCGCGCCCTTGCTGGTCGGGCTGCGGCAGCTGCGCGAATCCGCGTGGTGATCCGGGACGGCGCAGGAAGCGTGAGGTTGATGTCGGATTCCCGCCAGCCCATGCCCGGTGACTGCCCCATGCTGGACGTATGCAGAAGGGGATGCACACCGACACCGAGGGCTGCGTGCGCGCGGTCCAGTCCAAGGACGCCCGGTTCGACGGGTGGTTCTTCACGGCGGTCCTGACGACCCGGATCTACTGCCGGCCCAGTTGTCCGGTGGTGCCGCCCAAGCCGGAGAACATGACGTTCTATCCGAGCGCGGCCGCCTGTCAGCAGGCCGGCTTCCGGGCGTGCAAGCGCTGCCGCCCGGACACCAGCCCCGGCTCTCCCGAGTGGAACCAGCGCGCGGACCTGGTCGCCCGGACGATGCGGCTGATCGCCGACGGCATCGTCGACCGCGAGGGCGTGCCCGGACTCGCCTCCCGGCTCGGCTACAGCACCCGGCAGATCGAACGCCAGCTCCTCGCCGAGCTCGGCGCGGGCCCGCTCGCTCTCGCGAGGGCCCAACGCGCCCAGACGGCACGGCTGTTGATCGAGACGACCCCGCTGCCGATGGCGGAGATCGCCTTCGCCGCCGGCTTCTCCTCCATCCGCACCTTCAACGACACCGTGCGCGAGGTGTTCGCCCTCTCGCCGAGCGAACTGCGCACCCGGGCACCGAAGAAGGGCAACGCCGCGAGCACCCCGGGCGCCCTCACCCTGCGTCTGCCGTTCCGCGCCCCCCTCAACCCCGACAACCTCTTCGGCCACCTCGCGGCGACCGCCGTACCGGGGGTGGAGGAATGGCGGGACGGCGCGTACCGGCGCACGCTCCGACTGCCGTACGGCCACGGCATCGTGACGCTCACCCCCAACCCCGACCACATCGCCTGCCGCCTCACCCTCAGCGACCTGCGCG
Organism: Streptomyces sp. NBC_00019; assembly: GCF_045041015.1. Lineage (NCBI taxonomy): Bacteria > Bacillati > Actinomycetota > Actinomycetes > Kitasatosporales > Streptomycetaceae > Streptomyces > Streptomyces sp. NBC_00019. The sequence continues at coordinate 8,421,984 of NZ_CP108302.1, forward strand.
ACCTGACCGTCGCCATCAGCCGCTGCCGGCGCATGCTCGACCTGGACGCCGATCCGGTCGCGATCGACGACCAGCTGCGCACGGACCCGGTGCTGGCGCCGCTGGTCGACAAGGCTCCGGGGCGACGGGTGCCGCGGACGGTGGACGAGGCGGAGTTCGCCGTACGGGCGGTCCTCGGGCAGCAGGTGTCCACGGCGGCGGCCCGCACCCACGCGGCCCGTCTGGTGACCGCGCACGGCGAGCCGCTGGACGACACCGAGGGCGGTCTGACCCACCTCTTCCCGTCCCCGGAGGCGCTCGCCGCGCTCGACCCGGACTCGCTGGCGATGCCCCGCACCCGCCGCGCCACCTTCACCACCCTGGTCGCCCAACTGGCGGACGGCTCACTCAACTTGGGCGTGGAGGGCGACTGGGCGGAGACCCGCGCCCGCCTCCTCGCCCTGCCCGGCTTCGGCCCCTGGACGGTCGACGTCATCGCGATGCGCGCCCTCGGCGACCCCGACGCCTTCCTCCCCACCGACCTCGGCATCCGCAAGGCCGCCCAGGAGCTGGGCCTCCCGTCGACCCCGGCCGCGCTGACCGCGCGTGCGGCGGCCTGGCGGCCCTGGCGGGCGTACGCGGTCCAGTACCTGTGGGCGACCGACAGCCACCCGATCAACTTCCTCCCGGTGTAAGGACGTTCCGTGAGTTCAGCGAAACAGCACACCACCATCGACAGTCCGTACGGCCCGCTGACCCTCGTCGCGACGGACGGCACCCTCAGCGGCCTCTACATGACCGACCAACGCCACCGCCCGCCCCAGGAGAACTTCGGCGAGCGCGACGACCGCCCCTTCGGTGAGCCGGCCGACCAGCTGGCGGCCTACTTCGCCGGGGAGTTGAAGGAGTTCACCCTCGAACTCCACCTGGACGGCACCTCGTTCCAGCGCAGCGTCTGGCAGCAGCTGCTCCGCATCCCCCACGGCGAGACCCGCACCTACGGCGACCTCGCCGACGCCCTCGGCAACCCCGGCGCCTCCCGCGCGGTCGGCCTCGCCAACGGCAAGAACCCGATCGGCATCATCGTCCCCTGCCACCGCGTCGTCGGCGCCGACGGCAGCCTGACGGGCTACGGCGGCGGCCTGGAACGCAAGCAGCGACTGCTGGACTTCGAGCGGGGAACAGCACTGTTCTGAGGCCGTCGGCCCGTCACGCGCTCAGGACGGCACCGCGTCACATCGGACGCGGAGAACCCTCCGCGCGAAGCCGCCGCAGCAGCCTCGGCAGTGCCGTCCCGATCGGCTCCCGCACCACCTCGTCGGCGCGTTCGTCGTACGGCGTCGGCTCGGCGTTGACGATGATCAGCCGCGCCCCGTGGTCGGCGGCGACACCGGCGAGCCCGCCGGCGGGCTGGACCTGGAGGGTGCTGCCGACGGCGATGAACACCTGGCACGCCTTGGTGATCGAGACCGCCTCGCCGAGCACCACCGGGTCGAGCCGTTCACCGAACATCACGGTCGCGGACTTGAGGATCCCGCCGCATTCCCGGCACGCCGGATCGTCCTCGCAGGCCTCGACCCGGGCGAGGGCGTCCTCCATAGGTCCGCGCACATGACACTTCGTGCACACGAAACTCCGTGCGGAGCCGTGCAGTTCGAGCACCTTGCGGGCCGGCATCCCGGCGAGCTGGTGCAGCCCGTCCACGTTCTGCGTGATGACCCGCACCGGCACCCCGGAGCGCTCCAGCTCGGCCACGGCGATGTGCGCGGCGTTCGGCTCGGCCTTGAGCGTCCGGTTCTCACGCCGCATCCGCCACGAGCGGCGCCGGATCTCCGGATCGTCCATGTAGTACCCGTACGTCACGAGCTTCTCGGCCTCCGGGTCCCGCCGCCACAGGCCATTGGGGCCGCGATAGTCCGGAATCCCGGAATCGGTCGAAATACCTGCGCCACTGAGCAGGGCGACGAGAGGCTTGTCCATGGGGCCGAGGGTAGATCGGCGGGGTTGTCGGGAGCGAGCGGTTATGTCGGCCGTCGTCCCTCGTCGACGTACGGCCGCACCCGGCTCCGAAAAAATCTTGGACGGTGATGTCGAGAACCCGTGACCCGCTCCGTCCCAGGGGTGAACGCGGCCACAATGGGCCACACCAGTACCGAGGAGAACCACCATGGCCAAGTACCTGCTGCTGAAGCACTACCGGGGAGCCCCGGCCGCGGTGAACGACGTCCCCATGGACCAGTGGACGCCGGAGGAGATCTCGGCGCACGTGCAGTACATGCGGGACTTCGCGGACCGGCTGGAGAAGAGCGGCGAGTTCGTCGACGGGCAGGCGCTCGCCCCCGGGGGCGCGTGGGTCCGCTACGACGGTGAGGGCCGCCCGCCGGTCACCGACGGTCCCTTCGCCGAGACCAAGGACGTCATCGCCGGCTGGATGGTGATCGACGTCGACACCTGCGAGCGCGCCGTCGAGCTGGCCGGGGAACTGTCCGCCGCTCCCGGGGCGGGCGGCAAGCCGATCCACGAGTGGCTCGAACTGCGCCCGTTCCTGTCCGTACCCCCCACCATCGCGGAGTGCCATTGATGAACGAGGCCCTGCTGAGGAGCCTCACGCCGAGCGTGCTCACCGTCCTCGTCCGCCGCGGAGCCGACTTCGCGGCGGCCGAGGACGCCGTGCAGGACGCGCTCGTGGAGGCGGTCCGCGTCTGGCAGGCCGACCCTCCGCGGGACGCGAAGGGCTGGCTGGTCACGGTGGCCTGGCGCAAGTTCCTCGACGCCACCCGCGCGGACACCGCCCGGCGCCGGCGTGAGGACCGTCTCGACGAGGAGCCGGCGCCCGGACCCGCGCCCGCGGTGGACGACACGCTTCAGCTCTACTTCCTGTGCGCCCACCCCTCGCTGACACCGTCGTCCGCGGTCGCCCTCACCCTGCGCGCCGTCGGCGGCCTCACCACCCGGCAGATCGCCCAGGCGTACCTGGTGCCCGAGGCGACCATGGCGCAGCGCATCAGCCGTGCCAAGCGCACCGTCTCCGGCGTACGGTTCGAACGGCCCGGTGACGTCGCCACCGTGCTGCGCGTCCTCTACCTGGTCTTCAACGAGGGCTACTCCGGCGACGTCGACCTCGCCGCCGAGGCCATCCGGCTCACCCGGCAGCTCGCGGCCGTCATCGACCACCCCGAGGTGGCGGGGCTGCTCGCCCTCATGCTGCTCCACCACGCCCGCCGTGCCGCCCGGACCGCGCCCGACGGCAGCCTGGTGACCCTCGCCGAGCAGGACCGCGGCCGCTGGGACACCGGGGCGATCGCCGAGGGCGTCGAGATCCTCCAGACCGCCCTGGCCCGCGACCGGCTGGGCGAGTACCAGGCCCAGGCCGCCATCGCGGCCCTCCACGCGGACGCGCCCACCGCCGGGGAGACCGACTGGGTGCAGATCGTCGAGTGGTACGACGAACTCGCCCGACTGACCGACAGCCCCGTCGTCCGGCTCAACCGCGCGGTCGCCGTCGGCGAGGCCGACGGACCGCGCGCGGGCCTCGCGGCACTCGCGGCGCTGGAGGACTCCCTGCCCCGCCACACCGCGGTGGCGGCGTACCTCCACGAGCGCGACGGAGACCTGACGACGGCGGCACGGCGGTACGCCGAGGCCGCCCGCAAGGCCACCGACCTCGCCGAACGCGACCACCTGACCCGACAGGCCGCCCGCCTCAACACCCGTCTGCGGCACTGACGGGCCGCGCTCCCAAGCGGCGTCAGACGACCCGGTGCCCGTCCTCCAGCTCGGCCGTCCCCGCGCCGCCCGCGAGCACATCCATCGCGGCCAGCACCCGGCGGCCCAAGGCACCCGGCAGATACTCGGCCAGCTCCTCGCGCGGTACGAGCCGCCAGGACAGCAGCTCCTCCTCCTGCAGCCGGATCGCCTTGAAGTCGTCCTCGCCGAGCACCCCGCCGTCGTAGAGGTACGCCACCAGCGGCGGCCGTGCCGCCGTCCCGGGCACCCAGTCCACCGCGAGCAGCCGGCCGAGCTCCCGGTCGAGGCCTATCTCCTCCGCGGTCTCCCGGCGCGCACCCTGGCGCGGGGTCTCGCCGTCGTCGGACTCGACGGTGCCGCCCGGAAGCGCCCATCCGTCACGGTAGTTGGGCTCGACGAGCAGCACCCGGCCCGCCGCGTCCCGGAAGAGGGCGGCGGCACCGGCGAGGACACGGGGGAGACCCGCGATGTACGTGGCGAAGTCAGCAGCGGTCATCCACGAAGGGTAACCAGGCCGTCCCGGAGCGGGGAGAGCGCGCCGAGCGGCTCCCGCAGGCCGGCGAGGACGGCCGCGCGCCTCCCGCGCGCCGCGGAGGCGGTGTCACTCGGCGTCCACCAACCGCAGTGTCCGCTCCGCCAGTTCACTGATCCGTACCCCGTCGAACCCGAACACCGCGCTGCGCACCGTGTCCTCCAGCGGCTCCTTCCACTGCGGCGGAATCGCCTCGGCGCCGCTCAGCACCCCGGCCACCGAACCGGCGGTCGCCCCGTTGGAGTCGGTGTCCAGGCCGCCGCGGACCGTCAGCGTGACGGTGCGGGTGAAGTCGCCGTCGCCGTACAGGAGCCCGGCGGTGAGCACCGCGGCGTTCGGGACGGTGTGGATCCAGCCCATCCCGGAGGTCTCCTCGGCCACCGTGCTGAGGGTGTCCTCCCAGGTCATCCGGGTGTCGTGGAGGGAGATCACCCGGCGCACGGTCCGGGCCAGCCGGCTGCTCCCCGGGATCACGGTCAGCGCCTGGTCCAGGGCCTGGCGCACCGTCGACGCGGTGAACGCCGCCGAGACCAGCGCGGCCGCCCACATCGCGCCGTACACACCGTTGCCGGTGTGCGACAGCACCGCGTCCCGGCGGGCCAGCGAGGCCGCGCGGCGCGGGACGCCGGGGCAGGTCCAGCCGTAGATGTCGGCACGGATCAGGGCGCCGATCCACTCCTGGTAGGGGTTGTCGTACGTCGCCGTCAGCGGCGGTTTCAGTCCGTTGGCGAGGTTGCGGTAGGCGGCCCGTTCCGCCGTGAACGTCTGCAGATACGGCAGCCTGAGCAGCCACAGGTCCCCGACCTGCTCGGTACTGAAGGCGAAGCCGTGCGTCTCCAGCAGGTCCAGGCCGAGGATGGCGTAGTCCACGTCGTCGTCACGGCAGCTGCCGTGGATCCGGCCGCGCACGCACTGGCGCCACTCCGGGCGCAGCTCGAAGCCGTCGCTCTCGCTGGGCGGCTCGGGCAGATAGTCGGTCAGCGGCAGGGCGGCGGCCTGCCTCAGATAGCGGTCGATCCGGTCCCGCGTCCACAGGTCGCCCTGCTCGACCGGCTTGCCGAGCATGTTGCCGGCGATCCGGCCCAGCCAGCCCCCGAGGACGCGGTCGGCGAGCTCTGGTGCGGTACCCACAGGGGTCATAGGACCGGTTTACCCGATTACGGGCCACCGCACAGTGGGGTCGTAGCGGCTTCTCAAGGTCCGGGCGGTGCATGACGGCGAGGGGCACCTCCGGTTAAGGTCGCAGCGGCGCGACTGGCCTGACATGCGTGAGGCCCGGAGAGCAAGGGGAATGCAAGGTGGCGAACGCTGCAGGCAACAGTGCCCAGAGGGTGCTCATCGCCGCGGACAAGTTCAAGGGGTCGCTGACGGCCGTCCAGGTCGCGGAGCGGGTGACGGCCGGGCTGCGCCGGGTCGTGCCGAGCGTCGAGGTCGAGGCGCTGCCCGTGGCCGACGGCGGTGACGGAACCGTGGACGCGGCGGTCGCGGCCGGCTTCGAACGGCACGAGATCAAGGCCGCCGGGCCCCTCGGCCAGGAGGTCACGGCCGCCTTCGCGCTGCGCGGCGACACGGCCGTGGTGGAGATGGCGGAGGCCAGCGGCCTCCAGCGCCTCCCCAAGGGCGTCTTCGCGCCGCTCACGTCCTCCACGTACGGCTCCGGCGAGCTGCTGCGGGCCGCGCTCGACGCGGGCGCCCGCACGATCGTCTTCGGTGTCGGCGGCAGCGCCACCACCGACGGCGGCGCCGGCATGCTGACCGCGCTCGGCGCCCGGTTCCTCGACAAGGACGGCGAACCGGTCGCTCCGGGCGGCGGCGGTCTCGCCGACCTCGCCACGGCCGACCTGTCGGGCCTGGACCCGCGCCTGGCCGACGTCGAGCTGGTCCTCGCCAGCGACGTCGACAACCCGCTGACCGGCCCGAAGGGCGCGCCCGCGGTCTACGGCCCGCAGAAGGGCGCCTCCCCGGACGACGTGGACGCCCTCGACGAGGCCCTCGCCCACTACGCGCGCGTCCTGGAGAACGCCCTCGGCGCCAAGGCCGCCGCGCACGCGGCCTCCCCGGGCGCGGGCGCCGCGGGCGGCATCGGCTACGGCGCGCTGCTGGTCGGCGCCCGGTTCCGCCCCGGCATCGAGGTCATGCTCGACGTCCTCGGCTTCGCCCCCGCGCTGGAGAAGGCCACCCTGGTCATCACCGGCGAGGGCTCCCTCGACGAGCAGACCCTCCACGGCAAGGCCCCCGCGGGCGTCGCCGCCGCGGCCCGCGCCGCGGACAAGGAGGTCGTCGCGGTCTGCGGCCGCCTGGCCCTGCCCCCGGAGGCGCTCGGCAGGGCGGGCATCCGGCGGGCGTACCCGCTCACCGAGATCGAGCCCGACGTGGCGAAGTGCATCGCGGACGCCGGGCCGATCCTGGAGCGGGTGGCGGAGCAGATCGGCCGGGACTTCCTGACCTGATCACCTCCGGGCACCCGAGAGCCGGTACGCGTCCAGCGCCAACGTCATCTCGATCAGATCCCGGGGCCGGGCCAGCGACCGGGACGTCAGCTGTTCGAGTCGTCGTAGCCGGTTGAAGACCGTGTTGCGATGGCAGTACAGCCGTCCCGCGGCCCGCCCCGCGGAGCCCTCGCACGTCAGCCACACATCGAGGGTCTCAAGCAGCACGGCCCGGTCGGCGGGCTCCAGCGCCAGCAGCTCGCCGAACACGTCCGACACCAGCCGGTCGGCCAGCTCCGGCTGGCTCACCACCAGCGCCGTCGGCATCCGCTGATCAAGCCGTACGACCTCGGTCGCGTCCGGCGGACACGTCCGCAGCGCCAGTTCCGCGAGCCGCCGGGCCCGCCCCAGCTCGGCCAGCCCCGGCACCACCGGACTGATCCCGCCGGGCCCCGAGCAGCGCCCGTCGAGCGCCCGGGCCACCCCGTCCAGGCCCTGGCCCGGGGTGAGCGCGACGACCCCGACCTCGCAGTCCGCCCGCATCCGCCAGATGAACCGGAATCCGGCCCCCTGCAACGGCCGCACACCGCCGTCCCGCCGCTCGGTCCGCAGTACCACCACCGCGTACGGCCCGTGCTCCGGCAGATCCAGCCCCGCCGCCGCCCGCGCCGCGAGCCCCGCAGAGGCCTGACCCTCCAGGAGCGCGTCGAGCAACGCCTGCAACTGTTCGTCGGTCCGCCGCCGCAGCTCCGCCTCCGTCGCCCGGTACGCCTCCGACGCCGCCTGGGCCTGCGCGTCCACCGCCGACCACACCATCGTCGTCGACCGCATCAGCGCGGCCAGCCGCTCCGGCTCCCGCCCGGCCGCGCCCTCCACCAGCGCGTCCCACACCAGATAGCCGGCGTTGCGATAGGCGTGCACCAGCAGATCCAGCGGCAGCCCCTGCTGGGCCCGGCGCCGGCCCGCGTCCTCCGCGTACTCCAGGTCCCGGCGTGGCGAGTCCCGGGGCGCGGAGATCGTCTCGATGCCGACCCGGAACGCCTCCTCCGCCTCCCTCCACTGCGCGTCGTGCGGGAGCACCAGCCCGTACACGGGGGAGTGCTCGGTGAGTTGCCGTAGGTGCTCGTCGACGAGCTCGGGCACCCGTTCCAGCAGAGCCGTGCAGGACTCCGCGAGCAGCTTCCAGTCATGACCGGTGCGCGGCCGTCGCCCTCCCATGACCGCAGGATGACACCGGGACGCGGCCGCGCACAGGCCCCTGACACGCGGTGTTGTGCACGCGCACAACGCCCCGCCCGGCCCGCTGGGCACCCGCAGCGATTCCGCCGCGGGCCGTGGACGGACGCCCTCGCCGGTGCTGGGGTGAGCGCCACACCGAGTGAGGACAGGGGGGAAGTCCATGGGGGGTTCCGGTCTCGTGGTACGGGATCTGTCGGTCGGGTACGGGCCCGTGCGCGCCCTGCGCCGGGTGTCCCTGGAGGTGCCCGAGGGAACCGTGGCGACCGTCCTCGGCTCCAACGGCGCCGGCAAGTCCACGCTGCTGCGGGCGATCAGCCGCACGCTGTCCTTCCACGGCGGCGCGGTCACCGAGGGCGGTGTGACCCTGGGCGACCGACGACTCGACCAGCTCTCCCCGGACCGCGTGGTGGCCGCAGGCGTCTCCCAAGTTCCGGAAGGGCGGCGGGTGTTCGCCCGGATGACGGTCGCCGACAACCTGCGCGCGGGCGCCCTCGGCGGCAGCCGCGCTGGCCGGCCGAAAGCCCTCGCCCGCGTCCACGAACTGTTCCCCGTCCTCGCGGAGCGCGCACAGCAACGCGCGGGCCTGCTCTCCGGCGGCGAACAGCAGATGCTCGCCGTCGCCCGGGCCCTGATGGCCGGCCCGAAGGTCCTCCTCCTCGACGAGCCCTCCCTCGGACTCGCCCCGCTCATGGCCCGGCGGATCGCCGACACCGTCCGCGAGATCAACGAACAGGGCACCTCGGTCCTCCTCGTCGAACAGAACGCCGCCCTCGCCCTGCGGCTCGCCACGCGCGCGTACGTCCTCGAGGTCGGCGAGGTGACCCTGTCCGGCCCGGCCGCCGAACTGGCCGCCTCCGACGAGGTCCGCCGGCGCTACCTGGGTGTCGTCGACGAGGACGCGGCGGCGGACGGCGAGACGGCGGGCGGGCGCACCCTCGGCCGGTGGAAGGGGTGACCGCCGTGGACGCGCTCGAAGTGCGCGACCTCACCGTCCGGTTCGCCGGGCTCACCGCCCTCGACGGGGTGAGCTTCACCGTCCGCCCCGGCACCGTGCACGCCCTCATCGGCCCCAACGGCGCCGGAAAGTCCACCTGCTTCAACGTCCTGTCCGGCGTCTACCGGGCCACCGCGGGCAGCGTCCGCTTCGGCGACCACGAGCTCACCGGCATGCCCGCGCACCGCATCGCCGGCCTCGGCGTCGCCCGCATCTTCCAGAACCTCGCCCTGCCGCCGCTCGCCTCGGTCGAGGACAGCCTGCTCCTCGGCAGACACCGGCTGACCCGAACCGGCTTCCTGGCGGCGGGACTCCGGCTGCCCTCAGCCGCCCGAGAGGAACGGATGCACCGTGAACGCGTCCGCGAGATCGCCGAGTTCGTCGGCATCGCGGACTGTCTGGACCGCCCGGCGGGCTCCCTGCCGTACGGGCAGCAGAAACTCGCCGAACTCGCCCGCGCGCTCTGCATGGAGCCGCGCCTGCTGCTGCTCGACGAGCCCGTCGCCGGGATGACCGCCGCTGAGCGGCGCCGGACAGCCGCCGTGATCGCCGGAGTCCGCGACGGGCTCGGCATCTCGATCGTGCTGGTGGAACACGACATGGGGGTGGTGATGCGGCTCGCGGACGCCGTGACCGTACTCGACTTCGGGCGCCGGATCGCCGACGGCGCCCCCGCCGACGTACAGAACGATCCGGCCGTCGTACGGGCGTACCTGGGGGACGCGTCATGAGCACCTTCGCCGAGATCCTCCTCAACGGCGTCTCGTTGGGCTCCGTGTACGCGCTCATCGCGCTCGGCTTCGTGGTGATCTTCCGGGCCACCGAGGTCGTCAACTTCGCCCACGCCTCGCTGCTGCTCGCGGGCGGCTATGTCACCGCGACCCTCCACGACGACATCGGCTTCTGGCCCGCGTTGCTCGTCGGGATCGCGGGCGCGGCCGTGGTCGGCGCGGCGGTGGAGTTCCTGGTGATGCGGCGCTACCGGGGCTCCGACCACAGCGTCCTCGCCATCGTCACCATCGGGGTCGACATCCTGCTCACCACCGAACTGACCCGCCGTATGGGCACCGACGTGCTGCCGCTCGGCGACCCGTGGGGCGACGCCGTGCTCAAGCTCGGGCCGATCTCCCTCGCCCACACCCGGATCGCCGCGTTCGTGGCGGCGGCACTGCTCATCACCACGTTCCTGCTGGTCTTCCGGTACACCTCGTGGGGCGTGGCGATGCGGGCGGCCGCGGAGAGCGCGGAGACGGCGGCCCTGATGGGCGTACGGCTGGGGCGGGTGTCGCTGGGGGCGTGGGCGGTGGCGGGGGGACTTGCCGCGGTGGCCGCGCTGTTCCTCACCGTCTTCCCGACGCCGGGGCTGGAACGGGCCACCTCGCTGGCCGCGCTCAAGGCCTTCCCGGCCGCGATCCTCGGCGGGCTGGACTCCACGACGGGCGCACTGGTGGGCGGACTGCTGGTCGGCATCACGGAGTCGCTGGCGACCGGCTACCAGAGCGACCTGACGTTCCTGGGGCGTGGGCTCGGAGACCTGGCGCCCTACCTCGTGATGGTCGCGATCCTGCTCATCCGCCCGGCCGGGCTGTTCGGGACGAAGGAGCTGGCCCGTGTCTGAGGTTCTCGGCCGCGACGAGGCCCGCGAGGCACCGCCCGGCACCCGCCGCCGCTCCGCCCGGCTCACGAGCCCTCGCTCCTACGTCCGGGCCGCCGCGGCGGTCCTCCTCCTCGCCCTGCCCTTCTACCTCGACCGCTTCTGGCTCCAGGCCGGGCTCTTCGCCATGGCCGCGGCCATCGGTGCGATCGGCATCAACCTCCTCACCGGCGCCACCGGGCAGCTCTCCATGGGCCACGCCTTCTTCCTCGCCGTCGGCGCCTACGGCTACTGCGTGTTCGCGGCGGACGGCGGGGACGGCCTGACCGGGCTCGGCCTGCCGACGTGGCTGGCGGCCGTGCTCGCGGTGGTGGTCGCGGGGGTGGCGGGCGGGCTGTTCAGTCCCATCTCCGGGCGGCTCAGCGGCGCCTACCTCGGTATCGCCACGCTCGCGCTCGTCTTCATCGGGCAGCACGTGATGTTCAACGCCCACGATCTGACCGGCGGGGCGAACGGTCGTGACGTACCGCCGCTGAACCTCTTCGGCCTCACCTTCGACGACCGCGAACTCCTGGTGGCCGCCGTGCCGTTCGGGTCGGCGGAGAAACTCTGGTACGCCGGTCTGGCAGTCCTCCTGGCCGGTGCGCTGTTCGCCCGCGGCGTCCTGCGCGGCCGTCCGGGCCGGGCGATGAACGCCATCCGCGACCATCGCATCGCCGCCGGAGTGATCGGCGTACCCGTGGCCCGGCACCGGGCCGCCGTCTTCGTGCTGTCGTCGATGTACGCCGGTCTGGCGGGCGTGCTCCTCGCCCTGGTCTTCCAGCGGACCGTGCCCGACTACTTCGGCATCACGCTGTCCCTCGAATACCTCGCCATGATCGTCATCGGCGGGCTCGGCTCGGTCTCCGGCGCGGTCGCGGGGGCCGTCTTCGTCTCCCTGCTCCCGCAGCTGCTGACCCGCTACAGCGATGCGCTGCCCCTGGTCTCCGCCCCCGGCACGGGCGGGATCGCACCGGGCGAGGCATCCCGGTACCTCTACGGCGCCGCCGTCGTGCTGGTGGTGCTGTTCCTGCCCGGCGGCCTGGTCAGGGTGGCCGCCCGGCGTCGCGTCACAACTCATCCAGGGGAGGAACGATGAACAGGACGTACGCGGCCAGGGCCGCCGCGGGCGCGCTCGCCGCACTGCTCGTACTGGCGGGATGCAGCTCCAAGGCCAAGGACGACGACGGTGACAAACAGTCGGCGGGCGGGGTGAAGACCGGCGACGGTATCTCCGGCAAGACGATCGCACTCGGTGCCCTCACCGACATGACCGGCGTCTACGCCACCCTCGGCAAGAGCGTCACCCAGGCCCAGCAGCTGTATGTGAAGCAGCTGAACGCCGACGGCGGTGTCTGCGGCTTCAAGGTCCAGCTGACGGTCCGCGATCACGGCTACGACCCGCAGAAGGCCGTCTCCGGCTACACCGAGCTGGAGCCGAAGGTGCTGGGCTTCGCGCAGTTCATCGGCTCCCCGTTCGTCGCCGCGGTCAAGCAGCGCATCGACGGCCAGGACAAGGGGCTCGTGCTGCCGCAGGCGTGGTCGTCGGCGCTGCTCGGCAGCCCGTACATCCGGGTCATCGGCTCCACCTACGACATCGAGACGATCAACGCCGTCGACTTCCTGCTCCAGGAGAAGGGCGTCAAGAAGGGCGACAAGATCGGCCACGTGTACTTCGAGGGCGACTACGGCGAGAGCGCCCTGGTCGGCTCCAAGCACATCGCGCAGGAAAAGGGGCTGACCGTCGTCGAACAGAAGATCAAGCCCACCGACAACGACATGACCGCCCAGGTCGCCGCTCTCAAGCAGGCCGGCGTCAAGGCGATCGTCATCAGCGCGGGCCCGCGCCAGGCGGCCTCGCTCGTCGGCGTCGCGGCGGCCGGCGGCTTCGACGTGCCGATCATCGGCAACAACTCCGCCTTCGCACCCCAGCTCCTGGCCACCCAGGCGGGGCCGGCCCTGATGAAGAACTACTTCGTGGCCTCGCCCTCGCTCCCGATCGGCGCGGACACCCCGGAGGCGAAGAAGCTCGTCGCCGACTATCAGGCGGCCTATCCGAAGGACGCCCTCGACAACGGCATCGTCGCCGGCTGGACCGCGGTGTCGGCCTTCGGCGAGGCCCTGAAGAAGGCCTGTGAGAGCAAGGACCTCACCAGGGAGGGCGTCGACAAGGCCCTGCTGGCCATCGACTCCTTCGACCTCGGCTTCGGCCCCACCCAGAACTTCACCGACCCCAAGTCCCCGTCCTCCCGGCAGAGCGTGATCCTGCAGCCGGACAAGAGCGTGACGGGCGGCATGAAGGTCGTACGGGAGGCGGAGGCGTCCGAGGTCGCGGAGGCGTACACACCGGGAGCCTGAGCCGGCACAGCGAAGAGGGCCCGAACCGGATATCGGTTCGGGCCCTCTCGAAGGTCTTCCACCAGGTGCCTACGGCAGCTGTGTCGCTCGTGCCTCACGCCGGTTGTCACGGAAGTTGTGCACCCGGCGGGCCGTGGCGAACAGCGGGATCACCGCGCCCATGACCAGCTGGAGGGCACAGCCTGTCTGAAGGAGCAGCTGTCCGCCCGGCGCGTCGAACGCCCAGGCCGCCAGCAGGCCCATGGCCGACACGATCCAGCCGAGCATCGCCACCGCGAGGATGCCCCGCGGCTTGGGGTACTCCACCCGGCTCACCATCAGCCACGCCGTCCCCAGGATCGCCATCAGCGTCGCCTCGAAGGGCAGCTCGAGGAGCACGATCGAGACCACGGTCAGTGCCCCGAACGGTGATGGCATGCCCTGGAAGGTGCCGTCCTTCACCGTCACACAGGAGAACCGCGCAAGTCTGAGCACCACCGCCAGGAGCACCACGATCGCCCCCACCGCCGCCACCCGCTGGGAGGCGTCGGCGGCGACCATGCCGTAGACGAGGACGAAGTACGCCGGTGCCAGGCCGAAGCTGACCAGGTCGGAGAGGTTGTCCAGCTCCGCGCCCATCGGCGAGGAGCGCAGCTTGCGCGCCACCAGGCCGTCGAACAGGTCGAACACCGCCGCACAGAGCATCAGGATGACAGCGGTGGCCGCGCTGTTGCGGGCCATGCCGGACTCCTGGCTGTCCGTGAGGTGCGGGATCAGGATGCCGGTGGTGGTGAAGTACACCGCCATGAAGCCGCACGTGGCGTTGCCGAGCGTGAGGGTGTCCGCTATTGAGAGGCGGAGAGAAAGAGGCATCTCCTCCTCGTCCTCTTCGGCCTCGGGCACCCAGCCCGCCTGTGTCTCAGGATCAATCACGGTCAATGCGAGTCACCCCAGCCACGGTCTTCTGACCGACCTCCACCGCGACGTCCACGCCCTCCGGCAGGTAGATGTCGACGCGCGAGCCGAAGCGGATCAGACCGATGCGGTCGCCCTGCTCGACCTTCGTGCCCTGCGGAACGTAGGGAACGATGCGGCGGGCCACCGCGCCGGCGATCTGGATCATCTCGATGTCACCGAGTTCGGTGTCGAAGTGCCAGACTACGCGCTCGTTGTTCTCGCTCTCCTTGTTGAACGCCGGAACGAACCCGCCCGGGATGTGCTCGACCGACGTCACCGTGCCGGAGAGAGGCGCGCGGTTGACGTGGACGTTGAGCGGGCTCATGAAGATCGCGACGCGGGTGCGCCCGTCCTTCCACGGCATGATGCTCTGCACCACACCGTCGGCGGGCGAGATGACCCGGCCCTGGGTGATCTCGCGCTCGGGGTCGCGGAAGAACCACAGCATGCCCGCCGCGAGCGCGGTGGCGGGCACGGCGACGGCCTTGGCGGCGCCGGACTTGCGCGCGCGCACCAGGCTGAGGGCTGCGGTGGCGACGGTCGGGAGAAGCCACGGCGATGCTCCGCGCGCGAGGCGTACGCCGCCGGCCTGGCTGTCGCGTGGTGCAGAGGTTTGGCTGTGGGGCATGGATGACCTTCGTAGCGGATGGCGCCGCGCTGTAACGGGGGACGGCGGCTTTCCCGGGATCGTACCGGTCGTGGGCCACAACTGGGCAAGCCAGGAAGCCGAGTCGGCGGCTGAAGAGTGTTGACGGGGTGTGATCTTCTTCTCCAAGAAAACACCCCGTATCCGGACAATCAGCCCTGGAATCGATACTCTTCGAGCAGCCTGCGACCGATGATCATTTTCTGGATCTCGGCGGTACCTTCACCGATCAGCAGCATCGGAGCCTCACGGTAGAGGCGCTCGATCTCGTACTCCTTGGAGAAGCCGTAGCCGCCGTGGATCCGGAAGGCGTCTTCCACGACCTCCTTGCAGTACTCGGAGGCGAGGTACTTCGCCATCCCAGCCTCAAGGTCGTTTCGCTCCCCGGAGTCCTTTTTGCGTGCCGCGTTGACCATCATCGCATGCGCGGCCTCGACCTTGGTAGCCATCTCGGCGAGCTTGAACTGGATCGCCTGGTGCTGGGCGATCGGCTTGCCGAAAGTGTGACGCTGCTGGGCATACGAGACGCCCAGTTCGAAAGCACGCTGAGCGACGCCGCAACCACGCGCCGCCACGTTGACGCGGCCGACTTCGACGCCGTCCATCATTTGGTAAAAACCTCGGCCGGTGACCCCGCCGAGCACACGATCGGCCGGAATGCGCAGGCCATCCATGATCAGCTCGGTGGTGTCGACACCCTTGTAGCCCATCTTGTCGATCTTCCCGGGGATGGTGAGGCCGGGGCGGACCTCTCCGAAGCCGGGCTCCTTCTCGACGAGGAAGGTCGTCATCGACTTGTGGGGCGCGGTGCCCTCAGGGTGTCCTTCGTCACTTCGGACGAGAACGGCGACCAGACTTGACGTGCCACCGTTCGTCAGCCACATTTTCTGGCCGTTCAGGACGTACTCCTCGCCGTCCTTCACCGCCTTCGACGTGATCGCCGACACGTCCGAGCCCAGACCCGGCTCCGACATCGAGAACGCGCCGCGGATGTCGCCGGCCGCCATGCGCGGCAGGAAGTGGTCCTTCTGCTCCTGCGTGCCGTGCTGCTTGAGCATGTACGCCACGATGAAGTGGGTGTTGATGATGCCGGACACCGACATCCAGCCGCGGGCGATCTCCTCGACGCACAGCGCGTACGTCAGGAGCGACTCGCCCAGACCGCCGTACTCCTCCGGGATCATCAGACCGAACAGGCCCAACTCCTTGAGGCCGTCGACGATCTGCTGCGGGTACTCGTCGCGGTGCTCCAGCTCGGTGGCGACCGGGATGATCTCCTTGTCCACGAAGTCGCGGACGGTGGAGAGGATTTCCTGCTGGATGTCGGTCAGACCGGCGGTCTGGGCGAGACGGGCCATGGCTTACTTCTCCTGCTGCTTGAGCTCCGGGCGGCCGGGCTGCTCGCCGCCGCGCTCCTTGATGTAGGTCTCGGTCGGCACCATGACCTTGCGGCGGAACACGCAGACCAGCGTGCCGTCCTGCTTGTAGCCCTTGGTCTCGACGTAGACGATGCCGCGGTCGTTCTTCGACTTCGACGGCCACTTGTCGAGCACGGCCGTCTCGCCGTAGATCGTGTCGCCGTGGAAGGTCGGCGCCACGTGCTTCAGCGACTCGATCTCCAGGTTGGCGATCGCCTTGCCGGAGACGTCCGGGACGGACATGCCGAGCAGCAGGGAGTAGATGTAGTTCCCGACCACGACGTTCTTGCCGAAGTCCGTCGTCTTCTCGGCGTAGTTGGTGTCCATGTGGAGCGGGTGGTGGTTCATGGTGAGGAGACAGAAGAGGTGGTCGTCGTACTCCGTGACCGTCTTTCCCGGCCAGTGCTTGTACGTCGCCCCGACCTCGAACTCCTCGTAGGTGCGCCCGAACTGCATGGCCTCAGGCCTCCGGAATCTCGAACTTGCTGGTGCGCTGCATGCCGGCGGCGCGTCCCTTGCCGGAGATGACCAGGGCCATCTTGCGGCTGGCCTCGTCGATCATCTCGTCGCCGATCATCGCGGAGCCCTTCTTGCCGCCCGCCTCGGACGTGTAGTAGTCGTACGCGTCCAGGATCAGCTCGGCGTGGTCGAAGTCCTCCTGGGAGGGCGAGAAGATCTCGTTGGACGCCTCGACCTGGCCCGGGTGCAACACCCACTTGCCGTCGAAACCGAGGGCCGCGGCTCGCTGGGCGACCTCGCGGTAGCCGTCGACGTTGCGGATCTGCAGGTAGGGGCCGTCGATCGCCTGGAGGTTGTTGGCGCGGGCCGCCATCAGGATCTTCATCAGGATGTAGTGGTAGGCGTCCGCCGGGTAGCCGGGCGGCTGCTCGCCCACGACCAGCGACTTCATGTTGATCGACGCCATGAAGTCGGCCGGGCCGAAGATGATCGTCTCGACGCGCTGGGAGGCCGTCGCGATCTCGTTGACGTTGTTCAGACCCTGGGCGTTCTCGATCTGCGCCTCGATGCCGATCTTGCCGACCTCGAAGCCCATCGTCTTCTCGATCTGCGTCAGCAGCAGGTCGAGGGCGACGACCTGCTGGGCGGTCTGCACCTTCGGCAGCATGATGCAGTCGAGGTTCTGCCCCGCACCCTCGACGACGGTCACGACGTCGCGGTACGTCCACTCGGTCGTCCAGTCGTTGACACGGACCACGCGCGTCTTGCCGGTCCAGTCACCCTCGTTGAGGAACTTGACGATGGTGTGCCGCGCCTCGGGCTTGGCGAGCGGGGCGCACGCGTCCTCCAGGTCGAGGAAGACCTGGTCCGCCGGGAGGCCCTGCGCCTTCTCCAGGAAGCGGGGGTTGCTTCCCGGCACCGCGAGACACGAGCGGCGGGGACGCAGACGGTTGACGGTCATGCGGGGACCTCCAGGGGGTCGAGCTTGTTCGCTTTGCGGATCTCGTCGACGATGCGGCCGATGATCCCGGTGATGTCGAAGTCCTTCGGGGTGAACACCGCGGCCACTCCGGCTGCCCTGAGCTGTTCGGCGTCCCCATTCGGGATGATGCCACCGGCGATCACCGGTATATCTGTGGCACCGGCCACATGGAGCCGCTCCAGCACGTCCGGCACCAGCTGGGCGTGCGAGCCGGACAGGATGGACAGGCCGACCGCGTGCACGTCCTCGGCGAGGGCCGCGTCCACGATCTGCTCCGGCGTCAGACGGATGCCCTGGTAGACCACCTCGAACCCGGCGTCACGGGCCCGCACGGCGATCTGCTCGGCACCGTTGGAGTGCCCGTCCAGGCCCGGCTTGCCGACGAGGAAGCGGAGCTTGCCGACGCCCATGTCCTTGGCCGTCAGGTCGACCTTGCGGCGCACGTCCGCCATGGCAGAGCCCTCCTCCGCCGGCAGCGCGACCGGCGCCGACGAGACCCCGGTCGGCGCGCGGAACTCACCGAACACCTCGCGCAGCGCCCCGGACCACTCGCCGGTCGTGACTCCGGCGCGGGCGCACTCCAGGGTGGCCTCCATGAGGTTGCCGGTACCCTTGGCGGCCTCCTTCAGCTTCTCCAGCGCCTTGCACGGGCGCGGGTGGTTGAAGGGCGGCTGGTAGCGGGTGTCGCGCCAGTGCTGCAGGCCGGCGATCACGCGGGCCTCGACCGCCGGGTCGACCGTCTGGATCGCGGTGTCCAGGTCGGCCGTGAGCGGGTTGGGCTCGGTCGTCTCGAAGATGTTGACGCCGATGATCTTCTCCTGGCCGGACTCGATCCGCGCCCGGCGCTCGGCGTGCGAGGAGACGAGCTGCGACTTGAGGTAGCCGGACTCGACGGCGGCCATCGCGCCGCCCATCTCCTGGATCCGGTCGATCTCCGCGAGGGACGCCTCGACGAGCTTCTCGACCTTCGCCTCGATGACATGCGAGCCCTCGAAGATGTCCTCGTACTCCAGCAGGTCGCTCTCATGGGCGAGGACCTGCTGGATGCGCAGCGACCACTGCTGGTCCCACGGCCGGGGGAGACCGAGGGCCTCGTTCCAGGCGGGCAGCTGTACGGCACGCGCGCGTGCGTCCTTGGAGAGGGTCACGGCCAGCATCTCCAGCACGATCCGCTGGACGTTGTTCTCCGGCTGCGCCTCGGTCAGACCGAGGGAGTTGACCTGGACGCCGTAGCGGAAGCGGCGCTGCTTGGCGTTCTCGATGCCGTAGCGCTCACGGGTGACCTTGTCCCAGATGCGGCCGAAGGCGCGCATCTTGCACATCTCCTCGATGAAGCGGACGCCCGCGTTCACGAAGAAGGAGATACGGGCGACCACGTCACCGAACTTCTCGGCCGGCACCTGACCGGAGTCCCGGACGGCGTCCAGGACCGCGATCGCCGTCGACATCGCGTACGCGATCTCCTGGACGGGGGTGGCTCCCGCCTCCTGGAGGTGGTAGCTGCAGATGTTGATCGGGTTCCACTTGGGGATGTGGTTGACCGTGTAGCAGATCATGTCCGTCGTCAGGCGGAGCGAGGGCACCGGCGGGAACACGTGGGTGCCCCGGGACAGGTACTCCTTGACGATGTCGTTCTGGGTCGTGCCCTGGAGCTTGGTGATGTCCGCACCCTGCTCCTCGGCGACGACCTGGTAGAGCGCCAGCAGCCACATGGCGGTGGCGTTGATCGTCATCGAGGTGTTCATCTGCTCCAGGGGGATGTCCTGGAACAGCCGTCGCATGTCACCGAGGTGCGCGATCGGAACGCCGACCCGGCCGACCTCGCCGCGGGCGAGGATGTGGTCGGAGTCGTAGCCGGTCTGCGTCGGCAGGTCGAATGCCACCGACAGGCCGGTCTGGCCCTTGGCGAGGTTGCGCCGGTACAACTCGTTGGACGCCTCGGCCGTGGAGTGGCCGGCGTACGTGCGCATGAGCCACGGCCGGTCCTTCTCCCGCTTGCCTTCGGCGGGCTGACGCTCAGTCATCTATGACCCCGGGTGTCTCAGATGTTGCGGAAGCGGTTGATGGCGTCGAGGTGCTTGGCGCGCATCTCCTCGTCGCGCACGCCCAGACCCTCCTCGGGCGACAGGCACAGCACGCCGACCTTGCCCTGGTGGAGGTTGCGGTGCACGTCGTAGGCGGCCTGGCCGGTCTCCTCGAGGGAGTACACCCTGGAGAGGGTCGGGTGGATCTTGCCCTTCGCGATGAGCCGGTTGGCCTCCCAGGCCTCGCGGTAGTTGGCGAAGTGCGAGCCGATGATCCGCTTCAGCGACATCCACAGGTAGCGGTTGTCGTACTCGTGCATGTAGCCCGAGGTCGAGGCGCAGGTGGTGATGGTGCCGCCCTTGCGGGTGACGAAGACGCTCGCGCCGAAGGTCTCGCGGCCCGGGTGCTCGAAGACGATGTCGATGTCCTCGCCGCCGGTCAGCTCGCGGATGCGCTTGCCGAAGCGCTTCCACTCCTTCGGGTCCTGGGTCTGCTCGTCCTTCCAGAACTTGTAGCCCTCGGCGTTGCGGTCGATGATCGCCTCGGCACCCATCGAGCGGCAGATGTCCGCCTTCTGGTCGCTGGAGACGACACAGATCGGGTTGGCGCCGCCGGCCAGGGCGAACTGGGTGGCGTAGGAGCCGAGTCCGCCGCTGGCGCCCCAGATCAGGACGTTGTCGCCCTGCTTCATGCCGGCGCCGTTGCGGGAGACCAGCTGGCGGTAGGCGGTGGAGTTCACCAGGCCCGGTGCGGCGGCCTCCTCCCAGCTGAGGTGGTCCGGCTTGGGCATCAGCTGGTTCGACTTGACCAGGGCGATCTCGGCGAGGCCGCCGAAGTTGGTCTCGAAGCCCCAGATGCGCTGCTCGGGGTCGAGCATGGTGTCGTTGTGGCCGTCGGAGGATTCCATCTCGACCGACAGACAGTGCGCGACGACCTCGTCACCGGGCTTCCACGCGTTCACGCCGGGGCCGGTGCGCAGGACGACGCCCGCGAGGTCGGAGCCGATGATGTGGTACGGCAGGTCGTGCCGCTTGGCCAGGTCGTTGGTGCGGCCGTAGCGCTCCAGGAACCCGAAGGTGGACAGCGGCTCGAAGATCGAGGTCCACACGGAGTTGTAGTTGACGCTCGACGCCATCACGGCGACCAGGGCCTCGCCCGGGCCGAGCTCCGGCACCGGGACGTCGTCCAGGTGGATCGACTTGCGCGGGTCCTTGTCGCGCGTCTGAAGACCCGCGAACATCTCCGTCTCGTCCTTGTGCACGGTGATCGCGCGGTACGACTCGGGGAGCGGCAGAGCGGCGAAGTCGGCCGGAGTCGAGTCCGGCGACTGGATCGCGTCCAGGATGTCCTTCACGGTCACGGTGTTGCCTCCGGCGATACGCGTCCTGAGGGAGGGACGCTGAGGGTTACGTCGGTGCTGCTGAGGGTTTTTTTGAAGTGCCGTCGGTTCGGCGAGGTGGTGCTTCGGCAGCGCTTTGTGGCGCGGGAGGTTGCCTGTGACGCAGGCGTCCGGGCGGGCAAGCCGATGACTTGTTGGGACAGCCGGCGTACGAAAGGTCTCTGCACGCCGGCCGCCCGGACAACATCAACGTATGACACCGCGTGTCACGCCGCAAGGCACTGAGTGCCAGGAACTGCTCTCAGGTGAAATCTTTACGTAACAAATGAGCGATGATCGATCGAACGCGGCCTGGAATCCACTGGAAATCGGGTGGAGGCACACGAAAACGGCCACCCCGAGGGGTGGCCGTCATCACAGCGATGCAGTAGTGCTCAGCGCTCCTTGAGCGCCTCCTCGATGGTCCTCATGACCTGGTCGAGCGGGGCGTCGGTGCGGGCGACCGTGACCAGGACCTCGCCGTGGGTCGAGACCGTCGCGGCGGCCGGCTTCGGGGTGGTGGTGCGCCCGGCCCCGATCCCGGATCCGAACGTCTTGCGCACGATCGCGAAGGCGTGGTCCAGCTGCGACTCCACGTCGCCCTGTCCGCCGGCCCTGAGCCAGCGCCGCAGCACGTGGTTGTGGGCCGTGACGACCGCGGACGCGGCGACCTCCGCCAGCAGCGGATCGTCGTTGGCGTCGTCGTCGTGCGCGTGCTCGTCGAAGTGGCCGAGGAGGTAGCGGGTGAACAGACGCTCGTAGCGGGCCACCGACGCGATCTCCGCCTCGCGCAGGGTGGGCACCTCGCGCGTGAGCTTGTAGCGGGCGACCGAGATCTCCGGCCGGGCCGCGTACATCCGCATGACTTCCTTGATGCCGTTGCACACCGTGTCGAGCGGGTGCTCGTGCGGGGGAGCGGCGTTGAGGACGGCCTCGGCGCGGATCAACGTGTCGTCGTGGTCGGGGAAGATCGCCTCTTCCTTGGAGCGGAAGTGGCGGAAGAAGGTGCGGCGGGCGACCCCGGCCGCCGCCGCGATCTCGTCGACGGTGGTCGCCTCGTACCCCTTGGTCGAGAACAGCTCCATCGCCGCGGCCGCCAGTTCTCGGCGCATCTTGAGCCGCTGGGCGGCAGCGCGGCTGCCTGCGGCACTTTCCGGCGCGTCGGGCGTAGCTGGTGTACGTGAGGACTTGGCGGGCTGGGGCATGACCCGAACGTACTGCATGTGCGCAGGTTGGCGCTCATGTCCCGGGTGCCCCCCGCCCGGTGCGGGCAGGGGGGTTCCGTGGGGGTCGAGCAGTCCGCCCCAGTCCTCGGCGTCTCTGAACCAGTCGCCGGACGGCTCAGCGGCGGGCATATTCGCGGAAGCCTCGGCCGGTCTTGCGGCCGAGGCAGCCCGCGGCCACCAGGTGCTCCAGGAGCGGGGCCGGAGCGAGGCCCGGGTCCCGGAACTCGCGGTGCAGGACCTTCTCGATGGCGAGCGAGACATCGAGCCCGACGACGTCCAGGAGCTCGAAGGGACCCATCGGGTAGCCGCCGCCCAGCTTCATCGCGGCGTCGATGTCGTCGAGCGACGCGTAGTGCTCCTGGACCATCTTGATGGCGTTGTTGAGGTACGGGAAAAGCAGTGCGTTCACGATGAAGCCGGCCCGGTCGCCGCAGTCGACCGCGTGCTTCCTGATCTTCACGCAGACCTCGCGGACCGTGGCGTGGACGTCGTCGGCGGTGAGCACCGTGCGCACGACCTCGACCAGCTTCATCGCCGGCGCCGGGTTGAAGAAGTGCATGCCGATCACGTCCTGGGGGCGTGAGGTGGCACGGGCACAGGCGACGACCGGCAGCGACGAGGTGGTCGTGGCCAGGACCGCACCCGGCTTGCAGACCTTGTCCAGCGCCGCGAAGAGCTGCTGCTTGACCTCCAGGTCCTCGGCGACGGCCTCGACGGCCAGATCGACGTCGGCGAAGGCGTCGTAGGAGCCCGCCGGCGTGATCCGGTCCAGGGTCTGAGCGGCGGCCTCGGCGGTCATCCGCCCCTTGTCGACGGAGCGCGAGAGGGACTTGCCGATACGGGCCTTGGCGATCTCGGCCTTCTCCTCGCTGCGGGCGGCGAGGACGACCTCGTAGCCGGCCTTGGCGAAGACCTCGGCGATGCCGGACGCCATGGTGCCGGAACCCGCGACACCGACGGAACGGATCGGACGGCCGGGGGTCCCGGAATCCCCGGTGGCCGGCGTCAGGGTGTCCGCCACGACCGTCGCGCTGCCCGGGGCCTCGTACGAGTAGAAGCCGCGTCCCGACTTACGGCCCGTCAGACCCGCCTCGCTGAGCTGCTTGAGGATCGGCGCGGGGGCGTGCAGCCGGTCCCGGGACTCGGAGTACATGGCCTCAAGGACGGTGCGCGCGGTGTCGATGCCGATCAGGTCGAGCAGGGCGAGCGGACCCATGGGCAGTCCGCAGCCGAGCCGCATCGCGGCGTCGATGTCCTCGCGGGAGGCGTACTTCGCCTCGTACATCGCGGCGGCCTGGTTGAGGTAGCCGAACAGCAGCCCGTCGGCGACGAATCCGGGCCGGTCGCCGACCGCGACGGGCTCCTTGCCGAGGGCGAGCGCGAGGTCGGTGACGGCGCTGACGGCGGCCGGCGCGGTCAGCACCGAGGAGACGACCTCGACCAGCTTCATCGCCGGCGCCGGGTTGAAGAAGTGCAGTCCGAGCACGCGTTCGGGACGGGCCGAGTCGGCGGCGAGCCGGGTGACGGACAGGGCGTTGGTGCCGGTCGCCAGGATCGTCTCGGGGCGCACGATCCCGTCGAGTTCACGGAAGATCTGGTGCTTGATCTCGTACGACTCCGGCGCCACCTCGATGACCAGGTCGGCGTCGGCCGCGGTGCGCAGGTCGGTGGAGGTGCGGACCCGGGCGAGGATGCCGGCGCGCTCCTGCTCGGTCAGCCGGCCGCGCTCCACGGCACGGGCGGTCGAGGTCTCCAGGGCGGTGACGGCCTGGGCGGCCGCGGCCTCGCTGATGTCGATGCCGACGACCTCGCGACCGGCCTTGGCGAGGACCTCGGCGATGCCGGTGCCCATCGTGCCGAGGCCGATGACGGCAATGGTCTGCAGCGGGGACAGAGGGGTGTCGGACAGGGGAGCGGCCATCGCGGGACTCCAGGAATGAGGTGACGACTGGGAGCGCGACCCGGTACGCCTGAAGGCGCACCGGGTGCGTGGAGGATGCGGGTGTTGCCGGGCTGCAAGCGCACACGCCCGGTGGTGCGGTGCCGTCGTCACAGGCGTGCACACGCCCGGAGAACGGTGGAACCGACCGGCCCTGTCCCGGGGCCACGTCGTACTGCGATACCTGAGGTACCGAACCGACTGCTCTCACGGCAGCTGCGTCACCAGGCCGCCGCAAGGAGTTCCACGAGTGGGTAACTCGCTCGTCTGAGCTTAACCGGCGGGTAACGAGCGCGCTAGTCCTCGTGTTTGTGATGTACGTCCCGAGGCGCTCGCGACCCACCTAGGCTGCGTGTCATGGACGAAGAGTTGCGATCGCTCACGGAGCGCTTACGGCAGGAGTCGAGGGCGTCGGCGGCGTACGGGCGGCTGGCGGAGACGAAGGACCTCGACGAGCTGGCCGGAGTGCTGATCGAGACCGGACAGCCGCTGTGGGCGCGGGAGCTGGCCGCGTTCCGGCTGGGGGTCGCGGGGGACGCCCGTGCCTTCGAGTCCCTCGTCCTGCTGCTCAACCACCGTGAACCGCAGCGCTGCGCCTCCGCCGCGTACGCCCTGGCCCGCCTCGGCGACCCGCGCACCGCCCGCGCGGCCGCGGCCCTCGCCACCAACGAACTGCGCGTCGCCTACGCCCTGCACCCGGTCAGGCTCCTGACCGAACTGCGCGCGCCCGAGTCGGTACCGGCCCTCATCATCACCCTGGAACGCCGGCTGCGCCCGCACGACCCCTACCGACGGGTGGCCCTCGCCTGCGTCGACGGCCTCGGGTCCCTGGGCGACGCCCGCGCCAGACCCGTACTGAACGAGGCGCTCGCCCACCCGACGCTGGCGGAGGCGGCGGTGCATGCGCTGGCGCGGATCCCAGGGCGGCCTTAGAGGCTCCGCGTGTACCGCACCTCCGGCACCGGGACCCCGTCCACCTCGAAGGGCTCCTCGGTGCCGTCCGGTCGGAACCCCGCCCGTTCGTAGAAGGCGCGGGCGCGGGTGTTGCCCTTGAGGACCCAGAGGTACATGCGGTCGTGCCCGGCGGCGGTGCAACGGCGTACCGACTCCTGGAGGAGGGCGTGGCCGATGCTCGCGCCGTACCGGCCGGGGTCGACGTAGAGCGCGTACAACTCGGCGTCCGCGGTGCGCACTTCATCCTCCCGGTAGGGGCCGTGCGCCGCCCAGCCGAGGAGCTCCCCGTCCTGTTCCGCGACGAGGTTCACCACGCTGCCGTCCGACTGCCGAAAACGTTCGCGACGGCGCTCGGCGTCCTCGGTCACGCTCAGCGCGTCCAGATACGACTGCGGCATGAGGCCCCGGTACGCGCTCTGCCAGCCCCGGACACGGATCTCGGCCACACGGTCGCAGTCCGCGAGTGTCATCTCGCGTACCCGCGGACCGCTCACGAACCGACCACCGCGAACGCCTCGACCTCCATCAGGAACTCGGGCCGGACCAGCGCGGCCACCTGGACCGCGGACGCGGCCGGCAGGCGGTCCTCGGGTATGTGCTCGGCGCGGGCCGTGCGGAGCGCGGGCAGGTGTGCCATGTCCGTGACGAAGTAGGTGAGTTTGACGACGTCGTCGAAGGTCGCGCCCGCGGCGGCCAGGCAGCGGCGCAGGTTCGCGAAGACCTGGCGGGCCTGGGCGGTGGGATCGCCCTCGCCGACGAGTTCGCCGTCGGCGTCCAGGGCGAGCTGGCCGGAGATCGCGACGAACGTGCCGGTGCCCAGCACGACATGGGAGTACTGGGCGGCGGGGGCGAGCCCGTCGGGGGCGGGAATCCTGGTCAGCTCACTCATGCGTCCATGGTGGACCATGACACTGACAACGCCCCCGACGGGCCGTGGGACCCTGCTCGGCGGAGTGCTCAGCCGCGGAAGCCGAGCATGCCGTGCAGCGTCGAGCCCCGTGCGGAGGCCGACGCCGAGCTCAGCGGCTTCGGGTCGGGCAGCGTGTCGCACACCGCGTCGACCTCGCCGCCGCTGCGCGGCACCGTGCCGTCGGTCAGATACGCCGCCAGGTACTTGTCCAGGCAGGCGTTCCCGCTCAGCGTGATGCCGTGGTTGCCGCCGCCCTGCTCGACCACCAGGCTGGAGCCGCGCAGCAGACGGTGGACCGTCACGCCGCCCTCGTACGGGGTGGCCGCGTCGTCCGTCGCCTGGAACAGCAGTGCCGGAGGCAGATGGGCGTTGGCCACGTTCACCGGCCGCAGCGAGTTCGTCGGCCAGAACGCGCACGGCGCGTTGTACCAGGCGTTGTTCCAGGTCATGAACGGCGCCTTCTGGTACACCGCCCAGTTGTCGTTGCGCCACTGGCTCCAGTCGCGCGGCCAGTCGGCGTCACGGCACTGCACCGAGGTGTAGATGCTGTAGCCGTTGTCACCGGAGGCGTCGACGGCGGCGAAGTTCTCGTACGCCTCGACCAGCGGGTCGGCGTTCTTGTCGTTCACGTACGCCGAGAACGCCTCCGCCAGATACGGCCAGTAACCGTTGTAGTAGCCGCCCGGGATGAAGGTGTCCTCCAGCTCGGAGGCGCCCACCTTCCCGCCGGCCGGTGTCTTGGCGAGGGCCGCCCGCATCGCGTACCACTTGGCCTCGATCTTCGCCGGATCGGTGCCGAGCTTGTACGTGGAGTCGTACTTGGCGACCCAGGCGAGGAACGCGCGGTGGCGGTCGTTGAAGGCGTGGTCCTGCGCGAGGTTGTCGTCGTACCAGACACCGGTGGGGTCGACGATCGAGTCGAGGACGAGGCGCCGCACCCGGTCGGGGAAGAGCTTGGCGTAGACCGCGCCGAGATAGGTGCCGTAGGAGTAGCCGAAGTAATTGATCTTCTTCGCGCCCAGGGCGGCACGGATCGAGTCCATGTCCCGTACGGCCTGGACCGTGTTGATGTACGGCAGCACATCGGCGTACTTCTTGCCGCAGGCCTGCGCGAAGGACTTGGCCCGCTGGAGGTTGGCTTTCTCGATGGCCGGAGTGCTCGGCACCGAGTCGGGGCGGACCGGGTTGAAGTAACCGGGCTTGCAGTCGAGCGCCGGCTTGCTCTTGCCCACACCGCGCGGGTCGAAGCCGATGACGTCGTACTGCGCCGCGACCGCCTTGGGCAGCGAGCCGGCGACGAATCCCGCGAGGGTCAGACCGCTGCCGCCGGGACCGCCGGGGTTGACCAGCAGCGGGCCCTGGGACTTCTTCGCGGTGTGCGGGACACGGGACAGCGCGAGGGTGATCTGCCGCCCGTGCGGGTCGTGGTGGTCGAGTGGGACCTTGAGGGACGCGCACTGGAGCGTCGGGTAGTTCGTGGTGCCGCAGCTCTTCCAGGTGAGCTTCGCGGCCTGAGTGGCGTCCGCGGTGCGCGGAGTGCTCGCGTCGGCGGGCAGGGCCGTGAACGAACCGGCGACGACGACGGAAACGCCGCACAGCACGGCTGCGCGTTTTCTCATGGAGTCCTCCCAGGACGGAGGGTTTCGGACCGCGAGTGTCACGGTCCACGCCGCATCGTCCCGGAAAGCGCGTCCGGAAGAACGCGTTCTGGCAAGACTTGACCCTACTGGGTCGCCGGATGCCCTCGAATGCTCTCAGATCAGCGTGAGTTGGGTTCCTTCGGGCAGATCGGGCGTGGGTGGCTCGGGCTCGGGCATCCGTCGGGGCATGGGCGCGTCCGCGGGTCCGATGCCGTACTCCCGGGCCAACTCGTGGACCTGACGGGTGATCCGGCGCTGGTACCACTTCGGCGCGTAGGAGCCGTCCGCGTACAGCCGCTCGTAGCGGCGCACCAGGTGTGGATGGTGACGGCCCAGCCAGGCCATGAACCACTCCCGCGCCCCGGGCCGCAGATGCAGCACCAGCGGGGTCACGGATGTGGCCCCGGCGGCGGCGATCGCCCTCACGGTGGCCCGGAGCTGGTCCGGTGCGTCGCTGAGGAACGGGATCACCGGCGCCATCAGGACGCCGCATCCGATGCCGTGCTCGGCCAGGGTCCGTACGACCTCGAGGCGGCGCTCAGGGGCGGGCGTGCCCGGCTCCACGGTGCGCCACAGTTCCGGATCGATGAAGCCGACCGAGACGGAGATTCCGACGTCCGTCACCGCGTGCGCCTGCTTGAGCAGGTCGAGGTCGCGCAGGATCAGGGTGCCCTTGGTCAGGATCGAGAAGGGGTTCGCGTGGTCGCGCAGGGCGCCGATGATGCCCGGCATCAGGCGGTAGCGGCCCTCGGCGCGCTGGTAGCAGTCGACGTTCGTGCCCATCGCGATGTGATCGCCCTGCCAGCGATGCGAGCCGAGCTGGCGGCGCAGCAGCTCGGCAGCGTTGGTCTTGACGACGATCTGCGAGTCGAAGCCGAGGCCCGTGTCGAGGTCCAGATAGCTGTGCGTCTTGCGCGCGAAGCAGTACACGCACGCGTGCGAGCAGCCCCGATACGGGTTGACCGTCCACTGGAAGGACATCCGGGAGACCGCGGGTACCCGGTTGATGATCGACCGGGCCCGTATCTCGTGGAAGGTGATCCCGCTGAACTCCGGTGTGTCGAAGGTGCGGGTGACGACCGCTTCCGCGCCGAACAGCGCGGTGTCGTCGGCCCGGCTGTGGCCGGAGTCCGCTGTGAGGTTCTCCCAGCGCATGACGCCTCCTCGGTAGCACTGCCCACAGAATAGAACACATGTTCCCTTGATCGTGCGCATGCGTATGTGAAGGGATTGCGGGGCCCCGATTTGGGCGGGCGGGGACCGGGGTGGTTGGCTTGCCCCAACCCCCGATAAATCAGGTGCTGGAGGAAAAATGGCGCAGGTCGAGGCCACTACGGAGCGGGTCGTCGCGGCGGACGCGGAGAAGGTGTTCGACGCCCTCGCCGACTACAGCGGCACGCGCGCGAAGGTGCTGCCTCAGCACTTCAGCGAGTACGAGGTGCGTGAGGGCGGCGACGGCGAGGGCACCCTCGTCCACTGGAAGCTCCAGGCCACCAGCAAGCGGATCCGTGACTGCCTGCTCGAGGTCAGCGAGCCCACCGACGGCGAGCTCGTCGAGAAGGACCGCAACTCCTCCATGGTCACCACCTGGCGGGTCACCCCGGCCGGCGAGGGCAAGTCCCGCGTCGTCGTGAGCACCGTCTGGAACGGCGCCGGCGGCATCGGCGGCTTCTTCGAGAAGACCTTCGCCCCCAAGGGGCTCGGCCGGATCTACGACGAGGTGCTCGACAAGCTCGCCGCCGAGGTCGAGAAGTAGAAACAAGTCCCCGGTGTTCGAGGGGTGTTGAGCCCCTCACCGGATCGAGTGGATCTCCGTGCGCCGCACCGGTCTGCCGTAACTCGTCGCGCTTGCTCGCAGTTGTCGCTTTACGCGGGAATTGTGAGGGTGCGACGAGGGGAGCGGCAAGGTGCGCGGGACCACTTTGGTGCAGGACGGACTGCGGGACGAACCGGCCGAGAAACCCCCGCCGATCCCCGCCCCGGCACCCGCCCAGCCCGTCGAACTCAGCCCGCGCCGGGTGCGGTTGATCTTCTTCGCGCTCATGCTCGCGCTGCTCCTGGCCGCCCTGGAGCAGATGATCGTCGCCACCGCACTGCCGAAGATCGTCGGTGAACTGCACGGCCTGGACAAGATGTCCTGGGCGATCACCGCCTACCTGCTGACCTCCACGATCGGTCTGCCGATCTACGGCAAGCTCGGCGACCTCCTCGGCCGCAAGGGCGTCTTCCAGTTCGCGATCGTCGTGTTCGTCATCGGCTCCGCCCTCGCGGGACGTGCCGAGACGATGGACCAGCTGATCGCCTTCCGCGCGGTGCAGGGCGTCGGGGCGGGCGGCCTCATGATCGGTGTGCAGGCGATCATCGCCGACATCGTGCCCGTCCGGGAGCGCGGCCGCTTCATGGGCCTCATCGGCGCCGCGTTCGGCCTCGCCTCCGTCGCCGGACCCCTGCTGGGCGGCTACTTCACCGACCACCACTCCTGGCGCTGGTGCTTCTACTTCAACGTCCCCTTCGGCGTTCTCACCCTGGCCGTCGTCACCGTCGTCCTCAAGCTGCCCAAGCCGACGGCGAAGCCCCGGCTCGACATCCCCGGCGCGCTGCTGCTCGCCGCCGCCTCCACCTGCCTGGTGCTGCTGACCAGTTGGGGCGGCACCGAGTACGCGTGGGACTCGCGCGTCATCCTGGGACTCGGCGCGGGCGCGGTGGCGTCGGCCCTGCTGTTCCTCGTCGCCGAGCACTTCGCGGCCGAACCCCTCATCCCGCTGCGGCTGTTCCGGGACGCGGTCTTCAACATCACCGGTCTGGTGGGCCTCGTGGTGGGCGTGGCGCTCTTCGGCGCCGCGAGCTATCTGCCCACCTTCCTGCAGATGGTGGACGGCGCGAGCGCCACCGAGTCCGGGCTGCTGATGCTGCCCATGATGGGCGGCATCGTCGGCGCCTCCGTGATCGCCGGACAGCTCATCAGCCACACCGGGCGATACCGGATCTACCCGGTCCTGGGCAGCGCCCTGTCCGTCTTCGGCATGTGGCTGCTGTCCCGGCTCGAGGTCGACACGCCCCGGCTGCACTACAGCCTCTGGATGGCCGTCCTCGGCGCCGGCATCGGCATGGTGATGCCGGTCCTCATCCTCGCCGTCCAGAACTCGGTGCGCCCCGCCGACCTCGGCACCGCCACCAGCGCGAACAACTACTTCCGGCAGATCGGCGGAAGCGTCGGCGCAGCGATCTTCGGCACCCTCTTCGCCGACCGGCTCACCGACGCCCTGGCGAAGCGCCTGCCCGAGACGACAGGGCTTCCCGACGCCGAGGCCATCACCCCGCAGCTAGTCCACGCGCTGCCGCCCGAGCTGCGGGACGCGTACATCCGCGCGTACGCCGACGCCATGCCGCGGATCTTCCTCCACCTCGTGCCGGTCCTCGTTCTCGGCCTGCTCATCGCCTTCTGCCTCAAGGAGAAACCCCTGGTGTCCCACAACGCCGCCGAAATCGAGCCCGCGCCCGTGAACGCCCCGATCCCGCAGGCTCGTTCGCCGTACACCGCCGGAATCCCCGTCTGCGGCACGGTGCAGCACCCCGACGGGACCGTCGTACCGCGCGCGGCGCTCACGCTGATCGACGCCGTGGGGCAGCAGATCGGGCGCGGGGCGAGCGGCGAGGACGGGCGGTACGCGCTGTCGACGCCCGGCTCGGGGGCGTACGTCCTGATCGCCGCGGCCGGGGGACACCAGCCGCAGGCGGTCTCCGTGACCGTCGGCGAGCGGCCCGTCGAGCTCGATGTCGTCCTCGGCGGCGCCGGACGCCTCGCCGGAAACGTGCTGACCGCCGACGGCACCCCCGTGCGCGACGCCGCCGTCACACTCACCAACGTCCACGGAGAGGTCGTCGCCACCACCCGCAGCGGCCGTGAGGGCGGCTACGTCATCACCGAACTCGTCGCCGGCGAGTACACCCTCGCCGCCAGTGCCCACGCGTTCCGCCCCGCCGCCCTGCCCGTCACCGTGCAGGCCTCCCGGGAGACCCGCCAGGACGTCGAACTCGCGGGCGGCGCCGTGCTGCGCGGCACCGTGCGGGCCGGCGGCGAGCGAAGCGAGATGGGGGTCCCCCCGCCCGGAGGGTGGGGGAGGCCCGTCGAGGACGCGCGCGTGACGCTCCTCGACGCCGCGGGCAACGTCGTGGACACCCTCACCACCGGCGCCGACGGCACCTTCCGGTTCGTCGACCTGTCCACGGGCGAGTACACCGTCATCGCCGCGGGCTACCCGCCCGTCGCCACCGTCCTCCAGGTCGCCGGCGGCGGCCGTACGGAACGGGATCTCCAACTCGGACACGAGGACTGAAAACCCGTCAGTAACCCCGACACGCCTCCAACCGGCAGGTTCTGCCCGGCCCGGGGGCGCAGGGGCGCACGCCGGGGCGATCCACCCCGGCCAATTCCCGCATTGCCGCACATCACAACCGCCCACGGCCTACGGTGGATTAGGCGGCACAGATCTTGCGGAGCCGTGGGGAGAGAGGGCCTGGGCCATGGACCATGGCACCGAGAGGGACACAGCTCCCGGCCACGGAGCTGAGGACGGCGCAGTGGAGCACGCCGACGCCGGCCGTATCCCGCTGGCCGTGGTCGTGGTGGACCGCGACGGCCTGGTGTCCCACTGGAGCAGGGGTGCGCGACGGCTGTTCGGCGCCGCCAAGGAAGAGGCGCTCGGCCGCCCGGCGGCCGACCTGCTGCCCGTCTCCGGCGCCCTGCCCGACGAGGACGACCCGACGCCGTACGGCGTGTACGCGGCCTACGACGGGTTGGGACCCGACCTCGAGTCCTCCCTCGACGGCCGGCTCTCCTACCCGGCCGCGGGCCGCGCCCGCCTCACGGTCTTCGAACCCGACCGCCTCGACGTCCTGTGGTGGGCCTACCCCCTGGTGGGCCCCGGACGGGAGCGGCTGCTGGTGCTCGCCGCCGACGCGGGCGCCCTGCACGCGGACGATCCGGACGACGAGATCGCCGGTGAGCGCATCGCCCCCGCCTTCGCGCTGCACACCGACTTCCCGGGCGCCGAGGAGCTGGCCCGCCGGCTGCCCGAGATCCTGCCCAGCATGAGTGTCGAGGAAGGCGCGCGGATCGTCGCCCAGATCCTCGAACTGGGCTATCCCGTCCTGGAGTTCAGTCAGAACGACCGGGTGCCCGTCACCCCCGACTGGGGCGTGCCCCGCCGTATCGAACGCAGGGTGCGCCGTGAGCGGGCCGCGCGGGCCGTGGCCGAAGGGCTGGCCGTCCCGCAGGAACTCGCCGACGAGGGCGAGGACCTCGAGTACACCGCGGTACGCGAGCGCCTGGAGTTCCTCACCGAGGTCAGCGGCCGTATCGGCACCTCCCTGGACCTGTCCAAGACCATCATCGAGGTCAGCCGGGCCGTCGTGCCCCGCTTCACCGACGTCGCCGGCACCTATCTGCGGGAACAGGTCGTCGCGGGCGAGGGGTTCCCCGAGGGCGTGCCCGACGCCACCACCATGTGGCACCGGGTCGCCCTCGAGCACACCGACGAACCCGGCCGCTGGGACGACGTCGTGCCCGTCGGCGAGGCCATGCCGTTCCCGGCGCACACCCCGTTCTTCCAGTGCATGACCAGCGGCCAGCCCGTCCTCGTGCCGCGCATCAGCGAGCAGATGGGCCACGCCATCGCCTCGCAGTTCGAAAAGCGTGACATCCGGCCCCTGATCACGGGCCGTTCGATGCTGGTCGTACCGCTCAAGGCCCGCAATGTGGTCCTCGGCTTCATGATCCTGCTGCGGCACCCGGAGCGCGTCGAGTTCAACGACATGGACCGGGTCACCGGCGCCGAACTCGCCGCCCGCGCGGGCCTCGTGCTCGACAACGCGCGCATGTACACCTACCAGGAGTCCGTCGCCGAGACGCTCCAGGACAGCATGCTGCCGCACATCCCGCCGCGCATGGCGGGCTGCGACATCGCCACCCGCTATCTGCCGGGCACCCTGCTCGGCCGGGTCGGCGGCGACTGGTTCGACTCGGTGAAACTCCCCGGCGCCCGCACCGCCCTCGTCGTCGGCGACGTCATGGGCCACGGCCTCAACTCGGCCGCCATGATGGGCCAGTTGCGTACGGCCGTACAGACCATGGCCGCCCTCGACCTGCCGCCCGCCCAGCTGCTGCGCAACCTCGACGACCTCGCCCAGCGTCTCGGCGACACCTACCTGGCGACCTGTCTGTACGCCGTGTACGACCCGATCGCGAGCGAGCTGCACATCGCCAACGCCGGCCACATCCCGCCGGTGATCGTGCACGCCGAGGACGGCCGCAGCGAACTCCTCGACCTGCCCACGGGGGCGCCCATCGGCGTCGGCGGGGTGGCGTTCGAGTCGGTACGCGTACGCGTGCAACCCGGCGACCGGCTCGTGATGTGCACCGACGGCCTCGTCGAGGTGCGCGGCGAGGACATCGGCGTGGGCCTCGCGGCCCTGTGCGAGTCCGCCGCCCACCCGGCCGCGTCCATGGACGACGCCTGCGACACCATCATCCGCGTCCTCAACACCCGCGGTGGCCGCAAGGACGACGTCGCCCTCCTGATGAGCCGCCTCAACGGCATCGAGCCGGACGACGTCGCCGAGTGGCGGCTCTCCCCGGACCCGGTCGAGGTCGCCAGGGCGCGCTCCGTGGTGCGCGAACAGCTCCACGACTGGGGGCTGGCCAGGCTCGCCGACCCGGCCGAACTGATGGTCAGCGAGCTCGTCACCAACGCCGTACGGCACTCCCACAGCCGTCCCCTCCAGCTGCGCCTCGTCCGCGGTGACACGCTGCTGTGCGAGGTGGACGACGACGACCACGACCTGCCGACCCTGCTCAGCGCCGGCCCCGAGGACGAGTTCGGGCGTGGCCTGCGCATCGTCTCCACCCTGGCCCGGGAGTGGGGCACGAGCCGGACGAAGGCCGGCAAGACCGTCTGGTTCGAACTGACGTTGCCGCGACGCTGAGACGCCCCAGGGGCGCACGGGGCGTAAGGGCGTACGCATGTCGCGCACGGCGTGAAGGATTGCGCCGTGCGCTTGTAGCCGTGACCGGGGCGCGATAAACCGTACTGGCCCGTCACTTGCGGCGGGCCATTGCCGCATCCTGGGGAGTTGGGCATGAGCGTGACGAGTCGGTACCGGGACGCCTGGGAGAGCTTCTGGAGCGAGGCTCCCGACGGACAGGGGGCGGTGTTCTGGGACGCGGAGCCCGCGCTGACGGCCGGCCTCCACCTCGCCCTGTTCGAACCGCATGTGACCGCCCCCGCCCTGCCCATGGTCGACCTGGGCTGTGGCAACGGCACCCAGACACGTTTCCTCGCCGACCGCTTCCGGCACGTCCTCGGCGTCGACCTGTCCGAGGCCGCCGTCGACCGCGCCCGGGACGCCGATCCGGCCGGCCAGGCCACCTACCGGGTGCTGGACGCCGTGGAGAAGGGTGGGGCGGAGTCGCTGCACGCGGAGCTGGGCGACGCCAACGTCTATATGCGGGGCGTGCTCCACCAGTGCGAGGCCGCCGACCGGCAACCACTGGTCGACGGGCTCGCCGCGCTGCTCGGCGAGCACGGCCGGGGCTTCCTCGTCGAGCTGTCCGAGGCCGCCAAACCGATCCTGATGGGCCTGGCCCAGCACCCCTCCGGCCCGCCGCCCAAACTGGCGCCGATCTTCCGGCACGGCATCGCGCCCGGCGAGGTCTCCGACGACGCGGTGCCCCAGTACCTGGCCACGGCCGGGCTCACCGTCCTGGCGAGCGGCGAACTGCCACTCGTGACCACGGAGTACACCCCCGACGGCACCCGGATCGAGCTGCCGTCGAAGTGGCTGGTGGTGGGGCGCACGGCGTGAGGGATCCCCGAATTGGTCTGAGCCGGTGACGGTTGTCCACAGGCCTGACGGGACGCGGCACGAACGCGTAGCGTGAGTCGGCATGAAGATCCTCATCAGCGCCGACATGGAGGGCGCCACGGGCGTCACCTGGCCGGCCGACGTGCTGCCGGGGACGCCGCAGTGGGAGCGGTGCCGCGCGATGTTCACCTCGGACGTGAACGCGGCGGTGCAGGGCTTCTTCGACGGCGGTGCCGACGACGTGCTGATCAACGAGGCGCACTGGACCATGCGCAACCTGCTCCTGGAGCGGCTCGACGACCGGGCGGAGATGCTCACCGGACGGCACAAGTCACTGTCCATGGTGGAGGGCGTGCAGCACGGCGACGTGGACGGCATCGCCTTCGTCGGCTACCACGCAGGCGCCGGCGCGGAGGGCGTCCTCGCCCACACCTACCTCGCCAACTCCATCACCGGGGTGTGGCTGAACGACGTACGCGCGAGCGAGGGCCTGCTCAACGCGCACGTGGTCGCCGAGTACGGCGTGCCGGTCGTCCTCGTCACCGGCGACGACGTGGCCTGCGAGGACGCCCTCG
This sequence comes from Streptomyces sp. NBC_00019, assembly GCF_045041015.1. Taxonomy (NCBI): domain Bacteria; kingdom Bacillati; phylum Actinomycetota; class Actinomycetes; order Kitasatosporales; family Streptomycetaceae; genus Streptomyces; species Streptomyces sp. NBC_00019. The sequence continues at coordinate 8,457,846 of NZ_CP108302.1, forward strand.
GCTACGCGCCCGAGGCGCTGAAGGTCGCGGTCAAGGACCATGTGTCGCGGTACGCGGCGGTGTGCCGGACACCGGCCAGGACCGCCGCCGACATCCGCGCGGCGGCCAAGGAGGCGGCGGCGCTGGCGGTGCGTCACGAACCCGTGCAGGCGGGGCCGTTCACCGTCGCTGTGGAGTTCGACGCCGAGCACCTTGCCCTGGCCGCGACCGTCGTGCCGGGTGTCGACCGGATCGGTGAGCGGAAGGTGGGGTACACGAGCGCCACCATGTACGAGGGAATTCGCACCTTCAAGACGGTCACCACGATCGTCTCGGCCGCGGTGGAGGAGCAGTATGGCTGACGGACAGGCTATGGACGAGGTCGTGACGTTCACCTCCGACCTCATCCGCATCGACACCACCAACCGGGGCGGCGGCGACTGCCAGGAGCGGCCGGCCGCCGAGTACGCGGCCGCGCGGCTGGCCGAGGCGGGCCTGGAGCCGGTGCTGCTGGAGCGGACCAGGGGCCGCACCAATGTCGTGGCGCGCATCGAGGGCACCGACCCCTCCGCGGACGCGCTGCTCGTCCACGGTCACCTGGACGTGGTGCCCGCCGAGGCCCGGGACTGGAGCGTGCATCCCTTCTCCGGGGAGATCCGTGACGGGGTCGTCTGGGGCCGGGGCGCGGTCGACATGAAGAACATGGACGCGATGATCCTGGCGATCGTCCGAGCCTGGGCGCGCGAAGGGGTACGACCCCGGCGCGACATCGTCGTCGCGTTCACCGCCGACGAGGAGGCCAGCGCCGTGGACGGCTCCGGGTTCCTCGCGGATGAGTATCCCGGGCTCTTCGAGGGCTGCACCGAGGGCGTCAGCGAGTCCGGGGCGTTCACCTTCCACGACGGCGCCGGACGCCAGATCTATCCGATCGCGGCCGGCGAGCGGGGCACGGGCTGGCTGAAGCTCACCGCGCGCGGACGGGCCGGGCACGGCTCCAAGGTGAACAAGGAGAACGCGGTCACCCGCCTGTGCGCCGCGATCGCCCGCATAGGCGCGCACGAGTGGCCGCTGCGGCTCACCCCGACCGTCCGCGCCGCCCTCACCGAACTCGCCCTCGTGTACGGCATCGAGCCCGACCTGGACAACGTCGACCGGCTCCTGGAGAAGCTCGGCCCGGCGGCGAACCTCGTCGAGGCGACGGTCCGCAACAGCGCCAACCCGACCATGGTGGACGCCGGTTACAAGATCAACGTCATCCCGGGCGAGGCCGTGGCCCACGTCGACGGGCGGTATCTGCCCGGCGGCGAGGACGAGTTCCGCGCGACCCTCGACCTGCTGACCGGACCGGACGTGGAGTGGGAGTTCCAGCACCACGAGGTCGCGCTCCAGGCGCCGGTGGACTCGGCGACGTACGCGAGGATGCGGGCCGCCGTCGAGGAGTTCGCGCCGGAGGGGCACGTGGTGCCGTACTGCATGTCCGGCGGCACGGACGCCAAGCAATTCTCGCGCCTCGGCATCACCGGATACGGATTCACACCGCTGAAGCTGCCGGAGGGCTTCGACTACCAGGCCCTCTTCCACGGCGTGGACGAACGGGTCCCGGTCGAGGCGTTGCACTTCGGCGTCCGGGTCCTGGACCGCTTTCTGCGCACGGCCTGAGCGACTGGGGGAGAAGTGGAGACGCTGGCGTACGGGTCCTGGCCCTCGCCCATCGACGCGGCAATGGCCGCCGCGCACGACGGGCATCCCGAGTTCGTGGGCTTCGTCGGCGACGAGGCCTGGTGGACCGAACCACGCCCCACCGAGGGCGGCCGGCGCACGCTGCTGCGGCGGCGCACCGACGGCACGACGGAGTCGGTGCTGCCGACACCGTGGAACGTCCGCAGCCGGGTCATCGAATACGGCGGACAGCCCTGGGCGGGGACGGTCGTGGACGGCGAACCGCTCGTGGTCTTCGTGAACTTCGCCGACCAGCGGCTGTACCGGTACGGGCCGGACGGCGACCCCAGCCCCCTCACCCCGGTGTCCTTGGTCGGCGGCGGCCTGCGCTGGGCGGACCCGGTGCTGCTCCCGGACCGCGGTGAGGTGTGGTGTGTGCTGGAGGAGTTCACCGGCGACGGGCCCAGCGACGTCCGCCGGGTCCTGGCCGCGGTGCCGCTGGACGGCGCGGCCGCCCAGGACCGGGACGCCGTGCGCGAACTCACCGACGCCCGGCACCGGTTCGTGACCGGCCCCCGGATCTCCCCCGACGGGCGGAGCGCGGCCTGGCTCGCCTGGGACCATCCCCGGATGCCGTGGGACGGCACGGAACTGGTGCTCGCCGGTGTCCGGGCCGACGGCACGCTCGGCGAACCCCGCACGATCGCCGGCGGGCCCGAGGAGTCGATCCCCCAGGTGGACTGGGCCCACGACGGAGCCCTGCTGTACACGAGCGACCGCACCGGCTGGTGGAACCTCTACCGCGACGGCGCACCGCTGTGCCCGCGCGAGGAGGAGTTCGGCGGTCCGCTCTGGAGGCTGGGCCATCGTTGGTTCGCCCCGCTGGAGAGCGGCCTGATCGCCGTCGTGCACGGCGGTGGCGCCACCGCGCTCGGGATACTGGACCCCGAGACCGCTAAGGTCGTCGACGCGGCGGGCCCCTGGACCGAGTTCGCGCCCACCCTCGCGGTGCACGGCGAGCGGGTCGTCGCCGTCGGCGCCAGCCCGCGCAGCGCTCACGAACTGGTGGAGCTGGACACCCGGACCGGCCGCGCCCGGGTGATCGGCGCGGGGCACGACGACGCCGTGGACCCCACCTACTACCCCGAGCCGCAGATCCGCACCTTCACCGGACCCGCAGGACGCGACATCCACACCCACGTCTACCCGCCCCACCATCCCATCTGCGTGGCACCCGGCGACGAACTGCCCCCGTACGTCGTCTGGGCGCACGGCGGACCCACCAGCCGCGCCCCCCTCGTCCTCGACCTGGCGATCGCCTACTTCACCTCGCGGGGCATCGGCGTCGTCGAGGTCAACTACGGCGGCTCCACCGGGCACGGCCGGGAGTACCGCAACCGACTGCGCGAGCAGTGGGGCGTGGTCGACGTCGAGGACTGCGCGGCCGTCGCCCAGGCCCTCGCCGACGAGGGCACCGCCGACCGCGACCGGCTGGCGATCCGCGGCGGCAGTGCCGGCGGCTGGACCGCGGCCGCCTCCCTCACCGCGACCGACGTCTACGCCTGCGGCACCATCGTCTACCCCATCCTCGATCTGACCGGCTGGGGCGAGGGCGAGACCCACGACTTCGAGTCGCAGTACCTGGAAACCCTGGTCGGACCCCTCGCCGAGGTGCCCGCACGGTACGCGGAGCGCTCGCCCACCGAGCACGCCGACCGGATCACCGCGCCCTTCCTGCTGTTGCAGGGACTGGACGACGTGATCTGCCCGCCCGTCCAGTGCGAGCGGTTCCTGGCCCGCATGGAGGACCGGCGGGTGCCGCACGCGTACATCGCCTTCGAGGGGGAGGGGCACGGGTTCCGGCGGGCGGAGACGATGATCCGGGCCCTGGAGTCCGAACTCTCCCTGTACGCCCAGGTCTTCGTCCTGAACCCGCCCGGCATCCCGACCTTGGAGCTCGACAAGTGAAGAAGTCCGTCCGGCCGTCCAGACTCGCGCCCGGCGCCCGCGTGGCCGTCGTCGCGCCCAGCGGACCCGTTCCCGAGGAGCGGCTGCAGGCCGGACTGGACATCCTGCGCGGCTGGGACCTCGACCCGGTGGTGGGGCCCCATGTGCTGGAGCGGCACGGCGACTTCGACTACCTGGCGGGCACCGACGCGGACCGGGCCGCCGATCTGCAGACCGCCTGGTGCGACCCGTCCGTCGACGCGGTGCTGTGCGCGCGGGGCGGGTACGGCGTGCAGCGGATGATCGACCTGCTCGACTGGGAGGCGATGCGGGCGGCCGGGCCGAAGGTGTTCGTCGGCTTCAGCGACATCACCGCGCTGCACGAGGCGTTCGCCACCCGGCTGGGCCTGGTCACCCTCCACGGGCCGATGGCCGCAGGGGTCGACTTCATCAAGAACGCACGGGCACAGGAGCACCTCAGGGCCACGCTCTTCGCACCGGAGACCGTCCGCACGATCGCCTCCGGTGGGAGGACCCTGGTCCCCGGGCGGGCCCGGGGTGTCACCCTCGGCGGCTGCCTGTGCCTGCTCGCCGCCGAACTGGGCACCGCGCACGCCCGGCCCTCCGCGCGCGGCGGGCTGCTGTGCCTGGAGGACGTGGGGGAGGAGACGTACCGCCTCGACCGCTATCTCACCCAACTCCTGCGCGCCGACTGGTTCGACGGGGTGCAAGGGGTACTGCTCGGGTCGTGGCAGGAGTGCGGCCCCCAGGAGAAGGTGCGGGCGCTGCTCGCCGACCGGCTCGGCGGGCTCGGGGTGCCCGTCGTGGAGGAGTTCGGGTTCGGGCACTGCGAAGGGGCGCTGACCATGCCCTTCGGAGTGGCGGCCGAACTCGACGCCGACGCACGCACGTTGACGCTCGACGAACCGGCCCTTCGCTGAATCATCGTCAAGAAAACACCCGTCACGGTGATTGACCTCCTTTGACACGTGTCACACCCTGACTGCTGGCCGGTTCTTACCGGTCGGTAAGCCGGGTTGTCCTCAGTGTGGAGGTCTCGTGTCTCGTCGTGTGCTCGGATACAGCGTTCCGCTCGCTCTCCTGCTCGGTGCCACACTCGCCACCCCCGCCCCCGCCACCGGCCAGTACACCGTCACGGCCCTGAAGTTCACCGTGCAGGCCAGCGGCCGTACCTGCACGATCGATGCCGATCTGTACCGGCCCACCGGTGCCGGCCGCGCACCCGCCGTGCTCGCCACCAACGGCTTCGGCGGCAGCAAGTCCGACGGCTCCACGGACGGCATCGGCAAGGCCTTCGCCGAGCGGGGCTATGTCTCCCTCGTCTACTCCGGGCTCGGCTTCGGCAACTCCGGCTGTCTGATCTCGCTCGACGACCCGGACATCGACGGCAAGGCCGCCTCACAGCTGGTCGACTTCCTCGCAGGGAAACGGGCCGCCAACGACGGCACCAAGGCCGACTTCGTCACCCTCGACGGCAAGGGCGACCCGCGCGTCGGCATGATCGGCGGCTCCTACGGCGGCGCGATCCAGATGGCGACGGCGGCCGTCGACCACCGCGTCGACGCACTCGTCCCGCTGATCACCTGGAACGACCTGGCGTACTCCCTCGACCCGAACAACGCCGGCGCCCACGGCGCGGTGCCCGGCGCCTTCAAATGGCAGTGGGCCAACGGTTTCTATCTGATCGGCGAGAGCCAGCCGCTGACGGCGCCGAACCTCGACCCGTCCCGGATCAACTCCCTGGGCTGTCCGCACTTCGTCACCGAGGCCTGCGACACCGTCCGCACCCTGAACTCCGGCAGCTACCCCGCCGACCGGACCGCCGGACTGCTCGCCTACTCCCGCAGGGTCTCCCCGGTCACCTACCCCGGCCGCGTGAAGGCACCCACGCTGCTGATCCAGGGACAGGCCGACAGCCTCTTCAACCTCAACGAGGCGACGGCGACGTACAAGACCCTCAAGGCGCAGGGCACACCGACCAGGATGATCTGGCAGTCCTGGGGCCACAGCGGCGGCATGGCGGCGGGCGAGCTCAACCTCGGCCAGGGGAATCTGGAGTCCACGTACGCCGGCAAGCGGATCCTCGCCTGGTTCGACCGCTACCTCCAGAAGAACAAGGGCACCGACACCGGACCGGCCCTGGCCTACTACCGCGACTGGATCACCGACCCGGCCGGCACCTACGCCACCGCCGACCGCCTGCCCGCACTCAGTCAGAAGCTGTACCTGTCCGGCGACGGCAAGCTCGTCGACACCCGCTCCAAGGTGGCCCGCGGCAGCCGGACGTACACGAACCGGCTCGTCCCCACCAGCCACTCGGAGAGCTCGCTGGCCGGGACGATCGGCCTGCCGGACCCGGCGCCCTACGACACCGAGGGCACCTACCTCGGCTGGACCAGTGAGCCGCTCGCCCGCACCACCGACGTCGTGGGCGCGCCGAAGGCCACGCTCAGGGTGGTCTCGCCGAAGGCGGAGCGGACGCAGAACTCCTCGAACGCCGCCGACAAGCTCGTCCTGTTCGCCAAGCTGTACGACATCGCGCCCGACGGCACCAAGACGCTGGTGCACCGGCTGGTCGCACCGGTCCGGGTGCCCGACGTGACCAAGAGCTTCACCGTGACCCTGCCGGGGATCGTGCACCGGTACGAGAAGGGGCACCGGCTGCAGTTCGTGGTCGCGGCGAGCGACGACGCCTACTTCGGCAACCGGGGGATCAAGCCGGTGACCGTGGTCAGCTCGCCCGGGAACACCGGGGTGCTGGAGCTGCCGGTGGCCGGCGGCTGATTCACCCGGTGGGCGGTCCCCGCCGCGCGGGGCCGGGTCTTCGGGCCCAGCCTGGTCGCATGAGCCCGAAGACCTCCGAGAGCGGCGGTGCCACCAGCGGCAAGGGTGGCGCCGTGACGCCCGCCCGGGTGGTCGTCCTGCTGCTCGCCGTCCTCGCCCTGATCTTCATCTTCGAGAACACCCGCGCCACCAAGATCAGACTGCTGATCCCCGAGGTCACGATGCCCCTGTGGATGGCTCTGCTGGCCACGGGGGTCATCGGCGCCCTGTGCGGGGCGTATTTCATGAAGCGCCGCAACTAGTCCGTCGTAGGGTGACGGGATGCCGCACACCGCATCCCGCTATCTCGTCGAGGGCCCCCGCGTGGGCATACGTCACATCACCTACGAGGACGGCGCCGAGTTCACCGCCCGGGCCCGGGAGAGCAAGGAGCTGCATCAGCCCTGGCTGTTCCCGCCGGACAGTGCCAACGCGTTCACGGCGTATGCGGGCCGGCTGATCGAGGACCCGACCAAGGCGGGGTTCCTGGTCTGCGAGAAGGACGGGGAGCACGGCGAGGGGGCCATCGCCGGGTACATCAACATCAACAACATCGTCGAGGGCGCCTTCCTGAGCGGGGCGCTCGGATACGGGGCCTTCGCGCACGCCGCCGGGCGCGGTCTGATGCGGGAGGGGCTGGGGATGGTCGTGCGGTACGCCTTCGGCGGGATGCGGCTGCACCGGCTGGAGATCAACGTGCAGCCCGCCAACACCGCCTCGATCGCCCTCGCCCGTAGCTGCGGCTTCCGTCTGGAGGGCTTCTCGCCGGACATGCTCTACATCGACGGGGCCTGGCGGGACCACGAGCGGTGGGCCGTCACCGCCGAGATGATCCGGAAGTGAGGCCGATGCGTACGAGGGTGGTTCTGGACGCCCCTTCCAATCTGGGGCTGCGTCCGCCCGCGCCGGGAACCGTCCCGGGCTGCTACAAGCTCGCCGGTGCCCTGCGCGAGCAGCGGATCGTGCAGCGGCTCGGCGCGCTGGAGGGCGGGGTGGTGGTGCCGCCGCGCTACGACCGAGGGGACTGGCAGGAGGGCGACGGCGTCTTCAACGCGGCTGCCCTCGCCGCCTACACGGTGAAGCTCGCCGACCGCATCGAACGCCATGTGCGGGCCGGGGAGTTCCCGGTGGTGCTCGGCGGTGACTGCTCCATCCAGCTCGGCGCCTCCCTCGCGCTGCGCCGCCTCGGCCGCTACGGCCTTGCCGCCGTGGACGCCTCCTCCGACTTCCGGCACCCCGGCAACTCCGAGCGGATCGGCGCGGCGGGCGGTGAGGAGATGGCGCTGGCGACGGGGCGTGGGCAGGACGACCTGACGAACCTGGAGGGGCTGAAGCCGTATCTGAGGGACGAGGACGTACGGCTCTTCGGCAACCGCGACGAGTTCGAGGACGACCGCAGCGAACTCGCCGCCCTCAAGATCCCCGTCGTCACCGTCGGGGACATCCGCGAGTGGGGTGCGGACGCCCTGGCCCGGGCCACGGCCCAGGCCTTCGAGATCCCCGAACTCGACGGATTCTGGGTCCACCTGGACGCGGACGTCCTCGATCCGTCCGTCATGCCGGCCGTGGACAGCCCCGACCCGGACGGACTCCTGCCCGACGAACTCGTCGAGCTGCTGCGGCCGTTGCTCGGGTCCGCGCACTGCGTCGGGCTGAACGTCACCATCTACGACCCCGATCTCGACCCGGACGGCACGGCGGGCGCCCTCCTCACCGACATCGTGGTGTCCGCCTTTGCGTAATCCTGACCTGTAGCGCCCCTGTTCAGCTCCCCGGCGAGCGGCTTCCATGGCGATCGTGACGACGATCCGACGTGAGGTACTGACGCTGCCCGCCGCGGAGCTGGGGCCCGACAACCCGCTGCCCCCGCTGCGGCCGCTCGACGAGCTCCACCGCGTCGACGACCGCGACGACCTGCCCTCGGAGATGGCCCGCCAGATCGGCTACGAGCCCCTGCGCAGCCTGCTTCCCGTGCACCTCCGGGACGGCTACGAGCGGGTGCGCGAGCCGCGCGGGATCGATGCCCTCGTGATTGAGAACGACCGGCTGCGGGCCACCGTGCTCCCCGGTCTCGGCGGCCGGATCGCCTCCCTCCTCCACAAGCCGTCCGGCCGCGAACTCCTGTACCGCAACCCGGTGTTCCAGCCCGCCGCGTTCGCCCTCAACGGCGCCTGGTTCTCCGGCGGCATCGAATGGAACATCGGCGCCACCGGCCACACCACCCTCGCCTGCGCACCCCTGCACGCCGCCCGCGTCCCCGCCCCCGACGGCGGAGAGATGCTGCGCCTGTGGGAGTGGGAACGGCTGCGCGACCTGCCTTTCCAGGTCGACCTCTGGCTGCCGGACGGCTCCGACTTCCTGTACGTCGGCGTCCGCATCCGCAATCCGCACGAGAAGCCGGTGCCGACGTACTGGTGGTCCAACATCGCCGTGCCGGAGCGACGCCGAATCCTCGCGCCCGCGCAGCAGGCATGGCACTTCGGATACGAGCGACGACTGCGGACGGTGCCCGTTCCGACGCACGAGGAGATCCGGCAACTCCCGCACGCGGCCGACTACTTCTACGACCTTCCCGACGCGCGGCGCCGCTGGATCGCCGCCCTCGACGAGGACGGTCACGGACTGGTACAGACATCCACCGACGTACTGCGCGGACGCAAGCTGTTCGTCTGGGGATCAGGGCCGGGCGGGCGACGCTGGCAGGAATGGCTCACCGAACCCGGCACCGAGGGCTACTGCGAGATCCAGGCGGGCCTCGCGCGCACGCAGTTGGAGCACGTCCGGCTGGACCCGGAGAGCGAGGTGTCGTGGCTGGAGGCGTACGGGCCACTGAACTCCCCGGCACAGGCGGAGAAGGCGGAGGAGCGGCTCGAAGCCGTACTCCCGCGCGCCGACGTCGACGCCGCGTACGCCGCCTGGAAACCGCACGCCGACACCGCACCCGGCGAGATCCTCGCCACCGGATCCGGCTGGGGCGCCCTCGAAGTGCTGCGCATCGACCGGAAGTTGCCCGGTACGCCCTTCGACGACAGCACCCTCGGTGAGGCGCAGGAACCCTGGCTGGAGCTGCTGCGGGCCGGAGTGCTGCCGGAGTCGGGCCGGGTGCGGCCGCCCGGCGAGACGCTCGTCGCCCAGCACTGGCGGGACATGCTGGAGACCGCGCCCGCAGGCCCGCACACCGAGTACCACCTCGGCGTCGCCCAGTGGCACGCCGGCGACCGGGCGCAGGCCGTGCGGAGTTGGGAGCGAGCTCTTGAACTCGCCCCGTCCGTCTGGCCGTTGCTGCGCTGCCTGGCCGTCTCCGACCAGGAGGTGGGCAACCGCGAGCGGGCCGCCGACCGGTACGCCGAGGCCTTCGACGACCTGTGCCGGGAGCGGCGCGACGCGGGGGAGGCCTGGACGGCGGCCACGGCCGCGCTCGGCCGCGAGGCGATCGAGGCGCTCCTCGCGGTGGGGCGTACGGGGGACGCGCGGTCGGTGTGGGCGCGACTGCGTCCCGCGACGCGGGCCCGCGGGCGATTCCGGTTCATCGAGGCCGGGCTGCTGGTCGCCGAGGGCAGGCGGGAGGAGGCGCGGGCCGTGTTCGAGGAGGGCTTCGAGGTCGCCGACCTGAGGGAAGGGGCGGAGGCCGTCGGGCGGCTGTGGGAGCGGGTCAGCGACGAACCGCTGCCGGACCGCCACGACTTCCGTATGCGGTGACCCCGGTCCTACGCCCGCCGGTCCACGTACTCGTACACCACTCCGTCCGGATGCATCGCGATCAGATTGCGCCCGGCCGGTGTCCCCACCGGTCCCGCGATGACACGCGCGCCCAGTTCGGTCAGTACCCGATGGGCTTCGTCGACGTCCTTGACGGCGATCGTGGCGGCGACCTTGCGCAGGATCTCCAACTCCGCCTCGGGACCGCTCATCAGGAGGAAGCAGCCGACGGCGGCCACCTGGACCCCGCCGCGCTCGAAGCGGAGGGCCGGGCCGCCGGCCAGGCGTTCGTAGAAGGGGACCGCGGTCTCCAGGTCGTCGACGCAGACGCGCAGCGTGGCTCCCAGAATGTCCATGCGGACGAGCCTAATAGGGGCGGCCGGGGCAGGAGATCGTTTCACGCGATCCCCGCACCCTGGCCGCCGGACACGCATGCCTCAGTGGGTCAGTGGGTCAGCCCATGGCCTTGCGCGCGATGTCCCATGTGCGGTCCACGACGGCCGCGACCGGACCCACCGCCACGTTGGTCACCGCAGTGTCGGTGCCCGGGTGCGGGCGGGGCGGCGCCAGGGCCTCGGCGGCCTGCACGGCACGGGCCCGTACGGGTGGCCGTGACGGACCGCGTTATGCGTACGGGTGTACGGGTACCCGGGGGCCATGGACCGCTTGGATCATCTTGAGCATCTGGACAAGCACCTGGTCGAGGAGCTGGCCCAGGTGACACGCGAGACCGTGCGCGAGGAACTGCGCGAGCAGACTCGCAAGCAGCGCCGCAAGGCCATGCTGTACGCCGCGTCCGGCGCCGTCGCCCTCTACGCGGGCGCCGCCCTGGCCCTGGCGGTGGGGCTGGCCCTCGCCCTCGGGCTGCCGGACTGGGCCGCCGCGCTGATCACCGCGGCGATCCTCGGGGTCGCCGCCTATGTGCTGCGCGGCGCCGCCCGGCCCTCCGCGTCCCGGCCCACGCCGGAGGGCGACCACGTCATCGGTGGCCAGGCACCGGCCACCCCGCCGGGCGGGACCGGCATGCCGTATCCGCCGGTGCCGCCCGTCGCGCCCGGCGGCGTGGGCGGGGCGACCGGGGCGCCCGGTGCGGGCACACCGGCAGCCGGGATGCCCGGCCCCGGCGTACCGCCGCGTCCCGACGACATCGACCCCGAGCAGCCGAGCCACCGGGCGTGATGCGTGGTGGAACGGCCAGCGGGGCCAGGTGTCCGCGCAGGAAGTCGCCGACCGCCCGCGGGCCGTACGTCCAGCCGGTGCCGGTCGCGTCGCCCGCGGTCACCTCGGTGACCACCATGGTGGTGGATTCCCAGGCCAGGGTGTCGTCGGCCTCGGGGGCATCGGTCGGCACCGTGTACACGGACACCGCCGGGAGATGCAGCTTCATCGTCGTCAGGCCTGTTGCAGCTGGGGCAGCACCTTGGTGCGGTAGAAGTCGAAGAAGCCACGCTGGGCGGGGCCGATCTGGTTGACGTAGATCCGGTCGAAACCCGCGTCGGCGAACGCGGACAGTGCCGCCACGTGTTCGTCGACGTCGTCCCCGCACACCGCCTTCTCACTCACCGACTCCTCGGTCACCAGCGGCTGGAGCTGCTCGAAGTGGCTCGGCGAGGGCAGGATCTGGGCCATCTCACCGGGCAGGAACTGATTCGCCCACAGCCGGTGCACGGTCCGTACGGCCTCCTCGCGGTCCGTGCCCCAGCAGACCTTGGTCCCGCCGCTGACCGGCTTGGCGCCCCCGCCGCCCTTGCGGAACTGGGCCACCATCGACTCGTCCGGCGTCATCGTGATGTAGCCGTCGCCCACCCGGGCCGCGAGCGAGGTCGCCGCCGGGCCGAATCCGGAGATGTCGATGGGGACGGGCTGGTCGGGGACCGTGTAGAGGCGGGCGTTCTCCACCGTGTAGTGGGTGCCGTGGTGGCTGACCTCCTCGCCGGTGAAGAGCCGGCGCATGATCTGGATCGACTCCTCCAGCATCTCCAGCCGGATGTTCGCGGGCGGCCAGACATGGCCCAGAATGTGCTCGTTGAGAGCCTCGCCGCTGCCCACCCCCAGCCGGAAACGGCCCTCCGTCATCACCGCCGTGGTCGCCGCGGCCTGCGCCACCACCGCCGGGTGCGTGCGCACGGTCGGGCAGGTCACCGCCGTCTCCACGGGCAGCGACACCGCCTCCGAGAGCGCGCCGAGGACCGACCAGACGAACGGGCTCTGGCCCTGGGCGTCGTTCCACGGGTGGTAGTGGTCCGAGATCCACAGCGAGCGGAACCCGGCCTGCTCGGCCATCCTCGCCTGCTCGACGAGGTCCGCGGGGCCGAACTCCTCGCAGGACAGGAAGTAGCCGTACTCGGGCATGGGTGCCTCCGGTGGTTCCACGAACGGGACGCGGTCCGGGTACCCGGTGGCATCCACGGAAACCGGCGCACGTTTGGGCCCCCTGACCAGGGTTACGCGGAAGTCTCCCGAGGTACGTGACAGCCCCGGAGGCACACTGTGAGTCGACCCCGCATCGTGATCGTCGGCGCCGGTTTCGCCGGGTACCGGACGGCCCGCACCCTGTCCCGGCTCACCCGGCACAAGGCCGAGATCACCCTGCTCAACCCGACCGACTACTTCCTGTACCTGCCCCTGCTGCCCCAGGTCGCCGCCGGCATCCTGGAGCCGCGCCGGGTCACCGTGTCCCTCTCGGGCACGCTGCCCGGGGTGCGCCTGGTGCTCGGCGAGGCCGACGGCATCGACCTGGACGGGCGCACCGTGCGCTACACGGACCCCGAGGGCGGTGTGGGCACGCTGCCCTACGACCGGCTGGTGATCGCCGTCGGCAGCGTCAACAAGCTCTTGCCGATCCCGGGTGTCGCCGAGCACGCGCACGGGTTCCGGGGGCTGCCCGAGGCGCTGTATCTGCGCGATCACGTCACCCGGCAGATGGAACTCGCGGGCGGCGCGAAGGACAGTGCCGCCCGCCGCACGTTCGTGGTGGTCGGCGCCGGTTACACCGGTACCGAGGTCGCCGCGCACGGGCAGATGTACACGGACGCCCAGGTGCGCGGGCGCCCGCCGCGGGACGGGGTGCGGCCGCGCTGGCTGCTGCTCGACGTCGCGCCGCGCGTCCTGCCCGAGATGGACGAACGGCTCTCGCGCACCGCCGACCGGGTGCTGCGGCAGCGGGGCGTCGACGTACGCATGGGGACCTCCGTGAAGGAGGCCACGCACGAGGGAGTCCTGCTGTCCGACGGGGAGTTCGTCGAGACGCGGACGCTGGTGTGGTGTGTCGGCGTACGGCCCGATCCGTTGGTCGAGGGTGTCGGGCAGCCCCTGGAGCGGGGGCGGCTGATCGTCGCTCCGTACCTGCAGGTGCCGGGCCGGCCCGAGGTGTTCGCGTGCGGGGACGCGGCCGCGGTGCCCGATCTGAACGACCCCGGTTCCTTCACACCGATGACCGCGCAGCATGCCTGGCGGCATGGACAGGTCGCGGCACGGAACGTCGCAGCGTCGCTGGGGATCGGCGACCGTCTCGCGTACCGCCACCGTGACCTGGGCTTCGTCGTCGACCTCGGCGGCACCAAGGCCGCGGCCAACCCGCTGGGCGTCCCGCTGCCCGGACCGCTGGCAGGCCTCGTCACCCGCGGCTACCACCTCGCGGCGATGCCCGGCAACCGCGTCCGGGTCGCCGCGGACTGGCTGCTGGAGTCCGTACTCCCGTGCCAGGCCGTGCAGTTGGGGCTCGTGCGGTCCTGGTCGGTGCCGTTGGACACGGCGTCGCCGGAACTGGCGCGGGTGCCGGGACGGCCGGAGCGGGGGCCGGATGCGAGCGCGCGGGGGCTGGTGGAGGACCGCCCCGGTGAGGAGCCCGCGGAGAGCGCCGCGAGCGAGGGACCCGCCGGGAACGGAGGGGCCGCCGAGCCCGCCGAGGGCCGACCCGGCGGCGAACCCGCGAAGAATCAGCCGGGCGGCGAACCCGCGAAGAACCAGCCGGGAGGCGAACCGGCCAAAAACCAGCCCGGCGGCGAGCCCGTCAGGAACCTCGGCCCTGCCAAGGCACCCGACCGGACACCGCCCCCGGCCCCGCCAAGCGCCCCGACCGTCCCGCCACCCCCGCAGAGGGAGACTCATGAACACCGCTGAACTCGTCGACCTGGGACAGCAGCTGCGCGTGGACAGTGTGCGCGCGGCCGATGCCGCGGGGTCCGGGCATCCGACGTCGTCGATGTCCGCCGCCGATCTGATGGCCGTACTGCTCGCCCACCACATCCGCTACGACTTCGACCGCCCCGCCCACCCCGGAAACGACCGCTTCGTGCTGTCCAAGGGGCATGCCTCGCCCCTCCTCTACGCCTCCTACAAGGCCGTCGGCGCGATCGACGACGCCGAACTGGCCACCTTCCGGCGGCTCGGCAGCCGGCTGGAGGGGCACCCCACGCCCCGGCGGCTGCCGTGGGTCGAGACGGCCACCGGGTCGCTCGGGCAGGGCCTGCCGGTCGGTGTCGGGATCGCGCTCGCCGGCAAGCGGCTGGAGCGCACCGGCTACCGGGTGTGGGTGCTGTGCGGGGACAGCGAGCTCGCCGAGGGGTCGGTGTGGGAGGCCGCCGAGCACGCCGCGTACGAGCATCTCGACAACCTCACCGCGATCGTCGACGTCAACCGGCTCGGCCAGCGCGGCCCGACCCGGCACGGCCATGACCTGGACGCCTACGCCCGTCGCTTCCAGGCCTTCGGCTGGCACACCGTGGAGGTGGACGGGCACGACGTGGACGCCGTCGACCGCGCGTACGGCGAGGCGATCTCCACCTCCGGGCAGCCCACCGTGATCCTCGCCCGCACCCTCAAGGGCAAGGGCGTCGAGGCCGTCCAGGACCGTGAGGGCCTGCACGGCAAGCCGCTGCCCGACGCCGACGAGGCGATCGCCGAACTCGGCGGCCGCCGCGACGTCCGCATCCATGTGCACGAGCCGCCCGCCGCCCGCATGCTGCACGCCGTACGCGCCGGACACCTCGAGCTGCCCCGCTGGGAGAAGGGGTCCGAGGACGGCGTCGCCACCCGCGACGCCTACGGCCAGGCCCTCGCCGCCCTCGGCACCGGCCGCGGCGACGTCGTCGCCCTCGACGGCGAGGTGAGCGACTCCACGCGCGCGGAGTTCTTCGCCAAGGAACACCCCGACCGCTACTTCGAGTGCTACATCGCCGAACAGCAGATGGTCGCCGCGGCCGTGGGACTCGCCGCGCGCGGCTTCGTGCCGTACGCCTCCACCTTCGCGGCCTTCCTCACGCGCGCGTACGACTTCGTGCGCATGGCCTCGGTCAGCGGCGCCGGGATCAACCTGGTCGGCTCGCACGCGGGCGTCGCCATCGGACAGGACGGGCCCTCGCAGATGGGTCTGGAGGACCTGGCGATGATGCGGGCGGTGCACGGCTCGACCGTGCTGTATCCGTGCGACGCCAACCAGACCGCGCACCTCGTCGGCGCCATGGCGGGCCTGGAGGGCATCCGCTATCTGCGCACCTCGCGCGGCAAGATGCCGGTGATCTACGCGCCCGGCGAGGAGTTCCCGGTCGGCGGCAGCAAGGTGCTGCGCTCCTCCGACCGGGACCGGCTGACCGTCGTCGCGGCCGGAGTCACCGTGCACGAGGCGCTGGCCGCCGCCGACGCGCTCCAGGAGCAAGGGATCGCCGTCCGGGTCGTCGACCTGTACTCGGTCAAGCCCGTGGACCGGCTCACCCTGCGCAGGGCCGCCGAGGAGACCGGCTGTCTGATGACGGTGGAGGACCACCACGAGGAGGGCGGCCTCGGGGACGCCGTGCTCGACGCCTTCGTCGACGGGCGGCCCGTCCCGCGGCTGGTGCGCCTGGCCGTCCGCACGATGCCGGGCTCGGCAGCGCCGGACGAGCAGCTGCACGCCGCGGCCATCGACGCCGAGTCCATCGCGGCCGCCGCACGGCTGCTGGTGGAGGAGGCGATCGTCCGGTGAGCAAGGACGCCACCCGGACGGTGCGGGCCGGGCGCCGCACCGTCGAGGTGCACCGGCCGGAGAAGGTCCTCTTCCCCGGCGACGGGGCGGGCAAGGAGTACACCAAGTCCGACCTGGTCGACTACTACCGGTCCGTCGCCCCCTTCATGCTGCCGCACCTGCGTCGCCGCCCCCTGATGCTGGAACGGCTCCCGGACGGCGTCGGCGGCCCGAGGTTCATGCAGAAGAACACCCCGGAGAGCTATCCCGACTGGCTCAGCCGCGTCGAGGTGACCAAGGAGGGCGGCACCGTCCGCCACACCGTGTGCGACGACACCACCACCCTGGTCTACCTCGCCGACCAGGCCTGTCTCACCCTGCACCGCTGGCTGTCCCGCGTCGGACGCGTCGAACAGCCCGACCGGATGGTCTTCGACCTCGATCCCTTCGGCGACGACTTCGCGCCGGTCCACGAGGCGGCCTGGCTGCTGGCGGAGCTCCTCGACGAGCTGGAACTGCCCTCCGCGCTGATGACCACCGGTTCGCGCGGTCTGCACGTGGTGGTCCCGGTGACCGGGCACCACGACTTCGACGAGGTGCGCGAATTCGCCAAGGACGTCGCCGACACCCTCGCCGCCGCCCACCCCGAGAAGTTCACCACCGCCGCCCGCAAGAAGGACCGCGGCGAGCGGCTCTACCTGGACATACAGCGCAACGCCTACGCCCAGACCGCCGTCGTGCCGTTCACCGTCCGCGCGAAACCGGGCGCCCCCGTCGCCACCCCCATGTCCTGGACCCAGCTCGACGACCCGGGCCTCGACGCCCGCCGCTGGAGCATCGAGGACGCCGTCGAGCAGGCCCGCACCAACCCCTGGGCCGGTGTGATGACCAAGGGCCGCGCCCTCGGCCCCGCCCGGCGCAGGCTCAACGCCTTGCGCGGCTGACCCACCTGCATCGTGAAGGTTTGGCCAACGGACTTACGGCCACCCGGAGTGAGAGGTGGCCATGTCGAACACAAAAAACACATCAGACACACAGAACTCACGGGAATCACGCAAGGGAGCGGAAAGCGACACCGCGGAAGACCGGCCGAGGCCCATGCAGGTGCTGCGTCATGGGCGCACCCAGCTCGAGGAGCTCACCGGCATGTCCGCCGAGTCGGTGTCGTCCTTCGGGCAGACGGAGGACGGCTGGTCACTGGAGGTCGAGGTCCTCGAGCTCGCCCGGGTTCCGGACACGATGAGCCTGATGGCGAGCTATCAGGTCGAACTGGACCCGCAGGGAGAACTCACCGGCTACCGGCGCGTTCGCCGTTACGAACGCGGGCGGGCCGACTCACACAGGGCCGGCGGCCGCTAGGTCGCCTTCCCGTTCCCCTCACACTCACAGATAAGGAGGCACGGTCGGCATGACCGTTGTCCCGGCACAACAGAGCGGCGGCTCGGGCGGCACCAGCGGCCTCTACGACGTCCTGGAACTGGTCCTCGACCGGGGCCTGGTGATCGACGCGTTCGTACGGGTATCCCTGGTCGGCATCGAGATCCTCAAGATCGACATCCGGGTCGTCGTCGCCAGCGTCGACACCTATCTGCGCTTCGCCGAGGCGTGCAACCGCCTCGACCTCGAGGCCGGTCCGCACCGCAGTCCCGGTCTGCCCGACCTGGTGGGTGAGGTCACCGAGTCCGGCGCCCGGGGCAAGTCCAAGGGTGCGCTGAGCGGTGCCGCGCAGACCGTCTCGGACGCCTTCAAGCAGGCCCGCGAGGAGGGCGAGTCGCAGCCCAGGCCGCGCGCCCGCAAGTCGACCGCCGCGCGCCGGAAGGAGGAGCAGGAGTGAGCACGTATGTGTACGGCATCATCGGCGGCTCCGGAGCCTCGCTGTCCGAGGACCTGACGGGCGTCGGCGACCCGCCGCGGCCCGTGCGCGTCCTCACGGCGGGTGATCTCGCGGCCGTCGTGAGCGACGCGCCCGAGGGGCTGCGGCCCAAGCGCAAGGACCTGCTCGCCCACCAGAACGTGCTCGCCGAGGCCGGCTCGGGCGGCTGTGTGCTGCCCATGCGGTTCGGCAGCGTCGCACCCGACGAGCGGACCGTCGTCAACGTCCTCGGCGAACGCGCCGAGCACTACCAGGAGCGGCTGCGGACGCTGGACGGCAAGGTCGAGTACAACGTCAAGGCCACGCACGACGAAGAGGCCGTACTGCACCGCGTGATGGCCGAGAACCCCGAGCTGCGAGCCCTCACCGAGGCCCACCGGCAGGCGGGCGGCGGCTCCTACGAGGACAAGCTCAGGCTCGGCGAGATGGTCGTCTCCGCCGTGAAGGCACGGGAGGCCGAGGACGCGGCCGAGGTGCAGCACGAGCTGGAGGCCGGTGCCACGGCCGTGAGCGCGGGCCCCGAGTCCACCGGCTGGCTCGCCAACGTGTCGTTCCTGGTGGACCGCGATTCGGCCGAGGCGTTCCTGGCCGCGGTGGAACAGGTCCGCAAGTCCCACCCCCATCTGGAACTGCGGGTCAACGGCCCGCTGCCGCCGTACAGCTTCGTCGACCCCGGCCCCGCCGAGCACGCGGGCAGCGCGGCCGGCACCGAGAGCGCGAAGGAGTGAGGACATGGGCCTGATCGGCGAGGTGCTGCTGTTGCCGTTCGCCCCGGTGCGCGGCAGCGCGTGGGTGATCGGGCAGGTGCTGCACGAGGCGGAACGCATCTACTACGACCCGGCCACGATACGCGCCGAACTCGCCCAGTTGGAACAGCAGTTGGAGGCGGGCGAGATCGGCGAGGAGGAGTTCGACCGACTGGAGGACGAGCTCTTGGACCGGCTGGAGATCGGCTCGCGCAATCGGGCCGGAACGGACGACTGGACATCAGGATGAACCGACTCGGACTGGGCCTCGCGGTAGGGGCCGGATACGTCCTCGGGCGTACGAAGAAGATGAAACTGGCCTTCGCCGTCGGCACGTTGGTGGCCGGCAAGCGGATGCAGTTGAGCCCGCGGGCGCTCGCGGACCTGGTGTCCGGACAGCTGCGGGACAACCCGCAGTTCAAGGAGATCGGCGACCAGCTGCGCGAGGACCTGCGCGGTGTCGGCAAGGCGGCCTCGGGCGCCATGGTCGAGCGGCAGATCGACGCGATCGCCGACCGGCTGCACGGGCGTACCGCCGAAGTCCGCGACCAGATCGCGGGCGTCGTACCGGATCCGTCGGACCTCGGCTTCGAGGACGAGGAGTCCGAGGAGGAATACGACGACGAGCCCGAGGACACGGACCGGGAACCGGAGGAGGAGCCCGAGCCGCGCCGCAAGGCGGCGCAGAAGAAGCCTCCGGCGAAGAAGGCGGCCAGGAAGACCGCCGGGAAGGCGCCCGCCAAGAAGGCTTCGGCGAAGAAGGCCGCCGCCAAGAAGACGTCGGCGGCCAAGAAGACGACAGGCAAGAAGACCGCCGCGGCCCGCACCGCCGCCCGCGGTGCCAGGTCCAGGGTGCCGAAGGGAGGCGGTGAGCGATGACCGAGACTGTCGGATCCGCGACCTCCGCGGCGAGTGGAGCGACGAAGAAGGCAGGCCCGCTCGGCGGTATCGCCCAGAGCGAGGCCGCCGACCGGCTCAAGGCCGAGGTGCAGGAGTACCTCGCCGTGCAGACCCAGCGGCTGCTGATCGGCGCCGGCCGCAAGCTCGGCGAGACCACGGTCAAGCTCAACGACATCGCCGAGGGCAAGAGCCCCGGCTTCGCCAAGCTAGCCCTCGACGGCGGGCGCAAGCTCACCGAGGGCAAGGGGCCGCTGCGCTCCGCCCTGGAGCTGGGTGCCTCCCGTGCAAAGGAGAACGTGGTCGGCGCTCTGAAGAACCTCGGTGGCGGCCGGGGGAAGCGCAAGGGCGGAGCGGGCAAGAAGCCGACCGTGATCATCGAGTACGCCGACGTCGGCGTGCCGCTGCGCACCGCCTACGACCAGTGGACCCAGTTCCAAGAGTTCGGCAACTTCGCCAAGGGCGTGAAGAGCGCGGACCGCGCCGACGACACGACCTCCGACTGGCAGCTCAAGGTCTTCTGGTCCAACCGCAGCTGGAAGGCGCACACCACCGAGCAGGTGCCCGACGACCGGATCGCCTGGACGTCGGAGGGCGCGAAGGGCACGACCAAGGGTGTCGTCTCCTTCCACCGCCTCGCCGACAACCTCACCCGCGTCCAGCTGGTGATCGAGTACTACCCCAAGGGCCTCTTCGAGAAGACCGGCAACATCTGGCGCGCCCAGGGCCGCCGGGCCCGTCTCGACCTCAAGCACTACGTCCGCTTCGTCACGCTCAAGGGCGAGGTCGAGGACGGCTGGCGCGGCGAGATCCGCGACGGCGAGGTCGTCCAGAGCCACGACGACGCGGTCGCCGAGGAGGAGGCCGAGCAGGAAGAGGAGGCGTACGAGGGCGAGGAAGAGCAAGCTGAGGAGGAGGGCCCGTACGCCGAGGAGGACGAGGAGGAGGGCGAGAAGGAGCAGTACGAACTGGAGGAGGCCGAAGGCGAGGAGGAGCCTGAGGGCGAGTACGAGGAGGAAGGCGCGGACGAGGAGGACTACGAGTACGCCGAGGGCGGGAGCCGTCGATGACCACCCCCGGACGGCTGCCCGAGCCCTATGGCCGCGGTGACGGCAGCGCGAACCTCGCCGACATCCTGGAGCGCGTCCTCGACAAGGGCGTGGTCATCGCCGGCGACATCCGGATCAATCTGCTCGACATCGAACTCCTCACCATCAAACTGCGCCTCATCATCGCGTCCGTCGACAAGGCGAAGGAGATGGGTATCGACTGGTGGGAGGACGACCCCGCGCTGTCCACCAAGGCCCGTCGTGATCAACTCACCCGGGAGAACGCCGAGTTGCGCGAGCGGATCGCCCGGCTGGAGCCCGGCAGAGCCGAGAAGGAGACCTGATGACCGGACTGCGCTACGTGTACGCCGTCTGCCGGCCCTTCAAGGCGCCCCTGCAGTCCCAGTTGACAGGCGTGGCGGGCGATCCGCCAAGACTGCTGGTCCACCAAGGCCTTGTCGCGGTGGTCAGCCACGTGCCGGAGCGGGACTTCGCCGAAGGCCCGCTCCACGCACACCTGGAGGATCTGGACTGGCTCTCCGAGACCGCCCGCGCCCACCAGGGCGTGATCGACGCCCTCACCGTCGTCACGACGCCGCTGCCGCTCCGGCTCGCCACCGTCTTCCGGGACGACAGCGGCGTACGCACCATGCTGGAGGCCCGCGAGGCGGACTTCGGCCGCACCCTCGAACGGCTGACCGGGCGGGTCGAGTGGGGCGTCAAGGTGTACGTCGAGACCGAGCCGCCGGGCGAGGGCGGCGCACCGGCGGAGGAGACGGCGGCGAAGGCCACCAGCGGCCGGGACTATCTCCGGCAGCGCAGCTCCCGGGTGCGGGCGCACGAGGACCTGTGGCAGCGGGCCGAGGGATTCGCGAGCCGACTGCACGAATCACTGTCGGTCTTCGCAGAGGATTCACGGCTGCACCCGCCGCAGAATGCCAAGCTGTCCGGAGCGGCCGGGCGCAATGTGCTCAATGCCGCCTATCTCGTGCCGCGGGCCGTGTCCGAGGAATTCGTGGAACTGGTCGACCGTACGAAAGGTGAAGTTTCCGGAATGCGGGTCGAACTCACCGGCCCGTGGGCCGCCTATTCCTTCGCGGGGGAGAAGCCGTGACCGTCGTCGAACGCCGAGAGATCGCCCTCGTGGATCTGCTGGACCGGCTGCTCGCCGGCGGGGTCGTCATCACCGGCGACATCACCCTGCGCATCGCCGACGTCGACCTCGTCCGCATCGACCTCAACGCCCTGATCAGCTCCGTGAACGCGAACGTCCCGTCGCCGTGGGGGGAATCGTCGTGACCCAGGCCCGCCGCCACCGAAACCACCTCGACCTCGAGCCGGACACCGTCGAGCGTGACCTCGTCAAACTCGTCCTGACCGTGGTGGAGCTGCTGCGCCAGCTCATGGAACGCCAGGCGCTGCGCCGCTTCGACGACGGCGGTCTCACCGAGGAGCAGGAGGAGCGGATCGGGCTCACCCTGATGCTGCTCGACGACCGCATGACCGAGCTGCGCGAGCGCTACGGGCTGCGGCCCGAGGACCTGAATCTGGACCTCGGGCCGCTCGGACCGCTGCTTCCCCGGGAGTGAATTCCTCCGGATTATCCGGGGTGATTCACCATCGGTACCAGCGTCCCCTGCCTCCGCCCGCCGTTGTGCTGCGCATCAGGAACCCCAGCAGCCACAGCACGAGCACCGCGATTGCAATCCACCAGAGAATTTTCACTGCGAATCCGGCGCCGAAAAGAATCAACACCAGGAGCAGTACGAGCAGGATGGGAACCATAATGTGAACCTCCTGCTTTCCGGGTTTCCAGGAAACGGAGATTCAGGCACTCTTTCTGCACAGGATTTCTCCGTGCAGTACGGCGAACCAGCCGTCGTGCTGCTTTCCCCACTCCCGCCAGGCTTCTGACACGGCCGTCAATTCTTCCGGTGTGGCATGCCCACCCTCCGTGGCCCGCTCGGCGTACGCCGAGGCCACGGTGCGGTCGGCCCACAGACCGCTCCACCAGGCCCGCTCCTCGGCGGTGGAGTAGGTCCAGGTGCCGGAGGTGGCGGTGATGTCGGTCAGTCCCGCCTCCAGCGCCCAGGACTTCAGCCGGCGCCCGGCGTCGGGCTCGCCGCCGTTGGCGCGGGCCACGCGGCGGTACAGGTCCAGCCAGTCGTCCATGCCCTGGGACGCCGGGTGCCAGGTCATCGCCGCGTAGTCCGAGTCGCGCACGGCGATGAACCCGCCCGGCCTGGTCACCCGCTTCATCTCGCGCAGCGCCTGTACCGGGTCGCCCACGTGCTGCAGCACCTGGTGGGCGTGGACCACACAGAAGGTGTCGTCCGGGTACTCCAGGGCGTGTACGTCCGCGACCGCGAAGTCGACGTTCGTCAGGCCGCGCCCGGCCGCCGTGGCCCGGGCCTGCTCCAGGACGCCGGGCGCGTGGTCGACGCCGGTGACCCGGCCGTCGGGCACCAGTACCGCCAGGTCGGCGGTGATCGTGCCCGGGCCGCAGCCGATGTCCAGGATCTTCATGTGGGGCTTCAGCGAACCGAGCAGGTAGGCCGCGGAGTTGGCGGCGGTGCGCCAGGTGTGCGAGCGCAGCACCGACTCGTGGTGCCCGTGCGTGTAGACGGCGGTCTCCTGCGGTTTCGACATGGCTGAACTCCCCTGTTCGACATCCTGTCGGTGATCGACACGGTACGCCCGCATGTCGAATGTTGAGACCCGCGTTTTGCCATATGGACTGACGAGCCATCAGGTCCCAGGCAGGGGGCGGTAGACCGTGAGCGCCTCGGGCAGCTTCTCCAGCGTCACCTCCCCTTCCACCCGGGTGACTTCACCGTCGTAGGCGAGGAGCGAGCCCGGTGCCACGCCCGCCAGCCGGAGCCGGCCCACCTGGACCGCGGCGTGCACGGGGGAGCGGGTCAGCGGCCCGGCCAGGGCGGCCGCCAGCAGCCGTACCGCGGGCCGCCGTCCGCCGTGCACCACGCGTACGTCGAGCTGACCGTCCGCGAGATCATGGCGGCGGCCCGGTGTCAGACCCACCCGGTGGTAGGTGCCGTTGCCGGCGAACAGCAGCCACAACGGGCGTGCCCGGCCCCGGAACTCGGCCTCCAGCGGATGCCGGTCGGCGCGCAGGACACGCAGGGCCGCGAGCACCCCGGCGGGCCAGCCGCCGATCCGGTGCGACCAGCGGTCCCGCTCGCGCACCAGCTCCGGATAGACGCCCAGACTGCAGGTGTTGAGGAAGATGCCCTCGGTGTCGTCGCAGGTGAAGCGGCCCGCGTCCACCCGCACGCCCTCGCCGCCCCGGACGGCCCTGGCCAGATCACCGGCGCTCTCCAGGCCCAGGTCGTAGGCGAAGTGGTTCAGCGTGCCGCCCGGCAGGACGGCGAGCGGCAGGCCGTGGCGCAGGGCGACCTCGGCGGCGGCGTTCACCGTGCCGTCGCCGCCGCACACACCGAGCACCCGGGCACGGGCCGCCGCCTTCTCCAACTCGGCCGGGACGTCGGCGGGCCGGCACTCCACGACCTCGCATCGCGGCAGGGCGTCCTGGAGGGCGTGCACCCGGTCGGCGCTGCCCGCGGCGTCGTTGGCCACCATGACCAGACCCTCGCCGTCGGGCAGTGCCGGCACCTCGGCCCGGGGCCGGGCGGGCGGCACGATCTGGGCACGCGTCGGCACCATGCCCCGCACGGCGTACGCGGCCCCCACCCCGAGCGCCGCACCGGCCAGCACATCGCTCGGGAAGTGCACACCGGTGTAGACCCGGGACAACGCCACCGACCACGCGATCGGCGCCACCGCCGCGCCCCAGGCCGGCGACTCCAGCGCGACCCCGGCGGCGAACGCGGCCGCCGACGCGGAGTGACCGGACGGGAACGAGGTCGTGATGGGCTGCCGCTTCAGCTGCCGCACCAGCGGCACCGGGTCCAGGACGGGCCGGGTACGGCGTACGGACCGCTTGCCGAGGGTGTTGATGGCCAGCGAGGCCAGCGTGAGCGAGGCGAGTCCGCGGGCGGCGGCCCGGCGGGCTCGCGGGGTGCGGCTCGCCGCCATGGTGGCCGCCGCGGCGAACCACAGCACACCGTGGTTCGCGCTCCGGCTCAGCCGCGGCAGCACGGGTTCGGCGAGCGGCCAGTTCCGCTCGGCGGCGAACTCGAACAGCCGGCAGTCCAGCGCCAGCAGCGCGTCGCGGACCGCGTGCCGGCCGGGCTTCAGGAGGGTGAGGTCCACGTCAGGGGTCATGTGGTGGCGGGTACCCTGAAGTGGCCGTTTCTTGTGCGGAGGCGGACCCGACACCGGAGGCTTTCTGCATGCGACTGCTGCTTGTCCGCCATGGCCAGACCCCGTCCAATGTCGACTTCCTGTTGGACACCGCAGTCCCGGGACCCGGCCTGACCGCCCTCGGTGAACGCCAGGCCGCCGCCCTGCCCGAGGCCCTCGCCGACGAGGACATCGAGGCCCTCTACGCCTCCACGCTGATACGCACCCAGCTCACCGCCGCCCCGCTGGCCGCCGCGCGCGGCCTCGACATCGTCGTCCGCGACGGCATCCGCGAGGTGTCCGCCGGGGACCTGGAGATGCTGGACGGGTACTCGGAGGCGGGCCGGACCTACATGGAGACGATCTTCGCCTGGCCGGACGGCGACACGGAGCTGCGGATGCCGGGCGGCGAGAGCGGCGCCGAGGTGCTCGCGCGGTACGACGCGGTCGTCGCCGAGGCCGCCGCCCTCGGGGTCGGCACGGTCGCCCTGGTCAGCCATGGCGCGGCGATCCGGCTGTGGACCTCGGCCCGCGCCGACAACGTCGACATCGACTTCGCCGCAGCCCGCCCGCTCGACAACACCGGCGTCGTGGTCCTGGAAGGTTCCCCGGCCGACGGCTGGAAGGTCCTGTCGTGGGAGGGCGCGGTCGTGGAGACCGCGGGACGCGGGCAGGAGAGCGGGCCGGCGGGCCGGCCGCTGGACGAGGTCGAATAGCCGCGACACGACGCGACACGACGCGACGCGACTGGGCCGGGCCCGGGCCCGAGAGTGGGCGGCACGCGCAGGTCGAACGTGGACGGCCGACTGCCGACTGCCGACTGCATACGGTCGGCCGTGTACGGCTCGGTGTGTGCGGCCGAGCTGCCACGGCATCGGATATGGGTTTGCCCGGCCCGGCCCCCGAGCCGGAGAATGCGGCCCCATGGGACATCTGGAAGCCGCACACCTCGAGTACTACCTCCCCGACGGGAGGGCGCTGCTCGGCGATGTGTCCTTCCGGGTGGGCGAAGGGGCCGTCGTGGCCCTCGTCGGACCCAACGGCGCAGGCAAGACGACCCTGCTGCGGCTGATCTCCGGAGAGCTGAAACCGCACGGCGGGACCGTCACCGTCACCGGCGGCCTCGGCGTGATGCGCCAGTTCGTGGGCTCCGTACGCGACGAGACGACCGTACGGGACCTGCTGGTGTCGGTGTCCTCGCCGCGTATCCAGGCGGTCGCGAAGGCCGTCGACAGGGCCGAGCACGCGATCATGACCGTGGACGACGAGGCCGCGCAGATGCAGTACGCGCAGGCCCTCTCCGACTGGGCCGAGGCGCACGGGTACGAGGCCGAGACGCTGTGGGACATGTGCACCATGGCGGCGCTCGGCGTTCCGTACGACAAGGCCCAGTTCCGCGAGGTGCGCACCCTCTCCGGCGGCGAGCAGAAGCGGCTCGTGCTGGAGGCGCTGCTGCGCGGCAACGACGAGGTGCTGCTGCTCGACGAGCCCGACAACTACCTCGACGTGCCCGGCAAGCGCTGGCTGGAGGAGCGGCTCAAGGAGACCCGCAAGACGGTCCTCTTCGTCTCCCACGACCGTGAACTCCTCGCCCGCTCCGCCGAGAAGATCGTGTCGGTGGAGCCCTCGCCGACGGGTGCGGACGCCTGGGTGCACGGGGCCGGCTTCGCCACGTACCACGACGCCCGGCGCGAACGCTTCGCCCGCTTCGAGGAGTTGCGCAGGCGCTGGGACGAGAAGCACGCCCAGCTGAAGAAGCTCGTCCTGAACCTCCGGCAGGCGGCCTCCATCAGCCATGAGCTGGCCTCCCGCTACCAGGCCGCCCAGACCCGGCTGCGCAAGTTCGAGGAGGCGGGCCCGCCCCCGGAGCCGCCGCGAGAGCAGGACATCAAGATGCGGCTCAAGGGCGGCCGTACCGGGGTGCGGGCCGTCACCTGCAAGGGACTCGAGCTGACCGGTCTGATGAACCCCTTCGACCTGGAGGTCTTCTACGGCGAGCGGGTCGCCGTGCTCGGCTCCAACGGCTCCGGCAAGTCGCACTTCCTGCGGCTGCTGGCGGGGGACACCGTGGCGCACTCGGGGGAGTGGAAGCTGGGCGCGCGCGTCGTGCCCGGGCACTTCGCCCAGACGCACGCGCACCCCGAGCTGCTGGGCCGCACGCTCCTGGACATCCTGTGGACGGAACACGCCCAGGACCGGGGCGCGGCGATGTCGAGGCTGCGCCGCTACGAGCTCACCCAGCAGGCCGAGCAGACCTTCGACCGCCTCTCCGGGGGCCAGCAGGCCCGCTTCCAGATCCTCCTGCTGGAGCTTGAGGGCGTCACGGCCCTCCTCCTGGACGAGCCCACGGACAACCTGGACCTGGAGTCCGCCGAGGCCCTCCAGGAGGGCCTGGAGGCCTTCGACGGCACGGTCCTCGCCGTCACCCACGACCGCTGGTTCGCCCGCTCCTTCGACCGCTACCTGGTCTTCGGCAGCGACGGCCGCGTCCGTGAGACGCCGGAGCCGGTGTGGGACGAGCGGCGGGTGGAACGGGCGCGGTAGTTCCGCATACGCAGGCCCTGCGGCCCGGATGTTCGTAGAGTGGGTGCGGAAAGGCGAGATCCACGGTTCTGTCCCGGATGCCGCTCGGGGGTAGTGCTCACCGGGCGGGTACTCGAAGCCCATGAACGCACACGACGAGTGGGAAACCGCCATGACCGGAGTCGATCCCAGCAGGCTGGACGACCAGCAGCTCATGAAAGAGCTGGAGACCATCCACCGCACGCGCCACGACACGCTGCTCTACGCCTCGAACGACGCGCTGCGCGCCCACAACGGCCGGATGGCCGAGCTCGAGGGTGAGTATCTGCGCCGCAACCCCCGGCGCCTGGTCGCCGCCGGCCGCACCCGCGAGGGTGCGAGGGAACGCGGACGTGGGGAGTCGGCGACTCCCCACGTCTGACGGCGCCCGCTAGCGGCGGGCCGGTGGCCGGTCCCAGTGCCGGTGCGCCGCGATCGCCTCCACGAAGGCGCGTACGAACTCCTCGCTCGCCGCTCCGGGCGAGGTGTCCGTCACGACGCCCTGGTCGCGGACCACGCGCTGGAACTCCGTGGACACCTGGATGCCCTCCGGTTCCAGCGCCGACAGCACGCCCACGCCGGAGCCGAGCGCGCCGACCGGCTTGCCGTGCCGGTACGCGTCCCGGACGAACCGCATCGCGTCCTGGTCGGCGGTGAGCGGCGGGGTGCCCGTGGGGCCACCGGGCAGCAGGACCGCGTCGTACAGCACGGAGGCGACGGTCGGCAGTGCGCGGTCGACCGTATACCGTTCACCGTCGGCACCCGCGATCGTTCCGTCCGTCGCCGCCAGCGCCTCCACGATCGCGCCCTCGGCGGCCAGCGCCTCCCGTACCGACGTCACCTGCTCGGCGTCCACGCCGTCGGTGACCAGTACCGCGATCTGCCGGGTGCGGATCGAGCCGTCGCCGCGCAGGGACTGAAGGCTCAGCGCGGGGGAGAGCAGCTTGTTCGGCGCCTCGCCGGATGCGGTCGGATCCGGGACTCCGATGCCACGGGCCACCTGCACCGCCAACTCACCGTCAACCTTGGCCAGTTGCTCGACCGTACGGGTGCGGACCGTGATCGCGTCGACCTTGCCCAGCTCGAACCGGAAGGCCGCGACGATGTGCTGTCGCTCCCACTCGGTCATGCTCTTCCAGAACAGCGCGGGCTGGCTGTAGTGGTCCTGGAAACTCGGGCTGCGGCGGCGGATCTTGGCGCCGTCGACGCGCTCCGCGTAGTGCGTGTACGCGCTGCTGTCGGCACCGGCCTGGGCCGGGCAGCCGCCGCCGATCGAGTTCGGGAAGTAGTTCGTGCCGCTGTGGATCGTGCTCTGGCCGTACCCGTCGCGCTGGTTGGTCCGCACGGGTGCCACCGGCCGGTTCACCGGCAGCTGGGCGAAGTTGGGGCCGCCCAGGCGGATCAACTGGGTGTCCAGATAGGAGAAGTTGCGGGCCTGGAGCAGCGGGTCGTTGGTGAAGTCGATGCCCGGGACCACGTTGGCCGTGTGGAAGGCGACCTGCTCGGTCTCGGCGAAGAAGTTCTCCGGGTTGCGGTTCAGGACCATCCGTCCGATCGGCCGCACCGGCACCTGCTCCTCCGGGATCAGCTTCGTGGCGTCTAACAGGTCGAAGTCGAAGGCGAACTCGTCCTCCTCCGGCACCAGTTGGACGCCCAGCTCCCACTCCGGGTACTCACCGGCCTCGATCGCGTCCCACAGGTCACCGCGGTTGAAGTCCGGGTTGCGGCCCTGGCACTCCTGCGCCTCGTCCCACACCAGCGAGTGCACGCCCAGCCGTGGCTTCCAGTGGAACTTCACGAACGTGCCGCGCCCCTCGGCGTTCACGAACCGGAAGGTGTGCACACCGAAGCCCTGCATCATGCGGTAGCTGCGCGGGATCGCCCGGTCCGACATCAGCCACATGATCGCGTGCAGCGTCTCGGGCTGCAGCGACACGAAGTCCCACAGGGTGTCGTGGGCGGAGGCACCGGTGGGGATGTCGTTGTGCGGCTCGGGCTTCACCGCGTGCACGAAGTCGGGGAACTTGATGCCGTCCTGGATGAAGAAGACCGGGAAGTTGTTCCCGACCAGGTCGTAATTGCCCTGCGACGTATAGAACTTGGTGGCGAAACCGCGTACGTCGCGCACGGTGTCCGCCGAGCCCCTCGGCCCCTGCACGGTCGAGAACCGCACGAACACCGGTGTCCGCACCGCCGGGTCCTGGAGGAAGGCGGCACGGGTGAACTCCGCGCAGGACTCGTACGGTTCGAAGTAGCCGTACGCGCCCGCGCCGCGTGCGTGCACCACCCGCTCCGGGATGCGTTCGTGGTCGAAGCGGGTCAGCTTCTCCCGGAAGTGGAAGTCCTCCATCAGCGTCGGACCGCGCTCGCCGGCGGCGAGGGAGTCGTCGGTGTGGTCGATCTCCACGCCCTGGTCGGTGGTGAGCGGGCCCACCGCCGGGTCGTCCGCCCGGTAGGCCTCACGCTGCTCCTGCTTGCGGTCGCGCGGGGTGTCCATCAGGCGGCCTCCTTCGCGAACACGTCCAGGAACGCCTCGTCGAACGCCTTCAGGTCGTCCGGCTTGCGGCTGGTGACCAGCTTGGCGGCGCCGTGGTCGCAGATCTTCACCTGCTCGTCGACCCATGTGCCGCCCGCGTTGCGGATGTCGGTCGCCAGGCTCGGCCAGGAGGTCAGCTCCCGGCCGCGGACCACGTCCGCCTCCACGAGGGTCCACGGGGCGTGGCAGATCGCGGCGACCGGCCGGCCCTGCTCGAAGAAGTCCCTGACGAACCGGACCGCCTTCTCGTCCATCCGCAGGCTGTCCGGGTTGGCGACCCCGCCCGGCAGCACGAGTCCGCCGAAGGAGTCCGCCGTCGTCTCGCCCACCACCTCCTGGACGGGGAACGTGTCCGCCTTGTCGAGGTGGTGGAAGGCCTGAATGGTCCCGGGCTTCGTGGACACCAGGACGGGCTCGTGGCCCGCGTCCACGGCGGCCTTCCACGGCTCGGTGAGCTCGATCTGCTCGACGCCCTCGGGTGCGGTCAGGAATGCGATACGCATGGATCCTCAACGTCCTTTCGTGGCACGCCACCGAGCCTCGTCGCTCGTCGCGCGCTTCTTGTTCCGTCGGGCCGCCCGCCGGCAGCGCAGCAGCTCCTCCCCGTACGGCAGCAGCACACAGGTGCCGATCGCGGCCGCGACGCCCGCCAGATAGGCGCGGGACAGCGGCCGCCGCCGTGGCACCGGACGCCATGCGTCCGGATCGCCGCGGCCCCCGCGCAGCAGGGACCTCACCTGGTCGGAGTGCAGACACATCAGCGAGGCCAGTGCGCCGAACGGCAGCGACTCCAGGAAGCTGTGGATGTGCTGCTCGATCGGCCGGACCTCGCGGCCGCTGTCGACGGCCGTCCGCACGTCCCACAGCGCGGTCGCCTCGTGCACCGCCGCGCCGCCCAGCTGCACGGCGAGAAGGGCCGGGTTGACCTCGTAGCGCAGTGCGGCCGCGATCGGGATGCCGACCTCGGCCATCATCAGCGTGGGGGCACCTCCCACGCTTTTAGAGCAGTGGGGGAGGATCACCGACTCCTTGGTGCCCGCCGTGTCCTCGATGCGCGTGCGCCGGTGCATCATCCAGTCGGCGAGTCCGGGCACGAACCAGCTCGGCAGCAGCCCGTACAGCAGATAGCGGGTCGTGACCTCGCAGACATCGACACCGCCGGCGCTCGTGGCCCGGACCTCGGTGGCCTGGTCCCGGCTCATACGGTGTCCTGGTGGTCCGGTGCGGCCCGGCCGATCTCGGCGAGCACCGAGCCGGGGTTCTCCGCCTCGGCCAGGTCACCGAGGCTGACCATGCCGACCGGCAGCCCCTCCTCGACGACCGGCAGCCGGCGCACCGCGTGCGCCCGCATCAGCGCCGCCGCGGCGGCCACCGGGTCGTGCGGGGCGACCAGCACCGGGTCCGGGGTGCACACCGACCCGGCGCTCGCCGACAGCGGGTCGACGCCCTCGGCGACCGCCCGCACCGTGATGTCGCGGTCGGTGAGCACCCCGACGATCCGCTGTCCGTCGGCCACCACGACGTCGCCGATGTCCTGCGTGCGCATCAGCTGCGCCGCCTCGACGATTGAGGCGTCCGGGCGGACGGCGACCACGCCCGGAGTCATGACGTCCTTCACGAATTCGGCCATCACCGTGGGCCCCTCCTCGGTCTTCTCGGCTGACGCCGCCCGCAGTACCCCGGGGCCGGGCCCCTATGCGCCGGGCCGGGTGAGCGCCTGGGCCAGTTCCTGGACGGTCGCGTAGTGCTCCTTGTGCGGCAGCCGCTCCACGGCGTCGACGAGGGTGTCCGGCGCGTACGCGCGGCGCAGCGCGCCGGCCAGGTGGCGCGGGCCCGCCGGGAACGCGTTGCGGCTCAGATGCCGGGCCAGCTCCAGCCGGACCCCTCCCAGGGACGCCCCGGAGCCGCCCGGCGCCACGGGCCCGCCCGCGATCTCCGGATCGTCGTCGGCGGTCGGCTCGGGGTCGTGCCACTCCTCGCTCCGGGTGGGGTGCCCGGACCTCAGCAGCCCCTGTAGTTCGTGCTTCATCTCGTCGTTGCGGTGGACGCTCAGCCGGTCGCTGCCTCGCTGCATGGCGCTCCTTCCAGATCTTCGGGAGTGGGCTCCGCGTACCCGAGCACCGGACCTCGACACGGGGGTTTGTCCTCCGTTTCGGGGGACACCCGGCCGGACGCCCCCCACGCGATCCCCGGGGAGGGAAACGCCATGGCGGTACTCGCTGTGCTCATCCCGCTCCTCATGCTCGGCACGGTGCTGGCACTGGGCCGCTATGAGGAGCTGCTCCTGCCCACGGAGCGGGAGGAGGCGGTCCCACTGCCGCCTACTTCTTCTCCCGGCCCGGCAGGAACTCCTGCACCTTCGCCTTGAACCCCTGTTTGATCATCGAGCCGCGGTCCGCGTCGCCCTTCAGGATCGACGCGGCCGTCGACTCCATCTGGTCCCAGGTGGCGTGCGGCGGGATCGGCGGCACGGCGGGGTCGGTGAGGAACTCGATCACCGCGGGCCCGTCGGCCTCGAGCCCCGCACGCCAGCCCGCCTCCACGTCCTCGGGCTTCTCCACACGGATGCCGGTCAGGCCCAGGGAACGGGCGAACGCGGCGTACTGCACGTCCGGGAGCTCCTGCGAGGGCAGGAACGACGGGGCGCCCTCCATGGCGCGCATCTCCCAGGTGACCTGGTTGAGATCGTGGTTGTTCCACACGGCCACCACCAGCCGCGGATCCTCCCACTGGTCGCGGTACTTGGCGGCCGTGATCAGCTCCGCCATGCCGTTCATCTGCATCGCGCCGTCCCCGACCAGCGCGATCGCCGGCCGGTCCGGGTGGGCGAACTTCGCGCCGATGGCGTACGGCACTCCGCAGCCCATCGTCGCGAGCGTGCCGGACAGCGAGGACCGCATGCCGTCCCGCATCGTCAGGTGCCGCGCGTACCAGTTGGCCGCGGAACCGGAGTCGGAGCTGATGACCGCGTCCGCGGGCAGCAGCGGGTCCAGGACATGGGCGACGTACTCCGGGTTGATCGGGTCCGCCGACAGATGCGCCCGCCGCTCCATGATGTCGCGCCAGCGCCGTACGTTGTCGCACACCGTGTCGTACCACTCGCGTCCGCGCTCCGCGTTCAGCAGCGGGATCAGCCGCTCCAGGGTCGCCTTGGCGTCGCCGACGAGATTCACCTCGTACGGATAACGCATCCCGACCATGTGCGGGTCGATGTCGATCTGCACCCCGCGCGCCTGGCCGAAGTCCGGCAGGAACTGCGTGTACGGGAAGGACGATCCGATGGTCAGCAGGGTGTCGCAGTCCCGCATCAGCTCGTACGACGGACGGGTGCCCAGCAGGCCGATCGAACCGGTGACGTAGGGGAGTTCGTCGCTCAGCGCGTCCTTGCCGAGCAGCGCCTTCGCGACGCCCGCGCCGAGCAGCTCGGCGATGCGCGCCACCTCGTCCCGCGCGCCCGAGGCGCCCTGGCCGACCAGAATGCCCACCTTGTCACCGGAGTTGAGGATCTCGGCCGCCCGCAGCAGCGACTCCTCGGACGGCACGGCCGTCCAGGAACTGCGGTCCAGGCTGGACGGCACCATCTTGAACTCGTGGGTGGGGGCCGCGTATTCGAGCTCCTGGACGTCGCCCGGGATGATGATCGCGGTGGGGCAGCGGCGCGCGTACGCGGTGCGGATCGCGCGGTCCAGGACGTTCGGCAGCTGCTCGGGGACCGTCACCGTCTCCACGAAGTCCGAGGCGACGTCCTTGAACAGGGTGTGCAGATCCACCTCCTGCTGGTACGAGCCGCCCATCGCGGTGCGGTGCGTCTGGCCGACGATCGCCAGCACCGGCACATGGTCCAGCTTGGCGTCGTACAGGCCGTTGAGGAGATGGATCGCGCCGGGTCCCGAGGTGGCCGCGCACACTCCGATGCGGCCGCTGAACTTGGCGTAGCCGACCGCCTCGAACGCCGACATCTCCTCGTGCCGGGACTGGATGAACCGTGGCCGGTTCTCGGCCCGGCCCCACGCGGCGAGCAGGCCGTTGATGCCGTCGCCGGGATAACCGAAGACATGGTCCACACCCCACTCGCGCAGCCGCTGCAGGACGTGGTCGGAGACCTTGGTGCTCATGGACGGACCTCTCGGACACGGGGGAACACGGGCGCCTTACGAGTGACCGTGCGGGCTCCCGGAAAACCTGGGCCCGGGTTTGCGGCCCAGGGCCGGGGGCAGGCGCACCCTCAGTGCTTCGGACAGGAGGCACGTCCGTGGGAGAGGCTCCGAGGCCGCCCCGACTGTGTCTGTCCGGCCACGGCCGCGCTCCCACGGTGACCGTCCAACCCAGAGCACCCACTAGGGAGATGCGACGCACCATGTCCCCTCGAGTGAGCGCGAAGCACCACCCGCACGACGACGCCCCCGACACCGCGGAGGCCTTCCGCAGGCTTGCCGCGCTGCCCCCCGGCCCGCAGCACGACACGCTGCGTGACCGGATCATCGAGGCCTGGCTGCCCATGGCCGACCGGCTCGCGGGCCGCTTCCGCAGCCGCGGCGAGAGCTTCGACGACCTGCGCCAGGTCGCGGCCCTCGGCCTGGTCAAGGCCGTCGACCGGTACGACCCCGAGCGCGGCAACGCCTTCGAGAGCTACGCCGTGCCGACCATCACCGGCGAGATCAAGCGGCACTTCCGCGACCACATGTGGACGCTGCATGTGCCCCGGCGGGTCCAGGACCTGCGCAACCGCGTGCGCTTCGCCTCCCAGGACCTGTCGCAGACCATCTCCGGGCGGCGGCCCACCGTCGCGGAGATCGCCGTGCACGCGAGCATGAGCGAGGAGGACGTCCTCGTGGGGCTCGAGGCGCTGGAGAGCTTCACCGCGCTGTCGCTGGACGCGGAGCTGCCGGGGAGCGAGGACGGGTACTCGCTGAGCGACGCGCTGGGATCGGCGGATCCGGCGCTGGACACGGTGGTGGACCGGGAGGCCGTGAAGCCTCGGCTCGCCGCGTTGCCGGAGCGGGAGCGGGCGATCCTGTACATGCGGTTCTTCGGCGACATGACGCAGTCGCGGATCGCCGAGCAGCTGGGGATCTCGCAGATGCATGTGTCGCGGCTGATCAGCCGGTGCTGCGGGCGGGTGCGGGAGCAAGTGATGAGGGACGTCGCGTAGAGGGTGGGAGGCGGGTCCGACGTCACCCACTTGGCTGTGCACGTCCCGCTAATGGGGTCCGGCCGCGCGCGGGGCCGGGTTCGACGGGCTGTGATGGCTGCGTGCCCTCGCAGCCGCAGGCCTAAGGAGCCCACCCCATGCGCCGCACCGCCCGTGCCCTGTCCGTCGCCGTTCTGGCCGGAGTCGCCGTGGGCGTCGCCGTGCCGGTCGCCTTCGCGGACCCGGCCGCGGAGGTCAGCCCGAGCACCGTCCAGCCGGGCGGCAGCGTCACCGTGTCGGTCACCTGCGACTCCACCGGCGGAACGGCTCCGGCCACCATCGAGGCCACCTCGCAGGCCTTCGACGAGGAGACCGTGCCGCTCCAGCTGGTCGCCGGGAACGACGCCGCGGTGTCCGGGCCCGCCTACCGCGGGACCGCCCGGATCGCCTCCGCCCAGGACCTCGAGGTCGGCTCCGACGTCGGCGAGGACTCCGCGTGGACCGTCGACGGCACCTGTCCGGCCGCGCCCGGCGGGCAGGGCAAGCAGTGGAGCGCGACCTTGACGGTGACCCACGGCGGCGAGAGCCACGCGTGCACGGAGCCGCGCACGGAGCCGCGCACCGAGACCTGCACCGCCACCCCCGTCCAGCGCGGCGTACAGGCGGGCCAGGGAGGCGCCTTCACCGACTCCGTACCGGCCCTAGTCTCCGGCGGCCTCCTGATCGCGGGCGCCCTCGGCGGGGCCGTGTACCGGGTGCGCCGCAAGGAGCCCCGCGCGGACGTCTGAGCCGGGGGTGTGACCGGCGCAACTCGAGCGGATTCCTATCGGCGTACGCCACCCTGGGTACTCGGACCCCGAGCGCGCCGCGCCCGTCGTACGGAGGGAGAACCGGGGAGCACACCCGACGGCACCGCGACCCAGCAGCTCACCCGGAGGTACGGATGCGGCGGACGGATCCCGAAGGCCATGGCCCCGTCCGCTTCGGGCCGCCGCTGCCCGCCGACGGACTCCCGGTGCTCCCCGAACTGTCGGCCGTGCTCTCCGCCGCGGCGGCCCTCGGCAGGAGCGAACCCGTCGGTGGCGGGCCCGCTCTCCTGGAGTCCGCGTGCGGCTACTGGGCCCGGCGTGGACTGTCCGCCGGGCCCGAGCGTGTGGTGGCGGCGCCCGGCGCCCCCTCGCTGTTGCTCGCCCTGACCGCCGCCCTCGGCGGGGACGTCCTGGTGCCCCGGCCCTGCGCGGCCTGGTGGGCGCCGTACGCGCGCCTGTTGGGAAGACCCGTGTTCCACGTGGGGACACCGGCGGAGTGCGGCGGGGTCCCGGACCCGTACGCGCTGTTGGAGACCGTGCGCCGGGTCCGTGACGAGGGCGGCGACCCCCGGCTGCTCGTGCTGTCCGTAGCCGACGACCCCACCGCCACGGTGGCCCCGCCCGAGGTGGTCCACGAGGCCATGGAGGCCGCCGCCGGTGAGGGACTGCATGTGGTCAGCGACGAGACCTGGCGCGACACCGTGCACGCCCCGCACGACACCGTGCTGATCGGACCCGCCGAGATGCTGCCGGAGCGGGTCACCGTCGTCACCGACCTGGCCGGTGCCCTGGTGCCGCCGGGCTGGCCCGCCGCCGTCGCCCGCTTCCCCGCGGGCGAGGCCGCCGACGACCTCCACGCGCGCGTGCTGGACGTGCTCACCGCCCTCGGCGCTCGCGTCGCCGCCCCCGTCGCCGCCGCGGCCGGGTACGCGCTCACGGAACCCGAACCGGTCACCACGCGCGCGGCGGCCACCGTACGACTGCACGCGCGCGTGGCCGCCGCCGCGCACGCCACCGTCGTCTCGGCCGGCGCCCTGGCCCGGCCCCCGCAGGCCGGCCGGCATCTCTACGTCGACCTCGGCCCGTTCCGCACCGCGCTGGGCGCGCACGGAGTGGGCGACGCACAGGACCTGGAGGAGTTCCTCACGGCCCGGCTCGGCCTGCCCGCCCCGGGCGGCCATCGCTTCGGCGACGACCTGGCCGCCCTGCGCGTGCGGTTGTCGACCGGTTCGCTGCTCGCCGGGACGGACGCGGAACTCGAGGAATGCCTCGGTTCACCCTCACCGTTGGAACTGCCACACGTGCAACGCGCGTTGATCACTTTGAAGTCGGTCCTCGACGACCTCCGCGATGACGCTCAGCGATGGGAGCCTCCTCGATGACGCAGCAGTCCGAGTCGACCAGCACGAGTACGACCGTCCGGGACGCCGACGGGCCGACGGCCCTGTCACCGTTCGCGCCGCCCGTCCCGCCGCTCGCCGAACCCCGGCCGCTGGGCGAACGCCGGGTGTGGCCGCGGACCTTCCACGACCGACTGACCGCCCCGCTGCCCGGCCTCAAGGCCATGGCCCGGTTCGCCCGCGAGGGCTCCGTCCGGCCCGACCGGGAGAGCCTCGCCGACATCCCGCGCCTGCCGTTCGAGCCCGTCCCGCTGCCCCGCGTGGACGCGCGCACGGTCGCCGTCTCCTGGGCCGGGCACGCCAGTTGGGTGGTGCGCATCGGCGGGCTGACGATCCTCACCGACCCCGTGTGGTCCCGCCGCATCCTCGGCACCCCGGCCCGTATCACCCCGGTCGGTGTCGCCTGGAACGCGCTGCCCCCCGTCGACGCCGTCGTCATCAGCCACAACCACTACGACCATCTGGACGCCCCCACCCTGCGCCGACTCCCGCGCGACACCCCGGTGTTCGTGCCCGCCGGACTCGGCGCCTGGTTCCGCCGCCGCCGCTTCACCCGCATCACCGAGCTGGACTGGTGGGAGGCGGCCGAACTCGACGGCGTCCGCCTCGACTTCGTCCCCGCCCACCACTGGTCCAAGCGCAGCCTCACCGACACCTGTCGCAGCCTGTGGGGCGGCTGGGTCCTCACCGACCGGGACGGACAGCGCGTCTACTTCGCCGGCGACACGGGCTACGGCCACTGGTTCACCCACATCGGCCGGCGCTACCCCGGCATCGACCTCGCCCTCCTCCCCATCGGCGCCTACAACCCCCGCTGGTGGCTCAGCGACGTCCACTGCGACCCGGAGGAAGCGGTACGGGCGGCCCAGGACCTGGGCGCACGCAGGATGGCACCCATGCACTGGGGCACGTTCGTCCTGTCGGCGGAACCGGTCCTGGAACCACTGACCAGGGTGCAGGCGGCGTGGGAGAAGGCGGGCCTGAACAGGGACGACCTGTGGGACCTGCCGGTAGGAGGATCCCGGGTACTCGATTAGCAGGCGCTCAGGGGGACCAACCCAGGGGCGCGGGGCTGTGTCAATCAGCGGCTCCGCAGCGGGGCGCGATCAACCACACACAGCCCGCACCCCGCAACGCACATCAAGCGGCAGACCGAACCCGCCGCCACAGCCCGGGTGCCAGGCTGATGACCACGGTCAGCACCACCGCAGCCACCACCCCCTCCCAAGGCTCCTTGAACAGCGACCCACCGAGGATCCCGATCAGCTGGTAGGTGACCGCCCAGGCCAGGCACGCCGGGAAGTTGCCGCGGACGAACCTCCGCATCGGCCATTTCGCCATCAGGCACGCCAGCATCACCGGAAGGCGACCGGCCGGCACGAGCCGGGACAGCACCAGAACGGACACCCCGTGATCGGCGAGCCTCTCCTGCGCCTGCGCGAGCCGCTCCTCCGGCGCCCGCGACCGGATCGCCTCCAGCCACCGCGACCCGTTCTTCGACCGCATCCCACGCCGCCCCAGCCAGTACAGCGTCGCGTCCCCGAGGAACGCCGCCAGCGACGCCGTCACGAACACCAGGCCCAGAGCGAAGGGCGCCGTCTGATGGAACGCCACCACCGCCGCCGAACTCACCAGCGCCCCCGTCGGCACCACCGGCACCAACGCCCCGATCAGCACCAGCAGAAACAACGACGGATACCCGAGCGCCTGCTGCGTCGACTCCGGCGCCGTCGACGCGGCCGCCAGCCAGCTCACCGGGCCACCTTGGGGCGCACGCTCTGCCCGTGCTCCAGCAGATGCACCGCCACGCCCGGCGCATGCTCCGCCGAGAGTCGCACGAACTCCTCGCCGGGGGCGTGGAATTCATGGGGGCGCACGGCGTCCATCCCGATCGGCCAGTACGTGCCGTAGTGCACCGGCACCGCGCTCACCGGTTCGAGCCGGGCCAGCGCCTCGGCCGCCCGCCCCGCGTCCAGATGCCCTTCGCCCAGGTACGGCCCCCAGCCGCCGACCGGCAGCAGCGCCACCTCGACCGGCCCGACCTCCTTGGCCATCTCGTCGAACAGCCCGGTGTCCCCGGCGAAATAGGTGCGCGCCTCGCCCTCGACGACATAGCCGAGCGCCGGGGAGCGGTGCGGCCCCACGGGCAGCCGTCGCCCGTCGTGCCGAGCCGGGACGGTCCGTACGACCACGTCCCCGATCACCGTCTCGTCCCCGGGCGCCACCTCGTCGACCTGGAGATGGGCGAGCCGGCGCAGCCCCGGCACGGCCTGGGGTGCGCCCCGGGGAACGAGCAGGCGCGTGCCCGGTGCGAGCCGGGCCAGCGAGGGAACGTGCAGATGGTCGGCGTGCAGATGGGAGACGAGCGCCACGTCCGCGTGCCAGGCGGCGGGCGGCGGCACCGCGCCGCGGCGGCGGCGCAGATGCGCGAGCCGGCGGGCGAACAGAGGATCGGTGAGCACGCGGACGTCCGAGTCCTCGACCGTGCAGGTGGCGTGACCCCACCAGGTGATCTCCACCGGCACCTCTTTGCCTCCTTCGCGCGACTCCCCGAAGCCTACGGGCAGGAGTAGGGTCGGCGGCGAAACCCGGAGGTGAGGGGGACGCCATGGGACCGGTGCGCGTCACGGCGATCGCGAGTCTGACGCCGTTGGAGGAGCTGGAGGCGGATCCCTTCCTGGTGGACTCCCGCAGCCAGCACGCGATGTGCGCTCGCTGGGCGGCGGAGCGGGGCTACATCGTCAGCAGAGAACTCCTCGTGCGGGGTCTGCGCGCCGACCACTGCGTCCTGTGGGACGGAGTACGGCCCGGCACCGACCTGTTCGTCGCGCCCAGCCACCGGGTCCTGGAGAGCGCCCTGTCCTCCGTCGAGGAGTTCGTCGCCGAGTGCACACGTCGCGGGGTGCGGGTGGAGACCGTGGGGCGCGCCGAACCGTCGTACGACGCCCAGATGAAGGCCCGGATCCACCGCCGGCTGTCGATGCCGACCGCGGGCTACGACGGCCGCTGACACCTGCCCGGGGACGCCGGGGGGCCTCCGTGCGTTGTGACAGGGTGGGTGCAGGCCCGCACCGACGACGGGCCCGGGACGTGAGGTGTGCGGGGCGTGCGAGGCGGGCGTTGGCGGCGGGTCGCCAGTCAGGCGGGGCGGAGCGTCGCGGTGTGGGCGGTCTCCACGGTCACCATGCTCGTGCTCGCCGGAATCCTGCCGGAGTTCCAGCTCCGGTCCGCGGACGGTGACAGCGCCACCGACATCGCGGTCACCGCGGCCCTGGGCGCCGGCGCCTTCGGCGTGCTGTCGGCGCTGGTCTGGCCGCTTCTCGTACGTCTCCTGCTGCTGGTGCCGGCCCTCGTGCTCGGTCTGCTGGTCTTCGTCCTCAACGGTTTCCTGCTCCTGCTGGCACTCCGGCTGAACCCGGCCGAGCGCGGCGCGGCCGCCTGGGAGACCGCGGTCGTCGTCGCCGCCGTGATGTCGGCCGTCGCCTCCGCCACCGGCGCCGCCCTGGCCGTGCGCGACGACGACGCCTACCGGCGCCGGCTCTACCGGCTCGCCGACCGCCGCCGCGGCGCGGGCCCGGCCGGCCCCGTCACGCCGGGGACGGTCTTCCTCCAGCTGGACGGCGTCGGCCACGACGTCCTGGAAGCGGCGGTGAAGAAGGGCCTCATGCCCACCGTCGCCCAGTGGCTGGACGGCACCCACCGACTCACCCCGTGGCGCACCGACTGGTCCAGCCAGACCGGCGCCAGCCAGCTCGGGATCCTGCACGGCAGCAACGAGGACGTGCCGGCCTTCCGCTGGTACGAGAAGGACAGCCAGGAGGTGATGGTCTGCAACCGCCCCACCAGCGCCGCCGAGCTCCAGCGCCGGGCGGTGGCACGCACCGGTGACGGCGGGCTGCTCAGCGCCGACGGCGCCAGCCGCGGCAACCTCTTCAGCGGCGGCGCCGACGAGCAGGCCCTCGTGCTGTCCATCGCCACCCGCCGCCGCAGCCGCGAGACCCGCTCCCGTGCGGGCTACTTCGCGTACTTCTCCGACCCGGCCAACGCCGTCCGCACGGCCCTGTCGTTCTTCGCCGAGGTCGGCCGGGAGATCGCCCAGTCGACCAGAAGCCGTGCCTGCCGGGCCCGCCCGCGCGTCAAGCGCGGCGGCCTCTACCCCCTCGTCCGCGCCTTCGCGACCGTCGTCGAACGGGATGTCGTCGTCGCCGCGGTGATGGGCGACATGCTCGCCGGCCGCACCGCCGTCTACGCCGACCTCGTCGCCTACGACGAGGTCGCCCACCACTCCGGGCCGCACAGCCGCGACGCCGAGAAGGTCCTGGAACGCCTCGACCGTTCCCTCGCGTTGATCGAGAACGTCGCCGAGCACGCCCCGCGCCCGTACCGGATCGTCGTCCTGTCCGACCACGGCCAGAGCCCCGGCGAGACCTTCCGCACCCGCTACGGCCTCTCCCTCGGCGACCTGGTGCGGGCGGGCTCCGGACTGCCGGTGCCCCGCAAGGCGCAGCGCACCCACAGCGGCGCCGAGGCACGCGCGGCCGTACGGGCCGCGCTGCGCATCCCCGTCGAGGAGCGCGACGAGCAGCGCCGGCCCTCGCGCCGCCGCTCGGAGCCGCTCGTGCTGGCCTCCGGCAACCTCGGCCTGGTCTCCTTCCCGGACGTGCACCACCGGATGACCAAGGAGGAGATCGACGCCCGCCACCCGGCCCTGCTGACCACGCTCGCCAACCACCCGGGCATCGGTTTCCTCCTCGTACGCAGCGCGGAGCACGGGGGAGTGGTCCTGGGGCCGTTCGGTACGGAGATCCCGGTCGGCCGACTCGACGAGGAACCGGGCCCGTTGGCCGCCTTCGGGCCGGGCGCCGCCGACGTCGTACGCCGCACGCACGGCTTCGCGCACACCGCCGACATCATGGTCAACTCCTGGTACGACCCGGTCGACGGCGAAGTCCTCGCCTTCGAGGAGCAGATCGGCTCGCACGGCGGTCTCGGCGGCGCCCAGGGCCGGCCGTTCCTGCTGTCCCCCGTCGTGCTGTCCGCGCCCGTGGCGGACACCGAGGAACTCGTCGGCGCCGAGCACGTCCACCGCGTCCTGCGCCGCTGGCTGCGCGAATCGGACGGCCCCCAGGTGCCCTTGACGACACGTCAGGACGAGGACCGGCGCGCGGCCTAGCTCTCGAGGTCTGCCGCTCCTCCATACCCCCATGAACGGAGGAGCGGCTCACACGGAGGACCGCGCACACCGTGTCACCGCGGCACGCGTTTGCCCAGGGCACATTCCGGTCACTGCCGCGCGCCCCGCCCATGCCGCCCCGTCCCACCCGTGAGCGGCTCCGGTGGTACGCCCCTCGCGCCGCGGGCCCGGAAAATCGTGTGCGTCCCGCAGCGGCGGCGCACACACTGTTCGCATCGGACCCCGCGCACCAGCGCGCCCTTCTCGAACATTCCCTGGAGCCCCTGCGTGCAGGCTGCCGTCACCGTCACTCCCGCCCGGATCCCGGAGCTGCTGCTCGGTCTCGCGACCGTGCGGCCGGTCTTCATCTGGGGCGCCCCCGGCATCGGAAAGTCCTCCCTGGTACGGGAGTTCGCCGAGTCCCTGGGACTGGAGTGCGTGAGTCTGCTGGGCACCCAGCTCGCTCCCGAGGACCTGATCGGCGTGCCGCAGATCCGCGACGGCCGCTCGGTGTTCTGCCCGCCGGAGGCGATCGCCCGCGACGAGCCGTACTGCCTGTTCCTGGACGAGCTCAACGCGGCCACCCCGGATGTGCAGAAGGCGTTCTACTCGCTGATCCTGGATCGCCGTATCGGCACCTACGACCTCCCGGCCGGCTCGATCGTGATCGGCGCCGGCAACCGCGCCACCGACAACGCCCTGGCCCGCCCCATCGCCTCCGCGCTGGTCAACCGGCTCGCCCACGTCCACCTGGAGGCCTCCGCGAAGGACTGGCTCGTCTGGGCCGCGGGCAACGGCATCCACCCCTGGGTCCTGGACCACCTCGTCGACCGGCCCGACCACCTGTGGTCCAAGCCGCCCAAGACCGAGGAGCCGTTCTCCACGCCCCGCTCCTGGCACATGCTCTCCGACGCCCTGCACTCCTTCGGCCGCGGCCTCGACGAGGAGACGCTGAAGGTGATCGCGCACGGCACGCTGACCCCCGCGCACGCCGTCGCGTTCTGCGGCTACGTCAAGATCGTGCGCGGCCAGTACGGCATCGAGGCGATCATCAAGGGCGACGCCCGCTGGCCGCACCGCATGGAGGACCGCGACCTCCTGTACTACCTCGCCGAGTCCTTCCGCGGCCGTCTGGTCAAGGAGCTTCCCGCCAGCAAGGAGCACCTCTCGGCGTCCGCCCAGCAGACGGCGTACCGCGCCAAGTCGCTGCTCGTGCAGCTCGCCGAGATCTCGGTGGAGGTCGCGCAGAGCGTCATCGCCCCGGACACCGACGGCAACCCGCTGCTGCCCGCCTGGTTCCTGGTCGAGGCGGCCCGTGACATGCCGCGCCTCGTGGAGGCGCGGCAGTGAGCGGGACGAAGGGGGCGTGGCGGTGAGTCGTACGCGCGCCGCGAAGCCGGCGAAGAAGGACCTCGCGGCCGAGGCCTTCGCCGAGGGACTGCGGCTGGTGCGGGCCAACCGGGCCCTCGCCGCGATCGGGTTCAGCACCTGCCGCAAGGAGGACTGCCCGCACTCGCCCGCCTCGGGGC
Source organism: Streptomyces sp. NBC_00019 (assembly GCF_045041015.1). Lineage (NCBI taxonomy): Bacteria > Bacillati > Actinomycetota > Actinomycetes > Kitasatosporales > Streptomycetaceae > Streptomyces > Streptomyces sp. NBC_00019. Next base: position 8,501,880 of record NZ_CP108302.1, read on the forward strand.
TGGTCCGCGTCGACTCCGACGGCACCCTGCACGTCCACCCCACCCGTCGCGCCGACCCCGTCGACTGGGCCTGGGCGGTCGCCCACGGCATCATCCACCTCGGCTTCGGCCACGTCCCGGCGAAGGAGGGCCGCCGCACCCAGCCCGACCGGTTCGAACTGGCCGCCCGCTGCGCCGTCGTCAACCGCTTCCTGCTCGGCTTCTCCATCGGCCGCACCCCCGAGGACCTGCCGCCGTCCTACCCCGACGGCGACGAGGAGCAGCTCGCCGCCCGCTGGCGCCGCGACGGCATCCCGCCCGTGTACGAGCACTGCGGCACGGCGGGCCACGAACCGGACCAACTGCTCGTGCCCTGGGACGTGTGGATGGGCGGCGCCCCGAAGAACTGGCAGCTGGACTTCGCGCACGCCCTCACCCGTACCGTCGCCACCGCCATGGACGTGGCGGGCGGCCGCCGTACGTCGATGCGCGGCGGCTCGACCCGACTCCAGCCGTGGGAGCGGGCGTTGAGCTGGTTCGTCTCCTCCTACCCGCTGCTCGGCGGCATCGCGGCCGGCATCACCCTGGTCGCCGACGCCGAACTGGCCCGCGCCCACGACATCTCCGTCGCCGCGGTCAACGCCGAACTCGCCGAGATCTACATCAACCCGCTGCGTGAACTCGACGACGAGGAATGGCGGTTCGTCCTCGCCCACGAGATGCTGCACGCCGCCCTGCGCCACGGCGACCGCTGCGGCACCCGCGACCCGTTCCTGTTCAACGTCGCCTGCGACTACGTCATCAACGGCTGGCTGGTCGACATGCAGGTCGGCACCATGCCCGACGGGCTGCTCCTCGACCCCGGGCTGAGGGACCTGTCCGCGGAGGAGGTCTACGACCGTATCGCCGGCGACCTGCGCCGGATGCGCCGCCTGGGCACCCTGCGCGGCAAGGGCCTCGGCGACGTCCTCGGCGGCCCGCTCGGCTCGCCCCGGGACTACGTCGACCTCGACGAGTTCTACCGCCGCGGCCTCGGTCACGGCCTGGACCTGCATCAGCAGCAGGCCCGCGGGTTCCTGCCCGGCGGCCTCGTCGAGGAGATCCGCGCGCTCAGCCACCCGCCGCTGCCGTGGGACGCCCGACTGGCCCGCTGGTTCGACGAGTTCGTGCCCCGACCGGAGCCGCTGCGGACGTACGCGCGCCCCTCCCGCCGCCAGTCGTCCACCCCCGACATCCCCCGCGCGGGCCGGTACTTCCCGCCCGAGGAGATCGCCCGCTGCACCTTCGGCGTCGTCCTGGACACCTCCGGGTCCATGGACCGGACCCTGCTCGGCAAGGCGCTGGGCGCGATCGCCTCGTACGCCGAGGCCCGGGACGTACCGGCAGCGCGGGTCGTGTTCTGTGACGCGGCCCCGTACGACGCCGGTTATCTGCCGGTCACCGAGATCGCGGGCCGGGTGCGGGTGCGCGGTCGTGGCGGTACGGTCCTGCAGCCCGGGATCGACCTGCTGCACCGCGCCGACGACTTCCCGCCCGGCGCGCCCGTGTTGGTGATCACGGACGGCTGGTGCGACGTCCTGAGGGTGCGGCGCGAACACGCGTATCTGATCCCGGAGGGCGCGCGGCTGCCCTTCAGCCCGCGCGGACCGGTCTTCAGGGTGAGCCGCGCCTGAGTGTGATCGGATGGGGTGCATCACCCGGAACCGGGACCACACGAAAGGACTGACCGTGGCTACCACGCGCTCCGCACACACCGTCTGGGAAGGCAACCTGCTCGAGGGCAACGGAGTCGTCACCTTCGACTCCTCCGGCGCCATCGACGAGCAGCCGGTGACGTGGGCTGCCCGCACCCAGGAGGCCAACGGCAAGACCAGCCCCGAGGAGCTGATCGCGGCCGCCCACTCCAGCTGCTTCTCGATGGCGTTCTCGCACGCCCTCGCGGGGGCCGGCACCCCGCCCACCAAGCTCGTCACCTCCGCCGACGTCACCTTCCAGCCGGGCGAGGGCATCACCGGCGTCCACCTCACGGTCGAGGGCACCGTGCCCGGCCTCGACGAGGACGGCTTCGTCGCCGCGGCGGAGCAGGCCAAGGTGAACTGCCCCGTCAGCCAGGCCCTCAAGGCCGTACCGATCACCCTGTCGGCGAAGCTCGCCTGACACCCGTACGTCCCGCGATGCCGCGTCCCCTTCGAGAGGGGCGCGGCATCGCCCATTTCCGGGGTACCCGGCATGGGTACGCGGCATTGACAACAGCCCACTCAAGTTTTGTGCTGGAGTCCGGGAAGTGCCCTGGCGGAAGGGGACAGCGATGGGACGCGCGGTCGGGATCGATCTGGGCACCACGAACTCCGTGGTGGCCGTCCTGGAGGGCGGCGACCCCACAGTCGTCGCCAATGCGGAGGGGGCAAGGACCACACCGTCGGTCGTGGCCTTCGCCAAGAACGGCGAGGTGCTCGTCGGGGAGGTCGCCAAACGGCAGGCGGTGACGAACGTCGAGCGGACGGCCCGCTCGGTGAAGCGGTACATGGGCGACGGGAGCTGGCGCTTCCCGGACCAGGGGGATGTCGACGGCACCCGCTACCGGGCGCAGGAGCTCTCCGCGCGGGTGCTGCAGAAGCTGAAGCGGGACGCCGAGTCCTATCTCGGCGAGGACGTCACCGACGCGGTGATCACCGTCCCGGCCTACTTCGACGACGCTCAGCGGCAGGCCACCAAGGAGGCCGGGGAGATCGCGGGCCTGAAGGTGCTGCGGATCATCAACGAGCCCACGGCCGCCGCGCTCGCCTACGGCCTGGACCGGGGCGAGGAGCAGACCGTCCTCGTCTTCGACCTCGGCGGCGGCACCTTCGACGTCTCCCTGCTGGAGATCGGCGACGGCGTCATCGAGGTCAAGGCGACCAACGGAGACACCCATCTCGGCGGCGACGACTGGGACCAGCGGGTCATGGAGCACCTGGTGAAGAAGTTCCAGGGGCAGTACGGCGTGGACCTCGGCAAGGACAAGATGGCGCTGCAACGGCTGCGCGAGGGAGCCGAGAAAGCCAAGATCGAGCTGTCGAGCTCGTCGGAGACGACGATCAACCTCCCCTACATCACCGCCTCCGCCGAGGGCCCCCTGCACCTCGACGAGAAGATGACGCGCGCCCAGTTCCAGGAGCTGACCGCCGACCTCCTCGACCGCTGCACGACCCCCTTCCACCAGGCCGTCAAGGACGCCGGCATCAAGCTCGCCGCGGTCGACCACGTCATCCTCGTCGGCGGCTCGACCCGGATGCCCGCCGTCACCGACCTCGTCAAGGAACTCACCGGCAAGGACCCGCACAAGGGCGTCAACCCGGACGAGGTCGTCGCCGTCGGCGCGGCCCTCCAGGCCGGCGTGATCCGCGGCGATGTGAAGGACGTCCTGCTGCTCGACGTCACCCCGCTGTCCCTGGGCATCGAGACCAAGGGCGGCATCATGACCAAGCTCATCGAGCGCAACACCACGATCCCGACCCGCCGTTCGGAGATCTTCACGACGGCGACCGACAACCAGCCCTCGGTGGGCATCCAGGTGTATCAGGGCGAGCGGGAGATCGCCGCGTACAACAAGAAGCTGGGCGTCTTCGACCTGACCGGACTGCCGCCCGCACCACGCGGCGTCCCGCAGATCGAGGTCGCGTTCGACATCGACGCCAACGGGATCATGCACGTCTCCGCCAAGGACCTGGCGACCGGTCGCGAGCAGAAGATGACGGTGACGGGCGGCTCCGCGCTCCCCAAGGACGACATCGACCGCATGATGCGGGAGGCCGAGCAGTACGCCGAGGAGGACCGCAACCGCCGGGAGGCGGCCGAGACCCGCAACCACGCCGAGCAACTCGTCTACCAGACCGAGAAGTTCATCCGTGACAACGAGGAACGCGTCCCCGCCGACACCAGGTCCGAGGTGGAGTCGGCGATCTCGGAGCTCAAGGCGCTCCTGGAGCAGAACGCGGAGACGAACGCGCTGCGCACCGGCGTCGAGAAACTCGCCACCGTCAGCCAGAAGATGGGCCAGGCGATGTACGCCCAGGCCCAGTCGGAACCCACCGACCAGCAACCCGCGTCTCCCGAGGAGGAAGGCGTGGTCGACGCGGAGATCGTCGACGACGACAAGGACCCCAAGGGCGGGGCAGCCTGAGAGGCCGGCCGTACCGGACTTCACGGAGGGACACGAGCATGGGTGACAACAGGACACGGCGCGCACGGTTAGCGGCTCTGGCGGCCGGTTCGCTGCTGGCGGGGGCCGCGGCCGTCGGCGTGACCGGAGGCGTGGACACGCCGGACAACCGGGACTGGTCCGTGGACGCGGCCGGCCACCACGACAACAGCACGGACGGCCACTACGACGGCGGCGCCGCCCCGGCCGGCCACGTCGACGGCGGCTGACGCTCTACGAGCCCGTCTTCTCCCAGCCCCGCCGCTCCGGCCGCGGCCCCAACTGCTCGGGGTCGCGGCTGCGGTACACGACATACGGGCGGAACAGGTACTGCACCGGCGCGCTGAACATGTGCACCAGCCGGCTGTACGGCACGAACGCGATCAGCGCCATTCCGATGACCGCGTGGATCCGGTACAGCACCGGCACACCCTCCATCCGGTCGATGTCCGGCTGGAGGGTGAACAGACTGCGTGCCCAGGGGCCGATGGACTCGCGGTAGTTGTAGCCGTCGCCGGAGGCGTGGGTGAGTTTGGCGATCATGCCCATCGCGATCGCGCCGAGCAGCACCAGGTACATGAGCTTGTCGTTGGCGGTCGTCGCCCGGAAGACGGGTGCCTTCGTCCGTCGGCGGTATACGAGCAACAGGATCCCGCCGACCGCGAGCAGCCCGGCCGCCGTGCCGCCGTAGAGCGAGAGCAGGTGGTACGTGTGCTCGCCGACCCCGAGGTCGTCCGTCCACGACATCGGGACGAACAGGCCCACGATGTGCCCGGCCAGCACGAAGAGAATGCCGTAATGGAAGGCCGGCGAGGCGATGTTCAGCAGCTTCGACTCGTAGATCTGCGAGGAGCGGGTCGTCCAGCCGAACTTGTCGTAGCGGTGGCGCCAGATCAGACCGGCGACGAGCAGGGCGAAGACGACGTACGGCAGGACGCCCCAGAGGAGTGTGGTCATGAGCGCACCCCGGTGTGTGCGTTCGGCAGTGTGGCGCATACGGCATCCAGGACGGACGCGTACGGTGTCCCGAAGCCGGTGAGCCGGGAGCGCAGCTGCTCCAGGCCGTCCCGGTGTTCGGTGAGCAGGTCGGTGCTGCCGGTGCGGGCCGCGAACTCGAGGACCGCGGGCAGGAAGTCGGGCAGCTCCTCGCCGGTGAACTCCAGTCCGGCGGCGCGGTAGACCTCCTTGAAGCGGACCAGCGACATACCGCGTCGGCGGGTGTCCCCGTCCTGCCACCAGCTCAGATAGAGGCTGTGCCGGTTCTTGAAGTCGAAGACCTGGACGTAGTGCGCGGCCAGCTCCTGCGGCGGGGTGAGAGCCGCGTGGTCGACGAACTCCCGTAGCTGCGGGGCCGCTTCGCGCAGCAGGGGCAGCCGGGCGCGGAAGTCGTCGTCGGGGTACGTCAGACAGAGCGCGGCTGCCTGGTACAGCACGGCGTACGAGGGCATCAGACCTCCTCGGCGTCGGCCGGGTCGTCGGACGTCTGGCGTTTGCGCAGACCGTGGAAGTTCTCCACGGACACCACCGGCAGCAGCTTGCGGCCGGAGTCCTGGCCGAACGGCCCGTCGCCGCCCATGCCCGGGCCGTCGTCGTACTCGAGGCTGCAGTCGTCCGGGATCGCCGACTCCTCCAGCCGGCGCGCGTCACCGACGGCCGCGGTCGGGATGACGTAGCGGTCCTCGTACTTGGCGATCGCCAGCAGCCGGTACATCTCCTCGATCTCCTCGGGCTTCATGCCGACGGCCTGCGTGACCGACGGGTCCGGGTCCTCGCCGAGGTTGATCGCGCGCATGTGGGCGCGCATCGCCGCCAGCTTCTCCAGGGACGACCGCACCGGGGCGGTGTCGCCCGCGGTGAAGACCTCCGCGAGGTACTCCAGCGGGATGCGGAGCGTGTCGATGGCGCCGAAGAGATTCCCGGCGTCCTCGCCGTCGTGACCGGTCTCGGTCAGCGCGTCCACCACCGGGGACAGCGGCGGGATGTACCAGACCATCGGCATGGTGCGGTACTCCGGATGCAGGGGCAGCGCCACCTTGTACGTGCTGATCAGCGCACGCACGGGGGAGCGGCGGGCCGCCTCCATCCAGTCGTACGGGATCCCGGCCTCCTCCGCCGCCCGTTGTACGGCACGGTCGTCGGGGTCGAGGAAGACGTCCAACTGGGCCTCGTACAGGCCCTTCTCATCGGGCGTGGAGGCGGCGGCGGTCACCTTGTCGGCGTCGTAGAGGATCACGCCGAGGTAGCGAAGGCGGCCCACGCACGTCTCCGAGCAGACCGTCGGCAGGCCGACCTCGACGCGCGGATAGCACATCGTGCACTTCTCGGCCTTGCCGGTGCGGTGGTTGAAGTAGACCTTCTTGTACGGGCATCCGGTCACGCACATCCGCCAGCCCCGGCACTGGTCCTGGTCGACCAGGACGATGCCGTCCTCCGCCCGCTTGTACATCGCGCCCGAGGGACACGAGGCGACGCAGGACGGGTTGAGGCAGTGCTCGCAGATGCGCGGCAGATAGAACATGAAGGTCTGCTCGAACTCGAACTTCACCTTGTCCGCGGCCTGTTGACGGGTGCGCTCGACCATCGGGTCGAGGTCGCCGTAGGCGGGGGCGCCGGCGAGGTTGTCGTCCCAGTTCGAGGACCACTCGATCTTCATCGGCTTGCCGTCGATCTGCGACACCGGCCGGGCCACCGGGTAGTCGTCGCCGAGCGGGGCGTCCGTGAGGTTCTTGTAGTCGTACGTCCAGGGCTCGTAGTAGTCCTTGATCTCCGGCAGCTTCGGGTTGGAGAAGATCCCGAGGAGCTTGTGGAAGCGCCCGCCCGCCTTGAGCTTGAGGGCGCCGCGCCTGTTCAGCTCCCAGCCGCCGCGCCACTTCTCCTGGTCCTCGTAGCGGCGCGGATAGCCCTGGCCGGGCCGGGTCTCGACGTTGTTGAACCAGACGTACTCCATGCCCTGCCGGTTGGTCCACGCCTGCTTGCAGGTGACCGAGCAGGTGTGGCAGCCGATGCACTTGTCGAGGTTCATGACCATCGCCACTTGGGCCATCACGCGCATCAGTACTCGACCTCCTGGCTGCGGCGGCGGATGACCGTCACCTCGTCGCGCTGGTTGCCCGTCGGACCCAGGTAGTTGAACGCCCAGCTCAACTGGGCGTAGCCGCCAACGAGATGGGACGGTTTGAGGATCAGACGGGTGAGCGAGTTGTGGATGCCGCCGCGCTTCCCGGTGGTCTCCGTCCTGGGGACGTTCACCGTGCGCTCCTGCGCGTGGTGCATGTAGACGGTGCCGGCCGGCATCCGGTGCGAGACGATCGCCCGGGCGACGACCACGCCGTTGCGGTTGACCGCCTCGATCCAGTCGTCGTCCTGCACACCGATGGCGTCCGCGTCCTGCGGGGACATCCAGATGGACTGGCCGCCGCGGGAGAGGGCGAGCATGAACAGGTTGTCCTGGTACTCGGAGTGGATGGACCACTTGTTGTGCGGGGTGAGGTAGCGGACCGTCACTTCCCGTTGGCCGTTCGGGCCGAGCTCGGGTTCGTTGAACAGCTTGTTCATGTCGAGCGGCGGCCGGTAGATCGGAAGCGCCTCGCCGAGCTCGTGCATCCAGTCGTGGTCGAGGAAGAAGTGCTGGCGCCCGGTGAGGGTGTGCCACGGCTTGAGGTGCTCGGTGTTCAGCGTGAAGGCGGTGTACCGTCGACCGCCGGCCTCGCTGCCGGACCACTCCGGAGAGGTGATCACCGGGACGGGCGCCGCCTGGGTGTCGGCGTACGTGATCCGCTTGCCCTCGTGCTCGGCGGCCAGGTGGGCCATCTCCTGGCCGGTGCGCTCCTCCAGGGTGTGGAAACCCTGGGTGGCGAGACGGCCGTTGGTGGTGCCGGACAGGGTCAGGATCGTGTTGGCGGCCTTCACGGCCGTGTCCAGGGACGGGCGGCCCGCGGCGGGGCCCTCGCGGACCACCCCGTTGAGCTCCCGGAGGTGGTCGACCTCCTTGTCCGGTCTGAGGGCGATGCCTTTGCAGGGCAGGCCCAGTTCCTCGACCAGCGGGCCGAGCGCCCGGAACTTCGCGCCGATCGCCGTGTAGTCCCGCTCGACGACCGTGAGGTTCGGCAGCGTCCTGCCGGGCACCGGATCGCATTCGCCGCGCTTCCAGTCCAGGACGACGCCGCCGGGCTGGGCCGTCTCGCCCGGGGTGTCGTGCTGCATCGGGGTCGCCACCAGGTCCCTGCGGACGCCGAGGTGCAGGACGGCCATCTCGCTCAGCCGGTCGGCCAGCGCCTTGAAGGTGTCGAAGTCGGTGCGGGCCTGCCAGGGCGGGTCCACGGCCGGGGTGAAGGAGTGCACGTAGGGGTGCATGTCCGTGCTGGACAGGTCGTGCTTCTCGTACCAGGTCGCGGCCGGCAGGACGACGTCCGAGAGCAGCGTGGAGGAGGTCTGCCGGAAGTCCAGCGACAGCAGCAGGTCGAGCTTTCCCTCGGGGGCCTCGTCCCGCCAGGTCACGTCCCGGGGCCGCTCGTCGGGCCCGGCCTCCTGGGCGTTCAACGACGAGTGCGTGCCCAGCAGGTGCTTGGTGAAGTACTCGGCGCCCTTCGCCGACGAGCCGAGCAGGTTGGCCCGCCACAGCGTCAGCACGCGCGGCCAGTTGCCGGGGGCATCCGGGTCCTCGCACGCGAAGTTCAGTGTTCCCGCCCGGAGTTCGGCCACCGTCTTCGCCACCGGGTCGCCGAAGGCCTCGCCCAGCTCCAGCGGGTTGCGGTCGAAGGTCGGATACGACGGCATCCATCCCGAACGCGCCGACAGGGCCAGGCAGTCGGCGCCCGTCATGCCCGTGAACCGGCCCTCACCGAGCGGCGAGGCGAGCACGTCGGCGCTGAAGTGGTCGTAGCGCCACTGGTCGGTGTTGAGGAACCAGTAGGCCGTGCCGATCATCTGCCGTGGCGGCCGCGACCAGTCGGAGGCGGCGGCCAGCGTCGCCCAGCCGGTGACCGGGCGGCACTTCTCCTGGCCGACGTAGTGCGCCCAGCCGCCGCCGTTGCGGCCCTGGCAGCCGGTCAGCTGGAGCAGGGCGAGGAAGGAGCGGTAGATCGTCTCGGAGTGGAACCAGTGGTTGGTGCCGGCGCCCATCAGGATCATGCAGCGGCCTTTGGAGCGCTCGGCGGTCCGCGCGAACTCGCGGGCGATCTTGACGCACTTGGCGGCCGGGACGGAGGTGTGCACCTCCTGCCAGGCGGGGGTGCCGGGTGCCTCGGCGTCCTCGTAGGAGGCGGGCCAGCTGCCGGGGAGATCGGGTCGCCGCACACCGTATTGCGCCAGCAGCAGATCGTGGACAGTCGTCACCAGGGGCCCGTCAGGGCCGCCCAGCCGGGTCGCCGGGACACCGCGCCGTACGACGTCGCCGCGGCCCTGACCGTGCTCGCCGCCCTCGGTGTCGAAGCGCGGGAGCAGCACCTCGACGCCCCGGGAGATCTTCTGCCCGTGCAGGGTCAACGTCGGCTCGATCGGGCCGAGTTCGAGGTTCCAGCGGCCCTTGCCGGACTCGGTCCAGCGGAAGCCCAGGGAGCCGTTGGGGACGACCGCGCGGCCGCTGGCCGCGTCCAGCACGACCGTCTTCCACTCCGCGCCCTCGCCCTCCTGACCGAGGTCGGTGGCGCGCAGGAACTTGGACGGGACGTAGCCGCCGTCCTTCTCGGTGAGGGTCACCAGGAAGGGAAGGTCGGTGAACTTCCGTACGTAGTCCGCGAAGAAGGGTGTCTCGCGGTCGACGAAGAACTCCTTGAGGATCACGTGCCCCATGGCGAGGGCCAGCGCGCCGTCCGTGCCGGGGTGCGGGTGCAGCCACTCGTCGGCGAACTTGGCGTTGTCGGCGTAGTCGGGCGCGACCACGACCACCTTCTGGCCCCGGTAACGGGCCTCCGCCATCCAGTGCGCGTCAGGGGTGCGGGTCACCGGGACGTTCGAGCCCCACATCATCAGATACGCGGCGTCCCACCAGTCGCCCGACTCCGGGACGTCGGTCTGGTCGCCGAAGACCTGCGGGGAGGCCACGGGCAGGTCGGCGTACCAGTCGTAGAACGACAGCATCGGGGCGCCGATCAGGGAGTGGAACCGGGCGCCCGCCGCGTGCGACACCATCGACATCGCCGGGATGGGCGAGAAGCCGGCGATGCGGTCGGGGCCGTACGTCTTGATCGTGTGGACCTGTGCGGCCGCGACGATCTCCACCGCCTCGTCCCAGGTGGCGCGCACCAGGCCGCCCTTGCCGCGGGCCTGCTGGTAGCGGCGGCGGCGCTCGGGGTCGCCCTGGATGTCGGCCCAGGCGAGGACAGGGTCACCGAGGCGGCCCAGGGCCTCTCGGTACAGCTCCAGGAGGACACCGCGGACATACGGGTAGCGCACCCGGGTGGGGGAGTACGTGTACCAGGAGAAGGCGGCGCCCCGGGGGCAGCCGCGCGGCTCGTACTCGGGGCGGTCGGGGCCGACGCTCGGGTAGTCGGTCTGCTGGGTCTCCCACGTGATGATGCCGTCCTTGACGTACACCTTCCAGCGGCACGAACCCGTGCAGTTGACACCGTGCGTGGAGTTCACGACCTTGTCGTGGCTCCAGCGGTCCCGGTAGAAGGCGTCCGCCTCGCGTCCACCCGTCAGCCCGATGCTGTGCAGGTCGGACGCGGGCGTGCCGGGCCGGAAGAACCTCCCGGCCCGCAGCAGCGCCGCACCCGGCTCCGAGGGCGGTGTCTGGGTGTCGGTCACATGCGCTCCCTTGCTTGCCCGTGCTTCTCGAAGCTAGGGCTGGGCAGGGGAGCGCACCCGTCGGCGGCACCCGTTCGGGTCAGGTCACACCTTGCGGGCGACCCCCGCGTAGACCGGCACGATGCCCTCCGCCTGGGCGGCCACGTCCTCGGGGCCAGGGCGCCAGCCGGAGACCGGGATCACGCCGGGACCGAGCAGCTCCAGACCGTCGAAGAAGCGCGAGAACTCGGCCAGGGAACGCGGGTGGAACGGTGTGCCGCCGGCCCGGAAGTGCTCCGCGGCCCTGGCGATCGCCTCCGGGCTGAGGTCGGGGGTGACCTGGGACAGGATCACGAGGCTGCCGGGCGCGAGCTCGCCGACGTACCGCGCGAGCAGGCCGTACACGTCGTCGCCGTCGGGCTCGCCGTCCAGGTAGTGGGTGAGCGCCACCAGGGACAGCGCGACGGGCCGCGCGAAGTCCAGGGTCTCCGCGGCAAGCCGCAGGGTGGTGTCGGGGTCCCGGACGTCGGCGTGCACATAGTTCGTGGCGCCCTCGGAGGTGCTGTGCAGCAGCGCCTGGGCGTGCCTGAGGACGATCGGGTCGTTGTCGGCGTACACGACCCTCGACTCCGGGGCGACCTCCTGGGCCACCTGGTGGAGGTTCGGCTCGGTGGGGATGCCGGTGCCGATGTCCAGGAACTGGCGGATCCCGGCCTCGGCGGCCGTCCGCACTGACCGGTGCATGAACCTGCGGTTGGCGCGCGCCCCGCGCACCGCGGTGCCGTCCGTGGCGAGGATCCTTCGGGCCAGCGCCTCGTCCACCGGGTAGTTGTCCTTGCCGCCCAGCCACCAGTCGTACACCCGCGCCGGATGCGGCCGGCTGGTGTCGACGGTGGTGGGCGCGGCTTCGGATCCGGATCCGGTCATGCGGTGTCTTCTCCTCGGTGCGCGGTGCCTGACGGGGGTCTGCTCGGGAGTCGTCGGGGGTGGCGGGAAGGTTGCCGTGCGCGGCCCGGGTGGTGCGTGGCTCAATAGGTCGCGCGGCGCTCCCGCAGGATCTTCTTGGTGCGCTCGGCCGACGCGGCGCGCGCCGTCATGTGGTCCAGGACCTCCAGATGCGCGGAGACCTCCGCGCGGGAGTCCAGGTACAGGGCGCCGGTCAGATACTCGGTGAACGCCATGTCGGGCAGTTCCGGCTCGGCGAAACGGAACAGCGAGAAGGGCGCGTACGTCCCCGGGTGCGGGCCGGCGGCGAACTCCGCGATCTGCAGGGTGACCCGGTCGCGCTCGGCGAACTCCAGGAGCCTGTCGAGCTGTTCCCGCATGATCTCGCCGCCCTGTCCGACCGGCCGGCACAGCACCGTCTCGTCCATGATCACCCACAGGTGGGGCGAATCGGGCTTCTCCAGAAGCTGCTGCCGGGTCATCCGCAGGGACACGTGCCGCTCGATGGTGTCGGAGCCCTGCTGCGCGATCGTGCCCGCCTCCATCACGGCGCGCGCGTACGCCTCGGTCTGCAACAGGCCGGGCACGAAGTGCGGTTCGTAGGAGCGGATGATGCGGGCGGCACCCTCCAGGCTCACGTACAGGCTGAACCAGTCCGGCAGCACATCATGGAACCGCTGCCACCAGCCCGGCTGGTTCGCCTCCTCGGCCAGCGCGACGAAGGCGTCCGTCTCCTCCTCCGAGACGCCGTACGTGGACAGCAGCAGCTGCACGTAGGGGATCTTCAGCGCGACCTCGGCCATCTCCATGCGCCGCACGGTCGCGGGCGCCACGCGGAGGACCTTCGCGGCCTCCTCGCGCTTGAGCCCGGCCGCCTCCCGCAATTCCTGGAGCCGTCTGCCGAGCACCACCTGACCCACGGTGGGCGCAGGCCGCCGCTCACTCACGCCACGCCTCCCCTACGCGCCGAAGTATGCAGGGCAGTGTGCCATGTTCCGCTTCCGGTCTCACAGGGTCGGGGGTGAGGCGCTCGCCACGTGTGGCATTACTTCGGGGGTAATCGACGGTGCCGGCCGGTGGCGGGATCGTGGTGACAACGGGTTCCGGGCCGGCGCACTCCGGTCCGGAACCCGGGTCCCGTCTTCTCCCAGAGCCCCAAATCGACCCCGTCGGAGGGTGATTCGCCATGTCCGCCACCCAGCTGTCCGCTCTTGTCCGCACCGGCGACGCGCACACCGCGCTGCGGCGCTTCCTCGCCCTCGACGCGGTCGTGACCGGCGCCAACGCCCTCGCCTACCTGGCCCTCTCCGGGCCGCTGGGCCGCCTGTCGGGGGTCGACTCCACGCTGCTGCTCGCACTCGGGGCGTTCCTGGCGGTGTACGCCGCGGCCGTCGGCCTGCTGGCATCCCGGGCCCGCCCGGCCGCGCTGCCGGTCCGGGCCGTCGTCGAGGTCAACCTTGCCTGGGCCGTGGTCAGTTGCCTCGCCCTGGTCCTGTGGCTGACTCCTTCGACGGCGGGCGCCGTGTGGACCGTCGTGCAGGCATTGACCGTGGCCGGGTTCGCCGTCCTCCAGCACGTTTCCCTGAAGGCCCGTCAGGACATCAGTGACTGAAGGTACTTGACCGTCGCCGGGTCGGCCGGGAGGAACGTCTCGATGGCCAGCTCGGCGACGGTCACGTCCATGGGGGTGTTGAAGGTGGAGATGGAGGAGATGAACGACAGCACCCGGCCCTCGTGCTCGATCAGCATCGGGAGCGCGAAGTACGGTGCCTCTTCCAGCGGTTCACCGGAACCGGTGTCCGGCACGGGATACGCCGCCACCTCCTCGTACAGCTCCCGCAGCGGCCGCGAGCGGTGCAGCGCGATCTGCCGCTCCATCTGCGCGAGCAGATGCCCGCGCCACTCACCGAGGTTGCGGATCCGAGGGGCCATGCCCTCGGGATGCAGCGTCAGCCGCATCGCGTTCAGCGGGGGCTCGAGCAGGGACTCCGGGATGCCGTCGAGCAGCATGAGGATGCCCCGGTTGGCCGCGAGCACGTTGTACATCCCGTCCAACACCAGCGCCGGATAAGGCTCGTAGCCCTGGATCAGACGCTCCATGCCCGCACGCACGGAGTCCAGCGCCGGGTCGTCCAGCGGGGTCTGCGAGTAACGCGGGGCGTATCCCGCCGCCAGCAGCAGCGCGTTGCGCTCCCGCACGGGGACGTCCAGATGCTCGGCCAGCCGCAGCACCATCTCCTCGCTCGGCCGGGAGCGGCCCGTCTCGATGAAGCTGATGTGCCGGGCGGAGGAGTCGGCCCGCAGCGCCAGCTCCAGCTGACTGACCCGGCGCTGCTCCCGCCAGGTTCGCAGCAGGGGGCCGACGCCCTTGTCGGCGGCAGTGGTGGTCATACGAGGACCGTAGACGACGAAGGGGTACGTCGGGGAAGAGGACCCTTGTGACCAGGGCTTCGGCGGGCTCCGTGTGGCACGCTGAAGGAGAACCCGCAGTCCAGGAAGGAGCAGCGTCATGCCCCTCGAACCGCTGTCGCAGAAGGAGATCGAGGACCGGCTCGCGGAACTGCCGGGCTGGTCGCTCGACGGAGACCGCCTCGCCCGTTCCTACGGTCTGTCCTCGCACTTCGCGGCCACGGCGATGGTCGTCCACATCGCCCAGGTCCAGGAGGAGCTCGACCACCACTCCGACCTCACGCTCGGCTACAACACGGTGTCCCTGACCGTGAACACGCACAGCGTGGGCGGCGCGGTGACCGAGAAGGACTTCGAACTCGCCCAGAAGGTGGAGGCGCTCGCCCCCGGCCACGGAGCCCGGTGAGGTGCTGGACTACGACAAGGAGGCCGACGCCTACGACATCACCCGCGGCGGCGAACCTCGCGCCGCCGCGGCCGCCGGCGCCGTCCTGGGCTTCGTCCCCGAGGGCGCCCGCCACCTGCTCGACGTGGCCTGCGGCACCGGGATCGTCACCCGGCGGCTCGCGGGGGCACGGCCCGCGCTGCGGGTGGCGGGCGCCGACCTGACGTACGGCATGGCGCGGATGGCCGCGGCCCGTCTGCCGGGGTCGATCGTCCTCGCGGACAGCCGCCGACTGCCCTTCCCCGACGGGGTGTTCGACGCGGTGACCAGTGTGTGGCTGCTGCATCTCGTCGACGACGCCGAGGACGTGCGCAGCATCGTCGCCGAGTGCGCCCGGGTGCTGCGGCCCGGCGGTGTGTACGTCACCACCGTCGACAAGGCCGCCGCGCACGACGTCGGCAGCGACATCGACGCCGTCCTCGCCCCGCGCCCCCGCCGGCCCGCCCCGGACGCCGAGCCCCGCGTCGAGACGTACGCCGCCGCGCAGGGCCTGGTCGATGCCGGGCGGGCCCGGTTTCCGGGCCGGGGGCAGGGCCGCAGCCCTCGCCGTACGGCCGCCGACCTGCGGCGCGGCTGGTTCACCCTGCTGCCGCCGGGCGACCCGCGCACCGACGCGCTCGCCGCCCGGCTTGAGGCCCTGCCGGACCAGGACCGGCCGCGTGCCGACCCGGTGTTCGCGCTGCGGGCCTTCAGGAAGCCCGGGTGAACTCCATGACCCAGTTGGTCAGCCAGGTGTCCCCGCCGTCGAGCGAGAAGGCCTGCTCCCAGCGGGCCCCGGTGTCGCAGACGTCGGACCAGACGAAGCGGACCCGCACGTCCTTGCCGTCGTGACGGTCGTCGCCGTGGAACTCGCCGCGGTCCCCGTGGAACCGGCCGAAGACCGGCGGGAAGAGGGTGCCGCTGCGACTGGAGGCCCAGTTCAGCGACCACTGCCCGCTCTCCCGGTCGAACAGCCGCAGGGTCGCGCCCTTCGCGGCGAGATGCGGCATGTCGATCTCGTCGACGTTGGCGGAGCCGTCGAACAGCGGCCAGCAGCGGCTGGTCGCCGGGAACTCCTCCCAGGCGCTGTCCGGGTCGAGGAAGTCGGTGCGGCGGCGGTTGAGGACCTGCCAATCGCCGTGGAAGAAGTCGAAGTCGTGCGGGCTGCTCATGCGCGGTCCCCCGTGGTTCCTTCGGGCAGGGAGTCGGCCAGGTAGGCGGCCAGGTCCGGGACTTCGGGGGCCAGCAGATGCCGCACCCAGGCGTCCCGTTCGTGCAGGATCGGCGGGAGCTCCCAGACGCAGCCGATCCACGGCAGGTCGGGCGCGATGAAGTGGGTGGGGTCGCGGTCGGGGCAGCCGAGCACGGGCTGGCCCGCGGAGGCGCCGCGGAAGTGCAGGACGTTGTCCCACACCCAGCTGTAGGCGTTGAGGTAGGCGCCGTCGTCGCCGCCCCGGTGCAGGACGACGAAGGTCGCGGGCGGGGTGCCGTCCGGCTCCGGCAGCAGCTCCGGGAGGATCTCGTACGCCGCCTTCTCCACGTCGGGCGCGATGCCCGCCGGGTCGGCGGTGACGTGGTAGCGCTTGATGTGCCGGCCGCCCACCTCGATGGGTGGGGGGACGGTGAGGAGTTTCTCGGTGAAGCTCATGCCGGGACGTTAGGACCGCTTCACTGACATCCTGTGTCAGTGAAGTCTGGGATTCTGTGGTGGTGAAGTCCAGTCGGCTCGTCTCGATCCTGCTTCTGCTCCAGACCCGGGGGCGGATGACCGCCGCCCAGCTCGCGGAGGAGCTGGAGGTGTCGGTACGTACGGTCTACCGGGACGTGGAGGCGCTGAGTGCGGCCGGGGTCCCGCTGTATGCCGACGCGGGCCACGCCGGCGGGTACCGCCTGCTCGACGGCTACCGCACCCGTCTGACCGGGCTCACCGCCGACGAGGCCGAGGCGCTGTTCCTCGCGGGTGTGCCCGGTCCGGCCGCCGAGCTCGGTCTGGGGTCGGTGCTGGCGGCGGCGCAGCTCAAGGTGCGGGCGGCGCTGCCGGTGGAGCTGCGGGCGCACGCCGACCGGATCAGCGGGCGCTTCCATCTGGACGCGCCCGGCTGGTACGCGGAGGCGGAGGAGACGCCGTATCTGCCGGCGGTCGCCGACGCGGTGTGGAACAACCGTGTACTGAATATCGTATACCGTCGCTGGCGTGCGCCGACCGATGTGGAGCGTCGGCTGGAGCCGTACGGGCTGGTGCTGAAGGCGGGGCGCTGGTACGTCGTCGCCGGTCCCGGGCCGCGCACCTTCCGGGTCGACCAGATTCTCCAACTCACCGCGGCCGATTCAGAGTTCACGCGCCCCGACGACTTCGACCTGGCCGCCTACTGGGCGGCGTACCAGCGGGACTTCCACGAGCGGCTGTACCGGGGCGAGGCCGTGGTGCGGCTGGCACCGGGCGTGACCCTCGCCAGGGCGGCCGACGTCCGTACCGACGAGGACGGGAGAACTGTGGCCACGGTCCCCATCGAGTCCGTCGACCACGCCCTCGGCGAATTCCTGCGCATGGGCACGGACATCGAGGTCCTCCAGCCGCCCGAGCTGCGCGAGCGGCTCGCCCGCACGGCGGCGGAACTGGCCGAAATGTACGGCAACCCCAGCGCACGCGGCGGCCACTGAGGAACGGAATCCGCACGTCCTCACGGACCCCCGTCCGTCCTCCCAGGAGGTACGTCTCGTGCAGCACCCGCACCCGCATCCGCCCCCGCGCCGCAGACGAAGGGCCGTCCTCTCCGCGCTGACCGCCGCCACGGCACTCGTCGCCGCCGGCCTCACCCAGCTCGCCACCGGCACGGCCGAGGCCGCGACGGCCCGGCAGGTGGAGGCACTCGACCGTGGTGTCGTCAGCGTCCACACCGACGCCGGCAACCTGGTCAGCTGGCGCTGGCTCGGCACCGACGCGAACGACGTGTCGTTCAACGTCTACCGGGCCGGTACGAAGGTCAACGCGACGCCCGTCACCGGCTCCACCAACTACTTCCACTCCGGCGCCCCGTCCCAGGCCGACTACACGGTCCGCGCGATCGTCGGCGGTGTGGAGCAGGCCGACTCGGTGCACGCGATCCAGTTCCGCACCGGCTACAAGGACGTGCCGATCAGCCCGCCCGCGGGCGGCACCACCCCCGACGGCGTCGCCTACACCTACGAGGCCAACGACGCCTCCGTCGCGGATCTCGACGGTGACGGGGCGTTGGACTTCGTGCTGAAGTGGCAGCCCACCAACGCCAAGGACAACTCCCAGTCCGGGTACACCGGCAACACGATCCTCGACGGCGTCAAGCTCGACGGCACCCGGCTGTGGCGCATCGACCTGGGCCGCAACATCCGTTCCGGCGCGCACTACACGCAGTTCCAGGTGTACGACTACGACGGTGACCGCAAGGCCGAGGTCGCCGTGAAGACCGCGGACGGAACCGTCGACGGGACGGGCGCGGTGATCGGCAGCTCGTCGGCCGACTACCGCAACTCCAGCGGGTACGTCCTCTCCGGGCCCGAGTACCTGACCATGTTCAACGGCCAGACCGGCAAGGCGATGCAGAGCGTCGACTACGTCCCGGCCCGCGGCACGGTGAGCTCGTGGGGAGACTCGTACGGCAACCGCGTCGACCGCTTCCTCGCGGGCACGGCGTATCTGGACGGCGCCCGGCCCTCGCTGATCATGGCGCGGGGCTACTACACCCGTTCGGTGCTCGCGGCCTGGGATTGGCGCAACGGAACCTTCACCCGCCGCTGGACCTTCGACACCAGCTCCTCCACCAACTCCGGCAAGGGGTACGACGGTCAGGGCTCGCACAGTCTGTCCGTCGGGGACGTCGACAACGACGGCAAGGACGAGATCGTGTACGGCGCGATGGCCGTGGACGACAACGGCAACGGTCTGTGGACGACGAAGACGGGCCACGGCGACGCGCAGCATCTGGGCGACCTGGACCCTTCGACGTCCGGCCTGGAGTACTTCAAGGTCTCGGAGTCGGCCTCCCAGCCCGCCGAGCTCTACATCAACCCCGCCACAGGAGCGGTCCGTTGGAAGCTGGCCGCCTGCTGCGACAACGGTCGTGGCGTCGCGGGTGACATCTACGCCGGCAACGACGGCGCCGAGGTCTGGTCCGCCTCCGACTCCTCCATCCGCGACGAGGCCGGCGCGACGAAGGGCCGCGAACCGTCGTCGGTCAACTTCCTCTCCTGGTGGGACGGCGACACCACCCGCGAACTCCTCGACGGCACCCACATCGACAAGTACGGCACCTCCTCCGACACCCGTCTGCTGACCGGCGCGAGCGTCCACTCCAACAACAGCACCAAGGCCACCCCGTCCCTGTCCGGCGACCTCTTCGGCGACTGGCGCGAGGAGGTCGTCTGGCCGACCTCCGACAACACGGCCCTGCGGATCTACTCCACGCCGTACGAGACCACCACGAAGATCACGACCCTGCTCCACGACACGATGTACCGCACGGGTCTGGCCTGGCAGAACACCGCCTACAACCAGCCCCCGCACCCGAGCTTCTACATCGGCAACGGAATGCCCACGGCACCGCGGCCGACCGTCTACACCCCCTGACCAACACACGACGAGGCCCCGTCCGGGATCGGACGGGGCCTCCTCGTGTGCCGTTCGCTCAGAGGACCGTGCAGGACTGGTCACCCAGCTTGAACGCCGTCGGTTTCGTGTTCGTCCCCGACCAGTTTCCCGTGAAGCCGAAGCTCACGGAGGAGCCCGCCGCCACGTTCGCGTTCCAGGTGATGTTCTTCGCCGTCACCGCCGAACCCGACTGGGTGTACTCGGCGTTCCACAGCTGGCCGATCGTCTGGCCGCCCGGGAAGGTCCAGCCCAGTGACCAGTTGCTCCAGGCACTCGAGCCGGTGTTGCTGAGCTGGACGTCCGCCTGGAAGCCGCCCGACCACTGGTTCGTGATCTTGTACGTCACCGCGCAGGCACCCGTGGGTGTCGGTGTGGGGTCGGTGCCGCCACCGCCGTCACCGCCGCCCGCGTCGGAGGAGTCGCCGTAGATGACGCCACGGCCGTTCGTCGACACATAGACCCGCCCGTACACCCGCGGGTCACCGGTGATCGACGCGCCCGTCCAACCCCACTCGTGAGCATCGTCGTTGATGCGTGTCCAGGTCGAACCCTGGTCCGTGGACCGGAAGATGCCGCGTACCCCGCCGATCTTCGCGCTGGTGTACAGGGTTTGGTACGAGGCTCCCGTCGCCGCCTTGCCGAAGCCGATGGCGTCGGCCTGCTCGACATTGGACAGCTTGGTGAAGGACGTACCGCCGTTCGTCGAGTGCCACAGACCGTACGCGCCGTCCGTCGCACCGCCGGCCAGCCACACATCGCCCTTGGTGCCGGACACCGCCTTGAAGCGGACGCTGTCGCCGCTCGGGAGCCCGGTGGCCGCCGAGGCCGTGAAGGTCGCGCCGCCGTCCGTACTGACGTAGAACTTCCCGGACTTGAAGCCGTAGAAGGTCTTCGCGTCGACCCGGTCGGACTCCACGATCGCGCCGGCCGGGATCCCGCTCGACGCCGCCCAGGACGAGCCGAAGCCCGTCGCGTACTGCACACCGGTGCCCTCCGGACTCCACACGAAGCGGCTGCCGTCCGAGGCCGCAGCGACGGTGCCGCCCCCGCTGACCCCCGAAGGATCCGTCCCGCCGAACCAGTTGGCGCCGTTGTCCGTCGAGAACGCGATGTGCGGACCCGAGTCGAGGTTGCCCACCCGGACCACCGTGTTCGGGTTCGTCTCGGCGAAGTCCAGGCTGGTCGTCGTGGTGAAGTTCGGCTGGGTGTACATCATCGCCGGCACCTTGGTCAGGTCCGTGTGCCGGAAACCGCCGATGTCCCCCAGGGCGCTGAACAGTTGGGCGCCGCCGGACGGGGGAGCGGCGAGGTCGTTGACCGCGGTCTCCTCCAGCCCCTGCACCATCGGCTTGACGGTGAACTGGCTGCCGGAGTCCCAGTTCGTCAGGTTCTCCGTGCCGTAGACCGTCGCGCCCGTCCCGTACATCATCCGGTCGGAGTCGAACGGGTCGATCTCCAGCGCCTCCGTCATCCAGCCGAGCTTCGGCGACTGCTCGGGCGGTGAGGGGTTGGCGCCCCAGGTCAGCCAGGGCGAGGACGACACGTCCATCGTGTAGCGGTCGGAACGGTTGGGATACGACGTGTAGTCCCAGGCCTTCGTCCAGGTCGCGCCGCTGTCGGTGGAGCGGAAGATCTGGGTGTCGGGCCACCAGGAGCTGTACGCCGTCGCCATCACGGTGCCCGGATCCTGCCGGTCGACGCTCAGCCCGCTGAAGCCGTAGTACGTGTCGGCCTCGGCGACCGGGCTGATGTCCGTCCATGTACCGGTCGAGGTCGCGTACCGCAACAGCCGGCCCTTGCCGCCGTCGTAGGGACCGCCCTTGTCGCTGTAGGTGATGTACAGATAGCCGTTGACGGTATCCAGTACGCCCTTGTGCGCGAGGTATCCGGTCGGCTGCCCGGCCAGCCGCGACCAGCTCGCGCCCCCGTCCGTCGAGCGGTAGACCGCGTTGTCCTTGTCGGCCACCCCGACGTAGATCGTCTGCGTCGCGTTGCCCGAGGTGCCCGTGCGCTCGTCGAAGGTGACCCAGACGATGCCCTGGTTGTCACTGGCGTAGCCGGAGGTGTCGCTCGGATCCTGTACGTAGTTGCCGACGTTGGGGAAGTTCGCGACCTGCGACCAGGTCGCGCCGGAGTCCGTCGACCGCCACAGTCCCTTGCCGCTGGGTGCGCCCAGGTACAGCACGCTGTTCTTGTTCGGGTCGATCGCCAGCCGCTCGCCCATGCCGCGCCCCGGCATGTTGCCGCCCAGCTTGAACGGCAGGTCGGTCTTCTGCCAGCTCGCGCCCCGGTTGGAGGAGCGCAGGATCGCCCCGTTCCCGGGGTCCCAGCTGTTGGTGTACGTGCCGACCGCGGCGTACACCCGGTCCGGGTTCACGGAGTCGGAGGCCAGGCTCGCCACCCCCGTGTGCCCCCAGTCGTCCCAGCCGACCGAGTCCAGCAGTGGCGTCCAGGTCTTGCTCGACTCCACCCAGCGGTAGGCGCCGCCGATGTCGGTGCGGGCGTAGGCCAGGTTCTTCTCGCTGCGGTTGAAGACGATGCCGGGGACGAATCCGCCGCCGTCGATCCGGGCGTTCTTCCAGGTGTAGGTGTCGGCGGCGATGGCCGTTCTCGTACTGTCGGCGGCCAGCGCGGGCGGGGTGCCCGCGAGCAGGCCGGCCGCGAGCGCCAGCACGGCCGTGAGGATGCGTGTTCTTCGCACGGGGGTCCTTTCCGGGACGTGGGGGGAGGAGGAGGGGAAGGTGCGAAAGGCAAGCGCTTGCTATATGAGGCGAGAGGTGCCGGGCGACCCCCAGTGCGGGAGGGGGCCGCCCGGCGAGTCGGCCTCACCGTCAGGTGGCGAGACCTCGTACGCGGAGCCTTTTAAGCGGTTCCGGAGAAGGGGCGGTGCCCCCCGCGCCCCTTTGGGGGCGCGGGGAACTGCGCGACCAGCCACAGACGGCCCGCACTTGGACCACCGGCCTTCTCGCGGAACGCTTCGCGGGGGCTATTCGAGAAGCTCCGCGTACGAACCCATGGCCAGGGCGATGTCCGCCTGGGCCCAGAACCGGTGATACGTGAACGACGGCGCCGCACCGCCCGCCAGATACGCCTCGATCTTCGACCAGGCCGGGTCGTCCTCGTAGAAGGACCGGATGGAGTCGAAGGTCGACGACGAGTTGATGGCGTCACCGTTCGGCATCGTCCCGGTCCAGCCGGACGGGACGTACACCCCGTCGTCGAACCGGTTGTAGTCGGAGCGGGTCTCCGGAACGGCGATGCCCAGGGCGTCCTGGTGGTTGTCCCACATGCCGTCGAGGAGTGCCTTCGCCGTGGTGGCGGCAGCGGTGTCACCGGAGCGGTCCGCGTAGTACGTCAGGGTCTTGGCGTACGCGGCGGCCACACCGACGTCGTTGGTGTAGTCGGCGACGGTGACGTGAAGTCCGCTGTTGGAGCCGGGACTTGACGCGTTCCAGGTGTCGGGCTGGCCGGACCACTGGAGGGTCGACGGGATCTGGTAGGTGCCGTCGGGGTTGATGGTGGTGTGGTCCAGCGCCCAGTCCACCCACTTGTCGAGGACGGTCTTCGCGGCCGCGTTCCCCGTCTGCTGGTAGTACTCGGCCACCCGCTCCATCGACCACGCCTGGAAGCCGAACCACTGGTTGGACGGCGGGTCGTGGTAGACGGGCTGCTGGTCGTAGTACATGCCGTAGAAGGTGGACTTGCCGGCCGGCGGGGTCGCGTAACGGCCCGCCCAGCTGTTCGTCGCACCGCCCGCGATGGCGCCCTCGTTGGACTGGAGCCAGCGGTAGAACTCGATCTGCCGGGTCAGCGAGGTGCCCCAGTCGGCGGCACCCGTGCTCGACTTGGGCTTCAGGTCGGCGTAGGCGCTCAGCGCGTACGCGGCCATCGGGTTCTGGTAGCCGCCGTGCGCATGGCTGGAGCCGATGCGCCAGGCCCAGCCCGCCGAGGTGTCGGTGGCGCCGCCCCAGGCGTAGTACCAGGACATCAGGTACATCGAGGCGTCCTTGCCGGTCCCGGCCGCACAGGTGGTCGGTCCGACGCAGTTGCCGATCTTCTTGAAGTACTTGTCGTACATCGAGTAGCGCAGGTAGTCGCCCATCTTCGCGGCCTTGGCGACGGTCGCGGAGATCTGGCTGCCCTTGCCCTGGGCGTCGGCCCACTTGTCGGCCCAGTACGCGGCCTGCACCGCACGCGCGTCGGCGTCCGGGGCGTTGGTGAACTTCCACTGCTTGGCGTAGGAGGCGTCACCGGTGAAGAGGTCCAAGTACCCGTTCTTGCCGCCGTACTTGAAGGCGTCGCAGGTCGGCTGCGGCACTGTCTCCCACACCGACTCCTGCGCGCCACGCTGGAAGGTGTTGATGTACGACGGGCCGGTGTCCGTCGGACCCGCCTCGCACTTGCCGGGCGCGTTGCCGTAGCCGTAGACATTGTCGACGTCCTGCAACCAGTGCATACCGTAGACATCGTCCGTGCCGTACGCGCTCTTCAGTTCACCGGCGATCGGATCCGAACCCACCGACACCCCGGTGTCCAGCTTCGCCGGATACTCGTTGGGCGTGTCCAGCTCGGGCGCGTAGGTCGCCGGCTTGGAGGCGTTGTAGAAGGAGTTGGTGGGCTGGTCGGCGTGCGTGGGGATCATGTACTTCTCCATGATGTCCCAGGCACCGTTGAACTTGGTCCAGTCGCCGGTCACCTTGCCGTACATGGCCTGCAGCCAGAGCAGATAGCTGTATGCCTCCGACGTGGTCTCGTGACCGTGGTCCGGGGCCTCGACGATCAGCGTCTCCACCGAGTGATAGGGGATGCCCTCGGGTGAGAAGTAGCCGTTCGCCGGGTTGGTGATCTTGCCGTACAGCTCCAGGAAACGGGCGTCGTACTCGCCCGCCGCCTCGATCTGCGTGACCGTCACCGACGACTTGGCGTGCCCGGTCGCCGTCGACTCGAAGGTCGCGGCTCCGGTGCCGGAGGCGTCGGCCGTGATGGTCACGTTCTGGGCGGTGTTCCAGTTCGACGGGGTGAAGGTCAGGGAAGCCCCGCCGGTCACGGACAGGCCCGAGTTGCCGGTGGCGCGGGTGGTCGTCACCGTCACGTTCGCGGACGGCTGCGTCGACAGCTTCACCCCGAACGTGCCCGTCTCGCCCTGCTGCACGGCGAGTTGGGTCGCCGAGGCCACGATGGCGGGGCCCGAGACGACCGTGATGCCGACCGGTGTGGACTCCGCCGACGCGCCCAGGCTGTCGTACGCCTTCGCCAGCAGCGAATGACTGCCCACGGTCAAACTTGAGGCCGAGAGCGAGAACGGCGAGGTCGTGTCGGTGCCGAGCAGCGTGGTGTTGTCGTAGAACTCCACCTTGCTGATCGTCGCGCCGTCGGCGGCCGCGGCGGTCGCCGCGAGCGGGACGGCGTTGCCCTGCGTGTAGACGGCGCCCGCTGCCGGGCTGGTCAGCACGGTGATCGGCGGCTGGTGCGCGCCGGTGCAGCTGGTGCCGTTGATCGCGAAGGACGTCGGGGCGGCGTTGGTGCCGCTGTAGGTGAACTGGGCGCCCGTGGAGACCGCGGCACCGGCCGCGATGTTCGCGTTGTGGGTCGCGCTGTTCACCGTGACCGTCTGACCGGACTGGGACCAGGTGCCGTTCCAGCCGTTCGACAGTTTCTGGTTGCCTGAGTAGGCATACGTCAGGGTCCAGCCACTGATGGCGTCCGTACCGCGGTTCGTGATCGTCACGTCCGTGGTGAAGCCGGAGCCCCAGTCATTCGTCTTGTAGTCGACGCTGCACTGAACTGCCGCTGCCTGTGCGGGAGTTGAAGCCACGCTCAGCATGGCGAACGGCAGAGCCAGGGCGGCTGTGACAGCCGTCCATAAGCGCCGGACAGTCCGGCGTCTCCTTCTCGGTGCCATGTGCTGGTTCCTCCTTGCGGCTCGGAGAAGTCAAGGCTTGAACCAGTGGGAGCGCTCCCATAGTGAGGATGAGGGTGTGAGGGGTCAAGATGCTTGAAGAGTCGAAAAGATTCGATGAATGTGGTTGAGGAAAAGTCAAGTGACTCCTCTGTTCTTTGCCGTCACTTGGCGCTAACTTCGGTGACACCAGTGGGAGCGGTTCCATCAGTCGACGCGTCCGTCACGACGCGCTGATCTGCAAGGAGTCGCTCATGCGACACCCCCCGCGTTCAGTACTTTTAGCCGTCGCCGGCGCCGTGGCCCTCCTCGGGTCGGTGTCGGTGCCGGTGGTCACGGCGTCGGGAGCCACCCCCGCGTGCACGGTGGAGTACTCCGTCACCAGCCAGTGGGACACCGGCTTCCAGGGTGCCGTGACGATCACCAACAACACCGCCGCCGTGAACAGTTGGAGTCTCACCTTCGACTTCGCGGGCGGACAGAAGCTGGGCCAGGGCTGGAGCGCCGAATGGTCCCAGTCCGGTACCACGGTGACGGCGGCAGATCAGAGCTACAACGGCGCGCTCGCCACCGGCGCGAGCGTCAGCGCCGGCTTCCTCGGCTCCTGGTCGGGGAGCAACCCGTCACCGACCTCGTTCAAGCTCAACGGCACGACCTGCAACGTCGACGCGGACCCCTCGCCCACGCCGACACCCACACCGACACCGACCGGTCCACCGGACATCGGTGACGGAACACCGCCGGTCCTCAGGGCCTTGGGGAACAAGCTCGTGGACGCCGACGGCACCACCCGTCGTCTGCTCGGCGTCAACCGTTCCGGCGGCGAGTTCATGTGCGTGCAGGGCCGCGGCATCTGGGACGGGCCGGTCGACGACGCCGCCATCAGGGCGATCGCCGACTGGAACGCCAACACGGTCCGCATTCCGCTGAACGAGGAGTGCTGGCTCGGCCTGTCCAACATCAAGCCGGAGTACGCCGGTTCGCACTACATCGACGCCGTCAAGGACCTGGTGGCGAAGGTGAAGGCGAACGGCATGACGCCGATGCTCGAACTGCACTGGACCCACGGCCAGTACACGGGCAACTCGGCGGGCTGCTCCGACGTGCACGCCGGCTGCCAGAAGCCGATGCCCGACATGCAGTACACCCCGTCCTTCTGGACGTCGGTGGCCAACACCTTCAAGGACGACCCGACCGTCGTCTTCGACCTGTTCAACGAGCCCTACCCGGACCGCGCGACTGCCACGACCACCCAGGCGTGGCAGTGCTGGCGGGACGGCGGCACCTGCTCCGGCATCGGCTACGAGGTCGCCGGTATGCAGGATCTCGTCGACGCCGTACGGGCGACCGGCGCCGGCAACCTGATCCTCGCCGGCGGGATCGCGTACTCGAACGACCTCAGCCAATGGCTGACGTACAAGCCCGACGATCCGAAGAACAATCTCGCGGCCGCCTGGCACGTCTACAACTTCAACACCTGCGCGAACGAGAGCTGCTGGAACTCCCAGCTCGCCCCGGTGGCGGCCCAAGTGCCGCTGGTCGCCGGGGAGATCGGCGAGAACACCTGCGGTCACTCCTTCGTCGACCAGGTCATGAAGTGGTTCGACGACCGTGGCCTGTCCTACCTGGGCTGGACCTGGAACACATGGAGCTGCACCTCGGGTCCCGCTCTGATCTCCAGTTACGACGGTACGCCTACGGCGTACGGCATCGGGCTGCGCGACCACCTGCGCTCGCTCGACGGATAACCGCTCTCGCACCACCGAAATCCGAGAACCTCGCGACGGAGAAGGAAACCCGCACTCATGAGTCGTACCAGAACTGCGCTGCTCGCGGCCATGGCCCTGGTCGCCGGGGCCTCCGGGACGGCGCTCGCCGTCAATCCGGCGGACGTCGGCGCGGCCGCCGTCCCCTGCACCGTGGACTACAAGATCCAGAACCAGTGGAGCACCGGCTTCACCGCCGCCGTGACGATCACCAACAACGGTGCCGCCAAGAGCAGCTGGGCGGTCAAGTGGGCGTACGCCGGCAACCAGCAGGTCACCAGCGGCTGGAACGCCAAGGTCACCCAGAGCGGCACGGCCGTCACCGCCGCCAACGAGTCCTACAACGGCACACTCGCCACCGGCGGTTCGGCCAGCTTCGGATTCCAGGGCACCTACAGCGGCACCAACGCGATTCCGGCCACCTTCACCCTCGACGGGGTGACCTGCAACGTCGACGGCGGCGGTCCGACGGACCCGACGGACCCGCCGGACCCCGGGACCGGAACCCGGGTCGACAACCCGTACACCGGCGCCAAGGTGTACGTGAACCCGGAGTGGTCCGCGAAGGCCGCCGCCGAGCCGGGCGGCAGCCGTATCTCCAACCAGCCCACCGGTGTGTGGCTGGACCGGACCGCCGCCATCAACGGCGTGAACGGCGGCATGGGCCTGCGCGACCACCTCGACGCGGCGCTCACCCAGAAGGGCTCCGGCGAACTGGTAGTCCAGCTCGTCATCTACAACCTGCCCGGCCGTGACTGCGCCGCTCTCGCCTCCAACGGAGAGCTCGGCCCGACGGAGATCGACAAGTACAAGACGCAGTACATCGACCCGATCAAGGCGATCCTCGCCGACTCCAAGTACGCCGGACTGCGGATCGTCACCACCATCGAGATCGACTCGCTGCCCAACCTCGTCACCAACACCGGCAGCCGTCCCACCGCCACCCCGCAGTGCGACGTGATGAAGGCCAACGGCAACTACCAGAAGGGCGTCGGCTACGCCCTGAACAAGCTCGGCGACGTCGCCAACGTCTACAACTACATCGACGCCGGACACCACGGCTGGATCGGCTGGGACGACAACTTCGCCCCCAGCGCGGCCATCATGAAGGAGGCGGCGACCACCGAGGGCGCCACCGTCAACGACGTGCACGGCTTCATCGCCAACACGGCCAACTACAGCGCCCTGAAGGAGAACAACTACACCATCAACGACAACGTGGCCGGCAAGTCCGTCCGCGAGTCCAAGTGGGTCGACTGGAACCGGTACGTGGACGAGCTGTCCTTCGCCCAGGCGTTCCGCAACCAGCTGGTCACCACCGGCTTCAACTCCGGTATCGGCATGCTGATCGACACCTCCCGCAACGGCTGGGGCGGCACCGCCCGGCCCGCGGGACCGGGAGCGACGACCGACGTCGACACCTACGTCAACGGCGGCCGCTACGACCGTCGTATCCACGTCGGCAACTGGTGCAACCAGTCCGGAGCCGGACTCGGTGAGCGTCCGCAGGCCAGCCCGGCCGCCGGGATCGACGCCTACGTGTGGATCAAGCCCCCGGGTGAGTCCGACGGTTCGAGCTCTGCCATCCCCAACGACGAGGGCAAGGGCTTCGACCGGATGTGCGACCCGACCTACACGGGCAACCCGCGCAACGGCAACAACCTGTCCGGCGCTCTGCCGAACGCGCCGCTGTCCGGGCACTGGTTCTCGGCACAGTTCCAGCAGCTGATGACCAACGCGTACCCGCCGCTGCCGTAACACCGTGAATGCGGCTGCGGGACCGTTGTGGCTGGTCGCGCAGTACCCCGCGCCCCTTTGGGGGCGCGGGGATTCGCCGGGTCCTTCAGTCCTCCCGCGCCAGGCCCCGGCGGATCGCGAACTCCAACGCCGAGTAGTCGGCGTCCGCCCGCTCCGGCTCATGGGGTACCGCCGACATCAACGGCGGCTGCGCCATGAAGCGGGGGCGCGGTACGTCGAGATGCGAACCGACCCGGATGCGGGTCGGGGCGTCCGCCTCGCCGGCCTCGCTGAACAGGAACAGCATCAGCAGGGCGCGATCCCGCGAGCGCAGGTTCGTGTACGGGAGACCGGCGCCCTCCGGAACGTAGCTCGGGACCCTCCGTGCCGCCCTGCGCCATGTCGGCCACCCGCACCACCGGGTCCTGCCAGGTTGCCGGGGTCTTCGGGGTCGTACCCCGTCTCCCGCCACAGCCGGAGCGGACGCACCCCATTTTTTGCCGTCCCGGCAACAGTGGTGGCCTCCCCACGGTGCGTCGGCGCACGCTGGCCGCACCCGGACGAGAGGCTGACCCCCATGGCGCACGACCACCACGGCCACACGCACGACCAGCACGGCCACCACCACGACCACACCGACATCGACTGGGCCGAGATGGCCCCGATGCTGGAGGAGCAGGCCGAGCTGTACATGCCGATGTACGAGCGGGCGATGGCCTGGCTCGCCAAGCGGCAGACCGAGCCCGGGCTGGTCGTCGACGCGGGCAGCGGACCCGGTGTCGCCTCCTGTCTGCTCGCCGAGAACTTTCCCGGCGCCCGGATCGTCGCCGTCGACGGCTCCGAGCCGCTTCTCGAGCGGGCCCGCGACCGGGCGGGCCGGCTCGGCGTCGCGGACCGGTTCGGCACCCTCGCCGGCGAACTGCCCGGCGCGCTGGAGGAGTTGGAGTATCCGGCCGACCTGATCTGGGCCAGCTGGAGCCTGCATCACCTCGGCGACCAGCGGGCCGCCCTCGCCTCCTTCGCCGACCGGCTTGCGCCCGGCGGCACGCTGGCCCTGCTGGAGGGCAGCCTGCCCACCCGGTATCTGCCGCGCGACATCGGCATCGGCCGCCCCGGACTGCAGGCCCGGCTCGACGCGCTGCACGAGGACTGGTTCAGCGAGATGCGGGCCGGGCTGCCCGGCACCGTCGCTGTGATCGAGGACTGGCCGGCGCTGCTGGCCTCCGTGGGCCTCAAGCACACCGGCACCCGCAGCTTCCTGCTCGACCTGCCCGCCCCGACCACGGACCGGGCCCGCCATGTCGCCGTCAACACCCTGACCCGGATGCGCGAGGTCGTCGGCGACCGCCTCGACGCCGAGGACCGCGCCACCCTCGACCGGCTCGTCGACCCCGACGACAAGGCGAGCATCCACCACCGGCCGGACGTCTTCGTCCTGGCGGCACGCACCGTGCACACGGCCGCCCGCGGCGTCTGACGCTCAGCAGCGGCCCGGCCGGGCGTAGACGCTGATCTCCGCGCCCCGCACCCGGCGGGTGCCGCACCGCACGAAGTGCTCGGCGAGCACCCGTCGCTTGGCCTGCTCCTGGGCGGTCTGGTCGAGTGGCTGACCCACTGGGTCTCTCACCACGACGAGGCGCGCCGCCGCCGAGATCCGGGCCCGGATCTCGGCGGCGGGCAGCTCCGTGCCGTACAGCGTGTGCGAGGCGACCGGCCGCCGGTCCAGGGCCAGGTCCCGCAGCCCGCGCACGGACCCGGGGTCCACCAGCGACCACACGCGGCGCCGCGACGGCATGTAGAGCACGCCGTCACCGTCGTGCCCGGCCGCGCGCACGGCCTCCGCCACGGCGGTGACGTCGTCGGGACGGCTCTGCGGGGTCCGCAGACTCAGGCCGGCGGGCAGCAGTACGAGGACGGCGGCTCCGGCGGCCAGTACCGCGACCGCCCGGATCCGGCCCCGCGCCCGCAGCAACCGGTCGAGGGCGGCGCCGATCAGCAAGGCGGCACCGGCGTGACCGTAGAGCACGTAACGGTCCACGAAGAGCGGCTTGAACGGGGTGGAGAGCAGCAGCAGGAGCGCGGGCAGCACCAGCAGGGCCAGCGCGAAGCCGGTCAGCGGGCCGCGCCGGGCCGGCGGGTCACGCCGGAGCAGCACCGCGCAGACCAGCCCGAGCACGGTCACCCCGGCGAAGCCCGCAAGGTCGCCGCCCACACCGCCGATCCACGCGACCTGTGCCGACTGGCCCATGCTCACCACTGCCAGCGGGGCGAGGCAGCCGCAGACCACGGCCGCCACCCGCAGGCCGGTGCGGCGGGCGGACCGGGGCAGGGCGACGAGGTGCGCGACCACGGCGAGTACGGCGAACTCGTGCAGCAGACACGCGGCCACCATCACCGCGCCGTAGCCGGCCCACACCCGACGCGAGCGCGTCTCGACCGCCCACACCAGCAGATACGACGCCCAGACGACCAGCGCGCACACGAGTGCATACGATCGCCCTTCTTGTGCATACCGCTGCACCGGCGGTAGCAGCGCGAACACGCCCCCGGCGAACAGCCCCGCCCGCGGCCGCGCCAGCCTGCACCCCAGCAGCGCCAGCGTCCCGCTCGCCACGGCGGTCGCCAGGACCGACGGCAACCGCAGCACCAGCAGCGGATCGGCGTCGCCGAACACCCCGAACAGGCCGTGCAGCAACAGGTAGTACAGGCCGTGCACGGCGTCCGCCTGGCCGAGCGTCGCCCACAGGTCGGGCAGCGAGCGGTGCGCCATGTCGTACGACACCGCCTCGTCCCGCCACATGCTGCCGCCGCGCCGGACGCCCCACAGACCGAGGGCGAGGGAGAGGACGGCGGGCGGGAGCGCCGTCGGGTACGGACGCGGTCGCGGGCCGCCGGGAGTGTCCGGCAACCGTGCGGGCCGCAGAAGAGGTCTGGGTGAGTGTGTGGTGGCGATGGCCGGCTCCGTGGCTCCGAGGCGGATGACGTGCGGTCGTGCACCACGAGTCCAGAGGCCGAGGGATTGATGGGCAGCCCGGATCGGGACCGCCAATCAATCCGTCCGGAGCGGTTGTCAGCGTGTGGGACGGCCGCGAACGTAGGGGGACGTGCATGGGGCGCCGTGAGAAACCACTGGATCCGGGGCTCGGCGCGGTGCAGCGATTCGCCTATGCACTGCGCAAGTTGCGCGACGAGGCGGGCACGCCGACGTACCGCTCGATGGCGCGGCAGGTGGGCTACTCGGGGCCCACGCTGTCCGCCGCGGCGGCCGGGGAACGGCTGCCGACGCTGCCGGTGGTGCGGGCGTACGTCGCCGCGTGCGGGGGCGACCCCGAGGAGTGGGCGGAGCGGTGGAGGGAGGCCATCGCCGAGGAGGGCGACGCGCGCGTCTCCGACGGCTCGGACGACGATCCCGGCCCGTATCCGGGGCTGGCCCGCTTCGGCACGGGCGACGAGGAACACTTCCACGGGCGCGGTGAACTGATCGACGGGCTGGTCCGGTTGACCGGACGGGCCAGGATCACCGCGGTGGTGGGGGCGTCGGGGAGCGGCAAGTCGTCCTTGTTGCGGGCCGGGTTGATACCGGCGCTGCGGGGGAGTGCGGACTCGGCGGGGGCGGCTGGGGCGGCTGGGGCGGTGGGCGCGTGGGGCCGTGCGGCTCCGGCGGGGATGGCCGGGGCGGCGGGTGCGCGGGGGCGAGACGCTGCCGACACCGACACCGACACCGACACCGACACCGACACCGACACCGACACCGACACCGGCTCCGACACCGGCTCCGATGTCGGCACCGGTTCCGGCACCGCGGGCCGCGCGCGGCGGCGGCCCGCCGTCATCCGGCTCCTCACCTGCGGCCCCCACCCCGCCCGTACCCACGAGGCCCTCTTCACCCCGCACTCCGGTCCCGGCGACACTCTGCTCGTCGTCGACCAGTTCGAGGAGGTCTTCACGCTCTGCGCCGACCCGGCCGAACGCGCCCGTTTCCTCGGGCAGTTGCTGACCGCGGCCGACCCGGCGGCGCGGCTGCGGGTCGTGATCGCCGTACGGGCCGACTTCTACGGCCGCTGCGCCGAACACGGGCCGCTCGCCGAGGCGTTGCGCGACTCCACCCTGCTCGTCGGTCCGATGACACCGGCCCAACTGAGGGAGGCCGTGGTCCGGCCGGCCGCGGCACGCCGGATCGTGGCCGAACGCGCTCTGACCGCCCGGATCGTCGCGGACGTCGCCGGTGAACCCGGCGGACTGCCGCTGATGGCACACGCACTGCGCGAGGTCTGGCGCCGCCGCACCGGCAAGACACTCACCCTCGCCGCGTACGAGGCGGTCGGCGGCGTCCAGGGTGCCGTCGCGCACACCGCGGAGTCCGTCTACACCGCCTGCACACCGGCCGAGGCGCTGGTCGTCCGGGCGTTGCTGCTGCGGTTGGTGAACCCCGGCGACGGCACCGAGGACACCCGGCGGCCCCTCGACCGTACGGAGCTCGACGCCGACGCCGCCACCACCCGCGTCCTCGAACGACTCGTCGGGGCCCGTCTGTTGACCGTCGACGGCGACACGGTCGAACTCGCCCACGAGGCACTGATCGCCGCCTGGCCCCGGCTGCACGGCTGGGTGGACGAGGATCGCGACCGGTTGCGGCTGCACCGCAGACTGACCGAAGCGGCCCGCACCTGGGTCGAGTTGGGGAGGGACGCGGGCGCGCTGTACCGGGGGGTCCGGCTGACGGAGGCGCGGGAGGTTTTCGGGGACGGGGGCGACGGGGCGGTGCAAGGCGAGTTGAGCCGTCTCGAACGTGACTTCCTCTCCGTGAGTGTCGCCGCCCACGAGCAGATCCGCCGGGCCGGCACCCGGGCGGCGCGCAGGCTGCGGGCGCTCACCGGCGGGCTCGCCGTACTGCTGTGTCTGACCGTGGTCGCCGGTGCCACCGCCTGGCGGCAGAGCGATGTCAGCGCGCGGCAGCGCGACGAGGCCGAGGCCCGCAGGGTGGCCGCGCTGTCCGACACCCTGCGCTCCGCCGAACCACGCACCGCGATGCGCCTCGCCCTCGCCGCCTGGCGCACCGCCGACCTCCCGGAGACCCGGCAGGCCCTGCGCACCGCCGCCGCACAGAGCGAGCAGGACGTGTTCACCCAGCCCGAGGAGGGCGGCCGCGCCCTCAACGCGCCCGCCTGGCTCGACGGGAACGGGCGGATCCTCACCACGGTCGTGCACGACAAGGTCGTCCAGTGGGACGTACGGACCCATCGGCGCATCCGTTCCGTCGAGCGGCCCGGGCTGTCGGAGAGCGTGCGTCAGGTCAGCGCAGACGGCAGGTTCGTCGCCTACCAGGGGCCCGGCCGCAAGGACGTGCTGATCGGCGGGCTGGTGGACGGGAGCACCCGCCGGCTGGCGGTCGGTGAGCGGCCCGACATGGAGGTCGCGTTCGGGGGCAGCGGGCGGACGGTTCTCGTCCGGTGGAGGGTGCCGGGTGCCGACGACGGGCGCGCGACGCTCGAACTGTGGGACCTGCGGCGGCAGCGGGTCGTGATGCGGTACGAGCGCGGCAGCGACGACGGGGCGATGCCCCTGCTGAGCCGCGACGACCGGCACATCGCCTGGTGCGACCAGGACGGCGCACGCCTGCGCGTCCTCGACGTCACCGCGGAACGCCTCGTCACCGGACGGACGCCCGCGGCGACCCAACGGGCCGTGTGCCAGGGCGAACTCACCTTCACCGCCGATCAGCGGGCCGTGGCCGCCGGCACCCCCGACGGGGTCGTGACCTGGGACTTCCGTGCGGGACGTGAGCGACCCCTGCTGCCGCTCGACGGAGGCGCGCTCATCGTGGAGTTCGTCGGCGACTACGCCCTGACCTGGGGTGTGGGCACCGTCGCGGTGTGGCGTACGGACCTTCCGGCGCCGGCGGGCGACCTGCCGCGCGAGCCGCTGCTGACGTACCCCGTGCAGAGCTCGGCCATCGGTGACTTCCGACTGGATCCCGCCGAGGGCGTGCTGCGCTATCGCGAGGGCGGACGCACGAGCGTCGTGCGCACTCTCTCCCTGCACGGGCTGACGGGCCGCGGCCGGCGGGACGCGGCGGCGCCCGACACGAGCGGGCGCGCCACCGTCGCCGGTGAGGAGACCGTCGCCGTCGACCCCACGGGCCGCACGGCACTCACCTACGAGGGAACGCTCGTCGATGTGTCAACGGGCGAGCAGCGCAAGGGAGTCAAGGGGGTCCAGGGCGAGGACGTCCTCACCAGGGCCGCCTTCAGCGCGGACGGCCGCTATCTGGCCGCCGCCGACGCGCAGGGCCGGCTCACCCTCTGGGACGCCCGCAGTTGGCGCCGCCTCGCCGTTGTGCGGGGGTCCGGATCCACCGTGTCCCCGGCGGCCCTGGCCTTCTCCGCCGACGGGTCACTGCTCGCGGGCAGCGGGCCCGACGGGGTGGTGCAGGTGTGGGAGACGCACACGCCCACCGTTCCCGCGGCCACGCTGCGGGCCGGGGACAGCCCTGTACGAGGCCTCCGATTCACCGCGGACGGCGGCCGGTTGCACATCACGACCTCCCATCTCGCCGACCGCGTCGCCGCATCGGCACCCCGGCGGGCGGCGGACCAGGTGTGCGCGCGGGCCGAGGGCGGTCTGACCGCCACCGAGTGGCGCCGCTACTTCCCGTCCGCCGACTACCGTGCCACCTGCGGCACTTGACTTCGAGAACGCTTCAAGTGATCTACTCCCCGGCATCCGCAGGACACCACAGGGGGTAACCATGACCGACTCTCCGGTCGCACTGATCACCGGCGGCGGCAGCGGTATCGGCGCCGCGGTCGCCCGGCAACTGCTCGCGGCGGGCCACCGGGTGGCCGTCACCGGGCGCGGCGAGGAGCGGCTGCACGGCTTCGCCGAGGAACTCGGCAACCCGGAGGAACTGCTGACGCTCGTCGGCAACGCGGCCGACTACGACAGTGTGCGGTCGGCGGTCGACCGTACGCTCAAGGAATTCGGTCGACTGGACACAGTCGTCGCCAACGCCGGCTTCGCCACCCACGACTCCGTCGCCGAGGGCGACCCCGCCGGCTGGACCGAGATGGTGCTGACCAACG
Organism: Streptomyces sp. NBC_00019; assembly: GCF_045041015.1. NCBI lineage: Bacteria > Bacillati > Actinomycetota > Actinomycetes > Kitasatosporales > Streptomycetaceae > Streptomyces > Streptomyces sp. NBC_00019. The sequence goes on from NZ_CP108302.1 coordinate 8,537,651, forward strand.
TCCTGGGCCCGGCGCTGCTCATCCGCGCCTCCATCGACGCCCTGAAGGAGACGCGCGGCCGGATCGTGCTGGTCGGGAGTGTCGCCGGGTTCGTGCCCGGTCCGGGCAACATCTACGGGGCGACGAAGTGGGCGGTGACCGGGCTCGCCGAGAACACCCGGCGCCAGGTGACCGAGTGGGGCGTCGGCGTGACCCACATCGCGCCGGGCCGGGTGGAGACCCCCTTCTGGGACAGCTACGGCAGCCTCCCGCCCGGCCACCTCCTCACCGCCGACCAGATCGCCGACTCGGTCGTGTGGGCCATCCGGCAGCCCGAGGGTGTCGACGTCAACACCGTGGTCGTACGGCCGATCGGCCAGCCCAACTGACGTGTGTGAGGGGCGTCCCCGCCGGGCGAGGGCGCCCCTCGTGACGCCTAGCCGAACACCTTGACCTCACAGCCGTGCGTCTCGTCGATCCGGTCGACGTAGCAGACGTCGTGCCCCCTGTAAGCGTGGATCACGTCCCGCTCGTTGTCCTGGGCGTAGAACGTGTCGCGGCCCGCGCTGCCCCTGAGGGTGTCCCGGCCGGAGTCGCCCCTCAGAGTGTCGTTGCCCCAGTTGCGGGCGAAGTCGTTTCCGTCGCCACCGTCCAGGGTGTCGCCGCCGGCGTGGCCTCGCAGGGAGTCGTTGCCGGCGAAACCGCTCAGCCGGTCGGTGCCTCCGTTCCCCCGGAGAACGTCGTTGCCCTCCTCGCCCCCGATCCGGTCGTTGCCGTTTCCTCCATTCAGCCGGTCGTTCCCCGCGTCACCACAGATGACGTCGTTGTTCTCGCCGCTGTCGACCGTGTCGTTCCCGCCGAGACCGACGACGACGTCCCTGGCCGAGCCGGTGTTGAGGACGTCGGCCCCGTTGCTGCCCCACGCCGTGGCGTAGAAGCCGTAGCACCGCGGTGTCGCGGCCGCCGCCTCCGTCTGCGCCGCGACGACCATCCCGCCCGCGAGGGCGAAAGCCGCGCTGGCCACTGCGAACGTCCTTGTTCGTGTTCGTGCCTTCATCGCTGAACCCCGTTCGTGGATCGAATACCTGGGCTCCACGGTGAACTCACCCGGCCCCGGCCACCATTCGCCATTTGACGAATCCCCGGGGCCCTCGCCCGCAGAGGCGTACCGTCGAAGGAGTCAGGCGACAGGAGGCGGACATGAGCCGTCACTCGGTCACGACACGGGACCTGCGGACGATGTTCGACGTCCTCGACGAGGCCCGGCACGACGACGGCGAGGAGTTCCCGCCCCGCAGCCTGCTGCGCGGGCTGGGACGGCTGATCCCGTGCGACGTGGCCGGGTTCGACGAGGTCGACAACCCCACCCGCCGGTATCTGCACCTCCAGGAGGAGCTGTACGCGGGCGACTACGGCGACGATCCGCACGTCGAGGCCTATTGGCGCTGGCGGCACCAACATCCGCACTGCCGACTGGCCGACCAGGCCTGCGGCCGTCTCCCGGTCGCCCAGAATCTGGACTACCAGTCCGCACGGGAGATACGGGACCAGGCCTTCTACACCGAGTATCTGAAGCCCGTCGTCAACACGCTCTTCGTGATGCTGCCCAGCGCACCCGGCCGCATCCGCACGTACAACTTCTCCCGGGAGACCTCACGCCGCTTCAGCGAACGCGACCGCCTCGTACTGGAGATGCTGCGTCCGCACCTGTACACGGTCTACCGGGAGGCCGCGCTACGGCGGCAGGCGCCGGTGCGGCTCACCGTCCGGGAACTCGACGTCATGCGGGCCGTCGCGGACGGGCTGGGCACCGCCGCCATCGCCCGGCAGTTCGTCGTCGCCCCCAGCACCGTCCGCAAGCACCTGGAGAACACCTTCCGCAAACTCGGCGTCTCCAGCCGTACCGCCGCGGTCGCGCGGCTGTTCCCGGAGCCCGAGGCGGGGACATGACGAAGGCCCGGGCGGCGCACCACCGCCCGGGCCCCGAAACGCCGTACCGTCAGGCCGCGTTGAAGGTCGACGGGTCCGGGCCCAGCCGCCGGTCCTCGTTCAGCGCGCTGATCGCCGCGAGGTCCTCGGTGTCCAGGCTGAAGTCGAAGACCTCGATGTTCTCCTTGATCCGGGACGGGGTCACGGACTTGGGGATCACGACGAGGCCCAGCTGAAGGTGCCAGCGCAGGACGACCTGCGCCGGGGTGCGCCCGTGCTTCTGCGCGATGGCCACGATCGCCGGGACCTCCAGGAGGCCCTTGCCCGAGCCGAGCGGGGACCAGGCCTCGGTGGCGATGCCCTGCTCCGCGTGGTACTCGCGGGCCGCGCGCTGCTGGAGGTGCGGGTGCAGCTCGATCTGGTCGACGGCCGGGATGACGGACGTCTCGGCGATCAGCCGCTCGAGGTGCGCGGGCTCGAAGTTGGACACACCGATGGCGCGGATGCGGCCGTCGGCGTGCAGCTTCTCGAACGCCTTGTACGTGTCGACGTACAAGTCCCGCTCAGGGGTGGGCCAGTGGATCAGGTACAGATCGACGAACTCCAGGCCGAGCTTCTCCAGCGAGGTGTCGAAGGCACGCAGGGTGGCGTCGTACCCCTGGTCGCTGTTCCAGAGCTTGGTGGTGACGAAAATGTCCTCGCGCGGGAGACCGGCGGCGGCGATCGCCTTGCCGGTGCCCTCTTCGTTGCCGTAGATCGCCGCTGTGTCGATGCTGCGGTACCCGGCCTCCAGAGCGGTGCTGACCGCCTGCTCGGCCTCGTCGTCCGGCACCTGCCAGACTCCGAACCCCAGCTGGGGCATCTCCACGCCGTTGTTGAGGATGATCGGGGGGACCTTGCTGCTCACGAGCTCTTGATCCTTACGGTTGCCGACAGGTGGTACTCCCATCGTCAACGATCAACCGCCCCGATGCATTCCTGACCGCGGAATCCGACAGAATCCGCCGGAAACAAGCTCAGGCCCGGTACAGGGCCTCGACCTCGCCGGCGTACGTCGTCTCGATCGCCTTGCGCTTCAGCTTCAGCGACGGCGTCAGCAGCCCGTGCTCCTCGGTGAACGGCTGCGCCAGTATGCGGAACGTACGGATCGACTCGGCCTGCGAGACCAGTGTGTTGGCGGCGACCACGGCCCGTCTGACCTCCGCCTCCAGGTCCGCGTCCCGCACCAGCTCGGCCGCCGTCAGCTGGGGTTTGGCGCGCATCGCCAGCCAGTGCTCGACGGCCTCCTGGTCGAGGGTGATCAGCGCGGCGACGTACGGGCGGTCGTTGCCCACGACGATGCACTGGGCGACCAGCGGATGGTCCCGGACGCGTTCCTCCAGCAGCCCGGGCGCCACGCTCTTGCCGCCCGAGGTGACCAGGATCTCCTTCTTGCGGCCGGTGATCGTGAGGAAGCCGTCCTCGTCCAGGGAGCCCAGGTCGCCGGTGGCGAGCCAGCCGTCGTGCAGGGTCTCGTCGGTGGCCTTCTGGTTGTTGAGGTAGCACTGGAACATGTTGGGGCCGTGCAGCCAGATCTCACCGTCGTCCGCGATGTGCACGGTGACGCCCGGGATGGGCTGGCCGACCGTGCCGTAGCGGGTGCGCCCGGGTGGGTTGGCGGTCGCCGCCGCCGTCGACTCGGTCAGGCCGTAGCCCTCGTAGATCTGCACACCCGCGCCCGCGAAGAACAGGCCGAGCCGGCGGTCCATCGCCGAGCCGCCGGACATCGCGTTGCGGATCCGGCCGCCCATCGCGGCCCGCACCTTGGCGTAGACGAGCTTGTCGAAGAGCTGGTGCTGCACGCGTAGTCCCGCCGAAGGACCGGGCCCGGTGCCCCAGGCCTTGGCCTCGACGGCCTCCGCGTACTTCACCGCGATCTCGACGGCCTTCTCGAAGGGCCCGGCCTTGCCCTCCTTCTCGGCCTTGCGGCGGGCGGCGTTGAAGACCTTCTCGAAGATGTACGGCACGGCGAGGATGAACGTCGGCTTGAACGCGGCCAGGTCCGGCAGCAGAGCGGCGGCGTTGAGCTGCGGCTGGTGGCCGAAGCGGACCCCGCAGCTGATCGCGGCGACCTCCACCATCCGCCCGAAGACGTGCGCGAGCGGCAGGAACAGCAGGGTCGCCGCCTCGTCGCCCTTCTTGGAGTGGAACACCGGCTCCCAGCGCTCGGCGACCGTATCCGCCTCCCACATGAAGCTGCCGTGGGTGATGACACAGCCCTTGGGACGGCCCGTGGTGCCCGAGGTGTAGATGATCGTGGCGACCGAGTCCGGGGTGACCGCCTGCCGGTGCCGGTGCACCACGTCGTCGTCGAGGGAGGCGCCCGCGTCGTACAGCTCGTGCACGGCGTCGGCGTCCAGCTGCCACAGCTGGCGCAGCTGCGGCAGCCGGTCGATGACGGTGGCGATCGTCATCGCGTGGTCCTCGTGCTCCACGACCGCGGCCGTGCACTCGGCGTCGTAGAGCATCCAGAAACACTGCTCGGCCGAGGAGGTGGGGTAGATCGGCACCACCTGGGCGCCGATCGTCCACAGTGCGTAGTCGAAGAGGGTCCACTCGTAGCGGGTGCGGGACATGATGGCGACCCGGTCGCCGAACCGGATGCCCTGGGAGAGCAGCCCCTTGGCGAGGGCGAGCACCTCGTCCCGGAACTCCGCGGAGGAGACGTCACGCCACTGGTCCTGCTCGTCCTTGCGGCCGAGCGCGATGTGCTGGGGGTCCTCCTGGGCGCGCCGGAAAACGACGTCGGCCAGTCCGCCCACGGGGGCCGGCAACGCCAACGGAGGGTTGGTGAACTCGCGCAAACCCCGCTCCCCGCTCCCTGGTCCCCGTTCCTGGTGACGCTCCGCACAGCGCCGTGAAAGCTACCCCACCCGGCGACGGGACGGGAGGGGGTGCGAATCCGAGCCATGTTCAGGTACGCACTGGTCAGTGCCGGAAAATGCGCTCACATGGGGAAGGGTCGGACAGAAAACTGACGGTTGAGTAAGTTTCGGTCCCGTAATCTCCACCGAATCTGTACGACCCGACTACGGCTCACCGCCACTCGCGGAATGATCAGTTCCGCTGTGCCGCCGTCTCCTCTGTCAGCGTCTTCGCGGCCGAATCCGTCACACCCGCCTCACCGGCACCCCGCGTCCGGACCAGGGCGAGGACCAGCACCCCGCCGACCGTCGCCAGCGCACCCGCGGTCACCGCCGCCGTGTTGAGCCCCGAGGCGAACGCGGCCCGCAGCACCTGCTCCGGGAAGACGCCCCGCAGCGCCCCGGCACCGCCGCCCGCGAGCGTGTGCGCCGCCTCGTGCGGCAGCGTGTCCCGCATCCGGGAGGTCAGCGCCGTACCGAAACCGGCGATCCCGAGCGCGTACCCGAGCTGCCGGAACGTGTTCACCGCGCCACCGGCCATCCCCGCCCGCTCCGGCGGTACGGCGGCCAGCGCGGCCCCCGCGATACCGGGCGCCACCAGCCCCGTACCGAAGCCCACCAGCAGCAGCCCCGGCACCAGAGCCCCCGCACCCGACCCCGCGTCCAGGACCGCCATGCAGAACTGCCCCGAACCGATCAGCAGCAGCCCGCCCCCGACGGTGATCCGGACCGGCACCCCGTGCAGCAGTCGGCCGCCTGCCGCGGACACCACGAACGCGGCCAGCGACATCCACAGGAACACCAGCCCGCCGCGCACCGGACTCATCCCCAGCACGGTCTGCAGCCAGATCGAGGTGTACACCATCACCCCGAACGCCGCCGCGTTGTAGGCGAGCGACCCCGCCATCACCCCGCAGAACGCGGGCCGCAGGAACAGCCGCAGATCGAGCAGCGGATCGGCCACCCGCCGCTCCACCACGACGAAGCAGACCAGCGCGAGCGCCGCGAGCCCGAAGGAGGCGAGGGTGCCGGGCGCGGTCCAGCCGTGCGAGCCGGCCCGCACCGCCCCGTACGTCACCCCGCCCGCGAACGCCGCGAACGTCACCGTGCCCGCCCAGTCCACCCGGCGCCCGCGCGCCGCCCGCGACTTCGGTACGAGCCGCAGCGTCAGCCACACCGCGGCCACGCTCACCGGCAGATTGACGTAGAAGATCCACCGCCAGCCCGGCCCGTCGGTCAGCAGCCCGCCGAGCACCGGCCCCACCGCGGCCGCCCCGCCGCTCACCGCGCCCCACACACCGAGCGCCACCGACCGCCGCCGCCCCTGGTAGACCGAACCCAGCAGCGGCAGCGTCGTCGCGAACATCGCCGCCGCGCCCACCCCCTGCAGCCCCCGTGCCGCGACCAGCGTCCCCGGCCCGGAGGCGAGACCGCACAGCAGCGACGCCACCGCGAACAGCACGACACCCGCCACATGCACCCGCCGATGCCCGAGCACATCGGCCGCCGCCCCGATCCCGAGCAGCAGCGCGGCCAGCGCCAGCGCGTACCCGTCCATCACCCACTGCAGATCGCTCAGCGACGCGTCCAGCGCACGCGCCATGTCCGGCAGCGCGACGATCGCGATCGTCACATCCAGCAACAACATGAACGTGCCCAGGCACACCGCGGTGAGCGGCCCCCATGTACGCATGTCCTCAACTCCTCGTCCGTTGGCTGCTTAGCGCTTCGTACGATGGCTCCGCTGCGGACGATCCCACTGGTGATGGCTATCAGGGCGCCGGAACTCGACAGGAGTAGGCATGTTGACGCTGGAATCCACCGTTCTGGACGCCCTCGACCTCCAATTGCTCTCGGCGCTCGAGGTCAACGGCCGCGCCTCCTTCAGCCGTCTCGGCGCGGTGCTCGGGGCCTCCGACCAGACGATCGCCCGCCGCTACCGCAAGCTGTGCGCCGAGGCGGGACTGCGGGTCCTCGCACTCCGCGACCCCCACGTCCTCGGCGAGGACCAGTGGTTCCTGCGGTTCCGCTGCGCGCCCGACAGCGCACCGGCCATCTCCGACGCGCTCGCCAAGCGGCCGGACACGGCCTGGATCGGACTGGCCTCCGGGGGCACCGAGATCGTCTGCATGACCCGGCCGCGCGGCCCCGGCGACCACGACGAACTGCTGCTCGGCAAGCTGCCCCGCACCCCGAGCGTCGTGGACATCCGCGCCCACCAGCTGCTCCATCGCTTCTACGGCGGCCCGGCCGGCTGGTCGAGGAAGTTCGGCGCGCTCGACGACGAGCAGATCGCCGCCCTGCGCCCGCACCCGGCACCCGGGTCCGGACCGGCGCGTATCGAGCCGGACGACGAACCCCTGCTCGCCGTCCTGCGGCGCGACGGGCGGGCGCCCTATCCGGAGCTCCAGCGCGCCACCGGTCGCTCCGAGTCGGCCGTCAAACGCCGCCTCACTGCGCTGCTCGCCTCCGGGGCCGTCTACATCGACATCGAGTACCACTCCGAGGCGCTCGGCTACCCCCGGGCCGCGTCCCTGTGGATCACCGCCGCACCGGGCGCCCTCACGTCCGTCGGCCGCGCCCTCGCCGGCCACGACGAGGTCGCCTTCGCCAGCGCCACCGCCGGTCCCTCCAACCTCGTCGTGACCGCGGTCGTCAGGGACACGGCGGGGCTGTACGCCTACCTCAGCGGGCCACTGGGCCGGCTGGAGGGGGTCCAGCACGTGGAGGCGACGCCGTTCCTGCGCAGGGTGAAGCAGCTGACGTACGAGGCGCCCGGCCGCTGATGCCGGTGCGGCTGGTCGACGGGGGCGCTCACCGCCGGTGCAGCCGGTCCCCGCCCGTCAGGATCGCCGCCGCGAGCGCGTCCGCCGCGCCCTGGGCCGCCGTACGCCTGCGGCCGTGGACCAGGACGAAGTCGACCCGGCCGAGTTCGGGCAGGCCCGCGCGGTCCGGCATGCGGACCAGGCCCGGCGGGATGAGACCCCGGGAGTGGGCCATCACGCCGAGGCCGGCGCGGGCCGCGGCGATGAGACCGTTGAGGCTGCCGCTGGTGCAGACGATGCGCCTCTCGCGGCCCTGACGCTCCAGAGCCTCCAGAGCGAGGGCACGGGTGATGCCCGGCGGGGGATAGACGATCAGCGGCACCGGGCGGTCCGCCTCGAGGCGGAGCCGTTCCGCGCCGATCCACACCAGCTTGTCGTGCCAGACGAGTTCACCGCGCGGATCCTCCGGCCGCCGCTTCGCCAGCACCAGATCCAGCTTCCCGGCCTCCAACTGCTCGTGCAGGGTGCCCGAGAGCTCGACGGTCAGCTCCAGATCGACCTCGGGATGGTCGTAGCGGAAGCCCTCCAGGATCTCCGGCAGCCGGGTCAGCACGAAATCCTCCGACGCACCGAAGCGCAACCGGCCGCGGAGCCGGGTACCCGTGAAAAATGCCGACGCCTGCTCGTACACGTCCAGGATCCGGCGCGCGAAGCCGAGCATCGCCTCGCCGTCCTCCGTCAGCTCCACGGAGTGGGTGTCCCGGGTGAACAACTGCCGCCCCGCGGCACCCTCCAGACGCCGTACGTGCTGGCTGACCGTCGACTGGCGCAGCCCGAGCCGCCGTGCCGCCTGCGTGAAGCTCAGCGTCTGCGCCACCGCCAGGAACGTACGCAGCTGGGACGGGTCGTACATGACCCGGAGCTTATCGCGGAACGTGATGACAGTCAGTGCCGTATGCCGGATTCCCGATCGCGGGCCGGAGGAGGACGATGAACGGGGGCCCTGTGGCCCCGGTACCGCCGACAGACACAAGCTAGATGGAGCACCGTGAAACGCCTGCGTTGGCCGAGTTGGATGCCGATCGACCCGTACATCCTGCTGCTCCTGGGAACGGTGGGCCTCGCCGCCCTCCTCCCGGCGCGCGGGACGGGCGCGGACGTCGCCTCCGGGGCCTCCACCGCCGCGATCGCCTTCCTCTTCTTCCTCTACGGCGCCCGCCTCTCCACCCGTGAGGCGATGGACGGGATCAAGCACTGGCGGCTCCACATCACCGTCCTGGCCTGCACCTTCCTCGTCTTCCCGCTGCTCGGCATGGCCACCCGCGGCCTCGTCCCGGTGCTGCTGACCCAACCGCTCTACCAGGGACTGCTCTTCCTCACCCTCGTCCCCTCGACTATCCAGTCGTCGATCGCCTTCACCTCCATGGCCCGCGGCAACGTCCCCGCGGCGATCTGCGCCGGCTCGTTCTCCTCGCTGGTCGGCATCGTCATCACCCCGCTGCTGGCGGCCGCCCTGCTCGGCAGCAGCGCCGGCGGGTTCTCCGCCGACTCTCTCGTCCAGATCGTGCTCCAGCTGCTGGTGCCGTTCGTCGCCGGGCAGCTGTTGCGCCGCTGGATCGGCGGCTTCATCACCCGGCACAAGAAGGTCCTCGGTCTGGTCGACCGCGGCTCGATCCTCCTCGTCGTCTACACCGCGTTCAGCGAGGGCATGGTCCAGGGCATCTGGCACCAGGTGAGCCCGATGAGGCTGGCCGGACTGCTCGTGGTCGAGGCCGTGCTGCTCGCCGTGATGCTCGCGCTGACCTGGTACGGCGCCAAGGCGCTCCGCTTCGGCCGCGAGGACCGGATCGCGATCCAGTTCGCGGGCTCGAAGAAGTCCCTCGCCTCCGGACTGCCCATGGCGAGCGTGCTGTTCGGCGCGCACGCGTCGCTGGCGGTGCTGCCGCTGATGCTCTTCCACCAGATGCAGCTGATGGTGTGCGCGGTGATCGCCAAGCGCCGCTCCCACGACCCGCGCCCCGAGGAGCGGACGGGGGAGGGGCCGGGGGCCGAGGTCACTTCTGCGGCTTCAGCGTCAGCGTCACGAACCGCGGTCGGTACAGGGACACGTTCCGGTTGAGCTGCGCCGCCGCGGCGGCCGGCTCCAGCCAGTTCACGTCGTAGCTGAGCACCAGCCGTCCGCCGCCGCTCCCCGCGCCGGAGGCGCTGTCGGATACAGCTGGATGGACCTGCGGGTTGTACGCCGCGACCTCGCCGTCCGGCAGCGCGGCACCGAAGTTCTTGGTCGGCCCGTGCCACGGCCCGGTGGGGGAGCAGGCCCAGTACGAGGTGACGGTGGTCAGCCCCGCGGTGCCCGCCGCCATGGTGAACAGGACGTACGTGCCGTCCTTGCGCACCACGGAATAGGCGCTGCCCACCCCGGTGCGCTTGTGCTCATTGCCGAGCACCGGGGCCGGGCGGGCGCCGGACGCCCACGTGGAGCCGTTCCAGTACTGCCAGGCCGCGGGCTCCCCGAGTCTGCCCTCCGGGACCCGGGCCACATAGGCCGACGACACCGGCCGGGACGCCGCCTGGCCGTCGTCGCCGCCGAAGACGTACGTCCAGCCGTCCTCCTCGATCAGCGTGGTGCCGAACAGGACACGCCGGGAGGCGTCCGGGACCAACTGCTGGTCGAACACCTTGGTGATGGACTCGACCCGCAGATCGGGCAGCGAGAGCGTGGCCACCTCGGTGGCGGTGGGCGTCCCGTAGATCCACGGCGCCGCTCCCGCCGTCCGCACCCACAGCAGCACCCGCACGACCTGCTCGTCCGAGCCGGGCTCACGCGGCTCGACCCGCGCCGCGACCGGCCACCGCCACTGGTTGGGTGCCGGGTCGGGGAAGAGCGGGGCCGGCAGGGTGGTCTCCAGGCGGCCCTCGCGCATCAGCACCGCCGAGTTACGGACCAGCGGGGCGGTGGTGTCCCGCCAGGCGAAGGACTCGCCGACCGGGTTGGGCGGGGCGTACACCTGGCCGAGATAGGTGTCCGAGAACAGCCACAGCACCCGGCCGTCCGGCAGCCGCACCGAGTGGGTGCCGTCACCGCCGGTCCAGTCGTCGGCGCGGGTGGCGTCGTCGCCGTAGCGGGCGAACTCGCCGGTAAGCCGGTTGTCCGCCGACCACGTGCCGACGGTGTGCGGTATACAGTCGCCCGCATCCTGTCGATCGTCGTCCTCGGGCAGGGCCGTGAGCAGCACGGCCCCGAGAACCAGGGCCAGCAACAGGCCGAGCCCCGTTCCCGTCCGCTGTCGTGCTCGTACGTCGTCGGGCACCCACGGGACGTTAGTGGCTCATGCTCGTCCGGTCCATGGGCAGCCGGAGGACCGTGTCGCCGAACGGGGCGGCGCCCGTGGCCGGTTCTCGTGGCCGGGGCGGTACGGGGAGGATCGGCAGGACGGCGGCGGGGGCCTGGAGGCGTGATCAAGGGCGCAGGACGACCTTTCCGAGGTTGCTCCGCGACGCGATCGCCTCATGCGCCCGCGCCGCGTCCGCCAGCGTGAACTCCCCGTGCACGACGGGCTTCAGGGCACCTTCCGCGTACAGGTGCCACAGCTCCTGACGCCACCGCTCGTACACCTCCGGCTCGCCGCGGGCGATCCGTGCCATCTGGAAGCCGATCACGGACTTGGCGCCCACCAGGAGGTCGTACGCCTGGATCGTGCCGCCGCCCGAGCTGTAGGCGACGAGTCGTCCGCCGGGGGTGAGTGAGGCGAGGGCCGGGGTGAGGAGGTGGCCGCCGACCGCGTCGAGGACGTAGTCGACGGGATCTCCCCAGCTGTCGTCCGTATACAGAATGACGTCGTCGGCATCCAGGGACCGCGCGAAGTCCGCCTTCGCAGGGTCGGACACGGCGGCCACCACCCGGTCCGCACCGCCGCGCACGCGCGCGAGCTGGACTGTCAGATGTCCGACGCCGCTCGCCGCCGCCGTGACCAGCGCCGCCTCGCCCCGCTCGGGCCGCGCGGCCGTCAGGGCGCCGAGCGCGACCATACCGCTGCGGACGAGGGCGACCGCGTCGACGGCGGAGGCCGTGTCCGGTACGGGGGAGGCCATCGCCTCGTCCAGGAGCGCGAAGTCGGCGTAGCCGTGCCCGAAGCAGAGCCCCGTCACACGGTTGCCGACCTGGAAGCGGGTGACGCCGGCGCCGACGGCGACGACCTCCCCGGCGATCTCGCCGCCGAGTGGGACGGGCTCGGCGGCCTCGGTGACCTTGCGCACGACGGGGAGCGTGACGCCGATCGCCTCGCAGCGGAGGAGGAGTTCACCGGGGGCGGGCTCGGGGACCGGGACCTCCTCCAGGAACAAAGGGCCGCCGGTGGACTCGTAGCGGACGCGGCGCATCGCACCTCCAGAAGTCGTTGGGAGCCCCAACGGTATAGGAGGTTCGTTGGGGGTCCCAATGAATTTGCCGAAGATTGGTCATGGGGACGCCCAACGAGTCCTGGCTAGGCTGGCGGCATGTCCGAAGCCCCGCTCGCCGCCATCCGCTCCCTGCCCAGCTGGCTCCTCGGTCGCGCGGCCGCCCGTGGCCGGGCACTCGTGGCCGAGGCGCTGGCGGTGGAGGGGCTGAAGATGTGGCACCACGTCGTGCTCTCCGCCGTCCGCGACCTCGCCCCCGTCGCCCAGGCCGACCTCGGCCGCAGCGTCGGCCTCGACCCCAAGGACCTGGTCGGCGTCCTCAACGACCTTCAGTCCGCCGGACTCGTCGTACGCGAACCGGATTCGAAGGACCGCCGCAAGAACGCGGTCTCCCCGACCGAGGAGGGTGCCCGGCTGCTGAAGCGCTGCGAGAAGGCCGCCCGCGCGGCCAACAACGAGCTGCTCGCCCCGCTCTCCGCTGCCGAACGCGAGCGATTCATGGGCCTGTTGATCCGGATTTCCGGTACGGAGGGCTGACGACGGATAACGTTCCGTCATGACCGCACCCGTCACCCTCGATCCGGCGCGCAGCGCCCTCGTCCTCGTCGATCTGATGGACCGGATCGTCGCGCTGCCCCTGGAGCCCCGCAAGAGCACCGAAGTCCTCTCCGTCTCCGAGGAGTTGGCGACCGCCTTCCGTGCGGCGGGCGCCCCTGTCGTCCTCATCCGCGTCGAACGCCCCGGGATCGCCGAACAGCCCCCCGGCAGCGGGCTGGCGGCCGGCCTCGCACAGGAGGGCGACGTCGAGATCGTGAAGCGGACGATCGGCGGCTTCCAGGGCACCGGCCTCGACGACCGCCTCCGCCAACTCGGCGTCACCACCCTCGCGTTCGGCGGCATCGCCACCAACCTCGGCGTGGAGTCCACCGCCCGCGCCGCCGGTGACCTCGGCTACGACCTCGTCTTCGTCGAGGACGCCATGGCCGCGTTCACGGCGGCCGAGCACGAGGCGTCCGTACGGCTGGACTTCCCGCGCCTGGGGTCGGTGGTGCGGGCGGCGGAGCTGACCTTCGCCCGGGGCTGATCCTCGGGCCGAGCCTCGGGGCTCGACGGTGTCCCTCGAGGGGCGCGGTCAGCCCTGAGCGGCCGTGGCCTCCAGGGCGATGCGGTCCTCTCCCGCGTACACGTTCATGGACGAGCCGCGCAGGAAGCCGACGAGGGTGAGACCGGTCTCGACAGCGAGGTCGACGGCGAGGGACGAGGGCGCGGAGACGGCGGCCAGGACGGGGATGCCGGCCATGACCGCCTTCTGGGCGAGCTCGAAGGAGGCCCGGCCGGAGACGAGCAGGACGACACGGGACAGGGGCAGGTCGTCGTTCTGGAGAGCGCGGCCGACGAGCTTGTCGACGGCGTTGTGCCGGCCGACGTCCTCGCGTATGTCGAGGAGTTTCCCGTCCTCGGTGAACAGGGCGGCGGCGTGCAGACCCCCGGTCCGGTCGAAGACCCGCTGAGCCGCGCGCAGCCGGTCGGGGAGGCGCGCGAGCAGTTCGGGTTCGAGACGGACCGGGGGAGTGTCGGAGATGGGCCAGCGGGCCGTCGTACGGACCGCGTCGAGACTCGCCTTGCCGCACAGGCCGCAGGACGAGGTGGTGTACACGTTGCGCTCGAGGGTGATGTCGGGGATCACCACACCGGGGGCGGTCCGCACGTCCACCACGTTGTAGGAGTTCGAACCGTCCACGGTCGCACCCGCGCAGTAGACGATGTTCTGCAGATCGGATCCGGCCGCCAGTACACCCTCGCTGACCAGGAAACCGGCCGCCAGCGCGAAGTCGTCGCCCGGTGTGCGCATGGTGATCGCGAGCGGCTTGCCGTTCAGCCGGATCTCCAGCGGTTCCTCGGCGACCAGTGTGTCCGGGCGGGACGAGATCGCCCCGTCCCGGATGCGGATCACCTTGCGTCGTTCCGTGACTCGTCCCATGTCCTGATCAGCCCCGGTTCTGTACGTGCTGGTAGCCGAAACGGCCCTTGATGCAGAGGTTGCCCCGGGTCACCGGGTCGTCGTGCGGTGCGGTGACCCTCACGATGTCATTGTCCTGCACGTGCAGGGTCAGACCGCAGCCCACCCCGCAGTGCCCACAGACCGTGCTCGTCATGGTCTGTGCCGATTCATCCCAAGTGCCCGCCGTGCGTCCGTCGAACTCCGACCTGGACGACAGGGCCCCCGTCGGGCACACGTCGAGACAGTTCCCGCAGTACACGCACGCCGAGTCGGTGAGCGGTGCGTCGTGCTCCACGGTGACACGGGTACCGGATCCGCGGCCGGAGACAGCGATGGCGAAAGTGTTCTGCCCCTGGTCGCCGCAGACGTCCACACACCGGCGGCACAGAATGCACTTGCCGGGGTCGCGCGCCATCAGGTCGTCGTCGAACCTCGGTTCCGCGGCGAGCCGGGCCGCGTCCGGGCCGAAACGGTCCGACTCGGCCCCGTACTCCTCGATCCACCCGGCGATGCCCGGTGTCATCGACAAGTCGACCGAGGAGGCGAGCAGCTCCAGGACGGTCCGACGGCTGTGCCGTACGCGCTCGGTGTCCGTCCGCACCTCCATACCGGGCTCGGCCCGGCGGGAGCAGGCCGGGACGAGCGCGGGCGCGCCCTCGATCTCGACGACACAGAGGCGGCAGGTGCTCCTCGGGGCGAGAGCGGCGCCGTGGCAGAGGGCGGGGACGTCCGTGCCCGCCGCCCGGCAGGCGTCGAGGAGCGTCGCGCCCTCGGGGACCCTGGTCTCCTCACCGTCGAGGGTGAACGCGAGCATCCGGCGCGGAATCCCCAGCGCTGTCACGGTCACGCGTACACCCCCAGCCGGTCGACGGCCGACTCCACGGCGTTCCCCGCGGACCGCCCGACACCGCACAGCGAGGCGTCCCGCATCGCCCGGCCGACATCCCTGAGCAGGGCGAGATCGTCCGCCGCGGCCGCGCCGGCCCGCTCCACGAGCCGGCGCAGCGCTTCCTCCTGCCGCACGGTCCCGATCCGGCACGGCACACAGCTCCCGCACGACGCGGCGCGGAAGAACTCCGCGATGCGCAACACCAGTTGCGGCAACGGCACGGTGTCGTCGAAGGCCATGACGACACCCGAGCCGCGTGCGGTGCCGGCCTCCCGTGTGCCGTCGAAGGTGAGCGGGACGTCGAGTTCGTCAGGGCGTACGAAGCCACCGGCCGCCCCGCCGAGAAGCACCGCGCGCAGGCCCTCGCGCACACCCGCCAGAGCGAGGAGCTCGCCCGGCGTGGTGTCGAACGGCAGCTCGTACACCCCCGGCTGGTCCACGCTGCCCGACACACAGAACAGCTTCGTCCCGGTGGAGCGGCCCGCGCCGACGGCCGCGTACGCCGGTGCTTCCCGGGTCAGGACGGGCAGTACGTCGATCAGCGTCTCGACGTCCTCCACGACTGTCGGTCCGCCGAACAGGCCCTTCTCCGCCGGGTGAGGCGGTGTGGAGCGCGGCTCGGCCCGGAACCCCTCGATGGCGTTGAACAGGGCGGTGTCCTCGCCGCAGACATAGGCGCCCGCACCTCGCCGGATCTCGATGTCGAAGGCGTGGCCCCGGCCGAGGATGTCGTCGCCGAGCAGACCACGGGCGCGTCCACGGTCGACGGCACATTGCATACGGTGTATCGCTCGCGGGTATGCGTCGCGCAGGTAGAGGTATCCCGTATGCGCGCCGATCGCATACGCCGCGATCGTCATCGCCTCCACCAGCGCGTACGGGTCTCCCTCCATGATCACCCGGCTGCTGAAGGCGCCCGGCCCGGACTCGTCGGCGTTGCACACCAGATGGTGCGGGCGGTCGGGCCGCGACGCGACGTCCAGCCAGATGCGGCCGACAGGGAAGGCGGCGCCGCGCCCGACCGGGCCGCAGTCGGTGAGCTCACGGAGGACTCCGGCGGGGCCGAGCTCGTAGGCCCGGCGCAGAGCGGCGTAGCCGCCATGGGCGCGGTAGTCGTCCGGCGAGGAAGGGTCGACCACGCCGATGCGTCGCAGCAGCGTCAGCGACGCGCCCCCGGCCTGCGGCACCGCCTTCGCGGCCGGTGGTTCCTCGGGCGCCGAGTCGGGGGAGACCGCGGCGAGCACGGCCGCGGGCACGGTCGCCGGCGCCGACACCGCCGTACGCACCGGATCGCCCGCCCTGACCACGAGCGCCGCCGGAGCCCGCTCGCACAGGCCCAGACAGGCGCCGCGCTCGACACCCACCCCGCTGTCCGGGCCCAGCCGCGCCTCGATCCCGGCACACAGCTCCGCCGCCCCGACCGCCGCGCAGACCAGGTCCGTGCACACGCGGAGCACGGTCGCGGGCCGGGGTCGCACCGAGAAGTGGTCGTAGAAGCTAGCGACGCCGTACGCCTCAGCCGGCGGTACCGTCAGCCGTCGGCACAGATAGGCGAGGCCGCCCTCGCTGATCCAGCCGACGCGGTCGTTCAGCGCATGCAACCCGGGCAGCAGCAGATCGCGGCGGGCCCGGGCCGTCCGCCCGCCGCGGGACCACCGCAGGTCCGCCTCGGAGCGTTCCCCGCCCTCCCAGAAGGAGGAGGCAGGCCCCAACAGCCCGTCGGCGGCCGCGCGTTCGTCGTCCGTCGGCTCGCTGTCGCCGAAGTGCAGGTCCACTCGCGTCACCCCACGTACGTCACGACGGGCAGCTTGTCGATCCGGATGGCCGTCGCCCTGAACTCAGCCGTCCCCGCGATCGGGCAAGCGGCCCCGGCCGTCGGCCGGTCGATGTCCACCCCGTCCGGGAGGCGCAGCGTCATGAAGGCGAGCCCCGGCCGCAGGGCGGTGTCGATCCACACCGGTGCGAGGACCGATCCGCGCCGCGAGGAGATCCGCACCTGCTCGCCGACCACGACCCCGTAGCGCTCGGCGTCCTCCGGACACAGCTCGACGCACTCGCCACGCCGGAGAGCCGAGGCGAAACTCCCGCCCCGCACCACGGTGTTGCGGGAGTCGAGCCGCCGTCCTGTCGTCAGCCGGACCGGGTACTGCTCGTCCGTGAGGTCGATCGGGGGATCGTGCCGCACGATGCCGAACGGCGCGAGCCTGCCCCGCTCGGCCGGATCCGCCTCCCACAACCTGCCGTGCAGAAAAGGCGGTTCGATCCCGTCGGTGTCGGGGCACGGCCACTGGATGCCGTGGTGCCGCTCCAGGCGCTCGTACGTCATTCCGTGGTGGTCCGGGGACAGCGTCCGCACCTCGTTCCAGACGGCCTCGGCGTCGGCGTACTTCCAGTCGTGACCGAGACGCCGCGCCAGCTCGCACAGGATGCCGACGTCGTCACGGGCCTCACCGGGCGGGTCGACCGCCTTGCGCACCCGCTGAACTCGGCGTTCCCCGCTGGTGGTTGTGCCCTCGCTCTCCACCCGGCCGGCGGCCGCGGGCAGCACCACGTCGGCCAGTTCCGCGGTCTCGGTGAGGAAGATGTCCTGTACGACGAGGAAGTCGAGAGCCTTCAACCGCCGTACGGTCCGCGCACCGTCCGGCTGCGACCGCGCCGGGTCCCCGCCGAGGCAGTGGACGGCCCGCAGGGTGCCGGACTCCATCTCCTCGAACATCTCCGTCACGTTCAGCCCGTAGTGCGGCGGGACGGCGGCGCCCCAGGCCGACTCGAACCTCAGCCGGGCGCCCCGGTCGAGGATGTCCTGGAAGCCGGGGAGGCGGTGGGGGACGGCGCCCATGTCGATGCCGCCCTGCACGTTGTCCTGGCCGGAGAGGGGCTGCAGGCCGGAGCCGCGGCGGCCGATGTGGCCGGTCAGCAGGGAGAGGTCGATCAGGGCGCGGACGTTGTCGGTGCCGTTGTGGTGCTCGGTGACGCCGAGGCTCCAGCACAGCTGGGCCCGGTCGGCGCGGGCGTAGGCGTGCGCCAACTCCCGTATGGCGGAGGCCGGTACGCCCGTCACCTTCTGCGCGAGAGACAGCGTCCACGGTTCGACCAGTGCCCGGTACTCCTCGAAGCCGCTTGTCGCGCGCCCGATGAAGGCCTCGTTGGCGAGGCCCGCGTGGATGATCTCCCGGCCGATCGCGTGCGCCAGCGGAATGTCGGTACCCACGTTGAGGCCGAGCCAGCCGTCCGCCCACCGAGCGGTGGACGTCCGCCGCGGATCGACCGCGTACATCCGGGCACCGCCGCGGATCCCCTTCAGGACGTGCTGGAAGAAGACCGGGCGCGCCGGGCGGGCGTCGGAGCCCCACAGCACGATGACGTCGGTCTGCTCGAGTTCCTCGTAGGAGGAGGTGCCGCCACCGGAACCGAACACGGCCGACAGTCCCGCGACGCTCGAGGCGTGGCAGGCGCGGTCGCAGGAATCGACGTTGTTGGTGCCCATGACGACCCGGGCGAACTTCTGCGCCACGTAGTGCGTCTCGTTGGTCGCCCGGGCGCAGGAGAGCAGGCCGAACGCGTCCCGGTTGCGCCGCAGACCCCGGGCCGCACGGTCCAGCGCCTCTTCCCAACTCGCCCTGCGCAACGGCTCGTCGCGTGTGTCCCTGACGAACGGGTGGGTGAGGCGCGGGTACGTCTTCGGCCCGTGTTCCGTCATGCGGCGGTCCGGTGGGCGAGGAGGTCGCTGATGGCTCCGGCGCCGAGGGCTGCGACTGTCACTGGGTGGCTCTCCGTTCGGTCGAGGGTGTACCGCGGAGTGGATGCACGATGTCGAATGTCGTCGACCCCATATTGTCTACAGTATGGCCGAGGCGTCGACAAGAGTACGCACAGTGGTGGGTGCGATATGGAAACCGGCCGGTCCGACCGTTCGGCGCGTGCTGCATACCGTTCATCGCATACCTTCGACGCGCCGCCTTCTCAACTCCCTTGGTTCTCCCTACCGTCCGGGATCATGAGTCCCCCCGTCGCCCCCGCCGGCTGGAGCCGTTGGCTCGTTCCCCCAGCCGCGCTCTCGGTCCATCTCTCCATCGGTCAGGCGTATGCCTGGTCCGTGTTCAAGCCGCCCCTGGAGTCCGCGCTCGGCCTCAGCGGTACGCAGAGCGCGCTGCCCTTCCAGCTGGGCATCGTCATGCTCGGTCTTTCGGCCGCGTTCGGCGGCACGCTCGTCGAACGCAACGGACCGCGCTGGGCGATGACCGTCGCCCTGATCTGCTTCTCGTCCGGGTTCCTGCTCTCCGCACTCGGCGCGTACACCGAGCAGTACTGGCTGATCGTCTTCGGCTACGGCTTCGTCGGCGGCATCGGCCTCGGCATCGGCTACATCTCGCCCGTGTCCACACTGATCAAGTGGTTCCCGGACCGGCCGGGCATGGCCACCGGCATCGCCATCATGGGCTTCGGAGGCGGCGCCCTGATCGCCTCGCCCTGGTCGGCGCAGATGCTGGAGTCGTTCGGCTCCGACAGCTCCGGGATCGCGGCGGCGTTCCTCGTGCACGGTCTGTCGTATGCGGTCTTCATGACGCTGGGCGTGCTGCTCGTGCGGGTGCCGCGCACGGAGAAGCCCATCGGCGACAGCGGGCCGAGCATTCTCGCGGGGCCGCAGGTCTCCGCCCGCAGTGCCGTGCGCACCCCGCAGTTCTGGTGTCTGTGGGTCGTGCTCTGCATGAACGTGACCGCGGGCATCGGCATCCTGGAGAAGGCCGCCCCGATGATCACGGACTTCTTCAGGAACACCTCGACGCCGGTGTCGGTGTCGGCCGCGGCCGGTTTCGTCGCGCTGCTGTCGGCGGCCAACATGGCGGGCCGTATCGGCTGGTCGTCCACCTCGGACCTGATCGGCCGCAAGAACATCTACCGCCTCTACCTGGGCGCGGGCGCGCTGATGTATCTGCTCATCGCGCTGGTCGGCGACTCGTCCAAGCCGGTGTTCATCCTGTGCGCCCTGGTGATCCTCTCCTTCTACGGCGGCGGCTTCGCCACGATCCCCGCCTATCTGAAGGACCTCTTCGGGACCTACCAGGTCGGCGCGATCCACGGCCGGCTGCTCACCGCCTGGTCCACGGCCGGTGTCCTCGGACCGCTGATCGTGAACTGGATTGCCGACCGGCAGGAGGACGCCGGCAAGGACGGCTCCTCCCTCTACACCATGTCCCTCTTCATCATGATCGGGCTGCTCGCGATCGGTTTCGTCGCCAACGAACTGGTCCGGCCCGTCCACGTCCGTCACCACATCCCCGCACCGAGGGAGGCCGCCGATGTCGCAGAACGACAGCAGTCAGAGTCCGCCTGACCGGCGCCCGCTGATCGCCTTCGCCTGGCTGTGGGTGGGGGCGCCGCTCGCCTATGGCCTGTACGAACTCGTGCAGAAGGCGACGCAGCTGTTCACCAAGTGAGCGTCTCAGAAGTGTTCGGGCGTCCGAGTGCCTGACAGAAGCCGACAACCTCGGCGCCGGTTTCCTGTCGCCTTAGCTGCCGTCGTACCCGCGAGTCACTGATCAGACTGGTGGATCCCGCTACCCAAGGCAACGAGGGGGACCACCCAATGAACGGCTCGCGCATCGCCGCCGTCGGCCACTACCAGCCCGCCAAGGTACTCACCAACGAGGACCTGGCGGGCCTGGTCGACACCAGTGACGAGTGGATCAGGAGCCGGGTGGGCATCCGCACACGTCACATCGCGGGGCCCGACGAGCCCGTCGACGAGCTCGCCTCGCACGCCGCCGCCAAGGCGCTCGCCGCCGCCGGTCTCGCGCCCGGCGACATCGACCTGGTCCTGGTCGCCACGTCCACCGCCGTGGACCGCTCCCCGAACATGGCCGCCCGGGTCGCCGCCCGGCTCGGCATCCCCTCGCCGGCCGCGATGGACGTCAACGTGGTGTGCGCGGGCTTCACGCATGCCCTGGCCACCGCCGACCACACCATCCGGGCGGGCGCCGCGACCCGGGCGCTGGTCATCGGCGCCGACAAGATGTCCGACGTGGCCGACTGGACCGACCGCACGACCTGTGTGCTCGTCGGCGACGGGGCGGGGGCCGCCGTCGTGGAGGCCGGCGGTCCGGGCGACGAGGCCGGTATCGGGCCCGTGCTGTGGGGTTCGGTGCCCGAGATGGGGAACGCGGTGCGCATCGAGGGGCAGCCCGCGCGGTTCGCGCAGGAGGGGCAGAGCGTGTACCGCTGGGCGACCACCCAGCTGCCGCCCCTCGCCCGCAAGGCCTGCGAGCGGGCGGGGCTCACGCCCGAGGAGCTCGCCGGGGTCGTCCTGCACCAGGCCAATCTGCGGATCATCGAGCCGCTCGCCGAGAGGATCGGCGCCGTCAACGCCGTCGTCGCACGGGATGTCGCCGAATCGGGTAACACCTCCGCGGCCAGCATCCCGCTCGCCTTCTCCAAGCTCGTCGAGCAGGGCGCCCTCTCCACCGGGGACCCGGTGCTGCTCTTCGGGTTCGGCGGGAACCTGTCGTACGCGGGACAGGTCGTCCGCTGCCCGTGACCTGCCGGTACGACGGGGTGTGACGCGGTCGACTCCGTGACGGACTGGCTACGGTGCGCCGTAGGCTGTAGACGAAAGACAATTCATGCCGACTTTCGGACTGCAGTCGTCTCGCACTGCCCAGGAGGGGGACCGACCGATGTTGTCGACGCCAGGACTGCCACAGGGTGCGGTGCCCAAACTGGAACGCCCCGGCCCGCTGCGCGACCGTGTCTACGAGGCGCTGCTCGAACTCATCACCACCCGTGCCCTGCAGCCCGGCCAGCACCTGGTGGAGAGCGAGCTCGCCGGTCATCTCGGCGTCTCGCGTCAGCCCGTGCGTGAGGCGTTGCAGCGGTTGAACACGGAGGGCTGGGTCGATCTGCGGCCCGCGCAGGGCGCGTTCGTGCACGAGCCCACCGAGGAGGAGGCGGACCAACTCCTCACCGTCCGTACGCTGTTGGAGGCCGAAGCCGCCCGGCTCGCCGCGGCCAACGCGTCCAAGGCCGGCATCGAGGCCCTGCGCGACATCCAGGAGCAGGGCATGCGGGCCGTCGCAGCGGACGACGTGGACGCCGCGGTCCTGCTCAACGCCCGTTTCCACGCGAAGGTCATGGAACTCGCCGGCAACGCCGTTCTCGCCGAGCTGGCCGCGCAGGTCGACCGGCGCGTCCGCTGGTACTACGCGCCGATCGCCCGGCAGCGCGGACAGCAGTCCTGGGTCGAACACCGGGAGCTGATCGGCGCGATCATGGACCGTGACGAGACGCGCGCCACGCAGCTCATGCGCGAACACACGGAACACACACGGCGTTCGTACCACGCCCGGGCCAAGTCCTGAGCCCTGCCGCCCCCTTGAGCCGACGCGTCCGATCCCGCTGAGCCGACGCGTTCGACGATCCATTGTGCTCGGCTCTCTCCTTTGTCCTGTGAGTGGAGAAAGTCGGCACCAATTCGTGCACAGCTTCTTCCCAGGTAGGGCAGCCGCTGCTACGTTCCCCTCGAAAGCACGACGGCAGGCGGCCGAGTGAGGCGGGGAGGGGCTCGTGAGACGGATGACGGCACGACCCGCGAATTCTCATCAGGCCCGGCTGCTCAAGCTGTTGCGTGACGGGGGTCCCAACTCCCGTGCACAGCTCGGCGATCAGGTCGACCTGTCGCGGTCCAAACTGGCCGTGGAGGTGGACCGGCTGCTGGAGACGGGCCTGGTCGTGGCCGACGGACTCGCCGCCTCGCGCGGCGGCCGCCGCTCCCACAACATCCGGCTCGCCCCCAACCTGCGTTTTCTCGGCGTGGACATTGGCGCGACCTCGATCGATGTCGCCGTCACCAACGCCGAGCTGGAGATCCTGGGGCATCTGAATCAACCGATGGACGTCCGTGAGGGCCCGGTCGCGGTCTTCGAGCAAGTCCTGTCCATGGCGGCGAAGTTGAAGGCGACGGGGCTCGCGGAGGGTTTCGACGGTGCCGGTATCGGCGTGCCGGGGCCGGTTCGTTTCCCCGAGGGTGTTCCGGTGGCTCCGCCGATCATGCCGGGCTGGGACGGTTTCCCGGTCCGGGAGGCGCTCAGTCAGGAGCTGGGCTGCCCGGTCATGGTCGACAACGACGTGAACCTGATGGCGATGGGGGAGCAGCACGCGGGCGTCGCGCGTTCCGTGGGCGACTTTCTCTGCGTCAAGATCGGCACCGGTATCGGGTGCGGCATCGTGGTCGGCGGTGAGGTCCATCGCGGTGCGACGGGCAGCGCGGGCGACATCGGGCACATCCAGGCCGTGCCCGACGGCCGCCCCTGTGCCTGCGGCAACCGGGGCTGCCTGGAAGCCCACTTCAGCGGGGCGGCCCTCGCCCGGGACGCCGTCGACGCGGCCCAGCAGGGACGCTCCGCCGAACTGGCCTCCCGGCTGGAGACCAACGGCACCCTGACCGCCATAGACGTCGCGGCCGCGGCCGCCGCCGGCGACGCCACCGCCCTCGACCTCATCCGTGAGGGCGGCAACCGCACCGGCCGGGTCATCGCCGGCCTGGTCAGCTTCTTCAACCCCGGCCTGGTGGTGATCGGCGGCGGGGTGACCGGCCTCGGCCACACCCTGCTCGCCGCGATCCGCACCCAGGTCTACCGCCAGTCGTTGCCTCTCGCGACCGGCAACCTGCCCATCGTTCTGGGGGAGTTGGGCCCCACCGCCGGAGTCATCGGCGCGGCCCGACTGATCAGCGACCACCTGTTCTCACCCGCGTAAGCCCGAACAGGCCTGCGTGAGCCCGAAGAGGCCCGCGCAAGTCCGCGCAAGCCACTGGTCCGGCACAGCTCACCAGCACAACCCGCTGCCTCGCCCTGCCCTGAAACGGCCCGCACGCCAGCCGAGGGGAACCACACATGGCACCAGAACCACCGCTCCTCAGCATGTCCGGCATCACCAAGTCGTTCCCCGGAGTCAGGGCCCTCGACGGCGTCGACCTCGACGTCCAGGCCGGTGAAGTGCACTGTCTGCTCGGCCAGAACGGGGCCGGCAAGTCCACCCTCATCAAGGTCCTGGCCGGCGCCCACCAGCCCGACGACGGCACCATCACCTGGCGCGGCGAAACGGTCACCCTGCGCTCGCCGATCGCCGCCATGCGCCTCGGCATCGCCACCATCTACCAGGAACTCGACCTGGTGGAACACCTGTCGGTCGCCGAGAACGTCCACCTCGGCCACGAACCGACGGCGGCCGGATTCGTCGTACGGGGCAAGGCGGCCCGCGTGTCGACCGGCCTGCTGCTCAAGCGACTCGGGCACCCCGAGATCGACCCGGCCCGCCTGGTCGGCGAGTTGTCGGCGGCCCAGCAGCAGATCGTCTCCATGGCGCGGGCACTCTCCCACGACGTACGGCTCATCGTGATGGACGAACCGTCCGCCGCCCTCGACCCGGACGAGGTCGACAACCTCTTCCGGATCGTCGGCGACCTCACCGCGGACGGCGTCGCCGTCGTCTACATCTCCCACCGGCTGGAGGAGATCCGGCGGATCGGCGACCGGGTCACCGTGCTGAAGGACGGACGGGCCGTCGCGGGCGGGCTGCCCGCGAAGTCGACCCCGACCCGTGAGGTCGTGGCGCTCATGACGGGACGGAACGTGGAGTACGTCTTTCCCGACCGGCCCGTGTCGCCTCCCACGGGCACACCGGTCCTGGAGGTCCGAGGCCTCGGCCGGGAAGGCGAGTTCGAGCCCTTCGACCTCACCCTGCACCCCGGCGAGATCGTCGGACTGGCCGGTCTCGTCGGATCCGGCCGATCCGAAATACTGGAGACTGTATACGGTGCACGGAAGCCGACCTCCGGGCAGGTCCTGGTCGACGGCCGACCGCTCAAGCCCGGCAGCGTCCGCGCCGCCGTCCGCGCCGGACTCGGCCTCGCCCCCGAGGAGCGCAAGGCGCAGGCCCTGCTGATGCTGGAGTCCGTCACCCGCAACGTCTCGGTCTCCACCATGTCCCGCTTCTCACGCGGCGGCTGGATCGACCGCGGCGCCGAACTCGGCGCGGCGCGGGCGGCCACCCGCGAGCTGTCCCTGCGGCCCGACAACCCGTCCGTCCCGGTCCGCACCCTGTCCGGCGGCAACCAGCAGAAGGCCGTCCTCGCGCGCTGGCTCCTGCGCGGCTGCCGGGTGCTGCTCCTCGACGAGCCGACCCGCGGCGTCGATGTCGGTGCCCGCAGTGAACTGTATGCAGTCGTCCGTCGACTGGCCGACGAAGGCCTCGCCGTTCTGCTCGTCTCCAGCGAGGTGCCCGAAGTGCTCGGCCTCGCCGACCGCGTCCTCGTGCTGCGCGAGGGCCGTGTCGTACACACGGCCCCCGCCCGCGAGCTCGACGAATCCCGCGTACTGGACCTCGTCATGGAAGGAAGCCCGGCGTCATGACGCAGCACGTCTCCCCGCCCCGGGACAGCACCGGGAAGACCGCCCCCGTGACCCGACCACCCCTCTGGCGAGGGTTGTTGGCCCGAGTCGACCTCCGCACCCTCTCCCTGCTCGGGGTCCTCGCCGCACTGATCGTGGTCGGCGGGATCACCAAGCCGGACGAGTTCCTCGACACCCGCAACCTCCAACTGGTCCTCACCCAGGGCTCGGTGATCGGTGTCGTCACGGTCGGCATGACCTTCGTGATCATGTCGGGCGGCATCGACCTGTCCGTCGGCGCGATCGTCGCGCTGGCCTCCGTGTGGGCGACCACGGTCGCCACCCAGGAGTACGGCTTCGGCGGCATCCTCCTCACCGCGGTCCTCGTGGGCCTCGGCTGCGGCCTGGTCAACGGACTGCTCATCGCGTACGGCGGGATGGTCCCCTTCATCGCGACGCTCGCCATGCTCGCCTCGGCGCGCGGCCTCGCCCTGCAGATCACCGACGGCAAGACACAGATCGTCACCGTCGACAGCGTCCTGGACCTCGGGCTGCGCGACGCGTACGTCCTCGGCATCCCGCCGCTCGTCATGGTCTTCGCCGTCGTCACGATCATCGGCTGGCTGGTCCTCAACCGCACCACCTTCGGCCGCCGCACCGTCGCGGTCGGCGGCAACGCGGAGGCCGCCCGCCTCGCCGGCATCGACGTCCGCCGCCAACGCCTCTACCTCTACCTGCTGTCCGGGCTGTGCTGCGGCATCGCCGCCTTCCTGCTGATCATCCTCTCGGGCTCCGGCCAGAACACCAACGGCAACCTCTACGAGCTCGACGCGATCGCCGCCGCGATCATCGGCGGCACGCTGCTCAGCGGCGGCCGCGGCACCATCACCGGCTCCGTGCTCGGGGTCCTGATCTTCACCACGATCACCAACATCTTCGCCCTGAACAACCTGCAGAGCGACGTCCAGCAGATCGCCAAGGGCGCGATCATCGTCGCCGCCGTGCTGGTCCAGCGCCGTACCGCAAGCACGACCTGAGGAAAGGGTTCACCGCCATGCCAGAGCTCACCAGCCGCAGAGGGCTGCTCTTCGGTACCGCCGCCATAGGAGCCGGTGCCCTCCTCGTGGGTTGCACGAGTAACGACTCGGACGACGAACCGGCCGCGAACGACCAGCCGGCCGCCGACGACAAGCCCGGCAAGCAGGTCACCATCGGCTTCGCCGGACCGCAGGCCGACCACGGCTGGCTCAACGCCATCAACGACAACGCCAAGAGCCGCGCCAAGAAGTACTCGGACGTCACCCTGGAGATCACCGAGGGCTCCAACGACACGGCCGCGCAGATCGGCCAGATCGAGACACTGATCAACAAGAAGGTCGACGTCCTGGTGGTGCTGCCCGCCGACGGCAAGGCCCTCACCCAGGTCGGACTGCAGGCGATGCGCGCGGGCATCCCGGTCGTCAACCTCGACCGGATCTTCAACACCCCGCAGGCGTACCGCTGCTGGATCGGCGGCGACAACTACGGCATGGGCCTCAACGCCGGTCACTACATCGGCGAGAAGCTCAAGGGGAAGTCGGACGCCCGCGTCATCGAACTGGCCGGCCTGGACAACCTGGAGCTGACCCAGCAGCGCACCAAGGGCTTCGACGACGCGCTGAAGAACTACCCCAACATCAAGAAGGTGGCCCGTCAGGCCGCCGAGTTCACCGTGGAGTCCGGGCAGGCCAAGATGGCCCAACTCCTGCAGGCCCAGTCGAAGTTCGACGCGCTGTGGAACCACGACGACGACCAGGGGGTCGGCGCGCTGCGCGCCATCGAGCAGGCCGGGCGGGACGACTTCCTGATGGTCGGCGGCGCGGGCGCGCTCTCCGCGTTCCAGGCGATCAAGAAGGACGACGGTGTCCTCAAGGCGACCGTCCTCTACCCGCCGACCATGGCCGCGTCCGCGATCGACCTCGCCCGCGCGCTCGGCCAGAGCAAGGGTATCGGCGGCCTCGCCGAGTTCGAGATCCCGGCCTCGCTCACGCTCTACTCGGCCGTCGTCGACAAGACCAACATCGACCAGTACATGTCCACCGGCTTCAAGTGAGGCGTTCCGCCCGGCAGGCCGCAGCGGCCCGTCGGGCGGGAGGCACCCCCCACCGCGCCACGACGACGAGGAGGACATTGCGCATGGCACAGCCGCAGCAGTCAGAAGGGGCCGAGAAGCCGCCCCTGAGGGTGGGCATGGTCGGCTACGCCTTCATGGGCGCCGCCCACTCCCAGGGCTGGCGCACCGTGGGCCGCGTCTTCGACCTGCCCAGGCAGCCGGTCCTGTCCGCGATCTGCGGCCGCGACCCGGCAGCCGTGCGGGCCGCCGCCGACCGGCACGGCTGGGCGGCGGCCGAGACCGACTGGCGTGCGCTGATCGCCCGGGACGACGTCGACCTCGTCGACATCTGCACCCCCGGCGACAGCCACGCCGAGATCGCCGTCGCCGCGCTCGCCGCGGGCAAGCACGTGCTGTGCGAGAAGCCGCTCGCCAACACGGTCGAGGAAGCCTCGCTGATGGCGGAGGCGGCCGAAGAGGCTTATGAACGCGGCCAGTTGGCGATGGTCGGATTCAACTACCGCCGGGTGCCCGCCACCGCGCACGCCCGGAACATGGTCGCCGAGGGCCGCCTCGGGCAGCTGCGGCATGTGCGGGTGACGTACCTTCAGGACTGGCTGGTCGACCCGGAGTTCCCCCTCACCTGGCGGCTGCGCAAGGAACACGCCGGCTCGGGCTCGCTCGGCGATCTCGGGGCGCACATCATCGACCTCGCCCAGTACCTGGCGGGGGAGCGGCTCGCGGGGGTGTCCGCCCTCACGGAGACCTTCGTCCGGGAACGGCCCCTGCCCGTCGGCGCCACCAGCGGGCTGTCCGCGGTGACCTCCGCCGGCACCGGCCAGGTCACCGTCGACGACGCCGCCCTGTTCACCGGCCGCTTCACCTCCGGCGCCCTCGCCTCCTTCGAGGCGACCCGGTACGCCACCGGCCGCAAGAACGCCCTGCGCATCGAACTCAACGGCGAGCGCGGCTCGTTGGCGTTCGACCTGGAGCGCCTCAACGAACTCTCGTACCACGACGGCACCGAGCCCGCCGTGCACGCCGGCTTCCGCCGCATCCTCGTCACCGAACCCGACCACCCCTACCTGGACGCCTGGTGGCCGCCGGGCCACGGCCTCGGCTACGAGCACAGCTTCGTCCACCAGGCCCGCGACCTCGTCCACGCCGTCGCCGAGGGCCGCCGCCCCGAACCCTCCTTCACCGACGGGCTCCAGGTCCAGCGCGTTCTCGCGGCGGTCGAGGAGAGCGCCGAGAAGAACTCCGTCTACACGCTCATAGCCGTCTGAGGAGGCGAGCGACATGCCGCGCACATTCACGCTCTTCACCGGCCAGTGGGCCGACCTTCCCCTCGAAGAGGTCTGCCGTCTGGCCCGCGACTTCGGCTACGACGGGCTCGAACTCGCCTGCTGGGGCGACCACTTCGAGGTCGACAAGGCCCTGACCGACCCGACGTACATCACCTCGCGCCACCAACTCCTGGAGAAGTACGGCCTGAAGTGCTGGGCCATCTCCAACCACCTGGTCGGCCAGGCCGTCTGCGACGCCATCATCGACGAACGCCACCAGGCCATCCTGCCGAGCGAGGTGTGGGGCGACGGCGACCCGGAAGGGGTCCGGCGGCGCGCGGCGGACCGTATGAAGGACACCGCGCGGGCCGCGGCCGCCTTCGGCGTCGACACCGTCATCGGCTTCACCGGCTCCGCCATCTGGCACCTGGTCGCCATGTTCCCGCCGGCCCCAGAGTCGATGATCGACCGCGGCTACGAGGACTTCGCGACCCGCTGGAACCCCATCCTCGACGTCTTCGACGGGCAGGGCGTGCGGTTCGCGCACGAGGTCCACCCCAGCGAGATCGCCTACGACTACTGGACGACCGTCCGCACCCTGGACGCGGTCGACCGTCGGCCGGCGTTCGGCCTCAACTTCGACCCCAGCCACTTCGTCTGGCAGGACCTCGACCCCGTCGGCTTCCTCTGGGACTTCCGCGACCGCATCTACCACGTGGACTGCAAGGAGGCCCGCAAGCGCCTCGACGGCCGCAACGGCCGCCTCGGCTCCCACCTGCCCTGGGGCGATCCGCGCCGCGGCTGGGACTTCGTGTCCGCCGGACACGGCGACGTCCCCTGGGAGGACGTGTTCCGGATGCTGCGCTCCATCGACTACCAGGGCCCCATCTCGGTCGAGTGGGAGGACGCCGGAATGGACCGGCTCCAGGGCGCCCCCGAGGCACTGAAGAGCCTCAAGGCATACGACTTCGAGCCGCCGTCGGCCTCCTTCGACGCGGCGTTCGGCAACTGACTGTCTGTCAACTCCCCGGGATGACGGCGCATCCCGGCGTACCGCACCCGCCCGTACAACCGGCCCCGTTCTGGAGGCATTCGTGCACGGGAAAGACGGCACCACCCACACCGACAGAATCGAGTCCCACAGACGACGCCCGACCTTCCGCAAGACGGTGGCGCTGGTGAGCGGCGCCCTGCTGGCGGGCGCCTCCCTCACCCTGACCGCTCCCCAGGCCGGCGCAGCCGTCGCCGAGCCGGAAGCCGCTCCGGCAGCGGTCGCCGCCGAGGACTTCCAGCAGGTCACCCTCGCCAAGGGCGAACCGGAGGTCGGCGAGCCCATGTCGCTCGCCGTCCTCCCGGACCGCTCGGTCCTGCACACCTCGCGCGACGGCGAACTCCGCCTCACCGACGCGGCGGGCAACACCAAGCCGGCCGGCAGGCTCGACGTCTACTCCCATGACGAGGAGGGCCTCCAAGGCATCGGCGTCGACCCGGAGTTCACCACCAACCGCTTCATCTACCTCTACTACGCACCCCCGTCGGACACCCCGGCGGGCGACGCCCCCGAGACCGGCACCGCGGCCGACTTCGCGCCCTTCGACGGCGTCAACCGGCTCTCCCGGTTCGTGCTCGACACCGACGGCACCCTCGACTCCGCCAGCGAGAAGAAGATCCTCGACATCCCGGCCTCGCGCGGCATCTGCTGCCATGTCGGCGGCGACATCGACTTCGACGCGGCGGGCAACCTGTACCTGTCGACGGGCGACGACTCCAACCCCTTCCAGTCGGACGGGTTCACCCCCATCGACGAGCGGGCGAACCGCAACCCGGCCTTCGACGCCCAGCGTTCCTCGGCCAACACCAACGACCTGCGCGGCAAGATCCTGCGGATCAAGGTGAACGCCGACGGCTCGTACACCGTCCCCGACGGCAACCTCTTCGCCCCCGGCACGGACAGGACACGGCCCGAGATCTACGCCATGGGGTTCCGCAACCCGTTCCGGTTCAGCGTCGACAAGACCACCGGCATCCTCTACGTCGGCGACTACGGCCCCGACGCGGGCGCCGCCGACCCGGCCCGAGGACCGGGCGGCCAGGTCGAGTTCGCGCGGGTGACCGGCCCCGGCAACTTCGGATGGCCCTACTGCACGGGCGACAACGATGCCTACGTGGACTACGACTTCGCGACGCAGACATCCGGTGCCGCCTTCGACTGCGCCGCCCCGAAGAACACCTCGCCGCACAACACCGGCCTCACCGACCTGCCCCCGGCGCAGGCCGCCTGGATCCCCTACGACGGCGGCTCCGTACCGGAGTTCGGCACCGGCTCCGAGTCCCCGATGGGCGGCCCGGTCTACCACTACGACGCCTCGCTCGACTCGCCCGTGAAGTTCCCCGAGGCCTACGACGGTGACTTCTTCGCCGGTGAGTTCGGCCGCCGCTGGATCAAGCGGATCACCAGCGACGCCGACGGGGCGGTCCAGTCGATCAACGACATCCCGTGGACCGGCACCCAGGTGATGGACATGGCCTTCGGCCCGGACGGCGCGCTGTACGTCCTCGACTACGGCGTCTCCTGGTTCGGCGGCGACGAGCACTCGGCCCTGTACCGCATCGAGAACGCCACCGACGGCCACTCACCGGTGGCCCAGGCCGCCGCGAACCGTACGTCCGGACAGGCGCCGCTGCAGGTGCGGTTCTCCTCCGAGGGCACCAGCGACCAGGACGGCGACGCCCTCACGTACGCCTGGGACTTCGGCGACGGCGGCACGTCCACGGCGGCGAACCCGACGCACAGGTACAGGAAGAACGGGACGTACACCGCGACCCTCACCGCCAAGGACGCCACGGGGCGCACGGGCAGCGCGAGCGTACAGATCGTGGTCGGCAACACCGCGCCCAAGGTGACCCTTGAACTCCCGCGCGACGGGCAGCTGTTCAGCTTCGGCGACGCGATCCCCTTCAAGGTCGCGGTCACCGACCCCGAGGACGGCACCATCGACTGCTCGAAGGTCACGGTCACCTTCGTCCTCGGTCACGACAGCCACGGCCACCCGGTGACCTCCGCGAACGGCTGCACCGGCACCATCCAGACCAGCGCCGACGGCGGCCACGACGAGGACGCCAACATCTTCGGCGTGATGGACGCCGAGTACACCGACAACGGAGACGGCGGCCAGGCCGCTCTGACCACGCACGACCAGAACGTCGTCCAGCCCAGGCACCGCCAGGCCGAGCACTTCGGCAACAGCTCCGGCATCACCGTCATCGACAAGGCCACCGCCCACGGCGGCAGGACGGTCGGTGACATCGACAACGGCGACTGGATCTCCTTCACGCCGTACGTGCTGGGCAACGCCAAGTCTCTGTCGGCACGCGTCTCTTCCGGCGGCGCGGGCGGCACCCTCGAGATCCGCGCGGGGTCCTCGACGGGCACCCTGCTCGGCAGGGCGACCGTCCCGGTGACCGGCGGCTGGGAGACCTTCCAGGACGTCGGCGCCGACCTGTCCCGCGCACCGAGGGGCACCACCACGCTCTACCTGGTCTTCAAGGGGGGCACCGGATCCGGGGCCCTGTTCGACGTGGACGACTTCACCTTCACCACCGGCTGACAGGAGGTACTCGCGATGCGCTCAACCAGTCGACTGACCACGGCAGTTGTCGGAGCCGCTGTGCTCCTGGGCTGCGTCTCCGGCCCCGCCGCCTCACAGGGCGGGCGTGACGGGGAACGCGTGCTGGTCTTCTCCAAGACGGCCGGCTTCCGGCACGACTCCATCCCCGACGGCGTCGCCGCCCTGAAGGAGCTCGGCGGGACGAGCGGCTTCACGGTCGACGCCACGGAGGACGCCGGCGCCTTCACCTCGGGCAACCTCCGGCGCTACGACGCGGTCGTCTTCCTGTCCACGACCGGCGATGTCCTGGACGCGACCCAGCAGAAGGCCTTCGAGGGCTACATCCGCAACGGCGGTGGCTACGTCGGCATCCACGCCGCCGCCGACACCGAGTACGACTGGGCGTTCTACGGCGGCCTCGCCGGTGCCTACTTCCAGTCGCACCCGGCGATCCAGCCCGCGACGGTCGTCGTCGAGGACCGCGCCCACCCGGCCACCTCGGCACTGGGGCCAACCTGGAACCGGACCGACGAGTGGTACAACTACCGCTCCAATCCCCGGGAACGGGCCCATGTCCTCGCCTCGCTCGACGAGTCGTCGTACACCGGCGGCACGATGAGCGGGGACCATCCGATCGTCTGGTGCCAGAACTACCAGGGCGGCCGTGCCTTCTACACCGGCGGCGGCCACACGAAGGAATCGTACGTGGATCCCGCCTTCCGGCAGCATCTGGTCGGCGGCATCCTGTATGCGATCGGCGAGGCGCAGGCCGACTGTCGACCGGAGAACGGATACAGTCCGCTGTTCGACGGCACCGCGGAGTCGCTGGAGGGCTGGCGGCAGGCCGGCCCGGGCTCCTTCACCCTGGACGACGACGGCACCATCACCTCGACCGGTGGCATGGGGATGCTCTGGTACGCCGCGTCGGACTTCGGCGCGTACTCGCTGAAGCTCGACTGGAAGCTGGCCGGCGACGACAACTCCGGTGTGTTCGTGGGCTTCCCGCCCTCGGACGACCCGTGGTCGGCCGTGAACAACGGTTATGAGATCCAGATCGACGCCACGGACGTGCCCGAGAAGACGACCGGGTCCGTCTACGGCTTCCGCTCCGCCGACCTGAAGAAGCGCGACCGCGCGCTGAACCCGGCGGGGGAGTGGAACACGTACGAGATCCGCGTGGAGGGCGAACGGCTCCGCGTCTGGCTCAACGGCGTGAAGATCAACGATTTCACCAACACCGATCCGGCCCGGAGCCTCACCGACGGTCACTTCGGCATCCAGAACCACGGAGCCGACGACCAGGTGTCCTTCCGGAACGTCCGGATCAAGGAACTGCCCGTCAAGGGCGGCTGAGCGGCGGCGGGCGGAGGACGCCGGACCTCCGCCCGCCGTCTCTTCCACTCCCCCGTCCGGGGGTTTCCCCCCAGGGGTTCACACACGACGCGTTCGACAAGGAGGCTGCCCATGTCCGCGTCCGTTTCCTCGCCACACGTCGGTGTCTGGCTTGCCGACACGGCGACCGCTGACACGACCGGAGGCGGGGCCGGGACCGACGGGCGGAACGTGGCGAGATCCGGCGACCGGCCGGGGGACCGCGCCGTCCGCACAGAGCGTCGCGGGGAGGAGCGGTGAGGCGGGCGAGGGGAGCCGTTGCGCCCAGCCCGGCTGACTCTGTTCGCGAGGAGGGTGAGCGCCACACGAGCCCGGAAGCCGCTGCCCCTGCCCGGTCCCGCAACGGCACGCCCCTCCGCTTCGGCTACGGAACCAACGGCCTCACCGACCTCCGGCTCGACGACGCCCTCGGCCTGCTCGCCGACCTCGGCTACGACGGCGTGGGCCTGACCCTCGACCACATGCACCTCGACCCACTCGCCCCGGACCTGGCCGCCCGCACCGGTCGCGTCGCCCGGCGGCTGGACGCGCTGGGCCTGAGCGTCACCGTGGAGACCGGCGCCCGCTATGTCCTCGACCCGCGCCGCAAACACGGCCCCTCCCTGCTCGACCCGGACCCCGACGACCGGGCCCGCCGCGTCGACCTCCTGATCCGTGCCGTGCGGGTCGCCGCCGACCTCGGCGCACACGCCCTGCACTGCTTCAGCGGGATCACCCCGGCGGGCACCGACCAGGACACGGCCTGGAAACGCCTCGCCGAAACCCTCACCCCGGTCCTCGACGCCGCCGCCACCGCAGGCGTGCCCCTCGCCGTCGAGCCCGAACCCGGCCACCTCCTCGCCACCCTCACCGACTTCCACCGTCTGCGCCGGGAACTCGACGACCCCGAACCCCTCGGCCTCACCCTCGACATCGGCCACTGCCAGTGCCTCGAACCGCTCCCGCCCGCGGCCTGCGTACGTGCCGCCGCCCCCTGGCTGCGACACGTCCAGATCGAGGACATGCGCACCGGCGTCCACGAACACCTTCCACTCGGCGACGGAGAGATCGACTTCCCTCCCGTCCTCGCCGCCCTGGCCGACACCGGCTACCGGGGACTCACCGTCGTCGAACTGCCCCGCCACTCCCACGCGGGCCCCCACTTCGCCGAACAGTCCCTCCCGTTCCTCCGCCGAGCGGCGACCACCCACGCACCTCCCGGCGATCCCTCCGCCACCCCTGAAGGGAGCACCGCATGACCCGCGCCCACTCCGCCCCGGACACCCCCACGGTGGACCCCGACGCCCTCGCCCACACCCTGCCGACCACCCTGCACGCCCACCTCGACACCCGCCTCGCCGGAGCCGCCCGCGCCTGGCTCGACCAGGCCCTCGACGAGGCCGCCGCCCATCCCGGCGTCCACGGCCCCATCTCCGTGTGGGAACTGCGCCTGGCCGAGGCCGGCCGCCGCTGCGGACCCGAGCACGCCGACGCCGCCCGCGTCCTCATCCTGCACGCGGCCCACGCCGACACCGACGCCCTCACCCGCGTCTACCGGCAGGGCACCGCCGCCGAACGCCGGGCCGTCCTGCACGCCCTGCCCCACCTCGTGCCGGGCCCGGACGCGCTCCCGCTCGTCGAGGACGCCCTGCGCACCAACGACACCCGGCTCCTCACCGCCGCCGTCGGCCCCTACGCGGCCCGCCACCTGGACCCCCACCAGTGGCGGCACGCCGTCCTGAAGTGCCTGTTCACCGGCGTGCCCGTCGACGCGGTGGCCGACCTGGACCGCAGGGCCCACGCCGACGCGGAACTCGCCCGCATGCTCGGCGACTACGCCGCCGAACGCACCGCGGCGGGGCGTGAAGTGCCCGAAGACCTCCATCGCGCGCTGGCCCTGACCCAGGCGACGCCGACCGAGTCCAAGGAGCAGTCCTGATGCGCCTGTTCGACCCCCACATCCACATGACGTCCCGCACCACCGACGACTACGAGGCCATGCACGCGGCCGGTGTCCGCGCCGTCGTCGAAC
The DNA here is from genome assembly GCF_045041015.1 of Streptomyces sp. NBC_00019. Taxonomy (NCBI): domain Bacteria; kingdom Bacillati; phylum Actinomycetota; class Actinomycetes; order Kitasatosporales; family Streptomycetaceae; genus Streptomyces; species Streptomyces sp. NBC_00019. The sequence continues at coordinate 8,573,290 of NZ_CP108302.1, forward strand.
CCTCCTTCTGGCTCGGCCAGCCCCGCACCTCGCCCTCCTCCTTCCTCGACTACTTCGACTCCCTCCTCGGCTGGGAGCCCTTCCGCGCCGCCCAGTACGGCATCGCCCACCACTGCACCCTCGCCCTCAACCCCAAGGAGGCCAACGACCCGCGCTGTATGCCCGTCCTCGACGAACTGCCCCGGTATCTCGTCAAGGACCAGGTCGTCGCCGTCGGCGAGATCGGCTACGACTCCATGACCCCCGCCGAGGACACCGCCCTCGCCGCCCAGCTCCAGCTCGCCGCCGACCACGGACTGCCCGCCCTCGTGCACACCCCGCACCGCGACAAGCTGGCCGGCCTGCGCCGCACCCTCGACGTGGTCCGGGAGTCCGCACTGCCCCCGGACCACGTCCTGGTCGACCACCTCAACGAGACCACCGTCAAGGAGGCCAAGGCCGGCGGCTGCTGGCTGGGCTTCTCCGTCTATCCCGACACCAAGATGGACGAGGAGCGGATGGTCGTGATCCTGAAGGAGTACGGCCCGGAGAAGGTGCTCGTGAACTCCGCCGCGGACTGGGGCAGGAGCGATCCCCTCAAGACCCGCAGGGTCGCCGACACCATGCTGGCGAGCGGCTTCACCGAGGACGACGTCGACCTGGTGATGTGGCGCAACCCCGTCGCCTTCTACGGGCTCAGCGGCCGCCTCGCCCTCGACGCCACGGCCACCGCGGCCACCCACGAGGGCAACTCCATCCTGCGCGGGGGCGAGTAGGGCATGCGCTTCCGCCACCCCGACGGCTCCACCGTCCACCTCGCCTACTGCACCAACGTCCACCCCGCGGAGACCCTCGACGGCGTCCTCGCCCAACTCCGCGACCACTGCGAGCCCGTCCGCCGCCGCCTGGGCCGCGACCGCCTCGGCATCGGCCTGTGGCTGGCCGCCGACGCCGCCCGCGCCCTGGACTCCGACCCGTCCGCCCTGCGCGCGCTGCGCGCCGAACTCGACCGGCGCGGCCTGGAAGTGGTCGCCCTCAACGGCTTCCCCTACGAGGGGTTCGGCGCCGAGGAGGTCAAGTACCGCGTCTACCGACCGGACTGGGCCGACCCCGAACGCCTGGAGCACACCACCGCCCTGGCCCGGGTCCTGGCCGGACTCCTCCCCGACGACGTCACCGAGGGCAGCATCTCGACCCTGCCGCTGGCGTGGCGCACCGCCGCCCACGACACCGGACGCCACGAGAAAGCCCTGCGCACGCTCGCCGAACGCCTCGACGCCCTGGAGGAGCTGACCGGACGGTCCATCCGCATCGGCCTCGAACCGGAACCCGGCTGCGTCGTCGAGACCACCCACGACGCCCTCGCCCCACTGTCCGCGATCGCCCACCACCGGATCGGCATCTGCGTCGACACGTGCCACCTCGCCACCTCCTTCGAAGATCCGCACACCGCCCTCGACGCGCTCACCGCGGCCGGCGTCCCCGTCGTCAAGTCCCAGCTCTCGGCGGCCCTGCACGCCGAACACCCCCATCTGCCGGAGGTCCGCACGGCCCTCGCCGCCTTCGACGAACCCCGCTTCCTGCACCAGACCCGCACGGCCACCGCCGCCGGCCTGCGCGGCACCGACGACCTCGGCGAGGCACTCGGCGGCGACACCCTGCCCGACGCCAGCCCCTGGCGCGCCCACTTCCACGTCCCCCTGCACGCGGCCCCCGCCGCGCCCCTCACCTCCACGCTCCCCGTCCTCAGGGCCGCGCTGACCCGGCTGATCGGCGGCCCGCACCCGCTCACCCGTCACCTGGAGGTCGAGACCTACACCTGGCAGGCCCTACCGCCCGAGCTGCGGCCCCGCGGCCGGACCCAGCTCGCCGACGGCATCGCCGCCGAACTCACCCTCGCCCGCGACCTGTTGACGGGCCTCGGCCTGAAGGAACTCCCATGAGCATCCACAAAGCCGCCAGGGACCCGGAAGCCGCCGGGGCCGCCGAAGCCGCCGGGGACCCCGATGCCGCCCCGGACAGGCACAGGACCGGCCCGCGCCCCACCCCGCTCCTCGTCCTGGACGTCGTCGGCCTCACCCCCCGTCTCCTCGACCACATGCCCCACCTCAAGTCCCTCGCCCGAGCGGGCTCCCACGCCCCCCTCGAAACCGTCCTGCCGGCCGTCACCTGCGCCGCCCAGTCCACCTTCCTGACCGGCACCCACCCGGCCGAGCACGGCATCGTCGGCAACGGCTGGTACTTCCGCGACCTCGGCGACGTACTCCTGTGGCGCCAGCACAACGGCCTGGTCGGCGGGGACAAGCTGTGGGACGCCGCCCGCCGCGCGCATCCCGGCTACACCGTCGCCAACATCTGCTGGTGGTACGCGATGGGCGCCGACACCGACATCACCGTCACCCCCCGTCCGATCTACTACTCCGACGGCCGCAAGGAACCCGACTGCTACACCCGCCCTCCGGCCCTGCACGACGAACTCACCGCGAAATTCGGCACCTTCCCCCTCTTCCACTTCTGGGGACCCGGCGCCGACCTCGTCTCCAGCCGCTGGATCACCGACGCGACCCGCCACATCATCAGCACCCGGCACCCCGATCTGACGCTGTGCTACCTCCCGCACCTCGACTACGACCTCCAACGCTTCGGCCCCGACGACCCACGCTCCCTGAAGGCGGCCGCCGACCTGGACCGGGCCCTGGCCCCGCTCCTTGACGACGCCCGCGCGGAGGGCCGTACCGTCGTCGCGCTGTCCGAGTACGGCATCACCAGGGTCAGCCGGCCCGTCGACATCAACCGCGCCCTGCGCCGCGCAGGACTGCTCGAGGTGCACACCCAGGACGGCATGGAGTACCTGGACCCGATGGCCTCACGTGCCTTCGCGGTCGCCGACCACCAGATCGCCCACGTCTACGTGCGCCGCCCCGAAGACCTGGAGGCGACCCGGGACGCCCTCTCCGGACTGCCCGGCATCGGGCAACTCCTGGACGACGAGGGCAAGAAGACCCACCACCTCGACCACCCGCGCTCCGGAGAACTCGTCGCCGTCGCGGAGCCGGACGCCTGGTTCACGTACTACTACTGGCTCGACGACGCCCGCGCGCCCGACTTCGCCCAACTCGTCGAGATCCACCGCAAACCCGGCTACGACCCGGTCGAACTCTTCATGGATCCCCGCGACCCCTACGTCAAGGTCAAGGCGGCCACCGCACTGGCCCGCAAGAAACTCGGCCTGCGCTACCGCATGGCGGTCGTGCCCCTGGATCCCTCACCTGTTCGAGGCAGCCACGGCCGCCTTCCGGCGAGCGACGACGAAGGTCCGCTTCTCATCTGCTCCACCCCCCGTGCTGTCGGCGACCGCGTCGCGGCCACCGATGTGAAAGCACTCCTGCTCCGACTGGCCGGTCTCGGCTGACCGGCCCACCCCACCGGCCCCGCACGACCGGCCTCTTCCGACTGATCACCAGTGAAGCACCCACCACTGACAACGCCCTCCGACATCGAGGAGTCCAGGCATGAGCCGCATCTCCCAGCCCGACCCCGAGCTCACCCACCGCCTCAGCAGACGAGGCATGCTCGGGGTGGCCGCGGGCGCCACCGCCGCCGCGCTCGTTGGCGCCGCGGCCGCCCCCGCAGGCGCAACCCCCGCCGCCGCCACCGAGGCTGCCTCCGGCAGCGCGGGCCGGGGCCGTCCCGTCCTGCCGCCCGGCCGGCTCGGCATCCAGCTCTACAGCCTGCGCGACAAGGTCTCCACCCTCGGCTTCGCGCCCGTCTTCGCCGAGCTGGCGAAGTACGGCTACGACGAGGTCGAGTTCGCCGGCTACACCCAGGGCTCGGCCGGCCCGATCACCCTCGCCCAGCTCAAGCGGCTGGCCAGGAACCACGGCCTGAACCCGATCGGCAGCCATGTCGGCTACTACTCCGACGACCCGAACGCCTACACCTTCGCCCAGAACCTCACCAAGGTCCTCGACGACGCCCAGGCCCTCGGCCTCAAGCACATCGGCACCGCCTCGGGACCGTTCCGCTACGGCTCCACCGTCGACGCCTGGAAGCGCGCGGCGCAGGAGTTCAACACCTACGGCGCGGCCGCCAGGGCACGCGGCATGAAGTTCTACCAGCACAACCACTCCGAGGAGTTCTCCTTCGCCACCGACAACCCCAAGGTCCGTCTCTACGACGTCCTGCTCGCCGAGACCGACCCCGACCTGGTGTTCCTGGAGATGGACATCTTCTGGGCGTACTCGGGCCAGTTCCGCTTCTCCAAGCGCCCCGACGGCACAGCCGCGCCGTTCGAGCCGCTGGACTACGTCCTCAAGCAGCCCCACCGCTATCCGCTGTTCCACGTCAAGGACGGCGTCAGCGACCCCGCGAACACCTACGGCTACCGCATGACCGACGTCGGCGACGGCGACATCGACTACCGGCGGTTCATCTCCGCCGTGACCAGGCTGCGCGGTGAGCGGTTCGCCCACCACTGGCAGGCCGAGCACGACCAGCCGACCGAGTCCTTCACGTTCGCGCGGCGCTCCAGCGAACACCTCCACTCACTGCGCGAGAAGTGCTGACCGATCCCGCACACATGAGGAGGCCCTCCCGGAATCCCGGGAGGGCCTCCTCACGCGCGCGTGCCGTCAGCCGGCGGGTTGTGACACCGCAGTCCGTCCGGGCTGCCGCAGCAGCAGGGCGATCACCGCGGCCGCCATGGAGACGGCGCCGGCCAGGGCGTACGCCCCGTCATAACCCCAGGCGGCGACCACCATGGAGCCGAGTCCGCCGCCGAACAGACCGCTGATCAGCTTGCCGCTGTACACCAGCCCGTAGTTGGAGGCGTTGTAGTTCTCCCCGAAGTAGTCCGGGGTGAGAGCCGCGAACAGCGGGTAGAACGCGCCGCCGCCGAAGCCGGAGAGGAAGGCGAAGAACAGGAACAGCGACTCGCTCCTCACGTCGCCCGCCCAGATCACGCCGAACTGGGCCAGGCCCAGCACGACGATGACGAACACCAGGGTGGGCTTTCTGCCCCACTTGTCGGACAGCCAGCCCACGACACCCCGGCCGATGCCGTTGATGACCGCCATGACGCCCATCGACGAGGCCGCCACCAGTGGGCCGAAGCCCACCTCCTTGGCGTAGTCGACCTGGAAGGAGATCCCGAAGATCGACACCCCCGCGGTCAGCACGATGGAGAGCCACATCAGGGGGAGCATGCCGGTCCTGATGGCCTCCTTGGGTGTGTACTGCTTCACCGCCGGAGGGTTCTTGGCGAGGCTCGTCGCGTTCTTGCGGTCGCCGGAGTACGTCAGCGGATCGATGTCCGCGGGCCACCAGTTCTTCGGCGGATCCTTGAAGAAGAACGCGGACCCGAAGACCACGATCATGATGTAGCAGCCGATCAGGTCCAGGACCCGGTGGTAGTTCGCGGTGTCGAAGCCGTAGTTGAAGATGAAGATGAACGGCAGTGACCCGTACGCGAATCCCCCGTTGACGAACCCCGTTCTGGCGCCCCGGCGTTCGGGGAACCACTTGCCGACCATGTTGATGCAGGTCGCGTACACGAGCCCGGCGCCGATCCCCCCGACGACGCCGAAGCCCAGGATCGCCAGCCAGACGTTGCTCAGGTGCGACAGGGCGAGGAACCCGACGAGGCACAGACCTGAGCCTATGTACATGGCCTTACGGGCCGTCAGGACGCCCTTCTCCCGCAGCCAGCCCGCCGGGAAGGCGACGCCGGCCTGGAAGAATACCCAGACGCTGAGGATCCAGAAGGTGTTGCTCTGCGTCCAGCCATGGGCGTGGGACAGGGTGTCCTCCGCCGAGCCGTACGCGTATTCGAAGACACTGATGGCCATCATGGCGATCCACGGCAGATACACCATGAGCTTGCGCGAGTGACCGAGGATGTCCCGGTCGGTCTCGCCCACGCGATAGACGCGGCCGCGCGCGTCGGTCACTTCTCGGTAGGGACGGTGTGCGGCGTCGGGGTGGGACGACGAGCTGTTCGTTGCGATGGGATCTGCCGTCATTGCAGGGCAATTCCTCCGTGTCAGGCCTTTGGGGTCAGGCCATTTCCTCGCCGAGCGGCTGGGGGTTGGGAGAGGTGTGCTTCTTCTTGGGCCGGCCCGGCGGTGTCAGGAACAGTGCGATGAACGCGGCGAACAGAGAGATCGAGCCGGCCAGCGTGAATGCACCGTTGTGTCCCCAGTTGTCCACGACGACCTTGCCCATTCCGGCTCCGAGAAGTCCGGATACCAGTTTGGAGCTGTAGACCAGGCCGTAGTTGGAGGCATTGTTGTTCTCGCCGAAGTAGTCCGCCGTCATCGCCGCGAACATGGGGAAGATGGCGCCACCGCCGAACCCGGAGATGCTGGAGAAGAGGAGGAACAACGGCAGGTTCTTCATGTCGGCGGACCACAGGATGCCGTACTGCGAAAGACCGAGGACGATGCAGACGAAGATCAGGCACCGCTTTCGCCCGTAACGGTCCGACAGCCAGCCGATCACACCGCGCCCGGTGCCGTTGACGATGGCCTTCATCGACATGGCCGTCGCGACGATTCCGCCCGCGAATCCGGCTTCCTCGCCTATGTCGACCTGGAAGGCGATACCGAAGATGTTCACGCCCGAGGTGCACAGCAGGCAGAACCACATCAGCGCGACCCGCCCGGTACGCCAGGCCTCGCCCGGGGTGTACTGCCGCACGGCAGGCGGGTTCATGGCCATGGCACGCCGGGCACGGGGGTCGGTCGGCGGGCTCAGCGGGTCGACCTCGGCCGGCCACCAGTTCTTCGGCGGGTCCTTGAAGAAGGAGCCGGCCACAGCCACCGCCGTGGCCAGGAAGACACCGACCGCGACGAGCACCCAGCGGAAGTTCGTCAGATCCATGTAGCTGGTGAAGAGGAACACGAACGGCACGGAACCGTAGGCGAATCCTCCGTTGACGAACCCGGTCTTGCCTCCCTTTCGCTCCGGATACCATTTGCCGACCATGTTCACACAGGTCGCGTAGACCATTCCGGCGCCCATACCGCTGAACATGCCGAACCCGACGTACGCGACGACCACATGCGGCGCGAACGCGAGAGACAGATATCCGAGCAGTGTGCCGGTCGCGCCGAGGATCATCGCCCAACGCGCGGGCAGCTTGCCGCTCTCCCTGAGCTTTCCGGCCGGGAAGGCGACCGCCGCCTGGAAGAACACCCAGACGCCGAGCATCCAGAAGATGTGTCCGTCGTTCCAGCCGTGTGCGATGTGCAGCGTGTCCTCGGCAGACGCGAACGCGTACTCCGCCGAGCTGATGCCCATCATGCCGACCCACGGCAGGATGACCATCCACTTGCGTTTACGGCCCATGATGTCGATGTCGGTCTCACCGACGCGGTACATGCGGCCGTTGTGGTCCGTCACCTCCCGATACGGGACGGACGTCGAGTAGTCGATCGTTGTCATCTGCTCAAGCACTCCTTGCGTCGAAAGATCTGGCCAGCGCCCCCTGTCCAAATGCCTTTCGTGCGCGCACGGGTCCTGGGGCCGGGCGACGCGCACCGTCGGTCGGCCCCTTGCTCGGTCAAGTCACGTCAGATCACCCCGCTCGACTTGAGCAGGCGCAATTCCTCGTCACCGATGCCGAGTTCGCCGATGAGGATTTCTTCGGTGTGCTGGCCCAGGAGGGGGGAGGGGGTGATGTGGGTGGGGGAGTCGGAGAGTTTGAGGGGGTTGCCGACGGTGGTGAAGGTGCCGCGTTCGGGGTGTTCGACCTCGACGACGATCTCGTTCGCGGCCAGCGAGGGGTCCTCGATGATCTCTTTGGTGGACAGGATCGGCCCGCACGGAATGTTGTGGCTGTTGAGCTGCTGGAGGACCTGCCATTTGGGGAGGGTGGCGGTCCATTCCTCGATCAGCTGGAACATTTTGGCGAGTCTGGGCAGCCGGGCCTCGGGGGTGGCCCATTCCGGGTCGGCGGCCAGTTCCGGGCGGCCGATCAGGTGGGCCAGGGGTGGCCAGCCGACGGGCTGGACGATGACGTAGACGTAGTCGTTGGGTCCGCCGGGCGCGCATTTGACGGCCCAGCCGGGCTGTCCGCCCCCCGAGGCGTTCCCCGAGCGCGGGACCTCGTCGGCGAAGTCGTCGCCGGGGTATTCGGGGAGCGGGCCGTGGGTGAGGCGTTGCTGGTCGCGGAGTTTGACCCGGCACAGGTTCAGCACGGCGTGCTGCATGGCCACGTTCACCCGCTGCCCGCGCCCGGTCGCCTCGCGCTGGAACAGGGCCGCCAGGATCCCCGCGACCGCGTGGATGCCGGTGCCGGAGTCGCCGATCTGCGCGCCGGTCGCCATCGGCGGCCCGTCGGGGAAACCGGTGGTCGCCATCGACCCGCCCATCGCCTGCGCCACCACCTCATAGGCTTTGAAGTCGGTGTAAGGCCCTTCGCCGAAGCCCTTGATCGAGGCGTACACGATCCGCGGGTTGATCTCCCGGATCCGCTCCCAGGTGAACCCCATCCGCTCCACCGCACCGGGCCCGAAGTTCTCCACCATCACATCCGAACGCCGGATCAGCTCCGTCAGCAGCTCCTTGCCCCGCTCGGACTTGGTGTTCAGCGTGACACTGCGCTTGTTGCAGTTGAGCATCGTGAAATACAGCGAGTCCACACCCGGCACATCCCGCAACTGCCGCCGTGTGATGTCCCCGCCCGGCGCCTCCACCTTCACCACATCCGCACCCAGCCACGCCAGCAACTGCGTCGCCGACGGACCCGACTGCACATGCGTCATATCCAGCACACGCACACCCTCAAGAGCCTTCGTCGTCACAGGTCACCTCGCTTGTCCGTTGCCTTGAGAGTGCTGTTGGCGCTGATCCTGAGCCGTGCTCGGTAGATTGCATACAGTCGACGAATACTGTATGAAGATTGTTATCCCGCATCCCGTGGGTGATGTCCAGGGGTCGTGCACCACTTTTCAGACGCGACCCGATCGAGACGGGAGCCGAACCATGGACCTGTACGAGCACCAGGCCCGCGGGCTCTTCGAGGAACACGGCATCCTCGTGCCGAGGGCGGAGGTCACCGACTCACCCAAGGAGGCGCGCGAGATCGCGCGCAGGCTGGGCGGCCCCGCCGTCGTCAAGGCGCAGGTCAAGACCGGGGGGCGGGGCAAGGCCGGCGGTGTGCGGCTCGCGGCCGACCCGGCCGCGGCGGAACTGGCGGCACGTCGGATCCTCGGTATGGACATCAAGGGCCACACCGTCGGCAAGGTCATGCTGGCCCAACCGGTGGACATCGAGGCCGAGTTCTACGTCTCGTACGTCCTCGACCGCGCGGCGGGTCGCTTCCTCGCCATCGCCTCCGCCGAGGGCGGCATGGAGATAGAGGAGGTCGCCGCCGGTCGACCGGAGGCGGTCGCCCGTATACACATCGACCCGGCCGAAGGGGTCACCTCCGCCAAGGCGGGAGAGATCGCCGAGGCCGCCGGCCTCCCGCCGCAGACCGTCGACGTCCTCGTACGGCTGTGGCAGGTACTGGTCCGCGAGGACGCCGTCCTCGTCGAGGTCAACCCGCTGGTCCGCACCCGGCAGGGACAGCTCCTCGCCCTCGACGGCAAGGTGACACTCGACGACAACGCCCGTTTCCGCCAAGCCCGTTGGGGCGTCGAGGAAGCGGAGCACGGCGACGCGCTGGAGGCGGCCGCGGCCGCGAAGGGCCTCAACTACGTCAAGCTCGACGGCGAGGTCGGCATCATCGGCAACGGCGCGGGGCTGGTCATGTCGACCCTCGACGTGGTCGCCGGCTGCGGCGCCCGGCCGGCCAACTTCCTCGACATCGGAGGCGGCGCGTCCGCCCAGGTGATGGCCGACGGGCTGTCCGTCATCCTCTCCGACCCGGCGGTGAAGTCGGTGTTCGTCAACGTCTTCGGCGGGATCACCGCGTGCGACGCGGTAGCCGACGGCATCGTACGGGCCCTGGACACCGTCCAGTTGACCAAACCGCTCGTCGTACGCCTCGACGGCAACAACGCCGCCCGCGGCCGCGCCGTCCTCGACGCGCACGCCCATCCGCTGGTCCAGCAGGCCACCACCATGGACGGCGCCGCCCGCCGCGCCGCCCAACTCGCCGAGACAGCCTGAGGAGGCGGCACATGGCGATCTACCTCACCAAGGAGAGCAAGGTCCTCGTCCAGGGCATGACCGGCGGCGAGGGCATGAAGCACACCCGGCGCATGCTAGCGGCCGGCACGAATGTCGTCGGCGGCGTCAACCCGCGCAAGGCCGGCCGGACCGTCGACTTCGACGATCGTGCCGTACCTGTTTTCGGGTCGGTTGCCGACGGTATACAGTCGACCGGAGCCGATGTCACGGTCGTTTTCGTACCGCCCGCCTTCGCCAAGGCGGCCGTCATCGAAGCCGCCGACGCCGGCATCGGGCTCGCCGTCGTCATCACCGAGGGCATCCCCGTCCACGACTCCGTCGCCTTCACCGCGTACGCGAAGGAGAAGGGCACCCGGATCATCGGCCCCAACTGCCCGGGCCTGATCACCCCCGGACAGTCCAACGCGGGCATCATCCCGGCCGACATCGCCAAACCCGGACGCATCGGCCTGGTCTCCAAGTCGGGCACGCTCACCTACCAACTCATGTACGAGCTGCGCGACATCGGCTTCACGACCTGTGTCGGCATCGGCGGCGACCCCGTCGTCGGCACCACCCACATCGACTGCCTGGCCGCGTTCCAGGACGATCCCGACACCGAACTCGTCGTGCTCATCGGGGAGATCGGCGGCGACGCCGAGGAACGCGCGGCCGCGTACATCGAGCAGCACGTCGGCAAACCCGTCGTCGGCTACATCGCCGGATTCACCGCGCCCGAGGGAAAGACCATGGGACACGCCGGCGCCATCGTGTCCGGTTCCTCGGGCACGGCGCAGGCCAAGAAGGAAGCGCTGGAAGCGGTCGGCGTCAAGGTCGGCAACACCCCGACCGAGACGGCCCGCCTCGTGCTCGACCTGCTGGCGGCCGACCGCGACGCGACCCGCAGGGCGTGATCGCCCGGCGCCACCGAGTTCCTCCCCTTATATACGCGACCACTGGTCGCACGGACCTGCCCTCCGCGGTTCAGCAGAACGTTCCGTGGCTGCCAGGCACCCCCCGCCCCCGACTGTGCACCGAGAGCGGAGACACCGAATGACAACCACCCTCAACTCCACCCCCCTCGTGGTGAAGTCCGGTACCACCTGGGACGACGCCTGGCGGCGCTGTCTCGCGGCCGCCCCCGAGGCGTTCCGCGACGACCGGGTCCTCAACCTCTGGAACGCCGCCTGGCGGGCGGACGGCCGAGCCCTGCCCGCCACCAGCCCCGTCGACGGCAGCCCGATCGCCGGCCCGCCGCGTCTGGACCGCGAAGCCGCCCACCAGGCCGTCCGCGCCTCCCTCGACCAGCACCGCGCCTGGCGGCACATCCCGCTCGAAGAGCGCCGAGCCCGCGTCGCGGCCACCCTCGACTCCCTCACCCAGCACCGCGAACTCCTCGCCCTGCTGCTGGTCTGGGAGATCGGCAAGCCGTGGCGGCTCGCTCAGGCGGACGTCGACCGGGCCATCGACGGGGTGCGCTGGTACGTCGACGGCATCGAGCCGATGGTCGCCGGGCGGGCTCCGCTGGACGGCCCGGTGTCCAACATCGCCAGCTGGAACTATCCGATGAGCGTGCTCGTCCACGCCATGCTGGTCCAGGCCCTGGCGGGCAACGCGGTCATCGCCAAGACCCCGACCGACGGCGGTGTCGCCTGTCTGACCCTGGCCTGCGCGCTCGCCGCCCGCGAGGGGATCCCCGTCACCCTGGTCAGCGGCAGCGGGGGCGAGCTGTCCGAGGCGCTGGTGCGGGCGCCCGAGATCGGCTGCGTCTCCTTCGTCGGCGGCCGCGACACCGGCGCCGCCGTGGCCACGGCCGTCGCCGACCTCGGCAAGCGTCATGTCCTCGAACAGGAGGGGCTCAACACCTGGGGCATCTGGAACCACTCGGACTGGGACGCCCTCACCGCCGTCATCCCCAAGCTCTTCGACTACGGCAAGCAGCGCTGCACGGCGTACCCGCGCTTCGTCGTCCAGCGGGAGCTGTTCGACGACTTCCTGGCCGCGTACCTCCCCGCGGTGCGCACGCTCAAGGTCGGCCACCCGCTCGCCGTCGCCCGGGCCGACGACCCCTACCCGGCACTGGACTTCGGCCCGGTGATCAACGCGGCCAAGGCGAAGGACCTGCACGACCAGGTCGCCGAGGCCATCGCCCGCGGCGCCGTCCCCCTGCACCGCGCCGGCGAGAGCGACGCCCGGTTCCTGCCCGGCCAGGACACCTCGGCGTACGTCCAGCCCGTCACGCTCCTCAACCCGCCCCCGTCCTCACCGCTGCACCACGCGGAACCGTTCGGCCCCGTCGACACCATCGTCCTGGTCGACACCGAGGCGGAGCTGCTGGCCGCGATGAACGCCTCCAATGGCGCGCTGGTGGCCACCCTGTCCACGGACGACCGGTCCACCTTCGACCGGCTCGCCCCGCAGATCCGGGCGTTCAAGGTCGGCCACGGCAAGCCCCGCTCACGGGGCGACCGCGACGAACTGTTCGGCGGGTTCGGCGCGTCCTGGCACGGCGCCTTCGTCGGCGGCGAGCTGCTGGTGCGCGCCGTGACGCAGGGCCCGGCGGGGGAGCGGCTGCCCGGGAACTTCCCGGAGTACCAGCTCATGCCGTGACCGGCGGCCGAGGGCGGCGCCCGGGCAAGGGCGCCGCCCTCGGGACATCGCGTGCAGACGTCGACGTACAAGCGAGGAGGCGATCATGACGAAGGCTCTTGAGGGTGTGCGTGTGCTGGATATGACGCATGTGCAGTCGGGTCCGTCGGCGACGCAGTTGCTGGCGTGGCTGGGTGCGGATGTGGTGAAGGTGGAGGCGCCGGGCGGGGACATCACACGGCGGCAGTTGCGGGATGTGCCGGGTGTGGACTCGCTGTATTTCACGATGCTCAACTGCAACAAGCGCAGTGTCACGCTGAACACCAAGTCCGAGCGGGGCAAGGAGCTGCTGACGGAGCTGATCCGGCGTTCGGATGTGATGGTGGAGAACTTCGGGCCCGGTGCGGTGGAGCGGATGGGGTTCACCTGGGAGCGGATCCGGGAGATCAACCCGCGGATCGTGTACGCCTCGATCAAGGGCTTCGGCGAAGGGCCTTACACCGACTTCAAAGCCTATGAGGTGGTGGCGCAGGCGATGGGCGGGTCGATGGCGACCACCGGTTTCCCCGACGGGCCGCCGATGGCGACCGGCGCGCAGATCGGCGACTCCGGCACCGGCATCCACGCGGTCGCGGGGATCCTGGCGGCCCTGTTCCAGCGCGAGGCGACCGGGCGCGGGCAGCGGGTGAACGTGGCCATGCAGCACGCCGTGCTGAACCTGTGCCGGGTCAAACTCCGCGACCAGCAACGCCTCACCCACGGCCCGCTCCCCGAATACCCCGGCGACGACTTCGCCGACGAGGTCCCGCGCTCGGGGAACGCCTCGGGGGGCGGACAGCCCGGCTGGGCCGTCAAATGCGCGCCCGGCGGACCCAACGACTACGTCTACGTCATCGTCCAGCCCGTCGGCTGGCCACCCCTGGCCCACCTGATCGGCCGCCCGGAACTGGCCGCCGACCCGGAATGGGCCACCCCCGAGGCCCGGCTGCCCAGACTCGCCAAAATGTTCCAGCTGATCGAGGAATGGACCGCCACCCTCCCCAAATGGCAGGTCCTCCAGCAGCTCAACAGCCACAACATTCCGTGCGGGCCGATCCTGTCCACCAAAGAGATCATCGAGGACCCCTCGCTGGCCGCGAACGAGATCGTCGTCGAGGTCGAACACCCCGAACGCGGCACCTTCACCACCGTCGGCAACCCCCTCAAACTCTCCGACTCCCCCACCCACATCACCCCCTCCCCCCTCCTGGGCCAGCACACCGAAGAAATCCTCATCGGCGAACTCGGCATCGAGGAAGCGGAGTTGCCGCTCCTCAAGGCACAGGGCGTGATCTGACCGACGGCGGCCCACGCCGCTTCCACTCCGTCCCGGGCGAGCCGCGACCGCTCCCCGGGACGGTTTCCGTGAGTACCCGAACCGGAGTGAGGTAGCCCAGCATGTCGACACACGCATCCCGTATCGCCCCGCCCGTCGGCGACACCGTCATCGACCGGCTCGTGGAGTCCAACCGTGCCTACGCCGCAGGGTTCGTGGACCCGGGCATGGGTGCCCGTCCGGTCCTGCGCGTGGCCGTCGTGGCCTGCATGGACGCCCGTATCGATCTGCACGCCGCGCTCGGCCTGCAACTCGGCGACTGCCACACCGTCCGCAACGCCGGCGGTGTGGTCACCGACGACACCATCCGTTCCCTGACGATCAGTCAGCGAGCCCTGGGCACCCGCAGTGTCGTCCTCATCCACCACACCGGCTGCGGTCTGCAGACGCTGACCGAGGAGTTCCGGCACGAGCTGGAGATGGAGGTGGGGCAGCGACCGGCGTGGGCGGTGGAGGCCTTCCGGGACGTCGACCAGGACGTACGGCAGTCCATGCGGCGAGTGCGCACCTCGCCGTTCCTGCCGCACACCGACGATGTGCGCGGTTTCGTCTTCGACGTGACGTCGGGGCTGCTGCGGGAGATAGACGCGGGGGCCTGATCCCGTTCCGCCGGGCTTGCGGAAGGGCCCAGGACTCGTCGTCGTGCGGCCCTGTCCCCTCGTTGGCGACGGGGAGCCGGACGCACCCGGCGGGTACGCGCGGGAGCGTTCACCTGCCCCGTCGTCACGCGCCCCGACCGGCCATCGCGGCGATCTGCCTGCAGTAGAAGTCGGTCGTGTTCGCGGTGTGCCGACGCATGAGTTCCTCGGCGCCGTCGGGGTCGCCGCCGGCGATGGCCTCGATGATCAGGGCGTGCTCGCTCCAGGCGTCCGTGCCGCGGGGCTTGGCGATGGGCATGTAGTACCAGCGCACGCGCCGGTCCACCTGGGGGATGAGCTCGGCGAGGACCGCGTTGCGCGAGAGGTGGGTGATGTGGGTGTGGAGGGCGGCGTTCGCCTCCACGATGGCCCGGGCGTCGCCGACCGCGAGCGCGGTGAGGCCGGTCTGCTGCAGTTCCCACAGCCGGGCGACGTCGGTGGGAGTGGCGTGCTCGGCGGCGCCGCGCGCGGAGTGGGTCTCCAGGACGGCCCGGACGCTGAGGAGTTGGGCGCACTCCTCGGCGGTGGGGGAGTGGACGAAGGCGCCCTGTGAAGGGCGCAGGTCGACCCAACCGGCGGTGTGGAGTCGTTGGAGGGCTTCGCGGATGGGCTGACGGCTGACGCCGAGGTGCTCGGCGAGGTCGGCCTCGACGAGGTGCTGGCCGGGTGTGAGCGTGCCGTTGATGATCAGCTCGGTCAGGGCGTCGTATACCGCCTGGCGCAGCGGGGCGGGCCGGGCGATCGGGCCGCGGGCTGCCACGGTGGGTGTGTCGGGCATGGACCCTCTCCCTCGTTCGACTGCGGACGGCAAACATCGACTACGGGATACTGAGTTTAGTATGCAATAGCCATTCCCGTGTGGCCTGTGTTGCGGACTCCCGGAAATTGCGTCGACCCACCTCTGGTGTCGACCGGTCGAGGGATGCAGAATACTGTATGCAATCACCGTCCCCGCCTGACAGCGGACCGGACAACGCTCCTGAGGGGGTCACTCCGTGTCGTACCGCACCGCTCTCGCAGAAGTCCTCACCCGTGCCGTCGCACCCTGCGCCGAACTGACCGGCGCGGAAGGCAGGTTCCCCCGTGGCGCCGTGACGGCCCTCGGGGCCACCGGGCTGCTGGGACTCACCGTCGCCACCGAGTTCGGCGGCGCAGGCCTCGGACTGCCGGAAGCCGCCGAGGTGGTGGCGCGGACCGCGTGCATCTGCCCCGCCACGGCGGCCGTGCTCCAGGCCCATTACACGGCGGTCGCCGTCATCGAGTCGTACGGCAGTCCCTGGGTGCGCGGAGAGATCGCCGCCGGACGCCACCTCAGCAGCCTCGCCCTCGCCGAGGACGGCACGGGCGGGTACGGGGAGGAGGCCCAACTCCTCACGCCACGCTGCACCGCGGTCCGTTCCGGTGGCGTGGTCGCGCTGCGTGCGCGCAAACGCCAGGTGGTCGCGGCGGGGGAGGCCGACAGCTACATCTGGTCCTCCCGACCGCTCGGTGCGCCGGACGGCCTGAGTCTCTGGGGGGTTCCGGCGCACGCCCCGGACCTGTTCGTCCCGGCCCGGCCGGACGCCGCGGGGCCGCCCGGCAGCGCGGCCTCCACCGTGCTCGCCGATCCGGTGCTGGTGCCCGCCGACGCGATGCTCGGTGAGGACGGCGGCGGGCTCGACATCGTGCTGCGTACGGTCCTGCCCTGGTTGCTGGAGCTGCGGGCCGCCGCCGGTGCGGAGGGGCTGCGCCCCGCGGCCGCCGACGTGGTGCGCCGGCCCGCCGACTCCCTCGCGCCGTCCTGAACTCACGCCCGGAGGAGGCCCGTTCGGCGGCGGCTCGTGCGGTCAGTCCTGGCTCGCGCCGGACGCGATCTGCTTGCGGTAGAAGTCGCTCGTGCGCTCGGTGTGCTTGCGCATCACCTCGCCGGCGCGGTCCGCGTCGCCCTTGGCGATGGCCTTGATGAGCTGGGTGTGCTCGTTCCAGGCCTCCTTGCCGCGGGGCTTGGCGATGGGGGTGTAGTACCAGCGCACCTTCTGGCCCACCTGCGCGAGCAGTTCGGCCAGGACGTCGTTGGCGGCCACGGAGGTGACGAAGGCGTGCAGGGCGGTGTTGGCCGCGACAAGGCGCTCGACGTCGCCCTCGGCGAGCGCGTCGACGCCCTCCTGCTGGAGCTCACCGAGGCGCTCGATGTCCTCGGGCTGCGCGTTCTGTGCGGCGAGCTGCGCCGAGTAGGACTCCAGCACCGAGCGGACGCCGAGGAGTTGGGCGGCCTCCTCCTCGGTGGGGGAGTGCACGAAGGCACCCTGGGCGGGGCGCAGATCGACCCAGCCGGCGGTCTGCAGTCGCTGCAGGGCCTCGCGGACCGGCTGGCGGCTGACACCGAGGTGTTCGGCGAGCTCGGCCTCGACCAGGTGCTGGCCGGGCTTGAGGGAGCCGTTGATGATCAGCTCGGTCAGGGCGTCGTACACGGCCTGGCGCAGTGGTGCCGGGCGGGCGACGCGCCGGGACGCTGCGGCCGTGAGTGCCTCGCGCATGGTTGTCCCGTTCTGCCGCCGGGCCGACGGCTTTGCCGAGTGGTAGCCGCCGAGTGGGTTGCCGACGGCGGCTTCAGCATACAGGTTTTGGTATGCAACATGGTGTCGGCCGTTGGTCGTGCGGCCGGGCTCGACCGAGGCTCCGGGCTCTCTCCTGGGCCGGAATCGGCGCAGACTTCTTTACGACTGTCGTCTGTATACAGAAGCCTGTATGGGGTATTGTCTCAGTCTCCTGCAACCCTCGCCGGGGACCCGTGTGACGGAAGGCGAAGCGATCATGACGACCAGCGGGAGCGATGTGACGGTCGAGAGCGTGGTCCGGAGGGTGGTGGCCGATCACCGGGATCAGCGCGGCGCGCTGCTGCCCGTACTGCACGCCCTGCAGGCCGAGTTGGGCCATGTGCCGCAGGAAGCGGTCCCGGTGCTCGCCGACGAGCTCAACCTCTCCAGGGCGGACGTCCACGGAGTGGTGACCTTCTACCACGACTTCCGCCGTGAGCCCGCAGGCCGCACCACGGTCCGCATCTGCCGCGCCGAAGCCTGTCAGGCGCTGGGCGCCGACCACCTGGTGAGCTACACACGCGAGGCCGGACTCACCCTGGGCGAGACGACACCAGACGGCTCCGTGACCGTCGAGCAGGTCTTCTGTCTGGGCAACTGCGCGCTGGGGCCGTCGGTTGAGGCGAACGGACGGCTGTACGGACGAGTGGGCCCGGCCCGGCTGGGCTCGATCCTCAACGGGACGGTCTGATCATGAACAACTCCTCCCCGGCCGGCATCCCGGTCGACACCCCGGCGGACATCGCGGTCGGCGCCCCGTCGCACTGCGCGGTGACGGTGTACGTCCCCCGCGACTCGGCGGCCAGGTCCGTCGGCGCCGACGAGGTCGCCGGCGCCCTCCAACGTGCCGCCACGCGCGGGGACTTCGCCATCGACGTCGTACGCAATGGATCGCGCGGCATGCTCTGGCTGGAGCCGATGGTCGAGGTCGCCACGCCGCGGGGCCGCGTCGGCTACGGCCCGGTGACCCCCGAGGACGTCGACGGACTCCTGGCCGCCGGCCTGCTCGACGGTGCGGACCACCCGCTGAGGCTCGGCCTCGTCGACGAACTGCCCTGGCTGGCCCGCCAGAACCGGGTCACCTTCGCCAGAGTCGGCGTCATCGACCCCCTCTCGCCCCAGGACTACGTCGAGCACGGCGGCCTCACCGGACTGCGCGCCGCCCTCGAACTCGTCCCCGCGGACGTGGTCGCAGAGGTCACCGAGTCCGGACTGCGCGGACGCGGCGGCGCCGGATTCCCGGCCGGTATCAAGTGGAAGACCGTGCTGGGCTGCGCCGACGAGCTGAAGTTCGTCTGCTGCAACGCCGACGAGGGCGACAGCGGGACCTTCGCCGACCGCATGGTCATGGAGGGCGACCCGTTCCTGCTCATCGAGGGCATGACCATCGCCGCGCACGCGGTCGGGGCGAGCGAGGGTTACGTCTACATCCGCTCCGAGTATCCGGACGCGATCGCCACGATGCGCGAGGCGATCGAACTCGCCCGTGAGCAAGGCTGGTTGGGCAAGGGAATCCTCGGCTCCGCGCTCGACTTCGACCTGCACGTACGCGTCGGGGCGGGCGCGTACATCTGCGGCGAGGAGACCTCCATGCTGGAGAGCCTGGAGGGCAAGCGCGGCATGGTCCGCGCGAAGCCGCCGATCCCGGCGATCGAGGGCCTGTTCGGCAAGCCGACCGTGGTGAACAACGTGCTGACCCTCACCACCGTCCCCACGGTCCTCGCGAACGGCGCCAAGGCGTACCAGGACCTCGGCGTCGGCCGCTCCCGCGGCACCCAGGTCTTCCAGCTCGGCGGCAACATCGCCCGCGGCGGCATTGTTGAGATGGCCTTCGGCATCACCCTGCGCGAGCTGATCGAGGAGTACGGAGGCGGCACCCACACGGGCCGCCCGGTCCGTACCGTGCAGGTCGGCGGGCCGCTCGGGGCGTATCTGCCGGATTCGCTGTTCGATCTGCCGATGGACTACGAGGCGTTCGCCGAGGCCGGTGCGATGCTAGGGCACGGCGGGATCGTGGTCTTCGACGACACCGTCGACATGGCGGCCCAGGCCCGCTTCGCGATGGAGTTCTGCGCCGAGGAGTCCTGCGGCAAGTGCACTCCGTGCAGGGTCGGTTCGGTCCGTGGCGTCGAGGTGATCGACAAGATCGTCGCCGGCACGCACCGGGACGAGAACCTGGCCCTGCTGGAAGACCTCTGCGACCTGATGACCGACGGCTCGCTGTGTGCGATGGGCGGACTGACCCCGATGCCCGTGCGCAGCGCTCTCACCCACTTCTCCGACGACTTCCACGGCGGCCGCCGGCTCCTGGAGATCCAACCCGTGAACGCCACTGGCGTGAGGACGGAGGGCACGGCATGAGCCTTCTCAAGGAACCCGACTACGGAACCCCGGAACAGCCCGGCCCGGCAACGGTGTCGGTGGAGATCGACGGCCTGGCGGTGAACGTCCCGGAGGGCACCTCGGTGATGCGCGCCGCGGCACAGGCCGGCGTCGAGATACCCAAGTTGTGTGCCACCGACAGCCTGGAGGCGTTCGGCTCCTGCCGCCTGTGCGTGGTGGAGATCGACGGCCGTCGCGGCACCCCGGCGTCCTGCACCACCCCGTGCTCCGACGGGATGAAGGTGAGCACCCAGACACCGAAGGTGGAGAAGCTCCGCCAGGGCGTCATGGAGCTCTACATCTCCGACCACCCCCTGGACTGCCTCACCTGCCCCGCCAACGGCGACTGTGAACTCCAGGACATGGCGGGCGTGGTGGGCCTGCGGCAGGTCCGCTACGGCTACGAGGGCGAGAACCACCTCGACGCCGAGAAGGACACCTCCAACCCCTACTTCGACTTCGATCCCTCCAAGTGCATCGCCTGCTCCCGCTGCGTCCGCGCCTGCGGCGAGGTCCAGGGCACCTTCGCGCTCACCATCGAGGGCCGCGGCTTCGACTCCAAGGTCTCGGCAGGCGCCGGTGAGTCCTTCATGGACTCCGAGTGCGTCTCCTGCGGCGCCTGCGTCCAGGCATGCCCGACATCCACGCTCCAGGAGCGGTCGGTCGTCGAACTCGGCATGCCGACAAGGTCGGTTGTGACCACCTGCGCGTACTGCGGTGTCGGCTGCTCCTTCAAGGCCGAGCTGCGCGGCGACGAACTCGTGCGCATGGTGCCGTACAAGGACGGCGGTGCGAACGAGGGTCACTCCTGTGTGAAGGGCCGCTTCGCCTTCGGCTACGCCACCCACCCCGACCGTCAACTCAAGCCCATGGTCCGCGAAAAGATCACCGACCCCTGGCGCGAGGTCGAGTGGGACGAGGCGATCGGCACCGTCGCCCGGCGGATGCGTGAGCTCCAGGACCGGTACGGCACGAGCTCCGTCGGCGCCATCACGTCCTCGCGCTGCACCAACGAAGAGGTCTACGTCGTACAGAAGATGGTCCGTGCGGCCTTCGGCAACAACAACGTCGACACCTGCGCCCGCGTCTGCCACTCCCCGACGGGATACGGTCTCAAGCAGACCTTCGGCGAGTCGGCGGGCACCCAGGACTTCCGTTCGGTCGCAGAGGCCGATGTCATCATGGTGATCGGGGCCAACCCCACTGACGGGCACCCGGTGTTCGCCTCCCGGATGAAGCGCCGGCTGCGCGAGGGCGCCAAGCTGATCGTCGTCGATCCGCGCCGCATCGACCTCGTACGCTCGCCGCACGTCGAGGCCCAGCACCACCTCCAGCTCAGGCCCAGCACCAATGTGGCCGTGGTCAACGCGATGGCCCACGTGGTCGTCACCGAGGGTCTGGTCGACCGCTCCTTCGTGGACGCCAGGTGCGAAGGCTTCGACGACTGGGCGGAGTTCATCGCCCGACCGGAGAACAGCCCGGAAGCGGTGGAACCCGTCACCGGCGTCCCGGCCGCCGAACTCCGCGCCGCCGCAAGGCTGTACGCCGAAGCCCCCAACGGTGCCATCTACTACGGTCTCGGCGTCACCGAGCACAGCCAGGGCTCCACCATGGTCATGGGAATGGCCAACCTGGCGATGGCGTGCGGCAACATCGGCCGCGACGGCGTCGGCGTGAACCCGCTGCGAGGCCAGAACAACGTCCAGGGGTCCTGCGACATGGGCTCGTTCCCGCACGAGCTGCCCGGCTACCGGCATGTCTCCGACGACGCGGTACGCACCGTCTTCGAGAACCTCTGGGGTGGAACCATCCTCGCGGAGCCGGGACTTCGCATCCCCAACATGTTCGACGCGGCCATCGACGGAACCTTCCGCGGACTCTTCGTCCACGGCGAGGACATCGCCCAGTCCGACCCCAACCTCCAGCACGTCACCGCCGCGCTGAAGGCCATGGAACTCGTCGTCGTACAGGACCTGTTCCTCAACGAGACGGCCAAGTTCGCCCATGTCTTCCTGCCCGGGGCGTCGTTCCTGGAGAAGGACGGCACCTTCACCAACGCCGAACGCCGAATCAACCGTGTCCGCGCGGTCATGAAGCCCAAGACGGGCAAACACGAGTGGCAGATCGTCAGCGAGATCGCCACCGCCATGGGCTATCCGATGGCCTACGACCATCCGAGCCGGATCATGGACGAGATCGCCTCGGTCACACCGACGTTCACCGGCGTCTCCTTCGACCTCCTCGACAAGCTCGGCAGCGTCCAGTGGCCGTGCAACGAGGAGGCTCCGGAGGGGACGCCCATCATGCACGTGGACGAATTCGTGCGCGGCCAGGGCAAGTTCGTGGTCACCTCCTATGTGCCGACCAACGAGCGCAGCACCCGGCGTTTCCCGCTGGTCCTCACCACGGGACGCATCCTCAGCCAGTACAACGTCGGCGCGCAGACCCGGCGTACCGGCAATGTCGCCTGGCACCCCGAGGACATCCTGGAACTGCACCCCCACGACGCCGAGGTCCGCGGGATCAAGGACGGTGACATGGTCACCCTGGCCAGCCGCGTCGGGCAGACGACCCTGCGCGCGGAGATCTCCGACCGGATGCCGACCGGCGTCGTCTACACCACCTTCCACCACCCCGTGACCGGGGCCAACGTGGTGACCACGGAGAACTCCGACTGGGCCACCAACTGCCCCGAGTACAAGGTGACCGCCGTCCAGGTGGGGCTCGCCCGCCCGGACCGGGCCGGTGACGGTGAAGCCGCGGAGAACGACCTCGTGACGGTGGTGGACTGAGATGACAGCGACCGTGCCGTCCGAGCTCCGGATGGCGAACGACATCGCCCGCAACCTCGGCCATCTGCCGGGGGAGCGGGCCGCCGAGGAGATCGCTGGGCACATCGGCAGGTTCTGGGACCCGCGCATGCGCACCAGGCTGTACGAGTTCGTCGACGCCGGCGCGGAAGGCGTCGACCCCCTGGTGGTGGCCGCGGTGAAGCTCCTGCGCTGAACAGACCGCGCCTGCGCCCGCTGCGGGGACGTGCGGCGGGCGCAGGCGCTCTCATGCCGGCCGGCATACAGTTCGTGCACCGGGCACGACTCCCTCCCCTGTACATATCCCAAATACTGCATACAGTATGGAGCTAGGTGGGGCGGCCTCGGGCAGAGAGGAGTCGTTCATGCTGTTCCGGCAGCTCGAGTACTTCGTGGCGGTGGCGCGGGAGCGCCACTTCGCCCGGGCGGCGGAAGCCTGCTACGTCTCCCAGCCCGCGCTCTCGGCGGCGATAGCCAAGCTGGAGCGGGAGCTGAACGTCACGCTCATCAACCGCGGGCACAACTACCAGGGCCTCACCCCCGAGGGCGAGCGGCTCGTCGTATGGGCCAAACGGATCCTCGCCGAACAGGACGCGTTCAAGGCGGAGGTGGCCGCCGTGCAGTCCGGCATCACGGGCACGCTGCGGCTCGGCACGGATCCCACGGCGTCGACGACCCTGGCGCTCCCCGTGGCCGCGTTCTGCGCCGCCCACCCTCTCGCCAAGGTGCAGGTGCGCTCCCGGCTGTCCACGAAGGAGCTCCACCGCCAGCTCCGCGACTACGAACTCGACGTCGCCATCGCCCACTTCGACCCCGGCGACCAGGAGGGGCTCCAGGTCGTACCCCTCTACCAGGAGCGCTACATGCTGCTGGTGTCGGACGACCATCTGGTGGCGCAGTCCTCGACGGTGACATGGGCGGACGCGGCCCAGTTGCCGCTCGCGCTGCTGACGCCGGACATGCGGATCCGGCAGATCGTGGACACCGTGTTCGCGGAGAAGGGGTTCGTGGTCACCCCGCAGGTCGAGACGGACTCCATCGCCTCCCTCTACGCGCACGTCGGCGGCGGCGAGTGGGCCAGCATCGTGCCGCACACCTGGCTGCGGGCGATGCCCGTCATCGGCCGGACCAGAGCGCTGCCCCTGGTCGACCCGGAGGCCGGCGCGCAGGTGTCCGTGGCGATCCACGCCGCGACCCCCGGCTCGGTCGCCGCCCGCGCCTTCGTCAACGCGGCGACCGGTCTGTCCCTGGACGACTTCTTCGCCCGCCCGCTGCCCAGCGAGCACCGCGTGCGCTGAGCCCACCCTCCGGAGCCTGTGTCAGGGTGCGTAGCGCGCCTGTACCGCCTTTCGATCGAGTCCGCCCTTCGCGGTGTACGGCAGCGCGGTGACCAGCTCGAGCCGGTCCGGCACCTCGAACGCGGCCAGCCGGTCACGGCAGTACCGCAGGATCTCCTCGGGCCCCACGCTCTCGCCCTCCCGCACCACCACGGCGGCGCCCACCCGCTGGCCGTACACCGTGTCGGGCACGGCGAACACGGCCGCCTCGGCGACCCCCGGACACCCGGCGAGGATGTCCTCGACATGCTCGGGCGAGATCTTCTCGCCGCCGCGGTTGATGAGGTTCTTGATACGCCCGGTCAGGGACAGGTATCCGTCCGCGTCCAGGATGCCCAGATCGCCGGTGCGCAGCCAGCCGTCGACGAAGGTGTACGCCGTCTCCTCCCGGTCGCCGAGATAGCCGCGCGCGACCGTGGGACCGTGCACCCACAACTCGCCCTCGACACCCACCGGACAGGCCCGCCCGCCGCGGTCGAGCACGCGGACCTCGACACCGGTCGGCCGCCCGACCGAACCGTGCTTGAGCGCACCCCGCCCCGGCAGCGGCTCGCTGGTCGCCTGGTGCGAGGACTCCGTCATCCCGTACGCGGACAGCAACGGCGCCCCGAACGTACGCTCCAGCGCCCGCTGCGTGGCCGGGTTGAGAGGAGCACTGCCACTGCGTACGAACTTCAGGGCCGGCGCCTGCGGGCCCGGGTACTCCCGTTCCGACCGGTCCAGGAGGATCTCGTGGATGGCCGGGGCCGCCGTGAACCAGGTGGCGCCCACGGCACGCATGTCGTTCCAGAACGTGCCCGCCGTGAACCGGCCCCGCTCGGGCAGCAGCACACAGCCCCCGCTGGCGAGGGAGGCAAGCAGCGCCGCGAACAGCCCGTGACCGTGGAAGAACGGCATCACCGCGACCGTGGCGTCGTCGGGCCCCAGCTCGTAGGTGGCGCACAGGGAGTGGACGGACGCGGCCACGTTGGCATGGGTGAGCGGAACCATCTTCGCCCGGTCGCTGGTGCCGGCGGTGAAGAGAACGAGCGCGTCGTGGGCAGTCAACTCACCTGCTGAGTTCCTGACTTGGGGTGCCGCGCACGCACCGGGTTCGAACACGACGGCCGCTGTGCCCGCGCGGGAGACGTCGACGCGCAGTGGCCAGGCCGGGACCGGCAGCGGGGCGCTCGTCGCGGCCGGGCCCAGCAGGAGCGCCCGCGCCCCCAACGCAGCGACGCGCGCCGAGAGTTGGGACGCGGGCAGCGCCGGGTCCAGCGGAGCCGCCACCAGACCGGCCCGCGCCGCTCCGAGGAGCGCGACGACGAACTCCGCGGTGTTGGCGCAGATCAGGCCGACCGCGTCACCGCGGCGCAACCCCGTGCCGCCGAGCCGTGCCGCCACCCCGTCCGCCAGGGCCGCGAGACCCCGGTAGGACAGATGCACCCGTTCCCCGGTGACGACCAGGGCCCGGGCGTACGGGCGTTCACGCGCCTGCGCGTCGAGGAGATCGACGAGGCCCGTGACCGTCGGAGGCCGGTACCGGTTCGCGTCGCGCACGGATGCCGCGGCCGGAACGGCCATGACCCCACCCCCTCGCGCCCAGGTCCGATGCTTCAGTCCTCTGCGAGCCTGCGGTGACCTGCGGTGCACGTCCAATACCTACTGGCGAACGGCCGATAGCGGGCGTCTATCAAGGGAGTTGCGAGGGCCCTCGGCGGCCGTCGATAGATGTTGTTTATCGGCTGGTCGCCGATGGGTCTTGGACGCGGACGGACGCGCTGCGGATGGTGAGAGCAGTAGCCGCTCCGGCAGGACCTGCCCAAGGAGGACCTCGGACCATGACCGCCCCCTCGCCACTGGAGACCGCGGCAGCAGCCGACGTTCCGACCGAGCTCACCGACGGGTACCACCTGGTCGTCGACGCGCTCAGGATGAACGACGTCGACACCATCTACGGCGTGGTCGGCATCCCGATCACCGACCTGGCCCGCCTCGCCCAGGCACAGGGCATCCGTTACATCGGCTTCCGTCACGAGAGCAACGCCGGACACGCGGCGGCCATCGCCGGCTACCTCAACAAGAAGCCCGGCGTCGCCCTGACGGTGTCGGCCCCCGGCTTCCTCAACGGCCTGGTCGCGCTGGCGAACGCGACCACCAACTGCTTCCCCATGGTCCAGATCTCCGGCTCCAGCGAGCGTCACCTCGTCGACCTCAAGCAGGGCGACTACGAGGAGATGGACCAACTCGCCGCCGCCCAGCCCTTCGTGAAGGCCGCCTACCGGGTCAGCCGCGTGGAGGACATCGGCCGCGGTATCGCCCGCGCCCTGCGCACCGCGATCTCCGGACGCCCCGGCGGTGTCTATCTCGACATCCCCGCCGCGGTGCTCGGCGCCATCATGCCCAAGGCCGAGGGCGACCGCACCCTGAGCCGCCTCGTCGACCCCGCGCCGCGCCAACTGCCCGCGCCGGAGGCCGTGGACCGCGCGATCGAGCTGCTGGCCTCCGCCGAACGCCCGCTGGTGGTGCTCGGCAAGGGCGCGGCGTACGCCCAGGCGGACGCCAAGGTACGGGAGTTCATCGAGTCGACCGGCATCCCCTACGTACCTATGTCGATGGCGAAGGGCCTGCTGCCCGACGACCACCCGCAGTCGGCCGCCACCGCCCGTTCCCTGGCGCTGAAGAAGGCCGACGTCGTGATGCTGATCGGCGCCCGCCTCAACTGGCTGCTGGGCCACGGGCAGACGGGGTGGAACCCCGACGCCAAGTTCATCCAGATCGACATCGACCCCAAGGAGATGGACAGCAACCAGCCCATCTCCGCCCCGCTCGTCGGTGACATCGAGTCGGTGCTCGACGTGCTCGCCGAACGGACCAAGCCCGGCCAGATCCAGGCCCCTTCGGCCTGGCGGGACGAACTGGGGGAGCGCTCGGCGCAGAACGTCGCCAAGATGGCCAAGCGCCTGGAGGCCGACCCGCACCCCATGCAGTTCATGGGCGCCCTCAAGGCCGTACGCGACGTCGTGCGCCGGCACCCGGAGACGTACATCGTCAACGAGGGCGCCAACGCGCTGGACATCGCGCGCAATGTCATCGACATGCACGTGCCGCGCCACCGCCTGGACAGCGGCACCTGGGGCGTCATGGGCATCGGCATGGGGTACGCCATCGCCGCCGCCGTCGAGAGCGGCGCACCGGTCGTCGCCATCGAGGGCGACAGCGCCTTCGGGTTCAGCGGCATCGAGATCGAGACGATCTGCCGCTACCAGCTGCCCGTCGTCACCGTGATCATGAACAACGGCGGTGTCTACCGCGGCGACGACGTCAACCCGTACGACGACGCACCCTCGCCCACCACCCTGATGTCGGCGGCCCGCCACGACCTGCTCATCGAGTCGTTCGGCGGCAAGGGCTACCGCGCCACCACCCCCGCCGAGGTCACCGCCGCCCTGACCGAGGCCCTCGCCTCCGGCGGGCCGGCGCTCATCGACTGCGTGATCGACCCGTCGGCCGGCACCGAGAGCGGCCACATCTCACACCTCAACCCCAAGGGCATCACCGTCGGCAACATCACGCCGGCCAAGAAGTGACCACGTAACTTCACGAAAAGGAAGCACACATGAGTGAAAAGCCGCTCGCCGGAATCAAGGTGATCGACTTCACCGGGGTCCAGGCCGGCCCCGCCTGCACACAGATGCTCGCCTGGTTCGGCGCCGATGTCCTGAAGGTGGAGCGCCCCAACGGCGGCGACGTCACCCGCAAGCAGCTGCGGGACATCGAGGACCTCGACGCGCTGTACTTCACGATGCTCAACAGCAACAAGCGCTCCCTCGCCATCAACACCAAGACCCCCGAGGGCAAGGACGTCCTGGAGAAGCTCATCAAGGACGCCGACGTCCTGGTGGAGAACTTCGGCCCGGGCGCGATGGACCGCATGGGCTTCCCCTGGGAGCGCATCCAGGAACTCAACCCGCGCCTGATCTTCGGCTCGGTCAAGGGCTTCAACGACCAGTCGTCCTGGAGCGACCTCAAGGTCTACGAGAACGTCGCCCAGTGCGCGGGCGGCGCCGCCTCCACCACCGGTTTCTGGGACGGCCCGCCGACCATCTCCGGTGCCGCCCTCGGCGACACCAACACCGGTATGCACCTGGCGATCGGCATCCTCACCGCGATCATCGACCGCAACAAGACCGGCAAGGGCCAGAAGGTCTCCGTCTCCATGCAGGATGCCGTCCTCAACCTCTGCCGCGTCAAGCTGCGCGACCAGCAGCGTCTGGAGCGGGTCGGCTACCTGGAGGAGTACCCGCAGTACCCCAACGGCGAGTTCACCGACGTCGTCCCGCGCGGCGGCAACGCGGGCGGCGGCGGCCAGCCCGGCTGGGTCCTCAAGTGCAAGGGCTGGGAGACCGACCCGAACGCGTACATCTACTTCACCGTCCAGGAGCAGAACTGGAAGCGCACCGCGGAGGCGATCGGTCACCCCGAGTGGGCCGAGGACGCGGAGTACGCCACCGCGCGCGCCCGTCAGTCGCACATCTTCGAGATCTTCGAGGAGATCGAGAAGTGGCTCGCGGACAAGACCAAGTACGAGGCGGTCAACATCCTGCGTGAGTGGGAGGTGCCCTGCGCCCCGGTGATGAGCATGAAGGAGATCGCCTACGACGAGGACCTGCGCAAGAGCGGCACCGTCGTCGAGGTCGAGCAGAAGGGCCGCGGCACGTACCTGACCGTCGGCAGCCCGGTGAAGTTCTCCTCCTTCCAGCCGGATGTCGCCGGCGCCCCGCTGCTGGGCGAGCACAGCTCCGAGGTCCTGGTCGAACTCGGTTACGACGAGGAGACCATCGGCCGGCTGAAGGAGAGCGGCGTCATCGTCTGACCCCGAGTCCGACGACGCGGAAGCGGCCGTGGCCTTCGGGCCACGGCCGCTTCCGTATGCGGTCCGCCGGGGCTCAGACCGAGGCCTCGGCCCGTCGCCGCATCAACTCCCGCTCCCGCTCGCGGCGTGCGGTCACGTCCCGGATGACCGCACCGACGTACGTGCTGCCGTCGGGACCGGGAAGCAGCACCACGCTGAACTCGATGGACAGCTTGCGGCCGTCCGCCGCCAGAGCGGGCACGTTCAGGAGGTCCGCGTCCCCGTACTTGCTGTACCCCCGCTCCATGGCTTCCTCGAAGCCCTCCTGGTGCCGCTTCCGGTGCCGCTCGGGAATGATGACGTCCAGGCTGTGACCGTCCACGTCGGCCGCCGAGAACCCGAAGATGCGCTCCGCACCCCGGTTCCAGTAGCGGATCAGTCCTTCGCCGTCGACGATCACGATGCCGTCGGGCGCCTGGGCGGCCATACCCAGCACCACATCGGGATTCAGATCTTCCATGTCGCCTCCGAGCCGGGGCCGTTGGATGCTGAACGAATACAGGTCGGCAGTATACAGAGGATCGTATACAGGATCCAGGGCTCAAACGACTGAGGCGGGACCCCTCCGGCGCAGGGGGCGCTCCCCGCCGGTAGAGGTCCCGCCGTCGTGCAGCGGAGGGCCGGTCAGCCCTGGGTGGCCGCGCCCCGCAGGGTGGAGCGGTCCGCTTCCGCGTGCACGTTCATGGAGGTGCCGTCCCGTGGCGGCGGGTCGGGCCGCCTCATGCGGCGGTCCGGTGGGCGAGGAGGTCGCTGATGGCGTGGACGGTACGGAGGGTGGGGACGTCCGTGCGGGTGATGTCGGCCAGTTCCACGACCGCGGCGAGGAGGACGTCGAGTTCGAGAGGTTTGCCTGCCTCCAGGTCCTGGAGGGTGGAGGTGCGGTGGTCGCCGACGCGTTCGGCGCCGGCCAGCCGTCGCTCGATGGAGATCCCGATGTCGCAGCCGAGTGCTTCGGCGACGGCCAGAGTCTCCTGCATCATCGTTTCGATGACTTGGCGGGTGCCGCCGTGGTGGCACATCTGACGCATGGTGGCGCGGGCCAATGCGCTGATCGGATTGAAGCTGATGTTGCCGAGCAGCTTGAGCCAGATGTCGTTGCGCAGATCGGGTTCGACGGGGCACTTGAGCCCGCCGGCCTTCATGGCCTCGCTGAAGGCCTGACAGCGCTTGGAGGTCGACCGGTCCGGTTCGCCGATGGAGAAACGGGTGCCTTCCAGGTGGCGGACCACGCCCGGTCCTTCGAGTTCGGTGGCGGCGTAGACCACGCAGCCGACGGCGCGTTCGGGGGCGAGCACCGCACTGACCGCCCCGTCCGGATCCACGCTGTCGATGCGGTGGCCGTCATGCGGTCCGCCGTGTTGGTGGAAGTACCACCAGGGGATGCCGTTCTGGGCGGCGATGACGGCCGTGGTGTCGTTCAGGAGCGGCTCGATGAGCGGCCCGCACGCCGCGTACGAGTTGGCTTTGAGCCCGAGGAAGACGTAGTCGACGGGCCCGATCTCCTGTGGGTTGTCGGTGGCGTGGGCGTGGGCGGTGAAGTCACCGCGGGGGCTGAGGACTTGTACGCCGTTGCGCCTCATGGCCGCGAGGTGCGGTCCACGGGCGATGAGGTGGACGTCGGCGCCTGCGCGGTGCAGGGCGGCGCCGACGTAGGCGCCGATGGCTCCGGCGCCGAGAACTGCGACTTTCACTGGGTGGCGCTCCGTTCGGTCGAGGGTGTACCGCGGAACTGTCGAAATCTGTCGACGAAATATTGTCTACAGGATGGAACGGGTGCCAGCAAGAGTTTGGGACGGCAGGCGGACGGCCACCCGTGGCGCGTGAGAAGCGCGTGCCGTTTGCTCATCCGTGCTCGTGAGCTGCTGGTACGGCCCACCGGTAAGGGTCCAACTCCCCGGTGTCCAGGGGTTTGTGCGCCGTAGACTGTAGGCGAAAGCCAATCCATACTTGGCTCTCGCATACAGCGATGACGCTGCTGAGGAGGGCCCGTGATGTTGTCGACGACAGGACTGCCGCAGGGCGCGGTGCCCAAGCTCGAACGCCCCGGCCCGCTGCGCGACCGTGTCTACGAGGCGCTGCTCGAACTCATCACCACCCGAGCGCTCCAGCCCGGCCGGCACCTGGTCGAGAGCGAGCTCGCCGGCCACCTCGG
This sequence comes from Streptomyces sp. NBC_00019, assembly GCF_045041015.1. Classification (NCBI taxonomy): domain Bacteria; kingdom Bacillati; phylum Actinomycetota; class Actinomycetes; order Kitasatosporales; family Streptomycetaceae; genus Streptomyces; species Streptomyces sp. NBC_00019. The sequence continues at coordinate 8,604,138 of NZ_CP108302.1, forward strand.
CGTCTCCCGGCAGCCCGTACGCGAGGCACTGCAGCGCCTCAGCACCGAGGGATGGGTCGATCTGCGGCCCGCCCAGGGCGCATTCGTGCACGAGCCCACCGAAGAGGAGGCCGACCAACTCCTCACCGTCCGCACACTGTTGGAGGCCGAAGCCGCCCGGCTCGCCGCGGCCAACGCGTCCAGGGCCGCCATCGGCGTGCTCGAGGAGATGTGTGTGGAGGGCGAGCGCGCGGTCGCCGACGACGACGTGGACCGTGCGGTCGCGATGAACGCCCGGCTCCACGCGAAGATCATGGAACTGGCCGGCAACGCCGTCCTCGCCGAGCTGGCGGCACAGGTCGACCGCCGGGTCCGCTGGTACTACACGCCGGTCGCCCGGCAGCGCGGACAGCAGTCCTGGATCGAGCACCGTGAGCTGATCGCGGCGATCACGGAACGCGACGAGCAGCGCGCCACGGCGGTCATGCGGACCCACACGGAACACACGCGGAAGATGTACCACGAGCGCGACAAGTAGGGGTCCGATCGACCCTGGGTACAGTCCCCGCATGTCCGACGATCAGAGGCCCTCGCCCCCGGGGACCGGCTCGGCCACCTGCTGAAGCGGGCGCAGGCCAAGCTGGCCAGGGCGCCCGCCGGGGCGCTCGCGCCCCACGGGGTGGACGGTCACGAGCTGACGGTGCTCTCGGGGGCGGCGTCGCTGTCGCAGGTGGAGGTGGCCGGGCGGCTCGGTGTCGACCGTACGACGATGGTGGCGCTCCTCGACGGCCTGGAGGACCAGGGGCTGGTCGAGCGGCGTCGCAGTCCGCGGGACCGGCGCAAGAACCTCGTCGAGCTGACGGCCGCGGGACAGGAGTGTCTGAGCCGGGCCGAGCAGGCGCGCCGGGTAGCCGAGGAACGTTTCCTCGCGCCGTTGGGGAAGGAGACGGCGGCATCGTTCGTACGGGCCCTGCGGGTGCTGGCCGCCGAGGAACGCGTCCGCGGATAATCCCCTCCGCGTAATCGTTCCGTCGCTGGTGGTGAGCCCTCGGAAGCGCTCCGCACCAGGGCCCCTGAGTACCGTCCGAGGCACGGATATGCAGGTGAAAGGCATCCCGAAAGCTTGGTATTGTTGTCCATGTCGCCGCGGGGAACACCTCCGGCCAGGCGGCAGACACCTAGTCCGGGTGGCGGAATGGCAGACGCGCTAGCTTGAGGTGCTAGTGCCCTTTATCGGGCGTGGGGGTTCAAGTCCCCCCTCGGACACCAGCTGAGACCCCTGTTCATCAGGGGTCTTTTGCTTTGGCCCGGAGCTCTCGTGGCTGATGTCGCCCACGGCCTGCCGGGCCTCGCCGCGCACCGCCCCCATGCCGGCGACGGTCACCAGCACGATGCCCGCGCTCTGGGCCCACGAGGGCTGTTCGGCAAGGAGTACGAAGCCGACGACGGTCCCGATGGCGGGTTCCAGGCTCATCAGGGTGCCGAAGACAGTCGTGGGCAGATTGCGCAGGGCGACCATCTCGGCGGCGTACGGCAGGATCGGCAGCAGCAGCGCCGCCAGGGCGGACAGGGCGAAGGCCTGCGGGTCCATGTGGCCCACGATGTGACCGGCGCCGGCGAACGGCAGGGTCACCGCGGAGGCCGCCACCATGGAGACGGCCAGGCCGCCCAGGCCGGTGAACTGGGCGCCGACCCGTTTGGTCAGCAGGATGTAGCCGGCCCAGCCCGCCGCCGCCCCGAGCGCGAAGCCGACTCCGGCCAGATCGACCTCACCGCTCCAGGGCCGGGTCAGGGCGAGTACGCCGGCCGCCGCGGTCAGCGGCCAGAGGATGTCGATCCGGCGCCGCAGACCCGCCACGGCCACTCCCAGCGGGCCGAGGAACTCCAGGGCCGTGGCGGTGCCGAGGGGGATGCGGACCACGGCCTCGAAGTAGAGCAGGGTGAGCAGTCCGCTGACCGCACCGAGCAGCAGGGCGGTGCCCACCTCACGACGGTCGCGGCCGCGCAGGCGGGGCCGGGCGATGAGCCACAGGACGACTGCCGCCCAGGTCAGGCGCAGCCAGGCGGTACCCGAGGGCGTGAACTTGTCGAAGAGGTGACTCGAGGTGCCGGCCCCGGTCTGCACGCTGGCCATGGCCACCAGGGCGAGCGCCGTCCCCCGGTAGCGGGAACCTGTGTCCGGGTCGTGCGGGAGTTTCATGAGGCGCGCGCCCCGTCGGCTGTGAGATCTGCCGGGTCGGCAGGGTCCGGCAGGTGGGCGACCAGAGCAGCGACGGGGTGTGCCGTCGCGTCCCCGAGGCCCGCCAGGGCCACCTCGTGGCGGCCCTCGGCGAGGGCGAGCAGCCACGCGCCGACCTCGGGGTTCGAGGACACCCCCAGTGCTTCGGCGTCGCGCTGCACGCGCTGCGGCCGGGTGGCCGCCTGCCGGGCGAGGTAGAGCTGGGCGCGATCGGGGTCGGCTGCGGGCAGTGCGGTGAGCCGGGCGGCGACGAAGTCGAGCCAGCGGGCGTCCCCGTCCTCCAGGGCGTCGGCGAGCAACACTCGCGCGTCCTCGGTGCGCAGCGGCAGTCCGCCCCGCTCGCACGCCAGCCCGACCAGGACGCGATCGCCGGACGAGACACCCAGCGCATAGGCGTCCGGCGCCTGTTGGGCGAGCAGCTCGGCATCGTCACAGCGCTCGAAGGCGAAGCGTACGGCGGGTGCGCTGCCCGAGGTCAGCAGTCGGCGCCACATGCGGGCATCGAGGGCCTGCCAGTCGGCGTCCGCGAACACCGTGAACAGGGCGGGCAGTTCGGCGAACCGCGCCTCGGACACCAGGCGTCGGAACACGGCGGTGAAGCCCTCGATGCGAGGAGAGGGGCGCAGACAGGCGAGGGCCGCGGCCAGCTCGTGCAGAGTGCCGTCGGTGACGGCCTCGGCGACGGCGCGGTGGATCTCCCGGGCGTCGAGGTGGACCTCGACGTCGGCGAGGCGGGCCAGCTTGCGCAGCGGGCCGTGGCGGCCGCTGGCCAGGAGCGCGCGGATGCCGGTGGCTGCGGCGTCCGCGTCGAACCGCACAGGGATACCGGAGAGTTGACGCATGTAGTCCACGGCGCCGAGGCGGCCGGCGGCCACCAGGACGTTGTACGACCGCAGGACCGTCTCCTCGTCGAGAGCGGGGCGTACCCCGGTCGCCGCGATGATCTGCTCGATGCCGCCGGCGTTGCCGCGTCGCGCCAGACGGGCACAGGCCCGGTCGATGCGGGTGGGAGCCGGCCGCCCCGTCGGCGGCAGGTGCGCGTACAGGAAGCAGAAGTCGTCGACCACGCCCCGCTCCAGTGCCCGGTCGGCCGCGCCGGCCACGGCCTCCGTGGACAGTTCGGCCATGACGGGAACGTATTTGTTCACCTGCTCAAGGACGTATATCTCATCCCTTTCGAGCAGCCATCGCGTCTGCGCGGCGAGGAATTCCGCGGGCAGCCGGGTGAGCTTCTCCGGGGCGTCCTCGGACAGTTGCTTGAGAAGATTGCGGTACGCGCGCACGGCCCTACCCCGCCAGCGCCAACTGTGCCGGCACGAAAGGCTGCAGGTGGCTGAAGTCGTGGTCGCGATTGAAGCGGACCATGGCCTTGCGCAGTTCGGGATCGTAGCCCTCGCGGCCGCGGAAGTCGGTGTTCTCGTCGGCGAGTTCCTCGCTCCACAGGCCCGTGTAGACGGGCAGCCCCATGGAATGTCCGGCCACCACGACATCGAAGATTCCCTGAATGGTGGGCGGGGTCCAGTCGCCCGGCTGTGTGGTCTGCTGCAGATAGGAGCCCTCGGCCACATAGGTGGGGGTCAGATAGATCACCAATTCGGTGCCGTGACGGTCGCAGAGCTCCTTCAGGTACTCCATCGTGGCCACGGCCTCGCGCACCCCGTGCTCGTCCGTCATCCGCGGCGCCGGCTTGATCAGGACGTACGAGGTGAGCCGGATCCCCAGCTCGCCGAGGAGCGCGACCCGGTCCTCCATCACCCGGCGGGAGATCTTCTTCTTCAGGACGGTCTGCCGGATGAAGTCGTCCTGCGTCTCGAAGCCGACCGTCACGTCGAGCCGGGGAGCGTGGGTGGTCCTGGCGATGTGCTCCAGGTAGTCGCGCTTGACGTACTCGGGGCGCGTCTCGATGGACAGCACCTCGAGGTTCTCCATCTCCTGGGCGCGGTGCAGCAGATGGTCGACGGACTCGCGGTGGAAGCGCCTCGGATCGAGAGCGGAGCCCTCGTTGCCGAAGCACAGCTGGCGGAAACCGCCCAGTTCACCGGCCTTGGAGTCGAAGACGTGGTCGATCTGGTTGTTGATCTGCTCGGCCGTCACCTCGAACGACGCCGAGCGGGTGGGCAGCGCGCAATACGTGCACTGGAACTGGCATTTCGTCGTGTAGAACGACAGGACCAGGTCACGCTTCCCGAGGAACGTCCGGGTGCCGACATAGAGCGGTGTGTTCGGGTCGTGGGTCTCGTTGTTCTCGGACATCCTCAAACCTCCGTGGGTGTACGGCCGTTCGGCTCTGGTGCGGGCGTTCAGCGCCACGGATGCAGAATGATCTTTCCGCATTCCCTGGTGAGCTGGAGTTTCCAGGCCTGCTCGATCTCGTCGAGCGGAAAGGTGTGCGTGATGAACCGGTCGATGAGCGGTCCCGTACGGGAAATGGCGTCGAGCATTCCCGGGGCGTGCTGCAGATACAGATCGAGGCTGCCGAAGAGGGTGACGCCCTTCTGGATCAGGTCCTGGTCGACGTGGAGCGACAGTTCGCCGGACTCCCCGAGGAAGGTGACCCGCCCGCCGCGCCCCGCGGCGTCCAGTCCGAACCGCTGGTGGCCGACCTGCGCCGAGCAGTCGATGACATGGTCGACGCCCTTGCCCCCGGTGAAGTCCCGTACGGCGGCCAGGGCCGCGTCCGGTGTCCCCAGGTCCACGATCAGCTCCGCGCCCAACTGCCGTGCCAGCTCCCGGCGGTAGGGGCTGCGGCCGGCGCAGATCACCCGGGCACCCCTGGCCTGCCCGTTGATCACGGCGCCGAGCCCCACCTGACCGAGCCCGGTGACCAGGACCGTGTGGCCGGCGGCGACCCCCATGTTCTCCATCGCCGTGTACGTCGCGCCCATCCCGCAACAGGCCATCGCGGCATGCTCGTACGGCATCCCGTCGGGGATCCGCAGCAGCAGACGCTCCCGCTTGATCATGTACTGCGCGAAGCCGCACTCACCCGAGTCGCCCGAGCACACCGCGAGGGGATCCTCGGTGTCGGCGCAGTGCGCGTACCGCCCGGAGACACACAGCGCACAGCGCCCGCACGGATAGCCGCTGAGCACGACCACCCGGTCACCCGGCCGGAACGGGCTGCCCGCACGGGCCTCGACGACCTCGCCGGCCGCCTCGTGCCCCAGGGAGTCCCAGCGGTTGCGGTCGCGGAAGTCCCAGTGCTCGTACGCCAGATGCTCATTGCACATCGGGGCCGCGACCACCTTCACCAGGACGTAGTCCTCGGCGATCCGCGGCAACGGCTTCTCGATGATCCGGCTGACGCCGGGTCCGTCCAGTGCGGCGACTTTCATGCGTGCCTCTTCGGCCATGGTCGGTGCTCCAGGAGGTCGGGGAGGGCTTCGGTCCGGCCCGGGGGTAGCGCGAACAGCCCTTGTGGCATGCCTGATCGGCGATCCGGGGACGGTGCGCGCGCACCGTGCGCTGCTCGTACGCGGCCGGCGCACCACAGGGGTGGGGGTGCGGCTGGCGACCGCCGCCGCGCGGCTTTCACGGCATGCGGATCCCGGTGCCTTGTCCGGAGGCCGGCTGCTGCGGGGTTCCCTTGCAGCGCCCGGATCCGCTGGAGCGATCGCTTAGAGTCTCTGCGGGTCCGCTAGGGGACGACTCGACCGACGACGGAGCCCCAGCCCTGACCGCCGGGAGCTGCCGTGAAGCCTCCCTCACCGGGGCGACGGAAAATCGGGTGACCCGCCCGTCCCGTCTCCCTACACTCGCCACACATCGCGCACCGCCCACGCCGGGCCGGTGCGCGTGACATGACGAGGACCGACGAGTGAGGGGAGACCGGCCGTGTGTGACCGCGCCGCTGTTCTCGTTCCCCCGTCGTCGTACGACGTGATCCTCGTGTCCTGCTCCGTCCGGTGCCCGCTGCGCGGCCGGTACCGGATGCCCCGGACACACGCCTGACCATCAACTGGCCCTGCACGCACCTGCATTGACGTGCTGTCAGCTCTGTCCGGCCCGTCCCGGGAATCGCGCCGCCCTGTCACACGTCATCCGAAAGGCCATGGGCCGTGCGCATCAACCTCGACACCCTCGCCGTCGTCCGCAACCTGGGCATCCTCGCCCACGTCGACGCCGGCAAGACCACCGTCACCGAGCGGATCCTCTACACCACCGGAACCACCCACCGGCGTGGCGAGGTCCATGACGGCACGACCGTCACCGACTTCGACTCGCAGGAGCGCGACCGCGGCATCACGATCTTCGCGGCGGCGGTCAGCTGCGCCTGGGACGGCCACCGGATCAATCTGATCGACACCCCGGGACACGTCGACTTCGCCGACGAGGTGGAGCGTGCGCTGCGGGTGCTCGACGGGGCGGTCGCGGTGTTCGACGCCGTCGCCGGCGTCGAGCCGCAGAGCGAGTCGGTCTGGCGGCAGGCCGACCGGTACGGCGTACCGAGGATCGCCTTCGTCAACAAGCTGGACCGCGCGGGCGCCGACCTCGACACCGCCGTCGAGTCGATCCGGGAGCGGCTGCACCCGGCCCCGCTGGTCCTGCAGCTGCCCATCGGCAGGGAGGACGCGTTCCGCGGGGTCGTGGACCTGGTGCACATGCGGGCGCTGACCTGGGCCGACGGCGGCGACATGGTCGCAGCGGACATTCCCGGGGACCTGCGCGAGGAAGCGCGGCGACGGCGTCGGCTGCTGGAGGAGGCGGTGGCCGAACGGCATCCGGCCGCGCTGGAGGAATTCTGTATGCGGTCGACGCTCGACACGGGGACGCTCGTCGACGCCCTGCGCGACCTCACCCGCACCGGTGACGCCGTCGTCGTGCTGTGCGGCTCGGCCTACCGCAACCGTGGGATCGAGCCGCTGCTGGACGCGGTCGTGGCGTATCTGCCGTCGCCGCTCGACGTGCCGCCCGTGCGCGGCACCCTCGGCGACACCCGGCAGGAACGGCCCGCCGACCCGGCGGCGCCCTTCGCGGCGCTGGTGTTCAAGGTGAACGCCACGCCGACCGGGCGGCTCACCTACCTCCGGGTGTACTCCGGAACGATCGAGAAGGGAGACATGGTGATGGACGCGGGCGCGCGGCGCGGCGAGCGCGTCGGACGGATCCTGCGCGTACAGGCGGACCGGCACGCCCAGCTGGACCGTGCGGTCGCCGGCGACATCGTCGCGGTCGTCGGGCTGAAGTCAGCCCGCGCCGGGTCGACCCTCTGCACGCCGGACGCCCCGCTCGTCCTCGAACCGCCGAGCGTCGCCGAACCGGTCGTCTCCGTCGCGGTCGAGGCCGTCAGGTCCACCGACACCGACCGGCTGGCCTCGGCGCTCGCGAGGCTCGCCGAGGAGGACCCGTCGCTGGTCGTGCGGACCGACCCGGAGACCGGGCAGACCGTGCTGTCCGGCATGGGCGAACTGCATCTCGAGGTCGCGCTGGAGAAGGCGCGGCGGGACCACGGGCTGGACGTCAACGCCGGCCGGCCCCGGGTCGCGCACCGCGAGACCGTCGGGCGCGGCGTGACCGGACATGTCTTCCGGCACGTCAAACAGGACGGTGGCGCGGGGCAGTTCGCGCATGTCGTCCTCGATGTGGAGCCGCTGGACGTCGACGCCGGGTTCGAGTTCCGCTCGGCTGTCGTCGGCGGACGGGTGCCGCAGGAGTACGTCCGGGCGGTCGAGGCCGGCTGCCGGGACGCCCTGGCCGAGGGGCCCCTCGGCGGGCACCCGGTGACGGGGCTGCGGGTCACCCTCACCGACGGGGCGACGCATGTGAAGGACTCCTCCGACACGGCCTTCCGCACGGCGGGCCGGTTCGGACTCCGGGAGGCTCTGCGGGCCTGCGCGATGGTCCTGCTTGAGCCGGTGGCCGAGGTCACGGTCACGGTGCCCGACGCCGCCGTCGGGGGAGTCCTGGGCGACCTGGCGGCTCGGCGCGGCCGGGTCTCCGGCTCGGTGACGCGGTCCGGCTCGGCGGTCGTCACCGCCACCGTGCCGCTGGCCGAACTCTTTGGCTACGCGACCCGGTTGCGCAGCCGGACCCAGGGCCGCGGCACCTTCACGGCCCGGCCCACCGGGTACGCGCCGGCGCCGGCGACCGTGGCACCGGCACAGCGGTAGCGGTACCAGGGCGGCCCCTCCCGCACGGGAGGGGCCGCCCGCCTCCGTTCAGGAAGTGAACGCCCCGGCACCGAGCCGCACGATCCATCGAAATCCCGCCGCTCAACCTCTTGACGTCCCGAACCCGTGGCAGTTAACTCACGTCCTAAATTAAGCCGTGAGTGCATTCCCTGAAGGGACACCAGGAGCCATGCGCAGCATCCGAGCCGCGGCCGTAGGCGCCGTCACCCTGTCTCTCGCCCTGGCCGCATCGGCCTGCGGAGGCGGTTCGTCGAACGGCGGCGGGTCCAACGACTCGCCGAAGACGCTCACCTACTGGGCCTCCAACCAGGGGGCGAGCATCGAGGTCGACAAGAAGGTCCTCCAGCCCGAACTCGACAAGTTCGAGAAGCAGACCGGCATCAAGGTGAAACTGGAGGTCGTGCCCTGGTCGGACCTGCTCAACCGCATCCTCACCGCGACCACCTCGGGCCAGGGCCCCGACGTCCTCAACATCGGCAACACCTGGAGCGCCTCGCTGCAGGCCACCGGCGCGCTGCTGCCGTGGGACGCCAAGAACTTCGCGAAGATCGGCGGCAGGGACCGCTTCGTCGACTCGGCGCTCGGCTCGACGGGCGCCGAGGGCAAGGACCCCTCCGCGGTGCCGCTGTACTCGATGGCGTACGCCCTCTACTACAACAAGAAGATGTTCGCCGACGCGGGCATCGCGCAACCTCCGGCCACCTGGGCGGAGTTGGCCGCCGACGGCGAGAAGCTCTCCAAGGACGGCAAGTGGGGCCTGGGAGCGGAGGGTTCGAACCCGTCGGAGAACATCCACCACGTCTTCGTCTTCGCCCAGCAGCACGGAGCCGACTTCTTCACCGCCGACGGCAAGCCCGACTTCACCAGCGACGGGGTCGTCACCGCGGTCAAGCAGTACGTCGATCTGATGGCCAAGGACAAGGTCATCGCGCCCGGCAACGCCGAGTACGCCCAGAACCAGTCCGTCAGCGACTTCGCCAAGGGCAAGACGGCGATGCTCCTGTGGCAGTCCGCCTCCGCCAACCTCAAGTCCCAGGGCATGAGCGAGGACGACTACGGCATCGCTCCCGTGCCGGTGCAGTCCGGCACCCCGGGCACCGGCGCTCAGGTCAACTCGATGGTCGCGGGCATCAACCTGGCCGTCTTCAAGAACACCGACAACCTCGACGGCGCCACGCAGTTCGTGAAGTTCATGACCGGCGACGCGGAGCAGAAGATCCTCAACACCGCGTACAGCTCGATACCGCCGGTGAAGACGGCCCAGACGGACAGCGCCTTCAACACGCCCGCCAACGCCGTCCTGAAGGACACCCTCGCCAAGAGCGCCGCCGCGCTGCCCCAGGTCGCCGACGAGTCGCAGTTCGAGACGGCGGTCGGTACGGCAGTCAAGGGGCTGTTCGCCGACGCGGCCGCCGGACGCGCCGTCACCACCGACTCGGTGAAGGCGGCGCTGGAGAAGGCCCAGCAGCAGATGCCGGCCGCCTGATGACCACCACTCTGGAACGCGCCGAACCCAAGGCGCCGTCCGGCGAGAAGCGCACCCCGCGCCCCGGCCGCATCCGCCGCATCGGACTGCCGTATCTGCTCCTGCTGCCCGCCCTGCTCCTCGAACTCCTGGTCCACCTGGTGCCGATGGGCGTCGGCATCGTGATGAGCTTCAAGGAGCTCACGCAGTTCTACATCCGCGACTGGGGCACCGCGCCCTGGTCCGGGCTCGACAACTTCAAGGTGTCGGTGGACTTCGACGCCCCCGTCGGCGAGGCCCTGCTGCACTCGTTCCTCGTCACGGTCGCCTTCACCCTGCTGTCGGTCGCCCTGTGCTGGCTGATCGGCACCGCGGCCGCGGTCTTCATGCAGGACACCTTCCGCGGCCGCGGCCTGCTGCGGGCGCTGTTCCTGGTGCCGTACGCCCTGCCGGTCTACGCGGCCGTCATCACCTGGGTGTTCATGTTCCAGCACGACAACGGCCTGGTGAACCACGTCCTGCACGACCAGCTGCACCTCACCGACAAGCCCTCCTTCTGGCTCATCGGCGACAACAGCTTCTACGCCCTGCTGATCGTGTCGGTGTGGAAGGGCTGGCCGTTCGCCTTCCTCATCGTCATGGCCGGACTCCAGAACATTCCCCGGGAGCTGTACGAGGCGGCCGCCCTCGACGGCGCCGGTGTGTGGCAGCAGATCCGCCGCATCACCCTGCCGTCGCTGGGCGCCGTCAACCAGGTGCTGGTCCTGGTCCTGTTCCTGTGGACGTTCAACGACTTCAACACGCCGTACGTCCTGTTCGGCAGGACCGCCCCCGAGGCCGCGGACCTCGTCTCGGTCCACATCTACCAAGCCTCGTTCGTCACCTGGAACTTCGGCACCGGTTCCGCCATGTCCGTACTCCTGCTGCTGTTCCTGCTGCTCGTGACGGGCGCCTACCTCGCCCTCACCTCGCGCGGTCGGAGGGCCACGCATGCGTAACTCCCCGATGGCACCGCCGCGTTCGTTCCTCTGGTCCCGGCGGATCTTCCTCACCCTGCTCGGCGGCTTCGTGCTGGTGCCGGTGTACGTGATGGTCTCCAGCTCGCTGAAGCCCCTCGCGGACGTCACCGGCAAGTTCCGCTGGATACCGAGCGAGTTGACGGTCCGCCCGTACATCGACATCTGGTCCACGGTCCCGCTCGCCCGGTACTTCGTGAACTCGCTGATCGTGGCGGGCGCGGCGACGGTCTGCTCGGTGGTGATCGCGGTGTTCTCCGCGTACGCGGTGAGCCGCTACGACTTCCGCGGCAAGCGGGTCTTCACGGTCACCGTCCTGTCGACGCAGATGTTCCCGGGCATTCTCTTCCTGCTCCCGCTGTTCCTGATCTACGTCAACATCGGCAACGCCACCGGCATCGCCCTGTTCGGCTCGCGCGGCGGACTGATCCTGACGTATCTGACCTTCTCCCTGCCGTTCTCGATCTGGATGCTGATCGGGTACTTCGACTCGGTGCCGCGCGACCTGGACGAGGCGGCGCTGGTCGACGGCTGCGGACCGCTCCGGGCGCTGTTCCGGGTCGTCGTGCCGGCCGCGATCCCCGGCATCGTCGCGGTCGCCGTCTACGCCTTCATGACCGCCTGGGGCGAGGTGCTGTTCGCGTCGGTGATGACCAACGACACCACCCGCACCCTCGCCGTCGGACTCCAGGGCTACTCCACGCTCAACGACGTGTACTGGAACCAGATCATGGCTGCCTCGCTGGTCGTCAGCGTGCCGGTGGTGGCCGGCTTCCTGCTCCTGCAGCGCTACCTCGTCGCGGGGCTGACGGCGGGTGCCGTCAAGTGACCGACCTCGAAAGGGATTTCGTGACCATCGACCTCGCCGCACTCCCGCACGACTTCCTGTGGGGCACGGCCACTTCGGCGTACCAGATCGAGGGAGCCGTGGCGGAGGACGGCCGTTCGCCGTCGATCTGGGACACCTTCGCGCACACCCCCGGGAAGATCGCCGGCAACGACCACGGCGACGTCGCCTGCGACCACTACCACCGCTGGCGCGAGGACATCGCGCTCATGCGCCAACTGGGCACCAACGCCTACCGGTTGTCGATCGCCTGGCCGCGCGTGCTGCCGGGCGGCGACGGACCGGTCAACGCCAAGGGCCTCGACTTCTACGACGAGCTGATCGACGGCCTGCTGGAGGCGGGCATCACCCCGTCCGTCACCCTCTACCACTGGGACCTGCCCCAGGCGCTCCAGGACCGGGGCGGCTGGCCCGAGCGGGAGACCGCCGAGCACTTCGCCGCGTACGCCTCGGTCGTGGCCGGACGTCTGGGCGACAGGGTCAGCCACTGGACCACGCTCAACGAACCCCTGTGCTCCGCGTGGATCGGCCACCTCGAAGGCAAGATGGCCCCCGGGTTCACCGACCTGACCGCCGCGGTGCACGCCTCGTACCACCTCCTGCTGGGCCACGGACTGGCGACCCAGGCCATCCGGGCGGCCGTCCCCGCCGCCGAGGTCGGCATCGTCAACAACCTCTCGACCGTGCACCCGGCCACCGACCGTCCGGAGGATCTCGAGGCCGCCCGCCGGATGGACGGCCACACCAACCGCTGGTGGCTGGACCCGATCCACGGCCGCGGCTTCCCGGAGGACATGCAGAAGCTGTACGGCGTCGAACTACCCGCACGGGAAGGAGACTTGGAGACGATCGCCGCCCCGCTGGACTGGCTCGGCCTCAACTACTACTTCCCGGCCACCGTCGCCGACGACCCCAGCGGCCCGGCCCCGCACGCCCGTTCCGTACACCGCCTCGGCGTGCCCCGCACCGGAATGGACTGGGAGATCGACGCGGGCGGCATCGAGACCCTGCTGCTCCGCCTCACCGACGAGTACGGCGCCCGCAAGCTGTACGTCACCGAGAACGGCTCCGCCTACCCGGACGTCGTACGCCCCGACGGCACCGTCGACGACCCCGAGCGGCAGGACTACCTGGCCGGGCACCTCGCCGCCTGTGCCTCCGCCGCCCGCCGGGGCGCGCCGCTGGCCGGTTACTTCGCCTGGTCGCTGCTGGACAACTTCGAGTGGGCCTACGGCTACGACAAGCGTTTCGGCCTGGTGCACGTCGACTACCGGACCCAGACCCGCGCCATCAAGGGTTCCGGACACCGGTACGCGGAGATCATCCGCAACCATCGGGGACGTGCGCGACGCGCGGCCTGAGCAGGCGGGCGGCGTCACCTGGTGGTACTACGCCCGTAAGGGTGCGGAGTCGCCGAGCTGAGCGTCGTGGAGAGGGGGAGGGCCGGGCGGATCGCCCGGCCCTCTTCCCTGCGCCGCGCGAGCCGCACTTAATACGTTGCCGCAGGCCAGGCCGGGTGAAAGCCTCACGCCATGCCCACCTTCACCACCCCCGACGGCACCACCCTCGCCTACCACGCGACCGGCGAAGGACCGCCCCTGGTCTGCCTCCCCGGCGGCCCGATGCAGGCCTCGGCCTACCTCGGCGACCTGGGCGGCCTCGGCGCCCACCGCACCCTGATCCGCCTGGACCTCAGAGGCACCGGCGACTCGGCGACCCCCGAGCACCCGGCGTCGTACCGCTGCGACCGTCAGGTCGACGACGTCGAGGCACTGCGCGAGGAACTGGGCCTGGACCACTTGGACGTGCTGGCCCACAGCGCGGGCGCCAACCTGGCCGCCCTCTACACGGCCCGCCACCCCGACCGCGTCGCACGCCTCGCCCTGATCACGCCGAGCGTCTACGCGGTCGGCATCGCCGTCACCGCCGAGGACCGCCTGAGCACGGCCCGTCTGCGCCAGGACGAGGAGTGGTTCGCCACGGCGTACGCGGCCCTGGAATCCCTCAACGCGGGCCGTCCCGCCCCCGACGCCTGGCAGGCCATCGCCCCCTTCTGGTTCGCCCGCTGGGACGAGGAGGCCAAGGCGGTCCGCGCGGCCGAGGACGAGCAGCGCAACGACGAGGCGGCGGCGGCCTACGGCTCCGAGGGCGCCTTCGACCCGGAGGCGACGCGGGCGGCACTGGCCGGGTTCGCGGGGCGTGTGCTCGTGCTTGCCGGGGAGGTGGACGTGGCCGGGCCCCGGCGGGCGATGGCCGAGTACGCCGGGCTCTTCCCGGAGGCCGAGTCGGTGGTCCAGGAGAGAGCGGCGCATTTCCCCTGGCTGGACGACGCGCGGCGGTTCGTGGCGGAGACCGCGAGGTTCTTCGCGTAGATCGCGTTGTCAGTGGTGCCTGTCATGATCCGAGGCATGCTCTACGACGACTTGGTCCGGGCGTTGACCGACCCAGCCTTCGCACTCGACGTCCGGGCGGCCGACCTGGTGGGCCTCTCCGACGAGGAGGTCGGCGGGCTGCTCGCCACGGCCTACCGGGCCCGGCCCGAGGCCACGGACGCGATGAAGGGCGCGAGGACGGCGGTGCACCTGGCCGTCAGGGACAGGGAACCGCGCTACACGCCCGACGCGTGCCGCCGGATGTTCGAGGCGGTCGTCGCCTGCAGCGAGGACCCCGACGACGTGGTGAGCCTCCGGCCGATCGTGGACGCGCTGGTGCACTGCACGGGGCCGTGGCCCGACCTCTCCGGACCGGCCCGTGCCCTGACCGATTTCCTGGTGGAGAAGGGGGACGCCACCCACCCGTACTCGCTGCTCATGGTGGCGAGCCTCGGGGACGACGAGGCGCTGCGGACGGCGGCCGACCTCCTGCGACGCGACAACGGAGCCATAGCCATGGACGGGATCGATGTCGTCATCGCCCTCACTCCCGCCGAGCGGACACTGCTCGTCCAGGTCGACGGGCTCAACACCTACGACCCGCCGCCGAACGCACCGGACATCTGGCGGCAGGTGGCCGGCATCCCGGCCTACGTCGCCTTCGCCCGCCGTGCGCTGGAAGCCGCGGCCGACCGCGCCGACGCCCTCCAGCGCGGCGAGATCCCCTACCGGGCCGACAAGGCGTTCACGCCCCGCGAGGTCGACATGCTCGGACAGGCCGCCCGGGTGGCGCTGCTGCGCGACGAGCCCTGGCTGCCGGACCTCCTCGACCGGCTGCTGCCCGGCATCGCCGTCGCCCCGACGTCCGCGAAGACGGTCCCCTCGCAGGCCCTGCTGTACGAACTGGTCCGCGCCGCCCGGGACTTCCCGACGCCGGAGCTGGTCGCCGCGATCCGCACCGCGCGCTCGGTGACCCGCCACGCCGGAATACCCCGGCAGCTCGACAAGCTGCTCAAGCAGGTCGAACCGGCCCTGGCCGAGCGGACCGAGGTGGCACTGCGGCTGTCGAGGGCGGGGTTCGACGACGAAGGTGTCCTGCGCAGGGAGGCGGGCAGCGGGTACACGGCCGTCGTCACGGTCACCGAGACCGCCGAGCTGACCTGGGAGAAGGACGGCCGCCCCCTGAAGAGCGTCCCCGCGCCCGTCCGCCGCGACCACGCCGGCCTGGTCAAGGAGCTGCGCGACCTGGTGAAGCGAGTGAACATCCAGCTCGGCACCCTCGCCCGGGCGCTGGAGGGCGGGTTCACCGTCGACGCCGTCCATCCGTACGGCTGGTGGCGCGCGGAACTGGCCGGGCATCCGCTCGCCCGGTCCGCCGTACGCCGGCTGATCTGGGAGATCGAGGTCGCGCCCGGGGAGTGGCGGGCGGTCCTGCCGTCGACCGAGGACCTCCCCGACGCAGCCGACGACGCGTCCGTACGGCTGTGGCACCCGATCCGCTCCGACGCCGACACCGTACGGGTCTGGCGGGACCGGCTCGTCGACGGGCAGCTGAGGCAGCCGTTCAAGCAGGCGTTCCGGGAGATCTACCGGCTCACCCCGGCGGAGGAGGAGACCCGCGTCCACTCCCTGCGCTTCGCCGCCCATCTCGTGCACTACCGCCGGATGTTCGCGCTGTTCCGGGCCCGGGGGTGGACGAGCCGGCTGCTCGGGCCCTGGGACGCCGGGGACGGGGACGCGGCCCTGCGGACCCTGGGCGCGGGGGAGTGGCGGGCCGCCTTCTTCCACACGTACGTGGACTGGGCGGACGGCGACGGGGTGGCCTCGACCGACCGGGTCCGCTTCGAGCGCCGGGTGGCAGGAGCCTGGCGGGAGGCGCCCCTCGCGGAGGTGCCGCCGCTGGTGTTCAGCGAGGCGATGCGCGACGTGGACCTCTTCGTCGGCGTCACCTCGATCGCCGCCGACCCCGACTGGACCGAGCAGGGACCGGCCCGCGCCTACTGGGAACGGGCCGGGTTCGCCGAGCTGAGCGAGAGCGCCGAGGCCCGCCGCGACGCCCTCGCGCGGATCCTGCCGCGCCTGAAGATCGCCGACCGGTGCACCCTCGACGGCCGCTTCCTGGTGGTCCGGGGCGACCTGCGGACGTACCGGATCCATCTCGGCTCGGCGAACATCCTGATGGAGCCCGACAACTCCTATCTGTGCATCGTCCCTTCGCGCGGCAAGGCCAACGGCAAGGTCTTCCTGCCGTTCGAGGACGACCGGCTCACCGTGATCCTCAGCAAGGCCCTGCTGCTGGCCGCCGACACCGAGATCACCGACCCGTCCATCCTCAGGCAGATAGGGAGCGGGAGAGCGGGCTGACGACTACGGTCCTCCCCGGGCCCCGCGGCTCAACTCGGCCGCCGTACAGCCGAATTCGTCCCGCAGCGCCCGGCCAGATGCGTGGGGCCCACGAGGCCTCGGTCGGCGGCGGCCTGACCACGTCGGCGCAACCGCACCAGGGAGTCGTCCGGTTCCTGGCCCTGACGACCGTCGTCGCGCAGCCGGGAGGAACTGACCGAACTGCGCACCCACTGACCCGCCGCCGGGGGAGGGGGCGCGGAACCGTCGGGGGGTGACGGTTCCGCGCGGACGGGTCAGCAGTCCCTGAACTCCGGCGACTGGTTCAGGATCTGTGAGCGCGTCGAGGTGAAGCGCGCGTAGGTCTCACCGTCCTGCGCGCCCGGCCGGAACGCCGCCACCCGGTGGCAGTTCTGGAAGGCCAGGGCCACCCCGAAGTGCCGCTCCAGGCTGCCGCGGATCGCGTCGCTGGCCAGGGCCCGCAGCAGCTGGCCGCGCTCCTTCTCGGACGGCGGCGGCGTCTGGTTGTCGGTGAACTCGGCCTTGCCGTCGTGGAGTTCGCCGGCGAGAGAGGCGATCAGGTCGTAGGCGTACGGGAGGGACGTACGGACGGTGTCCACGAAGTCCTCCTCGCGGACGGCGCCGTTCTCGGCTTCGGCGAGGAGCTTCGGGGAGACGTCGAGAGACATGAAGGTGCTTGTCCTGTCTGTGCGTTGAGTGGGGGGTGAGGGGGAGGAAGAGGGGTGTCAGATGAGGGAAGCGGGACCCGGTACGAAGTCGGGGTCGACCTGGGAGGCCAGGTCCTCGCCCGCCCAGGCCCGGGCGTTGCGCAGATGGAACTCGACGGCGTGGCGATGGAGCGTCACCCAGTCGCGGGGACAGGCGTCCACGGTCTCCCGCAGGACGTTCAGGGCATGCCGGTTGTGCGACTCCAGGGACTCCAGCCCGCCCTGTTCCCGGCCCTGTTCGGCGGCCCGCACGAACGGTGAGTGGACCAGGTGGGTCAGCAGGTCGTCCCCCACCTCCTCCTTGAGGAAGAGCAGATCGTCCTCGCCGGTCACCTTGTTGCCGACGACGGCGATCCGGATGCCGAACTCGCGGGCGTGGTCGCGGTACTGGCGGTAGACCGAGACGCCCTTCCGGGTGGGTTCCGCCACCAGGAACGTGAGGTCGAAGCGGGTGAAGAGACCGGAGGCGAACGCGTCCGCGCCCGCCGTCATGTCCACCACCACGTACTCGCCGGGACCGTCGACGAGATGGTTGAGGTAGAGCTCCACCCCGCCGAGCTTGGAGTGGTAGCAGGCCACCCCGAGGTCGCTCTCCTCGAACTCGCCGGTCACCATCAGCGGCACGTCGCCCACCCGCCGGACGTGCCGGGCGTGCAGCTCGTCGTCGCCGAGAAGGGTCAGCAGCCGGGAGCCGCGGCCCGGCGGAGTGGTCTTGATCATGGCCTCGGCGGAGGCGATGCGCGGGTTGGTGCCGCGCAGGTGGTCCTTGACGGCGTTCAGGTGTGCGCCCAGCGGAGGGGCGGCCGGCAGATCCCCGTCGTAACCCAGCGCCTCGGCCAGATGCTGGTTGATGTCCCCGTCCACGGCGAGCACGGGAGCGCCGGACCGCGCGAGGTGACGGGAGAAGAGTGCCGACAGGGTGGTCTTGCCGCTGCCACCTTTGCCGACGAAAGCGATGCGCATCAGCACTCCGCCCTTTCGGATAAGGGCTTTTTGAAAATGGATGTCATGTCGATAGATTTGTAGGGCGTCGCCGCGACGCTGTCAAACCGTCACCCGGGAGACGTGGATCAAGCTCGTGCGCTTAATGCATATGATGTGCAAGTGCGTGACTACAGCATCAGGGCCGCGGGCCCGGACGACCTCGAGAGTGCGCGAGCCGTGATGCTCGACACCGTCTACCGCGACTTCGGTTCCGGCTATGTGCCCCGCTGGCACGGCGACGTCATCGACCCGGCCGCCGTCTACCTGGTCCCCGAGCGCCACACCCTCCTCGTGGCGCTCGACCCGCACAGCGGCGAGGTCGTCGCCACCGGCGCCCTGGACTCCCGGGGCCCGGTCCACCCGCCGAACCCGCGCCATGTCGCCGAGCGCTACCCCTCGGGGCAGACCGCACAACTGCGCCGCGTCTACGTCCGCCCCGGGCACCGCAGGCGCGGTCTCGCCCGGCGACTGGTCGCGGAGCTGATGGAGTTCGCCGTCGCCGAGGGCGGCTACCGCTCCGCGTATCTGCACACCGACCCGGCCGTCCCGGGCGCCGAGGCCTTCTGGCGATCGCTCGGCAAGCTCGTGCACGACGAGCGCGAGGACCCCGAGGGCGCGTCCGGCGTCCTGCACTTCGAGATCCCGATGGGGCGATGACCCGAATGACCCGACCGCGTTTCCTCCTCGCCCTCCTTCTCGCCCCGGCCCTCACCGGCTGCTTCGCCGCCGAGGGCTCGGGCGGCTCGTCCGACGACGTCGGTGACGGCTCCCGGCTGCGGGTCGCCCTCGCCTTCCCGCCCGCCGAGAATCTCTCGCCGTACGGCGCCGACGCCACCCTCCTCAGCCGCCTCGGCGTCACCGAGGGCCTGACCGCCCTGGACGCCAACGGTGCCGCGGCCCCCGCGCTCGCCGCGTCCTGGACCCGCGAGAACGACCGCACCTGGCTGTTCACCCTGCGCGAGGCCACCTTCCAGGACGGCACCGACGTCACCCCGGCCGCCGTCGCCACCGCCCTCACCCACGCCACCGAGGCCCGCCCGGCCCCCGCCGCTCTCTCCGGCGTGCCCCTCACCGCGAAGGCCGAGGGCACCACCGGCGTCCGGGTCACCACGAAGGACCCCGACCCCGCACTGCCGCTGCGGCTGTCCAGCCCGAGCCTCGCCGTTCTCTCCGCGAAGGCCTACGGCAGGACGGACCGCGTCGACCCGATCGGCCACGCCACCGGCCCCTTCGAACTCACCAAGGTCATGGGTGCCACCGCCGCCACCCTCGACCGCTACGACGACTACTGGGGCGGCCGTGCCCAGGCCTCGGGCATCGACGTGAAGTTCGTCGCCGACGGCACCGCCCGTGCGAGCGCGCTCCGCACCGACCAGGTCGACCTCGCGGAGGCGATCCCCGTCGCCCAGGCCGTCACCCTCGACAAGGGCATCCGCAAGGCCACCGCCACGACCCGCACCACGAGCCTGCTCCTCAACACCGATTCGGACGTGTTCAAGGACGCCGGCCTCCGGGCCGCCGCACGGCAGGCGGTCGACACCGCCGCACTCGCCGAGGGCGTCTACGAGGGGTACGCCGACGCCGGCGCCGGCCTCTACGGACCCGCCGTGACCTGGGCCGAGGGCAAGCGGACCGAGCCGGCCGGCCGGGCGAGGGCCACTGCCCCCGACGGGGCCACGATCACCCTCGCGACGTACGGCAACCGGCCCGAACTCCCCGAGGTCGCCCAGGTGTTGAAGCAGCAGCTGGAGAAGGCCGGGTTCGAGGTCGAGCTGGAGGTGCGCGAGTACTCGCGGCTGGAGAGCGATGTGCTGGAGGGCAGGTTCGACGCCTTCGTCGGTGCCCGCAACAGCCTCCTCGACACCGGCGACCCCGTCTCGCTCCTGGCCAGCGACTTCACCTGCGACGGCAGCTACAACCTGGCGCTGCTGTGCGACAAGGACGTCGACAAGGCGGTGAAGAAGGCCGAGGGCGTCGCCGGCACCGCCGAGCGCCAGGACGCCGTCATGGCGGCCGAGGCGAAGATCCTCGGCACCGACGCCGTCGTCCCGCTGGTCCACCAGCGCGTCATCACCGGCGTCGGCTCCAAGGTCGGCGGCGCCCTCCTCGACCCGTACGAGCGCACCCTCGTCGGCGTCGGCACCCGGCGCTGACGTATGCGGCAGCAAGCGGGCACGCTCCTGTGGCGGGCCGGGATCGCCGCCGCCCTCGTGTGCGCCATCGGCCTGCTGCCCTGGCTCACGCGCACGGACCCGGGGCTGACCGTGCTCAAGGCCCGGTCGGCCGAACGCGACCCCGACCCACAGGTGCTGGCCGACATCCGGGACCGACTCGGTCTGGACGACGGCCCGTTCCGTCTCCTCGGGCAGTGGCTGGGCGGACTGTGGCGCGGGGACGCCGGACGGTCGTGGATCTCCGGCGGCGAGGTCACACCCGCCGTGCTCCAAGCACTGGGGGCGTCCCTGCTGCTGATGGCGGTGACCCTCGTGTTCGCCACCGTCACCGCCGCGCTGATCTGCGCCCGCACCCTGTGGCTCGGCGCGCACCACCGGCTCGGCGGACGCGGGGTCGGCGGCAGCGGGTCCGCGGTCCTCGCCGCGCTGCCCGAGTTCCTCACCGCGTCCGTGCTCGCCACCGTCGTCGGCGTCCAGCTCGGCTGGCTGCCCGCCCTCGGCTGGTACGGATCGAAGTGGACGATCCTCCCCGCCCTCGCCCTCGGCCTGCCCGCCGGGGCCGTGCTCGGCCGCCTCCTCGACGACCTGCTGCCCGGCGCCTTCGCCGAACCGTGGGCGCTGGCCGCCGCCGCGCGCGGACTGCCCGGCCGCAGCATCGCCCGCCAGGCACTGCGCCGCTGTCTGCCCGGACTCCTGCCGAACACAGGCCTGTTCGCGGTCGGCCTCACCGGCGGCTCGGTCGCCGTCGAGCGGATCTTCGACATACCCGGCCTCGGCCGCACCACCCTCCAGGCCGCCCTCGCCCAGGACCTCCCCGTCCTCCAGGCCGGCACCCTCGCCCTCGTCCTCCTCGCCGCCGCCTTCGCCGGCCTCGCCGCCCTCACCGCCCGCCTGCTCATCGGCACCGCCCTCCGGGACGGCGCCCTGCCGTCCCTCCACGGACCGAAGCCGCCGGTACGCGGTGTACAGCCGATTGCATACGGTGGACTGCTGGCGGTCGTCATCGCGCTCGGCCTGCCCCGCGACCCGCTCGCCCTCGACACGGAACAGCGCCTCAAAGCGCCGTCCCGCGCGCACCCCTTCGGCACTGACGCGCTCGGCCGCGACGTCCTCGCCCGCGTCGGCCACGGCGCCCTGGAAACCCTGCTGCTCGCCCTCGCCATCGGCACGGCCGCACTGCTCATCGGCGTCCTGCTCGGACTGCTGCCCCGTCTGTCCGGCCCGCTCGTCGACACGGTCACCGCCCTGCCGCCGGTCCCCGTCGCCCTCCTCGTCACCGCCGTCGCCGGCAGCGGCCCCGCCACCCCCGCGCTCGCCGTCGGCGCCGTCGCCTGGGCGCCCCTCGCCGCCCACACCTCCGCACTGCTCCGCCAGGAACGCGCCGCCCTCCACATCACCGCCACCCTCGGCCTGGGCGCCGGCCCCTGGCACCTGCTGCGCCACGAACTCCTGCCCGCCGTCCTGCCGCCCGTCACCCGCCACGCCCTGGTACGGCTCCCCGGCATCGCCCTCGCCCTGGCCTCCCTCGCCTTCCTCGGCCTGGGCGCCCAGGCGCCCTCCCCGGAGTGGGGCCTGCTGCTCGCCGAGAACCAGCCCTACGCCGAGCGCGCCCCCTGGGCCGTCCTCGCCCCGGCCGCCGTGCTCGCCCTGCTCGGCGCGCTGGCGGTCACCGCGGCGGGCGGAGTGCGCAGGCCCCGCCGCACCCCGCGCCCACCCGTGACCGAACCCGAACAGCAGCCTCGTACAAGGGAATTGGTGGAAGCCCGATGAGCAGCTCGCTGTCGACCGCCCTGCACCGGACGCCGGACCGCACCCGCCTCACGCCCCTCCTGCGGCTGCTGATCCTCACCCAACTCGCCTTCAACGTCGGCTTCTTCGCGGTGCTGCCGTTCCTGTCCGAGCACCTCGGTACGGCGGTGGGCATGGCGGGGTGGACGGTCGGGTTCGTGCTGGGGCTGAGGACCTTCAGCCAGCAGGGGCTGTTCGTGGTGGGCGGGGCGCTCGCCGACCGGTACGGGATCCGGCCGGTCGTGCTCGCGGGCTGCGCGCTGCGGATCGCCGGGTTCGCCTGGCTCGGGTACGCCGAGGCGACCTGGGCGGTCATCGGGGCCGTGCTGCTGATCGGGTTCGCCGCCGCGCTGTTCTCGCCCGCGGTCGAGTCCGAGGTGGCCCGGCAGGCCGTCGTCCACGAGGAGGAGGGCGGCGGATCCCGTACCCGGGTGCTCGCGCTGTTCACCGTGGCCGGACAGGCGGGGGCGTTCGTCGGGCCGCTGCTCGGCGCGCTGCTGCTGTCGGTGGACTTCCGGAGCGTGTGTCTCGCCGGTGCCGGGATCTTCGTGCTCGTCCTCGCCGGGCACGCGTGGCTGCTGCCGCAGCACATTCCGGGACGCCGGCGGGTCCATGTCAGGGGCGGGATGCGGGTGCTGGTGCGCAACCGGCGCTTCCTCGCGCTGTGCTGCGCGTACGGCGCCTATCTGCTCGCCTACAACCAGCTCTATCTCGCCCTGCCCGCCGAGGTGGAGCGGGCCACCGGCTCCCAGTCCGCGCTGGCCTGGCTGTTCGCCCTGTCCTCGCTGCTGGTGGTGACCGCCCAGCTGCCCGTCACCCGCTGGGTGGGGGACCGGCTCGCACTGCGCCGCTCGATGACGGCCGGGCTGCTGCTGATCGCCGCCGGGTTCGCCGTCGTGGCGCTCGCCCGGCCGGCCGGCTGGACCGGGACGGCGGGGCTGCTGCCCGCGGCCGGGTTCGTCGTGCTGCTCACCCTCGGCCAGATGCTCGTCGCCCCCGTCGCCCGCGCCTGGGTCCCCGATCTCGCCGAGGAGGGGCGGCTCGGCCTCTACACCGGCGCGCTGTCCTCGGTCTCCGGCCTGATCGTGCTCGTCGGCAGCTCGCTGACCGGCACACTCCTCGACAGCGGGCTGCCGGCGGCCGTGCCATGGCTGGTGCTGGCCGCCGTGCCGGCCGCGGCGATCGCGCTGCTGCCGCGCCGTCCGTAGGTCATCCGGCGACCAGCTCGCGCACGTCCTCCAGCAGGACCTCCTCGATCCGGGAGGTGCGCAGCAGCCACAGGATGTCCCGGCCGAACGACCACACCAGCGCGCCCAGCGCCGTCGCGACGACCCCGAACTCCAGGGCGTACGGCAGCAGGCCCGAGGCGGCCAGCAGCAGGAACACCCCCTGGAGGGCGGCCACCGTCTTGCGGGCCGTGCTCGGCGGGAGCGGGGCGTTCAGCCACGGCCAGACACGGGCGGCGGCGACGAAGGCGTAGCGCATGCCGCCGATCAGCAGGACCCACGGGCCGTGCGCCATGGACACGTAGACGCTGAGCACCAGGATCAGGAACGCGTCGACCTCCATGTCGAAGCGGGCGCCGAGCGGGGTGGAGGTGCCGGTGCGGCGGGCGACCTTGCCGTCGACGCCGTCGAGGATCAGGGCCACGGCCGTCAGACCGACGAAGAGGGTGACCGGCGGTGAGCTCTGGAAGGAGTCGGCGACCAGGGCCGTTACCCCACCGACCAGGGTGGCCCGGCCGAGCGTCACGCGGTTGGCGGGGCCGAAGGAGCGCGGACGGTGGCGGTGCAGGGCCCGGGAGAGCACCGCCCAGGTGGCGACGGCGAAGACGAGGCCGGTCAGCCAGCCCGCCGGTCCCATACCGATCGCCGTCCCGAGCAGAGCCAGCAACAGGATCTGCAGACCCGCTCCCACAGCGGTCTCCTGCTGGACCAGCCTTGCGTCGTAAGTGTTGTTCAGGGCCACCGAACATCCTCCGGCCGTGTGACAGAGTCGATCAACGCCGCGTACTGTGCGCGACCTGTGCACACCTCGGTACGTGAACTACTTCCCAAGCGTTCAGGAGGATGCCCATGAAGCGCACCGCGAGTGCTTTCTGGCTCAACAGCCCGGGTGCGGGTGAGATACGTGAGGTCACCCTCCCGGCCCCCTCCGAGGGGGAAGTGCTGGTCCGCGCCCTGTACTCCGGCGTCAGCCGCGGCACGGAGACTCTCGTCTTCGGCGGCGGGGTCCCCGAGAGCCAGTACGCGGCCATGCGGGCGCCGTTCCAGGAGGGCGACTTCCCGGCACCCGTGAAGTACGGCTACCTCAGCGTCGGAGAGGTCGAGGAGGGCCCGGCGGACCTCGTGGGCCGCACGGTCTTCTGCCTCTACCCGCACCAGACGCGCTACGTCGTCCCGGTGACCGCCGTGACCCGGGTGCCCGAGAACGTGCCCGCCGAACGGGCGATCCTCGCCGGCACGGTGGAGACCGCCGTCAACGCGGCCTGGGACGCGGCGCCGTTGGTCGGCGACCGGATCGCCGTGGTCGGCGGCGGCATGATCGGCTGCTCGGTCGCCGCCCTGCTGGCCCGCTTCCCCGGCGTACGGGTCCAGCTGGTCGACGCCGACCCGGCGCGGGCGAGCGTCGCGAAGGCCCTGGGCGTCGACTTCGCGCTGCCGCGGGACGCGCTGGGGGAGTGCGACCTCGTGGTCCATGCCAGCGCCACCGAACAGGGACTGGCCCGCTCCCTGGAGCTGCTGACGCCCGAGGGCACGGTCCTCGAACTCAGCTGGTACGGCGACCGGAAGGTCAGCCTTCCGCTCGGTGAGGCCTTTCACTCGCGGCGGCTCGTCATCCGCAGCAGCCAGGTCGGCACCGTCTCCCCGGCCCGCCGCTCCAGCCGTACGTATGCCGACCGGCTGGCCCTCGCCCTCGAACTGCTCGCCGACCCGGCGTTCGACGCGCTCGTCACGGGGGAAAGCGCGTTCGAGGAGCTGCCGCAGGTGATGCCCAGGCTCACTTCCGGGGAAATTCCTGCTCTTTGTCACCGCGTGAGGTATGGCAAGAGCGCCTGACCTGAGAAAAGAGTGAGAGACGGCTGAACGCGGGGAAGCGAAGAGCCGTACTACTCGGCATCCCCGCCGGCGATCAGCCGGGGGGATCAGACGTGCCGCACCTGGAGGGTCGTCCGTTGTTCAGTGTCACCGTCCGCGATCACATCATGATCGCCCACAGCTTCCGCGGCGAGGTCTTCGGACCCGCGCAGCGCCTGCACGGAGCGACGTTCCTCGTGGACGCCACCTTCCGGCGGGAGCAGTTGGACGACGACAACATCGTCGTCGACATCGGACTGGCCACGCAGGAACTCGGAGCCGTCGTCACCGAGCTCAACTACAAAAACCTCGACAACGAGCCCGACTTCGCCGGGATCAACACGTCGACGGAGTTCCTGGCCAAGGTCATCGCCGACCGGCTCGCCGAGCGGATCGAGAAGGGCGCGCTGGGCGACGGCGCCCGGGGCATCGCAGCGATCGCCGTCACCCTGCACGAGTCGCATGTCGCGTGGGCGAGTTACGAGCGTGCGCTGTGACCGACGTGACCCTGGAGAAGGCCCCGCAGGCGGCCCTGGGCTATGTGCCCGTGCAGCATTCGGCTCTCAAGAACGCGGACATCGTCCCCATGGCCCTGCGCTCCGTGCACTTCGTCATGCCCGGCGGTGTCGACGACCCGGCCGCGCCGAGCGGCGGCAACGCCTATGACCGGCGCGTGAGTCTGGACCTGCCGGGCTTCGGCTGGCAGGTCCACAAGCACGCGGTTTCGGGCGAGTGGCCCCGGCCGGGCGCCTCGGCCCGCGCGGAACTGGCCGCTGTGCTGCGGGGGTTGCCGGACGACACCGTGGTCCTGATGGACGGACTGGTCGCCTGCGCCGTCCCGGAGATCGTCGTACCGGAGGCGGAACGGCTGCGCCTCGCGGTCCTCGTCCACCTTCCGCTCGGCGACGAGACCGGCCTCGACCCCGTCCTGGCCGCCGAGTTGGACGCGAAGGAGCGCGCGGTGCTCCGCGCGGTCCCCGCGGTCGTCGCCACCAGCGACTGGGCGGTCCGCCGCCTCGTCTCCCACCACGGCCTCGCCCCCGAGCGGGTCCACGTCGCCGCCCCCGGCGCCGACATCGCCCCCCTCGCCTCCGGCACCGACGGCCTCTCCCGGCTGCTGTGCGTCGCCGCGGTGACACCCCGCAAGGGACAGCACCGCCTGGTGGAGGCGCTGGCCGCGGTCCGGGACCTGCCGTGGAGCTGTGTGTGCGTGGGCGGCCTCGGCCAGGACCCGGAGTACGTGGCCGACCTGCGGTCCCTGATCGCGAAGTACGGCCTGGAACACCGGCTGCACCTGGCCGGACCGCAGGCCGGCGCCGAACTCGACGCCAGCTACGCCGCCGCCGACCTGATGGTCCTCACCTCCTACGCCGAGACCTACGGCATGGCGGTCACCGAGGCCCTCGCCCGCGGCATCCCGGTACTGGCCACCGACGTCGGCGGTCTCCCCGAGGCGGTCGGCCGCGCCCCCGACGGCGGCGTGCCCGGCATCCTCGTCCCGCCGGAGGACCCCGCCGCCCTCGCCGCGGAACTGCGCGGCTGGTTCGGCGAGGCGGATGTACGACGCCGACTGAAGGCGGCTGCCCGGGGCCGGCGGGCCGCCCTGGACGGCTGGGCGACCACGGCCCGCAGCCTGGCCGGAGTACTGGGCCGACTGCCGAGCGAACCCAGGAGGGCGGCATGAGGAAGACGGCTACGACGACACAGCGCGCGGGAAGGATTCCGGCGCAGGCGGGACCGAGGGACGTGGCAGGGGTGGAGTCCGAGATGGCCGGCGAAACCCCGACGTCCTCGGTGTCAACGGCGTCCGCCGACCCCGGCACCGACGCGGAGTCCGTGATCCCCGGCGCCGGCCCCGCCGCCCGCCCCGGTGAGCGGCCCACCGTACGGCTGCGCGAGGACGGGCCCGAGGAGCAGCCCCGGTACGCGCCCGAGTGGCTGGAGCTGCGGGAACCCGCCGATGCCGGCGCGCGTTCGATCGATCTGCTCGACCCGCTGCGGATCCGGCTCGCCAACCTGCCCGGCAAGGCCGGGGTGGTCGTGCACGACCTCGGGTGCGGCACCGGGTCGATGGGCCGCTGGCTCGCGCCCCGCCTCGACGGCCCCCAGCACTGGGTGCTGCACGACCGCGACCCCTACCTCCTGCACTTCGCGGCCGTCGCCTCCCCGCGGGTCGCCGCGGACGGCAGCCGGGTCACGGTCGAGACCCGGCGCGGTGACGTCGGCCGGCTGACCCCGGACGCCCTCGCGGGTGCCTCCCTGGTGACGGCCTCCGCACTCCTGGACGTCCTCACCCGCGAGGAGATCGAGACCCTGGCCGCCGCCTGCGCCGGCGCCGGCTGCCCGGCCCTGCTCACGCTCTCCGTGGCCGGCCGCGTCGACTTCACCCCGTCCGACCCGATGGACACCGAGATCGCCGAGGCGTTCAACGCCCACCAGCGGCGCTCGGGCATGCTCGGCCCGGACGCGATCACGGTGGCCTGCGAGGCCTTCTCCGAACTCGGCGCGACGGTACGGCTGAACCCGAGCCCCTGGCGGCTGGGCCCCGCCGAGTCCGCGCTCACGGCCCAGTGGCTGCGCGGCTGGGTCGGCGCCGCGGTGGAACAGCGCCCGGAGCTGCGCGAGCGCGCGGACCGCTACCTCCGCGCCCGCCTGGAGGCCTGCGAGGCGGGGGAGTTGAGCGTGGTCGTCCACCACACCGACCTGCTGGCACTGTCCCGCCCGACGGGCGGGGCGGCATGAGCGTGGAGACGGTACGGGCGGCCCACGCGGGCCTGCGGGGGCCGGGTCGACGCAGGCGGTGGGCCGGGGTGACACGGGGGCGCGGCCGCGTCGCGGTGACGCCGGTGGACGCGACCGCGTCGGTGCTGGGCGTGGCCGACTTCCCGGCGCGTACGGCGGTGGCGGAACGGTACGCCGACACGGCGACCGGCGGGGCACGTCCCGAGGCCGCCCCCGCCACCGTCGCCCTTCCGCCCGCCAAGGCCGTCCCGCCGCCGCCCGTCGCCGTCTCCGAGGACCGCATCGGCGTGATCGTCTCCGCCCCCCGGCCCGACACCACCCCGGCCGCCCCCGGCGCCTCCTGGTGGCGAAACGTTCTCGCCCGCTTCAAGTCGCCCGCCGTACGCACCCACGTCGGCAGCGCCGTCGGCGTGATCATCCTCGCCGTTCTGCTGTGGCGGCTCGGCACCGGCGTCTTCCTCGACGGGTTGCGCCGGATCGACGGGGCCACCCTGCTCGCCGCGCTCGGGATCGGCGTGGTCACCACCGTCTTCAGCGCCTGGCGCTGGCAGCTGGTCGCCCGGGGCCTGAAGATCCGGCTGCCGCTCGGTGCGGCCGTGGCCTCGTACTACCGGGCCCTGTTCCTCAACGCCGCCCTGCCCGGTGGCGTTCTCGGCGATGTGCACCGGGCGGTACGGCACGGGCGCAGCACCCAGGAGCTCGGGCGCTGTGTGCGGGCCGTTGTCCTCGAACGGATCGCCGGGCAGCTCGCGTTGGCGGTCGTCGGCGCCGCGGTGCTGCTGACCATGCCGTCACCGGTGCTCTCCCAGGCCCGCCATCTCGCGCCGCTGCTCCTGTTCGCCACGCTGGGCGCGCTGGCCGTCGTGCTCGCCCTGCGGATGAACCGGGCGCCCTCACGGGCCGGCAAGGCCCTGCGTGAGGCCCGCGAGGGACTGCTGTCGCGGCAGAACGGGCCCGGTGTCGTCCTGTCCTCCGCCGTCGTCCTCGCCGGACACCTCGCGATGTTCGTGCTCGCCGCCCGCGTCGCCGGTTCCGCCGCCTCCGTCGCGGTCCTGCTGCCGATCGCCGTGCTCGCCCTGCTCGCCATGGGGCTGCCGCTCAACGTCGGCGGCTGGGGCCCCCGCGAGGGCGTCACCGCCTGGGCGTTCGGCGCCGCCGGTCTGGGCGCCGGCAGCGGGCTGGCCGTCGCCGTCGTCTACGGGGTGCTCTCGCTGGCGGCCAGCCTGCCCGGCGTCATCGTCCTGCTCGCCCGCTATCCGCGCGCCGAATCGCCGTCGGAGGTGAGCAGCGAGAAATACGTGCCGAAGGAATCCGCCAGGCTCGCCAGCAGCGTTTTGCCCTTTTCCGCCGAACCCAGCGAAGGACGGCCGATGACACCGGAATCGGTATAGGCGGACATACCGAGGGTGAGCAGATGACGTCGGTCGTCGGCGACGAAATCGGAGGTCTCATAACCGGGTCGGACGAATTCGGGATGAGCGTGCAGAAGGATGGAGGTCTCGATTTCCCCCGCATGCATGTCGGTGAGGAGCGAGGTGACCACCCCCGCCCGCTCCCGGGCCGCCTCCCAGTCCTCCGCGGCCGGGAACAGCGCCATTCGCTCGCCGCGGGCGGAGGATTCCTGAACGACGTTGCCCAGTACGTAGTTTCCGCCGTGCCCGTTGACCACGACCAGGGTCTCGACGCCGGACCGGCGGAGCGAAGACGCTATGTCCCGTATCACCGAGTGAAGGGTCACCGAGGAGATGCTGACGGTTCCCGCCCACGCCGCGTGCTCGTGCGAGCAGGAGATCGTCACGGGAGGGAGAAGGTGCACCGGGTATGCCGCGGCGATCTCCCGGGCGACGGCACAGGCGACGAGCGTGTCGGTCGCCAGCGGAAGGAACGGGCCGTGCTGTTCGAAGCTCCCGACGGGAAGGACGGCGACCTGTCGTGAGACACCCTCGCCCCGCGCCCGTACGTCTTCCGTGGTGTCCGCCGGCAACGTACCGTGCTCCGCCGACCGCGTTTGCGAACCACTCATTCTTTCACGGCCTTTCGTCTCTGCTTAGGAACTCGAGAATCATGACAGAAAAAGTTGGCGTACTCGGCAAGAAGACTCCACAGCGTACGGGCGTGGAACGCGTCGTGAATGCTCCGCTGCCCACCGTGTACGGTGAATTCAGGGCCATCGGTTACCTCGACCACGATCGCGGCGACGAGCAAGTGGCCCTGGTCTACGGCGAGATCGGCACGGACGAGGTCCTGACCCGGCTGCACTCGGAATGCCTGACCGGCGACGCCTTCGGCTCCCGGCACTGCGAGTGCGGCGAACAGCTCGACTCGGCACTGCGGGCCGTCGTCGCCGAGGGCAGTGGCATCGTCGTCTACCTGAGGGGCCACGAGGGCCGCGGCATCGGACTGCTCGCCAAGCTGCGCGCCATGGCCCTGCAGGCGGAGGGCCTGGACACCGTCGAGGCGAACCTCGCCCTCGGCCTGCCGGTGGACGCCCGCGACTACGGTGTCGCCGCCGGGATGCTGCACGACCTGGGCGTGCGCTCGGTGCGTCTGATGTCCAACAACCCGGACAAGCGCGAGGCGTTGGTGCGCCACGGCATCGAGGTCGCCGAGACCGTGCCGCTGCTGATAGCGCCGTGCGAGAGCAACATCACCTATCTGCGCACCAAGCGGGAACGGCTGGACCACCACCTGCCGCATCTGGACGCGGTGGCCCACCTGTCCTGATTACGGGCACCGGAGTCCGGACAGGAAGAGGGGACCGGCCCCGACACCCCTGGGAGGCTCGCTCGTGAGGACGCAGGCAAACGCCGTGGTGATCGGCGGCGGAGTGATGGGCGCGAGCATCGCCTACCACCTCGCCGCCGCAGGCGTCCGCGACGTCGTCCTCGTCGAACGCGACGAACTGGCCTCCGGGTCCACCTCGAAGGCGGCCGGAGGGGTGCGGGCCCAGTTCTCCGACGCCCTCAACGTGCAGCTCGGCGCGCGCAGCCTGGAGGCGTTCGGCCGGTTCCGCGAGGAGATCGGCCACGACATCGGCCTGCACCGCGTCGGCTATCTGTTCCTGCTGTCGACGCCCGAGGACGTGGCCTCCTTCGAGGCGGGAGTGCGCCTGCAGAACTCCCTCGGCGTGCCCAGCCGCATGCTCACCCCGAAGGAGGCCCGCAAGCTCTCGCCGCTGATCAGCACCGACGGGCTGCTGGCCGCCGCCTTCTCGCCGGACGACGGCCACTGCACCCCCGAGGCCGTCGTCCACGGCTACGCCTCCGCCGCCCGCGCCCTGGGCGCCCGCGTCCTGCGGCACACCGAGGTCACCGGCATCACCGTGCAGGGCGACACCATCAGGGCCGTCGAGACGACGCTCGGCACCATCTCCACCGACACGGTGGTCTGCGCGGCCGGCGCCTGGTCGCGCGCGATCGGGAAGATGGTCGGCGTGGATCTGCCGGTGGAGCCGCTGCGCCGCCAGATCGCGGTCACCGAGCCGGTCCAGGGCCTGCCGCCCGGCCTGCCGATGACCATCGACTTCAGCAGCACCCTCTACTTCCACCGCGAGGGCCCCGGCCTCCTCCTGGGCATGTCCGACCCCGACGAGCGCCCCGGCTTCGCCACCGACACCCACGACCGCTGGATCCCCCGCCTCGCCGCCGCCATGGAGCACCGCGCCCCCTCCCTCCTGGACCTGCGTCGCACCGGCGGCTGGGCGGGCCTGTACGAGGTCACCCCGGACCACAACGCCCTGATCGGCGAGGCGACTTCGGTATCCCGTTTTCTGTATGCGACCGGCTTCTCCGGTCATGGCTTCCTCCAGGGACCGGCCGTCGGCGAGGTCGTCCGTGACCTGTGCCTGGGCCGCGTACCCTTCGTGGACGTCAGACCGTTGAGCGCCGGCCGGTTCGCGGCCGACGCCCCGCGCCCGGAGGCCAACTGCGTATGACCGAGCTCCATCTGTGGCTGCGCCACGAGGACCGTCCCACCGAACGGCGCACACCGGTCGTGCCGTCCGACGCACGCAGGCTCGTCGAGAGTGGGGTGACCCTGACAGTCGAGGAGTCCCCGCAGCGCATCTTCCCGATCGAGGAGTACGAGGCCGTCGGCGCCCGGGTCGCGCCCACGGCCTCATGGGTGGCTGCGCCGCCGGCGGCGGTCGTCCTCGGTCTGAAGGAACTCCCCGACGCTCCGGCCGGGTTGACGCACCGGCACGTCTTCTTCGGGCACGCCTACAAGCAGCAGCCGGGCGCTACGGACCTGCTCCGCCGGTTCGCCGCCGGGGGAGGGGCACTCCTCGACCTGGAGTACCTGGTCGACGACCACGGACGCCGGCTCGCCGCCTTCGGGTACTGGGCGGGCTACCTGGGCGCGGCCCTGGCGGTGCTCCAGCACCGGGGCCGGCTCGTCGCACCGCTCACGCCCACCTCGAAGGAGGAACTCGACGAGATCCTCCTGCCCGCCGCCGGGGACGAGGAGTTCACCGCGCTCGTCATCGGCGCCCTGGGCCGCAGCGGACGCGGCGCCCGCGTCGCCCTCCAGGCCGCCGGGCTCGACCCCACCTGCTGGGACCTGGAGGAGACCCGCGACCTGGACCGCGCGGCCCTGCTGGAGCACGACGTGATGGTGAACTGCGTCCTCGCCACCACCCCGGTCCCGCCCTTCCTCCAGGAAGCCGACCTCGACGCCCCCACCCGCCGGCTGCGCACGCTGTCCGACGTCACCTGCGACGTCGGCTCACCCCTGAACGTCCTGCCGGTCTACGACCGCACCACCGAGTGGGACGACCCGGTACGCCGACTCCGCAAGGAGGAGCCCCCGCGCCCCCCTCTCGACCTCATCGCCATCGACAACCTGCCGTCGCTGCTGCCGAAGGAGTCCAGCGAGGGCTTCTCGGGGCAACTGCTGCCGCTGCTCCTGGACTTCGGGACCGACGGCCCGTGGGGGCGCTGTCTGGACCGGTTCCATGCGACCTGCCGGGAACTCGGCATCGTAGAAGGGGAGTCGCGGAATGTCTGAGCTGGTTCCGGCGAGCGGCACCGTCCACTGGATCGGTACCGGACTGTCCACGGGCAGCGGTCTGGCCCGGGTGTGCGGAACGGCCGAGCGGGTGCGGGTGTGGCACCGCACCGAGGAGCGCGCGGCCGAGGCCCTCGACCGGCTGGGTGTCACCGGCCGCGCCGAACCCCGCGCCTACACCCTTCCCGCGCTGACGGCGGAACTCGCGCCCGGGGACGTCGTCGTGTCGATGCTGCCCGCACCGGAGCACGCGGGGATCCTGGCCGCGTGCGTCGCGCAGAAGGCGCACTTCGCCTGCTCCAGCTATGTGTCGGACGCCGTGCTGGAACAGGTGCCCGCGGCCCTCGCGGCCGGGATCGTGGTCCTCACCGAGGCCGGGCTCGACCCGGGCATCGACCACCTCTTCGCGCACAGCCTCGTCGCCCGCGCCCGGGACGCGATCGGCGACGGTACGGCGGCCTCGTACCGCCTCACCTCCTACTGCGGTGGCATCCCCGCGGTGCCGAACGACTTCCGGTACCGCTTCAGCTGGGCGCCCCTCGGAGTCCTGGGCGCCCTGCGCTCACCCGCCCGTTACATCGAGGACGGCGCCGAGACCACCGCCGCGCGGCCGTGGGAGGCGACCCGGCGCCATGTCGTCGACGGGGAGGGCTTCGAGGTCTATCCGAACCGCGACAGCGTGCCGTTCGTCGAGCAGTACGGGATGCCGCCCGCCTGGAAGGCGCAGTCCTTCGTGCGGGGCACCCTGCGGCTGGAGGGGTGGCTGCGGGCCTGGGGCGCCGTCTTCGAGGAGCTCAAGGGCGGCGACGACACCCGGATCGCCGCGCTGGCACGGGAGTTGGCGGCGGCCTACCCGACCACGGACACCGACCGGGACCGGGTCGTGCTCGCCGTGTCGCTGGATGTGCGGGGACCGGCGGGGCAGGCGTGGTCGGGCAGCTATCTGCTGGACCTGGTGGGGGACGAGGAGGAGAGCGCGATGGCCCGCTGTGTCTCCCGCACTCTCGCTCTCGGCGTGGGCCACGTCCTGGACGGCTCGCTGCCGCCCGGCCTCAGCCGAGCCGCCGAGACGGCGGCCCGGTCGGAGGAGTGGCTGCGGGAACTCGCCCTGGAGGGCGTCGAGTTCACCCTGCGTGTGGACGCCTGATCACTCGATCACGGCCTCGTGCACCAGGCGCCTGAGGTCCGGGTTGAGCTTCAGGGTCTTCGGTCGTACCTGCGTGTAGAACTGCACGGTCAGATCACGGCTGGGGTCGACCCAGAAGGTCGTGGAAGCGGCTCCGCTCCAGCCGAACGTGCCCGGGCTCGTGGGCGCGAGCGTACGGGCGGGGTCGATCACCACGGAGACGCTGAGACCGAAGCCGACGCCGTCGTTGTTGGGCTCGTCGTGGGCCGGTCTGCTGCCGAAGGCGCGCAGGTCGGCGCCGCCGGGAAGGTGGTTCCTGGCCATCAGGTCCACCGTTTCGGGAGCGAGCAGACGGGTGCCGTCGAGTTCGCCGCGACGGCGCAGCACCTCCATGAAGCGGTGCATGTCGTGCGCGGAGGCCGCCATGCCGCCGCTGCCGGAGAGGAACCGGGGCCGGCCGTGGAGCGGGAGTCCGGGGACCGGCTCGATGCCGCCGTCGTCCTTCTCGCCGTACAACTCGGAGAGTCTGCCCGCCTGTTCGCCCGTGACGCTCAGGCCGGCGTCGGTCATGCCGAGCGGTCCGAAGACCCGCTCGGCGAAGAAGGCGTCCAGTGGCTGCCCGGACACCACCTCGATGACCCGGCCGAGCACATTGGAGGCGACCGAGTAGTTCCACTGCGTGCCCGGCTCGAACTGGAGCGGCAGGCTCGCGTACACGTCGACCGTCTCGGCCAGGGTCGTGCCCGGCACCACCGACGACTCCAGACCGGCCTCGCGGTACAGGGCGTCGACCGGGTGGGAGTGGTAGAAGGCGAAGGTCAGACCTGCCGTGTGGGTCATCAAGTGCCGTATCAGCATGGGCTGTCCGGCGGGCCGGGTGACCATGTCGGAGCCCGAGCCGCTGACGTGCACCCGGGCGTCGGCGAAGGCCGGCAGATGCCGGGCGACCGGGTCGTCCAGCGACAGCTTCCCCTCCTCCACCAGGATCAGCGCGGCCACCGCGGTGACGGGCTTGGTCATCGAGTAGATCCGCCACAGGGTGTCCGGCTCGACGGGGAGTCCGGCGGCGAGGTCGCGGTGGCCGTGCGCCGTGAAGTGGGCGACGCGGCCGCCGCGGGCGACGGCCACGAGGAAGCCGGGCATGCGTCCCTCGTCGACGTAGTGGGCGAAGTGCTGGTCGAGGCGGTCCAGCGCCTTCGCGTCCAGTCCGGCCTCACCCGGGTCGACTTCCTGCCGCAGCTGTGCCATCGCTCTCCTCCGCTCGCGTCCTTCGAAGTGCGATCCGGCATACCCCGCCGCGACGACCTCAGACCTCATCGTCGCGCAGGAATCTCCGAACGGTTGCCCGGTCGACCTCGATCGGTGATCGTGGCACGGAAACCCGCCGCCGGCACCGCGCCCGCCAGTGCGACGGCGGCGAACGTGACGAGTGACACCTCCGTGGCGGCGAGGGCCACCCCGAGCGTCGGCCCGACGTTCATCGCGGTCTGCTGCAGCCCGCCCGCCACCCCGGCCGAGCCGACCGGGCTCTCCCGTACGACGACATGGGTGGCCGCCACCATGACGGTCCCGAACCCGGCCCCGAGCAGGGCGAATCCGGCGCCCAGCGTGAGCGCGCCCGACGCGTGGGAGAGCACCAGGATCCCGACGGCGAGGACCGCCATCGCGGTCGCCGTCGTGCGGCGGGCTCCCGCCCGGCGCAGCAGCACGGGGCACAGCGCGGCGGCGGCCACCATCAGAACCGCCAACGGGAGGCAGCGCAGGGCACTCTGGAAGGGGTCGAGACCGAGCGTGTACTGCAGGGCGTACGTGCTCACGAACAGCGTGCCCGACAGGGCGGCCGAGGCGGCGACCAGGACGCCGAGCGGTGCGCCGGGGACGGTACGCGGTATCAGCGGGCTCGCTGTGCGGCGCTCGTGGCGTACGAAGGCGACGCCGGTCACCGCGGTCACCGCCAGGCCGAGCCAGTGCGGGGAGACCAGCGTATGGACCAGGAACCCCAGGGTCACCGCGAGCAGGGCGGCACCGGGCAGGTCCAGCGGGACCTCGGTGGCCCGCTCCGGCTCCCGCACCGCCAGGGCGAGCACGCCGAACACCAGCGCGGGCACGACGTTGACGAAGAACACCGCCCGCCACCCGGACCCGGCCACCAGCACTCCACCGACCAACGGGCCGACCGCGGCGGCCACTCCGATCGCCGCGGTGCGCACGGCGATGGGCCCCCGCAGCCGGTCCGGCGGGTAGGCGACGCGCAGCATGCCGAGGGTCGCGGGTTGCAGCAGCGCCCCGAACACCCCTTGGACGACCCGCAGTCCGATCACCCAGCCGACACCGGGCGCCAGTCCGATGCCCGCCGACGCCACGCCGAAGCCGAGCATGCCGATCCCGAAGAGCCGCCGGTGCCCGTACCGGTCGCCGAGCCGCCCGGCGAACACCAGCAGACTCGCCACCGCGATGAGATAGCCGGTGCTGGTCCACTGGACCTGGGCGAAGGAGGCGTCCAGGTCCCGTTGCAGGGTGGGCTGGGCGATGGTGAGGACCGTGCCGTCGAGGGCGACGATCACGGCTCCGGTCACGCTGCCCGCGAGGACGAGACGAGGGTTCACCCGTCCTCCCGGCCGAGGTGCGCGTCGAGGGCGTTGCGCAGGAGAGGTGCGAAGTCATCGGCTCCTGTGGCCAGTTGGAGGCTGCCCCAGCCCCACAGCTGGGCGATGCCGTGCAGGTTCGCCCACAACGCCCCGGCGACGAGACGGGCGTCCGCGTCCGGGCGGGCCAGGGCGACCAGCTCCACCAGTCGGCCGAAGAGCGGCAGGCTGGTGTCCCTGAGGCCCAGATGGCCGCTCTCCAGCAGATCGTGACGGAACATCAGCTCGTACATGCCTTGGTTGTCCAGCGCGAACCGCAGATAGACCCGCCCCAGCTCCGTCAGCCGGTCGCGCGGGCTCGCGGTGCCGTCGTCGGCCGTCCCCGCCCGCTCCGCGAGCTCGCCGAAGCCGCGGCGCGCGATGGCCGACAGCAGCTCCAGATGGGTCGGGAAGTAGCGGCGCGGCGCACCGTGCGAGACGCCCGCCCGACGGGCGATCTCCCGCAGAGTCAGCGCCTGCACGCCCTCCCGGGCCACCAACTCCACCCCGACCTCGACCAGCCGGGCCCGCAGCCCGCTCTCCGGTTCATGCATAGACAGTGTCTACCAGGCGTTCGTAGACAGCGTCTACCGGCTTCCTCTCCGGGAATGCGCGCACCTCGTGCACCGGTTGACCCAGGCATGACTCAGGACGCGACGCAGAACGCACTGCTCGGGCTGCTCTCCGAGGGCCGCGGCGGGGTGCTGGTCACCCTCAAGCGCGACGGCCGGCCCCAGCTGTCGAACGTCAGCCACGCCTACTACCCCGACGAGCGGATCATCCGGATCTCGATCACGGACGACCGCGCCAAGACCCGCAATCTGCGCCGCGATCCGAGGGCGTCCTACCACGTGACCGCGGCGGACCGGCGGGCGTACACGGTCGCCGAGGGCACGGCCGAGCTCACGCCGGTGGCGCAGGACCCGTACGACGAGACGGTCGAGGAGCTCGTCCGGCTCTACCGCGACGTCGTGGGCGAACACCCCGACTGGGACGACTTCCGAGCCGCCATGGTCCGCGACCGGCGGGTGGTGCTGCGACTGAAGGTGGAGCGGGCGTACGGCATCCCTGCGGGCGCCAACCGGGGCTGAGTCCTTGGGCGTCGCGGCCGGTCCGGGATCCTGGCGGCGACGCCGTTCTCCCTCACGTGGCGACGTACCTGAGGGCCTGGCTGTCGGCGCACCCGACCAGCCGCGTGCTCGGGCGCACAGCACCGTGCGCGCGGGCACGAACATCACCGCGAACGCCGTCCGCCGGCCCAGCGCCCCGCCGAGATACGTCCCCGTGGGCGCCCCCACCCGCACGCCGGCCATGGCGACCGCGACGGCCCGGTCCTGGAGCCGGGCCCAACCGGGCCGGCATCTCCGCGCGGACCGGCCGCCCCTGAACCCGGCCGGTACGCGCGGAGCCCTCCCCCCGGACCGGCTGCGCGTGACGAGCGTCTGTTCTTTTCTGCTCGTTGCGGCCGATGTTCTTGCTGAAAACGTCAACTGTCAACGGGGTGGGGCGGTTCGAGCGGTCCTAGGACCCGGGGCGCAGGGCGGACGACCGATGGTTTCGCGATCACGCGCTGCCTAGGCTGGCCGAGGAGACGCCACGCTCAGGAAGAGGTCACGATGCCGGTCCACGGCCGTAGTCACATCCGTATCGCCCGCCCGTCCCGCGACCTCGCCGCGGCGGAGCGTTTCTGGGCCGACGGTCTCGGTCTGGCCGTCGTATGGAGGGCCGAGGGCGGCGCCGAACCGGGCCACCACGATCTGCTCATGCTCGGCTGGCCCGACGCCGAGTGGCATCTGGAACTCGTCCACGAGTCGGCCCACCCCGTCGAACCCCGCCCCACGGAGGAGGACCTCCTGGTCGTCTACGTCGACGGTCCCGTGCCGCAGGACCTGGTCGCCCGGCTCGAACAGCACGGCGGCAAGCGGGTCCCCTCGCCCAACCCCTACTGGAACGAGTGGGGCGTGACGATCGAGGACCCGGACGGATACCGGCTGGTGCTGTGCGAGCGGGCGTGGTCCAACTCGTAGGGGACGGGCGCGAATCGGAGACGGCCCGACTCGTCACGGGCCGGGACCGGCGCGGAGGTGGCCCCGACTCGTAGCCGGACGGGACCGAATCGAAGGCGGTCCCGACTCGGCTCGGGACCACCCCGGCCGGCGGATGAGCCGGCGCGACTCGTCGAGGACCGGCCCGGCTCCAAGCGGGCCGGTCCCCACTCCTGCGCCCGCTCAGGCCCCGACGTACTCCGCCAGGTGCCGGCCCGTGAGCGTGGAGCCGTCCGCGATCAGCTCCGTCGGGGTGCCCTCGAAGACGATCCGGCCGCCGTCGTGGCCGGCGCCGGGGCCGAGGTCGATGATCCAGTCGGCGTGCGCCATGACCGCCTGGTGGTGCTCGATGACGATGACCGACTTCCCGGAGTCCACCAGCCGGTCCAGCAGGCCCAACAGCTGCTCCACGTCCGCGAGATGGAGTCCGGTCGTCGGCTCGTCGAGGATGTAGACCCCGCCCTTCTCGCCCATGTGGGTGGCCAGCTTCAGCCGCTGCCGCTCACCGCCCGACAGTGTGGTCAGCGGCTGCCCGAGGGTGAGATAGCCCAGCCCGACGTCCGCGAGCCGCTCCAGGATCTTGTGCGCGGCCGGCGTACGCGCCTCGCCCGCGCCGAAGAACTCCTCCGCCTCGGACACCGGCATCGCGAGCACCTCGCTGATGTCACGGCCTCCGAGGTGGTACTCGAGGACCGCCGCCTGGAACCGCTTCCCCTCGCACTCCTCGCACGTGGAGGCCACCCCCGCCATCATCGCCAGGTCGGTGTAGATGACGCCCGCGCCGTTGCACGTCGGGCAGGCGCCCTCGGAGTTGGCGCTGAACAGGGCCGGCTTCACGCCGTTGGCCTTGGCGAACGCCTTGCGGATCGGCTCCAACAGCCCGGTGTACGTCGCCGGGTTGCTGCGCCGCGAACCGCGGATCCCCGTCTGGTCGACCGTGATCACGCCGTCCTGCCCGGACACCGAGCCATGGATCAGCGAGCTCTTGCCGGAACCGGCGACCCCGGTGACGACGACCAGCGCGCCCAGCGGGATGTCGACGTCGACGTCCTGGAGGTTGTTCGTACCGGCGCCGCGTACCTCCAGTGCCCCCGACGGCTTGCGCACCGTGGGCTTGAGCGAGGCCCGGTCGTCCAGGTGCCGTCCGGTGAGCGTGTCGCTGGACCGCAGCCCCTCGACGGTGCCCTCGAAGACCACCTCGCCACCCGCGGTGCCGGCGCGCGGGCCGAGGTCCACGACATGGTCGGCGATCTCGATCGCCTCCGGCTTGTGCTCCACGACCAGCACGGTGTTGCCCTTGTCGCGCAGCTGCAGCAGCAGTTCGTTCATCCGGCGGATGTCGTGCGGGTGCAGCCCGATCGTCGGCTCGTCGAAGACGTACGTCACATCGGTGAGCGAGGACCCGAGGTGGCGGATCATCTTGGTGCGCTGCGCCTCACCGCCGGAGAGGGTGCCCGAGGGGCGGTCCAGGCTGAGGTAGCCGAGCCCGATCTCGACGAACGAGTCCAGCGAGTGCCCCAGCGCGGCCAGCAGCGGCGCCACCGACGGCTCCTTCAGGTCACGGACCCAGTCGGCCAGATCGTCGATCTGCATCGCGCAGACGTCGGCGATGTTCTTCCGCTTGATCTTCGAGGCCCGGGCCTCCGCGCTGAGCCGGGTGCCGTCGCACTCGGGACAGGTCTGGAACGTCACCGCCCGCTCCACGAAGGCACGGATGTGCGGCTGGAGGGCGTCGACGTCCTTGGAGAGGAAGGACTTCTGGATCTTCGGGACCAGTCCCTCGTACGTCAGGTTGATGCCCTCGACCTTGATCTTGGTCGGCTCTTTGTGGAGCAGGTCGTGCATCTCCCGCTTGTTGAACCTGCGGATCGGCTTGTCCGGGTCGAAGAAGCCGCAACCCCGGTAGATACGGCCGTACCAGCCGTCCATGCTGTAGCCGGGGATCGTCAGCGCGCCCTCGTTGAGCGAGAGGCTGTCGTCGTACAGCGCCGTCAGGTCGAAGTCACTGACCGAGCCCATGCCCTCGCAGCGCGGACACATGCCGCCGAGGCGGTGGAAGGTGGCCTTCTCGGCCTTGGTCTTGCCACCGCGCTCCACGGTGATCGCACCGCTCGCCGACACCGAGGGCACGTTGAACGAGTACGCGTTGGGCGGGCCGATGTGCGGTGTGCCGAGGCGGCTGAAGAGGATGCGCAGCATCGCGTTGACGTCGGTCACGGTGCCGACGGTCGAGCGGGCGTTGGCACCCATCCGCTCCTGGTCGACGATGATCGCCGTGGTCAGTCCGTCCAGTACGTCGACCTCGGGCCGCGCCAGCGTCGGCATGAAGCCCTGCACGAAGGCGCTGTACGTCTCGTTGATCAGCCGCTGCGACTCCGCGGCGATCGTGTCGAACACGAGCGAGCTCTTGCCCGACCCGGAGACACCGGTGAACACCGTCAGCCTGCGTTTGGGGATCTCGATGCTGACGTCCTTGAGATTGTTCTCGCGCGCGCCGTGCACGCGGATCAGATCGTGGCTGTCGGCGGGGTGCGACGCGGGCGGCTGGGGGGTCGTCCTCTTGGTGGCCATGCTGACTGTTCTCCATCGTTCGGCTCGATCTCACCGGCTCCGAGCATTAGGTCTGATTTCCCTGGGGGAACAAAGCGTTCCGCGTCGTTTCGAGCCCGCTCAGTTCCGTTCCTGGACACGGATCAGATTGCCCGCGGGGTCACGGAAGGCACAGTCACGCACGCCCCACGGCTGCTTGATCGGCTCCTGGACCACATCGGCGCTCGCCTGAAGCCGGTCGAACACGGCGTCGAGGTCGGCGGTGGCCAGCACGATGCCCCCGTACGTGCCCTTGGCCATCATCTCGAAGACCGTACGGCGCTCGTCCTCGGTGAGGTCGGCGTCGACGCCCGGCGGATGCAGCACGACCGACGTGTCGGGCTGACCGACGGGACCGACCGTGATCCAGCGCATCGAGCCCTTGCCGACATCGCCGCGCACCTCGAAACCGAGGAGATCGCGGTAGAAGGCCAGCGCGGCGTCCGGGTCGTCCTGCGGGAGGAAGCTCGCGTGAAGGGTGAGGTCCATGCGCTTCACGCTAGGCGCGGTCCCGGGGCGGGCGCTTCTCGAAAACTGACGGGGCCGTGGCGGGGGCGGCGGTGCTTGCCTCCCGGGCCGCGCCTCACCAGCCTCCGCGCGTGATCCATGGGGCACATGTGGTGATTCACAGCCGTGACGCCGAGGCGGACCGTGACTTCCTGCGCGAGGTGCTGGGCTGGTCCCACGTCGACGCCGGGCACGGCTGGCTGATCTTCAAGGCACCTCCGACGGAGGTCGCCTGTCATCCCACGGAGGGTGCGGCTGCGTACGAGCTGATGCTGATGTGCGACGACATCGAGGCCACGACCGCCGAGCTCGGGAACAAGGGCGTCGGCTTCACCCGCCCGCTCCAGGACGCCTCCTGGGGACGGGTGACCGGCTTCCGGCTTCCGGGCGGCGCCGAGGTCGGCCTGTACGAGCCGCGTCATCCGCGCGCCTAGGCGCGCGAAAGCCCGAGTCCCCGGAGCCGTTACGGCGTCCGGGGACCCGGGAGTCCTGCGAGTCGGAGATCAGGCGGTCACGGTCTCCCGCTCCGCCGCCGGCTTCGGCGTGCGCTCGCCGAGCTGCTCCGTCGGGATGCTGTGGGTCTCGCGGGCCGTGAGGACGGCGATGACCGGCGGGACGCACAGCGCGGCGGTGAAGAACGCGACCGCCGACCAGTCGCTGCCGTCGGGGCCCGCGATCTGCGCCGCGAAGGTGACCGCGAACCCGGCCACGGCGAAGCCGATCTGGGTACCGATCGCCATGCCCGACAGCCGGACGCGGGTCGAGAACATCTCGCCGTAGAAGGAGGGCCACACC
Source organism: Streptomyces sp. NBC_00019 (assembly GCF_045041015.1). Taxonomy (NCBI): domain Bacteria; kingdom Bacillati; phylum Actinomycetota; class Actinomycetes; order Kitasatosporales; family Streptomycetaceae; genus Streptomyces; species Streptomyces sp. NBC_00019. Next base: position 8,646,713 of record NZ_CP108302.1, read on the forward strand.
CCGTTCGCGGCGCTGTAGACGACACCGAAGGTGACGATGCCCAGCACCAGGGTCAGCGGGTAGTTGCCCGTGGAGATCGCCCAGAGGTACACGAACATCATGACCGCGCTGCCCGCGGCGCCGATCAGGAAGACCGGGCGGCGGCCGATACGGTCCGAGAGCGTGGCCCACACCGGGATCGCGCCGAGGGCGACCAGGTTGGCCAGCGCGCCCACCCACAGCATCGAGGAGCGGCTCATCCCGACCGAGTCGCTGGTGGCGTACGCCAGCGCCCAGACCGTGAAGATCGTCGAGACCGAGGCGATCAGCGCACCCGCGACGACCCGCAGGACGTCCGCCCAGTGGTTGCGGGCCAGGAACGCGAGCGGCATCTTCACGACGCCCTCGGAGGCGGTCTGCTGCTCGAAGGCCGGGGTCTCCTCCAGCTTGCGCCGGATGACGTAGCCGACGACGGCGACCGCGATGCTCAGGAAGAACGGGATCCGCCAGCCCCAGGACAGCAGCTGGTCCTCGGGGAGCGCGGCGATCGGGATGAAGGCCAGCGTGGCGAGGAGCTGGCCGCCCTGGGTGCCGCTGAGGGTGAAGCTGGTGAAGAAGCCGCGCCGGTTCGGCGGTGCGTGTTCGAGCGTCATGGAGTTGGCGCTCGCCTGCTCGCCGGCGGCGGAGATGCCCTGCAGGACACGGCACAGCACCAGCAGGACCGGTGCGAGCGTGCCGACCTGGTCGCGGGTGGGCAGACAGCCGATGAGGAACGTCGACAGACCCATCAGGATCAGCGTGAAGACCATGATCTTCTTGCGGCCGACCTTGTCACCGAAGTGACCCAGGAAGAGCGCGCCGATCGGCCGGGCGGCGTAGGCCACACCGAAGGTGGCCAGCGACAGCAGGGTGGCGGTGGCCGGGTCGGACTTGTCGAAGAAGATCTCCGGGAAGATCAGCGCGGCCGCGCTGCCGTAGATGAAGAAGTCGTAGTACTCCAGCGCGCTGCCGATCCAAGCGGCAGTGGCCGCCTTTTTCGGCTGCCCGACGGCTTCGGCGGGGACGGACACGAGCGTGCTCCTTCGAGGGAACTCCAACGTATGCGGAGTGAGCGGCGGGGGAGAAGGTGCCTGAGCCCTGGGGTGCTGGGTCGGCCGCGCTGAGATCCTCGGGGGCTGTGGTTAATTAACCCACTAGGTAGTTAGTAGCGCTTGGGTAGGGATGTTGCGCCCGCGTTTCCCGCGTGTCAAGAGGCCCTGCCAAAGGATCTTCAGCCGGCGATGCGCTCCGCCGTCAGGTAGGCGATCACCATGTCGCCCAGCATGTTCCGGTAGTGCTCGCGCTGTGCGGGGTCGATGAGGTCGCGGCCGAACAGGGCGCCGAAGGTGTGCCGGTTGGCGACCCGGAAGAAACAGAAGGAGCTGATCATCGCGTGCAGGTCGACGGCGTCCACGTCGGCCGTGAACAGGCCGGACTTCTGGCCCGACTCCAGGATCCGGCGGATCACGTCCAGGGCGGGCGAGCCGATCTTGCCGAGCTTCTCGGAGGCGGCGATGTGCTCGGCCTCGTGGATGTTCTCGATGCTGACCAGACGGATGAAGTCGGGGTGCTGCTCGTGGTGGTCGAAGGTGACCTCGGCGAGCTTGCGGATGGCCGCGACCGGGTCCAGATGCTCGACGTCCAGCTCCTGCTCGGCCTCCCGGATCACGCCGTACGCCCGCTCCAGGACGGCCGTGAACAGCTGCTCCTTGCCGCCGAAGTAGTAGTAGATCATCCGCTTCGTGGTGCTGGTGCGGGCGGCGATGTCGTCGACCCGCGCCCCCGCGAAGCCGACCCGGGCGAACTCGTGGGTCGCCACGTCGAGGATCTCGGCCTTGGTGCGCGCGGCGTCACGGATGCGCCCGTTGGGTCGTGCCGGTTCTTCGACGCTGGTCATCGGGTTCCTTCGGGTGTGCGGCCAGTGCCGCGATTCTAGAAGCCCACTCGCCCCGCGGAACGGGTCAGGGCTTCCCAAGTGCGGTTTCCGGGTGCTATGACTAACTCACTAGTTCGTACATTAGTGAGCCGCTCAGGAGGTCCGCCGTGGCCAAGGACTCGTATCTCGTCGGACTGATCGGCGCGGGCATCGGCCCCTCGCTCAGCCCGGCCCTGCACGAGCGGGAGGCCGACCGCCAGGGTCTGCGCTATCTGTACCGGCTCATCGACATCGACGTCCTCGGCGTCGGTCCGGAGGCGGTCGGCGATCTGCTGCGGTCCGCCCGGGACACGGGCTTCGACGGGCTCAACATCACCCACCCCTGCAAGCAGCTCGTCATCGAGCACCTCGACGCGCTCTCCCCGCAGGCCGAGGCGCTCGGCGCGGTCAACACCGTCGTCTTCGAGGACGGCCGGGCCATCGGCCACAACACCGACGTGACCGGCTTCGCCGCCTCCTTCGCCCGTGGTCTGCCCGACGTACCGCTGGAGAAGGTCGTGCAGCTGGGCGCGGGCGGCGCGGGAGCGGCCGTCGCGCACGCCACGCTCACCCTCGGCGCGGAGCGGGTCACGGTCGTGGACGCGCTGGCCGACCGGGCCGCCGACCTCGCCGCCTCCCTGAACCGCCACTTCGGCGACGGCCGGGCCGCCCACGCGACCCCGGACCGGCTCCCGGACCTGCTCGCGAGCGCCGACGGAATCGTTCATGCCACCCCCACCGGCATGGCCGCCCACCCCGGCCTCCCCTTCGCCGCCGAACTCCTGCACCCCGGCCTGTGGGTCGCCGAGGTCGTCTACCGCCCCCTCGAGACGGAACTCCTGCGCACCGCCCGCGCGATGGGCTGCGCCACTCTGGACGGGGGCGGAATGGCCGTGTTCCAGGCCGTGGACGCCTTCCGCCTCTTCACCGGGCTGGAGCCCGACAGTGCTCGCATGCTGGCCGACATCGCGGAGATGGCCGGAGCCGTCGAGAGCTCGGCGGGCTAGGCCGTATCCATGCTGCGGGCCGCCGACGGCTGGTCGCGCCCCGCGGCGGAGCCGCACATGTACACAGCCCCGCGCCCCCGACGGGGCACCGTCGGACCGCAGGTCGAAGGAGCTTGCCCCATGCGTACGTCCATCGCCACCGTCTCCCTCAGCGGATCCCTCACCGAGAAGCTCACGGCCGCCGCCCGGGCCGGCTTCGACGGCGTGGAGATCTTCGAGAACGACCTCCTCGCCAGCCCCCTCACCCCCGAGGAGATCCGCACCCGCTGCGCCGACCTCGGTCTCGGCATCGACCTCTATCAGCCGATGCGGGACATGGAGGCGGTCCCCGAGGAGCAGTTCGCCGGCAATCTGCGCCGGGCCCGGCACAAGTTCGAGCTGATGGGCCGGCTCGGCACCGACACGGTCCTCGTCTGCTCCAGCGTCCACCCCCTCGCCGTGGACGACGACGCCCTCGCCGCCGAACAGCTGGGCCGACTGGCCGACCTGGCCCAGGAGTTCGGGATCAAGGTCGCCTACGAGGCACTGGCCTGGGGCCGGCACGTGAGCACGTACGACCACGCCTGGCAGATCGTCCGCGCCGCCGACCATCCCGCGCTCGGCACCTGCCTGGACAGCTTCCACATCCTCTCCCGGGAGTCTGAACCCAAGAGCCTCGAAGCCATCGCGGACATCCCCGGCGAGAAGATCTTCTTCCTCCAGCTCGCCGATGCCCCGCTGCTGGCGATGGACGTCCTCCAGTGGAGCCGCCACTACCGCTGCTTCCCCGGGCAGGGTGGATTCGATGTGGCGGATCTTGTACGCCGTGTATTGCATACCGGCTACGACGGTCCGCTCTCTCTCGAAGTCTTCAACGACGTCTACCGCCAGGCCGACGCCGGTCGGACGGCCGTGGACGCGCACCGCTCGCTCCTGCTCCTCCAGGAGACGGTCGGCGTGACGACCCCGCCCGCGGCCGTCGTCCCCACCGGCGTCGCCTTCGCCGAACTGGTCACCCCCGACGCCGAGCCGGTCTCCGCGGTGCTCGGCGCACTGGGCTTCGCCCGCACCGCGCGCCACCGCACCAAGCCGGTGGACCTGTGGCAGCAGGGCGAGGCCCGGCTGCTCCTGAACACCGGCCCGGCCGGCCGCCGCGACGGCACGGGCCTCGCCGCGATCGGCCTGGAGTCACCGGACCCGGCGGGCGCGGCCCGCCGCGCGGAGGCCCTGCTGGCCCCGGTGCTGCCGCGGCGCCGCGCCGTCGAGGACGCCCCGCTGGACGTCGTCGCGGCGCCCGACGGCACGGAACTCTTCTTCTGCGCGACCGGCCGTCCCGAACTGCCCAACTGGCGGGCCGACTTCGAGGACGTCGCGCACGAAGCGGGGGCGACGGGCGTGCGGCGCATCGACCATCTGGCCCTCGTCCAGCCCTGGCACCAGTTCGACGAGGCGGCACTGTTCCACCGCAGTGTGCTCGGGCTGCACGCACAGGAGAGCGTGGACGTCGCCGACCCGTACGGGCTGATGCGCAGCCGGGTGGTGACGAACCCGGACGGCAGCGTCCGGATCGCGCTGAGCGTCGGCGCGGCACCCACGGACGACACGGTGCACGCCCAGCACATCGCGTTCGCCACGGACGACGTGGTCACGGCGGTACGTCGCTTCCGGGACGCGGGCGGCCGCGTCCTGCCGATCCCCGCGAACTACTACGACGACCTCGCCGCCCGCTTCGAGTTCGCCGACGGTGAGCTGGAGACGTACCGCGAGCTCGGCATCCTCTACGACCGGGACGCGTACGGCGAGTTCCGTCACTGCTACACCCACACGGTCGGCCGGGTCTTCTTCGAACTCGTCCAGCGCGACGGCTACCGCGGCTACGGCGCCCAGAACGCCCCCGTGCGACTGGCCGCCCAGCACGGCGTCACTGGCGGCTGACCGCCCGGGTCACACCGGTCACCACCGTCGTGGCCAGGATCCAGCCGGTGATCACGAGGGCGTAGGAGAGTGCCTGGTACCCGCCCTCCGGGGCGAACGCACCCTCCTGCCCGAACGAGATCACCGGCAGGAGCAGGTCCAGGGTGAAGAACACCGGGTCGAAGTCCGGGTGTTCGGAGGCCTTCAGCGGGGGCGGCTCGTGGAGGGCGTACACGAGGGAACCGACGGCGAGCAGGGAGACCAGCCAGGCGCAGGCGCGCAGGGGGCGGAAGCCGTAGCCGACGGTGACGTCCTGGAGGTAGCCCCAGAGACGCCCGTACCACGCGCGGGTGGCGCGCAGGCGGCGCTGTTTGGCGAGTTGGACCTGGCGGGCGGCGTAGTCGTCGCCGATGCGGAGGTAGGCGGCGGTCAGCTGTTCGTAGGCGTGGGGGACATAGCCGTCGGCGTCTCGATCGAGGACGGACAGGCGCTGCTCGGCTGTGACGTGCGGGGCGAGGGTGGTGTAGGTCAGGCCGTCGAGCCGGACTTCGGAGGGCAGGATCTGCGGTGCCGCGTGCAGGAGTTCGAGCTGTGCGCGCCGCAGGTTGACCGCGCCCTCGACGGGTTCGGCGTCCCGTAGCCACAGCTCGCCGATCACAGCGCTGCTCGCGCGCAGGGCGGTGCCTCGGGGGTTCGACAGTCGGGCGCGGGTGAGGTTGAGCTGGCCGGCGATGTGCACACCGCGCATTTCGACGCGGCCGAGCGCGGTGAGGTTCCGGGCGTGCACCGTGTTCGCGGAGAGTGCCTGGGCGTCGATCGCCGTGCCGCGGGGATTCTCCAGCCGGGCATCGTTGAAGTTGACCGACGCGGCGACGGAGGCGCTGTTGAACACCAGCCGGCCACGGACGCGTATCCCGGTCGCCACCAGATCCTCCCCGATAGAGGAGTGGTTGAGCCGCAGCGCGGGATCCTCGCTGTCGTCCGGCGCCCGGAACTCGGCCCGGTCCATGAACAGCGCCCCGGAGATCTGGGATCCGGCGAGGTTCACAGGCCCCCGGAACCGGCACTCTGTCAGCCTCAGCGCGCCGCCCTCCACTCGCACAGACGAGGCCGCGAGACCAGGCAGCTCGGAGCCACTGAGGTTGAGTTGCCGGAAACGGCAGCCATAGAGCTGTGGCATCTCCTCGAAGTGGCACCGGCTCAGTCGCACATACGTCTCGACCGTCCCATAGCGCACATCGAGTACGCCCGTGATGCGAGCCCCGGCCACCTTCAGCCCGGGTATCTCCCCTTCCGACTGAGGCCCGTTGAGCATGAGTGCCCGCAACACGGTGGCACGGACGGTCCCTTCGGGGGTGTCGCGCAGATCCACTGCCGTCCCCGTCGCAAACGCCTCCCACACCTGCCGCTCGGCCGGTGTCAGATCGTTGATCTCCACAGGGCGGGACTCTAGTCGCTCCCTCGACGACGACGGCCCGGGCCACCAGATGGCCCGGGCCGTCGGCAGGTCGCTACGGTCGGGTGTTCCACTCGGCGACGACCGCTCGACCGTGTTCCGTGGACAGCCGGCTGAGGGTGGCCGTCGCGAGCTGGAACAGGCGGCCGGCCGCCGCTTCCAGACCCAACCGACGAGCCGTCAGCACCCGCAGGAAGTGGGCGTGTGCCACGAGGACCACGTCCCCGTCCGGGAGCGCCGCGTCCACCCGGGCGAGCACCCGGTCGGCGCGTGCCCCGACCTCGGCGGGCGACTCGCCGGGGTGTCCCTCGGGCCCGGGCGGCACGCCGTCGGTCCACAGGTACCAGTCGGGCCGGGTCCGGTGGATGTCGACGGTGGTGACGCCTTCGTAGCCGCCGTAGTCCCACTCGTGGAGGTCGTCATAGGGCAACACCCCTGACAGTCCCGCGAGTTCCGCGGTGCGTATCGCGCGATCCAGCGGACTGCTGAGCGCGAGGGCGAAGGTCCGTCCGGAGAGGAGCGGAGAGAGGGACTTGGCCTGTTCCTCACCGTGTGCGGTGAGGGGCAGGTCCGTCCAGCTCGTGTGCTGGCCCGACAAGCTCCACTCCGTCTCCCCGTGGCGGACCAGCAGGAGATCCCCCACCGTGCGCCTACTTCGACTCGACGGCGTGGCCGCCGAACTGGTTGCGCAGCGCCGCGATCATCTTCATCTGCGGCGAGTCGTCCTGACGGGACGCGAACCGTGCGAACAGGGAGGCCGTGATCGCGGGCAGCGGTACGGCGTTGTCGATGGCCGCCTCGACGGTCCACCGGCCTTCGCCGGAGTCCTCCGCGTAGCCGCGCAGCTTGTCCAGGTGCTCGTCCTCGCCCAGGGCGTTCACGGCCAGGTCGAGCAGCCAGGAACGGATGACCGTGCCCTCCTGCCAGGAGCGGAAGACCTCGCGCACGTCCGTGACGGAGTCGACCTTCTCCAGGAGCTCCCAGCCCTCGGCGTAGGCCTGCATCATCGCGTACTCGATGCCGTTGTGGACCATCTTCGCGAAGTGCCCCGCGCCCACCTTGCCCGCGTGGACGAACCCGAAGTCGCCCTCGGGCTTGAGCGCGTCGAAGACCGGCTGCACCTTGGCGACGTGCTCGGCGTCGCCGCCGACCATGAGGGCGTAGCCGTTCGTCAGACCCCACACGCCACCCGAGACACCGGCGTCGACGAAGCCGATGCCCTTGGCCGCCAGCTCCTCGGCGTGCTTCTCGTCGTCCGTCCAGCGGGAGTTGCCGCCGTCGACGACCGTGTCGCCGGGGGAGAGGAGGTCGCCGAGCTCGTCGACGACGGACTGGGTCGGGGCGCCGGCCGGCACCATCACCCAGACCACGCGGGGGCCTTCGAGCTTCTCGACGAGTTCGGCGAGGCTCGCCACGTCGGAGACCTCGGGGTTGCGGTCGTAGCCGATGACGGTGTGACCTGCGCGGCGGACCCGCTCGCGCATGTTGCCGCCCATCTTGCCGAGGCCGATGAGGCCGAGCTGCATCGACGTCATGTCAGCGCACTTCCTTCAGTTCACGGTATGCGGCCACGAGGGCGGCGGTTGATGCGTCGAGGCCGGGTACCTCGGCGCCTTCGGTGAGGGCGGGCTCGACCCGCCTGGCGAGCACCTTGCCCAGCTCGACACCCCACTGGTCGAAGGAGTCGATGTTCCAGACGGCGCCCTGGACGAACACCTTGTGCTCGTACAGCGCGATCAGCTGACCGAGGACCGACGGGGTCAGTTCCTTCGCCAGGATCGTCGTGGTGGGGTGGTTGCCCTTGAACGTCTTGTGGGTGACCAGTTCCTCGGGGACACCCTCCGCGCGCACCTCGTCCGGCGTCTTGCCGAACGCCAGCGCCTGCCCCTGCGCGAACAGGTTGGCCATCAACAGGTCGTGCTGCGCCTTGAGTTCGTCGCTCAGCTCGGCCACGGGCCTGGCGAAGCCGATGAAGTCCGCCGGGATCAGCTTGGTGCCCTGGTGGATCAACTGGTAGTACGCGTGCTGCCCGTTGGTGCCGGGCGTGCCCCACACCACCGGCCCCGTCTGCCAGTCGACGGGCCGGCCGTCGCGCTGCACCGACTTGCCGTTGGACTCCATGTCGAGCTGCTGGAGATACGCAGTGAACTTCGACAGGTAGTGGCTGTACGGCAGTACCGCGTGCGACTGGGCGCCCAGGAAGTTGCCGTACCAGACGCCCAACAGGCCAAGGAGCAACGGGGCGTTGGCCTCGGCTGGGGCGCTGCGGAAGTGCTCGTCGACGATGCGGAAGCCGTCGAGCATCTCCCGGAAGCGGTCCGGGCCGATGGCGATCATCAGTGAGAGGCCGATCGCCGAGTCGTACGAGTAGCGGCCGCCGACCCAGTCCCAGAACTCGAACATGTTGTCCGGGTCGATACCGAACTCGGTGACCTTGCCGCCGTTCGTCGACAGCGCCACGAAGTGCCTGGCGACCGCCTTCTCTTCACCGCCGAGGCCGTTCAGCAGCCAGGAGCGGGCCGAGGTGGCGTTGGTGATCGTCTCGATCGTGGTGAACGTCTTCGACGCGACGATGAACAGCGTCTCCGCCGGGTCCAGGTCGTACACGGCCTCGTGGAGGTCGGAGCCGTCGACGTTGGAGACGAACCGGAGGGTGAGCGAGCGGTCCGTGAACGCGCGCAGCGCCTCGTACGCCATCGCCGGACCCAGGTCGGAGCCGCCGATGCCGATGTTGACGACATTGCGGATACGACGGCCCGTGTGGCCGGTCCACTCACCGGAGCGGACCCGGTTCGCGAAGCCGCCCATCTTGTCCAGCACGGCGTGCACCTGCGGCACGACGTTCTCGCCGTCGGCCTCGACGACCGCGTCGGCCGGGGCACGCAGCGCGGTGTGCAGGACGGCCCGGTCCTCGGTGAGGTTGATCTTCTCGCCGCGGAACATGGCGTCACGCAGGCCGAACACGCCGGTGGCGGTGGCCAGTTCCTGGAGCAGGGCCAGCGTCTCGTCCGTGATCAGGTGCTTGGAGTAGTCGATCCGCAGATCGCCGACGCGTACCACGTACCGCTCCGCGCGCCCCGGATCCGTCGCGAACAACTCCCGCAGCTGCGCGAGCCCCTCGGCGCGGTGGTCCTCCAGGGCGGTCCACTCGGGTCGCCGGGTGAGGTTCGGGGTGTCGGACATCAGCCGTTCTCCTTGGTGGCCTCGCCCCGCAGGGCGACGGCGTACATCTCGTCCGCGTCGAGGCGCCGCAGCTCCTCGGCGATGAGCTCGGAGGTGGTGCGGACCTTCAGCGCGAGGGTGCGCGAGGGCTGGCCGGGCAGCGACAGCGTGGCCAGCGGGCCCTCGGGGCGGTCGATGACGATCTCGCCGTTCGCGGTGCCCAGCCGGACGGCCGTGACGACCGGACCGTCGGTGACCACGCGGTCGACACCGACGCCGAGGCGGGCCTCCAGCCAGCGGGCCAGCAGCTCGGCGGCCGGGTTCTCCTCCTCGGCCTCCACGGCCGCCGAGGTGATCTTCGCGCGGGCCTGGTCGAGGGCGGCGGCCAGCATCGAGCGCCACGGCGTGAGCCGGGTCCAGGCGAGGTCGGTGTCGCCGGGCGCGTAGGAGCGGACCCGGGCCTTCAGCACGTCGAGGGGGTTCTCCACGGCGTACAGGTCGGTGATCCGGCGCTGCGCCAGGGCGCCCAGCGGGTCCTTCGCCGGGTTCTCCGGGGCCTCCACCGGCCACCACACCACGACCGGCGCGTCCGGCAGCAGCAGCGGCAGCACGACGGAGTCGGCGTGGTCGGAGACCTCGCCGTACGTCCGCAGCACGACCGTCTCACCGGTGCCCGCGTCGGCGCCCACCCTGACCTCGGCGTCCAGCTTGGACGACTGCCGGTCGCGCGGGGTGCGGGCGTGCCGCTTGATGACGACCAGGGTGCGCGAGGGGTGCTCGTGCGAGGCCTCCTCGGCCGCCTTGATCGAGTCGTAGGCGTTCTCCTCGTCCGTGACGATGACCATCGTCAGGACCATGCCCACGGCAGGGGTGCCGATGGCGCGCCGCCCCTGCACCAGCGCCTTGTTGATCTTGCTTGCCGTGGTGTCGGTCAGGTCGATCTTCATGGCCTGCGCCAGCTCCGTCCGTCTCGTGCGAGCATCTCGTCGGCTTCCTTCGGACCCCAGCTGCCCGACGCGTACTGCGCGGGCTTGCCGTGCCGTGCCCAGTACGCCTCGATCGGGTCGAGGATCTTCCAGGACTCTTCCACTTCCTGGTGACGGGGGAACAGATTGGCGTCGCCCAGGAGGACATCCAGGATGAGTCGCTCGTACGCCTCCGGGCTGGACTCGGTGAACGACTCGCCGTAGGCGAAGTCCATCGAGACGTCCCGGATCTCCATCGAGGTGCCCGGCACCTTGGAGCCGAACCGCACCGTCATGCCCTCGTCCGGCTGGACGCGGATGACGATGGCGTTCTGCCCGAGCTCCTCGGTGGCCGTGGAGTCGAAGGGGGAGTGCGGGGCGCGCTTGAAGACGACCGCGATCTCGGTGACCCGGCGGCCCAGGCGCTTGCCGGTGCGCAGATAGAACGGGATGCCCGCCCAGCGCCGGTTGTCGACCTCCAGCTTGATGGCCGCGTACGTGTCGGTCTTCGACTGCGGGTCGATGCCCTCCTCCTGGAGGTACCCGGGCACCTTCGCACCGCCCTGCCAGCCCTCCGCGTACTGCGCCAGCACGGTGTGCTCGCCGATCTTCTCCGGCAGCCGTACCGACTTCAGCACCTTGAGCTTCTCCGTGAGCAGCGACTCGGCGTCGAAGGCGATCGGCTCCTCCATGGCGGTGAGGGCCATGAGCTGGAGGAGGTGGTTCTGGATGACGTCACGGGCGGCGCCGATGCCGTCGTAGTAGCCGGCGCGGCCGCCGATGCCGATGTCCTCGGCCATCGTGATCTGTACGTGGTCCACGTACGACCGGTTCCAGATGGGCTCGTACATCTGGTTGGCGAAGCGGAGCGCCAGGATGTTCTGGACGGTCTCCTTGCCCAGGTAGTGGTCGATCCGGAACACCTGCTCCGGGTCGAACACGTCGTGCACCAGCGCGTTGAGATCCCGCGCGCTGGCCAGGTCGCTGCCGAACGGCTTCTCGATCACCGCGCGCCGCCAGGAGCCCTCCGGGGCCTTGGCAAGGCCGTGCTTCTTCAGCTGCCGGACGACCTTCGGGAAGAACTTCGGCGGTACGGAGAGATAGAAGGCGTAGTTGCCGCTGGTGCCCCGGGAGGCGTCCAACTCGTCGACTGCGGACCGCAGTTGCTTGAAGGCGGTGTCGTCGTCGAAGTCGCCGGGGATGAACCGCATGCCCTCGGCGAGCTGATGCCAGACCTCCTCGCGGAACTCCGTCCGCGCGTGCTCGCGCACCGAGTCGTGCACGACCTGCGCGAAGTCCTGGTCCTCCCAGTCCCGCCGGGCGAACCCGACGAGCGAGAAGCCCGGCGGCAGCATGCCGCGGTTGGCCAGGTCGTACACGGCCGGCATCAGCTTCTTGCGGGACAGGTCACCGGTGACACCGAAGATGACGAGCCCGGACGGACCGGCGATGCGGGGCAGCCGCCGGTCGCGGGCGTCGCGAAGGGGGTTCTCCCAGTCGAAGGCCTCGTGGGTCGCGACGGCCTCGATGATCTCGTCGGCAGGAGTCTCGCTCATTCCGCGTCCACCCCCTTGCTGTCCAGCGACTTGGTGACGGTGGCCAGCAGGTCGTTCCAGGCCACCTCGAACTTGGCGACGCCCTCGTCCTCCAGCTGCTGCACGACCTCGTCGTACGAGATCCCGAGAGCCTCCACGGCGGCCAGGTCGGCGCGTGCCTGGGCGTAGCCGCCGGTGACGGTGTCGCCGGTGATGTCGCCGTGGTCGGCGGTGGCGTTCAGCGTCGCCTCCGGCATCGTGTTGACGGTGCCGGGCGCGACCAGGTCGTCGACGTACAGGGTGTCCTTGTACGCCGGGTCCTTCACCCCGGTCGAGGCCCACAGCGGGCGCTGCTTGTTGGCCTTGGCGCCGGCGAGGGCGGTGAAGCGCTCACCGCCGAAGACCTCCTCGTACGCCTCGTAGGCGAGCCGTGCGTTGGCGAGCGCGGCCTTCCCCTTGAGGGCGAGGGCCTCGTCCGTGCCCAGCACGGTGAGCCGCTTGTCGATCTCGGAGTCGACGCGGGAGACGAAGAAGGAGGCGACGGAGTGGATGGTGGAGAGGTCGATGCCGTTCGCGGCGGCCTTCTCCAGACCGGCCAGGTAGGCGTCCATGACCTCGCGGTAGCGCTCCAGCGAGAAGATCAGCGTGACGTTGACGCTGATGCCGAGGCCGATGACCTCGGTGATCGCCGGGAGGCCGGCCTTCGTCGCCGGGATCTTGATCATGGCGTTGGGGCGGTCGACGAGCCAGGCGAGCTGCTTGGCCTCGGCGATGGTCGCCGGCGTGTTGTGGGCGAGGCGGGGGTCGACCTCGATGGAGACCCGGCCGTCGCGACCGTTCGACGCCGTGTATACAGAATTCAGGATATCGGCGGCGGACCGCACATCGGCCGTCGTCATCATCCGTACGGCCTCCTCGACCGTGACGCCGCGCAGCGCGAGGTCGGTCAGCTGCTCCTCGTACCCCTCACCGGAGCCGATGGCGGCCTGGAAGATGGACGGGTTGGTGGTGACGCCCACGACGTTCTTGTTCTCGACGAGTCCGGCGAGGTTCCCGGACTCGATCCGCCGCCGCGACAGGTCGTCCAGCCAGATGGAGACGCCCTCGTCGGACAGGCGCTTGAGTGCTCCCGCGGTCGCGGTTGCTTCGGTCACAGTGATCATCTTCTTTCTGGCGATCGGATCAACCGCGCGCGGCGGCCACGGATTCCTTGGCTGCTGCGGCGACGTTCTCGGCGGTGAAGCCGAACTCGGCGAAGAGGGTCTTGGCGTCGGCGGAGGCGCCGAAGTGCTCGAGGGAGACGATGCGTCCGGCGTCGCCGACGTACCGGTACCAGGTCAGTCCGATCCCGGCCTCGACCGCGACACGCGCCTTCACGGCCGGGGGCAGCACGCTCTCGCGGTACTCGCGGGGCTGCTCCTCGAACCACTCCACGGACGGCATCGACACCACGCGTGTGCCGAGCCCCTCGGCCTCCAGCAGCTCCCGGGCGGCCACGGCGAGCTGCACCTCGGAGCCGGTGGCGATCAGCACGACGTCCACGGCCTTGGACGAGGAGTCCTTCAGCACATACCCGCCCTTCGCCGCGTCGGGGTTCACGGGGAACGTCGGCACGCCCTGACGCGTGAGCGCGAGGCCGTGCGGGGCCGGGTTCGTGGCGTGCCTCTTCAGGATCTCGGCCCAGGCCACGGCCGTCTCGTTGGCGTCCGCCGGGCGGACGATGTTCAGGCCCGGGATGGCCCGCAGCGACGCGAGGTGCTCAACCGGCTGGTGGGTGGGGCCGTCCTCGCCGAGACCGATGGAGTCGTGCGTCCACACGTACGTGACGGGCAGCTGCATCAGCGCGGACATCCGGACGGCGTTGCGCATGTAGTCGGAGAACACCAGGAAGGTGCCGCCGTAGATCCGCGTGTTGCCGTGCAGCGCGATGCCGTTCATCTCGGCGGCCATCGAGAACTCGCGGATGCCGAAGTGGACCGTTCGGCCGTACGGGTTCGCCTCGGGCAGCGGGTTGCCCTCGGGGAGGAAGGAGGAGGTCTTGTCGATGGTGGTGTTGTTCGAGCCGGCCAGGTCGGCGGAGCCGCCCCACAGTTCGGGCAGGACCGCACCGAGGGACTGGAGGATCTTGCCGGAGGCGGCGCGGGTGGCGACGGCCTTGCCCTCTTCGAAGACCGGGATCGAGGACTCCCAGCCCTCGGGGAGCTGGCCGGCGACCACGCGGTCGAAGAGCTCGGCCCGCTCGGGCTGGGCGCCGCGCCACTCGTCGAGCTGCTTGTCCCAGGCCGCGTGCGCCTCGGCACCCCGGTCCAGGGCCCGGCGGCTGTGGGCGAGGACCTCGTCGCCGACCTCGAAGGCGCGCGACGGGTCGAAGCCGAGGACGCGCTTGGTCGCCGCGATCTCGTCGTCGCCGAGGGCGGAGCCGTGCGAGGCCTCGGTGTTCTGCGCGTTCGGGGCGGGCCAGGCGATGATCGTGCGCATCGCGATGATGGAGGGCCGCTCGGTCTCGCCCTGGGCGGCCTTGAGCGCCGCGTGGAGGGCGGGTACGTCGATGTCGCCGTCGGCGGCGGGCTCGATGCGCTGGGTGTGCCAGCCGTAGGCCTCGTACCGCTTCAGGACGTCCTCGGAGAAGGCGGTCGCGGTGTCGCCCTCGATGGAGATGTGGTTGTCGTCGTAGAGGAAGACCAGGTTGCCGAGCTTCTGGTGGCCCGCGAGGGAGGAGGCCTCGGCGGAGACGCCCTCCTCCAGGTCGCCGTCGGAGACGATCGCCCAGATGGTGTGGTCGAAGGGGGACTCGCCCTGCGGTGCCTCGGGGTCGAACAGGCCGCGCTCGTAGCGGGCGGCCATGGCCATGCCCACGGCGTTGGCGGCGCCCTGTCCGAGCGGTCCGGTGGTGGTCTCGACGCCGGCGGTGTGCCCGTACTCGGGGTGGCCGGGCGTCTTGGAACCCTGGGTCCGGAACGCCTTCAGGTCGTCGAGCTCGACCTCGTACCCGGCGAGGTAGAGCTGGGTGTAGAGGGTGAGCGAGGTGTGGCCGGGCGACAGGACGAACCGGTCACGGCCGGTCCACTCCGGGTCCGCCGGGTCGTGACGCATCACCTTCTGAAAGATCGTGTACGCGGCCGGGGCCAGGCTCATCGCGGTGCCCGGGTGTCCGTTCCCGACCTTCTGCACGGCGTCGGCCGCCAGCAGGCGGGCGGTGTCGACGGCACGCCGGTCGAGTTCGGTCCATTCGAAGCTGTCCGGTGTCTGCGTGCTCATCTTCAAGAAGTCCTCGGTTGGAGCGGGGAGCTGCTCTGACGCGTTCAAATCTAAAAGTCTGACTTTTACGGGGGAAGGTCGAGGTGTGTCAGCCTGTGGTGAAAGTGGGACACGGACGGCTCGAGCGAGGCGGCACGAGTAGGACATGGCGGACAGAACCATCCAAGGCGGAGACGGCGACGGCGGTGTGAACGGGATCCGAACGTTCCCCTTTCCCATCGAGCTCAGCGTCGGCGGCGTCGGCATGCAGGTCGGCCCGATGGGTCCGCACCGCACCTGGCACGCGGACGCCCCGCTGCACCGCGTCCACCGGATCGACTTCCATGTCGTGATGCTCTTCGACAAGGGCCCCGTCCGCCACATGATCGACTTCGCCGAGTACGAGGCGTACGCCGGCGACGTGCTCTGGATCCGCCCGGGCCAGGTCCACCGCTTCTCCAAGGCCAGCGGGTACCGCGGAACGGTCCTCACCATGCAACCGGGCTTTCTGCCCCGGGCGACGGTGGAGGCGACCGGGCTCTACCGCTACGACCTGCCGCCGTTGCTGCACCCCGACACGGCGCAACTGGCGGGGCTGGGGGCGGCGCTGGCGCAGCTGCGGCGCGAGTACAAGGACACGGCGACCCTCCCCCTGAGCCTGCATACGGCCGTGCTCCGCCACTCCCTGACGGCCTTCCTGCTCCGCCTGGCCCATCTGGCGGCGAGTTCGCAGGAGGCGGCACGGGGGCAGTCGGACACGACGTTCACGCTGTTCCGGGACGCGGTGGAGAAGGACTTCGCGACGAACCACAGTGTCAGCGCGTACGCCGACACCCTCGGCTACTCCCGCCGCACCCTGGTCCGCGCGGTGCGCGCCGCGACCGGGGAGACGCCCAAGGGGTTCATCGACAAGCGGGTCGTCCTGGAGGCGAAACGGCTTCTCGCGCACACCGACATGCCGATCGGGCGGGTGGGCGCGGCGGTGGGGTTCCCGGACGCGGCGAACTTCTCGAAGTTCTTCCAGCTGCACGCGGGGCAGACGCCGGTGGGATTCCGGGCGGAACTGCGATGAGGGGCCCCGACCCGCGGCGCCCCTCACCCAAGTGACGCGTCAGTGCCCGAAGTTGAACCAGTTCAGGTTCGCGAAGTCCGCCGACTGCCCGCTCGTGAAGGTCAGATACACGTCGTGCGTGCCGGTCACCGAGCCGATGTTCGCCGGCACGGTCCGCCAGGTCTGCCAACCGCCCGTGCCGGCCAGGGAGAAGCTCCCGACCGGCGCGTTGCTCCGGCTGTCCAGACGGACTTCGATCAGCCCGCTCACGCCCGAGGCCGCACCGCTGGCGACCCGGGCGACGAACTGAGTGGCAGCCGTGGAGCCGAAGTTGACGTTCTGGTAGAGCGCCCAGTCGCCGTTGGCGAGGTAGCCGATGTTCTGGCCGCCGCCGCTGTCGGTGGTGGTCTCGGTGCTCACACCGCTCTGGCTGTTGTACGACTCGGCCTGGATGGCCGAGTAGGCGTCACGCGAGCCCGTGGGCGGCGGCGTGGTACCGCTCCCGGCGGCCGACAGCACCTGCACGTAGTCGACGGTCATCGGTACGCCGGACTGGGTGCCGCTGTCCAGACCGCCTCCGAACGCGTCCGGGAAGGCGCCGCCCATCGCCACGTTGAGGATGATGAAGAAGCCGTGGTTGGTGGCGTTGGACCAGGTCGTCGCGTCCACCTGGCTCGCGTTGACGGAGTGGAACTGGGTGCCGTCCACGGAGAAGCGGATGGTCTCCGGGGTGACCGAGCGGTCCCATTCCATGGTGTAGGTGTGGAACGCCGACTGGCAGGTCGAGCCCGGACAGGCGGTGCTGTTGCCGATGCCCGTCGTCTCGTTGCACGGACCGCCGGGGTTGGTGCCGCAGTGCATCGTGGCCCACACGCGGTTCATGCCCTGGACGTTCTCCATGATGTCCAGCTCGCCGACGCTCGGCCAGTTCTGGTAGTTGCCCCGGTAGGGCGCGCCCAGCATCCAGAACGCCGGCCAGTAGCCCTCGGCCGCCGTGCCGGTGACGTTGGGCATCTGGATGCGTGCCTCGACGCGCAGTTTCCCGCCGGACGGGGGCTGGAAGTCGGTGCGGTTGGTCTCGATGCGGCCGGACGTCCAGTTGCCGGCCGAGTTGCGGATCGGGGTGATGCGGAGGTTGCCGTTGCCGTC
This sequence comes from Streptomyces sp. NBC_00019, assembly GCF_045041015.1. Classification (NCBI taxonomy): domain Bacteria; kingdom Bacillati; phylum Actinomycetota; class Actinomycetes; order Kitasatosporales; family Streptomycetaceae; genus Streptomyces; species Streptomyces sp. NBC_00019. The sequence goes on from NZ_CP108302.1 coordinate 8,664,101, forward strand.
GAGCGAGACGTTGGACGTGCTGTTCGTCATCGTCTCGACCTCGCCGGTGCCCCAGTTGGCGGGGCCGCCCGGGTAGCCGGTGCCGGTCGCGTACTGCCAGTTGGAGGTGTTGACGCCGGTGCCCGCGGTGCCGTTGAAGTCGTCGACGAAGACCTGTGTCCAACCCGTGGGGGGCGTAGGCGCGTTGGCGTTCGCGGGCAGGGTCGCGGCCGTGGCGAGGGCGGCCGCCAGACCGAACGTGGAGAGTACGGCGATCAGGGCGCGTCGGCGTCTGGATGTTCCGGAGGGTGCACTCATGGGGTGTGCCTCTCGGGTACGGAGGGGGGTGCGCGGGTGATTCGACAGCACGCCCAGGACTGTCTGAGAGCGCTCTCAAAGTGGGCCCAATGTGCTCTCGGCCACTCCGGCCGTCAAGAGGTGTAACCGTGAAAGTCCTTCGAGGGCGGGGGAGTTCACCCCATGAAGCCGCGAATGTGCCGAGAGGTCGCCTCGCCGGGGCACGGACGGGCGTACCGTCGGGTGGCACGACGAATCCGACGAGTTCCCGCCACCGTCCCTCCTCAAGGGGCTGGGACGACTGGTCTCCTGCGACCTGGCCGAGTTCAGCGGGGTCGACCTTCCCACCCGTCGGGGGCTGGGCTACCAGGCGGTGCAGTACGGCGGCCCCTACCCGGAGTGGGACGACGAGGTGTGGTGGCTGTGGAAGCACCAGCACCAGCACCCGCACTGCGCGGACGTGGAGCGCAGCCACGGGCACCTGGAGGTCTCCCAGTTGACGGACTACATGCCGACCCGGGAGGTCCCCCCCCGTTGCCCATGGCGGGCACTGTAACCGCCCCATGGGCGGGGGACCCGGCCCTCGGGCCAGGTCCCCTGTGCGCCGACTGCTGTCAGACGTTCGTCGTCACCTGCGGTTCGGGGGCCTCCTGCTCGCTGAGCCCGAATCGGTCGTGCACCCGCCGCAGCGGCTTCGGCGCCCACCACGCCCGCCGCCCGAGCAGCGCCATCGTCGCCGGGACGAGCAGCATGCGGACGACGGTGGCGTCGATCAGCACCGCGAGGGTGAGGCCGAGTCCGATCTGGAGGATGGGGGAGAAGCCGCCCGTCATGAAGGCCCCGAAGACCACGGCGAGCAGGAGCGCGGCACAGGTGACGACCCGTCCCGAGCGGCGCAGTCCGGTGACCACGGCCTCCTGGTCGTCGCCGGTGCGCCGCCGGGCCTCGCGCATCCTGGCCAGGATGAACAGTTCGTAGTCCATGGCGAGGCCGAAGGCGATCGCGATGATCAGCGGCGGTGCGGTCAGGCTCAGCGCACCGAGTCCCTCCGCGCCCAGCAGCCCGGCCAGGTGACCGTCCTGGAAGACCCACACCACCACGCCGAGCGCGGCACCCAGGCTGAGCAGGGTCGTGGCGATCGTGCGCAGCGGGATCAGCACCGAGCCGGTGAACGCGAACAGAAGGAGGAAGATGCCGGCCAGGACGGTGATGGCCGCCCAGGGGGCCCGGTCGGCGAGCATCGCGCGGAAGTCGACGAGCCGCGCCGCGGGTCCGGTCACCTCGACCGGGTCGTCGCCCCGGATGTCCCGTACCCGCTCCACCAGGTCGGTGGCCCCGTCGCCGTCCACGCTGCCGGGCGGCGGCAGTTCCACGACGGTGATGCCGCCCGGCACGTCGCGGGACTCGGCGCGGGGGCTGAGCGACTGTATGCGGTCGACGGTCGACCGGTCCGTGCCCGGCTTCATGACGACCGTCACCGCTGACACCCCGGTCCCGGGCGGGAAGTGGGTGTCGACGGTGTCGTACAGCTGTCGTGCCTCGGTGCTCGACGGCAGCTGCTGGGCGTCCCCGAGGTTGATCCGCATGCCGGCGACCGGCAGGGCGAGCACCAGCAGGGCCGGGACGACCACCGCGAGGACGGCGATCCGGTTGCGGGCGGAGAAGCGGGCCAGACGGGCGAAGACGCGGCCCTCCTCGCCCTCCGGACGCACCTTCGCCGGCGGGATCTTCCCGCCGAAGCGGGTGAGCAGCGCGGGCAGCAGGGTGAGCGCGGCCAGCATGTCGACGACGACCACGGCGGCCACGGCCAGCCCCATGCTGCGCAGGAACACGCTGGGGAAGACCAGCAGCCCGGTCAGACTGACCGCCACGGTGAGTCCGGAGAACAGCACCGTCCGCCCGGCCGCGGCGACCGTGCGGTGCACGGCCTCGGCCACGTCATCGGTGTTCCTGCGCTCCTCCCGGAAGCGGACCAGCATCAACAGGGCGTAGTCCACGGCGAGTCCGAGGCCCAGCATGGTGGTGACCTGGATCGCGTACACGGAGATGTCCGTGACCTCGCTGAACAGGAACAGGGCGAGGAACGCGCCCGCGATGCCGCTCACCGCGATCACCAGGGGCAGCGCGGCCGAGCGCAGCCCGCCGAACACCACGAGGAGCAGGGCGAGTACGACAGGAAGCGAGATCAGCTCGGCGTTCTTCACGTCCTCCTGGGCCTTCTCGCCGATCTGCAGACCGAGCAACGGGCCGCCGCTGACGTGGACCTCGGGCGCGTCGATCTCCTTGATGCGGTCGGCCGCGTCGTTCACCGTCCGTTCCTCGGCGTCGTCGTCCAGGCCGCCCTCCAGGGCGACGGGGATGATGAGCGCCCGCCCGTCCTCGGCGAGCAGACCGGGTGTCTCGTACGGATCCGGCACGGCGGCGACCCCGGCGACCTCCCGGACCTCGGCGACGGCCCGCTCGACCTGGGCGCGAAGTCCCGGGTCGGAGACGGCGGTTCCCTCGACGACGGCCGTGATCGACTCACCGGCGGGGTCGACCCGGTCGAGATACTGCGCGGCCGTCTCCGACTCGGTGCCGGGGACCTCGGGCACGTTGTCCGACAGGCGCCCGAAGACGCCCGTCCCGAGCCCGAAGCCGAGCAGCAGGAAGAGCACCCAGAGCGCGATGACGGTGAGCGGACGGCGCGTGGCCGTCCGGGCGAGTGTGGAGAGCACGGTCCCTCCCGGCGGGGCATCGGTTGACATGCCCCCAGACTCGTGCGGGAGGGGGTGGTGCCGGATCGCCGGAGGGAGCGGTTTCCGGGGCTCCGTCGCGCGGGGGAGACGACCCCCCCGTCTCACTCCCCAGAGGGAGGAATGAACCGCACCGGTACCGGAGTTGATCACATCACCATCCGCGATCCCGAGGGGCCGCCATGACCGACGCACCCGCCGTCCGCGAACTCCGTCTCGTCGTCACGGCCGACGACTACGACGAGGCCCTGCGCTTCAACCGCGACGTCCTCGGCCTGCCCGAACGCGCCGCGTTCTCCTCGCCCGACGGCCGGGTCACCATCCTCGAGGCCGGCCGGGCCACGCTGGAGATCACCGACCCGAACCATGCCGCGTTCATCGACGAGGTCGAGGTCGGGCGCCGGGTGGCCGGACCCATCCGGGTCGCCTTCGAGGTCGACGACTCCACCGCCACCACGGCGAGACTGGCACAGGCAGGCGCCGAGGTGATCGCCGAACCGACCCGCACCCCCTGGAACTCCCTCAACTCCCGCCTGGAGGCACCGGGCGCGCTCCAGCTCACCCTCTTCACCGAGCTGGGCGACCAGGCCTAGGGCGCGCCCGGCGTCACCAGCCCGGTCTCGTACGCGCAGATCACCGCCTGCACCCGGTCCCTGAGCCCCAACTTGCCGAGCACATTGCTGACATGGGTCTTCACGGTGTGCTCGCTGACGAACAGGGACGTCGCGATCTCGGCGTTGGACAGGCCGCGGGCGAGCATCCGCAGGGTCTCCACCTCGCGCGCGGTCAGCACGTCCAGGCGCCGCGGGGTGACGTCGGCCGCGGCCTCCTCCCGGCGCCGCTTCACGATGTCCGCGACCAGCCGCCGGGTCACCGCGGGCGCGAGCAGCGAGTCGCCGGCCGCGACCACCCGTACCGCGTGCACCAGGTCGTCGCGGCGCACGTCCTTCAGCAGGAAGCCGCTGGCGCCCGCGTACAGCGCCTCGTACACGTACTCGTCCAGGTCGAACGTGGTCAGCATGACGACCTTGCACGCGGACTGCGCGCACACCCGCCGGGCCGCCTGGAGGCCGTCCATCACGGGCATGCGGATGTCGAGCAGCAGCACGTCGGGCGTGTGCCGCTGCACCGCGGCGACCGCCTCCGCCCCGTCGCCGGCCTCGGCGACCACCTCGATGTCCGCCTGCGCCTCCAGGATCATGCTGAAGCCGCTGCGGACCAGCTCCTGGTCGTCCGCGACGACCACCCGGATGCTCACCCCGGCGCCGCCTGCCGGTCCCCCACCGGAAGGCGTACGACGACCCTGAACCCGCCGTCGGGACCCCGCCCGGTGCGCGCGTCACCGCCGCAGGCCGCGGCCCGTTCCCGGATGCCGATCAGCCCGTGTCCACCGCCCGGGACCGCGGGGCCCCGCCCGTCGTCCGTCACCGTCAGCGTCAACGCCTCCTCCGTCCAGTCGAGTTCCACGGTCGCGGAGGAAGCGTACGCGTGCTTGACCGTGTTGGTGAGGGCCTCCTGGGTCACGCGGTAGACCGCGATGTCGGTGTCCGGCGGCAGCGGCCGTGGCTCACCCTCGGCCCTCAACTCGATGCGCAGGCCCGTCGATTCGCGGACCTGCCGGACGAGTGCGGGCAGTCCCTTGATGCCCGGCTGCGGTGAAGTCCCGTTGCACTGTTCCTCCTTGAGGACGCCGAGGATCCGCCGCAGCTGCGACATGGCGTCCCGCCCGGCCGCCGCGATCGCCTCGAACGCGGCCTCCGCACGCGCCGGATCACTGCGCACCACGACCGGCCCGGCCTCGGCCTGCACCACCATCAAACTCACCGCGTGCGCCAGGATGTCGTGCATGTCCCGGGCGATCCGGGCGCGTTCCTGCGCCGTCGCCCGTGCCGTGTCCGCGGTCCGCTCCCGTTCCAACCGCCGGGCCCGGTCCTCCAGTTCGGCGGTGTAGGCGCGTTGGACGCGGGCCAGCATCCCGAGGGCGTACGCGCAGGCGACGCTCAGCAGCTGGAAGGCGTACTCGAAGGGCTGTGCGCCCTCCTTGTGGAGCATGGTGACCGAGACGCCGATCGCCCAGCCCACCAGCATGAAGCGCCGCTGCAGGGGCGTGCCCCGGGCGGCCATCGTGTAGAGGACGACGAGACCGCCGTACATGACGTCCGGCGGCGGGGCGTGGTGGACGGCCTGGGCGGGCGTGGCCACCGACACCGCGCACGCCGTCACGAAGGGGGCGCGGCTGCGCCACACCAGCGGAACGGCCGTGGCCGCGCCGAGCAGCCAGCCGAGCCGGCTGAGCGGGTCGTCCCCCTCGTCGGGGAAGATCCACTGGAGCGAGGCGGCGAACAGCACGAGCGCGGCGAGCGCCGTGTCGACGACGTACGGATGCGTCGTACGCAGCCGTACGGCGACCGGCGTGAACCAGGACCGGGCGGACATGAGCGGCTCCTCGGGGCAAGGGCCGTACCAGTATCGCGACGGGTGAGGGGCCCGGCCTCGCCGGTGAGAGGGATATGTGCCGCCGCTCGGTCGGCCCAGCGTCCGCGACCCCGTGCGAGCGGCGCCGCGAGCCACCAACGCCCGTGGCCACGCGTCGCCTTGGGTACGCGGTCGAGACCATGGCCGTCGTCTTCCCCCGCGGCGGTTCCGGAGCGCCACGGATGTGTACGGCGCGGTCAATTCCCAGGTGAGGCGCCGGACGCCGTCCTACAGACCGCGGCGCTGCTGATCGAGCTCGATCACGTGGGAATGGGCCGGGAGACGACCGTCGCCTGCCACGCCGTGGCGGGCCGACTCGCGCAGGAAGCCGCCGCGTGCCTGCATGTCCTCGACCAGCTGGGTGCCGCGCAGGTCATCGACACGGTGTTCGGAGCCCTGCTCCACAGGGGCCCTGCCACCGTCGCGCAGGTGGCGGGAAAGCTGCGCGAGCAGGGGCCGTGGATGACGCAACGCCTGGTGCGCGTCGCGCTCCTGGAGAGCGGGCCGGAGCGCTCGGCCGACCTGGTGACCACGCTGTATCGACACGGCCTCGGCGACGAGGCGTTGACGATCCTGCGCGAATTGATCTCGCTGCGCCCCTTGTCCATGTACGTCGGGGTCGCCGACGCTCTGCTGGCGGACGGCGCCGACCACGCCGCATACGAGCTGTACGCGGCCCTTCCGGGAGCACTCGCCGCGTCGCGTCCCGCGGAGGAGACGGCCTGGCTGCTGCGCTCCATGGCGGAGAGCGGGGCACGGAAACCGGCGATGGCACTGCTCGGCGCCCTTCTCGGCGTCTCCGGTGAGGAGGGTCCGGTGGACTGGGCGCTCGCCCTGCGCATCGCAAGCCTCGACTGGGCCGACGAGAGCGCCCGCGACCTGCTGGGCACAGCCTCCGCGGACGACGTGCTGCGCATCATGGAGAAGATCCGGCGCACCCGCCCCGCCGGTCTCCTCATGGTCGTGCGATGGGCGATCGGCGACGGCCGGAGCGCCGCCGACATCCTGGCCTTCAGCACGGCACTGCGCAGATACGGCCTGCCGCTGGACGCCCTGCGCGTGCTCACCGAGGCCGCCGACGCGGATCTCGAGAACGCCGCGTTCCTCATTCACGCGCTGCACCTCGGGCGGGGCGACGAGGCGTCGAGACTCGTGGAACGGGCTCTCGAACGCTCTGTCGTGGACCGGATCGCACTCGTTGCCGCGCTGCGCAGACACGGCGCCCGCGGGGAGGCAGCCCGGATACTCGACGACCTCCTGAGCAACCCCGCGGAGGACCTCCTCGCTCAACTCCCCCTGATCACCGGGGAGGTCGACGTGGACACCCTCTACGCGCACATCGCCTCCTCGGCGCGGGCCGAGCACCTGGTGCCGCTCCTCGTGGAGTACTGGGGGAGCGGGCGGCAGGCGGACGCGGAACGGCTCCTCGGTCTGCTCGCCGGGCATGAGCCATCCCGCCTGGAGGAGACGCTGTTGGAGTTGATGGACGTCCGCCTGCGGCGGCGTCCGCTCGCCGGGCGGCCCGAGCACTCGGTGACCGAGCCGAGATCGTGGTTCATCGCCACCATTCCCCGTCTCGACCTACCGGTGCTGGTACGCGTCACCACGTGCGTACTCCAGCCGGATCTGCCCGTCTTTCGCGCCGATGTGCTCAGGAGCCACCTGGCAGGTGCCGTGGCGGAGGGCCTCGTCCTCGTGTCCGTCTCCGCGTTGCTGGTCCTGATCGTGGCGCTCAGGGACCCCCGTCCCGGCCCGCCCCGGCCGAAGGAGCAGGATCCGCTGCTCTGGGTGCTCGGAACAGCCTTGGCCAAGCGCGAGGACGCCGCGCAGTTGCTCTCCCGACTGTTCGAAGACGCGCGACATGCTCCGCACATCACCGATGAGCTGTGTGCACTCATGCGGAGCGGGGATTCGAGTCGGATCGTGGAGGTTCACCGCGTGCTGGTCCGCAGTGGACGTTCCGCCGATCCGTCCGTGCTCTCCGGGCTCCGTCACCGACCGGACCTGCCCGCCGTGCTGGAGGCCCTGCGTGCCTCGGGACTGTCACGCGGGGACGCGATGCGGATCCGGCGCGCGGCGGCGGAGCCGGACGCCTGGAGCGGCGGCGTGGCCGTCGACGGGGTCCTCAAGCAGGCCGCGGGCCTTTTCCGGGCTTCCGTCCTGACCGATGCGGCGCGCACTCTGGAGCCGCACGAACTGGGGGAGCTTCTCATCGCACTCGTTGCCCGGCAACGGGACTACGACGCGGAGTGGGTCGTCTCCGCCGCTGTGCGACGCCGTCCGCTGAACGGGTGGCTGCCTGATGTTCTGGCCGTACTGTGCGGTGCACGGATGGACGACATGGCCGCCAGGGTCGTCCAGAAGGTGGTACGGCGATCCCATGTCTCGGACGTGGCGGCCCTGGCCGACGTCCTGCGCAAGGAGGGAATGCCCGACCAGGCCCTCCTGCTGGAAGAGGCGAACAGCCGCAACAGGAACACCAGATGGCTCCACCGGTGACACCACGGCCGCGCCCGGTGTTCCGCGGCCAGGAGGGTCACCCCGCCGCACCCGCCTCCGGCCTCCACCCCAACGCCCGAGATATCCCCCGCGCAGCCACCCGCACCGCCGGCACCAGCACCGGTACCTGTGCGTCGACCTGCGGCACCACGATCGACACCGCGGACACCACCGCCCCGCCCGTCCCGCGTACGGGGGCGGCCACCGACAGGGCGTCGTCGGTGACCTGGCGGTCGCTCACCGCCACCCCCGTGCGCCGTACGTCGGCCAGGACCCGGCGCAACTGTGCCGGGTCGGTGATGGTGTACGGGGTGAAGGAGGTCAACGGGCCCGCGCAGTACCGCTCCTGGAACTCCGGGCTCTCGTGCGCGAGGAGGGCGAGGCCGACGCCGGTGGCGTGCAGCGGCCAGCGGGCGCCGACCCGGATGTGGACGCCGACCGACGAACGGCCAGACAGCCACTCGATGTAGACGACCTCGGCGCCGTCCCGCACGGCCAACTGCACGTTCTCGTGGGTGGCTTCGTACAGGTCCTCCAGGTACGGCAGCGCGATCTGGCGCAGCGCGAGCCCGCGCGGGGCGAGCGCCGCGACCTCCCACAGCCGCAGTCCGACGTGGTACACGCCGGACTCGTCCCGCTCCAGGGCGCCCCACTCGGTGAGGGCGCCCACGAGCCGGTGTGCGGTGGTCAGGGTCAGCCCGGCCCGCCGGCTGATGTCCGTCAGGCTCAGTGCCGGATGCTCGTGGTCGAACGCGGCGAGCACGGACAGCAGTCGGTCGGGCGCGGAGCGGACGGTCATGGCCGGGCGTCTCCCGGGTGGGCGAGGTCGTACGGGCGGGGGTAGGCGGTGGGGCGGTAGCTCACGTAGCGGGGTTCCGTCGTGGAATCCTCTTGCGAGGCACGGGCGTTGAGGGCCTGCGGCGAGGCGTCCCAGCGGCCGGTGTCCAGGCGGTGTTCCAGCGTGCGCAGGGCGCCGATCATCTCACCCGTGGTGAAGGTGCAGTGGCCGGGCCCGTCGACGTAGGCCTGGCTGAGCAGCCTGCCGGAGTGCGCGGCCGTGGCGGCCCGTCGGTAGGCGCTCTCGGCCTGGACGGGGATCAGCGCGTCGCCGGTGGTGTGGATGTTCAGCTGGGGGTCGGTGAGCCGGCCCGAGAGCGCGCTGGTCTGCCGCATCCACCGGACGGCCTTGGTGTCGGCGGATGTCCGGGGTGCGCGGTTGAGGGTCCCGAGGTCGGTGCGCAGGGCGAGTCCCGCCTCCTTGTAGAGCTCCGTCACCTCTTTGAACAGCGGGGACCGGGTGAGCATCGCCGTGTAGTCGACGCCCGTGTTCCAGGACATGTTGCCGCCCGCCCGGCTCTCGGCCTCCTGCCGCCAGCTGAAGGCGGGCAGGCTCAGGAGGCCGGAGACCGCCGCGTACTGGTTGGCCTGCTGGGCGTTCCAGTCGGTGGGGGCCGGCTCGGTCTGGGAGGTGTCGTTGTAGCCGGGGATGTTGTGCAGGGCGGCGGCCAGTGCGATACGGGCCCGGCCCTCGGGCGTCCGCTGAGCGGCGGTGACCTTCGCGGAGAGCGCGTTCGCGGCACCGACGGCCGCCGACTGGTCGGCGAACCCGGTGAGCTGGATGCCGGCGTCCGGCGCGAGCAGCGTCTTGAGCGCGAACACCGGGTCCAGGGTGCTGTTCCAGTTCGCGACACCGCCCTGCACCAGACCGCACATCGACAGCGAGCCGTCGAACCGGTCGGCGTGCCGCTCGGCGAGGGTCGTCGTGACGAAACCGCCGTACGACGTGCCCCAGGCGATGGTCTCCCGGGCCTTGCCGAACTTCTCCGTGAACAGGTCCAGCGTGGCCAGTTGGTCCGGCACGGCGTCCGTGATCGCCCAGCCGTTCGTCGCGTACGAGGAACCGATGAGCGCGTAGCCCTCGTCGAGGAGCTCGGTGAGGGTGGCCGAACTGGGCGCGTTCTGCGCGGAGATAGGGGCCGCGGCGGGGCGGTAGCCGTGGCTGTAGAGCAGCACGGTGCCGTTCCAGTCGGCGGGGACGTCCATCAAGTACTTGGCGCCCGAGGGGAGTTGACCTTCGAGGTGGGTGTCCGTGGCGGCAGCCTGGGCGGGGACGGCGACGGCTGTGCACAGGGTCGCGGTCAGTACGGCGAGAGCGGTGGGGGTTCTCAACTCGGGGTCCCTTCCGATGCGGGGGCGGGGGTGGGGGACGCGAGTGAAGTTAGGCAACTCTCGTATCGCCGTCAATCACTTGCACAACATCAGTTGAGCCCGTCCTCCGTGATCCGCAGCAGCAGTCCGTGCAGGGCCTCCCGCTCGGTGGCGTCCAGCGGATCCAGGAGCTCGTTCGTCACCCGCCGGCCGGCCTCGTCGGTGTCGCGCAGGAACGCGCGGCCGTCCGCGGTCAGGACGACGATCCGGCTGCGGCGGTCGTCGGGGGAGGGGCGCCGCTCGGCGAAGCCCAGCTTCTCCAGGTCGTCGACCAGGCCGACGATCGCGCTCGGGTCGTAGCCGAGCCGATTGCTCAGCTCGCGCTGCAGCGCGCCGTCGGAACCGGCGAGGAAGCGCAGCACGGCGTAGTGGCGCAGCCGCAGCCCCGACTCCTGCAGGAACGCGTTGAACAGCTGCCCCGAGCGCAGCCCCAGGCGATACAGCAGATAGCCCGCGTCCGCGTGCAGCCCGCGCATCCACGGCTCGTCCGCGTCGATCAGGTTCGGGTTCGTGACGTGCTGGCTGGTGATGGCGGGCTCCCTGGGTCGGTCTGTCGTGCAGATTCCAGCATGACGCACCCGTAGGTCATCAACAACTATTGACGTCAACAATTATTGCTCTTAGCTTCGATCTCGGCAGCGGAGCCGCACGGCGGCCTCCGCACCACCCGCATCAGCTCGTGAAGGGACTTCCCCCGTGCCCAGCATCGATCTCTCCGGCAAGGTCGCCGTCGTCACCGGCAGCGGCCGGGGCCTCGGCCTCGCCTATGCGCACGCCCTCGCCGCCCACGGGGCGTCCGTGGTCGTCAACGACATCGACGAGGCGGTGGCCGAGGCGGCCGTGAAGTCCATCACCGAGGCCGGCGGCAGCGCCGTCGCCGAGGTCGTCCCCGTCGGCACCACCGAGGCCGCCGAGCGGCTCGTGAACAGGGCCGTCGAGGAGTTCGGACGGATCGACATCCTGGTCACCAACGCGGGCATCCTGCGCGACAAGGTGCTCTGGAAGATGACCGACGACGACTTCGACGCGGTGATCACCACCCACCTCAAGGGCACCTTCACCTGCGCCCGCGCCGCCGCCGTCCGGATGCGCGAGCAGGGCGAGGGCGGCTCCCTGATCCTGGTCGGCTCCCCGGCCGGGCAGCGCGGCAACTTCGGACAGACGAACTACGCCGCCGCCAAGGCCGGCATCGCCGCCTTCGCCCGCACCTGGTCCATGGAACTGGGCCGCGCCGGCATCACCGTCAACGCGATCGTGCCGGTCGCCGCGACCGCGATGACCGAGACCATCCCCGCCTTCGCCCCGTACATCGAGGCCATGAAGAACGGTGAGGCGCTCCCCGACTTCCTCCGCAAGGGCGAGGGCTTCGGCACCCCCGAGGACTGCGCGGCCCTCGTCCCCTTCCTCGCCTCCGAGGCCGCCCGGGGCATCACCGGCCAGGCCATCGGCATCGGCGGCGACAAGGTGGCACTCTGGTCGCATCCGCAGGAGATCAAGACGGCGTACGCCGACGGCGGCTGGACCCCCGACACGCTGGCCGATGCCTTCCCGACGTCGGTCGGCGCCGAACTCCAGTCCGTCGGCATCCCGGCGCCGAAGCTTCCGGAGGCGTGATGACTCCCTCGACGAACACCGCTCCCTCGATGAACGTCGACGACCTGGTCGCCATCGACGTCCACACCCACGCCGAGGTCTCCTCCAAGGGGCACTCCTCCCTGGACGACGACCTCCACGACGCCTCCTCCGCCTACTTCAAGGTCGAGGGCAAGCGGAAGCCGACGCTTGAGGAGACGGCCGCCTACTACCGCGAGCGGAAGATGGCCGCCGTGATCTTCACGGTGGACGCCGAGTCCGCGACCGGCACCGCGCCGGTCCCCAACGAGGAGGTCGCCGAGGCGGCCGCCGCCAACTCCGACGTGCTGATCCCCTTCGCCTCCATCGACCCCTTCCGGGGCAAGGCCGGGGTCAAGCAGGCCCGCCGGCTGGTCGAGGAGTACGGGGTGAAGGGTTTCAAGTTCCACCCCAGCATCCAGGGCTTCTTCCCCAACGACCGCTCGGTGGCGTACGACCTCTACGAGGTCATCGAGGAGACGGGCACGATCGCCCTCTTCCACACCGGGCAGACGGGCATCGGCGCCGGAGTCCCGGGCGGCGGCGGGATCAGGCTCAAGTACTCCAACCCCCTCCACGTCGACGACGTGGCGGCCGATTTCCCGCACCTCAAGATCATCCTGGCGCACCCGTCCTTCCCCTGGCAGGACGAGGCCCTCGCCGTCGCCACCCACAAGCCGGGCGTCCACATCGACCTGTCCGGCTGGTCGCCGAAGTACTTCCCTCCGCAGCTGGTGCAGTACGCGAACACCCTGCTCAAGGACAAGGTCCTCTTCGGCTCCGACTTCCCCGTCCTCACCCCCGACCGCTGGCTCGCGGACTTCGAGAAGCTGTCGATCAAGGACGAGGTCAAGCCGAAGATCCTCAAGGAGAACGCCGCCCGTCTGCTCGGGCTGACGAAGCCGTAAGGGGCCCCGCATGCGCAACGAGGGACTGGGGTCATGGCCCGCACGCCGGGCCCGCAAGACCCCGCACCGCACGGCTCTGGTCCACGGCGAACAGTCGACCGACTACCGCACATTGCATACACGGACCACGCGCCTGGCCCACGCCCTGCGCGCCAGGGGCATCCGCCGCGGCGACCGCATCGCCTACCTCGGCCCGAACCACCCCTCCTACCTGGAGACCCTGTTCGCGGCAGGCACCCTCGGCGCGGTCTTCGTCCCGCTCAACACCCGACTGGCGGGCCCCGAGATCGCCTACCAGCTCGCCGACTCCGGGGCCAAGGCCCTCGTCTACGGGCCGTCGCACGCCGGGCTGGTCGCCGGGCTCCCGGGCAGCACCGACGTGCGCATGTACGTCGAGGTCGGCGCCGAGTACGAGGAGGCGCTGGCATCGGCCTCCGAGGAGGCCATCGACCAGCCGGTCACCCCGGACGACACCTGCATCATCATGTACACCTCGGGGACGACCGGCCGCCCCAAGGGCGCCATGCTCACCCACGGAAACCTGACCTGGAACGCGATCAACGTCCTCGTCGACACCGACCTGATCGCCGACGAACGCGCCCTGGTCTCCGCCCCGTTGTTCCACACGGCCGGGCTGAACATGCTGACGCTGCCGGTCCTGCTCAAGGGCGGCACCTGTGTCCTGGTCGAGGCCTTCGACCCGGCGGCCACCTTCGACCTCATCGAACGGCACCGGATCACCTTCATGTTCGGGGTGCCGACGATGTTCGAGCAGGTGGCCCGGCATCCGCGCTGGGCCGACGCCGACCTCTCCTCCCTGCGGATCCTGACCTGCGGCGGCTCCCCGGTGTCCACACCGCTGATCGCCGCCTACCAGGAGCGAGGTCTCACCTTCCTCCAGGGCTACGGCATGACGGAGGCGAGCCCCGGCACGCTGTTCCTGGACGCGGAGCACGCGCTCAGCAAGGCGGGCTCGGCGGGCGTACCGCACTTCTTCAGCGACGTACGGGTGGTCAGGCCCGACCTCACCCCCGCCGACGTCGGCGAGACCGGCGAGGTCCACGTCCGCGGACCGCATGTCATGCCCGGCTACTGGGGGCTGCCCGAGGAGACGGCCGCCTCCTTCGCGGACGGCTGGTTCCGCAGCGGGGACGCCGCCCGGGTCGACGAAGACGGTTATGTGTATATCGTCGACCGCATCAAGGACATGATCATCTCCGGCGGTGAGAACGTCTACCCCGCCGAGATCGAGGACCTGCTCCTCTCCCACCCCGACATCGTCGAGTGCGCGGTCATCGGCGTGCCGGACGACAAGTGGGGCGAGGTGCCGCGCGCGGTCGTCGTGCCCCGCGAGGGTGCCTCGCTCGACGCCGACGAGGTGCTGGCCGCCCTGTCCGGCCGCCTCGCCAAGTACAAGATCCCGAAGTCGGTGGTCATCGCGGACGAACTGCCGCGCACCGCCTCCGGGAAGCTCCTCAAGTCCCGTGTCCGTACCCGGTACGGCAACAGTGAAGGAACCTCATGAGCATCACCGTGAACGGCATCGACGAACTCAAGAAGCTGGCGGGCAGCGACCTCGGAACCAGCGAGTGGATCGAGGTCACCCAGGAGCGCATCAACACGTTCGCCGACGCCACGGGTGACCACCAGTGGATTCACGTCGACCCCGAGAAGGCCGCCGAGGGACCGTTCGGCGCCCCCATCGCGCACGGCTATCTGACCCTCTCCCTCTTCATCCCGCTCTTCACCGAGCTGCTGGACGTCCAGGGCGTCACGACGAAGGTCAACTACGGCCTGAACAAGGTCCGCTTCCCCTCGCCGGTGAAGGTCGGCTCGCGCATCCGTCTGGTCGGCAGGCTGGCCGAGGTCGAGGACGTGGCGGGCGGGGTGCAGATCACCGTCGACGGCACGATCGAGATCGAGGGCGGGGCCAAGCCGGCGGCAGTGCTGCAGAGCCTGTCCCGCTTCTACGCCTGATCAGGGCGTACGGGCACCAGGTCGAGGAGACGTTCCGAGGCGTCCCGCGCCGGCGGGGTGAGCCGCTCGTGCACCGCGCGGAACGTCTTCTCCGCCTGCTCGGCCGGCCAGTCGTCCGGCAGATGCTTCACCGGGAGGCGAGGATCGCGGCGGATGGTCTGGAGCCACTCCGACTGCAGGACCAGTCGTCGGGCGAGTGCCTCCTCGGGGCTCGCCGTGGCCGTCTCCCAGGGCTGCCAGCGTCGTACGAACTGCTCGTAGCGCTCGGCCAGTTCGGCCAGTTCCCAGGTCTCGTCGATCATCGCGCCGATGTCCATGCCGGTGTCGGCGTGCGCGCGGAAGACCTTCACATGGGCGGAGAGGCCCAGGTCGGCGACGAGTTCCGCGACGTCGACCTCGCCGGGCGCGATCCACAGACCGCTGAAGAGCGGGCCGAAGCCGCTCCAGGTGAGCTTGGAGCGCAGGTCGTGGCGCTGCCGCTGCCAGGACTCGGGGAGCGAGAAGCCGAGCAGCGTCCAGGTGCCGTCCCACTGCCGGTTGACGGCCCCGGTCTGCCAGATGCGCCGCTCACCGTCGCGCAGCACGGCCTCCGAGTGTTCGGTCAGCCCGAAATACATGCGGCGGCCCTCGCGCTGGCGGCGCAGCAGGCCGCGGTTCACCATCCGCGTCAGCGTCGAGCGCGTCGCCTGCTCGCCGATCCCGGCGCGGGCGAACACGTCGATGACGCTGCCCGAGTACACGCACACGTCACGCCCTAGCACCTGGTCGCCCAGGAACGTGAGCATGAGGGACTGGGGCCGCAGCGACTCTTCCGTGGTCACGCGGCCACCGTACCTCGCCCCGATCAGCCTGTGACCTGCCGGTACGAGTACACCGCCGTGCTCACCGCGCACACGCCCGGCGGAATCACCTCCGCGCGGAGCGTGCCGCCGCGCACGTCGTAGTCGACGCCTTCCGTCTCGAAGGCGCCCGTGCACACACTGCGCTGCGGCAGCGCGAACAGACTCCTCACCGTTCCCGTGACGGGCTGCCCGTCCAGTTTGCGGGGCAGGTCGACCTGGAGCAGCGGACGGATCTCGGGGAACAGTGTCCCCGTGGCGTCGTTCGAGGCGCACACCAGCCGTGTGTCCGTCACGAAGTCACAGCCCTGGATGTCGCGCACCGGCTTGTCCAGGGTGATCTGCCAGGCCTCCTTCAGCGCCCCGCCGGTGGGCGGGGTGGCCGGGTTGAGCAGGGGAGCCGGGAAGACCTGGAGTCTGTTCTGGTCGCCCCACTCGCCCGACACCAGCCACTGCCCGTCCGGCGAGACGGTCGCGAAGGAGTTGTTCAGCTTCTCGCCCGGGTTGAGTTGGTGGACGTACTCGTAGCGCTTCCCGGCCGGTGTGGTGACCGCGAACATCTTCGACGTGGCCGTGTCCGCGCCCTGGTAGGCGTCGAACGTGTACCCGCGCGCGATGTCCGGGTCGCCGACGTGGTTCCAGCCCTTGAGCCGCAGGTCCAGCGGGATGGAGGCGAGCCCGCGGTACAGCAGCGTGCCGTTCGCGCGGCTCGCCAGTCCCTGGCCGCCGCCGAGTGTGTCCGTGTAGGCGGTGCCGGTCTCGGCCCAGCGCGGTTCACCGGTCGCCGCCGCCGTGCCCGCCGCGCCGAGCACGAGCGGTCCCAATAAGCACCCCAGGGACAGAAGATGACGCTTCATCAGGCACCTGCCACGTCGACGAATACGGGGTTGGAATAGAACCACGTATCCGCCCACGGGTCACCGTTCCCGGGCTCGTGCGGGATCGGCCCGTTCGGGTCGACCGAGGCACCGAGGTACCCCGCGCCATGGCGGTTGCCGTCGCTGCCGCGCAGCCGGACGTAGAAGGACTCGTCCCCGGCGGTGAGCGGGATGCGCAGGGTGTACGTCCCCTTGCGGCCGCTGACGTCCACCGCGCGTACGACCTTGGTGTCCGGCGCCCTCCACGCGTCCCGGTCGGTGACAGCGCCGCGCACCGCACCCCGGATCACGTCCACGTGCGCCAACTCGGGCAGGATTCCTTGCGGGTTGGGCCGGGATGCGGTCGTGACGGTGACGTACAGGCTGATCCGCTCGCCCTTGCGGACGCGCAGCCGGCCGCCCAGCGTGATGCCCCGCCCGGCGTCGCAGTCCCGCTTGACCCGTACGTCGAGCCCGTCGAGCAGATGTCCGTGGTCCAGCCAGACGCGGCCCGCGCGCAGGCCCGCCATGACGGCGCGGTAGCCGTAGCGGGTGACGCCGACGTGGGTGCGGCTGAACTGGCCGGGCCAGAAGTCGCTGCCGGGCTGCGGGGTGTCGGTGTTCACCGGGTCGGGGAGCCTGCCGGTGTTGTCGAAGTTCCGGCCGGTCGGCCAGTCGCCGTTCTTCCAGGTGTCGAAGACGGTCCGGTGGTTGTCGGAGTTGGTGGTGATCGAGAACAGTCTGCCCTCGGCCAGCAGCGCGTCCCACAGCCCGCCGACGGTCGCCGTCGCCCAGTCGAAGCCGCCGTAGGTGAGGTAGGCGTCCGCCGGATAGCCGGACCAGGACTGGGCGGTCGGCTTGTTCTCGTACTCGCCGCGGATCGAGGTCGCGCCGCGCCAGCCGGGGATGGCCGCGCCCTGCGCGCCCGGTGCGCCCTCCATGCCGATCATGATCTCGGGGGCCGCGTCCCGCCAGTTGCGCATCTCGTGCGGGGAGTCGATACCGAGCCGCAGCGGGTGGTTGGCGAGGACGAGGACGTCGTCGACATAGCCCGAACGGCGCTGCTCGGCCAGCCACTTGATCGCCTTGACGGCATGCGCCTCGTTGCGGGCGGTGTCGGTGGCGCCGGCGGAGCCCTCGGTGTAGTTGAGGAGCTTGCCGTCGTAGGCGAGCTCGAACTGCGTGAGCAGGTCCACCTCGTGGGGGCCGGGTGCCGCGAACACCGTGCAGTGCTCGGCCGCCGGGATGTACCACTCAAGACCCTGGAAGATCAGCTGACGCGGGTTCTCCGCACGGGCCTCGAGGATCTCCTCGTGCTCCAGCTTCGCACCGTAGTAGGCATGTCCGAAGTTGGAGTGCTCGTTGAACACCATCCAGTCCAGGCCGTACTGGGCGGCCGCCTTGGCCTGCTGGGAGAACGTGTACTTGGCGTCGTGGCTGTAGACGGAGTGGACGTGGTGGTCGCCCACCAGATACGCCAGCCTCGGGTCGTCGCCGCCAAGGCGCTGCGGGGAGGCGGCGGCGGGCACGGCGGCCGAGCCGAGAGTGAAGGCGGCGCCGAACAGGCCCGCGCGGCGCAGGAGTCCGCGCCTGGACAGCCCTTGCGGATCGAGTGCGGCGGGCGAGACGGAGGGGTCGGCCCAGTCGGGCAGTTGCTGCTCGGTCATGGTGATCCTCGAGAAGGGGGTCAGTGCGTCATGAAGGAGGTGACGGGCAGCGCCCGTTCGACGACGCGGACGTCACCGAGGCGTCCGCGCAGGATCTGGTCGATCTTCCCGCCGTACTCGTAACCGCCCAGCAGCCAGGGGAGTCCGACGGAGGCGATGCCGATCGAGGTGGCCCTCGGATTGCGGACCACGGGGCAGCCCTCGACGTAGAGCGTGGTGTGCCTGCCGTCGTTGACGACCGCGAGGTGCCACCAGGTCTCCAGCGGGGTCTCCTGGCCCCAGTTGGTGGCGATGCCCTGCTGGTTGAGGGGGCGCATCGCCCATTGCGGCTCGCGGTCGTTGGACAGCGACAGCGTGGCCAGCGGCTCGTCGGGGTCGTCGCCCGTCTTGCCGGCGGCGCCGCCCGTGCCGGTGCGGCTGACGATGCCGGACCAGGCGTGATGGGAGGGGTCCCAGTCGGCGGGCAGACGGTAGAAGGCCTCGATGGTGTAACCGGCCTTGAACGTCGCCGAGTTGAGCGGGGCGCCGTCGACCGTGCGCAGATACGCGCCCTTCAGCGGGGACTTGTAGCCCTGGAACTCCAGGCTGCCGTGCCCGGGTTGATCGGGGTGGTGGTCGGCGGACCAGCCCAGCGTGCCGCCGCCGACGGTGACCAGGCAGAGGTCGTTGCCGCGGCCGGACAGGTCGCGGACGGTGTCCTTCGCCGCCGAGTCGAAGCGCCAGTAGGCCACCGTGCCCGGTATCAGCAGCCGTGACACCGGACGCTCCGCCCGCGCGGGCACCGGATCGAATCCGGAGAACCGCTCGGCGAAGTCGACCTCGACCGTGAACCGGTCGGCGTCACCGCTGAGTTCGCTCTCCTGCCGCTCCAGCTCGTTGAGGCCCTTCCCCGCCCGGCCCAGGATCCACGGCGAGACCGTCTCGACGTCGATGACGTTCCGGTCGAGGTCGAAACGGTAGAGGCGGATCATCGCCGCGCCGCCGAAGTAGCGGTTCTGGTAGTTCGTGAGATGGAGGTGGACGTCATGTCCTGCCGCGTTCTTGCGGGTTGCGCGGCCGGCGGGCCAGTAGTGGCCGTTGAGGGTGAGGAAGATCTGGTCGTGGTCCTCGATCAGCTGGTCCCACAGTTGCTGACCGTAGTCCGACAGGGTGTCGTCCTCGACGACCAGCTCGTGGGTGGTGAGGACGACGGGTGTCCTCGGGTGCTGGGCGAGGACGTCCTTCGCCCACGCGTACCCCTTCGTCGACAGCCGCCAGTCCAGCGCCAGGACCATCCACTCGCGGCCCGCGGCCGTGAACAGGTGGAAGGTGTTGTAGCCGTCGGAAGAGGCGCCGCCGTAGGTCGGCTTGCCCTTGAACCGGTCCGGCCCGAAGGCGTCCAGGTACGGCGTCGAGCCGCGCTGGTCGTCCGTCGACGACTTCACGTCGTGATTGCCGGCCAGGACGCTGTAGCCGACACCGCGCCGGTCCAGCAGCTTGAACGCCTCGCTGATCGCGGCGACTTCGGCCGCCGCACCGTTCTGCGTGAGGTCGCCCAGGTGGGACAGGAAGACGAGGTTCTCGTCCTTGCCGTGCTCCAGGAGATGGCGCAGGGACGCCTCGACAGGCGCCTTGTCGATGCTCGGCCCGTCGAAGAGGTACTGCGTGTCGGGCATCACCGCGAGGGTGAAGCGCCGACTGTCGGTGTCGGGCCGCCAACGGCTCTGCGTGGCGGCCTCGGCCACGCCCGGCAGGGCGACGCCGGCCGTGGCGGCGGCGCCGAGCAGCGCGGTCGCCCGGAGGAAACTACGGCGTCCGGCGCCCGCCTGGGCATGGTCGGACCCGTGCTCATGCGAAGTGCACACGTGTGCTCCGTAAAAGGGGTGAAATCCGGTGGAGTTCAGAGAGTGCGCAGGGTCCAGCTCCAGCGGTGGACACCCGGTGCGACCAGGTAGGAGGGGAAGGTGTCGGGGCCGCACGAAGCCGTGCCGAGACCCCGGTGGGCCGCGTCGAGGTGCACCACGCACCCGGCGCGCGGCACCAGTTGGTCGTGATGGGTGACGGAGGTGAGGTCCTCCGCGCGGTAGCGGGTCACGGAGACCTGGCGCGGCTCGTCGAGCGCGACCGTCAGCCCGGTCGCGTCGGGCGCCGAGAGCGTGAAGCGCCGTACGCCGTGGCGACCGCCGCTCTCCTGCGGACGCAGATAGGGGGTGAACAACTCGTCGACCGGCACGGAGTGATGACCCACGGGCGCTCCAACGCTCCGGTCCGGGTACGACTCCCAGGGCCCCTGCCCGAACCACTCCAGCAGATCCAGGCCCGCCACCGTCTCGAACACCGACCCGACCCGCGCCACGTCGTCGAACTCCGCCGGCAGCTCGGCCTCCTCGTCGATCCGTACGCCGCCCTCGACCGGCGTGAGAACCTGCCGGTGCCGCACGACGCCGAGCGTGCCGGCGTACTCCGCGACCACGGTCGTCCGGCCGTCGTCCTCCCGCACCGACACCGCCTTGCGGACGAGCGAGTCGAGCCCCCAGGTCCGCCAGCGCAGCGCCATGCCGCCCAGCTCGTCGTTGTCGGTGGGCGCCCGCCACAGGGACAAGGTGGGGGCGGCGGTGAGCAGGGGGTGGACCAGCAGCCCGTCGGCGTCGACCTCGACGGAACGGTTCTCCGGGGAAGCGGGGACCGGGGCAGCCTCGCGCAGCCGCACCTGAGGCAGACACACCACCGTGCCCCGCGGCGCCCATGCCTCGTCCCGCGCGGTCGTCACCCGCAACGTCAGCCAGGCCTCGCCGCCCCCACGCGGTACCTCGAAGGGGAGCGGTACGACCGCCGTCTCACCGGGCCGCAGATCCGGCAGCTCGGCGGGCGCGGTCAGCGTGTGACCGTCGGCGAGCGACAGCTCCCACTCGCCGGCCAGCCAGTCCAGGCCGCGGAAGTGCTGATGGTTGCCGAGCACGATGCCCTCGTGCTTGAAGCACTCGATACGCACCGGCGCCGAGATCTCCCGGTGCTCGTACATCGCGGGCTTGGGAGTGCGGTCCGGGAACACGACGCCGTCGGCGATGAAGGCGCCGTCGTGGATGGTCTCGCCGAAGTCGCCGCCGTACGCCCAGCGATGGCCAGGCGCGGCGACACCGTTGTCACAGAGCCCGGCGCCCCCACGCCCGACCGGTCTTCCGTCGTTCACACGCTGGAGAATGCCGTGGTCCCAGAACTCCCAGATGAACCCACCCTGAAGACCTGGCGTTGACTCGATGGCCGCCCAATGGTCCGCGAGCGTGCCGTTGCTGTTGCCCATGGCGTGGGAGTACTCGCACTGGATGAGCGGCCTGGTCTGCTCGCCGGACAGGGCGTGGGCGACACAGTCCTCCAGCGGCGCGTACATGGGGCAGGCGATGTCGGAGGCGTCGTCCGTCGCCGCCCAGTCGAGCTTGGCCGCACCCTCGTACTGGATCGGCCGCGTCGGATCGTGCCGGCGCACCCAGCCCGCCGCGGCGTCGTGGTTGGCGCCGTAGTCGGACTCGTTGCCCAGCGACCAGATGATCACCGACGGATGGTTCTTGTCGCGGAGCACCATCCGCGAGACCCGGTCGACGAAGGCGTTCAGATAGCGCGGGTCGTCGGCGATCTCATGGGCATGGTCGTGGGACTCGATGTCCGCCTCGTCGACGACGTAGAAGCCGAGTTCGTCGGCGAGGTCGTACAGCCCGGGGTCGTTCGGGTAGTGGGCGGTGCGGATCGCGTTGAAGCCGAACCGCTTCAGCAGGACGAGATCCGCGCGCATGTCGTCGTACGACACCGTCCGGCCCGTCAGCGGATGGAAGTCGTGCCGGTTCACACCGCGGATGAACACCCGCTCGCCGTTGACGAGGAGGTTGCGGCCGACGATCTCGACGTCGCGGAAGCCGATGCGGTGGTACGAGGTGTCGGCGACCGTCGCGTCGGCGCGGTGCAGGCGGACGGTCAGGCCGTACAGCTCGGGCGTCTCGGCGTTCCAGGTGCGCACGTCGGGGACGGTGGTGTGCAGCCGCACCTCGCCGAGGAAGTCGGAGACCCGCTCGTCCTCGACGTTGGCGCGGTCGAACTCCGCGTCCTGGGCGAGGAGCCGTCCGTCCAGCTCGCCGGTGACGTACCACCCGTCGGGAAGCGCGCCGGCCGCGTCCCGCACCCGGCAGTCGACCCGCAGCTCACCGCTGTACGCGGCCCGTACGGTCACGTCCGCGAGATACAGCGGGTCGGTGGCGTACAGCAGCACCGAGCGGGTGATCCCGCCGTGCCACCACTGGTCCTGGTCCTCGATGTGCGAGGCGTCGGACCACTTGACGACGGTGAGGCGTACGGTGGCGCGCTCGCCGGGCCGGACGAAGGGCGTGAGGTCGAACTCGGCGACGAGGTGGGAATCCTTGGAGATGCCGACCGGCCGCCCGTCCACCTGCACGAGCAGCACGCTCTCGGCGGCGCCGACCTGGAGCACGATCCGGCGGCCGGTCCACTCGGCGGGGATGCCGACCGTGCGCTCGTACACACCCGTCGGGTTTCTGTATACAGGCGACAGGGGCGGGAATTCCGCATACGGCATACGGATGTTCGTGTACTGGGGAAGGTCGTCGGTGTCCTGCATCGTCCAGACACCCGGCACGTACGCCGTCGACCACGGACCGCCGACCGGCGCGTCCGGAGCTGGCAGCAGCTGGAAGTTCCAGTCGCCGTCCAGGGGGAGTGCTCCGGAGCGCCGGTCGACGGCGTTCATGGGCAGTCGCCCCCAGGAGGTCACCTCGGGTGCCTCCCAGGGACGCAGGGCGAGCAGGGGATCGCTCGTCATCCGCGCACGGCCCCCTTCGCGAGGTCACCGATGATCTGCTTGGCGCCGACCGCGAACACGATCAGCAGCGGGACGAGGGCGAGCAGCGCACCGGTCATCACGATGCCGTAGTCGGTGGTGCCGTGGGTGCCGTTGAGCTGGGACAGCGCGACCTGGAGGGTCACGTTGTCCGGGTTGGTGAGGGCGATCAGGGGCCAGGCGAAGTCGTTCCACTGCCCCATGAAGGTGAAGATGCCGAGGAAGGCGAGGCCGGGGCGGACCACCGGGAGCGCCACGTGCCAGTACTGGCGCAGGAAGTTGGCGCCGTCGAGCCTGGAGGCGTCGAGCAGTTCGTCGTGGATGGCGGTCTTCATGTACTGGCGCATCCAGAAGATGCCGAAGGCGTTGGCCGCGGCCGGCACGATCAGCGCGGTCATCGAGCCGATCCAGCCGATCTTCGCCATGAGGACGAACTGCGGGATGACCGACAGCTGCGCCGGCACCATGAAGATGACCATGAGCAGCCCGAACAGCGGCCCCTTGCCGGGGAATTCGAACTTCGCGAAGACGAACGCGGCGAGGGAGTCGAAGAGCAGGACCAGGAAGGTCACCGACGCCGCGACCAGCAGCGAGTTCCACATCGACCCGAAGAAGTCGATGGCGTCGAAGAGATTGCGGACGTTCTCCAGGAAGTGCGTGCCCGGCAGCAGCTTCGGCGGGTACGAGAAGATCTCCGTCGAGCTGTGCGTCGACATGATCACGGCCCAGTAGAACGGGAAGGCCGAGATCAGCGTGCCGAGGATCAGCGGGAGGTGCAGCGCGATCCCTCTGCGGTGGGACCCCTTGATGGATGGCATGATGCGCCCTTCCTAGTCGCCCCGGCGCTGCACGAGGCGCCAGTTGATGATCGAGAAGAGGACGACGACGAGGAAGATGCCCCACGCCACGGCGGCGCCGTACCCGAAGTCGTTGTTGTCGAAGGTCTGTTGGAAGAAGTAGAGGACCATCGTCTGGCCCGAGTGGCCCGGACCGCCCGCGAACGTCGAGTCGTTGGACGAGGTCTGGAGCAGGACCTGTGGTTCGGAGAAGCTCTGCAGGCCGGTGACCGTCGAGACGACGAGTACGAAGAGCAGCGTGGGCCGCAGCAGGGGCAGCGTGATCCGGAAGAAGGTCTGGACGGGCCCGGCGCCGTCCATGCGCGCCGCCTCGTACAGGTCGCTCGGGACGGTCTGGAGGCCGGCGAGGAAGATGATGGCGTTGTAG
Organism: Streptomyces sp. NBC_00019; assembly: GCF_045041015.1. Taxonomy (NCBI): domain Bacteria; kingdom Bacillati; phylum Actinomycetota; class Actinomycetes; order Kitasatosporales; family Streptomycetaceae; genus Streptomyces; species Streptomyces sp. NBC_00019. Next base: position 8,688,199 of record NZ_CP108302.1, read on the forward strand.
CCGGTCCACTGCCAGGTCATCAGCGCCGCGATGGTGACCTTGATGCCCCAGGGCGTGTTCAGCCAGGCGACCTGGTCGATCCCGACCGCGTGCAGGACCGCGTTCACCATGCCGGCGTTGGTGGAGAAGATCGAGCCGAAGACGATCGCGATGGCGACGACCGAGGTGACGTTCGGCAGGAAGTACGCGACGCGGTACAGGCTCTTGAACCGGACCGCCGAGTTGAGCATCACGGCCGTGATCATCGCCAGCAGGATCATGGGGAAGGTGGCCATCGCCCAGATGGTGATCGTGTTGCCGATCGAGTTCCAGAAGTCGCTGTCGCTCAGCAGGTACCGGTACTGCGAGAGCCCGGCCCACTCCATCGAGCCGAGGCCGTCCCAGCGGTGGAAGGACAGATAGAGCGAGAAGCCGACCGGGAACAGACCGAAGCCGAGGAAGATCAGGTAGAAGGGGGAGATGGCGGCGTACAGGTGCCAGTACTTGCGGAAGCCCTTCTTCGGCTGTGACGAGGAGGGCTGTGCGACAGCGGGCGGAGTCTGCTCGAGTACGGCCATCAGTAGCTCACCCCCAGGTGCTTCGCGATGCGACGGCACTTGCTCATGGCGTCACTCCAGGCCTTCTTCGGGTCCTTGCCGAGGACGCCGACGTTCTTGATCTCGTCCTTGATGGGCTGCCCGAGGGCGACGTCGTACGGGCTGTTGTAGGCGACGGCGATCTTCTGCGCGGCGGGCCCGAAGATGTCGGTCGTGACCTGGCCGCCGAAGAAGTCGTCCGGCTCCTGCATCTGCTTCAGGGCGTACGAGGCGGGCGTGGAGGGGAAGAGGCCCGCGTCGACGTAACCCTGCGCCTGGTTGGCCGCGTCGAGGATCCAGGTGATGATCTCGAAGGCCTGCTCGGGCTCGCGGCACGCCTTGGTGATCGACAGGAACGAGCCGCCGTTGTTGGCCGGCCGCACCGGCATGTCGGCTACCCGATACCTGCCCTTGGTCTTCGGCACACCGTTCTTGATGTCGAAGGCCGCCCAGGAGGCGCCCAGTTCGCTGGGCAGCTTGCCGTCCTGCTTGGCGGACAGCTGGTCCGGGGTGCCGTTCACGAGGTCGGAGACGATCCCGCGACGCTTGGCCTCCACGGCGAGCGCCCAGGCGTTGCGTACGTGCTCCTGGTCGCCGATGAAGTGGCGGTCCTTGTCGACGTACCGTTTGGAACCCTGCTGTACGACGTTCTCGAAGACGGAGTTGACGTCCGTGAGGAGCATGGTCCCCGGGATCCGCTTCTTGAGCTGCTCACCCGCGGCGAAGAAGTTCTCCCAGGTGTTCAACTCCTTGGACACGTCGGCCGGTTCGTACGGCAGCCCCGCCTTGCGGAAGATCTCGTACTGGTAGTAGTGCGCGACCGGCCCGCAGTCGATCGGGAATCCGACCATCGTGCCGTCGTCGGCGATGCCCTGGTCCCACTTCCAGGACAGGTACTGGCTCTTGTACTTCTCCGCGCCCAGCGTCCGCAGATCGATGAACTGGTCCGCGTTCGGCAGATAGGCGGCCATGTCCTCGCCCTTGAGCCCCGCGATGTCGGGGATGTGGGCCTTGCCGGTGATCGTGGTGATGAGCTTGGAGCGGTACTGGCCGCCGATCTGGATGGCCTGGAGGTCGACCGAACTGTCGTAGCGGGCCTTGGCGTTCTTGACGACGGTGTCGCTCAGGCCGCCGCTCCAGTACCACAGGACCATGTTCCGGCCGGTCGAGCCGGTCGGAACGGCACAGCCGGACGCCAGGCCGCCGAGCGCCGTGGCGGCCGTACCGGCCAGGCCCGCGCGGAGCAGGCCTCTTCGTGAGAGCCGCACAGCTCCCACCGCCTTTCGGGGGTTTTCGGGTCTTCGCATATGTACGGGGGGTCAGAACTGCCGTGCGGGGGGAGTGACGGGGGCGTACTGGACGGGAGGCCCGGGGTCGGCCGGGATCCGGTCGGACAGAAAACCGTATGCAGTCTTCAGTTCGCGGTCGGCGAGCGACCGCCACCAGCGGTCGACGCCGTACCAGCCGGGTGCGGCCAGCGCCCCACCCGGATGCTGGACGGACAGCCCGGCCGCGAGCACCGCGAACCGCAGCCGCTCCTCGAGCGGCCAGCCGCCGAGCGAGGCCGCGACGAAGCTCGCGCCGAACACGTCCCCGGCGCCCGTCGCGTCCAGGACATCGATGTCGAGGGCCGGGACGTCCGCGTACTCGCCCGTGGTCTGGTCCACGGCCACCGCGCCGTCCCCGCCCCGCGTGACCACGGCGACCGGCACCAGCTCGGAGAGCGTGCCGAGCGCCGCGACCGCGCTGTCGGTGCGGGTGTAGGCCATCGCCTCGGTCTCGTTGGGGAGGAAGGCGTGGCACAGCTTCAGCTGGTCCAGCAGGTCCGTGGACCACTGCTGGGTGGGATCCCAGCCGACGTCGGCGTAGATCTGCGTGCCGTTCGCGGCGGCCTTGGTGAGCCAGTCGCGCGGTTCGGCCTCCAGGTGTACGAGGGCCGTGCGCGCCTCGGGCGGGTCGCCCATCAGCGCGTCCTGGGAGAACGGGGGCTCCTGGCCGTGGGTGACCAGGGCCCGGTCGTCGCCGTGGGCGAGGGAGACGGTGACGGGGGTGGGCCAGCCGTCCGCGGTGCGGGAGAGCGAGAGGTCGACGCCCTCCTGGTCGTCGAGGACGTCCCGGCAGTACTCGCCGTAGAAGTCGTCGCCGAAGACCGTCGCCAGGGAGGTCCGCAGGCCGAAGCGGGACGCGGCGACCGCCAGGTTGGCGATGCCGCCGGGGCCGCAGCCCATGCCGGCCGTCCAGATCTCCTCGCCCGGCGTCGGCGGCCTGCCCAGACCCGTGAGGACGAGGTCGTAGAAGAGCAGCCCGGTCAGCAGTACATCGGGCCGGTCGTCGTCCACGCGCACATCCTCTCGTCCGGCGCTCCACGACGGAGCTCGTCAAAACTCTTCAAATTCGATGACCGGAATCGTGCGCCGCTCCGCGACATTGGTCAATACCTGAGCAGAAGTGAGCATGGAAATGATTGGCAATGACGAGTACTGTTCACGTCGTGCTGGCAGAACGACGACATCAACTCATCCTGCGGGCCCTGCGCTCCGGCGGTCCCGCGGCCGTGACCGACCTCTCCGAGCAGCTGGGTGTGAGCCCCGCCACGATCAGACGTGACCTGGTCAAACTCGAGGAGGACGGGCTGCTCACCCGTGTCCACGGCGGCGCCCGCGCCGAGGAGGGCGACCAGCCCTTCGCCGAGGTCGCCGAGGTGCGGGTGGCCGAGAAGGACGTCATAGCCGCGCATGCGGCGGGGCTGATCGAGGACGGTCAGTCGGTGCTGCTCGACATCGGCACCACCGCCTACCGCCTGGCCCGCCAGCTGCACGGCCGCCGTCTCACCGTGATCACCAGCAACCTGGTGGTCTACGAGGAACTCGCCGACGACGAGGGCATCGAACTGGTCCTGCTCGGCGGCATGGTCCGCCGCGAGTACCGCTCCCTGGTCGGCTTCCTCACCGAGGACAACCTCCGCCAGCTGCACGCGGACTGGCTCTTCCTCGGCACCAGTGGAGTGCGCCCCGGTGGGCAGGTGATGGACACGACGGTCGTCGAGGTGCCGGTCAAGCGCGCCATGATCAAGGCGAGCGAGAGGATCGTGCTGCTCGCCGACGCGGCGAAGTTCCCGGGTACGGGGATGGCGAAGGTCTGCGGTCCCGAGGACCTGGACGTGGTGGTGACGAACGCGCCGGTGAACGCGGCGACGCGGGCCTCCCTGGAGGAGGCGGGCGTCGAGGTGGTCGTGGCAGGAAAGGTTCAAGCGTGAAGCTGACGATTCTGGGCGGCGGCGGATTCCGCGTGCCGCTCGTGTACGGGGCGCTCCTGACGGACCGCGCCGAGGGGCGGGTCACGGAAGTCGTTCTGCACGATCTGGACGACAGCCGACTGTATGCAGTCGCCCGGGTACTGGCTGAACAGGCATCGACCGTCGACGACGCCCCCACGGTCACCGCCACCACCGACCTCGACGAGGCGCTCCGCGGCGCCGACTTCATCTTCTCCGCGATCCGCGTCGGCGGCCTGGAGGGCCGCGCCGACGACGAGCGGGTGGCCCTCGCCGAAGGCGTCCTCGGCCAGGAGACGGTCGGCGCCGGCGGTATCGCCTACGGTCTGCGCACGGTCCCCGTCGCCGTCGACATCGCCCAGCGGGTTGCCCGCCTCGCCCCCGACGCCTGGGTCATCAACTTCACCAACCCGGCAGGTCTCGTCACCGAGGCCATGTCCCGCCACCTCGGCAACCGCGTCATCGGCATCTGCGACTCACCGGTCGGCCTCGGCCGCCGTATCGCCCGGGTGCTCGGCGCGAACCCGAACGAGGCGTGGATCGACTACGTCGGCCTCAACCACCTCGGCTGGGTCCGCGGCCTGCGTGTCGCCGGCCGCGACGAACTCCCGCGGCTGCTCGCCGACCCCGGACTGCTCGGCTCCTTCGAGGAGGGCAAGCTCTTCGGCGTCGACTGGCTGCAGTCGCTCGGCGCGATCCCCAACGAATACCTGCACTACTACTACTTCAACCGCGAGACCGTCCGCGCCTACCAGCAGGCCGAGAAGACCCGCGGCGCCTTCCTCGCCGACCAGCAGGCCGCCTTCTACGAGGAGATGCGCCGCCCGGACGCGGCCGCCCTCACCGCCTGGGACCGCACGCGCGCCGAGCGCGAGGCCACCTACATGTCCGAGAACCGCGAGAGCGCCGGAGCCGGTGAGCGCGACGCCGACGACCTGTCCGGCGGCTACGAGAAGGTCGCCCTCGCCCTGATGCGGGCCATCGCCCGCGATGAGCGCACCACCCTGATCCTCAACGTCCGCAACCAGGGCACCCTCTCGGTGCTCGACAACGATGCCGTGATCGAGGTCCCGTGCCTCGTCGACGCCAACGGCGCCCACCCGGTCGCCGTCGCCCCGCTGCCCGACCACGCGAGCGGCCTGGTCTGCTCGGTCAAGGCGGTCGAGCGCGAGGTGCTGGCCGCCGCCGAGTCCGGCTCCCGTACGACGGCGGTGAAGGCGTTCGCGCTGCACCCGCTCGTCGACTCCGTGAACGTCGCCCGGCGACTGGTCGAGGGCTACACCGAGGTCCATCCGGGCCTGGCGTACCTTAAGTGAGCACACGAGGGGAAAGCGCTTTCTCCCTCGTTGTGCCCCGCCCGGCCCGCCTGCCTCCGCTTCCACCCGCTCGCTCCCTTCCTGGAGACCTCTCATGCACGACGAACGCCGCCGGATCGAGGAACGCGTAGAGCGCCTCCACAACCAGCGCATCAAGCCCGCGATCTACGCGGCCACCGTCCCCTTCGAGGTCGAGGCCTGGCAGGCGCCGGGGGAGCCGGTCCCCTTCGAGGAGGCCGCGGCGGCCCGGTACGCGCCCTTCGCGATGGACACCCCGTGGGGTCCGCCCTGGGGCACCACCTGGTTCCGGATGCGGGGCGAAGTGCCCGCCGAGTTCGCCGGGAAGCGTGTCGAGGCGGTCATCGACCTCGGCTTCGTGGGCGACTGGCCGGGCAACCAGGCCGAGGCGCTGGTCCACCTGCCCGACGGCCGTCCCCTGAAGGCGGTCAACCCGCTCAACCAGTACGTGCCGATCGCCAACCCGGCGACGGGCGGGGAGCAGATCGACTACCTGGTCGAGGCGGCGTCCAACCCCGACATCCTGGCGAACAACTTCGAGGCTCCGACACTGCTCGGCGATGTACTGACGGCAGGCGACCGTCCACTGTATACATTCCAGCGCGCCGACATCGCCGTCCTCGACGAGGAGGTCTGGCACCTCGACCTGGACCTCCAGGTGCTGCTCGGCGTCATGGTCCACCTCGGTGATCACGAGCCGCGCCGCCACGAGATCCTGCACGCCCTGGACCGGGCCATGGACGCCCTCGACCTGGACGACATCTCCGGCAGCGCGGCGGCGGTCCGCGAGGTGCTGGCCCCGGTCCTGGCGAAGCCCGCCCACGCCAGCGCGCACACGGTCTCCGGCGTCGGGCACGCCCACATCGACTCGGCCTGGCTGTGGCCCATCCGCGAGACCAAGCGCAAGACGTCGCGCACCTTCTCCAACGTCACCTCGCTCGCCGACGAGTACGACGACTTCATCTTCGCCTGCTCCCAGGCCCAGCAGTACGAGTGGGTGCGCGACAACTACCCGCACGTGTGGGCCCGCATCCAGGAGTCCGTGAAGAAGGGCCAGTGGGCCCCGGTCGGCGGCATGTGGGTCGAGTCCGACGGCAACCTCCCCGGCGGCGAGGCCATCGCCCGCCAGCTCGTCCACGGCAAGCGGTTCTTCATCGAGCACTTCGGCATCGAGACCAAGGGCGTCTGGCTGCCGGACTCCTTCGGCTACAACGCCGCCTACCCGCAGCTCGCCAAGCTCGCCGGCAACGAGTGGTTCCTGACCCAGAAGATCTCCTGGAACCAGACCAACAAGTTCCCCCACCACACCTTCTGGTGGGAGGGCATCGACGGCACCCGCATCTTCACGCATTTCCCGCCGATCGACACCTACAACGCCCGTTTCAGCGGCGAGGAGATGGACCGCGCCGTCCGCAACTACGCCGAGAAGGGCGCCGGTTCGCGCTCCCTGGCCCCCTTCGGCTGGGGCGACGGCGGTGGTGGCCCCACCCGCGAGATCATGGAACGCGCCCGGCGCCTCGCGGACCTGGAGGGCTCGCCCAAGGTCGTCGTCGAGCACCCCGACGAGTTCTTCGCCAAGGCCCGCGCCGAGTACGAGGACGCCCCCGTCTGGAACGGCGAGCTCTACCTGGAGCTCCACCGCGCCACGTACACCTCCCAGGCCCGCACCAAGCAGGGCAACCGCCGCAGCGAACACAAGCTCCGCGAGGCCGAGTTGTGGGCGACGACGGCCGCCCTGCACGCGCCGGGCTACGCGTACCCGTACGAGAAGCTGGACCGCCTCTGGAAGACGGTCCTGCTGCACCAGTTCCACGACATCCTGCCGGGATCGTCCATCGCCTGGGTGCACCGCGAGGCGGAGGCCGAATACGCGCGGGTGGCCGAGGAGCTGGAGGTGCTGACGACGGAGGCGGTCGCGGCCCTGGGCGGCGGTGGGGCACGGGTCTTCAACACGAGCCCGTACGACCGCACGGACGTGGTCCGGGACGGCTCGGGCGTACCGACGTATGTGACGGTGCCCGCGAGCGGCAGCGCGCCCCTCGCCGCCGCCGAGCCCGCGCACCCGGTGACGGTCGAGGGCCGCGTCCTCGACAACGGTCTCGTCCGTGTGCAGGTGGCAGAAGACGGAACACTGTCGTCTGTATACGATCTTCGGGCGAAGCGTGAAGTCCTCGCGGAGCAGGGCAACCTCCTCCGCCTGCACACCGACCTCCCGAACTACTGGGACGCCTGGGACATCGACAAGCACTACAAGAACCGCTTCACCGACCTGCTGGAGGCGGACGCGGTGACGGTCGTCGAGCAGGACCCGCTGCTCGGGGCGATCCGCGTCACCCGCTCCTTCGGCAAGGGCTCGAAGATCACCCAGACGATCACCGTCCGCGCCGGCAGCCCCCGTATCGACTTCGAGACCGAGATCGACTGGCACGAGGCCGAGAAGATCCTCAAGGCGGGCTTCCCGGTCGACATCCGCGCCCCGCACTCCTCCGCGGAGATCCAGTTCGGCCACATCCAGCGCCCCACCCACACCAACACCAGCTGGGAGGCGGCCCGTTTCGAGGTCTCCGGCCACCGCTGGGTGCACGTCGGGGAGCCCGGCTACGGCGTCGCGGTCATCAACGACTCGACGTACGGCCACGACGTCTCCCGCACGGTCCGCGAGGACGGCGGTACGACGACCAAGGTCAGCCTCAGCCTGGTGCGCGCCCCGCGCGTCCCGGACCCGGAGGCCGACCAGGGCAAGCACCGCTTCACCTACTCCCTGCTGCCCGGCGCGAGCATCGAGGACGCGGTCGCCGAGGGATATGCCCTCAACCTGCCCCTGCGCGTGGCCGATTCGGCGGGCGAGCCGGAGCCGGTCGTCTCCGTCGACGGCGAGGGCATCACCGTCGAGGCGGTCAAGCTCGCCGACGACACCTCGGGCGATGTGGTGGTACGGCTCTACGAGTCCCGCGGCGGCCGCGCCCAGGGTGTCCTGCGCACCGGCTTCCCGCTCGCCGGGGCCAGGGTGACCGACCTGCTGGAGCGACCCCTGACCGAGGACGAGGCGGCCGTCGACGGCACGGTCCCCGTGACGCTGCGCCCCTTCCAGATCCTCACCCTGCGACTGAAGCGTGCCGAGGTGAACTGACCCATGCCCATGCAACCCTGGTTCACCGACGCCAAGTTGGGGATCTTCGTCCACTGGGGCATCTACGCCGTCGACGGCGTCCAGGAGTCCTGGTCGTTCTACGACGACATCGTCCCGCACGACCGGTACATGTCCCAGCTGGAGCGCTTCACCGGCGCCAAGTACGACCCTCGTGAGTGGGCCGACCTGTTCGCCCGTGCCGGCGCCCGGTACGCCGTCCTGACGACCCGTCACCATGACGGAGTGGCCCTGTGGGACACGGAGTTCGGCGACCTCAACCTCGGCAAGGACTACATCGGCCCCTACGCCGAGGCCCTGCGCGAGAAGGACCTCAAGGTCGGCTTCTACTACTCGCACTCCGACTGGAACCACCCCGACTACGCCACCACCCGCAAGCCGGGCCGCCCACCGGAGCAGGAGGACAACCGCTACTCCGAATGCTCGGCCGAGGACGAGGATCTGGCGGCCTGGGAGAGGTTCATCGCCTACCGGGACGGCCAGATCCGCGAGCTGGCCTCCCGTTACCGGCCCGACCTGATGTGGTTCGACGGCGAGTGGGACCGCAGCGAGGAGCAGTGGCGTATTCGCGAACTCGCCGCGCTCATACGCTCGTACAACCCCGACGTCGTCTTCAACGCCCGCATGCTCAGCGAAGGCGACTACGCCACCCCCGAACAGGGCGCCCCCATCGAACCCCCTGAGGGCCCCTGGGAGTTGTGCCTCACCATCAACGACTCGTGGGGCTACCAGCACCAGGACCACAACCACAAGTCGCTCACCCAGCTCGTCCGCTACTTCACCGAGACCATCGGCGGGGGCGGCAACCTGCTGCTCGACGTCGGCCCGATGGAGGACGGCACCATCCCGCAGCCGCAGGTGGAGCGCCTCGAAGGGCTGGGGGAGTGGATCGCGAAACACGCGGAGGCGGTGTACGGGACGGTGCGCGGGCTGCCGGCCGGGCACCACTACGGACCCAGCACCCTGTCCGCCGACGGCCGTACGCTCTACCTCACCCTGTTCGACATCCCCCGCGCCGAGATCGGCGTCCGCGGCCTGGCCACCCCGGTCCGCAAGGTCACCGTCCTCGGCACCGGCACGGAGCTCGCCCACCGTGTCGTCGGCGGACTGCACGAGGCCGTCGGCGTGCTGTGGATCGACCCGCCCGCCGAGGCCGACCTCGACCCGCACGCCACGGTGCTCGCGGTCGAACTGGAGGGGGAACTGGAGCTGTACCGAGGCGCGGGACGGTTCTGACGACGCCACGGGACGACGGTCCCCGGGCCCGCCAGGCCGAGCCGCCGTCGAACTACCCCACGCCTGGCCGAGTCGGCGCAGGCGTGGGGATACGCGGTCAGCCGGCTCAGCCGGTGAAGCCGGCCGTGATCGAGGTGAACTGCCAGTTGCTCTGGCTGATGCCGGAGCAGTTGCTGACCACGCCGCCGCCCGGGCACGGCCGGTCACGGTTGACCGACCAGAACGCGAGCCGCGCGATGTGGTGGGAGTTCGCCCAGTCCCGGATCGAGGTCCAGGTCGCGGTCGAGGTGAGCTCCTGCTGGTCGGAGAGCCCGTTCATACCGGAGACGCCGATGTGGGCGTAGACGGTCGCGTCGTCCCACCCGAAGGTGGACTTCAGCTTGGTCTTCAGCCCCTCCGTCGCGTTCACGGTGCTGCCGTACATGTCGGCGCCGCCGCCGAAGTCGAACGGCATGATCGTGAACACGTCGATACCGGCGTTCAGCGCCTTGGCCTGCTCGATGAGCCGGTTGCCCCAGTACGTGGGACCGGTCGTCGACGTCCCGAAGGTCAGGATGGTCCGCAGCCCCGGGTTGTTCGCCTTGACGATCTTCAGGGCGTTCAGGATCCGGTCCTGCACGGTCGCGTTCTCGAACTCGTCCGTGTTCTCGATGTCGACGTCGATCGCCTTGAGCCCGTAGGCGTCGATCACCTTCTGGTAGGCGCCCGCCAGCGCCTCGGCGGTGGAGCAGTTCGGCCCGAGTTTGTTGCCGCTCCAGCCGCCGATCGACGGCACGATGTCGCCGCCCGCGGAACGGATGGAGTTGATGACGCTCTGGTCGTTTCCGCCGGTCAGCGGCCTGCTGCCGTCCCAGGCCGGGTTGCAGCCGCCGGAGGACAGGATGAACGCCATCGTGTACCACTTGATCCCGGTCGAGCTCATCACCGAGGTGGCGCTCGGCGGATCACCCCAGCCGAGGTAGAGGTAGGGCGCGGCCTGCTTGAACCCGGTCCCGCCCCCGCCACCGGCGTCCGTCGTGACACTCACGGGGTTGGAGGCCGCCGAGGAGTTCCCGGCCGCGTCCCGCGCCCGCACGGTGAACGTGTAGGCGGTGCTGCCGGAGAGCCCGCTGACGGTGGCGCTCGTACCGGAGACGCTGAGCACCTGGTTCGACCCGCTGTAGATGTCGTACGCCGTGACACCGACGTTGTCCGTCGAGGCGTTCCACGCCAACGACACGCTCGACGACGTCTTCCCGGTGGACCGTAGACTCGCCGGCGCGGTCGGCGCCTGCGTGTCCGAACTGCCGCCCGGGCCGTCGAGGTTGATGTCGTCGGCGTAGTAGGTGCCCTGCGCGTACCACCCGTGGGTGTAGACGGTGGCGCTCGTCTGCGAGGCACCGGTCGTGAAGGACACGCTGAGCTGGCTGTACGCCGACGGCGACGAGGTCCATGTGGAGGAACCGCCGTCCACGCCGAGGTAGACGTAGCTGCCGCGCACCCAGCCGCTCAACGTGTACGCGGCGTTCGGCCGCACGGCGACGGTCTGGCTGCACTTGGCGATGTCACTCGAACTCACCGCACCGGCAAGCGCCCTGGAGCCGCCGCGCACGGGGGAGGAGACGACCGACCCGAGATTGCCGGTGCAGGACCAGGGGCTCAGGGCCCCCGACTCGAATCCGGGATTGGTCAGAACATTGGCCGCTTGGGCCGTACCGGGAAGAGCGACGGCCCCGGCCAGTGCGAGAGCCGCGGTACCCAGGAGAGCGAAGAGACGTCTGGAGCGCCGTAGAAGTGGAGTGCGCACATGATCTCCCTGAAGAAATGGGGTGTTCGGGAGTACAGGGAAGTGCGCAACACAAGTTGGTATGGACCAATCCACCTGTCAAGGGTGAGGGAGGGAATTGGTCCATACCGGTGAGTGGAGATGCCTTGAGGGGCGCGGGGCTGTGTCGACGTGCGGCTCCGCCGCGTGGGCGCGACAAGCCACGACGAACCCGCACCCGGCCGACAAGCTAGAGCGGCAGTACCTGACCCGCAGCCGAGACGGAGTCGACGGCAACCGCCTGTGCCTCCGCAGGTGCCGGCACAGGAAGAGGTTCGGAAACCTCCGCCCTCTGATGCGGAATGGCCACCGGCCGAAGCTGCCGCGGCCCCGACACCACCGTGTAGTCCTGACCCAGGAACGGCGGAGCCATCTCCCCCGGGTCCTCACCCAGCGCCAACTGCACAGCCGCCCAAGGCGCGTTGACCCCGCACAGCGACAGCTGGTGCAGCCCACCGGCAGGCCGGGTGTTGACATCCATCAGCACCGGCGTGTCACCGAACATCCGGAACTGGATGTTGGACAGGTAGTGCAGCCCGAACCCCTCCGCGATCATCCGCGCCGGCTCCAGCCACTGCTCGTGCAGCGTGAACCCACGGCGGCGCCCGTTCTTGGTGCGGCCCACCGCCAGCCGGATCCGGTTGTCGGTCCCCGTGAGGCAGTCGACCGAGACCTCCGGCTGCTCCAGACGCGGCATGACCAGCCAGTCCACCGGCTCGTCGGCCTGCGTCAGCGCCTCCACGACCGTGTCCAGCGGTACGTACGGGCTGGGAAAGCCGTTGAGGTGATCGAGCGAGAAGGGGGCGCGCGTGATCACGCGGAAGCCCACCCCGCCCGCACCGGACGCCGGCTTGAAGCACGCCTTGTACCCGTCCGCCTCCAACTTCTCGACGGCGACGACGAGTTCCTCCGCGGTCCGCACCCGGTACCACGGCGGCACGGGCACCCCGATGGCCTGGACGGCCTCGTACGCGATCACCTTGTCGTGGAAGACGGCCACGGCCTCCGGCGGCGGAGCGAGCAGAGCCGTACCGGCTGCCGCGAAGTCCGCGCGGTGCGCCACGATCGCCGACTGGTGCAGCCGGGGCACGAAGACGTCGATGCCGCGGCGGGTGCACTGGTCGAGCGCGTACTCGACGTACGCGGCCGGGGACAAGCCCTCCGGCTCCAGCTCGGCGGTGTCGGCGGCGGCCAGTACGGGGGAGTCCGCGTCGCCGTGCGTCGCATGGATCTTGACGGCGCGATCACAGGGATTTCGGCGCAGCTGATCCATGAAAAACACGTTCTCCGCGTACGTGCGGTTGAGCCAGACGCGTACGCGAGAGATCATGCAGGCCGCCTTTCGGGGTTTTCGGGCACGGCGAAGCAGGCCGAACCCGGCCAGGGTGTGAGGAGGGTCACCAAACCGCCCTGCGCGAAGGGAAGTTCATGGCGGTGGTGTTGGGGCGATCATACGGCTTCCCGAGGGCCCGGCGTGCAACGCGCGTGTTACGGATTATTCGATCTTGATCGATCCCTCTCCGGGCCGGGCCCGCTTGTCCGGGCGCCGTGAATGTGCTGTCGTGGTCCCATTCGTGTGCTCGGAGGGGGACAGAGGTGACGTCGAGGGCCGGTGGTTCCGGACAGCTACTGGCCATCAGTGACCTGCATGTCGGCTACCCGGAGAACCGCGCCCTCGTCGAGGGGATGCGCCCCGGGACGGACGAGGACTGGCTCCTGGTGGCCGGTGACGTCGCCGAGACCGTGTCCGCGATCCGCTGGACCCTCGAGACGCTCGCCGGCCGCTTCCGCAAGGTCGTCTGGGCCCCCGGCAACCACGAACTGTGGACCCACCCCGACGACGAGGTCACCCTGCGCGGCGTCGAGCGCTACGAACACCTCGTCGCGCTCTGCCGCGACCTCGGCGTCACCACCCCCGAGGACCCCTATCCCGTCTGGGAGGGCCCCGGCGGCCCGGTCGCCGTCGCCCCGCTCTTCCTGCTGTACGACTACTCCTTCCTGCCCGCCGGCTGCACGACCAAGGAGCAGGGGCTGGAGTACGCGTACGGCACCGGCATCGTCTGCAACGACGAGCACCTGCTGCACCCCGACCCCTACCCGAGCCGCGAGGCATGGTGCCGGGCCCGGGTCGAGGCGACCGCCCGTAGACTCGCCGAGCTGCCCGACGACCTGCCCACCGTGCTCGTCAACCACTACCCGCTGGACCGGCACCCGACCGAGGTGCTCTGGTACCCCGAGTTCGCCATGTGGTGCGGCACGGCGCTCACCGCGGACTGGCACCGCAGGTTCCGCGTCGAGACCATGGTCTACGGTCATCTGCACATCCCGCGGACCACCTGGCACGACGGTGTCCGCTTCGAAGAGGTGTCGGTCGGATACCCCCGGGAGTGGCGCAAGCGCCCCGACCCGCCGGGACGGCTGCGCCGCATCCTGCCCAAGGAGGTCGGGCCCAGTGATCGAGGAGCTGCTGCCGGACACGGTGGTGGCCGTGGAGACGTACGGTGACGACGAGACCACGCCGCTGTACCCCGAGGAAGCGGCGGTCGTGGCGCGGGCGGTGGACAAACGCCGACGCGAGTTCGCCGCGGTACGCTCCTGCGCCCGCCGGGCCATGGAGAAGCTAGGCGTCCCGCCTCAGCCCGTCCTGCCCGGCGTCGGCGGCGCTCCGGGGTGGCCTACCGGACTGGCCGGCAGCATGACCCACTGCGACGGCTACCGTGCCGCCGCCCTGGTCCGCGCCGCCGACCTGGCCTCCCTCGGCATCGACGCCGAGCCCCACGAGCCGCTCCCCGAAGGGGTCCTGGCCTGCACCTCCCTGCCCGCCGAGGCGGCCCGGCTGCGCAGGCTGGCCGAGGAGCGGCCCGACATCCACTGGGACCGGCTGCTGTTCAGCGCCAAGGAGTCCGTCTACAAGGCGTGGTTCCCGCTGACCGGGAAGTGGCTCGACTTCACCGAGGCCGACATCGAGCTCTTCGCCCACCCCGGCGAACGGCTCAGCGGCGGCCTCAGCGCCGAACTCCTCGTACCCGGACCGACGGTGGGCGGCCGGCGGCTGGGCCGCTTCGAGGGCCGCTGGACCGTCCGGCGCGGGCTGGTCGCGACGGCCGTCGTGGTGCCGCACGACTGAGCCGGGCTCTCACGGACGCGGGAACCAGCTCTGCAGCAGCCGGAAGAACTCCTCCTCGTTGCCCACGAGACCCGCGTCCGCCAGCGCCTGCTCCGCCTCCGCGAGCACGGCGGGCGGCACGACCGGTGGCCGCGGCGCGTCCGGCGGACCGTCGAAGGCGGCGCGCACGGTGTGCAGAAGCCGCAGGTAGGCCTGGACGGCGGTGCGCTCGCGGTCGGTCAGTACGGCGGTGTGCATCGGTCGGCTCTCCCCAAGTCGGCTCATCGGTCACGCACCCGTACAAGGGGGTGCAACTCCAGCTTGCCGCCCACCACTGACAATGAGGCCCGCCCACTCCCCGGTTCGCCCGCTTAGCGGAGGTGAAACCTCCACGAAATCCCCGGTGGGAAAGCCGTCCTACGCTGGGAGCAAGGGCTTTCGGCCGCTGCTCGGCGGCCCAGGGAACGGGGAGGCACGTGCGTGGTCGACGTCCCGCACCGGCGCCCGGCGCGCACCGTACGGCTGCGCTCGGTGGGCGACGGTGAACTCGAGTTGCAGTACCGGGTCGTGCACGGCTACCGCCGTGCCTTCCGAATGGCCGGCGAGGGGCCCGCGCTGGTCCTCATCCACGGCATCGGGGACTCCTCCGCCACCTGGGCCGAGCTGATCCCCGACCTCGCCCGCACCCACACCGTCATCGCCCCCGACCTGCTCGGCCACGGCGCCTCGGACAAACCGCGCGCCGACTACTCGGTGGCCGCGTACGCCAACGGGGTGCGCGATCTGCTGACCACCCTCGGCATCGAGTCGGCGACTCTCGTCGGGCACTCGCTGGGCGGTGGTGTGGCCATGCAGTTCGCCTATCAGTTCCCCGAGCGCACCGAGCGGCTCATTCTGGTCAGCGCGGGCGGCGTGGGGCGCGAGGTGAATCCCGTGCTGCGGATGGTGTCGCTGCCCGGGGCCCATCTGATGCTGTCGTCGTTGCGGCTGCCGGGGATGCGGTGGCAAGTGGGGCTCGCCGTAGGGCTGATGAAGCTGCTCGACACCGATCTCGGGCAGGACGCACCCGACCTGCTGAACCTCGTGGACGCGCTGCCGGACGAGACCTCACGCAACGCCTTCATCCGCACGCTGCGCGCGGTGGTCGACTGGCGGGGGCAGGTGGTGACCATGCTCGACCGGTGCTATCTGACCGAGGGCATGCCGACGATGCTGCTGTGGGGCGACCGGGACAGTGTGGTGCCGGTGCGGCACGCGTTCGGGGCGCACGAGGCGATGCCGGGGAGCCGGCTGGAGATCTTCGAAGGGGCGGGGCACTTCCCGTTCCACGCCGATCCGGGGCGTTTCGTCTCCCTGGTCGAGGAGTTCACCGCGACCACGGCTCCGGCGGACTGGAGCCGTGAGCACTGGCGCGAGCTGCTGTGCGAGGGACGGCCCGGCATCCCGCTCAGCCGTGCCACCCAACGCGACCTGCGCGAGGCGAGCGAACGCAGCGCGACCTGACCGGCGGCGGTGCCGGTCAGCTCTGCGGACCGAGGTAACCCAGCGACGCCTCGATACGGCCCGCGAGACGGTCGCGCTGAACCGGCCCCCGCGTCGGCGAACCGTCCAGCCAGGTCAGGCACTTGCTGGCGAGAAGCAGGCCGAAGCGTTCGGCCTCCTTCTCGTCGGCCTGGTCGAAGCGGCTGCGGGCGGCGACCTTCAGGACCGTGGCCCGCAGGTCGGCGTCGTCGCTGAGCATGCGGGCCGCGACCGCGGCGCCCTCGACATGGTGACTGCAGTGCCCGGCCTTCATGTGCCACAGCTCGTGGCCGAGGATGACCAACTGGTGGCCGGGAGCCGTGCGTTCCTCCACGACGACGAGGTCCTGGTCGGCCATGTCGAGCCACAGCCCGCTCGCGGTGTCGGGCGGGAACGCGGCCGTACGGAAGTGGACCGGGCGGCCGCGGCGCCGGCTCATCGCCGCGCAGAGTTCGGTGTACAGGTCCGCCGGACGCGCCGGTGCGGGGAGGGTGAGTTCCGCTACCAGCTCGCCGCACAGGCGGCGCATTTCCCTACCGATGCCCACAGTTACCCCCCGGCTCACGACTCGGGCCGTTTGACGCTCTCCAGGAGCATGTCCAGCCATTCGGCGACCTTGTCTCGGTGCTGGTCGGTGGGCAGCTGTGCCGCCCGCCAGGCGATCCCGCGGACGCCGTGGTCCTGCAGCAGCCGCTCCAGCGGATCGCCTGCCGTCGCCGTCGCCTCCTTCTCACGGTCGGCCAGCTTCTGCAGAAGCTCCTGCTCCGTGCGCTGCAGGGCCCCGGCGAGCGCCTCGGGGTCCTCGGCCGTGAGGAAACCGGCGTGCACACGGAAGAAGCGCTGGATGGCGTCGCAGTGCTCCATGGTGGGACGCCGGTCGCCGTTGATGAGGGCACCCGCCTGCTGCCGTGACATGAAGGCGCCGTCGGCGATCTCCTGCTGGGTGTACTTGCGGCCGTTGGGCTTGAGCCGGGTGCGGCGCAGCAGGTCCAGGCGCTGCAGGAAACGGGCCTGTACGTCGGGTTCGCCCGCGGGGCGGCCGCTGAGCAGGGACTTCACCACGGGCTCGGGGACGCCGGAGGCCACCGACAGGCGGCCGGTGTGGAAGACCTCCGCATGCGGCACACCGAGCCGGTCGGCGAGCACGGTGACCCGGGCGACGACGCCCGGCAGCGCAGCCGTCACCGCGGCGGCCGGACTCGCGAAGCCATCCGTCACCGACAGATCTCCTACGTCTCTCACTGGCTTCTCACAAGAAGATCATCACAAGCGGTTGCCGTGAACTCCCGGGAGAGTAGCCCCTCGTTCGAACTTACATCCAGGTCTCGCCACAACTGTGGCCAATTTCAGCCGTCAACAGGCACGAAATGCCACGATAGTTGACACGCCTCGCGCCCGGGCAGCAGGATCAGGGCGCCGCGTGAAGGCCGCATAGGCAAGAGGGGTGACCTCCCGATGGCACAACAGGCAGGAGGGCAGCGGCCGGAGCCGCGGCCCGTCCCCGAGAGTCTTGAGGCCCGGGCGTATCTGCAGGACTACGCCACCCTCCTGGAAGCGGTCCCCTTTCCCTCGGTCGTTCTCGACCACCGGTGGGACGTCGTGCTGTCGAACACTGCTTTCGAGACACTTTTCCGTGGTGTGGGCCCGCATCCCACCGCCATGCCCGACGACAACTTCCTCAGGTTCGTCCTGTTCCACCCGGACGCGGGCACGGTTCTCGGTGAGCACGAGTCCAGTTGGTGCCTGCCGATGCTCGCCCACTTCGCGGCCGCCGTGGAGCGCCACGGCCATGACCAGGGGCTGCAGTCGATCCGCCGGGACATCGCCCAGGACCCCATCATGGAGGCCGCCTACCGGCACGGTCTGCCGCACTGGATCCGCGCGGTCGGCGAGCGGGCCTTCGCCCACGACGGCGGGGTCCGCCCGGTCCTGCACCCCGACCCGCGCTGGGGCGCCACCGACTGCCGTGTCGTCGACGAGACGTCCTCCACTCTCCGGGAGCTGGGCTACACCCGCCTGACCCTGGTACTCCGCGAGACGCGCCCCACGCCGGCCAGGTCCCGCGGCGCACGCCGTTCCGCCGCCCACCTGACGGTGGTCCCCGCAGCGGAGTGAGTGCGGGGGACGTCCTGGCATTCCCGGCCCTGACGGCCGCCGGCCGGCCGACTGCCGCGCACCTTCGGCGTGATCGTGTCGGCCCCCGCCCCCGGTCACCGAACGGCGGTCACCAGCACCAGGGGCACCCCGTCGCACGGCACCAGCCGCAGCCCGTCGGTGTGCCCCGGGCGGCCCGACGCGAGCGCCCGCGCGAAGTCCGGCCCCTTGCTGAGCGAACCGACCAGATGCCGGGGGTCGGTCGAGGCCGCGACCCGGCCGCGCGCGTTCACCAGCCGCGCCGGACCGGGCAGCCGGCGCAGCATCGGCATGACGGCCGCCTCGAAGTGCCGCAGATACACGTCCGCGGCGGCCACCCCGGCGAACCGCCCCGCCACCTGCACCGGTGCGGACAGGGTGAGGCTGTACTCGTCGGAACAGAGGTAGTCGACGTAGGGACCGGCCACCGCGCGCTCCCCGGTGTCGCGGGGGAGGGCGAACCAGTCCCAGTGCGTGTAGTCGGCGTACGCCGAGTGCTCGGGATCGAGGTCCAGGAGCAGCGGACGTACGTCCCCGTCCCGCCCTGACTGCCACCACTCCAGCCACGCCGGCACGTCGCCCAGCAGCCCCGGCGCGGCGACGAAGCCGACCCCGGAGACCAACTCCTCGCGGGCGAGCCGCAGATGGAGGCCGGGGCGGAGCGCGGCGAGGTCCACGGTCGCCGGGCGGCGGCCCTGTGCGGCCACTCGCTCCAGCAGGGCCGTCGTGTCGCCACGGGTCGCCGCCACGGTTTCGAACACCGCCTCCAGGGCCTCGCGGACCCGGGCCGTGACCGATTCCTCGGGCGCCTTGTCGCGTGTTGCCGTCGCCAGGCTCATGGATGCCCTCCTGCGGACGGGGGACCGGGCGGCCGGTGCGGCTACAGCGTCAGACGCAGGGCGATCAGCCGCGACGTCGACTCCTGGACGCACCGCTCGGCGAGTTCCCTGGCCGATTCGTGGGCCCCATCCTGCACGGCCGAGATGACGAATCGGAGTCGCTCGGACACCTCTTCACGATATTCGTCGTCCCCGAGCACAAGGCACAGCAGCGCCCCGACCTCCGTCTGCAGCGCCACCTGCTCCCGGGTGAGCCGCGCCGACTGCGCGGCCGCGGCGAGCTCCACATGGAACCGCCCGTACACCCGGCTGCGCGCCGCCGCGTCCGCGGCCTGCGCCAACTCCTCGGACGTACGGCGCAGTTGTACGAGGTCGTCGGGGTCCGTGCGCTCGGCGGCGAGCCGGGCCGCCGTACCGGACAGGGCCGCCCAGTGGTCGCCCAGGTCGCGCAGCTCCTCGGTGCTCCAGCCGCGCAGCCGGACCCTGAGCCGGTCCTCGCCGGGGAGTTCGGGAAGGGAGACGAAGGAACCGCCGCCGCGGCCCCGGCGGGTGGTGACCAGTCCCTGCTGGCGCAGCGCCATCAGTGCCTCCCGCAAGGTCACCGTGGAGACCCCGAGCTGCCCGGCGAGCTCGCTCTCGCCCGGCAGCTGCTCCCCGTCGGCGAGCAGCCCGAGCTCGATGGCGTCGCCGATCCGTCGTACGACCGTGTCCACGCGCGCCCGGCTGTCGACCGGGGCGAAGACGGCTCTGCGGGCGCCGCCGTTCATGTGCTGCTGCTTCACGGGCACCACCTTGCGCATTGACTCAAGCTTTACCCTAAGGGGGCCTTGAGCTTTGAACTATGACTTCATATGTTTCAGGTCAACAGTTCAACGCAGGACAGCTCCAGAAAGGTTCCCGCCCATGGAGGGAATGGCGATCCGGCTGCAGGGTCTGCGGAAGTCGTTCGGCGAGACGACCGCCGTGGCCGGGGTCGACCTGGAGATCCGGAACGGGGAGTTCTTCTCGATGCTCGGACCCTCCGGTTCCGGCAAGACCACGGTCCTGCGCATGATCGCCGGGTTCGAGGCCGTGACCGAGGGGCGCATCGAACTCGCCGGGCAGGAGGTCACCGGCCTCGCACCCTTCGAGCGGGACGTCCACACCGTCTTCCAGGACTACGCCCTGTTCCCGCACATGACCGTGGAGCAGAACGTCGCCTACCCGCTGAAGGTCCGCAAGGTGCCCAGGGCGGAACGGCTGGTACGGGCCCGCAAGGCACTCGCCGAGGTCCGCCTCGAAGGGTTCGGCAAGCGGCGCCCCGGCCAGCTCTCCGGCGGCCAGCGCCAGCGCGTCGCCCTCGCCCGCGCCCTCATCGGCCGCCCCGGCGTGCTGCTGCTCGACGAACCGCTCGGCGCCCTCGACCTCAAGCTGCGCGAACAGATGCAGGTCGAACTCAAGGCGCTCCAGCGCGAGGTCGGCATCACTTTCGTCTTCGTCACCCATGACCAGGAGGAGGCCCTGACGATGAGCGACCGGATCGCCGTCTTCCACCAGGGCCGCATCGAACAGGTCGGCACCCCGGCCGAGATCTACGAACGCCCCGCGACCCCCTTCGTGGCGTCCTTCGTCGGCACCTCCAACCTCCTCGAAGGCGAGTCCGCCCACCGGATCGTCGGCACCCCGGGCACCTACAGCATCCGCCCCGAGAAGATCCGCGTCCTGAAGGACTGCGCCGAGGCCGACGAACCGGAGCACTCCACCGCCGTCGGCACGGTCGCCGAGGTCGTCTACCTGGGCGACGCGACCCGCTTCCTCGTCGACCTCGACAACGGCGGCCGGCTCATCGCGCTCCAGCAGAACCTGGAGACCTCCTCCGAGGACGTCGCCGCCTACCGCGGCACACGGGTGCGACTGCAATGGCACCGTCGCCATGCCGTCGCCGTGCCCGTCCCCGACTGACGCCCAGCTTCGCTCGTCCCCTCACGTATGGAGTACGTCGTGCGCCTCACCCTCAAGGCGGCCGCGGCCGCCGCACTGCTCCTCGCCGTCACCGCCTGCGGATCCTCCGACGACGGCGGCAACGGCTCCTCGGCCACCGGCCTCAACCCCCCTGATCTGAAGGCGCAGTCGAAGCTCGGCAAGACCGAGGGCGAGGTCAACCTCATCGCCTGGGCCGGCTATGTCGAGGACGGTTCCAACGACCCGAAGGTCGACTGGGTCAGCGACTTCGAGAAGCGGACCGGATGCCAGGTCAACGCCAAGACCGCCGCCAGCTCCGACGAGATGGTCAAGCTGATGAAGACCGGCCAGTACGACGCCGTCTCCGCCTCCGGCGACGCCTCCCTGCGCCTCATAGCCTCCGGAGACGCGGCACCGGTCAACACCGACCTCGTCCCCAACTACAAGGACATCTTCAGCGGGTTGAAGGACGGCGACTGGAACTCCGTCGACGGCCAGATGTACGGCATCCCGCACGGCCGCGGCGCCAACCTGCTGATGTACAACACCGAGAAGGTCACCCCCGCGCCGACCTCCTGGGCCGCGGTCTTCGACGACGCGTCGAAGTACAAGGGCCACGTCACCGCGTACGACTCGCCCATCTACATCGCCGACGCCGCGCTGTACCTGAAGGCGACCGAGCCCGACCTCGGCATCAAGGACCCCTACGCCCTGGACCAGAAGCAGTTCGACGCCGCCGTGGACCTGCTGAAGCAGCAGAACGCCAACGTCGGCGAGTACTGGAGCGACTACCTCAAGGAGATCTCCGCCTTCAAGAGCGGTGACTCCGTCGTCGGCACCACCTGGCAGGTCATCGCCAACCTCACCGCCGACGAGGGCGCCGAGGTCAAGGCGTTCGTGCCGAAGGAGGGCTCCACCGGCTGGTCCGACACCTGGATGATCTCGGCCAAGGCCAAGCACCCCAACTGCGCCTACAAGTGGCTCGACTGGATCGTCTCGCCGGACACCAACGCCCAGGTCGCCGAGTACTTCGGGGAGGCGCCCGCCAACTCCGAGGCCTGCGCCCTGACCAGCGACAAGAGCTTCTGCACGACCTACCACGCCACCGACGAGAGCTACTGGAAGAACATCGCCTTCTGGAACACGCCCATCGAGCAGTGTCTCGACGGCCGCACCGACGTCACGTGCGTGCCGTACGCGAAGTGGGTCCAGGCCTGGACCGAGATCAAGGGCTGAGGCGTGACCGTACCGACCCGGACCGCGGGGGCGCTGCACCGCCGCCCCCGTCTCCGACTGGCCCTCCTGCTGGCGGCGCCGCTGCTGTGGCTGGCCGTGCTCTATCTCGGCTCGCTGAGCGTGCTGTTCGTCTCCGCGTTCTGGACGACGAACTCCTTCACCTCCGAGGTCGTGAAGGTCTGGTCGACGGACAACTTCCACGCCCTGTTCACGACACCGGTGTTCCGGCAGGTGATCCTGCGGAGCATCGGTGTCGCCCTGGCCGTCACCGCCCTGTGCGCGGTGATCGCCTTCCCGCTCGCCTTCTTCACTGCGCGTGTCGCCGAGCCCCGGTGGCGCCCCCTGCTCGTGGTCGCCATCCTCACCCCGCTGTGGGCGAGTTACCTGGTCAAGGTGTACGCCTGGCGGCTGATCCTCTCCGAGGGAGGGCTCGCCGACTGGATGCTGAAGCCGTTCGGGCTCAGTGGCCCGGGGTACGGGCTGACCGCCGCGGTGCTCACGCTGACGTACCTCTGGCTGCCGTACATGATCCTGCCGATCCACACGGCACTGGAGCAGCTGCCCGCCAACCTGCTCGACGCGTCGGCGGATCTGGGGGCGAACGGCGGGCGGACCTTCCGGTCGGTGGTGCTGCCGATGGTGCTGCCGTCGGTGGCGGCCGGGTCCGTGTTCACGTTCTCGCTGAGCCTCGGTGACTACATCACCGTGCAGATCGTCGGCGGCAAGACGCAGCTGATCGGCAACCTCGTCTACTCCAACATCGAACTCAATCTGCCGATGGCCGCCGCGCTGGGCACGGTCCCGGTGGTCGTCATCGTGCTGTACCTGCTGGCGATGCGCCGCACGGGCGCACTGAGCAGCCTCTGACGAGGCTTTCGAAGAAAGGGGGTGGTATGTCATGCAGCTCTCCCGTTCCGCGCGTATCGCCCTGCGCGTCGCCGCCGGGTTCGGTTTCGCGGTGATCTACGTCCCGCTCGTGCTCGTCCTCGTCAACTCCTTCAACCCCGACCGGAGCGCGAGCTGGCCCCCGCAGGGGCTGACAGGGCACTGGTGGTCGGTCGCCTGGAAGAACGAGGGCGCCCGCGAGGCGCTGTGGGTCTCGGTGAAGGCGGGCCTCGGGGCCACCGCGATCGCACTGGTGCTGGGCACGCTGATCGCCTTCGCCGTCGCCCGGCACCGCTTCTTCGGCCGCGACGCCATCTCCTTCGTGGTCGTCCTGCCGATCGCGCTGCCCGGCATCGTCACGGGCATCGCGCTCAACTCGGCGTTCGGCACGGTACTTGAGCCGCTGGGGGTCGGTCTGGGGCTGTTCACCGTGGTCGTCGGGCACGCCACCTTCTGCATCGTCGTCGTGTTCAACAACGTCGTCGCGCGGCTGCGACGCACCTCGGGCTCGTACGAGGAGGCGGCGATGGACCTCGGTGCCCACACCTTCCGCGCCTTCGTGGACGTCACCTTCCCGCTGGTGCGCTCGGCGCTCCTCGCGGGCGCACTGCTCGCCTTCGCGCTCTCCTTCGACGAGGTCGTGGTGACCACGTTCACCGCCGGACCGGGTGTCGAGACCCTGCCGATCTGGATCTTCAACAACATGACACGGCCTCAACAGGCCCCGGTGGTCAACGTGGTGGCGGCGGTGCTCGTCCTGCTCTCCGTCGTCCCGATCTACGTCGCCCAGCGACTGGCCTCCGACACCGCGACCGGGAGCCGGGTCTGACGAGGGGCACCCCTGTGTGGGGGTGCCCCCGCCGCACTCACCCCGCGGCGTCTTCCTCTGCGTGGTGGCGTTCCCAGATAGAGAGGTATGTGACATAGTACTGCCGTGAGTAAGCGACTGACCTGCGATGTCGTGGTCGTCGGAGCCGGAATGGTGGGCGCTGCCTGCGCCCTGTACGCGGCCCGGGCGGGCCTCGACGTCATCACCGTGGACCGTGGTCCGGTGGCCGGCGGCACGACCGGAGCCGGTGAGGGCAACCTCCTCGTCTCCGACAAGGAACCCGGACCGGAACTGGACCTGGCCCTGCTGTCGGGGCGCCTGTGGGCGGACCTCGCCGAGGAGCTGGGGGAGGCCGTCGAGTACGAGGCCAAGGGCGGTGTGGTCGTCGCCTCGACGCCGGACGGACTCGTCGCGCTCGAGCGGTTCGCCGACACACAGCGCGCCGCCGGGGTCGCCGCCGAAACCGTCGTAGGAGACAGGCTGTACGACCTCGAACCGCACCTCGCCCCCGGTCTGCCCGGCGGGGTGCTCTATCCGCAGGACTGCCAGGTCATGCCCGCACTGGCCGCCGCCCACCTCGTCCGCGCCTCCGGCGCACGGCTGTTCACCGGCCGGACCGTCACGGACGTACTGCTCACCCCGGACGGCGCGGTGTGCGGCGTCCGCACGGACCGGGGCGACATCCATGCCCCGGCGGTCGTCAATGCGGCCGGCACCTGGGGCGCCGAACTGGCCGCGCTCGCGGGAACCCACCTGCCCGTCCTCCCGCGGCGCGGCTTCGTCCTGGTCACCGAACCCCTTCCGCGGATGGTCCGGCACAAGGTGTACGCCGCCGACTACGTGGCCGACGTGGCCAGCGACTCGGCCGCGCTGCAGACCTCGCCGGTCGTGGAAGGGACGGCTGCGGGGCCGGTGTTGATCGGCGCGAGCCGGGAACGGGTCGGCTTCGACCGGTCGTTCTCGCTGCCGGTCCTACGGGCCCTTGCGGCGGGCGCGACCCGGCTGTTCCCGTTCCTCACGGACGTCCGGGCGATGCGCGCCTACCTCGGATTCCGCCCGTACATGCCCGACCACCTCCCCGCGATCGGCCCCGACCCGCGCGTCCCCGGCCTGCACCACGCCTGCGGGCACGAGGGCGCGGGCATCGGACTGGCCACCGGCACCGGGCAGTTGATCGCCCAGGCGCTGACCGCGAAGACGCCCGAGCTGGACCTGACGCCGTTCCGACCCGACCGCTTCCCGGCCCCCGTGGAGGAGACCGCGTGAGATCCCCGCTCGAACTGGCCGACGCCCGGCCGGACCCGGCCTTCATTGTCACCCTCGACGGCCGCGAGATCGAGGCGCTGCCCGGACAGACCGTCGCCGCAGCGCTCTGGGCCGCCGGTGTCACCTCCTGGCGCACCACCCGCGGAGAGGGCCGGCCGCGCGGCGTCTTCTGCGGCATCGGCGTCTGCTTCGACTGCCTGGTGACCGTCAACGACCGCCCCAACCGACGGGCGTGCCTGGTGCCGTTGCACCCGGGCGACGCGATCCGTACGCAGGAGGGGACGGGCCACGATGGCTGACCGGCCGCACCTCGCTGTGATCGGCGCGGGCCCCGCCGGGCTCGCCGCCGTCGTCGCCGCCGCGTCACGGGGCGTACGGGTCACCCTGATCGACTCGGCCGCGGAAGCCGGCGGACAGTTCTACCGCCGGCCCGCCGCAGGCCTCCGGGCCCGCCGCCCGCAGGCCCTGCACCACCAATGGCGCACCTGGGAGCGGCTGAGGGACGGCCTGCAAGCCCACGTACAGGAGGGCGCGGTACGGCACTTGACGGATCATCACGTGTGGTTCGTCGAGCGGCAGGACGTCGGCTTCACCGTGCACGCCCTGCTCGGCCCCGAGTAGGAGCACCCCGTCGCGGTCCGCGCCGACGCCGTCCTCCTTGCCACCGGCGGCTACGAGAAGGTCCTGCCGTTCCCCGGCTGGACCCTGCCCGGCGTCGTCACCGCGGGCGGCGCCCAGGCCATGCTCAAGGGCACCCTCGCCGTATCCGGAAGCACCGCCGTGGTCGCCGGCACCGGCCCGCTGCTGCTCCCCGTCGCCACGGGTCTCGCCGCGGCCGGGGTGGAGGTGGCCGCGCTGGTCGAGTCCGCCGACCCGAAGGACTTCGTACGGCGGACCCGCGCCCTGGCGGTCCAGCCCGGCAAAGTCGCCGAAGGCGCCCGGTACGCGGCCCAGTTGCTCCGGCACCGGGTGCGCACCCTCGTCCGCCACACCGTCGTCGAGGCGCACGGCGCGCAGTGTCTGGAGGCGGTGACCGTCGCCGCGCTCGACGCCGACGGGCGGGTCAGGTCCGGCACCGAGCGCCGCATCGCCTGCGACACCCTCGCCGTGGGGCACGGCATGCTCCCGCACACCGACCTCGCGGAGACGCTGGGCTGCCGGCTCGACGGGATGGACGTGCACGTCGACGACGAGCAGCGCACCGACGTCCCCGGCGTCTGGGCCGCGGGCGAGACCACCGGCATCGGCGGCTCCGCCCTCTCCCTCGCCGAGGGGCACATCGCCGGCCGGTCGATCGCGGCGCGTCTGCGCGGCATCGAGCCCGACGCGCGCGACTGGGCCGCGGCCGCGCGGACCCGTACCCGGCTGCGCGCGTTCTTCGCCGCGCTCGACGCCGTCCACGCACCGCCCGCCCACTGGACCGAGCGGATCACCGACGACACCGTCGTCTGTCGCTGCGAGGAGGTCACCGGGGGTGCGATCCGCGAGGCCGTCGACGAGCTCGGCGCCGGGGACGTACGGACCGTGAAACTGCTGACGCGGGCCGGGATGGGCTGGTGTCAGGGACGGGTGTGCGGACCCGCGGTCGCGGGGCTCGCCGGGTGCGCGCTCACGCCGACGCGTCGCCCGTTCGCCGGACCCGTGCCCCTCGGCGTCCTGGCCGCCGAGCCCGAGAACGGCTGAGCCACCAGTAAAATGTCACACCCTATTGATGAGACGGGATCCCAGATGACCAGCACCGAGAACACCGGCAGCCGCCCCTGGCGCGGCGTCCTCGTCGCCACCGCCCTCCCGCTGAACGACGACCTCTCCGTCAACCTCGACAAGTTCGCCGAGCACTGCGTCTGGCTGGTCGAGAACGGCTGCGACGGCGTCGTACCGAACGGATCCCTCGGCGAGTACCAGGTCCTCACCCCCGAGGAGCGGGCCAAGGTCGTCGAGACGGCCGTGGCGGCCATCGGAGGGGAGCGCGTGATGCCGGGTGTCGCCGCCTACGGCTCCGCCGAGGCCCGCCGCTGGGCCGAGCAGGCCAGGGACGCCGGCTGCGCCTCCGTGATGCTGCTGCCGCCCAACGCCTACCGCGCCGACGAGCGGTCCGTGCTGGCCCACTACGCCGAGGTCGCGAAGGCGGGCGTCCCGGTCGTGGCGTACAACAACCCCATCGACACCAAGGTCGACCTGGTCCCGGAGCTGCTGGCAAAGCTGCACGCCGAGGGCCACATCCACGCGGTCAAGGAGTTCTCCGGCGATGTCCGCCGCGCCTATCGGATCGCCGAACTCGCCCCCGGGCTGGACCTGTTGATCGGCGCCGACGACGTCCTCCTGGAGCTGGCGATCGCCGGTGCCAAGGGCTGGGTGGCGGGCTACCCGAACGCGCTGCCCCGCGCGAGCGTGGAGCTCTACCGGGCGGCCGTTGCGGGCGACCTGGCCACCGCGAAGAAGCTGTACGAGCAGCTGCACCCGCTGCTGCGCTGGGACTCCAAGGTCGAGTTCGTCCAGTCCATCAAGCTGTCCATGGACATCGTCGGCCGGCACGGCGGCCCCGTCCGTCCGCCGCGCGTCCCGCTGCTGCCCGAGCAGGAGGCCGCGGTGCGCGCGGCAACCGAGCGGGCGGTCGCCGCCGGACTCGCCTGACCGTCCCATCGGATCCCCCAGGTTCATCAGGAGCGTCATGCGCAGCAAACTCGTCCTGCACGCCGTCGACTCGCACACCGAGGGCATGCCCACCCGCGTGATCACCGGCGGCATCGGCACGATCCCCGGCGCGACCATGAACGAGCGGCGGCTGTACTTCCGTGAGCACCGCGACGACATCAAGCAGCTCCTGATGAACGAACCCCGCGGCCACTCGGCGATGAGCGGCGCCATCCTCCAGCCGCCCACCCGCCCGGACTGCGACTGGGGCGTCATCTACATCGAGGTCTCCGGCTATCTGCCGATGTGCGGACACGGCACCATCGGGGTGGCCACCGTGCTGGTGGAGACCGGCATGGTCGAGGTCGTCGAGCCGGTCACCACCATCCGGCTCGACACCCCGGCGGGACTCGTCGTCGCCGAGGTCGAGGTCGAGGACGGCGCCGCGAAGACGGTCACGCTCAAGAACGTGCCGTCCTTCTCCGTGAGCCTCGACCGCAAGATCGCACTCGCCGACGGGCGCACGGTGACATATGACCTGGCATACGGTGGCAACTTCTACGCCATCCTGCCGCTGGAGGAGTTCGGGCTGCCCTTCGACCGCTCCCGCAAGGACGACATCCTCCAGGCCGGCCTCTCCCTCATGGAGGCGATCAACGCCGAGGAGGAGCCCGTCCACCCGGAGGACCCCTCGATCCGCGGCTGTCACCACGTCCACCTGTACGCCCCCGGCGCCACCGCCCGGCACTCCCGGCACGCGATGGCGATCCACCCCGGCTGGTTCGACCGCTCACCCTGCGGCACCGGCACCAGCGCGCGCATGGCCCAGCTCCACGCGCGCGGCGAACTCCCCCTGAACACCGAGTTCGTGAACGAGTCCTTCATCGGGACACAGTTCACCGGCCGCCTCCTCGGTACCACCGAGGTCGCCGGGATCCCCGCCGTCCTGCCCAGCTTCACCGGCCGGGCCTGGATCACGGGCACCGCCCAGTATCTGCTCGATCCGACCGACCCCTTCCCGGCCGGGTTCGTCCTCTAGGCGTTCCCCCGGCCGCCCTTGGCGTCCTGGCAGGTTCTCCGGAGGCCGATAATGACGATGTCGCGTGACATTGCACCACTAGGAGACCGCCCTCATGGCTGCCCAGCGCACCAGCGCCCCCACCCCTGCCACCGCCCCGGCCCTGCCCGTTCTCGGCGGCAAGAAGAGCAGCTACCGGGAACGGGTCGCCGACGCCCTGCGGGCCGCACTGGTCGCCGGTGAACTGCTGCCCGGCGAGGTGTACTCGGCGCCGACCCTCGCAGCCCGCTTCGGTGTCTCGGCGACGCCGGTGCGCGAGGCGATGCTGGACCTGGCCAAGGAGGGCCTGGTCGACACCGTCCCCAACAAGGGCTTCCGGGTCACCGCCGTCTCCGACAGACAGCTCGACGAGTACACCCACATCCGTGCGCTCATCGAGATCCCCACGGTGACGGAGCTGGCCAGGACCGCCGACCCGGTCTCGCTGGAGGCGCTGCGCCCGGCGGCCCGGGAGATCGTGCGGGCCGCGGCGGCCGGCGACCTCGTGGCGTACGTCGAGGCCGACACCCGCTTCCACCTGGGCCTGCTCGCCCTCGCCGGCAACGCCCATCTCGTCGAGGTCGTCGGCGACCTGCGCAAGCGGTCCCGCCTCTACGGGCTCACGGCACTGGTCGAGGCCGGCCGTCTGCTGGCCTCCGCCGAGGAGCACCTCGAACTCATCGACGCGCTGATCGCACGCGACGAGCAGGCGACGCGCGCAGTGATGACACGTCACCTCGGGCACGTCCGCGGTCTGTGGGCGGCGAAGTAGCGGCACTCCGGAGCGCTGGAAAGCACGCAAGGGCCGACAACAGGAACGCAAGCCGTTTGCGTTTCTTGCGCTATTCTTGCGCGCATGACGCGACGACTTGCCGAGGTGGCGAAGAAGGTCGGGGTCAGCGAGGCCACGGTCAGCCGGGTGCTCAACGGCAAGCCCGGAGTCTCCGAGACCACCCGCCAGGCGGTGCTCAGCGCCCTGGACGTGCTCGGCTACGAGAGGCCCACACAGTTGCGCGGGGAGCGCGCGCGGCTCGTGGGCCTCGTGCTGCCCGAGCTGCAGAACCCGATCTTCCCGGCGTTCGCCGAGGTCATCGGCGGGGCGCTGGCCCAGCTCAGCCTGACCCCGGTGCTGTGCACACAGACCAGGGGCGGCGTCTCCGAGGCGGACTACGTGGCGCTGCTGCTCCAGCAGCAGGTCTCCGGCGTCGTCTTCGCCGGCGGCCTGTACGCCCAGGCCGACGCCCCGCACGACCACTACCGGCTGCTGGCCGACCGCAACATCCCGGTCGTCCTCGTCAACGCGTCCATCGCCGACCTCGGCTTCCCCGGGGTGTCCTGCGACGACACGGTCGCCGTCGAGCAGGCCTGGCGCCATCTCGCCTCGCTGGGCCATGAGCGCATCGGGCTGGTGCTGGGACCCGACGACCATGTGCCGTCGGCGCGCAAGCTCGCCGCCGCCCGCGCTCTGGGGGAGCTCCCCGACGAGCATGTCGCCCGGGCCATGTTCTCCATCGAGGGCGGTCATGCCGCCGCCTCCCGGCTGATCGACCGGGGGGTCACCGGGATCATCTGCGCCAGCGACCCGCTCGCCCTCGGCGCGGTCCGGGCCGCCCGCCGCAAGGGACTCCAGGTCCCCGCGCAGGTGTCGGTCGTCGGCTACGACGACTCCGCGTTCATGAACTGCACGGAACCCCCGCTGACCACGGTCCGCCAGCCCATCGAGGCCATGGGCCGGGCGGCCGTGGAACTGCTGAACACACAGATCGGCGGCGGGTCCGTGACCCCGGAGGAGTTGCTCTTCGAGCCGGAACTGGTGGTCCGGGGCTCCACGGCCCAGGCGCCTCGTAGCTGAGATCCACCCGCCTGTCGAATAATTCCATATTCTGCGCGACATCTTGCGTACAGATGTCGCCGGTGCTTGAGTGTGCGGCGCCAGCACGGCGGGCTTGCTCCGCCCGTCGCCGTGCCCTCCTTGCTCATGCCCAGAGGGGTCCACCGATGAGAAGCACCGGGTTCCGCCGTACGTTCGTCGCGCTCAGCATCTGCTCCCTCGTCCTCACCGCCTCCGCCTGCGGGTCGGACGACGACTCGGGGAGCGGCAAGACCCGTATCACGGTCAACTGCATGCCGCCCAAGAGCGCCAAGGTCGACCGGGCGTTCTTCGAGGAGGACGTCGCCGCCTTCGAGAAGCAGAACCCGGACATCGACGTCGTCACCCACGACGCCTTCCCCTGCCAGGACCCGAAGACCTTCGACGCCAAGCTCGCCGGCGGGCAGATGGAGGACGTCTTCTACACGTACTTCACCGACGCCAAGCACGTCGTCGACATCAACCAGGCCGCTGATCTGACGTCGTACGTCAAGGAGTTGAAGAGCTACGACACCATCCAGCAGCAGCTGAGGGACGTGTACACGGTCGACGGCAAGGTCTACGGGATCCCGCGCACCGGCTACTCCATGGGGCTGATCTACAACCGCGCCCTCTTCGAGAAGGCCGGCCTCGACCCCGACCGGCCCCCGGCCACCTGGGACGAACTCCGCGCCGCCGCCAAGAAGATCGCCGCCCTCGGCGACGGCACCGTCGGCTACGCCGACTACAGCGCCCAGAACCAGGGCGGTTGGCACTTCACCGCCGAGCTGTACTCCCAGGGCGGCGACGTCGTGAGCGACGACGGCAAGAAGGCCACCGTCGACACCCCCGAGGGCCGGGCCGTCCTCCAGAACCTGCACGACATGCGCTGGACCGACGACTCGATGGGCAGCAAGCAGCTCCTCGTCATCAACGACGTCCAGCAGATGATGGGTTCGGGCAAGCTCGGCATGTACCTCTCCGCGCCCGACAACATCCCGATCCTGGTGAAGGAGAAGGGCGGCGAGTATCAGGACCTCGCCCTCGCCCCCATGCCCGGCGGACAGGGCACGCTCATCGGCGGGGACGGCTACATGTTCAGCAAGAAGGCGAGCCCCGCCCAGATCCGCGCCGGACTGAAGTGGCTCGACCACATGTTCCTCACCCCCGGAGACGGCTTCCTCGGCGACTACGCCCGCGCCAAGAAGAGCGACGCCCCGGTCGGCCTCCCCGAACCGCGTCTGTTCACCGGCGCCGCCGACACCAAGGACCAGCAGGTCAAGAAGGCCAACGCCAATGTCCCGGTGGAGAACTACCAGGCCTTCCTCGACGGCAACCAGGACCTCGACATGAAGATCGAGCCACCGCACGCCCAGCAGATCTACTCCGTCCTCGACGGCGCCGTCTCCGCCGTCCTCACCAAGAAGGACGCCGACATCGACGGGCTCCTGAAGGACGCCTCCGCGAAGATCGACGGCATCCTGGCCCGGGGCTGACCCCGATGACCAGGACGGCCCATCGACGACCGGTCGAAACGATCCCCGTACGACCGGTCAAGGCGCCGCCCCCGGCAGGGGACCGGAGGCGGCGCCGCCGCACCGACCAACTCCGAGCCCACGCCTTCCTCCTCGGCGGCCTTCTCTGCTTCGCCGTGTTCTCCTGGTACCCGGCGCTCCGCGCCATCGTGATCGCCTTCCAGAAGTACACGCCGGGCTCGTCACCCGAGTGGGTCGGAACCGACAACTTCAGCCGCGTGTGGCACGACCCGGAGTTCACGGCGGCCTGGCGCAACACCCTCACCTTCACCGTGCTGGCCCTGCTGATCGGCTTCGCGATCCCCTTCGTACTCGCCCTGGTGCTCAACGAGCTGAGACACGCGAAGGCCTTCTTCCGAGTCGTGGTCTATCTGCCCGTGATGATCCCGCCGGTGGTCAGCGCCCTGCTGTGGAAGTGGTTCTACGACCCCGGGACCGGCCTCGCCAACGAGGCGCTGCGGTTCCTGCACCTGCCCACCTCGAACTGGTCCAACGGCGCCGACACCGCCCTCATCTCCCTGGTCATCGTGGCCACTTGGGCCAACATGGGCGGCACCGTCCTGATCTACCTGGCCGCGCTCCAGTCCATCCCCGGCGAACTGTACGAGGCCGCCGAGCTGGACGGCGCGAGCCTCCTCCAGCGCATCCGCCATGTGACGATCCCCCAGACCCGCTTCGTCATCCTCATGCTGATGCTCCTTCAGATCATCGCGACGATGCAGGTCTTCACCGAACCGTTCGTCATCACCGGCGGCGGCCCCGAGAACGCCACCGTCACCGTCCTCTACCTCATCTACAAGTACGCCTTCCTCTACAACGACTTCGGCGGCGCCTGCGCGCTGAGCGTCATGCTCCTGATCCTGCTCGGGGCCTTCTCCGCCGTGTATCTGCGCCTGACCCGCTCCGGAGAGGAGGACGGCGCGTGAGCACCCGGACCCTCGTCTCCCCGGCGACCCTGGCCCGCCCCCGCGGCAGGGCCCTGTACTGGACCGTCTTCACGGGCGTCGTCCTGCTCTTCACACTCGCCTTCCTCTTCCCCGTCTACTGGATGGTCACCGGCGCGGTGAAGTCCCCGGACGAGGTGGCGCGGACACCGCCCACCCTCGTCCCGGAGCGGTGGCACCCGGACGGCTACCGCGACGCCTGGGACCTGATGCAACTGCCCCAGCACCTGTGGAACACGGTGGTCCAGGCGGCCGGTGCCTGGGCGTTCCAGCTGGTCCTGTGCACGGCCGCCGCCTACGCGCTGTCCAGGCTGAACCCGGTCTTCGGCAAGGTGATCCTCGGCGGCATCCTGGCCACCCTCATGGTGCCGGCGCAGGCCCTGGTGGTGCCGAAGTACCTGACCGTGGCCGATCTGGGCCTGCTCAACGACCCTCTCGCCATCTGGCTCCCGGCCGTTGCCAACGCCTTCAACCTCTACCTGCTCAAGCGGTTCTTCGACCAGATCCCGCGCGACGTCCTGGAGGCCGCGGAGATCGACGGCGCCGGAAAACTGCGCATCCTGTGGTCGATCGTGCTGCCGATGTCACGGCCGGTCCTCGGGGTGGTGTCGATCTTCGCGCTCGTCGCCGTCTGGCAGGACTTCCTGTGGCCGCTGATGGTCTTCTCCGACACCGACAAACAACCCATCAGCGTGGCACTCGTGCAGCTGTCCCAGAACATCCAACTGACCGTGCTCATCGCCGCGATGGTGATCGCCAGCATCCCGATGGTCGCCCTGTTCCTGGTCTTCCAGCGGCACATCATCGCCGGGATCAGCGCGGGCAGCACCAAGGGCTGACGCCGACGCCCCGTCTACAGAAAGGGAAGCTCAGTGGGACAGCCCACCCATGCCCCGAAGGAGTGGTGGCGCTCCGCCGTCATCTACCAGGTCTACGTCCGCAGCTTCGCGGACGGCGACGGCGACGGCACCGGTGACCTCGCCGGCGTCCGCGCCAGACTGCCGTATCTCGCCGAACTCGGCGTGGACGCCCTGTGGTTCAGCCCCTGGTACCTGTCCCCGATGAAGGACGGCGGCTACGACGTCGCCGACTACCGCGCGATCGACCCCGCCTTCGGCACCCTCGCCGAGGCCGAGAAGCTGATCGCCGAGGCCCGCGAACTGGGCATCCGCGTCATCGTCGACATCGTCCCCAACCACGTCTCCGACCAGCACGCCTGGTTCCGCGCCGCCCTGGCCGGCGGACCCGGACGCGAGCTGTTCCACTTCCGGCGCGGGCGCGGCGCGGAGGGCGAACTCCCGCCCAACGACTGGCGGTCACAGTTCGGCGGACCGGCCTGGAGCCGCCTCGACGACGGCGACTGGTATCTGCATCTCTTCGCCCCCGAACAGCCCGATCTCAACTGGGCCCACCCCGCGGTCCGCCAGGAGCACGAGGACATCCTGCGCTTCTGGTTCGAGCGGGGCGTCGCAGGCGTCCGCATCGACTCAGCCGCCCTCCTGGTCAAGGACCCGCGTCTGCCGGACTTCGTCGAGGGCCGCGACCCGCACCCGTACGTCGACCGGGACGAACTCCACGCCGTCTACCGCTCCTGGCGCGCGATCGCCGACGAGTACGACGGCATCTTCGTGGGCGAGGTCTGGCTCCCCGACACCGAACGCTTCGCCCGCTATCTGCGCCCCGACGAACTGCACACGGCCTTCAACTTCTCCTTCATGACCTGCCCCTGGGACGCGCGGCGACTGCGCCGGTCCATCGACGAGACACTCGCCGAGCACGCCCCGGTGGGGGCGCCCACGACCTGGGTCCTGTGCAACCACGACGTCACCCGGACGGTGACGCGCTACGGCCGTACCGACACCGGCTTCGACTTCGCCACCAAGGCCTTCGGCACCCCGACCGACCTCACCCTCGGCACCCGACGCGCCCGCGCCGCCGCACTGCTGTCGCTGGCGCTGCCCGGGGCGGTCTACGTGTACCAGGGGGAGGAGCTGGGCCTTTCCGAGGCGGAGGTTCCCGTCGACCGCATACAAGATCCGATGCACTTCCGGTCGGGCGGCGTCGATCCGGGACGCGACGGATGCCGGGTGCCGCTGCCGTGGACGGCCGAGGCGCCGTACGCGGGATTCGGGTCACGGGAGACACCGTGGCTACCGCAGCCGGTCGACTGGACATCGTATGCAGTCGACCGACAGCAGGATGATCCCTCCTCCATGCTCGCCCTCTACCGCGAGGCGATCCGCCTCCGTCCCGCACTCGGCGACGGCCCGCTCGCCTGGCTCCCGGCACCCGAGGGCGTCCTCGCCTTCACCCGGGGCGCCACCGTCCTGTGCGTGGTGAACCTGGCCGACGCTCCCGCCGAGCTGCCCGCCCACGCCGAACTGCTCCTCGCCAGCGGTCCACTGCATACGGACGGCAGTCTGCCGAGGGACACCGCGGTCTGGCTCCGCATCTGAGCCCGGCCGCACGCACTCCGCTATCCCCTTGCACCCCCACTCCGAAGGGATCAGCACATGCACAGAACTGTCAGGGGCATGCCAGCAGCCTTGGTGGTGGCCCTCTCCGCCGGGCTGCTCACCGCCACCGCACCCACCGCGCACGCGGCCGCCGGTGCCACGCTCCCGTTCACCTCGGTCGAGGCGGAGTCCGCGACCACGACCGGTTCGAAGATCGGCCCGGACCACACACAGGGCACCCTCGCCTCGGAGGCGTCGGGGCGCCAGGCCGTGAGGATCACCTCCGGGCAGCGTGTGGAGTTCACCGTGCCGAGCGCGGCCAACGCGGTGAACCTCGCCTACAGCGTCCCGGACGGCCAGTCGGGCACGCTCGACGTGTACGTCAACGGCACCCGGATCTCCCGGACGCTCCCGGTCACCTCCAAGTACTCGTACGTCGACACCCCCTGGATCCCGGGCGCCAGGACCCACCACTTCTATGACAACGCACGCCTGGTGCTCGGCCAGAACGTACAGGCCGGCGACAAGGTGGCCTTCCAGTCCACGGGCACCCAGGTGACCGTGGACGTGGCCGACTTCGAGCAAATAGCCGCGGCCGCCGCACAGCCCGCCGGATCCGTGTCCGTCGTCTCCAAGGGCGCCGACCCGAGCGGCAACGGTGACTCCACACCGGCCTTCCGGGACGCCATCGCGTCCGCCCAAGGAGGAGTCGTCTGGATCCCGCCGGGCGACTACAGGCTGACCTCCGCGCTCAGCGGCGTCCAGAACGTCACCCTGCAGGGAGCGGGCAGCTGGCACTCGGTCGTGCACACCTCCCGCTTCATCGACCAGTCCAGTTCGTCCGGCAGCGTGCACATCAAGAACTTCGCGGTCATCGGCGAGGTCACCGAGCGCGTCGACTCCAACCCCGACAACTTCGTCAACGGATCACTGGGCCCGAACTCGAGCGTCTCCGGCATGTGGCTCCAGCACCTCAAGGTCGGCCTCTGGCTGCTGGGCAACAACGACAACCTCATCGTCGAGAACAACCGCTTCCTCGACATGACGGCCGACGGCCTCAACCTCAACGGCAACGCCCGAGGCGTCCGCGTCCGCAACAACTTCCTGCGCAACCAGGGCGACGACGCGCTCGCCATGTGGTCCCTGTACGCGCCGGACACCGACAGCAGCTTCGAGAACAACACCATCAGCCAGCCGAACCTGGCCAACGGCATCGCGATCTACGGCGGCACCGACATCGCCGTGAAGAACAACCTGATCTCCGACACCAACGCCCTGGGCAGCGGCATCGCGATCTCCAACCAGAAGTTCCTCGACCCCTTCCACCCGCTGTCCGGCACCATCACGGTCGACGGCAACACGCTGGTGCGCACCGGCGCGATGAACCCCAACTGGAACCATCCGATGGGCGCGTTGCGCGTCGACTCCTACGACAGCGCCATCAACGCGAACATCACCATCACCGACACGACCATCACCGACAGCCCGTACAGCGCCTTCGAGTTCGTGTCCGGCGGCGGACAGGGGTACCCGGTCCGCAATGTCACCGTGGACGGGGCCACCGTGCGCAACACGGGGACGGTCGTGGTGCAGGCGGAGGCCCAGGGCGCGGCCACCTTCCACAACGTCACGGCGACGGGCGTCGGGGCCGCCGGCATCTACAACTGCCCCTATCCGGCGAGCTCCGGGACCTTCAACCTCACCGACGGCGGCGGCAACTCCGGCTGGAGCAGCACCTGGTCGGACTGCTCGACCTGGCCGCAGCCCGGCCAGGGCAACCCGGA
Organism: Streptomyces sp. NBC_00019; assembly: GCF_045041015.1. Classification (NCBI taxonomy): domain Bacteria; kingdom Bacillati; phylum Actinomycetota; class Actinomycetes; order Kitasatosporales; family Streptomycetaceae; genus Streptomyces; species Streptomyces sp. NBC_00019. The sequence continues at coordinate 8,725,585 of NZ_CP108302.1, forward strand.
CCCCGACCCGAACCGCAACCTCGCCAAGGGCCGGCCGGCCACCGCCACCGGATCGCAGGACGTCTACACGCCGGGCAAGGCGGTCGACGGCGACGCCAACAGCTACTGGGAGTCCTCCAACAACGCCTTCCCGCAGTCCTGGACCGTCGACCTGGGCTCCACGGAAACCGTACGGCGGCTGGTGCTGAAGCTGCCGCCCTCCTCCGCGTGGGGTGCACGTACGCAGACCATCACGGTGCTGGGCAGCACCGATGGCTCGACCTACGCCACGGTCGTGGGGTCCGCGGGCTACCGCTTCGACCCCGCCACCGGCAACACGGCCACCATCTCCCTTCCCGGCAGTACGAGCCTTCGCTACCTGCGCCTGTCCGTGAGCGCCAACACGGGCTGGCCCGCAGGTCAGTTCAGTGAGGTGGAGGCGTATCCGACTTCGTGAGCGCGTCCTGCGGGACCCCGCGCTTCGCCGCCTGGATCTGCTCGTACACATGGGTCCGGAGCTCGGCGAAGCGCGGGGCCACCCGTGTGTGCAACTGGTCGCGCTCGTCGGGGAGATCGACCTTCAGCTGCTCCTGCACGACGGTGGGGGAGGCGGACAGCACGATCACCCGCTCGCCCAGGTACACCGCCTCGTCGATGTCGTGGGTGACGAACAGGATGGTGATGCCGCGCTCCCGCCACAGCCGCCGTACCAGGTCCTCCAGGTCGGCGCGGGTCTGGGCGTCGACGGCCGCGAACGGCTCGTCCATCAGCAGCACTTCGGGCTCGTACGCCAGCGCGCGGGCGATCGCCACCCGCTGCTGCATCCCGCCGGACAGCTGCCAGGGATACGCTCCGGCGGCGTCCGCGAGACCCACTGACTCCAGCGCGTCGGCGACCAGCTCCCGGCGCCGCTCCCTGCTCAAGGCCTTTTGCTTCAAGGGGAGTTCGACGTTCTCGCCGACCCGCTTCCACGGGAACAGGCTGCGCCCGTACTCCTGGAAGACGAACGCCATACCGGGCGGCGGGCCGTTCACCTTCCTGCCCGCCAGCAGGACTTCACCGCCGGTCGGCGCGAGGAGGCCGCCCATGCACTTCAGCAGCGTCGTCTTGCCGCAGCCCGACGGGCCGACCAGGCAGACGAGTTCGCCCGCCTCGACGGTGAAGGTGAGGTCGCGCACCGCCTCCACGCGGCGCCCGGACCCCTCGTAGACCTTCTGCAGGCCGCGTATGTCGAGCATGGACCGCCCTTTCGTGAGCGTCACGGGGACCGCCTGGCCGAGGCCCGCAGACCGTGGTACCAGCCGAGGACCCGCCGCTCGACCAGCTGGAAGACGACGGAGAGCACAAAGCCGAGCAGACCGAGGACGAGGATGCCGGTCCACATCTCGGGGACCGCGAAACTGCGCTGGAACTGCACGACGGTGAAGCCGAGGCCGTCGCTGGCCGCGAACATCTCGCTGATGACCATGAGGATGATGCCGATCGACAGGGCCTGCCGCAGCCCCGCGAAGATCTGCGGACTGGCCGAGCGCAGCACCACGTCCTTGAGGCGGGCGATGCCCGTGATGCCGTACGAGCGGGCCGTCTCCGTCATCACGGAGTCCACCGCGCGCACCCCCTCGACCGTGTTGAGCAGGACCGGCCAGACACAGCCGCTGGCGATCACGACGATCTTCATCGTGTGGTCGATGCCCGCGAACAGCATGATGACCGGGACGAGGACCGGCGGCGGCACCGCCCGCAGGAACTCCAGGACCGGCTCGCACACCGCCCGCACTCGCCGGTAGGAGCCGATGACCATGCCGACGCCGACCCCCACGACGGCGGCGACGGCGTACCCGGCCAAGAGCCGCAGCACGCTGGGCAGCACGTCGTCCTTGAACCGCTCGCCCGTCCACACGTCCGGGAAGGTCTGCAGAATGGTCCGCAGGGGCGGCCAGAACACGTCGGTACTGCCGTCGGACGCGAACCACCAGATCGTGAACAGCAGCGCGGGCAGCGCGAGCACGAAGAACAGCCGCAGCAGAACGCCCTTCACACCGCCACCTCCCCGCGCACCGACTGATGCCATGCCAGGGCCCGCCGCTCCACGGTACGCGCGCCCACGTTGATGAGGAGTCCCAGCACACCGGTCACCACGATCAGCGCGTACATCTCCGGTACCGCCTGGGAGTTCTGCGCGACCGCGATGCGGGCGCCCAACCCCGGTGCCCCGATGACGAGTTCGGCGGTGATGGCGAGGATCAGGGCGACGGCGGCGGCCAGCCGGATGCCGGTCATGACATACGGCAGCGCGGTCGGCCACAGGACGTGCCGGACCCGTGCCCAGGGTCCGAGACCGTAGGACCGTGCCGTCTCCTCGGCGACCGGGTCGACGTCCTGGACGCCGTACAGGACCTGGATGAGCACCTGCCAGAACGAGGCGTACACGACGAGCAGCAGCACCGAGCGCAGTTCGGTGCCGTACATCAGCACCGCGAGCGGGATCAGGGCGACCGAGGGGATCGGGCGCAGGAACTCGATCGTGGAGGCCGTGGTCTCGCGCAGGTACGGCACCACCGCGATGGCGACGCCGAGGACGATGCCCGCCGTCGAGGCGATGAGCAGGCCCAGCGCCCAGCCGGTGAGGGTGTCGCCGAGTGCCGTCCAGAAGGTGTCGTCGGAGAGCTCGGTGCCGAGGGCGTCGGCGATACGGCTGGTCGGCGGGAAGTAGGCTTCTTTGACGAGGCCGAGCCGCGGCACCGCCTCACCCAGGGCGAGGAAGGCCGCGAGTCCGGCGGCGCCGAGAACGATGTTGAGTCCTCTCACGGCAGCAGCTTGTCCAGGTCGGGTGCCGTCTTGAAGAGGCCGTCGTCCTGGCCGAGCTTCTGCAGCGCGTCGAGTGAGGCACGGTCCGGGTCGGCCGGCCATGCGGGCAGGGTGACCTTCGCCAGTACGGCCGCCGGGATCTTCGTGTACGTGGTGACGATCTGGCGGGCCTCGTCCGGGTGGGCGTCCGCGTAGGCGAGCGACTCGGCGAGGGCGGTCCGGAACTTCTTCACGACGGCCGCGTTCTGCTGCTCGTACGACGTCGACGTGAAGTACATCGCCACGGTGAGGTTGGGGGCGACGTCCACGAGGGGCGAGGCGATCTCCCGGGCGCCCTGGCTCTTCACGGTCGCGAGGGCCGGCTCGACCACCATGGCCGCGTCGATCTGCCCGCTGTCGAGGGCGGCCGGCATCTGGTCGAAGGCGAGCTCGACGAACTTCACCTTGTCCGGGTCGCCGCCCGCCTTGCGCACCGACTCGCGCACCGCGGTCTCGTTGATGTTCTTCAGGGTGTTGATGGCGACCTTCTTGCCCTCCAGCTGGTCGGCCGACTTGACCGAGCTGTCGCCCTTCACGGTGAGGGCGCCGAAGTCCTTGCCCTGCACGCCCGTTGAGGCGATGCCGTTGGAAACGACCTTCACGGGAACGTTGTTGGACTGGGCGACCATCAGCGAGGTCGAGTTGGAGAAGCCGAACTGGTACTGGCCGCTGGCGACGGCGGGCACGATCGCCGCGCCGCCCTGCGCGAGCGAGACCTCCAGCTCCAGACCCTGCTTCTTGAAGAAGCCCTTTTCCTGCCCCAGATAGAGCGGGGCGACGTCGACGATGGGGATCACGCCGACCTTGACCTTGGTGGTGCCGCCGGACGACGACTTGTCCGACCCCGTGCTGTCCCCGGACGAGCCACAGGCCGACACGGTGACCAGGAATGCTCCGGCCGCCAGAGCGGTGAGCAGACGACGCATGGCTCCTCCTGCGCAGACTTCATTGTTCCGATAGGGTGTGCGCACAGCGCACAATAGTGCACAGTGCGAAAGGTAGAGTTTTTGTTCTCTGCGGTCAACGCCTTTGGCTGACAATATTGTTGACAGTTGTTGAGGTGGAGGCGACGATGCCTGCAACAGCCCGCGCCCCGCACTTCGTCCGCTCCTTCGAGCGGGGCCTCGCCGTGATCCGCGCATTCGACGCGGACCACCCCGAACTGACGCTCGCCGAGGTCGCGCGCACCTGCGGACTGACCCGCGCGGCGGCCCGACGATTCCTGCTCACGCTCGTCGACCTCGGATACGTGCACGCCGACGGCCGGGCGTTCCGGCTCACGCCACGCGTGCTGGAACTCGGCTACTCCTATCTCGCGGGCTTCTCGCTGGCGCAGATCGCCGAACCGCATCTGGAGCAACTGGTCGACCGCACAAGGGAGTCGTCGTCCCTGTGCGTACTCGACGGGGACGACATCGTGTACGTCGCCCGGGTGCCGGCGCGCCGCATCATGACGGCCGCGATCACCGTAGGGACCCGCTTCCCGGCATACGTCACGTCGGTGGGCCGGGTGATCCTCGCCCATCTACCGGACGAGGAACGGGAATCGAGACTGGCACGGGCCGACCTCCATCCCCTGACCTCGCGCACGATCACCGACGCGGACCTGCTGCGCGCCGAGCTCGAGAAGGTGTGGGCGCGCGGATACGCCGTCGTCGACCAGGAGTTGGAGGAGGGGCTGCGCTCGGTCGCCGCCCCGGTGCGGGACCGGGGCGGCGAGGTGGTGGCGGCGGTGAACATCCCGGTGCACGCCAGCCGCAACACCGTGGCGTCGGTCCGCCGTGATCTGCTGCCGCATCTGCTGGACACGGTCGCCGCGATCGAGCGGGACCTGCGGATGGCTACAGGTCGAGGACGAGCCGCTTCCCCCGACACCGGGACACACAGATCATCATCGTCTCCCCGGCCTCCCGCTCCGCGTCCGTGAGCACCGAGTCCCGGTGGTCCGGGGCTCCTTCGAGGACATCGGTCTCGCACGTCCCGCAGGTGCCCTCGGTGCAGGAGAAGAGCACCTCCACACCGGCGCCGCGCACGGCGTCCAGCACGGAGACGTCCGCCGGTACGGTCACCGTCCGGCCGCTCTGCGCCAACTCGACCTCGAACTCAGTGTTCTCGCCGGTCTCCTGCTCCTTCGGCGTGAACCGTTCCAGGCGCAGCACCCCGGCCGGGCAGCGCGCCTCCACCGCGTCCAGCAGGGGACCCGGGCCGCAGCAGTAGACGAGCGTGCCCTCGGGGACGTCGTCGAGCACCGACGCGAGGTCGAGCAACCCGGTCTCGTCCTGCGGCGCTACGGTCACCCGGTCGCCGTAGCGGCCCAACTCCTCGGTGAACGCGATGGAGTTGCGGGTGCGTCCGCCGTACAGCAGGGTCCACTCCACGCCCCGGGACTCCGCTTCCGCCAGCATCGGCAGGATGGGCGTGATGCCGATGCCGCCCGCGATGAACCGGTAGCGGGGCGCGGGCTCGAGGGCGAAGTGATTGCGGGGCCCGCGCACCCGCACCTTGTCGCCCTGCCTCAACTGCTCGTGCACATGGGCGGATCCGCCGCGTCCGTCCGGCTCGCGGAGTACGGCGATCCGCCAGGCGGTGCGGTCGGCCGGGTCGCCGCACAGGGAGTACTGGCGTTCGAGTCCGGGGCCGAGCACGACGTCGATGTGGCCGCCGGGCTCCCAGGCCGGGAGCTGCTCGCCGAGGGGGTGGCGCAGGGTGAGGGCGAGCACGCCGTCGGCCGCGGACTCCCGTTCGCCGACGACGAGTTCGGCCTCGTACACGTCACTCATGAAGTGTTTCCTCGCGGCTCGTGTCCTTGCGGGTGGGCGAGCATCCACTCCCACATCTCGATCGGGTCCTGCGAGGTGTGCTCGCGGCCGCAGTGACAGGTGCCGTGCAGCACGTCCGTGCCGGGCAGCCAGTCGATGCGGTAGATCTCTCCCGTCGGACTGCTCACTGGACCTTCTCCACGGGCTTGGCGCCCTCCTCGACCAGCCGGGCGAGGATACGGCGGGCGGCCAGGCCGCCGGTGTCGATGTTGATGCTGAGTTCCTGGTACCCCGTCCGCTCGGTGCCGAGCGTCCTCTGCAGCAGGTTGAGCGCGTCCACATCCTGCATGACGACGGTGTGGTTGTTCTTCCGCAGGAACTCGGTGACCTCGTGGTCCTCGGTCGCCCAGTCGCGCGAGACCATCCAGAAGTCGTACACCTTGCCGTCGGAGGACGGCGTGATCGCGTACGTCACCTCGGTGTGGAAGCCGTTCGGGTCGCTGCCGTCCTCCTCGGGCACCACACCGACGGGGGCGACGCGGCTGTGGAGCAGATACAGACAGGGCGCGCTGTACTCGATGTCCTGCCAGCGGGTGATCCGGCCTTCTATGCCGGTGGACTTGGCGTAGAACGGCGGGCACTCGGCATCGTCCATGTGCCGGCTCACCCGGACGATCCCCGCGCCCTCGTCGACCTCGGTCGTGATCGGCGTCTCGGCGACCTCGGGGGTCCCGATGTAGCCGCCGTGCAGATACGTCTCGTGGGAGAGGTCGAGGAGGTTGTCGACGAGGAGCCCGTAGTCGGCGTCGATGGGCTCCATGCCGCGCACGGTCGTCCAGCCGGGGGAGTCCAGGTGCCTGGCGCGCGGAATGGTGTCGGGGTCGGCGAGGGCCGGGTCGCCGATCCACACCCAGATCAGGGAGTCCAGCTCGGCGATCGGGTACGAGGCGACGCGCGCCGTACGCGGGACGCGTTTCTGCCCCGGCACGTACACGCACGTGCCCGTCGTGTCGTACGTGAACCCGTGGTACCCGCACACGATCCGGTCACCGTCGAGCCGGCTCGGCTTCTCGTGCAGCGGGAACCGGCGGTGCACACAGCGGTCGGCCAGCGCGACGGGCGTGCCCTCCTCCTCGGTCCGGTAGAACACGAGCGGCTCACCGAGGATCGTCCGGCCGAGGAGCTCCTCGCGGCCCACCTCGTGGCTGTAGGCGGCGACGTACCACTGATTCCTGGCAAAAGCGGTCATGTGCGGCATGGCAGTTCCCGTCCCTGTCGGCGAGGCGCCGTCGCCCCGCGTGCCGTGGTTGGACCCAGGTTCGTGAGGTGTACGGGGGCTCGGCAAGGCGGCTTCTGTCAGGCGGAAGACGTTCCGTGGAAAGGCAGGTCAGGCAGGAGGCGGCAAGCGACTCAGCCGCCCCGGCCCCTCGCGGGGGTGCGGCCGGACGGCGGCACCGCGCCCCATCCCCGGGCACCCGCCCCGGCGCACCTCCCGTACCGCTGACTTTCACACGAGCGCCACCGGACCCTTCCCTGACGTTTGGTGCCCTTGGAACACTCGCAGCGCGCGCATTCCGTCATGTTCCGGCCATCCGCACCCCTGGATGAGAGGCAGTACCCACCCATGCCCGAAGTCAATCGGCGCAGGTTCCTTCAACTCGCGGGCGCCACCTCGGCGTTCACCGCGCTGTCGAGCAGCATCCAGCGCGCCGCCGCGCTCCCGGCGAACCATCGCACGGGGTCGATCGAGGACATGGAGCACATCGTCGTCCTGATGCAGGAGAACCGCTCCTTCGATCACTACTTCGGCGCGTTGCGGGGCGTTCGCGGCTTCGGCGACCCGCGCCCGGTGAAGCACGAGAACGGCAGGTCGATCTGGCACCAGTCCGACGGCACCAAGGACGTCCTGCCCTTCCACCCGGAAGCCGACGACCTGGGCATGCAGTTCCTGGAGGGTCTGCCGCACGGCTGGACCGACGGCCAGCAGGCCTACAACGGCGGCAAGTACGACAAGTGGGTGCCGGCGAAGGGCACCACGACGATGGCGTACCTGACCCGTGAGGACATCCCCTTCCACTACGCCCTCGCCGACGCCTTCACCGTCTGCGACGCCTACCACTGCTCGTTCATCGGCTCGACCGACCCGAACCGCTACTACCTGTGGACGGGGTACACCGGCAACGACGGCACCGGCGGCGGCCCGGTCATGGGCAACGACGAGCTCGGCTACGGCTGGACGACCTACCCCGAGCGTCTGGAGCAGGCCGGCGTCTCGTGGAAGATCTACCAGGACATCGGCGACGGCCTGGACGCGGCGGGCTCCTGGGGCTGGATCGCGGACGCCTACCGGGGCAACTACGGCGACAACTCGCTGCTCTACTTCAACAAGTACCGCAACGCCCAGCCCGGCGACCCCTGGTACGACAAGGCCCGCACCGGCACCGACGCCAAGAACGGCGACGGCTACTTCGACCGGCTGAAGGCCGACGTCAAAGCCGGCACGCTGCCCCAGATCTCCTGGATCGCCGCCCCGGAGGCCTTCTCCGAGCACTCCAACTGGCCCTCGAACTACGGAGCCTGGTACATAGCGCAGGTCCTCGACGCCCTCACCTCCAACCCGGAGGTCTGGTCGAAGACGGCCCTGTTCATCACCTTCGACGAGAACGACGGCTTCTTCGACCACGTGGTGCCGCCGCTGCCGCCGAAGTCCGCGGCGCAGGGCAAGTCGACCGTCGACGTCTCGCTCGACCTCTACCCCGGCGACGGCAACCGCCCGGCGGGCCCCTACGGCCTCGGCCCCCGGGTACCGATGCTGGTCGTCTCGCCGTGGAGCAAGGGCGGTTACGTCAACTCCGAGACCCTGGACCACACCTCGATCCTGCGGTTCATGGAGCGCCGCTTCGGCGTCAAGGAGACGAACATCTCGCCCTGGCGCCGGGCCATCTGCGGCGACCTGACCTCGGCCTTCGACTTCTCCCGCAAGGACAGCCGCCCCGCCGCGCTGCCGGAGACGGACGAGTACGAGCCGCAGGACCGTGAGCGGCACCCCGACTACCGGCCGACGCCGCCGGCAGACCCGGACATGCCGAAGCAGGAGCGCGGTCTGCGTCCGTCCCGCCCGCTCAAGTACGCCCCGCACGTGGACGGTTCCGTGGACGCGGCGGCCGGCAAGGTCACGCTGAGCTTCGCCTCCGGTGCCAAGGCCGGTGCCGCCTTCCACGTCACCTCCGGCAACCGCACGGACGGCCCGTGGACCTACACCACGGAGGCCGGCAAGACGATCGCGGACACCTGGAACTCGGCGTACTCCGGCGGCTCGTACGACCTGACCGTGCACGGACCGAACGGCTTTGTGCGCTCCTTCAAGGGTGCGAACGAGGCGGCCGGACCCGAGATCACCGCACGGCACACCGGTGACGACGTCGAGCTGACCTTCACCAACAAGGGCGCCAGAACGGCCCGGCTCAAGGTCACCAGCGGCTACGGCGGTCGCACCCGCACCCTCACCGTGCGGCCCGGCACCACCGTCAGGCACTGCGTGGACCTCGCGGGGAGCAGGCGCTGGTACGACCTGACCGTCACGTCAGACACCGACCCGGCGTTCCTGCGGAGGTTCGCCGGGCACGTCGAGAACGGGCGGCCCGGGGTGAGCGACCCGGCGATCATCACCGCGTAGGCCGGAACCGCGCAGGTCAGAACGGTGTGAGGTGCCCCGGTTGGCCGGGCTGCCGGGGCATCAGCACCGACTCGGGCGGTACCTTCGCGGCCTCCAGCGCCAGGACTGCCGCGACAGGGTGCTCCGCATCGGAGACCGTGATGCCGTCGTCGTGCGGCTGATCCGCCGCGACCACGTCGTCGTGCGCCTGTTCCACCGCCACCACGTCCGGCGCCACCCGGCTCAGCAGCACCACACCCCACGCCGAGAGTCCCGCCCCGGCCAGTGCGAGGAGGATGCCCGACGCGCCGCCCTGGAGGCGTTCGCCCAGCAGTGACAGTCCGATGACCGCGGCCGCCACCGGATTCGCCAGGGTCACCACCGCCAGCGGAGCGCCGAGGCCGCCCCGGTAGGCGACCTGGGACAGCAGCAGACCGCCCGCCGCGAACGCCGCGACGAGCAGCGCGACACCGATGACCTGCACGCTCAGCAGGGAGTCCGAGCGGTCGGTCGCGGCCACCGTCACGGTCTGGGTGAGCGCCGAGGCGACCCCGGAGGCGAAGCCGGACCCGGACGCGTGGCGCAGTCCGGGACGGCTGCCCCGGCGCGCCAGCAGGCCGATCACCGCGGCCGTCACACCGGCGACCGCCACCGCCTCCGGCATGCTGAGCACGTCGTCGGGCGCCGGCCCGGACGCCGTGACGAGGATCGCGGCCAGGCCGATCAGGGTGTACGCCGTACCCCGCCACTCCGTCGCACTGACCCGCCGCCCGGCGACCCGCGCGCCCATGGGCACCGCGGCGACCAGGGTGAGCGCGCCGAGCGGCTGGACCACGGTCAGCGGGCCGTACTTCAGGGCCACCACGTGCAGCAGCGCGGCGGAGGCGTTGAGGGCGACGGACCACCACCAGGCGCCCGAGCCCAGCAGCCGCAGCATCCCCGAACCGGGGTTGCGCGAGGCCAGCCGCTCCTGGGCGACGGCCGCGCCCGCGTAGGCGACGGCGGAGAACAGGGACAGGACGACGGCGAGGGCGGTGGCGCTCATCGGCCTGCTCCGACCAGGACGTTCTCCTCGACCGGCGCCGGATTTTCCTGAGCTTCGGGAGGCTGCCCCGCGGGCGTCGCCGTGCGCCGCGGCGAGCGAAGCGAGATGGGGGTCCCCCCGGACGAAGTCCGGGGGAGGATCACGGCGAGCGCGATGCCGAGCATGGCCGCCGCCACGATCGCGTCGAGCCAGTAGTGGTTCGCGGTACCGACGATCACCGTCAGCGTCAGCAGCGGATGCAGCAGCCACAGCCAGCGCCAGCGCGACCGGGTCGCCACGATCAGTCCGATCGCCACCATCAGGGCCCAGCCGAAGTGCAGCGACGGCATCGCCGCGAACTGGTTCGACAGGTGGTCGGTCTGCGGCGGGCCGTACACCGACGGTCCGTATTCGCGCGCGGTGTCCACCAGGCCCGTCGCGGCGAGCATGCGCGGCGGGGCGAGCGGGAAGACCAGGTGCACCACGAGTGCGGCACCGGTGACGGCGGCCAGCACCCGGCGGGCCCAGACGTAGTGCGTCGGCCGACGCAGATAGAGCCAGACCAGGAAGGCCGCGGTGGCCGGGAAATGGATCGTGGCGTAGTAGGTGTTGGCGATGTGCACGAGAGTGTCGCCGTGCAGCAGCAGATTCTGTACGTCGCCCTCGCCGGGCAGGTGGACGGCTCGTTCCAGGTCCCATACGCGGTGGGCGTTGCGGAACGCTTCGCCGGTGTGGCCGGTCGCCGGCTGACGGCCGAACTTGTAGACGAGGAAGAGTCCTGCGACGAGCAGGAGCTCACGGACGAGCGGCGGCCGCGTTATGGCGCGGATCTCCGCTTCTGCAGGCTCGGTGCGGGCATTCATCCCCCGGCCCCTTCGCTGACGGTGGTGCGGGCTGAGCTTGTGACTCGACTGGTGCGGCGAACTCATCGCGCTCATCGATACGGGTGCGTACCGATACGCCAGTGTACCGATACGGTCGTGTACCGGTACACTCACGTATCGATAGGCGTACGCCACACTGGAAGCAGCCCCGCACCACCTTGTATGAAGTCGCTCAAGCCCCAGTCGAACGAGGAGAAGAGCCGATGACGTCGCAGGCCGCGGACGGACCGGAGACGGTCGCCGCCTCGCGCCGCTCCAAAATCACGCCCGAGCGTGAGCAGGAGTTCTACGACGCAGTGCTCGAACAGGTCCGCGAATGCGGCTATGAGGCCGTGACCATGGAGGGTGTCGCCGCCAGCACCCGGTGCAGCAAGTCCACGCTCTACCGGCAGTGGAAGACCAAGCCGCAGTTCGTGGTGGCCGCGCTGCGGTCCCGGCGCCAGTCGAAGTTCGACGGCATCGATACAGGATCGCTTGCGGACGACTTGCGCGAGGTGGCGCGGGCCGCGGGCCGCTGGTCGAGTAGTGACACCAAGCTGCTCCAGGCCCTCGGACACGCCGTCACGCAGGACCCGGAGCTGGCGAAGGCACTGCGGGAGGCGCTCGTCGACCCGGAGATCGCGTCGCTGAAGGAGATCCTCCAGCGCGGGGTCGACCGGGGCGAGGTCGCCGCCGGGCATCCGGCCCTGGAGTACATCCCGGCCCAGATGTTCGGCGTGATCCGGGCGCGGCCCATCGTGGACGGGGAGTACGCCGATCCGAGCTACCTGGTCTGCTTCGTGGAGGCCGCGGTACTGCCCGCACTGGGGCTCACCTGAGACCCAGGCCGCCGTCCACGGGATGACTGGACGGTGACCTGCTCGCGCCGCACCGTGGGGACGGGGGCGGCGCGCACCCCCCGGCCGGGTGGGGTTCCTCTTGAGCGGAGAGGCGCCCCACCCGGCCGACGGGTTTCCCCGGGGTGTCAGACGTCCTGGCCGCTGCCGCCGCCCGTGGACACCTTGATCCCCTTGGTGATCTCGTCGATGACGGACTGCTTCTCGCCGACGTCGACGCCGAAGCGCACGACGACGATCTGCTGCGCGTTCGCGGGGGAGGGGAAGGCCAGCGACTCGACGTAGCCGTCGGCGCCCTTGCTGGTGACCGCCTTCCAGCGGACCAGGTAGCCCTTCTGCCCGGCGACGGTCACGGCCTTGGAGGCCAGCACGTCGTGCGAGGTGATCGAACCGTAGGTCTTGCCGCCGTAGGACTGCTCGGCGTTCGCCTCGATGTCCGCCTTGGCGATCTGCTCGGCCGTCGAGCCGGCGGTGCCGAGCAGCGTCGCGGGGGCCGAGTACGCACCGCCCTTCGTGCAGTTCTGGGAGGTGTCGCCGGGGCACTGGTAGGAGTCGTTCGACGTGACCGACGCACCGGCCTGGATCTGCTGGCCGTACCAGTCGTCCGGGATCGGGATGCTGATCCCGCTGATCGCGTCGGTCACCGAACCGCTCTCGATCTTCGGCGCCTCGGACTGCTCGGGCGAGGGCGAGGCCCCGCCGGAACCGCCGGAGCCACCCGGGCCGCCGTTTCCGCCCGGCCCGCCCTGGCCACCCGTGGAGCCGTCCTGGCCCCCGGTGCCGCCCTGCCCGCCGCCCGGTCCCTGCTGCGAGCCGGCGCTGCCGCCGTCCGAGTCGTTGCCGGCCAGCGCCCACACGCCCACACCGATGCTGGCGAGGACCGCGACCGCCACCGCCACGGCTATGCCGGTGCGCAGACCGCGCCGTTCGCCGGCCGGCGGCTGACCGGGATAGGCCGGATACGTGGGATACGCCCCGTCGGCGGGCGCCTGCGCCGGGGGACCCCAGAGGGCGGCCGACCCCGCGGGGCGGGTCTGGTCCGTCCATGCCTTGCCGTCCCACCAGCGCTCGGTGGCGGGACCGTCACTTGTCTGCCCGGGATCGGGGTACCACCCGGGAGGAGTCACCTGCGTCATGCCCCCACCGTATGAGGCGTCGGTGAAAGTCGGATGAGAGGGGCGGACCGAATTCCGGTCACTTGGTTGTCTGCGGGGGCGTTTACGAGGGGGCCTCCAGCTGGTGGGGGAGAAACACATCCTGCCTTCCGCGCGCGGCGCGCTGCTGTGATGTGCCCGGCGGAGCCAGCGCGGGCGAACGCTTGTGCTCAAGTTCGCTGATGGGGGTGATCGCAACGCGGATGGGTGCTGATGTGCGGATCTCGCACGTATGGTCGTCTGGCAGTGGTTGGGAGCCCGGAACGTGGGCGGGGCGGGAGACGTGGTGGAAGCAACGGGGGCCGATGGGGCGGGGTATGCCCGGTACACGTTCCGGCTTCGTGTGTCGTCTGCCGCTCACAGGTTGCTGGTAGCGGAGTGGGACCGGTGTCGGTGGGTGTGGAACGAGTGTGTGGCGAAGCCGAAGCAGGTCCATGCCTGGAATAAGAACCGTCCCGAGGGCGCCGACAAGTTCACGTGCGGGCCTGCGCGGCTGGACAGGATGTTGACCGACGCCCGTGCGCACGTCCCGTGGCTGCGTGAGGGTTCCAGCGTTCCGCAGCAACAGCTGATCCGGGATTTCGGCAAGTCCAGAGCCAAGGCGCAGAAGGACATCCGGGAAGTGGTGCCGCAGCACCGCCGGGCAGGAATGCCGAAGTGGAAGAAGAAGCGTGAGACGCTGCCGACACTGAACTACACCCGGCGTGGCTTTCGTCTCAAGGACGGCTGGCTACATCTGGCGGGCGGCATCGTCTTTTCGGTGGTGTGGTCGCGAGGTCTTCCGGCCGACCCGTCCTCGGTGCGCGTGTATCAGGACAGCCTCGGGCATTGGTACGCCAGTTTCGTCGTTCCCGCCGCCGTCGATCAGCTGCCGGAAACCGGCCGGGTGATCGGGATCGACTTGAAGTTCCCCCGAGATGCGGAGGAAGCTGACAGCCGGTCAGATGGGACTCATGAGAGGACCTATGACCATGGCTGCCCCCAGGAAATACTCGCTGGAGTTGCGTGAGCGTGCGGTGCAGATGTATCGCACCACCGAGCCGAAGCCACAGATCAAGAAGCTGGCCGTCGACCTCGGTGTGCATCCTGAGGCCCTGCGCGGCTGGATCCGGCAGGCCGAGGCCGATGCCGGCGAGCGCGACGACCGTCTCACCACCGACGAGCGGGCCGAGCTCGCCGCGCTGCGCAAGGAGAACGCCCAGCTCAAGCGGGCCAACGACGTCCTGCGGACGGCCTCAGCTTTTTTCGCGGCGCAGCTCGACCCGACCCGGCCCAGGTGACGGCGCTCGTTGACGAGCATCCCCGCCTGGGAGTCGAGTGCGTCCTGCGGGAACTGCATATCGCCTCTTCCACCTACTACCGGTGGCGCCGTGCGGAGAAGGAGCCGTGCGAACGGCGGCGCCGCGACGTCGAACTGACCGAGCGGATCAAGGAGATCCACACCGAGTCCGGCGGCAATTACGGCTCACCGCGCGTGCACGCCGTCCTCAAACGCGAGGGCGTCCACGTGGGCCGCAAGCGGGTCGAGCGCCTGATGCGCGAGGCCGACATCGCAGGGATCAGCCCCCGGCGGAAGGGCTTCACGCGCCGCGATCCCACGGCCAGCCTCGCCCCGGACCTGGTCAACCGGGACTTCACCGCACCGGCGCCGAACCGGTTGTGGGTCACCGACCTGACGATGATCTCCACCGGCGAGGGACCGTTGTGGCTCTCTGCGATCCGGGACGCCTTCTCCCGCCGGGTGGTCGCGTGGGAGACCTCCGCCCGCGCGGACGCCGACCTGGTCCTGACCACCCTGGAGTACGCACTCGCGTCCCGCGAGGTCGAGCCCGGGCAGCTCATCCACCACGCCGACCACGGCTGTCAGTACACATCCATCAAGCTCACAACCCGTCTGATGCGAGCGGGAGTTGAGGCATCCATGGGCTCCGTCGGGGACTCGTACGATAACGCCCTCGCGGAGAACCTCTGGATGCTCATCAAAACCGAGGGCCTCCGTGGCCGCACCTTCACCACGAGGGCCGAGGCGAACCTCGCGCTCTTCGAATACATCGACGGCTTCTATAACTCCCGCCGCATCCAGAAACGGCTCGGCTTCCTCAGCCCGATCGAGTTCGAGGAGAAGTACTACGCCGAGCAGGCGACGGCCGAACTAACGAACCTCAACACCCGTCAACCCCTGCTGACCAGCTGATCAGCGGCTCCCGTATGACGGGGGAACCTCAACTGGCGTGTGAAGGAGACCGCCACCACCACGTCTGACACTCACGATCTCCCGCACGCAAGGCACGGCGGGAAGGCCGAGAAGAAGCTGTCCAGGTACAACCGGATGATGGCCCGCCGCAAGCCCGCCAAGGGGCAGGCCGGATCGAATCCCCTCCAGCGAGCCACAGCCGCACTGCTGCGCCCTGCGGGTGGGTTCTGAGCGCGCGCGGCCGTTCGTGGGCTCCTCCTCCGGTTTTTGACCATCAGTCAAACGGCAGGGCTCGGCAGGTCAGCGGCCTGGTGCGTCGACGCTCCGAAACCACCGTCACCCATCAAGGCAACAGCTGCCCGGACCGCCCTCCACTCACCCAATCGGACGGCTACGCTCGAGGTCTGTACGTCGTTCGGGCGACTTGGGGAGGTAATGGGATGACGGAGGAAGGGCCCACGTCGGCCGCCTCGGCTCCCCTCTGGGAGCGCGACGAGGAGGTCGCCGCCGTGGAGCGGGCGATCGACATCCTTCGCGCGGACCAGTCCTCCTCGGGCAGCCTCCTGGTGTTCCGCGGCGAGGCGGGACTCGGCAAGACCGCACTGCTCGCCGAGACGCGCCGGATCGCCGAGGCACGCGGCTGCACCGTCTGGTCCGCCCGCGGCGGCGAGACCCTCAGGTCCGTCCCCTTCAATGTGGTGCGCCAACTGCTCCAGCCCGCACTGGTCTCCCTGATGCCGGAGGAGGCGCGCGAGTATCTCGGTGACTGGTACGACATCGCGGGCCCCGCCCTCGGTGTCACGGATCCCGGCGAGCGCCAGGCCGACCCGCAGGGCGTGTGCGACGGTCTGGTCGCCGCGGTGCGCCGACTCGCCCGCCGCGACTGGCCGCTCGTCCTCGTGATCGACGACGCGCACTGGGCCGACCAGGAGACCCTGCGCTGGCTCGCCGCGTTCGCCGAGCGCCTCGACGACCTCTCCGTCCTGCTCGTGGTGGCCCGCCGCCCCGGGGACGTCACCGGCGAGAGCGCCCGTCACCTCGACGCCGTCTCCGCCGCCGCGGGCGGCCCGGTCGCCACGCTCAGCGCGCTCACCCCGGACGCCACCGCGGGCCTCACCCGCGCCACCCTCGGCGCGCACGCCGACGCCCCGTTCTGCCGCGAGGTCTGGGCCGTCACCGGCGGCAACCCCTACGAGACCGTCGAACTCCTCGCCAAGGTCCAGGACAGCGAACTCGAACCCGTCGAGGCCCAGGCCTGCGAACTGCGCGCCCTGAACCGCTCCGCGCGCGGCGGCGGCCTCGTCGCCCGCCTGGAGGGACTCGGCATCGAGGCCACCCGGTTCGCCTGGGCGGCGGCCATCCTCGGCACCGGCATCTCCGTCGACCTCGTCGCCAAGCTCGCCACCATGGGCCGCGACGACTCCGTGCGCTGCGCCGAACTCCTGCGCAACGCCCGCATCCTCACCGAACCCGACCAGGCCGTCGTACCGGCCGACGACGGCGACCTGGAGTTCGTCCACCCGCTCATCGCCACCGCCGTCTACAACTCCATCCCCGACGCCCTGCGCACCGCCATGCACGGCATCGCCGCCCAGGTCGTCGCCGACTCCGGGCTCGGCGCCGCCATGGCCTCCCGCCACCTCCTCCAGGTGCACCCGGACGACGACGAGGAACTCGTCGAGCAGCTGCGCGAGGCCGCCCGCGAACACGTCGCCGTCGGCGCCCCCGACGCGGCCCGCCGCTGTCTGGAACGGGCACTGCGGGAACCGCCCCGTCCCGAGACCCACGCGCGCGTGCTCTACGAACTCGGCTGCGCCACCCTGCTGACCGCGCCCGCCACCACCGTCGACCACCTCCAGTCCGCGCTCGCCATGCCCGGCCTGGACGGCGCCGAACGCATCGAAGCCGTCTTCCGCCTCTCCCAGGCCCTGCTCCACAACGACCAGCTGGAGGACGCCGTCCGCACGGTCGAGGCGGAGGCCGCCCGCCTCGGACCCGGGCCCGCACAGCTGCGGCTGCGGGCCGTCCAGTACATGTGGGAGGGCATCCACGCGGGCGAGGCGAGCTCCCCGGGACGCTCCGAGCGGCTCGCCGAACTCGCCGCGACCTGCACCGGGCGCGACAACTCCGAGCGCGCCCTGCTCATCCTGCGCGGCTTCGACGCCATGACCCACGGCGAGAACGCGGAGATCGTCGTCGAGCTCAGCGACCGCGCCCTCGTCAACGGCCGCCTGGCACCCGGACTCGGCTGGACCGACACCGAGTGGGGCCTCGAGATCCTCATGATGCTCGCCAGCTCCTACACCTACACCGACCGGCTCGACCGCGCCGAGAGCATGTTCACCGAGGCCCTGCGCACCTACGAGTCGGCCGGCTGGAGCGGCGGCCACCTCGCCCTGGCCCACGCCTTCCTCGGCTTCGCGCACCGTCGCCGCGGCCGCCTCAGGGAGGCCGAGTCCACGCTGCGCGAGTCCCTGCGCATCGCCGAGCGCGTCGGCCGGGGACTGCCCCTGTACTGGTCGGCGACCTGCAACCTCGTCGACACACTGCTCGCCCGCGGCCACGTCGGCGAGGCCTGGGAGGTCGCCGAACAGTACGGCTTCGCCCCGCCCTACCCGTCCACCATCGTGCTGCCCGACCCGCAATCCGTACGCGGCCGGCTGCTGCTCGCCGTCGGCCGCACCCAGGACGCGGTCAACGAGCTGGAGGCCGCGGAGAAGGCGGCGACCGCCCGCGGCCACCTCAACCCGGTGATGGTCCCCTGGGCGCTCGACCTCGCCCGCGCCCTCGCCACGACGGATCCGGTCCGCTCGGCCCAGCTCGCCTCCGACGCCCGGCGCCGCGCCGAGCGCTTCGGCACGGACACGGCGATCGGGGAGGCCCTGCGGTGCGCCGCCGCGCTGGAGACAGGGCAGCGGGCGGTGCGGTTGCTGTCCCAGGCGGTGACGTATCTGGAGTCCTCGCCGTGTCAGTACGAGCATGCGGCCGCGCGGGTGGAGTACGGGATCGCCGCGAGGTCTGTTGCCGAGATCAATCGGGGCTTGGCGCTTGCGCGGTCGTGCGGGGCGGACGGGCTGGTCGCGCAGGCGCGGGAAGTGTTGGAGACGGGTCGGGGATTGCGCTAGAGAGCTCGGCAGCTCTGGTCGTAGGCGGCTGCGGGCCGGATGGGGCTGGTCGCGCCCACGCGGCGGAGCCGCATATAGATACAGCCCCGCGCCCCTCTCGGGGCGCTACAGCGCGAGTAGTTGGTCGGTGACCGACACCAGTCGCTTCTGTACTTTCCTGTCGTACGTTTCCTCGTGTGCCCGCGCCGGGCTCGTCCCGTCGAAGTAGCCGCCCGTCCCCAAGTCCTGTGTGGCCAGGGCCAGGACGCCCGGGGCGCCGTCCGCCACCGTGTTCCAGGGGGTGACGCCGCCCTCGCGCACCATCGCCGTGTCCATGAACGTCGCCGGGTGCAGGACGTTCACCGCGACGCCCGTACCGGCCAACTCCTCGGCCAGGGTGAACGTATGGGCCGCCAGGGCGAACTTGGCGCGTCGGTACGCCGCGAAGCCGTCGTATCCGCGCCGGAACTCGATGTCGTCGAAGTCGACGGGGTCCTGGCCGACCGAGCCCACGTTGACGATCCGGGTGGGCGCGTTCGCGCGCAGCACCGGCAGCAGGGCACGGGTCAGGGTCACCGGCGCCAAGTAGTTCACGGCGAGCCGCAGTTCGTGGCCGTCGGCGCTCAACTCGCGTCCCGTGCCCGGCGCGCCCGCTCCGACGCCCGCGTTGTTGATCAGTACGTCCAGGTCGGGACGGGCGTCGGAGACCTGCGCGCCCAGCTCCCGCACCTCGGCCAGCGAGGCCAGGTCGGCCACGAACGCCTCGGCGTCGCCCTCGGTGCGCAGTTCCTCGACGAGCCGCTCGGTACGGCCCGGATCGCGGCCGTGGGCGAGGACGACATGGCCGGAGCGGACCAGCTCGAAGGCGAGGTGGCGGCCGAGTCCGGAGGTGGCGCCGGTGATCAGAATCGTGGACATGCCTCCACCGTAGGCCCGCGGTGGAGGCATGTGCGTGGTGCTGTCGAGGCTACGACCGGCAGGGTCACCCTTCTTCTTCCGCCAGCACGCGCTGCGCGGCGGCGAACGCCGAGTTGGCCGCCGGAACCCCGCAGTACACGGCCGTCTGCAGCAGTACCGCGCCGATCTCCTCGGGCGTCAGACCGTTGCGCCGGGCCGCCCGGACATGCATGGCCAGCTCGTCGTAGTGCCCGTGGGCGACCAGCGCGGTCAGTGTGATCATGCTGCGCTCACGGCGGCTGAGCGTCGGGTCGGTCCAGATCTCGCCCCACGCGTAGCGCGAGATGAAGTCCTGGAAACGCGCGGTGAAGGGCGACTGCCGGGCCTGCGCCCGGTCCACGTGTGCGTCGCCGAGCACCTCGCGCCGCACCTCCATGCCCCGCTTGGCGCCACCGTCGAAGTGCGCGCGCAGAGCGGTCAGTACGGCCTCCGGGCACTGCGCGACCGCCAGATGCGAGGCCCCGGGGATCTCGACGAGCGCGGCGCCCGGCACCGCGTCCGCGATCTCCCGCAGATGCGCCGGCGGGGTCGCGGGATCGTCCCGGCCCGCGACGAGCAGGGTGGGCGCGGAGATCTCCGCCAGCCGCTCCCGGATGTCGAAGGCGGCGAGCGCGTCACAGCAGGCGGCGTAGGCCTCGGGGTCGGCGTCCCGATGGTCCTGGACGAGCCGGGGCACCGTGAAGCCGGGCGTGAACCAGCGGGCGTCGGCACTCTCCACGAGCCGCTCCATGCCCTCGGCGCGGACCTGCGCGGCCCGCTCCTCCCAGGACTTGGAGCCGTTGAAATGCGACGACGAGCAGATCACGGCCAGCGACGACACCCGCTCCGGGTGGTGCACGGCCAGGTGCAGCCCGACCGCACCGCCCAGCGACACCCCCGCGTACGCGAACCGCTCGATGCCGAGCGAGTCCGCGAGCGCGAGCACCAGGTCGGCGAGATCACCGATGCCGGCGCCGGGACCGATCAGGTCGGCCGCGCCGCCGCCGTGCCCCGGAAGGTCCCAGCGGACGACCCGGTGGGTGATGGAGAGCTCGGGCGCGACCTTGTCCCACAAGGCGTACGACGTCCCGAGCGACGGTCCGAGGATCAGCGGGGGAGCCGAAGCGGGGCCCTCGGCATGGTGGTTGAGGAGTGTCTCGGTCAACGTCGCTCCAGAGCACGATCGGTGAGGGTGGCGGCGGCCCCCGTGTAACGGGCGGGGTCGGTGAGGCTGTCGAGGTCGACACCCTTCAACTCCGCTTCCTCCGCCAGGAGTTCGCCCAGACCGCGCCCCTCGGCGTAGGTGCGCTTCGCCAGCTCGGTCAGCAGGGCCTTGGCGCGCGCCCGGCCCAGCACCGGCGCCAGTTCGGCGGAGAGCCGCTCGGAGACGATCAACCCATGGGTGAGGTCCAGGTGTGCACGCATGACCTCCGCGTGCACCCGCAGCCCTTCGGTGAGTTCGGCGGCGTCACGGGCGGCGCCGCCGACCAGCCGGAGCAGGTCCCGCAGCGGTTCCCACTCCGCGTGCCAGGCCCCGGCCGGCCGGTCGTCCTCCGAGGTCAGCGACCCGTACAGCGTCGCCGCGAGCTGCGGCGCCCGCCGGGCCGCGGCCGCGATCAGCGTGGACCGTACGGGATTCGCCTTGTGCGGCATCGCCGACGAACCGCCGCCGCTGCCCTCCGAGACCTCGGCGATCTCGGTACGGGCCAGCGTCAGCACATCCGTGGCGAGCTTCCCCAGGGCTCCGGCCGCGAACGCCAGACATCCGGCGAGATCGGCGATCGGGGTGCGCAGAGTGTGCCAGGGCAGCTCGGGCGCCTGGAGGCCGAGCTCCCGGGCGTACGCCGCCGGCAGCGCGGTCGGATCGGTGGCGCCGTACGCGGTGAAGGCGGCCAGGGTCCCGGCCGCACCGCCGAGTTGGGCGGGCAGCGCGTTCCTTACGGCCGTGATCCGGTCCCGTGCGTCCAGTACCAGGGACCGCCACCCGGCCGCCTTCAGCCCGAAGGTCGTCGGCACGGCGTGCTGGGTGAGCGTGCGTCCCGGCATCACGGTGTCCCGGTGCTCGGCGGCCAGCCGGGCCAGCGCGGCCTCGGTCCGCCCGAGGTCGGCACGGACCAGGTCGAGGGTGCGCACGGCCACCAGCACCGTCGCGGTGTCCATGATGTCCTGGCTCGTCGCACCCCGATGGACGTACGGCCCGTACTGTCCGCCGACCGCCTTCGTGAGGTCGGCGACGAGCGGGATCACCGGATTGCCGCCCGCACGGGCCCGTACGGCGATGTCCCGGGCGTCGAAGGCCCCGGACCGGGCGGCCGTGGCGACCGCCGTGGCCGCCTCCTCGGGCGCCAGGCCCAGTGCGGCCTGGGCGCGGGTCAGCGCGGACTCCGCGTCGAGCAGCGCGCGCAGATACGCGGCGTCGCTCGTCGCGGAGGCGGCGGGGGAGCCGGCCCACCCGGGGGCGAGCAGACCGGCGTCGGGTTCGGCAGAAGTCACTGGAACTCCAGGAAGACCGTTTCGCCTTCGCCCTGAAGGCGGATGTCGAAACGGTAGGTCCCCTTGCCGTCGTCCGTGGCGACAAGTGTGTTCCGGCGCGCCTCGTCCACCTGGGCGAGCAGCGGGTCGGCGGCGAGCGCCGCGTCGTCGCCCGGGAGGTAGATCCGGGTGTAGAGGTGCACGAGGAGCCCGCGCGCGAAGACGCACACGCTGAGGTACGGCGCGCTCAGACCTCGGGCGCCCGGCCGCAGCGTCCGCGCGGACCAGTGGCCGTTGGCATCCGTCTGGATGCGCCCCCAGCCGGTGAACTCCACGCCGTTGCGGCCCAGGAAGCCGCCGCTCGACGGGTCGCGCCGCATGGAGCCGTCGACCGTCGATACGTTGCCGTCCGGGTCGGCGCCCCACAGCTCCACGAAGGCGTCCGGCAGCGGGTTGCCCTCGCCGTCGTAGACGTAGCCCTGGAGCGCGATGGTGTCGGGGTGGCCGACGGGTGCGATGTCGCCGCCGCCGGGGAAGGGGAGGGCGTGGCCGTAGAAGGGCCCGACCGTGTGCGACGGAGTGGGCAGCACCGTCTCGGGACGGCTTGTGTCGATCTTCGTCATGGCAGGTCAGCGCCCTTCTTCGATCCAGGTGGCGTTCGGGCCGTCGAGCACGATGTCCCAGTGGTAGCCCATCGAGAACTCCGGCACCGACAGGTTGTGGTCGTACGTCGCCACGAGGCGCTGCCGGGCCGCGTCGTCCGTCACCGACTGGATGATCGGGTCGTACGGGAACAGCGGGTCGGCCGGGAAGTACATCTGCGTCACGAGCCGCTGGGTGAACGCCGTGCCGAAGAGCGAGAAGTGGATGTGTGCCGGGCGCCAGGCGTTCAGGTGCTGACGCCACGGGTACGGACCCGGCTGGATCGTCGTGAAGCGGTAGTGGCCGTCGCCGTCGGTGAGGGTGCGGCCGACGCCCGTGAAGTTCGGGTCCAGCGGGGCGTCGTGCTGCTCGCGCTGATGGGCGTACCGGCCGGCCGAGTTGGACTGCCAGATCTCGACCAACTGACCGCGCAGCGGGCGCCCGTTCCGGTCGAGCAGCCGCCCGGAGACGGTGATCCGCTCACCGATCGGCTCACCGTTGTGCTGCCGGGTGAGGTCGTTGTCGATCTCGGTGATGTCCCGCTCACCGAAGGCGGGGGAGTGCAGCTCCACCAGCTCCGGGTCCTTGGACACGTCGATCGTGATCGGCGGCTGCTTGGGGTGGCGCAGGACCGAGGAGCGGTACGGCGCGTAGTCGCGGCGCGGCTGATGCTCGACGGGCGCACCGTCGGCGATCCGCTTCTCGTAGGCGGCGTGCTCGGCCGCGATCTCCTGGTCGATGTCGTGCTGGGTGAGTGTCATGGGGAGGTCCTGGATTCTCTGAAACTCGGGGGCGGTGTCGCGCCCCCGAAGGGGCGCGGGGAACTGCGCGACCAGCCACAGACGGCCCGCAGTCGCAATCGATGCCTAGCGCTCCAAGACGAGAGCGAGTCCTTGACCGACACCGATACACAACGTGGCCACACCAACTCCACTGCCCTTGCGAGCAAGTTGGTGGGCGACAGTACCGGCGAGGCGGGCACCCGACGCACCCAGCGGATGGCCGAGCGCAATCGCCCCGCCCTGCGGATTGAGAATCGCCGGGTCGAACTCGGGCCACTCGGCAACACATCCGAGCACCTGCGCGGCGAACGCCTCGTTCAGCTCCAGGACCGACAGATCGTCAAACCCCTTGCCCGCCTTGGCCAGCGCACGCGTGACCGCCTCGACGGGGGCCAGGCCGAAGTAGTCCGGATCGAGGGCGTTCACGCCGGTCGCGGAGATCCGGGCGAGCGGCTCCCGCCCCGTGGCCCGCAGGCCCTCCTCATCCACCAGCAGCAGCGCCGCCGCACCGTCGTTCAAAGGGGACGCGTTGCCCGCGGTGACCGTTCCCCCGGAGGGACGGAAGGACGGCTTGAGCTTCGCCATCGCGGCCAGGGAGGCGTCGGCCCGTACGCACTCGTCGGCGCCGAAGACCACCGGGTCGCCCTTGCGCTGCGGGATCGACACAGGTGCGAGCTCGGCGTCGAAGAGCCCTGCCTCCTGCGCCCTGGCCGCCTTCTGGTGCGATGCCAGCGCGAACTCGTCCTGCTGCTCACGTGTGATCTTGTGCTTGTCGGCGATGAGTTCGGCCGACTCACCCAGCGGGATCGTCCACTGCGGGTCCATCCGCGGGTTGACCATGCGCCAGCCGAGCGTGGTCGAGTACAGCTCGGTGTGCCCGGCGGGGAAGGCCCGGTCGTTCTTGGGCAGGACGTACGGTGCCCGGGTCATCGACTCCACGCCACCCGCCACGGCGATGGAGGCGTCCCCGACCGCGATGGCGCGGGCGGCCTGGATCACCGCCTCCAGACCGGAGGCGCACAGCCGGTTGACGGTGACGCCGGGGACCGAGGTCGGCAGGCCGGCGAGCAGGGCGCCCATGCGGGCGACGTTGCGGTTCTCCTCGCCGGCGCCGTTGGCGTTGCCGAAGTAGACGTCCTCGATGCGGGAGGGGTCCAGGTCGGGTGTGCGGGCGAGGAGCTCGCGGATGGCGTGGGCGGCCAGGTCGTCCGGGCGTACCGAGGACAGGCCGCCGTTGTATCGGCCGATCGGGGTGCGGACCGCGTCGACGAGGTAGACGGGCTTCACAGCAGTTCCTCCGCGACGGTCAGTTTGGCGTCGGTCTTGGCGATGATCTCGTCGACCAGGACTCCGGGGGCGGCCTCGATCAGCACGAGCCCCTCCGGCGTCACGTCGATCACGCCGAGGTCGGTGATGATCCGGTTCACGCACCCCTTGCCGGTCAGCGGCAGCGCGCACTCCTCGAGGATCTTCGCGGAGCCGTCCTTGGCGGTGTGGGTCATGACCACGATGACGGTACGGGCGCCGTGGACGAGGTCCATCGCGCCGCCGATCCCGGTGATCATCTTGCCGGGGATGGCCCAGTTGGCGAGGTCGCCCTTGGCGGAGACCTGCATGGCGCCCAGCACGGCGACGTCGATGTGGCCGCCGCGGATCATCGAGAAGGACAGCGCCGAATCGAAGAAGGAGGCACCGGGCAGGACCGTGACGGTCTCCTTGCCGGCGTTGATCAGGTCCGGGTCGACCTGCTCCTCGGTGGGGTAGGGGCCGGTGCCCAGGATGCCGTTCTCGGACTCCAGGATCACCTCGACGCCGGACGGGAGGTAGTTGGGGATCAGCGTGGGCAGGCCGATGCCGAGATTGACGTACTGCCCGTCCTGCAGCTCGCGCGCCGCCCGCGCGGCCATCTGCTCGCGTGTCCAGGCCATCAGTTGCTCACCGTCCGCTGCTCGATCCGCTTGTCGGCGGCCTGCTCCGGAGTCAGTGCCACCACCCGCTGCACGAAGATCCCCGGCAGATGCACCGCGTCCGGTTCGATCTCGCCCGGCTCGACGAGTTCCTCGACCTCGGCGATTGTCACCCGGCCGGCCATCGCCGCGAGGGGGTTGAAGTTGCGCGTGGACTTGTTGAAGACGAGGTTCCCGTGCCGGTCGCCCTTGGCCGCCCGCACCAGTGCGAAGTCCGTGCGGATGCCGCGCTCCAGCACGTACTCGGTGCCGTCGAACTCCCGCACCTCCTTCGGCGGCGAGGCGAGTGCGACGCCGCCCTCACCGTCGTAGCGCCACGGCAGTCCGCCCTCGGCGACCTGGGTGCCCACCCCGGCCGGGGTGAAGAAGGCGGGGATGCCCGCGCCACCGGCGCGCAGCCGCTCGGCGAGCGTGCCCTGCGGGATCATCTCGACCTCGAGCTCGCCGGACAGGTACTGCCGCGCGAACTCCTTGTTGGCCCCGATGTAGGAGCCGGTCACCCGTGCGATCCGGCCCGCGGCGAGCAGGACCGCGAGCCCGGACTCCATGGCCCCGCAGTTGTTGGAGACCACGCCGAGGCCGCTGACCTCACGCTCGTACAGGGCCTGGATCAGCACATTCGGCACACCGCTGAGTCCGAAGCCGCCGACGGCGAGTGTCGCGCCGTCCGGCACATCGGCCACCGCCTCGGCGGCGGTGGCGACCACCTTGTCCATGCGTGAAGCTCCATCCCACTGATTAATCAGGGCACTGAGTATTTCCGTGAAGTTTCCTTCACGCTGTCACCGGACGGGGACGACGTCAAGACCTGAGAGAAGTGTGAGGTCACAAGGGTGAGCGACGTTGCAGACAGTCTGTGCCTCGCCGGGTATCGTTCAGTGCACTTACGAATCCGACCTCAGGAGCGCACATGGCCGCGGTGGATCTCACCACCCACCCCGGGCACCTGGCCCGGCGGCTCCAGCAGGCGCACTACCTGCTCTGGAACACGATGGTCTCGGAGGAGATCACCTCGCCGCAGTTCGCGGTCCTCAACGCGCTCGTCGCCGAGCCGGGCCTCGACCAGCGCACGGTGGGGGAGCGGGTGGGTCTGGACCGGTCCACCATCGCCGAGGTGATCAGCCGTCTCGGCCGCCGCGGGCTGGTCGACAAGGTGCGCGACCCGCAGGACGGCCGGCGGTTCCTGCTGCGCCTCACCGACGACGGGCTGCGCACCCACCGCAAACTGACCGTGCGCACGGCCCGGATGAACCAGGTCTTCCTGGCCCCGCTCTCCGCCGAGGAGCAGTCCGTCTTCTTCGAACTGATCCAGCGGGTCTCGGACGCGGCCGAGGGGCTCCGCAACCCCGCGGAACCCCTCGTCGCCCAGCGCTAGGCCTTGGCGAAGAGCACCCAGACCTGCCCCCGGGCGAAGTTCACCGGGTCGCCGTCACTCGTCGTGAACGTCGTACCGTCCGTCGCCTTCTCACGCTTCCAGTCGACGGTGTACGCCTTCCCGCCGCGCAGCACCTTCGCCTTCCCGGAGCCCACCGTCTCGGTGTACGGCGTGTTGTTGCCGAGGAAGTCATAGAAGTCGGACTTGCGGATCTTCACGTACTGCACGACGACCGTCGCCGGGGCGAGCCGCTTGCCGGCGGTCGTCACGGTCGGTGTGCCGTCCATCGAGACCAGATAGCGGTCCCGGCTCGAGGACCAGGTGAACCGGAAGGCGGCCGCGGGGTAGCGCACGGTCTCCGAGGTGTCCTTCGTCCCGCCGGACGACGGGGCGGCGCCGTAGGTGAAACCGGTCGTCAGGGCGTCCGCGCCCGGAACCGAGGGCATCAGGCGGTCCGGACGCAGATAGAGGTTGTGCGGGGAGGGCTTGTCGGTGCCCCGGTAGTAGGCGCCCGACGTCTTTTCGGGTGTCTGCGGGTTCAGCGGCGCCTTGTTGATCAGCGGCATCAGCTTCCCCTGGGCACCGGAGAAGGCGAGCGTCGGATGGTCGAACTGGCGCAGCAGCTCCAGATCGGACTCCCGGGCGCTGCGCACCGGCCCGATGACCTTGGGGAGCTTGGTCGCGTACACCGCCATCAGCCGGCTCAGTCCGCCCTCGACCTGCTCGGCGTAGATGATGTCCGCGGAATCGGTGCCCGTGTGCGGACGGGCCGCCCGTGCGTTGTCGATCTTCACGGCGAGCGCGGACTCACCGGTCAGCCCACTCTGCGAGGGCTCTTGGCTCGGGTCCTGGTCCTGCTCCGTTCCTCGTCCGTCGTCGACCGGGCCGGGCTGCTTGGTGCCTGTGCAGCCCGCCGCCAGGGAAATCGTCAGTGCGGCGGTCAGGAGCGCCGCCGTAGTCATGGCGCGTCTCTTGCGCGCCCTTCGTCCCATGCCCACCGTCGCCACCCAAGTCTCGTTTCACTGATTGTGCGCTTATGTGTTTATTGATGGCCATACCCGGTGGGATTTGATCGGTCGAGGTGAGTAACTCTGAGGAGCGCGTTGCTACGCCGAGCGGCCCACAGCGCGGTTCGGCGCAGGCGCCCCGGGTACCCGGGGCCCCTGCGCAGGGCCCGAAGGGAGTGGCGTGATGAAGGCAGTGACCTGGCAGGGCAAGCGGGACGTACGGGTGGAGGACGTGCCCGATCCGGGGATCCAGGAACCCACGGACGCGGTCATCCGCATCACCTCCACCGGGCTGTGCGGCTCCGATCTGCATCTGTACGAGGTGCTCACCCCGTTCATGACGCCGGGCGACATCCTCGGACACGAACCGATGGGCATCGTCGAGGCGGTCGGCGCGGCGGTACCGGATCTGAAGGCGGGTGACCGGGTCGTGGTGCCGTTCCAGATCGCCTGCGGCAACTGCTGGATGTGCCTCAACTCGCTGCCGACCCAGTGCGAGACCACACAGGTCACCAGCGAGGGCATGGGCGCGGCCCTGTTCGGCTACACCCGCCTCTACGGCGCGGTCCCCGGCGGCCAGGCCGAGTACCTGCGCGTCCCGCAGGCCCAGTACGGCCCCATCAAGGTGCCCGAGGGCCCGCCGGACGACCGCTTCGTCTACCTCTCCGACGTGCTGCCCACCGCCTGGCAGGCCGTCGCCTACGCGGACGTCCCCGAGGGCGGCAGCGTCGCCGTGCTCGGCCTCGGACCCATCGGCGACATGGCCTGCCGTATCGCCCAGGTGCGCGGCGCTGGGCAGGTGTTCGGGGTGGACCTGGTGAGCGAGCGACTGCGCCGGGCACGCGCGCGTGGTGTGCAGACGTACGACCTGAGGAGCTTCGACAGTGAGAAGGAGCTCGTCCAGGCCATCCGCGACGAGACCGACGGCCGGGGCCCCGATGCGGTGATCGACGCGGTGGGCACCGAGGCCCACGGCAGTGCGGTCGCCCGGCTGGCCCAGCAGGCTTCCGCCCTGCTGCCGCGCAGGATCAGCGGACCGTTCGCGGAACGGTTCAGCGTCGACCGGCTCGCCGCCCTGCACACGGCCATCGAACTGGTACGCCGTGGCGGCACGATCTCCCTGTCCGGCGTCTACGGCGGCACGGCCGACCCGCTGCCCATGCTCACCATGTTCGACAAGCAGCTCCAGATCCGGATGGGGCAGGCCAATGTGAGGCGCTGGAGCGACGAGATCATCCCGTACCTGACCGACGAGGACCCGCTCGGCGTCGACGACTTCGCGACCCACCACGTGCCGCTGTCGGACGCACCGCACGCGTACGAGATGTTCCAGAAGAAGCAGGACGGCGCGGTGAAGGTGCTGATGCGGCCCTAGGTCCCCTGTGGGTCAGCCCAGGATCTCGTTCAGGTCGTACCTGACGGGCTCCTCCAGTTGCGCGTAGGTGCAGCTCTCCGGCTCCCGGTCCGGGCGCCAGCGGCGGAAGCGGGCCGTGTGCCGGAACCGTACGCCGTTCTCCATGTGGTCGTACGCCACCTCGGCCACCCGTTCCGGCCGGATCGCCACCCACGACAGGTCCTTCTTGCCCGACCAGCGGCTCGGCGCCCCGGGCAGCCGGGCGCTCTCGTGGGCCGCCTCCTCCGACCAGGCCGCCCAGGGGTGTCCGGTGGCGTCCTCCATGCGCAGCGGCTCCAGCTCCGTCACCAGCTCGGCGCGCCGCTTCATCGGGAAGGCGGCCGACACGCCCACGTGCTGGAGGGTGCCTTCGTCGTCGTGGAGGCCGAGCAGGAGCGAGCCGACGATCGGGCCGCTCTTGTGGAAGCGGTAGCCGGCGACGACGACGTCCGCCGTGCGCTCGTGCTTGATCTTGAACATGGCACGCTCGTCCGGGCGATAGCGCAGGCCGAGCGGCTTGGCGATGACCCCGTCGAGGCCCGCCCCCTCGTACTGCTCGAACCACTGCTGAGCGACCTCGATGTCCGTGGTCGCCGGGGCCACGTGCACGGGGGCGGTCGCCCCGGACAGCGCCGTGGTCAGCAGCTCTCTGCGGTCGCTCTGCGGGACGTCCAGGAGTGACTCGTCCTGGAGGGCCAGCAGGTCGAAGGCCACGAAGGACGCCGGTGTCCGCTCGGCGAGCGTACGGACCCGGGATGCCGCCGGGTGGATGCGCTCGGTGAGCGCGTCGAAGTCCAGGCGGCCGTCCCGCGCGATCACGATCTCCCCGTCCAGCACACAGCGCTCGGGGACTCTCTCCTGGAGCGCGGCCACGAGCTCGGGGAAGTACCTGGTCAGCGACTTGCCGGTACGGCTGCCCAGCTCGACCTCGGCCCCGTCGCGGAACACGATCGCCCGGAACCCGTCCCACTTCGCCTCGTACTGCATGTCCGGCGGGATCCTGGCCACCGACTTGGCGAGCATCGGCTTCACGGGCGGCATCACCGGCAGATCCATGCTGTCGATTCTGCGCTCGCGAAGCCGTATATGCCCGGTGTGCGAGGTTTACGCGGTACGCCTACCGTGGCTCGCATGGGTGAAGCGGTGGAACTGGAGGTGGGCGGCCGGGCCGTCCGGCTGTCCAGTCCGGACAAGATCTTCTTCCCGGAGCGCGGGTTCACCAAGCTCGACCTGGCCCGCTACTACCAGGCGGTCGCCCCCGGCATCCTGCGTGCCCTGCGCAACCGACCCACCACCCTGGAGCGCTACCCGGACGGCGTGACCGGCGAGTCCTTCTTCCAGAAGCGGGCACCGAAGAACATGCCGGACTGGATCCCGACCGCCCACATCACCTTCCCCAGCGGCCGCAGCGCCGACGAGATGTGTCCCACCGAGGAGGCCGCCGTCCTGTGGGCCGCCCAGTACGGCACGCTCACCTTCCACCCCTGGCCGGTACGGCGCGACGACGTCGACCGACCCGACGAACTCCGTATCGACCTCGACCCGCAGCCCGGCACGGACTACGACGACGCCGTGCGTGCGGCGGGTGAACTCCGCGCCGTGCTGGAGGAGTTCGGCGGACTGCGCGGCTGGCCGAAGACGTCCGGCGGACGGGGCCTGCATGTGTTCGTGCCGATCGAGCCCCGCTGGACCTTCACGGAGGTCCGCAGGGCCGCGATCGCGGTGGGCCGGGAGATGGAACGGCGGATGCCGGACCAGGTGACGATCAAGTGGTGGAAGGAGGAGCGCGGCGAGCGCATCTTCATCGACTACAACCAGACCGCCAGAGATCGCACCATCGCGTCCGCCTACTCCGTCCGGCCCCGCCCGCACGCCCCTGTCTCCGCACCCCTGCGCTGGGACGAGGTCGGCGAGGCGCACCCGCAGGACTTCGACCTCGCGACCATGCCCGCGCGCTTCGCCGAACTCGGCGATGTGCACGCGGACATGGACGATCACGCCTTCTCCCTCGACGCGCTGCTGGAACTGGCACGCCAGGACGAACACGACCACGGTCTGGGAGACCTGCCGTACCCGCCCGAGTATCCGAAGATGCCGGGAGAGCCCAAGCGGGTACAGCCGAGCCGGGCCAGACACGACGACACGTGAGCGTGGATCAGCCGCGGGCGGCCAGCCGCCACAGCGAGGTCGTCTCCCGGCCACGGGCCGCGTGGAGGGGATCACCGGGGTCCGCCGCGCGGTGGTGACGCGGCCTGGTGTCGAGCCTCCCGCGTACCCGCAGCCCCGCGCCCTCGATCGCCGACAGCAGCTCGCCGCGTGTGCGAAGCCCCAGATGCTCGGCCAGGTCCGACAGGACCAGCCAACCCTCGCCGCCCGGCGCGAGATGGCCGGCCAGTCCGTCCAGGAACCCGTGGAGCATGGTGCGGCCCTGGTCGTAGACGCCCTGTTCCAGCGCGGAGGACGGCCGGGCCGGGAGCCAGGGCGGGTTGCAGACGACGATGTCGGCGCGTCCCTCGGGGAACAGTCCCGGACCCGTCACCTCGACGCGCTCGGCAAGGCCCAGCCTGCGCGCGTTCTCACGGGCGCAGGCCAGGGCGCGCGGGCTGATGTCGGTGGCTGTGACGCGGCCGACCCCCCGGCGGGCCAGCACGGCGGCGAGCACGCCCGTCCCGGTGCCCAGGTCGAACGCGGTGCGGGGAGCCGGCACGGGGAGGGGCGCCGTCGCGACGAGGTCCACGTACTCGCCCCTGACCGGGGAGAACACGCCGTAGTGGGGGTGGACGCGGGCGCCGCCGAGGGCGGGTACCTCGACGCCCTTGCGACGCCACTCGTGTGCTCCGAGCACGCCCAGCAACTCCCTGAGGGAGACGACCACGGGGCCGCGGGGCGGACCGTAGGCCGCGGCGCATGCCTCGCGCACGTCCGGGGCTCTGCGCAGGGTCAGAGCGTGGTCGTCCGCCAGCAGCACCACGAGACGGCCCAGGACCCGGGCACGGTGGCCGCGCGCCCTGCGGTACAGGTGGAAGGACTCGCTCGGGCTGTCGCCGGGCCGTGGTGGCTTGCGGTCGATGCGACGGCCGACGGCCTCCAGGAGCCGGCGCGCGTTGTGGAAGTCGCCCTGCCAGAGCAGCGCGGTGCCCTCGCAGGCCAGACGGTGGGCGGTGTCGGCGCGCATGCGGTCGTCGGCGGCGACGACGCGTCGCGGTGCGGGGGCCGCGCTCTCGGAGTGCCAGCGGGCGTGTCGGACGGTGTCGGTGCGGGGCTCGGTCCAGGAGATGGTGGACACGGTGAACTCCTCGTGGTCGAACGTGCGGATACACGAAGAGCACTTCGACGAGGAGCACGAGAAGCGGCCGACGCGATGGCGTGGCCGCGGGTGAAAGGGCAGGTGGGCTCTGGGTGAGCGCCGGGGCTACCGCTCCCGCGTCGAAGCGCGAGCGGGGACGTCGCCGAGCACCATGCCGAGTGTCATGACCTGTCCTGTCGGGGCGTTCGGAGGGGACGGCAGCAGGCTCGCACGTGCCCTTGCCGCCGGGCAAACCGTTTGCGGGGTGCGGCCCACCGTCACCGCGGTGGGCCGCACCCCTGGGAATCACCGGAGAGCGGCGCTCACAACTCCTTGATCCTGACGTCCCGGTACGAGACCACGTCCGTGGTGCCGTGCACCTGGAGTCCGAGGTAGCCGGAGGCGAACCGTCGCCCGTCCGTGCCCGGGTCGTCCGAGCGGGGCGGGGTGAAGTCCTGGCCGCCGATGTTGTCGAACTCGTTGATCAGCACACCGTTGCGGTAGACCGAGTAGTGCTGGTCGACCACCCGGATCTCGTAGTCGTTCCAGGTGCCCTTCTGGGTCACGCCCGCGCCGGCCAGGCCTACGCGGTCGAAGCCGTAGACCGAGCCCGTCTTGTACATGTCACCGTCGGGCCGGTCCAGGACCTGCACCTCGTGCCCGTACTTGATGGCGACCCACTCCGGCCGTGGCTCCTCCGGATGGTCGTGGATCCACGGGAAGCGCACGAACACACCGGAGTTGGCGTTGCCGGTGCCCGGTGCGTCGTCCCGCCACTGGAGCCGCAGCGAGAAGTCGCCGTACTTGCGCTCCGGGAACCACAGCATGCCGAGCCCGTCCTTGGTCGTGCCGGAGGTGATCGACCCGTCGGCGTTCAGCCCGAACGAACCGCCGCCCACCTGCTGCCACTTGGCGAACGACTCGGCGCTGCCGTCGAGGATCTTCCGATAGCCCTCGGTCTGCCCGGGCTTGCCGATCCCGGACTGCCGGGCGGCCTTCTGGATGGCGTTGTACTCGCGCTGGTCGAGGACCCCTTCCTTGAGGAGCTTGTCGAGGACCGTCTTCACGTGCTTGACGAACAGCGCGTGGGAGGTCCACTCCTTCTCGTCCTCGATCAACTCGTTGATACGGCACCGGCTGTTGGTGAGCCGGTTGGGCACCCCCGAGTCGACCTCGCCGACGATCACCGTCAACCGCTCGTCGAACTCGGGGCAGTTAGGTGCGGGGACCTGGCTCGACACGACGGTGAAGGTCACCGTGCGAGCGGCGGCGGTGTTGCCCGCCTTGTCGGTGGCCCGGTAGGCGAGGGTGTGGGTGCCGGCGCGGTCGACGATCACCGCAGTGGTGTATGCGATGTACGGTCCACCGTCGATCGAGTACTCGATCCGGTCGACACCGGAACCGTGCTCGTCCGTCGCGCTCACGGTCACCTTGGCGTTGCCGACATAGGCCCCGGCCGAGTTCTTCGTGCCCTCGACGGTCACACCCGTCACCGGCGGCGTGGTGTCCGGGGTGGGTGTCGCGACCACCGTGAAGCGCACGCTTTTCTCTGCGGCGACGTTGCCCGCCTTGTCGGTGGCCCGGTAGCGCACGGTGTGGGTGCCGAGCTGGTGCACCATCACGGGCGCGGTGTACGCCTGCCAGGACCCGTCGCCGACGGCGTACTCGATGGTGTTGACGCCGGAGCCGGTGTCCGAGGCGGACACGGTCACCGTCGCCATGTCGAGGTACGCCCCGTCGGCGTTCTGCTCGCCGGTCACCGTCGCCGAGGTGTCCGGGGGAGCGGTGTCGTCGGAGGGCGGGGGGACCACCGTGAACTGGACGCTCTTCTCGGCGGAGACATTGCCCGCCTTGTCGAGCGCCCGGTAGCGGACCTTGTGGCTGCCGACCTGGTCGACGACGACCGGGGCGGTGTACGGCAGCCAGTCGCCCGAATCGCCGACCGCGTACTGTATACCGTCGACCCCGGACCCGCCCTCGTTGTCCGTCGCGCTGATCGCGACACTCGCCGAGCCGACGTACTCGCCCTGCGCGTTCTGTGTCCCGGTCACCTGCGCCGCCGTCGTGGGCGGGACGGTGTCCTCGCCGGTGCCCTCGGTCACCACGAGGATGCCCTGCATCTGTCCGTGGCCCGGGATCGTGCAGTGGTAGAAGTAGCGGCCCGGGGTGAGGGTGACCTCGGCGGTGTGGCGGCCGCCCATGTCGTCGTTCGGGTTGGCGAGGATGTTGAGTTCCACATCGCTGTTGAACTCGGGGTCCGACGTCACGAACGTCAACGTGTGCGGCATGCCGGTGGTGTTGCCGGTCGCCACGCTGTTCTCGAAGACGATCGTCGCCTGACCCGCCACCGCGGTCACCGGCGCCGACGTGTACTTGGTGATGTCGTCGCCGGCCGTCCAGGTGAGTGTCTGGGCGGCGGCCGCCTGCGCCACGGGCTGCTGGGCGGAGACGGGTGCCGTCTGCAGCCCGAGCATGATCAGTACGGCGGCCAGCAGGGCCGTCCAGATTCTTCGTCGCGGTGTCACCGAGCAGCCCCCCTCGCCAGCTGATCGGCGGCCGGAGTGGGACCGCCGCCCTTGTAAGTGACCTGCCACAGCGCCGACTTGGCGTCCGAGGTGAAGAAGCCGCGGCCGTAGTCGAGCACGTACAGCGAGCCGTCCGGACCGAACTTCCAGTCCATGAGGTTCTTGATGCCGTCGTTGCCGATGGGCACGATCTTCTTCAACGACTCGGAGTGCACGGGGAGTCCGCCCTCCCCGTGCGTCTTCGGGTCGGTGATGACGGCGTTGCGCGGCTGGTCGGCGTCGTAGAAGTCACCGACGAACCACTTGCCGTCCCAGTACGAAGGCCACTTGACCTCGCTGGTGCTCGCCGTGTCGTAGCGGTAGACCGGTCCGTTCATCGCGGCCTGTCCGCCGCCCTTCAGCCACGGCAGCAGATACGTGGACTCCTCCTGCTTGTAGGAGGGGATGCCGTTCGCGTCGCGCGGGAAGTCCGGTGCGCCGCCCTGGGGCGAGTACCAGATGTTGTTGCCGGTGACCGGCGGGAGGTTGACGAGGCCGTCGTTGTTCGGGGACTCGTTCTTCGGGTGGTCGCAGTCGTACCAGCCCAGCGGCTTCGTCGGGTCGGGGAGGTTGCGGTCGCGGTAGGGCTGCTTGTTGCCCATGCAGTACGGCCAACCCCGGTTGCTCGCCTTGGTGATGACGGCGAACGTGTCGTACTTGGCCGGGCCCCAGGTCGTCGAGGGCGCCGAGGCGTCCGGGCCGACCCAACCGGCGTACAGGATGTCGGTCTGCCGGTCGACGAAGATACGGGCGGGGTTCCTGACCCCCATCACATAGATCTCGCCGCGGGTCTTGCCGCCGCCCTCGTCGGTCTCCTGCCCGGTGAAGAGGTTCCCGGCGGGCAGGGTGTACGTCCCGTCCGGCTCCGGGTGGATGCGCAGGATCTTGCCGTTGAGGTTGTGGGTGTTGCCGGCGGTGCGCCGCGCGTCGGCGAAGGAGACGCCCTTGTAGTTCGGCTCCGGGTTGTTGCCCGAGTAACCACCGCTGAAGCCACTGGAGTTGTTGTCACCGGTCGCGATGTACAGGTTGCCCTTCGAGTCCCAGGTCATCCCGCCGCCCGCATGGCAGCAACTGTGGATCTGCACCGGCCACTTGAGCAGCACCTTCTCGCTGCCCAGGTCCAGCTTGTTGGCGGCCGGGTCGAGCGTGAACCGGGAGACCCGTCGCTCGGCCATGCGCGTCTCGCGGTTGATCTGCGCGTGCGGTGTGTAGTGGAGATACACCCACCCGTTGTCCTCGAACCGCGGATCGAGCTCGATGCCGAGAAGCCCCTCCTCGACCTTGACCAGCTCGTCGCCGCCGCCCTTGTTGCCGAAGACCGTCAACGCCCCCGCGAGGGTGACCTTCTTGGTCTTCGGGTCGTAGACATGGATCTCACCCCTGCCCTTGCCGATGTCGGGGTTGTTCCAGTCGGTGACCACGGGCTGAGAGGAGTCCGCGCCGCCCCGGCCGATGTAGAGCACCCGGCCGTCAGGCGCGGTGACCAGGCCGTGCGGCTCGCCGATCTGGTCGTTCCGCCCGGCCTGGTTGGGCTGGGTGAGGCGCTCCGCCTTGTAGTTGCCGGTGATGGTCGCCTTGCAGTCGGCCTGCACCAGCCGCGAGGTCCACAACAGGGCACCGCGCAGATGCGTACGGAAGTCGCTCTCGTCGTACGACGACACCGTGCCGCCCATGCCGGTGTAGAAGGAACGGCCGCCGTCGTAGTCACGGCACCAACTCACCGGATGGTCCCAGCCGTTCTTGCCCGCTCCCGGCTGATACGTCGACTCGCGGACCCGGGCCACGGTGTGGACCTCGCCCGAGGGGTTCTTGGCCCAGTTGAACCACTGATCGGGCCGCTTCCACTGCACCGGCAGATCCTTGGTCGCCGGATGCCGGCGGTCGCCGACCTCGACGACGGCCCGTTGTACGGCCGTCGGACTGGAGGCCGCCGGACGGGCGCCGACCAGACCTGTGAACCAGTCCGAGTACGGCTCGGCGCGCGCCGCGTCATGGACGCCGACGAAACCGCCGCCGGCCTCCATATAGGCCTCCAGACCGGCCTCCTGCTCCGGATCGAGGATGTCACCGCCGCCGGTCAGGAAGACGATCGCGTTGTAACGCCCGAGCTTCGTCTCGTCGGTGAACACCGACGCGTCGTCGGTGGCCACAGTCTTGAACCGCTGGTCCGTCGGCCCGGACAGGCCGATCTTCTCGATCGTCTCGATCCCCGCGTTCACGACCGGCGACTCCTCCCCGGCCGCCGCGGAACCGTAGAAGACCAGCACACGTACATTCGCGCCGCCTGGCGGCGACTTCACGGACATCGTTGTCAGGGGTGGCTCCGGGGCCGGACGCGCGCTGGCGGCGGGACCCGACAGCAGTCCGGCGACGACGATCCCGGCGGTCACGCCCGCCACGCCGACCCGTCTTCTCGCGCTCAGTCCTCGTAAGTGCATGGGCACCTCCTCGGTCACAGCAACAGCGCGTTGGAAGCTAGACCTCTTTGCGCAACTCGCCAATACCTATGACCGAGTTGGGGTCAACTTTGTCCTGAGCGTGGAAAAACAGCGGAACGGCCGGTACCGTCTCACAGGTTCATCACAGGTGCGTCTCCGCAAGTTCCGTATCAGGGTGGGGAGTTCCACGTGGACAGACGCGGGTTCAATCGACGAGTACTGCTGGGTGGCGCGGCCGTCGTGGGCAGCGGGGCCGTCGCGACATCGTTGTCGCTGGCGCCGGACGCCGCGAGCGCCGACGGACCGGCCAGGACCGCACCGGCCGGGGGCGAGGTGAGACGCATCAAGCTGTACGCCGAGAAGCTCGCCGACGGGCAGATGGGCTACGGCTTCGAGAAGGGCAAGGCGACGATCCCCGGCCCGCTCATCGAACTCAACGAGGGCGACACCCTGCACATCGAGTTCGAGAACACCATGGACGTCACGGCGAGCCTCCACGTTCACGGCCTCGACTACGAAATCACCAGCGACGGCACCAAGTTGAACAAGAGCGACGTCGAGCCCGGCGGCACCCGCACCTACACCTGGCGCACCCACGCCCCAGGCCGTCGCAAGGACGGCACCTGGCGGGCGGGCAGCGCGGGCTACTGGCACTACCACGACCACGTGGTGGGGACCGAGCACGGGACGGGCGGTATCCGCAAGGGCCTCTACGGTCCGGTGATCGTGCGGCGCAAGGGCGACGTCCTCCCGGACAAGACGTACACGATCGTCTTCAACGACATGCTCATCAACAACAAGCCGGCGCACTCCGGGCCGAACTTCGAGGCCACGGTAGGCGATCGCGTCGAGATCGTGATGATCACCCACGGCGAGTACTACCACACGTTCCACATGCACGGTCATCGCTGGGCCGACAACCGCACGGGCATGCTCACCGGCCCCGACGACCCGAGCCAGGTCATCGACAACAAGATCGTGGGCCCCGCGGACTCCTTCGGCTTCCAGGTCATCGCGGGGGAGGGCGTCGGGGCGGGCGCGTGGATGTACCACTGCCATGTCCAGAGCCACTCCGACATGGGGATGGTCGGGCTGTTCCTGGTGAAGAAGACGGACGGCACGATCCCGGGGTACGAGCCGCACGAGCACGCTCACTGACGGGAGAGGTCGAACAGGGTCCATTCGGTGGCGGGTTGCTCCTGGACGTAGAGGCGGGTGCCGCCGAAGAAGGCGACGTGCTCGCCGTGGACGAGGACGCCATGGGCATACCTGACCGGTGAAGTGCGGACCCGCGGTACGCCCAGGTGGCGTGGCGGTCCACGTCGAGGGCGCAGCAGTCGACGACGTGGCGAGTTCCTGGGGCCGGGCCGGACGCCCACAAAGGCTCTCCCGTGCTGCTCCACCGACGTACGCCGGGTGCGCTGAGTCGATCACCCAGGACGCCTTCGTCGAAGCCGCCGGCGGGCAGGGCGCCGATCATCGGGTGACGCAGCCGAACCGCGCTCAGGCATGGGCCTTTCTCGTGGTCATACGCCGATGATCTGGCCGTCCCGATCTCGTGAGCAACCGGATTTCGGTCCCCGGAGAGCGCTCTCACGCCTCTCCGGGCCAGGGCTATCCTGATCCGCAACCGCGAGGAGGGCCCCGAAGTGACCGAGACAGCGCCGCGTCCCACGCTGGAGGCCGTGGCCGAGCGGGCCGGGGTGTCGCGGGCCACCGCGTCCCGGGTGGTGAACGGTGGGGACGGGGTGCGGGAGCCTCTCGTCGAGCGGGTCCGGCGGGCGGTGGAGGAGCTGGGGTACGTGCCCAACCAGGCCGCCCGCAGCCTGGTGACGCGCCGGCACGACGCGATCGCCGTCGTCGTCGCCGAGCCGGAGACCCGGGTCTTCGCCGACCCCTTCTTCGCGCTGCAACTCAGGGGCATCAGCAAGGAGTTGACGGCCCACGACAACCAGCTGGTCCTGCTGCTGACCGAAGGGCGCGACGACCACGCCCGGGTCGGCCGGTACCTCGCCGGCGGCCATGTCGACGGGGCGCTCGTCTTCTCCCTGCACCTCGACGATCCGCTGCCCGAACTGATCCAACGGGCCGGTATCCCGACGGTGTTCGGCGGCCGGCCCGGATGGAGCGACGGCAGCCGTGACGTGGTGTTCGTCGACAGCGACAACCGGGGTGGGGCGCGGGACGCCGTACGCCATCTCCTGGGCCTCGGCCGCACGCGCGTCGCGCACATCACCGGTGCCCTGGACCAGACGTCGGCGGTGGACCGGCTGGAGGGGTTCCGGGACGTCATGGGGGACACCGGTCCGGAGCTGGTGGCCGAGGGGGACTTCACTCCCGGGGGCGGGGAACGGGCGATGCGGGAGCTGCTCGAGCGCTGCCCGGACGTCGACGGCGTGTTCGCCGCGAACGACCTCATGGCGTCCGGGGCGCTGCGGGTGCTGCGTGAGCAGGGGCGGCGCGTGCCTGACGACGTGGCCGTGATCGGGTTCGACGACATGCTGACGGTGGCGGAGCAGACCGATCCGCCGCTCACGACGATCCGTCAGGACATCGAGGAGATGGGGCGGTTGATGGCCCGGCTGTTGCTGGGAACGGACGGCGCCGCGTCCAGCGTCGTGCTGCGGACGACGCTGGTGCGGCGGGCGTCCGCCTAGGTGTGGGCGCGCAGCTTGTCCAGCGTCAGCTCCAGGAGGGCCACCCGGAAGTCGGGCTCCGTGTCGCCGCCGGCCTCGTGCTCGTTCGGCCGGTCGGGCCAGCCGTCCTGGCGCAGCCGCTCCAGCAGACGGGCCCACTGCGCGGTCACGTCTTTCGGCGGCAGCTTTCCGAGATCCAGGAAGAGGTCCACGGAGCTGACGAACCGGGCCTCCACATCGGGCCGTCGGAGCTCGGCCGTCAGCAGGTCGAACGCTCCGGGCTCGTCCCGGTGGATCGCCCCGTCCACGCTCGCCACGCGCAGACCCGGGTCGGCCGATCCGGCCTTCCCCGCGAGCGCCGCGGAGGCAGCACGGGCGTCGGCCTCCTCCCTACAGGGGATCGTGGCGAGGGCGTACGCCGCCGAGCGCACGACCTCGATGTCGGGGTCGTGCTCCATGGCCTCGATCAGGGCGGCGACCGCCCGTGACTCCTCGGGCAGTCCGGCAGCGATGGTGTCCAGCCCGGCGGCGGCGTTCGCCCTCACCAGCGGGTCGGCGTGGCCGAGCGCTGCGAGGAACATCTCCACCGGCGGGTCGTCCAGGCGCCGGCCGGCGTGGAGCGAGGGATAGCAGCTCAGGACCTCGCTGAACGTGAACGGATCCTGGTCCGGTACACAGAGCCTGTCGAGCGTCTCGCGGACGGCGTTGTTCAGGCACACGTGGTTGAACCGGAGCATGACGGAGAGGGCCTCCACGCCCAGCGCCACGCGATCCGGTTCGGCACTCCCGCACAGGTCGAGGGCCTCCCTGATGTGCAGGGCGGCCAGCTGCCGATCCGCCCAGGTCTCGTCATCAGGCGGTTC
Organism: Streptomyces sp. NBC_00019; assembly: GCF_045041015.1. Lineage (NCBI taxonomy): Bacteria > Bacillati > Actinomycetota > Actinomycetes > Kitasatosporales > Streptomycetaceae > Streptomyces > Streptomyces sp. NBC_00019. Next base: position 8,766,382 of record NZ_CP108302.1, read on the forward strand.
ACAGTGGGAAACCAGCAGCGCGTGGCGGTGGTCGCTCCTCGCCGGGTGCGCCAGGGCCCGCTCCAAGGTCTCCCGGGTCTCGCGTCGCGTGCGTTCGATGTCGTCCGCGGGGAGCGGAACGTAGCGGCGTACGGCGTCGTGGAGCAGCTCGACGGTCACGCCGAACGTGACCACGTAGTCGAGGGAGTCCGGGGCCGTACCGGACAGCTCATGGAGCATCCCGCCCTGCTCACGTACGCGCCGCAGCCGAGCGCCCACTTCGGCGGCCAACTCGTCGTCGACGGTGTCCAGCGCGGCACCCGCCCCGAACTCGGCCAGCAAGGCGGTCCAGGCACGCACCAGTTCAACCGGCTCATCGGCATGGGCGGCGAACATCCGCTCCACGCGTTCCCGCACCGCCCGGTCCCGGCACACGGCATCGCAGAACGGCCCCGCGACAGCGTCGAACCAGATGGGAGACGGCTCCCGGTCCATCGCCTGCGCCAGCTCCCGTATCGCCCAGGCCATGTCCCTCGCCTGGGCGATCTCGCCGGCGGCGGTGGCCCGCACCTCCGGCTCGGGCGACCTCAGCCGTACGGACAGCTCGTGCTGCCGCTCCTGCTCTTTCCGAGCCCGGCGCTCGGTGAACGTCCTGAACATCCTGACAGGCTAAGGGCGCCGGCCGGCCTCCTCGCGGCCCTCGTCAGCCCTGTCCCGGCACGCTCTTGATCACCGCGAACCGCGCCCCGTACGGATCGGCCAGCTTGGCCACGCGGCCGACGCCCTCCACGTCCGTGGCGGGCATCCGGACCGTGCCGCCGAGCTCCTGCGTCCTGGACACCACCGCGTCCGGGTCCGTGACCTCGAAGTACGGCAGCCAGTACGGATCCGTCTCCCCGGGAGCCTCGGCCAGGGGCACGATGCCGCCGAACATGGCGTCCTCGGACGCACCGGCGGGGTTGATGGTGGTGTACGTGCCGCCGGGGAAGTCGACGCCGTAGGTCTCCAGACCGAGGGCGGCGTTGTAGAAGAACGCGGCCGCGGGCTGGTCCGGTGTGTACAGCTCCAGCCAGCACAGCGAGCCGGGCTCCTGCACGACGTCGAGGCCCTTGTTCCGGGCGGGCTGCCAGATACCGAAGGGGACACCCGCCTTGTCGGCGAGGATGGCCATGCGGCCCTGGTCCATGACGTCCATGGGCTGCATCAGCACCGCGCCGTGCGCCTGCTCGGCGGCCTTCGCCGTGGCGTCCGCGTCCGGGGTCTGGAAGTACACCGTCCAGGAGGGCGGGCCCTGCTCCGGTGGGTTCTGCATGCCGGCCGCGGCCGTCCTGCCGTCGAGCTGGAAGAAGCCGTATCCGCCGGCCTCGGGCGGCCCCGGCTGGAACCGCCAGCCGAACAGCGCGCCGTAGAAGGAAGCGGCGCCGTCGATGTCGGGGGTGCCGAGATCGAGCCAGTTCGGGGCGCCGGTGACATAACGGGTGGTGAGCATCGTTGCCCTCCTTTGAAGGGTCCCGTCCACTGCACTGCCGAGTCTTGCACCGCCCACTGACAATCGCCCCGGGCGGTGGCCATCCGTGTCCGGCAGACCGCTCCCAGTTTTCCTGCGATTCCGCGCGCCGCCGTGCGCCACGCCGTGCGGCGGAGGACCATCAAGGCGGCCGGGGGCCTGCGAACGCGGCGTTGATCCCGCGTTGATCGAACGTTTTTCGCCGCCCGGCACGATCCTCAGCATGCTCATCGAAACGATCACCCCGCCCGGCCTGGACTGGCAGGACGAGGCGTTGTGCGCGCAGACCGGTGGAGACTTCTTCTTCCCCGAGCCGGGCAGCTCCGTACGGGAGGCGAAGCGGATCTGCGGCCTGTGCCCGATCCGCTCCGCCTGTCTGGAGTACGCCCTCGACAACGACGAACGCTTCGGTGTCTGGGGCGGTCTGTCGGAGAAGGAACGCCTGGAGATCAGGCGTACATCTCACTGATCAGGCGTACGTCACACTGAACCGCCACGTCCCCGCCGGCACCCGGACGTCCTGGCCGGTCACGGCGAGCTCCTGCCCGTTGGCCTCGGCCGAGCGCACCTCGCCGAACTGGCACGGATAGACGAACCGCACCCCCTGCGGCGCCTGGGTGATGTCCACGGTCACCGTCCGCGCGGCCGGGTCGTGGGCGAGCCGGTAACCGAACGGCGAGCCGAAGAGCGTGGGGGCCGCGTCCACGGTGACCCGTTCGTCCCCCGGCACCCAGTGCGGTCGTACGCCGGGAGCGATGTACAGGTGCGGGTCGTGGTCCTCGTCGGCCTCGAAGAAGAGGATGTCGCGGATCAGCAGCAGGTACTCGGCGGCCGCCCAGCCGTGCGGGATGTCGCCCATGTACCAACGGCCGAACGGGGCTTCGGCGAAGTCGGACGCCACCGGGTACGCGTGCTGCTCGTTCCAGGCGCCCAGCGCCGCCGCGCGCCCTGCTGTGTGGGGGAAGCCCGCGCCGACCGTCCAGCCGAGCAGCTCGTCCATCCGTCCCGGATCACCGGCGAGCAGATAGGCGTGCGCCAACTGCATGGTCAGGTAGGGCCCGTACGCGTACCAGGCGGCGTCGTGCCGGAAGCCGCCGGTGACGAAGTGCGCGTACATCGTGTCGAGCGTGTAGCGGGCCGCCCGGTCGATGTCGTCGCCCAACTTGCTGCCCATGTGCAGACGCAGCGGGTGGAAGTAGGCGGCCGTGCCGATCATCGTCGAGTCGCGCCGTCCGACGTCGCCGGGGCCGGGGCCGGTCGGGATGTACGTCTCCCAGGCGCCGCTTCGCTGCTGCTCGCCCAGCACCCAGCGGATCGATCCGGCGGTGGCGCGCTTCAAGTCGTCGAAGGTGCCCCACAGTTCACCGACCTCCGGCGCACCGATGCGCTCGGCGAGCCGTGCGGCCTCGTAGAGCCCGGCCAGGCCCCAGAAGTCGTCCCAGTAGTGCGGCTGGTGGCGTTCGCCGAGATGCTCGGCGCTCCAGCCGCTGTGCAGCAGGCCGTTCTCGTCGCGGTTGTCCCGCAGCCAGCGGGCCGCGTCGCGCACATACGGGACGTACAACCTGGTCCCGAACGCCGCCTGTCGGCCGCTCGTGCGGTCGAACCGGCCGATCGCCCACAGGGCTTGGCCGTTGCTGTCCCACTCGCGGTCGTCCTTCTCGTGCGGGCCGCCGTAGAAGCCGTACTCGGCGCACGGACCGATCCGGCCCGTCCCGCGGTTGAACTTGAGCGGGTAGTGGGTGCCCAACTGCCTTTCGGCCAGTGCCGAGTCGCCGACGAGCGAGCATGCCGTCGCCTCGACGGAGGAGTCGCGGATCCAGAAGGAGTCGTAGACGGTCGGGCCGGGATGGATCTCACCGTGGTCGGACAGGATCAGGAGCTGTGAACGCGCCTGCCGGAACTGGTCGGTGAGGTGCGCCACCGGGCGCGGCAGCCCCGGCTGGAGGCCTTGCCCGAGAAGCTTCGCCGTCCAGAAGTCCCGGTTGGCGGACTCCAGTTCAGCGGTCGGTGTGCCCCTGAGTTCGGCGAGGTCGGCGGAGCCGGAGAACTGGTCCACGGGCAGGCGTACGTCGATCTCGAAGACCTCGTCCTCGGCGATCTGGAACGGCCACGCGAACACCGCGCTGCACAGCCCCGCCACCTGGTCCTGCGCCTCCAGGGCGCCGTTGAGCTTGCCGCCGACGGCCAGGTCGTGGAAGGCGCTGCGGGTGAGATACGTGTCGGGGTCCGAGGAGAAGTCCGCGTTGCCGTAGACCCCGTACTGCTGGGGCGCGGTGTCGAAGACCGGGCCCCAGCCCGAGTTGGTCTCCACCCGCTGCTCGTTCGGCAGATGGCGCAGGAACGTCAGCCGCCGGTCGGTGATCTGCCGCCCGTTGCGGTCGTGCCGCTGGAAGCCGCTGGGCCCGGCCGGCAGTACCGCCGCGCACAGCAGCCCGGTGCGCTCCTGGCCCGTCGGACTGCCCACGGTCACCCGTGTGACCACCAGGTCCCGTTGGCTCGCGCCGACGGTGCCGGCGAAGGTGCGCTGCACGAACTCGACGTCGTCCGCGGTGCGGAACGTCGTCAGCACGACCGGCAGATGCGGTGCTTCCAGCCGCTGCTCCACCTGTCCGCCGTCCGGGAGTTGGGGCAGCCGCACGGCGCCCGTGGCCGGATCGTGCAGGAAGAACGAAAGGCTGTACTTGTCGTAGACGGGCTCGATCTCGCCCGCCTGGCCGATCAGGGACTCCTGCCGGTGGTCCTTGACGCCGACCATGTGCCAGTACCGGTACAGGGCGTTGGAGGCGAAGGCCGCCTCCTTGGACTCGTAGGTGCCGGAGTCGAAGTCGTCGCTCCAGCGTCGGAAGGCCTGCTGCGCCCACCAGGGCACGGGGTACGGGACCTGTTCCCGACCCGCCCAGGCGCGCCACATGACCTCGTAGAACATCCACTCATGGGTCTGGGCCATGGTGTGTCACCCCCTTCGGGCACCGTTGCACCGACGGAGCCTCCCGTAAATCCGTGCGACCGGCCGTTCGGGGTGCGGTTAGGATCCGGGGGCGCGGTCCGGGCGTAGCGCAGAGGCAGACGCGCCGCCCTCTCAAGGCGGTTACGCCGGTTCGAATCCGGTCGTCCGGATGCGTGCGCGGGGTCCCGTAGAGCAGAGGCAGACTCGCCGCCTTGTCAGGGCGGATACGCCGGTTCGAATCCGGTCGGGACCGCGGTACGGCGGTGATGGGCGGGACGGCACAGGGGCGAGGCGATCATGGAGTCGGGACTGTCCGTTTCGGGGCACGAGGCGGTCACCGAGGCGGAACTGGCCGCCTTCCACCAGGTCGTGGGCAAGTTGCGCTCCCTGCCCGTCGACGACCCGGTGCGGTTGCGCGCCGAGCAGGTCGCCGCCTCCTTCGCCCGCGACGGACGGCTCCGTCGGCGCAAGACGCGGGGTGCCGAAGCCTCCGCCGCCGACGCGCAGGCCATGGCCGCGACCGCGACCGGCGCGCTGAGCCGCCGCGAGGACGCACCCCTGGCCGGGTCCGGCGATCCAGGTGTCTTCCGTAAGCCGCGCACCTGCTATGTCTGCAAGTCGCCCTATCAACACGTCGATGCCTTCTACCACCGCCTCTGCCCCGCCTGCGCCGCCGACAACACGGCCCGGCGGGAGCTGAGCACCGACCTCGACGGGCGCCGCGTGCTGCTCACCGGCGGCCGGGTGAAGATCGGCTTCCAGCTGGCGCTGATGATGCTGCGCGACGGCGCGGAGGTCCTTGTCACCTCGCGTTTCCCGCACGACACCCTGCGCCGCTTCCGCGCCGAGCCGGGCAGCGGGAAATGGCTCGACCGGCTGAGCGTGCTCGCCGTCGACCTGCGCGACCCACGCCAAGTACTCGGACTGTGCGAGGAGTTGCGGCAGGAGGGCGAACCGCTGGACATCCTCGTCAACAACGCCGCGCAGACCGTACGGCGGCCGCCCGAGTCGTACGCGCTGCTCGCCTCCGGGGAGTACGACGCGCTGCCCGAGGGAGCGCGCAAGGCGCCCGGCTTCACGCCGATGCGGATGCTGGCGAGCGGCGCGGCATCCTTGCCGGCGGCCCTGCGCGAGGCCGACGAGGCCGGACTGCTGCCCGATCCGTCCCCGGAGAACTCCTGGTCCGCCCGGCTCGGCGCCCTCGACCCGGCCGAGGTGCTGGAGACCCAGCTCGTCAACGCCCTCGCCCCGGCCCTGCTGTGCGACCGGCTGCTGCCCCTGCTGCTCGCCTCGCCGCAGCCGCGCCGGTACGTGGTCAACGTGACCGCGGTGGAGGGCCGTTTCGCCGTCCGCAACAAGATGGCAGGCCATCCCCACACCAACATGGCCAAGGCCGCCCTCAACATGCTCACCCGCACCAGTGCCGCCGAACTCGCCGACCAGGGCGTCCACATGTGCGCCGTCGACACCGGCTGGATCACCGACGAGAACCCGGCGCCGAAGAAGGCGCGGATGGCGGAGGCCGGGTTCCGGACACCGCTGGACGTGGTGGACGGGGCGGCCCGGGTGTACGACCCGATCGTGCGGGGTGAGGCGGGGGATCCGGTCTCCGGGGTGTTCCTCAAGGACTATCGGGAGGCGCAGTGGTGACACCGGACGAGGGGAAACGGCCGGCGGCGGGCGGGTTCGCCGGTGTGCCGTCCGTCGTGCCGCGCCCGGTCGCCGAACTCGCCCCGCTGCTGGACTGGTTGCGCGCCGGACGCCCCGCCGGGGAACGGCTGGACTTCCCGGCGGGTACGGCGCTGCCCGACGGCCGCCTCGACCTGTGCAAGCAGGAGCTCGGTGCCGAGGGAGCGGCCCTGGTAGCGGAGGCGCTGGCCCAGGGGCCCTCTCCGGTACGGCATCTGCTGCTCGGCACGGACGGGCTGGGCGACACCGGGGCGGCCGTCGTGGCCGGGGCGAGCGAGGACGTCGAGACGCTCTACCTCGGCTGCAACGGGATCACCGCGGGCGGCGCCTGCCGGATCGCCGACCAGCTGCGGGCCTCGCCGCAGGTCGTCACCGGGGTGTGGCTCAAACGCAACCCGCTGGGCGCCGGGGGAGGGCGGGCGGCGGCCGAACTCATCGAGTCCGCACGGTCGTTGCGCACCCTCGACCTCGTGCAGACCGGCCTCGACGCGGCCGGTGCCGTCGTCCTCGCCGACGCGCTGCTGGCGGCCGCCGGCAACGGGCGCCGTATCGAGCGGCTCTTCGTCGGCGGCAACCCGCTGAGGGAGGCGGGGGCCGAAGCGCTCGGCGCGGTCGTGGCGGCGGGCGCGATCGACGAACTGTATGTGTCCGCCGCCCGGTTGGGGGACGCGGGAGCGCTCCGCCTGGCCGACGCCCTGGAGCGGGCGCCGCACGGACGGCTCACCCGACTCGCCGTCGCCAGCAACGGCATCGGACCGCGGGCCGCCGCCCGGCTGGTGACGGCGGCCACCGCGGCCGGGGTCACCCTGCTGGACCTCGGCCGGGTGCGCGCGGCGGCGGTCCTGGGCGCCGCCGACAACCACATCGACCTGACGGCCGCCGAGACGATGGCCGAGGCCCTGGCCGCCGCCGAGCACCGCCTGACCCACCTGGTCCTGACCCACACCGGCATGCGCAGCCGCGAGGCCCACCGCCTCCTCGACACCGCACCCCGCGCCGTCACGGCCACGCGCTTCGTCCTGGGCCACGGCATCGCCGCCAGCGTCAAACGCCGCCTGGAGGCGCTCAGCGCACACCTTCCGCGGCCGGCGGTCCCCTCCGACGTGGCCGCCGTGCGGAGCGTGCACAGGACAGCCCCGCCCGACGCCTGACACTCACCGCTTTCGCATCCCCACGAACACCTTCGTCCAGAACCGCTGTTGCCGCTCCGAGGCCCCCACGAGATACGTCGCCCGCAGCTTCGCCGGCAGCAGCGCGACCAGACGTGCCACCACCGCGCGGTGCTTCTTCAGCTGGGACAGCTCCGCGTTGGCGAGGATCTGGTGGACGACGTCGCTGTCGTCGCCGCCCTCGCCGGAGTGCGCGGCGGCGCGACGCAGCCGGGCCTCCCACGCGTCGGCGTCACGGGCGAGCTCGCGCAGGCCCGTGACCTGGCGGCCCTTCAAGCGATCCATGAGGGCCGTGAGCGGAACCGGCGCGTACTCGCCGTCGCCCAGATACACCGTGCCCATCTCCAGCGGCAGCCCGCGCCGGTGCAGCTTGATGAGCCGCTCCAGCGTCCGCTTGGTGATCCAGGCCCGGCCCTCGTCGTCGATGTCGTGCTTCCACCACTCCAGGACCGTCTCCGCGTCGGAACCGTAGTGGGCGAGCAGCCACTCGTTGGCCGGGATGTCCTCCGGCTCGACGGTCAGCGAGGCCGTGAAGCGCGTCGCCTGGGCGATGTTGTTCCGGGACACCAGCAGCTTGCGGCCGAGGTGGTACGGCGGGTTCTGGACGGCTATCTGGGCGCGCAGGTTCTCGATCCGCCGCCCGGCCAGCGACCACTCCTGGGTGATCTCCATGAGCTTGGCGAACGCGGCCTTGTCCTTGGGCCGGTTGTACTCGTCCCACACGATCACCTTCGGCTGCGGACCCGTGAAGTGCGCTGCGAGCAGGTTGTCCAGCGTGCCGTCCGCCGACGGGATCGGCGCGCACAGGTCCTCGACGTTGGTCACCGGCAGCGAGAAGTACAGCGCGTCCCGGCCGAGCCCCTCGCGCACCGTCTCCCGCACCAGCTCCGTCTTGCCGCACCCGGGAGGACCCTGGAGCAGCACCGTCCAGCGGTTGCGCAGCGCGGCGCGCACCACCTGTCGTACCGGGTCGGGAATCGTCGAGGGGTTGGCCACGCCCACCGACTCGGCGATCCGGTCCAGGATCTCGTGCGTACGGTTCTGGCCGGGCTTGCCGTCCGGGCCCGGCTCGGCCAGCCGCAGCCGCTCGCCGTCGACCAGGGGCAGGCCCCAGCGCAGCGGGAAGCCTTCCCTCGCGTTGGCCAGGACATGGTCGAGGGTGCGCGGGGAGAGCTGCTCGCGCAGGGTGGGGGAGAGGGACGCCCACAGCGAGAACACCGGACGCAGGTCCCACGGGCGGTACTTGGCCGCCAGGTGCTTGCGCCAGGACGTGTCGTTGGCCGTGATCCGCATCGTGACCATGCGGTCCAGGAGCGCGAGGTCCCCGCGCCGGGACGAGGTCTCCGTGAGCGACTCGTTGTCCGTCAGGAACACCCCGACGCAGCCCAGGGCCCGCAGATCGTGCTCGCCCAGCGTCCAGTTGCACGCGATCTGCATCAGCTGCGACTGAATGGTGTCGCCCGCCTGCAGCGAGTCGTCGATGAGCAGCACGAACGGAGTGCCGGGCTTCAGCTGGCTCATCACCAGCTGGCGCAGCACCAGTTCACCGGTGTGCGGATCGCGCACCGGCGCGTTGACGAGCAGGTCGTCCGGCGTCAGGTTCGCCGCCGGCACGTACACCAGGGCGGTGTCCGGGTGGGCACGGGCGAGGTGCGAGAAGAACGTCGCCGTCTTGCCGATGCCGTGCTCGCCGAAGATCTGGCCCGTCTGGCCCATGTCGATCATCGCGTCGATGAAGGACTCGAGCCGCGAGACGGTCGTCGATTGCCTTGTTTCCGTGGTCATTTACCGCGATCCCGTGGTGACGCGATGGCAGTCCATCGCAGGTGTGTGCCTCTCGGGCCATTCGTCGCCGCCCTCCGTGATCAGCCAGATCCACTTGTCCGGCTCGGCGGGCGTGATCGCCGGCGCGTATCCGTCGGTGAGCACCACGACGGCGTCCGGGGTCTCCTCGAAAGGCCGCCCGTTCACCTCCGTACGGCCCTCCACGTAGTCCGCGACGACCTGGAAGCTCGTACCGCCACCGCCGTAGACCCGCTCGCCCGGCACGAAGGGCATCACCACGGCGTCGAAGGACAGCCAGTGCGCCTGGACGCCGTCGATCCTGCCCACGAGTTCGGTCAGCCAGGTGATCACATGGTGCGGCATCGAGCCCGAGGTGTCGTACGCGACGACCAGCACCTTGTCCCGCACCGGGCCGCGCCGCGCCAGCATCGGATCCTGGCCGAGGGCCGCGAGCAGGACACCGCGCTTCTTCGGGTACACCAGCCGCTCGCCGTCGCGCAGTCTGGAGCCGAGGACGTCGACCAGCCAGCGCTGCCACCAGTCGACCGTACGCGTGCGCGTGGTCTCGCCGCGCAGCATGCCCGCGCCCAGGTTCCCCCAGATCCGGGCCGCCCGGGCGTTGCCGTCCTGGGTGCGGTCCATGAGGTCGAGCAGCTCCCGCTCCGCGCCCGCGTGCCCGCGCCGGGCTGCCAGCAGGGAGTTGAGCAGCGCGGAGGAGGCCACCGCGTCGACGGTCTCCTGGTCGGCCGGGACCGGGGCGCCGTCCGCCAGATGCACGCACAGCCGGCGCTCCGGGACCGGCGGGCGGTGCATCCGCTTCAGCTCGCCGTAGACCCGCAGGTCCGTCTCGGTGAACGTCTCGTACGACACCGGCTCCAGGCCGTGGGCCGTGAGGTCCGCGCGGTAGTGCTCGTACACCTTGCGCGGGTCGATGCCCGTCGGCCGGCCGTCCAGCAGAGGCAGTTCGCGCCTGCCGAGCCGGACCAGTGCCACATGGTTGATGGACACCTCGGCGGCCAGCTCGAAGACCGGGTCGTCGTGCAGCTCGGGGTCGGCGAACAGATGGCGGTGCACGAGGTGGCGGGCCTCGTGGAACAGGACGAACTTCACGCCGTCCAGGCCGAGTCCGACGAAGAAGTCCGGGTTGAACAGCAGCAGACAGGTGCCGTCGCCGGACGCCACCACGGCCGCCGTGTCGATGGCGGTCGTCGGGATCTGGTGGTGGCACTTGGCGTACAGCCAGGACGCCACCGCCGACTGCGTCAGCCCGAAGTCCAGCAGCGCGGCCTCCTTGAGCCGCCGCGCCTCCTCCACCACCTCCGGATCCGCCGGGCGGTACGCCTCCAGTGCCCTGCGGTCGGCGAGGTCGACCACCGGAGGACGCCGCCCCCGCTCTCCGTACGCCATCTCGTGCCCCCCGTACTGACCTGCCCCCGTGCCTCATTGGTACCAGGGCCCACTGACATCGGGCCAAGGCATTACGATCTGGCGTCAAGGGCGGGGTCGTAGCGCAGAGGCAGGCGCACCGGTCTCCAAAACCAGAACACGCTGGTTCGAATCCAGCCGCCCCGCCCCCCTAAGCGATGGCGCCGGCGGTCACCACGAGTTCGGGCACGTTCCCGTGGAAGCTCTCCATCAGCTGGGCCAGCACCGCCCACGCCTCCTCACGGTCGCCCAAGTGCTCCCGGACGAGCGGGCGGAGCGCGTTCTCCGCCTCCTGGACGCGGGCCGGGAACAGTACGTGCCCCATCGCGAGCACCTCGAGGACGCGGACGGCCGGCCCCTCGGACATCACGTACTCGGCGGGACCGTCGTACACGCCCGCCTGGCGGAGCCGATGGGTGAACTTGGCGTGCGAGCCGAATCCCGCCCGCACGGACGGCGGGCAGTCCGGGCGTACGGAGAGCGCCCAGCGCGTGTAACCGGGCAGTGGGTGCTCGCCGTCGGCCTCGCCGACGGTCTGCCAGTCGGCGCGCGTCAGCACCATGGAGGCGGCGGCGCGTCCCGCGGCCATGGAATCGACCTCGCGCAGACTGCCGACGAGGCCATGGCGGACGTAGCTCTCGGGGATCTCGTGTTCCGCCCCCGGGAGCGTGCGGTCGACCGGGATGGTCCCGGTGCGGCCGGGGCCGAACGGCACACCGCGCGAGACGGCCCTGCGCAGCCCGGAGTCGGTCCCGATGTACCTCCACACGACAGCGTTGAGCGCCGGATCGTCGTTCTCGAGAATCCACAGCGCCACCGAGGCCGGCAGGTGCGTCGCCCACGTCCATGCCCGTCGCAACCGCTCCGCGGTGGCCTCGGGCCGCTCGGGCGAGGGCAGCCCGGTCCGTGCCCGTACCCGCTCGGCGGTCTCCCCGTCGACCAGGCCGAGCAGAAAGCCGACCGCCTGTTCCACCCTGCTGTTCTGCCGCATGGCCGCATGATGCCGCAGGCAGAAGCCGGCCCGCGCGGAAAATTTCTCCGCGCGGGCCGGTTCGTGTGCTCCTGGGCGACGTCAGCCGGCGGCGCGCGCCGCCATCCGTGCCTTGCGCGCGGCGAGCTTCTCGTCGAACTTGGAGGCCTCCGAGTCGAGAGCGCCCATGTACAGGCCGATCTCGTCCTGCGCCTTCTGTCCCTCGGGGCCGAGACCGTCGATGTCCATGACCTTCAGGAACCGCAGCACCGGCTGGATGACGTCGTCGTGGTGGATGCGCAGGTTGTACACCTCGCCGATCGCCATCTGCGCCGCGAACCGCTCGAAGCCGGGCATGCCGTGGCCGGGCATGCGGAAGTTGACGAGGACGTCGCGCACGGCCTGCATGGTCAGGTCGGGGGCCAGCTCGAACGCGGCCTTCAGGAGGTTGCGGTAGAAGACCATGTGGAGGTTCTCGTCGGTCGCGATGCGCGCCAGCATGCGGTCACAGACCGGGTCGCCCGACTGGTGGCCGGTGTTGCGGTGCGAGACGCGGGTCGCCAGCTCCTGGAAGGCGACGTAGGCGACCGAGTGCAGCATCGAGTGCCGGTTGTCCGACTCGAAGCCCTCGCTCATGTGGGACATGCGGAACGCTTCCAGCTTGTCCGGGTCCACCGCGCGCGAGGCGAGGAGGTAGTCGCGCATCACGATGCCGTGGCGGCCCTCCTCGGCGGTCCAGCGGTGCACCCAGGTGCCCCAGGCGCCGTCGCGGCCGAACAGCGAGGCGATCTCGTGGTGGTAGCTGGGGAGGTTGTCCTCGGTCAGGAGGTTCACCACGAGCGCGATGCGGCCGATCTCGGTGACCTTCGACTGCTCCTTGTCCCAGGCCTCGCCGTCCTCGAAGAAGCCGGGGAAGTTACGGCCGTCGCTCCATGGCACGTACTCGTGCGGCATCCAGTCCTTGGTGACCTTGAGATGCCGGTTGAGTTCCTGCTCGACCACTTCCTCCAGGGCGTACAGCAGCTTGGCGTCGGTCCAGACGGAAGGGCTGCCGAGGTGAGGGGTGGCGATCGTCACGGGGACTCCAGGGGGACGTGTGACAAAGCTGAACAAACCGGCGAGCGGTTGCCGGATCCTACGGAACTTACGAAAGCGTAGGCTACGAATCCGTAGGTTACGAGACCGTAGGTTAAGAGCGCTGTAAAGATCCCTGATCAGCACATGTTCCAGGGCCCGCCCCAAAGGCTCCAGGACCGCAGGTCCGGGGCCGAACGGATGATCCGTTCACTGGGTCAGGCGTACAGCTCCCGCATCCGGACCGAGAGGCATGTCACACATCCCTCGAGCTTCTCGAACTCGCTGATGTCGACGACGACCGGCTCGTGGCCGAGGTCGCCGAGCAGCTCCGTCGTCTTCGGCGCGCTCGCCGAGATGAGCAGCTTGTGGCCGCCGAGCAGCACGACGTGGCCGCCGGCCTCCTCGGGCACCGACAGGAAGCGCGGGAAGAGCGAGGGCCGGTCCACCTTCGGGATGTGCCCGATCACCGTCCCGTCGGGCAGCGCCGTGACCGCCGACTTCAGATGCAGCACCTTGCTCACCGGCACCGCGACGACCCGCGCCCCGAGCGGCTCGAAGGCGGCCCGCAGCTGCTGCACGCCGGCCGCGTTGGTCCGGCCGCCGCGCCCGACGTAGATCGTGTCGCCGACCTTCAGGACGTCGCCGCCGTCGAGCGTGCCGGGCTCCCACACCCAGTTCACCGAGCAGCCGAGCGAGGCCACCGCCTCCTCGACGCCCGCGGTCTCCGCGCGCCGGGACTCGGCGCCGGGCCGGGTGATGAGCGCGACGTTCTTGTACATGACGACCGTGTCCTCGACGAACACGGAGTCCGGGCAGTCGTCGGCCGGATCCACCTCGACCGTGTCCCAGCCGTGCGCGCGCAGGGTCTCGACGTAGGCCTCCCACTGCTCGACCGCGAGATCGAGGTCGATCTTCTCGCGCTCGATGTGCGTCACCAGTCCTTCGGCGAGGCGCGGGCTGGGGCGGCGGACGAGGGCCTTCTTGCTGGGCACGAGGAACTCCGTAACGGCGGCATGGACGGCACCCCGGAAAAGCGGCACCGGTCAGCCATCATGCAGGGCGGGCCCGCGCGCACAAAACCCCCGGTGTCAGGCTGTGGCCCTCCTGAGATACGCGGCGGTAACCGAGCCCGGCGCCGCGAGCAGCTTCCGGGGCGTCCCCTCGAAGATCACTTCGCCCCCGTCCCGGCCCCCGTCCGGCCCCAGGTCGACGATCCAGTCGGCGTGCGCCACCACGTCCAGGTGGTGCTCGACGACCACGACCGTGTTGCCCGCGTCGACCAGCCGGTCCAGCAGCGCGAGCAGCCCGTCCACGTCCGACATGTGCAGGCCGGTCGTCGGCTCGTCGAGCACGTACACGGCCCCCTTGCGATGCAGCCGCGTCGCGAGCTTGATGCGCTGGCGCTCCCCGCCGGAGAGGGTGGACAGAGGCTGCCCCAGCGCGAGATAGGTGAGGCCGACGTCACGCAGGGCGCGCAACCGCCGTCGTACGCCCGGGTCCTCGAAGAACTCCAGCGACTGCTCGGCGGTCATCTCCAGTACGTCGGCGATGGAGTTGCCGTCGACCGTCAGCCGCAGCACCTCGTCCTTGAACCGCCGCCCCTCGCAGTCCTGGCAGGTCGTCGTCACCGGGTCCATGAAGGCGAGGTCGGTACAGATGAGCCCGCGCCCCTCGCACGTCCCGCACGCGCCGGTGGAGTTGAAGCTGAACAGGCCGGGCTCGGTGCCGGTCTCGCGCGCGAAGATCTTCCGAACCGTGTCCATGATCCCCAGATAGGTCGCCGGGGTGGAGCGCGCGGAGATCCCGATCGCGGACTGGTCGACGACCACGGTGTCGGAGTGCGCGGCCGTGAACTCCCGTACCAGCGTGCTCTTCCCGGACCCCGCGACCCCCGTCACCACGGTCAGCACCCCGGCCGGGAACTCCACGGTCACCTCCCTCAGGTTGTGCCGGTCGGCGCCCTTCACCCACAGGCCGCCCGAGGCCCGTCGTACGTCCTCCTTGACCGCCGTACGACGTCCCAGACACCGTCCGGTCAGCGTGCCCGACTCGGCCAACTCGGCCGGTGTCCCCTCGAACACGACCCGTCCGCCGTCCGCCCCGGCCCTCGGGCCCATGTCGACGACGTGGTCGGCGAGCGCGATGACGTCCCGGTCGTGCTCCACGACCAGCACGGTGTTGCCCTTGTCGCGCAGCCGCAGCAGCAGGTCGCCGAGGCGGCCGACGTCGCGCGGGTGCAGGCCGACGCTGGGTTCGTCGAAGATGTACGTCATCCCGGTCAGGCTGGAGCCCAAGTGGCGCACGGTCTTGAGGCGTTGGCCCTCCCCGCCGGAGAGCGTGGATGTCTCGCGGTCGAGGCTGAGATAGCCGAGACCGATCGAGGCGATCCGTTCCAGCGCGGTGACGGCGGCCGAGGCGATCGGCCCGCCGATGCCCCGCAGTGCGCTGATCAGGTCGCTGATCTGCATACGGGTGCAGTCGGCGATGCCCAGGCCGCCGATCCGGGTGGCGAGCGCCGCCGCGTTGAGGCGGGCGCCCTCGCAGACCGGGCAGGTGCCCTCCGCCAGGAACTCCTGTACGAGATCACGGGTCTTCTGGCTCATCGCCGACAGGTCCCGCTTCAGATAGAGCCGTTCGAAACGGTCCGCCAGGCCCTCGTAGTCGGTGGTCCAGGTGCCGCCCGTGCCGTTCACGGTGACCTTGCTGCCCGGACGGCCGCGCATCAGGAACTCCCGCTCGGTGTCGGTGAACCGGGCCACCGGCCGGTGCGGGTCCAGCTCGGTGGTGTTCGTGTACGCCTGTCCCTGCCAGGTCCCCGCGGCGAACGGCGGGAAGCGGACCGCGCCGTCCGCGAGGGACAGCTCGGGGTCCAGGATGCGGTCCCAGTCCGGACGTACCGTCCTTCCCAGGCCGTCGCACTCGGGGCACATGCCCGACGGGTCGTTGAACGAGTACGCGGTCGCCGGCCCGGCGCTCGGGGTGCCCTCCCGGGAGAACAGCACCCGGATCACCGGGTGGACGTCCGTCATGGTGCCGACGGTGGACCGGGAGTGGCCCCCGATCGGCCGCTGGTCGACGACGATCGCGGGCGAGAGGTCCTCCAGCGCTTCCGCGTGCGGCCGCTCGTACTTGGGCAGCCGGTTGCGGATGAACCAGGTGAACGTCTCGTTCAGCTGGCGCTGCGACTCGACCGCGATCGTGTCGAAGACGATCGACGACTTCCCCGATCCCGAAACGCCGGTGAACACGGTCAGCCGGCCTTTCGGGATGCGGAGGGTGACGTCCTTGAGGTTGTTCTCGGTCGCTCCGGTAAGGGTGATGAAATCGGGCATGCACCCGACGCTAGGCGGGATACCCGACAGCCTCTGGCGTGATTTCCCGCAGTTCTCCGTCCAGCAGCAGCCAGCGGGTGATGCCGATCGACTCCAGGAACGGCAGATCGTGGCTGGCCACGATCAGCGCCCCCTCGTACGACTCCAGCGCGGTCGTCAGCTGCCGCACGCTCGCCATGTCGAGGTTGTTCGTCGGCTCGTCCAGCATCAGCAGCTGCGGCGCCGGCTCGGCCAGCATCAGCGCGGCCAGCGCCGCCCGGAAGCGTTCGCCGCCGGACAGGGTCGCCGCCTGCTGGTCGGCTCGGGCGCCCCGGAACAGGAAGCGGGCGAGACGGGCCCGCACCCGGTTGTTGGTGGCGCCCGGCGCGAACCGGGCCACGTTCTCGGCGACGCTGAGCTCGTCGTCGAGAACGTCCAGACGCTGGGGCAGGAAACGCAGCGGCACATGTGCCGTCGCCTCGCCCGCCACCGGCTCCAGCTCCCCGGCGACGGTCCGCAACAGCGTCGTCTTGCCCGCGCCGTTGCGCCCGATCAGCGCGATCCGTTCGGGCCCGCGCAGGTCGAAGCCGCCTCGTACCTGGGCCCCGTAGGCCAGCTCCAGATCCATGAGGGTCAGGACGTTCCGGCCCGGCGGTACGGCTGTGTACGGCAGCTCGACGCGGATCTCGTCGTCGTCCCGTACGGCCTCCACCGCCTCGTCCAGCCGTTCCCTGGCCTCGGCGAGCCGCTCCTCGTGCATGATGCGGTGCTTGCCCGCGGACTCCTGCGCCGCGCGCTTGCGTGCCCCCATGACGATCTTCGGCTCACGCTTCTGGTCCCACATCTTCTGCCCGTACCGCTTGCGGCGGGCCAACTTCATCTGGGCATCCGACAGTTCGCGCTTCTGCTTCTTCAGATCCGCCTCGGCGACCCGCATCATCCGCTCCGCAGCCTCCTGTTCGACGGCGAGGGCCTCCTCGTAGGCGGAGAAGGTGCCGCCGTACCAGGTGACCTCGCCGGAGCGCAGATCGGCGATCTGGTCCACCAGGTCCAGGAGTTCACGGTCGTGGCTGACCACGACCATGACGCCGGGCCAGGACGCGACGGCCTCGTAGAGCCGCCGGCGGGCGTACAGATCCAGGTTGTTCGTCGGCTCGTCCAGGAGCAGTACGTCCGGGCGGCGCAGCAGCAGCGCTGCCAGCCGCAGGAGCACCGACTCGCCGCCGGAGACCTCGCCGATCGTGCGGTCCAACCCGATGTCGCCGAGGCCGAGTTCACCGAGCGTGGCCAGGGCGCGCTCCTCCACGTCCCAGTCGTCGCCGACGGTCTCGAAGTGCTCCTCCGCCACGTCGCCCGCCTCGATGGCGTGCAGCGCGGCGCGCCGGCCGGCGATACCGAGCGCCTCGTCGACCTTCAGGCCGGTGTCGAGCGTGACGCTCTGCGGGAGGTAGCCCACCTCGCCCGCGACGCGCACGGCGCCGTCGGCCGGGGCGAGTTCACCGGCGATCAGCTTCAACAGGGTGGACTTGCCCGACCCGTTGACGCCGACCAGCCCGGTCCGGCCCGGACCGAAGGCGATGTCCAGGTCCTCGAAGACGGGGGTGCCGTCGGGCCAGGTGAAGGAGAGGGACGTGCAAGTGATGGAAGTAGACATACGGGCCTCGCGGTTGCTCGATGCGGCAGGGGGCAAACGCGTATCGAGACACCTGTGACCAAGGGGGAGGCAGACTCCGCGGGCATGAGAAGAGCCCTGCACCGGAGGACGGCTCGAACGCCGAGGTCGCACGCAGCGCACACACACATGTGGTGTGTGACGCGGTGTCTCAGGACCTCAGACGAGCAACGTCCTTCTCCAATCGACGGCAACAGGACCGTCATACACCGTAGGAGAGGGCGTGAAGGCTGTCAACGAATTAACGTGAGACCCGATCGCACCTTGAGGAGGCCCCGTGCCCAACGGCTCGCTGTCGCTGCCGGCCCGGCTCTATCTGCTGGCTTGGGACACCACGAGGAACGAGCTCGCCGGCACCACCCACCTGGTGCGGGCCGGCGCCCTCACCGAGCTGGCCCAGCGCGGTCTGCTCGTCGACGACGACGGCATCGCCACCCCGGTCGACATGGACTCCGGCACCGGCGACGCCGTCCTCGACGGGCTCCTGGAGCTCGTACGCGAGTCCCGGCCGCACCGGTGGCGCAGCTGGGTGCCGCTGCACGCGCGCGTGACGGCGGAGGCCGTACGGGAACAGCTCGCCGCGGAGGGGTATCTGCGGGCGGACAAGCGCCGGGCCCTCGGCCTCTTCCCGACCGTCGAGTACGCCCTGGAACGCGTCGCCGCCGTGGACGCGCTGCGCGAGGAGGCACGGCAGGTCCTCGAAGGGCCCGTGCGGCCCGCGGACGTCTCCGACCGGGACGCGGCCGTCGTCGTGCTGGCGGCCGCGGCCGGGGTGAGCGCCCTGGTCGCCCGCAAGGAGCGCGGACAGCACAAGGAGCGGCTGGCGGACCTGTGGGAGCGCAGCGGGACGGCCGCGCCGGGATTGCGGAAGATCATGGACGAGCTGGGTACGGCGCTGACGGCGACCGCCGCGCCGACGGGGGTCTGAGGGCGCGAGGGGACGGGGCTCGGGGGACCGGAAGCGGTGTGAGGTCTTGCCGGGGCCGGTGGGGCGCTGCGGGCCGGTGAGGACTGGTCGCGCGGTTCCCCGCGCCCCCGGGGTCGGTCAGTGCCCACGCCCTTGCACGCAGTGGACGGTATCGAGGCGTCGGAACGTCCATGTCGGATTCCTGCCGGACCCGCCCCGGCTCCCGCTGCTTGGCTGGACGTCATGACGAACCAGACCTCGCTCCGTGACCGCGCCCTCGCCTTCCACGCCCTGCACGTGCAGGGGCGGCCGCTCGTCCTGCCCAACGCCTGGGACACCGCGAGCGCCCGTGTCGTCGAGGACGCCGGTGCCGCCGCCGTGGCGACCACCAGTGCGGGGCTCGCCTGGGCCCTGGGCGCGGCGGACGGCGACCGGGTGAAGCGGGAGCGGGTGCTCGGTGTCGTCGCGGACATGGTGGCCGCCGTCGGCGTGCCCGTCAGCGCGGACGTCGAGAGCGGCTACGCCGAGGATCCGGAGGGCGTCGCCACCACCGTCCGCGCGGTGCTCGCGGCGGGAGCGGTCGGCGTGAACATCGAGGACGCGCTGTACGGGGAAGGCGCCGGGCCGCTGCGGGCGGTCGCCGAACAGGCCGAGCGGATCGCCGCCGCCCGGGAGGCCGCCGATGCCGAGGGTGTGCCGCTGTTCGTCAACGCCCGCATCGACACGTTCCTGCGGGGCGCCGGGGACGTGGACCGCACCCTGGAACGGGCCGCCGCCTTCCGGGCCGCGGGCGCCGACGGGATCTTCGTCCCCGGGGCCGTCGACCCGGGAACCGTCAAGCTGCTCGTCGACGGCATCGACGGCCCGCTGAACGTCATGGTCGGCCCGGGCGCCCCGCCGGTCGCGGAACTGGCCGCACTCGGCGTCGCGCGCGTGAGCGCCGGTTCGGGCATCGCGCAGGCCGCACTCGCACTGGTCGACCGCGCCGCACGGGAGCTGCTGGGGGCGGGAACGTACGAGTCGCTGGAGGGAGGCCTCGACTACGGCAGGCTCAACGGGCTGCTGGGAACCGTGCGCTGAACGCGCCGCCCCCCGCAGAGCGTTACGCGTCCCGCATCAACTCCGCCAGCTGCTCGTCCAGGTCGAGCTGAAGATGCTCCAGCCCCACCGGCACCAACTCGGCCGTAGCCTGCAGGAACCGCCGTACCTCCCCCGAACGCACATGCACGACCGCCGTGCCCTCGGGCGCGTGGAACTCCAGAACGGTGCGGTCGTACCCGTACGGCCGCACCCGCACGTCGCCATGCCCCTCGGCGGTCTCCAGACCCGCCGTGAGGAGCTCGCGGGAGAAGGTCCAGCAGACCTCCACGCCCTCCAGCGTGGCCGGAGCAGGGAAGGTCATGCGGACGGCGAACGGATCGCGCCGGTCGTAGTGCAGCGTGGCGGGAATGCTCGGCATCCGCGGCGCGGCGGCGACGAGACGGGCCTCAACGGGCTGCTCGATGACAGTTGACAACGCGTTGCTCCCTAGTGACGGCTGGACTGACTTCCGGACGGATGGGGCCGGGTACTGGTAGAGACGACGGAATCGGCCAATCCGTGTACACGAAAGTCGAGTGACCTCGGTCACCGTTTTTCATGCACACAAGTGGCGCAGACCACCTTCCGTGCCGCGATGGGCACTTGCGGCGACCCCTGCCCCGTCCGGCGGCGGTCTGGACGGCCACGGGCGCGTGGACTAGCTTCGCCCGCCATGAGGCGCATGGGGAGCACGCGACGCACGCGACACAGGGGACGTACCGGCAGACGGCTCGCCGCGGGGGTGGCGTGCGCGGCGGCGCTGGCCGCGCTGACGGCCGTACCCGCACAGGCACAGCCGCAGCACCGGGCGCCGTACTGGGAACTCAAGGACAGCGGGACCCCGGAGGTGCGCTTCCGCGGACTGTCGGCCGTCAGCCGGACCACCGCCTGGGTCTCCGGCACCCAGGGGACCGTCCTGCGCACCACGGACGCCGGCGCGACCTGGCGGAACGTCTCTCCGCCCGGCGCCGGCGAGCTCCAGTTCCGGGACATCGAGGCGTTCGACGCACGCCGGGCCGTCGTGCTGGCCATCGGCGAGGGCGAGGCGTCCCGGGTGTACCGGACCGACGACGGCGGGGCGACCTGGACCGAGTCCTTCCGCAACACCGACGCCCGCGCCTTCTACGACTGCCTCACCTTCCTCGACCGCAAGCACGGCCTGGCGATGAGCGACCCGGTGGACGGGAAGTTCCGCATCCTGTCGACGAGCGACGGCGGCCGTTCCTGGAAGGTGCTGCCGAACGACGGCATGCCCGCCGCGCTGGAGGGCGAGGCCGGGTTCGCGGCCAGTGGTCAGTGCCTGGTCGGCTCCGGCCCGAAGGACGTCTGGCTGGCCACCGGCGGAGCGGCACGCGCACGCGTGCTGCACTCCTCCGACCGCGGCCTGACCTGGACGGCCACCGACACGCCGATCCCCGCCGGCGACCCCGCCAAGGGCGTCTTCGCGCTCGCCTTCCGCGACCGTACCCACGGCCTCGCGGTCGGCGGCGACTACCGCCCCGACCAGACGTCCCCGCAGGCCGGCGCAGTGACCCGGGACGGTGGTCGCACCTGGCAGCCCTCGGCGACACCGCCGCCCGCCTACCGCTCGGGCGTCGCCTGGCTCCCGTACAGCCGCACCGCCGCCCTCGCGGTCGGCCCCACCGGCACCGACCTGACGACGGACGGCGGCCGCACCTGGCGCACGGTCGACACGGGCTCGTACGACACCGTGGACTGCGCCCCCGACCTCGGCTGCTGGGCGGCCGGCGAGAAGGGGCGGGTGGCCCGGCTGGAGAGCTGAACCGGGATGTGGGTACCCGGTCGCCGAGCGCGGAAGGAGTGAGCCCACATGCCACGTGGTTCGAGCCCGAAGAGGGAACGCCAGTACGAACACATCAAGGAGAGCGCCCAGGACCGGGGTGAGAGCAAGAAGCGCGCGGAGGAGATCGCCGCGCGGACGGTCAACAAGGAACGCGCCCGCTCCGGGGAGTCGAAGACCGCGAGCCGCACCTCGACCCAGGACATGTCGTCTGGGAAGAGGGGCGGCCAGCGGTCCGGGAAGGGCTCCCAGGGCCCGACCTACGACCAGCTCTACGAGGAGGCCAAGCGCCGCAACGTCAGCGGGCGTTCGGACATGAACAAGAGCCAGTTGCAGCGGGCCCTCGGCAAGTGACGCTTCAGGAGGGCGACTCGCGGTACCGCTCCAGCTCCGGTGCGGTCTTCGTCGCCGTGAACTCGGTGATGCGGTAGGCGCAGACGCCGGCCGTGACGAACGGGTCGGTCGCCGCGATCTCCTCGATCCGCGCGCGATCCTCCGCCACGGCGAGGATCACCCCTCCCTCGCGGGGGTTCTTGGGCCCGGAGGCGAGGAAGACACCCCGCTCGTACTGTGCGTCGAGCCATGCCACATGTGCCTCCAGCACGGCGTCGACCTGGTCGAGCGGGGCGGTGTAGGTCAGCTCCAGTACGAACATGATCGCGAGCCTACGCCGACGTACGCTCGTCCCACCATGAGGACCGTAAGCATTCCCGCGGGCTGGCCCGCGACCGAGGAGCAGGCCCGCGCCGTCCAGGACGAGTTGCGGACGAAGGTGGTGCTCGACGAGCCGGGCCCGCCGCCCGGCACGGGGCACGTGACCGGAGTGGACGTGGCGTACGACGACGAGCGGGACGTCGTGGCGGCCGCGGCGGTCGTGCTCGACGCCGCGACCCTCGAAGTGGTCGCCGAGGCCACCGCGGTCGGCCGGATCTCCTTCCCGTACGTCCCCGGCCTGCTCGCCTTCCGTGAGATCCCCACGGTCATGGCCGCGTTGGACGCCCTGCCGTGCCCGCCCGGCCTCGTCGTCTGCGACGGCTACGGCCTCGCCCACCCCCGCCGCTTCGGCCTCGCCAGCCACCTCGGCGTCCTCACCGGCCTCCCCACCATCGGCGTCGCCAAGAACCCCTTCACCTTCGCCTACGACGACCCGGACACCCCACGCGGCAGCGCCTCCCCGCTCCTCGCGGGCACCGAGGAAGTCGGCCGCGCGCTCCGCACCCGCGAGAGCGTCAAGCCGGTCTTCGTCTCGGTCGGCCACCGAGTGAGCCTCGACAACGCCTGCGCCCACACACTGGCGTTGACACCGCA
Organism: Streptomyces sp. NBC_00019; assembly: GCF_045041015.1. Classification (NCBI taxonomy): domain Bacteria; kingdom Bacillati; phylum Actinomycetota; class Actinomycetes; order Kitasatosporales; family Streptomycetaceae; genus Streptomyces; species Streptomyces sp. NBC_00019. The sequence goes on from NZ_CP108302.1 coordinate 8,789,009, forward strand.
GTACCGCCTCCCGGAGACGACCCGCCGAGCGGATTCACTGTGCCGGAGGGCGCTGAAGGAGGCGACGCAGGTCAGGAACCCGCAGGCCGCACGGGCGGCGGCCGACCCCGAACGGAGCTGGGGGCGCACGCTGTACGAGCGGCAGGCCGACCCGGTGACCTGGGCGGGCCGCGTCCTGGAGGCGGCGGCGCAGGGGCCGGGCCGGACGCCGGAGATCGACGCCGCGCTGGAACTGGCGGGGGACCGTGAGCGGTGGCACCGGGGGAGCGAGGTGTTCGGCGTGGTCCGCGGGCGCCTGTCCACCGGCGAGGAACGGCTGTCGGCGGAGCAGGAGTTGCTGTTCCGCATCGCCGAGATCGTCGCCAAGATCGCCTACAACGCGGCCGGGCCGCCGCCGTACTACGACTACCACGTGGGCTGGCAGATCGGCCCGCTCGCCCGCCGTATCGCCGAGGCAGCGCAGGATCCCGCGGCACGCGAGCGGATCGAGGCGGCGCTCGGACCGGCCGACTGAGTACCCGATCTGAGTATCCGTACGGATGTGAGCGCCCCGCATCGATCGGCAGGCTGTGGCCCATGACGACGCACCGCATGCCCCGGCACCGCTCTCCGAAGCCGCTCGCCGACCCGAACCGCCCCGTCGAGCGGGCCGTGATGGCCGCGCTCATCCTGGCCGTGCTCGCGGGGCTCGCGTGGATCTGCGGGATGATCTACACCGTGGCGACCTGGCCGCTGTAGGGCGCTGTCACCGGCGCTGTCAGCGGCTTTTGGCCACCCGGAAGACGATCCCCGCGCGCTGCAGCCGTTCGGTCAGCGCGTCGCCCATCGCCACCGCCGTGGTGACCTGACCGGAGGTGGGCGGGAGGTCGTCGAAGGCCAGGGCCAGGGCCGCCTCGGCGAAGATCTTCGCCGTCTCGTCGTAGCCCGGGTCGCCGCCCGCCACTTCGGTGAACACCTGGCGGCCGCCGCCCTCGCCGACGAAGCGGATCCTGAACCAGCTCTTGGCGCGCTTCTCGGCGCTCGGCCCGTCCCCGGGCTTGAGCCGGTCGGACAACCAGCGTCGGGCGGGCGGCAGTTGGGCCGCCGCGAAGAGCGCGCCCACGGCCGCGACTCCACCCACCGCGATCGGCAGTCGGCGGACGGCCGCGTAGTGGCGGTAGCGGAAGTCGGGGCCGTAACGTTCCAGCGCGCGGGCCGACCGCCCCACGATCTGCGGGTCGATCGTCGGCAGCGGCAGCGCCCACGAGTCGACCGCACCGACGTACCGCGGGGCACCGCTCGGGGTCGACGCCCGCCGCCCCACCAGCCGCGGCTCGTGCCGACCACGGTCCCGCGCGGCGGCGATCATCTGCCGTCCGCGCGCGAACTGGCCCAGCGCCGAGGCGAACGTACCGCCCGAGAAGGTCGCGTCCGCCGTCACGAACCCGTCCACCCTGAGCGGCACCCCCTCCGGCAGCTGCCGCACCGTGAAGTACACCCCCAGGTCGTGCGGCACCGAGTCGAAGCCACATGCGTGCACCAGCCGTGCACCGGTCTCACGCGCGCGTGCGTCGTGCCGGACGTACATCCGGTCCACGAACTCCGGCTCACCGGTGAGGTCGAGATAGTCCGCCCCGGTCTCCGCGCAGGCCGCGACCAGCTCCTCGCCGTAGGTCACATAGGGGCCCACCGTCGTGGCCACCACGCGCGCGTGCTCGGCGAGCGCCCGCAGCGAGGCCGGATCGGCCACGTCCGCCCGCAGCACCCCGACCTCCGCGCCGCCCGGCAGCCGCTCCCGCAGCGCCTGGAGCTTCTCCTCGCTGCGACCGGCGATCGCCCAGCGCAGTCCCTCGGGCGCGTGTGCGGCGAGGTACTGCGCGGTGAGCGTCCCCACGAACCCGGTGGCTCCGAAGAGCACGATGTCGTAAGGACGCTTTGACCTGTTCAGCCTGCTCATGACACCCCTCGGTTCCGCACCACGCGCCGTTGTCGGTGGCCGAGGCTAGCGTGAGGGGTGCGGAGCCCGACGACGAGGCCGGAGGTGTGCGGTGGCCGCGCCCAAGAATGCCCTGAAGAAATGGGAAAAGGTACGCGACTTCGCGCTCGGGATGCCGGGCGCCGTCGAGGAGTTCCCCTGGGGTGAGTCGGTCGCCAAGGTCAACAAGAAGGTGTTCGTCTTCCTCGGCGTCGGCGACGGCGGCTATCCGCTCGGTGTCACGGTCAAGCTCAAGGACGACGAGGCGCATGCGCATGCCCTGACCTGCCCCGGCGCCGAACCCGCCGGGTACGGCCTGGGCAAGGCGAGGTGGGTGCGCGTCCCGCTGGAGGAGAAGGGCGCCCCGGCCGCGGAGCTGCTGTGCGACTGGGTGGAGGAGAGCTATCGCGTGATCGCGCCGAAGCGGCTGATAGCGGAGCTGGACGAGCAGTGAGAGGCTGATTGTCTAAGCGCTTGCTCGTTCAGGTCTTGTGTCCGGTGGAACAGGTTCTTAGCATCACTGGTGTTACATCGGTTGTGTCACGCCAATGGGGGCTGGATGACAACGGCAACGACGCCGGGGCAGGGCCCGCTGACCGGCGTGCGCGTACTCGAGCTGGCGGGTATCGGGCCGGGCCCGTTCGCCGCCATGCTCCTCGCCGACCTGGGCGCCGACGTGGTCCGCGTGGACCGGCCGGGCGGACCCGGGCTCGCCATCGACCCCGAGTTCGACGTCACCAACCGCAACAAACGCTCGGTGATCATCGACCTCAAGGCCCCGGACGGCGCCGCCCGCGTCCTCGACCTCGCCGAACGCGTCGACGTCCTGATCGAGGGCTACCGCCCCGGTGTCGCCGAGCGCCTCGGTATCGGCCCCGAGGCCTGCCACGCCCGCAACCCGGGGCTCGTCTACGGCCGGATGACCGGCTGGGGGCAGGAGGGCCCCCTCGCCCAGCGTGCCGGCCACGACATCGCGTACATCGCCCTCACCGGCACCCTCGGCATGATCGGCAGCCCCGACGCGCCCCCGCCGGCCCCCGCCAACCTCCTCGGCGACTACGCGGGCGGCTCCCTCTACCTCGTCGTAGGCGTCCTCGCCGCCCTCCACCACGCGCGCGCCACCGGCGCCGGCCAGGTCGTCGACGCCGCCATCGTCGACGGCACCGCCCACCTCTCGGCGATGATCCACGGCATGCTCGCCGCCGGCGGCTGGCAGGACCGGCGCGGCGCCAACCTCCTGGACGGCGGCTGCCCGTACTACGGCACCTATGAGACCGCCGACGGGAAATACATGGCGGTCGGACCGCTGGAGCCGCAGTTCTACGCCGAGTTCGTACGCCTGCTCGACCTGGAGGAGCACGCCGGGGCACGCAAGGACTGGACCCGCTGGGGCGAGCTGCGCGAGGCCGTCGCCGCCCGCTTCAAATCCCGCACGCGGGACGAATGGACGGCCGCCTTCGACGGCACGGACGCGTGCGTCGCCCCCGTCCTGTCGCTGCGCGAGGCCCCGCACCATCCGCACCTCGCCGCGCGCGGCACCTTCACCGACCACGGCGGCCTCACCCAGCCCGCGCCCGCCCCGCGCTTCTCCGCGACCCCGACCGCCGTACGCACCGGCCCCGCCCGACCCGGCGCCGACACCGGGGACGTGGCGCGCGACTGGGACGTACCCGATCTCCTGAAGGGCCCCGATCCGGACGGCCCCGAGACGAAGGGCCCTGAATGAAGCGGCAGATCTTCGCCCCCGAGCACGACGCGTTCCGCGAGACCGTGCGGGCCTTCCTGGCCAGGGAGGTGCAGCCGTACTACGCGCAGTGGGAGAAGGACGGCATCGTCTCGCGCGAGGCCTGGCGCGCGGCCGGCAAGCAGGGTCTGCTCGGGCTCGCCGTGGACGAGGAGTTCGGGGGCGGAGGCAGTGCCGACTTCCGCTACAGCGCCGTCCTCGCCGAGGAGTTCACGCGCGCGGGCGCACCCGGGCTCGCTCTCGGTCTGCACAACGACATCATCGGCCCGTATCTGACCGGCCTGGCCACCGAGGAGCAGCGGCGGCGCTGGCTGCCCGGCTTCTGCGACGGCACCCTGATCACCGCCATCGCCATGACCGAACCCGGCGCCGGCTCCGACCTCCAGGGCATCCGCACCCACGCCGAGGACCGTGGCGACCACTGGGTCCTGAACGGCTCCAAGACCTTCATCTCCAACGGCATCCTCGCCGACCTGGTGATCGTGGTCGCGAAGACGACCCCCGAAGGCGGCGCGCACGGTCTGTCGCTGCTCGTCGTCGAGCGCGGCATGGCGGGCTTCGAGCGCGGCCGCAACCTCGACAAGATCGGCCAGAAGGCACAGGACACGGCCGAGCTGTTCTTCCACGACGTGCGCGTGCCCAAGGAGAACCTCCTGGGCGAGCTCCACGGCGCGTTCGTCCACCTGATGACGAACCTCGCGCAGGAGCGTCTGAGCATCGCCGTCTCCGCGATCGCCGCCGCGGAGCACCTGCTGGAGATCACCACGGAGTACGTCAAGGAGCGCGAGGCCTTCGGCCGTCCGCTGGCGACCAAGCAGCACATCCGTTTCGAGATAGCGGAGATGGCCACCGAGTGCGCCGTCACCCGCACGTTCCTCGACCGCTGCATCGAGGATCACTCGAACGGGCAACTCGACGCCGTCCACGCCTCCATGGCCAAGTGGTGGTCGACCGAGCTGCAGAAGCGGGTCGCCGACCGCTGTCTGCAACTGCACGGCGGCTACGGCTACATGAGCGAATATCCCGTCGCCCGGGCCTTCACCGACGGCCGCATCCAGACCATCTACGGCGGGACGACCGAGATCATGAAGGAGATCATCGGGCGTTCCCTGCTCGGCTGAAAAGCTCTTCCGCACGGCTGACCCTCACCCCCGAAAGGCCTCCCAGTGAGCACCGAAGCGTACGTGTACGACGCGATCCGCACCCCGCGCGGTCGCGGCAAGGCGAACGGCGCCCTGCACGGCACCAAGCCCATCGACCTGGTCGTCGGACTCATCCACGAGATCCGCGACCGTTTCCCGGGCCTGGACCCGGCCGCCATCGACGACATCGTGCTCGGCGTGGTCGGCCCCGTCGGCGACCAGGGCTCCGACATCGCCCGGATCGCCGCCGTGGCCGCCGGACTGCCGGACACGGTCGCGGGCGTACAGGAGAACCGCTTCTGTGCGTCGGGTCTGGAGGCCGTCAACATGGCCGCAGCCAAGGTCCGTTCCGGCTGGGAGGACCTGGTTCTCGCGGGCGGCGTGGAGTCCATGTCCCGGGTGCCGATGGCCTCGGACGGCGGCGCCTGGTTCAACGACCCGATGACCAACCTGTCCGTGAACTTCGTGCCGCAGGGCATCGGCGCCGACCTCATCGCCACCATCGAGGGCTTCTCGCGGCGGGACGTCGACGAGTACGCGGCGCTGTCGCAGGAGCGGGCGGCGACGGCCTGGAAGGAGGGCCGCTTCGACCGTTCCGTCGTGCCGGTGAAGGACCGCAGCGGCCTGGTGGTGCTGGACCACGACGAGTACATGCGCCCCGGCACCACCGCCGACTCCCTCGCCAAGCTCAAGCCGTCCTTCGCGGACATCGGCGACCTGGGCGGCTTCGACGCCGTCGCGCTCCAGAAGTACCACTGGGTCGAGAAGATCGACCACGTCCACCACGCGGGCAACTCCTCCGGCATCGTCGATGGCGCCTCGCTCGTCGCGATCGGCTCCAAGGAGGTCGGCGAGCGCTACGGCCTCACCCCGCGCGCGCGGATCGTCTCCGCGTCCGTCTCCGGCTCCGAGCCGACCATCATGCTCACCGGCCCCGCCCCGGCCGCCCGCAAGGCGCTCGCCAAGGCCGGGCTGACCATCGACGACATCGACCTCGTCGAGATCAACGAGGCCTTCGCGGCGGTCGTCCTGCGCTTCGTGAAGGACATGGGCCTGTCCCTGGACAAGGTCAACGTCAACGGCGGCGCCATCGCGCTGGGCCACCCCCTCGGCGCGACCGGCGCGATGATCCTCGGCTCGCTCGTCGACGAACTGGAGCGCCAGGACAAGCGGTACGGCCTCGCCACGCTCTGTGTGGGCGGCGGCATGGGTATCGCCACCATCGTCGAGCGCATCTGACCCCCCTCCCGACGGATCACACGGAGCACCTCCACATGAGCACTGAGTCCACCACCATCCGCTGGGAACAGGACCGGTCCGGCGTCGTCACCCTCGTCCTCGACGACCCCTCTCAGTCCGCGAACACCATGAACCAGGCGTTCCGCGACTCCCTCGCCGTCGTCACCGACCGCCTGGAGGCCGAGAAGGACTCCGTCCGCGGCATCATCTTCACCTCCGCCAAGAAGACCTTCTTCGCCGGCGGCGACCTGCGCGACCTCATCCGGGTCACCCCGGAGACCGCGCAGGAGCTCTTCGACGGCGGCCTCGCGATCAAGCGCGACCTGCGCCGCATCGAGACCCTCGGCAAGCCGGTCGTCGCCGCGATGAACGGCGCGGCCCTCGGCGGCGGTTACGAGATCGCCCTCGCCTGCCACCACCGCATCGCCCTCGACGCGCCGGGCTCGAAGATCGGCTGTCCCGAGGTCACCCTCGGCCTGCTCCCGGGCGGAGGCGGCGTCGCCCGCACGGTCCGCCTCCTCGGCATCGCCGACGCCCTGCTGAAGGTGCTGCTCCAGGGCACCCAGTACACCCCGCAGCGCGCCCTCCAGAACGGCCTGATCCACGAAGTGGCCGCCACCCAGGAGGAACTGCTCGCCAAGGCCCGCGCCTTCATCGAGGCCAACCCCGAGTCGCAGCAGCCCTGGGACAAGCCCGGCTACCGCATCCCCGGCGGCACCCCCGCCAACCCCAAGTTCGCGGCCAACCTCCCCGCCTTCCCGGCCAACCTGCGCAAGCAGACGGGCGGCGCCCCCTACCCGGCCCCGCGCAACATCCTCGCCGCGGCCGTCGAGGGCTCCCAGGTCGACTTCGAGACCGCACAGGTCATCGAGGCGCGGTACTTCGTGGAGCTGGCGGCCGGTCAGATCTCGAAGAACATGATCCAGGCGTTCTTCTTCGACCTCCAGGCCGTCAACTCCGGTGCCAACCGCCCCAAGGGCATCGAGCCGCGCACGGTCCGCAAGGTCGCCGTCCTGGGCGCCGGGATGATGGGCGCGGGCATCGCCTACTCGTGCGCCCGCGCGGGCATCGACGTGGTCCTGAAGGACGTTTCGGCGGAAGCGGCCGCCAAGGGCAAGGCCTACTCCGAGAAGCTCTGCGCGAAGGCGGTCTCCCGGGGCCGTACGACACAGGAGAAGGCGGACGCGCTGCTGGCCCGCATCACAGCGACGTCCGACCCCGCCGACGTCGCCGGCTGTGACGCGGTGATCGAGGCCGTCTTCGAGAACCCCGAGCTCAAGCACAAGGTGTTCCAGGAGATCCAGCACGTCGTCGAGCCCGACGCGCTGCTGTGCTCCAACACCTCCACCCTCCCCATCACCGTGCTCGCCGAGGGCGTGGAGCGCCAGAGCGACTTCATCGGGCTGCACTTCTTCTCGCCGGTCGACAAGATGCCGCTCGTCGAGATCATCAAGGGCGAGCGGACGGGGGAGGAGGCCCTGGCCCGCGCCTTCGACCTGGTGCGGCAGATCAAGAAGACGCCGATCGTCGTGAACGACTCGCGCGGCTTCTTCACCTCCCGCGTCATCGGCCACTTCATCAACGAGGGCGTCGCGATGGTCGGCGAGGGCATCGAGCCGGCGTCCGTCGAGCAGGCGGCGGCACAGGCGGGCTACCCGGCGAAGGTGCTGTCCCTGATGGACGAACTCACGCTGACGCTCCCGCGCAAGATCCGCAACGAGTCCAAGCGGGCCGTCGAGGAGGCGGGCGGGGTGTGGCCCACGCATCCCGCCGAGGCCGTCATCGACCGCATGGTCGACGAGTTCGGCCGCACGGGCCGCAGCGGTGGCGCCGGCTTCTACGAGTACGGCGAGGACGGCAGGCGCACGGGCCTGTGGCCGGGTCTGCGCGAGCACTTCACGAAGCCCGGCTCCGAGATCCCCTTTGCGGACATGCAGGAACGCATGCTCTTCTCCGAGGCCCTCGACACGGTGAAGCTCCTGGAGGAGGGCGTCCTGACCTCCGTCGCCGACGCCAACATCGGCTCCATCTTCGGCATCGGCTTCCCGGGCTGGACCGGTGGCGTCCTCCAGTACATCAACGGCTACGAGGGCGGCCTCCCGGGCTTCGTGGCACGCGCGCGTGAGCTCGCCGAGCGCTACGGGGACCGCTTCACACCGCCGGCGCTGCTGGTGGAGAAGGCGGAGAAGGGGGAGCGGTTCGGCGACGCGTGACGGGGTGTGCGGGGGCGGGACACCGCCCCCGCACACCCCGTACCGCTGAGCGACACGACGCGCTTGCTCCCCGGGGGACGGAACGCCGACGCTGACCTGCGAACCCGTCCCCGTCCCCACCGAGGAGCCCCCCATGGGAACCCGTCCCGCCCTCGCCTTCCTGGACATCCTCCGCGGCGAGGGCGTGGACCGGGTCTTCGGCAACCCCGGCACCACCGAACTCCCCTTCCTGGCCGCGCTCAAGGAGACCGAGGACGCCCCCGAGTACGTCCTCGGGGTGCACGAGGGCGCCGTCGTCTCGATGGCCGACGGCTACGCACGCGCCACCGGCCGCCCCGCCTTCGTGAGCCTGCACGTCGCCGCGGGCCTCGCCAACGGCCTCATCGGCCTCCTCAACGCCCGCCGCTCCCGCACCCCCCTCGTCGCGGCGGCCGGCCAGCAGGACCGCCGCCACCTCCAGCAGGACCCCATGCTCACCGGCGACCTCGTCGGCCTCGCGACGCCCGCGGTGAAGGCGGCGTACGACGTCCAGCACGCCCGCGACCTGCCGCTGGCGTTACGCCGGGCCTTCGCCCTCGCCGTACGCCCGCCCGCGGGACCGGTGTTCCTGTCCATCCCCATGGACGTGTTCGCCGAGGACATCGAGGTCGAGGTCCCGGCCCGCACCCCGCCGCCCCCGCCAGGACCGGCCCCCGGCATCGAACGCGCCGCCGTCCTGCTCGGCGGCGCCGCCCGCCCCGCGATCGTCGCCGGCGACGGCGTCGGCCGCGAGGACGCCGTCGCCGCCCTGGTCCGCGCGGCGGAGGCCTGCGGCGCGACCGTGCACCACCAGCCCATGGCCGACTGCCTGAACTTCCCGACCACCCATCCCCTCTACGCCGGGATGCTGCCGCCCCGCCACGACGCCATCCGCGCCGCACTCGCCCCGCACGACGTCCTGCTGATCGCCGGCGCCCACGCCTTCACCCCGCACCACTACACCCCGGGCCCCGCACTGCCGCCCGGCGTCACCGTCGTCCAACTCGACTCCGACCCCGACGAGATCGGCCGCAACTTCCCCGCCGAAACCGGGCTGGTCGGCTCCCTCGGCCCCTCCCTGCACCGCCTCGCCGACCTCCTGCGCGAACGCGTGCCCGCCCACACCGCCAAGGGCCGCGTCCTGCGCACCGGCGAACAGCACGCCGCGGACCGCGACCGCGCCGAGTCCGCCGCCCGCGCCGCGTACTCCCCGGCCCCGCTCGCCCCCTGGGCCGCCGCCCACGCCGTCGCCCGGGGTCTGCCGCCCGGCGCGGCGATCGTCGAAGAGGCCATCACCGTAGGGCTGTTGCTCCGTCGTCTCGTACGCCTGGACCGCCCCGGCAGCTACACCCACACCGTCGGCGGCGGCCTGGGCTGGGGCATCGGCGCCGCCGTCGGCCGCGCGCTCGCCGAGCCGGGACGCCCCGTGGTCGCCGTACTCGGCGACGGCTGCGCCCTGTTCGGACTCCAGGGACTGTGGAGCGCCGCCCGCCAGTCGTCCCCCGTCCTGTTCGTGGTCATGAACAACGGCGTCTACCGCACCCTCCAGGACACCTACGAGGCGATGGGCGGCCCGGGCCTGTGCCCCGGCACCGAAATCGGCCCCCTGGACTTCACCCGCGCGGCCGCCTTCTTCGGCGTCGAGGCGGTCCGCGCCGAGAGCGCGAAGCATCTGCGCGAACTGGTCGCCGGGGCAGGGAAGTTGAAGGGTCCACTGCTGGTCGACGTACCACTGAGGCAATGAGCCACAACCGTGGGGGGAACCGCGCCCGCGGCCGAGGCGGTGATCCGCCACTCACAGCGACGCACACCTTGCCACCCGCACACCCAGGCATCACCATTCGGTCCATGACGGACGACGGTCCTCTGCCCAAGTCGGTACTCGCACGCGGAGTGACCCTGCTGCGTGCCTGCGGGGACTCCGGGACCGCCCTCACCCTCGCCGAACTCGCCCTGCGCACCGGGCTGCCGAAACCCACCGCGCACCGGCTGATCGGCGAACTGGTCCGGCTCGGCCTGGTCGAACGCACCCCGGACGGCCGCTACCGCATCGGCCTGGGGCTCTTCGTCCTCGGCCAGTCCGCGCCATCGGTGTGCGAACTGCGGGACGCGGCGCTGCCGTACCTGGGCGACCTGCACGAGGCCACCCACGAGAACGTCCACCTCGCCGTCCCGGACGGCACCGACACCCTGTTCCTGGAGAAGATCACGGGCCGACGGGCCACCCCGATCGTCTCCCGCACCGGCGGCCGCCTCCCCGCCCACTGCACCGCCACCGGCAAGGTCTTCCTCGCCCTGGACCCCCGACCGCCCCACCGCACCCTGCACCGTCTCACCCCCCGCACCCTGGTCCTGCCGGGCCAGCTGGCCCGCGACCTGGCTAGGTGCCGCCCACCGACAGGTCGACCTCGCGCATGGCGAGCGCGAAGACCATGCCGCACGCCATCAGCGAGATGTAGACCGAGTTGTGGGCGGTGGACAGCAGGTTGTCCGTGTCGAAGAAGTCCGGGTACGGGATGCCGATCGCCAGCACGAGCAGCCCCAGCACGAGCAGGACGCCCAGCTCGTCCCGCACCAGCCGGCGCGGCAGCGGCCACTGCCGTCGGGGTGCGGGGTCCTGTTCGCGGGCGCGCTCGGCGTCGTCCACGGCACGCTCGGTCTCGGTCATCGGGCACGGCTCCCGTACGGCGGCAGCTGAAGGCCGCCCCCACGGGCGACTGGCCGCAGCGTCGGCCCCAGGGGGCGCGGGCGGCAACACGGGCGTTCCAGCGAGTGGAATGCGCGCTTGCCGGGCGCCTGACGGGTCATCACACTCGGCCCATGGAGACGCGTACCGCCCTGGTGACCGGAGCGGCACAGGGCCTCGGGCAGGAGTTCGCCGTAGCGCTGGCAGGGCGCGGATACCGGGTCGCAGGGTTCGATCTCGTCCCGCAGCCACAGACCGCGGGCCGGATCCTCGACTACGTGGAACTGGTGGGAGACGTCACCGACGAGGAGGTCGTCCGGGCCGAACTGGAGCGTGTCATCGACCAGTTCGGCACCCTGCACGTCGTCGTCAACAACGCCGGCGTCTACCCGTCGAAGCCCTTCGAGGAGACGACCGCCGAGGAGTGGCGGCACGTCCTGCGCGTCAACCTGGAGGCCCCGTTCCTGGTGACGCAGGCCGCGCTGCCCTATCTGAAGGCGGCCGGGTGGGGTCGTATCGTCAACATCGCCTCCGCGGCCGTGTTCACCGCGCCGCCCACGATGGTCCCCTACGTCGCCTCGAAGATGGGTCTGATCGGTTTCACTCGCGCACTCGCCGCCGCGCTCGCCCCGTACGGGATCACCGTCAACGCCATCGCGCCCACCATGGTCCGCACCGCCACCGCCGAACGGACGGTCGGCGCGGACGGCGGCTTCGCGTTCGTGCGCGACCGCCAGGCCGTCACCCGCACCCAGGAGCCCGCCGACCTGGTCTCGACGCTGCTGTACGTGGTCGACGAGGGCAGCGGCTTCCTGACCGGGCAGACCCTCAACGTGTCGGGAGGATCAGCCTACTTGTGAGGGACCGGACGCGGACGGAACCCATTCGCTGAGCTCTTCCCTCAACGACCGCTGGAAGGTGGTCAGCAGCGCCTGCACCACGATCGGGTGCATATGGGCGGACAGCGACCTCACGTCCTGTGTGTCGCGCTCCGACACCTCGCCCCGGAACAGCTCCGCCAACTCGTGCGCCGCGGCCCGCGCATGCTCGATGAGCACGCCGCGCGCAGCGAGGATCGACTCCAAGGACAGGGGTACGTCGAGCAGTTGGACGCCGAGCCGCAGCAGCCCCGAGTCGAAGTGGTAGCCGTCGCCGTCCGCCCGTACGACGTTCATCGCGGCCAGCCGCTCCACGTCCGCGTCTGTGAGCGGCCGCCCCGCCCGCTGCTCCAGCTCCCCGCGGGTGGCGCTCTGCGCGGTGTCCGGCGCCCAGGAGGCCACGACCGCACGGTGGATCGCGAGGTCGTGCGGGCTCAGGCCCGGTGGCAGCTGACGCAGATACCGCTCGATCGCCGCCAGCGTCATCCCCTGGTGCTGGAGCTCCTCGATCAGCGCGAGCCGGGAGAGGTGCTCCTGCCCGTAGTGCCCCACCCGCCGCGGACCGATCACCGGCGGCGGCAGCAGCCCCTTGGTGCCGTAGAAGCGCACCGTGCGGACCGTGACGCCCGCCCGCGCGGCCAGCTCGTCGATCGTGAGGTCGGTCGCGTCGATCTCGGTGGGTTCGGTCGTCATGTGCAGCAGTATCGCTGTCTCACCAGTGCTGTGAAACCTCGCGAGCACCCCTGTCGATCATGCGATCTGTCCCGGGCCATACGTACGTCCGGATACCCGAGCGCGATCCGCTCGGGCGCACCAGAGAGCGGTACCACTCGTGAGCAAGGACGTCGTGGACACGGCACAGGCCGCCCACACCACGATCGCCTTCCTCCTGGCCTGCCTCGGCATGATGGCCAACGACCCCAAGGTCGGCCGCAGGACCCTGCTGCTGATCCCCGTGATTGCCCATGTCTGCGCGGTCGTGCGCCTGACGTCGTGCAGCGGGTAGTCGCGCCCCCGAAGGGGCGCGGGGAACTGCGCGACCAGCCACCGACGGCCCGCAGAAAGTCACTGTCCGGATGGCCTACGGCGAAAGATCCCCGCCCACCCAGCGGGAGCGACATGCCGCGGATAGGGTGCGGACTGGCCGGAGGCAAGTGGTCCCGTGTCGAGCCGCTCGTCAGGGAGCGGCTGGTCGGGAAGGGGATCGCGGTCACGGTCTACGACCATGGGGAGGGCCGGAGTTGAGCAGGGACACCGACGTTCTGGTACTGGGCGGCGCGGGCGTCGACACCATCGTGTACGTGCCGGAGCTGCCGTTGCCGTACGCCGACAGCTACATGATCGACTCCGGGATCCGCACCCGCGCGGGCCAGACCGGGGACTTCGTCGCCGTCGCGCTCAGCTCGCTCGGCCTGCGCACCCACCACATCGACATGCTCGGCGACGACCCCGAGGGCGACCTCGTCCGCGCCCTGCACCGGGACAAGGGCATCGCGCTCACCGCCGTCCCACAGCCGGCCGGCACCAAGCGCGCGGTCAACCTCGTCAGCCCCGACGGCCGTCGGCTGTCCCTGTACGACACCAGCCGCGGCCACCCCGAAGACCGACTGCCGGAGTCGACCGTCCGGGAACTCGCCACGGCCAGCCGGCACGCCCACGTGTCGATCACCCAGTCCTGCGCCCACGCCCTGCCCGCACTGCGCGACTCCGGCGTGAGCATCTCGACCGACCTGCACGACTGGGACGGCGAGAACCCGCACCACGAGCCGTTCGCGTACACGGCCGACGTGGTCTTCCTCTCCGCCACCGCCCTGACCGACCCCGAGCGCACCATGCGCCGCATCGTCGAGCGCGGCCGCGCCGAGGTCGTCGTCGCCACCGCGGGGGCCGAGGGCGCGTATCTGCTGGCCGACGACGAGCTGACCCGGATCCCCGCGGTCACACCGCCCGCGCCGGTCGTGGACTCCAACGGAGCGGGCGACGCCTTCGCGGCCGCGTTCCTGTACGGCAGGCTGTCCGGCGAGCCCCCGCACCGGTGCGCCCTGTACGGCGCGGTCGCCGGCGCCCACGCCTGCACGGTGCCCTCGACGGAGACGGACGCGATCGACCGGGACGCACTCCACGCCCGTGTGGCCGGCTTTTTGCCCGCGGAGGAATCGGGTACCCGGCTCATGTGAGAAAGGTGCGCCGCCTCGGCACGCTGGTAATCCTGTCCCTCTGCGGACTGGTTCTCGGTGCTTGTGACAGTGCCGGACAGCGGGACTCGGCGGCCTCCACCGCGGCGACCGGATTCGAGCGCCTGCTCAGTTCCGACGACGCCGAAGGTCTGTGCGGGGCACTCGCACCGGAGACCCGCGGCGCATTGGAGGAGTCCGAGAAAGCGGATTGCGAGAAGGCCGTCGCCGCTCAGGAAATACCCCTCGGCGGCGAGATCCGCGCCACGGACGTCTACGGCAGACAGGCCCGCGTCGTCCTCGAATCGGACACGTTGTTCCTGTCGCGGTTCGCGGACGGCTGGAAAGTCGTCGCCGCCGGATGCGTCCCTCGCTCGGGCCGGCCCTACCAGTGCACGCTCCAGGGAGGCTGAGGGCGTATGCGGATCATGTTCACGCTCTGTCTGGTCCTCGTCCTCGGCGGCCTCGTCTATTTCAGTGCGGTGGGGCTGATGAACCGGTGACCACGAGAACGCGCGGATTCCTCCGCGACAACGGACTGGGCCTCGGCTTCGGCATCGCATTCCTGCTGGCTCTCGTGGGACAGGCGATCGCGGGCCACGCGGAGTTCAACAACCAGCTGGCCACCGACGGACTGGCCCAGGTCGGATTCGGCGAATACCTCATGTCGTCCGACTTCGCCGTCGACGTGACGGAGAACTGGCAGTCCGAGTATCTGCAGTTCTTCCTCTACATCACCGCGACCGTGTGGCTCCTGCAGCGGGGTTCCCCCGAATCGAAGGAAATGCACAAAGCCGGAACGGAGTCCGACAAGGCCCAGCAGGTGGGCAGATACGCCCACCGGTATTCACCGCGCTGGGCCCGTGGGCGCGGATTCCGGCGGCACGTCTACTCGCACTCCCTCGGCCTGGTGATGGGCACGCTGTTCGCCCTGTCATGGCTGTCCCAGTCGATCACCGGTGTCGCCGCCTACAACGAGGAACAGCTTCGGCAGCTCCAGGCGCCCATCGGCTGGGGAGGCTACGTCGGTTCGGCGGACTTCTGGAGCCGGACCCTGCAGAACTGGCAGTCCGAGTTCCTCGCCGTGGCGTCCATGGCCGTCCTGTCCGTCTACCTCAGACAGCGCGGCTCGCCGGAGTCCAAGCCGGTCGGGGCGGCCCACACCTCGACCGGGGTCGAAGGGTGAAACGGACCGCCCCGCCGCACTCGGGGACCTAGTGCTCGTGCACGTCGTTCGTCGCGGCGATCTTCTTCCACGACTTCGGCTGCACCGGCGGCGCCCCGGCCTCGGCTGTCCTGGCGATGGACGCGTCAGCCGCCGCAGGGGCGGTGGGCTTCGACGGCTGGAACAGCCATGTGTCGAAGAGCGCCGACAGCGACTGCCCCGACACCTCCTCGGCGTACTTCCGGAAGTCGGCGACCGTCGCGTTGCCGTACGCGTACTTCTGCGGCCAGCCCTTCAGCACCGCGAAGAAGGCGTCGTCCCCGATTTCGTGGCGCAGCGCCTGCAGGGCCAGCGCGCCCCGGTCGTAGACGGCGATGTCGAACTGGTTCTCCGGCCCCGGGTCGCCGGGCTTCACCGTCCAGAAGGCGTCGTCGGCCGGGTGCGAGGCGTACACGTAGTCCGCGATCTCCTGTGCCGTGCCCTCGTCCTCGTGCTCGGACCACAGCCACTGCGCGTATCGGGCGAAGCCCTCGTTGATCCAGATGTCCTTCCATCCGGCGACGGAGACGAGGTCGCCGTACCACTGGTGGGCCAGCTCGTGCACGACCACGGAGGTGTTGGAGCCGTTCGCGAACTGGCGCGGGCTGTAGAAGGGCCGGGTCTGCGTCTCCAGCGCGTACCCGGTGTTCGTGTTCGGCACATACCCGCCGAGCGCGTTGAAGGGGTACGGCCCGAAGTACTCGCTCAGCCAGTCGGCGACCTCCCCGGTCCGCTCGATGCTCGCCCGCGCGGCACCGGCGTTGTCGCCGAGGTCCTTGCTGTAGGCGTTGACGACCGGGATCCCGCTCTCGGTCCGGCCCGTGGTGATGTCGAACTTCCCGACGGCCAGCGTCGCCAGATAGGTGGCCTGCGGCTTGTTGGACCGCCAGTTGAAGCGGGTCCAGCCGAGGCGTGAACTCGTCGACTGGAGCGTGCCGTTGGAGATGGCCTGGGTGCCGTCCGGAACCAGCACGGACACGTCGTAGGTGGCCTTGTCGAGCGGGTGGTCGTTGCTGGGGAACCACCACCAGGCGGCCTCGGGCTCGTTGGCGCCGACCCCGCCGTCCGGGGTGCGGTGCCAGCTGGTGAAGCCGTACGCCTGCTTCGACGACGGCACCCCGCTGTAGCCCACGACCACGGTGACGGCCGTGCCCTTGGCCAGCGGTGTCTTCGGCGTGATCTCCAGCTCGTGCTCACCGGACGTGGTGAACGACGCCTTCGCGCCGTTGACCCGCACCTCGTCGACGTCCAGCAGGAAGTCCAGGTTGAAGCGCGACAGATCCTGGGTGGTGCGGGCCAGGAGGGTCGCCGTGCCCTCCAGTTCGTCCGTCGCCGGCTGGTACTTCAGCCGCAGATCGTAGTGGGAGACGTCGTATCCGCCGTTGCCGTAGGCCGGGTAGTAGGGGTCGCCGATGCCCGGCGCGCCGGGGGAGTGGCTCGCGGCCGACGCCGGGATCGCCAGCAGGACGGACGCGGCGGCCAGTGCGCCGGGCGCGATGAGTCTGCGGTGCACGAAAGCTCCAAGTCGTAGGGGCACGAAGTCTGTTCGGAGCCTATTCATCACCTGTGGGCACAGGCGTGTCCACAGCCGCCCCTGTCACACGATCGCCATTCGGCCGTCATGAGCGATCACGCCCCACGCACCTTTCCAGCCACATCCCGCCCGCCCCGATCGGCCCTCTTTTGCGCGGGAGTTGACCGTTGTACCGTCCGCGCCATGCCGATACGCACGCGCTTCACGATCTGGAGAACGCTCGCGACGGCGGCCACCGCCGCCCTGCTGGCCACGTTCCTCACGCCCGTCGTCGCACAGGCCGCCCCGCGTGAGAGCCGACCCGTCTACTCGTACGAGAACGCGGTCCGTGAGGCCGTCTGGGTGGACACCGGACTCGACGGGGACGGCGACGGCAGGAGCGACCGCGTGGCCGTCGACATCGTCCGCCCCCGCGAACTCGCCCAGCAGGGCCGCAAGGTGCCGGTCGTCATGGACGCCAGCCCGTACTACTCCTGCTGCGGGCGCGGCAATGAGGGCCAGCGCAAGACGTACGACGCGAACGGCGACGTCGTCCAGATGCCGCTGTTCTACGACAACTACTTCGTGCCGCGCGGCTACGCCTTCGTCGGAGTCGACCTCGCCGGCACCAACCGCTCCGACGGCTGCGACGACGTCGGCGGCCGCTCGGACGTCCTCTCGGCCAAGGCAGTGGTCGACTGGCTCAATGGCCGAGCCACCGCCTACACGAGCCGCACCGGGAGCGCCAAGACCAAGGCCACCTGGACCAACGGCCGGACCGGCATGATCGGCAAGAGCTGGGACGGCACCATCGCCAACGGCGTCGCCGCCACCGGCGTCAAGGGCCTCAAGACGATCGTCCCGATCAGCGCCATCTCCTCCTGGTACGACTACTACTTCCAGCAGGGCGCCCCGCTCTACGACTCCGGCCCCGACTGGCTGGCCACCTACGTCAACAGCCCCGACGCCCAGGCCAAGTGCGACGCCGTCCAGCAGAAGCTCATCGACGGCGCCCCGCGCACCGGCGACTGGACCGGCCTGTGGACCGAGCGGGACTACCTCAAGGACGCCTCCAAGGTGAAGGCGAGCGTCTTCGCCATCCATGGCCAGCAGGACCTCAACGTCCGTATGCGGCACCTCGGCCAGTGGTGGGACGCCCTCGGCAGGAACGGCGTCGAGCGCAAGATCTGGCTCTCCCAGACCGGCCACGTCGACCCCTTCGACTTCCGTCGCGCCGAGTGGGTCGACACCCTGCACCGCTGGTTCGACCACGAACTCCTCGGCTACGACAACGGCATCGACCGCGAGCCGATGGCCGACATAGAACGCCACCCCGACCAGTGGGTCACCTCCAAGACCTGGCCCCCGCGCGGCACGAGCACCGCGACCCTGCGCCCCGCCCAGGGAGACCGACCCGGCGTCGGCACCCTCGGCCTGACCCGCGACCGCGGCACCGAGACCTTCACCGACGACCCGGCGCTGAGCGAGACCGACTGGTCCGCGCGGATCGACACGTCCACCCCCGAGAAGGCGGGCTTCACCACCGGCGCCCTCACCCGGGACCTGCGTCTGGCCGGCTCCTCGAAGGTGACCGTCACCGCCACCCCGACCACCTCGACGGCCCACCTCTCCGCCGTCCTCGTGGACCTCGGCCCCGCCACCATCCGCGACTACGCGACCGCCGGCGAGGGCATCACCACGCTGACCGACCGCACCTGCTGGGGCGCGAGCACCGCCGGTGACAGCGCCTGCTTCAAGGAGACCCGGGCCAAGACCGCCGACGTCGACTACACGGTCGTCAGCCGCGGCTGGGCCGACCTCGGCACCTACGCCGACCCCGGCAAGGGCGTCCCGCTCACCCCGGGCAAGGCGTACACCATCACCGTCGACCTGGCGGCCACCGACCATGTCGTCCCTGCCGGTCACCGCCTGGCCCTGATCGTCGCGGGCACGGACAAGGATCTGATCGACCCGCCGTCGACCACCCCGACGCTCACGATCGACCTGTCCCGCACCTCGGCGCGCGTCCCGTTCGTCGGCGGCGCCTCGGCGTTCGCGCACGCCACGAAGGGCGCCGCCACCGCCGTACCGCAGACCGCGCCGCTCGACGGCGTGACGGCACCGCGGACCCTCCAGCGCGTCCCGGGGGCAGGCCGATGATCCGAGCCCTCACCCTGAGCACGGCGGCCCTGGCCGCATCCCTGGTCGCCGTGCCGGCCCACGCGACCGAATCCCCGCCGCGGACCGGTTTCGAGCAGTACGACGGTGCCCGCTGGACCGGCGGGACGGAGGAACAGGACTTCCTGGCGGCCGTCGACGCGGGGAGCGACCGGGTCTCCCTCGCCCGCATCGGTACGACGAAGCAGGGCCGCCCCCTGCAACTGGTCCGCCTGGGCAGACAGGGCGCCCCGAACAAGGTGCTCCTCATCTGCAGCCAGCACGGCGACGAGCCGTCCGGCCGCGAGGCCTGTCTCTCCAAGGTCCGCGACCTGGCGTACGCGAAGGACGCCGGCACCCGGCGCTTCCTGGACCGCACCACCCTGCTCGTCGTGCCCACCGCCAACCCCGACGGCCGGGCCGCCGACACCCGCGGCAACAGCGACGGCATCGACGTCAACCGCGACCACCTCGCCCTGCAGACGGCCGAGGGGCGGGCCCTGGCCGCCGTGATCCGCGACCGGCAGCCCGATGTCATCTACGACCTGCACGAGTACGGCGCCACGCCCCCGTACTACGACAAGGACCTCTTCGACCTCTGGCCCCGCAACCTCAACACGGACGAGGCGGTCCACGACGAGGCCGAGACCCTGTCCCGGGCGTACGTCCGCCCCGCCGCACAGCACGCCGGGTACACGACCGGCACGTACGGCATCTGGACCGACCCCGTCACGGGCGATCCGATCAGACAGACCGCCGGTGACGGCCAGGAACGCATCCTGCGGAACATGTCCGGCATCAAGCACGCGGTCGGCCTGCTCATCGAGAGCCGCGTCGACGCGCTCGCGGACGTCGACGAGGCGACGAACAACCGGCGCCGGGTCAGCTCCCAACTGGCCGCGCTGAAAGGCCTGTTCGGCTTCGCCGACGAGCGTCGCGGCCGGATCGAGGCGGCGACCGGCACGGCCCGCCACGAGGGCTGGGCCGACACCGGACCCGTCTACGTCGGCGGCGCCGACAACGACCCGCCCGAACCCGCCGAGGTGATCCAGGACCCGCCCTGCGGCTATCGGCTCACCGACGCCCAGTACTTGGAGGTCAAGGACGAACTCGCCCTGCACGGAGTGCGGACCAAGGGCCCCTACGTCCCCCTCCGCCAGCCCCTGCGCGCCCTCGTCCCGCTGCTCCTCGACGAACGCGCCCCGTACCACCTCACGGCCGGGGAGCCCGACACCGACTGCTGAAGCGGCATCGATCAGCGGCACCTGTGGTACTTCGTAACCATGATTTTCGGGAGAAGGTGCCGCACATGACGGAAGACTTGAAGAAGAGGGGTGGCCGGGAAGGTCCCTCGGACGTTCGCGGCCCCCACACCACCGACCGCGTGGTGTTCGGCGTCACCGCCGTCATCACCGTGGCCTTCGTGATCTGGGGCTCGACGGCGACGGACTCGCTGGAGAGCGTCTCCACGAAGATGCTCAACGGCCTGATCCACAACGGCGGTTGGGCCTTCATGCTGGCGGCCTCCTGCTTCGTCGTCTTCGCCCTGTGGCTCGCGGTCAGCCGCTACGGCCGTATCCACCTCGGCGCCGAGGGCGAGGAACCCGAGTTCAAGACGGTGTCCTGGGTCGCGATGATGTTCAGCGCCGGCATGGGCATCGGCCTGATGTTCTACGGCGTGAGCGAACCGCTCTCGCACTACACGACCCCACCGCCGGGCACCACCCCCGCCGACTCCGCGGAACGCATGGAGACGGCGATGGCCACCACCCTCTTCCACTGGACGCTGCACCCCTGGGCGATCTACGCGGTGGTCGGCCTCGGCATCGCCTACAGCACCTACCGCAAACGCCGCCGCCAGACCATCAGCGCGGTTTTCACCCCGCTCATCGGTGAGAAGCACGCCAACGGCACCGCGGGCCGGGTGATCGACATCCTCGCGATCATCGCCACCATCTTCGGCTCGGCGGCCTCGCTGGGTCTGGGCGCCCTCCAGATCGGCTCCGGATTCCAGGAGCTGGACTGGATGGACGACGTCAGCGAGGGGCTGCTCGTCGCCATCATCGCCGTGCTGACCCTGGCCTTCGTGGCCTCGGCGGTCTCCGGTGTGGAGAAGGGCATCCAGTGGCTGTCGAACACCAACATGGTGCTCGCGCTGATCCTCGCCGTGTTCGTGTTCACCGCGGGCCCCACGATCATCGTCCTCGATCTGCTGCCCACCTCGATCTTCGCCTACCTCGGCGACCTGCCCCAGCTCGCCGGCCGCACCGAGGCCAGCGGCGGCGAGGGCGTCGCGGACTGGCTCGGCAGCTGGACCGTCTTCTACTGGGCCTGGTGGATCTCCTGGACGCCGTTCGTCGGCATGTTCATCGCCCGCATCAGCCGCGGCCGCACCATCCGGCAGTTCGTCGGCGGCGTCATCCTCGTGCCCAGCACCGTCAGCCTGGTCTGGTTCGCGGTCTTCGGCGGTACGGCGATGAAGCTGAAGGAGGGCGGTGCGCTCCGCGGTGCCGACACCCCCGAGGGGCAACTCTTCGGAGTCCTCCAGGAGTTCCCCATCGCGACCGCCACCAGCCTGCTCGTGATGATCCTGGTCGGCATCTTCTTCGTCTCGGGCGCCGACGCCGCCTCCATCGTGATGGGCACGCTCTCCCAGCGGGGCGCCCTCGAACCGGGCCGGTTCGTCGTCGTGTTCTGGGGCATCGTGACCGGGGCCGTCGCCGCCATCATGCTGCTCGTCGGCAGCGGCCAGGGCGACGCGCTCACCGGTCTGCAGAACCTCACGATCCTGGCCGCCGCGCCCTTCGTCCTCGTGATGATCGGCATGTGCGTCGCCCTCATGCGCGATCTGCGCCGCGACCCGGTCATCGTGCGCGGCGAGATGGGATCCGAGGCCGTGGAACTCGCCGTGATCGAGGGCCACAAGAGGTACGACGGCGACTTCGAGATCAGGGTCGGACCGGGCGCCGGCACGGAGACGGAGGGCGACCCCCTGGGCCACGACCACGGTTAGGCTCCGCCGGGCAGGTCTAGGAGGAGGCGAGCGCCGCCGCTTCCTCCGCGCACCCCCATGCCACGGTCACCCCGCCCCCGCCGTGCCCGTAGTTGTGCACCAGAGCCCTTCCGCCCGCCAGCGGTTCCCGCTCCAGACGCACCGCGTCCCGCACCGGCCGCAGCCCCACCCTGTGCCCCAGCACCCGCGCCCCGGCGATCTCCGGCCGCAGCGCCGCACACCGCCGTACGATCGCCTCCGCCACCGCCGGATCAGGCTCCGTCGACCAGACCCCGTCATCCGCGGTACCGCCCAGCATGAGCCGGTCCGGATGCGGGAAGCAGTACGCCATCTCCCCGTCGGCGTCGGTCGACACGACCCACGTGCGGATGCCGGGATTCGCCACGACGACCAACTGTCCGCGCACCGGCCGCACGGAGGCGTCCGGCACCAGCTCCCGCGCGCCCAGCCCCGTGCAGTTGACCACCACCGGCGCCCCGACCGACACGAGGTCGGACACCGTACGCGTCTCGACCGTCCCGCCCGCGTCGAGCAACCGCTGCCGCAGCCAGGGCAGATGGACCGCCATGTCGACGAGCGGCAGCCGTGCCCACACCCCCGGCCCGGCGTACTCCTCGGCCGTGGCGGCCCGCAGACCCGGCAGCCGCCGGCCCGCCCAGGCCGTGGCCTCGTCCAGATCCGCCTCGCCGAGTACTCCTTCGACCATGCGTACGCCGGTACGGTCCGGGTCCGCCGCGAGCGCCTCGTACACCTCCAGCGAGCGCAGCGCCCACACGCGGGCCGACGCGACCGGCTCGATCCGGCGCGGCCACCACAGCGCCCCCGCAACCCACGAGGTGGTGCGCTCGACAGGATCTCGGGTCCATACCCGCACTCGCCTGCCGCGCTCGGCCAGGACCACGGCCGTCGTCAGCCCGATCACCCCACCGCCGACCACCACGACATCGCTGCTCGGCTCACTGTCCACACCGGGACGTTAGCGGAATGTCGTATGCCGTGCGCAGAGCGCGCTTGCTGCGGGAATACTCGCAGCATGTCTGCCGAGTACGCGACCTTCGGCCTGGCACCGGCGATGCGTGCCGGTGGAGTCCTTGTCAACGGTGAGTACCAGGTCCACCGGGACTTCATGGACTTCATCGTCGACGGACGACCGCTGCTCTTCCAACTCTCCGACCTCGACGCCGTCTCCCCACTGGCCTCCGACGTACCGCCCTCGATCTTCACCGCCCAGGTCCGCAGCCTGCTGCTGGAGACGGACGCCCCGCTTCCGGGCGGGCGCTACGTCATATACGGCTGTCCCGAGTGCGAGGACCTCGGGTGCGGTGCCGTCACCGCCGTGATCGAGAAGGAGCACGGCGACTTCATCTGGCGGGACTTCGCCTGGCAGACCGAAGAGTTCGCCGACCTGGAGCTCAACGGCTACTACGGCATCGGCCCCTTCCGCTTCCACGGCCCCGAGTACCGACAGGCCCTGGACTCCCTGCTGGGACCCGATTCCGCGAGCCCGCGCCGCCGCGTCCTGCTGATCGGTGCCCGCGTCGCCCTCCTCGCCAAGCTCGCCGCCGCCCTGCGCACCATCGGCATCGGCGCCGACATCACCCAAAACGCCGAGGGCGTGTCCGCCGACGAACTGCGCGCCTACGGTGCCGTCGCTTTCGGCCGTGCGGTAGCTCAGCAGGAACGTGCCGCCGTACGCCGGTCCTTCGAACGCGCCGGCGTCGAGGTGGCCTATGTCGACGGTCTCGCCCCGATAGTCCCCCTCCTCGTCGCCCAGATCGAGCACGCCCTCGACCGCAGCCCGCAGGAACAGCGCCGCCTGACCCGGCTGGTCGCCGCCGACGGTGAGGCGGGCGTCGAGGTCACCTCGCCGTGCCGGGTGCGCCTCACGGCGTACCGCCTCGACCGGCTCTTCCGCACCCACGCCCAGGAGGTCTTCGACGGGGTTCTGGAGGCGGGCCGGCATCGCATCGCGCTGGACGCGAGGGCGGTGAAGGGGGAGTCGTTCGTGGTGGCGCGGACGTCGGGGGGCGTGCTGGTCGAGGCGATGGCGCACTGAGGGCCCCCGCCTCGGCGGGGGCCCCGGGCACTCAGGAGAACAGCAGGCGCCAGGTCAGCGGACCGGGGGTGCCGTCGGCATCGCCGCGCAGCTCCTTGCGGGACTTCTGGAAGTCCCGCACGTTGAGCTGGTCCGCCTCACCCCACGTCTTGCTGGGGCCGACCTTGTAGTGATCGCCGAAACCGCGCTTCACCAGCTGCTTGCCGAGCTGGAGGACGTACTTGTTCGAGGCGCCGGCCACGAAGTACTTGCGTCCCGGGAACGCCGGGATCTTCGGCTTGGCGGGCGTGGTGGGCGCGGGGGTGTCGTCGTCCACGTCCAGCTCGGCCTTGGCGTACTTGAGGAGTGCGGCGAAGTCGATCGCCCCCGGGTCGCCGTGCTCGTTCTCGACCACGTGGAGGTGCCCGCAGATCCCCTTGAACTTGTTCCACTCCGCGACCGTCATCCGGGCCCCGTTGCCCTTGCCGAACGAGCTCGGGTACGCGGGCCACTCCTTCGGCCCCGACAGCGGCACGCCGTGCTGCTCGTGCATCCAGGCCAGGAAGCCGGCGACGGCCTGCAGCGCCCAGTCCGGGGCCTCGGGCCAGTAGATGTGCGCCTGGCCCGCGGCCTTCCACTTCTTGTGCGTCTTGGGGTCGCAGGTGCCGACCAGCTCGACCTGGCACACGTTCGCGGTGTTGGTCTCCGCGCCGCCCCGCAGATTGACCAGCGCCCTGGACGAGGTCTCGATGTCGAAGTGCTGGAACCACTTCAGCTTCTTGGCGTCGAAGTCCGGCACCGCCGTCAGGTTCGGAGCGGAACCACCGCCGCCGTAGCCGGGCAGGGTACGGCCCTCGGTGGTGTGCAGGACGACGACGTTGACCTCCATCGGATCACCGCCGAAGTCGTCCTGATACCAGTTCGCCCGGCTCGCGCCCGGATAGCGCTGGGGACCCGTCTTCGTACTCATCGCAGAACTCCTGAAGGGGTGACGTGGGTCGGGTGACCATGCGGTGCAAGGAAGTTGACCGTAAAAGTGCGGCCTACCGGGGGAGGTCGGCGCGTGTCGCCGTCGCTTCGCTGTCGTCGCGTCGTCGTCCCGCCGTGCCGGCGGCGCGGCCCCCGGCACGGAATCCGCGGGAAGCCTCCTCGGGCACCTCGCTAGGATCGATCCCCTCATGACTGCCACACTCGTCGCCAAGAATCTCGCCGCCGGCCACGGCGACCGCTCCCTGTTCGCCGGGCTCGACCTCGTCGTCGCGCCCGGTGACGTCATCGGGCTGGTCGGAGCCAACGGAGCGGGCAAGTCCACCCTGCTCAGGCTGCTCGCCGGGCTGACCACGCCGGAGGAGGGCGAGCTCCGGCTCTCCCCGCCGACGGCCACCGTCGGCCACCTTCCTCAGGAGCCGGAGCGCCGCCCCGGCGAGACGGTCCGGGACTTCCTGGCCCGCCGCACCGGCGTCGCCGAGGCCCAGCGGGTCATGGACGAGGCGACCCAGGCACTGGTCGACGGGGCGCCGGGCGCGGACGACGCGTACGCCACGAGCCTGGAGCGCTGGCTCGACCTCGGCGGCGCGGACCTCGACGAGCGCGCCGCCGAGGTCGCCGACTCACTGGGCCTGGCGGTGGACCTGGACCAGCCGATGACGTCCCTGTCCGGCGGCCAGGCGGCACGGGCGGGGCTCGCGTCGCTGCTGCTCTCCCGCTACGACGTCTTCCTCCTCGACGAGCCGACCAACGACCTCGACCTGGACGGCCTGGAGCGCCTGGAACGCTTCGTGAGCGGCCTGCGCGCCGGCACGGTCGTCGTCAGCCACGACCGCGAGTTCCTCACCCGCACGGTCACCAAGGTCCTCGAACTCGACCTCGCACAGGGACAGATCAACATCTACGGCGGCGGCTACGAGGCCTATCTGGAGGAGCGCGACGTGTCCCGCCGGCACGCCCGCGACGACTTCGAGGAGTACGCCGACAAGAAGGCGGCCCTCCAGGACCGGGCGCAGACCCAGCGCTCCTGGATGGACAAGGGCGTCAAGAACGCGCGCCGCAAGGCGAGCAACGACAACGACAAGATCGGCCGCAAGTTCCGCAGCGAGGCCAGCGAGAAGCAGGCCGCGAAGGCCCGCCAGACCCAGCGCATGATCGAACGCCTGGAGGTCGTCGAGGAGCCGCGCAAGGAGTGGGAACTGCGCATGGAGATCGCCTCGGCGCCGCGCTCGGGGTCGGTGGTGGCGACCCTGCGGGAGGCGGAGGTCCGCCGCGGCGACTTCGTGCTCGGCCCGGTGACCCTCCAGATCGACTGGGCGGACCGGGTGGCGGTCACCGGTGCGAACGGCGCCGGCAAGTCGACCCTGCTCGGGGCACTGCTGGGCCGCGTCCCGGTCGACGCGGGCACCGCCTCGCTGGGCTCCGGCGTCCTGGTCGGCGAGGTCGACCAGGCCCGCAAGCTGTTCCACGGCACCGAGTCACTGCTGGACGCCTTCTGCGCCGCGGTCCCCGACACGGAACCGGCCGAGGTCCGCACCCTGCTGGCCAAGTTCGGCCTGAAGGCGAACCACGTCCTGCGCCCGGCGGCCACGCTCTCCCCGGGCGAACGCACGAGGTCCGCCCTGGCCCTGCTCCAGGGCCGGGGCGTCAACCTCCTGGTCCTCGACGAACCGACCAACCACCTCGACCTCCCGGCCATCGAGCAGCTGGAGTCGGCGCTCGACGCCTACGAGGGCACGCTGCTCCTGGTGACTCACGACCGCCGCATGCTGGACGCGGTCCATGTCACCCGCCGTCTGGAGGTCGCGGACGGCAAGGTGACCGAACGCTAGGACCGGTGGCGCAGCAGCGCGCAGACGAGGTTCTCCTGGACGGCGCGCATCCGGCGCAGCAGGTCGGGCTTCTGGGCCTGGTTGATCTGGGTGGTGACCGAGAACGTCAGTGACCGCTGCCCGTCCGGCGTGGCCGCGATCAGCTGGGTGTAGCCGAGGGTGTTGCCGGTGTGCCCCAGCATCACGCCGCAGCGGGTGGTGTAGCGGAAGATGCCGAGCCCCGCGTCGTTGCGCCCGGGTCCCTTCGGCTCGGAGTTGCCGGGGATCCAGTCGCGCTGCTGCTCCACGACCTGCGGGCCGTACAGCCGTCCTTCGGCGTAACCGCGGATGAAGCGCGTCATGTCGGAGGGCGTGGAGACGATTCCGCCCGAGGCCCACACACCGGACATGCCCAGGACCTCACTCACGTCCACGGGCGGGTCGGGCGGGATCACGTCGTAGCCGTGCAGATACGGCTTCGGCATCCGGTACCCCTGCGGCAGGCTGGTGTCGCGCAGGCCCAGCGGCCGGTACACCAGCTTGTGCAGCAGTTGTTCGTACGGGATGCGGGTGGCCGCCTCCGCCATCAGGGCCACGGCGATGTTGTCCGAGTTGGAGTACTGGTACCGGGAGCCCGGCTCGAACCGCAGGGGTTCGCCGGCGGCGAAGTCCAGCAGCTTGCGGGAGTCGAAGCGGTGCCGGGGGTCGGCGAGGACGATCTTCAGGAACCCGGCGCTCTGCGAGTAGTCGGGCAGGCCGCTGGTGTGGTGCAGCAGCTGGCGCAGAGTCACGGCGTGCCAGGCCTTGGGCAGGTGGGGCAGCCGCTCACCGAGGGTGTCGTCGAGGTCCAGGGTGTTCCAGTCGACGAGGGAGAGCGCGACCGCGCCGCTGAAGGCCTTGGCCGTACTGGCGATACGCATGTGGTCGTGGGGCGCGGGCCGACGGCCGGTGTCGACATCGGCGACCCCGGCCTTGAGGACCCGGCTGTTTCTGCCGTCCCGGAGCACGGCGATGACGCCGGGCGGACCGCCGGGCGCGTCGACCAGGTCCTCGAGCTGCTGATGGAGCCCGGTGTCGGGGCGCGGTCCGGGAGGCGTGGCGGCGACGGCGGCGGTCGGTGACAGTGCGGCCAGAGAGGCCGCGATCAGGGCGACGGCCGTGCGGCGACGGAATCTGGAGGGGACGGACATGGACTCTCCGGGGCAGACGGGACGGAGCGGACTGACCCGCCCAGCTTCGCCCCGCCCGGATCCGGGCAGCCGGTCAAGCTACTGCACCTGGCGCAACGGGATGGGCGCGAAGCGCCCTCCTCAGGGCGCAGCGAACTGCGGGACCAGCCACGACGGCCCCGCAGTTTCCCCACAGCCCGATCGGCGAAGCCGTCAGCGCTTGCCCTTCTTCGGATCGAGCAGCCCGGCCTTGCGCAACGCATCCGCCATCGCGCTGTTGGCCGGCGGAGGCGCCGCCTGACGCGAACCGCCCCCCTGACCACCACGGCCACCGCCCTGCCGCTGCTGGCCCTGCTGCCGCTGCTGGGGCGGACGTCCGCCCCGCTGCCGGCGCTCGCCCCCGCCACCCTGCTGCTGACCCTGCGGAGCCGCTTCGTCGTCCAGCCGCAGCGTCAGCGAGATCCGCTTGCGCGGGATGTCGATGTCGAGGACCTTCACCTTGACGATGTCACCCGGCTTCACCACGTCCCGCGGGTCCTTCACGAAGGTCTTCGACAGCGCCGAGACATGCGCGAGACCGTCCTGGTGGACACCGACGTCGATGAACGCCCCGAAGGCCGCCACGTTGGTGACGACGCCCTCCAGTACCATCCCGGACGTCAGGTCGGAGATCTTCTCGACGCCCTCCTTGAAGGTGGCCGTCTTGAACGCGGGCCGCGGGTCGCGCCCCGGCTTCTCCAGCTCCTTGAGGATGTCGCTGACCGTCGGGAGACCGAACGTCTCGTCCACGAAGTCCTGCGGCCGCAGCGACCGCAGCACACCCGTGTTGCCGATGAGCGCGGCGACCTCCTGGCCCGCCGTCTTCACCATGCGCCGGACCACCGGATACGCCTCGGGGTGCACGCTGGACGAGTCCAGCGGGTCGTCGCCGCCGCGAATCCGCAGGAAGCCCGCGCACTGCTCGTAGGCCTTCGGGCCCAGCCGGGCCACCTTCTTCAGCGCGGTGCGCGAAGTGAAGGGACCGTTGGCGTCGCGGTGCGCCACGATGTTCTCGGCGAGGCCGGAGGTGATGCCGGAGACCCGGGCGAGCAGCGGGGCCGACGCCGTGTTGACGTCCACCCCCACGCCGTTCACACAGTCCTCCACCACCGCGTCCAGCGAACGCGACAGCTTCACCTCGGACAGGTCGTGCTGGTACTGGCCGACACCGATGGACTTCGGGTCGATCTTCACCAGCTCGGCCAGCGGGTCCTGGAGACGACGGGCGATCGACACCGCGCCGCGCAGCGACACGTCCATGTCCGGCAGTTCCTGCGAGGCGAAGGCCGACGCCGAGTACACGGACGCGCCCGCCTCGGACACCATCACCTTGGTGAGCTGCAACTCGGGGTGCTTGGTGATGAGTTCACCGGCGAGCTTGTCGGTCTCGCGGGACGCCGTGCCGTTGCCGATCGCGATCAGGTCGACCGCGTGCTCCTTGGCGAGGCGGGCCAGCTTGGCGATCGCCTCGTCCCACTTGTTGGCCGGAACGTGCGGGTAGATGACGTCGGTGGCGACGACCTTGCCGGTGGCGTCGACGACGGCGACCTTCACGCCCGTCCGGAACCCGGGGTCCAGGCCCAGCGTCGAGCGCGTGCCGGCGGGGGCGGCGAGCAGCAGGTCGCGGAGGTTCGCCGCGAAGACGTTCACCGCCTCGTCCTCGGCGGCGGTGCGCAGTCGCAGCCGCAGATCGATGCCGAGGTGCACCAGGATGCGGGTGCGCCAGGCCCAACGGACGGTGTCCGTGAGCCACTTGTCGCCGGGGCGGCCGCGGTCGGCGATCTGGAACCTGTGGGCGACCATCCCCTCGTACGAGGACGGACCGGGCTGCTCGGAAGGCTCCTCCGGCTCCAGGACGAGGTCGAGGACCTCCTCCTTCTCGCCGCGCAGCATCGCCAGGACGCGGTGCGAGGGCAGCTGCTTGAAGGGCTCGGCGAAGTCGAAGTAGTCGGCGAACTTGGCGCCCGCCTCCTCCTTGCCGTCCTTCACCTTGGCGGCGAGGCGCCCACGCACCCACATGCGCTCGCGCAGCTCGCCGATCAGGTCGGCGTCCTCGGAGAACCGCTCGGTGAGGATGGCCCGTGCGCCGTCGAGCGCGGCCTGCGGATCGGCCACGCCCTTGTCGGCGTCGACGAACGCGGCGGCAGCGGCCAGCGGTTCGACGCCCGGGTCCGCGAGCAGGCCCTCGGCGAGCGGCTCCAGACCGGCCTCCCGGGCGATCTGCGCCTTGGTCCTGCGCTTCGGCTTGTACGGCAGGTAGATGTCCTCGAGGCGCGCCTTGGTCTCCGCGCCGCGGATCCGCGCCTCCAGCTCCTCGGTGAGCTTGCCCTGTTCGCGCACCGACTCCAGGATCGCCGTCCGCCGCTCCTCCAGCTCCCGCAGATAGCGCAGCCGCTCCTCGATCGTGCGCAGCTGCGCGTCGTCGAGCATCTCGGTCGCTTCCTTGCGGTAGCGGGCGATGAAGGGCACCGTCGAACCGCCGTCGAGCAGTTCCACGGCGGACTTGACCTGCCGCTCCCGAACGCCGAGCTCCTCGGCGATCCTTCCTTCGATGGATCCGATGTCGATGGGCTCGCGTGTCGTCACGATGCCGTACCGCCTTCTCACAGAGGTTGCGCGGCAATTGTGGCAGGTGGCACCGACAGGCGGGGATCAGGGCGCGGACATCAGGCCCGGCGACTCCGCGTGGAGCCCGAGGCACCGCCGAACAGCCGGGCCAGCGCCCGGAAGGGCAGCGTCACGACGGTGGCTATGGCGCCGCCGATCTGCCGGAGCACGTCTGCGATCGCTCGGAACACGAACTTCCCCTTTCGTCACCCGGCCACGCGACCGGGAAGCCCGAGTACCTCGTCTCCGCCCCGGCATGCGTCCGGCGTACGGGGGCGACTCAGCCCTTCCCGATCAGGTCCGCCGGATACGCCCCCGCCGCCAACGCCGCCCGTGCGAAGCCCGCCCCGAGTTCCGTCAGCCGTGCCACGCCCGTGGCGCCGAGGTGTTCGTACGGTGCCCGGTCCAGCCGGTCCGTCTCGTTCTCGATCTCCTCGCGCAGTGCCGCACCCCGCTCGGTCAGCTCACCGGCCTCGTCCAGGAGCCCGCGGTCCTGGAGCCGTCCGACGGCCGCGTCCCATTCGTCCTGGCTCCAGCCGCGCGTGGTGAGCACCCACTTGGGGCTCATGCCCTTGCCGGTCGCCGTGTGGGCCACCATGGCCTCCAGGCCGCCCAGCTCCGCGGCCGTCAGCGCGGCGAGATGGCCGTCGCCGCGGTGCTCGCGCAGCAGGGTCGCGGCATGGAAGTACGCCAGGTGCGGCTCCTCGGGCACCGGCAGGTCCGCGTGTGCCGCGTACAGCGGACGAGCACCGCGCGAACAGGCCTCGGTGGCGCGCAGCGCCAGCTCCGCGGCCTCCGCCATCTCCGGTGACAGAAGCGTCTGCGCGCCGAGCAGCCGCCGCAGCGCCGCGTCGACGCCACGCACGCGTGCCGCGAGGACGGCCTCGGGCGAGGCCATGGCCCACACATCGGGGACGTACCGGGCCACGAGCTCGTGCTTGTAGTTGTAGAACGTCGCCGTCACCGTCCCGGCGCCCACCGGCCCCATGGCGGCGGCCCGCACCGCGAAGTTGGCGGCCCTGGGGTGCGTGATCCCGATCCCGGCCAGCTCCTTGCCCAGTTCGGGCGCGAAGTAGGAGGTGGCGTGCAGGGAGTTGAGCACATTCGCGCAGCGGCGGACGGCCCGGAGCTCGATGGCGGCGGTAGTCATGCCCGGCAGGTTACCAACCGCTTGGTATGTCATCCAGAGCCGGGAAGGACGTGGCAGGAAAGGTGGGGTACTCGTCATTGCGGCCATCTGCCGGCCCGCCCAGAATCGAGTGCATGACGCAGCGAACCGTCCTCGTCGTCCTCTTCGACGACGTGCAGAGCCTCGATGTCACCGGCCCCCTGGAGGTGTTCGCCGGGGCCGAGACGCACACCCCGGGCACGTACCGCATCCGTACGGCCTCCCTGGACGGCGCCCCCGTGCGCACCTCCAGCGGCCTGACCCTCGTACCGGATCTGGCTCTCCCGGACGCGCCCGCCCCGCACACCCTCCTGGTCCCGGGCGGTCAGGGCACCCGCCGTCCCGACCCGCGCCTGACCGACTGGCTGCGCGCGAACGGACCGCGTGCCGAGCGCCTCGTCTCCGTCTGCACCGGCGCGATCCTGCTCGCCGAGGCGGGCCTGCTCGACGGCCGGCGCGTCACGACCCACTGGGCGTACTGCGACAGGCTCGCCCGCGACCACCCGGCGATCGACGTCGAACCCGACCCGATCTACATCCGGGACGGAACGGTCGCCACCTCCGCCGGTGTCACCTCCGGAATCGACCTCGCCCTCGCGCTGGTCGAGGAGGACCTGGACCGGGACGTCGCCCTCGCCATCGCCCGCCATCTGGTGGTCTTCCTGCGCAGACCGGGCAACCAGGCCCAGTTCAGCGCCCAGCTCGCCGCGCAGACCGCGCAGCGGGAGCCCCTGCGGGAGGTCCAGCAGTGGATCACCGAGCATCCGGACGGTGACCTGGACGTCGAGTCGCTCGCCGCCCGCGCCCGCCTCTCGCCCCGCCACTTCGCCCGCGCCTTCCAGGCGGAGACGGGCATGACCCCCGGCCGCTACGTCGACCGGGTCCGCCTCGAACACGCCCGCCGCCTCCTGGAGGAGACCGCCGACGGCGTCGAGGAGATCTCCCGCGCCAGCGGCTACGGCACCTCCGAGACCATGCGCCGCGCCTTCGTCAAAGCCCTGGGAACGTCACCGGCCGAGTACCGCCGCCGGTTCCGCCCGGCACCTGCCCGCTGAGGGCGCCGAGTCTTCTCCGGCATCCGCCCACCGAGATGCCGGTCGGTTCCCTCCGCCACCTGCCCGCTGATGCGCCGGTCGGTTCCCCCGGCATCCGCCCACCGAGATGCCGACCGGTTCCCCCGGCATCCACCCACCGAAAGGATCCCGATGCAGATCGCCATCGTCCTGTTCGACCGTTTCACCGCCCTCGACGCCGTGGGACCCTACGAGACCCTCGGCCGCCTCCCGGACGCGGAACTGTTCTTCGTCGCCGAGCGGACGGGCCCCGTCCGCGCCGACACCGGCAACCTCGCCATCACCGCCGACCGCACGCTCGCCGACGTGCCGAGCCCGGACATCGTGGTCGTCCCCGGCGGCCCCGGACAGACCCCGCAGATGGAGAACGAGACCCTCCTGGACTGGCTGCGCACCGCCGACGCCACCAGCACCTGGACGACATCCGTGTGCACCGGATCGCTGCTGCTGGCCGCCGCCGGACTCCTCGACGGCCGCCGCGCCACCTCCCACTGGCTCGCCCTGGACCACCTGAAGCAGTTCGGGGCCGAGCCCACGGGGGAGCGGGTCGTCCTCGACGGCAAGTACGTCACCGCGGCCGGCGTCTCCGCCGGCATCGACATGGGGCTCACCCTGCTCGGCCGGATCGCCGGCGACGAACACGCCCAGGCGGTACAGCTGTTGACGGAGTACGACCCGCAGCCGCCCTACGACGCCGGCTCGCCCCAGAAGGCTCCCGCGCACCTCGTCGAGGAGTTCCGCTCCAAGAGCCGGTTCATCCTGAAGTAGTCCAGGTGAAGCGCGGCTGCCTGCGCTCCAGGAACGCGGCGACGCCCTCCGCGGTGTCGCCGTTGCCGCGTGCCTGCTCGGCCCAGTGACCGTCCCGGTCCACGGCCCCGTTGGCGAACTCCTTCGCCGCGGCCTGCGTCAACTGCGAACGGGACACCAGGATCCGGGTGAACTCCGCGACCCGCTTGCCCAGTTCGCCCTCCGGCAGCACCTCGTCGACCAGCCCCGTGCGCAGCGCCCGATCGGTGTCGATCAACTCGCCGGAGAACAGCAGGTACTTGGTGGCGGCCGGCCCCACCAGCGCCACCAACCTCCGGGTGGAGGAGGCCGGATACACGATCCCCAGCTTGGCCGGGGTCACCCCGAACAGCGAGCCCTCCTGCGCGAACCGCAGATCGCAGGCCGCCGCGAGCTGTGAACCGCCGCCCACGCAGTGCCCGCGGATCGCCGCCAGCGTCGGCTTCGGGAAGGCGGCGAGCGCCTCCTCGGCCGCCATCGCGAGCCCCTGTGCCTCGTCCGGCGACCCCCGCAGCGTGGAGATGTCGGCCCCCGCGCAGAACGTCCCGCCCTCCCCGGTGAGCACCAGGGCCCGTACGTCCTGGTCGGCGGCGAGGGTGTCGAGCAGCGGCGGCAGCGCCCGCCACATCGCGGCCGTCATCGCGTTGCGCTTGGCCGGATGGTGGATGACGACGGTGGCGACCGAATCGGTCACGCTGTACAGCAGCTGGGGCTCCATGGCCGGATGCTAACCGCCCCCGACGCTCGTACGATCGGGCAGGGGTCCCGTGCGAGGAGGCGCCGATGGCCAAGGACGAGACCGCCAAGCTGAGCCGGGGCTTCGGCTGGCTGGCCGCGCTCGGCGTGATCCTGGTGCTCGCCGGACTCGTCGGGCTCATCTACACCGGGGTGGCCACGCTCACCTCGATGCTGCTGTTCGGCTGGCTGCTGCTGATCGGCGGCGCCGTCGGCCTGCTGCACGCGATCCAGGCGCGCGGCACCAACTTCTTCTGGCTCGGCGTCATGGTCGCGGCCCTGAACATAGCGGCAGGTGTGGTCGTCATCCGCAGACCCGAGGCGGCCGCCGAGGCCCTGACCATGTTCGCCGCGCTGCTCTTCCTGACCGGCGGGGTGTTCCGGCTGGCCGGCAGTCTGGTGGTGCGCGGTACGCAGTTCGGCTGGACGCTGGTGCAGGGCGCCTTCGGCCTGCTCCTCGGCATCCTCGTGCTGGCCTCCTGGCCGAGCAGCAGCAAGTACGTCATCGGCTGCTTCTTCTCGCTCGCCCTGCTGTTCGACGGACTCGGTCTGATCGCCACCGGGTTCGGCGGGCGGCGTATCGTCGGCATGGTCTCCGAACGGCTCGCCGCCGAGGACGACGCACGGAGCGAAAAGGGCGAGGCGGTCGCCAAACCCGTACAACCCGAATAGTTCGCGAACACGGCAAAAGTGGGACATGGGCAGTCTCATAGTCGACCGTGTCAAGCGAGAGCGATCACAAACGCTCGATATCTGCTGACTTCTGTTCAGTCATTCGGCGCGGAGCGACTCGCTGCCAACACTCGACGTGTGGTGACAATCGAGCGCAAGGGTGGCGACCGGACAATGGAGAACCATGGGCGCGGGTCCGGCCCACGTCCAGCAGCCGGCGAGGTCGAGGAGCCGGCCCCCGGCCTGCCCGGGCCACTGCCGTACGAGGGCGTCTGGCGGTTCACCGCCCCCGCCGTCGACGTCTCGGTCCCGCAGGCGCGGCACGCCGTGCGGGATCTGCTGCTGCGCCAGGGCGTACCGGTCTCGGACGACCTGGTGCAGGGACTCCTGCTGATCGTCTCCGAACTGGTCACCAACGCGGTGCGGCACGCGGCCCTGCTGTCGCCGATGCTCGCCGTGGAGGTCGCCGTCGGCGCCGAGTGGGTGCGGGTGTCGGTGGAGGACAACCACCCCTACCGCCCAACCGCACTGGAGGCCGACCACGGCCAGACCGGCGGCCGCGGGCTGCTGCTGGTGCGCGAGGTCACCCGCGAGGCGGGCGGCGTCTGCGATGTCGAGCACACGGCGAACGGCGGCAAGGTGATCTGGGCCGCCCTGCCGCTCGTACCCGTGCGGGTGTCGTAGGCAGCGGGCGTCACCAGCCGGCGGACGGGCCCGTCAGCTCCCTGACCGCGGGACGGGCCGCGTCCAGCACCGTCATGAACCAGGACGAGAAGCTGTCCTTGGCATGCCGCTCCGCCAGCTCGGCGGGCGTCACGAAGACCGTCTCGCCGATCTCCTCCGGATCCGGACGCAGGGGCGACTGCAGCAGGCCCACGAAGAGGTGGTTGTACTCCTGTTCCACCAGGCCCGAGTCCGGGTCCGGGTGGTTGTAGCGGACCGTGCCCGCCTCGGCGAGCAGCGACGGGGAGGCGCCCAGCTCCTCGTACGTCCGCCGGGCGGCCGCCGCGAAGGGCGCCTCACCCGGATAGGGGTGGCCGCAGCACGTGTTGGACCACACGCCGGGGGAGTGGTACTTGCCCAGCGCGCGCTGCTGGAGCAGCAGCCGGCCCCGCTCGTCGAAGAGGAACACGGAGAAGGCGCGGTGCAGTTGCCCCGGCGCCTGATGGGCGGCGAGCTTCTCCGCGGTGCCGATCGTGACGCCGTCCTCGTCGACGAGTTCCAGCAGAATCGCGTCAGCTGTGCCGTTCGACGGACTGTGTGTCGCCGTGGCAGGTGTGATCGGCATACCCATCCTTCGCATCGGTTTTTCGCGCACCAAGTGTGCCGCACAAATACGGCACTACCGGCAGTTGATCGTGCCCGGCGCGGCGGACGGGGAACCGTCCGGGGTGGCGCTGTGGGGTGGAGGACGCAGCCGGTCACCGGATCGCTGCATTCCGCCTGAAACGTACTTTCGGGGCGTTCGAGCATGCTTGCGGGACTCTCAGTGGCAGAGCTTCGCCTCGTGCTCCGCGTGCCCGACCGGCTCCAGCTGGAAGGTGCAGTGCTCCACGTCGAAGTGGTCGCCCAGGCAGCCCTGGAGCTCGTGGAGCATCTTCTCGTGACCGATCGCACTCAGCACGTCCGAGCGCACCACCACGTGCGCGGACAGCACCGGCATCCCGGAGGTGATCGTCCAGGCGTGCAGGTCGTGGACGTCCTCGACGCCGTCGAGGGCCAGCACGTGGGCCCGTACGTCGTCCATGTCGACGTTCTTCGGGGCCGCCTCCAGCAGTACGTCGAGGGTCTCCCGCAGCAGCTTCCAGGTACGCGGCACGATCATCAGTCCGATGACCAGGGAGGCGATCGGGTCGGCGGCCTGCCAGCCGGTGGTCAGGATCACCACCGCGGAGATGATCACCGCGAGCGAGCCCAGCGCGTCCGCCGCGACCTCCAGGAAGGCGCCCCGCACGTTCAGGCTCTCCGCCTGACCGCGCACCAGCAGCGACAACGACATCATGTTCGCGACCAGGCCGATCGCGCCGAACACGATGGTCAGCCCGCCCTCGGTGCCGGCGGGCGTGATGAAGCGCTGGACCGCCTCGTACAGGACGTACCCGCCGACGCCGAGCAGCAGCAGACAGTTGGCGAGCGCGGCGAGGATCTCCGCGCGGGCGTAACCGAAGGTGCGCTTCCCGCTCGGCGGGAGGCTCGAGAAGTGGATCGCCATCAGCGCCATGCCGAGACCCAGCGCGTCCGTCGCCATGTGCGCCGCGTCCGCGACCAGGGCCAGCGAGTCCGCCAGGATGCCGCCGACGATCTCGACCACCATGACGGTGAGCGTGATCGACAGCGCGACCCGCAGCCTGCCGCGGTACGCCGCGGTCGCCGTACCGCCGGGCGGCGCATGCGAGTGCGCGTGCCCGTGATCGTGCCCAGCCCCCATGGAAGCCGCCTCCTACGTGTCGACCCGGAACAGCCCGCCCGGGATCACAGTGAACTACGGGTGGGGGGTATGGGGCAACGCGGCACTGAACACCGTTGTCATGTGCCCTGACCTGCGGAAACGATCCGCAGGTCAGAACGCTCCCGACTCACTTGGCGTGGTGCAGCTGCCAGCCCCGCCACGCCGACTCGATCATCTCGTGCACCCCGCGGCGGGCCGTCCAGCCGAGCTCCTCGGCGGCCCGGGCGGCCGAGGCCACCGAGACCGGGGCGTCGCCGGGGCGCCGGGGCTCCACGACGGCGGGCCGCCGGTCCCCGGTGACCTCGCCGATGACGGTGACCATCTCGCGCACGGAGACGCCCTCGCCGCGGCCGATGTTGACGGTCAGGTCCCCGCTGCGGTCCCCGAGCCCCTGCGCGGCCGCCAGATGCGCCTCCGCCAGGTCGGCGACATGGATGTAGTCACGGATACAGGTGCCGTCCGGCGTCGGATAGTCGTCGCCGAAGATCCGCGGGGCCTCGTCGCGGGTGAGCCGGTCGAAGACCATCGGCACGATGTTGAAGACACCGGTGTCCGCCAGCTCCGGCGTGGCCGCGCCCGCCACGTTGAAGTAGCGCAGGCACACGGTCGAGATGCCGTGCGCCTGCCCGGCCGCCCGCACCAGCCACTCACCGGTGAGCTTCGTCTCGCCGTACGGGTTCACCGGGGCGCACGGGGTGTCCTCGGTGATCAGCTCCGCGTCGGGGTTGCCGTAGACGGCGGCGGACGAGGAGAAGAGGAAGCGCTCGATCCCGGCCTCGGCGACGGCTTCGAGGAGCGTTGCCAGTCCGCCGACGTTCTCCTGGTAGTAGCGCATCGGCTGGGCGACGGACTCGGCGACCTGCTTGCGCGCGGCCAGGTGCACCACCCCGGTCACCTCGTGCTCGGCGAGCACCCGCTTCAGCAGACCGGCGTCCAGCGACGAACCCCGTACCAGCGTCACGTCCGCGGGCAGCCGCGCCGGGATCCCGGCCGACAGATCGTCCAGCGCGAGGACGCGCTCCCCGGCGTCCGTCATGGCCCGCGCCACGTGGGCCCCTATGTATCCCGCTCCACCTGTGATCAGCCATGTCATGGTCGCCCACCCTATGCCGAGGCGATGGTGGGCCCCGCAATGTCCCAGATGCCCGGTCCGATGGCCCGCGGTTTGTGGGCGAGGCCCGTGATCACCCATGATGATCGCGGCAAAGGCCGGGGGAGACGGCGTTGATCGGCCCATGAACGGGCGGTGAACGCAGGCTTCCCGGCATCCGATAGCCTCTGCCGACATGCCGCCCGGGCGCGCCGAGCCACGCCGAGGGGCGCCCCCACCATGCAGATGACCGACGCCCCGCGTCGGCACCCAGGGAGTGAGTTCGGTTGTCGACCGCCATCCTCACCGGTCAGCCGGTCCCCGGATCGTCGATCGAGGGCGATCTGCGGTCGCTCGGCTTCGACGTCCGGGTCGCCTCGGACGCCGCCGACGCCGAGACGCTCCTCGCCCAGGTCCCGGGCGACCAGCGGGTCGCCGTGGTCGACGCCCGCTTCGTGGGCCACCCGCACGCCCTGCGCCTCGGCCTCACCGACCCCCGCTTCCCGCTCGCCGCGATCTCCGGCGCCGTCACCGCCCAGCCGGCCGGGCGGCAGGCCCTGACCCGTGCGATGGCCCGGGAGAGCAGCGCCGGCGGCGGGACGACGGTCGCCGTCGACAGCCTCGCCGACCGCATCGTCACCGCGCTGGACACCGAGAACGCCGGTGTCCACCACCCCGAGCTCGGCAGCCTGGTCGCCGCCGTGCCCGCCGACCCGCAGGCCCGCAACGAGGCACGGCAGGCCGTCGCGGACGTCGACGACGAAGCCGTACGCCTGAAGTCGGCCGTGAAGTCCCGCGACGGCTTCTTCACCACCCACTTCATCAGCCCCTACTCCCGCTACATCGCCCGCTGGTGCGCCCGCCGGGGCCTGACCCCGAACCAGGTCACCACCGCCTCCCTGCTCACCGCCCTGATAGCGGCGGGCAGCGCGGCCACCGGCACCCGGGCCGGCTTCATCGCCGCCGGCGTCCTGCTGATCGCGTCCTTCGTCCTGGACTGCGTCGACGGCCAGATCGCCCGCTACTCCCTGCAGTACTCCACGCTCGGCGCCTGGCTCGACGCCACCTTCGACCGGGCCAAGGAGTACGCCTACTACGCCGGCCTCGCCCTCGGAGCCGCCCGCGGCGGCGACGACGTATGGGCGCTGGCGCTCGGCGCGATGATCCTGCAGACCTGCCGGCATGTCGTCGACTTCTCCTTCAACGAGGCGAACCACGACGCCACCGCCAACACCAGCCCCACCGCCGCGCTCTCCGACAAGCTGGACAGCGTCGGCTGGACGGTGTGGATCCGCCGGATGATCGTGCTGCCGATCGGCGAGCGCTGGGCGATGATCGCGATTCTGACGGCGGCCACGACTCCCCGGATCACCTTCTACGCACTGCTCATCGGCTGTGCCTTCGCGGCCACGTACACCACGGCGGGCCGCGTGCTGCGCTCGCTGACCCGCAAGGCCAAGCGGACGGACCGCGCGGCACAGGCCCTGGCGGACCTCGCGGACAGCGGGCCGCTGGCCGAACTGATCGTGCGCTTCCTGCCCGGCCCGGTCCGCAGGACCGCTCCGCTCAGCGCCGCCGCCGGCGCGGTCGCCGTGGTCCTGGCGGCCTGGGTCTGGGGCCCCGCCTGGCAGGTCGTCCTCCTCGCCGGGCTCTACGTCCTGCTGTCGGCCGAGGCCGTCTCGCACCCCCTCAAGGGCGCCCTCGACTGGTTGATCCCCCCGTTCTTCAGGGCAGCCGAGTACTGCACCGTCCTGGTCCTGGCGGCCAAGGCCGATGTGAACGGAGCCCTTCCTGCGGCTTTCGGGCTGGTGGCCGCGGTCGCCTACCATCACTACGACACGGTGTACCGCATCCGCGGCAACGCCGGCGCGTCCCCGGCCTGGCTGGTGCGCGCTATTGGGGGGCACGAAGGGCGGACGCTGCTCGTCACCGTCCTGGCCGCCGCGCTCACCGCCTCGCAGTTCACGGTCGCGCTCACGGCTCTCGCCGTGGCCGTCGCCCTGCTGGTGCTCGTCGAGAGCATCCGCTTCTGGGTGTCCTCCGGGGCGCCCGCCGTACACGATGAAGGAGAACCCGCATGATCGGCCTCGTGCTGGCGGCCGGCGCCGGACGGCGTCTGCGCCCCTACACCGACAGCCTTCCCAAGGCTCTGGTGCCGGTGGGTCCCGCGGGCATAGAGGGCGAACCTACGGTTCTCGACCTCACTCTCGGCAACTTCGCCGAGATCGGCCTGACCGAGGTCGCGATCATCGTCGGCTACCGCAAGGAAGCCGTGTACGAGCGCAAGGCGGCGCTGGAGGCGAAGTACGGCCTCAAGCTCACCCTCATCGACAACGACAAGGCCGAGGAGTGGAACAACGCCTACTCCCTGTGGTGCGGACGTGACGCCCTCAAGGACGGCGTGATCCTCGCCAACGGCGACACCGTCCACCCGGTCTCGGTCGAGAAGACCCTGCTCGCCGCCCGCGGCGACGGCAAGAAGGTCATCCTTGCCCTCGACACCGTGAAGTCCCTCGCGGACGAGGAGATGAAGGTCGTCGTCGATCCCGCGAAGGGCATGACGAAGATCACCAAGCTGATGGACCCGGCCGAGGCCACCGGCGAGTACATCGGCGTCACCCTCATCGAGGGCGACGCCGCCCCCGAGCTGGCCGACGCGCTGAAGACGGTCTGGGAGACGGACCCGCAGCAGTTCTACGAGCACGGCTACCAGGAGCTCGTGAACCGCGGCTTCAGGATCGACGTGGCGCCGATCGGCGACGTCAAGTGGGTGGAGATCGACAATCACGACGATCTCGCCCGCGGACGGGAGATCGCGTGCCTCTACTGACCCGGCTCATCCCCGCTCCCGTCGTCGTCGACATCCGCCCGGGTGCCCTCGACGACCTGGTGGGCGTCCTCGCCGACGAGCGCATCTCGCACTCCGGCCGGCTCGCCGTCGCCGTCAGCGGCGGCTCCGGCGCCCGGCTGCGGCAGCGGCTCGAACCCTCGCTCCCCGGCGCCACCTGGTACGAGGTCGGCGGTGGCACCCTCGACGACGCCGTGCAGCTGGCCAGCGACATAAAGGCCGGCCACTACGACGCGGTCGTGGGCCTCGGCGGCGGCAAGATCATCGACTGCGCCAAGTTCGCCGCGGCGCGCGTCGGCCTGCCGCTGGTCGCCGTACCGACGAACCTCGCGCACGACGGCCTGTGCTCCCCGGTCGCGACCCTCGACAACGACGCGGGCCGCGGCTCGTACGGTGTGCCGAACCCGATCGCGGTCGTCATCGACCTCGACGTCATCCACGAGGCCCCGGCCCGCTTCGTGCGCGCGGGCATCGGCGACGCCGTCTCCAACGTCTCCGCGATCGCGGACTGGGAGCTGGCCAACCGCGTCAAGGGCGAGAAGATCGACGGCCTGGCCGCCGCGATCGCCCGCCAGGCCGGCGAGGCGGTTCTCCGGCACCCCGGCGGCATAGGGGACACGGACTTCCTCCAGGTGCTCGCCGAGGCGCTCGTGCTCAGCGGTATCGCCATGTCGGTCTCGGGTGACTCCCGCCCCTCCTCGGGTGCCTGCCACGAGATCAACCACGCCTTCGACCTGCTGTTCCCCAAGCGCGCCGCCGCCCACGGCGAACAGTGCGGACTGGGCGCCACCTTCGCGATGTTCCTGCGAGGTGCCCACGAGGAGTCGGCGCACATGGCCTCCGTGCTGCGCCGGCACGGACTGCCGGTGCTGCCGGAGGAGATCGGCTTCACCGTGGACGAGTTCGTCCGCGCCGTGGAGTTCGCTCCGGAGACCCGGCCCGGCCGGTACACGATCCTCGAACACCTCGACCTCAAGCCCGACCAGATCAAGGATCTCTACGTCGACTATGTCAAGACCATCGGTAGCTGAACTCCGTCCGGTCGTGCACCCCGCAGGGGTCAAGGACCGGCGCAGCGGTGAGCACTGGATGGGGCGCCTCTACATGCGCGAGGTGTCCCTGCGGATCGACCGCTACCTGGTCAACACCAGGGTCACGCCCAACCAGCTCACGTACCTGATGACCGTCTTCGGTGTCCTCGCGGCCCCGGCACTTCTCGTGCCGGGGATCCCGGGGGCCGTGCTCGGTGTGGTCTGTGTGCAGATGTATCTGCTGCTGGACTGCGTCGACGGCGAGATCGCCCGCTGGAAGAAGCAGTACTCGCTCAACGGCGTCTACCTGGACCGGGTCGGCGCCTATCTGACCGACGCCGCCGTGCTGGTCGGCTTCGGCCTGCGCGCCGCCGACCTGTGGGGCAGCGGCCGGATCGACTGGCTGTGGGCCTTCCTCGGCACCCTGGCCGCGCTCGGCGCCATCCTGATCAAGGCGGAGACCGACCTCGTCGGTGTCGCCCGGCACCAGACCGGCAAGCCGCCGGTCCAGGAATCGGCGTCCGAGATGCGCTCCTCCGGCATGGCACTGGCCCGCAAGGCCGCCGCCCTGCTGAAGTTCCACCGGCTGATCCTCGGCATCGAGGCGTCCCTGCTGATCCTGGTCCTGGCGATCGTCGACCAGATGCGCGGCGACCTCTTCTGGACCCGGCTCGGCGTCGCGGTCCTCGCGGGCATCGCGCTGCTCCAGACCCTGCTGCACCTCGTGTCCATCCTCGCCTCCAGCAGGCTGAAGTGAGCGGCATGAAGGTCGGCGCGGTCATCATCACGATGGGCAACCGCCCCGACGAACTGCGGGCCCTGCTCGACTCGGTCGCCAAGCAGGACGGCGACCGCGTCCAGGTGGCCGTTGTCGGCAACGGCTCGCCCGTCCCGGACGTCCCCGAGGGCGTCCGCACCGTCGAGCTGCCCGAGAACCTCGGCATCCCCGGCGGCCGCAACGTCGGCATCGAGGCCTTCGGCCCCAGCGGCCGCGACGTCGACATACTGCTCTTCCTCGACGACGACGGCCTGCTCGCGAACCACGACACCGCCGAGCTGTGCCGCCAGGCCTTCGAGGCCGACCCCGAGCTCGGCATCGTCAGCTTCCGCATCGCCGACCCGGACACCGGCGAGACCCAGCGCCGCCACGTCCCCCGGCTGCGCGCCGCCGATCCGATGCGCTCCTCCCGGGTCACCACCTTCCTCGGCGGCGCCAACGCCGTACGGACGAAGGTCTTCGCCGAAGTCGGCGGTCTCCCGGACGAATTCTTCTACGCCCATGAGGAAACCGACCTGGCATGGCGGGCTCTCGACGCGGGCTGGATGATCGACTACCGGTCCGACATGGTGCTGTACCACCCCACGACCGCGCCCTCGCGGCACGCGGTCTACCACCGCATGGTCGCCCGCAACCGCGTCTGGCTCGCCCGCCGCAACCTCCCCGCCCTCCTGGTCCCGGTCTACCTCGGGGTCTGGATGCTGCTCACCCTGCTGCGCCGCCCCTCGCGGCCCGCGCTGAAGGCGTGGTTCGGCGGGTTCCGGGAGGGGTGGAGCACCGGCTGCGGCCCCCGCAGGCCGATGAAGTGGCGTACGGTGTGGCGGCTGACCCGACTGGGCCGGCCCCCGGTCATCTGACAAGCTCGAAACTGAGAGCACCACCGGGCCCGACCCAGGACCCCGGTTCATGCCCCCAGCCCGCACAGGCTGCGCATCTCGAGGACGAAAGTTTCCACTGGTGAGTGAGACAACGCATGACGGCGGAGTCGCGGTGACCGCGCCTCCGTCGCCCGACGAGGGCCTCACGGCGGCACAGCTCGCCGACAAGTACGGGCTGTCCGTGAGCGGCGCCCGCCCCTCGCTCGTCGAGTACGTCCGCCAGCTCTGGGACCGCCGTCACTTCATCCTCGCGTTCTCGCGGGCGAAGCTGACCGCCCAGTACAGCCAGGCCAAGCTCGGCCAGCTGTGGCAGGTGGCCACGCCGCTGCTGAACGCGCTCGTGTACTTCTTCATCTTCGGCCTGCTGCTGGGCGCCCGGAAGGGCATCCCGCACGACATCTATGTGCCGTTCCTGGTCACGGGCGTCTTCGTCTTCACGTTCACGCAGAGCTCGGTCCTCGCCGGTGTGCGCGCCATCTCCGGCAACCTCGGACTGGTCCGCGCCCTGCACTTCCCGCGCGCCGCGCTGCCGATCTCGTTCGCGCTCCAGCAGCTCCAGCAGCTGCTGTACTCGATGATCGTGCTGGTCGTGGTCATGGTGGCGTTCGGCAGCTACCCCGGCCTGTCCTGGCTGCTGGTGCTGCCCGCGCTGGTCCTGCA
Source organism: Streptomyces sp. NBC_00019 (assembly GCF_045041015.1). NCBI lineage: Bacteria > Bacillati > Actinomycetota > Actinomycetes > Kitasatosporales > Streptomycetaceae > Streptomyces > Streptomyces sp. NBC_00019. Next base: position 8,833,760 of record NZ_CP108302.1, read on the forward strand.
CTTCGTCTTCAACACCGGCCTCGCGCTGATCTTCGCCCGCATGGGCAGCAAGACCCCCGACCTGGCCCAGCTGATGCCGTTCGTGCTGCGGACCTGGATGTACGCCTCGGGCGTCATGTTCAGCATCCCGGCGATGCTCGCCGACAAGGACATGCCGGGCTGGGTCACCGAGGTCCTGCAGTGGAACCCCGCCGCGATCTACATGGACCTGGTCCGCTTCGCGATGATCGACGGATACGGCTCGGAGTACCTGCCCCCGCACGTGTGGCTCTTCGCCCTCGGCTGGGCGCTGCTCGCCGGTGCGTTCGGCTTCGTCTACTTCTGGAAGGCCGAGGAGAGGTACGGCCGTGGCTGAGCAGCAGCGGGACCCCCGCCCCACCGTCATCGCGGACGACCTCCACATCGTCTACCGCGTCAACGGCGCCAAGTCCGGCAAGGGCAGCGCCACCGCCGCCCTGAGCCGCATCGTCAAGCGCGGCGAGGAGCGAGGCGTCCGCAAGGTGCACGCCGTGCGCGGCGTCTCCTTCGTCTCCTACCGCGGTGAGGCCATCGGCCTGATCGGCTCCAACGGCTCCGGCAAGTCGACCCTGCTGCGCGCCATCGCCGGCCTGCTGCCCGCCGAGAGCGGCAAGGTCTACACCGACGGCCAGCCCTCGTTGCTCGGCGTCAACGCGGCCCTGATGAACGACCTCACTGGCGAGCGGAACGTCATATTGGGCGGGCTCGCCATGGGTATGTCCCGGGAGCAGATCAAGGAGCGCTACCAGGAGATCGTCGACTTCTCCGGCATCAATGAGAAGGGCGACTTCATCACCCTCCCGATGCGCACCTATTCCTCCGGCATGGCGGCCCGTCTGCGTTTCTCCATCGCCGCGGCCAAGGACCACGACGTCCTGATGATCGACGAGGCCCTGGCGACCGGCGACCGCAAGTTCCAGAAACGCTCCGAGGCGCGCATCCGTGAACTGCGCAAGGAAGCCGGCACGGTGTTCCTGGTGAGCCACAACAACAAGTCGATCCGTGACACCTGCGACCGGGTCCTGTGGCTGGAGCGCGGCGAGCTGCGCATGGACGGCCCGACCGAAGAGGTCCTCAAGGAGTACGAGAAGTTCACGGGCAAGTAGTCCACCTGGGCCTGGACGTAGGGGCCACGACGCTTCGCGGGGCCCCGCCGGAACTGCTCCGGTGGGGCCCCGCGTCTGCAAAGGAAACGTCAACTTCGGTACGGCGTAGGAATCTTGAAGCCAATCGGTGTGTTCTTGTGATGTGCAGGACACCCCGACTCACCACGTTGAGTTGTACAACGTAAGATGTACCGGTCCCGAATCGCGGCAAGTGGGGCGATAATGCCCGACACCTTCAGTTGGAGCGGCTGCGCGGAAGGCTGGGCGGCGTGTCCGAAATAGTGTGTATTGGGTCGGCGGTGTAGAACGGGAGATGTGACGGCTATGGCTACGGAAACTCCCCAGCTCAACGCATGTGCCGTCCCCGCTCCGGGCGGTCCGCGGTGACGGGAACCGACACGGGGCGCGCCCCGGATCCGGAGCGCGGCACGCTGGACAAGGCCGCGGGTGAGAACTTCCCCGTGGCTCCCTTCTTTCTGCCCCGGGCCTGGCGCGCCGATCTCATGGCGGTGTACGGCTTCGCCCGTCTTGTCGACGACATCGGCGACGGCGACCTCGCCCCCGGCGGTGCCGACGCCCGTCTGCTCGGCGTGCCGGCCGAGGACGCCGCGGACCGGCTTCGCCTGCTGGACGCCTTCGAGGCCGACCTCGAGCGGGTCTTCTCCGAAGAGCCCCGCCACCCCCTGCTGCGCCGCCTTCGGCCGACGGTCCGCCGCTGCTCGCTCACCCCCGAGCCCTTCCTCGGCCTGATCGCCGCCAACCGCCAGGACCAACTGGTCAAGCGGTACGAGACCTACGACGATCTGCTCGCCTACTGCGAGCTGTCGGCCAACCCCGTGGGCCGCCTGGTCCTCGGCGTCACCGGCACCTCGACCCCCGAGCGGATCCGGCACTCGGACACGATCTGCACGGCCCTGCAGATCGTCGAACACCTCCAGGACGTCGCCGAGGACCTCGGCCGCGACCGCATCTACCTGCCCGCCGAGGACATGAAACAGTTCCATGTCCAGGAGGCGGATCTCGCCACGAAGACCGCAGGCGCATCGGTGCGCGCACTGGTCGCGTACGAAGCACAACGCGCCCGCGGTCTCCTGAATGAAGGCGCCCCCCTGGTGGGTAGCGTCCACGGCAGGCTGAAGCTGCTGCTCGCGGGGTTCGTGGCGGGGGGAAGGGCGGCCATCCATGCGATTGCCGCCGCCGAATACGACGTACTTCCCGGCCCGCCCAAGCCCGGCAAGCTCCAGTTGCTGCGCGAGGTGGGCGTGACTCTGCGAGGAGAGGGGTGATCCGGACCGTGGAGGCCGAACCACACGTGTCCGCACCGGTACTCGCCGCCTACAGCTATTGCGAGGCCGTCACCGGACAGCAGGCCCGTAACTTCGCTTACGGCATCAGGCTCCTGCCGATGCCCAAGCGCCGCGCGATGTCAGCGCTCTACGCGTTCTCGCGCCGCGTCGACGACATCGGCGACGGCGCGCTGGACCACGATGTGAAGGGCGTCAGACTCGAGGACACCCGGGCGATGCTGGCCCGGGTCCGCGAGGGCGCGGTCGACGAGGACGACACCGACCCGGTCGCGGTCGCCCTCGCCCATGCCGCCGAGGCCTTCCCGATCCCGTTGGAGGGCCTGGACGAGCTCATCGACGGCGTCCTGATGGACGTACGCGGTGAGACCTATGAGACCTGGGACGACCTGAAGGTCTACTGCCGCTGTGTCGCCGGCGCCATCGGGCGGCTCTCGCTCGGTGTGTTCGGTACGGAACAGGGGGCGCGTGGCGTTGAGCGCGCGCCGGAGTATGCCGACACGCTCGGTCTCGCGCTCCAGCTCACCAACATCCTGCGGGACGTCCGTGAGGACGCGGAGGGCGGGCGCACCTATCTGCCGGCCGACGACCTCGCGAAGTTCGGCTGCTCGGCCGGGTTCAGCGGGCCGACGCCACCGGAGGGCTCCGACTTCGCGGGTCTCGTGCACTTCGAGGTGCGCCGGGCCCGCGCCCTTTTCGCCGAGGGCTACCGGCTGCTCCCCATGCTCGACCGGCGCAGCGGTGCCTGCGTCGCCGCCATGGCCGGCATCTACCGCCGGCTCCTCGACCGCATCGAGCGCGACCCTCAGGCGGTGTTGCGCGGCCGGGTCTCGCTGCCCGGGCGCGAGAAGGCGTACGTCGCGGTGCGCGGCCTTTCCGGCCTCGACGCCCGGCATGTGACGCGGCGGACCGTCAGGAGGCGCGCCTGATGGACAATTCGGTCCAAGGTGATGCCGCCGGGGAAAAGTGGCACGCAACCCTCCGCTCAGGGAGCGCGTCCCTGACTGCAACGGTCGGCTGTGCACCGTTCAAACACCACAGCGGCCGGGCAGGGGAGGGCGCACGATGACCGACGGACATCAGTCGGGGCGGGACGCGGTCGTGATCGGCGGCGGACTCGCCGGCATCACCACAGCGCTCGCCCTCGCCGACGCGGGGGTCCGCGTCACCCTGCTCGAAGGCCGGCCGCGCCTGGGCGGGCTCGCCTTCTCCTTCCAGCGCGGCGAGCTGACCGTCGACAACGGACAGCACGTCTATCTGCGCTGCTGCACTGCCTACCGCTGGTTCCTCGACCGGATCGAGGGAACCGCGCTGGCGCCGCTGCAGGACCGTCTCGACGTGCCCGTGGTCGACGTCGACAAGCCCGAGGGACGGCGGCTCGGCAGGCTGCGGCGCGACGCGCTGCCGGTGCCCCTGCATCTGGGGCGCAGCCTCGCCACGTATCCGCATCTCTCGCTCGCCGAACGGGCCAAGGTGGGCCGGGCCGCGCTCGCGCTCAAGGGGCTCGACCTCGCCGATCCGAACCTGGACGCACAGAGCTTCGGCAGCTGGCTGACTGCGCACGGTCAGTCGGCGCGTGCCGTCGAGGCCCTCTGGGACCTGGTCGGGGTCGCCACTCTCAACGCGGTCGCGGGCGACGCCTCGCTGGGGCTCGCCGCGATGGTGTTCAAGACCGGTCTGCTGTCCGACCCGGGCGCGGCCGACATCGGATGGGCGCGCGTCCCGCTGGGTGAACTGCATGACCGGCTGGCCCGCAAGGCGCTCGACTCCGCGGGCGTGCGTACCGAGGTCCGTACACGCGTCACCTCCATCTCTACTGACGAGAACGGGACTTGGAGCGTTCAGGTTCCCGGCGAGACGCTGCGCGCGGACGCGGTCGTCCTCGCCGTACCCCAGCGCGAGACGTACGACCTGCTGCCGGACGGCGCCCTCGACGCCCCCGAGCAGCTGCTCGCGATCGGCACCGCGCCGATCCTCAACGTGCACGTCGTGTACGACCGCAAGGTGCTGAACCGTCCCTTCTTCACCGCCCTCGGCACCCCGGTGCAGTGGGTGTTCGACCGCACCGACGCCTCCGGGCTCAGGGACGGGCAGTACCTGGCCCTGTCCCAGTCGGCCGCGCAGGACGAGATCGACGAGCCGGTCGCCGTGCTGCGCGAGCGCTATCTGCCGGAGCTGGAGCGGCTGCTGCCCGGCGCGCGCGGTGCCGAGGTGAGGGACTTCTTCGTGACCAGGGAACGGACGGCGACGTTCGATCCCGCACCCGGCGTCGGGCGGCTGCGGCCCGGCGCCCGCACCAGAACCCCCGGCCTGTACCTGGCCGGTGCGTGGACCGCCACAGGGTGGCCCGCGACCATGGAGAGTGCGGTCCGCAGTGGTGTGAGTGCGGCGGACGCCGCGCTGAGCGCCCTGGGCCGGCCCCGCCCCAGCCGCCTCTTCGACATGGAGGAGGCGGCCTGATGCTCGATCAGCACGCGGCAGGCCCCCGCACCCCCGGTACCGCAACAAGAGGAGAGACTGTGCCCACTGTGCCCCCGGCCTCGACGGCTGCCGAGGCGGTGGACGTGACCGCGCTGCTGGAGCGTGGCCGAACCCTGGCCACTCCGGTACTGAGGGCGGCGATCGACCGCCTGGCCGCTCCCATGGACACCGTTTCCGCCTACCACTTCGGCTGGATCGACGCCGAGGGCAACCCGACCGCAGGCGACGGCGGCAAGGCCGTGCGCCCCGCACTCGCGGTGCTGTCCGCCGAGGTCACCGGCGCCGCACCCGAGGTCGGTATCCCCGGCGCCGTCGCCGTGGAGCTGGTCCACAACTTCTCGCTGCTGCACGACGACCTGATGGACGGCGACGAGCAGCGCCGCCACCGCGACACGGTCTGGAAGGTGCACGGCCCGGCCCAGGCCATCCTCGTCGGCGACGCCCTGTTCGCGCTGGCCAACGAGGTGCTCCTCGAACTCGGCACCGTCGCGGCGGGCCGCGCCACCCGGCGCCTCACCTCCGCCACCCGCGCCCTCATCGACGGACAGGCCCAGGACATCTCCTACGAGCACCGCGACCGCGTCAGCGTCGAGGAGTGCCTGGAGATGGAGGGCAACAAGACCGGTGCCCTGCTGGCCTGCGCCAGCTCCATCGGCGCGGTGCTCGGCGGCGCGGACGACCGCACCGCAGACACCCTGGAGAGGTACGGCTACCACCTCGGCCTCGCCTTCCAGGCCGTCGACGACCTGCTCGGCATCTGGGGCGACCCGGTCTCCACCGGCAAGCAGACCTGGAGCGACCTGCGTCAGCGCAAGAAGTCCCTGCCGGTCGTGGCCGCGCTCGCGGCGGGCGGCTCCGCCTCCGACCGGCTCGGCGAGATCCTCGCCGCGGACGCCAAGAGCAGCGACTTCGAGAACTTCTCCGAGGAGGAGTTCGCGGCCCGCGCCGCCCTCATCGAGGAGGCGGGCGGCCGGGACTGGACGGCCGGCGAGGCGCGCCGTCAGCACACCATCGCCGTCGAGGCGCTCGACGCCATCGACATGCCCGACCGGGTGCGGGACCGGTTCACCGCGCTCGCCGACTTCGTCGTCGTACGAAAGAGATGATCACTATCGGTCGAATAGCCCTCGCGTAGTCGCCGGCCGGTGTCGCGGGAAACCGAGCACCGGCCGACGGCGGACCCACAGCAGAGCACCACATGCACACTGCACGAAGGGGAAGCCATGACAGCGACGACCGACGGAAGCACCGGGGCTCTGCCGCCCCGGACTGCCGCGGCCAGCGAAACCGACATCGAGACCCCCGCGGCGGCCGGGGTACAAGAAGCCGCTGTATGCGCCGTGCAACGCGCCACGGAGTACCTGCTCAAACGGCAGGACTCACAGGGCTGGTGGAAGGGCGACCTGGAGACCAACGTCACCATGGACGCCGAGGACCTGCTGCTCCGTCAGTTCCTGGGTATCCGCGACGAGTCCACCACCCACGCGGCCGGCCTGTTCATCCGCGGCGAGCAGCGCGAGGACGGCACCTGGGCCTCCTTCTACGGCGGACCCGGCGAACTCTCCACCACCATCGAGGCGTACGTCGCTCTCCGGCTGGCAGGTGACGCACCCGACGAGCCGCACATGGCGAGGGCGTCGGAGTGGATCCGCGCACGGGGCGGCATCGCCTCCGCCCGCGTCTTCACCCGGATCTGGCTCGCCCTGTTCGGCTGGTGGAAGTGGGAGGACCTCCCCGAACTCCCGCCCGAGCTCATCTACTTCCCGAAGTGGGTGCCGCTCAACATCTACGACTTCGGCTGCTGGGCCCGGCAGACCATCGTCCCGCTGACGATCGTCTCGGCGAAGCGGCCGGTACGGCCCGCCCCCTTCCCGCTCGACGAACTGCACACCGATCCGGCCGACCCCAACCCGGCCAAGCCCCTTGCCCCGGCGGCGAGTTGGGACGGTGCCTTCCAGCGTCTGGACAAGGCGCTGCACCAGGTGCGCAAGGTCGTGCCGCGCCGGCTGCGCAAGGCGGCCGTGAGCACCGCCGCCCGCTGGATCATCGAGCGGCAGGAGAACGACGGCTGCTGGGGCGGTATCCAGCCGCCGGCCGTGTACTCGGTCATCGCCCTCCATCTGGTCGGCTACGACCTCGAACACCCGGTCATGCGGGCGGGGCTGGAGTCCCTGGACCGCTTCGCCATCTGGCGCGAGGACGGGTCCCGGATGATCGAGGCCTGCCAGTCGCCGGTGTGGGACACCTGCCTCGCCACCATCGCGCTCGCCGACGCCGGAGTGCCCGCCGACCATCCGCAACTCGTCAAGGCCGCGGACTGGATGCTCGGCGAGGAGATCGTCCGGCCCGGGGACTGGGCCGTCAAGCGGCCCCAACTACCCCCGGGCGGCTGGGCGTTCGAGTTCCACAACGACAACTACCCCGACATCGACGACACCGCGGAGGTCGTCCTCGCCCTGCGCCGCGTCAGGCACCACGACCCGGACCGGGTGGAGAACGCGATCGGGCGCGGGGTGCGCTGGAACCTCGGCATGCAGTCGAAGAACGGTGCCTGGGGCGCCTTCGACGTCGACAACACCAGCCCGTTCCCCAACCGGCTGCCTTTCTGCGACTTCGGTGAGGTCATCGACCCGCCGTCCGCCGACGTCACCGCCCATGTGGTGGAGATGCTGGCCGTCGAGGGACTCTCGCACGACCCGCGCACCCGGCGCGGCATCGAGTGGCTGCTCGCCGAACAGGAGCAGGACGGCTCGTGGTTCGGGCGCTGGGGCGTCAACTACGTCTACGGCACCGGGTCGGTGGTGCCCGCGCTCACCGCCGCCGGCATCCCCACCGCGCACCCGGCGATCCGGCGGGCCGTGGGCTGGCTGGAGTCCGTCCAGAATGACGACGGCGGCTGGGGCGAGGATCTGCGCTCCTACAAGGAGGCCAAGGCGTGGAGCGGCCGTGGGGCCTCGACCGCCTCACAGACGGCCTGGGCGCTGATGGCCCTGCTGGCCGCAGGCGAGAAGGACTCCAAGGCGGTCGAGCGGGGCATCGCGTGGCTCGCGGCCACCCAGCGGGAGGACGGCTCCTGGGACGAGCCCTACTTCACCGGCACCGGCTTCCCGTGGGACTTCTCCATCAACTACCACCTCTACCGGCAGGTCTTCCCGCTCACGGCACTCGGCCGGTACGTCCACGGAGAGCCGTTCGCCCAGGCGGGGGAGGCGTGAGATGACCACCCGGCCGGCCTCCGCCCCGCTGCTGATCGCCTGCGCGCTCGGCATCGAGCACCTCGCCCTGCGCAGCGGCGACCGCGCCGGCGCCGACGGGCCGGTCACCGTGCTCCGCACCGGCATGGGCCCCAGGGCGGCCGAGCGGGCCGTCACCCGCGCCCTCACCGATCCCGCTCTCGCCGACGCCGCGGTACTGGCCACCGGCTTCTGCGCGGGGCTCGCCCCCGGCATGCACCCCGGCGATCTCGTCGTCGCCGAGGAGACCCGGGATCCGGACGGAACCGTTCCCTGCGTGGGGACCGACCTACTCGTCAAGGAGCTCGCACGGGCGGCCCCCGGACGCACCGTCCACACCGGACCGCTCACCGGCTCCGATCACGTCGTACGCGGTCACGAACGGTCCGACCTGCTCGCGACCGGCGCGATCGCGGTCGACATGGAGTCCGCGGCCACGCTCCACAGCGCTGTGCGGACGGGAGTACGCCCCGTTGCGGCCGTCCGGGTGGTAGTGGACGCTCCAGAACATGAACTCGTCCGGATCGGCACGGTGCGCGGTGGAATATCAGCTTTCCGCGTCCTTCGTTCCGTCCTTCCCGCTTTCTATGAATGGCACCGTTCCTTGCTGCTCCCCAGGAGGTGAGCCAGATGGCCATGCCGCTGCGTCAGTCCATCAAGGTCGCTACATACTTGGCCGAACAGAAGCTCCGCAAGCGGGACAAGTTCCCGCTGATCGTGGAGCTGGAACCCCTCTTCGCGTGCAACCTCGCGTGCGAGGGCTGCGGCAAGATCCAGCACCCGGCGGGTGTGCTCAAGCAGCGCATGCCGGTGGCGCAGGCCGTCGGGGCGGTGCTGGAGTCCGGTGCGCCGATGGTGTCCATCGCCGGCGGTGAGCCGCTGATGCACCCTCAGATCGACGAGATCGTGCGGCAGTTGGTGGCGAAGAAGAAGTACGTCTTCCTCTGCACCAACGCCATGCTGCTGCGCAAGAAGATGGACAAGTTCAAGCCCTCGCCCTACTTCGCCTTCGCCGTGCACATCGACGGGCTGCGTGAGCGGCACGACGAGTCGGTGGCGAAGGAGGGTGTGTTCGACGAGGCGGTGGAGGCGATCAAGGAGGCCAAGAAGCGCGGCTTCAGGGTCACCACCAACTCGACCTTCTTCAACACGGACACCCCGCAGACCGTCATCGAGGTGCTCAACTACCTCAACGACGACCTGCACGTCGACGAGATGATGATCTCGCCCGCCTACGCCTACGAGAAGGCGCCAGACCAGGAGCACTTCCTGGGCGTGGAGCAGACCCGCGAGCTCTTCAAGAAGGCCTTCGCGGGCGGCAACCGCAAGAAGTGGAGGCTCAACCACTCGCCGCTCTTCCTGGACTTCCTGGAGGGCAAGGTCGACTTCCCGTGCACGGCGTGGGCGATCCCCAACTACTCCCTCTTCGGCTGGCAGCGCCCCTGCTACCTGATGAGCGACGGGTACGTGCCGACGTACCGCGAACTCATCGAGGAGACCGACTGGGACAAGTACGGCCGTGGCAAGGACCCGCGCTGCGCCAACTGCATGGCGCACTGCGGCTACGAGCCCACCGCCGTCCTCGCGACCATGGGTTCGCTGAAGGAGTCGCTGCGCGCGATGCGCGAGACGGTCTCCGGAAACCGGGAGTGAGGACATGACCGCCGTCTCCTTGGGCGTACCCGAGGTACCGGTCCGGCCGATCGCCGAGCGGCGCGTGTCGCGGCAGATCCAGGTCGGGCCGGTGGCGGTCGGGGGCGGGGCGCCGGTGTCGGTGCAGTCGATGACGACGACCCGTACGTCCGACATCGGTGCCACCCTGCAGCAGATCGCGGAGCTCACCGCGTCCGGCTGCCAGATCGTCCGCGTCGCCTGCCCCACGCAGGACGACGCGGACGCCCTCGCGACCATCGCCCGCAAGTCGCAGATCCCGGTGATCGCGGACATCCACTTCCAGCCCAAGTACGTGTTCGCGGCGATCGAGGCCGGCTGCGCGGCCGTACGTGTCAATCCCGGCAACATCAAGCAGTTCGACGACAAGGTCAGGGAGATCGCGCGGGCCGCCGCGGACCATGGCACGCCGATCCGGATCGGCGTCAACGCCGGATCGCTGGACCGCAGGCTGCTGGAGAAGTACGGGAAGGCGACGCCGGAGGCGCTCGTCGAATCGGCGCTGTGGGAAGCGTCGTTGTTCGAGGAGCACGGCTTCCGCGACATCAAGATCTCGGTCAAGCACAACGACCCCGTGGTCATGGTCAACGCCTACCAGCTGCTCGCCGAGCAGTGCGACTACCCGTTGCATCTGGGGGTCACGGAAGCCGGTCCCGCCTTTCAGGGCACGATCAAGTCGGCGGTGGCCTTCGGGGCGCTCCTCAGCCGGGGCATCGGCGACACGATCAGGGTCTCGCTGTCCGCGCCGCCGGCCGAGGAGGTCAAGGTCGGCATCCAGATCCTGGAGTCGCTGGGCCTGAGGCAGCGGCGGCTGGAGATCGTGTCGTGTCCGTCCTGCGGGCGCGCCCAGGTCGACGTCTACAAGCTGGCCGACGAGGTCACGGCGGGCCTGGAGGGCATGGAAGTGCCCCTGCGGGTCGCGGTGATGGGATGTGTGGTCAACGGTCCCGGCGAGGCGCGGGAGGCGGATCTCGGGGTCGCCTCCGGCAACGGCAAGGGCCAGATCTTCGTCAAGGGCGAGGTCATCAAGACCGTCCCCGAGTCGAAGATCGTGGAGACCCTCATCGAGGAGGCGATGAAGATCGCCGAACAGATGGAGCAGGACGGCGTCGCGTCGGGGGAGCCGGCCGTCACCGTGAGTTGAACAGCACGGACCGAAGGGGGCCCGACGTGACGATTTTGGAGAACATCCGGGGACCACGTGACCTGAAGGCGCTGTCCGAGGCGGAACTCGGTGAACTGTCCGAAGAGATAAGGGAGTTCCTGGTCCATGCCGTGGCCAGGACCGGCGGACACCTCGGACCCAATCTGGGGGTGGTGGAACTCTCCATCGCGCTCCACCGGGTCTTCGAGTCGCCTGTGGACCGCATTGTGTGGGACACCGGTCATCAGAGCTACGTACACAAGATTTTGACGGGACGTCAGGACTTCTCGAAGCTGCGCGGCAAGGGTGGTCTGTCCGGCTACCCGTCGCGTGAGGAGTCCGAGCACGACATCGTGGAGAACAGCCATGCCTCCACCGCGCTCGGCTGGGCCGACGGGCTGGCCAAGGCCCGCCAGGTCCAGGGTGACAAGGGGCATGTGGTCGCGGTCATCGGCGACGGCGCGCTCACCGGCGGCATGGCCTGGGAGGCGCTGAACAACATCGCGGCCGCCAAGGACCGGCCGCTGATCATTGTCGTCAACGACAACGAGCGCTCGTACTCGCCGACCATCGGGGGCCTCGCCAACCACCTGGCGACCCTGCGGACCACCGACGGCTACGAGAAGGTCCTGGCCTGGGGGAAGGACGTACTGCTGCGGACGCCGGTCGTGGGCAGCACGATCTACGAGTCGCTGCACGGTGCGAAGAAGGGCTTCAAGGACGCGTTCGCTCCGCAGGGCATGTTCGAGGATCTCGGGCTGAAGTACGTCGGCCCGATCGACGGGCATGACATCGGGGCCGTGGAGTCGGCGCTGCGGCGTGCGAAACGGTTCCACGGGCCGGTCCTCGTCCACTGTCTGACGGAGAAGGGCCGCGGTTACGAGCCCGCCCTCGCCCACGAGGAGGACCACTTCCACACCGTCGGTGTGATGGACCCGCTCACCTGCGAGCCGCTCGCGCCTTCCAACGGGCCTTCCTGGACCTCGGTGTTCGGGGACGAGATCGCCGCGATCGGGGAGGAACGGGAGGACATCGTGGCGATCACGGCGGCCATGCTGCACCCGGTGGGGCTCGGGAAGTTCGCCGCGCGGTTCCCGGACCGGGTGTGGGACGTCGGCATCGCCGAGCAGCATGCGGCGGTGTCCGCGGCCGGGCTCGCGACCGGCGGGCTGCATCCCGTGGTCGCCGTGTACGCGACCTTCCTCAACCGGGCCTTCGACCAGCTCCTGATGGACGTCGCGCTGCACCGCTGCGGGGTGACGTTCGTGCTGGACCGGGCCGGTGTCACGGGTGTGGACGGGGCCTCGCACAACGGCATGTGGGACATGTCGATCCTCCAGGTCGTGCCCGGCCTGCGGATCGCCGCGCCCCGCGACGCCGACCAGCTGCGCTCGCAGCTCAGGGAGGCCGTGGCAGTGGACGACGCGCCGACGCTCGTCCGCTTCCCCAAGGAGTCGGTGGGCCCACAGATCCCCGCGGTGGACCGCGTGGGCGGCATGGACGTGCTGCACCGCGGAGCGCGGCCCGAGGTGCTTCTGGTGGCTGTTGGTGTGATGGCGCGTGTCTGTCTCCAGGCAGCCGAGCTGCTGGAGGCCCGCGGTATCGACTGCACGGTCGTGGACCCCCGTTGGATCAAGCCCGTCGACCCGGCGCTGCCCGGCCTCGCCGCCGAGCACCGGTTGGTCGCCGTCGTCGAGGACAACAGCCGTGCCGCCGGTGTCGGCTCCGCGGTGGCCCTGGCGCTGGGCGATGCCGAAGTCGACGTACCGGTGCGGCGGTTCGGGATTCCGGAGCAGTTTCTCGCCCACGCCAAGCGCGGTGAGGTGCTCGCCGACATCGGGCTCACCCCGGTGGAGGTCGCCGGACGGATCAGCGCGAGCCTGGCGGTCAAGGAGGCCGAGGAGACGTTGGCCGCCAAGGAGGCCGAGGGAACGTCGGCCGTCGGCGAGCAGACCGGCGGCCCTGTCAGGGAGAAGGCTGAATGACCACGGAGTTCGACCTCGGCAGACTCCTCGCCGAGCGCGGAGCCGAGCGCTACGAGCTGCACACGAAGTACCTGAACCACCAGCTCCCGCGCATGCTGCACACCATCGGCTTCGACAAGGTCTACGAGCGGGCCGAGGGCGCGTACTTCTGGGACGCGGACGGCAACGACTACCTGGACATGCTCGCCGGGTTCGGGGTGATGGGCCTGGGCCGTCATCACCCCGTCGTCCGCAAGGCGCTGCACGACGTCCTCGATGCCGAGCTCGCCGATCTCACCCGCTTCGACTGCCAGCCGCTGCCCGGGCTGCTGGCCGAGAAGCTCCTCGCGCACAGCCCGCACCTGGACCGGGTGTTCTTCGGGAACAGCGGTACGGAGGCGGTGGAGACCGCGCTGAAGTTCGCCCGGCGGGCCACCGGCAAGCCGCGGATCCTGTACTGCGACCACGCCTTCCACGGGCTCACCACGGGCTCGCTGTCGGTCAACGGCGAGGACGGCTTCCGTGACGGCTTCGCCCCGCTGCTGCCCGACACGGCCGTACCCCTCGGCGATCTCGACGCCCTGGCAAGGGAGTTGAAGAAGGGCGATGTCGCCGCCCTGATCATCGAGCCCATCCAGGGCAAGGGCGTCCTCGAGCCACCGCCGGGCTATCTGCGCGCCGCGCAGGAGCTGCTGCACAAGCACAAGGCGCTGCTCATCGCGGACGAGGTGCAGACGGGACTCGGGCGGACCGGCGACTTCTACGCCTACCAGCACGAGGACGGCGTCGAGCCGGACCTCGTCTGTGTGGCCAAGGCGCTCTCCGGCGGCTATGTGCCGGTCGGCGCCACGCTCGGCAAGGACTGGATCTTCAAGAAGGTCTTCTCGTCGATCGACCGCGTCCTGGTCCACTCGGCCAGCTTCGGGTCCAACGCGCAGGCCATGGCGGCCGGCCTCGCCGTGCTGTCCGTCATGGAGAACGAGCAGATCACCGCGAACGCCCGCGCCACCGGCGAGCTGCTCAAGAACCGGCTCGCGGCACTGGTCGACAAGTACGAGCTGCTCGCCGACGTCCGGGGCCGGGGTCTGATGGTCGGCATCGAGTTCGGCCGGCCCAAGTCCCTCGGTCTGCGCAGCCGTTGGACCATGCTGCAGGCCGCCCGCAAGGGCCTGTTCGCGCAGATGGTCGTCGTACCGCTGCTCCAGCGCCACCGGATCCTCACCCAGGTCTCCGGCGACCACCTGGAGGTCATCAAGCTGATCCCGCCGCTGACCGTCGGGGAGCGGGAGGTGGACCGGTTCGTCGACGCCTTCACGGACATCATGGACGACGCGCACGGCGGGGGCGGACTGATGTGGGACTTCGGGAAGACGCTGGTCAAGCAGGCGGTGGCCAACCGGTAGTCGGCGCGGTTTGCCTCTGAGGCAAGAAAATTGCCCTGGAGGCAAACCTGCGGCTGAATGGAGAGCATGAGCTCTCCGGAACCCGAGCCCGGCGACGTCCTGCCCGTCGTCGCGCCGCAACTCCGCGCGCTGCGGCACCGCGCCTCCCTCACCCTGGAGGCCGCGGCCCGTGCCGCCGGGCTGTCGCCCGCCCATCTCTCCCGGCTGGAGACCGGGCAGCGTCAGCCCTCGCTGCCGATGCTGCTCGCGCTCGCCCGTATCTACGGTACGACCGTCTCGGAGCTGCTCGGCGAGACGGTCGCCGAACGGGACGCCGTCGTGCGCGCCGCCGACATGGAACCGACGGCCGCCGGCGGCTGGACCTACTGGCAGGCCGGTGCGCCCGGACGCGGCATGCAGGCGCTGCGCGTGCACGTCCCCCACGGCTCGCAGGGCGACATCGTGCGGGTCCATCCCGGCGAGGAGTGGCTGTACGTCCTCAGAGGACGGCTGCGGCTGCGTCTCGGGGACACCACCCACCGGCTCGCCCCGGGCGACAGCGCGCACTTCGACTCGCTGACCCCGCACCGCATCGCGGCCCAGGACCCCGACGGGGTCGAGCTGCTCTTCGTCCACACCCTGCTGCAGAGCCCCACAGCCACGCTGTGCCTGGGCCCTACCCCTGGAGAGACGCCATGAAGGACATGGAGGAGAGGTTCCCGCGCGGCATCTGGGTGCGGCTGATCATCTACATCGCGGTGGGGCACCTCTTCGCGGCCTTCATCTACCTGCTGTTCGAGCTCGGGGCCAAGCAGTAGACCCGGCGGCCCTCAGTCGAGGAGCCGCTCGCGCAGCCGGTCCCGGAGCTGCGGGGTCAGGCCGAGACCCTGCTCCAGGTAGGTGTCGACGCTGGCCCAGGTCTCCTCGATCGTCTCGAACGCGGCCTGGAGATACTCGGCGCGCGCGTCGAAGAGGGGGCCGAGCAGCTCCATCACCTCGGGGGAGTAGGCGGCGGTGGACTTGCTGCTGCGGTGCACCTTGTAGCGGCGGTGCTTGGCGTTCGACTCCAGGTAGTCCGCGACGATCGCCTCCCGCTCCACGCCGAGGGCGAGCAGCGTCACGGCGATGGACAGGCCCGCACGGTCCTTGCCCGCCGCGCAGTGCATCAGCGCGGGGACGCTCTCCTCGGCGAGGGAGTGCAGGACGCGGGAGTGCTCGGCGGTGCGCTCCTTCACGATCTTGCGGTACGAGGCGATCATCCGGTTCGCCGCCTTGTCGTCGCCGAGGATCTCGCGCAGCTGCTCGATCTCGCCGTCCCGGACCATCTTCCAGAACTCCGAGCCGTCCGCCGGGTCGCTCAGCGGGAGGTTCACATTGCGCACGCCCGGCAGCTCGACGTCGGGGCCCTCGAGCTTCTGGTCCGAGGCGTTGCGGAAGTCGAAGACCGTGTGCAGCCCCAGGGAGGAGAGGAACGCGGCGTCCTCGTCGGTCGCGTGCGCCAGGTGACCGCTGCGGAACAGCACTCCGTACCGCACCCGCCGTCCGTCCACCGTCGGCAGACCGCCGACGTCCCGGAAGTTGCGGACTCCGGTCAGCTCGGGCTCGGTCGACGGGATCTGCTGCGTCACGGGGGCTCCTCCCAGCCGGTCCCGCCGTCACGGCTCGTCAGCGGGCACCTCCTCGACGATACGACATCGGTTCCTGGGGCAATCAGTTGTCCACAGGCGTTGCACCCAGGGCTCGCGGCCATTGATGATGTTGGCACTTGAGCGCACCTGTTTGTATCTGTGAGGATTTGATGCTGGAGATCTCCGAAACCGGCCGTACCTGGCTTCTCTCCGGGCCTGCCAGCAGTTATGCCGTCCACCTCACCGGGGACGACGTCCTGTTGTACCTCCACTGGGGCCCGAGAATCGAGCTCGCCGACGCCGAGGAACTCGCCGCCCGCCCCCTGCCCGCCGAACGCGGCTTCGAGTCCCCGCTCGACGGTCGCGAGGAGTACCCCGTCGAGGGCGGCCCCCGCTTCGTGCGGCCCGCGCTGTCGGTGCGGACCGACGAGCGGCGCGGTACCGAGTGGACCTTCGAGTCCCATGAGACCTCCGGCGACACCGACGGCGACGAGCTGCGGCTCCGGTTCCGTGACGCCGGGCTGGCGATCACGCTGCACTACCGGATGCGCGCCGATGTGGTGGAGCGCTGGGTGACCCTGGACAACCAGGGGCCCGAGACGGTGGAGCTCCTGCGCGCCGACTCCGCCACCTGGACCCTGCCCGACCGCGAGGACTGGCGGCTGTCCCATCTGCACGGCCGCTGGGCCGCAGAGTCCCGGCTGACCAGCGCGCCGCTCACCTACGGCGAGAAGGTCATCGGCAGCCGCCGCGGGCACACCGGGCACCAGTACCTGCCATGGGTGGCGCTGGACACGGACGCCACCGAGGAACGCGGCGAGGTCTACGGCTGCGCCCTCGGCTGGTCGGGCTCCTGGCGCATCGCCGTGGCCCAACTCTCCGACGCGCGCGTGCAGGTCACCGGCGGGGTCGGACACGACGAGTCGGGTCTGCTGCGGCTGGCGGCGGGGGAGTCCTTCACGACGCCCGTCTTCGCCGGACTGTGGAGCGACGGCGGCTTCGGCGGGGCGAGCCGGGCCTGGCACGCGTACCAGCGGGCGCACGTCATCCCGGACGCCGACCGGGACCGGCCCGTGCTGTTCAACTCCTGGGAGGCCACCGAGTTCGACATCTCCGAGGAGCAGCAGGGCACCCTCGCCCGGCGGGCCGCGGCGATCGGCGTCGAGCTGTTCGTGGTCGACGACGGCTGGTTCGGCACCCGCACCAGCGACCGCGCCGGCCTCGGCGACTGGACGCCCAACCGCGACCGCTTCCCAGGCGGCCTGAAGCCCCTCGCCGACTACGTCCACGCGCTCGGTATGCAGTTCGGCATCTGGGTCGAGCCCGAGATGGTCAACCCGGACAGCGAGCTGTACCGGGCGCACCCGGACTGGGTTCAGCACCAAGCGGGACGAAAGCGGACGGAATTCCGCAATCAGCTCGTACTGAACCTCGCGCGCGAGGACGTCCAGGAGTACCTCTGGGGCCACCTCGACGCACTCCTGACCAGCGCCCCGATCGACTATGTGAAGTGGGACTTCAACCGCAGTTTCACCGACGCCGGCTGGCCCGGCGAGCCCTACCCGCAGCGGCTCTGGGTCGACCACGTGCACGCCTACTACGCCTTGTTGGACCGGCTGCGGGCCGCCCATCCGGGGGTCGCGTTCGAGTCCTGCTCGGGCGGAGGCGGCCGTATCGACCTCGGTGTCATGGGCCGTACGGACCAGGTGTGGACCTCCGACAACACCGACCCGCTCGACCGGCTCGCCATCCAGCACGGCTTCGGCCAGATCCACCCCGCGCGCGTGATGGCCGCCTGGGTGACCGACAGCCCGAACGCCATGCTCAACGGCCGGGTCAGCTCGCTGCGCTTCCGGTTCGTCAGCGCCATGGCCGGGGTGCTCGGCGTCGGCGGCGACCTCACGCAGTGGAGCGAGGAGGAGCTCGCCGAGGCCCATGAGTGGGTGGAGCTCTACAAGGAGATCCGGCCCGTGGTGCAGCGCGGTGACCTCCACCGGCTGCGACCGCCGCGGGGCGGGCTCAGTGCCGTCCAGTACGTCCTCGGGGACGAGACCGTCGTGCTCGCCTGGCTCCAGGCGCAGAGCTACGGCGAGCCCGTGCCGGCGCTGCGGCTGCGTGGGCTCGACCCGACAGCGTCGTACGAATGCCTCGAAACGGGCGAAGTTCACAGGGGTGCCGTATTGCTGCATCACGGACTTCACGTCGGATTGCGCGGCGACCTGGATGCGGCAGTTCTCCGGCTGCGTCGCATCTGAGTCGTCTGTCCGAAATTGACGCCTTCCTCATCCTTCATTCCAACTCGCTCTGGAATAAGGGAAGCTGTGAAAGTGCCACGTGAGGAGCGTCATATCCGTGACCGTGCGTCGCCCGTCATGTTCACGTAATTCCCGTTCTTTTCCAGGGGTTTTGCATGGCGGGAGGCGTGCGCAATTCACGCAGGGTGACCGGTAATTCTCACAGCGGATCAAGAGGAATGCATTCACCTGGAACCTCTCACTTGTCCCTTTGCGTCTTGCTCGCTTACGTTCGCCATCAATCCGGACGGACGCCCAATCCTGCCGCCGCCCGGGGACCGCACAACTCACCCGTGAACGGCAGGAGCGGGGGACCCACAGGTACAACCGCCTGTTCCGGTCTCCGGAACGGCTAGGGGTTAAGTCGCACTTCGGTGCGGCCGGGCATCTCCAGCCCGAACCCGACAGCTCACCTCGCAGGCGCCGGAGAGGAATTCGCCATGCCCGCGAAGGGTAAGCACCGCCGTCCGAAGGCCCAGCGCCTGACCCGTTCGATCGCCGTCGCCGGCACCGGTGGCGCCGCACTCGCCCTCCCGCTGATGGGCGCCGCAGGCGCCCACGCGGCCACCCCGCAGTCTGTTTCGGAGAAGGCCGTCCAGTCCCTTCCGGTCGCCGAGAAGACGGCCACCGAGAAGAAGACCGCGGAGAAGAAGAGCGCCGCGAACACCGCGACCGTGCGCACCTATTCGGTGCGGTCCGGTGACTACCTCTCGAAGATCGCCGACGAGCAGAATGTCAGCGGTGGCTGGCAGAAGCTCTACTCGGACAACCGCGAGGCCGTCGGTTCCGACCCGGCGCTGATCCACCCGGGTCTGAAGCTCACCCTCGGCAAGAAGGCCGCGGCGAGCACGGAGAAGTCCGCGGGGACGCAGAAGTCGGCGGAGACCCAGAAGTCCTCTTCGTCCGCCTCCTCCGAATCCTCCAAGTCCTCCTCGTCGAACACGACGACCGTGACGCAGAGCAGCGAGACGACCAGCTCCAGCGGCTTCACCCTCCCCGTGGCCGGCGCCACCGTCGGTACCCCGTACCGGATGTCCGGCAGCATGTGGTCCAGCGGCTACCACACGGGCGTCGACTTCGTCGTCCCGACCGGTACCTCGCTCAAGGCCGTGGGCGCGGGCACGGTCGTCTCCGCCGGCTGGGGTGGCGCGTACGGCAACCAGGTCGTCATCAAGCTCGCCGACGGCTACTACGCCCAGTACGCCCATCTCTCCTCGCTCTCGGTCTCGTCCGGCCAGACCGTCACCGAGGGTCAGCAGGTCGGCCTCTCCGGCGCGACCGGCAACGTGACCGGCCCGCACCTCCACTTCGAGATCCGCACCACGCCGGACTACGGCTCGGACGTGGACCCGCTCGCCTACCTCCGCGCGAAGGGCGTCTCCGTCAGCTGACGCCCTCCCCCTGTGCCACCGAAGGCCGGATCCCGATCCCCGGGTCCGGCCTTCGGTGTTCGCTCTTGCGGGCTCATGATCACTTTATTGCGTTCTTGTGGCACGGCTGTCCAAAGCGTCGACAGTGAGGGGAAGGTGGGGACACAGTGATCTCCGTAGCGATGCAAGCGCTTTCTATTCGCATCATCCGGAGGTCCCCGTGCCCGGCGTCGACCGACGCGCCGTCATCAAGGGCGCCGCAGCCGCGGCCGCCGCGGCCCAGTTCTCCTGGGCCCTGTCCCACACCGCCACCGCGGCCGACGCGGACGACACCGAACTCCGCTGGCTGGAGGGCGCGACGCCCGACGCCCACGCCGGCACCACCTGGGGCGTGCCGTGGGCCCGCGGGGCGTACCGGCCGGAGCAGATGTTCCGGCTGACCACCACCGCCGCCGGCGACGACGTCCCCGTCCAGAGCTGGGTCACCGGCCACTGGCCCGACGGCTCGGTGAAGTGGACCGCGCACGCGATCGCGCCCGGCGCCCCGAAGGCCTCCGCGTACAGGCTCGCGGCGGGCAGCCCGGCGGCCCCCGAGCGGAAGGTCACCGTCACCCGGTCCGGCGGCCGGGTCGAGGTGTCGACCGGTGTGATCACAGCCGTGTTCGGCGCCAAGGGCTCCGACACCGTCGTCCGCAGCGTGCGGCGCGGGTCGGCCGAGATCGCGCGGGACGGGAAGCTGGTTGCCCTGCGACAGGAGTCCGTGCGAGAGGGCGCCGACGTCGAGAGCTTCGCCGGCCGGGTCGAGAAGGTCGAGATCGAGCAGGACGGTCCGGTCCGGGCCGTCGTCCGCGTCGAGGGCCGGCACCGCAAGGGCGGCCGGAACTGGCTGCCGTACACCCTGCGCTTCCCCTTCTTCGCCGGCGCGGACTCCTTCCGCCTCGTGCACACCTTCGTCTGGGACGGCGAGCAGAAGCCCGGCTCCGACCAGGGCGACTTCCTGCGCGGCCTCGGTGTCCGCTTCACCGTGCCGCTCGGCGATCAGCCCTACGACCGGCACATACGGTTCGCCGACTCCGACGGCGGACTGTTCGGCGAGGCCGTCCAGGGCATCACGGGGCTGCGACGCGACCCGGGCGCGGCGGTCCGCGGCGCCCAGATCGCCGGGGAGAAGCTGCCCGACACCGCCACCTGGGACACCCGCGTCTCCAGCCGCCTCGCCTACATCCCGACCTGGGGCGACTACACACTCACCCAGCCCAACGCCGACGGCTACACCGTCCGCAAGCGCACCAAGGCGGGTTACGGCTGGATCCACGCGGCCGCCGGGCGGCGCGCCGGCGGCTTCGGCTACGTCGGTGGCGCGAGCGGCGGACTCTCCTTCGGCCTCAGGGACTTCTGGCAGCGCCACCCGGCCCAGCTCGACGTACGCGGGGCTGCGGGGGACGCCGCCGAGGCCACCGTATGGCTGTACTCGCCCGAGGCGCTCCCGCTCGACCTGCGCTTCTACCACGACGGGCTGGGGCAGGACACGTACGAGAAGCAGTCCGACGGCGGTCTGGAGATCACCTACGAGGACTACGAGCCCGGCTTCGGTACGCCGTACGGCATCGCACGGACCAGTGAACTGATTTTCTGGGCCGTGGAGAAGACGCCGTCGGCCGGTGTGCTCGCCGCGCAGGCCGCCGCCACCGCGACGCCGCCGCTTCTCACCGCCACGCCTCAACGGCTGTACGCGGCCGGGGTGTTCGGGGACTGGGCGCCCGTCGACCGTTCCGGCAAGGCTCGGACGGTCGTCGAGGATCGCCTCGACGAGCTGTTCGCCTACTACGTCGGCCAACGCGAGCAGCACCGCTGGTACGGCTTCCTGGACTACGGCGACGTCCAGCACACCTACGACAACGACCGGCACGTCTGGCGTTACGACATCGGCGGATTCGCCTGGGACAACTCGGAGTTGGGCACCGACCTGTGGCTCTGGTACCACTTCCTGCGCACCGGCTCCGCCGAGGTCTTCCGGTTCGCGGAGGCCATGACCCGGCACACCGGCGAGGTCGATGTCTACCACCTCGGCAAGTGGGCGGGCCTCGGCACCCGGCACGGCGTGCAGCATTGGGCGGACAGCGCCAAGCAGGTCCGTATCTCCACGGCCGCCAACCGCCGCTTCTGCTACTTCCTCACCGGTGACGAGCGCACCGGCGATCTGCTGAGCGAACTCGTCGACGTGGAGCGGACGTTCCTGGAGGTCGACCCGCAGCGCAAGGTCCGCACCGACGGTTGCACGCCCGGCGACCGGCACGCGCTCTCGGTCGGCTTCGGCACCGACTGGGGCGGCATCTCGGCGGCCTGGCTCACCGAGTGGGAGCGACAGGGCCCGAACGCCGCGAATTTCACGCACGTGGAGAAGTGGGACCCGGCGACCGAGACCACCTCGAAGATCTTCGAGCCGTCCGGTGTCGTCTCCGGCGCCCGCAACGCCACCCCGTTCTACGGCGACATCCTGGGCGACTGGCGCGAGGAGATCCTCGCCGAGACCGCCGACCACACCGCGCTGCGGCTCTACACCACCACCGAGCCGACGAGGACACGCATCTACACGCTCGCACAGAACGCCGAGTACCGCCTCGGCTGGACCGTGCGCGGCTATCTGCAGTCGACGTACACCGACTACTACCTCGGCACCGAGACCCGTCGTGTGCCGAAGCCCTCGATCACCCTCCCGGAAGGAGCCGTCCGAAGTGACGACCACGCGTAGAGCCTTCGGAACCCTGGCGGCGGGCGCCGCCCTGGCCGTCCTCGCCCCCGCCACGACCGCCAGTGCTCACTCCTCGCACCGCCGCGGTCGCCTCATCGCCCACGACGACTTCCGCCACGGCCTCGGCCGATGGGCCGTGGAGCTGGAGAAGGGCGGCACCGTCACCGCCTCCCGAGGCACCCTGGAGGTCGACGTACCGGCCGGCGCGACGATCTGGTTCAAGAAGCGGCTCGAAGGCCCCTACGTCATCGAGTACACGGCCACGCCCGTGTCCGAGGGCGGCGTCAACGACCGGGTCTCCGACCTCAACAACTTCTGGAACGCGGTCGACGTCCGTTCCCCCGAGGACCTCTTCGCCACCCAGCGGGGCGGGGCGCTGGCCGAGTACGACTACCTCAGGACGTACTACGTCGGCTACGGCGCCAACACCAACACCACGACCCGGCTGCGGCGGTACGTCGGTGAGGCCGGCGTCCGTCCGCTGATCTACGACTACACGGAGCCGCTGCTCGTGGCGAACGAGCCCCACCGGGTCCGGATCGTCTCCGACGGCTCCACCCAGCGGTGGTGGAACAACGGGCGGCTCGTCTTCGACTACACCGACCCCGAGCCGTACACGAGTGGGCACTTCGCCTTCCGGACGACGTGGAGCCACTTCCGTCTGAACGACTTCCGAGTGTGGCGGCTGAGCCCTCAACATCGCTGATCGGAGAGGTATTCCAGGCTTGGCCAACACTTTAGGAGTGGCTTATCTCACCGCCCGTCAACCCTTCCTTACGGTCGCGTAGGTCACATTCGAAGGTGAATCATGCCGGGTGTGGCAGACGATTCGAAGAGTGACAGCAGAAGAGTGATCGGGTCGTACGTTGCGGTGGGGGACAGCTTCACCGAGGGCGTCGGCGATCCCGGCCCCGACGGGGCGTTCGTAGGCTGGGCCGACCGGTTCGCGGTACTTCTCGCGGACCGGCGGCCCGAGGGCGCCTTCACGTACGCCAACCTCGCCGTTCGCGGCAAGCTGCTCGACCAGATCGTGGAGGACCAGCTGCCCAAGGCCGTGGACATCGGCCCGGATCTGGTCTCCT
Organism: Streptomyces sp. NBC_00019; assembly: GCF_045041015.1. Taxonomy (NCBI): domain Bacteria; kingdom Bacillati; phylum Actinomycetota; class Actinomycetes; order Kitasatosporales; family Streptomycetaceae; genus Streptomyces; species Streptomyces sp. NBC_00019. Next base: position 8,857,189 of record NZ_CP108302.1, read on the forward strand.
TCTGCGCCGGCGGCAATGACATCCTCCGACCAGGAACCGACCCCGACGAGGTCGCCGAGCGCTTCGAGCGGGCGATCGCCCGGCTCACCGAGACGTGCGGCACCGTGATCGTGACGACCGGCTTCGACACCCGTGGTGTGCCCGTGCTCAAGCACCTGCGCGGCAAGATCGCCACGTACAACGGACATGTGCGGGCGGTCGCCGACCGCTACGGCTGTCCCGTCCTCGACCTGTGGTCCCTGAAGACCATCCAGGACCGCAGGGCCTGGGACGGCGACCGGCTCCACCTCTCCGCCGACGGGCACACGCGCGTGGCGCTGCGCGCCGGTCAGGTGCTCGGCCTGGAGGTCCCGGCCGACCCCGACCAGCCGTGGCCTCCGCTGCCGCCGCGCGGCACGCTCGACGTACGGCGCGACGATGTGCACTGGGCGCGCGAGTACCTGGTGCCGTGGATCGGGCGGCGGTTGCGCGGCGAGTCCTCGGGCGACCATGTGACGGCCAAGGGCGCGCTGTCGCCGGACGACATCAAGATGCGGATCGCCTCGGTGGCGTGACGGCTGTACGGGCTGCGCGGCGGCTGCTCGACCAGTGAGGTGACCGCGCGGGAGTGGTGCGCGGTCCGGTCCTGGGGCCGGTGTTGGGATGACGGCACACCGTCACCCGACTCCCGGAAGGACCGGACGCGCATGCCCGTTCCCCGTACGACCGTCACGGCGATCGCCGTCATCCTCCTGGCCCTGGGCCTGCCCGCCGTCGCCGCACCCGGGGCAGCGGCCGCGGGCGGTGCCGTCCCCGCGGCGCACGTCACGTCGGCGCCCGCCACCATCACCGTGACGGGCGAGGGCAGCGCCGTCGGAAAGCCCGACATCGCGGTGATCGGCGCCGGGGTGGAGGCCACCGCCAAGACCACCCGGGCCGCGCTGAACGCGCAGAACGAGGCGGCCGCCGCACTGCTGAAGGCGGTGCGTACGCAGGGGATCGCCGACCGGGACATCCGTACCGAGAACGTCTCCCTCAGCCCCGTCCACGACTACCAGGACGGCGCGTCGACGCTGACGGGCTACCGGGCCGCGCAGTCCTTCTCGATCAAGGTGCGCAAGGTGGCTGCCACCGGCGCCCTGATCACGGCCGTCACCGAGGCCACGGGCGACGCCGGCCGCATCGACTCCGTCGTCTTCGACCTCGACGACCGCCGCCCGCTCCAGGACCGCGCCCGCAAAGCCGCGTACCAGGACGCCCACGCCAAGGCCGCGCAGTACGCCGAGCTCGGCGGCCACCGCCTCGGCCGCCTCGTCTCGCTCAGCGAGGGCGGCACCGGGTACGTCCTCCCGATGCCACCGGTCTCCGGGGACGCGCCGGGCGCAGGCATCGGCGCGGTACCGCTCGCCCCGGGGGAGATCAGGGCGACGGCCTCGGTCACGGCGGTGTACGAACTCGACTGAGGAACCGCCCGTGTGCCGAGGGACCCGGGGCGGCTACGTCCGGATCCACCGCCGCAGCGCCTCGACCGTGGTCTCCGGCGACGAGTTGAAGCACAACCGGATCCCGGGAGCCTCCTCGGTGAGTACGTTGACCAGTCGTTCGAACAGCACGGTGTTCTCCGGCATCATCCGTACGCCGCCTCCGATCATCGCCAAGCCGAACGCATCCGCTCGCAGCTGTTCCCGGACGGCCGCCTCGGAGCGGTCCGGATCGGTGTCGATCAGACAGGCGACCACATCGAACCCCGCCTCGCGCAGCGCCGTGTGCGCCGCCTCGATCCGGGCGGTGAAGGCCACCTCGTCGACACCTTCGGGCATCCGGCTGTAGTCGAGCACCCGCGGGTGCAGTCCGACGGACAGCACCCTCGTCGTGCCGGGCAGGGGAGGTGAGGCAGTCGGTGAGACCACGGGCGGGGCCCTCTCTGTGGACGAGGTCGGATCCGGCTCTGCGGAGCGCCGCTCCATGCACAGGGCCGGTGCGGCCCCCTCAGCGCTCCTGTGCGCTCAACGTCCCGGCTCCCAGGCCGAGTTCCCGAGCCAGGGCCTCGTCCACCCACTCCTGCGCGCGGGACCGGGACACGGCTCCCGGGTAGGACGTCAGCTGTACGGCGAGACCGTCGAGCAGGGCGGTGAGGCGCAGGGCCGTGCCGTCCGGGTCGGGGCAGTGGAACTCGCCCGCGGTCATGCCCTCCCTGACGACCTCGGCGATCGCCGCCTTCCACCGTCTGTCGAGGTCCCGGGTGACCTCCTGCAGAGCGGGCTCGCGCAGCGCCGCCGCCCAGCCCTCGATCCACAGCCGCCAGCCCTTGGCCTGGCCGGTCGGGGCGTACCAGCGCACGGCGGACCGCAGTCGGCGCAGCGCGGTCGTGCGGCGGCCGAGCAGCTTGCGCAGCTGTGCGAGGTCGTCCTCCGCGGCGTGCCGGAACGCGGCGGCGACGAGCTTCTCCTTCGTCGAGAAGTGGTACAGCACCAGCGCGTTGCTGACCCCGAGCACCGAGGCCACGTCGGCGATCCTGACCGCCGCCACGCCCCGCGCCTCGATCTGCTCGACGGCGGCCCGCAGCAACTCCTCGCGTCGCTCGGCCACGCTCAACCGCACTCTCGCCACGCGGCCACCCTATCCAGGGCGGCCCTCGGGCAGCCGAGGGGCCGCTGTCACCGGTACCACCCGAACCGTTCCGCTATCACCGGCAGCCGGTCCGCGACGATCGCGTGTGCGGCGGCGCGCGGTGACGTCCCGTCGGCCTCCGCGCGGGCCAGCATCAGCTCGACGAGAGCCCGCATGGCGCGACGGGTGTGCGCGAACGCCTCCTCCGCGTCGGCGCCGATGTCGCCGAACAGGGTCCACCACCACCAGGCGTTCGTCCCGGAGTTCACGACCACGTCGGGCAGCACGGTGACGCCCCGCGCGGCCAGCAGCGCCTCCGCCGCGGGCAGGACGGGCATGTTCGCGGCCTCGACGATCCAGCGGGCGGTGATCCGCCCCTGGTTGGAGGCGTCGATCGCGTACGACACCGCCGCGGGCACCAGCACCTCCGCGTCGGCGGACAGCCAGGCGTCGCCCGGCAGTTCACGGTCGCCGGGGCGCAGTACGGCCCGGTCCACGGTGCCGTAGGTGTCCCGCGCGGCGAGCAGCGCCTCGACGTCGAGGCCGGCGGGGTTGGCGATCGTGCCCTTGATGTCGGCGACGGCCACGACGTCGAGTCCCGCGCGTGCGAGGAACCGTGCCGTGGCTCCGCCCATCGTGCCGAGCCCCTGCAAGGCGACCCGCGTCCCCACGTACGGCACCCCGGCCCGGTCCAGGGCGGCGAGCACCGACTCCGCGACCCCGCAGCCGCCCGCCAGTTCGTCGAGGCCGATGCCGTCCACCTCGACCGCGAACGCCTCCGCGAGCCGTCGCCGGGCCGCCGTCTCGTCGTCGAGCAGCGGGTACACGGCCTGGATCGAGGAGACGAGCCCCGCCTCGGTCGCCGCCCGGTCCACGAGGTCCTGGGTGAGGCCGAGGTCCTCGCCGGTGGTCCAGAAACTCTCGACGTACGGTCGCATCGCGCGCAGGAAACGCACGAGGATCCCGTACGAATCCGGCTCCCGGGGATCGCAGGCGATGCCGCCCTTCGCGCCGCCCAGGGGGATGTAGCGGCCCTCGGGGTCGTAGTGCAGCGCTTCCTTCATGGTCATGCCGCGGGCCAGTCCGGTGACCTCGTCCAGGGTGCAGCCCTCGCGCATGCGCAGCCCGCCGCTGGACACGCCGCGCACCAGCCGGTCGACGACCAGGAAGCCCTGGCGGCCGGTGACGTGGTCGGTCCAGGTGAGCGACAGCAGGGGGGTGGTCATGAGGGCTTCTCCTGGTCGATTGCTGAATGGTGGGTCAGTATTGGGAGGCGATCCGGGCGCTGTCAATGCGAGGGGAAACCGGTTGACGGGTCCGGAGCCTGGGCTGTTAGGTTCCCTTTGGGAACGTACTGGTCGGTCGGATGGGGGCGGGGACGTGGCGAACGTCGTCGAGTTGTCGTACTACCCGGTCAAGGGATGCGCCGGGATCTCGGCGAGCGAGGCGATGGTGACGCCGGCCGGGCTCGCCCACGACCGCGCCTTCATGGTCGTGAGCGACGACGGGGTGTTCCGGTCCCAGCGGCGCGACCCGCGGCTCGCGCTGATCCTGCCCGGTATCGACGCCGCGGGCGAGCGGCTCACGCTGCGCGCGCCGGACCATGGCGAGGTGGCCGCCGACGTCGACACCACCGGAGAGCGCCGGCCCGTCGAACTGTTCGGGAAGCCGTTCCGGGGCATCGACCAGGGTGACTCCGTGGCGCGGTGGCTCACCGACGTGCTCGGCGTCCCGAGCAGGCTCGTCCGGGTACCGCCGGAGCACGACCGGGTGACCGACGGCAGAACGCCGGGCACCGCCGGCTGGGCGGACAGCGGCGCGCTGCACGTGCTGTCGCGCTCCAGCCTCGACCTGCTCAACGAGAAGATCGCCGAGCGTGGCGGGGAACCCCTGTCGATGAACCGCTTCCGCCCCAACATCGTGGTCGACGGCTGGGACACCCCGCACACCGAGGACCGCGCCCACCGCATGCTGATCGGCGACACCGAGCTCGCCTACGCGAAGCCCGCCGTCCGCTGTGCCGTCACCCTGGTCGACCAGGAGCGCGGCGCCAAGGGCGGCCCGGAACCCATCCGCACCCTGGCCGGCTACCGCCGCGCCGCCGTCGGCACCGTGTTCGGCGTGAAGGTCTCCGTGCTGCGGCAGGGCAAGATGGCGGTCGGCGACGAGGTGGACGTCACGGCGTGGGGCGCTTCCGAGGTGGAGTTCACGCGGGCGTGACCAGGGCGATCCTGGTTTGTCGGAGAGGCCGACCATAATGGAGTGCCTCACCGACTCCACCTGGAGGTACCGTGTCCGGTTTCCGTTCCCTGAGCTCCGGGCTCCGCGCGCTGCAGCCCGCGGCCTTCGGCGTGGACCCGAGCGGTGAGCGCCTCGCGCGCATCCGTAGATCCCCGCACTTCAAGGACGGGGTCTTCCAGAACCCGGGCGGCTTCGCCCGCACCCGGCCCTCCGGCTCGACGGTGGAGTTCGCGAAGGTCTTCTTCGACAAGGACGAGCGGCCCCGCCGCGCCCCCGGGGGCCGGATCCCCGTGCACCCCACCACCCTCGCCGACATCGCCCGGCCGCCGGCCACCGGACTGCGGCTCACCTGGATGGGGCACTCCAGCGTGCTCGCGGAGATCGACGGGCAGCGGGTGCTCTTCGACCCGGTGTGGGGCGAGCGCTGCTCCCCGTTCCCCTTCGCAGGGCCCAAGCGCCTGCACCCGGTCCCTCTGCCGCTGGCCGCGCTCGGCCCGGTCGACGTGGTCGTCATCTCGCACGACCACTACGACCACCTGGACATGCCCTCCATCAAGGCGCTGGCCGGCACCGACACCCTCTTCGCGGTGCCGCTCGGCGTCGGCGCCCACCTGGAGCACTGGGGCGTCTCCGCCGACCGGCTGCGCGAGCTGGACTGGCACGAGGCGACCAAGGTCGGCGGCCTCACCCTGACCGCCACCCCGGCCCGCCACTTCTGCGGCCGCGGTCTGCGCAACACCCAGCACACCCTCTGGGCCTCCTGGGTCGTCGCCGGCGAGGAGCACCGGGTCTTCCACAGCGGCGACACCGGCTACTTCGAGGGCTTCAAGGACATCGGCGCCGAGCACGGCCCGTTCGACGCCACGATGATCCAGATCGGCGCGTACAGCGACTTCTGGCCCGACATCCACATGACACCCGAGGAGGGCATGCGCGCCCACCTCGACCTCCAGGGCGGACCGTCGGCCGGACCGATGCTGCCGATCCACTGGGCGACCTTCAACCTGGCCACGCACGCGTGGGCGGACCCGGGGGAGGGCACGCTCGCGGCCGCCCGCAGGGAAGGGGCCCGGGTCGCCGTGCCCCGGCCGGGCGAGCCCTTCGAGCCCACCGCCGAGACCGTGCCGGGCGATCCGTGGTGGCGAGGTGTCGCGTCGGAGCCGGCGGGTGGATGGCCCGCGGACGGGGTGCGCACCGAGTCGGGCCCGGCGACCGACACGGCCCGTGACATTCCCGGTGCCGCGCCCGAGGGCACCGGCGAGCCCGAAACCGTGCCCGCCGTCTGATCCCGGGCCGAACAACGGCTGACGGCGAGGGCCGGAGAGCGTCATGCTCTCCGGCCCTCGCCGTTTCGTCGTGACCGCTTCTGACCAGGTTCGATCGAAGTCCGCTCGTTCAGGAACGGACGCCCGAGGGGCTTATCGGGCTGTCGTACGAAGCCTCATACCAGAGCGGGACGCTCTCCGTACGAGTTTGTCAACTGCCCACCGCACCTGATGCCTTGCCGACTACTGTGAGTGTCCGTCGGGCGACGCAGGGCCGCTTTTTCGGCGCTCTCGACCGACGCCGCGATGGCGCGCACCCCGCCGGGGGCGCCATGGGAATCAGACCGGATCAGGGAGCGGGGTCTGGTACGTGCAGCCGCGAGCCGGAGGAGGGAGTCGACGCGATGGGGATCCCCCCAGCTCGACCGCAACCGGGCACCGGGGGAAGCCGGTGACCGACGACCGCGTCGGAGTGCGCTCCGCCCGCAGCGAGCGCACCGGGGAACCGGCGGGAGCGCGCACCGGGCCACGGGAACCCGCCCGCGGGCATCCGAGCCCGCCCGGCGACCAGGCCCGACGGACCACCAGTACGAGGACACCGATGGCTCAGCTCCGCGCACCGGCGACACGCGCAGACCGCCGCGAAGGAGGCCGGCACGGAAGGCCGGTCGCCCGGCCCGCACCCGCGCTGCCCGAGACGCACATACGGCCACAGCTGCTGCGGCTCGCCGTGCTGCCGCCCATCGCGGTCGCCCTCAGCGGCTCGGCAGCCGTCCTCTTCACGGTCCGTTCCACCGGCGCACAACCCGGTCTCACCCTGTGGGGTGTACTCGCCGGCGCCTTCTCGGTCGCCCTCGCGGGCATTCTCATCGCCGCCGTGGCCGCCGACCGCGCCGCCAGGGCGGTCAGCGACCGCATCGGCGCCCTGCGCCGCACCAGCGCGCGCGGCGAGGCCGATCTGCGGGCCCTCGTCGAGGCGCTGCGCCGCGGCGACGGACCGCCCCAGCGCAAGCCGCGCGGCGGTCCCCCCGAGGACGCCGACGACTTCGAACTGCTCGCCGCCGATCTGGCCCGCGCCCACGACGGCGCCGTCACCGCGGTGGTCCACGCGTCCCAACTCTCCAGCCAGGCGGGCAGCGAGCAGAAACTCGAGGTCTTCCTCAACCTCGCCCGACGCCTCCAGTCACTGGTGCACCGCGAGATCTCCATCCTCGACGAGCTGGAGAACGAGATCGAGGACCCCGACCTGCTCAAGGGCCTCTTCCACGTCGACCACCTCGCCACCCGCATCCGGCGGCACGCCGAGAACCTCGCCGTGCTCGGCGGCGCCGTCTCCCGCCGGCAGTGGAGCCACCCCGTCTCCATGACCGAGGTGCTGCGCTCCGCCATCGCCGAGGTCGAGCAGTACTCCCGGGTCAAGCTCGTGCCGCCCATCGACGGAACCCTGCGCGGGCACGCCGTCGCCGACGTCATCCACCTGCTCGCCGAACTGGTCGAGAACGCGACGGTGTTCTCCGCGCCGCACACCCAGGTCCTGCTGCGGGCCAACCTCGTCACCTCCGGGCTCGCCATCGAGGTCGAGGACCGCGGGCTGGGTATGCCCGTCGGCGAGCAGAACAAGATGAACGCCCTGCTCGCCGACCCCGACCAGGTCAACGTGGGCAGCCTGCTGGCGGACGGCCGCATCGGCCTGTTCGTGGTCTCGCAGCTCGCCCGGCGGCACGGCATCAACGTGCGGCTCCAGACCAACATCTACGGCGGAGTACAGGCCGTACTCGTCGTACCGCAAGGGCTGTTGGGCGGGGACCCGGACGCCCCGGGTGCCATGCCGCGGTCACCGGGCGGGACCGGAGCGCCGGATCCGGGCGTGCCGGCTCCGCCCGTGCCGCCGCAGAGTGCGACGGACAGAACGGGGATCTCCGTACCGCCGCAGCAGTATCCGTACACCGGAGCCGGAGCCGGAGCCGGAGCCGGTGTTGACGGCGGTGTCGGCGCCGTCGCCGAAACCGGGCCGCAGCGCGTCGTACCCTTCGCGCCCCGCCGGCAGCCGGACGCCCCGCGAGCCGCCGCCCCGGCGCCCGACACCGGCGCCGCGGTACCGCTGCCCGTGCGCGGCAACCACCGGGAGCGGCCCACCCCGGCGGAGGCCATCCCCGGCATCCGCCCCGACGACCGGCACCGCGTCGCCGACCGCACCGTCGGGCCGCCCACCCCGCGCACCGGCGCCGTGCGCGGCACCATGGGCAAGCCCCAACTGCCCCGCCGCCGCGCCCAGGAACACATCGCACCCCAGCTGCGCGACGGCCCGGCGGCACCGCGTCCCGAGACGGACCACCTCGCCGGTCACGACCCGGGTCTCATGGCGGCCTTCCAGCGCGGCATCGGCCTCGCCGAGGCGCAGCAGCACCTGGAGGCCGAGCACGCGGGGGCGCCCCACCCGGACGCGGGCCACCTCGAGGCCCCGCACATGGAGGCCGTGCGCTTCGACACGGACCGGACGGGGTCCATGTACCCCGGCGTACCGCACCCCGCCCCGGCCCCCCTGGACCTCACGCACCCGGACACCCCCCACCGGGACGCGTCGCCCCAGGACGTCCCCGCCATGGACCCGGGCCGGATAGCCGAGGTGCGCGGCGCGCACGACGGCGGGTCCGCGGCCCGCCCCGACCACACCCCCACCCGGCACGACGGGAGCGCAACAGCCGGATGACCACCCCCGTTTCCACCCCACCCCCCAGCGCTCCCGCAGACCTTCGTACCTCAAGGAGTCGATCCACCATGGCGAGCGAAGCGCCGACCGGCCATGTATCCGATCTCGACTGGCTGATGAGCGGCCTCGTGCAGCGTGTGCCGCACACCACCAGCGCGGTGCTCCTGTCCTGCGACGGGCTCGTGAAGTCGGTCCACGGTCTCGACACCGACAGCGCCGACCACATGGCCGCCCTGGCCTCCGGCCTGTACTCCCTCGGCCGCAGCGCCGGAGTCCGCTTCGGGGACGGCGGAGACGTCCGCCAGGTGGTCGTCGAACTGGACTCGACCCTGCTGTTCGTGACCACCGCGGGCTCCGGCACCTGTCTCGCGGTGCTCGCAGGGCGCGACGCCGACGCCGCCGTCCTCGGCTACGAGATGGCGATGCTGGTCAAGAGCGTGCGCCCCTATCTGGTGACCGCACCCCGGCAGCACGCAGGCGAACCGACGGCGATGAGGCCTTGAGCGTGGCGGCGGCCGGTGACGGGCCCTGGCTCGACGACGCGGCCGGACGCCTGGTGCGCCCCTTCACGGTCAGCAACGGCCGCACCAGGCCCACCATCGCGCTCGACCTGCTGTCACAGGTGATGGTCACCGGAGCCACCCCCCTCGGGTATCTCGGCCTCGAACACACCCAGGCACTCGACCTGTGCCGTGCGCCCGTCTCGGTCGCCGAGGTCGCCGCCCATCTGAAGCTGCCGGCGGTCGTCACCAAGGTGCTGCTGTCGGACCTCGTCGACTGCGGGGCGCTCACCACCAAGCCCCCCGAGTTCACCCACAACCCGACTGACCGGGCCCTTCTGGAGGCAGTGCTCGATGGACTACGACGACAGCTCTGACCCCTTCCCCACCGCACTCAAGATCCTGGTGGCGGGAGGGTTCGGAGTAGGCAAGACGACCTTCGTGGGCGCGGTCAGCGAGATCGCGCCGCTCAGCACCGAGGAACTGCTCACCACGGTCAGCGCCGCGACCGACAACCTCGAAGGGGTCGAGAACAAGGTCGAGACGACCGTGGCCATGGACTTCGGCCGTATCACCCTCGATCCGGAACATGTGCTGTACCTCTTCGGCACGCCCGGGCAGGAGCGGTTCTGGTTCATGTGGGACGAACTCTCCGAGGGTGCGCTCGGCGCGGTCATCCTCGCCGACACCCGCAGGCTGGAGGACTGCTTCGCCGCCGTCGACTTCTTCGAACAACGCGGTCTCGGCTTCATCGTCGCGATCAACGAGTTCGACGGCTCCTACCGCTACGACCCCGAGGAGGTCCGCGCCGCCATCGACCTGGCCCCGGAGATCCCCATCGTCCGCTGCGACGCCCGGATCTCCAGCTCCGGCGTCCAGACCCTGCTGACCCTCGTACGGCACCTCATCGCCCACGCTCCGGCACCCGCGCCGAGCCACGGCGCCCACATGTGATCCCCGCACCCGACGCCACGGAGCCGCATATGACCCACACCCACAGCGACGGAAGCCGCCCATGAGCTACGACCCGGTGCGCCCCGCCGGTCGTCTGCTGCTCACCCCCGAGGACAAGGAGGCGCCCGCCCGGGCCGCCCGACTGCACGGGCTGGGTCTGGGCGAGCGCCCGGAACCGGCCCTCGACGCCTTCGCGGACCGGCTCGCCGAGCTGACCGGGGCGCCGTACGCGATGGTCAACTTCATCGACGAGAAGCGGCAGTTCTTCGCCGGCCTGCACACCCCGGACGCCCGGCCGGTGGTGGTGCACGCCGAGGAGACCAAGCCGGAGCTCGGCCGTCATCTGGAGCGCGACCACGGCTTCTGCCCGCATGTGGTCGTCCGCCGCAAGGCCCTGGTCCTGGAGGACGTCTGCGACTACCCGCGGTTCGCCGGCAACCCGGTCGTCGACGAGTTCGGCATCCGCTCCTATCTGGGCGCACCCCTCATCGACAGAACCGGGATGGTCCTCGGCACGGTGTGTGTCGTCGACGTGGAGCCGCGGCCCTGGGGGAGGCCCGGCCTGGAGACCATCAAGTCGTCGGCGGCCGAACTCGTCGCGAGACTGGAGCGGATGGAGGCGGACGGCCTCCCGCTCTGAAGCCCTCGCCGAGCCGTGGGCTCAGACCCCACCCCGCCAGATGTTGTCGAACGCGGAGTTCTCTATCGCCCGCCGCTGCCGCACCGCCTCCAGCTCCATCACCGCGTCCCCGACGGCGGCCAGCACGCTCGTGACCACGTCGTCGGTGACCTCGAGGGCCTCGGCCGGCTCCTCCCGGATTCCGGCAGCGGCCACCAGGGCCGTGAAGGCCGGGTCGCCGGACGCGAGGCGGGTCTCGGCGCGAGTCCGCTCGGGCGAGTCGACCAACGTAGTCCGTTCGCTCCGCGGCGGAATCACCCGGCCACTCGGCCGGGCCGCCAGACCTTCCCGCTCCATGGCGGAGTGGTACGCGGAGGACAGCCCGTCGCCCCGGCGCCACAGCCAGTCCCCGACCGACTCGTACGGCTCGTCCCGTATGAGCGTGGCGGCGGCCTCGTCCAGCAGCGGGTCGCCCGAGACGTGCGGCGCACCGGGCACGATCCGGTCATCGTCCACCTGGAGCGCACCGGCCTCGACGAGGTCCAGCAGCTCGGAGCCCGCGAGCGCGAGCGACACATCGCCCTGCTCCACCGGAGCCTCGGGCGCCGCGTTCAGAGCGAGCAGAGCGAGATCACGTGCGGTGTTCATGTGCGGCTCCCGGTCGGTCCAGTGCGTCCTCGGGGATTCCAACGGGCATTCCGGGTCCGGTGTTCCCCACGGAAGGGTTCACCGGTGGCAGGGCGTGAAGCGGAGCTGCGGCGCGGGTTAAGAAAACCTCGATGGACCCGGGGCGGTGCCGTACGGCAGATTGCTACGCGATCCCACCCCTCTCCCCGGACGCGGGCTTCTTCGGTATGCCCGGGCACGGGGATCGCACCCACAGGAGCCGTAGCGTTGAAGGCGCTGGTCAAGGAGAAGGCGGAGCCCGGGCTGTGGCTCGCGGACGTCCCGGAGCCCGCCGTCGGACCCGGCGACGTACTGATCAAAGTGCTGCGCACCGGCATCTGCGGCACCGATCTGCACATCCGGTCCTGGGACGGCTGGGCGCAGCAGGCGATCCGTACACCGCTGGTGCTCGGGCACGAGTTCGTCGGTGAGGTCGTCGAGACCGGGCGGGACGTCGCCGACATCGCCGTCGGCGACCGGGTCAGCGGCGAGGGCCACCTGGTGTGCGGGAAGTGCCGCAACTGTCTCGCCGGGCGCCGTCATCTGTGCCGGGCCACGGTCGGGCTCGGCGTCGGACGGGACGGCGCGTTCGCGGAGTACGTCGCCCTGCCCGCCGCCAACGTCTGGGTGCACCGCGTCCCCGTCGACCTCGACGTCGCCGCGATCTTCGACCCGTTCGGGAACGCCGTGCACACCGCGCTGTCCTTCCCGCTGGTCGGCGAGGACGTCATCATCACGGGCGCCGGTCCGATCGGGCTGATGGCCGCCGCGGTCGCCCGGCACGCGGGTGCCCGCAACGTCGTCGTCACCGACGTCAGCGAGGAACGGCTGGAGCTGGCCCGCAAGATCGGCGTGAGCCTGGCACTCAATGTGGCGCAGGGTCGGATCGCCGACGGTCAGCGGGAGTTGGGGCTGCGCGAGGGCTTCGACATCGGCCTGGAGATGTCCGGCCGGCCCGAGGCGCTGCGTGACATGATCGCCAACATGACGCACGGCGGCCGGATCGCCATGCTCGGCCTGCCGTCGCAGGAATTCCCGGTCGACTGGGCACGGATCGTCACCTCGATGATCACCATCAAGGGCATCTACGGCCGTGAGATGTTCGAGACCTGGTACGCGATGTCGGTGCTCCTGGAGGGCGGTCTCGACCTCGCCCCCGTGATCACCGGCCGGTACGGCTACCGCGACTTCGAGGCGGCGTTCGCCGACGCGGAGAGCGGCCGCGGCGGCAAGGTCATCCTCGACTGGACTGCGTAAGTCACCTGCTTTTCTAGGAGCTTTGAGATGTTCGACTCCGTGCGCGACGACCTGCGCGCCACCCTCGACGAGATCCGCGCCGCCGGTCTGCACAAGCCCGAGCGCGTCATCGGCACCCCGCAGTCCAGGACCGTCGCCGTCACCGCGGGCGGCCGCCCCGGCGAGGTCCTCAACTTCTGCGCCAACAACTACCTCGGTCTCGCCGACCACCCCGAGGTGGTCGCCGCCGCCCACGAGGCCCTCGACCGCTGGGGCTACGGCATGGCGTCGGTGCGCTTCATCTGCGGGACGCAGGAGGTGCACAAGGAGCTGGAGGCACGTCTCTCGGCGTTCCTCGGCCAGGAGGACACGATCCTCTACTCGTCCTGCTTCGACGCCAACGGCGGTGTCTTCGAGACGCTCCTGGGCCCCGAGGACGCGGTGATCTCCGACGCCCTCAACCACGCCTCGATCATCGACGGCATCCGCCTGTCCAAGGCCCGCCGTTTCCGCTACGCCAACCGTGACATGGCCGACCTGGAAGCCCAGTTGAAGGACGCGTCCGACGCGCGCCGCCGGCTGATCGTCACCGACGGCGTGTTCTCGATGGACGGCTATGTGGCGCCGCTGCGCGAGATCTGCGATCTCGCCGACCGCTACGACGCCATGGTCATGGTCGACGACTCCCATGCCGTCGGCTTCGTCGGTCCCGGCGGCCGCGGCACTCCCGAGCTGCACGGGGTGATGGACCGCGTGGACATCATCACCGGCACGCTGGGCAAGGCGCTCGGCGGGGCGTCCGGCGGCTATGTGGCGGCCCGTGCGGAGATCGTCGCCCTGCTGCGCCAGCGCTCCCGCCCGTACCTCTTCTCGAACACCCTCGCGCCGGTGATCGCCGCCGCCTCGCTGAAGGTGCTCGACCTCCTGGAGGCGGCGGACGACCTGCGCGTCCGGCTCGCCGAGAACACCGCGCTGTTCCGCCGCCGTATGACCGAGGAAGGCTTCGACATCCTGCCCGGTGACCACGCCATCGCGCCCGTCATGATCGGGGACGCGGGCAAGGCGGGACGCCTGGCGGAGCTGCTGCTGGAGCGCGGCGTGTACGTGATCGGCTTCTCGTACCCGGTCGTCCCCCAGGGCCAGGCGCGTATCCGCGTCCAGCTGTCGGCCGCCCACTCCACGGACGACGTCGACCGGGCCGTCGACGCCTTCGTCGCGGCGCGGGCGGAGCTGGAGGGCTGAGCCGGAGCACACGGGTGCATTTGAGACAATCGATCTCATGATCGAAGCGCGGCGGCTCCACATCCTCCGTGCGGTGGCCGACCACCGCACGGTGACGGCGGCTGCCGCCGCGCTGTATCTCACCCCCTCGGCGGTCTCCCAGCAGCTCACGGCGCTGGAGCAGGAGACCGGGCGCCGCCTGGTCGAGCGCGGTGCGAAGGGCGTACGGCTCACTCCGGCCGGCGAGATCCTGCTCAGGCACGCCAACGCCGTCCTCGCCCAGCTGGAGCGGGCGGAGGCCGAGCTGGCCGCGTACGACACGGGGCAGGCCGGCACGGTCACCGTCGCCTCGTTCGCGACCGGGATCGCCCTGGTCGTCGCCCCCGCGGTGGCCCGTCTCGCCCACACCGCGCCCGGCATCCGTATCCGCGTCCAGGACGCCGAGGGCGACGCCAGTCTGCCGATGGTGCTGGACCGCCAGGTCGACGTCGCCGTTGCGGTGGAGTACCGCGGGGCGCCGCCCGCCGACGACCCCCGGCTGTCCCATGTCCCGCTGTACGCCGAGCCCTTCGACGCGGTCGTCCCCGTACGCCATCGGCTGGCCGACGTGAGCGAGGTGCCGCTGGCGGAGCTGGCCAAGGACCCGTGGATCGGCCCCTACCCGGGCAACCCCTGTCACGACGTGGTGGTCCTGGCCTGCGAGAGCGCCGGGTTCCAGCCCCGCCTGGAGCACTCCTCGGACGACTTCCGGGCCGTCGTCGCCCTGGCCTCGGCCGACGCGGGTGTGGCGCTCGTACCGCGGTCCGCGCTGATCGGCATGGATCTGACCGGCGTGGTCGTACGGCCCGTCGACGGCGTCGCGCCCACCCGCCGGGTCTTCGCGGCCGTACGGCGTGGAGCGGAGGAGCACCCGCTGATCCGCCCGGTGCTCGAAGCGCTCGGAGAGGCGTCCCAGCCGTAGGGAACCGGCCACCGGCCGAAAGCAGTCTGGGCTGTCATGCGTGTGACGATGATCCTCCCGGCCCTGACCGAGGCGACCAGCCCGCTGTTCCGGCCCATCAAGTACTCGCTGTTCCCGCCCCTGGGCCTGGCGACCCTGGCCGGCTATCTGGACCCCGACGACGAGGTCACCCTCCACGACGAACACGTGGAGCGGATCGATCTCGAGGCACTCGGCACCCCCGACCTCCTGGTCGTCCAGCCGTACATCACCTCGGCCCGACGCAGCTACGAGATAGCCGACCACTTCCGGGCCCGGGGCGTGCATGTCGCCATGGGCGGTCTGCATGTCACCTCGCTCCCCGACGAGGCGGCGGCCCACGCCGACACGATCTTCACCGGCCCCGGTGAGGACACCTGGCCCTTGTTCCTGAAGGACTTCCGCGACGGAGTCCCCGCCCGCCGCTACGACTCGGCTCAGCGCACGCTGGCCGGACTGCCGCCCATCCGACGCGACCTGATCAAGCGTCACCTCTACCTCGTCCCCAACTCGATCGTGGTGTCGCGCGGTTGCCCCCACCACTGCGACTTCTGCTACAAGGACGCTTTCTTCGAGGGCGGCAAGTCCTTCTACACCCAGACCGTCGACGACGCCCTCGCCGAGATCGACCGGCTGCCCGGCCGCCATCTCTACTTCCTCGACGACCATCTGCTGGGCAACCGGCGCTTCGCGGAAGCCCTGTTCGACGGCATGAAGGGCATGGGGCGGCTGTGGCAGGCGGCGGGCACGGTCAACTCCGTACTGAAGCCTGACCTGTTGGAGAAGGCCGTGGAGGCGGGTCTGCGCAGCCTCTTCGTCGGCTTCGAGACCGTCAACGACGCCAACCTCGCCGAGCGCCGCAAGAACCAGAACATCGGCGCCGACTACGCGGCCGCGGTGCGGCGCCTGCACGACGCCGGAGTGATGGTCAACGCCAGTTTCGTGTTCGGGCTCGACCAGGACGGCCCGGACGTCTTCGACCGCACCGTCGCATGGGCGGTCGAGCAGGGCATCGAGACCGCGAC
This sequence comes from Streptomyces sp. NBC_00019, assembly GCF_045041015.1. NCBI lineage: Bacteria > Bacillati > Actinomycetota > Actinomycetes > Kitasatosporales > Streptomycetaceae > Streptomyces > Streptomyces sp. NBC_00019. Next base: position 8,873,194 of record NZ_CP108302.1, read on the forward strand.
CTTCCACATCATGACGCCCTATCCGTCGACGGGACTGTGGAAGCAGATGGAGTCCGAGGACCGGATCGTCCACCGCGACTGGGACCTGTACGACACCCGGCATGTCGTCTACCGGCCCAAGGGGATGACGCCACGTCAGCTGGAGGACGGCTACTGGCGCGCGTACCGCGACTTCTATCGCTGGTCCAACATCTGGCGCGGCTCGGCGGCCCAGCCGGGCCGTCCTGAGCGGCTGCGGCACCTCGCCTACTCGGGCGGCTGGAAGAAGTTCGAGCCCGCGTGGGACCTGCTGATCCGCTCGCAGCGGGTGGTGCGGGCGATGCCGGCGCTGGAGCGGACGCTGGCGGCGTTCGGCGGGCGGGAGTGAGAGGGGTCACGAAGACCGTCGTCCCGTATTCGGGATAGAATCCCGAATATGAAACAGGATGTCGTCGTCGCGACCGGGCCCGACCCCGTCGACGCGCGGCTCGGCGCCCGCCTCGCCGAGCTGCGGGCCGAACGCGGCTGGTCGCTGGGGGAGTTGGCGGAACGCAGCGGAGTGAGCAGGTCGACCCTGTCGCGGGCCGAGCGGGCGGAGATCAGCCCCACCGCCTCGCTGCTGAACCGGCTGTGCGGGGTGTACGGGCGGACCATGTCCCAGCTGCTCAGCGAGGTCGAGGCCGAGCCCGCGCTGCTGGTGCGGGCCGCCGAGCAGCCGGTGTGGGAGGACAGGGCCTCCGGGTTCCTGCGGCGGTCCGTGTCCCCGCCGCACACCGGGCTGCGCGGCGAACTCGTAGAGGGGCGCCTCGCCGCGGGTGCCGACATCGCCTACGACCGGCCGCCCGTCCCCGGCCTGGAACAGCACATCTGGGTACTGGAGGGGGCGCTCGACGTGACCGCTCAGGACGTCGAGCACCACCTCGGCACCGGTGACTGCCTGCGACTGCGGGTGTGGGGGCCGACGCGGTTCCGGTGCGCGGGGTCCGAGGCGGTGCGCTACGTCCTGGCGGTGGTACTGCCGTGAGCGTGACCCGCCTGGACGAGAGTGAGGTCCTGGACCGGCTGGACGCGTTGGCCGGTCTGATGGTCGACACCGTGGACGGGGGCGCCTCGATCGGCTTCCTCGGACCCCTCGACCACGCCGAGGCCACCGCCTGGTGGAAGGAGCGGGCCGCCGGTGTGGCCGCCGGGTCGCTCGCGATCTGGGCGGCCCACGACGGCGAGCAGGTGGTCGGCACGGTCAGCCTGGCCTTTCCCGACAAACCCAACAGCCGTCACCGCGCCGAACTGGTGAAGCTGATGGTGCACCGGGACGCCCGGGGCCACGGCCTCGGCCGCAGACTCCTGACGACCGCCGAGGAGGCCGCCGCCGCGGCCGGCGTCACCCTCCTCCACCTGGACACCGAGACCGACAGCCCGGCGGAGCACCTCTACACGACGGCCGGCTGGACTCGGGCCGGCGTGATCCCGGACTACGCGGCCGACCCGGCCGGGGTGCTGCGGCCCACCACGCTCTACTTCAAGCAACTGGGAACAGCCGCTCCCACCAGGTGACTGTCAGTGCGAGCCGCTACGGTGCCTGCCATGCCGGATGCCGAAGACGTACGCCGTATCGCCCTGTCCCTGCCGGACACCTCGGAGAAGATCGCCTGGAGCATGCCCACGTTCCGGGTCGCGGGCAAGATGTTCGCCACGCTGCCCGAGGAGGAGACGTCCCTCGCGGTGCGCTGCCCCAAGGAGGAGCGGAACGAGCTGGTGCTGGCCGAGCCGGAGAAGTTCTGGATCGCCGAGCACGAGGCACAGTTCGCCTGGGTGCGGGCCCGGCTCGCCGCGCTGGAGGACGAGGACGAACTGCGGGACATCCTGGCCGACTCCTGGCGCCAGGCCGCCCCGCCCCGACTCCTCGACGACCACCCCGAGTTGGGCAGACCGGCCGCGGACTGAAATTCCCTCGGACGCCGTCGGCCCCCGTGGCATGATCCGGAGCCGTGAGAGCCGGGGCGGACCTGCCGGGAGGGCGTGAGAGGTGACCGGGACGTCGTCGCACGCCGAGCGCGTCGCCGGTGACCAGGGGAGAAAGCCGGCGAGTCCCACTGTCTGGTCGCGGGACTTCGCCCTGTTCTTCGGCGCGCGGGCCGTCGCCGGACTCGGCGACACCATGCTGCCCGTCGCCCTCGCCGCAGGTCTGCTCCAGCACGGGTACGGGGCGGGCGCGGTCGGCCTCGCCATGGCCGCCACGGCGGCCGCCTTCGCCGGTTTCGTCGTCTTCGGCGGGGTCATGGCGGACCGCTTCGACACCCGCAGGCTGATGATCGGCGCCGACCTGGTCCGCGTGGGCACCCAGGCCCTGGCCGCCACGCTCTTCTTCTCCGGGCATGTGGTGCTCTGGCAGATCTGCGCCATCGGATTCACCAACGGCGTGGCCGGCGCCCTGTTCCAGCCCGGCGTCGCGAGCACGGTGCGCCGCCTCGCCACCGACGTCCAGGGCGCGAACGGCGCGATACGCGTCGCCGAGGCCTGCGCCCAGCTCGCCGGTCCCGCCTTCGCCGGTGTGCTCGTCGGCTTCGCCTCGCCCGGCGGCGTCTTCGCGACCCACGCCACCACCTACGCCGTGAGCGCCCTGTGCCTCCTCCTGCTCCGCCTGCCCCCGCGCGCCCCCGACGACGGCCGGCCCCCGCACACCACCAGCACCTTCGGGGCCGATCTGGTCGAGGGCTGGCGGGAGTTCAGATCCCGCACCTGGCTCTGGGGCGTGATCGCCATCTGGGGCCTCTACATGATCGCCGTCTCGGGCCCGACCGTCCCGCTGGTCGCCACGGAGGTGGTCCAGGAGCACGGCCCCCGCGCCTACGGCCTGGTGAACTCCGCCCTCGGTGCCGGCACGGTGATCGGCGGACTCCTCGCGCTGCGACTGCGCCCCCGCCGGATGCTCCGTGCCGGGGCGATCGCCCTGGTCGGCTTCGGAGCCTTCCCGGCGAGCGTCGGTGCCGGCCTCGGTGTACCGGCCATGGCGGCCGGCGCCGCGGTCGCCGGGGTGGGCATGGCCTTCTGGAGCGTGATGTGGTCGACCAGCGTCCAGACCCAGGTCCCGGCCGACGCCCTCAACCGCATCCACGCCTACGACGTGGCGGGCTCCCTCGCCCTGATGCCCGTCGGCCAGGCCCTCGCGGGCCCCTCCGCCGCGGTCCTCGGCGCCGACCACGTGCTCCTCGTCGCCGGTGCGACCAGCCTCGTCGTCTGCGCCGCCCTGCTCTCGGTCCCCGCCATACGTGACCTCGTGCGCGCCGACGCCCGCCCCCGGACCGTCGGCCCCGAATAAACGGGTGCGCGACCACCGACTTGAGTGCGGTATTGTTTCCCTGCACGTTCGGCCGGGCGAAAGCCCAGGTCAGACGGACACCGGGACGTGGCGCAGCTTGGTAGCGCACTTGACTGGGGGTCAAGGGGTCGCAGGTTCAAATCCTGTCGTCCCGACGGTGTGAAGGGTCTTCACAGGCGAGAGCCTGTGAGGGCCCTTTCTCGTTGCATCGCTTGATCGCGTTGTCAGTGCCCCCTGCCATCATCCCGCCATGCTCTACGACACCTTGGTGGCCGAGGCCCGCAGGAACGACCCGTTCGACGACGTGCGGGCGGGCGCGCTCGCCCGTGCGCGATGGCTCGTCGATCTTCTGGAACGGCAGCGAGCCGAGTTCGGGGCGGGTCTGCACGGTCCATACACGCCCGAGCAGCCCGATACGCGGTACGCGGAGATACAGGCCGAGATCGACGCGGGCCTCGCCGCCTGCGGGGACGAGGAGGGCCGGGCCGCGGTCCTGAGCCTGCTGCTGGCGGCGAGCTTCGGCGACACACTGTGGGAGTACGACTTCGAGATCGGTTCCCTGGTCGGGCGGGTGCGCGGGTGGACGCCCGCCGAGGTCGCGGTGATGCTGCTGCGCTCCGCCGAGTACGACATGGGCTTCTGGTTCGCCAACGCGCTCGGGTCCGCCCTGACCGCCGCAGAGGGGCTCGACGACGAGGGCCTCCGTATGGTCGCGCCGTGGCTGCGGTGGGCACACACGGAGCTCCTGGACACGGAGGTCGGATCGGGAGCCTCCTCCCTCGCTCGTCGGCTCCGCGCCCTGCTGGCGCTTGTGGACGGCGCGGAGATCCCCGACGGCCTCATTCCCGAGCAGGCGCCCTGGGCCGCTCCGCTCCGCGCCCGCGCGACCGCCACCCCCGGGGCCGAACTGTCCGGCCTCATACGGCACTTGGCCGGCCTGACGGCGCCGCGTCCCACACAGCGCTGGCGCCGGACGTGTCTGACGGCTGTCGAAGCGGCATCGGGGCGGGACCTTGTCGCCGACATGCTGCGGGCACTGGCCGAGGGCGAGCCGCTGTGCAGCAGGGAGCACGGGCGGCAGACCGCCTGGGAGTACGGCGACAGCCACTACCACTACGTCGTCCACCAGAACGACGGCGATCTCGCGCGCGGCACGGTCTGGGCCGCCGCCCTGACCGCCGGCCCTGCCGCGGTGCCCTACCTCGACGCCCTGGCGCTGCGCACCGGCGCCAGCCGGCCGACCGGAGTGGTCGAGGACCTCAAGCTCGCCGGCGCCGCGATCAACGCGCTGGCCGAGATCGACGACCCGGCCGCCCTGGAGTCCCTGTGGCGGCTCCGGTCCCGGATCAGGCACCGGGGCCTGCGCAAGCAGCTCGACACCGCACTCACGGCGGCAGCCGGGCGGCAGGGCATCACTCCGGAGCAGCTCGTCGAGCGCAGCGTGCCCGACCACGGCCTGGCAGCGGACGGCTCGCTGGAACGCGAGATGGGCGGCCACCGGGTCCGGGTGGAGATCGAGGACGCGAGGACCGTACGGATCGGCTTCACCGCCCCCGAGGGGCGGACGTCCCGCACGGCGCCAGCCGCGCTGAAGGACGGGTTCCCGGAGGAGCTCAAGGAGCTGAAGACCCTGGTCAGGGAGGTGCGCGGCACGCTGGCGGGGGAGCGGGGCCGGATCGAGGCGCTGATGTCGGCGGCGCGGGAATGGCCGTACGACGAATGGTGCCGCCACTACCGCGACCACCCGGTCACCGGTGTGCTCGTGCGTGGCCTGATCTGGGAGTTCCAGGGCGCTGACGGGGAGTGGCACGCCGTGGCACCGGCCGCTCGGCCGGACGGCAGGCCTGAGCGGGTGCGGCTGTGGCACCCCATCCGGGCATCGGTGGACGAGATCGGGGCGTGGCGGGAGCGGATCGTCGGCGAGCGGCTGCGGCAGCCGTTCAAGCAGGCCTTCCGGGAGCTCTATCGGCTCACCCCGGCCGAGGAGGAGACCGGCGTCTACTCCAACCGGTTCGCCGCCCACATCGTCCACTACCGGCAGCTCTACGCGCTGTTCAAGGAGCGCGGCTGGCGGACCGACTTCCTGGGCCACTACGACGGCGGTCGGGACGGGGAGGCCCGGGCCGAGTTCGCCGACGGCCGGTGGCGGGTCTGCTTCCACCACGAACCCGCGGACGACGGGGGCTACGACGTCGAGCGCGCCGCCACCGACCAGGTGCGCTTCGAACGACGGGACGGCCGGCGCTGGCGCGAGACTCCGCTGGCCGACGTGGAGCCGCTGGTGTTCAGCGAGGCGATGCGCGACGTCGATCTGTTCGTGGGCGTCACCTCGATCGCGGCGGACCCCGAGTGGAGCGACCGGGGCGAGAGCCGTCACGCCGCCTATTGGCGGAGAGCCGGCTTCGGCGACCTGACGGCGAGCGCCGAGGTCCGCCGCGAGGTACTGGAACGGATCCTGCCGCGCCTGAGGATCGCCGAACGGTGCTCGATCGCCGGCCGCTGGCTGAGCGTGCGCGGCGACCTGCGTACGTACCGGATCCACCTCGGCTCGGCGAACATCCTGATGGAGCCGGACGACTCCTATCTGTGCATCGTCCCGGCGCGCCGCAGGACCGAGGGCAAGGTGTTCCTGCCGTTCGAGGACGACCGGCTGTCGCTGATCCTGAGCAAGGCGCAGCTTCTCGCCGCCGACACGAAGATCAGCGACGAGACGATCCTGCGGCAGATCAAGAGGGGCGGCTGAGGACCGCTACTGGCGGGCCTTTCGGCGTCGCACCACCAGCACGGCACCGGTTCCGACGGCGACGGCCGCGGCCGCCGCACCCGCGAGGGGCAGCGTCGAGGAGGAGCCGGTGCTCGCCAGGTCGCCGTCGAGGGTGGAGGAGCCGCCTGTGGTGGAACCGCCGGTGGACGACGTGGAGCCGCCGCCGTCGGTGGAGTCACCGCTCGGAGTGGCCGTGGAGCCCCCGCCGCCCGTGGACCCGCCCCCGTTCGCGGTGCCGCCCCCGCCCGTCGATCCGCCGCTGCCGGCGACGTCGAGGAGGATGGCGGCGGTGTCGTTCGCCGTGTTCTCGTCGAACGGCCTGGGCTCACCGGCCAGCTTCACCGAGCCCTTGGCTCCGGACACCTCCTTGTCGATCCGCACCTTGAAGGTGTAGGTCTCGCCGTCACCGGGGTCGACCCAGGCCTGGCTGGTGCCGCACTCGTAGGTACGGGCCGCGATCTTGTCGCAGAATCCGTGGGCCTTGGTCACGGTCGTCCCGGCGGGCATCTTGACGACGACCTTGGTCGCCCCGGTGCCGGACTCCCTGCGCACCCACGCGGGTCCGGCGTTGGCGAACTTCACCTCGAAGGCCAGGGTTTCGCCGACCTTGCCCTTCAACTCCGCACCGCTCACCTGGAAGTCGGCCGTGTTGACCGCGTTCACCGGCACGTCGGCGGCGTCCCAGCCCTCGTGCTCGCCGGAGCCCGGTGCGGCCGGGGTGGCGTCGGGCTGCTCGACGAGTTTCACGGCGGGCCCGGTGCCGGGCACCGGTCCCTCGTCGACGCCCTCCGTGGGCGCGGGGTCGTCCGCGGCCACGACGGCGCGGAGTTCATCGGTGTACGCCTTGCCGAGGGCCTTGAACTCCTGTGACTTCTCGGGCGCGTAGACGATCCCGGGCTCCACGGTCTGGTCGAACTCGCAGACCGCGTACGAGTAGCTGGGCGCCTCGTCGAAGGAACCGACCTCGTAGCGCGCACAGTTGGAGGGCAGCTCGGTGTGGCTCAGACCCTGGGTGAGGGAGTACGACAGCCAGACCTTGCCGAGCGCCTCGGTGCCCGTGTTCGTGAAGGAGACCGGTATGTCGAAGGCGCTGCCCGGCTTCAGCCCCGTCACGGGCGCGATCTCTCCCAGCACCAGTTCGGGCGTCGAGTCGTCGGCGACGGCGGGCGTGGCGCCCAGTGCCAGCAGCGCGACGGCGCCGAGCGCACCGGTGGTCTGTCGGAGCGTACGAGAGCCGGGAACGGCCTGGAACATGCGGGTCCCTTTGCGTGAATCGACGGTGGCGGACGGTCGAACGACGGGGAACGCGAGTTCCCGGGAGTGAGACGTCAGCGCTCGCCGAATGGTTGTACTCCTCAGGGATCCGTGAGGTCTCAGTTCGATCGGGTGAAGCGCTCGAGCAGGGCGTCCAGTCCGGCCGCCAGCCCCTGCGGCCCCCCGCGCTCCGCGAGCGCGGGCGCCACCTCGCGCAACCGGGGCAGTTCCTGCGGCGGCATGTGGTGCAGGCCCAGCCGGAACCCGGGGTCCGCTTCCTCGGGGTTGTCCACCATGGCCTGGAGCTCGACGGACACGTATCCGAGGACCCATCCGGTGAAGGCGCGGAACACGGAGGCGGACCGGTCCACGTCGAGCCCGGCCTCCCGGAGCAGGCCGATCACCCGCTCGTGGTGCCGCAGCGTCGCGAGCGGCCGCCGGGCCAGTGGGACCGCCGGCAGGCGGGTGGACAGCAGCGGCACCACCTGGGGGTGGGCCAGGCACACGTCGTAGGTCGCCGCCGCGATCCGGCCGAGCTCGGCACGCCAGGTGGCCGCGGGGGCCTGAGCGGCCAGCCGCTCCTCCAGTTCCACGTGCAGCGCCTCGACCAGCCCGTCCAGCAGGGCGTCCTTGCTCGCCGCGTACCGGTACAGCGCCATCGCCTCGACCCCGAGCTCGGCGCCCAGGCGGCGCATGCTCAGCGCGGAGAGACCGTCGCGGTCGACGAGTTCCAGGGCGCCCGCGAGGACCCGCTCGCGGCTGAGGCGGCCGTAGCGGCCGCGGTCACTCGCGCGGCGCGCCGGAGCCTCGCCGGGGTCCTCGGCCATGACCCGCCTCCAGGGGACGTATACAACGTAAATATACGCTCTTGACGCATTGCGGACGTCCTCATGCCCCACGGGCACCCGACGGCCCCGGAATCCATGGCTTGCGGCGCCGGACGGCCGGGTGCGGCTCGCATCCGGCACTATCGACCCGTCGGCATCCGCCACCACAGCTGGAGTACCACCATGCCCCGATCGGAAGCCCGAGTCGCCACCGACCGCCCCCACCGCTACGCCAAACAACTCGCCTCCCACCTGAGCCGCCGCAGCGAGACGAGCTGGGACGAGGACTCGGGGGAGGGCGGCATCGTGTTCCAGAACGGCACCGGCACGCTCACCGCGGCCGAGGGTGCCCTGCTGCTCGCGGTGGAGACGGACGCCGAGCACCTCGCCGTCCTGGAGGACGTGGTGGGACGGCATCTCGTCCGGTTCGGCACCAAGGACGAACTGGTCGTCGAGTGGCGGCGGGACACGGGCGAGCCGGGCACGACCCAGCGCAACACCGAATAGGGCCGGTCGGTCAGACCGCGCAGCCCAGGTGTGCCAGCGCCTGCTTCAGCAGCACCCCGTGCCCGCCGGGCATCTCGCTCTGCACCGCCTCCGACACGGCGTCCTGGGGGCTGAACCAGACCAGGTCGAGGGCGTCCTGGCGAGGGCGGCAGTCGCCGGTCACCGGGACGACGTAGGCCAGCGACACCGCGTGCTGACGGGGGTCGTGGTACGGCGTGATGCCCTGCGTCGGGAAGTACTCGGCCACGGTGAAGGGCTGCGGGGCCGCCGGGATGCGGGGCAGCGCCACCGGGCCGAGGTCCTTCTCCAGGTTCCGCATGAGGGCGTCGCGGACGCGCTCGTGGTGCAGAACACGGCCGGAGACCAGCGTCCGGCTGACCGTCCCGCCGGAGCCGATGCGCAGCAGCAGGCCGACGCTGGTGACTTCGCCGCTGTCGTCGACGCGCACGGGCACGGCCTCGACGTACAGGATCGGCATACGGGCGCGCGCCTGCTCGAGGTCGTCCGTAGTTAGCCAGCCGGGCGTGGTTTCGGTCATGTCAGACATTGCTTGATCATACTTTCAGGAGGGGCCGGAAAGGCGGTAGACCTGATGGGCATTGTGTGCTCCCGCCCACTCTGCGAGCCGCAGCGCGTCGGACAGGCTCAGCTCGTCGTCGTCCACCCGGTCCTGGAGCAGCTCGCCCAGGCCCTTGCGGAAGGACAGCGCGCCGAGCGCGTAGAACTCGGACAGACCGTACGCGTCGGAGCTGTACAGCAGTTTGCGGAACGGTGTGATCTCCAGCGCCTCCTCCAGTACCGCCCGCGCCCGTGCCGGGCCGACGTGGTGCAAGGTCAGGCCCACGTCGAGGTACACCTGCTCGAAGACCGCCGCCAGATAGCCGGCCTGGCGCTGGTACGGCCAGCAGTGCAACAGCAGTACCGGGATCGTACCGGCGCTCAGATGCAGCCAGTCCGTGAGGTGCGTGGGGTCCACCCGGTGCAGCCGGATGTCGTTGTCGCCGAACCCCGTGTGCAGCTGGAGCGGGAGGCCCAGGTCGACCGCCGTCCAGAGCAGGTTCCGTACGAGGACCGGGTCCTCCAGCCGGCCGCCCGCCGCGAGCCGGTGCCGCGCCGCCCGCTCGACCTCCGCCGCCGACGGACGTGCCGGATCCAGGTCGAAGCCCGTCCGGTACGCCGCCACGGACTTCACCGCCACCACGCCCGGCCGCCCCACCGCCTTCCGCGCGGCCGAGCAGAAGGCCTGCGCGTATGCGTCGGGCTCCACGCCCTCGGCCGTCATCGCCTCCTCGACGCTCTCCAGCCGGACGACCTCGTACACGTCGTCCGCGGCGAGCTCGGTCGGACCGAATCCGGTGTCCACGCAGTACGTGCCGGTACCCGCGGCGGCCAGGAAGCGACGGTTCACCTCCTGCCAGCCCAGTTCCGTCCGCCGCGCCAGGTACTCCCGCGGCGGGGCGTGCCGGTCCAGGTCCAGCAGCGGTGCGCAGTGGCGGCGTACGGCCACGCCCACCGGGGTGTCGAAGGGCGAGCCGCCCGGCCAGCGGTCGCCCTCGGTCAGCAGCGACTCGAAGCCGGGCCGGTCCAGGTCGGCGGTCACGACACCGTGGCAGTGGTGGTCGACCAGGCTCAGGGCGGCGAGCGCCTCGTGGACCGCGCCCATGTCAGTACTTCCAGCGGTACGCCGCCGCGACCTGCTCGTCGTCCAGCCCGGCCACGGCCGCGATCTCGCCTTCCCGTACGGCGATCACGGCGTCGGCGAGAACCAGGCCCATGGCGCCGCGCAGCACCTCGTCCCCGCGGAACTCCACGACCGCCTCGGCCAGCGAGGCCGGCAGTCGGCGCACGTCACGCGCCTTTGCCTGCTCGGCGCCGAGCCGAGCGGGGTCGCCGGTGATCTCCTCCGGGAGTGGTGTCGATGACGTCAGGCCGTCCAGGCCCGCGGCGATCACACTCCCCAGCGCCAGATACGGGTTGGCGGCCAGGTCGACCGGCTTGACCTCCAGATTGGCCGCCTGGTCGCGCAGGCCGAGGGTGCCCGTGACGACGCGTACTGCCGCTTCGCGGGTCTCGCGGCCCCAGGCGGTGAACACCCCTGCCCACTGGGAGGGTTTGAGGCGCAGATAGCTGGCCGGGCTGGGGGAGGTGACAGCCGTGAGGGCCGGGAGGTGGGTCAGCACCCCGGCCGCGAAGGACTCCGCGTCCGCCGTCATGCCGTACCGGCCCTCGCCGCCGGTGTGCAGGTTCGTGCCGTCCCGCCACGCGGAGAGGTGGAGATGGCCGCCGTTGCCCACGCCCTGGGCGAAGACCGCCGGGGCGAACGAGACCACGAACCCGTGGCGCGCGGCGACCGCGCGGATCGTCTGCCGCACCAGCACGCTCCGGTCGGCCGCCGCCACCGGGTCCAGGGCACCCACCGAGACCTCGAACTGCCCGGCCGCGTACTCGGGATGGAGCTGGTCGACGTCGACGCCCTGTGCAGCGAACGCGGCCAGCAGGTCGGCGGTGCAGTCGCTGACCTCGACCTGGCGGATCGCGCCGTAGGCCGGACCCGACAGGGCCGGGACGAAGTCCCCGTCGGCCGACGGGCCTTGGCCGATCGCCCACTCGATCTCGACGGCCGCCTTGAAGGTGATGCCGTGCCGCTGCTCCGCGTCCGCGACGAGCCGGCGCAGGAAGGTGCGGGTGCAGCCCGGGTGCCGCTCGCCCTCCTGGGTGACGCGGTCGACCGGGGCCCAGGCCCAGCCCGGTTGCCCGGCCAGGACCACGAGTCGGTCGAGGTCGGGGTAGAGGCGCAGGTCGCCGTCCGGGGAGCCGAGGACGTCGGTGGTGACGATGGAGTCGTTCGCCAGGAAGGTGTCGAAGACCGGCGACATGCCGACGCCCCAGGCCGCGGCCGAGGCCAGCTTGGCCGTCGGGATCGTCTTGACCCGGCCGACGCCCGCGGTGTCGACGTAGGACAGCACGACGCCGTGCACGCCTCTGTCGGCCAGTTCGTCGCTCAGGGCGGTGGCACGGTCGACGTCACCGGGACGTCCGCCGGGTACGGGGTCGGCGGGGTCGGCAAGGGGGGTCATACGTCCTCCACGACGGGCTGGGCCTCCGCGTCAGGGTTTCACGGCCACCGCGCCGAACTGCGGTACCGCGCCCGGGGAGTCGGGCTCGGCGCGCCACTGCGAGCACGACACCAGACCCGGCTCGAGGAGGTCCAGTCCGTCGAAGAACGCGGCGATGTCGGTGCCGCTGCGAGCGGTGATCGGCGGGGTGGCGTTCTCGTTCCAGAACTTCATGGCCGGGATCTGGCCCGCGCCGCCGAGGGCGTCGTCGAAGGTGGGGTGGGTGAGCACCAGGTAGCTGCCGGAGGGGACCTCGGCCAGCACCCGGCGGACGATGTCCCGCGCCTTGTCGTGGTCGAGCACGAAGTTGAGGATGCCCAGCATCATCACCGCGACGGGCTTGGTGAAGTCCAGGGTGTGCGCGGCGCGTTCGAGGATCGCCTCCGGCTCGTGGACGTCGGCGTCGATGTAGGCGGTGACGCCCTCGCCGGTGCTGGTGAGCAGGGTGCGGGCGTGGGCGAGGACGATGGGGTCGTTGTCGACGTAGACGATCCGCGCGTCCGGGGCGATGCGCTGGGCGATCTCGTGGGTGTTGTCCACCGTCGGCAGGCCGGTGCCGATGTCCAGGAACTGGCGAACCCCGCGCTCGGCGGCCAGGTGGCGCACGGCCCGGCCGAGGAAGTCGCGGTCGGCGCGGGCGATGGCCCGGATGATCGGGAACATCCCGGCGACATGCTCGCCGACCCGCTGGTCGACCTCGTAGTTGTCCTTGCCGCCGATCCAGTAGTTCCACACGCGCGCGTTGTGCGCGACACCGGTGTTCAGCCTCGACGGCACGTCCGGGGTGTCACTCACGTCTCGTCCTCTCCTCGCCCCGACGACCGCGGCGCCGCAGGCCGTCGTCGCCATTGTGCCGCCGGATGATCAAGCTGTCCCGGAATCGGCTCAAGTGGGCGGCGGGGCAGAGGGGTTGTCCTAGCTCAGTACGTCGTCGAGGCGCTTCGTGCCCGCCCGCACCGCGTCCTCGACCGAGTCGTCCTCGTCGCCGTCCAGGCCACCGGCCGTCACCGTGATCGCGTCCGTGCCGACGCGTACGGCGGCGACGTCCAGGGTGAGGGTGGCCGGGGTGCCGTCGGACGCGCCCTGGACCGTCACCCGCAGCCCCTCCCGTGCATCACCCTCCTCGGGCAGCGAGGCCTCGGTGACCTGGACCGTGCGTTTGTCGCCCGCGGAGTCGACCGCGGTGAACTGGTCGCACTTGGCCGGCAGGGACTTCAGCCAGGCCAGGGAGGCGTCGAGGCCCGCCTGCCCGTAGGCGCCCACCTGGTAGAGCAGCCGGGAGTCCTCCTCCTTGAAGCCGGTGAGCGCGGAGGCGCCGGACGGCTCGCCGAGCAACGTGTCGCTGTAGAGGCCGTCGAGGAGCTTCTGGCAGTCGGCGGCGTCCGCCTTGGCGGTGAGGAAGTCGGCCACGTCGACCTTGCCGACGAGCAGGCTGTCGCGCCAGGTCGCGGCGTCCTCGGCCTGCGTCCAGTCGTCCTCGAGGTCGGTCTCGGTGATGAGGGCCTGGCGGGCCCCGGCCTCGGTGAGACGGGCCGCGGCGGAGGCGGTCGGGGAGTCGGCGGCCAGTGGGGAGGCGCCGATGGCCGAGGCGCTGGAGTCCTTGTCGTCGTCCGAGCAGGCCGCGCAGGTCAGCAGCACGGTCGCTGCCAGGGCCGGGGCGAGGACACGGGCGGGTCGGGACGGACGACGGGTCATCGCGGATGCCTCCTGGGGGCGTGGGTGTGCCCTCAGCGCATCACCGGCCCGCGCGGTTCACCAGCTCACTCGGACCGATCGGGTGAGCGGTGGGGGAGATGGAAATGGTGCTCGTGGCGGGTACGGGGTTCGTGCTCCGCACGCCGGGCGCGTCCGGCGCGTCCGGCCTCCAGGACGTGCACCTTGCGGCTGCCGCACTGGGGGCAGACCGCGTCGGCGAGGGGCGACCTGATGGCCTTGCCCGCCTCGTCGACGTACTCCTGTGTGGTCAGGCCCGAGGCGTCCAGCGGGTCGGTGAAGAACATGACCTGGAAGGTGGCCTCCCAGGTGTGGCCGCAGTCGCCGCAGGCGAACGCGAAGGTCTCCGGCACCGATCGGGGCTCCGGTGGCATGGCTCCTCCGTCGAGTGGGGGGCGTCGACCCCAGCAGATGACGGCGTGCGGCGCACGGCAACTCGAACGAGCCGCCCGGCATGCCCGCCCGCGCACCGCCACCGACACTGACTCCATGCGCCCGCACCCGAAGGAGTCGCCATGCTGCCCGGATTCCTGACCAGGGCCGTCGAGTTGATGCTGGCCCGGGAGGGGCGCTCGCTCCATCTGAAGGCGGCGGGCGGTGCCACGGCCGTTCTCGTGGTGGTGATGCTGCTGGGTTCGTGGGCGGTGGTGGCCGCCGAGGACGGGGCGCGGGGCGCCAATCTGACGTCGTACCCGAAGGCGCTGTGGTGGTCGATCGAGACGGCGACGACCGTCGGATACGGGGACTTCTTCCCGGTGACGCCGTGGGGCCGGGTCGTCGGCTCGGTGGTGATGGTCGTCGGCATCACCACGTACGGCATGGTCACCGCGGCCCTGGCCACCTGGTTCGTCGGCCGGGAGCAGAAACGCCGCCACCGACTGGGCCACGAGACGGTTCAGGCCCTGCACGAACGGTTCGACCGGCTGGAGCAGTTGGTGACCGGGAAGGGCGAACGGCACTGATCCCTACCGGTCAGTACCCCGGCACTTGACGCCTGTCACCCCTCGGGTAGGGTCCCGTGCGGCCTGTCATGGCCGGGCGCCGGAGGGGGGCGACAGCACGATGGAGTTCCATGTGGTCGACGAGGAGGAGTCCACGTCGGACGGGGCACGGCTGGAGGACCTGGCTCCCGAACCCCTGCTGACCCGGGACTACGAGACGCGCCCCGCGCTCGTCTACGAGCGGCTGCGTGAGCGCCACGGTCCGGTCGCGCCGGTCGACCTGCTGGGCGTGCCCGCCTGGCTCGTGCTCGGCTACCGCGAGTCGCTCCAGGTGCTCCAGGACGACGCCGGCTGGCCGAAGGGACTGGAGAACTGGCGGGCCCGCACCGAGGGCCGGGTGCCCGCCGACTGGCCGCTCGGCCCCTCCCTCGAGGTCAACCACGTGCTGATCCAGGGCGGTCCCGGCTACCCCCGGCTCCGCGGCGCCTGGGACACCGCCCTCAGGCCCTTCCAGGACCCGCGCCACCCGCAGGCCAAGCGACTCAAGGCCGCCGTCACGGGCTACGCCGACGAGCTGATCGGCCTGCTCGCGCAGGGCGGCCGTACGGGGCTCGCCGACCTGTCGGCGCAGTTCTCCCGCCCGCTGCCGCTGATGGCGGCGAGCCATCTCCTCGGCTTCCCCGGCTCGCAGGGCGACGACGCCCTGATGGACATGTGGCGGGTGCTGGACGCCGGCCCGGACGCCGAACCCGCCCTGGCGCGGCTGCTGGTGACGCTCTCGGAGCTGGCCGCCGCGAAGAGGGAGAAGCCGGGCGACGACTTCCCCTCGCATCTGCTCGCCGCCCACCCGGACCTCACGGTCGACGAACTGGCCCGCGAACTGTTCATGCTGCTCGGGATGACCTCCGACCACGTCGGCATCCTCATCTCCAACACCGTCGTCGAGGTGATCTCCGGCGAGGGCGACGGCGGGGTGCGCCAGACGCTGTCCGCCGGCATGGTCCGGGAGACCATGAACCGGGTGGTCATGCGCAAGCCGCCGCTGGTCAACTTCGTGCCGAGGTTCGCGGCCGCGGACACCCCGCTCGGCGACTACACCATCCACGCCGGCGACCCCGTGTGGGTCTCCGCCGCCGCCGCGCACGCCGACCCGCTGTTCGCCGGGCAGATGACACCGGGCTCCTCCAGCATCAGCAGCCGGGCGCATCTGGCGTGGGGTGCGGGGCCCCGTCAGTGCCCGGCCCGGGAGCTGGCGTCGACGATCGCGGCAGCCGGGGTGAGCCGGATCGTGGAACGGTTCGGTCATCTGGAGCTCGCCCTGCCGGCGGACCAACTGCCGTGGCGTTCCTCGCCGTTCATGCGGGGGCTGCGGTCCCTGCCGGTGCGCTACGAGCTGTCCGGTACGTTCGTGCCGGAGCCCGTACCGGCCGAGGCGCCCGCGACCGGCGTACCAGAGGCACAGGACCCGGCCGTCAAGCGGCGGTCGTCGCTGTGGCGGTATCTGACGGGGCTCATCCGTTCGGGAGACTAGGCGCCGGGCGTGACCTGTCCGTGCTGCCAGGCCCACGCCGCGATCTCCACGCGGTTCCGTGCCCGCAGTTTCAGCTGGACGCTGGACAGGTGCGTCTTGACCGTGGACAGGGAGACGTACAGCTCGGCGGCGATCTCGGCGTTGGTGCGGCCGAGGGCGACCAGCCGGACCACGTCGAGTTCGCGGTCCGTGAGTGGCTCGGTCAGGGGTGCGCGGCGGGTGGGGGCGGCCGGCTGCGGGGCGTCCGTCACATGCTTGAGCAGGCGGACGGTGACCGAGGGGGAGACCAGCGAGTCGCCGGCCGCGGCGGCCCGGACCGCCTCGGCGAGGAGGGCGGGACCGGAGTCCTTGAGGAGGAAGCCGCAGGCGCCGCCGCGCAGCGCGCCGTACACGTACTCGTCGAGGTCGAAGGTGGTCACCACGACCACCCGCAGCGGGTCGGCGACATCCGGCCCGGCCAGCAGCCGGGTGGCGGCCAGACCGTCCAGCTTCGGCATCCGGATGTCCAGCAGACACACGTCCGGGCGCAGTTCCCGGGCCAGCGCCACCGCCTCCTCACCGTCGGCGGCCTCGGCGACGACGGTCATGTCGGGCTGCGCGTTCAGGAAGAAACGGAAGCCGGTGCGGACCATGTCCTGGTCGTCGGCGATGAGCACCCGGATGGGGCTGCCGGGGGCGCCGGTCGGGCTGGGGGCGGTCATGGCTCGATCATGCCTCACGGATACGGGTGGCCGGACGGCCCGCCGCTGTCGTGGCGGCGGGCCGTGCGCGGGTGGTCGGTTCAGTCCGCGGTCTGCGCCGGATCGGCCGTCACCTTCCGCAGCAGCGGCCGGCTGGCGCTGATCGCGGCGAACATCGCCAGCGCGCCCAGCACCGTGCAGGCGGCCAGCTGGAGGAGGCCGGTGGTGTTGATCGTGGTGCCGAACGCCTCGTTGAGCCTGTCGGCGCCGTACATGCCCATCGCGGTGGTGCCGCCCGCCAGGACCACCAGCGGGACGACCGTCTCGCGGACCCGGGCCCGGTCCAGCACCCTGAGCGGGGTGCCGGCCAGCCGGAGCAGGCCGTACACGCGACGCCGGTCGAGGACGTTCGCGGCGGCGGTCAGACCCGCCGAGGCGGTCGCCACGACGAAGCTCAGGGCCAGGGTCGCGATGCTGACCTGGGCGATCCGTCCGGTGGCGATGCTGTCGCTCGCGCCGGCGTAGTCGCCGGAGTACGGCGGTGTGCCCGGGGCGAGCGGTGCGAGCGCGGTGACGGCGGTGTCGATACGTTCCGTGCCGCCGGAGACATGGACGAGCACACCCGGTGTACCGCCCAGCATGGTGTCGAAGTCGTCCTCCCGCCCGACGGTGACGGTCGCGGTGACACCGGCGCGGTGCAGGACAGTACGGGCCTCGGCGGCGGCATGCCGGGCGGTGCCGGCGTCGGCGGTGACCACGGCGACCTGGTCCCGGTACTGCCCGGTGTCGCTGCCCAGCATGCTGATCGAGAAGAACCCGGCCGCGAACCCGGCCAGCACCAGGCCGCTGACGGTACGCCAGGCGCCCCGCGGGTCGTCGCTGAGCCGGCGCGCTGCCAGCAGGGTCGCCGGACGGCGGGCGAAGCGGCCCAGCACCCGGCCGAGCCGGTCCACGACCCACGGGCCGAACAGCCAGAACGTGCCGTAGAACAGCAGCAGAAGGGTCAGGAGCTGCCGCTTGTTCAGCTGGCCGCCACCGCCGGAGGTCGCCCAGATGTAGCCGAGGGCGCCCACGAACAGCAGTAGGCGGATCATCCGGGTCCGCCTCGGATTCGCCTGCTGGGCCACGCCGAGCGGCGAGGTCGCCACCTGGCGCAGCATCGACACCGCGCTGACGGTGAGCAGGGCGGTGACGCCCAGCACGACGGTCGCGAACCAGCCGGTCCCGACCCAGAGTTGACTCGTGTACCAGCCGCCGATGCCGTACGGGATCCTCGCGAGGACGGGCAGCAGGGCCGTGTAGGCGAGCGCGCCGGTGAGGGCGCCGGCCAGGCCGACGGCGGCCGCCTCCAGGGCGGTCATCGCGATGATCTGGCGCGGCGTCGCCCCGGCCAACCGCAGGGCGGCGAGCCGCTGTTCGCGCCGGGCCGCGCCGAGCCGCCCGGCCGCGGAGGCGAGCACGACCACGGGCATCCCCAGGAGCACGACGCCGAGCATGGCTGCCGCCTGATCGGATTCGGTGAACAGGCTCCGCTCGGTGCCGGAGAACTCGGAGATCTCGGCGCGCGCGGCCTGTCCGATGTCGTACCAGGTGGCGCCGCCCTCGGCGGCCGAGGACACCGCGGCGGCGTCCGGCGCCCGTCCCACCACGGCGACCAGCTCGTCCGGCGAGGCGAGACCGGCGGAGCCGATCGTGCCGTAGGACGCCGGCTTCGGGAAACGGTCGGTGAGTTGGTCCGCCGGCAGCTTGTGCAGCAGGTCGGCAAGGGCGGGGGAGACGTACACCTCGCCCTGCTTCGGGAAGCTCTGGAGACCGGGCGGTGCGGGGGTCCGGGCGCGGTCGGGCAGCTGGGCCAGCGACACGACCGTGACGGGCTCGTGGCGTACGTACGTCGTGGCCAGCGCCTGGACGGCCGTGCCGTGTTTGACGGCGTCGGGCGTGCGCCAGGCCGTGCGGTCGGCGCGGACGGCGGAACCGGTCGTGGCGGCGATCATCACCAGCATGACGAACACGCCGACGGCGGCGGCACCGGCCGCGAGCAGCCGGCTCTGCAGGCCGCGGCGGCCGGAGGACCGGGCCAGATGCCAGGTCAGGGGCAGGACGGGGGAGCGCATCACATCTCCGGGAGGGGCTCAGGCGACCGTGAACTGGCTGTAGTTGCTGATCCGGCCGTCGCGGACCTGCAGGACCCGGTCGCAGTGGGCGGCGACGTCGGCGTCGTGGGTGACCATGACGAGCGCGGCGCCCTGCTCGCGGGTGACGGAGGTGAGCAGACGGATCACCTCGGTGCTGGTGGTCTGGTCGAGGGCGCCCGTCGGCTCGTCGGCGAAGACCACGTCCGGTTCGACGGCCAGGGCGCGGGCGATGGCGACGCGCTGGGCCTGTCCGCCGGACAGCTGGCCGGGCCTGCGGTGCTCCAGGCCGTCGAGGCCGAGCGGGGCGAACCAGCGGCGGGCGCGTTCCACGGCCTGCTTGCGGGGGGTGCCCTCCAGCATCAGCGGCAGGGCGACGTTCTCGTCGGCGGGCAGTTCCGGCAGCAGCTGGCCGAACTGGAAGACGAACCCGAACCGCTTGCGGCGCAGGGCGCTGAGCCGGTTCTCGCCCAGCGTGTCGATACGGTCGCCGCGCAGCAGGACCTGACCGCCGTCGGGGCGGACGATCCCGGCGAGCGCGTGCAGCAGGGTGGACTTGCCGGAGCCCGACGGGCCCATGACGGCGAGGGAGTCCCGCTCGCCGACCTCCACGTCGATGCCCGCGAGGGCGGTGGTGGAGCCGTACTTCTTCACGAGGCCGCGGCCGGCCAGAACAGTGCTCATGAGGTGATGTGGCCTTCTGTCAGCGCTCGAACTTCCAGGTGACGGACGAATGCGTGGCCTTGACCACGGAGACCGGGATCTTGACGGCCTTGCCGCCCGTGGTCCTGCCGGTGCAGGTGACGGTGGCCCCCGCCACCGCCTTCAGACCGGTCGGGCAGGTGACGCCGGTGACCTTCTCGCCGACCCAGGGCAGCGGGTGGTACTTGCTCTCGGTGCGGCCCGCGACGACCGTTCCCGACAGGGCCCTGTGGCCGTCGACGGTCACCGTGCTGATGTCGTCGAGTCCGGTGGTCGACTCCGTCCCGGAGAGCAGGTAGGTGCCGATGCCGCCGACGGCGACGACCGCGGCCGCGCCTCCGACGGCGCCGACGAGGAACTTGCTGCGCTGCATCGTGAACTCCTGCGGGTGGAGGGGAGGCGGGGGCGGATCGGAGGGCGTCGGAGTGGCAGCTCCGGGTGGCTCTGAAGTGGCTCCAGCCTCGCCCGTGGGCCCGGGCGCGCGCCTCGGCCATACGGCCACGACCGCGGCGGGCGGGGTCGGCCTTTCGGCCGATCCGACCGTCCGCCGCCCGCGCCCACGGCGACCGGCATGTCACCCGCTGCTCAGGGCTTCCGCGTCGGTGTCCTGGACCGAGAGTCCGCGAGCTGACCGTGGGGCGAGAGTCGAGGGTGGGTGGGAGGTGCGGACGGGGATTTCGGGGGAGCGAGGGGGTGGTGGGTAGGGGCAGCCCGAGGGCCGCTCCGCTCGCACCGAGTACCGCGGCGCCGAGAAGTGCCCGCCGTCCGGTCCCGCCCGCCCGTCCGGGGAAAGGTGTCGTGCTGCGTCCACCTGCGGTGCTGGCCGCGTGGTGGGCACCGGCTGTTCAATGGTGCTGCACATTCCCGCGAGGGAGAGGAGTCGCCGGTGTCACCTGTCGCCGTGCCGCCCGTCGGTGCGCGCATTCGTCGGGCGCGTCTGGAGAGCGGGCTCAGTCTGCGGGCCCTCGCGCGTGAGGTCGGGGTCTCCGCGAGCCTGGTGTCGCAGATCGAGACCGGCAAGAGCCAGCCGTCGGTGAGCACGCTGTACGCGATCACGACGGCACTCGGCATCTCCGTCGAGTCGCTCTTCGAGGCGCGGGAGCCCGCCGCGGCGACGGTCGGCGCCGCCGCACTGCACGCCATGGCCGCCTTCGCCGCCGACCCCGGCCGACGCATAGGACCCCTGGTCACCCCTGGTGAGCGGGAGGTCCTGGAGCTGGACTCGGGCGTCGTGTGGGAACGGCTCGGACACGTCCCCGGCACGGACGCCGACTTCCTGCTGGTGACCTACCGGCCCGGCGGCTCCTCCGCCACCTCGGGCGGTCTGATGCGGCACGCGGGCACGGAGTACGGCTATCTCACCTCCGGTGAACTCGTCCTCACCCTCGGTTTCGAGGATCGCGTCCTGCGCCCCGGCGACGCCGTGTGCTTCGAGTCGACGACCCCGCACCGCTACCGCAACGACGGCGCCGAACCGGCCGTGGGGGTCTGGTTCGTCGCCGGCCGGAGTGTTCAGTAGCACTTGACACTTCCGGGACACGGTCGTTGACTCGAAGGCGGGGGTGGTCGCCATGGCGATCCGCACTTTCGGACCCAACGCCGTCGACTGGGAAGAGCGCGTCGACCTGGACCGGCTCCGCAGGCAACGGCTGGCCCGGCTGCACGAGACCCTGAACCGCTCCTCCCTCGGCGCGGTGCTCAGCTTCGACTTCGCCAACATCCGCTACATGACCGCCACGCACATCGGCACCTGGGCGATGGACAAGCTGATCCGCTTCGCCCTGCTGACGCGCGGTGGCGAACCGGTCGTCTGGGACTTCGGCTCCGCCGCCCGCCACCATCAGCTGTACAACCCCTGGCTCGACTACAGCGCCGGCAACGAGGGCCCGCCCACGGGCGCCCGCGCCGGTATCTCCACCCTCCGCGGCGCCTTCCACCCGGACGCCGGGATCGCCGAGGACGTCGCCGCGAAGATCGCCGCCGAGCTGCGCGAACACGGCCTGGCGGACGAGCCGTTGGGCATCGACGTCGCCGAGATGCCGGTCCTCGCCGCCCTGCGCTCCGAGGGCATCGACGTCGTCGACGGCCAGCAGGTCTTCCTGGAGGCCCGCCGCATCAAGACCCGCGACGAGATCTCCCTGCTGGCCCAGGCCTGCGCGATGGTGGACGCCGCGTACGAGGAGCTGTACGGCTATCTGCGGCCCGGCGTACGCGAGAACGAGTGCGTGGGGCTCGTCAGCAAGGTCCTGTACGACCTCGGCAGCGAGTACGTCGAAGGCGTCAACGCCATCTCCGGGGAACGCTGTTCACCCCACCCGCACGTCTACAGCGACCGTCTGATCCGCCCCGGCGACCCCGCCTTCTTCGACATCCTGCACAGCCACCTGGGCTACCGCACCTGCTACTACCGCACCTTCGCCGTGGGCAGCGCGTCCGGCGCCCAGCGCGACGCGTACGTCCGCTGCCGGGAGTACATGGACGAGGCGATCGCGCTCGTCCGCCCCGGCGCCACCACAGCCGACATCGTCCGGGTCTGGCCGAGCGCCGAGGAGTTCGGCTTCGCCGACGAGACCGCCGCCTTCGCGCTGCAGTACGGCCACGGGGTCGGGCTGTCCATCTGGGAGAAGCCCATCTTCAGCCGTCTGGTCTCCCTCGACCACCCCGAAGTCCTCGAAGAGGGCATGGTGTTCGCCCTGGAGACCTACTGGCCGGCCGCCGACGGCTGGTCCGCCGCCCGTATCGAGGAGGAGCTCGTCGTCACCGCCGACGGCTGCGAGGTCATCACCAAGTTCCCGGCCGAGGAACTGCTGGTGGCGGGCCGCAAGTACTGGACGGTCGGCGGCGAACTCAACACCCGGCGGGAGTCGCAGTCCCATCTCAACCGGGGTGACTCCCATGGTGGATAGCGCCGAACTCCTCGCCCTGTACGAGCAGATGGTCCTCATCCGCCGTACCGAGAAGGCCGCCCACGACCTGTTTCTCCAGGGACTCGTCAAGGGCACCACCCACCTCGCC
Organism: Streptomyces sp. NBC_00019; assembly: GCF_045041015.1. NCBI lineage: Bacteria > Bacillati > Actinomycetota > Actinomycetes > Kitasatosporales > Streptomycetaceae > Streptomyces > Streptomyces sp. NBC_00019. The sequence continues at coordinate 8,895,674 of NZ_CP108302.1, forward strand.
GCCGGCCACGAGGCGATCGCCGTCGGCGCGAGCGCCGCCCTGCGCGCCGACGACTACGTCTTCGCCACGTACCGCGGCCACCATCACGCCCTGGCGCGGGGCGCCACCCCCGAGGAGTGCCTCGCCGAACTCATGAGCCGGGCAACGGGGTTGTGCGGGGCCAAGGGTGGCTCCATGCACCTGACCAAGGCGGCCACGGGCATGCTCGGCTCCTACGCCATCGTCGGCGCCCACCTCCCGATGGCGGCCGGCGCGGCCTGGTCGGCGCGGCTGCGCGGCACCGACCAGGTCGCGGTGGCCTTCTTCGGCGACGGCGCGACCAACATCGGAGCCTTCCACGAGGCGCTCAACCTGGCCGCCGTGTGGAAGCTGCCCGTGCTGTTCGTCTGCGAGAACAACCTGTACATGGAGTACACGCCGATCGCCGCCGTCACCGCGGTCGCCCGGCCCGCCGCCGACCGGGCGCCCGCCTACGGCATCCCGGGCGAGACGGTCGACGGCAACGACGTCGTCGCGGTCCGGGACGCCGTCGCCGCCCTGGCAGGGCGGGCCCGGGCAGGAGACGGGCCCGCCCTGCTGGAGGCCGCGACCTACCGGCACTTCGGCCACAGCCGGTCCGACCCGGCGGCCTACCGTCCGGCCGAGGAGGTCGAACGCTGGCTCAAGCACGACCCGTTGGACATCGCGCGGGGACGGCTGACCGAGCTGGGCGTGTCGGAGGAGACGCTCACCGCGGCCGACGAGCGCGCCCTGGACGTCGTACGCAAGGCGGTCGAGGCGGCGAAGAGCGCGCCCGCGCCCGATCCGGAGCAGGCGCTGACCGACGTATGGGCCGACGGGGGTGCCGCATGGCGGACATGATCACCTACCGGGAGGCGGTCGCCGAGGGCATCGCGCGGGAGATGCGCCGGGACGCGACGGTCGTATGCCTCGGAGAGGACATCGGGGAGGCCGGCGGGGTGTTCAAGACGACCGCCGGGCTGTTCAAGGAGTTCGGGCCGGAGCGGGTGTGGGACACGCCCATCTCCGAACAGGCCATCGTGGGCGCGGCGATGGGCGCGGCCATGACCGGGATGCGGCCCGTCGCGGAGATCATGTTCTCGGACTTTTTGGCCTGTTGCTGGGACTACCTCGCCAACGAGATACCCAAGGTGCGTTACATGACGGGCGGTCAGGTCACCGTGCCCCTCGTCGTTCGCACCGCCAACGGCGGCGGGCTCGGTTTCGGCGCCCAGCACTCGCAGGCCACCGAGAACTGGGCGCTCACCGTCCCCGGCCTGAAGATCGCGGCTCCGGCGACGCCCGCCGACGTGATCGGCATGATGGCGGCGGCGATCCGCAGCGACGACCCCGTGGTCTTCTTCGAGCACAAGGGGCTGCTGGCGTCGAAGGGTTCGCCCCCGCCGCCGGACCACGTGGTCGAGCTGGGGCGCGCCGCCGTCGTGCGCGAGGGTGCCGACGTGACCCTCGTCGCCCTCGCCGCGATGGTGCGGGTGGCGCTGCGGGCGGCCGCCCGGCTCGCCGAGGAGGGTGTCGAGGCCGAGGTCGTCGATCTGCGCTGTCTGGTGCCGCTGGACATGAGCACCGTGCTCGCCTCGCTCGCCCGGACCTCGCGGCTCGTCACCGTCGAGGAGAACCCGTACCAGGGCGGCTGGGGCGCCACCGTCGTCTCGGTCGTCGCCGACGAGGGCTTCGGCCTGCTGGACGCGCCCGTGCGGAGGGTGGCGGGCGAGTGCGTCCCGTTGCCGTTCGCCGACGCCCTGGAGGAGCGGGTCATCCCCACCGTCGACAAGGTCGTGGCGACCGTCCGCGACCTCACCGCGTACTGAACACCCCGAAGGAGGAAGGGCGATGACCGTTCGGACACTCCTGCGCGCAGGTCACGTGATCTCGATGGACCCCGACATCGGGGACCTTCCCCGAGGGGACGTCCTCATCGAGGACGGGAAGATCGCGGCCGTACGGCCCGAGATCAGCGCCGACGCCGAAGTCCTCGACATGACCGGCCGGATCGTGATCCCCGGCTTCGTCGACACCCACCGCCACACCTGGGAGGCCTCGATCCGCGGGGTCGCGCCGGACGCCACGCTCGACGACTACTTCGTCGACATCCTCGACACCTTCGCGCCGCTCTACACCCCTGAGGACGTGTACGCGGCCAACCTGGCCGGCGCCCTGGAGTGCCTCAACGCCGGCATCACCACACTCGTCGACTGGTCGCACATCAACAACACCCCCGAACACCCCGACGCCGCGATCCGGGCCCTCGCCGAGACCGGCATCCGCGCCCAGTACGCCTACGGCAGCGCCAACACCTCCCTCGCCGACTACTGGTTCGAGAGCAAGATCGCGATCCCTGGCGACGATGTACGACGGATCCGCGCCAAGTACTTCGCCTCCGACGACTCCCTGCTCACCATGGGCCTCGCCACCCGTGGCCCCGGCTTCTGTGTGAACGACGTCGTCACCGCGGAATGGGGTCTGGCCCGGGAACTGGACATCCCGATCACCGTCCACGTCGGCATGGGACGGTTGGCCGGCCGCTTCGGCATGGTCAAGCAACTCCATGACCTGGGGCTCCTCGGTCCGGACACCACCTACATCCACTGCTGCTACTTCAGCGAGGAGGAGTGGCGGATGGTCGCCGACAGCGGCGGTACGGTGTCCGTCGCGCCGCAGGTCGAGACGCAGATGGGGCACGGCTGGCCGCCGGTGATGAAGGCGATCGAGCACGGACTGCGGCCCTCCTTGAGCATCGACGTCGTCACCACCGTCCCCGGCGACATGTTCACCCAGATCCGCGCGGCCTTCGGCGCCGAACGCGCCCGCGTCAACGCGGAGTGCTGGCAGGCCGATGTCCCGGTGCCCGAAACGATGCTGACGGCCCGTCGGATGCTGGAGATCGCCACCCTCAACGGCGCGCACGTCGCCGGCCTCGAGGACCGCACCGGTTCTCTGACCCCCGGCAAGCGGGCCGACGTCGTCGCGATCGACGCCACCGCGCTGAACGTGGCGCCGGTGCACGACGCGGCGGCCGCGGTGACGCTGTCCGCCGATGTCTCCAATGTGGACACCGTGCTCGTCGACGGCGTGATCCGCAAGCGGGACGGGAAGTTGACCGCCGACGTGGCCCGCGCCCGGCGCCTCGTCGAGGAGTCCCGCGACCGGCTCCTGGCCGCGAAGGCCGCCCGGTGACCGCTCACCTGGTGCGCCGCGCCACCGACGTACCGCCGCCGGAGTACGACGAACACGGCTACCGGCGGCGGGAGTTGGTCGGCGAGGACGACGGCAGTGTCCATACCGGCTTCGGCATCTGCGAGTTGCTGCCGGACGGTGCGATCGGGCCCCACGTCCACTCGTACGAGGAGAGCTTCTGCGTGCTCGACGGGACCGTCGTCCTCGACATGGCCGAGGGGTCGTATCTCCTCGAAGAGGGCGACTACGGGCTGCTGCCGACCGGTGTTCCGCACGCCTGGCGGGGGGCCGGGGACACCGCCGCACGCTGGGCGGACATGCTCGCGCCCGTGCCGCGCGCCCGTTACGGCCACGACACCCAGGCGGTGCCCGCGCTGGCCCGCCGCAACCCCGTCCGCCTCGACGTCCGTGACCCGCGCACCCGTTCCTTCGGGCACTTCGAGCCCGCGCAGATGGAACCCGGCAAGCAGTCCCAGGACCTGCTCGCGGTGTCGGCGAGCATGCGCACCGCGCTGCTCGTCTACAGCGGGATCACGGTGAAGATGATGGTCGACGGCGACCTGGGCGCGGTCGCCTCGACGATGTTCATGGTGCAGTACGCCCCGGACGGCGTCGCGGGCACGCACGACCACCCCTTCGAGGAGACGTACCTGATCCTCGAAGGGGCCGTGGACGCCACCTTCGACGGCTCGGTGCACCGGCTGGGGCCCGGCGATGTGGCCTGGGCGGGCGCCGGTTGTGTGCACGGGTTCACCAACGCCGGTGCGGGGCCGGTGCGTTGGCTGGAGACACAGGCGCCGCAGCCGCCGATCCGCCACTCGTACCGGTTCACACGGGACTGGCAGTACCTGAGGGAGGCCCTGGAGTCATGAGCAGTGTGCTCGTCGTCGGCGGCACGTCGGGGATCGGCCGCGAGTTCGCCCGCTTCCGTGCGGGGCGGGGGGACGAGGTGGTCCTCACCGGCAGGGACGCCCATCGTGCCGACACGGCGGCCAAGGAGATCGGAGCGTCGCGAGGCATCGCCCTCGACCTGGCGCGGCCACGGGAGATCGCGGCGGCGCTCGGCGACATCGGGCCCGTCGACCATCTGGTCCTCGTCGGTGTCGCCCGCGACGACAACCGGGTGAGCGCGTACGACATCGAGGCCGCCCTGAACCTGGTGACGTTGAAGCTCGTCGGCTACACCGAGGTCGTGCATACGCTCCGGGACCGGCTGCACGACGACAGTGCCATCGTCGTGTTCGGCGGGCAGGCCAAGGAGCGGCCCTACCCGGGTGCGACGACCGTGGCGACCGTCAACGCGGGCGTGCGCGGACTGGTGAACACCCTCGCCGTCGAACTCGCCCCCGTCCGCGTCAACGCCCTCCACCCCGGAGTCGTCGGGGACAGCCCGTACTGGCTGGCCAAACCGGGGGAGGTGCTCGCCGGACTGCGCACCAGGACACCCACGGGACGGCTCGCCACGATGGCGGACGTGGTGGACGCCGTGGACTTCCTGTTGCGCAACCGGTCGGTCAACGCCGTCGAACTCGCCGTGGACGGAGGGTGGTTGCTGGGCTAGGACTTGATCCCGACGGCCCCGTAGAGCGACACCGGTCCCGCTGCGGGGTCGGGTGTCTCGTCCACCGCGAGTTCGGGACGCCAGTCCTTGACCGACACGATCCCCGGTTCCAGCACGTCGAGTCCCTCGAAGAAGCGGCCGAACTCGTCCCGGGTACGGGCCACCAGCGTCACCCCGCCCGCCGCGTAGGCCTCGATGCCCCGCCGTACGTTCTCCGGCTCGAAGTCGGCGGTCATCGCGGACAGCACCAGGGCACTGCCCGGAGCCAGCGCATCGACCAGCGTGTCCACCAGGTCGTACGCGCCGTCCTCGTCGGCGACGAAGTGCATGAGCGCGATGAGCGACAGGGCGACGGGGCGGTCGAGGTCGAGGATGCGGCCCGCCTGTTCGAGGATCGTCCGCGGCTCGCGCACGTCGGCCTCGATGTACTCCGTCACGCCCTCCTCGGTGCCGCGCAGCAGGGCGCCGGCGTGGGCGAGGACGATCGGGTCGTTGTCGACGTAGACGACGCGGGCGTCCGCGGCGACCTTCTGGGCGATCTGGTGGAGGTTGGGCTCGGTGGGGATACCGGTGCCGATGTCCAGGAACTGGCGGATTCCCGCGTTCGCGGCCAGCTGGCGGGTGGCCCGGTTCATGAACCAGCGGTTGGCGCGCGCGGCCCGCGGGGCGTCGCCGCTGAGCGAGGCGATCTGGCGGCCGAGGGCCTCGTCGACCGGGTAGTTGTCCTTGCCGCCGAGGTACCAGTCGTAGATGCGGGCCGGGTGCGGCTTGGTCGTGTCGATCCGCTGGGCGGCGGCCGGCTCGGTCCCGGTCACGTGTGGCTCCTCTGCTCGCAGGTCAAGGTTGCGAGCAGTCTCGCACGATCATCCGGGCCCGGCGGAGTCGGTCTTCGGCCACCTGATTCAGGTCAACTGCGGTGTCGCTCCTACGGTTTGAGCGGATCGTGGCCCAGCGTCATCAGCAGGTGCCGACGCCGCGTGTCCTCGGCCGCCGGCTCGTTCTCCGGATCCGCCTGTGCCGACACGGTGTCCACCACCTCGTACATCACCTCGAGGTCGTCATCGGTGAGATCCGTGCGCCGCTTCTGCAGGATCGCGAGGACGTGCTGCCCGGTGGGCGATCCGGCGTGCTCCGGCAGCGGCTCGGTGTCCTCGTCGGCGTCGCTGACCCGCAGCCAGGCCGCCAGTTCCTGCGAGGTCATGTTCACCGCGCGGTGGAAGTCCTCCCACAGCGCGTCGAGTTCGAGGGCGTCGGTCATCGCGTGCCCCTTCCGTACGTTCGGGTGGCGGTCAGTCGCGCGGCCAGTTCTCGGCGTCGAACATCCAGCGCTGCTTCTCCAGTTCCGCCGTGATGCCGATCAGCAGGTCCTGGGTGACCGGATCCGCCTTCTCCGTCGCGCCGATGCGCTCGCGCAGCCGACCGATCGCCGTCTCCAGGGTCTCCATCATCAGAGCGACGACCTCGTTGTCCCGCTGCCAGCCCTCCTTGGGGCTAGGCAGGGTGTACGCGGTGGCGATCGTCTCCGGGCGGCCGTCGGGCGGCAGCCCGAGTGCCGCGGCGCGCTCCGCCACGGTGTCGGAGTAGGTGCGGGCGGTGTCCACCACCTCGTCCAGCTGCAGGTGGATGGAGCGGAAGCGCGGACCGACGATGTTCCAGTGCGCCTGCTTCCCGATCAGCGACAGTCCGAGCAGATCCACGAGCGTGCTCTGCAGGGCGTCCCCGGCGATCCGTCGGGCGTCCTCGGGAAGGGTGCTCCTCACCACGGGCATACCGTGCTCCTCCTTCTGGCGTGGTTCGTGCCGGTACGGAGCGGTGCGACGCGTCCCTGGTCACAGGCAGCCTGCCGCGACCACTCCATGGGGGCGCGGGTGCCCAGGGCGAACCGGTGCAAACGCCGCAGGATCAGCCGTCGAGCACACCGTCCAGGAAACGGGTGAGGTCGGCGAGGACTTCTGCCCTGTTCGTCTCGTTGAACACCTCGTGCCGGGCGCCCGGATAGATCCGCTCGGTCAGGACACCCCCGCTGAGCTGCTCGACCCCGACGCGGCTGCCGGCGAGCGGCACCAGCCGGTCGTCGTCGCCGTGCAGCCACAGCAGGGGGAGCCCGCCGATGTCACCGCCCTTGGCCACGGTCTCCAACGTGCGCAGGAACGACTCGACCGTCGGCCGCTTCATCGGCCCGTGCCAGACCAGCGGATCCGCCACGTAGGCCGCTCCCACCGCGGGATCACGGGAGAGCGAGGCCGGGCTGATGGGCGTGTCCGGGATCTCGTCCAGGGCAATCAGCTGCCGGGGCAGCTCCCAGTCGCCGATCACCGGTCCGGACAGGACGAGCGCGGTGAGCTCGGTGCCGTGGCGCTGTGCGAAGCGGGCGGAGATCAGACCGCCCATGGAGTGTCCGATCAGGACGACCGGCAGGCCCGGGTGGGCGGCTCGGGCGAAGTCGGCCACGGTGTGCACATCGGTGACCACGTCCTCGAAGTCCTCGACCAGCACCCGCTCGCCCGCCGACTTCCCGTGGCCCCGGTGGTCGGGCCCGAAGACAGCCGCGCCGTGCCGGTGGAGAACGCCGGCGAGCTCCTCGTAGCGCCCGATGTGTTCGCCGTATCCGTGCACCATGAGCGCGAGGTGGCGCGGCTGTGGGTGCGGCCACTCGCGTACGACGAGTCCGTCGAGGGTGTGCTCGCGGGCCTCGGTCATGTCTCCTCCAGCTGCGTCGGTGAAGGTCCCCGGAGATCTTCCCAGGGTGCGGCGGGGCGGTCTACACTCCGAAACTAGCAGTGCTAATTAATTCGACCGGGGAGACCAGCCGTGCGTCCCGTCCACTTCGCGGCCGCCCGCCGCACCCCCATCGGCAAGCTGCGCGGAGCCCTGTCCGGCGTCCGCCCCGACGACCTCGCCGCGGCCGTCATCCGCGGGCTCGTCGCCGATGTGCCCGCGCTCGACCCCGCCCGCGTCGACGACGTCTACTGGGGCGCCGCCAACCAGTCCGGCGAGGACAACCGCAACGTCGCCCGCATGGCGGCGCTGCTCGCGGGCCTGCCCGAGACCGTGCCGGGCGCCACGGTGAACCGGCTGTGCGCCTCGGGGCTGGAAGCGGTGACGACGGCCGCCCGCACCATCGCCGCGGGCGAGGCCGACATCGTGCTCGCCGGCGGTTCCGAGTCGATGAGCCGCGCCCCCTTCGTCCTGCCCCGCCCCGACGAGGCCCTGCCGCACCGCATCGAGACGGTGGACACCCGGCTCGGCTGGCGGCTGGTCAACCCGGCGATGAAGGAACTGCACGGACTGCTGTCCATGGGCGAGACGGCGGAGGAGGTCGCGGACCGCTACGCCGTCTCCCGTGAACGTCAGGACGAGTTCGCCCTGCGCAGCCATCAACTCGCCGCCGCAGCCCGCAAGAACGGCCACTTCGACGACGAACTCCTGCCCGTGGAGCGGGCGGACGGCGTGGTCGTGGGCGCCGACGAGTGCATCCGTGAGGACACCTCGTACGAGAAGCTGTCCCGGCTGAAGCCGGTGTTCAGGCAGGGCGGGAGCGTCACGGCGGGCAACGCCTCACCCATGAACGACGGCGCGGCAGGACTCCTCCTGGTCAGCGAGGAGGCGCTGAACGACCTCGGCCTGGAGTCGCTCGGCCGCTATGTCGCCGGCGCCTCGGCCGGCGTCCACCCCGACGTGATGGGCATCGGCCCCGTCCCCGCCACACAGAAGGTGCTCGCCCGCGCCGACTGGACCGTCGGCGACATCCAGGAGGCCGAGTTCAACGAGGCCTTCGCCGCCCAGGCCCTCGCCTGCGTGGACCGCCTCGGCATCGATCCGGAGCTGGTCAACCCGAGCGGCGGCGCGATCGCGCTCGGCCATCCGCTGGGCTGCTCGGGGGCACGCATCCTCACGACGCTGCTGCACCGCATGCGGCGGACGGGGGCGGCGCGGGGCCTCGCGACGATGTGCGTGGGGGTGGGACAGGGGAGCGCGGTGCTGGTGCAGAGGCACTAGCCACGGGAAGGGTCATCAGGCGAGACGAACTTACGCCACCCATTAGATGCGCATAGCATCGGGTTCCGCATGAACACGATGACGCTCTGGCACATAACCGGCTGGGAGTTCGCCGCCCTCGCCTTCGCGGCCCTCCTCGTCGGCTTCTCGAAGACCGCCGTGAGCGGGGCCAACACGGTCAGCCTCGCCATTTTCGCCGCGGTCCTGCCCGCCCGCGCCTCGACCGGCGTCCTGCTGCCGATCCTGATCGCCGGCGACGTGCTCGCCGTCCTCACCTACCGGCGCCACGCCCACTGGCCGACCCTGTGGAAGCTGTTCCCGGCGGTCGCGGCGGGCGTGGTCGCCGGCACGCTCTTCCTGATGTGGGCCGACGACGAGATGGTCCGGACGTCGATCGGCGCCATCCTGCTGCTGATGGCGGCCGTGACGGTGTGGCGCCGCCGCGCGGCCGACCGGGCCGACGAACCGGACTCGGTCGCCACGAAGGCGGGCCGGATCAAGGCCCGTTCCTACGGCGTCCTGGGCGGCTTCACCACCATGGTCGCCAACGCCGGCGGCCCGGTGATGTCGATGTACCTTCTGTCGGCAGGCTTCAGGAAGCTCGGCTTCCTGGGCACCTCCGCATTCTTCTTCCTGATCGTCAACACGTCCAAGGTGCCCTTCAGCGTGGGCCTCGGCCTGATCGACGGGCACTCGCTCCTGCTCGACGCCGCACTCGTGGCGTTCGTCGTGCCCGGCGCGTTCCTCGGCAAGTGGGCCGTGAACAGGATCAACCAGCGGCTCTTCGAACAGCTCGTGATCGCGGCGACGATCGTCGGCGGTCTCCAGCTACTGCTCCGCTGACCACGCCCGGAGCAACGCGGGCAGCTCCGCGAACGAGTCGATCACATGGTCCGGGGTGCCGCTCGCGTCCCGATGCGTCTGAGGCAGGTACTTGCCCGTCCTGACCAGCACGCCCGTGACACCGGCGGCCTGCGCCGCCAGTACGTCCGACTCCACGTCGTCCCCCACCATCACCGCCTCGTCCGCACCGGCCCCCAGCCGGGCCAGCGCCGAGGCGAAGAACGCGCGCGACGGCTTCCCCGTCACCACGGCCTCGGTACGGGCCGCCTTCTCCAGCCCCGCCAGGAACGCACCCGCGTCCAGCTGAAGTCCGTCGTCGGTACGCCAGTACAGGTTCCGGTGCATCGCCACCAGCCGCGCGCCGCGCTGGAGATGCCCGAACGCCCGATTGAGCGCCACGTAGTCGAACTCGGGCCCCGCACCCCCGACGATCACGACGTCCGGGACGGTCCCGGTGTCCCCGGCATCGATCACGTCCACGTCCCCGAGGTCCTCCCCGATGTCCCCGCTGTTCAGCAGCGCACAGCGCGCCCCCGGGAAATGCTCGGCGACGTACGCGGCGGTGACGGCGGGCGCGGTCAGGATGTCCTGCGCCGTCACCGGGAACCCCGCCTGCGCCAGCGCGCCGGCGATCGACGCCCGTGTCCGGGACGTCGTGTTGGTGACCAGTGCGACGGCGAGACCGGCCTCGCGGATCTCCCGTAACGCCTCGACCGCACCCGGCAACGGCTTCCACGAGACGGTGAGAACCCCGTCGATGTCGATCAGTACGGCGCGAACGGAGTCCATGGCAGGACGATAGCGATCCGCCCGGGCCGGCGGAGTGATCCGAACCCATGCCACACGACCCCCACACTTCAGGACATGGCGCCAGAGGGTCAGCTCGGGGAGGAGGACCGCCAGGAGGAAGAAGGATGTGCAGCGCGAGCGAGACAGCGGAAATCGAACGAACCCCCCGTGCCCGCTCTCCCGCACCCCCTTCGTACGCTCTCCTTCATGGCCCCCCACGTCCTCATCCTCGGCGGCACCACCGAGGCCCGAGAACTCGCCGCCGCGCTCACCGCGCTCCCCGGCATCCGCGTCACCACCTCCCTCGCGGGCCGGGTGACCCGGCCCGGAGCCGTCACCGGGGACATACGCATCGGGGGGTTCGGCGGTGTGGAGGGCCTCGCCGACTGGCTGCGCGAGCAGAAGGTGGACGCCCTCGTCGACGCCACGCATCCGTTCGCCGAGGCCATCACGGAAAACGCGGCCCGGGCCGCCGCCGCGACCGGCGCACCGGCGGTGGTGCTGCGTCGCCCGGGCTGGCGGCCGGGTCCCGAGGACCGCTGGTACCCGGTCGGTTCACTGGCGGAGGCCGCCGGTCTGCTGCCGCTGCTGGGCCCCCGCGTGTTCCTCACCACCGGCCGCCTGGGCCTCGCGGCCTTCGCACACCTGACCGAACTCCACTTCGTCGTACGCTCCGTGGAACCGCCCGAGCCGCCGATGCCGCCGCGCACCGAAGTCCTGCTGGCACGCGGCCCGTTCACCGTGGACGACGAGTCCGCGCTGCTGTCCACGCACTGCATCGACGTCGTGGTGACGAAGGACAGCGGGGGAGCGGCGACAGCCGCCAAACTCACGGCCGCACGCCGACTGGCGTTGCCCGTCGTGGTCGTACGGCGTCCCCCGCTGCCCGCGGGCATGGAGACAGTGCCCGATGTCGCCGGGGTCCTGGAGCGGCTGGGCCTCAGCCGGAGATGACCGAGGCCCGCATGCGGTCGATGGCGCGCAGCACCTCGGTGCGGTTCTTGGCACTCTTGATCCAGGCGGGGAGCCGGCCGATGTACGTCATCTTGCGCCCGTGCTCGTACCAGGGATCCCGCTCGCGCAGGTCCGCCGCCACGAACCGCCTGAGCAGGTCGAGGTGTTCGAGGTTGTACGCCGACACCGTGCCGTGACGGGTCTCGGCCCGCAGCCACAGCCTCGGCCAGGCGCACCGGTTCGTGGGCCGGCACAGACCGCAGGACCGGCAGATCACCCGGGGCTGCGGCGGTGCGCTCCGCTCGAAGTGCGCGATCCGGTCGCAGCGCGGGCAGCGGACCAGCACCGAGTCGCTGAAGTGGTGCGCGTCGAGGCCGGGATCGTGGAAGCGCAGGGGAGGCATGCCGGGAGTATGACGACTGCCCGGCCCGTCCCGCACATGGATTCTCAGTGGGTGGAGGCCAGTTCCCTGGACCGTTCCGTCAGCCCGTTGCCCAGGTCCTCCACCAGCAGGCGCTTGGAGATCGCGTCGACCGCAGCCAGCAGATCCGTGCCCGCCGGGCGGCCGATGTCCTCCTGCACCCGCTCCTCCAGCCACGTGGCCCAGGCCTTGCCGATGACATGGGCCTCGCGGGTGCCCGCGTCGGTGTGCGAGAAGAGGTTGCCGGCGCGGGTCAGACAGCCCTCGTCGACCATCCGGTCGAAGACCGGCAGCAGCACCTCGGGCGGCATGTGACGGCGGGCGGCCATCAGGCCCAGACTTGCGTGGCCCGTCATCCGCGTGAACAGCTCCACCTGCATCACCGCCCAGGCACCGGCGATGTCCAGACGGGTGTCGGACGCCGCGACGATATGGCGCGCGTCCTCCAGACCCGTGGTGCCGATGATCTTCCCGACCGCCGCTTCCAGCACCCGCTGCGAATCCGCGCCGGACGGCTGCCCGAAGCCCTCGCCCATGTCGGTCGAGCCCGCCCGCGCGCTGTCGCGCAGCTGGACCTGCTTGAGGAACAGGGCGACCACGAAGCCCAGCGCCGCCACCGGCACCGTCCAGAGGAAGACGGTCCGGATGGTGTCGGCGTAGGCGTCGATGATCGGGGAGGCCACCGCCGAGGGCAGGTTGTGCACGCCCTCCGGACTGGTCGCCGCCTTGGCGATGGCCGCCGGATCGAGACCGCTGCCCGCCTGCACGGCCCGCGCGACCCCGTCCTCGAGGTTGGGCTTGAGCGAGTTGGCGTAGATGGTGCCGAAGACGGCCGTGCCGAACGAACTGCCCAGCGTACGGAAGAAGGTGACACCGGAGGTGGCGGTGCCCAGGTCGGTGTAGTCGACGGTGTTCTGCACGGCGATCGTCAGCACCTGCATGCACAGACCGATTCCGGTGCCGAGCACGAACATGTACAGCGACTCCAGCCAGGCACCGGTGCCCGGCCCCATCAGGGACATCAGATACAGCCCGACCCCCATCACCAGCGAGCCGACGATCGGGAAGATCCGGTACTGCCCGGTCTTGCTGACCACGTTGCCGCTCGCGACGGACGCGATGAGCAGGCCGATGACCATCGGCAGCGTCCGTACCCCGGAGACCGTGGCCGAGTCACCGTCGACGTACTGCAGATAGCTCGGCAGATAGGTCATCGCGCCGAGCATGGCGAAGCCGACGATGAAGCTGAGGATCGAGCAGACCGTGAACACCGGGTTCCTGAACAGCCGCATCGGCAGCATCGGTTCTGGCGCCCGGGTCTCCGCCCAGCAGAACAGACCGAGGGCGACGGTGCCGCCGACGAACAGGCCGATGATGACGCCCGAACCCCATGCGTACTCGTTGCCGCCCCAACTCGTCGCCAGGATCAGCGCGCTGGCGCCGACCGCGACCAGTGCGATGCCGAGATAGTCGATGATCGGCCGGGAGGCCGACTTCACCACCGGGATCGTGCGGGCGGCCGCGAAGACCACGACGATCGCGATCGGGACGTTGACGTAGAACGCCCAGCGCCAGGTCAGATGGTCGGTGAACAGGCCGCCGAGCAGCGGTCCGATGACGGTCGCGACGCCGAAGACGGCGCCGATGGCGCCCTGGTACTTGCCGCGCTCCCGCAGCGGGATGACGTCGGCGATGAGGGCCATCGACGTCACCATCAGACCGCCCGCGCCGATGCCCTGCATCGCCCGCCAGGCGATCAGCAGCGTCATGTTCCCGGCGAGACCGCACAGGAACGAACCCGTGATGAACACGATCGCCGAGACCTGGAAGACCACCTTGCGGCCGAACAGGTCGCCGAACTTGCCCACCAGGACCGTCGAGACGGTCTCCGCGAGCAGATAGGAGGTGACCACCCACGACATGTGCTCGGCGCCGCCCAGGTCCGACACGATCGTCGGCAGGGCCGTGCCGACGATCGTCTGATCCAGGGCGGCCAGCAGCATGCCCAGCATGATCGTCACGAAGACGACGTTGCGACGGCGCTTGTCCAGTACCGGCGGCTCTGCGGCGGGCGGCGCGGTTTCCTCGGTGGCGGTCACGAGGCCACGGTCACACCGGTGGCCCAGTGACGCATGCGGGACGGGGCCGCGCCGGTGCCCTACCGCTCCCCGGGGTTGCGGCGCAGCAGATACGTGTCCATGATCCAGCCCTTGCGCTCCCGGGCCTCGGCCCGCAGCCGCTCGATCCGGGGCGCGGCCTCGGCGATCGGGCCCGAGGCGAGGATCTCGTCCGGGGTGCCGATGTAGGCGCCCCAGTAGATGTCGATGTCCTCGTCCGCGTACTGCCGGAAGGTCTGGTGGGCGTCGAGCATCACGACCACGTCGTCCACGCCCTCGGGGAACCCCTCGGCGAGCCTCCGTCCGGTGGTGATCTGCACGGGCCGGGCGACCCGGTTCAGTCCGGTGCGATGCCGGGCGACGAGGGCGGAGACACTGCTGATGCCGGGCACGACGTCGTACTCGAAGCTGACGGCACCGCGGTCGAGGATCTCCTCCAGGATCCCGAGCGTGCTGTCGTACAGCGCGGGGTCGCCCCACACCAGGAACGCACCGCTCTCGTCCTCGCCCAGCTCCTCGGTGATCAGCCGCTCGTAGATCTCGGCACGGGCGCTGCGCCAGTCCCCGACGGCGGGCGAGTAGGCCGCACCGCCCGCCCTGCGGTCCCGCTCCGGATCCCGCGCCTCGACGACGCGGTACATCCCCTGCGGTATGTGCGCCTCCAGCATGTCCCGGCGCAGATCCGTCAGGTCGCTCTTCACCTCGCCCTTGTCCAGGACGAAGAACACGTCCGTGCTCCGCAGCGCCCTGACCGCCTGGAGGGTGAGCTGGTCGGGGTCGCCCGCGCCGATACCGATGACATGAATCTTTCGCACGCCCCGAGTCTGCCGTACGGCACTGACAGTGACGGCACCGCGTCCGGGGTGGGGCCGTGGGGCTGTGGGTGTGTATGTGTGGAGAGAGTCCTGCGAGGCCCGGGCCCGCCCGGGGCCCGCACGCGCGCCCAGGACCGGAGGCGTTCAGGACAAGGGCCGCGTCCGGTGTCACTGCCGCAGGCGCGGTGCCCGGACCTCCGCGTCCACGGGCTCGCCGCCGCGCTCCACATCCTCCGCCAGCTCCCTCGCCCACACCGCGAGCCCGGCCAGATCCATCCCGTACGGCTGCTTCGGCTCCGCACCGGACGCCCACTCCTCGATCGCCCCCGCCCCGCGCCGCAGCAGCCGAGCCCCGCCGGTGACGTTGCCCCGGGCCGCGTGCGTGAGGCCGACCGCGAGCTGGGCCAGGCCCCGCCACAGGGCCCGCTCCTCCTCGGGCCCGGACTTCCAGGCGTCCTCGAAGACCTCGTGCGCATGGAAGGGCTTGCCCGCGTCCAGCAGCTCCTGTGCTTCCGCGACGCTCCGCTCGGGGGTGCGTACGACCCCCTCCGGTTGCCGCTCGACGCCGTCCGCGCCGTACGGCAGGGGGCGCCCGAGCCCGTCCCGGGGCCGGGCGTTGCGCGCCCGCCCCTCGTCGTCGCGGTCCCTGGCGTCGGCCTGCTGTCCTGAAGGTGTACTGCCCATATCCCGATTGTCCCGCGCGGCCCGGGCCGTCTTCGAAGCGGCCCACCACGTGGGGTAAAGTGCTCTTCGCGCGATCACGCGGTTCACCGCGCGAAAACGCACCGGGACGTGGCGCAGCTTGGTAGCGCACTTGACTGGGGGTCAAGGGGTCGCAGGTTCAAATCCTGTCGTCCCGACGGTGTTCACCGGCGGATCTGCCTGAGGCAGGTCCGCCGGTCGCGTTTCAGCGGTCGCCCTGTGAAGCCCCGCCCCGATAGCGCGCCGCCACATCCCCCAGATACCCCCGCAGCATGACCTTCGCCTCGTCCAGCAGCGCCGCGTCCCCCGCCCTGTCCCGCCGGAACGCCTCCTGGGCGAGAGCGTCGGCCGCCAGCATCGCCGCGTGACATGTGCGGGCCAGCGCCTCGTCGTCCTCGGCGAGGTCGAGGGCGAGGAGGATACGGCGGATGCCGTCGGCCATACGGCGCTTGTGCTCGCGGTCGGCGGCGCGCGTCTGTTCGGTCAGTCCGCTGCCGAACCACAGGGCTCGGAAGCCGTGTTCGGTGCGGTAGATGGAGGCGAACGCGTCGATGAGGATGCCGACCGGGTCGTCCCAGCGCTGTGCGGCGGCCGCGCCGACCAGGTCGTCCATCGCGGTTTCCAGCTTCGCGAAGTACCCGGCCGCGAGGGCCTCGATGATCGCGCCCCGGTCCGGCAGGTACTGGTACAGCGAGCCGACCGAGACCCTCGCCTCGGCCGCGATCCGGGTCGTGGTGAGCGCCTCGACGCCCTCCTCGACCAGCACGCGCTCGGCGGTCTCCAGGACCCGGGCGAGCCGGGCCTTGCTACGGGCCTGCTGGGGCGTGCGGCGCAGCGAGGCGACGCCCGCCGCCCAGTCGGTGTCCGCGATGGGATCGGCCACGCAACAACCTCCGAACGTGAACGTGACTTTGTTTCACGTTTAGGTTAGCGTCGCGCGCATGACCGACTCAAGCTCGGCGTGGAGCGGGGAGCGGGCCGCCGTTGCCGACGCCTGCCGTCGGCTGGGCGCCGAGGGACTCCTCATCGGCACGGCCGGGAACGTCAGCGTGCGCACGGACGACCGGGTCGCGATCACCGCCACCGGCGCGGTCCTCGCCGACCTCACCCCGGACCAGGTGACCGTCGTCGACCTCGACGGAAAGATCGTGTCCGGATCCCTCCGGCCGACCTCGGAACTGGACCTGCACCTCGGTGTCTACCACCGCTACGGCACCGGCGCCGTCGTCCACACCCATGCGCCCATGGCGACCGCGCTCTCCCTCGTCCTCGACGAACTGCCCTGCATCCACTACCAGTTGCTCACCCTCGGCGGCACCGTACGCGTGGCACCGTACGCCACCTTCGGCACCCCGGAGCTCGCCGAGTCGGTGCTCACCGCACTGGAGGGCCGCGGCGGAGCACTGATGGCCAACCACGGCGCGGTCACCCACGCGCCCACGCTCGACAAGGCGGTCGAGCACGCCTTGCTGCTGGAGTGGGCCTGCGGGGTGTATCAGAGCGCGGCCGCCCTCGGGCAGCCCCGCGTCCTCGACGAACAGCAGCAACTCGCGGTCATCGAGGCCGCCATCGCGCGCAATTACGGCACCACACAATCCGTACCACCTGTGCAGGAGGGAACCTGATGAAGGTCGTCACGATGGGCGTGCACGTACTGGACGTACTGGTACGGCCGGTGGAGGCCATACCCGAGGGGCAGGGCGCCACCCTGGTGGATGACATCCGCATGACCGCCGCCGGTACGGCCGCCGGCACCGCGCTCACCCTCGCCAAGCTCGGCGCGCGGGTGCGTACCGCCGGAGCGATCGGCACCGACCCGACGGGCGACCTGCTGGTGCAGCTGCTCGACAAGGCCGGCATCGACACCGGGTTGCTCGTCCGCCGTATCGACACCTCCACCTCCGCGAGCGTCCTGCCCATCCGCCCCAACGGCGACCGCCCCTCCCTCCACCTCCTCGGCGCCAACATCACCTACGGCCTCGACGACGTCCCCTGGGACGCGGTCGCCGAGGCGACCCATCTCCACCTGGGCGGACCGGAGTTGATCGGCGCCGATGTCGCCGCGCGCATCCTGGCGCACGCCAAGGAGCATGACGTCGTCACCTCCGTGGACCTTCTCGCCCCCGGTGAGCTCGGCACCTTCGACCAGATCGAGCCGTTGCTCCCGTACGTCGACTACCTGCTGCCCAACGACGACCAGGTGCTCGGCTTCAGCGGCGAGGACGACCTCGTGACCGGCGCGAAGAAGCTGGTCGCCGCCGGGGCCGGGCTCGTCGCCGTCACCCGTGGCGGTGAGGGCGCGCTGCTGGTGACCGCCGAGGGCACCGAGAGCGTCCCCGCCTTCGAGATCGACGTCGTCGACACGACCGGATGCGGCGACGCCTTCTCCGCCGGCTTCCTGCGCGGCATCAGCCTCGACCGCACGCCGCGGGAGGCCGCCATTCTGGGCAGTGCGGCGGCGGCGCTGGTGGCGCAGGGGCTCGGCAGCGACCACGGCGACTTCGACCTCGCCGAGGCCGACGAGTTCTCCATGACCGCCAAGGTGCGCATGTGAGCTGAGCCCGGAGGAGCACCACGGAGCGTGGGACGTCTCCGTGGTGCGTCCGCTCGAAGGCCTTCTCGGCGGTGCCCGCACCGAAGCTCCCGGGGCTGATAGACAGGGAGACATGAACATCTTGATCTTCCGCCCGACCCGGGACGCCCGATGACCGCCGGCATCGACACTCCCGACGGCCGGGGCCGCACCGGACTCAACCGCACCGGCCTCGACCTGACCGGCAACCCCCGCGTCAAGGTCCGCGACGTGAAACTCCTGTCCAGCCACTGGTACGTCGAGCGGGCCACCACCTTCGACCTCCAGCTCGCCGACGGCAGTTGGAGCACCCAGCAGCGCGAGACCCACGACCGCGGCAACGGCGCCACCATGCTGCTCTACGACGCCGAACGCGAAACCGTCCTCCTCACACGGCAGTTCCGCTTCCCCGTCTACGTCAACGGTCACCCCGACGGCATGCTGGTCGAGACGCCGGGCGGGCTGCTCGACGACGATGACGAGCATCCGGAGATCGCGGTACGGCGTGAGGTGATCGAGGAGACCGGGCACACCATCGGCGAGGTCCGGCACGTCTTCGACGTCTACATGAGCCCGGGGTCCGTGACCGAACGGGTCAGCTTCTACGCCGCCGAGTACGGCCCCTCGACCCACACCCACGAGGGCGGCGGCCTGGACGAGGAGGGCGAGGACATCGAGATCCTCGAACTGCCCTTCCGCCGGGCCCTGGAGATGATCCGCGCGGGGGAGATCGCCGACGCGAAGACCATCATGCTGCTGCAATGGGCGGCTCTGGAGGGACCGTTCGCCGGTAAGGCGTGAATCCCCTTGCCCTGAAGTGCACTTCAAGTTGCAGACTCCCGTTCGCGCACCCCGAATGCGGATGCGTGAACGGGAGGGATTTCCCATGAAGTACCGCACCATCGGCACCGACCCGAAGACCCGCCGCGAGGTCAGTGTGCTCGCCCTCGGCGCGATGCTGTTCGGCTCGCGCACCGACGAGGAGACCGCCTTCGCCGTGCTCGACCGCTATGTCGAGGCCGGCGGGAACTTCATCGACACCTCCGACAACTACGCCTTCTGGATCGACGGCGGCCAGGGCGGCCAGAGCGAGGAGCTTCTCGGGCGCTGGCGGCGCAGCCGCGGCATCGGCGGCGAGATCGTGATCGCCACCAAGCTCGGCGCCCGCCCGCTCGCCCCCGGCACCAGCTATGTCGACAACTCGGAGGGCCTGTCCGCGAAGGTGATCCGCGAGGCCGCCGAGCGCAGCCGGGAACGGCTCGGCGTGGACAAGCTGGATCTGCTCTACGCCCATATCGAGGACCACGCGGTGCCCCTGCGGGAGACCGTCGAGGGCTTCGCCGAACTGGTCGCCGAGGGCACGGTCGGCCTCCTCGGCGTCAGCAACCACGCCGTGTGGCGGGTCGAGCGCGCCCGGTCGATCGCCGCCGCGGCCGGGCTGCCCGGCTACGAGGTGTTCCAGTACGCCCACAGCCACCTCCGCCCGCGCTACGACGTCCCCGCGGACCTCTTCCCCGACGGCAGCCTCGGCCACGCGGGACCCGACCTCCTCGGCTATCTGCGCGAGGAGCCCGGCCTGACCCTGGTCGCCTACTCGCCCCTGCTCAAGGGCGCCTACACGCACCCGGACCGTCTCCCCGCCGACTTCGACCACCCCGGCACCGCGGCCCGCCTCCAGGTCCTGCACGACGTGGCCCGCGAGACCGGGGCGACCGTCAACCAGGTCGTCCTGGCCTGGCAGATCGGCGGCACACTGCCGATCCTCCCGCTGGCCGGGGTGTCCTCGGTGGCTCAGCTGGAGGAGAACCTGGCCGCGATCGACCTGGAGCTGACCGAGGAGCAGCGGGCCCGGCTGGACGGGGCGCACTAGGCTCGTGAGGGAGCCGAAGGAGTGCCGGCCATGACCTCGCATCCGTTCGCAAAGACGATCCGCTCCACGCCCGAAGGCCTGCTCTGGGAGCCCGGTGAACGCTGGGTGCGTGGCTGCAAACGCGACGTCGCCGTCGTCGACAGCCGCCACCCGGTCCTCGTCTGGGAGCCCGGCGTCCCCGTCCCGTGTTACGCGTTCCCCCGCGAGGAGGTCCGCACGGACCTCCTCCGCCCGGCGAAGAACCCGCGCACCGGCGCCCACACGGGATCGCGGACCTTCTACGACCTCGAGGTCGGCGGCGAGCTCGTGGAGAACGCGGCGTGGACCTTCCCGGCCGACGACCTCGCCGGGCACATCGCCTTCGAGTGGTTCCGGCACTGGGACAGCGGCCTGGACCACTGGTACGAGGAGGAGGAAGAGATCTTCGTCCACCCCCGTGACCCGCACAAACGGGTGGACGCCCTGCCCAGCAGCCGCCATGTGGTGGTCGAGATCGCCGGCACCGTCGTCGCCGACAGCCGGCGACCGGTACTGCTCTTCGAGACCTCGCTGCCCACGCGGTACTACATCCCCCGCGAGGACATCCGCCTCGACCTGTTCACCGCGACCGACCACCGCACCGGCTGCCCGTACAAGGGCACGGCCGAGTACTGGAGTTGGCGCGGCGAGGGCGACATCCCCCGCAACATCCTGTGGAGTTACCCGGAGCCACTGCTCGCGGTGGCCCCGGTCAGGGGACTCCTCGCCTTCTACAACGAGGCCGTCGACATCACCGTGGACGGCGAACGCAAGGAGCGGCCGGTCACGCCGTTCACCGCGAGCCTCAGGACCTGACCAGCAGCTGGAAGTCGAACGCGTACCGGGACGCACGGTAGATGTGCGTCCCGTACTCGACCGGCCGGCCCGTGTCGTCGTAGGCCGTGCGCTGCATCGTCAGCAGCGCGGCCCCGGCCTTCTCGTCCAGGCGTGCCGCCTCCTCGGCGGTGGCGCAGCGGGCCCCTATGGTCTGGCGGGCACTGTGCAGGGTGATGCCCGCCGAACGCATCAGCCGGTACAGGCCCGTCGACTCCAGCCGGGCGGAGTCGAGTTCGAGGAGTGTCGCGGGCAGGTAGTTGCACAGGATCGCGACCGGCTGGCCGTGTGTGGCGCGCAGCCGCTCCAGGACGACGACGTCGCTGCCCTCCGCGACACCGAGCGCGGCGGCCACGTCGGCGGATGCCGGGGTGTGCTCGTTGCGCACCACCACCGTGGTCGGCCCCTGTCCGGCAGCTTCCAAGTCGTCGTAGAGGCTGCTCAGTTCGAGGCCGCGCTTGACCTGGCTGTGCACCACCTGCGTGCCCACCCCGCGCCGCCGGACCAGCAGCCCCTTGTCGACGAGGGACTGGATCGCCTGCCGGACCGTCGGCCGGGACAGGCCGAGGCGTACGGACAGGTCTATCTCGTTGCCCAGGAGGTTTCCCGGGGCGAGGGCCCCGTGCTCGATCGCCGCCTCCAGCTGCTGGGCGAGCTGGTAGTAGAGCGGCACCGGACTGCCCCGGTCCAGGGCGAAGTCCAGGGAATCGAGCGCGGGGGCGGTAGCGGCACGTGAGGAGCCGCCGGTCTTCGCCATGGAACGTCCCTCCCTTCTGAGGAAGCGTCAGGAGTGGCTGGGGAACCCGAGGTTGATGCCCGCGTCGGCCGGGTCCGGCCAGCGCGTGGTGATCACCTTCCCCTGGGTGTAGAAGGCGACTCCGTCATTGCCGTAGACGTGCAGATCGCCGAAGAGGGAGTCCTTCCAGCCGCCGAAGGAGTGGTAGCCGACCGGGACCGGGATCGGCACGTTCACGCCGACCATGCCCGCCTTGACCTCCAGCTGGAAGCGGCGGGCGGCGCCGCCGTCCCGGGTGAAGATCGCGGTGCCGTTGCCCCAACGGGAGTCGTTGATCAGTTTGATGGCCTCGTCGTACGACTCGGCGCGCACCACGACCAGGACGGGACCGAAGATCTCGTCCCGGTAGGCGTCCGCCGTCAGCGGCACCTTGTCCAGCAGCGAGACGCCGAGGAAGAAGCCGTCCTCGTGACCCTCGACGGAGTGTCCGGTGCCGTCGACGACGACCACCGCGCCCTGCTCGGCGGCCGACGTCACGTAGGACGCCACCTTGTCGCGGTGCTCGCGCGTGATCAGCGGGCCCATCTCGCTCGACGGGTCGTTGCCGGGGCCGATCTTCAGGTTCTCCGCGCGCTCGGCGATCTTGCCGACCAGTTCGTCACCCGTGTCGCCGACCGCCACGACCACCGAAACGGCCATGCAGCGCTCGCCCGCCGAGCCGTACGCCGCGTTGATCGCCTGGTCGGCGGCGAAGTCCAGGTCGGCGTCGGGCAGCACCAGCATGTGGTTCTTGGCGCCACCGAGGGCCTGCACACGCTTGCCGTGCTCGACCGCCCTGAGCTGGATGTACTTGGCGATCGGTGTCGAGCCGACGAAGGAGACCGCCTCGATGTCGGGGTGCTCCAGGAGACGGTCGACGGCCACCTTGTCGCCCTGCACGATGTTGAGGACACCGTCCGGCAGGCCCGCCTCGGAGGCGAGTTCGGCCAGTCGGAAGGAGGCCGAGGGGTCCTTCTCGCTGGGCTTGAGCACGAAGGTGTTCCCGCAGGCGATGGCGAGCGGGAACATCCACATCGGCACCATGGCCGGGAAGTTGAACGGAGTGATGCCCGCGACCACGCCCAGCGGCTGCCGGATCGAGGCGACGTCGACCCGGGTCGAGACCTGCGTCGACAGCTCGCCCTTCAGCTGCACGCTGATCCCGCAGGCCAGCTCCACGATCTCCATGCCGCGCGCCACCTCGCCGAGCGCGTCGCTGTGCACCTTGCCGTGCTCGGCGGTGATCAGCCCGGCGATCTCGTCGCGGTGGGCGTCCAGGAGCTCGCGGTACTTGAAGAGGACCGCCGTGCGCCTGGCCAGCGAGGAGGTGCCCCAGCTCTCGAAGGCGGCTTTGGCGGAGGCCACGGCGGCGTCCACCTCGTCGACCGTCGCGAACGCGACCTGCTTCTCCTGTGCGCCGGTCGCCGGGTTGTAGACGGCGCCGTGGCGGCCGGAGAGGCCTTCGACGGGCTTGCCGTCGATCCAGTGGGTGAGGGTCTTCATGGTGCGGGGCCTTTCATGAGCGGTGGTTCAGAGGTGGCGGCGGCGGTCGGCGACCTGGTGGTCGTACTCCCCGCGGGCCTGTACGGCCGCCTCGCGGGAGGCGACCTCGGCGACCGGCACGTCCCACCAGGCCTCGGTCGGGGGAGCGGCCGGGTTGGCGGTGTCGGTCTCGACGTACACACAGGTCGGCCGGTCGGAGGCGCGGGCCGCGGCCAGTGCCTCCCGCAGTTCGCGCACCGTCTTGGCGCGCAGTACGTCCATGCCGAGGCTGGCCGCGTTGGCGGCGAGGTCGACGGGGAGCGGGGCGCCGGAGAAGGTGCCGTCGGCGGCGCGGTAGCGGTAGGCGGTGCCGAAGCGCTCTGCGCCGACCGTCTCGGAGAGGCCGCCGATGGAGGCGTAGCCGTGGTTCTGGATGAGGACCAGGTTGATCGGCAGGCTCTCCTGGACGGCCGTGACGATCTCGGTGGGCATCATCAGATAGGTGCCGTCGCCGACCAGCGCCCACACGGGTGTGCCGGGGCTCGCCTGCTGGACGCCGATCGCGGCCGGGATCTCGTAGCCCATGCAGGAGTAGCCGTACTCCAGGTGGTACTGGCGGGGGCTGCGGGCCCGCCAGAGCTTGTGCAGGTCGCCGGGGAGCGAGCCCGCCGCGTTGATCACCACGTCCTCGTCGCCGACGACCGCGTCGAGGGCGCCGAGGAGCTGGGTCTGGGTCGGGACGGCGTGCTCGTCGGCGGCGCCGAAAGCCGCGTCGACCACCTGCTCCCAGCGTTCCCTGCCGGAGCGGTACTCGGACTCGTAGGCCGGGTCCACACGGTGACCGGACAACGCCTCCGTCAACGCAGTGAGCCCCGCCCGGGCGTCGCAGACCAGCGTTCGCGCCGCGAGTTTGTGGGCGTCGAAGCCGGTGATGTTGAGGTTGAGGAACCGGACGTCGGGGTCGAGGAAGAGCGTGCCGGAGGCGGTGGTGAAGTCCGTGTACCTCGTCCCCACCCCGATCACCAGGTCCGCGGTGCGGGCCAGGTCGTCGCTGACCGACGTACCGGTGTGTCCGATGCCGCCGAGGTCGGCGGGGTGGTCGTGGCGCAGCGAGCCCTTGCCGGCCTGTGTCGAGGCGACCGGGATGCCGGTGGCGTCCACGAGCGCCTTCAGCGCCTCCTCCGCCTTGCTGTGGTGGATGCCGCCGCCCGCGACGATCAGGGGGCGGGATGCGGATCGTACGGCACGCACCGCCTCGGCCAGCTCGACGGGATCGGGAGCGGGACGCCGTACGCGCCACACGCGGTCGGCGAAGAACTCCTCCGGCCAGTCGTGGGCCTCCGCCTGCACGTCCTGGGGGAGGGCGAGGGTGACGGCGCCGGTCTCCGCGGGGTCGGCGAGGATCCGCATGGCGTTGAGGGCCGAGGGGATCAGGGCTTCCGGACGGGTGACGCGGTCGAACCAGCGGGAGACCGGGCGCAGGGTGTCGTTGACCGACACGTCCGCCTCCGTCGGGTGCTCCAGCTGCTGGAGGAGCGGGTCGGCGGTGCGGGTGGCGAAGTAGTCGCCGGGCAGGAGCAGGACCGGGATGCGATTGATCGTCGCCAGGGCGGCGCCGGTGACCAGGTTCGTCGCGCCCGGGCCGATGGATGTCGTCACGGCCTGCGCGGAGAGCCGGTCGAGGTGGCGGGCGTGACCGACGGCCGCGTGCACCATGGACTGCTCGTTGCGGCCCTGGTGGAACGGCATCACCCCCTCACCGGCCTCCAGCAGCGCCTGCCCGAGGCCCGCCACGTTGCCGTGGCCGAAGATGCCCCAGGTCCCGGCGATCAGCCGGTGCCGCACCCCGTCCCGCTCGGTGTACTGGACGGACAGGAACCGCACCAGGGCTTGGGCGACGGTCAGGCGGCGGGTGGGCGTGCTCATCAGGACTTCTCCGGTGCCGTGTAGAGGGGGAGTCGGGGGTCGACCGGCTGGTCGGGCCAGGTGTCGCGGATGCCGGCGTGGTCCGGGTGGTCGCAGATCAGCCAGACGCGCTCGGCCTCGGGGCCCGCCATTACGTTGAGGTAGTACATGTGGTGACCGGGCACGGCCATGGAGGGCCCGTGCCAGCCGTCCGGGATCAACACGACGTCGCCGCCGCGCACTTCGGCCAGGACGTCGGTGTTGCGGCCCCGGCCGGACGGTGAGACGCGTTGGTAGCCGCAGCCGCCCGGGCCGTCGATCTCGAAGTAGTAGATCTCCTCGAGCACCGACTCCTCACCCGGACGGTGCTCGTCGTGCTTGTGGGGCGGGAAGGACGACCAGTTGCCGCCGGGGGTGAGCACCTCGACGGCGATCAGCTTGTCGCACTCGAAACCCTGTCCATCAGCGCCTCCGGCGCGGGCGGCCGCACCGAAGTTGTTGACCTGCCGGGAGCAGTTGCCCCTGCCGCGCAGCTCCACCGGTACGTCGGAGGCCGGTCCGTAGCGGGCGGGCAGCCGCCTCGTGCAGCGCGCGCCGGTGAGGGCGAACCGTCCGCCGCCGGCCGTCGAGACCGTCGTACGGGAATCGCGTGGGACGTACGCGAAGTCGCTGACGCCCGTGAACACGCTTTCGCGGCCGTGGAGTTGGAACGTGTCACCGCCGAACTCGTCGGCCGTGGTCACCGTGCAGCCGCCCGCCAGGGGGAGGACGATCCACTCGCTCTCGCCGGTGTCGAAGATGTGGGTGCCGCCCGGCGGCAGCTCCAGGACGCGGAGAGCGGAGTAGCCCCAGCCGGCCGACTCGGGGGACACGTCGACCAGGTAGGGGCCGCCGAGGGCCTTTCCCGCGGGAAGGTGATACGTCATCGGTGCCTCCGTGTCTTCCGTGCCTCTCGTGTCACAGCAGCCCGACGGCCGTGTCGACCGCCGTCTCCACGCTGCCCTCGGCCGGGTAGAGCAGGGAGCGGCCCACGACCATGCCCTGGACCGTCGGCAGCCGGAGGGCCTTGCGCCAGCGCTCGTAGGCGGCCTCCTGGTCGTCCACCTCGCCGCCCAGCAGCACCGCGGGCAGGGTGGAGGTCTCCAGGACCTCCGCCATGTCGTCCGGGTCGTGGGTCACGGGCAGCTTCAGCCAGGTGTACGCGGAGGTGCCGCCGAGGCCCGAGGCGATGGCGATCGACCTGATGACGGCCTCGGGGGAGAGGTCGTTGACGACCCTGCCGTCGAGCCGCCGGGAGATGAACGGTTCCACGAACAGGGGGAGCCGGTGGGCCGCCATGTCGTCGATCGCGCGGGCCGTCGACTCCAGCGTGGTCAGCGAGCCCGGGTCGTCGTAGTCGATGCGCAGCAGCAGCTTGCCCGCGTCGAAGCGGAGCCGGGCGAGGTCCTGGGCGCGGTGGCCGGTGAAACGGTCGTCCAGCTCGAAGGCGGCGCCCGCGAGGCCGCCGCGGTTCATCGAGCCCATGACGACCTTGTTCTCCAGCACGCCGAGCAGGAGCAGGTCCTCCAGGATGTCCGCGGTGGCCAGCACCCCGTCCACGCCCGGGCGCGACAGGGCGACACAGAGGCGTTCCAGCAGGTCGGCGCGGTCGGCCATGGCGAGCCTGCGGTCGCCGACGCCGAGAGCGCCACGGGCCGGATGGTCGGCGGCCACGATCATCAGCCGGCCGCTGTCGCCCAGCAGCGGGCGCCGCACACGGCGGGCGGCCGCCTCGGCGATCGCCTCCGGATGCCGGGCCCTGAGGGAGACGAGGTCGCGGATGCCGGTGCTCAAGACGACACTCCGTTCAGCAGGCCCTCGACCTCGGCCGCCGTCGGCATCGCCGAGGAGCAGGCGAGACGGGAGGCGACGAGGG
Source organism: Streptomyces sp. NBC_00019 (assembly GCF_045041015.1). Lineage (NCBI taxonomy): Bacteria > Bacillati > Actinomycetota > Actinomycetes > Kitasatosporales > Streptomycetaceae > Streptomyces > Streptomyces sp. NBC_00019. The sequence continues at coordinate 8,922,441 of NZ_CP108302.1, forward strand.
CGCCGGCCGCGTTGGCGTACCGCATGATCCGCTCCAGCTCCCAGCCGGACAGCAGACCGTGGCAGAGCGAGCCGCCGAACGCGTCGCCCGCGCCGAGACCGTTGACCACCTCGACCGGGACCGGCGGGACCTCGGCGGTCCTGCCGTCGCGATGGACCGCGAGCACGCCCTTGGGACCTTGCTTGACGACGGCCAGCTCGACTCCCGCCGCGAGCAGGGCCTCCGCGCAGGCGCGGGGTTCGCGGACGCCGGTGGCGATCTCGCACTCGTCGAGGTTGCCGACCGCGACGGTCACGTGGCGCAGGGCTTCCGCGTAGTACGGGCGGGCCTCCTCGGGGTCACTCCAGAACATGGGGCGCCAGTCGAGGTCGAAGACGGTGGTGCCCGCCTTGGCGCGGGCCTTCAGCGCGGCGAGCGTGGCCGAGCGGCTGGGCTCCTCGCTCAGACCGGTGCCGGTGATCCAGAAGATGCGGGCCGCGCGGATCGCGAAGTAGTCCAGCTCATCCGTGTGGATCTCCAGGTCGGGAGCCTTGGGCCGGCGGTAGAAGTACAGCGGGAAGTCGTCCGGCGGGAAGATCTCGCAGAACGTCAGCGGCGTCGGGTACCCGGCCACCGATGTCACCCAGCGGTCGTCGACGCCGAACTCCTTGAGCGCGGTGTGGAGATAGGTGCCGAAGGGGTCGTCGCCGGTGCGGGTGATCACGGCGCTGGAACGGCCGAGGCGCGCGGCCGCCACCGAAACGTTCGCCGCGGAACCGCCCAGAAACTTTCCGAAGTTCTGCACATCACCCAGTGGCACGCCAGACTGGAGTGGGTAAAGATCAACTCCTATGCGGCCGATCGTGATCAAGTCGAAGGGCTGGGATGAATCGGTCATGCGTGACACTCCTCGAGTCCCAGGGGGCCTGTCGCCTCCCAGGTGTAGGCCTCGGAGGTCGAGCCTGTCAATACTTTGTACTTACATTCGGACCTGCTTGTGAAATGATGTCTTAACAAAGTCTTGACAGTGGGTCCATCAAGGGATTGGATCCCGTCCCAGTACAACCTTCGTATTTGCGGCTCGCGACCCGGACATGCCAAGATCCCGGGCCTCGGAATCCCCCGAGATCTCTCTCCCTTTCCCCCGTGAAGCACAGTGAGGTGCAGGAAAGATGGACCGCTCTTCGCACTCCCGCTCCCGTAGATTCGCCCCGATTGTGGCGATCGCTGCGGCAGCTGCTCTGACCCTCGCCGGCTGCTCCAGCAGTTCCGGGGGCAAGAAGTCCGAGGAGAGCGCGGACGGCGCCTCCGCCGGCAAGGCCAGCACTCCTCGTATGACGGTCGCGCTCGTGACGCACCAGTCGGCCGGCGACACCTTCTGGGACATCGTCCGCAAGGGCGCCGAGGCCGCCGCGGCCAAGGACAACGTCAAGCTGATCTACTCCAACGACCCCAGCGCCGCCAAGCAGGCCGGCCTCATCCAGAACGCCATCGACCAGAAGGTCGACGGCATCGCGGTGACCCTCGCCAAGCCGGACGCCCTCAAGGATGTCATCGCCAAGGCGAAGACGGCCGGCATACCCGTGGTCGGCCTCAACTCCGGTGTCAGCGAGTGGCAGAAGCTCGGCCTGATGGAGTTCTTCGGCCAGGACGAGACCGTCGCCGGTGAGGCGCTCGGCAAGCGACTGAACGAGGCCGGTGCCAAGAGCGCCGTCTGTGTCGTCCAGGAGCAGGGCAACATCGGCCTGACCCAGCGTTGCCAGGGTGTCGACAAGACCTTCGACGGCAAGCTGCAGACGCTGAACGTCAACGGTACGGACATGCCGTCCGTGACGTCGACGATCACCGCCAAGCTCAGCCAGGACAAGTCCATCGACTACATCGTCACCCTCGGCGCCCCGTTCGCGCTGACCGCGGTGCAGTCGGTGTCCGACGCGGGCAGCAAGGCGAAGATCGCCACCTTCGACCTCAACAAGGACCTGACGGGCGCCATCAACAAGGGCACCATCGAGTTCGCGGTCGACCAGCAGCCGTACCTGCAGGGCTACTTGGCGATCGACTCGCTGTGGCTCTACAAGAACAACGGCAACTACATGGGCGGCGGCGAGCAGCCCGTGCTGACCGGCCCGGCCTTCGTGGACAAGACCAACGTCGACAAGGTGGCGGCGTTCGCCGCGAAGGGCACCCGGTGATGGGTATGACCCAGCATGCCGAGCCGGCGGTGACCACACCGCCGGCCCCCGGCCCGAAGGAGACCGACGGCCGGACCGCTCAACGATCCCTGGCGCTGCGCCTGTTGGGCCGCCCCGATGTCGGTGTCTTCCTCGGTGCCATGGCGGTGTGGGTGTTCTTCCTCATCACCGCCCCGCCGGTGCGCGACGGCAGCTCGATGGCCAACATCCTGTATCAGTCGTCCACCATCGGGATCATGGCGCTCCCGGTCGCGCTGCTGATGATCGGCGGCGAGTTCGACCTTTCCTCCGGTGTCGCGGTCATCACCTCGGCGCTCACCGCGAGCATGCTCGCCTACCAGCTCACCCTGAACGTCTGGGCGGGCGTCATCGCCGCGCTGATCGTGTCGCTGGCGATCGGGTTCCTCAACGGCTGGCTGGTGGTCAAGACCGGTCTGCCCAGCTTCCTGATCACCCTGGGCACGTTCCTGATCCTCCAGGGCGTCAACCTCGCGGTGACCAAGCTGGTCACCGACAACGTGGCCACCGACGACATCAGCACCATGGACGGCTTCGCAGGGGCCAAGAAGGTCTTCGCCTCGTCCTTCGAGGTCGGCGGCGTCCAGATCAAGATCACCATCGTCTACTGGCTGGTCTTCGCCGCGCTGGCGACCTGGGTGCTGCTGCGCACCAAGTACGGCAACTGGGTCTTCGCCGTCGGCGGCAACAAGGACTCCGCGCGGGCCGTCGGTGTCCCGGTGACCTTCACGAAGATCTCCCTGTTCATGCTGGTCGGCTTCGGCGCCTGGTTCGTCGGCATGCACAACCTGTTCTCCTTCAACACCGTGCAGTCCGGCGAGGGCGTGGGCCAGGAGCTCATCTACATCTCCGCCGCGGTGATCGGCGGCTGTCTGCTGACCGGCGGCGCCGGTTCCGCGATCGGCCCGGTCTTCGGTGCGTTCATGTTCGGCATGGTGCAGCAGGGCATCGTCTACGCCGGCTGGAACCCGGACTGGTTCAAGGCCTTCCTCGGCGTGATGCTGCTCGGCGCCGTCCTGATCAATCTGTGGGTCAGCCGTACGGCGACCCGGAGGTGACCGCAATGACATCCAGCAACGAAGCCGGCACCCACGGAGCCGTCCTCGCCGACGACGCCCCCGCCACCGACGGGGCGATCGTCGAACTCCGCAACGCCGGCAAGTCGTACGGCAACATCCGTGCCCTGCACGGTGTCGACCTGAAGGTCTTCCCCAGCCAGGTCACCTGTGTGCTCGGTGACAACGGCGCAGGCAAGTCCACCCTCATCAAGATCATCTCCGGGCTGCACCAGCACACCGAGGGCGAGTTCCTCGTCGACGGCTCCCCGGTGCGCTTCTCCACCCCCCGCGAGGCCCTCGACAAGGGCATCGCCACCGTCTACCAGGACCTCGCCGTGGTCCCGCTGATGCCGGTGTGGCGCAACTTCTTCCTCGGCTCCGAGATCACCAAGGGCCCCTGGCCCGTGCGCCGTCTCGACATCGAGAAGATGAAGAAGACCGCCGACGAAGAGCTGCGCAACATGGGCATCGTCCTGGACGACATGGACCAGCCCATCGGCACCCTCTCCGGCGGACAGCGCCAGTGCGTCGCCATCGCCCGCGCCGTCTACTTCGGCGCCCGCGTCCTGATCCTGGACGAGCCGACCGCCGCCCTGGGCGTCAAGCAGTCCGGTGTCGTGCTGAAGTACATCGCCGCCGCCCGCGACCGCGGCCTCGGCGTCATCTTCATCACCCACAACCCCCACCACGCCTACATGGTCGGCGACCACTTCAGCGTCCTGCGGCTGGGCACCATGGAGCTCAACGCCTCCCGCGACGAGGTCAGCCTCGAAGAGCTCACCAACCACATGGCAGGCGGCTCCGAACTGGCCGCCCTCAAGCACGAGTTGTCGCAGGTCCGCGGCGTCGACGTCGAGGAGCTCCCCGAGGAGCAGGACCTCAAGGCGCCGGTGGCGACGACCAAGGAAGACGCGTCGTGACCGCCCTGGACCGCATCCGGGTCGGCTCCGCCCCCGACTCCTGGGGCGTCTGGTTCCCCGACGACCCCCAGCAGGTCCCCTGGGAACGCTTCCTGGACGAGGTCGCCCAAGCGGGCTACTCCTGGATCGAGTTGGGCCCCTACGGCTATCTGCCCACCGATCCGGCCCGGCTGACGGACGAGGTGGCCAGGAGGGACCTCAAGGTGTCGGCCGGCACGGTCTTCACCGGTCTGCACCGCGGCCCCTCCGTGTGGGAGTCGACCTGGGAGCACGTCAGCCAGGTCGCCGCCCTCACCCAGGCCATGGGCGCGCAGCATCTCGTCGTCATCCCGTCGTTCTGGCGCGACGACAAGACCGCCGAGATCCTCGAACCCCCGGAGCTGACCCACGAGCAGTGGGCCCACCTCACCAAGGGCATGGAGCGGCTCGGCCATGAGGTGAAGGAGGCGTACGGCCTCGACATCGTCGTGCACCCGCACGCCGACACCCACCTCGACACCGAGGACCACGTCGAGCACTTCCTGGACTCGACCGACTCCGAACTCGTCAACCTCTGCCTGGACACCGGTCACTACGCCTACTGCGGCGGCGACAGCGTCAAGCTGATCGAGACGTACGGCGAACGCATCGGCTACCTCCACCTCAAGCAGGTCGACCCGGCGATCCTCGCCGACGTCGTGGCGAACGAGGTGCCGTTCGGGCCGGCGGTGCAGCGCGGGGTGATGTGCGAACCGCCCTCCGGTGTACCGGAGTTGGAGCCGGTACTGGTGGCCGCGCAGAAGCTCGGCGTGGAGCTGTTCGCGATCGTCGAGCAGGACATGTACCCGTGCGAGCCGGACAAGCCGCTGCCGATCGCCGTACGCACCCGCAAGTTCCTGCGGTCCTGCGGAGCTTGATCCCCACGGCTGCCGATCCTGCGCAGTCCGATCCTGCGGAGCCTGATCCTGCGAAGTCCGAGAGGACGGTCATGACCCAGCGTGCACCGCTCCAAGTCGCGGTCATCGGTACGGGAAAGATGGGCGCCGACCATGTGCGCCGTCTCGAAGAGGTCATCAGCGGCGCACGGGTGAGCGCCGTCGTGGACGTCGACGCGGAGCGGGCCAAGGCCGTCGCGGCCCGCGTCGACGGCTGCACCGCCTACACCGACGCGGCGACGGCACTCGCGGCACCCGACGTCGACGCCGTACTGATCGCCTCGTCGGGGCCGGCCCACGAGGGGGCACTGCTCGCCGCCCTCGAACGCGATCTCCCGGTCCTGTGCGAGAAGCCGCTCACCCCGGACTCGGCGTCGGCACTGCGGGTGCTGGAGGCCGAGCTGAAGCTGGGCCACCGCCGGATCCAGGTCGGATTCATGCGACGCTACGACGCCGAGTACATGAAGCTCAAGTCCCTGCTGGAGACAGGTCAGCTGGGCCGTCCGCTGATGGTGCACAACCGGCACCGCAACGCGGCCAGCCCGCCCTTCTTCACCAGCGACATGCTCGTCAGCGACTCGGTGGCGCACGAGACGGACGTGACCCGCTGGCTGCTCGGCCAGGAGATCACCGCCGTCACCGTGCTGCGGCCGAGACCGTCCGTGAACGCGCCGGAGGACCTCCAGGACCCGCAGTTCGTGGTGTTCGAGACGGACGGCGGCGCGGTCGTCGACGTGGAGATCTTCGTCAACTGCGGCTTCGGTTACCAGGTCCAGGCGGAGGTGGTCTGCGAACGCGGCACCGCCCGCATCGGCGACGGCCACGCCATGGTCACCAACATGGCGGGGCGTTGGGGCGGCACCATCTCCCAGGACTTCATCGACCGCTTCGCCGACGCCTACGACCGCGAGCTCCAGGTGTGGGTCGACGCGACACGGCGGGGCGAGGTGACGGGGCCGAGCACCTGGGACGGCTACGCGGCTGCCGCCGTGTGCGAGGCGGGCGTGCGGGCCCTGAACGAAGGTGGCCGTGTGGAGGTCGAGCTGGTGGAGCGGCCGCCCCTGTACTGATCCACTTCTTCGCAACCGGACTTGTCCGGACGGGGGTCGGCGTCGTCAGGGTCCGGCCATGCTTCCCATCCATGTGGTCGACGCCTTCACCGACCGTCCCTTCGCCGGAAACCCGGCGGGCGTGTGTCTGCTGCCCGCCGGGGACCGGCCCGACGAGGTCTGGATGCAGCGGGTGGCCGCCGAACTGTGCCACTCGGAGACCGCGTTCGCCCTTCCCCTGCCCTCCGGTGCCGAGGCGGACTGGGCCATCCGCTGGTTCACGCCCAAGGTCGAGGCCACCCTGCGCGGCCACGCCGCCCTGGCCACGGCACACATCCTGCGCACCACCCGCGGGCTGCGCGGCGCGGTCCGCTTCCGCAGCCGTCTGCACGGCACGCTCGTCGCCCACCTGGACGACACCGGCGGCATCACCCTGGACTTCCCCGCCGCACCCGGCACCGAGGTCCCGGCACCGCCCGGCCTGTCCACGGCGCTCGGTACAGAGCCCGAGGCCACCCATCGGACTCGCTCGGTCGGCGATCTGCTGATCGTCCTGTCCGACGAGGCCACTGTCCGTGCCCTGGCCCCCGACATGGCGGCACTCGCCACGCTGACGGTCCGCGAGGGTCTGCGCGCCGTCACCGTCACCGCGGCGGCGGACGGGACCGGTGGGTCGTACGACTTCGTCTCCCGCTTCTTCGCCCCCGCGAACGGCATCCCCGAGGACCCGGTCACGGGCAGTGCCCACACCGGTCTGGCGCCCTACTGGTCGGATCGCCTGGGCCGCGACAGGCTGGTCGGCCTCCGCTTCCGCGCGGACGGGCCTGGGCCGCACCGAGGTGTGCGGGGACCGCGTCCATCTGACCGGGGACGCGGTCACGGTGTTCCGGGGAGAGCTCGTGTGAAGACGACCATCGGCTGACCAGGGCCGTTGTACTCCTCCTCGACACGCGCCTCGAACCCCAGGCTGCGGTGGAAGGCGACCGACCCCTCGTTGGCGACCGACGTGATGGCCTTCAGCCGGACGGCGCCCTGCTCGCGGGCGGCCTCCACGAACGCGGCGTACAGATCGCGGCCGAGACCGGTGCCGCGGGTGTCGTCGCGGGTGGCGATCAGGTGGACGTACCCCGTGCCGCCGGGCGTGACGAAGCCGATGAGGTAGCCACGGATGCCGTCGTCGGCGCGGGCGACCAGGCAGGTCGAGCCGAACTCCTGCACCAGGGCGAGGAGATGGAGCGAGCGCAGATCGCGCTCGCCCCAGTAGCGGGGGTGGTCCGCCAAGACCTGCTGGATGTCGGTGACTTGGGCGGGGGCGATGTGCACGGCCATGGGGTCGATCATGGCAGGTGTGCAACCGGGGCGCCCTTGCGGCTGTCCTTGATGTGAGGGCGACGGAGGTGTCCATGAGGGTCCTGCTGCCGGTGGCGCGCGGGCTGGCCAGGCTGGCGCCGGGGGTGGGCGAGCCGCTGCTCGGAGCCTTGCTGCTGCGCTGTCTCACCCCCGGCTGGGTACTGCTGCGGCCCAGTCCGTCCGCGCGCCTGCTCGCCTGGGCCGAGGAGGCGGTCGCCGTGCTGCACCGCGCCCACCCGAGCCGCCCGGTCCGGCTGGCCCGGGCCCTGGCCCTGCATGCGCACGCGCTGAACGCGATGGAACGACACGAGGAGGCGTGCGCGGTGGTGGCCGTCGCGGACGCCGCACCAGGGGCGCGGCCGTCGCAGGCGGAGACCGCGTACCTGCTGCACGTCCGGGCGCAGGCACTCCTGGGGAGCGGCAGAGCCGAGGAGGCGCTGGAGGCGGCCCGACGCTGCGTCGAGACGTACCGTCACGGCCCGGCTCCGGCCGGCCGGGACCGCTCCCTGGGCTCCCTGCCGGGTGCCCTGCGCACCTATGCGCTGGTGCTCGGTGTGCTCGGGCACACGGAACAGTCCGTGCTCGTGTACGAGGAGTGCGCCGGGCTTCTGCGGTCCATGTCGTGGCGGGAGTCCAGCAGGGCTCTGCTCGTCATGTCGCGCGTGTTCGTGGAGCTCGTCGGTGGGTTGAAGGCTCTCGGGCGCCACGAGGAGGCGCTGGCGCTCGGTCCCGAGGCGAGGGAGTCGCTGGGCGGTGGGATCTTCCTCGCGTACCCCGGGATCATTCTGCCGTTGCGCGTACAGCTGCTCGTGGACCTGGCCGGCTGCCACGGAGCCAAGGGCGACTGGGAGACGGCACGCACGACGGCCGAGGAGGCGGTGGCCGAGATGCGGAGTCCCGCGGGTGCGGCATGGCTGCCCGTCGCGCTGCGGTGTCTCGCCGACACGCTCGCCGAAGTCGACGCGCCCGACGAGGAGTCGAGCGCCCTCCAGGAGCTGACCGACCTGTACTCCGATGAGTCGCGGGACGCCGACCCGCTGCTCGCGAAGACCCTGGACGACCTGGCCCGCTGTCACCGACGGGCCGGCCGTCACCGCGAAGCCGTCGCGGCCACGGAACGCGGTATCGCCGCATACCGGCGCGCGGTGGCCCGCGACGCGGCGCACGAGCCCGAACTGGCCCGCGTGCTGGCCAATCTGAGCATCCGTCAGGATGACGCGGGTGACGTGGAGTCGGCGGTGGAGAGCGCCCGCGAGGCACTCACCCTCACCAGGAGGCTGGCCGAGTCCGACTGGGAGACGTACCACCCGCTCACCGCCCGCCGCCTCCGTGTCCTCGGGCAGGCTCTCCAGAGCGCCGACGACCTCGCGGGAACCGTGTCCTGCTACGAGGAGGCGGAGGCCGTCCTGGGGGAACACCGGGACCGGCCGGGCGTCGAGGCCGAGCTCGCCATCATCCGTTCCGTACTAGCCGACGCCCTGCGCGCCGGAGCCGCCGTCGCCGACCTCGACGAACAGGTCACCGCCCTGCGCTCCCTCCTCGCCCTCACCCGCCGCGCGGACGCCACGGATGTCCACGCCACCTGCGTCCGGGCCTTCGCCGAGGCCCGGACGGACGGCACCGTGCACGTGTGGGAGAGGGCGACGGGGGAGCCGTACCCGACGTTCGTCTACCGGCTGACGACCGACCGCGGCCGCGGCGCGAACCCGGCCGCCCGGTAGCTCTCGTCGATCAGTGTCATCGTCGCCACCGCGTCGTCCGCGTCGAGCGGCACCGCCGCCCCCTCACGGACCCGCGCCGCGAACGCCTCCAGCTGGTACGTGTACGACGACCGTGTGCCCAGCCGCTCGGTCCGCTCGCCCTCGGCCGTGCGGACCACGACCCGGTCGTCGAGGTGCGGCAGCACGAAGTTCGGGGCGCTCACCTCGCCCCGGCCGCCGATGATCCGGATGCTCATGTCCAGCCCGTCGTACGCCATGTGACAGCGTGCCGCCCCGGTCGCCCCACCGGGGAACTCCAGCTCGGTGTCCAGCCATTCGTCGACGCCCGGCGCGCTCGCACGCTCCCCGCCCCGCGCGGAGACGAGCCGTGGGGCGCCGCCCGCGAAGGGGGCGAGCATGCGCAGCGCGTGCAGGCCGCTACCCAAATGGAGTAGCGGAAAGTGTTGCTCTTGTGGCAGTGTGTGACGTTCACGCCCGGCGCCCAGGCGACGTCGGGCACCCTCCTCGGTCGAGTTTCGCGACTTGCCCGACTAGCGTCCGGAGGGACGTGTCACGCGGGCTGACGGCTCCTGTTCGTTCAGTACCAGGGCACGAAGGCGATGGGTCACGCACCTGAGCGCTGCTCAGGCTCGCCTGGTCCATCAGAGACGCTGTAGCAGCCCAGGTTTAGCAGGGCGCCGTTGGTCAGCGGTCCGCAAGGGCCGCTGCCCTGCGGGTTCTTAGACGACCTCGGGGTCGGCGAGCGGGTCGGCGTAGGAGTCCACGACCCGCTCCACACCGTGCTCGTCCGCGAACGCCTCGGCGCGGGAGCGGTCGCGGGCGGCCACCGCGACGAGGCGGTGGCCGGTGATCCGGGCCGGGTCGACGAGGGAGCGTTCGGTGATCCGTGCGGCTCCCAGTACTCCGATGCGCAGTGGTTCCCGGCCCGGCTCGCTCATGCCTGCCGCACCTCCTCGATGGTGACAGGACGGTGCTCGTGCAGGGACAGTGTGCACGCCTCGGCGATCCAGCCGGCCTCCAGGGCGTCCTCGACCGTGCAGGGGGAGGTGCGGTCGCCCGCGACGACCTCGGTGAACGCGGTGAGTTCGGCGCGGTAGGCCTCGGTGAAGCGGTCCATGAAGAAGTCGTGCGGCGTCCCGGCCGGGAAGGTCACGCCGGGCTCGACCGAGCGCAGCGGCAGCTTGTCCTCCAGGCCCACGGCGATGGAGTCCGTGAAGCCGTGGATCTCCATGCGGACGTCGTAACCCCGGGCGTTGTGACGGGAGTTGGAGATCACCGCGATGGTGCCGTCGTCGAGGGTGAGGAGCGCACCGGTGGTGTCGGCGTCGCCCGCCGCCTTGATGTAGTCGGCACCCCGGTTGCCGCCGACGGCGTACACCTCGACGACCTCGCGGCCGGTCACCCAGCGGATGATGTCGAAGTCGTGCACCGAACAGTCGCGGAAGATGCCGCCCGACGCGGCGACGTACGCGGCCGGCGGGGGCGCCGGGTCCAGCGTGGTCGACCGTACGGTGTGCAGCTTGCCGAGCTCACCGGTCTGCACGGCGGCACGCGCGGCGACGAACCCGGCGTCGAAGCGGCGGTTGTAGCCGATCTGGATCGGCACGTCCTTGCCCTGGATCGCCTTGAGGACCTCGACGCCCTCGCTCATGTGCTTGGCGACGGGCTTCTCGCAGAAGACGGGGATACCGGCCTCGACACCGGCCAGGATCAGCGCGGGGTGGGCGTCGGTCGCGGCCGCGACGACGATGCCGTCCACGCCGGCGGCCAGCAGGGCCTCGGGCGAGTCCACGACCTCGCCGCCGAACTTCTCCGCGGCGGTCTTGGCCGCGTCCGCGAACGGGTCGGTGAGCACGAGAGACTCGACCACGTCGAGTCCGGAGAGGGTCTCGGCGTGGAAGGCGCCGATGCGGCCGAGGCCGAGGATTCCGATGCGCATGGGGGTTGCAGCTCCTTGAGGGTTCTTACGAAAAACGGGAGGCCCGGAGAGCCTCAGTCGAGTCCGCCGAGTACGTTCTGGTCCCAGTCGATCACCGAACCGGTGACCACGCCCGACCGGTCCGACAGCAGCAGGACCACGAAGTCGGCGATCTCGTCCGGCTGGCCGAGCTTGCCCATCGGCAGCTTCTCGGCGGCCTGCTCCAACCAGTCGTCCCCGGCGCCGTGGAACGCCTTCTGCGTGGCGTCCTCGCCCTCGGTCGCGGTCCAGCCGATGTTGAGGCCGTTGATCCGTACCCGGTCCCAGCGGTGGGCGTGCGCCGCGTTGCGGGTCAGCCCGATGAGCCCGGCCTTGGCGGCGACGTAGGGCGCGAGGAACGGCTGTCCGCCGTGCGCCGAGGAGGTGATGATGTTGACGATCGTGCCGGGGGCCTTGCGGCCGACCATGTCGGCGACCGCGGCCTGCATCGCGAAGAACGGCGCCTTGAGGTTGATCGCGATGTGCTGGTCGAACAGCTCCGGTGTGGTGTCGAGGAGCGTGCCCCGGGAGGTCAGCCCCGCCGAGTTCACCAGGCAGTCGATCCGGCCGTACGCGGCGATGACCTCGGCCACGGACGCCTTGGCCTGCTCCGCGTCCGCGAGGTCGGCGCGCACGAACAGCGCCTTGCCGCCGGCCTCCGTCAGCTCGGCGACCAGCGCCTCGCCCGGCTCCGGACGCCGCCCGGACACGGCGACCACCGCGCCCTCACGCACCGCGGCCCGCGCGATCGCGGCGCCCACGCCCTGACTGCCCCCGTTGACGAGGACGACCTTGTCGTCGAGAAGTCCCATGAAGTCCGGTTCTTTCAGCTCTCGCGCCGCTCGGCGCTCGCCCGCAGCTCGTCCCGCAGAGTGCGCGGCGTCCATCGCTCACGCAGCGCCCGCCGTACCAGGTCCGCCTGCGAGGGCGGGGCCAAGCCGTCGACCGGCGGGTCGCTGTCGAGGTTGGTGGGGAAGGGGTAGCCCTCGGCGCTCGAGGCGATCACGTTCTCCAGCCACTCCTCGCCGACGCCCTCCGACGCGCGCCGCAGCAGCACGGGGTAGACCGCGTTGGTCACCGTCTCCCGGTCCACGGTCTCCATGGCGCGTCCGAAGGCCGAGGACACCTGGAGCAGGTTGGCCATGCGGCGCACGTCCGTGGTGCGGTTGGTGCCGGCGGCGTGGAACAGCGCCGGGTTGAAGAAGGCGGCGTCGCCCTGGTCGAGCGGGAGCTGCACGTGGTGCTTCTTGAAGTACTTCTGGAACTCCGGCCGCCGCCAGGCCAGATAGCCCGGCTCGTACGCCTGCGAGAACGGCAGGTACAGCGTCGGCCCCGACTCCACCGGCATGTCGCAGTGCGCGACCGCGCCCTGCAGGGTGAGCACGGGGGAGAGACGGTGGACATGCGCCGGGTAGGCCGCGGCGACCTCGTCGGAGAGGAAACCGAGGTGGTAGTCGCGGTGCACGGTCTGGGCGAGGCCGCCCGGGTTGACCACGTTGATCTGGGAGGTCACCTGGTAGCCGGGGCCGAGCCAGGCCTCGGAGACCAGCGCGAGGACGGGGTTGGCGTAGTAGTCGGCGAAGGTCGACGGGTCGTAGAGGGCCGCCTTCTCCAGCGCGTTCCACACCCGCTCGTTCGCGCCGGGCTTGGCGAAGTGGTCGCCGGCCGTGGTGCCCGCCGCGTCCTGCTCGCGGATCAGTGAGTCGAACACCTTGGTGGCGCGGTCGACGATCTCGCGATCGCGGAAGGCGCCCTTGAAGACCACCACTCCGGGCCCGTCGCCGAGGGCTCTGACGAGCTCCTCCTGGACGTCCCGGCGATGCCCGGCGCCGAGGAGGCGCTCGGCGTCGTACAGCAGGACGTTCCGCTCCACCCCGGCGGCGTGCGGGTAGTCGGCGGGGTCGACGGTCCGCTCGACGAGCGCGCGGAACGAGTCGAGGTCGCAGTCCTGCTCGGACAGCCAGGCACGGTGATGTACGGCGGTGAAGGACATCTGTGTCCTCTCGGTGACAGGGGCGACTCAGCGCTGCCATTCTTGTCAGTACAAACCCGTCGAACAACCAGCAGGGGGCCATCAAAAACCCCTCAAGGAGCCACTGAATGGGCCACCCCTTCCCGATCCGGGAAATCGCACGTCAGGCGGGCCTGAGCGAGGCCACCGTCGACCGGGTCCTGAACGGCAGGGGAGGGGTCCGGGAGAGCACGGTCCGTGAGGTCCAGCAGGCCATCGCCGACCTGGACCGGCAGCGCACCCAGGTCAGGCTGGTCGGCCGCACCTTCATGATCGACATCGTGATGCAGGCGCCGGAGCGCTTCTCCACCGCCGTCCGAGCGGCCCTGGAGACGGAACTGCCCGCCCTGCACCCGGCCGTCGTGCGCTCCCGTTTCCACTTCCGTGAGACCGGCCCTGCCCAGGAACAGGTCAGAATCCTGGACCGGATAGCCCGCCGCGGCTCACAGGGAGTGATCCTCAAGGCACCGGACGTCCCCGAGGTCGCCGCCGCCGTCGGCCGCCTGGCCCAGGCCGGCATCCCCGTGGTCACCCTGGTCACCGACCTGCCCGCCACCCCGCGCCTCGGCTACGTCGGCATTGACAACCGCGCCGCCGGCGCGACCGCCGCGTACCTCATGGGCCAGTGGCTCGGCGACCGCCCCGGCAACGTCCTCACCAGCCTGAGCAGCGGCTTCTTCCGCAACGAGGAGGAGCGCGAGATGGGCTTCCGCAGCGCCATGCGCGCCCGCCACCCCGAGCGCACACTGGTCGAGATCGCCGAGGGCCAGGGCCTGGACGCCACCCAGTACGACCTCGTCCGGGCCGCCCTGGAACGCGACCCGGACATCCGCGCGGTCTACTCGATCGGCGGCGGCAACATCGCCACGCTGAAGGCCTTCGAGGACCTCGGCCGAAAGTGCGCGGTGTTCATCGCCCACGACCTCGACCACGACAACGACCGGCTGCTGCGCGAGCACCGGCTCTCCGCCGTCCTCCACCACGACCTGCGCCAGGACATGCGCGAGGCCTGCCACCTGGTCATGCGCGAGCACGGCGCGCTGCCGCCCGCGGGACCGACGGTGCCGTCCGCGATACAGGTCGTGACGCCCTACAACATGCCGACCGTGCTCACAGGCTGACCCACGCGCCGGTCTCCGCCGACCGTGCCATCGCATCGAGTACGACGGCGCTGTGCACGGCGTCCGCGAGCGTGGCCCCGTACGAGGTGCCCTCCGCGACGGACCGCAGGAAGCGATGCGCCTCGACCACCTTGAGGTCGTCGTAGCCCATGGCGTTGGCGGCACCCGGCTGGAACGCCCCGAACTCGCCGTCGCCCGGACCGACGTAGACCGTGCTGACGGGCTGGTCCTGGTAGCCGGTGCCGCGGCTCACGCCGAACTCGTTCATCCGGCGGAAGTCCCAGAACACCGCGCCCTTGGTGCCGTGGACCTCGAAGCCGTAGTTGTTCTGCTCACCGACCGAGACCCGGCAGGCCTCCAGGACGCCGCGGGCGCCGGAGGCGAAGCGCAGCAGGCAGTTGACGTAGTCCTCGTTCTCCACCGGGCCCAACTCCCCGCCGGAAGCCCGGGAATGACCCGCGGTGGCACCGGTCGGACGGGCCCGTTCCGGCACGAAGATCGCCGTGTCGGCCGTCAACGACGCGATGTCCCCGAGCAGATACCGCGCCAGGTCCACCCCGTGCGAGGCCAGGTCGCCCAGCACCCCACTGCCGCCCCGCTCCTTCTCGTACCGCCAGGTCAGGGCGCCCTCGGGGTGCGCCGCGTAGTCGCTGAAGAGACGGATGCGGACATGGGTGACCGTGCCGATCTCACCGGAGGCGATCAGCGCGCGGGCCGCCTCGACGGCGGGCGCGTTGCGGTAGTTGAAGCCGACCGCGCTGTGGACCCCCGCCTTCCCGGCCGCGTCCGCCACGGCCCGGGCGTCCTCGGCGCTCAGCCCCACCGGCTTCTCGATCCAGATGTGCTTGCCGGCCTCGGCCATCGCGACCCCGATCTCCCGGTGCAGGAAGTTCGGCGCGGTGATGCTGACGGCCCGCACCCGCGGATCGGCGGCCACGTCCCGCCAGTTCCGGGTCGTCGAGGCGAACCCGAACTGCGCGGCGGCCTCCTCGGCCCGCCCCGGCACCTCCTCGGCGACCATCACGAGCTCCGGACGCAGGCCCAGCCGCGGGTAGTGGTGCAGGACGCGGGAGTACGCCTGGGTGTGCACCCGGCCCATCCAGCCGAACCCGACGACGGCGACCCCGAGCGAATCCACCATGACAGCCCCTCTTTGGACCGGTCCACAATCTGTCCAGGCCACCCTGAGTCGCATTCCCCAAGGTGTCAACCCTTTGACAGGACAATAGGCCTCATGGAACGGTCCATACCATGAGACCTCCGACGATCCGCGACGTTGCCGACCGGGCCGGCGTCTCCAAGTCCCTGGTCTCCCTGGTGCTGCGCGGCTCCGAGCAGGTGCGCCCCGAGAAGCGCGAGGCGGTGACGCGAGCGATGGAGGAGCTCGGCTACCGGCCCAACGCCGCCGCCCGCAGCCTCAGCGAGCAGCGCACCCGCACGGTCGGCGTGCTCCTCAACGATCTGCGCAACCCCTGGTTCGTCGACCTGCTCGACGGCCTCAACTCACTGCTGCACGACAACGGCCTGCACATGCTGATGGCCGACACCCGCCTCAACCGCCGCATCGGCCAGGACGTGACCGGCCCCTTCCTCGACCTGCGCGCCGACGGCCTGGTCGTCATCGGCACCCTGCCCGACCCGGCCGCGCTCGGGGCGATCGCCGAGCGCATCCCGGTCGTCGTCGCGGGTGCCCGTGAGCCGGTCCTGCCGGGCGTGGACATGGTCGCCAACGACGACGAACAGGGCGCCCGCCTGGTCACCGAGCACCTCATCGGCCTGGGCCACCGACGGATCGCGCACATCGCGGGGTACGGCGCCGTCGGCGAGCTGCGCCGGCGCAGCTTCGAGGCGACGATGCGGGCGCACGGCCTGGCAGGGGTGGTGGAGGCCAGCGACATGACGGAGGAGGGCGGCTACCGCACCACCGTCCGGCTGCTGAGCCGCCCCGACCGGCCCACCGCCGTCTTCGCCGTCAACGACATCGCCTCGGTCGGTGTCCTGTCGGCGGCCGAGGAACTGGGCCTGTGTGTCCCGCGTGACCTGTCCGTCGTCGGCTACGACAACACACGCATCGCGAGCCTGCGCCACGTC
This sequence comes from Streptomyces sp. NBC_00019, assembly GCF_045041015.1. Classification (NCBI taxonomy): domain Bacteria; kingdom Bacillati; phylum Actinomycetota; class Actinomycetes; order Kitasatosporales; family Streptomycetaceae; genus Streptomyces; species Streptomyces sp. NBC_00019. The sequence goes on from NZ_CP108302.1 coordinate 8,938,822, forward strand.
TGGCTCACCACCGTCGACAGCGCCAACCACGAGGTCGGCCGCCGCGCGGCCCGCTGCCTCCTGGACCGCTTCGAGGGCGGCGGGGGAGCGGGCCAGGTGCATCTGGCGGCGCCCACGCTGGAGATCCGCGGCACGACGGCGGCGCCACCGCCTACAGACTGATCGAGTACGCCTTCCGCAGCGTCTCGTGCACCGTCCACGTCGTACGGTCGCCCTCCCGCAGCACGGCCATGTCCCCCGGCCCGACCTTCAGCGTCGGCCCGCCCTCGACCTCGACCGTCGCCGACCCGCTGATCACCACGAACAGCTCGTCCGCCTCGGTGTCGGTGACGACACCAGGCGTGATCTGCCAGATCCCACGGATCTGCTTGCCGTCCCGCGACTCCCAGACCACCTTCCCGGTCACCTCGGGCGTGCCGGAGACGATCTGCTCCGCGGCGAGGGGCTCCGCCTCGAGCTCGGCGTCGGGGATGTGGACAACGAAACTGTGGGTCATGGGACGACCCTAGCCTCGGCGAACCGATCACGGCCGTGGACAGCATGTGGGGTATCGGCCCAGGTAGGAGGACACTCCGTCGGGGTCGAGCGGACTGGCGGGGTGCCCGCACCCGGGTGATCGTGGAGGGCATGGCGGACACCCGGGCTGCTGCCGCGTCCGAGCGGCACGCGCACGACACACGCGAGAGTCTCCTGTTCGGCGGCGTCTACGGCGCGGTCCTGGCCTGCTCGATGGTCGCCGCGCTCACCCAGTACGGCCACACCGACCAGGAGACCCGCCGTTACGACGCCGTCTGGCTCGTGGTCACGGCTCTGGCCTCCGCCCTCGCCCACGGCTACGCCCACTACATCGCGGAACGCACCCCGCACCGCCGCGGCGACGCCGTGCGCACTCTCATCAACGAGTGGCCCCTGGTCGCGGCGGTCCTGCCCACGGTCTTCATCCTGGCGGGCGCGGGCTGGGGCTGGTGGCCCGCGAAGGGCGTGGAGTACCCGGCGTTCACCCTGAACATCAGCCTGCTGTTCACCCTGGGCGTCGTGACGGCCCGCTGGTCGCACCGCTCCTGGCCCTACGCCCTGCTGATCGGCCTGGTGGACGCGCTGCTCGGTGTGGGGGTCGTGGTGGCCAACGCGGTCATCAAGTGAGAGCGCGCAGGTTCGGCGCGCAGAGGGACGGACATCGACGGCGTCCGGTTCGACCGACCGGTGTGCGGGGGAAGGAGCCGACATGACCGACGTCACCGACGAGGCGATCCACAGCCTGCACGCCACCGCCGACCCCCGCCTCCGCGAACTGCTCACGGCCCTCGTCCGCCATCTGCACGCCTTCGCGCACGAGACCCGGCTCACCCAGGACGAGTGGGAAGCCGCGATCCGCTTCCTCACGGCGACCGGACAGTCCTGCACGGACACCCGGCAGGAGTTCATCCTCCTGTCGGACGTGCTGGGACTGTCGATGCTCGTCGAGACGATCCACAGCGACGGTCACGGCACCGAGAGCACGGTCCTGGGCCCCTTCCACATGACCGAGTCGCCGGCGCGTGAACTCGGGGCGGACATCGACCTCATGGGCGGCGGCGAGCGGTGCGTGGTGAGCGGCCGGGTGCTCTCGACGGACGGAACTCCACTGCCCGGCGCGACGGTCGACGTCTGGCAGGCGAACGACCAGGGCTACTACGACGTCCAGCAGCCCGGGATCCAGCCGCCGGGCAACGGCCGCGGCCTGTTCACCGCGGACGCCGAGGGCGGCTTCCGCTTCCGCACCTGTGTGCCCAGCTCGTACCCCATCCCCACGGACGGCCCGGTCGGCGACCTCCTGCGCGCCACCGGCCGTCACCCCTACCGCCCCGCGCACATCCACTTCATCGCCTCGGCCGACGGACACGACCCCGTCACCACGCACATCTTCGTGGCCGGCGACCCCTACCTGGCATCCGACGCGGTGTTCGCCGTCAAACAGAGCCTCGTCCGCGACTTCACCCCGACCGACGACCCTTCCCTGGCCGGGGAGTTCGGCGTCCCGAACCCCTTCCGGCACGCGCGCGTGGACCTCGTACTGGAGCGCTCATGACGGAGTTCGTCCACGAGTCCCCGCCCATGAGGGTCGTCCTGCGCCCCGGCGCCGCCACCACGGCGACCCCCGACGAGGCCCGACGCCTCGGCCTGCGGCGGCTGTTGGTCGTCTCCGGCACACGCGGTGCGGACACGGCCCAGGCGGTCGCCGACTCCCTCGGCCAGGCCTGTGCGGGCCTGCACACCGGGGCCCGGATGCATGTCCCCGTGGAGGTCGCCGACCGGGCCGTCGAGGTGGCGCGGACCGCGGGCGCCGACGGATGCGTCGCGGTCGGCGGCGGCTCGTCCATCGGCCTCGGCAAGGCGATCGCCCTGCGCACCGGACTGCCGCTGATCGCCGTACCCACCACCTACTCCGGCTCCGAGGCGACCCCGGTCTGGGGCCTGACCGAACACGGCGCCAAACGCACCGGCCGCGACCCCTCCGTCCTGCCCCGCAGCATCGTCTACGACCCCGAACTGACCCTCTCCCTCCCCGTACCGCTCTCCGTGACCAGCGGAGTCAACGCCCTCGCGCACGGCGTCGAGGCCCTGTACGCCCCGGACGCCTCGCCCCTGATCGCGCTGATGGCCGAGGAGGGGGTACGGGCGATGGCCCGAGCCCTCCCCGACGTGGCCGGCGACCCGGCCTCCCTGGACGCCCGCGGCCGTGCCCTGTACGGCGCCTGGCTCTGTGGCTCCTGCCTGGGCGCCACCACGATGGGCCTGCACCACAAGCTGTGCCACGTCCTCGGGGGCACCTTCGGCCTGCCGCACTCGGAGACCCACACGGTGGTCCTTCCGTACGCCCTCGCGTACAACGCGCCCGCGGTCCCGGACGCGGTGGCCGCCGTGGCCCGAGCCCTGGACGCGGACGAGGCCCCGACCGCCCTGTGGCAGCTGGCCGGGAGCCTCGGTGCTCCGCGGTCCCTCGCCGAACTCGGCCTGAAGGAGGCCGACTTGGCGGTGGCGGCCGAGCAGGTGGCGGGCCAGGCGTACGCCAACCCCAGGGAGGTCACGGCGGACGGGGCGCTGGCGGTGCTGCGGGCGGCGTACGAGGGCGGGCCGCCCTGACGGTCGTGGAAGAACACGGGTCCGCCCCCGGAGTACGGAACTCCGGGGGCGGACCGTGGCTGTCGACGTGCCTCAGGCCTTGGCGCCCGTGACCTCCGCCGCCTCGCTCGGGCTGTCCTGCGGCGTCCGGGCCGGGACAGCGGCGTGCTTCGCCGGGATGAAGGTGGCGATGAGGAAGGCGAGGAGGGCTGCTCCGGCGCCGAGGGCCATGACGACCTTGAAGCCGTTCTCCGAGGGCAGTGCGTAGCCGCCGAAGTCGGTGGTCATCTGGGCGAGGACGACACCGGCGACGGCGCTGGCGAAGCTGGTGCCCAGGGAGCGCATCAGGGTGTTGAGGCTGTTGGCGGCACCGGTCTGGGTGGGGTCGACCGCACCCATGATCAGGGCGGGCAGGGCGCCGTAGGTGAAGCCGATGCCGCCGCCGATGATGCAGGAGACCAGGACGAGGTGCCAGACCTCCGACATGAGCACGATGTTGAGGCCGTAGCCGGCGGCCACGATCAGGGCGCCGATCATCAGGGTGAGCTTGGGGCCCTTGGCCTTGGTGATGGCGGCGGAGACGCCGGACATGACCATCATGACGAGGCCCTGGGGGGCGAGGACCAGGCCCACGGTGAGCATGGACTTGCCGAGGCCGTAGCCGGTGGCTTCGGGGAGCTGGAGCAGCTGCGGCAGGACCAGGGACATCGCGAACATCGAGAAGCCGAGCGCGACCGAGGCGAGGTTGGTGAACAGCACCTGGGGCTTGGCGGTGGTGCGCAGGTCGACCAGGGGCCGGCTGCTGCGCAGCTCGTAGAGGCCCCAGGCGTGCAGGATCACCACCGAGGCGATGCCGAGGCCCAGGGTGCCGGCGGACGTCCAGCCCCAGTCGCTGCCCTTGGAGACGGCCAGCAACAGGGTCACCAGTCCGGCGGACAGACCCAGCGAACCGACCAGGTCGAAGCGGCCGCCGGCCCGCACGTCGGACTCGGGCACGATCAGCAGCACGAGCAGGAAGGAGACGGCGCCCAGGACGGCGGAGGTCCAGAAGAGGATGTGCCAGTCGAAGTTGTCGGCGATGAAGGCGGCGGAGGGCAGGCCGAGGGCGCCGCCGACACCGAGCGAGGCGCTCATCATGGCGGTGGACCCGGCGAGCCGCTCGGCGGGCAGTACGTCGCGCATGATGCTGATGCCGAGCGGGATGACGCCGGCGGCCAGGCCCTGCAGGGCGCGTCCGGCGATCATCGGGATCACGGAGTCGGCCAGTGCGCAGACGACCGAGCCGGAGATCAGCAGGACGATGCTGACCAGGAGCATGCGGCGCTTGCCGTACATGTCGCCGAGGCGGCCGACCACGGGGGTGGCGACGGCGGCTGCGAGCAGGGTGGCGGTGACCGCCCAGGCGGTGTTCGACGCCGAGGCGTCGAGAAGCTTCGGCAGTTCCGGGACGATCGGGATGACGAGCGTCTGCATCAGCGCGACGACGATCCCGGCGAAGGCCAGCACCGCCACGACGGCGTTCGACCGCGACGGGGCGGACCCCGCTGCGGCGGGTCGGGCAAGGGCGTCGGACATGGCAGGGCCTCCGTGGACAATAAGGATTGCTTGAGTTACTCAACCATAAGTACATTGCTTGACTTAAGCAAGTGAGTGCTAGGGGTCATACGGGCAGCTCGGCGACGACCTCGAAGCCGCCCTCGTTGGTGACCGTGATGCCGAGGGGCCCGGGGGAGTAGGTGAGCCGCACCTCGGCGCAGTGGGTGTCGGCATGCTTGGTGACGTTGGTGAGCGCCTCCTGCACGATGCGGTACGCGGTGAGGTCCGCACCGGCGGGGAGCGGCTGTGGCTCGCCTTCGCTGACGACGTTCACCGTGAGGCCGGCGTGCCGGAACGAGGCGGCGAGATCGGGCAGTCGGGCGAGCCCGACCGGCGGGCTCCCCTCGTCGACGGTGTGCCTCAACAGGCCCACGGTCGCTTTGAGTTCGCGCATCGCGGCCGCGGTCGTACCGCTCAGGTCCAGGGCCAGCCGCCCGGCCTCCCCGGGCCGCGCGGGCAGGTGCCTGGCGACCGCGCCGGCCTGGAGGTTCGCGAGAACGAGGTGATGGGCGACCACGTCGTGCAGGTCCCGGGCGATACGTACCCGCTCCTCGGCGACCCGGCGCCGCGCCTCCTCCCGCGTCCGCTCCGCGTCCTCGGCCCGGCCCCGTACCGCGTCGAGATAGGCGGTGCGCAGACGGGCCACCGTCTCGAGAGAGGTGGGCAGCAGCAGCCACGTGGTGGGGCCGAGCAGCTTGAGCACCAGAGGTTCGTCGGTGGGACCGGCGATCAGTGAGGTGGTCACGAGGGCGGTGATGGCCGCGCCGGCGGCGGTGTTGGCGGTTCTGCGGTCGGTGCGTACGGCCGGCGAGTACAGGGCGACCATCAGCGGCCCCAGCAGCAGAACCGTGAGGAGATACCCGAGCGCGGACGAGGCCGTGGCGCAGACCAGGGTCACTGCGACGGTCGTGCGGGGACGGCCGCGGTGCCAGAGCAATGTGAGACACGCGACGCCGGCCAGCGGCACTCCGGCACAGCTATATTACTTAAGTCAAGCAACCAACTTTACGTTGCTTAAGTTAGGCAAGTACCTCTAGGGTGGCGTCATGACCGCAGAAGCGCCGGACTCGGCGACCCTGGCCGAGATAGAGCGAGTGCTCAGCCGGGTCGCATACCTTGCCGGGCGGAGCCGACGGCACGAGCGTCTCATGGCGATGGCCGGGGTGCCGCTCGACCGCGCGGCCGTGGCGATTCTGCGGCACATCGCGGAGAGCGAGCCCCTGCGCCCCGGGGTGCTGGCGGTCCGGCTCTCCGTGGAGGCCTCCCATGTCACCCGTCAGCTGCGGCAGTTGGAGCGGGGCGGGTATGTGATCCGCGTCGCGGACCCGGAGGACCGCCGGGCCCAGCGCGTCCAGCTCACCGACGAGGGCCTGGCCGCGGTCGGCCGTGTCCGCGAGGTCGGCCGCCGCTACCTCGAACAGGCCCTGGGCGACTGGTCCGAGGACGACCTGCGACAGCTTGCCGCCCTCTTCCACCGGCTCGTCGACGACTTCGTCGGCCATGCCGAGGACCCTGTCGGCCCACCGCTCTCCGCCTGACCGTACCGCCGTCCAGACCCCACGATTGGTCTTGCCATGTACGCGCATCTCCTGGAGAAACCGTCACCACCCCGCGGCGACGGACAGCACGTCCTGGTCGTCGTGGGCGATCCCGGCGACGCCGAACTGCTCACCACCACCCTGGAGTTGGCCGGCTATCAGGTCGGCACCGCGGAGAGCGGTGCCGAGGGCATGGCACGGCTCACCCGGCAGCGGTTCGATCTCGTGGTCCTTGACGCCGCCCTGCCCGACCTGCCGGACCTCGCCCATGGCCGCCGTATGGCCCCCGCGGACCGGCCGCCACTGCTCTTCCTGGCCTCCTGCGACTCCCTGCACCGGCTCCTGCCCGAACTCGGCCTGGGCGCGGAGGACTACGTCATCAAACCCGTACGCGTCCCCGAGGTACTGGCCCGGGCGCAGGTACTGCTGCGCCGCCGAAGTCCCACGCCGCGTCCCGGGATGCCCGGATACGGCGACCTGGCCCTGGACGACACGACGTGCCGCGCCCGCCGCGGGCCCCGGCCGCTCGACCTCACGCCCGCCGAGTACCGGCTGCTGCGCCATCTGCTCACCAACGCGGGGCGCGTGCTGTCGAAGGAGCAGATCAGCCGGCATGTGTGGGGGGAGTTCCGGGGACACCAGGCGATCGAGAAGCTCGTCTCCCGGCTGCGGCACAAGGTGGACGAGGAGGGGCCCGCGCTGATCCATACGCGTCGGGGGTTCGGGTACTGGCTCGGAGGTTGAGCGCCCTGCTGGAGGGCGGGGACGAACCTGTGGGCCGGTGGGGCTGGGCGGGCGGCATATCGGCACAGCCCCGCGCTTCTTTTGAGGCGCGGTATCCCACCGGATGTCGTCGGGACCGCTCAGGGTGCGTCTTCCGGGGCATCCCCAACGGGTGAGAGGCTGCGCCGACATGCGGCTTCACCGTGCCGGCGGGGGAGGCCGCGACGGGGCCGGGGGTGACCGGCGGCGCGGATCGCGGCACTGCCGACGGGGCGCCGGGCCGTCCTGCGGGATGTGCCGATGCTCAGCGCGTTCGCCACGACGACGGCCGCGATCCCCGCCCACTCCGGCCAACCCAGCCGCTGCCCCAGGACGACCCACCCGACCACGGCCGCCAGGACCGGGTTGACGCTCATGAACAGGCCGAACGCCGGGGCCGGCACCCGGCGCAGCGTGAACAGATCGGCGAGGTAGGGCACCGCCGAGGACAGCGCACCGGCGGCCACCGCGCAGCCGACCGCCCATGCCGTCGGCGGATGCCGCACGGCGACGACGATCCCGACCGGCAGGAACGTCAGGGCGGACAGCGCCGCCGCGGCACCCGAGCCCTGCGCTCCGGGGATACGGCGGCCGACGGTGCGGTTGAGGAGGATGTACGCCGCCCAGCACCCGGCGGCCAGCAGGCCCAGGCCCATGCCGACATGGTCGGCGGAGGGCTGCGGGCGCATCAGCGTGACGACACCCGCCACCGCGAGCAGCCCACAGCACACGTCCACGCGCCGCCGGGTGGCCGAAAGGGCGATGGACAGCGGGCCGAGGAACTCCAGGGTCACCGCGAGCCCCAGGCCGACGCGGTCGACGGCGGTGTAGAGGGAGAGGTTCATCGTCCCGAACACCATGGCCAGCAGCAGCACCGGCCACCACTGACTCCAGGTGAACGACCGGAACCGGGGTCGGCCGACGGCGAGGAGGACGGCCGCCGCGACGTACTGGCGGACCGCGACGACCCCGACGGGGCCGATGACGGGGAAGGCGAGCGAACCGATCGCGGCACCGACCTGGTTGGACAGGCCGCTGCCCACCATGGTGGCGACCCCGGTCGCGCTCGTCCGGGAGGGCTCGGCGGTGGGCAGGGGAGTGGCCGCGGGGCGTGCGGGTGCCTCTTGCATGGGGCCGATGGTGCGCGCCCTCGGTGCTTGCGCAAAATGCATGGCACGATCGATCTATACGCTTGAGTCATGGATGATGTGGACCTCCGGCAGCTGCGCTGTCTCGTCGCGATCGTCGACGAGGGCACCTTCACCGACGCCGCCCTGGCCCTCGGGGTCTCCCAGGCGGCCGTCTCCCGCACCCTGGCCTCCTTCGAACGGGCCCTGGGTGTCCGGCTGTTGAGGCGCACCTCGCGCGAGGTGACCCCGACCCCGACCGGACTGCGGGTCCTCGCGCACGCCCGGCGGGTGCTCGCCGAGGTCGACGACCTGGTCCGGGACGCCACCTCGGGCCACGCCCATCTGCGCATGGGCTACGCCTGGTCGGCGCTCGGCCGGCACACCCTCGCCTTTCAGCGCCGCTGGAGCCGGGAGCGTCCGGAGACCGATCTGCACCTGGTGCGGGTCAACTCGGCCACGGCCGGTCTCGCGGAGGGCGCCTGTGACCTGGCCGTCGTGCGCCGGCCCGTGGACGAGCGGCGGTTCGAGTCGGTCATCGTCGGTCTGGAGCGGCGGCTGTGCGCGATGGCCGCCGACGATCCGCTGGCCCGGCGCCGGTCCGTCCGGCTGGCCGACCTGGCGGGGCGCGTCCTTCTCGTCGACCGGCGTACCGGTACCGCGACGCCTGACCTGTGGCCGCCGGAGGTCCGTCCGGCCACCGAGGAGACGCATGACGTCGACGACTGGCTGAACGTCATCGCCACCGGTCGCTGTGTCGGCATGACGCCGGAATCGACGGCCGACCAGTACCCGCGGCCGGGTGTCGTCTACCGGCCCGTGCGTGACGGCGAGCCGATCGCCGTGCGGCTCGCGTGGTGGCGGGACGACCCGCATCCCGCCACCCAGGCGGTGATGGAACTGCTCACGTCGCTGTATCGCGAGGGCTGAGCTGCGACCATGGGCGACAAGCATGCCTGCAATACGGCAGACAAAATTGTTGACAATCTTGTTTGGCTAGATTTAGGTTCGACAGGCACTCACTCAGGGAGGGCAACGATGCCGAAAGAAGCCCGTCCGAGCACCGGGGAGCAGGCCAAACTGCATGCGCTCGCGCAGCTGCGGCAGGCGATCCTGCACGGCGAGATGGCACCGGCGCAGCGGCTGGTGGAGAACGAGCTCGCCGAGCAGTTCGGTGTGACGCGGGCCAGCATCCGCGCGGCTCTCATCGACCTGGAGTCCCAGGGGCTCGTGGAGCGGATCCGCAACCGTGGTTCACGGGTGCGGGTGGTGACCGTGGACGAAGCGGTCGCCATCACCGAGTGCCGCATGGTCCTCGAAGGGTTGTGCGCGGCGAAGGCGTCGGTCGCGGCGAGCGACGAGCAGCTGGTCGAACTCACCGACCTCGGTACGGCCATGTCCAAGGCCGTCGCCGACGGCGAGCCGGTCACCTACTCCGAGCTCAACCACGAACTGCACGTCCGTATCCGGGAGTTCTCCGGCCAGGAGACCGCGCAGGAACTGCTGGAGCGGCTCAACGCCCAACTGGTGCGTCACCGCTTCCAGTTGGCGCTGCGTCCGGGGCGTCCGCAGCAATCCCTGAACGAGCATCTGACCATGATCGAGGCGATCAGGGCCAGGGACCCGCAGGCGGCCGAGACGGCCGTCCGCGCCCACCTCACCAGCGTGATCGAGGCGCTGCGCGACTGATCACGGTGGCGCGGGGCGGGCGCACACCCGTCACCAAGGAGATTTCAGCATGTCCGAGGCCAACGCGCCCGCCAGCCCACGATCGACACTTGTCATCACCGCGCACGCCGGCGACTTCGTGTGGCGTGCGGGTGGCGCCATCGCCCTGGCAGCGTCCCGCGGCGAGAAGGTCACCATCGCCTGTCTGACCTTCGGTGAGCGCGGTGAGTCCGCCAAGGCGTGGCGCGAGGGCAGGAAGCTGGACGAGATCAAGGCGATACGCCGGGAGGAGGCGGAGCGGGCCGCCGCCACCCTCGGCGCCGAGGTCCGCTTCTTCGACGCCGGCGACTACCCGCTGCTGGTCACCCCCGAACTGACCGACCGGCTCGTCGAGGTCTACCGCGACACCCAGCCCGACGTCGTGCTCACCCACCCCGTCGAGGACCCGTACAACGGCGACCACCCGGCCGCCAACCGCATGGCCCTGGAGGCCCGTGTCCTCGCGCAGGCCATCGGCTACCCCGGCCCCGGCGAGATCATCGGCGCCCCGCCGGTCTTCTTCTTCGAGCCGCACCAGCCCGAGATGAGCGGCTTCAAGCCCGAGGTCCTCCTCGACATCACCGAGGTCTGGGACACCAAGCGCAAGGCCATGGAGTGCCTTGCGGCCCAGCAGCACCTGTGGGACTACTACACCGACCTCGCCGTCCGCCGCGGCGTTCAGCTCAAGCGCAACGCCGGTCCGAACCTGGGCCTGGCCCACAAGACCATGGCCGAGGCGTACATGCGTCCTTACCCGCAGATCGCGAAGGAGCTGGCATAACCATGGGCGGTGTCATTGTCACCAACCCGCCGAAGGCGGAGCTGAAGGACGTCGACGCGCTGGCCGGCTACGGCGTGGCGACGGTGAGCGAGGCGATGGGCCGAACCGGCTTGCTGGGCCCGGGGATTCGCCCCGTCCAGCAAGGTGTGCGGGTCGCCGGGGCGGCCGTCACCGTGCTCAGCTGGCCCGGCGACAACCTCATGATCCACGCCGCTGTCGAGCAGTGCGGCGAGGGTGACATCCTGGTCGTCACGACCACCTCGCCGTGCACGGACGGCCTGTTCGGTGAGCTGTTCGCGACCGCCCTGAAGCAGCGTGGGGTGCGCGGCGTCGTCGCCAACACCGGCATCCGCGACACCCAGGAGCTGCGCGACATGGGCTTCGCCGCCTGGTCCTCCGCGGTCTCCTCGCAGGGCACGGTCAAGGCCACCGGCGGCTCGGTCAACGTCCCGATCGCCATCGACGGTCAGGTGATCCGCCCCGGCGACGTGATCCTCGCCGACGACGACGGTGTCGTGGTCGTTCCGCGTGAGCGCGCCCGGGAGACGGCCCTGAAGTCCGAGGCCCGCGAGGCCAAGGAGGCCGCCACCCGCGCCGCCTTCGTCGAGGGCCAACTCGGCCTGGACCGCTACGGGTTGCGGGACACGCTCAAGCGGCTCGGCGTCGAGTACCGGTCGTACGAGGAGTACGCGGGGGAGTCGTCGTGAGCTCCGTGCCCGAGGAGGTGCCCTGTCTGCTGATGCGGGGCGGCACCTCCAAGGGCGCCTACTTCCTCGCCGGTGACCTCCCCGCCGAACCCGCCCTGCGCGACGACCTGTTGCTGCGCATCATGGGCAGTCCGGACGAGCGGCAGATCGACGGCCTGGGCGGCGCGCACCCGCTCACCAGCAAGGTGGCCGTCGTCTCGCCGTCCGCCGATCCACAGGCCGACGTCGACTATCTCTTCCTCCAGGTCGTCGTCGACCGACCCGAGGTGAGCGACCGTCAGAACTGCGGGAACATCCTCGCCGGCGTCGGCCCTTTCGCCGTCGAGCGCGGACTGGTCGCGGCGGGGGAGGAGCGCACCCGCGTCCGGATCCGCATGGTCAACTCCGGCGACCACGCCACGGCGACCTTTCCCACTCCGGGCGGCCGGGTCGACTACACCGGCGACGCACAGATCTCCGGAGTGCCGGGGACAGCCGCTCCGGTGGTCATCGAGTTCCCAGCCAAGGCGGGCGAGCTGCTGCCCACGGGAAGCGTCCGCGACGAGATCGACGGCGTCCAGGTGACCTGCGTGGACAACGGAATGCCGACCGTGCTGATCGCCGCCACCTCGCTGAAGGTCACCGGGTACGAGTCGCCCAAGGACCTGGAGGAGGACCTGACGCTCGCCGACCGGCTCCACCGGATCCGCCTGGCGGCGGGCCGGCTGATGGGCCTCGGTGACGTCTCGGACACCACCGTCCCCAAGCTCACCCTCCTCGCCCCGCCCCGCGAGGGCGGCGCGGTCACCACCCGCACCTTCATACCGGTGCGCTGCCACACCTCGATCGGTGTGCTCGGCGCGGCCAGTGTGGCCGCCGGGCTGCGGATCGACGGCGGCGTGGGGGCGGATCTCGCGGAGCTTGATCCCGACAGTGACCGGATTCGCATAGAACATCCCACCGGATTCCTCGACATCGAAAGCAGCCTCGGGACCACCCCCGAAGGCCTCCCCACCGCCCGCCGCACGGCCGTGGTCCGCACGGCCCGCAAGATCTTCGACGGCACCGTCTTCCCCAGGGCTGCCGCACGACCCCAAGGAGGTCACCGATGACTCCGCCGCTCGGCGACATCGCGCACATCGGCCACGCCCAGCTGTTCACCCCGGACCTGGACGCCAGCGTCGCCTTCTTCACCGACTACCTGGGCCTCACGGTCGACGGACAGGACGGCGACACCGTCTATCTGCGGACCTTCGACGACTACGAGCACCACAGCCTGGTCCTCACCGCCCGCGAACAGCCCGGCCTCGGTCGGCTCGCCCTGCGCACCTCAAGCGAGGAGGCCCTCCATCGCCGTATCAAGGCGAACGAGGAGGCGGGCGGCACGGGCACGTGGGTCGAGGACGAGCCCGGCCTCGGCAAGCTCTACGTCACGACAGACCCGGACGGCCATGAACACGCCCTGTACTGGGAGAGCGAGCACTACCGGGCCCCCGATGAGCTCAGGCCCGCGCTGAAGAACCAGCCGCAGGCCAAACCCAACCGGGGCGTGGGCGTACGGCGGTTGGACCACATCAACTTCCTCGCCGCCGACGTGCTCGCCAACGCCGAGTTCCAGCAGGACGTCCTCGGCGCCCGGCCCACCGAGCAGATCCAGCTGGACAGCGGGAGGATCGCGGCGCGCTGGCTGACGTACACGAACAAGTCGTACGACGTCGTCTACACCTCGGACTGGACCGGCAGTACCGGACGGCTGCACCACATCGCCTTCGCGACGGACACCCGCGAGGACATCCTGCGCGCGGCCGATCTCGCCATCGACAGCGGTGTGTTCATCGAGACGGGCCCGCACAAGCACGCCATCCAGCAGACGTTCTTCCTCTACGTCTACGAGCCGGGCGGCAACCGCATCGAGCTGTGCAACCCGCTCACGCGGCTCGTCCTCGCGCCCGACTGGCCGCTGATCACCTGGACCGAGGAGGAGCGCAAGAAGGGGCAGGCCTGGGGTCTGCAGACCATTGAGTCGTTCCACACCCACGGGACGCCACCGGTGGTCTGAGCTGGGCAAAGGGCCATCCGCCAGTGATTGTCGATGAGATTGTTGACAAAAACGTTGACTCTTGGCGGGTGGCTCCTTAGCGTCTAGCGCACCAAGCACGAGAGGTAACCAACGATGTCTTCCTCCCCCTCCCTGTCCGCTCGCGGCAGCAGACTGGCCCTCCTGGTCGTCGGTCTGTGCTGGCTGGCCATGCTCTTCGACGGCCTCGACATGTTCATCTACGGCTCGGTGCTGCCGCACCTGCTGGAGACGAAGACCTTCGGCCTCACCGCCGACCAGGCCGGCGACCTCGGCTCCTACGCCACCTTCGGGATGCTGATCGGCGCGCTCACCGCCGGCACCGTCGCCGACCGGATCGGCCGCAAGAAGCTGATGGTCGCCTGCGTGACCCTCTTCTCGCTGGCCTCCGGTGTCTGCGCCATGGCGGGCAGTGTCGAGGTCTTCGGCCTCGGCCGCACCCTGGCGGGCATCGGCCTCGGCGGCCTGCTGCCCACCGCGATCAGCATGGTCTCCGACTACGCCCCGCGCGGTCGCGGCGCCATCATCATCGGCATGCTGATGACCGCCCACCACGCGGGCGGCATCCTCTCCGCCTACGTCGCCAAGTGGCTCATCGACCCCGTCGGCTGGCGCGCCGCCTTCTGGGTCTGCGTGCTCCCGCTGCTCTTTGCGCCGGTGCTCGCCAGGTTCCTGCCCGAGTCGCTGAGCTTCCTCGTCGCCAAGGGCCGTACCGAGGAGGCCCGCACGCAAGCCGAGCGGTACGACGTCGAACTGCCCGCCGCCAAGGGCGGCAAGCAGGCCGCGGCCGACCGCTGGAACTCGCTGCTCAACCTGTTCCGCGGCGGCGAGTGGATCCAGACCCTGCTGTACTGGTTCGCTTCCTTCGGTGGACTGCTCCTGGTCTACGGCGTCGCCACCTGGCTGCCCACCCTGATGCGCGCCGAGGGCTACGAGCTCGCCAACGCGCTGACCTTCGTGGTCGTCTTCAACCTCGGTGGCATCGTGGGCATGCTCGTCGCGGGCCGGGCCGCCGACCGCTTCGGTGCCCCGCGTATCTCGGCGATCTGGTTCGCGCTGACCGCCGCGGGGGTGTTCCTGCTCAGCGTCCACATGCCGATGGGTGTGACCACGGTCGTCGTCTTCTTCACCGGCGTCTTCCTCAACAGCGCCCAGACGATGATCTACGCGACGGTGTCCATCCGTTCCACTCCGGACAGTCGTGCCACGGCCGTCGGCTGGACCTCCGGCATGGGCCGCTTCGGTGCCGTCTTCGGCCCGTGGCTCGGCGGCCAGCTGCTCGCCGCGGGCAACGGGGAGTTCGGCTTCACCGCCTTCGCGATCGCCGGACTGTCGTCCATGGTCTTCATCGGCATCGCCGCACTGCGCACTTCCAAGCAGGCCGCGCAGAGCGGTGCGGACCAGGAGCTGGTCGGTGCTCACTGACCGGGTCGGGGGCAAGGACGGAAGCCGGTCACCGCATGCGCTGCGGAGACCGGCTTCCGGCGTGTCAGAGGTCCACGACCAGATCCGGGGCGGCGATGTCGAGGGAGCCTGCGAAGGCTTCACCGGCCGCTTCCAGAGCCGCCCCCGTGTCGGTGCCCGGCCACAGGTGAGTGAGCAACAGCCTTGCCGCACCCGCCTGTCGGGCGTACTCGCCGGCCAGTCGCGCGGTCAGCAGATACGGGGCGTCGCCGGGCGACGGGACCCGGTGGACGTACGTCGCCTCGGACAGGAAGAGATCCGCGCCCTCGGCGAGGCGCGGGATGTCCTCGCTCGGACCGGTGTCGCCGGTGTAGACGAGCACGGCGTCCGGAGTGCTGATCCGCAGGCCGGCGTTGGGCACGAAGTGCGGCAGGAGCCGGGTGCCGACGGTGAAGGGGCCGATCCTCAGCGGTCGCCGGGACGGAACTCGTGGAGACGGTACGCGGCGGCGAGCATGCTGGGCTTGTCGAGGGCGAGGACGGCGTCGAGTGCCCCGTGCGGGGCGTACACCGGCAATGCGGGCGGCGGGTCGTCGCTCAACCCCCGTGCGCGGAGCAGGGGGTTGAGGTCGGCGCAGTGGTCGGGGTGGCCGTGGCTGACCAGGACGGCGTCCACGGCGCCGACGGTGAGACGCGCCAACAGGCGCGGCAGCGTTGCGTATCCGGGGTCGACGAGGAGGCGGAAACCGTCGTGCTCGACCACGTAGCCGCTGCATGCCTGAGTGGCGGTGGGCCAGGCGCCGCAGCCGCCGAGAACTGTCAATCGCATGGCCCAGCAGCTTAGTTCGGCTCGGTCGTCAGTTGACGGCTTCCCGCAGGTGCCGGGCGATGAGCGCGTACGACTCCCGCGCCCTCACGTTGTCCTTGCCGTCGTAGCCGTGGTCGGCGCCGGCCACGTCATGGTGCCCGGACAGCGCGCCCAGGGACCGCAGCCGGTCGGCGTAGCTCTGCGCCTCGGCTTTCAGGAGGTCGTACTCGGCCGTGACGATCAGCGCCGGGGCGATGCCCTTCAGGTCGGCGGTGTCCGACGGGTGCGCGGGGGAGGCGAGCCGGTCGCGGCGCAGTCGTACGTCCGGGATGTACGAGGTGTCGAAGACGTCGGCCATCCAGGGCCGCAGCATCGGTCGGGCGATGGCCGCCCTCTTCTGCCGGGCGCCGGTCGCCAGGTCGAGCGGCGGGTAGTGCAGGACCTGGAGGGCGATCTCGGGTCCGGCCTCCTCCAGCGCCTGCCGGGCCACGGCTGCCGCGAGCCCGCCGCCGGCGCTCTGTCCGCCCACCGTGAGCCGGCCGCCGTCCCAGCCCTGCTCGGTGCCGTGCTCGGCGACCCAGCGGACGACTTCGTAGGCCTGTCGGGGCGGTGCCGGGAACGGATGCTGCGGGGCGACCGCGTAGTCCACGTTGATCACGACCACGCCCGCCTCCGCGGCCAGGAACCGGCACAGCGGGTCGTCCAGCTCGGTGAGCGTCATGACGTATCCGCCGCCGTGGAAGTTGACGTGCACGGGCGGTGCCGTGTCCTGGCTCGCGGCGGGCAGATAGACCGTCGCCCGGGCCGGGGCGACCGACGTCGGGATCGTCAACTCCCGTACATTGCGCGGGAATTCGGGGAAGCGGGCGTAGGACGAGGTGGCCAGGCGTCGGCCGGCCAGCCGGGTCGTTCTCTGCATCGCCTTGGCCGCGAGGGTGGCGATCGAGGGTCGAGCCAAGAGGGACATGCGGCCGAACTTACTTGAGTTAGGCAATGAGAGGCTAGCCCTTCGTGCGAACGCCGTCCAGGGCGATCGACATGACCCGCCTGCGCTGGGCGTCGTCGTCGAAAGCGGTCGCGGTGATGCCCGCGACCATGCGCAGCAGATCGGTGAAGTCCATGTCGGTGCGCGCCTCGCCCGCCCGCTGGGCCCGTTCGAGCAGGGGGGTGCCGGCGCCGTACATCGACGTGCGACAGGCGGCGAAGATCTCCGTCTCGTCATTGAGGGCCTCGCGGACGGCCCGCTTGGTCACCATGTAGTCCGCGAACCGGTCGAGCCATGCGGTCAGGGCGTCCCAGGGCTCCCGGTCGGCCACCTCCTCGGCGACCCGCACCAGGGTGTTCACCTCGTCCGCGTACACGGTCTCGAAGAGATGGCGCCTGGTGGGGAAGTTCCGGTACAGCGTGCCGATGCCGACGCCCGCCCGCCGGGCGATGTCCTCCAGGGAGGCATCCGACCCGTGCTCCGCGAAGGCCTCGCGGGCGGCGGCCAGCAGGGCGTCGTAGTTGCGGGCGGCGTCCTTCCGGGTCGGCCGGCGGGTCGCGACGATCTCGCTGACGGGGAACGGCTGGGCGGTCACGGAAGCCTCCCGGGCTGAAACGGAGGTCCACCTCCGTTCCGGGTTGAAGCGGAGGTGTGCCTCCGCTAGAGTGGAGGCGTGCCTCCACTTTATCAGTCGAGGTGCGTCCCTGCCCTTTCCGCGACCGCTTCCCACGAGGCTCTGGCCGCATCCTGTGTTCGGAGAGGCTCTCCATGCCCCGCAAGTCCACCCGCCTCACCTTCGCGGTCCTCGCGACCGGTGCCGGCGTGTTCGCCATGCTGCAGTCGCTGATCGCGCCGGCCCTGCCGACCGTCCAGCAAGCGCTGCACACCTCGCAGTCCACCGCGACCTGGGTGATGACGGCGTATCTGCTGTCCGCCTCGGTCTTCACCCCGATCCTCGGCCGTATCGGCGACCTGATCGGCAAGAAGCGCACCCTGGTCGCCGTCCTGCTCGTCGTCCTGGCGGGCTGTCTGCTCGCCGCCCTGGCGCCGAACATCGGCATGCTGATCGTCGCCCGGGTCGTCCAGGGCGTCGGCGGCGCCCTCTTCCCGTTGTCGTTCGGCATCATCCGTGACGAGTTCGCTCCGTCCGAGGTCCCCGGCAGCATCAGCAACCTGTCCGCAGTGATCGCCGCGGGCGGCGGCGTCGGCATCGTCGCGGCCGGACCCATCGTCTCCGCGCTCGACTACCGCTGGCTGTTCTGGATCCCCGTCGCGGTCGTCGCGGCAACCACGTCGATCGCCCTGTGTTACGTCCCCGAGTCGCCCAACCGGGCCGAGGGCAAGGTCAGTTGGCTCGGTGCCGTCCTGCTGTCGGCGTGGCTGGTGGCCCTGCTGCTGCCGCTGAGCCGGGCGGGCACATGGGGTTGGGGTTCGGCCAAGGTGCTCGGCCTGTTCGCCGTGGCCGTCGCCCTGTTCGTGCTCTGGCTGCTGGCCGAGGCCCGCTCGCGCTCCCCGCTGATCGACCTGCGCGTCATGCGGCTGCCCGCGGTGTGGACCACCAACACCGTCGCGCTGCTCTTCGGCGCGGGCATGTACGCGCTCTGGTCCTTCCTGCCGGCCTTCGTGCAGACGCCGGGCTCGGCCGGGTACGGCTTCGGCGCGAGCGTCACGACCTCCGGACTGCTGATGCTGCCGATGCTGCTGGCGATGTTCTGCTCCGGCATCCTGAGCGGCCGACTGGAACCCGTGGTCGGCGCGAAGGCGCTGCTCACCACCGGCGCCGCGCTCGGCGCGGTGGCCCTCGGCTTCCTCGCCCTCTGGCACGCCGCGCAGTGGCAGATCGCCGTCGTCGCGGGAGTGTTCGGCCTCGGCATCGGACTGGCCTTCGCCTCGATGGCCAACCTGATCGTCGGCAGCGTCCCGCCCGAGCAGACCGGCGCCGCGACCGGCATGAACGCCAACATCCGCACCATCGGCGGCTCCATCGGCGCCGCCGTCACGAGCGTCCTGGTCACCGGCCGGCTCCAGCCCTCCGGGCTGCCGTACGGCTCCGGCTACACCCACGGCTTCACCCTGCTCGCGGTCCTGTGCCTCGCCGCCGCCCTGGCCGCCCTGTTGGTGCCGGTCCGCCGGGCGGGCCGTGCGACCGGGACGGCGCGGGCCACGGGCGAACCGTCGGAGGCCGGGCGGCCGACGGCCGTACGCGGCTGACGTCCGCCGTCGTCACGTCCATGCGGTAGGGTTTACCTGCGTGTTCCCGCGGTTCGCCCGGGGGAGTCGCACCGGGACGTGGCGCAGCTTGGTAGCGCACTTGACTGGGGGTCAAGGGGTCGCAGGTTCAAATCCTGTCGTCCCGACGGTGTGAAGGGCCTTCGCGGGCAGCAGCCTGCGAAGGCCCTTCGTCGTTCCGTCAGCGTATGCCCAGCCGCTGCCGGTACTGCGGCAGAGGTCCGGCGTTCGCCAGTACGGCGGCGCAGTCGGCTTCCGCCGCGCAGGCCTGTCCGGGGTCGCGCGGGGGCAGCAGGGTGTTGCCGGTGAACTCGAGGTCGTGCGGGTCTCCGCACCCCTCGTCGGGGTGTGCCTCGTCGGCCGGCGGCCAGGCCCCGGGGAAGGCCCGCCGCTCCAGCCACGAGGGCACGGCGTCGTCCCAGAAGTTGCCGCGGTAGCGCACGTTGCGGACGGGGCGGTCGCCCCACTCCTCGCTGCATCCGCCGATGGCGGCGACATAGTCGTAGACCGCGTTGCCGTCCACGGTCGTCCAGTTGGTGCTGTCGTCGGTGTAGATCCCGACGTTCCACTCGCCGTGTCTGCTGCTCGTCACCGCGTTGCCGCTGATGACGGCGCCGTCGGCGAACGAGGTGCCCTGCTCGCCCCGCAGGTAGATGCCGCCGCCGTCGGCAAGGAGCCGGTTCGTCGCGAAGACGCGGTTGTCGAGGATGTGGTTGCCGCGCATGATGCCGCGCAGGTCGTCGGCGGGGCCGGACAGGATGCCGGTGTAGGGCACGTGGTCGACCTGGTTGTGCGCGATGGTGGTGTCCTGGGTCGCGGTGTCCCAGATCGCGGAGGCGGCGTGGTACTCCGCGCCGATGTGGTGGATCCGGTTGTTGGTGATCCGGTTGCCGCGGTTGGTGCCCTTCTGGTCCGGCGGGGCCACCCCCATCAGGATTCCGCCGTCGGAGACGTCGTCGATGAGGTTTCCGTCAACGGTGTTGTACGAGCTGTTCTGCGACAACTCCAGTGCCTGGGCGCCGAGACGGGTGAACCGGTTGCCCTCCAGGGTGATCCGCTCGGCGGTGCGGAAGGCGACCGTACCTGGCACCGTCAGCAGCTTCGCGTCGTCGCCCTTCCCGGGTCGCAGATACATGCTCCACGCGGCGGGGAACCCGGCGGGCTCGCTGGGCGCCAGCCAGGTGGAGTACGCGAACGTCAGGCCCCGGAAGCCGACGTCGTGCAGGGGGCGGCCCGGTCGGCCGGTGCCGGTGACCAGGTTCTCCAGGACCGGGGCGATCACCTCGGCGCGGCGCATGTCCTGACCGGGACGTGGGAAGTAGAGCAGCTCGTGGTGACCGGGGCGGGAGCGGTCGAGGTACCAGCTGCCGGGCTCGGGCTCGAAGCTGGGGGAGTTCTCGACGGCCGTCGGTGACGTGAGCAACTCCGGCCCTTCGTAGAGGGCTTGGGCCAGATCCCAGCACGGCTGGTCCATCGTGATGGAGGTGCCGGAGACACCGGCGACTCCGCAGCGGCCCTCGACATAGCCGGCGCGGTAGACGAACTCGATGTCGGCGGGGTTCTTCCAGCTCCGCGGAACGGTGCTGGTGGTGGCGTAGCCCTTCTTCGTCACCTTCAGCGTGCCGCCGAAGCCGGCGCCCTCGCGGGAGAGCCGTGTGGCGCGGCGTCCGTCGACGTAGAGCTGCCGGGTCTCCAGACCGCCCGCGTCCGCGCGCCAGAACCCACGCCGCCCCGGATCCGGTCGCCAGTCGGAGATCCGCCGGCCGCCGCTGAGGGTGACCCGCTCCTGCCGCGGGGTCCCGTAGCCGTACGCCTGGTAGGTCACCCCGGAGTCGCCGGCGGCCTCCGACAGCCGCAGCGGCTCCTTGAGGGTGTACGTCCCTCCGCGCAGGTTCACCACCAGGTCGGACGTCCTCTGCGGTGCCCGGGCGCGTGCGGCCTGTTGCGCGCGTGCCGGGGTGGCGAAGGGGCGGTCCAGGGTGCCCGGCCAGGAGTCCTTGCCCCATGGGGCGACGTACAACTGCGGTGCGGCCGCGGGCTGTTCGGCCGACGCCGTGATCGGCAGGACCGTCATGGCCACCGCCATCGCCAGTGCCACCGCGGTCGGCGCACCCGCTCTCGTCCGATTGTGCAAGATCACCATGCTTCCCCCAGGGTGGGTCGTGTCTCCACCCTGGAGGAAGCGGGAGCTGGCGGGCATCGGGCGATCGTCGATGGAAGAACCATCCTCGGATGGCACGGGCGGCTACCAAAGTAGGCGGACCGCTGCCACGTCTGTCATGCGTACGGGTCGAAGGCGATGCCCGACGGCTTCGAGGCGGCGAGGTGGTACGGGAAGTCGCCGTCGTCGATCTTGAGGGTCGCCGAGCCGAAGTCCGCGCCGATCAGTTTGTCGCGGTAGCCGGCCGGATAGCCGTTCCAGCCGACGAGCCGGGGGAAGAACCAGTTGCCGGTGGCGTTCTCCGCCGGTTCGTCATTGCTGCCGGCGAAGCGGAAGCAGTGGGTCGAGATGCCGTCCTTGTGGTAGACGATCTTCGGGTGGGTGCCGTCGAAGCGGACCGACGCGCGGGCGGCCACCTGGTAGCCGCTGTGCTGGGACACCGACACGTACTGGACCTGGTCGTTGTTGATCCACACCACGACGTGCTCCCAGTCGTGCCGGTGTCCGATGGCCGCCGGGCCGAGCGTCGCCTGGTCCTTCTCGAAGTAGCTGGCGTACATCACGGCGCACCAGCCGTTGTTGCACTTCGCACGTGAGTAGGTGTTGGCGTTGGCCAGCTGGGCGGGGTCGTGGCACTTGCCGTTGACGTCACCGCCGAGCTTGAGGCCGGGGTTGAGGGTGCCGTCGGCGCCGATCGCCGCGGTGGCGTAGCAGCCGTCGCCGTCGTAGTCGTAGGCGGGGGAGAAGGTCTGCTCCAGGCCGTCGGCGCTCTGGGGCAGCAGGGTCAGGACGTCCGCGCGGGCGGTCGCCGGGACCGCGAGGACGAACGTCAGCGCGCCGAACGCGCCGATGAGCGCCTGGGCGAGGGGTCTCAACCGGAATTTCGACTTGGGCATCAGCGGGCCGCCTTGTCAGCAGTAGAGGTTGGCGCCCGGCGCGACGCCGAGGATCGAGGTGAACCGGTTGTAGGCGTCGACGCGGCTCTGCACCTGGGCCGGGTTCTTGCCGTCGCACTCCAGGGAGCCGTTGATGCTGCGGATCGTCTGTCCGAAGCCGGCCTGGTTGACCATGGCGTTGTGCGGGGTCATCGTGCCCGGGCCGGACTGGGTGTTCCAGTACCACAGGCCCGTCTTCCAGGCCACGGCCGAGTCGTTCTGCACCAGCCAGGGGTTGCCCAGGAGATCGATGCCGAGTGCGTCGCCCGCGGCCTTGTAGTTGAAGTTCCAGCTGAGCTGGATCGGTCCGCGGCCGTAGTAGGCGGCCTGGCCCGCCGGGCAGCCGTACGGGCGGCTCCAGTCGCAGTAGGTGGGGTAGTTGGCGGTGTTCTGCTCGACGATGTGGACCAGTCCGCCGGTCTCGTGGTTGACGTTGGCCAGGAACGCGGCCGCCTCCTGCTTCTTCACCGTGTCACTGCCGGTGCCCGCGAAGCCGGGGTAGGCACTGAGGGCCGCGGTGAGGCCGCCGTAGGTGTAGAAGGAATTCCTGTTCGGGAACATCTGGTTGAACTGGGCCTCGGAGACGACGAACCCGGACGGGGTGGTGCCCCCTCCGCTCGCGGGCGCGTTCCACTTCTGGTTCGCCCCGCCGGAGCAGGTCCAGATCTGCAGCCGGGTGCCGTTGGCGCTGCTGTTCTCCCGGACGTCCAGGCACTTGTTCGCGGCCGGATTGACGATGTCACGCGCCGCGGTGACCACCCACTGCTGGTTGGCGCCGCCCGAGCAGTCCCACAGCTGGACCGCCGCGCCGTCGGCGGTGCCGCGGTCGACGACGTCCAGACACTTGCCGAGCGCGCGCAGGGTTCCGTCACCGGAGTTGGACCAGGCCTGGGCACCTGTTCCGTTGCAGTCGTAGAGCTGTACGGCGGTGCCGTCGGCGCTGCTCGCGCCCGCGACGTCGACGCACTTGCCCGCGAGACCGGTGATCGAGCCGGTGGCCGCCTGGGCGGGCGTCGCGGTGAACAGGGCGGCGAGGACGGCGGAGAGTGCGGCGAGGACCGTGAGCCGGGTACGGGACCGTTTGCGTTCGGAGAAGGGCATGGCTGAGGACGCTCCTGGAGTGTGTCGGGGGGGGGTGAGTGCGTCACACGTGGCGTTGCTGACCCGTGAAGCTAAAGGTATGGACCAGGCCAGTCAAGGGTTGAAGTAAGTATTGAAGTAAGCGAGTTGGAGCTTCGCCCAGGTGGTCAAGTCCTACGTCGACGCGTTCGCGGCCGGCGGCTGCGACGAACTCGTCTCCGCTGCCGCGTCAGAGCACGACGGTCATCCGCACGGTCACGTCGTCGCCGGCCGTGATGCCCCGCGGTGTGCGCACGGCGTTCTTGAGCGGCAGCAGATAGCCGCCGTCCTTGGGGAACAGCGAGGTCTCGAAGTCCACTTCACCGATGAGGGCCCGGACCGGGATCACACCCCAGCCGTAGCTGGCCGTCGCGGCCACCTCGTGGATGTCCGCGCACTCCTCGTCCGGAACGGGGAGGAAGTAATAGGGCGCCGGACCACGCCATTCGATGACACGGCTGGTGAAGGAGAGCTCCATGAGGTCATTGTCCGCCCTGGAGTTCTCGGTGCAGCCGCCGTGTCCAGGGGTGGTCCGCGCCGAAAACGCGGGTGAAGACGGGCAGGAGCCCGGCGAGGCGGGCGTCCCCTGCCGGCGCGTTCCGGTGGTGCCGGGTCAGCCGGCCCACGTGGAAGGCGTTGAGGAGGGTGTGCGGGTGTTCGTGGCCGAGGGCGGCGGTGCGGTCGTCGAGAAGGGTGGTGAACAGGCGCAGCGATTCCCGGGGTTCGCCCTCGTCCTCGGTCCAGCCCGCGATGTTGTGGCGTACGGCGAGGGTGTGCGGGTGGGCCGGACCGTTGACCCGGTGCGAGTCGTCGAGGAGGGCGCGGCATTCGGCCAGGGCCCGGGTGCGGGCGCCCTGGGCCGCCGTCCAGTAGGCCGTGTTGTGGCGGGCCAGGAGGGTTTCCGGAGCCTCGCGGCCCAGGATCCGTTCGGTGTCGTGGTGGAGCTCGGCGTACCGCCGCGCGGCGTCCTGGGCATCGCCGGTCTCTCCGGTCCAGCGGGCGAGGTCGTCGCGCAACAGGCGCAGGGCCCGGTGGTCGTGGTCGTCCAGCCGCTCCCGGTACACGTCCAGCAGGTCCTGGGTCTGCTGCCTGGCCTGCGGGGCCCGGCCGCACACGCCCGTCCAGTACGCGACACCGTGACGTACGACGAGCGTGAACCAGGCGTCGTCCCCGAGCCGGGTACGGCAGTCCGACTCCAGCCGGGTGAGCAGCTGCAACGCGGCGGCGGCATTGCCCGTGGCGCCGATCGTGGATGCGCCCAGATGGCGCTCGCGCAGCAATGCCATGGAGCCCGCCCCCGCCTGGATCGTCGGCCGCGCTCCCAGAGTAGCCAGCGTCGTCGCACCCCAGAAGACGGTCGTCCGTCCCGGCCTCGGTGACCGCCTCGTGGGCGCCCTCTTGACGTCCTTGCGCGGCCGATCGACACTCCAGACGGGAATCCTAGTGAACAGGTAGGGAAACATGAGGCGCCTTGAGTCGGCAGTCGGCCGAGTGAGCCGTACCTCTCGGCCGTCGCCTCTTCTGACCTCCCGCCGCCACATCGACCTGCAGCGCGTCTGCAGCGCGATCCGCCGGCTCGGCTGAGCCCGGCTCGTCCCCGCGCCCCTGTCGCCGCGCACCGGCGCACCCCCCTGTCCTGGCCCGACGTCGCTTCCGCCGCGCGTACGTCCGCGCGCCCACACCCGGGGAGATCCATGTCCGTCACACCGCTCGCGCCCGCCTCGGCCGCGCAGTCCACCGCCGCGTTCCGGGGCCGGATCGGTCGGGACGCGCGCAGTGGGCACTACGCCGTGCCGCGCCGCTACCGGCTGCATCTGTCGCCCGCCTGTCCGGACGGACTGCGCATCGCCGTCGTCCACGGCCTGCTCGGCCTCGACGACGCCTGTCCCGTGACGTTCCTCGACGCGATCCCCGACTGTCCCGACGGCGGCCACACGGCGCTGCGCCCGCTCTACGAGGCCAGCGCGCACCGGTACAAGGGCGCCGCCGTCGGCCCCGTGCTCAGCGACGACTGGTCGGGCCGCATCGTCAGCACCCATGCCCCGGACATCACCCGTGACCTGGCCCGGCGCTTCGGCGGCGACCGCCCGGCGCTGTACCCGTGCGGCGCGGAGTCGGAGACCGAGGCCGTGGAGCGGCTGTGTGCCCAGGGCATCGAGCGTGCCGCGCAGGAGGCCGGCACGGCGGGCACCGACCCGGACGCGCGTGCCGCGGCGCTCGACCGGCTGCTGGAGACGCTGGCCTCGCTGGAGCGCTGGCTCACCGGACGGGAGTATCTGATTCGGGATCAGATCACCGCGGCAGACGTCGAGTTGTGGGTCACGCTGGTCCAGCTCGACACCGTGCACCGCCATCACCTCGACGCCTCCGCCGTGCAGTGGATCGCCGCCCACCCCGCACTGTGGGCGTACGCCCGCCGGCTGGCCGCTCACCCCGCCTTCGGCGCGCACCTCGACCTCGACGGCATCGCCCGTCGCCACCATGCCCACTGCCGTGGCCTGGAGGCCGCGGGTTCGGCCGTGCAGATCCTGGACTGGGCGGCGCACACCGCGCGGACCCGCTAGGCGTTCCATCTGGTGGACCGGCGTTGACAGACGCTCGGACAACTGGCTTCATTTACGGCACTCTTGACGCAGAAGGGCCTTAGAGGCCCCTGAGAACGATGACGGTGACGGACATGTACGCAGCTCCCAGGACGGCCACGCGCCGTGCCTCGAGCTGCGTACCGCCGTACGCGAACCTCCTTGTCGCCGATCGCTCCGTCGACCTCCTGCGCGTGAACAGCGCACTGTGTACCGCTCCGGGCCGAGCCCGCTGTCGGGGCTGACGTCCCCCTCCGCAGCCCCCGCGTTCCCGACGAACACCGCCCGCGCGGTGTGCCGTTGTCCGCCCAGCCCCCGGTTCCCGTGCGTCCCCGTGTGCCACGACCTGCCGTAGAACGGCCGTCGTAGCCACGTCCCGTGCGCCCGTGTCCGGGATCCGATCCCGCCGGAGCCCCTCATGAGTGAACCCCCAGGCGCCGCTGTCTCCATCACGGAGCCACCGCCGATCACCGACACCCCGTCAAAACAGCTCACCGCACAGCGAGTTCTGCCGCTGCGGCGGCCCGGACGCTGGATCGCCACCGCCGTCGTCCTGGTCCTCGCGGCCCAGTTCGTGCACGGCCTGGTGTCCAACCCCTTCTACCAGTGGGACCGGTTCGGCTACTGGTTCCTGCGGCCGACGATCCTCGACGGACTGCTGATCACTCTCGAAGTCACCGCCTACAGCGCGGTGCTGGGTCTCCTCGGCGGCGTCGTCCTCGCGCTGGCCCGGCTCTCGAAGACCTGCCCGGCTGGACCGAGATCAGCGCCGTCTGCGCCGACCCGGAACACCGCGGCCGGGGCCTGGGCACCCGGCTGGTGCGGGCGGTCGCGGCGGGCATCAGGGAGCGCGGGGAGACCCCGTTCCTGCACGCCGCCGCGAACTACGGCACCGCGATCCGGCTGTACGAGTCGATCGGCTTCACCCTGCGCCGCCGGACGGCCATCCTCCAGGTACGCACGCCAGGAACAGACGCCCGGGCGAGGGCGTTGTGACTGGCGACGAGACACGCACCACCAGGGCGGGAGGCAGGGACGTGCGGCGCATCGACCGACTCCTTCTGCACTCCCGGCCCTACATCGACCTCCGGCGTGTCGCCGGCGCCCTCTGTCGCCCCTGACCTCCTTCTCCGCCACCGTGCCCTGAGTGCAGCATGCCCGGGCCGGTGATCTCGTACGGATCTCCAGGAAGGCACCCACTCGTGTCCCCTTCTTCCTCCCTGCACCTCGCCGTGGCCCTCGACGGCACCGGCTGGCACCCAGCCTCCTGGCGCGAGCCGGCCGCCCGCCCCCGGGACGTGTTCACCGCCGCCTACTGGGCCGACCTGGTCGCCGAGGCCGAGCGCGGCCTGCTCGACTTCGTGACCTTCGAGGACGGCCTCGGCCTGCAGTCCTCGGTCTTCGGCGGGCTGGACGGCCGCACCGACCAGGTCCGCGGCCGCCTGGACGCCGTACTCATCGCCTCCCGCGTCGCGCCCCTGACCCGGCACATAGGGCTGGTGCCGACCGTGATCGCCACCCACACCGAGCCGTTCCACATCTCCAAGGCGATCGCCACCCTGGACTACGTCAGCACCGGCCGAGCCGGGCTGCGCGTGCAGATCTCGCCCCGCCCGGACGAGGCCGACCACTTCGGGCGCCGCACCGTCCCGGCGCTGAGCCTGGCCGAGCTCCGGAGCCCCGCCGGACAGGAACTCGTCAGCGACCTCTTCGACGAGGCCGCCGACCACGTCGAGGCCGTCCGCCGGCTCTGGGACAGCTGGGAGGACGACGCGGAGATCCGGGACGTCGCCACCGGCCGCTTCATCGACCGCGACAAGCTGCACTACATCGACTTCGAGGGCAGGCACTTCAGCGTCAAGGGCCCCTCCATCACCCCGCGCCCGCCACAGGGCCAGCCCCTGGTCAGCGCCCTCGCGCACCAGACCGTCCCGTACCGGCTGGTGGCCCGCCAGGCCGACGTCGGCTATGTCACCCCGCACGACGCCGACCAGGCCCGGGCCATCGTCGCCGAGATCCGCGCCGAGCAGGAGACGGCCGGTCGCGCCGATCAACCCCTGCACATCTTGGGGGACTTGGTGGTCTTCCTCGACGACGACCCCGCGGCCGCCGCGGCACGCCGTGAGCGCCTCGACGCCGCGGCAGGAGAGCCGTACGAGAGCGACGCCCGCATTTTCGCCGGCACCCCGGCCCAACTCGCCGATCTGCTCAAGGAGTTGCAGTCCGCCGGTCTGACCGGCTTCCGGCTGCGCCCCGCCGTCCTCGGCCATGACCTCCCCGCCATCACCCGGGGCCTGGTCCCCGAACTCCAGCGCCGCGGCGCCTTCCGCGACGCCTACGAGGCCGACACCCTGCGCGGTCTGCTGGGCCTCGCCCGCCCCGCCAACCGTTACGCCGCCTGAGCCGGAAGGACCCCGCAGAGCCATGACCAAGCCGCTGAAGCAGATCCATCTGGCCGCCCACTTCCCGGGCGTCAACAACACCACCGTGTGGAGCGACCCCGAGGCCGGCAGCCACATCGAGTTCAGCTCCTTCGCCCACTTCGCGCAGACCGCCGAACGCGCCAAGTTCGACTTCCTGTTCCTCGCCGAGGGCCTGAGGCTGCGCGAACAGGGCGGGCACATCTACGACCTGGACGTCGTCGGCCGCCCCGACACCTTCACCGTCCTCGCCGCGCTCGCCGCCGTCACCGACCGTCTCGGTCTGACCGGCACCATCAACTCCACCTTCAACGAGCCCTACGAGGTGGCCCGCCAGTTCGCCAGCCTCGACCACCTCTCCGGCGGCCGCGCCGCCTGGAACGTGGTCACCTCCTGGGACGCCTTCACCGGCGAGAACTTCCGCCGCGGCGGCTTCCTCCCGCAGGAGGAGCGATACTCCCGCGCCAAGGAGTTCCTGGCCACCACGAACGAGCTCTTCGACTCGTGGCAGGGCGACGAGATCCTCGCCGACCAGGCCTCGGGTGAGTTCCTGCGGGACGCCAAGGCCGGCTCCTTCGTCCACACCGGCCAACACTTCGACATCCACGGCCAGTTCAATGTCCCGCGCTCCCCGCAGGGCCGCCCGGTCATCTTCCAGGCGGGCGACTCGGAAGAGGGCCGCGAGTTCGCCGCATCGAGCGCCGACGCCATCTTCAGCCGGTACGCCACGCTGGACGGAGGCCAGGCCTTCTACTCCGACGTCAAGAAGCGCCTCGCCAAGTACGGCCGCCGCCACGACCAGTTGCTGATCCTGCCCGCCGCGAGCTTCGTCCTCGGCGACACCGACGAGGAGGCCGAGGAACTCGCCAAGCGGGTGCGCCGCCAGCAGGTCAGCGGGGCCACCGCCCTCAAGCACCTGGAGTTCGTCTGGAACCGGGACCTCTCCTCGTACGACCCGGAGGGCCCGCTCCCCGACATCGACCCGGACGTCAGCGGCGACCACATCGCCAAGGGCCGCGCCCAGGTCCGTATGTACCGCGACCCGCTGGCCACCGCCCGCGAATGGCGCGAGCTCGCCGCCGCCAACAACTGGTCCATCCGTGACCTCGTCATCGAGTCGGGCAACCGGCAGAACTTCGTCGGCTCCCCGGCGACGGTCGCGAAGACCATCAACGACTACGTCCAGGCCGACGCCGGCGACGGCTTCATCCTGGTCCCGCACATCACCCCGACCGGCCTCGACGTCTTCGCCGACAAGGTCGTCCCGTTGCTCCAGGAACAGGGCGTCTTCCGCACCGAGTACGAGGGCACGACCCTGCGCGACCACCTCGGCCTCGCCCACCCGGACGAGGCGCGGGGCGAGCAGCGGGTGGCGTCGTGAAGTTCCTCGCCATCACGCTGATCGTGCACCGGCCGGACCCGGTCACGGGCGGGCGGAAGTCGACGCACGACCGGTTCCGTGAAGTGCTCGACAACGCCGTGCTGGCCGAGGAGTTGGGCCGGCACCTACCGCTCCCCGGAGGGCATCGAAGCACACGTGGTGCCGGGCGAGGGAGCCGACGTCGAGCTGTGGATCCTGGGCAGCAGCGGTGGCACGAGCGCCGAGACGGCAGGGGCGCGGGGCCTGCGGTTCGCGGCGAACTACCACGTCAGCCCGGCCACCGTCCTGGAGGCCGTGGTCGGCTACCGGTCCTTCTTCGAGCCCTCCGACACCCTCGACAAGCCGTACGTCAGCGTCTCGGCCGACGTCGTGGTCGCCGAGGACGACGAGACCGCCCGTGAACTGGCCACCGGCTACGGCCCGTAGGTCCGCAGCATCCGCACCGCCGAGGGCGCCATCCAGTTCCCGACGCCGGGCGAGGCACGCGCCCACACATGGACCGACGAGGACCAGGAGTTGGTGCAGGACCGCGTCGACACCCAGTTCGTGGGCTCCCCGGCCACGGTCACCGACCGCCTCGAACAGCTCCATGAGGCCACGGACGCCGACGAGTTGCTCATCACCACCATCACCCACGGCCACACCGACCGCGTGCGCTCCTACGAACTGCTCGCCGAGGAGTGGCGCAAGCGAGGTCACTCCGCCCAGTCGAGCTGATGCCCGGGCGTGCCCACGGACCTGCCGTGGGCGATCGCCTCGGCACGGCCCGCATCGTCCCCGCGCCGGTAACGGAAGACCCTCCCGGCGAAGACGACGACGCGCTCGTCCCCGGCGGTGAAGTCGGCGTACCACCCGTGCGCCGGCTCCAGCGCCCCGGCGAGCGCGTCGGCGATCTCCTGGGCGGCACTCTCCTCGGCCTCCCACTCCACGAGCGTCCACACAGGGGGCTGCCCCTCCGCGGCGCTCGTCGAGACGTCGAGCCGCTTCACCGCACGGATGCGCAGGCCCCGCGGGGCGAACTCGGCGCCGGGACGCAGGCTCTCGCCGAGGACGTAACCGGTGATCATGTGCTGTCTCCCTGGTTAGAAGGCCGGGCGAAGGAGACGCTACGGCCCCATGGTTGACATCCTCTGTCAGTCATACGCCGATGAGGGGACCCATGGGATGCGAGCGGACCGTCTGCTGTCCCTGCTGCTGTGCCTGCAGTCCCGGGGGCAGGTGACGGCACGTCAACTCGCCGTCGAGCTGGAGGTGTCGGTGCGCACGGTCTACCGGGACCTGGAGGCGCTCGGCGCGGCCGGCGTGCCGGTGGTGTCGAGGGGCGGCCCCGGGGGCGGGTGCCGGCTGATGGACGGCTGGCGCAGTCCGCTCCTCGGCATCAGCGCGGAGGAGGCGACGGCCTTGCTGGCCGTCTCCGCGGGCGGCCCGCTGGAGCGGATCGCTCTAGGGGACGCGCTGGCGCAGGCCCGGCTCAAACTGCTGGCGGCACTGCCGCCGTCCGGCCGCGAGGACACCCGCGCGGCCGCGAGCCGCTTCC
Organism: Streptomyces sp. NBC_00019; assembly: GCF_045041015.1. Classification (NCBI taxonomy): domain Bacteria; kingdom Bacillati; phylum Actinomycetota; class Actinomycetes; order Kitasatosporales; family Streptomycetaceae; genus Streptomyces; species Streptomyces sp. NBC_00019. The sequence goes on from NZ_CP108302.1 coordinate 8,969,758, forward strand.
ACATCGACAGCCAGGCCTGGTTCAGGCCCGCCGAAACGATCCCGGCGTTGCCCGTGCTGGTGGATGCCGTACGCCGGGACCGCCGCCTGCGTCTGACCTACGCGGGCCGGGACGGTCGTACGAGCGAACGCACCGTGGAACCGCTCGGCCTCGTCGCCAAGGCGGGCGTCTGGTACCTGATCGCCGCTTCCGACAAGGGAGTTCGAGCCCATCGGGCGGCGCGGATCGCCCACGCCGCCCCACTCCCGGAGACCTTCCTGCGCCCGGACGGCTTCGACGTGACGCAATTCTGGACGCGCTGGACAGCCGAGTTCGAGGCGAGCCTGGACCGACTCCGGGTGACGGTACGCCTGTCGAAGGCGGGCCTGGACACACTGCCGGCGGTACTGGGCGACGCCGAGGCGGCCACCCGGGCCACTTTCGACGGGGAGGGGTACCGGCTCGACCTCTACTTCGACGACCCACAGGCCGCGTGCCGCCGACTGCTCGGCTTCGGCCCGGAAGTCGAGGTCCTCGGACCGCCGGAAGTAAGGGAGTTGGTGGCGGACACGGCACGCCGGACAGCCGCCCGCTACTGAACCATCAGGGCAATGGCACCCCAGCAGGCGGCGAGGAACAGGGCGAGCATCCCGGTCGCCACGGCGTTGCGCGCCTTGACCGTCGCGGCATACGTCTCACCGGCCGCCCGCAGCCTGCGCCCGGCCCCGAAGAACACCCCACAGGACACCGCACACAGCACCGCCGTGATCGGCAGCAGCCACAGGATCATCAGAAGGAAGTCCCGCAGCTCATCGCCCGTGCCGCCGTCCGAAGCAAGCATGAGTGGATCCTAGCCCGGCGAAGGCGTGTGCGGGGGGCCGGTGTTCCGGGCATGGTGTGGGCGGCGACAGTCTCCCTCCCCCGAAGGAGACTGTCGCCGCCGCTTCCCCCGGCGCCGGACAGTGGCCGGCATCGCCCGTGTGCGACCTGTACGCGCTGTCACCAGCACATGACCGCGGTTTCCCCCGAACCCCACGCGGAGTACAGGCGCACACGGACGAAGTATCGACGGCCCTTGACGAGACGGGCCTTGACGGTGGCGTTGTGCGGCGCTCCTCCGTCGTCGTGGCCGGCGAGATAGCGGGGTTCCCCGTCCCGCTCCTCGAAGACCACCACGACGGCGTCGCTGTCGCCGAAGGTGCCCACGCTGTATTCGCGGGTCTCCGGCGGCTCGACGGTGAAGTCGGCCTGCTCGCCCGGGCCGAGCCCGAGCGGGGCCGAACGGAACGGCACCAGTCCGGGCGGCCGCGACGGGCCGGCCGACGGGTACCAGCGCAGGACGTACTCCTTGTCGGAGGGCGAGAGCGCGCCGGACGGGTTCAGACCCGCACGGAACTGCTCCGGCTCCAGGATCAGCCCCGCCGAGAACGGATACTCCATGATCGACTGCGGGTCCCAGACGGAACCGTTCACCTCACGCACGTCGAGCTTGCGCAGGATGTTGAAGAACGTCCTGTCCCGGGTCCAGAAGTTCGGCGGGCCCGCCAGATCGGCGTAGACGGCCTCGTCGTCCCAGTGGATCCCGGCGAACGGGTTCTGGTGCTCGTGGTGCATGCCGAGCGCGTGCCCGATCTCGTGCAGGGCCGTCCCGCGCTCCCCGGGCGCGGTCAGGTCCCAGCCGAAGTTCATGGTCCGCTCGTGCAGTCCGACCCGCAGCGCGTCCCTGCCCACGGTCGACCAGGAGCCGTCGCCGAGCTGGAACCCGATGCGCAGTTCCGCCTCGCCGCGGTCACCGACCTCGGCGAAGGTCACGCCGACGCCGAGGTCCTGCCACTCCTGGAAGCACTCGCGCACCACGTCCCGCTGCTCCTTGGCGCCGACCCACGACACCCGCCGGGTCGCCCCGCTGCCCGGTACGGCGATGACCGAGGCATCGGACTCGCCGTCGAAGAAGTGGTAGTGCAGCACGGTGTTGTTGACCCACATCCGGCTTCCGCCGATGAGCGCACTGAGCCTCTCTGCGGCCAGCCCCGGTGTGAAGGCGGGGGCCGGCTGCTGCGCGAGAGAGCAGTAGCGGGAGGTCATGCGCCAAGAGTGCCGTCGGTGCTCGGCGGGCGCCTGAGTCGAGGGCTACTCAAGTCCCTGTGTATCAGGTGTGAGTACTCGGGCTCTTGTAGTCGTGACGATTTTCGAACGTGACACGAAGACCCTGGAACTGCCCTGGCCGTTCACCGGCCGGGAGGACGAACTGGAGCTGCTCCGCCGGTCCTCGGCCGCAGGTCACCACGGCATCGTGGTGACCGGTCCGGTGGGCTGCGGCAAGACCCGGCTCGTCACGGAGGCCGTACGCGGCACCGACTGCGCCAGGGTGGCCGGGACGCCCGAGACCCGGCACATCCCCTTCGCCGCGTTCGCCCATCTGCTGCCCGAGACGGTCTCCCTGCACCGCGCCGTGCAACTGCTGTCCGCGGTGCGGCTGTTGCTGGTGGACGACGCGCACCTGCTCGACGACGCCTCGGCCGCCCTGGTCCACCAGCTGGCGGTGCACGGCCGCACCCGGCTCCTGGTGGTGGCCACGGACGGCGTCCCGGTCCCGGGTGCGGTGTCCCGGCTGTGGACCGGTGAGCTGCTGCCCCGCCTCGCTCTGGAGCCGCTGCCCCACGAGGAGACGGCCCAGCTGCTGGCGGCGGGCGTCGGCGGCGGGCTGGAGCCGCTCACCGTGAACCGGCTGCACCGTCTGTGCCGGGGGGATCTGCGGTTGATGCGCGAGGTGGTCGGTGCCGTGCGGGAAGGCGGGCTGCTCGGCCGGCTGCCGGGCTCGGACGAGTGGGCGTGGCGGGGGCCGGTGCCCGTGACGGCGACCGTACGGGAACGGACGGGGGGTGTCCTGGACCGGCCGGAGCGCGAGACGCTCGAACTCCTCGCGTTCGCCGAGCCGTTGACGCTGGACATGGACGGACTGGACCTGCGCGTCCTCGAGGACCTGGAGGCCGAGGGCCTGGTGCGGGTCGACGACCACGGCGGTGTACGCCTGGCCCACCCCCTGCACGGTCCCGTCCTGCGGGCGGCGGCCGGCCGGCTGCGGGCGCGGCGGCTCGCCCGTACGCCGGAGCAGTGCAAGGCCGCCCTTGAGGACGAGGCGGCCGAGCTGTCGCGGGCGATGGAGCGGGCCGACGTACGAAACCTGTACGCACCCGTGGGGGAGTGGCTTGTCGCGGAGGGCGAGCCGGTGCCGTCCTGGTACGCGGCCGTGCGCGCGGGGTTCGCGCGGCTGCGGGGAGAACTGCGGGAGGCGGCGGCCTGGGCGAGGGAGGGACTGCGGGACACGGCGGGCGATCCGGCCTGCGGTGCCGAACTCGCCCTGGCCGTTCTGCAGTCCGGCGAGATGACGGACACCGGCGCGGACACCCAGGTGCGCACCGACCCCCGCACGGCGCCCTGGCTGGCGGCCGCACGCGGCGACCTCGACAAGGCGCGGGAGACGGTCACCGACGCCTACGACGCCGTACGCCTGGGAACCCCTGGCGAGTCGCCCGGCGCGGGGGTCTTCGCGCTGCACGCCGACGCGCTCGCCCGTGGTGACGGTCCCGCCCTGGACCGGGCGGCCGAGCGGCTGGAGGAGCGGGGGTTCCTGCTCTTCGCCGCCGAGGCCTGTGCCCAGGCCGTGCACGTCCACAGCGACCCCCGGGCCGCCCGCACCTCACGCACCCGTGCGGTCGCCCTGGCACGCCGCTGCCAGGGGGCCCGCACCCCGGCCCTGTCCGGTCTCGTCCTCGGTGAACTCACCGCCCGACAGCGGCAGATCGTCACCCTCGCGGCCGCCGGCCTCAGCAACCGGCAGATCGCCGAGAAGCTGACCCTGTCCATCCGCACCGTCGGCAACCACCTCTACAGCGCGTACGCCCGGCTCGGCGCGGGCGGCCGGGGCGCACTGCCGTGGCACGTGGAACTGCCCGCCGCACAGCCGGCCTGAGCCGGCCCACGGACCGGCGGTCTGACCCCCGTGATCGGGGGAGGGGTCAGGCCGCCACATCCTCGCCGCGTCTTCGGCCCCGCAGGCTTCAGGCCGCACCGAACGCCGAGAACGCCCACCCCGTGGCCTGATGCGTGGCGTCCCCGGGCAGCGCGGCCCGCGCGTCGCGCAGCGCCTCCGCAAGGGAGAGCCCCGCGTCGAGCCCCTTGTGCAGCGCGAGCATCAGCGGCACCACCGCCGCGTCGTTGACGGGCGCCGTGCATGCCACCACGCCCGCGGTGCCCAGCGGCAGCAGCGCGGTGACCAGGCCGAGCAGCTCGTCGGCGCCGACCGACGCGAAGCGGGCGGTGTCGCAGCAGGACAGGATGATCCGGTACGGGCTGCGGTCCAGCCGCTCGAAGTCGTGCACGATGAGCGGGCCGTCCGCCATCCGCAGCGACGAGAAGAGCGGGCTGTCGGCCCGGAACGTGCCGTGCGCGGCGATGTGCGCGAGAGCGGCCCCGTCGAGCTCCTCCAGCACCCGCGGCACGCGCGCGTCGTCGTCCTCCAGCACCGTCGACCCGCCGTACCGGTCCGCCAGTTCGGGCACCTCGGCGCCCTCGGTCGCCAGCCCCGGCCCCCGCACCAGGATCTGGCGCCCACCGGGCGGCGGCTCGGTCTCCCGGGCCCGCAGCCAGCCGCTCGCCGACGGGGACACGCTGAGCACCCGCTCCCGCAGCGACGGCAGCAGCGCCCACGGCACCCGGTGCAGCCGGCCCGGGGGGACGACGACGACCGGGCCGGACCCGAGCTGCGCCGCCGCCGGACCGAGCAACAGCTCCTCCAGACGGCGCCCTGCCTCCACCACCAGCGGAAGCCGTGCCTCCGCCCCGGGGTGGGCCAGCCGCCGCAGCCCCGCCTGCACATGCTCGGCCTCGGTCACCGCGTCCGCCAGCAGCCCCGCCTCGAACCGCCGCACCCGGCCCTGCCCGCACAGCAGCACCTGGACACGCCCGTCCAGCACGGCGAGTTCGACCAGACGTATCTCGTCCCCCAGCCGCTCCAGCAGCCTCGCCGGGTCGAACCGGCTGCCGTAGCCGGGTGCGTCCCCGCGGATGTGCAGGGTCCGGGAGCGGATCTCCCGCTCCAGCCGGCGCTGTTCGCGATCCAGCGCCGGCACCGGACGGCCCTCCATACGGGCCCCCTCCGCGCGGGCCGCGATCTCGCGGAACGCGGTCAGATCGCCGAGGAGCGTCGGATCGGCCGGCGGACGGGTGGGCGGCGTGGACAGCGCGGTGGCCCGCCAGCGCTCGCTCCACACCAGCAGCCGACGCGGGCCGGAGTCGAGACTGGCCTGCTGGGCCATCGCGGCGAGTTCGGCACCCTGGGCGGTGGCCCGGGCCCGCAGCTCCGCGGCGCCCAGCGTCATCCGGTGGTCGTCGAGCACGTCCAGGCCGCGCCGGCAGGCCTCCAGCACGCCCCGCCCCGACCCGGCCGCCCGGGCCCGCAGGGCCTGTGCCGCCCAGCCCGTCATCCGGGCCAGCGGCGGACCGCTGTGTCTGCTGCGGGCGGCGACGGCCAGATGCCGTTCCGCGTCGGCCGTCCAGCCCAGTCCGAGCGCGATCCGGCCCGCGAGCAACGAGGCCTCCGGCGCGGCCGGTGCGCCGAACGAGGCCAGCCGCTCGGCCACTTCGGCCGCGTCGGCGACCAGCCGCCCCGAACCACGCCCGGCCATGACCCGCGCCTCGATCAGTACCAGCCGGGCATGCGTCTCCCACCAGGGGCGCCGCTGCGCGGCGAACAGCCGCACGGCGAGCGCGGCACGCGCGATCGCCGTATGGGGATCGCCGGCGAGGCGGGCGGCGCGCGCGGCGGCCAGCAGCAGCTCCGCCTTGCGGGTGGACTGTCCGCCGATCCGGTCGAGCACGCCGATCGCCGCGTCCGCCTCGGCCAGCGCCTCCGGGATGAGTCCGGCGGCCATCAGGACCTCGCAGCGCCGGATGTAGAGCATGAAGGACGGCGTGCCGAGCTTGGCGTACCGCTCCTCGGCCTCGTCCAGCAGCCGCAGCGCGACCGGGACGTCCCCGGACCGGAAGGCGGCCAGACCCCGGCTCTCCACGACGTCGGCCTTGTCGTGGTCCTGGCCGGTGGTGTCCCACAGCGTCTCGGCCGCGGTGAAGTCGGCGTCCGCCCGCTCCACCGCGCCCAGCGCCAGATGCACGGTCGCGCGCAGGGTGAGAGCCCGCGCGGTCCAGATCACGTCGTCCGCCTGCCGCAGCACCGGGATCGCCCGGCGTACGTCCTCCAGCGCCTCCCGGTGCCGGCCGAGGACCCACGAGGCGAAGGCGCGGCGGAACAGGACGCGCGCGCGGGTGTGTCCGCTGCCGATCGCGACACCCCGTTCCAGCGCGTCCAGGCCCTCCCGGGTCCGGCCCGCGTGCACCAGCGCCACACCGAGCGCGGCCAGCACATCCGCCTCGCGGTCGGCCGACTCCGCGCGCGCCGCGAGATCGCGGGCACGCCGCAGATGCTCCAGCGCGATCCTCAGGTCGCCCCAGTCCCGTTGCCAGATACCGATGACCTGGTGGGCGATGGAGGCGTGCAGCGGTAGGGGATCGGAGCCGAGTACCTCTTCCGCCCTCGCCAGCGCCTGGTTGGGGGCGGCGAACACCATGGGCAGCAGTTCGAGAACCGATTCGCTTCTCGCCGTCACTCAACGGATGGTAGTGCTCCGGGTAGTGCGCCATACAGGTTTGGCGCTGTATCAATCAGCGGCCCCGCGACTCTGACTGACGACCACCGCCCAGTGGGAGGACACGCCATGGCACCACAGCGTTTCAACGAGCAGTTCGACCAGATCCAGCGTTCGATGCCCGACGTCGCCCTGGCACTGGGGCCCGACGATTCGGCCGAGTTCATCTACGAGAAGGGTGTCGTACTCGCCCGGGACGGTGAGGAGGCGGCACTCGTCGAGGACACCGTGCGCACCCACTTCACCGCCGCGACCGGTCTGAGCGGCGATCAAGTGCGCCGGGCCGGGCCGCAGACCAACCGCTCCGGCATCACCCGTATCGAGGTCGGCGACCCCGGCCACGGAGACCGGCGCGCCGACCGGGCCGTCGCCAACGCCCTGCGCGCCATGCGCGAGCCGGAGGGACGCGCCGGACGCCGTCTCGTCAGCCGCAACCACGTGGTGTCGATCGCGGTGAACTCCTGTCCCGGCGACGAGCCCGTGCCCGCCCCGCTCAACCAGGGCACCAACCCGGCCCCCGCCGAGGCGGGTTACGACGCGGACACCGCCGTGGGCGTCCTCGTCATCGACAACGGCCTCACCCACGACCACCGGCTGGTCCCGCTGCTGGGCCACGTCCAGGGCGACCTGCACGGCACCGAGACCGACGCGCAGGGCAACCTGCTCCAGTACGTCGGCCACGGCACCTTCATCGCCGGGATACTCGCGGCCATCGCGCCCAACACGAACATCACCGTGCGCAACACCCTCAACGACGCCGGCGCCATCCTCGAATCCGACTTCGGCGAGGCCCTGTTCGCCGCCGTCGACGAGGGCGGCTGGCCCGACATCATCAGCCTCTCCGCGGGCACCTCCAACGGCCGCATCGACGGCCTGCTCGGCGTGGACGCCTTCATGCAGGAACTCCGGCAGCAGCGCACCCTGTTGGTCGCCGCGGCCGGCAACAATGCCAGCGCCACGCCCTTCTGGCCCGCCGCCTACGCCTCGCTGCCCGACTACGCGGGCTCTGTCCTGTCGATCGGCGCGCTGCGCACCGACGGCGACCACGGCGCCTGCTTCAGCAACCACGGCTCCTGGGTCAACGCCTACGCCCCCGGCGAGCGCCTCACCAGCACCCTCACCGGCTTCGACGCACCGATCCCGTATGTGTACCAGCATTCCACGTACGAGGCCTGCCGCTTCCACTTCAGCTACCTGTGCACCTGCCAACACCCCCGTCACGCGGGCGTGTTGAGCGACGACGGCACCCCCGCCAAGCCGGACCAGGTGATGTTCGACGGCTTCGCGCACTGGAGCGGCACCTCCTTCGCCACCCCTGCCGCCGCCGGCATGGTGGCCGCGTACATGACCGCGAACAAGGAGGGCGACCCGCGTGCCGCCCGGCAGCAACTGATCGCGGCCAACACCGAGTTCGCGGAGGTGCGAGGGGCGCACGTCACCGCGCTCATTCCGCCGACCTGGCGCCCGAGCACGGCTGTACAACTGTGAGGGCCGAACTCGCCCCTGTCACGGCGTACGATGACATGCCGTACACGAGGGGTGGGGCCGTGGACCGAGCAGATGTCGGCGCGCTGGTCCAGTCCGCCGTCGACGGTGACGCTGCGGCCTGGAAGGCGCTCGTGGAAGGGCTGAGCCCACTGGTGTGGTCCGTCGTGCGCGCGCACCGGCTGTCCGATGCCGACGCGCACGAGGTGTACCAGACGGTGTGGTTCCGCTTCGCCCAGCATCTCGGCCGGATCCGTGAACCGCAGAAGGCCGGCTCGTGGCTGGCGAGCACCGCACGGCACGAGTGCCTGAAGGTGCTCAAGAGTTTAAGGCGACTGACGCCCACGGACGATCCGCAGCTGCTCGACCGGGTCAGTGAGGACCGCACCCCCGAGCAGTCGCTGCTCGACTCCGAGGAGGCGGCCGTGCAGAGCGAGCGGATCCGTCATCTGTGGCAGGAGTTCGAGGAACTCGGTGACCGCTGCCGGCAGTTGCTGCGCATCCTGATGGCCTCGCCGCCGCCCAGCTACCAGGAGGTCTCCTCCGCTCTGGGCATCGCCGTGGGCAGCATCGGACCCCTGCGCCAGCGCTGTCTGCGCCGGCTGCGGGCACGCATGGAAGCAAGGGGGGCGGTGTGAACACCGTGAACGACGACTTCGACGAAGAGGCCCACGACGGCGAGGAGTTCGACGTCGACCTGCTGGAGGAGGAGCTCCGCCGGGCCGCCTCGATCCTCGATCCGGTACCGGCCCAGCTGCGGGAGATCGCCGTGGCGGCCTACGCGTTGCATGACCTGGACGCCCGCATCGCCGAGCTGACCTTCGACTCGGTGGTGGACGCCATCCCCGTGCGGGGAGCCGTCGGCGCACCGCGGATGCTGACCTTCCGCGCGGGCGAGGTCACCGTCGACGTCGAGGTGACCGGACAGGAACTGCTGGGGCAGGTGCTGCCGCCCCAGCAGGCCCTGATCGAGGTGCTCACCGGTCCGCAGGCGGCCGCTGCCCTGGTCACCGACGACATGGGCCGCTTCACCGGCGACGCGCCGCCCGTCGGTCCCTTCGCGCTGCGGCTGCGGGCGGGCGGGGACGTCGTGGTCACGGAGTGGCTGCGGGTCTGAGCCCTTTGCGAGGGTCGGCCTACCAGGTCACGGGGAGTGTCTGGGGTCCGCGGATCATCGTCCTGCGGCGCCAGACGACCTGGTCGGCCGGGATCGCGAGGCGCGGACCGGGCAGCCGGTCGAGCAAAGTGTCGACCAGCAGCTCGATCTGCAGCCGGGCGAGGACGGCGCCGGTGCAGTAGTGCACGCCGTTGCCGAAGGACAGGTGCGGGTTGGGGTCGCGGTCGGCGTCGATCAGGTCGGGGGACGGGAAGACGTCGGGGTCGCGGTTGGCGGCGAGGTAGGAGACGTAGACCGCCTCGCCCGCCCCGATCCGCACCCCGTGCAGGTCGACGTCCTCCAGGGCGATCCGGGCCAGGCCGACCGAGGAGCGGTGCGGGATGTAGCGGAGCAGTTCGTCGAGGACGGGGCCGCGCTCCGCGGGCCGTTCCCGCATCCTTTCCATCAACTCGGGGCGTGTGAGCAGCAGATACAGCATCTGACCGCAGTTGTGGGTGACGGCCTCACCGCCGATCTGCAACGGCGCGGCCAGCCCGACCGCCTCCGCCTCGCTGATCTCGCCCCGCCGCACGGCCGAACCGATCAGCGAGTACACGTCGTCACCCTCGCTGTGGGCGCGTGCCCGGACGGTGTCCGCGATCCAGCCGAACATGCCCTTCTTGGCCTCCGCGGAGGCCTCGGCCCCGCCCTTGGTGGAGACGATCTGCGCCGCCCAGGTGTGCATCCGCTCCCGGTCGGCGGCGGGCACCCCCATGACCTCGCAGATCACGGCGACCGGGAAGGGCTCCAGCACCCGCTCGACGAGATCGGCGGGCGGCCCGTCCTGGAGGACACCCTCCACCAGCGGGTCCAGGATCTCCTGCGCGCGAGGGCGCAGCCGCTTCATCGCGCTCACGGTGAACGCGCCGGCCACCGTCTTGCGCAGCCGGTTGTGATCGGGCTGGTCGGCCCACGCCGGGGAGCCCGGCTGGGGGCTGAAGTGCGGGGCGATCCGGGTGACCTGACGGGTCATGCCCGCGGTGCGGCTGAAGCGCGGATCGTTGGTGATCGCCCTGACGTCCTGGTAGCGGGTGGCCAGCCATGCCCAGCCCTCGCCGAACGGCAGCCGGATGCGGGTCAGCGGCCCTTCCCGCATGAGGTCGGCAAGGATCGGATCGAACTCGGTGCCGTCGAGGTCGAGGGTGGGCCAGTCCCGTACGTCGGGCAGGTCCTGGCCGGTCAGCGTGCTGGTCTCCTCGGTCATGCCCCCCAGCCTCACCGGCCCTGTGGTGCGCTGTCGCGCGGGAGTGCTCCAGCCGGAGGTCAGCGGGTGACGGCGTCGACGAGAGCGGCGAGGGCCGACGCCAGAGTCCGGAGCCCGGGGCCGGCGGGCCCGCCGGGTTCGCTCATGTAGGTGTCCCGCCGGATCTCCACCATCAGCGCGGACACGCGGGGATCACGGCCGTGGAACTCCAACGGCACGTACGTCCCGCTGAACGGACTGTCCAGCCCGATCCCCCCACAGCCCGCGAACGCCTCCTGAGCGGCTTCGACCAGCTCGGGAGGGGTGTGGAAGGAGTCGGTCCCCAGACACACCGGCGGCCTCGGGCCGTCGCCGTGCAGCTCGTAGGGGAGCGGGGCGGTGGGGTAGGAGTGCACGTCGACGATCACGGCCCGCCCCGTGGCGGCGAGCCGCTGGGCCACGGCGTCGGTCATGGCCTGCGCGTACGGCCGGAAGTACCGCGCGATCAACGGCTCGGGGTCGAAGCCCTCGGGCCGCAGCGGCGTGCGTCGGGTCGTCCGGGTGTACACGGCTCCCATCCCGACGGCGAGCATCTCCTCCCGCTCGTCCGGGAAGCGCTCGGGATCGACGACCAGCCGGGAGAGCCGGTTCACGAACCGCCACGGAGCGACGCGCGACGCCCCGGCCGCCTCCGCGGCGAGCTCCGCGGTGTGCGCGTCGACGATGTGGTCCAGCTCCCGCTCCAGCGCGGTGCCCTTCGGCAGGATCCCCGCCCGCACGTCGGCCGGTATCTCCCGCGCCGAGTGCGGCACATGCAGGATCACGGGAGATTCCCCGGCTCCGGGCACCAGCTCGAAGGACGGTTCGGCTGAGGTCATGCGGCGGCTCCGGGGGCGTTGTCAGTGGTGTGGTGCACGATCACAGCATGAACATCAGCAATCCGCAGGTGACCGCGCACCCGTTTCTCAAGGCGCTGTACGCGGACGACTACTACCCCGACCAAGTGCTGGACCGGGGCAGGGAGATCCTGCTGCGCCTGTGCGAGCGGATCGAGACGGAACGCCCCGCCGGTCTTGCCGCGCTGTACGCGCTGACGCACGCGGCCACCGAGGAGTTCAACGACCTCGAGGCGGCCTTCGACGAGGCGGGCAGCGAGATCGAGACCGTCGCACGGGAGGAGATAGGCGAGCAGTTCTGGTTCATCGCCCACGCCTACGGCTTCACGGACGCGGACTCGGAGGAGCTGATCGCCACCCGGGAGTGGTGAGGTACGTGCCGTCCTCAGGGGCGGACGAGCGGCACCGTACGGGACAGACCGCGCGGGGTCGACGCGGTCGTGCAGTGGACGCGTACGTCCAGCAGGGAGTGCCGGAAGTCGTAGGTGGGGACCGTGTCGACGAGGAGGTGGTAGGTGACCGTCGTGCCGGCCCCCAGGCGGCCGGGGCCGATGTGGAGCTCGGTGCCGCGCATGCGGGTCGGCGGGGCCTGAGCGTCGTCGGGGAGGGACTCGGTGCGCAGCAGCTCGGCGTAGGGCACGGCGAACCGGACACGGAAGGGCTCGCCGCGGTCGAAGGCGCTGCTGGCGATGTCCCGGCGGCCGGGGTTCGTCAGCACCACGGTGACCAGATGCGGGTCGGTCAGGGGAGTGCCGTTGCGGCTGATCTCCAGGCTGGCGTCGATCGGGCCCCGCACCAGCGAGGCGTGACCGACCGTGCAGATGAGCCGACGCCGGGGGTGCGCCACCCGGAACGCGGCCCAGATCGTGCCACATCCCAGAAGAGCGGCGACGGGGACCCCGACCGCGGTCCAGAAGGTCTCCGTCGCGTAGAACGCGCCCGACGCGACGGCCTGGGCGGATAAGACGTGGTACACGGGCAATCCCCCCTTGGCCGGTCCGTTCAGTGGCGATGCGGGCAGCCCTCGGAGGCCGCTCCGAGGAACGCGCGCCACATCAGTGGCGAGAACACCAGGGCCGGGCGGTCCGTGTCCTTGGAGTCCCGCACCGCGACCACCCCCTCGACGACGGCGAGTTCGACGCACGCCCCGTTGTTGTTGCTGTGGCTGCTCCTGCGCCATACGGCGCCGTCGAGACCGGCCTGCGGCGGACGCCGGCCGTCGAACGTGTTCATGACTCCTGCATCTCCCTGGTGAGCTGTTCCAGCAGGGCGAGCGCCTCCTGAGGATCAGGAGCCGTCGCCCGGAGCAGATCGAAGGTCTGGACGAAGGTGCGGACGTCGCGCTCCTTCTCCAGGTAGACGTTGCCGGCGGCCGACTCGACGTAGACAACCGTGGACGCGTGGGGCTGGAACTCCAGCAGGGAGAAGGGGCCCGCCATGGCCACGTGGGCACCCTTGGCCGTCGGCATGATCTGGAGCGTGACGTTCGGCATGGTCACCGTCTCGGCGAGGTGCCGCAGCTGGGCCGCCATCACCTCCCTGCCGCCGACCGGCCGGCGCAACGCGCTCTCCTCCAGCACCACCCACAGCTCCAGCGGATCGGGCTGCCGGGTGAGGAATGTCTGGCGCTCCTTGCGGAAGCGCACCAACTGGTCCGTCTCATGAGGCTGGTTGAACCACGCTGTGGCGATCACCGCACGGGCGTAGTCCTCGGTCTGGAGCAGGCCCGGCACCACCGTCGACTCGTACTGGCGCAGGACGCGGGCGTCGGACTCCAGGCCCGCGTAGGTGGCCATGCCCGAGGGGAGCACATCCCCGTAGTGCGCCCACCAGCCTTGCTGCTGGGCGTCCTTGTGGATCTGCATGACGGTCTCGATGCGCAGCGGATCGGTGACGCCGTACCACTCCAGCAGGTCGCGTACGTCACGAGCCTTGATCGGGGCCTGTCCCGTCTCCACGCGGCTGATCTTCGACATGGAGCACTCCAGGTGGGTGGCGGCGTCTTCGATCCGCTTGCCCGCCTGCTCCCGGAGCCGCCGCAGCTCCGCACCGAGTTGACGCCGCCGTACCGTGGGTCCCCCGACCGTGGCCATCGCCTCACTCCTCGCATGTGATGGTGCGGAGTTTTGCCTGACGCAAGTGTGCCACGCCCTCAACGTGCCTGTACCCGGGAAGAGTTGGTTCCAGACATTTGGCTCACGCAATTGCGTGGCGGAAGTCGCTCGGTCGTCCGGAGCCCGGACACACGGCCGCCCCGGCCGGGAGAACCCGACCGGGGCGGAGCCGTGCGGAGTGCTTGCGTCAGTTCAGGGACGCCAGCGCGTCGTTCCACGTCGTGGACGGGCGCATGATCTTCGCGGCCTTGGCCGGGTCGGGCAGGTAGTAGCCGCCGATGTCGGCCGGCTTGCCCTGGACGGCGTTGAGCTCGTCGATGATCTTCTGCTCGTTCGAGGCGAGGGTCTCGGCGAGCGGCGCGAAGGCCTTCGCCAGGTCCGCGTCCTCGGTCTGCGCCGCCAGCTCCTGCGCCCAGTACAGGGACAGGAAGAAGTGGCTGCCGCGGTTGTCGATGCCGCCGACGCGACGGGTCGGGGACTTGTCCTCGTTGAGGAAGGTCGCCGTGGCGCGGTCGAGGGTGTCGGCGAGGACCTTGGCCTTCGGGTTGTCGGTGGCCGCCGCGTACTGCTCGAGGGACGGGACCAGCGCGAAGAACTCACCGAGGGAGTCCCAGCGCAGGTAGTCCTCCTTGACCAGCTGCTGGACGTGCTTGGGCGCGGAGCCGCCGGCGCCCGTCTCGAAGAGGCCGCCGCCCGCCATCAGCGGGACGACCGACAGCATCTTGGCGCTGGTGCCCAGCTCCAGGATGGGGAAGAGGTCGGTGAGGTAGTCGCGCAGCACGTTGCCGGTGACCGAGATGGTGTCCTCGCCGCGGCGGATGCGCTCCACCGAGAGCTTCGTCGCGTCGACCGGGGCGAGGATCCGGATGTCCAGGCCCTCGGTGTCGTGCTCCGTCAGGTACGCGTTGACCTTGGCGATCAGGTTGGCGTCGTGCGCGCGGGTCTCGTCCAGCCAGAACACGGCCGGGTTACCGGTGGCGCGGGCGCGGGTGACGGCGAGCTTCACCCAGTCCTTGATCGGCGCGTCCTTGGTCTGGCAGGCACGGAAGATGTCGCCCTCGGCGACCGGCTGCTCGATGAGGACGTTGCCGGCCTGGTCGACCAGACGGACCGTACCGGCCGCCTTGATCTCGAAGGTCTTGTCGTGGGAGCCGTACTCCTCGGCCTTCTGCGCCATGAGGCCGACGTTCGGAACCGAGCCCATCGTCGACGGGTCGTAGGCGCCGTTGGCGCGGCAGTCGTCGACGACGACCTGGTAGACACCGGCGTAGGAGGAGTCCGGCAGCACCGCGAGGGTGTCGGCCTCCTGGCCGTCCGGGCCCCACATGTGGCCGGAGGTGCGGATCATGGCCGGCATCGAGGCGTCGACGATGACGTCGGACGGCACGTGCAGGTTGGTGATGCCCTTGTCGGAGTCGACCATGGCCAGGACCGGGCCCTCGGCGAGCTCGGCGTCGAAGGACGCCTTGATCGCGGCACCCTCCGGCAGGGACTCCAGGCCCTTGTGGATGCCGCCCAGACCGTCGTTCGGGGTCAGGCCGGCCGCGGCGAGCGCGGCGCCGTACTGCGCGAAGGTCTTCGGGAAGAACGCGCGGACCACGTGACCGAAGATGATCGGGTCGGAGACCTTCATCATCGTGGCCTTCAGGTGCACGGAGAACAGCACGCCCTGGGCCTTGGCCTCGGCGATCTGCGCGGTGAGGAACTCCCGCAGCGCGGCCACGTGCAGCACGGACGCGTCGACGACCTCACCCTCGAGGACCGGTACCGACTCGCGCAGCACCGTGGTGGCGCCGTCCTCGGCGACCAGTTCGATCCTCAGCGCGCCGGCCTCGGAGATCACGACGGACTTCTCGGTGGAGCGGAAGTCGTTCTGCCCCATGGTCACGACGTTGGTCTTCGAGTCCGACGACCAGGCACCCATGCGGTGCGGGTGGTTCTTGGCGTAGTTCTTGACCGAGGCGGGGGCGCGACGGTCGGAGTTGCCCTCACGCAGGACCGGGTTCACCGCGGAACCCTTGATCTTGTCGTAGCGGGCCTGGATGTCCCGCTCCTCGTCGGTCTTCGGGTCGTCCGGGTACGCCGGCAGCGCGTAGCCCTGCGCCTGCAGCTCGGCGACCGCGGCCTTGAGCTGCGGGATCGACGCCGAGACGTTCGGCAGCTTGATGATGTTGGCCTCGGGCGTCTTCGCCAGCTCGCCCAGCTCGTGCAGGGCGTCCGGGATGCGCTGGTCCTCGGTGAGGTACTCCGGGAACACCGCGATGATGCGGCCGGCCAGCGAGATGTCCCGCGTCTCCACGGCGACACCCGCCTGCGAGGCGTACGCCTGGACCACCGGCAGGAAGGAATACGTCGCCAGGGCCGGGGCCTCGTCAGTGTGCGTATAGATGATGGTCGAGTCAGTCACCGGGTGCTCCGCTCCACGTCTGCAACATTGCTCGACATCAAGATATCTCCTGAACGTCCGAGGCTCGACAGGGGTCCGCGCACGCTGTCCGAGAACGGGCGCATCCGCAGAGCCGTTCGAAGCGTCTGATCTTGCGGTCATGCATGTTGATCACACGTCTTCCGACGGCCGGACCTGACCAGCCGGCCGCCCGAACGAAAGCGGACCATGAGATATCGCACCAGAGTGACGGCCCCTGCCGCTCTGCTCGGCACCGCGGCGGTACTGAGCGTGGCATCCCCGGCACTCGCGGCCCCCGAGACCGGCGCCCCGGGCCCGGAGAGCCTCGGCGACGGCGTCTTCCCGAGCCTCGGCAACGACGGCTACCGCGTCTCGGCGTACCACCTCGACCTCGCGTACGACGCCACGACCAAGCTCGTCGACGCGACGGCGACCCTGTCGATCACCCCCACCCAGGACCTGAGCCGCTTCTCGCTCGACGCGCTCGGCCTGGAGATACGCACCGTGACCGTGGCCGGTGCCGCGGCCGGCTTCGAGCAGGCGGGCGAGAAGCTGCGGATCACCCCCGCCGAGCCGCCGGCCGCGGACATCCCGGTGGACGTCACCGTGGCCTACTCCGCGGACCCGCGCCGCACCCTCGCGCACACCGCCTGGGTCCCCACCCCGGACGGCTTCGCGGTGTGCCCCCAGCCGGACTCGGCGCACACCGTCTTCCCCTGCAACGACCACCCGGCGGACAAGGCGGACTTCACCTTCCGCATCACCGTCCCGGGGGGCCTGCGCGGCGTCGCGAGCGGCGGCCTGGTGAGCACCGAGGAGCTCGGGGACGGCCGTACCGCGTACACGTACCGCTCCCGCGAGCCGATGGCCACCGAGCTCGTGCAGATCACGGTCGGCGACTACGTGATCAAGGACCGGCCCGGACCCAACGGGCTGCCGCTCCGGGACGTCGTACCCAGCGCCCGGGCCGCCGCCCTGGAGCCCGCGCTCTCGCTCACCCCGAACCTGGTGAGCTGGATCGAGCAGCGGCTCGGGGCGTACCCGTTCGAGACGTACGGCCTCCTGCCGTGCAACAACGACGCCTCGGACGCCTTCGACTTCACGGGTCTGGAGACCCAGACCCTCACGCTGTACAAGCCGAACTACCTGCTCCAGGCCGAGCCGAAGATCGGCTCGCACATGATGCACGAGCTGGTCCACTCCTACTTCGGCAACAGCGTCAGCCCCGCCACCTGGTCCGACCTGTGGCTCAACGAGGGCCACGCCGACTTCTACGGGCTGCTGTACCGCTACGAGCGGGGCTGGACCGACTCCCTCGGGCTGGTCACGATGGAAGCCCGGATGAAGGACACGTACGCGCGCGGCGACCAGTGGCGCAAGAGCTCGGGCCCGGTCGCGTCGCCCAACGCGGCCAACCTCTTCGACAGCCAGCGCTACCTGGGCGGCGTCCTCGTCCTGTACGCGCTGCGCCAGCTGGTCGGCGAGACCGTCTTCAACGGCATCGAGCGGACCTTCCTGGAGCGCTTCCGCAACTCCTCCGCGACGACGGACGACTACATCGCCGTCGCCTCGGAGGTCTCCGGCACCGACCGGTCAGGGTTCCTGCGGGACTGGCTCTACGGCACGAAGACCCCGCGGATGCCCGGCCACCCCGACTGGACCGTGACGCCGGTGAGTTCGGCCCTGCGCCAACCGCAGACCAGGCCGAGCAGCGGTTATCACGACAACTCGGCCACTCTGTAAGGCGATCGGCACCGAGCCGGTCAGTCGAGGCGGGCGGAGGTCACTTCGCCCGCCTCCTCGGCACCCCGCTGCTGCGGGATGACCACGGCACCCTGCTGAAGAGCCACCGTGCGCGTCGGCGCCGGGATGCGGATGCCCTCCGCGCGGTAGCGCTTGTGCAGGCGCTTGATGAACTCGTGCTTGATGCGGAACTGGTCGCTGAACTCGCCGACGCCCAGGATGACCGTGAGACCGATCCGGGAGTCGCCGAAGGTGTGGAAGCGGACCAGCGGTTCGTGGTCGGGGACCGCGCCGGTGATCTCGGTCATCACCTCGGCGACGACCTCGATGGTCACCCGCTCGACGTGGTCCAGGTCGCTGTCGTAGCCGACCCCGACCTGGACCAGGATCGTCAACTGCTGCTCGGGGCGCATGAAGTTGGTCATGTTCGACTTCGCGAGCTCCCCGTTGGGGATGACGACCAGGTTGTTGGAGAGCGCCCGGACCGTCGTCTGACGCCAGTTGATGTCCTCGACATAGCCCTCCTCACCGCTGCTCAGCCGGATGTAGTCACCGGGCTGGACCGTCTTGGAGGCGAGGATGTGGATGCCCGCGAAGAGGTTGGCGAGGGTGTCCTGCAGGGCGAGCGCGACCGCCAGACCGCCGACGCCGAGGGCGGTCAGCATCGGCGCTATGGAGACGCCCAGGGTCTGGAGCACCACCAGGAAGCCGATCGCCAGGACCAGCACGCGGGTGATGTTGACGAAGATCGTGGCCGAGCCGGCGACGCCGGGGCGGGACTGGGTGACCGACCGCATCAGGCTGGCCACCAGCCGGGCCGCCGCCACCGTGACCACGAAGATCAGCAGGACGGTCAGGACCTGGTTGGTGGTGCGCTGGGTCGTCTTCGTCAGCGGCAGCGCCGCCGCGGCGACGGCGATGCCGCCCGCGATCGCCGCAGCGGGCACCACCGTGCGCAGCGCGGCCACGATGACGTCGTCGCCGCTCCATTTCGTGCGGTCGGCGTGCTTGCCCAGCCACTTGAGCAGGATCCGCAGCAGGAACGCGGCAACCAGGCCCGCGACCACGGCGATTCCGGGGACGACCAGGTCGTCCATGGTGAGATCCCGTTGAAATGCTGTCACGTTGCCACCTGTTCGAAAGTGCTGGATGAGCGACCGCGCGGGCCGTGAAGGCGCCACGACGGGCGCGACCGCTCATCCTGCCGTATCCGGCACAGGAGTTCGTAGACGGCCTGGGGGCGGATGCCCCTGCTCAGACGATCCCCTCGGCCAGTTCCGCCTGGTCACGGTCGGAGCCGTACGCCGCCGTGGTGGGCGTCCCGTACGAACGGCGGGCGGCGTACCACCACACGGTGGCGAGGACGAGTACGACGGCGAGGGCGACGGACGCGTAGTTCATCGTGTCGGCCGTCACCGGCGAGGACTGCGGCAGACAGAAGAGCACCGTGACGAACGCCACCCACACCACCGCGATCCACCCGACGGGTTTGCTCCACCGGCCCAGGCTCCAGGGCCCCGGCTGGAACCGGTCGCCCGCGCGCAGCCGCAGCAGTACGGGGATGGCGTACGCGGGGGTGATGCCGATGACGTTGATGGCGGTGACCGCGCCGTACGCCGTCGCCGAGTACAGGGACGGCAGGGCGAGGAGGCCGGCCACCGAGACCGACAGCCACACGGCCGCGACCGGGGTCTGGGTGCGGCTGCTGACCTTGCGCCACAGGGCCGAGCCCGGCAGTGCCCCGTCCCGGCTGAACGCGAACACCATCCGGCTGGCGGCGGCGACTTCGGCGTTGCCGCAGAACAGCTGGGCGACGATCACCACGATGAGGAGCGCGCTCGCGCCGTCGGTGCCGAGGCCGTCCAGCAGGATCTGCGCCGGCGGCACCCCGGTGTCGGTGGCCCGGGTGGCGTCGTAGTCCTGGATGGCGAAGGTGAGACCGGCGAGCAGGACGAAGCCCGCTATCCAGGAGACCCAGATGGAGCGGACGATGCCCTTCGCGGCCGACACGGAGGCGTTGGAGGTCTCCTCGGACAGATGGGCGGAGGCGTCGTAGCCGGAGAAGGTGTACTGGGCCAGGAGCAGGCCGATCGCCGCCACGTACAGGGGACTCGACCAGCCGGTGTCGTTGACGAACTCGGTGAAGACGAAGGACGGCGACTGGTGGTGGTCCGGGACGATCGCCAGCGCGCCGACGATGAGGGCGACGCCCGCCAGGTGCCACCACACGCTGATGGAGTTGAGCACGCTGACCAGGCGCACGCCGAAGAGGTTCAGCACGGCGTGCAGCAGCAGGATCACGACGAAGATGAGCATCGTCTTCTCCGGCGTCGGCTCGAAGCCCCACTGGAGATTGGCGAACGCGCCCGCGAACAGTGCCGCGCCGTAGTCGATGCCGGCGATCGCACCCAGCAGACCGAGCAGATTCAGCCAACCCGTGTACCAGCCCCAGCGGCGGCCGCCGAGCCGGTCCGCCATGTAGTAGAGCGCGCCGGATGTCGGATATGCGCTGGTGACCTCGGCGAGCGCGAGGCCCACGCACAGGACGAACAGGCCGACCCCGGCCCAGCCCCACAACATCACCGCGGGACCGCCCGCGCCGAGCCCGAAGCCGTACAGGGTCATGCAGCCGGACAGGATCGAGATCACCGAGAAGCTGATCGCGAAGTTGCCGAAGCCGCCCATGCGGCGGGCGAGGACCGGCCGGTAGCCGAGTTCGCGCAGGCGCTCCTCCTCGTCGCGCGGTGGGCGGCCGTCGATGGTGCGGGACATTCGTACCTCCGGGACTGGTGGTGGATCACGCGGGGCGGCAGCGCGCCCGGGCCTGGAGGAAGATCTCCACGGCCTGGGCGACGTCGCCCTGATCGGGGGTGCGGTACGCCCAGGGCAGGGGCGTCCAGTACGGGCCGAGCGCCTCGAACACCCGCGTCGCGTCGGTGAACTGGAGGGCGCCCCACAGGGCGTGGGCGACATGGTTCAGGTCCAGCAGGGAGCGCTCGGCGGTGAAGGTCTGCTCGAACCAGGCGTACAGCGCGCGTTGGGCCTCGCGGGTGGCGTCCTCGGCGACCCAGTGCAGGTCGAGTGCGGCGTCGCGGCCGCCGGAGCGGCGGTAGCGCTCGACCCGGACGTAGAGCGGCAGGACGTGCAGCGCGGAGCCCGGGGGAGCGGTGTCGGTGGCCCAGTGCGCGTAGCCGGCGGCCTCCGCGAGCCGCCCCGAGGTGCCGTGCTCGTAGAGGAACTGGAGCATCCGGTGGTGGGCCTCGCGGTTGTACGGGTCGCGCTTGTCGGCCTCGGCGAGCAGACCCCACGGGCCCGGCGGCAGCATCGGCCCGGGCGGTGCCACCCGGTGCTCGGCCCACTGCCGCTCCCGGTCGAGCCGGGCCAGCGCCAGCAGACACACCCAGGGGACGGGGTCCGGCGGGGCGGCCCGGGTCGCGGTGTGGCTCGCCCGCCAGGCCTCGTGCCACAGGTCGAGGGTGTGAGGGTGGCCCTCGCGGTGTGCCCGCAGCGCCCGTTCCACGGCGACCCTGGCGTGCATCACCGTGGCCGGGACGCTGTCCGGTTCCTCCTCGAGCCAGGTGCGCACCACGTCGGTGCCGGCGGCGGCGGTGGCGAGGACCTGGGTGCGCTGGGTCCACTGCCACCAGGCCGTGGTCTCGGTGAGGATCCGGCGCATCGACATCCAGCGCCCCGTGCGTAACTCCTGGAGGGTGGCGCGCAGCGCGGTGTCATGGCCTGCGGGATCGTAGGCGGGGCGTGCTCCTTCTCTGGCCATCAGCCTCCCGCCCCGGGCAGCGGGCGGGTTCTGACGGCAGGGTGGAGTAACAACAGCCCTCCTCTGGGCGGCAGTTGAGGAGCTCACGTCGGTCGCGGCGGTCACTATAGAGGCGCAGGTTCCGCATCTCCTCCCGTTTCCCGATCTTTTCGAACTCCTTTGCGGGGCAGAAGGGTTGACTCACAGTCAGCCTCGCTTGACGCGATGTGTCGGACGGCGGCAGGCTGTCGCACGGTGATCGCCGAGGAATGATCCGAAGACACGCCCTGGGGAGGGCTCGATGACAGGTCCGGTGCTCGCTGTCGACCAGGGCACATCCGGCACCAAGGCCCTCGTCGTCTGCCCCGAACGCGGTGTCATCGGCGCCGGCTTCGCCGAGGTGCGGCCGCGTCATCTGCCCGGCGGGCTGGTCGAGGTCGACCCCGAGGAGCTGTACGCCTCGGTCGTCGACGCCGGCCACCGCGCCCTGGCCGAAGCCCGCGAACCCGTCGTGGCGCTGGGCCTCGCCAACCAGGGCGAGACCGTGCTCGCCTGGGACCCCGACACCGGCCGCCCGCTCACCGAGGCGCTCGTCTGGCAGGACCGCCGCGCCGAGTCGGTGTGCGAGGAACTCACCCCGTACGCCGACGAGTTGCGCGAGCTGACCGGCCTGCCCCTCGACCCGTACTTCGCCGCGCCCAAGATGGCCTGGATACGCTGCCACCGCACCCGCGAGGGCGTCGTCACCACCACCGACGCCTGGCTCGTCCACCGTCTCACCGGCGCCTACGTCACCGACGCCGCGACCGCCGGCCGCACCCAGCTCCTCGACCTCGACCGCGCCCGCTGGTCACCGCGCGCCCTCGACCTGTACGGACTCGCCGACGAACGGCTCCCCAAGGTCGTCGACAACGCCCAACCGATCGGTCTGACCAAGGAGTTCGGGCCCGAGATCCCGCTCACCGGCCTCGCCGTCGACCAGCAGGCCGCCCTGCTCGCCCAGCGCATCACCGCACCCGGCGGCGCCAAGTGCACCTACGGCACCGGGGCCTTCCTCCTCGCCCACACCGGCGACACCCCGAGACACGGCACCTCCGGGCTGGTCAGCTGTGTCGCCTGGCGGCTCGGCGGACGGACGAGCTACTGCCTCGACGGCCAGGTGTACACGGCCGCGTCCGCCGTGCGCTGGCTCACCGACCTCGGCGTCATCAAGGGCGCCGCCGACCTCGACGCCGTGGGCGCCACGGTACCCGACAGCGCCGGCGTCACCTTCGTCCCCGCACTGGCCGGGCTCGCCGCCCCCTGGTGGCGCGGCGACGTGCGCGGTTCGCTCACCGGGCTCGGCCTCGACACGGGTCCCGGCCACGTCGTGCGCGCCCTGTGCGAGGGCATCGCCGCCCAGGTCGCCGAGCTCGCCGACGCGGCCGGCACCGACCTCGGTGCGCCCTTCACCGCCCTGCGCGTCGACGGGGGCCTCACCCGCTCCGCCCTGCTCATGCAGACCCAGGCCGACCTGCTGCAACGCCCCGTCGAGGTGTCCGCCCTGCCCGACGCCACCGCGCTCGGCGTCGGCGCCCTGGCCCGGCTGGGCGCAGAGCCCGACCTGACGGTCGCCGAAGCGCTGCCCGACTGGAAGCCGGCCGCCGTCTACGAGCCGCGCATCACCGGCGAAGAGGCCGCCGAGCGCCGCGCCGGCTTCCGCACCGAGGTCGCCGCACTGCTCGACCGGACACCCGCATGACGGTCACCACGGCCGGACCGCTGCCCGCCACGACATACGACGTGGCGATCGTCGGCGCCGGAGTGGTCGGCTGTGCCATCGCCCGCGAACTCGCCCGCCACCCGCGGCTGCGCGTCGCGCTCGTCGAGGCGCAGGACGACGTGGGCCAGGGCACCTCGAAGGCCAACACGGCGATCCTGCACACCGGGTTCGACGCGGTCCCCGGCTCGCTGGAGGCACGGCTCGTCCGCGAGGGATCCCGCCAACTGGCCCAATTCGCCGCCGAGTCGGGCATCCCCGTCGAGCCGGTCGGCGCCCTTCTCGTCGCCTGGGACGAGGAACAGCTCGCCGAGCTGCCCCGCCTCGCGGAGAAGGCCGAACGCAACGACTACACGGAGTCCCGGCTGCTCGGCGCGGCCGAAGTGTACGAGCGCGAGCCGCACCTCGGCCCCGGTGCGCTGGGGGCTCTGGAGGTCCCCGGCGAGAGCATCATCGACCCCTGGACGACGACCCTGGCCTACGCCACGCAGGCCGTCCGGCACGGGGTGGACCTGCACCTCAACTGCCGGGTGGAACAAGGCGTCCAGGTCACGACCCGGGGTCCCCTCCACGCCCGTTGGGTGATCAACGCGGCCGGTCTCGACGCCGACACCCTCGACCGGCGGCTCGGCCACCACGACTTCACCGTCACCCCGCGCCGCGGCCAGCTCATCGTCTTCGACAAGTTCGCCCGGAGCCTGGTCCGGCACATCCTCCTGCCCGTCCCGACGGCCCTCGGCAAGGGCGTCCTCGTGGCGCCCACCGTGTACGGCAACGTCCTCCTCGGCCCCACCGCCGAGGACCTCGACGACAAACAGGCCACGCAGTCCTCCGCCGAAGGCCTGTCCCAGTTGCGCGAGAAGGGCCGCCGTATCCTGCCCGAACTGCTCGACGAGGAGGTCACCGCCGTCTACGCCGGACTGCGCGCCGCCACCGAGCACGACGACTACCGCATCCACGTCCACCCGGAACAGTCCTACGTCACGGTGGGCGGCATCCGCTCGACCGGCCTGACCGCCTCGCTCGCCATCGCGGGACATGTCGTCGGACAACTCGCCAAGACCGGGCTCGACTTGGGGCCCCTGCGCGACCTGGATCCCGTGCACATGCCCAACCTCGGCGAAGTCTTCCCCCGCCCCTACCAGCGCCCCGAACTCATCGCAGCCGACCCGGAGTACGGCACCCTCGTCTGCCACTGCGAACGCGTCTCCCGCGGCGAGATCCGCGACGCCCTGGCCGGTACGGTCCCGCCGGGCAGCCTCGACGGGCTGCGCCGCCGCACCCGGGCCCGGTCGGGGCGCTGCCAGGGCTTCTACTGCGGGGCTGCCGTGCGGGAGCTGTTCGAGGAGGCCAGGACGTGACGCGTCAGGTCGACGTCCTCGTGGTCGGCGCCGGCCCCGCGGGCCTCGCCGCCGCAGCCCGCCTGGCCGTCAGCGGTGCCGGCAGGGTCGAGGTGCTGGACCGGGAGCAGCGGGCCGGGGGAGTGCCACGGCACTGCGCGCACGGCGGCTACGGCACCTGGCTGCATCCGCTGACCGGTCCCGCGTACGCCCGGCTGCTCGCTGACGCCGCGCTGCGGACCGGGGCGGTCGTACGGACCGGAGTGAGCGTGCTCGACTGGGCGGGCCCGCCCCACGGCCCCCTCACGCTCGCCACCGTCGGCCGGGACGGCCCCGAGACCGTCGAGGGGCGGGCCGTGATCCTGGCCACCGGCGCCCGCGAACGCCCGCGCGCCGCACGCCTGGTGCCGGGGACCAGGCCGGCCGGCGTCTACACCACCGGTGAACTTCAGCAGGCCGTGCACCTGTACGGGCAGCGGATCGGGACGCGGGCGGTGATCGTCGGTGCGGAAGGCGTCTCGTACTCGGCCGCCGACACCGTACGGGCCGCCGGAGCCGACGTCGTCGCCATGGTCACGGAGTCGGACCGGGCGCGGACCACCCGACTCCGCGCCCAGGACGCCCGCCTTCGCCGACGCGTCCCCCTGCTCACCGGGACCGCGGTCGTCGAACTCCTCGGCCACGGACAGCTGTCCGGCGTCCGCGTCCGGCACCGAGACGGTCGTACGGCTGTCCTGGCGTGCGACACCGTCGTGTTCACCGGCGACTTCGTGCCCGAGAACGAGCTGGCGCGCAGAGGAGGGCTGACCCTGGCCCCCGAGACCTCACGGCCCGGAGTCTTCGCCGCCGGCGGTCTGCTGCACCCGGGGGAGAGCGCGGCCGAGGCCGCCCGCGCCGGTGCGCGGGTGGCCGGCACCGTCCAGGCGTTCTTGAACGACCCGTGCCGCCCCGCCCCGGCGGCGAACCGGGCGGCGCCCTCCAGGCCCTCCGCCAACACACCCATGCCGTAGCCGAGTTCACCGCGCAGGGCCGCCGTCTCGGCCAACCCCTCCTGGTCCAGCACCGACGCCCGGTCCGCGCGCAGACAGGCCTGCGGGAACTCCGCGACGGCGGCCGCCAGTTCCTCGGCCGCGGCACGGGAGGTGCCGGTGGGGACGACGCGGTTGGCGAGGCCCATCTCGTACGCCTCCGGGGCCGCCACCGGCCGCCCCGTCAGGATCATGTCCAGTGCGCGGCTCGTGCCGATCAGCCGGGGGAGCCGTACCGTACCGCCGTCGATCAGAGGGACGCCCCAGCGTCGGCAGAACACCCCGAACACCGCGTCCTCCTCGGCGACCCGCAGATCGCACCAGAGCGCCAGCTCCAGCCCGCCGGCCACGGCGTGCCCGGCGACCGCCGCGATCACCGGCTTGGACAGCCGCATCCGGGTCGGCCCCATCGGGCCGTCACCCTCCTCGGTGACCTGGTTGCCGCGTTCGGTGCCGAGCGCCTTGAGGTCGGCGCCCGCGCAGAACGTGCCGCCCTCGCCCCACAGCACCGCCGCCCGCGCCTCAGGGTCGGACTCGAACTCCCGGAAGGCGGTGGCGAGTTCGGCGGCGGTCGGGCCGTCGACCGCGTTGCGTACACCGGGGCGGGACAGGACGACGGTGGTGACGGGGCCGTTGCGTTCGCTCCGGACGGGCATCGCGGGCTCCTTCGGTCAGGCGGCCTTGAGTCAGATGACCTTCATTCGTACCAGGGCCCCGAGCGTCAACGCCCCCGGAACCAGCGGAAGCCACACGGTGATGATCCGGTAGGCCAGTACCACGGCCGTCGCGATCGCCGCCGGACCGCCCGCCGCCACCAGCGCCACGACCAGCGCCGCCTCCACCGAGCCGATCCCGCCGGGCGTCGGCACCAGCGCGACGGCGACCGTCGCCGCGAGATACGCCACCGCGATGTGCAGCGGCGCCACCGGCAGCGCCAGCGCCTGCCCCACCGCGGCCAGCCCGGCCGCCTGCAGCGCGGGGAAGGCGAGCGAACCGCCCCACAGGGCGAACGCCCGGGCGGGCCGGGTGTGCACCTCGCGTGCCTCGCAGAGCGCCGTGCGCAGGAACGAGGTCACGGTCGTACGCACCCGCCGTACGAACACGAGCACGCCCGCCGCCACGAGCAGCACCAGGCCCAGGGCGGGCAGCAGCGCGCCGAGCGCGCCCTCGGGAAGGAGGGCTCCCAGGCTCAGCGCGTCGGGGAAGGCGATCAGCAGCGCGGCCAGCAGGGTCAGCCGGCCGATCGACTCCGCCAGCAGATACAGGGCGAGGGCGGCCGAGGAACGGGCCAGCGGGAGCCCGCACACCGTCATGAACCGGAGGTTGACCGCGCTCGCGCCGAGGCCGGTGGGGAGCAGGTGATTGGCCGCGCCGGCCGCGAACTGGGTCGCCAGCAGCCGCCGTTTGGGCAGCCCCTCCACGACCGCGCCCTGGCGGGTGCAGGCGGCGGCGACCCAGGTCAGACAGGTCGCGCAGACCGCGACAAGCAGCCAGGGCCACTCGGCCGACTCCAGATGGCCGAAGCCCTCGGACAGGACCGAGCGGTGCTGCACGGCGACGACCGTGACGAGCAGAAGCGGAAGCAGACACAGGATCTGACGGATCCTGCGGGCGGGGACGCGACGGAGGCTCACGTCCTCAGAGGTTTTCCGGGCCGTGCCAACTGCGGGTTGCGGAAGGGCGGCCGGGGGATTGCGTACGGTCATCGGATCCTTCGGGCGGGGAGAGGTCCTGGGGATGGACATCCTGGGGACGGACGTCCAGGGGGTGTTGACCTCAACAACGCTTGAGGTCGTACGTTCGCTCCCATGAGCATGGAAACCACAGCCTGGACACAGCTGCAGAGCGTGATGCACGCCGAGCAGGAGACGCGGCCCTTCGCCCGCGCGACGCTGCGCCGCATCGGCGCGTTCGCCCGACCGCACCGCACCCGCATCGCACAGTTCGTGGCGCTGGGGGTGGCGACCGCGCTGCTCGCCGTCGCGACCCCGGTGCTCGCCGGACACGTCGTGGACGCGATCGTGACGGGCGATGACGAGGGCACCGTCGTACGGCTCGCCCTGCTCATCGCGCTCATCGCGGTCGCCGAGGCGGCGCTGGGCATCCTCGGCCGACGGCTGTCGTCGACGCTCGGAGAGGGACTCATCCTCGATCTGCGGACGGCTGTGTTCGATCATGTGCAGCGCATGCCGGTCGCGTTCTTCACACGGACACGTACGGGAGCGCTGGTCTCCCGACTCAACAACGACGTCATCGGTGCACAGAGAGCGTTCAGCAACACACTCTCCGGAGTCGTCAGCAACCTGGTCACCCTGCTGCTCACCCTCGCCGTCATGCTCACCCTGTCCTGGCAGATCACCCTGCTCGCGCTGGTCCTGCTGCCGGTCTTCGTGATCCCGGCCCGCCGGATGGGGCGCCGGATGGCCCGTATGCAGCGGGAGGCGGCCGCGCTGAACGCGTCGATGGGCACCCGTATGACCGAGCGCTTCTCCGCGCCCGGCGCCACGCTGATCAAGCTGTTCGGCCGCCCCGAGCAGGAGTCCGAGGAGTTCGCGGCCCGCGCCCGCAGGGTCGCCGACATCGGTGTCCGCACGGCCACCGCGCAGTCGGTGTTCATCACCGCCCTCACCCTGGTCTCCGCCCTGGCACTGGCCCTCGTCTACGGCCTCGGCGGCTGGTTCGCCCTGCGCGGCACCCTGGAGCCCGGCGCGGTCGTCTCCCTCGCCCTGCTGCTGACCCGGCTGTACGCCCCGCTCACCTCCCTGGCCGGAGCCCGCGTCGAGGTGATGAGCGCCCTGGTCAGCTTCGAGCGGGTCTTCGAGGTGCTCGACCTGAAGCCGCTGATCGAGGAGAAGCCGGACGCTCTCGACGCCCCCGACGGGCCGGTCGCGGTCGAGTTCGACGACGTCCGCTTCGGCTACCCGTCCGCCGACAAGGTCTCCCTGGCCTCCCTGGAGGAGGTCGCCTCCCTCGACACCCGGGGCGGCGACGAGGTCCTCAAGGGCATCTCCTTCCGTGCCGAACCGGGCCAGACCATCGCACTCGTCGGCTCCTCCGGCGCGGGCAAGTCGACGATCGCCGGACTGCTCCCGCGGCTGTACGACGTCGACGAGGGCGCCGTGCGGATCGGCGGCACCGACGTCCGCGACCTCACCGCGGGCTCGCTGCGCGCCACCCTCGGCATGGTCACCCAGGACGGCCACCTCTTCCACGACACGGTCCGCGCCAACCTGCTGCTGGCCCGCCCGGAGGCCACCGAGGACGAACTCCGCGACGCCCTGCGCCGCTCCCGCCTCGAGGCCCTCGTGGACTCCCTCCCCGACGGCCTGGACACGGTGGTCGGCGAGCGCGGCTACCGTCTCTCCGGCGGCGAACGCCAGCGTATGACCATCGCCCGGCTGCTGCTGGCCCGCCAGCGCGTCGTCATCCTCGACGAGGCCACCGCCCACCTGGACAACACCTCGGAGGCGGCGGTCCAGGAGGCGTTGACCGAGGCTCTGGAAGGACGGACCGCGATCGTCATCGCCCACCGTCTGTCCACGGTCCGGGCGGCCGACCAGATCCTGGTGGTCGAGGGCGGTCGGATCGTCGAACGGGGCACGCACGAGGAGCTGTTGGCGGCCGGCCGACGGTACGCCGAGCTGTACCGCACGCAGTTCGAGGAGCGGTCGGCCGACGCCACGGAGATCGAGGCGGCCGCATAGAAGAGTCACACGCGGCACGTCAACCCCGCAGGTTCACACAAAGACCGACAACATCATTGCCTCGCTCGGGCCGACAACCTAGTGTGCGTTCGGTTTCCCAACAGCACCGAACAGGATCTGACGCTCACTCAAGCAGTGCCCCCACACTGTCGTCCCGAGGAAGGCCACGGTCATGTCGCACTTTCCCGTGTCGCCCGTCAGCCGCCGCCGTCTGCTGGAGGGAGGTGCCGCTGTCCTCGGCGCGCTCGCCCTGCCCGGATCGATCACCGCGGCACGAGCCGCCGACGCGGCGGCCACTCCCGAGTGGAACGGCAACATCGCCGTCTTCCGGCTGGGGTCCGAGCCGGCGCACACCACCCTCATGCCGTACGCGGACGTGAGACAGGCCCTGGCCGCGGACCGCACCCGCTCCCCGTACCGGCTGAGCCTCGACGGCAAGTGGAAGTTCGCGTACGCCGACCGCCCCGACGACCGCGACACGGACTTCTACCGCACGGACGTCGACGACAGCGACTGGGACACCATCCCCGTCCCCTCCGCCTGGCAACTGCACGGCTACGACCGCCCGATCTACATCAACATCACCTACCCCTGGTGGGGCCCCAACGGCCTGGGCGAGGAGGCGCAGCCACCGGCCGCACCGACCCGCCACAACCCCGTGGGCCAGTACCGCCGCACCTTCACGGTGCCGCGCGACTGGAAGGGCCGGCGGACCTTCCTCCACTTCGAGGGGGTCAAGTCCGCCCACTACGTGTGGATCAACGGGGAGTTGGTCGGCTACCACGAGGACTCCTACGACCCCGCCGAGTACGACATCACCCCGCACCTGAAGCCGGGCATCAACCAGATCGCGGTGGAGGTCTACCGCTACTCCGACGGAGACTGGCTCGAGGACCAGGACATGATCCGGCTGAGCGGCATCTTCCGCTCGGTCCACCTGTACTCCACGCCCGCCGTGCACCTGCGCGACTTCAGGCTGGACACCCCGCTGAGCGACGACTACCGGTCCGCGGAACTGTCGGTCACCGCGAGCGTGCGGGACTACGGCGGCCAGGGCGGCGGCCGGTACTCCGTCGAGACCCAGCTGTACGACCCGAGCGGGCACCCGGTCTGGCCCAGACCGCTGCAGCAGGCCGTCGCACTCGACTCCGGCAAGGAGGAGACCGTACAGGCCGCGAAGGCCGTGCCCCGGCCGCGCCTGTGGTCGGCCGAACGCCCCGACCTCTACACCGCCGTGCTCCGCCTGCGCGACCCGGCGGGCAAGGTGATCGAGACCCTCTCCCACCGTGTCGGCCTGCGCGAGTTCGCGCTCAAGGACGGCCTGATGCGCATCAACGGCAAGCCGGTCTCCTTCCGGGGCACCAACCGCCACGAGATGCACCCGGTGCGCGGCTCGGCCCTCACCCGCGCGGACATGGTCGAGGACATCGAGATCATCAAGCGGCTGAACATCAACAGCGTCCGCACCTCGCACTATCCCAACAACCCGCAGTGGCTCGAACTCGCCGACGAGTACGGCCTGTACCTCGTCGACGAGACCAACCTCGAGACCCACGGCATCCGCGGCGAGTACCCCGGCAACCACGCCGACTGGACCGAGGCCTGCGTGGACCGCGCCCGCAACATGGTCCACCGCGACAAGAACCACGCCTCGGTGGTCATCTGGTCGCTCGGCAACGAGGCCGGCGGCGGCAGCACCTTCAACGCCATGTACGACTGGATCAAGTCGTACGACACCACCCGGGTCATCCAGTACGAGGGCGACGACCGCCCGGGCATGAGCGACATCCGCTCCGAGATGTACGACAGTCCCTCCCGCGTCGAGGCGCGTGCGAAGGACACGAACGACACCCGGCCGTACGTGATGATCGAGTACTCGCACGGCATGGGGAACTCCAACGGCAACTTCAAGAAGTACTGGGACATCGTCCGCCGCTACGACGTCCTCCAGGGCGGCTGGATCTGGGACTTCGTCGACCAGGCCCTCGAGTGGCCCACGCCCACGCGCAAGCGGTTCACCGAGTCCGGACCCGCCGCACTGCGCGGCGAGATCCAGGCCCCCGCCGGCACGTTCACCCGCACCGAGGGCGTCTCCGGCGGCACCGTCTTCGCCCGCGACCCGAGCCTCGACCTCACCGGCTCGCTCACCCTGGAGGCCTGGGTCACCCCGCATGTGACCGGCTACCACCAGCCGATCCTCGCCAAGGGCGACACCCAGTACGCCCTCAAGCAGACGGACAGGAACCTGGAGTTCTTCATCTACGGCGGCGGTCAGTGGGTCAGCGCGAGCTGGCCGCTGCCGGACGACTGGACCGGCCGCGAACACCACGTCGCGGGCGTCTTCGACGCGGACGCGGGCACCCTGACCCTCCATGTCGACGGCGAGATACGGGCCACCCGCACCACCACCCGGCGTCCCTCGAACAACACCGCGTCCCTGGCTCTGGCCACCGACGTCGACAACCCCACCCGGGAGTTCAGCGGCACCGTCCGACGGGCCCGGGTGTACGCCCGCGCGCTGAGCGCCGCCGACATCGCCTCCGCCGGCCGGGGACCCGGTGACGACGGCGTACGGTTCTGGTTCGACGCCGCCACCGTTGACCTCAGCGAGAAGCGGCCCCGGGACAGGACGTTCTACGCCTATGGCGGGGACTGGGCCGACAACCCCAACGACGGGGCCTTCTCCGGCGACGGCATCGTCACCGCCGACCGCGGCCTCACCGGCAAGTCCGCCGAGGTCAGGCAGATCTACCAGGCGATCAACGCGGCCTGGGCGTCCGGCGGTTCGGGGGCGGTGACCCTCACCAACGAGTACCTCTTCACCAACCTCCGCGAGTTCGACGGACGATGGGAGCTCGTCGCCGACGGAAAGGTGGTCCGGCGCGGCAGACTGAGCAGGGCCCAGCTGGACCTCGCGCCGCTGTCGAGCAAGGACATCACCGTGCCCTTCGAGGTGCCGGACGACCCGGCGCCGGGCGCGGAGTACTTCCTGCAGCTGTCCTTCACCACCACGGAGACCACGAAGTGGGCCAAGGCCGGCTTCGAGGTGGCCAGGCAGCAACTCGCCGTCGACTCCGACAGCCCCGCCGTGACACCGCTGCCGCCGGCCCGCGTCCCGGCGCTGAGCCACAAGGACGCCGACGGGGCGGTCACCGTCACGGGCAAGGGCTTCTCCGTCACCGTCGACAAGAAGACCGGCGTCATCACCTCGTACCGGGCCGGGCGCGCCGAGCTGATCTCCTCCGGCCCCGCCCCCAACTTCTGGCGGGCCCCCACCGACAACGACCACGGCAACGGCCAGCACATCCGCAACCAGACCTGGCGCGACGCCGGTACCGACCGCAAGGTCACGGACGTCGTCGTCAGCACCCTGGACGACAAGGCCGTCGTGATCAAGGTCGCCGGCACCCTGCCCACCACCACCGAGTCGACGTACACCACCACGTACACGGTCTTCGGGAACGGCGAGATCAAGGTCGACAACACCCTGCACCCGGGCGCCTCCTCGCTGCCGTACATCCCGGAGGTGGGAACCCTGCTCTTCCTGCCCGCCCGTCTGGAGAAGCTGCGCTACTACGGCCGTGGGCCCGAGGAGAACCACTGGGACCGCAACAACGCCACCGACGTGGGCCTGTACTCGGGCACCGTCACCGGCCAGCGGACCTCCTACCTGCGCCCCCAGGAGAGCGGCAACAAGACCGACGTCCGCTGGATCGCCCTCACCGGCGGCGACGGCCCCGGGCTGCTCGTCACCGGCGAACCGCTCCTGGAGGTCAACGCCTCCCACTTCACCCCGGAGGACCTCTCGGTCGGCGCCCGCCACGACTACCAGCTCACCCCGCGCAAGGAGGTCGTCCTGCGTCTGAGCCACCACCAGATGGGCGTCGGCGGCGACAACAGCTGGGGCGCGCACACCCACGACGAGTACAAGCTGTTCGCCGACCGCGACTACGCCTACACCTACCGGCTGCGGCCGCTGACGGACGTGGACGAGGCGATGGCGGCGTCACGGAGGCCCACCGGCCTGGAGTGAGGCGCCCCGACGGAACATCGCGGTGGCACGGGTCCCGGTGCGTGGCCGGGACCCGGCAACCCGTACCGCGCCCGGCATGACAAGCTGTGCTTCCCCACCCCGAACCCAGGAGGTCACCATGACCGCAGAGCCCGCATCCCCGGAAGGTTCGGAGCCGGCTGCCGCCGAGACGTCCCCTCTGGCGCCGGACGAGGACGGCAACTACGACCTCAAGCGCAAGTTCCGCGAAGCCCTGGACCGCAAGCGCGGTGTCCAGGCGGACGCCGCCGATGTCGCCGCCAACCCCGACGCGTCGAAGGTACGCGCGGCACACGGCCCGGCTTCGAGCCAGCGCTCGTTCAGGCGCAAGAGCGGCGGCTGAGCCGGTCAGTCGACGTAGCTGACGGCCCGGTGCGACGCCGGCGCACCCGGCCGTGCCGGCCGGCGTCACCACCGGGGCCGTCCGCATCACTGATCGTTCCGGGCCGAGGACCGCGGCGGATGACGGGCACGGAAGCGAGTCGGCAGGTCATCGATTTGCTGCGTGACGGGTCTCACGTTCCCGCCGTCGCACCGGGTTGTACGCTTCCGCCACCGCCCTTGACCTGCACAGCAGGCAGGGAGCTGACCAAACGGGAGCTTCTTCATGTTTCGTACCATGTTCAAGTCCAAGATCCACCGCGCCACCGTCACCCAGGCCGACCTGCACTACGTGG
This sequence comes from Streptomyces sp. NBC_00019, assembly GCF_045041015.1. Taxonomy (NCBI): domain Bacteria; kingdom Bacillati; phylum Actinomycetota; class Actinomycetes; order Kitasatosporales; family Streptomycetaceae; genus Streptomyces; species Streptomyces sp. NBC_00019. The sequence continues at coordinate 9,003,738 of NZ_CP108302.1, forward strand.
GATCGGTGACCATCGACGCGGACCTCCTCGACGCCGCCGACCTGCTGCCCGGCGAGCTCGTGCACATCGTCGACATCACCAACGGCGCCCGCCTGGAGACGTACGTCATCGAGGGCGAGCGAGGCTCCGGAGTGATCGGCATCAACGGTGCCGCCGCGCATCTCGTCCACCCCGACGACCTGGTGATCATCATCAGTTACGCTCAAGTGACCGATGCCGAGGCGCGGACCCTGGAGCCGAGGGTCGTGCACGTGGACCGCGACAACCGGATCGTGGCCCTGGGCGCGGACCCGTCGGAGCCGGTGCCGGGCTCGGACCAGGAGCGCAGCCCGCAGTCGGTACCGGCCTGATCCCTGTACGGCTTTCGACCAGGAGCGTGCCCATGAGCGACATCGAGATCCGCGACGACCGCCCGGCCGGCCGCCTGGAGGCCCTCGGCGACGGTGAAGTCGTGGGCCGCATCGAGTACTTCGTCCTCGAATCGCCCGAGCGCGCCCTGGTCCCCGTCCACACGATCGTGGAACCGGCCCACGAGGGAAAGGGCATCGCGGGCTCCCTGGCCCGCGAGCTCTACGCCACCGCCGAGCGCGAGGGCATCGTGGTGGCCCCGCTCTGCCCCTACGTCGTCAAGTGGGCCGAACGCCACCCCGAGGAGGCCCCGCCCGCCGGCCCCGAGCTGCTCCGCGCGGCGAAGGGCTGGCTGGCGGCCCACCCCGGGCGCTTCTGACGCGGTCCATCCGGGTGACTGGGGCGGCGGACGCCGGGTACGCGGGGGAGTAGTCCAGAGCCGACGTCACCACTGGCTGGAGGACACGATGACCACTCCGTTCCCGGACCCCGTCCACCCGGGCCCGACCCCGGGCCCCTACCCGGGCCCCCCACCGCAGCCGACCCCTCCGGCACCGGGCCCGACCCCGACTCCCGATCCCGCACCGACCCCGGTCCCACCGGGCCCGGAGCCGGTACCGAACCCGGAGCCCGGACCTCCACTGAGCTGAACGCAACAGGTGGGCGGCGTAAGAACACCGCCCACCTGGATGTGCCCGGAGGGGTGCGGGGAACTGCGCGACCAGCCCCCACGGGCCCGCACTCACCCCACTACGCGGACACCTCGGACCGGTCCCCACCCCACAGCGTGTGGAACGACCCCTCCTGGTCCACCCTCCGATACGTGTGCGCCCCGAAGAAGTCCCGCTGCCCCTGCGTCAGCGCCGCAGGCAACCGCTCGGAACGCAGCCCGTCGTAGTACGCCAGAGCCGCCGAGAACCCCGGCGTAGGCACCCCCTGCCGGGTCGCCGCGACGATCACCTCACGCCAGTCGTCCTGCGCGTCGGCGATCTCACGGGCGAACGTCTCGTCGGACAGCAGACTCGGCAGATCGGCCCGCGTGTCGTACGCGGCCCGGATCCGGTCCAGGAACGCGGCGCGGATGATGCACCCACCACGCCAGATGGCCGACACCGCACCGAGGTCGATGTCCCACTCGTACTCCTCACGAGCGGCCGCGATCTCGTGGAAGCCCTGCGTGTACGACACGATCTTCGAGGCGTACAGCGCCTGCTCGACCCGGTCGGCGAACGCGCCGGCCTCCGCCTCGCTCAGCGCGGTCGCCTTGGGCCCAGCCAGCCCCCGCGAGGCCTCCCGCAGCTCCGCGTGCCCGGACAGCGACCGGGCGAAGACCGCCTCGGCGATGCCGGAGACCGGGACGCCGAGGTCGAGGGCGATCTGTACCGTCCACCGCCCCGTGCCCTTCTGCTCCGCCTGGTCCACGACCACGTCCACGAAGGGCTTGCCGGTCGCCGCGTCCACGTGGGACAGCACCTCGGCGGTGATCTCGATCAGGTAGGAGTCCAGCCGGCCTGTGTTCCAGGTCCGGAAGATGTCCGCGATCTGCGCGGGCGAGTACCCGGCGACATCGCGGAGCAGCTGGTACGCCTCGCCGATCAGCTGCATGTCGGCGTACTCGATGCCGTTGTGCACCATCTTCACGAAGTGCCCCGCGCCGTCGGGACCGACGTGCGTCACACAGGGCGCACCGTCGACCGCCTTCGCGGAGATCTTCTCCAGCATGGGTCCGAGCGAGTCGTACGACTCCTTCGGGCCGCCCGGCATGATGCTCGGCCCGTTGAGCGCACCTTCCTCGCCGCCGGAGACGCCCATGCCGACGAAGTGGATGCCCTGCTCGCGCAGTGCCTTCTCACGGCGGCGGGTGTCCGCGAAGTGCGCGTTGCCACCGTCGATGATCATGTCGCCGGGCTCCAGGAGCGGTGCGAACTCGTCGATCACCGCGTCCGTCGGATCGCCCGCCTTGACCATGATGACCAGCCGCCGCGGCCGCTCCAGTGCCGCCACGAACTCCTTGGCGGTGTCCGCCGCGATGAAGTCGCCCTCGTTCCCGAACTCCTCGACCAGGGCGTGCGTACGCGCCGCCGTCCGGTTGTGCAACGCGACCGTGTAGCCGTTGCGTGCGAAGTTCCGGGCGAGATTGCGGCCCATGACCGCGAGTCCCGTGACGCCGATCTGGGCTGTATTGCTCATTCGGTTGGCTCCTAAAGGATCCGGTATCGGTGGTGCCGGTCGTGCACGTCAGTATCGCCCCACCGACCATCCTGACTTGCCGCTACGCCGAGCGCATGTCCGGGGTGCTCGGCGTGGCGTACGCAGATACGGACGACGGCCCCATCTGCCTCAGCCGTTGTGAAAGTGCGGCGCGTTCCTGGTTGTTCGCGGTGCAGGGCGGCTGATTGCCGTCTTGTCATGGCCTGTTCGGGGCGCTTACTTTTGGCCCTCCTGACGAATGTCGAGGGGGAGCTCCATGGCCGTACGCGGCCGGCACCGCCGGTATCAGCCGAACAGGATCAACCGCGCCTCACTCACCGTCACGGCGGGCGGTGCCGGAATGGCGATGCCGCTCATCGGCGCCGGCACGGCCCAGGCGGCCGACGTGGACACCTGGAACAAGGTCGCCGCGTGCGAGTCGACCAACAACTGGAGCATCAACACCGGCAACGGGTACTACGGCGGACTGCAGTTCGCCCAGTCCACCTGGGAGGCGTTCGGCGGCACGCGGTACGCGCCGCGGGCCGATCTCGCCACCAAGGACGAGCAGATAGCCGTGGCGGAGAAGGTGCTGGACGGGCAGGGGCCGGGAGCCTGGCCGGTGTGCTCGGTCGGGGCCGGGCTCACCCGCGGGGGCGACACCCCGGACATCCACCCCGCCGGGTCCACCAAGAGCTCCGTCCAGGACGTACAGCCGCAGACCACACCCCAGTCCCGGGCAGGGACGGCCGAGATGTACACCGTGGTCCACGGCGACAGCCTCTCCGGCATCGCCGACCGGGAGGACGTCAAGGGCGGCTGGCAGCGGCTCTACGCCGCGAACCGGAAGACCATCGGAGCCGATCCCGACCTCATCCTGCCGGGACAGCGGCTCAGTCTGCGCGGCAAGGCGGTCACGACGACCACCCAGACGTCCTCCAAGTCGACGTCGGAGAAGTCGGCTTCGGACACGGAGGAGACGAGGGAGACGAGTCGTTCCCTCGTCGCCCCGGTCGACGCCCCCACCGGAACGCCGTATCACAAGGCGGGTTCGTCCTGGTCGAAGGGCTATCACACCGGCGTCGACTTCGCCGTCCCCACCGGCACCTCCGTGAAGGCGGTCGCGGCGGGGCGGGTGGTCAGTTCCGGGTGGGCCGGTTCGTTCGGCTACCAGGTGGTGATCCGGCACGGGGACGGCAGGTACACCCAGTACGCGCATCTGTCGGCGATCTCCGTGAAGAGCGGACAGGGCGTCGGCGCCGGCCAGCGGATCGGCCGCTCGGGGTCCACGGGCAACAGCACGGGCCCGCATCTGCACTTCGAAGTGCGGACGGGGCCCGGCTTCGGCACCGACATCGATCCGGTCACGTATCTGCGGACGGGCGGCGTCAGGCTCTGAGATCTGTCGGGGACGTGGTCGTGTGCGGGTCGCGTGCGGTCAGGATTTGACCCGCATGCGATGCCGGTCGGGGACCCGCATCGGGACGTACGACGCGCCGTAGAGCGGGCCGTAGAGAAAGACCGGTGAATCGTCGGGCTCCTGCGGCGCGACGTCCTGGACCGACTCCGGCGCCGGGACCAGGACCTCCTCCCGGACCGCCGACTGCTCGGGGAGGCCGGCCAGCAGTTCCTCGGCGGTGGCGGGCTCGGCCAGGCCGGCCAGCAGCTGCTGGGCGGTGGCGGGCTCCGGCACGTTCACCCTGGCGGTCGGCACGCTCACCTTTGCGGCGGCAGGCTCGGGCAGCGGCTGCGTCTCGGTGCGTGCGAGCCGCTCGGTCGTCAGCAGGATCAGACCGCCCGCCGCCACCACAGCGCAGCCCAGGGCGAGCAGGGTGCCCGTGGTGCCGTAGCGGAAGGTCTCGCCGAACATCGTGATGCCGACCGCGGCCGCGGCCACCGGGTTCACGACCGTGAGGGTGGCCAGCGGGGCCGCGAGACCGGCACCGCGGTAGGAGGCCTGGGAGAGCAGCACACCGGCCGTGGCCAGGACGCCGATCACGGCCAGGGAGGGAACGTCCGCCGTCGACACACCGCCGGTCCAGTCGACCGCGACGGTCTTGGTGAACACCGAGGACATGCCGAACGCGATGCCGGACGCGGTGGCGAGCAGGATGCTGCGCACCGCCGGGTGCCGGTGGGCCGCCCGGCCCGCGATCATCAGCGCGACGACGGCCAGGCCGGTGGCCGTGGCGACGGCCACCCGCTGTGTCGTGTCCAGCGACTGCGCGTCGGACGTGCCGACCAGGGACAGCAGACCGGCCAGACCCACGGTCGACATGATCGCGCCGCGCCAGGCCGTCGCTCCGGCCTTGCGGCGCACGAACAGCGCCGCCATGGGCAGGGCGAACACGATGGTCAGGGCGCCCAGCGGCTGCACCAGGCTCAGCGGGCCGTACGCCAGCGCCACCACGTGCAGCAGTCCGCCGAGGCCGTTCAGCGCGACCGCCGCCCACCAGCTCGCCCGCCGCAGGGGCGCGAACTGCTGCTCGGGGGAGGACACCGCGACCTGCTCCTGGACGATCGCCCCACCGGCGTACGCGACGGCGGAAACGAGCGACAGGACCACGGACAACGCGAGGGCGCTCATGAGCTGCTCCTCTGCGTGAGGCAGGGGCAATGGCCCCGGCGCGGCGAACGGTCGGCTTCCATGTGCAACACGATGCCGCGAAAAGCCATTCCCGTCGTCGTACCTGAGCAGGCAATGGGTCCTACTGCCGATGGAGTACTACGGAGGGTGGGTCCTCCCCAAGGTGGGTGACACCACGCAGAGCCCTCCTGGGGGCAGCCCCTAGGGGCCTTGGTACTACTGCTCCTCGTGGACCTCGATGCCGATCTCGCCGCGCTCCGCCCGCTCGGCGGCTTCTTTCTCCTACGCACGGGCGCAGCGCCGCGTTCAACACTGCCGACGCTCGCTCAGGCATACGAAGACGAAAAGTATGATGTTTACGGAAATTCCATGACTTTCCGTGTTCAAAAGGTCTCCGGCCTGCTGAGCGCCCCCGAGCCACGCATCGCCGCCTCGATCGCCCACCAGGGACTCGCGTCCCGGCTGTGGTCGGCGGCGCTCGGCTGTGCCGTCCTGTACGGCCGCATCCCCGACCTGGACGCCCGGCTCGTGCGCTGGGACGCCGACGCCAGCGCCCCCGACGACCTGTGGCTCACCGAGGTCCGCCCGCTGCCCGGGGACGCCGCGAGCCTCGCGGAGGCCGTACTGGAGGGCCACCTCGAACCGCTGGCGGTGGCGCTGCGCACCCGGTACCGGGTCGCGGCCGGTCTGCTGCGCGGCAACGCGGCCTCCGCGCTGGCCGGCGCCGCCCGGCAGCTGGCTGGATGGGCGCGGGCGAACGACCGCCCCGACGCCGTCGCCCGCACCCGCGCCCTGGTCACGGAACTCCTGGCCCATCCCGGTCTCGCCGGCGCGCTCGACGCGGGCACCCTCCGGCGCCGCAGCTGCTGCCTCTACTACCGCGTGCCCGGCGGGGGTGTCTGCGGCGACTGTTGCTTCACACGGCCCCCGCGGTCTTCCCCGGGCGCCGCATCTGGGTGACCATGAGGAACAACCAGCCGCTGAGAACAGGGGGTTCCGGGTGCGAGTGGGACTGCTGACCCGGGAGTACCCGCCGGACGTGTACGGCGGCGCGGGCGTCCATGTCGAGTTCCTCGCCCGGGAGTTGAGCTCCCTGATCGACCTCGACGTGCACTGCTGGGGCGAGGGCCGCGCCGAGGGCGTCGTACGCCATCGCTCCTGGCCCGTGCTGGACACCGCCAACGACGCGCTGCGCACCTTCTCCGTGGACCTCGCGATGACCGCGGGCCTCGCAGGCCGCGAACTCGTGCACTCGCACACCTGGTACGCCAACCTCGCCGGCCACCTCGGCAAGCTGCTGTACGGCATCCCGCACGTGATGACCGCGCACTCGCTGGAGCCGCTGCGCCCCTGGAAGGCCGAGCAACTCGGCGGCGGGTACGCCCTGTCGAGCTGGGCCGAGCGCACCGCGATCGAGGCCGCCGACGCGGTGATCGCCGTGTCGGGAGCCATGCGCGAGGACATCCTCGCCTGCTATCCGGCCCTGGACCAGGCCCGCGTGCACGTCGTGCACAACGGCATCGACACCGCGCTCTACCGGCCCGACCACGGCACCGATGCCCTCACCCGCATCGGCGTCGACCCGGACCGCCCCTTCGTGCTCTTCGTCGGCCGCATCACCCGGCAGAAGGGCGTGCCCCATCTGCTGCGCGCGGTACGGGACATCGATCCGGCCGCGCAGGTCGTGCTGTGCGCCGGAGCGCCCGACACCCCGGAGATCGACCGCGAGTTCCGCGAGCTGTTCCAGGAGCTGAGCAGCGTCCGCGAGGGCGTCCACTGGATCCCGCAGATGCTGCCGCGTCCGGATGTGATCCAACTCCTCACGCACGCCGCCGTGTTCGTCTGCCCTTCGGTGTACGAACCTCTCGGTATCGTCAACCTGGAAGCCATGGCGTGCGGAACCCCCGTGGTGGCCTCGCGGGTCGGTGGCATCCCGGAGGTCGTCGACGACGGCAAGACCGGCGTGCTCGTCCCGGTGGACGACGATTTCGAGCCCGCGCTGGCACGTGCGCTGGACTCGGTCCTCAGTGATCCGGAGGGGGCCCGGCGGATGGGCGAGGCCGGACGGGAGCGTGCCGTGGGCGAGTTCGGCTGGGACGCGGTGGCGCGGCGGACGGTGCGGCTCTATGAGGAGATCCTCAAACAGGCGTACTAAGCCCCAGTCCAGGGCAGGCATGGGTCAACCAGGGTGAGGGGAGCGGCCATGCGTCGTGGCGGACCTTCGGTGCTCGGCATCGTACTGGCGGGCGGAGAAGGCAAACGCCTGATGCCCCTGACCGCGGACCGCGCGAAACCAGCGGTCACTTTCGGAGGAACGTATCGGCTGGTCGATTTCGTCCTCTCCAACCTCGTGAACGGCGACATCCTGCGCATCTGCGTCCTGACGCAGTACAAGTCGCACTCGCTGGACCGGCACATCACCACCACCTGGCGGATGTCGAGCCTGCTCGGCAACTACGTCACCCCGGTCCCGGCCCAGCAGCGGCTCGGCCCGCGCTGGTACCTGGGCAGCGCCGACGCCATCCTGCAGTCGCTGAACCTCGTGCACGACGAGGAGCCCGAGTACGTCGTGGTGTTCGGTGCCGACCACGTGTACCGGATGGACCCGCGGCAGATGCTCACCCAGCACATCGAGAGCGGGGCGGGGGTGACGGTGGCCGGCATCCGGGTGCCGCGCTCGGAGTCCTCGCAGTTCGGCGTGATCACGCCAGGGTCGGACGGGCTGACCGTGGAGCGGTTCCTGGAGAAGCCCGCCGACCCGCCCGGGCTCGCGGACGACCCGGAGTGCGTCTTCGCCTCGATGGGCAACTACATCTTCACCACCAAGGCCCTGATAGAGGCGCTGCAGCGGGACGCCGAGGACGAGGACTCGGTGCACGACATGGGCGGCTCGATCCTGCCCCAGCTCACCGACCGGGGTGAGGCACAGCTGTACGACTTCAGCCTGAACCACGTGCCCGGTGAGACGACCCGCGACCAGGGCTACTGGCGTGACGTCGGCACCCTGGACGCCTACTACGACGCCCACATGGACCTCATCGCCGAGCGCCCCGCGTTCAACCTCTACAACCGGCAGTGGCCCATCTACACCCACTCGGGCCAGCTCTCCCCGGCCCGGTTCAACGCGGGCGGCATGGCCAGCGAGTCGATCATCAGTGCGGGGTGCCTGATCCGCGGCCAGGTCACGCGGTCGATTCTGTCGCCGGGCGTCAGAGTGGACCCGGGGGCGGTGGTCCAGGGCTCGATCCTGCACGACAACGTCCGCATAGGCCGGGGCGCGGTGGTGCGCGGCGCCGTCCTCGACAAGAACGTCGAGGTGCCGCCGGGTGCGACGATCGGGGTGAATCCGGAGCGGGACGCGGAGCTCTACACCGTCTCCAAGGGGGGCGTGATCGCGCTCGGGAAGGGCCAGCAGGTGTCCTGAGACACAGTGAAGGGCGCCCCTGTGGCTGCTGGGGCGCCCATGGCTGGACTTAATCTGCTGTTAACTGTGCGTAGCTTGATCGTACTTGACCGTAATCACGTGTGGGCGATTGACTGCTTGCTCACCCGTCGTCGACGCGAGGCAAGCCATTGACATCTGACCTGCTCGCCCCTCTCGACCTGGCTTTCTGGAACATCGAGTCCCCGGAACACCCCATGCACCTGGGCGCCCTCGGCGTCTTCTCGGCCCACTCGCCCGCCGCGGGCGCCCACGCGGCCGACCTGCTCGCCGCACGGGCGGCGGCGGTGCCGGGGCTGCGGATGCGGATCCGGGACGTCTGGCAGCCGCTGGCCTTCGGGGGCGCCACGCGCGAGCTCGCCCCCGACTTCGACCCCCTGGACCATGTCCGGCTGCACGCGCCCACCGCCGACTTCCACGAGGTGGCCGGGCGGCTCATGGAGCGTCCGCTGGAGCGGGGCAGGCCGCCGTGGGAGGCCCATGTGCTCCCCGGGGAGGACGGCTTCTCCTTCGCCGTGCTCTTCAAGTTCCACCACGCCCTGGCCGACGGGCTGCGCGCGCTGACCCTCGCGGCCGCCATCCTCGACCCGATGGACCTGCCGGCCCGCAAGCCGCGTCCCGAGGAGCCCGCGAAGGGCTTCTTCCCCGACGTACGCAAGCTGCCGGGGTTCATCAAGGGCACCGTCTCCGACGTGGGCCGCGCCCTCGACATCGGCGCGTCCGTCGCCCTGTCCACCGTCGGGGTGCGCTCGTCGTCCGCACTGACCGCCGAGCCGAGCGGAACCCGCCGTACCGCGGGAGTCGTCGTCGACCTCGACGACGTGCACCGGGTGCGCAAGGCCCAGGGCGGCACCGTCAACGACGTCCTGATCGCGGTCGTCGCCGGCGCCCTGCGCCGCTGGCTGGACGAGCGCGGCGACGGCAGCGAGGGCGTCGCACCCCGTGCCCTGATCCCGGTCTCCAAGCGCCGCCCGCGCACCGCGCACCCACAGGGCAACCGGCTCTCCGGCTACTTGATACGGCTTCCGGTCGACGACCCCGACCCGCTCGCCCGCCTCGACACGGTCCGCACCGCGATGGACCGCAACAAGGACGCGGGGCCCAACCGGGGCGCGGGCGCGGTCGCCCTGCTCGCGGACCACGTCCCCGCGCTGGGACACCGCCTCGGCGGGCCGCTGGTGAGCCAGGCCGCCCGGCTCTGGTTCGACATCCTCGTCACCAGCGTCCCCCTGCCCAGCATGGGTCTGAAGCTCGGCGGCAACCAGGTCACGGAGGTCTTCCCCTTCGCGCCGCTGGCCCGCGGCCAGTCCCTCGCGGTCGCGGTCTCGACGTACCGCGGGCGGGTCCACTACGGCCTCGTCGCCGACGCCGAGGCGGTACCGGACCTCGACGTACTGGCCAGGGCCCTCACCGAGGAGGTCGAGACGCTCATCACCGCCTGCGAGGCTTGACCGTCTCCGTTTTTGGAGGACCGGCCCGGCGCTCCGTAGAATTCCCTGTTCGAAAGCGGACGCGGTCGGAGCGCCGCACGGTGAGCCAAGGAAACGGCAGCGCGATGACGGTGACAGAGGAAGGCCCGGCGACCACGGACGAGGTCGTCCACGAGCCCGGTGACGAGGCCGTGTACGGACCCGGCATCGACCCGGAGCGACTGGCCGTCTGCCTCGGCGTGCTCGACGAGCTGGACAAGCTGGAGGTCGACCACCCGGACGCGATCGCCGTGCGCCGGGCCACCGCCAGCGTCTACCGCACCGTCAAGCAGCGCCGTCGCCAGGAGCGCCGGGCCGCCAAGACCGCGCACGACAAGACGGTCACCGAATCCACGGCGACCGGCTCCGCCCAGCGCATCGACGACGAGACCGAGGGCATCCTGCCGTCGTCGGTCACCGAGGCCGGGAGGATCGCCGGGATACTCCAGCGCCCGCGCTCCTGCTACACCTGCAAGACCCGGTACGTGGAAGTCGACTACTTCTACCACCAGCTCTGTCCGGCCTGCGCCGGCCTGAACCGGGACAAGCGCGACGTCCGCGCCGACCTCACCGGCAAGCGCGCCCTGCTCACCGGCGGCCGCGCCAAGATCGGCATGTACATCGCGCTCAGGCTGCTGCGCGACGGCGCGCACACCACGATCACCACGCGCTTCCCCAAGGACGCCATCCGCCGCTTCAAGGCCATGGACGACTCGGCGGACTGGATCCACCGCCTGGAGGTCGTCGGCATCGACCTGCGCGACCCGGCCCAAGCTGTGGCCCTCGCCGACCAGGTCGCCGAGGCGGGACCGCTGGACATCCTGATCAACAACGCGACGCAGACCGTACGCCGCCTGCCCTCCGCCTACGCCGCGCTGGTCGACGGGGAGAGCGCCCCGCTGCCCGCCGGTGAGCTGCCCGCCCACCATGTCATCGGCGCCTTCGGCTCCGGCGCCGTGGACGGCCTCGCCGCGCTGCCGGTCGGTATCAGCGGCCTCGACGCCCAGCAGGTCGCCGACCTCGCCCTGGTCGCCGGCAACGCCAGCGTCGCCCGGCACCTGGACGGCACCGCCATCGACGCCGGCGGTCTCGTCCCGGACGTCGTCGACACCAACACCTGGGTGCAGACCATCGAGCAGATCTCCCCGGTGGAGCTCCTCGAGACCCAGCTGTGCAACTACACGGCGCCGTTCATCCTCATCAGCAAGCTCCGCCCGGCGATGGCCGAGGCGGCGAGGAAGGCGGCGAGCGGCCGCGCCTACGTCGTCAACGTCTCGGCGATGGAAGGCGTCTTCGGCCGCGGCTACAAGGGCGCGGGCCACCCCAACACCAACGCCGCCAAGGCCGCGATGAACATGGTCACCCGGACCAGCGCCCAGGAGATGTTCCAGAGCGACGGCATCCTCATGACCTCCGTCGACACCGGCTGGATCACCGACGAGCGCCCCCACTACGACAAGCTGCGGCTCGCGGAGGAGGGCTTCCACGCCCCCCTCGACCTGGTCGACGGCGCGGCCCGCGTCTACGACCCGGTCGTGCGCGGCGAGGCGGGCGAGGACCTGTACGGCGTCTTCATGAAGGACTACGCACCCGGTAAGTGGTAGGCCCTTATTCGCTCGCGGGCCCGGGCGCCGGCGTTCTACCGTGACGGTGGAGCGCCGGTGTGCCCGGTGCGATGGTCACGCGTTCTTCTGGTTCGATCCCACGCAGGCCCGCGGGCCTGTCGCCCTGTCGGAGGGCACCGCGTAACCGCTTTGATCTCGGGCACGCGCACTCAGCCGGCTCCCGGCGCCTGCGAGCGCAGCCGCTCGTGCACCGCGTTCGCCCCGGAGGAGTACGCGGCCCGCACCCGTGTCCCCCCGTCCACCAGCAGGTCCGCCCCGGTCACCCACTCCGCCGCGTCCGAGGCCAGCCAGACGACGGCCCGGGCCACGTCCTCCGGCTCCCCGATCCGTCCGAGCGGCAGCCCCGCCGCGAGCTCGTCCTCGCCCGGCTCCCACACGAAACGGGCCATCTCCGTGCGTACGAGACCGGGGGAGACGGAGTTGACCCGGACCCGCGGGGCCAGCTCGCCCGCGAGCTGTCGGGTGAGGTGGAGCAAGGCGGCCTTGCTGGTTCCGTAGGCACCGATCTGCGGGCCCACATGTTCCGCGCCCTCCGTGCAGATGTTGACGACCGCACCACCGTGCTCCCGCATCCACGCCCGCCACGCGCCCTGCACCAGCCGCAGCGGCGCCTCCACGTTGACGAGGAACGCCTTCCGCCACGCCTGCGGATCGGCGTCCATGAGCGGGCCGTACGGCTGGTTGGTCGCCGCGTTGTTGACGACGACGTCGATCCGGCCGAACGCACCCAGGGTGAGCCGGACGACCTCGTCCAGATGCGCCGGATCCGCCACACTCCCCGCCACGCCGACGCCGTCCAGCTCGGCGGCGACCCGCCGCACCTCCGCCGCGTCCCGCGCGGTCACGCACACCAGCGCGCCCGCCGACGCCAGTTGCCCGGCGACCGCCCGCCCGATGCCACGTGTGCCGCCGGTGACGATCGCGGCCCTGCCCTGAAGTCCGTACGGCGACGTCATCGGCGTACCGTCTCATGACGGACCCTCAGTCGACAGCCCCGAGACGGGAGTTCCGGGCCGCCACCAGTTCCAGGACGGTGCGCCAGTCCTCCAGGACCCCGGCGTCGAAACCCGCGGTCCGGCTCTCCTCGTCCGCCAGCCGCAGACGCAGCAGGTCCTCGTCGCCGACGGGACCCCGACGGCGTACGAGGTGATAGACCCGCTCGCCCAGCAGGGGCCGCACGGCTTCGGCCGCGCGCCCGGCCCGCAAGGTCTCGTCGCCCGGGCACAGCAGCTGCCCGATGCCGTGCACCAGCCCCGCCACCTGAAGCTCCTTGTCGGCGGGCCGGCCCCGGCGCAGCAGCGCGGCGGTCCGCAGCGCGTGCTCATGCCGACAGGCGTACAGCAGATCCATCAGCTCTTCGACACTGCGCAGCTCCATGCGCCAGTCCTCCCGCCGGACAAGCCGTTGCCGTCCGTCAGCAGATCATGGCCGCCTTGCGATTCGGCCAACGGGACTTGAACTGCGCTGTCGGGGTGCTCGAAGGCGCGATCGCCGACGTAGGCCGAACGGGTGATGTCTCGACGGGGCATCAGATGGCAAACCCGCACATAGTAGGACCGAGCGCACACAGGCGACTTGGGAAAGTAACCCCTTGTTTTCAGCCCCATCGAGCGGGCCTCCGCTCATTTGGTTAATCTGTAGCGGACGGACAGCAGTACGGGGTCCCACCCACACCCACGGTCCGTCCTGGGGCAGCCGATCACCACGGCCTGTTCTGACATGAGTGACCGGCGCCACCGCGTCCGAGCTGTTCTCGACTCAGACCCGAGCGGGCGTCCGGTGACAGATCGCACACTGACCGGTATGCCCCGAGGGTGACCCGACACATAAGGAGTGCGCGGTGACACCGGAGAAGACCAATCGCGATCAACGGCCCAAGGAACGCCCCGAGCGAGCGGGCCGTCGGCCCGGACAGCTCGGCAGCCTCGACGTGTGGGCGCGGTCCGCGCCCATCCGTCTCGCGGGATACGAGGACGACCTGGCCGAGCCCCACATCCTGCCCAGCGTGGACTGAGCCCCGTCGCGATCGCCGTCAGCATGGGCGTGCCAGACTCATGCCCATGCTGATCAGAGAAGCCGCGGCCGACGACTGGCCGCGCATCTGGCCTTTCTGGCACCGGATCGTCGCCGAGGGGGAGACCTACGCCTGGGATCCGGACACCTCCGAGGAGGCGGCACGGGCACTGTGGATGAGCCCGGCCAAGCGCGTGTACGTCGTCGAGGACGAGACCGGCGCCGTCGTCGCCTCCGCCTACACCACCCCCAACTACGGCGGCCCCGCCGCCCGCGTGGCCAACGCGGGCTTCATGGTCGACCCCGACCACACGGGCCGGGGCATCGGCCGCGCCCTCGCCGAGCATGTCCTGACCGCCGCCAAGTCCGACGGATACCGCGGCATGGTCTTCAACGCCGTCGTCGAGACGAACCCGGCCGTCGCCCTGTGGACCTCCCTCGGCTTCACCGTCCTGGGCACGGTGCCGGACGCGTATGAGCATCCGCGGCAGGGACTGGTGGGGCTGCACGTGATGTACAAGGCGCTCTAGGTGGGGACACCGCCTCTGAGTACGGCCGAGGTGGCAGCGGCCGAGCGGGAGTTGGGCGTCTCCTTCCCTGCCGAGTACCGCGCGTATCTGCTGGAGGCGGGCGCGGGCGGGACCGTCTCCCGGCTGGCGCGGACGGAACAGGACTGGTGGTGGGAGAACAACTCCCGTGCCGCGCACGAGCTGCTCGCCGTCCCCTTCCCGCACCCCGACTCCTACGTCGGCGAGGACGACCGGCTCAGCGACCGTGAGCCGTGTGCCGAGGACTTCTCCGACGCCGGCGCCTATCAGGCCGCCTGGCAGGCGTGGGACGACGAGTACGGAGTGTCGTCCAGGAGCACGGCTGCGGCTTCGCCACGCAGTTCCGTGGACCACCTGCCGCCCGGCTGGGGCTGACCCGGCTCAGTCCAGCGGTGCCGTCCGCTCCCACGGGTGCAGCTTCTCCAGCTGCTCCGCGACCTCCAGCAGTACCGCCTCCGAGCCCGGTCGTCCCACCAGTTGTACGGCGGTGGGGGCGCCGGACGGGAGCTTGCCGAAGGGGACGGACATCGCGGGCCAGCCGGTGAGGTTCCAGGGCGGGGTGAGCGGCGAGTAGTTGGTGTTGGCGAGGACGTTGCGGAGCCAGCCCCGCTCGTGCCAGGGCACCGACTTGGGGGAGCGGCGGGCCAGGGCAGGGGTGAGCAGGACGTCGTACTCCTCGAAGAACGGCTCCAGGCGGCGGCGCAGTGCGTCGCGGCTCGCGCCGGTGCGCACTCCCTTCACGAAGCGGCGGCCCACCGCCGCGTGGACCCGGGTGCGGCGTGTCAGCTGTCGCGGGTCCAGGCCCTGGGCGTCCTCGGAGGTGCCCGCCGTCCAGTGGGCGAGCGAGGTGAAGCTCAGCGACATCGGGTAGGACGGGTCGGCGCGGCGGACCTGGTGGCCCGCCTTCATCAGGACTCCGGCGGCCTCCCGGGCGGCGGCCGTGTACGGCTTGGTGATGGCGATGCCGGCGATCGGACTGCGCAGGGAGAGCGCGATCGTGTGCGTCGCGGCGGCGGACGGGGACGCCGGCTCCGTGTCCGCAAGGATGTCCAGCATCAGCCGGGCGTCCTCGACCGTCGTGGCCAGGGGCCCGTTCTCGGACATGCCGAACCAGTCGCCGTCGCTGACGCCCGCCGGGACCACGCCGTGGCCGGGCTTGATGGTGACGAGGCCGCAGTTGGCCGCCGGGATGCGCAGGGAGCCCATTCCGTCGTTGCCCAGTGCGATCGGCACAAGGCCCGCGGCGACCGCGGCCGCGCTGCCGCCCGAGGAGCCGCCCGCGGTGCGCGAGGTGTCCCAGGGGTTGCGGGCGGTGCCGTGCACGCCCTCCGTCGTACCGAAGACGCACAGCTCCGGCACGTTGGTCAGACCCACGACCACCGCACCCGCCGCCCGCAGCCGGGCCACCGTGACATGGTCCTCGGTGGAGGGGGTGTCCGGCGTGGCCGCGGAGCCGACGCGCTTGGACTCGCCGCGTACGGCGAGGTTGTCCTTGACGGCGATCGGCACGCCCGCGAGGGGCAGCTCGGCCAGGTCGGCGCGGGCACCCACCTCGTCCGCCTCGGCGAGCGCGGCCTCGGCCCGTACCGTCCGGAAGGCACCGATACGGCCGTCGAGCCGCTCGATCCGGGCGAGGTGCTCGGCCACCACCTCACGGGGTGTGGCCCGCTTCTCCTGCACGGCGGCGGCGATCTCGGCGGCGGTCCGGCCGATCCAGCTGGTCACGGGTGCTCCTCGGGGGGTACTGGCGAGTACGTAGGGAGAACTGTGCCTCTGCTCGGGCGTCACGTCGAGAGGGGGACGGGCCCGGGCCGGGCCTTCGGGCGGGCGGAGAGCCGCCTTGGACATTCGCGCCGGTGTTCTTGGACTTTTCGCGACCGGGCATCCGAAGAAGCCCAGGTCATCCGATCAATGGCTCAACTTGGCCGACTTCTCGTCCCATTGACAGTCCCTGGGGGTCGCCCAATCATCAGTCATCCGATGAATGGGAGTCGCTCGTGAGAACGTTTCCGAGACGTCAGATCCTGGGCGTCGCCGCCGCACTGGCCCTGCTCCTGGCGCCGGTCCCGGCGGTCGCCGAGGAGGGGACGCGGCCGCCGATCACGGTGCCCGCGCTGAGCAACTGGACACCGGAATCCGGCCGTTACGACTTCGGACCCGGTACCCGTCTCGTGGCGGACGGTCCGGCCGAGCGCAGAGTCGCCGACACCCTCGCCGACGATCTGCGGGAGGCCGGACACGGCACCGTGCCGGTCGTCGGCGGCGCGGCGCGAGCCGGGGACATCGTTGTCGGCATCCAGCCGTCCCGGAAGTCGCTCGGAGCCGAGGGCTACGAACTCCGGTCCGGAAAGCGGCTGTCGGTGACCGGCGCCACCGAGACCGGTGCCTTCCACGGCACCCGGACCCTCCTCCAACTCCTCGCCCAGGAAGACAGGATCCCCGCCGGACGCACGGTCGACGTGCCGCGCTACAAGGAACGCGGAGTCGGCGTCTGCGCCTGCTACATCCACATCTCCCTGCCCTGGCTGGAGAACCTCGTCCGGGAGATGGCGTACAACAAGCTCAACCAGCTGCTCCTCGAACTGAAGGTGAAGAGCGACGCCCACCCCGAGGCGAACACCTGGGGCTACTACACCAAGGACGAGATCCGCCGGCTCGTCGCCCTCGGCGAGAAGTACCACGTCGAGATCATCCCGGAGATCAACTCCCCGGGGCACATGGACCCGTGGATCGAGAACCGCCCCGATCTCCAGCTCACCGACTCCGACGGCAACAAGCAGCCCTCGCGGCTCGACATCACCCGGCCCGCCGCCTTCGACTACTACACCGGCCTGATCGACGAGTACACCCAGGTCTTCAAGGCCCCGGCCTGGCACATGGGCGCCGACGAGTACATGCTCGGCTCCGACTTCGCCAAGTACCCGCAGATCCTCAAGTACGCCCAGGACAGGTACGGTTCCGGCGCCACCCCGCAGGACGCCTTCATCGACTTCGTCAACCGCGTCCACACCTACGCGGCGGGCAAGGGCAAGAAGCTGCGCATCTGGAACGACGGGCTCAGCGGCGCCAACACCGTCCCGGTGACGGCCGGCACGACCGTCGAGCACTGGCTGAACGTGACGGTCAAGCCCAGCCGGATCATCGCCCAGGGCTATCCGCTGATGAACGCGGCCTACGCCCTCTACCTCGTCCGCGGCGGCTTCCACAGCGACACCGAGGGCCTGTACGACCAGAGTTGGGACCCGCGCAGCTTCGAGGGCGAGCGGCTCACCTCCGCCGAGGGCATCACCGGCGCCAAGATCAGCCTCTGGCCGGACAACGGGCGCGGGGAGACGGAGAACGAGGTCGCGGTACGGCTCTGGCCCGCCCTGCGCCACATCGCCCAGGCCACCTGGGGCGACCCGCATCCGGACGCCACGTACGCCGAGTTCACCGCGCGCGGTACGGCTGTCGGGCACGCGCCGGGATGGCGGGACCCGACGAAGCCGCCGGTGGCGGACGGGACGTACACCTTCGAGGCGGACGGTGTGTCCTTCGACGCCGACGTGGCGCGCACACCGGACGGCTATGTGACCCTGCGCGGCCCGGCCGGCTGCCTCGCCGTGAGCGGCGGCAAGCTCACGCTCAACGTCCCGCTCCAGCCCGGCGTCGAGGCCACCTGGGACACCTGCGCCGCCGCGAACACGCTGCAACGCTGGGAGTTGCGGCGCACCGGGGACGGATACCGCCTCGTCAACGCCATCACGCAGATGTCCATGAGCGTGACGAACGGCCGGATCGTGCAGTACCCGCCCGACCAGCACCCGCCCGCCGTATGGCAGCTGACCTGAGGAGCCCCACCTCCATGACCGTCTCCAGACGCACCTTCGTCGCCGGCTCGGTCTCCGCGTTCCTCGCGACCGGCCTCACCCCGACGTCCGCCGCCGGAGCCCCCCTTCCGGCAGAACCCGCGTACCGCATCCCCGTCAGCCCCGACGACACGGCCGAGGACCTGGTGCGCAAGGCGTCCCAAGTCCGGCCCACCCCACGGCAGATCGCCTGGCAGGCGCTGGAGCGCACCGCGTTCCTGCACTTCGGCGTCAACACCTTCACCGGCCTGGAATGGGGGACGGGGGACGAGGACGTCGATGGGTGCCGGCCCACCGGTCTAGATACCGACCAGTGGGCCCGCAGCCTGCGCGACGGCGACTTCGGGCTCGTCGCCCTTAACGGTTGAGGACCACAACGGCTTCGTCCTCTACCGTTCCTGAGCAGCGAGCGGGGGTGAGCCCGCTTGCCGGCACGCCCCGAACGGTCTTGAGCGCACTGGTCATCTGCTTTCGCATCCCGGGCGGCGACACGGATCGTGTCCGTGGTCCGAGCCGAGTGGGCAGAGTCCCTCACGATCTGGCCTGTGGGTGCGGCCAGAGGCGACGGGGAGGCCCTGAACCATCTCACTGGTGGAACAGGGGCCCCGCACGCTGGCACCGCACCCGGCGTCCCAAATCGCACGGCGACAGTACCCCGACTGGCCCAACGAGCCGCAAGTCGACCAGCCGACGATCACCCGATCGAGTGGCCGGCCTCCGCACCCTGTTCGCTAGGTGGGAGCGAGCCCAGCTCTCGCGCCGGACGCGGCGATCGCCGTCACCGGCCCCGACCTGCGCTGGGTCGGCAACGAGAGCGGGCTGGCGCGCGAGGACGAGTGGAGCGTCGTGCCGGTCAAGGAGAACCAGTACGGGCGCACCGACTGGGCCCTGTCCTACGACACCGCCGACCAGGGCAGCCGTGCCGCGCTGGTGCGGGCGCAGCCCACCACCGACTACCTCCAGTGGTGGCCCGCGGAGTGCGATGTGTCCATCCGGGACGGCTGGTTCTACCATGCCGACCAACAACCCAAGAGCGTGGACCAGTTGACGGACATCTACTTCGGGTCCGTCGGGCGCAACTCGGTGCTCCTGCTCAACATCCCGCCGGACACCGACGGGTTGCTGCCCGCGGCGGACGTGACCCGGCTGCGTGAGTTCCGGGAACGCATCGACCGGGAGCTGCCCGAGGACCTGGCGCGCGGCGCCCGTACGACCGTGGCACCCGGCCTGGTGACCGTCGACCTCGGCACCGCCCGCGAGGTGGACCGGTTCCGGCTGGCCGAGGACATCGCGCACGGTCAGCAGGTCGAGAGCTTGGTGGTGGAGGCGCTGCGCGACGGAGCCTGGACGGAGGTG
The DNA here is from genome assembly GCF_045041015.1 of Streptomyces sp. NBC_00019. Taxonomy (NCBI): domain Bacteria; kingdom Bacillati; phylum Actinomycetota; class Actinomycetes; order Kitasatosporales; family Streptomycetaceae; genus Streptomyces; species Streptomyces sp. NBC_00019. Next base: position 9,023,164 of record NZ_CP108302.1, read on the forward strand.
ACCCGGGCCGGGACGGTCGGGGCGAGCCGGATCCTGCTGCTGCCGGTCCCGGTGCGGGCGCGGCGGTGGCGGGTGCGGGTCACCGGGTCCCGGACCGCCGTACGGATGGCGGAGTTCGCCATGTACAGGTCGCGGCGCTGAGGGTACTCGGGCAGGGCGGTCACCAGGGCGTCGGCGACCTGGTGGCCGCCCGTCGGGTCACCGCAGATGCCGGGAGAAGAAGTCCATCGTGGCATCCATGGAGGACGGCCACCGCGGGTAGAAGGTGTGGCCCTCGCCCTGGTACTTGCGGAGCTCGACGCGTTTGCCGGCCGCGCTCAGGGCGGCGGCCATCTGTTCCGACCAGACGATCGGGCAGGTGTCGTCCGCGGTGCCGTGGTGGATCAGCAGCGGCTCGGTCACCCGGTCCACATAGGTGCGGGGCGAGACCTCCCGCCAGAACGTCGGATTCTCCTCGGGTGTGCCGTACTTGGCGTCGATCTCGGTGACGATCGGGTCGTCGTCCGAGCGCTGGAACTGGTCGATGTTCTCGTCCGGGCGGGAGCTGACCGGCGCGAAGGCGACCGCCGCGTCGAACAGGCCCGGCGCCACGACCAGGGTGTTGTACACGACGCCGCCGCCCATCGAGCGGCCGAGCAGCCCGAGCCGGTCGCCGTCGATCTCCGGGCGGCCGGAGTCGCGCAGCGCGAGCGCGGCGCCGATGACGTCCTCGGTGTAGCCGAGGCGCAGGTCGATGTCGCTGTTCGGGTCGTCGTCCGAGGCCGCGTGGTTGCGGTAGTCGGTGTGCAGGACGACGTAGCCGTTGCGGGCCAGGAGGTCCTGCTCCCGGGCGAGCCCGCGGCCGGTCGTGTACACGGCGGGGTCGATGTAGCCGTGCGCCAGCACCAGCGCCGGGAAGGGGCCCTTGCCGCGGGGGATGTTCATGAGCCCGGAGATCGTCAGACCGTTCGACTCGTACGTCACCCGGTAACTGGTGTAGGCGTCGGTGCGGGCCAGGACGGTGCCCAGGCGGAGGTCGGAGCCCCGGTGCTTCTTCGCCATGAGGGCGGGCAGGGAGACCGGGTTGACGGGCTTTCTGCTGGGGGAGGGCGTGGGGGTGACCGTGGAGGGCTGGGCCGACGCGGAGGTCTTCTTCGGTGCCGGCGCAGCCTCGTCGTCGACCCCGGTGCAGCCGATCGCGACGACCAGCGTCAGCCCGGCGGTGGCACAGGCCGTTCCCCGTAACCGCATGCGGCCCATTATCTCCCGGAGGGGCGCGGAAGGGACGGGCTCGTTTCGGGCGGCCCGGGCCGCGCCGCGCGAGCGCGAGAAGTGGATCGGCCACCGGGCTTGTCGGCCACCGGGCTTGTCAGCCACCGAGTGGATCAGCCACCCGGCCTGTCAGCCACCTCGTGTCTCAGACTCCCCGCGCCGGCCCCGTACTGTCCCGCTCGATCAACCGCGGCACCGGTACCCGTACGGTCCGCGCGGGCCCCCCGTCCAGCAGCGCGGTCAGCTCCCGGGCCGCGGTACGGCCGAACTCCACACTGTCCCGGGACAGCGCGGACAGCCACGGCTTGACCATGCGGCACAGCGCCGAGTCCTCCCAGGACACCACCGACACGTCGGCCGGTACGCGGCGGCCGAGCCCGGTCGCGGCGGCGGCACCGGCGAGGGCCATCACGTCGTTGTCGTAGATCAGCGCGGTCGGCGGATCGGCGGCCTCCAGGACCCGGCGGGTGACGGCAGCGCCCTCCGCGTCCGAGTAGTCGGTGGTCACCGACTCCACCCCGGTCAGCCCACGCCGCTCGGCCTCGGCGCGCAGCGTCCGCATCCGGCGCTCGGTGTGGGCCAGCCCCGGCAGCCCCGCGATGTGCACGATCCGGCGGTGGCCGAGGGTGTACAGGCCGTCCACCACGGAGGCCATCGCCCCCGCGTCGTCCGCCCACACCGTCGACAGACCGGGGTGCCGCTCGTCCGGCGCGCCGCCGATCACCACGGCGGGCAGGCCCAGTTCGTCGAGGAGGTCCGGGCGCGGGTCGGCGGTGCGCGGGTCGACCACCAGCACCCCGTCCACCCGGTGCTCGGCCCACCAGCGCCGGTACACCGCGCACTCGTCGTCGACGTCCTCCACCACCTGGAACAGCAGCCCGAGATGACGTTCCGCCAGCACCTCCTGGATGCCGGAGACGAGTTGGAGGAAGAACGAGTCCACACCCAGAGTGTCCGCGGGGCGGGCGAGCACGAAGCCGACCGTGGCCGCGCCCTCGCCGGACAGTGCCCGGGCCGCGGTGCTGGGCCGCCAGCCGAGCTCCTCGGCGACCTGGCGCACCCGTTCGCGGGTGTCGTCCGAGACACCGGGCCGGCCGTTCAGCGCGAAGGAGACGGCGCTCTGGGAGACCGCGGCGTGCCGCGCGATGTCCTTCATCGTCGGCCGACGCGCGGGTGAGCGTTTGCCTGACACGGTGTTTCCCCATTCCTGCGGTGGATTTCCGGCCAGTATGCACTAATGCGGTTCAGTGAGGTCAAGCTAATGCGGTTCAGCTGGAAGATCCTAATGCGTATTAGTAACTAAAGAAATTAGCTCGGCCGGCTCCATTGACGGGCCTGGGAACCGGCGTGCAAGGTCTCCGTCGTTGGCCAACCCCGCCGCACCGACCCCGCTGCACAAGGAGGCCGTTCCGCCGTGCCCGTTTCCCGCAGAGCCCTCGTCGCCGCCGCCGTCTGTCTCGTCCTGCCGCTGAGCGCCTGCGGCTCGGGGAGCGACGACGGCTCCTCGACCGACGCTTCCGGCAAGATCGAGGGCGACATCACTTTCCAGACCTGGAACCTCAGGGCCAATTTCAAGGACTACTTCGAGGGAGTCATCGCCGACTTCGAGAAGGAGTACCCCGGCACCGAGGTGAAGTGGATCGACCAGCCCGCCGAGGGATACGCCGACAAGATCAGCGCCGACGCCGCCGGAGGCACCCTGCCCGACGTCGTCAACGTCTCCCCGGACCTCGTCGCCCCGCTCGCCAAGGCCGGCCTGGCACTCGACCTGGACAAGGCCGCCGCGAAGTACAAGAAGGAGTATCTGGAGGGGGCCTGGGCCAGCCATCAGATACCTGGGATGACCGGTACGTACGCCTTCCCCTGGTACCTCAACACCGGGCCGCTCTTCTACAACAAGGCCCTGTTCAAGGACGCGGGCCTCGACCCCGACCAGCCGCCGAAGACGTACGACGAACTCTTCACCGACGCCCTCGAGCTGGCCGACAAGACCGACGGCAAGGTCGCCACCCTCGCCAACGTGCCCACCGTCGAGGACTTCGGCCGCTACGGCGTCGAGCTCATGAACAAGGAGGGCACCGCCTTCGCCTTCAACGACGCGAAGGGCGTCGAACTCCTCACGAAGTACAAGGAGTTGTACGACGCGAAGGCCCTCGACCCGCAGGCGCTGACCGCCACCCCCGAGTCCTCCGGCAAGAAGTTCCTCACCGGGGCCGTCGCCATGAACCCCGGCAGCGCCCTCGACCTCGGCAACTTCAAGAAGCAGGCGCCGAACCTGTACAAGAACATCGGCATAACCGACCAGATCACCAGCACCGGCCACGTCAACATGTACGTGATGGGTGTGATGGTGAACGCGCAGACCAAGAAGAAGCCCGCCGCGGTCGCCTTCGCGCACTACGTCACCGACGCCGCGCACCAGATGTCCTTCGCCAAGCAGGTAGCCATCTTCCCGAGCACCGCCGGCTCGCTCGACGACCCGTACTTCACCAAGGAGGACGGCACCGACGAGACACGGGTGCGGATCGCCGCCGCCAAGTCGCTGAAGAACGCCGTCAATTACACACCGGTGCTGTTCAGCGAGCAGATGAAGACAGCGCTGCGCAACGAGGTCGCGAAGGCACTGCAGGGTAAGGAGAGCCCGAAGGAAGCCCTCGACAACGCTGTCAAAGCCTGCGACACACTGCTCCAGCAGCAGGGCTAGCGCACGATGGCTTCCACTCTGTCCCGGGTGCGCGAGGCCCGCGGGGTGCGGCGCGTACGGCGCCAACTGCCCACCAGCCCCTGGCTGTTCGCCGCACCCGGCCTGCTGATCACCGGCGCGTTCATCCTGTACCCGTTCGTGTCGACGCTGGTCAACGCCTTCACCGACCGCCGCACCCTCATCCCCGGCAAGTTCGTCGGACTGGCCAACTTCCGTGAGCTGCTCCACGACGACATGTTCTGGATCGGACTGCGCAACAGCACGCTCTACGTCCTCGGGGTCGTCCCCGCACTCGTGATCCTGCCCCTGCTGCTCGCGCTGCTCGTGCAGAAGAACATCCCCGGCATCACCTTCTTCCGGTCCGCCTTCTACACCCCGGTCGTCGCATCCATCGTCGTGGTCGGACTGATCTGGGTGTGGCTGCTCGACGAGCGCGGTCTGGTGAACTCCCTGCTGGAGACCATCGGCGTCGGCCGGGTCGGCTTCCTCAGCGACCAGTGGCTGCTCCTGCTGAGCGCCATGGCCGTCACGGTCTGGAAGGGCCTCGGCTACTACATGATCATTTACCTGGCGGCACTGGCGAACGTGCCGCGCGAACTCCACGAGGCCGCCTCCGTGGACGGCGCGGGCGCCGTGCGGCGCTTCCTGTCGGTCACGGTGCCCGCCGTCCGGTCGACCATGGTGCTGGTCGGGGCGCTGTCGTCAGTGGCCGCCTTCAAGGTGTTCTCCGAGGTCTATCTCATGGCAGGACCGAGCGGTGGTCCGGCCGGCGAGGACACGACGCTCGTCATGCTCGTCCAACGCACCGGCACGGGTCTGACCGGCCGGGTCGGCTACGCCTCCGCCATCTCGGTCGTCGTCTTCGTCGTCACCGTCGCCCTGATGCTGCTCGTGCTGCGCGCGGACCGGAAGGACGAGTCATGAGCGTCATCGAGAAGGTCCGTCCCGCTCCCGCGGCGAGCGAACCCCGCGTCACCGACGAGCACGGCCGTCGCGTACGGGTGGGGGAACTCGCCCTGCGGTACGTGCTGTTGCTCGCCGTACTCGCCCTGACCGTCGGCCCCTTCCTCTGGCAGCTGTCGACCTCGCTGAAGGGCCCCACCGAGGACATCTTCAGCTCGCCGCCGAAGTTCCTGCCGGGGGACCCGACCCTGCACAACTACGAACGGGTCGCCGACACCATCCCCGTCTGGGACTACGCCCTCAACTCCCTGAAGGTCGCCACCGCCAACGTCGTGATCAACTGCGTCGGTTCGGCCCTCGCCGGCTACGCGCTGGCCCGGCTGCGCTACCGGGGCCGCCGTGCCGCCACCCTGGCCTTCATCCTGGCGATGCTCGTGCCCGTGGAGGGCATCATCATCGCCCAGTTCACCACCATGCGGGAGCTCGGCCTCAACAACACCCTGATCGGTGTGGTCCTGCCGGGCTGCATCGGCGCCATGAACGTCCTGCTGATGCGCAACGCCTTCCTCAATCTGCCGTACGAGATCGAGGAGGCGGCCTACGTCGACGGCGCCAACGTCTGGCAGCGGTTCCTGCGCATCGCCGTGCCGTCGGTGAAGGGAACCCTCGCGGTCGTCGCGATCTTCGCCTTCATGGGCGCCTGGGACGACTTCCTGTGGCCGCTCATCGTGCTGAGCGACCCGTCCAAGTTCACGCTCACCATCGGCCTCAACTATCTGCACGGCACCTTCGCCAACGACGAACGCCTCGTCGCCGCGGGCACCGTCATCGCCGTGGCACCGCTGATCGTCCTCTTCGCCTGTCTCCAGCGGTACTTCTTCCGCGGGGTCGGCGAGGGCGCGGTCAAGGGCTGAACAGGCTGTCTTCGCCACCGAGTTCAAGGACTACCGCATGCCTGCTGCCGTGCGCTTCGGCGTCAACTACACCCCCAGCGAAGGGTGGTTCCACCACTGGCTCGACTTCGACCTCGACTCCGTCCGCGCCGACCTCGACTCGATCGCCGCTCTGGGCCTGGACCACATCCGGGTCTTCCCGCTGTGGCCGTACTTCCAGCCCAACCGCACCCTGATCCGCGAGCGGGCCGTCGCGGACCTCGTGCGGCTGGCCGACGCCGCCGCCGAACGGGGACTCGACGTCAACGTGGACGGTCTGCAGGGGCACTTGAGCAGCTTCGACTTCCTGCCGGCCTGGACCCGGACCTGGCACCGGCGCAACCTCTTCACCGACCCGGAGGTCGTCGAGGGCCAGGCGGCCTACCTGCGCACCCTCGCCGCGGCACTGGCCGACCGGCCCAACTTCATCGGCATGACCCTGGGCAACGAGGTCAACCAGTTCTCTGCGGACCCCCATCCGGACCCCGACCGGGCCACCTCCGACCAGATCGACGCCTGGCTCACGAGCCTGCTCGCCGCCTGCGAGGAAGGGGCGCCGGGCAGGCTGCATCTGCACGCCGAGTACGACGCGACCTGGTACCAGGACGACCAGCCGTTCACCCCGGCGCAGGCCGCCCGCCTGGGCGCCGTCACGGCCGTGCACTCCTGGGTCTTCAACGGCACCGCCCAGCGCCACGGCCGTACCTCCGTGCCGACCGAGCACCACGCCGCGTACCTCGTCGAGCTGAGCAAGGCATGGGCCGACGACCCGCACCGCCCCGTCTGGCTCCAGGAGGTCGGCGCACCCGCGCCCCTCGTCCCGCCCGAGCACGCCGCCGCCTTCACCGAGGCGACCGTCGCGAACGCCCTGGACTGCCCCGACCTGTGGGGCATCACCTGGTGGTGCTCGCACGACGTGTCGCGGGACCTCGCCGACTTCCCCGCGCTCGAATACGGGCTCGGCCTGCTGACCAACGACCGCCGGCCCAAGGACATCGCCCGGGTGCTGGCCAAGGCGGCCGGCGAGCACAGATCCGCCCCGGCACCCCGCACCACGGCACTCGTCGTCCCCGCCCACCCGTCCAGGCGCTCGCTGTGCACACCCGGCGGGCCGGTCTACGACGCCTTCTTCCGCCTCGTCGCCGACGGCGCCCGACCCACCACCGTCCTCGACACGCGCACCGCGGACCGCGACCACCTCACCGCGCGCGGCATCACCGAGGTCGTCACGTCCGACCAGGTACTCCGCACCCCACAAGGAGGCACCCGCTCGTGAACCCCACCGGACGCACCGTCCTCACCTGCCGGAAGGCGTACTTCCTCGACGGCCTCCGGTCCGGACAGGGTGAGCGGACGGCACGGTTCGAACCGCGTTCCGTGGGGGAGCTGTACACGTCGTCGGCTCCGGCCACCGTCACCCACACCTGGTAACCATCCCCCCTCAGCCTGGGAGCACCCCGCATGCATGACGACCGCCGTCTGGTCGAGGCCCGTCTCAAGCGCGTCCTCGACGAGCGCATCCGCCCCGCCGTGTACCCCGAGTCCGTGCCGCTGGAGGTGGCGGTGTGGAACGCCCCCGGTGAACCCGTGCCGGTCGCCGAGGGGCTGGCGGCCGAGCCCGAGCCGATCGAGGTCGGCGCCCGGTGGGGTGCTCCGTGGGGGACCAGCTGGTTCCGGGTCACCGGGACCGTCCCCGGAGCATGGGCCGGCCGGACCGTCGAGGCCCTGCTGGACCTCGGCTTCGACGAGAACATGCCCGGCTTCCAGTGCGAGGGCCTGGTGTACCGGCCCGACGGCACCCCGGTGAAGGGCCTCAACCCGCGCAACCAGTGGGTCAGGATCGGCGCGCCCGTCGAGGGCGGCGAGGAGGTGCGGCTGCACATCGAGGCCGCCTCCAACCCCGTCATCCTCGACTACCACCCCTTCCTGCCCACGCAGTTGGGCGACAAGGAGACGGCGGGCAGCGAGCCCCAGTACACACTCACCCGCATGGACCTCGCCGTCTTCGACGAGACGGTGTGGCAGCTCGTCCTCGACCTGGAAGTGCTCGGCGAGCTGATGCACGAGCTGCCCATGGACTCCGCACGCCGCTGGGAGATCGTGCGGGCGCTGGAGAAGGCGCTGGACGCGATCGACCTCCAGGACGTGAACGGCACCGCCGCGCAGGCGCGGGTACGCCTGGAGACGGTGCTGTCGGAACCCGCCGTGCCCTCCGCCCACCGCATCAGCGCCGTCGGCCATGCCCACATCGACTCGGCGTGGCTGTGGCCGCTGCGGGAGACGGTACGGAAGGTGGCCCGTACGACCTCCAACATGACCGCCCTGCTGGACGACGAGCCGGAGTTCGTCTTCGCCATGTCCCAAGCCCAGCAGTGGGTCTGGGTGAAGGAGCACCGGCCCGAGGTGTGGGCGCGGGTGAAGAAGGCGGTGGCGGACGGGCGGTTCGTGCCGGCCGGCGGTATGTGGGTGGAGTCGGACACCAACATGCCGGGCTCGGAGGCGATGGCCCGTCAGTTCGTGCACGGCAAGCGGTTCTTCCTCGACGAGTTCGGCATCGAGAACGACGAGGCGTGGTTGCCGGACACCTTCGGCTTCGCCGCCGGACTCCCGCAGATCATCAAGGCCGCGGGCTCCAAGTGGCTGCTGACGCAGAAGATCTCCTGGTCGCAGACGAACAAGTTCCCGCACCACACCTTCCGTTGGGAGGGCATCGACGGCACCCGGATCTTCACGCACTTCCCGCCCGTCGACACCTACAACTGCTCCATGAAGGGCAGTGAAATCGCCCACGCGGCCCGGAATTTCAAGGACAAGGGGGTCGCCCGGCACTCCCTCGCCCCGACCGGCTGGGGTGACGGCGGGGGCGGCACGACACGCGAGATGGTCGCCAAGGCGGCCCGACTGCGCGACCTGGAGGGCTCGGCGACCGTGGTCTGGGAGACTCCGGCGGAGTTCTTCGAGAAGGCCGAGGCCGAATACCCCGACGCGCCCGTCTGGGTCGGCGAGCTCTACCTCGAACTCCACCGCGCCACCCTCACCAGCCAGGCGAAGACCAAGCAGGGCAACCGGCGCAGCGAACACCTCCTGCGAGAGGCGGAGCTGTGGGCGGCGACGGCTGCCGTACGCGCCGGACTCCCCTACCCGTACGAGGAGTTGGACCGGATCTGGAAGACGGTGCTGCTCCACCAGTTCCACGACATCCTGCCGGGTTCGTCGATCGCCTGGGTGCACCGCGAGGCGCGGCGGACGTATGAGCGGATCGCCGGGGAACTGACCGCGATCATCGAGGGAGCCCAACGCGCCCTGGCCGGAGAGGGCGTGCGGGAGCTGGTGTTCAACTCGGCACCGCACACCCGCGACGGCGTCCCCGCGGGCGGCGCGAACACACCTGCCGCCGAGGGCCGCACCCGCCTCACCCCGCGCCCCTCAGGCGGCTTCGTCCTGGACAACGGCCTGCTGCGGATCGAGATCGACGCCCAGGGCCTCGTCGTCTCCGCGTACGACATCGAGGCGGACCGCGAGACCGTCGCCCCGGGCGCCGCGGCCAACCTCCTCCAACTCCACCCGGACTTCCCGAACATGTGGGACGCGTGGGACGTCGACGAGTTCTACCGCAACACGGTGACGGACCTGACCGACGCGGACGAGATCGCCCCCGAAGGCGAAGGCGTCCGGATCGTACGGTCCTTCGGCTCGTCCCGCGTCACCCAGGTGCTGTCACTCGCGCCTGGCCAGCGGAGGCTGCTGCTGGACACCGAGGTGGACTGGCACGAGACGGAGAAGTTCCTGAAACTGACCTTCCCCCTGGACGTGCACGCCGAACGCTATGCCTCGGAGACCCAGTTCGGACACTTCCACCGCCCCACCCACACCAACACCAGCTGGGAGGCGGCCAAGTTCGAGGCCTGCAACCACCGCTTCGTCCACCTGGAGGAACCGGGCTGGGGCGTCGCCCTCACCAACGACTCGACGTACGGCCACGACGTGACCCGCACGGTCCGCACCGAGAGCGACAGGGGTACGACGACGACAGTCCGCGTCTCCCTGCTGCGCGCCCCCCGCTTCCCCGACCCCGAGACCGACCAGGGCGTCCACCGCTTCCGGCACGCGCTGATTCCCGGGGCGTCCATCGGGGACGCGGTGCGCGAGGGGTGGCGGATCAACCTGCCGGAACGGCGGGTGACCGGGGCCGTCGCGGTGGCGCCGCTGGTGACGGTCGACGAGGACGCGGTCGTGATCACAGCGGTGAAGCTGGCCGACGACGGGAGCGGTGACGTCGTGGTGCGGCTGCACGAGGCGCACGGGGGCCGGGCCAGGGCGACGCTCACGGCGGGCTTCGAGGTCGTGGACGTCGCGGCCACGGACCTGCTGGAGCGGCAACTGGCCGACGAAGCGGTGGAGCGTGACGGCAACCGGGTGGCGCTGCGACTGCGCCCGTTCGAGCTGGTGACGCTCCGGTTCCGGAGGGCACAATCCGGGACGTGACGATCACCGCGCGGGAACTCAACCGGGCCACGCTCGCCCGTCAGCTGCTGTTGCGCCGGGAGCCGTCGGGGGTCGCCGAAGCGGTCCGGCGGCTCCTGGCCCTCCAGGCGCAACAGCCGGCGTCGCCGTACCTCGCGTTGTGGAACCGGATCGACGGCTTCGCACCGGCCGACCTGGACGCCGCCTTCGCCGACCGCACTCTCGTCAAGGCGACCCTGCTCCGGATCACCCTGCACGCCGTCCACTGCGACGACTACCGGATGGTCCGGGAGGCGATGCGGCCGACGCTGTACGCCTCCCGGTTCGGCCACCGCTTCGCCGCCGCCGGGCTCACACCGGCGGACGCGGCCGAACTGGAGCCGGGGCTGCTGGAGTTCGCCGGGCAGCCCCGGTCGAACGGCGACATGACGGCGTGGCTCGCGGAACGGGTGGGCGCGGAGAAGAAGGACGGGGCGTGGTGGGGGCTGCGGTCGTATGCGCCGCTGGTGCATGTGCCGACGGGCGGGCCGTGGTCCTTCGCGTACGCGCCCGCGTACGTCGCGGCGGCCGAGGGACGCTTCACCGGCGAACCGGCGCCGCAGGAGAAGGCGTTGCAGGCCCTAACCCTGCGGTACCTGGAAGGCTTCGGGCCTGCCTCGATCGCGGACGTGGCGCAGTTCGCCACGGTGCAGCGGGCGCGGGTCCGGATGGCGCTGAGCGCGCTGGGCGAGACGGTGGAGGAACTGGAGGGGCCGGAGGGGACGAAGGTGTACGACGTCCCCGGCAGCCCGCGTCCACCCGCCGACACCCCGGCCCCGCCCCGCCTGATGGCGATGTGGGACAGCGCCCTGCTCGCCCATCACGACCGCAGCCGGGTGATCCCGCCCGACCACCGCCGCCTGGTGATCCGTACCAACGGCGACGTACTGCCGACACTGCTGGTCGACGGCTACGTGGCCGGGGTGTGGCGGCCGGTCGCGGGCGGCATCGAGGCGACGGCCTTCCACGACCTGCCGCGTGCGGCATGGGAGGGCCTGGCCGAGGAGGCCCGTTCGCTCGGCGCGCTACTGGCCGACCGGGAGCCGAACGTCTACAGCCGCTACGGCCACTGGTGGAGCAAGCTGCCGGAGGCGCAGGTACGAACGCTCCCCGTCTAGGTCCCGAGCTGGCTCTTGAGCCACTGTTCCACTTCCCCCACATGAGCGGCCGCCGCGGCCCGCGCCGCCTCCGGATCATGGGCCAGCAGCGCCCGGTGGATCGCGGCATGCTCGCGCCGCGTCCGCTCGAAGGCACCCTCTTCCTGGTAGCCCCGCCAGACCCGGGCGCGGAACGTCCTCGAGGACAGGCCGTCCAGAATCGCCGCCATGGTCTCGTTGCCCGCGGCCGTCGCGATCTCGCGGTGGAAGGCGATGTCGTGGGCGAGGATCTCCTCGGGGTCCTCCGTGGCGTTCATCGCGGTCAGATGCTTCTCCACCTCGGCCAGCTGATCCGGCGTGATCCGCGCCGCCGCCAGTGCCGTCGCCGTCGACTCCAGGATGCGCCGCACCTCGAGGAGCTCCACCAGACGCGGCCCCCGGGACAGATCGGCGACCACGCCGAACGTCTCCAGCAGATCCCCGGCCTCCAGCTGTGTGACGTAGATGCCCGACCCGTGTCGCGCCTCCAGCACCCCCAGCACCGTGAGCGCGCGGATCGCCTCGCGCATCGAGCTGCGGGAGATGCCGAGCTGGACCGCGAGATCCCGTTCGGTGGGCAGCCGCTGGCCCGGCTCCAGGCGTCCCTCGCCGATCATCGCCTTGATCTGGTCGATGGCGCGCTGGGTCACGGTGCCCTTCTGCGGGGCGGTCTCGTCGGCCACGCCATTCCTCCACTCACCAGGTGGCGGAAGTCTAGCCACGGATGTGGTCCGACCACTACGGCCCAAACTCCGGAAAATACGCCGTCGGAGGGTGTTCTTCCGGCAGAGTGGTCTGATAAGTATGCGGTCATCTGCTCGAACACGCTCAACGAGGAGCCGTCAGATGCCCTGCAGGACAGTGCGAAAGCGGAACAGGTCTCGGATGGTCGGCGCGGTGGCAGCGGCCGCGGTCGCCTCGCTCGTGCTCGGCGCGTGCGGGAGCACCAAGGACAGCGCCGACTCGGCCGGCGGCGGGAAAGGGGACGGCACCGGCAAGGTCGGGGTGATCCTGCCCCTGCTCACCTCGCCGTTCTGGCAGTCGTACAACGACTACGTCCCGAAGATGGCGAAGTCCGAGGACGTGGACGCGCTGAAGACCGTCAACTCCAACAGCGACCCCTCGCAGCAGATCACCGACATCAACAACCAGCTCAACCAGGGTGTCGAGGGTCTGGTCGTCGCCCCGCTGGACAGCGCCGCCATCGAGGCCGGCCTCGACCAGGCCGAACGCAAGGGCGTCCCCGTGGTCGCCGTCGACGTCGCGCCCGACAAGGGCAAGGTCGCCATGGTCGTGCGCGCGAACAACGTCGCCTACGGCGAGAAGGCCTGCGACTACCTCGGCAAGCAGATCCCCTCCGGCAAGGTCGTGCAGATCATGGGCGACCTCGCCTCGGTCAACGGCCGGGACCGCTCGGAGGCGTTCCGCGCCTGTGTGAAGAAGAACTTCCCCAAGCTGAAGGTGCTGGAGATCCCCGCCAAGTGGGAGTCCGACACCGCGGCCTCCAAGCTGGACACCCTCCTCAACGCCAACCCCGACATCAAGGGCATCTACATGCAGGCCGGCGGCGTCTACCTCGCGCCGACGCTGCAGACCCTGAAGTCGAAGGGGATGCTGAAGAAGGCCGGCCAGTCCGGCCACATCACGATCGTCTCCAACGACGGCATCCCGCAGGAGTACGACGCCATCCGCAAGGGCGAGATCGACGCCACCGTCTCCCAGCCCGCCGACCTGTACGCCAAGTACGGCATGTACTACATCAAGGCGGCGATGCAGGGGAAGACGTTCCAGCCCGGCCCGACGGACCACGACTCCACCATCGTCAAGCTGCCCAGCGGCATCCTCGAGGACCAGCTGCCCGCCCCCCTGGTCACCAAGGAGAACGTCGACGACCCCGAGCTGTGGGGCAACACGGTCGGATGAGCAGCCAGGCCGGCACCCCCCTCGTCGAGGCCCGCGGCATCGTCAAGCGCTACGGCCCCACCACCGCGCTCGCCGACGGCAGGCTCACCGTCCTGCCCGGCGAGTCCCACGCCCTCGTCGGCCGCAACGGCGCCGGCAAGTCGACCCTGGTCACCGTGCTCACCGGCCTCCAGGCGCCCGACGAGGGCGAGGTCCGCTTCGACGGCGAGCCCGCACCCGCGCTCGCCGACCGGGACGCCTGGCGCCGCAAGGTCGCCTGCGTCTACCAGAAGCCGACCGTCGTCCCCGAACTCACCGTCGCCGAGAACCTGTTCATCAACCGGCAGCCCCTCAAGGGCCGTTTCATCAGCTGGCGCCGCCTCAGGGAAGAAGCCGCGGCGCTCCTCGACACCTGGGACGTGCACGTCGACCCGGAGGCACGCACCGCCGACCTCAAGGTCGAGGACCGCCAAATGGTGGAGATAGCCCGGGCGTTGAGCTTCGGAGCCCGCTTCATCGTCCTCGACGAACCGACCGCCCAGCTCGACAAGCGGGAGATCGAGCGGCTCTTCGCCCGGATGCGGGCCCTGCAGGAGAACGGCGTCACGTTCCTCTTCATCTCCCACCATCTCCAGGAGGTCTACGAGGTCTGCCAGACCGTCACCGTCCTGCGGGACGCCCGCTGGATCACCACGGCCCCCGTGGCCGACATGCCCCGCGCGGCCCTCGTCGAGGCCATGGCCGGAGAGACCATCGCCGAGCAGACCGTGGCGGTGAGGGACGTCGACCGCACCGCACCCGTCGTCCTGGAGGCCCGAGGCCTCACCTCAGGCGCCTACCGGGACGTCGACCTGACCGTCCGCCGCGGCGAGGTCGTCGGGCTCGCCGGCATCAGCGGCAGCGGCAAGACCGAGCTCGCCGAATCGTTCACGGGGCTGCACACGCCCACCGGCGGCACAGCCCGACTCGACGGCCGGCCGCTGCCGTTCGGGGACGTGCACAGATCTTTGGAAGCGGGCGTCGGGTGTGTCCCGCGCGACCGGCACGGCCAGGGCCTGGTGTTCGGCATGACCATCGGCGACAACGCCACCATGACCGTCCTGGACCGGCTCGGCCGCTTCGGCTTCGTCGGCAGTGACCGCAAGCGCGGCTTCGCCACCGAGCTGATCGAGCGTCTCGACATCCACACCGAGGGCCCCGACCAGCCGGTGTCCGACCTCTCCGGCGGCAACGCGCAGAAGGTCGTCATGGCCCGCGCCCTGGCCTCCGACCCCCGCCTGCTGGTGCTCATCAACCCCACCGCGGGCGTCGACGTGAAGTCCAAGGAATCCCTGCTGGCCCGCGTGGACACCGCCCGCGAGGACGGCACCGCGGTACTCGTCGTCTCCGACGAACTCGACGACCTGCGCCGCTGCGACCGCGTCCTCGTCCTCTTCCACGGCCGCGTGGTCGCCGAGCACCCGGCGGGCTGGCGCGACCACGAGCTGATCGCCTCCATCGAAGGAGTGGACCATGGCTGACACCAAGGCGGCCCGGCCGCTCGCGCCCGTACGAGCCCTGGCCCCCCGGTCGGCCCGTACGGTCCTGCTGCGCCGCGCCCGCGAACTGGCCCTCGTACCCGCCCTGTTGGTGCTCATGGTGCTGGGCACGATCGTCAACGACTCGTTCCTCACCGAACGCAACCTGATCTCGATCCTCGGCGCCTCCGCCGCACTCGCCATGGTCGTGCTGGCCGAGTCACTGGTGCTGATCACCGGCAAGTTCGACCTGTCCCTGGAGTCCGTCGTCGGAATCGCGCCCGCCGTGGGCGCGCTGCTGGTGCTGCCGGCCGCCCAGTCCGGCTGGGGCACCGAACTCCCGCCCGCGCTCGCGCTGTTCGCGGTGCTCCTGGTGGGCGCCGCCGTCGGCGCCTTCAACGGCATCCTCGTCGTCAAGTTCAAGCTCAACGCGTTCATCGTGACGCTCGCGATGCTGATCGTGCTGCGCGGACTGCTGGTCGGCGCGACCAAGGGCAAGACGCTGTTCGGGATGCCCGACAGCTTCTACTCCCTGGCGACCACCACCTTCCTGACCGTCCCGATGTCCGTGTGGGTCGCGGCGGTCGCCTTCGCGGTCGCCGGACTCGTCCTGAAGTACCACCGCATCGGCCGCGCCCTGTACGCCATCGGCGGCAACGCCGACGCGGCCCGCGCCGCCGGTATCCGCGTCGAACGCGTGATGCTCGGCGTGTTCGTGGTCGCGGGCACGCTGGCCGCGGTCGGCGGGATCATGCAGACCGGGTACGTGGGCGCGATCAGCGCCAACCAGGGCAACAACATGATCTTCACCGTCTTCGCGGCCGCGGTGATCGGCGGCATCAGCCTCGACGGCGGCAAGGGCACCATGTTCGGCGCCCTGACCGGCGTACTCCTCCTCGGCGTCGTCCAGAACCTGCTCACCCTCGCCCAGGTGCCGTCCTTCTGGATCCAGGCCATCTACGGCGGAATCATCCTGCTCGCCCTGATCATCGCCCGGGTGACGACCGGCCGCGCCCAGGACTGACCCGCCTGTTCCCACGACCCCGACCGAGAGGCCCTCAGTGTCACCGACCCCCGGCCCCCCTGTTCGCATCATTGCGCTCGACACCTACGACATCCGCTTCCCGACCTCGCGCGAGCTCGACGGCTCCGACGCGATGAACCCGGACCCCGACTACTCGGCCGCGTACGTCGTCCTGCGCACCGACGGGACCGACGGGCACGAGGGGCACGGTTTCAGCTTCACCATCGGGCGGGGCAACGAGGTCCAGGTGGCCGCGATCCACGCGCTCAGGCACCACGTGATCGGCCGGGACGTCGGCGAACTCTGCGCCGACCCGGGGACCCTCAACCGCGACCTGATCGGCGACAGCCAGCTGCGCTGGCTCGGCCCCGAGAAGGGCGTGATGCACATGGCGATCGGCGCCGTCATGAACGCCGTGTGGGACCTGGCAGCCAAGCGCGCCGACAAGCCGCTGTGGCGGCTGCTCGCCGACGCCGACCCCGAGTGGCTGGTCGCCCAGATCGACTTCCGGTACCTCACGGACGTCCTCACCCCCCAAGAGGCGCTGGAGATCCTCCGCAAGGGCCGGGAGGGCGCCGGGGAACGCACGGCCGGGCTGCTGGAGCGCGGCTATCCCGCCTACACGACCTCCCCCGGCTGGCTCGGCTACAGCGACGAGAAGCTCACCCGGCTCGCGACCCAGGCCGTCGCCGACGGCTTCCGGCAGATCAAGCTGAAGGTCGGCGCGGACCTCGACGACGACGTACGGCGCTGCCGTGTCGCCCGCCAGGTCGTCGGCCCCGACGTCCGCATCGCCATCGACGCCAACCAGCGCTGGGACGTCGACGACGCGATCCGCTGGACCAAGGCGCTCGCCGAGTTCGACCCCTACTGGATCGAGGAGCCCACCAGCCCCGACGACATCCTCGGCCACGCGGCGATCCGCCAGGCCGTCGCCCCGGTGAAGGTGGCCACCGGCGAGCACGTCCAGAACCGCGTCGTCTTCAAGCAGCTCCTCCAGGCCGGCGCCCTCGACGTCGTCCAGATCGACGCGGCCCGTGTCGGGGGCGTGCACGAGAACCTCGCGATCCTGCTGCTCGCCGCGAAGTTCGGCGTACCGGTGTGCCCGCACGCGGGCGGCGTCGGTCTGTGCGAACTTGTCCAGCACCTGTCGATGTTCGACTATGTGGCGGTCACCGGCACCACCGAGGACCGGGTCATCGAGTACGTCGACCATCTGCACGACCACTTCCTCGACCCGGTGGTGATCAGGGAAGGCCACTACATGACACCCACCGCACCGGGCTTCTCGGCCGCCATGAAGGCCGAGTCGATCGCGCGGTACACATTCCCGGACGGCGCCTTCTGGGCCGCCGACCTCGAGACCTCGGGCAAGAAGGGGCATGCGGCATGAGTGACTTCGAGGGGCTGAAAGCCCTGGTGACCGGCGGCGCCTCCGGCATCGGCCGGTCCACCGCCGAACTCCTGGCCGCACGCGGCGCCCAGGTCGCCGTCCTCGACCTGAACCCCTCCTCGGTGGCGGAGCCGCTGCTCGGTTTCAAGGCCGACGTCACCGACGACGCCTCGGTGCGCGAGGCGGTCGCCGCCGCCGTCGCGGAGCTCGGTGGCCTCGACATACTGGTCAACAACGCGGGCATCGGCGCCCAGGGCACCGTCGAGGACAACGACGACGCCGAGTGGCACCGCGTCCTGGACGTCAACGTCGTCGGCATGGTCCGCGCCGCCCGTGCCGCCCTGCCCCACCTGCGCCGGTCCACGCATGCGGCCATCGTCAACACCTGCTCCATCGCCGCCACCGCGGGCCTCCCGCAACGCGCCCTCTACAGCGCGACCAAGGGCGCCGTGCACTCCCTCACCCTCGCGATGGCCGCCGACCACGTCCGCGAGGGCATCCGCGTCAACTGCGTCAACCCCGGCACCGCCGACACGCCCTGGATCGGCCGCCTCCTCGACAAGGCCCCCGACCCCGCCGCCGAACGCGCCGCCCTGGAGGCCCGTCAGCCCACCGGCCGTCTCGTCTCGGCGGACGAGGTCGCGGGCGCCATCGCCTATCTGGCCAGCCCGCTGTCCGGCGCCACCACCGGCACCTCCCTCGCGGTCGACGGCGGCATGCACGGCCTGCGACTGCGCCCGGCGGGCCAGTGACGACCCCCGGGACCCCGAGCGGCCTGGGCTTCGGGGCCGCCGGCATCGGCAACCTCTTCACCGAGGTCACCGACGAGCAGGCGTACGAGGCCGTGTCCGCCGCCTGGCAGCGCGGCATCCGCTACTACGACACCGCACCCCACTACGGCATCGGCCTCTCCGAACGCCGCCTCGGCGCGGCCCTGCGCGAGCACCCGCGCGAGGAGTACACGATCTCGACGAAGGTCGGCCGCCGCCTGGAGCCCTGGGCCGGCGGCGGTGACGACCTCGCGGACGGCTTCGCGGTCCCCGCCACGCACCGCCGCGTCTGGGACTTCACCGAGGACGGCATCCGACGCACTCTGGACGCCAGTCTGGAACGGCTCGGCCTCGACCGCGTCGACGTCGTCTACCTCCACGACCCCGACGACCACGCCGAAGCGGCCTTCCGGGAGGGCTACCCGGCCCTGGAGAAGCTCCGCTCGGAGGGCGTGGTCGGAGCGATCGGCGCCGGCATGAACCAGACGGAGATGCTCACCCGCTTCGTGCGCGACACCGACGTGGACGTGGTGCTGTGCGCGGGCCGCTACACACTGCTGGACCACAGCGCGCTGACCGACCTGCTGCCCGCGGCCGTCGCCCGCGGCACCTCCGTCGTCGTCGGCGGTGCCTTCAACTCCGGCCTGCTGGCCGACCCGCGCCCGGGAGCGACGTACAACTACACCAGCGCAACGCCCGAGTTGCTGGACCGGGCCCTGCACCTGAAGTCCGTCGCCGAGCGTCACGGCACCACCCTGCGGGCCGCAGCCCTGGCCTTCTGCGCGGCCCACCCGGCGGTGACCAGCGTCCTCGTCGGCGCCCGCTCGGCGGCCGAAGTCCACGACTGCGCCGACCAGTTCGAGACCGCGGTGCCACCGGAGTTCTGGCAGGAGCTCAGGGACACCGGATACCTGCCGGTGGAGGAGCCGTCATGAGAGTCGCCCTGCACACCAAGGTCCGCGCCGACCGCATCGCCGAGTACGACGCGGCCCACCGCGAGGTCCCGAAGGAACTCACCGACGCGATCCGCGCCGCCGGCGCCACCTCCTGGACCATCTGGCGCAGCGGCACCGACCTCTTCCACGTCCTGGAGTGCGAGGACTACGGCCGGCTCCTCGCCGAACTGGAGAAACTGCCGGTCAACGTCGCCTGGCAGGCCCGCATGGCCGAGCTCCTCGACGTCGTCCACGACTACTCCGACGAGGGCTCGGCCGCCGGCCTGCCCGTCGTGTGGGAGCTGCCGTGACGGTCGACGCGCACCACCACGTGTGGGACCTGTCGGTGCGCGACCAGGACTGGATCGCCGAGGACAGCCCGATCCGTCGGGACTTCACCGTCGCGGACCTGGCCCCCGAGGCAGCGGCCGCCGGAGTGGACCGGACGGTACTCGTCCAGACGATCACCGTCGCCGAGGAGACCCCGGAGTTCCTGGCGCTGGCCGCCGAACACGACCTGATCGCCGGTGTCGTCGGCTGGACCGACCTCACCCGTCCCGACATCGCCGACGAACTGGCCCGCCTCAAGGAACTCCCCGGCGGCCGGTACCTCAAGGGCATCCGCCACCAGGTCCAGGGCGAGCCCGACCCGGAGTGGCTGCTGCGGGCGGACGTACGGCGGGGTCTCGCCGCCGTGGCCGCGGCAGGCCTCGTCTACGACCTTCTCGTCCTGCCCCGCCAACTGCCCGCCTGCGTCGAGGCGGCCGCCGCCCTGCCACAACTCACCTTCGTCCTGGACCACGTGGGCAAGCCCCCCATCGCCTCCGGCCCCCTCGAACCCTGGGCCGCCGGCCTCCGTGCCCTCGCCGCGCACCCCAACACGGTCTGCAAGCTCTCCGGCATGGTCACCGAGGCCGACCCCGCGGGCTGGACCGTGGACGACCTGCGCCCGTACGCCGACGTCGTCCTGGACGCCTTCGGCCCGGACCGTCTGATGTTCGGCTCGGACTGGCCGGTGTGCGGCCTGGCGGCGACGTACGCCCAAGTCCTGGACGCGGCACAGGAACTGGTCGGCTCCCATGACCGGCGGATCTTCGAGACGACCGCCACCAGGGTCTACGACCTCTGAGTCACCCCCGCCAGCCTGGTCGGCGGCAGATACTCCCGCACATACGTCCGCTCCCAGCAGGCGCCCGTCTCCCGCAGCTCGCGCCAGCTCGTGTACTGGTAGCGGAAGAGGCGGGCGCGGATGTAGCGGGGCGGTGCGTCGGGCGGGAAGGGGGAGCGGCGCAGCAGCTTGAGGGTGTCGCGGTCGTTCTCCAGGAGCCGTTCCACGAAGGTGCCGAACCATGAATCGGCGTAGGACGGGGAGAGCGCGGCGAACCACATCAGCCAGTCCAGGCGCAGGTGGTACGGCGCGAACTGACGCGGCCAGTGCCGGGGGTCGCCGGGCTTGCCCTTGAACTCGTACTCCCGCCAGTCCGAGTCCTCGCGCGGCACCTCGTCGGCCGTGCCCTCGACCACCACCTCGTACCGGAACCGGCTGACACTGCCGAACGCCCCGTAGGTGTTGACCAGGTGGAGCGGGTCGAAGGAGCGGTTCATGATCTGGCGGCGGGAGATCATGTTCGTCACCGGGTGGTAGCTGAGGTACGCGATCAGCGTGGCGACGGTCAGGACCACGATCTCGTACCAGAGCGGGGCGGCTGGCCGGGAAGGCGGGTCGCCCGGGAGCTCCAGCGCCGAGACCGCGAGCACGATCGTGATCCAGTTCAGCCAGGAGAAGTTGCCCGACAGGACCAGCCACAGCTGGGTGACGATCATCAGGGACGCGGCGGCCGTGGCGATCGGCTGCGGGGTGAACAGCAGGACGGGGACGACGAGTTGGGTGAAGTGGTTCGCCGCCACCTCGGCCCGGTGCAGCGGGCGGGGGAGATGGTGGAAGAACCAGCTCAGCGGGCCCGGCATCGGCTGGGTCTCGTGGTGGTAGTCCAGGCAGGTCAGCTTCCGCCAGCACGCGTCGCCGCGCATCTTGATCAGCCCCGCGCCGAACTCCACCCGGAACAGGATCCAGCGCAACAGGAACAGCACGACGATCGGCGGGGCCACCTCGTCGTTGCCGAGGAACACGGCGAGGAAGCCGACCTCGAGGAGCAGGGACTCCCAGCCGAAGCTGTACCAGGTCTGGCCGACGTTGACGATCGACAGATACAGCACCCACGGCATCAGCCACAGCAACATGCCGCCCCACAACGGCAGTTGTGAGTCGAGGCCGGCCAGCAGCGCCGCCGAGATCGCGCAGCCCGACCAGGCGCAGGCCGCGAAGAAGCGGTCCGAGTAGTGCAGTTGGAACAGGCTCGGTGCCGCCTTGAAAGGGATCCGCCGGACATGGCGGGGGATGGGCAGCATGCCGCGCGCGCCGAGCAGGGCCCTGAACTGCAGGGCCGCCGTCAGGAACGCGACGAGGTAGACGCCGGCCAGGGCCCGCTGGAAGACCAGTCGGCTCAGCCAGTAGTCGGGTGCGGTGAACCAGTCCACGGCCAGTACTCCTCCGTCCAGTGTCGCGCCGGAACCCTATGTCACGCTCCGTGTACCGCGCCTCCGCTTGCGTAACCCAAGTGAGTGAAGCAGACAATGGTGACGAACTGCCCAGCGTGAGGCGGGAGAGCACGGTGCGTCCATCCACCGGAACCTTCGTCACGGCCTGCGCGCTCTCGACGGCACTGATCGCCGTCGGCTGCGTCGGCTCCGGCGACGAGACCACGAATTCCAGCGGAGAACTCTTTCTCCAGCCCGTCGCGGCCCCGGGTCCCGACCCCTTCACGGACTCGACGCAGACCTCGGCGGCCACACCCTCGCCCGTCACCCGAACGCGGCAACCGGCACAGTCGGGCGTGCGGTCGATCTCCGGCGGGACGCCCGGCCTGTACGGCGGCACCGTCGGGTCCGGCAGCTGTGACGTGAACCGGCAGATCGGCCATCTCACGACGGACCGGGCCAAGGGGCAGGCCTTCGCACAGGTCGAGGGCATCTCCCAGGACTCGATCCCGTCGTATCTGCGCTCGCTGACCTCGGTCGTGCTGCGCGCCGACACCCGTGTCACCAACCACGGCTACCGGGACGGGCGCACCACCACCTACCAGTCCGTCCTCCAGAGCGGCACCGCGGTCCTCGTCGACACCCGGGGCGTGCCGCGGGTCCGGTGTGCCTGCGGCAACCCGCTCACGCCGGCGCGGGCGACGAGCGGCGGCACGGTCACCAGCGGGCGGCCGTGGTCCGGCTACCGGCACGGCCAGGTGGTCGTGGTGGCCCCATCGCCCCGGGTGATCACCCACATCACGATCATCGACATCGTCGACAACACCTGGATCGAGCGGCGCTGCGGGCATGACACCCGGCACGACCACGTCGTACCGCGTCCGCAGCCGCCGGCGCCGACATCGACTCATACGCCGAGCCCGTCCAGGAGCGAGTCCGGCGCTCCGGAGAGCTGGTCCGACGCGAGTCCGAGTACGGACGCGAGCGCAGACCCGAGCGTCGGCCCGAGCGCCGGTGAGAGCGCCTCCCCGAGCGACGAGAGCTCCGCGCCGGACAGGCCGGCGACCGACTGCGTCACCCCGACCGTCACCGCCACCCCGGGCGTCCCCGTGACCGGCACTCCCGCCCCCGAGGACCCCGCCTGCCCCGCCGCCACGGTCACGGGGACGCCTCCGACCGCGACCGTGCCCGACGAGCCCACGGTCGAGGACCCGTCGGTCACCGAGGAGGAGGTCGGTCCCGAGACCGTCCCGGACACCCCCGACGTCCCCGACGGCGGCGGCCTGATCCCCGACGGTCCCGACCAGCCGACGGCGACCGACAGCATCTTCGACAGCCCCACCGGCGTATTCGGAGGCTGACCCCTACGCGTCGGTCCCTACCAGTCGAAGAATCAGACAAACCCTGGCAAGGTGGGCCCATGGTTGATCGGGGAGCGAGCGCCCTGTCACTCCCGGACGACTGGCCCGCCCACCCGGACCCGATCCTGGCGCTCAACCGCATGGGCAGCTTCGACTGGGACCTGGACACCGGTCTGTTCCACATGGACGCCCAGGCCCACGAGGTCTTCGACCTGCGCCCCGACGAATACAACGGCCACCCCGAGACCCTCGCGATCCGGGTCCCGTCCCCGGAGGCCTACCGGCTCGACGCCCTGGTCTCCCAGGCCATGAAGGACGGCAGCGAGAACTACGGCACCTACTTCCGCATCCGCTGCCGCAACGGCAAACTGCGCTGGACCCACACCCAGGGCTACATCCGGCGGGACGAGACGGGCCGCCCGCGCCGCATCGTCGGCATCGTCCGGGACGCCACCCAGGAAGTCCAGGACATCGAGGACCGCCGCAGACAGGCCAGCCGGGACGAGGCCCGGCAGGAGCAGACCAACGTCGTCCAGCTGACCACGGCGGCCCTCGCGTACGCCCGCACCGTCGACGACGTCATCGACGTCCTCAAGGACACCCACGGCCTCACCCACCTCGGCGCCACCAGCCTCGTCATGGGTCTGGTCGAGGCGGGCCGTATCCGGCTGGTCGCGGAGGGCCCCGCGGGCAGCTTCGTCCCCGGCACCGACGTCACCCGCATCGACGAGCCGTACCCGATGAGCGAGGTCGTGCGCACCCTGACCCCGCGCTTCATCGAGTCGCCGCAGGAGTTCGCCGAAAGCTATCCGGTGCTGTGGCCGCACATCACCGACCTGAGCATCACCTCGGCCGCCTACCTTCCGCTGATCGCCCAGGCCCGGCCCATCGGCGCCATGGGCCTGCTCTACAGCGACCGGCGCGGCTTCTCGCCCGAGGACCGCAACGTCCTCGTCGCGCTGGGCTCCAGCATCGCGCAGAGCCTGCAACGGGCCATGTTCTACGAGCAGGAGAAGGACCTCGCCAGCGGGCTCCAGCAGGCCATGCTGCCGCGCACCATTCCCAGCGTGCGCGGTGCCGACGTCGCCGTCCGCTACCGCTCGGCCGCCCTCGGCCGGGACATCGGCGGCGACTGGTACGACCTCATCCCGCTGCCCGGCGGCCGGGTCGGCGCCGTCATCGGCGACGTCCAGGGCCATGACACCCACGCCGCCGCCGTCATGGGCCAGCTGCGGATCGTCCTGCGCGCCTACGCCGCCGAGGGGCACACCCCCGCCACCGTGATGGCCCGCGCCTCCGTCTTCCTGCACGAACTGGACACCGACCGCTTCGCGACCTGCCTGTACGCCGAGGCGGACCTCGCCACCGGAGTCGTCCAGGTCGTCCGGGCGGGCCATATCGACCCCCTCGTACGGCAGGCCGACGGCAGCTGCCGCCGTGTCCCCGTCGAGGGCGGGCTGCCGCTCGGTCTGTCCGCCGAGTTCGGGCGTCTGGAGTACCCCGTCGGCACGGTCGAACTCGACCCCGGCAACACGCTGATGCTGTGCACCGACGGCCTGGTCGAGACGCCCGGCGCCGACCTCGACGACGGCATGCAGACCCTCACCGCCCTCATCGCCTCCGGTCCCGCGGACGTCCGCGACCTCGCCGACCGGCTGATCGACGTGGCCGAGGAACGCGGCGGCGACGACGACGTGGCCCTGCTCCTGCTGCGCCGCCGGGGCCTGGACGCCCCGCAGTCCGGCGGCCGGCTCCAGCAGCACGTCGCCTCGGGCGATCCGGAGGCGCTGGCCGAGGCCCGGCACATGATCCGCGCGGCGGTCCGGGCCTGGGGCGCCCGGGACCGGGCCGACGAGATCGAGCTGGTCGCCGACGAACTGGTCACCAACGCCCTCATGCACACCGAGGGCTCCGCCATCGTCACCCTGCGGGTCATGGCCGGCTCCGACCGCCGGCTCCGCGTCGAGGTCGAGGACTCCTCCAGCGCCCTGCCGCGCCGCCGCGAGGCGGGGGAGTCGGGGGTCTCGGGGCGGGGCCTGCTCCTGGTCGACCTGCTCACCGACGTGTGGGGCGTGGAAGCGCGGGGCGGCGGCAAGTGCGTGTGGTGCGAGTTCGTGGTGCGGGAACGGAGCTGAGCACTCCGGCCCCCGGTGGCACTCTGGACGTATGCCGGAACTCCCCGAGGTCGAAGCGCTCAAGGACTTCCTGACCGAGAACCTGGTCGGCCACGAGATCGTGCGGGTGCTGCCCGTGGCGATCAGCGTCCTGAAGACGTACGACCCTCCGCTCACCGCCGTGGAGGGCCACGAGGTCACCGCGGTGCACCGGCACGGCAAGTTCCTGGACCTCGTCACCGACGGCGGCCCGCACTTCGTGACCCACCTGGCCCGCGCCGGCTGGCTGCACTGGAAGGACCGGCTCCCCGACGGCCCGCCCCGGCCCGGCAAGGGCCCCCTCGCCCTGCGGGTGGCCCTGGAGACGGGCGCCGGCTTCGACCTGACCGAGGCGGGCACACAGAAGCGCCTCGCCGTGTACGTCGTCCAGGACCCCCAGGACGTCCCGGGCGTGGCCCGGCTCGGCCCCGACCCGCTCGCGGCCGACTTCGACGAGGAGCGGTTCGCGGACCTGCTGAAGGACGAACGCCGCCGGCTCAAGGGCGCCCTGCGCGACCAGAGCCTGATCGCCGGAGTCGGCAACGCCTACAGCGACGAGATCCTCCACGCGGCGAAGATGTCCCCCTTCAAACTGGCCGCCGCCCTCACCCCGGAGGAGACGGGACGTCTGTACGAGGCCTTGAGAGGCACCCTGACAGAGGCGGTCGAACGCTCCCGCGGTGTGGCGGCCGGGCGGCTGAAGGCCGAGAAGAAGAGCGGTCTGCGTGTCCACGGCCGCACCGGCGAGCCCTGTCCCGTGTGCGGCGACACCGTCCGCGAGGTCTCCTTCAGCGACTCCTCCCTGCAGTACTGCCCGACCTGCCAGACGGGCGGAAAGCCCTTGGCGGACCGCAGGATGTCGAGGCTGCTCAAGTAGCGCGTCAGCCGTGTTCGGTCTGGCGCCCGTACGGCACCGGCGTGCCCGTGAACGCGTCGAGGAGGACCCGTTCGCCGAGCCGGCGTTCCAGCTTCACGGTCACGTTGTCCATGAGCAGGTTGGAGGTGCACGGACCGTCGTCCGTTCCCACGATCGCCGCGGACAGCACCACGCTGCCGTCGGTCTCCAGGGCGCGCACCGCGGGCCCGTCGTCGCAGGCTCCGTGGCCCGCGAGGACAGTGACGGACCGGCCGTCCGCGCTGGTCTTGATGAACTGTTCCAGCGGCATCTGCGAGTCCGTGGGAGTCTCCCGGGCGGGTCCGATCGGGGACTTGGGAAGCTCCGAGGGTTCGATCGCGACGCGCTTGAGCGGGGTGTCGTACCCCTTCAGCGTGAACAGCCAGGCCGGGACGGTGGCCGGACCCCGGCTGGTGACCAGGGTCGTCTCTCCCAACTTCGCCTCGGTCACGGTCAGATGCGGTCCGTCGTCGCCGCCGCGGGCCACACTGTCGTACGCCTGCCGCGCGTCCATGAGGGGCAGGGTGAGCGAACCGCCGCTCCGCCACTCGACCTCGCCCTTCTCGGGCGAGGTGGTGGGCAGTTCACCGTCGAGGACGAAGTTCTGTGCCCCGTAGGCCAGCTTGTCGGCCTCGTTGCGGAAGGCGTTGTCGGGCAGCTGGACCACGTCCGCCATCGGGTAGTACCCCTTGCGCCACACCTCGGCCGCCCGTGAACCGTCCCAGGCGTCGGCCACCTTCTGGGCCCGGGATTTGGACTCGTCGCTCTGGGCGCGTGAGCCGTGTTCGCTGCCGCAGCCGGCGAGGAGCAGCGCGAACGGAACCAATAGACCGGCAGTTCGTGCGATGCGTGTACGCATGTGTTCCCCCAGGACCGAACGGTTGTCGCTCCTGAGACGCCGGGACCGTGCTCCGCGTTCGCTCTCAGCCGGAGTTGAGTGTCACCAGGTGCTCGCCGTCGGTGGAGCGGACCTCGTAACGGGCGATCTGGTCGGGGTGGTAGGACGAGGCGCCGTTCATGATCAGCTCACGGGCGTCGTGGCGCGGGACGTTCCAGGTGGTGACCGTCTCCTCGGTGCCGTCGTGGCCGACGATCACCAGGAGACAGGTGCGGGGGCCCGCCCCGTCCTTCACCTTCAGCTCCACCTGGGCGCCCGCGGTCTCGTCCGCGGCCGTGACCTGGGCCCACACCCCGGACCGTGCGTCGGTCGCCTCGATCTGCCGGGCCTTGTCCCCGTCGCCGGCGACGACCACGATCCCGGGTCCGGCCACCGCGAACGCGACGGTCGCCGCCACGGCGCACAGGAACCGCCTGCGTCCGGACCGATGGCGCGCCCCGACCTCGGAGAGCAGCCGGTCCAGCATCCGGGGGCCGGGCTTGGCCAGCGGACTCACGAACTGCGGGGTGGAGCGCCGGTACAGCATCAGCTGACGGGTTATGGGGCCGAATTCGGTGACGTGCGCCGCGCACCGAGGGCACTCCATGAGGTGATCCTCGAAGCGGAAGGCGTCCGCCTCGTCCAGCACGCCGAGCGCGTACGCGGCGACGTCGCGATGCCTCTCCTGGGACCTCATGCGGAATCCTCGTGCCGTTGGGTGTGGGTGGGGTTACTCCTTGCTCCCACCCGTACGCAGCGGACCGTCGAATCACTCAAGCCCCGCACAGAATCGCAACCATTGGATTCGGAGCGGCCAAACACGAGGATTGGTCCCGTTCGAAAAAAGTCCGGGACCGTCCCCTGCGACACCGTGCGCGGCCGGAACCCCGAGGCTGTGCATGGCTTAGAACAGGTGGATGGCGAGATGCCCGAGCGGCAGCCCGAGCTGCCAGGCCTTCGTCCACACCTGCGGGCCCTCGTCGTCGCCGATGCCCGAACCTCCACCGGGCACCGCGTTGAGGTCCGGGGCGAGGAGTTCGGTCTCCTCCAACCATTGCCAGGCCGCCTCGGCCAGGTCCAAGTCGGGTGCGGGAGCCCCGGATTCGATCGCCTCGGCCGCGAGCCCCGCCATCCGCTCGCGCACCCAGTCCTGCCACGGCTGGTCGTACGCCGTCAGTGACAGCCACGTCTCCAGCTGGGAGACGACCCGGATGCCGGACAGCTCGCCGTCGGTGTCGGACAGGAAGATGGTCAGCGCCAGGGCGTCGCGCCCGGCGCGGAACTCGAAGGACGTCGGCGGCATCAGATCGCCGGTCCGCAGCAGCTCGTCGGCGATGTACTCGGCGTACAACCAGGCCATGGGGACGGTGAGTTCACCGCCGCCGGCGCCGTCCGTGCTCTCTTGACCTCTGTGCAGCATCCCTTCCTGCCTTCCTCCGGTGCGTGCGCGTCGCCCGTTGCCGGGCCCCAGTGCGGAACACGGATGAAGACAGCCGATTACTCAACCATGGTCCTCAGCAAGGCGCTTTGCGAAGGCTTTGCCGCAACATGGGTTTCAGCGCAGGTCGGCCGCATATCCGGGAAGGACCCGGCGCAGGGCACGCAGCGCGTAGTACGCGCGGGACTTCACGGTACCGGGCGGAATCCCGAGCGTTGCCGCGGCCTCCGCCACACTCGCCCCCTGGAAATACACCAGCACCAGGACTTCACGGTGCTCCGGAGTGAGTGTCTTCACAGCCTCGCGCACATCGAGGGTCGCCGCCGCCCGCTCGGCGTGATCGGCACAGACCCGCGCGTTCTCCAGGATCGCGTCCCCGACCTCGGGTGGACGCGCCTGCCGGGCCCGCCGGGCGTCTATCGCCAGCCGCCGTCCCACGGTCAGCAGCCAGGGGCGTACGGAATCGAAGTCGTCGGCGCGCAGTGCCTCGGGATGCTGCCAGGCCCGTACGAGGGTCTCCTGGACGAGGTCCTCGGCGCGCTGCCGGTCTCCGTCGCACAGCCGGAGCAGTAGTGCGAAGAGAGGCCGGCCGTGCTCCCGCTGCAGTGCGGCGAGCTCGTGCTCGGCGGTCGTCCCGTTCGTGAGCGTGGTTCCGGCCGTCATGGCCGTATGGCATCGCAGCGTGCGGGTGAGGGACAGGGCATGTACCCGGATCTGCGGCGGACGGTCGATCGCGTCGACGAACGGTACGACGAACGGTTCCCTCCGCATCGCCCATAGGGCGAATGAACGTGCCCGGACAGTTTGCGGCGGTGCTCATCTTCGTACTTATTTGTGCGTAAATATGATCACAGTGGGGTGAGCTGATGATTGCACGCAGACGACAGGTGGCCCTGGCCCTCACGGCCCTCCTGGCCGCGGGCGCCGCCTGCCAGGCCCAGGACCACGAACCTCCCGAACGCCCCGGCCGTCCGGCCCCGTCCGCCGACGGGTCCCGCGGCTTCACACTCGTCGCCTCCGGCGACGTCCTCCCGCACAGCTCCATCATCGACCGCGCCCGCTTCGACGCGGGCGGTACCGGCTACGACTTCCGCCCGATGCTGTCCGGTGCCGAACCGGTGGTCTCCCGCGCCGATCTGGCGCTGTGCCACATGGAGACCGTCTACGGCGCCGACGGCGACTACACCGGATACCCCGCCTTCAAATCCCCGCCCGAAGTCGCCGAGGGCCTCGCCGCCACCGGCTACGACGGCTGCTCCACCGCCTCCAATCACAGCCTCGACGACGGCGCCCAGGGCATCAGCCGCACCCTCGACGCCCTCGACCGCCAGGGCGTACGGCACGCCGGCAGCGCACGCACCGAGGCCGAGGCCCGGACCGTCACGGTCCTGCGCGCGGGCGCCGCGAAGGTCGCCCACCTCGCGTACACCTATGACACCAACGGCTACCCCCTGCCGCAGGGGCAGCCCTGGGCCGTCAACCTCATCGACGAGAGCAAGATCCTCGCCGATGCCCGCGCCGCCCGGCAGGCCGGTGCCGACGTGGTCGTCGTGTCCGTGCACTGGGGCACCGAATGGCAGGACGCCCCCGACGACCGGCAGCTCACGCTGGCGCGCTCCCTCACCGCGGCCCGTACGGGCGGCCGCCCCGACATCGACCTGATCCTCGGCACCCATGCCCATGTCCCGCAGGCGTACGAGAAGGTGAACGGCACCTGGGTGGTCTACGGCATGGGTGACCAGGTCGCCGGCGAGATGTTCAACCACCAGGGCGCGCAGGATCCGCGCGGCAACCAGTCCACCATCGGCCGCTTCACCTTCGTCGCGCCGGTGAAGCCGGGCGGCCGCTGGGAGGTGAGGAAGGCAGAGTTCATCCCGCAGCTGTTCGACGTCGACGCCGGCCGGGTGGTGAACCTCAACGAGGTGATCGCGGCGGGCGCCGAGCTGACCGGCGTGCGCGACCGCATCCGGGAGGTGGTGCTGAGCCGGGGCGCGGCGCAGGACGGTCTGACGATGGGGCAGTAGTGAGGGGGGAGAAACCGGCGGTCAGTCCACGTCCACGTGGTCGAACGTCCGCAGCATCTCCTTCAGCACGCGCGCGCACGCCTTGAGCTCGGCCTCGGTCAGATCGCCGCCGACCTGCCGGTTCAGGGCGTGCTCGCGCGCGAGGATCGCGGTGATGACGGCCTCGCCGTCCCCCGTGATGCGAATGAGCGAGGACCGCTGGTGCGCGGGGTTGGGCGTGGCCTCCGCCCAGCCTCGGTCCATCGCCTCGTTGGCCATCCGCTGCACGAACTGCCGGGTCAGCGCCATGATCCGGCCCATCTGAGGCACCGTCATGGGTCCGTATCTGTGCAGCAGGACGAGCAGGGAACGCACCCCGACGGAGACCCCCTCGACCTCCTCGCCCTGTTCCAGCTTGCGCAGGCCGCGCCGGTAGAGCGCGCCGACCAGGTCGAACACCTCGCTGACGCGGTGGCCGAGCTCGTCGGGCGGGAGAGGTGAGTCGATGTCGTTCACGCCGCCATTGTGACACCTGGGTTGTCAAAGCCGCCAGAAGATGACACCTTGGTTGTCATGACAGTTGCTTCTGAACTGAGCTACTACACGTCCGCCGACGGCGACCTCGCCTATCGCGACCTGGGCACCGGGGACCTCGTGGTGCTGGTGCACTCGGGGTACGCCGACCACCGTGTCTTCGACGAGCAGATACCGGCGTTGGTCGCCGCCGGCTTCCGGGTCGTCGCACCTGACGTGCGCGGTCATGGCTTCTCCGCCAACGCGAGCAAGCCGTTCCGCTGGGCGGACGACCTCGGTGGTCTGCTGCGCCACCTCGACGCCGGGCCCGCGGTCCTGGTCGGTCTGTGCATGGGCTCGGCGGTGGTGACGGACACCGTGCTGGAGTACCCCGAGCTGGTCCGAGCGGTGGTCGTCTGCGGCGCCGGGACCAGCGCCTTCGAGTACGCCGATCCGTGGACGCTGGAGCGCGCGGGCGAGTCGGCCCGCATGCTGGCCGCGGGCGACCTCGACGGCTGGGTCGAGGCCTTCGGACGGAACGCGGCCGGACCGCACCGCACGGTCGACGACGTCGCCCCGGACGTCGTGCGACGGCTGCGGGAGATGGCGGCGCACACCATCTCCAAGCACACGGCCGGCGAGACGGACTGGCTCACGCCCTTGGCCGACCCCTGGTCACGGGTCCCGAAGATCGAGGTCCCGGTGCTCGCCGTGCACGGAACCCTCGACGCCTCCGACGCCATAGCCATGGCGGACCGGCTCGCGCACACCGTGCCCGACGGCCGCTCCGTGACCATCGAGGGCGCCGGGCACTACCCGCACATGGAGAAGCCCGAGCAGTTCAACGAGATCCTGCTCGACTTCCTCCGCACCCTCTGAACGGGTCTACGGGACCACGGTCACCGGCCACCGTCCGGCCTTCACCAGTCGCACCGCGACCGAGCCGACGATCCGGTGACCGGCCTGTTCGGAGGCGCCCACCACCACGGCGTCCGCCTTGAGTTCGTCCGCGGCCCGCACCAGGCCGCTGTAGGGGTCCCCACGGAACGTGTGGAACTCCCACCGCACATCGAATATCCCCTTGGTGCGCTCGGTCGCCTCCCGGATCTGGGCGACCAGATCCTCGGCGATCTCGTCGGTCGTCTCCGCGACCGGCGCCCCGAGCGCCGCGCCCGCCGTCATCACCGGCTGCACGTACACGACCGCGAGGAGAGCGTGCTGGCGGCGGGCCAGGCCGCCGGCGTATGCCGCCGCTCGGAAGGAGGAGTCGGAGCCGTCCACTCCGACCACGATGACCTTCGGCCCGTCCGTGCCCCGCTCGAACTGGTGCGAGTGCTGTTCCGTCACGGCTGGAGGCTATCGGAATCCCCAGGTCCCGCCGCCGAGCGGGGCCTCCCGACGGGCGATACGGCCCGGCTGTTCCTACAGTCGGAACATGAGTGCCACCGTCGAGGCCGTACCGGCGAAGGACACCACGGGCCCGACCCGACGGCCCGGCAGCGGCCTCCTCAGCAGGGTGCCGGAAGCCTTCGCGGCCTTCTTCGGCGCCCTCGGACTGCTGTGCCTGCTGCTCGCCTTCATCCCGCCGCTGCGCAGACTCCTCCGCCCCGTCGTCCGCCTCCTCGACGTGCTGATCGTCCCGGTCAGCGCCAACCTCGCCTACGCCGTCTTCCTGTTCCTGCTCGCCGGCGCCACCGCCGCCCGCAAGAAGGTCGCCTGGTGGCTGGTCGTCGTCTACCTGGGCCTGCTCGTCCTCGTCGACGCCCTGGGCGTGGTCGTCGGCCTGTACGCCGACTCCGTTCCGTCCCTCGTCGTGTGCGGACTCGCGCTGGCCCTGCTCGTCGTCGCCCGCCAGGAGTTCTACGGCGCCTCCCGCCGCGCCGCCGTCCGACGGGCGGTCCTGGTCCTGCTGGCCGGCCTCGTCCTGGGCATCCTGGCCGGATGGGGCCTGGTCGAGCTCTTCCCCGGCACCCTGCCGCGCGGCCAGCACCTGCTGTGGGCCGCCAACCGGGTCTGCGGCGGCCTGGTCTCCGGCCGCTCCTTCGACGGCGCACCGCCCCGCGCCCTGTTCTTCCTCCTCGGTCTGTTCGGCGCCCTCGCCCTCCTCAACGCCGCCGCCACCCTCTTCCGCTCCCAGCGCATGGAGGCCTCCCTCCACGGCGACGAGGAGGCCCGTATCAGGGCGCTGCTGAAGGCCTACGGCGAGAAGGACTCCCTCGGCTACTTCGCCACCCGGCGCGACAAGGCCGTCGTCTTCTCGCCCAGCGGCAAGGCCGCCGTCACCTACCGCGTCGAGGCCGGCGTCTGTCTCGCCAGCGGCGACCCCGTGGGCGACCGCGAGGCCTGGCCGCACGCCATCGCCGCCTGGCTCGACGCGGCCCGTCGGCACGCCTGGGCGCCCGCCGCGATGGGCGCCTCCGAGGACGGCGCCAAGGCCTACGCCCGCGCCGGACTCGGCGCACTCCAACTCGGCGACGAGGCGATCCTGAACGTGGCCGACTTCGACCTGGGCGGCCGCGACATGCGGGTCACCCGGCAGGCCGTGAACCGGGTCCGCCGCACCGGCGCCCACTGCCGCATCCGCCGCCACGCCGCCCTCACCGACGCGGAGATGGAGGAGGTCGTCGACAAGGCCGACGCCTGGCGCGACACCGAGACCGAACGCGGCTTCTCCATGGCCCTGGACCGCCTCGGCGACCCCGCCGACGGCGACTGTCTCCTCGTGGAAGCCCTCGGCGAGGACGGCAACCTGCTCGCCCTGCTGTCCTTCGTGCCCTGGGGCACCGACGGCGTCTCCCTGGACCTGATGCGCCGTGACCGCAGCGCACCCAACGGCGTCATGGAGTTCATGGTCGCCGAACTGTGCGCCGTGGCACCCAAGTCGGGCGTCCGCCGGATCTCCCTCAACTTCGCCGTCTTCCGCTCGGTCTTCGAGGAGGGCGCCCGCATCGGCGCCGGACCGGTGCTCCGGCTCTGGCGCCGACTGCTGCTGTTCTTCTCCAAGTGGTGGCAGCTGGAGGCCCTCTACCGCTCCAACGCCAAGTACCACCCCGAGTGGTACCCGCGCTTCATCTGCTACGGCGAGACCGGCGCCCTCGCCCGCATCGGCCTCGCCTCCGGGATCGCCGAGGGCTTCGTTTCCGTACCGTCACTGCGCAAACTCTGGGGAAAGGGGCACCCGAAGGCCCAGCCGCGGCCGGCCACCACCGAGGGCCTGCCGTCGCTGTCGGCGCTCGGCCTCGACGGAGGGGACGAGGCCGGGACAGCCGGCCCGGATGCGGGCCTGCCCGAACAGGCCCGCATCCGGCACCAGAAGCTGGACCGGCTGCGCGCCGAGGGCATCGACCCCTACCCCGTCGGCATCCCGGAGCGCACCCACACCCTCGCCGAGGTCCGCGAGGGCGAACAGGTCACCGTCGCGGGCCGGGTCATGCGGGTGCGGGATCTCGGCGGCATCGTCTTCGTCACCCTGCGGGACTGGTCCGGCGACCACCAACTCGCCCTGACCCGGGACCGCGGCGGCCTCGACGGCTTCCGCACCGACATCGACATCGGCGACCACATCACCGCGACGGGCACGGCCGGCGCCAGCGACAAGGGCGAACCCACCGTCTTCGTCACCTCCTGGCAGCTCACCGGCAAGTGCCTGCGCCCGCTCCCCGACAAACGCCGCGGCCTGACCGACCCCGAGGCCAAGGTCCGCATGCGCTATCTCGACCTCGTCTCCAGCCCGGCCGCCCGCGACGTCGTCCGCGCCCGCTCCACCGCCGTACAGGCCCTGCGCCAGGGCCTGTTGAGCCGCGGCTACCTCGAGGTCGAGACCCCGATGCTCCAGCAGATCCACGGCGGCGCCAACGCCCGCCCCTTCACCACCCACATCAACGCCTACGACCTCGACCTGTATCTGCGCATCGCCCCCGAGCTGTATCTGAAACGGCTGTGCGTCGGCGGCCTGGAGAAGGTCTTCGAGATGGGCCGCACCTTCCGCAACGAGGGCGTCTCCTACAAGCACAACCCCGAGTTCACGATGCTGGAGGCCTACCAGGCCTTCGCCGACTACGACGTCATGCTCGACCTCACCCGCGAACTCATCCAGGGCGCCGCCACCGCCGCCTTCGGCTCGCCGATCGCCCGCAAGGACGGAACCGAGTACGACATCTCCGGTGACTGGCCGGTCAAGACCGTCTACGGCGCCATCTCCGAGGCACTGGGGGAGGAGATCGACGCCGACACCGAGCTGCTGCGGCTGCACCGGCACTGCGACCGCGTGGGCGTGCCGTACACCGGCGACGACGGCCGCGGCGACGTCGTCCTGGAGATGTACGAGCGGCTCGTCGAGGAGAAGACCCAACTGCCTACCTTCTACAAGGACTTCCCGACCGACGTCTCCCCGCTCACCCGCCAGCACCGGGAGGACCCGAGGCTCGCCGAGCGCTGGGACCTCGTCGCCTTCGGCACCGAACTCGGCACCGCCTACTCCGAGCTCACCGACCCCGTGGAGCAACGCCGCCGCCTCACCGCCCAATCTCTGCTCGCCGCCGGGGGAGACCCCGAGGCGATGGAACTCGACGAGGACTTCCTCGACGCCCTCGAGTACGCGATGCCGCCCACCGGGGGCCTCGGCATCGGCGTCGACCGGCTCGTCATGTTCCTCACCGGCCTGACGATCCGGGAGACGCTGCCGTTCCCACTGGTGCGCCGCCGCTGACGGTCCGTCATAGGCCGGGCGGGTGCTTTCCTGCCGCCGCACCGGTGTAGTCCTGGTGCGTCGGCCATGGTTGGGGCGACTGATGAGTCATGACGAAGGATCAGTTCCTCACACGGCTGCTCTCGCGACGCCGGGCCCTGCTCGTCGGCGCCGCCGCCGTCGGCGCGGCCGGCACGGCCGGACTGTTCGCGGCCGGCACCGGCGACACCTCGAAGCGGCCCGTGCTCCCCGCCGCGGGCCCCCCGGCGCGCCGCCCGCTCAAGCCGTCCGCCTACCGCCTCCAGCCCCTGACCGGCTACGGCCCACCACGCACCGCCCCCCGCCGCACCCTGGTGCGCCACGAGCCCCTGCTACGGGTGTCCGGGCGCGGCCGCACCATGGTGCTGACCTTCGACGACGGGCCCGATCCCCGCTACACCCCCGACATCCTGGACACCCTGGCGGAGTACGACGTCCGCGCGATGTTCTTCGTGTGCGGCGAGATGGCGGTCGACAACAAGGACCTGCTGACCCGCATGTCCGACGAGGGTCATGTCGTCGGCAACCACACCTGGTCCCACCCCCTGCTCACCCGGTTGAGCCGGGGTCGCATCCGCTCCGAGATGGAACGCACCTGCGACGTCATCGAGGAGGCTTACGGCGAACGCCCTCAATGGTTCCGCGCGCCCTACGGTGCCTGGAACCGTGCCGCCTTCCAGCTCGGCGCGGAACTCGGCATGGATCCCCTCGCCTGGACCGTGGACACCCTCGACTGGACCGCCCCCGCGGCCCGCACCATCGTCGGCCGGGTCGAGAACGGCGCCGCCCCCGGTGTCGTGGTGCTCTCGCACGACGCCGGGGGCGACCGCTCCCAGAGTGTCCGGGCGCTGCGCGACTATCTGCCGCAACTCCTGGACTCCGGCTATCACATCACCGTCCCGAGACGGCATTACGCATAGCGCCGGATCGGCCCGCCCGGTCGGGGACGCTCAGCGGACCTCGACCAGGCGGGCGAACGTGACGACATTCCCCGCGTAACCGTTCTGCTTGGAGAAACCTCCGCCGCAGGTGATGACTCGCAATTCCGGTGTGCCCTTGGAGCCGTAGACGCGGTCGCCCGGGAAGTTGTTCTTCTCGAAGACCTCGATGCCGTAGATCTCGAACACGGCCGTCTTTCCGTCCTTGCGCTGCACCTCGACGCGATTTCCCTTCTTCAGGGCCCCGAGTCCGTAGAACACGGCGGGGCCCAGTTTGTTGTCGACATGGCCCACGAGGATGGCGGTGCCCTTCTCACCGGGAGAGACGGCGCCGGTGAACCAGCCGGCCAGGTTCGGGTCCTCCGGTGGGGGCGCGCCCACCCAGCCGTCGGCGTCCAGCCCGACGGGCATGACCGGCGCGTCGACCTGGATCGTCGGGATCCTGATGCGGTCGGGCTCGGAGAACGGCTGCGGTGTCGCCGATCCGGCGAAGGTGCCGGGAACACGGCTGTCCGCCGCAGCGGCGGTCGCCGGCTGCGGCGGACCCACATCGAACTCTCCCGAACCGTTCCGAATGAGAGCGAGGCCGGTCAGCAGAACAAGCGCTATCACGCCCCAAGGAGCGCGCTTCTTCCGCCGCTCCTCCTCCTCGGCCAGTTCGGCCAGCTCGGACGCAGACATTCGACTACCCCTCTCGACGCGACCGTCGCCCCGTCATTCGCGCATACGAGAACGCTAAGTACGGCGGACGTAACCGGCGACGCGACAGAAGCGAACGGGTGGCCCCCTCGCCATGGGTGCGCCATCCGAGTTGCCGACGGCAGGAATTTTCTGACGGTCCGTGACCTGCGGCAATATCCGATTGTGCGCTCATCGCTCGGCGTGTCCTCTCACCAGTACGGACCATCGCCGAAATGCGCCCGCGTGCACGGCATCTGAGGGTCGTTCTGGGAGGCGCTTTCTCGCCGATCCACCGGGGACCGTTCCCGGGGCGTCTTCCGCGGAGGATCACATGCGTACCACCCGTGCCCTGGCGGCCTCTGTCGCCGCGGTCGCCGCCCTCGGACTCGCCGCCCCCGCCGCCGTAGCGCGCGACGGGATGCCGGGCGGTTCGGGCAGCGCCGTCAGCCCGAGCAACATCGTCGCCCTGCCCAGCGTCATCGCCCGCGGTGGCCAGTTGACGATCACCGTCGACAACTGCGTCCACGGTGGCACCGCCACCTCGCCCGCGTTCACCGCTCCGGTGAGCCTGACCCCTGGCAACCCGGCCAGGGGCACCGCCACCGTCAGCTCGACCGCCAACCCGGGCCTGTACTCCATCACGGTCAACTGCACCAACGGCCGCAACCCCCTCACCAGGGACGACGCCTTCACCGTCATCGGCGGTGTCCGCGGCGGCCTCGGCGGCAGCAGCTCGAACGGGGCGACCCCGACCGACATGGCCATCGGCGGCGGACTCGTGGCCGCGGCCGCCGTCGGCGGTGGGGTGTTCTGGATGCGCCGCCGCTCGGAGAAGCGCATCTGATCTCCCCCTTCGGACACAGCTGCGCGCACGTGCACAGGCCTTCGCCCCGGACCCTGGGAAGGGATCCGGGGCGAAGGCCTGTCCGGGGGAGCGGTCAGGCGCCGTCCTCGCCGGTGCGGCGGCGCGAGAAGTAGTACGCCGCCCCGACCGAGCCCACGATGAGCGCGGCACCGAGTCCGATCTCCTTCAGGTCGAACCCGGCGACCGTGCCGCCCTCACCGGCGTGCACACCCTGGTTGGTGTACGGGTAGGGCGTGGGGTTCGTGCGGCCGGTGGCGATGGTCAGCTGCGTCGAACCGCTGACGCCGTCGCAGGAGAACGTCACCTTGTACGTGGCGCCCGGTTTGGCGTCCCAGTCGACCACCGCCGTAGCGGACGAGCGGTTGCCCGGGATGGAGATCGTGTCGAACACCCCCGAGCTGACCGTCGCGGACCCGACGCAGCCGCCCTTGTCCCGGTCCAGTTGCAGAGTGACCTGGCCGCCCGCCGCGACGGTCGAGGGCAGGACGCTGAAGCCGAACGGCGTGATGTTGTCGCCCTGGGCGACGGCGGCCGGTGCGGCGAGGGCGAGGGCACTGACGCCCAGCAGAGCGGCCGAAGCTACGCGTATCGCGCGCATGGTGAATCCTCCGGGTCCCCGAGGAGCAGCAGCGGACCTTTTCCGCTTGCGCCAGAAATGCACCTCGATGATCGGAACGCTAGGAAGGTACGCACATGTGCGCGAACGCTGTCGGGCGAATGGGGCACAGATGTGGGCCGGTCGGGGGACGGCGACGGCGTGGCGGCCGTCCCCCGGTGGCTGGTGGGGTGAGGGCGCGTCAGGACCTGGCGTCCGGGAAGAGGTTCAGGAACGGTTCCGCCGACGCCGTGATGCCCCGGCTGTAGGGCGCGTCGAAGTCCCAGATCAGGAAGAGCAGGAAGGCGATCAGCGCGGAGAAGATCCCGGCGAGGATCAGCTCGCGCGCCGTACGCCGGATCTGCAGGGCCAGGACCATGCCGATGGTGACGACGGCCCCGCCGATCAGCCCGAACCACACCACGCCCGGCATCGTCGCCCCCATCGAGTTGATACGGGCGGTACGCGCCTGGTCGGCCGCTGCCACCTGGTCGACGAGCGGCTGGTAGGCCTGGGCCTGGAAGTCCGTCTTCGGCTCGTAGTCGGTGACGTCGTGGCGGATCTGCTCGAGGAGGTCGGCGCCCCGCTGGGTGGCCTTGCCGTTGTCGGCCATCGCCTTCCACTCGGTGTTCACCACGTGTCCGACATAGGCGTTGACATCGTCCCGAATACGGTCACGGGCGTCGGCCGGGTAGACCCGCACGCGCTCCGAGATCTCGTGCAGGGCCACGGCCTCCGCCTGGACGTGGTCCTGGGCGGCGCTGCGCCCCTCCCAGACGCCCGCGATGGCCAGGCCCAGGACGATGGCGTACACCACACCGATCCACATCGTCATGTACTCGATGACGTCCGGGGTCTCGCTGGGGTCCTCGTCCTGGGCCGCCGCGTTGTGGCGGACGACGGAGATGATGACCACCACGCCACAGGCGGCCAGCATCGCGAGGGTGAGAACAAGCCATTCCGGCAAGGGATGCCTCCAGGGATCAGCGCGGACGCAGCGCGGCGACGGCGACCAGCGCGGGCACCGTGATGAGCAGGACGAAGGTGAGCGGCGAGGTGCCGCTGCGGGGGGCTTGCCGGGGTGCTCGGGCTTTGTAGGCGGGATAGTGCACGGGGGCCGCGGTGGGGGCCGGGGCCGGCTCGGCCGGCGGTGTGGGGGTCGGAGTCGGGGTCGGGCTTGGTGTGGGTGTGGGGGTAGGGGTGGGTGTCGGCTGTGGCTGGGGTGCCGCCGGCCGTGGGGCGGGCGGCGCCGGTGGCGGGGGCGGCGTGGGCGTGGGTGTCGGTGACGGTGTGGGCTTCGGCTTCGAGGGCGGGGGTGGGGATGGCGTCGGTGACGGCTCGGGTGGGCATGTCGGGACCGGCGTGGGCGTCGGGGTGGGCTTGGGGCTCGGCGAAGGCGTCGGGCACGACGGGGGCGTCGGCCAGGTGAGGCTTCCGGCGACCGCCACCGCCTTGATTCCGTCCGGTCCGGTCGAGGCGGACGCGCAGGCATCGGCCGCCGCCGTGTTCGCCGGGACGCCCACGGCCAGCCATGTCAGTGTCAAGAGCAACAACACCCGTATGGTCGGGGCGTATTGAGTCGATTCGGGTCGCTGCACGACGGAGATCATGAACCCAGAACGCGCTGCCCCGCTCCCGGGTACCGATGGATTGCCCCGAACGAGTGAGCGGCCCGCGTCACAGGCTCCCAAAAGAAAAATGTGCCTCTGCTGAACACAACCGCCACTTCCGTCCGTACTCATGGCCGTGCGGCGGCGCAAAAGGGCGCTGCAACACCCGTACGAATTTGGGGAGTTGACGATGAAGACCTCCTGGCGGAGTGCATCGCTCGTGGCGAGCGCTGCGGCGGTGCTGGCGCTGACGACGGCGTGCGGCCAGGAAGCAGCGCCGTCCGCGAGCAGCCAGAACGTCGGCGCGACGGCCGCGGCCGGTGGCTACGGCAGCGCGGGCACCGGCATCGGGTCCGGCCTGGGCAACGGCGGCGCAAGCCCCTCGGCTTCCGCTTCCGCGGCGGCCCCGGCCACTTCTGCGGGCAAGCTGGCCGTCGTCACCAATCCCGAGCTCGGCAAGGTGCTGACGGACAGCGGCGGCCTGACCCTCTACCGCTTCGACACGGACACCGCCGAACCGCCGAAGTCCAGCTGTGACGGCGACTGCGCGACGACCTGGCCGCCCGTGCCCGCGGACGACGCCACGGCCGGCGACGGCATCGACAAGTCGCTGCTCGGCGAGGTCACCCGCTCCGACGGCAGCAAGCAGCTGACGGTCGGCGGCTGGCCGGCGTACCGCTATGTGAAGGACGTCAACGCCGGGGACGTCAACGGTCAGGGTGTGGGCGGCAAGTGGTACGCGCTGGCTTCCGACGGCAAGAAGGCCGGTGGCGGAGGCGGGGGCGAGGGCGGCGCCGAGGCGGCCGACCTGCCCGGGCTGTCCACGCGCAACGACCCGGAGCTCGGCGAGATCGTCGTCGACAAGAACGGCCACACGGTCTACCGCTTCCTGAAGGACTCGCCCTGGCCGATGAAGACGGCGTGCACCGGCGCGTGCCTGGAGAAGTGGCCGGTCATCGCACCGGTCGACGCCGAGGACACCAAGGGCATCGATCTGAAGGGGTCCGGTCCCACGGGGCAGGGCTACGTGGTCTTCGACCGGCCCGACGGACTGAAGCAGCAGACCATCGACTGTGTGCCGATCTACACCTTCGCCGGTGACAAGAAGCCCGGCGACACCAACGGTCAGGGCGTCGGCGGCACGTGGTACGCCGTGGCACCCGACGGCAAGGCGATCAAGAAGTAGGTCATCTCCCCGGGCCGAACAGCCCCACCCGTCAGAACCGAACCGCGGAAGGGAGGTTCGAGGCGACAGCGGAGTCCGGACAGCACGCACCGCGCGCGGTCCACCGGCCCGCCCCCTGCGCACCGCACGCAGGGGGCGGGCCGTTTTGCCTTGTTTCAGCGGGACTTGGGCATGGTCAACCAGGCACGTGCCGCAGGCAGTGACCGGGAACGGACGGTCAATTTCCGGTTCCGCTCGCTCCTTTGGCAGGCGATCAGTAGCCTCAGCTCGAACACCGGATCGCCTACGCCTTGGAGAGATAGATGGAGCGTCCCGCCTGGGCCCCACGGAGCATCGACATCTCGGTGCCTAGCGTTTCGCGGATCTACGACTTCTACCTGGGCGGTTCGCACAACTTCGAGGTCGACCGCGAGGCGGCCCGCAAGGCGATGGAGTTCATGCCGGGACTCCCCAAGATCATGCAGGCGAACCGGGCGTTCATGCGCCGCGCGGTGCGCTTCGCGGCGGACCAGGGCATCACCCAGTTCCTGGACATCGGTTCGGGCATCCCGACCTTCGGCAGCGTCCACGAGGTGGCCCAGTCCGCCAGCCCCGGCGCCCGGGTCGTCTACGTCGACCACGACCCGGTGGCGGTCGCCCACAGCGAGGCCGTCCTGAGGGACAACGCGGACACGGGCGTCGTCGCCGCGGACCTCCGCAAGCCCCAGGAGATCCTCGCGAGCGCCGAAGTACAGCAACTGATCGACCTGAACCGGCCGGTGGCCCTGCTTCTCGTTGCCATACTGCACTTCGTGGAAGACGAGGACGACCCGTACAGTGCGGTGGCCGAGCTGCGTGACGCGCTCGCGCCCGGCAGTCTGCTGGTGCTCACTCACGCGTCCTACGCGGGAATCCCGCTGCCGGCCGAGCGGGCCGCCGGCACGGTCGACGTGTACAAGGACATCCGCAACCCGCTGATCATGCGGTCGCGCGAGGACATCGCGCGGTTCTTCGAGGGGTACGACATGGTGGAACCGGGACTGGTGCCGATGCCGCACTGGCGGCCGGAGTCGGAGACCTGGGACCCCGACGACGAGGATCCCTGGTCCTTCTCCGGTTTCGCCGGCGTGGGGCGTACCGCGTGATCGCCGAGCCGGACGGGCCGGAGGGCAGACTGCGCCGGTTCGCGACGATCTGGAGCCGGGCCGTCTTCCCGGTGACCACGACGTCCTCGACCCGGCCCGAGTTCGAGGAACAACTCCTGCCGTTGGCCCGCCGGTTGAGCGAGGCACTGCGGGCGAGGACCTTCGACGCGAACGAGGGCCGCGCGCTCGGCGCCGCGCTCGTCACGGTGCACTGCACCGACCCGGAGGCGCTCAGCCGGACGCTGGACTGCGTCGACGCCTACCTCGTGCTGTACTGCGGCGGCGAGGGCGACCAGGAGGACCTGCGGGTGCGCGCCTCGCGGCTGCAGCACGCCATGGCCGCCGGGTTCGCCTCGGCGCTGCGCGAGCGGACCCTGGCCGAGCAGGAGGCCATCTCGGCGGCCGCGTTGAAGGCGCAGGGCGTGGTGGCGCAGGCGCTGCACGCGAGCGAGGCCCGCTTCCGCGCGGTCTTCGAGGGCGCCGCCATAGGCATCGGCATGGCCGACCTGGAGGGCAACATCCTCCAGGTCAACGAGGCGCTGCTGCGCATGTTCGGCATCAACGAGCAGTTGATGCGCGGCCGCAACGTCATGGAGTGGACGCACCCCGAGGACGCGCCCCAGACATGGACCCTCTACGACGAACTCGTCCGCGGTGAGCGCGAGCACTACCACCTGGAGAAGGCGTTCTCCCGCCCTGACGGAACGGTCCTGTGGACCAACCTGACCGTCTCCCTGCTCCGTGACGCGGACGGCAATCCGCAGTACCAGCTCGCGCTGATGGAGGACACCACCGAGCGCCGGCTGCTCAACCTCCGGCTGCGCTACGAGGCCACGCACGACGCGCTCACCGGCCTGCCGAACCGGACGTTCTTCTTCGAACGGCTGGAGAAGGCGCTGGGCGCCGGCGCGGGCCAGCGCTTCGGCCTGTGCTACCTCGACCTGGACGGCTTCAAGACCATCAACGACAGCCTCGGCCACGCGGCCGGCGACCGGCTGCTCGTCGAGGTCGCCGACCGGCTGCAGTCCTGCACGACCGCGCCCGGCGAGATGGTCGCCCGTCTGGGCGGTGACGAGTTCGTCGCGCTGACGACGGGCACCGACACCGAGCGCGAGGTCGACGAGCTGGCCTCGCGGATCATGAACGCGCTGCTCGCCCCGATCAGCGTCGACGGCCGTGAACTGACCGTGCGCGGCAGCATCGGCATCGTCGAGGGCCCGGCGGGGGAGCGCAGCGCGGCGGAGGTGCTGCGCAGCGCGGACATCACGATGTACCGGGCCAAGGCGTCGGGCGGCAACCGCTTCGAGCTCGCCGACGCGGAGGCGGACGCCCGCGCGATCACCCGCCACGGTCTGACCACGGCTCTGCCGACGGCCCTGGAGCGCGGCGAGTTCTTCATCGAGTACCAGCCGCTGGTGCACCTCGGCGACGGCAGCGTGCGCGGCGCGGAGGCGCTGGTGCGCTGGCTGCATCCGCAACACGGCGTCCTGGGCCCGGACCGCTTCATCCCGCTCGCCGAACACACCGGCCTGATCGTCCCGTTGGGCCGCTGGGTCCTGGAGCAGTCGGTCCGCCAGGCCCGCGCATGGCGAGAGCGTCACGAGGAAGCCGGTCCGCTCCGCATCAACGTCAATCTGTCGCCGTGCCAGCTCACCCACCCCGGCCTGGTGCAGGACACGGTGGACATCCTGGAGCGCGCGGGTGTGGAGCCGGACGCGCTGTGCCTGGAGGTCACGGAGTCGGCGCTGATCGGCGCCGACGACGACCTGCTGAAGCCGCTGCGCCGGCTGGCCGAGATGGGCGTCGACATCGCCCTGGACGACTTCGGCACCGGCTACTCCAACCTCGCCAACCTGCGCCGCCTCCCGGTGAGCATCCTCAAACTGGACCGCTCCTTCACCCAGAGCATGCAGCAGTTCCCGGCGGACCCCGTCGACCTCAAGATCGTCGAGGGGATCGTCTCCCTCGCCCACAGCCTCGACCTCGCGGTCACGGTCGAGGGCGTGGAGACGGGCGCCCAGGCCGAACAGCTGCGGATACTGGGCTGCGACACGGCCCAGGGCTGGTACTACGCCCGGCCGGGTCCGCCGGAGCGGCTGCACGAGCTGGCGCTGGTGGACGCGACGGGCTGAACCTCACGGTCGTACGGCGGCGCGGGACGGGGT
Organism: Streptomyces sp. NBC_00019; assembly: GCF_045041015.1. NCBI lineage: Bacteria > Bacillati > Actinomycetota > Actinomycetes > Kitasatosporales > Streptomycetaceae > Streptomyces > Streptomyces sp. NBC_00019. The sequence continues at coordinate 9,067,802 of NZ_CP108302.1, forward strand.
GAGCCGTCACGGCCCCGCGACACCGGCCGGCCGCACCCGCGCCAGCGCCTGCCACCGCGCCGCCTCGGCCGCATGCGAGCCGGTCGCGGTGGCCCGCGCGACCGGATCCGGCGCGTCCGGCGCGAGCGGGCCGCCGTCCCGGGCGAGCAGGGTCAACGGCCACACGGGGGTGCCCGGCTCCGCCCCGTCGAAGGGCCGCCACTCCCACGGCCCGTCGAAGCGCCAGGCCCGCCCCGCCGCGTCCGCGATCTCGTCGCCGGGTTCGAGGAACGCGTAGGGGCGCAGCAGGAGTTCGAGGACGAAGGGGATGTCGTCCTCGGGGTGGAACTCCTCGCCCTGCTCGTCGAACTCCCCCGGTTCCGGGTCGCGGGCCACCCCGGCCTCCAGGACCGTCACCGCCACGGTGGGGCGGGGCAGCCATCCCGTCTCCAGCGGCGGGTCGAAGCGGTCGACCCGGATGACGTGCACGACGGTCGAGGGGATCCCGACCGTGCAGGTGTCGCCGGCGGTGAGCCGGTCCGGCGACGGATCGGTACGGAAGAGGGAGCGGCTGCCGGGCGTGGTGCTGAAGGGCAGGACCACCCCGCCGGTCCAGTGGATCCCGCAGTCGGGGTCCCGCTGCCACCAGGGCCAGTTCAGGGAGATGTCGTACCTGGTGACGCACGCCACCGTGGCCGGAGTGGCCGGGCAGCTCACACGCAGCACATCACCCGGCCGGAAACTCGGATCCAACGGCCCCTCCGTCTCAGCGTTCCAGCAACATACGCTGCAACTCCCGCGCCGCCCGAGGCGGGGCCACGTCGCTGCGGTGGGCCAGCGCGATGGTCCGGTGCAGCCCCGGCCGGGCCAGCGGTGTGACCCGTAGCCCCCGCCCCGAGCGCGCGGCCACCATGCGCGGTACGACCGCCACGCCCAGCCCCGCCCGGACGAAGCCCAGGACCGCGTCCATCTCGCCGCCCTCCACCGCGAAGTCGGGCTCGAAGCCCTCGGCGCGGCATGCGGCGACCGTCAGTTCACGCAGGTCGTAGCCGTGCCGGAACATCACCAGACGCTCGCCCTCCAGGTCGGCGATGCGTACGGCGCGCCGGCCGTCGCCCGGCTTGGGCGCCTCCGGGGACGACACCACGACCAGGTCCTCCCGCAGCAGCTCCACCGTCGTCAGGGCCGGTGAGGGTGTCGGCAGCGGGAGGACGACCAGCGCGAGGTCGAGGGCGCCGCGGGCCAGTTCTCGTACGAGATCGTGCGAGCCGCCCTCCTCGATCATCAGGCGGATGCCGGGATAGCGGTCATGGAAGGCGCGCAGCACGTCCGGCAGCAGACCCGTGCACAGGCTCGGCGTCGCTCCGAGGCGCACCCGGCCGCTGCGCAGCTGCACCAGCTCCTGCACCTCGTGCCGGGCCGTGTCCGCGTCGGCGAGGATCCGCCGGGCCAGCGGCAGCAGAGCCTCGCCCGCGTCGGTGAGCGTGATGTTGCCCCGGGCCCGCAGGAACAGGTCCGCCCCGAGCTCCCGCTCCAACGCCTTGATCTGCTGGGACAGGGACGGCTGCGCGACGTGGACGAGGTCGGCGGCCCGGGTGAAGTGCCGGGTCTCCGCGACCGCCACGAAGTACTGGAGCTGCTGGAACTGCATCCTCGTACGATAGCCGCTGACTATCGAATCAAGCCGGACCATGTCTTGGACCGATCAGGCTTCTGGGCCCTAGCGTCTTGAGCCATGGCTCTGGCAACGCGGACGGACCGACGACCGTCCATGGCACGCACGGTGTGGGACAGCTCCGTCGGCAAGAAGACCGTCATGGCGGTCAGCGGGCTGATCATGCTGATGTACCTGGTCGTCCACATGATCGGCAACCTGAAGATCTTCTTCGGGCCGGGCGAGTTCAACCACTACGCGCACTGGCTGCGCACGCTCGGCGAGCCCTTCATGCACTACGAGTGGACGCTGTGGCTGATCCGGGTGGTGCTGGTGGTCGCGGTGATCGCCCACGCGACCTCGGCGTACCAGCTCAGCCGCCGCGACATCAAGGCGCGCCCGACGAAGTACGTGCACAAGAAGCCGCGGGCCGGCTACGCGACGCGGACCATGCGCTGGGGCGGGATCATCCTCGGCCTGTTCATCGTCTGGCACCTGCTGGACCTGACGACCGGCACCGTGCACTCGGGCGGCTTCCAGGAGGGGCGGCCGTACCAGAACGTCGTGGACACCTTCTCCACCTGGTACGGCAACGTCATCTACATCCTGGCGGTACTGGCCCTGGGCCTGCACATCCGGCACGGCTTCTGGAGCGCCGCGCAGACCCTGGGCGCCGGCAGCCGCACCCGTGACCGAGCCCTCAAGGCCACGGCCGACATCCTCGCGCTGCTGCTCACGGTCGGCTTCCTCGCCGTGCCCGTGGGCGTGATGACCGGAGTGGTGAGCTGAACATGACTACCTTCGTGGACTATGAGACCGGTGAGCCGGTCGTCGACGGCAAGGCCCCTGCCGGACCCGTCAACGAGCGCTGGGACAAGCGCCGCTTCGAGGCCAAACTGGTCAACCCCGCCAACCGGCGCAAGCACACGGTCATTGTCGTCGGTACCGGTCTTGCGGGTGGTTCCGCGGGTGCCACGCTTGCCGAACAGGGCTACAACGTCGTGCAGTTCTGTTATCAGGATTCGCCTCGGCGGGCGCATTCGATCGCCGCGCAGGGCGGTATCAACGCGGCGAAGAATTACCGCAATGACGGTGACTCGATTCATCGGCTGTTCTACGACACCGTCAAGGGCGGGGACTTCCGGGCGCGGGAGTCGAATGTGCACCGGCTTGCCCAGATCTCGGTCGAGATCATCGACCAGTGCGTTGCGCAGGGTGTGCCGTTCGCGCGGGAGTACGGCGGTCTGCTGGACACGCGGTCGTTCGGTGGTGTGCAGGTGTCGCGGACCTTCTATGCGCGGGGGCAGACGGGCCAGCAGTTGCTGCTGGGCGCGTACCAGGCGCTCAGCAGGCAGATCGCCGCCGGCAACATCGAGATGCACCCGCGCACCGAGATGCTGGATCTGATCGTCATTGACGGGAAGGCGCGGGGGATCGTCGCGCGGGACCTCGTGACGGGGAAGATCGACACCTATTTCGCGGATGCCGTCGTGCTGGCTTCCGGTGGTTACGGCAATGTCTTCTATCTGTCGACCAACGCCATGAACTCCAACGCCACCGCCGTCTGGCGGGCCCACCGGCGCGGCGCCTACTTCGCCGACCCGTGTTTCACGCAGATCCACCCCACCTGTATTCCGCGTACCGGCGATCACCAGTCGAAGCTGACGCTGATGAGCGAGTCGCTGCGCAACGACGGCCGGATCTGGGTGCCGAAGGCCAAGGGTGACACCCGTCCCGCGAACCGGATCCCCGAGGACGAGCGCGACTACTACCTGGAGCGCATCTACCCGTCCTTCGGCAACCTCGTCCCGCGGGACATCGCCTCCCGCGCCGCCAAGAACGTCTGCGACGAGGGCAGGGGAGTGGGCCCCGGGGGCCAGGGCGTCTATCTCGACTTCGCCGATGCCATCGCGCGGATGGGGCGCAAGGCCGTCGAGGCCAAATACGGCAACCTCTTCGACATGTACCAGCGGATCACCGACGAGGATCCGTATGCGGTGCCGATGCGGATCTACCCCGCCGTGCACTACACGATGGGCGGGCTGTGGGTCGACTACGACCTCCAGACCACCATCCCCGGGCTGTTCGCGATCGGCGAGGCCAACTTCTCCGACCACGGCGCGAACCGGCTCGGCGCCTCCGCGCTGATGCAGGGTCTGGCGGACGGGTACTTCGTCCTGCCGGCCACCATCAACGACTACCTCGCCCGCAACCCCCACCAGGACGCGGTCACCACCGAACACCCCGTGGTGCAGGAGGTGTTGGCGGAGACCGAGGACCGGCTGAACCTCCTGCTGTCCGTGGACGGCGACCGCACCCCCGACTCCTTCCACCGCGAAGTCGGCGAACTGATGTGGGAGTTCTGCGGCATGGCCCGCACCGACTCCGGTCTGCGCAAGGCCCTGGAGCGCATTCCGCAGATCCGCGAGGAGTTCTGGCGCCGCATCAAGGTCCCCGGCACCGGCGAGGAGTTCAACCAGTCGCTGGAGAAGGCGAATCGCGTCGTCGACTACCTGGAACTCGCCGAACTGATGTGCCTGGACGCGCTGCACCGCGCCGAGTCCTGCGGCGGTCACTTCCGTGAGGAGTCCCAGACCCCGGAGGGGGAGGCGGCCCGCCGGGACGAGGAGTTCGCCTACGCGGCCGCGTGGGAGTTCACCGGGACCGGTGACGCCCCTGTTCTGCACAAGGAAGACCTGGTCTTCGAGTACGTTCATCCCACTCAGCGGAGCTACGCATGAAGCTCACCCTGCGCGTCTGGCGGCAGAAGAACGCCGACGCCGACGGCGCCATGTCCACCTACGAGGTGGACGGCATCTCCTCGGACATGTCGTTCCTGGAGATGCTCGACACCCTCAACGAGGAGCTGATTCTCAGGGGCGGGGACCCGGTCGCCTTCGACCACGACTGCCGTGAGGGGATCTGCGGCGCCTGCTCGCTGGTCATCAACGGCGACGCGCACGGCCCGGAGCGCACCACGACGTGTCAGTTGCACATGCGGTCCTTCAAGGACGGCGACACGATCGACATCGAGCCGTGGCGGGCGTCGGCGTTCCCGGTGATCAAGGACCTGGTCGTGGACCGCACCGCCTTCGACCGGATCATCCAGGCCGGCGGCTACATCACCGCACCCACCGGCGCCGCACCGGAAGCCCACGCCACGCCGGTCCCGAAGCCGGATGCGGACTTCGCGTTCGAGCACGCGGAGTGCATCGGCTGCGGAGCCTGCGTCGCCGCCTGCCCCAACGGGGCCGCGATGCTCTTCACCTCGGCCAAGGTCAACCATCTCAACGTGCTGCCGCAGGGCTCCCCCGAGCGGGAAACCCGGGTGCTGGACATGGTGGCGCAGATGGACGAAGAGGGCTTCGGAGGCTGCACGTTGACCGGCGAATGCGCGACCGCCTGCCCCAAGGGCATCCCGCTCGTCTCCATCACCGGCATGAACAAGGAGTGGTTGCGGGCCACACGCAAGGTGGCGAAGCGGTAGCGCCCCTCACCGACCGTTCGCCGTCCAGTGCGGACGGGCGGGACCGGGCGTGGTGCTCATCCCCGGTCCCGCCAAGTTCACACGGCCAGCGCCTCGTCGATCAGCTCGCGGAACTCCTCGTCCTGGAGGATCGCGCGATAGTCGCCGTACGCCGAGATGCGACGGTCCTGGTCGCGCAGGGCCCGCAGGGCGTCCCGTACCGTCGGGCCGATCGCGCGGAAGCGGATCAGCGTCCGCAACGCGGAGTGGAACAGTCCGTAGAGCTCGTGGCCGCCCGAGGCGAACGCGAGAACCTGCTCCTCCAGGAGCGGGCGGGCGGGCTCGGGTTCCTCCGTCACCGTCCACAGGGCCGCGGCCACGTCCACCCCGAAGACGTCCTCGGCCTCCGCCAGAATGCGCCGCAGCTCGTCGGCGTACGGTGCGGCCCGGCGGCCGAAGTCGGCGAGCTGAGAGAACGGGAAATACGGCGGCTCTCCCGGCTTCGGCAGGGTCTCCCCGAGCGCCCGGAGCGCCTCGGCCGGGTCCGCGCCGCCGACGCGCCAGAGGACCCAGTGCAGCCAGCGGCGGTTCTCCGGTGGTTCGAGGGCCATCCGCTCGCGTATCGCGGGCGCGGCGGAGACGGCCGCAGGGCCCATCGCCGCCAGTGCCTCGGCGGCGTCGTGCCAGCGGAAGCGGTCCGCCAGGTAGGCCGTGACCTCCGGCAGCGCGGGCAACGCGACCGGTCCCCAGGCCTTGAGCGTCGCCAGGAGGTCGGCCGGCACCGAGCCGGGCAGGTCGGGGTCGGCCAGTTCCCGCCGCAGCTCCTCCCGCAGCGCCGGCAGCAGAGTGCCCGCGTGCGCCTGGAGCGGGCCCAGGACGTCCGCGAGGTCGGGGCTGCGCGGGTCGCTGATGACATAGCCCCGGCCCTGGCGCCCGCGCCATGTCGCACACAGTCCCTCGACCAGGCCCGGCAGCGCCCTCGCGTCGTCCATCCGGGCCAGCGCCCAGCGGGCCTGCTCGCCGACGGAGCCCTCCAGGAACTCGTCCTCGCCGGGGTCGTCGAGCAGTGCGGCCAGCCGGTCGGCGTGTGCGGCGGCCCCGGATCCGAGAGCGGCGAGGAGATGGACGGCCCGATAGCGCACGGCGGGGTCGGGGTGGTCCAGGAGACCGGCGGCGAGCGGGATCAGCGCGGGTTCGACGGACCGCCGACGGGTCAGCAGCTGCCAGGAGTGGTTCAGCACGGCCCGCAGCAGGTCGGTGTCCTCGCCAGGGTCAGCCGTCGCCGCCAGCCGGGCCAGGAACGCGGTCGCCTCGGCGGGCATGTCCTCGAACAGGACGGCTGTCCAGAAGGCGACATCCTCGCGGGTGTACGGGTACTCCACGTCCGGCCTGTACCAGACGGCCTCCCGGCGTGACCGAACGGAGGGGTCGACGAGGGCCGCCAGCAGTTGCTCCCGTTCCCGCAGCGCGATCCCGGGGTCCGTCTCCGAGGCGGCGTGCACGGCCGCGAGCCGTACGACGGGGTCGTCGTCGCCGAGCGCCTCGGCCAGGACCGCGCGGACCTCGGTGTCCTCGGGGAGCCGTCCCAGCATGAACAGCACGGGCAGTCGTACCGACAGATCCGGCTCGGCCCGCCACCGCTCCAGCAGCCGAGCGGAGCCGTCCGCGAGGGGCACGGCCAGCCGTCGCACCGTCGGATCCGGGTCGGAGAGCAGGGACTGGATCGTGGCGCGCTCCTGTTCCCAGGCTTCCGGCCAGCCCGGGTCCACCAGGTGCGGCGCGCAGTGCTTCGCACACGAGGCCAGGCTGTCCAGCAGCTCGACGAGCGTGGCGCGGGCGCCCGTGCCGGGGTCGGCGGCGAGCGCGACGACGAACGGCAGGGTGGCCGTGGCCGCCGAGCCGACACCGAGCTCCTGTTGCGCGAGCGCGGAGAACAGCGGCCAGCAGTCGTCCTCCGTCGACGCCGGACCGCTGCGCAGGAGATGGAGCAGCACCCGGCGAGCCTCCTGGATCGACACGCCGGGATACATCGACGTCAGCCGCTCCCAGGGCAACTCCTCCAGCACCTGTACCGACAGTTCCCCCACGCGCGTGCGCCTCCGTTCCCGGTGATCAGCTCCAGAAGGGAGACGGTCCTCCGGGTCCGGGGGTTGCCTCCTGCCGGCCATCTGTCCGACACCGGCCCGTCGACGGAGCCCGGCACCCCGGACATCCGGCCCGAGCCGTTCAACCTCCCCACATCAGCGCTCCCGGAACCGGTCACGTACACGCCAATCGGCGTAGGAAGAACAGAGGGTGCGGGCCGGATCAACCGGCCCACCGGGTGCCGTCCCCGAACCGGCCCGTGACCTGGAGTGAGCCATGACCGCCGTATCCGCTCTCGACTCCCCGCCCCTCTCCGCCGCTCCCACCCGCTACACCGTCACCCTCGCCCGTGACGAGTCCGACGTACGCGCCGCCCAGCGGCTGCGCCACGACGTGTTCGCCGGGGAGATGGGCGCCCTGCTGTCCTCCCCGCAGCCGGGCCACGACATCGATCCCTTCGACGCCTACTGCGACCACCTGCTCGTCACCGACACCCTCACCGGCCAGGTCGTCGGCACCTATCGACTGCTGCCGCCGGAGCGGGCCGCGGTGGCCGGACGGCTGTACTCGGAGAGCGAGTTCGACCTGTCCCGCATCGACGCCCTCCGTCCCGGCCTCGTCGAGGTCGGCCGCTCCTGCGTGCACCCCGACCACCGGGACGGTGCCGTCATCGGGCTCATCTGGGCCGGTATCGCCCGCTACATGCTCGACCGCGGCCACGAGTGGCTGGCCGGCTGCTGCTCGATCCCGCTCGCGGACGGCGGTGCGCTGGCGTCGGCGACCTGGGAGCGGGTGCGGGACAAGCACCTGGCGCCGGAGGAGTACCGCGTACGCCCGCTGCTGCCCTGGGTCCCGGGACAGCCCGCCGCCGGCCGCGGTGAGCTGCCCGCCCTGCTGCGCGGCTACCTCCGCCTCGGCGCCTGGGTCTGCGGGAAGCCCGCCCACGACCCGGACTTCGGGGTCGCCGACCTGTACGTGCTGCTGTCGATGCGCCGGGTCAACCCGCGCTATCTGCGGCACTTCCTCTCCCTCGTACCGGCCTGATGAGCGTCTGGCTGCCCAGCGCGCCCTGCACCCCCGGGGCGTGTGTGGAGCCGACGGGGTCCGGCACGGCGGTACCGCGCGCCGTGCTGCGTCTGGCGGCGGTTCTGGTCCTGGTGCTCGCCGGGGTCGTGCTGTCGCCGCTCGGCGGGCTGATCCCCGCCGAGTCCGTGAGGCGGTGGTGCCGGTGGATCGTACGGGCCGCGGGGGTCCGGGTCCGGGTCACCGGCGCCGCCGCGCCCACCGGCGGACTGCTCCTGGTCGCCAACCACATCTCCTGGCTGGACATCCCGCTGCTCGCCGCCGTGCGCCCGGCCCGGATGGTCGCCAAGACCGAGATCCGACAGTGGCCGGTGGCGGGCGCGGTGGTGGCCCGGGCAGCGCTGTTCATCGAGCGGGACCGGCTGCGCGCCCTCCCGGACACGGTCGCCCGGATCGCACAGGGGCTCCGCGGCGGGCAGGCGGTCGCGGTCTTCCCCGAGGGCAGCACCTGGTGCGGCCGCGCCCAGGGCACCTTCCGCCGGGCCGTCTTCCAGGCCGCCCTGGACGCCGGGGTCCCCGTCCAGCCGGTGCGGCTGCGCTACCGGCTCGACGGCGGCATGGCCAGCACCGCGCCCGCCTTCGTCGGCGAGGACACCCTGCTCGCCTCGGTGTGGCGGGTGGTGTCGGCGCGGGGGCTGGTGGCCGAGGTGGAGGTACGGGACGTCATCCCGCCCGGCAGCCACGCCGACCGCCGCTCCCTCGCGCTGGCCGCCCAGCCCGCGACGTCGCACCGACCCGGCTGGATCCACTCGGCGCTGGTCGCACAGGTGATGTGATGGCGGTGTGAGCCGCGCCGCCGAAGAGACCAACCGCCGCATGCTGCGGGCCCGGGACGCCATGGACCGCGCCTACGCGCAGCCGCTGGACGTACCGGCCCTGGCCCGGATCGCCCATGTGTCCCCGGCGCACTTCACCCGCACCTTCCGCGCCACGTTCGGCGAGACACCGCACCGCTATCTCCAGCGGCGCCGTGTCGAGCGGGCGATGTTCCTGCTGCGGGAGACAGACCGCAGCGTGACCGACATCTGCTTCGCGGTCGGCTTCGGCAGCCCGGGGACGTTCAGCCGCACCTTCAGCGACATCGTCGGCCGGTCACCGAGGACGTACCGCAAGCAGACCTCGGCGATCGCCGTACCCACGTGCTTCACGAAGGCGTGGACCCGGCCGAGGGCCTCGGCCGACTGAGCAGTTTTGGATAAGTTTTCGTCCGGCCCGCTCGGTAGCGTGAGGCGCATGTTCACCGCCATCACACACTCACAGATCTACGTCCTCGACCAGGACGAGGCCCTCGACTTCTACGTCGGCAAGCTCGGCCTGGAGGTCAACACCGACGCCGACCTCGGCTTCATGCGCTGGCTCACCGTCAACGTCCCCGGCCACCCGGACCGGCAGATCCTGCTGGAGCGACCGGGGCAGCCGGCGCTGTCCGAGGAGACGGCGGCCCAGGTCCGCGACCTTCTCACCAAGGGCGCCATGGGCGGCCACCTCATCTTCAGCACCGACGACTGCCGCAAGACGTGCGAGACCCTGCGCGGCCGCGGCGTCGAGATCACCGATGAACCCACCGAGCGCCCGTACGGCATCGACTGCGGCGTACGCGACCCCTTCGGCAACAGCATCCGCTTCACCCAGCCGAACGACTAGCCGCGCCGGCCGTCGGTGCCCGGGTACGGCCGTTGGATACGGTCCGCGTCCCGCACCGGGTGCACCGTGACCACCGGCTGCCCGTCGGTGAACAGGATGCACTCCCGCGCCTCGGCGGGCAGCTCGCGCCACGCCCGGTCCACGTCTTACCCGAGCGCGTCCAGGATGTCCCGCAGGTTCTTCCCCTGCCAGGTGCCGGGCCACGCCGCGATCGCACCCTCCCGGATCGACAGCGACGGATCGGGGACCAGCAACTCCTCGGTGGTCCGGTGCACTTGGCCCAGCCCATGACACTCCGGACACGCCCCGGCCGCGGTATGGGGCGAGAAGGCGTCGGAGTCGAGCCGCTCGGCCCCCGCCGGGTGGTCACCGGCCCGGGAGAACAGCATCCGCAAGGAGTTCGAGAGGTTGGTGACCGTCCCCACGGACGAACGGGACGTCGGCGCCGAACGCCGCTGCTGCAGCGACACCGCCGGCGGCAGCTCGGTGATCTCCCCGACCTTCGGCGCCCCCACCTGATGGATCAGCCTGCGGGCGTACGGCGCGACGGACTCGAAGTACCGCCGCTGCGCCTCGGCGTAGATCGTCCCGAACGCCAACGACGACTTCCCCAACCCGGAGACCCCGGTGAACACGGCCAGCACGTCCCGGGGGATGTCGACGTCCACACCCTTGAGATCGTGCTCGAGGCCGACGAGAACCGTGACGCAGGACTGCGGGCCGCCGACCGCATCGAGCAGGCTCTCGGCAATCCTGCGGACCAGCGCGGCACCATCGAGAGCGCATCCGACACCATCGGCGTCATGGGCCGGACCGTGGCGGCGCCGGCCGGTGCGGCGACCGCCGTGCAGCAGGCCGTGGTAGCGCTCTTCTGAGGCTGTTCCCTCTGTGTCCTACGCGGAGGGAACCCGCGCCCTGTCCACGATCCGGGCGAGCCGTCGGTAGGAGTCCAGCAGCGCGTCACGGTCGTGCGTGCTGGTGGTGACGAGGACCTCCTGCGCGCCCGTCTCCTTGAGTACGGTCTCCAGCTCGTGCGCCACCTGGTCCTCCGTGCCGGCGATGTGGCCGGTGAGGCCGGACTCGTAGAGGTCGCGTTCCTTGGCGGTCATGGTGAGTGCCTCGACGCGCTCCGCGGCAGGCAGGGGTGGGAAGGTGCCGTGGGTGCGGGAGTGGGCCATGGACCAGGCCTCCGGGATCAGGAGGCGGCGGGCCTCGTAGGGGGTGGCGGCGACCGCGATCGTGCCGGAGATGACGACGTACGGCTCCGGCGCCCAGGGGGAGGGGCGGAAGTGGTTGCGGTAGTGGTCGATGCCGCGCCGCATCTTCTCGCGGTTGCGGAGGTCGCCGATGACCATGGGCAGGCCCGCCCGGGCGGCGACGGCGGCGCCCTCGCCCATCGCGAGGACGAAGGGCGGGACGGTCAGGCCCTCCGCGGGGCGGGCGTGGACCCCGGTCGGGGAGGTGCCGGTGAACCAGCCGAGCAGTTCGTCGAGCTGGGCGGCGAAGTCGTCGGCGGCGTCCTTGTCGCGGCCCACCGCCTTGCGGACGCCGTCCGTGAAGCCGACCGAGCGGCCCAGGCCCATGTCGACACGGCCGGGGAAGAGGGACTCCAGCACGCCGAACTGTTCGGCCACGACCAGGGGGCGGTGGTTCGGCAGCATCACGCCGCCCGTGCCGACCCGGATGCGCCGCGTCGCGGCCGCCACGGCCGCCGCCAGGACCGTCGGCGCGGAACCGGCGACACCGGGCACGCCGTGATGCTCCGACACCCAGAACCGGTGATAGCCGAGAGCCTCCACCTCCTGCGCGAACCGCACGGTGTCGCGCAGCGCCTCGGCGTTCGAGTGCCCCTCGCGGGTGCGGGAACGGTCGAGGACGGAGAGGCGCGCCGACGTCCGTGGCGAGCCGGAGGAACCGCGTGCTTTCGACTCGGTGGGCATCTGCCGGCCTCCTGTGCTGACTCCGTGGTCCGCGTCGTATCCGTCCGCGATGTGCCGGGGACATCTATTCGACGCCGGGGGAGGTGGTTGGTATTCCAGTGGGGAGGCATTCTTCCTCTGGCGTTTTCCCCGTGCGGATCGGGGACACCGAAGACGAAGGGGCTCGGCGGGCCGAGCAGGGGGTTGGGGCATGACGGGGGCAGAACGCAGGGGCCGGTCGCGCGGTGAACTCATCCGGCAAGGGGCGCAAGCGCATTTCGTGGGCCGTCGTGCCCAGATCTCGCTGTTCGTCGAGAACCTGGCGAAGGACCCCCTCGCGGAGACGGATCCGGCCGCCTTCCTGTTCCATGTGCGGGGCGTCGGCGGGGTGGGCAAGTCCACCCTGCTGCGTCAATGGCAGGAGGCGGCGCGACGCGCGGACGCGGTGACCGCGGTGGTGGACGAGAACGACGTCCACGACGTGCACCAGGCCATGACGGAGATGGCCCGCCAGCTCGGTCAGCAGACGGGCCGGCTCAAGGACTTCGACCGGGCGGCCGAGCGGTACCGGCGGGAGCAGGAGGCGGCCGCGGAACCGACGGCGGCGTCAGGCGCGGCCGAGGGCGAGGTGTCGGCGTCGAGCCGGGTGGGGGCGGAGGTGTTACTCGGTGCGGCGTCGCTGGTTCCGGTGGTGAGTACGGTCGCCGCGATGGCCAGCCCGGACACCGTCGCTCAGGGGGTGCACCGCCTGCAGGCCGGATTGAGGGCGCATGAGCGGCGAGGACGGGGCGGCGACCCGACCGGACTGAGCCGCGCGTTCGTCGCTGAGCTGGGCCGGCTGTGCGACGGGCACCGCTGGGTGGTGCTGTTCTTCGACACGTGGGAGGAGACCGCCCGCTACCTGGACGAGTGGCTGCGTGACCTGTTGCAGGACGCTTACGGACCGCTGTCGGCCAATGTCGTGGTGGTGCTGGCCGGGCGTGACGAACTCGGGGAACGGGAGTGGTCCTCCCTGCGCGCGTGGGTGGCGGACGTACCGCTGGACGTCTTCACCGAGGCGGAGACCCGGACGTTGCTCGCCGCGCGGGGCGTGACGGAGACCGCGGTGGTGGAGGCGGTGCTGCGACTGTCGATGGGGTTGCCGCTGCTGGTCGAACTCCTGGCCCTGGCACGGCCCGACTCCGCCGACGACGTGGACGCGGGCGGGGACGTTGTGGACAGCGCGGTCAAGCGCTTCGTGCAGTGGATCCCGGACCTGCGACACCGTGAGACCGTGCTGGCGTGCGCGATCGCGCCGTATCTGAACGAGGACGTCTTCACCGCGGCGGTACCGCAGGAGGCGGAAGGACTGTGGGAGTGGCTGTGCCGGCAGCCCTTTGTCAGTGGCCACGGTGACTTCAAGCAGTACCACGCGGTGGTGCGGTCGAGCATGGTCCGCCAGCAGCGCGCACAGTCCCCCCAGCGCTGGACCGCGGCGCATCTGCGGCTCGCCGAGGCGCACGCCGCCTGGCGGGCCGATACGGAGCGGGGCCTTCCGGAGGCGAAACGGTGGGACGATCCCGGCTGGCGGCGGCACCGTCTGGACGAGACCTACCACCGGCTGTGCGCACATCCCGCGGCCGAACTGCCGGCCGCGGCGGAACTGACCGTCCATGCCGCCGGCCATGACACGGCGATCCTGCGGCAGTGGGCCGACACCCTGGGGACGGCGGCCCGCGACACCGACGACGCCGCCCTCCTCGACTGGACGAGCCGCCTCCAGAACGCCGTCGCCGGAGACGATCCCGGTCTGACGGTTCTCGGCACCCTGCTCCGTCACGCCGGTCTGAGCACCGGCGCACGGTCCTGGGCCCACAGTTATCGCGGCCGCATGCTGTACCTCGACAACCGGGAAGAGGAAGCCCTGGCCGAACTGGACTTCGCCGTCGCCACAGACCCCCGCAACGCCCGCGCCTGGGCGTATCGCAGTGAGGCCCACCGGCTGCTCGGCCACATCGATTCCGCGCTCGGTGACGTCGCGACCGCGCTCACTCTGAGCCCGGGCGACGCCTGGGCGCTCGGCGCTCGTGGGGGAATCCTGGTCCAGGCCGGACGGATCGAGGAAGCCATCGTCGACCTCACGGCCGCACTCGACATCGATCCGCAGGACGCGTTCGCCCTCTCCCAGCGAGGTGAAGCCCATCGCCTGGCCGGACGCCCCGGCCAGGCGATCTCCGACTTCACGGCCGCGCTCGCCATCGAACCCACGACCGACTGGGCGCTGGCCGTACGAGGAGAAGCCAACTCTCAGGCCGGCCGCTACGCGGACGCCATCGCCGACCTCACCGCGGCCCTCGGCCTCAACGCCAAGAACGCCTTCGCCCTCGGGTGCCGTGGTCAGGTGCACCGCCTGGCCGAACGCTACGACGAAGCGATCGCCGACTTCACGGCCGCGCTCGCCATCGAACCCACCCTCGACTGGGCGCTGGCCGAGCGAGGTGAGACCCACCGGATGGCCGGCCGCAGCGCCGAGGCCGTCACCGACCTCACCGCGGCCCTCGGCCTCAACGCCAAGAACGCCTTCGCCCTCGGGTGCCGTGGCCGGGCCCACCGTGACGCGGGCCGCTACGAGGAGGCCGTGGCCGACTTCACGGCCGCGCTCGTCTTCGAACCCGCTCTCGACTGGGTCCTGACCGACCGGGCGGACACCCACCGGCTGATGGGTGCCTACGAGGAAGCCGTGGCCGACTTCACCGTGGCGCTCGACCTCGTCCCCGCCGTCGACTGGGTCCTGGGGGCTCGCGGTCTGGCCCTCCGGCTGGCGGGTCGTCACGAGGAGGCCCTGGCCGACTTCACCGCCGCCCTCGAGCTGGACCCGACGCTCGGCTGGGTCCTCGCCGAGCGGGGCGAGGCCCTCCGGCTGGCGGGTCGTCACGAGGAAGCCCTGGCCGACTTCACCGCCGCCCTCGAGGCCGACGCCCGGAACGCCTTCGCCCTCGGAAGCCGAGGGCAGGTCCATCAGGAAGCCGGCCGCTACGAGGAGGCGATCGCCGACCTGACCGCCGCCCTCGAGCTGGACCCGACCCTCGACTGGGTCATGGAGGTCCGCATCGAGGCACTGTCTCAGCTGGGCCGTTGGGACGAGGTCATCGCCGCCTTGACCACGGTCCTTCAGGCCGACGCCCGGAACGCCGGCGCCCTCGGCCGGCGCGGTCTGGCTCACATCGAGGCGGGTCACTACGAGGAGGCCGTGGCCGATCTCACCGCCGCCTGCGAACTCGACCCCACGGTCCGCGAGGACGCCCTCGGAGCCCGCGGCGAAGCGCACCGGGTGGCGGGCCACTACGACGAGGCGATCGCCGACTTCACCGCCGTCCTGGAGATCGACCCCGGGCACGCACTCGCCCTGGGATGCCGTGGCCAGGCTCACCGTCAGGCAGGTCGCCACGAGGAAGCCGTGGCAGACCTCACGGCCGCGCTCGAACTGGACCCCGGCGTTGCCTGGGTCCTGGCCGAACGTGGCGAAGCGCACGGTCAGTGCGGCCGTTACGAGGAGGCCGTGGCCGACTTCACGGCCGCGCTCGAGACCGGCCCCGCCCTCGACTGGCTGCTCGCGTTCCGCGGCCAGGCTCACCGTCAGGCGGGTTACTACGAGGAAGCCGTGGCCGATCTCAACGCCGCGCTCGAGATCGATCCGCACTACACGTGGGCGCTTGCGCAGCGGGGTGAGGCTTACCGGCTGGCGGGGCGTTACGAGGAGGCGGTGGCCGACTTCACGGCGGTCCTCGACCTCGCGCCCGACTACGCCTGGGCGCTCGAAACGCGCGGTGAAGCGCACCGGCTGGCGGGTCACCACGAGGAGGCGGTCGCCGACTTCACGGCCGCCCTTGGTCTCGATCCCGCCAACGCGTTCGCTCTGGGGTCCCGTGGCCAGGCGCTTCAGCGCATGGAGCGTTACGAGGAGGCCGTCGCCGATCTCACAGCCGCGCTCGAGCTGGACCCCACGCTCGACTGGGCGCTGACAGAGCGAGGTGAGACCCACCGGTTGGCGGGCCGCCATGAGGAGGCCGTGGCCGATCTCACCGCGGCCCTCGAGCTCTCGCCCGGATCGGCCTTCGTCTTCGCGGCCCGCGGTCAGGCTCACCGTCAGGCGGGGCGGTTGGACGAGAGCATCGCCGACCTGTCCGCGGCGATCGGGATGGATCCCCAGTACGTGTGGGCGCTCGCGCAGCGGGGTGAGGCCCACCGGCTGGCGGGCCGCTACGAGGAGGCCGTCGCGGATCTGACGGCGGCCCTCGACCTCGCGCCCGACTACGCCTGGGCGCTCGAAACGCGCGGTGAAGCGCACCGGCTGGCGGGTCACCACGAGGAGGCGGTCGCCGACTTCACGGCCGCCCTTGGTCTCGATCCCGCCAACGCGTTCGCTCTGGGGTCCCGAGGCCAGGCCCATCAGCAGGCGGGTCGCCCTGAGGAGGCCGTCGCCGACCTCACCGCGGCCCTCGCTCTCGCCCCCGACCTGCACTGGGCGCTGGGTTCCCGGGGCCTTGTGCACCGGCTGGCGGGCTGTTACGACGAAGCGGTGGCGGACCTGACCGCGGCTCTGGAGCTCTATCCCGGGGACCGATGGGCCCTTGCCCAACGCGGTGAAGCCCTGCGACTGACGGGCCGCTGCGAAGACGCGGTGGCCGATCTGACCGCCGCACTCGACCTCGGCCCGGTTGACGCCTGGACTCTGGGCTCCCGAGGCCAGGCCCATAAGCAGGCGGGGCGTTACGAGGAGGCCGTCGCCGATCTCAGCGCCGCCCTGGACCTCGCCCCGGACTACGAGTGGGCGCTCGCGCAGCGCGGTGAGGTCCACCGGCTGGCGGGCCGCTACGAGGAGGCCGTCGCCGACTTCACCGCCGCCCTCGACCTCGTACCCGATGACGCCTGGACTCTGGGCTCCCGTGGTCAGGCGTATCGGGGACTGGGCCGGCTCGACGAGGCCGTCGCCGATCTCACCGCGGCCCTCGCTCTCGCCCCAGAGTATGACTGGGCGCTCGCGCAGCGCGGTGAGGTCCACCGGCTGGCGGGCCGCTACGAGGAGGCCGTCGCCGATTTTACGGCGGCTCTCGAGCTCGTACCGGATGACGTCTGGGTGCTGGGGTCCCGCGGCCGCGCCCATCGGGTGGCGGGCCACTACGACGAAGCCATCGCCGACCTCACCGCGGCCCTCACCGTCGATGCCACTTTGGACTGGGTCTTTGCCCAGCGAGGTGAAGCCCACCGGCAGGCCGGCCACTTCGAGGAGGCCATCGCCGACTTCACCGCCGCACTCGAACTCGATCCCGGGTACTCCTGGGCGCTCGGGCGGCGAGGCGTCACTCACCGGGAGGCGGACAACCACGATCGTGCGCGGGAGGATCTCACGGCGGCGGACGCATCCGAGCCGGAAAATCCTGCCTTTCTGTTCGAAAGGCTCATGCTGGACACGATCGTGTCGGGCCCCGCGACCGTCCGGGCGCGGTGGAGCGAACTGCTCAGCTCTTCGCCACAGACGCCGGACGCTGACTCCACGCGGTTCTTCGGCCTGTTCCGGACGCTGTTGCTCGAACCGGAGACGGACCCCACCGAGGACGTTCTGGCGTTCCTCGCACAGGATCCGGATCGCGACGCCATCACAGACCTGCTGCACTACCTGGCCGAACTCGCCGGTGCGGAGGCGGAGATGGCGGAACGAGCGCGGCAGTGCCACCGACTGATCACGGAACGCACAGCGCAGTGACCCGCTGCTACAAGGGGGCCGCCGCGTGAACGCCCTCGTGCTCGCAGGCGTCGTCGATGCCGTACGTGTCCCACGCCGGGAAGGGGTCCGGGGAAAGCGTGCCGTCGTCCGGCGCCATGAGGCAAGTCGCGAGTGCCCTGTGCAGCTCCGCGTGGTCCAACCCCGTGCCGATGAACACCAGTTCCTGCGCGTACGGTGCCTCGTCGTCGCGCGCCGCGGACGGCTCGAAGCGGGCCACCGAGCCGGCCTGTGACCACAGGCCGGTGACGTGGGGGCGGCTGGCCAGGGTGAAGAAGCCCTTGGAGCGGAGGACGCGGCCGTACGCGCCGCCGTCCAGGTGCTCCGTCACGAACGTCCACAACCGGGCCGGATGGAAGGGGAGTTCGGAGCGGAAGACCGTGGAGGAGACGCCGTACTCCTCGGTCTCGGGGACATGCTCGCCGTTGAGTTCCCGGACCCAGCCCGGCGCCTGTTGGGCGCGCTCCAGGTCGAACAGGCCGGTGCCCAGGACCTGTTGGAGGTCCACGCGGGCGTGGCGTGCGTCGACGATCCGGGCGACGGGGTTCAGCCGGTGCAACGCCGCCCGCAGCCGGGTCGCGGCGTCCGTGTCCACCAGGTCGAGCTTGTTGAGGACGATGACGTCCGCGAACTCGATCTGGTCGACGAGCAGATCGCTGACCGTGCGCTCGTCGTCCTCGAAGGGGGCGAGCCCGCGCTCGGCCAGTTCGTCGCCGCTGTCCAGCTCGGGCAGGAAGTTGGCCGCGTCCACGACCGTGACCATGGTGTCCAGGCGGGCGACGTCCCCGAGCGTGGCCCCGTCGTCGCGGGCGAACGCGAAGGTGGCCGCGACGGGCATCGGTTCCGAGATGCCCGACGACTCGATGAGCAGGTGGTCGAAGCGGCCCTCCCGGGCCAGCCGGTCCACCTCCTCCAGCAGATCGTCGCGGAGGGTGCAGCAGATACAGCCGTTGGTCATCTCGACCAGGCGTTCCTCGGTCCGCGACAGCGCGGCCTCGCCGCCCCGCACCAGGGCGGCGTCGATGTTGACCTCGCTCATGTCATTGACGATCACGGCGACGCGCAGGCCCTCGCGGTTGGCCAGGACATGGTTGAGCAGCGTGGTCTTGCCCGCCCCGAGGAACCCGGACAGGACGGTGACCGGCAGACGGTCGTAGGGCATCGGGGCTCAGCCCTCGGGACGCAGCAGGCCGCGCTCGTAGGCCTTCACGAGGTTCTGCGGTACGAGGTGCTGGACGCCGTCGATCGTGACGGGCACCAGTGACGGGGTGGTCGCCTTCCACTGCGCGCGGCGGTGACGGGTGTTGCTGCGGGACATCTTCCGCTTGGGGACAGCCATGACAGGGACCTCCTCGGTGGGACAGCGAGCACCGAGGACGCTACATGAAAATGGATCCCATTAACAATTGGCCGCCCATGGGGTTGCCGGGTTCTAGGGTGGAGCGCGTGACCGACAGCAGCAGACCGCCCGTCGCCGTGTTCGACCTGGACAACACCCTCGCGGACACGGCTCACCGGCAGCGCTTCCTGGAGCGCAAGCCCCGCGACTGGGACGGCTTCTTCGCCGCCGCGCCCCTGGACCCACCCCTCGCGCAGGGCATCGCGCTGGTCCTGGAGAGCGCCGAGGAGTGCGAGGTCGTCTATCTCACCGGCCGGCCCGAGCGCTGCCGACAGGACACGCTCGACTGGCTCGCCGCCCAGGGACTGCCCGAGGGCCGTGTCCACATGCGGCGCGACAACGACCGCAGGCCCGCCCGGCGAACCAAGCTGGAGACCCTCCGCCGGCTCGCCCGCACCCGTGAGATCCGGGTGCTGGTGGACGACGACGAACTGGTCTGCGAGGACGCCGAACGGGCCGGATTCACCGTCGTACGGGCGCGCTGGACCGCCCCCTCCGCCGCGCTGAGGACCGCGCAGGAGCGGGAGGGGCGGACCTGAGCCGGTGCCGCTAGTCCGACTCGTCCAGGCGGAAGCCCACCTTCAGGCCCACCTGCCAGTGCGCGACCTGTCCGGCCTCGATCTGGCCCCGCACCTGGGTCACCTCGAACCAGTCGAGGTTCCGGAGGGTCTCTGAGGCACGGCCGATGCCGTTGCGGATGGCCTGGTCGACGCCGTCGGGCGAGGTGCCGACGATCTCGGTCACCCGATAGGTGTGATTCGTCATGGCTCCACCGTGCCCCAGGTGGCGGCGGAGCGCGAGCCGTCCGTCACCGCACCGTGCTCAGCGACAGCGCGAACCGGCCCTGTTCGTCCGTCCACCAGTGGGCCAGTTCCAGGCCCGCGGCGGACAGTTCGGCCCGCACACCCTCCTTCCGGAACTTCGCCGACACCTCGGTGTGCAGCTCCTCGCCCGCCGCGAAGTCGATGGCGAGATCCAGCGCGGGGATCTTCACGGTCTGTGCCGTACGGGAGCGCAGCCGCATCTCGATCCACTCGTTCTCCGCGTCCCAGAGCGCCACATGGTCGAACGCGCCGGGATCGAAGTCGGCCCCCAGTTCGCGGTCGACGACGGTCAGGACGTTCTTGTTGAACGCCGCCGTCACCCCTGCCGCGTCGTCGTATGCCCTCACCAGCACGTTCTCGTCCTTGACGAGGTCTGTGCCGAGCAGCAGGGCGTCGCCGGGGGAGAGCAGGGCGCGGACCGAGGTGAAGAACTCCGCCCGCTCGGCCGGCAGCAGATTGCCGATCGTGCCGCCGAGGAACGCCACCAGCCGGGGGCCCGGTGTCCCGGGCAGGGCGAGCTCGGCCGTGAAGTCGGCGATCAGGGCGTGCACGTTCAGCGCCGGCCGCTCCGCGATCAACGCGTGCCCGGCCTGCGTGAGGGCGCTCTCGCTGACGTCGACGGGCACGTACGTGTGCAGGTCGCTCAGCGCGGCGATGACGTACCGCGTCTTCTCCGAGGAGCCGGAGCCCAGCTCGACGAGGGTGCGGGCACCGGAGGCCGCCGCGATCTCGCCGGCCCGGGCGACGAGGATCTCCCGCTCGGCGCGGGTCGGGTAGTACTCGGGCAACTCCGTGATCCGGTCGAAGAGTTCGCTGCCGTGGGCGTCGTAGAACCACTTCGGCGGCAGGGTCTTCGGTGTGCGGGTCAGGCCGCGCAGGACGTCGGCGCGCAGGGCGGCCTCGGTGGCGTCCTCGGGCAGGGTGCGGGTGAGAAGGAACGGGCTCACGTACGGGGCTCCTTCGACGGTGCGATGGCCGAGGCGGCGTCACTCGGCTCCTTCAGTGGGGTGAGCAGCACGTCGGTGCGGCTCGCCGCGAGCAGGGTGCGGTCGGGGACCTCCTGCCAGTGCGGATCGTCGTCATAGGGCTCGGAAGCGACGACCGTGCCGCGGGAGCACGTCAGGTACCAGAGGGTGTCGCCCCAGGTGGTCGCGGCGATGGTCTCGCCGTTGGTGAGGAGGAGGTTGAGGCGCGAGCCGGGGGCCGCCTCGGCGACCTCCAGGACCGTGTCGGCCAGTGCCTGGCTCTCGTCGTCGCCGGCGCGGAGGCGGGCGAGGACCAGGGCCCAGACGAACGCCGAGTCGTTGCGGGCCTCCATCGACAGCAGGTCGGCGGCGGGCAGTGTCGGGGTCAGCGGCGCCAGGGAGCGCGGCCAGCCCTTGACCGCGCCGTTGTGGCTGAACAGCCACGACCCGCTCGCGTACGGCGCCGCCGCGGCCTCGGCGTCCGCGCCCGCCAGCGTGGCGTCCCGGACCGCGGCGAGCAGTGCCGAGGTCCGTACGACCCGGGCCAGGTCCGCGAAGGACTGGTCCGCCCAGATGGGCCCGGCCCGGCGGTAGCGGGCCGGCGCCGGGTCGCCCTCGGCGTACCAACCGACCCCGAAACCATCGGCGTTGACGGTGCCGTAGCGCTGGTGCCGGGGCGCCCAGGACTGGCGGTACAGGCTGTGCGGGGGCTCCGTGAGGAGCCGCCCGAGCGGCTCCTCGTCGCCCAGATACGCCAGATGACGGCACATCAGACGCCCTCCGCGGAACGGGCGGTGCGGAAGCCGGAGAAGATCTGCCGCCGGATCGGGTAGTCCCAGTTGCGGAACGTGCCCCGGCAGGCCACCGCGTCGACGGCGAACGAACCGCCGCGCAGCACCTTGTGCTCGGGGCCGAAGAACACCTCCGAGTACTCCTTGTACGGGAACGCCTCGAAGCCCGGGTACGGCTGGAAGTCGCTCGCCGTCCACTCCCAGACATCGCCGATCAACTGCCGTACGCCGAGCGGGGATTCGCCCTCAGGATAGCTGCCCGCCGGGGCCGGGCGCAGATGCCGCTGGCCGAGGTTGGCGTGCTCGGGCGCCGGGTCGGCGTCACCCCACGGGTAGCGCATCGAGCGGTCCGTGGTGGGGTCGTGGCGGGCGGCCTTCTCCCACTCGGCCTCGGTGGGCAGCCGCCGCCTGGCCCAGCGGGCGTACGCGTCGGCCTCGTACCAGCTCACGTGCACCACGGGCTCGTCGGGCGGCACGATCTCGGTGACGCCGAAGCGGCGGCGCAGCCACTGGTTGCCGTCGCGCCGCCAGAACAGCGGGGCGTCGATGTCGTGCTGCCGGATGTAGTCCCAGCCGGCCGGCGCCCACCATCGGTCGAGCCAGTAGCCGCCGTCCTCGATGAACTCCTGGTAGGCCTCGTTGGTGACCGGAGCCGTGTCGATGTAGAACGGCGCCACCTCCCGCCGGTGCGCCGGGCGTTCGTTGTCCAGCGCCCACGGCTCGTCGGAGGTGCCCATCATGAACGGGCCGCCGGGCACCAGGACTTCGGCCGGGCCGGTGTGGAGGGGTGCGGGGTCCGGGTCGGGGGCGGTCAGGGCCTGGGGGCCCGTGCGGAGCTGATGGGTGATCAGCATCGTCTCGTCGTGCTGCTGTTCGTGCTGCGCGATCATTCCGAAGGCGAACCCCGCCTCGGTGAGCCGCGTGCCGTGGAACGCGGTTCCCTCCAGCAGGTCCAGGACCCGGCCGCGCACCTCCGCCGCGTACCGCCGGGCCTCGTCGGGCGGGAGCAGCGGCAGCTTCGGCCGTTCCGCGCGCGGGTGCTCGAAGGCGTCGTAGAGGCCGTCGATCTCGGGCCGCATCGCCTCCCGCCCCGCGACACCCCGCAGCAGCCAGAGCTCCTCCTGGTTGCCGATGTGCGCGAGGTCCCACACCAGCGGGGACATCAGCGGCGAGTGCTGGGCGGTGAGGTCGGGGTCCTCGACACAACTGGTCAGCAGCGTCGTGCGGTCGCGCGCCGTGGTGAGGGTGAGCAGCGCCCGGACGCGGAGCGTCTCGGCGTCGTCGGTCATGAGCGGAGGTCCTTCCCGTGCAACCGGTCCAGCAGATCGTCGGCGGGGCAGCGGCCCTGGAGGACGTACCGCTCCAGGTATGCCGCGACGGCACCCTTGACCTCGGCGGTCGCGCCGATCCGGGGCAGGGCGTCGAGGGCGGCGGTGAAGCACTGGACGGCCACGTCGTGCAGTTCCGGGTCGGCGAGGCCGGTGCGGGCCGCGTCGAGCCACAGCGGGTTGTGCGGGGCGGGCAGCCCCAGCGCCCGCTCGGCCAGCGGCTTCACCGCGCGGTAGGCGGTCTCGGCGGCCTCGGGGTCGTCGAAGAGCGCCGTCGTCACGGCGAGCGGCACGATCCAGCCGTCGTCGCCGGGCTGGGCGTCGATCATGCGCAGCTCGAGGTGGCCGCGCGGTCTGATCGGCGGGAACAGCGTGGTGAGGTGGTAGTCGAGGTCCTCCCGGGTCGGCAGCCTCGGTGCCGCGGAGCGGGTCCAGTCGCGGAAGGTCATGGCGTCCGGGACGTCCCAGGCACGGTCGTCCTGGCGGATGCACATCACCGGGGCGTCGAGCACGTGCCGCGCCCATGCCTCGCGCGGGTCCCCGTCCAGCGGGGGAGCGCCCGCGCGGCCCGCGCCGATCTCCATCCACAGCAGCTGGCGGGTGGAGACCCAGCCGGTGGGCTCGCGGCCGGCCAGCGGGGAGTTGGCGAACGCGGCGACCAGGACCGGGCCCAGCTGGTGGGCCAGCCACCAGCGCCGCCCGTGCCCGAGCGGCCCTGGCTCCTCGTAGCCGGCGTCCAGGCACACCTGCACGGAGGCGGAGGTGCACATCATGGCGCGACCGGCCGGGCCGGTGCGGTCCAGGCACGCCTCCATGGCGTCGTAGCGGGGTTCGTGCAGAAACCGGCGGGGTGAGTGCCAGGGATCGTGGCCGACGCCGACGAGGCCGAGACCGTGCCCGGCGAGCGCCGCGCGGACGGCGTCGAGGTCGGCAGAGACGGTGCTGATGCACTCCGTCAGGGAGGCGGCGGGCAGGGAGCTCAGCTCCAGCTGGCCGCCGGGCTCGACGGTGAGCGCCGAGTTCAGCGGAACGGTCCGCAGTGCGGCGTAGGCCGCTTCGAGCCGTTCGGGTGTGACGGGGAGCTGCGGCAGGCGCAGCTCGTGGACGAGCCATTCCACCTCGACCCCGACGGTGCGGGGTGGTCCGGTCTTGAAGCAGATGCCCCGGACGAGGGCCTCCACTTCGGCGGCGGACAGAGCGGTGCGGGGCTCCGTACAGTCGCTACAGTCGGTAACCGAATCGGACATGTCGGGATCCTCCTGAGATTCCACCATGCCGCCGGCCCGGATGATGTTGGCCGGACCGGCAGAACTCGTCCCACCCAAAACCCTCGCGGCGAATCGCACAAGAGTGCATATCGTCGTAATCGGGGCTGACGATCTCCGTTTTCTATGCGTTTGCTGGGTGTTTCGAGGCCGGGAAACTCCGTTGCACCGTATGACCAGCATCGCCCACGATGTCTGCATGAGCACGACGGGGGAGCGCGCACGGCGCGCGTTCGCGGCGCCCACGGGGGTGGCGCCATGAGCGCGCGCCTGCGTGGCATCGCACAGCAGACGGAGCAGATCGTCGAGGCCGGGTTCTACCGCGCCTCCGACGGACGCGAGGTGTCCATCGCCGCGCGGACCGAGGCCGCACGGGCCGGTACGCGGATGTACGGGCCGGATCCCGTGCCCGTGCCGGAGAGCCCGCCCGGCGACACGCTCGTCGAGGTCACGGGCGAGAGCAGCCTGGAGGCCGCCCGCCGGCTCGGCGGTGTGCCGGCCGTCCTGAACTTCGCCTCGGCCCGCAACCCGGGCGGTGGCTATCTCAACGGAGCCCAGGCCCAGGAGGAGGCCCTGTGCCGAGCCTCCGCGCTGTACGTCTGTGTACGGGAGGCCAGGGATTTCTACGACCACCACCGCGCCCACCGCGACGCGTTCTACACGGACCGTGTCATCCACTCACCGGCCGTGCCCGTGTTCCGGGACGACCGCGGCCGTCTGCTGGACGAGCCGTACACCGCCGGCTTCCTGACCGCCGCCGCGCCGAACGCGGGCGTCGTACGGCGTACGGTGCCGCAGCGCACGGCCGAGCTGCCGCACGCACTGGCGGTGCGTGCCGAGCGGGTGCTGGAGGTGGCGGCGGCCGAGGGCTACCGGCGGCTGGTGCTCGGCGCGTGGGGCTGCGGGGTGTTCCAGAACGACCCCGTGCAGGTGGCGGGGGCGTTCCACGCACTGCTGAGGCCGGACGGGCGGTTCGCGTCCGCGTTCGAGCACGTGGTGTTCGGGGTGCTGGACCGCACGCCCGGCCGCGTGGTGCGGGGGGCTTTCGAGAAGACCTTTCAGGTCCAGCCGTAGCGCTCGTGCAACCGCTGCCTGACCAGGTTGAACCGCATCCGGTCCAGCGCACAGGCCTCCCGGCGCATACCGTCCTCGTGCAGTCGCAGGACGCGGTCGACGTCCACCCAGGAGTCCCGGCCGGTGCGGTCCCAGGGGCCGCTGCCGATCGCCACCCACTCCCGGTCGCCGTCGTGGCGCTTGCTGGACAGCTGCACGGCGAGGAACGTTCCGGCGGCCTCCCGGGCGACCACGAGCACGGGCCGGTCCTTGCCGCGTCCGTCGTTCTCCTCATAGGGCACCCAGGTCCACACGATCTCGCCCGGGTCGGGGTCGCCGTCGTGCGCGGGTGAGTACTCGGTGCGCACCCGGCCCACCTCGCGGACGTCGGCCTCGGTGGTCGCGGTGGGGCCGAAGCGGCCGGGGACGTTCTCATCGGTAAACGCAGTCACGGGGGCACCTTAGAGGCTGCCCCCGTGATCAGGCGTGACGGGTCACTTGTCGTCCATCGGCACCTTCTGAACCGGCGGCGGCGTCGCGATCCCGTTGAGGGACGAAGTGCCCGCCGGTTCCTGCCCGTTCTGGTTCATGGACGCCAGCAGCTGACGTGCCAGCCCCAGCCCGGTGCCGCCCATGGTGAGCGCCTTGGCGAGCATGTCCGCCATGCCGTCGGCCCCGTTGAGCACCACCATGTTGTCGACGCTGCCGAACGCGGACGCACCCGCCCTGACGATCTCCGGCCAGTTCTCGGCGAGTTGCTGCGCGACCACCGCCTCCTGGTTCTCGGCGAGAGCGGCGGCCCGTGCCTTGATGGCCTCCGCCTCGGCGAGACCCTTGGCCTTCGTCGCCTCGGCCTGTGCCAGACCCCTGGCCTGAGCCGCCGCGGCCTCCGCCTCACCGGTGGCCCGGGTCGACGCCGCCATGGCCGTACCCCGGGCCTTGGTCGCCTCGGCCTCGGCACCCGCGGCCGTCTTGACCCGGGTCGCCTCGGCCGCCGCCGCGAGCTCCGTCTCCTTCGCCTTGGCCTCGGCCGCGGAGATGCGTGCGTCACGCTCGGCCTCGGCGAGCGTGCGCTTCTCGTAGGCCTGGGCGTCCGCGGGCTTGCGGACGTCCGCCTGGAGCTGCTGCTCCCGCCGGTTCGCCTCGAGTTCGGCGATCCGGGTCTCCTGGACGACGACCTCCTGCCGGGCCGCGGCGTCCGCGAGCGGACCGGCCTGGCGCGCCTTCGCGCCCGCCTTGTCCCGCTCGGCCTGGTAGCCGGCCTGGAGGATCTCGCTGTCCCGGGTGGCCTCCGCCATCCGTGCGAACGACTTCTGCTCGGCCTCCGTGGCCAGCCGGTTCGCCTCCGCCTGCGCGATGCGCGCGTCCCGCTGGACGGCCGCCGCGTGCGGCATCGCCAGGTTCTGGATGTACCCGGTCGGGTCCTCGATCTCATGGATCTGCAGGGAGTCGACGATGAGCCCCAGCTTCTCCATCTCCGTGCCGCAGGCGGCCCGGGTCTGCCCGGTGAGCTTCTCCCGGTCGCGGATCATCTCCTCGACGGTCAACCCGCCGACGATGGACCGCAGATGACCGGCGAACACGTTGTGCACCCGCTCCGACATCAGCTTCTGCTGGTCGAGGAAACGGCGCCCCGCGTTGGCGATCGACACGAAGTCGTCGCCCACCTTGAAGATGACCACGCCCCGCACCTTGAGCGGAATGCCCTGGTGGGTCACGCAATCCACGTGCAGCTCGGTCTCGTTGAGGTCCAGCGAGAGCTTGCGCACCGCCTGCACGCCGGGCAGCACCAGCGTGCCGCGCCCCGTGACGATGCGGAACCCCATGCCTTCCTCGAGGCCCTCGGTCTTGTGCTTGGAGCCGGAGATGATGAGCGCCTCATTGGGCTCGGCCACGCGCCACATCATCTTGAACACACCGATCAACGCGAGGACGGCCAGTACCGCGACCCCCGCAACGACGCCGATGACCATCGGCATTCGCCCCCTTTGGATGGTGCCCTTTCGGCACCGAACGAAGGGAGTGTGCGCCTCGCCGAGGCCGGGGTACAGACCCTTGCGGATCCTTGTCACAACCTTGACGCATACCGCTCTCACCTGCGGTGGAGCATGCTCAACTGTCGTACGCCGCCTGGACGTAGACGGTCCTCGGCGCCTGGTACTCCACCACCATCACCACGGTGCCCCGCTCGATACGGTCCGTGCCGGTCGCCGCGTAGGCGAGAAAGTGCTCGGCGCCGCCCCGCACGCGGACGATCACCTCGCCGACGAGCCCGGGCCCCACCGTTCCGGTGACCCGACCCATGAGCCCGACCATCGACGCATCGTCCATGGTCACAGGGTAAGGGCCGAACGCCGTCACGCGGCCGGGGAATCCGTCGCGATCTCCCGCACCGGCGGCCACGCCTCGTGCCAGCGCAGTTCCGCCTCCAACTGCGCGGCCAGCGAGACCAACAGCGGCTCGCTGTTCGCCGGACCGAGCAACTGCGCCCCGACGGGCAGCCCTTGGCCGACGAACCCGGCGGGGACGTTGACACCGGGCCAGCCCAGCACGTTCCACGGCCAGGCGAAAGGACAGGCGGCGATCATGGCGCGGTCGGTGGCCAGTCCGCCCAGCTTCAGCATCGAGCCGATGCGCGGCGGGGGAGCGGCCGTGGTCGGCGCGAGGATCACGTCGTACGACGTGAAGAATCCGCCGATACGACGGTGCAGGACCGCCTCGGCCCGCCGCGCCGCCCGCAGCGGTGCCCCGCCGAGCAGTCGGCCGAGTCGGGCGGCGTCCCGGGTGCGCCGGTCGAGCAGCGCGGGGAAGGGGGCCTCGCCGACCCGCTCGGCGAGGCCGACGGTGGCGCGCGGGATGAAGGTGAGCCCGATCTGCCCGTACGGGGGGTCGGCCTCCTCGACGGTGTGCCCCAACGCGGCGAGTTTCTCGGCGAGTTCGACGACCTTCGCCCGTACCTCGGGCCGGAGCCGTGCGGGCAGCGCGGTGAACGGCGGTTTCAGGGCGAGCGCGATGCGGAGCCTGCCGGGGTCGCGTCCGACGGCGCCGCAGGCGTCGATGCCGGGCGGCCGGTGCGGGTCGAGGTCGTGGTTGCCGCTCGCCGCGTCCAGCAGGAGCGCGGCGTCGGCGACCGTGCGGGCCAGGGTGCCGTTGACGGTGATGCCCTGGAAGGACTCGCCGAGCGGCCAGGTGGAGATGCGGCCGCGTTGCGGCTTGATGCCGATGAGATGGGTCCAGGAGGCCGGGATGCGCACCGATCCGGCGCCGTCCGAACCGAGCGCGGCCGGTACGAGGCCGGCGGCGACGGCGGCGGCCGAGCCGCCCGAGGAGCCGCCCGGGGTGTGCTCGGCGCTCCATGGATTGCGGGTGGCGCCGAAGGCGGGCCCCTCGGTGAAGGGCCACTGCCCGAACTCGCAGGTGTTGGTCTTGCCGACGACGACGGCTCCGGCAGCCCGCAACCGCCGTACGGCTTCCCCGTCCTGGGCCACCGCGGGGAACTCTCCCTGGCAGCCGAACGCGGTCGGCTCGCCCGCCACGTCCATGTCGTCCTTGACGGCGACGGGTACGCCGAGCAGCGGCCTGCGCACTCCGGCGGCGAGTTCCTTGTCCGCCGCGTCCGCCTCGGCGAGCGCGGCCTCGGCCCGGACGACCCGGAAGGCGTTGAGGGAACCCTGGCTGGTGGCGATCCGCTCCAGGGCCTGCTCCACGAGGGCCCGGGAGGTCACCTCCCCGTCGGCCAGGGCGCGGGCCGACTCCGCCAGGCCTGTGGCACGGTCGAGCGCCATGTGAACCCCTCCGCGTTTGGAGCGCGTTGTCTACCGAACGGTAACCTGTGGAAGCGCTGTCCCGGAACGCTCGTGGCGGGGGCGGAAGTCCAGTGTGCGGCACAGCTTTCCCACAGGGCTCACCAGGTCGTGCGCAAAGCATTGACGCGATTCGGCCTCGCCCCTACCTTCTGATCGACTTTCCGAACCTCGTTCGGCATGTCGGACATTAGAGCCGCGTTGTTTGTTTGTCCGAGGGAGAGCCGCCCGTGACCACACGACCCCCCGCACCGTCCCGTCGTACCCTGCTGCGTGCGATGGCGGCCCTGCCCGCCTCGGCCGTGCTGATGGGCGGCCTGCCCGGCGCGGCCTTCGCCGCCGCCCCGCCGAGCGGCTCCGCGACCCGCTACACCATCGTGCCGTTCCTCAACAGCAACGACGGCACGGTGAACGTCTACCAGTCGGACGACGCCCTCGACTTCCGGCTGCTGAAGTCCTCGGCCTACACCCCGCCGAGCAACAGAATCCGCGACGCCAGCATCTTCAAGCACACCAACGGCTACTACTACATCACCTACACCACCCACACCTGGCAGGACGCCAGCACCACGATCGGCTTCGCCCGCAGCTCCGACCGGGTCAACTGGACCTTCCTGTACGACTACACGGTCCCGATCACCAATCTGTCCCGGGCGTGGGCGCCGGAGTGGTTCGTCGACAGCGACGGCAGCGTGAGCGTCATCGTGTCCTGCTCGGTCACCAGCGACGAGTGGATCTTCACGCCGTATCTGCTGAAGGCGACGAACTCCGCGCTGACCGCGTGGAGTTCACCGGTGGCCCTCTCCGGCATCGGCTCGAACCACATCGACACGTTCCTCGTGAAGATCGGCTCGACGTACCACGCGTTCACGAAGAACGAGACGACCAAGTACATCGAGTACGCGACGGCCTCCTCGCTGACCGGCCCCTACACGATCTCCAGGACCGGCGACTGGGCCGGCTGGGGCAGCTACCGCGAGGGTCCGGCGCTCGTCCAGCTCGACAACGGCGCCTGGCGGCTCTTCTTCGACGGCTACGGCGACGGCAACTACTACTACAGCGACAGCTACGACACCTTCGCGACCTGGTCCGCCCCGGCGGCCCTGCCCGTGGTCTCCGGTACGGCCCGTCACTTCACGGTGATCAAGGAGACGGTGACGGGCGGCCCGAGCCTGGCGAAGAACGTCACGCGGTCCTTCCAGTCGGCCAACTACTCCACCCGTTACTGGCAGACACAGTCCTCCCTGCTCAACCTCCCGGTGGTGACCAGCTCCAGCACCACCGCCGAGAAGACGGCGTCGACCTTCACCGTCGTGGCCGGCCTCGCCGACTCCAACGGCTACTCCTTCCGCGACTCCTCCGGCAAGTACCTGCGCCACTGGGACTTCCGCGCCCGCTTCGACGCGAACGACGGCACGTCGACGTTCGCCAAGGACGCGACGTTCGTCGCCCGGACGGGAACGGCGAGCGGCTCGATTCGCTTCGAGTCGTACAACTACCCCGGTTACTACCTGCGCCACTACAGCTACCAGCTGCGGGTGGATCGTTCGGACGGCACGGACACCTTCCGTCAGGACAGCTCGTTCACGCCGGTGACGGCCTGGGCCTGACCTGCACACCTGTTGACGTGGGCCCCCAGAACCGGTAGCGGCCGTCGTCGGCCTCCCCCACCTCGCCACGGGCCCCGGCGACCGGGTTGCCGTCGGTGTCCGTGACCTGGCCGCTGACCCACGACGGTTCACATCCCGTACTCGGCTGTCAAGTCCGGTGCGGGTACGGGGACTCGGGGCTGATGTCCTCAAGGGCGAGCAGGACACGGGCGAGTGCGGGATTGCGTGAGTGCCGGGGCCACAGCAGATGCAGTTCCACCGGTTCGGGAATCTGCGTGGCCAGCGGCACGAACGCGACGTCGGGGATGCCGAGCAACGCGGCGGAGGCAGGGACGAAGGCGACACCGCGGTCGGCCGACACCAGCCACAGCATCGTGAGTACCTGACTGACGCTGTGCACCACGCGCTCCTGTGCCACCTGGACCAGACTCACCATCAAGTCGTAGAAGTACCGGGCCTTTTGCTGTGAGTGGAAGATCAGCGGCTCCCCGGTGAGGTCCTCGGCGCGCACCGGCCGGCCCAGACCGGCCAGCCTGTGCCCCGCGGGCACCGCGAGCAGCAGCGCCTCCCGCTGGAGCAGCCGGGACGCGAAGAGCTCGGAGTCGAACGGCGGGCGGGCGAGGCCCAGATCGAGTTCCTCGCCCGCCAGCGCCGCGATCTGCTCGCGGGTGACCATCTCGTGGAGCTCGATGCGCACTTGCGGCAACTGCTCTTCGAGCGCGTTGAGGATGTGGCCGAGTGTGCCGAACGTCGAAGCCGCGGTGAAGCCGAGCCGGACCACACCGCGCGATCCCGAGTGGATGCGCTGCGCCAGATGCGGCGCCGCCTCGGCGATGGCCAGGATCCGTCGCGCCTCGACAAGAAAGGCCTCACCGGCCGGAGTCAGTGCCACGGGACGGTTGTCGCGCTCCAGCAGCTGGACGCCGACGGCAGCCTCGAGCTTCTGTATCTGGCGGCTCAACGGCGGCTGGGTGATCCGCAGTCGCGCGGCCGCCCGGCCGAAGTGCAACTCCTCGGCAACGGCGACCAGTCCGCGAAGCTGCTCCAGGGTGTACCCCATGCACAGAAGGTATCAGCCGATGCACTAAGGGAGTTGGACAGGCATGAAGGGTGATCCTAGGCTGCGCGACGCCGTGAACCCGGCACGATCCACCCCCCCCACATCGCGCCTGAGGAGATCTCATGCAGAAAAGGCTCGGGGTGCGCCCCCGCATCGCAGCGGCTGCCATGCTCGCCGCCGCACTCGCGCTGGCCGGCTGCGGTGGGAACGTCGGGGATCAGAAGTCCGGGGACGACGCCGCCTTCCCGGAGCGCGGGATCACCCTCCTCGTCGGCCAGGACGCCGGCGGCAGCACCGACCTGATCGCGCGAGCGGCCGCCGATCCCGCGGGCTCCGACCTCGGGCAGACCATCAC
Source organism: Streptomyces sp. NBC_00019 (assembly GCF_045041015.1). Taxonomy (NCBI): domain Bacteria; kingdom Bacillati; phylum Actinomycetota; class Actinomycetes; order Kitasatosporales; family Streptomycetaceae; genus Streptomyces; species Streptomyces sp. NBC_00019. The sequence continues at coordinate 9,099,846 of NZ_CP108302.1, forward strand.
CGTGCTCAACAAGCCCGGTGCCAATGGCGCCCTCGCCGCGAAGGAGCTCGCCGGGGCCGAGGCGGACGGCTACACGGCGATGGTCTTCGTGGGCTCCCTGGCCTACATCACCCCGCTGGCCGTCCCGGCCGACGAAGCCGTCGACATCAAGGACTACGAGGTCGTCACCGGCCTCTCCCAGGACGACTACGTCCTCGTCGCCAGCGCCAAGTCGGGCTTCAAGACGGTCAAGGACATCGTCGACGCCGATCAGGCAGTCAAGTACGGCACCACCGGCGTCGGTACGGGCAGCCATCTCAGCCAGGCACTGCTGTTCTCCCAGGCCGAGGTCGACGCCACCGCCGTGCCCTTCGACGGCGGCGCCCCCACCCTCACCGCGGTCATGGGCGGCCAGGTCGACGTCGCCTCCATCCAGCTCGGCGAGGCCCAACCCCAGATCGAGGCCGGCAAGGTGACCCCGCTGGTGACGTTCGCGGAGAAGCGGCCCTCGTACATGCCGGACACCCCGACGGCCGTCGAGGCGGGCTACGACGTCCCCGTCCAGCAGTCACGCTCGATCGTCGTCCCCAAGGGCACCCCCGAGGATGTCGTGGCGCGGCTGCGCACAGCGTTCCGGAAGGCGTTCGCCACCGCCGGGTACAAGGACTTCAACACCCAGCGGCTGCTCACTCCCAACGAGGTCGACGGTCCCACCGTGCTCGGCCAGTGGACGGGCGCGCTGAAGAACTACCGCGACCTCGTCGGCCAGTACAAGATCGACCTGAGCGAGAACTGATGAACTCGCCCACGGACACCCCGTCGGCCGCAGGTGAGCCCGTCGACGAGAACCGGCCACCGGCGGCGGGCCCGGTGACCCAGCTCGTCACGGCCCTCGTCGTCGTTGCACTCGGCGCCACCACGCTCACGGGGGCGCTGAACCTGGGCGTCGGGAGCCCCGCCAAGCCGGGCCCCGGCACCTGGCCCGCCCTCGTGAGCGCGGCACTGACCGCCCTCGGCGTCCTCCTGGCCGCCCGCGCCCGGCACATGGACGACGCCGAGCAGTTCACCCGCACCGGCCTGCACGTCCTCGTGGCCGTCGGCAGCATGGTCGCGTTCGTGGCGCTCGTCGGCGTCATCGGCTTCGAGATCCCCGCGGCGCTCCTGGCCTTCTTCTGGCTCCGCGTGCTCGGACGGGAGAGCTGGCGGACCTCCACCACCGTCAGTCTCGGCCTCACCATCGCCCTCTACGTGCTGTTCGTCGGCGCGCTCGAGGTCACCGTCCCTCACCTGTTCTGACCCGATACCGCCCCTGCCTGGGAGGCCAGTTGGACATGTCCCCCGTGCTCGACGGCTTCGCCGTCGTGCTCGAACCGGCCAACCTTCTGTACTGCCTCATCGGCGTGCTCATCGGCATGCTGGTCGGTGTCCTGCCCGGTCTGGGACCGGCCGCGACCATCGCCATCCTTCTTCCGGTCACCCTGGGCATCGAACCCGTGACCGCGATCATCATGCTGGCGGGCATCTTCTACGGCGCGCAGTACGGCGGCACCGTCACCTCCGTGCTCCTGCGTCTGCCGGGCGAGGCGTCCTCGGTGGTGACCGTCTTCGACGGACACGCACTCGCCCTTCAGGGCCGGGCGGGCACGGCCCTGGGCATCGCCGCGATCGGCTCCTTCGTCGGAGGAACCCTCTCGGTCATCGCACTGACCCTGGTCGCGCCCCTGGTCTCCGAGTTCGCCCTGGACTTCGGCCCGCCCGAATACACGCTGCTGGCCCTGATCGGCATCCTGCTCGTGGCCACGGTCTCCAACGGCGGCCTGCTCAAGGCCCTGATCGCCGCGACCGTCGGCCTGCTCCTGGCCACCGTGGGGCGCGACGGATTCACCAGCACCGAACGCTTCACGTTCGACAGCCTGTCGCTCGCCGACGGCCTGGACTTCGTGCCGATCGCCATGGGCCTCTTCGGCCTCGGCGAGATCCTCCACGCCCTGGAGGAGCGCCACCGCGCCGTGCACGCACCGACCGTCGTCGCCAACGTCTGGCCGAGCCGGACCGACCTGCGGCAGTCCTCCGGAGCCATCGGCCGCGGCGGCGTCCTCGGCTTCCTCCTCGGCATCCTCCCCGGAGGCGGCGCGGTCCTCGCCTCGCTCGCCGCCTACGCCCTGGAGAAACGCAGATCACGCCATCCCGAGCGGTTCGGCCACGGCGCCGTCGAAGGGGTGGCCGCCCCGGAGACCGCCAACAACGCGGCCGCCACCTCGTCGTTCATCCCGCTGCTGTCCCTGGGCCTACCCGCCAACGCCACCATGGCGGTCATCTTCGGCGCCCTGCTGATCCAGGGCATCACCCCGGGCCCCCAGCTCGTCACCGAGCATCCCGAGCTGTTCTGGGGCGTCGTCAACTCGATGTACCTCGGGAACATCCTCCTGCTGATCATGAGCATCCCGCTGGTCGGGCTGTTCGTGCGCATCCTGCGGATACGGCCGTCGATCCTCGCCCCGATCACGGTGCTCATCACGCTCATCGGCGCGTACACCGTCAACAACAGCGTCTTCGACATGGGTCTGGTGGTCTTCTTCGGTGCCATCGGATACCTGATGAAGAAGCTCGGCTTCGACCCGGGCCCGCTCGTGCTGGCCTTCGTCCTGGGATCCCTGCTGGAGACCTCGCTGCGCCGCTCGTTGCTGCTGTTCGACGGGGACCCGAGCGGTTTCGCCACCCGCCCGATCTCCGGAACCCTGCTCGTGCTGTTCCTCGCCGTGGCGCTGACTCCCGCCGTACGCAAGGCCTGGCACCACCGCAAGGCGTCTTCCGACCGGGACAAGGAGACGGTGTGACGGTGTGACCGCCTCGTCGGGCCGGGTCTACAGCGGCGCCGGGGAAGAGGCACCGGCGATCAGCAGACGGGGCGTGCCCGTGCCGTTCGCGGGCACGCTCCACAGGTCGCTGGTGCCGACCTCGCCTTCGGCGGGCAGCGCGTAGGCGACGGTTTCGTCGTCCAGCCAGGTGGCCTGGTCGTCGACGCTGTGGCGTTCGGCCAGGGACGTCTCTTTCAGGGTGCGCAGGTCGAGGACGTATTCGCGCCAGAGGTCGGTACGCGACAGCACCCGCTTCTTGAAGGCGACCCGGGTCCCGTCGGGGGAGAGGGACGGGCACTCCACGTTCTCGATCAGGGTCGTCACCGTCTGCCGGGAGATCGAACCGCGGACCAGGTAGGTCTTGTTGTCCGTGTTCAGGGTCGCGTAGAAGGTGTCGTCGTCCGTGGCGAAGGTGACACCCCAGAAGTTGACGTCCGCCGCCTTGTAGGACCTGCCGTCCAGCTCGATGGAGAACGTCTCCAGGCTGGGGATCAGCTTCATGGTGCGGGTGTCCAGGATCGAGGTCCTGGTGGAGAAGAACGCGGACGCGTAGGACTCGCCCGAGACGAAGACGGTCCAGGCGACGAAGCGGCCGCTGGGGGAGACCCGGGCCCGGCTGGGGGTGCCCGCGAGCGAGTAGGTGTGCCGGGTACGGAGGTCGGCGTCCAGGAGCAGGGCCCGGTTGTTCTGCTTGAGGACACCGGTGTCGGACTGGAGGCACACGCCCGTGCCGGCGGCCGCGTAGAAGCGCGCGCACTTCAGGTCCGAGGCGGTCCGCCCGCTCTCGGGCTCGGTGGACGGGACCGAGGCGACCGCGGTGCGGTGCGGGCCGGCGGCCGCGTTGACGAACATCAGCCGGTCCTTCTGACCGAGCGTCACCTTGCCCCCGCTGACGGAGGGGCCGCCCGCCTGCGGCCGGTTCGCCCGGTCCGCGCGGTCGGCGGCGCGCAGGACCATGCCGGTCCCCAGCCCCGCGAGCAGCAGCACCGCCGTGACGAGGACGATCAGGCGGCGGCGGAGCGGTGTCATCTGGTTCCTCTTCGCCGGAGTCGTCATCGGGTCCCCCTTCGCCGTGGTGGTCATCGGGTGCCGCCCGTCGGCCTCAGCACCAGGCCCGCGACGACCGCGCAGCACAGCAGTCCGACCGCGGAGCCGGCCAGCGCCGGGCCGTAGCCCCACATCGTCCAGGCGGCGCCGAACCCCAGCGAGCAGCAGAACCGGGCCAACGCCTGACTGGTGCCGACGATGGCGAGACCGCTGGCACGCAGATGCTCGGGCACCGTGGCGGCCAGGGCGGCGGGCAGCACCCCGTCGGTGGCGGCGTAGAAGACGCCGTGCAGGGCGAGGACGAGGAAGGGCAGGGCGGGTGTGGCCGGGGCCCACAGCAGCAGCGCGTAGGCGGTGAGCAGGGCCATGTGCCCGGCGAGGAACACGGTGTGCCGTCCGACCCGGTCGGCCAGCGCGCCGAGGGGTACGGCCAGCAGCAGGAAGACGACGGCGGTGCCCAGCGGCAGCAGCGGGAACCACTCCTCGTCGAGGCCCGCGCGCCGTTGCAGGAGCAGGTAGACGAAGGCGTCGCTGACGGTGGTCAGCCCGAGCAGCGCGGCACAGCCGGCGAGGGCCCGCAGCCGCGGCAGACGGAGCAGGGCGAGCGCCTCGCGGACGCGGACGGGCGGCCTGCCCTGCGGCGCGCCCGCTGCATCGGGGGGAGTGCCCTGGTGTGTGCCTGGCCTGGGCGGCGCGATGTCCTGCCGCGTGGCTGCGCCGTCGCGCGGGGCGTCCAGCCGTGCGCCTGCCCCGTCGGGCCGAGTGTCCTGGCGTCTGCCCGGTACGAACAGCACCAGGACGACCACGCCGAGCACGGCCACGCACGCGCTCACCCCGAACACGGCGTCGTAGCCGTCGGCCGCCGCGTTCAGGATGAGGAACGCCGCCAGCGGGCCGAGCATCGCGCCGGTGGTGTCCATCGCCCGGTGGATGCCGAAGGCCCGGCCCTGGCGGTCGGACGGTGTGGACAGGGAGATCATCGCGTCGCGCGGGGCGGTGCGCAGGCCCTTGCCGGTGCGGTCCAGGGCGAGGACTGTGCCGAGCGCGCCGATGCTGCTCGTGAGCAGGAGCAGCGGTTTGCACAGCGCGGACAGGCCGTATCCGAGCCCGGCGATCAGCTTGTGGTTGCGGACGCGGTCGGCGAGGTGACCGCCGGTGAGCTGGACCAGCGCGCTGACGCCGTTGTAGACGCCGTCGAGGGCGCCGAATCCCAGTGGACTGAAGCCGAGTGTGGTGACGAGGTAGAGCGGCAGGACGGCGGTGACCATCTCCGAGGAGATGTCGGTGATGAGGCTGACCGTGCCCAGCACGAGCACGACCGGGGCGACCTTGGGCCGCAGGCCGCGTCTTCGGCCCCGCTCGGTGTCCGCCCCGGCTGGTGCGGAGCGGTCGGTGAGGTACATGTCCAGGACTCCAGGTGCGCTGCGTTCAGTTCTGCCGGCTGCTCTCGTCCCGCAGCCAGGTGCCGAAGTCCTGGGCCCTGACGGCCTTCTTGGCCTTGCGTCGGGCGACGACCGCCGCGGCGACGAAGACCAGGACCGCCGGGAGGAGCTTCGGCTCCCTGCGGAGCAGGGCTGAGAGATCCGCCTTGCTCGTGCGGGCGGTGGCCTCCTCCGGTCCCCGATGCTGCTCGACCTGGGTGGTGGAGACCGCGGCCCGGATCCGCCGATTGATCAGATCCGGCCACGTACGCGGCGGACGGACGACGACTCCGGCGGCGCCGACCACGAGCCGCTCCGCGGGGGCGAACGCCAGGGACGCGGCCAGGTCGTCCGCCATCAGCGGCGGCAGCGCGGCGATCCGGGCGTGTCCGGCCTTGGAGACCGCGATGACGCCCCGGCCGAACAACCCCTCGCGCACGACCGGCAGTTGCTGCCACACCTGGTAGTAGGCGCGCACCCGCCAGGCGCAGCCGTCCAGGGGGATCCGCCGTTCGGGCGCGGTGGCGAGGATGCCCGAGGCGCCGTCGTCCAGGGGTTCGGTCAGTGCTCGTACGTCGGCTCCCGTGATCACGACGTCGGCGTCCACGTAGACGCGGGGGAAGCCGCGTGCGTGATCGTCACCGGCCCGCAGGGCGGCGTGCTTGGACGGGACGGGGATCTCGACCACCCGCACACGTGGGCCGCGGGCGGCCGCGATCCGCGCGGTGTCGTCCGTGCAGCCATTGCATACGACCACGATGTCGGTTTCATCCTCGCGGGATTCGGAATCGGCCAGAAGTGAATCCAGTAACCGGGCGATGACTTGCGCTTCGTTGTGGGCCGGGATCACGATGCTCGTCACCTGGGCAGTATGCAGTCGATGTCACTAATGCGATGTGTGTTTCGTCCAACTGTTCCCGTGACTGTGTCCGGTGGTCTAGATTGAGGGCCGCCGAGCCGGTTTGGGTGGGGAATGCGAGGCCGCGAGGCACGGGCCAACATGTAGGGGACATGCGGCGGTTGGGGAACCGCTGAGGCTTCTTTCTTTCATCTGCCGTTGTGCCGGGGGTACATCGGTGTTCGGTCAGGGGTAACCGCGCACGTGGTGGGGGGCGCATGACCATTGAGGTCACGCATGAGCAACTGGATGTGGAACGCAGGAATCCACAAGACCGCCGAAGACCTTGGGAAAAGAAGTACCGGATAGTCCTGCTGGTCGCTGACGGCCTCGCGGCCGTCGTCGCGGCTCTGGTGATCCACGCGGTGTACGGCCGCTGGGCGGTGGCTCTGGTGCTGCCCCCGGTGTGGCTCGCGGCCATGGCGGCCCACCGGTCCTACGACCGCAGGGCCTTGGGACTGGGAACCGAGGAGTACCGGCGTGTGCTCCGGGGCGCTGTCGCCCTGCCGGCGCTGGCCGCCGTCGCGCACTGGACGTTCACGCAGGACCCGGGCCTCTTCCATGACATGACCATGGCCGCAGTGCCGGCCGCCGCCCTTGCCCTGCTGGTCCGGTACGCGCTGCGTCGCCGCCTGCACCGGCGATGGGCCCGGGAGCGGGGCGGGAGCGCGACCCTCCTGGTCGGTCCGTCGCACGGCATCGTGGAACTGGTCGCCGTGCTGCGGCGCGGCGGAGTCCAGGAACTGCAGGCCGCCGGGGTGTGCCTGAGCGACCCGCAGAACGCGGCGGAGATCCGCAGGCTCGGGCTCCCGGTCCTCGGCGGGGTCGACACCATGGACGACGTCATCCGGGCCCTGGGCATCGGCACCGTCGTGGTGCTGCCCGCGCCCGAGTACGACGCCTCCGTACTGCGCCGCATTTCCTGGACGGCCGCCGTGCAGGGCGTCGACTTCCTGCTCGCCCCCGTGCTGGCCGACGTCTCCGCCGCCCGGCTGACCGTACGGCCCACCAACGGGGTGCCGCTGATGCGGATCCAGGCGCCGAACCTCTCCCGGCTCTCCCGGCTGCCCAAGGAACTCCTGGACCGCGCGCTCGCGGCGGTGCTCCTGTTCCTCCTCGCCCTGCCCATGCTGGCGATCGCCCTGATCGTCCGGCTGGACAGCTCCGGCCCCGCACTCTTCAGACAACAGCGGGTGGGCCGGTTCGGCGATCACTTCACCATGTTCAAGTTCCGCACGATGCGACCCGACTCGGAAGCCCTGCGGACCGAGTTGGAACACCTCAACCAGAACAGCGACGGCCTGCTGTTCAAGGTGAAGGAGGACCCGCGGATCACCCGGGTCGGTTCCTTCCTGCGCCGCACCTCGCTCGACGAACTGCCGCAGCTGCTCAATGTGATCGGCGGACACATGTCGCTCGTCGGCCCCCGCCCGTCCCTGCCCGAGGAGGTGGAGGAGTACCCGTCGGAGGTCAAGCGGCGGCTGCTCGTGAAACCCGGCCTCACCGGGCTGTGGCAGGTCAGCGGCCGCTCCGACCTGCCCTGGGACGAGGCGGTCCGGCTCGATCTCGGATACGTGGACAACTGGTCGATGGGCCTGGACCTGTCGATCCTGGCGCGCACCGGATCCGCGGTGGTGCGCGGAACGGGGGCCTACTGATGGACCGGAAGAAGAGGAACCAAGTGACCGAGACCGCGGAGCCGTTGGGAGTCGCAGTCGTCGGGGCCGGCTACTGGGGTCCCAATCTTGTCCGTAACTTCCAGGCCAGCGAGCGCTTCAGGCTGCGCTGGCTGTGCGACCTCGACGTGGAGCGGGCCCAGCGGGTCCTGGGCGGCTACTCGACCGTGCGGCCCACCGCGGACTACGCGGCCGTCCTCGCCGACCCCTCCGTCGACGCCGTCGCCGTGGCCACACCCGCCGGCACCCACCTCGACATCGCCCTGGCCGCCCTGCGCGCCGGGAAGCACGTCCTCGTGGAGAAGCCCCTTGCGGCGACCTACGCCGACGGGCTGCGCCTGGTGACCGAGGCGGAGGAGCGCGGGCTCACCCTGATGTGCGACCACACCTACTGCTACACGCCCGCGGTGGGCCGCATCCGGGAACTCGTTCGCTCCGGTGAACTCGGCGAGATCCACTTCGTCGACTCGGTCCGCATCAACCTGGGGCTCGTCCAGAAGGACATCGACGTCCTGTGGGACCTGGCCCCGCACGATCTGTCGATCCTGGACTTCATCCTCCCCGACACCGTCGAGCCGGTCGCCGTCGCCGCCCACGGGGCCGACCCGATCGGCGCCGGACAGGCCTGCGTGGCCTATCTGACGCTCACGCTCAACACGGGTGCCATCGCCCACGTGCACGTCAACTGGCTGTCGCCGACCAAGGTGCGGACCACCATGGTGGGCGGTTCCAAGCGCACCCTCGTCTGGGACGACCTCAACCCCGCCCAGCGCGTGGCGATCTTCGACCGGGGCGTGGACCTGGCCTCGCCTCAGGAGATCGGCGCGGACGAACGCCGGGACATGCTCATCTCGTACCGCTCCGGCGACATGGTCGCCCCCGCCATCGGCGAGAAGGAGGCGCTGCGCAGCATGGTCGACGAGTTCGGCGACGCGATCCGCCGGCGCCGGGCGCCGCTGACCGACGGCCGGGCCGGCCTCAGGGTGCTGGACATCCTCGAAGCGGCCTCCCGCAGCCTGGAGTTCCGCGGTGCGGTCGTCGGCCTGCGCGCCGGCCACTGACCGTTCGCACGCATGGAGACATTCCTCGAGAAGTCCGGTGAGAAGGAAGTGCAGTTGAGCAGCGTACGAGGCAAGAAGATCCTGGTCACCGGAGGAGCGGGCACCATCGGCTCCAACCTCGTCGACCTCCTGGCCGAAGGCGGCGCCCGCGAGATCGTGGTGCTGGACAACTTCGTGCGCGGACGGCGGGCCAACCTCGCCCGGGCCCTGCCCAGCGGTGTCGTGGAGGTCGTCGAGGGCGACATCCGGGACATCGACACCGTGAAGAAGGTCACCGAGGGCGCCGACCTGGTGTTCCACCTCGCCGCGATCCGTATCACCCAGTGCGCGGAGGAGCCCCGGCTCGCCAACGAGGTGCTGGTCGACGGCACGTTCAACGTCCTGGAGGCGGCGGCCGCGGCCGGCGTCACCAAGGTCGTCGCCTCGTCGTCGGCGTCCGTCTACGGCATGGCCGAGGCCTTTCCGACGACCGAGCGCCACCACGCGTACAACAACGACACGTTCTACGGCGCCGCGAAGGCCTTCAACGAGGGCATGCTGCGCAGCTTCCACGCCATGTACGGCCTGGACTACGTGGCGCTGCGCTACTTCAACGTCTACGGCCCGCGGATGGACATCCACGGCCTCTACACCGAGGTGCTCATCCGCTGGATGGAGCGCATCGAGTCGGGCGAGCCGCCGCTGATCCTCGGCGACGGCACCCAGACCATGGACTTCGTCGACGTCCGCGACATCGCCAGGGCCAATGTGCTGGCCGCCGAGTCGGATCTCACCGACGAGGTGTTCAACGTCGCGTCCGGCACGGAGACCTCGCTGCGCGAACTCGCCGACGGTCTGCTGGAGGCGATGGGCGCGTCCGGACTGGAGCCGGTGCACGGGCCGGCCCGTGCCGTCAACGGAGTGAGCCGGCGGCTCGCGGACACCTCGCAGGCCGCCGAGCGGCTCGGGTTCACGGCGCAGATCGATCTGCGTACGGGGCTCAAGGACCTGGTGGAGTGGTGGCGTTCGGAGCGGGAGGCGGCCAAGTGAGCACCGACCGCATCCCCGTGATGATCCCCTGGCTCGGCGAGGAGGAGGCCAAGGCCGCCTCCGACGCGGTGCTGTCCGGATGGGTCGCCCAGGGCCCCCGGGTCGCCGAGTTCGAGCGGGCCTTCGCGGAGCGGGTGGGCGCCGAGCACGCCGTCGCGGTCAGCTCGTGCACCACCGCCCTGCACCTGTCGCTCGTCGCGCTCGGCCTCGGCCCCGGCGACGAGGTCGTGGTGCCCTCGCTGTCGTTCATCGCCACCGCCAACGCCGTACGGTACGTCGGCGCCGAGCCGGTGTTCGCGGACGTCGACCCGGCCACCGGCAACCTCACCCCGGCCACCGTCGACGCGGTCCGCACCCCTCGTACGAAAGCCGTCCTCGTCGTCCACCAGGGCGGCGTGCCGGCCGATGTGCACGCTCTGCGCGCCTCCTGCGCCGACTGGGACCTTCCCCTCGTGGAGGACGCGGCCTGCGCCATCGGCTCCACCGTCGGCGGCAAGCCCGTCGGACACGGCGCGCTGATCGCCGCGTGGTCCTTCCACCCCCGCAAGCTCGTCACCACCGGCGAGGGCGGCATGGTCACCACCGACGACGCCGAGTGGGCGGCACGTCTGCGCCGGCTGCGCGAGCACGGCATGAACGCCTCCGCGGCGGACCGCCATGCGAGCAACAAGCCGGTCCTGGAGAGCTACCTCGAGGTCGGCTACAACTACCGGATGACGGACGTCCAGGCCGCGATCGGTCTGGTCCAGCTCGGCAAACTCGACGCGATGATCGCGCGCCGCCGCGAACTGGCGGCCCGCTACGACGAGTTGCTGCGGGACGTTTCCGGCCTCACCCCCGTGCGCGACCCCGCGCACGGGCAGAGCAACTTCCAGTCCTACTGGGTGCTGTTGGACGGGGACTTCCCCGTCGGCCGGGACGACCTGCTCGCCGCGCTCGCCGAGGCCGGTGTCTCCGCCCGGCGCGGGATCATGGCCTCGCATCTCGAACCCGCCTACGCGGGCCACCCCCGCGTGCCGCTGCCGGTCACCGAGCGGATCACCCGGGACTCGCTGATCCTGCCGCTGTTCCACACGATGACCGAGGCCCAGCAGGACCGCGTCGTGGCGGCCCTGCGGGAACAGGCCCGTAGATGAACGAACTGGTGATCATCGGCGCGGGCGGCTTCGCCCGGGAGACCGCACAGGCCGTACACGCCGCGGGCGAGCTCAAGCTGCTCGGACACCTCGACGACAACCCCGCCCTGCACGGCACGGACGTCGACGGTGTCCCCGTCCTCGGCGACTGCGACCTGGTCCACGGTCTGCCCGGGGCCCGCGTGGTGATCTGTGTGGGCAACCCCCGGGACTACGCGGCCCGCGCCCGGCTGGTCCGCCGACTCGGCCTGCCCGCGGACCGCTACGCCACCGTGGTCCATCCGACGGCGGTGGTGTCGGCGACCTCCGAGGTCGGCCCCGGCTCGGTCCTGCTCGCGCACTGCGTCCTGACCGCCGCCGTCAGGGTGGGCGCGCAGGTCGCGGTGATGCCGCACGTGGTCCTCACCCATGACGACGTGGTCGAGGACTACACCACGCTCACCTCCGGCGTCCGCCTGGGCGGGGGCGTACGGCTGGAGCGCGGGGCCTATGTGGGTTCGGGAGCCCTCGTCAGGGAGGGCGCGACGGTCGGTGCCTGGTCCCAGATCGGGATGGGGAGCAGCGTGCTCGGCGACGTTCCGCCGGGCGAGGTCTGGGTGGGGAGCCCGGCCCGACGACTTCGCGCGGCCGAGGCGCCCGCGCTCGACGAACTGCGACGCGGGCAGGGCTCGCGCCACGAACAGTGGGGGGACCACTGACATGAACCAGATTCCGCTGGTGGACCTCAAAGCGGCCCACGAGGACGTCGCCGACGAGGTACGGGCCGGATTCGAACGGGTCCTGGCCAACACCGCGTTCGTCGGCGGCGACGAGGTCCGCCACTTCGAGCGCGAGTACGCCGACTTCGGCTCGGTCGCGCACTGCGTGGGTGTCGCCAACGGCACCGACGCCCTCGAACTCGCTTTGCGGGTCAGCGGAGTCGGGCCCGGCGACGAGGTCGTCGTCCCCGCCAACACCTTCATCGCCACCGCCGGCGCGGTGGCCAGGACCGGTGCGACACCGGTCCTCGCGGACTGTCTGCCCGACACCTATCTGCTCGACCCCCAGGCGGCACTGGACGCGGTCGGCCCGGCCACCCGTGCGGTGGTACCCGTGCACCTCTACGGCCAGATGGCCGACGTGACGGCCCTGTCCGACCGACTCCCGGGCCACGTACGGATCGTCGAGGACGCCGCCCAGTGCCAGGGCGCCACCCGCGACGGCCGGTCACCGGGCAGCGGCCTGATCGCGGCGACCAGCTTCTACCCGGGCAAGAACCTCGGTGCCTACGGCGACGCGGGCGCGGTGCTGACCGACGACGGGGAACAGGCCGACCTGGTGCGCGCGATCGCGAACCACGGCGGCGTCGCCAAGTACCGCCACGACGTCCCGGGGTTCAACAGCCGGCTGGACGGGCTCCAGGCCGTCGTCCTGCGGGCGAAGCTCGCCCGGCTGGCGGCCGGCAACGCCGCCCGACGGGCGGCCGCGGCCCGCTACGACACACTCCTCGCCGACCTGGCGGCCGGCGGCCGGGTGGTGCTCCCGACGACGGACACGGGCAACGTCCACGTCTGGCACCTCTACGTCGTCCAGGTCGCCGGCGCGGACCGCGACGACATCGTCGGCAAGCTCAACGCCGAGGGCATCGGTGCCGGAGTGCACTATCCCGCCCCCGTCCACCTCACGCCGGCGTACCGCCATCTCGGCCACGCCCGGGGCGACTTCCCGAACGCCGAGCACACGGCGGACCGGATCCTGTCGCTTCCGCTCCACCCGCACCTCACCGCCGACCAGCAGCGACGAGTCGTGGACACCCTCGCCCACGCCCTCCGCGGCTGACCGGCCCCTCAACACGCTCCACCCCCACAGCACGGGGCGCTCCTGCACAGCACCGCTGAGAGGTACACATGAACAGATGGGGCAGACGGCTCCGGGGCGGGCGCCTCGCCGTCGCAGCAGCATTGATATGGGCGGTGCTCCCGCAGGCCGTATCCGCCCAGGCGGCGGTGTCCGATCCCTGCGGTACGGGGTCGAACGCTGTCGTCTGCGAGAACTCCAAGGCGGGCAGCCCGATGTCCGACTGGTACTCGCCCAACTCCTACGGTGACATCAAGGGGTTCACCACCAAGGAGAGCGTCCAGGCCGGTGACACCGTCCAGTTCAAGATCCAGTCGCCGGTCACCTACCGCGTGGAGATCTACCGACTGGGCTGGTACGGCGGTGACGGGGCGCGCCTGATGTCGACCACGGCGCAGGCGGCCGTGACCTACCCGGCCAACTACACGAACAAGGCCGCCAGTTGCACCACCAAGGCGAGCACCGGCCTGGTCGACTGCGGCAACTGGCCCGTGACCGTGAACTGGACCGTGCCCAGCGACGCCGTGTCCGGCCTGTACATCGCGAACCTGACGCAGACCGACGGCGACGGCCTGATGCCGTACCCGTTCGTCGTCCGCAAGGACTCCAGCACCTCCGACATCGTCGTGCAGACCAGCGACCAGACCTGGCAGGCGTACAACGACTACGGCGGCCAGGACCTCTACGGAGGCACCGGACCGGCGCCGGACGGCCGTGCCTACGAGGTCAGTTACAACCGGCCACTGGACATCGGCGGTGACAACGGCATCTACGGCTCCGAGTTCATGATGCTGTCGTGGCTGGAGCGCAACGGCTACGACGTCAGCTATCTGTCCGGCGTGGACGTGTCGACCCGTGGTGACACCCTGCTGAAGAACCACGACGTGTATCTGTCCTCGGGCCATGACGAGTACTGGACACAGAGCCAGTACAACAACGTCCTGGCGGCCCGGAAGGCCGGCGTGCGGCAGGGCTACTTCAGCGGCAACGAGGTCTTCTGGAAGACGCGGCTCGCCCCGAGCATCGACGGCACCAGCACCTCGAACCGCACCATGACCTGCTACAAGATGACGAAGATGGTGCAGGGCAACGGCATCGCCGACCCCAGCGGTGAATGGACCGGCACCTGGATGGACCCGACCAGCACCCAGTACGGCATGGACTACCAGCCGCCGAACATCCTCACCGGCTCCATGTTCACCGTGAACGGCTACCGCGCCGACTCGATCACGGTCCCCGGCTCGTACGGCAAGAACCGGCTGTGGCGCAACACCTCCATCGCGAACCTCACGTCGAGCCAGACCGCCACGTTCCCGGCGGGCACCCTCGGCTACGAGTGGGACAGCGACATCGTCAACAGCACCAGGCCCGCCGGCGCGATCCATCTGTCGTCCACGACGGTGGACATCGACGACGGCAAGTACCGCCTGGACTGGGGCAACATGTACGGCAACGGGACGGCGACGCACAATCTCGTCGAGTTCCGCGACCAGGACTCCGGGGCCCTGGTGTTCGGCGCGGGCACCGTGCAGTGGTCGTGGGGCCTGACCAACCTGCCGGCGTACGACCCCGACGACGTCGTGGTCACCGAGGACGTCCGCATGCAGCAGGCGACCGTGAACGTCTTCGCCGACATGGGCGTCCAGCCGAAGAACCTGCAGAGCAACCTCACCGCCGCCACGGCCTCAACCGACACCACCGGCCCGGCCATCACGGTCACCGCCCCGGCCTCCGGGGCCACCGTCCCGGCGCTGAAGCCGGTCACCGTCAAGGGCACCGCCACCGACTCCGGCGGGGGAGTGGTGGCCCGCACGGAGGTCTCCACCGACGGCGGAACCACCTGGAACGCCGCGACCGGACTCACGTCCTGGACCTACAGCTGGACGCCGACGACACCGGGCAGCGCGTCCATCAAGGTGCGCGCGGTGGACGACAGCGTCAACATCGGCGCCGTCACCACCATCCCGCTGACCGTCGGCCCCCAGGCCTGCCCCTGCACCATCTGGCCGGCCACGGCCGTCCCCGGCACCCTCAACGCGGGCGACGCCGGTCCGCTCGAACTCGGCGTCAAGATCCGTACCACGGTGGCCGGTTCGATCACCGGTGTCCGCTTCTACAAGTCACCCGCCAACACCGGCACCCACATCGGCAGCCTGTGGAGCGCCTCCGGCACCCGCCTGGCCACCGGCACCTTCACCAACGAGACGGCCTCCGGCTGGCAGCAGCTGAACTTCGCCACCCCGGTGACCGTCAAGGCCAACACCACCTACGTCGCCTCGTACTTCGCCCCCAACGGCGGCTACTCCTACGACGGCGGCTACTTCGCGAACAACTCCGCCGGGCTGGCCCCGCTCACGGCCCTGAAGTCCGGCACCGACGGCGGCAACGGCGTCTACCGCTACAGCTCCACCAGCGCCTTCCCGTCCTCGGCGTCCTCGGGCAGCAACTACTGGGTGGACGTGGTGCTGGACACCGCGACGGCCAGTACGACCCCGCCCGTCGTCACCTCGACGTCCCCGACCTCGGGGGCCACCGGCGCGGCGATCACCACACCGGTGTCGGCCGTCTTCGACCACGCCATCGACGGCGACACGCTGACGTTCACGGTGAAGGACCCGAACGGCAACACCGTGCCGGGTGCCAAGACGCTGCCCGCGTCGAACAAGGCGACCTTCACCCCGTCGACGGAGCTGGAGCTGCACACCACGTACACCGCCTCGGTGCAGGCCGAGGACCTGTGGGGCAATGCCATGGCGGCTCCGGTGACATGGACGTTCACCACCAGTTCCTCCCCGCCCGCGGTCACCTGCCCCTGCACGCTGTGGAGCTCCAGCACCGTGCCGGCCAGGACCGCCGTCACCGACGACCCCAACTCCCTCGAACTGGGCACCCGGTTCCAGTCCTCGGCGAGCGGCTGGGTCACCGGCGTCACCTTCTACAAGGGAGCGACCAACACCGGCACCCACACGGGCAGCCTCTGGTCCACCGACGGCACGCTCCTCGCCTCCGGCACCTTCACCAGCGAGTCCGCCTCCGGCTGGCAGACGATGACCTTCGCCACCCCGGTGGCGATCAGCGCGGACACCGCGTACGTCGTCTCCTACCACGCACCGAACGGCAACTACGCGGTGGACGGCGGCTACTTCGCGTCGGCCCACAAGTCGTATCCGCTGACCGCCACCGCCGACATCAGCACGGCCCACAACGGGCTCTACCGGTACGGCAGTGACGTGGCCTTCCCCAACAGTTCCTACGGATCCGCGAACTACTGGGTCGGGCCGCTCTTCACCGCCGAGGACCCGTCCGCGTCGCTGACGTCGGGCACCACGTCGGAGGAGACCGCCTCCCTGCTGGCACGCACCGCCGACGCGGCGCACCCGCTCGTCACGACGCTGCCCAGCGCGACGAAGGTCGGGTCGGTGAAGGCGACGGTGACCATCCTGCCGGGCGCCAAGGCCGCGGTCGCCAGGAAGCTCCACGTCAAGGCCGTCCTCAACTACGACCGGGCCACCCACAAGGTGTCCGTCCATCTGTCCGCCCCGCTGCCGGACGGCACGCGGTTCAAGATCACGGTCACGGCCCGGGACAAGAAGCACCACACGGTGAAGTCCCGTGACTGGACCCTGACCAGCAAGACCGTCCGTAAGAAGCACTAGTGCGCACCGGTGCCGGCCTCCGCGGAGGCCGGCACCGGGGATTGGCCTCATCACCGATGTCCACCGTCAGTGTCGTGATCCCCTGCTACAAGTACGGCGACTTCCTCGCCGACTGCGTCAGCAGCGTTCTGGACGAGCAGGAGGGCGTCGATGTCCGGGTCCTCATCATCGACGACGCCTCGCCCGACGACTCGGCGGAGACCGCGCGCAAGCTGGCGGCCTCCGACCCGCGTATCGAGGTCCGCGTCCACGAGACCAACAAGGGCCACATCGCCACCTACAACGAGGGCCTCCTCGAGTGGGCCGACGGTGACTACGTGGCACTGCTCTCCGCCGACGACCGCCTGGTCCCCGGCGCACTGGTACGCGCCGCCGCGCTCCTCGACGCCCATCCGGAGGCGGGATTCGCCTACGGCCGTCCCCTGCGCTTCCAGCACGGCGGCCCGCTGCCCAAGGCCCGCACCAGCGGCACCGGTTCGGTCGTCTACCCCGGGCACTGGTGGCTGGAGCGCCGGTTCCGCGAAGGCACCGGCTGCATCACCTCGCCCGAGGTCGTCGTCCGCACCAGCCTCCAGCGCGAGGTGGGCGGCTACGACCCCGCGCTTCCGCACGCCGGCGACATCGAGATGTGGATGCGGCTCGCGGCCCGCGCCGACGTAGGCCACGTACGCGGCGCCGACCAGGCCTACTACCGCGTCCACGGCAACAACATGTCCACCACCGACTTCGGCGGTCAGCTCGACGACCTGCGCCAGCGACTGGTGGCGTACGACTCCGTGCTCGACAAATGCTCCGACCTGCTGCCGCAGGCCGACCGACTGGCCGGCTCCGTGCACACCCGCCTCGCCCGCTTCGCGCTGCGCCGTGCCTACCGCGCCTACGACCGGGGGCGCACCGACGTCGTCCCGGTCGACGAACTCGTGGCCTTCGCGCAGGAGTGCCTGCCGGGCTACGCGCGGCTGCCCGAGTACCGCGCGCTACGCCTCAGACAGCGCATCGGTGCGAAGACGATGCCGTATCTGCAACCGCTGGTGTGGTCTGCCGTGGCCGAGCGCGGGCGGGAGTGGCTGTGGTGGGAGTCCTGGAAGCGCCGCGGCATCTGATGACCACGCCCGACCCGAGGGCCGCGACCGGCCGCCCCGGCCCACCGCAAGGCGGCTCAGCCCGCCACCGGAACCCCGCCGACGTGGGGAAGCGGTTCCGGGGAGGCATCCTGCCTGCCCCTACGACGCAGCGCGTACCGGTCGAACCACAGCGCGCCGAGGATCGCGACGAGCCCGCCCAGCAGCGCCGTACCGGCCAGCGCACGGCTCTTGGTGCCCTGGACCTGGGCGGCGCTCGGGGTGACCAGGACGGACGCGTTGATCCGCGCCTCCGGCGCGATCCCCTGCGCCTCCTGGATGTCCGCCACATTCCCGGCGTAGACGGCGATGATCCGGCGGACCGCGGTGTCGGCCGCGGCGGGATCGCCCCCGCGAGCCTGCACCTGCACCGAGGGGATCAGATAGCGGGGCGTCGCGCTGGTGCCGCTGTTGCGCGGGATCAGCTGGTAGGTGCCGTGGACGCCGGCGGATGCCAACTCCTTGCGTCCGCCGGGCGATTCGAGCTGCTGGATGACGCCGTACGAGAGCGTGGCGAGCGGCGGCTGCAGATTCGTCAGCTGGTTCGGCTGGTTGCCCGTCGCCGGAGGCTTGAGGACGACCACCGCCGAACTCAGGTACTGCGGGGTCGGGCGGAGCACGGGATAGGCGCCGGCAGCCGTCAGCAGGAGCGCGAGCACCAACACGTACCAGCGGCGGAGCAGCGCTTCGGCGACGTCACGAGGCGACACAGGGATTCCTTCCGTCGGCCTCGATCCTCGCAGGCGTTGGGGCGAGCCGCTACCGAATCACACCGGGGAGAGTTCTCATGAGCCTGGGCGACATCTGGGCGATCATGTGCAGGCGCTGGTACTTCATGGTGCCCCTCACCCTGCTCAGCCTTCTCGCGGGCGGATATCTGTACCGGACCGTCCCGGTCTCCTACCAGTCGCAGAGCTCCGTCACCCTGCTGGACTCCACGGCGGTCGCCGAGCTGGCGCCGACCTTCGGCAACCCCATCTCGAACGCGGGCGGTTCACTGGTCGTCACGGCCGACGTGCTGATCAGGACGCTCCAGTCGAGCGACTCGGCCAAGGAACTCCACTCCCGAGGCGTCACGGACCGGTACACGGTCGGATTCGCGCCGGCCGCCGACAGCCCGCTGCTCACCCTGAGCGTCACCGGAACCGACCGGGAGAAGGTGCTCCAGGAGACCACCACCCTCACCAAGTTCACCGGGGAGCAACTGAAGGCCCTGCAGGCCGCGTCCAAGGTGCCGACCGGGTACCTCGTGCAGGCCGCGCCGGTCGTGCTGCCGCAGACACCGGTCTCGCAGCCGAAAGCCCGGTACCAGAACATCGCGTCGGTCGTCATCGTCGGCGTCGTCAGCGCGTTCCTGCTGTCCATCCTGGCCGAAGGCGTCGCGGTGGTCCGCCGCCGGGGACGGGCCCGGGAGGGATACGTCCCCCGGCGCCACCGCGCCAAGCCCCCGGAGCGGGCGCCCAAGGGCCTGCTGACACGGAGACTGGACGCCACGACGATCCTCACCGGCTATCTGGCGCTGGCCTTCTTCGTCCCGTCGAACCTCACCCTGCCCGCGCTCGGCGGCGTCGGCACCCCGGCCAACGTCTTCGCCCTGCTGGGACTTCTCTGGTACCTCGCGACCTGGCTCGGCGGCCGCATCCGTCCGGCCGAGGGCACCAGGCTGCCGCGCGTGGCGATGTGTCTGCTCGCCGTGGCGGTGCTGCTGTCCTACATCGCCGACGCGACCCGCAACAGCACGCACGAGGAGGTCCTCGGGGCCGACCGCGGGCTCATCGGGCTCGGGGTCTGGGTGGCGCTGGTGGTGCTGGCATCGGCCGGCATCCAGGAGCGCAGCCGGCTGGAGACCCTGATGCGCCGACTCGTCGTCCTGGGCACGGTGGTCGCCCTCATCGGCTACTACGACTTCTTCGCCGCGACCAACATCGCCGACTCCATCCACATCCCCGGCCTGCAGTCGAGCACCGCGGGGATCAGCGCCATGGACCGCGGCTCCTTCACCCGGCCGCGCTCGACCACGGCCCATCCGCTGGAGTTCGGCGGGATGCTGGCCATCCTCGTTCCCTTCGCCGTCCACCAGGCCTTCGATCCGGTACGCCGGCACGCCGGTGCGCTGCGCCGCTGGGCCCCGGTGGCGATCATGGCGGGCGCGCTGCCGCTGACGGTGTCCAGGACGTCCATCATCGGCGCACTCATCGTGATCCTGGTGATGGTGCCCCGCTGGAAGCCGCAGCGACGCTGGGCGGCCATCGCCATCATCACGGGGTCGGTCGCCGGCTTCAAGGTGATCATTCCGGGGCTGATCGGAACCATCACCAACCTGTTCGCGAGCTTCCTGTCCGGCTCCGACAGCAGCACCCAGGCGCGCACCGTGAAGTACAGCGCGATCGTCCCCTACCTCGACGAACACCCATGGTTCGGGCGGGGATTCGGGACGTTCACGCCCGACCTGTACTTCTTCACGGACAACCAGTACATGCTGACCCTGGCCGAGATGGGCATCGTGGGGCTGGTCGCGCTGCTCGCCCTGTTCATCACCGGAATACACACCGGCGGCACCATCCGCCGCCTCGCCCGCACCGACTCGGACCGCGAACTCGGGCAGGCGTTCCTCGCCTCGGCGCTGGTCGCGCTGGTCATCAGCGCCACCTTCGACGCGCTCAGCTTCCCCATGTACGCCGGGATGTTCTTCCTGACCCTGGGGGCCGGCGGCAGCTACCTCGGCTTCATCCGCCGCGAGGCCGCAGCGGCGGCGGCCGAGGTCCCCGCACCCCGTAAGCCGTCCGAAGCCCAGCTCCCTGAACTCGTGGAGTCCCGATGAGCCCCGTCGCCGTCATCGTCGTCACCTGGAACAGCGCCTCGGTGCTCCCCGGGTTCCTCGCCGCACTTCCCGAGGGCATGGCCGGACTCGACTGGCGGCTGGTCGTCGCCGACAACGACTCCGCCGACGACACCGTCGACGTGCTGCGGGAGCTGGCGCCGGACACCACGATCGTCCAGACCGGCCGCAACGCCGGGTACGCGGCCGGGATCAACGCGGCGCTGGGCGCGGCCGGAGAGTACGGGGCGGTGCTGATCTGCAATCCCGACATCAGGATGCGGCAGGGCTGCGCCAAGCGCCTCGTCGACAACCTCGGCGACGGGGTCGGGGTCGCCGTACCCCTCCTGTACGAAGAGGGCAGCGACACGCCCCACCGCTCACTGCGCCGCGAGTCCACCGTGCTCCGGGCCCTCGGCGAGGCCGTGATCGGCAACACCCGGGCCGGACGCTTCCCCGCCCTGAGCGAACTCGTCACCGACCCCGCCGCCTACCAGCACCCCACCCGCGCGGACTGGGCGACCGGCGCGCTCATGGCGATATCGGCGGACTGCCTGACCGCGTGCGGCCCGTGGGACGAGTCCTTCTTCCTCTACTCGGAGGAGACCGAGTACTGCCTACGGGCGCGGGACAGGGGCTACGCAACGCAGTTGGACCCGACAGCTGAGGCAGTACACCTGGGCGGAGACTCCCAGGTGTCCCCCCGCCTGTGGACCCTCCTCACCGTCAACCGAGTCCGCTTGTACCGCCAGCGCCACGGCGCCTTGGCCACAGCAGCCTTCCGCACAGCGGTCCTGCTCCGCGAGACCTCACGCGCAGCCCTGGGCCGCAAGGCGAGCCGAGCGGCCGCCGCGGCCCTCGCCCGCCCGGGCACCCTGAGCAAGCCACCGGGCCCATAGTGACGAACCTCGCCCAGTCTCCCTAGGGGCGCGGGGAACTGCGCGACCAGCCACGACGGTGCCGCAGCCGACAGTCGACATGGCCCGGCACCCCCTCAGTCCACGCGACGCGGCCGGCACACCATGGCAACGAAGTCGTGCCCCACATCAGAAAGCGCCGCGTCCTCCGCAGCGAAGCACCGCTCCAGCAACGCCAACGTCTCCGGCTCCTGATCCCGGAAGTTGTGCGCGATCCCCGAGAACGCGATGTGCAGCACCGTCCCCCCGTACGGCCGCTCCTCGACCACGTCGAAAAGCCGCCGCAGCCCCGGCAGCAACGCCGCCGCATCGACCGCCTCGGAGGGATCGTCCAGCACCATCGACAGCCTGCTGGGCCGCACCACACGCCGCTTGACCCGCCCGTCGGCCAGCCGCCGCCGCTCCTCGGGGAGCTGAGCCAACAGAGTGTTCGCCGCGTCCAGTTGGCCGTCGGTCCACTGGAACCGGGTGGGGCCGACGAACTCGTCGATCACGAACGTCCCGTCGGGCTCGATCAGTCGGGACAGCCGCGGCAGCGTCTCGTCGAGGTTGTCGAAGTGGTGCAGCGACTGCAGACCCAGCAGCACGTCGAAGCGCTCCCCGTCGGCGGCCATTTGGTTGACGTCGGTGACCCGGAAACGCAGGACGTCGGAGAGGCCCTCCTCGGCGGCGGCCCGGGTGGCGAAGTCGATCCGCTGCTGCGCCACGTCCACGCCCTCCAGGAGGGAGAACGCGCCGGTCTTCGCCCAGAGCAGCTCGTTGCCGCCGGTGCCGCACCCGAGGGACAGGCCGCGCAGATCGGTACGCGGCGCGAAGTGCTTGGCGGCCACGTACTGGGGAAAGGACGTTTCCGCGTCGCCGGTCATCAGCAGGTTCCACCGTTTGATGACCGCCGGTATCGCCCACCACTCGGTCAGCGACGGGTCGACCTGGGACCAGTGCTGGACCACGCGCGCGCCGCCGCGCACCCGGAGTTTGGCCAGCACCGGGTCCAGGTCCAGCTTCCGCACCTTGCGCAGCAGCCGGTCCGCGTCATGTCTGTTGATGAGGTTGTTCAGCATCAGCGCTCCGTCCGGACGGCGATGAGCGACTTCGGGGCACCGAGCACCCGCTCGCTGAGGAGCACCGAGTCGGGGAACAGGTAGCGCATTTCGGTGCGGGTCAGCAGCTCGATGTTGATCACCGCGTTCATCGCCGACTCCGGGCTGTCGGGGCGGCTGTGCACCAGCGGCCAGCGCCGTACGAGACGGGCCCTGGCGGCCAGCGGCAGGAACTGGAAGCCGGGCGCCACGAAGTGCGGCTCGACGGGGAAGTAGCGGTAGGGGGTCTGGATCCAGTGCAGCGGGGCCAGTTGCCCGACGGCGGCGACGAACTTCTGCCGCTGGCTGTGGCCGCCCACGTGCTCGATGGTCGAGTTGGAGAACACCAGGTCGTAGCCGCCCTTGGCGCTCAGTTCGGCGGCGACCCGCGGGTCGGTGACGTCGGCGACCTCGGTGGTGATCCAGTCGGGCACCTCTGAGGGATGTTCCTCCAGGTTGATCAGGTGGACGTGCTTGGCGCGCACCGGTGCGCGCAGCCACATGTCGGCCGTGCCGCCCAGGTCCACGACGCTCATGTTCTCGATGCCGGGGAAGCAGCGTCGGAACCGCTCCCAGCGGGCGACGCGCATGCGTTCGCCCAGGGAGCCGGGCGCGTCGACGAACTTGTTTCTGAGGGCCCGGGATCGGGGCATCGGATCAACCACCTGTGGTCGGAGCGGAGTGTCTGGGCGTCGGTCGGAGCGGAGCGTGCGCCGGCCTCAACCGGGCTGTCGCCACCGCGTGTAGAAGCTGGCCGGGTTCATCAGGTATCGGACGGTCGGGTGCGGCACATGGCGCACCCGGTACCGGCGGCCGTACCGCCGGATCAGCTCCCAGTCCTCGCGGGGCAGCACCTCCGGTGTCCGGCGCAGCCGGCTGAAGTGCAGGGAGCGATTGCGGCGGGCGACGAAGGCGTTGGTGTCCAGGAAGGCCTCGCGGGCGGCACGGCGCCGGTCGTAGGGCACCGACAGGACGTCGTTCTCGGTGCCGTCGGGCAGGACGCGGCGCAGTGCCGTGTAGACGCCGTCGGGCCCGGCGGGGGAGTCCAGGACCGCCAACGCCCGTTCCAGATGGTCGGGTTCCCAGAGGTTGTCGTCGTCCAGGAACGCCACGTACCGGGAGCGGGTGAGGCGGATGCCCACGTTGCGCACGACGCCGGCCACTGCGGTGTTGTGCGCCAGCGAGACGGCGAACAGCCTCGGGTCGTCCGGGAGTTCGGGCAGTCCTGCGCCGTCGTCGACCACGATGACGACCTGGTCGCGAACGGTCTGGTCCAGCGCCGAGCGCACCGCGGCACGCAGCGCCTCGGGGCGTCGGTGGGTGGCGATGACGGTGGCGACCAGCGCCGAGGGCGGTGCCGGCAGGGCGGCGGCCAGCCGGCGGGTCTCGGCGTCCTCGATCCGGCGCAGCCGCACCGCGGAGGGGGCCAGCAGGACCTTGTTCCTGGCCTCGAAGAGCACCAGCCAGCCGAACACCCCCTTCAGCAGCGTCCAGGGCGCCCGCGCGACCCGGCGCACGACCGCGCTCACGCGGCGGGCTCCGGCTTGGCCAGGCGGCCGTCGGACAGCCGGTTGTTGCGCCACACGTTTCCGGCGCCGCTGTGGTTCCAGTGCGCGACCACGCCGTATCCACCGGACGCGGGGTGGTACTCGGTCGAGAAGATGTTGTCGGTGACCTTGATCCCGGTGGCGCCCGTGGAACCGCCGTACAGGGCGTACGCGCCGCCGGCGATCCAGTTGTCGTCCACCGTGACGTTGCGGACCACCCCGGTGTCCGCGAACAGGCCGATGCTTCCCGAGGCTCCCTGCTTGAGGCTGGTCGCGTTGAGCAGCGTGTTGTGGCGGATGACCAGATGGCCGGTGTTGCCGCCGCCGCTGATCACCGTGTTGGTGTGCTGCCACTCGCCGCCCAGGTTGATGAACGGCTCGATGTCGTGCACGTAGTTGTCGTGCAGATTGCCCTGTCCCATGGAGAGGGCGTCGCCGAACACCGAGACGTCGCACCAGCCGACCTCGATGGAGCTGCCTCCCATGTTCGACACCGCGTAGTCCACGCCGCCGTTGTCCGGCCCCTTGCCGGGGACGGCCGTGATCTCCGAGTGCAGGACCTTCAGGCCGCTGAAGCCGGGGCGCAGGTTGATGCCCCACCAGCTGTCCGAGGTGATCTTGGAGTCGATGACGGTGACGTTGTTCGCGTAGATGTCGAGCGAGCCGGTGATGTCCTGGCCCCGGATGACGAGCCCGTCGGTACGGATCGCCCAGTACCCGGTCTTCTTGGGCTTGAGGGCGATCCGCGGACCGGTGGTGTCGGCGTCGGGGAACCCGCAGGCGCCGGGTGACGCGCAGTTGACCCTGGCCGCGGGGGCGCCGGACGCGCCGCCGGCGCTCGCGGTCGCGGTGGGCTTCTTCGTCGGGGAGGACGAGGGGGAGGGCGAGGCGGCAGGGCGGTCCGTCGCCTTGCCGACCGCGGTCGACGCCGCGGTGCTCGGCGACGCCGGGGACCCGCTCGTACGACAGGTCGGCCCGTCCCCCGGGCACTTCGACGACGCGGCCCGGTCCGGGCCCGAGTTGGAGCAGGCCGCGCACAAGACGGCCACCAAGGCCGCGAACAGCAGTCCTGTGATCGAGTTACGGCTGATGCGCCGTGACATCGGGTTCACCTCAAGTCCTGTTGGGTGGGCCGACCGGTGCGGTGGACCGGTGGCGGCCGCGCTGGGGCCGGTCGCCGCCGCCGACGCCGCGCAGGAAGTCGCGGCTGGGCAGGACGCACAGCGTGTAGCCGGCCAGGGCGATCGTGCTGAGGGCGAGCAGCGCGAACGGACCGTCGCCGAACGGGCGCTCCAGGCCGAGGAGGATCGCGGTCATCACGGCCCCGCCGAGGAAGGGCCAGGCGCAGGCCCTGGCGATCAGGCCGACACCGACGCCACCACGGTTCAGGGCGAACAGGAAGACGGGTACCACCACGCCGCCGCCGACCAGGACATGGGCCTGGGAGGCGCCGACGATGCCGTTCGTGCGGGCGCCGACGAGGAGTACCGGGATCAGGGCCACCAGCCACAGGCCCTGCACCACGAAGAGCGAGCGGCGTTGTCCGATCGCGACCAGACAGTCGTAGGCGAGCTCGCTGCCGATGCGGATCAGGCCGAGGGCCATCAGCCAGGGCAGTGCCGCGGCGGCGGGCGCCCAGTGGCTGCCGTAGATCAGCTCGATGGCCGGCCCCGCGAGGCCGGCCAGCAGGACGCAGAGCGGGACGGTGGCGGTGACCACCACACCCAGGGCCCGGCTGAAGCCCTGGGCGAGTGCCTGGGGCGACTCGGCCAGGCGCGAGAACCCGGCGAAGGAGACCCGGCGGACGGCCTCGGAGATGATCCGCACGGGCCAGCCGGAGATGTTGAAGGCGAGCACGTAGAAGCCCAGCGCCACATTGCCGAGCGTCGCGCCCACCACCATGGTGTCGACGTTGACCACCGCGAGGGCCAGCATGCTCGCCCCCGCCAGCGGGAGCCCGAACCTGAGCAGCGCCCGGGCCTGCTCGGGGTTCCAGCCGAACTTCAGGGTGCCCGGTGCGGCCAGCGCGCAGCCGACCAGCGTCACGACGTTCCCCGCCACGGCTCCCACGGCGAAGCTCATCGCGCCCCAGCCCGCGAAGGCCAGCAGCAGCGTCACCGAGGTGCTGATCAGGAAGTTGAGCGCGTCGATGATCATCCGCTTGCCCTGGGCGAACTCCCGGGTGAGGAAGTTGGCGGGCACCTGCGCGACCCCGTCGATCACCACGCACAGGCACATCACCCGCAGTACACCCGCGGCGTCCGGCGAGCCGAGCAGGCCCGCCACCGTCGGTGCCGCCGCGAACAGTGCCACGTACAGCAGGCCGCTGGAGAGGACGCTGAGGGTCAGTACGGTCGGCGCGAACCGCCGTGCGTCCCCCTCCCAGCGCACGATGGCCAGACCCACGCCCAGTTCGTTGGCGGAGAGCAGGACCAGCAGCACGGTCTGGGCGATGCCGTACACGCCCCATTCCGCGGGGCCAAGGGCGAAGCGCGCCAGCACGATGCCGGTCGCGAAGGTGCCCAGCCGCATGACAACGGTGTTGATCAGGCTCCAACGGGCCGCCGAACGGACCTTCTTGCCGAGGGAGGCGGCAGCCGCGGGAGCGGGGGTGTCGCTCGGCTCAGCGGTCCCGCTGTCCGGTGTGCGAACGCTGTCCACTGGTCGACTCCTCGTCGAGCGGCTCGGCGGCGGGTGCCATGACGACGGCGGACCGCCCCGCTTTCGTCTCCGCGGCAGGTCTGTTCCCGGCGGACCGCGCCCAGGCGGGCGGTGTGCGCAGCGCGATGGTCTGTTCCGTGGCCGACTCCTCGGAAGCCGGAGCGGGGGAGGGGGCGCGGGCCTCGGTCGTCGTCTCCGGTGCTTCGACCGGTCCCGCGTCTGTCCGCGGGCGCGACCGGCGCCGCGCCTCCACGTAGAAGACGGCGACCAGAGTGAGTACCAGGCCCAGGCCCCCGGCCATGATCATGTACTCGAGCCGGGTCTTGGTCTGCGCGACCGGTGGCTGCGGGGACACGATCGTCGTCAGCCGGATCATGGCCTTGGGGGCGACCGACTGGTCCTCCTGGAACTGCTCCAGCCGCTCGTTCGCATACGCGGTCAGGATCTTGTCCGAGGTCAGCACCGCACGCTGGTCCGTGCCCGTGACGGTGAGCCACATCAGCGGCCCCTGGGCGTTGTCGGCGAGCTTGGCCTCGAAGGTGCCGGTCGCGCCGCGGGACTTGAGCTCCCGGACGGAGTCGTCGGAGTTGAGGTTGCGGGCCAGGCTGTCGGCCATGCCGGTGAGCGAGGTCTGGGTGCTCAGGAACGGGTTGCCGTCGTAGGCGACGGTGGCCTTCTCCGAGTTGAGGAGGATCACCGTGCTCTGCGACTGGTACGTGACGGGAACGACCAGCGTCACGGCGACCGTCAGGCCCACGGTCAGCAGCAGCCCGGGCAGCAGGATGTACCAACGCCTGCGCATGACCCGGAAGATCTCAGCGAGATCCATGACGGTCCCCCCTAGCGACCAGATGTTCGACGAGCATATGTTTCAGGCGGATCATATGGGGAGCGATGGGTCACCGGGTCTCGGCTGATCAGTGGGTCTGGGGCGGGTGTTCGCGGTGCCTCCGGCCAGCAGCACCTCGGCGATGCGGTCGCTCGCGCGGCCGTCCCACAGTTCGGGCCGGCGCGGCGCGGGAGACGCGTCCAGTACGCGGTTCACCGTGGCCACGATGCGTGCCGGATCCCGGCCGGCCAGCGCGTTGGTGCCCTGCTCGACGGTGATGGGCCGCTCGGTGTTGTCGCGCAGGGTCACACACGGCACGCCCAGTGCGGTGGTCTCCTCCTGCACCCCGCCCGAGTCGGTCAGCACGACACGGGCGGAGTCCTGCAGGGCGATGAAATCCAGGTACCCGGCGGGCGGTACGAGCCTGATGCCCCCGGGGACACCGATCTCGGCCAGCCGCTCCGCCGCCCGCGGATGCACGGGCAGCAGGAGCGGGCAGCGGCCGGCGATCTCGCCCAGGGCCTTCAGGAGCCCGGCGAGGATCTCGGGGTCGTCGACGTTGGCGGGGCGGTGCAGGGTGACCAGGCCGAACTCGCCTCTGGCCAGGCCGTATCGATCGAGGACGTCCGAGGCCCTGGCCCGCTCCAGGTTGGTCAGCAGCGTGTCGATCATGACGTTGCCGACGAGGTGGATCTGGTCCTCTCGGTACCCCTCCGCGCGCAGGTTCTCGACCGCGTCCGGGGAGGGGGCCAGCAGGTAGTCGCTGACGCGGTCGGTGGCGACGCGGTTGACCTCCTCCGGCATGCCCCAGTCGCGGCTGCGCAGACCGGCCTCGACATGGGCGAGGAGCGGTCCGGCCTTGGCGGTGACCAGGGCGCAGGCCAGCGTGGAGTTGATGTCGCCGACCACCACGACGATGTCCGGCTTCACCTCGTCCAGGAGCGGCTCGAAGGCGGTCATCACCCGGCCGGTCTGCTCGGCGTGGCTGCCCGAACCGACTCCGAGGAAGCGGTCGGGCGGCCGGATGCCGAGGTCGGCGAAGAACACGTCGTTCATCGCCGGGTCGTAGTGCTGGCCGGTGTGGACGAGGACGACCTCGGCGCCCCGGCTTTCCAGGGCATCCATCACCGGTTTGATCTTCATGTAGTTGGGGCGGGCCCCGGCGACGCAGACGATGCGCGGCATGGTTCAGAGCACCTCGATCGTGGGTCCCGACGGCAGCCGGCGGCGGCAGTCCAGGACCAAGGGAGCGTGTTCGGCGACGAGTTCGTAGTCGAAGCCGTCATGGTCGGTGAGCAGGACCACCACATCGGCGGCCGACAGCTCCTCCGGAGTGGGCTCGACCCGCACCAGGCGGGTGTCCACCGGCAGACTCTCGACCACATGCGGGTCCGCCGCCCTGACCTGGGCCCCCAAGTCGAGCAGCAGTTGGGAGATGCGCAGGGCGGGCGACTCCCGGGCGTCGCCGGTGTTCTTCTTGTACGCCAGGCCGAGCAGCAGGATGCGCGAGCCGTTCACCGAACGGCGTCTGGTGTTGAACAGGTCGCTGATGCGGCGCGCCACGTACTCGGGCATGTGGTTGTTGATGTCGTTGGCCAGCTCCACGAACCGGAAGCTCTGGCCGAGTTCGCGCTGCACCCGCCAGGACAGGTACGAGGGGTCGATCGGCAGGCAGTGACCGCCGACGCCAGGTCCGGGCGTGAACTTCATGAAGCCGAACGGCTTGCTGGAGGCGGCCTCGATGGCCTGCCAGACGTCGATGTCCAGGTGGTGGGCGAACATCGCGATCTCGTTGACCAGCGCGATGTTCACATGACGGAAGGTGTTCTCCAGGAGCTTGGCGAGTTCGGCCTCCTTGGGCGAGCTCACCGGCACGGTGGTGTCGACGAGTTCGGCGTAGAAGTCCTGAACGGCCTTGAGGGAGGCGGCGTCGACGCCGGAGACGACCTTCGGGGTCTCCTGGAAGCCCCAGACGGCGTTGCCGGGGTCGATGCGCTCCGGGCTGTAGCCGAGGTGGAAGTCGGCGCCCGCGGCCAGGCCCGAACCGTCCTCCAGGAGCGGGCCGAACAGCTCCTGGGTGGTGCCGGGATAAGTGGTCGACTCCAGGACGACGGTGGCCCCGGGGCGCAGATAGCGGGCGAGGGTGACCGCCGACTCCTTGATGTACCGCAGGTCGGGAGTGCCCTCGTGCAGCGGGGTCGGGACGGTCACGACGGCGACGTCGAACCCGCCGCAGTCGCGGGCCGATTCGCTCGGTCTGTAGGTGCCGTTGTCCAGTGCCACGCGGATCCGCTCGGAGGAGACGTCCTCGACGAAGGACTCACCGGCGGCCAGGCTCTTGATCCGCCGGGCGTCGACGTCGTAGCCGATCACCTCGTGTCCGACCTCGGCGGCGCGGATGGCCAGCGGCAGGCCGACGTATCCCTGTCCAACCACGACGACACGCATCAGTGACTCCTGTTCGCGGAAGCGGCCTGCGGGGAGAGCCGGATGAACTCGCGCGCCGTCATGAGGACGAAGGCAGCATTGGTGGTGAGATAGCGCCGGCCCAGGCGCCGCGGCTCCTGCAGCGTGCGGTAGAGCCACTCGAGCCCCATCCGCTGCCAGGCGGCGGGGGCCCGCTTGGTGATACCGGCCAGGATGTCGAAGGAGCCACCGACCCCGTGCACGACCCGGGCACCGGTGCGCGCGCCGTGGGCGGCGGTGAAGATCTCCTTCTTCGGCGAGGTCATGCCAAGGAAGAGCATCTGGGCGCCGCTGTCCGCGATGGTGTCCGCGATGGCTTCCTGCTGGGAGTCGTCGAAGTAGCCGTTGCGGCTGCCGGCGACCTTCAGACCGGGGAAGCGGTCGGCCACCCGGCGCAGCATCTCCGCCAGCACCTCCTGCTTGGCGCCGAGGAAGTACACCGAGATGCCCGCCGACTCCGCCTCGCCCAGCAGTCGCAGGAACAGGTCGATCCCGGCCACCCGTTCCGGCAGCGGGGCGCGCAGCACCCGGCCGGCCCAGACCACGGCCTGTCCGTCGGCGACGACGAGATCGCACCCGGACACGGCCTCGGCGAGCCTGGGGTCGCGCCGCATGTTCACCAGCTTCGCGGCGTTGACCACCCCGATCTCCAGCTGGCGGCCGTCCCGGACCGCGTCGAGGCAGCGCTCCACGGTCTCGTCCATGGTCAGCGGGTCCAGCTCGACCCCGAACAGGGTCCGGCGCTCGCTCATATCCGGCCCCCCTGCCAGGCGTGGAGCATCCAGCCGAACTCGTACGGGCGGCACTCGCGGTCCACGGACAGGGGGCGGTACACCCGGTCCAGGGACTTCAGCCGCAGGCCCGGTACGACCCGGGTGCCGAGGCCCCGGGCGGCGCGTACGGCCTTC
The DNA here is from genome assembly GCF_045041015.1 of Streptomyces sp. NBC_00019. Lineage (NCBI taxonomy): Bacteria > Bacillati > Actinomycetota > Actinomycetes > Kitasatosporales > Streptomycetaceae > Streptomyces > Streptomyces sp. NBC_00019. Next base: position 9,130,789 of record NZ_CP108302.1, read on the forward strand.
TTCGGGTCGCCCCGGTAGACCTTGCGCCAGGTGGCGCCGAGCTCGTCGAGGATCAACGGCTCATGGCCGGCGCCCAGTTCGGGTACGTCCGACATCCAGCGCAGGCCCTTGCGGATCGACGCGCCGAAGTCGCTGCCGCCGGCGTCGGTGAGGTCGAACAGGGCGGTCGGGGCCATCGCGTGCTGGTGGACGCTGTAGACCGGGTAGCCCTCCACGACAGCGCCGGTGCGCGCGTCGTAGTGCCACCACCACTGCCCGCCGTCGCCCTGCAGCTCGCAGATGCGCTTCGCGCACGCCTCGGACGCGGCCAGTGCCTCCGGGTCGCCGCCCTGGTCGTCGCTGGCGTGGGCGCGGGCCAGGGCCTGCAGCGGGTATGTCTGGTCGGCGAAGCAGGCCACATGTGCCCGGTACCAGGGCACCAGGCCGGGGCCGGTGGCGTGCGGGAACAGCGGGCTGTCGCCGATGCGGGCCCGCAGCAGACGGTCGCGGGCCGAGGTGAAACGTCTCTCCACGTCGACCGTGTCGCGAGCGGCCGCGAGCGCGGACAGCACCCATGCCACCTCGACGGTGTACTGGGGCCGGCCCTCCTCGTCCAGGGCCTCGACCCGTGCGAGGGCGTCGGACAGTTTGGGGTGCCCGGTCTCGGCGGCGGCCCAGGCGATGAGCGCCGCGTCACCGAGGTTGGTCACCGCGGGCAGCGACTCGATCAGCAGACCCGTGAACTCCTGGGCGGTGCGTCCCGCGAGCACCGCGCGCTGGCGGTCCTCGGGGAGGAACTCGACTCCCAGTGCGGTGATGGCCGCGTACCGGGTGCTGGTCCCGCGCCGGTCCAGGGTCCAGGAACCGTCGGAGGCTTTGCGCCCGGACATGGTGAAGGAGAAGGCTTCACCACCCGGGAGCAGCATCTCCGGGAGCCCCAACTCGGCTACTGACAGTAGCCGTTGGGCGAGCGAGAGCAGTGGCGGTTCCTCATGACCGAGTGCCGCCAGACGTGTGCTGGTCATCTTTTGGGCACACCAACCCCCCTGTGGGTCCTGTTTTGCGCAGACTGGGATCGCCGCTGGCACGGATGGCCATACGGCGGAAGAAGGTGGACGTCAGGTGCCGGAGTGGTCGTCGCTCCTGGCAGCAGGCATAGGTGTCCCCACCCCGTAACCCCCCCTGGGTACTACTGGTTCGTGTGCCCATTGTGCTCGGTCTGCACAGATCGCACACACGTTATGACTGTAGATGTTCGATGATTTGCGTTTTTAGGGAAACAACGGAAACGGGAGTCACGAGCGTTCGACGAGCTCGCCGTCCTTCTCGTCGTACAGGTCGCCCGTCTCGGGACACTCCCACACGCCCAACTCGCCGTCCTGCGCGGCCAGTCGAACGCCGGCCCGGCCGACCCAGCCGATCCGGCGCGCCGGAACGCCGGCCACGAGCGCGAAGTCGGGCACGTCCCGGGTCACCACGGCGCCCGCCGCGACGAGCGCCCAGCGGCCGATGTGCACCGGCGCCACACACACCGAACGGGCCCCGATCGACGCCCCCTCGGCCACCACCACCGCCACGGCCTCCCAGTCGCCGCCGCGCTTCAGCCGCCCCTCCGGGTCCACCGAGCGCGGGAAGTAGTCGTTGGTGAAGACCGCCGCGGGGCCGACGAACACCCCATCGGCGAGCACCGCGGGTTCGTAGACCAGCGCGTAGTTCTGGAGCTTGACGTTGTCGCCGATCCGCACGCCCGGGCCGACATACGCCCCCCGGCCCACGATGCATCCGCTGCCCAGCCGGGCGTCCTCCCGTACCTGGGCCAGGTCCCAGACCGTCGTCCCGTCGCCGATCGTGGCCGTCTCGTCGACCTGGGCGGTCGGCTGGATCCTGGAGCTCATCGGGATGGGCCTCTCTTCTCGAACAGAGCTGGAAGCGTCGCCCCACCAGGGTGGGTGCAGAGGGAAGGGCTCGTCACGACGAGATCCGGACCGCGACCGGCTGCTCGGCCGACGTTCGGGTGACGGGGCGCGAACGGGTACCTGAGTCACCGGACAACGGGAGTGCCTTCACGAGATCACCATACTTACGCCACACGCGCCGAAGAAAGGATTCCGCGCAGGTCGGCCGGTTCTGTGCATCCCGGGCATCCCACGCGTCCCGGCGAGGTCATCCTCGAGGCTGACCTGCCGTTGGTACCGCGGTACCAGTGACGGCACGAAGTGACATCCGCGGGCCCAGAGACGGGAACGAGGGCGCCCCTAGCGTGAGCGAGGAGAGACGTCACGGGTCCGCCGTGGCGGTGCGACGCGAAAGACGACTCCCGATGATCGAAGTACGCGACCTGACCAAGCGGTACGGGGACAAGACGGCCGTCGACGGACTGAGCTTCACCGTCAAGCCCGGCGAGGTCACCGGATTCCTCGGCCCCAACGGCGCCGGAAAATCCACGACCATGCGCATGATCATCGGCCTGGACGGGCCGACCACCGGCACGGCCACCGTCAACGGCCGCCGCTACGCGGAACACTCCGCACCGCTCCAGGAGATCGGCGCCCTGCTGGAGGCCAAGTCGGTCCACCCGGGCCGCTCGGCCGTCGGCCACCTCATGGCCCTTGCCCACACCCACGGCATCCCGCGCCGCCGGGTCGACGAGGTCATCGAGCTGGCCGGGCTGACCAGCGTGGCCGGAAAGCGCGTCGGCGCCTTCTCCCTCGGCATGGGCCAGCGGCTCGGCATCGCCGCCGCCCTGCTCGGCGACCCGGCCGTCGTCATGCTCGACGAACCCGTCAACGGCCTCGACCCGGAAGGCGTGTTGTGGGTACGCAACCTGCTGCGCAATCTGGCCGACGAGGGCCGGGCCGTGATGCTCTCCTCGCACCTGATGAGCGAGACCGCGCTGATCGCCGACCACCTGGTGATCATCGGCCGGGGCCGGCTGCTCGCGGACACCACGGTCGACGACTTCACCCGGGAGGCCGGAGGCGGCGGAGTGAAGGTCGCCACCGCCGAGCCGGTGAAGCTGCGAGCGCTGCTGGCCGGACCCGACGTCCTCATCTCCTCCGGCGCCACGGAGGAACTGCTGGTCTCCGGACGCGGCGCCCGCGAGATCGGCGTCATCGCCGCGCGGCACGGTGTGCCGCTGTACGAACTCACCCCCCAGTCCGTCTCCTTGGAGGAGGCGTTCATGGAGCTCACCCGTGACGAGGTCGAGTACCAGAGCGCCCCGGCCGAGACCGCCAGGAAGGCCGGCTGATGACCGCCCCGACCGTCTCCGTCGTACGCCCTCCCTACAAGGTCACCGGCTCGCGTGTCCTGCGCGCCGAGTGGGCCAAGTTCTGGTCGCTGCGCTCCAGTTGGATCACCCTGGGCGTCGCCCTGCTCTTGCTCGTCGCCATCGGCGCGATCGCCTCCGCCACCTACAGCCCCGACGCGGTCGCGGGCGACGGTCCGCCCGGACCGGGCGGCGGCGGTGCCAGTGACGCCGTCAGCCTGGCCCTGACCGGACTGACCTTCGCCTCGCTGGCGATCGGAGTGCTCGGCGTGCTGGTCTCCGCGGGCGAGTACAGCACCGGCATGATCCGCTCCACCCTGGCCGCGGTGCCCAGGCGACTGCCGGTGCTGTGGTCGAAGAGCGCCGTCTTCGGGGCCGTCGCCCTCGTCATCACGACCGTGGCCGCACTGGCCGCCTTCACGCTGGGCGGTCTGGGCCTGGACGGCGAGACGATCGCACTGTCCCTCGGCGACGATGGTGTGCTGCGCAGCCTCGTGGGCGCCGGCCTCTACCTCGGTCTGGTGGCCGTGTGGGGCGTGGCCCTGGGCGCGCTGGTGCGGTCCACCGCCGGAGGCATCGCCATCCTGGTCGGCGTCCTGCTCATCCTGGGCGGCCTGGCCACTCTGCTGCCCGACTCCTGGGAGGACACCGTCACGCCGTACCTGCCGGGCAACGCCGGCAGCGCCGTCTACTCCCTGCACGAGGCCTCGGACTCCCTCAGCCCGGGGGCGGGCCTCGCGGTCTTCGTCGGGTGGGTGGCGCTGACGCTCGCCGGTGCGGCGTACCGGCTGGCGCGGACCGACGCCTGATCGACGCAGACCCGACAATGGGACGCATGAGAGCCCGGCAGGCGGACCAGGGCCCGAAGGCGGTGGTGTCACCGTCCTCCGGGCTCGACGCCGCATGGGCGCACCCGGTCCTGGGCCGGCTGCTGCGCGGGCAGCGGCGCCAGCAGGGCCTGGACCGACGTCATCCCTGGCTGTTCGACACGGTCGTGGTCCTGGCCGTGGCCGCCGTCAGCCTGCCCGATGTGTTCACCGGCGGCGACGAGGGCCCGTTCGGCGGAGCCCGGCAGGGGTCCGACGTGCCGACCTGGGTGATGGCCGTCGGCGCGACCGCGCTCGTCCTGCCGCTGTGGTGGCGGCGCAGGGCGCCCGCGGTCGCCTTCTTCGCGATCTCGCTGATCGCACTGGTCCAGTGGTCGCTGGGGATCTGGCAGCAGGCCGGCGTCAGCCTGCTCGTCGCCCTGTACAGCCTGGCGTTGCGCGGCTCGCTGCGCACGCTCGCCTGGGCGGCCGGACTGATCGTCCTGGAGACCACCCTGGCCGTCTGCATCCTGGTGCCGATGGAGCGGCCGCTGGTCGGCCTGTTCTTCCTGCTGGGCACCACGACGGCCGCGGTGACCCTGGGCCTGACCTTCCGTACGCGCCGGCTGTACATGGCGGCGCTGGAGGACCGGGCCGAGCGGCTGGAGATCGAGCGGGAGCAGCGCGAGCGCCTCATGGCCGCCACCGAACGCTCGCGCGTGGCCCGCGAGATGCACGACATCGTCGGCCACAACCTCTCCGTCATGGTCGGCCTCGCCGACGGCGCCGCCACCCTCGCCGCACACGGTGGCCAGGAACCCGTGGAAGCCCTGCGCCTCATCGGCGACACCGGACGGCAGGCGATGGGCGAGCTCCGGCGCACCCTCGGCGTTCTGCGGGACCAGCCGGAGGACGCCTCGCTCAGCCCGCTGCCCGGCATCGGAGACCTGGACGCGCTGCTCACGCGCGTCCGCGCGGCGGGACTGAAGGTCACGTACCGCACGGGCGGCGATCCGGCCGCGCTCGGCGACGGCGTCCAGCTGACCGTGTACCGCATCGTCCAGGAAGCCCTCACCAACACGCTCAAGCACGCCGGCGCGGGAGCCGCGGCGGAGGTGACCGTCGCCGTGGAGAACGGCGGAGTCCATGTCCGGGTGACCGACAGCGGGCCACGGCACGGAGACGGACCGCGGCCGGCGACCGAGCCCGGACACGGTGTCGTCGGCATCCGGCAGCGGGCCGCGATGTACGGCGGGGTCGTCACCATCGGGCCGCGCGACGGCACCGGCGGCTGGGTCGTGGACGTCCTGCTCGACGCCCCGGCCAGGCCCGAACCCGGGGAGCGCGTCTCATGACCACCGTCCTCATCGCCGACGACCAGCCCCTGCAGCGCCTCGGCTTCCGCATGCTGCTGACCGGCACCTCCGGCATGACCCCCCTCGGCGAGGCCGAACACGGCGCCGAGGCGGTGCGCATGGCCGCCGAACTGCGCCCCGACGTCGTCCTGATGGACGTCCGCATGCCCGGCATGGACGGCATCGAGGCCACCCGCCGCATCGTCGCCGCCGGCGGCCGCACCCGCGTCCTCATCGTCACCACCTTCGACCTCGACGAGTACGCCTACGCGGGCCTGCGCGCGGGAGCCAGCGGCTTCCTGCTCAAGGACGCCCGCCCCGAGGAACTCATCGCCGGCATCCAGGCCGTCGCGACGGGCGACGCGGTCGTCGCCCCCAGCCTGACCAGACGTCTGCTGGACACCTACGTCCATCAGGTCGCCCCGCCGCCCACCGCCGCCCCGGACCCGCGCGTCGCCGCGCTCAGCGGACGCGAGCACGAGGTGCTGGTCGCCATCGGCCGGGGCTGGACCAACGCGGAGATCGCCGAGCGGCTGATGCTCACCGAGTCCACGGTGAAGAAGCACGTCAGCCGGGTGCTCGCCAAGGTCGGGGCGCGCGACCGCATCCAGGCGGTGATCGTGGCGTACGACGCGGGCCTGGTCACACCACGGTCCTGAGCGCCCCGCCGCGGCAGGCGCCGACCGGCATGGACGCGCATGCGTGCGGCAATGCCCGGGGGCGGGGCGCAGACGAGGCGCCATGCGTCGGGGGCGGCGCGGCTGGTGGCGTTGACCACGCCGGCGTTGCGCCGGGAATTGCCCGGTACTCGCAGCCTGGCCCCCGTGGTGCGGTCGTAGCGGTGGACGCCCGCGCAGCCCGCCAGGTCGAGCGTGTTCACGGCCGTGTCCTGTCTCGACGCCGCGGTCGCAGCGACGCTCGTGGTCAACGGCCTGCCGGCGACCGGTACGACTGGCCGGTCCTGAGCGATGCCCGAAGGGGCGGTCCCACGGGACCGCCCCTGACATGGAAGTACCTTCCGCGGCCGACGCCTAGGACGCCAAGGCCGTCCCGCGCGCACCCCACCGGCGTACGCGTCGCCTGCCCGCCACGCGGCAGACGACGTAGATCGTGAACGACACGGTGGTGACATAGGGGCTGATCGGAATGGAGCTGCCGAGCGCGAGCAGGATGCCGCCCTCGATCGAGAGGACCGCGAACAGCACGCTGAGCGCGGGGAGCAGCACCGGCGACGCCGTGACGCGGGCGGCGGCAGCGGCCGGCGTGACGACGAGGCTCAGGACCAGCAGCGCGCCGACGACCTGCACCGACAGGGCCACCGCGAGACCCAGCACGAGCATGAAGGCGAACGACAGCGCGCGCACCGGCACCCCCCGTGCCTCGGCGACGTCCGGGTCGGCGCTGGCGAAGGACAGCGGCCGCCACATGACCGCCAGCGCGACCACGACCAGCGCCGAAGTGCCCAGCAGCCAGGCCATCTGCGGGGTGTCGACCGCGACGATCTGCCCGGTCAGCAGACCGAACTTGTTGGCCGCCCGCCCTTTGTAGAGAGCGAGGAACAGCACGCCCAACCCGAGCCCGAACGGCATGATGATGCCGATCACCGAGTTGCGGTCCCGCGCCCGCGCCCCCAGGACCCCGATCGTGCCGGCCGCGAGCAGCGATCCGACGATCGAGCCCACCACGATGTTCGCGTCGAGCAACAACGCCGCCGACGCCCCCGCGAAGGACAACTCGCTGATGCCGTGCACCGCGAACGGCAGATCACGCATCATGACGAAGACCCCGGCGAGACCGCCGACCAGCCCGAGGGCGGCCCCGGCGACGAGCGAGTTGCGGACCAGCGCGAGGAGTTCGCCGTAGTTGTCGAAGCTGAAGATCTGCTGCCAGACCCCGTCGGCCGTCATGAGCGCACCTCCTGGATCTCGGGGCTGTGATGAGGCGGCGCGGCCGTCTCGTCGGGGGCGCCGACGACCACGACCCGCCCCTGGACACGGACCACGTCGACCCGTGTGCCGTACAGCTCCGACAGGGACGCGGAGGTCAGGACCTCCTCCGGCGCACCGACCCGGTGACCGGCCCGGGCCAGGTACAGCACCCGGTCCACCAGGCCGAGCACCGGATTGATCTCGTGGGTCACGAAGACCACGGCCGTGCCGTGCGAACGGCGGCGGGCGTCGACCAGTTCGGTGACGGCCCGCTGGTGGTGCAGGTCGAGCGAGAGCAGTGGTTCGTCGCACAGCAGGATCCGCGGATCGGTCGCCAACGCCTGCCCGATGCGCACGCGTTGGCGCTCTCCGCCGGACAGCATGCCGAGCGGGACGTCCGCGTACGCCGACGCCCCGACCGATTCGAGGATCTCGTCCACCCGGCGGCGGACGGCGGTTGTGCGCAGCCGTGGTCCGAAGCGGTGCCCGTCGATGCCGAAGCGCACGAGGTCGCGGGCGCGCAGCATGGCCTGCGCCGACAGCTCCGCCTGCTGGGGCACGTATCCGATCCGCCGTGCCGCCTCGCGGGGAGAACGGCCGAGGACCGTCAGCGTCCCGGCGGACAGGGGCTGCCGGCCCAGCAGGGCCTTGACGAAGCTGGTCTTGCCGGCCCCGTTCGGCCCGAGCACGGCCACGAACTCGCCGGGTCGTACGTCGAGTTCGAGGTTGCTCCAGACGACCCGCTCGCCGTACGACAGGGCGGCCCCGCGCAGGCTGATGACCGCGCCGGTTCCGCCCTGTGCCGGGATCCGGCCCGGGCCCCTCACTTGTCCAGCGCGCCCGCGAGCGCGTCGACGTTGGAGGTCATCCAGCCGAGGTAGTCCTTGCCGCTGGGCAGGGTCTCGGTCACCGGGACGACGGGGATGCCGGCCGCCTTGGCCGCGGCCTCGGCCTTCTCGGTCTGCGGGCCGGAGGTCTGTGCGTTGTAGACCAGCGCCTCGACCTTCTTGCCGGAGAACAGTGCCAGCGCGGCCTGGAGGACCTTGGGGGAGACGTCGCTGCCCTCCTCGATGGCCTCGCTGAACTCCGCGGGCGTCGCGTTCTTCAGCCCGCTCGCCTCGATCATGTACAGCGGCACGGGCTCGGTGATGGCCACGGCCTCACCGCCGTGCTCCTTCTTGATCTGCGCCTCCTTCGCCTCCAGCGGCTGGAGCTTCGCCTTGAAGGCCTCGGCGTTCCTGGTGAAGCCGGCCGCGTCGTCCGGGTCGGCCTTGCCGAGGGCGGCGGCGATGCCGTCGGCGATCTTGGAGACGGTGGGGAAGTCGTACCAGACGTGCTCGTTGAGCTCGCCGCCCTTCGGCGCGGTCCTGCCGGAGATCTTGACGGCGTTGATGACCTCGGCGGAGGAGTTGCCGCTCTTCAGCATCCGGTCCACGAAGTCGTCGTAGCCGCCGCCGTTCTCGACGACGACCTTGGCCTTCGACAGGGCCAGCTGGTTCTGGGTGTTGGCCTCGTAGGAGTGCGGGTCCTGGTCCGGGTCGCTGATGATCGAGGTGACGTCGACCTTCGTGCCGCCTATCTGCCCGACGATGTCGCCGTAGACGTTCGTCGAGGTCACGACCGGTATCACGGAGGCGGCGGCCGGGTTCTGTGAGGCGCTCCCGCCGCTGTCGGAGTCCGACGAGCTGCCACAGCCTGCCAGGACGACCAGCGAGGCGCCGGTGATCAGGGCGGCCAGGCGCCGGGACGGGAACGTGGACATGGATCCTCCGCGAGGGGGTGGAGCAAGGGGACGCAGGCCACGCTAGATGAAAATGAATGTCAGAAGTATGGCCGAATCCGATCCATGTGAAAACCATTGCCAATACTTGACGCGAATGCTGGCTGAAACCTGACGCGGGCTTTGCCGCTGTCTGGTTGTACCTGCACATCATTCGCAGAAGCCTGGGAGGCGCGGCTGAAGACGGCCGTTCACCGACGAGTAAGGCCCGCGCCCCCATGACCACCGCTCACCGCATCCGCACCTCGATGACCCGGAAGGAGTGGGTGAGTCTCGGCGGGATGGCCGCGTTCGTCCTGGCGCTGCATGTCATCGGCTGGTTCACGCTGGTGGTGATCGTCGCGCCGGAGCACTACAGCCTGGGGGCGAAGAGCTTCGGGATCGGCATCGGTGTCACCGCCTACACCCTCGGCATGCGGCACGCCTTCGACGCCGACCACATCGCCGCGATCGACAACACCACCCGGAAGCTGATGAGCGAGGGGAAGCGGCCGCTGTCGGTGGGCTTCTGGTTCTCCCTCGGCCACTCCAGCATCGTCTTCGCGCTCGCCCTCCTGCTCTCGCTCGGGGTGAAGGCGCTGGCCGGACCCGTCGCGGACGACGGCTCCGCACTGCACAGCGTCACCGGCTGGATCGGCACCACCGTCTCCGGGACCTTCCTGTACCTCATCGCGATCATCAACATGGTGATCATGGCCGGAATCTGGAAGGTCTTCCGGCAGATGCGCACCGGCCACTTCGACGAGGCCGCCCTGGAGGAGCAGCTCAACAACTGGGGCTTCATGAACCGCCTGTTGGGCCGTCTGATGAAGTCGATCACCGAGCCGTGGCAGATGTACCCGCTGGGCCTTCTCTTCGGCCTCGGCTTCGACACGGCGACCGAGATCGCGCTGCTCGTGCTGGCCGGCTCGGGCGCCGCCTCCGGGCTGCCCTGGTACGCGATCCTGTGTCTGCCGGTCCTGTTCGCGGCCGGCATGTCCCTGCTGGACACGATCGACGGCTCGTTCATGAACTTCGCCTACGGCTGGGCGTTCTCCAAGCCGGTCCGCAAGGTCTACTACAACCTCACCATCACCGGACTGTCCGTCGCCGTCGCGCTCCTCATCGGCACGGTCGAACTGCTCGGCCTCATCGCCGAACAGGCCGACCTGCACGGCCCGTTCTGGGACTGGGTCTCCGGCCTCGACCTCAACATCATCGGGTACGTCGTCGTAGCACTGTTCTTCGCCACGTGGGCGGTGGCCTGGCTGGTGTGGAAGGTCGGCCGGATCGAGGAGAAGTGGACAGCGGGCCTGGCCCGTCCCGCCGCGCTCTCGCCGGCCGAGGAGGGCTGACCGGGGCGGCTCATGTCCGCCGGCGTGGGTGGGCCGCCTCCGTACGCAGGTCGTCCAGGACGAAGCCGATGCCGCGTCGCCACGCGGCGGGGGCGACCTCGGTGGCGGCGCGGTTGCGTTCGCGGACGGCCGTAGGAGGGCGGCGCCCGGGTAGTGGCCGGCGGCCACGTCACTGATGGCGGGGTCGGTGGGCTGCGGCTCGCAGAGCGGCCCGCCGAGCTGCCCCCTGAGCAGACGGCGGCCGTGGCGGTTGCCATGCTCCGGGCACCCCGCGCGAGGGCCTCGCGTACGTGCTTGCGTACGTGCAGAACTGTCTGCGGGCCGTCCTCGGCGACATGCTCGGCACGGAGGTCGGCTTCATCGTCCCCGAGCTCGCCCTGGCACATGTCGGCCCGACCGAGGCCCGGTTGATCCCGCTGGCAGAAGCATCCAGGGACAGGGCCCACGAGGACGCGCTCAGCAAAGGGCAAGCCCGCCGCCCCCAAGTGGCCGTCCCGGGCGGGTCAGTCCTTCTTGCCGCGTCCGGTCAGGGTGTCGCGCAGCCGGTCGACCATCCCGACGCCCGGTGCCAGCAGTTTGTTGGCCGGGGGTGTGCTCGGGGTGGAGGGGTGCGGGCGGGTGGGGGCGACCTTCTTGGCCTGGCGGACCTTGTCGCCCAGGGCGTCGAGGGCTTCGGGGGGACAGGACGCGCGGAGCCTGGGGAAGAGGTTCTGCTCCTCGTCGGCCAGATGCGAGCGGATCTCGGTCATCAGCATCGTCATGAGCCGGTCGAATTCGGGATCCCCGGCGTCGCAGCCCTCCAGGTCCTTCATGAGCCGCTCGGCCCGGGCATGGTCCCCGATCTCCTGGTCGGCCAGGGCGTCCCCGCCCGGCACGTGCTTGCGCACGGCCGGATAGAGATAGGCCTCCTCGGCCACGGAGTGCCGCACCAGCTCCATCGTGACCTGGTCGGCGTACAGCTTGCGGTCCTTGTCACCGGGCGCGAGACCGTCGATCCGGCCGAAGAGCTCCTCGACCTCCCGATGATCGGTCATCAGCTCGTCGATGACGTTCCCACCATGGCCCATGTCCTCCACCTCCCTGAAGACGGCGGCCCGGACGGCCGCCCGCGGTCCCGAGTGCCCCGTCGGAGGCGGGCCCACACGACGGTGCGGGCAAGCCGGACACAGCGGGGTACTCGCCGGAGCAGCCCGCTCGTAGGTGGAGGTGACACGGTGACCGAAGGCCGTGACCGCATCAAGGACATCTGGGGAGCGCGCACTCCCTATGACCCCGGCACCCCCTGGCCCTCCCGCGCCGACGCGCACCTGGCCCCCGGTGTCGACGAGGACGACGTGGAGAGGTGGGTGCCGTCCGCCTCGCTGCTGCACTCCAACGGTGACGCCATGGACATCGCCGTGCGCGACGGACGGATCGTGGGCGTGCGGGGCCGGACCGCGGACCGTGTCAACCGTGGCCGACTGGGCCCCAAGGATCTCTACGGATGGCAGGCGAACGGCTCCCCGGACCGGCTGACCCGTCCGCTCGTACGCCGGGGCGGGCGCCTGGAGGAGTGCGACTGGGACACGGCGATGGACCAGGTCGCGGGCCGCTCACGGGAACTGCTGGAACAGCGGGGACCAGGAGCCATCGGCTTCTACACCACCGGTCAGCTCTTCCTCGAGGAGTACTACACGCTGGCCGTGCTCGCCCGCGCCGGCATCGGCACCAGCCATCTGGACGGGAACACCCGCCTGTGCACGGCCACCGCCGCCGAGGCGCTGAAGGAGACCTTCGGCTGCGACGGGCAGCCCGGTTCGTACGAGGACATCGACCACGCCGACGTGATCGCGCTGTTCGGACACAACATGGCCGAGACCCAGACCGTGCTGTGGACGCGCGTGCTGGACCGGCTCGCCGGGGCCCGACCGCCCCGTCTGGTCTGCGTGGACCCCCGGTACACCCCGGTGGCGCAGCAGGCCGAGGTGCATCTCGCCCCACGGCCAGGCACGAACGTCGCCCTGCTCGACGCGCTCCTGCACGAGATCATCCGCAGGGACCTGATCGACCGGGAGTACATCGAGGCACACACGGTCGGCTTCGACGACCTGGCGGCCACGGTCGCGTCCTGCACCCCGCGGTGGGCGGCCGGGGTCTGCGACGTGACGGCGGCCGCGATCGAACGCGCGGCTGAACTCCTCGGCACCGCCGAGCGGCTGACGTCCACGGTCCTTCAGGGCGTCTACCAGTCCCACCAGGCCACGGCCGCCGCCGTCCAGGTCAACAACCTGCACCTGATCCGCGGCATGCTGGGCCGCCCCGGCTGCGGGCTGCTGCAGATGAACGGCCAGCCCAGCGCACAGAACACCCGGGAGTGCGGCGCCGACGGGGATCTGCCGGGGTTCCGCAACTGGCAGAACGACAGCCATGTCGCCGACCTGGCGCGGGTGTGGAACGTACGCCCTCAGGACATCCCGCACCACGCGCCGCCGACGCACGCGATGCAGATCTTCCGCTACGCAGAGCAGGGCTCGGTCCGCATGCTCTGGATCACCGGCACCAACCCGGCGGTCTCCCTGCCCGAGCTGTCCCGCATCCGTTCGATCCTCGGCCAGGAGCGGCTGTTCGTGGTGGTGCAGGACCTGTTCCTCACCGAGACGGCACAGCTGGCCGACGTGGTGCTGCCCGCGGCCACCTGGGGTGAGAAGACGGGCGTCCTCACCAACGCCGACCGCACCGTGCACCTGTCGGAGAAGGCCTTGGAACCACCGGGCGAAGCGCGAGCCGACCTGGACATCTTCCTCGACTACGCCGTCCGCATGGACTTCCGCGACAAGGACGGCGGCCCCCTGATCAGCTGGCACGACCCGGAGTCGGCGTTCGCGGCCTGGCAGCGGTGCAGCGCCGGACGCCCCTGCGACTACACCGGACTCAGCCACGACCGGCTGCGGCGGGCGGGCGGCGGCATCCAGTGGCCCTGCACCGAGGAGGCGCCCGACGGCACGCCGCGCCTCTACACCGACGGCATCACCTTCGCCGACCCCGACACCTGCGAGAGCTATGGCAAGGACCTCGTCACCGGGGCGTCCGCCGAGGTCGTCGAGTACCGGTCGCTCAACCCGGACGGCAAGGCGGTCCTGAGGGCGGCGGAGTATCTGCCGCCCCACGAGGACACCTCCCCGGAGTACCCGGTGCAGCTGATCACCGGCCGGACCGTCCACCACTTCCACACCCGCACGAAGACCGGCCGCGCCCCCGAGCTGAACGCCGCCGCCCCCGACGTATGGGCGGAGATGTCACCCACCGAGGCCGCCCACCAGGGTCTGTCCGACGGCGATCTGGTCCGGGTCGGCACCCCGCGCGGAGCGGTGCGCGCCCGGCTGCGGACCACCGCCATGCGGGACGGCGTGGTGTTCGTGCCGTTCCACTACGGCTACTGGGACACACCCGAGGGCCACCGGCCCCCGGACGGGAGCACCGGCCGCGCCGCCAACGAGGGCACCATCACCGACTGGGACCCGGTCTCCAAGCAACCCCTGTTCAAGACGTGCGCGGCCCGTGTCACCCTCGTCGCCCGCCGCACCGCGCCGCCGGTCCGGGAGCGGACCGACGCCGACGCCGGGAGCCGGACATGAGCGGCATCGCCCACACCCTCCGCGCCCTGCACGACGGCGAACGCGCGCTGGAACGAGACCTGCTGGCAACCGCCGAACGCCACCGCACCGACCACGAGGTCCACCATGTGGCGAGCGACCTCGCCCGGTGGTCCCGCCGGCACAGCGCCCGGCTCGCCGACACCGGCCGCCACTACGGCCTCGACCTCGACGGTCCGAAGGACGACCCGTCACCCGGCGCCCTTTCCGCCCTGCGTGAGAAGGCCGCCGAAGCCCTCGGCCGACGCCCCGGAGCCGGCCTGCTGCTCCTGCACGACCTGTGCGATCTGCACCTGGCCGCGAGCCGCAACTCCCTGCACTGGGAGATGCTCGCCCAGGCCGCGCAGGCCACCCGCGACCAACGGCTCCTCGACCTGGCCGGCGACTGCCATCCGCGGACCCTGCGGCAGATGCGCTGGACCAACACCCTCATCAAGGAACTGTCCCCACAGCTGCTGACCAGCGCATAGGAATCGCTACGGGTCCGACGGCCGGCGGCCCGCACATCGACACCGGGGGTCCGGGTACTCGGTGTGCTCCGGCTAGTGTCCGACGGCCGGGCACACCTACGGCGACGGGAAGAACCATGACCGAGCCCTCTCGCGAGAGTGCCGCCTCCGCGGCCCAGCAGGCCCTGCGCACGGTCGTCGACAAGGGCGCGGACGAGGCGGCGCTGAGTACGCTCGCCGGCACCGAGGTGCTGGTTCCCGCGCTGCTCAACGGGGAGGGGCCGGGACCGAAGGCCCTGAGCCTGCCCGTGTACGAACAGGAGGACGGGACCGAACTGGTCCCCGTCTTCACCACCGTCGCCCGCATGGAACGGGCCCTGCCGCAGATCCGGCGGCACCGCAGCGTGGTGCTCGGCGCCCTCGCCCACGAGTGGCCCTCGGAGAGCCTGGCGCTCGTCATCGACGCCGGTACTCCCGAGCAACTGGCACTCACGGCCCAGGGTGTGAAGACCCTCCTGGACCGCGACGACGACTGACGCCCCGGCTGCGCCTCGCCGACAGCGACATGACCGCTGATCCCGGCCCTCCGAGGGCGCCGTCGTCACCTCTCGTCGGGGAGCCGTCGGGGTCGGATGTCCAGTTTCTCCAGCGGCCGTACGGCGGGCCCCTGCACGATGTCTCCGTCGGGGGTGAAACGGGACCCGTGGCACGGGCACTCCCAGGCGCGTTCCGCCGAGTTGAAGGCGACCAGGCAGCCCAGGTGCGTACAGCGGGCGGAGACGGCGTGGAGCTCTCCGTTCTTGTCGCGGTGGACGGCACAGGGGTGTCCGCCGACGCGGACGACGGCGCCGTCTCCCGGGGCGATGTCATCCACCGAGCCCCCCGCGGCCGACGCCAGACGGTCCCCGACGAAGTGCCGGGCGACCTTGGCCTGGTTCTTGAGGAAGGCGGGCGCCTCACTGACGACGGTGCGGACGCGCCGGGGGTCGTACAGGTCGCTCCAGGCGGACTTCCGGCCGGCGATCTGCTGTGCGAGAAGACGGCCCGCCATGATGCCGCCGCTCATTCCCCAACCGCCGAAGCCGGTGGCCACGTAGGTGTGATGGGCACCCGCGTGCAGCGGTCCGACGAGCGGTACGGCATCCGTGGAGTCGTTGTCCTGCGTGGCCCATCGGTGCGTGAAGACCAGGTCGCCGAAGTGCTCCGTGGCCCAGTCGGCGAGCCGTTCGAACCTGGCGTTCACATCGCCGGTGCCCGGGGTGAAGTGCTCGCCCGTGACGATCAGCAGCCGCTGTCCGTCCTCGTACGGGGCGGTGCGCACGGATCGGGTGCCCTGCTCGGGCGTGATGTACATGCCGTGCGGATCGAGGCCGGCGGGAATCGGCGCGGTCAGGACGAGCTCGCGGCGCGGGGACAGGCGGGTGAAGAGCAGCGCCCGGTCGAAGACGGGGTAGTGCGTGGCGACCACGACATCGTCGGCCCGTACCGTCGCTCCCCGCTCGGCCCGCAGGGTGCAGGGACGGCCTTCGTCGAGGTCCACGATGCGGGTCCGCTCGTGGATCACCGCGCCCTGCCGGACCAGGTCCTCGGTGAGTGCCAGGAGATATTTGCGGGGATGGAACTGCGCCTGCTCCGTCACCCGGACGGCGCCCGCGACGGCGAACGGCAGATCGGTCCCGGTCACGTACTCGGCGGGCAGCCCCGCCTCCCGCGCGGCGTCCGCCTCGGCCTTCAGCTCCTCGGTGCCGGCCGGGTCCCGGGCGTAGGTGAAGGCCGCCGTGTCCTCCCAGTCGCAGTCGATGCCGAGCTCGTCCACGATCTCGGCGGCATGCCGGACGGCCTCCGTCTGCGACTGCGCGTACAGCTTCGCGGCCTCGGGTCCTCGGGCCCGGCGCAGCCGGGCATAGACGAGCGTGTGCAGGACGCTCAGTTTGGCGGTCGTGTGCCCGGTGACCCCGGCGGCGATCCGGTCGGCTTCCAGGACGGCCACCCGGCGGCCGGCGCGGGCCAGTTCCCAGGCGGTGCTGAGGCCCGCGATGCCGCCTCCGACGACGGCGACGTCGACCGTGAGGTCGGATTCCAGAGGCGGGGCGAGGGTTCCCGGGGGCGCGGTGTCGATCCAGTACGACCGGTGATCGGCTGCGGGTGCGTTCATGGGAAGCCGAGTTCCCCGGGCGTTCTGAGTGAAGCGCTCGCGGGTCCGGGTCAGGCGGCGGGTTCCAGGCGTACGCAGCACAAGCCCGGCCGAGGTGCCAGACGCGCCTCGAATCCGTGCCCGCCCAGACCTTCCAGGGCGCCGCGCAGCAGGTGGAGGTTCATGCCGCACACCGTCTCGGTATGGTCGCGGGCCAGCGCGTGGAACGGACAGTTGCCCAGCACGACGGCCCCGCCCTCGCGCCGCGGCGCGAAACCGTGCTGCTCCAGCAGCTCGAAGACCGTCGTCGTGTTCCGCCCGCCCCACCGCGCGCCCCACTCCGCGGCCTTGCGGTGCAGCACGGTCCGTACGGGCTCCCCGGTCGCCGCCGACTCCTCCACGGCCTGGGCGAGCAGCCGTCCGGCCAGCTCGTAGTGCCGGTCGGGCAGGCTGACGGCGAACTCTCGCGCCGAGCGCCGGTAGAGCTTGGCCGGCCTGCCCGCGCCGGGTCCGGTGCGGCCGGAGCGGCGCTCGTAGACCACGTCGAGGAGCGTGGCGTCGGCGAGCCGGTCCAGGTGGAAGGCCGCCGTCTGCCGGGCCAGTCCCAGGGCGGCGGCCGCCTCGTCCCGGCCGACGGGGGCCTCCTGCCGGACCACGTGCTCGTACAGCCTGCGGCGGGTGGGCTCGTCGAGTACGGCGACGGCGGCGAGGTCGGCGTCGGGTGCGGCTGTTTCCGGGTCGTCCACGACCCCAGTGTAAAACCCATCGCCATTGACTAAAGAAGAATCGAGCGCTTCTATAAATAAGAGAAGTTGCCTTTAGAAGGAGGGTGTCATGTCACCCGAAGCAACGACCGCCCCCGAGGCCTCCCGGAGGGCCGCGCTCGCCGACCCGGGATACCAGGCCTTTCTGATCCTGCGGATCGGGTTCACGGTGGCGCCGATCCTGTTCGGCCTCGACAAGTTCGCCAACCTGCTCGTGGACTGGCCCGGCTACCTCGCCCCGTGGATCGACGACATCGTTCCGGGCAGCGACCAGGCGGCCATGTACGCGGTGGGGGTGATCGAGATCGTGGCGGGCATCGCCGTCGCCGTGGCCCCGCGCTTCGGCGGCTGGCTGGTGGCCGCATGGCTCGGCGGCATCATCGTCAACCTGCTGAGCATCCCGGACTACTACGACATCGCCCTGCGCGACTTCGGTCTGCTGCTCGCCGCCGTCGCACTCGCCAGGCTCGCCCAGCGGTACCACGGCGAGCGTCAGCAGCCTTAGCCGGGCGCCGACCGTGGAACTCACAGCCTCCGCGCATCCGTACGCACCGGCGGTCTTCGCTCCGTTTCCGCCGGGTACCCGGCGCGGACGACGAGAGTTGAGGAGGAGAGCTGATGAGCACGGTCAAGGAATCGGTGGACGTCGAGGTCCCCGTCCACACCGCCTACAACCAGTGGACGCAGTTCGAGAAGTTCCCGCAGTTCATGGAGGGCGTCGAGGAGGTGCGGCAGCTCGACGACAAGCACAACCACTGGACGACGAAGATCGGCGGGGTGCGGCGCGAGTTCGACACCGAGATCGTCGACCAGCTCCCGGACGACCGGATCACCTGGCGGGTCGTCGAGGGCGACATCCGCCAGCGCGGAACGGTCAGGTTCCAGGAGCTGGACCCGACGCACACGCGCGTGGAGCTCACGATGGACGTCGAGCCCAGCGGTGTCGCCGAGAAGGGCGCGGACATGCTGGGTGTGCTCGACCGCCGTATCAAGGGAGACATGCGGCGCTTCAAGGACTACATCGAGCACCGCGGCGGCGAGTCCGGTGCCTGGCGCGGCCGTATCCGGCCCGACGAGCCCGGTTCACCTCTCACCTGAGCCGCTCGTGAGCCCGGGAGTCACCGGTCCTGTTCTCCACGGTCGCAGCGTATCGATCGCGCGGGAGCGGCGATCAGCTGTCCGACGGCGGAACAGGGCGGTGCCGGGTGTCCCTTCCCGGCACCGTCCGGGACCGTGTGCCGCACAAGGCACGGCCCGTATCGGGGTGAGGAGACCGGGGGCGAGGCTCCGGTCTCCAGTGGCGTCCGCTCAGACGCCCGCGCGCTCCTCCGGCGCGGTCCGCGGCTCCGCATGGCCGTCCGCGCCGGCCTTGCGGCGGCCCGGCAGGACCGCGAGGACGATCAGCGTGCCGGCGGCCATGATGATCCCGCCGATGAGGCTGGTCCGGGCGGCGCCGTGGGCGAAGGACTCGTGCACGGTGTCGAGCACCGCCTGCGCCTGATTGCCCACTGGTGTGCAACTTAGGTTATTGCTCAAATGTGTGCAACTAATGCATTGCCCGCACCTCTGACCCGGCCGTTTCCTGACAGCGCTTGACGTGCCGTACCGGCAGGCGGTGAGGTGAGGCCAGATCAGATCAACTCCGGGAGTTCGCATGCCACTTGACGCCAAGCTCATCAACAGCGACGTGCCCCACTCCGCCCGGATCTGGAACTACTGGCTGGGCGGCAAGGACTGCTACGAGATCGACCGCCTCGTCGGCGACCAGATCGTCGAGGCGAACCCGCAGATCCTCGACATAGCCCGGGCCCAGCGGGCCTTCCTCGTCCGTACGGTGGAACACCTCGTCCGCGAGGTGGGCATACGCCAGTTCCTGGACGTCGGCACGGGCCTGCCCACCGCCGACAACACCCACGAGGTCGCCCAGCGGATCGCCCCGGAGACCCGGATCGTCTACGTCGACAACGACCCCGTCGTGCTCGCCCACGCCGAGGCCCTGCTCACCAGCTCGCCCGAGGGTGTTACCGCCTATATCGACGCCGACATCCGCGACCCCGAGGGCATCCTGCGGACCGCCGCCGAGACGCTGGACTTCACCCAGCCCATCGCGCTCGTGCTGCTGGGGATCACCGCCCACATCGTCGACGACCAGGCGTACGACATCGTCGGACGCCTGGTCGAGGCACTGCCCTCCGGAAGCCACGTCGTGCTCTGCGACGACACCGAGGTGCTCGACCCCGAGGCCATGCGCACCATGATCGAGCAGTGGAACGAGGCGGGCGACAACCCGCGGGTCAACCGGAGCCCCGAGGAGCTGGCCCGCTTCTTCGACGGCCTGGAGCTGGTCGACCCAGGGGTGGTCTCGGTGTCCCGCTGGCGCCCGGGACCGGCCGGGAGCGAGGGGCCGGAGGTCGACGACTTCGGGGGTGTGGGCCGCAAGCCGTGACAGCGGCGCGCCTCTTCCTCGATGGAGGGAGTGGTCACCGCATGCTGCGAGGTGCCGGCGCATGGCAGCACACCGTTGGGGGACGACCGACGACCTGGCCGCGGTGCTCGACTGGCGGGCAGGTGGGCAGTCCGAGTCGCCCTACGGCATCCGCCCGCCCGCCCGCCGTCCGTCCGGTCGGTCGTCGCCCCGGATCCGGCACACGGCATCGCAGCAGCCCAACGGGCTCCCGGCCGCCGACCCGCCAGGAGCCTGTCCGGTGCTTCCCGTGCCCTCCTGTTCGGCGGTCGCGGTCAAACGGATGTCCCGCGAGGAGGATTCGACGAGAACGGAGCGGCCGCCGCGCGGGAGCACTCATGCAGCGGGCCGCCGCCCGAGCCGCCTCATGCCGCCCCGTCCCGCAGGGCGTCGGAGATCGACTTGACGCCGCCGTGTGCGGTGAGGCCGCCGTCGACGGGGATCTCGGCGCCGGTGATGAAGGAGGCGTCGTCGGAGAGCAGGAACGCCACCAGCGGGGCGATCTCGGCGACCGTGCCGGTGCGGCCGAGAGGGGTCTCGCGGATGTTGGCCTCACGGAAGGCGGGGGCGGCGGAGGCGGTCATCTCGGTCTCGATGAAGCCGGGATGCACGGTGTTGACGCGGATGCCGCGCGGGCCAAGCTCCGTGGCCGCCGCCTTCGACAGTCCGCGCAGGGCCCATTTGCTGGCCGTGTAGGCGACCGGGTAGTGGCCGGTGAGCGCGGCCGTCGAACCGACGTTGACGATGGAGGAGCCGGGCGGCATCAGCGGGGCGAGATGCTGGATGCCGAGCAATGGGCCGGTGACGTTGACGGCATGGACGCGGGCGAAGTCCTCGGGGCGTACGTCGTCGATGCGGGCGCGCCAGGTGATGCCCGCGTTGTTGACCAGGCCGTGGACCTGGCCGTACGACTCCCGCAGTTCCGCGGCGAGTTCGGCCCAGTCCTCGTCGCTGGTGACGTCGAGGCGGCGACAGCCCGGGGCGTCCGAAACGTCGGTGGCGATGACCCGGGCGCCGTCCCGGGTGAGGGTCTCGGCCTCGGCGGCGCCCTGGCCGCGAGCGGCGCCGGTGACGACCACCACCTTGCCCTTGAGCCGCTTCACGGCCGCTCCCGGGTACGGCGACGGCCGGTCGGCAGCGGCACCCGGTCGACACCGGCGACCACGGTGTTGGAGACGGTGCCGATGCCCTCGACGGTGAGCGTCACGGTGTCGCCGGGCTTGAGCGGCGGAGGCTCCTGGCGGCCCTTCACACCCCAGAGCTCCGCCAGACAGCCGCCGTTGCCGCAGGTGCCCGAACCGAGGACGTCACCGGGTCGGACGACGGTGCCGCGTGAGGCGTAGGCGACCATCTCCTCGAAGGTCCAACTCATGTTGGAGAGCAGGTCCTTGCCGATGACCTCACCGTTCACGGAGGCCGTCAGGGACAGGCGCAGGAACCCGTTCGCGTCCCGGTACGGCTCCAACTCGTCGGCGGTCACCAGGTACGGCCCGAGCGTGGCGGCCGTGTCCTTGCCCTTGCAGGGGCCGAGGTTGACCTGCATCTCACGGGACTGCAGATCGCGGGCGGACCAGTCGTTGAGGATCGTGTAGCCGACGATGTGGTCCCGGGCCTGCTCGGGCGTGAGGTCCCGGCCCTCGCGGCCGATGACCGCGGCGACCTCCAGCTCGAAGTCCAGGACTCGCGAACCGGGGGGCACGGGCACGTCGTCGTACGGCCCGATGACCGCGTAGGGGTTGGTGAAGTAGAAGGTCGGGGCGTCGTACCAGGCTTCCGGCACCCCGGCGTTGCCGTCGATGGAGCGCCGTACGCCCTCGACGTGTTCCTCGAAGGTGACGAAGTCCCGGACGGTGGGGGGCTGGAGAGGTGCCAGCAGGCGTACGTCGGCCAGCGGCACGGCGGTTCCGGTCGGGCGCACGCCGAACGCGGCCTCGACCGGTGAGATGCCGTCGGGCAGATGACGTACGACGGTGTCCTCGACGACACCGACCCGACGGCGGCCTTCGTGGAGATAGGTGGCTATGCGCACGGGGGCCTCACACCGGCGGGGCGACGAACACGCCGCGGTCGACGTCGTTGAACGACTCCTTGGCGACCAGTTCGTTCATCGGGTTGGCGGTCCCCCACTGGTCGGCGATCTCGGGCTGGGAGAAGTCGTAGACGTGCGGATGCCAGGTGTCCTCGTCCAGCAGCTCCAGCTCCGTCGTGTACTCGACCGTGTTGCCGTGCGGGTCCAGGAAGTACGTGAAGGTGTTGTCGCCCGCGGTGTGCCGGCCCGGGCCCCAGAGCTTCTTGTGGCCGGCCCGGATCACCCGGCCGGAGCCGCGCAGGTACTCGTCGATGCCGCGCATCTCGAAGGAGACGTGGTGCAGGGCGGTGTGCGGGCCCTGGGCGATGGCCATGGAGTGGTGCTGGTTGCTGATCCGCATGAAGTGCATGGCCTCGCCCATGCGCGGGTGCATGAGGGTGTCGGAGAGCCGGAAGCCCAGGTGCCGCTCGTACCACTCACGGGTGACGTTGAGATCGGGGGAGTTGAGGACGACGTGCGACAACTTGACCGGGATCGCCTCCTTCTCCTCGATCCTGCGGTGCTGCCGGACCTCGACGTCCGCCGAGACCTCGATGGTGCGGCCGTCGACGTCGAAGAAGCGGAAGCCGTAACCGCCGCCGGGGGTGTCGACCTTGCCGGGCCGGGAGATCAACCGGACGCCGCCCGCGAGCAGTTCCTCCGCGAGCGTGTCCACGTCGGCCGTGGAGGCGGCGCCGTACGAGACGAGGTCGAGCCGCTTCTCCTCGGCCTTGCGCAGCCGGACCACGTACTGCTCCGGCGAGCCCTCGGCGGCGAGGAAGGAGATCCCGGAGTCCTCGGCGACCTTGGTCAGGCCCCAGACGCCGGCGTAGAAGTCGAGCTGCTTGTCGTAGTCGGGCACGGCGAGGTCGACGTGCCGCAGGTGGGTGAGCAGACGCATGAGGTCAGTCCTTCCGGAGGAGGGCGGCGGCGTTGCCGCCCCGTACGGCGTGGAAGTCGGGGTCGGAGAGCCGGGCCGCGCGCAGGGCGCCGACGGGGTCCTCGGTGCCCATGTCGAAGGGGAAGTCGGAGCCGAGCACCACTCGGTCGGCGCCGACGGCCCGGATCAACTCCCGGAGCACGTGCGGGTCGTGGACGAGGGAGTCGAACCAGATCCGCCTGAGGTAGCTGCTCGGCAGGTGTGCGCAGCCGGCGCCCGCGTCGGAGCGGGCCGACCAGGCGTGGTCCGAGCGGCCGATGTGGGTCGGCAGATAGCCGCCGCCGTGCGCGGCGACGATCTTCAGGCCGGGGTGGCGGTCCAGCACTCCGGAGAAGATGAGGTGCGAGAGTGCGACGGCGTTCTCCGTGGGCTGGCCGACGACGTTGGACAGGTACCACCGGTCCAGGCGCTCGTCGAGGGTGCAGCCGAAGGGGTGCAGGAAGAGGATGGCGCGGGTCGTCTCGGCCAGGGCCCACAGGGGGGCGTAGGCCGGGTCGGAGAGTTCCCTGCCGGGGGCGTGGGACGAGATCTCCACTCCCGACAGGCCCTGATCCAGGGCGTGGGCGAGGGCGCGCACCGCCTGTTCGGGATGTTGCAGCGGGACGATGCCCAGCCCGCGGAGCCGGTCGGGGGCCTGCGCGCAGTGCGCGGCCGTCGCCTCGTTGGCGAGGCGGTACACCTTCTCGGCCGTCTCCTCGTCCGCCCAGTAGTGGTAGTGCGAGGGGGAGGGGCTGACCAGCTGGATGTCCACGCCCTGGGCGTCCATCGCGGCCAGCCGCAGCGAGACGTCGGTCGCCTTCGGGACGATGGAGCGGACCATCGGGCCGCTGACCGCGAGGGACGCGGCGCCGTTGCGGCGGGCGTCCAGTGCCTTGGCCTCGGCCAGGCCGGGGAGTCCGGCGACGGCCTCCTCGACCTCGGGGACCAGGAGGTGGGCGTGCACGTCGACGGTGGGTGGGGTCACGGCAGTTCCTTGAGGATGTTCATCGTGCGGCCGATCAACCCGGGCACGTCGGCGTCCCGCACGCCGTCGAGCTGCCACTGCCCGATCTGCACGGACGCCTCGACGACGGTCCGCACCCGGGGGATACGGCGCTCGTAGTACGCCTGGAACAGGTCCTCGTCCCAGTCGCGCCCGCTCGAGAGCAGCTCCGCGAGGACGGAGGCGTCCTCCAGGGACTGGGCCGCGCCCTGGGCGATGGTGGGCGGGCAGCAGTGGGCGGCGTCGCCGACGAGGACGACCCGGCCGCGATGCCAGGAGCCCTCCACCAGCAGCTTGTCGAACCACGTGTAGTTGACCTTCGCCGGGTCCGTGATGTGCTCGACGATCTCCGG
The DNA here is from genome assembly GCF_045041015.1 of Streptomyces sp. NBC_00019. Classification (NCBI taxonomy): domain Bacteria; kingdom Bacillati; phylum Actinomycetota; class Actinomycetes; order Kitasatosporales; family Streptomycetaceae; genus Streptomyces; species Streptomyces sp. NBC_00019. The sequence continues at coordinate 9,155,025 of NZ_CP108302.1, forward strand.
CCAGACACCGCCGTACGCCTGCGCGAGCCGACGCATCTCGTCCGCGTACGTCTCCGGTGGGATGGAGGCGCGGTCGCGGTTGGCCTCGACGACGTACGCGTAGATGGTGTTCTCGCTGGTCGGGCAGTAGCCGGCGATGTATGCCGGGCCGCCGTAGGCGAGGTCGGTGCGGGTGACGCCCTCGGGGCGCGGGGCCGGCGTGCGCCAGATGGCCATGCCGGTCGGCTCCGGTTTGTCGGCGATGCCGATCGCGGCGCGGGTGGTGGAGTTCAGACCGTCGGCGGCGATCACCAGGTCGTAGCGGCCGGTCGTGTCGTCGCTGAAGCGCACCGAGACACCGTCGTCGTCCTGCTCCAGGGTCCTGGCCGTGGTGCCCAGTCGGACCGTGGCTCCGCAGGCGCGGACCGCGTCGATGAGGATCTGCTGGAGCCGGGGCCGCTGCATGCCGAGCGTGGCGGGCAGATTCTCACCGCCGGTGCGGATGTCCTCGATCTCGTGGATCACGGTGCCGTCGGGGATGGTCACACCGAGCGAGCCGAAGGCGTACCCGGAGGCCGACACCTCCTCCCACACGCCGAGTTCGCGCAGCACGCGCAGGGCGTTGCCCTGGAGGGTGATGCCGGAGCCGGTGGTGGCGTTCCAGTCCGGCCTGGCCTCGATCAACTCCACGGCGAGGCCGGCGCGGCGCAGCAGGATCGTCACCGCGTTGCCGGAGGCGCCGCCGCCGATGACGAGGACTCTGTGGGGTGTGCTCATGGGGAACTCCCTTGTTCCGCCGGTTACTTGACGGCGATCGGGTTGACCGGGGAGCCGACGGCCCCGGTGATGGGCAGGGGCGCGGCGGTGAGCCAGAACTCGTACACTTCGTCCGCCGCACAGTCGGCGGCGAGCGTGTCGAGGTCCCACATCTCACCGATCAGCAGGCCGATGTGCGGGATGGCGACCTGGTGCAGCGGCTGGAAGGCGTGCTCGAACTCGTTGGGCCGTACCTCGAAGCCCCAGGTGTCGGTGGCGATCGCGGCGATCTCGGTGCGGTGCAGCCAGCCGGCCGTGGTGAACGACAGCCCGGCGGAGCCACCGCCCGCGTAGTCCCCCCAGCCCTCGCGCCGGGCCCGGGCGAGGCGTCCGGTGCGGACGGCGACGATGTCACCGCGGCCGACACTCACGCCGTGGGCTTCGGCGGTCGCGGTCAGGTGGTCCTCGGTGATGGCGAAACCGTCGGCCAACTCGCCGTCGGTGCCGATCACTTGGCCCACGTCGAGGAGTACGCCCCGGCCGGCGACATGCGGTGCCATGTGCTCGATGCCGGTGACGAGGTCACCGTCGGAGGTGACGACCTTCTCGGCCCGCCGTCCGTTCCAGGCGTTGCCGTGGTCGAAGATGTGCCCGAGCCCGTCCCACTGCGTCGAGCACTGCAACGGCATCGCGATCACGTCGTCGGCGCCGCCGATGCCATGAGGGAAGCCCTGGTTGCCGAGAGCCGCGTCAGTACCGGTGTCGAGCATGGTGTGCACCGGGTTCGTGCGCCGCCGCCACCCCTTCTGCGGGCCGTTCACGTCGAAGGACTGCGAGAGGGAGAAGCTCACGCCCCGCCGGACGAGCGCGGCACCCTCGCGCCGCTTGGCCTCGCCGAGGAAGTTGAGGGTGCCGAGCACGTCGTCCTCGCCCCAACGCCCCCAGTTGGAGTACGCCTTGGCGGCCTCGGCGATCGCGCCCTCGGGGTCGGTCCGGTCGAGCGTCACCGGGGAACCTCCGCGGTACAGCGCGTGCGCTGGGCGCCCAGACCCGTGATCGACCCGTCCATCACATCGCCGTCCCGCAGCAACCGGCCCCAGTGCATGCCGTTTCCGGCCGGGGAACCCGTCAACACCAGGTCCCCCGGGAGGAGTTGCGAGGTCTGGGAGGCGTACGACACGATCCGCGCGACGCCGAAGAGCATGTCCTTGGTCGACTCGTCCTGCATCGTCTCGCCGTTCAGCCGGAGCGTGACCCGCAGGTCACCGGGGTCGGCGATCGACCCGGCGGGCACGATCCACGGGCCGAGCGGGGTGAAGCCGGGCGCGTTCTTGCTGCGCAGCCAGTCCGTGCCGATGGCCTTCATGTCCCGGCGGAAGACAGTGGCGCGGTCGGTGAGGTCGTTGGCGATGGTGTACCCGGCGACGTACTCCAGGGCCTCCTCGACGGACACCCGGTAGGCGGGCCGGGAGATCACGGCCGCCAACTCCAGCTCCCAGTCCGGCTGTTCGGCCCAGGACGGGAGTACGACGTCGTCGTAAGGGCCGGTGATCGCGCTCGGCAGTCCGATGAAGACGTACGGCAGGTCCTCGGCGGCCCGGCGGTCCATGATCTCGGCGATCTCGGCCCGCGCCTCCTCGACCGTGCGCGGGTCGTCGGGGGAGCGGTGGGCGACCTCCAGGTCGATCACGTGCTGCCGGTAGTTGGCACCGGACTGGAAGATCTGGTGGGGCTCGACGGGAGCGTGGACGCGCAGGCCCTCCAGGGGCCGGCGGTCGGCCTTCGGGTCCGCCGCCAGCTCGTGCAGCCGGGGGAGCAGCTCGGTCCAGCGCTCGAAGACCGCACGGGTCGTCAGGGCGGGGTCGTCGAGAGCCGTCCGAAGGTCCAGCACCCGCCCCTCGGGGACCAGGAGGCCGGGGAAAGGGACCTGGTCAGGGGCGGAGAAGGTACCGAGTGCGAACGGTCCGGAGAAGGCTGCAGATTTCACGGGCGTGTCCTCCTGATGGCGATGTGACTAATCTGGGCCCTCCTCTCGTAATCTGGGAAATCGATTCCGTGGATGCGGATCATCCATGCGATTTATGACCACCGAAGGGCGCGCGATGAACCTGGCCAGCCTCGACCTCAACCTCGTGGTCGCCCTGCGTGCCCTCCTGGAGGAACGCAACGTCACGCGCGCCGGGCGCCGGGTCGGTCTGAGTCAGCCCGCGATGAGCGCGTCCCTGTCCCGGCTGCGCCGCCACTTCGACGACGACCTGCTCTCCCGCGTCGGCGGCCACTACGAGCTGACCGCGCTCGGCCAGGTCCTCCTCGACCGCACCTCCACCGCCTGCGATCTGCTGGAACGCCTCTTCACCAGCCAGGCGGACTTCGATCCGGCGGTGGAGGAGCGGGAGTTCACGATCGTGTCCTCCGACTACGCGGTGGCCGTCTTCGGCGCCGAACTCGCCCGCACGGTCCACCAGGAGGCCCCCGGCATCCGGCTGCGCTTCGTCCAGACCCCGACCGGCATCGTCGAGCAGGCCGGCACCCTCCTGAGCACCACCGACGGACTGTTCATGCCGCACGGCATCATCAGCGGCTTCCCCGCCACCGAGCTCTACCGGGACCAGTGGGTCTTCCTGGTCGCCGACGACAATCCGGACGTGGGCGAGCGGCTCACCCGGGCCGATGTGGCGCGGCTGCCCTGGGTGACGTACCAGCGCACCTACGACGCCCCGGCGGTCCGCCAGCTCGGCATGCTCGGCATCGAACCCAAGGTCGAGGTGTCCGTCGACAGCTTCACGGTGCTGCCGTTCCTGGTCGCCGGGACCCGTCGCATCGCCCTGGTCCAGGCGCTCCTCGCCGAGCGGCTGCGCGGCGTGGCCCCCGTGCGGATCATGGAGGCGCCCTATGAGTCCGTGCCCCTCCAGGAAGCCCTGTGGTGGCATCCGGTGCACACCCACGACGCCGCGCACATGTGGCTGCGCGAGACGGCGGCACGGGTCGGGGCCTCGGTGACGGGACACGACGGCGAGGCGACGGAGGGGCAGGGCATCCAGCCGGTGGATGATCCCGATCCGGGAGATCGATCGGCTGAGGGGTAGGCGCGGCGGGCGAGCCGGTTCATAGTCGGGGCAGTTCCTGACGCCCGCCGCTCGGGCGCAGTTCCCTCCGGTGCGCAGTCGCCGCACCTCCTGCCCCCTTACGTGGAGCCCCGCCATGCCCGGATCCGTCCCCCTGCGCGCCCCTCTCCTGATGGCCGGCAGCTGTCTGCCCGTCCTCGGCGCGGTCCTGATAGCCCCCGTGCTGCCGAAGATGCAGGACCACTTCGACTCGGTACCCGGCGCCAAGACGCTCGTCCCCGTGGTCCTGACCGTCCCGGCGCTGGCGCTCGCCCTGCTGGCACCCTTCGCGGGCGTCATCGTCGACCGGCTGGGCCGCAGACGCCTGCTGGTCGTGGCGACCGTGCTGTACGCGCTCTTCGGCACCGCCCCGCTCTGGCTCGACTCGCTCGGCGCGATCGTCGCCTCCCGGGTCCTGGTCGGCATCACCGAGGCCGCGATCATGACCTGCTGCACCACACTGATCGGCGACTACTACACGGGCCGTGTCCGGGACCGCTATCTCGCCCTGCAGACCATGTGCGCCTCCGCCTCCGCCACCGCGTTCTTCGTGATCGGCGGCGCGGCCGGCTCGGCGGGCTGGCGCGCACCCTTCTGGATCTACGCGGTAGGCCTGCTGCTGGCCCCCCTCATGGCGACCGCCCTGCCCAGGCTCCGCCAGGACGACGCCTCCGAAGAACTCACCACCGAGTCACGCCCGTTCCCCGTCCGACGGCTGGCCGGCATCTGCGCACTGACCGTGTTCGGTGCCATGGTCTTCTACACCGTGCCCGTCGAAACGGCCTATCTGCTCGACGACCTGGGCATCACCTCCACCGGCGTCATCGGCCTGGCCACCGCCCTCGCCAGTGCCGCCACGGTGGCCGGATCGATCGCGTTCACCAGGCTGCCGGGTACCCCCGCGAGCCGGCTGCCCGTCGTGTTCGCGCTGTGCGGCACCGGGTTCGTGGTCATGGCGCTGGCGAGCGGCCCCGTGCTCCTGATCGCGGGCGCGGTGCTCAACTGCCTCGGTACGGGGGTCCTGTTGCCGTCCCTGCTCACCGTCGCGATGTCCAGGCTGGACTACGCCGACCGCGGGCGCGGCACCGGACTGTGGACGGCGGCCTTCTTCTTCGGCGAGTTCGTCTGCCCGCTGATCCTGATCGGGCTGGAGTCCGTGGTCGGGAGCCTGGCCACCGCCGTCGGCGTCCTGGGGCTCGCCTCGGGGCTGGTCGCCGGCGGACTGCTGCTCGCGGGACGGTCGGCGGTCGTGGAGCACGAGCACGCCGCCTAGACAGGACGAAGGCGGCGCTCCTCGACGGGGCGCCGCCCTGCGCTTTCGGCCCGCGTGGCCCTGCACCCTCAGCCCGTATGCAGGATCCGGAAGCGGCCGGGTTCCGCCGGATCGCGATCGACGACCTGGACCGGCGGCGAGGCCCACTGCCACACACTGATGCCCGGCATGCGGGAGAACCCGATCCGCCCGCGGGTGCCCTCGACCGCGACGCGCGGCCAGGATCCGGCGATGCCCGCCCGGTCCGTACCGTGAGTACGCAGCAGATCGGCGAGGACGGCGACCGTGTCGTAGCCCTCGAAGGCCACGAAGGAGGGCGCTTCGCCGAGCCGTTCGCGAAGGGCTGTCTCGACTTGCGCACCGAGTGGGGTGAGGCGCTCGGGCAGATAGCGCAGGAACGGGACCCCGGCGCCGTCCTCGCCCAGCAGTGCCGCCCATTCGGTCAACTCCGGCTGCCCGGCCGGCGCACCGATCAGGACCTCGGCGAGACGCCGGTCGGGGCGGACGGACTCGACGACCGGGACGGCCGGCTCCGGGTGTCCGACCAGAAGAAGGAGGGCTGTGGCGCGCTGCTCGACGAGCGCGTCGCACACGGCCGCGGGGGCGAGCGCGCTCATGTCGAGTTCGACGACGGTGCCGCCGCGCTCGGCGAGGTGGTCTCGCAGGATGCGGGTCCCGGATGCCCAGTAGACACTCGGCTGCGTCGCCACGGCGATACGGCTGTGGCCCGCGCCGAGGAGGAAGTCCGCGTAGATCCGCCAGCCACGGGACTGCGGCGGCGAGAGGCGCGCGACCCAGTCCGTCGGCTGTTCCGTGAGCGCGTCGAGCACCGCCGACGAGCAGAGGAACGGCACCCCGAGGGCGTCGGCGCGGCCGGCGGCGGCCCGCGCGACGACGCTGTGATACTCCCCGGCCAGGGCGGCCACACCCAGGCGAGCCAACTCGTCCACGGCCGCCGCGGCCTTCTCCGGATCGGCCGCGGTGTCCCGGACCACCAGCTCCAGGGGGCTACCGGCGATCCCGCCGGTCTCGTTGACTTCGCGAGCGGCCAGTTCGAGGCCCGCGAGGACGTGCCGGCCCGCCTCGACCCAGCCAGGGCGAGTGAGTGGAACGAGGACGCCGATCCGGACGGACGATCCGTCTCGCCGGGGTGGGTGCTCCGAGGTGATCATGCCGGACATTGCATCCACCACCCCCGCGGAGGGGCAAGCGGTTTTGGGGTCGTTCTCGGCCCTTGGGATGTGACGGCCACCCGGCTATAGTCAACAATGTTAGTAAGTGTCTATTTGGCTAAGCGAGGCGGTCGGCCATGACGGAGAACGGATCTCTGCGGTACGTCGCCCTGGGCGACAGCCAGACCGAAGGGTGCGGCGACGGCGACGACGTGCGAGGACTGCGCGGATGGGCCGACCGGCTCGCCGAGCACCTCGCCCGGGACACACCGGAGCTCCTCTACGCCAACCTCGCCGTGCGCGGCCGTCTCGCCGGGCAGGTGCGGGACGAACAGCTCGCGCCGGCCCTCGCGTTGGAGCCCGGCCTCGCCACGGTCGTCGCCGGGGTCAATGACCTGCTGCGGCCCCGTTTCGACGCCGACGAGGTGGCCGGGCACCTGGAGGCGATGTTCGCCGCACTCACCGCGCAGGGCGCCCGCGTGGCGACGGTGACCTTCCCGGACGTCGCGCGGATCACCCCGCTGGCTCGCCCGATCGGCCCCCGGATCATCGTCCTCAACGACCGCATCCGACAGGCCGCCGCCCGGCACGGAGTCGTGGTCGCCGAGACCTCCCACCATCCGGTCGTGACCGACCCGCGCCTGTGGAGCCCCGACCGGCTGCACGCCAGCCCGCTCGGCCACGCCCGGATCGCCGCCGCCGTGGCCGACGCCCTCGACCTGCCGGGCAGCGACGACGGTTGGACCCGCCCGCTGCCCGCCGACGCACGGGCGGCCTCCGGCCTGCGGGCGGTCGGCGGCGAGTTGCGCTGGGCCGGCTCCTTCCTCGGCCCCTGGCTCGTACGACGGGTCCGTGGCCGGTCGTCGGGCGACGGCCGTCGGGCCAAGCGGCCCGAGCTGCTCGCGATGCCCCGGCCCGCTTCCATGCACCCCATTGACTAATCAATTAGGTTGGGCCCATGGCTCTGCGCAACGCGGTGATGGCCGCCCTCCTGGAGGGCGAGGCCTCCGGATACGACCTCGCCAAGGGCTTCGAGGCCTCCGTCGCCAACTTCTGGATGGCCACCCCGCAGCAGCTCTACCGCGAGCTGGAGCGCATGGAGGCCGAGGGCCTCGTCTCCGCCCACGTGGTCCAGCAGGAGCGCCGCCCCAACAAGCGCCTGTTCTCCCTCACCGACGCCGGTCTGGAGATCCTGCGCGCGTACATCGCCGACGTGCCCGCGAAGCCGACCGCCATCCGCGACGAGCTCATGGTCAAGGTCCAGTGCGTCGACATCGGTGACGCCGGCGCCGTACGGACCGCGATCGCCGAGCGCGTGGAGCGGTCCACCGCCAAGCTGGCCCGGTACGAACGGATGCGGGAGCGCATGCTGGCCGGCCGCACCGAGGACGAGTACTTCGCCGAGGCCGACCGCATCGGGCCCTACCTCACCCTGCTCGGCGGCATGGCCTTCGAACGGTCGAACCTCAAGTGGGGCGAGACCGCCCTGAAGAGGCTCGATCAGCGCGCCTCACGCCAACCGGTACCGCCGGAGCCGCGCGGCCGATGAGCGGACGTCCCGCCGGGGCCGTCAGGCGGAGCCCCGGCGCCGCTGCCGACCCCGGGTGCCCGCCCGCAGCAGACCGGCGTACGGCCACAGGTCCGGCCGGTTCTCGGGCTCGACGCGGTCCTCGTAGTCGTCACCGCGCCGGGCCACGAGCGTCGGCTGGGTGACCACCGTGATCCCGCGCACCGACACCCTCGCCGACGCCGGCGCCTCAGCTGAGCGTGAACCCCTTCGCGCAGAAGTCCCAGATCTCGTCGGCGGTGATCGGGTGGGAGCCCGTCTGGCCGCTGGACTGCGCGTTGAACATGACGGTCTGCATGGTGAGGGCCGCCACCCTGCGGGGCTCGAAGCCCTCGCGCAGCAGACCGGCCTCCTCGAGGTCCGTCATCAGCTCGGTCAGCAGGGCGAGCAGCGGTGCGTTCGCGACCCGCAGCTCGTTGGGGTGCGAGACCAGCAGGCGCAGCGCGAAGTCGGTGAACAGCGGGCGCTTCGCGGCCGGGTCGGGGCAGGAGTTCTCGAACAGGGTCCGCACGGCGACCTTGAGCCGGTCCAGCGGGTCCGAGTGCTCGGCCGCGGCGGTACGCACCTGCTCCGCCGACTTGCTCATGGCGTCCTCGAACAGGGCGAGCAGCAGCTCGTGCTTGCCGTCGAAGTGCTGGTAGAAGCTGCGCAGCGACTGCTTGGAGCGGTCGACGACCTCCTGCACGGTGAAGTCGGTCGTCCTCTTGTCCGCCATGATCGCCTGGGCCGCGTCGAGAAACCGCTCCACCCGCTGCTCGGCCCGGCGCTTCGCCGCCTGAGTGGACCGCTCGACCGCCCGCTGCTTCCAGGCCGGCTCTTCGGTGGGAGTGCCCAAGGGCTGGTCCGCCTTCTCTGCCATGGGGAGAACTTTACTGCGGTGTAGCGACAACGGTCCTACCGACAGGTCGGGCACCTCCTCTCCCGACAGAGATACCCTCAATTCCCCTGAGTGACATTGTGATTCTCGCCGAGCCGTGGCTGACGGATGCCGCAGCCACCCCAGGCGGTGCAACCACGTCAGCCCTTGCGGGTGTTGATCTCCTCGGTGAGGGCGGGGACGACGTCGGAGAGGTCGCCGACGACGCCGTAGTCGACGAGGTCGAAGATCGGGGCCTCGGCGTCCTTGTTGATCGCCACGATCGTCTTGGAGGTCTGCATGCCGGCCCGGTGCTGGATCGCGCCGGAGATTCCGGAGGCGATGTACAGCTGCGGGGACACGCTCTTGCCGGTCTGGCCGACCTGGTTGGTGTGCGGGTACCAGCCGGCGTCGACGGCGGCGCGCGAGGCGCCGACGGCCGCGCCGAGGGAGTCGGCGAGGGACTCGATGAGCGCGAAGTTCTCCGCGCCGTTGACCCCGCGGCCGCCGGAGACCACGATCGCGGCCTCGGTCAGCTCCGGACGCCCGGTCGACTCACGCGGGGTGCGGGCGGTGACCTTGGTGCCGGTGGCCAGGGCGCCGAAGGAGACCGTGAGGGCCTCGACGGTGCCGGCGGCCGGGGCGGCCTCCACGGCGGCGGAGTTCGGCTTGACGGTGATGACCGGGGTGCCCTTGACGACCCGGGTCCTGGTGGAGAAGGAGGCGGCGAACACCGACTGGGTGGCCACCGGGCCTTCGTCACCGGCCTCCAGGTCGACGGCGTCGGTGATGATGCCGGACCCGATCCGCAGCGCGAGACGGGCGGCGATCTCCTTGCCCTCCGCGGAGGACGGCACCAGCACCGCGGCCGGGGAGACGGCCTCGTACGCGGCCTGCAGGGCGTCGACCTTCGGGACGACCAGGTAGTCGGCGTACTCGGCGGCCTCATGCGTGAGGACCTTGACGGCGCCGTGCTCGGCGAGCGCGGCGGCGGTGTCGGCGGCGCCGTTGCCCAGCGCGACGGCGACCGGCTCGCCGATGCGGCGGGCCAGGGTCAGCAGCTCCAGGGTGGGCTTGCGGACGGCGCCGTCCACGTGATCGACGTAGACGAGAACTTCAGCCATGGATCAAGGCACCCTCTCTCAGATGAACTTCTGGCTCGCGAGGAACTCGGCGAGCTGCTTGCCGCCCTCGCCCTCGTCCTTGACGACGGTTCCGGCAGTACGTGCCGGGCGCGCGGTGGCGGAGTCGACGGCCGTCCAGGCGCCGTCCAGACCCACGTCCTCGGCCTCGATGTCGAGGTCGGACAGATCCCAGGAGGCCACCGGCTTCTTCTTGGCGGCCATGATGCCCTTGAAGGACGGGTAACGCGCCTCGCCCGACTGGTCGGTGACCGACACGACGGCCGGCAGCGACGCCTCCAGCTGCTCGGACGCGGCATCGCCGTCACGACGGCCCTTCACCGTGCCGTCCTCGACGGAGACCTCGGACAGCAGGGTGACCTGCGGGACGCCCAGACGCTCGGCGACCAGCGCCGGCACGATGCCCGCGGTGCCGTCCGTGGACGCCATACCGGAGATCACCAGGTCGTAGCCGGCCTTCTCGATCGCCTTCGCCAGCACCAGCGAGGTACCGATCGCATCCGTGCCGTGCAGGTCGTCGTCCTCGACGTGGACCGCCTTGTCCGCACCCATGGACAGCGCCTTGCGCAGTGCGTCCTTGGCGTCCTCGGGACCCACCGTCAGGACGGTGACCTCGGCGTCATCGGCCTCATCGGCGATCTGCAGCGCCTGCTCGACCGCGTACTCGTCCAGCTCGGAGAGCAGACCGTCCACGTCGTCACGGTCGACGGTCAGGTCATCGGCGAAGTGCCGGTCGCCAGTGGCGTCGGGCACGTACTTCACGGTCACAACTATCTTGAGACTCACGGCAATTGCTCCTCTTTCGACATTCGACATTCGGCATACGGCGTCACCGGCCGCTGCGCCGCAGCCGTACGCGGTACGAGTAGTGCTCGGGCAGAAAGTGACTGATCGCCAGCTCGACGAGTTGTCCGGCGACCGACCGGTAGACGCGGTCGATGCGCAGCAGCGCGCGGCCCGGTTCGCAGCCGAGGTGCTCGGCGAGTTCGGGGGTGGCCTCCGCGACCGTGATGCTCTGCTCGGCCTCGGCGATCGGTTCGGGCAGCCGGCCGTCGAGGAAGCCGATGACGGTGGAGGCGCTGGGGGTGCCGGGCTCGGTGAGTTCGGGGACCGACTCCAGCAACTGGCCGACGGCGGGCGGCAGGGAGACCGCGGTGTGGCAGAACGCGGTGTCCTCGTGCAGCCGGACGAAGGCCAGTCTGTGCACCCGGTCGGTGTGCAGGCCCAGTCGCCCGGCCGCGTCGACGTCGACCCGTCGGTGCAGGGGCGTGACGACCCGCATTCGGGTGTCGATGGACAGGCCCATCAGGTCGTCCACCGAGCCGAACTGGCGCAGATACTGCTCGTCGCGGGGCGTGGCGAAGGTGCCGCGCCCCGGCACCCGGTGGACCAGCCCTTCCGTCACCAGGTCCTGGAAGGCCCGGCGGACGGTCTGCCGGCTGATCCCGTAGTGCTCGGCGAGCTGGGCCTCCGTCGGCAGCCGCACCCCCTCGGGGTAGTCGTGCCGCAGGATCGCGGTGCGCAGTTCGCGGGCGAGCTTCAGGTAGGTGCTCTCACGCTGTGGTTGCTCGAGCAGCGACGTCACCCCGTCATCAGACGACGCCGTCGGCGCGTAGCGCCTCGATGTCGTCGTGGCTGTGGCCGAGCCCGGTGAGGATCGCGTCGGTGTGCTCGCCCACCGCCGGTACGGGGTCCATGCGGGCGGGCAGCCCCGCCAGGTCGGCCGGGGGCAGCAGGGCCTGCACGGTGGCGCCCGGTACACCCACCTCGCGCCAGCGGCCACGGGCAGCCAGCACGGGGTTGTCGAGGAACGCGGCGATGTCGTTGACTCCTGCGCAGGCGATGCCGATGTCCTCCAGGTCCTTGAGGATCTCCTCGGCGTCGGAGCGCGCACAGCGCTCGGCGACGACGGCGTTGAGCTCCTCGCGGTGGGCGACACGGTCGGAGCCGGTGGCGAAGCGCGGGTCGGCGGTCAGCTCGGGATCACCGAGGAACTCCGCGCACAGCACGGCCCACTCGCGCTCGTTCTGGATGGAGAACAGGACGTCCTTGCCGTCGGCGGATCTGAAGGTGCCGTAGGGGGCGATGGTGGCGTGCTGGGTGCCCAGGCGTGGGGGCTGGCTGCCGCCGTACCGCGTGTAATTGGCCGGCTGGCCCATCCACTCGGCCAGTGCCTCGAAGAGGGACACCTCCACCGGGTGGGCCGTGCCCGTGGTGGCGCGTGTGTACAGGGCGGTCAGGACGCCGTTGTAGGCGTACATCCCGGCGGCGATGTCGGCGACCGAGATCCCGACCCGCGCGGTCTCCTGCGGGGTTCCGGTCAGGGAGACCAGGCCGGTCTGGCACTGCACCAGCAGGTCGTACGACTTGCGGTCGGCCCATGGTCCGTCGGTGCCGTATCCGGAGATCGTGCACGGGATGAGCCGCGGCCAACGCTCGGTGAGCGTGTCCGTGTCGAGGCCGAGGCGGTCGACTGCTCCGGGGGCGAGGTTCTGCACGAAGACGTCGGCGTCGTCGAGGAGCCGGTGCAGGATCTCCAGGCCGCGCGGATCCTTGAGGTCCAGGGTGAGGGATTCCTTGGAGCGGTTCAGCCAGACGAAATAGCTGGAGTGACCGTGGACGGTCGTGTCGTACCGCCGCGCGAAGTCACCGCCGCCCGGGCGCTCCACCTTGATGACCCGGGCGCCGAGGTCGGCCAGCTGCCGGGTGGCATAGGGGGCGGCGACCGCCTGCTCCAGGCTGACGACCGTGATCCCGGACAGAGGAAGCTTCGGGACGCTCATATGGCCTATTTGTACGGCCAAATCGAGGACACTGTCAAAGTGATCCAAGTCATGTGCACGCGGTCGTCTGTAAGCCGGGGAGGAAGGACCCCCGGCCCTCCCTCCTCACCCCGCGTGATCAGGACTGGCGGCTCGGATGGCACAGCACCATCACCGCGCGGGCGACGAGTTCGCCGGCGCCGCCGAGCTCCTGCCGGTAGCGGTCCGTCAACTCCCGTACGGTCTCCGTGAACTCGGGATCGACGGCGCGGGCGCGCGCGGGGGGAGGCAGTTCCTGCGCCATGGCGCGGCGACGGGCAAGGAGGGTGATGATCTCCTCGTCGAGACGCTCTATCCGGTCCGGTGACGGGTCCGCCGTCAGGTCGGCGGTGCTGTTCGTCGGCACAATGAATCTCCGTTCTCCCGCGGGTGACGCGACGGGCCTCATCGCAGTTGGTCCTTCAACACCTTGCCCGCCTACGAGGCCCAGGCGCGTGACTGGGTACGGGAGTTCCCCGAAAGGGGACATGGCCGTCGCCCCGCCGCCCTGGCCCTCATGGACCAGCTGCGCTGAGCAGTGAAACCCGGTGGTCGGTGCCTCGCCGCCACCGGTAGGGTCGCCGCGTTCCGATCGATCACGCACATCGACCACACACATCGATCACGTACGGAGCGCGACCCCCATGACCAGCCCCCGACCGACGACGACCCTCTGGCGCCCCACCGGCCCCGTCGAACTGGATCTGGTCCGCGAGCTGAACTGGCGTGCCTGGCCGCCCCGGCTGCCCGAGCAGCCGATCTTCTACCCCGTCCTGAACGAGGACTACGCCGTGAAGATCGCCCGGGACTGGAACGTCAAGCACGACGGTGCCGGCTTCGTGACCCGCTTCGAGGTCGACTCGGACTTCCTGCGCCGCTACCCCGTCCAGCAGGCGGGCGGCGAGACGATCCTGGAGCTGTGGGTGCCGGCCGAGGAGCTCGACGAGTTCAACGCGCACATCGTCGGCGAGATCGAGGTCGTCCACGAGTTCCGGTGACGGTGACGGTGACCGCGTCTATGAGCGGGCCAAGTGGCGCATCGTCAGGGCCAGTTGCAGCCTGAAGCGGTCCTGCGGGGTGCGCACGGGCCAGCCCAGCAGATGCTCGGCGTGCACCAGCCGGTCCTGGAGAGTCGAGTGGTGCACGTTGATCTCCGCGGCGGCCGCCCGCAGACTCGCCGTCGACGCGACGGCGTGCAGCGTGGCCAGGAGCCACGGCGTCGCCGCGGCCGCGGACTCCAACGCGATGACATCGGGCGGGGGTTCGGCCCCCGGTACGACGAGATCGGCGAGGAGAGCCGTGCCGCCCAGTTCGTCGGCGTACACCACACGCTGACCGGGATCCTGTGCGGTGCCCTCCGCGGTGAACCGCAGCGCGGTGCGCGCGGCGGCCCAGGACCGCGGCAGGTCGAGCACGGGCACGGCGGGGCCCAGACCCAGGCGCCCGGCGGGAAGTCCCGCACCGCGCTGCTCGGGGACGATCCGGGGCAGGCCGTCGGCGGCGGCCACGGCGCGCGCGGGCACCGCCGGGTCGAGGCCCAGGCGCCGCGCCGCGTGCAGCCGGGCCGGTTCCGGGGCCGTGGCGTCGAGCAGTGTCTCCACCAGAGCCGGATCGTCGACCGGGACCCGGCCGCGAGTGCGGTCCAGGACGAGCCGCACGGCACCGGCGGCCCGTTCCAGGATCACGGCGTCCACCACGCTGGGCTCGGCCGCCCGCTCCAGCCACAGCGCGGGCACCCCGCCGGGCGCCAGCGCCGCCGACGGCCAGGCCGGATCCGGTGGCAGATCCGAGTCGCGGCGCGTGCCGTCGGCCTCCACGCGCACGTGCACCCGCCGGTCCGCGTCGACGAGCCGCGCGGGCACCCCGGCCAGTACGGCCGCCCCACGCACCAGGGCCTCCAGACCGGCCCGTGACTCGGCCAGCCGGTCGAAGTAGGCGATCACCTGGACGGCGGCACCGGCGTCCGGGTCCAGCGCGGTCAGGCGCCCGGCCAGCTCTTTCATAGGTCCATGGTGCGGTATGCGGGGCCCGGCCGGGGAGCCCCGCGGCTCACACCGGGCACCACCCGACGGGAGCCGTGCCGCACGGTCACGCGTCGAGGAGCCTGCGCAGCCAGTCCAGATGCGCCGCCCGTGTCCGCTGGGACAGCGCCGCCTGCGGGGCGAAACCGTCGAAGCCGTGGAAGCCGCCCGGCCACACATGCAGCTCGGCGATCCCCCCGGCCTGCCAGATCCGGGAGGCGTAGGCGACGACCTCGTCCCGGAACGTCTCCGCGGAACCCACGTCCAGGAACGCCGGGGGCAGCCCGGTCAGGTCCTCGGCGCGGGCCGGCGCCGCGTACGCGGGCACGTCCGGGCCACCGCGCCGGTCACCGAGCAGCGCCGTCCAGCCGGTCTCGTTGGCCGTCCGGTCCCAGACGCCCAGGCCCGCCATCTGGTGACAGGACGGGGTGTCATTGCGGTCGTCGAGCATCGGGCACATCAGCACCTGGCCGATCGGACGCGGCCCCTGGCGGTCCCGGGTGAGCAGGGCGAGGGCCGCGCACAGTCCGCCGCCCGCGCTGGCGCCCGCGAGGACGATCCGCTCCGGGTCGGCACCCAGCTCCCCGGCGTGCTCCGCCGTCCACACCAGACCGGCGTACACGTCCTCGATCTGCGCGGGGTACGGGTCCTCCGGGGCCAGCCGGTACTCCACCGACACCACGACGGCGTCCAGCTCCTTCGCCCAGGCCAGCGCCACGTCCACGCCCACCCGGTTGGTGCCGAGGACCATGCCGCCGCCGTGCACGTGATAGACGACGGGGCGCGGACCCGCGGCCGAGGGCACGGTGGGGCGGCAGATCAGCAGCGAGATCTCGGGGGCGTCCTCGGGACCCGGCACCACGCGGTCCTCGACCTTGAAGAAGCCGTCGAGCGTCAGGTCCAGCTCGGCCAGCATCTGGATGCCGGGGCCCTGACGTATCTGCTCGATGTCCTCCCGGGTCATCCCCGGGGAGATGAACTCCTTGATCAGTTCCAGGGCTCCGGCAAGCTCCGGGTCGAACGGCGGCGGCACCAGGGTCATGTCTTCTCCTCACGCGGGAACGCGGCGGCTCATGCCGACATGATTCGCGCCCTGCAGGCCGTCCGGGGCGCCGCCGGACGGCGGAACCTGCCCGCCGTCCGGCGGGTGGCACCGGTGTGACCTGGGACCTTGCCATGTCATGACCTTCTGTTCACCTGTCAGGGGTGGAAGGGATCACAACCTGAGACAACCCTGTGAAGGCCCCACACGTACCAGGAGTAACAAGTGAACGTGTCCCTCTCCGTCTGGCTGTTGACGGTAGCCGCCCTGTGCGTGCTCGTCGCCGTCGACTTCTTCATCGGCCGCAAGCCCCACGACGTGTCGATCAAGGAAGCCGGCATCTGGACGGTCGTCTGGGTCGTACTGGCCTGTCTCTTCGGCATCGGTCTGCTGATCTTCAGCGGCGGAAAGCCGGCCGGTGAGTTCTTCGCCGGGTTCATCACCGAGAAGTCGCTGAGCGTCGACAACCTCTTCGTCTTCGTCCTGATCATGGCGAAGTTCTCGGTGCCCTCGCAGTACCAGCAGCGGGTCCTCATGGTCGGCGTACTGCTGGCCCTGGTGCTGCGCGCCGGGTTCATCGCGGCCGGCGCGGCGATCATCTCCACGTTCTCCTGGGTCTTCTATCTCTTCGGCGCCTTCCTGATCTGGACCGCCTGGAAGCTCGTCCAGGACGCCCGCAAGGACGAGCACGAGGAGGAGTACCAGGAGAACAAGCTCCTCAAGATGGTCGAGCGGCGCTTCGGCGTGGCCGACCGCTACCACGGCACCAAGCTGTGGATCGAGGAGAACGGCAAGCGGGTCATGACCCCGATGCTGGTCGTGATGCTCGCGATCGGCTCCACCGACGTGCTGTTCGCGCTCGACTCCATCCCCGCCATCTACGGCCTCACCGAGGACCCGTACATCGTCTTCACGGCCAACGCGTTCGCGCTGATGGGGCTGCGCCAGCTGTACTTCCTCATCGGCGGCCTGCTGAAGAGGCTCGTCCACCTCAGCTACGGCCTGTCGATCATCCTCGGCTTCATCGGCGTCAAGCTGGTGCTGCACGCCCTGCACGAGTCCGGCGTCCATGTGCCCGAGATCAGCATCCCCTTCTCGCTCGGCTTCATCGTGCTGGTCCTCGCCGTCACGACGTTCACGAGCCTGAGTGCCTCCAGGAAGCAGGAGGAGCGGGTCTCCTAGCCGAGCCTCTTGACTTCGAGAGCGCTCGAAGATCTAGCGTCACCAGGGTCGGTTACGACCCTGGTGAACGGAGACGGCCATGCGCGTGGGCGTGCACATCAACCGGTTCGACCATCCCGGGGGAGGGCCCGCGCTCGGCGCCGAACTCGCCGCGGCGGGCGACGCCGCCGAGGCCGCGGGCCTGAGCTGGCTGTCGGTGATGGACCACTACTTCCAGATGGAGTTCAACGACCGGGCCGAGGACCCCATGCTGGAGGCCTACACGACCCTCGGCTATCTCGCGGCCCGCACCTCGACGGTCCAGCTCAGCGCCCTGGTGACCGGGGTGTCGTACCGGCACCCCGGACTGCTCGCCAAGATCGCCACCACGCTGGACGTCCTGTCCGGCGGCCGGGCCACCCTCGGGATCGGCGCCGCCTGGTACGACCGGGAGCACGCGGGCCTCGGTGTGCCGTTCCCGCCGGTCGCCGAGCGCTTCGAGCGGCTGGAGGAGACCCTGCGGATCTGCCTGCAGATGTGGGACCCGGACGCGAACGGCCCCTTCGAGGGCAAGCACTACCGGCTCGCCGAGACACTGTCCGTACCGGCCCCGGTCAGCGACCCGCGCCCCGAGATCATGATCGGCGGAGGCGGCGAGAAGAAGACGCTCCGGCTGGTCGCCCGGTACGGCGACGCCTGCAACCTCTTCACCACCACACCCGAGGAGGTCGCGCACAAGCTCGACGTCCTGCGCGGCCACTGCGACACCGAGGGCCGCGACTACGACGCGATCCGCAAGACCGTCGCCTACTCCGGGGACCCGCTCACCACCGGTGACCTCGACGCCTTCACCCAGGACATCACGGGCTACACCAAGCTCGGCATCGACACCGTGATCCTCTCCCCGCGCACGGGGGAGCCGGCGGCGTTCATCGAGCGGTTCGCGGCCCCCGCCGTTCAGCGGCTGGCGGGACTCGACTGAGGGACGGCGGGCCCGCTGCGGGAGACGATCCGCATCCCGCGGTCGTCGACCACACGCACCTGCAGCGAGCCGCAGCCGCAGCGGGTCCACACCGTGCGGCCCGCCGCGGTGGCGTGCCGGGACACCACCTGGAAGGGCTCGGCGCCGTCCGGCCATCCGCAGTGCGGGCAGACGGTGCCGGCCATGGTCGTGCCGGTCGGGCTGGTCATGGGGACTCCTCGTACGTCATGGATGATTGACCGTCGCGACACAACCAGGGTGCAGCGCATGCTTCGTACACGTCCAGGTTGACTTTCCGGACCTCACCTTGAAGCGTGGACTTCATGATTGATCTGCGTCGGCTCCACGTCCTGCGCGCGGTCGCGCACTACGGCACGGTCACCGCGGCCGCCCACGCCCTGCACTTCACCCCGTCCGCCGCCTCCCAGCAGATCCGCCAGCTCGCCCGCGACCTCGGCGTCGACCTCCTCGAACCCCAGGGCCGGGGAATCCGTCTCACCCCGGCGGCCGAGAGCCTGCTGGCGCACGCCGACGCCATCCAGGCCCGCTGGGAACAGGCGGAACTCGATCTGCGCGCCGAACAAGGCGCGCCCGGCGGGCCGTTGCGGGTGAGCGGCTACCCGGTGGCGATCTCGGTGCTGCTGGCGCCGATGGCGGTGCGGCTGCAGGAGCGGTATCCGCGGCTGAGTGTGCGGATCCAGGAGGCGGATGTGCCGGAGAGCTTCGATCTGCTCTTCGAGGGCGAGACCGACCTCGCGATCGTGGAGGCCACCCCGCACAACCCGCCGCTGAACGACGTCCGCTTCGACCAACAGCCGCTGCTGGACGACCCGTTCGACCTCGTGGTGCCCGCCGATCATCCGCTGGCCGGGCGCGAGCGCGTCGAGCTCTCGAAGGCGGCGCACGAGGAGTGGATCGCCCCGATGCCGGACAGCCCCTGCCGCCCGCACATCATCTCCGCCTGCGCGGAGGCCGGGTTCAGCCCCGCGGTGGTGCACCACGCCGTGGACTGGAACGTCACGGCCCATCTCGTCGCCCATCGGCTCGGCGTCGCGCTGATCCCGCGCCTCGCCCAACTCGCCCCGCACCTGCCCGTCACGCGGGTGCCCTGCACCGGCAACCCGCACCGCAAGCTGCTCACCTGCACGCGGCGCGCCGGGCGTGAACGCCCCGCGGTCGAGGCCGCGTTGACGCAGCTGCGGGAGCTGGCGTCCACCGCTGTGGCCTGAGCGTTGTCAGTGCCGTTTGGCACCATGGGGATCATGAGTCGCAACATCAGCTACAACACCGCCGACCAGAACGACATCATCGGCTTCCTCGGCGCCGGCGAACTGACGAAGAATCAGCAGCGCATCCTCGGCAACGTCCGCAAGTACGCCGAGGCGCACCAGGCGGACCTCGAACGGCAGGGCATCGACTGGGGCCTCACCGTCCCCGAGGCGCTGGACCACCTCATAGCGGGCCGCGCCGACTCGGACGCCGAGTGCGCGGGCAACGCCTACTACACCGCCTTGCAGAAGATCATCGACAGGAACGGCAGCGACCCGTACCAGCTGGGCACCTTCTCCAAGCCCTCGACCTTCTTCGGGCTGATGGACGACGAGCTGCGCCGCCTCGGCGTCCCCGCCGACCTGCTGCCGGGCGACTTCCTGTTCGCCGGACCGCCCGACGGCATCCCGTTCCACATCCCGTATCCCATGGACGGCACCCCGGACATCGGCCGTCTGCCGCTGGCCAGGGCGAAGCCGGCCGCGGACGCCTACCGCGCCGTCCTGGACCGTATCGACAGCGCCTTCTCGTACGAGCTCGGGCAGCTCGCCGGACAGCTGGAGTTCGAGCACGACGAGTGGCGGTCCGCGCAGTCGATCGACTGGTACAGCCAGGACACGATCTTCTTCTCGATCACGGGCTGAACCGTCATGCGGGCGTGAGGGGTTGTGCGGGCGTGAGGTCGTAAGGGCATGAGAAAGGGGCCGGAGCTCCATGAGCTCAGGCCCCTCGCCGCGAGGAGATGATCAGGCGGCAGCGGTTTCGCCGGCGTGGCCGTGCACACGGGCGATGACCTCGGTCAGCTGCGCGGCGACCTCGGCGTCGTCGGCCGGGTGGGTCTCGGCGAAACGGACCACGGAACCGGGGATGGAGAGCTTGACGTCCTCCAGCACCGTGGCGCCGGCGATGCCCAGCGCCTTGCGGGTCTCGTCCTGCGCCCACACGCCACCGAACTGGCCGAACGCGGTGCCGACCACGGCGGCCGGCTTGCCGCCGAAGGCGCCGGCGCCGTACGGGCGGGACAGCCAGTCGATGGCGTTCTTCAGGACGGCCGGGATGGTGCCGTTGTACTCGGGGGAGAAGAGCAGGAAGCCGTCGGCGGCCTGGGCGGCCTCACGCAGCTTGGCGGCCGGGGCCGGGACGCTGCCCTCGACGTCGATGTCCTCGTTGTAGAACGGGATCTCGGCCAGGCCCTCGAAGAGTTCGACACTGGCACCCTCGGGAGCGAACTTGACGGCCGCCTCGGCCAGTTGGCGGTTGTGCGAACCGGCGCGAAGGCTGCCGACGAGCGCAAGGATGCGAACAGACATGCGAACTCCAAGATGCTGAAACAGTGCCGTCACAATACGGACCGGGGTCCGTTTAACTTCTATCACCCTAACCGGACCGCGGTCCAGTTTCATTCCCGATGCTTTACGCTGTCGTCATGTCCGCCTCTCTGCCGCCGTTTCCCAGGCCTCAGGAACCTGCGGGTGAGGCCGAGCTGCTGCAGCTCGGCACACCCGAGGAGGAGCCCTGTCTGCGTGCCGACGCCGCGCGCAACCGGGCCCGGCTGCTGGAGGCGGCCGCCCGGCTGATCGCCGAGCACGGCGCCGCCGGGGTCACGATGGAGGCGGTGGCCGCCGCGGCCCAGGTCGGCAAGGGAACCGTCTTCCGCCGCTTCGGCGACCGCACCGGCCTGCTGATGGCACTGCTGGACCACTCGGCGAAGAAGCTGCAGGAGGACTTCCTCGGCGGCCCGCCGCCCCTGGGCCCCGGGGCGCCGCCCCTGGATCGGCTGCGGGCGTTCGGCGTGGCGGTCCTGTACCGCACGGCCGAGCAGCTGGACCTCCACCTCGCCGCCGAGCCGGAGCCCACCCGCCGGTTCTTCCACCCGTCGCACCGTGCGCTCACCATGCACGTCACGGTCCTGCTGCGCCAGATCGTGCCGGACGCCGACTGCGAACTCCTGGCGCGGACGCTGCTCGGGTATCTCGACCCCGCCCTGATCCACCACCTGACCAGGGAGTGCGGGATGCCGATGGAGCGCATCGAGGCCGGCTGGGCCGATCTGGTGGCCCGCGTGACGGGCACCGGGGCGACCCGCTGAGAGGCGACTCGTACAGGTTCTGCAAAGATGCGTCACGTCATGGTGCAGATACCGAAAACGCCCGCCCCCGCGTCGCCCGCACCGCGCTCGGTTCCCACGAGCGCCGATGTGGCCCGTCTGGCCGGCGTCTCGCGCGCGACCGTCTCCTACGTCCTCAACAACACCAGCGCCGTCCGGATCAGTGAGCCCACCCGCCGCCGTGTCCACGAGGCCGCCAAGGAACTCGGATACGTGCCGCACGCGGCCGCCCGCAGCCTGCGCGCCGGACACAGCCGCCTGGTCCTGATGCCCGCCCCCACCATCCCCGTCGGCCAGCTGTACGGCCAGTTCATCAACGAACTCCAGTGGGCCCTCAGCCGCCTCGACTACACCGTCGTGCAGCACGGCAGCGTCGGACTGCACGGCGACGAGGCCGCCCGCGCCTGGGCCGAACTCCGCCCGGTCGCCGTCCTGGTGCCCGGCGCCGGGCTCGGCCCGAAGGGCGTCGCGGTCCTCAAGCGCTCCGGCGCCCGCGCCGTCGTCACCCTCGGCCCCGAGTCCGTCGAGGGCGCCCACGCCCTGCTCATGGACCACGAGGCGGTCGGCCACTGCGCCGGCACCCACCTGTACGAGCGCGGCCGGCGCCGCATCGGCGTCGTCGTCCCCGAGGAGGCGGGCCTGGAGGCCTTCTCGCTGCCCCGCCTCGAAGGCGTGCGCAACGCCCTGCGCGGCACCGACGCCACCGTGACCCATCTGCCCCTCGCCCACACCGAGGAGGCCGGCGCCCGGCTCGCCGCCCGCTGGCGCGACCTCGACCTGGACGCGGTGTTCGCGTACAACGACGAGTACGCGATGCTGCTGATGCGCGCCCTGCAGGACCAGGGGATCGACGTGCCCGGCGAGACGGCGCTGATCGGCGCCGACGACCTGATGATCGGCCGGCTCCTGCGGCCCCGACTGAGCACGGTCCATCTCGAACTGCCCTCCGGCCGCGACCTCGCCGAACTGGTCGACCGGGCGGTGCGCAACCCCGGCGCCGTGCCCGAGACGCACAAGGTGCTGGGAGCGACGGTGGTGCACCGCGGGTCCAGCTGAGAGGCTGAGCCTGAGGCTGTCACTCACGGAAGGCGTGCCATGCGCACGACGGTCGGCATCATCGGCGGTGGCCCCGCCGGACTGCTCCTCGCCCGCCTGCTGCACCGCGCGGGCATCGGCTGCGTCGTCCTGGAGGCCAGGACGCGCGAGTACGTCGAACAGCGCCAGCGTGCCGGAATGCTGGAGCAGGGCACGGTCGACGCCCTGCGCGAGTGCGGCGCGGCCGAGCGACTGGAGGCGCAGGGCCTGGTCCACCAGGGCATCGAGCTGCGCTTCGACCGGGAACGCCACCACATCGACTTCCCGGTCCTCACCGGCGGCCGCACCGTCACGATCTACGCCCAGACCGAGATCGTGAAGGACCTCGTGGCCCTCCAACTGGCCGACGGGCCACCGCTGTTGTTCGAGGCGGAGGCGCTCGCGATCGAGAAGCCGGAGACCGCGGCACCGGTCGTGCGGTTCGTGCACGAGGGCCGCGAACAGACCCTGAGCTGCGACTGGGTCGTCGGCTGCGACGGCTTCCACGGCATCGCCCGCGACACCGTGCCCGCCGAGGTGAGCCGTGCTTACGAGCACGACTACCCGTACTCATGGCTCGGGATCCTCGCCGATGTCGCCCCGTCCTGCGACGAGTTGATCTACGCCCGCGGCGAGCGCGGCTTCGCCCTGCACAGCATGCGCTCACCGCATGTGTCGCGCCTGTACTTACAGGTCCCCAACGGCACCGACCCGGACGACTGGTCCGACGACCGTATCTGGGACGAACTCGCCGCCCGCTTCGCCATCGACGCCGACTGGACCCTGCGCCGCGGCCCGATCACCGCCAAGTCCGTGACCCCGATGCGCAGTTACGTCCACGAACCGATGCGCCACGGACGGCTCCTGCTGGCCGGCGACGCCGCCCACATCGTCCCGCCGACCGGCGCCAAGGGCCTCAACCTCGCGGTGTCCGACGTACGCCTGCTCGGCCGCGCCTTCGCGGAGCTGCGCCGCACCGGCTCCGAGCAACTCCTGGACACCTACTCGCAGTCGTGCCTCGCCCGCGTCTGGCAGGCGACCCGATTCTCGTACGACATGACGACGATGCTGCACACCCGGCCCGACGCGGACCCCTTCGAGCACCGAATGCAACTGGCGCGGCTGCGCCGCATCACCGCATCCCGGCACGCCGCCTCCGAACTGGCCGCCAACTACACGGGACTTCCCCTTCAGCGGTGAGCCCCGACCGGGATGCGGTGTCTCAACAGCCGTACGGCTACTGGCCGTTCTGCTCGGCGCTGGCCTGCTGCTCGGCGACCGACTTGCGGACCTCGTCCATGTCCAGCTTCCGGGCCTGCCCGATCACATCCGTCAGCGCGGCCTCCGGCAGCGCGCCCGGCTGGGCGAACACGGCCACCCGGTCACGGACGATCATCAGCGTGGGAATCGACTGGATCCCGAAGGCCGCCGCCAGCTCCGGCTGCGCCTCCGTGTCCACCTTGCCGAAGACCAGGTCCGGGTTCGCCTCGGCGGCCTTGTCGTAGACGGGCGCGAACTGACGGCACGGCCCGCACCAGGACGCCCAGAAGTCGATCAGCACGAACTCGTTGTCCGTCACCGTCTGGTCGAAGTTCTCCTTGGTGAGCTCCACGGTCTTGCTCATGGCGTGAATCCCTCTTCCTGATGTCGGGGCGAAGCCGTCGTCGCAAACACGGCAGGCCGAGTAGGTATTCCGCGCGCGTACCCATGTGGCCTGAGCGCACACCACCCGTAAGACTGACCCCATGACGGAAACGGAATCCACTGTGTACACCACCTACGATGTAGTGGTTCTTGGTGCCGGGCCCGTGGGGGAGAACGTCGCCGACCGCACCCGTGCGGCCGGTCTTTCCACCGCGGTCGTGGAGAGCGAGCTGGTCGGCGGCGAGTGCTCCTACTGGGCCTGTATGCCGAGCAAGGCCCTGCTGCGCCCGGTCATCGCCCAGGCCGACGCCCGGCGCCTGCCCGGTCTCGCCCCCGCCGTGCAGGGGCCCCTCGACACGGCCGCGGTCCTCGCACGACGGGACGAGTACACCTCCCACTGGAAGGACGACGGCCAAGTCCGCTGGATCGAGGGCATCGGCGCCGACCTCTACCGCGGCCACGGCCGCCTCACCGGCCCCCGCACGGTCACCGTGGGCGACAAGATCCTCACCGCCCGGCACGCCGTCGTCGTCAGCACCGGCACCCGCGCCGTCCTGCCCGACCTCCCCGGACTCGACGAGATCAAGCCGTGGACCAGCAGGGAGGCCACCAGCGCCAAGGCCGCGCCCGGCCGGCTGGTCGTGGTCGGCGGCGGGGTCGTCGCCACCGAGATGGCCACCGCCTGGCAGGCCCTCGGCTCCCGGGTCACCCTCCTGGTCCGCGGCAAGGGTCTGCTGAACCGTATGGAGCCCTTCGCCGGCGAACTGGTCCAGGAGGGCCTCACCGAGGCGGGCGCCGACGTCCGCACCGGCACCTCGGTCGCCTCGGTGACCCGGGAGAACGGCACCGTCGTGGTCGTCACCGACGCCGGCGACCGCATCGAGGCCGACGAGATCCTCTTCGCCACCGGACGCGCCCCCCGCACCGACGACATCGGCCTCGACACCGTCGGCCTGGAACCCGGCTCCTGGCTGGAGGTCGACGACAGCCTCCGCGTCACCGGCAACGACTGGCTCTACGCCGTCGGCGACGTCAACCACCGCGCCCTCCTCACCCACCAGGGCAAGTACCAGGCCCGCATCGCCGGGGCCGCCATCGCGGCCCGCGCCTCCGGCGCCCCCCTCCTGGAGACGGCCCCCTGGGGCGCGCACGCCGCGACCGCCGACCACTCCGCCGTACCCCAGGTCGTCTTCACCGACCCGGAGGCCGCCGCCGTCGGCCTCTCCCTGGCGGAGGCCGAACAGGCCGGCCACCGGGTCCGCGCCGTCGACTACGAGCTCGGCAACGTCTCCGGCGCGAGCCTGTACGGCGACGGCTACCGGGGCCGCGCCCGCATGGTCGTGGACCTGGAGCGCGAGATCCTCCTCGGCGTCACCTTCGTCGGCCCGGGCGTCGGCGAACTCATCCACTCCGCCACCATCGCCGTCGCCGGAGAGGTACCGATCAGCAGGCTGTGGCACGCCGTGCCGTCCTATCCGACGATCAGCGAGGTGTGGCTGCGGCTGCTGGAGAGCTACCGCGACAACTGAGGCCGGTGCTCACGCGGGCGTGAGCAGCTCCAGGTAGTCCTCGTGCCACAGGTCCTCCTCGGACTCCGGGAGCAGCAGCACCCGGTCCGGGCGCAGCGCCTGCACGGCGCGGTCGTCGTGGGTCACCATGACGACCGCGCCCGGATGCGTGCCCACCGCGGCCAGCACCTCGGCGCGGGACGCCGGGTCCAGGTTGTTGGTGGGCTCGTCCAGGAGCAGGACGTTCGCACCGGAGTGCACCAGACCCGCCAGGGCGAGGCGGGTTTTCTCGCCGCCGGACAGGACACCGACCGGCTTGTCGACGTTGTCCCCGGAGAAGAGGAACGAGCCCAGCACACGCCGCAGTTCACCGTCCGTCAGATGGGGGGACGGCGGCCGCCAGATGTGCGCCGACCGTCGACTCCCGGTCCAGGGTGTCGTGTTCCTGCGCGAAGTAGCCGAGCCGCAGTCCGTGCCCGTGGACCACCCGGCCGGCGTCCGGGGTGTCCCGGCCCGCCAGCATCCGCAACAGGGTCGTCTTTCCCGCTCCGTTGGGCCCGAGCACGACCAGGCGGCTGCCCCGGTCGACGGCCAGATCGACGCCCGCAAGGACGCGATGGTCGCCGTAGGACTTCGTCAGGCCGATCGCGGCCAGCGGGATCCTGCCGCAGGGCTCCGGCTCGGGCAGCCGGATCCTGGCCACCTTGTCGGCCCGCCGCACCGGTTCGAGGTCGCCGAGCAGCCGGTCGGCGCGCCGGGCCATGTTCTTCGCGGCCGTCGCCGTCGACACCCGGGCACGCATCCGGTCGGCCTGTGCGTGCAGGGACGCCGCCTTGCGTTCGGCGTTCGCCCGTTCCCGGGTGCGGCGCCGTTCGTCGGCCTCGCGCTGGGCGAGATAGGCGCCCCAGGCGGTGTTGTGGACGTCGATGGTGGCGCGGTGCGGGTCCAGGTGGAAGACCCGGTTGACGGTGTCGGCCAGCAGGGACGTGTCGTGGCTGATCAGGACCAGTCCCGACCGCAGGTTCGCCAGGAAGGCGCGCAGCCACCAACGTGTTCAGCAGGGTGGTTTTTCCGGCGCCGTTGCGGCCCACCAGGCCGATGCGGTCGCCGGGGGAGACGTGGAAGGAGAGGTCGGACAGCAGCAGACGCGCGCCGACGCGCACGTCGACACCACGAACGGTGATCATGAGAGAACGCTCCGAACTAGCAAGAGGACACACGGGTGGCGTGTAAGTGGGTCCTCAGCTAGGAAATTCGGGGCGTCGACATGCGGCCACGGTAAGGGAGGCGCGTGGATCGGCGCCTCCGATTTTCGGTTGCGGCCGTTCGCGGCCCGGCTACGGCAGTGCGAAGCCCAGCGACTCGGCGGCCTCCGCCGGCGTCGGCTGTGCCCAACGCTCCGCCATCGCCTGGCCCGACGACAGCGACCGCAGCTCCGCCCGGTCGAGGTAGAGCAGGCCGTCGAGGTGATCGGTCTCGTGCTGCACGATCCGCGCCGGCCATCCGGAGAACACCTCGTCCACCGCACGCCCGTGCTCGTCCTCGCCCGTCAGCCGCACCTCGGCGTGGCGCGCCACCACCGCCTGCCAGCCCGGCAGGCTCAGACAGCCCTCGAAGAACCCGGCGCGCGCGGTACCGACCGCCTCGTACGACGGATTGACCAGCACCCGGAACGGCTGCGGCACCCGTCCGCGCGCCACCCTGATCTCGTCCGGCACCGGCGCCGGGTCCTCGATCACCGCGATCCGCAGGGGCACGCCGACCTGCGGAGCCGCCAGGCCCACGCCCGGCGCCGCGTGCATGGTGATCCGCAGCGCCTCGACGAACCGGGCCAGCATTGCGGAGTCCAGCTGCCCCTCGAACCGCTCGGTGCCGCGCCGCAGCACCGGATCACCGGCCGCCACGATCGGCAGCGGGCCCTCGCCCGCCAGGAGTTCCTCGACCAGCCCGGCAAGGGGCACGTGATGACGGGGAGTTGCCATCGCGCCAGGATGCCATGCCGTCCCGCCCACCTTTGTGTGACGCAGGTCACTTCAATCCCCGGGAACTCGAAGGCCTCTTCCCCCGACTACTGGACCGGCACAGCCGAGAAACGTCCCCTGCCCCAGAAAAGAACCGCCGATGACCTCCGCTCTCACGAGGACCACGGACGAGGCCCAGAAAGCCGCCGATCCGATGCCGTCACGCAGCAGTTGGGCGCCGCTCCGCCCCCTGTTGCTGCGCCTGCACTTCTACGCCGGACTGCTCGTCGCGCCGTTCCTTCTCGTGGCCGCCTGCACCGGACTCCTCTACGCCGCTTCCTTCCAGGCCGAGAAGATCGTCTACTCCGACGAGTTGACCGTCTCCGAGGTCGGAGACATCAAACTGCCCATCTCCGAGCAGGTCACCGCAGCCCGCGAGGCCCACCCCGAGGGCGCCGTCGCGGCTGTCCGCCCCTCCCCGGAGGACGACGCGACAACCCGGGTCCTGCTGTCCGGAGTCAAGGGCGTCGACGCCGACCACACCCTCGCCGTCTTCGTCGACCCCTACACCGCCGAGGTCGAAGGCGCCCTCGAACAGTACGGCTCGACCGGCGCACTCCCCCTGCGCACCTGGATCTCCGGGCTCCACCGCAATCTGCACCTCGGCGAGACCGGCCGCGTCTACAGCGAGTTCGCGGCGAGCTGGCTGTGGGTGATCGCGAGCGCCGGCCTGGTGATGTGGTTCACCCGCCGCCGGGCCCAGCGCAAGCTGCGCGGGACCAGTGGGCGGCGCCGCACCCTGGGCCTGCACGGCGGCGTCGGCGCCTGGGCCGCCGCCGGGTTCCTCTTCCTGTCGGTGACCGGTCTGACCTGGTCCACCTACGCCGGCGCCAACATCGACGTACTGCGCACCTCGCTGCACCAGGCCACCCCTTCGATCTCCGCGAGCGCGGGCGGCGACCACTCCGGGCACGGCGCGTCCACCTCGGCCGGGGACGCCGAGCACGGTGTCGGCCTAGACACGATCCTGGCGGCGGCGCGGGCCGAGGGGCTCGGTGACCCGGTCGAGATCGTCCCGCCCGCCGACGCCGCGTCGATGTACGTGGTGAAGCAGGTGGGGCGCGGCTACCCCACGAAGCAGGACGCGGTGGCCGTCGACCCGATCACCGGCGAGGTCACCGACGTGCTGCGGTTCGCCGACCACCCGGTTCTCGCCAAGCTGACCCGCTGGGGCATCGACCTGCACACGGGTGTCCTGTTCGGTCTGGTCAACCAGATCGCCCTGATGCTGCTCGCGCTCTCCCTGATCCTGTTGATCGTGTGGGGCTACCGGATGTGGTGGCAGCGCGGCCGCGGCTCAGCCTTCGGCCGTCCGATCCCGCGCGGCGCCTGGCAGAAGGTGCCCCCGCTGGTTCTGCTGCCGTGCGTGGCGGCCATCGCGGTCCTCGGGTACTACGTCCCGCTCCTCGGCATTCCGCTGGCCGCGTTCATCGTCGTCGACATCGTCCTCGGCGAGATCAGCCACCGGCGGGGGAGGCGCGCCGACGTGGCGGCCTGACGGTACGGCAGCACAGGGGCCCGGTTCCGTGACGGAACCGGGCCCTGCTGTCGTGCTCAGAGCGTGTCGAAGTCGCCCGCGAGCGCGGAGGCGAGGCGGATGTGCGGACCGGCCTCCTCGTGCCGCCCCTGCCGCTCCAGCGTGCGGCCCAGCATCAGACGGGCGTACTGCTCGACCGGGTCGCGCTCCACGATGATGCGCAACTCGGTCTCCGCGCGGCGCAGTTGG
This sequence comes from Streptomyces sp. NBC_00019, assembly GCF_045041015.1. Taxonomy (NCBI): domain Bacteria; kingdom Bacillati; phylum Actinomycetota; class Actinomycetes; order Kitasatosporales; family Streptomycetaceae; genus Streptomyces; species Streptomyces sp. NBC_00019. Next base: position 9,184,230 of record NZ_CP108302.1, read on the forward strand.
GCCGAGTGGTAGTAGGAGCGGGCCAGCAGCAGCCGCGGTCCGGTCTGTTCCGGCACCTCCTCGACCAGCCCGTCGAGAACGCGCGCCGCGGCGGCGTAGTCCTTGGCGTCGAAGAACATCCGCGCGCGCTCCCAGCGCTCCGCCGGTGTTCCGTGGTCGTAGTACGTCATCTCCACTCCGACCTCCTTCGAGGCCGTCAACGGAGAGAGTTGGTTCAATATTCCACTACTTGTCGAGGGTCGCGAGCTCGGCGTCGGCCCGGTCGGCGATGAGGGTCAGCACTCGTCCGGCGACGGCGAGATCCTCCGTCGGGATGCCGTCGTAGATCCGGGCCGTGATGGGCGCGGTCTCGGCGGACGTCCTGTCGTACAGCTCCCGTCCGGCGTCCGTGATCCGTACCCGTGACGGCTCCGGGGGAGCCAGCAGCTCCGCGGCGATCAGCTCGTCGACCACGGCATGGGCCTCCGCGGCGTCGATCTTCAGCGAGCCGACGACACTGTCGACGAGATGGCCCCGCTCGACCGGTCCGTCGGCGACGGCCACGACCCGCAGGGTGACGGACTGCTGGAACGTCGCGCCGTGGCGGGCCAGTACCCGCTCCAGGACGCCACGGGCGGCGTAGTGGGCCAGGGCTATGACTCGGGGGTTGAGCAGGGGAGTGGTGGTGGTCATGACTGCTCCTTGTCGGGCTCGCCGGTGACGGCGAGCGGATCCAGAGGTGCGTCGAGCAGGGTCACGAGGTCGTGCTTGAAGTCCCGGGTGCGCTCGCTGTCCTGACCGCCGAACGGTGCCAGCAGCTGCTCCAGGAGCCCCTGGACGACTTTGATGGCCTGCCGGGTCGTGTCGCGGCCCTGCTCGGTGAGGGTCAGCTGTACGGCGCGTGGGTCGCGGGGGTCGCGGGTGCGCTCCAGGAGGCCCGCGGACTCCAGGGATCGCGCCAGCTTGGACACATACAGCGGCTCCAGCCCCACGTGGTCGGCGAGGCGCCGCTGACTGGGGCGCTCACCGGCGCGCTGCATGCCGTACAAGGACGCCACCAGCGAGTACTGCGCATGGGTGAGCCCCAGCGGAGCCATCGCGCGGTCCACCGCGGTGCGCCACTTCATCGACAGTCGCCACACCAGGAATCCAGGTGTCGCCTTCTCGGAACCCTCGCTCATGACAAATACAGTACATGGCTACTATGTACATGGCTACTATTTTTCGAACGAGCCGGGACAGCCCCGACGACGGACTGACGGGACGCCGCTCGCGGGTCTAGGTTGGGCGCCATGAGCAATCTTGATCGCGAGGCGGCTCCCGCCCTGTGCGGCGGCCGCGGCTTCGTGGTGGCGGAGCCCGTTCGCGAACTCCTCAGCCCGCGCACCGTCAAGCTCGGCGAGTCCACCGAGGTCCGCCGGCTGCTGCCCAACCTGGGGCGCCGCATGGTCGGCGCATGGTGCTTCGTCGACCACTACGGCCCCGACGACATCGCCGACGAGCCCGGTATGCAGGTGCCGCCCCACCCGCACATGGGCCTGCAGACGGTGAGCTGGCTGCACCAGGGCGAGGTGCTGCACCGCGACTCGACCGGCAGCCTCCAGACGATCCACCCGCGCGAGCTGGGCCTGATGACCTCCGGACGGGCCATCAGCCACTCCGAGGAGAGCCCCAAGTCGCACGCCCCCTATCTCCACGGCGCCCAGCTGTGGGTGGCCCTGCCCGACAGCGACCGCCACACCGACCCGCACTTCGAGCACCACGCCGAACTGCCGGTCGTCACGGCACCCGGCCTCTCGGCCACCCTGATCCTCGGCGCCCTCGACGGCGCGACCTCGCCCGGAACGACGTACACCCCCATCGTCGGCGCCGACCTGACCCTCGCCCGCGGCGCGGACGTGCGCCTCCCGCTGGAACCGGACTTCGAGTACGCCGTGCTGTCCATGTCCGGCGAGGCACGGGTGGACGGCGTTCCGGTCCTGCCCGGCTCCATGCTCTACCTCGGCTGCGGCCGCACCGAACTGCCGCTGCGCGCCGAGTCGGAGGCCTCCGTGATGCTCCTGGGCGGTGAGCCGTTCGAGGAAGAGCTGATCATGTTCTGGAACTTCATCGGCCGCACCCAGCAGGAGATCGAACAGGCCCGTGCGGACTGGACGACCGGTTCACGCTTCGGCGAGGTCAAGGGCTACGACGGCGCTCCCCTGCCCGCTCCCGCACTGCCGCCGGTGCCGCTGAAGCCGCGCGGACGGGTGCGTTGACCCGCGGATCCCGCGCGGGTCAGAGGGTGAGGAGCACCTTCGTGGCGCGGCGCTCGTCCATGGCCCGGTAACCCTCCGGGGAAGGCCTCAGGCTCCTCGTCTCCTGGGTCGCCACGCACGACCCCGCCACCACCGCCGCTCCGAAGTCGCCGACCAGTCCGCCGAATTGAGGCCCGGCACGCCACAGAGGAAAGGGCACCGACATGGCACTGATCCTGGTGACCGGAGCGTCCAGCGGGCTCGGGCGCAACACGGCGGACGCGCTGGCCGACGACGGCCACGACGTGGTCGTCCATGTGCGCAACCCGGCCCGTCTCACCGACCCGGAGGACAAGGCCCGGTGGAGAGGCGTCATCACCGGGGATCTCGCCCAGCCGGACGAAATCCCCGGCGTCGCCCGGCAGGCCGCTGAATTCGGCCGCTTCGACGCCGTCATCCACAACGCCGGCACCATGCACGTTCCGGACGCGGTCACCGTCAACACCGTCGCGCCGTATGTGCTCACGGCGCTGATGGACAAGCCGGCCAGACTCATCTACCTCAGCAGCTCGATGCACCGAACCGGCTCCACCGAGCTGAGAGAGCTGGCCACCGCGAGCGCCGCCTACGACGACACCAAACTGTGGGTCACCACCCTCGCGCTCGCCCTCGCCTCCCGCTGGGACGGCACCACCAGCCATGCGGTCGACCCCGGTTGGGTCCCCACCCGCATGGGCGGCGCGGGCGCCCCGGACGACCTGACCGCCGGCCACCGGACACAGACGTGGCTCGCCACCCACCCCGACGTGACCCCGCGGACCGGCGGCTACTGGTACCACCGGAGCCCGCAGTCACCTCACCCCACAGCCCAGGACCAAGAGTTCCAGGCCCGCTTGCTCCAGGCCCTGGAGCGCCGCACGGGCGTCCGCCTCGACTGAGCGCGGTACCCCAGCGGACAGGGCGATCCGACTGCTCGGGTGACCGGTGTGAACCCCGGCCGCACCGCACCGGCCTCGGCGTCCGCCCGTGTGCCTGCGCCGTCGTTCACGGAGTCGCTGCCGCCGAGCCCTGTGCGAAGTGGCGCCCGGCGAGGTTCTCCGGCCGCAGGAGCACGTCCAGTTGGGCCGCGGTGAGCAGGCCGGCCTCGGCGGCGAGGTCCTTGACAGGGCGGCCGGTGGACAGGGCCTGGCGGGCGAGGGCGGTGGAGGCGGCGTAGCCGATGTGCGGGGCGAGCGCGGTGACCAGACCGATGGAGCGGTGGACGCTGTCGTGGAGGTGTTCGCGGTTGGCCGTGATGCCGGGGACACAGCGGGCCAGGGTGTCGCAGGCCGCGCGCAGATGTGTCAGGGAGCGCAACAGGCTGTAGGCGATGACGGGTTCGAAGGCGTTGAGCTGGAGTTGTCCGGCTTCGGCGGCCATGGTGACGGTGAGGTCGTTGCCGATGACCTCGAAGGCGACCTGGTTGACGACCTCGGGGATGACCGGGTTGACCACGCCGGGCATGATCGACGAACCCGCCTGCACCGGCGGCAGGTTGATCTCGCCGAGCCCTGCGGTGGGCCCGGACGAGGTCAGCCGCAGGTCGTTGCAGGTCTTGGAGAGCTTCACGGCGACCCGTTTGAGGACGCCGGAGAGCTGGACGAAGGCGCCGCAGTCCTGCGAAGTGGGGGAATCCCGGCCGCCGGGGATCGACGCTCAGCCGCGCGTCGCCGTACAGCGCCCGCTGGTCCTCGTAGCGCGTGACGAGCCAGGGAGTGCTGCCGTCCCACAGCCGGACGCGGGCGACGGGCCGTTCGCTCTGCAGCCGCAGCATCTCCGGAGGCGGGTCGAAGGGGCAGCCGGCCGCGCGCGCCATCGGGAAGTCGGGAACGGTGTCGGTCATCTCACTCCTCGGGGTGGGGGAAGGGAGTTGGCGTCATGGAAGTCCGCGAAGCTGACAACTCCCAGTCATCGGGCTGACAGGAGCCGGATCTGGCCGGATCACGCGGGCCGAGGACAGCGATCCCGCCACGTGTCCCCAGAAGTGCCAGAGAGCAGGACGCCGCGTTCGACGTCGGATGTCGACGATCTGGACTACATGTCCAGAGATTGGACTGATAGTCTAGAACTCATGATGTCCGAGCGAGCGCTGGAAGCGGAGCGGGACGCGATCGTCGCCGCCTTGACGCCCGTTGTCGACGGGCTGGTGGCGACGTTCGGCCCGGTGTGCGAGGTGGTGCTGCACGACTATCGAAACCCCGACAAGTCCGTGGTCGCCCTTGCCGGTTCGGTGACCGGGCGTGCGGTGGGCGGGGCGATGAGCGAGATCGGCATGCGGATCGTCGCCCGCGGGGACGCGGCGGGCGACGAGCTCAACTACGTCACCCGCACCCAGGCCGGCAGGACGGTCAAGTCGTCCACGATGGTGCTGCGGGACTCCACGGGCACCGTGTTCGGCGCCCTGTGCGTCAACCTCGACGTCACCGCCGCGAGCGAGGCCCACGCGCTGCTCGGCGCGCTGGCCGGAATCGGCGGCACCCCCGCCGAACTGCCGGTCACCACCTTCGGCGACGACATCGACTCGGTCGTCGACGCCATCCTCGACACGCACCGACACCAGCCGTGGGGCGCCCTCGACCGCACGGAACGCCTCACGTTGTTCCGGAGCCTCGACGACCGTGGGGTCTTCGCCGTGCGCCGTGCGATCGAGCAGGTCGCGACCCGCCTCGGCATCTCCCGCGCCTCCGCCTACAGCTACCTCTCCCAGGCCCGCGCCACGACCACGGACGCGGACGGCGGCGCCGAGTGACGACCCCCGATGGAGGCACCGAGTGACGACCCCGATCCCGACCCCTCTTGTCACCCTCGACGACATTCGCGACGCGGCCCAGCGGCTCAAGGGAGTCGCCCACCGTACGCCCGTACTCCGCTCCCGCACCCTCGACGCCCGCGTCGGCGCCGAGGTCCTCCTCAAGTGCGAGAACTTCCAGCGCGTGGGCGCCTTCAAGTTCCGCGGCGCCTACAACGCGGCCTCCCGGCTGACGCCCGAGCAGCTGTCTCGCGGCATCGCCACGTACTCCTCCGGCAACCACGCCCAGGCGGTCGCCCTGGCCGCCCGTGAACTCGGCAGCACCGCGGTGATCGTCATGCCCGAGGACGCCCCGCGCTCCAAGCGGGAGGCCACCGTCGGCTACGGCGCCGAGATCGTGACGTACGACCGCTACACCGGTGACCGCGTCGCCCTCGCCGAAGCCCTGGCCGCCGAGCGGGGGCTCACCCTGATCCCACCCTACGAGCACCCGCATGTCATCGCCGGACAGGGCACCGCGGCCCTCGAACTCCTTGAAGAAGAAGGGGAGATGGGTGCGCTGATGGCGCCCGTCGGTGGTGGCGGGCTGATCGCGGGAAGCGCCACGGGGGCCAAGGGGCTCCACCCGGGCATCCGGGTCGTGGGCGTCGAACCCGAGACGGGTGACGACACCAAGCGCTCCCTGGAGGCCGGTCGGCGTGTCACGATCCCGGTTCCCCGCTCCATCGCCGACGGGCAGCTCCTGCACACGCCCGGCGAGCTGACGTTCTCGGTGAACCGGCGGCTCGTCGACGCGATCGTGCTGGTCACCGACGACGAGATCCGGGACGCGATGCGGTTCGCTTTCGAGCACCTCAAGATCGTCGTCGAGCCGAGCGGTGCGACTCCGCTGGCCGCGCTGCTGTCCGGTCGTGTGGAGGAGCTTCCGGAGCGGGTGGGAGTGATCGTCTCCGGCGGCAACGTGGACGCCGAGCGCTTCGCCCGCCTCTGCGGCGCCGGGGCGTAGCCCGCCCGAATGGCGGCTCCCGCTTGACGGGCGGACGATGGAGTGGTGGGGCTCGGCCCCCGCCGGTGCCGCGTGTGGTGGCCGGGGGACGGAGACCGGCCCGGTCCGAGCGAGCGGTCTGAAGGGAGCGTCGACATGCTGGAGATGAAGATCCTCGACAAGCCGGACGAGCGGCGGGACTTCCCCCGCGGGCATCTGGAAGCCGTCCATCTGACGGGTCTCGACTTCGCTGTCGGGACGTTCGAACCGGGCTGGCGCTGGTCCGAGTCCGTGGCGCCCATCGCGGGGACCAGCAGCTGCGAGGTCCACCACAACGGCTATGTGGTCCAGGGCAGGATGCACATCCGCATGGACGACGGCAACGAGGGCGAAGTGGGCCCGGGCGATGTCTTCGTGGTCTCGGCGGGGCACGACGCCTGGGTGGTGGGCGACGAACAGTGCATCGTCTACGACTTCGCGGGCGGCATGGCCACGGACTACGCCAAGAAGAGTGACAGCTGACTTTCGGGGTCGGCCTGCCGTACGGAAACCGATCGATCTACCTGCTTGACGCAGAGTGAACTGATCGGTTTCCTGCGTGTCGAGAGGCCTCCGGCGAACCCCCTCCTGGTCACCTGCGGACTTCCTCCCAGGCGTGCGGACTGTGGTGGTGGTTCCTGTGCCCGGCGGTGAGCACGGCGCGCAGTTCCGCCGAGTGCGCGGTGTCCGCCGGGAGGTTCAGCCCGGTGAGGAGGCCCAGCGCGGCCGCCGGTTCGAGGTCGCCGTAGACGTCGCGGTAACTGCCCAGCAGGCCCTTGAAGAGCGCCGGGTGCAGTGCCGGGAGGCGGGCGGCGATGCCGTACGCGCGCTCCTTCACCGCCCAGGGAACCGGGCCCGAGCACTCCAGGACCCGGCGGGCCCGGCGGAGCAGCGGTTGCGGGCTGTCGGTCCGCAGGTGGTCGGCGTCGCGTCCGAGCACTTCGGCGAAGGCGGTCGCGCAGGTGTCGCGGTCCTCGAACCAGTCGACCCACAGCGAGTAGGTCACGGCGTCGGCCGTCTCGGGGGCCTCCAGGCGCCGCCGATAGCCGTCCCAGAGGACGTCGGGCGGCAGCGGGCCGCTCGGGCCCCGGTCGGCGAAGCGGATCTCGCAGGTCACCCAGTAGTCGTCGAGGAGATCCAGCAGCCCGAACGCCAGCCCCAACCGCCCGGCGGCGTCCAGACGTTCGTCGGTGAAGGCCTGTCCCGCCCAGGACTGAGCGACCTCGTTGGCGGTGAGCTGCTTCTCGGGAGCGTCGCCGTCGATCCACGCGTCGTCGCCGACCTGTGTGACGCCGGCCTCCGCCAGCCAGCGCCGGGCGTCCTGTCCGGCCCGCATGTCCATCCGCACAGTATGGCGCTCAGATCGGCAGGAGCCGTCCCACCAGCGTGCCCAGCTGCTTCGCGTTGCGGCACTCGTGCATCTCGACGAGCTCGGCGTACTCCGGCGCGGCGGAGTCGCCGGTACCCCACTGCGCGTGCTGCTCGGGGTTCAACCAGTAGACGCGCCGGGCCCGTTCGGAGATCTGCCGTACGGCCGCGAGGTTGGGGTCGCTCATGTTCGTCCGGGCGTCCCCGAGGACGAACACGGTCGTGCGCGGGCCGACCGCGTCGCCGTAGCGCTCCGCGAACTCGCCCAGCGCCATGCCGTAGTCACTGCTGCCGTGATAGCCCGTGAGCGCCGCCTCGGACTGGATCCGGGCGCCGAGTCCCGCCGCGTCGGCCGCGCCGTGCTCCAGCAGTCCCGTCACCTCGTCGATCCGGTTGACGAAGGCGAACACCCGCACCTTGCTGAATTGGTCGTGCAGGGCCTGCACCAGCAGCATCGTGAAGTCCGAGAAGCCGGAGACCGAGCCCGACACATCGCACAGCAGCACCAGTTCGGGCCGCGCCGGGCGGCGCCTGCGCAGTACGGGCTTCATCGGCACCCCGCCGGTCGACAACGAACCGCGCAGGGTCCGCCGCAGATCGATCGTGCCCCGGGCCGCCCGGCGCCGACGGGCCGCCAGCCGCGTGGCCAGCTTCCGCGCCAGCGGCTGAACCGTCCTGCGCAGCTCGGCCAGTTGGGCCTTCCCGGCGAACAGGAAGTCGACCCGGTCGGCCGTGGGCCGCACCGCACGCCGGGCGATCTCGTCCCGATCGCGTCGCTCCGCCACCCGACGCCGTGCCTCCGTGGCCACCAAGGCGCGGAAGGACTCGATACGCCGCCGGATCTCGTCGTCGAGCAGCCGGTCGGCGAACCCCGAACTCCCGCCCTGCGCACGGACGTCGGCGCGGACCCGGGCGAGCAGCGTCTGCGGGCGGACCCGTTCGAGGGTCTGGTACGACGACCAGCCGTCCGAGGCGGGGGAGGAGCCGTATCCGCCGAAGCCGTCGACGGCCTCGACCGCCAACCGGGCCATCACGGCCTCGTCGTTGGCGGCGAGGGCGGCCGCCAGCCGGTCGCGCAGACCGTCGCGGCTCGTGGTGCCGGTCTCGGGCGCGCCGACGCCCCGCGGGAAGTAGAGGTCGAAGACCGGGTCGAACACCGGCCGTTGGGCCGTGCCGTGCAGCAGCGTCGCCGCCAGTCCCTCGCGCAGCAGCTCCCGGTCCGCGAGGCCGAGCGCCGTCATGGCCTGGGCGGCGTCCACCGTCTCGCCGGTGCCGACGCGGATGCCGTGGGCGCGCAGGGCGGCGACGAGCGACGTGAGTCGCTCGGCGACCGGTGTGCTCACAGCGCGTCCAGATCGAGCTTCGCCGCCGCCTTGAGGACGTCGTCCTGATGCTTGAGGAGGACGCCCAGGGTGTCGCGTACGACGGTCTCGTCGAGCGTGTCGGCGCCGAGCGCGAGGAGCGTGTGCGCCCAGTCGATGGTCTCCGCGACCGACGGCAGCTTGCGCAGGTCCATCGCCCGCAGCGCACCCACCACCCGCACCACCGACTCGGCCAGCGCCGCGTCGAGCCCCGGCACCTTCAGCCGCACGATCCGGCGCTCCAGCTCCTCCTCGGGGAAGCCGATGTGGAGGAACAGACAGCGGCGGCGCAGCGCCTCGGACAGCTCGCGGCTCGCGTTGGAGGTGAGGACGACGAAGGGGCGGCGGGTGGCGGTGATCGTGCCCAGCTCCGGCACCGTGACCTGGAAGTCGCTCAGCACCTCCAGGAGCAGGCCCTCGACCTCGACGTCCGCCTTGTCGGTCTCGTCGATCAGCAGGACCTTCGGTTCGTCGCCGCGGATCGCCGTCAGCAGCGGGCGGGTGAGGAGGAACTCCTCGCTGAAGATGTCCGTGCGGGCCTCGTCCCACGTCTCGTCGCGGCCCGCGCTGATCCGCAGCAACTGCTTGGCGTGGTTCCACTCGTACAGCGCCCGGGACTCGTCGACGCCCTCGTAGCACTGCAGCCGCACCAGCTCCGCCCCCGCCACCTGGGCCACTGCCTTGGCGAGCTCCGTCTTGCCGACCCCGGCGGGGCCCTCCACCAGGAGCGGCTTGCCGAGCCGGTCGGCCAGGAAGACGGTCGTGGCGACCGAGGGCGAGGCGAGATAGCCGGTCTCGGCGAGGCGCGCGGAGACGTCGTCGACGGAAGTGAACAACGGGGGCCTCCAGGTCGGCGGCGTGAGCGGTCCAGGACAGTCCACTTATCTAAGCGCTTGTTCAGCGCTCGTGTCACCCCGGATCCGGGCCCGGCCCGGCTCTGCCGGCGTGACGGTGTGCACATCCGCGTCGAGGCGCAAGGCCGGACCGCCGACGACCGACGACAGGTGAGGGGCGGCTGCCGAAGCAGCCGCCCCTCATCGCGTACGTCCTTCTCAGGCGGCCAGTCCCACCGCCTCCGTCGCCGGTGTGCGCAGCACCTTGCGGGCCGTCGCCAGACTCGTCCCCAGCGTCACCACCACGGCGACCGACACCACCGCGAGCCAGATGCCGAAGGCCTGGCCCGGCAGCACCGAGTCGGTGCGCACCACGGTGAAGGGAACGGTCCCCGCCAGCGCGGCGACCGTGCCGAAGAAGACTCCGGTGACCGTCAGGACCAGCGTCTCGGCCCCGACCACACCGAGCACCTGATTCGGCGTCGCCCCCGCCAGCCGCTGCTGGCCGAACTCCCGGCCGCGGTAAGTGGTCGCCGCGTACAGCGAGTTGACCAGCATCACGCAGACGAAGACCACGATGATCCCGACGACCGTGAAGTTCAGCGTCTCCAGGTTCTTCGCGTCCACCGTCTTCACGAGTCCTGAGGCGTCGATGGCGTCGCTCTCCACCGACTGCATGGTGAGCGTGGCCGTGGCCATCGCCGTGAACAGGATCAGCGACATCAGGATCCCGGCGAGGTGCCCGGCCCGCTCCCGCAGATTGCGCACGGCCAGCCAGCCCGCCGCACCCGACAGGTGCAGTCGGTCCAGGACGCCCTCGAGGAGCCGCGGTGCCAGCATCGCGAGCCCCACCGACAGCAGGATCGCCCCGTACGCCGGCGGTGCCATCAGAGCCTCGTCCGTGCCGGAGAAGGCGAAGGTGGAGGTGGCCGACAGGGCGCCGGCCACGAGAGCGGCGTAGGTGAAGAACTTCCGCGCCCGGCCCCTCTGTCGGTGCTGTCCGTTCGTCACCCGACGTACCGCGAGGAACGCGGCGCCCGCGGCGGCGAGCAGCGTGACGGTGACTCCCGACATCAACGCGATCGGACCGAAGGCGTGGTCGACCGAGGCCGCCACCTGACCGTTGTCCTGGAACAGGTCCAGCAGCGCCTGGCCGCCGAGCATCGCCGGGCCGATCGCCAGCGCGGCACCCACCAGGGCGACGGCCACCGCCTCACCGACCACCATCCGCTTGATCTGCGCCGGCGTCGCTCCCGAGCAGCGCAGCAGCTCCAACTCGGCGGCCCGCTGGCGCACGTTGACCGTGAGTGTGGAGGCCACGGCGAAGAACACCAGCAGAGAGCCGTACCCCCCGACCACGCTCGCCGCGGTCGTCAGCGTCTCCGCGCTCACCGAGTCGACGCCGCTTCGCGCCGCCGTGTCGTGCATCGAGTTGAACGTCATGATGATCGCCGCGCCGAGGAAGGCGGACAGCAGCGTCGCGAGGAACCGTCCGGGGCGTTGCCGGATCGACCGCATGGCCAGTACGAACATGGCTCACACCCCCGCCGTCACATCGTCGCCCAGGTGCGCGAGGCGCTCGGCCACCGCGTCCGCGGTCGGCGCGGTCAGCCCGCCGGCCAGCCGGCCGTCGGCGAGGAACAGCACCGAGTCGGCGTACGAGGCGGCGACCGGGTCGTGCGTCACCATCACCACGGTCCGCCCGTGCACCCGCACCGCCTCCTGGAGCAGCCGCAGCACATCCCGGGCGCTGCGCGTGTCCAGGGCACCCGTCGGCTCGTCCGCGAAGATCACCCGGGGCTCGGCGACCAGCGCCCGGGCGATCGCGACCCGCTGCCGCTGACCGCCGGACAACTGGTCGGGACGGTGCCCGAGCCGGTCGCCGAGACCGACCTGCGTCAGGATCTCCCGGGCCCGCTTCCGGTCGACGCGCTGCCCGGCCAGCTTGAGCGGCAGCACCGTGTTCTGCGCGACGGTCAGCGTCTCCAGCAGGTTGTACTGCTGGAAGACGAACCCGATCCGGCCCCGCCGGAACTTCGTCAGCTCGGCCTCGCCGCCGCCCGTCAGCTCGGTGCCGTCCACGACGACGATGCCGCTGTCGGGCCGGTCCAGCCCCGCCGCGCACTGCAGCAGCGTCGACTTGCCGGAACCCGACGGGCCCATCACCGCGGTGAAGGTGCCCCGGCCCAGGCTGAGCGTGACCCCGTCCAGAGCGGTGACGGCGCTGTCGTCGCTGCCGTAGGTCTTGGTGACCTTGACCAGCCGCAGCGCCTCGGCGGCGGGTCCCGTGTCGTGCGTACGTCGCGAGCCTGTGCGAAACATCGTCTTCACCTCTCGGTCCGGCACTCCGTGTGCCCTGACAGAGAAATTACGGAGATGTCGCGGGGACCACATTGGGCCCAGAACCCGTATCGGGGGGTGTACCCAGCGACACCCCGTACGGGTCACCCCAGCGAGCCGACCCCCTGGCCCGCCGGTGCAATGGAGTCGTGACCGCGCCCCCGGACGACTGCCAGCGCGCAACAAGGGGGTCCCCCCGGCTCGAGCGAAGCCGAGAGCTGGGGGAGGATCTGCGGCGAGTATCTGAGCACCCGCCGACAGATCCTCCTCGACGCGGTCGTCCAGCATCTGGAGCTCACCGCGGTCTCGGTGCTCATCGGCCTCGTCATCGCCCTGCCGCTCGCCGTGCTGGCCCGCCGCTGGGGCTGGGCGTCCGGTCCCGCCCTCGCCGTCACGACGATCCTCTACACCATCCCGTCCCTGGCGATGTTCTCCCTGCTCCTGCCCGTGTACGGACTCTCGGCCGGCCTGGTCGTGGCCGGCCTCGTCCTCTACTCGCTCACCCTGCTCGTACGGAACATCCTCGCCGGGCTGCGGGCCGTCCCCGAGGAGACCCGACAGGCCGCCCGCGGCATGGGCTACGGCCCGATCCGCCTCCTCCTCACCGTCGAACTGCCGCTCGCCCTGCCCGCCGCGATGGCCGGCCTGCGCATCGCCATGGTCTCCGCGGTGTCGCTGGTGACGGTGGGCGCGATCGTGGGCTTCGGCGGGCTCGGGAACCTCATCTACGCGGGCATGAACACCTACTTCAAGGCACAGGTCCTCACCGCCTCCGTGCTGTGCGTCGTGATCGCCGTCGCTGCCGACGTGCTGCTCCTGGGTGTGCAGCGGCTGATCACCCCGTGGACGAGGGCGGCCCGCGGATGACCACCCTGACCGACACCTGGGACTGGCTCACCGACTCCGCCCACTGGGCGGGCGACGACGGCATCTGGCACCGGCTGCTGCAACACCTCGTCCTCACCGTCGTCTGCCTGGTCATCAGCTGTCTGATCGCCCTCCCGGTGGCCCTCGTCCTCGGCCACCTCGGCAAGGGCGGCGCCCTGGCGGTCAACATCTCCAACGTCGGCCGCGCGGTCCCCACGTTCGCCGTGCTGGTCCTTCTGCTGGTGACCCCCGTCGGGGACTGGGGAGAGGGTCCGACGGTCGTCGCCCTGGTGCTGTTCGCCCTCCCACCCCTGCTCACCAACGCGTACGTCGGGATGCGCGAGGTGGACCGCGGCGTCGTCCGGGCGGCCCGGGGGATGGGCATGACGGGGCGGCAGATGCTCCTCCACGTGGAACTGCCCCTTGCGCTCCCCATGGTGCTGACCGGCGTACGCATCGCCGCCGTCCAGCTCGTCGCGACGGCCACGATCGCCGCGCTGGCGGGCGGGGGAGGGCTGGGCCGGATCATCACGGCGGGCTTCAACCTCGCCAGTACGCCGCAGGTGGTGGCCGGAGCGGTGCTCGTCGCGGTGTTCGCGCTGATCGTGGAGGGCTTCTTCGAGATCGCCGAGCGGCTGGCGCCCCGCTGGGCGAGGGGGACGCGATGAGGCGATGCGCGGGGACGGCCCTCGTCCTCCTGCTGACCGGCTGCTCCACGGGCCCCTCCCTGGAGAACCAGGGCGCGGTCACCGCCGCTCCCGGCGACAGCCACCAACTGACCGTGGGGTCCGCCGGGTTCACCGAGAGCGACCTGCTCGCCCAGATGTACGCGTGGCTGCTGAACCAGGCCGGGTACAAGACATCGCTGCTCACCGTCGCCAACCGCGAACTGTACGAACCGGCCCTGGAATCCGGCCAGATCGACGTCGTGCCCGAGTATGCGGCCACCTTCGCCGACTGGCTCAACGCCAAGACCAACGGCGCCGACGCGGCCCCGGTCGGCTCACCCGACCTCGACGCCACGATGACGGCCTTGCGCCGACTGGCCACGCCACGCGGACTCACGGTCCTGGACGCGGGCAGGCCGTCGACCAGAACGCCTTCGCCGTGAGCGCCTCCTACGCCCGGCAGCACGACCTGAAGACCCTGAGCGACCTCGGCGCCTCGGGCCTGGAGGTGCGGCTCGCCGCCGGTGACGAGTGCGTCCAACGACCATACTGTGAACCGGGGTTGAAGAAGACCTACGGCATCGACATCACCGGCGTCGACCCCAAGGGCATCGGCACCACCCAGGCCAAACGGGCCGTGCAGAGCGGCCAGGACCAGATGGTGCTGACCACCACGACCGACGCCACCCTCACGGACTTCGGCCTGGTCCTCCCCGCCGACGACAAGCACCTCCAGAACGCCGACTACGTCGTCCCCGTCGTCAACCGCTCCCGCGCCGGCAGCGAGGGGGTCACCAAGGCGCTCGGCAAGCTCAACGACGTCCTGACGACGGCCGACCTGGCCTCCATGAACCAACAGGTGGACAGCTGGCGGCGGTTGGCGAAGGACGTGGCACGGAGCTACCTGGAGGACAAGGGGTTGCTGAAGTGAGATGTCAGTGGGGCGCCGTACATTGCGGGCATGGGTGTCTATCTGGTCAGTGTCGACGCACGGGATTGGCGCGGTGACCACGAGGGTGGTTACGGCGAGATCGCCTCGGGGCTCGACGAGGAGTTGAGCAGGCGTGGTCTGCCGCCGTTCCCGTCCGTTCCGCAGGAGAGAGGATCTGGACGCCTCCTTCTACGTGGCGCTGTATCTGCGCGCCGCCCAGCACTCCCTGCGCCGCGGCTGCCCGATCGTCTACAGCTGACGTGACGCCTCCGTGACGACGGTGACCGTACTGGTGCGGTGGGGAGGCTTCCCGGGGCCCGGCCGTGCGGGTACACCCGGTTCATGGGGGACAACAACGGGGGAGACCGCCACCCGTGGTGGCGGGGAATGCGTGAATCGGTCGACGGCGCGGACACCGAGCTGCGGCCCGAGGGACTCGTCGACGTGGTGCCGGCCGGCTTCGACAGTGCCTATCTGCAGTTCGGCGATCTGTACCCCGAGCAGCAGCTCCAGCTGCAACTGCTCCACGGGGCCTCGCAGCGCGCCTTCGAACACCGGACGAGGGTGTCGGCGCGCGTGACCGTGGTGCGGGTGCTCGGCAACGCGCTGACGGACCCGCGGCTCGGCGACCAGAAGCCGAACGAGCATCTGGCTGAGTACCTCGACCAGGAGATCGCCGACCTGAGGGGCCGGCTGGCGCAGGACAGCGCGACGGCCGTCAGCCGGGGCCTCAACATCGGACTCGGTCTGGGCTCCGCCCTCAGCCTGCTGCTGCTCGCCGCACCGCTGCTGTGGGGCGTGGGTCTGCTCGGGGCGATGGGCGTGACGCTCAACTGCACCAACCGCTGGAGCCTGCTGGGCGCCGTCGTGTGCGGAGGTGTCGGCGCGTTCGGCGCGGTGCTCAGCGTTCTCGTACGGCTGCGGGGCAGCGCCGACCAGCTCGCGCGGCGGCAGACCAACGGGCGCGAGGGCGTGGTCGTACCCGGCCAGATGGCCCGCAGCATGCGCCACGAAGGCCTCTACCGGGTCTTCGTCGGCTGGGTCCTCGCGCTGGCCGTCTACTTCCTGTTCAGCGGAGGCATCGTGCCGGTCTTCCAGACGCCCGCCACGGCGGCCGAGATCTGCCCGGCCCCGGGCAGCGCCGGCTCCGCCGTCAAGGGCACCGACTTCTGGGGTTTCTGGTGCGCCATCGGCTTCGTGGCGGGCTTCAACGAACGCTGGGCCTTCGGCATCCTGGGCCGCGACTCGACCCGCCGGCCGGGCAAGAGCTCGTGAGCTACGCGTCCAACTCGTAGTCGAACCACACCCGGTGCGTGCGACCCCGACGGGCACGGCCGTCTCGATCGCCGAGGCCGGTACGGAGGCAGGCGTGAAGTCCGCGACATCGAAGGTTCCCGAAGCTCTCAAGCCGCGAGCGTAGGACGCACCACTGACAACAGCGCACGGCCCGCGCCCCTGAGGAGGCCCGCAGGGCCCTTCAGGGGCGCGGGGAACTGCGCGACCAGCCACAACGGACCCGCAGACGACAGGCAACCATCACGGCGCACCCACCCCACCGGCGCACCCGGCGGAGCGCCTACGCGTCGGCCACCGAGTCGAACCGCACCTGATCCCGCGGCACCCCGAGCGCGTCCGCGTCCACCGACCTCCGCAGCGCCTCGTGCAGCTTCGCCGGAGTCAGCACCCCCAGGAAGCGCGCCCCGTCCAGCACCGCGACCCACCCCGCGTCGTGCTGGAGCATCACGCCGAACGCCTGCTTCAGCGGGGCGCCCACCGGCACCCAGGCGTTCATCCGGTGCGCGCGGTCGCCCACCGTGCCGCCCGCCCCGAGGTCGTCGACGCCGACCCAGCCGTGCAGTTCGCCCCGGTCGTCCAGGACGACGGCCCAGCGCGCCCCCTCCGCACCCAGCCGCGCCGCCGCCGTCCCGGCCGGCTCGTCCGGGCGGGCCAGCGGCGGCTGTTCCAGGTCGTCGGCCTCGATGTCGGTGACCGAGAGCCGCTTCAGCCCACGGTCGGCGCCCACGAACTCGGCCACGTACGGCGTCGCCGGAGCCCCGAGAACCGCGCCGGGCGTGTCGAACTGCTCGATCCGGCCCTGTCCGTACACGGCGATCCGGTCGCCGAGGCGTACCGCCTCCTCGATGTCGTGCGTGACCAGCAGTACCGTCTTGCGCACCGCGGCCTGCATCCGCAGGAACTCGTCCTGCAACTGCTCGCGCACCACCGGGTCGACCGCGCCGAACGGTTCGTCCATCAGCAGTACCGGCGGATCGGCGGCCAGCGCCCGTGCCACGCCGACGCGCTGCCGCTGTCCGCCGGACAACTGGTCCGGATAGCGCGGCCCGTACAGCTTCGGGTCCAGACCCACCAGGTCGAGCAGCTCGGCGGCGCGCGCCCGCGCCTTCGCCCGCTTCCAGCCGACCAGCGCCGGCACGGTCGCCGTGTTGTCGAGGATCGTGCGGTGCGGGAAGAGCCCGACCTGCTGGATGACGTACCCGATCCGGCGCCGCAGCCGTACCGGGTCGACAGCGGCGATGTCGTCGCCGTTCACGAGGATCCGTCCCGAGGTCGGCTCGATCAGCCGGTTGACCATCATCATGGTGGTCGTCTTGCCGCAGCCGGACGGGCCCACGAGCGTGACGAGTTCACCCTCGGACACCTCGAAACTCAGGCCGTCCACGGCCGTCGTGCCGTCCGGATACCGCTTGCCGACCTGCTCGAACCGGATCATGCACTCACGCTAACGGCGCGCGTCGCGTACCGCCTTCCCGTGGGGTCCCACCGGCTGGCGTAGAGCGGGTTCCGGTTTTGAACGGTTTCAATCACCTGCCCGAAACCCGCACTGCCCAGCCGGTAGACATGCTTACCGATCGCCACTAGCTTCAACCGCCAACCGAGCTGAATCGATACAACTCCGAGCAGCCGAAGGGACTACGGCATGACCGACGGAGTCGACAGCACGAACGGCAGGACAGTACGCCGCAGAACGGTTCTCACCACGGCGCTGGGCGCCGTACCGGTGGCCATGGCGGGCGGCATCGGCGGCGCGGGAGCCGCCTCCGCCGCGCCCGCCGCGGACCGCACCGCCGTCGAGGGCCTCACGGTCGAACACCGCACGAACCCGCTCGGCGTGGACGCCGCCCGCCCGAGGTTCGGCTGGCGCACCGCCTCCGCGACCCGCGGCCGCCGCCAGACGGCGTACCGCATCCTGGTCGCCTCCTCGCCCGACCGCCTGGCCCACGGTCAGGGGGACGTGTGGGACAGCGGACGCATCACCTCGGCGCGGTCGGTGGCGGTCCGCTACGACGGCGACGACCTTCGCCCCTCGACCCGCTACCACTGGACGGTCCGCGTCTGGGACGAGAACGGCCGGGCCCTCCCCGGCACCCCGACCGCCCACTTCGAGACGGGCCTGTTGAGCACCGACGGCGTCACCGGCTGGGACGGCGCCCGGTGGATCACCATGGCCGGCAAGGCACCGAACAGCGAAGGCGCGCCCCTGCTGCGCACCGAGGCGGCCCTCCGGCGGGGACGAGTGCGCGAGGCCCGGCTCTACGTCTCCGCCCTCGGCGTGTACGACGCCTACGTCAACGGCCACCGGGTCGCGGTGCCGCAGGGCAGCGGTACCACCCTCGAACTCCTCGCGCCGGGCTGGACCAACTACGACGCCCGCGTCAGCTACCTGACCTACGACGTCACCGCCCTGATCGCCGGGGAGCGGCAGGCCACGCTCGCGGCGGTGCTGGGCAACGGCTGGTACAACAGCCGCGTCTCCGAAGGGAGTTCGTACTACACCGCGGGCGGCGACCGTCTCGCCCTCAAGGCCCGGCTCCTGATCCGGTACGCCGACGGCTCCACCCAGACCGTCGTGACCGCACCCGGCGACGACTGGAAGGCCGCCGACACCGGCCCGTACCGCGCCGACGACATCTACGACGGGCAGACCTACGACGCCCGCGAGGAGATACCCGGCTGGACGGCGGGCGGCTTCGACGCCTCCGCCTGGTCCGGCGTCGAGGAGCACGACTTCACGACCAGGTTCCCGGACTCCCGGCTGGTGGCCCACCCCGGTGAGAGCGCCCGCCTGATGCCCGAGTGGGACCGCGAGCCCGAGTCGATCACCGTGTACGGCGACGCGTTCCGCGAGAGCCGCACCGCCACCCTCCCCGTCACCCTCCGCCCCGGCGAGACCGCCGTGATCGACCTCGGCCAGAACCTGGTCGGCGTCCCCCGCTACACCCTGAGCGGCCTCGAGGGCGCCCAAGTCGCCTTCAAACCGGGCGAGATGCTCAACGACACCAGCGAGGGCGCCGACGGCCCCGAGGGCTCCGTCTACCGGGCCAACCTCCGCGCCGCCAAGGCCACCAGCACGTACACCCTCAAGGGCGACCCGCAGGGCGAGACCCACCAGGACTCGCTGACCTTCTACGGCTTCCGCTACGTCTCCGTCACCACCACCGACACCGTCACCCTCACCGGGTTCACCGGCCGGGTCGCCACCTCCGCGATCCACGACATCGGCACCGTCGAGACGGACGACGCCGACATCAACCAGCTGATCAGCAACGTCCGTTGGGGTCAGCGCGGCAACTACCTGTGGGTGCCGACCGACTGTCCGCAACGCGACGAACGCCTCGGCTGGACCGGCGACACGCAGCTCTTCTCCAACACCGGCCTCTACAACGCCGACACGGTCAACTTCCTCAGCCACTTCGAGGAATCCCTGATCGACTCACAGCGGATCTACGGCCTGGACGGCGCCCAGTTCACCTGGGTGGCCCCCGGCAGCCGCTACAACCAGCCCATCCCGGCGAGCGGTTGGGCGGACTGCGGTGTGGTCGTGCCGTGGACGGTGTGGCAGATGTCCGGCGACACCACCGTCATCGACCGCAGCTGGGCCGCGATGACCAAGTACCTGGACTGGATCCGCCGGCGCACCGGCGACACCTACGCCGG
Source organism: Streptomyces sp. NBC_00019 (assembly GCF_045041015.1). NCBI lineage: Bacteria > Bacillati > Actinomycetota > Actinomycetes > Kitasatosporales > Streptomycetaceae > Streptomyces > Streptomyces sp. NBC_00019. The sequence goes on from NZ_CP108302.1 coordinate 9,203,582, forward strand.
GCAGGGCGCCATCTTCGGCGACTGGCTGGCCTTCCAGGACACCAGCACCCAGCTGATCAGCGACATCTACTACGGCCACAGCGCCCGCCTCATGGCGGACATGGCCCACGCCACCGGGCGCACCGCCGAGGCCGGCACCTACGAGGAACTCTTCTCCCGCATCAAGCGGGCCTTCGTCACCAAGTACCTGGCCACCGACGCGACCACGGGACAGGTCACCGTCCGCTCCAGCCTGGGCAAGGCACCCGAGTGGCTCGGCGGCACGCCCGAGGACGACAGCCAGACCGCCCTCCTGTGGGTCCTCAAGCTCGGCTTCTACGACACCGAGGCCCAGCGCCGCCAACTCGTCACGCTGCTCGCCGACAACATCGGCAACGACGAGGCCTACAAGGCCGCCCACCCCGACAGCACCCGCGTGCGCTACGGCGAGAACACCCTCGCCGTCGGCTTCCTCGGCGTGAACGTCCTCGCCCCGGTGCTCACCGACGAGGGCCGCGCCGACCTCGCGTACGCCCTGCTCCACCAGGACGCGATGCCCTCCTGGCTGTACTCGGTGCGCAACGGCGCCACGACCATCTGGGAGCGCTGGAACTCGTACTCGAAGGAGGACGGCTTCGGGCCCGTCGAGATGAACTCGTTCAACCACTACTCCTACGGCGCGATCATGGAGTGGATGTACGAGAGCATGGCCGGCATCGCCAAGGACCCGGCCCACCCCGGCTTCAAGCACTTCTTCCTCAGGCCGCACCTCGACCCGACCGGGAAGATCACCCGGGTGTCCGGCTCGCACCTGTCGCCGTACGGCGAGATCGTCAGCGAGTGGACCGTGCAGGACCGTGAGCTGACCTACCGGGCAGCGGTCCCCGCCAACAGCACGGCGACCCTGCGCATCCCCGCCACCGACCCGGCGACCGTCCGGGAGGGGCGGACGCCGCTGTCACGGGCGCCGGGTGTCGGGTTCCTCGGCTTCGAGGACGGAGTCGCGAGCTATCGGCTGCCGTCCGGCCGGTACGAGATCACGTCCGCTCGGGGCTGACCGGTCGACGCGCCCGGCGACGGCACGGGTCCGCCGCCGGGCTCCCGGATCACGGCGTGACGACGGCGAAGTCCGGGTCCGGATCGCTCAGGTGGCCTTGGCCGTGTCCGGGCAGTCCTGGTCGAGGAACCCGTAGGCGTCGAGGTCCCACACCGCGCGCCCTCGGCGTCGCGGACCACGCTGTCCCGGGCCGTGCCCATGAAGCCGCGCCGCGCGTCTTCGAGGTCCTGGGTGTCGTCGAACGGAAAGCGCTGACGCACCGCCTGGTTGGCCCGCGCCACCCCTGGCGCGGCGGGCTTGGGCTCGGTGGTCTGGGACATCTCGGTCTCCCTCGCGGACGACGCCGGACTCGGCCAGTGCCACCCTCACCCGGTCGCCTCCCGCCCACGACCCGGTGTACGCAGTACGGCTGAACGCCGGGCGGACCGGTCCGCGGTTCCCACGAGGCGACGGCGGGCGCCCCGGGGAGCGACGGCCCGCCCTGTCCGAGGCAGGTGTCACACCGACGGCCCGCCACGGCTGGCCCGTCCGCCCACCGCGTCCGACACTCGAGGTTCCCTCCGGTGAACCGGCGACCGAGGAGGCCGATGAGCACGCAGGACTCCGCGCGTCCGCCCCGCCCAGGGGGACCGGGCGCCCATGCCGCGGCGACCGTCTCCCGGCACCGGCGCGGGTCCCGCACGCCCGGCTCCGGCCGCTCGTGACGCAGCCCCTGCGCGCCCGGCGCGCACAGCAGCCGAGGCAGTCAGCGGGCCCGGCGCGCCCGCGGCCACGGCGCCGCACTCCTGATGGTGACCGCGGGGGCACTTCTGGGCCGGGTCATGCCACGCTGGGAACGGCACCTGCCCGCGGACGGGCTGAGCTTCGACGCGTCCACGCCCCAGGCGGCCCTCGCCGCGGTCGTCGGAGGCATGATCACGCTCGCCGGCTTCGTCGTCACGGCCATCGCCCTCGTCGTCCGGACCGTCGCCGGCGCCTCGAATCCGAAGACCGTACGACGACTGCGGGCCCTGCTCGACCGGTTGGCGGCGGCCGCACCCGCCGACCGGAGGGAACCCGTCGTCGAGCGCCGCGATGCCCTGGACCGGTTGACCTTCGGCATGCCGACCGATCCCGTGCTGAGCCGGGTGGCGGCCCGGCCGGAGCGGCAGGGGCTCGGCGGAGCGGCCGCCGGGGACACTCTCGACGGCTGACGTTTCTTCTCACCCTGCGCATGATCGGGAGGCGGCATGGCGTGGACCGAGCGGCTGGAACGATTGCGTACCGGCGCCGAACGACGCTTTCCCGTCATCACCGACCTGACGGGCCGGCTGCTGTCCGGGAACCTGCTGGACGCCGGAACCAGGCTGGCCGCACAGGCCTTCCTCGCCGCCGTGCCGCTGCTGCTCGCCATCGCCGCGTTCACCCCGCAGAGCGTGCGCGACCAGCTCGGCGAGTCATTGCGCGCCATATTCGGTCTGACGGGCCGGTCCGGCCAGGAACTGGACCAGCTGCTCGGCGGCACCACCGACCCGGGCTTCCGTGAGACCGGTGGTGCCATCGGCGTGGCGGTGGCGTTGATCTCCGCGACCAGCTTCAGCCGTGCCATGGCCCGGGTCTGCGAGCGCGCGTGGCGACTGCCGAGGGCCGGCACCCGCATCGCCGCGTGGCGCTGGGTGGCCTGGCTGCTCGCGATGACGCTCGTGATCCTCATACAGGGCCCGGTCCGCGACGGTTTCGGCGCCGGCCTCTGGCTCGGCACGCCGCTGCTGTTCCTGATGGGTACGGGCGTATGGCTCTGGACGCAGCGTCTGCTGCTGGCCGCCCGGGTGCCCTGGCTGCCGCTGCTGCCCGGCGCCGTCCTGGCCGCGGCCGCGACGACCGCGCTCGGGCTGACCGCCCGGCTCTACATGCCCGCCGCGCTGAACCGGGCCCTCGGCGCGTACGGCTCCCTGGGGCTGGTCCTGGTCCTGCTGTCGTGGTTGATCGTCCTGTGCGCCGCGATCACCTTCGCGGTGACCATCGGCGCGGTACTGGCCGAGTCGCCGCCTCTCGACCGGTACCTGACGGCGGGGGACTCCGGCAGGTCCGCCGCGCGCACGGAGCCCGGGCGGACCGGCCGGTGAGGGTCCCGCGATGACCGAGCGCTCAGCCCACCAGTACGACCTCCAGGGTGCGCGGCCCGTGCACCCCCTCGACCCGGTCCAGCTCGATGTCACTGGTCGCCGAAGGACCGGAGATCCAGGTCAACGGGCGGGTCGGGTCGAGGCGTTCGAGAGCCTGGGGCACGGAGGAGACGACCTGCTCCGGGACCCGTACGACACAGATGTGGTGGTCGGGGACGAGGGTGATGCGGCGGCGGCCCTGGTCGGGGGAGCCGTCCAGCACGAGCGTGCCGGTCTCCGCCACGGCCACCGCGCACGCCGTGACGACACTGTCGATCCGGTCCAGCTCGTGAGGGGTGCTCTCGATCCGATCCGGCACTTGCTCCGCCTCGGTCTCGGCGAGCCAGGACGGTTCGAGACCCGGCGGCACGAGCACCGTCTTCGCGCCCTGTGCGGCCAGCATCCCGGCGATCGTCACAGCCAGGTCGTCGGCGGTGCAACGGTGCACGACCGCACGGTAGTCGGCGAGGTTCTCGGCCAACAGATCGACGGTCTGCGCGACACTCCGGTCGCCGTGCTCGCGCAGATAGTCCCGCGCGACCGCCTGGTCGTACGGCATGTCGTCCTGCTGGACATCCGCCAGCGCGCGCCGCACCCGGCCCAGGATCCGTTCCCTGCTGCTCACTTCGCACCGCCCTTTCCACCGTTCGTCCGCTGCCACCAGTCCCGGAACGGCTCGGCCGGCAGCGGCGGCAGATCCCGGGTGCCGCTCCACGCCTTGCCGGGACCCGGCAGCTTGCGCGGGTGGAGGCGGCGGGTGCGGGAGGCCAGGCGCTGGCCGGTGCGCAGGGCTCCGGGGTGGGCGAACGCCCAACGGGCCGCCCGCATGGCCGCCCGCTCGGCGGCATGTCCCTTGGCCGGCTTGAGCACGACCTTGTTGCCCTCGCGGACCACCGGGCCGCCCTCCACGATCCGTTCCCGCAGATGTACCAGCACCTCGGGGATGTCGATGGCGACCGGGCACACTTCGTAGCAGGCCCCGCACAGCGAGGACGCGTACGGCAGCGAGGCGTCGATCTCGCTCTGCGTACCCCTCAGTTGAGGGCTGAGGATGGCGCCGATCGGGCCCGGGTAGACCGAGCCGTAGGCGTGGCCGCCGGCCCGCTCGTAGACCGGGCAGACGTTCAGGCACGCCGAGCAGCGGATGCAGCGCAGGGCCTGGCGGCCGACCTCGTCGGCGAGGGTGTCGGTGCGGCCGTTGTCGATCAGGACCAGGTGGAAGGCGCGCGGACCGTCCTCGTCCGAAGTGCCGGTCCACATCGAGGTGTACGGGTTCATGCGCTCGGCCGTCGACGAGCGGGGGAGTGTCTGCAGGAAGACCTCCAGGTCCTGCCAGGTCGGCAGGATCTTCTCGATGCCGACGACCGAGATCAGCGTCTCGGGCAGGGTCAGACACATCCGTCCGTTGCCCTCGGACTCCACGACCACCAGCGTGCCGGTCTCGGCGATCATGAAGTTGGCGCCGGAGACACCGACCTTGGCGCGCAGGAACTTCTCGCGGAGGTGGAGGCGGGCGGCTTCGGCGAGTTCGGCGGGCGTGTCGGTGAGCCCCTCGGGGGCCGGACGCCCCCACTGGCTCATCTCGCGCTCGAAGATGTCGCGGATCTCGCCCCGGTTGCGGTGGATCGCCGGAACGAGGATGTGCGAGGGCCGGTCCTTGCCCAACTGCACGATGAGCTCGGCGAGATCGGTCTCGTAGGCGCGGATTCCCTCCTCCTCCAGCGCCTCGTTGAGCCCGATCTCCTGCGTGGCCATCGACTTGACCTTGACGACCTCCGACTCCCCGGTCTCCTCGACCAGTCGCGTCACGATCCGGTTGGCCTCGTCGGCGTCGGCCGCCCAGTGGACGCTGCCACCCGCGGCCGTCACCGACTCCTCCAACTGCACGAGGTACCGGTCGAGATGACGGAGCGTGTGGTCCTTGATGCGCTTGCCCGCCTCGCGCAGCTCCGCCCAGTCGGAGACCTCGGCGACGGCCTTCTCGCGCTTGCCGCGGATGGTGTGCGTGGCGTGCCGCAGATTGCCGCGCAGGGTCTGGTTGTTGACGGCCTCGTGCGCGGCCTCGGGGAAGGCCGGCATCCCTACGAACGTTCCGCTCATGCCGTCGGCTCCTCCTCTGTGCCCGCCAGGATCTCCGCGATGTGCACCGGCCGCATGTCCGTGCTCAGCCGGGCCATCGTGCCGCCGATGTGCATCAGACAGGAGTTGTCGGCCGCGCACAGCACGTCGGCGCCGGTCGACTCGGCGTTGCGCACCTTGTCCGCGCCCATCGCCGCCGAGACATCGGCGTTCTTGAGAGCGAAGGTGCCACCGAACCCACAGCACTCGTCCGCACCCGGCAGCTCCACCAGCTCCAGCCCCTTCACGGCCTGGAGCAGCCGCCGGGGCCGGTCGCCCAGCCCGAGGCTGCGCAGTCCGTGGCAGGTCGGGTGGTAGGTCACCTTGTGCGGGTAGTAGGCGCCGACATCCGTGACCCCGAGGACGTCCACCAGGAACTCCGTGAGCTCGTACGTCTTCGGGATCACGGGAGCCAGCGTGGTCGCGAGGCCGTCCCCGCGCCCCTCGGCCCGGGCCCGCTCACCCATCCGGGGATACAGCTCCCGCACCATCGCCCCGCACGATCCGGACGGCGTGACGATCGCCTCGTACTCCCCGAAGACATCGGAGAAATGCCGGGCCATCGGCTCCGCCTCATGGCGGTAGCCGGTGTTGTAGTGCGCCTGTCCGCAGCAGGTCTGGGCCATCGGGAAGTCGACCTCGACGCCCAGCCTGGTCAGCAGTTTCACCACGGCGCGCCCGGTGTCCGGATAGAGCGTGTCGTTGACACAGGTCAGGAACAGGGCGACACGCATCGCGGCTCCTTGTGATCGATCATCGGATGAGTGAAGCGTAGTGCGGCTGGGGGGCGCCGGGGAGACCCCGCTCACCGATCGGCGAGCCGGGCCTCCGCCTCGCGCCACGGCGTGGTGTCCCCCTGGGGCTCGTACCGGGTCAGCGGCTGCGTACGGGTGAGCAGCCGCCGGCCGTCCGCGAGGTCGCCGACGAGCCCATGGGCCCGGGCCTGGACCAGGACGTTCCCGAGGGCCGCCGCCTCCGTCGGGCCCGCGACCACCGGCAGCCCGCAGGCGTCGGCGGTCAGCTGGCACAGCAGCGCGTTGCGGGTGCCGCCGCCCACGACGTGCACGACGTCGACCGGATGCCCGGCGAGCCGCTGTGCGTCGGCGATCGCCCTGCGGTGGGCGAGGGCCAGCGAGTCGAGGATGCAGCGCGTGATCTCGGCAGGGGAGGCGGGCACCGGCTGCCCCGAGGCACGGCACGCCTCGGCGATCCGCTCCGGCATCCGCCCCGGCGCCAGGAACGCCGCGTCCCCCGCGTCCACGACCGACCGCAGCGCCGGCACCTTGGCCGCGTCGAGGAGCAGCGCCCCCAACTCCGGCTCGCCCCAGGCCCGTACGCACTCCTGGAGCAGCCACAGCCCCATGATGTTCCGCAGATACCGGACCGTGCCGTCCAGCCCCAGCTCGTTGGTGAAGTTGGCGGCCCGGCTCTCCTCGGTCAACACGGGCGCGTCCAGTTCGAGGCCCGCCAGCGACCAGGTGCCGGTGCAGATGTAGGCGAACCGCTCGCCCCCGGCCGGTACGGCGGCCACCGCGGAGGCGGTGTCGTGCGAACCGACGGCCGTCACCGGCACGGGCCCGGCGAGCCCGGTCTCCTCCAGCACCTCGGGCCGCAGCACACCGGCCGGATCGCCGGGCTGCCGCAGCGGCGCGAAGAGGTCCAGGTCGATCCCGAGCCGCGCGGCGATGTCGTACGACCACTCGCGCGTCCGGGGATCGATCAGCTGGGTCGTCGAGGCGTTGGTGAGCTCGGTGCCCTGCTCGCCGGTCAGCCAGTACGTGAGGAGGTCCGGGATGAGCAACAGCCGCTCGGCCTGCGTCAGTTGAGCCGACGAGCGGGCCGCCGTGAGCTGGTACAGCGTGTTGAAGGGGGCGTACTGCAACCCGGTGGCCGCGTACAACTCCTCGGCCGGCACGGTCGCCCAGACCTTCTCGGCGATGCCGTCGGTCCGGGAGTCCCGGTAGTGCACGGGGTTGCCGAGCAGCGACCCGTCCGTGTCGAGGAGCCCGTAGTCCACGGCCCAGCTGTCGATGCCGACCGAGTCGACCTGCCCCGCCGCCCGGAGTCCGTCCAGGACACCGCCGTACAGCGAGAGAATGTCCCAGCGCAGCCCTTCGGGAGTCCGCACGGGCCGGTTCGGGAAGCGGTGCGCCTCGGCCAGCTCCAGGCTGTCCGGCCCGACGCGGCCGACCATGACACGTCCGCTGGACGCGCCGAGGTCGACCGCGGCGTACGACTTCACGCCCGTCACCGCAGGAAGGCGGCCGCGACGCCGGCGTCGACCGGGATGTGCAGACCGGTGGTGTGGGTCAGCTCCCCGCCGGTGAGGGCGAAGACGGCGTTGGCGACATGCTCGGGCAGCACCTCGCGCTTGAGGATGGTCCGCTGCGCGTAGAACTCGCCCAGCTTCTCCTCCTCCACGCCGTACACGGCGGCGCGCTGAGCGCCCCAGCCGGCGGCGAAGATCCCGGAACCGCGCACCACGCCGTCCGGGTTGATCCCGTTGACCCGGATGCCGTGCTCGCCCAGCTCGGCGGCGAGGAGTCGCACCTGGTGGGCCTGGTCGGCCTTGGTGGCGGAGTAGGCGATGTTGTTGGGGCCGGCGAAGACGGCGTTCTTGGAGGCGATGTAGACGATGTCGCCGCCCAGCTCCTGCGCGATCATCACCCGGGCGGCCTCGCGCGAGACGAGGAACGAACCCCGGGCCATGATGTCGTGCTGGAGGTCCCAGTCCTTGGCCGACGTCTCCAGGAGCGGCTTGGAGATGGAGATCCCGGCGTTGTTGACGACGAGATCCACGCCGCCGAAGGCGAGCGCGGCGGCCTTGAAGGCCTCGGCGATCTGTTCCTCGGAGGTCACGTCCACGGTCACGGCGACGGCCTTGTCGGGGCCACCGAGCTCCTCGGCGACCGCGGCGGCGTTGTCACCGTTGAGATCGGCGATCACCACGCAGGCGCCCTCGGAGACGAGCCGATGCGCGATCGCCTTGCCGATCCCGCTGCCCGCACCCGTCACCAGGGCGACCCGCGTCGCGAGCGGCTTGGGCTTCGGCATCCGCTGAAGCTTGGCCTCCTCGAGAGCCCAGTACTCGATACGGAACTTCTCGGACTCCTCGATGGGCGCGTACGTAGAGACGGCCTCCGCGCCGCGCATCACGTTGATGGCGTTGACGTAGAACTCGCCGGCCACCCGCGCGGTCTGCTTGTCCTTGCCGAAGGAGAACATGCCCACGCCCGGGATCAGCACGATCGCCGGGTCCGCACCGCGCATCGCGGGGGAGTCGGGCAGGGCGTTCCGCCGGTAGTAGGCGGCGTACTCCTCGCGATAGGAGGCGTGCAGCTCCTTCAGCCGGGCGACGGCCTCGTCCAGCGGCGCGGCCGGCGGCAGGTCGAGAACGAGCGGCGCCACCTTGGTCCGCAGGAAGTGGTCAGGGCAGGAGGTCCCGAGCGCGGCGAGCTGGGGGTGCTCGGCGGAGGCCAGGAAGTCGAGCACCACGTCGGAGTCGGTGAAGTGGCCGACCTGAGGCTTGTCCTGGGAAGCGAGGGCACGCACATACGGCGCCAGGGCGGCGGCCCGCTCGCGCCGCGCCAAGGCCTCCAGCGCACCGTAGCCCTCGATCACCGGCCCGAAGGGCTCGGCCTTGCCACGCTCCTCCAGGAACGCCTCAGCGGTCCGGATGATGTGCAGCGAGTTCCGCTCGCACTCCTCGGAGGTGTCCCCCCAGGCGGTGATCCCGTGCCCACCGAGAATGCACCCGACGGCCTGCGGATTGGCCTCCTTGACCGCGGCGATGTCCAGCCCGAGCTGGAACCCGGGCCGGCGCCACGGCACCCACACCACGGTGTCCCCGAAACACTCGGCGGTCAGCTTCTCCCCGTCGGCGGCACAGGCGAGCGCGATCCCGGAGTCGGGATGCAGATGATCGACATGCGCGGCTTCCACGAGTCCGTGCATGGCGGTGTCGATGGACGGAGCCGCCCCACCCTTGCCGTGCAGGCAGTAGTCGAAGGCGGCGACCATCTCGTCCTCACGCTCGACGCCGGGGTACACGTCGACCAGCGCCCGCATCCGGTCCAGCCGCAGCACGGCCAGCCCACCCTCGGTCAGCGTCCCGAGGTCCCCACCGGACCCCTTGACCCACATCAGCTCCACATCACCCCCGGTGACGGGATCGGTGTCGGTGCCCTTCGCGGACGCGTTGCCACCGGCGTAGTTGGTGTTACGGGGATCAGCACCGAGCCGATGAGACCGGGCGAGAAGAGCAGCGGCTTCAGGATGGGTGGCCATGACTTTCAGTCCTATCTGGAAGAGGTGGGGGATACGCCCTCAGGGGCGCGGGGCTGTATCAATTTGCGGCTCCGCCGCGTGGGCGCGACCAGCCACATACGGCCCGCAGTCCGGAGACAACAGAACCCGGCAGACGCCTACGCACCCCATCCGGCCTGCTCGCCACCGACACGCTCAGCAACGATCTTCTCGGCCCACCCGGACCGGGCATACGCAGCGATGGGATCGGCATCCAACCCCATCTCCTCACGCACCTCACGCAGCAGCGGCCGCACATCGGTGTTGTATGCATCCATGATCACGGCATTCGCCGCCAGGACATCCCCCGCGGCCTGCGCCGAGGCCAACGCGTTCCCATCGACGAGCAGCGCCTTCGCGGTGGCTTCCTGCACATTCATCACCGAACGGATGATCGCCGGAATCTTCGCCTCGATGTTGTGGCACTGATCGAGCATGAACGCCACGTCCGGCGTGAACCCGCCGCCACGGATCACCTCGTACATGATCCGGAACAGCTGGAACGGATCAGCCGCACCCACCATGAGGTCGTCATCCGCGTAGAACCGAGAATTGAAGTCGAACGCGCCGAGCTTCCCCTCCCTGAGCAGCGTCGCGACGATGAACTCGATGTTGGTCCCGGGAGCGTGATGCCCGGTGTCGACCACGACCTGCGCCTGGGGTCCCAGCTTCAGGCAGTGGGCGTACGCCGTCCCCCAGTCCGGCACGTCGGTGGTGTAGAAGGCCGGCTCGAAGAACTTGTACTCCAGCAGCATCCGCTGCCCGTCCCCGAGCCGCTCGTACACCTCGGCGAGGCCCTCCGCCAGCCGGTCCTGCCGGGCCCGGATGTCGTCCTGCCCGGGATAGTTCGTACCGTCGGCGAACCACAGCTTCAGGTCGGCGGAGCCGGTGGCGTCCATGATGTCGACGCACTCCAGCAGGTGATCCACCGCCTTGCGCCGCACCGCGGCCTCGGGATGGCAGATGCTGCCGAGCTTGTAGTCGTCGTCCTGGAAGGTGTTGGAGTTGATCGCGCCGAGCTTCACCCCGCGGTCCTCCGCGTGCTTCGCCAGGGCCGCGTAGTCGTCGACCTTGTCCCACGGAATGTGCAGGGCGACGGTCGGTGCGACGCCCGTGAGGGCGTGTACCTGGGAGGCGTCGTCCAGCTTCTCCTGCGGGGTACGCGGAACACCCTGTTGCGCGAACACCTTGAAGCGGGTTCCCGAGTTCCCGTACGCCCACGACGGCGTCTCGACTGCCTGTGTCTTGAGCGCGGCCTTCACCGCGGCGAGCTCGGTCACTTCGGGGCTCCTGTGACGTCGGGTCGGAGGGTTCTTGAAAGGTTCCAAGAAACGTTCCGAGAGAGCTTCTGTATGAAACGATTCAAGAGGGGAAGTTATGAGCCGCCCGCGAAGGTGTCAAGCCCTGCGACCAAGCCTGTTGCTCGTGACCCGGCTGTGACCTATGTGCATCGAAAGTTTTTCGACACGAACCCATTGACGTGACATGCACTGCATGCCTAACGTCCCGGCAACCAAGTTGAAACCTTTCACGACGCCGTGAGGCAGGGCCCGGGCGTCGTCGAGGAGCCCCTCATGACCCACCCGTCCGACGCGGGTCCCGCCCCGGTGCTGGCGCTCAAGGACATCTCGAAGTCCTTCGGCGCCGTACGCGCCCTGCGGGACGTGTCCCTGGAGCTGTTCCCCGGCGAAGTGCACGCACTCGCCGGCGAGAACGGCGCGGGCAAGTCGACCCTCATCAAGACCCTCGCGGGGGTGCACCGGCCGGACGCCGGCCAGGTGCTGCTCGACGGCGCGCCCGTCGTCTTCCACGGCCCCGGCGACGCCCGCGACGCCGGCATCGCCGTGATCTACCAGGAGCCCACCCTCTTCCCCGACCTCTCGATCGCCGAGAACATCTTCATGGGCCGCCAGCCCCGGCGCGCTCTCGGCCGCATCGACCACAAGGCCACCCACGCGGCGACAGCCGCCCTGATGCAGCGGCTCGGCGTCGAACTCGACCCCGACCGCCCCGCGCGCGGCCTGTCCATCGCGGACCAGCAGATCGTGGAGATCGCCAAGGCGCTCTCCTTCGACGCCCGCGTCCTGATCATGGACGAACCGACCGCGGCCCTGACCGGCAGCGAGGTCGCCCGGCTCTTCGGAGTCGTACGCACGCTGCGCGAACAGGGCGCCGCGGTGCTGTTCATCTCCCACCGGCTGGAGGAGATCTTCCAGATCTGCCAGCGGGTGACCACGCTCCGCGACGGCGCCTGGATCGCCAGCGAGCCGATCGAGGGCATGACCGAGGACGACCTCGTCCGCCGGATGGTCGGCCGCGACCTCGACGAGCTCTACCCCAAGCAGGACGTCGAGGCGGGCGAGGTGGCGCTCAGCGTGCGCCGGCTGACCCGGGAGGGCGTCTTCACCGACGTCTCCTTCGACGTACGGCGCGGTGAGATCGTCGGCCTCGCCGGACTGGTCGGCGCCGGCCGCACCGAGGTCGCCCGGGCCGTCTTCGGCATCGACCGCTGGGACGCGGGGGAGGTCGACGTCGACGGCAAGGCCCTGACGAACGGAGCCCCCTCCACCGCCATGGCCTCCGGGCTCGCCCTCGTCCCCGAGGACCGGCGCGCCCAGGGCCTGGTGATGGACATGTCCATCGAGCGCAACATCGGCCTCACCGGACTCCGTACGACCGTGAAGGCCGGCCTGATGGACCGCGGCGCCGAGCGCAGCCGCTCCCTCGACTGGGCGGTCAAGCTCCAGGTGAAGTACGCCCGCATCGCCGACACGGTCAACACCCTGTCCGGCGGCAACCAGCAGAAGGTCGTGCTCGCCAAGTGGCTGGCCACCGGCCCCAAGGTGCTGATCGTCGACGAGCCCACCCGTGGCATCGACGTCGGCACCAAGGCCGAGGTGCACCGGCTGCTCAGCGAACTCGCCGCCGACGGAGTGGCCGTCCTGATGATCTCCTCCGACCTGCCCGAGATCCTCGGCATGGCCGACCGCGTGCTGGTGATGCACGAGGGCCGCCTCACCGCCGAGATCCCGCGCTCCGAAGCCACCGAGGAAACCGTGATGGCCGCAGCCACGGGGAGGGCCGCCGCATGACGGTGACCACCACCGACAAGACCCCCGTCGCCGAGGTGCCCAAGTCCAGCGGCACCCGACTGGTCGACCGTGTCTTCAAGATGCGCGAACTCGCCATCCTGGTCGTCTTCCTGGTGATGATCGGCGTCACCCAGGCCGGCAACAGCGAGTTCCTGTCCGAGCAGGGCATCAAGGACCTCCTGCTCAACGCGACCATCCTGGTGCTGGTCGCCACCGGCCAGTCGCTCGTCGTCATCACCCGCAACGTCGACCTGTCGGTCGGCTCCACCCTCGGCATCAGCGCCTTCGCCGCCGGTACGTATCTGGAGGGCGGCGGCAACTCCGTCGTGGCGATCGCGCTCGCGGTCCTGCTCGGCATCGGCTGCGGACTGGTCAACGGACTGCTCGTCAGCCTCGGTCAGGTCCCCGCGCTCGTCGTCACCCTCGGCACGCTCTACATCATCCGCGGCATCGACTCCATCTGGGTCGGCTCCCGTCAGATCACGGCGGCGGGCCTCCCGGACGGATTCATCGACTTCGGCTCCGGCGGCATCTCGGCGGTGCCGTACCTGGCGCTGATCGCGCTGGCGGTGCTGGTGGCCACCGCGTACTACCTCAAGCACTTCGGCAGCGGCCGTGAGCTGTACGCCCTCGGCTCCAACCCCGAGGCCGCCCGGCTCGCCGGCATCCCCGTCCGCAAGCGGATCCTCGCCGCCTACACCTTCTGCGGGGCCCTCGCCGGACTCGCCGGCGCGATGTACCTGGCCCGGTTCGGCAACGTCGACTCCGGCACCGGCAACGGCTACGAACTCACCGTCGTCAGCGCGGTCGTGGTCGGCGGCGTCGTCTTCACCGGCGGCTCCGGCAGCGTCTACGGCGCCGCCCTCGGCGCCCTGCTGCTGACCTCCATCAACAGCGTGCTGCCCGCCCTCGGCGTCAGCTCCGTGTGGGTGCTCGCCATCAACGGCATCCTGCTCATCCTCGCCATCGCGGTCGACCGGGTCGTCGCGCTGCGCGTGGCCTCGGCCCTGAAGAAGAGGAACGCCCGCCATGCCTGAGTCCCTCAGCCGCGCGATCCGGTGGGACACGATCGTCGGCGCCGTCCTGATCGTCGTGCTCCTGCTGTCCTTCGGAACGGTCGACGGTTTCGGAAACGCCTTCAACCTGTCGTTCCTGATCGGCAGCACCCTTCCGATCGCCCTGATCGCCCTGCCGATGACCCTCCTGGTCGTCTCGGGCGAGATCGATCTCTCGGTCGCCTCCACCGCCGGTCTCTCCGGCGCCGTGATGGGCGCCCTGTGGAACCAGGGCATGACGATCGAGACGATCATCCCGATCTGCCTGCTGCTCGGCGTGGTCTGCGGCCTCATCAACGGCCTGCTCGTCACCCGGCTCGGGCTGCCCTCCCTCGCCGTCACCATCGGCACCCTCGCCGCCTACCGGGGCATCGCACAGATCGTGCTCGGCTCCGACGCGGTGACCGACTTCCCCACCCAGTACCTGGACTTCGCGTCCGGACGCATCGGGGACACCTTCATCCCGTACGCCTTCCTGCCCTTCCTGGTGCTGTTCGCGATCGCCGTGGTCGTCCTGCACGCCACCCCGTTCGGACGGTCCACGTTCGCGACCGGCGCGAGCGAGGAGGCCGCGCGGTTCGCCGGCATCCGGGTCAAGCGGCAGAAGCTGATCCTGTTCACGGTGACCGGCCTGATGGCCTCGCTCACCGGCATCTTCTGGGCGTTCCACTATGCGAGCGCCCGCTATGACAACGCGACCGGGCTCGAACTGTCCGTCATCGCGGCGGTGCTGCTCGGCGGCATCGACTTCGACGGCGGCAAGGGCACGCTGGGCGGCGCCATCGCCGGAGTGTTCCTGCTCGGCGCCCTGCAGAACGTGATGAGCCTCCAGGACGTCTCCGCACAGTCCCAGATCGTCGTCACCGGCATCCTTCTCGTCCTCTCCGTGCTGGGCCCCCGGGTCGCACGCCAGATCGCGGTGGCGAGGGCGGGCCGCAGAGCCGCCTCGACTCCGACCTCGTAAATCCGCTCACCCTCGTAAAGGACCATCATCATGCGCAAGTCGTCTCTTCGTCGTAGCTGTGCGGCCCTCGCCGCCGGAACCTCCCTCGCCCTGGCCCTGACCGCCTGTGGCGGCACCACCAAGAAGGATGTGGCGGACGAGGGCGCCTCGGCCGCCTCCACCGCCAAGGCAGACCCGAACGCGGCCACCAAGAAGGGCCTGACCGTCGGCTTCCTGCCCAAGCAGGTCAACAACCCCTACTTCACCTCCGCCGACAAGGGCGGCGAGGCGGCCCTGAAGGAGCTGGGCTCCAGCTACAAGGAGGTCGGCCCGTCCAACGCCACCGACACCGCCGGACAGGTGAGCTACGTCAACACGCTCACCCAGCAGCAGGTCGACGCGATGGCCATCTCCGCGCAGGACCCGGGCGCCCTGTGCACCGCGACCAAGCAGGCCATGAAGAACGACATCAAGGTCGTCACCTACGACTCCGACACCAAGGCCGACTGCCGCAACGCCTTCGTCTCGCAGGCCTCCGCCGAGGACCTCGGCCGCACCGAGGTGCAACTGCTCGCCGAACAGATCGACTACAAGGGCGAGATCGCGATCCTGTCCGCCGCGCAGACGGCGACGAACCAGAACACCTGGATCGACTTCATGAAGGACGAGCTGAAGGACCCCAAGTACAAGGACATCAAGCTCGTCAAGACCGCGTACGGCAACGACGACGCCCAGCAGTCCTTCCAGCAGACCCAGGGTCTGCTCCAGGAGTACCCGAACCTGAAGGGGATCATCTCCCCGACCACCGTCGGCATCAAGGCGGCCGCCCAGTACCTGTCGGGCTCCAAGTACAAGGGCAAGGTCAAGCTGACCGGCCTCGGCACCCCCAACGACATGCGCAAGTACGTCAAGAACGGCACCGTCGAGGCGTTCGAGCTGTGGGACCCCTCGAAGCTCGGCGCGCTGGCCGCGCAGACGGCCGTGGCGCTGGTCTCGGGCCAGATCACCGGTAAGGAAGGCGAGACCTTCAAGGCCGGCGGCACCACCTACACCATCGGCAAGGACGGCGTGATCAACCTCGGCAAGCCGACCGTGTTCAACGCCAAGAACATCGACCAGTTCAACTTCTGACCCCTCTTTCCCGCCGGGAGTGGTACTTCATGCAGCGCGTCTGTTTCCTGCTCAAGGTCCGTCAGGACAAGCTCGCCGAGTACCGCGAACGGCACGCCGCCGTGTGGCCGGAGATGCTCGAAGCACTCTCGGCCACCGGCTGGCACAACTACTCGCTCTTCCTCAGAGAAGACGGCCTGCTGGTCGGCTACCTGGAGACCGAGGACTTCCAGGCCGCCCTCGATGGCATGGCGGCCGCCGAGGTCAACGCCCGCTGGCAGGCCGAGATGGCCCCGTTCTTCGAATCCCTCGACGGAACCCGCCCCGACGAGGCGATGAAACCGCTCACCGAAGTGTTCCACCTCGCCTGATCCCACCCCCCTTCCCGCTCGCCGACAATGGAGTCCCCCGAGATGAAGAGACGAACGCTGCTGGGCGCCGCCCTCGCCGGTGCCGTGATGACCCCCGCCCTCGGCGCCGGCACCGCCCGCGCCGCCGACCCCGGCCCCTCGGTCACCCGGACCGGCAGCACCACGCTCGACAGCCAGGCCGTCTTCTTCGTCTCCTACGACGGCCTGGTCAACAACAACTCGTTCCAGAAGAACGGCCTGTTGACCTACAAGGGCTACCAGTACGCCGTCTGGTACACCGCCGACAAGAACGCCGTCGTCGGACGCCGCGTCCTGGGCGGCAGCACCTGGTCGACGGTCAAGGTCGGTCACACCCTCAAGGCCAGCGACTCCCACAACGTCATCTCCATGGGCGTCTCCAAGGTCGACGGCCGCCTGCACCTCAACATGGACTCGCACAGCGACGGCTTCACCTACGTCAAGTCGGTGGCCGGGCTCATGGACAACCCGTCCGGACTGAGCTGGACCACGAGCCGGTTCGGCGCGCCGCAGTCCACCCTCGACGGCCTCGCCCTCACCTCGCAGTTCACCTACCCGCAGTTCGTCTCCACCCCCGACGGCAAGCTCCAGCTCAGCTACCGCGTCGCCATATCCGGCAACGGCCGCAACGCCCTTGCGGAGTACGACGGTTCGACCTGGACGAACCTCGGCGAGTGGTCCAGCTCCACCGGCACCTACACCAGCGAGCACGGCTCCTCGACGGCCCGCAACATGTACCTGCACGGCATCGACTACGACGTCAACGGCCGACTGCACTCCTTCTTCACCTGGCGCGAGCAGAACGGCGCCGTGATGTGCTCCAGCGGCGGCATCACCAACCACGACACCGGCTACGTCTACTCCGACGACCGCGGCCGCACCTGGCGCAACAACGCCGGCACCGTCGTCGGCACCACCGGCGGCTCCGACAAGGTCGCCGTCACCGACTCCGGCCTCGTCATCGACGCGCTCAACCCGGACCACTCCCTGATGAACCAGGAGAGCCAGGCCACCGACTCCGCCGGCCGGCCGCACGCGATCATCAGTTACGTGCCCGGTCGCTTCGGTCAGTGCACCACCAACTACGTGTCCGACCGGACCGCGAACGGCCGGGCGTTCCACGTCCGCAAGAACGCGTCGGGCACCTGGCAGAAGACCGAGATACCGGTGGTACTGGGCTCCAGCCAGCGCACCAAACTGGTCCTGGACAAGTACAACAACGCCTACGCGATCTTCCCGTTCGGCCGGATCGCCGGAGCCTCCGCGGCCTCCGGATACACCGACTGGAAGATCCTCTTCGACGGCAGCGGCCTCAACGCGTTCGGCGAGGTCGTGTTCGACGAGATGCGGATCAAGGCCGACAACGTCCTGTCCGTCATGTACCAGGAGAAGTCCAGCGGTACGACGCCCTCGGCACTGCACGTCGTCGACTTCGCGCTTCCCGCCTGACCGAAGTCGTCCTGGGGCGGCGTGCCGGTAATGTGAAGGCCTGCCCGCCGCTCCTTGTTCACCTGGAGGTCCCTGCCCGATGGCCCAGTCGGTGGGTATCAAGGACGTCGCCCGTGCCGCCGGAGTCTCGGTGGGCACGGTGTCGAACGTGATCAATCGTCCGGACTCCGTCGCCACCGAGACCCGGGCCCGGGTCCTGTCCGCGATCGACCGGCTCGGTTACGTCCGCAGCGAGTCCGCGCGCCAGCTGCGCGCGGGCCGTAGCCGGATCATGGGACTGCTCGTCCTCGACATGGGCAACCCGTTCTTCGTGGACGTCGCGCGCGGCGCCGAGCGGGCCGCCCGGGACGCCGGGCTCGGCGTGATGGTCTGCAACAGCGCGCAGAGCCCCGGCGAGGAGGCCGAGTACCTCTCGCTCTTCGCCGAACAGCGGGTCCGGGGCGTCCTGCTCACCCCCGCCGACGCGACGGGCCGCAACATCGAGAGCTTCCGGCGCCACGGCATCCCCTTCGTCCTCGTCGACCGCGTCGCCGAGGGGACCACGGAGTGCTCCGTCTCCGTCGACGACGTCGCGGGCGGCGCCCTCGCCGTACGCCATCTCATCGACGCCGGACACCGCTCCATCGCGTACGTCAGCGGCCCGCCCGGCTTCAACCAGGTCCGCGACCGTCGCACCGGCGCCCTCAACGCGCTCGCCGAGGCCGGCCTCGCCCCCGAGGTGCTGCGCGAACTGCCCACCGAACGCCTCGACGTCGCGGCCGGACGGGACGCCGGCGCCCGCCTCCTCGGCCTCGCCGACCGCCCCACCGCGGTCTTCTGCGCCAACGACCTCCTGGCCCTCGGTGTGCTCCAGGCGATGTACGCGGCCGGGATAAACGTCCCCGACGACCTCGCCATCGTCGGCTACGACGACATCGAGTTCGCCGCCGCCGCGGCCGTCCCCCTCACCTCGGTCCGCCAGCCCGCCGTCACCATGGGCGCCCTGGCCGCGGAACTGCTGCTGGAGGAGACGGAGGCGGAGACCGTGACGCGCCGGCACGAGCACCGGCGGGTGGTGCTCCAGCCGGAACTGGTCGTACGGCGCTCGAGTCTCTCCGCCCGCTGATCCACCGGTCAGTACGATTTCATGATCCCGGGGATCGGATATCGGACGGACATGTGCTGAACTGGGACGCGCCTGAAGTAGTCCGTCCGTCCCGGGAGCCCTGTTGACCGCGACCTACCGCCAGCCCGGCGTCGTCCTCACCGACCGCCGCTTCACCGTGCCGCTCGACCACGACGACCCCACGGGGGAGACGATCGAGCTCTACGCCCGTGAGGTGGTCGCCGGAGACAAGGCGCAGCAGAACCTGCCGTGGCTGGTCTACCTCCAGGGCGGACCCGGCTTCGGCGCGAACCGCTTCGTCGGCAGGCCCGCCTGGCTGGGCCGTGCCCTCAAGGAGTTCCGTGTCCTGCTCCTGGACCAGCGCGGCACCGGCCACTCCACGCCCGCCAACCGGCAGACGCTCCCGCTGCGCGGCGGCCCCGCCCAGCAGGCCGACTACCTCACGCACTTCCGCTCCGACTCGATCGTCCGCGACTGCGAGGCGATCCGCCCCCGGCTCACCGGCGGCGCCCCCTGGACCGTCCTCGGCCAGAGCTTCGGCGGCTTCTGCGCGGTGAACTACCTCTCCAGCGCCCCCGAGGGCCTCAGCGCCGCCGTGATCACCGGTGGCCTGCCCTCCCTCGACGCCCACGCCGACGACGTCTACCGCGCCGCCTACCCGCGCATCGAGCGCAAGGTCGCCGCGCACTACGCCCGCTACCCGCAGGACGTCGAGCGCGCCCGCCGTATCGCCGACCATCTCCTCCACCACGAGGTGATCCTGCCGAACGGCTACCGCCTCACCGTCGAGGCCTTCCAGTCCCTCGGCATCGTTCTCGGCGGCGGCGAGGGCAGCCACCGTCTGCACTTCCTCCTGGAAGAAGCCTTCGTCCGCACCCCGAACGGCCCGGCGCTCTCCGACGCCTTCCAGGAAGAGGTCCAGGGCCTCCTCTCGTACGCGGGCCACCCGCTCTACGCCCTCGTCCACGAGGCGATCTACGGCCAGGACGCCCGGGCGACGGACTGGTCGGCCGAGCGCGTGCGCACCGAGTTCCCGCAGTTCGACGCCGCCAAGACGCTCGCGGGCGACGGACCGCTGCTGTTCACCGGCGAGTCCGTCCACCCCTGGACGTTCGAGACCGACCCGGCGCTGCGCCCGCTGCGCGAGACCGCCGAACTCCTCGCCGCCCGCACCGACTGGACACCGCTGTACGACAGCGCCCGGCTCGCCGCCAACGAGGTCCCGGTCGCCGCGGCCGTCTACCACGACGACATGTACGTCGACACCGCCCACTCGCTGGACACCGCCCGCTCGATCCGCGGCCTGCGCACCTGGGTCACCGACGAGTTCGAGCACGACGGCGTCCGGGCCGGCGGCCCCCGCGTCCTGGACCGGCTGCTGGCGCTCGCACGCGACGAGGCCTGATGTCGGTGGCGCGGCTTAGTCTCGGGGCATGACAGAGCCGACGACCACTCAGCTTCTGCCCATGCCCGAGGACTGGCGGCGCGCCCTCGCGGTCGTGGCCCACCCGGACGACCTGGAGTACGGCTGCTCGGCCGCGATCGCCGCCTGGACCGACGGTGGCCGGGAGGTCGCCTACGTCCTCGCGACCCGCGGCGAGGCGGGCATCGACACCCTGGAGCCCGACAAGTGCGGTCCGCTGCGTGAGCAGGAGCAGCGGGCCGGCGCGGCGGTCGTCGGGGTGTCGACGGTGGAGTTCCTCGACCACAAGGACGGCACGATCGAGTACGGCCTCGCCCTGCGCCGCGACATCGCCGCCGCGATCCGCCGCCACCGGCCGGAGCTGGTGATCACCCTCAACCACCGCGACACCTGGGGCGGCGTCGCCTGGAACACCCCGGACCATGTCGCGGTGGGCCGCGCGACCCTGGACGCGGCCGCCGACGCCGGCAACCGCTGGATCTTCCCGGACCTGCTGGACCAGGGCCTGGACCCGTGGAACGGCGTCCGCTGGGTGGCCGTCGCGGGTTCGTCGACCCCCACCCACGCGGCGGACGCCTCGACCGGCCTGGAACGCGCGGTGCGCTCACTGCTCGAACACCGCGCGTACATCGAGGCGTTGACGAGCGAGGACCCGGAGACGTATGCCCGCGGCTTCCTGAGCGGGAACGCCACGGCGACGGGGGAGCGGTTCGGCGGGAAGCCGGCCGTGGCGTTCGAACTGTTCGGTCGATAGGGTCGCGCCCACCGTTGATCGAACAGGTGTCGCCGCTATCCTCGTTCGAGCCGATGAGCAGGGCGAACGGCGCCCGTGCGCAGGACGAGGGACCGGGAGTGAGTCGGATACGTGTCGCGGTGGGACTCGGCGCGGTGGCCATGGGGACGGCGTGGGCAGTCGGCGGTGTGGCGGGACTACGGGATGTCGTAGGCGTTCTCCTGGTCGCGGTACCGGCGTTGCTGGTCCTGGCCGGTGCGGTGCTGCTGCTTCGGGCGGCCGTGCCGGACGGCCAGCTCGGCGGGCCCCTCATGCTCGTCGGTGTCGGTGTCGGTGTGCTGGTGCTGCGCTTCGACGTCCCGCAACTGCCGGAACTGTCGGGTCAGGCGCCGACCGCGCTGATCCTGGGGGGAGTCTTCGTGGCGCTGTTCCGTGGACGGTCGGGATCGGGTCTCGACATCGGGGTCAGGCGCTACACCTCACTGCTGTATCCACGCGTGCGTGCTTCCCTGGAGGGCAGGGCCCCCAAAAAGCTCATTCTGCGTGCCCTCTTGTTCGGCGAGGTCGACATCGACCTGTCGCGCTGCGAGTTTCCCTTCGAAGCGCGCCTGGTAGTGGATGTCACGATGTTGTGGGCCCGCGTCCGCCTCAAGGTGCCGGCCGACTGGACGGTCCTGGCGGGCCGCGTCGAACTCACCTCGGGGGTCCGGTTCCACGGGCGTCTCTCCGAGCCTGCCTTCGCGTCCCCGCAGCCGTCGCCGGACGAGGAGAGGACCGTCGTGGTGAACGTCCAGGGGCTAGGCGGAGTTGTCTCCCTGACCCGGGGATCCTGACGCCGGAGATCCAGGTGAGGGCTCCGGGTGTTTGTAGGCGATGCCCGGAAGGCTGTCCTTGGCGAGCGCCGCACGGCGGGCGAAGAACCTTGTGAGTGTCGTGTTCTGCTTGTGCTCCTCCGCGGGTGTGTCGGGGAGCTTCAGATGGAGAGCCGAGAGCATGTCGAACCGGTGCAGGTCGAAGGCCGCGGCCAGCAGCTGCCGGTGCCCTGTGGCCACCCGCATCGCTCCGCGATAGGCCCCGACGCTCAGTAGCGCGGTGGCGACGGGTACCAGACTCCATGCATTGAGATGGCCGAGCAGAGGTGAGCCGGCCAGGGTGGCGAGCCCGAAGCACACACTCAACGCGCAGGTGGTGTCGAGCAGGTCCAGCTGCTGGTTGATGGCGGTCGCCAGCTTGGGGGACAACTGCGGATACAGGCGTGCAGAGACTGTGGGCAGATCCAGTCCGTACCTCCTGCCGCTGTCGTCCTCGGCCTCTCTCAGGATGTTTCCGAGCATGGTCGGCATCAGCCGGTCGTGGCCCGCGCCCAGTGGGCCGGGGACTGGATGCGGACCGCTGGGATAGCGCAGGGCCAGCCGTCTGGCCTGGGCGGCGAGGCGGCCTGCACGTCGTCTTCTGCGGGCGAGAATCACCACTTTCTCGAAGTCGGTTCCCGGTTCGTCGGCCAACTCCAGTTCCTTGACCACACCCGCAGTGCTCAGGCGGCGACGGTGCCGCTCGGTGGCGAGCGCCGCAGCCGTCGCCGGGAGCGCACGGCTGTGCCAATACCCCTCGAGTATCTGCACCAGAGTGACCTGGAAGGGGCGCAGCAGCAGGCCGGCGAGGAGACACGCGAAGGCGGCGAAGGCCAACCAGCCGGGATTCTCCTTGGCATCATGCGCGAGCCGGCCGACCTGGGGGCTGTCTCCCGTGTAGGCACCGGACATGATCAGCGCGGTCACATACCCGGTCAGCACGGTTACCGGCAGCACGCTCACCAAGGTGAAACGGGCGCCGCCGAGGGCCTTGCCGGCAGCCTGCGAAAGCCCGGACAGCACAGGGCTCATCCTCCCGAGTCGGACAGCGGGGCCGGCTCCATGCGCGCGCCGCACCTCTGGCAGCGCGGCGCCGAAGGTTCCGTGTCGTAGGAATGCGCCCACTTGCACGTGGACTTCGAACACCGGTAGTCCCAGCCCGAGTTCGCGCCCTCACCGCGGGACAGGTCGGGATCGCCGTAGCGCACGACGAGCACGCCCAGCACCGCGACGAGGCGAACCCCCAACGTGACGCGGAACCGAACACGCACCTCGTGCTCCCCCGGGCAGAACGGCAGTGCGCCCAAGTATGCGGCGTGTACATGCCTCCCGGTAAGACGTCTCCGCGGTCTGACTCAGGCGGCCACGACCAGCGTCCCGACCGCCCGCCGCGGGCTCACCACCCGTCCGTCCGGGAGGAGTTCACCGGTGTCGTCGAAGACGATCGTGCCGTTGCACAGCAGGTGCCAGCCCTGTTCAGGGTGGGACGACACGATGATCGCGGCGTGGTGGTCCGTGCTGTCGGCGGTGGGGCACGCGGGCTGGTGGCTGCACATGACGTCTCTCCACGGTCTTCGGCGGGGTGGTTCTCCTGGTTCCGTCGGCCTGCTTCTCAGTGGTAGCCGACTTTGTTTTCTCTTGTATGTAGAGACCCCCACAGGGCGAGAAATTCATCGGTGAGGTTTGTTCCGTATGCTGGAAACATGCAAGATCACATAGCCGGCCCCGCCGACCTGCGCGGTGACTGCGCGAGCTGCTTCGGGCTGTGCTGCGTCGCCCTGCCCTTCACGGCGTCGAAGGACTTCGCCGTGGACAAGCCGGCCGGCAAGGCCTGCTCGAACCTCCAGGACGACCACCGCTGCGGCATCCACGCCCGGCTGCGGCAGAAGGGCTTCACCGGCTGCACGGTCTACGACTGCTTCGGCGCCGGACAGAAGGTCTCGCAGGTCACCTTCGGCGGCCGGGACTGGCGCACGGGCCCGCGCGAGGACGCCCGCCGCATGTTCGACGTGTTCCCGGTCGTCCGCCAGCTGCACGAGCTGCTCTGGTACCTCACCGAGGCCCTCACCCTGCCCGCCGCCCGCCCGGTCCACGCCGACCTGCGTCGCGTCCTGGAGCGGACGGAGCAGCTCACGTGCCAAACCCCCGAGGAACTGGGCGTGTTGGACGTGGGCGCGCACCGCCAGGACGTCAACGTGCTGCTGCTGAGGACCAGCGAACTGGTCCGCGCGGGCACCCGGGGCAAGAAGAAGGACCGCCGGGGCGCCGACCTGATGGGCGCCCGCCTCAAGGGCGCCGACCTGCGCGGTGCCGACCTCCGCGGCGCCTACCTCATCGCCGCCGACCTCACCGGCGCCGATCTGCGCGGCGCGGACCTGATCGGTGCCGACCTGCGCGACACCGACCTCACGGACGCCGACCTGACCGACGCGTTCTTCCTGACCCAGCCGCAGCTGAACGCGGCGAGGGGGAACGCGGGCACGAGGTTGCCGGAATCCGTTACCCGCCCTGGGCACTGGACGCGCCCCTGAGGGCAGCTCGGTTCGGCCGCCGACCGGGTACGACGAGGGGCTCTCCCTGCGCACGCGGCGAAACCGTGCGGAGAACCCGACCGCGTCGGCCCGGCTCAGTCACCGGCCCCATGCACAGGACACCGAGGCTCTGAAACCGCAGTCTCCGCCTCCTCCACGGTCGCCCGCTCCGCCAGCGCCGACACGCTGCGCCGCTCCAGTCGCAGCCGCAGCCCCTCCGGCATCAACGTCAGCCGCTCCGTCACCCGCAGCCGGTAATCCGGGTCGGCCCCCAGCTCGTACCGGCGCAGCAGCAGACCCAGCACCAGCGTGGCCTCGTGCAGCGCGAACTGCCGGCCGATGCACGCCCGGGCCCCCGTGCCCCACGGCTTGAAGGCGTGCGGGGCCCGGGTCCGTACGGCCTTCGGGTCGAACCGGTCCGGGTCGAACCGCTCGGCGTCCGCACCCCACACCTCGGGATCGCGGTGCAGCATCGGCGTGAGGACCAGCGTCCACGCACCCCGCCGCATCGGGTGCCGCCCGGCGAGCACCGTGTCCTCGAGCGCCTCCCGGGCGAAGGCGGGCGCCGTGGGCCACAGCCGCAGCGACTCGTCCAGCACTCGGCGCACGTAGCGCAGCTTGGCCACCTGGTCGTAACCGGGCACGGCCGTGTCGCCCCACACCCGGTCCACCTCGGCACGCGCGCGTGCCGCGACGTCCGGGTGCCGGGAGAGATAGTGCAGGGCGAAGGAGAGCGCACCCGACGTGGTCTCGTGGCCGGCCACCAGGAAGGTGATCACCTGGCGCCGGACGTTCTCCGCGGACAGCCGCTCTCCGGTCTCCGGGTGGGCCGTCTCCAGCATCCGGTCCAGCAGGTCCCCGTCCCCGCCTCCGCTCGCCGTACGACGCTCCTGGACCAGTTCGTCGACCGTCCGGTTCAGATGGGCGATGTCGGCCTCGTTGCGCCGCGCCGCCTCCCGCAACAACCCCGGCCAGGGCACCGTGTTGAGTCGCTGCGCGTACGTCAGCGTGCCCACCATCGCCGTGATGAACGGATGCGGCCGGTCCCGCTCGAAGGAACCGAAGTCGTGCCCGAACCCGGTCCGGGCGATCGTCTCCAGCGTCAGCTTGGTCATGTCCCCGGGAACGTCCACCGCGCGGTCCGCCGCGATCTCCCGGTCCCAGTGGTCGGTCAGCCGTTCGGCCACGGCCAGCATCATCGGGTGGTAGGCCGCCATCGCCTCACGGCTGAAGCCCGGTGCCAGCACA
Organism: Streptomyces sp. NBC_00019; assembly: GCF_045041015.1. NCBI lineage: Bacteria > Bacillati > Actinomycetota > Actinomycetes > Kitasatosporales > Streptomycetaceae > Streptomyces > Streptomyces sp. NBC_00019. The sequence continues at coordinate 9,229,114 of NZ_CP108302.1, forward strand.
TCGTGTGCCAGCTGCCAGTTCGGCTCGTGGTTGTACGCCGTGAACAGCCCGTCCCCGGCGACCGGCCGCAGATTGGCGATGCCGAGCCCCACGTGCTTGGCGAAGCGCGTCTCGTCGGCGAGGTCGGCCGCGAGTTCGGCGCCCCACACGAACACGAACTCCCGGTTGAAGGCCTTGCGCCGGTAGATCGGCCCCAGCATGCGGGCGTACTTGAGGGAGTCCTGCAGCGGTGTGCGCCGGTTGGCGCCGAGTACATCGCCGAGGAGGGGGATCCGGCGCGGCGGGTGCGGGATGCGGCGCAGCTCGGGCCAGCCGTGCTCCGCGCTGCGGAACCCCTTGGGCAGAGCGGTCCCGGTCGTCGTCCTCGCCATGACGCCATCTCCCTTGCAGCACCCGCGGATTGAGCGTGTTGTACGTGAGTTCAATAGCATGAATCAGTCTGATCCCGTTGTTGAACCGGCGTCAAGTAAAGTGCTGCCATGGCCGCCGAGCAGGGCGCACGCACACGCCGTCGACTCAGCACCGAGGAGCGCCGTGAGCAGCTCCTCGCCGTCGGCGCGCGACTGTTCTCGGAGAGTCCGTACGACGAGGTGTGGATCGAGCGCGTCGCCGAGATCGCCGGGGTCTCGCGCGGGCTGCTGTACCACTACTTCCCGACCAAACGGGACTTCTTCGCGGCCGTCGTCGAGCGGGAGAGTGTACGGATGCTGCGGATGACCGCGGCCGTGCCCGGTATCCCGGTGCGCGAGCAACTGTCGGCCGGACTCGACACGTTCCTGGAGTACGTCGAGGCCCACGCGCACGGTTACCGCGCCTTCCACCGGGCCGACGCGGCGGGTGACCAGGCCGTGCGCAAGGTGTACCAGCGAGCGCTCGCCGCACAGGAGCGGCAGATCCTGGCCGCTCTGGCAGCGGACCCGGAGTTCGGTGCGGTCCTCGAGACGCGGCCCGACACCAGGCTCGCCGTGCGCGGCTGGCTGGCCTTCATCACCGCCGTCTGTCTGGAGTGGCTGAGGGGTTCGGACCTCTCGCGCGAGCAGGTGCGCGACCTGTGTGCCCGTGCCCTTTTGGGTGTCGTCGCCCCCTGAGTGCGCCCGCGTGCGCTGAAAAGGACCCGTAAAGGATCAGGTCGCCGGTTGGCGTACACCCCGATCTCGGATAGGTTAGGCAAGGCTTACCTAAGGAGGTTCTGGGATGGGTGCTGGGATGGGTGAACAAAGCTGGGCGGCCGCGCCCGCCGCGGCGGAGCGGGCGCGCTCGGTGCTCGCCACCGCGTGGTCCTGCGCGGTGACCGCGGACGGCGGCCGTGAGGAGTTCGTCGGCGCGCACACCGTGACCGAGGACGGCCGGGTGCAGCTGCAGGTGCCGGAGGACAGTGCCCTGCTCGCGGCCGCGATCTGCGCGCCTCGCGGCGAGCCGTCCGCCGTGCTGGAGTTCGCCGACGTCTCGCCCGTCCCCGTGCGCAACCGTATCCGGGCCCGCCTCTGGCTCGCCGGCTGGTTCGTGCCCGAGGACGGCGACCTGGCGTTCCAGGCGACGCGGGTGGTACTGCGCGAGCCGTCCGGTGCCGTGGTCGTCGACCTCGACGAGTTCGCCGCCGCCGCACCCGACCCGCTGGCCACGGCCGAGGCCCGGCTGCTGACCCACCTCGCAGACTGCCACTCCGACGCGGTCGAGCGGCTCACCCGGCTCGTCGAGCCCGACAGCCTGCACGGCGCGGTGAAGGTCCAGCCGATCGCCGTCGACCGGCACGGACTGACGCTGCGCATCGAGCGCACCCGCGCCCAGGGCGACGTACGCCTGCCGTTTCACCGTCCCGCCGACGACGTCGCGCAGCTCACCGAGCGGATGCACGTCCTGCTCACCCAGGCCGCCTCCGCCTCCTGCCCGCGCGCCCTACAGCGGCAGCGCACAGACGGCGACGGGTGACGCGAACGGCTTTCCCGCGAGCCGCAGTTCACCACTGTCCGCGTCCACCCGGAACACGCTCACCGTGCTGGAGCGCTGGTTCGCCGCGAACAGCAGCGCCCCGTCCGGCGAGAAGGCGATCTGCCGCGGGAAGTTGCCGGCCACCGGCACGGTGTCCAGCAGCCTGAGCCGGGCGCCGTCCGCCTCGACCGCGTAGCGCGTGAGGCTGTTGTGGCCCCGGTTGGCGAGATAGGCGTACGAGCCGTTCGGCGTCACCAGGATCTGTGCCGGGTAACTGGTGCCCGGCCCCGTCCCCGTGGACTGTGCCTCGCCGACGGTGAGGCGGCCGGTCTTCGTGTCGTAGGCGCAGACGGCGACCGTGTTGTCGACCTCGTTGGCCAGGTAGGCGTACCGGCCGTCGGGGTGGAAGGTCAGATGGCGCGGTCCGGCGCCCGGCCGGGTGTGCGCCTGCGCGACCTCGGTGAGCTTCCCGGTCCGCTCGTCGAGCCGATAGGTGTAGACGGTGTCCGTGCCCAGGTCGACGGCGAGGACATGGCCGCCGTCGGGAGTCGTGACGATCTGATGGGCATGCGGGCCCTCCTGGCCGGGCCCGGGCTCCGGTGCGGAGTGGGTGACGAGGTCGGCGCGCTCACCGATCGCCCCCGTGTCGTCGATCGGATGCACCGCCACGCTGCCCGAGCCGTAGTTGGCGCTCAGCAGCCAGCGCCCGTCCGGATGCACCGACACATGACAGGGCGCACCCCCGCCCGTGCTCCGGCTGCCCAGAACCGTGCGGTCGGCCATCCGTACGGCGGTCACGGCCCCCTGCTCCCGCTCGTTCACCGCGTAGAGCGTGCGGCCGTCGGGATGCGGGGCGAGATACGACGGGTCGCCGACACCGGTGAGAGTCCTGCCGGCGGTCACCTCGCCCGTCGCCGGGTCGTAGGTGGCGAAGCCGATGCCGGTGCCGCCGCCCTCGACGGAGGTGTAGGTGCCGAGGTGGAGAGGGCGGGGGCCGGTGGGCGTCGGTGAGGCACTGGGGGCGGTTGCCTCAGGAGCCCGGGGCGTCGGAGGCGGCGAGGCCGTGGCGGGCGTCGTGGGCGCCGACGCCGCAGAGCCCGGCGACTCGCCGCAGCCCGCCGCCGCGGCCCCCGTCCCCGCGAGGGCGGCGACGAATCGCCGCCTGCTCCAGCCGCCCCTGCCCATGCACGCACCTCGGATGGTCGGTTGCCTCAGCCGTCACCACCTTGACGTGGACCACCCCTCACGTGCAAACGGCTCTACCAGTCGCCGTCCTCCACCGGCTTGCCCGGCGCGTCCTTGAGCGGCAGCACCTGCGCCGGGTACGGCTCCTGCCAGGGTTCGTGATCGTCGCCGAGCCAGTCGCCGACCGGCTTCACACCCTCCAGGGCGTCCGTGGGGGCGAGATCCTCCGCGTCCTGGTCGTAGTAGTCGTACCAAGGCAGCCCCGCCTGTGTGTACGCCGAGCGGTCCACGGGCGACGGCGGGGGCTCCTCGCCGGTGATGCGACGCCACTGCGGAGGCGTCACCAGGTGCACGAAGACCCGGCCGCCGGGCCGCTCGGCCCAGTCGGACAGGGGACGGTCGTCCTTGTAGACCTCCTGGCGCATCGAACCGCCGACACCGAGGCCCATACCGGCCGGGGCGGCGGGGGCCGGGGCGGCCATCATCTGCGGGGCGGCCCCGAAGGAGGGGGCGTGCATCGGCGCCCTGGCGCGGCGCTCCCGCTCCCGCTCCCGCGACTCGCGCCACCGCACGAGCGGCTCGTCCTTGAGCGGGAACGACTGCAGCTGTACGCCGCCCCACACCTCCTCGCCCGTGACCTGCCCCTCGACGGTCGCACCCAGACCGAGCGGCACAGCCACGAACTGCTTGACCGTGCCCGTCCCGGAGTTGATGCCGTCCAGCCACGGCTGCCGGGGCAGTACGACGTAGTTCTGCGGCTTGCGCGAGAGCCGGCCGCTCCACGGCTTGCCCGAGACCGCGCACACCTTGCCCACCCCGACCTGGAGCGCGGCCGGCTCGGTGGTGCCGCCGAAGCTCAGCCACATCGCCTCGCGCAGATACACGGGCAGCATCACCCCGCCGCGCGCCCGCCATGCCTCGGGCACGCGGTCCGCGTGGTCGGCGACCCGGCGCAGCGGGAACTCCCCGAGTCCCGGTGGCAGCGGATGCGTGCCCGTCTCCGGCAGGCGCAGGGTGCGGATGAACCGCACCGCCACCCCGCCGGGCAGCCTCAGCGTGTTCCCGTCGATGCGTACGCCGGTCATCCTGCTCGCCCCCTTGGTCAGCCCTGGTGACTACGTCACCTAGAACGACGGGCGAGGGCGGGACGGTTCCTGCGCAGCCGCTCCTGAAGCCGGGTCAGCCGCGGCATCCGCTCGCGCTGCTCCCGGGAGGTGCGGTCCAGCTCCTCCAGGAGCCGGTGCGAGCGGTGCTCGGTGTCCAGCTCGTCGAGGATGCGGTTCACCTCGGTGAGCACGGCGCCGTGCAGCTGCCACTGCCGGGCGTCGCGCTGGACCTCCTCCAGGAGCAGCTGGGCGAGCTTGTCGCGGGTGGCCGCGGCGTGCCGGAGCTGGGAGGCGAGCCGCTCCTCCGCCGACTCGGCGCTGCGGGAGACATCGGCGGTGACCAGCACCGCGAAGCTCACCACGGCGTCGGCGATCTCCGACAGCAGCTGCTCCACGGCGGCGCCCGCCTGCCGTGCGAACAGCCGCTCGGACTCGCGTTCCTTGGCGAGGTCGGTGAGGGTGCGCGCGAGTACCCGCAGGACAACCGTGCAGATCTCCAGCGTGTCGAGACCGGTGCGCAGCACCACCCGGTGCAGCAGGCCCTCGCGGACACGCGGATTGAGCCGCAGGCTGTCCTCGGCCTGCTTGAGGGCCGCGTCCACCTCGACGATGTCGTGGTCCAGGCGCCGCGCCTCGTGCAGTCGCTCCGTGGCGTGCTCGACCGGCGTACGGCCCGCGGCCTCCTCGCCCATGCGCAGCATCAACTGCCGTACCCGGCGCGCGAGCCCCTCGATCGACTCGCCCGCCTCGTCCACCCACACCGGCGGCGCGAGCAGCAGATTGAAGCCGAGCCCGACGACCGCGCCGATCAGCGTCTCCAGCACCCGCGCCCACGCGGTGTCCCCGACGGTCGTGACCCCGAGGACCAGCATCGCGCTGATCGCCACCTCGGGCACGTACTCGTCGACCTTGACCAGATGCCCCACCCCGAGCGAGGCCAGGATCAGCAGGGCCAGACTCCACCAGGTGAGCCCCACCAGCAGGCTGAAGGCGATGGCGACGAGGACGCCGGCCACCACGGCGTTCACCCGGCGGATGCCGTTGGTGAGCGTCGCGTAGAGGGTGACCTGGACGACCAGCAGCGCGGTCAGGGGCGCGGTGAGCGGGGCCGCCTCGGGACTCAGGCGCAGCGCGATGACGTAGGCGATCGTCGCCGCGGCCGCCGACCGCAGCGTCTGTACGACCACCGGATCCCTGCGTTGCTTCACGAAGCGCACGAGGGACGCCGTCCACTCACGTACATCTCGCATCCTCAGGCTGCCCTCTTCCACAGTTGCGCGCCTTCACACATTGCGGACCGTAACTGTCCGCAACGACGCCTAGATTGTTCGTACAAACCCGTCGACGGCAAGTGGGGAGAGCAGTGATGACGGACACCCGGGGTCTTGAGGTTCTCATGGGAGCGCACGGCTACCTGCGTGCGGTGGTCGTGGCGGTGCCGGAATCGGCATGGGGAGCGCCGACGCCGTGCACCGAGTGGACGGCCCGGCAGGTTCTCAACCACGCCCGTGTCGACCAGCAGGGCTATGGCCTCGCGATCACCGGTGGCCGTCCGGACTCCGACCCCTTCGCCCCGGCCGACGCACTCGCCGCGGACCCGTCGGCGGAGCTGGAGGCGGTGCTGCGCCTGGTGGCGGACGCGTACGCCGGTCTGCCCGCCGACGCGGACGAGGTGCCGACCCCGCTCGGACCGATGCCGCTGCCACTGGCCGCCGCGGCGGCCGCGATGGACGCGGCCGTGCACGCCTGGGACATCGCGGTCGCGACCGGCCAGGACGCGCCGTTGACGGAGGAACTGGCCGAGGGGATCTGGCCGGTCGCGGAACGGCTCGTGGATCATCTCCGGGACTCCTACCGGGTGTTCGCACCCGCCCGGAAGGTGCCGGACGGCTCCGGCAGGGCTGACGCGCTGCTCGCCTTCCTCGGCCGCGATCCCCAGTGGCGACCGGGGGTTCTCCGCACTTCGTGACGGAGGACAGCCGGATGGCCGCCGCCCGCCCGGTGGGAAAGCCTCGGACGATGAAGAGGATCGGAACACTCCTGACCCTGCTCATCGCGCTGGCGGCCGGCACCCCGGCCGCCGCGACACCGACCCCCACGGTCGTCGACACCCTCGACCGGGCGGCCCTCCCCCTGCGCACGGTCGAACCGGGCGGCGACACCCGCGATCTGCGCGCCCTCGACCCGATGATCGGCGACGCCCGCGTCGTCGGTCTGGGCGAGGCCACCCACAGCTCCCACGACTTCTTCGCCCTCAAGGACCGCGTCTTCCGCCACCTCGTCGAGGAGGAGGGCTTCCGCACCTTCGCCCTGGAGGCGCCCTGGAGCACCGGTCTGCGCCTCAACGACTATGTGCTGCACGGCAAGGGCGACGTCCGGCGCATCATGCGGGAGGAGTTCCAGCGCGACTACCTGTGGTGGAACAACACCGACTATCTGCGACTCCTGGAGTGGATGCGCGCCTACAACGTCCGCCACCCCGACGACCCCGTCCGCTTCCTGGGCGACGATCTCGCCTGGACGGGACCGGAGTTGTACGACTCCGTCGGGGACGCGGTGGCCGCCGCCCACCCGGAGTCGAGCGCCCGCCTCGCCGAGCTCTATCGCGGACTACGGCCCATGACCCAGACCGGCACGTACATCGAGCAGTACCTGGCGAAGCCGTACGCCGAACGCAAGGACATGGCCCGACGCACCGGCGAGGCACTGGAGTTGGTCGAGAAGGCGGGAGTCGATGACCTGAGCCTGCGGAACGCGATCGCGATCGACCGGACCGCCCGGCAGTACGCCTTCGACTTCGAGGACCCGGCGCAACTCGCCGCGGCCATGCGCTACCGCGACGAGGCGATGGCCGACAACGTCGTCTGGTGGCAACGGCACACCGGCACCAGGGTGCTGCTGTCGGCGCACAACAACCACATCGGCTACGTCCCGGACGACCCGGCCCACTACCCGAAGGTGCAGGGCGCCTTCCTGCGCGACAGCCTCGGCTCGCGGTATGTGAACATCGGCCTGACCTTCGACAGCGGTTCGTTCAACGCCACCGGACAGGAGGACGAGACGGTCCGGCGCTGGACGCTGGGTCCGGCAGGGCCGGGCAGCAACGAGCGGACCCTGGACCGGGTGCGCCACCGCGACTACGTGCTCGACATGAGGTCCGTGGGTTCACCCGCCCGCGCATGGCTGCTCGGGGCGCGGCCGACACGCAGCATCGGAACGGCGTACCCGGACGGCCCGGACGACACCGCACTCGCCCGCAGTTACGACGTCCTGGTCCACCTTCACCGGGTGGTGGCGGCCCGGCTGCGGGACCGGTAACCGGAGACCTTCGCGAGGTTGCCGCAGCGGTCCATCGAGCACCAACGGCGGCGCCGGGCCTGGGAGTCGTCGAGGAACAGCAGGGAACAGGCCGGGTTCCCGCACTCCTTGACCCGCTCGATCAGGGGCCCGCCCGCCAGCAGTACGGCGTCCCGGGCCACCGTCGCCAGGGCGGCCCGTGCCGGATGCCGGGCCGTCCAGCGTGCCTCTCCCAGCTGGGGTGCCAGATCGGGCTTGGCCGCCGCGTCGTTGACCAGTTCGACATCGGCGGCCTCCGGCTCCCGCCCGGCCATCGCGGTGCGTACGAGACGGTTGACGGCCTCTCGCAGCACGCGCGCGTCGGCGAGATCCCGCGCGGTGGCGTGCGCCGGCTCCTCGCCCACGGTCAGTTCCGCCTCCGTCAGCCAGCGGGCCAGCGCGGCGGGGTCCGGCAGCCGCTCCTTGGGCGTGGCGTGCCGCTTGCCGAGCGTGGCCACGAAGTCCAGACAGGGGCGGCCGCCGACGAACGGAAAGGCGAGCTCGGGGTCGGTGCTGGTCATGAGGGCGAGCTTACCTGCCGCGCGAGGCTCTTGACACCTCTTGAACCGGTGTCGCAGAGTGACACCTGTTCAAGAGGTGTCAGTCGCGACGAGAGCGGGTGGGGTATGCGCGCGGTGCGGATCGAGGAGTTCGGCGGACCCGAGGTGCTGGTGGAGGCCGAGGTGCCGGATCCGGTGGCGGGGCCGGGGGAGGTGCTCGTACGGGTCGCCGCGGCCGGAGTGAACCGTGTGGACGCCCTGCTGCGGGCCGGTGTCTACCACCGGGCCGGGCGGCTCCCGCTGATCCCGGGCGCCGAGGCGGCCGGTGTCGTCGCCGCGGTGGGGGAGGGGGTGAGCGACTTCGCGGTCGGGCAGCGGGTGGTCGCGCTGGACGGGGTGAAGTCACCGGGCTTCTACGCCGAGTTGGCGGCCGTGCCCGTCACCCAGGTGGTCGCCCTGCCGGACGGAGTGGAGCTGACCGAGGCGGCGACGCTGCCCATCGCCTGGCTCTCCGCCTGGTACTGCGTACGGCATCTCGCCAAGGTCACCAAGGAGGACACCGTGGTGGTGAAGGCCGCCGCGAGCGGGGTGGGCACCGCGGCCGTGCAGATCGCCGCCGAGTCCGGGGCCCGCGTCATCGCGCTCGCCGGATCGGCACAGAAGGCTGCCTGGGCGGGGGAGTTCGGCGCCCACACCACCCTCGACACCTCCGCGTACCCCGACGAGGCCGAGGTCGAGGAGGTGCTGCGGCTCACCGACGGGCGCGGAGCCGACGTCGTCCTCGACATCGTCGGCGGCGCCGCCTTCGCGCGGAGCCTGCGCCAGGTCGGACACGGCGGCCGGGTCGTGGCGCTCGCCAACGTCGCCCTGGCGCCCAGCACCATCGACACCCGCGACTTCTACCCGAAGAACGCGGCGATCCTCGGCTTCCAGCTCACCAACCGACAGCGCCACGGCTGGGACCCCCGCGCCGACCTGCGCGAACTGGCCGAGCGGGTCGCCGCGGGCGCCTATCGCGTACCGGTCGAGACCGTGCTGCCCCTCGCGCGGGCGCGCGCCGCCCACGAGCAGCTGGAGCGGCGCGGGAACCGGGGCAAGATCGTGCTCGCCGTGGACTGAGTCAGGCGTGGAGCTTGTCGATGAAGGCGGACAGATTGCCCGTCGTGCGGGCGATCTGCTCCTCCAGCGTCAGACTCTCCTCGATCCGCAGGGTGCTCGGCGGGACCTTCCTGCCGCGGACGTAGAGGGAACAGGCCAGGTCGGTGCACATGTACAGACCGACGGAATTGCCCTCCCGCCCGGCCGTACCCGCCTTGCGCGCGGTCATGAGCGAGACGCCGCCGCCCGGATGGGTCGTCAGGCACAGCGAACACATGCTGCGGTGCAGGAAGCCTCGGTGTGCGGAGGTCAGGCGCAGCGTCAGACCGACGAGCCGGCCGCCCCGCTCGGTGACCAGGTAGCTGCGGTCGGGCGCCCCGGGATCTCGCCAGCCGAGGAAGTCGAGATCGTCCCAGGGGCGTTCGTCGAGATCGCGCGGCACGGCCACGCGTTTGGCCTCCCCCTTGGAACAGTTCACAAAAGAGTCGCGAATGTCGTGCTCGGTCAGTGATCTCATGGGGGAGCCTCCTGGGGGCGTCATGTTGTTGCCGAAACCTGAGGGTAAAAAAACTAGTGCCCCTAGGTTCAGTCAGGATAGACGGCCCCGGCGAGGAGGAACCAGTGAATTTCGAGAACGTCCGCTCAGCAGGGGCGAGGGCGGCGCTGCGGCACGTGGCGGAGCGGTCGGCGGGGCCGCCCGTCGCCCCGGACGTACGCATCACGCTCAACTTCCACCCCGACCGGCCGACCGGCGGGGTGGGCATCCTGGAGGCGCTGGCGCGGGACGGCGTCTACCGGTCGCAGTTCGTGACCGGCACCAGCAACGGCGGCCTCACCGCGCACCCCGGCGGCGACCGCTGGCGCTGGGAGAGCCGGATCTTCGGCGGCGCCTACGACGAGGCGGCCGCGGACGACCGGCCCGTGTACGGCGCGCTGGACTTCCGGCGCCAGGTGGTCGGCGCCGCCCCGCGCTTCGGTTCCTCGCACTTCCGGCTGACCGGTGCGGCCCTGTCCCGGGCCACCTTCTGCTATCCCGACAGCGCCGCCGAGCCGGCCCACTTCGGCGTCGCCGCCGGCATGTCGCTGGTCGCACTGGCGGAGGCGGACGAACAGGACGCCCTCAACGACTACATCGAGGCACAGGTCCACGGGGGCGTCTCCCTCACCACGGACGTGGCCGCGCTCGTCCTGGACGCGTGCTACCGCGGCACACCCGTCGAGGCGGCGGCGCGGCTGCTGCCCTGCCCCGTCGAGTGGCATCCCGGGTACCGGATCACCGTGGAGCGGCTGCGCCGGCACGCGGACTACCGCGGTGAGGAGTACGCCGAGCTGGGCGCCCGGATCGCCGAGGACGGGCGGATCGACCCGCGGATCATCGGGGACGCCGCCCGCACGGGACGGTACGAACTCCAGGGCCTGAAGAAGGTCTGGCACACCCTCGCCCGCTTCGGAGCCCCGGTGGGCGCGGGCACGGCCTACGCGGGCATCGGCGGCCACACCCCGGGCGTCAGCACCCCCAGCGCATAGGCGCGGGCGACCAGTTCCGTACGGTTGTCCGCGCCCCAGCGCGCGGACAGTCGCCGCAGGTGATAGGTGACGCCGTCCGAGGTGAGCCCGGTCTCCCGGGCCGCCCTGGCCGTGGTGGCGCCGCCCGCGAGCAGCGCCAGGATCCGGGCCTCCACCGGCGTCACCCGCACCGGGTCCACCGCGGGCCGCTCACGCTCACCCAGCATCCGCAGCATCACCAGCAGCGTGGGTGTCTCGTGCACGCTGTCGCTCACCGGGTCCGCCGTCAGCTCCCCGAACCGCTCCACACCGCCGGGCGCCCGCCAGCACACCGACACCTGATAACGCGACCGGTGGCGCAGCCGCAGCGCCTCGGCGATCCGCTCCACCTGCATCGCCTCCTGCGGCCGGAACAACTCCAGCACATCCCGGCCGCGCAGCCGCCCCGGCGTCGTACCGCACTCCGTGGCCATCGCCGGATTGGCGAGCTGGACCGCGCCGTACACATCGCACACCGCGACCGGCACGGAGACCCGGTCGAAGAGCATCAGCGCACGGTTGCGCCACACCACCGTCTCGGGGCGCGTCCAGTCCACAGCACCTCCCAGCCCCGGTGCGCAAGGGCGACGCAACGGCCGACCACCTCACCGTCCTGCCGGCCGACGCCCCGGCCCTCGTCGACCGCGCCGCCGCGGCCCTCCGCGCCGACCCGGACACCGTCCTGGACATCCGGGCCGCGCGCCCCCGCCGCGACGGCATCGCCGTGGACCGGCCTGTGACGGTACGTCAACTCCTCACGCACCACGTCGGGTTGCAGGAGCGCCCGAGCTCCGGCCAACTGGCCGCGCTCGCCGCCGCCAACCCCTGCCCGCCCGAGCGCGCCGCCCTGCCGACGGCGGCGGCCGACGACCCGCGCACCCTCGTCGAGGTGATCGAGGACGACCCCGCCCTGCGCGGCACCCTGGACCGGCCGCAGCTCCTGGAGATCCACACCCCGCTGCGCCCGCGCCACTACTCCGTCTCCTTCTCGCCCGCCGCCGACGCCCGGCACGCGGACCTGATGGTCTCCCTGCCGGCGGCCCCCGCCCGCTCGGGCAGGGGCCGGTACCGGGGCACCGGGTCCGGGTACCTCGCCACCGGCGAACCCGGCGACACCGTGTACGCCCGCGTCCAGCCCTGCCGCGAAGCCTTCCGTGTCGACGACTCCGCCCCCGTCGTCATGATCGCCGCGGGCACCGGGCTCGCCCCGTTCCGCGGTGCGATCGCCGACCGTACGACAGCGCTCGCCTCGGGCGCCCAACTCACCCCCGCCCTCTGCTACTTCGGCTGCGACGCCCCCGACGCCGACTTCCTGCACGCCGAGGAACTGCGCGCGGTCGAGGCCGCCGGAGCCGTCTCCCTGCGCCCCGCCTTCAGCGCCGCCCCGCAGGGCGAGGTGAGCTTCGTGCAGCACCGCATCGCCGCCGAGGCCGAGGAGGTCTGGGCCCTGCTCGCCGTGGGAGCCCGGATGTACGTCTGCGGCGACGGTTCACGGATGGCGCCGGGTGTCCGGGAGGCGTTCCGTACGCTGTACCGGAAGCACACGGCGGACGCCGACGCGGCGGCAGCCGGGGAATGGCTCGACGGGCTGATCGCGGACGGGCGCTACGTCGAGGACGTGTACACGGCGGGCTGACCGAAGCGTCGCGAAGGGGAGAGGTGGGCGCACGGTGGTGGACTCCTGGGCACGGGCTCGGCGCATCCTGGAGGAGGCGGGTCTGCCACCCGGGCACCTCGCCCAGCTGCGCCCGCTGACCGGCGGCACCTACAACACGGTCGAGGAACTCGTCCTCGCCGACGGCAGCCGCTATGTGCTGAAGGTGCCGCCCGCCGAGACCGTCCCCGGACTGAGCCACGAGCGTCGACTCCTCGTGGCGGAGGCCGAGTTCTACCGCGGGGCCGCCGAGGTGGACGTGCCGGCGCCCCGGGTCGTGATCCTCGGGCGGGAGGATCTGCTGATGACGGCCGTCCCCGGCGATCCCTGGGACGGGCAGCTCACCGGCGCCGAACAGAAAGTCCTGCGTACGGAGTTGGGCCGCCAGGTGGCCCGCCTCCACCGTGTGACCGGCCCCGCCTTCGGCTACCCGTCGGGCGCCCTCGGCCCGCTCGCCCCCGACTGGCGGACCGCGTTCACGGGGATGCTCGACGCGGTCCTCGAAGACGCCCGCCGCTACGGTGCCGAACTGCCCCGCCCCGTCGACGAGGTGACGGACGCGCTCCGTCCCGCGTACGGCGCGCTGGACGAGGTGACCGTCCCGCGCCTCGTCCACTTCGACCTGTGGACCGGCAACATCCTGGTGGAGCGCCCGGACGGGGGCGCCCGGATCGGCGGGCTCATCGACGGCGAGCGCATGTTCTGGGGCGACCCCCTCGCCGACTTCGTCTCGCTCGCGCTGCTCGGCGACATCAGGACCGACGAGGCGTTCCTGGCCGGCTACCGGGAGGAAGGCGGCCGCGCCGGGTTCGATGTGGCGGCCCGTCTCCGTTACGCCCTCTACCGTGCCTATCTCTACCTGATCATGCTCGCCGAGACGGTTCCGAGGGAGATGGACGAGGGGGATCGGCGCTGGCGACAGGAAGCGGTTGCACCGGAACTGCTCGCCGCATTGACCGAGATCGCGGAGCTCTCATAGTTCACATCGTGAATTAAGGGGTCGTGGAAAGTGCTCCCGCAGAGGTATGTTGCAGGTCGGACAGGGTTCGAAGGGGGACAAACATGGCGGGGCGGAACGGGCGCACGGTACGCGATCTGAGGCGGGCCAACCGCACGGCCGTGCTGCAAAGGCTCTACTTCGACGGCCCTCTCAGCCGCTTCGAGCTCGGCCCGGCCACGGGCCTGAGCTCCGGCTCGGTGAGCAACGTCGTCGCCGACCTGGTCGCCGACGGCCTGCTGGAGGAGGCCGGCAGCGTCGACTCCGACGGCGGCCGCCCCCGCACCCTGCTGCGGGTGGCGCCCGGCAGCGGCCACATGATCGGTGTCGACGTCGGCGAGACCCGGGTGCGCATCGAGCTGTTCGACCTGACCCTCACCGAACTCGCCCGCGCCGAACGCCCGTTGACGCGCCAGGGCTACGACGTCGAGGTCATCGTCGGCCACATCCGTGACGGCGTCGCCGAGGTGCTCGACACCGCCGGCATCGCCCCCGACCGCCTCCTCGGCGTCGGCATCGGCGTCCCCGGCATCGTCGAGCACTCCCCGGACCGGGGCGCCGTCGTCCACGGGCAGACGATCGGCTGGGACGCGGTCCCGCTGGAGGAACTGCTCCGCTCCACCTCCCGACTGCCCGAGACCGTCCGGTACTTCATCGACAACGGCGCCAAGACGCTGGGCCAGGCCGAGATGTGGTTCGGCGGTGGGCGCGGTGCGCACAACGCGGTCGTCGTCCTCTTCGGGTCCGGCGTCGGCGCGTGTCTCGTCACGCCCGAGGTGGAGAACGGGCGGGCGGTCGAATGGGGTCATCTGACGGTACGGGTCAGGGGGCGCCGCTGCCGGTGCGGTGCGCTGGGCTGCCTGGAGGCGTACGCGGGCGCCGAGTCGCTGCTCGACCGCTGGCGCGAGGAGGGCGGACGGCCGTCCGAGGGCGCCGACGAGGAGACCGCGCTGACCGCGATGCTGGCCGCCGCGTACCCGGCCGAGGGCGGTGCGCCCGACCCGGTGGCGCTGGCCGTGCTGGAGGAGACCGCCGAGTACCTGGGCGCCGGCCTCTCCGACCTCATCAACCTCTTCCAGCCCGAGCGCATCCTCATCGGCGGCTGGGCCGGCCTCCAGCTGGGCACCCGCTTCCTGCCCGCCGTACGCCGCCACGCCTCCTCCTACGCCCTGCGCCACCCGGCCGAGAAGGTCACCATCGACCTCGGCCGGCTCGGCCCCGACGCGGTCACCGTCGGCGCCGCGATCCTGCCGCTGGCCGACTTCTTCGCCCGCGGCGGCCGCCGCCCCGAGCCCGCGCCCGAGGGACCCCACCCGGCCTGGCGCACCGCGCTGGAGGAGCGGACTCCGCACTGAGGTTTCGCCGGTGAGGGCGGAGGTACTCGCGAGTCGCCCGGACCACGCGAAGGGAGGGCGCCATGGCCGACCACCACGGCAAAGGCCCCGGCGACGAACCCGTACCGCGGGACATGCCGGACCAGCAGGCAGGTGAGGGCGAGGACCCCTGGGACGCGGATCCCGAGGCGGCCGACACGGAAGAACCCGACGCCGAAGTCCCCGACACCGACGAGGCGGGCACCGGCCGCCAGGGCGCACCGCGCCAGGCCGGCGTCCACTCCGAGCACCCGGTACCGGAGGAGCCCTCCGACTGACCCCGGCCGTGCGCCGCCTCCTCCACCGCCCGCACACACGCCTGTGCCGTCCTTGGGACGGCACAGGCGTCGGCGTCAGCCCACCTTCCGCCCCCGCAGCGGATCCGTGCTCGCTCCCGCGCCCTGCTGGAAACCCTTGAGGAACTCCTCCAGCACCTCGTTCGCCGTGTGCTCGGGGTTCCAGCGCAGTTCCGTACGGGCGCGGGTGCAGTCCATCAGCGGGAGGCGCAGGACCGCGTCGAAGAGGTGCGGGGAGGCCGGGAGGAGATGGAGTCCCCAGGCGGCGGCGAGCGCCGAGCGGGCCGCGGTGCGGGGCAGCCGGACCCGCCGGTCGACGCCGAGCATCTCGCCGAGCAGCTCGGCGTCGACCGGCGGCTCGGCCGCCAGGTTGAAGGCGCCGCGCAGATCGGAGTGGACCGCGAGGCGGTACGCCTTGGCCGCGTCGTCCGTGTGCAGGGCCTGGACCCGCAGCCCGGGGATGTCGGGCAGGAACGGCAGGAGCTCCGGACGGGCCAGCGGGCCCGGCAGGAAGCGGCCGCCGAAGATACGGCGCTGCTCGCTCGCCGACTCCCGCTTGAACAGGAACGCCGGCCGCATCCGCACCACCCGCACCTCGGCGTGATCACGCTCGAAGGTGTCCAGGGCCCGCTCCAGATACGCCTTCTCCCGGCAGTACGCGGCATCCGGCCAGCCGTGCGTGGGCCACGACTCGTCCACGGCCTCGTCCTTCGGCCCCGGCGAGTACGCGCCGACCGACGACGCGTGCACCAGCGCAGGCACCCCGGCGGCGGCCACCGCCTCGAAGACCCGGATGGAGCCCAGCACGTTCGTCCGCCAGGTCGCCGCCGGATCGTGCGTCGGCTGGAACGCCCAGGCCAGATGCACCACCGCGTCCGCGCCCGCGAACTCCTTCTCCAGATCCGCCTGTTGCGACGACAGGTCCACCGCCGACCAGTCCGTCTTCGGCGGCGACCAGTCAGGGATCCGGCGCGCCAGCCCCAGCACGGAGCCGACCTCCGGATCCTCCGACAGCAGACGCACCACACTCGTGCCGACGTTTCCGGTGGCGCCCGTGACAACGATCCTGCTCACGTTCGGCTCCTCTCGGGCATGCCCCATGGTGGGGCGGACCGAGTACCCGGGCGGCGAGGATGCAACTCTGTCTTGCGCATCCAGCATGGTTCATACGGTTGACGCATGAGGCCAGGTAGGGTTGGCGGGGTGGGACTGTCCTTGGGAGAACGTGTGAGGTCTTCGGTCGCCGCGCTGATGCACGCGACGGGTGAGTCGCAGGCGGAGGTCGCCGTCGCGCTCGGGGTGAGCCAGGCGCAGGTGAGCCGCCGGCAGTCCGGCAGCGCCGCCTGGAGCCTGGCCGACT
This sequence comes from Streptomyces sp. NBC_00019, assembly GCF_045041015.1. Classification (NCBI taxonomy): domain Bacteria; kingdom Bacillati; phylum Actinomycetota; class Actinomycetes; order Kitasatosporales; family Streptomycetaceae; genus Streptomyces; species Streptomyces sp. NBC_00019. The sequence goes on from NZ_CP108302.1 coordinate 9,245,493, forward strand.
GCGACGCGCTCGCCGCGCACTTCGGCATCGACGTGCTCGATCTGCTCGCCGGACCGACCCGGGCCTGCGAGACGCTGCCCGTGCGGCGGCGCCGGACCGCGGGACCGACGGCGGTGACCGGATGACGGACTTCGAGGCGATCGACGCACTCCTGGCGGGCGCCCGCCAGGAGGTGCCGCTGCCACCGGCCGATGTGCGGCGCGAGCTGCGGGAGAGCCTCAACCTCTCCCGTTCCCAGGTGGCCCAGGCGCTCGGCGTCAGTCCCTCCACCGTCGGTGGCTGGGAAGCGGGGCGGGACCCGAGCGGGGCCGTGCGTGAGAAGTACGCGTACTTCCTGGAGGGGGCGCAGGCCAAACTGGCGGCGCGGACGGAGGAGGCGGCCGGGACGCCGGGCGCCGAGCACGTCGTAGAGCCGGGGACCGACGCCGACGACGGCGACCAGGCCCCGGACGGGACCGGCGAGACGGGTGAGCCGGACGAGGTCGAGGCCCTGTCGGCTCCGCGGCCCTGCGTCCTGTGCGGTATGCCCGCCCGGCACCAGGTCGCGGGCTTCCCCCAGCATCTGGACCCCGCCGACTGCGGTACGCCGGCGCCCGTGGAGCCGGATCCGGTGGCGTCCCCGGTCGCTCCGCCCCGGCGCGAGGAGCCTGCCTCGGCCGAGGACCGCAAGCCGGCCCCCGCGCGGAGCGACCGCGCCGCCGAGCCGGTCCGTGTCGTCCCCGTCGGACGCCGTATGCAGACCGCCTCGCAGGACCCCGACCCGATCGGTGCCGCGGTGGCCGCCGCCCTGGAGAAGCACAGCGGCGATCTGGAGGCGGCGACCGCGGCCCTGGTGAAGCGGGCCATCCCGGACGCCATGGCGCTGCTGGACGAGACCCGCAAAGGCGGGCGCTACGACGTCGTGGCGCACCCCTGGATCCCGGAGATCCTGCGCAAGCAGTCCGCCCGCGGCGCGGACCGGATCTGGGAGGCCCGACCCAAGTGGGCTCGGACCGAACTCCCCTCCGGCGCCCACGAGGTGACCGCCCTCGACATCAACGGCGCCTACCTGTCGGCGCTCAAGACCCATCTGCCGATCGGCCAGTTGGAACACTCCACCGGCTTCGACCACGACCGTCGGCGTGCCGGCGTCCATCTGATCACCCCCTCCGAGTGGGACCACGACGCCCACCTGCCCAACCCGATCGGCAACCGCGACGAGCCAGGACCGCTCTGGGTCACCGAACCGACCCTGCGCCTGCTGCTGCGCCTGTCGGGTCCGAAGTACGGGCTGTGCGAACCGCCGGAGATCCACGAGTCGTTCACCTCGGGCGCGACCGAGAGCCTCCTGGAGAAGTTCCGCGTCGCGCTGAAGGACGCCCGGGACCGGGCGATCGCCGAGGACGACGACGTGACGCTGGAGTACGTGAAGGCGATGTACTCCAAGTTCGTCTCCACCATGGGCGAGTCGAACTACAACCGGGAGCTCTACCGCCCCGACTGGATGCACCTCATCCGCTCCCAGGCCTTCGCCAACCTCTGGATGAAGGCCTACAAGGCCCACGAGGAGGGCCTCATGGTCGTCCGCGCCATGGGCACCGACGAGTTGCACGTCATCGGCGACTGGCGACGGGTCTTCCCGGAGGGCCGCGGGGTCTCCGACGTGAAGGTCAAGGAGACGTACACCGTCGGCGAGGCCGTCGACCCCACGGCAGCGGGGGAGGGGAACGACTGACGGTGAGCACCGTGATCGACTTCTTCGTGGCTCCGTGATGTCGCCGTCTCGTGGGTGGACCTGCGGGCGCGAGACGGCGAGGTCTTCGACCCGGAGACCGCCCACGGGATCGTGGGCGGTCTGGCGGCTCTCGCCGCCAGGGCGTCTACTGCCGGGTCGGGTAGCGCTCGGGTCAGGCGCGGAACGCGTTCACGCCGGTCAGCTCCGCCGACAGCTCCCACAGCCGGGCGGCCTGCTCCGCGTCGATCGCCCAGGCCTTGACCCCGCTGCTCTGGTCGCCGTCGACAGCGGGCTCGGCGATGTCGCAGTCCTCCAGGTAGACGCCGCCGAGGCCGTCGAGCTGAGGTGAGGTCGCCGCCCACACCTGGGTGGCCGCGCCCTGCTCCGGGGTCTTGAAGCCCTCGGGGTTGAGGAACGCGCCGTCCTCGTCGATCCAGCCGCGCTCGACCATCTCGGCCTTGGGGATGTGCCGTTGCAGCGGGGTGAAGATGCCGCCGGGGTGCAGCGAGAAGGCGCGGACACCGGATTCACGGCCGAGCCGGTCCAGGTGGACGGCGAACAGGACGTTCGCGGTCTTGGCCTGTCCGTAGGCCTGCCACTTGTCGTAGTCCCGCGTCCACTGGACGTCGTCCCAGCGCATGCCCGAGAAGTGGTGGGCTCGGGACGAGACGGAGACGACCCGGGCGCCGGGGGCGACCGCCGGCCACAGCCGGTTGACGAGCGCGAAGTGACCGAGGTGGTTGGTGGCGAACTGCGCCTCCCAGCCGGGGCCGACCCGGGTCTCCGGGCAGGCCATGATCCCGGCGTTGTCGATCATGAAGTCGATACGGCGGTCCGAGGCGAGGAACCGCTCGGCGAAGGCGCGCACGCTGTCCAGGTCGCCGAGGTCCAGCTCGTCCACCTCGACGCCGTCGATGCCCGCCACGGCTTCCCGGGCGACCGCGGGACGGCGGGCCGGTACGACGACCCGGGCGCCCGCCTTGGTGAGCGCACGCGTGGTCTCCAGGCCGAGTCCCGAGTAGCCGCCGGTGACGACCGCGAGCTTGCCGGTGAGGTCGAGGCCGGCGAGAACGTCGTCGGCGGTGCTGCGGGCGTCGAAGCCCGATCCGATCTTGTGCTGTGCAGTGCTCATGCCGGGAACGCTACGAATTGGAGTGCTCTCGAAGTCAAGCGGAACCTGCCGAGGAAGGGCCAGGACAAGAGAGAGCCCCGACCGGACGGGGGATCACGGTCGGGGCGGTCCTGATGTGGGCGCGGATGGCGGTCGCCACTCGGCGAAAGGCTCCACAGGGCTTCAGCCGAACGATCGTCCCTGTGGGCAAAAGGTGAGGCCCGGGGACACTGTCCCATCCGCACCCACGTGTGGTTCAACGGGCAACCACCATTAGGTGTTCCCCGGCCTGTCGCGTTATGGCGTGATCTGTGTCACCGCTCGGACGGCAGCCGGGCGAAGGGACTGTCCGCGAGGGACGCGAGCAGCTGGGCGGGGTCGTCGTAGATCGCCTCCGCGCCCGCCTCCACCAGGTCCGCGCGCGGGATGCCGCCGCACAGTACGCCCACGCAGCACACCCCGGCCCGGCTGCCCGCCTTCATGTCCCACACGGTGTCGCCGATGAACAGCGCACGTTCGGGCGGCACGCCCGCCAGTTCCAGGGCGTGTTCGACGGGCTCCGGCGCGGGCTTTCCCTCGGTGACGTCGTCGGCGCTCGCGGTGGCGGTGATGGCGTCGTCGGCGCCGATGGCGCGGCGCAGCGCGGACAGTTCCGCACCGCCCGCCGAGGTCGCCAGCACCACCGCCCAGCCCTCGTGCTCGAGGCGCCGCAGCAGCCGCCCCGCGTCGCGCAGCGCGGGCAGCCGGTCGAAGTACTGGCCGTAGAGGGCCTTGTGGGCGGAGCTCAGTGAGTCCGCCTCCCGCTCGGCCCGGTTCTCGCCGATCAGACGGGCGACGAGGTCCTCGGAACCGAGGCCCACCGCCCGGTGGATGGCGTGCATGGGCACGTCGTGACCCGCTTGGCGGAACGCCTCCCACCAGGTCGCCACATGGAGATGGTTGGTGTCGACCAGGGTTCCGTCGACGTCGAACACCGCCGCGCGTTCCATAGCCCGTCCTCCTCGCACCGCACAGCACACCGCGGCGCACGAGTACCACGTCAGGGGCCGCTCACTCCGGCGGGCAGCCGGCGTTCCCGGGTCCAGGCCAACAGCTCCTCAAGGGACCAGGCGGTGACCACCCGCTCGTCGGGCACCCCGCACTCCCCGGCCCGGGCGCAGCCGAGGATCTGCCAGTCGAGCTGGCCGGGCGCGTGCGCGTCGGTGTCGACGGAGAACAGCGCGCCCGCCGCCACGGCCCGCCGCAGCAGCCGCCGGGGCGGGTCGAGCCGCTCGGGCCGGCTGTTGATCTCCACGGCGGTGCCCGACTCGGCGCACGCGGTGAACACCTCGTCGGCGTCGAACTCCGACTCCGGCCGGCCTTTGCCGGTGACCAGCCGTCCGGTGCAGTGACCGAGGACGTCCGCGTGCGGACTGCGTACGGCGGCCACCATGCGGCGGGTCATCGAGCGGGCGTCCATGCGCAGCTTGGAGTGCACGGAGACGACCACGACGTCGAGCCGTTGCAGAAGCTCCTCTTCCTGGTCGAGCGAACCGTCGTCGAGGACGTCGCACTCGATGCCGGTGAGCAGCCGGAAGGGCGCCCAGGTGGTGTTCAGTTCCGCCACCACGTCCAGCTGCTCGCGCAGCCGCTCGGGGGACAGGCCGCGGGCCACGGTCAGTCGCGGGGAGTGGTCGGTCAGTACCGCCCACTCGTGCCCGAGCTCCGCCGCCGTCCGGCCCATCTCCTCGATGGGGCTGCCGCCGTCCGACCAGTCGGAGTGCAGATGGCAGTCGCCCCGCAGCAGCGCCCGCAGCCGCTGCCCGCCCCGCACGGCCGGCCCGGCAGGTGCCTCACCCTCCAGCTTCTCCAGATAGCCCGGCACCTCTCCGGCCAGTGCCTCACGCGCCACGTTCGCCGTCTTCGGCCCGACCCCCTTGAGCGACTCCAGCGTCCCGGCCTCCGCCCGCTCGCGCACCTCCGCCTCGGGCAGTGCCGCCAGCACCCGGGCAGCCGTACGGAAGGCGCGTACGCGGTACGTCGGCGCCAGGGACCGCTCCAGCAGGAAGGCGATCCGGTCCAGTGCCTCGACGGGGTCCATCGCCACCTCCTCCTCCAGGGTTCCCCAGCCGTACGGGGCTCGCACGGCGGACGCAGTGATGCCTTTGCCCTCTCATGTCCCTCTTGCGCAATGCGCTCTACGCTCTATTGCATGACCGAAATCGCGAGCCCGTACATCTCGAATCCGCGAATCCTGGTGCTCGGGGTGCAGCCCGGTACACCGCCGTTCCGGATCGTGGAGATCGACGGAGAGGTGGTCGGTGAGGCGAAAGCCGTCACCGATGTCCTGGAGGCCGCCGCCGCGTGGGGCATCACGGTCCACGACCTCGACGACCCGGACGTGGTGCGCTGGGTGGGCGGAGACAAGTTCACCTGGACCCGGCACTAGGACCCAGGACCCGTCGGGAGTGTGCGGGACAATTCGGTATTCGCCGAAGCGTTCGGTTTCTAAGCTCCCCTCATGGAAGATCTCGGAGAGCTGCTCGCCGTCCTCGCCGCGGGCCTCGGTGCCGGTGCCGTCAACGCGGCCGTCGGGTCCGGGACGTTGATCAGCTTTCCGGTGCTGCTCGCGGTCGGCCTGTCGCCGGTCACGGCCGTGGTCTCCAACGCGCTCGGCCTGATCCCCGGTTCGATCAGCGCGGCCATCGGGTACCGGCGGGAACTGGCGGGCCAGCGCCGACGCATCCTCAAGTGGAGCGCCGGTGCCCTGGTGGGCGGCCTGACGGGTGCCACGCTGCTGCTCGCCCTGCCGGCCTCGGCGTTCGAGCGGATCGTGCCGGTCCTGGTGGGCCTCGCGCTGGTGCTGGTCGTCCTCCAGCCGCTGATCGGCCGGCGCCTGCGCGACCGCCGTACCCGCGAGGGCCGCACGGCGCCCGCCGACGGCGGCCCGCCGCTGATCGTCGGACTGACGCTGGCCAGCGTCTACGGCGGCTACTTCTCCGCGGCCCAGGGGATCATCTACGTCTCCCTGATGGGGCTGCGCCTCGATGACGGCCTGCAGCGCCTCAACGCCGTCAAGAACGTCCTCGTCGCCGTCGTCAACACCGTCGCCGCGCTCTTCTTCCTCGTCGTCGCCGACTTCGACTGGACGGCCGTCGCCCTGCTCGCGGTCGGCTCCGCCGTGGGCGGACAGGCCGGAGCGGCGGCGGGCCGCCGTCTCCACCCGGCGGTCCTGCGCGGACTGATCGTGGTGGTGGGTACGGCGGCCATCGTGCAGTTGTCCGTCCGCTGACCTCAGCGGTGCACCGCCCGGCTCAGCCGCCGCCCCAGCAGGACGTAGCCGATCAGCGCTCCGGTGGTGTTGAGGATGACGTCGTCGATGTCGAAGGCCCGCCCGGTGATCATGGCGCCCTGGGCGAACTCCACCAGCAGCATCACGACAGCCGTCAGCAGGAGCACGCGCAGGACGCCACGGGTGCGTGGGGCGAGCACGGGGACCAGGACGCCGAAGGGGATGCCGAGCAACAGGTTGCCGCCGATCTGCTTGGCGGCGTCCCGCAGTTCCGGCTGATCGAGATAGGCCCGCAGGGAACGGCCCGGGTGCAGATTGGTGTGGGTGAGCGACTCCGACGCGGGCGAGGGCTCCAGGGTGAGCCGGGCCAGCACGACGGCGAACGCCACCATGAACGCGAACGCGGCCACCATCGCCACGAAGCGGCGGACAAGGGCGAGGAGGCTGCGCTTCTCCTTCGGCGCGGTCCTCTCTTTCGGGGCCTTCTTCTTCGGGTCCTTCGGGGCCTTCTTCTTCGGGCCGGTCCCGGTCTTGGCGGTCTCCGTCTTGGCCGTGCCGGTCTTGGCGGTCCCGGTCTTGCCGGTGCGCAGGCGGAACGCGGAACGCGATCGTAAGGCTGTACGGGCCATGCGGTCCTCCAGTCTTCAACTTCCCTGCGTCGTAAGGCGATTACCCGCGATCGAGCCGACAATGCGGCCGCGCCCCCGGCGGGTCGGGAGCACCCGCAGTTTCCCTTCGTGCGGGCGGGGCACTCCGGGACCGGACCCGCGCGCGCCGCCACCGCCCGCCCCCGCCACGGTGTTTGGATGGCGTGAAAGCCGCACCAGGGGTCATTTCGGTGGAGGCAGGGCCCGAGGAGGTGGCGCATGGACCGGCGTACGACACTGCTCACCGCGGCCGAGGTCCTGGCCTGGTGGGTCGCGCTCACCGTGCTGTGGCTGGTCCTCATCAGCGCGGTGGACACCCTGGAGTTCGTGGTCGGCACGGCCGCCGCGGCCGTGGGGGCGCTCGCGGCGACCGCCGCGCGGCGGGTGGTGACCGCCCGGTGAACGGCTGGACTTTCGTCGCGATCGTCGCCCTCGGCGCGGGCGTCGGGGCGACCGTGTGGGGCGTCGCCACCGGCCCGCTGCGCCGCCGGGTCGTGGCCCAGAACCTGTCCACCGCCCTGGCCTGCCCGGCCCTCCTGCTGCTCGCGCAGGGCTACGACCGTCCGTCCTACGTCGATCTCGCCCTGGTCCTCGCCCTGCTCGGCCCGGTCGGCACCCTCGTCTTCGCCCGGCTGCTCGCCGACGAACTGGCCGAGGACCCGCCGCGCGCCTGGGGCCTCACCTGGGCGGTGGCCAGCTTCGGCGCCGCGGTCGTCCTGGCGCTCTGCGTGGCCGAAGGGCCGAGCCGCGCCATGGCGAAGCTCCTGGCCACCGGCGCGCTGCTGATCGGCGGCAACGTCGTGGCCTCCCGCGCGCTGTCCGGCGGATTCCGCGGGGTGCGCCGTGGCTGACGCCGTCATCGATGCCGTGCTGGCCTGTGGCCTGCTGCTCGTCGCCGCCACCGCCACCACGGCGGTCGCGGTCCGCGACCCCGTGCGCCAGGCCCTCGTCCTGTCCGTCCTCGGCGTGGTGCTGGCCGTGCTGTTCACGGTGCTCCAGGCACCCGACGTCGGGCTCTCGCAACTCGCGGCGGGCTCCGCGCTGACCCCGCTGCTGCTTCTGCTCGCCGTGCACAAGGTCAGGCGGCGCGCGCGGCGGAAGGGACGCCAGGAGTGAACCGGCGCACCCGGCTCGGGCTCGTGGCCGTCGGCACCGCGGGGCTCGCCGCGCTGCTCGGTGCCGCCTGTTTCGAACTGCCCGCCTTCGGCGGCGACCGGCACCCCTACGGCGACCGGGCCGTACAGGTCTCGCTCGCCCGGCACACCGCCAACACGATCTCCTCCGTCAACTTCGACCAGCGGGCCTTCGACACCCTCGGCGAGATGAGCATCCTGTTCGCGGCCGTCCTCGGCTGTGTCGTCCTGCTGCGGCAGACCCGCGACGAACACCGCGGCCGCCCCGAACCCGAGCCCGTGGCCCTGCCCGTGCGCCGGTACGCCCTCGTCGTCCTGCCCGTCGCCCTGCTCACCGGCCTCTACGTCATCGCCCACGGCCAGCTCAGCCCCGGCGGCGGCTTCCAGGGCGGGGTCGTCGCCGCGACCTCCCTGCACCTGCTCTACCTGGGCGCCGACTACCGCGCCCTGGAACGCATCCGCCCGGTCGGTCTGTACGAGGTCGGCGACGCCCTCGCCGTCTCCGCCTACCTCGTCACCGGCATCGCGGGCCTGATCGGCGCGGGCGCGTTCCTCGCCAACACCCTGCTGCCGTACGACACGTTCAACACCCTGTCCTCCGCAGGCTTCGTCCCGCTGCTCAACGCGGCCATCGGCATGGAGGTCGCCTGCGCGGTCGTGGTGCTCCTGGCGCGCTTCCTGGACCAGGCCGTCGAGATCGAGGAGGGGGAGGGGAAATGATGGACGTCCTTCCGTACCTGGTCGCGGTATGGATCTTCCTGGTGGGCTGCTACGGCCTCGCCACCAGTCGCAATCTGATCCACGCCGTCGGCTGTCTGTCCGTGTGCCAGTCCGCCACCTACGTCCTGCTGCTGGCCGTCGGCTACCGCGACGACGCCACCGCACCCGTCTTCTCCGATCTGAAGCCCGGCTCCCGGCCCGTCGTCGACCCCGTCGTCCAGGCGCTGGCCCTCACCGACGTCGTGGTCGGCGCCACCGTCACCGCCCTGCTCCTCGCGCTCGTCGTGCAGGTCTCCAAACGGCACGGCACGATCGACCCCGACGAACTCTCGGAGCTGCGCGGCTGATGAACGACCTGCTGCCCCTCCTCGTCGCCGTTCCGCTGCTCGGGGCCGCCCTGCTGGTCGCCGGGGGCCGCCGGCTGCCCCGGGTCGTCGCGGAGTCCACGGGCTGCGTCGTCTCCGCCGGCACGGCCGGGCTGGCGGTCGTGCTGCTCCTCAACTCCTCGCCGCCCATGGTCGAGTGGGCCGGCGGCTGGGTCCCCGTGAACGGCGAGAGCGTCGGCATCGTCCTGATCGGGGACGGCCCGGGACTCGGCATGGCCGCCCTCGCCTCGCTGCTGACACTCGCGGCCCTGATCTACTCCTGGCACTACTTCGACGAACCGCCGCGCCGCCACGCCGGCTCCTTCCCCGGGCTGATGCTGCTCTTCCAGGGCGGCATGTGCGGGTTCGCGATCGCGGGCGACCTGTTCAACGCGTTCGTGTGGTTCGAGCTGATGAGCGTCGTCGCGTACGCCCTGACCGGCACCCGCGTCGAGGAGGCCAAGGCGGTGCAGGGCGCCCTGACCTTCGCCGTCGTCACCTCCCTCGGCGCGTACGCCATGCTCATGGGCATCGCCCTGCTGTACGCGCGCACCGGCCAGTTGACGATGACACAGATCGGCCGGGGACTCGACGCGCACGGACCGCCCGACGCGCTCGTCCTCGCCGCCTTCGTCCTGGTCCTGACCGGGCTCCTGGTGAAGGCCGCCGCCGTACCGTTCCACTTCTGGCTGCCGGACGCACACGCCGTCGCCCCGACCCCCGTGTGCATGCTGCTGTCGGGCGTCATGGTCGAACTCGGCACGTACGGCGTCTGGCGGGCGTACAACACCGTCTTCTCCGGACCCGGCGGCGTCCCGGCCGCCGACCTGACACGGCTGCTCGTCGTGCTCGGCGTGCTGACGGCGGCGATCGGCGCGGTCATGTGCTGGTACCAACGGCACATCAAACGGCTGCTCGCCTACTCGACCGTCGCCCACACCGGGCTGTTCCTCATCGGCATCGGCGTCCTCAAACCCGAGGCCGACGACGGGGTCGCCCTGTATCTGCTGGGCCACGCCGGAGTGAAGGCGGCCCTGTTCGCCTGCGCCGGCATCCTCCTCGACCGCTGCGGCAGCGTCGACGAGCACGCGCTGCACGGAAAGGCACGCCGACTGCGGGGCGTCGCCGTGCTGTTCACCATCGGTGCGCTCGGTCTCGCCGGGCTGCCGCCCTTCGGCACGGCCCTCGGAAAGGCCGTCACCGAGGAGGCCGCGGGAGGGCCGCTGACCGTGCTGTACGTCGTCACGAGCGCGGTGACGGCCGGCGCGGTGCTGCGGGTCGCCGCGCGCGTGTTCCTCGGACTCGGCCCGAAACCGGACGAGGACGGCGCGTACGAGACGACCGGTACCGGGGAGCGGCCCGAGACCGGGCGGCGACTGCGCCGGGTACCGGACACGATGACGGCGGTCCCGGCGGTGCTGCTCGCCGGGGCGCTCGCCGTCGGGGCGGCACCCGGCTTCGCCGACGTGGTGGCCCACGCCGTGAACGAAGCCGGGTCCGGGGGTGTCGTCGTCGCCTCCGTGCACTGGACGCCGGTCGGGGTGCTGCTCGGACTCGTCTCGACGGCGCTGGCCGTGGGCCTCGCCGCCGTGGCGGTCACCCGCCCGAAACTGCTCGCCGCACCGGGCTGGGCGCTGTCGCTGCGGCGCCTGCAGTCCGGGCACATCGGGGACTACGTGGCCTGGTTGCTGGTCGGCGCCGGGCTGCTCGGCGCCCTGGCCCTGCCGGGGGTCCTGACCTCCTGATCAGGTCGCGAAGGAGACGATCAGGTCCCGAACGACACACGCACCTCCTTGAAGCCGAGGGAGGTCAGCAGGCCTTCGAGCATGTCGGTGGTGTTGCTCTCGGCGCGTTTGGTCAGCCCGCTGTCCTTCGCCGCGTCACCGATGTGCTTCGTCGCCAGCTTCTGCACGGCCTGTTCGCCGTTCGGGTTGTCCGAGAACAGGTCGCCCAGCCGGTCCAGGAGACCCCGTTGCTTGGACACCGCGTAGGAGCGGTCGGTGTCCAGGGCGGGCTTGCCCAGCTGCGCGTGCGGCAGGTGCAGCGTGGCCGTCGTGCGGTCCTCGTTGACCGTCACGTCGTCCTTGGCCACCTTGCCGAGGTCGACATACGCGTCGACGGTGCCCGCCCCGACGTACAGGGTGCGGGTGCCGCGGATCGCGTCGGGCAGGTACTTGGCGTCCTTCTCCAGGTCCACGACCACCTGGAAGTTGCCGGAGGCGGCGTCGTAGCGGCTGAGGTCCTGGATGGACTCCAGCAGTGCGGGGCCCGAACGGTCATGCGTCTCGGTGCCGAACAGGTCCTTGAGGCCCGGGAGCACGCTCAGCCGGATGCCGGCGAAGAACACGACGAGCACCAGTACGACGGCGCTCACCAACTTCGCCCAGCCGGGCATGCGCTTGGACATGCGCCTGATGGGAGTCGTCATGCGACGGCCCTCCTTCCTACTGTTCGAATTCCCTCCAAAGCCCTTGTCAGACCGAAGCGTTGGCCGATTGCCACCGCTGACGGAGGCACGGACGGCGCACTAGCGTGGGAAGCCTTCCGAACCGGCGCTTCTGGAGACCCGAATGAGTCCAGACAGCACAACCCGGCCGCTCTGCCCCATGCACCGCATCAGCCTCCCCGAGCACGGGCCACCCCGTCTCGGCACCCTCGCGACCGGCACCCCCGTGTGGCTCGTGACCCGGTACGCCGAGGTGCGTCAGGTGCTCATGGACCCGCGGTTCGACCGGAGCTCCCTGCACGCCCCGGACGCCCCGCCCCTGCTCGTCGTCCCCAACCTCCTGGACGACCCCAACGGCCTGATCAACCAGGACGGCCCCGCCCACCAGCTGCTCCGCGGCACCGTCCAGCGGGCGTTCACCCCGCGGGCCATCGCCCGCTGGCGGCCCTGGGTGGGCTCGGTGGTCGCCTCGCTCCTCGACGAGTTCGCCGCACAGCCACAACCGGCCGACATCATCGAGGGATTCACCCGGCCGCTGCCCGTGTCGGTGATCTGCCGGCTGATGGGCCTGGACCACGTGGACGGTGAGCGGATCCGGCACTGGGCCGACCACGCCCTGTCCGGCGGCGCGCACCAGGTGGGTGAAGTCGTCGAGGCGATGACGGAGTTCGGCATGTTCGCCGCCGGGCTCATCGCCGAGCGGCGCAAGGAACCGGGCGACGACCTGGTGAGCGGTCTCGTGGCGGCCGGCGACGAGCTGGGCATCGAGGAACGGCGGCTGATCACCCTGGTCTGCGGGCTGGTCGTGGCCGGACACGAGACCACCATGACCTCGCTCGGCAACGCCGTCGTCTACCTCCTCACCGACGGACGGGACGGCTGGCCGCTGCTCGCCCGAGACGAGGAGTCCGCGGCGGTCGCGGCCGAACAGCTGCTGCGCACCGTCCCGCTCAGCGAGGGAAAGGTGCTGCCGGGCCTGATCCGGCGCGCGGTCGAGGACGTCGAGGTCGGCGGGGTGCTGATCCCCGCGGGCGGTGTGGTCGCCCTCCAGACCAACACCGCGAGCCGCGACCCCGACGTCTTCCCGCCGGGCCCGCCCGATCTCTCCGCACCCCTGACCTCGCCGAGCATCACCTTCGGCGCCGGCCCCCACCACTGCCTCGGCGCCTGGCTCGCCCGTCTGGAACTCGAACTCGCCCTGCACCAGCTGGCCGCGCGTTTCCCGAGGCTACGGGCCGAGTTCACTCCGGAGACGATCGAATGGCGGGCGGGGCAGATGACACGCAGCCCGCTGCATCTGCCCGTGTCGTGGTGACAGGGAAGGCCTCATGGTGACAACGCGCCCTACTGGGACCGCAGTTCGCGGTCACCGGAGGGGCGCGACCACCACACCCCCTCCCCGTGCGTCAGCCCCGGCAGCCGCAGCTCGGCCTCGCGTATCCGCCGGGTCGCGATCTCACCTGTGATCACCCATGTCCTGCTGCCGCCCGTCGTGCCGGTGAACTCGGCGCCGAGCGCGGCGAGATGGGCGGTGACCGGGGCGAGCGCGTCCAGCGGGACCTCCGTCTCGAAGGCGTGGTACGGCTCGTACAGCCGGGTCCGCGCCCGCTCCAGGGCCTGGCGCAACACGTACGGGGTGAGTCCGCGGAAGTCCGCGGCCGTGCTCAGCGGCGCGACGAAGCCGGACCGGACGAGGGTCACCCGGTAGTCCGTCACGGCTGCCCCGAGAAGCCCGGTCCGCATGCTCGTGTGGACCGTCTCCTCGATGGCCGAGTGGAACGCCCGGGGGAGTGCGCCCAGTTCCGTCTCGTACGTGAACACCCCGCCGGAACCACGCGGTCCCGGCTCCACCCGAAGCCCGATCGTCGCCCAGTAGCGGGTGCCGTCGTGCCACGGCCGCTCCTCGCCGGCCTCGCCGACCCCGCGCGGCCGCTCCAGGAAGCGGACCCGCCCGGGTGCGAAGTCGGCCTCGACACCGAAGTCCTGGGCGAGGGTCGCGGCGAGGACCTCCATCTGGACCTCGCCGTACAGCAGGAGCGCGGTGGTGCCGGCGTCCGTCGGGCGGGCGTGGATGAGCGGGTCCTGGTCGGCGAGGGTGAGGAGCGCGGAGCGCAGTCGGGCGGCCTGTTCGGGGCGCCGGGCGCTGACCTCGGTCTGCAGGGTCGGGGGTGCGAACTGCGGGGCGCGGTCGGTGAGTTCGCCGAGACGGTCGCCGACGCGGATGCCCGCGAGACCCGTGAGCGCCGCGATGTTCCCGGCGGTGAGCGGGCCGCTGCCGCCGCCGGTCACGTCGAGGTGCGTCACCCTGCCGGACACCTCACGGGTCCGGCCGTCGGCGTCTCGGCGCCGGAACGTCAGCCGTTGACGCTCCGTCACCTCACCGTCGTGTAGCCGGAGATACGCCGTGCGCTCGCCGCCGGGTCCCGGCCGGACGGCGAACACCGTGCCGCGAGGGGCGGTGACCCCGGTCGTCGGGGCGGGCGGGATCAGTCGGACCACGCTCTCGACCAGGTCGGACACACCCTGGCCGCCGAGGGCGGAGCCGAAGAGGACGGGGTGGAAGGAGCCGTCGGCCGTGTGGGCGGCGAGGGCCTTGTGCAGGTCGTCCGGTGTGGGCGTGGGGCCGTCCACGACGGCCGCGAGGAGGTCCGGGTCGATGTCCGCGAGGGATTCGGCCAGTTCGTCGCCGTACCGCAGGGGTGTGACGCGGGCGTCCGGCGTGCCGATCTCCTGGACCGAGCTGAGCGGCGCCACGTTCGGTGTCAGCCGGCGGCGGATGTCCTCGATCAGGCCCTCCGCGCGAGCCCCCGCCCGGTCGACCTTGTTGACGAAGACGAGCGTGGGCAGCCGCAGCCGGCGCAGGGTGCGCATCAGGACGCGGGTCTGCGCCTGGACGCCCTCCACGGCGGACAGCACCAGGACCGCCCCGTCCAGGACCTCCAGGGCGCGCTCGACCTCGGCGATGAAGTCCGAGTGCCCGGGGGTGTCGATGAGGTTGATCTGTGTGTCGCCGACGGTGAACGCGGCGACCGCGGAGCGGATGGTGATACCGCGCTGCCGCTCGATGGCGCCGTCGTCCGTTCGGGTGTCACCGGTGTCGACGCTGCCGAGCCGGTCGATCGTGCCGTGGTCGAACAGCAGCCGCTCGGTGAGGCTGGTCTTACCGGCGTCGACGTGGGCCAGAATTCCGATGTTCAGGGTGTGCATACGGGGTCGCGTCCTCGAGAACCGTGGGCCTGTGGAAGGGCTGGTGGATTCCGAGGAGTCGGCGCATGCGGGTGGTCCTGACGTGAGGGAACACGGACGTCGCCATCATGGCCTGAGCCGGGTGCGGGGCCGCAACCGAATTTCCCGGTCAGTAGCATGGCTCCGGCAGCCTGGAATGATCATGCTAGGAGTGGATCGTGCGAGACATCGCCGTGTTCAGCGGTAGTGCCCACCCCGAGCTGGCGGCGGAGGTCTGCGCACACCTGGGGGTGCCCCTGAGCCCCACCCGGGTCAGCCGGTTCGCCAACGACTGTCTGGAGGTGCAGCTCCAGGCCAACTGCCGGGAGCGGGACGTCTTCCTCATCCAGCCGCTGGTCAAGCCGGTCCAGGAGAACCTCGTCGAGCTGCTGCTGATGTGCGACGCCGCCCGCGGGGCCTCGGCCCGCCGGATCACCGTCGTCATGCCGCACTACTCCTACGCCCGCTCCGACAAGAAGGACGAGCCCCGTATCTCGCTGGGCGGGCGGCTCGTCGCCGACCTGCTGGTGTCGGCCGGCGCGAGCCGTGTCCTCGCCATGACGCTGCACTCGCCCCAGGTGCACGGGTTCTTCTCGGTCCCGGTCGACCATCTGCACGCGCTGCGCGAACTGGCCGCGCACTTCCACCGGTACGACCTCTCCCGCACCACCGTCGTCTCCCCGGACCTGGGCAACGTCAAGGAGGCGGCCGCGTTCGCCCGGCTGATCGGCGCGCAGGTGGCGGCCGGGGCCAAGCAGCGGTTCGCGGACGACCGGGTCAGCATCAACTCCGTCATCGGCGAGGTCACCGACCGGGACGTCATCGTGCTGGACGACGAGATCGCCAAGGGCAGCACCGTCCTGGAACTCCTGGACCGGCTGCGGGAGTTGAAGCCGCGCTCGATCCGGGTCGCCTGCACGCACGGTCTGTTCGCGGCGGGCGCGCTCAAGCGGATCGGCGAGCAGCCCGACGTCCTGGAGATCGTCTGCACCAACACCGTGCCGGTGCCCGAGGAGGAGCGCACGGAGAAGCTGCGGATCCTGTCCATCGCCCCCGCGCTCGCCGAGGCCGTGCGGCGCATTCACAACGGCGAGTCCGTCAGTGCCCTGTTCGACGCGCCGCCGAGCGAATAGACATGGAGGGGTAGCCGGGTGACGCCCGGCATCACTCAGGTGACCTGGAGGCCCCAGTGGCGAAGGCGAAGTTCGAGCGGACCAAGCCGCATGTGAACATCGGCACCATCGGGCACATCGACCACGGCAAGACCACGCTCACCGCGGCCATCACGAAGGTGCTGCACGACAGGTATCCCGACCTGAACCCGTTCACGCCCTTCGACCAGATCGACAAGGCGCCCGAGGAGCGGCAGCGCGGCATCACCATCTCGATCGCCCATGTCGAGTACCAGACCGAGCACCGGCACTACGCGCACGTCGACTGCCCCGGCCACGCCGACTACATCAAGAACATGATCACCGGCGCGGCCCAGATGGACGGCGCGATCCTGGTCGTCGCGGCCACCGACGGGCCGATGCCGCAGACCAAGGAGCACGTCCTGCTCGCCCGGCAGGTCGGCGTGCCGTACATCGTCGTGGCCCTCAACAAGACGGACATGGTGGACGACGAGGAGATTCTCGAGCTCGTCGAGCTGGAGGTGCGCGAGCTGCTCACCGAGTACGAGTTCCCCGGCGACGACGTGCCTGTGATCCAGGTGTCCGCGCTCAAGGCGCTGGAGGGCGACGAGCGGTGGGCCCGGTCGGTGCTCGAGCTGCTGGACGCGGTCGACACGGCGGTCCCCGAGCCGCAGCGCGACGTGGACAAGCCGTTCCTGATGCCGATCGAGGACGTCTTCACGATCACCGGGCGCGGCACGGTCGTCACCGGCCGGATCGAGCGCGGGGTTCTGCACGTCAACAAGGAGGTCGAGATCATCGGCATCCACGAGGAGAAGACGAGGACCACCGTCACCGGCATCGAGATGTTCCGCAAGCTTCTCGACGAGGGCCGGGCGGGGGAGAACGTGGGGCTGCTGCTGCGCGGCATCAAACGGGAGGACGTAGAGCGCGGACAGGTCGTGATCCAGCCGGGCACGGTCACCCCGCACAAGGAGTTCGAGGCACGTGCGTACGTCCTGTCCAAGGACGAGGGCGGTCGGCACACACCGTTCTTCGACAACTACCGCCCGCAGTTCTACTTCCGCACCACGGACGTCACCGGTGTGGTGACCTTGCCCAAGGGCACCGAGATGGTCATGCCGGGCGACAACACGACGATGCTCGTGCAGCTGATCCAGCCCATCGCCATGGAGGAGGGGCTGAAGTTCGCCATCCGTGAGGGCGGGCGGACCGTGGGCGCCGGTCAGGTCACCAAGATCCTCAAGTAGACGCCTTCACAGCGAGCCGGACGTGGCCTCGGACTGTCCCAGGGCCGCGTCCAGCGTCGGGTGCGCGGGCAGCAGCCGGTGCAGGCCGGTAACCCGCATGATGCGCAGGGTGAGGGGATGGGCGCAGACCAGGTGTAACTGGCCGTCGTGGTCGAGGACGCGGGTGCGGGCGCGGTACAGCAGGCGCAGCCCGGAGCAGTCGAAGAACTCGACCTGTCCGAGGTCGATCACGATCCGCGCGCCGTCGCGCCCGGTCACCCGGTCCAGGTACGGGACGATCTCCAGCGCCGCCGCGATGTCGATCTCGCCGCGGAACTCCAGCACCGTGTGTCCGCGGTCCTGGTGGATACGCAGATGCCGGCTCAGCGGTGCAGGTTCCTGCTGCACGACGACATCGCCTCCAACCAGCTCCTCAAGCGGCGGGTTCGCAGGTCACCGGGGGCCGGGGTGACGTCGTGCAGCGAGCGCACGAGCGCAGCCGTGTCCCTGGGTCCCGAGTGAGCGCAAATCCTTGCCCCGCACTGCAAGTTACCCTCGATGGAGTGAATTTGAGCATGTTCGATTGACATATGTCTGTGAATTGAGACGGAGCCTTACGACAAGGCGTGCCAGGCCCTGGTGAGTGACTGACGGAACTGCTCGGTCTGGTGCGCGGTGAGATCGCGGACCATCCGCTCCTCCAGTTCCCGCACGGGCTCCTCGTGCCGGGCGAGCAACTCGCGGCCGGCGTCGGTCAGCAGGATCAGCAGCTCCCGGCGGTTGCGCGGATTCCGCTCCCGGCGCACCAGTCCGCGGTTCTCCAGTGACCGTACGAGATCGGCGATGGACTGGGCGGTGACGAACGAGTCACGGGCCAGCTGTGCGGCCGACAGTCCGTCGTGCCGCTCCAGGACCGTCAGGGCGGTGTACTGCAGCGCCGTGATCCCGGACGGCTTGACCAGCTCGTCCAGGTGGGAACGGACGACGAGTTCCACTTGTTTGACCATGTAGAGCAGCGACGGGGCTGCCTTGGTCGCCTGGGTGTCGAGCATGAGTTCAGCCTAGAGCATTGACAGGAATCCTGTCTGTAATGAGACTGCGGACCAACAGGAAACCTGTTTGTTGAAATCTTGGCAATGGAGCTGAGGAGCGGTGATGACCACCTTCGAGATCGAACCCGGGCGGCTGTTCATCGGGGGACAGTGGCGCGAGGCCGCCGACGGAGCGCGCACCGAGGTGGTCGACCCGTCCCGGGGCGCTGTCGTCACCACCGTCGCGGAGGCGGGCGCCGCCGACGTGGACGCGGCCGTGCGCGCCGCACGGGAGGCCTTCGACGAGGGTTCCTGGTCCGGTCTGAGCGGTCGGGAGCGCGGTCGCATCCTGCACCGAGTCGCGGAGCTGATCCGCGAGAACGCCGAGGAGATCGCCCGCCTGGAGAGTCTCGACGTCGGCAAGCCGATCACACTGGCGCACGCCGTCGACGTGACGAACGCGGCCAACGACTACGAGCACTTCGCCGCTCTCGCCCACACCCTGCACGGGGCCAACCGCGACACCCCCATGAACGCGCTCGCCTACACCCGGCGCGAGCCGCTCGGTGTGGTCGCCGCGATCACCCCCTTCAACTTCCCGCTGATCCTGGCCGGCTCGAAGATCGCCCCGGCGCTGGCGGCGGGCAACACGGTCGTGCACAAGCCGGCCGACGAGACCCCGCTCAGTGCCCTCTACATGGCCAAGCTGTTCCAGCGGGCGGGTGTCCCCGACGGTGTGGTCAACGTCGTGACCGGCGCGGGCCCGGTCGCGGGCGAGGCGCTGCTGCGGCACAGCGGTGTCGACAAGATCGCCTTCACCGGCTCCACCGCGGTCGGCCGGCACGCCGCGAGCGTCGCCGGTGAGGCCCTCAAGCCGGTCACCATGGAGCTGGGCGGCAACGCGGCCCACATCGTCTTCGAGGACGCCGAGCTGGAGAAGGCCGTCGGCGCGATCATCAAGGGCTTCGTCTTCAACTCCGGCCAGTTCTGCATGGGCGGCCCGCGGCTGCTGGTGGCCCGCTCGGTCTACGCCACCCTGCTGGGCATCCTGGAACAGGCCGTGCCCGGCGTCCCGCTCGGCGACCCGCGGCAGCCGGAGACCGTCATCGGGCCGATGGCGGGGGAGAAGCACCTCAAGAAGGTCGAGGAGTACGTCGAACTGGCCCGCAAGGAGGGCGCCCGCATCGTCTGCGGCGGCGAACGCCTCGATCTGGACGGCGGCTTCTACTACAGGCCCACGGTCATCGCCGACCTGCCGAACGACTCCCGGGTGATCCAGGAGGAGATCTTCGGCCCGGTCCTCACCGTGCAGCCCTTCGACTCCGAGGAGGAGGCGATCCGGCTCGCCAACTCCACGCCGTACGGCCTGGCTTCGGGCATCCAGACGTCCAACCTCGCCCGCGCCCACCGCATCGCCGACAAGCTCCAGGCGGGCATCGTCTGGGTCAACGACTGGGCGATGCTCGACCCCGCGGTCCCCTTCGGCGGCGTCAAGGACTCCGGATTCGGGCGGGAGTACGGCCCCGAGGCCCTCGCCTCCTACACCAGGACCAAGTCCGTCGTCGTCTCGCTCGACTGAACGCGCCTGAAATCAAAGGGAGTTACCGCGATGCCCATCACCACCCGCGCCGCCGTCGTCGAGTCCGGCGGAGCACCGTTCACCCTCGCCGACGTCCAGCTGGACGAGCCAGGGCCGCACGAGGCCGTCGTCCGTATGGTCGCCACCGGTCTGTGTCACACGGACCTCGGTGTGGCGAGCGGCGGACTGCCCTTCCCGCTGCCCGGCGTCCTCGGCCATGAAGGCGCCGGTGTCGTCGAGGCCGTCGGCTCGGCCGTCACCGGCGTCGAGCCCGGCGACCACGTCGTGCTGTCGTTCACGTCCTGCGGCGAGTGCGGCAACTGCAACGGCGGCCACCCGGCGTACTGCGCCACCTGGCTGCCGCTGAACCTCATCGGCGGCCGCCGGGCCGACGGCAGCAGCACCATCAGCCGGGACGGCGAGGCGCTGGGCGGCCACTTCTTCGGCCAGTCCTCCTTCGCCGAGAGGGCCCTGGTCGACGAGCGCAGCCTCGTCAAGGTCGACCCCGACGTGCCACTGGAGTCCATCGCCCCGCTGGGCTGCGGCGTACAGACCGGTGTCGGCGCCGTGTGGAACGTGCTGAAGCCCGTCACGGGCAGCACGATCGTGGTCCTCGGCGCCGGGGCGGTCGGCCTGTCCGCCGTCATGGCCGCCGCCCTCACACCCGCCACCACGATCATCGCCGTCGACCGCGTCAGCGAACGCCTCTCCCTGGCAAGGGAGTTGGGCGCCACCCACACCATCAACGCGGGTGAGGCGGACCTCGTGGAGACCCTCGCCGCGATCACCGGAGGACAGGGCGCGGACGGCGTCGTGGAGACCACCGGCAACGTCACCGTGCTGCGGCAGGGCGTCGACGCGCTCGGTGCCCGCGGCACCCTGGTCGTCGTCGGCGCCCCGCCGTTCGGCAGCGAGGTCGCCCTCGACGTGAACGGGCTGCTCGGCGGCAAGCGGATCGTCGGCCTCACCCTCGGCGACGCCGAGACGCAGTCCTTCATCCCGGCCCTGGTCGACCTGGTGAAGGCGGGGCGGCTCCCGCTGGACCGCCTGATCAGCACCTATCCGTTCGCGGACATCGACCAGGCGGTGCGGGACATGGGCGCGGGCAAGGCGATCAAGCCCGTGCTGACGTTCTGATCCCGGTCAGTCCACCGTCAGAACCAGCTTCCCCGTGGTCCGGCCGGTGTCGCCGAGCCTGTGTGCCTCGGCGGCCTCGGCCAGCGGGAAGGTGCCGGCGATCGCGGGGCGCAGCTTCCCCGCCTCCACCAGCTCCGCGATCGCCTCCATGCCGGACCGGTCGGCGTCGACGAGCACCCACACCGCTCGTACGCCGAGCCGCTCCGCCTCCTTCGCGTACTCGTCCTGCGCGACCGGCAGGATCGAGACGGCGATTCCGCCCGGGCGCAGGACGCGCAGCGAGCGCACGGTGTTCTCACCGCCGATCGTGTCCAGCACGACGTCGACGTCCTTCACGGCCTCGGTGAAGTCCGTCTCCCGGTAGTCGATCGTCTCGTCCACGCCGATCCCGCGCAGGAACTCGTGCTTGCCCGCACTCGCCGTGCCGATCACATAGGCCCCGCGCGCCTTGGCGATCTGGACGGCCACATGCCCCACACCGCCGGCCGCCGCGTGGATCAGCACGCGCTGACCCGGCCGCAGATCGGCGTGCTCCACCAGTGCCTGCCAGGCGGTCAGCGACACCAGCGGAAGGGCCGCGGCCTGGACATGGTCGATCGCGGAGGGCTTGTGCGTCAGGGCGCGGGCCGGGGCGATGACGTACTCGGCGTGCGAGCCCACTCCGAACGGGTAGGGCAGCATGCCGAAGACCTCGTCGTCCGGCGCGAAGGCGGCGACGCCGAATCCGACCGCCTCGACCACGCCGGAGACGTCCCAGCCCAGGACGAACGGGGGCTCGCCCAGGAAGATGCCGGCGGCGCGGTGCTTCCAGTCGGTGGGATTGACTCCGGCGGCCCGCACCCGGATCAGCACCTCGTTCGCCCGTGGCTCGGGGCGTTCCACTTCCACTTCCTTGAGGACCTCGGGACCGCCGAGGACGTCCTGGCTGACAGCTCGCATCGTCGTCTTCACAGTGCTCATGGTGATCAAGCCTGCCGAGATCCGGCCCGCAGGAAAATGGCATGATTGCCAACCTTCGATAGGATCGTGCCATGCGTGACATGCAGCGGGTCGAGCGAGTCGTGGTTCTGGCCCTGGAGGGCGTCTATCCCTTCGAGCTGGGTATCCCCGCCCGGATCCTCGGCGCCGCCCAGGGGCGATACGAGGTGCTGACCTGCACCGTCGACGGGCGACCCGTGCACACCAACGCCGACTTCACGATCGGCGTCGAGCACGGCCCGGAGATCCTCAGGACGGCGGACACCGTGGTGATCCCGCCCATCGACCCCGCGCGTGTCACCGCCGAGCTGCCCGACGAGGTCAGCGCCGCGCTCGCGATGATCCCCGCCGACGCACGTCTGGTCTCCATCTGCACCGGCGCGTTCGTGCTGGCGTCGGCCGGATATCTCGACGGCCGCACGGCGACCACCCACTGGCGCCTGGCCGACCGGTTCCGCGGCATGTTCCCGCAGGTCACCCTCGACCCCGGGGTGCTCTTCGTGGACGACGGCACGGTGCTCACCTCGTCCGGTGCGGCCTCGGGGGTGGATGTGTGTCTGCACATCGTGCGCCGGGACCATGGCAGCGAACTGGCCAACTTCGTCGCGCGGAGCTGTGTGGTCCCACCGTTCCGGGACGGTGGTCAGGCCCAGTACATCGAACAGCCCGTGCCCGAGCTCGGGGCGACGAGCACCGCCGCCACCCGGGAGTGGGCGCTCGGGCACCTCGACGAACCGCTGACCCTGAGCGACCTCGCCGCCCACGCCCGGATGAGCCTGCGCACCTTCGCCCGCCGCTTCCACGACGAGGTCGGTCTCAGCCCCGGCCGCTGGCTGATCCAGCAGCGGGTGGCCCGGGCCCGGCACCTGCTGGAGTCCAGCGACCTGCCGGTGGACCAGATCGCCGGCCAGGTCGGCTTCGCCACCGGCGCCTCGCTGCGCCAGCATCTGCACGCGGCGATCGGGGTGTCGCCGCAGGCCTACCGGCGGACGTTCCAGACGGCCGCCCACTGAACCGAACGTTTCCCGCCCCTGCCACGTCTGAGGATCAGGACTGCGGCCGGTGAACAGGGGTGGGGGATGCGCAGAGGCTTGGTGGCACTGACGGCGCTGATGGCGGTGGCCGCCGTGGGGTGCGGGTCCGAGAGCGGGACCGAGGAGGACATGGTCGTCGAGGGAGCGGCACCGCCCACGCCCTACAGCGGACCGTTGTACATCCACGGCAAGGCGTGGGACGAGGAGAAGGACGACCGCGCCGACCTCGTCGACACGGGCGCCGCGGCCCGGGCCCTGGAGTGCGACGGGGAGATCTACACGGCCGGCGGCAGCGAACCGTGGAGCAAGGGCGACGGAGGAGAGACGCCGGAGGACGGGCTCGAGGCGTACTTCGAGATCGAGCAGCCCGACGGACCGCGCGAGGGCTACCGGGTGGAGCGCGAGGAGGGCGGCCGCGTCCTCTTCTCCTACGACGTCGACGGCCGGACCAAGGTGGCGGTGATCGTCGCCAAGGACCGCAAGAACCGGCCCGGTTGGGGCCCGGAGACCAGCGCCTCCTGCGACCCGGCCGAGTTCCCGGCGAGCTGGACCGACTCCAAGGACTACGAGGTCTGGACCGACCGGAACGGCAAGCGGGTGCCGATCACCGTCATCAGCAGCTCGGCCGGCGCCGCCCACTGCGACTGGCAGAAGGCGCACTTCCTGGGCACGGGGGAGGGCAAGGACAGTGTGCTGTACGCCCGTGATCCGGACGGCGTGCTCGGCGGCGAGATGCTGGAGGCCCCCTACCGGGGGGACGTCACCATGCCCGCGGACGCCAAGGACACCGGATACCGCCTGCGGGACTGGCAGTTGTGGCTGACGGACGACAAGGAGGCGGCGTACGTCCGCACCTCCGACGGTGTGGAGGCCTGGCCGCGGGTCAAGAAGGGCATGGGCTGCGCGTGAGGCGTCACCGGCTGGCGTGCAGGGCGACCAGCAACTGCCAGACCTGGTCGGCGATGTCCTGCGGGCCGCCCTCCAGCAGTCCGTGCAGCCAGTCGCCCAGCACGCCCGCGAACGTCGCGGCGACCGCCGAGGCCACCAGCGGGGCGTCGGCGGCACCCGCGAGTTCGCGCTCGCGGAGACTGTAGGCCCGCAGGTCGCGGTGGAGGACCCGGCCCAGCGGGCCGCCGCCGCCCGGGCTGAGCAGGGCCCGGTACAGCGCGGCATGGGGGGCGAGCGAGGCGAAGAACGCCGGCAGTGCGGGCGGTGCGTGCACCGGGTCGGGCCGTCCGCGCCAGGCGTGCAACGCCTCCACGGCCTCGCGTACGACGTCCGCGCAGGCGTCGACGGCCAGCGCCTCCAGCCCGTCGTAGTGGACGTAGAACGTGGCCCGTCCGACCCCTGCCCTGCGCACCAGCGCGGCCACGCCGACCTCCGCGAGCGGGTGCTCGGCGCACTCCGCGAGCAGCGCCTCGCGCAGCTTCGCCCGGGTGCGCGCCGCGCGGGGGTCCTCCTGTGCGGTGCGGGTCACCGGGCCAGCAGGACCGCACCCAGGGCGAGCGCACCGGGCAGGGCTTGCGCGACGAGGATGCGGATGTTGGCGGTGACCGCGCCGTACACGCCCGCGACGATGACGCAGGACAGGAAGAACACCTGGGCGCGGAAGCCCGTCGGGTCGGCGGCGATCAGGCCCCACACCAGACCCGCCGCGAGAAAGCCGTTGTAGAGGCCCTGGTTGGCGGCCATCGCCGCGGTGGCCTTGGCCATCTCCCGGTCGAAGCCGTGGAAGGACATCCCCGGCTT
Source organism: Streptomyces sp. NBC_00019 (assembly GCF_045041015.1). Taxonomy (NCBI): domain Bacteria; kingdom Bacillati; phylum Actinomycetota; class Actinomycetes; order Kitasatosporales; family Streptomycetaceae; genus Streptomyces; species Streptomyces sp. NBC_00019. The sequence continues at coordinate 9,269,995 of NZ_CP108302.1, forward strand.
CTTCTGCCACAAAAACATCTCCATCACCAGGATGTACGCGTGCAGCACGGCCACCAGGGCCACCAGCACGTTCGCTACCGCTTCCATGATCTCCCTCAGTCTATTGGACAGGCGTCCACTATAGCTGGACAGGTGTCCAGGATGGCAGTGGCTCCCGTTAGCCTTCGGGCATGACTGATCAGGACGTGACGGTGCGGCGCGCCCGCGCGGAGGACATACCGGGACTGGTCGCCTCCAGCGCGGGGCTCTTCGCGGAGGACGGCGGCACCCGGGACGCGACCATCAACGTCGACTGGCCGCACGAGCACGCGGCGGCGTCGTTCGCGGCCGCGCTGGAGGACCCGGAGCGCCTCGTGCTCGTCGTGGACCATCAGGGACGGGTGGTGGGACACCTGATGGGTTCGGTCACCGAGGCCACGGCCAAGCGGCTGGTCAGGTCCGCGACCCTGGTCAGCATGTACGTCCGCCCCGAGCACCGCCGGGCCCGGGCCGGGGCCGCTCTGGTGACGGAGTTCCTCGCCTGGGCGCGGGGACAGGGCGCCGAGCAGGCCGAGGTGACGGCGTACGCGGCCAATACCGACGCGATCCGCTTCTATGAACGGGGCGGTTTCGCACCGCAGTTGGTCACCCTGCGGCAGGCGCTCGGAGGCGACAAAAAGAAAGGGCAAGGGGACTGAACCCTCCTTGCCATGTTCAACATATAGCGCACCCGGGGGCTTGCGGCAAGGCCCCGGTGGTACCGCAGAATCTCCGCTCGAAGCCGGAAAACGCGGAGAACGGGGAGTCACGAAGTGCGAGTTTTGTTGTCGACGTACGGGTCGCGCGGGGACGTCCAGCCGATGGCGGCGCTCGCTGTGGAGCTGCGGGCGCTCGGCGCGGAGGTACGGGTGTGCGCGCCGGCGGACGAGGAGTTCGCGAAGCTGCTGGACCGTGTCGGCGTGCAGCTGGTGCCGGTCGGCCCGTCGGCGCGTGCGCTGACCACCCAGGCGCCACCGCCGTCCGCTGCGAACCTGCCCCAGCGCGCGGCCGCCGTGCTCGCCAGTCAGCTGGAGGGGGTCACCGCGGCTGCCGAAGGATGCGACCTGGTGGTGGCGACCGGCATGATCTCGGCGGCGGCAGGCGCGCTGTCGGTGGCCGAGAAGTTCGGCATCCCTGCCGTGTCCGTCACCTTCCAGCAGCTCACCCTGCCCTCCCCGCTGCGCCGCCCGCTGGCGTATCCGGGCAGGCCGCTGCCGACGGACGTGACCGACAACCGGGTGCTGTGGAAGCTGGACGCCGAGAACATCAACGCGCTGTTCGGCGAGGCGCTCAACTCCATCCGGGCGTCGATCGGCCTGCCCCCGGTGGACGACGTCCGGGACTACGTGATCGGCGACCGGCCGTGGCTGGCCACGGACCCCGTCCTGGACCCGTGGCAGGAGACGGCGGACTTCGACGTCGTACAGACCGGCGCGTGGGCCATGCCTGACGAACGCCCGCTGCCGGACGACCTGGTGGCGTTCCTGGACGCCGGTGAACCACCGGTGTTCGTCGGCTTCGGCAGCATGCCCATGCGTGAGTCGACGGACGTCGTCGAGGTGGCGGTCGAGGCGGTCCGTGCGCAGGGGCGCCGCATACTCGTCGGGCGTGGCTGGGCCGACCTGAGCCTGATCGACGGCCAGGACGACTGCTTCGCCGTCGGCGACACCAACCACCAGGCGCTGTTCCCCCGGGTGGCGGCCGTCGTGCACCACGGCGGCGCGGGCACCACCACGACAGCTGCCCGGGCCGGCGTGCCCCAGGTGCTGGTGCCCCAGCTCGCGGACCAGCCGTACTGGGCCGGGCGGGTGGCCCAGCTGGGCATCGGCGCGGCACACGACGGTCCGACGCCGACCTTCGCATCCCTGTCCGCCGCGCTCGGCACCGCCCTGGCCCCCGAGACCCGCGAACGGGCGCGGGCCGTGGGTGACGCCGTCCGCACCGACGGGGCGGCGGTGGCCGCGAAGCTCGTCCTCGACACCATCGGCCAGGGAAAGCCCACCGCGTCCGCGTGAACCCCACGCGACGGAGCGTCGCCCGGGGCGACCACCAGGTCCGCCGAGCCGGTCCGTACCTTTTGCCGTGCACCATGGTCACACGACCTCATACCGGAGCTGATCATTTGAACACCCTGCCCACCAGCGCGTTCGACCTCCCCGACCGTCTCTCGTCCAAGGCCGCCCCGGCGCTGATCGCCGGCGACGAGCAGCACTTCGCGGCCCTCGCCGAGTGCCTCGAGCAGTCCATCGCCGAGGTGTCCGGGCAGCTCGACGCCGCGCGCAGGGCACCCGGCGGCATGGGCCGGCACGCGATGGACCGGGACACGGAGATCCACCGGCTGACCGCCCGCCTGCGTACCCTGCGCCGCTTCGGGCTCGACCTGTGTCTGGGACACATGGTCTCCGCCGACGACCCCGAGCCCCTCTACGTCGGACGGCTCGGCCTCACCGACAGCTCCGGCCGCCGACTGCTGGTCGACTGGCGCTCACCGGCTGCCGAGCCGTTCTTCGGCGCCACCCACGGCAACCCGATGGGGCTGACCAGCCGCCGCAGGTACCGCTGGACCGGCGGCCGGATCAGCGACTACTGGGACGAGGTGTTCACCGCCGACGGGCTGGAGCACCATGCCGCGCTCGACGACCAGTCCGCCTTCATCGCCAGCCTGGGCAGCAACCGCTCGCCCCGGATGCGGGACGTCCTCGGCACCATCCAGGCCGACCAGGACGCCATCATTCGCGCGGGATCGCGCGGCGCGCTCGTCGTCGACGGCGGTCCGGGCACCGGCAAGACCGTCGTCGCCCTGCACCGCTCCGCCTACCTCCTCCACTCCGACCCCCGCCTCGGTCACCGTCGCGGCGGCGTGCTCTTCGTCGGCCCGCACCGGCCGTATCTGTCGTACGTCTCGGACGTCCTGCCCAGCCTCGGCGAGGAGGGCGTGCAGACCTGCATCCTTCGGGACCTCGTCGCCGAAGGAGCCTCGGCGGGGATCGAGGCCGACCCGGAGGTGGCCCGGCTGAAGTCGTCCGCGGCGCTGGTGGGGGCGATCGAGAAGGCCGTCAGGTTCTACGAGGAGCCGCCCGCCAAGGGGATGACGGTCACCACCCACTGGTCCGACATCCCGCTGAGCGCCGGCGAGTGGGCGGTGGCCTTCGACGCGGCGGAACCCGGCACCGCGCACAACGAGGCGCGCGACCAGGTGTGGGAGGAACTGCTCACCATCCTGATGGACAAGCACGAGGGCGACGTGTCGCCCGACCTGCTCCGCAAGTCGCTGCGGCAGAACAGGGAACTGCGCACCGCCTTCGACCGCGCGTGGCCGCTGCTCGAAGCGACCGACGTCGTCGGAGACCTGTGGACGGTACCCGCCTACCTGCGGATGTGCGCTCCCTGGCTCACCCCCGACGAGGTGCGCAGCCTCCAGCGCGCGGAGGCCCAGGCCTGGACGGTGTCCGACCTGCCGCTCCTGGACGCGGCCCGGCAGCGGCTCGGCGACCCGGAGACGGCCCGGCGCCAGGTCCGGCACAAGGCCGCCCTCGCCGTCCAGCGGGAGCAGATGACGCGGGTCGTCGACAGTCTGATCGAGGCCGTCTCCAACTCGGGCGCCGACGGGGACGACGGCGAAGGCCTGGTGAAGATGTTGAGCGGCGAGGACGCCAAGGTCAGCCTGGTCGACGAGTCCGAACTGGCCACCGCCGACCCGGACCTGCTCGCGGGCCCGTTCGCGCACATCGTCGTGGACGAGGCCCAGGAGCTGACCGACGCCGAGTGGCAGATGCTGCTGCTTCGGTGCCCGTCCCGGAGCTTCACCATCGTCGGGGACCGGGCGCAGGCCAGGCACGGGTTCACGGAGTCGTGGCAGGAACGGCTGGAGCGGGTCGGGCTCGACCGGATCGAGATGGCCTCCCTGAGCATCAACTACCGGACGCCGGAGGAGATCATGGTGGAGGCCGAGCCGGTCATCCGGGCCGCGCTCCCGGACGCCAACGTGCCGACCTCCATCCGCAGCAGCGGTGTCCCGGTCGTCCACGGAGCGGTCACGGAGCTGGAGTCGGTCCTGGACACCTGGCTCGCCGCGCACACCGACGGGATCGCCTGTGTCATCGGGGACCCCGCGTTCCGGGCGACGTCGAGGGTGCGGTCGCTGACCCCGGAGCTGTCGAAGGGGCTCGAGTTCGACCTGGTCGTCCTGGTCGACCCGGAGAAGTTCGGCCAGGGCGTGGAGGGAGCGGTCGACCACTACGTCGCGATGACCCGGGCCACCCAGCGGCTCGTCGTCCTCACCGGCTGACCCCCTGTCGCGCCCTCCGGCCGGAGGGCGCGGCGCCGCCGCCCACGTCCGCTTTCACAACCGTGCTGGTCAGTATGGACATTTGTCGATGTGCGGGTGCTGGCTGAGCGTGACGGAACCCTCACTTCCGCCGGGCGGTGAGGTTGATCTTTTCGGGTTCAAACCCGATAAGCTCCCCTCTGACGCCGCGAGTTGACCTGCTCACCATCGGTCGTCCCGCGACGCGTCCCACTCAGTGCGATTCCCCTTGCACACCCCCCCCGTTGTTCGATTGTGTTGCTTCGAAGGATGCAGATGGAACTCGCCACTCCGCCACCGGCGGCGCGGGCCCCTGTCGCCTGGTACGGCTGGTGGCTGATGCCACTGGCCTTGGGAGGCGGGACGGTTGCCGCCACGTTCATGAGCTCGGAAGGCGTCACCGCGGCCGTCGCCGGGGCCGCCGCGACGGCGGCGAGCTCCGTGTGCGTCCGGCTCCTGGTCCGCACCCGCAAGGAGTTGCGGCGGGCCGAGGGATCCTTCCGCACCTCGCAGGCCGAGCACTCCCAGCAGTGGCAGCAGCATGTGGCCGCACTGGAGCGGAAGTTCGCCGCCGAGTACACCGTCCAGGACCACCGGCTGGCCGAGCAGTCCGCCGCCTATGAGTCCCAGCTCGCCGAGCAGGCGCGCGCCTACGAGCAGCGGCTGACCGACCAGGCCGCCTCGTACGAGTCCCAGCTCGCCGACCGGGCCGAGATCTGGGAGGAGCAGCTGGCGCACCAGCTGTCCGCGGTCGCCCGGCTCGCCGACGAGCAACTCCCCGAGGCGCTCGCGCAGTTGCGTGCCGGCGACGCCATCGACGATCTGCTGCCGGCCACCAACCAGTGCGCCAAGGTGAGCGCCGAGCTCCAGGCCGAGCTGCGCAAGGTCCTCAGGACCTCGCTGATCGGTGTCGAGCGGGAGTTCGACCGCTCGACCTCCGCCGAGCAGGCCGTGATCAGCATCGGCAACCGTATCCATGTGCTGACCAGCAAGCTCCGTGGCCGTCTGCACGAGATGCAGGGCGAGCACGGCCGACTGCCCTCCGTGGCACGCGGTCTGATGGAGCTCGACCAGGAGATCGGCCCCGCCGACTGTCTCGCCGCCAGCATCGGTGTGCTGGGCGGCTCGGACCGGCCCGGCCGGCAGTGGCAGGAGCCCCAGCGGCTGCTCAGCGTGGTCCGCGGCGGCATCGGCCGGATCAAGGAGTTCCAGCGGGTCGACGTACGCCATCTGCCCGAACTCGGCGTCGACGGCGGTCTGGTGGACCACCTCACGCTGATCTTCGCGCACCTCCTGGACAACGCCGCCCGCTACTCGCCGCCCACCGAGCCGGTGATCGTCTCCGGCAAGGAGGTGCCCAACGGCGTCGGCATCGAGATCCAGGACTCCGGCAAGGGCCTGAGCGAGCAGAAGAAGCTCGAGGCCGAGCAGGCGCTGGCCGGTACCGAGGCCGGACCGGGTCTCGGCGGCATCACCGAGGACGCCACCATCGGCCTCAGGGTCGTCGGCATCCTGGCCCGCCGCTACGGCATCCGCGTCACCTTCGCGGACTCGCCCTGGCTCGGCACCTCGGTGGTCGTGGTGGTCCCGCACAAGTACTTCAGCCCGCTGCCCGCGGCAGCACCGGTGGCGCAGCCCGTCGCGCCCGCCCCCGCCAGGGGGTCGATCCCGGAGGCGCCGGCCGAGGAAGCGGCGGACACCACACCGGGCGGACTGCCGCGGCGCCGCAGCAGGCGCGGTGAGGAGCAGCGGCAGCAGACGGCCGAGCGCACCGAGGTGACCAAGGGGACGAGCGTCTTCGCCGTCCCTCCGGACGCCTCTTTCGCCGGTCTTGCCGCGTTCGCCACCGCCGGACGCGAGTCCGACGAGGCGGCCGGCCGGCCCGACGGCCGCGAGTCCACCGAGCACCGCACTGAAGAGAGCGACTAGTCCACATGACGCAACAGGGAACCGACGTGAGCTGGGCGCTCCGCGACCTCGTGGAGTCCATCCCGGAGATCCGCTTCGCCCTTGTGGCCTCCAGCGACGGCAAGGCCATCACCTCCTTCGGCGCCGAGGACCCCGACGACGTGGACCGCTTCGCGGCGGTGGTGGCCGGTCTGCAGGCGCTGGCCCAGCCGGTCGCCGAGCAGTTCGTCCGGCCCGGCGGGCAGCGGGGGCAGTTGCGGCTGGCGATGATCGAGGTCGACGGCGGTCACCTCTTCGTCGTACGCGCGGGGGTGGAGACGTATCTCGGTGTGCTCGCCCGTGAAGGCCTCGACCAGGGCCTGCTCGGGCACCAGATGAGGGACCTGGCCCGCAGGATGGGCGAGCTCCTCGGCACCTCTCCGCGCCTGGAGGAGCACTCTGGATGAGTGCTCCTTCCGGGCCCACGGATCCGTCCGGTCTCGAGCGCTACTACGTCCTCACCGGAGGTCGTAGCGGACCGGCCGGTTCGGCGTCGAGCCTCGATGTGGCGACCCTCATCGTCTCCCGCACCGCCCCCGTCCCCGGGCTGCAGCACGAGCACGAGGAGATCCTCCGGCGCTGCCGCGAACCGCTGTCGGTGGCCGAACTCGGCGCCCACCTGGGACTGCCCTTCAACATTCTCGCGGTGCTGCTGACGGACCTGCTCGAGGCGGACCGCGTGGAAGCCCGTGACCCCGTCCCGGCGCACGACGCCCGCCGCGGGCCCGACCTCGCGCTCCTGGAGGAGGTACTCAGTGGACTTGAACGGCTTTGACCGGCTCGGCCGGCCGGACGACGGGGAGACCCGCTCGGTCAAGGTGATGATCGCCGGTGGATTCGGCACCGGGAAGACCACGTTGGTCGGCTCGGTGAGCGACATCAGGCCGCTCACCACCGAGGAGACCCTCACCGAGGCCAGCGCCGACGACGACCGCCTCATCGGGGTCGCCGACAAGACGGAGACCACCGTCAGCCTGGACTTCGGCAAGATCCGCCTCAACGACAGCCTGATGCTGTACCTGTTCGGCACCCCGGGCCAGGAGCGGTTCTGGTTCCTGTGGAACGGCCTGTTCAAGGGAGCGCTCGGCGCCGTCGTCCTGGTCGACACCCGGCGCCTGGCCTCCAGCTTCCGGGCGATCGAGGAGATGGAGCGGCAGAACGTCCCCTTCGTCGTCGCCCTGAACATCTTCCCGGACTCCCGGCACTATCCGGTCGAGGAGATCCGGGACGCCCTGGACATCCCACCGCACATTCCGGTCGTGGCCTGCGATGCCCGTGACCGGGCCTCCAGCCGTGACGTCCTGGTCGCCCTGATACGTCATGTGAAGGACCGCTTCGCCGTCGCTCTGGAGCCCCGATGAACGACCAGACCTCACCCGGTCCCGACGCGCCCCGCGGGTGCCCCGTCGCGCACGGCGGGGCGGAACTCACGCGGCTGTACGGTCCGGACGCGGCGACCGACCCGCAGGCCATCTACGAGCGGCTGCGCAAGGAACACGGCTCCGTCGCACCGGTGCTGCTGGAGGGTGACGTTCCCGCCTGGCTGGTGCTCGGCTATCGCGACAACCGGCGGGTGCTGGACAACCCTCGTCAGTTCAGCCGGGACGCCCGCATCTGGCGGGACTGGCGGGAGGGCCGGATCGCGGAGACCTCGCCGCTGGTGCCGATGCTGGGCTGGCGGCCCGACTGTGTCTCCCAGGACGGAGAGCCGCACCGCCGGCTGCGCGGCGCGGTCACCGACGGACTGCTGGCCGCCTCGAGCCGCGGTATCCGGCGGCACGCCACGTACTTCGCTAACAAGCAGATCGACGTGTTCGCCGACGCCGGGCGCGCCGACCTGGTGGCCGACTACGCCGAGCACCTGCCGATGCTCGTGCTCACCCGGATCCTGGGCCTTCCCAAGGCGGACGGACTACGTCTGATCGAGTCGTGCGCCCAGGTCTTCAAGGGCGGCGAGGGCGCCCTCGTGCACAACGAGCGCATCATGCAGATCCTGGGTGAACTCGCCCGGCGCAAGCGGTCCGAACCGGGCTCGGACTTCACCACCGCCCTGCTGGAGCACCCGGCGGCGCTGGACGAGGACGAGGTGGTCAGCCATCTGCGGCTGGTGCTGATCGCCGCCCACACCACGACCAGCAACCTGCTGGCCCGGGTGCTGCAGCTGGTCCTGACGGACACGGCGCGGCTGTCCGGGCTGATCAGCGGTCAGCTGAACGTGTCCGCCGTGGTGGAGGAGGTCATGTGGAACACCCCGCCGCTGGCCGTCCTGCCGGGGCGGTTCGCCACCAGCGAGCTGGAGCTCGGCGGGCACGGCATCCAGGAGGGCGACCTGCTCCTCCTCGGCCTCGCCCCGGGCAACGTCGACCCGGAGATCCGGCCCGACGAGGGCGTGGCGGTCCAGGGCAACCAGTCGCACCTGGCCTTCAGCGCCGGTCCGCACGAGTGCCCCGGGCAGAGCATCGGCCAGTCCATCATCGAGGTCGGCGTGAACATCCTGCTGCACCGGCTGACGGGCCTGTGTCTGGCCGTACCGCCGGAGGAACTCAGCTCGACCGCCTCCACGTGGGAGTTCCGGCTGGACAGTCTGCCGGTCGAGTTCGCCGTCTAGGCCACATCAGGGGACCGCTGCCCGGCCGGCTTCCGGCCGGGCAGCGCCGCGTCTGGAACAGGATCGAGGCGTCAGCCGTCGAGCCAGTCGCCCTCGACGCCCGTGGGGCGGTATCCCGTGGCGTTCCAGAGGAAGTGCGGGTGGGCGCCGGCGAACATGTAGGCGAGCAGTGCGGTGTCCTCCCGCCCGGTCCGCGGGTCGTGCAGGGTGTGGAACTTCTCCGATCCGACCACGCCGGAGTCCTGCTGGACTTCACGGGCGCGGGCCGGGGACGGTGCGGCCCTGGATGCCTCCACGGCGGCGATGTAGGTGCGGCGCAGGATCTCCCAGGTGCTGTCGATGTTGCCGTACCAGGGGCCGTGCAGTGCTTCGAAGGCATGGAGCTCGTCGTCGAACAGGGGCCAGGTCTCGGGGAACTGGGCTCGGCAGCGTGCGGAGAGCTCGGCGGTCCGGGTGCTCAGTGCCGGTGCGGTGGGCCGCGGGGCCATGGTGAGGGTGGTGCCGTCGGTGAGGATGCCGGTGCAAGCGTTGGGCTGCAGGTCGCACAGTGGGCACGCCTCGGCCGGAGGGAGTCCCTGGGTGATGCCGTCGAACCACAGGGCGTGGCGGCCTGTGAGCCCCATCCAGACGATGGTGGTGGTCATCAGCCAGGTGTTCCACATCGGGTCGTGCGCCTCGGGCGTGCAGCCGTACTTGACGAGGGCTATGGCGCAGGCGGCGTAGAGGGCCTTGGTGTGGGTGGGCATGTCGGCGAGCCAGAAGTTGCTGATCTCACCGGTGAGGGCGTCGGCTCGTACGTCGGTCATGTCGTCGATGACGCGGCACAGCAGCAGGGAGGCGAGGTTCTCCTCCTGCCAGAGTTCGGTGTCGGGTGCGACGTGCCAGAACAGGCAGTCCAGCATCTGCAGGGCCGAGTAGGCGCTCTGGCTGAGCGGGTTGGTCTGGGGGAGCGTGACGCGGCCCGAGGCGTGCTGCTGGAGCCAGTACTCGTCGACGGATCGTTTGTGGGCCGCGAAGAGTCCGCTGACCAGGGCCCGTGCGCTGTTGGTGCTGAAGTTCTCGGCCAAGCGGCCTTCGACGTGTTGGGTGAGGCGTGTTGTGTCGATGGTGTCGATCACGCGTTTGTATTCGTGGAAGACGAGGATGTCGTCCTCGAAGCGGTGGCGGTGGCCGAGGTCCCGCTCGAGGTCGTTCAACTGCCGGGTCCAGGACCATCCGCCGGTCAGGACGCTGTCGAGTTCCCGGCGGTGCGGCCAGGTCTTGACGGTGAGGGGACGACCGGCGCTCTGCCGCCAGCGGTAGTCGTCCAGCGTGCGTGCGGGGGGCGTGGGTATCCGACGGCACAGCGGGCAGGTGCAGACAGCCGTCTGTTCTTCCTCGCGCTGCGGGGTGACCGCCCGGCTCCGCCAAGCCCCTTCCAGCATCGTGCAGGTCAGCCGGCAGATCTCGATGTCGGTGCTGACCTGGGGGAAGGCTGCTTCGATCACGCGCAGACCGGTGTCGAGGTGCCTCAGCCTGGCGTAGCCCTCCTCGTCGGGCGGGAGGAACGCGGGCTGCGCCAGTCGGAGGGCTCCCTCCACACGGAGCGTGGTGCCGGCCCGCCGGGATCCGAGTGCGTCCAGCCGCTGCCGAGCGGCGTTCTGGGACCTTCGGTACTGTTCCGTGCTCCCTTTGATCCGTTTCGCCAGGAGGTCGGCCAGGGTGTTCCCCGCCTCCGTGGGCCGGACCTGGGCGGGGGTGTCGAAGGGGAGGCCGAAGGTGACGTCCTGAGCCATGTGGTTCCTTTCGGGAGACGGCGCGCAGAGCCCCCCGCCCCTGCGGACGTGGGCGGCAGGGGAACCGCCCACGCGCTCGAACTGCGCCTCCCGGTACGGAAGTTGAACCGAGAAGCGGAACGAGACTCCCCAGAGAGTAAATGATCTACGCCATGACCCGGCGGTGATCTCCGTTACTGCTCAGCCCTCTTGAGCTGCGTACACTCCCACCCCTCCCACATAGGTGAGCGCCACCCTCGTCCCCGCGACCTCCGCAAGCGGACGATCGAACGGGTCCCGGTCCAGGACCACCAGATCCGCCAGCGCCCCCACGCGCACCCGGCCGGATTCGTCGAGGTGGTTCACATACGCCGAGCCCGCGGTGTAGGCGGTCAACGCCTCGGTCAGGCCGATGCGTTCGGCGGGCAGGAACACCGCGGCGCCCTCGCCGTCCGGGGCCACGCGGTTGACCGCGACATGGATTCCCTCCAGCGGATCGGGGCTGCTGACCGGCCAGTCGCTGCCGGCGGCGAGCCTGGCACCGGAGCGGAGCAGCGCGCCGAACGGGTACTGCCACGCGGCCCGTTCGGGACCCAGGAAGGGAATGGTGAGCTCGTCCATCTGGGGTTCGTGGGCCGCCCACAGGGGCTGGATGTTGGCGGTCGCGCCGAGTCGGGCGAAGCGCGGCACGTCGTCGGGGTGCACGACCTGAAGGTGCGCCAGATGGGGCCGGGTGTCGCTCGGTCCGTTGGCGGTGCGGGCGGCCTCGATCGCGTCCAGGGCGTCGCGTACGGCGCGGTCGCCCAGGGCGTGGAAGTGGCACTGGAAGCCGAGCGCGTCCAACTCGGTGACGTACTTGGGCAGTTGCCCGGGATCGATGAAGCTCGTGCCCCGGTTGGCCGTGGCGCAGCCGCACTTGTCCAGATACGGGTCGAGCAGCGCGGCCGTCCCGGTCTCGGCGACCCCGTCCAGCATCAGCTTGACCGTGCCCGCCCGGAACCGGCCGTGGCTCAACGCGGCCCGCCGCTCCACGAGTTCGGGAATCTGCTCGGCCCCGCGTTCGCGGTCCCACCACAGGGAGCCGACGACACGCGCGGTGAGCGAGCCGTCCCGGGCGGCCGTCAGATACGCGTCGGAGGGGTCCTCCATGCCGAGGAAGGTTCCGACGAGCGCGTCCTGCCAGGCCGTGATGCCGAGGGAGTGCAGATGGCGCTGGGCGTGCAGCAGGGCGGCGAGCCGGTCGGCCGGTGTGGCCTGGGGGGTGAGGCGCCCGACGAGCTGCATCGCGCCTTCCTGGAGCGTGCCGCTCGGCTCGCCCGAGCCCGAGGCGTCCCGCTCGATCCGCCCGTCGACGGGGTCGGGCGTGTCCCGTGTGATGCCGGCGAGTTCGAGGGCGCGGCTGTTGACCCAGGCTCCGTGATGGTCCCGGTTGGGCAGATAGACCGGCCGGTCGGGGACGACGGCGTCCAGCAGCTCCTTCGTCGGCGTACCGCCCTCGAAGGCCTCCATCGACCAGCCGCCGCCGGTGATCCACTCCCGCTCCGGATGCGCGGCGGCGTACGCGCGCACGGCGGCCACGGTCTCCTTGGCCGTCTTGGCCCGGGTCAGGTCGCACTGGGTGAGTTCGAGACCGGCCGGGACCGGGTGGATGTGCGCGTCCTGAAAGCCGGGAAGCAGCAACCGCCCCGCCAGGTCGACCACTTCGGTCCGGGGCCCCCTGAGGTCCTGGACCTCGTCGTGTCCTACGGCGGTGATGCGGTCACCGGTGACGGCCACGGCGGTCGCGGTGCGGCCCTCGGGGGTGAGAACGGGGCCGCCGGTGAAGATGAGGTCTGCGTACATGTTCCGTTCCTGTGAGGTCAGTCGGTCGTGGCTGAGGGGACCGGGCGGAGTCCGATGCCGGTACGGCAGCGCCCTTTCAGGGGCGCGGGGCTGTATCGGTATGCGGCTCCGCCGCGTGGGCGCGACAAGCCCCCACCGGCCCGCAGACGAGTCACCGCGCCTCCAGCGAAGTGCTGAGCAGCTGCGGCGCATCCGCATCCGTACCTGAGCCCGTACGGAAGTACGGCGAGCGCCGCACCCACCTGGCCCACGCGGCGGCCACGAAGCCCGACGCGATCATCGCCAGGGGAGTGCTGAGCAGGAACCAGCCGTTGTCCGCGCTGAGTTCGAAGTGATCGGTGGAGGTGTAGAAGGACCAGCCGAGATAGCCACCGAGGCCGAGCAGGACCAGCGCGCTCAGGGTGGGCAGCACCACGGCCCGGACGCCCTGCTTCCAGTCCTCGCGCAGCAGCGACCGGAAACGCACCGCCGCCGCGAGGGCCGTCAGGGCGTACGACAGGGCGACCACGATGCCGACCGCGCTCACCGTCGCCATGATCATGTCCGCGAGCCGTGGGATGACCAGGGCGAGGGCCGCGACCCCCGCCGCCAGGGCGCCAATCAGCACGGTCCCGGTGGCCGGAGTCCCGTAGCGGGAGCTGACCTTGGACCACACCGGGCCGAGCGTTCGGTCCCGGCTCATCGCGAACATCCCCCGGGCCGTCGGGATCACACCGGCCTGAAGCGAGGCCACCGCCGAGAACATGAGCGCCACCAGGGGCAGCGCGGCCAGCGGCTGCGAGGCGAGCCGGTCGCCGAAGTACGCCAGCCCCTCGGCGCCGTGACCCGCCAACTCCTGCTCGGACAGCACACGTTGGAAGGCGACCGAACCGAGCAGGAACAAGAACAGCATGGTCACCAGGGTGGTGAGGCCGGCGCGGGAGGCGTCCCGTGGGTCGCGCACCTCCTCCGACACGCTGAACGCGCTCTCGAAGCCCCAGTAGCAGAACACCGACAGCAGCATGCCCTGCGCCAGCGCCGTCGCCGACGGGATCGCGAACGGGTCGAACCAGCTCAGGCTGAAGGGGTGCGGGCCGGTGACGATGCCGTATCCGCAGAAGCCCAGCAGGACGACGTACTCGAAGACCAGCAGTCCGCCCTGCAGCCGGGCCGCGGTCCGCACCCCCGTGACGGCGGTCAGCGTGACCGCGACCAGGACGAACACGCCCAGCGCGGTCGTCTGTGCCGTCGACCCCGGGTCCAGGGCGAGGCCGCCCAGCCGGTGCAGTCCGGCGTCGCCCGCCAGCTGGATCAGGGCCGAGCCGGTGACGGCCGTGGTGTAGGCGAGGAAGGCCACCGTCGCCACGATGTTGACCCAGCCGACCATGAAGCCGAGCCAGGGGCTGAGCGAACGGCCCACCCACACATAGCCGTTGCCCGCGTTGGGCTCGACGCGGTTGAGCCGGGAGTAGGCGCCGGCGATGCCGAGGACCGGCAGGAACGCCAGCAGCATGATCGCCGGCAGGTGCAGTCCGACGACCCCGGCCGTGACGCCGAGCCCGATGCCGATGCTGGTGGTCGCGGCCGTGCTGGAGGCGGCGATGGCGACGCCGTCGAGGACGCCGAGGGACTTGCGCAGGGTGGGCCCTGTGGAGGGGGCGTGGTCGGGCATGGCCGGTTCTCCGCTCGCACCGGGGGGCCTGGCAGGCCCCGGTGAGCCGACATGAAACTGTCCCGGGGCTTAACAGGTCAACGGTGTTGTCATAAGGTGCGGTCACGAGCCGGCGACCACGGCCCACGGAGGCACCCATGAGCGACCGCGTCGTCCCGCCCGCAGCCCGGCGGCGCAGGCGCCCCACCAAACAGGGCGTCGTCCTGTCCGAGGAGCTGATCGTCGAGACGGCCCTCAGGCTGATCGAGGAGCACGGCGCCGACGCCCTCTCGGTGCGCCGCCTGGGCCACGCCCTCGGCGCCGACCCCAGCTCGCTGTACCGCTACTTCCGGCACACCGACGACCTGATGCTCGCCGTCGCCGACGAGCTCATCGGCCGGACCCTGCGCATCTGGCGCCCCACCGGCGACTGGCGCGCCGACCTGCGCGACCTCGGCCTGCGCATGCATGCCGGCGCGCTCGCCCACCCCCGCGCGGCGGTGCTCAGCTCGCACCGGGTCACCGGCCGCGGTCACGAGATCCAGGCCGTCGAGACCATCCTCGGCGTGCTCCGCGACGCGGGCTTCCCCGACGCCGACGCGGTGCGGATCTACCACGCCTTCGTCGACCAGGCCCTCGCCTTCGCCGCCCTCGACTCGGCGAGCACCGCGCTGCCGAAGCCGGCCCGGGACGCGGAAGTGACCGTGTGGCGCACGACGTACGCCAAGCTGCCCCCCGACACCCACCCGCACATCGCCGCGACCGCCCGCCACCTCGTGACCGACATGCCGCGCAGCTCCTACCCGGCCGCCCTGGACATGCTGCTGAGCGCGGCGGCGGCCCGACTTGCGGAGATCGGCAACTAGCGCGAGGCCCCTGACGCCACACTGAGTACATCCGTCAACACCGCCCCGACAGGAGAGCGTTCACCGATGACCAACCCGCCCGCACGCCCCGCCAAGCAGCGCAAGCAGGACACCCTGAACCGCCTGGAGCACGACGAGGACGTGTGGGTCGCCACCGCGAACGCCGACGGGGGAGTGCCGTTCCTCGTGCCGCTGTCCTTCCGCTGGGACGGCTCGACACTGCTCCTGGCCACCCCGGCCACCAGTCCCACCGGCCGGAACCTGAAGGCGACCGGCAGGACCCGCCTCGGCCTCGGGCCGACCCGGGACGTCGTGATGATCGAGGGCACGGTCGAGACGTTCACCCCCGCCGAGCTGGGCGAGGAGGAAGCCGACCGCTTCGCGGCCGCCACCGGCTTCGAGCCGCGTGAACTCGCCACGCCCTACCTGTACTTCCGGGTCCGGCCGACCAGGGTGCAGGCCTGGCGCGAGGCCAACGAGCTCGCCGGGCGCGAGCTGATGCGGGACGGGGAGTGGCTGGTCGCAGACTGAACCGGGCGGTTCGGGATATCCGGGAGGTGGAGGGCGGCGGGACAGGAACGTCCCGCGCCCCGAACCGTTCGGAGGAGACATGGCACTGGTCAAAGCAGGCCTCGTGGTGCTCGACTGCGCCGAACCGGAGAAGCTCGCCGGGTTCTACAAGGAGCTGCTGGAGGCCGAGGAGACCCACGAGAGCGCCAACCGCGTGGAGATCCTGGGCGCCGGGGGCACCCGGCTGGCGTTCCGCCGGGACATGAACGCGACGCCGCCGAGCTGGCCGCGCCCCGAGAACTCCCTCCAGGCCCACCTCGACTTCGTCGTCGAGGACCTGGACGAGGCCGAGCGCAGGGTCATCGGGCTCGGCGGGCGGCCCCTGGAGACGAAGGAGGCCTTCGGCCCGTTCGAGGAACGCGGGTACGCCGACCCGGCGGGACACTCCTTCACCCTGCGCTGTGTCCCGCCGACGGCGCCCAAACAAGGCTGACGTCAGTCCCGGCCGCCCTTGTCGTCGGTCGGCCAGACCCCGGTGGACCGCTCGATGGCCTTCGCGCCCGTGCGGTCCACCGCGCTGCGCACCACCGCGAAGATGGCGCCCTGCACGGCTGCGGCCAGCAGGATCTCCCCCCAGCCGCGATCCCGGTCCAGCGCGTCGGGAGCGTCGTCCTCGTGCCGTATCGCCTTCCATGTCTTCTGGAAGGCGAGCCCCGCCAGCGCCCCGCTCGACCAGCCCAGCGCGAACCCGACGGGCTTGTAGAAGAGAGGGAGCTTCAACTTCTTCTTCTTGGCCATGTACGTCTCCTGTGTCCGTGTCGGTCAGTGCTCGTCCGGCACCGGGTCCGGCGGTGTCCCGTCGCCGAACGGCCGGCCGCCCAGCTCCTCGCGGTGGTGCGCGGTCAGCCAGCCCTCCGGGTCCGGCCCGAGCGGCACGATGCCGGTCGGATTGATACCGGAGTGCACCTGGTAGTAGTGCCGTTTGATGTGGTCGAAGTCGACCGTGTCACCGAAGCCCGGCGTCTGGTAGAGGTCGCGGACGTAACCCCACAGCACCTGGTTCTCCGTCAGTTTCCAGCGGTTGCACTTGAAGTGGCCGTGGTAGACGGCGTCGAAGCGGACCAGCGTGGTGAACAGCCGGATGTCCGCCTCGGTGATCGTGTCGCCGACCAGATAGCGCTGCCGGGCCAGCCGCGGCGTCAGCAGCTCCAGGCGCCTGAAGACGCCCGCGCACGCCTCCTCGTACTCCTTCTGCTCGGTGGCGAAGCCCGCCCGGTACACACCGTTGTTGACGTCCTCGTAGACGTCCGCCATCACGGTGTCGATCTCGTCGCGCAACGCCCTCGGGTACAGGTCCGGGGCGCCGTCCCGGTGCAGGGCGGTCCACTCGGTGGCGAGGTCCAGGGTGATCTGCTGGTAGTCGTTGGTGACCAGTTTCCCGCTCGGCACGTCCACGATTGCGGGCACGCTCACCCCGCCCGGGTGGCCGGACTCGCGCCGGTCGTAGGCCTCGCTCAGATAGCGGATGCCGAGGACCGGGTCGCGGTCGTCCGGATCGAGGGTGAAGCGCCAGCTGCGGTCGTCCTGGATCGGGTCGGCGACGGCCAGTGACAAGGCGTTCTCCAGGCCGAGCAGCCGCCGCGACACAAGGGACCGGCTCGCCCACGGACACGCCCGGCTGACGACCAGCCGGTAGCGGCCCGCCTCCACGGGCCATCCGTCGCGGCCGTCCGCGGTGATGCGGTCGGTGAAATGGGCCTTGGACCGCTTGAACGTCTTGTTGCCGTACGCGCGGTTGCCGCTCATGCTGCCTCCTGCCTTGCGGGACTCTTCCCACCGCGTTCCCAGATTTCGGCGTGTGAGCCGCCCCGCCGGGGGCAGTCGGCGAAGGTGAGCGGGACATCCACCGAGAATTCCGAAACCAACGCGGACCGGCGGACACGGGTCACCGTCCTGGTCGCGCTCGTCGCCAACCTGGTGATCGCGGTCGCCAAGGCGGTCGGCGGCCTGATCGCGCACTCGCCGGCCCTGCTGTCGGAGGCGGCCCACTCCGTGGCCGACAGCCTCAACGAGGTCTTTCTCCTCGCCGCGCTGCGCCGCAGCCGCCGCCCCGCCGACCAGCGCCACCCCTTCGGCTACGGCAAGGAGCGCTACTTCTGGTCGCTGCTCGCCGCCGTCGGCATCTTCGTCATGGGCGGCTGCTTCTCCTTCTTCCAGGGCTTCGAGGCGCTGCGCGGCGGTGCCGAGGAGAAGCTCAGCGGATACGTCGCGGGCCTGATCGTGCTCGGCGTCGCCTTCCTCGCCGAGGGTGCCTCCCTGGTGCGGGCCCTGTACCAGATGCACCGGCAGGGAGGCACCGGGGACGGCCTGCGCGACCCGGCCCTGCGCACGGTGGTCGCCGAGGACGGCACGGCGGTGCTCGGCGTCACTCTCGCCATGGCGGGCATGGCGCTGCACATGATCACCGGGGAGGTCGTGTGGGAGGCGTCCGCGTCGCTGGCGATCGGGGCGCTGCTCGTCTTCGTCGCCTACCGGCTGGGCCGCGACGCACGCGACCAGCTGATCGGCGCCGCCGCCGACCCGGAGACCAGCGACCGGATCCGGTTGCTGCTGGCCGCGCAGCCCGAGATCGACAGCGTGGAGGCGCTGTTCACGATGCAGACGGGGCTGGAGTCCTGCCTGGTGGCCGCCCGGGTCGACCTGATGCCGGGCCTCGACAGCGAACGGGTCGAGGAGGTCGCCGTCCGTATCAAGCGGTCGGTCGCCGCCACCTTCCCCGAGACGGACCAGATCTTCCTGGACATCACCGACCGGCCCGCCCGGGAGGCACGAGAAAGCCCCGCCGCGACGGGGGAACGCGGCGGGGCCTGAGGCTCAGGTGCCCGGCGGGTGGAGCTTCATGCGTACCCGCCCAAGATTTTTATTCGAGGGCGGGTCGCACGTCCGGATCAGTCCGTGTCGGCCGGTTCGAGCACGAAGACCGGGATCTCCCGGTCCGTGTTCTTCTGGTAGTCGGCGTACGGCGGATAGGCCGCCACCGCGCGCTCCCACCACTCGGCCTTCTCGGCGCCGGTGACCTCGCGGGCGGTCATGTCCCGCTTCTCCGGCCCGTCCTGGAGCTCCACCCGGGGAACGGCCTTGACGTTGTGGTACCAGACCGGGTGCTTGGGTGCCCCGCCCAGTGAGGCGACGGCGGCGTACCGCCCGTCGTGCTCGACCCGCATCAGCGGAGTCTTGCGGATCTTGCCGCTCCTGGCGCCCAGGGTGGTCAGAATGATGACGGGCATTCCCGTGTTCTGCAGGGTGGTGCCCTTGGTGCCGCCGGAGCCTTCGTACAGCTCCACCTGCTCGCGCACCCACCCGGTAGGACTGGGCTCGTACTCGCCCTCGAGAGGCATGTCATCCGTCCCATCGTCGTCGTGTACTACGGCTTGCTGACTGACACCGTCATTCAACACCTGAGCCCCGAGGATTCATCCGTTCCGGAGGCTCGGGTTCGATCGGGCTCCATGACCTCGGAGGTAATCGCGCACGGCCGGTCCCCGCGGGCACAGTGAGACCTGGCCGAAGGAGAGGATCACCGATGACCACCACCGCCACGACGACCCGTGCCGTGATCGAGGAACTGCTGCGGCGCATCGGCGCGGATGACCCGGAGCGGATCGCCGAGCTCTACGCCGACCAGGGCGACTGGAAGCTGAACTGGCCGCAGGACGAGCACGGCCGCCCCGCCACCCCGTGGATCCGGCCCCGCTCCAGCCGGGCGGACGCCGCCGCCCACTACCGTGAACTGGCCGCCCATCATTTCCCGGATCAGGCGGCCACCGAGATCGAGCGCATCCTCGTCGACGGCACCGACGCGGTGGTTTTTGGCGAGATCAGGCAGACCGCCCGGGCGACGGGGCGTCCCTATCGCGCCAGGTTCGCCCTGCACCTGACCGTCGAGGACGGACTGATCGTCCGCCACCACGTCTACGAGGACAGCCTCGCCGTCGCCCGCGCCTTCGCGCCGTGACGGTCACGGCGGCAGCATCATTCGCACGGCCAGCCCCATGATCACGCCGCTCGACACCACGGCCGTCACCAGCCGCCCCCGTCTGCCGGTCAGCACCCTGCCGAGCAGCGCGCCGCCCCCGGCCAGCAGCAGCTGCCAGCTCGCGGACGCGAGGAAGGCCGCCACGACGAACACGCCCTGCTCCAGCGGGAGGACCGCGTCGGTGGTGCGGGTGCCGAGGACCAGGGCCGCGAAGTAGATCACGGTGATCGGGTTGAGCAGCGTGATCCCGAGCAGCGCCAGATACGCCCGCGCGGGGCTCGGGGGAGGCGGGTCGGTGCGCGTGGTGAGCCGACGGCCGCGGTACTGGCGTACGGCGACGACCGCACCCCACCCCGCCAACGCGAGCAGCAGCAGGGCGGAGGCCCAGCGCAGCGGCCCGAGCGCCGGTCGCAGGGCGGCGGCGAGGGCGGAGCCCCCGACGGTGGCCGCCAGGGCGTACAGCCCGTCGGCCGTCGCGACGCCGAGTGCGGCACAGACCCCGGTGCGCAGGGAGGTACGGGCGGTGAGGGAGACGAGATAGGTCGCGACCGCGCCGACGGGCACGGCGATGCCGTATCCCGCGAGCAGCCCCGCGACGAGCGCGGCGGTCACGACGTGGGAAGCGTCGGTCCCCACGGTCGGCCGGACTGCTGCTGGAACCGCACCGGACGAACGGCGGCGGTCAACGGCAGAAGGACATCGAAGGTGGACATGGCCGGATTCTGGGGGCGGCCGGGGGCCGGCGACAACCGAATTACGGGGGCGATCCCCGGCCAGATCGCGCATCCAGGGGATCTGGCCGAACTTGCCGTCCCATAACTAGATGCCCGGGGCATCCAATGAGAACAAGTACGAGGCACCCTTCGTCTGCGAGGTCTTCCATGACGGAAACGGAACCCGTCGCCTTCCCCCAGGACCGGACCTGCCCCTACCACCCGCCCGCCGCCTACGCCCCCTTGCGCGCCTCCCGCTCACTGACCCGGATCCGGCTCTACGACGGCCGTCCTGCCTGGTTGGTGACCGGACACGCACTCGCCCGCGACCTGCTCGCCGACCAGAGGCTGTCCACCGACCGCACCCACCCCGACTTCCCGGCCCCCACCGAACGCTTCGCGGCGGTCAAGGACCGGAAGGTCGCGCTGCTGGGCTACGACGATCCCGAGCACCACGCCCAGCGCCGCAGGATGATCCCCAGCTTCACGCTCAAACGCGCCGCGGGACTGCGCCCGCAGATCCAGCGGATCGTGGACGAGCGACTCGACGCGATGATCGAACAGGGGCCGCCGGCCGAGCTGGTGAGCGCCTTCGCGCTGCCCGTGCCCTCGACGGTGATCTGCGCCCTCCTCGGTGTCCCGTACGCCGATCACGACTTCTTCGAGGGACAGTCGAGCCGCCTGCTGCGCGGACCGACGGCCGCCGACACCCGGGACGCGCGCGACCGGCTGGACGCGTACTTCGAGGAGCTGATCGACCGCAAGCGGCGGGACCGCGAGCCCGGCGACGGTGTGCTGGACGAACTCGTCCACGAGGGCGCCGTGGACCGCGGGGAACTGATCGCCCTGGCGACCGTCCTGCTGGTCGCCGGACACGAGACCACCGCGAACATGATCTCGCTCGGCACCTACACCCTCCTCCAACACCCCGACCGGCTGGCCGAGTTGCGGGCCGATCCGACCCTCCTGCCCACCGCCGTGGAGGAGTTGATGCGACTGCTGTCCATCGCGGACGGACTGCTGCGGATGGCGGTCGAGGACATCGAACTGGACGGGGCGACGATCCGGTCCGGCGACGGCGTGGTGTTCTCGACCTCGGTCATCAACCGCGACGAGAACGTCTACCCCGCGCCGGACAGCCTCGACTGGCACCGTTCCACCCGCCATCACGTCGGGTTCGGCTTCGGCATCCACCAGTGCCTGGGGCAGAACCTGGCCCGCGCGGAGATGGAGATCGCCCTGCGCACCCTCCTGGAGCGGCTGCCCACGCTGCGCCTGGCCGCCCCGGCGGACGAGATCCCCTTCAAGCCCGGCGACACCGTCCAGGGGATGCTGGAACTCCCCGTGACCTGGTAAGAGGCTCCGCCCATGCACATCGACATCGACAAGGACGTCTGCATCGGGGCCGGCCAGTGCGCCCTGGCCGCCCCGGGCGTCTTCACCCAGGACGACGACGGCTTCAGCGAACTGCTGCCCGGCCGGGAGGACGGCGCCGGCGACCCGATGGTGCGCGAGGCGGCCAGGGCCTGCCCGGTCGGGGCCATCGCGACGTCCGACTGATCACCCGGAACGGGAGATCCCCGCGGAGACCGTCACGGCCGGGCGAGGTCCATCAGTGACCGGGCCGCCTCCCGGGCTTCCCCGGCCGGCCCGGTGCTCCGGGTGATGCCGGCCGTGACCATCGCCCCCTCGGCCAGCAGGAACAGCTGGCCGGCCAGGGCGTCCGGGAGCCCGGCGTCCGCCACGAGAGCGGCGAGGTAGGCGCGGAACGCCCCTTTGTGCGCCCGCACCTGGGCCGTCACCCGGCTCGACGTCGCGCCCAGTTCGCCGTAGGAATTGATCCACGCGCATCCGCGGAACCCGTCCTCCCCGAACCACCGCTCCAGCCAGTCGAAGACGGCGAGGATCCGCCCCCGGGGGTCCTCGCCGCTCTCCACGTACTGCGCGAGCCGCCCACGCCACCGCACGTCACGGCGTTCCAGATACGCCTCCACCAACTGCTCCTTCGCGGGGAAGAGTTGGTAGAGCCGCTTGAGCGAGACCCCCGACGTGCCGCGGATGTCGTCCATGCCGACGGACTGGATGCCCCGGCCGTAGAACAGCTCCTCGGCGGCGTCCAGTGCCTGCTCCCGGGCGGTCGCGCTGTCCATGCCGGGTCACTCCTTGACGTGAGAACGTGCGTTCTCCTACGGTAGCAGCCAGGCGGGAGAACGCACGTTCTCCCTTTCCGGCCACGGAGGATGACATGACCGACCGTCCACCCCTGCCGCCCTTCACCCGCGAGAGCGCAGCTCAGAAGGTGCAGGCCGCCGAGGACGCCTGGAACACCCGCGACCCGCACAAGGTGGCGCTCGCGTACTCCGAGGACTCGGTGTGGCGCAACCGCGACACCTTCGTCACCGGCCGCGCCGAGATCGTCGAGTTCCTCACCGCGAAGTGGGCGCGCGAGGAGGAGTACGCACTGCGCAAGGACCTGTGGGCCTTCGACGGCAACCGCATCGCCGTCCGCTTCCAGTACGAGTGCCGGGACGCCGACGGCCAGTGGTGGCGCGCGTACGGCAACGAGCTCTGGGAGTTCGACGAGCACGGGCTGATGACCCGGCGCGAGGCCAGCATCAACGACGTACCGATCGAGGAGAAGGAGCGCCGCGTCCTCGGCCCGCGGCCCGAGACCGAGCGCGGTGCGACCTTCCCGCTTCAGTAGGGTCGGCGGGTGACCGAACAGGCCGGAAAACCCTTCCTCTACGTCGTCGTCTGCGCCGCCGGGATCGCCGCGGGCGTCGGCGAACTCATCAGCGCTGCCCAGGAAGAGGGCTGGGAGGTCGGAGTCATCGCCACGCCCGTCGCGATGAACGGCTTCTTCGACACCGCCGCCGTCGAGGCCCGGACCGGCCGTCCGATCCGCTCCGCCTGGCGCAGCCCCGCCGACCCGCGCCCCTTCCCGCCGCCGGACGCCGTGGTGGTCGCGCCCGCCACCTTCAACACCGTCAACAAATGGGCGGCCGGCCTGGGCGACACCCTCGCCGTGGGCACCCTGTGCGAGGCGTCGGGCCTCGGTGTCCCCATCGCCGTACTGCCGTGTGTGGCCGACGCGTTGGCCGCCCATCCCGCCTACCAGGACAGCCTGATACGGCTGCGGGGGATGGGGGTGCGGTTCGGTCCGCCCTTCGCGGGGGAGCCGGGGGCCGAGTTCCCGTGGGAGCAGGCGCTGGACCTGCTCAGACGGTGAGCTGCCAAGGGGTGCCGATGGGCAGCCAGTGCACCTGCGGGCCCTCGGCAAGCAGCTTCTCCGCGGTCCGCCGGCCCTCCTGGAAGTGCGACCAGCCCTCGTAGTGGACGGGCAGCACGGTGCGGGGGCGCAGCAGGCCGCACAGCTCCACCGCCCGGGCCGCGGTCATCGTGCAGCGGACCGGTCCGGTCACCGGGAAACGCACACCACCCAGGTGCAGCAGGGCGGTCCCGACGTCCACCCGGCGGGCGACCTCGCGCACCCCGTCGTAGAGGACCGTGTCGCCCGAGATCCACAGCGCGCCGTGCTCCTGCCCCTGCCAGCTCAGCGCGAAGCCGGTCACCTCCGATCAGGGTCACGTCCCGCAGATCGAGGGTGTCGATCAGGGTGGCGAGGTCGTCGGCGTAGGTGTTCATCTCGTTGCCGGTCCACGTCTGCGTGGACCGGCCGTGCCCGCGCCGGTCGTGGGCGATGACACGGAACCCGTGGGAAGCCAGGGTTCTGGTGAAGTCCCGTCATTCAACCAATTACGGACGAGCCGTGTCCCGGGAACGGTTGACACCTTGGGCCCCGCGCGCACCTCACGCCGTACGCTCCCCTTCATGACCATCCGGAAGGCGGGAGCAGCAACGATGCAGTACGTGAAGCTCGGTTCGACCGGCCTGGACGTGTCGCGGATCTGTCTGGGGTGCATGACCTACGGCCTGCCCGACCGAGGCGTCCACGAGTGGACCCTCGACGAGGAGGCGTCGAGGCCGCTGATCCGCCAGGCGCTGGACGCCGGCATCAACTTCTTCGACACGGCCAACGTGTACTCCGACGGCACCAGCGAGGAGATCGTCGGCAGGGCGCTGAGGGACTTCGCGAACCGTGACGAGATCGTCCTGGCGACCAAGGTGAACGGCCGGATGCGGACCGGGCCGAACGGCGCCGGACTGTCCCGGAAGGCGATCATGGCGGAGATCGACCACAGTCTCAGCCGTCTCGGCACCGACTACGTCGACCTCTACCAGATCCACCGCTACGACCCCCACACCCCCGTCGAGGAGACGATGGAGGCCCTCCACGACCTGGTCAAGGCGGGCAAGGTGCGCTACATCGGGGCGAGTTCGATGTACGCCTGGCAGTTCTCCAAGATGCAGTACACGGCCGAGCGGCACGGCTGGACCAAGTTCGCGTCCATGCAGAACCACTACAACCTCCTCTACCGCGAGGAGGAGCGCGAGATGCTGCCCCTGTGCGCGGACCAGGGCGTGAGCGCACTGCCCTGGAGCCCCCTCGCCCGCGGCCGGCTGACCCGCGACTGGGGCACCGTCACCGAACGCAGCGCGGGCGACAACTTCGGCGGCCGCCTCTACCTGGAGAGCGACCGCACCATCGTCGAGGCGGTCACCCGCATCGCGGCCGACCGCGGCGTCCCCCGCGCCCAGGTGGCCCTCTCCTGGCTACTGCACCAGAACACGGTGGCGGCACCGATCGTGGGAGCCGCCAAACCGCACCACATCGAGGACGCGGTGGCGGCGGTGGAACTGGAACTGAGCGAAAAGGAGATAGAGGAACTGGAGCAGCCGTACACGGCACGTCCAATCTCCGGCCACTGAACATGCCTCAGGGGCACGGGGAACTGCGCGACCAGCCCCCACGACCCGCAGCCGCGAGACGACCTAGTGCGGCCCCTGCGGTGCGAACTCCGTACCGCACGGGCCCGCACCCTCACTCTCGGCCAGAGCGACGCGGTCACCCCGCATCGACACCGTCCGGTAGTACTCCCCGATCCGCTCGGCCGACCGCCCCACGTAATGACCGATGAAGGACCGCCGAAAACGCCCGTCACTGCGATTCGGCTGCGACCCGTGCACCAGGCTCCCGTTGAAGAACAGGACATCCCCCGGCGCCATGTCGACCGGCACCGTCGCCAGCCCCGCCGGCGGCGGCACGTACTCCCGCGCGAACGACACCCCCTCGTCCGCCTCTTCGGGGCAGAACAGGTCCATCCGGTGCGTGCCGGGCACGACTTCGAGCCCCCCGTTCTCCCGGTCGATCACATCGCATGCCACCCACGCCGCGACACACGTCCCCGGCTCGACCCGCAGGTAGAAGTTGTCCTGGTGCAGCGCCTGCCCCCGGGCCCCTGGCGGCTTGAAGTAGAACATGCTCTGCGCGGCCAGCACCTCCTCGTCGAACAGCGTCTCCAGCACCTCCCGCAACCGCGCGTCGAGCAGCACGTCCCGGGCGCGCGCGTTGATCTCGTGCGGCTGCATCACGCGCGGGTACACACCCAACGGGTCCGCGCCGCCCCGCGGCTCGAAGTGCCCCGGCACCGCCCCGGCCGCGTGCAGCGCCGCGAACTCCCCGCACAGCCGGTCGATCTCGTCGTATCCGAACAATCCCCGTACGACGGTGAACCCGTCCTCCTGGAACCGCCGCAGCCCGGCCTCGGTCAGGACGGGGGTGCTGCCTGTGACTGTCATGCGTCCACTCCTCGCTCGGGTGTCCTTCGCATGTCACGCTAGGCCGGCCCACATCCCGGAAGGATGCCCGTGACCGCCGACGGACTGCCTGAGGCTGCTGCGCGGGACGTCCCCGCGCCGCCGCCGGGCCTCGTGATGCTCGGCCGTTTCGACGAGGCGCGGGGCTATGACATCAACCGGCCGCGGGGGTCGGCGAGTTGGCTGTTCACCTGGACCACGGGAGGCCAGGGAAGGCTTCGGCAGGGCACGACCACCGCCCGGGCCGCCGCCGGGGACCTGGTCGTGCTCGCGCCGGGTGTCCCGCACCGCTATGGCGTCGGACCGGATGCGCGGCACTGGCGGTTCTGGTGGGTGCACTGCCAGGCCCGGCCGTCGTGGCTGCCCTGGCTGAGCCCGTACGGCACCGGCGACGGGGTGTACGTCGTCACCTCGACCCCGGCCACGCCGCGGGACCGGGTCGAGGCGGCGTTCCGCCGGATGCTCGTCGACGCCCGCCCGCCGGGTGCGGAGGAGCCGGCGGCCGTCCCGGACGACCGGATCGCCGTGGCGCACGACACCGCCGCCCGTGAGCTCGCCCTGTGCGCTCTGGAGGAGGTCGTCCTGCTCATGGCCGCCGGCGCGCGCGAGCCGTCGCCCCGACCCGGCCTCGACCCCCGTGTCCGCCGGGTCCAGGAGCTCCTCGCCGCAGACCCGGGCGCCGCGCACACCGTGGACTCGCTCGCCGCGCACGTCTCGCTGTCGCCCTCCAGACTGGCGCATCTGTTCACCCGACAGGTCGGTGAGTCCCCGATGCGAGCGCTGCGCGAGGCACGGCTGCGGCACGCCGCGCGGCTCCTTGAAGGCACCGGCCTGTCTGTCGAACGGGTCGCGGCGGCATCGGGCTTCGTGAGCCCCTACCATTTCCACCGGGTCTTCCGGGAGCGATTCGGTATGACGCCCGGCGTGTACCGGGCGGGTGGCCCAATGGTTGGAGCGTGACGTGCGTAGACCGGTCGTACGCGGGGTGGAGTGGCCGTTCAATGGTTTGGGGTCGACGCCTGGTGAAAATCGTTCTCCATAAGGGTGTCGATAAGGCGTCATGGATTGGCTCCGGGTATTGACGAGCCGTCAATAGGGCTGGCTGCGCACGCAATGCACAAAACTGAATGATCTCTTGTTACATCTCGCTGACCTGTGCAAAGGTTATGCCTTGTCGGCGTGCAGACATTAGAATCCGCGCGCCTTGACCGCTCCCGTACGTCCCCCACGCTTCACAAGAGCTGTCGTCGTCGGGACCGCATACCCCTTGGTATGGACTTTGCTTTGTATGCCCCCGAGAGGAATGCAGCCGTGAATGCCGACGCCACGGACGAACAACTCAGCGCTGAGCTGAAGAAGTGGACCGGGGCCGCGCCCGCGCTCCATCCCGTCGGTGAACTCCTCGACCGCCACTGGGAGGCGGCCTTCGCCTATGCCCGGCTGTGCACCGACAGCGCGCGTTCCGCCGGAATGCTCACGACCGCGGCTTTCACCAGGCTCTTCGGTGAAACCCTGCGTCAGAACGGGCCGACGGCCGCCTGGCGTCCCCAACTGCTCGTCACCGTGCGCCGGATCGCCGCGGAGTGGGACGGCGACCGCAGACGGGAACAGCTCCACCCCGAGCTGCGCTCCGGGACCGAGGACGGGGACCGCGCCGCGGCCCGTCTGCTGCCGCCCGCGGAGCGCCGACTGCTGTCCGGCGCGTTCCAGCGGCTGCCCCAGTCGGCCCGCTGCCTGCTGTGGCACAGCGAGGTCGAGGCCGAGCCGCTGTCCGTTCCGGCCTCCCTGCTGGGACTGGACGAGGAGGACGCCGGCGTCGAACTGCGCCGGGCCCAGGAGCGGTTGCGCGAGGAGTGCCTCCATGTGCACCGCGAACTCGCCCCGGAGCAGGAGTGCCGCAGCTACGTCAGGATGCTGGACGTCACCTACCGGCGCGGTGGCGTCGACGTCGACCCCGATCTGCGCGCACACCTGGACCGCTGCAAGCACTGCCGCGACACCGCCGACCAGCTCCAGCAGTTCAACGACGGCCTCGGTGTCGCCCTGGCGGAAGCGGTGCTCGGGTGGGGCGGCCGCGCTTACGCGGAATCCCGCAGCGCGGTGCAGGAGGAGCCGGCTCAGGCGCCTGAGCGGCCGCAGGCCCCGCCTGCGGCAGTCCCGGGCGAGTCCTTCTTCGACGTGACCCCCGCCGCCCCCGGCATGGCACGCACGGCCCGCGCGGCCCGCGGAGCCTGCCCCTCGCGCACGGCACGCAAGGAAGCCCGCCGCGCCGCCGCCCGGCGCCGCAACATCGCCGCCGCGGTCCTCACCGTCAGCGGGCTGGTCGTCCTGCCCCTGGTCCTGTGGTCGGTCCTCAGCGGCGGCGACGACACCACCTCGGCCGGCGGCACCCAGGCCTCCGAGACGCCGGGCAACGGAGCGGGCAAGTCCTCCTCCGACTCCTCGTGGGTCGGCTCCGGCAAGGACGTGGAGGGCACACTGCGCGGCCGGCTGCACAACGTCGACTCCGGCCTCTGCATCGGCGTCGTCGGCAAGAAGGCCGTCGAGGACGCGGAGACCGAGGTCACCAAGTGCTCCTCGAAGACCGACCAGCAGTGGACGTACGAGGCGGACGGAACGCTGAGCAGCGTCGCGGACCCGGACCTGTGCCTGGACTCCCACCTCGGCTACTCGGTGCGGCTGGCTCCGTGCACCGGCGCCGGCAAGGCGGAGTCCAAGAACATCCGCTACGACTTCACCCTCCAGGGCAACCTGGTGCCGCGCTGGGACCAGGACCTGGCCCTGACACCCGCCGCCACCGACGGCACGGGCGCTGTGGTCCTGAAGTCCCGTGCCGACATCGCCGTCCAGCGCTGGGTGTTCGACACCTCCAAGACCGACCCCCAGATGGAGGTGGTCAACTGGGACGCGCAGAGCGACACCGCGTGGAAGACACCCGTCGCGCCCCCCACCCCCACGCCCGCACCGACGAAGAAGAAGGCCTCACCCACGCCGTCCCCGAGCCCGTCGACCGCTGAGCCGACCCCGACGAGCTCGTACCCCAGCGGCATGCCCTGCTACGGGTACTACTGCTCCTGGGACGGCCAGTACGGCAGCGGATACGGCGGCGGCTACGGCTACGGCTACGGGGGATACGGCGGGTACGGCGGCCGGCGCTGACCGCCCGGCTCACACCCCGACGACCTGGAGCGACGCCCACAGTGCCAGCGTGGCCGGCACCAGCGCGGCCGGGACGGCGAGCAGACCGAGCCGGGTGAACTCCCCGAGTTCGACCTCGTGCCCGTGCCGCTGCACGATCCGCCGCCACAGCAGGGTGGCGAGCGATCCGGCGTACGTCAGGTTCGGGCCGATGTTCACCCCGATCAGCACCGCGAGCACCGCCCCGGGACCGTCCGTGGCGGTCAGCGGAAGCAGGACCAGCACCGCGGGCAGGTTGTTGATCAGGTTCGCCAGGACGGCGGCCAGCGCGGCGATCCCGAGCAGCGCCACCAGTCCCGAGCCCTCGGGCAGGACGTGCCGCAGCGCGTCGGCGAGTCCGTCGTCGACGACCGCGCGCACGACGACGCCGAGCGCCAGCACGAACGCCAGGAACCCCGGAGCGGCGGACCGCACCACGGTGAGCGGGGTGGCCTGGCGGCGTACGAGCGCACGCCCCGCCAGCACCAGCGCGCCCACGAGGGCCACCCACGCCGGCTCGATGCCGGCCGCGGACGCCACGACGAACCCCGCCAGCGTGCAGCCCACGGTGACGAGCGCGAACACCGGCAGCTCGGGCGTCTCAGCGGTGTCGGACCGGGCCACGGAGGCTGTGAGGTCGTCCTCGAAGAAGCGCCGGAACAGCAGGTACTCGGCGCCGATCGCGACCAGCCAGGGCAGCGCCATCAGCGCCGCGAACCGGGTGAAACTCAGCCCGCTCGCCGCGAACGCCAGCAGGTTGGTCAGGTTGGACACCGGCAGCAGCAGCGACGCCGTGTTCGACAGGTGCGCGCAGGCATAGAGGTGCGGCTTGGCCCGGACGCCGCTGCGGGCCGCGGTGGCCAGCACGACCGGCGTCAGCAGCACCACCGTGGCGTCCAGGCTGAGCACGGCCGTGATCGCCGAAGCCAGTGCGAACACCGCGGTCAGCAGCCGGCCGGGGCGGCCCGCGGAGCGGCGGGCCATCCATGCCCCGCAGGCCCGGAAGAGTCCCTCGACATCGCAGAAGTGGGCGAGGACCAACACCGCGGCCAGGAAGCCGACCACCGGTCCGAGCCGCTCGACCTCCGCCCACGCATGGTCCGGGGAGATCACCCCGGTCGCGATCACCAGCCCCGCCGCCGGGACCGCGAGCACCGCCTCCGGCAGGCCCTTGGGGCGGACGACGGCCCAGGCGAGTACGGCGACGAGCAGGGCTATGGACAGGGTTTCGGCGAGCGGGGTGTTCAGGGGTGTTCCTTCGGGACGTGGTCGTGCCGTACCTCTCCATGAGAACAGGCCCAGGTAAGAGGCCCGTCCACCGGGTCAGGCGCCGGGCCCCTCGTCGAAGACCGTGATGAACACCGTGGACTCGTTGCCGGACACCGGCACCTCACCGGCCGACCACGCCACCTTCAGCGGGTCCCGCTCGTCCGGCGGTGTGACCAACAACGCGTCCGGGTTGGCGGTACGGGCCCCGCTGATCTCCGGGTTGGAGAACGTGATCCCCGACCACGCGTTCTGCCCCGGCGCCAGCTTCACGGTGGCCGGCGTGCCGGGGGTGCGCTTCGGGTCCGGCCCCAGCTGTTCGCCGGAGGCGTCGACGAACGCGGCGCCCGGATAGCCGTGGAGGGTGCAGGTACGGGACGAGGTGTTCGTCAGGATCACGGGGAAGTTCTCCTGCCCCGCCCCCGGGTCGTTGCGGCCGAGCGTGGCCTCCAGCTCGGAGGTGTGGCAGCGGGTACTCCTGCCGGGTGTGCCGGACGTGCTGGTGGCGGGGGAGGGCGTCGAGGCCGTGGCGGTCGGCTCCACCGAGGACACGCCCGTCGTCCCGTCGCTGGTGGCCGGGGCGGCCGTGCCGGGCAGCGTCCGCGGCGCGGACGCGGAGTCACCGCCGTCGCCACAGGCGGTCAGCAGGCCCAGCAGTGCGGCCGCACTCACGAACAGAGCCGACCGGTATGTGTTCACCATGACTCTCCACATTCCTCGTACGGCGCGGTGTGCCCCGTCATGAAGGTCCGATGCGGGCGCGGCCGGAAAAGTTCGCGCGTTCAGCCCCCGACCCGGACCGAGCCGAGGACCCGCCGGATGCCCGACGGCTCGCCCTGCTGCCGGATCTGTACGTACACCTGCGGCTGCCCGCCGCCGTCCGGGGGAGTCAGCCCGGCCTCGACGAGGGAACCGCCGCCCGGGCAGTCGCTCCACGTGCGGACCCTGCCGTGCCACACGGACAGGGTGTGGTCGCGGGCCCCGCCGTAGTGACAGCCGGGATGGGCGAGGGCGTTCACCAGGGCCGTGACCTCGCCCTGCCCGACCATGCCGACGAACATTCCGTCGACATCCGCGCCGAGGTCCTGCCACCGCGCCAGGTCGTCCGCGACGGCGAACCCCGGCTGATGACCGGCGGGCAGACCCAGCACGCGTGGATCCCACCCCGAGCCACGCACCTGACCGGCCCACGTGGCGGGCACCACGGCCGTGACCCGGCCGGTGGCGTCCTCGATCCGCAGCTCGGTCGGCGCCGACCCGTGGTCCATGGTCGCGAAGGCCACGCCGGCCACGGCCACCCCGGCCGCCAGACCGAGCAACCGATGGCGCCGCCGCCGGGGCTTCGGGCCCGTCGCCAGCCGCTCCAGCTCCTCGGCGAAGGCCCGCGCATCGGGCCAGCGGCGTTCCCGGTCCGGCCGCAGCGCCCGCATCAGGGCCCGCCGTACGCCGGGATCCAGGCCCGGACGCAGCCGGTCCGGCCGTACGACCTTCCCCGGCGCGCCCGGCACGCTGCCGGTGACCAGGTGATGGCCGACCGCGCCCAGGCTGTACACATCGGCCCGCGCGTCGATGCCCGCACTCGGCTCGGCCTGCTCGGGCGGCCGGTAGCCCGCCGAACCCGCGGCCAGCGTGAGCCCGGACGCCTCGGCCAGCGTCTTGGCCAGCCCGAGGTCGGCGAGCAGGACCTCCCGGGCGCCGTCCGGGCCGGTGCGCAGCAACAGGTTGGACGGCTTGACGTCCCGGTGCACGATTCCCGCCTCGTGCAGGGCGGCCGCGGCACGGGCCGCCAGCGCTGTGAGCCGCAGCGCCTCGGGGACGGGGAGCGGACCGTCGTCGAGCAGGTCGGCGAGGGTGCCGCCGTCGGCGTACTCCATCACGAAGTACGGTCTGCCGTCGGGCAGTTCGCCGATGTCGTAGACCTGCACCACCCGCCGCGAACCGGCCCGGCGCAGCAACCGGGCCTCGGACAGGAAGCGTTCGCGGATGTCCAGCCGGTGCGACCAGTTGTCGGCGAGGACCTTCACGGCGACCGGCGCGTCGAGTGTGTCGTCGTGTGCGAGCCACACGGTCCCGAACGCGCCCGTGCCCAGGGGGCGTTCGATGCGGTAGCGGCCGATGCGCTCGACGGAGTGCATACGACTATCATGCCTGCCCTGCGATCCACAGCGAGGGGAGCACCGCGTGCCGTCCTCGACCGAGGAGCTCGCCCTGCGCGCCGCGGCGGGGGAGAGGGCCGCGCTGGACGAGCTGCTCGCGGCGATCCGGCCCGAGGTGGTCCGGCGCTGCGGCCGGTTCCTGCCCTGCCGTGAGGACGCGGAGGAGGCGGCGCAGGACGTGCTGCTCCAAGTCGCCCGGAAGATCGGCACGTTCGAGGGCCGCAGCCGCTTCAGCACCTGGCTCCACACGGTCGTCGCCAACTGCGCGCGGCAGAAGTACCGTGAACTGAAACGCCGTTCGGCCGAGCAGGCCGCCCCGATCGATGCCGCGCAGTACGCCGACCCACGTACCACCAGCGTCATCGCCGGCTCCCGCGTCGACCTGCTGGAGGCGCTGGAGCGACTGGAACGCGAACGCCCGCACCTGGTCGCCCCGTTGGTCTACCGGGACATCTGTCAGCTGGAGTACGCGGAGGCCGCCGAGCGGGCCGGTGTCCCGCTCGGCACCTTCAAGTCACGGCTGCACGAGGCGCGCAGACAGGTCAGACCGTGGCTGGCGGACCGGGCCTGAGCGCTGTGCGAGCGCCCGTCAGTCGTCCTCCTCGAGCAGACCGATCTCGGCCCAGATCGTCTTGCCCTCGGTGGTGTGCCGGCTGCCCCAGCGCTGGGTGAACTGGGCGACCAGGAGCAGTCCGCGGCCGCCCTCGTCCCAGGTCTTGGCGCGCCGCAGATGCGGGGCCGTGTGGTTGGTGTCCGAGACCTCGCAGATCAGCGTGGTCTCGTCGTGGATGAGCCGCAGCCGGATGGGGTGCGCGCCGTAGCGGATGGCGTTGGTGACGAGCTCGCTCACCACCAGCTCCGCGGTGAACGACGCCTCCAGGAGGTCCCAGGTGCCCAGCTGGTCGACGACCTGCTTGCGGATCGGGCCGACGAGCGCCGGGTCGGCGGGGATGTGCCAGGTCGCGACCTGGGCGGCGGGCAGCCCTCGGGTGCGGGCCAGCAGCAGCGCCACGTCGTCGGCGGAGCCGCCCGCCGGGAGCAGGGTGTGCAGGACCTGGTCGCAGGTCTCCTCCAGCGACTCGGAGTGCACCGACAGGGACTCGCGCAGCAGTACGTGACCGGCGTCGGCGTCCCGCTCACGGGACTCGATCAGACCGTCGGTGAAGAACGACAGCACCGTGCCCTCACGCAACTCCAGCTCGGCGGACTCGAAGGGCAGCCCGCCCACGCCCAGCGGCGGGCCGGAGGGCAGGTCGACCAGCTGCGGCGCGGCGCCCGGCGTGATCATCACCGGCGCGGGATGTCCGGCGCGGGCCAGTGTGCAGCGCCGCGACACCGGGTCGTACACCGCGTACAGACAGGTGGCGCCGACCTCGCCGGGGCTGCCCTCGCCGCCGGCCTCCGCGGACAGCCGGACGACCAGGTCGTCGAGGTGGGTGAGCAGTTCGTCGGGGGCGAGGTCGATGTCGGCCAGCGTGCGGACGGCGGTGCGCAGCCGGCCCATCGTGGCGGAGGCCTGGATGCCGTGGCCGACCACGTCCCCGACGACCATCGCGACCCGCATCCCGGACAGCGGGATCACGTCGAACCAGTCGCCGCCGACCCCTGCCCGCGCTGCCGGGAGATAGCGCGAGGCCGCGTCCACGGCGGCGGTGCGCGGCAGCTTGCGGGGCAGCAGACTGCGCTGCAGGGCGAGGGCGGTCTCCCGCTCGCGGGAGAAGCGGCGGGCGTTGTCGATGCAGACGGCCGCGCGGGCCGTCACCTCCTCGGCCAGCAGCACGTCGTCGGGCGTGAACGGGTCCGGCCGCCGGAACCGCGTCAGCACCGCGACTCCGAGGGTCAGACCGCGGGCCTGGATCGGCACGGACATCGTCGAGTGGATGCCGTACTCCCGGACCCGCTCGCTGCGCGCCGGGTCCCAGGTCAGCCACTGGTCGAGCTCCCCGGAGGCGACGGTGGCGACGATGGTGCCGCCCGCCACCAGTGAGTCGGCCTGCGGTGAGGTGGCCGGATACGGCTCCAGCTGTCCGGGCTTGACGACGGCCTCGGGGGTGCCGGGATTGACCGACTGGTGCGCGGCGCGGCGCAGCCCGACCGGTGCGGTGAGCACCGGCGGCGGATCGCCGTTCTCCTGCGGGTCCAGCAGGTCGATGCTGACGAAGTCGGCGAGCGCCGGCACACAGACGTCGGCGAGCTCCTGCGCCGTCCGGGTGACGTCGAGGGTGGAGCCGATCCGCACGCTCGCCTCGTTGACCAGCTGGAGCCGCTCCCGGGCGAGGTAGTTCTCGGTGAAGTCGTGCGCCGCCAGGCACACCCCCCGCACCCGCCCCTCGGCGTCGGTGACCGGGGCCATCCGGGCCAGCCAGGCGTGCGCGGCCCGCTCCCCGCCGGTCCGCATGTACGTCTGGACGTCCTCGGCGCGGCCCGAGGCGAGGACCCGCAGCAGGTGCCGCTCCAGCTCCGCGCTCTCCGGCTTGCCGCCGATCTCCGACAGCCTGAGGCCCCGGATGCGCTCCTCGGGGAGTCCGATCACCTCGGCCATGGCGTCGTTGACCCGCCTCAGCCGCAGCCGCTCGTCGTAGACCGCCACGGCGCAGGGCGACTGGACGAGCGCCGCAGCGGCGAGGGGGCCGTCCTGGGAGCCGGTGACCTCCAGCGGGGTGACCACGAGCCACTGACCCGGGCTGCCGTCCCGCGAGCGTCTGTGGTGGGCGAG
The DNA here is from genome assembly GCF_045041015.1 of Streptomyces sp. NBC_00019. Lineage (NCBI taxonomy): Bacteria > Bacillati > Actinomycetota > Actinomycetes > Kitasatosporales > Streptomycetaceae > Streptomyces > Streptomyces sp. NBC_00019. The sequence continues at coordinate 9,305,258 of NZ_CP108302.1, forward strand.
CAGCCACACGGACACGGTGCCGCCGTCGCGGTGGCGGAGGGTGACGGTGCCGTCCCAGCGGGAGTCCTGGGGCGCGAAGGTCATGTCCGGACCGTCGCTGACCAGCAGATTCGCTGCGGGGTGACCCACGATGTCAGGAGCGGGGTGGCCCAGCAGGCGCTCGGCGCCGCCGTTCCACTCCCGGACCGTACCGAGGTCGTCGATGACAGCCCGTGCCGTCGCGGCATCGTCGAACGGGTAGTCCGGGCTCATCGTCGCCACTCCATCGCGGACACTCACAGTGAACAGGCACGTCACTTGAGTTCCAGACTAGTCCGTCACGCTCGCGCGCGGACGGGAACCCCCTGCGCACCCGGGGGCACGGGCAAGGGGGACATCCGGCCGTTGTGACGCGCGGGGCAGCCGTGTGTGATCGCACCCTTGACGGTCCGGTGTGGCACGACGTCAGAATCTGTGTGTTCACGATCAGTTGTGAGTACTTCTGGGCCCTGATGAGGGAGAGCCGCACGCCATGACGGTCACTCGCAGATCTGTCCTGATCGCCTCCGCCGCCGCGCCCGCGGCCGGAGCGTTCCTGAGCCCCTCGGCGGCACTGGCCGCCGAGGCCGCCACCGGGGGCGCCTCGGGCCGCAGCACGGTCGCCCTGCGCGACGGCTGGCGCTTCGCGCTGGTCGACCCGGGCGGGATCACCGACCCGACCGGCGCCTACGCCGGCGCCGCCGACCCCGCCTATGACGACTCGGCCTGGCGCCAGGTCGCCGTGCCCCACGACTGGAGCATCGAGCTCGCCCCCACCACACAGAACGGCACCACCAGCGGCACCGGCTTCTTCCCGGGCGGCCTCGGCTGGTACCGCCTCGCCTTCACCCTGCCGCCCGCGTACGCCGGCAAGCGGATCTCGGTGGAGTTCGACGGCGTCTACATGGACGCGTACGTCTACTGCAACGGCACCGAGGCCGGCCGCCACCCCTACGGCTACACCGGCTTCGCCTTCGACGTCACCGACCTGCTGCACACCGACGGCACCACCGAGGACGTGATCGCGGTCAAGGTGCAGAACCGGCTGCCCAGCAGCCGCTGGTACTCGGGCAGCGGCATCTACCGCGAGGCCCGTCTCGTCGTCACCGATCCGGTGCGCGTGAAGCGCTGGGGCACCTACGTCACGACACCGGAGGTCACCGAGGAACGGGCGCTGGTCCGGGTGCAGACCTCCGTCGTGAACGGGTCCGGCAGTGCGAGCCGGGTCGAGATCCGCTCGACGGTCAAGGACTCACGCGGCCGGACGGTGACCCGCGCGGCGACCACGGTCGCCATCACCGACGAGACCACGGAAACCCATGAACTCACCGTCCCCGAGCCCAGGTTGTGGGACTTCGCCGACCCGCACCGCTACACCCTGCTGACCGAGGTCCGCGTGGCCGGCAAGACCGTCGACACCCACCGCACCCCCTTCGGCATCCGCACCTTCGGCATCGACCCCGACGAGGGCTTCCACCTCAACGGCACCCACGCCAAGTTCAAGGGCGTCGACCTCCACCACGACCTCGGCGCGCTCGGCGCCGCCGTCAGCATCGACGCGATCCGCCGCCAGATGACCATCATGAAGTCGATGGGCGTCAACGCCTTCCGCACCTCCCACAACCCGCCCTCGCCGGAGATGATCCGGGTCTGCGAGGAGCTCGGGATCGTGATGCTGGTGGAGGCGTTCGACTGCTGGAAGACCGGCAAGACGCGCTACGACTACGGCCGGTTCTTCGACGAGTGGTGCGAGAAGGACGCCACCGAGATGGTGCTCGCGGCCCGCAACTCGCCCGCCGTGCTGCTGTGGTCGATCGGCAACGAGATCCCCGACTCCACCTCCACCGCCGGACTCGCCATGGCCGACCGGATCATCGACGCCATCAGGGCCGTCGACGACACCCGCCCTCTGATCATCGGCTCCGACAAGTACCGTCGGCTGCCCGCCAAGGGCTCGGCGGCCGATCTGATGCTGGCCAAGCTGGACGGCCTGGGCCTCAACTACAACACGGCCAAGTCGGTGGACCAGTTGCACGAGGCGTACCCGCATCTGTTCCTCTTCGAGTCCGAGTCCTCCTCGGAGACCTCGACCCGCGGCGCCTACCAGGAACCCGAACACCTCAACACCGGCGAGAACCACACCCCGGGCAGACGCGCGGTGTCCTCCTACGACAACAACCTCGCCTCCTGGACCATGAGCGGCGAGTACGGGCACAAGAAGGACCGGGACCGTAAGTGGTTCACGGGCCAGTTCCTGTGGTCGGGCATCGACTACATCGGCGAGCCGACGCCGTACGACGTCTTCCCGGTCAAGGCCTCCTTCTTCGGGGCGGTCGACACGGCCGGCTTCCCGAAGGACATGTACTACCTCTTCCAGAGCCAGTGGGTCAGTGAGCCGATGGTCCATCTGGTGCCGATGACCTGGAACCACGCGGAGGGCGACACGGTCGAGGTGTGGGCGTACTCCAACGTCGCCACCGTCGAGCTGTTCCTCAACGGGAAGTCCCTCGGCACCCGGACCTTCGACGCCAAGAAGACCGTCGACGGCCGGGAGTACCTGGAGACCACCGAGGCCACCGGCGACGACAAGACCTTCACCGACGGCCCCTACCCCGGCAGTTACACGAGCCCGAACGGCAGCGCGGGCAAGCTTCATCTGACGTGGAAAGTGCCGTACCGGGCGGGGGAGTTGAAGGCGGTGGCCCGCCGCGGCGGCAAGGTCGTCGCCACCGACGTGCTGCGCACGGCAGGCCCGGCGCGTGCCGTACGGCTGATCGCGGACCGCAAGTCGCTCTCGGCGGACGGGCGTTCGCTGGTCTTCGTGACCGCGGAGATCGTCGACGTCCGCGGAGTGGTCGTACCCGACGCGGAGAACCTGATCACCTTCGAGGTGAAGGGCGGCTCCCTCGCCGGACTCGACAACGGGCGTGAGGAGAGCGCCGAGCGCTACCAGGCCAGCACCCGGACCGCCTTCTGCGGCAAGGCGCTCGCGATCGTGCGGTCGGGCACGGAGCCGGGCGCGCTGAAGGTGATCGCCCGCGCGGAGGGCCTCAAGACGGGCACCGCGAGCCTGCACACCAAGCCGGCCCGGTCGGCCGCGGCCACCCCGGCGGCCGAGTTCGTCCCCGACCACCCGGCACCGCCGAACCACCCCTACGCGGACGCCAGTTATTCCGGCCGCCCCGACACCCTCCCCGCCGCCATGCTCGACGGCGACGCGGCCACCGGCTGGTCCAACGCCTTCAGCAAGGCCGCCACGGCCCTTCTGCCGCTCTTCAACGGGGCCAGGGCCGAGGACTGGGTCTCCGTGGACTTCGGACGCATCCGGACCTTCGACCGTGTCGAGGTCTCCTTCACCTTGAGCGCCACGCACGCTCTGCCCGCCTCCATCGAGGTCGAGGTGTGGGACGGTGAGCGCTATGTGAGGGCCGAGGGGCTGGCCGTCGAGTGGGCCACGGCCTCGGACGAACCCACGCTGATCACCTTCGAGGCGGTCGAGGGCTCCCGGCTGGTGTTGACCTTGACCAGCGCCCACCCGGGGGAGGCTCGCGGGGCGATACGCATCAGCAAGCTGGAGGTGCCCGCCGCCTGAGTCACGTCACAGTCCGGACGGACGGTTCAGCAACGCCCTCAGGGGCGCGGGGAACTGCGCGACCAGCCACGATGGCGCCGCAGCCGAAAACTGCGCCCCCCAGCGGAGTGTTTCGTCTCGTCCGGACCGTTGACGTGGTGTCATGCCTGCAACAAGCATGACCGTCGACCGTCTTTTGGGAGCGCTCCCATATCGAGCGCTCCCGCAGCTCACCGAGGAGCCCGGACGTGAAAAGACGCAGAACCGCCCTGTTGTCCCTGACGGCCCTGCTGGGAGCGGCACTTGTCGCCTCCCCGGTGTCCACGGCCGCCGCCGAGGAGGTCGAGCAGCTCAAGAACGGCACCTTCGACACCACCACCGAGCCCTGGTGGGCATCCACCAACGTCACCGCGGGCCTGTCCGACGGACAGCTGTGCGCGGAGGTGCCGGGGGGCACCACCAACCGCTGGGACGCCGCCGTCGGCCAGAACGACGTCACCCTGGTGAAGGGGGAGTCGTACAAGTTCAGTTTCACCGCGAACGGTTCGCCCGCGGACCATGTCGTCCGCGCGATCGTGGGCCTCCAGGTCGCGCCGTACGACACCTATTTCGAGGTCAGCCCACAGCTCAGCGTGTCAGGCGACTCCTACGCGTACACCTTCACCTCACCCGTCGACGCCACCCAGGCCCAGGTCGGCTTCCAGCTCGGCGGCAGCGCGGACCCCTGGCGGTTCTGCGTGGACAACGCCTCGCTGCTGGGCGGCGTGCCGCCCGAGGTGTACGAGCCGGACACCGGGCCCCGGGTGCGCGTCAACCAGGTCGCCTATCTGCCCTCCGGTCCGAAGAACGCCACGCTGGTCACCGACGCCACCGCGAAGCTGCCCTGGCAGCTGAAGAACGCCGCGGGCCGTGTGGTCGCCCAGGGTTCGACCACGCCTCGCGGTACGGACGCCTCGTCCGCGCAGAACGTCCACTCCATCGACTTCGGTTCCTACAGGAAGCAGGGCAAGGACTTCACCCTGGTCGTCGACGGCGAGACCAGCCGTCCCTTCGACATCGGCACGAGCGCCTACGAGCAGCTCCGCACGGACGCCGCGAAGTACTACTACACCCAGCGCAGCGGCATCGCGATCCGTGACGACCTGCGGCCGGGCTACGGCCGCGCGGCCGGCCATGTCGACGTCGCGCCCAACCAGGGCGACGGCGACGTGCCCTGCCAGCCGGGCGTCTGTGACTACACCCTCGATGTCACCGGCGGCTGGTACGACGCCGGCGACCACGGCAAGTACGTCGTCAACGGCGGCATCTCCACCTGGGAGCTGCTGAGTACCTACGAACGCTCCCTGCACGCCCGCACCGGACAGCCCGCGAAGCTCGGCGACGGCACACTCGCCATCCCGGAGAGCGGCAACAAGGTGCCGGACATTCTCGACGAGAGCCGCTGGGAGCTGGAGTTCCTGCTGAAGATGCAGGTGCCCGCCGGTCAGCCGCTGGCCGGGATGGCGCATCACAAGGTCCACGACGAGGCGTGGACGGGCCTGCCGCTGATGCCGAGCGAGGACCCGCAGAAGCGCGAACTGCACCCGGCGAACACCGCGGCGACCCTGAACCTGGCGGCGACTGCCGCACAGGCGGCCCGCCTCTACCGGCCCTACGACAAGGCGTTCGCGTCCAAGGCCCTCGCCGCGGCCCGCAAGGCCTGGACCGCGGCCCTCGCGCACCCGGACATCTACGCCGACCCCAACGACGGCACCGGCGGCGGTGCCTACCCCGACAGCGACGTGACCGACGAGTTCTACTGGGCGGCGGCCGAGCTGTATCTCACCACGGGGGAGAAGACCTTCGCGGACCATGTGCTGGCCTCGCCGGTCCACACCGCCGACATCTTCGGCCCCATGGGCTACGACTGGGCCCGCACCGCCGCGGCCGCCCGCCTGGACCTCGCCACGGTGCCGAACAAGCTGCCCGGCCGGGACAAGGTGCGGCAGTCGGTGGTCAAGGGTGCGGACGGCTACCTCGCGACGCTCAAGTCGCAGCCGTACGGCATGCCGTACGCCCCCGCGGACAACCTCTACGACTGGGGCTCCAACCACCAGATCCTGCACAACGGCATCGTCATCGCCACCGCGTACGACATCACCGGCGGCTCCAAGTACCGTGACGGCGCCGTGCAGTCCATGGACTACATCTTCGGCCGCAACGCGCTGAACATGTCGTACGTGACGGGCTACGGAGAGGTGAACTCCCACAACCAGCACGCCCGTTGGTACGCCCACCAGCTCGACCCTAGCCAGCCGAATCCGCCGAAGGGAACCCTGGCCGGCGGACCGAACTCGAGCATCCAGGACCCCTACGCACAGAGCAAACTCCAGGGCTGCGTCGGTCAGTTCTGCTACATCGACGACATCCAGTCCTGGTCGACCAACGAGCACACCATCAACTGGAACTCCGCCCTGACCCGGATGGCGTCCTTCGTGGCCGACCAGACGTAGCGCGGAAACAGCTCGGCGAGGGGCTCCATGACACTCTCACGAGGTCATGGAGCCCTCGTGTTCAGGACGCGTCGTGGAAGACGAGCCCCAGGGCGTGCCGCCGGCCCGAGCGCACCGTGCTCACGCCGTGCCGCATCGCTCCGGCCGACCAGCCGCGCCGGGTGCGCACCGGCCGGTCCCGGGTGGTGAACACCAGACCGTGGCCCTGTCGCAGCACGGTGGCTGTGCCCCGTGACTGGGTCCTGGGCCGCTGCTCGACCATCAGGAACTCACCGCCCGTGTAGTCCGTGCCGTACGCGTCGAGCCCGACCACCACCTGGAGCGGGAAGACCAGCTCGCCGAACACGTCACGGTGCAGGGCGTTCCAGTCGCCCTCCCCGTAGCGCAGCAGGATCTGCGCCGCCCGGTCCTGCCCGGCCGCGTGGCACCGCTCCAGCCACTCCTCCAAGGAGTCCGGCCACGGTGCCGGGCGGCCGAGCCGGGCCGCCCAGTCGCGGGCGACGGTCAGCAGGCGCGGATAGAGCGCGGCCCGCAGGGCGGCCACCGGGGCGGGCAGGTCGTGGGTGAAGTACCGGTACTCGCCCGAACCGAAGCGATACCGGGCCAGGTCGACGGTGGTGCGGAACAGCTCGGGCTTCTCGTACAGCGCGGCCAGATCGGAGCACTCGGAGGGCGTCAGCAACTGCTCCGTGGGCGCGCTGCCGTGCTCGTCCAGTGCGGTGGCCAGCGCGTCCCAGTCGGTCCGGGCGACGCGCCCGCGGGCCTGGGTGAGGGTGGGGGTCATGGTGGGTCCTCCCGTCATCCGAGCATCGGCTGCAGCGCACCCTCGAGCGTGAGCAGCCGCACCTTGCGTTCCACACCGCCCGCGTACCCACGCATCGAGCCGTCGGCACCGATCACCCGGTGGCAGGGCCGCACGATCAGCTGGGGGTCCCCCAGGCCTTTAAGGCACTGGGGGAGGGTTGGCACCGAGTGCGGCGCCCACCGCCGGGGTGTCGGCCCGCGCCACACCGCGCCGTACGTGGTCGTGGTGCCGTACGGGACGTCGTCGAGCGCCTGCCACACCCGTTGCCGGAAGTCCGTGCCGTCGGCGGCGAGCCGTAGCTCGAAACGGGTGAGCCGGCCCGCGAAGTAGGCGGACAGCTGTTCCGCGGCCTCGGCGAAGGCCGCGTCGTCACGCCGCCACTCCGGGCGGACGGCCGGCGCACCCCGCTGCCCCGGCATCGACAGCGAGGCGAGTCCCGACTCCCCGCCGACCAGGAGCAGTTCACCGAGCGGGCTCTGCAACGTCGTGTACGTCGTCATGGGTCCGTTCCCTTCCCTTCCGTTACGAGTCTGCTGCGCGGCCAGGGATGCTGCTGGCGGAAATCGGACAGGGCGCTCGAGCCTCGCGGTACCCCTGTGTACTGGCTCTGAGCAGGGGGTATTTACGAGTAAGTACCACAGCGGTACCGTGAAGGGCATGCCAGCTCTCAACGTGGAGTTCAGTGACCGCGAGCTAGAGGACCTGCGGCAGATCGCCAAGGAGCGCGGTACGTCGATGAAGGCCCTCGTACGGGAGGCGGCCGCGGCCGACATCGCGCGGCATCGCGCGCTCCAGGAGGGTGCGGAGGCCTTCCGGCGGTTCTTCGCGTCCCACGCCGACGAGTTCGCCGCCGCGTTCCCCGACGACGAACCGGCGGTCAAGGGCGAGGGACGGGTCGTCTGACCGATGGCTCCCGTGGTCCACATCGACGTGCCCTGGCTGCTCCAGCGTCACGAAGAGGTCCTGCCCGACCAGCCCACGATCAACGACTTCTCCGCCTTGGTGGCAGCCGTCGCCCGCCACCGTGTCGACCCGCCCCGTCTCGGCGTGGACTCCGATCCGGCCTGGCGGGCCGCCGCCCTGCTGCACACGCTCGCCCTGCTCAAACCCCTGCCGTCGGCCAACGCCCGTTTCGCCTGCGCGACGGCGGTGGCCTACATGTTCGTCAGCGGCGTCGGCATCGACCCGCCCTACGGCGTCCTCGTCGACCTCGCCCGCGATCTGATCTCCGGCAAGACCGATGTGTACGGCGCGGCAGACCGGCTGCGCTCCTGGCAGATATAGGGCCCTGACCGCCGTCCAGGCACCTGCGCCCCCGGCCGGGGCCGACCCCGGCCCGCCCTCGGGGCCGCCGACCGAGGGCGGGAGGATCGGGGTCGGCGGCCGTTTCGCGCAGGAGAGCCGCCGTCCCGCGCGTGGCCTCCGAGGGGCCGGTACCAGTGCACTACGGGGTGGTGCGCGCCGGGAGCGTGCGCGTCGCTCCGGCGCGTGCGCGTGTTTCACACGGGGCGCCTGGAATGCCGTGCACCACCACGGACGACCTGCATGGCAACCGTTTCTGACTTTCCGTCAACGGTGCGTATGTTGCTCAAGTGCCTTGTTGGTCATGACAGTGTTGTGCAAGGGTGAACTACCCGTGCGGGGGGTAATGGCCGGGTCTTCTTTCGTCCGGTGGGGAACCCGGGCGGACGGGTCGTTGGTGAATTCGTACTCCTCGCGCCTCGCCAAAAAGGTATACACCAATCCCCGACTTTTTCGGCGAGCAGAACTTCTCAGAGTCACCTGCGCGTGGGAAGGAATCCGCTCAGTGCCAACCCCCCACCCCCCTCGCCCTCCTTACCCGCCCCCAGGCGGAGTTCCGGGGGAATCCGACGACGACCTCGCCTCCCTGCTCAGAGGTCGTCCGGACGGTGAGGCGGCCCAGTCCGCCGCGCTGTTGATGGCGCGGCACTGGCCGCCCGTCCACGAATACGCCGTCATCTGTCTCGCCTCCCGCTCGGACGTCGCCTCCATGGTGACCGCGGCCTCCTTCCACCAGGTCCTGGACCGGCTGGCACTCGGCGAGCAGGCCACCGCACTGCGCCCGAGGCTTCTGGTACGCGTCCGCGACACCGTTCGTGAGTGGTCTGCCGAGGAGCGAATATCCGCTGTTCTGCCGGACCTCGGGAAACCGGCCGGCGGCCGCGGTATGCGGGCGGCGAAGTCCATGACGCCCGAAAACCGGAAACTCGCCGAGCGTTCTTTCCAGGTTCTGCCCGGACTCGCCCGCTGTCTGCTCTGGCACACCGAGGTCGAGGCCGAGCCGATTGCCGTCCCCGCCGGACTGCTCGGCATGGATACCGACACCGCGTCGGCCGCTCTCGAACAGGCGCGGGAAAAATTCCGCGAGGGTTGTGTACTTGCCCATCGGGAACTCGCGCCGACCAAGGATTGCCGGTTCTACAACCGTCTCCTCGACGTCCCGATACGCCGGGGCGGAGCCCTGCTGCCGGATGTCCAGCAGCATCTGACCGAGTGCCGCTACTGCCGTTTCGCCGCTGAGCAACTGAGCCATTTCGAGGGCGGCCTGGGCGTGCTGCTCGCCGAGGCGGTGCTCGGCTGGGGTGCCCGCCGCTATCTCGAGTCCCGTCCGGGACGTACCGATTCCGGCCCGCGCAGTCGTGGCGGTGCCCGGCACGGTGGTGGCCGTCGTGGCCTGCTGTCCCGTATCCCGTCCCCCGGCCGCCGCCCCCCGGAGGGGCCTCGGCCCTCACGGGTGCTGCTCACCGGGGTGGGCCTGGCCTCCGCCGGACTGCTCGCCAGCGTGCTGGCCGCGAACCTGTGGTCGGACGACGGCGGCGTCGAGCCGGCCGCTTCCACCAGCGCCTCCGGGGGCCGCGCGTCGGCCTCGGGCGGTGTGTCCTCCTCCCCGCCGGGCACGGCCCAACTCCCCCTGATTCCGCAGCAGTCCAGGCTGCGGAACGTCGCCGCCGACCTCTGCCTCGACATCCGGGGCGAGGTGCGGAAGGGAGCCGGTACCGAGCTGGAGACCTGTTCGGACGCGGAGAGCCAGAAGTGGACGTACGACGACGACGGACTGCTGCACAGCGCCGCGAACCCCGACCTCTGCCTCGACTCGCATGTGGACGCCGGTGTGGTGATCCTCGGGACCTGCGCGGACGAGAAGAGCAAGCGCGCGGACGACGTGCGCTACGACATCACCGTGCAGGGCGAGTTGCTCACCCGCTGGGACGAGCAGCTCGCCCTGACCTCCACCACCGGGGCGGCGGACGCCGACATCGTCGTCAAGGTGCGTGACGGTTCCGACGGCCAGCGCTGGGTGACCGACCCGGTCTCGCCGACCGCCGGCGCCCTCTCGGTCCCGGGCACCGGCACCCCGTCCGCCCGGGCGGTCGGGGGACCCGTCTAGTTCACGACGTCGCGGGGCGGGTCGCCCGCCAGATGGCCGGCCACGTTCTGGACGGCGGCCAGGGCGATCCGCACCAGGGTCTCCCGGGTGACACCCCCGACGTGCGGCGACAGCACCACGTTGGGGGCCCGCAGCAACCGCAGGGCCGGCGTGGGCGGTTCGGGGTCGAAGACGTCGATGCCCGCCCCGGCCAGGGCGCCCTTCTCCAGGGCGTCGGCGAGGGCGTCCTGGTCGATCAGGGCGCCCCGCGCCGTGTTGATGACGAACGCGGTGGGCTTGAGGAGCGCGAGCCGGCCGGCGTCGAGGAGCTGCCGGGTCTCCTCGGTCAGGGGCGTGTGCAGGGAGACGTAGTCCGACGTGCGCAACAGTTCGTCGAGGGGGACATGACGGGCGCCGCCCAGCTGTGCCTCGGTCTCCTTGGGCAGTCGGCGCCGTCCGGCGTAGACGACGCTCATGTCGAACGCGACCGCGCGCCGCGCGACTTCCCGCCCGATCTGCCCCAGCCCCACAATGCCGAGCGTCTTCCCGGACAGTTCGGTCAGGGAGCGCTGCAGCCGGGGCAGCGCCCAGTCGGCCTCGACGAGCGCGGTGTGCGCCGGGACGAGCTGCTTGGCGAGCGCGAGCATGAGGGCGAAGGTCTGCTCGGCCACGTTCTGCGCCTCGGCGCCGCTGGAGCCGATGGTGCAGACGTCCACCGCGCGGGCCCGCGCCGCCTCCACGTCGACATAGTCGAAGCCGTGGCTGGCACACTGCACCAGCTCCAGCTCGGGCGCGGCGGCGAGGTGTTCGGCCGTCACGGGGGAGAGCGCCGTGATGATCACATGCGCCGCGCGCAGCGCCTGCGGGTTCTCGTCGGCCTTCTCCACGACGGTCACGTTCGCCTCGCCCGGGAAGAGCGTGGCGAGCCCGGCCCCGGAGGTGCGGCCGCCCACATGGGGCGCGACGACGGCGAGCACGTTCTTCGCGGTCGTCATACGGGGTCCTCGATCAGGTCGGCGGGTCCCACGGTGGTGGGGGAGGCGTGCCCGGACAGGGCGAGGGTGAGGTCCAGCTCGGCGAGCAGACAGCGGATCACGTGCTCCACGCCGGGCTGTCCGTCCAGGCCCAGGCCGTACACGTACGGTCGCCCGACGAGCACCGCCTCCGCCCCCAGCGCGAGCGCCTTGAAGACGTCGTCGCCGGTGCGGATCCCGCTGTCGAACAGGACCGTCAGCCGGTCCCCGACCGCCTCGGCGACCCGCGGCAGCGCATCGGCCGCCGCCACGGAACCGGCCACCTGCCGGCCGCCGTGGTTGGACACCACCACCCCGTCCATCCCGGCGTCCGCGGCCGCCCGCGCGTCGTCCGGGTGCAGGATGCCCTTGAGGACGATCGGCCCCTCCCAGTTCTCCCGCAGGAACGCCAGGTCCGGCCAGGTCTTGCCCGGGTCCGCGAACATCCCCACGAAGTGCATCACCGCCGCGTTCGGATCCTCCGCCACCGGCTTGGCCAGGCCCGCCTGGAACGCCGGGTCGGAGAAGTAGTTGGCGGTGCCCACCCCGTGCAGGAACGGCAGATAGGCCTGGTCGAGGTCGCGCGGCCGCCAGGCCAGCAGCGGGGTGTCCAGCGTGACGACGAGCGCGGTGAACCCGGCGGCCCTGGCCCGGCCGAGGAAGCTGAGGGCCACCTGGGGGTCCTTCGGCCAGTACAGCTGGAACCAGCGCTCGGCGTCCCCCATCGCCTCCGCGACCTGCTCCATCGGAGTGCTGGACGCCGAGGACAGGATGTACGGCACGCCCTGCGCCGCGGCGGCCCGGGCGGCGGCGGACTCGGCGCCCGGGTGCATGATCGACAGCACGCCGACCGGGGCCAGGGCCAGCGGGGCGGGCAGGGCGCGGCCCAGCACCTCGACCGACAGATCCCGTTCATGCACGTCCCGCAGCATCCGCGGCACGATCCGGCGCCGCTCGAGCGCGGCCCGGTTGGCCCGGGCGGTGCTCCCGTCACCGGCGCTGCCTGCCACGTATCCGACCGGGCCGGGGCCGAGGCGCTGCTCGGTGAGCTCCTCCAGCCGGGTCAGATCGGTGGGCAGCCGCGGTACGGCGCCCGACATGCCGTTCAGATAGATCTCGTACTGGAAGTCCGCCCAGTGCTTCGCCATCCGTACGTCCCGCCTCTCGTCGCTGAGAACGCGTTGCGCTCCGACGATACTGGCGAGTAGACGCCGGTCAGAACACCGGGGTCAGCCGCCGTTCGTCACCGCGACGGGCTCCGGTTCGCCGGACTCCGCGCCCGGTCCCGTGATCGGCGGCACCGGCACGTCGACGGTACGGGCCAGCCGCGCGCCCTCCGGCCCGTACACCGCCCGGGGCTCGGGGAAGAGCCGCAGCAGCGACAGGAACAGGACGGCGGCCACGACCAGGGACAGCGGCAGACCGATGTCGACGCCGTCGGCGAGGTCGCCCAGCGGACCGACGAACTGGCCCGGGATGTTGGTGAACAGCACACCGATCACCGCCGACACCCACCAGGCGGTCATGCCCCGCCAGTTCCAGCCGTGCGCGAACCAGTAGCGGCCGCCGCGCTGACGGCGGTTGAAGACCTGGAGGGCGTCGGGGTCGTACCAGCCGCGGCGGGTCCAGAAGCCCAGCATCATCACGACCATCCACGGCGTCGTGCAGGTGATGATCATCGTGGCGAAGGTCGAGATCGACTGCACGAGGTTCAGGCCGAACCGGCCGATGAAGATGAACGCGATCGACAGCACGCCGACGAAGAGCGTCGCCTGCACACGGCTCAGCCGGGGGAAGACGGACGAGAAGTCCAGGCCGGTCCCGTACAGCGCGGTCGTGCCCGTCGACATGCCGCCGATCAGCGCGATCAGACACACCGGCAGGAAGAACCAGCCCGGCGAGATCGCCAGCAGGCCGCCCACGAAGTCGGGGGCCGCGGGGTCGACGTAGCCCGGTGCCTTGGCCGCGATGATGCTGGCGGTCGACAGGCCGAAGAGGAACGGCAGCAGTGTGGCGATCTGCGACAGGAAGGCGGCGCCGATCACCTTGCGGCGCGGGGTGCTCGCCGGGATGTAGCGCGACCAGTCGCCGAGGAACGCGCCGAACGACACGGGGTTCGACAGCACGATCAGCGCCGCGCCGATGAAGGACGGCCAGAACAGCGACTGCGTGGCCGCGTCCGCCGAGTCCGTGAAGACGCCCGCGTACGACGGGTCGAAGTCGCCGGCGAACGCGATCGCGCCGAGCAGGAACAGCAGGCTCGCCGCGGCCACCGCGACCTTGTTGACGAACAGCATGAACCGGAAGCCGTACACGCACACCGCGAGGACCAGACAGGCGAACAGCGCGTACGCCACGACGTACGACAGGTCGCCGCGCGGCAGGCCGAAGAGCCGGTGGGCGCCGCCGACCAGGGCGTCCCCGGAGCTCCACACCGAGATGGAGAAGAACGCGATCGCGGTCAGCAGCGACAGGAACGAGCCGATCACCCGGCCGTGCACACCGAGGTGCGCGGACGAGGACACGGCGTTGTTGGTGCCGTTGACCGGACCGAACACCGCCATCGGGCACAGGATCAGCGCACCCGCCACGACTCCGAGCAGCGTGGCCGCCAGGCCCTGCCAGAAGGAGAGGCCGAACAGGATCGGGAAGGCACCCAGCACACAGGTGGAGAACGTGTTGGCGCCGCCGAAGGCGAGCCGGAACAGGTCCAGCGGGGTCGCGGTGCGCTCGGCGTCGGGAATGCGGTCGACGCCGTGGGTCTCGACCTCGGTCAGGGACGGCGCGGGGGAGGTGTCGGGCTGCGGGGACAAGGGGGCTCCAACGAGGGGACCGGCGGTGGAGCGCGTCGTGACGCGAGCGAGTCGGGGTGAGGAACGGGCGCTCGCCTTGGCGGGGGTGTGCGATGCGAGGGGATGCCGCCCTCTCGGGGGTCTGCCGACGGTACGGCCGGGGGCAAGAGCCACACCAGGGGACGGTTCATCCATCTTTTGTGTCGCTGCTGTACGAAACCTCCATCACTCGGTGTCCGGCGACGTGTCCTCCGGTTCGGCGTCGGGGCCCTGGGCCCGTACCCGCTGGACGTGTTCGAGGGAGTCCCGCAGCTCGGCGAGCCAGTCGTCGGTGTGCTTCTGGACCAGGCGCACGCACCAGGCGAGCGCGTCGCTGCGGCTGCGCGCCACGCCGCCCGCGATAAGGGTGTCGAGGACCTGGCGCTCGGGCTGGCGCAGCCGGGTCATGACGGGTGCGGACACGTGGGTGAACAGGGCGCGTTCCCCGTCGCACTCCACACCCCAGGAGACCTTCCTGCGGAACCGGTGCTCGGCCTCGACGGCGACCTCGATCCGGGCCTGCCGGGTGCGCTCCCGGAACTCCTGTACACGGCTCTGTACGGCGGCCTCCCGTTCGGTGGCCGAGGCACCCTCGGCGAGCCGGGGCGCGGGGACGCGGCCGATCACGGTGATCTCCTCGCGGTCGACCGTCAGCTCGGCCAGTTCCTCGAAGAGGTCGTCGGGCAGGCGGCCGGCGAACCAGCCGCGCAGCTTCTCCTGCTGCTCTGTCGTAATCATGTAATGACGATTACTCGACCGGAGCGTGAACGCAAGGGGTGCGGGCAGGGTCCGCCGAGAGCTCAACCGGAATGTTTCAGGCCTATTGCGGAGGCGGGGTGAACCGGCCATTCGGTCGGTCGAGACGATCAAGAACCCTGTGGTTCCGGCGCTGACACGTTCGAATTACGTGACTTCACGCCACTGATTCAACACACAAGGTTACTGAAACCCATGGGGTCGATGTGAGATTCGGCCGCGGACTCGGCAGACTCCCGCTCGCCGGTCCGGCACCGATCGCGCCGGGCCCGGTACCACCCCCGTATCAGCGGAAGGATGCACACAATGCGGAACACCGCGCGCTGGGCAGCGACCCTCGCTCTGACGGCCACCGCCGTCTGCGGCCCCCTCACCGGGACCGCCCTCGCCGCCCCCGCCTCGCTCTACGCCCCCTCGGCCCTGGTGCTCACCGTCGGCCACGGTGAGAGCGCCGCCCTCGCCACCCCGGCCCGCGCGGTCACCCTGACCTGCGCCCCCACGTCCTCCGGAAGCCATCCCGCGGCAGCCCTCGCCTGTGCCGAACTGCGCACTGTCGGCGGGGACTTCGACGCGCTGACGGGCCGGGGCGACGTGCTGTGCACCAAGCAGTACGACCCGGTGGTCGTCACCGTCGACGGTGTCTGGCAGGGCAGACGCGTCTCCTACGAGCGCACCTTCGCCAATGAGTGCGTGAAGAGCACCCACGGGACCAGCCTCTTCGCGTTCTAGGGACCGGGGTCGCGGGGTCCCCGTGCATCTGCAGCGGCTCGTGGCTGGGGAGCGCGAGCCCTGACGCGGGGATCCCTCGCGATCTCGTACGGGGGCCGGCTGGGCGGAGTGGGGCCGCCCGGCCGGCCTTCGGATCAGCCCCGCCGCTCCGGCAGTTCCGGCAGCGGCGGAAAGCGGCCCAGTAACCCCGAGGCGCGCAGCAGCCGCCGTATGCGTGCACTTCGCGAGACGATCCGCAGCCGCCCGCCGTGCTCCCGCGCCCGGGAGTCCGCCCGGCACAGGACCCGCAGGCCGGAACAGTCGAAGAAGTCGACCGTACGCAGGTCGACCAGGACGTCCGGCCGCTCGCCCTCGGTCGCGGCGTGCAGATGCTCGGCCAGGGAACCCGCGGTCGCCATGTCGATCTCGCCCGCGGCCTCGACCACCGTGAAGGGGTCGCGCCGGTAGGTGCGGGCGTACGGGTTCGCCGCCGGGGGGCCGGATCCGCCGGTGCCCTCGGAAGGTCCGGGGGCACGATCGCCGGACTCCGGTGTCATGTCGGCTCCACCTCGGCAGGGGCGCGTATTCGATCTCGGTAACTACCCCGGTGGGTGCGGGGCATCCCTGAGGAGCCCGGCGCAAGATCTAGTTCACTCGACATGGTGAATTCCGCGAATAGTTATTGACTTTTAGTCGGCGTTTCTGCAAGTCGGTGCCCTGTTCAAGCGGTTGTCGGCGCCGTAGAGTCACCGTGCCGCCCCAACCCCCGGCTGCACCGCTGTCGCGCAACAGGGGGTGGGACGTGGGTACGCCAGTACACACTCCCTCCGACGAGCCTCCGCTGCTCACCCAGTTCGGACTGCTGGAACCCGCGCTGGAGATGGAGTTCACGGCACACTTCGCCCGTCGCGGCGGCGAGGTGGCGGCAGGCGCGGCGACGGCCGCGGTCACCGGGGTCGTCGAGGCGCCGGCGTGGTTCCTGGCCTCCCTGCTCGACGCCGGCCGGCGGGTGAGCAGCTGTCTGCTGGCCCGGACTACGGCGGACGTCTGCCGGATCGTCCTGACGGCGGACCGCGGGGGTATCACGGTGGCGGGCACGGACGACGTGCTGATCGCCCGGGACCGGGACCACCCCGACGGAGCAACGAGGCTGCCCCTGCTGGGCGTTGTCGACGGACTGCGGATCCATCGCGGTTCCGAGGGGCAGGTGTGGGTGGTGTGGGAAAGGCATTGGTGCCCGGCCGGTGACGCGCGGGGCGGGGCCTAGGACCGCTCGCGGTGGCTGGTGTCGCACCACGGATAGCGGCGGCTGCGGCGGCAGGTGCACAGGGCGACGCGGAAACGGTCGGAGGAGACCGTGGTCCCGTCCTCCAGCTCCACCTCGACGGGGCCGTCCACCAGCAGCGGACCACGGCGTTCGAGCCGGATGCGGCAGGGTGGGTCAGCGGGGGACTTCGGCACGGACCACCACCAGCTCCTCGCTGTTCTCGGCCGCGGACAGCAGCCCCCACTCGCGCAGCCAGTCCTCCCGGGAGCGCAGCACCGGACCGAAGGCGATCCGGCGACGCAGGGTCACCGAGGCCTTCAACCCGGCAGCGCGCAGATGCCCGAGCGTCTCCTCGGGGCCGCTGAGCGCCGACTGGACGAGGAGCAGCACGCCTCCCGGGCGCAGCAGACCCGGAGCCTCCCGGCAGATCCGGTCCAGGACCAGCCGGCCGTCACGGCCCGCGTCCCACGCCCGGCAGGCGCGTCGGGGGGTACGTCGGAAGGCCGGTGCGGGCACGTAGGGCGGGTTGGTGAGGATGAGGTCGAAGGACCGTCCCCGTACCGGAGTGAAGAGGTTTCCGCGCCGGGCGCGGACCCGCAGCCCGGCCATCCGGGCGTTGATCCGCGCGGTGCACACCGCACGCCACGACACGTCCACCGCCGTCACCCGGGTGCCGCGGCGCGCGGCCGCCAGCGCCAGTACCCCGCTTCCGGTGCCCATGTCCAGTACTTCCGCGCCCGGCGGGAGCGGCTCGTCGCACAGTGCTCCGGCCAGCAGCGCGGTGTCCTCCTGCGGGGTGTAGACACCCGGTGGTACCAGCGTCATGTGGCTCGAGTACCCCGGCATTCAGGAGATATGGGAGATTTCGGAATCGAGCGGTGCCCGCAGGGACGACCGGCCCGAGCGCCAGGCGGCCAGGAGGTGGTCGGCGAAACGGTCCTCGAGGAGTCCAGTGGCGTCGACGCCGAAGGCCACGTCGGACGCGAGATGCGGCTCCTCGGTGAGCAGTCCGCCGATGACGTCGTGGCGGACGACCTGCTCATGGACCGCGTCGGCCTCGACGTGCTCGTCGTAGAAGTGTGCGGCGGCCGCCCCGGCGCCCGTGCGGCGCATCGCCTCGGCCAGTCGCCGGGAACCCGGCGAGGAGGCGACCTCCACCGCCGCGAAGTGGCCCACGAGGGCGCCCCGCAGGGCTCGGTGCAGACCGAAGAGGGACATGAGGTTCACCGTCGCCAGGACTTCCGCGCAGGCGGCGTCCAGGTAGTGCCCGTACGTCGTGTCCAGGCCCAGGTCCGTCATCAGGTCCGCGAACAGCTGTGCGTGCACCCGGTCGGGGCGGCCGCCGCCGTACTCGTCGAACTCCACCGCCGCCATGGCCGCCTTGGCCCGTCCCCACAGCCGCGGCAGCACCCAGGCATGGGGGTCGGCCTCCTTGAGGTGGTACAGCGAGCGCTGGGCCGCGTACTCGCGCAGCTGCCACAGCTCGCCCTCGTCGCGCAGATAGTGGCCGGCGCCCGTGCCGTCGACGGGCTCGACGAGGAGTCCCCCCAGGGCGTCCTCGACGCTGTCGTGCACCGGGGTGTCGGCGCGCAGTGCCGTCAGGAAACGGTGCTCCAGTGCGGCCCGGGTGCGCAGCAGGGCCGGGTCCCACTCGGGGTCCGGCGAGACGCCCGCGAAGCCCCGGTAGTGCAGCTCGTAGCAGAGGTAGAGGGCGAGCTGGAGGTCGTCGCCGTAGACGGCCGCGCGGGCGACGTCGGCGTCGCCGGGCAGGGGCCCTGCGCCCAGCAGATACTCCGAAACGGCTGCGGAGACCGGCCCCCGGGCGGGCGGCAGCCGTGGTCCTTCGGGGTCCTGTGCCATGCGCCCCGGGTACCCGGGCGGCACGAGGTCACCCGTCCGTGGGTAGCGGACCGTGAGGTGGCCGCTCTCCCTCGGACATGGTGTCTCCTTTCCCGGCGGTCTTCGCCTTTGTCAGCTCCGCGCGGCCGCGATGCGCAGGGGCATCGGTTCCTGGGGGGCGGTCTCCTCTTCGAGGCGGCTGACCTCCGTCCACCAGGACGGGCCGTCCTCGATGCGGCGCAGCAGGACGCCCTCACGGATCGCCCATGGGCAGAGGGTGACCGTCTTGATGCCGGTCAGCTTCAGCGCCGTGTGCCCGACCACCGCACCGGCGAGACTCTGGGCGGCGCGCGGCGCGGAGATGCCGGGCAGCCGGGAGCGCTCGGTGGCGGGGAGCGCGGCGAGGCGGACGATCGCCTCCCGCAGGTCCGAGCGGTGCAACCGGCGTTCCGTGAAGGGCCCGTGCCGTCCGGGCGGGGCCCCGCACAGCCGCCCCAGCTGCTGGAAGGTGCGGGAGGTGACCACCGCGGTGTGCGGCCCCTCCCAGCGGATCCGGGCCGCGACGTCCCGCAGTTGGTGGCGGACCCGGCGGCGCAGCGCCCGCACCAGGTCCGGCGTCGGCTGGTCCTCGCCCTCGAAGAACTCATGGATCAGCCGTCCCGCGCCCAGCGGCAGCGAGGCCACGAAGTCCGGCAACCGGCCCCGCCCGAAGGCCACTTCGAGCGAGCCGCCGCCTATGTCGAGCAGTGCCAGCGGACCCGACCGCCAGCCCATCCAGCGCCGCGCCCCGAGGAAGGTGAGCTCGGCCTCCAGTTCGCCCGGCAGTGTGTAGAGCCCGACCCCGGTGCGCGAGCGCACCTCGCGCAGTACCTCGCTGCGGTTGGAGGCGTTGCGTACCACGGCGGTCGCGAATGCCTGCGGCGGCGCCGCGCCCCACTTCGCCGCGGTCCTGCTCGCCTCGGTCACCGCCACTACGAGGCGTTCGACGGCCTCCTCGGGCAACGGGCCGCCGGGGTCGACCTGTTCGGAGAGTCTCAGGCGCCACTTCGCGGTGTGCACCGGCAGCGGCACCCCGCCCTCCGCATCGGCCACCATCAGCCGGACCGTGTTCGAGCCCACATCCATCACGCTGAGTCGCATGGATGCGTGAGTACCCGTTTGTGGCCGTCACTCACCGTGCCAGGGCGTGAGCCGAGGGAACCAGCCAGGCACGGCACCGCGGTAGCGCGCGTACTCCGCGCCGAACCGGTCGGCGAGCGCGGGCTCCTCGTACCACCGCGCGAACGCCCACATCAGCGCCCAGGCTCCGGCGGCGTAGCCGAACAGCACCGGCCGGGCGAGCAGCAGCCCCTGGCCGCCGATCGCCGCGACCACGGCGACGTACATCGGATTGCGCACATGCCGGTACAGCCCGCCCACCACCAGGTGCTCGGTCGGCGCGACCGGCGCCGGAGTGCCCAGGCCCTCGCGCACGAACCGCACGAAGGCGGCCAGTAGAACGGCCGCGCCCGCGAGGAGCGGGAGCAGACCGAGCAGACGGACGGTCAGCCACCAGTCGCCGGACCGCCACTCGGTCAGCCACCACGGCAGCAGCCCGGCCACCGTGCCGGGCGCGAGCGCGAAGAAGACCGTGCTGCCGAGGGCCGCCGCCGGTGTGCGCATACCGCCACCATGACAGCGAGGAGGGGCCGCCGTCTCCCTGCAGACGGCGGCCCCTCGGTTCAGGTGTCGGTCACATGTGGACGACGGGTGCGGCGTCCGCGTCCTGCTCCGGAACCCCGCGCCGGTAGAGCAGGAAGGCGATCAGCGCACCGGCGGCGAAGAAGCCCGCCGACCACCAGAAGGCGGTGGTGTAGCTCTCGATCGTGGCCTGCGCCTGGACCAGCTTGCTGCTCGCGTCCTTCCCGGCCAGGTAGTCGGTCGCGGCGCTCGCGGCCAGCGTGTTCAGCAGCGCCGTACCGATCGAACCGCCCACCTGCTGCATGGCGTTGACCGTGGCGGAGGCCACGCCCGCGTCCTCGGCCGCCACCCCGCCGGTGGCCAGCTGCATCGCCGCCGGCATGACCAGGCCGAGACCGGCGCCGATGATGATCAGCTGGGGCAGCACGGCGGTGAGGTAGGCGGAGTCGTTGCCGATCCCGGTCAGCCACGCCATGCCGACCACGGAGATCGCGAAGCCCAGCGGGACGACGGTCTTCGGGCCGATCCGCGGCACCAGGACGGTCGTGCCGAGCTGGGCCATCACCATCAGCGCGGCGACCATGGGCAGGAACGCCACACCGGTCTTGGTCGGGCTGAATCCCAGGTTGAGCTGGAGGTAGTAGGTGAGGAAGAGGAAGACGCCGAACATGCCCGCGCCGGAGATCAGCACCGCGAAGAAGGAGGCCGCGCGGTTGCGGTCGAGCAGGATGCGCAGCGGCAGCAGCGGGTGCGCGGCCTTGGTCTGCCACCAGGTGAAGGCGGCCAGCAGCACACCGCCGGCGATCAGGAAGCCCCAGGTCTCGGGCGAGCTCCAGTCGTGCGTCTCGGCGTTGGAGAAGCCGTAGACCACGGCGAACAGACCGGCGGCGACGAGGATCGTGCCGGGCACGTCCAGCTTGGAGTTGGCGGCGTCGCGGTGGTTGTTGAGCAGGAACCAGCCGCCGACGAAGGCGATCACGGCGATGACGACGTTGACGTAGAGGGTCCAGCGCCAGTCGAGGGCGTCGGTCAGGATGCCGCCGAGCAGCAGACCCACCGCGCCACCCGCGCCGGCGATGGCGCCGTAGACGCTGAACGCCTTGGCGCGCTCCTTGGCGTCGGTGAACGTCGTGTTCAGGAGGGAGAGCGCGGCGGGTGCGAGCAGTGCGCCGAAGGCACCCTGGAGGGCACGGGCGGTGACCAGCATCTCGAAGTTGGTGGCGGCACCGCCGAGCGCGGAGACCCCGGCGAAACCGACGACACCGATCAGGAAGGCCGGCTTGCGGCCGAAGAGGTCGGCGATCCGGCCGCCGAGCAGCAGGAGCGAGGCGAAGGCCAGCGCGTACGCGGTGACGATCCACTGCCGGTTGCCGTCGGAGAACCCGAGGTCGGCCTGGGCCGACGGAAGGGCGATGTTCACGATGGTCGCGTCGAGGACCACCATCAGCTGGGCGAGGGCGACGACCGCGAGGATCCACCACCGCTTGGTGGTGGCCTCGGGCGACGCCTCGCCCGCGCCCGTCGGGGCGCTCTCGGTCAGGGTCTTCTGGGACATGGCGGAACCACTCCAGGGAAGTCGTTCGGATTTTACGAAGTCGTAAACGAAACTGTTTCGTACACCTTGAGGTTAGAGCACTTTTAGCGAAACGGCAAAGTTTCGATGAGGTGGGAGATCGATTGTGACCGGCGGCACATTCGAGATCGACGGCGCAGGGGATGCGGGCTACCGGTCCGAGCTCGATATGCCTTGACTGGCATATAACTGCGGAGGCATATTGGAGTCATGTCCGACGCCGCGCTCTGGACCGCCCTCGCCGACCCCCACCGGCGGACCATCGTCGCGCTGCTCCTGGAGCGGCCGCGGCCCGTCGGGGAGATCGTGGAGGAATGCGGTCTGAGCCAGCCGAGCACCTCGAAGCATCTGAAGGTGCTCAGGGAAGCGGGTCTGGTCCGGGTCCGGCAGGACGCGCAGCGCCGTGTCTACGCCCTCGACCCGGCCCCGATCGCCGCACTCGACGCCTGGCTGGCCCCCTACCGCAGGCTGTGGAACAACAGCCTGGACGTGCTGGGCCGCCGCCTCGACGAGACCGCGCCGGACGACCCCGAGGAACCCTCTCCGAAGGACTGATCCACCATGTCCGCAGACCTCACCGGCACCTATCTGACCCTGGACGACGGTCGCCCGGCCGTCCGCTTCAGCCGTACCTACGACCATCCCGTCGAGCGCGTCTGGCAGTTCGTGACCGACGCCGACGAGCTTGCCCACTGGTTCCCGTCCCGCGCCGAGATCGACCCGCGCCCCGGCGGGGAGATCAGGTTCAGCGGCGATCCGAACATGGCGGACTCCAAGGGCCGGGTCCTGGCCGTCGACGCGCCCCGGCACCTGTCCTTCGAGTGGGGCGGCGACGAACTCCACTTCGACCTGGAGGCGTTGGACGAGAAGCGCACCCGCTTCACGCTCACCAACGTACTGACCGAGGCCGACACCGCGGCCCGCAACGGCGCCGGCTGGGAGGTCTGCCTGGCCGCCCTGGAGACGTATGCCAACGGGTCGACCAGGAGTCAGGCCCCCTGGAAGGAGTTCTACGACGGCTACGTGGCCGCCGGTGTCCCCTCCGGTGCCCCCGTCCCGGGTCTCGACTGACCTCTCACGCCAGCTGCCGGCGCACCAGCTCGTGCAGTCGCCCGCCCGTGTCCGCGAGCAACTGCGCGGGCGGGCCCTGCTGGGCGACCTTGCCGTCCTCCATCACGATCACACGGTCGGCGTCCAGCACCGTCGAGAGGCGGTGTGCGATGACGATCCGGGTGGCGTGGAGGGCCTTGGTGGACTCGATCACCCTGCGCTGTGTCTCGTTGTCGAGGGCGCTGGTCGCCTCGTCGAAGAACAGGATGCGCGGCCGGCGGATCAACGCCTGCGCGATCATGAGCCGTTGACGCTGGCCGCCGGAGACCGCACCGCTGCCGGACACGATCGTGTGGAGCCCCATCGGCATCCGCTTGATGTCCTCCGCGAGCCCCGCCATCTCGGCCGCCGCCATGACCTCCTCCGGCGTGAACGGCTCGGTCCCGCAGATGACGTCCATGATCGAGCCGTTGAACGGCTGGGCGTGCTGAAGCACCACCCCGCACTGCCGGCGCACCGCCGACTGGTCGAGCGCCGCCAGGTCCTGACCGTCGTACAGCACACTGCCCGAGACCGGCGGATCGAAGCCGATCAGCAGCCTGAGCAGCGTCGACTTGCCGCAGCCGCTGGGGCCGACGACCGCCACGAACTCACCGGGGCGCACCTCGAACGACACGTCGTCCAGCACGAGCGGACCGTCGTCGGAGTACCGGAAGGACAGCCTGCGCGCCTCGATCCCGCCGGACAGCGGACCCGGCCGGGTAGTGGCCGTGCGCACCTCGGGGGCGGCGTCGAGGACCGGCTTGATCTCCTCGAACAGCGGCAGCGCGCCCACCGCCGAGACGAAGGAGCCGGTCAGCTGGGTGACGGAGGTCAGCACCATCGTCACCGAGGTGTTGAAGGTGAGGAACGCCGCCGCCGACATCGAGCCGCGCGCCGGGCCGGCGAGCAGCATGAACATCAGCAGGGTGCAGATGGGCAGATAGACGGCGCCCATCACCGTGGTGAGGTTCTTGATCCGCCCCACCTTCTGCTGGAGTTCCCGGCTGCGCGCGAACTGCGAGGCCCAGGCCGCGTACGCGTAGTTCTCGGCGGCCGCGACCCGCAGCTTGGGCAGCCCGCGCAGGGTCTGGAAGGCCTGGTTGTTCAGCTTGTTGCCGAGCACCACCAGGCGCCGCTGCCAGCGCACCTGCCACAGCCCGAGCCCCAGGAACACCCCGGCGATCACCACGAGCATGCCGATCGCCGCCATCGCCATCGAGGCGCTGTACCAGAACAGCAGCCCCAGGTTCATCGCGCCGACGGTCACCGACTGGGCGACGACCGGCCCCACTCCCGCCAGCAGCCGGCGGATCGAGCTGATCCCCATCGCCGCGCTCGCCAGCTCACCGGTGGACCGCTCGGTGAAGAACTTCGTCGGCAGCCGCAGCAGCCGGTCCCAGACCGCCGGCTGGAGGGTCGCCTCGATACGGCCCTCCAGACGCAGGATGGTCAGGTTCTGCAGCAGCATGAACGCCGCCGCCACGAAGCTGCTGATCATCACCGCGAGACAGACCTGCACGATCAGGTTCGTCTGCGCCTTCGGTACGAACTCGCCGAGGATCTTGCCGGTGGCGATCGGCACGATCGCCCCGATCGCCACGGTGACGAGCCCGCTGAGCAGGAGGTTCGTCAGGTCCCCGCCCATGCCATGCATGCTGAACCGCAGCAGTCTGAGCGGGCTGAGCCGCCGCTCGGGCAGCGGCCGGTAGAACATGACGGCACGCGGCTCGAACTCCTCCGCGTTGGCCTTCTCGATCGGCGTCTCACGGCCCGTCGCCGGATGCACCGCCACATAGCCGCCGCGCCGCCACAGCAGCGCGACCGGCGCACCGGACAGCGCGCGATGGCCCACCAGCGGACCGACGTTGTCCCGCCACCAGCTGCCGTCCAGACGCACGGCCCGGGCCCGTATGCGGGAGGCGAGCGCGATCTGCTCGACCGGGTCGAGACGATCGCTGCCGGTACCGCTCTGCGCCGGGTCGGCGAGCGTGATCCCGGCGGCCTGGGCGACCAGCCTGCACGCCGCGTAGGAGGCGTCCGCGTCGGCGGGCGTCGTGCGCTTGCCCGAGGACTTGCCGATCGACGCGAGCAGGGTCCGGTCGGCCTGCGCGCGGACCGCCTCACCGGCCTTGATGCCCTCGGCCGTCCGGTTCTCGTGGGTGCGTTCCAGCTGCTCGATCCAGCGGTCCAGCGTGGTCAGCAGCCGGTACTGCTGGTCGACCATGCTCTGCCAGATGGCGGGATCCATCAGGAGATCGGCGGCCGCCTCGGCCCCGTACAGCGATCCGTACTGCACGCTGCCCGGCGGCACCTGCATCCAGAACACGTCGTCGTCGGTCACCTCGGCGGCGCGCTCGTTCGCCATCGGCGCCTGGAAGAGGATCGAGAGGCTGCGGCCGACGCCGAGGGCGAGGGCGTACTCCAGCGGGCTCGTCGTCGGCGGTACGTACTGGGGGTTGCCGTACTCGTCGTAGGACCAGGTCTGGGTGTTCGCGGGCTGGTACAGCTCCCGCAGTCCGATGCGGTGGACCACGCAGTCCCTGAGCGGGCGGGCGACCAAGGTGTGCTGGGGACCGGGGCCAGGACCGAGGATCAGAGAGCCCGCTTCCAGGCGGCCCAAGTGGTGCCAGTGGCCCTGCTGTTCGACGTCCACCGCGAACAGGTCCACGGCCCCGGACGCGACCAGCCACAGCACCTGCGGGCCTTCGAGGTCGAGGCGGTTGAACCCCGAGCAGTCGATGGGGGTGCCCATGGCGCCGAGCGCGGTGAGGACGACGTCCCCTTCGTGTGCGGTCGTCATCTCATCGCTCCCTGACCAGCGCCGCGTACGCACCGCCGTGCGCCACCAGCTCCTCGTGCCGCCCGCGTTCCACGATCGTGCCGTGCTGGAGTACGACGATCTCGTCGCTGTCGCGCACGGTGCTGAGCCGGTGTGCGATCACCACACACGCACAGCCGCGCCTGCGGAGGTTGTCCATCACGATCTGCTCGGTCTCCGCGTCCAGCGCGCTCGTCACCTCGTCCAGCACCAGGATGCTGGGGCGGCGGACCAACGCCCTGGCGATCTCCAGGCGTTGGCGCTGGCCGCCGGAGAAGTTGCGGCCGTCCTGCTCGACCCGGCTCTGGATGCCACCGGGGCGGCGCATCACCACGTCGTACAGCGCCGCGTCCCGCAGCGCGTCCACCACCGCCTCGTCCGGGATCGACGGGTCCCACAGCGCCACGTTGTCGCGGACCGAGCCCTCGAAGAGGAAGACGTCCTGGTCGACGAAGGAGACGGAGGAGGCGAGCGCCCCGCGCGGGATGTCCTCCAGGCGCTGTCCGTCGATGCGGATGACACCCTCCCAGGCCGTGTACAGGCCCGAGATCAGCCGGGAGACCGTGGACTTGCCGCTGCCCGAACCGCCGACGAGGGCGACCTGCTGGCCCGGTCCGACGGTGAGGTCGAAGCCGGTCAACAGGGGCTTGTCGAGCGGGTTGTAGCCGAAGGTGATGTTCTGCAGTTCGACATGGCCGTGCAGGCGGCGCGTGGAGTCGCCGGCGCCGGGACGGCCGTAGAGCGGGTCCGCCTGGAAGTTCTCCACGTCCTTCAGGCGGGCCACGTCCGCCGCGAAGTCCTGGATGCGCCCGGCGACTCCGTTGAGCCGGGTGATCGGGGCGGTGAAGCGGGTGACCAGGGCCTGGAACGCCACCAGCAGACCGACCGAGATGCCGCCCTCCACCGCGCGCATGCCGCCGATCCACAGGATCAGCGCGCTGTTCAGCGAGGCCAGCGTCGGGGCGACCACGCCCAGCCAGGCGCTCGGCACGCCGAGCCGCTGCTGCTCCTCCAGCGTGGTGGCGTGCTGTCCCGCCCACTTGCGGAAGTAGCCGTCCTCGCCGCCGGTCGCCTTCATCGTCTCGATCAACTGGAGGCCGGTGTAGGCGGTGTTGGTGAGCCGGGCGCTGTCCGCGCGGAGTTTGGCCGTACGGGTGGCCCGCAGCCGGATGACGACCCGCATGGCGACGATGTTCAGCAGGGCGACGGCGATGCCGACGAACGTGAGCTGCGGATCGTAGGTGTAGAGCAGCAGGGCGTAGAGCACGACCACCACCGCGTCCACGCCCGCCGCCGCGAGGTCGCGGGCCAGCGTCTCGGACACGGCGTCGTTGGACTGGAGGCGCTGCACCAGGTCGGCCGGGCTGCGCTGGGAGAAGAACGTCACCGGCAGCCGCAGCAGATGGCGCAGGAAGCGGGCGCTGGAGAGCGTGGAGGAGATGATGCGGCCGCGCAGCAGGTTCGCCTGTTGCAGCCAGGTGAGGACCAGGGTGAGCAGGACGCACGTCCCCATCGACGCGAACAGCACGCCGAGCAGGGAGGTCTGCCCCCCGATGAGGAACATGTCGATATAGGTACGGCTCAGCGCGGGCACCGCCGCGCCGACCAGCACGAGGAGCAGACTCGCCAGCACCGCGGCCGGCATTGTGCCCGCGGTGCCGCGCAGCCGGGCGGGCATCGCGCCGAGCACCCCCGGTTTGCGCCCGCCCTTGGTGAAGTCGTCGCCCGGCTCCATCACCAGGACGACACCGGTGAAGCTGGAGTCGAAGTCCTCCATGGGCACGAACCGGCGGCCCTTGCCGGGGTCGTTGATGAACACCCCGCGGCGACCGAAGCGCCGGCCCATGCCGTCGTAGACGACGTAGTGGTTGAACTCCCAGAACAGCACGGCCGGCGTCCTCACCCCGGCGAGGGCGGCCGTGTCCATCTGCATGCCCTTGGCGGTCAGACCGTAACTACGGGCCGCCTTGAGGAGGTTGCTCGCGCGGGAGCCGTCACGCGAGACACCGCACGCGATGCGCAGCTCCTCCAGCGGGACGTGCTTGCCGAAGTGGCCGAGCACCATCGCCAGCGAGGCGGCACCGCACTCCACGGCCTCCATCTGGAGGACGGTGGGCGTACGGACGGTCTTCGCCCTGCCCTTGGGGACGGGCCGCTTGGGCGGGGTGGGGCGGCGTCTGCTGCGGGTGTCCTGTGCGGTGCTCACGGCAGCAGCCAATCGACGGGGCGCTGGTCGGCCAGCCGGATCGAACCCGTGGCCACGGTCATGGAGGTCAGGGTGAAGGGCGGCCCGTCCTCGGAGGACCACTTGTAGCCGCTCTTCGTGCCGGACGCCTTGTCCAGCTTCACCAGTACGGCCACCGGCCTGCCGTCCTTGGTGAACTGCTCCCCGAGCTGGCTGTCCCCGAGGAACGCGGAGATCTGCTGCGCCGACTGCGCCGAGCGGTCCACCGACTTCACATGGCCGCGCAGCACGCCGTACTCCTGGGTGGGCACCGAGGAGACGGTGAGATCCACGGCGGCGTGCGCGGGGATGGAGGCCGCGTTCTCGGCGGGCACGTACACGGTGGCGTACAGGGGGTCCTTGGTGTGCGCGACCTTCTCCACGGCGGCGACGTTCGCCCCGGTCTGGATGATCTGCCCGATGGTCGCGGCCAGCGCGGTGACCCGCCCCGCGGCGACCGAGCGGACGACGGAGTCGCCCTGGGACGTACGGACCTTCAGTACGGGGGAGTTGGCCGGCAGTTGCTCGCCCTCCTCGGCGAGGACCGCGGTGACCTGGCCCGCGACGGGGCTCTGCAGGATGTAACTGCCCTGCCCGTGGGTGAGGATCGCGGACGCGCTCACGGTGGAGGCGACCGAACCGGTCACCGCCCACACGGACGCGGCGGCCATGACGACCACGGTCACGGAGAGCGCGAGCCAGCCCTGGGGGCGGGCGAAACGCACCGGAAGGTCGAGCTCCTCCGGTGACTGAAGCTTGGCGAGGGCCTGTTGGCGGAACTGCACGGAACTTTCCCTCACCTGAAAACGACAGTGGACCGGCCCCTGGGAGCCGGTTGCTTCAAGGCATCCGAGAGTCCCGGAGCCGGGAAACGGCTCCGGGACTCACGGCACAAGGCGCGATCAGAGACCGGCGACCAGGTTCGTGACCGGGGCCACGGACAGGCCGGTGACACCCTCGACGGTGCCGACGGCCGTGTCGACCAGGCCGGAAACCGGGGCGATGCCGTCCACCAGGCCGGTGACGGTGCCCAGGGCGTTCAGCTGCAGGCCGCCGGAGACGTTGTCGAGCTCGGCGTCGGAGATCTCGACGGTCTCAACCTGGGGGGTGGAGTTCATGATGGAACTTCCCTTCATATGGATATTCACAAGGGGGAGCGGTGACCCCTCTGGGGACGGCCGCGACCGCAGGCGCCAAGCGCCCGTTTCCGAAGCCCTGTGCGGCTCCTGCGGTGCGATGGATCAAAGCACGCGGCGGCAGTGCCCTTCCAATCAACCAATGGCCTCACTAGGCAACTTGAGCCCCTCAAGCACCGAACCGTGCAGGAGTGCGCACGTCTCGGTGGTGACTTCTTCACACCTGGCGCGTGTTCCGTTCATACGGGCCCTTGCGGCCCGGGCAGCGAATCAGACACTCCCGCCCCAATGACGTACGAGGGTGCGCGGGCTTGTGCAGAACCACTGCGCCCGGTGACTTCGTTGAGTATTGGATGTGCAGATTCCCTGAAGCCAGGATTCGGCACGGAGTTCGGAACGGACCGTTGCTGACCGGTAGCGGACCGTGTCAGCCCAGTAGTGCGTACACCGTGCTCGCACGGGCCGCGAGTTCGCCCGACCCCGCGTCGGTCATCGTGATGTCGGCGAACGCCATGCGCCGGCCCAGCTTGGTGACGACCGCTTCGATCAGGACATCCGAACCGGCCACCGCACGCTGGAACGACGTCGACTGCTGCACCGTCGTCATCGGTCCGTAGGCGCCGCGCGCCCCCGAGATCGCGATCACCGTGGCCGTGTCGGCGGCGGCCATCAGCGCCTGTCCCGACAGTGCCCCGCCCTCCCGCGACAGGCGGTCCGACCAGGGCAGACGCAGGGTGGCGCGGCGGTCGTCCAGGGCCTCGACCGACAGGCCCAGCTCAAGGACCCAGGGGGCGAAGTTGTCGGCGAGGATCTTGTCGGCTTCGGCGGTGGTCATCGTCATATGGGGGATTGTTCCCGCTCCCGGCCCGCCGGACGCGGACCCTGGCCGATTCGCGATTGCGTAAAGAGATTGCCTGCAAACGGAATTGAACGCCCCACGTGACTCCTGCGTACCCACTGCCATCCAGGCGCCCCGACAAGCCGCCGACGACCGGCGGCACTGACCCCGTCCTTCAGGAGGTCGAGTAGTTTGAGTCACAAGCGAATTCCGAAGCGCAAGGCCGCGATCGCAGCGGGCGGCGTGGTGGCGCTCGGAGCAGCCGCAATTCTCCTGCCGCAGGCGAACGCCAACCAGGACGGCTCCTCGGGCCAGGCCGCAGCACCCCAGACCCTCAAGGCATCGGACGCCTCGGATCTCGCCTCGCAGCTCGCCGACCTGCTCGGCGAGTCGTTCGCCGGTTCGTACTACGACGCGGACCAGCAGCAGCTCGTCGTCAACGTCATCCCGGGCGACAACAACAATGTGATCGTCCAGGCGAAGAAGGCCGGTGCGGAGATACGCGAGGTCGACAACAGCCTCGCCGAACTGGCCGCCGGCGCGCAGACGCTGAAGTCCGACGCGACCATCCCGGGCACGGCCTGGGCCGTGGACCCCCGGACCAACAAGATCCTCGTCACCGCAGACAAGACGGTCACCGGCGACAACTGGGACCAGCTGGAGTCGACCGTCCAGACCCTCGGCTCCGGCATGGCGACCATCAAGAAGTCGGCCGGCACCTTCAAGACGTTCCTCTCCGGCGGCGACGCCATCTTCGCCGGTGGCGCCCGCTGCTCGGCGGGGTTCAACGTCACCGCGGGCGACGGCACCCCGGCCTTCCTGACCGCCGGTCACTGCGGGGTCGCCGCGGCGGAGTGGTCCGATGCGGACGGCGGCGCTCCGATCGCCACCGTCGACCAGGCCACGTTCCCCGGTGAGGGCGACTTCGCCCTGGTCAAGTACGACGACCCGGCGACCGTCGCGCCGAGCGAGGTCAACGTCGGTGACCAGACCGTCGCGATCTCCCAGGCCGCGGACGCCGAGGTCGGCCTCCAGGTGTTCCGGATGGGCAGCACCACCGGGCTCAACGACGGCCAGGTCCTCGGACTCGACGCCACCGTGAACTACCCGGAGGGCACCGTCACCGGGCTCATCCAGACCGACGTCTGCGCCGAACCCGGCGACAGCGGCGGCTCGCTGTTCACCCAGGACGGCCTGGCCATCGGCCTGACCTCCGGCGGCAGCGGCGACTGCACGGTCGGCGGCGAGACCTTCTTCCAGCCGGTCACCACCGCCCTGGAGGCGGTCGGCGCGACCCTCGGCGCGGGCGACGCGGCGGGCGGCGGCGAAGAGGCCGGCGCGGGTGACGAGGCCGGCGCCGGTGAGGAAGCGGGTGCGGGCGAGGAAGCCGGTGCGGGCGAGGAAGCCGGTGCCGGTGAAGAAGTCGGCGGCCAGGAGGTCGGCGGTGAAGAAGTCGGCGGTCAGGAGGTCGGTGGCGAAGAGGTCGGCGGCCAGGAGGTCGGCGGCGAGGAAGCCGGCGCGGGCGCGGAGGACGGCTCCTCCGGTCTGACCGAGACGCACTGACCCACAGACCAAAGCGCTCCACCAGCAGTCCACGGACACGGTCCGGCCCTCCGGCGGGAGGGTCGGACCGTTCGTGCGTCCCGGCACGACGACGAACGCCGGCGCCTACCCCCTCGGCCTCCTCCCATGCCCCCACAGTCGAAGCGCGCGGCGGCGTACGGGCTCCGGGTGTGCGCCCCCGCGCACCCTGTTGGCCGGTTCATCGCGCCCGGGAAAGGTGCCGGGCGCGAACAATGGGGCACGCGCTCCTCACCCCATGGAACCGGCGAACGGTGAATCGAAGGGACGGGCAGTTGATCCGGGTTCTTCTGGTGCACGACGAGTGTCTGGTCAGATCGGTACTGGCGGAGTGGCTGCGCCGGGAGCCGGACCTCGGGGTGTTCGACGCCCCGTGGCGCAGCGCACCGAGCCGACTGCGAACCGTCGCGCCGGACGTCTGCGCGGCCGACCTGGAGTGCTCGGACACCTACGGCATCCCCCCACTGCGCGACCTGGGCGCGCGCCACCCCGACGCGCCGCCGCCCCACCTCCTGGTCCTGGCCAGCGCCAACCGGCCGGGGCTCCTGAAACGCGCGGCCGAGGCTGGAGCGCTCGGCTATGTCGACAAGGAGGGCCCACCGGAACACCTGGTGCGCGGCATCCGGCGCGTTGCCGAAGGGAAACGTTTCATCGACGACTCGCTGGGCTTCGGCTTCCTCAGGGCCGCCGAAATGCCGCTGACCAGACGCGAGTTGAGCGTCTTAGTCCTGGCCGCCGAGGGCGCCTCCGTCGCGGAGATCGCGGGGAGCCTGCATCTGTCCCACGGGACGGTGCGCAACTACATGGCGGCCATCACCCGCAAGACCGGGGCCCGCAACCGCGTCGACGCGATCCGGATCTCGCAGGGCGAGGGCTGGCTCTGACGGCACGGGCGTCCAACTGCCGACGAGATCCCGGTAGAGCGCCGAGCACCGCATGAGCTCGTCATGCGTCCCGTACGCCGTCTCCCGGCCGTCCATGACCAGGACCCGGTGGGCACGACGGGCCGAGCTCATGCGGTGCGCCACGACCACCAGGGTGCCGCCGGGCCGCTCGGCGAAGGCCCGCTCCGCACGCTCCTCGGCCTCCGGGTCCAGATGGCACGTCGCCTCGTCGAGCAGGACGAGCGGGGCGTACGACAGATAGGCGCGGGTCAGCGCCACGAGTTGCCGCTCGCCCGCGGAGAGCGCGGCCGGATCGACCGTCGCCCGCGGTCCGCCGAGCGTTTCGAGCAGCGGCAGGAGTCCCACCGCCCCAGCCGCGGCGAGCAGTTCGGCCTCGGGCACGGGGTCCGGCCGCAGGTGCCCGAGATTCTCGGCGAGGGTGCCGGTGTGGACGTACGCCTGCTGCGGGATGAGCACCCGGCACGCGGCGGCCTCCGCCCCGGGCACGGGGTGCCCGCACACCAGGACCGACCCCTTTCCGGGCTCCAGCAGCCCGGCGACCAGCGCGGTGAGCGTGGACTTCCCTATGCCGCTCGGGCCTACGACGGCGAGGTGGGCGCCGGGTACGAGGGTGAGGTGGAGGTCCTGGACGACGGGGGCGGCGGCGGGGCCGTAGGCGAAGGTGAGGGAGGTGAGGGAGAGGGCGGGGGCGTCGGGCGGGTTGCCGGAGGGGTGGGGGAGCCGGACGGGCAGCGCGCCGTTGGTCCGCGGCGGCCCCTCGGACGGCTCGCCCGCGGACTCGCGTGCACTCCCCGCCGTCGCACCGGACTCCCGCGTGCTGCTGCGGACCAGCCGCCGCACCACGACCACCAGCCGCGACCCGCTCGTGCCCAGGCCGTGCACCAGGTTGCTCAGGGCGGGCAGCAGGGACTGGGTGACATAGGCGAGGGCGCCGACCAGGGCGCCCGTGGTGACGCCGTTGCGGAGCAGCCAGGGCGCGGTGGCGAGCAGCAGCACGATCGGCAACTGGCCGCCGATCGCGAGGGACGCCACACGCAGCACGCTCCGGCGGGCCAGCGAACTCGCGGCCCGCAGCTCGGCGTCGACCCGGTCCCCGGTGCCGTCGGCGACCTGCTCCTCCGCACCGGCCGCCGTGATGTCCCGCAGCCCCGGGCAGACGGCACCGAGCCGCTCGGCCAACGCCTCGTCGGCGACGAGGAACGCCTCCTGACGCCGGGCCAGTGGCCGCAGCGTCGCCGCGAACAGTGCCACCCCGGCGAGGAGCGGGAACCCGACCACCACAAGGAGCAACGGGGCGAGCGAGAACAAGCCGAAAAGGGCGCCGACCGCGGTGAACACGAACGAACGCGACACCATCACCAGACCGGCGAACGTGTCCCGCGCGATCTCGGCCTGCTGGGTGAGCCCGGACAGCGCCCCGGCATCCCCCTCCCGGACCCCGCGCGCGACGACCCGCGCCACCAGCCGGTCCCTGAGCGGTTCGACGAGCGCGGCGACCGCGGCGTACACCCGCACCGTGCCGTACGCCCCGACGAGGACACCGAGCCCGGCCACCCCCAGCCACACGAGTCCCGTGCCCGCCCGCCCCGCCAGGAACCCCTCGTCCAGGGCGCGGGCGGGCGCGTACCCGGTGAGGAAGGTCTGTCCGGTCTCCAGCACGGACCAGGCCCCGAGCCGCAGCACGACCCGCCACCGCTCCCTCAGGAAACGCAGACCGGGACGCAGAACCTTCTCCGCCGGCTCCGCTCCGGCGCCCCCGGCCGTCACGCCCCCTCCCCGCCCGCGAACACCGCCCGGTACCCCGGCATCGTCCACAACTCCTCATGCGGTCCGACCGCCCGAACCCGCCCCTCGTCCAGCCAGGCCACCGCGTCCGCGCGGGCCGCCGTCGACGCTCGGTGGGCGATCAGCAGCCGGGTGCCGTCCGTGCCGGCGCCCACCAGGGACTCGGTGATCCGGGCCTCCGTCACCGTGTCGAGGCTGGACAGGGCGTCGTCGAGGACGAGGAGCCGGCCGCCGTGTGCGAACGCCCGGGCGAGACCCAGACGTTGGGACTCGCCGCCGGAGCGCGGGGCGTCGGCGCAGCGGGTGGCGTAGCCGGAGGGGAGCCGGCTCACGAAGTCGTCCGCGTGGGCCGCGCGGGCCGCTTCCCGGATCCGGGCGGGGGAGGGGGAGGTGAGGCCGAGGCCGATCTCCTGCGCCAGCGTGCCGCCCAGCAGGGCGGGTCGTTCGAAGGCGTGGCCGATCGCCCGGCGCAGCTCGTCACGGGTCAGCTCCCGCAGCGGCACCCCGTCGAGCAGGATCTCCCCGGCGTCCGGGTCGGCGAGGCGTCCGGCGAGCGCCGCCAGCAGTGACTTGCCCGCGCCGGACCGGCCGACCACGGCCAGGGTCGTCCCACCGGGCACGACGAGGTCCACTCCGTCGAGCACGGCCCGTCCGCCGCGCCGGGCCGTGACACCGCGCAACTCCAACCGGCCGGGGCCGGAGGGCAGTTGGCGCTCGCCGTGCACAGTGGCGGGCTCCGCGAGCACCTCGGTGAGCCGTCCGGCGGCGGCCCGGGCGCGGGCCAGGCCCGCGAGCTGTCCCACCAGGACACCGACGCCGGTCGCGAGCACCGCGTAGCGCGAGGCCGCGAGCACCTCGCCCACCGTCAGCCGGTGCCGGGCGAGCAGCACTCCGGCCACCGCGACGACGCCGAGCTGGAGCAGCGGTGCCACGGCGACGGACTGGCCGGCCGCCCGGCCCTGCACCCGCCACATGCGATGCCCGGCGGAGGAGAGTTCGGGCAGCGGTCGCAGGATCCGTGCCGTCTCGCGGTCCGCCGTCCCGGCCGCCGCGATCGTGCGGTGTCCGCCGACGGCCTCGGAGAGCGCCGCCGCGATCCGCCCCTGCGCCTCCTGGTAGCGCGTCACGCATTCCCGGGTGTCGCGGGCGAAGGCGCGCAGCAGCAGCGCCAGGACCGGTGCTCCGGCCAGCCACACGGCCGCGAGCCACGGATCGATCAGAGCGAGGGCCACCAGACCGCCGACCGGTCCGGCCAGCGCGGAGAGCAGGGCGGCGCGGGAGGTCGGCGCGGTGCCGGCCTGCGCGGAGTTGCCGACGAGCCGGGCGACGAGATCACCGGGCCCGAAACGGGCGGCGGCGCGCGGGCCGACGGCCAGGACATGACCGGTGAGGCGCCGGCGCAGCCAGGCGGTGGTGCGGGCGTCGACCGTGCCGCCGAGCACGGTCTCGCAGGCGTCGAGGAGAGCGATCAGCAGGACGAGTGCGGCGCAGTACAGCACCCAGCGGGTCGCCGGGTCGTGCGCGAGGAGCAGGTCCAGGGTGCGGCCCAGCGCGGCGGGCAGCAGCAGAGCGGCGCCGGTCGCCGCCGTGCTCGCCAGGCACAGGGCCAGCCAGCGGGCGGGGGCCGGACCGAGCGGCCCGTGCAGCGTGCCGACGTTCTCAGCCATGTCACCCCTCGATGTGCGGGACTCCGGGCGGCCTCTCCCTCGCGGGAGCGGGCCGCCCGGAGTCTAGGTACGCAGGGTGCTCGTCAGAGACAGAGCGTGATGCTCGCGGCGCTGACGCAGGACAGCAGGCTGAGGGTGCTGTTGCCGCCGCCGGTGAGCTCGTCGGACTCCATCGTCTGCAGGTCGAGAAGTGCCATGTCGTTTCCTTCCATCGGTGTCGTCCACCCGTGGGGACGGGGTTGGGTCACGGCTCCGTCAGTTCGCGGGACCGTGCTGTGGGGGCCGCCCGAGCGGCGGCAGGAACGGCAGGCGGGCATGCGTGCCGCTGTCTAGGGCCGCGCCGAGCGCGAGCAGGCACCCTGCCGTTCCGGTGCCCAGGTCCATCGACAGCCGCATCATCTGGTGTCCGGGGAAGGCCAGTTGGCCCTGGTAGTCCATCGCGAACCAGCCGAGCCCGGCGATCTGCTCGGCGAGCCGTGCGTCGCCGGTGCGGGCGAGGTGCAGGATCAGTCCGGCACGGCCCTGGAAGAGGCCGGGCTGCACATAGAAGCGACAGGTGGCGGCCGTCAGGATGCCGTCCCGGGCGTGTACGAACTCCTCGCCGGGGTCGTCGACCTGGGCGAGGTAGTCGTCCAGGACCATCCCGATGCCCGCACTGCCGTCGCCGAGATACGGCAGCGTGCGCCAGCCCTCGTCGACCTCCATCGCACCGCCCTCGCGGGTCGCGCAGCACTCCAGGTCACGCCGCAGCGCCACCTCGGCAGCCGCCAACAACCGCTGCTCACCGGTGCGTTCGTACTGCCGCAGCAGGAACAGCGCGGCCCCGCTCGCACCCCGCAGCAGCCCGGCCCGTCGCCGCCGCGGCGTGTCCGGGACCGGCTCCGCGAGACGTCGTACGAGGATGTCGGCGGCCTCCGCGGCCCGGTCCCGCAGCTCCGGTTCGCCGGTCGTGCGGGCCAAGTCGCCGAGCGCCAGGCCGAGTCCGGCCAGCCCGCCGTGCAGGTCGGAGGAGAGGTTCTGCCAGCGCTCGGCGAGGATCGACGCGACCAGGTCGAGAGCGCGCTGCCGGTGACCGAGACGTTCCAGGACGTGGGCGACGCCCGCGAGACCGTCGTACAGCCCCAGCGGGGTGCCCCTCGGCGGTGGCGCGGTGCGGGCCAGGAGCCAGCGTTCGCCCTCCTCGTACCGGTCGGCGCCGATCGCGTCCAGCGCGTACAGCACCCCGGCCGCACCGTGTGCGAGGCCCAGGCCGCCGCCGTCGGAGAACTGCGCGATGTCGCCGGGGAAGAGCCGGTCCTCGCGTTCCGGGGTGGCCGAGGCGAGGATCGCCTTGACCATCGAGTCGCGGCTGAACGGCCAGTCGCCGGGCTCCACGTAGGACGGTGCGCGCACCGGTGTCTCCCGGGTGATCTCCGCGACCGCCTCGTCGAGGAACTCGCGCGGCACGTCCGGGAACTGACGGGAGATCACCTCCGCCAGATGGGCCGCCTTGCCCCGGTCGACCACGAACAGCGTGGTGACCGGCAGGAACAGGGCGAGCCGGAGACAGGCCAGCGCGTACCGGTCGACGTCGATGCCGGTACGGTCCGGCGGAGCGAAGAACCCGGGATGGGCGACCACCTGGCGGCCGTTCTCGCTGACGGGCGCGGCCGCCTCGAAGTCGAGCAGGGACACCGACTCCTCGTCCGGGCCGACCATGATGTTGAAGACGTGCAGGTCGTTGAAGACGATCCCGCGCGCGTGCACCGCCGCCACCGCCCGCTCCACGGCCCCGTGGATGCGCACCGCCCACGCCGTGTAGTCCGCCACGGCCTTCGGATCCGGATCCGGGGTGAGCAGCGGGTGCCGCTCCGCGAAGAACGAGTTGAGCGGGCGTCCTTCCAGGAAGTCCATGACGAGGAACCGGTGGTCGCCGAGCGTGAACCAGTCCCGTACCTCCGGCACCACACCTGTCCCCGCCACCTGTTCCAGGGCGTACTTCTCCCGCTCCAGCCGCGAGATCGCGTCCGCCCCGTCCGCCGCCAGCCCCGCGTGCGGCCGCCCCTCCTTGAGGACGACCTTGCTGCCGTCACGGGTGTCGGTACCCGAGTACACCCCGCCGCCGTTCGAGAAGTGCAGCGCCTTCTCGATCCGGTACGGCAGGTCGCCCACCGTCGTCGTGTTCCGCGCCGCCAGATGCGGCTCCAGGAACGCCGGCAGCGTCACCCACTCGGGCACCTGGAAGGACGGCGCCCGACGGTCGGGAATCAGCTTCCCCGCGCCGTCCCGCACCGCCGGCACCAGCGAGCCCCGCTCGTCGACCACGAAAGTGCGGGCGAACGCGCCGTAGCGGACATAGAGCGGACCGTCGTACCAGCGCAGATCGGTGAGGATATAGGGCCCCTCGCAGCCTTCGAGGAGCTTGCCCAGCTCACGCAGGACGGTGTGCAGCTGCTCCTCGTCGGCCGGGTAGATCGTGACGAACTTGCCGCTGGTGTCGCGGCCGGCGTACTTGGTGTTGCGCAGGTGCAGCAGATGCGGTCCCGGCACGAACTTGAACGCGATGCGCCGCGGTACGCAGTAGTCCCACACGATCGCCGCGATCCGCTCGGCGTTCGCCCGGGTGGCCGAGGCGTGGATCTTCCAGCCCTGGGCCGGCCCCGGCGCGAGGGCGCCGTCCGGGCCGAGCGGTGTCAGGGCCAGCCAGTCGCCGATCCGCGACGCGTCCCAGCCGCCGGGCACCTCGCGCCGCGCCGTCCCGTACTGGGGCGCCGCCTCGGTCACCCCCGCGGACAGCCGGTCCGGCGTCTCGTAGAAGTGCCGGTCGGCGAGCGCGTACACCTCGTACCGCTTGTCCATGCGACCCCCTCCGTGGCCCGGCATCGAGCTTCCTGCGGGGACGGCGGGCACGGACAGTCATGCCTGTCACGAGCTCACCGTGCGGAACGCATGCGTCAAGACTTGTTCGGTGACTTTCGAGCGTGACCACCGCGGAGCCACCCCAGACACTCCACGGAACGGTCACAGGGGCTGCGCGGGTGTCTCATAAGCGCTGTAATGGCGGACGTGGTCAGTGAGGGCGCTGCGGGACGCAGAACGGGAACGCCCCGTGCCGAAATCGCCCTCAAAGCGGTCACGGCCGATCCGGGCTCGCCCGAGCGGCTGCGGCGTGTCCTGGAGCAGGTGCTCGTCTTCGCCAGGGCCTCCTTCGCCGCCGTGTACACGCCGAGCCAGGACGGCGAGCTGCTGTGCCTGGCGGAGTCGGTCGGAGTGCCGCGGACCCTGTACGGCGTGCGCGACGGCTATCCCGCCTCCGGACGGTCCCCGGTCGCCGACGTCCACCGCACCGGCAAGGCCGCCTGGCTCGGCCCCGAGGAGCTCGCCGAGGCCGCCGAGTCGCGGCGCGCCCCGGCGGGGGACTTCTGCCTCGCGGCCCTGCCCGCCCGCGGGGGCGGCGGCGGAGGCTGTCTGGTCGCGGTGAGCGAGCGCCCCGACGGCTTCGACGCCGACGACCGCGCATGCCTGGAACTCATCGCCGACGCCGTGGCCTACTCCGCTCCGGCCCGGCCCGCCGAGGGCGAGGAGCTGCCCGCCAACGCGTTCACCCTCGCCATGGACACCGGGCGCGTCGAGGTCGGCGTCGACATCCTGGAACTGTTCCGCATGGGCCGCGAGGACTTCGACGGCCGTGTCGAGACCCTGCTGGCGCTGACCGTGCCCGAGGACCTGCCGTCCCTGATGTCGGTCGTCGAGGCCGACCACATGTCCATCGGCGACCGGGAGCTGGAGTTCCGGGTCCTCCAGCCCACCGGCCCACCCAAGTGGCTCAGACTGCGCGGCCGCCTCCTGCCGGGCGGCGAGGGCCGGCCCGCCCGTCTGGTGGGCACCGTCGCCGACGCCTCCACGCTGCGTTCCGACGTCACCGACGTGGCCCGCGTCCAGCGCCTGGCCGCCGCCCTGGCCGCTGCCGGCACCGTCCGTGACGTCAGCCAGGCCGTGGTCGCCGCCCTGCGCAAGCCGCTCCAGGCCGACCGCATCGCGCTCGCCGAGCTGGAGGGCGACCGGCTCATCGTCACCGTCCTCGACCCGCCCGAGGCGGAGTCCTGGCCCGAGCTGTGGCGCCTGGAGTGGCGCACCGAGTGGCCCGACGCGCCCGTACGCGCCATGCCCACCCTCGCCGCGGCCCTGAGCGAGGGCCGCGCCCACATCTGGCCCGCCGGCACCGCCCTGGAGCCCGCCCTCGCCGAGGTCGGCCCCGGCGGCCTCGCCGTGCTGCCGCTGCCCGGCGGGGGCCGCATGGTCGGGGCCTGTCTGATCGGCTGGGACACCCCGCACGACTTCGGCCCCGACGAACGCGCCCTGCTGACCGCCTCCGCCGGCCTCGCGGGTCAGGCACTGATGCGCGCCCACGCCTTCGACGCCGAACACGAACTCGTCGGCATGCTCCAACGCCAGCTGCTGCCGCGCCGTCTGCCCAAGCTGCCCGGCGCGGTCGCCGTCGCCCGCTATCTGCCCAGCACCGCGGGGCTGGAGCTGGGCGGCGACTGGTACGACGTGATCCCGCTGCCCGACAACCACGTCGCCCTCGTCATCGGCGACGTCCAGGGCCACAGCGCGGCCGCCGCCACCCTGATGGGCCAGATGCGCACCGCCCTGCGCGCCTACGCCGTCGAGGGACACCCCCCGGACGTCGTCGTCTCCCACGCCAACCGGCTCCTCATGGACATGGAGACCGACCTCTTCGCCACCTGCTGCTATGTCGACGTCGACATGGAGGAGGGCTCCGCCTGGTGCGTGCGTGCCGGACACCTGCCGCCGGTGCTGCGTCACCCGGACGGCGGTACCGAGATCGCCGAGGCCGACGGCGGCCCGCCCCTCGGTGTGGTCATGCAGGCGGACTTCCCGATGACCCCGCTCAGACTCCAGCCCGGCACCCTGATCGCCCTGACCACCGACGGCCTCGTGGAGTCCGTCGACTCCGACATCGACGAGGGCATGGACCGCTTCGCCCAGGGGCTGTCCGTCTCCGACCCCGCCCACCTGGGCCTTGTCGCCGACGCCCTGCTCGGCAACGCCCGCCGCAGCGACGACGTCGCCCTGCTCCTCATGCGCTACGACGGCATGGCCACCCGTCCGCAGCGCGAGAGCTGGACGGTGTGGCGCGTCCCCCAGGCCGTCGGACACGCCCGCCGCTTCACCCGGCGCACGATGCGCACGTGGGGCGTGTCCGGCGACGCCCTGGACACCGTGCTGCTCGTCGTGTCCGAACTCGTCACCAACGCCCTCGTGCACACCGACGGCCGGGTCCGCCTCGAGCTCACCCTCGTCAACCACCGGCTGCGCGTCGCCGTCGCCGACTCCTCGCCGCGCACCCCCGCGAGGGCGACCCGCATCGGCTGGGAGGCCACCGGCGGGCGCGGCATCCTCCTTGTCGAGGCCATGTCGGACGCCTGGGGGACGCTGCCGGTCAGCGGGGGCAAGCAGGTGTGGAGCGAGATCTCACTGGAGCAGTGAGTGCCGAGCAGCGCCGACGGGGTACCCGGTGCCCCGACAACACCGTGCATCCGTGCAGCAGAAGGAAGATGAACCGCCGTGACCGCGCACATTCTCGAGAAACCCGTCACCCGCCGGCCCGAGACGGGCTGGGCCAGGGCCCGTCGGCTGCGAGGCCGGGCCGGCGTGCGGACCTGGGTGCCGGCCGTCGTGGATTCCGAGGGCACGTACGGCGTGTGCCCGGCCACGGAGGGCAACATCGTCAGGGGTGAGGACTGACCCCTGGGCCTGACCACTCTTACGAGTGCACTGGGAACTGATCGAACACATGGCGAGTTGATCGAATACACCCGTGTCACCACGGGCTTTCGTAACATGCAAGCCATATCGCGAACGGTCCGTTACCGGCGAACCAGACTAAGGTGAACCAAATGAAGGCTCTTGTCCTGTCTGGTGGCGCCGGTACGCGATTGCGACCGATCACCCACACATCGGCCAAGCAACTCGTTCCCGTGGCCAACAAACCCGTCCTCTTCTACGGCCTGGAGTCCATCGCGGCCGCCGGGATCACCGAAGTCGGGGTGATCGTCGGTGACACCGCCGCCGAGATCGAGGAAGCCGTCGGAGACGGCTCGAAGTTCGGCCTGGAGATCACCTACATCCCCCAGGACCGCCCGCTCGGACTGGCCCACGCGGTGCTGATCGCACGGGACTTCCTCGGTGACGACGACTTCGTGATGTACCTCGGTGACAACTTCATCGTCGGCGGCATCTCCGAACTGGTCGACGAGTTCCGCGTCAACCGGCCCGCCGCCCAGATCCTCCTCACCCATGTGCCCGACCCGCGCTCCTTCGGCGTCGCCGAACTGGACTCCGAGGGCCAGGTGATCGGCCTGGAGGAGAAACCCGAATCCCCCAAGAGCGACCTCGCCCTGGTCGGCGTCTACCTCTTCACGTCCGTGATCCACGAGGCGGTCCGCGCCATCGAGCCCTCCTGGCGCGGCGAGTTGGAGATCACCCACGCCATCCAGCACCTCATCGACCTCCACGCCGACGTCCACTCCACGGTCATCAA
Organism: Streptomyces sp. NBC_00019; assembly: GCF_045041015.1. Classification (NCBI taxonomy): domain Bacteria; kingdom Bacillati; phylum Actinomycetota; class Actinomycetes; order Kitasatosporales; family Streptomycetaceae; genus Streptomyces; species Streptomyces sp. NBC_00019. The sequence goes on from NZ_CP108302.1 coordinate 9,347,792, forward strand.
GGGCTACTGGAAGGACACCGGCAACGTCGTCGACATGCTGGAGGTGAACCGGACGGTTCTGGAGACCATCGAGCACCGCGTCGACGGCGAGGTCGACGAACGGTCCGAGCTCGTCGGCCGGGTGGTCGTCGAGGAGGGCGCGCGGGTCACCGGCTCCCGTGTCGTCGGACCCGTGATCATCGGCGCCGGGACGGTCGTCAGCGACTCCTACGTGGGCCCCTTCACCTCCGTCTCCGAGAACTGCCGGATCCAGGACAGTGAGTTGGAGTTCTCGATCGTGTTGCGGGACTCCTCGATCCAGGGCGTCGGGCGTATAGAGTCCTCCCTCATCGGCCGTCATGTCGAGGTGACCCCGACGGTCGGTATGCCCACTGTCCACCGCCTCGTGCTCGGAGACCACAGCAAGGTGCAGATCCATTCATGAATCTCCTCGTCACCGGCGCCGCCGGCTTCATCGGCTCCCAGTACGTGCGCAGACTCCTCGCCTCGGAGACCCCCGACGCGCCTCGGATCACCGTGCTGGACAAGCTCACCTACGCGGGCACCCTGGACAACCTCGAACTCGACCATCCCCGGCTGGAGTTCGTCCAGGGAGACATCCGCGACGCCGAGCTGGTCGACAAGCTCATGGCCGACGCGGACCAGGTCGTGCACTTCGCTGCGGAGTCCCATGTGGACCGTTCGATCGCCGGGGCGACCGACTTCGTGATGACCAACGTGGTCGGCACCCAGACCCTGCTGGACGCGGCCCTGCGGCACGGCACCGGCCCGTTCGTGCACGTCTCCACCGACGAGGTCTACGGCTCCATCGAGCACGGCTCCTGGCCCGAGAACCACCCGCTGCAGCCCAACTCGCCGTACTCGGCGTCCAAGGCCTCCTCCGACCTGCTCGCCCTGGCGTACCACCGCACCCACGGCATGGACGTCCGCGTCACCCGCTGCTCCAACAACTACGGGCACCACCAGTTCCCCGAGAAGGTCATCCCGCTCTTCATCACCAACCTCCTCGACGGCCTGAAGGTCCCCCTCTACGGCGACGGCCGCAACGTCCGCGACTGGCTGCACGTCGACGACCACTGCCAGGGCGTCGACCTGGTGCGCACCAAGGGCCGGGCCGGCGAGGTCTACAACATCGGCGGCGGCACCGAACTCAGCAACAAGGAACTGACCGGGCTGCTCCTCGAAGCGAGCGGCGCCGACTGGGACATGGTCGAGTACGTCGAGGACCGCAAGGGCCACGACCTGCGCTACTCCGTCGACTGGACCAAGATCCACACCGAGCTCGGCTACCAGCCGCGCCATGACTTCGCCACCGGCCTCGCCGAGACCGTCGCCTGGTACCGGGAGAACCGTTCCTGGTGGGAGCCGCTGAAGCGGCGCGTCGCCCAGGAGCACGTATGAGGTGGCTGGTCACCGGGGCCGGCGGGATGCTCGGCCGGGACACGGTCGACGAACTGACGCGCCGCGGCGAGCAGGTGACGGCCCTGGACCACGCGGGGCTCGACATCACCGACCCCGACGCCGTCGACACCGCCCTCGCCGGGCAGCGCCCCGACCTCGTGGTCAACTGCGCCGCGTACACCGCCGTCGACGACGCCGAGACCGACGAGAAGCAGGCGCTGCTGATCAACGGCGACGGGCCGCGGAACCTCGCCCGCGCCTGCGCGGCCCAGGGAGTGCGCCTGGTGCACGTCTCCACCGACTACGTCTTCGCCGGCGACGCCCGCAGCACCCCGTACCCCGAGGACCACCCGACCGCGCCGCGCACCGCCTACGGCCGCACCAAACTGGCCGGGGAGCAGGCCGTGCTGGAGGAGCTCCCCGAGTCCGGCGCCGTGCTGCGCACCGCCTGGCTCTACGGCGCCCACGGCCGCAACTTCGTCAGCACCATGATCGCACTGGAGGCCTCCCGCGACACCGTCGACGTCGTCGACGACCAGCGTGGGCAGCCCACGTGGAGCGCGGACGTGGCGACCCGCATCGCCGACCTCGGCCCCCGCATCGGCCAGGGGACGAGCGGTGTCTTCCACGCCACCAGCTCCGGCGAGACCACCTGGTACGGACTGGCCCGCGAGGTGTTCCGGCACCTCGGTGCCGACCCCGACCGGGTGCGGCCGGTCGGCAGTGCGGCCTACCCGAGGCCCGCGCCCCGCCCCGCGTACAGCGCGTTGGGTCATGCGCGCTGGGAGCAGGCCGGCCTCACCCCCATCCGAGACTGGCGGGAGGCGCTGGCAGCGGCCTTTCCGTCCCTGGCGTGACCATCACAGAGGGAGATTCCGGAGCATGTCGATCAAGTCGGCCGTGAAGAAGGCCGTCAAACCCGTCGTCGGTGAGCGTGGCTGGGAGACGCTGCGCAAGGTCAAGCAGCGGACGGTCGGCCCCCAGCCGAAGCCCAAGCCGAAGCCCAAGGCCCTCACGGGTGTCGCCGCGATCTCCGACGACCTGTGCAAACTGGCCGCGCACTTCAAGACCGACAAGTGGGGCGCCCACAAGTACGCGCAGCACTACCAGCGTTACCTCCAGCACCTGAAGAACAATGAGTTCAACCTCCTGGAGATCGGCATCGGCGGCTACGCCCGGGCCGGTCAGGGCGGTGCGTCGCTGCGGATGTGGAAGGCCTTCTTCCCCAACGCGCAGATCCACGGCGTCGACATCCAGGACAAGTCGTTCGTCGACGAGGACCGGATCACGACGTACATCGGCGACCAGTCCGACCCGGACTCGCTGCTGTCCATCGCCGGGAAGATCGGCAAGCTCGACGTCATCATCGACGACGGCAGCCACCGCAGCCCGCATGTCATCACCACGTTCAAGACCCTGTTCCCGCTGCTCGCCGACGGCGGCATCTACGTGGTCGAGGACACCCAGAGCTCCTACTGGCCCGAGTGGATGGGCAGCGAGGACCTCGACTCCCCGGACACCAGCATGGGCCTGCTCAAGCGGCTGACGGACGGGCTGAACTTCGAGGAGTTCGTGGACGAGGACTACAAGCCCACGTACACCGACCGCAACATCGTGGGCGTGCACTTCTTCCACAACCTCGTGATCATCGAGAAGGGCGTGAACGCGGAGGGCAGCAACAAGCGCCAGGCCCTCAAGGCCCGCTACGGCACCCCCGCCACCCCCAAGACGACGAAGACCCCGTAGGGCAGGGCCGTGCCCCTGGCACGGCAGCAGTGGACCCCGCCCTTCATCTTCGAAGGACGGGGTCCACTGCTGTCACGCTTCGGTGAAGCGCCGTCAGTCGCCGGACCGCCCGGCGCGCAGCCGCTCGTGGTAGGCGGAGCACTCCTCGTACGACGGAAGCAGCCCGGACCGCTCCGCCTCGGCCAGCGACGGCGCCTGTCCGTCCTTGTCCGACAGCACCGGCGCGATCCCCTCGGGCCAGGCGATGGCCAGCTGCGGGTCGAGCGGGTGCACCCCGTGCTCACGCCCCGGCGCGTATCCCGTCGAGCACAGATACACGACGGTGGCGTCGTCGGTCAGCGCCATGAACGCGTGCCCGAGCCCCTCCGCGAGGAACACGGCGTGCCGCGTGTCGTCGTCGAGCCGCACCGCCTCCCAGCTGCCGAAGGTGGGCGAGCCGACGCGGACGTCCACCACCACGTCCAGGACGGCGCCGCGCACGCAGGTGACGTACTTGGCCTGACCGGGCGGCACGTCCGCGAAGTGCACTCCGCGCAGCACGCCCCGCTTGGAGACCGAGCAGTTCGCCTGCGCCAGCGACAGGTCGTACCCGGTGGCCTCGCGGAACTCCTCGCCGCGGTACCACTCGTGGAAACTGCCCCGCTCGTCCGGGAAGACCTTGGGCTCCAGTACCCAGGCGCCCTCTATGCCCAGCGGTCGCACGCCGCTACCTCCTGCCGTTCTTGATCCGGGATGTGGCACCGCGCAGCACCCTGCCGAGCTTGCGGCGGACCCGGCGGGCCAGCCGCTCCATGCCACCGGGGTTGGGCGCGCGCACCGCGCGGACCGTCTCACCGGCGACGCGCAGGGCGAACGGCAGGACGAGGAAACGCGGTTCGGCCGCCTCCGGGACGGGACTCAGCGCGACCCGCCAGGTGGAGGCCCTGAGTTCGGCGAGGGGCAGCTCGGCCTCCAGCACCGATCCCGAGCCGTCCGCGGCGGGGGACAGGGTGCCGGGCACGTCCACGATGCTCGCGGAGCCGAGCCGCAGCACGACCTTGCGCTCACCGGACACATGAAGCGGCAGAGGCACCTGGATGTGGTCGTCGGAGACGGTGACGGTCCCGGGAGTGGCACAGTCCAGGCCGAGCCGTTCGGGCGCGCGGTCCACGGCGAGGGCGAGGTTGCGGTGGGGGTGGGTCCAGTACGGCAGGACCGTACGGCCGCCCACGACGGCGGCCTGCGGTGCGGGCCGGTCGTGTGCCGGGGCCGGGCCCAGCCGGCACTCCTTGGTCCAGCCGCCGAGGCGGACGCGGACGAAGGCGTCCCACAGTCCGCCGGCCGGGGGCACGCCGCCCGCCGCGACGGCCGGGTCGACCGTGGCCGTCACCCGCTGCACCAGCCGCACCCGCTCGCCGTCACCTTCCGGCACGGTCTCCCGGGTGACCCGCACCTGCTGGAAGTGCTGGGCGGAGCTGGCGCGCTCGCGCAGCAGCAGGTCGCCGGTCGCCGTATCGAAACGCGCGACGGAGTCGGCGGACACCCACGCGATGGCCTCGGCGGCGTCCAGCGGCGGACCGCCCGTCGCCGGGACGCCATGGGCGGGGAACACCATCGGCTCGCCGCCGGAAGTGAACTCGGTGCGCAGAGCGACCCGCAGCGTGCCGTCCTGCCACTCGACGCCCTCCGGGACCGCCCTGAGGGCGATGCCGGCCTCCCACTCGGCGAAGGCGACGACATCGGCGTAGCGGTCCGCGGCGATCAGCTCGGCCACGACGCGTTGTGTCGGCGGGAGCCCGGCCGCGACGCCGGGACCGAAGCGTTCGACGACGGTGGCGTGGATCTCCGTGAACAGAGCGCGGCGGTAGTCCTCGGGCATCGCCAGCAGGCGCTTGCCGCGCATCCGCTCGACCATCTCGTTGCGCAGCCAGCGGCGGAAGAGACGGTTCCGCAGGTCCCCCGGCTTGGTGTACGTCTCGACGACGTCGAGGGCTTCGCGCAGGTTCTTGAAGTATCCCGCCGGTTCGAACTGCTGGAAACCGGCGTTGGAGGCGTCGTCGCGGCGCACGTGGTAGTAGCACACGTAGTCGCTGAGCACGGAGACGTTGTCCGCGCGCAGATACGCCTCGGCGATGAAGACGTGGTCCTCGAGGCGCCGCCGGCCCTCGGGGAAGCGCAGTCCGATGTCGTCGAGGAAGGCCCGGCGGAACATCTTGTGCGGGGTGAGGCTGTCGATGAGCGGAGCGTTCTCGACCGACGCGCGCGGGTGGTTGCGGCGGAACAGCTCGACGGGGACGGGACGCCCCTTGCCGGCCATCTTCCCCACGATCACATCGGCGCCGTTGGCCACGCCGTAGTCGTACATCCGCTCGAGGGCCTCGTCGCCGAGGTAGTCGTCGTTGTCGACGAACATCACGTACTCGCCCTGGGACGCCGCGATCCCCACATTGCGGGGCTTGCCCGACCACCCGGAGTTCTCCTGGTGGATGACGTGTACGCGGGAATCCTCGGCAGCGAGCTCATCGAGCCGGGCTGGTGTTCCGTCGGTGGAACCGTCGTCCACGAAGACCATTTCGAACTCGTCGGGAGGCAGCGACTGCCTCTTCAGAGATGCGATGCAGTCCTCGATGTAAACCCCGGGGTTGTACACGGGGACGACGACGCTGACCTTGACCGGCATGAGGCTCGGTCCCCCTTGGGTCGCTTGTCGTTTCTGTCATGGTGCGGTGCTTGTGGCCAGATGCTAACCCGACGACACCACGGTTCTCGCTTCGGCCACCGCCTAGATCGCATACCGATCAGGTGAACGTTGACGATCTCCCGCCGATAGTCTGACCGCGTGCGTCTGCTCCTCATGTCCGACACTCATCTGCCGAAGCGGGCGAAGGTGCTGCCGGCCCCGCTGCTGGCCGAACTCCCGCGCGCCGATGTGGTGTTGCACGCCGGGGACTGGGTCGACACCGCGACCCTCGACCTGCTGGAGCGCCTCAGCGGGCGTCTGGTCGGTGTGTACGGCAACAACGACGGACCGCAGCTGCGCGCCCGGCTGCCGGAGGTCGCATACGCCGAACTCGGCGGTCTGCGCTGGGGAGTGGTCCACGAGACCGGTCCCGCCCAGGGCCGCGAGGCACGCTGTGCCGCGCGGTACCCCGACCTCGACGTGCTGGTCTTCGGTCACAGTCACATCCCCTGGGACACCACCGCCCCTACCGGCCTGCGCCTGCTCAACCCGGGCTCCCCGACGGACCGCCGCCGTCAGCCGCACTGCACGTACATGACGGCGACCGTCGACGACGGCCGGCTCACGGACGTACGACTGCACGAGCTGCCGCCGCGGGCGGCCTGAGGAGACAAGATCCGGGCCGCTCCGTGTTCGCGGAAGCGGCCCGGGCGCTGCGAGTGTGCGCTGTCACGGACCTCCTTCCGACAGAGGTGCCCAAGAGGGAGTGCGCCCCTCTTCCGTTGTGCGGCGGTTACCCGTCGGCTCCGGCCTCAACCCCCTGATTCGTTGGACGTCGGTGGCGTCGCCCCGCTGAGATGGACGGCGTGCTGATCGGCACCACGCTCGTACGCCGTCTGCTCACCACCCAGTTCCCGCAATGGGCGGACCTCCCCCTCGCCCCGGTTCAGCAGTCCGGCATGGACAACGCGACCTTCCGACTCGGCGACGACCTGTCCGTACGGCTGCCCCGGTACGCCCTCGACCTCGCCGGGTTCGTCAACGCTCTCCGGGACATCGACCCGACGGGCGGACCCGGCCCCGAGCAGAGCAACGCCTTCCGGGGTGTGGGGGACGACTTCGGGACACTGGCCGTCGCCGACCCGGCGGTCGACCTGCTGCCCGCCTACAACTTCCTGCCGCCGCGGGCCCGGGACGCCTTCCGCGAGGCGGTCGGCGCCGATACGCCACATGGGCCCGGGCGCGTGGCTGGGCCGTCGCGGGGTCGCTCCCGGTGCCCGACGACCCCTGCTTCCAACAGGACCCGGCCCGCGTCACCAGGGCCCTCGGCCATCTGGAGCAGGTGATCGCGGACCACCGCCGGGGCTAGGCCCTAGCGGCGCCGCCACTGCCGCAGCACCACCACCAGCGCGACGACCACGGCGGCGGCGACCGCCGCGCGCTTGGCGACCGGCACCCCGGCCGTACGGAACAGGTCCAGTGGTTCGTCCGCCACCGGCGGTGGTGTCTCCTGCGGGTTGTCGCCCAGTTGCTCGGCGAGGTTCTGTGCGAACCGGCCGATGATGCGGTCGCCCACCTCCGCCATCACCCCGCGTCCGAACTGGGCCGGACGCCCGGTGACCGTCAGATCGGTGCGTACCGACACGGCCGTACCGTCGTCCTGTTCCGTGAGCGTGCCGGTGACGGTGGCGCGGGCGGTGCCCTGGCCACGGGTCTCGCGGCCGCTCGCGATGAGGACGATGCGGTGGGCGTCCTCGTCCTGCTCCTCGAAGACGGCGGTGCCCTTGTACGTCACCGTGATCGGGCCGACCTTGACCTTCACCGAGCCGTTCACCGTCTTGCCGTCGTAGTCCTCCACGGTCGCCCCCGGCATGCACGGCGCGACGCGCTCGATGTCCAGGAGCGCCCGCCAGGCGTCGTCGACCGGGACGGGCACGGTGAATTCGTGGTGCAGTTCCATGACTTCCTCCGTCAATGGGGATGGATGGCACCTGCCGTGGCGGTCAGAGGGGTTCCCGTGCCGCCCCACCTCAGTGCGACGATCTCGGCGGCGACGGACACGGCCACCTCCTCCGGTGTGCGGGCGCCGAGGTCGAGCCCGACCGGGGAGCGAAGGCGGGCCAGTTCACGGTCCGTGAGCCCGGCCTCGACCAGCCGCTTCATCCGATCGTCGTGCGTACGGCGGCTGCCCATCGCCCCGATGTAGGCGGCGGGCCGGCGCAGCGCCTCCTCCAGGAGCGGGACGTCGAACTTGGGGTCGTGGGTGAGGACGCAGATCACCGTGCGCCCATCGGTGTCCGTGCCCTGGAGGTAGCGGTGCGGCCAGTCCACGACCACTTCCACGCCCTGCGGGAAGCGCTTGGGGGTGGCGAAGACCGGGCGGGCGTCGCACACGGTGACCCGGTAGCCGAGGAAGTCACCGATACGGGCGACCGCGGCGGCGTAGTCGATCGCACCGAAGACCAGCATGCGCGGGGGAGGCGCGAAGGAGTGCAGGAAGACGGTGACCGCGTCCTCGCGGCGCTCGCCGCGCGGGCCGTAGTGGCGCAACCCCGTTGCGCCGAGGGCGAGTTCGCCGCGCGCGTCGGCGGTGACCGCCACGTCCAGACCGTCGGTGCCGAGACTCCCCGCGAACCGGTCAGGCCACACCGCAAGGGTCGCCCCGCGCGGTGCGGGTCCGTCGGTCACCGTCGCCACGGTCACCGGGCGCCCCGCCGCCACCGACCCGGCGACCTCACCGAAGACCGGATCGGTGGCCGGGGAGACGGGCCGCACCAGCAGGGTGATCTCGCCGCCGCAGGTCAGCCCCACCGCGAACGCGTCCTCGTCGCTGTACCCGAAGGTCTGCAACCGCGCCTCGCCGCTCGCCACCACCTCCTGCGCGAGCTCGAACACCGCCCCCTCCACACAGCCGCCGGACACACTGCCGACGACCTCGTCCTCGGGCCCCACGGCCATCGCCGCACCGGGGTCGCGCGGCGCGCTGCGGCTCACGGCGACGACGGTCGCCAGACCGAACGGCACTCCCGCCGCGTACCAGGCGCTCAGCGCCGGGAGAATCTCACGCACGATCCGCTCCTCTCACGACCGCCGCCAGGCTCTCCAGCGCGGCCAGGCTGTGCCCGTCGACGAACGCGTCCACGCTCGGCAGTGCCGCCGCCATACCGGCCGCCAGGGGTGCGTACCCGGGGCGTGCCCTGCGCGGATTGGCCCAGATCACCCGGTGGGCCAGCCGCCGCAAGCGTCGCATCTGTGCCGCCAGCACCTCCGGATCGCCACGCTCCCAACCGTCCGACAGCACCACCACGACCGCGCCGCGTGCCATCCCGCGCTGCCCCCAGCGGTTCAGGAACTCGCGCAGCAGCACCCCCAGCCGGGTACCCCCGCGCCAGTCGGGCACGGCCGCCGCGACCGCCGTCATCGCCAGGTCGGGGTCGCGGTGGGAGAGCTCGCGGGTCACCCGGGTCAGCCGGGTGCCGATCGTGAACACCTCGGTGCGCGGACCACGGGCGGCCGCGTGCGCGAACCGCAGCAGCGCGTCGGCGTACGGCGCCATGGAGCCGCTGACGTCCACCAGCAGCACGACCCGCCGAGGCCGTTCGGTCCGCGCGTGCCGGCGCAGCCGTCCGGGTTCTCCGCCGTGGCGCAGCAGCTCCCGCACCGTCCGTTGCGGATCGACCTCCCCGCGCCGGGCCGGCCGCCGCCGGGCACTGCGCCGGGACTCGCCGTGCAGGGTGAACGCGGCCAGCAGGCGCCGCAGTTGCTCACGATCGGCGCCGGCCAGCTCCGCGATGTCGCGGTGGCGCAGGACCTCGGCGGAGCCGGCCAGGGAGGCGGTGGGCGGTCCTTCACGCTCGCCCGAAGCGGTCGTACGAGGCTCAGGGGTATCCCGCACGATCAGTCGCAGCCGGGACGGCGGAGGTACGGACACCGCCTTCCGGTCCGTCTCACCGGTGCCGAAGTACGCGGCGAACACCCGCTCGTAGCGCTCCAGGTCGTCCCGGTCCCCGCACAGGGTCAGCCGCCCCGCCCAGTACACGTCCGCCCGCAGCGAGGGACCCAACTCGTCCACCGCCCGCAGAAAGGAGTGCAGCCGGTCGGCGCTCGCGTCGACGCCCGCCGCGCGCAGGGCACGGGCGAAGCCGAGGAGCGCGGCGTCCGCGGCGAGTACACCTCCCATGACCCTCACGCCCCTCGGGCGGAGAGCAGCGCCGCGAAGTCCAGCCTCCGCGCCCGCTCCGCGTCCTCCCGGTACTTCAGCACCGACCCCAGAGTGGTCACCGCCAGCTCCGCGTCCACCTCGCTCGCGCCCAGCGCGTCCAGGGCCTCGGCCCAGTCGATCGTCTCGGCCACGCCGGGCGGCTTGAGCAGGTCCTGCGCACGCAGGGCCTGCACCAGCGCGGTCACCTGCTCCGCCAGCCGCGCCGACACCCCGGGCAACCGCCGTCGCACGATGGCGAGTTCACGGGCGAACCCGGGATGGTCGAACCAGTGGTAGAGACAGCGCCGCTTCAGCGCGTCGTGCACCTCGCGGGTGCGGTTGGAGGTCAGCACGACCACGGGCGGGGACGGGGACCGCAGGGTGCCCAGTTCCGGAACGGTCACCGAGTACTCCGAGAGCAGCTCCAGCAGGAACGCCTCGAACTCGTCGTCGGCACGGTCGATCTCGTCGACCAGCAGGACCGACGGCTGAGTCTCCAGCGCGCGCAGCAGCGGCCGGGCGATCAGGAAGCGCCGGTCGTACAGCTCGCTCTCCAGCCGGTCGGCGTCGCTGACCCCGGCCGCCTCGGCGGCGCGCAGATGCAGCAGCTGGCGTGGGAAGTCCCAGTCGTACAGGGCCTGCGAGGCCTCGATGCCCTCATGGCACTGGAGGCGGATCAGCGGGGCGTCGAGCGCCTCGGCGAGGGCGGAGGCGAGCGCGGTCTTGCCGACGCCCGCGTCGCCCTCGCAGAAGATCGGCCGGGCCAGCCGGAGGGCCAGGAAACAGGCGACGGCCAGCCCGTGGTCGACGAGGTATCCCGTCTCCTCCAGGCGGGCCCGCACCTGTTCCGGGCCGTCGAACTCGGTGATCTCCCCTCACCCCATTCCGGCGGCGGTGAGCACCGCCCGCTTGGTGAGCACCCGCGCCAGGTGTGCCCGGTACTCGGGCGAGGCCGAGATGTCCTGCGACGGCTGGGTCCCTATCGCCGCCGACTCCGCGGCCCGCGCCACCGCCTCCGGGTCCCCGGCGCCGGTCAGGGCCTCCTCGGTCGCCGTGGCACGCAGTGGGGTCGTGCCCATGTTGGTCAGCCCGACCCGGGCCTCGGCGATGTGCCCGTCGTCGCGCCGCACCAGCGCGGCCACGCCGACCATCGCCCAGGACTGGGCGACCCGATGGAACTTCTCGTAGTGGAAGCCCCAGCCGTCGGCCTTCGGCACCCGCACCTCCACGAGCAACTCGTCGGGATCCAGGGCCGATTGGAGGTAGTCGACGAAGAACTGCCGTGCGGGGACGGTCCGTCGTCCGCGCGGGCCCTGCGCCACCAGCTCGGCGTCGAGCGCCAGGACCACCGCGGGCAGGTCACCGGCCGGATCGGCGTGCGCCAGGGAGCCGCCGAGGGTGCCCCGATGGCGTACGGCGGGATCCGCGACGGTCGCCGTGGCGGCGGCGAGCAGGCCCGCGTGGCGGCGTACCAGCGGGTCGCGGATCACGTCGTGGTGGGTGGTCATGGCGCCGATGACGAGGGTGTCGCCGTCCTCGCGGACCCCGCGCAGTTCGGGGATGCGGCCGACGTCCACGACCAGTTCGGGGAAGGCGAGGCGGAGCCTGAGCAGCGGCAGCAGGCTCTGCCCGCCGGCCAGTACCTTGGCGTCCTCGCCGGCCCCGGCGAGCGCGCGTACCGCTTCGTCGACGTCGGCGGGACGGGCGTAGTCGAATGCCGGGGGGATCATGCCGAGGCCTCCTCGATGGCTCGCCACACCCGTTCGGGGGTGCAGGGCATCCGTACCTCCGTCACGCCCAGCGGGCGCAGGGCGTCCACGATGGCGTTGACGACGGCGGGCGTGGACGCGATCGTCCCTGCCTCGCCGACTCCCTTGACGCCCAGGGGGTTGGTGGTCGACGGCGTCTCCGTGCGGTCCGTCACGAAGTCGGGCAGGTCGGGCGCGGACGGGACGAGGTAGTCGGCCATCGTGCCGGAGACGAGGTTGCCCTGGTCGTCGTAGACCGCCTCCTCGTACAGCGCCTGCGCGATGCCCTGCGCGAGGCCGCCGTGCACCTGGCCCTCGACGATCATCGGGTTGATGACCTTGCCGACGTCGTCGACGCAGACGTACGACCGGATGTGGCTGCGTCCCGTCTCGGTGTCGACCTCGATCGCGCACAGGTGGGTGCCGTGCGGGTAGGAGAAGTTGTCCGGGTCGGTGACGTGTCCGGCGTTGATGGTGGGTTCCATGCCGTCGGGCAGGTCGTGCGAGGAGAACGTCTCGAAGGCGAGCTCCTGGAGGGTCTTGCGGGCGTCGGGGGAACCCTTGACCGAGAAGACGCCGTCCGTGAACTCCAGGTCCTGCTCGCTCGCTTCGAGCAGATGGGCGGCCACCTTGCGGGCCTTGTCCACCACCTTGCGCGCCGCGTGGTGAATGGCGGTGCCGCCCACCACGAGGGAGCGCGAGCCGTAGGTGTCCATGCCCTGCGGTGCCGCCCTGGTGTCGCCGTGCACGACCTGGACGTCCTCGAACGGCACACCGAGCACGTCGGCGGCGATCTGACTCCAGCACGTCACATGGCCCTGCCCGTGCGGACTGGTCCCGGTGACCACCTCGACCTTGCCGGTGGGCAGCACACGGATGCTCGCGGCCTCCCAGCCGCCGGCCGCGTACCGCAGGTCCCGCAGCACCCGGCTCGGCGCGAGCCCGCACATCTCGGTGTAGGTCGACACCCCGATGCCGAGGCGTACGGAGTCTCCCCGGCGATTGCGGTCCGCCTGCTCGGCACGGAGCTTGTCGTAGTCGAACAGCGCGAGCGCCTTCTCGGTCGCGGCCTCGTAGTTGCCGCTGTCGTAGGTCAGACCCGCGATCGTCGTGTACGGGAACTCCTCGTGCCCGATCCAGTTCCGGCGCCGCAACTCCACCGGATCCAGGCCGAGTTCGACCGCCAGCTCGTCCATGATGCGTTCGATGGCGTACGTCGCCTCCGGGCGCCCCGCGCCACGGTAGGCGTCGGTCGGCGTCTTGGTGGTGAAGACGCCGGTGACGTTGAGCTCGTAGGAACCCATCTTGTAGATCCCCGGATACATGAACGCGCCCAGGATCGGGATGCCCGGCGTGACCAGCATCAGATAGGCGCCCATGTCGACCAGCAGGTCGGCCTTGAGGCCCAGCAGTTTGCCGTCGCGGTTCGCGGCGATCTCGACGTCCTGGATCATGCCGCGGCCGTGGTGGGTCGCCAGATAGCCCTCGGAGCGGGACTCGGTCCACTTGACGGGGCGTCCGAGGCGGCGGGCGACCGTGAGGGCGATGGCCTCCTCGCCGTACACCTGGAGCTTGGAGCCGAAGCCGCCGCCCACGTCGGGGGCGATCACCCGCAGCTTGTGCTCGGGGACCCCGGTGACCACGGAGAGCATGATCCGCAGGATGTGCGGGATCTGGGTGGAGGAGTAGAGGGTGTACTCGCCGGAGGCGGCGAGCGGGGTGACGACGACGCCGCGCGGTTCCATGGCGTTGGCGATGAGCCGCTGGTGGACGTAGCGGCGCTTGAGGGTGACCTCGGCGCGCCGGCGTACGGCGTCGAAGTCCTCGCCGGTCTTCAGTGGCCAGAGGTAGCTGCGGTTGGTGCCCTTGTCGGAGTGGACCAGGGGCGAGTTCTCGGTGAGCGCGGCCTCCAGGTCCAGTACCGGCGGCAGGGGCGTGTAGTCGACCTCGATCGCTTCGAGGGCGTCGGTGGCCGCGTACCGGTCGCGGGCCACGACGACCGCGACCGGGTCTCCGGCGTAGCGCACCTCGTCGACGGCGATGGGCGGGTGGTCGGGCAGCACGATGTCCTCGGTCACCGGCCACGCGCAGGGCAGCGATCCCATCCCCTCCGCGAGGTCGCTGCCGCTGAATGCCGCGACGACGCCCGGGCGTTCGAGAGCGGGCGTCACGTCGACACGGTCGATGCGGGCATGGGCCATGGGGCTGCGCAGGATCGCCAGATGGAGCAGGCCGCCCACGCTGATGTTGTCGGTCCAGTTGGTCTGCCCGGTGAGCAGGCGTGCGTCCTCCTTGCGGGGGCGCGAGCGGCCGACCTCGCGTTCGACGGTCTCGCTCATGTCCGTACCTCCTGTTCGGAGGCGTCGAGCACCGCGCGCACGATGTTCTGGTAGCCGGTGCAGCGACAGAGATTGCCCTCCAGGGCATGGCGCACCTCGTCGGACGTGGGGTGCGGGTTGTCCCGCAGTAGATCCCTTGCCGCCATGAGCATGCCCGGAGTGCAGTAGCCGCACTGGAGTGCGTGCCGCTCGTGGAACGCCTGCTGGAGCCCCGTCCACTCCCCGTTCGACGTCAGCCCCTGGACGGTGGTCACTTCGCTCCCGTCCGCCTGGACGGCCAGGACCGAGCAGCTCTTGACGCTCGCACCGTCCAGGTCGACCGTGCAGGCCCCGCAGTTGGAGGTGTCGCAGCCCACGGGGGTGCCGGTCAGGCCCAGTCGGTCACGCAGGTAGTGGATCAGCAGAAGACGGGGTTCGACCTCGTCCTGGTAGTTCGTGCCGTCCACCTTCACCGAGATACGGGTCATGTGCCCTCCCAGGGAACCGTGCGAGGGGATAGCAGGGGGCTGGCGGGGAAAATCGGCCACCTGACGTGATGGGCGTCACTCTAGGACCGGTCAGGGGAGGGGGCGAGGGCTGGGACGTGGGTTTGTTGACCGTTAATTCGTTGGCGCCCGGTGCACGGATCTGCTGCACTGCGAGGGACCGGTAGGCGATCAACGGAGGAGCGCAGTAATGCGAGGAGCACGCATGTCCACCCAAGAAGGAATGACCCCCTCTTCGAAGGACATGACGCTTCGTGCACTTGCTCAACCTCGGGATCCTCGCCCACGTCGACGCCGGTAAGACCAGCCTCACCGAGCGGCTGCTGCACTCCGTCGGAGTCATCGACGAGATCGGCAGCGTCGACGCCGGCAGCACCCGGACCGACTCCCTCGCGCTGGAGCGCCGGCGCGGCATCACCATCAAGTCCGCCGTCGTCTCGTTCGCGGTCGACGACGTCACCGTCAATCTCATCGACACCCCCGGCCACCCGGACTTCATCGCCGAGGTGGAGCGGGTGCTCGGCGTCCTCGACGGCGCCGTGCTGGTGGTCTCGGCCGTCGAGGGCGTCCAGGCGCAGACCCGCGTCCTGATGCGCACCCTCCAGCGGCTGAAGATCCCCACGCTGATCTTCGTCAACAAGATCGACCGTCGCGGTGCGCGGTACGACGCTGTCCTGCGCGCGCTCTCCGAGCGGCTCACGCCCGCGGTCGTACCGATGGGGCGGGCCGTCGGGCTCGGCACCCGTAAGGCCGCGTTCGCCCCGGACCGCGTTCCCGTCGACGTCCTCGCGGACCACGACGACGAGCTGCTCGCGGCCTATGTCGAGGGGACGCTCTCCGAGGACCGGGTGCGTACGGCCCTCGTCGGCCGGACCCGCGAGGCCCTCGTCCACCCGGTGTTCTTCGGCTCCGCGGTCACCGGTGCGGGCGTCCCCGAACTCATCGCCGGGATCAAGGAGTTGCTGCCCCACGCCGACGGTGACCCCGACGGCCCGGTCTCCGGCACCGTCTTCAAGGTCGAGCGGGGCCCGGCGGGGGAGAAGGTCGCCTACGCGCGGATGTTCTCCGGAACGCTGCGCACCCGCGACCGGGTCCCCTTCGGCGACACCCGGGCCGGCGACGCCCGCGACGAGGGCCGGGTCACCGCGGTGAGCGTCTTCGACCACGGCACGGATCTCCGTGAGGACGCGGTCCCGGCGGGGCGGATCGCGAGGCTCTGGGGTCTCGTCGACGTGCGGATCGGCGACGCGCTCGGCGAACCCCGCAAGGCGCACGGTCACTTCTTCGCCCCGCCGACCCTGGAGACCGTGGTCGTGCCCGGCCCGGACACGGACCGCAGGGCCCTGCACCTCGCGCTCGGCCAACTCGCCGAACAGGACCCGCTGATCGGGCTGCGCCACGACGAGGTACGCCAGGAGACCTCCGTCTCCCTGTACGGGGAGGTCCAGAAGGAGGTCATTCAAGCCACTCTGGCGGAGGAGTTCGGGCTCGCCGTCGGCTTCCGGGAGACCACGCCGCTCTGCATCGAGAGGCCGGCGGGGACGGGGGCTGCCGCCGAGTTCATCAAGAAGGACGCCAACCCGTTCCTCGCGACCGTCGGCCTGCGCGTCGACCCCGCCCTGCCGGGAACCGGCGTCGCCTTCCGGCTGGAGGTGGAGCTGGGCGCCATGCCGTACGCCTTCTTCAAGGCGGTCGAGGACACCGTCCGCGAGACCCTCGACCAGGGCCTCAACGGCTGGCAGGTCACCGACTGCGCGGTCACGATGACCCACTCCGGCTACTGGCCCCGCCAGAGCCACGCCCACCAGGGCTTCGACAAGAGCATGTCCACCACCGGAGCCGACTTCCGGGGCCTGACACCGCTGGTTCTGATCGAGGCGCTGCGCAAGGCCGGGAGCCAGGTGTACGAGCCGATGCACCGCTTCCGGATCGAGGCCCCGGCCGACACCCTGGGTGCCCTGCTGCCGGTGCTGGCCGCGCTCCAGGCCGTGCCGCAGACCACCGAGACGCGCGGGGAGAGCTGCGTCCTGGAGGGTGCGGTGCCGGCGGCCCGCGTGCACGCGCTGGAGCAGCGGCTGCCCGGACTCACGCGGGGAGAAGGCGAGTTGGAGAGCGGGTTCGACCACTACGCGCCGGTCGTGCGCGGTGATGTACCGAGCCGTCCGCGCACCGATCACAACCCGCTGAACCGCAAGGAGTACCTGTTGAACGTGACGCGTCGAGTCGGCAGTTGAGGTGGCTGAGAAAGAACGTGTAAAGAAAAGCTGATACTTACTCATGAGTCAGAAGTGTTGACGGTGTCCGGAAATCGCCCGACTGTAGTGGACATGCCGAATATCCGGTTGCGTTTGCTGGCGGTTCTGGTCGTCCTCTTCGGATCCCTGACGGTGGCGGGCGCCGGGCCCGCCACCGCCGCCGTCCCCAATTCCCTCTGGTTCGACGGCACGGCGCTCACCGTGTCGAACGGCCGCTTCGTCGACGGCCAAGGCCGCGAGGTGGTTCTCCGTGGTTACAACGTCTCCGGCGAGACCAAGCTCGACGAGAACCACGGCCTGCCCTTCGCCTCCGTGGCCGACGCCAAGAAGTCGGCGACCGCGCTGAGAGCCCTCGGCGGCGGCAACTCGGTCCGCTTCCTGCTCTCCTGGGCCTACGCGGAGCCGGTGCGCGGCCAGCTGGACACGGCCTATCTGGCCGCCGCCACCGCACAGATGGGCGCCTTCCTGGACGCGGGCATCCGCGTCTACCCCGACTTCCACCAGGACCTCTACTCCCGCTACCTCTTCGACTCGGACAGCTGGTACACGGGTGACGGCGCCCCGCAATGGGCGGTGGACCTCGGCAACTATCCGGACGAGTCCTGCGGGATCTGCTTCCTCTGGGGCCAGAACATCACCCAGAACGGCGCGGTGAAGGCCGCCCAGTACGACTTCTGGCACAACGCCCACGGCCTTCAGGACTCCTTCCTCGCCACGGCCCAGAAGACCATGGCGTACATCAAGCAGAACCTGTCCGCCGAGCAGTTCACGGGCGTCCTCGGCTTCGACCCCTACAACGAGCCCTACGCCGGCACCTACGAGTCCGGCCAGGCCAGCCGCACCTGGGAACGCGACCTGCTGTGGCCCTTCTACGTGAAGTTCCGCGCCCGGATGGACGCGGCCGGCTGGACGGACAAGCCCGCCTTCGTCGAGCCGAACCTGTTCTGGAACGGCAACGTCAGCAAGGAGGAGGGCGGCCTGCTCGACGCGGGCGCCATCGGCTCCCGGTACGTCTTCAACACCCACTTCTACGACCAGAAGGCCATCTCCGGCGTCCTCATGTGGGGCAACGCCTCGGACGGCCAGTACGTGACCGACTTCGCCACGGTCCGCGACCGCGCCTCGGCGCTCGGCACCACGGCCATCGTCAGCGAGTTCGGCCACCCCCTGAACGGCTCCACCGCCGGCAAGGCGCCGACGGTCCTCAAGGCGATGTACCAGGCCCTGGACTCCCGGGTGAAGGGTGCCAACTGGTGGACCACGCCCGCCACTTCCGGCCCGGTGCTGTCCGGCTCGCAGTGGCAGTGGGACATCTACAACGGCCGTCACAGCGAGCTCATGAACGGCAACCCCGACAAGGAGCTCACCACCGGGGACGCCTGGAACGACGAGGACCTGTCCGCCGTACGCCTCGACGACTCCGGCACGGCGGTGCTGCGTCAGGACGCCCGGCTCCTCGACCGGATCTACCCGAGCGCCACCTCGGGCAGCACCCTCGCCTTCACCTACGAGGACCGCTCCCGCGACGGCTCCACGACCCTGACCTGGAACCCGGTCCCGAGCAGCCTGCCGAACGTGTCCTCGCTGGTCGGCTCCGGCCAGTACTCCCTGCTGGTGTGGCGCTCGGGCAGTGGCTCGGCACCGACCGAACTGCACCTCCCGGCGTCCTTCCCGAACGCCTCCACCACCGTGGTCTCCGACCTCGGCACGGTGTACGCCCCGCCGGCGTACACCTCGACCACCCCGATCGGCACGACCGCCGAACCGGGCGGCACCGGAAGCCGCCGCCTCCTGCTCACCGACACCGACAGCGGCACCCTGCACTACGCGCTCGTCGCCAACGGGGCCACCTCGCCCTCCGCATCCCTGCTCAGCGCCGCCAAGTCGGAACTGGCCGCGTGGATGGCGTCGAAGTTCGCTTGACCCTCTCCTTACGTCAGGGTTGAGGCTGGACCCCGACGAAAGGGCAGGTGAATGAGGTACTCCGTGCGGCAGGTCGCGTCCTGGGCCGCGGTGACGGTGCGCACGCTCCATCACTACGACCGGACCGGCCTGCTCACGCCCGGCACCCGCAGCCGGGCCGGGTACCGCCTCTACGACGAGACGGACCTGGCCCGGCTCCAGCAGATCCTCTTCTACCGCGAACTCGGCTTCTCCCTCGACGAGATCGCCGCCATCCTCGAGGACCCGCAGGCCAACGCCCTGGACCATCTTCGGGCCCGGCAACGGCAGTTGAGCGAGGAGATCGCCCGGCTCCAGCGGCTCTCCGAGGTCGCCGAGCGGGCCATCGAGGTCCAGCAGACCGGCGTGACCCTCACCCCGCAGGAACGCTTCGAGGTCTTCGGCGAGATCGGCTTCGACCTCAGCTACGCCACCGAACGGCAGCTGAAGTGGGCCGGCTCGCGGGGGCAGCGCGAATCGATGGCACGGGCGGCCGCCCACACCAAGGAGGACTGGCGGCAGCTCATGGGGGAGGCCGGTGAGTGGCGCGCACGGCTGCTCGCGACCTTCGACGCGGGGGAGCCGAGCGACGGCGAGGCGGCCATGGACCTCGCCGAGGAGCATCGCCGGCACATCACCCGCTGGTTCACGGCCTGTCCGCCCGTCATGCACCGGCGGATCGCGGACGACTTCGTGGCCGACCCGCGCGCCTTCGCCCTCGTCGTGCCCCCGTCGCAGCAACGGCCCGGTCTCGCCGCCTACCTGGGCAAGGCCGTGCACGCCAACGCGGCCCGCAACGACTCCCCGGAGGAAGAGAGATGAGGATCCTGATCGCCGCGGCCGGATCGCGCGGCGACGTGGCGCCGTACACGGGACTCGGCAGTGCGCTCCTGAGGGCCGGGCACGAGGTCGCCCTCGCCGCACCGGACGCCTTCGCGCCTCTGGCGCAGGAGGCGGGGCTGGAGTTCCGTGGTCTTCCCGCCCGCGCGGAGGGCGGTGGGGCGGCGACCAGGCGTGAACTGCTTCGCACCGCGGCCGAGTTCGTCACCGAGATCGGTCAGGGATTCGCCGCCGCGATGGACCGGGGGACGGATCTGCTCCTGCTGTCGACGACCACGGCTCCCCTCGGCTGGCATCTGGCCGAGGCCACCGGCACCCCGGCGATCGGCGCCTACCTCGTGCCCGTCGCCCCGACCGGCGACTTCCCGCCGGTGGTCACCGCGGCCCGCTCACTGGGCCGCCTCGGCAACCGTACGGCCGGACGCTTCGCGCTGCGCATGGCCGACCGTCTCTACACGGGGGCGGTCGCCGACCTCCGCCGGAGCCTCGACCTGCCCCCGCTCACGCCGCGTGCGATGCGCCGCCGACAGGAGCAGGCGAACCGGCCCGTCCTGCACGGCTTCAGCACGGCACTCGTGCCGCGCCCCGCCGACTGGCGGCCGGGGCTGGAGGTCGTGGGCACCTGGTGGCCTTACGTCGACGAGTCCCGGCGGCTGGCCGCGGAACTGGAGGACTTCCTCGCGGCCGGAGCGCGGCCGGTGTTCATCGGGTTCGGCAGCATGGCGGCCGGCCAGGGGGAGCGGCTCGGCGACATCGCGGTGCGGGCCCTGCGGCGGGCCGGGCTGCGCGGGATCCTGCAGACCGGCAGTGCCGGACTCGCGGCCGACGGCGACGACGTCCTGACCGTCGGGGACGTACCGCACGCGCTGCTGTTCCCGCGGGTCGCCGCCGTGGTCCACCACGCCGGAGCGGGCACCTCGGCGGCCGGACTGCGCGCCGGGGTACCCGCGGTGCCCGTGCCGGTGACGGCGGACCAGCCGTTCTGGGCGGGGCGGCTGGCCGCGCTCGGGGCCGCCACCGACCCGATCCCGTTCAGGTCGCTCACGGCCGAGGCGCTCGCCGACGCGCTCGGCCGTGTCGTACGGCAGCAGTCCTACAGCCGTGCGGCCGTGACCGCCGCGCAGCTCATGGCCGCCGAGGACGGGGCGGGCGAGGCGGTCAAGGCCGTGGAACGGCCGGCGGGCTGAGCCTCAGGAGGCCGGGCTCGTCCAGTTCGCCGCGACATGGCCCAGACGCACGCGCTGGGGGTGGTCGCCGACCGGGACGGACACCGTCTTCCGGCCGGTGGCGAAGTCGATGGCCGTGACCTGGTCGGTGCCGCTCTCGGAGATCACGCAGAGCTTGCCGTCGCCGCTGACCGTGGCCCAGTAGGGCTTGGAGGCGGTGACGAGCGGGCCCTCCTGGAGGGTCGTGCGGTTGACGACGGTCGCGTAGTCGTCCATGGTCCCGGCGACGCACAGCTTGGTGCCGTCGGGGCTCATCGACATGCCGTGGTGGCGGGAGTCGTTGACGAACGTGGTGCGGTCGTCGCTGGTCGCCGGGTTCTTCGGGAGGGTCTTGGTCCGGGTGATCTTGTCGGTGGCGAGGTCGTACTCGAAGAAGCCGTTGAAGAACGACACCTGGAAGTACAGCTTGGACTCGTCCGGGGAGAACACGGCCGGGCGGACCGCGTCGGAGTAGTCCGTGAGACCGATCGCGTCCAGCTTCGGCCGCAGGTCGATGACCTTGACCTGCTGGTACGTCGTGGCGTCGACGACCGTGATGCGCCGGTCGCCCTTCGTCCAGTCCAGCCACGCGGCGTCGGTGTCGGTGTTCACGTCACCGATCGCCATGTTGTAGATGTACTTGCCGTCCTTGGTGAAGATGTTCTCGTGCGGCTTGTCGCCGGTGGTGAACTTGCCGAGCTGCTTTCCGGTGCTGATGTCGAGCACGTGCACGGTGTTCGAGGTCGAGGCGGACACCGCCACCCGGGTACCGTCGGGGGAGACCGCCATGTGGTCCGAGCGGTAACCCGACACGGGGAAACGCCAGTTGATGGCCCCGGTGGCCAGGTTGATCGAGACGACGTCGGCGAAGCTCGGCCGGGAGACGACGACCGACGCGCCGTCCGGTGTGGTGTACATGTCGTCGGCGAACTGGTCGTGGCCCTCGCCGACACCGTTGCGGATCGCCATGAAGTAGATCCACTTGATCGGATCGGCGTTGATCTCGGCCATCCGCGCGTCCTTGTCGGGGATGACGTTGATCCGGCCGACCTTCGCGAGATCGCCCGTGGACTTGAGGACGTCGGCGGTGCCGTCCCAGTTGTTGCCGACGAACAGCACCTCGCGCAGGGCGGCGGCGTCCGCTGCGGTGGCGGTCGCCGGGGCGGTGACGGTCAGGGCGACGGCGGCGGCCAGAGCGCCAAGGTGCCGGGGTCCGAAAGCGGGCATGACGGCTCTCTTCTCTGAGTGGGGTTCATGAGTAGGACATGCCAAGGCAAAGCTCGTGAATCTGAACACGAACGCTTTCAGAATCAACTTACTGAAAAGTAAGGAAGGGGCGCCCTGTCCACAAGACCGCGTACACGATAAATATTGGCGCGTCGGAGGACGATCAACGGAGGTGACCGTGGCGGGCAGGCTCAAGGCGCCGACCGGCCGCTACGGCGGCAAGACCGCCGAAGAACGACAGGCGCTGCGGCGCGGGCGTTTCCTGGACGCGGCCCTGCAGCTGTTCGGCGACACCCCCGGCTACCGCAACACCACGGTCGCCGCGCTCAGCGAGGCCGCGGGTCTGTCGACCCGGCAGTTCTACGAGGAGTTCCGCACCCTCGAGGATGTCCTCGCGGCCCTCCATCTCCAGGTCAACGGATGGGCCGAGGAGGCGGTCCTGACAGCGGTGGCCGACGCGGAGTCGCTGCCGCTCGCCGAACGAGTGGCGGCGATCTTCCGTGCGTACGCCGCGAGTGTCACCGGCGATCCTCGCCGTGTCCGCATCACCTTCGTCGAGATCATCGGAGTCAGTCCGCGTCTGGAGGAACAGCGCCTCGCCCGCCGCGCCGGGTGGATCGACCTGCTGTGTGCCGAGGCGAACGCGGCCGTCGCGCGGGGTGAGGCTGTGCCGCGGGACTATCGGATTCCGGCCGCGGCGTTCATCGGTGCGGTCAACGGGCTGTTGCACGACTGGAGTGCTGGATGGGTGGACGCGACGTTGGACGAGGTGGTGGAGGAGTTGGTGCGGCAGTTGTTGGCGATTCTGCGGCCGGTCGGGTGGTGAATCCGCGGGCACTGTTCAGCGCGTCAGTCTGTTCACCGCCTCCACCACCGGCCTGACCCCGTCCTCCTCGCGAATCCGTGCCCCCAGCGCCCGCGCCCGCTCCCGGTACCCCGGATCGCGGGTGACCCGCGTCAGCGCCGACGCTAGCGTGTCCGTGTTCAGTCCCCGTAGCGGTACCGCACGCGGTGCCACGCCCAGCGCGACCAACCGCGCGGACCAGAAGCCCGCGTCGAACTGGACCGGCACCGGTACGGCGGGCACCCCGGCCCGCAGCCCCGCCGCGGTCGTGCCCGCGCCCGCGTGGTGGACGAGCGCCGCCATGTGCGGGAAGAGTGCCGAGTGGGCGACCTCGCCGACGGTCAGCATGTCGTCGCCGTCGGCCGCGAGCCCGCCCCAGCCCTGCTGGATCACCCCGCGCAGCCCGGCCCGGCGCAGCGCGCGCACGATGTCTTCGCTGAGCCGCGCGGGGTCCGGGACCGTCGCACTGCCCAGACCGACGAACACCGGAGGTTCGCCCGCGTCGAGGAAGTCCCGCACCTCGGGCGGAAGTCCGCTCTTCACGTCGTACGGCCACCAGTAGCCGGTCACGTCCAGCCCGGTCCGCCAGTCGCGTGGCCTGGCCACCACCAGCGGGCTGAAGCCGTGGTGCACCGGCCACGCCTGCCGCTCCCGGGCCCGCAGTGCCGCCGCGGTGCGGACGCGGGGCATCCCCAGCCGTTCGCGGACCGCGGGGACGGTCGCGGCGAAGACCTGCTCCACGGCCAGGCCCACACCGTGCCCGGCGAGCCGGTTGCCGGCCGTTCCCCAGGAGCGGCCGCCGAGCATGGGAGGGCCGAACTCGCGTGTGGGGGCGAGGGGTTGGAGATAGACGCCCATGCTGGGCAGCGACAGGCCCTCGGCGACGGTGTGTCCCAGCGGTGCCATCGAGCCGGACAGCAGCAGCACGTCGCTCCCTCGCGCGGCCGCCAGTACGTCGTCGGCCATCTCCTGCGCCAGGGTCCGCGCCATGCTCACCACCCGCAGCAGCTTCCCGGCGCCCGTCGCACTGTCGTGCAGCGCCCGCCCGCGTGAGGACTCCAGCTCCGCCCGGGGATCGAGCGGCAGGGCGTGGAATCCGAGCCCCGACCCCGCCACCAACGGCTCGAAGGAGCCGTGCGTGACCAGGGTGACCTCGTGCCCGGCCCGCACCAGGCCGTGTCCCAGTCCGGTGAACGGGGCGACGTCGCCCCGGGACCCCGCTGTCATGATCGCTACGCGCACACCGGTCAGTATGGCGCGGCGGCGTGTTCCGAAGGGCGAACGACCCAAGGGGACCGGCTACTTCACCCCTGTCACATCCGTTGACTTCACCCTCCCGTGGCTCTACTTTCGGCGCGCGACACGTTCGAACTATCGATCCTTGTTCGAAATATCGTCACCCTTGAGTGTTTCCCCGCACGAAGGAGCCGCATGTACCCCCCACCGCGTTGTGTCCGCCGGGTCAGAGCCGCCGCCGTACGCGCCCTCGTCCTCGCCCTGGCCGTCACCGCAGCCCTGCTGTTCGCGCAGCCGAACCAGGCGCAGGCGGCGACCAGCCGTCAGATATCCGTGCCCGCCGCCCCGATGGGCTGGGCCTCCTGGAACAGCTTCGCCGCGAAGATCGACTACAGCGTGATCAAGCAGCAGGTCGACGCGTTCGTCGCCTCGGGTCTGCCGGCGGCGGGCTACCAGTACATCAACATCGACGAGGGCTGGTGGCAGGGCACCCGTGACAGTGCCGGCAACATCACCATCGACGAGGCGGAGTGGCCCGGTGGCATGAAGGCCATCGCCGACTACATCCACAGCAAGGGCCTCAAGGCCGGTATCTACACCGACGCCGGCAAGGACGGCTGCGGCTACTACTACCCGACCGGCCGCCCCGCCGCGCCCGGCTCCGGCAGTGAGGGCCACTACGCGCAGGACATGCTCCAGTTCTCGCAGTGGGGCTTCGACTTCGTGAAGGTCGACTGGTGCGGCGGTGACGCGGAGGGACTTGACGCGAAGACGACGTACCAGGCCATCAGCGACGCGATCACGCAGGCCACCGCCAGCACCGGCCGCCCGATGACCCTGTCGTTGTGCAACTGGGGCCGGCAGAACCCGTGGAACTGGGCTCCGGGCCAGGGCGCGATGTGGCGGACCAACGACGACATCATCCTGTACGGCAACAAGCCGTCCATGACCAACCTGCTGACCAACTACGACCGGAACCTGCACCCCACGGCGCAGCACACCGGCTACTACAACGACCCCGACATGCTGATGGTCGGCATGGACGGCTTCACCGCCGCCCAGAACCGCACCCACATGAACCTGTGGGCGATCTCCGGCGCCCCGCTCCTCGCCGGCAACAACCTCGCCACGATGACCACCGAGACCGCGAACATCCTCAAGAACCCCGAGGTCATCGCCGTCGACCAGGACGCGCGCGGCCTCCAGGGCGTCAAGATCGCCGAGGACACCAGCGGACTGCAGGTGTACGGCAAGGTCCTGTCCGGCGCGGGCAACCGCGCGGCCGTTCTGCTCAACCGCACCTCCTCCGCCCAGAACATCACCGTCCGCTGGTCCGACCTCGGCCTGACCAACGCCAGCGCGACCGTCCGTGACCTGTGGACGCAGCAGAACATCGGCTCGTACGGCACGAGCTACACCACCAGCGTCCCGGCGGGCGGCTCCGTGATGCTCACGGTCAAGGGCGGCACCGAGGCCGCGAGCAGCACCTACACCGGCACGTCGAGCTTCTCGGGCGTGGTCGCCGGGAGCACCGGCCTGAAGACCGTCGACGTCGCCTACACCAACAACACCTCGACCGCCCGCAAGGCCACCCTCAAGGTCAACGGCCAGGGCTCGACGGCGGTCTCCTTCCCGCCCACCGGTGCCGGCCAGGGCACGATCAGCGTCCAGGTCGCCCTCTCCAAGGGCTCCTCGAACACGCTGACCTTCACAGGCGCCCCGACCCTTGCCGACATCACGGTCAGGCCGCTGCCCGGCGCCAACGGCAACCTGGTCGTCGGCACGCAGTCGAGCCGCTGCCTCGACATCAACGACAACACCATCACCAACGGCACCCAGGCCCAGCTCTGGGACTGCAGCGGCGGTCAGAACCAGGCCTGGACGTACACCTCCCGCAAGGAACTCGTGGTGTACGGCAACAAGTGCCTGGACGCCTACAACCTCGGCACGACCAACGGCACCAAGGTCGTGATCTGGGACTGCAACGGTCAGAACAACCAGAAGTGGAACGTCAACACCGACGGCACCCTCACCAATGTCCACTCCGGACTCTGCCTGGACGCCTACAACAACCAGACGGCCAACGGCAGCCAGTTGGTGCTGTGGTCCTGCGGCGCCGGTGACAACCAGAAGTGGACGCTGAACTAGCGGCGGCGAACCCCCGCACGGGCGAGGCTGTGTCCGGCACAGCCTCGCCCGCCACCCGGAGGTGCGAGCCGGTCAGTCGGGGAGGTTCCCCTCGCCGCCGAGGTTCGCGACCATCCGGCGCAGGACATCGACCGTCACCGCGTAGTCGGCCGGGTCGATCCCGTCATGCGTCCGCTCGTGGATCCGCAGGTTGCGCTCCCGGGCACGGACGCGCCCCGCTTCACCCGCCTCGGTCAGCCGCATGCCGTCCGGCTCCTCCGTGAGCCAGCCGCGGGCGACCAGGTCGTCGAAGACGCCGTCGAAGTCGATGCCCTGGTCGTCGTAGGGAGTCAGCCGCTCGACGAGCGCCGCACGGGTCCACCGTCCGGGATCCCCGGCGGCGTGGTTGAGCGTCCACCAGTGGGGCTGCGTCAGGTTCTCCACAGCCAACTGTGCGCGGATTCCTCCCACCACCCGGCGGTACGCCTCACCACTCCACGCCCCGATCGGCTGAGCGGCCAGTTCCTCCTGCGAGTACTCCTTGATCGCCATGTGACGACCGTAGAACCTCAACTTTGCTCGAGGTCAAGGCCGGAGCTGCGGGACGACACACACCACCACGACACCGACGAGCCCGGCACAGCCCAGCAGCCAACCGGCCAGCAGTCTGCGCCGCAGCTCGCGGTACTTCGCCTCGTACTCCTCCCGCAGTCGCCCGGCACGCGTCGAGGTGTGCTGCCAGGAGTCGCGGGCGAGTGCGAGGTACTCCGCCTCGAACCGCCGTTCCACCTCGGCCCGTTGGGTGTCCGTGAGCCAGTGCAGTGGTGCGGTGAAGCGCTCGGCGGCCGTGCGGCCCTCCTCGCGGGTGGCGGAGAGCAGCAGATGGCCCTCGACGTCGGCCAGGAACTTGCTCACGGAGCGGTCAACTCCCTCTGCGGCTCGGTGGTGTGGTGCAGGTCGAACGCCGGGGATTCGCTGCGGATCCGCGGCAGGGTGAGGAAGTTGTGCCGCGGGGGCGGGCAGGACGTCGCCCACTCGAGCGAGCGGCCGTAGCCCCACGGGTCGTCGGTCTCGACGTTCCTGCCGCACTTGGCCGTCTTCCAGACGTTGTAGAAGAAGGGGAGCAGTGACGCGCCGAGCACGAACGAGAAGATGCTCGACAGTGTGTTGAGGGGGGTGAGGCCCTCCACCGCGAGATAGTCCGGGATTCGGCGCTGCATACCGTTCACGCCCAGCCAGTGCTGGACCAGGAACGTGCCGTGGAAGCCGATGAACAGCGTCCAGAAGGTCATCTTGCCGAGGCGCTCGTCGAGCATCTTGCCGGTCATCTTCGGCCACCAGAAGTGGAAGCCGGAGAACATCGCGAAGACGACGGTGCCGAACACCACGTAGTGGAAGTGCGCCACCACGAAATAGGAGTCGGAGACCGCGAAGTCGATCGGTGGCGAGGCGAGCATCACGCCGGTCAGGCCGCCGAAGACGAAGGTGACCAGGAAGCCCGTCGCCCAGAGCATCGGGGTCTCGAAACTCAACGAGCCCTTCCACATCGTTCCGATCCAGTTGAAGAACTTCACGCCTGTTGGCACGGCGATGAGGAACGTCATGAAGGAGAAGAACGGCAGGAGCACACCGCCGGTGACGTACATGTGGTGCGCCCACACCGTCACGGACAGACCGGCGATCGAGATCGTCGCGGCCACCAGGCCCATGTAGCCGAACATCGGCTTACGGGAGAAGACCGGGATCACTTCGGAAATGATTCCGAAGAATGGTAGGGCGATGATGTACACCTCTGGATGGCCGAAGAACCAGAAGAGGTGTTGCCATAGCAAGGCCCCGCCGTTGGCGGAGTCGAAGACATGCGCACCGAACTTGCGGTCCGCCTCCAGGGCGAACAGCGCGGCCGCGAGGACCGGGAAGGCCAGCAGGACCAGCACCGCGGTCAGCAGCACGTTCCACACGAAGATCGGCATGCGGAACATGGTCATGCCGGGTGCGCGCATGCAGATGATGGTGGTGATGAAGTTGACCGAGCCGAGGATGGTGCCGAAGCCGGAGAAGGCCAGACCCATGATCCACAGGTCGGCGCCGATGCCGGGGCTGCGGACCGCGTCGGACAGCGGGCTGTAGGCGAACCAGCCGAAGTCGGCCGCGCCCTGCGGGGTGAGGAAGCCACCGACCGCGATGAGCGAGCCGAACAGGTACAGCCAGTAGGCGAACATGTTCAGCCGGGGGAAGGCCACGTCCGGCGCGCCGATCTGCAGCGGCATGATCCAGTTCGCGAAGCCGGCGAACAGCGGCGTCGCGAACATCAGCAGCATGATCGTGCCGTGCATCGTGAACGCCTGGTTGAACTGCTCGTTCGACATGATCTGCAGACCGGGGCGGGCCAGCTCGGCGCGCATGAACAGCGCCATCAGACCACCGATGCAGAAGAACGCGAACGACGTGACCAGATACAGCGTTCCGATCGTCTTGTGATCCGTGGTCGTCAGCCACTTCAGGTGCCTCATGCCCCGCCTGTGTCCGCGCCCGGCCCGGACGTCACACTTCAGGGACGCGACGAGAATCACGGAAACGGCTGTGACGATCCCGAGGGTGCCGGACACGAACGGAACATGAGCGACGACGACAACTTCGCCGCTGCCTATCGCGAGCACTACTGGGCGGTCAGCCGCTATGTCGCGCGGCGACTGGACGGGCGTACGAGTGACGTGGAGGAAGTGGTGGCGGAGGTCTTCACCGTCGCCTGGCGCCGCCGGACCGACCTCCCGGACTCCCCCCTGCCCTGGCTGTACGGGGTGGCACGGAACTGCCTGGCCAACGCGGTGCGCGGACAGGGGCGCCGGCGGCGACTGGTGGACCGGCTGGGCAACGACGACACGGCACACGGGCGGCACGTCGAGGCCGGTCCCGACGCGGAGAGCCCCGGCGCCTGGGTGCACGACGCGCTGGCCCGGCTCTCCCCGGCCGACCAGGAGGTGCTGCGGCTCACGGCCTGGGAGGAACTGGACACCGATGAGGTGGCGGTCGCCCTCGGCTGCGGCCGGCGGGCCGCGTCGATGCGGCTGCACCGCGCCCGGCGCCGGCTGAGAGCCGAGATCGACCGCATGGGCCCCACGACCGCCGCCGCCCTGAAGGAGAACGGCCATGGCTGACGAACTCGAACTCCTGCGCCGTGCCAACCCGGTGCCGATCGACGGCCCGCACTTCGGCGAGGGCCCTCTCGACCACCACGCCGAGCGGCAGCTGAACCGGCTCATGCAGCAACGGACCTCCCGCCGACCCCGGCTGCTGTGGGGCCTGGCGGCCACGGCCGTCGTCGGCGCGCTGGTGGCGGCCCTGCTGTTCACCGACCAGACCACCGCGCCGGCGGTCGCCGCACCCCGCCCGCTCGTCGTGCGGGCCGACTCCACCCCCGTATCCCTGGAGACCCTGGCAGCGCGGGCCCGAGCGGCTGACGGTTCGCCCGAACTCCGCAAGGGCACCCATGTGAAGTCGTGGAGCCTCGGCATGAGCGAGGACAAGCCTCCGATCACCTACCCGGAGGAGCGCATCGTGCGGTGGAACGCCGACGACAGCCACACGGTGATCGTCGACGACGGCCACGACCGCACCACGCAGACCTATCCGCCCAGTTGGAGCGACGCCCCGCCGCAGTCGGAGCCCCCGCACGACGTCACCCGTCTGCGCGCCTACCTCCAGGAAGCCACGTACACCGACACCGCACTGGACACCAGCCAGCTCCTCGACGGCGTAAGAGTGCTCCTCGACACCTGGCACCTCGGGGCCCGTGAGTCCGCGACGGTGGCCGAGATGCTGGCGGACGCCGAAGGGCTCAAGCCCGTCGGACAGGTCACCGACCGGCTCGGGCGGCGCGGACAGGCGTATGTGTACCAGCAGTCGGCCACCCGCCGGATGCTGATCATGGACCCGGCCAGCGGCGCCGTACTCGGCCTGGAGACCACCTTCACCAAGGCGGATCCCGAGTACGGCGTCAAGGCCGGTGACGTCATGGACTACAGCGCCTGGATGCGCTGATTCAGACCCCGAGCTGCCGGGCGGCCGCGTCGACCGTCTGCTCCAGCAGCGTGGCGATCGTCATCGGACCGACGCCGCCCGGCACCGGGGTGATCAGCGAGGCCCGCTCCGCGGCGGAGTCGAAGTCGACGTCGCCGACGTTCCCCTCGTTGTAGCCGGCGTCGAGCACGACGGCGCCGGGCTTGATGTCCTGGCCCTTGATGAGCCGCGCCCGGCCCACGGCGGCGACGACGATGTCCGCCTCGCGGACGGCCGCGGACAGGTCCGCCGTCCGCGAGTGGCAGTACGTCACCGTCGCGTCGCGCGCGAGCAGCAGCATCCCGGCCGGCTTGCCGAGGATCGCGCTGCGGCCGACGACCACGGCCCGCTTGCCGGACGGGTCGACGCCGTACTCGTCGAGCAGCCGCATGATCCCGCCGGGCGTGCACGACACGAAGCCCGGCAGGCCGAAGCTCATCGTCGCGAACGAGGCGAAGGTGACGCCGTCGACGTCCTTCTCGGGCGCGATCGCCTCGAACGCGGCCCGCTCGTCGATGTGCTCGCCCATCGGATGCTGGAGCAGGATGCCGTGCACGGCGGGATCGGCGGAGAGCGCCTTGAGCGTGCCCACCAGTTCCTCCGTCGTGGTCGCCGCGGGCAGCTCCACGTGCCGGGAGGCGATACCGGCCTTGCGGCAGCGGTTCTGCTTCATCCGGACGTACGTCACGGAGGCGGGGTCCTCGCCGACCAGTACGGTCGCGAGACATGGTGTGCCGCCGGTGCGTTCGGTGAGGTCGGCGGCGCGCTTGGCGGTCTCCTCCACGATCCGCCGGGCGAGCGCCGTGCCGTCCATGAGCCGGGCCTGAGACATGATCCACTCCTGGGCTGGTAGTCGGTTCGCCCAGGCGCACGGCATCAGGTTCTGCGGACCGCTCCCCGGTGGTGCTCCACCTCAGCGCCAGTCACGGCCCGCCGTCAGCCTAACCGAGCCGGTCCTCCGGCCGGGACCCCGTATGCCCTACGACGGTCAGGACCCGCTCTCCTGCGGCGGCGCCGTCGGATCGACTCCGGCCAGGAACCCGGTCGCCTGGGCGTGGAGATGGCCGGCGCCGATCGCCTCGGCCCAGCGGGCGATCTCCTTCGCCAGCGCGGTCGCGCCGCCCTCGTCACCCGTGTCGCGGGCCAGCACCGCCAGCAGCATCTGCTGGGTGAGCACACCGGGGACCATGCCCGCGCGTGCGCCCAGCGCGGTGGCCCGCTCCCAGCGCTCCAGGGCCCGCTCGTGTTCGCCGGCGTGGTGGTCGTGGTCACCGAGGTGCCGCAGCGCCTCGCGGACCAGCAGGTCGTCGCCCGATGCGCCGGCGCGCAGGGCGGCCTCGTAGTGGGCGGGCGCCGCGGTGCGCTCGCCGAAGAGGTTGTCGGCGATCAGCCCCAGGTACATCGAGGCCCAGCCCCGCCGCACCTCGTCGGGGGCGGCCTCGCGCAGGTCGTGTCCGCGGCGCCGGATCGCCACGAGTGCCTCCGGGTCCTTGCCCTCGGCGCCGTGCCGGGACGTGCCGTCGGGGCGGAACAGCAGCAGGTAGTCGTGGCGCAGCCGTACGAAGTCCAGGTCCCAGTCGCCGCCCGGTGACTCCTTCTCCGCCTGCTTGACGCGGGCGGCGGTGAGCCGCGTACCGCCGAACCAGTCGCTCTCCAGGGCTACTTCGGCCGCCGCCAGGGCGAGGCGTGCGCGGTCCTCGGGATGGTCGGACGTCGTCGCGTCCAACAGGCGCAGTGCCCGGTCCCACCGTCCCGCCAGCGACAAGTCCCTTGCGGAGGCGAGGAGTTCGTCGAGGTCGACGAATGTGCTCGTGGTGTTCGTCATGACAGGGGAAGGTAGTTAGGTGGAAAACCATCCACAAGAAAACCACTGCGGGGAGCAGACGATGGAGGACTCGGTCGACCGGCATGTCGCGGAGTGGTCGAAGGAACTCGCCTGGATGGACCCGGTCAAGGAGGCGATCTACGTGCGGCTGGCGAAACTCGCCCGGCACGCGTCCCAGGCGCGTCGCGACGCGCTCGACTCCGACGGGCTGCGGCACTGGCAGTTCAAGGTGCTGCTGACGCTGCGCCGACAGGGTCCGCCGTACACCGCGAGCCCCTCGGAGCTCGCCGACCGGCTCGGGCTGACGCGGGGTGCCCTCTCGGCACGGCTGGCGCCGCTGGAGGAGGCCGGGTGGATCAGCCGCACGCACGAGAGCGCCGACCGGCGAAGGGTGCTGGTCCGGCTCACCGACGCCGGATACGCCGCCTTCGAACAGCATGCGGCGGCGGAGGAAGCGGACGAGGTCGCGCTGCTCGCAGTACTGACCGCAGAAGAGCAACGGACGCTAGCCGACCTGTTGCGGAAACTGGTCGTGGCCGCGGAGAGCGGACCGGACGGGCCCGCACCGCGAAGGTCCAGGTCAAGCGAGTCGTGATCTGGACCTTCGGCAGCCGCCTCCCTACTCGTCCCATGCCTGGATCATGATCTGTTCGGCGATCTTGCCGTCGCGCAGCGTGATCATCGACTCGGCCAGGACACGCACCCCGTCCGAGTACCGGCAGCTCTCGCTGAACGCGACGGTGTCGCCGTCCACGACGCAGCGCTCCAGCTTGTGTGTCATGTCGCGGCTGTAGACGTCCGCGAGGAGTTCGCCGATCTCCTCGCGACCGTGCAGGACCCTTGGACTACTGGGCTGGGTGTTGCGGTCCACGACGCGCAGTTCCGCGTCGTCCGTGTAGAGCGACAGCAGATTCGTCGCCGTGTTTCCCTCGATGCTCTGGCGCAGTGTCTCGGTGTTGAACGCGGTGCCCATGGTTGACCTCCGGTGAAGGCCCGCGGTCGAAGGGGAGCGGGCCGCGAGGGCCTCTCCTTCGAGACTCCTCCGCCCCGCCGGGCTCGGCAAGCGCAACGGCGACACTCCGCCTGACGGGTGAGCGACGCCCGGTGCCCGTGTCCGGTGCGGGCCCGTCGGCGTTGCTGAAAACATGATCTCCACTTGACGTATCGCCGCCGTCGTCGGTCTCGCCGTCGGCGTCACCGGTCTCGCCGTCGGCGTCACCGGTCTCGCCGCCCCGCTGGCGAGCGCGGCTCCCGAGGACAAGGGCGCCGCCCCGCTGAGCCTGATGGCCACGCTCGACTCGCTCACCGTGAGCGACCTGCCCGCGGAGTACAAGGACGCGCTTCCGCGGCCCTCCGCGCAGCTGGCGGAGCTGAACAAGCTGAACGACCTCCAATAGCTGACCCAGGTGACCGACCTGGCCGCCCCCGTCACCCAGCTGCTGCCAGGCATCCAGTACTGATCGACACGCGCACGTCCACACCGAGGGCCGCCCGGCCACCAGAAATCAAGCACGGCCGGGCGGCCCTTGACATTGTTGCCGGGTGAACAGAGCATGCGCTTAGAAATGAATCTTGGTTCACGTGGCGAACAAAGAGGTCCGCATCATGCCCATCACCCGCGAACTGTTCATCGGCGGCAAGGACGAGCCCGCCGCCTCCGGCCGTAGGGCGGAGGACGTCAACCCCTACACGGGCGAGGTGTATGCGACCGTCGCGGCCGCGGGCACCGAGGACGTACGGCGGGCCGTGGACGCGGCCGACGCGGCGTTCCCCGAATGGGCCGCGCTGGCCCCGTTCGCCCGGCGGGCGATTCTGCTGAAGGCCGCCGACCTCCTCGACGGCAAGGGCGACCAGGTCGCCGAGCTGATGGCCCACGAGGCAGGCGGAACCCGGCCGTGGGCGCACTTCAACGTCTACCTCGCCGCGAACATGCTGCGCGAGGCCGCCGCCGCCGTGACGGCCCCGCGCGGCGAGGTCCTCACCGCCCAGGAGCAGGGCGCACTGGGCCTCGCGGTCCGTGAACCCGTGGGCGTCGTCGCGGCGTTCGCGCCGTGGAACGCGCCCGTCATCCTCGGTGTACGGGCGGTCGCGGCGCCACTGGCCGCAGGCAACACCGTCGTCGTCAAGGCGAGCGAGGACGCGCCGATCGCGTGCGGCCTGTTCGTGGCCGACGTGCTGCGCGAGGCCGGGCTTCCGGACGGGGTGCTCAACGTCGTCACCAACGCCCGTGAGGACGCGGCCGAGATCGCTGAGGCGCTGATCGCCGACCCGCGCGTCCGTGCGGTGAACTTCACCGGCTCCACCAATGTGGGCCGGATCATCGGCGAGCACGCGGCCCGTCATCTCAAGCCCGCCGTACTGGAGTTGGGCGGCAAGAACTCGGTGATCGTGCTCGACGACGCGGACGTCGACTACGCCGTGGACGCCGTCACCTTCAGCGTGTTCATGAACGCCGGACAGATCTGCATGTCCGGCGACCGGATCCTCGTCCACGAGTCGCTGGCCGAGGAGTTCACCCGGAAGTTCACCGCCAAGACGGCCTCGCTGCAGGCCGGTGACCCGAACCACCCGCACACCGTGGTCGGACCGCTCGTCGCCGCCTCCGCCGCGCAGCGCGTGGCCGCTCTGGTCGAGGACGCCGTCGCCAAGGGCGCGAAGGTCCTCACCGGCGGCGGGAAGCCCGACGGAGCGGTGCACCCGGCGACCGTGCTCACCGATGTGCCGAAGGACGCCGAGATCTACCACGCCGAGGCGTTCGGGCCGGTGTGCGTGGTCGAGACGTTCTCCGACGACGACACCGCCGTGGCCGTCGCCAACGACACGGAGAACGGTCTGACCTGCGGCATCATCACCGAGAACGCCACCCACGGACTGGCCGTCGCCCGCGGCATCCGTACCGGCATCGTGCACATCAACGACCAGTCGGTGGCCGACGAGCCGCAGGCCCCCTTCGGTGGCTTCAAGGCCTCCGGATACGGCCGCTTCGGCGGACGCTGGGGCATCGAGGCCTTCTCCAACACCCGCTGGGTGACCATCGCCACCCAGCAGGCGCACTACCCGTTCTAGGGCCGCGTGGTGACCTCCGGCCCGGCGTCCAGGAAGTGGAAGCCGGGCCGGGGGTGCATCAGGAAGTCGTGGTGGGAGATGTTCCAGGCGTAGGCACCCGCCAACGCGAACACCACCCGGTCACCGGCCCGCAGCCCGGATGCGGGGACCCGGCGGGCGAGGACGTCCTTCGGTGTGCACAACTGCCCCGCCAGCGTGACGTGTTCGTCCTCCGCCGCCGGTCGCGGCCACGGGTGCGGCCAGTCGTCCACCTTCAGGATCGAGCAGGGCTGGTCGTGGCCCTTCGTCGCCGGGGTCCGCAGATGGTGGGTGCCGCCCCGGACCACACCGAACTCCTCACCGTGGCTGCGCTTCACATCCAGCACCTCCGTGGCGTACCAGCCGCAGTACGCCGTCAGCGCCCGCCCCGGTTCGATGCGCAGCGTCAACTCCGGTTGCGCCGCGGCGAGTCGGGCCAGTCCCTCGCCGTACGCGGCCCAGTCGAAGCGCCGGTCCGGGTCCGCGTAGTCGACGTGCATACCGCCACCGACGTTGACCTCCGCGACCGGGACCCCGAGTCCGGTGGCCCAGGCCACGATCGCCTCGGCCACCGCGAGCTGTTCCGGGGCTTCGAGACCGCTGGCCAAGTGGGCGTGGACTCCCCGCAGTTCGAGGTACGGACAGGTGCCGTCCGTGAGCGCGCGGACCACCTCCAGAGCCTGGTCAGGGTCCATGCCGAACGGGGTCGGACGCCCGCCCATCGCCAGCGAACTGCCCGCCAGCGAACCGTCGGACAGGGCGAGGTTGACCCGCGCCAGCACCGCGACCCGCCGCCCCGCCCGCCGCGCCAGCTCGCCCAGCATCCGCAGCTCGTACACGCTCTCGACGTGGAAGCGCTCGACCCCCTGCTCCAGAGCCGCTGTCACCTCGTCCGGCGTCTTGCCGGGGCCGCCGAAAGCCAGCGGGCGCCCCGGCACCGCTTTGGCCACATGGGCGAGTTCACCGCCCGAGGAGACCTCGTAGCCGTCCACGTACGGACCGAGCGCGGCGAGGATCTCCGGCTCCGGATTGGCCTTGGCGGCGTAGTACAGCTCGACCTGCTCGGGGAGAGCGGACCGTACGGCAGCCGCGTGTGCGCGCAGAGCCGCCAAGTCGTAGAGGTACGCGGGCAGTTCGGCCGACGTGAGGGCGAGGGCGCGGGCATGGACGGCAGGGGTCATCGGGTGCTCCCGGTCAGGATGTCCTCGGCGAGCGGGGACGGCAGACGGACGTAACCGGCCTCGCGGTCGGCCTTGCGCTCCCAGCGGGTCAGCAGGTTCGCCTTCGCGGGCAGCGGTACGCCGGCGAGCAGGGCGGAGAGGCGGGGCGGGCAGCCGAGCCGGTCGGCGTACGACCGGAGCGCCGAGCGGACGCGGCCCCACAGCTCGGCCTCCGCCTCGGGGTGCAGATCGGCCAGGGCGGCGAGCAGCTCCGCGATGTGGTTGACCAGGAGGCAGTAGACGACCCGGTCCCAGCCGCGCTGCGCGTCGTACGTCATCGGGCCCGCGACCTCGGGCGGCAGCGCCGCGAGGGTGTCGGCGTGGTGCTCGGGGACGAGCTTGGTGCCCTCCAGATCGCGGAAGAGCACCTGGGCGGGCATGCCGTCGCCGTCCACGCACACCAGGACGTTCTGGAGGTGGGGTTCGAGGACCAGACCGTGGTCGAAGTAGGCGGCCAGGACCGGTGGGACGAGCAGATCGAGGTACGCCGACCACCAGTCGAGGGCCGCCTGTGCGTCGGCCCCGTCGAGCAGACGGGAGATGTGGGCGCCGCTGCTCGGGTACTCGTCGGCGACGGCGGCGGCCAGCAGGGCGGTGGTGCCGGGCGCGAGCCTCTCGGGCAGGCCTTCGCGGACGATCACACCGAAGCCCTCGAACAGCGCCTGGTCCGGACTGCCGTCGGGCCCTGGCAGGGCCAGTGTGCGGTAGGCGGGCTCGCGGAGCACCGCGCTGCCCGGGAAGCGCTCGGCGAGGTCGGCCAGGGCCGGGGCCAGGACACGCGTCAGGGCGACGGCACCGGACAGCTCGTAACTGCTGTTCTTGCGCAGGCAGT
This sequence comes from Streptomyces sp. NBC_00019, assembly GCF_045041015.1. NCBI lineage: Bacteria > Bacillati > Actinomycetota > Actinomycetes > Kitasatosporales > Streptomycetaceae > Streptomyces > Streptomyces sp. NBC_00019. The sequence goes on from NZ_CP108302.1 coordinate 9,385,066, forward strand.
TGGTGATCCGCACGTTCAGGCTGAACTTGAGGAAGGTCTCTCCGTCGTAGAGCGTGCGCACGGACGCCGTCGCCGCGAAGGGCTGCCCGCCCGGACCGAGGTCGAGGACATCGCCGTTCGCGAGCGCCGCGCTCAGCGCCGGGTGCTCGCGGAGTGTGTCGTACTGCCAGGGGTGGGCGGGGAGCAGACGGTATCCGGCCGGGACGTCGGCACGCAGCCGGTCCAGGGCGGCGGTGGCCGACGGCTCCGCGGCCTCCTCGGCGATCAGATGCTCCCGTACGGCGAGGTGCCGCAGCGGGAAGGCGGCCCCCGCCTCCGGCGCGTACGCCGACCAGGCGCGCGGGTCGCCGGTGCGGGCCTTGGGCGTGGGATGGAAGCGGTGGCCGAAGAACAGGGACTGCTCGGAGGCGAGGTAGGGGTCGCCGCCCTGCGCGGCGCCGGTCGCGGTGAGAGCTGTCGTCACGGCCTCGTGGCTGGAGGCGATCTGCTCCAGGAACTCCTCGTTGCGCACCCCGGTCCGCAGCGACAGCTCGTCGTGCGTGTACTCCGCGAGGCGGCGCCAGTCCAGCTCCGCCCAGTCGCCGTCGCGCTGTTCCTGCACGGGACCGGTGAACCGGTGCGCGCCGAGCAGCGAGGTGCGGCGCAGGGTCACACGGAGCAGCACACCGCGGCGGGGCAGCCGCAGGAGGAGCCGGCCGTCGGTGACGACGCTCTGGTGCTCGGGGCCGGAGACCTCGCGCAGCACACAGTTCAGGAGAGTGTGGGCCACCACGTCGTCGGCGGTGGGCAGGCCGGTGCGCGTGGGCGTATCGGTGAGGGAGGGCATCAGCGGCTCCAGCGGGGGGTCATGGAGGGGAGGAGGGTCGCCACGGCGGTGACGGCGGCAGCGGCGGCACCGGTCAGTACGGGGGCGGCGGGGCCGAAGCGGACGCTGCCGGCGGCCGCGGCGAGACCGGCGGCGACCGCGCCGGCCTTGGAGAAGAACTCCAGCGAGCCGAACAGCCCACCGGGCGCGCGGCCCTTGGCGCAGTCCGCCGCGAGCACCTGCAGACACACCAGGCCGAGCGTGAGGCCCGCACCGAGCAGCAGCCGTGCGGCGATCAGCGCGGGCAGCGAGTCGACGACGCCGTGTCCGGCGAGACCGAAGGCGATGAGGACGAAGCCGAGCACGATCCCGGTCCTGGGACGGCCGTGGAACCTGGTGTGCACGGCCAGCGCCGCCACCAGGTAGCAGAGGTGGGGAAGGGCGAAGAGCACTCCGGACAGGGTCGGCGAGGTGCCCGGGAGCCGGTCGTCGACCAGGGCGATGAGATAGGGGAAGGAGATGACGGTGGAGAAGACGAAGGCGAACTCGAGTGCGTAGAGAGCCTTGAGCGACATCACCGGGGGTGTGTGATCCGCGGTGGCGCTCTCGCTCGTGGTGCGGGCGACCGGCTCCGGTTCGGGCAGGGCCGCCAGCAGCAGCGCGGCCGTGAGGGGGAGTACGGCGAGGAGCGCGTACTGGCGGTGCGGGGACAGCCAGCCGGACAGCGCGCCGACCACGATCGGTGCGAAGACCAGGGCCGCTCGGGCGCTGCCCTGCATCAGGGTGAGCGCCTTGGACAGGGCCGGGCCCTCCAGGGCCGCGCCCAGATATCCGTTGGAGGCGGCGAAGGTGCCGCCCAGGATCCCCTGGAGGACGAGCGCGACCGTGAAGGTGGCCAGTGAGTCGGCCCACCCGGCGAGCAGGAAGGCCACCGCGAGCCCCAACTGGGCGCGCAGCAGCAGCCGTTTGCGGCCGTAGCGGTCGGCGAGCCGCCCCCACATCGGGGCCGCGATGCCCCCGAACACGGTCGGGACGACATAGAGCACCCCCGCCCAGCGGGCGTCGCGATCGCCCAGCCCCGGCAGGATCTCGGTGAGGTACGGCGGCAGGCCCAGGGCCGCGAAGGACGCCACGAAATAGCAGGCGGCCACCGCGTGCACCTGACCGCGCCCGGAGGCGGACCGCGGGATCCGCAGGGCCCCGGCGCTCATACCGAACCCCCTTGTCGCAGCAGGTAGTTGGGTCCGGTCGTGTAGTGCTTGTTGATGTCGGCCGCGCCGGACCGCTCCTTGGACAGCAGCGAGCCGGCCGTGACCATCGCCTTCACCGGCAGCCGCGGCGCGTCCAGGACGTGCGCGCGCAGGACGGCGGCCGCGTCCCCGCCGAGCCGGTCCACGGCTTCGGCCAGCCGGTCGCGTACGAGATCGAGCAGCGCCCGCCGGTGCCGGGGGAGGCCGAACGCGTAGGCGCCCGCGCACAGATGGACCGTGATGGTGGTGAACAGGTCGGCGACCGGTCCGTCTCCGGAGACATAGGTCCGTGCGTCGTCGAAGCCCCATGGGCCGGGAAGCACCGCGCCGAGCCGCTTCGCGTTGACGCGGGGCCCGTCGTTGTCCTTGAACAGCAGCCGCAGACTGCCGGGCCGCAGGACCAGCGAGATGTTCTGCTGATGCGACTCCAGCGCGATGCCGTACCCGAACAGTGTGGTCTGCCAGTCGAACAACAGGGTCAGGAAGGCGTCCAGCAGGGCCAGCGGGTCGCCGCCGTAGAAGCGGTCGGCCAGGTGGTCGACGACCAACCGCCCGTCCGGGGCCCCGGCGAGCAGAGCGGCCAGCGGTACGACGTCGGCGCCGTCCAGATCGGCCGGAAAACGCCGGCACAGGACGGCCAGCAGCTCGTGCCCGGCATGGGCGTACGTCGCCTCGTCGGCGTGCAGGATCGTGCCGTGGAACCGGGGCTCCCGGGCGATCACGGCCTCCAGCAGCCGCTGTCCCGCAGCGCCGTCCACGAGCGTGCCGGGCTTGACGGTCCGCTTGTTGCGCAGACCCAACGTCGCCGTGGCCAGCGGGAGTTTGAGATGCACCGACGGGTTCACGGCCACCGTGCGCATCGACAGCGTCGGTACGACCTCCAGGTGGGCCCGGTCGGCGAACACCGCCCCGTCCGGGAGCCCGGCGTCCCGCAGGGCGTCGACCGTCAACGGATGCACCGGCAGGACCACATGCGTGCCCTCCACCCCGGCGAGACCGAGCCGGCGGGGTGTGGGCCAGAAGTCGGGGAGCGTGCCGGTCAGGGTGACGGACTCCCGGCGCAGGCCGATCCAGCGCAGCGCGAATCGGGGGTGGAACTCCGGTGCGTAGGCCTGCAGTTGCAGCTCGCTGAGGCCGGAGCGGCCGCGCGCGGTCGGATAGACCGGATGGTCGAGCCGGGCGGCGAGTGTGTCGTACGCCAGCGAGGGCCACCGTGCCGAGTCGCCGCCGAGCCTCGCCTCGACCTCGGCCCGGGTGGCCGTGTGCAGTCGCAGGGTGGCCAGGGTCTGCCGGCACTCCTCGGCGAAGGCGTCGTAGCCGCCTCGGTCCACGGGGTCGGCGAGTGCGCGCAGTGCGGCGAGGACGGTGTCGTACGAGGTGAACTCGGCGCCGTCCGACTCACGGACGAGCAGGGGCAGCCGGGCGGCGTACTCGCACTGGAAGCCGTCCTCGGCGACGGGCAGGAGCAGCGCGTCGCCCTCGGTCGGCAGGCGCAGCCAGGGGCCGTCCGGCCGGTGCACGAGCGTGCTGCCGGTGCGCAGCCCCACCACGTCCTCGCGGAGCAGGGCGCTGAGCACGCGCGTGACGAGTTCCTCCTCGCAGGTGTCGGTCGTCGCGGTCGTCGCGGTCGGCACGGCCGTCACGGCTGGATCTCCCAGCGCAGCCCGGCCAGGAAGTCGGTCGTCACCCGGTCCACCGTGGGCTGGTCGGTGCCCGTGGCGCGCAGGACGCCGAGGTAGTCGCGGTTGGTGCCGTACAGCTCGTGCCGCTCGCCCGCCGCGCGCAGCGGACGGTACGTCAAGTGGACGCCGTCGACGGTGAGTTCCGTCGCCGCGGGGGCGTCGGTGAGGGTGCCGGGGCGCTCGGCGCAGGGGTAGTCCAGGCGGGCGGCGCCGTCGCGGCGGGCGCCCAGGTCCGCGGGGAGCGGCTCACCCAGGTGGGCGCGGAGGATGTGCTCGAAGAGCGGGATCTCCAGCAGCCGGGCCAGCAGCAGGTCGCACTGGTCGCCGATGGCGCGGTAGTTGACCTCGATGATCCTCGCCCGGCCCTCGTGCACCACGAACTCGGTGTGACAGGCGCCGAACCCGACGCCCAGCGCGTCCAGTTGGGCGAGGACCTGCTCGACGACCGGCCCGGGGTGGCCCGGCACGAAGGTGAGGCGTTCCTCGATGAAGTACGGCGGCGGCGACAGCTCGGTGTGGAAGCCGCCCAGGACGTGCCGGGTCTGCCCGTCGCCCAGCGTCTCCAGGGTGTAGAGCTCGCCGGGGAGGTACTCCTCGACGACCAGGACGGTGCCGGGGCGCCGGTCGAAGATCTCCTTGGAGCGCGTCACCACGTCCTCGGCGTTGTCGACGAGGACGACGTCCTCGCTGGCCACGCCCTCGCGCGGCTTGACGACACAGGGGTACGGGGCGTCCGGCAGGGCGGTCGGTCCGGTGAGCTCGGTCGACCAGACCGTGTCCACCCCCGTGTCGGCGAGGCGGCGGCGCATCTCGGCCTTGTCCTTGCAGCGCAGGGTGGCCCGCCAGTCCTTGCCGGGGAGCCCGAAGAAGGCGGCGGCCAGGGCGGCTTGCGTCTGGAGATGGTCACTGTTGGTGAAGACCGCGTCGGGGCGGTGGTGGGTGGAGATGCGGGTGACGACGGCCCGGAAGTCGCGGACGTCGCACTCAAGGATCTCGATGTCCGGGTACGTCGTGCGGTGGGCGTCGGGCTGGTCGGTGAGGACGGTGACGTCCAGGCCCAGGCGGGCGGCCGCGGGCAGAAAGCCCTCGGTGACGGAGTCGGTCGGGTTGAGGGCGAGCAGGTACAGACGCATGGGTGGAGGAGAACTTCCGCTAGCGGGTGGGGGGTTGAAGGGGCGGGCCTGGGCCATGGCTGCGGCCCGCCCCGATTCAGCGGGAGTTACTTGGCGGGAAGCGGCACACCGGTGGCCTTGGCCACGTCCGCGAGCATCTGCTCGGCGGCCTGGACACCGATGCCGGACATCCACGTCTCGTCCGGGACCTCGAAGACCTTGCCGCCCTTCACGGCGGGCAGGGACTTCCACACCGGGTTCGAAGTGACCTGCTTCTTCTGCGTCTTGTCGTCCACGTCCGCGGAGGTGACGAAGACCAGGTCGGCGTCGGCCTGGTCGATCTGCTCCGGGCTGACGTCCTTCATGGTGACCTCGGGGTCGTTCGAGACCTGCGAGGACGGCCGCTTGAAGCCGATGTCGTTCAGGACCACACCGCTGTAGGAGTTGGACTGGTACAGACGGGTCGGACCGGCGATGAAGCGGACCACGGACGCGGTCGGCATGGTGCCGCCGTCCTTCTTCCTGATGGCCTCACCCAGCGCCTTGGCCTGCGTCTCGTACTCCTTCAGCTTGGCCGCGGCCTCCTTCTCCAGACCCAGCGCCTCGGCGTGGATCTTCAGGTTCTCCTTCCAGACACCGCCGGTGGTCTCGGTGAAGACGGTCGGGGCGATGGCGCCGAGCTTGTCGTAGACCTTCTCGTGGCGGATCTTGGAGGACAGGATCAGATCGGGCTTGAGCGACGCGATCTTCTCCAGGTTGGGCTCCAGGAGCGGGCCGACGTCGGCGGTGTTCTTCAACTCGCCCTTCAGGTACGTCGGGAAGCCGCCCTCCGTCTTGAAGTGCGGGGCGACCGCGCCGACCGGGTCGATGCCGAGCAGCGTCACGTCGTCCAGCTCACCGGTGTCGAGCACGACGACCCGCTTCGGCTGGGAGGGGATCTTGACGTCGCCCATGGCGGTCTTGAGGGTGCGCGGGAAGGCGCCGCCCGAATCGGCGGCGGGCTTCGCGGAGGTGGAGTCCTCGGACTCCGAGCCGCACGCGACCAGAACGGCGGTACCGAGTGTCACGGCCAGCAGAGAGGTCAGAATCCGGCGGATTCCGGGCATGGCGGAGCGGTGGGACATGGGGGGTCGGTTCCTTCTTGGTAGATGCTGATCAGGCGGTGGCGGCGGAGCGCCGCACCGCGCTGCTTCTCGGGACCACCAGCGGGGTGCCGGTCTCCGGGTCGGGGATGACCCGGCAGTCCACGTCGAACACGGACTTCACCAGCTCCGCGTCGAGGACGTCCGCCGGGGCTCCGACGGCGGCGAGCCGGCCGTCCTTGAGAACCACCATGTGGTCCGCGTAACGGGCGGCCTGTCCGAGGTCGTGCAGCACCATCACCACGGTGCGGCCCGCCTCGGCGTGCAGGGCGGCCACCAGGTCGAGTACGTCGAGCTGGTGCCGCAGATCGAGGAAGGTCGTGGGCTCGTCGAGCAGCAGCAGCTCGGTGTCCTGGGCCAACGCCAGGGCGATCCAGGCGCGTTGCCGCTGGCCGCCGGAGAGCTGGTCCACCGGCTGGTCGCGCAGGGACGCGGTCCCGGTGCGCTCCAGGGCCTCGTCCACCGCCTTCTGATCGGCGGCCGACCAAGGGCTCAGCAGCCGCTGGTGCGGATAGCGGCCCAGCCGTACGAGCGCCTCGACGGTGATCGCCTCGGGCGTGACCGGCTGCTGCGGCAGCAGGCCCATGCGCAGCGCCAGGGACTTCGCCGACATGCGGTGGATGTCGGAGCCGTCGAGGGTGACGGTGCCGGCGGCCGGGGCCAGCAGCCGGCTCAGTCCGCGCAGCAACGTGGACTTGCCGCAGGCGTTGGGGCCGACGATCGCGGTGACGGCTCCGCCGGGGAGGGTGAGGTCGAGGCCGCCGACGACCAGCCGGTCGCCGTACCGGAGGTCGAGGCGCTGTGTCGAGAGCTGGTTGGCGGTGGTCATGCGCGGCTCCTGTGCGGCGGTCTTGAGCGGGTCCTGGGCCGTCTTCTGCACGTCGGTCTCGGGCGGCTGCTGGCCCGTCTTCTGCACGTCGGTCCTGAGCGGCTCCCGGCCCGTGCTCCGTGCGCCGGTCATGCGTGGCTCCTCTTCACGGGCGAGCTCTGCCGGAACATCAGCACCAGCAGCCAGGGCGCGCCGAGCGTGGCGGTGACCGCGCCCACCGGCAGCCCCTCGATCGGCAGCAGGTGCTGCACCACCAGGTCGGAGGCGAGCAGCAGCGCCGCCCCGGTGAGTCCGGCCAGCGCGAGCGAGACGGCGGTGGGCGGCCCGGTGACGAACCGCACGATGTGCGGTACCGCGAGCGCCACGAACGTCACCGGACCGGCGAGCGCGGCGGCGAGCGAGGCCAGCACGACCGCGAGGACGAGCAGTTGGAGGCGTGCCGTGGAGGTGTTGAGGCCGAGGGCGCCCGCGGAGTCGTCCCCGAGGTCGAGCACGGCCAGCCGGCGATGCAGTACGAAGGCGGCGGCGAGCGCGAGCACCATGGCGCCGCCCGCTCCCCACACCTCCGTCCACGTCCGCCCGTACACCGAACCCGTGGTCCACTGCAGCGCCGATCCGGCCAGTTCGGCCGGGAAACGCACGATCATCAGGTTCACGGCGGCGGCGAGCCCCGCCTGGACGGCGAGCCCGGTGAGCACCAGGCGGGTGACGGCGAGCCCGGATCCCCAGGCGAACACGCCCAGCAGCAGTGCCGAGAGGAGGCCTCCGCCGAGTGCTCCGAGCGGGACCAGCGTCTGGGAGGCCCCGGCGGCGATCAGCGCGACCGCGCCGAGCGAGGCCCCGCCGGTCACGCCCATGACGTCCGGGGAGGCCAGGGGGTTGCGGAACAGCCGTTGCAGCACACAGCCCGCCACGCCGAGCCCGGCGCCGCCGACGATGGCCGCGATGGACCGGGGTGCCCGGAACTGCTGCACCACGAGGACGTCCCCCGCGTCACCGAGCCCGACCAGGGCACGCAGCGCGGTGGCGGCGGGGATCCGCATCTCACCGGTCGTCAGGGAGACGGTGAGCAGCACGAACAGCGCGACGAGACCGGAGGCGGCGAAGACGAGAACGCGCACACGAGTCCTGGACCGGTTCACCGGGTCACCACCTTCCGGGCCAGCAGCGCCAGCAGGGGCGCGCCCAGGAACGCGGTCACGATGCCGACCTCCAGCTCCGAGGGGCGGATCACCATCCGGCCGAGCACATCGGCCGCGAGCAGCAGCAGCGGACCGGCGATCAGACAGCCGGGCACCAGCAGCCGGTGGTCGCCGCCGAGCAGCGGACGTACGAGATGGGGCGCGGCGAGCCCGATGAAGGCGATCGGTCCGGCCACCGCGACCGCCGATCCGGCGAGCAGGACGACCGCGATGCCGCCGGCCAGCCGGATCCGGGCCACCGGGACGCCGAGGGCCTGCGCCGAATCGTCGCCCAGGGCAAGGGCGTTGAGGGCGGGGGAGACGGCCAGCGCGATGACGATGCCGAGCAGCAGGGTCGGCAGGACCGGCCACAGGGTGTCGAGGGTGCGTCCGGACAGGGAGCCGGCGAGCCAGAAGCGGGCCTCGTCGAGCGTGCGCTGGTTCAGCAGCATCACCGCGGACGTCCAGGACAGCAGCACGAGTTGGAGCACGGTGCCGCCGAGGGCGAGCCGTACGGGATCGATGTCACCGGCGCGGCGGGCCAGCGCCTGTGCGAAGACCGCGGCGGCCGCGGCTCCGGCGAACGCGAACCACACGTACTCGACGGGGTCGTTGAGCTTCAGCGCGTAGATGGCGACGACGACCGCGAAGCCCGCGCCCGCGTTGATGCCGAGGGTCGTGGGGGAGGCGAGCGGGTTGCGGGTGATGCCCTGCGCGACGGCTCCGGCGGCGCCGAGCGCGGCACCGACCGCGAGGCCGATGACGGTGCGGGGGAGCCGTAGCCCGGTCACGACGAGGGCGTCGCGCCCGTGGGCGTTGCCGAACAGCGCGTCGGTCACGGTGGACAGGGGCACCGAGCGGGCGCCGAGGGCGAGGCTCAGGGCGGTGCAGAGGGTCAGGGCCGCGAGGCCGGTCAGGAAGAGCGGTATGTGCCTGTAGGCACGAAAGGACACACCTGTGGGGGGTGCGCCCCGATGGGTCGCAGTCACGAGGCGTGAGCTTAGGTGAGGCTTGCTTTAGTTTTCAACTGACTGTGTGATTCCTTTGAGGTGGCTTGACGTGCGGCTCCCTTGATCAAGGTAAGGTAAGGCTTGCCTACTGATCCTCTCCTGAAACCCCCGCACCTGGAGCACGTCGATGTCCCTGGCCCTCAAGACCACGCCGGACGGTGGCGTCTCCCGAGCCCTCGGTGACGTCTACCGACGGCTGGCCGGCATCTGCGAAGCGCTGGACGCGAGAGTCGCCGAGGGTGGTCAAGTGGGCGTGACGGCCGACCGGTTGGCGTCGGACCGGTCCGTGCTGGACGCGTTCGTCGAGGCCGAGGCGGCCCGCATCCGCGACCGCTACGGAGTCGCCGTACGCCCGGATGTCGCCGCCTCCCGCGCCCTGCACGACTACGCCTGGTCCGTCGGAGTGCTCATGGGCGGCACCTGGTACCTGGAACGGAGGGTGCCCCGCATCCGCCCCGAGGACCTGCGTCTCGACCTCGCCTCAGGAACGTACGAGATCACCCCCGGCACCGAACTCGCCTGTCTGCCCGGCGACCCCGTGGCCGCACTCCCCGGCGTACTGACGCTCCCTCAGGAGGACCAGCTGCGCGCCCAGTTGCGCATGTCCCTCGCCGAGCACATGCGCCCCCTGCTCGCCGCCCTCGGTCCTGTCGCGCGCCGCCGGTCCCGCGCCCTGTGGGGGATGGTCTCCGACGACCTCGTCTCCGCCCTCTGGTACCTGGGCCGGATGCTGGGCCAGGAGGGCGCCGCGATCAGGGCCGCCACCGAGGTGCTGCCGATCCCCGTGCCCCCGTATCCCCGCGGCGCCGACTTCCGCTATCTGGTGGGCGACGACGGCACCCGCCATGCCACGCGCACCCGCACCGGCTGCTGCATGTTCTACGCGATCCGCCCGGCAGAGGCCTGCTCCACGTGCCCGCGCACGGGTGATGCGGAGCGGCTGCGGAGGCTGGAGACCTGACAGGCGTCCGGCTTCTCGCGGTGAAGGATCAACCGGTCACGCGGTCGAGGCGGTCCGGCAGGTCGAAGACCGAGTCCAGCCGATGATGCGGCGGGACGGACGCCGTGTCCTGCGGATCGATCAGGAGTGCCTCCATGCCCATGCGGCGCGGACCGGCGTAGTCGGCCTCGTAGGAGTCACCGATGAACCACACGTCCTGTGCGGGGACGCCGAGTTGACGCATCGCCGCCTGGTAGATGTCCGCGTGGGGCTTGCGCCTGCCCACGTCGACGGAGAGCACGACGGCGTCCATGGCATCGAGCACCCCCATCGCGGCCAGCTGCTCGGGCACCATGGTCGGGCTGTGCGTGTTCGACACCACCGCCAGGCGGAACTCCGAGCTCAACGCCTTGAGCAGGACGTCGATACCGGCAGGGTGGCGCACCGCGGCACTCCACTCGGCGAGGTAGGCCGCGACGAAGGCCTCCACCTGTCCGGGCGACGGTTCCTGAGGCAGCGCCTCGCCCAGGAACGCGGTCGTGACGTCGGCCATGGAGAACTCGCGGTCGTCGACCGCGCTGTCCTGGTCGAACCGGACGGAGGTGGCGGACCAGGCGTCCAGGAACCGCTCGTAACCCCACTGCCCGCCGAACTCGCGCAGCAAAGCGTGGGAGCGCTGATAGCCCTGTTCCGTCCGGCTCGGCGAATAGTCGACGAGCGTGCCGAAGAAGTCGAACAGAAGATGCGTGGGACGGCGCGGGATCATCCGAGGATCCTGCCAGATGCCTTGTGCGGCACGCCCCATTCAGCCCGCCGTCGCCAGGAACTGCGTGGCCGCCAGTTCCGCGTACAGCGGGTCCGCGGCCACCAGTTCCCGATGTGTCCCCACCGCCCGGACCTGCCCCGCGTCCATGACAACGATCCGGTCGGCCATCGTCACCGTGGACAAACGGTGGGCGACGACGAGCACGGTCGTCGTACGGGCGACGTCGGCGACCGTGTCGCGCAGCGCGGCCTCGTTCACCGCGTCCAGCTGCGAGGTGGCCTCGTCGAGGAGGAGCAGACGGGGGCGGCGCAGCAGGGCGCGGGCGATGGCGACGCGTTGGCGTTCGCCGCCGGAGAGCCTGGTGCCGCGGTGACCGACGAGCGTGTCGACTCCGCCGGGCAGACGGGCCACCAGGCCGTCCAGACGGGTCGTCTTCAGGACCCGTGCCAACGCCGCGTCGTCCGCGTCCGGGTTGCCCAGCAGCAGATTGTCGCGCAGCGAGCCCGACAGCACCGGGGCGTCCTGCTCGACATAGCCGATCGCCGAACGCAGCTGCGGCAACTCCCAGTCGGCGAGGTCCCGGCCGTCCAGCGTGATCGTCCCGGACTCCGGGTCGTAGAACCGCTCGATGAGGGAGAAGACCGTCGTCTTCCCGGCACCGGAAGGGCCGACGAACGCCGTCATGCCCTGGGCGGGCACCGAGAAGGTCACACCGTGGTGGACGTAGGGGAGGTCGTCGGCATAGCGGAACCGTACGTCGGTGAAGCCGACGGCCGCGGGCTCCGCGCCGGCGGCGGGCAACGGGGCGGGCTCACCGGCGGGTTCGGCGGGCAGCCGTAGGGCTTCCTGGATACGGGCGAGGGCCGCGGCGCCCGTCTGGTACTGGGTGATCGCGCCGACGACCTGCTGGATCGGTGACATCAAGTAGAAGACGTACAGCAGGAACGCGACCAGCGTGCCGATGTCGATCGACTCGGTCGCCACCCGCGCCCCGCCCACCGCGAGCACCGTGATGAAGGCGATCTGCATCGCCAGCCCCGCCGTGTTGCCCGCGGCCGCCGACCACTTGGCGGCCCGCACGCTCTGCCGCCACGACTCCTCTGCGGCCGCGTGCAGCGTACGTTCCTCCCGGTGCTCCGCGCCGGACGCCTTCACCGTGCGCAGCGCGCCGAGGATCCGCTCCAGCGAGGCCCCCATCACACCGACCGCGTCCTGAGCCTGTCGGCTGGCCTTGTTGATGCGCGGCACGATCACACCGAGGATCGTGCCCGCGCCCGCGATGACGGCCAGGGTGACGGCCAGCAGCACCGGATCGACCAGCCCCATCATGACCACCGTCGCCACCAGCGTGAGCCCGCCGGTGCCGAGGCCGACGAGGGAGTCGGTGGTGACCTCGCGCAGCAGCGTGGTGTCCGAGGTGATGCGGGCCATCAGGTCGCCCGGTTCGCTGCGGTCCACGGCCGTGATGCGCAGCCGCAGCAGGTACGACGACAGCGAGCGCCGTGCGCCGAGCACGACCGACTCGGCGGTGCGCCGCAGCACGTACGAACCCAGCGCGCCCACCGCCGCGTTGGTCACCACCAGGCCGGACATGACGAGCAACGCGCCCGTGATGGTGCGGTCGTGGGAGAGGTCGTCGATCAACTCCCGTGCCACGAGCGGCAGCAGCAGCCCGGTGGCGCCCGTGACCAGCGAGAGCAGGGCGCCCGCCAGCAGGGCCCAGCGGTGGGGTCGGACGTATCCGAGGAGCAGCCGCCAGGTGGGCGGGGCCTGCTCGGTCGCGGCGATGCTCACGGGGCTCCTTGCGGGTCGGGCGGAGCCTTCAGGCTACGTCCGTCTCCTTGCGCAGGGCTCGCCAGTTCCGGGTCACGGAGAGGAGCAGGGGACGGCCGGCCCCGCGGGGCAGACAGGCGTCGAGCATGCCGGTCAGGACCTCGCCCGGTCCCAGCTCGACGTAGGTGGTCGTGCCCTCGGCGTGCAGCCGGGCGACCGCGTCCGCGAAGCGGACGGGCCGACGCAGGGCGCGTACCCAGTAGCCGGGTTCGGTGGCCGTCCTGGTGACCGGTTCGGCCGTGGTGTCGGACACCAGTGGGATGCGGGGGACGTGGAGCTCCATCGTGAGCAGGGTGCGGTGGTAGTCGGCGAGGAGGGGCTCGAAGAGCGGGGAGTGGGGAGCCGCGTCCACGCGCAGCACATGGGTGCGGCGGCCGCGGGCCGACCACTGCGCGCACAGGGCCGTCACCGCCTCGCGGTCCCCGGCCACGACGACGGACCGGGGCTCGTTGACCGCCGCGACCACCGCGCCCGGCCCCAGGCGCAGTTCCTGCGGACCCGCCTCCACCGCGGCCATGCATCCGCCCTCCGGCAGGGTCCGCACCAGCCGCGACAGCGTGCCGACCGCACGACAGGCGTCCGCCAGCGAGAACACCCCCGCCGAGTGCGCCGCCGCCATGTGCCCGGCCGAGTACCCGAACACCACGTCGGGGCGCAGCCCCTGGCTCTCCAGCAGCCGGTACTGGGCGACCTGGAGCGCGAAGATCGCCGGAAAGCCGTACGCCATCCGGTCGAGCAGCGCCGCGGTGCGCGTCCCGGCCTGGGCGAACATCACGTCCCGCAGCGGCAGGTCGAGGTAGGGGGTGAGCAGGCCGCACACCTCGTCGAGGGTCTCGGCGAACACCGGTGACGTGGCATGGAGTTCGCGTCCCATCTGCGGCTGCTGCGAGCCGGCCGCCGAGAACAGGAACGCGGTCCGGCCCCGCGGCACCCGCACCGGAGCGTCGGCCATCGGCGGGCTCGCCAGCCGCGCGAGCACCTCCTCGGCCGACCGGCACACCACGATCCGCTCCAGATCCCCGGGACGCAGAAAACCCTCGTCCCCGGCGTGCTCCAGGAAGGACAGCAGCGGCCGGTAGAAACCGGACGGATCGAGCAGGAGGCACGGCTTGCGGTGCAGGCCCAACTGGGCCCAGGCCAACGCCTCCAGGAGCTCCTCCGCCGTGCCCAGACCGCCCGGCAGCGCCACGAACGCGTCGCCCGACTCGGCCATCCGCGCCTTGCGTTCGTGGAGGTCGGCGACCACTTCGAGCTCGGTGAGCCCTGTGTGGGTGATCTCGTACGGCAGCATCGTGGCTGAACCGGCCGTCGCGGGCCAGTCTGCGCTGGTCCGTGCCGCTTTGGCGAGCAGACCAGCCGCTTGCCGGCGCCGGTGACCACCTCCAGCTCCCGCACCCAGTCGGCGACCAGTCCTCGGCGGTGGCTCGACCCCGCCGAACCCGCCGGTGCTCAGCACCCCGCCGACGATGGCGCCCAGATGGTCGGGGAGCACCGGCGGCACCAGCCCCTCGGCGAGCGCGACCCGCACGACCTCGCCCCAGGTCGCGCCCGCCCCGGCGACCAGCGTCAGGTCGCCCGGCACACAGCGCACCTCGTCGAGTCCGCCCATGTCGACGACGTATCCGCCGTGCGCCTGGCCCTGCCCGTACGGGGCGTGTCCACAGCCGCGGGCGGCGACGGGCAACCCCTGTGCACCGGCGCAGGAGACGATTTCCCGGACCGCGCCACCGGAACGCGGCGTCACGACTCCGAGCGGGCGGGATTCGACGATGTGGCCGAAATCGTGCGAGGCGAGTGCCATGTCCTCCCGGATCGCATTCACGCGGCGCCCTCCAGGGGGTCGCCGTCGAATCCTTCGAATCCATCGAATCCGAAACCCGCTATTCGACTGTCGAAAATTTCGGAGAACACGCGGTGCTGGAGAAAACCGTGTTCGGCGTGCCGTTCGGCGATCAGTGCGGCCATCCGATCCCGTACGTGTTCCGAAAGAGGCTGCCGGTCGAGGGACTCCACATCCAGCGCGTACTTGGCGCAGCATTCGAGGACGGCCTCGAAGCCGTTGACGGAGGCCGCGAACAGCCGCTGCCGAGGCTCGCGCCACAGTGCGGCGAGTTCTTCGAGGAGGCTGTGGCCCGGAGCCTGCGGGGCGAGCATCTCGCGTGCCCGGCGGGCGAGCGCGGCGACGTACTCGTCCCGGCCGGGCGGGGACAGAAGGCGGACCGACAGCCGCCAGGACAGCTCGGTCCGCCGGGCGGCCAGCTCCCGCAGCAGGGAGATCGAGCCACCCTCGACGATCACCGACCGGTGCCGGGCGCCGAGCCGCTCCACCAGCGCGATCAAGGCGTCCGTCGCCTCCGTCGCGCACAGGTCACCGTCGGCGAACGTGCGGTCCCCGAGCCAGTACCGGCACACACCCGGCACATCGGCACCCGCGCGGGCGCTCGTGGTGGCGAGGTCGGTGAAGCACTGGAGGCGATCGGCGACCACGATCGGGGCACCGGTCGCCCGGGCCAGTCGCGTGGCCGCCGCGGCTTGCTTTTTAACGAATTCTTGACGTGTCGAAAGAATGTCCTCACCAGGAGGTCTCCCGTGCACTCCGACATGCTGATCGCCGCCGCCGAATCCCTTCCGGACTCCACGACGAGCGGCACCGTCCTCGTCGGCTACGGAGCGCTGGAGGAACTGACCAGGTTCGCCGCCACCCCCGGCTGGACCGTGCATGTCCCCGGCCACCCCGCCGAAGTGCGCCGAGCCGTCCTGGCCGCGGTGGCGGGCGGCGAACGGGCGTACATCCATGTCTGTGCCGACTCCAACAGCGAGCCGCGCGGAGCGACGGAAGGGTTCGAACTCGTCCGGGAAGGCCTCGACGGCGTGGTTCTCGCGGTCGGCTCCACCCTCGACCCGGTGCTGCGCGCCACCACGGGCCTCGACCTGGCCGTTCTCTACGCGACCACCGTCCGGCCCTTCGACGAGATCGGCCTGCGCACGGCCGCCCTCGCCGCCGACCGGGCGGACCTGGTGCTGGTCGAGCCGGGCCTTCCGGGGACCTCGGCCCGGCAGATCGCCGAGACACTGGTCCATGTGCCGCACCGGCTGCTGGCCCTGGGCGGCGCGGACACCCGGGACGAGGAGGCGCTGGGCCGGGCCGTCCGGGGCTTCCTGCGGTGACGGATCCGCTCCCGTGCCGTTACTGATCAGTTGCACGTAGGGTCGAGGAGACGGACACCGGCGGAAGGAAAGGTTCACCACCATGGCGCAGGAAGTTCGCGGCGTGATCGCACCGGGCAAGGACGAGCCGGTCCGGGTGGAGACGATCCTGGTGCCCGACCCCGGCCCCGGGGAAGCGGTCGTCCAGGTGCAGGCCTGCGGGGTGTGTCATACCGACCTGCACTACAAGCAGGGCGGGATCTCGGACGACTTCCCGTTCCTGCTCGGTCATGAGGCGGCGGGTGTCGTGGAGGCGGTCGGCGAGGGCGTCACCGATGTCGCCCCCGGCGACTTCGTGATCCTCAACTGGCGGGCCGTGTGCGGAAATTGCCGGGCCTGTCTGCGGGGGCGCCCGTGGTACTGCTTCAACACCCACAACGCCTCGCAGAAGATGACACTCGCCTCGACCGGACAGGAGCTCTCGCCCGCTCTGGGAATCGGGTCGTTCGCGGAGAAGACGCTGGTCGCGGCCGGGCAGTGCACCAAGGTGGACCCGAGTGTGGCGCCGCAGGTGGCCGGGCTGCTGGGGTGCGGGGTGATGGCCGGGATCGGCGCCGCCATCAACACCGGCAACGTCGGACGAGGTGACACCGTCGCGGTGATCGGCTGCGGTGGCGTGGGCGACGCGGCGATCGCCGGTTCCCGGCTGGCGGGTGCGGCGCGGATCATCGCCGTCGACATCGACGACCGCAAGCTGGACAAGGCGCGCTCGATGGGCGCCACCCACACCGTGAACTCCAAGAACTCCGACCCGGTCGAGGCGATCCGTGAGCTGACCGGCGGCTTCGGCGCCGACGTCGTCATCGAGGCGGTCGGCCGCCCCGAGACGTACAAGCAGGCCTTCTACGGCCGTGACCTCGCCGGCACCGTCGTCCTGGTGGGTGTGCCGACCCCGGAGATGAAGCTGGAGTTGCCGCTGCTGGACGTCTTCGGCCGTGGCGGTGCGCTGAAGTCCTCCTGGTACGGCGACTGCCTGCCCTCCCGTGACTTCCCGATGCTGATCGACCTGCACCTGCAAGGCCGCCTGGACCTCGGGGCGTTCGTGACCGAGACGATCCAGCTCGACGAGGTCGAGAAGGCCTTCGAGCGGATGCACGGCGGCGACGTCCTGCGTTCGGTGGTGGTGTTCTGATGACCGCGCGCATCGAACGCCTCGTGACGTCCGGACAGTTCAGCCTCGACGGCGGAACCTGGGACGTCGACAACAACGTGTGGATCGTCGGCGACGACCACGAGGTGATCGTCATCGACGCCGCGCACGACGCCGAGGCGATCGCCGCCGCCGTGGGGGAGCGCCGGGTGACCGCCATCGTGTGCACGCACGCGCACAACGACCACATCGACGCCGCGCCCGCCCTGGCCGACCTCACCGGTGCCGCCATCTGGCTGCACCCCGACGATCTGCCGCTGTGGAAGCAGACCCACCCCGACCGCGAGCCCGACGCCCACCTCCAGGACGGCCAGGTGATCGAGGCGGCCGGCGCCGACCTGCGGGTGCTGCACACCCCGGGCCACGCCCCCGGCGCGGTCTGCCTCTACGACCCCGGCCTGGCGACGGTCTTCACCGGCGACACCCTCTTCCAGGGCGGCCCCGGCGCCACCGGCCGCTCCTTCTCGCACTTCCCCACGATCGTCGACTCGATCCGCGACCGGCTGCTCGGCCTGCCGCCGGAGACGAAGGTCCTCACCGGCCACGGCGACGCCACGACCATCGGCGCGGAGGCCCCGCACCTGGAGGAGTGGATCGCGCGCGGCCACTGACGAGGCCGTGGCGCCGCACGTGGCCGTGAAGCCGCGCGCGGCCGGGTGACGCCGGAGAAGATCCCGGTGACCCGGCGAAAAAGGTGACAGAAGATGTCCGGCTTACCCGGCACCGTGGAATCGACGACGAAAACACGGGAGGCCGGACATGTCACAGCCGCTGAAGGGCAAGGTCGCACTGGTCGCCGGAGCGACCCGAGGAGCCGGGCGAGGGATCGCCGTGGAGCTCGGGGCGGCCGGCGCCACCGTCTATGCGACGGGGCGCAGCACGCGGGGCCGGCGCTCGGAGTACGACCGCCCCGAGACCATCGAGGGCACCGCCGACCTGGTGAGCGAGGCCGGCGGTACGGGTATCGCCGTACCCACCGACCACCTCGACCCGGCGCAGGTCCGCACGCTCGTCGACCGGATCGCGGACGCCGAGGGCCGTCTCGACGTCCTCGTCAACAACATCTGGGGCGGCGAGAACCTCTTCGAGTGGGAGAGCCCCGTCTGGGAGCACGACCTCGACAACGGGCTCAGGCTGCTGCGGCTCGCGGTCGAGACCCACGCGATCACCAGCCATCACGCCCTGCCCCTGCTGCTGCGCAACCCTGGGGGACTGGTCGTCGAGATGACGGACGGCACCGCCGAGTACAACGGCGCGACCTACCGCAACTCCTTCTTCTACGACCTCGCCAAGACGTCCGTCCTGCGGATGGGCTTCTCCCTCGGCCACGAACTCGGTCCGCGCGGAGCCACCGCCGTCGCGCTGACCCCGGGCTGGCTCCGGTCGGAGATGATGCTGGAGCACTTCGGGGTGGGCGAGGACAACTGGCGCGACGCCCTCGACCGCGTCCCTCACTTTGCCATCTCGGAGACCCCGCGTTACGTCGGCCGTGCCGTCACCGCCCTCGCCACCGACCCCGACGTGGCCCGCTTCAACGGCCAGTCCCTCTCCAGCGGCGGCCTGGCCCGGACGTACGGCTTCACCGACCTCGACGGCAGCCGCCCGGACGCCTGGCGCTATGTCGTCGAGGTCCAGGACGCGGGCAAGCCGGCGGACACCACCGGCTACCGCTGAGATCAGGGCTGACGCACCGACGGCAGCTGCCACCGCGCCGAGTGGCCCGGTGGCAGCGCCAGGTCGTCGCGTACGGCCGTGTAGTAGCCGGCGCGCCCGGCGCGCTGCCGCTCCATCAACGCCTGCCACGCCGCCGGATCACGCCCCAGCATGAGCAGCGCCTCCCTGGACGGGTCCCGGGCGAGTGCAGCCTCGGCCAGCTGCGGCGCGGCTTCCTCGGGGGAGAGGAGATGCGGATGCCGGTCGTTGCCGAAGTGGACAGCCACCCGGTACGTCAGGGTGGGGGTCCGCTTCAGCGTGCGCGCGTGGTCGGCGTACACCGCGAGCCGCCGCTGCTCCCATCGGGCCGTCTGCTCGCGGCGGAAGCGGGCGCCCCCGCTGCGGGCGACCGCCAAGTATGAACGCGGACATGGGCGCACGCTATCTGCCCAGTTGATCGACAGGGCACTACGGTGCGATCCCATGACGGACACAACACGCTTCGAGGGGTACGGGGTTCTCATCACCGGCGCGGCCCGCGGCATCGGCGCCGCGACCGCGCGGCGGTTCGCGCAGGAGGGGGCGCGGGTGCTGGTGACCGACATCGACGTGGCCGCGGCCGAGAAGACCGCGGAGAGCCTGCGCGAACAGGGCCTGGTGGCCAGGGCGTTCGGGTGCGACGTGGGGGACCGGGCCGACGTGGAGGCGGCCGTCGGGCATGCCGTCGACACCTTCGGCTCGCTGGACGTCCTGGTCAACAACGCCTGTCACTGCACCCCGGACGCCGCGCTCTTCGAGGACGAACCGGACGACGAGTGGGCGCGCGACCTCGACATCACCCTCACCGGCGCCTACCGCTGCTGCCGTGCCGCCCTCCCGCACCTGGCCGCCTCCGGCCACGGCGCGATCGTCAACATCGGCTCCGTCAACGGCCTGACCGACTTCGGCAACCACGCCTACAGCGCCGCCAAGGCCGGCCTCGGCTCCCTGACCCGCACCCTCGCCGGACATGCCGCCTCCCGTGGCGTCCGCGTCAACCTGGTCGCCCCCGGCACCGTCCGCACCACCGCCTGGGAGGGCCGCGAGGAGGACCTGGCAAGAGCGCGCGAGCTCTATCCCCTGGGCCGCGTCGGTGAACCCGAGGACATCGCTGCCGCCATCCTCTTCCTCGCCTCCCGCGATGCGTCCTGGATCACCGGAGTCACCCTGCCCGTCGACGGCGGGATCACCGCGGTCGACTCCGGGTTCCGTCAACTGCGCAGGAACGCTTAACAATTGCTGTAGATCTTTTCACTTGTCCTTCCTGGACGGTGTCGGGCAGCGTTCTCGTGTGCCCGACACCCAGCCCGACTCCCTGCCTCGCTCCCCTTGGCGTACCGCCGACTTCCGCGTCCTCTTCGCCGCGAGCACCCTCAGCCAGCTCGGAACGAACGTCAGCTACGTCGCCGTCCCCCTGCTCGCCGTCACCGCACTGGACGCCGGACCCGGACAGGTCGGTGCGCTGGCCACCCTCAGCACGCTGGCGTTCCTGCTCCTCGGGCTGCCCGCCGGGGCCTGGGTAGACCGGATGCGGCACCGCCGGGTGCTGATCGCGGCGGACCTGGCCCGCGCGGTCCTGTACGCCTCCGTCCCGCTCGCCTGGTGGACGGACACCCTCACCCTCGGCCAGCTGTACGCCGTCGTCCTGCTGAACGGCGCCGCGACCGTCTTCTTCGACGTCGCCTCCCAGAGCACCCTGCCCCTCCTGGTCGGCCGCGAGGCCCTCGTACCCGCGAACGCCGCCCTGGTCGGCCTGCAGGCGGTGGGCAATGTCGCGGGCCGCGGCGCGGGCGGCGCCCTGGTCCAGTTCCTCACCGCTCCGGTGGCCGTCGTGTGCGCCGCGGTGACCTATCTGGCCTCCGCCCTCCAACTCACCATGATCCGGGGCGCGGAGAGTCCCCGGGGCCGGAACCGGAAGACCACACTGAAGGCGGAGATCGCCGAAGGCCTCCGGCACGTCTTCGGCAACCCGGAACTGCGCGCCCTCGCCCTCACCGCCGCCCTCATCAACCTGGGCATGCAGGTCGTGAACACCATGCTCCCCATCCTGTTCGTCCGCGAACTCGGCCTACCCGCAAGCGCGTTGGGCCTCTTCTGGGCCGCGGGCGGACTGGGCCTGCTGCTCGGCGCCCGCTGCGCCCGCCCCCTCGCCGCACGCCTGGGCCACGGCCGTACCCTCGGAGTGGTCGGCGCGATCCTGGCGCCCGCCGCCCTGCTCGTACCGCTCATCGACCGCGGACCGTGGCTGTGGATCGCGGGCCTGGGATGGACCCTGGTCCTGTTCAAGACCGGCACGGACAACGTCCTCGGCGTCAGCCTGCGTCAGCGGATGACGTCGGACGAGCTCCTCGGCCGTATGAACGCCACCTATCGCTTCGTCCTGACCGGAGCGCTCGCGATCGGCGCCGCCGTGTCGGGCGTGCTCGGCGAACTCGTCGGCGTACGCGCCACGTTGTGGGTGGGCGGGGCGCTGATGACGGCGGCCTTCCTGCCGGTCTTCCTCTCCCCGGTCCGCACCCGACGCGAACTCCCGCGGTACGCCCTGGTCACAGCGCCCGCGCCACAGCCCCGCTGATCCGGTCCACGTCGGCCGCGGACGTACGCCAGTTGCTGAACGCCGCCCGCAGCCCGGGAGTCCCGTCGTACACGGTCGGCGTCACGAACGCCTCGCCGGTGGCCGCCACGGCCCGCGCCAGCGCGTCGACCCGCTCCTGCGTCGGATCGTCGGCCAGGGTGAAGCAGACGACGTTCAGCCGGACCGGGGCGAGCAGCCGCAGCCCGTCCGTCGCGGCGACGCGCTCGCCGAGCTCCCGGGCCAGTGCCACGTTCCGCTCGACGATCTCGCGATGCCCGTCACGGCCGTACGCCATGAGCGAGAACCACGCCGGAAGGGCCCGCAGCCGCCGCGAGTTCTCGGGCGTGAGATGCACGAAGTCGGGCTCGCCGACCGGGAGTCCGAGGTACGGCGACGCGTTGTGGAAGACCGCCACCTGAAGATCCCGGCGGCGGGTGAACTGGACGGCCGCGTCATAGGGCACGTTGAGCCACTTGTGCAGGTCGACACAGACCGAGTCGGCGCCGTCGAGACCGTCGACGAGACCGGCGTACGACGGGGAGAGCGCGGCGAAGCCGCCGAACGCGGCGTCCACGTGCAGCCAGAAGTCGTGCCGTTCCCGGAGCGCGGCGATGGCCCGCAGATCGTCGAATGGGACACCGCCCACCTCGCGACCGCCGTACGCACCCGCAACCCCCGACTCGCCTATCTGATCCCCGACTTCCAGAACCCCACCGGCGCCCACATGGACGCCGCGACCCGCGCCGGGATCGCCGGCCTCCCGCTCACGGTCATCGCCGACGAGACCATGCGCGACCTCGACCTGAGGGCAGCGCCTGGCACCGAACCGCATCTGGCAGGGCCCCGGGTGATCCAGATCGGCTCGGCGAGCAAGACCGTGTGGAGCGGGCTGCGGGTCGGCTGGATCCGCGCCACCGCCGATCTCGTACGTCACCTGCGGCAGAGCCCCCTCCAGGCACAGCTGTCGCCACCACCCCTGGAACAGCTCATCGCCGCCGAACTGCTCGGCGACGGACTGGACGAGATGCTCGCCGACCGCCGGGCCAGACTGCGCGCCCAGCGCGACCACCTCGCCGAACTCCTCGACGGCACGGGATGGACGTACACGATCCCGCAGGGCGGTCTGTCGCTGTGGCCGCACCTCGGCCCGACCACGTCGGCGACGGACCTAGCGGCCCGGGCCGCCCGCCTGGGCCTGGCGGTGACACCCGGCCCGCACTTCGCCGCCGACCGCAGCACGCTCACCCACCACCTGCGCCTGCCGTTCACGGCGACACCGGACGTCCTCAGCCGCGCGGTACACCTGCTGGGCCGCTGCTCCGAGCGGGAAGTTCACCGTTTCGTCACAGCCTGAGCCGGCGTACAACCGCAGCCCCCGCGCACCTGTCTAGCAGGCAGATCACAGGACATCACACGCCCGACGAAGGGGCCCGCCATGGGGGACATACGCAGACGAGGGGCCATCGCCCTCGGAATCACCGGACTGATCGCACCACTCACCCTCACGTTGGGCACCGCGCCCGCGCAGGCGGCCACCGCCTGCACCACACAGACCGGGCCGTACCAGAAGCAGGTCGAGAAGTTCCTCGGCCGCCCCGTCGACGGCAAGCAGTCCGCCGCCGACTGCAAGGCCATCCAGGCCTTCCAGAACAAGCACGGCATCACGCCGAACGCCGGCTACGCGGGCCCAGTCACCTGGGGCGTGATGGACCTGATGAACAAGCAGAAGGCCGTCGGGAACAAGCCCAACAAGGACGGCAAGTGCCCGGTGAACAAGGGCCGTATCGCCTGCGTCAACCTCACGCTCCAGCTCAGCTGGATCCAGGACGGGAACACCCTCGTGTACGGTCCGGTGCCCGTCCGCACCGGCCGCAACGGCTACGAGACCCGCACCGGTCTGAAGAAGATCTACTGGCGCGACATCGACCACGTCTCGAACATCTACGACGTGCCCATGCCCTACAGCCAGTTCTTCGACGGCGGCCAGGCCTTCCACTCGGTCAACCTCAGCATGTGGAACCCGCCGGGCTCCCACGGCTGCGTCAATATGACCAAGACGACCGCCAAGAAGTACTGGTCGCTGCTGAAGAAGGGCGACGACGTCTACGTCTACGGGCGCAAGCCCGGCACCTGAGCCGAACGCCCGCGTCCCGCCCGGCCGATGCGGCGGGGCGGGACGCGGACTCCCCCGGGATGGTGGTCAGAGCAGCACGTTCACCGTGCCGACGCTCACATAGCCGCCCAGCGCCGCGGGCGTGCCCGCGGGGTTGCGGTACGCCAGCGAGGCGACGAGCGAGTAGGTGCGCCCGGCCTGGAGCGACGACAGGACGATCTCGCGCTCATAGTCGGGATTGCCGTTCAGCGGGACGGACACGGGGGTCGGGGGCTCCTTGAAGTCATGCGTGCCACCGACTCTGAGCCTGTGGCACGGGGGGCTCTGCGAGGGCATGACCAGTCCACTCCTCGACGCGGAGCGCGACCGCCTCGCGGAACGCCGGCTGAGCGTGCTGGACACCGGGTGGGAGCGGCACCCGTATTTCGTCAGGGAGAAGTTCGAGGGCACCGTCGTCGCGGGCCCCGAGTCCGGCGACACCGCTGTCGACGAGGACGGGCACGGCACCTGCGAATCGGCGAACGTGTTCGCGGTGGCACCCGGCATCACGTTCACCATGGTGAAAGCCGGGCGCACCAACCTGATCGCGGCCTTCGACACCGCGGTGAACCAGCAGGATCGGCCCCACATCATCAGCATCAGCCTCGGCTACCAGGTCAAGTACCAGCAGGACTTCACCGCCGCCGACCAGGTGCTGGCCGAGTCGATCGCCCTCGCCGTCAGGGCCGGCATCGTGGTCGTCTGCGCGGCGGGCAACGGCCACCACGCCTTCCCGGGCCAGCATCCCGACGTCATCTCGGTCGGCGGTGTCCACTTCGACGACGACGGGGAGGCCGAGGCGTCCGACTACGCGAGCGGGTACACCAGCGGCATCTATCCGGGACGCGTCGTTCCCGATGTGTGCGGCCTGGTGGGCATGCAGCCAGGCGCCAGCTACATCATGCTCCCCGCACCGCCCGGCTCCGCCATCGACCGGCGCCGTGCCCAGCCGCCCGACCGGACCGGGGACGGTACCGGTCCTGAGGACGGCTGGGTCGTCGCCAGCGGTACCTCCGCCGCGGCCCCCCAAGTGGCCGGCGTCTGCGCTCTGTTGCGGCAGGCCGACCCCTCGCTGACGCCGAACGGCATCCGCGAGGTCCTGCAGCGCAGCGCCCGCGACGTGGTCAAGGGCGCGAGCAACGCGCGGACGGGCGGCAGGGCGGACGAGGGCCCGGACGACGCGACCGGATACGGGCTCGTACGCGCCGACGTGGCCCTGCCGTATGTGTGGCCGCGCGGAGCAAGGGGGTGAGAGCCGGCACAGGGCGTCGCCCGCACCGTCCACCGGTGCGGGCGACGCCCCACGGGCGGTGGTCAGGGCCTCCGGTCCGCCTCGGCCCGCCGCCACTCCACCCCGACCGCCTGCATGAGATCGAACAGCTCCTGTGTACGCACCGCGTACCGACGCCCCGCCAGACAGACCACCCAGGCGATCGCACCGAGCACGAGGGGCACGTACACGTCCTCCGCCATCGGCTCGCTGTCCCAGTGCCGCAGCAACACCGCGTTGGTGGCGAGCACCGCGATGGTGAACAGCACGCTGGTGATCAGCAGCGCGCGTCCCGCGAGGTCGTGCAGGCGGTGGGCCATGGCGACGGCGACGACGAAGATGGCCGGCACGAGGACCACGAGGGCCCGGAGCACCACCGTGCGGTAGACCGCCGACGGGTCGCTGGGGTACTCGCCGCTCCAGTAGCCGAGACTGCCCAGCCCCACCCAGGTGGTGAGCAGGTCGAGGAGCCAGAACACACCGACTCCCAACACGATGGTGAGGACGACGGTGGTCGGGCTCGGCACGACCCTGGGGCGTGGACCCAACAGGTGCGTCACCGGGCCCGGAGGTCCGGCGGCACGTCGGCAGTCGGCGCTGGTCGAACGCTGCAACACGGGCAGGCCGGCGGTGACGACCGCGATCACGCCCGCGGCGACCTGGGCGACCCGTTCGGCGTCCTGGGTGTGCAGCACGAAGCCGACCGAGAGGGACAGAAGGGGCGGAATCACGGCCAGCAGGGCCGCCACCCCGGAGATGACCGGGGGCTGGGACGGGTTCGTCGACATGGGGTTCCCTTGGTTCGGGCCATGGGCCGGGTGCGGAGTACGCGCCATGCTCGCCCCGAACCCGTCCGTCGGCCTGAGGCGCATGTCCCGTCGGGCCCGGGAGGTCCGGCCGCCCGAGCCAGGACACCGTGTGCGCCGGGGGAGGACCGATGAGCCGTACCGTCCGTGTCGTCATCGCCGACGACCACCCCATGTACCGCTACGGCCTCGCCGCCGTGCTCGCCACGAGCGAGGACGTCGACGTCGTCGCCGAGGCCGCGAACGGCGACGACCTGCTGGCGGCCGTCGACCGCACGGCCCCCGACGTCGTGGTGACCGACCTGGCCATGCCCGGCCTCGACGGCACCTTGGCCACCCGCGCCGTGCTGGCCCGCCACCCCGCCCTCGGTGTGCTGGTGCTGACGATGCACGAGGACGACCAGGCACTGTTCGGGGCGCTGCGGGCGGGGGCTCGCGGGTATCTCCTCAAGGACGCCGATGCCACGGAGATCGTCCGCGCGGTGTTCACCGTCGCCGCGGGGACGCGGTGTACGGCGGGGCGGTGGCGCGTCGGATCGTCGACTTCTTCACCGGCGCGCACCGCGACTTCGCCGCACAGGTCTTCCCTCAACTGACCGAGCGGGAACGGGAGGTGCTGGACCTGGTCGCCCTCGGACTGGGCAATCACCAGATCGCCGGGCGCCTGTTCATCGCCGAGAAGACGGTCCGCAACCACGTGTCGGCCATCCTCGACAAACTCCATGTCTCCGATCGGGCGGCAGCCGTGGCCCGGGCCCGCGACGCGGGCATCGGCGAACCGCGGACACCGCCCGGTTGAAGGCGGCCGCTCACTCCTGCGGCGCGTCCCCGAAGTCCGGGATCTCCAGCCGCGCCCCGCCCTGCCGCGCGGAGTCGTGCGCGACGATGCCCGGCAGGGTGTAGCGGGCCGCCACCCACGCGTTCACCGACGGCAGGGTCCGGGTGTTGACCGCGGTGACGAAGTCGTCCACGAGGAAGTGGTGGCTGCCCTCGTGCCCGTTGTGCAGGTTGTCGAACTCCCGGGGCAGTCGGGACCGGTCGTGCACGGGGGCCGAGCCGGAGGTGAAGGCGGCCCGCAGATCCGGTGCGATGTGCTGGAGTGACGGGTCGTCAGGAGACAGGGTGGGCTTGGGTTCCAGCAGTTCGCTGATGTCCTTCACCCCGTTCTTGTCCTGCCACAGCGCGAAGGTGGCGAGCTGCTCCATGCTCCCCTCCGTGCCGAAGAAGCGGAAACGGGACTCACGGATGTGGGAGGGGTAGCCCACCCGTCGGAACTCGTTGGTACGGAACGATCCGCCGCCCGCCACCTCGAACAGCGCGGTGGCGTTGGAGATGTCGTTGCCGAACTGGCTGACCTCCTTGTCGAAGACGCCGTCGCCCCGGTCGTCGACCACGCCGATCGCCGACACGCTCACCGCGTGCGTCTGCCAGGCGCCGAGCACACCGCCCACCGAGTGCGTCGGGTACAGCAGCGGGGGATAGCTGGCGGTCGCCTTCCAGTTCTCGCCGCCGCTGTACTGGTACGCCTCGTAGAACCCCAGGTCCATGTCGTGGACGTAGTCGCCCTCGGCGTAGAAGATCCGCCCGAAGGAGCCCTCCGCGATCTGGTTGCGGGCGTGCACGGTCGCCGGGTTGTACTGGCTGGTCTCGCCCATCATGTACGTCAGGCCGGTCGCCCGGACCGCGTCGATGATCGCCGCGATCTCCTGTGTGGTGATGGCCATGGGGACCGCGGAGTACACGTGCTTGCCGGCGTTGAGGCCCTGCACCACCAGCGGGCCGTGCGTCCAGCGCTGGGTGAAGATCGCGACCGCGTCGACCGCCTTCGACTCCAGCATCGCCTCGTACGAGGGGAAGGTGCCCGACAGGCCTTCGGCGGCGGAGAGTTGTTCGGCCCTTTCCGGGAGGAGATCGGTGACGTAGACGTCGTTGACGCCGGGATGGGCCAGGAACAGTTTCGCGAACTGGCCCGAGAACTGCCCGGCGCCGACGATGCCGAGGGAGAACGTCATGGAGTAAGTGCCTTTCACTGGCCGAGGATGAAGTTGATCTGGTCGTTGGTTTCGGTCAGGCCGCTCACGGGGGCCCCGTTGGCGAAGACGTCCTGCATGGCCGGGCGCATGAGGGCGTACACGTCCGCCGCGTAGTCGGTGATCGGGAAGGAGAAGGTCGCGGAGTCCTTCTTGTCGGTGACCGGTTCGGTGAAGGCGGACACGTCGATGCCCTTCTTCTCGTACGCGGCCACGGCGGCCTCGGTGCCCGACGGGGTGGCCGGGAAGACGATGCCGTAGCCACCGACGGTCTTCTGGCACGCGTCGGAGGCCAGGTACTGCACCCACTTCTTCGCGCCCTCCTTGTTACGGGCGTTCTTGGTGACCGAGTCGGCGAGGCCGTTCATCATCGTGGCCCGCTTGCCGCTCGGGCCGGTCGGTGTGGGGGCGGTGCCGACCTTCAGACCCTTGGTGCCGTAGTACGTCGAGATCATCCAGGCCCCGTCGAAGGAGGCCGCAGCCCTGCCCGAGGCGACCTGGGCGTTGGCCGGGTTGGCGCCGTCGGTGTAGTCGGTGAAGGGGGCGAGATAGCCCTTCTTGGCGAGGCCGAAGTACCAGTCGATCACCGACTGGAAGGTCTTGCTGTCGTACTGGTACTTGTTGCCCCAGCGCGCCTTGTCCGTGTAGTGCCAGCCCGCCGATTCGACGAACGGGCTCCAGGTGGTCTGCCCGTCGCCGTCGCCCGCGCCGCCCGTGGCGAGGCCGTACACCTTGACGTTGTTCTTGTCGAAGCCGGGCTCGTCCCCGCGCTTGCCGTTCTTGTCGACGGTCAGATGCGCGATGGTCTTCTCGAAGGTGCCGCCGTCCTGCGGGTTCCAGACGAGGGTGTTGAGCTCGCCGGCCGTGAGCCCGGCGTCCTTGACCATCTTCTGGTTGTAGAAGAGCGCGACGGTGTCCCAGTCCTTGGGCGCGCCGTAGCGATGGCCGTCCTGGCCCGTCCAGTTGGCGCCCAGGCCGGCCTGGTAGGAGGAGTCGTCGATGCCGAGGTCGTCCAGCGGTTCGAGCACCTTGAGGTCGGCGAATTGGCCGAACTTCTGGATGTGGTCGGTGAACACGTCCGGCTCCGTGCCGGCGATGAAGCTCGCGGTGAGCTTGGTCCAGTAGTCGGCCCAGCCCATCTGCGTGATCTTGACGTCGAGGCCCGGGTTCTCCTTCTCGAAGCCCTTCGCGCAGGCCTGGTAGGCGGGCAGCTGGTTGGCGTCCCACAGCCAGTACGTCACGGTGTTCGCGCCCGACCCGGCCGCGCCGCCCTGCGCGCACCCGGACACCAGGGACAGGGCCAGGGCTCCGGTCGCCGCCACTACGGTACGAATTCGCATCCCAGTCCCCTTACTTGACGCCGGTGAAGCTGATGGTGCTGACGATGCGGCGCGCGAAGGCACCGAAGAGGACCAGCATCGGGAGGGCCGCGATGAGCGTGGCCGCCATCAGGCCGGACCAGTCGTAGCCGGTCTGCGGGGTCTGCGCCCGGAAGATGGCGAGGGCCACGGTGAGCACGCGTGAGCTGTCGCTGTAGGACACCATCAGCGGCCAGAAGTAGTCGTTCCAGGAGGTGATGTACGTCAGCACCCCGAGGGTGAGGATCGGCGTGGACGCCATCGGCAGCATCACCCGGAAGAAGATCCTGATCTTGCCGGCGCCGTCGAGCAGGGCGGCCTCCTCGACCTCCCGGGGCACGTTCATGAAGAACTGGCGCAGGAAGAACACCGCGAACGGCGTCATGAACATCGTCGGCAGAGCGATGCCCAACAGGTTGTCGACCAGGCCGAGTTGCTTGATGAGCACGAAGTTCGGCAGCAGCGTGAAGATGGCCGGGACCATCAGGCCGGCCAGGAACAGCCCGAACACCTTGTCCCGTCCGCGCCACCGCAGCCGGGCGAAGGCGTAGGCGGCCATGGCGGAGAAGAAGATCTGGCAGACGGTGATCAGCGTCGAGACGACGACCGAGTTGATCAGATAGCGCCAGAACTTCAGTCCGCCGCCGGAACCGCCCTGGGCGATCGCCTCCTCGGTGGACTGCAGGCCCAGCGCCCGCTCGAAGCCGCCGGTGGTGAAGTCCACCGGCAGCGGGTCCCCGGGATGGGCCGCGAGGGCGGCGTTCGAGGACAGCGCGGTGCGCAGGATCCAGTAGAACGGCAGCAGGGTCACGAGGATCATCGCGGCCATCGCCACCCAGGCCACGACCCGTCCGGGGGACGGGCGGCGTCGGACAGGACGTACACGGGGCGCCGCAGGTGTGGTCGGCGCGGTGGTCACAGCAGCCATGTCGGTGTCTCCCCTCTCAGCCGAGATCCGTCTGGCCGGCCCGGGTGAGCCGGTACTGCAGGAAGGTGATCGCGCTCAGGACGACCAGCAGGGCCACCGACATCGCGGAGGCGTAGCCGAACTGGAAGCGGCCGAACGCGGCGCCGTAGATGTAGAACTGGAGCACGTTGGTCGCGTTCGCCGGACCGCCGTTGGTCGTCACGGCAACCGTGTCGAACACCTGGAACGACCCGATCACGGTCATGATCAGAACGACCGCCAGGACCGGCCGCAGCAGCGGCATGGTGATCCGCCAGAACATCCGCCACTCGCTCGCGCCGTCCACCTTCGCGGCCTCGTACATGTCGTTCGGAATGGCCTGGAGCCCGGCGAACAGCAGCAGCGCGGTGTACCCGACGTGCCGCCACACATTGATCAGGGCGATCGTCGGGACCGCCCAGGTCTCGTCGGCCAGGAACGGGATGCGGTCGAAGCCGAGGCCCGCGATGATCTCGTTGCCGATGCCGAGCTGGGTGTCCAGGATCCACAGCCAGACGATGCCCGCGACCACGTTGGACATCAGATACGGCGTGAGCACGATCCCGCGCAGCACCGCCGACTGCGTCAGCCGCTGCAGGAGGACGGCTATCGCGAGCGCCGAGACCGTCTGGATGCCGATGTTGATGAACACGTACTCGACGGTCACCTTCAACGAGTCCCAGAAGATGGGGTCGTGGACCATCCGCGTGTAGTTGTCGAGGCCCACCCACTCCGCAGGGGTCAGCAGGTTGAAGCGGGTGAAGCTCAGGTAGATGCCCCGCAGCGTCGGCCAGAGCAGGAAGACCAGGAAGCCCAGCAGGGCCGGTGCGATGAACACCGCGGCGAGCCGTCCGTCGCCCCCGCCCTCGCGGGCCCGCGCCTTCCGCGTCCTGGGTTTCGTCGCTGCTCCCTCGGCGCTGCCCAGGGGCAGACGCGACGGGGGGCTGCTGGAGGCGATGGTCATCGGGAGACTCCCTCGTCTGCGGCGGCTCGTCCTCGGGCCACTTACTTTTGTGGCGAAAGAATCCAGGCGTCAAGGGGCGTGCAAACATCTTTTCCAGGCCACCTTGAACGCCGTAGAGTGGTCATGTTGGTTTCATGGCGAAAGAAACCCGATGGGGGAGACTGACCTGCATGACCGCAGTAGCCGCCAGCTGGCATCCACTGAGTCCCGGTGAACGCTCGGTGGCGATCGAGGTGCTCGTCAACGGACCGCTCTCGCGTACCGAGCTCGCCCGGCGCCTCGACCTGTCCGCGGGCAGCCTCACGCGGCTCACCAAACCCCTCATCGAGTCGGGCCTGCTGATCGAGGTCCCCGAAGCGGGAGCTCCTGCCGAGGTGCGTACCGGCCGCCCCTCGCAGCCGCTCGACGTCGTCGTCGAGTCCCGCTCCTTCATCGGCTTCAAGATCACCGACGACATGGTCTACGGCGTCGTCACCACCCTCAGAAGTGACATCGTGGCCCGCCACGACCGCCCCCTGGCCACCCATGACCCGGCCGAAGTCGCCGACCTGCTCGCGGAGATGACCGACGAACTCGCCCGTACGCACGGCTCACGTCTGGCCGGCATCGGCATCGGGGTGGGCGGCCTGGTCCGGCGGCGTGCCGTCGTGGGGGAGTCCCCGTTCCTGCACTGGCGGGACGTCCCGCTCGCCGAACTGGTCGAGGAGCGCACGGGAATGCCGGTCGTGCTGGAGAACGACGTCGCCGCCCTCGTCGAGGCCGAGACCTGGTTCGGTGCCGGCCGCGGACTCGAGCGCTTTGTCGTCCTCACCATCGGCGCCGGCCTCGGCTACGGACTGGTGCTGGGCGGGCGCAGGGTGCCCTACGCCGAGGAGGACCGCGGCTTCGGGCGCCACTGGATCGTCAACCCCAACGGGCCGCTCACCCCCGAGGGTGAACGCGGCAGTGCCGTGTCGCTCCTGACCATCCCCAACATCCGCTACCAGGTGCACGCCGCCACCGGCCGTGACCACAGCTACGAGGAGATCCTCGCCCTCGCCGCCGCGGGCGAGCCCATGCCCGCCCGGGTCATCGACGAGGCCGCGCGTGCTCTGGGCACCCTGGTCGCACAGATCTCCAACTTCGCGATGCCGCAGAAGATCCTGCTCGCCGGCGAAGGGGTCGGCCTGATGGACGTCGCCGGGAAGTCCGTGGCCGAGGCCGTCCGCGCCGGACGGCACCCGCTGGCCGCCCCCGTCGACCTGGAGACCAAGGTGTCCGACTTTCACGACTGGGCCCGCGGAGCGGCCGTCCTGGCGATCCAGGTGCTGGTGCTGGGCACAGCGGAAGCGTGAGTTCCGCCACGGTCGGGGCGCCCGAACTGCCCGACCTGCCTTGAGAGATGTACGTGATCAGCAACACGGTCCGAAATGCCCGAATTACTCGTACTTACTCACGCGGCCTTCACCTCCGTAGCCGTATGCTTCACACCATGTCCACCACTGTTGAATCCGCCTTCGATAGGACGGCTGACGAGGTCAACGAGGAGATCAGGGCCCTGTGGCTCCGGTCGGGCGGGACACTGAGCGGCGAGCAGCGCGAGGAGTACCGGCGGCTCGTCCTGGAGTGGGCCGCCGCGGCCCCGCAGTCGGTCTGACGCCTCCACTCGGCAGACCATCGACGGCACCCGCTGGCACGGGTGCCTTTTTCATGCCCCGCTTTCCCTGCCCCGGCCGACGCCGGGGCCGCCCCCTCAGCCCCAGGTCGCCGAGTAGTACCGCTGATACGCCTTGCGGTCCTGCTCGGCGCGGATGTACCGCGTCGCCACCAGCGCGATCAGACTGCCCCCGATCACCAACAGACCCGGACCGATGTTCCGGGTGTCCGTGAGCCGGGCCAGCAGCGTCTGCGTGGTCGTGCCGACGCCCGAAGCGGGAGCCGAGGAGCCCGGCGAGGCCGCGCCGGGGGCGATCGCGCCCTGCGTGGCCGCCGCGGACGGCGCCGGCGAGGCACCCTGCTGCCCGGCCCCCGCCTGCTGCTGCGACACGATCATCTGGACCCCGAGCTCACTCATCGCCTTCGTCACCGGCTGGAAGAAGGTCGTCCCGCCCGTCGTGCAGTCACCGCTCCCGCCGGACGTCACACCGAGCGCGATCCCCTCGGAGAACATCGGCCCACCGCTGTCCCCGGGTTCGGCGCACACGTTCGACTCGATCAGCCCGGTGACCGTGCCCTCGGGGTAGTTCACCGTCGCGTTGAGCGCCGTGACCGTACCGTCGCGCAGTCCGCTCGTACTGCCGCTGCGGAACACCCGCTGCCCCACGGTCGGGTCGGCGGCGCCCGTGATCCGTACGCCGTTGCCGTTGCCGATCGCCACGACGTCGGCGCCGTTCCCCGCCTGTCCGCCGTCGTACTGGACGAGGGAGAAGTCGGCGCCGGGGAAGTTCTGCTCGATGGTCTTGCCGATCTGCGTCCGGCCCCGGTTGTCCGCGAACCAGACGGAGCCCGTGGGGCCGCAGTGCCCGGCGGTGAGGATGAAGTCGCTCTGCCCGTTGGTCACGTTGAAGCCCGCCGAGCAGCGCCCGCCGGTCGACAGGATCGGCTGCGCCCCGTTGACACGGGTCGTGAAGGTGCCCTCGGTGCGTTCCATGCGGACGAAGCCGCCGATGTTCTCGGCCAGTTCGGTCATCCGGGACCAGTCGGCGGCCGAGACGGTGCTGTCGGCCCGTACCACCACCTCGTTGGTCCGGTAGTCCACGGCCCAGGACGTGCCGGCCACCCGGGGCGCCGAACGCAGCGTGCCGGTCGCCGACTTGAGATCGTCCATGCTGTGCTGCACCACCTTCGCGGTGGCGCCCGCCTTGCGTACCTGGGCGGCCGTGTCCTTGTCGGTGACGGCGACGACCGGCCGGCCCTCGGAGTCGATCCAGGAGCCCGCCGTACGGGACGTGCCGAGCCGCGACACCAGGTCGGAGCCCGTCGCGGAGGCCGACTGCGCGGTCGTACGCGGCAGGGCGGAGGCGTCCGAGGGCTCGCTCGCCATGGCGCGCGTGACCATCACCGAGCCCAGAAGGAGTCCGCCGACGGCGGCCAGCCGTGTCACTCGCCGGACCATCCGTCGTCGTGCGTGCCTCATGCATGGCTCCCGAACCCCGAACAGCACGGCATCAACACCGCGTGGCGCTCAGGTAGTCGAGCACCCCCCTGTCATACGCGGCCCGGGGCGCCCGCGTTCACCTCTTGCGCCCCACTCCGCCGTACAGGGCCACTTGTTGCGGCTCGGCGCCGTGCTCGCGCTCGGGACGCCAGCGCGAGCACGACACCACCCCCGGCTCCAGCAGGTCGAGTCCGTCGAAGAACCGGGCCACCGCCTCGGGCGGGCGCTGGGTCAGCCGGGGCGTGCCGTGCGCGTTCCAGAACCGGACGGCCTCGTCGACGTCCGGCATCGACGGGTGGACGACGGTGTGCGACAGCACGAGATGGCTGCCGGACGGCAACGCGTCCATGAGCCGTCGCACGATGCCGTACGGGTCTTCCTCGTCGTCGATGAAGATGACCACGCCGAGCAGCAGCAGGGCGACCGGGCGGGTGAAGTCCAGGGTGGCGGAGGCCCGTTGGAGGATCTGCTCCACGTTGCGCAGGTCCTCGTCGAGATGGTCGGTCGCCCCCTGGGACGTGCTGGTGAGCAGGGCGCGGGCATGGACCAGGACCAGCGGGTCGTTGTCGACGTAGACGATCCGTGACTCCGGTGCCAGGCGCTGGGCGATCTCGTGCGTGTTGTCCGCGGTGGGGAGCCCGGTGCCGATGTCGAGGAACTGGCGGATCCCGGCCTCCGCGACGAGGTGCCGTACCGCGCGCGCCAGGAACAGCCGGTCGGCGCGCGCGTACTCGCCGATGCCCGGGTGCAGTTCACGGATCCGGTCACCCGCGGCGCGGTCGACTTCGTAGTAGTCCCCGCCGCCCAGCCAGTAGTTCCAGATCCGCGCCGTGTGCGGCTGCAGCGTGTTGATCCGCCGGCGCAGGGATGCGGCGAGGTCCTCGGCGTCCGTCACAGGGCTCGGGTCTCCTGGAATGCCTGGTGGGGTACTTGGCGTACGACGTCAACCGGCAATCTAAACGGCGGAGTTGATGTTTGGTGAGGGGGCTGCGGCACTTTCCGTGTTTTCCGTGAGCGAGGCCCAGCTGCGCGCGTCACCCCACACCGACGTCGGACCCACGAAGGGGCGCAACAACGCGATGAGCGCCGGGTCCGCGCGCCCGTTCAGCTCGTCGGAGGCCAGCTTGCGGGCGATCCCGGCGAGGAAGTCGGCCAGCAGGATCCGCGGGTCCCAGCGCGCCTGCACCAGCTCCAGGCCGGCGAACCCGATCCCGGCCCGCGCCGCCTGCTCCTCGATCCACGCGATGCGCTGCTCGGTGAGCATGTTCTGCCGGTCGTGCACCACCCGCACGGTGCGCCCGCCCGCGCTCCAGTGCGCGACCGTGTGCACGATGGCGGGCAGCAGCGGATTGAGTACGGGGATCAGGGGCGGCCCTTCGAGCAGGCGCGCCCGGTAGGCGTCGGCGCGGGACCGGGCCGCCGCGAGCCGCTCCAGGATCTCCCTGCGGGGATGCGCGCGCCGCAGGTCGTCCACCCTGCGGAAGAACCCGTCGACGGGACCGTCCGCCTTCCCGTCGACCCGGACCCGCAGCAGCCGGTTGGCCGCGTCGAGGAAGTCCCGCCACCGCTCCTCGCCGAACTCCCGCCGCCCCAGCCGGTACAGGGCGAGCGCCTCCGTCCCGTCGCCGAGCAGCAGGTCGACGGCCCGGTCCACGACGAAGTACGCCTTCTCGGTGAGGTGGACATGGGCGTGCCCGTCGATCGGGCCCGAGGGCGACAGCAGCCACTCCAGGACGTCCCGGTGCTTCTCCCGCAGCAGATGGTTGGCCTTGTACTCGGTGGCGGGCGAGCGGATCCGGTCCCGGACCTCCTGGACGTACGCGGCGGCGACCTCCGTCGGCATGGACACACTGCCGTGCGCGAACACGTCGGTGTTGCCGCCGGTGAGGTTCTCCCCGTCCGACCCCGACTCGTCGCACACGACCTCCAGCGTGCCGCGTACGCCGTCATCAGGTTTCCAGGTCACGTAGAAGCCCCCTGTCCGGTGCGTCACCACCAGCATCCCCCGGACGAAACCAGAGGTGAACCGAATTGTTCGCGCCCCCTGGAAGCAGCGGCCCGATGATCCCTGCCTAGACTCCCCGCCATGAGCGACACGCCGCTGGACCGGCTCGGTGCCGGGAAGTATCTGCTGATCACCAGCTACCGCAAGAACGGCAGCCCGGTTCCCACCCCGGTATGGGTGGTGCGCGACGGGGACACCCTGGGCGTGTGGACGGTCGCCGACTCCTGGAAGGTCAAGCGGATCCGGGCCCGCGCCGACGTCCTCGTCGGCCCGTGCGACCTGCGCGGCAACCCGACCGGCGACCCGGTCCGGGCCACCGCCGAGATCTGCGACGCCGAGGCCAGTGCCCACTACCGCAGGCTCATCGCCCGCAAGTACGGCATCACCGGCCGGCTCAGCCTCCTCGGCAGCCGGCTGCGCCGAGGCGTGAACGGCACGGTCGGCATCCGCGTCACGTTGTGACGGACGCAGAACACGGCCAGGGGGCACGGACCGACCGGTCCGTGCCCCCTGGCGTCGTACGCGGGCCGGCTAGGAAGCGTCCAGCACCGTGCCTGTCAGCACCGGGCGGTCGGGCAGCGGCTCGGCGTCGTAGTCGGTGAGCGCGAGGCGCAGCGACTCGGTGGGCTCGGCCGACTGGTCCTGGATCGTCACGACATCGAAGTCGGCGCTCGTGCTCCCGACCGGGATGTTGATCCACACCCACAGGTTCGCCTGGGACAGCGGCCGCTCCGGGTCCGGCACGTCACCGGCGTAGTCCATCAGCCACTGCGGATCCACGTCCTTCGTGGACAGCTCGGCCCCGTCCGTGACCGGCAGCACCCGCACCGGCTGCCAGATGTCCACGGGCGCGGGCTCGGCCAGCGACAGCCGCCACTTGAGCGTCTCGCCCTCGTTCACCCGGTCGGCGACCGGGGTCAGGGTGATCACCGGCTCGGGGTCGTCGTTCTCGACGGTGATCCCGCCCCGGTGGGCTCCCACGACGGCGCCCCGCACCGCCTTCACCGCGATGTCGTGCTGCACGTCGTAGCCGAAGGTGGTGTTGCCCTTGACCTCGACCGGCACGTCGACGGTGTTGCTGCCCGGTTTCACCGTGACCAGCTTCTCCGTGCCGGTTCCGGAGTCCGGGTCGAGGACGTACACGCGGACCTGGCCGCTGCCGTGCCCGGAGACCTGCACCGGGATCCGGTAGGTGACGGTGCCCGAGTCGCCCTCCTTGACGACCGTGCGGCCGACGTCGACGCGCGGCAGTGCCGCCGCCTTGACCGCCGGGGTACCGGCGGCCCAGCCCCAGGCGTCCATCAGCCAGGCCTGTCCGGAGCCGGAACGCGGAGTGATGTCAAGGGACTTGACGTGCTTGAGGTCGAGCCCCGCGCGGGTGGCGGCGGTGAGCGGTACGCGTACCTCGCGCGCCCAGTAGGAGGAGGTGCGGTCGGAGCCCGGCAGGCCGTCCACCTGGACGCGGCCGAGATCGGCCCTGCGGCCGGCGGCGTCGGTGACGGACACGTCGAGCTTGGTGCCGGTGGTGTTCGGCGGAACGAAGACCCGCAGCGCGAGCTTCTGCGAACCGGCCATCGACAGCGGTTTCGCCGGGGTGATCCGCGCCGCCGTACCGGGCGCCGACCACTTCAGGTCGACCGCGCGGCGGCCAGTCTCCCGTTCGGTCTCCCACCATGCGAAGTGCGGCGAGGAGCCCTCCGTCTGCGGGGGCAGACAGGACACGGCGGGATCGGGATCGATCGCCTCGCACAGCCGGGCGCCGGTGACCTTCACCGGACCGTCCGGCAGGAAGCCGCCGGCGCGTCGACCGCCGACCGCGTGGGTCAGCACCCGGGCCGGGTCGGCGGACGGGGCCCGCTTGCCGGAGCCGTCGAGCAGGGGACGCACCCGGTCGTCCCCGGCGAGGAACAGCCGGGCGGCGGCCGCGATGTAGGTGGCGCCCGCCTTGTGCTGCTGGTCGGCGGTCAGCCTGGTCGCGGTGCCCGGCTCGCACACCGGGTCGGGCCGCTCCTCGTCCTTCCAGAAGTCGTCCCAGGCGGGCGCCTCGGCCTGGCCCGGGGTCCACTCGCTGTTGAAGTAGTTGTGGTTGGCGCCGACCACGTAGACCGCAATGTGCAGTGCGCCGCCCCGGCTGATCCCGCGCGTCCCGTCGGTGTACACCTCGCCCTGGAGGTCCGACACATCGCCGTCGCAGCCCGGCAGCAGCGTCACGGACGGCACGTCCGCCACCGGATTCTGGCCGAAGATCGTCGGTCCGATGAGCACGGTGCCGCGCACCTTCCAGCGCACCGGGCCCCGGTAGCCGTCCTGGGCGGCGGGCGGCGGGTACAGGCTGTCCATCGCGGCCCGGTTGACGCCCTCGCCGCCGCGGGAGTGCCCGACGAGCAGGACGCGGGAGAGATCGGCCTTCGCACCCTGACGTACGGCGGCCGGGGCGGTGCTCGGCCGGGCGGTCCAGGCGGCCCAGCGGGCGAGGTGCTGCCGCACCAGCGAGGAACGCGCCTGGGCGCCGGCGTCATCGGCCTCCGCGTCCTGGGCGTTGATGCCGTTCGCCGAGATCGACACCGTCACATAGCCCTGGGAGGCCAGGAGTTGCTGGTCGCGCTCGTAACCCCGGTAGCTGGGGATCGACTTGTAGCCGTCCGGGCAGGGCCACTCACCGGTCACGTCGTCCTCGGCGCCCGGCTTGTAGCAGGTGGAGTGACGACCGTGCAGGAACAGCGCGAGCGGACGGGCACCCGTGGCGCCCTTGGGAGCCACGACCTCGGCCTGCATCTCGATCGGTGCCTTGTAGCCGGGCAGGCGCACCGGGTCGAGCTCGTACTCCCCGCTGACCGTGCGGTACGACCCAGGCTTCCCGGGGTCGACGGAGTTCGCCGGCAGCGCGGCGGACTGCTTCGGGGCGACCCGGGAGGCCCTGCCCTGGTCGTCGTCGGAGGCGTCCAACCGCCTTCCCCCGGCCGTCACCTGAAGGTCCGTCAGCCCCTTGGTGGTGGCTTCCGCGAGGTTCAGCCGGAAGGTCCTGCCGTCCTTCGCCGGCTGCGGCACGCCGAGCAGCCGCTCCCCGGCCCGGAACTCGACGCGCGCGTCCCCCATGGGTACGTGCTTGGGAGCGCGCCAGACCAGCTCGCGCGCCGCTCCTTCCCCGTCGATCCGCCATCCCGGCGGCAGTCCGCTCTCGTCACTCGCGCTCAACGTCCCCGTATCGGGCGGCTGTTGAGCCTGTACCGGT
Organism: Streptomyces sp. NBC_00019; assembly: GCF_045041015.1. Classification (NCBI taxonomy): domain Bacteria; kingdom Bacillati; phylum Actinomycetota; class Actinomycetes; order Kitasatosporales; family Streptomycetaceae; genus Streptomyces; species Streptomyces sp. NBC_00019. The sequence goes on from NZ_CP108302.1 coordinate 9,424,139, forward strand.
CCGGGCGAGCCCGCCAGGGCCGCCAGCACCGCCACGGCGGTCACACATATTCGCCGGGCACGGATCAAGGTTCACTCCTCAAAACCCAGAGCGCAGGCGTCCCGTCGGTCCCGGAAAGCCTCTCGCGTCACAGAGGACGGGTGCGGAGCATCTGTGGGTTGTCTGTGAGGAGGGACGAGTGAGGGCCGAGGGATGTGATCAAGCCAGCGGAGCGCACGCAGGACTGGTGTGCCGTACGGCGGGAAAGGCCCCCACAATGAGCCGAACTCCCTTTCTCCGCGCGGCAGTCGTCGGCACCGGTCACCGCGCCCAGCTGTACACCCGGGCCCTCGCCGCCCGCCCGGGCCACCAGGTCGCCGCCCTGTGCGATCCCAGCCCCACCCGGATGGCCTTCCACAACCGGCTGCTGGCCGAGGCCGGTGAAAGCGCCGCCACCCAGTGGGAACCCGGGCGCTTCACCGACCTGCTGGCGAAGGAGGACATCGACGAGGTCGTCGTCACCACCGTCGACGCCGCCCACGACCACTACATCGTCCCCGCCCTGAAGGCGGGCTGCCGTGTGGTCACCGAGAAGCCGATGACCGTCGACGCGGACCGCTGCGCCCGCATCCTGGACACCGTCCGGGAGACCGGCAACTCCCTGACCGTCGCCTTCAACTACCGGTTCAACCCCGTGCACGAGAAGGTGCGCGCCCTGCTCGCCGAGGGCGCGATCGGCGAGGTCGTCTCCGTCCATTTCGAGTGGCTCCTCGACACCCGCCACGGCGCCGACTACTTCCGCCGCTGGCACCGGGACAAGCTCAGCAGCGGCGGGCTGATGGTGCACAAGTCGAGCCACCACTTCGACCTGGTGAATTGGTGGCTCGCCGACGTGCCGCACGAGGTCTTCGGCTACGGACGACTCGCCTTCTACGGCAGTGCGGCGGGCGAGCGCCACGGGCTGCGCCGCGACTACGAGCGGGCGCACGGCGCCGAGCCGGCCGCCGACGACCCCTTCGCCCTGGACCTGGCGGCCGACGACACCCTGCGCGCCCTCTACCTGGACGCCGAGCAGGACGACGGCTACGTCCGGGACCGCAACGTCTTCGGCGAGCCCGTCACCATCGAGGACGACATGGCGGTCCTGGTGCGCTACACGCGGGGCGCGACGATGACGTACCACCTCACCGCCTACTCCCCGTGGGAGGGCTACCGGGTCATGTTCAACGGCAGCGCCGGGAGGCTGGAGCTCGAGGTCGAGGAGAGCCGCTGGCAGCGGCCGTCGACGCGGATCACCTCCGGCACCGGAGCGCTGCACGGGGACACGGCCGCGGAGCACGCCGGGGGTGCGCGGCTCGTACTGCGGCCGCTGTGGGAGCCGCCGGTCGAGGTGCCGCTCGTCACCGCGCACGAGGCGCATGGTGGGGGAGACCCGCGGATGCTGGACGCGCTCTTCGGTCCCGTGGACGCGGGCGCGGTGACGGGGGAGGGGGCGCATCCGACGGCCACGGAGCGCGACGGTGCCCTCGCACTGGCCGTCGGGCTCGCCGCCAACCGGTGCTTCGAGACGGGGCGGCCCGTGGCCGTGCGGGCGCTGATCCGTGGGGTGTGGGACGACTGAGCCGATGCGCGGGGTGGGTCGGGTGACCAGGAGATCCGACCGGGAACGGTGGAGCGGCCCGGCCTGTCAGCTCCAGGCGCGGTAGGGCTCGTCGACCAGCTGGAAGACGGGCTCGCCGCGCACCGGGTCCTTGGCCGCGGACAGCCGCACCCGGTCTCCGCTGTGGATGCCGATGAGCGGGCCCATGACCCGGCCGCGCACCACGAACCCCTCGGCCATCTCGATCATCGACACATTGCGCGCGGCGGGGGTGTTGCGGTGCACCACCGAGGAGTGACGGACGATCCCCACGCCCTCGCTGCGCTCCGTGCGCAGGTCGCTGCCCTGGCAGACCGGACACAGCAGCCGGTGGTACATCGCGGTGCCGCACCAGGTGCAGCGCTGGAATTGCATGGCGTCGGATGCCGGGGCCGAGGGTTCGAGCAGGCCCGCTGCGGAGCCGAATCCCTGACGGGCAACGCTGGCTGAGTGGTGGTACACGCTGGTCAACTCCCTGCGCTCGGGCGGAATCCCACATGCCCGGTTCGCTGTGCCACCGTGCACGCCATCAATGTATGGCACTGAGTGCCACCCGTAAAGGTACTGCGTACCCTGAATTTTTCGGCGGTCCCGTCGGGGAATCCGGCGGGATCAGTCCTCGCCGAGCGTTGCCTCGATCTCCTGGACGACCCGCCACAGGGGCGCCCCGCGCCGGGAGACGAGGACCACGACGTCCTCGGTGCGCTCGGCGTCGGAGGGCGGCGCGCCGAACGCGGACCGGACGTACCCGAGCGCGTGGTCCATCTCCGTGCCCACGTCGCCCTCACCGTCCGAGCGCAGCCAGGAGCGCAGCGCGTTGTTGTGCGCCGCGGCGACGGCCGCCGCGGCCACGTCGGCCTGCAGGGCCCCGTCGCGCCGCCCGGCGAGCCGTCCACGGAGGTAGTCGGCGAAGGCGCGCTCGTAGCGCCACACCACGGAGAGTTCGTACGCGCGCAGCCCGGGGACCTGCTTGGTGAGCCGGTAGCGCTGCACCGAGAAGGCCGGGTTCTCCGTGTACATCCGCAGCACCAGCCGGACCGCGTCGCAGACCCGCTGCACCGGCTCGTCCGCGTCGTCGCCGGCGGCGAGGAAGGCCGTCACGTCGGCCAGGCAGCCCTCGTGGTCGGGGAAGACCACGTCCTCCTTGGAGGGGAAGTAGCGGAAGAACGACCGTCGCCCGACCCCGGCGAGGGACACGATGTCGTCGACCGTGGTCTGCTCGTACCCCCGCTCCGTGAACAGCTGGAACGCGGCCGCGATCAGGGCGTCCCGCATGGGCGGCTTGGTGGGGGCCGCTTCCGTCTTCTCGCTCATGGACGGGAACGTAGCACCGGAGCGGCACGGATAGCACTCGGTGCGCTCTCATGGGGAACTGAGTGCCGCAAGCTGCGATGGTCGATCGTATTGATCGGAAGTGATCGATACGATTATGGGCGTAGAGTGAGCGATTCGGGATCACGCTCCGCGTCGGCCCGTAGATCGTCCGTCCGGCCTCGCCCCAGGGGGATTCCATGCGACTGCACGTCGACCAGCGCCATGAGCGGGTACTCGAACTAGTCCGGCAGCGGGGCAGCCTCCGAGTCGCCGAACTCGCCGCCGAACTCGGGGTCTCCGCGGTCACTCTGCGGCGCGATGTGGAGGCGCTGGCGGCGCAGGGCCGGGTGCAGCGGCTGCATGGTGCGGTGGTGTGGCCGGGGGAGGGGGCGGTGGAGGTGCGGGAGCGGGCGGAGGACTCCGAGGGCGTCGTGATCGGAATGATCGTGCCGACCACGAACTACATCTTCGCCGACATCGTCCGCGGCGCCCGGGAGGCCGTCGCCGCACAGGGAGCACGGCTCGTGCTCGGGGTGACCGGATATGTCGATGCCGAGGACGCGGTGCAGGCCGAGCACCTGGTGGCGGGCGGGGCCGAGGGGCTGCTGGTCGCGCCCAGCTGGTTCGGCGGCGTCCCCGTCGACGGCCAGGAGAAGTGGCTGCTGGAGCGCGATGTACCGGCCGTTCTGGTGGAGCGCTCCGCGCCGCCCGCGAACCCGGCGGCGGTGCTCGACCGGGTGCGCACCGATCGGGCGCACGGGGCCGCGGTCGCCGTGAGTCACTTCGCCTCGCTCGGACACCGCAAGATCACCGCCGTGCTGCAGGACGGCCCGCACGCCGTGCAGATCTCTGCCGGATTCCAGGCGGCGGTGCAGTCCTTGGGGCTCGACGTCGACACGGCCGCCCCGAGCGTGCGTGAGCACGGCGACTACGAGGCGAGCGTCGACTACCTGGTCGAAGCGGTGAAGAAGCGTGGGGTCACCGCGGCACTGGTGCACAGCGACGAGGACGCGATCGTGCTCGTGCCCCGACTCCAGGCGTGCGGCATCCGCGTGCCGGACGATCTGGCGCTGATCGCCTACGACGACGAGGTGGCCGGCCTCTCCGACGTGCCGCTCACCGCCGTCGCACCGCCCAAGCGCTCGGTCGGGGAACTCGCCGCTCAGCTGCTGCTCCAGCGGCTCGCGGAACGCAGGAGCGGTCAGCAGCCGGGTCCGCGTCAACACCTCGACCTGCTCCCGGAGTTGAGGATCCGCTCCTCTTGCGGTGGCGATTCCCGGCGAGTTGAAACTGAGTGATCGATCGATGAGCGTTGTGCGATCGTTTTGATTGTATTGCGCGAACGCTCTTGACTCCGATCGTGTGCGCATAAAAGATGTCCTCCGACCGCCTCTTTCCGTACGAGGTCTCGTAAGAGCCGTACATGACGCGCACTTCACGTTCGTTCCGCACCGCAGCCGCAGCCGCAGCCGCAGCCGCAGCCGCAGCCGCCGTCGCAGCCCTGGGCCTGTTCGCCACCGCCTGCGGCGACGGTGACACGTCCGACTCCGCGTCCGACGGCAAGCCGGTCACCCTGAACTACTGGACCTGGACACTCGGCGCCAAGTCGACCGTCGAGGCGTTCAACAGGACCCACAAGGACATCCAGGTCAAGTTCACCGAGATACCGAGCGGCACCGAGGGCTACAGCAAAATGGCCAACGCGGTGAAGGCGGGCAACGCGCCCGACGTGGCCACGATCGAGTACCAGATGGTCCCCGAGTTCGCGAGCCAGGGAAACCTGATCGATCTGACCGAATACGCCGGTGAAACGGTCAAGTCGAAGTTCCCGGAGTCCATCCAGAGCCTCGTGACCTTCGGCGGCAAGACCTGGACCGTCCCGTACGACGCCGCGCCGCAGCTGTACTACTACCGGACCGACCTCTTCGAGAAGTACGGCATCGAAGTCCCCAAGACCTGGGACGAGTTCAAGACGGTCGCGGAGAAGGTCAAGAAGGAGGACAAGAACGTCCGCCTGGCCTCCATACCCAAGAGCGACCCGGCACTGCTGGCCGCGCTGTCCTGGCAGGCCGGCGGCAAGTGGTTCGCCACCGAGGGCGACGCGTGGAAGGCCGGCGTGAACGACGCCGACACCAAGAAGGTCGCCGCCTACTGGGACGGTCTGGTCAAGGACGACCTCGTCCAGACCTTCACCGGCTGGAGCCCCGAGGAGACCAAGGCCCGCGCCTCCGGCAAGACCCTCTCCTTCCTGGCGCCCGCATGCCGTTCTCCTCGAGATGGACGGCACCCTCGTCGACACCGAGTCGCTGTGGCTGCGCACGGTCCGCGAGGCCGCACCCGATGTCGACGTGACCCACGTCCTGGGCCGCTCGGTCGCCGACACCGCCGCCCACCTGCACACACGCACCGGCGCCGACCAGCAGGCCCTCGCCGCCGACCTGGAGGCGCGCTTCCTGGCGGCCGTCCAGCAGGAGGTCACCCCGCTACCGGGTGCCCTCGACCTCCTGGACCTCCTGGCGGAGTCCGGCATCCCCGCGGCCCTGGTCTCCGCCTCCTCGCGCCCCGTCGTGGACGCGGTCCTCGAGGTGCTGGGCGCCCACCGTTTCCGTACGACGGTCGCCGACGGCGAGACGCCCCGCACCAAGCCCGCCTCGGACCCCTACCGCGCGGCGGCCCGCGCGCTCGGCGTCGACCCGGCGGCCTGCCTCGCGGTGGAGGACTCACCCACCGGCGTGCGGGCCGCCGAGGCGGCGGGGTGCCGGGTGCTCGCCGTCCCCTCGTACGCGGCGATCGATCCCGCGCCCCGGCGGACCGTACTCCCCGACCTGAAGGGAATCGGCCCCAGGGAACTGTGGACGGCGGGACTGTGACCGCGCAGAGCGCGCGGACCCCGCGTGACCTCGCAGGTCGGAATTTTGTTCGACCGATACGAGCCGCATACGATCGCCCCTCGCCGTAGCCGCCGAGGAGACCCGCATGCCCCGCATCCTGTACGTCACCGACCTGGCCTACGAGGCTCGCGGGCGCCGGTACTGCGACGAGGACATATTCCTCACCTCACGGCTGCGCGAGGACTTCGACCTCGCTCTGTGCAACCCGCGGGACGCGGCGGCGTTGATGGACGCCTTCGACGCCGTCGTCGTCCGCAACAGCGGGCCCGTCCTCACCCACCAGAACGCCTACGACGCCTTCCGCGAGCGGGCGACCGCGACCGGGGCCCGCGTCTACAACCCCTTGTCCGGCAAGGCCGACATGGCGGGCAAGCAGTATCTGCTCGACCTGAGCGCGGCGGGGTACCCCGTGATCCCCACGGTCGACAGCGTCGACGACCTGCACCGGTTGCCGCAGACGGACCGGTACGTCGTCAAGCCGAAGCTCGGTGCCGACTCGATGGGTCTGCAGATCGTGACCCGCGACCGTGTGCGCGACCTCGTCGGCGAGGGCGTCCTCGTCCAGCCGTGCATCGACTTCGCCTACGAGGTGTCCTTCTACTTCGTCGACCACGACTTCCAGTACGCGTTGTACGCGCCGCATCCTGACCGGCGCTGGCAGCTGGAACCGTACGAACCCACCGACGACGACCTCGAGTTCGCCCGCCGGTTCATCGACTGGAGCGCCCTCGGCCACGGCATCCAGCGTGTCGACGCCTGCCGTGCGCCCGGTGGCGAGCTCCTGCTCGTCGAGCTGGAGGACCTGAACCCCTATCTGTCCCTGGACGCGCTGAGCGACGGCGGCAGGGACGCCTTCGTGGCGGCGATGAAGGCGTCCCTGCACCGGTTCCTCGGGGCGTAGAGAGTCACCCCAGCCTGACGGTGATCTTCTGGGTGGCACCGGCCGACGTGGTCATGTCCCCGAAGACCAGCTGAAGCGCGGATCCCGTGGTCGCCGAGGTCACCGTGGACGGCTTCGACATCACCGAGGACACCGCCCGGTTCCAGGTGAGGGTGAGGCCCGTGTTCATCCGCTTCGGATCGCTGACGCAGATCACCGCGGTGCCGTCGCTCCTCTCGGTGATCATCACGGAGCACGGGTCGCTCGCGGCGAGGCTCCCGACCGTGCCGCCGAACCAGAAGTTGACGCCGGTGAAGCCCAGCGAGGGAACGGACACACCCTGCTGGTCGTCGGTGTTGGCGAGGACGGTGAGCCAGGTCGTGGCGGCGGCCCGCGCCTGGGTCTGGGCTGCCGTGGCGCCCGGCATGAGGAGATAGGCGTAGGTGCCGTTCGTCGGGTTGGTGCCGTGGTCGACGTACATCGTCAGGTACTTGCGGTTGAGGACCGTCGTGGAGCCGCCCTTGTTGACTGCGCTCCAGGTGCCCTCGCGGGAGTCGCGCAGTGCCTGGACGGTCGCGCCGCCGGGGAAGACATAGCCGCCCATGCCGCCGAGGTGCGCCCAGGTCGCCCCGGTGAGCGTCTCGGACCAGGGGTAGGCGGCCGACTTGACGGTGCCGTCGACGGTGAAGGAGTGGCTGCCGGTGGGGCCGAGGTTGCGGTTCTCGATCGTCGACTCCACGGTCGTGCCGTCGGTGCACTTGATGCCGGCGCCGAGACACAGGATCGAGTCGTCCAGACAGAACCACGACTTCTTCGCCAGGAGCGTGGACTGAAGGCCCTTGAGGTACTGGCCGATCGCGGCCCGCTGTCCGTCCGTGGCGCCGCCCACCCAGTTCACGTCCGGCAGGGAGGCGCCCCAGTCGCCGCCGGCCGCGTCCGCGAGCGCCAGGCGCGAGGCGGTCGTGCCGGGCAGCCGGTACGGGTCGACGGTGGGCCAGAAGGCGTCGCTGTACTGGCCGTTGGCGTAGCTGTCGCCCCACCAGTAGAGCATTCCGGAACCGGTGTGCCAGCCGCGCAGGCTCTCGCCGTTGCCGGTCTCGTAGTAGGTGATGCGCCGGTCGGCCATGCTGATCGACGCGGCCCAGCCGGGTCTGCGGTGCGTGGCGCGCGCCATGTTGGTGAACAGGCGGTGGGCGGTCGGCTCGGCGATCGCGGTGACGGACGTGTCGTCCAGGACGTCCTTTCGCGGCGTGACCAACGAGTCGTCATGACGGCGGTTTCTAGCACGGCATCGATCAAACGCTCAATAGTTCACGCCAAGCTGAGCGTATCGATCGTTTGTCGGTGGATGGATCCGCTGAACCCACCGGGCCGTGGCCGCGTATCACTCCGCGAGGGGACGGACCCGGCCCCTGGGTACGGGACGGAAGGAGAGCGAGATGCCGACACGGCCCGAGCGCGGTCAGCCGCAGGACCCCCTGCCCCTGGAACCGATCCGGGTGCTGCGCCCCCGTCGCACCGACGCCCTGGCGGAACTCTTCAGGGAATCGCCGCAGGAGAGCACCCGCTACGAGTCCGTGGTGATGCCCCGACGGCTGTCCGGCTCCGAGGACGAGACACAGGAACTGCCGCCCGTCCCCGCCCACGACGGGGCCCGCCCCTTCGGTTTCGGCCCCGGCCTGCGGCGTGCCGCCGTCGTGGTCGGCGTGAGTGCGGCGGCGCTCGTCGGCTTCGGCTGCGCCCTCCTGCTGCCGGGCCGCGGCGATGCCACCGCGGCGCCTCCGCCGTCCGCCAGTCCCACCCCCTCCGCCGCGACCACCCCGGCCGCCACCGACCCCGACGGGCCCGGCACCCTGCGCGAGGGCGCCAACGGCCCCGAGGTGACCGACCTTCAGCAACGTCTGCTGCGTATCCCCAACGTCTACGAGAACGGCTCCACCAGCGGAACCTACGACGCCGTCCTCACCGAGGCCGTCGCCCGCTTCCAGGTCTGGTACGGCATCCGGGGCGACGAGACCGGCGTCTACGGCAACGACACCCGGCTCGCACTGGAGTCCCGTACGGGCTGACTCTCGAACGCCGGGTAAGACAAGGGGAAAGAACTCGGGACCATGCGCCGACGGGCCTCACGATGGACGCACCCGTCCGAGCCGAAAGCCATGCCGATGAGCGTCTCCCGCATCCCGGGCCTCGTACTGCCCGCCGTCTTCCTCCTGGCCCTCGTCGTGGGCGCGTTGTGGTACTGGCGGTATCGCGGCGACGAGTGAAGCGGGCCCTAGAGGTCGGCCAACGGCACCCGGATGTCGACGACACACACGTCGTCCCGCCGTTCACTCTCCAGCAGGTCCGCCAGCATCGGTCCCAGGGAGCCGGACTCGTCGCCATGGTGGGTCACCAAGGCGTCGGCGAGCCGCTTGAAGCCCCGGTCGATGCCCTCCGAGGGCCGCTCGACCAGCCCGTCCGTGTACAGCAGCAGCCGGTCGCCCGGTTCCAGCACGCACTCGGCCTCCTGGAAGTGCGGTGCGGAGCTCGCCCCGAGGAGCATGCCGCCCGGCCGGTCCAGATAGCGCGCCTCGCCGGCGCGCAGCAGGAGCGGCGCGGGGTGTCCGGCCTGCGCCCACACCAGGCGGTGCCGGTCGGGGGTGTAGCGGGCCAGGATCATGGTGGCCGTGCCGTGGATGTCGCGGGAGTGCAGCAGCAGGGTGTTGAGCCGGGTGAGCGCACCGGTCAGCGAAGAGCCCGTGATGACCATGCCCTTGGCGGTGAAGCGGAGCTGGGCCATGGTGGCGACGGCGTCGATGCCGTGCCCGGCGACGTCACCGACCACGAACAGGGCGTCGCCGTCGGGAAGTTCGATGGCGCTGAACCAGTCGCCACCGACATGGATCCCGGACTGGGCGGGCAGATAGGCGACTTCGACCTGCAGCCCGGCCGGCTGTACGGGCCGGGTGGGCAGGGGCAGCAGGGCGTGCTGGAGCCGGGCGGCCAGTGTGCGTTCGGCGCGCAGGACGTCGTGCTGGGTCACGATCGCCTGCTCGCTCTCGACGAGGGCCAGTTCGGCGGTGCGCTGCGCGGTCAGGTCCTGGACGAAGCCGTGCACCTCGACGGGCGTGCCGTGGACGTCGGTGACCGCCTCGGCGACGATCCGCAGATGCCGGATCCGGTCCGTGGCCCTGATCCGGAACGGCATGGAGCACGGCCGGCCCCGGCGCATGAGTTCGCCGACGGCGTGGGTCAGGGCGGGTGCGTCCTCGGGCACCGCGAGGTCCCGCAGTGCGGTCAGGCGCACCGGACCGGCCGCGGGGTCCCGGTCGAGCACGGTGTAGACCTGCGACGACCAGCTGACGTCGTGCGTGATCAGGTTCCAGTTCGCCCAGCCCAGGTTGCCCAGTCGCTGGACGTCGGCCAGCCGCTGCTCCTGCCGGTCGGAGGAGTCGTGCCGCAGCCAGCTGACGGCCAGTCCGTCGCCCAGCCGCGTGACCCGCACGGTGTAGGTGGACAGCTCCGCGACGCCCGCCACCACCTCCTGTTGCGCGAACGGCTCTCCGTCGTACGCCTCTCCGGTGGCCAGCGTGTGCCGGCACCCCTCCCACAGCGGATCGCCCGCGAGCGTGGGGAAGCACTCCAGCAGTCGCAGCCCGAGCAGGTCCCGGCCGGTACGTCCGAGGGCGTCGAACGTCTCCTCGGTCGCGGCCTCGATGCGGTAGTCCTCGACCTCACCGGACGGGGCACGCAGCGGGGTGAGCAGCATGGTCGAGCCCGGCAGCGCGTCGAACACCGTCTGTACGGCGTCCACGGCGGCGTCGGCGGATGGTCCCCGGCGGGGATCGAAGGCGCGCAGCCGGCCGGCGCACAGCCGGGCGACGGCGAGCAGATGCTCCCGGGCGGCCGGGGTGAACTCTCCGCCGCGGGCGCGCAGGACCCCGATGCAGACGTCGGCCCGGTCGCTGGTGACCAAGGGGATCCAGGCACGTGAGAGCCAGCGTTCGGGAGGATCCCCGATGAGCAGGTACCGCTCGCGGTCCGTCTCGATGTCCTCCAGCCAGCGCGGCTCCCCTGTGCGGAGCGCGTCGAGCGCGGCGATCCCGCTCAGCGGCGGCACCTGGCGCCACTGGGCGGCCAGGGTCTCGTCGATGCCGGCGTGCCCGACCAGTTCGAGCCCCCCGGCGGGCAGCCGGGCGAAGATCATCACAGCGTCCGACTCCGTGCCGGCCGTCAGATGCTCGAGCAGGCACCGGGCGAGGTCGTGTGCGGTGCCGACGCGGACGAGGGCCCGGCCGAGGCGGCTGAGGTCGCGGGCTTCGCCGGCCTCCGGGTCCCGGAAGGCGTGGACGACGGCGTCCTGTTCCGGTGCGTCCGCAGAGGTGGTCGGGGCCGGTGGGGCCAGGTCGCCGAGGGTGATCCAGCACTCCTCGAGCAGCGTGCGGCGTGCCGCCTTCGCGCGCTGCACCAGCTCCTCGCCGGCGGCGTCCGGGGAGCACCCGGTCAGCGCCATCACGGCGCCCTTGGCCCGTTCCACGACGGCCGTGGTCGCCGCCTGGTCGCGCAGCCGGTCCATCTCGGCTCGCTGGCGGGCGACGATCTTGGCCAGCGCGACCGTGTCGGGGGCGCCGGACTCCGCTGGGCCGGCGGGCTCGCTCGTCACGCGACGAGCATCGCACACGGAGCCCGGTGCGATTGCCGCCTTGTCAGGACCGGTTTCACTCGAGAGTGCGCCCTGGTCAGCGTCCGGCGCTGTGCTCGACGAGAGCCTGGGAAACCGCCCGTACGCTGCGGGCGATGTGCTGCAGCTGGAGGACCTCCGCCGCGTACAGCTTGATCGTGTGTTCGATGACCGACTCGGGCAGACCGAGCCCCGGGAGGTCGGCGCGGGCGGTCTGGAGGGCGGTACGGGCGACCCGGATCTCCTGCTGGACCTGGATCTGCGCATGCCGGGCCAGCAGCACGGGGTGGCGGATCAGCGCCGGGTAGCTGGCGTAGCGGGCCGGCACCAGTTCGCGCAGCCACTTGGCCGCCGAGCGCTCCCAGTCGTAGCTGCCGGGGGTCTTGACCTGGCAGGGCCAGTCCGGGCTGATGCGCGTGGTCGTCAGAGTCATGGGAGTCATGGCCATCTCTTCCGGGTGTGCGGCGTCAGGAGGGGTGGTCCGACGGGTATGGGCGGCCCCGGCCTAGGGGATGACCGGGGCCGCCGCGGGCGCTCGCCGAGGCGATGCCCGTCCGAACACCCGATGCGCCGTCGCGGGTAGGTGGCGGCGGCTTCGGATGTTCGCGCAGGGGCCCGGAAGGCAGAGGGCGCCTGCGCGGCGGTTGGTGCAGCGTGCGCATGGGCGGACCGTCGGCTTTCTGCGGGCTGTTGCGAGGGGTGGGGACGGGGGTGCGGAACGTGTCCCGGGAGTGACCGGGGACGATCCGTGAGCAGTATTTATATATGCCGTCCGGTTTGCAAGACGTATGAAAACATTCATGCGGGAAATGAGGCGGTTGGTCCCTTTGTGATCTGTTTCGTCGGGTGTGGCCGGAAGGGGCGGTGTCGCCCGCCGCGTCAGTCGCGCAGGAAGAACTGGTGCTGGTCGGAGATCTGCTCGTACTCCTCGAGCCGCGCCTGGGTCCGCTCGGGGTCGGCGTCGGTCATGGCCTGGAGCAGTGCGGCGGCCATCACCCCGGGGGCGGCGTAGGAGTCGAAGACCAGGCGGGAGCCGGTGCCGGTGGCGAAGACGATGTCCGCCTCGTCGGCGACCGGGCCGAGCGCCAGGTCCGTGATGAGGGCGACGCGCAGCCCCGCGCTGCGCGCGACCCGCACGGCCGTGAGGGTCTCCTGCGCGTGCCGGGGCATCGAGAACGCCAGCACCCAGGTACCGCCCGCCTCACGCGACTGCAGGAGCGCGTCGTAGGCGACGCTGCCGCCCAGGGTCACCAGCCGTACGTCGGGATGGACGCGGCGTGCGGCGTAGGCGAAGTACTCCGCCAGCGACACCGAGATGCGCACCCCGAGCACGGTCAGCGGGGTCGACTGCGACAGCTTGCGGCCGAGGTCGATGAGTTGGTCGGGGTCGGCGAAGTCGCGCCGCAGGTTCTCCAGGTTCTCGATCTCGGCGTCGACCGCGGCCTGCAACTCGTTGCCGCTGTTCTCCTCGGCCGCCGCCGGGCCCCCCGCCAGGGTGCCGAGGGCGATCGACTGGAGCTTCTCCCGCAGCGCGGGGTAACCGCTGAAGCCCACGGCCGCGGCGAACCGGGTCACCGAGGGCTGGCTCACGCCCACCCGCTCGGCGAGATCGGTGATCGAAAGGAAGGCCGCCTCGGTGATGTGCTCGATCAGGTACTGGGCGATACGGCGCTGCCCCGGGGAGAGTCGGGGCCGGTCGAAGAGGGCCCTGAGCTGGGAGGTCGGGGAGGCCTCGGCCTCCGGAACCGACTTGCCCGAGGTGATCGCGGATGCCTGTGCGCGTGCCTGCTGCGGCGATGGCACGGGTGCGCCTCCTTTGTCTTCCACAGTGCCTCAACATAGCCCACACACTGTTGTGACCAGGGGTTGTGCGGTCACCGTCGATAGATCGTGATCGAGTGACCGACTTGATCGATCGAGCGGCTGCTGTCGATCAACTCGGCGAGTCGGCCCGTGGCCTTGGCGACCGAGGAGTCCGACACCACCAGCAGTCCGTGGACGTCCTCCAGGGGAACCCCGCGCGGATCGGATGCGTCGATGCCGTAGTACGACGGCACACCACTGCCCTTGTAGACGAGCCAGATCCGCTCCGCCGGATACCGCTCGCGCAGCCGGTCGGCGAGGCGGCCCAGATCCTGGCCCCAGTCCACGTTGGAGTCGTGCAGCCGCAGACGCGTCTGGGCCGGACCGCCGAACGCCTCGTTGGAGTACGGCAGATAGTAGGGGAACGTACGCACCGAGCTGACCGCGACGAACAGCACCAGCGCCCCCGCCGCGGCAACGGCCCACCGCCGTCGCACCGCGAGAACACCGGCCGCCGCCACCGCCAGGAACATCGGCACGAACACGGCGTACCGGGTGCCGAAGTCCCGGGAGCCGGTCATGGCCGCGGCGAGCAGCACGGCGGTGGGGACCAGCAGATAGGGCGCCGCGGGCCGCAACCGCCGTACCGCCACGACCGCGACGGCACCCGCGGCCCACAGGGCGAGCATGCCGAGCGGGGTCTTCACCAGCAGCGCGGCCGGCAGGTAGTACCAGAGGGAGCCGGTGTAGAGCCGCCCGAACAGGAACCCCTGCCACGGATGGTTCTCGAAGCCGAACTGCACCCGCATCCCGTCCCGGTAGGCCTCCGGGAACGGCATCAGATCGACGAGCAGCGCCCGCAGACCGTGCACGACGGGCACATGCTGCTGCGGAGTCCAGCGCAGCCGCGGATCCACCACCAGATAGGAGAGCCATACGACGGCGATCGCGACCACCGCCACGACACCCGCGCCCGCGGCCGCCCGCGCCAGCGCCTTGCGACGGTCGTGGGAGTCGTGGCGCCACACCGACCAGGCGGCGAGTGCCAGCAGCACCGGAACGGCTGCCAGCGCGCTCATCTTCGTCGCCAGCGCCGCCCCGGCGGCCAGCCCGGCGAGCGGCACGTACAGCCGCGGCCGGCGGCGCGCCCGCCACAGCAGCCACACCGACGTCAGCAGGAAGCCGGCCGTGGGCACGTCGAGGGTGGCCAGCGAGCCGTGCGCGATCACGTCGGGGGAGAAGGCGTACAGGGCGAGCGCCACGACGCCGCCCGCCGGGCCGACGAGTTCACGGGCGAAGGCGAGGACCACCAGCCCGAACGCCAGCGTCAGCACGATCACCGGCAGCCGGGCCCACAGCATGACCTGCCAGGGGTCGTTGCCGGACTCGTACAGCAGATGCCGTCCGACCTGCCCCTGATCGCCGCTGAAGGAGGGGTCGTAGCGCGGATCGGCGAGGGCCACCCCGACCGCGATGACGAGCTTTCCCAGCGGCGGGTGCTCGGGGTTGTAGCGGATCTCGTGCTCGTGCAGGGAGTCGGCGGCGGTGCCCACGTACACGGGCTCGTCGATGGTCGGCGTCTGCTGCACGGCGGTGGTCACCATGGCGAAGGCCATCTGGGCGAGCAGCAGCACGACGAGGAGCGGCACGAGCCAGGGCCTGCCCGACCGGCCCGCCGGCCGCGGGGCGGGTACTTCGGGGGGCGTCTCCGGTTCGAGGACCGGGTGCAGTTCGCGCGCCATCATCTGCCCCGCGATGACGTGGGCCGCGCGGGGGCGGGAACGATGCGAGGGCGCCTCATGCGCCTACTCTGCATCAGCTCCCGCCCCTCAGGGTGTCACCGCTTCAGGAGTCGTACCGACAGACCTTCCGCCGTGTAGACGGGTACGGCCCGCAGCGTGTCGGAGTTCAGCTCCACCCGGTCGAACCGGCCGCGCAGTCCCGCGGCGCCGAGCACGCGCACCACGCTCCCGGCCGCCGGCGGCTTGTCGGCGTCGAGCCGCAGCGACAGCACGCTGCCCGCGCCGAGCACCGCGCGCCGCGTCACCTCCAGGGCAGGACCGCGGCCCGAACGCAGCGTCACGTCGAGCGTCGAGGACTCCTGGGCGTACGTCCCGTGGATCTGCACCGACGACTTGGTCGCCACCCGCAGCGTGCCGCCCGACACCCGTACGTCGCCGTGGCCGAGGGCGTGCGCCGAGCCGGCGGACAGGACGCCCTCGCGCACCACGGTGCCGCCCGTGTACCGGTTGTGGCCGGTCAGGGTGAGGGTGCCGGTGCCGCGCTTGGTCAGAGAGCCGTCGCCGTCGATGTCGTTGCGCCAGGTGTCGGCGGCACCGAAGCCACCGGCCGAGGTGTCGAGCGCGACGGTCACGTCGGTGTCGAAGGAGCCGTAACCGTCCGCCGCGGCGAAGAGGTTGAGCCGGCCCCACTGCTCGAAGCCGTCCAGCAGGACGTACCCGGAGGGCAGCGCGGTCGTGCGCAGCACCTCGCGCCGCTGCTCGGCGTCCAGGTAGGGCAGACGCGTCTCCAGCAGCACCTCGGCGCCCTTCGGCACGGTCAGCGGTGTGCTGCGGCCCCGACGGGTGAGGACGTACGTCAGCTTGGGCCCGACCAGGCAGGCGTTGTCGTCGCGGTCGGCGTACGCGTCCGAGGCGTCCGAGTGGGCGTAGGCGAAGAGCGTGTCCGCCGTCGAGCCGGTCTGCGCCTCGAAGTAGGCGAGGGCCTGGGCGCGCGCCGCGGCCTTGAGGTCCGCGTTCGCCGGGTCGGCCAGAGCGGCGGCGGCCAGGGCGGTGGCCATGACGCGGCCGCCGAGGACGTCGACCGTGGAGTGCATGCCCGACATGATCCGGGTGTGGCTGAGCTCGAAGGCGCGGGTCACCAGCTCCTGGAAGCGTTCGGGCACGGCGTAGGCGAACGCCAGGGCCGCCAGATGTATGGCGTTGGTGTGTCCGCTCGGGAAGCCGCCGTCCTCGGCCGGGGTCTCGCCGCGCTGACGCAACAGCTGCGGGGCGACGATCACCTCCGACTCGTAGACGGGGAAGCCGAACGCGTCCTTCCTGCCGGTGTCGACGACCTCGCTGTCCTCGTTCATCCGCCACGGGCGCGGGTACTGGAAGGCGAACTTGGCCGGGTTGCTGGAGGCGAAGGGGCCGCGCACGGTGTCGACGAGCTTGGCCACCTTGCCGAGCTCCGAGTCGTACGAGCCCGCGCCGAGCGCGGACCCGGCGGGGGCGTCGGCGGGCACGGCGTCGTTGACCTTCCCGGCGGGGGTGCCGTCCGGCGCCGTGGTGATCGAAGTGACTGCTTTGGCGCCCGTCCTGTACAGGTCGGCGAGCGGACCGAGTCCGCCGATCACCGAGTAACTCTGGTGCTGACGGTCGTAGATGAACGCTTCCTTCGCCTCAGCGTCGGTGCGTGCACGCGTGATGTGGGCGCAGTAGCGCATGTTGGCGCGCAGGATCTCGGGAAGCAGCGGCGTGCCGGTGTTCCAGGCGCCGCCCGTCTTCCAGATCTCGGCGAAGCCGCCGAGGGCACGGATCACCGCGTTGGTCTCGGCGGTCTGGTTCGCCGTGATGTTGGTCTTGTAGTCGTCGACGAACGCGGCGGCGCTCGTGGCGGCCTTCGCGTCCGCGGCCCCGAGCCAGGAAGCGAAGGTGGGCGCGGCCAGGACGCCGGCCGAGACACCGATGGAGGTCCTCAGGAACCCCCTTCTGTTCACGGCGAGTTCACTGACCGACGACGTGGAGCGGGACCCGGCGGATGACGGCATGCTGCTGCCTCTCTTGAGTTCTTCGGCCGTGCGGCCGGGGGAGTCGAGCGATGACAGCCCGTGGGGCGCGGGAGGAGGAGCGAGCCGCGAGGTGCCCCATGAGGCTTACGAGCGAAGATCTACGGGCGAGTCGTGTCGGACGGGGGTGGGCCCGGCGTCCGGCGGGTGTCACAGGAGTGAACGCGCCAGCGCCACCGCCCCCTCGACCGGCGGTACCCGCAGGGGCTGTGGCCTGGCTGCGGGCACCCTGTCCGAGAGGGCGGAGGCGAAGGCGTCGTAGAGGACGGGCTGGGCGAGGACGGTGCTGCCCGCGACCACCACGTCGTCCACCGCGACTCCGCGTGCGGCGAGTCGCTCGACGAGCGCGGCCAGCGACCGGCCGCCCTCCTCGATGACCGTGAGGGCGAGCGGTGAGCCCGCCTCGGCGGCGGCGAACACGGCCGGGGCGTGCCGGCCCCACTCGGCGGAGATGTCCTTGGCGGCTTCCAGCGCCGCCCCGATCGCGGGGACTTCGGCGACCTCGAAGGAGGCGACGAGACCGTGCGCGAGCGCGTCGGGCTCCTCGCCGCGGTCATGGGCCGCCCAGACGGCGCGTGCGGCCTCACGGACGAGACCGGCGGCGCCGCCCTCGTCGCCGAGGACCGCACCCCAGCCGCCGACCTGAGCGGGGCGTCCGTCGGGGAAGCGGCCCACCGCGACCGAACCGGTACCGGCCACCAGGCCGACCCCCTTGTCCAGTCCCGCTGCGGGCACGAGGAGTTCGGCGTCGCCCACGACCAGTGCGGGCGCGTCGAAGTGGAGTTGCAGGGCGGTGCGGATCTGAGCGCACTGGCGAGGTGTCTCGCAGGCATGTCCGCCGACCGCCAGTGCGGACGGGCGGGCGCCCCTCGGCAGGGCGTCGGCGGCCAGCGTGGCCAGCCAGGCGGCGGCGGTCACGGGGTCGTGCGGCCGCCAGCCGCTGCTGGAGCGGACGTGATCGGCGACCGGGGTGTCGCCCGCGAAGGCGCGCAGATGCGTCTTGGTGCCGCCCACGTCGATACCGACCACGAGCGGGCCGGAAAGTGTGGCGTCCTGCACGGATCCTCTTTCGTCGGTGCGCTGAAGCATGCGACGGCGGGCGAAACCGTGCCGGAGGAAGGGCAGTTGAAGAACTAGGGAAGCCCCGGGACGGGCCTCTGACGGACCACGGCAGGCGAGTACCGTGACGTTCGTTAGGAAGTTAACTAACGAAGTACAGTGCGTCAAGAGAAATCGCGCACTCGACCACCGCAGGGCCGCTGCGGGGCGGGAACGCGTGACGTCATGGCATCCCATCGCCGCACCCCGTGAAGACGCTTCGACCCGGGGCACGGCGCTCGACCTCCGTGGGAGAACTGTGGAACACGACGTGGCGGAAGCCCCCCGTCTGACCGAGAGCGCCAGCGCTGTATTCGCCGTGCTGGCACAGGCCGGCACGGCTACCCGCCCGCAGCTCGCGAGCCTGGCGGGCCTGTCGAAGCCGACGGTGTCCTCCGCCGTCGCGGAACTCGAGAGCGCCCGCCTCGCCGCCCACTCCGGCACCGCCTCCGGCGCCACCGGCCGCTCCGCCGCCGTATACGGCCTGGGACCGGCCGCCGGAGCGGTGCTCGCCGTCGATCTCGGCCCCGCCCTCACCCGGGTGCGCGGCTGCGCCCTGGACGGCACCCTGCTCGCCCAGGCCACCGGCTCCCGGGACGAGGCCGCCGACGTCGTGCGCGAGGCCGTCTTCGCGCTGCCCGACGGCGCTCCGCTGCGCTCCATCGTCGTCGCCGTCGGTGACGTCGCCGCGGAGCAGGACGGCGCGGGAGCCCGCCCCGCCACCGCCAAGGCCGGGCCCGTCTTCGACGCCATGGCCGTCGCTCTGCCGAAGGGCGTCCCGGTCCATCTGGAGAACAACGTCAATTGCGCCGCGCTGGCCGAGCTGCACGAGGGTGCCGCCCGGGGCCGCGCATCCTTCGGCTATCTGCGCATCGGCGTCGGTATCGGTCTCGGCATCGTCGTCGGCGGCCAGGTGCTGCGCGGGGCCAACGGGGCAGCCGGTGAGCTCGCCCGGCTGCCCTACCCCTGGGACGACGGCGTGGAGCCGCGTCAGGAGGCCCTGGAGGAGTACATCGGCGCCCGCTCGCTGGTACGCCGGGCCGCCGACGCCTGGCCGGAGGCCGACGGGCCCTGCCCGCGCACCGCCGACGAGCTCTTCGCGCTCGCCCAGGAGGGCCGTGCGGCGGCCCGTGCGGTCGTGGACCGGCACGCCGCCGACATCGGCCGCCTGGCCGCCGCGGTGACCGCCGTACTGGACCCCGGACTGATCGTGCTGGGCGGCAGCACCGGCGCGGATCCCCAGCTCCTGGCGGGGGTGCGATCGGAGATGGCACGGCTGAGCTGGCCCACCGAGGTGGTCAGCAGCACGGTGGGCGATCTCGGCACCGTCGTGGGTGCTTCCCGGCTCGCCGTCGCCCGGGGAGTCCAAACCGTGACCGATGTGGCACGGGCCAAGGATTGACGGTTTCCGGCTCGGTCTGCCAATGTCCGGACAAGCGCTTTCTAAGTCGGCCGGGACGCCGGCTTGGAGCGAGCGTCCCGCCCGTACTGACGTACGGCAACCGCACGAGGGCGTGCCCGTGCGGTGACGGCCATGAAGGCCGGGGATCCTCGCCCGTCAGGAAGACGCGGCCGGGCGAGGCCGCGCCCCCGGAGAGCGACTTCTCCTGCAAGATGCACCCGTGCCGCCTTGATCGGCGCCGTGCTCCGTCCCCTGCGACGAAAAAGGGATCGAAGATGACCAATGTAGGTGTGCGGCGCTCCAGCCGACTCGGCCGCGGCATGCGCCGCATGGTTCCCCTCGCTGCCGTGGCTTCGGCAGGCGCCCTGCTGCTCTCCGCCTGCGGTGGGGGCTCCGACTCGGGCGGTACCTCCAAGTCGCTGACGTTCTGGATCTCCACGGTTCCGGGGCAGGACGCGGGCTGGAAGAAGATGGTGGCGCAGTACGAGAAGGAAACCGGCGTCAAGGTCAAGCTCGTCAACATCCCCTACGACGGCTACACGACGAAGCTGCGCAACTCCGCGCAGGCGAACTCGCTGCCCGACGTGGCGGCCGTGCCGGCGCTGGACCCGATCTGGTCGAACAAGCTGATCGACCTCAGTGAGATCGCCAACAACAAGGCGAACAAGATCAACGCCAACTTCGTCGCCAAGGACTCGTCCGGGAAGGTGCTGTCCATCCCCTCGGACGTCACCGCGTCCGGCATGTTCATCAACAAGTCGCTCTTCGAGAAGGCCGGCGTCGACTACCCGACCTCGCCCGACAAGACCTGGACGTGGGACGAGTTCATCAAGGCGGCGAACGAGGTCCGGGAGAAGACCGACGCCAAGTACTCCCTGACCTTCGACCAGTCGCCGTCCCGGCTGCGCGCCATGGTGTACGAGAAGGGCGGGAAGTACGTCCACGCCGACGACTCCGGCAAGTTCTCGGTGGACGCGGCGACCAAGAAGGCCGTGAACACCTTCGTCGGATGGAACGACGACAAGGTCATGCCGAAGTCGGTGTGGACCAGCGGCGCCGACCCGTCGGCCATGTTCCAGAGCGGTGACGTCGTCGCCTACTGGTCCGGCGTGTGGCAGGTTGCCTCCTTCGCGGAGAGCATCACGAAGTTCGAGTGGGCGAGCGTCCCGACCCCCGCCCAGCCGGTCCAGGCCAGTGACGTCAACAGCGGCGGCATGACGGTGGGCTTCAACAACAACGCCGACGCGGCCGCCGCCGCGAAGAAGTTCCTGTCCTGGCTGTACGAGCCGGCCCACTACCAGGCGCTGTGCGAGGCGTCCGGCTTCCTGCCCGTCGAGACCGGTCTGAACCCGACGTACCCCTTCAAGTCCGAGGCGGCGCAGGCGGCGTTCAAGCTCTACAACGAGTCGATCCCGCTCTACGACCCGATCTCCGGCTACTTCAACAAGGCCCAGACGAACTGGGTGCTGAAGGGCAAGAGCCTCGCCGACGACCCGACCAAGGCGGAGCTCGGCAAGGCGATCAACGGCGAGCAGTCGGCCGACAAGGCCCTGGAGAACATCGTGGCCGGCTACAACCAGCAGGTCGGCGGCTGATCGTGGGCCGGCTGCCGGGCGGCGGCGTGTCGACGCCGCCCGGCAGCCGGCCACCCATGTGATGCCGGGCTCATGGCGTGAGCCCACCGCAATCCAATCCACCAGCACGGAGTCAGGAAGATGACAAAACGCGCCTCGGACGTGTCCGTGAGCCCGCCCAGGAGCCGCAGCAAGTACACCGTCGCGCCGCTCGTCCTCATCGCGGCCAATGTCGTGCTGTTCGCGCTGTTCTTCGTCTGGCCGGCGGTGATCGGGCTGGTCTACTCCTTCACGAACTACACAGGCGTGGGGGCGTTCCAGTTCATCGGACTGGACAACTACCAGAACCTGGCCGGGGACTCCACGTTCTACGACGCGCTGATTCGCACGCTGCTGTACACCGTGCTCTTCGTCCCACTGAACTTCGTGCTCTCGCTGCTCATCGCCAACCTGCTGGTGAGCAAACACGCCAAGGGCGCGTCGGTCGCCCGCATCTTCTTCTTCATCCCGTGGCTGCTGTCGCCCATCATCGTGGGTGTCCTGTGGCGGTGGCTGTTCGGTGAGAACTTCGGACTGGTCAACTACCTCATCGAGAAGGTCGGCGGAAGCGCCGTTCCCTGGCAGTCGAACGCGGACCTGTCGCTGATCGTGGTCGTGGTGGCGGCGGCCTGGGCCTGGACGGGCTTCTCGATGCTGCTGTTCATCGCGGCGATCAAGAACGTACCGACGTCGTACTACGAGGCGGCGGCGCTCGACGGCGCCGGTCCGTGGCGCCAGTTCTTCAGTATCACCCTGCCGAGCATCGCCCCCACGTCCTTCATCGTCATCCTGCTCAACACGATTCACGCGATGAAGGAATACGCGGTGTTCGCCTCCCTCAACAACGGCGGACCCGGAACGTCGAACAACCTGCTGGTCCAGTACATCTACCAGACCGGCTTCAAGTCCGGCCAGATCGGCTACGCGAGCGCCGCGTCGTTCGTGCTCATGCTCATCCTGATGGGCGTCGCGGCCATCCAGATGATGGTCAACCGGCGGGTGGAGAACCGATGACAACCACAGACATGCCGCGCAAGGCCGACGCCGACTCCGTACGGGCCGTCTCCAAGAAGAGGCCCCGTGGCTCGGCAACCGGCGGGCTTCGGCGCGCGATTGCCCCGACGACTCTGCTGTGGATCCTGGCGGGCCTCTACGGGATTCCGGTGCTGTGGTTCGTCCTCAGTTCCTTCAAGCCGGCGGGAGACCTGTTCTCCCTTCCGCTGACGGTGTTCCCGGACAACCCCACCGTGTCGGGTTACAAGGAAGCGTGGGCAAGCGCCAACTTCGCCCAGTACTTCATCAACACGACCCTCGTGTGTGTGATCGCGACGATCCTCACCGTGGGAGTCAGCTGCTGCACCGGCTACGCGCTGGCCAAGTACGACAACAAATGGCTCAAGGCCTTCTTCCTCTGCATCCTGGCCACCACGATGCTGCCGGCCGAAGTCATGCTCGCCCCGCTGTTCCTGGTGGTCCGCGACCTCGGCTTCTACAACTCGCTCTCCGGCATCATCCTCCCGGCCCTGCTCACCGCGACCGGCTGCTTCATGTTCCGCCAGTTCTTCCTGACGGTCCCCGACGAGCTCATCGAGGCCGCCCGCATCGACGGCGCGCGTGAGCTGTCGATCTTCCTGAGGATCATGGTGCCGCTCTCCCGGCCCATCATGCTGACGCTCGCCATCCTGTCGTTCCAGTGGCGGTGGAACGACTACATCTGGCCGCTGCTGATGCTGAACGACCCCGATAAGTTCACCGTGCAGATCGGCATCCAGAGCCTCGTCGGTGCGCAGAACATCAACTGGTCGGTGCTGCTGGGCGGTTCGGTCATCTCCATGATCCCGCTGATCGTCGTCTTCCTGGTGTTCCAGAAGTACGTCATGAACGCCGACATCAACGCCGGCCTGAAGGACTGATCTTGCCCGTCCCGCTCGACCACGAGTTCGGCCGCGCGGTGGCCCGCGCGGCCGACCGACAGGCCGCCCCGCTGGCGGCCTGCCTGCTGGCGGCCGGCCCGGACGTGGAACCCGTCGGCGTGACCCACCGCGTGCTGGCCCGCCGGGTGAAGACCCTGATCGCGGCGTACCGTTCCCCGGACTCGACCCTGCACGGCAGCGGCTGGGCCGTCGCCGCCGCGATGACCCACCTCCGTGCCCTGCGGGCCGTGCAGACGGCCTCCGGCCTCTTCGCGGGCGGCGACAACGTCCAGTCACCGCCGGACTCCGCGTTCACCGTCAACGACGTGTGCGACGCGCACGTCCTCGCCGGAGCCGCCGGGCCGGAACTGCGCGACGTCACGGCAGCGCTCGCCGAGATCGCCGACGCCGCCACCGACAGTCTTCTGACCGGTGGCGTGCACACCCCGAACCACCGCTGGGAACTGTCCGCGGCGCTGGCCAGACTGCACCGGTCCTTCCCGGACGACCGGCTGCTCGACCGCGTCGAGCAGTGGCTCGCCGAGGGCGTCGACATCGACACGGACGGCCTGTACTCGGAACGCAGCGCCGTCTACGCGTCCATCGTGACCAACCCGGCGCTGCTCCTGCTGGCCGAGGCGCTCGGCCGGACCGATCTGTCGGCCGCCGTCGAACGCAACCTCGCCACCACCCTGGACCTGATCAGGCCGGACGGCACGGTGGAGACCGTCCACTCACGACGGCAGGACCAGAAGCTCTCGTTCTCGCTGTGGCCCTACCTGCCGCACTACCGGCTGCTCGCGATCCGTACCGGCCGGGGCGACTTCGCCCGCGCGGCCCGCCTGGCGGCCGTCGACGGCATCGACGACCCCGACCTGCTCGCCCAGACCCTCCTCACCCCGGATCTGTGCCGCGCCCTGCCGGCACCGGACGCGGAGAAGCTCCCGCGCGACCGGTACCTCCCCACCGCACGCCTCGCCGCACACGCCTCGGCCACCACGCACACCGTGGTGTACGGCGGCTCCGACGTGCCCGAGCACCGGAGCATCCGCTCGGGTCTCGCCTGCAACCCCACCTTCCTGCGCCTGTTCGCCGGTGCCGCCGTCCTCGACGCGGTCCGCCTCTCGCGAGGGTTCTTCGACCTGGGCCCGTTCCGCGCCGCCGACATGGAACAGCTCGCCGACAACCGGTACCGGCTCACCGGAACCCTCACAACCGCCTACTACCAGCCGCTCCCGAAGGACCGGAGGCGCGACGACGGCGCCTACCGTCTGGTGGACGAGGGTCGCTTCTCCGCGGCGATGGCCTTCCCCGACCGCCCTCAGGACGAGATCTCCCACACGACCCGAGTCGAGGTCGACCTGCGGGAGGACGGGGCCGACCTGCGGATCGACATCGGCGGCCCACCGGTGCCCTGGGCCCTCGAACTGACCTTCCGGCCGGGCGGCGAGCCGCAGGGCGCCGTACCGCTCGGCGACGGAAGCTGGTGCATGACGACCGAGCCGTTGACCTACCGCGTCGGCGACGACGAGATCCGGGTCGAGGCCGCCGTCGAGACGGGCGAACCGCTCGCCGGACCGGACCGGAGCGACGTACTGCGCTACGACCCGGGGCAGGACTACACCGTGGTCGGCGGCACCGACGCGACGACCGGGAACCGCGTCTACCTCGGTGGGCACGGACCGCAGACACTGACCCTCACACTGCGCGCCACATCTCAGGCATGAAGGGCTGATCCACCCGTGCACCTCCTCCACCAGCGCGGCCCGCTGCACGACCTCCCGGACACCCCGGAGGCCTACGATGCCGTCCTCGCCGACGTCGTCGAGCAGGCCCTGGCCCGGCTCACGCCGGAGGGCAACCTCGAACACCCCGACTGTGTCGACGACATCGGTGACACCTCACTCGGCATCACCTCGCTCCTCGCGTTCGCCTGGCAGCGCACCAAGGACCCGCGGCTGCCGGAAGTGGTGCGCCGCAGCCTCGCCTTCCATCTGCGCGAGCGGGTCTACGTCGAGGACAACCCCGGCTATCCGAACCTGAGGGTCCGCAACTCCGGTCTGCCGTACGCCCGTTACACCCTCGCGGCAGGCGCGCACCCCATCGGTGACTGGCCCAGCACGGTGTGGGCGCTGCTCCAGGCGGTCAATCTGCTGGACGCCGCGGACGGTCTCGTCGACGACGCGCAGCGCGTCGAGCTGGTCGAGGTGGCCCGCGGCTACTGGCGCTGGCTGACCGAGGCGACGTTCTTCAACCCGCAGGAGGCGGGCAACCAGGCGATCGGCTGCGTCGTGGGCGGGCTGATGCTGGCGAGCCATCTGCCGTCGCCGGAACGGGAGTCGGTCCGCGGGCGCGCCGTGGACCTGTACGTCGACAGGATCCGCGCCCTCCGGGTCCGCGACCGCGGCGCCCTGCTGCCCCCCGAGCACGGCGGTGCCTACGACAACAACTACGGCCCGATCTCCCTGTCCTTCCTCGCCCAGGCCCATCGGGTCAGCGGTGAGGAGATCTTCGCGGAGGACGGCGACGCCCTCGCCCGCTACATCGACGCCCGCCTGACGGGCGGCGGCTTCGACAACGGCGGCCCCCGCTACAGCGAGCAGCACTCCGCGTTCGAGTCGGTCCTGGGTCTGCGCTACTTCGGCGCCCGGATCGGCTCCGACCTGGGCCGCTACCGGGGCGACAGCCGCTGGGCCCGGCACGCGGTGAAGGCGGACGGCGGGGTCGACGGGCACTTCGCGTGGATGCTGGTCTGGCAGATCGAGGACACGACGCGCTGGCACCGTACGCCGTCGGCCGCCCCCGTCCGTCATCAACTCCGGGCGGGAACCGTGTCGGTGGCCTTCGACGGCCACATGACGCCGTCGGTGATCGAGGCGGACGGCACGTACTGCCTGCCCGCCGCCGTCGACCGTCAGCACGGGTACGGCCCGGTCGTCGACGGCTTCGTGTTCTGCCGCCCGATGGGCGAGGTCCGGGTCCGCGACGTCCGCGCCGAGGGCCTCGTGGCCAAGCTGGTCACCAAGCCGGTCGTCGGCCGCGACCACGTCCTGCGGCACGTGCGGTCCCTGTACGTCACCGACGGCACGAGCCTGTGGGTGACGGTCGCCGTGGAACGCCTGCCCGGCACGCCGTATCTGCTCGCCGGGATGCCGTACGCCACGGACGACGGCGACCGGGTCCGGCGGACCGCCGAGGCCCAGGTCGCCTCCGTCGGCGAACTCCGGCTGACCCACCCGCAGTCGGAGGGCGCCGACCACTTCGATGCCCGCTCGGAGGCCACCCAGCAGGAGGCCGCCTTCGCGCTGGCCGCCGACCCCCGCGGCTACGGCAACCCCGACGAGGGCTGGAGCCACCTGGTCTCCTCGACGGCCCTGGAGGCCGACCCGGTCCCGGACGCGCCTGAGGACCTGCATGTCTTCGCGGTGCGTTACGGTCCCGGCGGCACGTTCACGGTGACGGTCGAGCAGGGCACCGAAGGCCTGACGGTCCGGACCGAGGCGTTCACCGCCGTGATCGGTGACATCGCGGGCGACGCCCACGGTGAACCGGAACTGACGCTGCACCTCTGAGTCACAGGGGCAGGCCGACCAGTCCCCAGCCCCGCTGGTCGGCCTCGCCCACCACCACCGCCCACTCGCGCAGCAGCACCGAGAACTCGTCGAAGTCCTCGATCCATCGCCCCGGCGAAGCCGCGTGCACGGCGAACGGCTCGCGCAGACTCTCCAACAGCGGTTCCGCCAGGGCCCAGTGGACGGACAGCGCGGAGACGGTCGGCGGGGGACAGACGAGCAGCAGCCTGGGGCGCCAAGGATCGGGGTCGGCCGGGAAGAGGCCGCTGTCGTCCTCGTCCCGGAGCAACGGGCCCAGGAACCCGTTCAGTTGCTCCCGCAGCGCTGGGCCGGCGAAGTCCCGTACGTCCTCCCAGGCTTGTCCCGCCCAGAAGTGCGGCTTGTACGAGCCGGTGGTGCTGTGGAACTCGTACCGCCCGCACCATGGCACGTTCGACGCCGCCGGGAACACCCAGCCCTTCCGCGGTTCCGCGTCCCAGTCGATCTCGTCCTCGGGAAGCGCCGCGTCCTCGAGCAGCCCGAGCCGTTCCGTGAACGGTGTCGCCTCGAGTCGCTCCCAGTCGACGGCGAGCACGGTGATGTCCAACCCCATGCGGTAAGTCCTACCGGAACATGGCGGCATGGCGTCGCGCCCAGTCGGCGAACGTGCCCGGGGTGCGGCCGGTGACGCGTTCGATGTCGGGGCTGACGCGCTGTTCGGCAGGGGTGGGGGCGCCGAGGACGTCGAGGGTGGTGTCGGCCACGGGTTCGGGCATGAAGCGCAGCAGATGAGCCCGGCCCTCGTCCCGGCTGAGCTCGATGAACCGGACCGGCTCGCCCACCGCCGTGCCGAGAGCCGCTGCCTGCTGACGGGGCGTCACCAGGCCCGGGCCGGTCAACTCGTAGGTCTGTCCGGTGTGTCCGTCCTCGCGCAGTGCCACCGTGGCGACCGCGGCGATGTCCGCGGGGTCGACCGTGGGCAGACCGACGTCGCCGAACGGGGCGGCGACGGTGCGCTGGGTGCGCACGGACTCGACCCAGGCGAACGCGTTGGTGTGGAAACCGTTCGGCCGTAGGATCGTCCACTCCAGGCCCGACTGGCGTACGGCCTCGTCGATGGCCCGCCCGATGCCACCGTGCGAGGCCGACTCCGGCCTGGTCGCGACCCCCAGCGAGGACAGCAGCACGACCCGCCGGACCCCGCCGGCCTTGGCGACGTCCATGAGATGCGGAACGTCGAGAAGGTGCGCGGACAGCCCGCCGTCATGCAGGAAGAGAGCATCGGCTCCGTCGAGCACGGCCCTGAGACTCTCGGCGTCCGCCAGATCCGCCGGCCACGCGCGGACATCCTGCGGCACGTCCCCGTCGGCGATCCGCCGGGAGGTCGCGGTCACCCGCGTGCCGTCGGCGGCCAGCGTCCGGACGAGCTCCCGGCCGACGTTGCCCGTCGCCCCCGTCACCACGATCATGAGTAACTCCCTTGTGAAATCAGCTTTGCTGCCGATGAAGGGACGCTAACAGCGCGGGTATAGTAGGTACCTAGAGGAAAGTGGCTATCCCGGAGGGATGCGTATGAAGGTCGAGGTGACGACCGACCCCGCACTCGCCTGTCCCATAGGCCCGGTCGTGGACATCGTGTTCAGCCGCTGGACCACCCCGATCCTGTGGAGCCTGCACGCGCACGGCCGGCAGCGCTTCGTCGAGCTGGAGCGGCGCATCACGAAGATCACGCCGAAGGTCCTCACCCAGCGGCTG
Source organism: Streptomyces sp. NBC_00019 (assembly GCF_045041015.1). Lineage (NCBI taxonomy): Bacteria > Bacillati > Actinomycetota > Actinomycetes > Kitasatosporales > Streptomycetaceae > Streptomyces > Streptomyces sp. NBC_00019. Next base: position 9,452,430 of record NZ_CP108302.1, read on the forward strand.
CGGCAGTTGGAGCGGGACGGGCTGGTCGTGCGCACGTATCACGCCGAGGTTCCGCCCAGGGTCGAGTACGAGATCAGCGAGCTGGGCCGCAGCCTCGCCCCGCTCTTCGCGCACCTCGCCGACTGGTCCGCCGGCCACCTCGACGAGGTCGAGCGGGCGAGGCGTGCCTACGACCTTGCCTGACGGCGCTCCAGGGCCCGGGTGGGGACGACCAGGTCCGCACGGTCGCGGGTCGCCGTGACCAGGTCGGCGTTGCGCTGGTCCGTGCGCAGCACCCAGGCCACGGCCTCGTCGTGCTCCTTGCCGAACCGCTCGTGCCGGGCCACCAGCCGCCGGAGCCGCTCCTGTTCGTCCAGCTCGCAGAACCACACCTCGTCCAGCTGCTGCCGCACCCGTACCCACGCGCCCGTGTCCAGCAGCAGGTAGTTGCCCTCGGTCACCACCAGGCGGGCCGTCGGCGGCACCGGCACGGCGCCCGCGATCGGCTGCTCCATCACCCGCTCGAAGCCGGGCGCGTACACGATGTCCTCGTCCTCCTCCGCACGCAGCCGCCGCAGCAGCGCCGCGTATCCCGCCGCGTCGAAGGTGTCCGGAGCGCCCTTGAGGTCACGGAGTCCGAGCCGGTCCAGTACCACGTCGGCGAGGTGGAAGCCGTCCATGGGGACGTGCGCGACCCATGGCTCCCCGCCCGCGTTGAGTTCCCGCACCAGGGTCTCGGCGAGTGTCGTCTTGCCCGCGCCGGGGCTGCCCGCGATGCCGAGGATCGCGCGCCGGTCGCCCTGGGCGAGGGCACGGGCACGGATGAGCAGGTCGTCCAATGTCAGCGGCACACCGCAGAGTGTGTCACCCACCGCCGCGCGGGGACTCAGGGCGACGGGGAGGATGGCGAGGGGACACAGGAGGGAGCCGCCACCGTGCCCGACGACGCCTCACAGATCCGCACCCTGATCACGAACTGGGCCGACGCCGTCCACCGGGGCGACCTCGACGGTGTACTGGCCGACCATGCCGAGGACATCGTCATGTACGACGTCCCGCCGCCCCACCACGGCATCCACGGACTGGCCGCCTACAGCGCCGCCTGGCCGCCCTTCTTCGCCTGGCAGGCCCAGGGCGCCTGCTTCGACATCGAGTCCCTCGACGTCACCGCCGGCTCCGAGGTCGCCTACGCCCACGCCCTCCTGCGCTGCGCGACCCCCGAGGAACTCGTCGAACACCCCGGCCTCCGCCTGCGCCTGACCTTCGGTCTGCGCAAACAGGGCGGCCGCTGGCTCGTCGCCCACGAGCACCACTCGTTCCCGCACGACTGACGCAACGGTTGCGCCGATAATCGGACGAAATATCAGGCACCTGGCCGAACTTCGCGCTGCGCACAGGCCGGACGCGGGTTAGTTTGTCCGTGTTTTCTCTATTTCCCCAGCTCATGGCCGTGGGGTCTCAGAAACCCTGCGACGCGTAGGGGTAAGGGGTGGACGATGGTGCACGGCGCGAACGCGACGCTCGTGAGTGGGCGACGGCGCGACACGGCGACCGTGCCCGGTGCGGCCCGGCGGAGGCGCGGTGACGTCCTCCTCGCCGTGGTGGCCGGTGCGTTCGTCCTCGCCCAGTTGGTACTCGTACGCCCTTGGATGGGCCTCGGCTGGGACGAGACCGTCTACGTCAGCCAGGTCAGCGCTCAGGCGCCACCCTCCTACTTCAGCGCACCACGCGCGCGTGGCATCTCGCTGCTGGTGTCACCCATCGCGTCCTGGTCGACGTCCACGTCACTGCTGCGCGTCTACCTGGCCGTGCTCTCGGGCATCGGCCTCTACCTCGCCCTGCGCGTCTGGCGTGGGGTCTTCCCGGCCCGTGTCCTCGCCGGCGCCGGGGCGCTCTTCGCCTCCCTGTGGGTGACGGTCTACTACGGCCCGCAGGCCATGCCCAACTACTGGGTGGCGATCGGCGCGCTGGTCTGCGTCGGCTCCTTCCTGCGCGCCCCGGCCAACCTGTGGGGTGTCGCTGCGGGTGCCGCCCTCATGGCGCTCATGCGGCCCACCGACGCCGTCTGGGTGACCCTGCCCCTCCTCGCCCTCGCGGTGGCGCTGCGCCACTGGCGGGTGCTCGTCGCCCTCCTCGCGGGAACCGTCCTCGGCGCCGCCCAGTGGGTGGTGGAGGCGTACCTCAGCTACGGCGGTCTGGCGCAGCGGATGCACGACGGCTCCCGCATCCAGGGCGGACTCGGCTGGAACCTCGCCGTCGACGACCAGATGCGCAGCCTCGTCGGGCGCACCCTGTGCCGTCCGTGCACCGGTTCGATGCCCCACCCCGTGATCACCGTGTGGTGGTACGTCCTTCCGCTGCTCGCCCTCCTCGGCCTCGTCGTCGCCGTCCGGGCCGGGCGCACCGCACGCACGCTCGTCACGCTGGCCTGCGCCGCGTCGGCGGCCTTCCCGTATCTGTTCCTGATCGGATACGCGGCCCCCCGCTTCCTCCTGCCGGCCTACGCGCTGCTGGCCATCCCGGTCGCCGACGGGCTGCTCCACCTGGTCACCGCACCGGGCGGCAAGTGGCGACCGGTGGCCACGACCCTGGTCGCGCTCGGGCTGGCCGGGCACCTGGCGGTGCAGTACGCGGTCCTGGACCGCACCGTCAGCCGCAGCACCGCCGACCGGCAGGCTTGGGAGCGCACCGCGGCCGACCTGCACCGCCTGGGCATCCGGCCGCCCTGTCTGCTCACCGGCGAAGAGGCGCTGCCCATCGCCTACTACACCGGCTGCTCCTCCGCGGCGGTCAGCGGGCCCAACACCAACGCAACGGCGGCGGAGATCCAGGACACCGCCCGCCGGATCCCGGTCGCCCACCTCGTGCCGGCGCACGGAGGCCCGGCCGGGTACGCCCGCGACTGGACCGCGCACCGGATCGACGGGCTCCAGGTACGGATCGGGCCCGCGGGGGAGGACGGCGGCCCATGACGTCCGAACCGGTCGTCGTCGCCCCCGGTCGAAGACGCGTCTACTGGCACACCGCACTCACCCTCGTCGTCCTGGTGGGCACGGTCTGCCTCGCCCAGCGGCACTGGCCGGTCCTCGAGCGCGGGGCCGTGCGGCTCGCCGTCGCCGACCAGGGCTGGCTGCTGGTGGGCGGCACGGCCGCCGCCGCGACCTGGTTCTGCGCGGCGCTCGCCCAGCAGGGCGCGGTCGTCCGGCACCTTCCCCAAGGGCGGCTCGTGGCAGCGCAGTTCGCCGCCTCCGCCGCCAACCATCTGCTGCCCGCCGGGCTCGGCGCCGGCGCGGTCAACCTGCGCTTTCTCATGCGCTGCGGGCTGCCGGCCGGCCGCGCGGCGACCGCCCTCGCCGTCAAGGGCACCGCCGCCGGAGTGGTGCGGGTCGTCCTGGTCGTGGCGCTCGCGCTGGCCTGCCCGGGTGTGCTGCGGTTCCCGCAGCTGTCCGGAGCGATCCTCGTCGCCCTCCTCGCCGCCGCCGTCTGTGTGGCCGGCGTGCTGGCGTGGTCCCGGTGCCGGCGCGCCCTGGCCGCCGTGGCCGCCGACATCAGGTCCGTGCACGCCAACCCGCCCCGGGCAGCCGCTCTGTGGGGCGGTTCGCTGGCCTTCGCCGCCCTGCACGCCCTCGTCCTGATCGCCGTCACGCAGGCCGTCGCGCTCTCCCTGCCGCCGGCCCGGGTGGCGCTGCTCTATCTCGCCGCCAGCAGCGCCGCCGCCCTGCTGCCCACCCCCGGCGGCCTCGGTTCCCTCGACGCCGCCCTGGCCTTCGCCCTCACCACCGCGGGCGCCCCGGCCGCCGCGGCCGCCTCCGCCGTACTCGGCTACCGGCTCCTGACCGTGTGGCTGCCGCTGGTGCCGGGCCTGGTCGTGCTCGGCGTGCTGGTGCGACGCAAGGCCTTGTGAGCACAACAGGTGCGTGCAAGGCGTGAGTTGTGATCCAGGCCGCGGGTTTCCCGTCCGTCCGCTTCAGGTAGGACTCGGATGTCGGACCGGGGACACGAGGGGGATCGTCATGACGGAGAGCGAGCACGGCGGACGGCTGGGGGAGGAGTTCTTCACTCCGGGGAGCGCGTCCTTCACCGAGTTCCTCACCGCCCACCGACCCGCCCTGCTGCCCACCCGCAGACCCTTCCCCGACGGCGTGCGCGCCGCCCCCGACCAGTTCCCGCACGGCACCACCGTGCTGGCCCTCGCCTACCGCGACGGCGTCCTGATCGCCGGCGACCGCAGGGCCACGATGGGCAACCTCATCGCCCAGCGCGACCTGGAGAAGGTGCACCCGGCCGACGACCACACCGCCGTCGCCTTCGCGGGCACCGTCGGTCTCGCACTGGACATGGTGAAGCTGTACCAGGTCGAGCTCACGCACTTCGAGAAGATCGAGGGCGCACCGATGTCCCTCAACGCCAAGGCCCGGCGCCTGGCGGGCATGATCCGGCAGAACCTCGGCCAGGCCATGCAGGGCCTCGCCGTCGTCCCCCTCCTCACCGGCTACGACCACACGGCCGACGACGGCGAGAAGGGACGCATCTTCAGCTTCGACGTCGCCGGCGGCCTGTACGAGAAGACGGACTTCCACGCCGAGGGCTCCGGCTCGCCCTACGCCCGGGGCGCGCTGAAGAAGCTGTTCCACAAGGGCATGTCCCGGCGCGACGCCGCGCTCGCCGCTCTCCAGGCCCTGTGGGACGCGGCGGACGACGACTCCGCGACCGGCGGCCCCGACATCAACCGGCGGATCTTCCCGATCGTCTCGGTCATCACCGAGGACGGCTTCGAGCGGCTGCCCGAATCGGAGACGGAGCAGCTCACCCGCGAGATGGTCGAGCAGCGCAGCAGCCGGCCGGACGGCCCGAACGCCACGCCCTGACGAACCGCCCCGGCCGTGACCGCACGCGGAGCGAGCGCGTCAGGCGCGCAGCCCCACCTCCTTGCGCCACTTGGCGATCTGCTTGTCCGGCTCCCCGGTGTAGGACCAGGGAGTGCGGGTGGCCCGCCGCCCCAGCATCCGGAACAGCGGGCCCGCGACATCCGCGAGGCCCGCGAGACAGGCCGCGTGCGTCAGGTAGTTGAGGTCACGCAGCTCGGCGGGGGTGACCGCGGCCTCGGGCCGGCCGGCGATCCAGCGCTGCCAGGTGCGGCGTACGTCGCTGACGGCACCGTCGTTGCTCCAGTGCTGGGCGAGCGCCACCGCGGACTGCCGGCCCTTGGCGGCGTCCAGCGCGAACCGGTACTCCTCGACCCGGGCGTACTGCACCAGCACCGGCAGCGCACAGCCCGGCGGTGCCACTCCGGCCGCGTCGCGGGCGAAGTCGTACATCAGGCCGTGGGTGCCGTGCCAGCGGGACGAGTAGTAGTGCAGCACCTGGAGGTGACCCTCCACGCTGTAGGGGTCGCGCTGGTGCAACTCGTCCCACCAGCGCGCCAGTTCCTGCCTCCGTACGCCCGCCGGGTACAGCCGTGCCACGGAGATCAGGGAGATCCATGGGGTGGGGTCCTCCGGATACGCGTCGGCGGCCTGGAGGCTCGCCATCACCGCGGTGTCGACGCGGTGCTGGTCGATCGGCACACCGCGGCCCGCGGCGATCGCCAGGTTGAACGCCCGGGCCGTCTCGGTCGCCGCCCGCAGCACCAGTGCGTCGGCGCCGTGCGGTTCGGCGGCCAGCCATGACTCCGCCGTCGAACTGCCCGCGCAGGCCTGGGCGAGCAGCCGGACCCGGTGGCCGCGGACCGGCCAGTCGGGTCCGGTCGCCCGCAGCAGTTCCCTCAGACCCTGCCAGCGTCCGATGACGATGTCCTGGCGGGCCGTGGTGAGGGGTACGTCCCCGCAGTCGGGGTCGAAGTCGGGAGCGAAGCGATCCCGCGTCATCGCCACACCCCTCAGAAGTCGGTGGAGAGACCCTCGTGGGCACGGGACTGCGCGGGCACGGCGCCGGCGGGGACGTAGTCCGCCTCGACGGTGTGGGTGGCGTCCAGTTTGGCGGGCCGGTAGTAGTCGCTGCCCTTCTTCCAGTACCAGAGCATCGGGACCAGTCCGGCGGCGAGTCCGCCGATGCCGATCGTGACCGCGGCGCGGCTGAGCTCGCCCAGCGACTCGATGAAGATCCAGAACATGAACAGGGCGCCCAGCAGCGGCCACAGGCCGCCGAAGAAGAAGTTGGCGGCGGACTTCAGCAGCATCTTGCGGTAGGCGACGACGGCCGCGAGGCCCGCCAGACCGTAGTAGACGGCGATCTGCAGACCGATCGCCGAGATCGCGTCGGAGAGGATGTCGCCCATCGAGCCGAGCGCGTTGGAGGCGATGAACATCACCAGCGCCACCGCGCCGACCACGACGATGGCGACCCAGGGCGTGTTCCACTCGCGGTGCACCTTGCCCAGTGCGGACGGCATCGTACGGTCGCGGCCCATCGCGAACAGCGAGCGTGTGACCTGGATCAGCGTGGTCTCCAGCGTGGCGATGGTGGACAGCATCACCGCGACGATCAGCAGCTTGCCGCCCCAGCCCGGCCAGATCTCCTCGCCCAGCACCGCGAGCACATTGGCCTCGTTCTCCCGGACCTGTGTCGAGGACAGCACGACGTTCACCGCGATGGTGAACACCTCGAACAGCAGGAAGACGATGCCGACCCCGATCAGGCCCGCGAGTCCGGTCGTACGACGGCTGTTACGGGTCTCCTCGCTGAGGTTGCTGGTCACGTCCCAGCCCCAGTAGTAGAACGCGGCGATCAGCGCGCCGGACGCGAAGCCGGCCATGCCCTCGAACTGGCCGAAACCGAACCAGGACCAGTCGAAGGCACGGGCGTTGTCCGTGTGGAAGAAGGCCAGGACCGCGAACAGGGCCAGTATCGCGAGCTCGACGCCGGACATGAGGAGCTGGGCGCGGACGGTGAGCCGGGCGCCGCCGAGCACGACCAGCAGCATGGCCACGAACCAGGCGGCGCCGACGAGTGTGGACAGCGCGGTGTCGTCGGCGAGGCCCTCGTCGAACAGGGCGAGCGTCATCGAACCGGCCGGCAGCGAACCGGCCACCATGAAGATGGTCGCCGACACCACCAGCGCCCAGCCGCTGAGAAAGCCCAGGAACGGGTGGAGAGTTCGCCCCACCCATGAGTAACTGGCGCCCGCGTTCACGTCGATGCGGCTGAGATAGCTGAACGCCAGCGCGATGCCCAGCATCGGGATCGCGCAGTACAGGAGTGCGGCCGGGCTGGCGAGGCCCACCGCGCCGACGAGGACGGCGGTGGTGGCGGCGATCGAGTAGGCCGGAGCGCTTCCCGCGACCGCCATCACCACCGTGTCGAACGTGCCGAGGGCGTTGGCCTGCAACCCTCTGCCCCTGCTGTTGCTCATGCTGAAGCTGCTTTCCGTCGTGCACGACGCGAGGACGACCAGGCCTCGACGGCGTAAGGGGTGGGGGGTGGAACCCGCCTCGGACCGAAGGGGGATGGCCTCGGCCAGCGGCGGCACATTGGGGGGCGGCGGACACCGTTCAGCGTCGCGTCGGCAGACGGTCACACACCGTGTGTGCGAGTGATGATAGCCCTACGGGATCCCCTTTCAAGATTGACCGGAGGGTAACCTCCCGGATCCAACTGCGCCGCAGGTCAGGGGCTTTGCCGAGGCTCCGTGACGGAAACCCGTGGTTCGGAAGGGCGGATCTGGAAACGCGGATCGGGATGGCCGCCGAACGGCACGACGGCGAGAGCCTCGACGAACGGCTCGCCCGGGAGAGGCCCGACGAAGGCGTCCGAGCGCCGGGTTCCTTCAGTCCCCGATGCGGTCGATCTGGCGGAGTTTGTTCGTGGCGTCGAGGGCGGCGACCTTGTAGGACTCCGCGAGCGTCGGGTAGTTGAACACCGCGTCGACGAGATAGTCGACCGTGCCGCCGCAGCCCATCACGGACTGGCCGATGTGGATGAGTTCGGTGGCGCCGGTGCCGAAGCAGTGCACGCCGAGCAGCGTCCGGTCCTCGGGCGAGACCAGCAGTTTCAGCATGCCGTGCGAGTCGCCGATGATCTGTCCGCGGGCCAGTTCGCGGTAGCGGGAGATACCGACCTCGAAGGGGACGCTGTCCTCGGTGAGTTGATCCTCCGTCCGGCCCACGAAGCTGATCTCCGGGATGGTGTAGATGCCGATCGGCTGGAGGTGGTGCATCCGCCCGACGGTCTCCCCGCAGGCGTGGTAGGCCGCCGACCGGCCCTGCTCCATCGAGGTCGCGGCCAGCGCCGGGAAGCCGATGACGTCGCCGACGGCGTAGATGTGCGGCACCTCGGTGCGGTAGTACTCGTCGACCGTGATCCGGCCCCGGCGGTCCGCCGCCAGCCCCGCCTTGTCGAGATCGAGGTCGTCGGTGAGCCCCTGTCGGCCCGCCGAGTACATCACCGCGTCGGCGGGGATCTTCTTGCCGCTCTCCAAAATGGTGAGCGTGCCCCGGGGGTGCCGCTCGACCGCGGCCACCGTCTCCCCGAACCGGAACGTCACGGCGAGGTCCCGCAGGTGGTACTTGAGCGACTCGATCACCTCGACGTCGCACATGTCGAGCATCCCGGCCCGTTTCTCGACCACCGTGATCTTACTGCCGAGCGCGGCGAACATGGACGCGTACTCCATGCCGATGACACCCGCGCCGACGATGACCATGGACCGCGGAACGTGTTCCAGGGCGAGGACGTTGTCCGAATCCAGGATCGTCCGCTCGTCGAACTCGACAGTGTCCGGCCGGGCGGGCCGGGTGCCGGTGGCGATGACGATGTGCTCGGCGCTGAGCAGCCGTTCATGGCCGGTCACCTCGCGCAGGGCGACGGTGTGGGCGTCGACGAAACGGCCGGTTCCGGCGTAGAGGGCGACGTGGTTGCGGGAGAGCTGGCTGCGGATGACGTCGACCTCCCGGCCGACCACGTGCTGGGTGCGGGCGGTCAGGTCGGCGACGGTGATGTCCTCCTTCAGCCGGTAGCTCTGCCCGTACAGGTCGCGCTGGGTGAGACCGGTGAGGTAGAGCACCGCCTCGCGCAGCGTCTTGGAGGGAATGGTGCCGGTGTGGATGGAGACCCCGCCGACCATGTCGGGGCGGTCGATGATGGCCACTCGGCGGCCCAGCTTGGCCGCGGCGATGGCGGCCTTCTGGCCACCCGGACCGGATCCGATGACGAGCATGTCGAAGTCGGGCACCTTCCGCAGTCTGGCAGTACGAGGGCCCGATTCGAAAGGGTGAACCGGCAGACACCGTGCAACGGTTGGTTCGCGGCGCGACACTGGTGTCATGGGTCATCGACTCGGTGATGCGAGCGCACCCGCCCGGCTGGCCGGCCCCGACGAGGGCATCGGCCCGGACGAACTCGCCCTCGCCACCCGCAACCACGGACTGCCGCTCGAAGCCCTGCGCCACGACCTCAGCCCGCCGGGCCTGCACTACGTGCTGACGCACTACGACATCCCCTACGTCCCCGACGACACCGCGTGGCAGCTCACCGTTGGCGGCCTGGTCCGCCGCCCGCTGCGCCTGGACCTGGCCGAGCTGCGGGCGTTCCCCCAGGTCACCACCCGGGTGACGCTGGAGTGCGCCGGCAACGGGCGGGCCCTGCTGACGCCCCGGCCGGTGAGCCAGCCCTGGCTCGTCGAAGCGGTCGGCACCGCCGAGTGGACCGGCGTGCCGCTGCGGCTGCTGCTGGCGGAAACCGGCATCGGGCCCGGCGCCGTCGACGTGGTCTTCACCGGCGCCGATCACGGCGTGGAGCGCGGGGTCGAGCAGGACTACCAGCGCTCCCTGCCCGTCGAGGCCGCCACGGGCAGCGAGCCCGAGGTACTGGTGGCGTACGCGATGAACGGCGCCCCGCTGCCGCCGCAGCACGGCCGTCCGCTGCGGCTGGTGGTGCCCGGCTGGTACGGCATGGCCCATGTGAAGTGGCTGCGCGACGTGACCGTCGTCGACGAGCCGTTCGCCGGGTTCCAGCAGGCCGTCGCCTACCGCCTGCGGGAGCGCCCCGAGGACCCGGGCGAACCCGTCACGCGCATCGCGCCGCGCGCCCTGCTGGTGCCGCCGGGCTTCCCGGACTTCATGTCACGGACCCGGGTGGTCCGGCCGGGCGAGGTCCCGCTGGAGGGGCGCGCCTGGTCCGGGCGCGCGCCGGTGACCCGGGTCGAGGTGAGCGCGGACGCCGGACGCACCTGGCACGAGACCGCACTGGAGCCGGACGACGGGCACCGCTGGGCGTGGCGCCGCTGGCGTTTCAGCTGGACGGCGATGCCCGGCGAGTACCTGCTGAGCGCGCGGGCCACCGACGCCGAGGGGCACACCCAGCCGCTGGAACAGCCCTGGAACCGGGGCGGGTTCGTCAACAACCTCGTACAGCGGGTTCCGGTGCTCTGCCTGGACGAGGACGCACCGGACTGACGGGCCCGGCCGGAAGCACCGGGCCCTGACGGTGGCGGAGTCAGGGTCGCTCCGCCGGACAGGTGCTAGGGCAGCAGCTTCTCCATGGCGGCCGGTCCCTCGGCCTCCAGCTTGCGCCTGGCCCACTCCAGGTTGCGCGGGGTGAGGTCCCTGCCTGTGGCGAGCACCAGGTCCTCGGGCGACACCTCGGTGCCGGTGCGGGTGTGGAGCAGGGCGTCCGGGGTGGTGCGGTCCTCGGACGGCCCGGACGCGTCGGGCTGTGACGTCGGCATGATCTCTGCTCCTCGGGTCGTCATCGGGTCCGATATCACCATTCACCCGGGGAGCGCCGCGTGCATCCGGAGCGGCCGCGTCCGGGATGCCGAGGTGATCGCGCGGGCGTGTAATGGGGGTAGCGAACAAAGGTCCAGGACATGTCACCCACCCGAGGTACCGCAGGGGACGAGGGGACCGCCGCCCTCGGGGCACTGCGACGGCTGGGTCAGTGGTGCGCCCGGCATTTCGTGATCGTCATCGTGGCCTGGCTGGTCGCCCTGGTCGCTCTGCAGGTACTGAACCGGTCCGTCGGCGGGGAGTACGAGGACAACTTCTCGCTGCCCGACGTGCAGTCCCAACAGGGCCTGGACGTCCTGAAGAAGCACGACCCGGCGGCGGGCGGTTACAGCAGCCAGATCGTCGTGCACGACGGCGGCAAGGCCCTCACCTCGCTGGGCTCCCAGATGTCGACGACGGTCGGTGACCTGCAGAAGCTCCCGCACGTCCTGGCCGTACAGAACCCTCTGACCGCCACCGCCTCGTCCGTCGGACCGCTCTCCTCCGACGCGAAGACGGCGTACATCACCGTCCGGTTCGACGTACAGCCCTCCACCCTGGGCGACGACTACCTGCACGGGGTGGACACATCGGTGCAGCCGCTGCGGTCGGCCGGCGCCGACGTCGAGTACGGCGGCCCCCTCGGCGAGCTGGCGCGGCCCGCCGCCGACGACCGGGTGAGCGAGTTGATCGGTTTCGCGGTGGCGATCGTCGTCCTGCTCGTCGGCTTCGGCAGTGTGATCGCCGCGGGTCTGCCGCTGCTGACCGCGTTGATCAGTGTGATCGGCGGGCTCGCCTGCCTCGGACTGCTCGCCGCCGCGTTGACCTTCGCGACCGTCTCGCCGACCCTCGCCACGATGATCGGACTGGGCGTCGGCATCGACTACGCGCTGTTCCTGATCACCCGTCATCGCCAGCTCCTGATGAACGGCGCCGATCCGGTCACCGCGGCGGGCCGGGCCACCGCGACCAGCGGCCGTGCCGTGCTCGTCTCCGGCTGCACGGTCATCGTCGCGCTCGCGGGCCTGTCCGCCTCCGGTGTGGCGTTCATCAGCAAACTCGGTGTCGCCGCCGCCGTGACCGTCGTCTCCGCCGTGCTCGGCGCGCTCACCCTGGTCCCGGCCCTGCTCGGGCTGATGGGCACCCGTATCGACCGCTACCGGGTGCGCCGCCCCGTCGCCGAGACCGACGCCGAGGAGGGCGCCGAGTCGCACGGCACCTGGCACCGTTACGCGCTCCGCGTGGAACACCACCCGCTGCGCTATCTGGCCGCGGGCGTGGCAACCGTCGCCGTCCTCGCCATCCCGGTGTTCTCCATCCAGCTCGGCCACATCGGCGACGGCGCCGACCCCACCTCCTTCACCGACCGGCGTGCCTACGACCTGATGACCGACGCGTTCGGCCCCGGCTCCAACGGCCCGCTCACCGTCGTCATCGACCAGACCTCCGTATCGGACTCCAGCCGCTCCGACCTCACCTCACAGGCCCAGAAGACCCTCGACGGCGTCTCCGGCGCGGCCGCCGTCACGCCGTTGACGCCCACCAAGGACGGCGACGTCCTGATCAGCACGGTCTACTCGAAGACGTCCCCGCAGAGCGCCGCCACCACGGACCTGACCAACCGCCTGATCGACGACACCCTGCCCGCCGCGGTGTCCGGCACCGATGCCCAGGGCTACGTCACCGGCACGACCGCGGCCCAGGTCGACTTCCGCGACATCGTCTCCAGCCGGCTGCCCCTGATCATCGGCGTCGTGGTCGCGCTGGCCTTCCTGATCATCCTCGCGGTCTTCCGCGGTCTGCTCGTCGCGATCAAGGCGGCCGTCCTCAACGTCCTGTCGATCGCCGCTTCCTACGGTGTCGTCGTCGCCGTCTTCCAGTGGGGCTGGGGCGGTCCGGCGCTGGGAGTGGCCGGCAAGGTGCCCATCGAGAGCTATGTCCCGATGATGATGTTCGCGATCATCTTCGGGCTGAGCATGGACTACGAGATCTTCCTGCTGTCCCGGGTGCACGAGGCCTGGCTGCGCACCGGGGACGCCAAGGCGTCGGTCGCCCATGCGCTGGAGATCACCGCAAGGGTCATCACCTGCGCGGCGCTGATCATGGTGAGCGTCTTCGCGGCGTTCATCGTCAGCGACAACATCGTGGTCAAGATGCTCGGCCTGGGGCTCGCCGTGAGCGTGCTGATCGACGCGACCGTCGTCCGGCTGCTCATGGTTCCGGCGGTCATGACGCTGCTGGGCCGGCACGCCTGGTGGACGCCGAGGTGGCTGGACCGGATCCTGCCGCACATCGATGCCGAAGGGGAGCACGAACAGGTCAGAGAGGGCTGAGGACGAGCATCGTCACATCGTCCAGGACGGTCCCGTACCCTCTCAGATCGCGCCACACATGCCGCACCATGACCGCGGGATCGTCATCGGCGAACCCGGTGAGCCGGTCGAGCAGCGGATAGAAGGCACCGTCGGTGCCCCTGGCCTCGGAGACACCGTCGGACGCGAGAAAGAGCCGGTCACCCGCGCGCAAGGGCACCGTGACCCCTATCGCCGGGCCGGCCCCGGACAGCCCAAGCCCCAGCGGTACACCCGCCGTCACCTCCAGCTCCGCCACCCGCCCGTCGCGCAGCAGCAGCGGCGCCGGATGCCCGCACACCACGATCCGCACGGCCCGCGCGTCGGCGGAGAACTCCAGCACCACGGCCGTGGCGAACAGCTCGGCGTGCGGCACGTCCGCGGAGTCCACCACCAGCCTGCGGTCGAGCCGCGCCGCCACCGATTCCGGGTCCGGCTCGTCCAGCACCGCCTCCCGGAACGCGCCCAGCAGCGAGGCGACCGTCGCGACGGCCGACAGCCCGTGCCCCTGCACATCGCCCATCACCGCACGCACACCGTGCGGCCCTCGCCGTACGTCGAAGAAGTCACCGCCGACGAGCGTGCCCCGCTGCGCCGCCCGGTACAGCCCCGCACACCCCACCGGCCCCACCCGCTCGGGCAGCGGCGGCACCACGGCCCGCTGGGCGGCCTCGGCGACCGCCCGTTCGGTGACCAGCTGGGCGTCCCGCCGGCTCCGTACGTAGGACACCAGCACGCTGAGCGCGGCGACGAAGGAGACGGTCAGCAGATCGGTGGTGCCGGGGTCGTTGAGCCGGAACGCCGGGACGACCAGCAGGCTCACGACGAAGGCGCCGAGCAGCGCGGTGCCCGCGGGGCCGTAGGACAACACGGCCAGCGGCGGGATGGCTCCCAGCAGGAAGCCGATGTCGAGGGGGCCGGGGCTGGCCAGGGTCGCCGCGCACACCCCCGCGAGCAGGGCGGGCGGCAGCACTCGTACCCAGCCGGGCGGCGGTGCGCCGTGCAACCAGCCGCGCCGGTCCCGGTGGTCCCGTATGACCTGCGCCTTTCCCACGCCTCTACGGTCCTCCGACCCGGTGCGCCACGCACGCCGGGAAATTCGCTGGACGCCCGCCCGCAACAGCTTCTAGCGTGAGCGCGTCACGCCCCGAGACCGACGGAAGGAGGCGAGTGCCGTGCAGTACACCAACACCCCGCGCTCCCTTCCCGTCGCCCCCGGCGTGCGTCTCTGAGCTTCGCGGGAGCGCTCCACGCAGCATCCCGGAGGAATCCATGACCGGAACGGTCATTCGCCAGCTCGACGACAGCACCGCCCATGAGTTCGACTCCCTGCCCGACCCGCTCGGTGTGCGCGCCGCGCACCCGCTGACCCGGCACCGCCCCGACTGGCAGCGCGTGGCGCTGCGCGACGGCCGGATCGTCGCCAGGGCCGCCTGGTGGGGCGGCCCCGACGACACCGCACCGCTCTGCGTCGACCGGCTCGACATGGCCGACGGTGAGACGGAGGCAGCCGTGGAACTCCTGCGCTCGGCGCCCTGGCAGGTCGGCATCGACTTCAGCCTGCCGCCCGGCTGGCGCGAGGACCCGGCCCTGCGCACCGCCGTCGAGGCCCGCTTCACCGCCGCACGGGCGGCCGGATACGAGCTTCTGGTGGAACGCTTCAACTACCGCTGGACCCCCGCATGCGGGTTGCCCGAACGGCCCGGACGTCTGGTCTTCGGCGCCGAACCCGACGACGCCGTCTTCTTCGACGCGCTGCGCCGCATCCACTCCGCCACCCTGGACGCCCACGCGCTCAAGGCCGTCGAGGAGGGCGGCGTCGACAAGGCGGCACAGGAGGAGCTCGACTTCTTCCGCTGGTGCCCGTCGCCGCGCGAGTGGTGGCAGGTCGCGCACACGCCGGAAGGAGAGCTGGCGGGGATCCACATCCCGGCCCGCAACCACCAGGCCCCGATCGTCGGCTTCATCGGCGTCGTGCCCGAACAGCGCGGACACGGCTACGCCTACGACCTTCTGACCGAGTGCACCCACTACCTCGTCGCGCAGGGTGCCGAGTTCATCGTCGCCGCGACGGACCAGGGCAACGTCCCGATGGCCGCGCACTTCGCCAAGGCCGGCTATCCGGTCACACGCGAACGCGTCAACTTCCATCTGCCGGCGGGCGCGCGGTAGGCCCGGGCGCCGCTGTCAGTGCCGGATGGCAAGGTGTCCACGAGAGTCGGCACCGGGTGACGGAGGCGTAGTGGGGTTCGACGGCCAGGTGTGGCATCTGCACAGCGGTGACGTCCCGGTCGGGGAGATCCTGATCGACGAGGCCGACTTCCCCTGGCTGTCGGGCCGCTTCACGGCCGCTCCGGCCTTCGACACCCTGCGGGAGCTGTTCGCCCGCGAACTCGCCCTGACCGAGGACCCGGGAGAGGAATGGGAGCGGGTCCACGACGAGGTCCGGCGACGCGTGTCCCTGACCTCGCCGGAAGGCCCGGTCCCCGAGTTCCTGCTGCACATCGAGGGCGACCGGGCCTGGTTCCGCTGGAGCGACAAACCCTTCGACGAATAGGTGCCCTCCCTGCGATCTTGGGTGGCCGAGACGCATGGAGGAGAGCTGTATGCAGAGCGCCGCGGACTTGATCGCAGACACCTACGAACTGGGTGCCGGGCCCTGGACGATGACGCCGGTCACCCGCGGCGCCCTGGGGCAGATCTGGAAGCTGACCGGGAACGGCACCTCTTGGGCGGTGAAGGAACTGATCTTCGGCGGCAGCGAGGAGAAGTTCCAGTACGAGATCGCCCTGCGCGACGCCACCGAGGATCTGGGGATCTCCGCACCACGGCTCCTGCCAAACCGCGACGGCATGCACGTCTCGCAGCTCGACGGTTCCGCCGTGAAGCTCTACGACTGGGTCACCGGAACCCAGGCGGACCCCACCGACCCGGACGTCCTGAGCTGGTGCGGCCGGACCCTGGCCCTCCTCCACCGGGCGGGCCGGGGCGCGACCGGGACCCCGCACCTCTGGTACGAGGAGTGTCCCCAGGACACCGACTGGGCGGTGCTCCACAAGGAGGTCCGCAGGGCCGGGATGCCGTGGGCCGACGAGCTCGGCCGGTTCATCGACACCACGGCGCCCGAACTCGCGCGGTACGTCTCCCCGTCCGGCCCCGGTGACCTGGTGGTGTCGCATCTCGACATGCAGCCGCAGAACGTCCTGGTCGGCCCGGCCGGTCCGACCCTCCTGGACTGGGACAACGCCGGACCCATCGCGGCGGAACGCGAACTCGCCCGTGTTCTGTACGTCTGGGCGGGCGGCAACGACTTCACCGCCGGATCCGCGCGTCGGCTCGTGCGGGCGTACGTGGACGCCGGCGGCCGCGCGACGGTCAGGAGCCTGGGCTCGTTCTCGATGCTGTTCGCGACGGATCTGAACTTCGTCAAGGTGCAGGCCGAGGGCGCGATCGATCCGGACGCGACCACCGCACAACGCGAGTTCGCGAGCGGGAAGGTCGTCGACACGCTGGCGAGCCTGCCGGATCCGGCCGCCGTCTCCCGGCTGACGGAGACGGTCGAGAGCGAGTGGTGAGCGGCGTCAGCCGCCCAGCAGAGCCTCCGCCGTCGCCAGGATCTCCGTGACCCGCAGCCCGAACGTGGCGTCGCACGGATGCGGGCGGCCGCTGCGAGCGGCGGCGAGCAGCGCGTCCGCGGCCCGTTCGAGCGCGGGAACGGCACCGTCCGGGCTGGGCGGGAGGAGCGTCACCCCGCCCTCGCCGCGCAGTTCGACCGACGCACCCGCCGCCGCGGGCGGCGCCGTCAGGCTCAGCGTCAGAGTGCTGGACGCGCCACCGGTGTGCTGGAGGACCAGGTGCACGGTGTCCGCGGGACCGTGCACGGCCGCGGCCACCTCCCGAACGTCGCCCAGGACCGGCAGCAGCACCGACAGGGCGTGCGGCCCGACGTCCCACAGCGCGCCCTTCTCCCGCCGCCACGGCGAGGCCCCGAACGGACTGTCCGTGGTGAAGACCGCTCCGAGCCATTCGGCCCGCGCGGTGAACCAGCCCTCGACGGCGGCCTGTTCGGTGATCCACTCCTCGGTCACGCTCTGGAAACGGGTCGTGAAGAAGACGACCGAGGCGACTCCCGCCTCCTGGACCGCCGCCACCACGGCCCGGCCCTCCTCGACCGTCGGCGCGAGCGGCTTGTCCAGCAGCAGATGGCAGCCCGCCCGCGCCGCCCGCACCGCCAGACCGGCCTGGACGGCGGGCGGCAGCGCCACCGCGACGGCGTCCACGTCGGCGAACAGTGCGTCGACGTCGTCGTAGGCCCGGGTGTCGAAGCGGCCCGCCAACTCCTTGGCGGCCTCCGAACGACGGCCCCACACGCCGACGAAATCCAGCTCGCGGTGCCGGCTCAGGGCGGGCGCGTGCGCCCCCTCGGCCCATGAGCCCGTGCCGAGCAGTCCGATGCGCATGCCCCCGCCTTTCCACACCCCGAAGGTCCAGCCCGAGGGTGCCACACGCACCTGAGGGCCGCGCAACCGGAATGCGGGGAAAGATCGATGACATGCCCAGGCCTGGCGCCGGAGCGTCCGGATACGTCGCAGACAGCCCGGTTGCGAACAGTGGCGTGGTCGGGGTCCGCCCGATGCATGATGGGGGCGTGGGCGTGGGTGCGGACACAGAACGGGGCAGCCGGTGACGGGCAGAGCGGCGGGAGTCCGGGCGGGGCGCCCGCGAGCGACCTCGCGGGCCGCGCTGGAGCGCCTCGGCTTCGAGTTGTTCGACCGGCAGGGCTTCGACGCCACGACGGTCGACGACATCGCGGCCGCCGCCGGCATCGGGCGCCGCACCTACTTCCGCTACTTCGCGTCCAAGAACGACCTCGTGTGGGGCGACTTCGAGGAGCAACTGGTCAGGCTGGAGGAGCTGTTGGCGGCCAACGATCCGGCCGTCCCGATGGTGGACGCGCTGCGCGGCGCCGTCGTCGAGTTCAACCGGTTCGACCCGGCGGTGGTGCCCTGGCACCGGCAGCGCATGGCCCTCATCCTGCGGGTGCCCGCGCTCCAGGCCGACTCGGCGGTGCGCTACACCTCGTGGCGGGCGCTGGTCACGGAGTTCGCCGCACGACGTACCGGACTGGCGCCCTCGGACCTGCTGCCCCGGCTGGTCGGGCACGCGGCGCTGGCCGCCTGCGTGACCGCGTACGAGCACTGGCTGACGGAGGAGACGGCGAGCCTGAGCGACCTCCTGGACCAGGCCGTGCGACAGCTCGCCGCGGGCTTCGACGAGCCCGCCCTCGCCGTGCTCCGGGGCGCCGGGCAGGGGGAACGCCCCCGGTCATTCAGTCCTCGCGCTGCTGAATACGTTCGCGTTCTTCTATTGGACCTGCGGGCCGAGGCGGGTTCAGGCTGGTGTGCGACCGGTGCGGTGCAACCGCTTGCCGGTGTCCATCGTCCCCCGACAGCCCGGAAGAGGTCACGAGCCCATGCACACGCGACGCATCGGTGATGTCGAGGTCAGTGCGATCGGTCTGGGCGGGATGCCCATGTCGATCGAGGGACGGCCGGACGAGGCCCGTTCGCTCGCCACGCTGCACGCCGCCCTCGACGCGGGCGTGACCCTGATCGACACCGCGGACGCCTACCACCGCGACGCCGACGAGGTCGGCCACAACGAGTCCCTGATTGCCAAGGCCCTCGCCTCCCACGACCGGGGCGCCGATGTCCTGGTCGCCACCAAGGGCGGCCATCTGCGTCCCGGTGACGGGAGCTGGACCCTGGACGGCAGCCCGCGGTACCTCAAGGAGGCCTGCGAGGCGTCCCTGCGCCGGCTCGGTGTGGAGGCCATCGGGCTCTACCAGTTCCACCGCCCCGACCCGCGCGTGCCGTACGCGGACTCGGTCGGCGCCGTGCGGGACCTGCTGGACGAGGGCAAGATCCGCCTGGCGGGCATCTCCAACGCGAACCTGGAGCAGATCCGGCAGGCCCAGGACATCCTCGGCGGACGACTCGTCTCCGTACAGAACCAGTTCTCCCCGGCCTTCCGCTCCAGCGAGCCCGAACTGCGCCTGTGCGACGAGCTCGGCATCGCGTTCCTGCCCTGGAGCCCCCTCGGCGGTATCTCCCGGGCCCGTGAACTGGGGTCCGCCTACGCTCCGTTCGCCCGGATCGCCGAGGAGCACGGGGTGAGCCCGCAGCGCGTCTGCCTGGCCTGGATGCTCGCCAAGTCGCCGGTGGTCGTGCCGATCCCGGGCGCCAGTCGCCCGGAGACGATCCTCGACTCGGTCGCCGCGGCCGACCTGGTCCTGACGGTGGACGAGATCGCCGTGCTGGATGCGGTGTAATCCGGCACACCCCGGGGAGTAAGCGCTTGCTGAAAGCCCCATGATCCGACGCCCGGAAGGAACCGCCACCAATGGCCTCGCCGTTGGAGAGACCGCTCGACCACCGCTACCGGGGCGAGCATCCCGTCCGTACCCTTGCCTACCTGTTCCGTGCCGACCGCAGGCGCCTGGCCGCAGCGGTCGGCATCTTCACGGTCAAGCACAGCCCCGTCTGGCTGCTGCCGCTGATCACCGCGTCCATCATCGACACCGTCGTCGAGCACCGGGCGATCACCGAACTCTGGCTCAGTACCGGGGTCATCCTGCTGATCCTGCTCGTCAACTACCCCCTGCACATCCTCTACGTCCGTCTCCTGTACGGCAGCGTGCGCCGCATGGGCACCTCCCTGCGCTCCGCGCTCTGCATCCGTATGCAGCAGCTGTCCATCGGCTACCACTCCCGCGTCAGCGCCGGCGTGCTCCAGGCCAAGGTGGTGCGGGACGTGGAGACAGTCGAGCAGATGGTGCAGCAGACCGCGGAGACCGGGCTCGGGGCGGGCACCGTGCTCATCGGCGGCCTCGTCATCATCGGCATCCGCACACCGGAGTTCCTGCCGGTCTTCCTCGTCGTCGTCCCCGCCGCCGCCCTCGTCGTGGCCCGCCTCCGCGCCCGGCTGCGCACCCACAACGAGCACTTCCGGCACGAGGTCGAGACCCTGTCCTCCCGCGTGACCGAGATGACCCGTCTCATCCCGGTCACCCGCGCCCACGGCCTGGAGGGCAAGGCGCTGCGCCGCATGGACGGCACCCTGCACCGGCTGCTCACCTCCGGGATGCGCCTCGACCTCGTCAACGGCCGCTTCGGCTCGCTGGCCTGGGTGGTGCTCAACGTCGTCGGTGTGCTGGTCCTCGCCGGTGCGGCCCTGGTGTCGTACTACGACGTCTGGGGTGTCACCGCCGGCGACGTCGTCATGCTCAGCGCCTTCCTGACCACGCTCACCAACTCCACGACCACGTTGGCGGGTCTCGCCCCGGTCATCACCAAGGGTCTGGAGTCCGTCCGCTCGGTCGGCGAGGTACTCCAGGCGCCCGAACTGGAGGACAACGAGGGCAAGTCGGAGGTCTCCGAGGTGCGCGGGGCCGTGGCCTTCGAGCAGGTCGGCCACGTCTACGGGGACGGCGAGCGGCCCGCCGTGCACGACTTCAGCCTCTCCGTGCGGCCGGGGGAGACCATCGCCCTCGTCGGCGCGTCCGGGGCGGGCAAGTCCACCGTCCTCAACCTCGTCATCGGCTTCATCCGCCCGACGTCGGGCCGGCTGCTGCTCGACGGCACCGACATGAACACCCTCGATCTGCGCACCTACCGGCGGTTCGTCTCGGTCGTGCCGCAGGAGTCGATCCTCTTCGACGGCACGATCCGCGAGAACGTCGCCTACGGCATGGAGGACGAGGCCGACGAGGGGGCGGTGCGCGCGGCGCTGCGGGACGCCAACGCGCTGGAGTTCGTGGAGCAGCTGCCGCAGGGCCTGGACACCCTTGTCGGCGAGCGTGGCGCCCGGCTGTCCGGTGGGCAGCGCCAGCGCCTCGCCATCGCCCGCGCCCTGATCAGGAACCCCAGGGTGCTGGTGCTCGACGAGGCGACCTCCGCGCTCGACACCCGCTCCGAGGCCCTGGTGCAGCAGGCGCTCGCCCGGCTGCTGCGCGGACGGACCACGTTCGTGGTGGCGCACCGGCTGTCCACCGTGCGGGGCGCCGACCGGATCGTGGTCATGGGCGACGGCCGCGTCCAGGAGATCGGCACGCACGACGAACTCCTGCGCAGGGGAGGGGCGTACACGGCGCTGCACAGCGGGCAGGTCGCCTGACGGCACCCCACCCGTCAGGCGGCGCTGCTCCGTGGGACGCGGTGCGGGCAGGCCGCGTCGTGCTCGGTGCCGCAGCTCGTCCACCAGCGGTCGCAGCACGCGGCGTCGAGCTCGGTGCGCACGACATCGTCGTCCGTGCCGGGCCCGACGCCCCGCAGCCGCCGTTCGGTCGCCGGCGCACGCGGCTCGGCCTCGCGGACGACGGCGACCAGGGGGACGAGGCTCGCGGCGGCGAAGAGACCCGCGGCCCACCAGGGGCCGTGACGGAACTCGTGGACCGTGGTCAGGGTGAGTCCGGAGCTCGTGCTGACGTAGAGCGCGCAGAGCAGGCGCTGGGGGCAGTTCATGGGCGTACACCGTTCGTGCGTCCGTGCTGAGGGGCTGCCCCCTGTTCAACTGCCCCGGGCCCCGGGGGGAAGCGGGTCGGTGCCGTACCCGCTGAAACGTCACTCCTGTGGGTTTCGCACTGGTGGGATTCGAGCGTCAGTCGGGTGCTCGGCGAAAGGATCTCGTCAATCGCGAGCCGGAGAGCGGGAGATGAGATTGGCCTCCCCCTGCCCGGGCATACGCAGCGGAAAATCGAGAGAGGGGCTCTCCGTGCTCGTTCCGGATCCGAAGGTCGTCAGAAGGCTGCTGACGCGGTACGCATCTCTGCGGATCGCCGACGCGGAGCGGGGCAACCCGGCGACGACAAGGGAGTTGGAGGATGTCAGCTACACACTCTGCGTCATGATGGCCACCACCGGCATCCGTGACGCGGTCGCGAAGGCGGACGCCCTGCTCCTCGGCGTGGGACGGACGGCGTCCACGGTGGAGGAACCGGCAGGACGCGGCGGCCTGTTGGCCGTGTGAGATCTCGTCGGCACCAGGTCCGCAGGCTCAGACGCGCGCCGCCGGGGAACCCGACTTCCCGTGGAAGGCCGAGCGATAGCCCTGCGGACTGGTGCCGACCACCCGGCGGAATCGCTCGCGGAACGCGGTCGGTGAACCGAACCCCGCCTGCTGCGCGATCCGTTCGATCGGGTGGTCGCTGTTCTCCAGCAGGTACTGGGCGCGCCGCACCCGCGCCCGCAGCAGCCACTGCAGCGGTGTGGTGCCCGTCTGCTCGCGGAACCGGCGGCTGAAGGTCCGCTCGCTCATCCCCGACCGGGACGCCAGCGCGCCCAGGGTGATCTCCCGGGCCAGATTGTCCTCGATCCACTCCAGGACCGGTTCGAGCGTCGAGCCGCGCGGCACGGGCGGATGATCGTGGACGATGAACTGGGCCTGTCCGCCCTCCCGTTCGAGGGGCATGACGGACATCCGGGCCGCGTCCGCGGCGACCGCCGAGCCGAAGTCGCGGCGGATCATGTGCAGACACATGTCGAGGCCCGCGGCGGCACCGGCCGAGGTGAGGATCTGCCCGTTGTCGACATAGAGGACGTCCGGCTCCACCCGTACGTCCGGAAAACGGCGCGCCAGCTCCTGTGCGGCCACCCAGTGCGTGGTGGCGCGCAGCCCGTCCAGCAGCCCCGCCTCGGCCAGCACGAAGGCACCCACGCACACCGAGGCGATCCGGGTGCCCGCCGTGGCCGCCCGGCGCAGCGCCTCCAGAACGGGCGCGGGCGTCGGTCCGGCAGCCGGGGAGCAGCCCGGTACGACGACGGTGTCCGCGTCCGCCAGCGCCTCCAGCCCGCGCTCGACGCGCAGCGAGAAGCCGCCGTCGGCCCGTACCTCAGGCGTTGCGGCGCACAGCCGGATCCGGTACGCGGGGCGGCCGTCGGGCAGCCGCGTCCAGTCGAAGACCTGCATGGGCGCCGCCATGTCGAACGGCACCACCTGGTCGAGAGCCAGGATTGCCCCGGTGTGCATGAACGACACGATAGGCGGATTCCCGCCAGCCCCGCCAGGCTGGCCTCAGGGAAGGGCAGCAGGTCGAGGGGGCTGGCGGGAATCCGTTGGAAGCTGTCGTTTCAGCCTCTGGGCGATCCGGTACGGAGATCCCTAGCGTGGGCGGCCGAACACCTCCGAACCACCCTGGACGCCACCTCATGACGAAGTTCCTGCTGTCCCTCCATGTCCTGGCCGCCATCGTCGCGATCGGCCCCGTGACCGTCGCGGCCAGCATGTTCCCGCCCGCCGTGCGCAGCGCGGACCCCTCCGGGACGGCGGCGGACACCGTCGCCCTGCTGCACCGCATCTGCCGGGTCTACGCCCGCTTCGGCGTGGCCGTGCCCGTGTTCGGCCTCGCCACCGCCGTCGCGATGGGTGTCCTGGGCGACGCCTGGCTCATCACCTCCATCACCCTGACCGCCGTGGCCGCCGGGATCCTGGTCGCCTTCGTGCTGCCCCGTCAGGAGGAGCTTCTCGAGGAGCTGGGCGCCCGGCAGACGGTCGAGCGCGCCCACACCGTCCAACTCGCCATGTTCACCGGGATCTTCAACCTGCTGTGGGCCACGGTGACCGTTCTGATGATCGTCCGACCCGGTTCCACGACGGGAGCCTGAGTCAAGCCGAACGGTGGAATTCACCCCGCAGGGTGCAGGGGCGCCTAGACTCGGCAGCTGCGCCCATACATATGGGCCATGACACGAAAGGCACGTTGACGGGTGTTCCAGGATTCCCCCATCTATGACCGACTCATCGCGGAACGCGGCGACGTTCCCACTCAGGTTCGCAGGGAGGCCGAGCGAGTCAGCAGGGAACTGGAGTTCGTCATGCAGCCCCTCCGCTCCATGGACCGCTCCCACTACGGAGAACTGCCCTCCGCGCCGCCCGCCCCGCAGTGGCAGCGGGCGGCCCTGCCCGGACCCGGGCAGCGGTGAGGTTCAGGGGACGACGGTGTCCCTGCCATTGACGCGCCCCGCACCGTCCGGCACGGGCCGGGCCAGCCACTCGGCTATCGAGCGGGCGATCGGCTGACCCGTCTCCACCTCGACGAAGCCGAACTGCCCCGACTGATTGCACTCCAGGAACCACCACGTCCCGTCGGCGTCCTCGGCGAAGTCGAAGGCGCCGTAAGCCAGTTCGGCGTCGCACATGTACGCACGCACCCCTTCGGCGACCCGTGGCGGGACGTCGGTGGGGCGCCACGGAGAGGCGGGGGAGGCGAAACGGACGTCCACCTCGTCGTCCTCCGCGGTCGTCTTGCGCGCGGCCAGCATCCGGTCGCCCACCACCGTGAGCCGTATGTCCGCCCGCTTGGCGACCCTCCGCTGCAGCAGCGTGGGACCGAAGGCGACGGCGGTGAAGTCCGTGTCCGGCGTGACCCGGCTGGTCGGCACGGCCCTCGGCGGGTCCTGCGGATGCGCCCCGGAGACCGGTTTGACCACCAGGTCCGGATAGCGCGCGGAGAACTCGCGGGCGGCCTGCGGAAAGGTCGTGATCAGCGTGGCCGGCACGGGCAGCCCGCAGCGCTGGGCGTGCCGCAGCTGCCAGGGCTTGTGCCGGGCCCGGCGGGAGGCGTCAGGGTGGTTCATCCAGCGCGCCCCCGAACTGCGGAGCATCCCGTACAGGGCCTGTGACGACTCCTCGGTCAGCCAGCCGGACGGCTCGGCCGCCCGGGTGGCCGCGGTGCCCGGCCGGCGCACCCAGACGGACCGCAGCCCGTTGATGCTCACCAGCCGGCCCCCCGACGACAGATGGCCCCGGAAGGCGCCGTGCACGTACTCGCCCGACAGCGCGACCCCCTCGGTCAGGTCGGCGGGGTCGAGACGGACGACCGGAACCCCCGTCGTATTGAGGTGGACGACCACCATGTCGGCGGTGACGTCCTCCTCACAAGTCAGAATCAACACGGTCATAAGAGCCTGCCCGTGTTCAGTCGTCGAAGTGCGTCTTCGACCCCGCGGTTGAGGTCGTGGTCCCGAACTCTCTCAGCAGCGCGTGGTCGTGGGCGGCGATCCGCCCGTCCGAGAGCACGTTCAACTGCAGTCCGGTGTCGTAGGCGTACGGAGCGGTGACCTCCGACTCCGCTGCCGGACGTGCGTAGTTGAGCGCGAACGGTTGCATCGTCTCTCCCTCGTGGGTCCTGCGCCGATCCAGCGATGGTCACCTTGCGCCGTCGCTCGGGACGCCGACTCCCGTCGGCTTCCTGAGACTTATACGAATCGAACGGGTGATTGGTTTCCTTACGCTGCGTAGTCATTGGCGGTTCATGGTCCGGACAATGGGGGAGACGTGGGTGAACTCAGGCAGGTTCACTGCCCGAGTGCCTGCGCATCGTGCGCAACGCGAGCAGCAGGACGCCGACGTCGTCGAGGTACACGGGGTCGGGCACCAGGTCGGCCGGCAGGAAGAAGTACGCGAGAGCTCCCCAGAAGACCCAGCGCGGGCCGGTCGGAAGTCCGGCCTGCCGCAGACCGCGCCGGGCCCGGACCAGTCGTACGAACACCGCGACGGCAACGGCGAGGACGGCCGCCGCGAGGAGCACGGCGACAGCGATCCATCGGGTGGTGGTGTCCAACGGCCCTCCTCGTTCCGGTGCGCCCGCGAAGCGCGCGCGAATAATCGGATTCCCGCTCGGGGCGCCGGTATTGCCTGCCAGGGCCAAACCGGTGCACTCGAACACCAGTGGGGGTGGCGGGGCGAGGGCGCCGAAGCGGGAGTCATACCTGTGGCGCACCCGAGTGGCGCCCCCGGCGCGGACGCCCGGTAATGGTCACCGTAAGGTCGCGTGTCGTGCGTCGGGGACGCAACAGCGGCCGCATCCCCTCGCTTGGAGAGCCGCGCATGACCACTCGCTCGTCAACCCCGCAGTCGAACGATCCCGCCATACCCGCGACGGAGATCACCGGCTCCCTGAGCCCGGCGCCCGTGGTCGTCGGGGGGAGCGGTTCGGCTACGGCGATCCGGTGGACGGCCTGGTGCGTGCCGCCGTGGCCGACCGGCCGCTGGAAGAGGTGGCCCAGCTCATCACGCTGCTCGAACAGTCTCCCCTGTACGCACGCGCCATGGTCGACGCCCTCCGCGCGGTCGGTGTGAACCGGTCCGTGGACGACGTCACCCGGCTGGTCGTGCTGCTCACCCAGCCGCCGCGGGACGCGGCGAGCGCGGACGAGGCGATCCACGCCGCGGCCGAGACCCGCCCGGTCGAGGACGTGACCCGGCTGATGGCCCTGCTGCAACAGGCACCGCTCGAGCCGCACTGCGGGCAGGAGGCGGTCAGGGCGGCCGCCACCGGCCGGTCCGTCGAGGAACTCGTGGAGCTGATCGGCCGACTGGCCGAGGAGCGCAAGGGAGCCCCTCCGCCGCAGACCACAGAAACCGCCGCGCCGTCGGACGACGTGGACGACGCCGACCAGGACCGGAACCCGGCGAACCTCCCCGGCCTCGTGCGCCGCCGGCCCGCCGGGCCTCCCGGCTGGCCCGCCCGCCTCACCGCGGTGGCCCTTCTCCTGTGCGCCGTCGCCCATTTCCCGGTGCACCAGGACGGGGCGTCCCTGCGCCGCTACGGCCTCGTCCTCGGCCTGTCCGGCCTGTGCCTGCTGCTCGGTCTGCTGGTGGCCGTGCGTCCGGCGGTGCCGGTACTGGCCGGAGCGGTCCTGGTGCCGGCGGCCCTGGCCGCGGCCCAGTTGTACGCGAGCCGGTTCGACTCGGGCCGGCTGTCCGCAGCCCTCGACCTCACGCTCGCACCGGCCTGGCTCGCCGGCCTCGCCGCCGTCTGCGCGGCACTCGCGGCGCTGACCGCCCTGGTCGTCCGGCTGGCCTCGCACACACCGAGGCGGAGCGCGGCGGACCGCCTGCTGGCGGAGTGATCGCGCGGCGGGCGCTGCGGCCGACGGTGACCGGACTGCCGTCGTGACCGCAGCGCCCGCGGCGGCTAGCCGCCGCCGTTCTCGTCCCGTGGGGGCCGACGGGGCTTGAAGCGTTCCAGGGTCCGGGTCAGCTGCTGCAGCGGCGAGCCCGGCTGTTCGGCGGGCGGTTTCGGTGGCTCGGCGCCCGCCTCGCGGTAGGCGGCCAGCGCCTCGTTGGCGCGCTCGGCGGCCTCCCGGTACAGATCGCGGGACTTCGTCATCGCGTCGAGTGCCTCGGCGTACATGGCGACGAGCTCGCGCTGGCGGACCAGCTCCTCCTCGGCGGTCGTCAGCCGCCACTGCTCGCGCAGCGCGGTGAGCGCCTCCTCGGCACCCTCCGGCAGCGGCCTCGGCAGCCCGGCGAAGCGGGTCACGGCGTCGATGAGGTCCGTGGGCCGGGTGCCGTCCAGGAAGACACTGCGTACGGAGAAGTCGTCGGCGTCGGTGTCGAGGGGCAGCGGGGACAGTACGACGGCTCCGCCGCGCGGGATCTGGACGTCGAACTCCTTCAGCGCCCAGTTGACGGCCCGCAGCTGATGCGGCGCGGCCCGGTGCTCCACCACGCGATGGCGCAGACTCGGTGGCAGATGCTCGGTCAGCGTCCGGCGGCCACGGTCGTCGGGGGTCATGGCCTCGTGGACGACGATGTGCAGCGCCCAGGAGTCGCGCACGCAGTCCCGCAGCAGGCGCCGCAGCTCCTTGTCGTCCTCGGGCAGCCGGTTGACGTCCCGGAAGCGCAGTCCGGCGACGGTGTCGTGGTCCCAGCCCGCGTCCGGATCCAGCGGCCAGAACATGCCGATGGGGGAGGCCCACGCCGTCTTCCACGGCTGTTCCGCCTCCGCGACCAGGACCCACTCGTCGCCGGACCCGAGCGTGAGCCGGGCCCGTACGGTCACGTCGCCGTCGACCCGCCAGCGGGCCTCGAAGACCTGCTCCTCCTTGAGCTCCAGGAAGTCGTCGACGACCGCGCCGTCCTTGAGCTGCTGGAGGTTGACGCGGAGCACGTCCGCGGCGGCGGATCCGACGTGGCGGCCGCGGGCCGGCCACACGGTGCGGGGAAGGGCTGCGGGGGAGGTCTGCATGAGTCCATCTGTGGGGCGGGGGTCCGTGCGGCTACCAGTATCGTCACCGCCGGTCCGCGGAGGTCGGGCGGGGTCGTCATCCCGCCACCGTCCCCGTGCGAACCGCGCACTCGGGGTGTGCGCGATCCACTTCGGGTGGCCACGGTTCACCCATGTCGGGGGCGGGATCCGCGCACCACAATGTCTGGGACGAACAGGGTCCGCCCACCATCCGCATTGGGGCGGGCCCTGTTCCCACTGCCGTGGGCCACGGCTACACGGCGGCCTTCACGGCGAGGACCGGGCAGCCGGTTCCGAGCAGGATCTGCTGTGCGGCCGAGCCCGTGATCAGCTTGCCGACCGCGCTGCGCCGCCGCAGCCCGATCACCACCAGGGACACGTCCGCCTGCTCCGCCAGCTCGATGATCTCCTCGGCGGCGTCGCCCCCGCCGAGCACCTGGCGGACGTCGAACTCGACGCCCAGCGCGGCGAGATCCTCCCGGACATGGGCCAGATCCGGCTCCTGCGCGAACCGCGGGTCCACGTAGGCGTCCCCGCGCGAGGTGTTCACCACCAGCAGCTTCTCGCCGCGCAGCCGGGCCTCGTCGATCCCTGCCCGTAGCGCGGCCTCACCCTCGGGTGAGGGTACGTATCCGACCAGTACGGTCATGTCTGCTCTTCCTCTCAGGCACTTCGCTCACGCAGGGGACGCACGACGAACCGCCGGACCAGCGGCCAGGCGAGCACCAGGACGATCGTCGTGTAGACGGCGTAGGAGACCGGTCCGCCCACCAGTCCCGACAGTTCGCCGCCGGACAGCTGCAGGGAGCGCCGCCCCTGCAGTTCGGCCCGCGGGCCGAGGATGACGCCGACGATGAGGGGCAGCACCGGCAGTCCGAACCGTCGCATTCCGAAGCCGAGGAGTCCGAGGAGCAACAGCAGGAACAGGTCCAGGGGCTGGGCGTTGACGGCGTAGGCGCCCATCGACGCGAAGAACAGGATCCCGGCGTACAGATAGGGGCGCGGTATCTGCAGCAGCTTCGCCCAGGCGGGTGCCAGCGGCAGGTTGAGCAGGAGCAGCAGCAGATTGCCGACGAAGAGGCTGGCGATCAGCACCCACACCAGGCTCGCCTCGCGCTCGAACAGCAGGGGGCCGGGCTGGATGCCGTACGACTGGAAGGCGGCGAGCATGACGGCGGCGGTGGCGTTCGTCGGCAGGCCGATGGCCAGCATCGGGACCAGGGTGCCGGCGGCGGAGGCGTTGTTCGCGGCCTCCGGACCGGCCACCCCCTCGATGGCACCCTTGCCGAACTCCTCGGGGTGCTTGGTCAGCCGCTTCTCCGTCGCGTACGACAGGAAGGTCGGGATCTCCGCGCCGCCGGCCGGCAGTGCGCCGAACGGGAAGCCGAGCGCCGTGCCCCGCAGCCAGGGCTTCCAGGACCGCTTGAAGTCCTGCTTGCCCATCCACGGTGTGCCGACGGGGATGACCTCGGCGGGCTTGCGCCGCAGATGCGCGGCCACCCACATCGCCTCGCCGACGGCGAAGATGCCGACCGCGACGACCACCACGTCGATGCCGTCCGCGAGTTGGGGGATGCCCAGGGTGAGCCGCTGCTGTCCGGAGACCGCGTCGATGCCGACCAGGCCGATCGTCAGACCCAGCAGCAGCGAGATCAGACCCCGGATCCGGGAGGCGCCCAGCACGGAGGTGACCGCGATGAACGACAGCAGCATCAGGGCGAAGTAGTCCGGCGCGCCCAGACTGACCGCGAAGTCGACCACGAACGGGGTGACCAGAACCAGCAGCAGGGTGCCGATGGTGCCGGCCACGAAGGAACCGATCGCGGCGGTCGCGAGCGCCTGTGCGGCCCGCCCCGACTTGGCCATCTTGTTGCCCTCGATGGCCGTCACCACCGAGGACGACTCCCCGGGGGTGTTCAGCAGGATCGAGGTGGTCGACCCGCCGTACATCCCGCCGTAGAAGATGCCGGCGAACATGATGAACGCCTGCACCGGCTCCATGCCGTAGGTGACCGGCAGCAGCAGGGCCACGGTCATCGCCGGGCCGATCCCCGGCAGCACGCCCACCGCGGTGCCGATGACGACACCTATGAGCGCCAGGAGCAGGTTCATCGGGGCGACGACGTCCGCGAAGCCCTGCATGAGGTTGTCGAGGTTGTCCATCTAGAGGATCCCTTGCAGCACACCGGCCGGGAGGTTCACACCGAGCCCGATCGCGAAGGCGTAGAACGTGGTGAGGGACAGCGTCACCGCGATCAGCAGATTGCGTACGTAGTGCCGGTTGCCGAGGGCGAAGGCCGTCCCCCAGAACAGCAGTGCGCCGCTGATCACCCAGCCGAGCCGCTCGATCAGCACCGCGTTCACCACGAACGCGGTGATCAGCAGCAGCACCGTGCGCCAGTCGCTGCCCTGGGACAGGTCGACGTCCTCCCCGGCCTCCGGCTCACCGTGACCGCCGCGGGCCACGTCGACCGCGTACACCGCCGCGGCCACCAGGAGCAGCACGCCGAGGATCACCGGTACCGCGCGCGGTCCGACCGGGTCGGTGCTGCTGGTGATGTGCGGGATCCCGAGCCCGTCCACGATCACCGCGGTGCCCAGCAGGACGAGGAACGCGCACACGCCGTACTGCGCGCGGTCCCCACCCCGGGGCGGACGGGCGTCCTCCACGGTGTGTTCGTCCGTCGCCTGGGAGCTCATGCCAGCCCGAGCTCTGCCAGTAGATCGGCGACGGACTTGTCCTGGTCCTTCAGATAGGTGCCGAACTCGTCACCGGTGACGAAGGCGTCGGTCCAGCCGCGCTTGGTCAGCTCGGCCTTCCACTCCTTCGACTCGTGCATCGTGGTCAGCGCGTCGATCCAGGACGTCTTCTGCGCGTCGGTGATCCCGGGAGGGGCCACGAAGCCGCGCCAGTTGGTGAAGACCAGGTCGATCCCGGAACCCTTGAGGGTGGGCGCGTCCTTGACCGCCGCGATCGGCTCCTCGCTGGTGACCGCCAGGACCCGCACCTGTCCGGCCTCGATCTGGTCGAGGAACTCGCCGAACCCGCTGGCACCGAAGGCGATCTTGTTGCCGAGGATCGCGGGCAGGAGCTCGCCGCCGCCGTCGTACGAGACGTAGTTGACGTCCTTCGGCTCGATGCCGACCGCCTTCGCCAGCTGCATCGGCAGCAGATGGTCAGGACCGCCCGGTGACGAACCGCCGCCCACGGCAACCTTCTTGGGGTTCTTCTTCCAGGCCGTCACGAGATCGTCGATCGTCTTGTACGGGGAGTCCTTCGACACGACGATCGCGCCGGCCTCCTCGATCAGCTTGGCGAGCGGTGTGGTGTCGGTGAGCGTCGCCTTCGACTTCGAGGTGTACGCGGCACCGACCACGCCCAGGCCCATCTGCATGGCCAGCTTGCCGTTGCCCTTCTCGTTGACCAGGCGCTGGAGCCCCACGGTGCCGCCCGCGCCGGGCAGGTTGTACACCTGGACCCCGGACGCCACCTTGGAGTCCTGCATCACCTGGGCGACGGTCCGGGCGGTCACGTCGTACCCGCTGCCCGGGGTGTTGGGCACCATCAGGCGCAGACCGGTGGCGGTCTTGGACCCCCCGCTCCCCGAGTCCTCCTTCTCCGCGGTGGCACCGCAGGCGCTCACGGCGATCATCGACACAGTGGCAAGAGCGCCGAGAAGTGCGGCTCTGCGAGTTCTCATGGCTCATCTCTTTCGCTCGGGCTGGTCCGGCGCCATGATTGTGCGGATTCTCGAACACCCCGTCTGCCTTGTGTGACCATTGAAGGTTGAGTTCATAGTGGTCGTGAGATCGCGCCGCCCCACGCTCGCCGGTGAGCTGCTGGTGCTCCAGCTCGCGATCGTGGTGGTCGTGCTGGTCGCGGTGGCCGCCGTCTCGCTGGCGCAGTCCAAGGCGACGTTCGACCGGGTCGAGGGCCGCCGGGTGACCGCCCTCGCCGAGGAGATGGCCGGCAACCCCCTGCTGCGCACCCAGCTCGTGCTGCCCGCGCCCGGTGAAGTGCTGGCGCCGCTGCTGCAGACCACGCGGACCCGGTCGAACGTCACCTCGGTCACCGTCGCCGACGCGGACGGCGAGATCGTGGCCGCCACCAACCCCACCCTGGTCGGCACCCGACTTCCGGTCGAAGGGACGAACGTCGCGCGGGCCCGCGGCTGGTCGGGAGAGCTTCCGGTGGCCGGAGGCCGGGAACTGGTCGCCCAGGCGCCGGTGCTCGCCGAGCACGTCGACCATGTCGGCGAGCACATCGGCACGGTCATGATCGGACGGGCCTCACCGTCGGTCTGGCAGCGCCTGAGCGGGGCTTCCTCCTATCTGCTCGCCTACCTCGGCATCGCGAGCGTGCTCGGCGTGGCCGGGTCCTGGCTGCTGGCCCGCCGCATCAAACGGCAGACCCTCGGTCTCGAACCCCGCGAGATCGCCGGTCTCGCCGAGCACCGTGAGGCCATGCTGTTCGGGCTCGCCGAAGGAGTGATCGCCCTCGACCCGCGGCTGCGGCTCACGCTGGTCAACGAGGTCGGCCGCGCACTGCTGGACCTGCCCGAGACCTGCGTCGGGATGAGCCTGGCCGATCTGGGGATCGAGGGCAGGCTGTACGACGTCCTGGCCGGGACCGGTGGTGACCGCGGCGCCGAGCAGCGCGACGAGGTGGTCGTGCGCCGGGGCCGGGTGCTGGTGATGAACCGCATGGAGGTCACCAAGGACGGCCGACGCCTCGGCTCGGTGACGACCCTGCGTGACCGCACCGAACTGGCGCGGATGGAGCGGGAGTTGGGGTCCTTCCGCAGCAGCACCGAGCTGTTGCGCGCCCAGGCGCACGAGTTCTCCAACCAGCTGCACACCATCTCCGGGCTCATCCAGATCGGCGAGCACGACGAGGTCGTACGGTATGTCCGCGCCCTGCGCAAGCACCGCGAGTCGCTTGATCTGACCCTCAACAGCCGGGTCCGGGACCGGGCCGTAGCCGCGCTGCTGATGGCCAAGTCGGCGCTGGCGGCGGAGCGCCGGGTGCAGCTGCGGATCTCCGAACGCACGGCCCTGGACCGGCTGGAGCCGATGGACTCCGCGGACGTGGCCACCGTGCTCGGCAATCTCGTCGACAACGCTCTCGACGCGGCGGCGGCCTCGGAACGTGCCGACGGCGCCTGGGTGGAGGTCGAGCTGAGCCAGGACGCCTCCTGCGTGGAGATCGTGGTCCGTGACTCGGGCCCGGGGGTGGCTCCCGAGCTCGCCCAGGAGGTCTTCTCCCACGGCTTCACCACGAAGGCCGCGCAGGGCGGCGTCCGGGGCATCGGCCTGGCCCTCACCCGGCTGGTCTGTACGCGCAGGGGCGGTGAGGTGTCGGTGACCAACACAGAGACGGGCGCGGTGTTCACGGCCCGGATGTCCGTGGGCCGGCCGGCCGAGCGGGAGACGGAGGAGGTCCGGTGATCGACGTACTCGTGGTCGAGGACGACTTCATGGTGGCGCGCATCCACCGCGGATTCGTCGACAGCGTCGAGGGCTTCCGTGTCGTCGGCACGGCGAACTGCGGGGAGCAGGCCCTCACCGCCGTCGCCGCGCTGGAGCCCGACCTTGTTCTGCTCGACCTCTATCTGCCCGACATGTTCGGCCTGGACGTCGTCCCCCGGCTGCGGACCGCCGGTCACGACTGCGACGTGATGGTGATCAGCGCCGCCCGCGAGGCGGAGGCGGTGCGCCGTGCGGTACGCCAGGGCGTCGTGGACTACCTGCTGAAACCGTTCGACGCCGAGGAACTCAAGGACCGGCTGGAGCGCTACAGCGCCCGGCGCGGCGACCTGTGCGTCGGGACGGTGAGCGGACAGGCCGAGGTGGACCGGGCGTTGGGCCGGGCCGCCGCGCAGACGGTGGCGCCCACGCTGCCGAAGGGCATGAGCGTGGAGACCTCGGAGCTGGTCGAGCGTGCGCTGCGCGCGGTCGACGGGACCCTGTCCGCCGCGGAGTGCGCGGAGCGCGTCGGCATCTCCCGGGTCAGCGCACGCCGCTATCTCGAACACCTGGCGGTCACTGGCCGGGCAGTGGTGTCGCTGCGCTACGGCCACGCGGGGCGTCCTGAACGCCGGTACCACTGGCACGGTCGGTGAGTGAACGGGTGGTCGGGTGGCGGCGGCTGGTGACGCCGCGCGGTGCCGGGGGTCGATGACGCCGACCGGTGGTGACGGGGGGTGGGGACTGGCCGGTGGTGACGGAGGGTGGGTGCTGACCGGTGTGACGCCGGGCGGTGCCGGGGGTTGGTGACGCTGGCCGGGTGCCGACCGGTGGTGACGGCGGGTGGGTGCCGACCGGTGGGTGAGGCCGGGGCGGTGCCGGGCGTTGGTGGTGTCGGTCCGGTGCCCGTCGGTCGGCCCTGCTGGGGGCCCGCGGTTCAGCGTGGTGCGAGGGCGGCGAAGGCCTCGTCGAGGAGGGTGACCAGGTTGAGTCGGCCGTCGGAGGCCGTCCAGTGGTCGAGGGCGACCTGGAGACAGTCGATCGCGGCGGCCGCCCGCACGGTCTGGCCCAGCGCCGGGTGCCCCTCGCTGCCGGACCGCTCGGCCAGCGCCTCGACCAGCGCGGGCCGCCAGCTGTGCTGCTTCTCCAGATGCCGGGCGCACAGGGCCGGGGTCTCCCGGACGAGCCGGGTCGTCGCCAGCGAGCCCTCCGGGTCCTCGCGATACCGCTCGATGACGGTGTCCATCGCACCCCGCAGCGCCGTCCACTCGTCCTCGTCCGCGGGCCGGGCGCGCAGGGCGTCGGCGACCCGTCGGTCGTGGCCCTCGAAGGCGCCCAGGACGGCGTCCTCCTTGGTGCCGAAGTAGCGCAGGACAGTGCTGCGCGACACCCCGGCGGCCGCCGCCAGGTCGTCGAGAGTGACCTTGTCGAACCCCTCGCGACGGAACAACTCGAAAGCCACCTGGGCCAGTTCGGCCCGTACGGCGGCCCGGGCGATGTCTCTGGTGTTCGTACGCGCTGCTCCGGTCACCCCGTGATCGTACCGCCACCCCGACGCTCACTTGCAAGGGAGAAGCTTGATGGCTAACGTGATACTCAGTGTCAGTTTGGGTATCAAGGATCGAGTCCGGGAGTGCCGCTGCATGAAAACGATGATTGACATTCCCACCCAGGACGGCACCGCCGACGCCTATCTCGCCCACCCGGACGACGGTGCCCCGCACCCCGCAGTCCTGCTGTACATGGACGCCTTCGGACTGCGCCGGCACCTCAACGGCATGGCGGACCGGCTCGCCTCGGCGGGCTACACCGTCCTCCACCTCGCCGACCGCATCACCGCCGAGCTCTACTTCGGCCACGCCGACCAGGACTCCACCAACCCGGCCGACCAGATAGCCCGCCTCGACAAGACCCTCACCACGGCCGGCGTCCGCCACCGCGCCGAGATCTACCCCGGCGCCCACCACGGCTTCACCCGGGCCGACACGGCGATGTACAGCGCCGAGGCGACGGACCGTCATTGGACGGCACTGCTGGAGCTCCTGGGCCGCACTCTCTGACCCGGACATCAGCCGACAGGGCGTGTTGCCCTCGCAGAATATATCGGCAACCGATATATTCTGTTCCATGGCATCGAGGAACATGACACAGGCGGCGTTCTTCGTCCTCGCCGCCCTGGCGGACGAGCCGCGGCACGGTTACGGCATCCTGCGCGAGGTCGAGGAACTCTCCGCCGGGGCGTTGCAGATGAGGGTCGGCACGCTGTACGGCGTGCTCGACCGGCTCACCGCGGACGCCCTGATCGTGCTGGACCGCGAGGAGGTCCACGACGGCCGGCTCCGGCGCTACTACCGCCTCACCGAAGAGGGCATGCGGGCCCTCGACGCCGAGGCGGAGCGGATGGCCGCGGGCGCGAGTGCCGCCAAGCAGCGGATCGCCGACGGCCGCAAGGCCACCGGCACCCCGCCCGTCACCGGACCGCGACTCGCGGGAGGCCTCGCATGACGACCCTGCTCGAAGCGCGCTACCGCACCGTGCTGCGCCTGCTCCCCGCCTACTACCGCAGGGACCGGGAGGAGGAGATGGTCGAGGTCTATCTGTGGGACGTCGACCGCGACACCCAGGACCAGAGCAGGCCCACGCTCGGGGAGGTGGCCAGCATCGCCGCGCTCGCCGTCCGCAGCAGACTGGCCACCGTGGGCGCGCCCCGGCGCTACGCCCTGCTCGGCTCGGCCGTCCGGCACTTCGCGCTGTACGCCGTACTGCTCCAGGCGGCCGCCGTCGTCTCCGACGAGATCCTGCGGGTGACCTGGTCGGCCTCCCGCGGCGCGCGTGAATGGGACATGTTCCTGACGGGCTTCGCCGGTGGCGGCCCGACGGAGACCGTCGTCACCATCGCCGGCTGGCTGCTGCCGTTGCTGTGGACGGTCGGGTTCTTCGCCCTCGTCCACGACCGCCGGCGCCTCGCCCGGGCCGCCGTTCTGCTGGCCGCGCTGCCCTCGCTGTGGCCGCTGATCGCGCCGCTGGTGAGCGACTGGTCGGCGTCCGACCCGTGGTTCGCCACCGCCAACGCGCTGTTCGCCTGGCTGCCGGCCCTCGCCGTGTGCGCCGCGTACCACCGCGACGCCCCGCAGGCCGCGCTGCCCGGCGACGCCCCCGGCCTCGCCTTCCTGGCCTGCTGCGTCGTCACGGGCGCCTCCGTCGCCGTCCTGCCCGCCATGGCCGACATCGCCTGGGCGCCCGCGACCTGCTTCGTGCTCGCCGTCCTGGGCTGGCTGCTGCTGGGTACCCGCCGCACGGAACCGGGCGCCGGAAGCAGTGCTCTGGCCCTGGCCGTACTGGGCCTGCTGATCCTCGTGGTGCGGGTCGCGGCACTGTTTCCGTGGCTCGGCTTCCCCCTGCCCGCCGTGTTCCTCGTCGGCGCGGTCGCCCAGGCGGCCGCACTGGCGCTGCTGGTCGTGGTGCTGGGGGTGGTGGCCAGGCGCGACCTCAGCTGTGGAACTTGATGTAACCGTTCCGGTCCGGGTCGGAGCCGCTCTTGGTGTAGGAGTGGACGTCGGCCCGGCTGCCGGACGGCTTGTAGAGGTAGATCGTGTCCTTGTCGTTGTTCCAGATGAAGTTGCAGTTGTCGCGGTAGACGACGTTCTTGGCATCGGAGTCGCCGCCGTTGCCGCCGCGGAGCTTCACATAGTCACCGGGCTGCAGGTAGTGGTTCGCGGTGAACTCGAAGAAGTTGCCGACCGCGTCCTCGACGACGTAGCCCTTCAGGTTCACGGTCTTGGTCGACGAGTAGTTCTTGACGGTCAGGTACTCCTCGTCGGTGTTCCCCGTGGAGCAGTTGTTGGAGTCGCTGCCGGGCGCGTCGTACTGGACACCGCGGATCTTCAGCGCGGACGTGTACTCGGCGGCCTGGGCCGGTACGGCCGTGAGCGCGAGCAGTGTGCCCGCGGCGGCGGCGGTTGTGGCGGCAAGGCGTATACGCATGACAAGGCCCCCCTTGTGAACGTTCAGTGAAGAAGAACCTGGAGCGTATACAGCCTTGCTGTGCGATCACGGGGGATTCCCCGAAACGTGACCTTCAGTGCGGATACGCGCGCGGCGGCCGCTGCCGTGGCAGTTCGTCACGGAACTCCGTGATGACGGAACTGATCTGGCGCATCAGCGCGGTGTTCTCGAGCCGGTCGAGGTAGAGGTTGCGGCGGGCGAGGGCCGGGGCGTCCACACAGAAGTACAGGGCCATGAGCGGATTGATGAACAGCTCGCTGTTGCGCGTCCGTTCGGTGAAGCGGACGTCTCCGAACTCGCCGCGCACGGCCGCGGCGACGGAGCCGTTGACGATGCTCGGATACTCCGGGGTGCACTCCTGCGCATGGGCCACCGCGTCGAGGTAGAGGGAGCCTTCGCGGCTCTCGTGCGGCAGCGAGAACGCGCCGAGGTAGCCGCCCTCGCGGTCCAGCGCGGCCAGGTTCTCCAGGACCAGGCTGTGGTTGACGCCGTGGTAGGAGTCCACCCCGAACCCGAGGCACGCCACCAGCCGTTCGGGTATGTCCTCCAGCCCCGCCACCGCGGCCAGACTCGCCATGTCCTCCTCCGGGGTGCCGAGCCCGTGCTCGTCGCCCCGCAGCAGGATGTCGGTCCCGCCGTCCACCAGCACGATCGCGTCCACCGGGCCCAGGTGGTCGAGGAGAGTGCGATAGGCGGCCCGCAGCGGCTGTACGCCGGAGCGCGGGAAGGCGTACACCGTCGCGGGCAGGCCCTGGCGATCCAGCCACTGGGCGAGGGAGCGCTCGGGGAAGTAGTCACCGCGGGCGGCGGTGTCGGGGCGTACGGCCGCGACGTCCATGTCCAGCCACACGTCCGCGTCGAGGCCGTACAGATCCGCGAACGACAGATTGGCCAGATGTACTTCCTTCCCGGCCGACCTCAGCGCGAGGGCCAGCGGAAGACCGGCATAGATGTCGAAACCGCCGCCGGCTCCGGCGACGAGCACCCGTCGCGCGGCGCGAAGACGGGTGAAGAGGGCAGGCTCATGGAGGGAGAACACCGCAGGACGCTAACAGGTGATCTTCCGCCCACGGGGTTGTGGGAGCGCTCCCAACTATGCAGGATACTGCGATGACTTCGTCAGCCGTGATCCGCTCGTACCGTCCCGAGGACCGAGCCGCCCTCGAGGACATCTGCATCCGCACCGCACACAACGGCCTGGACAGCCGCCCCGTGTACGCGGACCCCGGAATCCTTCCGGTCATCTTCGCGACTCCCTACGCGGAACTGGAACCGGACCTCGTGTTCGTGCTGGACGACGGGCGGGGGAAGGCGGTCGGCTACGTCCTCGGCACCGCCGACACACCCCGCTTCGCCGACGACTTCCGTGAGAAGTGGCTCCCTCTGGTCGCCGACCGTTACCCGGAACCCAGCGGC
The DNA here is from genome assembly GCF_045041015.1 of Streptomyces sp. NBC_00019. Lineage (NCBI taxonomy): Bacteria > Bacillati > Actinomycetota > Actinomycetes > Kitasatosporales > Streptomycetaceae > Streptomyces > Streptomyces sp. NBC_00019. Next base: position 9,491,381 of record NZ_CP108302.1, read on the forward strand.
CCGCCCGTCGGCCCCGACGAGGCGATGATCCCGCTGCTGCACCACCCCGAGCGCATGGTCGTCCCCGAACTCGCCGCCTACCCCGCCCACTTGCACATCGACCTGCTCCCCGAGTGGCAGGGCCGCGGTCACGGCCGAGAGTTGATGCGGACGTTTCTGCGGGCCCTGCGGGACCGCGGGGTGCCGGCCGTGCATCTGGTGATGGCGACGGCCAACGTCCCGGCCCGCGCCTTCTACGACCGCCTCGGTTTCCATGAGATCGATGTCCCGGGCCTCAGCGGTCCGGTCGCCTGCCTCGGCCGTGCGACGGGAGAACTCGACCGTCTCTAGGGAGCATTGAAGTACGGTGACTGTCGAACTACGATAATCATCGAACTTCAGGCTTCAGGGGGATGCGTCATGACCAGGACCGTGCGGTTCCATGAGCTCGGCGGGCCCGAGGTGCTGCGGCTGGAGGATGTGCCGGTCGGCGAACCCGGCGCCGGCGAGCTGCTGATCCGCGTGGACGCCATCGGTCTCAACCGGGCCGAAGTGCTGTTCCGCAGCGGCCGGTACATCGAACCCGCCCGGCTCCCCGCCCGGCTCGGCATCGAGGCCGCGGGCATCGTCGAGGCGGTCGGCGCGGACGTGACGGGGTTCGCGATCGGCCAACAGGTCAGCGTGGTGCCGGCGTTCTCCATGAACGACCACGGGGTCTACGCCGAGCGCGCCGTCGTCCCCGCCAGGGCGGTGCTCCGCCGCCCCGACGGGCTCGACGCCATCGCCGGAGCCGCGGTGTGGATGCCGTACATGACGGCCTACGGCGCGCTGGTCGAGGTCGGCGGGATGCGGGCCGGGGACACCGTCGTCCTGACGGCCGCGTCCAGCAGCGTGGGCCTGGCCGCCATCCAGGTCGCCCGCAGCGTCGGCGCGGTCCCCGTCGCCACCACCCGCACCCGTGCCAAGAGGGAGGCGCTGCTGAAGGCGGGCGCGGCCGAGGTGATCGTGACCGGAGAGGAGGACATCGTCGGCCGGGTGCTGGAGCTGACGGCGGGGCGCGGCGCCGAGTTCGTCTTCGACGCCGTCGCCGGTCCGGGCGTGGTGGACCTTGCCCGGGTGGTCGCCCCCGGCGGCACACTGTTCCTGTACGGCGCGCTGAGCGGCCTGCCCACGCCGTACCCCGGGTTCGACCTCGGCATGCCCGCGCTGAACATGCGCACCTACACCCTCCCCGAGACGACGCGGGACCCCGAACGGCTGCGCCGCGCCGAGGCGTTCGTCACCGCCGGTCTGAGCACGGGTGTCTTCGTACCCGTCGTGGACCGCGTCTTCGCCCTGGAGGAGATCGCCGAGGCGCACCGGTACATGGAGGCGGGCTCGCAGGTCGGGAAGATCGTCGTCACCGTCGGGCACTGAAACGCGTGACGGGGCCGGGGGGCGAACCCCCGGCCCCGTCACGTCGTACGGATCAACTCGCTTACGCGCCGCTCGCCTTGAGCATGTCCTCACGCTCGACGAGCTTCACGCGCTCGCGGCCCTGCGGCTCGCCCAGCGCCTTCTCGGCGGCGTCCAGCTTGTACCAGCCCTCCCAGGTGGTGACGCGGAGCTCGCGCTCGGCGAGAAACGCCTCCACGGCCTCCGGCTCGGGGGAGGCCGGCGTCTGCAGACGGTCGTTCGCGAAGTCGTCCAGCAGGTTCGCCACGGTCTCGTTGGCGTCGCCCTTGGTGTGGCCGATGAGGCCCACCGGACCACGCCGGATCCAGCCGGTGACGTACACGGACTGAAGGTGCGCGCCGCTCTCCTGGATCACACGGCCGCCCTCGTCCGGGACGGTGCCCGAGCCGATGTCCCAGGGCAGCTTGGGGAGCTTGTCGGAGAGGTAACCGACCGCGCGGTAGACCGCGTTGACGTCCCAGTCGGTGAACTGACCGGTGCCCTTGACGTTGCCGGTGCCGTCCAGTTCGGTGCGCTCGGTGCGCAGACCGACGACCTGGCCGTCCTCGCCGAGTATCTCCGTCGGAGACTCGAAGAAGTGCAGGAAGAGTTTGTGCGGGCGGTTGCCGGTGTCGCGGATGGCCCAGTTCTCCAGGGTCTTGGCGACCATGTCGACCTGCTTGTTGCCCCGCCGCTCGGCGATCGAGCCCTCGTCGTAGTCGATGTCCTCGGGGTTGACGATGACCTCGATGTTGGGGGAGTGGTCCAGCTCGCGCAGCTCCATCGGGCTGAACTTCGCCTGCGCCGGGCCACGGCGGCCGAAGACGTGGATCTCGACGGCCTTGTTCGCCTTGAGGCCCTCGTAGACGTTCGGCGGGATCTCGGTCGGCAGCAGCTCGTCGGCCGTCTTCGCGAGGATGCGGGAGATGTCGAGCGCCACGTTGCCCACGCCGAGGACGGCGACCTTCTCGGCCTCCAGCGGCCAGGTGCGCGGCACGTCGGGGTGGCCGTCGTACCAGGAGGCGAAGTCGGCGGCGCCGTAGGAGCCGTCGAGCTCGACACCGGGGATCTTCAGCTCGCGGTCCGCCATGGCGCCGGTCGAGAAGATCACGCCGTCGTAGAACGCGCGCAGGTCGTCCAGGTGGAGGTCGGTGCCGTAGTCCACGTTGCCGAAGAGACGGACCTGCGGCTTGTCGAGGACCTGGTGGAGGGCCTTGATGATGCCCTTGATGCGGGGGTGGTCGGGAGCGACGCCGTACCGGATCAGCCCGAACGGGGCGGGCATCCGCTCGAAGATGTCGATGGACACACCGGGCTCGGTGGCCACGTCGGACTTGAGCAGAGCGTCGGCGGCGTAGATGCCGGCCGGGCCGGCGCCGACGATGGCTACCCGCAGGGGGCGGGGCATGATCAGGTTCCCTTCGAGTGGCGACAAGCGATCTCGTCGGGAAGCCTAAACTAAGGCAAGCCTAAGCTGGTACGCGGGTCCGATCTATGAGCTCATAAGGCTACTTTATGACCTCGACGGGCTGTGCGAGCGCTCTCTCACGCCGGACGGGAACCCGATCGCGGGCATCGGCCAACAGCAGTCGACCATGCCCATGACTTCGAGGGAACCGCATGCAATCGACAGGCGATCCGAGCGTCGCAGACCTTCCCGACGTCGTTCCCCGCGACGGCGTCGAGTCCGACGCCTCGGTCGTCGAGCGTTCGCGGGAGGAGCCCGATGCCTTCGAGATCCTCTTCCACCGGTACGCCGACGACATCCACCGCTACGCGGCCCGACGGCTAGGCGCCGAGGCGGCCGACGACCTGATGGCCGAGACCTTCGTCATCGCGTTCCAGCAGCGCCACCGCTACGACCTGTCGCGGCCGCAGGCCCGCCCGTGGCTCTACGGGATCGTCACCAACCTCGTCGGCCAGCACCGGCGCGCCGAGGCTCGGCGGTTGAGGGCGTTCTCGCGCGTCGCCTCGACGGGGGCCGGTGACGGCGGCGAGGCGCTGGCCGACCGGGTCGTGGCGAGGGTCGGCGCCGAGCACTCCCGCGCCCAACTGGCGGGTGCGCTCGCGAAGTTGCCCGCGCGGTACCGGGACGTGCTGCTGGTGATCGCCTGGGGCGATCTCGACTACGCCGAGGCCGGGGAGGCCCTCGGCATCCCCGTGGGCACGGTGCGCTCACGGCTCAACCGGGCGCGGACCAGGCTGCGCGACGCACTGGGCGGGGCGGACCCCACAGCCCTTCACGAGGAGAACGAGGAGACGGATCGTGGATGACCTCACTGTGGTGCGCGAGTTCGAGTCCGACGTGGCCCCGCTCACCGACGACGCCCGTTTCGCCGCCCGCGCCCGGCTGCGGCGCGCCATCGTCCGGGACGGCCGCCCGGGCGCGCTGTCCCGGCGACTGATGCTCAGGGTCGCGGTGGTGGGGACCGCCACGGCGGCGGTCGCCGGTGGCGTGGTCGTGGCCGGCCGGCACGACGGAGGCGGGGGCACGGATGCCTCGCGGATCGCGACGCTGAGCGCGGCCGAGCTGCTGCACAAGGCGGCGGCGCGATCCCGTGCCGACAGCGCCGGGACGCCGATTCCGCGCGACGACCAGTACGTGTACACCAAGATGTTCATCACCCGGACCTATGTGGAGGGTGGGAAGCGCAGGACCTGGACGGACGAGAGCTGGATGTCCGTGGACGGCTCCAAGCCCTCCAGGCGCCAGGAGCACGGCAAGATCCACCGCGATCCGCCGCTCGGCAAGCACGAGGTGAGGTGGCCGCCGACCGAGTACGCCAAGCTGGCGGAGTGGCCGACGGACCCGGACAAGCTCCTGGACACGCTGCGGATGGGCTTGAGCGCCGACGACAAGCGGGTGAATGCGTCGGTGGGATCGGACAAGGTCCAGGAGGCGCCGATGAGCCAGGCCGACATCGACGGTGTGGCGTTCGCCAACGCCGTCCAGTTCTTCGTGGTCCCGCGGATCATGCCGGCCGGGCTGGAGGCGGCCACGTTCGAGGCCGTGGCGCGGATTCCCGGCATTCGCATCGATCGCCAGGTGGTGGACGGCCTCGGCCGCAAGGGAGTGGCGGTTTCCTACCCGAAGTTCGACTTCGCGTTCATCTTCGACGCGACGAGTTATGCCTACGCCGGGCTGCGGATGAAGGGAAGCACCGCGGACCTGGTCGACGGGGAGTTCAAGCATCGCGACTGGTACCACGAGATGCGAGCCCGGGAGGAGCTGGGCGTCGTGGACCGCATCGGTCAACGCCCGTAGCCGGGACCGCGGTGCCTCGGGACGATCAGCCGATGTGGTAACTGTCCCCGTAGACCTGCCAGTCCAGCGGCGGGTTCAGGTCGAGGTTGCCCGCGCGCAGGAAGACCCGCTGGGCCGTGTCGACGCGGCTGGTGTCGCTGTGGGCCTCCTCCTGCTTCATGGCCCACACCCGCGCGTCCAGGAAGGCGTGCAGGTAGGTGACCTCGTCGCCGCCCTGGGCCGGGGGACGGGCCCGGTTCAGGGCGCGCTTACGGATGTTGCGGAAGCTGGTCGGGTCGGTGCCGTCGCCGTGCATCACGATGGCGTCGTAGTAGGCGAACTGGCCCAGCACACGCAGCCCGTCGGCCTTGCCCTGGCGTACCGCCGGGTCGAAGTACACGCGGTCGCGCTCGTCGTTCTGCGCCTGCCGGAACGCCTGGTCCTGGGCGGCCCGGCGCCAGTCCCGGGGGAAGTTCGGGTCGAGTCCGGCGTGCGAGTCCGTGCCGTCGACCCGGCGGAGCGCCGGCAGGTAGGGGGCGAGGACGTTGCCGGGGCGGCGGTCGGCGTAGAGCTCGACGAGGTCGAGCATGTCGCCGGTGCCGGAGCAGAAGCCGATGATGCCGGCGGTGTAACCGCGGCCGTCGCCGATGTCCTCGATGTACTGGTACTGCGCCTTCCAGTCGAGCGAGGAGTTCTCCGCGCTCGACACCAGCTGCATGGCGATCTCCTTCTTCGCCGGGTCGTCGAGTCCCGTCGCGGTCGCGCGGGCCGCGGCGGCTCGGGAGGTGAGCAGGGGTGCTGTCGCGAGGGACGCGCCGATCAGGGTGAGGACGGTGCGGCGCGAGGCGTGCGTGGGGTGTTTCACGGCGGCTCCAAAGGGAGGTGGGGGGTGGGGAGTTGGCCGTACGTGAGACTGATAGGAAGGTTTACTATCAGAGCCACGACACAATGAGAACCCGTCGCGTCAAAGGTTCGTACCTATGAACAAGGTGTGCCGGTTACGGCAGCGGCTGCTCCGCCCAGATGACCTTGCCCTCGGGCGTGTACCGCGTGCCCCAGCGCTCGGCGAGCTGCGCGACGAGGAACAGACCGCGGCCGCCCTCGTCCGTCATCGCCGCGTAGCGCAGATGGGGCGAGGTGCTGCTGCTGTCGAAGACCTCGCAGATCAGGCTGCGGTCGCGCAGCACCCGGACGCGGATGGGCTCACCGCCGTACCGGATCGCGTTGGTCACCAGCTCGCTCAGGATCAGCTCGGTGGCGAACTCCAGCTCCTCCAGCCCCCATCGGGACAGCTGCCGGGTGACATCGGCGCGCACCTGTGCGACGGCCACCGGGTCGGACGGCACGTCCCACTCGGCGACCTGGTCCGCGCCGAGCGCCCGGGTGCGTGCCACGATCAGGGCGATGTCGTCGCTCGCCCGGGAGGTGAGCCGGGAGTCGAGCACGGTCCGGCAGGTGTCCTCCGGCGAGTCACCGGCCCGCTCCAGAGCGGCCCGCAGGAGTTCAAGGCCTACGTCGATGTCCCGCTCCCGGTCCTCGACCAGCCCGTCCGTGTAGAGCACGAGGCGGCTGCCCTCGGCCAGTTCGAGGTCGGCCGTCTCGAACGGCAGGCCGCCAAGCCCCAGCGGGGGACCGGCGGGCACGTCCGGGAACTCCACGCTGCCGTCGGGGTGGATCAGGGCGGGCGGGGGGTGTCCGGCGCGGGCGACGGTGCAGCGCCGGGAGACCGGGTCGTAGACGGCGTACAGACAGGTCGCTCCGGTGACCGGGGCGCTGTCGCCGTCCTGGGTCTCGTCCTGGTCGATGCGGCTGACCAGTTCGTCCAGCAGGGCCAGCAGTTCGTCGGGCGGGAGGTCGAGGGCGGAGAAGTTGTGGACCGCCGTGCGCAGCCGCCCCATCGTCGCCGCCGCGTACAGTCCGTGGCCGACCACGTCCCCGACGATCAGTGCCACGCGCGCGCCGGACAGCGGCAGGACGTCGAACCAGTCGCCGCCCACACCCGCCTGCGCGGGGAGGTAGCGGTAGGCGATGTCGAGGGCGTTCTGCTCGGGCAGGTTGCGCGGCAGCAGGCTGCGTTGCAGCGTCACCGCCATGGTGTGTTCGCGGGTGTAGCGGCGGGCGTTGTCGATGGAGACCGCGGCCCGGGCCACCAGCTCCTCCGCCAGGGCGAGTTCGTCGGTGTCGAAGGGCTCGGGCTTCTCCGAACGCCAGAAGTTGACCACACCCAGCACCAGGGCGCCCGCGCGCAGCGGCACCGCGATCAGCGAGTGGATGCCGAACTCCAGGACCTGCGCGGTGCGTTCGAGATCCTGGGCCCGCCAGCCCGGGGACTCGGCCAGGCGCGTCTCGAGGACCGCCTGCCCGGAGTGCAGCGCGCGGATCTGCGGCGAGGACGCGACCAGCCGCATCCGGTCGCCCACCGAGTGGAGCGGCGCGTCCTTGCGGATCCCGCTGAACGCCGTGCGGCGCAGATCCGTGCCCGAATCCGGCTGCCCGCCGCTCAGTACGGCGTCGAACAGGTCCACGGTGACGAAGTCCGCGAACCGGGGTACGGCCAGCTCGGCCAGTTCCTCGGCGGTCCGGGTCACGTCCAGGCTGGTGCCGATGCCCACCCCGGCGTCGTACAGCATGTTCAGGCGCTCGCGTGCCGTCTCGGCCCGGCCGGACAGGGCCCGCAGTTCCGTCGAGTCGCGCAGCGTCGCCACGCTGCCGGCCGGTCCGCCCTCCAGGTCCGTGAGCCGCTGGTTGACGGCCAGCAGCCGGTCGCCGACCAGGTGCACCTCGTCCGTGGCGACCCGCCCCGAGGCCAGCAGCTCGGCGGTGTCCGCCGGAAGGCCGAGCTCGAGGACGTGCCGGCCCTCGGCGTCGGCGGGCAGATGGAGCAGCCGCACGGCCTCGTCGTTGGCGAGCAGCAGCACGCCCTCGCCGCTCACGATGAGCACGCCCTCGCGCACGGCGTGCAGCACGGCGTCGTGATGCTCGTACATCTTGGTCATCTCGTGCGGTCCCAGACCGTGTGTCTGGCGCCGCAGCCGCCTGCTGACCAGTGCCGTGCCCGCCGTGGCCAGGGCGAGGCCGCCCGCCGCGGCGCCTAGCAGGAGCGGCATCTGCTCGTCCGCGGTACCGCCCACGTGCTCGGTGGTGATGCCGGCCGACACCAGGCCCACGACCTTCCCGTCGGGCGCCTTGATCGGTACGACGGCCTGCACCAGCCGGCCGATGGTTCCGTCGATCTCCTCCGTCACGACCTGCCCCGCCAGCGCGGGCGCCAGGGTGCCGACGAACTTCTTCCCGATGCGGTCCGGCTTGGGATGCGTGTAGCGGGTCCCGTCGGTGTTCAGGACCACGATGAAGTCCACGCCGGTCGCCTTGCGCGCCGCCTCGGCCCGCGGCTGCAGGACCGCTGTGGGATCGGGGGCGTCGAGGGCTTCGCGGGTGCCCGGCGCGTTGGCGAACGCCTCGGCGACCGCGACCGAACGGTTGCGGGCCTCGGTCGTGCTGTCGTGCCGTACCTGCAGCACCAGCGCCACGACCGCGGCCACGACCAGCAGCAGCACGATCACGACCTGTGATACGAACACCTGTCCGGCTACGCTGCGTCCACCCAGCGCCGACCGGGCTTCGGCGACTCGCCCGCGCCGCGACCGGCCTGCGTCACGCTGCGAGAGTCGGGCCATGTGCCATGTCTACACTGCACGGCCCCATGAGGCGAGAGGCGTCACACACCGTGACAGAACAACCACGGCGCCTCACCGCTGTCGCCTCCGGGTGGCGAGCAACAGCGCGATGTCGTCGGGCCGGTCGGTGGCATGCCGGGCCGCCGCCGTGAGCCAGTCGGCCACACCCGCCAGACGTGCCGTGGGAGCTCCGGCCCGGGCGAGAGCCACACGCAGCGCGCTGATGCCGTCGTCGATGTCGATGCCCGGCCGCTCGACCAGACCGTCGGTGTAGAGCGCCAGGACGGCGCCCGGCTCGATCCGCAACTCCGTGACCGGGTAACGGGCGTCCGGATCCACACCGAGCACGACGCCACCGGGCAGGTCGAGGACGCGGGTGCTGCCGTCGGGGTTGCGCAGCAGGGGCGGCGGGTGGCCCGCGCGGGCCACCCGGGCGAGCCCGGTGACCGGGTCCAGGCGGATGTAGCAGCAGCTGGCGAACTGACCGGGGTCGAGGTCGATGAGGAGATGGTTCGTGCCGCTCATCACCTCGTCGGGCGGCCGGTCGCCGAGCGCGAACGCCCGTACCGCGCTGCGCAGTTGGCCCATCGTCGCGGCAGCCTGCACACCGTGTCCCATCACGTCCCCGATGACCAGGGCCAGACCGTCGCCCGCCTCGACGACGTCGTACCAGTCCCCGCCCACCTCCATGTCCTGGGTGCCGGGCAGATAGCGGCCCGCCGTCTCCACCAGCGGATGGTCCGTCAGACGGCGGGGGAGCAGGGCCTGTTGGAGACCGCGGGCGAGTGCGGCCTCGCTCTCGTAGCGCCGTGCCTTGTCCATGGCGTGGGCGATCAGCCCGGCGAGCGCGGTGAGGACCGAGCGTTCCTCGCCGGTGAAGGTGCGGGGGCGGTCGAAGCCCAGGATGCAGGAGCCGACCGGACGCCCCGAGGCGATCAGCGGCAGGAAGGCGCGGGCGCCCTCCGTCGCGTCCAGCGGGATGCCCGGGTAGGCGTCGGTGAGTTGCTGCATCGAGTCGAAGAACAGGGGCCTGCCGGTGGTGAGCGTCTCGACGCCGGGCAGATGCTCGTCGAGCCCCACGCCGTCGAACGGGGCGAGGAACCCCGGCGGGAAGCCGGACTCCCACGCCAGGTACAGATGCCGGTCCTGGAGGAGGTAGATCGCCAATCGGCGACCCCCGAACACGGGCAGCAGCTCCTTCATGACCACGGCGGACACCTGACGGGCGGTGACCGCCTCGGTCAGCGCGATGGCCAGCACGATCGGACGGTACAGCGGCGCCAGCGACGAATTACCCGTCTTGGCGGCCTCGAAGGGCTCGGCGGAGTCCGGCATCCGGCTCGTCGGCTGAACCGTGCAGGTCAGCACGTCCGGGCCGGGGTAGACCGACAGCGCGAGCCAGTCGCCCTCGTAGGCGGCATCCACGTCGGGCGGCCGCCGCACATGCAGATGCACCGGCTCGGGGGACAGCAGGGCGCTGCGGAGATGGTCCTCGAAGTCGGGCTGGGCCAGCCAGGGCACGCCGTCCCACAGCGGGCGGCCCAGGAGTACGTCCCGCGGCCGGTGCAGCAGCTGTGCGGCGCGGGGATTCGCGTAGGTGACCAGCCCCAGCCGGTCCAGGCAGAACACGCCCTCCGGCAGCAGATCGGCCGCGGCGTCGGCCGCCGAACCGGGCCCGGGATCGAGGACGAAGCCTCTGACGGGCCGTGCGCCGGACGCGGCCGCGGAGGCCTCGGGGGTCCAGAACTCCATGAGCCGCAGCCCGCCGTCCGCGGCCCGCACGTACAGCGGCAGCGACGGCGTGCTCGCGGCGGCCTCCCGCAGTGCGGCGAGCACACGCTGGGCGTCGTCGGGGGCCACGGCCCGGGCCAGCGCCTCGATCGTGCCGCCGAACTCCGGGGGGGCCACGCCCAGCAGGGCATGCAGATGCGCGTCCGCGGTGACCACGCCGGTCGCCGGATCCCAGGCGAACCGTCCGAGCCGTCCAGCCGACGCATGCGTGGTCGGCGGCCGCACGCACAACGGCTCACCGTCCCAGGCGACCGGGTCGGTGTCCCGCAGGTCCTCCAGACGGCGGGCCAGATCCTCCGCCACCCGCGCCACCAGTTCCCGCTCGGCCAGCACCTCGGTGGCGTCCGCGGCGGAGGGACGCAGCACGGTCAGCACGCCGAAGGTCGTGGACTTCCCCACGACCGGTACGTACAGCGATCCGAACTGGAACGGCAGGCCGGCCGCGAACTGGGGGTAGCGGCGCATGGTCTCCGTGGCGTTCGGCAGCACGACCTGCACCCCGAGCCGGTAGGCGTCGGCGACGGGGAACGGACGGTCGGCGTGCAGCCGCCACCACGGCCGGAACAACGGTCCCGGGAGCCCGGCGAGCACGGCGAGGCGCAGCATCCCGGGGGTGCTCGAACGCAGGTAGACGCCGCCGGCGTGACCACCGCCCGCGCCGATCGCCTCCGTCGAGGCGTCGATCAGCAGCGCGGCCAGCCGTCCCGGCGTCCGGTGCGCGTCCTCGCCGCTCCCAGTCATCGGCCTGCCTCGTCCCTGCGCCGCCCCACGGGCGACACAGCCAGAATGCGCCACGAGGGGCCTGCGGCGCATCCGGGTGGGGCAGATGTGACGGAAGCCGGGCGGGGTGTCCGGTACCCCGCACGGTCGGGCGGTACGAAGCCCCGGGCGCGGGACGCAGGCACGGGCCTACGGGTGGGACGGGCTCTTCCGCGCCCCGGGCCTCGGCCCTGTGTCCCCGCGCCGCGGCCCCGGCCCGGCACCCCCACCCCCGGCGCCGGGGGTGGGGGTGCCGGGGGTGGGGGTGCCCCACCCCCGGCGCCGGGCTCAGCCGGCAAGCCCCTGTAGCCCCTCGTAGGCCGCCATCACCAGTTCCAGGCCCCGCTGGTCCGCCGCCGGCTCGCGCATCTGGTTCGTCACGTAGGCCACCGTCATACGGGCGTCCGGGTCGATCATGACGAGTGAGCCGCCCCAGCCGCCCCAGCCGTACGTGGTGCCGAAGCGGCCGTAGCCGAGGCCCCAGCTCACCGGCATGCCCAGGATGCGGTCCTCGCCGCTGTACTGCTCCTCCCAGGCCCGTGCGCAGCCTGCCGGGGACAGCAGCCTGACTCCGTTCAGCGTGCCCGCGCAGGCCATCGCCGACTGGACGAGGGCGACCGAGCGGGCGTTGCCGAAGCCGCTCGCCGCGGGGATCTGGGCCCGGCGCCAGGACATGCTGTTGCCGTCCCGGAGGCGGATCCCGGTCGCCGTGGAGGGGGTCGGGTCCTGGCCCGCGGCCCCGGCGACGTAGTCCTCGTCCTGACCGGGCGGCGGAACGCCGAGCGCGACGCGGTGGTCGTGCTCGGCGGACAGCCCCATCCGGAAGTCGGCGCCGAGCGGCCCGGCCACCTCCTCGGCGAAGAACGCGCCCGGCGTCCGGCCCGTGATCCGGCGGATGACCTCGCCGACGAGGAACCCCTGCGTCAGCGAGTGGTACCCGGCCGCGGTCCCCGGCTCCCACTGCGGCGCCAGCGCGGCCAGCCGGGCCGTGACCGCCGCCCAGTCGTACAGCTCCGCCACCGGCCCGTCGTAGTCCGGCAGACCCGCGGTGTGCGACAGCAGATGCCGTACGAGCACCTTCTCCTTGCCCGCCGCGGCGAACTCCGGCCAGTACCGGGCGACCGGCGCTTCCACGTCGAGATCGCCCCGGTCCGCCAGCACCAGCGCGGACAGTGCCGTCATCGTCTTGGTGACCGACCAGACGTTGGTGACGGTGTCCCGCTCCCACGGCACCGTGCGGCCGGCGTCCGCGAAGCCGCCCCAGACGTCCACCACGGGCTCACCGCCCACGAAGACCGCGGCCGAACCACCCACGTCCCCGGCGTCGAGGAAACCGGCCAGCGCGTTCGGCACGGCGGTGAACAGATCGTCGTACGAGCCCCGAATGTCTGCCATGCGCGGAATCTAGCCCGTGGGGACAGGGCCGGGGCAACCGAATTACCGGCGCCCGCGATCTGCAAGAACTACCCGGCGGTCACCGTCGGCTCATATCGTGGGAAGTGATGCAATATCGGCAGTGAGGCGGCAGTGTCATGGCGGACGCGGGGATCGACTACGCAGCGGTGTTCCAGGCCCTGCCCGGCATGGTGGCGGTCCTGACCCCCGAGCTGGTGTACGCGGACGCCAACGAGGAGTTCGTCCGTATGTCCGGCCGCAGCCGGGAGCAGCTGGTAGGCCACTACCTCTTCGACGTCTTCCCGGACAACCCGGAGGACCCGGGCGCCTCCGGTATGCGCAATCTGGCGGCCTCCTTGCAGCGTGTCCTGACCACCGGCGAGCGCGACACCATGGCCGTGCAGCGCTACGACGTCCGGTCCCTGGAGCTGCCGGGGCGCTGGGAGGAGCACTACTGGAGCCCGGTCAACGCCCCCGTGCTGGGCCCCGGCGGCGAGGTCGCCCTCCTCGTGCACCGGGTCGAGGAGGTCACCGAGTTCATCCGCGACCGCGGCGGACCCGTCGGCACCCGGGCCCGCGCGCTGGAGGCCGAACTGTACATCCGCGCCCGGGAGTTGCAGGAGGTCAACGAGCGACTGAGAAAGGCCCACGCCCGGGAGCGGGAGGTCGCGCTGGCGCTCCAGGAGGCCATGCTGCCGACACCCCGGCTGGAGGGGGACCACCGGGTGGCCGTGCGCTACCGGCCCGCGGTCGGCGCGCTGAACGTGTGCGGCGACTGGTACGACCTCGTGGATCTGGTCGGCGGCGACCGTATCGGTGTCGCGGTCGGTGACGTCGTCGGCCACGGACTGGCGGCGGCCTGCGTGATGGGTCAGCTGCGCAGCGCGCTGAGCGCCGCCTCGCGGGTGGCCGAGGGGCCGGCGCAGGCCCTCGACGTCCTGGGCCGTTACGCACACGTGGTGGCCGGCGCGGAGTCCGCCACGGTGGTCATCACGTTCATCGACTTCGACGCCCGCACCGTCACCTACAGCAGCGCGGGGCATCCTCCGCCGGCGCTGGTCCACGCCGACGGCAAGGTCGAGTTCCTCGACGCGGCCACGGACCCGCCGCTGGACGCCAGCCCCGACCCGGTCCCGCGACCGCAGGCGACGACCGGCTTCGCCGACGGCGCCACCCTGGTGCTCTACACCGACGGCCTGGTGGAACGCCGTCGCGAGGACATCGAGATCGGTCTGGAACGCCTGGCGGACTCCCTCACCCGCCACCGGGACGCCGATCCGGAGACGCTGGCGGACGCGGTCCTGCAGGAACTCCTCCCGCCGGAGGGGGCCACAGACGACACGGCCCTGATCGTCGTACGACTGTGAGGAGCAGGTCGTCCGGGGAGGGCCGGGGCCGCGCGCTCGGCCGTCCGTACGCCGCGGAGGTGATCCGCTGCCTTGTCAGGCCGTCGGCAGCGCACGCCTGCCGAGCAGGAGCGGCGTGGCGAGGAGGAGGAGTCCGGCCACGGCGATGGCGGTGCGGGTGGTGGTGAGGGTGGCCAGCAGGCCCCAGAGTGCGGTCAGGGCGGCGATGGTCAGTTTGGCACTGATGGACCAGGCGGAGAGCGTGCGGGCGACACGGTCGGGCGGGGTGTGTTCGAGCCGGTAGGTGGCCAGGACCGGGTTGAAGACGCCGATGCAGGTGATGAGTCCGAGTTCGACGACCATGACCAGCAGGAGTCCGGGCACACCGGGACCGACGAAGGCCAGCCCCAGCGGCCAGCACACCCGCAGGGTTCCGGCGGTGACGAGCACTTCGTGCCGGCCGAACCGTGCGACGAGCCGCCGGGACAGGCGTGCGCCGATCAGTCCGCCGACGCACGGCACCGCGAAGGCGAGGCTGTACTGCCAGGGTGCGAAATGGAGGCCGCCGAGCATGAGGACGGAGAGCAGCGGGGCGGCCACCATGATCAGCCCGTTGACGAGGACGGCGTTGAGGAACAGCGGGCGCAGCACCGGATCGGTGAGGATGAAGCGCCAGCCGTCGAGCAGGTCACGGCTCCTGAGCCGGTTTCCCGTCTCGGGCCGTACGGGGCGGGTCTCCTTCTTCCCGCCCATGGCGCGGATCCCGACCGCCGAGAGCAGATAGCTGACGGCGTCGGCGACGACGGTCACCACGGGGCCGAGCAGTCCGATCGCCGCGCCGCCGAGGGGTGGCCCGATCATGGTGGTGGTCCACATCGTGGCCTCGAACCGCCCGTTGGCGGTCAGCAGATCCTCCTGTGGCACCAGGGTCTTGAGGCAGGCGCCGGACGCGGCGGTGAAGGTGATGTCGGCCGCGGCGACGAGCACCGACACAACCAGAAGTTGTGCAAAGCTCAGCCGATCGAAGGCGTACGCGACAGGGACGCTCAGCAGCAGGGCGCACCGGGCCAGATCCATGGCCATCATCACCGGCCGCTTACGGCGGAACTCCACCCACGGCCCGAGCGGCACCGCCACCACCGCCCCGACCGCGAGCCCCGCCGCTGCCAGCGCCGACACCTGGGCCGGACCTGCGTGCAACACGAGGATCGCGATCAGCGGAAAGGCGTGGAGGGCCAGCGCGGTGCCGAGCGCACTGACGCCGTACGCCGCCCACAACCATCCGAATGCCCGCCCCATGCCGCCGCCTCTCTCCCTGATCCACGGACATCCAAGCGGTCGACGGATCCAGAGATCAAACAACCCCCGAGCGGCTCGGACACAACCATGGGTTGTGGCTCTACGATGGCGGCCATGGACCTCGATGGCGTGCGGACGTTCGTGACGGCCGCGGAGACGGGACGGCTGCAGGACGCCGCCACGACCCTGGCGGTCACCCAGCAGGCGGTCTCCAAGCGCGTTGCCGCGCTCGAGAAGGAGCTCGCCGTACGACTGTTCACGCGCACCCCGCGCGGAGTGCGGCTCACCATCGACGGTCAGGCGTTCCTGCCGCACGCCCGGGCGCTTCTCGACACCGCGGAGCGGGCCATGGCCTCCGTACGGCCCGGTTCCCGTGCCCTGCGCGTGGACGTGATCGGCCGCCGGCTGGGCCCGGCCGCACTGCTGCGCGGCTTCCATCGCGCGTGTCCCGAGGCCGAACTCGATGTGGTGACCCTCTTCGACGCCAAGGAGGCGTTGGCCGCCATCCGCTCCGGCACGATCGACGCCTCCTTCCGCGCCGTCACCGTCCCAGCCCGCCGACTCCCCGACGGCATCGCCGCGGCGCGGGTGTACGACGAGCCCGTCCAGCTGCTGACCGGACCGCGGCACGCCCTGGCCACGGCCCGCGCGGTCACCCCGGCCCAGCTCGCCGGGCACCGGATCTGGATGCCCGGTCTGGTGGCCGGCACCGAATGGGCGGCGTACTACGACGAGTTCGCCACGGAGTTCGGCCTCACCATCGAGGCGACCGGACCCGACTTCGGCACCGATCCGCTCCTGGACACGATCGCCGACTCCCCGCAGCTGGCCACCCTGGTCGGCGAACAGACGCGCATGGTCTGGCCCACCGACCAGGACCTGCGCCGCATCACGCTGCGCGACCCGATGCCGGTCTACCCGCACTCACTGATCTGGCGGTCCGACAACCCCCACCCCGCCCTCGGGAGGCTCCGTACCTACCTCGACAGCGCGGGACCGGGTCGCCACGACGCGGAGACCTGGACGCCGCACTGGGCGCAGTGAACCGGCGGGGGGTGTCGCGACCGTCTGCCCGTCGTGGTCATCGGTGCCGGACCGATCGGCCTGGCCGCCGCCGCCCACCTGGTCGAGCGCGGCCTGGGCCCCCTGGTCCTGGAGGCCGGCCCGACCGCGGGCAGCGCCGTGCGGGAGTGGTCGCACGTCCGTCTGTTCTCCACGGCGGCTGCTGAACCCGCACCCACACCAGGAGGTTCGCCATGACATCCCGCGTACAACTCGCCCTCCGCGTCCCGGATCTCGACGCGTCCATCGCCTTCTACAGCAAGCTCTTCGGCACCGAACCCACCAAACTCCGTGACGGCTACGCCAACTTCGCCATCGCCGAGCCACCGCTCAAGCTCGTCCTGATCGAAGGCACCCCGGACGAGGCGACCCGCATGGACCATCTCGGCGTAGAGGTCGACAGCACCGAGGCCTGGGAGATGTACGTCGTCAAGGCCGACGCAGACTCCCTGGCCAAGCAGCAGGGCAGCACCTGTTGCGCCGACCCAGCCGTGACGGACGTCGCCGCGCCCGAAACGGCCACCGCGGCTCGGCGGTAATTCGGTGTTGCCGGGCCCGGCCCACTGCGATCGTGGCTCCGGACCCCCGTACCCGGATCAGCAAGGATTCGCCACCATGCCCGTACCCGCCGACCCCACGGTGCTTCATCCGATGCCCGAGCAGCCGCGTGTGGTGTTGCTCAAGCCGTTGGTGAAGTCGCCGCTCATCGAGGTGGGGGAGTTCTCGTACTACGACGACCCGGAGGACCCGACCGCCTTCGAGACGCGGAACGTGCTGTACCACTACGGGCCGGAGAGGCTGGTGATCGGCAGGTTCTGTGCCCTGGGCACGGGGGTGCGGTTCATCATGAACGGTGCCAACCACCGTATGGACGGCCCCTCGACGTTCCCCTTCCCGACCATGGGCGGCTCCTGGACCGAGCACTTCGACCTCCTCACCGGACTGCCGAACAGGGGTGACACGGTCGTGGGCAACGACGTCTGGTTCGGCCACGGCACGACGGTGATGCCCGGTGTACGGATCGGTCACGGCGCCATCATCGGTACCGGCGCCGTGGTCACCGCCGACGTCCCCGACTACGGGATCGTCGGCGGCAACCCGGCCCGCCTCATCCGCACCCGCTACAGCGACGAGGACATCGCCCGGCTGCTGGCGGTGGCCTGGTGGGACTGGCCGGTGGAGCACATCACCGAACACGTCCGGACGGTCATGTCGGGCACCGTCGCCGACCTGGAGGCGGCGGCCCCCTAGACCCTGCCCCCCCCATCGGCTGCGATCATCCTCGGATGCGAGAGATCGACGAGCTCACACAGGTGGACGACCCGGCCTGGCCGGAACTCCAGGAGGCGTTCGCGGCCGGCGCCGTCCCGGTGCGGGTGCTCGCCGCCGACCCGGCCGAGGGGCGTCGGAGCGTGCTGCAGATGCAGGTCACCGCGCGCTCCACGCTCGGCGCCCTGGCCTGGAACTGCGGCGGACTGGTCCTCGACGACGGATGGGTACGGGTCTTCGGCGGCGGCTCCGAGGCGAGCGGCGGCCTGCCGAGCCTGGCCCAGGTCAATCGCTTCCCCGACGCGTTCGACCCGGACTGGTCTCCCGAGGCCGGACTCGTCGTGGGACAGGACGCGCTGGGAGGCGTGTTCGCCCTGAACGGCCATGATCCCGCCGCGTCCGGACGCCCCGGTTCCCCGGGCCGGATGACCTACTTCGCGCCCGACACCCTGGCGTGGGAGGCGATGGACATGGGCCACTCCTCATGGGTGCACTGGCTGTTGTCCGGCCGCCTGGAGACGTTCTACGACGGGCTGCGCCGGCCCGGCTGGCGCGAGGAGGCCGCCGCGCTGGACCTCTCGCAGGGCATCACCGTGTACCCGTTCCTGTGGACCGAGGAGGCCCACGCGGATCTCGCCGCGAACAGCTGGCGGGCCGTGCCGATGCGCGAAGTCCTCGGAGTGGCCGCCGACTTCGCCCGGCAGCTGGGTTCGGCCGATCCGGGGTTCCTCGGCGACGTATGAGTGAGACCGCTCGGTCTCCGACGAACACTAGGTAGCTGCCGGCAGTCGTGGCGCAGGCCTCAGGGATCTCCCGGAGCGCGGCCTCGGCCGCCTGTTCGCCGCCGCCGGTACCGGACATGAATTGAGAGGCGTGAACCGCGCTCGGGTGACACGCTTCTGGTGACCTGATCCCAAGTGCGGCTCAGGTGCGGGTGGTTCGAGTGTGGGGGATGGGTGCGGGGCGCGGAGCATGCGGTCTGGGAGCGGGATTTTCCGGTCAGGTATCTGCTGGTCCAGGAGGACGCGGACGGCGAGGAGCAGTACTGGGGGTGTTCGCGGGGACCACCGCGGGTACCACGCCCGCCGGGCAGTGCCTGGACGTGGAGGGGCTGTTCGCCTCCCGCTGTGGCCGGGCGCCGGTGCCGATGCACCTCGTCGGCTGCGAGCCCGCCGAGCCGCTGCGCACGGTGCTGAGTCGACGGCGTAAATGGGACAGGGACTGGGTGGGGCTGTGGGCGCTGGACCGCCACGGCCGGGTGATGCACCGCCACAACGTCGATCTGCGTATCGAGAAGTCACGCCCGTCCGTGCTCGGCACCGACCTCCTCGACATCACGCTCACCGACGGCGGCGACCAGCGCCCGCTGGTGGCCCGTCCGATCTGGGAGACCTGGTACCGGGGAGCCCCGTCGGTCCGTAACCAATGGGCTCCGTACACGACCGCGGGCCGGAACGAGTGGCTCGAACTCACGGCCACCGGTGTCGGCGAGCGACGCCCCGACCGCTCCGGTGGCGTCCACCGTCTCGACGGCAGGTTCGTCACCGACGAGCCGGGCCTGCACTGTGCGATGGCCGAGGCGCTGGTGGGTCCGGGCGGCTACTTCGGGCGGGAGTGGAACGCGTTCAGGGACTGCCTGGGCGGTGACTTCGGCATAGCCGCGCCCTTCACGCTGATCTGGCACGACTCCCACATCGCACGGCAGGCCTTCGCCGACGACATGTCCGGGGAGGGGCTCACGTACTTCGAGGAGATCGTCCAACTCCTCGAACGCCGTGGCGCCACGGTCGAGCTCCACTAGAACGGGAGCCCTTCGGAGCGGGACCCGCTCAGTCCTCGCCCACGACGGTCAGGTCGTCCCCCAGGGCCTAGGGTCGGGGTACTCATCCTTCGTCGTCGACACCCCCTCTCAGGCCCCACTCGTCGAGGCCGGAGTAGATCAACGCCGTACGGGACCAGGGAGCCGAAAGGCAGTCGGCCTCACCGTTGTAGATCGCCACCAGCGAGTCGGCGCCCCGCCACCAGGTGTCCGCCAGCCCTCTGACCTCGCGCACCGGCTGATAGCCGGCCAGCTCGATGTCCTCGACCTCGTCGCCGGTCACCTTGGTGATGCACTTGGCCCACAGGGCGGCGTGGTGGGCCAGGGCGAGGGACTCCACCCACCCCTCGATCGTCTCGTGCAGCGCGGTCCAGCGGTGCGAGTGGAGGCCGAACTCCCCGCCGGGTCCGATCATGAACGAGAAGGGCACCGAGGACCGTTGGTCCCCTGCCGCGAACCACCAGCCTTCGTCCCCGGAGCGCACCGGGACATCGGGATCCAGATAACTGGGCCCACCCTCGTAGCGCGGATACGGTGGCAGTACGAGGCCGCCCCATTGGCGCTGAAACGCCACGACGCGGTCTATCTCCTCCGCGGGGATGCCGAGCTCGAGCCACGCCTGCCGGTGTTGCTCCCTCGGTTGGACGTCGACCTTGACGCAGTGGCTGCCGATGAAATCGCGGGCCCGCAGGGTCAGTCCTGTGGGTACCTTGCCGGAGAGGTTCAGATTCACCGGGCGGACACTACCGGGCGCTGTCAGTGATCCTGCTTGCTCCCCGTACGGCCCACGCGCGGGCTTTCAGGGCGATCGTGCCGTCGGCCCCCGCCGGCACTCGGTCGCGCAGCGTCTGACGCAGCCGTTCCCGGGTGGCCGGTGAGAGGGTGGCGACGTAACCGGGGGCGGGGCCCTGACCGGACAGGAACGGGGACCACAGGTCGTCGAAGTGGGGGAAGAGGGTGGCGATGTCGATCGGTGCAACCGTCACCCGGGTCAGCCCGGCCTCGTCCCACAGGTCGCGCAGTGCGGTCGGATCGCAGAGCGGGAAGCGGCGGCTCTCGTCTTGGGCGGCCGCCGATGGGTCCACGGTTGTCGCGGCAGCCCAGAAGTGGCGCAGGAACTCCATGCCTTCGGCGTAGTCCCACACATAGGCGGCGACCAGTCCGCCGGGCCGCACCGCGCGCGCCGCCTCGGCGACCGCGACACCGGGCGTGGTGAGGAAGTTGAGGACCAGTCCGCTGACGGCCACGTCGAAGACCGCGTCCCGCACCGGCAGGGCCCGGGCGTCCGCCACCGCGAAGCGGGCCGGTTCAGGGGTCGAGGCGCGGGCCGTGGTGACGAACCCGGCGGACCCGTCAAGACCGAGCAGCGTCCGGGGCCGGCAGCGGGCGGCCACCGTGGAGGTCAGGGCGCCCGAGCCGCACCCGATGTCCAGCCACCGTGCGCCGGGCGGGCAGGGGAGCCACGCCACGAACTCGTCGGCCACGAGCCGGCTCCAGCGGCCCATGTACCGCTCGTACGCGTCCCCGGCCGCCCATACGTCGAAGCGTCGTTCGGTCACCCCTCAACCTTGCACCGGTTTCACCGGCGATCGCAGGCGGAGGGCTCAGGCGCGGGAGGCGTGAGGGCTCGCGGACGGGAGTTCCGTCGAGCCGGGCGCGCGGGCCTGCCGAGGACCACGCCGATCAGCACGAGCGCCAGCCCGCACAGTTGCCGGCCCGTCATCGCCTCGCCCGCGACGGCCGTGCCGAGCAGCACACCGGTCACCGGGTTGAGCAGCCCGATCAGACCCACGGTCGCCGCGGGCAGATGGCGCAGTCCGGCGAACCAGACGGTGAAGGCCAGCGCGGTGGCGACCAGGGAGACGTAGCCGAAGGCGAGAAGCGCCGACGGGGAGAGCGCGGGTGGTGGGCCCTCCACGGCCGCGGCGACCGGCAGCAGGAACACCGCTCCGGCGGTGAGCTGCCAGGCGGTGGAGGCGAGCACGTCCGTACCGGCGTTCCACCGCTTGGTCAGGATGTGACCGAAGGCCGACACCAGCATCGCCCCCGCCGAGGCGAGGACGCCCGGCACGTTCACCCCGCCCTCTCCGGTGAGCAGCATCAGGCACACCCCGCCGAGCCCGACCGCCGCGCCGGTCAGGTGCGCGAGGCCGGGCCGCTCGGCGACCAGGGGCCAGGCGATGAGCATCATCGTCAGCGGGGACATCGCCATGACGGTCGAGGCGATGCTCGTCGGCAGCAGCTGGGAAGCGACGTAGACGAGCACGAAGAACACGCTCACATTGAGCAGCCCCAGCACCGCCGACCGCCACCACCACGCGCCGCGCGGCAGCTTGCGGCACAGCGCGAGCAGGACGAGCCCGGCGGGCAGCGCCCGCAGAGCGGCCCCGTACAGCGGGCTGTCCGCGGGCAGGTACTCGTGCGTGACGAAGTAGTTGGTCCCCCAGGCCACCGGCGCGACCGCGGTCAGCGCCACCCAGCGTGCATTAGCTTCCATGGAAGCCAATATAGCTTCCCGGGAAGGTATTGTGACCGCATGGAACAACTCGACCGCGTGGCCCGCATCCAGGCCGACTGGCGTCGTGAACGGCCCGACGTCGACGTCACCCCGCAAGGAGTGATCGGCCGACTGCACCGCCTGGCCGACCGGCTCACCGAGGAGCTCTGCCTCGTCTACGGCGACTACGGCCTGAGCGAGGGGGAGTTCGACGTCCTGTGCGCCCTGCGCCGCGCCGGCGAGCCCTACGAACGGGCGCCCGGCGAGCTCGCCGCCCACACCATGGTCACCACCGGCGCGATGACGAAGCGGATCGACCGCCTGGAGCGCGCCGGACTCGTCACCCGCCGACGCGCCGACGACGACCAGCGGGGCCGGATCGTCGCCCTCACCAGGCCCGGCCGTGAACTGATCGACCGAGCCTTCACCGACCACATGCGCAACGAACGCCGGCTCCTGGACCTGCTGACACCCGGCGAGGCCGAGACGCTCGAAACGCTCCTCACGACGTGGCTCACCCGCGTGGAATCCCCCGGCGGTCAGGAGGTCGCGCGCACCGACTGATGCCGGAGCAGCCGCACGCGGCTTCAGACCGTGACGACCAACTTGCCCCGCGGATGCCCCTTCTCCAGGTGGCGTACGGCGTCGGCCGCCTCGGCCAGGGGATAGGCGCGGTCGATGACCGGAGTGATCGCGCCCGTCTCGACGAGGGCCTTGAGCGTGAGGAGGTCCTGCTGCCGGGTGACCGCGAACACCGGTCGCAGGCGCTGTCCCACGAAGGCGGAGAGGACCAGACCGCGGACCCACCGGTCCAGGCCGCCTAGCACGGGGCCGGCGTCCTCGCCGCCGACGAAGACGGCGGTGCCGCGCGGGGCGAGGATACGGCGCAGCCGGGAGAGGGAGCGGTTGCCGGCGGCGTCGATGATCAGGTCGTAGCGGACGGGCCGGTCGGTGATGTCCTCGTGGGTGTAGTCGACGACGTCGGTGGCGCCGAGCGAGCGGACCAGGTCGCCCGCCGTGGGGCCGCAGACGCCGGTGACCTGGGCGCCGTAGTGCGCCGCGAGCTGGACGGCGTACGTGCCCACCCCGCCCGAGGCGCCGATGACGAGGACCTTCTGCCCCGATCGGGGGCGCGCCACGTCGAGGGCCTGGAGGGCGGTGACGCCGGAGACGGGCAGGACGGCGGCCTGCTCGAAGGAGAGGCTCGCGGGCTTGGCGGCGAGCTGTTCGGCCTTGCCGCGCGCGTACTCGGCGAAGGAGCCGTCGCACTGGCCGAAGACCTCGTCGCCGGGCTTGAAGGCGGTCACTTCGGCGCCCACGGCCTCGACACGTCCGGCGGCGTCCCAGCCGCGCACGGTGTGGGCGGGGCGGCGCAGTCCGAGCTGTGGACTGAGCCGGGCGATGTAGGGCCGTCCGGTCAGCAGGTGCCAGACGCTCGGGTCGACGCCGGCGGCCCGCACCTCGACGAGCACCTCGTCGTCGCGGGGCACGGGACGGTCGACGTCCCGCAGGTGCAGTGTGTCGGTGGAGCCGTAGGCGTTCTGGACGATGGCCTTCACAGGGGCTCTCCTTGACCGCCGATTGGTCGGGATTCCCTCGGATCGTCGCGGTGAACCGTGCCGCCGGCCAGTGCCCGGGGTAGGACTGCGTCAGGAGTCGAGGAGAGGGTGGACGCCATGCGCAGGATTCCTGTCCGGGCCGTCCAGGTGGTCGGAGTGCTCGCGGTGGTGGTGGTCGCGTTGTGGCTGGCGACGTTGCTCGTCAAGAACTTCTGAGGCAGGGCCCCCGCATCGCGAACTGCCGTGGGTGCGAGGGCCCTTGGAGAGTGCTGCCGGACTACTGCTGGGCGCCGCCCCGTCGCCGTACGACGAGGACGACCGCCACGGCCAACGCCACCGCGATACCGATCCACGCGCCCGTGGACAGACCGCTGTCCTCGTCCTGTTCGGTGTCGGCGGCCTGCGGGGTGGGGGAGACGCCGGTCTCCGTGGCGGTCGGCGTCGGCGTCGGGGTCGGCGACGCACTGGGGGTGGGGCTCACCGTGGTCGCGCCCGGCGCGGCCGCCTTCAGTTCGAGGACCGGGGCCTCGTTGCCGTGCCCGTGTCCGTGCCCGTCGTCGGACTCGCCCAGTTCGATCCAGCGGTCGACCTTGCCGTCGCTGTAGGTCTGGAGCGTCTTGAACACCAGCTCCTTCGCGTCGGGCAGCTGCCGTACGACGACCGAGTGCTCGGCGTCGCCACCGACCTTCACGGCCGGACCTTTGACGGTGTAACCGTCGTCCGTGGTGGCGAACTTCCAGCCCTCGGGGCCGTCCTCGTACGTCACGTCGGAAGGGGCGATGTCCTTGGGCAGGATCACCCGGAGCTGGGTGATGCCGGCGGTGGCCGACTCCGACTCGGCGGTGAAGGTGAGCTCGACGTCCTGGGCGAGGGCCTGTGCGCCGTCGGCCTCGACCTCCACATGGGCGGCGGCCGGAACGGCGGCGAGCAGGACGGCGGTTGCCGCGGCCGCGGTGGCGACGGCGAGGCGGCATGTGGTGCGGGACATGGGTGTCTCCAGGCAGGGGGGTTCGCCGGGGCGGCCTCAACAGGCCTCCCGGCTGGGTCAGTTGGCTTCGGCCGACCCGGACGCGGGAGGACCGCGCCGTACCACCGCATACGCGAGCACCGGACCGGTGGCCGCGGACCATCCGGCCTCCATCGGCACGAGGACCGGCGGCAGGAGCCGCACGGCCGTCCGGGGCCGTGTGAACAACGCGCGCGCGGCGGCGACATGGGCGCGCGCCGCGTCGAGCACCGCGGCCACGCCACGCGCGAGGGTCCAGCAGGCCGCGTCCGCGCGGTGCAGCAGCACCGCGACGAGTACGGCGGCCAGGGCGTGGGCCGCCGCCATGGCCACGGAGTCGTACGAGGCCGGGTGGGCGCCCTGCATGTGGTGACCGTGCTGGTGAGCGGGGGGCTGTGCGTGCGCGCCGAGGGTCAGCCACAGGTGCAGCCCGGACTGGCCTACGACACTGCAGACGACGACCGTTCCCATGCGCCGGGGACGGCGTACGCCGACCAGCCCCAGACCGAACAGTGCGGCGGTCACAGTCGAGCCCTGCGCCCACGGTACGGCGCCCTCGGCGGCCAGACGGTGGGCGCTCACCCCCAGCACCGTGCCGACGACGGCGAACACCGCGGCCCGCAGGACGGGCAGGGGCGCTGGACGGTGCGTGGCGGGTTGGCGCATGACCTGCTCATCTTGGGCCATGGGTTGCCCGGCCCGCAGGCCGGTCGGCAAATGAGACGGACGCCTCGGACCTGTCAGGGCGTCACAGTTTGAAGACCACGCCGCGCCACGTCCATCCCGCGCCGAGGACCGCAGCGCGCAGCGGATCCTTGAGCTCCGCGGGATCGAAGCGGAACACCTCCGTCTTGTGCATCCGGCCGTCGTCCCCGCGCTCGTACGTCCATTGCCGGCTGACCGCGGAGACCTGCCCACGGGAGTACTCGCGCGAGATGGCCAGCCGGGGCGTGTCCCCGACCCAGGTGACCTGCCACTGCTCGTCGACCGCCCGCACCTCCTGGTCTTCCGGCACCAGGCGCATCCGCGTCCTGAGGGTCGACGTGAGCTGGGAGCGGGCGAAGAAGGTGTGCCAGGCGGGTTCCTCGATCCGCCACTCCGCGACCAGGTCGGCACGCTCGTCGGGCCGGGCGTTGCGCACGACGTACGGCGCGTCGGGCCGGTTGACGGCGAGCAGCGCGGTCCTGACCTCCTCGGCGGAACGCGGTGCGATGCCGCTGTCGGGGTGGCGCGTGCCGGTCAGCTTGTCGAAAAGGCCCATCGGGTCAACTTACGGACGGGCGGCGGGAATCGGCAAACCTGGTCGGCGGGGAGCATCGTGTAGGGCTTTGCGATACGGTACGTCTCGTCTTGCTTGATGGGTGTGAGGAGCGCAGACATGGAACGCATGGTCGACGTGGCCCCCGGTGTGCGTCTGTGGGT
The DNA here is from genome assembly GCF_045041015.1 of Streptomyces sp. NBC_00019. Taxonomy (NCBI): domain Bacteria; kingdom Bacillati; phylum Actinomycetota; class Actinomycetes; order Kitasatosporales; family Streptomycetaceae; genus Streptomyces; species Streptomyces sp. NBC_00019. The sequence goes on from NZ_CP108302.1 coordinate 9,516,939, forward strand.
GGAGGATCGCGGCGCGGTCGGGGCGCCCCCGCTGTTGATGATCATGGGTGCGCAGGCATCGGGGCTGGGGTGGCCCGACGAACTGATCGACACGCTCGGCACCCACCATCACGTCATCCGCTACGACCACCGGGACACCGGCCGCTCGACCTGGCGCTTCGACGAACAGCCCTACCCGCTCACCCGACTCGCGGAAGACGCCGTCACGGTCCTGGATCGGCTCGGTGTCGAACGCGCCCACGTCGTCGGTATGTCACTGGGCGGCATGCTCACCCAACTCCTCGTCGCCGACCACCCCGACCGGCTGCGCAGCGCCACACTGATCGGCACCGCCGCCCTCAGCACCATCCCCTACGTGAGTCCGGACGGAACCCGCACCCCGCCGGAGGAGCTTCCCGGAGTCGCCCCGCATCTCCTGGAGTTGTGGTCCCGCCCGGCGGAGGACCAGGGCCCCGAGGCCGAGTTGGAACGCCGGGTCGAGCACTGGCAGGCCCTGGGCGGTGACCAACTGCCCTTCGACGCCGCATACGCCCGCGCACTGGAACGGAAGATCATCGAGCACACCGGCCACCGCGCCACCAGCACCGCACACGCCCGTGCCGACACCTCCGGCATGGACCGCACCGAACCACTCGCCCGCACCGATGTCCCCACCCTGGTCATCTCCGCCCCGGCCGAACCCGTCGCCCCACCCCCGCACGCCCACCACCTCGCCCAGGCGATCCACGGCGCCCGCCTCGTCGAGATCCCCGGCATGGGCCACGCCCTCCCGCCCCAGGTCCACGCCCCGCTCGCCGAGGCGATCCTGGAGCACACGGCGAAGGGCTGATCAGAGCGCGGCTGAATCTCGCCGCTGCCCGGGCCAGAGATCGTCGTAGGCCGCATTCATGAACTCGACCTGCGCCCGGTGCAGCACGCCCCCGTCGACGGCAGAGCTCCGGGAGGCCTCGGTGAGCCGCGCGGCGAAACGGTAGGCGGCGCCGCGCAACGGCTCGGTGCGGGCGGCCAGGTCCAGCTCGGCATGGGTGAGCCACAGCTCCTCGACCAGTCCTTCGAGCGAGTCGTCCGCGTCGCTCGGGGCCGGCACCGCCTTCTTCACCTGGAACGCGACGCCCAGGAACTTCAGGATCACCCCCTTGAGCTCGGCGCGATGTGCGGCCGACTCCTGGGCCTCCACCTGGCGCGCGCTCGCGCGCGAGACCAGGTACTGCCCGAAGAGGGTGCCCGCCGCGCCCAACGCGACGCCCGCCAAGGACAGCACGGCCGGTCCCAAAGTGGTCCAAGATCCCATGGCCGCAGTCTGGCAGCAGTGATTTCGCTACAAGTTCCGAAATTAATGGGGGCCGGCCTCGCCACGTGGCCGAAACACATCCTTCGTAGCGTCGCTGTCAACGGCACGGATTCCACCCGACACGTGGGATCCACCGCTCCGAATTGGCTACTTCCCCCGAAAATCCCACCGCTGTCCGCAGCGTTCCCAGCGCTGCCCTGAGACAGGAGGCTTTCGTGCCCAACCTCACCCGACGCGGTGCCCTGCGGCTGACCGCCGGTATGGCTCTCGGTTTCGCCCTTCCACTGGCGGGCTGCGGGCGCAATGACGACAGCGCGGCGACCGGCAGTGCCGAGCGCGTCGACGACTCCCCGGCCAAGGGCACGGTGACCGTCTGGGCCGCGCAGGGCGACGCCGATGTGCTCGACAAGGTCATCAAGCCGTTCAAGACCGCCAACCCCGACGTCACCGTGAAGTTCACGCTGATCCCGAACGCCGACTACTACACCAAACTGCAGTCGGCGGTCGCGGCGGGCAAGGGGCCCGACATCGCCCAGTTCTTCCCCGAGTCGCAGGCCCAGTTCCTCGACCCGTCGATCCTCCAGCCGGTGCCGGGCGGCCTCGTCGACCCGAACAGCTTCTTCAAGAGCCTCTGGGACGCGGGCGTCGTCGACGACGTGGCCTACACGGTGCCCTGGTACGCCTACACGTACGCCCTCGTGTACCGCTCCGATCTGGCCAAGAAGGCGGGCGTCGAGGCGCCCTCCACGTGGGACGAGATGGTGCCGTTCTTCAAGGCCCTCCAAAGCGCCGGCGCCGAGCACGGCCTCGCGGCCGACATCGGATGGGACATCTTCAACGGCCAGGACGTCGCGATGTACGCATGGCAGGCGGGCGGCTCGCTGCTCTCCTCCGGCGGGAAGTGGACAGTCGACACCCCGGCGATGATCGACGCGCTCGAGTACAACGCGTCGTTCTTCACCTCGGGCGTCGCCGACACCGCGACGCCCACCTTCCTCGACGCGCAGCCGTACTTCGTCAGCGGGAAGACCGCCACGATGATCACCGGCCCGTGGGTGGTCGGCCAGCTCGACACCGCCGCGAAGAAGGACGGCTGGACCGCGTCCCACGTCGCCACCGCACCCCTGCCGGCCGGGTCCTCGGGCAGCGTCTCCTTCTCCGCCGGCGGCAGCTGGGGTGTCCTCGCGGACAGTGGCAACGCGGACGCCTCGTGGAAGCTCGTCCGGCACATAGCGCAGCCGAGCACCCAGATCGCGCAGTACAAGGCGTACAGCTCGCTGCCCGCGGTGGTCTCCGCCTGGGACGACTCCGCGATCAAGGGGCAGCCGCTCCTCGACGCCTTCCTCACACAGCTCAAGAACACCCGGACGTTCCCGCAGGTCAGCACCTGGCAGCAGGTCGCGACCCGGATCGGCAAGGAGATGGAGGCCGTCGCCAGGGGCACGTCGACCGCGGAGAAGGCCGCCGCGGACATCCAGTCGTACGCCGACAGCCTCGGCACGGGTGCGAAGTGAGCCGCCCATGACCACCACCCCTGTCGTGGGCACCCGGCGGCGCGCCCGTCGTACCGCCGTCGCCTGGCTGTTCCTCGCGCCGTTCGCCGTGGTGTTCCTGGTCTACACGGCCATCCCCACCGTCGCCGCGCTCGGCTTCAGCCTCACCGATCTGCGGGGCACGGACCTCAGGCATCCGTTCGCGGTCGACTTCACCGGCCTGGACAACTTCGTCCGGCTGTTCCAGGACGACAGCTTCCTGCGCGACATCCTGAACACCGCCCTGTTCGTGGCCGTCGGCGTGCCGCTGACCATGCTGATCGGCTTCGCCCTGGCCGTGGCGCTGAACTCCGGCATCCGCCGCCTGCGCGGCACCTTCCGCACGCTCTTCTTCGCGCCGGTCGTCACCAACGTCGTGGCGGTCGCCCTGATCTGGCAGTACGCCTTCTACGCCGACGGCACCGTCAACAGAGGGCTCGGCGCCGTCGGCCTCGCCGGACCGAACTGGCTGGACGACCCGAACCTCGCCATGCCTGTGGTCATCCTGCTCGGCATCTGGCGCAACTTCGGCACCGCGATGGTGCTGTTCCTCGCCGGTCTGCAGGCCATCCCGGACGACGTGTACGAGGCCGCCTCCCTCGACGGGGCAGGAAAATGGCGGCAGTTGAGGCACATCACCCTTCCACTGCTGCTGCCCACCACCTTGATGGTGTCGGTGCTGCTGACCGTCTTCTACCTCCAGGTCTTCGACGAGCCCTACCTGCTCACGGACGGCGGCCCGCTCGGCTCCACCGAGTCCGTGGCGCTGTACACCTACCACCAGTTCGGCGCCGGCGAGTTCGGGATGTCCTCGGCCGCGTCCTTCGTGATGCTCGTCCTGGTGGCCCTGGTGAGTCTTGTCCAGTTCCGACTGCTGAGGCCCCGCACATGACCGCTCTCGCCGCGTCGCGGAACACGTCAACCACCATCGACCGTCTCGCCACGCGCCGTCGGCCCGTGGCCCGACCACTGCTGTACGGCGCGCTGGTGCTGTGCGCGCTGCTCACGACGCTGCCCTTCTTCTGGGTGGTCAGCGGCTCGCTGCGCAGCCTCGACGAGATCCGCTCCGACCCCGGCGCCTGGCTCCCGCACCATGTCACCTTCGACAACTTCCTGCGGCTGTTCCGCACCGAGGGTTTCGGTCAGTTCATGGTCAACAGCGTCGTCGTCGCGGCCATCGTCGTGGTCGGCAACATCGTCGCGGCGTCGGCCGCCGGATACGCGCTCGCCAAGCTCGACTTCGCGGGCAAGAGGCTCGCGTTCGGCGCGGTCATGGCGGCGATGATGGTGCCGTTCACCGCGGTGTTCGTCACCCAGTTCGTGATCACCGTCGACCTCGGTCTCGCGGACACCCTCACCGGGATCACCCTGCCCGGCGTGGCGATGCCGCTGTCCGTCTTCATCATGCGGCAGTACGCGATGTCGATCCCCGACGAACTCCTCGAAGCGGCCCGGATCGACGGCGCGGGCGAGTTCCGGATCTTCTTCCGGATCTTCCTCCCGCTGGCCGGCCCGGCCGTCGCGACGATCACGATCATGTCGTTCCTCGCCTCGTGGAACAACTTCATCTGGCCGCTCATCGTCGCCCAGAGCATGGACACCTACACCCTGCCGGTGGGCCTCGCCGCCACCAGCCAGGCGGCCGCCAACGTCAAGGACTACGGCCTGCTGCTCGCCGGTGCGATCGTCGTGATGCTGCCGGTGCTGGTGCTCTTCCTGTTCCTCCAGCGCTACTTCGTACAGGGCATCTCGGGAACGGGAATGCGGTGAGCGTGATGAACTCCCTCGACGCGCCGGGCGAGCCGGTCACCGTGCACGCTCCGGCCGGCACGATCACCGGTCGCCGCCACCGTGAGGTAGGCCGCTTCCTCGGCATCCCCTACGCCCAACCACCCACCGGTGCACGGCGGTTCGCCGCACCGGTCCCACGCGGTCGGTTCCACGAGCCGTACGACGCGTCCCGGCACGGCCCGACCGCCCAGCGCGTGCCGCTGTTCGCGACGACCACGGTGCCCGAGCCGTCGGTGCCGGGGGACGACGTGCTGAACCTCGGCGTCGTCGCCCCGGCCGCGGACGACGACCGCGGGCCCTTCCCGGTCATGGTGTGGATCCATGGGGGCGGGTTCCTCGCGGGAAGTCCGGCCAGCCCCTGGTACGACGGCCGAGCCTTCGCCCGCGACGGCGTCGTCTGCGTCACCGTCGGCTACCGGCTCGGCGTCGACGGATTCGCCGTACTGGACGACGTCCCCACCAACCTGGGGCTGCGGGATGTGCTGCTCGCCCTCGACTGGGTGCGCGAGAACATCGCCGCCTTCGGCGGTGATCCGGACCGGGTGACCGTCGCCGGGCAGTCGGCCGGGGGCGCGGCGGTGCTCGCGCTGCTCTCGTCGCCGGCCGGCCGTGGCCGCTTCCAGCGGGCGGTCAGTCTGTCCGGCGGGTTCTTCGAACCACGCGCGGTACGCGCGTTCCTCGGGCGGCTGGGGGAGCGGCTCGGTGTGTCCGCGACGCGAGCCGGATTCGGCGCCCGCAGCGTGACGGACGTCCAGCGGGCCGTCCTCGACCTGCGGGACGAGGGAGGCGACGATGCGCCCGTGCTGGGCCCGTTCGTCGGCGACGACATCCTGCCGGTACCGGTCGCCCAGGGTCTCGCCGTGCACGGGCACGACGTACCGCTGCTGCTCGGCGCGACGGGGGACGAGTTCGACAGCGGCCCAGGTCCCGTTCACGGAGCCCGTGCGGCAGGCACCCGCCGCACCGACACCCTGTTCCGCGCCGCCTGCCCGCGGGCCGCGGCCGCCCGTCGCGCCGCCCGCGCCGGCACCTGGCTGTACTCCTTCGAATGGCCCTCGCCCGTGCTCGGCGGTGCCGCGCACTGCGTCGACATCCCGTACTTCTTCGACGTACTCGACGCGGGCGGGATCGCCGAGGCCCTCGGCACCGACCCGCCCCAGAACCTGGCCACTTCGATGCACGCCGACCTGGTCGCGTTCCTCCACGGCGAGGAGCCGGACTGGGCGCGCGCGACCGGGTCGCCCGGCGACCCGGCGCGCGAGTATGGCCGTACCGGTGCACCGCTGGTGGCCGACACCACGGGCGTGTTCGATCCCGTCGTACGGCCGCTGCCCGAGGCGGCGGCGACGTGCTGATGTCGGGGATGAACCAGAGCGCCGTCCGGCGCGTCAACACCTCGGTCGTCCTGCGTGCGCTGGCGGTGTCGGCCGGGCCGACGACGCTGACCGCGCTGGCCGATCAGGCCGGTCTGTCCCGCCGTACCATCGAACTCATCCTGGACTCGCTCGTCGAGGCCGGCTGGGTGGTGGAGCTCGACCGGGTCCCGGTCAGCGGCTCGGCCGGCAGGCCCGCCCGGCGGTACGAACTACGCGCCGAACACGCCCTGTTGGCGGCCGTGTGCATCACCACCTCGGGCGCGTCGGCGGTCGTCGCCGACGTGCGCGGACGCATTCTCGGCAGGGCGCAGGGGCCACTGCGCGCCTACCAGGACCCGCACGCCACCCTCGACGACGCGGCGGCGCTGGTCCTTCGGGCGCTCGACGACGCGGGCGGGTCGGTGGACCGGCTGCGCGCCGGAGCGGTCGCGGGCGGTGGCGCCATCGACGACGAGGGAGTCGTACGGCGGCTGGTGCACACGACGCACTGGGAAGGCGTGCACCTGCCCGAGGAGCTCGAACGGCGCATCCCGATGCCGTGGTTCGCGGACAACGACACCAACCTCGGTGCACTCGCGGAGCGTTGGCGGGGTGTGGCCGGCGACCACGACAACGTCGTCTGGGCGATCCTCGGCAACCGCACCGGTCTCGGCATCCTGATACGGGGCGCCGTGCACCGCGGTCTCGACGGCGCGGCGGGCGAGATCGTCGAGGCACGGTCGATCCCGACGGCCTCGGTCGAGAACCACCCGGTGGCCTGGCTGAGTTCACCCGAACCGGCACAGCGGGCCGTCGCCCTCGCCCGCTGCGAGGCCGCCAGGGCGGGGGAGGCGTCCGCGCTCGCGGAGGTCGACGAGTTCGTGGAGAACATGGCGTCGATCCTCACCATCCTGTCGTGGACGGTCGCCCCCTCGCTCATCGTGCTCGGCGGCGGCCTGGAGGACGCGGCCGACGTGCTGCTGCCCCGGGTGCGGGAGGCGATGCGCCACGCCCGCGCCCCTGAGATCGAACTGCGCGCCACCGTCCTGGGCCGCGACGCGGCCCTGATCGGCGCCGTGAAACTGGCCCTCGACCGCATGGACACCGAACTGTTCGGCCCGCTCGTCCCGCGCGCTTGACCCACACCCCCACAGCTCGCCCCCCACCCGCACCCGTGGCACAACACATGGAGTCTCACCTTGACCGACACCCCCCGCACCGACGTCCTCGTCGTGGGCAGCGGCATCATGGGATCCGTCGTGGCCCGGCAGCTGCGCGACAGCGATCCGGCGCTGGACATCACCATGGTGGACGGCGGCAGCGCGATCGGCGCGGCTCCCGGCCTGCACCTGCACGACCTCGACGACCCGGACCTGTGGGCGCGCTACAACGAACGCGTCGCCACCGGCATCCAGGGTATGTACACCGGCGCCGAGGTGGTGCGCGAGATCGCGGGCAGCCTCGCCGACCTGACGCCCGGCATGTTCCACGCCCTGGCCTTCGGCGAGGACGCCGAGGCTATGCCCCAGGCGGCGCTCGCGTGGAACGCGGGCGGCATGGGCGTCCACTGGACCGCCGCGACCCCCTGGCCCGCCGGGGACGAGGTGTTCGACTTCGGCGACCCGGTCGGCTGGGCCACGGACCTGGAAACCGCGCGCCGGATCCTCGCCGTCACGCCCGCCGCGATCGGCCCGACCGAGGTCGGGAGCCGGGTCCTCGACATCCTGCGCCGCCGCTTCGACGGCGGGGGACCGCACGACCGGCGACCACAGCCGATGCCCATGGCCGTCACCCCGACCGCGTCGGGCCCCATGCCCCGCACGGCTCCCGGGACGATCTTCCCCACCCTCGCGACCGGCGGCGACCCCGCCTTCACCTTCCTGACCGGCACGCTCGTGACCGCCCTCCTCGTCACGGACGACCGGGTCACCGGCGCCCGGCTGCGCCGCGTCTCCGACGGCGCAGAGTCCGAACTCCACGCCGACACCGTGGTGGTCTGCGCCGATGCCCTGCGCACCCCCCAACTGCTGTTCGCCTCGGGCATACGGCCGCCCGCGCTCGGCCGCCGCCTCAACGAGCACGCGTTCATCACCGCCCGCGTCCTGCTCGACCTCGACCGGTTCGGCATCGACCTCGACACCCTGCCCCTGCCACGCCCCGGCGAGTTCAGCACCGACTCGCTCTGGCTGCCGCACAACGGGCCGGCCCAGCCGTTCCACGGCCAGATCATGAACCGCACGTACGTCGACGACGGCGGCCGCCCCCTCGCCCACTCCGTGGGCCTGTCGCTGTACGCCCCCGTCGAGTCCCGCCCCGAGAACCGGCTCGTGTTCTCCGACACCGAGACCGACCTCGCCGGAATGCCCCGGATCACCGTCGAGTTCGGCCACTCCGACGCCGACCGCACACTGATCGACCGAGCTCTGGCCGAAGTCCGCTCGCTGGCCGAGGAGTTCGGCCCCTTCGACCCGGCGACCGAGAGCGCGCTGCTCCCGCCCGGCTCGTCCCTGCACCAGACCGGCACCGTCCGCTCCGGCACGGCCGACGACGGCACCAGTGTGTGCGACCCGGACGGCAGGGTGTGGGGCTACGACAACCTGTACCTCGCCGGAAACGGTGTCATCCCCACCGCGATGGCCGCCAACGTCACCCTGACCGGCGCGGTGACCGCGATCCGCGCCGCCCGCGCGGTAGCCGTACGCAACACAGCACTCGCCGCCCACTGACAGGAAGCCCGCACCGTGATCGACATCGCCAAGCAGTACCACGTGGCCCTGCCGGCCTGGATCGACGACGAACTGGCCGACGTGCCCGCGGTGATCCCCGGCCGTGACGACCGGATGCGGCTGGTCCACCGACTCGCCGACCGCAACTGGCGCGAGGGCAACGGCGGTCCGTTCGCGGCGCTCGTCGCCGAACGGGACACCGGCCGGATCGTCTCGGTCGGGGTGAACGTCGTCCTCGCCTCCGGCGTCTCCAGCGCCCACGCCGAGGTCGTCGCGCTCGGTCTCGCCCAGACGGCGACCGGCGGCTGGGACCTGGGCGGCGAGGGGCTTCCCCCTCACGAGCTGGTCGTCAACTGGCGTCCCTGCATCCAGTGTTACGGCGCCACCATGTGGTCCGGCGTACGCGGACTCGTCGTCGCCGGCGAGGGCCCCGAACTGGAGGAGATCACCACGTTCGACGAGGGCCCGCTCGGCGCGGACTGGGCCGAGCAGTTCGAGGCACGCGGCATCGAGGTCGTGGGCGACGTGCTCCGGGACGAGGCTCTCGCTGTGTTCCGCAACTACCGCAAGGCCGTCGACGCGGCCGACGGCGTCGTCGTCTACAACGCCCGCGGAGGTGCCGAATGACGACGCCGCGTTTCGCGACCGACATCATCACCTTCTACCACCCGGACTTCTGGGGACTCGCCTCGGCGGACGCTGTACGCGAGCGGGCCCAGGCACACCCGGAGCTCTTCTGGGCACGGGTCATGGACGCCCTGGTCGATGCCGGTGTCACCGGCATCGAGCTGACCTTCGCCCCCGGCGACATCGACTCCGCCCTGCGCGCCTTCGGCAGCGCCCCCGCGTTCCGCGGCGAACTCGCGGCCCGGGGCCTGTTCGTCGTGAGCGCGTTCATCGCGGGCAGCGACGCCCCCGACTGGCGGCACGGCGACAACCTGCCCGCGATCGTCGCCGACGCCGAACGCCGGGCGGCCTTCCTCGCCGAGGTCGGCGGCGAACTCCTCGTCGCCGGGCTGCCGATGCGGACGACGTACGGGACCCGGCCGCCGTTCTTCGTCGACGCCGCCTACATGACCCGCATGGCCGACATCGCGCACGTGGTCGGTGAGGCCGTCGCCCGGCACGGCGTGAAGCTCGCCTTCCACACGGAGTCCCACAGCACGCTCTGGTACGAGCGGGACATCGACCTGTTCATGGCCCTGACCGACCCGCGCTACGTCTGGCTGTGCCCCGACTCCTGCCACATCGCCCTCGGCGGCGGCGACCCGGTGGCCGTCGCCCGCCGCCACGCCCCACGGATCGCGCTGGCCCACTGGAAGGACGCGATACGCCCGATCGACGTCCACCTCACCATCGACGACACGGTCTACGCCCAACAGCAGCCGTACATGACCGAACTCGGCAACGGCATCGTGGACTGGCCGGGCTGGGCCGCGGCGATGTCCCGCACACCGGGAGCCGGCACGGTGCTGATCGAGTTGGACGAGGCGGCCGATCCCGTGGCCGCGCTCCGGGCGGGGACAGCCGTGGCGAAGGCCGCGTGGAGCGCGAGCGCCTAGCATGGGTGGATGTCCCTGGACCTCTTCGCAGGCATTCCGGTCAGCGACTACACGGCGGCGCTGGCCTGGTACGAACGACTCTTCGGCACCGCACCGGCGTTCTTCCCGAACGACACGGAAGCCGTCTGGGAGCTGGCGGAACACCGGTACATCTACATCGAGCACCTCCCCGCCCGCGCCGGCAACGCCCTCCACACCCTCTTCGTCGACGACCTCGACACCCGTATCGCCGGCATCGCCGACCGGGGTCTGGAACCCACGAGGCGCGAGACCTACTCCAACGGCGTCCGCAAGATCACCTACCACGACCCGGACGGTAACGAGATCGGGCTCGGGGGCGGTCCTGCAACGACGTAGTGCGCGGAGTCCCGCTCTGGGAAAATCAGCGGCATGGGGGAGTCGGAGTCGGACGGCACGACGGGATCGGACCCGGGGCAAGAACAATCGAGCAGACCTTTCCTGACTGCCGTCACGGCATTCGGGAGTGCTGTCGCCCTGGCTTTCACGAGTGTCTTCTTCGGGTGGCTGCCGAACCCGTGGGAGGGGGACGACGGGGCCGAGCCCGGACTGGAGGCTCTTTCCTTGTCGGTGGAGGAAGAAGTACGGGTTCCCGCCGTCCTGAAGGCCGGGAACGGAAACTGCCGGGCAAGACCACCACCCTGGGTACTCCGATCCTGCTCACCCTGCGCGACAGGGGCGATCTGACCGCCGTGATCACTGACTTCCGGTTCACGGGCAAGCACGTCTACCGGGCGACCGATCCGTGCAGGCCGGAACTCCCGCCCACAGGGGGTGGTGTCAGTGTCACGGGCAGCTTCGATGTGACCTTGCCCGATGAAGGCAGTGAGCTGCTTGTTCGGCCTTTCGAGATCTTGCCCGGCACGTCGGAGGCCGTTCAATTCGTACTCGGTGAGCCCGAAAAGAATCCCTATTACGAAAAGGAGCAAGGGGCGACACGTGCCTATGTCGTGGAGGTCACCTATCGCGAGGGGACGGATGAGTCCTTCCGTGGCGCAGGGACCGTGGCGTTCTTGTCGCCGCCCGAAGCGTCCCGGTTATTGCTCCAGTTCGCACAGAAGTTCTCGAAGCTCCGGAAGTCAGACCTTGATTGCGCAGGGAAGGTCCAGCGGGATCTCGTGCGGGCCGTCGAGGAGTCGGATCGCCATGGGCGCGACGTGGATACTTACTTGAACTTCCTCAAGACCATCAAGTGACGTCCGAGCCGATCGCCAACCGGGTAAGAGCTCTACGTGAACCCCCAGCAGGCCCTGCCGACCTTCTGGATCTTGTGTGTAGCGTCCAGCCTTGTGTTGAGCGGCAGTCGTGCAACTGCCGTTCTACGCGCGCAGATTCGGCGCCCGCACCGCCTCCCGCTCCCCCCACTCCTGGAGGTTCACCGCATGCTCGGCCTCGGCAAGTCCCCCCGCAGATTCACCACCGCCGTCACGGTGTTCGGCCTGCTCGTCACCGGCGCCGCAGTCCAGGCTTCCACCGCCGGTCCGGCTGCCGCCGCCACCACGCACCGTGTCCTGTTCGACAACGCCCACGCCGAGACGGCCGGCAATGCCGACTGGATCGTCTCCACCAGCCAGCCCGACCCGACCGGTGAGGACTCCTCGCCCTCCGGCGAGACGGACTGGACGGGCGCGCTGTCCTCCTGGGGCGTGGCGCTTCAGCAGACCGGCGACTACAGCCTGAAGACGCTCCCGTCGGGCGGCAGCCTCACCTACGGTGGGTCCGGCGCTCAGGATCTCGCGAACTTCGACACGCTGGTCCTGCCGGAGCCCAACACGCTGTTCACGACCGCCGAGAAGACGGCGATCATGAACTTCGTGAAGAACGGCGGCGGCCTGTTCATGATCTCCGACCACACCGGCGCCGACCGCAACAACGACGGCGAGGACGCGGTCGAGATCCTCAACGACCTGATGACCAACAACAGTGTCGACTCCACCGACCCGTTCGGTTTCTCCGTCGACTCGCTCAGCATCGGCTCGGACTACCCGTCGGCCATCAGCGACAGCTCGAATCCGGTGCTGCACGGCTCGTTCGGCACCGTCACCAAGAGCCTGATCGCCAGCGGTACGACGGCCACCCTCAAGCCCGCGGACAACTCGGCCGTCAAGGGACTTCTCTACCGCACCGGATACTCCGGCAACACCGGAGCCTTCTTCGCCACCAGCACCTTCGGCAGCGGAAAGATCGCCTTCTGGGGCGACAGCTCACCCATCGACGACGGCACCGGCCAGTCCGGCAACACGCTCTACGACGGCTGGAACGACACCGGCGCCACCAACGCGGCGCTCGCGCTGAACGCCACCGAGTGGCTGTCCTCGTGACGCCGACCCGCTGAGCCCACACAAGGGGGATGGCGGGTGCGGTCCCGGAATCCGTCCCGCGGCCGCACCCGCCATCGACTCACTCAGGACACGTCGCCCCGGACCTCACGTGCCGCCGCCACCAGGTTCTCCAGCGACGCACGCACCTCGGGCCAGTCACGGGTCTTCAGACCGCAGTCGGGGTTCGCCCACAGCCGTTCGGCCGGCAGGGCCTCAAGTCCCTTGCGGAGCAGGGCCGCGGCCTCCGCCGCACTCGGCACCCGAGGCGAATGGATGTCGTACACCCCCGGCCCCGCCTCGCGTGGATAGCCGTGCGCGGCCAGCTCACCGGCCACCTGCATGTGCGAGCGGGCCGCCTCCAGACTGATGACATCGGCGTCGAGGTCGTCGATCGCCCCGACGATGTCACCGAACTCCGCGTAGCACATATGGGTGTGGATCTGTGTCTCGGACCGTACGCCCGCCGTGGTGAGCCGGAACGCCTCGGTGGCCCAGGTCAGATAGGTCGGCCGGTCGGCGGCCCGCAGTGGCAGGGTCTCGCGCAACGCCGGCTCGTCGACCTGGATGACCGAAGTGCCGGACGACTCGAGGTCGTTCACCTCGTCGCGCAGGGCGAGGGCGACCTGGCGGGCGGTCTCGTCGAGGGGCTGGTCGTCGCGGACGAACGACCAGGCGAGCATGGTGACCGGACCGGTGAGCATGCCCTTGACCGGGCGGTCGGTGAGGGATTGGGCGTACGCCGTCCAGCGCACCGTCATGGGTTCGGGGCGCGAGATGTCGCCGGCGAGGATCGGTGGCCGGACGTACCGGGTGCCGTAGGACTGGACCCAGCCGTGCCGGGTGGCGAGGTAGCCGGTGAGCTGTTCGGCGAAGTACTGGACCATGTCGTTGCGTTCGGGCTCGCCGTGCACGAGGACGTCGATGCCGGTCTTCTCCTGGAAGGAGATCACCTCGCGGATCTCTGCCTCGATGCGCTGGTCGTACGCCGCCGTGTCGATGCGTCCGGCCTTCAAGTCGGCGCGTGCCGTGCGCAGTTCGCCGGTCTGGGGGAAGGAGCCGATGGTCGTCGTGGGCAGCGGCGGGAGCTTCAGGTGGGCGCGCTGGGCCAGGACACGCTCGGCGTACGGGCGTGAGCGGCGGGCGTCGGCATCGGTGACGGCGGCCGTCCGGGTGCGCACGGCGTCGTCGTGGGTGATGGGGGAGGCCGCGCGGGAGGCCAGGTCCGCGCGGTTCGCGGCGAGTTCGGCGGCGATGGTGTCGGTGCCGCGGGCCAAGCCGTGTGCCAGGGTGACGATCTCGGACGTCTTCTGCCGGGCGAAGGCGAGCCAGCGGGCGATCTGCGGGGCGATGTCGCGTTCGGCCGTGACGTCGAGCGGGACGTGGAGCAGGGAGCAGGAAGCCGCCACGTCGACCCGGTCGGCGAGGCCGAGCAGGGTGCCCAGCGTGGACAGTGACTTCTCCAGATCGTTGATCCAGATGTTGCGCCCGTCGACCACCCCGGCCACCAGCCGCTTGCCCGGCAGTCCGCCCACGGCGGCGAGGTCGTCGAGGTTGGCGGCGGCCGGGCCGGTGAAGTCCAGGGCGAGCCCGTCGACGGGTGCCTTGGCCAGCACGGGCAGGGCCTGTCCGAGGCGGTCGAAGTACGAGGCCACGAGCAGCTTCGGCCGGTCGGCCGGAGCGGCGAGTTCACGGTAGGCGCGGGCGGCGGCGTTGAGTTCCGCCGGGGTGCGGTCCTGGACGAGCGCGGGCTCGTCCAGCTGTACCCACGCGGCGCCGGCGGCCCGTAGATCCGACAGGACGTCGGCGTACACGGGCAGCAGCCGGTCCAGCAGCGTCAGCGGGTCGAAGTCGGCGGAGACTCCGGGGGCGGGCTTGGCCAGCAGCAGATAGGTGACCGGGCCGACCAGGACCGGCCGGGCGGCCAGACCGAGCGCGAGGGCTTCCCGTACCTCGGCGACCTGCTTCGAGGCATCCGCGGCGAAGACGGTGTCCGGCCCCAACTCGGGGACTAGGTAGTGGTAGTTGGTGTCGAACCACTTCGTCATCTCCAGCGGCGCGGTGTCCCGGCCGCCGCGGGCCATGGCGAAGTAGCCGTCCAGTGCGTCCGCCGCGACGGCGTCGCGGTGGCGGGTGGGGATGGCGCCGACCATGACGGTGGTGTCCAGGACGTGGTCGTAGTACGAGAAGGTGCCGGTCGGCACCTCGTGGAGGCCGGCGTCGGCCAGCTCTCGCCAGTTCGAACGGCGCAGGTCGGTGGCGGTCCGGTGGAGCGCGTCGGCGGTGACGCGGCCCTTCCAGTAGCCCTCGATCGCCTTTTTCAGGTCCCGGTTCGGGCCTTGGCGCGGGTAGCCGTACACGGTGGCGTGCGCTGCCGCGGCTGCGGACTCGGTGGTCACGGAACTCTCCTTCGCGAGCTGTTCTCGTAGCACGACCCCGGCGACGGGGGAGAACGCGAAGGGCATACGGCACTCCGGGCGATGGCACGAAAAGCCGTGCCCGCCTTGAGTGTTCGCCGACCCGCCCACGAGGTCACCGGGATCTCCGTGTACGAGTCGGTCGTACACGGGCAGTGGCAGGTCTTCGGACTCGCGGGCACACCTCGTGACGTACGAGGCACCTAGTGGCCGTCGCTTCCCAGACCCGCTTGCCGGGTCCAGTGCGTGTGACGGCGGTCGTTCCCGCTCACCGCTGCGGGGCAGTCCCGGATTCCCACCGGGTTCCCTCTTACGACGCGCCTGCCTGGCGGACAGGGCGAACCAGCTGCGTGCTCAGCCTATACACGAAGACGGGGGCGCCGCCGGTGAGTTCACCGGCGGCGCCCCCGTCTCCGATTCAGGAGATGCGGTGCACGAGCTGGGTCGTGAGCTCGTACCGGGCCCCTACGACGGCCAGTTCACCGGCGGCCACCTTCGCGGCGAGGTCGGGCTCCTCGGCGATGCGGGAGCGGACGGCCCGGACGTTGGCGTCGATGGTCGCGTCGACGCGGGCGTCGCCGTCCTTGGTGCGGTCTATGTTCGGTCGTATCTGGTCGGCCAGGTACTGGATGTGGGCCGGCAGCTGCGCACCGGAGATGTCGGTCTCGACGGCGGCCTTCACGGCGCCGCAGGACTGGTGCCCCAGGACCAGCACCAGCGGTATGTCGAGTTCGAGGACTCCGTACGCGACACTGCCGAGCACGGCCTCGTCCAGCACCTCACCGCCGCTGCGCACCGTCATCAGATCGCCGAGGCCCTGGTCGAAGACGAGCTCCGGGGGCACCCGGGAGTCGATGCACCCGAGAACGAGGGCGAAGGGATGCTGACCCGTCGCCAGGGCCTGACGGACGGCGGGTGATTCGTCGGGGTGCCGCTCGCGGTAGGTGCGCCAGCGCAGATTGCCCGCCGCCAGTTCCCGCAGCGCCTGGTCGGGAGTGCCGGGTCGAGGACGCGTGCCGGGGGTGGCCGAGGCGGGGGTCGCGCCGAGCGTGAGGCCGGCGCCGAGAGCCGCGGCACCGGTGAGCCCGGCGCGCAGGAGTGCGCGGCGCCCGGCTCTGTGGGGAGTGTCTTGAGAGTTCACGGCGACGAACGTATGACCGAGTCCGGCACCGGTCCGTCGCGTTGCCAAACCATGGCGAAGCGCGGGGAAAGCGTGACGTGATCTTGGGTGGATCTTGGTCTTCCCTGGTGCCGTCCTTGGTGCGGCGGCCTCGGCAACTGCCTTGCTGTGCGCTGCATTTGAGACAACCTGGCTCGAGAGAAGGTTCAGACCTGATCCCTGGAGAGCCCTTTCCGCAGGCTGCGCGGGAGTCGTCGCGGACGCCGGAGCGTGTGAATGAGTCAGGGCGGGAATCGGCCTTGTTCGTCCCGTTGATAGTTCAACGTGGGCGCTGCGAGAATCCCCGTCCCGACCCCGTTGTGGCAATTCGCATCACGCGAATTTCTGATTCACAAATCCCCCACGAAGTCCGCACAGAGCGTGGCTCTGGCCTGCCTCCGCGCAAAGCAGCGAAGAAGGTGCATTGTGTCACGGCACTCCATGCCGTTCGGCGCGCCGCCGCCGTACTCCGAAACCCCCCACGAATCCACGGAGCGGTCATCGGTGGCGCACGATCCCGCCTACCGGACACTCCGCCGCGCCCACCGGCAGTTCGGAGTGCGGGCCACGGCCGGCGCCGTCGGCGGATTCCTGATGTACGTCCTGCTGTCCAGCTTCGTTCCCGCACTGATGAACCGCACCCTCGGCGGCCAGCTCACCCTGGGACTTACCCTGGGGCTCGGGCAGTTCGTGCTGATGGGCGTCATCGTGTGGCGCTACCTCGTGCACCACCGCACCCACGTCACACCCGTCGTCCGAGGTCTGCGCAGACTCGCCCGCCACCAGGAGGCCGCAGCGCGGGCGCGAGTGGGCGCCGCTCCCCGTGAGGGGGACCACCGCCGATGGTGACGACCGGCGCCGCGGTCGTGGACCGCTTCAGCCTGCAACTGACGCTCGTGCTCTTCCTGTCCGTGGTCGTGGTCACCCTCTTCACCGCGTTGCTGACCGCACCGCAGGGCGACGAGATCAGCGAGTTCTACCTCGGCAACCGCATGATGTCGCCGCTGCGCAACGGGCTGGCCATGTGCGGCGACTACCTGTCGGCCGCGACCCTGCTGGGCAGCACCGGGCTGGTCGCCCTGACCGGCTACGACGGACTGCTGTATCTGTGCGGCACCGCCGTCGCCTGGATGATGGTCCTGCTGCTCATCGCCGAACCCCTGCGCAACGCCGGCAGGTTCACCCTGGGCGACACCCTGGCGTACCGCCTGCCCCGCATGCAGCGACCGGTACGCCTCGCCCTGGCCGTCTGCACCCTCGCCATCGCCACCCTCTATCTGGTCGCCCAACTCGTCGGCAGCGTCGCGCTGCTGACCCAGTTCACCGGCGAGCCCAGCGCCACCACCCGCACCCTGTGCGTGGTCGTCATCGGCACCATCGTCATCGTGTACGCCGCCATCGGCGGCATGCCCGGCGCCACGTTCATCCAGGTCGTCAAGGCCGTGATGCTGATCTGCGGGGTCACCGTGACCGCCGTGATGGTGCTGCATCGCTTCGACTGGAACTTCGACGCCCTGCTGGCCGCCGCCGCGGACAACAGCGGTCAGGGCCAACGGTTCCTCGAACCCGGGCTGCGCTACGGCGGCAGCACCACCAGCAAACTGGACTTCTTCAGCCTCCAGTTGGCCATCGTGCTCGGCCTCGCCGCGCTTCCGCACGTGATGATGCGGCTCCTCGCCCCGAAGCAGGTCAGCGTTCTGCGCTCCTCGGTGGTGTGGGCCATGGGCCTGGTCAGCCTCGTCTGTCTGGCCGCGGGCATCCTCGGCCTGGGCGCCACCGCCATCGTGGGGCGCGACACCATCGCGCAGACCGACCGCAAGGGCGACGCAGCCGTCCTGCTGCTGGCCCAGGACCTCGGCGGCGGCATCCTGACCGCCCTGCTGTCCTGTCTGGCCTTCGTCACCCTCCTCGCCGTCGCCGCGGGCCTCACCCTGGCCGCGGCCTCCTCCCTCGCCCACGACCTCTACGGCGAGGTGATCCGCAAGGGCCGGGCGAAGGAGACCGAGGAACTGGCCGTGGCCCGTCTCGCGGCGGCCGTCATCGGTGTCCTCGGCATGCTGCTCGCGCTGATCTCCTGGGGCGCGAACACGGCGACACTGGCGTTCCTCGCCTTCGCGATCGCCGCCTCGGCCCTCTTGCCGACACTCGTCTACACCCTGTTCTGGCGGCGGTTCACGGCTCAGGGCGCCCTGCTCAGCCTCTGCGGCGGGCTGTTGAGCTCCGTCCTGCTCGTGGTCTTCTCGCCGGTGGTTTCCTCCACTCCCTCCTCGCTCTACCCGTCCGCCGATTTCGCCCTGTTTCCCCTGCAGAATCCCGGCATTGTCTCCATTCCGGCCGGATTCCTCCTCGGTTGGCTGGGCTCGGTGTTGAGCAGTCCGCAATCGCCCGAAAGCTACGAGGACTTCGAGGTCCGCACCCTCGTCGGAGCGGACCAGGAGTGAACTCGACGATGGCATGGGGAATTTGTGGAGCTTTTGTTCATCGTTGATCAGGGCTTGCGGCGACAACTCCCGTACAGTAACTAGGTGAATCATGAAATTGTTCAGCCGTGACACTTCGTTCCGCCGCACGGAGCGCACCGTCACGCCCCAGCCCCCCACCATGTCAACGGCTGCCGGCACCGCGCTCCTCCCGGACCCGGCGCTGGCGCCCCTGACCGGCGAATGGGTCATCGACCCCGCCCACAGCAGGATCGGCTTCTCCGTACGGCACGCGATGGTGACCACGGTCCGCGGAGCCTTCCCGGAGTACCAGAGCCGCCTGTACTTCGACGGCCGCGATCCATCCCGCTCACAGGCGGAGATCGTGCTGTCGACCGGCAGCGTCGACACCGGCGTGGAACAGCGCGACGCCCACCTCGTGGGCCGTGACTTCCTCGACGCCCGGAACCACCCGCGCATGCGCTTCGCGAGCACCGCCGTGGAGATGGTTGGCAACGATGTCTACCGCATGACCGGCGACCTCACCATCAAGGCCACCACCCGCCCCGTGGGCCTGGAGCTCACCTACATAGGCCATGTCACCGACCCCTTCGGCTACCAGCGGGCCGGTTTCGACGGCACCACCACCATCAACCGCTCCGAATGGGGCCTGAACTACAACTCCAAACTGGCCGAGGGCGGCGCCATGGTGAGCGAGAAGGTCCGCCTCCAGTTCGACATCGCGGCGATCCGCACCGCGCCTGTCGGCTGACCCGCCCCGGCTCAGCGGGGGTCGTGACCAGTACGCGCCCGCGGCCCCCGGCGTCGACACGGTCGTGGGAAGTCGTCGCTGCCGATCAGACGGAGGGTGACGTTGTCGAACAGCCGTGGCCAGAACGGGACTACCGCTGTTCCAGCCGGACGATCACGCTCTTCGACGTCGGCGTGTTGCTGATGTCCGCGACGCTGTCGAGCGGCACCAGCACATTGGTCTCCGGGTAGTACGCGGCGGCCGAACCCTGGGGAGTGGGGTAGGCGACGACACGGAAGGCGTCCGCGCGGCGCTCCGAGCCGTCGGACCAGACGCTGACCAGATCGACGAGACTGCCGTCCGGGATGTCGAGGTCGGCGAGGTCGGCGGAGTTCACGAGGACGACGCGGCGGCCGCCCTTGATGCCCCGGTAGCGGTCGTCCATCGCGTAGGGAATGGTGTTCCACTGGTCGTGCGAGCGCAGGGTCTGCAGGATCAGATGGCCCTTCGGGGCCCGGAGCATCGTGAAGTCGTTGACACTGAAGACGGCCTTCCCGCTGGGCGTCCGGAACACCTTGTCGTTGACCGGGTTGGGCAGCCGGAAACCGCCGGGGCGCCGTACCCGCTCGTCGAAGTCCTCGAAGCCTTCGACGACTCGGGAGATGCGGTCGCGGACGAGGCCGTAGTCGGCCTCGAAGTCCTCCCAGGGGATCTCCGGTGCGGAGCCCAGGACCTTGCGGGCGAGGCGGCTGATGATGGAGACCTCGCTCAGCAGCCGCGCGGACGCGGGGGCGAGCCGGCCGCGGGTGGCGTGGACTTCGCTCATGGAGTCCTCGACCGTCATGAACTGCTCCCCGCCCGCCTGGACGTCCCGGTCGCTGCGGCCGAGCGTCGGCAGGATGAGCGCCGTGCGTCCGCACACCGTGTGGGAGCGGTTGAGCTTCGTCGAGATGTGCGCGGTCAGACGGCAGTTGCGCATGGCGCGCTCGGTGACGTCGCTGTCGGGCGTGGCCCGCACGAAGTTGCCCGCGACACCGAGGAAGACCTTGGCCCGTCCGTCGAGCATGGCCCGGATGGAGTCGACGGAGTCCAGACCGTGCGCCGTAGGCGCGGTGAAGCGGAACTCGTCGCCCAGCCGGTCCAGGAACGACTGGGGCATGCGCTCCCAGATGCCCATCGTGCGGTCGCCCTGCACGTTGCTGTGCCCGCGGACCGGGCACACCCCCGCGCCCGGGCGGCCGATGTTGCCGCGCAGCAGAAGGAAGTTGACGACCTCCCTGATGGTGGGCACACCGTGCTTGTGCTGCGTCAGGCCCATGGCCCAGCAGACGATGACGCCACGGCTCTCCAGGACCCGTGCGTGCACCTGCTCGATCTCGTCCTGGCTCAGCCCCGTGGCCTCCAGGACCTCGTCCCACGACGTCGTGGCGCGCAGATGCTCGGCGAAGGCCTCGTAGCCGGTGGTGTGCGCCTCGATGAACTCCCGGTCCAGGACGGTGCCCGGCTCCTTGTCCTCGGCCTCGATCAGCATCAGGTTCAGCGCCTGGAAGAGGGCCAGGTCGCCACCGGGCCGGATCTGCAGGAACTGGTCGGCAATGGCCGTGCCCCGGCCGACGATGCCGCGCGCCTTCTGGGGGTTCTTGAAGCGCATGAGCCCGGCCTCGGGCAGCGGATTGACGGCGACGACACTGCCACCGCGGCGCTTGGTCTCCTCCAGCGCGGACAGCATCCGCGGATGGTTGGTGCCGGGGTTCTGTCCTACGACGAAGACGAGGTCGGCGTTGTACAGGTCGTCGAGCGTGACGCTGCCCTTGCCGATGCCCAGGGTCTCGTTCAGCGCTGAGCCGCTGGACTCGTGGCACATGTTGGAGCAGTCCGGCAGGTTGTTGGTGCCGAAGGCCCGGGCGAACAGCTGGAGCAGGAACGCCGGCTCGTTGGCCAGCCGTCCGGAGGTGTAGAACAGCGCCTCGTCCGGGTGGTCCAGGGCGCGCAGCTCGTGGGCGAGCAGTTCCAGTGCCTCGTCCCAGCCGATGGGCGCGTAGTGGTCCGTGCCCTCGCGCAGCACCATCGGCTCGGTCAGCCGCCCCTGCTGGTTGAGCCAGTAGTCCGACTTACGGCTCAGCTCGTCGACGGAGTACTGCTGGAAGAACTCGGGGGTCACCCGCCGGGACGTGGCCTCGTCACTGATGTGCTTGGCGCCGTTCTCGCAGTACTCGTTGAGGTGCCGCTTGCCCGGCGCGGGCTCCGGCCAGGCACAGCCGGGGCAGTCGATGCCCTTGGCCTGGTTGATGGTGAGCAGGGTGAGCGCGGTGCGTTTCGGCGAGGTCTGGCCCAGCGCGTACTGCAGGGCGTGCACGACTCCTGGAGTGCCCGCGGCCCAGGTCTTGGGAGCCGTCACCGACAGCTCGCTCTCATCCGGTTCGCCGATGTCCCGCATCGAGCACCACGCCCTCTCGCCAGCTGTTCGCCCCTCACTCTTCGTCAGCACATCGGTCCAGGTCAAAGCGGTAGTTGTTATCGCGTGATAGGCCGCACCGATCACACCGGCACAGCCGTGGGCCCCGGATCCACCGCGCGCGGTGGATCATTGAGGGGTGCTGCTCCGACAACTCGAGTACCTCGTCGCCCTCGCCCGGGTCCGCCACTTCGCCAAGGCGGCGCAGGCCTGCTATGTCTCCCAGCCGGCCCTGTCCGAGGGCATCCGGAAGCTGGAGGAGGAGCTCGGCATCCCTCTGGTCCAGCGGGGACGCCGGTTCGACGGGCTCACCCCGGAGGGCGAGCGGGTCGTCCTGTGGGCCCAGCGGATCCTCGCCGACCGGGACGCCATGGAGAACGAGATCCAGGCACTGCGGGCCGGACTCAGCGGCCGTCTGCGGATCGGGACCGTGCCCACGGCCTCCACGGCTGTGGGGCTGCTGACCCAGCCGTTCTGCGCGGCCAACCCGCTGGCGACCGTCCAGGTCTTCGCCGACCTGCGGGCCGAGGACATCGTGAACCGGCTTCGCGCATACGAACTCGACGCCGCCGTGACCTACCAGAGCTCGGTTGCGGACCACGACTTCAAGTTCGTCCCGCTGTACCGGGAACGCCACGTCCTTCTGACCCAGCGGTCCGCCCCCGACACCGGCCCCGTGGACATCTCCTGGGAGGAGGCGGCCCAGTACCCCCTGTGCCTGCTGGACCCGATGATGCAGGGCCGCCAGATCCTCGACGCGGTATTCGCGACCGTCGGCGTCTCCGTCACCCCGCGCGTGGAGACCGACTCGATCGCCTCCCTGTTCGCCCAGGTCAGGGCCGGACAATGGGCGAGCATCGTCCCGTACGCCTGGCTCCATGTCTTCGGCGTCCCCGCAGGGATGCACGCCGTCCCGCTGGTCCGACCCGTCCGCTCCGAGCAGATCGGCCTGGTGCTCCCGGCCCGCGAGCCCGTCTCCGTGATCGGACAGGCGCTGATGGACGTGGTGGAGCGGTCCGGGATCTCGGCGGCGCTGGAGCGGCTGCCCGAGTAGACGGCGGGGCGGGCCGGTCTGCTTCGCTCGGTCGCCGGAGGGGGCGAGCTGGGCATCTCCTCGCGCCTGCTGCGGTACGAACGGTTCCGGATCGTGCGGCGAACGGACAGGCCGGTGTCGAGAACGTGCTGGACATCCTGCGCGGCGGGCTGGACTCGGCCGTGCTGGGCCTCGGGCACTCCTCCGTCCACGAGTTGGGACCCGGGGACCTGGTCATGCCTCCCGGCTTTCCGCTGACCCTGGGCGGCGGGGAACACCTCGCCACGGTCGGCTGAACATGGCTGAGCGTGGCGCCCTGGGTGACAGCGTCTGGCCGGCCGTGCCGACCGGCGCGCTCGTGCTGGTCCCGGTCGGCTCCACCGAACAACACGGCCCGCACCTGCCGTTCGACACCGACACCACGGTCGCCCACGCCGTCGCACGCCGGACGGCCGACCTCCTCCCCGGTCCGCCTCTGGTGGCGCCGCCGCTCGCCTACGGCGCGAGCGGCGAACACGCGGACTTCCCGGGGACCGTCTCGATGGGACACGAGGCGTTGCGCGCGGTGCTGGTGGAGCTGACGCGCTCCTTGTCCCTGTGGGCGGGCAGAGTCCTCTTCGCCAACGGCCACGGCGTCGCCCGCCGCCTCGACGACCCTGCCTACGGCGCCGGCGTGTGGTTCTCCGCCCTCAAGGGCCGCTCCACCGCCGCGCTGCGCCCCCGCGTCACGCGCTGAGGCCGACCCAGTCCCGGTCAGCGGAAAGCACGCAGCGGGCGCCGGTTCCACCCCCCGACACTGGGGCCGTCCGGCCGCCGGCGACGTGCGGCCCGTGCGAGGGATCAGTCACCAGGAGGTGTGCGGAGTGACGCATGAAGTGGTCGGCCGTGTCGAGGAGTTGGGTGTTGAACTGGCCGGGCTCGCCGACGAGAACGAGTCACTCGGCAAGCTGAGCGACCGGACCGTCGAACCGCTCCGGTCCGCAGGGGTCATACGGCTGCCGCAACCCAAGGAGTCCGGTGGATTCGGCGCTCACCCCGGGACCTCTCACCCGGCGTCATGGACAGGCAGAATGCGGCCCAGCACGCGTCGACGCAGAGGCTGATCGACGCCACGCCGCTGGGCCACACCGGCAGTCGGAGGACGGAGAGTTCCGGTTCGGTCGAAAGGTGAACCCCACCTGCACGGTGGGGCGTTGACGCCCTACTCCACCAGCCGCGCCGTGGACCGCCGCGCCACGAGCGTGGGGGACAGGATGACCTGGGCCGAGCGGCGGCCGCGGTCGGTGATCCGTTCCAGGAGGAGACGGACGGCGTTTCTGCCCAGCTCGTGGCCGGCCTGGTCGACGCTGGTGAGGGAGATCGGGCCGAACGCGGCGAACATGGTGTTGTCGTAGCCGGCCACCGAGAGGTCGCCGGGCACGGACAGTCCGGCCTCGGCGACCGCCTCCAGCACACCCATGGCCACGATGTCCGCACCGGCGAAGATGGCCGTGGGCCGGACCGGACGGGCCAGCAGTTCCTGCGCGCCCCGGTAGCCGCCCTCCTGGGTGTAGCTGGTGGAGATGACGTCGATCCACTCCTCCAGCCCCTGGTCCCGCATCGCCTGGCGATAGCCGTCCGCGCGCCGGGCGTTGGGCATCTCGGTGAGGCGTGTCGGGTCGGTCTCGTGATGTTCGATGTGGGCGATCCGGCGATGCCCGAGAGCGGCGAAGTGGGCGACGATCAGGGCCGCGCCCTCGACGTCGTCGTCGGCCACGGTGTCGTACGCCGGAGAGGATCCGTGCCGGCCCACGACGACGGTCGGCACCGCGGTGCCGACGCGCTCCAGATGGTCACGTGAGGACACCGGTGCGACCAGGATGATGCCGTCCATGCCGCGGTCGATCACCGCCTCGGTGACGCGGGCCTCCGCCTTCTCCCCGTTGCATCCCGGACCCAGGAACACCTGGTACTCGGTGTCCTCCAGCGAGGCGGTGATGCCGTCGAGGATCTCGGGGAAGAACGGGTTGCGGATGTCGGGCAGCATCACGCCGATCGTGTAGGTCTGCCCGCGCAGGCCCCGGGCGCCCGCATGGGGGCGATAGCCCAGCTCGTCGATCGCGCGGCGCACCTTCGCGCGCATCTCGGGGCTCGCCCCGTAGGGAACTCCTACTCCGAGGAGGACGGGTTCGGCCCGGTCGGCATGAACTCGTTCAACCACTACGCCTACGGCGCGATCATGGAGTGGATGTACGCCTACATGGCCGGCATCGCCCGCGACCCCGACAGCCCCGGGTTCAAGCGCTTCCTGCTCCAGCCCCACATCGATCCGACGGGCCGGATCACACGGGTGTCGGGGGCGTACGAGTCCCCGTACGGCGAGATCAGAAGCGAGTGGAGCGTCGACGACGAGGGACGGACGCTGGTCTACGACGCGGTCGTGCCCGCCAACAGCGAGGCGACCCTGCGCCTGCCGGCCGCGTCCGCCGACGCGGTCCATGAGGGGCGGACTCCGTTGGCGCGAGTGGCGGGCGTGCGGTTCCTCGGCCACGCGGACGGGGTGGCCTCGTACCGACTGCCGTCAGGGCGCTACCGGGTGACCTGCCGACTGCAGTGAACCTCGGGCCAGGTCCGTGCGGGGTGGGCGGATCTCGCCGGGTGTCCGGCCGTAGCGGTCGCGGAAGACCCGGGTGAAGTGGGCCTGGCTGGCGAAGCACCAACGGTGGGCGACTTCGGCGACCGTGAGATGCCGGGAGTCCGGGTCGGCGAGCTGCTCGTGTGCCTTCGCCAGCCGTCGGTCGAGGAGGTGACGGGCGGGACCGACGCCGGTCGGCCGGAAGAGGCGGCTGAGGTGCCGGGTGGACACCCCGATCGCCGCCGCGACCGCTTCCGCGCTCAGCCGGGGGTCGGACAGATGCCGGTCGATGTGATCCAGGGCCATGGCCAGCCGGGACGACGACGCGGGCAGGGCGTGATCGTCGCCCAGCCGGGGAGCCGCCAGAGTGCGCACGAGGTCCAGCACGGTGGCCTCGGCGTGCGCGGGATCGGTGTCCCCGCGCCCCGTGGCCCACTCGGCCAGCACCGACTCCAGCGCGGATACCGGGGTGAGACCTTGCCGGAAGAGCAGGGGTGCCGGTACGTCGCCCGGGACGCGCCGCTCGGCGAAAACGTCGCGGGGGATGTCCACCAGCGACTGGCGCATGGCGGTGGGGAAACCGAACAGGTACGAGCGGCGGGTGTCGTAGAGGACCAGGTCGCCGGCCCGGACGGTGAGACAGCCGCCCTCGTGGAAGAACACCGCCTGGCCGTCGGTCAGCAGACTGACGAAGACCGAGTCCTTCGGGAGGTCCCGACAGGTCCGCGGGGTGCGTTCGATGACGTGCTCGTTCCCGGTGATCTCGGCCAGCCGCAGGCCACCCAGCCGGAAGTTCGTCTGGGTGGCCAGCAGGCCGTTCTGGGAGTAGGACGAGCAGGTCAGGCCCACCAGCGCCTGCCGGCACGACGTGGTCGCCCACCACCTGACCCTGGCCGACGCCCAGGCCGGCACTGCGGCGCACCTCGCGCGCACGCACCCGGAGCAGGCCCTCGACATCATCGCGAAGCTGCCGGAGACCACCGCGGCCGCGCTGCGCGAACTCAAGGCCGCCGTAGGGCTGTTGCGCCAGGACAACGACGCCTCCGACCTGACTCCCGCGCCGGGACTGGACCGGCTGCCCGACCTGGTCGACGCCTGCTCGATGGTCGGCCTGGAGGTGACGGTCACCGTCGAGGGACAGCGGCGACCGCTGCCGTCCGTACTCGACCTGACGGCCTACCGGATCGTCCAGGAAGGGCTCACCAACGTCACCAAGCACGCCGCCACCCGCACCGCTCAGGTCCGACTCGCCTACACACCCCACTACTTGACCCTGACCGTCATCAACGACACCACCCCGGACCGCGCCGTGGCCCCCGCCACCGCCGGGGGCGGCTTCGGCCTGCTCGGTATGCGCGAGCGTGCGGCGGCCGCGGGCGGCACCTTCCACGCCGGCCGACGTCCGCACGGCGGCTTCGAGGTCGCCTGCACCCTGCCGCTCCACCACCACGGTGCCCCGCCGGACCCCCACGACGCCCCGCTGCCGCACAGCCACGACGAGAGCCCCGCCACATGACCATCCGTGTCCTGCTCGCCGACGACCAGGCCCTGCTCCGGGCCACCTTCCGCATCCTCATCGACTCGGTCGAGGACCTGACCGTGGTCGCGGAGGCCACCGACGGTCAGGAAGCCGTCGACCTCACCGCCGAGCACCGGCCCGACGTGGTCATCATGGACATCCGTATGCCGAACCTCGACGGGGTCGCGGCCGCCGCCGCCATCTGCTCCCGGCCCGAGCTGTCGGACACCCACATCCTCATCCTCACCACGTTCGAGAACGACGAGAACGTGGCCAAGGCCCTGCGCGCCGGAGCGAGCGGCTTCCTGGGCAAGGGGGCGCGCCCCGAGGAGCTGTTGTCGAGCATCCGTACCGTGGCGGCCGGTGACTCACTTCTGTCGCCCGCTGCCACCCGGGCCCTCGTCACCCGATTCCTGGCCACCCCCGACACCGACGGTTTCCTCGCCCTCCCCGACGCGGTCAAAGCCCTGACCGACCGCGAACGCGAGGTCACGGCCCTGGCCGCCTACGGCAGATCCAATGCCGAGATCGCCGAACGGCTCGTCCTGGGCCCGCTGACCGTACGCAGCCACATCCAGCGGGCCATGACCAAACTGAACGCCCGCGACCGCGCGCAACTCGTCGTCATCGCCTACCAGAGCGGTCTGGTGAAGCCGCACACGGCTTCGTAGGACGGGGTCAGCGCCAGCCGAACCGACGGTCCACCACGGCCGCGAACTCCTCCAGCGTCAGTACGGAGTCGCCGTTCTGGTCGGCGGCGTCGAACAGCGCGGAGGAGGCGTCGACGTCCCCCACGGCCCAGAGCGGCAGGGTCCCGGACGCGGCGAGCGTCGGGCCCTTCGACCGCAGGGCGATGATGACCTCCTGCCGGGTCAGGATCCCGTTCTGGTCGAGGTCGAGGGCTTCGAACAGGATCCGGGCCTTGTCACTCATGGGTCGTCCTCATTCGCTCCGGCGGAGAGTCAGGGCCCGCCCTCCACTCCCTCATCACAACGCTTCTGCCCGGCCCTCCGGTTCCACGGGGCATTCTGGGCGGTGCGAGTCTCGAGCGCGTGCACCACGGCCACCATGTCCTCACCGCCATGGCCCTGGTCGACCGTCTCGCCGAAGAGGGTGTGGCAGACGTCGAGGAGCGGGGAGGCGATGTCTGCCTTGCGGGCCGCCTCCGCGATCAGCAGGTTGTTCTTCAGCACGTCCGCGGCGGCCGCCTGGGCGGCGAAGTCGCGGGCCAGCAGCTTGGGTGCCTTCACGCGGGAGACGGCGCTGGCCATCGGGCCCGCGTCCAGGACGTCCCGGAGCAGACGCTGGTCGAGTCCGTGCCGGTCGGCGAAGTGGAACGCCTCGGTGAGCCCGGTGACCAGGGTGATCAGGAACAGGTTCACCGAGAACTTCATCAGCAGCGCGCCCGGTACCGCACCGCACTCGAACGTCTCCCGGCACACGGGTGCCAGCAGGGGACGTGCGGCCGCCACGGCGTCGTCGTCACCGGCCAGCATCCCGACCAGCTCGCCCTGCTCGGCCGGGGCGCGGGAACCGGACACCGGGGCCTCGACATAGCGGCCGCCCGCGGCCCGGACGTCGTCCTCCAGGCCGCTCGAGTAGTCGGCCGAGGTGGTGCCCATGTGGACCACGGTGTGCCCGGCGAGGCGCGCGGCGAAGCCCGGGGTGCCGCGTCCCAGGACCGCGTCCATGGCGGTCTCGTCGGCCAGCATGAGGATCACGGTCTCCGCCCGGTCGAAGACCTCGGCCGCGCTCGCCGCGACCTCCGCTCCCGCGGCGCGCAGGGGTGCGCAACGTCCGGGCGTGCGGTTCCAGACGACGAGCGGAGTCCCGGCGCGGACGAGGTTGAGCGCCATGGGCTGCCCCATGAGCCCGAGGCCGACGAAACCGACGGACACGATGCTCCGCCTTTCCCGGCCCACACCGAAGCCGAGCCGCCCTGAATCCTGTTATGACAGCGGTCATAGTAGCCGTCGTTATGACAGCGGTCATAGGGTGGGCGTCGAAGCGCACGACGAAGGGGAGACCGACGACGATGTCCGAACGAGGACCGCGCGAGCGGATGGTCTTCAGCGCGGCCCAGCTCATCCGGCGCGACGGGGTCGCCTCCACCGGTATGCGCGAGGTCGCCGCCCACGCCGGCGCGCCGCGCGGCTCGCTCCAGCACTACTTCCCGGGCGGCAAGGAACAACTGGTCAACGAGGCGGTCGGCTGGGCGGGCCGGTACGCGGGCAAACGCGTCGCCCGTTTCCTCGCAGCCCTGGACGAGCCCACGCCCAGCGCACTGTTCGCCGAGATGGTGCGGCAGTGGACCGACGAGTACGAGGCCGACGGCTTCGCGGGCGGCTGTCCCGTCGCCGCCGCCACGATCGACTGCGCGGAGTCCACCGAGTCCACGCGGGAGGCCGCGTCCGCCGCGTTCGCCACCTGGACCGGACCGGTGGCGCAGGCGCTGGCCGACATGGGCGTACCAGAGCCACGGACCGGGGCTCTGGCCACGCTCATGATCAGCAGTCTGGAAGGGGCCCTCCTCATCGCCCGGGCCGAACGGGACGTCCGCGCCCTGACGACGGTGGCCCGGGAACTCGGCCCCCTCCTCGACGCGGCGGTGACGAAGGGCGACTGAAGCGCGCTCACGTATGGGCCCCTCGGGGCCCATACGTTCCTACGGTCGGTCAGAGGGCCGACGCGGCGCTGTGCAGGTTCTTCGCCGCCAGGGCCAGTCCCTCGGTCTGCGAGTAGGCGGCGTCCTCGTGCTCGATGTTCACCGCCATGTCCGGGTCGATCTCGGCGAGGGCCCGCAGGAACTCCGTCCAGAAGGGGACGTCGTTCCCGAGGCCGACGGCGACGAACTTCCACGCCGGGTTCTCGGGCCAGGCGTTGCACCAGAAGCCGTAACCGGTCGGCACCTTGCCGTCGGCATCGGCCGGCACACGCGTGAACGACGTGTCCAGGACACCGCGGATATCGGCGCCCGGACAGAGCGTCGCGTCCTTCGCGGCCGCGTGGAACACCAACGGACCCAGCCACTTGACGGAGGCGATGACGTCCATGCCCTGCCACATCAGGTGGGACGGATCCATCTCGGCGCCGACGTTCGTCAGACCTCCCGCGTCGACCAGCCGCTTCAGCGTGACCGGGGAGAAGACGAGGTTGTGCGGGTGCATCTCGATGGCGACCCGGACGTCGTTCTCCCGGGCCAGCGCGTCGATCTCCTTCCAGAACTCGACGGCCACGCCCCACTGGTAGTCCAGGACGTCCATGTAGACGCCGTCCCACGGGTTCACGACCCAGGAGGGGTACTTGGCGTCCGGGTCGGAGCCCGGCGTACCCGACATGGTGACGACGTGCCTGATACCGAGCAGACCCGCGAGACGGATGGTGCGGCGCAGGTCGTCGGCGTGCTTGGGGCCCACCCCGGGAAGCGGGTTGAGCGGGTTGCCGTTGCAGTTGAGGCCGGTCAGCTCCATCCCGCGGTCGGCGAAGGCCGCCAGGTACTCCTCGCGCGCGACGGCCGAGGACAGCAGCAGATCCACCGGGCAGTGCGGGGAGGGGATGAAGCCGCCGGTGTTGACCTCCACCGAGGTCAGTCCGTTCTCCTTGAGTATGTCGAGGGCCTCGGCCAGCGGACGGTCGTGCAGACAGGCGGTGTAGGCACCGAGCTTGAGAGCCATACGAGTAGTCCTTCTGTATAAGTGGGGTCAGGCGACGGGCGGAACCGTGACGGCGGCGCCACCGTTCTCGGAGGACTCGACGACGGCCCGGATGATCTCCATCGTCCGCAGCGCGTCGGCGAAGGTGGCACAGGCCGGCAGCGGCTCGGCGACGCCCGCTACCTGGTCGAGGAACGCCCGCGCCTGGTAGGTGAAGTTGTCGCCGTTGCTGGCGCCCACACCTGGCGCTTCCATCGGGACACCGCCCGCGAAGTACGGCATCTGCGGACCGGCGATGACCTGCCGGGCGCCGCGCGTACGCGCCTCGGGCTGCGCGTCGTCGAAGAGGTACTCGGCGGGCCGGTGCTGGTCGAACGCGGCCCGGCCGCCGACGCCCAGCACGTCGAAGAACAGCCCGTTGGGCAGCCCGAACCCGGTGCGCGTCACCGAGAACGTGCCGACGAGCCCCGACTCGAAACGAGCCGTGAAGGACGCGGTGTCCTCGTTCTCGACCTCACCGAACTCGTCCGACACGGGAGCCGCGTTGTGTCCGACGACCGCGCCCAGCGGCAGCGGCCGCTTGGTGATCTGCGTCGACAGCGCGGCACCGGACACCGACACGATGGGCCCGGCGACATACTCCGCGCCATCGATCACGTGCGAGCCGACGTCCCCGAGCGCACCGGAACCGGCACCGCCCCTGAACCGCCAGCTCAACGGCCCGTTGGGGTCGGTCGCGTAGTCACACCAGTAGCGACCGCTGAAGAGCGTCAGGTCCCCCAGCTCGCCCCGCTGCACATGCCCACGAATGGCGGCGATGCCGGGCGAACGACGGAAGGTGTACCCGACCGCGGTCACCACCTCGGCGGAACGCTCCAACTCGGCCATCGCACGGGCGTCTTCGAGCGACCCGGCCAGCGGCTTCTCACACAGCACATGCTTGCCGGCGGCGACCAGCGCTTCCGCGATCGGACGGTGCAGAGCATTTCCTACGACGATGCTGACGGCGTCGATCGACGGGTCCTCGGCAACCGCCTCCCAACTCGGCAGCGCCTTCTCGAAGCCATAACGCCGGGCGGCGTCCTCACCGAGCACACCATTGGCATCGGCTATCGCGGCCAGCCGCACCGGCGGCAGCCCGGCCCCGAAGACCGTGTTGACATTGCGGTAACCGGCGGCGTGACTGCGACCGGCCATACCCGCGCCGATCACGGCGACGGAGATCGGCTTGCTGGACGAGGTCATGACGTGTCCTTAGGAGGTGGGGTCAGTTGGAGGTGGGGAAGTTGAAGCCGGCGGTGATGGGCTGGGCCTGCTGGGGCCAGCGGGTGGTGACGACCTTGGGGCGGGTGTAGAAGCGGATGCCTTCGGGGCCGTGGATGGGGTTGTCGCCGATGAGGGAGTCCTTCCAGCCGCCGAAGGAGTAGTAGGACATCGGGACCGGGACCGGGACATTGACGCCGATCATGCCCACCTTGACGTTGCGCTGGAATCGGCGGGCGGCCTCGCCGGAGGCGGTGAAGAGGGCGGTGCCGTTGCCGTAGGGGTTGGCGTTGATGAGGTCGATCGCCTCGTCGAGGGACTCGGCGCGGATGACGGCCAGCACCGGGCCGAACAGCTCCTCCTTGTAGGCGTCCATCTCGGTGGTGACGTGGTCGAGCAGAGACGGGCCGGTGAAGAAGCCCTCCTCATGCCCGTCGACCTTGAGGCCACGCCCGTCGACGACGACGGTGGCGCCTTGGGTGGCGGCGGTCGCGACGGCGTTCTCGACGCGTTCCTGGGCGGTCTTGGTGACGAGCGGGCCCATGTCGGTGCCGGGTGCGTTGCCGGGGCCGACCGTGATCTCGCGGGCCTTGCTGGTGAGGACCTCGACCAGCCCGTCGGCTGCTTCACCCACCGCCACGGCCACCGAGACGGCCATGCAGCGTTCGCCTGCGGAGCCGTAGGCGCCGGCGGTGATGTGGTTGGCGGCGAATTCGAGGTCGGCGTCGGGGAGGACGACGGCGTGGTTCTTGGCGCCGCCGAGGGCCTGGACGCGCTTGCCGTGGGAGGTGGCCTGCTCGTGGACGTACTTGGCGATGGGGGTGGAGCCGACGAAGGAGACGGCTTCGATGCCGGGGTGGGTGAGGATCGCGTCCACCGCGTCCTTGCCGCCGTGGACGACGTTGAACACGCCGTCCGGGAGGCCCGCGCGCCGGTACAGCTCGGCGACGAAGTTGGCCGCCGACGGGTCGCGCTCACTCGGCTTGAGGATGAAGGTGTTGCCGGTGGCGATGGCGATGGGGTGCATCCACAGCGGCACCATCGCCGGGAAGTTGAAGGGGGTGATGCCGGCGACGACGCCGAGGGGCTGGCGGAAGTTGTGGACGTCGATGCCGCGGGAGACCTGGTCGGAGAAGGATCCCTTCAGCACGTCGCCGAGGCCGCAGGCGAACTCGACCACTTCACGTCCCCGGGTGATCTCCCCGCGGGCGTCGTCGACGGTCTTGCCGTGCTCGGCGGAGATGATCCGGCCCAGCTCTTCCTCGTGCTCCACGAGCAACTGCCGGAAAGCGAACATGACTTGGGTGCGCTGGGTGAGCGACGAGTCGGACCAGGTCTCGAAGGCCTTGGAGGCCGCGGCGACGGCGGTGTCCACGTCGGCGGCGCCGCCGAGGACGACCTGAGCCTGCTCCTGCCCGGTGGCCGGGTTGAAGACCGGCTGACTGGTGGTGGCGGAGCCCGGTGTGGGGGAGCCGTTGATCCAGTGGGGAATGGTGTTCACGGGAGCGGGTTCCTTACAGGTAGTGCCGCTGGGTCTGCTTGTGGGCGGCATAGGTGTCGTGGGCGGTGCGGGTGGTGTCCAGGGCGGAGACTTCGCTGACGGGGACGTCCCACCAGCCGTGGCCGGGTGGGTTGGGGCCGTAGAGGTCGGTCTCGACGTGGACGACGGTGGTGCGAGTTGCGGCCTTGGCCTTCTCCATCGCCGTACGGAACTCGTCGACGGAAGCGGCGTGCAGGACGTCGGCGCCGAGCGATGAGGCGTTGGCGGCGAGGTCGACGGGCAGGACGGCACCGTCGAGCTGGCCCGAATCACCGTCGCGGTAGCGGTACTTGGTGCCGAAGCGCTGCGAGCCGAGTGATTCGGACAGGGCGCCGATGGAGGCGAAGCCGTGGTTCTGGACCAGGACGATGATGACCTTGAGGCCTTCGGAGACCATGGTGACGATCTCCTGGGCCATCATCAGGTAGGAGCCGTCCCCGACCAGGACGACGACCTCACGCGATGGATCAGCCATTTTGGTGCCGACGCCGGCGGCGACTTCGTAGCCCATGCAGGAGTAGGCGTACTCGACGTGGTAGGCCTTCGGGTCCCGGGCCCGCCACAGCTGTTGCAGGTCGCCGGGCATGGAGCCGGCGGCGTTGATGACCACGGC
Organism: Streptomyces sp. NBC_00019; assembly: GCF_045041015.1. Taxonomy (NCBI): domain Bacteria; kingdom Bacillati; phylum Actinomycetota; class Actinomycetes; order Kitasatosporales; family Streptomycetaceae; genus Streptomyces; species Streptomyces sp. NBC_00019. The sequence continues at coordinate 9,550,969 of NZ_CP108302.1, forward strand.
CCGGTCGTCGAGCACGTCATTGAGCGCACCGAGGACTTGTGTCTGCGCCGGCAGAGGGCCGGTATTGCGGTCGGGTGCGAAGCACTCCTCCTCGATCTCCCTTGTACGGGCGATCAGTTGGCGGGTGCGGTCGCGGTACTCCTGGTCCACTTCCCAGTCCGTGAGCGCCCCCGCCAGCGCTTCGATACCGAGCCTCGCATCCGCGACCACGGGTTCCGCGGAGTGCTTGACGGCATCCAGACGGGCGACGTTGAGGTTGACGAAGGCGACGTCCGGGTTGGCGAAGACGGTGTGGCTGGCGGTGGTGAAGTCCGAGTACCGGGTTCCGATCCCGAGCACCACGTCGGCGTCCTTCGCCAGCTCGTTGGCCGCGTGCGATCCCGTCGATCCGATGCCGCCGACCGCGTACGGGTGGTCCCACGGCACCGCGCCCTTGCCCGCGTGGGTGTCCGCGACCGGAATCCCGGTCGCCTCGGCGAAGGCCCGTAGGGCGGTCTCGGCGCCGGAGTAGACGGTGCCGCCGCCCGCCACGATCAGCGGCTTCTTCGCGTGCCGGAGCAGACGCGCGGCCCGCTCGATGGCGGCGGGTTCCGGCACCGGCCGGCCCACGTGCCACACCCGGCGCCGGAAGAAGGAGACCGGCCAGTCGTAGGCCTCCGCCTGCACGTCCTGGGGCAGGGCGAGGGTGACGGCGCCGGTCTCGACCGGGTCGGTCAGTACCCGCATCGCGGCCAGCGCGGCGGGGATGAGCTGTTCGGGCCGCTGGATGCGGTCGAAGTACTTGGAGACGGCGCGGAAGGCGTCGTTGACGGTGACGTCCCCGCCCCTGGTGTCCTCCAGCTGCTGGAGGACGGGGTCGGCGGCGCGGGTGGCGAACATGTCGGAGGGCAGCAGCAGTACCGGCAGCCGGTTGGTGGTCGCGAGGGCCGCGCCGGTGATCATGTTGGTCGAGCCGGGTCCGGTGGAGGCGGTGCAGGCGAAGGTGGCCAGCCGGTCCCGCATCTTCGCGTACGCCACCGACGCGTGGACCATGCCCTGCTCGTTACGCGCCAAGTAGTAGGGCAGATCGGCCTCTTGGGTCACCGCGGCCTGCAGCAGCGCCTGCCCGATGCCGGCCACGTTGCCGTGCCCGAAGATTCCCCACACCCCGGGGATGAGGCGCTGTTCCTGGCCATCGCGCTCGCTGTACTGGTTCGCAAGGAAGCGCACCAGCGCCTGAGCGGTCGTAAGTCGGACGGTGTTCATCGGTCGTGGTTTCCTTCGAAGGGCAGCCGGTCGTCGACGTCCTGGGAGTCCCAGGTGGACCGCACCCAGCGGCGGTCGGGGTCGTCGCAGATCAGCCAGGCGCGGTCCTGTCCCGGGCCGGCCATGACGTTGAGGTAGTAGAGGTCGTAGCCGGGCGCGGCGATCGAGGGCCCGTGCCAGCCGTGCGGGATGAGAACGGTGTCGCCGCAGCGCACCTCGGCGAGCACGTCGACGGGCCGCTCGGGGGTGCCGTAGACCCGCTGGTAGCCGAAGCCGTTCTCGCCGCAGACCTCGAAGTAGTAGATCTCCTCCAGCTGAGACTCGACGCCGGGCCGTGCCTCGTCGTGCTTGTGCGGCGGATACGACGACCAGTTGCCACCCGGCGTGAGAACCTCACACACCAGCAACTGCTCCGCCTCGAACGTCCCCGGCAAGCAGTAGTTGTTGACCTGCCGCGAGCACGCGCCCGCCCCTCGCAACTCCACGGGTACGTCCTCGGCTCGCCCGTACCGAGCGGGGAGGCCACCGCGCTCGGTACGGGCGGACGGCAGCGCGAATCGACCTCCGGTCGCGCTGCTGATCAATGCCTCCGACTCGCGGGGGAGGTACGCGAAGTCGGTGACCGAGGCGAACACGCCTGTCCGACCGGCGAGTTCGAAGGCCATGCCGTCCGTGGTGACGGTGCACGAGCCCGTCATCGGCAGGACCAGGAACTCGGAGTCTCCGGTGGACAGGGCGTGCGCCTCGCCCGGCTTCAGGGTCAGGATCCTGAGGCCGGAGTTTCCCCAGCCCGCCGACTCGGGCGTGACCAGGAGGTCGTATGGGCCGTCGGCCGAAGTCCCCTTCGGCAGGTGGTACTTGCTCGGCGAGGTCACAGCAGACTCACCGCCTTGTCGACCGCACCGGCCACGTCGCCGTTGGACGGGTAGAGCAGGGAGCGGCCGACGACCAGGCCCTGCGCGGTGGGCTGCTTCAGCGCCTTGCCCCAGGACGCGAAGGCGGCTTCCGCGTCCTTGACCTCACCGCCCAGCAGCAGGGCTGGCAGGGTCGAGGAGGCCAGTACCCGCTCCATGTTCTCGACGACCGGGAGCTTCAACCAGGTGTAGGCGGTATGGCGGCCCAGCCCCGAGGCGATGGTGACCGACGTGACCACGGCGTCCGTGGACAGGTCGTTGCTGATCTTTCCGTCCGTCCAGACGGACAGGAACGGCTCGACCATGGCGATGAGTTGTCGGTCATTGAGCTCATTGACCGCGCGCGCGGTTTCGGCGAGGGCGGCCGGGGTGGCAGGGTCGTCGAGGGCGATACGGGTGAGCATCTTGCCGCCGTCGAAGCCCATCGCGGCGATGGTCTCGGCGTCGTACCCGGTGAACCGGTCGTCGATCTCGAAGACCGAACCCGCAAGCCCCGCCCGGTTCATGGACCCGAAGACGCTCTTGCCGTCGAGCACGCCGAGCAGGAGCAGGTCCTCCAGGATGTCGGCGGTGGCCAACACGCCCGTCACGCCCGGCCGTTCCAGTGCGACGCACAGTCGGTCCAGCAGTTCGAAACGGTCGGCCATGGCGGTCGGATCAGCGCCGACCCCGTTGGCGCCCCGTGCGGGATGGTCCGCCGCGATGATCATCGTCTTGCCGTGCTCGCCGAACAGCGAGGTGGCCTTCACACGGCGCGCTGCGGCTGCCGCGATGGCGCCGGGGTTGTTGACCCGGGCCTCCACGATCCGGCTGATGTTGTCGGACAGCACGGCGTCACGCCTTTCGTTCGGTGGAGGCATCGGCTGAGCCGAGGGATGCCTCGTGGAGCTTGGAGTCGACTTCGGCCTCGGTGGGCATCGCGTCGGAGCAGGACAGCCGGCCTGCGACGATCGCGCCGGCGGCATTGGCGAAGGACACCGTGCGAGCGGTGTCCCAGCCGGACAGCAGCCCGTGGCACAGCGCCCCGCCGAACGCGTCCCCGGCACCCAGCCCATTGACGACATCCACGGGGACCGGCGGAATCTCGACCGCCGAGCCGTCGCGGTCCATCGCCAGGACGCCCTTCGGCCCCTGCTTCACCACGGCCAGCTCGACCCCGGCCGCCAGCAGCGCCTTCGCGGCCGCGTACGGCTCCCGCTCGCCGGTGGCCACCTCGCACTCGTCGAGGTTGCCGACGGCGACGGTGGTGTGCCGCAGGGCTTCGGTGTAGTAGGAACGCGCCTCCGCGGGGTTGCTCCAGAACATCGGCCGCCAGTCGAGGTCGAAGACCGTCACCCCCGCCTTCGCCCGGTGCGCCAGCGCCGCCAGCGTGGCCGAACGGCTCGGCTCCTCGCTCAGACCGGTACCGGTCATCCAGAAGATCCGCGCGTCCCGCACCGCGTCCAGGTCGAGCTCGGCAGCCGAGATGTCCAGGTCGGGAGCCTTCGGCAGCCGGTAGAAGTACAACGGGAAGTCATCCGGCGGGAAGATCTCGCAGAACGTCACCGGCGTCGGCGCGCTCCCCGACGTCCCCACGAACCGGCTGTCCACCCCGTACCCGTCCAGGGCCGACCGTACGAAGTCCCCGAACGGGTCGCGGCCGGTCTTGGTGATGACAGCGGAGGTCCGGCCGTACCGCGCGGCGGCCACGGCCACGTTCGTCGGGCTGCCACCCAGGTACTTGCCGAACGAGGTGACCTCCGCCAGTCCCACACCGATCTGGAGCGGATACACATCCACTCCCACCCGGCCCATGGTCAGGACTTCGAACGGCATCACGCTGGGTATCCCTTCTCTGCTTTAAAGCGCTTTAAAAATTGGGCATGAAAGAGCGGTTACTGCGAGGCGCCCAAGTACTCCGCGATCTTTTCGCGCATGAACACCGAGGACTCCTTGGCCCGTTCCTCCCACGCGAAGACGCAGGCGGTCAGCGTGCCGTCGAAGCCGTTGGCGCGCAGCTCGCGGAAGAGCTCGTTGAAGTCGACCTCGCCCTGGCCGATGTCCATGTGCTGGTGGATACGGGCCGGGGTGCCGGGCGGGTTGAGGATGTAGCGGTTGCCCGAGGAGGCGGTGTGGTCGAAGGCGTCGGCCAGGTGGACGTGGGTGAGCAGGTCGCCCGCGTACTCGATGATGCCGGGGGCGTCGTTGCCGATGTGGAAGGTGTGCGGGGCGCAGTAGAGGAAGGTGACGTTGGGGTGGTTGATGCCCCGGATCAGATTGATCGCGTCGTAGCCGTTCTCGATGAAATCGTCCGGGTGTGGCTCCAGGGTGAGCTTGATGCCCTCGCGCTCGAAGACCGGCAACAACTCGTCCAGGGACTTCCAGAACTGCGCCTCGCTGCGGTCGGAGTCCTCGGGGCGGCCGTTGAACTCCGAGATCATGCTGTCCACGCCGAGGTCGGCGGCGATCTGGATGGAGCGCTTCCAGTACCGTACGGCGGCCTGGCGGGCGTCCTCGTCCGGTCCTGACCAGCGGAAGAGCGGCAGCATGGAGGAGATGCCGACGCCCGCGGAGTCCAGCGCCTTACGGAACTTGCGGACGGTTCCGTCGTCCACGCGGGGGTGGCGGAAGAAGGGGATGAAGTCCTCGCGAGGGGACAGCTCGATCCACTCGTAGCCCAACTCGGCTACCACGGAGGGCAGTTCGAGCAGCGGGGTGTTGCGGATCATGTAGGGGTCGAGGGCGATCTTCACGACAGGGTGCCTTCCGGGGTGATGGCGGTGAGGTCTTCCGCTTCCGGGAGCTCCTCAGTGTCGACGCCGCGGACCTGGGACAACTCGTGCTTGAGGGCGGCGAGTTCGGAGCCGCCGGCCATGTGGTTGGTGAGTTCCTCGAGCGTGATGCGGGCGCGCTCGGCGGAGAGTTCGAGGGTGCCGAGGCGCAGGACGCTGAAGTGGTCGCCGACCATGTAGGCGTGGTGGGGGTTGTGGGTGATGAAGATGACGCCGAGGCCGCGGTCGCGGGCGGCGGCGATGTACTTCAGGACCACGCCGGACTGTTTGACGCCGAGGGCGGCGGTGGGCTCGTCGAGGATGAGGACGCGGGCGCCGAAGTAGACGGCGCGGGCGATGGCGACGCACTGGCGCTGTCCGCCGGAGAGGGTGCCGATGGGCTGGTCCATGTCGTCCAGGACGATGCCCATGTTGCGCAGCTCTTCGTCGGCGGTCTTCTTCATCTTCTCGATGTCGAGGCGACGCAACGGCCAGGGGCCCTTGGTGATCTCGGAGCCGAGGAAGAAGTTGCGCCACACCGGTATGAGGGGGACCGTCGCCAGGTCTTGGTAGACGGTGGCGATGCCCTTGTCGAGCGCGTCGCGCGGCGTGGTGAAGCGGACCGGGGAGCCGTCGACGAGGAACTCGCCCGCGGTGTGCTGGTGGAGCCCGGAGATGATTTTGATCAGGGTCGACTTGCCGGCGCCGTTGTCGCCGAGGACGCAGGTGACCTTGCCGGGGTGGACGGACAGGCTCACGCCGTGCAGGGCGTGGATGTTGCCGTACGACTTGCCCGTGGCCTTGAGTTCGACGACGGGGGCGTCTTCACGCGTGATGTCGGGGGTGGTTGTCATGTGATTGGTCACCTCCGGGTCGCCGCGCGGCTGACCCACAGATTGATGAGCGTGGCGCCGAGGAGCATCACGCCGAGGAAGGCCTTGAACCAGTCCGGGTTCCAGCCGGCGTAGACGATGCCCTGCTGCACCATGCCGAACATGAAGGCGCCGAAGACCGGGCCGATCGCCGAGCCGGCACCGCCGGTGAGGAGGCAGCCGCCGATGACTGCCGCGGCTATGTAGATGAGCTCCTGGCCGACGCCTTCGCCGGACTGCACGGTGTTGAAGGCGAACAGCTGGTGCATGCCGACGAACCAGGCACCGAACCCGACCAGCATGAACAGCGAGATCTTCGTGAACGTCACGGGGACACCCACGGCCCGCGCGGAGTCCTTGTTGCCGCCGACGGCGAAGATCCAGTTGCCGTAGCGGGTACGCAGCAGCACCCAGGTGGCCAGGGCGGCGAAGACCAGCCACCACACCACGGTGATCTTGACGTCGACACCGCCGATGTCGAAGGACGAGGCGAACAGCGCCTTGGCCTGGCCGAAGCCCTCCATGTCGCTGATGTCGTCCGTGGCCACGTTGCCGGTGACCAGCTTGGTGACTGCGAGGTTGACGCCCTGGAGGATCAGGAAGGTGCCGAGCGTGATCAGGAAGCTGGGCAGCCCGGTCCTGACGAGCAGCCAGCCGTTGAGGAAGCCGACCGCGAGTGACATGGCCAGGGCGAGGATCACGCCCACCCACACGTTCATCGACAGCTGGTAGCTGATCATGGCCGCGGTGAGGGCCGAGGCGATGACCGCGACGCCGGAGGAGAGGTCGAACTCGCCGCCGATCATCAGCAGTGCCACGGGCAGCGCCATGATCCCGATGGTCGACGACTGGTAGAGGATGTTGGCCATGGAGCCGGCGTCGCGTACCGGTGGCGCCGTGATCAGGAAGAAGACCAGCACCGCGAGGGCGCCGAGGAAGACACCCACTTCGGGCCGGGCGAGCAGCCTGAGCGCCGTCGGGCGCTGTGCGGTGCGCCCGTCGGTCTCCTTGGGGCCGGCGGCCGGCGGTGTGGTCACCGCCGGCTCAGCCTGCTGGGTCATACCCATCACCGGGTGCCCTTCGCGGCGAACCCGGCGACGGCCTCGACGTTGGACTTGTCCACGAAGGCCGGACCGGTCAGCACCGGCTGCTCACCGCCGCCGCTGAAGTTGCCGTTGTTCTTGTAGAGCCAGAGGGAGTCGACGGCCAGGTAGCCCTGGAGGTAGGGCTGCTGGTCGACGGCGAACTCGATGGTGCCGGCCTCGATCGCCTTGACCAGGTCCTTGTTGAGGTCGAAGGTGGCGATCTTCGCCTTGCTGCCGGTCTCGTCCACCGCCTGCACGGCGGTCAGCGCGATCGGCGCGCCCAGGGTGACGACCTCGTCGATGGAGCTGTCCTGCTTGAGCTTCGCCGTGATGGTCGACTTCACGGACGGCATGTCGGTGCCGTTGACGTAGAGGATGTCGGTCTTGCCGCCGAAGGCCTTCTTCACGCCGGCGCAGCGCTGTTCGAGGTTGACGGCGCCCTGGGCCTGGATCACGCACAGGGCGTGCTTGACGCCGGTGCCGTCGATCTTCTTGCCGAGCGCCTCGCCGGAGATCGACTCGTCCTGGCCGAAGAACGACAGCAGGCCCTGCTCCTTCCAGACGTCCAGACCCGCGTTGAGGCCGACCACCGGGATGCCGGCCTTCTCCGCCTTGGCGACGACGTCCTCGAGGGCGTCCGGCTTGGCGAGGGTGACGGCGATGCCGTCGACCTTCTGGTCGATGGCGTTCTGGACCAGGGCCGCCTGGTCGGAGGCGGTCTCGTCGTTGGAGTAGATGAGCTTGATGTTGTCCTTCGCGGCGGCGGCCTCGGCGCCCTTGCGGATGGTGTCCCAGAAGGTGTCGCCGGAGGGCGCGTGGGTGACCAGCGCGATGGTCAGACGGGGGGTGTCGGCCTTGCCGGCGGAGACACCGGCGGCGCTCTCCTCGGCCTTCTTGCCCCCGGAGCTGCTGGAGCAGCCGGCGAGGACCAGGGCGGCCGCGGCGGCCACGGCCACTGCCGGGGCGATTCTGCGGGAACGGGGGAGGGACATACGGCTCATGCGGGGTGCACCTCACTGTGCAGAACTGGGAGGGGAGGGTGGATCACCGTCCGCCGTACGGGCCGGTCGCGGCCGTTTCCAGGGGGCGTGGTGGCGCCTGGAGGCGGAGTCGGAACGGCGCGGGCAGTAGGGATGGCTGCCGCGCTCTCCGGATGACTTCGTTGGAACATCAGGACAATTTAAAGCGCTTTAAGTCCTGGTACTATCAGCCTTGTTTCGTGAGGGTGTCAAGGGTGTTGCACGAGGAGATTTACCGCGGGGAGGCACAGGTGGACGACGGCGAATCCGCGCGTCACCGGAACGGCACGCACAAACGCCCCAGGCTGGAGGACGTGGCCGCCCGGGTGGGCGTCTCCACGGCATCCGTCTCCCTGGTGCTGCGCGGCGTGTCCGGCCCGAGTGAGCGGACCCGGCAGCGTGTCCTGAAAGCGGCGGCCGACCTCGGCTACCAGGTGGACCGCACCGCCAGCACCCTGGCCAGCCGACGCAGCCGGCTGCTCGGCGTCATGGTCGACATCCGCAGCCCCTTCCACGCCGAACTCGTCGAACACCTGCACACCGCGGCCGAAGACGTCGGCTACGACCTCGTCCTGAGCACCCTGACCCGCACCCGCGACGAGCAGACCGCCGTGGAGACGCTGCTGGCCTTCCGCAGCGAGGCGCTGATCCTCCTCGGCCCGACCTCGCCCGCGGACGTGCTCGCCACCCTCGACAACAAGGCCCCCGTCATCGCGGTCGGCCGCCGGATCGCCGACGCCGCCCTGGACGTCGTACGCACCGCGGACGACGACGGCGTCGGCCAGATCATCGACCACCTGGTCGGGCTCGGCCACCGCGAGATCGTCTACGTCGACGGCGGCAAGGGCGTCATCGCCACCGACCGCCGCCGCGGCTACCGCGCAGCGATGCGCCGCCACGGTCTGGACGAGCACATCCGCGTCCTCACCGGCGACCACACCGAAGCGGCCGGTGAGCGCGCCGCCCGCCACCTCCTCGACGGCCCCGAACTCCCCACCGCGGTCGTGGCGTTCAACGACCAGTGCGCCATCGGCGTGCTCGCCGCCCTCGCGCGCGCCGGCGTCTCCGTCCCCGGCCGGATCTCCGTGGTCGGCTACGACGACGACACGCTCTCCCGGCTGAGCTGCTTCAACCTGACCACCGTCAGCCAGAGCGCCCGCGAACAGGCCCGGCACGCGGTGACCGCGGCCGTCGAACGCCTCGACCAGGACCGCACCGAACCCCGTGAGGTCGTCCTGAACCCACGGCTCGTCCTTCGCGGGACCACGGCGGAACCTGCCTGACGTACTGCCCGGGGCACTAGCGTGCTCGCATGGACGATCCCGGTGTTGCTCATGGCTTCACGTCGGTGGACTCGCAGTCCCGGCCCGGCGACTGGGTGCAGGTCCTGGACCGGGTGGCCGCGGAGCCGTTCTACGCCGCCTACAAGCAGCGGTTGCAGGAGTTGCTGCGCCCCGCGGCGGGCGGACTGTTCCTGGAGGTCGGAGCGGGTACGGGGGACGCCGCGCAGGCGCTGCGCTCGCGTTGGAGGGCCGAAGTCGTCGCGGTCGACAACTCCTTGACGATGGTCGCGCAGGCGCGGGAGCGAGGGCTGGCGCATGCCTGCGTCGGGGACGGCCACCGACTGCCGTTCGGCGCTGACCGGTTCGGCGGTGCCTGGGCCGACCGGGTCCTGCAGCATGTCGCCGAGCCCGGCCGGGTGCTGGACGAACTGCTGCGTGTGGTCCGCCCCGGTGGCCGGGTCGCGCTGGCGGACCCCGAGTACGACACCCAGGTCCTCGACATCGACGACCAGGACCTCGCCCGCCGGGTGCTGCGCTTCCGCGCCGACGTACTGCTGCGCAACGGCACACTGGCCCACCGGCACGGCGGCCTTCTCGCGGCGCGTGGTCTCGACGACATCACGGTGGAGGCCCGCACGCTGGTCGTCCGCGATCCGTCGGCGGTCGACCACGTCATGGGCCTGCGCACCTGGGCACACACGGCCGCGGCCCGCGGCCACCTCGATCCGGCGGACGCGGACCGCTTCGTGGTCCAGTTCGACGAGGCCGCGCGTACGGGTTGTTTCACCTACGCCGTCACGTTCTTCCTGACGGCCGGAACGCTCCCCGATGCCCCACAGAGGCCGACCTTGGCCGTCAGGACTTGCGGGCGAGTATCCGGATCCCCTTCGACGTATGCCCGTTCATGGTCCGCACGGGAATGACCCGGGTGTCGACGGTTTCGAACCCGGCGAGAAGAGCGCAGAGCCGTTCGCGCTAGTGATGGCGGCACACGGCACCATCGCTGGTCTCGAACACGCCGTAGCTTCCGTACCGCGTGGCATGGCGGCTGTAGCGGTCGCGGTTGCGCTCGTCGTCCTGCAGCAGAAGGTCACTGATGAAGAGGAGCCCGCCGGGTGCGAGGACGCGGTGCAGCTCGGCGATCAACCGGTGCTGGGCCTCGTCGACGGGGACGCAGGTCAGCACGGCGAAGAGCAGGACCGCGTCGAAGCCGGCGTCCGGACAGGGCACGAGCGGTGGTGTGTCCAGGAGCGCGAAGCGCATTCCGGGGTGCAGGTCGCGGGCCCGGTCGAGCATTCCTGGCGAGGTGTCGACGCCGGTGAGGTCGTCGAAGCCGTGCCGTTCGAGCTCTGCCATCGTGCGGCCGTACCCGCAACCGTAGTCGAGGATTGCGGCCTGTCTGCCGAGGACGTCCAACCAGGGCGCATGGAGCGGGTGCGTGAACGTCTTCGTGGTGGCGGCCGCGTCCCAGTAGGGGACTTGACTGTCGAGCTCGGACATCGCGAGTGCCTCCCGGTAGACCTAGTCGCCGTCGAGATGGATCTCCAGATCCGGCTGCGACGCGCAACGGTGGCCGAGGGCGATCAGATCGTTCAGCAGCCCGACGGTCCCTGGATCCTCACCTTGTGCCCGTGTCGCTTCGAGCTCGGAGATGAACTGCGGCATGTCTTGCACGGTCAGGATCCGGGTCCTGTAAGGGTCCACGCCACTCAACATGGGAAGCCCGCTTCGGGCGCACAGGTCGGCGAAGGTCTCGCCGGATCTCCCCACGGTGGCCATGCGGCGCAGGCTCCGCCCCTTGGAGCTGGTGCCGACCTGAGTGACGTGTACGAGGCTGACGTGCACTCCCACGTGCGCGCTCCCTTCTCCTTGCTACCGGGCGCCATGATGCCTGGTCGGGGAGAAGGAAGCACACGTGAGGGAGCTGCTCCGGACTCTCAGGCGAGGGTGACCTCGACCGGCAGTTTCTTGATGCCGTTGACGAAGTTGGAGCGGACGCGGGGGACGGCGCCGGTCAGTTTGATGTCGGCGATCCTCGGGATGAGCTCCTCGAACATGATGCGGATCTCGGTGCGGGCGAGCAGGTTGCCCAGGCACAGATGAGGGCTGCCCTTGCCGAAGGTGACATGGTCGTTGTGCTGCCGGGTGACGTCGAGGTCGTAGGGGTCGGCGAAGACCGCCTCGTCGCGGTTGCCGGAGGCGTACCACATGACGACCTTGTCGCCCTCCTTGATCCGCTTGCCGCCGAGTTCGACGTCCCGGGTCGCGGTGCGGCGGAAGTGGTAGACCGGGGAGGCCCAGCGCAGGAACTCCTCGACCGCCGTGGGGATCAGGGACGGGTCGGCCTTCAACTTCGCGAGCTGCTCGGGGTGTTGCAGCAGGGCCAGCATGGAGTGGGAGATGGTGTGCCGGGTGGTCTCGTTGCCGGCCACCACCAGGAGCAGGAAGTAGTTGTCGAAGTCCTGCGCGGACAGTGGGATTCCGTCGCGCGGGACCGTGTTGACGAGCTTCGACACCAGGTCCTGGCCGTCGCCGCCGCGCCGCTGCCGCGCCAACTCCCGCCCGTACTCGAACACTTCGATCGACGCGGGGGAGCGGAACGGCAGATCGCGGTACTTCTCGCTCTCCTCGCTGTGCAGCAGTACGTCCGCGTAGTCGGGGTCGGTGTTGCCGATGATGCGGTTGCCCCAGTCGATGAGCTGCTGGTTGTCCTGCGGCGGCACGTCGAGGAGACGGGCCAGCACGTTGATCGGGAAGTCCGCGGCGACATCGGCGACGAAGTCGAACGTGCCCTTGGCGAGAGCCGCGTCCAGGGTCTTCGCCGTCAGTCCGCGCAGGAAGTCGCCGTAGCTGTTGATGACGCTCGCGCCGAACTGCCGCTGGATCACGCTGCGCAGGGCGCGGTGGCGGACACCGTCCATCTCCAGGATGGAGGCGCGCTTCTTGATCTGGTCGTCGTCGACCTCTTCGAGGTTGACGAACCGTGTCGAGGTGAACGTCTCGGCGTCACGGTCGACGGTGGCGATGTCCGCGTGCCGGGTCACCGCCCAGAAGCCGGAGTTGGGGGCCTCCTCGGGCTGCCAGTGCACCGGGTCCTCGTGTCGCAGGGTGTGGAACATCCGCCAGGGCGTGACCCCGTCGGTGAAGTTGTCGAGGTCGGCCAGGTCGATGTCCGACAGGGGCATCGGCTCGTGCACGGCAGGGGTCAGGATCTCGGTCATCGGTGGCTCCTCGGCGTCACAGATGGTAGGCGTACTCGGTGAACTCCCAGTCGGTGACGTGCCGTTGGAAGCGTTCGACCTCGTTGCGCTTGTAGGTCAGGAAGGAGGCGGTGAACTCCTTGCCGAGGACGTCGGCCAGGGCGGTGTCCGCCTCCAGCGCGTCCAGGGCACCGGTCAGGGTCGTCGGCAGCATGGCCGACCGGTCGGTGTCGTAGCCGTAGCCCTCCAGCGGGGCCGGCGGCTCCTCGCCCGCCCGGACCCCGAGCAGGGCGGCGGCGATCGTGCCCGCGATCAGCAGATACGGGTTGGCGCTCGCGTCACCGAGCCGCAGCTCGAGGCGGGCGCCGGAGCCGCGCTCCGGCGGGATGCGGAGCATGGCGCTGCGGTTGTCGAGCCCCCAGTCGATCAGCCAGGGCGCGAGGGTGTCCGGGCCGAAGCGTTTGTACGAGTTCACCGTCGGGTTGGCCAGTGCCGCCAGCGCGGGGGCGTGGGCGAGGATGCCCGCGAGGGCGTGCCGGGCCGTGGCCGAGAGACCGTACGCGCCGGCCGGATCGTCGAAGGCGTTGCGCGCACCTTCTTCGTCGGAGGCCTCGCAGGACAGGTGCAGATGGAAGCCGGAACCGCCCGCGTCGCCGAACGGCTTGGCCATGAAGGTGGCCAGGTTGCCCTCCTTGCGGGCCAGCTCCTTGACGGCCGCCTTGAAGCGGAAGGCGCGGTCGGCGGCGTCCAGGGCCCCGGAGTGGGTCAGGTTGATCTCGTACTGTCCGCCGTCGAACTCGTGGTTGCCGGTGACGACCCCGAGGCCGAGGTCGCGCAGCAGGCGCAGGGTGCGCAACAGGTGGTTGTCGGGGTCGGAGCGCAGCCCGGCGGTGTAGACGGCGCCGGTGGTCTGCGGTGAGCGGCGCCAGCCGGTGGGGGTGCCGGGGGCGGGCTCCAGCAGGAAGTACTCCAGCTCCGGGCCGACGATCGGCCGCAGGCCCTGCTCGGCACACCGTGCCAGGACGGTGCGCAGCAGGTCGCGGGGTGACTCGGGGGCGGGAGCCGAGGTCGCCGGGTCGACGACCTCGCCGAGGCAGGCGGCGACCCCGGGCTCCCAGGGCAGCACGGCGAGCGTCGACAGGTCGGGGCGTACTTGCACGTCCGGAAGGCCGGCGTCCAGGCCGCCCGCGACCGGGACCACATCGCCCTGCGGGGTGGTGTGGTAGACGGCGCGGCAGAAGGCCAGGCCGTGCTCGCAGGCCGTCGGCAGGTGGTCAAGGAGCACGTCACGGGCGCGGTCGGTGCCGATCAGGTCGGGGTAGACCACCCGGACCACGTCGACGCCCTCGGCGGCGAGCCGTTCCATGTGCCGGCGGATCTCTGGGGTGTCGGATGCGCTCACCGATGTCTCCTCAGGCGGATGGGGGGCGTGGGGAAAAGCGGGCCGGGCCGCGGGAAGAGGCGGCGGACCCGGTAAGTCGTTTGGCTCCGAACGATATGAAGCGGTGTCTCGGCCCGCAAGGGGGTGGCCTCAAAAATTTATCCATCTGGACAGCTCTTGACCAGGGTCGAGCGGCTTCCTATGTTGTTTGAAGCCAAACGAGTCAGGAGTGTGGGCGCTCAGTGGTTCCCGCACCCCTTTGGCCCAGGGCCCGGCCGCCATCGGCCGGGCCCTCCATCCCCAGGAGGACCGCCATGAAGGTCGTCGTCGACATGAACAAGTGCCAGGACCACGGCCAGTGCGTCTTCGCCGCCCCGGACGTCTTCTCGCTGGACGACGACGGACACCTGCTCCACGTCTCCGACCCCGACGACGCCCTGCGCGACGAGGTCGAGGAAGCCGCCGACGTGTGCCCGCTGCAGGCCATCCGGATCGAGGGCTGAGCCCCATGACCGCACGCATCGTCGTCGCGGGCGCCTCGATGGGCGGCCTGCGCGCCGCCGAACAGCTCCGTGCCGCGGGCTGGACCGGGACGATCACCGTCGTCGGCGACGAACCCCACATGCCCTACAACCGGCCTCCACTGTCCAAGGAGGTACTCGCCGGCCAGGCCCCCTTCGCGTCCCTGGCCTTCACCCCGAAGCCGGCCGCCGCCGACGTGGAGTGGCGCCTCGGCACCGCAGTCACCTCGGCCCGGCTCGCCGAACGGACCGTCGCCCTCGACGACGGTTCGACACTCCCGTACGACGGACTCGTCGTCGCCACCGGCATGCGCCCCCGGCGCCTGGGCTGCCCCGGCCCGCGCACCGGCCGTCACACCGTCCGCACCCTCGCCGACGCCCAGGACCTCCGCGCCGAACTGACCCGCCCCGGCGCCCGGGTGGTCGTGGTCGGCGCCGGGTTCATCGGCTGCGAGGTCGCCGCCACTGCTGTAGGGCTCGGCGTGCGAGAGGTGACCGTCGTCGATCCGCTGCCCCTGCCCATGGTCGGACCCCTCGGCGAACTCCTCGGCCAGGCTTTGCTGAAGCGGCACGAGGAACGTGGTGTGCGCTTCGCGCTGGGCGCCGGAGTCGCCGGGTTCGAGGGCGAGGACCGGGTCACGGGAGTCGTGCTGAGCGACGGGACCGTGCTGCCCGCCGACGTGGTGGTCGAGTCGGTCGGTTCGGTCGCCAACGTGGAGTGGCTGGCGGGCAACGGGCTGGATCTGTCCGACGGCGTGCTCACCTGCGAGCAGTTGCGCGTCGGGGGCCGGCCGGAGGTCGTCGCGGTCGGCGATGTCGCCCGCTTTCCCAACGCCCGCTACGACGGGGTGCCCCGCCGCGTCGAGCACTGGTCGATCCCGACGGACACGGCCAAGCACGCGGCGAGGGCGCTGGCCGCGCATCTGACCGGCGTCCAGGCCGACTTGGCGCCCTTCGCGCCGTTGCCCACCTTCTGGAGCGACCAGCACGACTTCCGGCTGCAGTCCTTCGGAGCGCCCGTCCTCGGTCTCGGCGACGTCCGGGTGCTGGACGGCGAGCCGGACGGCGATGTGCTGGTCGGCTACCACACGGACGGCCGGCTGGTCGGCGTCGTGGCGCTCGGCGGCCACCGCGCCACGACGGGCGCCGCACGATACCGCGCCCAACTGCTCAAGCAGCCCGCCCTCACCGCGTAAGGAACCCCCTCATGTCCTCAGTTCGTGGCTACTTCTTTCCCAAGACCGCCGGCGGTGCCTCGTCGCTGATTCCGTCGCCGCCGTGGCGGTACTCCGGCGACCTGCTCACCGTGGAGTACCGGACCGATCCGGCGCGGGTGCGTGAACTGCTGCCCGAGCCGCTGGAGTTGGCCGACGAGGATCCGGGTGCGGTCGCCCTGATCTGGGCCGACTGGCAGTCGTGCTCCGGGGCCGGGGGCGAGCTGTTGGACCCCGTGCTCTCCCAGTACAAGGAGGCGTTCGCGGTCGTCCGCTGCAAGTACAAGGGGCAGACCTACACGCGCTGCGTCTACATCTGGGTCGACAAGGACTTCGCCATCGCCCGCGGGTTGCATCAGGGGTATCCGAAGAAGCTCGGGTCCATCCATCAGACGCGTCCGCATCCGTACGGGCCCGCGCCTCGGATCGAGGCGGGGGCGCGGTTCGGGGCGACGCTCGCTGCGGCGGACCGGCGGTTGGCGCAGGCCGTGGTGACGCTGCGGGAGCCTTCGGCGACGAACGGGTTCGTCAATGCGCATCCCATGGCTCATCACCGGTGGCTGCCGTCGATCGAGAAGGGGAAGGGGCTGGCGCTCGATGAGCTGATCGAGTCCGGGGCCTCGTCGGTCGAGGGCGGGCAAGCGTGGGTGGGGGAGGCGGAGTTGTCGCTTTTCGAGGCGCCTACCGAGGAGTTGGCGCGGCTGGAGATTCGGGAGCCGATCGCTGCGTACTACCGGCAGGTCGGGGTGGTTTGGGATGGCGGGCGGCTGCTGGAGGTCGGTACGTCGGAAGCGGCTGCGGGGTGAGGCCGGTGGGCTGGTGCAGGTCCGTTGTGGCTGGTCGCGCAGTTCCCCGCGCCCCTAAGTAGCTCATTTCCCCTCGTTTGAAAAGGAACCCCTCTCATGGCTGACAAGATCGTCGTCGCCGGTGTTTCCGTCGACGCCCGGCACTGGATCGGGGGCGAGCGCGTTGCCTCCGGCGGGACGTTCACGGATGTCTCGCCGATCGACGGCAGCACGATCGGTGAGATCGCCCGCGGCGGACCCGCCGAGGCCAGTAGAGCCGTCGCCGCTGCCAAAGCCGCCTTCCCCGCCTGGGCAGCTACTCCTCGCGCCGAGCGTGCCCGCATCCTTCATGCCATCGCCGATGGTGTCGAGAAGCGGATCGAAGAGCTCGCCATCGTCGAGACCACCGACAACGGTGCCCTTCTGCGCTCGCATCGGCGGGGAGTGATGCCGCGCGTCGCGCACAACTTCCGGTTCTTCGCGGACTGGTTGCTGACGCTGGACCACGAGGACTTCGAGACGCGCGGGCACACGAACCATGTGAGCTGGGACGCGGCCGGGCCCTCCGTGCTGATCACGCCGTGGAACGCGCCCCTGATGCTGGCCACGTGGAAGGTCGCGCCGGCCCTCGCGGCTGGTAACACCGTCATTCTCAAGCCCGCCGAGTGGTCCCCGCTGACGGCCTCCCTCCTTGCCGACATCGCCGCCGAGGCGGGGCTGCCCGCCGGGGTGCTGAACGTCGTCCAGGGATATGGCTCCGAGATCGGCGACGCGCTCACCTCGCACCCGGACGTGCGGCGGATCAGCTTCACCGGCTCGGTGCCGACCGCAAGGCGGATCGCCGGGTCGGCGGCGGCCAACCTCACGCCGCTCAGTCTCGAACTCGGCGGCAAGTCACCGCTGTTGGTGTTCGCGGACGCCGATCTCGACCTCGCCGTGGACCTCGCGGTGGAGCAGTACGACAACGCCGGGCAGGTCTGTCTCGCCGCGACGCGGTTCCTCGTCGAGGAGTCGGTCGTCGAGGAGTTCACGCGCCGGTTCGTGGAGAAGGCCTCCGCCTTGCGGCAGGGCGATCCTCGAGAAGAGGGCACCGACATCGGGCCCAACATCCACCCCCGTCAGCTGGAGAAGATCGACGGGTTCGTGCGGCGGGCGATCGCGGCCGGGGCGCGGGCCGTCATCGGAGGGCACCGCAACGACGGGCAGTACTACGCGCCGACCCTGCTCACCGACGTCGCCCAGGACAGCGAAGTCGTCCAGGAGGAGGTCTTCGGGCCGGTCCTGACCCTCCAGACCTTCGGCGACGAGGACGAAGCGGTCCGCCTCGCCAACGACACCCGCTTCGGGCTCGCCGCCACCGTCGCCACCGGCGACCCCGAGCGCGCCGCACGCGTCACCGCGCGGCTGGTGGCCGGCACGGTGTGGGTCAACTGCTTCTTCGTGCGCGACCTCCAGGCGCCCTTCGGCGGCTCCCGCCACTCCGGCGTCGGCCGGGAGGGCGGCACATGGAGCTTCGACTTCTACTGCGACCTCAAGAACACGGTCACCGCACCGAACGGATGGACCAACCATGGGTGAGATCGTCGGGGCGGGCCTTTTGGCCCATGTCCCCACCATCGTGCTCCCGGAGGAGGACCGGCTGGAGCTCAACGAGGGCAAGGAGATCACCCTTGTCACCGGGCTTCGCCAACTTCGCAGGGACGTCTTCGAGCGCGAGGACTACGACACCGTCGTCGTCCTGGACTCGCACTGGGCCACGACCGTCGAGTTCGTCGTCACCGCCCAGCAGCGCAGGGCCGGGCTCTTCACCTCCGAGGAGCTGCCGCGCGGCATGTGCCGGATGCCGTACGACTTCCCGGGCGATCCCGAACTCGCCCGCAACATCGAGAAGTTCGCCGACAAGCACGGCACCTGGATCACCGCGATCGAGGACGACTACCTGCCGATCTACTACGCCACCATCAACCTCTGGAAGTTCCTGGGGGAGGGGCTGCCGGACAAGCGGTGGGTGACCATCGGCGTCTGCCAGACCGGCGACATGGAGGACCATCTGCGGCTGGGGCGCGCGCTCGCCGACGGCATCGCCGCCACTCCGGGGCGACGGGTGCTGGTGATCGCCTCGGGCGCGCTGTCGCACACCTTCTGGCCGCTGCGCGAACTGCGGGACCACGAGTCCAGCGACCCCGTGCACATCTTCACGCCCCAGGCGCGCGAGGCGGACTCCGAGCGCATCGCGTGGTTCAAGGAGGGCAGGCACGACAAGGTCCTCGACACCATGGACGCGTTCTGGAAGTACCGGCCCGAGGCGAAGTTCTTCCACTACCTGATGATGGCCGGCGCCCTCGGCGAGCAGCGGTGCGTCGCCAAGGCCCGCCAATACGGGGAGTACGAGAACTCCATCGGCACCGGGCAGGTGCATCTGTGGTTCGACCGTCCGGCCGACGGCTGGACCGGCGAAGGACTGCCCGCTCCCCGTACCCCTCACAGTCGTCTCTAGGAGCCCTGTCATGCCCGAATACCGCCGCATCCTCCTCGACGGTGCCGCCGTCCAGGTCACCGTCGACGGGGACGAGCTCGTCGCCGGGGACGGCCGCCGCGTCAAGATCGACGAGGCGCAGCACCTGCCGCCGGTCGTGCCGTCCAAGGTGATCGCCGTCCACCTCAACCACCGCAGCCGTGTCGACGAGTTCCAGATCGACCTGCCCGACACCCCCACGTACTTCCACAAGCCGACCTCGGCCCTCAACTCCCACCAGGGCGCCGTCGTTCGCCCCGAGGGCTGCAAGTGGCTCAACTACGAGGGCGAGGTCGCCATCGTCATCGGGAAGACCGCGCGGAACATCTCCCCGGACGAGGCGGGGGAGTACATCGCGGGCTACACCGTCGCCAACGACTACGGTCTGCACGACTTCCGCGACACCGACGCGGGATCGATGCTGCGGGTGAAGGGCTCGGACACCCTCTGCCCGCTCGGTCCGGGGCTCGTCACCGACTGGGACTTCCACGGCAAGACCCTGCGCACATACGTCAACGGCGAGGTGGTGCAGGACGGTTCGACCGACGAGATGAAGTGGGACATGCACTATCTCGTCGCCGACATCGCCCGCACGATCACCCTCCACCCCGGCGATGTGCTGCTGTCGGGCACTCCGGCCAACTCCCGTCCCGTGCGGCCCGGTGACGTGGTGGAGGTGGAGGTGGAGGGGCTCGGCAGGCTCACCAACCACATCGTCACCGGCCCGACCCCGGTCCGCGCCGACGTCGGCGCCCAGCCCACCGAGTCCGAGGAGGTGTTGTCCACCGCGCTCGGCGGCGACTGGGAGTTCCGGGGTGTCCGCCCGCCCCGGAGGTGAGGTTCCCGCGCGGAAGTGTGCAGGTAGGGTCACCCGCATGACCGACTCCGCCGACGTCCCGAAGAGCCGAAGGGCACGCAAGCGTCCGCACTACGGCGAGGGGCGCGAGGCCCTGCTCAACGCCGCCGTGCGTGTGGTGGCGCGGGGCGGGCTGCGCAAGCTCACCTATCGGGCGGTCGCGGAGGAGGCGGGGGTCACCCACGGGCTGGTCGTGCACCATTTCGGGTCGCGTGACGCGCTGATCGAGGAGGCCCTCGCCCACACGATCCGTACCTCGTTGAACACCAGTGACCTCGAGCCGGGCACCGGCAGGGTCGCGGACTTCTCGAGCGGGCTGTCCCGGATGGTCACGGCGGATCCGGGCACCCAGGCGTTCCAGTACGAGCTGCTGCTGGAGTCCCGCCGTCGCCCGGAGCTGTTGCCGCAGCTGCGGGCGCTGTACGACGAGTACTTCGACGCCACGCAGCGTGAACTCGGCCGGATGCTGCCGTCCGGCGCGGACAAGGCGCTGACCCGGCTGGTCTTCGCCGCACTGGACGGCCTGGTGCTGCACCAGCTCGTCTTCGACGAGCCCGAGGTCACCGACGCCGCCCTGGAGCAGCTCCGCAATCTGTTGCGGCTGCTGGAAGCCGATGGCGGGAAGGCCGACGGCCAGACCTGAGTCGTGCTTTTCGAGGCCCCGGACGCGTTGAGTCCGGGGCCTCGTTTCGTTCCGGAAAAATCATCCCCCAACCCCTTGCCAGGTGGATAGTTCCGCACCACTATGAGGCAACTCGTTTGGCTCGAAACAATCCGACTCTCCCCCTTTCTGGCAGGTGATCCGTGTGGACAGTCAAACGGTCCGGTCACAACAGGCCGTGCAGGACGAGCCCACCGCAGGCCGGCTCAAGCCCAACTCCCTCGGCGTGCTGGGCATCCTCTTCTTCGTCCTCTCCGCGCAGGCGCCGCTGACCGGCATCGCCGGCGCCGTGCCCATCGCCGTGGCCATCGGCAACGGCGCGGGGGTGCCCGCCGCCTACATCGGGGCCGGTGTCGTGGTCCTGCTGTTCTCGGTCGGCTTCGTCGCCATGGGGCGCCACGTCGTGGACGCCGGCGCCTTCTACACGTACATCGGCAGGGGACTCGGCCGCCCCGCCGGCTCCGGCAGCGCCGGGGTCGCGCTCTTCGCCTACTGTGCGATCCAGGCCGCGATGTACGGGCTGTACGGCTCCATCGTCAGCGGTCTGGTCGACCACTACACCGGCCTGAACGTCGCGTGGTGGGTGTGGGTCCTGGTCACCATGGTGATCGTCCAGGTCCTCGGCGCGGCCGGGATCGAGATGGGCGCCAAGCTGCTGGCCGTGTTCGTGCTGGCCGAGTTCAGCATCCTGATCGCCTTCGCCCTGGTCACCCTCTTCAAGGGCGGCGGCCCCGAGGGGCTGGGCTTCACCGACAGTTTCTCGCCGGGCGCGGCTCTGCAGGGGGCGCCGGGTGTGGCCCTGATGTTCGCCGTGGCGTCCATGTTCGGCTTCGAGGCCACCGCCATCTACGGCGAGGAGGCGCGCGAGCCCCGCAGGACCGTGCCGCGGGCCACGTATCTCTCCGTCGTCGTGGTGAGCGGCTTCTTCGCCTTCACCTCATGGATGCTGGTCTCCGCCCACGGCGCCTCCCGGGCCACGGCCGAGGCGGGAAAGGCGCTGGAGAGAGGGGACGCCACCGGCTGGGTCTTCGCGCCGATCACCGCGCAGTTCGGCGACTGGGTCGCGGACGTCGGGCCGATCCTGCTGGCGACCTCCCTGTTCGCCGGCATCCTCGCTTTCCACAACTCCGCCAACCGCTACCTGTTCTCCCTGGGCCGCGACGGCCTGCTGCCCCGCAGGCTCTGCGCGATCAATCGCCGTCACTCCCCGTGGGCGGCGGGTGGTGTGCAGACCGTTCTCGCCGTGCTGTTCGTCATGCCCTTCGCCCTGCTGGGCAAGGACCCGGTGCTGAGCCTCTTCTCGTGGTTCAGCGGGGTGGCCGTGCTGGCGATCATGCTCCTGTACTTCCTGACCTCCGTGTCGGTGATCGTGTTCTTCCGCCGCGAGCGGCTGGACACCCGCCCCTGGAACACGCTGATCGCCCCCGTGCTGGGCGCGCTCGGTATCGCCGGTGCGATCTGGCTGATCCTGGCCAACTTCACGACCCTCATCGGCGGTGACGCGACCACGGCGACCTGGCTGGAGCTCGCCGTCCCGGCGGTCCTGATCCTCGGCGTCATCGCCGCCCGCGTGACGCGCGACAGGGCGACGGCCGCCGGCTGAGGCCACCACCCCGCGGTGCGGCCGGCGCGGTTCCCCTCCCCAGGACCCGAGCCGGCCGCACCCGATCCACGGTCCGCGCGACGACCTCAGCCGGCCGCGCTCGCCACCTGGTCGAGGAAGCCGTCGACCAGCCGCCGGGCGCCCGCCCGCGCGGCCGGTTCCAACGCCCGGCTGCGGGCCAGGAGTTCCTCCGGGTCCACTCCATGCCGTACGCACTGCTCCGCGCCGCCGTTGTCCAGCCAGCCACGCACCGTCCCGGTGGTGATCTCCGGATGGAACTGCACTCCCAGGCTGCGTCCGGCCCGGAACGCCTGCGCGCACACCGGGTTGCGTGCCACCTCCACGGCCCCGGGCGGCAGCAGGCAGCGGTCGTGGTGCCACTGGAACCAGGGGCCGCGCCCCACCAGGCGGGGATCGTCCGTCTCCACCTCCACCCAGCCGATCTCCGGGCGCGGTGACGCCTCGACCGAGCCCCCGAGCGCGGTGGTCAGCGCCTGTGCGCCGAAGCAGATGCCGAGCACCGGCACACCGAGGTGATGGGCCTTGCGCAGCAGGGCGAGTTCGCCGCCGATCCAGCTGCCTATGGCGTCCTCGTCGTACACCGACCACGGTGCGCCCAGGGACACGATCAGGTCCCAGTCGTCCGCGTCGGGGAAGTCGAAGGGCACGTCCGGGGCGTGGTGGCGCGATTGCGGTACGACGGTCAGGACCGTGAGGTCGTATCCGTGCTCGGTCAGCCGCGCGCCGACCTCTCCGGGTTCCGTGACGTGTTCGTGCCGGACGACGAGTGCGCGCACTGTGCGTTCCGTTCCCCGGGGCCCGCGGACCTGCCGGATCGATCCCGTGGGGCCTTGTGGAGGCTCCGCGGCCATCATATCGTTTGGATTCAAATAATCACTCTGGAGGTCTCCGCATGCCGGCCATCACCCACGAGGAATGGCAGCGCCGCGCCAAGTCCCTGGACCTGTCCGGCGCGCATCACATCGACGGCGCCGACGAGGCCGGATCGGGAGCGGCCTTCGCCGCCGTCTCGCCCCGCGACGGCCAGGTCCTGACGCAGGTCGCCGACGGGGGCGCCGCCGAGGTGGACGCGGCCGTGGCGGCCGCCCGCCGCGCCTTCGACACCGGCCCGTGGCCCCGCCTGGCGCCCGCCGAGCGGGGCCGGATGCTGATCCGGATCGCCGATCTGCTCCAGGAGCGACGCGAGGAACTGGCGCTCACCGTCAGCCTGGAGATGGGCAAGCCCATCACCGACGCCCATGGGATCGAACTGCGCGCCGTCATCAACACCTTCCGCTGGTACGGGCAGTTGGCCGACAAGCTGACCGACGAGTCCCCGCACAGCGCGCCCGACGCCCTCGCCCTGGTCACCCGGGAACCGGCCGGTGTCGTCGGCGCGGTCGTGCCCTGGAACTTCCCGCTCACACTGGCCGGTTGGAAGGTCGCCCCGGCACTGGCGGCCGGCTGCACGGTCGTCCTGAAGCCCTCGGAGAACTCCCCGCTCTCCGCCCTGCTGCTGGCCCGGATCGCGACCGAGGCCGGACTGCCGCCCGGCGTGCTCAACGTCGTCAACGGCGCCGGCCCCGTCACCGGCCGCGCCCTCGGCCTCCACCCCGACGTCGACGTCCTCGCCTTCACCGGCTCCACCGCGGTGGGCCGCCACTTCCTGCACTACGCCGCCGACTCCAACCTCAAGCGCGTCTGGCTCGAACTCGGCGGCAAATCACCCAACATCATCCTTCCCGACGCCCCCGACCTGGAGAAGGCCGCCGCCACCGCGGCCTGGGGCATCTTCTTCAACCAGGGCGAGATGTGCACCGCCCCGTCCCGACTGCTGGTGCACTCCTCGATCGCCGAGCGCGTCACCGAGGCGATCGTGGCCCGGGCCCGGGAACTGCGGGTCGGCGACCCGCTCGACCCGGCGACCGAGATGGGCGCACTGGTGGGCGAGAGCCACCTGGAGCGCGTCCTCGACCACATCGGCACCGGCCTCCAGGAAGGCGCACGACTCCGCGCCGGGGGCGCACGCACACGGGCCGACACCGGCGGCACCTACCTGCAGCCCACCGTCTTCGACGCGGTGGACCCCGGCATGCGGCTGGCCCGCGAGGAGATCTTCGGCCCGGTGCTCTCCGTCCTCACCTTCGACGACCTGGACGAGGCCGTACGACTGGCCAACGCCACCGAGTACGGCCTCGCCGCCGGCCTGTGGACCTCCGACCTGACCACCGCCCACCAGGTCTCCCGCGCCCTCAAGGCGGGCACGGTCTGGGTCAACTGCTACGAGGAGGGCGACCTCACCGTCCCCTTCGGCGGCATGAAGCAGTCCGGCAACGGCCGCGACAAGTCCGCCCACGCCATCGAGAAGTACACCGAACTGAAGACCACCTGGATCCAGCTGTGAGCCGACCCCTGATAGCGATCCCCGCCCGCTTCTCCGCCACCACCTCCGCCCTGCGATACGCCGCTGAGGTCAACGCCCGCGCCCTGATCGAGGCCGTCTGGCGGGCCGGCGGCGAACCGGCGGGCATCCATCCCGCCGCCACGGACGTCGCCGAGCGCCTCGCCCGCTTCGACGGCGTCCTGCTTCCCGGCGGCGGCGACCTCGCCCCGCACCGCTACGGGGCACGAGGAGTCCATGACAGCGTCTACGACGTGGACGAGACGCAGGACGCCTTCGACCTCGAAGTCGCGCGGCACACAGTGGACCTGGGCCTGCCCCTGCTGGCGGTCTGCCGCGGCCTCCAGGTCGTCAACGTCGCCCTCGGCGGCACCCTGGAGCAGGACATGGGCGGCCCCGACGGCGAACACCGGCACGTCGTGCACCCGGTGGCCCTCCAGCGGAGCACCCTGCTGGAGCGGGCCACGGGGGTGGAGAAGGTGGAGGCGTCCTGCTACCACCACCAGCGCGTTGACCGCCTCGGTGCGGGACTGGCGGTCACCGCACGCGCCGCCGACGGCACCGTGGAGGGCCTCGAACTCCTCGGCGCCCAGGGCTGGTTCACCGCCGTCCAGTGGCACCCCGAGGACACCGCCCACGAGGACCCCGCCCAGCAGGGCCTCTTCGACGCCCTCGTACGAGCCGCCCGTCAGTGACACCGGGCTTACCGGCCGGAAGACCCGCCCGTACCGGCGCCGCCCGGTCTGACCAGCCCGGTCTCGTACGCCAGCACGACGGCCTGGGCGCGGTCGCGCAGGGTCAGCTTGGCGAAGATGCGGGCCACATGGGACTTCACCGTGGCTTCGCTGAGGGTCAGTTCGGCGGCGAGCTCGGTGTTGGACAGGCCGCGGCCCAACAGCGCCAGGACCTCCAGCTCACGGGGTGTCAGGGCCGAGAGGTCCGCGGGAACGGCGGGGGAGTGCGCGGCGCTCGAGGCGAAGCGCTCGACCAGGCGTCGGGTGATGGACGGGGCCAGCAGGGCGTCACCCGTGTCGACCAGCCGTACGGCCGCCGCCAGGTGCTCGGGAGTGACGTCCTTGAGCAGGAAGCCGCTGGCCCCGAACGACAGCGCCGTATAGACGTAGCGGTCCAGGTCGAAGGTGGTCAGGATCAGCACCCGGCACTCCGGGGCCTGCCGGAGGATCAGGCGGGTGGCCTCCAGGCCGTCCATCACCGGCATACGGATGTCCATCAGGACGACGTCGGGCTTGAGTTCGCGCGCCCTGGCGACCGCCTCCGCACCGTCGGCCGCCTCGCCGACCACCTCGATGCCGCGCGCGGTCAGGATCAGCCGGAAGCCGGTCCGGATCAGTGTCTGGTCGTCGGCGACGAGCACCCGGGGAGCCCGCCCGTCCGGGGCCGCCGTCACGACGGGTCCAGGGGGATGCGCGCCCGGACCCGGTAGCCGCCGCCGAGCCGGCGCCTGGCGTCCAGGTCGCCGCCGTACACCGCGACCCGCTCCCGCAGGCCGAGCAGTCCGCGGCCGGTGCCCTCCCGGTGTCTGCGCGTCGCCCGTGCGGGCGGGGCGCCGGTCAGCACGCTCGGGCCGGTGTTGAGCACCTCCACGCGCAGCGCGTGGTCGGCGTAGCGCACGGTCACCTCGGCCTTGCCGCCGTCACCGTGCCGGAGCGCGTTGGTCAGCGCCTCCTGGACGATGCGGTACGCGGTCACGTCGATGCCCTGCGGGAGCGGGCGCGGTTCCCCCGAGACGCGGACCTCGACGGGCAGCCCCGCGAAGGAGACACGATCCACCAGTTGACCCAGACGGTCGAGGCCGGGCTGGGGGGACAAGTCCGCCACGGCGTCCGCCGGAGCGTCCTCGTCCGCGTCCTCACCGCTCTGCGAAGGCGCCAACAGCCCCAGGAGATGCCGTAGATCGGTCATCGCGCCCCGCCCCGCGTCCTCCACGGCCCGCAGAGCCGTCACGGCCTCGTCCGGCATCGTGGCCAGCACCTCGCGGGCCGCTCCGGCCTGGACGACCATGAGGCTGACGTTGTGACTGACGATGTCGTGCAACTCGCGGGCGATACGGTCGCGTTCGGCCGCGACGGCGGCCTGCGAGGCGCTCTCGCGCTCCCGCTCCAGCAGCCAGCCGCGTTCCCCGACGGCCGCCTGCCAGCGGCGCCGCACACGCACCAGTGCCACGGTCAGACACAGCACGGCCGCGCACGCCGCTCCCAACGCCGCTCTCAGCCCGTCCGGTTCCCATTCCCCCACGGAAGTCACCATGGCAGACGATCACCGGGTCCGCATCGGCCTGTGGATGCAGGAGCCTGCATCCCCAGGATGAAGTGGGCGCCGAGGTGCCATCCGAGGAGGGATGTCGCGGCCCCGGTCCTGCGCCTAGCGTCCTGTACATGGTTACCGAGGTCAGCAGCACAGAGGCCGTCGTACGACTCGACGGGGTGCGCAAGGAGTACGGCGAGACGACGGCACTGGACGGGGTGTCGCTGGAGATCCGGGCGGGGGAGGCCGTCGCGGTGATGGGGCCCTCGGGGTGCGGCAAGTCCACCCTGCTCAACATGATCGCCGGTCTCGACCGGCCGACCGGCGGCACGGTCGTCGTCCACGGGGAGAACGTGGGGGAGTTGAGCGAGAAAGGGCTCGCCCTGTACCGGCGCCGCCGTATCGGCATGATCTTCCAGTTCTTCAACCTGATCGACGACCTGTCGGCACTCGACAACGTCGCCCTGGCCGCCCAGCTGACCGGCACCCCGGCCCGGCAGGCCCGCCGTCGCGCGCTGGAACTCTTCGACGAACTCGGCATCGCCGACCGCCGCAACGCCTACCCGGCGGTCCTCAGCGGCGGCGAGCGCCAACGTGTCGCCGTGGCAAGGGCGTTGATGAACCGCCCCGCCCTGCTGCTCGCCGACGAGCCGACCGGCGCCCTGGACAGCCGCTCCGGGGAACAGGTGATGGACCTGCTGCTCGACCTCAACCAGATCGGCCAGACGCTGATCCTGGTCACCCACGACGAACACCTCGCCCGGCGCTGCGCCAGCAGGCTCGTGGAGGTGGCCGACGGCCGGCTCACCGGCGAGCACACCCTGGAGCCGTCCGCATGAGGGCCGTGTGGCGCGCCGCGCGCGCGGCGGTACGGCGGCGCAGACTCCAGACCCTCGTCATCGCCCTGGTGACCCTCACCTCGACGGCGGCCATCGTGGTGGCGCTCGGTCTGGTCGACGCTGCCTCCGCCCCGTTCGACAAGGCCTTCGACAAGCAGCGCGGCCCGCATGTCGTCGCCGCCTTCGACCCCGCCCGGGCGACGGACGCGCACCTCGCGCAAGCGGCCCACCGACCGGGCGTGACGGCCACCGCCGGACCCTTCGCCCAGGCCACGGTCGCGCTGCCACGGGAAGCCATGAACTACGGGCTCAGCAGCGAGCTCACGATCGTGGGCCGCGGCGACCCCGCAGGACCGGTGGACCGGCTGAACCTGTGGGCGGGCCGCTGGGCCACCGAGCCCGGCGAGATCGTGATCAACCGCAACCCGGACTGGACATCGGACGACCTGGGCAAGCAGCTGAAGGTCCCCTCCGGACCGGCCCTGACCATTGTCGGAATGGCATTCGACCTGAGCCGCACCGCGGACGCCTGGGTCGCACCCGACCAGATCGGAGCGCTCCACCCCACGGCCACCCAGATGCTGTTCCGCTTCACCGACGCCTCCTCGGAGAACCGGCTCCGCGAGCAGCTCGCCACCGCGACCGAAGGGCTCCCGACGGAGGCGCTGACCGCCTCGCGGTCCTATCTCACCCTCAAGGACAGGATCGGGAGTTCGGCCCGCGCCTACGCCCCCTACCTGATGGCCTTCGGCATCCTCGGCATCGTGGTGGCCGTGCTCATCGTCGCCAACGTGGTCAGCGGCGCGGTGATCTCCGGGTTCCGGCACATCGGCGTGCTCAAGGCGATCGGTTTCACGCCGGGGCAGGTCGTCACCGTCTACCTCACGATGATCTCCGTACCCGCCGTCCTCGGCTGCGCGCTGGGCACCCTCGCGGGCAACCTGGCGGCGCGGCCCTTCTTCCAGTTCGTCTTCTCCGGGCCCGACGCCGGTGTGTTCCACGACAGTGCCTCGATCGCGCCCTGGCTGAACGTCCTCGCCCTGCTGGGCATGCCCGCCGTGTGTGTACTCGCCGCACTCGCCCCCGCCGTGCGCGCACACCGGCTGCCCGCGGCGCGGGCGATCAGCGCGGGCAGCGCGCCCCGCGCCGGCCGGGCCCTGCGCATCCAGCGCAGACTGGCGGGCAGCGCACTGCCGCGCTCGGTGAGCCTGGGGCTGGGGCTGCCGTTCGCCCGGCCGGGGCGCAGCGCGCTCACGCTCGCCGCCGTCGTCCTCGGCGTGACCACCGTGACGTTCGCGACCGGCCTGGCCACCACGATGGACCGGTTCGGGAACGCGGGCCGGGACGCCTACCAGGTCACGGTCTACGTCGGCGCCTTCAAGGACGGCAAGGAGATCCGGCCACGACACGACGATCTCGAGCTGCACTCGCTCCTGCGCGCACTGCCCGGCGCACGCGAGGTCACCGCCCGGGCGGATGTCGAGGTCCGAGCGGCGGCCTCCGGGGACACCGTGTGGCTCGAAGCCCGTCGGGGGGATCGGCCGCGCATGGGCAGCGTGCTCACCGAGGGCCGGTGGACGCGGCACGCGGGCGAGATCGTCGCCGGCTCGGCCTTCCTGCGCGAGAACGCCCTGCGCGTGGGCGACCGGCTGCGACTGGAGAAGGGAGGCCGGGGCGAAAGGGTGCTCGTCGTCGGGGAGTTCATGGAGAGCAACGCCCGGCTGGTCGTCGCCGACTGGGCGACCTTCACGGCCCTGGCACCCAAGGAAAAGCCGATCGCGTACCACGTCAAGCTCCGCGAGGGCGCCGACCCGGCCGCCTACGCCCGCGCTGCCCGAGCCGCCGACGCCGGGGTCAGCCCGACCGTGCAGGGCTCCAACACCGTCACCCAGACCATCATCGGCTCCTCGACGGCACTCACCCTGATGCTCGCCGTGGTCGCGTCCCTCGGCGTCTTCAACACCGTCGTCCTCAACACCCGCGACCGCCGCCGTGACCTGGGCATGCTCAAGTCCATCGGCATGACACCACGCCAGGTCACGGTGATGACCGTGACGTCGATGGCGCTACTCGGCGCTCTCGGCTCACTCCTCGGCATCCCGCTCGGCATCGTGGGCCACCACCTGGTGGTCCCGCGCATGGCGGACGCGGTCGACATCACCCTGCCGACGTACATGACGGACGTCTGGCACGCCCCGGCCCTGACCGGCCTCGCCCTCGCGGGCCTCGCGATCGCGGTCCTGGGCGCGTTCGTCCCGGCACGCCGGGCGGCACGGCTGACGGTCGCGGAGGTGCTGCACAACGAGTGACACGGTGACCGGCCGGTCACCTCGGGCGCATCAGGTCGAGGTCCGCTCCCCAGGCGTCCAGCACCGCCCCGTGCCCGGCCTGCCGGGCCGCCGACTCGACGAGGATGAAGAGGCGGCGTTGCAAGGTCACGTCTCCGGTCCGCACGATGCGGTCCACGGCGTCGAGGAGCAGGACGGTGTCCCAGCCGGGCAGCGGACGGCGGGCGAGTTCCCACTCCAGGTACTTGTTGTAGGGACGGGGGCGGCGGTCGAGGGTGAAGAGCAGCTCCAGCAGGAACCGCACGCTGTCGGCGGCGTCGAGACGGGCGGCGAGCCCATGACCGTCGCGCGCGTTCTTGAGGGACCGGTAGAGGGAATTGGCGTAGGCGTCGAGCCAACCGCCTGCGTCCCGATGGGCCTCGTCGGCGTCCAGGAGCGCCTTGGCGGCCAGGATTCCGGCGATGCCGCCGTCCAGCCGGTCGAGCACGACCTGGGCGCGGGCGAGGGCATAGCGCTCGAAGCCGGGCATGCCGGCCGTGCGGAACTCGGTGAGCGGGATGACGACGAGATCGAGCCCGCCGGTGCGGTAGCCCTGGAACCGGGTGAGATCCGTGGTCGCGGCATCCGCGAGAACGACGTACAGGTCGTGGTCGGAGTGCTCGGTGACCATGCCCTCATGGGCGCGGGAGCCCTTGAGGACCAGCCCGACGACGGCGGCATCGGCGAGGGCGAGCTTCACGAAGGAGTCGTAGGTGAGGGGGTGTCGAGCAGTCATGGGGTGATCTCCAGAGAGGCCGGCGGCATGGCTGTGGGGGCGGCCCCGCGGCCGGGGCGCCCGTACCGTCCGCGGCGGCACTCGGCCACCGCCCGGGAGATCAACGCACAGCCGGACGGTATGCCTTGACCGGCCCTGCCCGCAGCCGATTTCGCGGCCGTGAAACGGATCTGCGTGGCTTCGACTCGAACGGGCACTCGTATGTCACCAACGAGTGAGGGGTGGCATACCGCTCATGGAGATTTCAGGCGTCATCAGTGCGATCGTGATCGGCATCGTGATCGGTGTGCTCGGCCGGCTCGTCATTCCTGGCCGTCAGCGCATCGGTGTCCTGTGGACGATCGCGATCGGTATCGTCGCCGCGTTCATCGGAACCGGCATCGCCTCAGGCCTCGACGTCGCCGACACCGACGGCGTCGACTGGCTCGAGTGGCTCATCCAGATCGCCCTCGCGGCCCTCGGCGTCGCCGCGCTCAGCAAGGTGAAACTGCGCCGTTGACGGAAGGCGTCGGAAGGGCTCCGCCGACCGTCTGCCGTGCACAGTGAAGGGCCGCACTCGCGACGGGTGCGGCCCTTCACGATGACGGGATG
The DNA here is from genome assembly GCF_045041015.1 of Streptomyces sp. NBC_00019. Taxonomy (NCBI): domain Bacteria; kingdom Bacillati; phylum Actinomycetota; class Actinomycetes; order Kitasatosporales; family Streptomycetaceae; genus Streptomyces; species Streptomyces sp. NBC_00019. The sequence continues at coordinate 9,582,032 of NZ_CP108302.1, forward strand.
TTCACGCCGTGCGCGTCACTGGTGATGCGGCGACGTCAGGTAGTGCTGGGCCGATGCGGCCAGGCCGAGGCGGACGGGCCCCGGCCGGTCGCTCGTCCCGGACGAGCCGCGATGCGCCTATCCTCCGGGGCGCGCTCGGGAATGCGGCGCGTACGCCGTCCCGCCTGCCTTCACCGCCCGAGCCTAGGGTCGACGTGGATCTTCGGGCCCGGTCCGGCACCCGCAGGACGCTCACCGGCGAGCACCGGTCCGACCTCGTCGAGCCCCACGGTCGCGGCGACCAGCGGCCTGGGGTCCACCGACCCCTCGGCGTAGGCCTTGATCGTCGCGTCGAGTCCCGGGGAGGCGGACAGGACGCCCACCGCCGTCACGTCCTTGAGGAGGAGCGTGCGATGGTCGAGGCGGGCGGGTTCGCCGGCCAGCCCGATGTAGACGACGCGGCCGGCCGGTTCGACCAACTCCAGGGCACGGTTGGGGAGATGGGGAGCGGTCGAGGCGTCCACGACCGAGTCGAACGGCAGGTCCGGCACGGTCCCTTCCGTCCATACGTGCGCGAAGCCCAGGTCGCGGGCGAAGGCGAGGGAGCTGTCGGTGACCCCCATCAGGTGCACCTCGGCACCGGCGGCTCGCAGGAACATCGCGACCAGCAGCCCGATGGTCCCCGGGCCCAGCACGAGGGCCCGGTCACCGGCGCGCGGCGCGGCGGCCTGTGCGGCGCGCAGGGCGTTCCCGCCCGGCTCCACGAGCGCTCCGAGTACGGCGTCGACGGAGTCGGGCAGGGCGTGCAACGAGGAGGCGGGAACGGCGAGTTGCTCCGCCAGCGCCCCCGCGCGGGCCCCGCGGATACCCACCTCCTGCCGCTTCTCGCAGACATGCCCGCGGCCCAGGAGACAGCGGCGACACGTGCCGCAGCCGAGCATCGTGTCGCCCATGACCCGGCGACCGAGCCGGCCGGGGTCGACGCCGTCGCCGAGTGCCGTGACCCGGCCGGACCACTCGTGGCCGAGGCGCATCGGGTAGGCGGCGTGGCCCTGATGGAGATAGGCCATCTCGCCGGTGAAGAACTCCACATCGGTGCCGCACACGCCGACCCGCTCGACGTCGACGACGACCTCACCGGGTCCGGCCACCGGCGCCGGGAGGTCCTGGACCTCGTAGGTGCCGGGGCCGGTCAGTACGAAAGCGCGCATCGAGAGCCGTTCACCGGGGGCCGAGGACATGCTGGCGCTGCGTGCCGAGCTGCTTGATGCCCAGCTCCATCACGTCACCCGGCTGGAGATACACGGGCGGGGTGAGGCCCATGCCGACGCCGGGCGGGGTGCCGGTGTTGATGAGGTCGCCGGGTTCCAGGACGAGGAACTGGCTGAGGTAGTGGACGATGAAGTAGGGGTCGAAGACCATCGTCTTGGTGCTGCCGGTCTGCCGCCGCACCCCGTTGACGTCCAGCCACATGTCCAGCGCGAGGACGTCGTCGATCTCGTCGGCCGTGGCCAGCCACGGTCCCGCCGGGTTGAAGGTCTCCGCGGATTTGCCCTTGGCCCACTGCCCGCCGCGTTCCAGCTGGAAGCCGCGCTCGCTGACGTCGTTGACGACCACATACCCGGCGATGGCGTCGCGCGCTTCCGCCACCGAGTCCAGGTAGCTGGTGCGCCGGCCGATCACGATGCCGAGCTCCACCTCCCAGTCGGTCTTGGTGGAACCGCGCGGGATGCGTACGTCGTCGTGGGGCCCGATCAGCGTGTTGGGCGACTTGGTGAACAGGATCGGCTCGTCGGGCACGGCCATGCCGCTCTCGGCGGCGTGGTCACGGTAGTTGAGCCCGATGCACAGGATCTGGTGCGGACGTGCGATGGGGGCGCCGACGCGCTCCCCGGCGAAGCGGGACACCTGCCCCGCCGCCGTCCGCTCGGCCACGACGGGACGGATGCGGTCCAGGCCGCCCGAGCCGAAGAACGCCTCGTCGAAGTCGGTGACGACGTCGGAGAGGTCGACGTACGTCTCGTCGTCGACGCGGGCGACGGGCTTCTCGGCGCCGGGGGCACCGATGCGCATGAGGTACACGGGGCTGTCTCCAGGGGTGGTGGGGGCTTCAGCCGTTCGGCTCGTTCAGCAGGGCACGGATCTCGTCGAGTGCGTCGACCAGGGAGGCGAGCGGCGTCCGGTAGGCCAGCGCGCTGATGCTCACGGCTCCGGAGGGGGCTGTCGGGGAGGTGAGATAGACCGGCAGGGCAAGGCAGTTGACCCCGGTCTCGTTCTCCTGGTCGTCGACGCCGTACCCGCGCTCCCGGGTGGCCGCGAGCTCATGGTGCAGATCGGCCGCCGCGCACAGACTCCGTGGCGTACGGCGATCCAGGCCGCCCGAGTCCCCGACCCACGCCTCGACCTCCTCCAGGGACGTCAACTCCCGTGCGAGCAGCAGCTTTCCGACGGCGGTGGTGTGGGCGGGGTTGCGCCCGCCGATCGTCGACGTGAGCCGTACGGCACCGGTGGGCGGGTCGACCTTGGCACGGTAGACGACCTCATGGCGGTCGAGCACCGCGTAGTGCGCCGTCTCACCGAACCGGCCTGCCAGCGCGTCGAGCACGGGCCGGACCCGGACATGATCGGGCCGTGCCTCGTGGTGGGCGAATGCCATCCGCAGGAACTCGTCCCCCAGCACATAGCGGCCGTGCGCGTCCTGGTCGGCCAGCCCCGCCCGTCGCAGTGCCCCCAGCGCCCGGTGCACGGTCGGCTTGGGGCTCCCCATCACCCGGGTGAGCTCCTCCAGCCCCACGCCCTCGGGATGGCGGGCGAGCTCCTTGAGGACGGCGAGCACCCGGTCCGACCCCACCAGTCGGCCGCCGTCGACGCCGGTTGCGCCGTCCGTGCCGGGGTCTGTCGGTCCGTCGTACGTCTGCGTAGGCTTCATCGCGTTCCGAACAGTAGACCGCCGTACCGACTATTGGAAGGGACTCCATGGTGAGGCTCCGCAGCGCACAGTGGTACGCGGGTCAGGACCGCAACGGCTACATCCACCGGGCGTGGATGCGCCGGGGCGTGCCCGCCGACGCCTTCACCGGGCGCCCCCAGATCGCCATCGCCAACACCGCCTCGGACCTGACCCCCTGCAACGCTCACCTCGACGAGGTCGCCGCCTCGGTGCGCAACGGCGTCTACGAGGCGGGCGGCATCCCGCTGGACCTGCCGGTCGTGTCGCTCGGCGAGACGAACGTACGGCCCACCGCGATGCTCTGGCGCAACATGGCCGCGATGGCCACGGAGGAGATGCTGCGGGCCAACCCCCTGGACGGCGTCGTCCTGTTGGGCGGCTGCGACAAGACGATCCCTTCGCTGCTCATGGCCGCCGCCTCGGTGGACCTGCCCGCGGTCGTGGTCCCCGGCGGCCCGATGCTCAACGGCACCTTCCGCGGCAGCCTGCTGGGCTGCGGCACCGGGGTGTGGCAGCTGTCGGAGGAGGTCCGGGCGGGCACGCTCTCCCAGGAGCAGTTCGTCCGCTCCGAGTCCTCGATGATCCGCAGCCGCGGACACTGCAACACCATGGGCACCGCGTCCACGATGGCACTGGTCGCCGAGGCGCTGGGCACGGTACTGCCCGGCGTGGCCGGTACCCCCGCTCCCGACAGCCGACTCCTGGAGGCCGCGCACCACACCGGACGGCTGGCCGTGGACATGGTCGCCGCCGACCGGCGGCCGGGCACCTTCCTGACCAAGGGCTCCTTCCACAACGCGATCGTGGCGCTGGCCGCCGTGGGCGGTTCGACCAACGCGGTCGTCCATCTCCTCGCGATCGCGGGCCGGTTGGGCATCGACCTGACCCTCGACGACTTCGACCGCATCGGCTCGCGCGTCCCCGTCCTGGTGGACCTCCAGCCCGCCGGCCGCTTCCTCATGGAGGACTTCCACCGTGCCGGGGGACTCCTCGCCGTCCTGCGCGAAGTCCGCGACCTGCTCGACCCCGACGCGCTGACCGTCACCGGCGAACCCCTGGTCGGCTTCCTCGACGACGCCACCGTCTGGGACGCCGAAGTCATCCGCCCCCGCGCCGAACCACTCGTCACCGAGGGCGGTATCGCCGTCCTGCGCGGCAACCTCGCCCCCGACGGAGCCCTCGTCAAACCCGCCGCCGCCTCCCCGCACCTGCTGCGCCATCGCGGCCGCGCCGTCGTCTTCGACTCCATCGAGGACTTCCACGCCCGCGTCGACGACCCCGACCTGGACGTCGACGCCGACTCCGTCCTCGTCCTGCGCGGCTGCGGACCCAAGGGCTACCCGGGCATGCCCGAGGTCTCCAACATGCCGCTGCCGAAGAAACTCCTCGAACAGGGCGTCCGCGACATGGTCCGCGTCTGCGACGGCCGGATGAGCGGCACGGCGTACGGCACGGTCGTTCTGCACGTGGCCCCCGAAGCCGCGGCGGGCGGTCCGCTGGGGCTGGTGCGCACGGGCGACTTCATCACCCTCGACGTCGAGGCCCGCCGTATCGACGTCGACGTACCGGACGACGAACTCGCCGACCGCAAGCCCGACCAGGCCACGGTCGACGGTTTCGCCGCACCCCGACGCGGCTGGGAGCGGCTCTACGTCGACCACGTCCTGCAGGCCGACACCGGGGCCGACCTCGACTTCCTGGTCGGCTCCAGCGGGTCCGAAGTCAGCCGTGAGTCACATTGAGCGTGACTACGGAAGGCGGAGAAGCCGTAGAGGGTGGTTGAGCCGGCGTCACGCGACGGCGTCCCCGGCGTCGGATCGTGCGCGGAAGGTGCGGCGATAGGTGTCCGGGGGCACGCCGACCGTGCGGTTGAAGTGGCGGCGCAGGGTCGTGGCGGTGCCCATGCCGGTGGCTGTCGCGATGGCGTCGATGCTGGCGTCGGTGGCCTCCAGCAACTCCTGGGCGCGGCGGATCCGTTGGGTCAGCAGCCACTGGAGCGGGGTGGTGCCGGTCGTCTCCCTGAACCGGCGGCCCAGGTGGCGTGAGCTCATCCGGGCCTGCCGGGCCAGATCCTCCACGGTCAGCGGCTGGTCGAGCCGCTCGACGACCCAGGGGAGCAGCGCGCCGAGCGGATGGTCGTCGCGGGTCGGCACGGGGGCGGCGACGAACTGTGCCTGGCCGCCCGCCCGGTGCGGTGGCACCACCAGACGGCGGGCGACGGCGTTGGCGACGGCCGAGCCGTGGTCCTGCCGGACGAGGTGCAGGCACAGGTCCATCGCGGCGGCCTTGCCGGCGGAGGTGAGCACGCTTCCGTTGTCGACGTAGAGCACGTCGGGATCCACGTCGATGCGCGGATGCCGGGCGGCCAGCACGTCGGTGTGCGCCCAGTGCGTGGTCGCCTGCCGCCCGTCCAGCAGACCGGCGGCGGCCAGCACGAACGCCCCCGTGCACAGGGAGGCCACCCGGGCACCCGCCTCATGGGCCGCGCGCACCGCGTCGACCAGCTCGGCGGGCGGGTCCACGTCGACGTCCGCCCAGCCCGGCACGATCACGGTGTCGGCGTGCCGGAGCCCGTCGAGCCCCTGATCGGGCTCAAGGCGGAACCGGCCGACCCGCACGGCGGCGGAACCGCAGACGGTGACCTCGTACCAGGGGACCGTCACGCCGACCGGGGCGGCTTCGAACACCTCGTAGGCCATGGACAGTTCGAAGTGCAGCATTCCGTCGGTGACGGCGAGCGCGAGAGAGGTCATGTCCGAAAGTGTACGGGGCACGTCGTTCCGGACACTCACGGAAGGGCGTACGAACTCGGCAGGATGGTCTCAGTCGATCAGCGCACACTGTTGATCAGTCGCATACAGGGGAGATCTCATGGGATCGGGACAGACGGTCACGGTGTACGGCGCGTACGGGCACACCGGACGCTTCGTGGTCGCACACCTGCTGGAGCGCGGATTCGTCCCCGTGCTCTCCGGCCGTGACGCCGACAAGCTGCGGCAGCTGGCCGCCTCCTTCCCCGGCCTCGACGTCCGGCCCGCATCCGTCGACGACACCGCCGCCCTCGACCGTGCCCTGGCCGGCGCGGACGCCGTGATCAACAGCGCGGGTCCCTTCGCGACCACCGCGGCCCCCGTGATCGAGGCGGCCCTGCGCGCCGGGATCCCCTACGTGGACGTGGCCGCCGAGATCGAGGCCAACGTCGACACCTTCACCGACTTCGCGGACCGCGCCCGGGCGGCGAAAGCGGTGATCGTCCCGGCGATGGCCTTCTACGGCGGCCTCGGCGACCTCCTGGCCACCGCCGCGATGGGCGACTGGACGACGGCCGACGAGGCGCACATCGCCTACGGGCTGAGCAGTTGGCACCCCACCGCCGGGACACGGGCCGCGGGCGAGGTCTCCCACGGCCGCCGGGGTGGGCAGCGCGTGCGCTACACGAAGGGGCGGCTGGCGTACCACGACGACCAGCCGACGGTTCTGAAGTGGCACTTCCCCGAGCCGATGGGCATCCGGGACGTCATGGGGGAGTTCACGATGGCCGACGTCGTCACCATCCCCAGCCATCTGTCCATCCCGGAGGTGAGCACCCACATGGCGAGCGAGGCGGCCAGGGAACTCGCCGCCTCCGACACACCGGCGCCGACCGCGACCGACGACGGGCGCTCCGACCAGACCTTCCTCGTCGACGCCGTCGTCCGCTCCGGCGGCACCGAACGGCGCGCAGTGGCCCGGGGCCGGGACATCTACGCCGTCACCGCACCGCTCGCGGTCGAGGCGGTCCACCGCATCCTCACCGGACAGACCAGGACGGTCGGGGTCGCCTCCGCCGGCGAGATCTTCGACGCACCCGACTTCCTTCGTGCACTGTCGCCGCACATCACCGTCGAGCTGCGCCCGTAGCGGCAAGGCGACGGGAACTGGGGCCACCAGCACGGAAGTTGATATGCAAAGCTGTCCCCACCGTGGGCGGCGAGCGGGCCGTCGCGGGCGTCGAGAGGAGCTCAGGGTGACAGGGAACGGCGTGCGTGCCGAGGAGATCGACACCAGCAGACCGCACCCTGCCCGGATCTACGACTATCTGCTGGGCGGCAAGGACAACTACGAGGTCGACCAGCGAGCCGGCGACGAACTCGCCGCCGCCGCACCCGAGGTACGGATCGGCCTGCGCGCCAACCGAGGGTTTCTCCGGCGGGCCGTCCGTCACGTCGTCGCCGAGGGCGGCGTCCGCCAGATCCTCGACATCGGCACCGGACTCCCCACCTCGCCGAACGTGCATGAGATCGCCCACGAGGTCGCACCGGACGTCCGTGTCGCCTACGTCGACAACGATCCCATCGTCAAGACACACGGCGACGCCCTGCTCAGCAGCGACGGCACGACCAGCATCGTGCTCGGCGACCTCCGGGACCCGCGAGCCGTCGTGGACCACCCCGACATCCGCCAGGTCATCGACTTCGATGAGCCGGTCGCCCTGTTCCTCGTCGCGATCGTCCACTTCCTGACCGACGCGGACAAGCCCGGGGAGATCGTCGCCACCCTGCGCGACGCACTCCCCTCCGGCAGCTACCTCGTCCTCTCCCACGCCACTGGCGACTTCGCCGACCGCACCGCGGCCCAGGCCGTCTACAACAAGGCCTCCGCCAGCCTGAACCTCCGCTCCCACGCCGAGGTCGAGCGCTACTTCGACGGCTTCGACCTCATCGAACCCGGTCTCGCCCAGGCCCCGTTCTGGCGCCCGGACACTCCGCCGCCGCCCGGGTCCGAACTGATCGGCTTCTACGGCGGCGTGGCGCGCAAGCGCGACTGATCGCCGCACTGGGTTCAGCATCAGCCGGCGAAGGGGGAGCGCGGTGGTGGATCAGTGGGGCACGCTGTTGGGTGTGCTGGTGGGCGACGCGGAGACGGTGGTCGCCGCGCGGTCGTGGCACGAGGCCGTCTGGACCCTGGAGTTGCATGTGCGGGAGCAGCGGCAGGACGCGCAGGGATGGACCCGGGACTCCCAGCGGCTGAGCCGCAAACGCGACGCGTTCTACACATGCGCCCGAAGTGAGCTGGGGGTGGCCGGTCCGCCACCGCCGTCCGGAAACTGGCCCCGCGCCTGGCAGCCCGCCGACGGGACCGCCGACTGACCGCCGTAGAAGGGTCCCTGGCACGTGGCCGGCACCGGCCCGGCAGCGTTCCGCTCCTGCGCCGGACGGCACGGAACCGAGTCGCACCGTCCCCGATCCGACCGACCACTCGCCTCGGAAGGTGATCACCCGTGCCCGTGCCGAGCCTGCTCGCCGTCTTCGCCCACCCCGACGACGAGTCCCTGTCGGCGGGCGGAGTACTCGCCCGCCACGCGTCCGCCGGCGCGCGCACCGGGGTCGTCACGGCAACCTGGGCGCAAGACACCCCGCGCGCCGCGGAGTTGGCCGAGGCGCTGCGCATCCTCGGTGCGGGCGCCCCGCGGATGCTCGGCCACGCCGACGCGCGTGCTCCTCACTCGGCCCCGGGCAGCCCACGGTTCTGCGATGCGCCGCTCGATGACCTGGTGGGTCAACTGGTCGCCCACATCCGGGAGTTCCGACCCGACATCGTGATCACCCACGATGCCTACGGCGGCCTGACGGGCCATCCGGACCATGTCCACACCCACCGGGTCACGACACTCGCTGTCGAGGCGGCCGGCCTCGAACGTCTCTACCCCGACGTTGGCGAGCCCTGGCGACCGAGAGCCATGTACACGGCCACGCATCCGCACTCCGCCATGCGGGCGTGGGGCAACCACTGGGCCCCGACGGGCAAGGCGATGTACACCGTCCCCGACGAGCGCATCACCGCGACGGTCGATGTCCGCCCTTGGCTGGAGCAGAAGATCGCCGCCGTCCTGGCCCACCGCACCGAGGTGACCCGAGGAGCCGCCCCGGGCCTGATCGCCGCCCTCCCGGAAGCCGACCGTGAACTGCTGCTGTCGACGGAGTGGTACATCCGCCACGACCCCGTCCCCACGGGAGCGGCACAGACGGAACTGACGTCCTGAGACCCTCGGCGATGGACTCTTCCGTCACGCCCGCTCGCCGTGCCGCGACCGCTGAGCCACCAACAGAGCAGCCACGCCCACCACCCCCAGGACCCCGGCAGAGCGGAAGGTGCGTGAGGAACGCCAGGACAGGACCGACCACTGCGACTGCGCGGACAGACACGACCCTGTGCTCAGCCATGATCCGAACGAGACCAGCGACAGCGCCGACCCGATCGACCCCACGGACAGAGCGCTCCCGATCGACCCGACGGACAGGGCCGAGCCGACCGACCCGATGGACAACACCGATCCCACGGACCCGATCGACAGCACCGAGTCCTGCGACCACAGGGACAACAAGGAGTTCGAGCCGGCGCACTGTGTCGACGATCCGGATGTTTTGGTCATGAGGCCATCCTGCCCGCCGCTCCGTAGGGTTCGCACCTGCTTGACCGCTCTGCGGGTACAACCCGTCGCGTCCCTACGCCTGTCTCCTACTTGAGCTCGGTCGTGTAGAAGCATGATGTGACCGTCGTCGTGGCGCCACTCTCCCCAGAGCCGGCGGAGGCCCGCGCCGGACGCGGGCCCACCGTCTTCGACTGGCTGGTCGGGATCATCGAGGGCGAGCATCCGGGCGGACCACGGCTGCGCTGACCGGCCCCGCAGCGCGCCTCGGAACCTTGCCCCGGTCGCTCAGGGCAGAACCTTCACCTGCACCCCCGAGATCCGCCCCACCGCGTCGAAGCCCACCTCGACCGCGTTGCCGGCGCCCAGGTCCGCGACGATCCGGTCGCCCTCAGAGCGCTGGGGCACGTCGTGGTGGTCGAAGTAGCCGCTGACGACATGCCGGGCCGAGTACCCGATCAGCCCCGCTCCGGTGAGCAGTGTCCGGGGCAGCGTGACCGGGTCCAGGCCGGCGCGGGGGACCCGGGGGTCGTCGGGCAGGAAGTAGACCTGTGTGGCCGGTCCCGCCGGAACGCCGATGTACCCGGGCGCCTCGGCGACCCCCATCCCCGTGAAGGCGAGCATCTCGGCGGCCCGCCGAGGGTCGGCGAACCCGGACAACGGCACGATTTCCTCGGCCAGTTCTGCGATCCCGTGCACGCGGCCGTACCGCCGGACCGCGCCGGTCAGCGCCACCACCTCGGTGCCCCGCAGACCAGGATTGGCCCAGCCCCACATCCAGGACTGCTGGTCCATGTCGTACGTACCCAGCACCGCCACCCGCAGCTCCAGCTCCCCCTGCTGGTACAGGCAGGAGGGCAGATCGGCGGTCCACGGCCCCTCGGGCATGAACGCGCCCAGCGCGTGGAGCTGGGCCGCGCCCCACGCGGCATGTCGTTCGGCCTCGAGCAGGAACGCCTCGCTGAATTCGCTCACCATGCCCCGAGCCTATGAAACCGCCGGATCACACCTCGAACAGGGTCGGCCCGGCGAACGAGAAGCCCGGTCCCGTCGGCTCGCCGGGTTCGGCCGGACGAGGCGCGTCACCGCAACGGCCTCTTGCTCCCCCGTGCGCTATCTCGCAGGCTCGAAACGCTCTGCTCCCAGCGTCGAGGAGGATCTGTGCCCGCTGAAGCCGACATCCTGGCGCCACCCCAACGGGTGGTCGAACGAGTCGAACGCTGGGACGCGTTCCTCGACGGAGCGGTACCGGCGAAGGACGCCGGGACCAACCTGCTGATCGCGACCTGGAACCTCCGCGCCTTCTCCGACCTCACCAAGGCCTGGACCACCCCGGAGGGTGCCTCGCCGAAGCGGAACTTCACCGACATCCACCTGATCGCGTCGGTCGTCCGCCGGTTCGACGTCGTGGCGGTGCAGGAGGTGCGCGGCAACCTGCGTTCCCTGCGCTATCTGCTGAAGGTCCTGGGCGACGACTGGGCGTTCATCCTCACCGACGTGACACGGGGCAGCGCAGGCAACAGCGAGCGGCTGGCGTTCCTGTTCGACACCCGCAGGGTGAAGCCGTCAGGTCTGGCCTGTGAGCTGGTGGTGCCCCTCGAGGAGGACGCGGGTGTACCCGCGACCGATCTGGAGGAGCAGTTCGCCCGTACGCCCTACGCGGTCAGCTTCCTCTCCCAGGGGCAGACGTTCACCCTGGTCACCCTGCATGTCCTGTACGGCGACAAGGCTGCCGACCGGGCACCGGAACTGCGGGCGATCGCGAAGTGGCTGGCCTCCTGGGCGGAACAGGAGTTCGGCTGGGACCACAACCTCATCGCGCTGGGAGACTTCAACATCGACCGCGCCGGCGACCCTCTGTTCCAGGCCTTCACCTCCACCGGCCTGGTCCCCGCCCCGTCCTTGGACGGCCTGCCGCGCACGATCTTCGACGACCCGGGCGCCGAACACTTCTACGACCAGATCGCGTGGTTCACCAAGGGGCAGAAGCGCCGACCGGTGCTGACGCTGGAAGCCCTGGCCGGAGGGCACATCGACTTCGTGCCCGAGCTGCGCGGCGACCGGACGCTCAACGAGCTGTCCTGGCACATCTCGGACCACTTTCCGCTGTGGGTGGAGTTCGGGATCCCGGCACTCTGAGCTATTTGCGGAGCCAGAAGCCGGAGCGCTCCAGCCACAGGGACAGCAGGTCGCCGTCCCCGAACACCTCGACCGACGTGTCGGCCGGGGTGCGGCGGCCGTAGAGAAGCAGAATGAGGTCGGTGAGCGGGGCGCGTACCGCCACCGCGGCCTTCGCGTGGGTGTGGCTCCAGGTGATCGGCACGCCCGTGAGGTCCACCAGCCATTCGGCGTGGGGCGCGTCGGTGGCGTGCAGGTGCAGTGTGCGGCCGGGTCCGGTGAGCGGCGGGGCGTCGGGCCCGGCGGCCTCCAGGACCCGGGGCAGCGCGCCGAACCCCATCCACTCGTCCAGGGCGTCCCGCGCCAGCTCCTCCCGTACGGCGAAGGGGGCGCCCGTGACGAAGGCGGCGTCGGCGGCGTGCAAGGTCGTCTCATGGGCCATCCGCCGGGCCCAGAACCCCGCGACGCCGCTCGGCGCGACGGTCCACACCGGGGCGTCGGGACCCGCCTCGCGCAGGGCACCGGTCAGCTCCGCTGCCCCCTCGGCGAGCCAGGCGTCCAGGTCGGCGGCGGACTCGGGACCGGGCGAGAAGACGTCGTCCACCATGTCGTGGGCGACGGGACCGGTGGCTCGGCCGCGGACGATCCGCGCCGCCCACCGATGGGTTCCCCCGACATGCCGGGCGAGGTGGGTGAGGCTCCACCCGGGACAGCTGGGGACGGGTGTCACGGCCGGCCCCGCCTCGGCGGACCGCACAGCGGCGCGCAACTCGTCGGCCCGGGAGCCGATTTCGGTGCAGTAGACGTCGTGCTTCACATCACTCACCGAGCCACCGTAGGACGGACCGGGCTCCCGCTCAACGCGGATGCGCGACTGGCTCCGCCCACCGGCCGCGCGGTAGTACATGTCCACCCGCGAGATCCGCATCCCCCTCGACGAGGTCGTCGTAGTTCTCCAGGACCTCAACGAGTTCGTGGTCTCCCTCGACCGCCTCGGCTCCCGCGAGGCATCCGGAACCGCCGACCACTACGGCACCTAGCGCCCGCTAATGCCAGTCGCTGATCCGGACATCGGCTGGTGCCGGGCTGCCGTGACCCGTCTCGACGTATTCCTTGAGGCTCATCAGGAAGAGCGCCCACTTCGTACTGCAGTGGTGCATGAACTCGACCGGCTCGCGCCAGCCCTCGTGCTTGAACAGGACGATCGTGTACTCGTCGGTCCGACTGAGGGCCCAGTCGATCTCGGTGCCGATCCATTCCGCGGGGCCGTCCGTGACGCGCCACCGCACATGGCCGGCGGGGTCGAGTTCCAGGACCTCCATGTCGAAACCGCCGACGTCGCCGAAGCGGAACGCCAGTTGGCCGCCGACCTCGCTCTTGCCCGTGGTGTCGGTGGTCCACCAGCCGGCGAGGCCTTCGGGGGTCGCGACCGCCCGGTAGACGTCGTCCAGTGGCGCGACGGCGCCGATGCGATGCAGGATGTCGACCATGGTCATGCTCCTTCGGTGGTGGTACGGCTTCGTTGGATCGTTTCCGCGATGTGCTTGATACGGCGGAGTCGGGCGTCCCAGGTGGCGCCGACGGCGGCCAGTTGCGCGACCGCGCGGGCGAGTTGGGCCTCGTCGACGCGGTAGCGCCGCTCCCGTCCGGCCGGCTCGGCGTGGACCAGCCCGACCCGGTCGAGGACGGCGAGGTGCTTCGACACGGCCTGCCGGGTGACGGGAAGGCTCGCGCTGAGCGAGGTGGCGGTCCCCGGGCCGGACGCGAGGAGCAGGTCGATCATGGTGCGCCGGGTCGGGTCGCCGATCGCGGACCACAGGTCGTCGTCGACCGGCGTGCTCATCGGGTCGACGCCAGCCGTGCGGCGTAGGCGCCCAGCCGGGGGATGTAGTGGTCCCAGCCGCTCACGTGATCGCGGTACTGCTCCTCGAGCACGGCGATCTCCCAGCCCATCTCGCGGAACCCGGTCTCGGTCATCCGCACCAGGGTCCCCGTCTGCGTCGGCTCGAGATCGAAGGTGACCAGCAGTGAGTCCCCGCCGCGTTCGGCACCGGTGTGGCACCACCGGAACGAGAACCGTTTGGGCGGGTCGACCTCGACCACCGTGAACGCGACGGTCTTGGTCTCGCCCGTCGCCTTGTCGCGCCAGAAGAGCTCTCCGGGTGCCCCTTCGGCGGGCTCGAACCGGGCGTCGTCCGGCCACCACTCCCGCATGTGCTCCGGTCGGCTGACGACCTCGAAGACCACGTCGGGCGACGCGTCGACGTGGAGGTCGCGCTCGATGCTTCCGTACTCCATACCCGGCTCCCTTTTGCAACCATCGGTTGCGTATCAGAGTACGACCGAAGGCGCCTTCACGCAACCATCGGTTGCGAATCCGGGAGGGGGCAGTCAGTTCCGGTTCAGGGTCCGCGTGATGCCGGCGAGTACCGCCGTCGTGAGGATCCAGCCCGCCGCGATCAGCGAATACGACAGCCAGGCGGCCGATCCGCCCTCCCAGTACCAGGACGTGCGCTGGCCGAGACCACCGATGGGGATCAGCAGGTCGAGCGTGTAGACCAAGGGGTTGAACGGCGGCACCTGGCCGGGCTCGGTCGCCGTGGGGGTGTGGGTGGCGAAGACCGTGGTGCCGAGCAGGACGAGCGCCGCGAGCCACACGCCCGCACGCCACGGGCGGTAGCCGTAGCCGACGGTGGCCTCCAGGAGATGGCCCCACACCCGGGCGGGCAGCGACAGGGTTCTTCTGCGATGGCGCTGCTTGGCCAGCAGCACACGCCGGGCGTCGTCGTCATGGCCGATCTGCCGGTACCAGGCCGCCAGCTGCTCGTACGGCTGGGCCGCGTACCCCGGATGCCGTCGCACCCACGCCACACGGCGCTCCACGGACGACGCCTGGAGCTCGCTGCTCTCGTGCAGGGAGCCATAGGTGAAGCCCTGCAGCCGTACGGTCTTCGGCCAGACACCCTCCCGGTCATGGAAGGCGACGGCCCGGGCGTCCTCGAGATCCACCACGCCGGACGGCGGCTGGGCCGGGGTGAAGACGACGACTCCCGCCTGCATACGGGCACAGTCGAGCGCCGTGCCGTCGGCCCGCAGCACGGCAGCGTCGAAGGTCACCTGGTCGGTGATCTGCGTGCCCCGCAGACTGACCGTCCCCTCGGCCGTGAACCCCTCGGACAGAGCCATGCTGCTCACCACCGCATGGTCGGCGAGGAGCGCCACACCTCCGGGATTGTGCAGCCGCGCCCGCTCCATGTGCAGGCCACCGAGCAACTGGGCACCCACGAGTCGCACGCCGCCGTGCAGGGTGGCGGTACGGCAGAACAGCCCGCCTTCCATGACGAGCCCGCCGGCGAACAGGGCCCATTCACCGGGATGCGAGAGCACCGCGTGGCTGAGCGCCAGCTCACCGGTCAGGCGCGCATTCAGCAGCTTCACGGCACCGCTGACCACCGTGTACCGCAGAGCGACCCCGCCCTCCACCCTGGCCATGCTGAGATCGAGCCCCGGCAGTCTGCTGCCCTTGATCTCGATCGTCCGGGTGGTGGCGCCGTACAGTCCGGCACCCTGCTCGAACCAGCACCCCTCGAACCGCATGACATGCCCGATCTCGGCCCCGCCGAGCTCCAGGCCCCCGCTGATCCGCGCGCCCGCGAGCCGCAGCGCGGGCACCCCTCCCGGCCGGGCCGGGTTCGCGCCGAGGAGCAGAGCGGCCACGACACCGGCTCGCACGGTCCGCTCGTCGCCCCAGTCGCCCCCGTTGTCGGGATCGTCCTCCGCCTCACCCGTGCGGAAGTCCACCAAACGGCCCGTGGGGTACGCGTCCCACAACTGCCGCTCCGCCGACGTGAGTTCCTCGTACGCATACACGCCGGAAGAGTAACGGGCAGGAGCCACAGGTGATCGACACTGACCCTGAACCGTTGGTACACCGGAAGGAAGACACATCGTGCCGCACGTCCTGAACCTCTGGCGTCAACAACTGGGCGAGGTGCCCGAGTCGGTGTGGGACCGGACCGAGCTCCAGGTGCTGATCCTCGCGGACAACGGGCTCACGGAGCTCCCGGCCGGAATCGGACGGCTGCACCGCCTGACCACACTCGACCTCGGCCACAACCTCCTCCCGGCCGTGCCCGAGACGCTCGGAGACCTGACCGGCCTCGACGGCTGCCTCTATCTGCACGACAACGAGTTGGCCGAACTCCCGCAGTCCCTGGGCGACCTGACCCGACTGCGCTATCTCAACGTCGGGGAGAACAAGCTGACCGCGCTGCCGGAAACCATCGGCCGCATGGCCGGGCTGATCGAACTGCGGGCCCAGCACAACCAGTTGACCGCACTGCCCGACA
Organism: Streptomyces sp. NBC_00019; assembly: GCF_045041015.1. NCBI lineage: Bacteria > Bacillati > Actinomycetota > Actinomycetes > Kitasatosporales > Streptomycetaceae > Streptomyces > Streptomyces sp. NBC_00019. The sequence goes on from NZ_CP108302.1 coordinate 9,597,837, forward strand.
GCCTCGGCGACCTGTGCAGCCTGCGCGAACTCTGGCTCCGGGGCAACGCACTCGACAGCCTGCCGCCGACCGTGGCCGAACTCCACGAACTGCGCCACCTGGACCTGCGCGAGAACGCCTTCGCCGAACTCCCGGAGCCCCTCACCGCACTGCCCCGCCTCCGCCACCTCGACCTGCGCAGCAACCGCCTGGTCCAACTGCCGCACCAGGTCCTGGAGATGCCCGCCCTGGAGAAGCTGGACCTGCGCTGGAACGCGTGCGAACCTCCTGCGTCGCTGCTGGCCGAGCTGGAACGACGAGGATGTGTCGTCCTCTTGTAGACCCCGAAGGCGGCCGTACGGCCGTCACCTGTGGGCACCGTCCCTCAGACGACGGGCTCTCCGACGCCCAGGAGGTTCCCCTCGCTGTCACGGAACCAGGCGGCGCGCTCACCTCGGGCGCCCTTGCTGGGATAGTTGCCCTCGACGTCCGCGATGGAGTCCTTCGTGCGGAGACCGGGCACGTCGACGTCCTCGAACACCACGCCGCGACGCTTGAGCTCCGTCACGACGGCCTCGATGTCGTCGACCTCCCAGCCCATCTGTGTGAAGGTGCCGGCCGAGGCTCCCGTGGAGGCGAAGAGGGCGAAGTCCGTCCCCGAGCAGCGGTACAGCAGCCCGCCGGGTCGTTCGTCGACGGGCTCCAGCCCGAGCTTCTCGGCGTAGAAACGCCGGGCCCGCCACAGGTCCTGGGCGGGTAGTCGGGTCGCCACGCGTCCCCGGGCCAGCATGTTCCTGTCGTCTGCGTCCATACGTCCACTGTGCCGTCCGCCGCCGCCGAGCGCAGGGGAGGCGACGCGGCCGCTCAGGTGAGGTTGAGTCCGCCGTCCAGGACGATGACCTCGCCGGTGAGGTAGGTGCTGGCGATCACCGAGGCCACGAGGCCGGCGACGTCGGAGGGCCGGGCGGGGCGGCCCATGGGGGCGCGGTCGCGCCACAGCTCGTGGGCCTGCGTCCAGTCCTTGGTCATCGGGGTGTCGACCAGGCCCGGGGCGATGGCGTTGACGCGTACATCGGGTGCGAGGGCGGCCGCGAGGAGCCGGGTGACGTGGTTGAGCGCGGCCTTGCTCGCCGCGTAGGGCACCGACGAGCCCTTGGGGCGCACCCCGGCGTGACTGGTGATGTTGACGACGCAGCCGCCGGTGGGGGAGTGGCGCAGCGCGGGAAGGGCTGCCGTGCAGAGCACCCAGGGGGCGATCAGGTTGACCTCCAGCAGTTGCCGCCAGTCCGCCGGTGTCGCGGCCGCGAGGTCGTGGTGGGGGATGGGCCAGCTGATGCCCGCGTTGTTGACCAGGACGTCCAGCCGGCCGTAGTGGCCCAGCGCCTCCTCCACCAGGGCGCGCGCCTCGTCCTCGACCGCCAGGTCGGCCCGCACATACGCGCCGTCGAGCTCCGCCGCCAGCGCCCTGCCCGCTTCCACGCTGCTCCGCGAGTGCACGACGACACGCATCCCGTCGGCCGCCAGCCTGCGCGCGACGGCCTCCCCGATGCCCGAGGTGGAGCCGGTGACCAGGGCGACGGGGCGATCCGCTTGCTCGATGCTGCTCATGCTTGCGGATCTTGCCATGACTCCCGGAGCCCGATGCCGCAGCGGGTGGCCGACTGACATCATCACCGGGTGATCAGTGACCGCATACCGCCCAGCCCTGGCAAGTGTGTCCTCCTCGACGTCGACGGCACGTTGATCGACGCCGTGGACAACCAGCGTCGCGTATGGGCGACTTGGGCACGCCGCTACGGACTGGACGAGGACGAGGTCCACCGCGTGGCCCTGCGCACCCGTCCGACCGAGACCTTCGCCCAGGTCGCTCCCGACCAGGATCCGCAGGCCTGCCTGGCTGTTCTGCACGAACTGGAGGATGACGACGTCCGTTCCGGTGAGTACTCGGCCTTCGACGGAGCGGCGGAGCTGCTGGGCGCCCTGCCGCCGGGGGCGTGGGCGCTGGTGACCTCGAACTACGAGCACCGGGTACGCGGACGGTTCGCCCGTACGGGCCTGCCGGTCCCGCCCCTCGTCGTGGACGCCGCCGCGGTCCAGGAGGGCAAGCCGTCACCCGAGCCCTATCTCCAGGCGGCCCGGCAGCTCGGAGTGCGGCCGGCGGACTGCCTGGTCATCGAGGACGCCCCGTCCGGGGTGGAGGCGGGACTGCGAGCCGGTATGACGGTGTGGGGCGTCAATGCCGAGGTGGCGGTGACCGGCGTACACCGCCACTTCGCCACCCTGCGCGCAGCGGTACCGGAGATCCTCACCTTCGCGGAGACGAACCCGACGACCGTGCCGTGACGACCTCCGTACCCCTCATCCGATCAGTTTCGGAGAAGCGGCTGCGCCGGAGAATTCCTAACCTGGTGTCACCCCACCAGGGCTCGTACGAGAGGAATCCGCCATGAAGAGCTCCCGGACGTCGGACAAGAGCGGCGGCGCGGCAGGCGAGAAGTACGACGGCTTCACGGAGGAGGAGCGGGGCGCGATGAAGGAGCGCGCCAAGGAGCTGAAGGCGTCCGCGCGGCGGGGCAAGGGGGCCGCCAAGGCGGACCCGGAGACCGACGTACTGGCGAAGATCGCGGAGATGCCGGAGGCGGACCGTGTCCTGGCCGAGCGGCTCCACACCATCGTCAAAGCGAGCGCGCCGGAGCTCGCGCCCAAGCTCTGGTACGGCATGCCGGCGTATGCCAGGGGCGGCAAGGTCGTCTGTTTCTTCCAGAGCGCGCAGAAGTTCAAGACGCGATACGCCACGCTCGGCTTCAGCGACCTGGCGAACCTCGACGACGGCCCGCTGTTCCCGACCGCCTACGCGCTGACGGACCTGACGGGCGACACCGAGGAGCGGATCGCCGCGCTCATCAAGAAGGCCGTGAGCTGAGGCGCTCACGCTGCCAGACTCGGTCGTCATGAGCGACTGGTTCCTTCAGCAGGCGTACGGCGTGCGATTCGAGTGGGGTCCGTCCGGTGCCCAGCGGTTGGGGCGCGAGGCCGCCTGTCTCGTGGTGGTGGACGTGCTGTCGTTCACGACGTCGGTGAGTGTCGCCGTCGAGGCGGGAACCGAGGTCTTTCCCTATGCCTGGCGTGATGAGACGGCGGCCGCCTTCGCCCGGGAGAAGGCGGCCGCGCAGGCCGTGGGCCGGCGAGCCGCCACCCCGCAGTCGCCGTGGTCGCTGTCTCCGGCGGCGCTGCGGAGAGCCCCGTTCACTCCGCGGCTCGTGCTGCCCTCACCCAACGGGTCCGCCATCGCGGCGGCGGCGGGTGGTTCGTCGGTCGTCGCCGGGTGTCTGCGCAACGCGTCAGCCGTCGGACGATGGCTGGCTCTGCACGGCTATGGGACAGGGGAACGTCCCGTCGCGGTGATCGGCGCGGGGGAGCGATGGCCGGACGGATCCCTGCGTCCGGCGCTGGAGGACCTGCTGGGAGCCGGTGCCGTGATCGCCGCCCTGGAAGAGCAGGGCGTCGGCGCGTTGTCACCGGAGGCGGCTGCCGCGAGGTTCTGCTTCACGGGGACTCCCGACGTGGCCGCCGCCGTGACCGCCTGCGCCTCGGGCCTTGAACTGTCCTGCGCAGGCTTCGCCGATGATGTGGCCATCGCCGTCGAGGTGGACGCCGCCACGATCGTGCCCGTCCTCACCGACGGAGCCTTCAGGCAGGGAGAGGCGCAGCCTCGTGGCGCGTAGCCGGTTCGGGAATCAGGGTGGCCGCTCGTCGCGTTGCCCCCACGACCGCTCACCCGTCCCAGCTTCGTCCAGGAGACCTCCCATGGCAGAGCCGGAGATCGACGCCGTCGTGTTCGACGTGCTCGGCACCCTCGTCGACGAACCCGCCGGTCTGCGCGCCGGTATCCGTGAGTTCGCCCCGAAGCTCGACGACGCCGGGATCGAGGAGCTCCTGTCGCTGTGGCAGCGGCACATCGAGACCGAGCAACGCCGCATCCTCGACGGCGTGCGGCCTTACGTCCCCACCGACGTACTGGACCTGGAAGCCGCCCGCGTGGTCGGGGACGCCGCCGGAGTCGACGACCCGGCGGCGGTGACGGCGCTGTCCCTGTCGGGCCGCCGGCTGCCGCCCTGGCCAGACACCGTTTCGGGGCTCGCCCGGTTCGCCTCGCGGTTCCCGCTGATCGGACTCTCCAACGCGAGCAGGACGGCGCTCCTGGGAATCAACGCTCACGCGGGACTGCGCTGGCATCAGGCCCTGTCCGCCGAGGACGCCCGGACCTTCAAGCCGGACCCGGCCGTCTACCGACTGGCTGTCACCGTCTCCGGGCTCCCGCCGGAGCGACTGCTGATGGTCGCCGCCCATGCCTATGATCTGCGTGGAGCGCAGAGCCTCGGCCTGCGCACCGCCTATGTGGCCCGCCCGGTCGGTGACCCGCCCGCTCCCTCGGACCGATTCGATCTGCATGCCGCCGACTTGAGCGACCTCGCCGACCAACTCGACCCTATGTAGGGGAATGCCTGGGGGGTTCAACACCCCAGGCATTCCCGGTCGTGGGTTACAGCCCGTCACGCACCATGGCGGCGACGATCTGCACATGGCGGTCGGCCGCCGTACGGGACATCTCGTTCTCGTAGTTCAGGCCGTAGGGCCAGAAGTGGCCACCGCCCGTGGACAGTTTGGCGCTGGAGCCGTCGAACTGCCTGACCAGTGCGGTGGCTTGCGCGCCGGTCCAGGTGCCGCTGCCGCCGAGAGCGGACCAGCCCGAGCTCGTTCCCACCCCGATGGTGTGGGCGATCTCGTGCAGGGCCGTCCTCTCGGTCATGTAGCTGCGGTTGCCGAAGCGGATGGTGCCGTTGAGGTTGCCGTCGGCGGTGGGCACGCTCGGGTCGTAGCGCACGGTGATGCTCTTCCCCAGGTCGCTGAGGTTGTTGTAGCGCGCCACGGCCGCGTTCATGGCCGCCGTGATGAGGTTGTACGCCGTCTGCTGGTCCGCCGTGGGATTGCTCGCCCGTTCCAGGGTCCAGGTGATGGTGGCCGCCGCCACCTGCTCCTGTGGAACGGGCGCTGCTTTCGGTGCGGCCTGCGCGACGCCGGGCCCCGCGAGCAGGGCCGCGGCGAGCGCGGTGACGGCCAGTGTGGTGCGCCAGGGTATGGCCGTTCGAGGACTGTGCTCCTTGTTCTGACGTGGGCTCATATGAGGTCCTCCTGTGGGGGGTTGGCCGTCGAGTGTGGGGGGACGGCATGACCGGTTCGCCCGGCCGGGGGTTCACTCCCGACGGTCGCCGATGGTGACCAATCCGGTGATCTTCGAGCTGGTGACGTTGTCGTAGACGACATCACCACCGGACTCCTTCCAGATCCTGACGTGGAAGGTGTCCGGGGTATCGGTGGCGGTGACCCGGAAGGCGTAGCCGTCGGCGCCGTTGACCGTGCCGGTGCCCTGGTAGACGGCCTGGGAGCCGGTGACCACGAGCCAGTCGGAGCCGGTGGAACGGAACTTGAGCTTGGCCGGACCGAAGTCGAGGGACATCTGCCCGATGGGGACGGAGGTCAGCTGCGTGTAGAAGGCGGTGAAGAAGAAGGCGGCCTTGCCGGTCAGTGTCGGCTTGGCGGGGTAGGCCCCGGCCGGCGAGGTGAAGAGGCCGGTGCCGAACGCGGGTCCGGCGGCGCGGTCGTAGACGATCAGCTCGGGGAGCGTCCTGCTGTCCGAGGCGCCTTCGTCGTCGGTGACGGTGATCACCGGCTTACGGATACCGGCCTTGCGGTAGGTGTGTTCCGCCCGGCAGCCGGACGCGGTGACCGTGCCGGCCGTCGGCGCGGTGCCGTCCTTCCAGTCGACCGTGCAGGTGTGGGTGTCACGGGTGCCCGGGTCGGTGAACTCGGCCGTGACGACCGCCCGCTTGCCCACCGACACCGGGGACTTCGGTCCCGTGGCGGAGGTGAGGGCCGGTGCCGCGTTGGCGACCTCGACGGTCGCCGTGTCGCTGCTGCGGCCGCCGGTCAGCGTCACCTTGAACGTGCCGTTGTCGGTGCAGGTGAGCGTCGTGCTCGCGGCCCCGGCGTCGGCGAAGGTGCAGGGCGCCCCCGCCTCGGCGGTCCACTTGGGGGAGCCCGCGCCGGATACCGTGCCGCTGAGCTGGATCTTGTCGCCTTCCTTGCCGGAGGCGTCCGCGCCGGCCCGGGCGATGGTGACCGGGTCGATGCTCTCCAGGGTGGGGACGACCTTCTTGATCAGGCCGTCGGCGTCGAACTCCAGCTTGTCGATGGTGGTTTCGCGGTGCATGCCGTCACCGCCGGGGATGGCGAAGCGGTGATAGACGATGTACCAGTCGTCGGTGTTCGGGACGTGGACCACCGAGTGGTGGCCGGGGCCCTTGATGCCGAGCGAGAGGTCCTTCTCCAGGATCACGCCCTGCTTGGTCCAGGGACCGGTGGGCGAGGGGCCGGTGGCGTAGGCGACCTGGTAGTTCTCGTCACGTGTGTCGTTCTCCGACCACATGAAGTAGTAGGTGCCCTTGCGCTTGACGACGAAGGAGCCCTCGTTGTAGTTGCTCGGCGTGATGTTGGTGACCTTCGAGGCGTCGAAGGAGACCATGTCGTCGTTGAGCGGGACCACATAGGCGCGGCCGTTGCCCCAGTACAGGTACGACGTGCCGTCGTCGTCGGTGAAGACGGCCGGGTCGATCATCTGGCCCGTGTAGTCACCGGCCTTCAGCAGCGGCTTGCCGAGCGCGTCCGTGAACGGGCCGGTGGGTGAGTCGGAGACCGCGACACCGATGTTCGCGTCGGCGCAGAAGTAGAAGTAGTACTTGCCGTTCCGCTCCTCCATGGCCGGCGCCCAGGCCCTGCTGTCCGCCCAGGAGACGTCCGGACCCAGGTCCAGGATGACGCCGTGGTCGGTCCAGTGGACCAGGTCCTTGGAGGAGTACGCCTTGAACTGCGTACCGCTCCAGCCCTCGAAGCCGTCGGTGGTCGGGTAGATGTAGAAGGTGTCGCCGAAGCGGACCACGTTCGGGTCGGCGTTGAGACCGGGCAGGACCGGGCTCTTCATGACCGCCGCCGAGACCGTCCAGGTGCGCTTCTTGCCGTCCGAGCCCGTGACCTCGTACGTCACCGGCTCGGTGAAGTCGTGCAGGGTGCCGGAGGCGGGGCTGATGGTCGCGCCGTGGGCGAGGGTGAACTCCGGTGCCAGAGCGGTGACATCACTGCCCGGGGTGAGCGGCAGGACGATCTTGCTGCTCTTGTCGGTGATGATCGCGTCGGTCTTCAGCGCCGGGTGGGTCGCCCCCGCGATCCCGGTGGTGTTGCCGCTGAGCTCCAGGATCTCGGCGGGCGTCAGGGCCCGGTTGTAGATCCGGAAGTCGTCGACCTCGCCGCCGAAGTACGGGTCGGGGGAGTAGAGGGACTTGCCGATGTAGCCGGAGTAGTCCTTCGCCGAGTCGTACAGCTCGGACGGCTTGGTGGTGACCCCGTTGACCCGGGCCGCCTCGGCGCCGTCCACGTAGAGGATCGCCGTCTCGGTCGCGCCGTCCAGGGTGACCGTGAGGTGCTGCCACTCACCGGCGGTGAGCCGGGAGCCGCCGATCATCTGCTTCTCACCGGACCAGGTGGCCTTGGTGATCGCGGAGAACAGCTTGCCGCCGCCGTTGGACGGGGTGGCGAACAGGTACTTGTTGCTGTCCGGGCCGAGTCCGAACAGCCACTGGAAGTTGTCGCCGCCCTTCCACTTGACGTACGTGGAGACGGTGACGCTGTTCGTGTCCTTCAGTACGCCGCCCGGGATCTTGACGTACGGCGAGCTGGAGCTGCTGTTGCCGCCGGACATCTTGAACGAGCCGCCCTCGACGCCGGTCCCGAAGTCGGGCGTACGGACGTAGGTGCCGTGGTAGCCGTGGCCGCTGGAGTCGCGGGCGATGCTGCCGCCGCTCTCGTCGAAGTCGTAGTGCAGGAGCAGGTCGGCCGGGACGTCCGGGCCCTCGGTGGAGACCGTGACCTCGGCGCTGACGTCGATCGCGGAGTCGCCCGCCAGGTCGCCCTTCACCGTGAAGGTGCCGGCCTGCGCGTACTGCGATGCGGCGACGTCCTCCCAGGTGACGGCGACGGGACGCTTCACGCCGTCCGCGGACTCGGCGATGACGGTGGCGGGCAGGACCGGGGCGTCACCGATGCGCGTGTCGACCTTGACGTCCTCGACGCTCGTGATGATCTGGTCCGGCTGGTACGTCTTGAGCAGCCGGTCGTACTCGGCCTGGGTGACCGGGAGCACCGTGCCGTGCCGGGGCTTGGACGGCAGGTCGTAGCCGGTGGACGGGGTCCAGACGCCGGAGGCCAGGTCCGTCGTCTCGAAGGGGATGTAGCCGCGTCCGCCGAACTCGTCGAGGAACGCGTACCACTTCTCCTCGGTGTTCGACTTGAACACCAACGGGCCCTCGGCCGCGCTCATCTCGCCCTTGCCGATGCCCTCGGCGACGGCGGTCCAGGAGAGGTTGCGGAGCGTGTCGCTCTTCTCCTCGAAGATGAACTTGCTGTTGGGCGTGGAGGAACTGTTGTTCCGCTCGTCCTTGGAGAGCCGGAAGTACGTGCCGTCGTGCTGGATGACCGTGGAGTCGATGACCGAGTAGCCGCGGTCGACCCAGACCTTGGGCTCGCTGAAGGTGTAGAAGTCACGGGTCGTCGCGTACATCATGCGGTTGTACGTGTCGCCGGAGTGGGCCTCGTTGTCGTACAGCTTGGAGGCCCAGAAGACGACGTACTCGCCGAGCTTCTCGTCGTAGTACGCCTCGGGGGCCCAGGTGTTGCCGGCCGAGTCGGGGGAGACCTTCACCAAACGCTGGTTGGTCCAGTTCACCAGGTCGGTGGACTCCCAGACCATGATGGACTTGCTGCCGGTGCGCTGGGAGGCGTCCCAGTCGCCGTTGCCGTAGATCCGCAGGTCGGTGGCGATCTGGTAGAACTTGTCGCCCTCGGGGGAGCGGATGATGAACGGGTCGCGCAGGCCCTTCTCGCCGAGCGTGGAGGTCAGGACCGGCTTGCCGTCGTTCAGCTCCCGCCACTTCAGCGGGTCGTTGCCCTTGCTGAGCGCGGCGTAGAGCTGCTCGCCGTCCGAGGTGCCCTCGCCGGTGAAGTAGCTGAACATGTAGCCCTTGAGGGCTTCCTTCTCGGGCAGTTCCGGCACCTTCGCGGTGAAGGCGCGGGTCGTCGTCGCGTCGCCCTTGGTGACGGTGGCGGTCAGTTCGACGGTCGCGGTGCCGTCGCCGTGCGCGGGTCGGTGGACCACGCCCTCGGCGGAGACGACGTCCGTGTTCGCGGAGGACCAGGAGACCTCGGTGCCCAAGTCGCCGTCGGCCGGGAGCGTGAGGTTGCCGCGGACGTCGTCGAGGTTGTGCACGGTCAGTGCCTCGGCGGCCTGCTTGACGGCGGTCGTGTCGTCGACGGCGGGCAGGACCGTGACCTCGAAGGTCTTGGTGGCGCTGAAGGTGCCCTTCCTCAGGGTCGCCGTCAGCGTGGCGTGACCGTCCGGCTCACCGGCGGCGGGGCGGGTCACCGCGCCGGAGTCGGAGACGACGTCGGTGTTGTCGCTCTCCCAGGTGATGGAGGAGCCGCCGGCCGTGCCGGTCTTGGGCAGTGTCAGATCGGCGGTCACCGCGCTGGTGTCGCCCAGGGTGAGGGCCGCCTTGTCGTCGGCGACGCCCTGCTCGGCGATGGGGAGGGAGAGCTGTTCGACCTCGGAGCCGGCGAGTGCGCGGTCGTAGACCCGGAAGTCACGGATCTTGCCCTTGAAGAGCTTGTCGCTGGTGTAGACCGACTTGCCTATGTAGTTGGCGGTCGTGGTGCCCGAGCCGATGGAGCCCGGGGTGGTGGTGACCGAGGTGTTGCGGCCGACCTCTACGCCGTCCTCGTACAGCACGGCCGTGGTGCCGGTCTGGGTGTAGGTGAGCTGCTTCCACACCGAGCGGGTCAGGTTGTGCGAGTCGGTGGGCCGGGTGTTCTGCTCGGTCGACCAGTTGCCGGAGGCGATGGCGGTGCGCAGCGAGTTGCCGGTGGCGAAGAGGTAGCCGTTGCCGGCGCCGCTGGTGGTGTTGCCGAAGCCGTAGATGAAGTACGGGGTGCTCTGCGACTCGTCCATCAGCACGTCCATGGAGACGCTGATCGAGTCCATGCTCTTCATGACGTCGTTCGGCACCTTGATGTAGGTGTCCGAACCGTTGAAGGCGAGGCCCTGGCCGTTGCCCGTCCAGCCGGCGGTGCCGTTGACCGTGCCGTCCCGGCCGTTGCCGGAGGCGTCGGTGACGGTGGTGCCGGAGGAGGCGTCGAGCTTGTACCAGAGAGCCAGTCCGGCGGTGACGTCCGCGGTGTCCGCCGCCTGCGCGGGGACGAGGGGTGCGGTGAGGCCCAGGAACAGCGAGGCGACGGTCAGGCCGGCGAATCGGCCCGTCCGGCGTCTCGCGCGGGTGCGCGGACGTGCGAAGTACGTCATGTGGGGTTTCCCTGCTGAGGCATGGCTGACGGGGGAGGGAAAGGCGTGGCGGAGCAGGCCGTCGACGGGGGTGGCCTCGGCGGTGGACACCCTGGCGTTTCGGCTGTGTGACGTCGTGTTGCGAGAGTGTCAAACGGGGTGTGGTGCAGCGTCAAGAGGTTTCGAACAATGTCCGACAGGTCGAACAGCGCTGTTGTGGGCCCATCGGCCGGAGTGCGGCGCCCTGTTGGGCGGGCGGCGTCGCACTCCGGGACCTGTTGACTGCCTACCGAGGAGCGTCCTCGTGCTCGTCCTGTCCCATCTGGCGGCGACGCTCCTCACGGTAGAGGTAGCGGCTCATCGCGTCCGACCCCGACTGGTCCCGAACCGCGTGGGCCCCCTGACCGCCCTGGGAGAACGACTCCACGATGCTCCCGTCGGGACCCGCGAAGTGCGGTGCGTCCTCCAGGGGATAGGGGAAGCCGGCGGTCGAGTCGACGGGAACCTCCTGCGGCGCCGCGTAGGTGATCGTGTGCGGCAGCATGATCAGCGACGTCGTGCCCGACTGCTGTCGGGACGGCCGCAACTGGACGCGGATGCCGTGCCGGTCGGCGAGCCGGCCGACCACGAACAGACCCATCTGCCGCGAGATGTTGGCGTCGACGGTCGGCGGATGGGCGAGCTTGTGGTTGATGGCGGCGAAGTCCTCGGCCGTCAGACCGATGCCGCTGTCATGGATCTCCACCATGACCCGCCCGTCGGGAAGCCGGCCCGCGGTGACGTACACCTTCATCTGCGGCGAGGAGAACGCGGTGGCGTTCTCCAGGAGTTCGGCCACCAGATGCACGAGGTCGCTCACGGCACGGCCGTGGATCTCGGCCTCCGGGACGCCCGAGAGCTCGATCCGCTCGTACTGCTCCACCTCCGAGGCGGCGGCCCGCAGCACGTCGATCAGCGCGAGCTGGGGCATCCCGTGGTGGTTGGACTCCTCGCCGGCGAGGACCAGGAGGTTCTCGCCGTTGCGGCGCATACGGGTGGCCAGATGGTCCAGGCGGAAGAGGTTGTCCAGCTGGTCCGGGTCGGCCTCATTGTTCTCCAGGTCGGTGATCAGGGCCAGTTGACCCTCGACGAGCGACTGGCTGCGTCGCGACAGGTTGGTGAAGATCGCGTTGATGTTGCCCCGCAGCGCCGCCTGCTCGGCGGCCAGCCGCACCGCCTCACGGTGCACCTGGTCGAAGGCCCGGGCGACCTCGCCGATCTCGTCGGTCGAGGTGATCGGGATCGGCGCCACCCGGGTGTCGACCCGGCCGGGAGTGGAGCGGTTGAGCTGGGAGAGCAGGGCCGGCAGCCGCTGCTCGGCGATCTGGAACGCCGAGGTGCGCAGGACACTCATCCGGCGGCTCATCGAGCGGGCCACCCCGGCGGCGATCAGGAACGCGGCGAGCACGGCGCCGAGGACCACGGCCGACAGGACGATGGCGTCCCGGCGCGCGCTGTCGGCGATGTCCTTCGCGTTGGCGAGCGCGGTGTCGCTCAGATAGACCTCGACCTGGCGGTACGCGTCGAAGGAGAGCGTGGAGGCGGCGAAGAAGGAGTCGGTGGTGATGCCCTGCTTCGCGAGATCCCCGGCCGATTTCCCCGACGCGATCTCACTGATCATCGTCGTCATGGCCGGCGGGACGACGTAGTCCTCGCCGGCCGCGTCGGCACGCGCCGCGGCCTGGGTGACCTGCTGCTCGCCCTTGATCTTCGCGGCCGCCAGCGCCTTCTTCAGCCGCGCCGTGTCCTGGCTCGTGGCGGCGCCGTCGAACTCCACCAGCGCGACCCGCTGGAGATAGGCGTAGGAGCGGAACGAGGCGAGCTGGGTGGCGAGTTCACCCTCCTTGAGCTTGCTGCGGTCCTCGGCCAGGATGTGCGTGCCGATGGCCCGGGTCAGGGACTCGGCCGCCTGCGTGAGCGAGATGGCGTACAGGGCGCGGCCGAAGCTGGCCTGGTTGTTGCTGCCGAAGCCGAGCTCGTTGGAGAGTTCCATCAGCGGGTGCTGGATCAGGTGGTACTTCTCCTCGGTCTGCACCCCGGGCAGCGCGGACGTGAACGCCGCGGCTCGGATGCCGGCGAGTTGCTTGCCGCCGCTCTGGACGACCTCGACCCTTCTCAGCAGACGCTCGGTTTGGGGCATCCGCTCCACCGTCTTGTCGAACGCGGCCCTGTCCTGATCGGTGATCTTGCGCACCTTGGCGACGACACTCGAGTCGGTGTCGCCCCGCAGCAACGGCACGACGGACAGATCACGCTCGTTGATCGCGTCACTGGCGTACTTGTTCGCCGCCTGCACCAACTCCGCGACCCGGACCGCGTCGTCGGCGCTCTGCCAGGTGTCCACGGCGCGCGTCACCCTGAATCCGCCGAGCACGAGCGTGACCACGACCGGGATCAGCAGGATGGCCCGCAGCCGCCGCGCCACCCGCCAGTTGTGGGTGAAGGAGATGCGCTTTTTGGGCCCGGTCGCTTTCGGCTGTGCAGGCTGCTCAGGCCGTTGAGGCGGTGGAGTTGGCTGAGCCACGGGAGCTCCCGCAGCTGCCTTGCGGGGCGCTGCTCGCCTTGCTTTGCTCACTCGACTACCGACCTCTCGACGACGGGTGGCCCGCGACCGCGCCCGGCTGAACGTGTCGGGCCGTTCCTGGCTGCATGTGTGCGGGGTCCGATCACTGCTCCTTTGAACCGTTACGGATATGAAGCGCTCCGTGTTCAGACCATGACAGAGGCCTCGTCCCGTGGCCGACATCCGTCGACACGGGACGAGGCCTCCGCGATCACCGGCTCACCGGGTCCATGCGGTCAGCGGCGCGTCCGCGTTGTTGGTGACCCGGACCGGTACGGCTCCCCACCACCGCCGTACCGTCTTGGTCTCGCCCGGCGACAGCGGAAGCCACTCGGGGTCCGCGCCCAGGACGGTCTGCACACGCGCCTCACCGTACGAGGAACCGTCGTTGCGCACGCTCAGCTGCGTCGAGCCCCAGAACCAGGTCGGGAAGACGGTGCTGTCGTCACGGTTCGGCAGCCGCACCTCCGCCCCCTGAGCCCCGACGAGCAGCGACGCACGGTGGGCGGCGGCACCGGCGTCGGAGTCCGCCGTGGCGGTGTCGCCCGCGGCCCCCGCCCGGTCCCGGTCGACCCGGTTCGCGGACACCGCGTCGGCCGTCAGTCCGATGGAACGGGCGATCACTTCCGCCAGGCCCATCAGCGCGAGTTGGACCATTCCCTTGTTCATGGCTTCTCCTGCGGGATCGGTGTGAACCACTCCGCGAGCTGGTCTCACGGACGGCAGGGCGTCATGGTGGCGACCCCGGACCAGCGGCTGCCTGAGGCAGAAGTCCTGGCTCTGTCGGGCAGGTTGCCCGAGGAGCCCGGCCGGATGCGGCAGCTCACGCGTCTTGTCGGACCCCGCTTCGGATCTTGGACGAACGCTTCCCCTGCGCTGCATCAGCGCTGGATCTGCCCTTGCCGACCCCCCAGCGAGAGTGGCAGCACGTCACAGCAGTCTCATGCGCTTCGGTACGACGCCCACGCATCAAGGGCGCACCGTGCGTGCAGGCTGGAGGGGAACAGAAACCATGGGCATCACCGGATATCCGCAGCGCAGAACCATCGTCACCGGCGGGCTGGCGGCCACCGCCGCCCTGTTGACCGGTTGTTCGTCGTCCAGCGGTGCCGAGCCGACCGTACGGGTCGGAGCCGCAGGGGCGGCATCCACGCCGTCACCGGCCGCCGGCGCACGGCCGGACTCGCCCTCGGGCGCCCTCACCCGGCTGATGCAGGGGAACCGGCGCTGGGTGAAGGGCGCGCTGCTCCACCCCGACCAGGACCCCCGCCGCCGCGAGGCCGTCGCCGAGGAGCAGAAGCCGTACGCCGTCGTCCTGTCCTGCATCGACTCCCGGGTGCCGCCGGAGCTCGTCTTCGACACCGGCATAGGCGACCTGTTCGTCATACGCACCGGCGGTCAGGTGGTCGCACCGGTCGTCACCGGCTCCGTCGAGTACGGACCCCTCACGGCGGGAACCCCGCTGATCGTCGTCCTGGGCCACCAGCGCTGCGGTGCCATCAAGGCGGCGTACAAGGCGATGCACGACCGTACGACGCTGCCTGGCAACCTTCAGGCGATCTCCGAGTCCCTGCGCACCGTGTACGAGGCGACCGTCGCGCAGAGGGCCGCCGACCCGGTCGACGCCATGATCCGTATCCACGCCAGGCAGGCCGCCGCCACACTGCGCTCCAACACCTCGCTGTCGCCGCTCGCGCAGGCGATGAACGACCGGCAGCCCGCGCCGATTATGTTGAGGACATGACGAACCTTCACCATCCGCGCCTGTCCGGGCTGGGCCGGAACCCGGCAGCCTCCGAGGGCGTCCTGGTGCGGCTCGCGGCTCACAGGGCCGGCCGGCACGGGATGTCGATGCGACGGGGGCCGGTGACGGATGCGGTGGTCGAGGCGCTGTTGGAGCACGACGACGGCGACGTCATGACCACCCTCCGCGCGGAGCAGATCTCCCCGGCCATGCGCCGCAGGATCGCCACGCATCCGAATCCCGCGATCCGCGACGCCCGCGCGGACTTCATCCACCATCTCGTGGAGTTCGGGACGACGGTCGTTCTCAGAGACCTGGAGGAGATCTACGGTCAACCCCTGGCCTCGCTGGTCGCGGCGCCCGATCCCAAACTGCGCGCCGCGATCGCGGGCTCCTGGTACGACCGGCCGGCCGAGGTGCAGACGGTACTGCTCGCCGACCCGGATCCGGAGGTGCGCGCGGCGGCCACCCAGCACAAGCAACCGGGCGTGCCGGCCGAGTGGCGGGACCGCTGTCTCGCCGACCCCGCCGTGCGAGCCAACGTGGCGTGGTACGTCCCGCTCACCTGGGACCAGTTCACCGAGCTCATGCGGACCGGCGACGAGGACATCCAGCGGGCCGTGGCCGCCAATCCCCACCTCACCGCCGACATGGTGGCCCAACTCCTGGACATCGAGGACCCGTTGGTGCGGGTCGCGGTGGCGCAGAGCCGCCATGTCGACGACGCCACGCGCGACCGGCTGTACGCACTCGTGGAAGCCCGGCGTGCGGACGGCGACATCGACGCAAAGGTGGCATTGAGCTGGAGCTTCACCGAACCGGACTGGATGCGCGAAGCACCCCTCGACGAGCGTCTGAGCTATCTGGACAGCCCGCACACGGTATTCCGGCGCGTACTCGCCGGCAGCCGCGACCTGCCCGAGGAGGCATGGCTCCGGCTGGACAACGACCCGGAGTTGTCGGTCCGCCGCACCGCCGCCCGCCGACCGGACGCACCACCGGACGTCCTTGAACGGCTGGTACGCGCCCACGGCGACGTCTTCCACCACCGCCCCCTGCTCGTCGAGCACCCCAACTTCCCCCGCCACACGCTGCGCACGTTCGTCGACGAACCGACCCCGAACGTGCGTTACGTCGCCCTCCAGGACCCCGAACTGCCCGTGCCGGCGCTCCAGGAACTCGCCGCGGCCGAGGAGCCATTCCTGCGCCGCGGGGTCGCCCGTCACCCCAACATCACGGACGCACTGCTGGACCGACTGCTGTCGGACCCCGACCCGAACGTGGCCGACGACGCCGCGGCCAACCCGGCCCTGCGGCCCGCCCGTATGAACCGCATCCTCACGGAGGCCGACCTGTGACCCCGGACGCCACGAGCCGCTCCGCGACCGAGCCGGCGGTGCAGTGCTCCATGTTCCAGGCCACGACCGGGCCGCTGGTCTCGATGGCCCTGCTCTCCCTGGACCTCGACGAGGTGGCACGGCGACTGAGCCTGACCATCGAGGAGTCATGGGACGGACACGGAGCCGTGCGCGCCGCGTTCTTCACCCTCGCCGGAACGGACTTCGTCGTCACCCATCACGAAGGTGATCCGCCGCGAACGTACGTCTGGGTCAGGAAGTCCGGCCCCGTCGACCCGGCCGCACGCACCGGCATTCTCCTGACGGCACTCGGCGTCGGCATGGAGGTGGTGTCCTACTCCACCTGGGGCATCGGCACCGACCTCTCCCGCATCCCGGCCGCCTGGCGCCGGTTCAGACACCGACCGGTCGACTCGCACCAGAGGTTCTGGGAGAGCTTCCGGGATCGCATGGGGATGTACGTCGGCCGCGTCACCTACGAGGGGGTGACGGCGTACCTCGACGGCTACGACCATGCCAGCGGCGGGGTGCTGCTGAACGGTCTTCGGGAGTGGCTCGCGGCCACGTACGGGGTGGGCGAGAACCTCATGTGGGCGGCGCAGGTCGTCCAGGTCGTCTTCCCCGAGGGCCGGCCGGACTCACCGTGGTCGAAGGACGAGCACACCCGTGCCGTCGAAGGCCTCGTCGCCCTGCTGGAGGAGTTCTTCCACCACCTCCAGGACCCCGCCGACGCCCCGCCACGGACCAGCTGACACACAGACCTCACAAGCGCGGCCGGCCGGGAGTATCCGTACCGTTTGCGGCTTGCGTGCGGGACGATCACCATGAGGGGCAGGTGGCCCATGGATCCCGTGACCTCGCGCAGATGGCTGCGCTTCCTCGCCTTCGCCGCGGCAGGGCTCTGCACGCTGGTCGTCACGGTGGCGGCCACAGCCCGTGACACGGTCGTCTCCGCGGCGTTCCACCAGTCCGTCCTGGACGAGGAATCGGCGTACGACCGGCTCTACGACCAGGTCCTGGTCGACCCGAGGGCGGCCGTCGTGACCCGGAACCTCCTGGCCGGGCTGCCGGTCCCGGAAGCCGTGCTCACATCCAACGTCAAGCTGGTCCTTCCTCCGGAGACGGCCCGGGAACTCACCCATGAGCAGATCGACGCCGTGGTCGGATACCTCAACGGCGACCGGAGCAGCCTCGTCCTGACCGTCGATCTGCGCCCGGTGCTGACCAACATCAACGACCTGGCGCAGATCTACTTCGGGGACCTGGTCGCCGCCGTGCAGAACCGTCCCGAGCCGGACTTCGATGCCTTCTCGACCGACCTGTCCGCCGCGCTGAAGGACGTGGTGGCCGGACGCGTCCCCGGCACACTGCCCGCTCTGCCGCTCTCCGAGGAACAGGCGTCCAAGGCGGCCGACCGCGTCCTGAGCACTCTGCCCGAGCAGGACAGGGCGGCGCTGCGCGACGACATCGAAGTGGCCCTGGCCGACGGGGACATCGCCACCGCCCTGGCCGCCGTGGCACCGGTCGCGGTGTCGGAGCGCACCACCGACGCGACCGCCTGCGCGACCATCCGACCGACGTCGTCACGCTGATCGTCCAGGACGCGATCAGCGGCGAGGACACCGCGAAAGCGATCGCGCAAGCCGGACTGTCCGACCTGGTGTACACACCGGACCCGGATCCCGCGGAGCCCTGGCCGACGCTGGGCGACATGATCGACAGCGGCCGTCGGCTCGTCGTCTTCGCCGAGCAGGCGGACGGCCCGGAAGCGTGGTACCGCAACTTCTACCGCTACGGCATGGAGACCCCCTTCGCGTTCCGCAGCCCCGACGAGATGAGCTGCGTCCCCCACCGGGGCGGCACCGGCAAACGCCTGTTCCTCCTCAACCACTTCATCACCGCCAACGGCGGCAGCCGACTCGACGCGGGCAAGGTCAACGCCCGCCAGTACGTGCTCGACCGCGTCCAACTCTGCGAACGGGAGCGAGGCAGCCCCGTGAACTTCATCGCGATCGACTACACGACGATCGGCGACGCTCGCGCCGCCGTGGACGCCCTGAACGCCCGCCGGGACTGAGCCGCCGTGCAGCGCCTCGATCGGTCACCGTGCAATTCCGTCTGACAGCCGGTCGATCTCGGCGAGCATGCGGTCCACTTGCGGACGCACCTGCGCCCGCAACGCGTCACTCCAACGCTCCTCGGAGTAGGGGCAGTTGAGGTAGAGCTGCTTGGTGTGTGCGAGGGCGGCGCGATGCTCGGGCGGGAGCCGGGCGAGGGCCCAGTCGGCGGCGGTGTCCTTCGACGTGATCCGGCCGGTGGCGAGCGTGGTCCAGATGCGGGCGAAGGTCAGCAGGACGTTGCGGGTGTCGCCGTCCAGATCGTCGAGCAGGCCGGGGATACCCGCCACGCTCGCCCGGACCAGGTCCCTCCGCGGGACCGGGTCGAGGACCCGCGCCGGGCTCGGGCCGGTGAGAGGGCGGTCGCCGGTCAGCACCATGGTGATCAGCAGGGCCAGATCGGGCATGGGCTCCGGCTGGGGGACCTCCCCGGCCTCGTACTCCGCGCGCAGCCACTCGCCGTAGAGGAAGTCGATGGTCGGCGGGTACCGCCATGGCCGGACCTCGGACTGGACGACCACGGTGAGCTCGACCGGGCGGGCCTTGTCGCCGGAGCCGGAGATCCGCAGCAGTCCGTCGAGGAGTGCCCGTCGATCCCGCGCGTCCATGTGCCGCCGGGAGACGACCAGCACGTCCACGTCGCTGGCCGGCCTGAGCCCGCCGAGCACGGAGGAACCGTGGAGGTAGGCGCCGATGACATCGTCACCCAGCACAGCGCCGACCAACCCCACGATCTGCTGAACCTGGTTCACCGCGTCAGCGTCTCCTGTCCCTCCTGCGAATCGCACGGAAATATCTGTCGGACGCGGCGGCGGAATACATCTGACGGCTCCGCCCTTGATCGTGCTGTGGGAGAGGAGCAGCACTCGTGAGTGACTGGGACTTGGCCGAGACATTCCGCAGCACGTCGGGGGAGGTGCGCTGGGGCAGCCTCGGCCCACCCGGCCGGGACCCGGTCGTGCTGCTGCACGGCACGCCCTTCTCGTCGTACGTCTGGCGCTCCGTGGCCCGCGCGCTGGCCCGCGACCACCAGGTGTTCGTGTGGGACATGCCCGGCTACGGCACATCGGAGAAGTCCACCGGCCAGGACGTCTCCCTGGCCTCACAGGGCAGGGTCTTCGCCGAACTCCTCGCGCACTGGGGCCTCGACGAACCCCTCGTGGTCGCCCATGACTTCGGCGGTGCCGTCAGTCTGCGAGCGCATCTGCTGCACGGAGCCCGCTACCGTGCGCTCGCCCTGGTCGATCCGGTCGCACTGGCCCCGTGGGGTTCGCCGTTCTTCCGGCTCGTCGGCGAACACTCGGCGGTCTTCGAACAACTGCCGCCCGCACTGCACCGGGCCCTGGTACGCGAATACGTCAGCTCGGCCAGCAGCCCCGGCCTGCACCCGGCCGTCCTCGACCGACTGGTCCGGCCCTGGCTCGGCGACCCCGGCCAGGCGGCCTTCTACCGGCAGATCGCCCAGGCGACCCAGCACCACACCGACGAGATCCAGGACCGGTACGCCGACATCACCATCCCCACGCTGATCTGCTGGGGCGAGGACGACACCTGGATCCCCCCGGAGAAGGGACGCGAGCTCGCCGCCCGCATCCCGGGCGCACGCCTGGAACCGTTCGCCGGCGCGGGCCACCTGGTCCAGGAAGACACGCCTGCCGAACTCACGGCTGCTCTCGCGGCCTTCCTCCAGCAGCACGGCGAAGCACGCTAGTCGGCGGGCATCGGGAAGAGCATGCAGCTGCTCGTGGCGTGGGCCAGCAGGCGCTCCTCGCTGTCGATCAGCCTGGCCTCGGCGAGCGCGGTCTGCCGGCCTCGGCTGACGACCGTACCGATGGCCCGGACCCGGCCCGTGTCGACGGTGATCCGCTTGAGGAACTTCACGGTCAGATCGAGCGAGGTGTACCCCATGCCGACCGGGAGCGTGGACTGCACGGCGCACCCTGCCGCCGAGTCGAGCAGGGTGGCGTAGACGCCGCCGTGCACGCTGCCGATCGGGTTGTAGTGCTCCTCGCCCGGGGTGATCGAGAACGCGACCCTGCCCTCGTCCACCTCGTCGAGGGTGAAGTCGAGGGTGGCCGCGACGGGAGCCGCGGGCAGGCGGCCGGCCTGTACCTCACGCAGGAACTCCAGGCCTGAGGCGCGCCCCACGGCGGCGGCGGTGATCGCGGGGTCGTCCCACTCGTAGGTGCGTATGCGTCCCATGTTCCGGCGTCCTCCCAGCTGACTTCGTCGATTGAAGCTAGCGGGGCTCTCCTGGACTGTCAAAGGCCGGAGAGAAGGGGGCGCTGTCCGCGTTCGCGGAGGTACGCCTCCAGCTCCGCGGCCCCGGTCAGCATCGCCCGCCCGCGGGCGGACAGCCGGCCGTGCCAGTCGCGCAGGGTGGCCTCCAGCGGCTTCGGCCCGCCGGCCGCCCGTACCTGGGCGATCAGCGGGGCGATCTGCTCCAGCAGGTAGCCGCCGCGCCGGAGTTGGTGGGCGAGCCGGGCGTCCCGTACGTCGGTCTCGTCGTAGACGCGATACCCGGTCCGTGGATCGCGGCGCGGGTGCAGCAGCCCGGCGCGCTCCCATTTGCGCAGCGTCGCGGGGCGGATGCCGAGTTGGTCCGCCAGCACTCCGATGAACCCACCGTCGGACCGGGCCGCCTCGTAGGGCTCGGGCGTGGGCTCCAGGTCGCGCAGGGCGCGCTCCACGGCCTGGAGCGTGTGCCGGTCGTCGAGGAGCTGGGCGTGGCTCTCGTCGATGAGGCGCATCGCCTCATCGGTCGCGTCCTCGTTCACCGCCCGCATGATCGCTGTCGCCGTCTGGTGGCCGTGCCCGGGCACCAGGGCGAGGAACGCCTGCAGAGCCCGCGCGTGCAGCGGGGTGTAGGTGCGGTAGCCGTGCGGAGTGCGACCGGCGGGCGGAAGGATGCCCGCCTCCTCGTAGTTCCTGACCGCCTGGGTGGACAGACCGTGCCCGCGGGCCAGGTCGACCGGCCTGAGCCGCCCATTGGTTTGAAGGTTTTGTCCCATGACCCTGCTGATATCGAGCGAAAGTTTCAACCGAAAGTTCAACGATAGCGTTGAAGGTATGGCTACTGACTTCAAGGACACCGTCCATGCCGTCGAGGCCGCGGCCGTCATGGGGCTGCTCCCGACCCGGCCGCGGGTGCTCGCCCTGGGGGAGCCCACCCATGGCGAGGACGTGCTGCTCGACCTGCGCAACGACGTCTTCCAGCAGCTCGTAGAGGAGGAGGGCTACCGGACGATCACGATCGAGAGCGACTGCCTGAGAGGCCTGGTCGTGGACGAGTACGTCACCACGGGCACGGGCACCCTCGACGAGGTCATGGAGCACGGGTTCAGCCACGGCTTGGGCGCCTCCGCGGCCAACCGCGAACTCGTGCGCTGGATGCGCGCCTACAACGACGGCCGGCCTGTGTCCGAGCGGCTGCGCTTCGCCGGCTTCGACGGCCCGCTGGAGATCACCGGGGCCGAAAGCCCCCGGCAGGCCCTCACAGCACTTCACGGCTATCTGTCGGCCCAGGTCGACGCGGACCAGCTCCCGTGCACCGCGGAGACACTCGACCGCCTGCTCGGCGCCGACGACCGATGGACCGACCCCGCCGCGATGACGGACCCGGCCCGGTCCGTGGGGCAGTCGACCGAGGCCGGTCAACTGCGGCTGCTCGCCGACGACCTGGTGGCACTCCTCGACGCGCACACCCCGCACCTGATCCAGGCGACCTCGCGGGACGACTGGGACCGGGCGCGCCTGTACGGGCGTACCGGCACCGGCCTGCTGCGCTACCACTTCTGGATGGCCGACACCTCACCGAGCCGCATGACCCGGCTGCTGGGTCTGCGGGACTCGATGATGGCCGACAACCTGCTCGCCCTCGCCGAGCGCACCCCGGTGCTGGTCTTCGCCCACAACGCCCATCTCCAGCGGGAGAAGAGCTCGATGCGCATGTGGGACCACCCCCTGCTGGAGTGGTGGAGTGCCGGCGCGATCGTGAGCGCCCGCCTGGGTGAGGAGTACGCCGTCCTGGCCACGGCCCTCGGCACGATCCGGCACCAGGGCGTGGACACCCCGCCGCCGGACACCGTCGAAGGGCTCCTGTACGCGCTTCCGGAGGACCGCTGCGTCATCGACCCCGCCCGCCTGGCCACCACCCTCGTCGACACATGGCCTGCCCACCGGGTGTCCCCGTACTACGGCTACGCCTCGTTCGACCCGGCGCACCTGGCCGCGACCGACGGGATCGTGTTCATCAAGGACGTCCCCCAGGCCTAGCTCCTGCGTCGCGCCGCCGGGGCTCGGGCGGACTTCGATGTCAGGCGGACTTCGATGTCAGTCCGTACGCGCGCGAAGGCGTCGCAGCATGCGTGGGTCCGTGAAGCCGACCGAGCGGGCGGCCGCGTCGACGGTGGCGCCGTGGCTGATGAGGTGCTGGGCGCGTTCGAGGCGGAGGGTCTGCTGGTAGCGGAGGGGGGTGAGGCCGGTGGCGCGGGTGAAGAGAGGCGGGTGAGGGTGCGTTCGCTGACGCCGACGGCCGTGGCCAGGGCGGGCAGGGGCAGTGGCTCGTCGAAGCGGGTGTCGATGACGTCCTGGGCGTGGTGCACGGTGTCGTCGAGATGGGAGCGGTGCCGGAACATCGCGCTGGACTGCGACTCATGGCCGTTGCGGCGGGCGTAGACGACCATGTCCCGGGCGACCTGGGCCGCGACGGCGGGGCCGTGCCGGCCGGCGACCAGATGCAGGGCCAGGTCGATGCCGCTGGCGATGCCGGCCGAGGTGATCACGCGGTCGTCGGAGGTGAACAGGACGTCGCGGACGACGAGCGCGCCGGGGTGGCGTACGGCCAGTTCGTCCTGCACGTCGTGATGGGTGGTGCAGCGCCGACCCCTGAGCAGCCCGGCCCGCCCGAGCGCCTCCGCCCCGGCGCAGACACTGGCCACCGTCCCGCCCTTGGCGTGGTGGTCTCGCAGGACCTGGAGGGAGGCCTCGCCGACGGCGGGCGAGTCGGCCAGGGTGACGGCACACCAGCCGGGCACCACGATCAGGTCCTGGGGTCCGAGCTCGGGCCAGTCGAGGCCGGCCACCAGCGGCAGCCCCTGGGCGGTCGGGACCTGTGGCTGCTCGGCGACGTAGGTGAGGGTGTAGGGGTGCCCGAAATCGGCGGCCGTGGAGAAGACCTGCGCGGGGCCGGCCAGGTCCAGCAGGTGGACTCCGGGCACCAGGAAGAAGACGACGTGACTCACGATTCGGTCATCATGCCGGAAGGTCGGCTGCGGCTTCCAGCTCGTCGACCGTGGCGATGGTGGCGAAGCGTCCGGCGAGGGCGTATTCGGTACGGCGGATGACCTCCTCGGCGGGCAGGGTGCGGGGGTCGGCGAGCAGTGCGGCGACGCTCCGGTCCTCGGGGGCGTCGCGGTGCGGGATGGGGTTGGTGGCGGTCGCGTCGACGACGAAGGTGACCTGGTATCCGAGGTCGCTCCCGACGCGGGCGGTGGTCTCCACGCACTGCTCGGTGCGGATGCCGCACACAGTGAGCTCGCGGATGCCGCGCTCGGTGAGGAGTTGCTGCAGGTTGGTGGTGGTGAAGGCGTTGTGCGAGGTCTTGTGGATCAGGGGCTCGTCGTCCGTCGGCTGCTCGACCTCCTCCAGCAGCCGCACCTGGCCCAGGGCCGGGTCGAAGACGTCGCCGGTGCCGGGCTCGGAGTGCAGCACCCACACCACCTGGTCCCCGGCCCGGCGGGCGAGCCGGACCAGGCGGTTCACCTTGTCGGCGATCTTAGGGTCGGAAATGGTCTCCCACAGCGGCCGGGCGCGGAAGGACTCCTGGACGTCGATGACGATCAGTGCTCGGGTCATGTGCCCATCCTGATCCGCGCGGGTGGGCCGACGACAGGCCGCATCGGGTCCGGCAGCGGACCGATCCGGTCATCATCGACGCCTCCGGGACTCCGGTGGGACAGGAGTGGTCGCGCTCTCCGCTTCTTCGATGTGCTCGGCGAGTCTCGCGATTCTCGTTCTCTTCGTGGTGATGGCGCGGGTGAGCAGACGCAGGTGGGTGGAGGACTCGGGCACGGTGGCCTCGAGCTCCGCGAGCCGCCGCTGTTCCACGGCCAGTTGGGTTCTGAGGCGTGAGGCGGGGTCGGCGGGTGGGGGAGGGGCGGGCGCGTTGAAGACGACGTTGTACCGAGGGTGCTCGGCGCGGACGGCCTGGCGCTCAGCTGCCTCCGGGTCGTCGGGATAGTCGATCCGGATGGCGATGACGAGTGATCTCCAGGGCTGTTCGCGCAGGTGGGTGCGGATCCGGGTGAGCGGGCAGATCGTGATCCCGACGTAGAGCAGGCCCTCGGGGCCGTACAGCCGATACAGGGCGGTGCGACCCGCGGTGTGCAGACTGCCTTCCTCGTCGAAGAGGCTGCGCAGGAACTGTGCGTCGACATCGGCCATGACGGGGCCCTACCTTCCCCTCGCCCTGCCTCCACGGTGGCATGAGGGTCTGACAACGCGACGCTCCCGAAGCCGGGCTCTCGAATCGGCGGACGTCGACTTCGATACAGGCGTGCTCGGATGTCGAATGCGCCGCTTCCCGATCGACGTGAGAGTGAAGGCACCACCCCAGGACTCGAGGAGCACCCCATCGTGACCGTCACCGCTGATCTGGCCATGTCCCTCGACGGCTACATCGCCGGCCCCAACGTCACTCTCGACAACCCGGGCGGCGACGGTGCCGAGCCGCTCTTCGAGTGGATCCACAACCTGGCGAGCTGGCGGGAGCGCCAGGGGATGAGCGGTGGGGAGGAGAACCGGGATTCCGAGCTGATGCGTGAGTGGTTCGATGCCACCGGAGCCGTGGTCATGGGGCGGATCATGTACGACACCGGCGAGGAGTTCTGGGGCGACAACCCGCCCTTCAGGACCCCGGTGTTCGTACTGACCCACCGGCCCCGGCCGACCCTGGTCAAGCAGGGCGGCACCACCTTCACGTTCGTCAGCGAAGGCATCCACAGCGCCCTCCAGCAGGCGAAGGCCGCCGCGGGGGAGAGGAACGTCGACATCGCGGGCGGTGCGAGCACGGTGCGGCAGTACCTCGATGCGGGACTCGTCGACGAGCTCCAGTTGCATGTGGTGCCGGCGCTTCTGGGAGACGGGCTGCGGCTCTTCGGCGGGCTGGAGTCAGGCCGGCGGCTCGAAGTGGCCCGGGTCGTCGACACCCCGCTCGCCACCCACCTGAAGTACCGCTTCGTGAAGTGACCCGGCACGGTCGAGTACGGGCCTAGGATCCCGATACATCGGATGAGTTGGCGGTGTATCGGAGCAGCTCAGGCGCACCTTGAGGCTCATCTCCCTCTGTCTGCTTCAGTGATGGCCGAATTCCGTCATTGTAAAGGTTCTTGACAGTTGCATGGCGCATGCCTACGTTCCCCGATACACCCGATGTATCGATGATCCCTCAGACCCGGAGGACGACGATGACCTCGCAGTCGGGGAAGACCTCACCCATGCCCCGCAGAGCCGTACTCGGCACGGCCCTGGGCGGCGCGGCAGCCGCGGCCCTGCCCGGCACGGCCCACGCCGAACAACCCCAACGGTCCGAGCAGTCCGGCGGTGACGGCTTGGCCGCCGAGCAGGAACGCCGCCCCTGGAAACTCCGCGACACCATGACCACCGACCGCGCCTGGGAAGGCTTCCTCCGCGGTCAGGACCTGCTCTGGAGCAAGCTGCCCACCCTCTGGTACGAGGGCCCCTTCCTCGGCGACGGCCTGCTCGGCACCATGGTCTACCAGGAGCCGAACACCCAGCACATCCGCTTCACCGTCCAGCACGGCCGTGTCCAGGACCACCGGCCCGAGTTCGGCAGCGGCTGGGGCACCGCCCGCCTGCCGGTCGGACATCTCACCCTCGAACCGGTCGGCACCATCACGGCCGTCGACTGGCGACTGAGCCTGTGGAACGCCGAACTCACCGGAACGGTCACCACCACCGCAGGCACCCTCACCCTCTCCGCCCTCATCCACGACGAGGTCCTCGCCGTCCGTGTGACGGCCGACGGCGACGAAGAGCCCACCTGGACGTTCCACCCCGAGGAGGCCATCAGCCCCCGGAAGATCCAGGAGGCCCCGCCCGCCGGCTACACCCCCAACCCGCCCTGGACCACCCGGACCACCGCCGACGGCACCGAACAGACACTCCAGCCCCTCACCGGCGGCGGCCAGACCGCGACCTCCCACCGCCGCACCGGGGACGACCTGCTGCTCAGCGTCGGCCACAGCTTCCCCTCCGGCACCGCCGCCGAGGCCGACTCCCTGCGCAACCTCCGGCGCGCCCCGTCCTACGACGTCCTCAGGCGACGGCACATCCGCTGGTGGCACGCGTTCTACCGCAAGAGCTTCGTCTCGTTCCCCGATCAGCGGTTGCAGAGCTTCCACTGGATCCAGCTCTACAAAGTCGCCTCCGCCAGCCGCGCGGGCGGCCCCGTCATGGCCACCTCCGGTCCATGGCTGGAGCCGACACCGTGGCCCGCGGTCTGGTGGAACCTCAACGTCCAACTGGAGTACTGGCTCATCCACGGCTCCAACCACCTGGAACTCGACGCGCTCGCCACCACCCTGCGCCAGAGCCAGGAACAGCTCATCGCCAACGTGCCCGCCGCCTACCGCTCCGACAGCTCCGGCGTCGGCCGCAGCTCCGACATGTTCGCCAACCGCGGTGTGGGCATGCCCGGCACCGGCGCCGAGACCGGCGATCTGACCTGGGCGCTGCACAACGTCTGGCTGTCGTACCGGCACACCATGGACACGTCGCTGCTGCGCGACACGATCTACCCGGTACTGCGCCGGGCCATCAACTACTACCTGCACTTCCTCACCCCGGGCAGCGACGGCAGGCTCCACCTGCCGAGCACCCTCTCGCCCGAATACCCCGTGGTGCCGCCCCAGGACACCAACTACGACCTGGCGCTCATCCGCTGGGGCTGCCAGACGCTCATCGAGTCCGCCGAACTGCTCGGCGTCGACGACGAGTCGGCCCCACGCTGGCAGGAGGTGCTGGCCCGGCTCACGCCGTACCCGGTCGACGGCAACGGCTTCATGATCGGTGCCGACACCCCGTACGCCCAGTCCCACCGCCACTACTCGCACCTGCTGATGGTGTACCCGCTGTACCTCGTCAACTGGGACCAGCCCGAACACCGGGACCTCATCACGAAGTCGGTGGTCCGCTGGCACGCGCTGGCCGGAGCCCACCGCGGCTACAGCTACACCGGCGCCGCGTCGATCTACGCGATGACCGGGGACGGCGACACCGCGATCGCCTACCTGCGCAAGTTCCTCGACACCAGCACCCGCTACCCCTGCCGGCCCAACACGCACTACACCGAGGCCGGTCCGGTGATCGAGACGCCGCTGTCCGCCTCGCAGTCCCTGCACGACATGTTCTGTCAGAGCTGGGGCGGCGTCATCCGCGTCTTCCCCGCCGTCCCGTCCACCTGGCAGGACCTCACCCTGCACGACTTCCGCACCCAAGGCGCCTTTCTGGTCAGCGCAGTTCGCAAGGCCGGGACCACTCGGTTCATCCGGATCAAGAGCCTGGCGGGCGAGCCGCTCAAGCTCCGCCATGGCCTCGCCGGAACCCTCACCGTGCTCCTCGACGACGGCACCCCGGCCCACACCGAGGACCTGGGCGACGGCACCCTCGCCATCGACCTGCCCAAGGGCCGCGAGGTACTCATCCACCCCGGCCGCCGCCCCGACCTCGTCATCGAGCCCGTCGCCATCAGCGAACCGGGCCCGGCCTGGGGACTGCCGTAGCCGACGCAGCGCTCACCTCACCTCACCTCACCTCGCCCTCACCTCGTCAACAGGGAGGATTCTCATGGCGGTTCCGATCAGGACCGCGGCTGCCGCGCTGTGCGCCGGCCTGGTGGCCACCCTTCTCACGACGGTTCCCGCGCGGGCCGAACAACGCGAGCACACCTGGACCGTGTCCGGCCCCGGGCGGGCCGCGACGCACGCACCCCACGCGCGGGTATCCCTGGACGACACGACCGGCACGGTCAGCCTCTCCGTGACCCGCGACCGCCGTACCGTCATCGAGCCGTCACCCGTCGGCATCGTCACCGAACAGGCCGACCTCTCCAAGGACTTGAGCTTCCTGCACCGCAAGGACCGCCTCGTGGACGAGCGGTACCGGACCAAGTCCGGCAAACGGCTGGAACGCCGGGCCCTCATGAACGAAACGCGCCTGTCGTTCGCCACACCCACGGGCGCCCGGCTCGACCTCGTCGTCCGCGCCTCCGCCGACGGCGTCGCCTATCGGTACGTCCTGCCCGCCGGCCTCGGTGACGTCCTCGCCGAGACCTCCGCGTTCCGCCTTCCGCAGGACGCGACCGCCTGGCTCAGCACCTACCGGGTCGACAACGAAGGCCAGTTCGCCCAGTACACCGCGGCGACGGCCCCCACCAACGACTACTCGCCCCAGGCTCTGTTCGCCACGGACGGCGGCTACACGCTCCTCGCCGAGTCCGACCTCACCGGCACCTACTCGGGCGCCCGCCTCGCCCACGACCAAGGCGCCGGAACGTACCGGATCAAGCTCGCCGACGACCGAGTCCGGACCACCGGCCCCCTCGCCACCCCCTGGCGTGCCATGGTCACCGGCGATCTCGCCACCGTCACCGGCTCCACCTTCACCGACGACCTGGCGCCCGCCTCCAAGGTCACCGACACCAGCTGGATCCGACCCGGCACCGTCCTGTGGACCTGGCTCGCCGGCGGCCGCACCGCCGGCCAGAGCCTCACCGCGCAGAAGGCCTACGTCGACTACGCCGCCGAACGCGGCTGGCCCTACGAGGCAGTCGACGCGGGCTGGTACTTCAAGTCCGACGAGTGGGACACCACCGACCCGAACTGGCAGACCACGAGCTGGATGCCCGAACTCGTCGACCACGCGCGGGCCAAGGGCGTCGGCATCATCGTCTGGATCCACCAACGCGACCTCGACACCCCCGAGGAACGCGCCCAGTGGCTCCCCACGCTGGAACGCTGGGGAGTCGAGGGAGTCAAGATCGACTTCATGGACTCCGAGGCGCAGTCCATGCTCCAGTGGTACGACGCCATCCTCAAGGAGACCGCCGCCCACCACCTCATGGTCGACTTCCACGGCTCCACCGTCCCCAAGGGCATGCAACGCACCTGGCCCCAGGTCATGACCCTGGAAGGCGTCGCAGGCGAGGAGAAGCGCACCAACACCGCCGCCCACCTCACCACCCTGCCCTTCACCCGCAACGTCATCGGCTCCATGGACTTCACCCCCGGCGCCTTCCAACGCGTCGGTCTGCGCCCCAACTCCGACGCCGCCGAGACCGGACTCGCCGTCGTCTACGAGTCGGGCCTGCAGATGTACGCCGGCACACCGGAGTCGTACGACGAACGACCCCTCGCCCGCGACTTCTACGACCAACTGCCCGCCGCCTGGGACGACACCCGACTGCTCGCAGGCGGCCCCGGTCGGGAGGCCGTTCTCGCCCGCCGCGACGGCGACCGCTGGTTCCTGGGCGGGGTGTACTCCGGTACCGCCCGCACCGCCGAAGTGCCGCTGGCGATCGGCGCCGGACGATGGCTGGTCGAGACGATCCGTGACGGCGCCGACGGACTCGTCCAGGACCGTACGGTCCTGCGCGGCGGCGACACGCTCGACATAGACGTCACCGACAACGGTGGCTTCGCGGGCATCGCCTGCCGGTGGAGTCCGGGCATCTCCACCTGCCACCGCTAGCCGCCCCAACTCCCCGCTGGAAGGCCAGACATGAGCGTTTCCCGGCGTAGCGTGCTGACGACAGCGGCCGGTGCCGCAGCGTCGTTCGCCGCCTCGACACCACCTGTGGCCGCGGCCGAAAGCCGGTTACCGGCGCCGACCGTGCACGTATTGCGCTCGGCGGCCGACTTCGCGGTCGAGAAACTCCGCACCGTCGCGCCGAACGTGACCGCGTTCCCGGTCGGAACCAGATTCGAGAAATGGGTCTACTCCCAGAACGGCGACTGGGTGGGCGGGTTCTGGCCCGGAATCCTGTGGATGGCATGGCTCCACAGCCAGGACGACGACTTCCGCACCTGGGCGCTGGCATCCGCACAGAAGCTGGCTCCTCGGCAGTACGACACCGGTACCCACGACCTCGGTTTCCTCTTCTACCCGTCCTGGGTCACCGCCTGGCGGCTGACCGGCGACGACGCCTGGCGCACCGGTGCCGTACAGGCGGCCGATTCACTGATCCAGCGGTACAACCCGCGCGGCCACTTCATCCGGGCATGGGGCGCACTGAACGATCAGAAGAACGCGGGCCGGGTCATCATCGACACGATGATGAACCTGGACCTGCTGGCGTTCGCGAGCCGGCAGACCGGCGACCAGAAGTACCTGGACATCGCCGTGGAACACGCGAAGACCACTCGACGGGTCTTCCCGCGCGCGGACGGATCGACCCCGCACGTCTACGACTTCGACCCGAACACCGGCACCCCGATCGGCCCGAACACCGTGCAGGGCTACAGCCCCACCTCCTGCTGGTCACGCGGACAGGCCTGGGGCCTCTACGGATTCACCACGATGTACCGACGAACCGGAAACCCCGACTTCCTGTCCACCGCCCGCACACTCGCCGACTACGCACTGGCCGCGCTGACCCCGGACCACATCCCGGTATGGGACTACCGAGCACCCCAACAGCCCCACGACATCAAGGATGCCTCGGCCGGCGCGATCATGGCCTGCGGCCTCCTCGACCTCTCCACGGCCACCGGCACGCCGTCCTACCGCGACGCGGCGCTACGCCTGCTCACCGCCCTGTCCCAGACCTGCCTGACGACGAAGTCGACCCGCGCCGACGCGACCGTGGCCCGCTGCACCCGCAACCGGCCCGCCGAGGACGGGATCGAGATCTCCCTTCCCTACGCCGACTACTACCTCCTGGAAGGCATTCTGCGCGTACTGCGGCCGCAGGACATCGACCGAGCCATCGACCTGTCCACGCTCTGAGCACAGCACTAGGTTGGCTGGAGCACGGGGGAGAAAAGTCCGAGCCTGCCCCTGCACCGGGGGCGGCTGACAGAAGGGGGCCGGAGTGACGCGGAAACTGAACGGACGACTGCGCGCATGGCTGCTCGTGCTGATGCTGCTCGCCGGCGGACTGGCGGCTCTGGCACCGGTGAGCAACGGCCCGTGATGTCCGTCCGGTCGTCACGGGGACTGACGCCGGGGAGCTGAGCGGTCGAGGTGCCGAGAGGCTGTCGATATCCTCGCGGGCGTGATCTACGAGGGAACGGCGGGCATGGCCGAGGGCGCCCCGACAACAGCTCGGCTGGGGGAGGTGCTGAACCGTGCCGGGCACGTCGTGATCGTCGAGGGCCCGCGTGACGCGGTCGACCGCGCCGACGTGGCACGGACCGTGGTCAGCGGCGCCGAGATCGCCGACCTGGCCCGGCTGTTGGCCATCGAGGACGGCGGCACGGGCGACCGGTGCCGGTGCATGGGCTGGCCGACGATCATGGTGCACGACGTGAACGGCGAGCTGCTCGCCTGTTGGGTGCTGCACCACCAGTCCGGTCTCCGCGGGCTCGGCGACTGCGACGCCGACCTGCGGGACGGACCGGCACTCACCGAGTGGCTCGCGGAGCGAGGTCTGACCCGCTCTCGGGAGGTCCAGTCGGAGCTGGCCGCACAAGAGGCCGAAGCCGACCGGCGCCGGACGCGCTGGGTCCTGGCCGCGCCCGCCGGGCTGTCCGACGCGGCCGCGGACGTGGCACAGCCGCCGGGGCGCGACCACATGGCCTGGTCGCGCCGGCTTCAAGAGGCCAAGGACCGGCTCGCCGCTCTCAGCCGACAGCACTACCCCGACGGGATCGAGCGGATCCGTGTCCTCCTGGCCTGGGCCGGAATTCCCTCCAGGGAGTCCACCGGCGCCCTTCAGTGGTACGACATGGCCGTGCAGGAGCAACTCCTGGGCGAGGATCCCGCCCTCGTCCTCGCCGCGGCGGCCACGCGGCCTTCGAGCCCGGACCGGCTCGACGGGGCGGCGGAACTCTTCGGCTCCACCAAGTGGACCGAAGCACACGGGAGGGGACTGCCCAAACCGCTGAGGTCGATGCTGAGCGAGCACATCCAGGCAGACGGCACCGACGCCATGAGGTTCCGGATGAGCCACGGCTACTACGGGGCCAAACGAACCGTGTGAAGGTGCCTCCGGTCAGCCGGAAGCCGCCGCGTCATCCCTCCTCGCGCCGCAGCCGCCGCAGGGCTTCCTGTACGGCGGGGTCCCCGTCGGTAGCGCTCCGGGACAGCCAGCGGGCGACGGCGTCGCGGTCGGAGGAGGGCGTCTCCGATGGCGCGGTGGCCCCGAGCGTTACGCCCGCGGAGGGGGACGCCGCCCCGGCCGCCCGCCGCAACCAGCCCTCGGCCTCCGCCATACGGCCCGTCTGCTTGAGCAGGGTCGCCAGGTTGAGCATGCCCGTGGGGTCACCCGTCTCCGCGGCCCCGCGGAACGATTGCTCGGCCTGCTGAACCTCGCCGCGCCCGTAGTGGCAGACGCCCAGGCTCGTCATGGCCGGGCCGCTGCCGGCCGCGGCGGCCTTGCGCCAGCACTCCTCGGCCTCGCCCATCCGTTCCCGCTGCCGCATCAGGTTGCCGAGGTTGTTCCAGCCGTCGCCGACCTCGCCCAGTTCGATCGCCCGGCGACAGCACCGCTCGGCCTCGTCGAGCCTGCCGAGCTGCCGCAGGCTCACGCCGAGATTCAGCCAGGCGTCGGTGCACCCGGCCTCGGCGGCCAGACGGTAGTAGCGCTCGGCGCCCTGATGATCGCCGCGTCCGGCGTACCAGTGGCCCAGCGCGTACTGGGCCTCCGCGCTCCCCGCGTCGGAGGCCGCCTCGAAGTACGGTTCCGCCCGCTCCATGTCATGGCGGTCGCGGTGGACCTCGGCCCGGTACAGCAGCGCCGTCGGGTCACCACTTCGGGCGGCGGCGGCGAACCACTCCTCCGCCCCGGCCAGGTCCCCGGCCTGCGCGGCGAGAGCCCCCACCGTCAGCTGGTGCTCCGGCGCCATGTCGTCGTCCGGGCTGAGGACTTCCTTGAGCACGGGCCAGTTGTCGGGGGACAGGCTCAGCCCGTCCGGTATGTCTCCGACACCCGCTTTCGCGGTCTCGGCTGCGGCGGTGAACCAGGCCTCGGCCTCGATGGCGATGGGCGCGACGAGGCACAGCACCCGTGGATCGCCGTACCGGTGCTCTCCCAGGTTCTGCCGGATCTCCTCCCAGTCGGCGGGGGAGAGGCCGCCGCCGCGCTCCGCGGCACGGCCCTTCTCGGCGTCGGTGGTGGGAGTTCCGGCCGGTCGAGGTGGCCGGTCGAACGGGACGGTGCTGCGGGCCCACACCTGTAACAGCGAGATCCGGGCGTCCACCGGCCCCTGGGCGGTCTCGGCCGTACGCAGCCAGCGGACGGCCTGTACGGCGTTCTGCCGGTCCCAGTGGAGCGTGGCCAGGGCGGCCGGCGCCAGCGGATCCCCGGCGTCCGCCGCCTTCTCCAGCCAGTGCACCGCCTCGTCGGTCCGGCCCAGGTCACCGAGGCCGATGCCGTAGACGGCCATGGCCTGCGGGCTGCCCGCCTCCGCGGCCTCGCGGGCGAGTTCCTCGGAGATGGCGTGGTCGTACTGGTAGGCGCTCTGGACCGCCTGGTCCCGGGATCTGGCCCCGCCGTTCCTCTTCCACATCCTCATCCGCTGCCCCTCCCCGTATCTGCGTTCACATGCCTACATGGACATGGGCGGCCCAGAACCACGGGCTGTCCCGGTACAGATCGCGCACGGTGCGTACAGCGGTGTGAAGGGCCTGAGCCGAGCGTTCCGCCACCGGCCGGGGCGCCCCCAGAGCCGCGTACGTCTTCTCGGCCAGGTCAAGGGCGACCGCGTCGTCGGTCTCCCACAGTGTGCCCACGACATGGCGATATCCGGCGAGTTGGAGCGCGCTGGCCAGATGGAGCGCCTCGTCGGCGAGGGCGGCTCCGGTGCCTGCGGTGCCGCATGCGGACAGATAGGCCAGCTCCGCGCCGGGCAGGTCGAGCCGGGAGATGTCGGCGACCGTCAGGCGTCGGTCGGCCGGATCGTGGACCACCAGGTGACTGCGGGACGGACTGTCCGGTTCGGTCACACCGTGCCCGCAGAAGTGCAGCCAGCCGTGGTGCCCGATCTCCTCCAGCACACGGCTGCGGGTGGCGTCCGTGCCGCCCAGGACCCGCGCTCCGGCCACGGTCCGCGCCAGCAGGGCCGCCTCCTCGGCCGCCCGTTCCAGGCTGTCTGCTCCCGGTACTTCGGGGACGGAGACGACCAGAAAGCCGCTGGGCGCGGTGCGGCGCGGGAGCAGGCGTGTGCGACCGTTGCCCCCCTGCGAGCGGCGGCGGGAGTGGTCTGCTCGGCCGCGGGTGTGCGCAAGGGCTCGTACGGTGGGGGTGTACGACGAGACGGCCCGGTCGAGGACCGTACGCGGCACCGGTCGGCCGATCTCGCGGTGATACCCCGCCGCCTGCAGCGGCAAGAGGGTGAGCGGTCCCGTGGGTACCCACCACAGCCGCTGCGGCGTGGGATGTGCGGATACGCCGTCGATTCCGAGCGCGTCGAGGACCGGCCCCGCCACGGTGTCCCAGAGCCGGCGCAGGACCAGGTCGAGGACGTCCTGGCGGTCGGGATCCTCCAGGAAGTCACGCTCCGGGTCAGTGAATCCCCGCAGAGCGGTGAGGAACGCCTCGACGTGTTGCCGGACACCGTCGAGGGTCAGCTCCGGCAGCGGCACCACGCGCAGCCCGCCCCGGGTGAGCAGCAGGGCGTCGCAGCGGAAGCGGCTCACGTTGACCACCACGACGGGACCGGCGTCCGCCTGCGTCAACAGGTCCGACACCGGAGGCGGTTGAAGGAAGTGCCGCAACCCCGGCCGGGTGGTGCGGATCTCGGTGAGCAGGTCGTACCACTGTCCGGCGAGGACGTGCCGGGTGTCCGCGGCGGTGGCGCCGTCCGTGAGGCGGTCCGCGGTGGCGGGAGCGGGGGTGTCCAGCGCGGTGCGCAGCGCGAGCAGCCGTTCGGCCGTGTGCGGGTCCTGCCGGGCGAGTTCGGACATGTCGTCACGGCCCTGGAGCCCGCGCCCGAGCAACACCCCACGGCCCAGCTCCAGCAGGGCCAGCGCGCGTTCCGGGTCGCCGGCGGCCACGTGGCAGGCCGCGGCGTCGCAGGCCAGTCCGGAGAGCGCGGTCAGGGTGTGCTCGGTGTCGGTGTCGGTGAGGTTCCGCGGGGTGAGGACGGGCAGGAGCGCCACGGCGTCCTCGTAGGCGTGTGCCGCCTGGTGTACGTCGCCGGCGGCCATGGCCAGGTTGGCCCAGTGCGTCAGGGACCACAGCCGGACGCGTGGCGTCGCCGCCGGGTGGACGGCCGCGGCACGGTGGCACTGAAGGGCTTCCTCAAGCTGCCGCGTGGGCACACCGCCGAGCGTCGTGCCGGTCCGTAAGAGCCTCGCGGTCAACAACCTGCCGCGCAGATACAGCAGTTGGGCCTGATCGGCGTGAGCGTCCGGCACGGCGGCGAGGGCCTCGTCGAGCAGTGTCCCCGCGCGGGCGGCGACCGCCGGCGAGCCTCCCTGGACGCAGATCTGCGTCAGGGCGTCGGCGAGGCTGCCGAGGAGGCGGGGTCGTGCGGGGTCCTCGGACGGCAGTCCGGCCAGTGCCTGTTCGTAGGCCGCGATCCTCTCCTCGCCGGTCGTGGCGTTGCCGAGGCCGAGGCGGATCATGCCGAACCCGGGGTGGCCGGGCACGGAGGCCGCAGCCGCCTCCCGCCCCAGCCGCTGAGCCTCCTGGAGATCCGCCGGCTCGCCCAGCCGCTCGTGGCGCAGCCGCAGCGCGATACCGAGATTGTGCAGGCAACCGGCCCAATTCGGGTCCACCTCAGCCCCGTTGGGGCCGGAGGCGGCCGCTCGACGATCGTCCTCGGCCGCCGCCACGGCCACGCGCCCGAACCGCACCGCCTCCTCCAGGTCGCCCAGCGCGTTGGTCCGCTCGTACCGCAGCCGCAACGCCACCCCCAGGGTCGTGGCGAGCGCGCCGCGGTCGGGATGTCCGCTGCCGTGAGCCACTTCGGCCTCGCGGAGCACCAGGATCGCCTCGTCCAGCTGCGCCGGGTCGCCCTGGGCCTCGTAGCGCAGACGCAGGATGCTGCCCAGACGCCGCAGTGCCGAGGCCCGCTGCGGCAGCAGTGCCCTGGGCGCCGCGCTCACCGTCGCACGGGCCGCCGCCTCCGCCTGTGCCAGCAACTCCACATCGCCGTGTGAATTCACCGCCGCCTGCTCCAACAGGGCCGCGCGGCGGTCCAGTTCGACCAGCCGAGCCCAGGTCTCCTCGACGGGCTCGTCCGGCCGGTCGTCCACGGCCTCCTCGTCGCCCCCCGGGCCCGCCAGGCCCCGCAGGGCTTCCGCGATGGCGAGCGCCTCGGCCGCCGCCTCACCCGTGAGCAGCATGGACCGCGCCCGGTACAGCCCGGCCACGGCGCCGACGGCCTGTGGATCGCGGGCGGGATCGGCGACACAGGACATCAACTCCCGCGCCTGCCGCACCGCTTCGGGCGCCAGCACCGCGTCCCGGTCCATCGTGGCGGCGAACAGGCTCAGCCGCGCCAGCAGCGCCCGGGTGAGTTCGTCACGCAACTGCAGCGCCATTGCCCCCGCTTCCCGTCAGCCGAGCGCGTGCCAGTACGGTACGGCCACACACGGGGGAACGAAAGCGCTGTCGATCGAGGACGGACCGGGTGAATGCGGGGGACTCAACGGTGATGAACGACCGACAGGCCCAGCAAGTCGCCTGGATCTGCGAGCGGGTCGACGATATGCGTGCGGTGGCGGCCCGGAAGGGTGTGCGTGAGGAACTGGAGCGCATCCTGGGGGAGTTGGCTGGATCCGCCGCCGATGTGCCGACGCTGCTGGGTCAGACCGCCGAGCTACTGCGCCGGTGCGGTGTCCCGGGGGCTCTACGAGGGCCTGTCCCTGCCCTTGCGGATGCAGAAGGAGGCCACCCTCTCGAGGAGTTCTACTTCTGCCCACGCCAGGAGGACGGTTGCACCCGTCTGGTCCATGCTTTCAACATCCCTGACGGAACCGACGCGCCGTCGTGTCGTGTCACTGGACTGCCGTTGCGGCTGAGGAGGTTCTGATCCGTGGACGCCTTTCTCACCACCCTGGGCGGGAAGTTGGCGGACACCTGGGTTTCGGTGCTGGTCCTGCCCGGTCTGCTCTATGTGTCCGTGGCCGCCGCCGGTTCCGTCCTGGGACACCGAGACGCCTTCGACGTCGGTCTTCTGACGGACCGACTGGACGACATGGCCGGCAGCCCCGCCGCGCACTCCAACGGGACGATCGTCGTCGCCGCCGCCTTCGTTGTGGCCGCCGCGGCGGGCG
Source organism: Streptomyces sp. NBC_00019 (assembly GCF_045041015.1). Classification (NCBI taxonomy): domain Bacteria; kingdom Bacillati; phylum Actinomycetota; class Actinomycetes; order Kitasatosporales; family Streptomycetaceae; genus Streptomyces; species Streptomyces sp. NBC_00019. The sequence goes on from NZ_CP108302.1 coordinate 9,635,545, forward strand.
CGAGCATGCTGGCCTCGTTCCTCGGCGGTGCCGTCGAGCGGCTGTGGCTGGGGGAGTGGCCCGCACCCCTGGACCGGGCCGCGGCTCCGCTCACGCGGTGGCGCTCTCGCCGCTGGACCCAGGCCCAGGACCGCTATCACAGCGCCGTACGCAGCCGCGCCGCCGCAGCGGACGTACCCGACGAACTCGACCCCGACCGGACCCCGCCCGCCGAAGCGGACACGATCGCCCTGAACGAAGCACGCAACCGCATCTCCCTCGCCCCGCCCCGGCGCCCCACGTGGATGGGGGACCGGCTCACGGCCGTCGACCACCGGGTGTTCGACGCCTACCGGATCGATCTGTCCTCCGCGTGGCCGCGTCTGTGGCTGCTGCTGCCCCAGACACCTCGGACGGACCTGACGACGGCGCGGGACGCCTTCAGCTCCGCCGCGCGTCGCGCCGGCTGGGCTCTGCTGTATCTCGCCGTGGCCCCGTGGTGGTGGCCCGCGGCGCTGGTCGCGGCGGTGACATCGGTGAGTGCCTGGCGCGGCGGCCGGGACGCGGCGGACACGTTCGCCGAACTCGTCGAGTCGGCGGTCGACCTGCACGCACGCAGGCTCGCCACCGCGCTCGGTGTCAGCAACGGGAGAAGCGCGCGGCTGACGCACGAGGCGGGCCGGGAGATCACCCGCCTGCTGCGCAAGAAGACGTGACTGATTCTCCGGCGTCGACACGTGGATCACAGTGTTGTGTGACAGCTTCCGCCGCACAGGAGAAACATTGGTAGAATCGACACAGTGTTCCGTGCGCCGCCCACTCCCCCGATGAGTGGCGCCCGGGACCATGCTCAGCCGCCCGCCCAGGCCTCCCGGGGCCCGGCGCGCGGAACGTGGAGTCAGGAAGCCTGCGCGCGGTACAGGCCGCGCCCGGCCCGGCGGACACGCGACGTGCCGACGAGGCGATCGAGCGTGCTGCGGACCGCGTTGATGCTTCCGCTGTCGGAGTCCCGCCCGAGAGCCGCCGCGACATCACGGGCCCGCACATCGACATCACCGACCGCGGCGAAGTACTCCATGATCTGCTCGGTGAGCTGGCCGTACTGCTTCTGCCCGTCCGGGTCGGCGGCGTCGGCAGCGGGACGTCCCGCACTCTTGCCACTTCGAGCCTTGCGAGCCTTCGGCGAGGCGGACGGCGTTGTGGCAGGTGTTGTGGTGTCCGGAGTGCCCGGCGAGGGAACGGCGGCGGATTTCTGCGAGGCGGTCGCGACCGAGGCCTGACCGCGCTCCCCGGCAGCCGGATCCCGCATCAGTGACTCAAAGGTGCTCAGAGTGCGCTGCACGGACGCGAGGTGCGCCACGACCGCGGCCAATTCCCTTTCCAGCGCCTGCTTCTGAAGCTCCAGCCGGGCCAGTTCCGCTTGCAGCCCCTCGGCCGTGACCTCGATGTCATGCGCCACGTGGGTTACGGAGACCATGTGTTCCTCTCATCCTCACCCTCGGTGCCGCGCCCCGGCTCACCTGCGGTGCCGCTTGGTCCGGACGCGGGTACGGGTACCTTCGACATCATAGGCAGTAGCCCAAGCGGAACCAATGATTGCCACTGTTCGCGGCTGACGCAATGGGTGTGGATGCGGTATGCGCACACTGGCTTCGAGGCCGGCGGCCTCGGTCAGGAAGTCGCTCGAGCTGCACGGAGACCGGCTGCGAGGCGGGAGCGTGAATCGAGGAACGCGGCGATCTTGCCAGGGCTGAACACCCACATCAACTGGTGGATGCCTTCCTTCGAGGCGGCCATCGTCATGAACGCCACGGGGCGGTCGTCCCGGTAGACCATCACACCCGCGCGGCCGTTGGCGTCGACGAACCTGGGCTCGGCGTCCTGCCAGAGCCTGGGATAGGTCACCATCTTCGCCACCCGAGCACGGCCCAGCACAGGGATCCGCGCGCAGCCCCGCACACCGTTGCCGTCGGAGAGGCTGACGGTGTCGGGGGTGAGAAGGGCCTCCAGTGACGCCACGTCCCCGGTCTGAGCCGCTGAGACGAAGACGCTGAGCAGGCGTCGATGCTCGGAGGTGTCCACGCTCTCGCGCTGCTCCTCCGACAGGTGCTTGCGAGCGCGGCTGACGATCTTCCGCACGTTGACGAGGCTGAGTTGAAGGATCTCGGCGATCTCGGGATAGCCGTAGTCGAACGCCTCGCGCAGCACGTACGCGGCCCGCTCGGTGGGACTCAGCCTCTCCAGCACCAGCAGAAGCGCCAGCTCCAGTGCCTCGGCGCGCTGGGCTCCCACCTCGGGGTCCGAGCTCGTGTCGACGGGCTCGGGCAGCCAGGGGCCGATGTAGGTCTCCCGGCGTACCCGCGCCGACTGCGCGATGTTGATGGCCAGGCGGGTCGCGGTGCTGGAGAGGAAGGCCACCGGGCTGTTCACCACGGAGCGGTCCGTCTTCTGCCAGCGCAACCAGACTTCCTGCACCACGTCCTCTGCCTCGGCCGCGCTGCCGAGCACTCGGTAGGCGATGCCGAAGAGACGTGCTCTGTGCTGCACGAAGACCGAGAGAGCCTCTTCGAGGTCACCTGCCGTGGGGGACGGTTCGCAATGCATGATCCCGCTGTCTCCGTTCCGGCGGTGGCGGCTGACTGTCGGCGCGCCTGCCTTCATAGACCGGGGTGATCATGCGTCTGTGACAGGACCGGAAAGAGAAATTTCGGTCGGTGGCCGCGGGACGCGACGACGGCACACGGACACACGGTGTCGACGTGGAACCGCCGGCGTCGGCGTCAGGTGCCAGGGGTACGGGGCTGGTTCCAGGAGCGGAGCTTGTCGGGGTTGAGGACGACCCAGACCTGGGCGATGTGATGGTCGGCGATGTCGAGGGTGATGACCGCGGCGACGTGGCGGTCGTAGCGGGCGACCAGGCCGGTACGGCCGTTGACGGACTGAGGGGTCACCGTGGTGCGCGGCCGGTGGGCCAGCAGGGTCAGCAGACTGCGGGCGACCTGCCGGCCGCCGTGCACCGGCCTGCCCGACGCCCGTACCTTGCCGCCGCCGTCGAAGAACGCCGTGACATCCGGCGCCAGCAGAGACGCCAGCAGCTCCGCGTCCTGCGCCGCACAGGCCCGCTCGACCCCGCGGACCAGAGCGTCCTGTTCCTCCGCGGACACGGGATGCGAACGCCGGTGCCGCAGACAGTCACGAGCTCGTTCGGCGAGTTCGGCGCACTCCGGCTCCGAGCGCCCCACGATGTCGGCCACCGCGGCCGGCCGCATCCCGAAGACGTCGTTGAGCACGAACGCCGCCCGCTCGGCAGGCGACAGCGTCCCCAGCGCGTCCAGCAGAATCCCGCTGACCTTCGCCGCCAGACCTGCCACCGGCCCGTCGGCGTCCTGCGCGGCGCCCCCACCCCGATCGGTGAGTGCGAGTCGCCCCAGACAACTGCGGCCCGCGGTCCTTGCCAGCCAGGACCGGGGCCGGACAACCTCCTGGCGGGCCGCCTCCGAGAGCCCGTACCACCGCCGGTAGGCCTCATCCACCACGCACTCGGCCTCACCGGCGCTGCCCAGCATCCAGTAGGCCACGTCCAGCAGATACCGACGCTCTTCCAGCAGTTCCGCGATCGGCATCGCGTCCGCGTCCTCCATACCCCACCTCACTTCACGCCTCACTCCGTTAGACCGGCCAGACGCGCATCTCGTGACATGGGGTTCCTCGACGGCCTGCCGCGCCGCACCACCGCCCCGCTGGGGCTTTGCGTCGCCGCGAATACCACCGTGTGTGTCACACCTTCACAGGGTGTTCTGTCATAGAGGTGAAACCCAGTGCAACGACCTGCCGAACCGACCGTGCGCCTGGCCATCAACGTGGTGCAGTCCGCCTGGCGGCGCCGCGAGTCGTGCAGCAGCCCCTGGCTTCTGGACCTGGTCGACGGCCACGCGAGCCCGGAGGCGGTGGCCGAGCAGCAGGACGCCGTGGAGCGAGCGGTCCTGCTGCTGATGGAGACCCTCACACCCACGCAGCGTGCCGCCTACCTGCTGCGCGAGGGGTTCGGCCACCCGTATGTCCGGATCTCCGAACTGCTGGGCCTGAGCGTCGCCAATACCAGGCAGCAGGTGTCACGCGCCCAGCAGCGCCTGGCTGCCGACCGCCGCCGGCAGCCGGTGGATTCGGTCGCGCACCGCAGGCTCGTCCAGGCGTTCTTCGGGGCGGCCCGGTCCGGTGACGTCGAGCGCCTGGGGAGGGTTCTCGCCACGGACGCCGGTCGGCTACCCGCGGGTCGCTGACAGGGCGGCGGTGACCGCTTGCATGCGTTCCCTGACGTCCGCGAGTTCTCGGCGGATCGCGTGCATACGAGTTTCCAGCTCCGCCGCTTCCGCGGTCAGCGATACGACGGCGGTCGCGATATCGGTGGGGCAATCAGTGGCTTGATTCATCGTTTCGCTTCCCTCAGGAATTCTCCTGATGCGAAATTCCGCCGGTCATGAAACCAGGAATCCGGATCCATTCCCCGCTGCCGGAGACATCAGGTGGCCCCCGTCGCCGGCGGGGGCCACCTGTGGCGGCTACTTCTGCTGCGCGAGCCAGTCGGCGAACCGGGTTTCGGCGACGGTCGCGTCGGGACCCGGCAGAAGCGTGTCCTCCTGCAACTCGGCGCCCCAGTACGTCGCCTGCGGGTCCGTGACGATCTTGCGGGGATCGTCGTGGGCGGCGAGTCCCATACGGATGAACTCCTCGAGCTCGAACGCCTCGGGACCGGCCACCTCGACCACGCCGTTGACCGGGGAACCGACCGCGGTACGGCCGACGGCCGCGGCCACGTCGTCGGAGACGATCGGCTGGATCTTCGCGGCGGGCAGGCGCACGGTGTCGCCCTCGGTGACCCCGTCCGCGAGCCCCTTCGCGAACTCGAAGAACTGGGTGGCATGGACGATGGAGTAGGCGATACCGGACGCCTTGATCAGCTCTTCCTGGGCCAGCTTGGCGCGGAAGTACCCGCTCCCCTGAAGCCGCTCGGTCCCGACCACGGACAGTGCGACGTGGTGTGTCACACCGGCCTCGGCCTCCGCCTTGAGGACGTTCGTCGTGGAGGTGCGGAAGAAGTCCATGACGGCCTCGTCCTCGAAGGAGGGCGAGTTGGACACGTCCACGACGACCGACGCACCCTTGAGGACCTCGGCCAGGCCCTCGCCCGTCAGGGTGTTGACACCGGTGTCGGGGCGCCGCCGCGACCGCCTCGTGGCCGTGCTCGTTGAGCTTGCCGACCAGCTTCGAGCCGATGAGCCCGGTGCCACCGATCACTACGACCTTCATAACGGATTCCTCTCGTGGGTTCACATCGTCTTATTCGGTCTGCACTAGAAGAGACCGGGCAGCACCGCTGTGTGTGACAGCGGGCCCGAAAGAATCGGCAAGATTCTCATTCGGCAAGCTTTCCCTCGGTCGAGACCTCTTCCATCAGGGAGGAGATCTCGTCAGGAACGGCCGGAATGCTCTCGCGGGTGACACCGGTCGTCGGCGACCACACGAGATTGACCTGCAGAGCGGGATCCAGGTCGGGATGGTCGCTGCGGTTGTGACAGCCGCGCGTCTCACGACGCTCCAGCGCCGATTCGAGGGTGGCCCGGGCGGCCAGGGCGGCGGACCGCAGATCGAAGGCGTGCGCGAGGTCCTGGAAACCGGCGATGTCCGGGTGTACGCCGACGTCCTGCATCCGCTTCTCGATCACCGAGAGCTCCGCGAGTCCCGCGCGCAGGCCCTCCTCGTCACGGACCACACCGGCATGCTCGGTCATCGTGTTCCGGATGGCCCGCTGCAGCGCTCGGACGTTCTCCGGGCCGTCCGCGGCGAGAAGGCCGTCCACCTCGGCACGGGCCCCGGCGATGGCCGACGCCGACCGCGGCTGTGCGGTCAGCGACTGCGAGTAGGCGGCGGCCGCCTGCCCGGTGAGCCGGCCGAAGACCAGCAGCTCGATGAGACTGTTCCCGCCGAGACGATTGGCGCCGTGCAGCCCGCTCGACGCCTCACCGATGGCATACAGGCCCCGCACATCGGTGCTGTGGTCCTCCGGACGCACCCACACTCCGCCCATCGAGTAGTGCGCGGTGGGCGCGATCTCGATCGGTTCCCGGGTGATGTCCAGCATCTGCAGCTCGAGCAGCGTCTGGTAGACCCGGGGCAGCCGCGTCATGATCGTCTGCCGTGGCAGGTGGGAGACGTCGAGCCACACGCCTCCGTTGGGCGTCCCTCGCCCCTCCTTGATCTCGGTGTACGAGGCCAGGGCCACGCGGTCGCGGGTGGACAGCTCCATGCGGTCGGCGTCGTAGCGGGCCATGAACCGTTCCCCGAGCGCATTGCGCAGCACTCCGCCCTCACCCCAGGCGGCCTCGCTGACCAGCGTGCCGGCCGCGTTCTCCGGCTCGATGATCCCGGACGGATGGAACTGCACCAGCTCGGCGTCGCGCAACCGGGCACCGGCCTCCACGGCCAGACGGAAGGAGTCGCCCGTGTTCTCGTCGCGCCGCGAGGAGGTACGCCGCCAGATACGCGTGTGGCCGCCCGCGGCCAGAATGACCGCGTCCGCGTGGATCAGGCAGCGCCGGCCGCTCGTGAGATCGAAGCCGTAGGCGCCGAAAACCGCACCGTCGTGCACCAGCAGCCGGGTGATGTAGACACCGTCGAGCACCGGTACCCTCAGCTGCTCCGCACGCCTGATCAGCGTGCGCTGGATCTCCAGCCCGGTGTAGTCGCCGGCGAAGGCCGTGCGCCGGAACTTGTGCGCGCCGAAGAACCGTTGGGAGATCCGGCCGTCCTCCTCCCTGGCGAAGGCCATGCCATAGCGCTCCAGGTCGTCGATGCCGCGGGCCGCGCCCTGGGTGACGATCTCGACGGTGCGCGGGTCGGCCAGCAGATAGCTCTCCTTGAGCGTGTCGGCGGCGTGCTGCTGCCAGCTGTCCTCGGGATCCATGGTGGACAGGGCGGCGTTGATCCCTCCGGCGGCGAGCGCCGTGTGGGCGTCCTCCTTGGCGCGCTTGCCGACCGCGAGGACGTCGACACCGGCTTCGGCCAGTTCGATCGCCGCTCGCAGCCCGGCTCCGCCGGTGCCGATCACCAGCACCATGGTGGAAAGATGTTGTTCGGTGAGAGCCACGGTCTTCTCCGATCGCCAAGGTTGTCACTCACTACGACCGGACCATCGGGGTTTCTGTGACACCGTTCCGGCGTCAGGGCAGGACGCGGTCCAGGGGTACGTCAGGGTCGGACAGGAGCGCGTCGTCGAGGTCCGCCCCCGAGACGATGAGGTCCCGGATCGGATCGATCACGTCCCACACGTTGACGCTCATCCCCGCCAGCACCCGGCTTCCCGCCATCCAGAACGCGATGAACTGTCGCTTTGCCGGCTCACCGCGGAAGACGACACGGTCGTAGCCACCGGGTTCGACGTATCCCGTGTACTCCATTCCGAGGTCGTACTGATCTGTGTAGAAGTACGGCAACCGGTCGTAGACGGCGTCCTCGCCGAGCATGCCGAGCGCCGCCACACGCGGCTGGTTGAGCGCGTTGGCCCAGTGCTCGACGCGCAGATGCCGGCCGAGCAGCGGGTGGTAGGCGTTGGCGACGTCACCCGCGGCGTAGACATCTGCGACGGAAGTGTGCAGGTGGGCGTCGGTCACGATGCCGTTGCGCACGTCCACGCCGGCCTCCTGGGCGAGTTCGACGTTGGGGGTGATACCGACCCCGACGACCACCGCGTCCGCCTCCAGATGCCTGCCGTCGCCCAGCCGGACTCCGCTCACCCGGCCGTCCGTTCCGGTGAGGGCCTCGACCTGTACGTCGGGCAGCAGCTGGACGCCGTGTTCGACATGGAGGGCGGCGAACACCTCCGCGGCCTCCCGGCCCAGCACCTTCAGCAGGGGCAGCTCGGAGTGCATGAGCACCGTCACGTCGGCACCGGCCGTGCGTGCGGCCGCGGCCGTCTCCAGACCGATCCACCCCGCACCGATCACAACGATCTTCGCACCTGCGGTGAAGGCGGACTTGAGCCGCTCACTGTCGCCCACCCGGCGCAGATACAGAACGTTGTCGAGGTCCGCCCCCGGAACCGACAGCCGACGCGGTGACGAACCGGTGGCCAGCAGGAGCTTGGCGTAGGAAACCCGATGGCCGTCGTCCAGCTCCACCTGCCGCGCCCGCACGTCGACCGCACGCGCTCTCGTCCCCAGCAGCAGCTCGACCTCGTGCTCGCGGTACCAGTCGTCCGGGTGCACGAAGATCGAATCGCGCTCCTCCTTGCCCAGCAGATACCCCTTGGACAGCGGCGGCCGGATGTAGGGCTTCTCCCGCTCGTCGCCGATGATGACGAGCGGACCGCTGTGGCCCCGCTCCCGCAGTGCCTCTGCCGCCTTGCCCGCGGCGAGACCGCCACCGACGATCACGAATGCGTTCACAGTGTTCCTCGTCTCGGATGTCGCATGCGGCGAGTCATGTCGGAAGGGACACCCTTCAGACCGCACAACCCCTCATCCTGTGACAACACCGGCCACAGCCTGCGGAAAACACGCGGGATGTCACACCCGCACGAGCACCTCGGTCATACCTCCAGCCGGACCATGGAGGAGAAGATGACGTACGTCATTGCGGAGCCCTGCGAGCCGGTCTGCCCGGTCGAGGCCATCTTCCACGAGGACGACATCCCACAACGCTGGGCGCGCTACGCGGCCATCAACGCGGAGTACTTCGAGCCGGCCTCGACAGGACAGGAGAGGCCGCCGACGTCGACCTGTGGTTTCCCTCCTGAGGAACTAGGAAGCCAGCGTGATGGTGGTCGGTGTGCCGTGCCAGGCCATCCGCGCGTACGGGCACAGCGAATCCGCCTTCTCCAGAAGGGGAGCGGCGATCTCGGGATCGATGCCCGGCCACTTGACCACCAGGTCGACATGGAGCAGGTAACCTCCGTCCTCCGGATCCCGCCCGAACGCGACGGTCGCGTCGACCGAGATCAGGACGGGGTCGAGCGCGGCCTGCCGTGCCACCAGACTCAGTGCGCCGTGGAAGCAGGCGGCGAACCCGGCCGCGAACAACTGCTCGGGATTCGTCCCCTGACCGTCGCCGCCCAGTTCGGCAGGCATACGCAGGTCCAGATCCAGAACACCGTCGTCCGAGCGCGCCTTCCCGGAGGCCCGCCCATGAGCCGCCGCCCCACCGCTCACCGTCACGGTCGTGGTGTAGATGGGGGCGAAGGACTCGCCCTGGAAATCCTTGTCCGTGGACAGGTCGGGCAACCGGATGTGGTCGTTCATCGTTGGTGATCCGCCTTCGCGTCATGGAGAACCCCAGGTTCCGGACAACGAGTTGACCGGCAAGGCACCCGACTTGTGACGCGAGACCGGGCACCCCGGTACGGAAGCGACGGCCGGGCTGCCTCAGGCCTTCAGGGAGGCAACGTAACGTGCCAGCTTCTCCGGGTTCATGACCCACATGATGCGTTCGATGCCGCGCGTCGACGCCTCGACGGACAACAGCGCCACCGCGTCGCCGCCGGACGAGACGAGGATGGCCGGCCTGCCGTTCGCCTCGACCCGGCGCACCTCGGTCCCAGGCCAGAACCGGGGCGCGAAGGCGGCGAGATACCGGGAGACATGCAGCCGTCCGACGACCGGAATCCGGGATGCCCCACGCACCCCGCCACCGTCGGTGTAACTGACGACGTCCTCGGTGAGAACGTCCTCAAGGACCTTCAGATCGCCGCCCTGTGCCGCGGAGAGGAACACCTCCAGCAGCCGCTGGTGGGCGGTCGGACTCACCTGCTCCCTGCGTTCCGCCCGCAGCCGTTTACGGGACCGGCTGACCAACTGGCGCGTGTTGGCTTCACTCGTCTCCAGCATGTCCGCGATCTGCGGATACGGATACTCGAAGGCCTCCCTCAGCACGTACGCGGCGCGCTCCACCGGGTTGAGCTTCTCCAGAAGGAGCAGCACCGCCAGATCGAGCGCCTCCGCCCGCTCCGCACCCAACTGCGGATCCGCACTGGTGTCGACCGGCTCCGGCAACCACGGTCCGACATGGGACTCGCGGCGCTTGCGCGCGGACTGGGCGAGGTTGATCGCAAGACGGGAGGTGACCGTGGCCAGAAAGGCGGTCGAATCGAGGACCTCGGCGCGGTCGGTGTTCTGCCAGCGCAGCCACGCGTCCTGGACGATGTCCTCGGCCTCCGCGACACTCCCGAGCACCCGATAGGCGATGCCGAAGAGCCGGGGACGCACCGCGATGAACTCCCGGGTTGCCTGGTCGAGAGAGTCTGCGTCACCGGCGCGCATAGGAGTCCTCCAGAAGTGGATCACCCATGCTACAAGCCGGCGCGTCGAGTGCGTCGGCGACCACGTCACGCATGTCGCCCCGCGCGGTGACGGTGACGTCCGTCCTTCACAACATCTAGGACCAGGGCTCGTGCCAATGTTGTGAAATCAACACGTCGGTTGGTGTCACAGATCCCCTTGGAGTCCGGTCATCACTGTGGAAGGGCCATGGGAGCCATGGCACGGTGGACCTACGGAGGTGCAGCACAGTGCCGAACAAGGACTCAGCTCACGGGACCGGCCTGCGGTCAAGGTCGGAGGGGTGGAAGACGGCGGCGAAGATGCTGCAGGACGCCGCACCGATCTCCGTCCCCGAGGGCGCCTCGGCGATGACCATCGAGGTCGAGTGGGAGCCGGGAGACCCGGGAACCCCGCCGCACCGGCACTCGGGACCGGCGTTCGGGTACGTCATCGAGGGCGCGGTCCGTTTCGAGCTCGAGGGCGAACCCGAGCGCGTGGTCGAGGCCGGCGGGACGTTCTGGGAACCGGGCGGCGACGCGATCCACTACCAGGACGGCAACGCGCTGCCCGATGCCCGGACCCGGTTCGTGGTGACGATGATGTGCGCGCCGGGCAAGCCCATGCTCGAACTGGTCGATGAGCAGGAACTGGCCCGACGGGCCCACCGGCGCGCGCCGCGTCCCGCCGCCTGACCGGCCGTACTGCTCCTGAACAGCCGAGAGTCGTCGTTCCCGGTCCCGGAGACCGGGAACGACGACTCTCGGCTATTCCACGAAATAGGAGTCGTGCTTGTCGAAGAACTTGGCGCGCTCTTCATCCGTGGCATCGGCCAGTTGCGACACCTGCTCGAAGTACTCCTCACGCGGTGCGCCCGGCGTGAAGAGCAGCAGCATTTCGGCCGGGGCGTCGGAGTCGTTGCGGAAGGCGTGCAGTCCTCCCTGCGGCACGTGCAGGAAGTCGCCCTTGCGGGCATCGATCCACCGCGCTCCGTCGTAGAGACATACGGTGCCGTCGAGTATGTAGAAGGACTCCGAGATGGTCTTGTGGAAGTGCGTCCTGGGCCCGCCGGCCTTCGCCCTCATCTCCACGCGATAGAGCCCGAACTCTCCTTGAGTGGTGGCGGTGGTCGCCAGATAGTGGACGGCGTCCTTGCCGGCTTCACCGAGATCCGGCGGAGTGTCCGCGGGACGGAAATCAGCACTGACCTCGCCGCCGCTACCCCAGTACACCTGTTCCGGATAGGACATCTTCACCATCTCCTCTGTGCGTCGGACGGGCAGGAACGGCGGCCGTGGCCGGTCCGTCCCTTCATCGGCTGAACAACTCGAAGACCACGGCAGGCTTCCCGCCGAACCGTGCACGGGATGCGCCGGTGCTCTCCGTCAGAAAGCGGCGCACGTACGTCTCCGGGTCCTCGTCGGTCAAAGCCTCGATGTAGGCGCGGTGTTGGAGCAGCGACGACACCGCATGCTCCAGGCCCCGGTCCGCCCGCACCGCATGGGTGGGGTCGGGGGAGTTGGCCACGGCGACCCAGCGCACACCGTTCCAGGGCGGGAGCTCCCGCTCGGTCAGCTCCGGGAAGATCCAGCGATTGCCCGCGTCGGCTGCCGCGTCGAGGACCGCGCGTCCCACGGCCACGTGATCCGGGGTGTTCCAGGCGCCCGGCGCCCAGGTCGCCCGGTGGTTGAGGGTGATCAGTACCTCGGGGCGGTGACGGCGAATTGCGGCGGCGATGTCGCGACGCAGATCGATGCCGTACTCGATCGAGCCGTCCCGGTGGTCGAGGAACTCCACCACGGAGACGCCGACGGCGGCGGCACTGGCGCGCTGTTCCTTCTCCCGCAGGGGCGCGGCCTCGGCGGGCGGCAGGGTGTCGATGCCCGCTTCGCCGCGTGAGACGAGGACGTAGGCGACCTCACGGCCTTCCTGGACCCAGGACGCCACAGCGGCCGAGCACCCGTATTCGAGATCGTCAGGATGGGCCACGACGGCAAGCGCTCGTTGCCAGTCGGCAGGGAACGGCCGCAGGGGCGGGGGAGGTGAATCGGGCACAGTGTCTGCGGGCATGGCTTGCTTCCGTGGAGGTGTGATGGCCGGAACGGGCATACAGCGACCCGTGCTTCTGGCTTCGGAGGTCAGACGAGTTCGAGTCCGCCGTCGATCGTCAGCACCTGGCCGGTGAGGTACGGGCCCGAAGGATCGGCGATGCGCAGGATCCATGCGGCGACATCCTGGGGATCGCCGAGGCGGCCTGTGGGGATGCGGTCACGTTCGTGGCTGAGCATGGCGTCGATGGCGTCCTGCGGGAGACCGGCCGCGGACAGGACATCGGTCTCGGTGGGGCCGGGCGCGATGGCGTTCACCCGTACCCCCTCCGGGGCGAGTTCGAGCGCCCAGCTCCGTGTCAGCTGCTCCAGAGCGCTCTTGGTGGCGGCGTAGTGGGCTCCTTGGGCCAGCGGGCGATGACCGTAGGTGCTGGAGACGTTGACGACGGAACCGGAGGAGTCACGCAGATACGGCAGGGCCGCGTGGGCGAGCATGCTCGGCGCCGTCACGTTGACCTCGAACAGCCTGGTGATCACCGACCGGTCGGTCTCGGCCAGCGGCATCACAGCGGTGACACCGGCGTTGTTCACGAGGACGTCGATTCGGCCCCACCACTCCACGGCGGTGGTGACGACCGTGTCCGCGGCCCCCTCCTCACAGACGTCGAGCGGCAGGACCGCGATATTGGAGTGGGCCCGGGCCGTCTCCTCCAGGGCTTCCTTACGGCGCCCCACGCCGAGGACACGCGCCCCCGACTCGGCCAGGGCCACGGCGGTGGCCCGGCCGATGCCCGACCCCGCCCCGGTGACGATGGCGACGCGGTCCATGAAGTGCTGCGGGGTGGAACTGGGCATGGGTCCTTCTCGGTTCGCAGGAGTGGGGCAGGCGTGCTGCCTGATCGGGTCGGGGACTGTCAGCCCGGTCAGCCGAACTGGCCGGGCTGATAGTCCCCGGCGGGCTGCTGGTTGATGACGTTGATGCGGTTGTAGGCGTTGATGACGGCGATGAGGGAGATGAGGGCGACGAGCTGCTCCTCGTCGAAGTGCTTGGCCGCGCGGGCCCAGGCCTCGTCGGTGACACCACCGGCGGCGTCGGCGATACGGGTGCCCTGCTCGGCCACCTCCAGCGCCGCACGCTCGGCCTCGGTGAACACGGTGGCCTCCCGCCAGGCCGCGACCAGGTGGAGTCGCTGCGCGCTCTCTCCGGCGTGCGCGGCGTCCTTGGTATGCATGTCGGTGCAGAAACCGCAGCCGTTGATCTGGCTCGCGCGGATCTTCACCAGCTCCTGGACGGTGCCGGGCAGCGTGGAGTCCGACACCACTTTGGCGGCTGTGTTGACGTGCCTCAGTACCTTGCCCGCGAGGGGGTGGCCGAAGTAGTCGAGACGCGATTCCATGGTGATCTCCTTGCCACGTTGCGGATACACACTGTTGACCATGTGACCCCACGATGTGTGACAGGAGCTTTGGTGTGACGTCCGTCTCGCGCGCGGTACGGTCCGAGAACCGGCTGTCGGTTGCCTCAGGCTGCCGCGAACGCGACCCCGGTCAGCCGCTCGGAGATCTGCCAGAGCCGCGCCGCGTCCGCCTCGCTCCGGGCCGACTTGTAGATCGCCAGCTCGGTAGGGCCGCCGGTGAACTGCCCGAAGCCGTCAGGACCGTAGAGGAGTCCGCCCTTGGCCTGGGCGCTGGTGGCCGCGTACAGCGGCGGGAGCACTCCCGCGTCGGCCGAGTGGACGAGGATGCCCCACTTGGCGAGCCGCTTCATGATCGCTTCGTGGGGTGCGGGACGGCCGCGGCCGAGGTTGGGCCCGGACGCGTACAGGTTCGTCAACGTGGTGCCGGGATGGGCGGCGTTGCTGACGATGTCCCACCCGTTCGCGGTGCTGCGGCGGTTCAGTTCCAGGGCGAACAACAGGTTGGCCAGCTTGGAGAAGTTGTAGGCACGTACCGGCGCATAGTGTCGCTCGCTCTGCAGGTCGTCCCAGTCGATCCGGCCGCTGCGTGCGGCACTGCTGGTGATGGTGGTCACGCGGGCCTGACCGGCCTGCAGCAACGGCAACAGGCGTCCGGTGAGAGCCGCGTGGCCGAGATGATTGGTGCCGAACTGCAGCTCATACCCGTCCGCCGTCGTGTGCCGGGTGGCCGGTGCCATCACTCCCGCATTGTTGATCAGCAGGTTGACCGGCCGCCCCTCCGCCAGCAGCGTCTCGGCGAAGTCGGCCACCGATGCCAGCGAAGCGAGGTCGAGAACACGGGTGGAGACCTTCGCCCCGGCCGTGCGGGCACGGATGCGCTCAAGTGCCGCGGCCCCCTTGGCCGCGTTGCGGACCGGAAGAACGACTTCGGCACCGGCACGGGCAAGCCGTTCGGCCAGCCCGAGCCCGATACCGTCGCTCGCACCGGTCACCACCGCGAGCTTTCCATGGAGATCGGGCACGCTGACTTCCTTCATCGCCTGCTCCTTGAGGGATAACGCAAGTGTGACAAGGTGTGTCCCTGCACGGTACGTTTCCGTGCGCATCTCACATGGTTACACACACTGTTACGGCGCTGATGTGCCGTCGGCCCACGCCGGCATCTGACCCGCACCGACGTGGAAGCCTGGGATCTTCCCGGCTTCGGCGCAACGCCGCCGCCTCACTTCGGTTCCACCAAAGAGGAGTACGTCGACTGGCTCATCGACCGCCTGGAGCGGATCGGCGAGCCGGTGGACCTGGTCGGCCACGACTGGGGCGGCATCCTCACCGCACGCGTCGCCTCGACACGCCCCGACCTGGTCCGTACGTGGGCGCGCGGGAACTGCCCGATCAGTGCCCAGTACGTCTGGCACCCCCTGGCCAAGACCTGGCAGGACCCGGTCGAGGGCGACCGGTACATGAACGAGCTCGAACCCACGGCCTTCGCCAAGGAGTTGGCAGCCGGTTTCGACGTCCCCTCCGAACTCGCCGAGGAGATGGTCCGGCACGTGGACGGACCGATGAAACAGAGCGTCCTGAGGCTCTACCAGATCGAGTTCGGCGAGAAGCTGGCCACCGCGGTGCGCGCATCCCGTTTCCTGCGACTGGACCGCAATCACTGGCCGCTCCTGCAGATGCCGACCGCGGTGGCAGCAGCGCTCGAACTCCACTGGAACCAGCCCGAGTGACCAGCTCACCAGAGCAAGCCACCGCCCGCGGCGCCGTCAGCCCGCCAGACGGGCTTTCCAGATCTCCTCGCTGGGCCATTGCCGGGCCCAGTCGGCGGACACTTCCGAGTAGTCCCGCTCCGTAGGCCGGGGTGCCTGTATCTCCATCAGGTCCTCGACGACGAACCCGCAGGACCGGAGCAGACGAAGCGTCTCGCCGTGCGGCAGGACGAACTGCACATTATTCCCTCCGTTCAGTCGGGTCAGGCCGAATTGCGTGCGGGACAGAGAGGTGGACGCCGATCCCTCGGGCCCCACGCACAGAGCGAACAGGGGTGAGTAGCGCATGAACACCAGTCGGCCTCCGGGAGCGAGGAGCCGGGCTGCCTCCGGGATCCACCGGTAGGGGTCGCACCACAGCGAGGCGCCGTATTCGCTGATCGCCAGGTCGAACGAGTCGTCCTCGTAAGGCACCTTCTCGGCATCGCCCAGGACAAGGGGGAAGTCGATGCCGAACTCCGCCTGCATGGCCCGAGCAGTGCTGAGCTGCTGCTCGGAGAGGTCGATCCCGACCGGATGGGCACCCGCTCTGGCCAGCCAGGCGGAGACATAGGCGGTACCGCAGCCCAACTCGATGGCGCGCATCCCGGCAATGTCGGAGGGAAGCACGGAGGCCTGTGACTCCGGGGTCGCCCACAATCCCCAGCGTGGTTCCACCTCAGCCCAGTGATCACGGGCGAGCGGGCCGTGCCATGCGGCCGCCTGGTCATCCCAATACCGTCGGTTCTGCTCCAGATGGTCCGTGTGGCCGTCATGAGTCATGGAGGCATTTGATCGAAGATGGCCGGTGCCCGGCAACGGAATTGTGGGCACGCCCCTGCCCGGAGGCTGCTGCGGCTCATGGACGAGTTGCCGCCGTTTCCGGAGCCGTGAATGTGTGGTCGACAACCGGGTCCCATAACCTCGTACATACGTAGCACAGGACGTTGGGTGCCGTGTGTATCGATATTGGGGAGGCCTTGGTGTTCGGTAGGCGCGCGGGGTTGTTCGCGGGCGCGGTGATCGTCGCGTGCATGGCGCTCGTCGGCTCCGGTGCACTGGGCGGTGCTCTCTCCGGCAGGTCGGAGCCCGCCGGCGCGGTCAAGAAGGTCGTTCCCAACCGGGTGATGACGTGGAATCTGTGCAACCCGTGCGAGGAGAGCAACGTCGATCGGGCGGCGGAGATCGCCGAGTACGCGCCGCAGGTCATTGCCGTGCAGGAGGCGTGCGCGCCTGACGTGAAGAAGATCCGCGATTACCTGGAGAGCCTTTTCGGGCTGGTCTACCACGTCGAGTACGGGTCGGTCCTGCAGAACTGGGGTCGCTGCGGGGGAGCGCCGTGGAATCCGGGAGGCTACGGTCAGGCGCTTCTGTCGGCGGCTCCGATGACGGATCGCGTCAACGTGGAGTACCCCGACGGCGGATCCGAGGACCGCGGCTACATGGCCGTCACCACCAAGGTGGGCGGCCAGTCCGTCCGGGTCTTCAACACCCACTTCGCCGAACGACGGCAGGAAGAGATCCGGGCGAAGCAGGCCGGCGTACTCGCCAAGGAAATCGCCCGGCACGACCGTGCCATCGTCCTTGGCGACTTCAACGCCGTGCCGGACGCTCCCGAGCTGTCCCCGATCTGGGCGCTGGCCACGGACACCGACCCGCAGTGCCGTCCCGCCTCCGTCGGCGTCTGCAAGCCGACCACCGAGTGGCAGAGCAAGTTCGACTACGTCTTCCTACGAGGCATCACCCCGCTCAGGCACAGTGTGGAACCCAGCTCGTACTCCGACCACTACGTGCTGCACAGCGACCTGAACCTGTCGTAAGGCGTCCGGCCCGTCCAGGTGGCCGCGGCGGCCTGGACGGGGTCGGTCGGCTCAGCCGTTGTACGGGGCGGTGACGTCCAGGACCCAGGTGACGCCGAAGCGGTCGGTGAGCATGCCGTACAGCGGCGCCCACGGCGCCTGCTCCAGCGGGCGCACGACGGTCGAGCCCTCGGCGAGCCTGCCCCACAGGGCACTGATCTCGTCGCTGGCGTCACCGCGTACGGAGACGAAGAACGGGTTCTCGCCCTGGTTCCAGGGCAGCTGCGAGGGCACGTCGTAGGCCATGATGTGGAAGCCGTTGTCGCCGGCCACCTCGCCCCACATCACCCAGTCCGCCTCGCTCTCGTTCTGCACGGCGCCCGCGTCCTTGTAGGTCACCGCGACGGTGCGTCCGCCGAAGACGGACCGGTAGAAGTCCAGCGCCGCACGCGCGGTGCCCCGGAAGTTCAGGTGCGTGGTGGTCGTGACGGACATGATCTGCTCCTTGCCTCAAGTGACGAAGACGTAGGTCACCCTGGCGGAGGTAGCGGACAGGATGTGTCCTGTACTGCAGGCAGGATGGATCTCATGCACAAGACATCCTCCCGACTGCTCGCGCTGCTCTCGCTGCTGCAAACGCACCGTGACTGGTCCGGCGAGGATCTCGCCGGGCGTCTCGACATCACCTCGCGCACCGTGCGCCGTGACATCGATCGGCTGCGTGAACTCGGCTACCGGATCACGACCGTCAAAGGACCGGCCGGCGGATACCGCCTGGACGCCGGCACCCACATGCCGCCCATGCTGTTCGACGACGGCCAGGCCGTTGCGCTGGCGGTCGCGCTGCAGACCTCGGCCGCCGACGCGACCGTCGCCGAGGACGCCACCCGCGCCCTGGCCACGCTCCGCCAGGTGATGCCATCCCGCTTGCGCCACCGCATCGACCTGCTGCGCATCACCGCTGTCCCACCACCCGTGGCCCGCGATGCCCCTCAGGTCGACACGCATGTCCTGGTGGAGCTGAGCCGCGCCATCCACGCCCGTGAGGAACTGCGCTTCGACTACACCCTGGGCCCAAGCACCTCAGTCGACGATCTCCGCCGCGTAGAACCCCACCACCTGGTCACCCGGCTCAATCGCTGGTACCTCGTGGCCTGGGACCTGGACCGCGAGGACTGGCGTACGTTCCGCGTCGACCGTATCCGGCCCCGCACCCCCACCGGCCCCCGCTTCACCCCGCGCGAACTCCCCGGCGGCAGCGTCTCCGCCTTCATCACCGGCCGGTTCCGCGGCAACGACGGCGCCACCACCGACTGGCCCTGCCAGGGCGAAGTCGTCCTCCACCTCCCAGCCGTCGAGATCGCGCCCTTCGCCCAGGACGGAATCGTCGAGGAACTCGGTCCCCACCACTGCCGGCTCACCCTCGGCTCCTGGTCATGGACCGGACTCGCCGCCGCCATCGGCCGCTTCGACACCGAGATCGAAGTCATCGGCCCACCCCAACTGGCCACGGCATGCGCGGACCTCGCCGCCCGCTACGCCCGCGCCGCACGCGCGGCAGGGCCAGAGTGACCGTGTCTCTCGTGCGGCGGGCTTGTTGGCTCGGGCGAGGATGTCGAGAACGGCCCGGCGGCCTCGTCCGGGCTACGTACGGATCACGGAGGGGAGCAGGGGTAGTTGTTGCCGGTACCCAGCACGATGGAATTGGTCGGGCTCAGATTCTGGGGGAACCCCCACCCCGCGGAGATGATGGTGGTTCCTCTGCCAGTTCCGTTGTACCCGGTGCACAGCTCCACCCAGGCGTCGTCGTACTGGTTGTTCATCACGTAGTGGTCGCCGTACTGGTTGCTGAGGTTGTGCGGACCATAGGCCCAGTAGACACCGCCGTTCTGGATACCCGAGTTCGGGTCGGCGTTGTTGTAGAGGCACACGGCTCCGTACGGGCATCCGTAATCGGTGTGAGTCGCGGACGCGGGCCCGGCGGTGACGGCGATGAGCGACCCAGCTACCGCGACGGCGGAAACCGCGATCCTCGTGAGTTTGCTGAAAATCGCGAGTACCTCCTTGTAGTTGCTGGTCAGCAGTTGCGGATCGACCAGACGGGCTCCCAGTCCACGTCGGGTGCGTCCGTGCTGACCGGGAAGGTCTGGATCACGTCGCCGTTCTGACCGTAGGTCGTTGCCTGGGCGTCGTCGGTCTGGCTGTTCTTGACCTCGCCCGTGCCATGCCAGTTCGACAGGTAGTAGCGGTCGCAGTCGTACAGGAAGAAGACCCGCCACTGGTTGACCGTGGGGTCCCAGACGCCGGCACAGAAGTTCCCTGTGTCGCAGGTGAGGTGGCTGCCGGAGGGCACCAGCTGTGAGGGGGCGGCCGGTGAGATCGTCGGAGCGACGGCGGACGTGGCGAACGACGCCGCCTGGGCCGTGCCGGAGGCGAAGACGGAGGCCAGCACCAGGGTCATGGTGCCGACCGCAGCGAGGAGGGATCGCTGGGGACGCATGGGCTGCGTTGCTCCTGTGGGTGTCGAGCGGAGTGGTCCTCTGCGAGATCGGGCCGTTGCGGACTGAGAGAGGGGGGTGCGCACAGCAACGTAGAGGCCGGTCGGCCCCAACGGTCCCTGACAGATGTCAGGGACCCGCACCGAGTCCTGGAGGACAGAGCGACGCTGCCGGCCTCGCTCTTTCACGACGGCGGTCGCCGAGCGGATTGTCAGCCCGGCTCGATAGCATGCGACGCATGGCCATCAAACTTGAGAACGTCGGCATCGCCGTCCGCGACCTCGAAGCAACGATCGCCTTTTTCACCGACCTCGGTCTCACGGTCCTCGGCCGTGACACGGTCAGTGGTGAGTGGACCGACACCGCCGTCGGCCTTGATGGCAATCACGCCAACATCGCGATGCTCCAGACGCCGGACGGTCAGGGTCGCCTTGAGCTCTTCGAGTACATCCACCCCGAAGCGATCGAGACGGAGCCCACTCTTCCCAACGAGATCGGCATGCATCGCGTCGCCTTCTCGGTCGACGACATCGACAAAGCCCTTGAGGCAGCCGCGAAGCACGGATGCCGTCCGCTTCGCGGTGTGGCGACCTATCAGGACATCTACAAGCTCACGTACCTCCGCGGTCCCAGCGGCATCCTTGTGATGCTCGCCGAGGAGCTGAAGAAGAACTGACGGCTAGTGGCCGTAGCGGTTCTTCAGATGCCGCCAGAAGTCCCGCGGCATCCACTGGTGCGGCTGCCGACCTTCAGCGAACTGGTTCCCAGTCGCCACTGGGAGCCGAAAGGTTGCCGTCGTTCTCACACTTCGAATTGAAGTGATGTGCGTCACGCCGGAATTGCGCTCGATGGCATCGATTGACTTGTTACCGAAGGTAATAACTGTGCTCTTTTGAAGCCTAACCGGGAGCTTGTCGCCGTGAACGGCTCATTCGACTGCTCCGTGGTGCCGGTGATCGCGGTTGCGGAGGAGCCCTTCCGGGCTGGTCGCGAGTGGGTGCGGGCGTTGCAGGGGGCGTGCGAACGGCGGTCGCTCGACTCCCGAGGGTCATTGCGCCAACACCCGTCAGCGGCACGGGCGTTCGTTGCCCGGTGTGCTGAGCGATCCCCATAATGACCGGGCTCGCCAGGGCCGAGGCGAGCCGTTGTGCGCACCCGGTCTCGCTACGGGGTGCTGCTTTTTGCTGCACAATTCCGGATCACCGAATGAGGCCACGTATGAGCAAGCACCGTCAGAAATCGAAACGCCAGAAAATAGCCGGTGCCGCGGTAGCCGTCGTGGTTGTGGGCGCTGTGGGCGTTCCTTCGATCGCCCAGGCAAGCGGTAGTGGGCTGGGAGGCTGGCGGGTCGTCTCGTTCCCCTGGTGGGGAGGGGGCAAGGCGGATCCCGTAGCCGATCCGACGCCCTCGGCGTCACCGGTCGCGTCCGCCTCGGGCACCTCGGCCACGTCTGCTCCGTCCGGCGCCCCGGGGGGCCTCTCCCTCCAGCGCCGCCCCGAGCGCGTCGCCGTCGGTATCCAGCAGCCCGTCCGCCACGCCCACCTCCGACTCGCCCGACGAGTCCACCTCGCCTTCGGCCTCTCCGAAGGCCACAAGCTCCAGCAGCGCCCCTAGCCCCTCCGCCGGCAGTGCCGCTCCCGGACCCACGGATCGTGTGCTGGTTCTCGTCAACGCCGAGCGCGAAAAGGCGGGTTGTGCCGCTGACCGAGAACGCCAAGCTCACCAAGGCCGCTCAGGACCACAGCCAGGACATGGCCGATCACGAGAACATGTCCCACACCGGTTCCGACGGGTCGTCCATGAGTGACCGGCTCGCCCGCGTCGGGTACAAGTTCAGGTCGGCGGGCGAGAACGTCGCCTACGGGTACAGCACTCCCGAGAGCGTCATGGACGGCTGGATGAACAGCTCCGGTCACAAGGCCAATATCCTCAACTGCGGCTTCAAGGAGATCGGTATCGGCCTGGCCCAGCCGGGCTACTACTGGACGCAGGACTTCGGCTCGGCCGCGTAGCCGTAAGAGGAATCAGCAGGTCCCCGGCCTGTCGTTGCTCCGGCCCGAAGTTCAACGCTTCTGGCCGGAGGGGGGAGCGGCAGCACCCCGAACTCGGTGCCCGGGGGCCGGCGGCTTCGCCGAGCACGCCCTGAAGGAGTTGCTTCCGCGCCGACAACCGGCCGGTTCGGGCGGCAGAGACGCGTCACTCACGTGTCCGGCCGGCGTGCGGCGACCGGCAACGGTCGATCTCCTGGGATGCACCTCCCCCCAGCCGTCGCCCGGGAACGTGGCCCCTCGCCGGACGTCGTGGCCTTCTGGGGCGTGCTGACCGGCGCGGTCGCCGCCGTCATGCTGCTCATCGGCGGCGGCAGGGGCGACGCACTCACCGGACTGCGGAACCTCACCATCCTCGCGGCGGACCCCTTCATCCCGGCTCGCGCTCACCCGGGATCTGCGCCATGCCCCGTCCGTCATCCGCGGCCGCCAGTACAAGGAGGCCTCGAGACGGCCGTCATCGCCGGCCACGAGCGGTACGACGGCGACCTCATGCTCCGTATCGGACCGGCTTCGCCGAACGACAGCGCGGCGCCCGCGGAGCCCGCGGCACCCTCCGCCCGCCGAGGCCGCAGGGACCTGTGCCCGGCGGGGTCCGGTGAGCCGACACTCTTCGGCCACGGCCACGGCCACGGCCCCGTCCGCATTCGCGCTGCTCGACGGCGAAGCCGTACAGCCGCCAGAACCCCCGTCGCGTGCCTTGACCGCCGCTCGGTGCTGCATGATGCTGTGTTGCGACACATGAGATGCGTGCCGTAATGAGCAACATCTGATTCGAGTCTCGACCAGCCGAGGAGTGGCCATGACGCACCAGGTGCGTGCTGTCGTCGCGCGGGGCAAGGGTGCCCCCGTCAGCCTGGAGACGATCATCGTGCCCGACCCGGGGCCGGGCGAGGCGTTGGTGAAGGTCGAGGCCTGCGGGGTCTGCCACACCGATCTGCACTATCGCGAGGGTGGCATCAACGACGACTTCCCGTTCCTGCTGGGCCATGAGGCGGCGGGTGTCGTGGAGGCGGTGGGGGAGGGCGTCACGGATGTCGCCCCCGGTGACTTCGTCATCCTCAACTGGCGCGCGGTGTGCGGGCAGTGTCGAGCGTGTCTGCGGGGCCGGCCGTGGTACTGCTTCGACACCCACAACGCGAAGCAGAAGATGACCTTGCTCGACGGCACCGAGCTGTCGCCGGCGCTGGGTATCGGCGCGTTCGCCGAGAAGACGCTGGTGGCGGCGGGGCAGTGCACGAAGGTCGACCCGGCCGCGTCGGCGGCCGCCGTGGGTCTGCTGGGGTGCGGGGTGATGGCGGGCCTCGGCGCCGCCATCAACACCGGCAACGTCGGACGCGGTGACACGGTCGCGGTGATCGGATGCGGGGGCGTCGGGGACGCCGCGGTGGTGGGGTCCAGCCTCGCGGGCGCGGCGCGGATCATCGCCGTCGACATCGACGACAACAAGCTGGAGACCGCCCAGAAGCTGGGTGCGACCCACACCGTCAACTCCAGGAACGCCGACCCGGTCGAGGCGATCCGTGAGCTGACCGGCGGTTTCGGCGCCGATGTCGTCATCGAGGCGGTCGGCCGCCCGGAGACGTACAAGCAGGCCTTCTACGCCCGCGACCTCGCCGGCACCGTCGTCCTCGTCGGCGTGCCCACCCCGGAGATGAAGCTCGAACTTCCCCTCCTGGACGTTTTCGGCCGCGGCGGTTCGCTGAAGTCCTCCTGGTACGGCGACTGCCTGCCCTCGCGGGACTTCCCGATGCTCGTCGACCTCTACCTGCAGGGCCGCCTGAACCTGGACGCCTTCGTCACGGAGACCATCGCACTCGACGAGGTGGAGAAGGCCTTCGAGCGGATGCACGGCGGCGACGTCCTGCGCTCGGTGGTGGTGTTCTGATGGCGGCCCGCATCGAACATCTCGTCACCTCGGGCACGTTCTCGCTGGACGGCGGCACCTGGGACGTCGACAACAACGTGTGGATCGTCGGCGACGACGACGAGGTGATCGTCATCGACGCCGCGCACGACGCCGAGGCCATCGCGGCGACCGTCGGCGGACGGACCCTGCGGGCGATCGTGTGCACCCACGCCCACAACGACCACATCGACGCGGCGCCCGCACTCGCGGAGCGCACCGGCGCCCCGATCCTGCTCCACCCGGACGACCTGCCGCTGTGGAAGCAGACCCACCCCGACCGCTCGCCCGACGGCGAATTTGCCGACGGCTGGGTGCTCGCGGTGGCCGGCGTCGAACTGACCGTGCTGCACACCCCCGGGCACGCCCCGGGTGCGGTCTGCCTCCACGCCCCCGCCCTGGCGGCGCTGTTCAGCGGCGACACGCTGTTCGCCGGTGGACCCGGGGCGACGGGACGGTCGTACAGCCACTTCCCGACCATCGTCGACTCGATCCGGGACCGGCTGCTCACGCTTCCCGGCGAGACCGTCGTATACACCGGACACGGGGACACGACCACCGTCGCCGCCGAGGCTCCGCATGTGCAGGAGTGGATCGACCGCGGCTTCTGACGCCCGCGGACGTCCCCTATATACCCGTATGGACCCGCCGTATCGGCTCGCCGCTGTCGCGAGCCGATACGGCGGGCTGCTGTTGTTCTATGTGAACTTGGTTCTGTTGTACGCAACAAGATGAACGGCTCACAGTGCTCTCTGAATGCCTTGACAAGGTTTCTGGCCGACCCCAGACTGATGTTGCGCTTACCGCAATCCGTTTCGCTATACGCACCGAGGTGTCATGATGATTCCCGCGTGCCGTCTCGCGGATCTCCCGCGAGGTGAGGCCCACCGGCTCGACACAGATCCGCCGGTCTCGGTGTTCCACACCGACGACGGCGAGCTCTTCGCCATCGACGACACCTGCACCCACCAGGACGCCTCGCTCGCCGACGGCTGGCTGGAGGGCTGCGAGGTGGAATGCCCGCTGCATGCCTCGAAGTTCGACCTGAGGACCGGAGCGGTCGACGCCCCGCCGGCCAAGCTGCCGGTCCGGACGCACGAGGTCTTCGTCGAGGACGGCATGGTCTACGTCCGGGTGTCCACGGCGGCACCCAACCTCCCGCCCTGCATATCTGCCCGGCTCGCCGGGGGTCCCGCGTGAGGACCGTCGCCGTGGTCGGCGCCTCGCTGGCCGGTCTGTCGGCGGCGCGCTCACTGCGCAAGCAGGGCTACGACGGGCGGCTCGTCGTCATCGGGGACGAACTCCACCGGCCCTACGACCGGCCCCCGCTCTCCAAGGAGTTCCTGGCCGGCACCCTCGGTGAGACCGAACTCTCCCTGGAGGCCGGTGACGAGGACCTGCGGGCGGAGTGGCTGCTCGGTACCCGCGCCGTCGGACTCGACCGTACGGACCGCGCGGTCCGGCTGGCCGACGGACGTGAGGTGCGCGCCGACGGCATCGTCATCGCGACCGGGGCGGCGGCCCGCACCCTTCCCGGCTCCGAGGGCCTGGCGGGAGTGCACACCCTGCGCACCCTGGACGACGCCCGCGCCCTGCGGGACGAACTGGCCCGCGGCGGACGGCTGGTGGTGATCGGCGGCGGCTTCATCGGCGCCGAGGTCGCCTCCACGGCGTACGCCCTCGGTCTGGACGTGACCGTCGTCGAGGTGGCCCCGACGCCGCTTGCCGCGCCGCTCGGGGAGGCCATGGGCGCCGTCGTCTCCGCCCTCCACACCGACCACGGCGTACGGCTGTTGTGCGGCGTGGGGGTCAAGGGGCTGAGCGGGGAGAGCCGGGTCGACGCCGTCCTGCTCGAGGACGGCCGCAGCGTCCCGGCCGACATCGTCGTCGTCGGTGTGGGTGCGCGTCCGTGCGTCGAGTGGCTGGCGGGATCCGGCGTCGAGCTCGACAACGGCGTCAAGTGCGGTGCCGACGGCCGCACCACCCTGGCCGGGGTGGTCGCGGTCGGTGACTGCGCCAACTGGTACGACCCGCGCGCGGGCTTCCACCGCCGTGTCGAGCACTGGACCGGCGCCCGGGAGCGGCCCGACGCCGCGATCGCCACGCTGCTGGCGGGCGGCGCGGTGGAACCGGGTGTGCCCCGGCCGCCGTATTTCTGGTCCGACCAGTACGGCGTGAAGATCCAGTTCGTCGGGCACGCGGCGGCCGCCGACAGCGTGACCGTCGAGGCGGGCACCGCGGACGGCCGTGACGTGCTGGCCGTCTATCGGCGCGCCGGAGATCCGGTCGCCGTGCTCGGCATGAACCAGCCGCGGCTGTTCACGCGCTGGCGCAAGCAGCTCGCCGCCGCGGGCTCTTGACACCGCCTCTGGCACATCCCATGCTGCGGTTGCATATGGCACGCAGCGTTGCTCCATACACAACACCGTCCGGAGTCGCTCTTCCCGGCGCGTGAATGACCCCTCCATGACGTTCTCCGAGGAGTGCCCCGTGACCTCGACCGGTCTGCCGGACAGCCTGATCGCCACCCTCCCCGGCTCCTCCTACACGGATCCGCAGATCTTCGCGCAGGAGCAGGAGCGCATATTCGAGACCATGTGGTTCTGTGTCGCGCGCGCCTCCGAACTGGCCCGGCCCGGCGCCTTCCGCACCGTCGACGTCGGCCGCGAGAGCATCCTCGTCACCCGGGCGCGTGACAACTCAGTCCGCGCCTACTTCAACGTCTGCCGGCACCGCGGCGCCAAGCTGTGCACAGAGGAGTCCGGCGAGGTCAAGCGGGCCTTCCAATGTCCGTACCACGCCTGGACCTACGGCCTCGACGGCAAGCTCGTCGCGGCGCCCAACCTCACCAAGATGCCCGACGTCGGCCGTACCGAGTACGGCCTGGTGAGCGTGGCCGTGCGTGAATGGCTGGGCTATGTGTGGGTGTGCCTCGCGGAGAACCCGCCGTCCTTCGAGGAGGACGTCATCGGCGAGGTGGTCTCCCGTCTCGGCGACGTGGAGTCGATCGAGCGCTACGACATCGACAATCTGTCGGTCGGCAGGCGCATCGTCTATGACGTGAAGGCCAACTGGAAGCTCATCATCGAGAACTTCATGGAGTGCTATCACTGCGCGACCATCCACCCCGAACTCACCGAGGTGCTCCCGGAGTTCGCGGACGGTTACGCGGCGCAGTACTACGTGGGCCACGGGGCGGAGTTCGGTGAGGAGGTCCAGGGCTTCACCGTGGACGGCTCGGAGGGTCTGGACCGCATTCCGGGGGTGGCCGAGGATCAGGACCGGCGTTACTACGCGATCACCGTCAGGCCGCAGGTGTTCATCAACCTCGTCCCCGACCATGTGATCTTCCACCGGATGTACCCGGTGTCCGTCGACCGCACGATCGTCGAGTGCGACTGGCTCTACCTCCCGCACGTCGTCGAGAGCGGCAAGGATGTCAGCCGGTCCGTGGAGCTCTTCGACCGGGTCAACCGGCAGGACTTCGACGCGTGCGAGCGCACACAGCCCGGGATGAGCTCCCGGATGTACGCCAAGGGTGGCGTACTGGTACCCAGTGAGCACCACATCGGTGCCTTCCACGACTGGGTGAACGAGCGTCTGGGCACGCCCCTGGGGTGACTCAGCCCAGGTAACCCATCCGGTGGCTGATCTCCTCGGCCCCCTTGAGGAGCACCGGGGAGACCTCGTGCAGACGCTCCTCGGTGAAGCGGTACGCGGGTCCGGAGGCGCTGAGTGCGGCGATGACCGTGCCGTCGCGGTCGCGGACCGGGGCGGCCATGGCGTGCAGGCCGATCTCCAGCTCCTCGAGGGTGAAGGCGTAGCCGCGCTCCCGGGCGTCGGCCAGGTTCTTCTCGAGCTTCGTCTTCGCGGTGATGGTCCGCGCGGTGACCTTCTTCATGCCGGTCTCGGTGAGCAGCGTCGTGCGCTCCTTGGCCGGCATGTGGGCCAGCAGGATCTTGCCGCTGGACGTGGCGTGCAGCGGGGTGAGCTGGCCGACCCAGTTGTGCGCGGTGATGGCCCCCGGACCACGCACCTGGTACAGGTTGATCGCGTAGTGCTCCTGCATGACCGCGATGTTGACGGTCTCGCCGATCTCCTCGGCGAGCCGCTCGCAGATCGGGCGGCCCTGCTGGGTGATGTCGATACGCCCGGTCACCGCGCCGGCCAGCCGCACGATGCCGAAGCCGAGGCGGTACTTGCCGCGCTCGCCCGCCTGCTCCACCAGACCGCGCGCCTCCAGTGCCCCGAGCAGGCGGAACGCGGTGGACTTGTGGACGTCGATCTCGCCCGCCACCTCACTGACGCCCGCCTCGCCACGCTGAGCGAGGATCTCCAGGACGCTGATGGCACGGTCCACGGACTGCACGCCGCCGGCTTGTGAATTCGACGTTTCTGTGTCAGTGCTGTAGTTGCTCACAGTGAAACTATACGCGTAGTAAACAACACGACTGCAAGTAACGGCACCGAAACAACGTCCCCGAAGTTGCGCCGTTCGCAACCTGGTGCGTATAACGCTACGGCGCTAGCATGCCTCGCATATCTACGGCGCGAGCGAGACGAGGCACCATGGCTCCCCTGCAATACGACTTCGTCATCGTCGGCGGCGGATCGGCCGGCAGCGCACTGGCGAACAGGCTCTCCGCGGACCCGGCGAACCGGGTGCTGGTTCTGGAGGCCGGCCGGTCCGACTACCCGTGGGACGTCTTCATCCAGATGCCCGCGGCGCTGACGTATCCCATCGGTAGCCGGTTCTACGACTGGAAGTACGAGTCCGAGCCCGAGCCCCACATGGGCGGCCGCCGCGTCTACCACGCCCGCGGCAAGGTGCTGGGCGGCTCCAGCAGCATCAACGGCATGATCTTCCAGCGCGGCAACCCCCTGGACTACGAACGCTGGGCGGCCGACCCGGGCATGGAGAGCTGGGACTACGCGCACTGTCTGCCGTACTTCCGGCGGATGGAGAACTGTCTCGCCGCCGACCCGGACGACGAGTTCCGCGGCCACGACGGCCCCCTCGTCCTCGAACGCGGCCCCGCCACCAACCCGCTCTTCACCGCTTTCCAGAAGGCCACCGAGGAGGCCGGCTACGCCCCCACGGACGACGTCAACGGCTACCGGCAGGAGGGCTTCGCCAAGTTCGACCGCAACGTCCACCGCGGGCGCCGGCTGTCGGCCTCCAAGGCGTACCTCAAGCCGGTGCGCAAGCGCCCCAACCTCACCGTCAAGACCCGCACCCTGGTCACCCGCGTCCTCTTCGAGGGCAAGAAGGCCGTCGGCGTCGAGTACCAGCGCGGCAAGGGCGCCCCCCAGCAGGTCCGCGCCAGGGAAGTCATCCTGTGCGGCGGCGCCATCAACTCCCCGCAGCTGCTCCAGCTCTCCGGCGTCGGCAACGCCGAGGAACTGCGCGCCCTCGGCATCGACGTCGTCCACGACCTCCCGGGCGTCGGCGAGAACATGCAGGACCACTTGGAGGTGTACATCCAGTACGCCTGCAAACAGCCCGTCTCCATGCAGCCCTACCTGGCGAAGTGGCGCGCCCCCTTCATCGGCCTGCAGTGGCTCTTCCGTAAGGGTCCGGCCGCCACCAACCACTTCGAGGCCGGCGGCTTCGCCCGCAGCAACGAGGACGTGGAGTACCCCAACCTGATGTTCCACTTCCTGCCGATCGCGGTCCGCTACGACGGCTCCGTGCCCGCGGGCGGCCACGGCTACCAGGTGCACGTCGGGCCCATGTACTCCGACGCCATCGGCTCGGTGAAGCTCAAGAGCAAGGACCCGCGCGAACACCCGGCCCTGCGCTTCAACTACCTCTCCACCGAGCAGGACCGCCGCGAATGGGTCGAGGCGATCCGGGTGGCCCGCAAGCTGCTCAACCAGCCCGCGCTCGCCCCCTTCAACAACGGCGAGGTCTCGCCCGGACCGTCGGTGGAGAGCGACGAGGAGATCCTCGCCTGGGTCGCCAAGGACGGCGAGACCGCGCTGCACCCGTCCTGCACCTGCAAGATGGGCACCGACGAGATGTCCGTCGTCGACCCCACCAGCATGCGCGTGCACGGTGTGGAGGGACTGCGGGTCGTCGACGCGTCGGTGATGCCGTACGTCACCAACGGCAACATCTATGCCCCCGTGATGATGGTCGCGGAGAAGGCCGCCGACCTGATCCTCGGCAAGGAGCCGCTCGCGCCCTCGAAGGCCGCGTTCTACCGCCACCGCGACGCCCAGAAGCAGGCGGGATAGACGTTGGCCGCCACAGGGCTACGGGCGCTGCTGGACAGCGTCCGCTACGAGGTGCTGCCCGCCAAGGCGACCGAGGACAAGGTCCTCGCCCATGTGCCGCGCGACGTCGTCGTCACCGTGACGGCGTCGCCGGTCAAGGGCCTGGAGCCGACGCTCGCCCTGACCGAGCGGCTCGCGGCGCACGGTCACCGCGTGGTCCCGCACGTGCCCGCGCGGCTGCTGCGCGACGAGGTCCACCTGAAAGAGGTCGCCGACCGGCTGCGTGAGTGCGGGGTCGACGATGTCTTCGTCCCGGCGGGAGACGCCGATCCGCCCGCCGGCGCCTACGAGGGCGCGCTGCCGGTGCTGCGCGCACTGGGCGAGCTGGGCAGCCCGTTCGCACGGGTCGGCGTCACCGGCTATCCCGAGAGCCATCCCCTCATCCACGACGACATCACCATCCAGTCGATGTGGGACAAGCGCGAGCACGCCACCTACGTCGTGAGCAACCTCTGCTTCGATCCGCGGGTCCTGGGGGAGTGGATCGCCCGGCTGCGGCGCCGCGACGTCACCCTGCCCGTGCATGTGGGCGTCGCCGGGCCCGTGCAGCGGGCCAAGCTGCTGGCCATGGCGACGAAGATCGGAGTGGGGGAGTCGACGCGCTTCCTGACGAAGCACGCCTCGTGGTTCGTGCGGTTCGCGGCACCCGGCGGGTACGCGCCCGAACGGCTGCTGACCCGGGCCGAACAGGCCCTCACCGCGCCCTCGGCGGGCGTGGCCGGTCTGCACCTGTTCACGTTCAACCAGATCGCCGAGACGGAGCGGTGGCGTCGCGAGCTGCGGGACCGGCTGGGCGGCTGAGCGACTCGCATACGAAGGGGGCGGGGCCGCAATCCGGCCCCGCCCCCTTTATTGGTGCCGCTCAGCGGAAGACCACCGTGCGGTTGTCGTCCACCATCACCCGGCTCTCGCTGTGCCACTTCACCGCGTGCGCGAGGACCTGGGCCTCCACGTCGCGTCCGACCGTGACCAGGTCGCCGGGGTCGAGCGAGTGGTCCACGCGGATCACGTCCTGCTCGATGATCTGCCCCTCGTCCAGGTCCGAGGTCACATAGTGCGCCGTCGCGCCGACCAGCTTCACTCCGCGCTGGTAGGCCTGGTCGTAGGGTCGGGCCCCCTTGAAACTGGGGAGGAAGGAGTGGTGGATGTTGATGGCGCGGCCCTCGAGCTGCTTGCACAGGTCGTCGGAGAGGATCTGCATGTACCGGGCCAGCACGACCAGGTCGATGTCCAGGTCGCGCACCAGCTCCAGCAGGCGTGCCTCGGCCTGGTCCTTGGTGTCCCGGGTGACCGGGACGTGGTGGAAGGGGATGCCGTAGGTCTCCGCGAGCCCCTCGAAGTCCCGGTGATTGGAGACGATCGCGGGGATCTCGATGTTGAGGGCGCCGGTGCGCTTGCGGAACAGCAGATCGTTGAGGCAGTGCCCGAACTTGGACACCATGATCAGCGTCCGGGTCGGTGTCGAGGCGTCGCTCAGCGCCCAGGTGATCCCGTAGGCCTGGGCGACCGGACCGAACCGGTAACGCAGATGTTCCAGATCGGCGTTCGGATCGGAAACGTCGAAGTGGACCCTCATGAAGAACCGGCCCTGAAGTCGGTTGTCGAACTGCTGGCTTTCCAGGATGTTTCCGGAGTTCCTGACGAGAAAGCCGCTCACGGCGTGGACCAGTCCGGCGCTGTCGGGGCACGAGAGGGTGAGGACGTACTCACGGCCGGGTTGTGGGCGAGGGGACATGTGCGGCCTCCGTTGGTGCGTATTGCACAACAAGGTGAGCGATACGCAACATGGTCGGCGCGGTGCGGCCCGCGGTCAAGGGTGGTCGGGCAAGTGGTCTCAAGGTGAGAACGGCATAGGCGAACCCCTTGACGTCTGTCCGGACATTCGCCACTGTGTTCCACCACAAGCAATTGGGTGCATGATGCGCAACGAATTTCTGTTGAAAGGCTCGGCGCGTGGCAGACCTGTATGTGGCTGGCGAATGGCGGGATCCGGTGGCCGGCGGGCACCGGGAGATCCGATGTCCCGCTGACGGCTCCCTCGCGGCGACCGTCTCGGAAGGGACACGCCCCGACACCGAAGCGGCGATCGCCGCCGCCCGCCGCGCCTTCGACGAAGGCCCCTGGCCGGGCACCCCCGAACGCGAGCGCGGCGCGCTGCTGCTGCGTACCGCCGACATCCTCGAGCGCGACGCCAAGGAGTTCGCCCGCGCCGAGTCGCTGGACACCGGCAAGCGGCTGGTGGAGAGCGAGTACGACATCGCCGACGTCGTCTCCTGCTTCCGCTACTACGGCGGGCTCGGCGGCACCGATGCCGGCCGTGCGATCGACACCGGCCGCGACGACGCCGTCAGTCGTGTCGTGTACGAGCCGGTCGGCGTGTGTGGTCTGATCACTCCGTGGAACTACCCGCTGCTGCAAGCCAGTTGGAAGGTCGCCCCGGCCCTCCTGGCCGGCAACACGATCGTCCTCAAGCCCAGCGAACTTACCCCCTCCACCTCGATCCTGCTCATGAAGGCGCTCGAGGAGGCCGGGATCCCGGCCGGCGCCGCCAATCTCGTCCTGGGCACCGGCCCCGAGGTGGGCGCCCCGCTCTCCGAGCACCCGGCCGTCGACATGGTCTCCTTCACCGGAGGCCTGGAGACCGGCAAGCGCATCATGGCGACCGCCGCGGCGGGCGTGAAGAAGGTGGCGCTGGAACTCGGCGGCAAGAACCCCAACGTGGTCTTCGCCGACGCCGACTTCGAGACGGCAGTGGACTTCGCCCTCACGGCCGTCTTCCTGCACTCCGGGCAGGTCTGCTCGGCCGGCGCCCGGCTGATCGTCGAGGACTCCCTGCACGACGCCTTCGTCGACGAGGTCGTCCGCCGCGCCGGACTGATCCGCCTCGGCGGGCCCTTCGACCCCGACGCGGAGACCGGCGCGCTGATCTCCGCACAGCACCTGGAGAAGGTCGAGGCGTATGTCGCCGCGGGCCTCGCCGAGGGCGCCGTACTGCGCTGCGGCGGTGCGCGCCCCGACGACCCGGCCCTCACAGACGGCCACTACTACCCGCCGACCGTGCTCGACGAGTGCCGGCAGGACATGCGGGTGGTGCACGAGGAGTCCTTCGGACCCGTGCTCACCGTGGAGCGGTTCACCGACGAGGACGACGCCGTACGCATCGCCAACGACACCGAGTACGGACTCGCCGGAGCCGTGTGGACGCAGGACGCCGGCAAGGCCCAGCGGGTCGCCCGGCGGCTGCGGCACGGCACGGTGTGGATCAACGACTACCACCCCTATGTGCCGCAAGCGGAATGGGGTGGCTTCGGGCACTCGGGCGTGGGCCGGGAGCTGGGACCGACCGGCCTGAACGAGTACCGAGAGCCCAAGCACATCTGGCAGAACATCCAACCCCGGCCGCAGCGCTGGTTCAGCGGCTGAACGCCGAAAGAAGGTCGAACGTGACCACACAGACCGAGGTGCCACCGCGGCGCGGCACGCCCCAGGACTCGGGCTCCACCCCGGTCATATCCGTGCGCCGGCTGTGGAAGGTGTTCGGGCCGAAGGCCGACCAGGTGCCGGACTCCGAGGAGCTGCGCGGACTGACCCGCCGTGAGCTCATGGACCGCACCGGGTGCACCGCCGCCGTCCGCGACGTCCACTTCGACGTCTCGCCCGGTGAGGTGTTCGTCGTCATGGGTCTGTCGGGCTCCGGCAAGTCCACGCTGGTGCGATGTCTCACCCGGCTGATCGAACCCACCGCCGGTGAGGTCGTCTTCGAGGGCGAGGACATCCGCAAGGCCGACGACAGGCGGCTGCGCGATCTGCGGCGCCGCAAGTTCTCCATGGTCTTCCAGCACTTCGGTCTGCTGCCCCATCGTCGCGTCGTCGACAACGTGTCGTTCGGCCTGGAGATCCGGGGCATGAGCAGGGCCGAGCGGAACAAGCGGGCCCTGGAGGTCGTCGAGCTCGTCGGCCTCTCGGGCTACGAGAACTCCTACCCCGACCAGCTCTCCGGCGGTATGCAGCAACGCGTGGGCCTCGCCCGGGCGTTGGCGGGCGACCCCGACGTACTCTTCTTCGACGAGCCGTTCTCCGCGCTCGACCCGCTGATCCGCCGTGACATGCAGAACGAGGTCATCCGGCTGCACCACGAGGTCGGCAAGACGATGGTGTTCATCACCCACGACCTCTCCGAGGCCCTCAAGCTGGGCGACCGCATCCTCATCATGCGCGACGGCAAGATGGTCCAGTGCGGCACCGGCGACGAACTCGTCGGCGCCCCCGCCGACGACTACGTACGCGAGTTCGTGAAGGACGTGCCGCGCGGCGACGTGCTCACCCTGCGGTGGATCATGCGCCCCCTGGCGGACGGCGACGAACTGGACGGACCCGAACTGGGCCCGGACGTCGTGGTCAAGGAGGCCACCCGGGCGGTGCTCGCGGCCGACAAGCCGGTCAAGGTCGTGGAGAACGGCAAGCTGCTCGGCATCGTCGGCGACGAGGAGATCCTCGCGGTGGTCGCCGGGCAGGAAGGCGGCGCGTAATGACCGTCGTCATGGAGAAACCGGAGAAGACCGGGGCCGCGGAGGAGCCGGCGCCCGTCAAACCCGTGCGCAGGGTCAGCCGGTCCATGGTGATCGCCGCGATCCTCGTGGTCTGGCTGGTGCTCTTCGCCGTACTGCGCGGCAAGCAGACCCTCACCCTGGCAGCGGCCGACCTGACAGATCTGCACCGGTGGTTCAACGACGTCAACGACTCGATCGGCGCGAACCGCAACTCCAACCCGCTCTTCCTGTACTTCTTCAACGAGATCCGCCTGGTCATCGACAACGTGGTGACCTTCGTACAGGAGCTGATCTCCCAGCCGACCGGCGACCGGCCCGTCCCGCAGATCGGCTGGCTCGGCGTCGTCGGCATCGTGGGCTTCGGCTCCTGGGCCGTCGGCAACTGGCGGGTCGCGCTCCTCGCGGTGGCGGGCTTCACCTTCCTGGGCCTGCAGGGCCTGTGGCAGGAGAGCATGGACACCCTGGCGCTCACCGTCTCCGCGGTCTTCGTGGCGCTGCTCTTCGCGATCCCGCTGGGCGTGTGGGCAGGGCTGTCCGACCGGTTCAACCAGATCGTGACGCCCTTCCTGGACCTCATGCAGACGATGCCGACCTTCGTCTACCTGGCCCCGCTGACCCTGTTCTTCCAGATCGGCCCGGCCTCGGCCACGATCGCCACGCTGATCTACGCGGCGCCGCCGACGATCCGCATCACCGCGCACGGCATCCGCTCCGTGCCGCACACCACGGTCGAGGCGGCCGACTCGCTCGGCGCCACCCGACGGCAGTCCCTGACGAAGGTGCTGCTGCCGATGTCCAAGCGGACCGTGGTGATGGGCGTGAACCAGACCATCATGGCCGCCCTGGCCATGGTGACCATCGCCGCCCTGATCGACGCGCCCGGCCTCGGTAAGACCGTCCTGCAGGCACTTCAGTCGCTGGATGTCGGCACCGCCTTCAACGCGGGCCTGGCCATCGTCGTCCTGGCGATCGTGCTGGACCGCGTCACCACCGCGGCGAGCACCCGCGCGGAGTCGGCGCGGCGCTCGAAGAACCGCTTCCTGGCCTGGCGGCGCCCGCTGCTGGGCGCGGGCGCTGTGGTCACGGCGGTTCTGATCTATCTCTCGCACACCTATCTGTGGGCGGCGGAGTTCCCCGGCGAGGGAGGCACGGGCAGTGCCATCCGCAGTGGGGCGGACAACGTGACCACCTGGGCGCAGGACAACCTGTCGGGTCTGACCAACGCGTTCCGGGACGCCATCACCAACGGCCTGCTCAACCCGTTCCAGTCGCTGCTCACCGACTCCCCGTGGTGGCTCGTCGGAGCCGCCCTGATCGGGATCGGCGTCGTCCTCGGCGGCCTGCGCGCCGGCATCACCACGGCCGTGTGCGTGGGGCTGCTGGTCGCCACCGGTGTGTGGTCGGACAGCATGACGACGCTGGCGTCGACCGCCGTCGCCACGGTGCTCGTGATGCTTCTCGGCATCTGCTTCGGCGTCTGGATGGGCCGCAGCGCCCTGGCGGACCGGCTGCTGCGGCCCACGCTGGACGCGGCACAGGTCATGCCGCCGTTCGTCTATCTCGTCCCGTTCCTCGCGCTGTTCGGTGCGACCCGCTTCACCGCGATCGTCGCGGCCGTCGTCTACGCGGCCCCCGTCGCCATGAAGATCATCGCTGACGGCGTGCGGAACGTGCCCGCCACCACCGTGGAGGCGGCCACCTCTGCCGGGTGCAACACCTGGCAGATCATCACCAAGGTCCAGCTGCCGATGGCACGCAGCGCCCTGACCCTCGCGACCAACCAGGGCCTGATCTACGTGTTGTCGATGGTCGTGGTGGGCGGCCTGGTGGGCGCGGGCGCCCTCGGCTACGACGTCGTGGCCGGATTCTCGCAGGGGCAGTTGTACGGGAAGGGGCTCGCCGCGGGGCTCGCCATCGTCCTTCTCGGTGTCATGTTCGACCGGATCACTCAGGCAGCGGCTCGCCGCACCTCCGCATAAGGAGCACCACACCATGGCAAGACATTGGCGGGCCGGCGCGGCCGGCGTGGCGATACTCGGCCTCACCCTCACGGCCTGCGGCGGCGCGAAGGTCGGCGACGACTCCGCGGGATCCGGTGAGTCCGGCAAGTGCGGCACCTTCAACCTCGCGGTCAACCCGTGGGTCGGCTACGAGGCGGACGCGGCCGTCCTCGCCTACGTCGCGCAGAACGACCTCGGCTGCAAGGTCAACTCGAAGAACCTGAAGGAAGAGATCGCCTGGCAGGGGTTCGGGACGGGCGAGGTCGACGCCGTCGTGGAGAACTGGGGCCACCCCGACCTGAAGAAGAAGTACATCACCGACCAGAAGACCGCCGTGGAGGCCGGCTCGACCGGCAACAAGGGCATCATCGGCTGGTACGTGCCGCCGTGGCTGGCCAAGGCGCACCCCGACATCCTCGACTCCAAGAACCTCAACAAGTACGCGTCGAAGTTCAAGACCTCAGAGTCGGGCGGCAAGGGCCAGCTCCTCGACGGTGACCCGTCGTTCGTCACCAACGACGAGGCGCTGGTGAAGAACCTGAAGCTGGACTTCAAGGTGGTGTACGCGGGCAGCGAGACCGCGCTCATCCAGGCCTTCCGCAAGGCGGAGAAGAACAAGGAATGGGTGATCGGCTACTTCTACGAGCCGCAGTGGTTCCTCTCCGAGGTGCCGCTGAAGAAGGTCGCACTGCCCGCCTACAAGGACGGCTGCGACGCCGACGCGGAGAAGGTCGCCTGCGACTACCCCGTCTACGACCTGGACAAGATCGTCAGTGCCAAGTTCGCCAAGTCCGGCAGCCCCGCCTATGACCTGGTGAAGAACTTCAACTGGACCAACGACGACCAGAACCTCGTGGCGAAGTACATCGCGGTCGACAAGATGACCCCCGAGGCGGCCGCCAAGAAGTGGGTCGAGGCCAACCGCGACAAGGTGGACGCCTGGCTCAAGTAGCCCCGGCGGACCAGGAGTCGAGGACCGTTCGAACATGCCCGGTGGACGGTGCGCACCCCGCGCGCACCGTCCACCGGGCATTGCCTTGTCACGCCCTGTTTTCCGAGGTCCCGGCCCCCTTGACACCCACCTGCACGGAAGGCACATTGAGTTGCGCAACCTGAATCACGTTGCGCAGACAGCAACTCGATCGGCTTGACTGGTCAACAATCCGGAGGTGCGGCGATGGCGGGACCCCGAGTGGTCATCATCGGAGCGGGTGTCGTGGGAGCGGCCCTCGCGGACGAGATCTCCGCGCGCGGCTGGACCGAGGTGACCGTGGTCGACCAGGGCCCGCTGCCCGCCACCGGGGGTTCCTCGTCGCACGCCCCGGGGCTGGTCTTCCAGACGAACTCCTCCAAGACCATGACCGAGCTGGCCCGCTACACGGTCGAGAAGTTCTGCTCCCTCGACGTGGACGGCAAGCCCTGCTTCCTCCAGGTCGGCGGCCTGGAAGTGGCGACCACCCCCGAGCGCCTGGTGGAACTGCGGCGCCGGCACGGCTGGATCACCGCCTGGGGCGTCGAGAGCAGGCTGCTGAGCGCCGACGAGTGCGTCGAACAGCACCCCCTGGTCAACCGGGACAGGGTCCTCGGCGGTCTGCTGGTCCCGACGGACGGCCTCGCCAAGGCCGTCCTCGCCGTCGAGGCGCAGATCCGCCGGGCCACCGAGCGCGGCGTACGCTTCCTGGCCCGCCACGAGGTCCTCGACATTCAGCAGAGCGACGGCCGCGTCACCGGCGTCCTCACCGACCAGGGCGAGATCCCCGCCGACATCGTCGTGTGCTGCGCCGGCATCTGGGGCCCGAAGATCGCCCGCATGGCCGGCATGAACCTCCCGCTCACCCCGCTCGCCCACCAGCTCGCCTGGACCGGCCCGGTACCGGCGCTCGCCGGCCAGACCGAGGAGGCCGTCCGCCCGATCCTGCGCCACCAGGACGCCGACCTCTACTACCGCGACCGCTTCGACGGCATCGGCATCGGCTACTACGGCCACCGCCCGATGCCCATCACGGCCGACGACATCCTCTCCGTCGACGAGGCCGACGAGATGCCGTCCGTCCTGAAGTTCACCGAGGAGGACTTCGAGCCGGCCTGGACCGAGACCCAGTCCCTCCTCCCCGCGACGAAGGACGCCAAGGTCGAGGAGGGCATCAACGGCCTCTTCTCCTTCACCACCGACAACTTCCCGCTGCTCGGCGAGTCCCAGGGCGTCAAGGGCTTCTGGGTCGCCGAGGCGGTCTGGGTCACCCACTCCGCGGGCGTCGGCCGGGCGATGGCCGAATGGCTGGTCGACGGCCACTGCTCGTCCTTCGACCTGCACGAGTGCGACGTCAACCGCTTCGAGCCGCACCAGCTCGCCCCGGAGTACGTCCTGGCCCGCGACTGCCAGAACTTCGTCGAGGTCTACGACATCCTCCACCCCCTCCAGCCCTCGGGCGACCCGCGCCCGATCCGCAAGAGCCCCTTCTACGCCCGCCAGGAGGAGCACGGCGCGTTCTTCCTGGAGGCGAACGGCTGGGAGCGCCCCCAGTGGTACGAGGCCAACGCGGGCCTGGTCGAGGGCCGTTCCATCCCCACGCCCAACGACTGGGCCGCGCAGTACTGGTCGCCCATCGTCGGCGCCGAAGCCCAGGTGACCCGCGAGACCGTCGCGATGTACGACATGACGGCCCTCAAGCGCCTGGAGGTCGCCGGACCCGGTGCCGCGGACTTCCTGGAGCGGCTGGTCACCGGCAAGGTCGCCAAGTCGGTCGGCTCGGTGACGTACACCCTGGTGCTGGACCACGACGGCGGCATCCGCAGTGACATCACCGTCGCCCGCCTCGCCCGCGACCTCTTCCAGGTCGGCGCCAACGGCAACCTCGACCTCGACTGGTTCACCCGCCGGCTCCCCGCCGACGGCACCGTCCAGGTCCGCGACATCACCCCCGGCACCTGCTGTATCGGCCTGTGGGGTCCCCTGGCCCGCAAGGTCCTCCAGCCCCTGACGGACGAGGACTTCACCAACGACGGCCTGAAGTACTTCCGCGCCAAGCGCGCCTACATCGGCAGCGTCCCCGTCACCGCGATGCGCCTGTCCTACGTCGGCGAACTCGGCTGGGAGCTGTACACCACCGCCGACCAGGGCCAGAAACTCTGGGACACCCTCTGGCAGGCCGCGAGGCCCCTCGGCGGGATCATCGCGGGCCGCGGCGCCTTCAACAGCCTCCGCCTGGAGAAGGGCTACCGCTCCTTCGGCACCGACATGACCTACGAGCACGACGCCTACGAGGCCGGCGTCGGCTTCGCCGTCAAGCTCGACAAGGGCGACTTCATCGGCAAGGAGGCCCTGGAGCGCCGCAAGGAGAGCGTGGGGCGCAAGCTGACCTGCCTCACCGTCGACGACCCGCAGGCGGTCGTCCTGGGCAAGGAGCCGGTGTACGACGGGGACCGCGCGGTCGGCTACGTCACCAGCGCCTCCTACGGCTACACGA
The DNA here is from genome assembly GCF_045041015.1 of Streptomyces sp. NBC_00019. Classification (NCBI taxonomy): domain Bacteria; kingdom Bacillati; phylum Actinomycetota; class Actinomycetes; order Kitasatosporales; family Streptomycetaceae; genus Streptomyces; species Streptomyces sp. NBC_00019. Next base: position 9,675,592 of record NZ_CP108302.1, read on the forward strand.
TCGGCAAGGGCATCGCCTACGCCTGGCTCCCCGCCGAACTCACCGCCCCGGGCACCACCGTGCACATCGGCTACTTCGACCAGCGCATCGAGGCCGTCGTCGCCGAGGAGCCCCTGTTCGACCCCACCATGTCCCGCCTCCGTGGCTGACCTGCCGCGTCGGCTTCGACAGAAGGAGCACAGCCGGTGACTGCACAGCTGCTCGACGGCAAGGCCACCGCCGCCGACATCCGTCGCGAACTCGCCGAGCGCGTCGCCAAGTTGACCGCCGGCGGCGAGCGCCCGCCGGGCCTCGGCACCGTCCTGGTCGGCGACGACCCGGGCAGCCACGCCTACGTCGCAGGCAAGCACCGCGACTGCGCACAGGTGGGCATCGCCTCCTTCCGCCGCGAACTGCCCGCCGACGCCACCCAGAAGCAGGTCGAGGAGGTCATCGACGAACTCAACGCCGACCCGGCCTGCACCGGCTACATCGTCCAGCTGCCGCTCCCCAGGCACCTGGACGCCAACGCCGTACTGGAACGCATGGACCCGGCCAAGGACGCCGACGGCCTGCACCCCGTCAACCTCGGCCGACTCGTCCTGGGCGTGGAGGCCCCGCTGCCCTGCACCCCGCGCGGCATCGTCGAACTCCTCCGCCGCTACGACGTACCCCTCGCCGGAGCCCGGGTGTGCGTGATCGGCCGCGGCATCACGGTCGGCCGCCCGATCGGCTTGCTGCTCACCCGCCGCTCCGAGAACTCCACCGTGACCCTGTGCCACACCGGAACCAAGGGCCTGGCCTGGCACGTACGCGAGGCGGACATCGTCATCGCGGCGGCCGGCTCGCCCGGGCTGATCACCAAGGACATGCTGCGCCCCGGCGCCGCGGTCCTGGACGTCGGCATCACCCGCACCGACAACGGCCTGGTCGGCGACATTCACCCGGACGCGACAGAGATCGCCGGATGGGTCGCACCGATGCCCGGCGGGGTGGGCCCCATGACGAGGGCGATGCTGCTGGCCAACGTCGTCGAGGCCGCTGAGAGGAACGCGAGCACCGTATGAACCTGTCCCTTCCCGAGGACGGAGCCGTCCGATGAGCCCCCGCACCCCCGGCGCCGAACTCCCGGAGCACCCGGACTTCCTCTGGCGCAACCCCGAGCCCAAGCGCTCCTACGACGTGATCGTCGTCGGCGGTGGCGGCCACGGCCTCGCCACCGCCCACTACCTGGCGAAGAACCACGGCATCACCAACGTCGCCGTGCTGGAGAAGGGCTGGCTGGCGGGCGGCAACATGGCCCGCAACACCACGATCATCCGCTCCAACTACCTGTGGGACGAGAGCGCCGGCATCTACGAGCACGCGCTCAAGCTGTGGGAGGGCCTGGCGGAGGAACTGGACTACCCGATCCTCTTCTCCCAGCGCGGTGTGCTGAACCTCGCCCACAGCCTCCAGGACGTCCGCGACAGCGTGCGCCGCGTGGAGGCCAACCGCCTGAACGGCGTGGACGCGGAATGGCTCGACGCGGACGGCGTCAAGGAAGTCTGCCCGATCGTCAACATCTCCCCGGACGTGCGCTATCCGGTCCTAGGCGCCACCTACCAGCCCCGGGCGGGCATCGCCAAGCACGACCACGTGGCCTGGGGCCTGGCCCGCTCGGCGGACGCGGCAGGCATCGACATCATCCAGAACTGCGAGGTCACCGGCCTGGACGTGGTCGGCGGCCGAGTCGTCGGAGTCCAGACGAACCTGGGCCCGATCGCCGCGGGCAAGGTCGCCCTGTGCTCGGCGGGCCACACCTCGGTCCTCGCGGCGATGGCCGGCATTGAACTCCCGGTCCAGAGCCACCCGTTGCAGGCGCTGGTGTCGGAACTGCTGGAACCCGTCCACCCCACGGTGGTCATGTCCAACGCGGTCCACGTCTACGTCAGCCAGGCCCACAAGGGCGAGCTGGTGATGGGCGCGGGCATCGACGCGTACAACTCCTACACGCAGCGCGGCGCGTTCCACATCATCGAGGAACAGATGGCGGCCGCCCTGGAACTCTTCCCGGTCTTCGCCCGCGCCCACGTCCTGCGCACCTGGGGCGGCATCGTCGACGTCAGCCCCGACGCCTCGCCCATCATCGGCCTCAGCCCGGTCGACAACCTCTACCTCAACTGCGGCTGGGGCACGGGCGGTTTCAAGGCCACCCCCGGTGTCGGCTGGGTCTACGCCCACACGATCGCCCACGACACCCCTCACCCCCTGAACGCCCCGTTCTCGCTCGACCGTTTCACCACCGGCGCGCTCGTCGACGAGCACGGCGCGGCCGCGGTGGCCCACTAGGACCACTGGATACTGGGAGCCGATCCATGCTGCTCATCCCCTGCCCGTGGTGCGGGCCCCGCGACGAGGCCGAGTTCCACTACGGCGGCCAGGCCCACGTCCCGTACCCCGAGACCCCGTCGGCCCTCACCGACGAGGAGTGGGCCCGCTACCTGTTCTTCCGCGACAACACCAAGGGCCCCTTCGCCGAACGCTGGAGCCATGCGGCGGGCTGCCGCAAGTGGTTCAACGCGATACGGGACACGTCGACGAACGAGATCCTGACGGTGTACAGGTCGGGCGAGGAACGCCCGGCACCTGTTGAGCCCCGCCCAGTGCACCCAGCCCGTCCGGCGTTTGAGGACGAGGCCCTTTCAGGGCCGACGGGGGTCCAGGGGGCAGAGCCCCCTGGCGGGGTCGAAGGGGCGGAGCCCCTGGGGATGGGAACGGGTAAGGGCGGCGAGGGCGCTGCATCCATCAGCGGCTCCGCCGCGGGCCCATTCCGCCACCCCACCCGCGGCCGAATCCACCGAGACACCCCCCTCACCTTCACCTTCGACGGCACCGAGTACCAGGGCTACAAGGGCGACACCCTCGCCTCCGCCCTCCTCGCCAACGGCGTCATCCAGGCCGGCACCAGCATCAAGCTCGGCCGTCCCCGAGGCATCTTCTCGGCCGGCGTCGAAGAACCCAACGCGGTCATCCAGATCGAGGCCCCGTTCCCCGAGCCGATGCTCCCCGCCACCACCGTCGAGCTCTACGACGGCCTGGTCGCGACCAGCCTCCCCGGCCAGGGCCGCCTCGCCACGGACCCGGACCCCGCCCGCTACGACGCCGTACACGCCCACTGCGACCTCCTGGTCGTCGGCGCCGGCCCGGCCGGCCTCGCGGCAGCCGCCGCGGCAGCGAGGAGCGGCGCCCACGTCATCCTCGCCGACGACCAGCCGGAGCCGGGCGGCAGTCTCCTGGGCACCGGCGAACACCTCGACTGGGTGTCAGAGGTCGCCGAACTCCTCGACGCCGCACCCGAGGTCCGCGTCCTGCGCCGTACCACTGTCTTCGGCTACTACGACGACAACCACCTCCTCGCCGTGGAACGCCGCACCAACCACCTCGGCGCGGCAGCCCCCGACAACGTCTCCCGCGAACGTGTCTGGCGCATCCGCGCCAGCCGCGTCGTCCTCGCCACCGGCGCCCACGAACGCTCACTGGCCTTCGCGGACAACGACCGCCCCGGAGTGATGCTGGCCTCCTCGGCCCGCACCCACGTCAACCGCCACGGCGCCCTCCCCGGCCGCCACGCGGTCGTCCTCACCACCAACGACAGTGCCTACGCGGCCGCGTTGGACCTGAAGTCGGCGGGCGTGGACATCACCGCCGTCGTCGACACCCGACCCGAACCGGGGGAGTGGGCGCAGCGCGCCCGCCAGGCCGGCATCGAGGTGCTGACCGGCCACGCGGTCACCGGCACGGAGGGCGCCCCCCGCCTGACCGCGGTGACCGTCGCCCCGTACGGAGACTCCGTGGGACAGCGCGAGTTCGCCGCCGACCTGCTGCTGGTCTCCGGTGGCTGGAACCCGGTGGCGCACCTGTACAGCCAGGCAGGCGGAAAGCTCCGCTACGACGAGACGCTCGGCTCCTTCGTGCCCGACGCCTGCCGACAGGCGGTCGAGGTCGTGGGCAGCGCGAACGGCGTCCTGGCCACGGCCGAGGTCCTGGCCCACGGCAGCGCCGCCGGTGCTCGCGCGATCGAGTCCGAGGGCTACACGCCGCAGGCACCCCGCCTCCCGGCCGTGGCAACGCAGCCGCGACCGACGCCCCCGATGCACGTGTACGTCGTCCCCGGCACCTCCGGCCCCCACCGCTTCGTGGACCTCCAACGCGACGTCACCGTCGACGACCTGGCCCGGGCGGCCGGCGCCGGTATGCGCTCGGTCGAGCACACCAAGCGCTACACCACCGCCGGCACCGCCAACGACCAGGGCAAGACGTCCGGCATCCTGGCCGGCGGCGTGGTCTCCGAACTGCTCGGCGTGGACATCTCGGCACTCGGCACGACCACGTTCCGGCCGCCGTACACACCGGTCTCCTTCGCGGCGCTGGCCGGCCGCGACCGCGGCGTCCTGAGCGACCCGGTCCGCACGACCGCCATCCACGAGTGGCATGTCGACCACGGCGCCCTGTTCGAGAACGTCGGCCAGTGGAAGCGCCCTTGGTACTACCCGCACAACGGCGAGGACATGGAGACCGCCGTGCTGCGCGAGTGCGCCGCCACCCGCGAGAGCGTCGGCTTCATGGACGCCTCCACCCTCGGCAAGATCGACGTCCAGGGCCCGGACGCCGGTGTCTTCCTCGACCTGCTCTACACCAACATGATGAGCACCCTGAAGGTCGGCATGATCCGCTACGGCGTCATGTGCCGCCCGGACGGCATGGTGTTCGACGACGGCACCGTCATCCGCCTCGCCGAGGACCGCTTCCTGGCCACCACCACGACCGGCAACGCCGCCGCCGTACTGGACTGGATGGAGGAGTGGCTGCAGACCGAGTGGCCCGAACTGAAGGTCCACTGCACGTCCGTGACCGAACAATGGGCCACCGTCGCCCTGGTCGGCCCCCGTTCCCGCGACGTTCTCGGCTCGCTCGCACCCGAACTCGCTGTCGGCAACGACGACTTCCCGTTCATGGCCTGGCGCGACACGACCGTCGCGGGCATCGACGCCAGGGTCTGTCGGATCAGCTTCTCCGGCGAACTGGCCTACGAGATCAACGTGTCACCGTGGCAGGCCCGCGCCTTGTGGGAGGCCCTGTACGAGGCCGGCGCGCCGTACGGCATCACCCCGTACGGCACCGAGACCATGCACGTCCTGCGGGCCGAGAAGGGCTACCCCATCATCGGCCAGGACACCGACGGCACGGTCACCCCCCAGGACCTCGGCATGAGTTGGGCCGTGTCGAAGAAGAAGCCCGACTTCATCGGCAAGCGCTCCTTCGCCCGCGCCGACACAGGCCGCGCCGACCGCAAGCACCTGGTCGGCCTCCTTCCCGAGGACCCCGGCACCTTCCTCCCCGAAGGCACCCACCTGGTCGCCGACAGCGTCCTTCCGGCGCCGCCCGTCCCGATGCTCGGCCACGTCACCTCCAGCTACCGCAGCGCGGCGCTGGGCCGGACCTTCGCGCTCGCCCTGGTCAAGGGCGGCCGCGAGCGCATCGGTGAGCGGCTCTACGCCCCCGTGGGCGACCGGCTGGTCCCGGTGACCGTCGCAAGCCCCGTCCTCTACGACCCCGAGGGAGCCCGCCGCGATGGCTGACACCGCACTGACCGCCCCACCCCGCAGCCCCCTGTCGCAGGTCGCGGGCCGACTGGCCGCCGCCACCCGCACCTCCGGGGGCGCGGTCCGGCTGGCCGAACTCCCCTTCCTGGCCCAGCTCAATGTGCGCCTCGACGCCAAGGGGACGGCGGCGGAAGCCGTCGGGCTCGCGCTGGACCTGCAACTGCCCCTGCAGCCCAACACTGTTGTCCGCACGGGGGAGTTGACCGTGCTGTGGCTCGGCCCGGACGAATGGCTGCTGGTCGGCCCGCCCGGAACCGAGCGGGAGCTGGAGAGCCGGATCCGCACGGCCGCGGGAGACGAACCCGTCTCCGTCACCGACGTCTCCGCACAGCGGACCACGCTGCTCGTGGCGGGCCCCCGCGCCCACGATCTGCTGGCGCACGGCTGCGCACTGGACCTGCATCCGCGGAGCTTCGGCTCCGGACGCTGCGCCCAGACCACACTGGGCCGTACGCAGGTCATCGTGGTCGCCCGGGCCGATTCCCGGGCCGGTTTCTGGGTCCTGGTGCGTTCGTCCTTCGCCGGCTACCTGACCGACTGGCTGCTGGACGCGGCGACGGAGTACGTCTGAGCGAACGCCGGCCCCCAGCCCGCCGGCCGAGGCGGAACTGGGGTCAGCCCAGGTAGCCCATCCGGTGGCTGATCTCGTGCGCGCCCTGGAGGAGCGCGGGTACGAGCTCGTGGATGCGCTCCTCGGTGAAGCGGTAGGCGGGGCCGGAGGCGCTGAGGGCGGCGATGACCTCGCCGTCATGGGTCCGGATCGGGGCCGCCACGGCGTGCAGTCCGATCTCGAGTTCCTCCAGGGTCACGGCGTAGCCGCGCTCCCGGGCCTCCGCGAGGTCCTTCTCCAGCGTCGCCTCGGTGGTCAGGGTGCGCGGCGTCAGCTTCTGCAGCCCGGACTCCGCGAGCACGTCGGCGCGCTCCTTCGCCGGCAGGTGGGCCAGCAGGATCTTGCCGCTCGACGTGGCGTGCACCGGGGTGAGCTGCCCGACCCAGTTGTGGGTGCCGACGGCGCCCGGACCGCGTACCTGGTACAGGTTGACCGCGTAATGCTCCTGCAGGACCGCGATGTTGACGGTCTCGCCGATCTGTTCGCTGAGCCGCTCGCACACCTGCCGACCCTGCTGCGTGACGTCGAGACGGCCCGTGACGGCGCCGGCCAGCCGCACGATGCCGAAACCGAGGCGGTACTTGCCGCGCTCGGCCGTCTGCTCGACCAGACCGCGCGCCTCCAATGCCCCGAGCAGGCGGAAGGCGGTCGACTTGTGGACGTCGATCTCCGCGGCGACCTCGCTGACGCCCGCCTCGCCGCGCTGGGCGAGGATCTCCAGGACGCTGACGGCCCGGTCGACGGACTGTATTCCGCTCACCGCGGGCCCGGCTGTCTCGCCGTCTGCCGTGTGGTTGCTCATGGCGCAACTATAATCACGGGTTGCCTCTGTCGGACCGGTGTCGTGGAATTCGACGGTGTGCCCGATGTCGGCCGGTCAGCGGGCTGTTGAGCTCTGCGGGCCCGGTGCTGTCCGTCGCCCGTCAGCGCAGGACGACCGTGCAGTGGCCGTTGATCAGCACACGGTTCTCGCTGTGCCACTTCACCGCGCGGGAGAGCGCCTGGGCCTCGACATCGCGGCCGATGGCGACCAGTTCGTCGGGGGTGCGCGAGTGGTCCACGCGGACGACGTCCTGCTCGATGATCGGGCCCTCGTCGAGGTCGGGCGTGACGTAGTGCGCCGTCGCCCCGACGAGCTTCACGCCACGCTGGTGCGCCTGGACGTACGGGCGGGCCCCCTTGAAGCTCGGCAGGAACGAGTGATGGATGTTGATGGCCCGTCCGTCGAGCTGCTTGCACAGGTCGTCGGAGAGGATCTGCATGTAGCGGGCGAGGACCACGAGGTCGACGTCCAGTTCGTCGACGAGACCCAGCAGCCGCGCCTCGGCCTCGGTCTTGGTCTCCTTCGTCACCGGGATGTGGTGGAAGGGGATGCCGTAGGTGCGCGCGAGCGGCTCGAACTCGCGGTGGTTGGAGACGATCGCCGGGATCTCGATGTTGAGCGCGCCCGTGGATCTGCGGAAGAGCAGGTCGTTGAGGCAGTGGCCGAACTTCGACACCATGATCAGGGTTCGCGTCGGTGTGGAGGCGTCCTGCAGCCGCCAGCTGATCCCGTACGCCTGGCCGACCGGACCGAACCCCGTGCGCAGCTGCTCCAGCGAGACCGCGGGATCCGAGACGTCGAAGTGCACCCGCATGAAGAAGCGGTTCTGTAGCCGGTCGTCGAACTGCTGGCTCTCCAGGATGTTGCCGGAGTGACTCATGAGAAACGTGGTCACGGCGTGGACGAGGCCGGCCTGGTCGGGACAGGACAGGGTGAGGACGAACTCGCGGCCGGGCTGCGGTCGAGGGGACATGCCATCCTCCGTTGTCTAGCTGCGTATTACGCAACAAGTAGAGCTATGCGCAACATGCTCCAACGTGGGCGCCGCGTCGGTCAAGGGGTGGCGTGTGGAGAGAAGGTCCGATCCGCCGACCTCTTGACAGTGGGTGTCGGCGGCGGGACAGTTTGGACGTTCGTTTCTTATGGCGAATGTAGTTGCGTTATATGCAACTTAGAAGTGGCTCGGCCTCGCCTCGGCCGCCCCTCAATGAGGAGACCGCAGTGACACATGAGGTACGTGCCGTCGTCGCCCGGCAGAAGGGTGCCCCGGCCTCGGTGGAGACCATCCTCGTGCCGGAGCCCGGACCGGGTGAGGCGCTGGTGCGGGTGCAGGCCTGCGGCGTCTGCCACACCGACCTGCACTACCGGGAGGGCGGTATCACCGACGAGTTCCCGTTCCTGCTCGGCCACGAGGCCGCGGGCATCGTCGAGGCGGTCGGCGACGGCGTCACCGACGTCGTGGCCGGCGACTTCGTCGTCCTCAACTGGCGTGCGGTCTGCGGCACATGCCGGGCCTGTGGCCGGGGGAGGCCGTGGCACTGCTTCAGCACCCACAACGCCACCCAGCCGATGACGCTCGCCGACGGCACCCCGCTGTGCCCGGCCCTGGGCATCGGGGCCTTCGCCGAGAAGACCCTGGTCGCCACAGGTCAGTGCACCAAGGTGGACGCGACCGCCTCGCCCGCCGCCGCGGGGCTGCTCGGCTGCGGAGTGATGGCCGGATTCGGCGCGGCGGTCAACACCGGAGGAGTCGGCCGCGGTGACTCCATCGCGGTGATCGGCTGCGGTGGTGTGGGCATGGCCGCCATCGCGGGCGCCAAGGTGGCCGGTGCCGGCCGCATCATCGCCGTCGACGTGGACGAGCGGAAGCTGAAGTGGGCCGAGCAGTTCGGCGCCACCGACACCGTTGACTCCTCCAGGACCGACGCCGTCGAGGCGATCCGCAGCCTCGCCGGCGGCTTCGGCGCGGACGTCGTCGTGGACGCGGTGGGCCGCCCCGAGACCTTCAAGCAGGCCTTCTACGCCCGCGACCTGGCCGGCACCGCCGTCCTGGTGGGCGTCCCCGCCCCGGAACTGACCCTCGACCTGCCCCTGCTGGACGTCTTCGGCCGCGGCGGAGCACTGAAGTCCTCCTGGTACGGCGACTGCCTGCCCTCCCGTGACGTCCCCGCCCTGATCGACCTCTACCTCCAAGGCCGCTTCGACCTGGGCGACTTCGTCGCCGAGACCATCGCGCTGGACGAGGTGGAAGCCGCGTTCGCCGAGATGCACCACGGGGAGGTCCTGCGCTCGGTGGTCGTCCTGTGACCGTGGGGACCCAGACCCCCCACCCCATCGCCCTCTGCGCCCCCCGACGTGTGCGCGTCCGACACTTCCCGAGGTGACTTTCGTTGACCACCACCAGCCTGCCCCCGAGCCTGATCGCCACCCTGTCAGGGGAGCACTACACCGACCCCGGGATCTTCGCCCTGGAACAGCAGCGGATCTTCGAGGCCATGTGGTTCTGCGTGGCCCGAGCCTCGGAGCTGGCCAAGCCCGGGAGCTTCCGCACCTACCAGGTCGGACGGGAGAGCGTGCTGATCACCCGCTCCCGGGACAGCTCGATCAAGGCCTTCCTGAACGTCTGCCGGCATCGCGGCGCCAAGCTGTGCACGGAGGAGTCCGGCGAGGTCAAGCGAGCCTTCCAATGTCCGTACCACGCCTGGACCTACGGGCTCGACGGCAAGCTCATCGCCGCACCGAACCTGACCTCGATGCCGGACATCGACCGGACCGAGTACGGCCTGGCCAGCATCCACGTCCGGGAATGGCTCGGATATGTGTGGGTGTGCCTGGCCGAAACCCCGCCGTCCTTCGAGGAGGACATCGTGGGCGCGGTCGTCGAGCGACTGGGCGACGTGGAGTCGATCGACCGCTACGACATCGACAACCTCCAGCTGGGCCGCCGTATCACCTACGACGTGAAGGCCAACTGGAAGCTCATCATCGAGAACTTCATGGAGTGCTACCACTGCGCGACCATCCACCCCGAACTCACCGAGGTGCTCCCCGAGTTCGCGGACGGCTACGCCGCCCAGTACTACGTCGGCCACGGTGCGGAGTTCGGTGAGGACGTCGAGGGCTTCACCGTGGACGGCTCCGAGGGCCTGGACCGCATCCCCGGCGTGGCCGACGACCAGGACCGGCGCTACTACGCGATCACCGTCAGGCCGCAGGTGTTCATCAACCTCGTCCCCGACCACGTGATCTTCCACCGGATGTACCCGGTGTCGGTCGACCGCACGATCGTCGAGTGCGACTGGCTCTACCTCCCGCACGTCGTCGAGAGCGGCAAGGACACGGCGCGGTCGGTGGAGTTGTTCCACCGCGTGAACCAGCAGGACTTCGACGCCTGCGAACGCACCCAGCCGGGCATGAGCTCACGGGTCTACGCCAAGGGCGGCGTCCTGGTCCCCAGCGAGCACCACATCGGCGAGTTCCACACCTGGGTACAGGACCGGATCGACGCGCCGCCCGCCGACTGAACCCTTCGGGCCCGCGTTGCGAAGTGCGCAACGGTGCGCGCAATCAGAAATTGATGAACGACTCCTCCCTTGACAACGCCCGTGCCGCACAGAAACCATGTTGCGCATAACGAGTGTCGTTGTGCTATATGAGACAACTCTCCGTCTGGAGCCCGCATGAGGAGCATCACCGTCGTCGGAGCGTCACTGGCAGGTCTGAGCACGGTCCGTGCGCTGCGCGCAGAGGGCTACGACGGTGAGATCGTCGTCGTGGGGGAGGAGCGCCACACTCCCTACGACCGCCCGCCGCTGTCGAAGGACTTCCTCAAGGGGGATCTCGACGTCGAGGCGCTCGCGCTCGGTGACGCTGATGAGTACGAGGCGTTGGACGTGCAGTGGCTGCTCGGCGAGCGCGCGGTGCGGCTGGACCCGGTGGCCAGGACCGTCACCCTGGCCGGGGGACGGCACGTCCGCACCGGCGGGGTCGTCGTCGCGACCGGCGCCAGTGCACGGATGCTCCCCGGCACGGACGGGACGGCCGGTGTCCACACCCTGCGCACCCTGGACGACGCCCAGGCCCTGCGCGCCGAACTACTGGACGGCCGGCCCCGGCTCGTCGTGATCGGCGCCGGTTTCATCGGCGCCGAGGTGGCCTCCACCGCCCGCGGACTGGGGCTCGACGTCACCGTCGTGGAGGCACTCGACGTACCCCTGGAACGCCAACTGGGGCGGGAGATGGGGCTGGTGTGCTCCTCGCTCCACACCGATCACGGGGTCCGCCTGCTGAGGGGAACCGGAGTGGCGGGACTCGTCGGCGAGAACCGGGTGACCGGCGTACGGCTGGCGGACGGGCGAGTGCTGCCCGCCGACATCGTCGTGGTGGGCGTGGGTGTCAGGCCCGCCACCGACTGGCTCGCCGGATCCGGCGTGCGGGTGGACGACGGTGTGGTGTGCGACGCCGGCTGTGCGACCGGTGTCCCGGGCGTGGTCGCCGTGGGCGATGTCGCCCGCTGCCCCAGCCCGTTCACCGGGCGCCACGCCCGAATCGAGCACTGGAGCAACGCCACCGAGCAGGCGAGGACCGCCGCTCGGACACTGCTCCGCGGAGAGTCGGCCCCGGCGCCGCTCACCGCGCCGTACTTCTGGTCCGACCAGTACCAGGTGCGCATCCAGCTCGCCGGACACGTCGCCCCCGGAGCCGAGCCCGAAATCGTCGAAGGCGACGTCGACAGCCGATCCTTCACCGCCGTCTACCGGCGCGGGGGCACCCCCGTCGCGGTGCTCTCCCTCAACCAGCCCAAGTTCTTCAACCGGCTCCGCCGCACCCTCGTCCCCGCCGCCGCGGTCGCGCTCTGAGTCGACGCCTGCGCCGCTCACTGCGCCCACACCCAAGGAGACCGTCGATGACCCTCTTCAACCAGTCCCTGCACGAGGTGGACCCGGATGTCGCCGCCGCGGTCGACGCCGAGCTGGACCGTCAGCAGTCCACCCTGGAGATGATCGCCTCCGAGAACTTCGCGCCGGTCGCGGTCATGGAGGCCCAGGGCTCGGTCCTGACCAACAAGTACGCCGAGGGCTACCCGGGCCGCCGCTACTACGGCGGCTGCGAGCACGTCGACGTCGCCGAGCAGATCGCCATCGACCGGGTCAAGGCCCTGTTCGGCGCCGAATACGCCAACGTCCAGCCGCACTCGGGCGCCTCCGCCAACCAGGCAGCGCTGTTCGCGCTGGCCTCCCCCGGCGACACCATCCTGGGCCTGGACCTGGCCCACGGCGGCCACCTCACCCACGGCATGCGGCTGAACTTCTCCGGCAAGCAGTTCAACGTGGTCGCCTACCACGTGGACGACGCCGGCCTGGTCGACATGGCCGAGGTCGAACGCCTCGCCAAGGAACACCGCCCCAAGGTGATCATCGCCGGCTGGTCCGCCTACCCGCGCCGGCTGGACTTCGCCGAGTTCCGCCGGATCGCCGACGAGGTCGAGGCGTACCTGTGGGTGGACATGGCGCACTTCGCCGGCCTGGTCGCCGCCGGACTGCACCCCAACCCGGTCGAGCACGCCGACGTCGTCACCTCCACCACGCACAAGACCCTCGGCGGTCCGCGCGGCGGGATCATCCTGGCGAAGAAGGCCTTCGCGAAGAAGCTCAACTCGTCCGTCTTCCCGGGCTTCCAGGGCGGTCCGCTGGAGCATGTGATCGCGGCCAAGGCGGTCTCCTTCAAGGTTGCCGCCTCGCAGGAGTTCAAGGAGCGCCAGGCGCGTACGGTGGAAGGCGCGCGGATCCTCGCGGAGCGGCTGACGGCCGCGGACGCCCGTGAGGCCGGCGTGAACGTGCTGTCCGGCGGCACCGACGTCCACCTGATCCTGGTCGACCTGCGCGAGTCCGAGCTGGACGGCCAGCAGGCCGAGGACCGTCTCCACGAGGTCGGCATCACCGTCAACCGCAACGCCGTCCCCAACGACCCGCGCCCCCCGATGGTGACCTCGGGCCTGCGGATCGGCACCCCGGCGCTGGCCACCCGCGGCTTCACCGCCCAGGACTTCACCGAGGTCGCGGACGTCATCGCCTCCGCACTGAAGGCGCCCTCTCCCTTCCAGGGAGCCGACGTCGAAAGCCTGAAGGCCCGGGTCAAGGCCCTCGCCGACAAGCACCCGCTGTACCCCGGCCTGTAATCGACGACCTCCCGCAGGGGCACGCCCCTCGCCCTTCAACCCATGGAGTACAGCGTGGCAATCAGCGTCTTCGACCTGTTCTCCATAGGCATCGGCCCGTCGAGCTCGCACACCGTCGGGCCGATGCGCGCCGCCGCGATGTTCGCCGCCCGGCTGAAGACGGACGGTGTGCTCGCCCCGACCGTCGCGGTACGGGCGGAGCTGTTCGGTTCCCTCGGTGCCACCGGCCATGGCCACGGCACCCCCAAGGCGGTGCTGCTGGGCCTGGAGGGCAACGAGCCGCACACGGTCGACGTCGCCCAGGCCGACCTGGACGTCGAGCGGATCCGCGGCAGCGGGCGCATCCGACTGCTCGGTGCCGAGATCGGCCCGGCCCACGAGATCGCCTTCGACGCCTCGACCCAGCTGGTCCTGCACCGTCGGCGCTCGCTGCCGTACCACGCCAACGGCATGACCCTCTTCGCGTACGACGCCGACGGGGTCCCGCTGCTGGAGAAGACGTACTACTCGGTGGGCGGTGGCTTCGTGGTCGACGAGGACGCCGTCGGGGCGGACCGGATCAAGGTCGACGACACCGCGCAGGCTCACCCGTTCCGCACGGGTGACGAACTGCTGCGGCTGACCAGGGAGACGGGGCTGTCGATCTCCGCGCTGATGCTGGAGAACGAGAAGGCCTGGCGCACCGAGGAGGAGATCCGCGCGGGCCTGCTGGCGATCTGGCGGGTGATGGAAGGGTGCGTGTCGCGCGGGATGTCCTGCGAAGGCATCCTCCCCGGTGGTCTGAGGGTGCGTCGCCGGGCTGCTGCGGCGGCTCGTCAACTGCGCAGTGAGGGCGATCCGTTGGCGCGCGCGATGGAGTGGATCACGCTCTACGCGATGGCGGTGAACGAGGAGAACGCGGCGGGCGGCCGGGTCGTCACCGCGCCGACGAACGGCGCGGCGGGCATCATCCCCGCCGTTCTGCACTACTACCTCAACTTCGTGCCGGGCGCCGATGAGGACGGCATCGTCCGCTTCATGCTCGCCGCCGGGGCGATCGGCATGCTCTTCAAGGAGAACGCCTCCATCTCCGGCGCCGAGGTCGGCTGTCAGGGCGAGGTCGGCTCCGCCTGCTCGATGGCCGCGGGCGGTCTCGCCGAGGTGCTGGGCGGCTCCCCGGAACAGGTCGAGAACGCCGCCGAGATCGGCATGGAGCACAACCTGGGTCTGACCTGCGACCCTGTCGGCGGCCTCGTCCAGATCCCCTGCATCGAACGCAACGGCATGGCCGCGGTCAAGGCCGTGACCGCCGCGCGGATGGCCCTGCGGGGCGACGGCCGGCACCACGTCTCCCTCGACAAGGTCATCAAGACCATGAAGGAGACCGGCGCCGACATGAAGGTCAAGTACAAGGAGACAGCCCGCGGCGGCCTCGCCGTCAATGTCATCGAGTGCTGAGGCCGGGCCAGGGCACGCGTCACAGTCGTAGGACGATGAGCGCGGTGTCGTCCGTGTTGCCGGTGTGGGGGAGCAGGTCGGTGAGGAGGGCGTCGGCCAGGGCCTCGGGGGCGGCGTGCTGATGGTGGGTGAGGGAGTCGGCGAGGCGGGCCAGCCCGGCGTCGATGTCGTCGGTGCGGCGTTCGACCAGACCGTCGGTGTAGAGGACCAGGGTGGAGCCCTCGGCGAAGGGGGTCTGGGCCTGCGGGCGCGGGGCGGAGCGGGGACGGGCGGCGAGTGGCGGGTCGGTGGCCCGGTCGAGGAAGGACACGGTGCCGTCGGGGTGGAGCAGGGCGGGGGGCGGGTGGCCGGCGCAGCTGTAGGTAATGGTGTGGTCGCCCCAGTCGATGAAGGTCGTCGCCGCTGTGGTCGACTCGGCGCCGTCGACGGAGCGGGCGTACATGTCGAGGGCCTCCAGTGCCTGTGCCGGGCCGTCGGCGACGCGTGTGGCCGCGCTCAGGGCACTGCGCAGTTGTCCCATGGCGCAGGCGGCCGCCAGGCCGTGACCGACGACGTCACCCACCGCCACCGCGAGGCTCTCGCCGGGCAGCTCGACCACGTCGTACCAGTCGCCGCACACGTTCAGGGCGCCGATGGCGGGCCGGTAGCGCACAGCCGCTTTGCGGTGTTCGAGGGGTCTGGGGTCGGGCAGCATGGCCGCCTGCAGGGCCAGGGCGACCTCACGCTCGCGGTCGTGTGCCTGGCGCAGGCGTTCGTTGACCTGCTGAAGTTCCCGCGCGCGGGTGTACAGCTCGGCCTCCAGCACCCGGGACCGCCGGTCGCCGCCCGGGCCGCCGAAGGCGCGGATGAGCTCGGTGACCTCCTCCACCCGGTGCACGATCAGCGTGACCCGCCCGTCGGGGCCGTGGACGGGGGCGTTGACCGGGCTCCAGTAGTGCTCCTCCCAGCGGCCGGGGTGCGCGGGATCCTCGATGTCGTAGCGGAGCAGGGCCATGGTGTCGCGTTCGCCGGTGGCGGCGGTGCGCAGCATCGACTCCCGGGTCTCGCGCATACCGGCCGCGGCCGCGTCGTTCGGGTTCTCGGGGAAGACGTCGAAAATGTAGTGGCCCAGCAGCTGCTCGCGGGTGCGTCCGGCCAGCCGGAGGAAGTCCTCGTTGGCGTCCACGTACACCAGCTCGGGGGTGAGCAGTGCCACCATGCCGGGCAGAGCCCTGAATACCGCCGCATAGTCGATCTGCGGTTCCACCGCCATTTGCTGCCTGCCTCGGCGCCGAGCGTCACTGTGCCATTCCACGATAGGAGTGAACAGGCCACGGGGCTCGGGGAATGGCCTAGCCGGACCGCATGGGCGCTCAGATCGAGGTGTCGTCGCCCCGCGAAGGCACGGGGGCGGGACGAAGGACCATCAGGGAGTCTTCCAGGGCCGCCGCCATGGCAAAGGGGAAGCGGTCGAGCTCGAGACAGAGTGCGACGTCATCGGGGTGGACGCCTTGACGCACGCCCTGCGTCAGTTCGGCTGCCGCGCGGGACTCGGCGGCGCGGCGGAGGAACTCGGCGGCATCCGTTTTCGCCTCGGTGGCCCGCCGGGCGATGTACTGGGCGCACGCCAGATCTTCGTCGGCCTGTCCACCCTCGCCGGTGACGACGAAGGTGACGCTGTCACTCTTCCGTGTCCGCAGGAGCCGAGCCGTTGCCTCCGCCACCACGAAGCCGGCGCACAGCACCAGCGACGCGTCCTTGACCGCGAGGGCGCCGACCGTCCCTGCCGTGGTCTTCTGCACGACGGTCCGTCCGCCGAGGTCCATGGAGCGCAGCATGCCCGGCGAGTTGACGGTGTCGAAGCCGGGCGCGGGCGGACCGTCCTTGAGCGCCACCCAGTCCGGGTGGCGGGCCTTGAGAGCCAGGGCTTCGTCCAGCGACTCAGCCAGAACGATCTTCTCCGCCCCTTGGCCGAAGGCCCAGGCGGCCACGGTGAAGGCACGCATGACGTCGACCACGACCGCCACGGACGGAGTCTCGACCAGCTCGGTGATGCCAAGAAAGTGGGCGTCCATTCGGATCATGATCGAGCACGTCCGACCCGCAGCACCTGGCGAGTGACCCACATCACACGAATCAGATCCAGCTGTCCAGCCACATCCTGGCGCGCCAGTCCGCGTACGGAATCGTCTGCCCGGTGTAGGCGGGGAAGAAGTAGATGAAGTTCCAGACAATGAGCAGGACGACCACACCTGCGGCCACCGCGCCCAGTGCGCGGCGCTCGCCGGTCGCTCCCGGCGGACCCAGCAGGGCTCCCAGCATCATCGTGACGGCCAGGCACAGGTACGGCACGAAGGCGACCGCGTAGAAGGAGAAGATGGTGCGGTCCTGGTACAGGAACCAGGGCAGATAACCGGCACCCACCGCGCACAGGACCGCGCCGGAGCGCCAGTCGCGGCGCAGCGCCCACCGGTAGAGCAGGTACACCAGGGCGCAGCACGCCGACCACCACAGGAGGGGCGTCCCCAGGGCGAGGATGGTCTGCGTGCAGTCGGTGGCTGTGTGGCAGCCTTCCGTCCCGGGTTTCGGCGACTCGTAGTGGAACAGCACCGGGCGGCCGAGGACCAGCCAACTCCACGGGTTCGACTCGAACTTGTGGGGCGTGTGCAGCCCCACATTGAACTGGTACACCCCGTACTCGTAGTGCCACAGGCTGCGCAGCGGAGCCGGAATCCACGACCATGTGCCGCCGCGGCCGTCCGCCCAGTGGCGTCCGTAGCCGTCGTCGGACAGGAACCAGCCGGTCCATGTCACCAGATACGTCACGACGGCGACCGGAACGAGGGACAGCACCGACCAGCCGAGGTCCTTGCGCAGCACCGCGCGATACGGGCGGCGCGCCCCGGCCACACGGCGGGCCCCGACGTCCCACAGCAGGGTGAGGATCACGAAGAAGGCGAGGAAGTACAGGCCGTTCCATTTGGTGGAGGCCGCCAGTCCCAGGAAGAGGCCGGCCGTGATCCGCCAGGGACGCACTCCCGTTCCGGCATGGTCACCGGTGTGGCCGTCCGGGCGCACCCGGCCGTCCTCGGGGACGGGCAGGGCTGCCGCGAGCCGGGCCCGTGCGTGGTCCCGGTCGATGAGCAGGCAGCCGAACGCCGCCAGGACGAAGAACATGACGACGAGGTCGAGCAGAGCGGTGCGGCTCATGACGTAGTGCAGACCGTCCACCGCCATCAGCGCCCCGGCCAGGCAGCCCAGCAGCGTCGAACGGAACAGACGGCGTCCGATGCGGCACAGCATCAGCACCGACAGCGTGCCGAGGACCGCCGTCATGAAGCGCCAGCCGAACGGAGTGAGACCGAACATCCACTCGCCGAGGGCGATCACCCACTTGCCCGTCGGCGGGTGCGCGACGAAGGACCCGGTGTCGGAGAGCGATATCACCTGGGGATCGGCCAGGAGCTGCGGGTCGGCGATCTTACGGTCCGGCCAGGTGCCCTCGTAGCCCAGCCGGAGCAGGGACCAGGCGTCCTTGGCGTAGTACGTCTCGTCGAACACGACCGCCCGCGGGCTGCCCAGACGCCAGAAGCGCGGCAGCCCGGAAAGGAGCGCCACCAGCAGGGGGCCGCCCCATCCCGACCAGCGGGCCGGCCGGCACGCCGCCGTGGGCGACAGCCCGAGCCTGCGCCACGGCCCTGACCCGGGCTCGGGAAAGGGCACGACCAGGCGGTCGCGCACGGACGTGTGCGGGCGTCCCGTGTATCCGAAGGCGCGCAGCCGCTGCTCCCAGGAGGCCGGCCGATGACCGGCCTGATCGATTCGAGGCATGCCGACAGACGTGGGCGCGTTCTTGTGGAACACCTGGTGAGCCTTCTGTTCGTGGAGAGCGGGACGAGTGGGCGTCGGCCGCCTGGCGGGCGGCGAGGGCCTCGCCGGCTCGGCCCTCAGCGAGCGGGGCCGCTCGAACCTGCCCCTACCTGGGCCGTGGAGGCGGGGAGGACCGTCGACGGCATCGGGACCGACTCGGCGGAGGTGACGGGGCGGGGCTGCCTCGTGTGGGGTCCGCCCTGGGCGACAGAGCTCGCCAGGAGCAGCAGTCCGATGCCGAGTCCGGCGATGGTCAGCACGGACGCGGTGGCCATCCAGGCGGTCCGGGCCCGCTGCCGGGCACGGACGCCGGCCTGCAGTCGGTATCGGTGCCGGTCCTCGTAGGGCCTGTCCGTGTGGCCGTCACGCATCATGCGTGTCAGCTCCTGCTCGAAGCGATCCACTGTTCCTCCTTCACTCGACCGGCTCGACTGCCTCGGCCAGAAGCCGCCGCAGCCGTGCGACCCCGCGCGCCGTCAGTGAACGGGCGGTACCCACCGGACACCCCAGCACTTCCGCGACGTCCCGCTCGGGCAGGTCCTGGTAGTAGCGCAGCACCACCGCGGCCCGCTGCCGTGCCGGCAACAACGCCAACATGGCCTCCAGCCGGGTCCGTTCGTCCACGACGGCGGTCTCGTCTCCCGCTCCGGGCGGGTCGGGCAGCTGGTCGACAGGGTGCTCGCCCCACCACCGACGCCGTGCCGAGCGAGCCGCGGCACGGGCCAGGACCTTGCGCACATAGGCCTCGGGCGCCTGGTCGGCCACCTTCGGCCAGGCGAACCACAGTTTGACCAGCGCCTCCTGCAGCAGGTCCTCGGCCCGGTGCCGGTCTCCGCCGGTGAGCAGCCGCGCCAGGTGAAGCAAGGCCGACCACCGGGCAGCCACGAACCGGTCGAACTCAACGGCCCGCGGCTGCCCCGTCAACGTCGCCCCCCCAACCCCCTGCCGAACACGCCGGCTTCCACCGCTGTCACCCTTAACAAGACGCTGGGCCCCGCCCCGCTATGCACTTCCGCAGTGTGGCGTGGGTCACATGCGCGGTTCGCGGGGGCCCTGTGCCCCGGCCGGAGTGAACGGCCTGGTGGTCATGCGGCAGCCGGTGGCCGCCAGGTCGCCTCGACCAGGGCCCGTTCGGTGCCGGACAGGTAGATGGCCGCGGCGAGCCACACCCGTGCGTATCCGCCCGGATCGGCCTGCAGAGTCCGGCCGAACACATCGCGGCCACGGCGGTCGGCCTCCGCCGCGAGCGCGTCCGCCAGGTCGGCCGCGGCCCGGAAGCCGCTACGCCGTAGGGCCGCGGTTCCTGACGCCCGGTCGCCGTCGCGTGCGGGCTCGGCGGCGGTCCGCCGGCCCCCGGAGACGGCGACCTCGACCAGCCGTCGCAGCCGCCACAGGGGCGCTTCGGCCACCGGATCCGGTGGGAACGCGGCCAGGGTCTCCACCGACGGCAGTTCGTCGGCCGGCGGGAAGTGCGCGCCTTCGAGGCGGTCGTAGCCCAGATCGGCGTGCCCCGTCCACTCGGTCGGCAGACGCAGGGTCGCCGTGCCGTCCGGCACAGGGCCGACTGCCAGTGGCCGCAGTGTCGCGGCGCGGGCCGGGTCGAGACGCCCTACGACGCGCAACCGCAAGCCGGGCCGCGAGGCCAGCTTGCGGAAGTTGGCCGTATGGGCAAGGTCGGGGTGGCTGCTGGACGGTACCAGCCGGATCAGCAGGCCCTCGCCGTCCGCTTCCTGTGCGGGCAACTCCCGGGCGAACAGCTGGCCTTCGGCCGCTCCCACGATGACCACGTCACAGCCGATGAGTTCGTCGGCCGTCTGCCCGGCCTGTTCCGGCTCGGTCGTCCCGGCGCCGGTGAACCGTGTCGCCGCGGCCTCGGCCAACGGGCGGGAGAACAGCCGGGCGAGCGGACCCGACGTCCAGGACAGGCCCGTGACCGGGGTGGCCCGTACCCCCTTCCCAGCGCCGAGACGGCCGTCCGGCGAGAGCGTCGCACCGGAGATCAGCAACCCGCCCCGGGAGAGCTGCGCGTGATCGAGGCTGCCGGAGCCGAGCGCCACGGTGGCCGTGGCGGCACCCCGCGCCCGGGCCGGGCCACCGGGCTTGACGTCGGCCACGGAGAACCAGCGCCCCTCCTCCGACAGCACATGCGTGACGACCCCGCCGTAGCCGGTGGCGGAGATCACCGGCTCCCGGCACACCCCGTGGACACGCAGGCTGCCCCCCGGCAGATAGCCGCGCCGGGCGGTGCCGACCAGAGCCGGGTCGGGGTCGGACGCGGCCAACAGGCCGCTGGTGAGGAGCAGTTCACGCAGGGCGGCCACCAGGTCGGCCAGCCGGTGGCCGTCGTGACGGGCGCGGGCCGCGCGCAGTGCGCGCACCACCCGCAGGGCGGCCGCCTCGGGACGGTGCAGCCCGGCGAGCCGGGCCGTGTGCGCGGCCCGCAGCAACTCGGCCTGCGGTACGGCGCCCGCGCCGGGCACCCCGGCGGCCAGCACAGCGGCGGCGGCATCCCAAAGGCCCGTCGCAGCGGACACCTGGGCATCGGTGGGTCCCACCGGCGGCGCATCCGCCTCACGAGTGCCCGGTGTCTCGGCACCTCCGTCAGCTGGGACCGCCTTGACGTCGGCCCCGTCGGACGAGGGTTCCGGCGTCTCGGCCACCGTGTCCGCGTCGGCCACCGGAGCGGCACCGAGTACGGCCGTGCGATGCAGACACCGGGGCGCGAGCAGACAGCTGCACTGCGCCTGACCGTCCTCCGTGACCGCACCGGACGGCCCGGGCGTGAGGGTGACCTCGGCGTCCTCACCGCATCGCACGCGCCGTACGGTGCCGTCGGCGGTGACGGGCAGCGTGGCGTAGGTCTCGATCGCGGCGTCCAGCTTCTTGCGCAGCCGGGACGTCAGTTGCTCGACGGCGGTGGCGACCACCTCGGGTGCCACGGGGGGCAGTTCGGGGTTCATCGGGTCTCTCCGCGGAGGCGGTCGCCCACCCAGCGGGCGAGGGCGAGGGGACTGAGGGCGGCGACCGGCATCCCGGCCGCGACGAGCTGCTGGGCCACGGGGACCGAGTAGCGCGGGCTGCCGGTGTCGTCCAGGGCGGCGCAGCCCATCAGATGGACGCCGGAGCTCGCGAGGTTCCGTACCTCGCCGAGGAGGCCGCCGAGCGGATATCCCTCCTCGAAGTCACTGACCACCACCACGAGGGTCCGGCTGGGGACGGTCACCAGGGAACGCGCCTGGGCCAGCCCCGCCGCGATGTGCGTGCCGCCGCCGACCCGCACCTCCAGGAGCAGCGACAGCGGGTCGTCGACGCGCTCCGTCAGGTCGATCACCTCCGTGGAGAAGGCGAGGAAGTGCGTGCTCAGTGTGGGCACTCCGCCCAGCACGGCCGCGGTCAGCGCCGACCAGATGACGGACGCCTCCATCGACCCGGACACGTCGACCACCAGGATCAGCCGCCAATCCGCCTCCCTGCGCGAGCGGGTGCTGAACACCGGCCGCTCCGGGACGACCAGGGTGCGGCCGTCGTCGGTCCTGCGGGTGTGGGCGAGGTTGGCCCGCAGGGTGCGCGGCAGGTCGATCCGCCCACCCGGCCGGTGGGTCGGGCGCGGGGTGGCCAGCCCGGTCAGCGCGGGACGCAGCCGGGTGGCCAACTCCTTGGCCAGTTCGTCGACCAGACGGCGCACCAGCGGGCGCAGCCGCGCCAGTTGCTGCTCCGGCATCCCGCCGGCCAGGGACAGCACGGACGACAGCAGCTCGACCGAGGGGCGGACCGCCTTCGGGTCGAGCTCGGCCAGGACGTCGCTGCGGCCCTGGTCGGCGGCCCGGGCCAGCACCTCCTCACGGACGTCGGTGCCGAACAGCGCGTCGAGTTCCTCGGCCCACTCACGGGCGGTCGGGAAGGAGGCGTCCTGACCGCCGGGACCGCCCTCGCGGCCGAGGTCCGCGGAGCCCTCGCCACGGCCGGTGCCGTACAACTCGTCGAGCGCGTGCGCGTAACGGCGGGCGCCCTGCGGCAGCTTGTCGCTCTCCCGGCCGAGGAGCAGTCGCCAGCGGTCGGTCGGCGTGAGGTGGAGGGAGGAGCCGTGTCGTGGTTCAGTGCGGGACGCGGGCGCGTCGGGAGCCTTGGTGGTGTCCGCGGCCTTCAGATGCGGGGTGCTGTCGGCCGGGGCGAGTGCCGACCCCAGGGGTGGCCGGAGCGCGTCGACCGCCGCCCGGCCCGCCGCGTCGGCGGCCGTCCACAGCGCGAGCAGCTGTGGCGAGGCGCCGAGCGACAGGTCGAGCCGGTCGCCGAGGCGCTCGGTCACGGTGTCCAGCAGCCGGCCGCGGCCGGCCGGGCTGAGCGCGTCGAAGCCACCGCGCAGGGCGGGCAGCCGGTCGAGGAACCCCTGGTCGCTGAGTACGTCGATGCGGTCGAGCAGCGGGTCCAGCGCGGTCGGCGCCGACTGGAGCAGGGGAGCGGCCCCGCTGAGCAGGCCGGTCAGGCGGCGGCTCAACGCATGCCGCTCGTCGGGCCCGGTGGCGGTGTCGATCCAGCCCGCGGCACGGGTGCCGAGCGTGTCGGCGTCGTCGAGGTCAAGCATGACCCGGGCGGCGAGCGCGGCACCCTGGACGAGCGGGGAGCCGCTGCGCGCGAGGTCGTCCAACGCGCCGTCCATCCGCAGCCCGAGGCGCTGTTCCCCCGCCCGGGAGGCCAGCGACACGAGCGCGTCCGCGTCCTGCGGGTCGTCGCTGCCCGCGAGCCCGGGCAGGGACCGTACCGCCGACTCCAGCAGTTCGGCGGCGAGTTCGGCGGCCGCCTGTCGGCTCTCGGGTGTGGTGCCGGGCAGATGACCTCGCCGCAGCGCCTCCAACAGGTCGAGGGCGCTGAGGAGTTCGGGGAGAGTGGCGCAGGTGGGAAGCACCTCGGCGGCGTCGGCCAGCCGCTCGGCGACCAGCTCCGGCAGATCGCACCGGGCGGCGCCGCGGAGTGCCGCCAGGACGAGGGCGCTGGTGGGCCCGCCGTCCGCCGACTCCCTGCGGAAGGTCTCCCGCAGGGTGCCCTCGGCGGCCAGGGCCGCCGTCACGCCCCGGATGCCGGCCAGATCGAGCCGGACGGGGACGGCCGGGGTCCACGACAGGCGCCACCGCGTGGTGAGCGCGGCCGCATCCCCCGTACCCGCCACCTGGACCGGCTCGCCGTACCCCGCTCCGCACACGGCGAGACGCTGCAACAGGATCTCGCGGCGGCCGTCGAGCGCCGAGCGCAGCGGGTCGAGCCGCAGTTCACGCCCGGCGGGATCGTCCGGTCCTGGCAGCCGCAGCGCGGCGAGCTCCGCCTCGACGGACGGGCCGAGCCCGGAGCGGGGCGTGCCCGGGGCGATGCGCCCGCGGTCGGTGCCGACCAGGACGACCTCCAACGCCCGCGCCAGGGCCCGACCGCGGCCGAGCGGTTCACCCTGGCCCATCACGGTCGTCAGCGCCTCCAGCACCTCGCCGCGCCCGGGAGCCGACAGACCGCGCAGCCGCGCCAGGTCGCACGCCACCCGCAGCGTCTCGCGGGCCTCGCCGGTACCGGCGACGTGTCCGGCCGCCCGCAGCTCACGGCAGACGTCGGTGGTCGCCCGTGCCGCGGCCTCGTGCAGCCGCTCGGGATCGCCCCCTGCCGTGAACACGGCCTGCTGCCAGCGCGGATCGCGGATGCCGGCCGGATAGCCGGAACGGGAGTCCAGCAGATCGAAGGCGTACGGCACGAGGGAGGTGACGACGGCCGGCCGCTCGCCCACGGACACCGGCGCCGCAGCGGGCGTCGCGGCCCCTTCGGCCAACGCCGGTGCGTGGAAGGCTCCGACGACGGCCGCGACGCGGCGTCCGCCGGCCGCGGCGCGCGCGATCGCCTCACGCATGTGCGCCTCGCGTGCCAGATCCACCGCGGGAACCCCGCCCGCCGACTCGGCGTCGCGGCGCAGCGCCCACCCGACACCCAAAGCGGCCCGGCGTACGGCGTCGGGGGCGCAGCCCGGGGCGAGGACCTCGACACTGCGGTCCCACATGTCGTCGCCGTCGCGACCCGTACCGGCCGCGGTGAGCGCGGCCGCGAACGCCGTGGGCGCCTCGGCCGCCGGTACGCGAGTGTCCCCGGCTTCGGCACTCCAGCGCGGGTCGGACATCGGCAGGTCGCAGCAGACGACCTCGGCGCCACGCTCGCGTGCCCAGCGGACGGCGGCGAGTTCGGGCGAGAAGTCGGCGAAGGGGTAGAAGCCGAGCCGGTCGCCCTCGCCGGCCCCGGCCAGGGCGACCGGCGCGAGGGTGCCCGGCGCGCCGAGATGGGTCAGCCAAGGCTGGAAGTCGGTGGGCAGCTCCACGCAGACGACCTCGGCGCCGGAGGCGTCCAGCAGTGCGGGGACGGCGGCGGCGAGCGCCGGGCTGTGGTGCCGTACGCCCAGCAGGTACGGCACCACGGAGTCGGCGAGGGCGGCGAGGGCCGCCCTCGGTTCCTGAGCGAGGGTCACCGAAGGTTCTCCCGCAGGTCCCACAGGCGGCGCCAGGTCGCCGAACCGTCCTCGGCGCGGCGGCGCACCGGGCCGTCCCAGTAGCCGAGGAGACGCGCGTGGTCGGCCGGGTCGTCCTTGCGGACCACGCCCAGCAGATGGCCGGGGACCAGGTCCAGCGAGTCGCCGCCGGGGAGGTAGGCGGCGGCGACCCCCAGGGAGACGGCGACCTGCACCGCCTCGGCGGTGGACATCACCGTTCCCGGGCGCTCCACGTCCCAGCCCTCGGCGGAGCGTCCGGCCCGCAGGTCGCGAAAGACGGTGAGCAGGACGTCGAGGACCGCGTCGTCGACGCCGAAGGCCGCGCCCGCCCGCTCGACGGCCGCCGTGGCCTGCCGCTTGACGAGGGCGGTCTCGGCCTCGACGTCGGCGATCGGGTGCACGGTCTCGAAGTTGAAGCGGCGCTTGAGAGCGGCGGACATCTCCGACACCCCGCGGTCGCGGAGGTTGGCGGTGGCGATGACGGTGAACCCGGGCGCGGCGGCGACCTGAGCGTCATCGGTGCCGGACAGCTCGGGCACGCTCATCCGCCGGTCGGACAGGAGCGACACCAGGGCGTCCTGCACCTCGGGCAGACAGCGGGTGATCTCCTCGATGCGGGCCACGCTCCCGGCGCGCATCGCGGAGAGGACCGGTGAGTCCACCAGGGCCTGCGGGGTGGGGCCCTGGGCGAGGAGGAGGGCGTAGTTCCAGCCGTAGCGCAGGGCGTCCTCGGTGGTGCCCGCGGTGCCCTGCACGGTGAGCGCGCTGGTGCCGCAGACGGCCGCCGACAGCAGCTCCGACAGCATCGACTTGGCGGTGCCCGGTTCGCCGACGAGCAGCAGTCCGCGTTCTCCGGCGAGGGTGACCACGCACCGCTCCACCAGGGCGCGTTCGCCGACGAACTTGGGGGCTATGACCAGTTCGTCCGGCAGCGTCCCGGGCGCCTCGGGCAGCTTGAGCGCCTCGCCGGCACTGCCGCAGACGAAGGTGATCACGGCGCGGGGTGTCAGCAGCCAGCCGGGCGGACGAGGACCGTCGTCGTGGGCGGCGAGAAAGGCGAGTTCGGTGGCGAAGCGCTCTTCGGCGGGCAGGGTCTGCCGGGCCGGGAGGGCCGACACCGTGTCGGTCAGGGGCATGGATGTCCTTGCTCGGTGGATCGGTCTGTGTCGGGGCGTGGGGGAGACAGACGTGGGGGGATCGGGGCGCCGCCGCTCGGCGGCGCCCCGGGCTGCGTCGCGTCAGCGGCGGCGGGCCCGCCGCACCTTCAGCTCCTCGAAGCGGGGAGCGTCGCCGTCCTGCACGCGCCGCCACACCCTGCGGTAGAGCTCCGAGGCCGGCTCGAACGGCACGATCACGCCGAACGGCGCGTGCTCGTCGCTCACGTCGGCGAACAGAGGCAGCTTCCAGCGCTCCAGCGGAACGCGCGGCGACGACTGCGAGACCCAGCCGCCCGGCAGGAAGAGCGACCGTCCGGCCCGCGTCCGGCTGGCCTCGACCACCAGGTCGGTGGCGGCCAGTTCGGCGCGTGCCGCCTTGAGCCGGGCCGGCTTCCAGCCCGTCCACCGGGCCGTCATACGGTCGGTCGGGTCGGGCATGGCGAGCAGCATCAGATAGAGCGTGGCGGCGTCCTCGCCGAGGCCGTACTCCTTGGCCGCCTCAATTACCAGCTCGGGCACCGAACGGCTCGGGTCCTGCGGCCACCAGGTGCCGTCCTTGTCCCGGTCGCCCGCGAGCGGGGCCCCGGGGTCGGCGAGGAGGGCGGCGAACCGCTGGTCGCGGACCAGACGCAGGGCCACTTCGGCGGTGTAGGGCCGCTGGTTGTCGACGCGCACCGCGGGCAGGTAGGGGTCCTGGCCCGCCTCGTCGAGGAGAGCGACCCGCACGCCCGGAGCGGGCTGGTCGTCATGGGTGGCCAGGACGACGGCGCCGTACCGTTCGAAGCCAGGGCCGGTCTCCGTGGGGGCTCCGGCGGTCTTCCGGAAGTCGGGGAGGCTGATGTAGCGCCCCAGGTCGAGCATCAGCCCGGGGTGGGCGAGGCGTTCACGCACGGCGGTGAGGGCCGGTGGCAGCGCGGCCCGCACCGGGTCGCCGGCGGGCAGCCGGTGGGCCAGCCAGGCCGTGAAACCGACCGCGCCGATCAGCGTCTCCGCCGTGAACCCGTCCGCATCGTCACCGACGGGCCGGACCCGGTCGCCCTTGACCGCCCACTCCAGATCCCGGCTGAGCCGGGGAGAGCCGGCCGGGTCCAGCAGTTCGGGCAGTGCCTGCCGGACCGGCCAGGACGCCCGTCTGAAGGTGCGGCCCGCATCGCCGAGCAGCTCCTCGGGCACGGCGACCCGCTTGCCGACCCTGGCGTTCCACACCGCGGCGGCCGCGGCCACGTCCGGGCCCTCGGTCCACAGCCGGGCGGGTTCGGTAGGCGTGAGCGCGCCCACGACCGCGGCACGCACCATGCTGTCGACGGCGCTCAGCTCGTCCTTGGCGACCGCCGCCGGGGCCACCTTCACGCCGATGAGGGTGCGTGCCTCGGTGCTCAGGAAGCTCCGCTCGTAGACGTCGATCCCCGGCAGACCGGCCACGATCAGCCGGGCCATCGTCTCGGTCACACCGGTGAGGCGGGCGAACTCCTCGGCGGCCGCCGGGAACCAGGGGGCCGGTCCGCGCTCGGCCAGCTCGGCGAGGAACCTGCCCAGCCGTTCCGTGTCGGCGTCCTCGCCGAGCGGCTCCGACGTCAGCACCTTGTAGGGCTGCGGCGTCTCGAACCGTCCGGCCGGGTCCTGGAAGTAGCCGGTGAACGTACCGCCGTCGTCGTCCAGCAGACGGCGTCCGGTGACGGCGAGGAACGCGCCGTCGGCCAGGGGGAGCAGCCCGTTCCACGATCCGTCGCGCCATTGGCCCGCGGAAGTGCGCAGCGTGGCCGCCGGCACGTGCAGGCTCACCTTGCGCCAGTGGGCGGACGCGGCCGGGCCCAGCCCGAGACGGTCGAACTCGGCGAGCAGCGTGCGCAGCACCTCACGGTGCTCCTCGGTGGTGGTGCCGGATGCCGCCCGGTAGGCCAGCGCAGCCGCCCGATCGAGCAGCGACTCCAGGTCCGGCTGTCCGACGGGCAGCAGGTGACCGTCGAGGTGGAGCCGGACGTCCGGCCGGTCGGGCAGGGCCGTCTCGGCGAGCCCGGCGGCCCGGGCAAGGACACGCAGGGAGCGGAAGACGGTGTCGGCCTCGTGGTCACCGTTCCACCAGTAACCCTTGGAGGTGCCGAGTCCGCTCGTCGCCGCAGAGAGGATGCTGTCCGCCGGTCCGGCAGGTCCCTCGTCCTCCAGGTCGCCTTCGAGGGCGCGGGTGAGCCGAACGGCCGCGGCGTCCAGGACGGCCTGCTGGGCCGCGGCGTAGCGGGCGACGCCGGCGATGCCCGTCACGAGAGCTTCGTGGGTGACCGGAAGGAGCGCGCCGATCGCGTCGGGCAGCGCCTTTTTGTCGTCGCTCGCCGCGGCGGCCAGCAGCGCCGCAGCCGTGTCCCGGTCGATGTTCCGCAGCGCCTTGGACCCTTCCGGGTCACGCGGTGTCAGGCACTCCCAGTACTGCACGGGCGGCAGCAGCAGGGTGCCCTCGCCGAAGTCGCCAGGGGTGCGGTCGGTCTTGGCCCAGGCGGTGACGGTGCCGTCCGCGTCGACCAGTTCGAGCTGCCAGTTGTTGCGTACGACGGCACTGGCCCGCTCGGCGCCCGGGAAGACGACAAGCGCGGTCGGTTTGCCGGCCTCCGCGGGCAGGGTGACGGTGTGTCCGGCGAGGTTCTCGGCGCGCCGTGAGCCGTCGGGCAGTTCCACCACGCGCAGGCCGACCAGGCCGTCGACGGGAGCGCAGGCCGAGGTGGTGTCGGCGGTGGGGGAGGGGCGCAGCCGACCGCCCGCGAAGCTGCTGCCCTCGGGGGCGTCGCGCAGGGCGTCGGCCAGGAAGGCGGGGCGGCTCATACGGCCGCGCTCGTTCGTGGCCGGGTCGTACTCGTACCAGCCGTGCGCCTCGCGGTCCTCGGAGTCCGCGTGCCACACCCAGTAGGAGGAGCCGTCGAAGAGCAGCGGCCGCTCGTCGGGCAGGGTGGTGTCACCGGCGTGCAGGACGCCGCGTCCGGTGGTCCGGCCGCCGTCCGGCAGGGGCAGGGTGACCGGGAAGTCGGCCCGGTACCAGTCCATCTCGGTGCCCCGGGTGGCGTGCGGTCCCTTGAGGGACTCGACGCGGTCGGCACGGGAGTGCCAGTAGCCGCGCAGGCCGTCCTTGCGGGAGTTCCAGTAGACGAGCAGCTCGCCGTCCACATGATGGAACCCCGGGTCGCCCGACACGTCGTTCGCGGGCAGTCGCAGGTCGTGGGTGAGCAAGGTGCCGTCGGCGCCGATGACCCGCGCCTGGGCGTTGCCGGCGACGACGAGGTGGGGCCAGGCGTCGGCGACGATGATGTCCTCGACCCGGTCCTTGGGGACGAGGGCGGCGGTCGCCTCCTCCCAGGCCGGCCAGCCCAGTTCGTCGAAGAGCCCGGCGCGCAGGGTGCGCGCCAGCACCGGTGCGAGGTCGGTGCCGACCGCGGCGCGGACGTCGTCCTCGGCGAGCGCCAGGGCCTCGGCGGGGAGCCAGCCGAGCCGGGTCAGCGCGTTGGGCAGGCCGGGCAGCCCGACCGCGGTGAACCGTCGCACGACCGTGCTGACCCACTCCGCCAGCCAGGGGCGGGCGCCGGGTGACACCGACAGCAGACGGATGGCCCGCAGACCCTGGTCGTTGTTGTGGAAGCGCTCCGCGCCCCGCAGGAAGGCGTCCCGGAAACGGGGGTCGGCACCGAACAGCACCAGATCCCGCTGTCCCTCGCCCACGGCCCATGCCGTCAGCGGCAGGTCCTCGTCCTTGCCCGGGGTGGCCACCGGCACGTCCAGGGACAGGAGCAGATCGATCAGGTCGATGTCGTGCAGCACCTTCAACGCGCCCCCGGACGCGGCGAGTTCGGCACGCAGTCGGTCCGCCGCCCGCTCCACCAGCGGGTACAGCTCCGGCATCCGGGTGGAGGCGCGCCAGGACCGGGCCCGCTCCCGGAACGTCAGGAAGCGCTCCAGCCAGCCCGCCGTGCCGCTGCCCGGGCGCTCCTCCGCGGGCAGGGACTCGTCCCACAACCCCGCCGTCGCGCCGGACGCCTCCAGCACCTGCAGCCACATCGCCGGCATCGCGCTGTCGGCACTGGCGGGGAGCATGTCCAGCAGGGTGCCGCGTACCCGCCGGTCCCGTTCGGCCAGCGCCACCAGGGCGGCATGGTGGCCCTTCCACCAGCCGGCCGCGGCACGCAGCGTCGCCGGCAGGCCGAGCAGCTCGGCCAGATAGTCCTGCTCGGCGCGGTCGGCGTCCTGGCCCGCGGCGCGGGCGAGCTTGCGCAGGTCGTTGGCCATCTGCGCGGACGGCGGCAGACCGCCCGCGGTGCGGCGCAGGCACAGCCGGGTGAAGCGGCGCAGCGCCTCCTCGGCCGGTACCCGGGCGGCCAGCTCCTTGCCGTACGCGGACAGCACCTTGACCGGGAGGGCGCCGGCCAGCGCGAACTCCAGGAACACCGCGTCCAGACGCTCCTCCTCCACCGTCAGTCCGTGCTCCGCCTCGGCCTTGCGGGCGCGGGTGAACAACTGGGCGGCGTAGGTGGCGTTCTCCTCGGCCAGGAACACCCGTCCTGCCTGCTCGTAGAACGTCGGCAGGAAATGCGGGACCGACGCGGCCAGCCGCTGGCCGAGTTCCAGGTAGGCGTCCAGGGCGGCCTTCGGGCGGGACTTGGCCTGTCGGGCCGCCCGCTCCAGGTCCGGTACGACCCCCAGCGCGTGGTGGCCGTCCTCGGGGTGGTGCACCAGCACCCACTCGGGAAAGCCCAACGACTGGCGCAACCCGAGCCCCACGACGGCCGGCTCGCCGTCCGGCTCCAGGCCGAGGAACCCGGCGGCGAGGTCCTCGGCCGCCCCGAGCTCACCGGCGACCAGCCGCACCACCACACGGTCGTCGAGGCCCGGATGGCGATAGGCCCGCGCCGTCAGCGGCACCGCGCGCTCGCCGCCCCCCTCGGTGTCCGGCGGCAGCACCGCGCCCGCCGTCAGCAGTTCCTCGTACGACACCTGCGTGCCCCCGCTCATGCGTTCTTGCCTTCCTCGATCACACGCCCGGCATAGAGCGCCGCGGCCATCCGCATCCCCTCGGACCAGGCCACCGGGCCCACCTCCCGCAGCGGCAGGGCACGGCCGTCCTGGTCCTGCCAGGTGAGGCTGCCGGTCTCCACCGTGTCCTCCCAGTACGGCTCACCGATCCACACGGAGGCCTCCACGGTGCGCCCGCCGTCGCGGACCCGAGCCGTGGAGTAGCCCCCGGAGACGCGGTAGCCCAGCGAACTCGCCCGAGCGGCGAGGGCGAAGCGGGAACGGAACGAGCCGCCCGTGAACTCCCGTATCTCGGTGGCCTTGGGGTCGAGGTCGTCGGGCCGCTGCCAGGTCGCCCGGTGGATCTGCTCCACACGCTGGACGATGCCCAGCTCCGCCGCGAACTCCCGGATGTCGTCGAGGTCAGGGAGCAGCACCGGGTGCGGCAGGGTGACCGTGCGCGGGGACAGCCGTACCGTCTCGCCGTCCAGGTTCACCACCCGCAGCTCGCCGTCCTCGGTGGCCCCCCGCAGGAATCCGACCTCCTCCGGGTCATCACCCACCACGGCCATGTCACGCAGCGCGGCCTGCCAGGCCTCGTCCGGCCACACCCGGGCCAGCAGGCCGGTGGGCACGGGCAGCGACGACACCATCCACGAGTCGACCTGTGCGACACATGCCGTGGCGTGCCGATCCAGCCATTCGGCGAAGCGACGCAGCCGGTCCACCTCCGGGTGGTCGCGCAGCGCACGCGGCAGTGATTTCAACTGCCGCCCCGCCGACCGGCCCGAGGTGGCACGCGCTGCCACCCGTCCTTCCACCAGGGCGACTTCATACCCGTCACCCGCCGAGAGCCAACCCACGAGTCCCCGCCTTCCGCACCAAGACAGCAAGAAGAAAGCACAGTTCAGCCGGTGATTTCCCGGCGCCAGTGCGACGATGTGAGGAACGTTAGCGGCGATCACTGACAATCGGTCCCCCGAGCCGGTGCCAGGACTCGGCAGGCGCCTGCGGAATGGGCGGCGATCGCGTACGCCAGAAGTCTGCGCGGTGGGCGCTGAGCTGCGAACTCGCGGATCGGAGCGCGCTGTTTCAGCCAGTTCGCACGTGCGTGAAGGTGCGTCTGAAGTGCTGTGCGGGCTCGGTTGGTTCGTGACGGCGTGACGCGCCGTCACGAACCAACCGAGCCGCGGTGTCACATGTAACGGCGCCTGGTGCGGCGTAGGAGAACGAAGCCGGAGATGAGCAGGACCGCTCCGGCCGCGGCCGGCCACAACTGCGTGCCGGTCTCGGCGAGGCTGCCGTTGCCGCCCTGCGGAGCGGGCTGGGCATCGGCCGGAGGCTGCGCCACGACGCCGGTGGAGTCGCTCTCGGACGCGCTCGGCGTGTCGTTGCGGGGGTACGACGTGGCCTCGGGGGACTGCGTGACGGGCTTCTCGGCGGCCGAGGGCGAGGTGTACGTCTTGGGCTCGTCGGCCGCGGGTGCGGTGCTCGCGTCATCGCTCGGTACGTCGGCGGTCGGCGTCGGCTCTTCCTGCGGCTCGTCGTCGGATCCGCCGGGATTCTCGGAACCGTTGTCGGAACCGGACCCCGGTTCCTGGCTCGCCCCGTTGTCCGAGCCGTTGTCAGAACCGTTGTCCGAGCCATTGTCGGAGCCGTCGTCTGAGCCGTTGCCGTTGCCGTTGTCGTCGCCGGGCTCCTCGTCCGCGCCCGCCCCGCACTGGCGGCCGTCGTTGATGCAGCCGACCATCTCGCCCATCAGGCCCTCGTCGAAGACGTTGATGAAGTCACCGTGGTCGGTGACGGGCTTGTGCAACTGCTCCGGGAACGCGTCCACGGCGAAGAGCGGAACGGTACGGCCGCCATCCTGAAGGCTCGGCGCGTCGACGTCGTAGACGATGCGCTGGACCAGCTGAGGGATGGCCTGGAAGCCGGCCGGGCAGGCGCCGTCGGCCTGGGCGAACGCCACATGGGTGCGGTGGTTGGCGCTGTCGATGTTGCGACCGTCCCAGCAGCTCTGGAACTTGAAGGTGCGGACCACGTCACTGCCCTGGGGGCACACCGGGTACTTGTCCTTCAACTGGCGGTCCTCGAAACCGGTGCAACTCCAGGACGCGTTGGCGTTGGTGGTGCCGTTGACGAACGCCTTGGCATCGCCGGTGATGATGCGCAGCAGCCGCGGCATGGCCGTGACCTTGCTGCTCGGGCTGCCGACGAAGGTGAGGGTGACGTCCTTGGGCGTGACGATCTCACCCGCGTTGCCCTCGATACCGCCGCCGGGCGCGCCCGCGTCCTGCTCCTGGGTGCCGTTCTGCAGACGCAGGACGGGCCAGTAGTAGGACGACTTGTCGCCCTGGTCGACGCAGCTGGTGCCGCCGTTGGCCAGTTCGTTGTCGTCGGCGAAGGCGTTGTTGGCCTGGTTGCCGACGTAGTCGTGGAAGTGATGGGCGCCGTTGGACACGCCGGGGGCCACGATCACGTTGTCCGAGTTGAACAGGCCGTTCGCGTTCACGCCGCAGCTGGTGGCGAAGGTGCCGCTGGAGGCGTCGGCTCCGGCGTTCGGGGCCGGGGCGGCGGGCGGTGCGGTGGTGATGTCGGCGAAGTCGGCGGCGACGGGGCCGTTGCCGGACTGCCCGCCGTTGCCCTGCTGCTGGTTGCCCTGATCCTGACCGTCCTGCTCCTGGCTGCCTTCTTGGCCCTGATCGCCCTGGCCGTTCTGGTCGTCCTGGGCTCCGTCCTGTCCGTCGGCCTGGTCGTCGGACTGGCGGAGTGTGCACGCCGCGAGCTCGTCGAGTCCCTCGGGGCGCTCCCCGGCGCGTTCGAGAGCGGCGGCGATGCGCTCGATCGTCGCGGCTCGGTTCTCCGCCAGCGGATCCATGATCCCGCTTGCGGCGGCCTCGTCACCCTGTACCGCCGGGTCCTGCAACTTCTGGTACGCCTCGGCTATCTGCTGGTCCAGCAGGGCGAGCTCTTTGTCGACCTCTTCTCTCGCGTCATCCGGCACGTTCGTCAAGGTGTCGCCCACGTCGGGGCAGTCGATCGTGCCCGCCTGCCAACCGCCGTCGGTCGTCTGGCTCGTGTCGGGGCTGCCTTCGGTCGCGGAGGCGTACACATTCGCCGCCACCAGGCCACCACCCCCCAACATCAGAGCTACGGCTGCAAAGGTCGCACGTCGTGCACCTGTTGGGCGTCTGCGATTACTGCGTCCCACGGAAGTACTCCTGCGCCTGTCGTCCGTCCCGGCATATAAAGCCCCCCGGCCCCATACGGATGGGGAGTCGCGTCTGTTCAACCGCATCGGAAATTCACAGCACCCTGATAGGTGAGGGGGGTGTCGTGGGCGCCTTCGCGAGTCAGTCCCAGTCAGAGCGCGGTTGATCGACGCGGCCACCCTTGTGGGGCGCGCGAATGTAGTCCTCGGCGCCATCGGGCAGGGCGGCCACACACGCGGACGAGCAGGCATTGACCAGGAGAGGCAGCACGTCCGCGGCCACACGGATCGAGATCCACATCTGATGCAGGCCGCTCTGCTCGATCGGCCGCTCGCAGACACTGCAGTGGCGCACGGCCGTAGCTCCCCAACGCCGGGGATCGAGGTCAGCCGTATCGAGCTCCACGACGGAGTCCTGAGAAGGCTGCAGACGTGGGAAGGGCGGCCGCAGCTTGTAGTTGCCGAACAGCGCGCGGGTGCTGACCGTGCTGGAGATGAGCTTGCGGCACCGGGTGATCTCGTACGGGAACCAGTGCAGCCGGTAGGAGGTGTACGGCGTGAACTGCTTCAGGCTGGTCATGGCCCCGATCTCGGGCGGAATCCGCACCAG
This sequence comes from Streptomyces sp. NBC_00019, assembly GCF_045041015.1. Lineage (NCBI taxonomy): Bacteria > Bacillati > Actinomycetota > Actinomycetes > Kitasatosporales > Streptomycetaceae > Streptomyces > Streptomyces sp. NBC_00019. The sequence goes on from NZ_CP108302.1 coordinate 9,710,588, forward strand.
GTTGCTGCCGTAGAGCATGAGGTGCTTGACCTCGGTGAGCTTGGCGATGCTCGGCGGCAGGGTGACGACCTGCCGGCGCTCCTCGGGGCTGAGCTCGACCAGGGGGCGGAACTCTTCGCGACCGTCTGCTGCGGCCTCGTCGATGAGCTCGAGCAGGTGCTGCCAGCCCGGGGCGGAGGTGTCCTGACGTTCGCCGTGAAACCCGACCCTGGCGCGCGGGTGCGGCTTGGAGCCGTCGAAGCACGAGCAGCTGTCCGTGGAGGGCGCCGGCCCGCCTCGGCCCGGCGTCGAAGTGTCGCCCCAGCGGTTCACAAAGAGCGTCGGCTCTCCCTCGTCCGTCATTGCGCCAACATACGAGGAACGCCGCAGGCCCACCCAACGATTACCGGACCGGGACGGTCAAGCGGTCCCCTATTGCAGGCCCCCGACCGACTCACGCCACGGGCCCTCCGGCATCAAGTCGCCGAGCACAGCCGACAACTGCGGCGGCTCGACCGGCTCCGGCTGCGAGTCCAGATCCGACCATGCGATCCAGGCGCGCGTGCTCGTAGGCGTGGGTCGAGTGGCGCTGCGGTGGGGCGAACACCGAGACCGCGACATCGGCGACGTGCATCGACTCACGCACGGTTGCGTCGGCGCAACGTCGCCCGTCACCCGCCTGGCCCGCCTCAGCCGCGACGGCCACGGCCCACGGGTATCGGCTCAGACATGCAGGGTGGGCCGGTAGACGAGCTCTTGGATGTGGCTGTCGAGCGTCCGGTGCTCGATCAGTTCGAGGTCGAAGTCGGCCGCGCCCTGGAAGATCGGGTCCGCCCCGGTCTGACCGGTGATCACGGGGAAGAGAGTCACCTGGACGCGGTCGACGAGACCGGCGGCCATCAGTGCCCGGTTCATCGACAGGCTGCCGTGCGAGCGCAACGGCACCTCGGACTCTTCCTTGAGCCGGGCGACCACGTCGACAGCGTCACCGCTCGCGACAATCGCGTCCGGCCAGTCGAGGGGGCCTTCCAGGGTGGTCGACACCACCGTGGCCGGCAGGCTCCTCATTCGCGTGACCCATGGGTCACGCACGTCGGACTCCTCGGTGCTCGCGGCCAGCATCTGCGTGAACGCCCGATACGTGTTCGCCCCGAACACCATCCGCTGCTCCTCGCTGTACAGGCCGAGGCGGTGGTCGAGGAGTTCGGGGCCCTGCTTGCCCCAGTAGCCGGTCCAGTTGCCGCCGGCGGCGCCGTATCCGTCGAGGCTGGAAAAGACGTCGAAGGTGTAGGTAGCGGTCACGATGCTCTCCTTGAGTGCAGGGTGCGATTGATCGTGTGTCGGGGATGGAGACTGGCCACCACGACGAGACTCATCGCTCTTGGATGGTTCCCCTGCCCTGGGCGCCACCATTGGCCTGATCGAGTGATCGAGGCCAAAGGGGCGCTCGCATGCGTCATTGGAGCACCTCGGTGTTCCGGTCGTTGTTCCGGCCGGCCGCGATCACCCTGCGCAAGGGGAACGCGATCAGCAGTGCAGCAGCGACCATGAGTCCGCTCGACCATGGCGGCCCGAGGGCTCCGGCCGAGGTGCTGAGGGTGGACGCGGCGATGAGGGGTCCGACGGCGGCGCCGACGTTGAGTGCCGCCGTCGCGTACGAGCCGGCCATGGTGGGGGCTCCCGCGGCCTCGTAGAGGACCCGTGTGATCAGAGTGCTGCCCAGCGCGAACGACAACGCGCCCTGCACGAACACGAGGGTGAGCAGAGCGACCGGCTCGTCGGCCAGTACCGCCAGGGCCGGCCAGCCGACGAGCAGCAGCGGACCGCCGACGGCGATGATCGGGCCGGGCTGCTGGTCGGACAGACGGCCGGCGACCGCGACCCCGGCGAAGGAGCCGAGGCCGAAGAGGACCAGGGCGACGGAGACCCACAGTTCACTCAGCCCGGCGGTGTCGGTCACGACGGGGGCCAGGAAGGTGAAGCTGGCGAAGGTCGCCGCGTTCACCAGCGCGCCGAGCACCATCACCAGAATCAACCTCGGCTGTGCGAGCAGGGCGAGCTCCGTACGCAAGGCTGGGCCGCCGGTCGCCCCATCGTTCCCTCGTCCCCTTGGGGTCCCTTTGAGGATGCCGAGGGCTGCGGGCAGGCAGAGGGCGGCGACAGCCCAGAACGTGGCTCGCCAGCCGAACAACGCGCCGAGTACCGATCCACCAGGGACACCGGCGATCGTGGCCACCGTCGTGCCGGACAGCAGCACGGCCAGTGCGCGTCCCTTCTTGTCGGGTGAGACGAGCGTGGCGGCCGCCGTCAGCGCGATGGCGAGGAACCCTGCGTTCGCGAGCGCGGCGACGACCCGGGTGGCGAACAGGACCGGGAAGCTCGTGGTGACGGCGCCCACGGCGTGAGCTGCCGCGAAAGTGAGGATGAAACCGAGAAGACTGGAGCGCCTGGGCCAGTTGCGGGCGAGCGCGGCCACCAGAGGGGCGCCGACGACCATGCCGGTGGCGAAGGCGGAGGTGAGCACGCCTGCCGTAGCGACGGTGACATCGAGATCTGACGCGATGTCCGGCAAGAGGCCGGCGAGCATGAACTCCGAGGTGCCCATGGCGAAGACCGCCACGGCAAGCAGATACAGGGGGAGAGGCATCGAGTGGCTCCGAGGTGAGGACAAGTACGAGAGGGTCATCTCGTCACCGCGGCCAGCCCTCAGGAGCGCTCGTGTCCCACCGCGGGACGCGGCGCGACGACGGGCTATGAGCTCAGTGGTTCAGGGGGCTGACGGCGTGACCGAAAGCCCCCACCTTGTCCGACTCAGGACTCGACATGGCCCGCACGCTACCCGACAGATGACAGTCAGGGCACCTCGGTTTCAGCGGAAGCGGACTGCGTCGCACGCGGCAGGATCTGGACGGTGTCGCCGACGGCTCGCTCACCGGTTGCGTCCGACGGCACGTTGACCAGAGCCCCGTCGACGGCCATCGCGCTGGAGCCGCCACCGTCGAGGTTGAGGGCCTGGACGGCGCCCAGGGTTCGCATGAACTGTGCGGCTTCGGCGAGTGTGAAGCCTTCGCTGACGCCGGGCTGCCGTCCGTCGACGGTCGCCAGCAGCAGCCTGCCGTGCCGGTCGATGCCGGCCAGGGTGCGGGGCTGGCGGACGTTGGACCAGGCGAAGCCGAAGGAGAGGTCGAGCGGGTCCAGCGTGCCCTCGGTGGCGGCGTCGATGTGGATGCGGCCGTTCTCGACGAGGGTGGGTGCCGCGCTGACGACGTCATCGTCGGGACCGAGGCGCAACTGCCGGCCCGCAGTGTCCCGCACGATCTCGCGCAGGTGCAGCCGTCGGCCCACCTCGGCGTGCTCGGTCAGCCAGGTGGCTGCTGCCCCGGTGCCCTGGAGGACGGAGCCCTCGGCAGGCACGGAGCCGCCCCGGGCTCCCTGGGACACGACGACATCGTGCTCGTCCAGCACGACCTGGGCACCGGCGCCCGTCGGCAGCGGCGCCCCGAACGAATCGGTGAACTTCACCAGATCGTCCGGCAGGGAACACGTGAGGTCCTGACGGGGCAGTTCGGTGGGTACGGCGCCGGGACGGCCGCAGTTGCGGACCTTGCCCGGCACCCGGTTGATGCCCTCCACCGCGTGGACGGCGGAACCGGCACGCACGGTGACGTCGGTGGACAGATCCGCGACACGAACGTGCCGTCCCCCGTTCTCGAGGATCAGCGCGGCGCGGGAGCCGACCGCCATCGACTGCAACTCGCCGTCCACCACCGACAGGCCGGCGGTCGTGCCCTGTACGCCGTCCGCATCGGAAGTGACGAAGAAGCCGCCGTTGACACCCACCAGGGACCCCAGCCGAGCGGCCACCGTCGAGGTCTTCTCTCGATCGGCCGCATTGCCGCCGTCGCTGACCTCGACGGTGCCCCGCAGCCGGCCCGGATCGATGACGGCCACGTGGATGCGCTCCGCGTCGGCACGCCGGCGCCCGTCGTAGCCCGTCCACTCCACGGACGTACGGAAACCCGCCCCCGACACCGCCAAGTTGAGAGTACGGGCCTCGGCCTGGGTGCCGTACTGCCCGACCCTGACCTGCCACCCCATCGTGCCGCGCGGTGTGTCCGCATACGCATCCCAGGCCACCCGCTCCAGGCGCGGCGCGAATCCGGCCGCCTGCAACTTCTCGGCGGTGGTGTCGGCCCACGACCGGTCACCGAGCGGCGCCCATGTGGCCGCGCCGGTCAGGCGGTTGACCGCGGGTGCCTGGACTGTGACCGTCCAGACGCCGGCGGCCTCCGGGGCGCTCAACACCCCGGTACGGACCTCGACTCCGGGAGCCACATACTGGGTGGTCCACGAGATCGCACCGCCGCCGACCGAGCTGTCCCGCTCGCTCGCGGCCGCCGACGGAGCGAACGCGATCAGGGCGAGCGCGGTCCCCAGCGCGAAGCTGCGTACGGTCCTGTGCTGTCCACGGTGTGCTGTGCGTCCGGGCGACTCGGCAATCACAGACATACCTCTCCTGACCTCTGGCCCGTGCGGTGGGCGACGGCACCTGAGCACCGCACCCGTCATCACAGTTCCGCGCGAAGGCCGTTGCGTGAAGACGCGGGCATGAGCAGGGAAAGCCTCGCTGATATCCGGGGGACCGAGAAGGACCGGATCGAGCCGTCTCGCGTGCCTCGAGGCATGACTATCCTGTGGCGCCTCCGAAGCGGTGCGGGCAGGGTGGGCGGCATGAAAGACATTTCCGACCCCGCTCCTGCCGATGCGGGTCAGACATGGCCGACGGGCGCACTGCCACCCGGCAGCCGGGTCACGGTGGTCCGCGCGTCGGACTGGGACGGTCCCTGGCAGGTCGAGTTTCCCGGAACGATCGACGCCACGCGTACGCCCGAGCCCAACGAACATGCCCAGGCGCTCAATGGCGAGTTGCTGTACTGGGTCACCTTCGACACCCCGCAGTACGACAGCGACAGGGACGGCCCGTACCGCAAGGCCCAGATCTGGGGTCGGTACCTGAGGACCGGGTCCGATGCCGAGGCGTAGGGATGCCGGGACCCGGTGCGGTGTGCGGACGGTGCATTCCCGCTGCCCGAAGACTGCTCAGGCTGCGAGAGGCTGGACTTTCCGTACCATTCTGAACAATCCAGAACCGTGGAATCCGGCAGAACGAAGCCTTTGGGAGAGTTTTCCAACCGGCCTGGTGTGGTTCACGGTTGTTGCTCTCTGGTGATCGTCCTTTCCGCGGTGTAGCGTCACTGCCAGCTGTCGTGGTTCGCAGTACCTGCCCGCGCTTAGGCGCGGGCGCTTTGCTGTGCAGTACCGGACCAGGGCGAGCACCTTCAGGACCGCGCGGTGCGGTTCTGACGTCTATTGAGAGGTACCAGCATGGCCAGCGGAACCGTCAAGTGGTTCAACGCGGAGAAGGGCTTCGGCTTCATCGCCCAGGACGGCGGCGGACCGGACGTCTTCGCTCACTACTCCAACATCAACGCCTCCGGCTTCCGTGAGCTCCAGGAAGGCCAGGCGGTGACCTTCGACATCACCCAGGGCCAGAAGGGCCCGCAGGCGGAGAACATCACCCCCGCCTAGTTCTGAAGTAAGTGTTTCGGGCCCGCGAGCCAAGCTCGCGGGCCCGAAACGTTTACAGCTGCTGGGGCTCAGCGCACCGGGAAGCCGCAGGAGTAGCCCTGGGTCTTGAGCCAGGGCAGGACCCGGCGCAGGGCCTCGACGGTCTGGGACCGGTCGCCGCCCGCGTCGTGGAAGAGGAGCGTCGGTCCGTTGGACAGCTCCTGCTGGACGGTCGCGACGATGGCGTCGGCGCCCGGCCGTTCGAAGTCCTTGGTGTCCACGTTCCAGCCCAGCGGGCGCATGCCCCGAGAGGCGGCGAGCTTGCGGCTGTAGGGCGTGAACGCGCCACCAGGGGCCCGGTAGTACATCGGCCGTACGCCCCCGGACGCCTCGGTGATCATGCGTTCGGCGTCGAGGATCTGCTGCGACTGGTACGCCTGGGTCTTGGTGTCCATGGTGGTGTCGTGTGCCACCGAGTGGTCGCACAGCCGGTGTCCGGCCGCGACCACCTGCTTCACGAGGTCCGGGTGGGCCTGCGCCTGCGTCCCGACCATGCAGAACGTGGCCTTCACCCCGTACTCCCGCAGCACGTCGAGCATCTGGGGGGTCCACACGGGGTCGGGGCCGTCGTCGATGGTGATGTTGACTCCGCGCGCGCCCTTGTCCGAGGCATGCGCGATGGTCACCGACACAGGCTTGACACTGCCCGGCGTGGCGGAACTCTCCGCCCGCGGCGACGCGCCGTCCACGGCGCCGGCCTGCGCGGACCACGCCGAGGCACCGGCGGCCAGCACCGTCACACCGAGAGCAGCTCCGACGACCTTGCCGTACCAGCCCCGCCCGCCGCCGTGCTGCGCCATGTCCGCCCCACCTTCTAACAGTTCCTCGCCGATCCCGCGTCGCCGTGCGACACCAGGCAGGACGATGGCTGGCGGCCCCGGGATGCGCCTGTTACCGATCAAGGACAATTCCGGGGGAGTTCACGGACAACACGGCGAGCAGCAGCCGGAACCAGGCTGGTTGGCCGCTGCGACCAGGACCCCCAAATGCGCGTGTGTCGTGGTGAGAACCGCTGAGTCAGAAGGGAGGCAGCCCACCCCGCCCCGAGCCGATCGAGCGGGGCGCTCCGACGAAGGGAGACGTCACAGCCCCGCACCTCTCACGGCATGGATCAGAGAGCCGCCCAGGGGCAGACCGTGGCAAGCCGCCACCTCGAAGCCCGCTTCCGCCAGCAGGCGCGCGTAGTGGTCCTCGGTCCGCTCCCTGCCGCCCACGTTGCACAACATGTGGACGTCCCAGGCCACCGCAGGTGACGGAACCCCTTCACCCTGGGGCAACAGCCGCTCCACGACGAGCAGTTCGGTTCCCGCCCGCATCGCCTGCGCGCACCGCCGGAGAATCGTCAGGCACCGCTCGTCGTCCCAGTCGTGCAGCACCCGGGACAGCAGATAGACGTCGCCTCCCTCCGGCACCGCCACCGTGAAGTCCCCGACGACGAAGGAGCACCGCCGGTCGAGCCCCACCGTGGCCAGCTCCTTCCGCGCCGCCTCCAGCGCCTCGGGCCGTTCCAGCAGTACGCCCTCCAGATGCCCGTGTGCCCGCAGAACTCGCGTGAGCAGGGCGCCGTTTCCGCCGCCGACATCGACGACGCGCCGCGTACCGGAGAAGTCGACCAAGGCCGGAACAGGCGTGAAGCCTGCGCAGCGCGTCCGGGTCGGTGCCGGTGAGTTCCGCGAGGGCGTCGGCGCCGAGCCCCGGCCGGTCGGCGAGGTGGTCGGCGATCCCGAGCTCCGCCATGGCGGCGAGGGCCTGGGTGGCCCAGGCGCCGGTCATCACGCCGAGCAACGACACCGAGGGGTCCGGCAGCGGCTCGTGACGGCCGGGCAGCCGGAGTTCGAAGCGGCGGTGCTGCCTGGTGCGGAAGTACAGGACGGTCACGTTCTCATGGCCGTTGTACCCACCACCGTCCGGCACCGCGCCGCCCCGCTCATGGAGCAACGTCCGCAGCCCGGCCGGCACCACAGCCCCCGGCGCGGTGACCGCGAACGCGTGGTGCACCTCGTGCTCGGCGGTACGTTCATCGTCGGCGACAGCCTGCCTCGGGGAGTCCGGCGTTACGGGCAACGCGAAGATCTCCACGCTGCGCCCGTCGACGGGTACGTGCACGATGCCGACCGGGGCGTCGCCGACGAGCGCGCCGTAGCGGCGGACCAGCCGCTCGCGGACCACCACGCTCGGCGCGACCGGACCCGGCTCGAACCCGTGCCGGCGCAGGTCGTCGCAGAGCCCGTCGAGAGAAGCGGGGAAGACGAGCACGGCGGTGTGGTCGAACACGAGGTGGCGGCAGACGTCGCCCCGCTCCTCGGCCGTGAGGCCGGGCAGGATTTCGGCGAGAACCTGCTCGGTGTCGTAGTCGCGGACATGGGCGGCCGCGCGCTCAATTCGCTTCAGATCGGAAGCGGACAGGCAGGCCTGTGCGACAGGGAGGTTCATGAAGGGGTTTCCGATGATCGTGCGGACGGAACCGGGACAGACGTGTCCCGGGGATCAGATGCCGGTGTGGTTCTCGGCGAAGAAGTCCTGATGAGTGCGGGAGGTACGCAGGCTCTCCAGCCGGGCGTACTGGAGCGCCCGCCCATAGCGAGCCTCGGCACCGCCATGGGCCGGACCGTGCAGAAGCGTGCTCATCCAGTGCGAGAACTCATGCGCCCGCCAGACCCGCGGCAGACAGTCCGCGGCGTACCGCGCGAGGCCGTTCTCGTCCCCGCGCGCCAGCGCCTCGTGCAGCGCCCGGGCGAGCAACTCGGCCTGGAGAACGGCGAGGTTGGCCCCCTTGGCCGCCGACGGGCTGATGAGCCCGGCGGCATCGCCGGCCAGCCACAGGCGCCCGGCACCCGGGGTCTCCAGCACATCGGAACGCAGGTCGACGACCGCCTTCTCCAGGACGGCGCCCTCGTGCAGGGGCCCGAACTCGGTCGTCCGCATCCGCGTCGCGAGCTCGGCCCAGATCCGTTCCTCACTCCAGTCGGCGGAAACGGTTCCGCGCGGACACTGGAGGTAATAACGGGTGACGGTTTCCGTACGGGCCATGTGCCCCGCGAACCCCCGCTCGTGCAGGGCGTATCCCACGGCCGCCAGACTGGGCGGCGCCTGGACCAACACCGCCAGCCAGGACACCCCGTGATCCCACCGGTCCGTCCGCACACCCCGCGCTGCCAACGCCCGGCGCGCGACACCCCGGTGCCCGTCGCAGCCGGCGACGAACCGACCTGTCACCTCCGCACCACCGCGCACTCGCACCCGGCCTTCCGAGATCTCCTCGGCCTCGGCCTCGAACCGCAGGTCACCACCGCGCCGTAGAAACTCGGCCACCAGGTCCCGCACCAGTTCCTGCTGGGGATACACGGTGTGCGTCTCGCCCTGCCCCAGCCGCCCGTAGTCCAGGGTGAACTCCCCACGGTCGCTGTGGAACAGACACGTCCGGTGCGCCCGCCCGCGGGCCGGCACCCCGGCACCCAGCCCGTTCTCCGCCAGCACCCGCACGGAGTTCGCCGCGAGGAACCCCGCTCTGGCCCGCCCCTCCACGGCCTCGCGGCCGCGCCGCTCCAGGATCACGCAGTCGACACCTCGGTCCAGCAGCAGATTCCCCAAAACCAGCCCCGCCGGGCCGGCCCCGAGAATCACCACGCCGACCTGCGTTCCCCTGTGGAACCGTTTCCCCATGCCCGTCTCTGAAGTGGAGCGTTTGACAAGGGGTTTCATATCACCCTGATACAGGGCGCAGATACTCGAAAGTGATCAATTGCTCTGTAAGGGTGAGCGATCGCTGCTGCCGCATGATGCGAGCCAACGACGTAGACGGGCAGACGGGTGGGCGCACGCCGACGGGAGTCGGTCGTGGTCCACCCGTCGTCAGGTCAGGCGCCAAGTACGTGTCGTCACCAGTTGTAGACGATGTCCCCGTTGCTGTTGACCATCTTGAACGTCCCGTCTCCCTGGTCGATCACACACCCGAAGCCGCCGTCCCCGGTTGCTCCGCAGAAGGTGTCGGCGCTGGCCGGGCCCGCCGCGGCGATCCCGCCGCCCACGAGAACACCAACTGCGGCGACGGCGACGGCGAGCCGCCCGGCTCGCTTGCGGCCCGGAGTGGTGGTGGTGTTGCGCTGCATGGATAACTCCCTGCTGCCGATGGGTTGTCGGTCACAGAAGGGTTCGTAGCGGACATTCAAGCGGCTTGCTCGCGGCCGAGTTTTGAGTGGCGTAGGCCGTGCCGGACACCTGGAACTGATCGACTCCCGCCGACGTCCTGGCGTGTATGGCACAGGGCGGGAGCACGATGGGTGAGGAGCCGACCTGGGCGGAGCTCCTGCTGAACTTCGCTCTGATAGCGGCCGTCCCCATCGTCATCGGAGGGGCGTTGATCGTTTCCCTCGTCGGGCTGACGGTGTGGGGGACAGCACCGCTGCGGCGACGCAGGCGTTCACGCGCCGCCGACCGCTAGGCAGTTTCGTATCGACCGGCGTCTGTGCCGCTCCGCGCGGAGTTCGTACGACGCTCAGCGCCCGCGCGAGCGCACCGGCGTCAGCGGCTTTTGCGTACCCGGGCCGCCGCGCGGGCTTCCGCGGCCTTACGGGCATCGGCGGCTTTGCGGGACTCCTTCGCGGGGCGGCCCGTACGGTCACCGAGACCGCGGAAGGGGATGTTGCCGGTGGTGGACTTCGTCCCCGTCGGCGGGCGCTTCGCACCAGTGATGGCGGTCAGTTGCGCCTCGCCGGAGCGCACCTGAGTGACCGTCGGCCGGATCCCGGCCTCGGACATCATCCGGTTCACATCACGTCGTTGGTTGGGAGTGACCAGGGTGACCACGGTCCCGGACTCCCCGGCACGTGCCGTACGCCCGCCGCGGTGCAGGTAGTCCTTGCCGTCAGCTGGCGGATCGACGTTGACGACGAGGTCGAGCGTGTCGATGTGAATGCCTCGCGCGGCGACATTGGTGGCCACCAGCACGGTGATCTCGCCGTCCTTGAACTGGCCCAGGGTGTGCGTGCGCTGAGGTTGCGACTTTCCGCTGTGCAGGGCTCCGGCCCGTACGCCGCTGGCCCGGAGGTGACGGGTGAACTGGTCTACGGCGGCCTTGGTGTCCAGGAACATCAGGACCCGGCCGTCCCGCGCGGCGATCTCGGTCGCGGTCGCGTACTTGTCGGCGGGATGGATGTTGAGCTGGTGGTGTTCCATCTCGGTGACCGAGGCTGCCGCCGGGTCGACGGATGCGAGCACCGGGTCGTGGAGGTAGTCGCGCACCAGCTGGTCGACGTTGCGGTCGAGCGTGGCGGAGAAGAGCAGGCGCTGCCCGTCGAGGGGCATCTGGTCCAGGATTTCCGTGACCTGCGGCAGGAAACCCAGGTCGCACATCTGGTCCGCCTCGTCCAGCACCGTGATCCGCACCTGATTCAGGAGGCAGTCCCGGCGTGACACGAGGTCGGCCAGTCGCCCCGGCGTCGCGATGACCACCTCGGCTCCGGTCCGCAACGCGGCCTGCTGCCGGTTGATCGACAGCCCGCCGACCACCGTCGTCAGTCGCACGTTGAGGGTCTGCGCGTACGGCGTCAGCGCGTCGCTCACCTGCTGTGCGAGTTCCCGGGTCGGTACCAGGACCAGCGCGAGCGGGCGCTTCGGCTCCGCTCGCAGGCCTGCGATCCGGACGAGGAGGGCCAGCCCGAAGGCCAGCGTCTTGCCGGAGCCGGTCCGTGCGCGGCCGAGGACATCGCGGCCGGCCAGCGCGTTGGGCAGGGTGGCCGCCTGGATCGGGAACGGTTCCGTCACCCCGAGGCCGGTCATCGCCTTCCTCAGCTCCGACGGCAGCTCGAGTGCGTCGAAGGACGCGGCCGCAGGCAGGCCCGGCGACACCGTCTCCGGCGTCGAAAGGTCGCCCTGCGCCCCTGCCGCCCGCTGCGGTGTACCGGCACGGGAGCGTCCAGGGGTCGACGGCTTCGCGTTCATGAGGGGAACCTTCCTGAAGTGGCGCCCCGGAACGATCCAGGGCCCGTACCCCAGGGCACGGGCCCCGGCGATGTCGAAGCGTGCCCCCATTTTACCAGCGGACGCCCAGCGGCCCGCGGGTCCGGGCCCCCTGCATCACTGCGGTCGCCTCCAGGGACGAGTGGGAACAGTTGTTCGATATCATCTGTGTGTCATAGTCCGAGCCAGAGGCGCGCAGGTGACCTGGATGCGCTCAGTGGTGGCCCGTGTGCGGATGCACGGGACGTGGCATCGGCTGACGCCAGTCGCCCAGCGCCGTGAGGAGAAACTGGCGGGCGAGAAGACGAATCTCGCCCCACGCCGGATCCCCGGCTGCCAGGGCGTCGCCCCAGAGGCCGGTGCGGGAGGTGGCATCGATCTCGCCGAGGCGACGGCCGACGGCCCGAAGATCCAGCAGCTCCTGGGGTTCGAAGACTCCGCGCTCTGCCAGTCCCTCGGAGACACGGCAGAGGAGCTCCACCTCTTCAACGACGGACTCCGTCTCCAGCTCACCTTCGCCCAGCCAGGCAAGCTGATCCTGGGCGTCGGCTGCGAGGAGAGTCATCAACCGCACCGTCCAGGTACGTAGGTGAGCGTCACCGAGATCGTTCATACCCGCAGGATCGCACCAGGCCCCCGCCGGACCGTGTTCGAGGGCCCTTCACTGATCACCGAGGGATGCCTGTCAGGCAAGGAACTCCTCGAACGCCGCCTTCTGCTTCGGATCCATGAAGCCTTGGCGGACATTGCGGGCCTTCTCCTGGAGCCAGTGCGCCTCGTCGGGGTCCAGGAGCTCGGCGACCACCACGCCTTTACGGGCAACCGCCGTGCGCCCGCCCACGCGTCGCCGAAAGAGAGTGAACTCGCCGAACTCCGCCGGGTGGGCCAGTTCCGGCTCCTCCGCCACAGCCTGGTCCTCTTCCCCAGCGCGACCTGTCCGGTAGGCCGTGGGGGCCCAGTGCTCCCAGAGCGCCAGCGTGGCCGCGGGCACCAGCACCGCGCGTTCCGCCTCTTCGCGCCCCTCCCACATGAACGTGACCGTGATGGGCTCGTCGACCGCCTCGGCCAATCCGAGCACCCGCTCCACCTCATCGTTGATCGGGTAACCCACCACTACATCGATCTCAATGCCCATGGTGCCGAGGCTACTTGCCGTCTCTGACATGCCGGACCCGGCGCATACCCGTGCACACTCAGCACGACGAGCCCATCGTCGGCGCCAGAACCACCTGCCACCGCGAGTACGACTGCACCTGGTACAGGTCCGGCCCCGTCAGCATGCCCTGTACCTCGCAGGTCCTTCCCCTTGCCGCTCACCAGACGCGCCCTGGACGTGAGCACGGACGTGGCTGGTGCTGCCGTCGACAGGGGCGGCGCCGCGACTGGTCGGGAAAGGATCGGCCGCGGCTCCAGGTGTCGGTCAGTTTCGGTCAGTTGAGGAAGTCGGCGATGAGCGCGGCGAATTCGTCCGGGGTGGCCAGACGGATGCCGAGGTCTTCGGCTTTGGCTCGCTTGGAGCCGGCGCCGTCTCCGGCGACGACCAGGGCGGTCTTCTTGGAGACGCTGGAGGAGGAGCGGCCGCCGGCGCGTTCGATGAGCTCGTTCATCTCGTTGCGGGAGAGCTTCTCCAGCGCGCCGGTCATGGAGCCGGTGACCACGACGGCCATCCCTGCCAGCGGCAGCTCCGCTCCTTCAACCTCGCCGTCGGCGTCTGCGGTGTTGTCGTCCGCCGGGACGGGCGGGGTGGCACCCGGCTCGGTCATGTTCACCCCGGCTGCGGTGAGCTTGTCGATGAGCGGGGCGAGTTCGGCGAGTTCGGCAACGATGGAGGGGGCTTTCTCGGTGCCGATGCCGTCGACCCGCTGCATCGCTTCGGCGTCGGCGGCCCGGATGTTCTCCATGGTGGCGAAGTAGCGGGCGATACGGCGGGACATGGACCGGCCGGTGCCGCGTACCCCGAGCGCGCAGAGCACTCGCGACAGCGGCTGGTTCTTGGCCGTGGTCAGCGCGGCAAGGAGGTTGTCGGTGCTGGTGTCGCCCATCCGTTCCAGGGCCAGGAGTTGGTCTCGGGTGAGGGTGAACAGGTCGGCGAGGTCGGCGACCAGTCCGGCGTCGACGAGCTGGACGACACGGGTGTGGCCGAGGCCTTCGATGTCGAGCTGGTCGCGGCCGGCCGCGTAGGACAGGGATGCGACCAGGTGGCAGTTGCGGCCGTTCTCGCAGCGCCAGCGCTGTTCGCTGGTGTCGATGGCGGAGCCGCAGTGCGGACAGACCTCGGGGAAGACGATCGGCTGTTCGTCGCCGGTGCGCAGGTGGGCGACGGGGGCTTCGATGCGGGGGATGACGTCGCCGGCACGGTAGACCATGACGTGGTCGCCCAGGCGCAGGTCGCGGCGGGTGATGTCGGCGGGGTTGTGCAGGGTGGCATAGGTGATGGTGGAGCCGTCGATCTCCACCGGTTCCAGGACCGCGCGGGGCGCGATGATGCCGGTGCGGCCCACGTTCCACTCCACTTCGAGCAGCCGGGTGACCTTCTCCACGGCGGGGAGCTTGTAGGCGATCGCCCAGCGGGGGGCGCGTGACCCGGATCCGGCGGTCTGCTGGTCGATGGCAAGGTCGGCCTTGATGACGACCCCGTCGATCCCGAAGGGCAGCTCCGCACGCAGGGCCGCGATCTCCTGCACCCGCGCCAGGACCTGCTCGACGGTGTCGGCGGTGCTGCCGGGCACGGCGGTCGTCGCGGTGGTGTTCACGCCGAGCCCGCCGGCCTGTGCCATCAGGTCACTGTGGGCGCTCTCGCCGAGCTGTTCCGCCAGTGCCGGCTTGGTGTCGGGCAGGGGGAGCAGGCCGTAGCCGAAGAACGTCATCGGCACGGTGTAGGCACGCTCCTTGGCGCGCAGAGTGCCCGCCGCGGCATTGCGCGGATTGGCGAACGGCTGCCCGCCGTGCGCGGTGCGCACCTCGTTGGCGTGCTCGAACTGCGCCGTGGTCATCAGGACCTCGCCGCGCACCTCCACGGTGACCGGCTCGGACAGTTCCTCCGGGAGCCCCTCGATGGTGCCGATCGCGTGCGAGACGTCCTCACCGGCGGTCCCGTCCCCGCGCGTGATCAGCTGTCTCAGACGACCGTGGGTGTAGCGGGCAGCGATCGCCAGCCCGTCGAGCTTCGGCTCGACACTGAAGCAGGTGACGTCGTGGCCGATGCGCCGGGCCAGTGAGGTGGTCCAGGTGGTGAACTCCTCCGGCGAGAACACGTTGTCCAGACTCAGCATCGCCGCCGTGTGCGGAACATCCCCCTCCACGGCCCCGCCGGCGACCTTGCCCGTCGGAGAGTCGGACAGCACCTCATCGGGATGCTCGGCCTCCCACGCCGCGATGCCGCGCACCAGCCGGTCGTAGGCGTCGTCGTCAAGGGACGAGGTGCCGCCCTCGTAGTAGGCGCCCGCGGCCTTCAGCGCATCCTCGACCGCCTGCGCGTAGGCGGCGGCATCCACGATCTGTGCAGCTGGTGTCGTCATGCCCATCATCCTGCCTGCCACCACTGACAATGCCCTCGCGGCGGCCCGGCTCCGGGTAGAAGATCGTTGGAGTCGCTGTGCCAGCGGAGCGGCGGTCACGCCGACCGGCGCCACACTGCGCTGGACGATCCCGGAGGCGACGCGGCCTGGGGTCAGCGCGCCGCCACCTCCCGGCGGGCCGCACCTGGAGGCGGCGAGGCTTTGCCTCAACTGGTGGCTGTCGACGGCCCATCAGCAGTCTTTGCTCGGTTGGTCGGCGCGCACTGACATCGAGCGGCCCGCAGGTATCAAGCCCGCCTGGAAGTACCCCGACACGCACTTCGCCGAGTTCCCCTGGTTCATGGGGACCGCGCGCGTTGGCGGAGCGCTGGACCACCCGAGGAACGGCCGGCTGAGCCGCCTTGCCATCCCAAACCCGCAGCTTCCCCCTGAGAGTCCAGGCTCCGTTACAGACCGCTCGCTCCCCGGCACGTCCACGAAGTCGGATCGCTAGGCTCGCCCCCGTGAGTGAAGACGCCCGCCGCATAGCGAACTTCCGGGTTCACGTCGTACCCGTCGTCTTGGCTCTGGCCAATCCGGCTCGACCCCTCGGTGTTCGAGTACCTGGACCACGTCTTCCACACGCTCTGGGATCACTTCTGCAACGCGAACGAGCCCGAGCGATACCTCGGCGTCAGTCTGAGGACAGAGGAAGAGGTCGCTCTCATACGTGAGTTGGGCGTCGCGCTCAACGCCGCTGGAGACGAGGCGCCCGGCGATACCGACGAGGAGTATCTCCGGGCACCCTCCTGGCCGGACGTGGTCGCCGTCGCAGGTCGCCTCGCTCAGGTCATGGTCGCGAATGACCTTCAGGAACTCGCCGTTCTGCACAATGCCGAGCCCAGTACCGGCCCTCGACAAGAGACGCAGGGGTGAGTGTCCAACCGCGTGACAACGCCCACGCACACCGGCGGACAAGCGCGGCGTCTGGCAGTCATCAGCGCGGGTGAGGCCGCACTGGCCCCTACGCAGCACCCCCCACCCCACGATGCTTCGAGAGCGATGGTCGAACCATCGTCGTCCTCGAACCGGATCAGCTGGCATCAGCAGGTCGATCCGATCCCGTGCCGCATCGCCGCACCAGCGATGACTCACCGGGCAGACGTCTCCAATCAACCGGCCGCCCCTTCATGGAGACCAGCTTCTAGCCGCCCGAGCCGTTCGCGCCGACCCGTGCTTCCGTCGCGGCCGCGGCAGCGCTCCCCGCGTAGGTGATGTTCGGTCGGGGCGCCGGCGACATGCCGGCTCCGAGGAAGTAGTCGACGTGGTGGGACTGCATGTAGCCCTTGAAGGTCATGGCGTTGCGGTAGGCGGGGTTGTGGGCCGGTGTGTAGAGGCGGGTGTTTGTCGGTTGGTTCGTGGTGAAGATGATCAGTTCGTTGTAGGAGGCGTTGGTGTATACGGCCTCCTCGCGCCAGTCGCCGAGGATGTCACCGACGAGGGTGGGGCCGCCCTGGGCGGCTGTGACGGCGCCGTAGTTCCAGGTGCTGACCAGACGGGGGAGGCTGCCGGTCGATGTCGGGTTGAGTGGGTTCCATTTTTCGATCTTGCCGTCGTTGAGGAGTTCCGTGGTGAGGTCGCCGTCCCACCAGAGTCCCAGTTGCGGCCACGGCCGTAGTGAGGTGTTCGGTTCGGTGAGCTGGTTGGAGCGTGCGTTGTACAGGCCCGAGAAGGACCAGACCTCCATGCCGGGGAAGCGTGCGTCGACGTCGGCGGCCATGCCGCGTCCGACGTCGGCGGGGCCGCCGTTGTGCTTCCAGATGATGGAGCCGCTCGCGGCGTCGTAGTAGTACTCGAGGAGGCCACTGGGGTTGTCCTGCTGGACGCCGTAGCCCTCGAGGCCCGGGCGGCTGGGGTCCATGTCGGCGATGTGGAAGCGGTCGCCGTGGACGATGCCCTGGGGGCCCATGGAGTAGCGCAGAGTGCCGTCGCCGTTCAGGACGAACCCGATCTCGGCGACCTCGTCCGTCCCGTCGCCGTTGACGTCGAGGGCGCGGCTGTTGTGTCCGTCGGGTGCGTTCTGGCTGCCGCGCAGCCACGTCCATTCCTGCCTCAGTGCACTGCCGGTGAATTTCCAGGCGGCCATCATCAGGTTGAACGCGCCGTCGTCGCGTCGGTTCTTCATGTAGGCGACCAGACTTGGCGTGGTGCCGTTGAGGTACGCCACCCCCAGACGCGCCCCCATCGGGCCGTCACTCAGGTAAGTGGTGGGTATGGCGGCCCAGTTGCGCAGTGCTCCGGTCCGGCCGTCGAGGATGGCCATGAACTGTCGCGCGTCGTCCGCGTGCGTCCAGGTCGCTCCGTCGCCGAACCTCACGCCGTCGGCGATCTTGAGGGCGACTTCTGCTCGGCCGTCGCTGTCGAAGTCGTAGACCGTGACGCCGTCCCAGTGGCCTACGTCGATCGCGGACGACCCCGGTTCGATGTTGTCCTGGTTCTGGCTGTTCGGCCCCATGCCGACGTCCCAGAGGAAGTCGCCGTCACTGCTGTACGCCTCGAGCTTCTGGGGCGAGGTCTGCCGGTCCACCAGGTAGTCGTACTCGCCGTCGCCGTCGAGGTCGCCGACCCAGACGAACTTCACCGGACCGCCGGAGCGCAGCGGCACGCGGACCACGGGTTCCGTCGCGTGGTTGGCCGTCAACGTGAAGGCCCCGCTGGGCGCCTGTTCCTGGCCACCCACTACCGCGGCCACGCGGTAGCTGTTGGACCGCGTCAAGTCGGCCGTGGAGTCCGTGTAGTTGGTCCCGCCCGTCAGGACGGCGGTGTTGAGCTTGGCGTACGCGCCGCCACCGGTGGACCGGTACACGTTGAAGCCGATGCCCTCCGGGTCCAGGCCCAACAGTCTCCAGGAGACCAGGATCTGGCTGGTGCCGGAGCGCACCGCCACGACCCCGCGTCCGAGGTTCTCCATCACGCGCGCGGCCTGGATCGTCACATCGCCGGCCGCGGCCGGGTCGGGCGAGGCGACGCTTCCCGGGGCGGCGGCCAGGGTGGCGCAGACGGCCAGGACCGCTGAGACGGTGACGGGGAGCCGGTGGGCGGCTCGCCACCGATGCGTTAAATGCACGACGGTCTCCTCGGGTTGCTCTCGGTTGCTCTCGGTTGCGTTCGTGGTGCGGTGCAGCGGACCGGACTCGGCTGCCCTCGTGACCGCCTCGCCGGCGTGACCTCGCGTCGATCGATCGCCAACGAGCGGTCCGGAGTTGAAGCGTTTACACGGTGGCGATGGAAGCATCGTGATGCGTACGCGTCAAGGTGAAACGCATGGCTACATCTATAGAGTTCAGAACGGTCGTCGTGCCCTGGTCGTCTGTGCGCCCCTGAAGTGAAAACGCTTGCACCTCAGCGCGGCGCGCAGGAGGTAGACTCCCGCCCGACGAACCGTGCTCGTGACTCCAGGAGCCCCACGACACGGACGTCCTCCAGAGGGAGCCGTGATGGCCGAATGCCGTCTGTTCCCGGTGGGTGAACGCCAATACCGTGTGCGACCGTCGCGTACTGGGGGGTCTCGTGAACGGTCTCCGCACAGTCATCGTCTGCCTTGTGATCGCGTGCGCCACGGTCGTGTCACCGGCCACGGCTGCACCGCCCGCCGCCGCTGCGAAACCGAGCTGGTCGGCGCTGCCGGTGCCTGCGGCGGCCCCGCCGGTGACCGTGTCCGATCTCGCCGCCCGCGGGCCGGGCGAGGCCTGGGCCACCGGGTACGAGCACGCCACCGACGGACTGCGGCCGATGTTGTACCGATGGGACGGCACGGCGTGGAACCGGGACACCACCTTCCCCGGAGCCGACGAGCTGGGCTGGCTCGGCAAGGTGCAGTTCGTCGGCGAAGAGGTGTGGATTTTCCACAACCGCGCGGGGACAGGGGAGATTCTGCGCCGGTCGGCGAACGGATGGAGTGCCGTCCCGCTGCCGCAGACCCTGTGGACCTACCAGGACTTCACCGCCGTTCCGGGTGCCGCGTGGGTGGTCGGCGAAGACGACACCGGGCTGAAGGTGTTGCACTACGGCGGCTCCGGCTGGACCACGCAGTCCACCCCGGACGGCGTGATCTACCTGATGGGCGTCACCGCGCGTACGGCCACCGACGCCTGGGCCTGGGCGGACACCAACACCGGGACCACCGTCCTGCGTTGGGACGGCACGGCGTGGCGGGACGCGAAGGTGCCGCTGCCGCCCAACAGCAACGTGCACACGATCCTGCTCGAACCGTCCGGCCGGGCCACGATCGGCGGCAGCCAGTACACCGACGGCGTGCCCCGCACCTACCTGATGACCTTCAACGGGCGTACCTGGCACACCACTTACCCCTCGCTGGGCGACACGTACACCGAGGGCATGACGCGCGGCCCGGACGGCGCCCTGTGGCTGCCGGTGCGCAGCGACCGTGCGTTCCAGTCGAAGTACGCACGGGTGGACGGCACCCGCACCACCTTCTCCTACGGCCCGGAGCGCGCGAACGCGATCGACGTCAAACCGAGTGCACTGACGAGGGCCGGGTCCTCACTGCTGTCCTTCGGGACCGTCGAGATCTACGGCTCCAAACCGAACCTGATGAGCGAGCGGCTGGGAGGCTGACCATGGCACGCAGACTTCTCGTCGCGGCCCTCGCCGTCGCCCTGACCGTCATCACCTTCATGACCACGGCCACGGCGGAAACCCAGTCCTGGCAACACGTTCCCGTCCCGGCACAGGTACGCCCACAGGCCGGACTGAACGAGGCCGTGGCACTCGGGCCGGACCGGGCCTGGGTGGTCGGTGCCGACGCCGTCGGCCGCGAGGCGCCGGGCTTCCCGCTGGTGCTGCGCTGGGACGGAACCACCTGGCAGCGCCAGAACCTGCCCGGGATCGGCTGGCAGGGAGAACTGCTGTCCGTCGCCGCGACCTCACCGACCACCGTCTGGGCGGTCGGCCGCGATTCGGCGGGCGGCGCGCACCTGCTGCGCTACGACGGCACCGCCTGGCGCGAGAGCCGGTCGCCGCGCGGGGTCCTGCTGACCCGAGTCGTCTCCGGTGGCGGTGAGACCTGGCTGATCGGCTCACGGGACGGTGCCCAGGTACTGCTGCGCTGGGACGGCCGTGGCTGGCGGGACGTGCCCGTGCCGCCGGGGGCCGTGTACGGCCTGCACATCCTGGCGGCCGACAACGTCTGGGCCGCGGGCGAGACCAGCTCGGGTGCGGCGGTGTCGCACTGGGACGGGCAGACGTGGGAGCAGACGATCGTGGACGGGTTCCCGCGCTCGGCCGTGGGCAGCGTGCTGGCGGTCTCTCCGACGGAGGTGTGGGCGGGTGGCACGGCCGGGTTCGTCGGAGGCCCGGTGGGCCGGCCGATACCGCCGTTGCTCGTCCGCTTCGACGGACACGAGTGGAGCCACGTGACCGTGCCCACCGACTTCGGCGGCATCACGTCACTGTCGCCCACCACGTCCGGCGAACTGGGCTGGGCCGCGGTGGCCCGCTCGCAGAAGTGGGGCCCGCCGGGCAGCACCCCACCGTGGGTCCCCGGACCGGACTTCCTCGCCTGGAACGGACAGTCGTTCGCCGAGTACAGCGAACCGGCGGTGGCCGGGGAGGGAGACTCCAGGACGCTACGGCTGGCACCGGTGCCGGGCACGTCAACGGTGTGGTCGGTCGGCCGCGCCGACGGCCCCGAGGGCACCTTCGCCCCGCGCATTCTGCGGTTCGACTGAGAGCCAACGGGGCCCTGTCCGAAGGCCGTTGGGCACGGTGATCGCACAGCACCGGACTGGCGCCTCGGGGGCCGTCGAACGATGTCGGTGGCGCCAACTAAGCTCCCGCCCATGAGTGAGGCAGACGGAGGTCCCGGCAGACGAGTTGTCGACGGGCGCTTCGAGTTGGAGGGCCGCCTCGGCGGCGGCGGGATGGGAATGGTCTGGCGGGCCAGGGACCTGGTCCTGCACAGGCTGGTGGCGATCAAGGAGGTCCGCCCGCCGGACCGCGATCTCGCCGAGTACGACCCCGAGGCCGCACGGATGCTGCGTGAGCGCGTGCTGCGCGAGGCCAGGGCCCTGGCCCGGATCGACCATCCCAACGTCGTCACCATCCACCACATCGTCGACGGCGGCGAGGGCACCTACCCGTGGATCGTGATGGAGCTGGTCGGCGGCGGCTCGCTCGCCGACCGGCTGGCCCAGGGGTCGATGTCCCCGGCCGAGGCGGCACGGATCGGCCGCGGGGTACTGGCCGCACTGACCGCGGCGCACGACGCCGGAATCCAGCACCGGGACGTCAAGCCCGCCAATGTTCTGCTACGGCCGGACGGACGCCCCGTCCTCACCGACTTCGGCATCGCCGCGATCCGTGAGACGACCAGTCTCACCGCCACCGGCTCCATCATCGGCACACCCGACTTCATGGCGCCGGAACGCATCTCGGGCCACGAGGGCGGACCCGCGTCCGACCTGTGGTCCCTGGCGATGATGCTCTACAACGCGGTGGAGGGCCACCACCCGCTGCGCCGGGGCAGCACCCTGGCCACCCTCGCCGCCGTCCTCCACGAGGACGTGCCGCCACCGGTACGGGCCGGCCTTCTCGGCGACGTCCTGATGAGCGTGCTGGTACGGGACCCGGCAGCGCGGGCCTCCGCCGCTGTCCTGGACCGGAGACTCGCCGTGATCGAGTCGGAGCCGACGACCGGCGCGACGCCCCCGCGCGACGAGCCCACCTCGTACCCCCTGCCCGCACCGACCACGCCCACGGGCCCTTGGTACCCCGGCGCGCCTGCCACTCCTGCCGCGTTCGGGCCCCCTTCGGCCCACCCGATCCCAGGGCCGACAGCACCTCAATCGGTGATCGCCCCTACCCGAGCGCCACGCCGAGGCGCCCCGGGCCGCCCTTTGCTGCTGAGCCTGTCGGGAACCTCGCTCGTCGGCGCCGTAGCCCTGCTGTGGTGGCTACTGCCCCTGGACGACGGCTCCGCCGACCTGAAAACGGGAGGCCCGTCGATGCCCACGTCGTCCTCAACACCCACGTCAGTCTCGGTGCCCACGTCGGTCTCGACGCCGACGTCGGACCAGGATTCGGAGGAGACCGCGACGGGGAGCATGCTCACACCCGCCAACATCCGCATCGCCATCAAGGCGTTGGAGAAGGAGAGCGGACGGAAGAGGTTCGGAAGCTTCTCCGTCTACGACGACTACGTGCTGGCCCGGGTGATGGTCAACGGCAGTGACACCGCATACGAGTCGTACGACTACCGCCCGGGCAAGGGCGCGGAGAAGGGCATCATCGACGGCACCCTCACGAGTAGCGAAAAGCCCTTCGCTGTCGAGGACTTCAACTGGGACAGGATTCCCGCTCTCTTGGCTGAGGCGGAGAAGAAGCTGAACGTCAAGGATGTCGAGACCCGTTACGTGCTGGTGCGCCAACCCGACGTCTTCAACCCTTCGTTCGGGCTGTCGGTCTACCTCTCGGACAAGTACAGCCGTACCGGTTACCTGCGGACCGACACCGAGGGCAAGGTGACGGACGTGAACCCGGCAGAGGACTGACCGTTTCGCGCGGTCGCCCGTGTCTGCCGGCCGTTGAGTATCCGCTATGCTTGATCTTGAGCTGGTCGCCAGAACTCCTGGTTCCCGGTCGCGCGTTGGTGGTCCAAGGAAAGACGCCCCGCTTCCTGCGGGGAGATGCAGGTGCAAGGCCTGCCCGGCGCTCAGAAGCAGAGCCTGTCCCGTCGCAGAATTCGGGACAGGCTCTGTGTGTTTCCGGCCTTCTGGGCCACCTTGAGCCGCGCCGCTTTCCCGTGACGCCGCACATCTCGTGCGCGGCTGTGGCACTGTGGAGATGCTGGCCCGTCGCTCTCCCCCGTAGCGGCGGGCCAGACCTGTGTGCGGCTGTCGGGCCTGCCGGTGCCCTTGTGGCTTCTCGTCGGGCGGCCGAGCCGTGGTGTCGGTCGGTTGTCGGGCGCTGTTGGTGCGATGTCGGTGGCTTGTAGGTAGGCATTGGGATCTTTCCGGAGGAGGCCGGCCGGAGACCACCGGGCGGCCCGATCCCCAAGGAGCCACCATGCAGACACCCGTCACGATCATCGGCGCCGGACTCGGCGGACTCACGCTGGCCCGTGTCCTGCACGTCCACGGCATCCCGGTCTCGGTCTACGAAGCTGAGTCCTCCCCGTCGGCGCGTATGCAGGGCGGGATGCTCGACATCCACGACTACAACGGGCAACTCGCCCTCGAGGCGGCCGGCCTGATGGACGAGTTCCGGGCCACCATCCTGGAGGGCCGTCAGGCCATGCGGGTCCTCGACCGGGACGGGACCTGCCTGTTCGAGGAGGGCGACGACGGCACCGGCGGACGCCCCGAGGTGCAGCGCAGCGAACTGCGGCAGATCCTGCTCGACTCGCTCCCGGCCGGCACCGTCCGGTGGGGGCACAAGGCCAGCGGCACCCGTGCCCTCGGCGAGGGCCGCTACGAGGTGTCCTTCGCCGATGGCGCCACTGTCGTCACCGGTCTGCTGGTCGGCGCGGACGGCGCGTGGTCACGGGTGAGGCCGCTGCTCTCCAGCGCCACACCCGAGTATGTCGGGACGTCGTTCGTCGAGACCTATCTGTTCGATGCCGACACCCGGCACCCCGCCTGTGCGATAGCGGTCGGCGGTGGTTCGTTGATGGCGCCTTCGCCGGGCAAGGAGATCTTCGGCCACCGGGAAAGCGGCGACACCCTGCACACCTATGTGGCGCTGAGCAGGCCGCAGGAGTGGTTCGCCGCCATCGACTTCACCGATGCCGCCGCGGCCGCCGCACGGATCGCCCAGGAGTTCGACGGCTGGGCGCCCGAACTGACCGCGCTGATCACCGAAGGTGACACCGCGCCGGTCCTGCGTCCCCACTACACCCTGCCGGCCGAACACCGGTGGGACCGGGTGCCGGGGGTGACCCTCCTTGGTGACGCCGCCCACCTCGCGGCCCCGAATGGCGAAGGAGCCAACCTGGCCATGCTCGACGGCGCCGAGCTCGGCAGGGCCCTCGCTGCGCACCCCGACGACATCGAGGCCGCGCTCAGCGAGTACGAACAGGCCATGTTCCCCCGCAGCGCCGAGGTCGCCATGTTCGAAGGAGCCGAGATCCACCGGATCGACTCCGAGAACAACACCGCTCAGGCCCTGATCGCCGCGTTCACCCAGGGCAAGCAGGCGTCGTGAGCCGTCGGCCGAGGTCGCCACGGTGACTGTCCACCTTGCTCAAGTGCCGTCCCCGCAGCGTGACTTGCGCCGTTCGGGTTTGGTTTCTCTCCGGGGCTGCCCGTCAGTGGTTCGGCGGGGCCGGCGTCTTGGCGCAGAGATACGGGCGCGCGAGCAGTAGCCCGGTGCTGGTCAGGGCGCTGCCGATGTAGACCGGCGCGAGGTGGATGAAGTTGGTGTAGTGGATCACTCCGTGGACCACTACGGCGGGCAGGAAGCCGGCGGTCGCCGCCGCGGCCAGGGTCCAGAACACCCAGGACTCACCTCGTCGCCAGCCCCACGCGCTGAGCAGGAGGATCGCCACGGCCGCGGACATCAGGGCGCCTCCGAACCCCGCGCGGTCGTGGGCGATGAACGGCACGAGCCGGGGATTGACGGCTTCCAGCGTCTGGGCGCTGGTGCCCAGGAAGGTCAGGTCGGTAGGCACGAAGACGCCGGTCAGGCCCACCACGGAGATCACGGCTCCGCCGACGAACAGCCCGGCGCCCGTGACGATCAGGAGAAGCTGGCCGGTCAGCGCCCGTCGGCGCTCCGGCTCCGGTCCCTCGGGGGCCAGGCGCCAGCGGGGTGCGTGCGGGGTGCGGCGGACCCCGGCCACGAACATGGGGAACAGGACGAGGGCGGTGGCCGTGTGGAGGGGTTCCACGAAGCCGGTGGCCAGGAAGTAGAACAGGGTGGGGAAGCCGATGGCCCCCGAGAGCAGATACACCTCGCGGGCCCAGGGCCAGCCGCGTCGGATTCCGCCCACGGCGAGGCCGGTGTAGAGGGCGCCGATCGCCACCATCGTGCCGGCCATGGTGATCCGGTCGTGCTGGAGGAAGTGCACGAGGTGGTGGTTGGCGGCATGCAGGTCGTGCAGCGTCATGCCGAGGTAGTCGCGGTCGTACCAGAGCAGTACCGGCCCGAGGGTGATCGCCGCGGCCCCGAGTCCGGCGCCGGTCATCCCGAGCCCGACGAGCAGCGCCCACCACCAGGCGGGCCAGCGGCGGGGATCGAGGCCGACGTCCCGTAGGTGTGGAGCGGGCGCGGTCGGTGTGGCCGCCTCGGTGACCCGGGCGAACCAGCCGGGTCCGGACTCGATGAGCACCCCGGGCCGGGCGAGGACGACCGTGCCCGGCTTCTCGAGCGCGGAGGCCGCTGCGGTGACCGACGGGTCGGACACGTGGACCAGGTGTGGGTCGTCGTCGCTGGTGAACCCGTCGACATGGGGTTTGAGGGCGGCTTCGACCTCGGGGTCGCAGGTGCGGACGACCAGCGGGATGGTGCGGTCGGCAGCGGCCTTGCGTACCGTCTCGGCGTCGGCCGCCGACACGGGCGCCACCTCGACGACACCGGCCCCGAGCGGGGGCATGGCGTGTATCGCTTCGCGGGCGAGTGAGGGCGGGACGGAGATGCCGAGGCGGACGGTCACGGGTACGCCGACGATGTCGCCGGCGAGCTGCTGCGGCGGATGGCGGTGGCCGAACCCGCGGGCGATGAGTCGCGCGCCGGCGGGGCGGGAGCCGATCCGGGCGAGCAGTCCCAGTGCGGTGCGCTGTGAACGGCGTCGGCCGAGGACGGCGGCGGCCGCCTGGCGCAGCGGGTGATAGGTCCAGTCCGGCATCAGTGGGTCTCGCTCTGTGTCGCGGTCGTCCGGTCATCGGGTGCGGTCCAGCCGAGCACCGGCGTCATGGAACGCAGGGTCGCTCGCGTCGGTGTCAGCCGGGCGGCGGTGTCGCGCAGCAACACCGCCGGCGGCCACGACAGTTGGCCGAGGGCGCCGAGCCGGGCGGAGCGGCGGGTGATGGCCTGGGTGCGCGGGCGGCGCAGCAGGTCGTACGAGCGGAGCGCGGCGGTGACGTCCGGGGTGCTGTCGAGGCAGTGGGCGAGGGTGACCGCGTCCTCCAGCGCCTGGCAGGCGCCCTGGCCCAGATTGGGGGTCATCGCATGGGCCGCGTCACCCAGCAGCGCGATGCGGCCGTGGACGAAGGAGGACAGGGGCGGCAGGTCGTACAGGTCGTGGCGGAGCACAGCGTCCGCGGGGACCGCGGCCAGCAGGGCGGGGACGGGATCCGGCCAGGATCCGAACCGGCGCAGCAGTTCGGCGTACTCGGAGGAGGCGGAGGCCGCTCCGGCCGGGAGCGACGCGGTCGCGAAGCAGTACATCCGCCCGCCCGGCAGCGCCGTATAGCCGAATCTCTCCCCGCGGCCCCAGGTCGCCGCGCCCTCGGCGGGCGGCTGGGGGAGGGGCTCGGTGACCATGCGCCAGGCGGTGTAACCGGCGTACCTGGGGCCGGCCGCGTCGGGCCACTGGGCGTGCCGGACCACACTGCGGAGCCCGTCGGCGCCGATGACGAGGTCGGGCCGGGACTGACCCCCACCGTGATCTACGACCGGGTGGTGGCCGTCGTCGTGGACCGCGGACACCTCGCTGCCCGGCCGCAGGCTCTCGGCGGGCAGTGCCTCGGTGAGCGCCCGCAACAGGTCGGCGCGGTGCAGGACCGTCAGGGGGTGGCCGAAGCGGCGTGCCAGTTCCGCGTTGTCCGTGCGGGAGAGCCACCGGCCCCGGCGGTCGCGTACGCCGCCCGCGGCCTCGACGGCGCCCAGTGCCGAGACGGCGTCGGCCAGGCCGAGCGCCTCGAGTGCGCGCAGCGCGTTCGGCCACAGGGAGATGCCGGCGCCGATCTCGGTGAACTCCGGTGCCCGTTCCAGCACCTCGACACGCCAGCCCCGGCGATGCAGGGCGATGGCCGCCGCGAGCCCGCCGATGCCGCCGCCGACGATGGTCGCAGCGCGCTGCGGCATGGTTCCTCGCTCTGTACTGAGGGGCACTGCCCCCGCTCTGGTGGCCGTCGATCCGGTGCCCGAGCGGTATGCGACGCGACGCAGGTCCGGCTGAGCAGCGCATCATAGCAACATGTCGACAGAGACCTGTCAACGTGCCTCCCGCCCCCTTGATGCGGAGCCGGGAGCTGGCTCCAGCAGTGCCCCGCCCTTGATATTCGAGTGAACGGACGGAATGCGCTGCGTAGGGTGACGCGCGTGGACCCAGCTGACTTCTACACCGGCATCGTCGCAGAGCTCTACGCACCGCTGAAGTCCTTCTCCCAGGACCCCGAGCCCTATGCGGCCTTCGTTCAGCGAGCCGGCATGCCGGCACTGGAGTTGGGGTGCGGCGACGGTGACCCTCTGCTCGAACTGCGCCGACGCGGTCTGGAGGTCGAGGGCGTCGACTCCTCCGCGGACATGCTCGACCGCCTCCGTCGCCGGGCCGACGAGCAAGGCATCCGTGCGACCGTGTTCCACCAGCGTATGGAGGCTTTGAAGCTGCCCCGCCGCTACCGGGCGATCTTCCTCGCCGGACCGACCTTCACCCTGCTCCCCGACGACGACGCGGCGCTGGCCGCGCTGCGCGGCATCCGCGCTCACCTGGCGGAGGGCGGCACCGCCCTGGTGCCGCTGTTCACCCCCGCACCGACCCCGGCCGAACAGATCGGCCGCGTCCGCACGGCTGCCGCACCCGACGGCGCCGAGCTTCGCGTGTCCGTCGTCGCCGAACAACGGGACGAGACAGCTCGAACACAGACGACGCTTCTGCGCTACGAACGCCACCATGCTTCGGACAGCAGCGTCGTGGAACGCCCGTGGATCCTGCATTGGTACACCCGGGACCAGTTCGAGAAGCTGGCCACGACGGCCGGCCTGACCGTGACCGCCGTCACCGATCCTGACGGCACGCCCGCCCCGGCCAGTGACACCGGCCTGCTGCACTTCCGGCTCCAAGCCGGCTGACCAGACCATCACCCCGAGTTGCCCTTCGCACGGTCAGCCGTCAGCGGCGCGTTCTGCGGGGCCGGGAGCGTCCGGCCAAGGCGTACGAGCGGCGACACCGCCATCACCACCGGGGACAGCAGCATGCCTGTGGCCGTCGCCAGGAGACTGGTGCGCAACCCCCAGGCCTCCGCGAGGAATCCGCCGAGCAGCGAGCCGAGGGGGGAGAGCCCCATGCCGACAAACGTGATCGTCGCGGCGGCGCGGCCTTGCATCCCGTCCGGAGTGACCGTCTGCCGGACGGCCATGACCGCCACATTCACCAACTGGCTGCCGACCCCGAACACGAAGTTGACCGCGAGGAGCGCGGGAACGGTCACCGCGGGGGAGCCGTGCAGCGCGGGTACACACAAGAACACGCCGTCGCCGAGCGCCGCCGCGGCCACGAGTACCGGGCCGTACCCGAACCGGTTCGGCAGACGGGCGGCCAGGATGGAGCCCAGGAGCGCGCCCGGCCCTGTCGCCGCGAGGGCCAGCCCGACGGCAGCGCCGGACAGGTGCAGTTCCCGCGGCAGGAAGAGCAGATAGACGGTCATCACGGCCGCGAACGAGAACTGGAAGGCGGCCGAGGCCAGGCACACGGTCCGCAGTGCCGTATCGCTGACGACAAAACGTAGACCCTCGTGGATCCGCCGCCAGACCCGCGAGGGACGTTCCCGATGCTCCGAGGTCGATTCGACTCGACGGATTCGCCGGATCGACAAGAACGACAGCGCGAAGAACAGCGCGCTGGAGACGGCAGCGATCGGCGCCGACAGCAGCGACACCAACGCACCACCAAGGGCGGGACCGCCGATCTGCGCCGCGGACCGGCTGCCCTCAAGGGCGCTGTTTCCGCGCACCAGTTGATCGCGTCGCACCAGCCGTACGAGACACGCCTGGTACGCGACGTCGAAGAACACCGACAGGGCCCCGACGGCGAAAGCGATCACGAACAGCGCGGGCAGGCCGAGCCAGCCGAAGAGGCCGGCCACGGCGACGGCACCCAGGGCAAGGGTCCGGCCCACGTCCGTCAACACCATCACCGTGCGAGTGCGCCACCTGTCCACCCATGCGCCGACGAACAGCGAGAGCAACAGGATCGGTGCCTGACCGACGGCACGCAGCACGCCCAGCTCGGTCGCGCCGGCATGCAGCGTCAGGACGGCGAAGAGCGGAAGGACAACCAGACCTGCTTGTTCCCCGAGTTGGGAGGCGGTCTGCCCCACCCAGAGTCTGCGGAAGTCGCTGTCCCGCCACAGGCTGGACGGAACGGGTCGACCGGAATCGGATACAGCGGAGGAAGCGGACGGCACGGGGATCCCTCGGGTTGCCGACAACGAGGCCTGTCACCGGGCACCCGACAGGTGCGCCGACGGTCCAGGCAGGAGAAGGCTCGCTGTGCCGCAACATCAAGGGCAGCACGCGATGACGGGCCGA
Source organism: Streptomyces sp. NBC_00019 (assembly GCF_045041015.1). Taxonomy (NCBI): domain Bacteria; kingdom Bacillati; phylum Actinomycetota; class Actinomycetes; order Kitasatosporales; family Streptomycetaceae; genus Streptomyces; species Streptomyces sp. NBC_00019. The sequence continues at coordinate 9,740,140 of NZ_CP108302.1, forward strand.
TCACGGCCTACGACGTCAACGCGCGCTCGGAAGACCGGGCATCTCTCAACTCCTCGTGGGCGACTCGCTGCACCCAGACGCTAGCTGTCGTCGGCCCGACACGAAAGGCGTTTTCGCCCGCCTCTCGCGTCGGGCCGAGCGGGCTGAACCCGGCGTACAGCCCTACTCGGCTGCGGCACCGATGCGCCGCAGCCACGACCGGACCTCCGCATCGGCCTTCCCGACTTCCTCGCCGCGCACCGCGAGCCCTTCTCCGATGGTCGCTTCCGGGCAGGAGGCCGCGTAGTCGCGCTCGGTCGTACCCAGTCCGCTCATCGCATGCGTCGTGACCGGACGGACGGTCTTTCCGCGGAAGTCGTACCCTTCGGCGAAGCTCGACATGATCATGGGTGCTCTGACGTTCCAGATGGGGCCGGCCAGCAGGAACACGTCGTAACGCTCGACTGAGGACAGGGGGTTGACGATGGCCGGCCGGGCGTCGGCGTTCTGTTCATCGAAGCCGTCGATGCCTACTCCGACGACTACGACGAGACGGTCGCCCGCAACGTCCGCGAAAGAGACCCGCCCCAGCCCCTCCGCGCTGGACGCGATCGCCCACGCCCTGCACCTGGACGACGCCGAGCACCGGCACCTGAGCGAGCTCTCCACCCGGGCCACGCGGTACGCCCCCGAAGCCCCTCCGCCGCCGAGCCGCAGCGTGCGCCCGGACCTGAAGCTCGTCCTGGAGACCCCGCGGCCGAGCCCCTTCGACACCGCCGAGGAGGTCGCCGCGGCCGCTGCGTTCCTGCTCGGCCGCGAGGCCGGCTTCATCACCGGGGCCGACCTCCTCATGGATGGCGGCGTGACCGCGGCGCTGCGTGCCGGTGAGCTGACGACGCCGTACCGAGCCGACAGCCGAGGCCGCCAATCCGCCCGGATCCGCAGTCCGGAGCCGGGCGGACGGCTGTCTGCGGATGTGCAGTGTCGCGGCCGGCACGAACCACGCGGGCGTATGGCGCGCGGCAACGGCCCTGGTGGACGAGTCTTCGGCCGCCCTCCACATGCGGCCGAGAACAGCGGGGGTCGTCATCCTGCGCCGCATCGTTTGAGGATCCAACGGTGACCCGCCGGCGCTGCGTCCGAGTGGCCGTGCGCGAGGGATGGCCGATCGGCCGAGGTGAACGACCGTGACCCGTGCGAGGGATGGCCGATCGGCCGAGGCGAGGAGCGGGCGCGCGCGGCGAGAGTGGTGATGTCAGCCGGGGTCGATCCGGCCGTGACACTCGCTCGGGTCCGCGGATTCCAGGAGCCCTCCGCCTGGTGGGTCCCTGGGCGGGCCTGGTTCCACTGAGAGGGCTCCCGCGTGCGGATACGACCAGGGCCGAACCGGCATGACCGCCGTGCGGCTGCATCGGGGACATCACACGACGCGGGCCCAGCCACCGAAACTGCGAGTGCGCACGGCGGCGGTCACCCAGGCCGCTGAGCGGATGACGCCGGCCACGGCAGACCACCCCGAAGCCGGCCGCCCGTCATCCGGAGCCGCGGATCGAGACACGGACGGCCAGCGCGCCTTGATCCTGTCCCGCCGCCTCTGAGACGGCCCGGCCTTCCCCCTCACGGCTCCTCACCGAACCCGGAAATCCGTCATGGCCCTGCAAACGCCCTCCGTGCTGCCTCCAGTTCTCCCCCCACCGCCCCTACGACGCCGGGAACCTCGGTCGCCCGTGCCTCAGGCGTCCCGAGTCCCGCTGCTCGCGGTCGCCGCCGTCCTCCCGCTGTACGGCGTGTGGGCTCTCTTCCTCGCGACGGGCGGCGGCGATCTCGCCGCGCAGTACGCGTGGGCGGGGTTCTTCACCCGGCACCCGGGCGCGCCGTACGGGCTCTTCTGGTTCGGCGGTGCGCACATCGCCAACTACAGCGTGCTGTCACCGCCGTTGATGGCGGTGCTGGGCGTCCGTACCGTCTCCGTCCTCGCCGGGGTGAGCGCCACCTGGCTGCTGGCCCGGCTGCTGGAACGCACTGTCCCGCGGGTGGCGGTGTGGCCGGCCCTGGTCGCCGCACTGGGCCTTTGGTACAACGTCGCGCTGGGCCGCACCACCTTCGCACTCGGCCTCGCCCTCGGACTTGCCGGACTGCTGGCCGTGGCCGGCCGTCCGCCCCGACCTTCCCGGCTCACCGCCGCTGCCCTCGGCGCACTGCTGGCGACCCTGGGCAGTCCGGTGGCAGGGCTCTTCCTGTTGGTCGCGGGTGCCGGCTATCTGCTGGACCGGCAGTACGGCAAGTCCCTCGCGCTCGCGGTTCCGCCCATCGCCGTGGTCGCCTGCACGACCCTGCTGTTCCCCTTCCAGGGCGAGCAGCCCATGGCGGCGAGCCGGATGGTCCTGCCCGTGCTGCTGTCGGCCGCCGTGGCGTGGGCGGCTCCGCGCGAGTGGCGGGTGGTGCGGGCCGGGGCCGTCGTGTACGCAGTCGGGGTCGTCCTATGCTGGCTGATCCCCTCGCCGATCGGCTCCAACGTGGAGCGGCTCGCCGTACATCTCGCCCCGGCGGTACTGCTCGCGGCCGCGCTCCACCGCCGTTCCACGGCGACCCGCAAGGGCATACGGCGGAGTCTTTCGCGCGGGGTGGCGCTGCTGGTCGCCGCTCTGTCCGTGTTCCACCTCTGTCTGACGTCGCTGGGGAATCTGCGTGGCCCGGACCCTGTCCCGGCCTGGGCTTCGCACACCGACGGGGTGTTCGCCGCACTCGACCGGCTGGGCGCCGACCGCACCAGAGTGGAGATGCCGACTGACGTCGACCATCGTGGCGCCACCCTCCTGGCCCCGCACGTGCCACTGATGCGGGGCTGGAACCAGCAACTCGACGTCGAGCGGGGGCGGCTGTTCTACGACGGCTCGCTGGACGGTCCGCGCTACCACGCCTGGCTGCGCCACTGGGCTGTCGGCTTCGTCGTCGTGTACACCGGTACGCCCGAGAGGTCGGCGGTGAGCGAGACCGACCTGATCGCGGCGGGGCAGGACTGGCTGGAGCCGGTCTGGCACGACCGGTACTGGAAGATCTACCGCGTCCGTGACGCCCGCCCGCTCGTGTCCGCTCCGGCCCACGTCAGGCTCGGGGGAGAGGCGGACCTGTCCCTGTGGATGCCGCGCGCCGGGACGGTGACCGTGCGGATCGTGTACTCGCCGTGGCTGCGTGCCGAGGGCGCCTGCGTGCGGGCGAACGGCCCGTGGACCGAGGTGACCGTGCGCCGTGCGGGCGAGTACCGGCTGACGTCCGGGTACGCCACCGGGCGCTCCCCCGAAAACGGCTGCGCATGATCACGAACCAGCGGACCGTACAGGCTGTACGACGCGGTCCGTCGCAGTCGCTGAAGAAGATGGACGACGGTCTGCGTCTGGGCGCCGACCACTACTACGCCACCAGCGACCCGGCCACCTTCGAGCAGTTGGCCGGCACCTTCGACCTGATCGTCAACACGGTCAGCGCCAAGCTCGACCTGGACGCCTACCTCGGCCTGCTGGCCGTGAACGGCGCCATGGTCAACGTCGGCGCCCCCGCCGAGCCGCTGTCGCTCCAGGTGTTCTCGCTGATCCTGCAGGGCCGGTCGTTCGCCGGTTCGCTGATCGGCGGTATCCGCGAGACTCAGGAGATGCTCGACTTCTGCGCCGAGCACGGCATCGGCTCCGAGGTCGAGGTCATCCCGGCCGAGAAGATCAACGAGGCGTACGAGCGAGTGCTGGCCTCCGATGTGCGGTACCGGTTCGTCATCGACACTTCGACGCTGAACTGACCGCACCGGCATGAGACCACCCCGCACGAGGAGCAGCGCCCCCTGGAGCCCTCGTACGGGGTGTCGCCGACCGTGAAGGCCGGGAGCGCCTACTGGACGAGCTCCCAGTCCTGCGAGCCGTCCGTGGCCGCGTTCTGCAAGGTCAGAGGTGCTCCGTCGGTGGCGCCGGTCAGGTACAGGCTGGTGTTCTTGACCGACTGCAGCTTGTAGAACCCGTCACTGGTCTTGATCAGGTTCCAGCTGCCGGTGGCGCTGTTGTCGACCCATTGGCCGATCCGTTGGCCGGCCGTGGCGTTGCCCGTCCAGATGGCCGCCGCGCGGCCGCCCGACTTGTTGAGCAGGGTCGTGCCGCCGTTCGGTTCGGTCACCACGTGCCAGTACTGGGTGTCCGGGTTGGCCGCCGCGCCGGGGTCCTCCAGGACGATGTCGGGAACGTCGCCGTTGCCGAGGTTCGCGTCGTTGGAGTTGTTCCCGGTACCGATCACCTGGTCGGTCTTGCGGTTGACCAACTGGTAGTAGGCGCCGGCCGATTGGCCGAGGTCGACCTCGGCGTAGGCGATCGTCGACGTGCCCTGGTTGTTGAGGATCGCGATGCGGCCGGTGCCCTCGACGTACTGCAGGTTGCGGCTGTAAGAGGCCGGTGAGGTCGTCTGGTACTCCTTCCACGTGCCGTCGCTGCGTCCGCTCTCGTTGACCCAGACGTTGCCGCTCGCGGCCGCGTTGTAGACCAGGCGCCCGCCGGGCAGCCTGATGATCACCGGACTGCCGTTTCTGGCGAGCGGACGGGAGCCGGAGTCGACCGGCAGGGAGGCGATGTCCGCGCCGGTGGCGGAACCCCGGTAGAACTCCAACGGGTTGTCGGCGACCACGTACCTGGTGTTGGCTCCGCCGCCCCAGTACTCGAAGGGGAGCATCCACTTGCCGTCCGTCGTGCGCACGACGTTCGCCATGCCCGGCCGCCCGCCGCCGATCTCCGTCTTGCCGCCTCCCATGCTCTGGGTCAGTCCGGCGACGTCGACAACGGGGCCGCTCCACTGCGCACTACGACCGTCCCAGGTCTTGTGGGCGAGGATCTGGCCCAGGGAGTCCGTGGCCGTGTCGTTGGCGGGGTCCAGCGTCGGGACGCCGGTGCTCGCGTTGAAGCCGGTGTAGTCGTTCTCGTCGGAGTAGTAGCAGACGAGTTGGCCCTTGTAGACCATCAGGTACGGCTCCCACAGGGGATCCACCTGCTTGTTCGTGTTCGCGGCGGCGATGTTCTGCCCGGTCGCGCCCGCACTGCCGCCCTGCCAGCCGCCGGTCGCGACGATGTTGAGGACCTTCCACGTCGCACCTTCGTCGGTGCTGGAGTACAGGGCTATCGCCAGGTCCTTACGGTCTCCGTCGTTGGACGGCGTCCAGTTCGGGTCGGCCGCCTTGTGCTCCCTGTAGTAATAGTCATCGCCCGACACGACGCTCGCGAGGAGCAGCGTGCCCTGCTTCAGGTTCCCGACGTCCTGCGGAAGCGTGTAGAGGTACGGGTTCGTCCAATTGCTCGTGTACTTCGCGTACTTGGGGTCGCTGGAGAGGTACGCGGGAGCCTTGACCTCCGACAGCGGCTGCCACGACGTGCCGTGGTCGTCGCTCTTGTACACGGGGAGGGTCTGTCTGTCGGCACTGTCCGTAGCCGACACGACCGTGGACTTCTCGAACGACGCGACCAGACGCCCGCTCGGCAGCTGCGCCGACTTCGGGTAGACCGCGCAGTTGCCCCGCCCCTTCAGACACGGTTCGCTGCCGAGCTGGTAGAGGATTCCGCCCGTCGGGTTGTACGCCTGCGCACTGGAGGCGGGTATCGCCAGCATCGCTGATGCCGCGACGAAGGTGCCCAGCGCTTTTCCTGCTCTTCTTGTGTGCATTGCCCCTCCTGGGGGATGGCCACGGTGGTGCCGGTCAGGGGTCGGGTCAGGCGACGAGTACGCGGACGTCCCAGGCGCCGAGCTCCAGCTCCGTGCCCGTGGGGAGGGCGGTGCCGGTCAGGGCGTCGGAGAGGTCCACCGGTGTCTGGACGCGGGCGGGCTCCCAGCTCCAGTTGTGGACGATGTGGACGCGGCGTCCGTCGGGTGAGGTGCCGGTCGTGGCGGTGACGGATTCCGGGAGGTCCGTCCACGCGTCGCGGGACGCCGGTGTCATCCAGGCGGCCAGTGCCCGGGCGAGGTCGCGGCCGGGGACGGTGCCGACGGTGGTGACGCGGCCCGCACCGTGGCGGCGGGTGGTGACGGCGGGCCAGCGGCCGAAGTGCGGGTGGTCGTACTCGACGAGGACGTCGGCGTCGGTGACGGTCAGGCCTTCCGCCCAGTGGGTCGCCGTCGCGCCCTCGGGCAGGTCCAGCGGTCCACCGGACGCCGAGCGCGCGGGGACCTTTCGTACGAGGTTGCTGAACTCGTCGTACTGGACCCCTGCGGCGTCGACCAGCCGTCCGGGCGCCGGCTCGTGGCGGGCCCGCGCCTCGTGGTCGGCGTAGCCGGTGCGCGGGCCGAGGATCAGGTGGCCGCCGGCTTCCGCGTAGGCGGCGAGCCAGTCGAGTGTCGAGTCGGCGGCGATATACAGCGCCGGGACGACGAGGACGGGGTGGCGCTGGGCGGCGTCCTGCGGCGTCATTCCCTCCCGGTCGCCGCGCGGGTCGTGCAGCTGGCGGGCGTGGACGATGCGGACCTGGCGGCCTGCGTCGAAGGCGCCGCGGTAGAAGGGGTCGAAGATGCGGTGGTAGGCGGTCGGGTCGGGCTCGCCGTCCGGCTTGGCCAGCGGCGGGTACTTCTGCATCAGCCACTTGCTCGGCGTCGAGTACACCATCGTGATGTCGGCGTCCGGTTCGAGCCCGGCCACCAGCGGGCCCGCGGCGTCGAACTCCGCGCCCAGCCGGGCCAGTTCCGCGTAGGTACGGCCGGGCTGCCCGGTGTGGGGCAGGATGCCGCCCCAGTAGGTCTCCGCGCCGAAGTGCAGCGTGTGCCAGTGCCAGTACTCGATCATCCGGGCCCCGCGCCCGACCAGCGCCCAGGCGGCCTGGCGCCACTGGCCGTCGTAGGCGGGGCGGTTGTCCCACGGCATGCCGATGGAGCCGGCGTTGGTCTCGGTGACCAGGAAGGGCTCCTGGCGGGAGGAGTACATCCAGTCCGCGGTCTGGTAGAGCGCCCAGACGCCGGTGGTCTGCCAGCCCTGCTCGAGACCGTCCGGCGTGGGGTCGGGCAGCAGCAGATCGTCCTGCATGCCGTAGTACGCGTTGCCGGTGGCGATGTCGAGCCGGTCGGTCAGCTCGTCGTCCTCCACCCCGGGGCGTTTGTAGGAGATGCAGGTGGTGACGAACTGCTCGGACTGGGCGTACTCGCGGACGAGGTCGGCCTGCCAGCCGATGAACTCGGTGACCTGTCGGGCCTGGAACTCCCGCCAGGCGACGTCGTACTGGGGCTGGGCGTTGCCGTCCGGGGTCCACAGATCGGCCCAGGTCGACAGCCGGTGCGACCAATAGACCAGTCCCCACTCGCGGTTGAGGGTCTCGACGTCGCCGTACTTGGCGCGCAGGTGGTCGGTGAAGCGCTGGAAGACGCCGTGGTTGTGGAAGAGCTCCAGGCCGGGTTCGTTGTCGACCTGGAAGCCGATGACCGCGGGGTGGTCGACGTACCGGGCGACGATCTTGCGGATGATCCGCTCGGCGTGGAAGCGGAACGCGGGGTGGGTGAAGTCGACTTCCTGGCGGGCACCCCAGCCGATGCGCTCGCCGGTGCGCCGCTCGCCGGTGATCTCGGGGTACTGGCGGGCGAGCCACGGCGGGACGGCGTACGTCGGGGTGCCGAGGACGACGGAGATGCCGCGTTCGTGGGCGCCGTCGAGGACCGGCTGGAGCCAGTCGAGGTCGAACCGTCCGTTCTCCGGCTCCCAGGTCGACCACACCGACTCACCGACCCGGATGACGGTGACATGGGCCTCGGACATCAGGTCCAGGTCGGTCTTGAGACGTTCGTCGGGGCGCTCGTAAGGCTGGTACTCGTGGTAGTACGCGGCACCGAAGAGGACGCGGGCAGGCAGAGCCGGCATGAAGGAAACCTCCGGGGAAGGGGGAGTGGTACGAGGGCTGCGTGCCCTACTGCTTGACGCCGCCGGCGGCCAGGCCGCTCTGCCAGTACCGCTGCAGGAGCAGGAAGGCCACGACGAGGGGCAGGATCGAGATCAGGGAGCCGGTCACGACGAGCGCGAGCATGTCGCTGCTGGCGCCGGCCCCGCCGTTCTGGGCCTGGGCGGCCCAGGAGGAGAGGCCGACCGTGATCGGGTACAGGTTGGGGTCGTTGAGCATGATCAGCGGCAGGAAGTAGTTGTTCCAGGTCGCCACCAGCGTGAACAGCAGCACGGTCACCAGGCCCGGCGCGAGCAGTCGCAGGGCGATGGTGAAGAAGATCCGTGCTTCCCCGGCGCCGTCGATGCGGGCGGCCTCCAGGATGCTGTCGGGTACGGCGTCCTGGGCGTAGACGCGCATGAGGTAGAGGCCGAACGGGTTGACCAGGGAGGGCAGGATGATCGCCCAGGGGGTGTTGACCAGGCCCGCCTCCGCGAAGAGCAGGTAGGTCGGGATCGCCAGGGCGGTGGTCGGGACCATGACGGCGCCGAGGACCAGGTTGAAGCCCAACCGGTCGCCGCGGAAACGGAACTTGGCGAAGCCGTACCCGGCCGCGGCCGCGAGCAGGGCGGCACCGACGGAGCTCACCACGGCGTACATCACCGTGTTGAGCAGCCAGTGCACGAGGACCCCGTCGTCCTGGGTGAAGGTCGCCTTGATGTTCGCCAGCAGCTGCGGGGCGTCCGAGAACCACAGGCCGAAGCTGTTGAACAGGTCCTGGGTGCTCTTGGTCGAGGCGATCAGCAGCCAGAACAGGGGGAGGAGGAAGTAGGCCAGGGCGGCCAGCATGGCGATCGTCAGCGGGGTGCTACGGCGCCCCGAGGACGGCTTACGCCGGCTGCGGGTCGCGGACTTCCGGCCCTTGGGCGGGGCGCTCGTGGTCCCCGGGGGCAGGGCGGTGGTGGTCGTCACGGGGTCCTCCTGCGGTTCGCGGTGAGCAGGATGGCGTAGGAGGCGATCACGATGACGAGGCCGAGAAGGAAGGACACCGTGGCCGCGTAGTTGACCTGCTGGCCGGTGAAGGCGAGGGAGTAGGCGTAGAGGTTGGCGGTGTAGGAGCTGCTGATGACGTCCGGGGCGACCTTCATCAGCAGGTTCGGTTCGTTGAAGAGCTGGAAGCTGCCGATGACGGAGAACAGCAGGGTGAGCAGCAGCGCCGGCTTGAGGGCGGGGAGTTTGACGGACCAGGCGATGCGCCAGGCGCCGGCGCCGTCCATGGCGGCCGCTTCGTACAGCTCGGTGGGGATGGTGCGCAGGGCGGCGTACAGGATGATCATGTTGTAGCCGACGAACTCCCAGGTCACGATGTTCGCGAGGCTGCCGAGCATCCAGCTCTCACTGAGGAAGTGCGGGACCGGCAGGTCCAGGTCCCGGCTCAGCTGGGCGAACGGGCCGAAGTCCGGGCCGTAGAGATAGCCCCACATGAGCGCGGCGACCACGCTGGGCACCGCGTACGGCACGAAGATGCCCAGCCGGATGACCCGGGCCAGCCGCAGCAGCCCGCTGTCCAGCGCGAGGGCGAACAGCAGGGCGAGCAGCAGCATCACCGGGACCTGGATCGCGAAGAACAGTGCGACGCGTCCGACGCCATGGATGAGCTGCGGGTCCTGGACGGCCTTGATGTAGTTGTCCAGCCCGACGAACGCCGTGCCGCCGATGAGGCGTTCCTGGAAGAGGCTGAGGTAGGCGGCGTAGCCGAGCGGGGCGAGGAAGAGCAGGAGGAAGAGCACCATGAACGGTGCGACGAACAGCGGCCCTGCCGCACGGCGCTTGCCCTTGGCGGGGGCCGGGGTGGTGGCAGCCATCTCAGCTCCCCTTGACGGTGAAGCCCTGGCCCTTGGCGTACGTCGTCAGTCGCGACTGCCACGTGCCGAGCGCGCGGACGGTGTCGGTCTTGTCGGCGAGGGACTTGCCGACCGTCTCTGTCCAGTCGGTGGCCGCCTGGTCGAGGAACGGCGGCCACTGGAAGGAGGAGTTGACCGTGGAACTGATGTCGGCGAACAGCTGGTTGACCTTCTGGCCGCCGTAGAACGACGGCGCCTGGCCGACGAACTCGGCGTCCGTGAGCAGGGCCTTGGTCGCCGGGAAGAAGAACTGCTCGGTGGCGAACATCCGCGCGCTGGCCGGGTCGGAGTTGAGGAACTTCGCGAACTCGGCTGCCGCGATGGGGTTCTTGGTCGAGCGGATGACCGCGGTGGTCGAACCGCCCCAGTTGCCCGAGCTGGGCTTGGCGGAGTCCCACTGCGGCAGCGGGGCCGCCCGCCACTTGCCCGCGGTGGCCTTGGCGGAGCCGGAGAGGAAGACGGGCCCCCAGGCGGCGGTGAGCCAGGTGGCGTACTTGCCCTTGTTGAGGGCCGCGTACCAGGCGTCGGTGAAGTCCGGCTCGACGCCGATAACGCCTTCCTTCGCGAGCCCGCCCCAGTAGTCGCCGAGCTTCCGGGAGACGGCGTCGTCGACGCTGATGGCGATGTCGCTCTTGCCGGAGGTCACATAGGGCTTGGCGCCCGCCTGCCACTGCAGGCCGTGCCAGGCCGCGGGCTGGTTCGCCGCGAGGTTGGTGAGGTAGACGTCGGGGTCGGCCTTGTGGAGCTTGCGGGCCGCCGCGGCGAACTCGTCCCAGGTCCCCGGGACTTCGATGCCGTGCTTGTCGAAGATGTCCTTGCGGTACAGCATGCCCATCGGGCCGGTGTCCTGGGGGATCGCCCAGACCTCGCCGTCGCTGCCGCTGACCTGGCCCCAAGTCCAGTCGACGAACTGGCCCTTGAGGGCGGAGGCGCCGTAAGGACGCAGGTCCAGGAGGCTGTTGGTGATCGTGAAGGTCGGGATGGCCTGGTACTCGATCTGCACCATGTCCGGAGCGCCGCTTCCGGCCTTCAGTGCTGTACGCAGCTTGGTGTACTGCGGGGTGCCCTGACCGGCGTTGACGATCTTGATCTTGACCGCCGGGTACTTCTTCTCGAAGAGGGCGACCTCCTTGGCGATGTTCGGGACCCAGGTCCAGAACGTCAGCTCGGTCGGCGTCTTCATCGCCTTGTCGATGTCGGCCTGACTGACCGGCTTTGCGGCCGCGGAGGAACCGCCGGAGTCACCGCCGCCGCACGCGGTGAGGGCGGCGCCGAGCGACAGGGCGCCCGTCGCGGTGAGGAACAGACGACGGTTCATGGAGGAGGAGTTGGCGAAGGATCCGGATGTGGGCATGGTGAACTCCCGCCGATGGCGAAGGGGACAGCACGCCGGGGGAGGGCGTGCGGAACGGGGATGGCGAAGGTGAATACAGGTGTGGGCGCGACGATCTGGACGTCGGAGCCGACGGGTTCGGCAAGCTTGGTTGCGCTGGCTGCGACCGGTGTATGGCACGCAGGTGGGTGTGGGACGGGCCGCAGCGCGCTGCGGCTGCGGCTCGAGAGCCGCTGGGTGGAGGGGCATGCGCGCGTCGTCCGGGTGGCGGGGTCGTCCGCAGTGGCGGGGACGCGGTCGGGCTGGGCAGGGACTGAGCTACGGCCGGTACGGCCGCCAGGCCCTGGGCTCATGCGCCGGGTCCGGGCTCTGGAGGCAGAACTGATCGGCGCCGTTCAGCGGCGGGTGGACGAGCCTTTCTCAGGGAGCGAGTGAGGGGACCTCTCCAGGGGATCGGGAGGTGCTATGTCGTCGGCGTCCCGGTGGTGTCCGGGGCGGCGGGGGCTGGGTGGAAGCACGCACGATGAGGTCGACCGGTGGAGCACTCGTCGGCAGAGGTTCTGCCTGCGGGTTCTCGATGGCGTGCACGAGTCGCTTGAGCCCCTCCTGCGCCACCGTGTCGAACGGCTGTCGCACCGTGGTCAGCGGAGGAGTCACATAGGCGGCGACCGGGATGTCGTCGAAGCCGACGACGCTGACGTCCTGCGGCACATTCCGGCCGGCTTCCGCCAGAGCCCGGATGAGGCCGATGGCCATGTCGTCGTTGGCGGCGAACACCGCCGTCACCTCGGGGTCGGCGGCCAGCTTCCGGCCCGCCGCGTAGCCGGAGGCGGCCGACCAGTCGCCCTCGATGACGGGCGGCTCGTCCCTGCCGTGTGCGGCCAGTGCCGACCGCCATCCCTCGAGACGGTCCTTGGCGGCGTACCACCGCTGGGGGCCGGCGAGGTGATGGACCGTCGGGTGGCCCAGGTCCAGCAGATGCTCGACGACCGCCCGTGCCATCTGGTCGGCGCCGCGTCCCCCGAACAGCACCGTGGACGCCGCCAGGGGCTGCGGCGCGCCGAGGACCAGAATCGGCACGTCGACGCGGAGGGGTTCGGCTTCGCCGCCACCCGGCTCGTCGATCGGCTCGGAGATGACGATGCCGTCCACGCCCTGGTCGAGGAGCGAGCCGACGGCGCCGGCGAGGCCCGCCGGGTCGCCTTCCATCGTGTTGACCACGCGGAGCGCGTAGCCCGTGTCACGGACGACCCGCTCCACACCCATGAGCAGTGAGGCGGGACCGTACAGGGCCGTGCCCAGTGTCACCACGCCGATCGAGCGGGTCCGCCCGGAGGCCAGTGCCCGGGCGGCGTTGTTGCGCCGGTAGCCGAGCTGTTCTGCGGCGTCGAGGACGCGCTGGCGTACGTCGGCGGAGACGTACGGCTCGTCGTTGAAGACCCGCGACACCGTCTTCTGCGAGACCCCGGCCACACGGGCCACGTCCACACTGCGCGGCGCGCCGGGGCTTCCGTCCCGTCCAGTACCTCGCGTCATGACGTCTCCCGATGGCCGCACGATCCAGCCAGACGCCGCATGTCTGACTGCGCGGTCATGTCTACGCAGTCATACCGTGGCCGTCAAGAGCTCGGAACGTATCCGTAACGTTCCATCGGGGCCGCGGCGGCGAACAACCGGCGCCGACAGTGGCGTGGGGGGACATGACACACCCTGGAACGCCGACTTCCGCATGATCTTGCGAGGAACCCCGGGTGTTCACGCCCGGGAGGAATCGCATCCCAAGACTGCGACGCGGAGCGTCGCCGAGTCGTGCCACTGGGCGCGGAGCGCCCGGAATGCCGTCGGCGGAGCCGACCAAGGCCGTGAAGCGAACGCGCGGTCGAGGGATCACCCGGTCAAGCGGAATACCTACGCGCGTAGTCGGCGGGCGTGTTCGGGTGGTTAGGGTCGTGTTCATGAAGCTGGTGGTGCGGGTGAAGCTGCTGCCAACGCCCCTACAGGCGGAAGCACTTGAGGCGACCCTGCACGCCTGCAACGAGGCTGCCACGTGGGCCGCCCGGGTTGCGTTCGAGGAAAATGAGCGCAAACCGCTGGGTCTGCGCAAGCACGCCTACCTCCCGATCCGGCAGCGGTGGGGGCTGGGAGCGCAGGCCGCCCAGCACGCGATCAAGAAGACCTGCGACGCCTACACCACCATGAAGGCCAACCTACGAGGCGGCCGCTACGGACGGCCCGGCTCCAAACGCCACACCCGCGTCTTGGGCAAGCCGGTCGTCTTCCGGCCGGATGCCGCCCAGCCCTACGACGACCGGATGCTGTCCTGGCAGCACGAGCGGCGCACGGTCTCGATCTGGACCACCGGCGGCCGGATGAAGGACCTCGCCTTCACCGGACAGGCCGAGCAGCTGGCCGTGCTGGCCGCGCACCGCAGGGGCGAGTCCGACCTGGTGTGCCAGGACGGCGCCTGGTTCCTCATCGCGATCTGCGAGATCGACGAGAAGGCGCTGAACGCGAACCCGCCCTCCTTCCTGGGGGTCGACCTGGGCATCGTGAACGTCGCGGTGACCTCCGACGGCGCACGCCACTGCGGACGCAAGACCAACCGGAGGCGTGAGCACGACCGGACGCTGCGCGCCAAGCTGCAGAAGAAGAACACGAAGTCCGCGAAGCGCCGGGCGAAGAAGTACGCGGGCCGCGAGGCCCGCCGCACCAAGGACATCAACCACAAAATCTCGAAACGGATCGTGGCGGAGGCTGAACGCACCGCACGCGGGATCGCCCTGGAAGACCTCACGGGCATCCGGCAGCGGGCACGGCTGAGAAAGCCCCAACGCGCCACGCTCCACTCCTGGCCCTTCGCCCAGCTCGGCGCCTTCATCGCCTACAAGGCGAAGAAGGCCGGGGTGCCGGTGGTGTACGTCGATCCGGCGTACACCAGCCAGGAATGCTCCCAGTGTCACCACATCGAACGCGGCAACCGGCCCTCCCAGGCCCGTTTCGCGTGCCGGTCCTGCGGCTTCGTTGAGCATGCGGACCTCAACTCGTCCCACAACATCGCCCACCGCGGGTGGATGGCGTGGGTCTGCGGGGCCCAGTCAACGGCCCCAGAACTTACGCTCCTCGCGTGAGCTCAGGACGCAGCCGATCCCATCACAGCCAGTGATGACTCGAGCAGCAAGCCCGGTCGTTCACGACCGGTGCAGTTGACGCCCGCCCCGCAGGGCAGACCGGGGTAGTTCCACGCTGACGCTGATCCCGCCCGCAGGGCGCGGGGTGAGGGTGAGCGTTCCGTCGTGTGCCTGGATGATGGTGTTGACGATGGCCAGGCCGAGGCCGACGCCTGCGTGGTCGGTGTGGATGCGCTCGGTGCCGCGCTGGAACGGTGCGGTGAGCGTGGAGACCGACTGTGGGGTGAGCTTCTCGCCGGTGTTCTCGACCGTGAGCACCACGCTCTCGGTGCGGACGCCGGTGTTCACCGACACGGTGCCCTGTCCCGGCAGGTTGTGGACGATCGCGTTGTGTACGAGGTTCATGCTCAACTGCAGCAGCAGCGCGTGTGAGCCGTCGGTGGGGGCGATGTCGCCGGAGGTCTCGATGGTGACGCCGAGCTTTTCTGCCAGGGGAAGGAGTGTCTCGGTGGCTTCTTCCGCCAGGAGGGACAGGTCGACCTGTTCTCGGGTGAAGGACCGCTGGCCGGCGCGGCTGAGCAGGAGCAGCGCCTCGGTGAGGTCGATCGCTCGGGTGTTGACGGCGTGGAGGCGCTCGATGATCTCGCCGGTGTCGTGTGCCGGATCGGTGCGGGCCACGTCGAGAAGCGCCTTCGAGATCGCGAGCGGGGTGCGCAACTCGTGAGAGGCGTTGGCTGCGAATCTGCGCTGCTCGGCGACGTGTTCCTCGAGGCGGGCGAGCATGGTGTCGAAGGCGTCGGCGAGCTCGCGGAACTCGTCCTTACGGCCCGGCAGCCGGACCCGGTGGGAGAGTGATCCGGTCGAGGCCAGGCGGGTCGCTTCGGTGATGCGGGTCAGCGGGGCGAGCATCCGGCCGGCGAGGAGCCACCCTCCCACGAGACCGAACACCAGCAGGAACGCCAGCACCGCGACCGCCCTCGGAGCGAAGACGTGCAGAAGGACGGACCGGATGGGAAAGACACCACCCGTGGGCCGGTCGTCTGGGTTGATGAGCATCGCGCGGTCGGGGACGTAGCGGAGGAGGAAGACCCACACCGCCGTGAGCAGCAGGGCACCGGCGACCATGAGGAATCCGGCGTAGCTGAGGGTGAGCTTGAGGCGGACGCTCACACCAGGCGCTCTATCCATGGTCCCGCCCCTCGTGTCCGGCCTCTGGCTGGGTGTCGATGCGATAGCCGACGCCTGGCACGGTGGCGATGATCCAGGGTTCTCCGAGGCGCTTGCGCAGTGCCGAGACGGTGATGCGCACGGCGTTGGTGAACGGGTCGGCGTTCTCGTCCCACGCGCGTTCCAGGAGTTCTTCGGCGCTGACGACACCGCCGTCGGCGGCGACGAGGACCTCGAGCACCGCGAACTGCTTCCTGGTCAGCGCGACGTAGCGGCCGTCGCGGTAGACCTCTCGGCGGAACGCGTTGAGCCGCAGCCCTGCGATCTCCTGCACGGGAGGCCTGTTGTGGGCACGTCTGCGGTCCAGCGCTCTGAGCCTGAGCGCGAGTTCCTGGAGTGCGAAGGGTTTGGTGAGGTAGTCGTCGGCGCCGAGTTCGAAGCCGGAGGCCTTGTCGTCGAGCCGGTCGGCCGCGGTGAGCATGAGGATGGGCATGCCGCTGCTGGAGGCGACGATGCGTTTGGCGATCTCGTCACCGGACGGTCCGGGGATGTCGCGGTCGAGGACGGCGATGTCGTAGGTGTTGATGCTCAGCAGTTCCAGCGCGGTGTCGCCGTCGCCTGCGAGGTCGGCCGCGATCGCTTCCAGACGTAGGCCGTCGCGGATGGCCTCAGCCAGATAGGGCTCGTCCTCGACAATCAACACACGCATGCTCCGAGGCTACGAGTCGGCGCCTATCGTCGGCATATCGAAAACCGCATACGTGCCGACAACACCGTGCTGCCTTGACTGTCGGTATGACGGGAACCCCACCAGCAGCACGAACACCGACCCGCCGGATGCGATGGCTCCTTGTCGTCGGCCTGTTCGTCGTCTTGGCGGGGCTCACCGCAGCCCTCGGCCACCAGGTGACGAAGTCCTCGTCCTCCTCGCCCCCCTTACCTCCCTCCACCGCATTACTCACGAGTCCTCATCGCGGTGAGCACCGTGGTGCGCTCGGCGAGGCCGGCGGTGTCGTCCCCGACGGCGTGACGGTCTTCGATGACGCGATTCCGGCCGTGACCCGCCTCGATCCGGATCTGCTCAAGGTCCTCCGCGAGGCTGCGACGGCTGCCGCCGACGACGGCGTGGCGTTCTACGTCAACAGCGGCTGGCGTTCCCCCGAGTACCAGGATCAGCTTCTTCGTGAGGCGGTCTCCGAGTACGGATCCGAAGAGGAAGCCGCCCGATGGGTGGCCACCGCGGCGACATCTCCCCACGTGTCGGGGGACGCGGTCGACATCGGGCGCTCCGATGCGACGGCGTGGCTGTCCACGCACGGCGCCGAGTACGGGCTGTGCCAGATCTACGAGAACGAACCCTGGCATTACGAACTGCGTACCGAGGCGATCGACCGGGATTGCCCCCGCATGTATGCCGACCCCACCCAGGACCCCAGGATGCAGCAGTGACCGGCAGTGAGCGAGGACAGACGATGGCGCAGGTGGACACCGCGGAGCCCGGACAGGGCGGCGCCGGCAGCCAGGGAGCCGACGCCGGTGCCCGGCCCGCGGGCATCCGCCGGGACCCCGGCGCCGGGACCTGGCGCGCGGCCGCCCACCGGGCGATCCGCCTCAGCTCCCGGCCGGAGCCGTGGAAGCGCGGCCTGGTGCTCGCGGCGCTGGCGCTGCTGCTGGGCCTGCTCATGCTGCTGCACGCGAAGATCCCGAACCGTACCGGGGGCCTCGGCAGCCTGGTGGAGACCTTCCTGCCGTGGTTCGGCCTGTTCATCCCGGTGCTGCTGGCCGCGGCGCTGTGGCGTCGCTCCGCCTCGGCGGTGGTCTCGCTGCTGCTGCCGGTCATGGTCTGGCTGAACCTCTTCGGCGGGCTGTTCGGCGACAAGTCCCACGCGGGCGGTGACCTCACCGTGGCCGGCCACAACGTCGGCGCCGACAACCCCGACCCGGCCGGCACCGCCCGTGATCTGGTCGCCTCCGGTGCGGACGTGCTGGCGCTGGTGGAGCTGACCGCGCAGGACCGGGGCATCTACGAGAAGGGGCTGGCGAAGACGTACCCGTTCCACACGGTCCAGGGCACGGTCGGGCTGTGGAGCAAGCTGCCGTTGTCGGACACCCGGGCGGTCGACACCGAGATGGACGCCGGGCCGCTGGGCGACGCCAAGCCGGCCGACGTCAAGATGGCCTACAACCGGGCGCTGCGCACCACGGTCGCCACGGACAACGGGCCCCTCGCCGTGTACGTCGCCCACCTGGGGTCCGTACGCGTGACACCCAGGACAGGCTTCTGGACGGACTCGCGGGACAGAAACGCGCAGGCCCTCGCCAAGGCCATCGCCGCCGAGCAGAACGAGCGCGTGGTGCTGCTCGGCGACCTGAACGGCACCGTGGACGACCGCGCGCTCGCCGGCATCACCTCGCAGCTGCACTCGGCACAGGACACGGCCGGGGACGGCTTCGGCTTCACCTGGCCGGCGAAGTTCCCGGTGGCACGCATCGACCAGATCCTGGTCCGCGGCGTGGAGCCGGACAGCTCATGGGTATTGCCGGCCACCGGCAGCGACCATCTGCCGGTGGCGGCCGGAATCAGCTGGTGAACGCCGAGACAGCGGTACGGTCGTTCGATGAGGCGGATCGCCACAGGGCGGTCGAGACCCATACCAGGACGATGCCGACGACGATGTGCAGGGCGCTCGTCAGCACGGAATCGGGCAGCGCGATCAGAAACGCGAACAGGGGCAGTGCGACGGCATACCCCCACGCCGGAACCCTCGGCACCATGCGGGCACGGATCAGCGCCGCCCCGAACAGCGCGCAGCCCACAGCGAAGACGACCGCTGAACCGAGGAGTGCCGGAATGGTGGGACCCGTCAGTTCCGCTTCGATGACGTCGTCGTCCAGGTAGTAGAGCACCAGGTTCGCGGCGAACGCGGCCCCGCCGAACAGGCCGAGGCCGATGAGGTTCACGAGATAGGCGATTTCTCCGAAGCGGCCGGTGGCAGGGCTCTGCCACTGGTGGAGCGCGGTGAGGAACGGCAGAGCAAACGCGGGGGAGAGGGCGAGGAGGAGGCTGGTCACGGCGGTCTCGCCGGTGAATGCCTCGACGGCGGCGGGCAGTGCGATGAGCAGACCGGCCAGCACCCCGCACAGGGCGCCGAAGCGGGAGAGCCGGGCGGAGGCGGGCACCGTGCTGAACGCTGAGGACATGAGAGCCAACTCCGGTGTGTCGAAGGGCAGGTCAGGCCGAAACCGTAGGAAGTGAGCAGCCGGTCCAGGCAGGTGCCGAGCGGCGACATCCGATGCTGGAGGTCACCGGCGCCCGCGGTCGCGTGAGTGCCGTTCGACATGTGCCGTTCGTCCATACTTCGCGGCTCCCGGCCGGAGTTCTCCCGTCGGTGTCGCCCGGCCTGCGCGTCCGGCCTAGCCTGGGCGGTGGCGTCGGGGGGTGGGGGTGTGCATGTCGGCGTATGTGCCCGTGCCGTGGGTGTCACCGCTGCTGTACGGCGCGGTCTTCGTCGGCGGTATCTACTACCTGGCGGCGGATCTGGGCGCCGGCCCCGGCCTGTTGTCCTGGCGCACGGCCGGCTTCGTCGCCGGGCTCGCCGCCCTGTGCGCGCTGGACGTGGCGGGGCGTCGCCGGAACCTGCCGCGGGTGCCGCTGCTGCTCGCACGGTGCGGGCTGACGGGTGCGGTGGTCGCCGCAGATGCCTCGGAACTGTCCCAAGTGCTGTTCGTGCTCCTGCCGTTCACCGCGTACTTCGCGTTCGGCCGCACGACGGCGCTCGTACTGGGGGCGCTGTGCCTGGCCGGACTGCTCACCGGCTTTCTCCTGACGGCCCCCGCCTGGTATCGCGACATGGAGTACGTGTCCGACCTGCTGATGGTCGGCGTCGGCCTGGTGCTGGCGATCTCGATGGCCGCCGTCGCCGTCGGCGAGCAACGGGCCCGGCGAGAACTGCAGGAGTACGCCGCGCGGGTCGCGGAGCTCTCCGCGGCGACCGAACGCAACCGGCTGGCCCGCGACATCCACGACAGCCTCGGCCACCATCTCACCGCGATTTCGGTGCAGTTGGAGATCGCGTCCGAGTTCCGCGTCCTGGACCCGGACGCGGCCGGACGGGCGATGACCGAGGCCAGACAGTCGGTGAAGCTGGCACTCGGCGACGTCCGGCAGTCGGTGCGGGCGCTGCGCGACGACGCGCGCCCGTCGCTGTCGGCCACGCTCGCGGGATGGGCGCGTGAGGGTGGTTCGGGGCCGTGCGTCAGCGTGGAGGTGACGGGCGAAGAGGACGGTTACGGCACGGCCGCGCTGACCGCGTTGTACCGGGCCGCACAGGAGGGCCTGACCAACGCGCTGCGGCACGCGCGGGCCTCGCGGGTGTCCGTGGCGGTCCGGCTGACCGAGGACACCGCACGCCTGGCGGTGACCGACGACGGCTGCGGCTTCACACCGGACCGGGCCACGGCCGGATTCGGTCTGACCGGCATGCGCGAACGGGTGCACCTGGTCGCGGGGAGCGTCGACATCGACAGCAGGCCGGGCCAGGGCACACGACTCACCGTCGTCGTCCCGCGGCGGGAAGGCGAGCGGTGAGCCAGGAGCCGACGGCGGTACGGGTGCTGGTGGTGGACGATCAGCAGCTGATCCGGGACGGCATCGCCGCACTGCTCTCGATCCGGCCGGGCATCACCGTCGTCGGTACGGCGGTCAACGGGCGGGAGGCCGTGGAGAAGGCGGTGGAACTGGGACCCGACGTCGTGCTGATGGACGTACGGATGCCGGAACTGGACGGCGTGGAGGCCGTCGCCGTGCTGCGCGGCCGGGCACCGGAGTGCCGGGTCGTGATGCTGACGACGTTCGACGACGAGGAGTACGTCGTCCAGGCGCTGCGCGCGGGAGCCAGCGGCTATCTCCTCAAGGACCTGCCGGCCGAGGAACTCGCGCAGGCGATCCGCCTGGCGCACGCCGGAGTCACCCAACTCGACTCCTCGGTGGCCGCCCGGCTCGCCGCCGCCCTGCCCCATGCCGCTCCCGACCCGCCCGCCGTCGCTCCCGCCCTCAGCCCGCGCGAGATCGACATCCTGCGGCTCGTGGCGCGCGGCCGCACCAACCGGGAGATCGCCGCGCAGCTGTACCTCAGCGAAGGCACCGTCAAGAACCACATCTCCCGCATCCTCAGCCGCCTCGCCCTGCGCGACCGCACCCAGGCCGCACTGCGCGCCCGCGACCTCGGCCTGCTGTGAACCCGTGGACGGACGTGCCTGCCGCTAGAGCGGCTTCACGTAGCCGATCCAGGTGTGCAGGGTGCGGAACCCGCACCGCTCGTACAGGCTCAGCGCACCGGTGGCATTGGCGCCGTCCACATTCAGACCGGCCCTGCGAAAGCCCTGCTCCTGGCCGGCCCGCAGGCAGGTGGTGAGCAGCGCGGTGGCCACGCCGCTGCCACGCCAGCCCGGTCGGGTGCCGAGCTGGGCGATCCAGCATTCGCGGATACCGGTCATCGCGGTCTCGGCGTCGTACTCGTGGCTGATGAGATACCCGGCGACCTCGTCCCCGTCCAGCGCCAGGAACGACACGTCCGGCCGGAACGACCGGGCGCCGGTGGTGCCGTGACGCCACCGTTCCGCAGCGGTCGGCGTGTGACCCCAGTGATCGCGGAACGCTTCGTTGTGCGCCAACCGGGTCGCCTCCTCGTACGCCGCGGTGAACGGTACGACGCGCAGCCCGCCCGCCGGGGCCGTCACCGGGATCTCGCCGCCGTCCAGCGGCCGACGCATGTCGAAGAACCAGCGTCGCGCCTGGAACCCGGCGCCCTGATACAGGTCCCGTTTGGCGGTGTTCGGCGCGTGGATCTGGATGTGCGCCTCGCCCGGCAGGTCAGGAAACCGCTCGCGATGCAGCTGCGCCGCCCGGGTCACCTGCCATGTCACCAGGCCGGCGCCCACGCCTTGGCCGCGTGCGTCGGGTCGTACCGCCCCCTCGACGTACACCAGGTGCACGTCGGTCGCGTCTCGCAGCCCCGTCGCCTTGGCGTAACCGACCAGTTCGCCGCTCGACCACACCCCCGCCGAGTCGTGGGGCAACTCCAGGCGTGGGTCGCCCAGTTCATCGGCGAGGTCCTCGGCGTCGTAGTGCTCGTCGGTGCCGTCGACCGCCTCCACCGCGGCGAACAACTCGGCCAGGGCCGGGGCGTTCTCGAGCGTGAGTGGCCGGTGGGCCGGCGTCGCGTGCATGGGCGGCACGATAGGTGTCACGGAGGCCGAACGCACTTCAGTTTCGGGGCGCGGCCTCCCTGCAATGACGTATTCGGCGGGCCCGGCGTGTGGTGAATACCACCCCGTACATGCGCTAGAGTTGATCACGAGCCGGTCGCCACAACTCTGGTTGTTCGGCAGTGCGTTGGTGGTCCAAGGAAAGACGCCCCGCTTCCTGCGGGGAGATGCAGGTGCAAGGCCTGCCCGGCGCTCAATCTGGGGCCTGTCCGCAAATGCGGACAGGCCCCACACCTTTTTTCCGCACACCCCCGGACAGGGACATGGCGTCCGCGAGCGCCGGTCAGGCGTTCGTACGGGACACGTGTTCGGGGAGCTCGGTGAGCCGTTCGATGCGGAGCACCGTCTCGGCTGCCGTCGGCGAGGGCCCACCGGTGACGAAGTCGACGCCGCGGTCCAGCCAGACGCCGGTGAGCCCGGCGAGGGCGGCCGCGTTCACGTCGCTTTCCAGCATGTCGCCCACGTTGACCGCCTGGACGGGGTCCGTACGCATCCACCGGCAGGCGGCGGCGTAGGCGACGGGCTTGGCCGCACCGAGCTCGGCCGGGGTCAGGACGGCTTCGAAATACTCGAGGAGGCCGAAGCGGGCGAGCTTGGCGCGCTGTTGGCCGGGATCCCCGTTGGTGAGTACAGCCAGACGCGGTCCTCGGGGGAGCCGTTTGAGGGTCTCCAGGCATGGCTGGACATCGGGATAGCACTGCCAGGCCGCCTCGAACACGGCGAGGTAGCGCTCGGAGATCCAGGCGTCCAGCAGGCCGGGACTTTCAGGAACCGACTCGCCGAGCATCGGCAGGAAGGAGCGGACCCTGCGCCGGTGGTGTTCGGCGAAGGAGCACTGACCGGCAAGGTATTCCCGCATGTGGCGTGCCTCCAGCGTCCACCACAACGCCGCCAGCTCCTCCGGTGGTGCCGTCGCGTTCGGCGCGGCCTGGATGATCTGGCCGATCGTTTCCCAGACCGCGCTTCGATGATCGACCAGGGTGCCGTCCAGATCGAAGAAGATCACATCCGCCATGAGGTGATCATCTCGTGGGCTTGTCCCTGAGGCCAGGGGGAGCGCTGCTTCCGTACGGCGGGCCAACTCAGCGACATGACAGGGCTGTTCTCGGCTGTGAGGCTCGGATCCCCTGGCCCTGCTCCGAGGGCACGGGCCGTGGCAGAATGCCGACATGATTCTGATCAGAAAGGGCAATGCCGCGTAGGCGCCCGAAGGCCGTCCGCGCCGAGCGGTGGCGGCCACCGAAGCACATGCCGGTCCGTCGGATCCCAGGCGTATCAGCCCGAACCCGGGCAGCGGTGCGACGTGTTGAGGCCGAACATCTCTGGCCGGACGCAGTCGCTGCCGCGCTCAGCCGGTTCAAGTGGGCCTTCAAGGAGCCGGGACGATATCTGACCGGCCCCGCCGAGAGCCCCGGTATCGAGATCGAGGACGGCCGAGACGACCTGGAAGTCGCTCTGCTGTACCTGCCCACAGGAGCCCGAGCAGATCTGGGCCGCCTGGTGGAGCGGATCGACGTGGAGTTCGAACGTCGTACCCTTCCGAACCCCGGTTGGGTGAGCGAATGGACGGCGGGGCGCTGGTGGTGGTGGCGCATTCGGGAACGGTGACCTCGACGTTGCCCATGGCCCGCGGTGAGGGGTGCCGCCGACGGGCCTGGCAGCGTCGAACTCAGGGCGCGATATCCGCGAGTCGTCCCGTCGGAGACGTGGATAGCCTCGTGCCGTGACGAACGAGCATGTGTTGCAGGACCACGCTCACCGGCAGGTCGTGCGGATCGGCGACACAGTGCGCCGCCCCGTGCAGCCCTGGACCGAGACGGTGCACGCGCTGCTGCGGCACCTTGAGGCAGTGGGCTTCCCCTGTGCTCCGCGCGTCCTGGGGTTCGACGAGGAAGGCCGTGAGGTCCTCAGCTACATCGACGGCGACTCGGGGCCGCTGGGGTGGGCCAAGGTCGTGGACGACAACGGCCTGGCCGCCTTCGCCCGGCTGCTGCGCGACTACCACGACGCCACCACCAGCTTCACGCCTCCCGGCAACGCCGCCTGGGCGGTCGGTGCGACAGAGGCCACCGACGGTGAAGTGGTCTGCCACGGCGACTTCGGTCCGTGGAACGTGGTCTGGCAAGGACCACGGCCCGTGGGCCTCATCGACTTCGACTTCACCCGCCCAGCAGCGCGTCTGCACGACATCGCCTACGCCTTGCAGTACGTCGCGCCGTTTCGGGACGACACCGAGTGCACGCGCTGGCTGCACTACCCGCAGCCTCCCGACCGCCGCCGACGCCTGGAAGGGTTTTGCACGGCCTACGGTCTTTCCTCCACCGACGGCATCGTGGACGCTGTCATCCGCGAACAGCAGGACAACATCGAACGGGTACGCCTGCTGGCCGAAGCCGGGCACGAACCTCAGGCGACCTGGGTGGCCGGAGGATATCTGCTGGATCTCGGACGCAAGCTGGCATGGAGCCAAGACCACCGGCACCTCTTCGGCTGACGCCTCATCCCTCGGGCGGTCACCGGATCGAGCTCAGCCCAGTGTGTCCATCAGCGCGGTGACGTAGGCATCGAGCCGCTCCTCGACGGCCCGCGTCGTCAGCTCCGTCCTCCCCGCCTCCCGCCACGGCCGCGCGGCCCACTGGACGCCCGGCGCGAAGGCCAGCGCGTCCAGCAGCCGCCAGTACAACCGCTCGCTCGTGGTCGCGGCCAGCACCCCGTCGGCCTCCTCGTACGCCTCGGCGAACCGCGGACCCCACGCCGGGCCGTGCAGCAGCGCGAGATTGGTGGAGCAGTGCGCCACGTCGAGATCCGCCGGGCCCCAAGAGGTCTGTACCCAGTCGACGACGCCGCTGATCCGGAGGCCTGCCGGGCGGCCGGGTGGCGGCGGCACGTCGAACAGCACGTTGCCGGGGTGGAAGTCCCGGTGCAGGAACCGCCCTTCATAGGGCGGCGCAGGCTCGCGGATCACATTGGTCGCCGCGGCCCATGCCGCCGCATCGGCACCGTCCGGAGGGACGACCGCGTCGGCGGTCGTCCACGCCTTGTACTCCTGGGGACGCTCGGCAGGCCGCAACGCGTGGATCGCCACGAGCTGACGGGCCAGCAGCGGGACCCGCGCCTCCACCCCCTCGTCATCGAGGACCGTCCGGCCCGCCAGATGAGTCATCAGGAGCGACGGATACTCGCAATGCGTGGCGGTCGGATCAGCCGCGACCGGTCCGGGAGCGGGCACGCCGGTCCCCGCGAGCCGGGTGAGAACCCCGGCCTCGCGGTTGAGCAGAACCTCGGCGTGCTCCACGAAGTACGGGTCGACGAAGGTTCGCAGGACCAGGTCGCGGGTGCCTCCGTCCCGCGTGCCGATGGTCAGCCGTCGCATCTCGGCGGTGATCCCGCCGTGCAGCACCTCGGTTCCGACGATCCGTTCGCCGGTGTTGAGTTGCCGGCCCACCCAAGCCAGGGTCAATGGCCGGACAGTCGCCGCCTCACCGTGGTCGATCACCGTGCCACTCCATCACCCGGAGAGCGGCCCGCGCAAAGACTTTCGGCCCCACCTCTGGCTGGGCGCTTCGATGCAGCGGTAGGTCAGCAGGCACAGCGGCAACAGCACGGTGAAGAAAGCCACTTCGAGCGGAAGACTGTCCTGCCGCCGTCGGCCGATCGTGCCGTCGATCACCGCCAGCAGCACCGGATGCACCAGATAGACCGAGTAGCTGATCGTTCCCAGCCCGGTCAGCAACCGCGGTATGCGCCGGCGCCGCAACAACAGTCCGGCGCCGAAGGTGAGCACAGCCATCAGGAACGCGACGATCCAGCCGCGCCGTACGAAGTGGTCAACGTCGCCGTACCAGAACGCGCTCCCCACGGCACAGACGACCACGATGACAGCAGCGGCGGCTGCACGGCGCCAAGTGGTCTGACCGTTCTCGGCACGGTAGACGGCGGTGCCGAGGAACATCACGGCGAGGATCACCAGGCCCTCCCACTGCGGGACCGTGCCGTTGAACAAGACCAGGACGAGCGCCAGCACCCCGCCCAACACGCCCCCGAATCCCCGGAGTACGGGTGATCCGGCGCTCGCGCAGCTGATCGCGACCACCATGGCGACCGAGGCGAACGCGATCAGCGGACCGGTGCCGATCAGTTCGGACAGGGCAGAGGCCGGCAGCATCAGCCCTGCCGTCACGCTGACGGCGGCGAGCGCCGCCAGGACGGTTGCGATCGCCGCGGACTGCTGGTGGAGGCGGACCGTGAAGAGAGCGACGACCAGGAGGTAGAAGGACATCTCGTAGGAGAGCGTCCACAGGACGAGCAGGAGATTGGGTGTCCCCAGCAACTCCTGGAGCATGGTGGCGTGGGCGACGATCACGGTGACCGCGCTCTGCCGGTCGAAGCCACGGATCTCCGCAACGCCAAGGAGGTTGGCGGTGAGGAGCATCGCGACGACAGCCGCCGCCAGCGGGTAGACGCGGAAGATCCGTCCGATCCAGAACGTCCGGACGCAGCCCCGGCGTTCCAGCGAAGCGGGAATGACATAGCCGCTCACCAGGAAGAACACCATGATGGCGTAGCGGCTCGTGTTGAACTGCGGCATCAACTCCCGCCGGAAGTCGGCCATGAAGGTGTACGAGGAGTGGTCGAACACGACGACGAGTGCGGCGATGCCGCGCAACGCGTCCAGCCAGCCCAACCGTGACGGACCGACTGCCGTGATGGTGGTCAGTAATCGTGACGTGACGGGAAGTGAAGGTGCCGAGGTAGGGGCGACGGGTCGGGATTCCATGCGTGGGCGAAGTCCTCTTCGACGAGGTAGGCGTTGGGCTTGTCGTACGGCGGCGAAAGGCGGCACGAGCCTGGTCCGCAGGCTCACGCGGCGATGGCCCTCACCGACCGTCTCGGAGTCGGTTCTTGGGCACTGGCCCCGCGCCGCTCACAGCACTGAGTCCAGCGGCCGGAGCATTGTTCGGCAGTACCGTTCTGGCGGCCGAACAATGGAGCGGGGCGCGCGAGCTTTCGGGTGTCATCGAGGTGTGTGCATCGGCTGCTCCCGCGTGTTGCGGGGGTGGCTGAAGGGGGTGAAGGTGTGGCGGGGCGTCGTGAGGTGCCGTTGGACCCGGCGGCGGGTCCGGTGCAGCGGTTCGCGTTCGAGTTACGCAAGCTGAGGGCGGAGGCGGACGGGATCACCTACCGGTCGCTGGCGCAGCGGGCGGGCTACTCGGTGACCACGCTGTCGCAGGCGGCGGCGGGCGAGCAGTTGCCGACACTGCCGGTGGCCCTGGCCTATGCGGGGGCGTGCGGCGGCGACCTGGCGGAATGGGAGGCCCGGTGGAAGGAGGCGGTGGAGGAGTCGGCCGGTGACGGCTACGGGGACGACGACGGATCCCTTACGCCGTATCGGGGCCTGACACGGTTCGAGACCGGGGACAGCGGCCTGTTCTTCGGCCGGGACCAGCTCACCGCCGACCTGGTCGATCTGCTGCGCGGCCGACGGTTCGCCGCCGTCTTCGGCCCCTCCGGCAGCGGCAAGTCCTCCCTGCTGCGGGCCGGCCTGATCCCCGCTCTCCGGCGCGCTCAGGAGCCCGGTCTGCGCCCGGCCGCGATCCGCATCCTGACACCGGGTGAACGCCCCGCCCGCAGCCACGCACCCCTCCTCGTACCGGCATCAGCCCGCGACGGCAGCGCGGAAGCGGACACGTTCGTGATCGTCGACCAGTTCGAGGAGGTCTTCACCCTCTGCCACGACGCGGCCGAACGCGCTCGCTTCATCGACCTGTTGCTGACCGCCCGGCAACCGGACAGCCGCCTGCGGGTGCTGTTGGCGGTCCGCGGCGACTTCTACGGCCGCTGCGCCGAGCACCGAGACCTGGCCGACGCACTGCGCGACGCCAACCTCCTGGCCGGCGCGATGAGTCAGACGGAACTGCGCGACGCCGTCGTCAAACCGGCCGCGGCCGCCGGTCTGACCGTGGAACGCGCCCTCACCGCACGGCTGGTCAAGGAGGTCACCGATGCGCCGGGCGGGTTGCCGCTGCTGTCCCACGCGTTGCTGGAGACCTGGCGCCGCCGCCGAGGCAAGACACTGACCATGGCGGGGTACGAGGCGGTCGGATGCCTGGACGGCGCGATCGCCAAGACCGCCGAGCAGGTCTACGACCGGTTCACCGAAAGCCAGGCGACTGCCGCCCGCCGGGTGTTGCTGCGCCTGGTCGCCCCCGGTGACGGCACCCCCGACACCCGCCGTCCCGTCCGGCGCGCGGAACTGCCCGGCACCGGCCAGGACGACAACGCCACGGTGGTGGAGGCACTCGCCGGGGCGCGGCTGCTCACCCTGGACGGTGACACGGTCGAGATGGCCCACGAGGCCCTGATCACGTCGTGGCCCCGGCTGCGCGGGTGGATCGAGGAAGACCGTGAACGCCTGCGTGTGCACCGGAACCTGACCGAAGCGGCCCACGCCTGGCAGGAACTGGGCCGCGAGAAGGGCGCTCTGAGCCGGGGAAGCAGGCTCGCCGCATCCCAGGAACACTTCGGTGGCGCATCGCGCGAGGACCTGACCGACGTAGAACACGCCTTCCTTGACGCCAGCCGTGACCACGAGCAGCAGGGCCGCCGCCGGTACCGGCTGGTGCTCACCGCGGTCACCGCCGCCCTGTGCCTCGCCCTCGTCGCCGCCGGCCTCGCCGTGGGGCAGTGGCAGAGCGCGGTCACCGCCCAGCACATGGCCCAGTCCCGGCAACTGGCCGCCCAGTCCAGCGCGTTGCTGGACTCCGACCCCGACCTCGCCGCACTGCTCGCTGTGCACGCCTACCGGACCAGCCCGACCCGCGAAGCCACCGCCGCCCTCTACGCCGCCGCGGCGCTACCGCTGCGCAAGCGCCTGACCAGCGGCACCAAGCCCGTGGATGCCCTCGCCCTCAGCCCGGACGGAAAGACCCTCGCCACCCCCAGCAGAGACGGCAGAATACGGATCTGGAATCTGCCCGCAGGCCGGCTCCGAGGCACCTTCACCGGCCTCACCAGCAGCCATGAAACCAGCCAGGCCGCGGTGTTCAGCCCCGACGGACGCATCCTGGCCGTCGCTACCTCCGGTGGCACCGGCGCGAGGGTGACCCTGTGGGATCCGGCCGGCGGCAGGAAGATGAGGACCCTTTCCGTTCCCGACGGTTCGGTACGCGGGTTGGCCTTCAGCCCTGACGGTCGTACCGTGGCCGCCTCCTCCCCAGGGGCCGTACGGGTGTGGGACGTGGCCACCGGCCGCACACGCCACAGCTTCACCAACCACCCCGACCCGCAGGCGGTCAGCTTCGGCCCTGACGGACGCACTGTCGCCGCGGTAAGCCTCAACGGAGGGGTGCGGGTGTGGGACATGACGACCGGCCGCACCCGAACCTCCCACGACAGCCAGATCACGGGCAGCGAGGTGGCTTTCAGCCCGGACGGTCAGACGTACGCGGTCGTCCGCACCGACGGTTCGGTGCAACTGAGGGAGACGGCCACCGGCGTCGTCCGGCGCACCATCAAAGACGTACCTGTCGGGTCGCGCGGGATGGCCTTCGCCCCGGACGGGCGAACCCTCGCCATCCCGGGTCCAGGAGACACGGTGGGACTGTGGGACACCGCCTCCGGTACGGCGCGGACCACCGTGACGGCAGGCCTCCATGGAGGGGGAGTCAGGAGCGTGGCCCTCAGCGAGGACGGCCGTACCCTGTTCACCAGCAGCAATACGGGCCCCACCATCCGCGTGCACCACCTGTTTGATGATCACCCGCGGACCACGCTGCCCGGCCCATCCGGCACGTACATCGCCGACATGGAGTTCAGTCCCGGCGGACGCACGCTGACGACGGTCCGTCAACGGCCGCTCGGCCGTGGGTCGGTACAGCTCTGGGATGCCAGGACCGGCGAACCCGAAGCCGCCCCGGCACCCGACACCGACCTGGCACTTCAGGGCCGGCGACCGCCCGTCACGGGTTCCCGCCCCGTGGCCGCGGGGTTCGGCCCGACCGGGCGCGCCCTGGCCGCCGAGGCCGTCAACCGCAGGGTCATCGAGGTCCGGGATGTCGCCACGGGCAGCCTTCGCCAAAGCCGTGACGTGGGCGCCATCGACACAGCGGTCTTCAGTCCCGACGGGACACGGCTCGCCATCGTCGGCGAGAAGGGGTGGGTACGCATCTGGCACCTGTCGACGGGCGAACTGAGAACCGTCCACACCAGTCACGGCCAATCCGTGAGGGCGGTGGCATTCGCCCCGGACGGCAAAACACTCGCCGTCGTGGACATCGAGGCCGGCGGCGACCAGATCACGCTGCTCGACGCCGCGACCGGCCGCACACAGCGCACCATCGACCCGGGCCCCCGGAGCCTGCTGACCCTCGCGTTCAGCCCGGACGCGCACACCCTGGCCACCGCGAGCGGCAGCAGCGGACTCGTGAAGACGTGGGACACGCGTACCGGTCAGCTCGAAGACACCTTCAGCCTGAGCGCTCAGGTGTCGTCCCTGGCTTTCACCCCCGATGCACGCACCCTGGCCGCAAGCACCGCAAGAGGAGTCCGGCTGTGGGACCTCGCCACCAGCCAGAGCCGCATCACCCTGCCGACCCGCTCGCCCGGCGCAGCGGCCTTCAGCCCCGACGGACGGACCCTGGCGATCGGCATGGGCAGCTCCGTCGGCCTGTGGGACGTCGACCTGCCCGACCTGACCCGTGCCATCCGCACCATCTGCGCGGCCGTCGACCGCACCCTCACCCCGGTGGAAGAGGCCCGCTACCCGGACACGCGCTCGACTGAAACCGGCTGCCAGGAGACCGCGGGCTAGGAAGTCCGGTGCGGCACCGCGCCCCGTAAGGGGCGCGGGGAACTGCGCGAGCAGCCCCCACCGGCCCGCAGGTCCATCACCGCACTTCCACCAGAACGCTCAGGCGGCGCGGCGAGGCAGATCCGTATTGCGGCCTGCTCGCCCGAAAGCCCGGTGGGGCCGCTCAGGCCGCTCGTCCCCACCGCACGTGCAGCGCGGTGGGTTTGCGGAAGACCAGGCCGTACGGGGCCGCGGTGTGGTCGGGGTCGAGGCGCAGCGCGGGGAGGCGTCGGAGCAGGTGCTGGAGGGCGATACTGGTTTCCAGGCGCGCGAGATGGGCGGCGAGGCAGTAGTGCGGGCCGTGTGCGAAGGCCAGTTGGAGACGCGCGTTCTCGCGGCGGACGTCGAACCGGTCGGGGTCGGCAAAGACGGCCGGGTCGCGGTTGGCGCCGGTGAGGGAGACGGTGACGAGGTCACCACGGCGGATGGTGGCAAGCCCGAGCACGGTGTCGCCAGTGGCGTAGCGGTCCACGACAGCCGCGCCGGGTTCGAGACGCAGTGATTCCTCGATCGCGCCGTCCAGCAGACCGGCATCGGCCCGGACCAGGGCGAGTTGGTCGGGATGCCGCAGCAGGTGCAGCAGCGCGTTGGTGATCATCGCCTCGGTGGTCTCGATGCCTCCGAACATCAGCACCGCGGCATTGGATGCCACCTCGGGCACGGTCAACTGCCCGGCGGCCGCAGCGAGGAGGGAGGACGTGTTCCGGTCGGCGACGGTGGCTTCCACCGCGGAGCGCAGCTGCGCGTACGCCGTGACACCCGCCGCTCCCGCCTCCAGGCCGGAGGTGATGTCCGAGACCGACTGCACGATGGCGTCGTACCAGGCGAGCACCGTGTCCACGGTGGCGCCGACGAGCCCCAGCGCCTCGGTCACCACCGCGACCGCGAGGGGTCCGGCGAAGGAGCGCCGCAGTTCGGCCGCGCCCGCCGGCTCCAATGCGCTGATGAGGGTGTCGGTCTCCCGCTCGATGAACGCGGCGAAACCCTCACGCACGGCCCGGGGGCGGAAGGGCGCGCTGAAGGGCTCGCGGTGCCGGGCGTGCCGGTCACCGTCGAGGGACAGCATGCTGGGGCCGACCACTTGCGCGGTGGAGAACCGGGGGTCATCGACGGTGAAGGTCTCGGCATCCCGCATCACACTCAACGCAAGATCACGCCGGGTCACCAGCCAGCCGCCCAACTCGGGCACCCACGACACCGGTTCCCGCGCCCGGAGCAGTGCCAGACGCGGATGCGGATCCTGGGCGAGCTCGGCCAGCGTGGTCGCGGCGCCGAGCGGCCAGGACTCGACGACGCTCATCGCGGGCTCTGGCTGGGGGGCTGGGAACCGTTCACGCGGCTGACGCTAACAAAGCGGTTCCATGGCAGGGAGGTTGGGGGACTGCGCTGCGGCGCCGGGCATAGAGTGCACCCGTGGAACGGATCTTGGTGGTGGGTGTCACCGGCGCAGGTAAATCCACGCTCGCCCAAACCCTGAGCAGTCGTCTGGGCCTGCGGTACCACGAGATGGACGCGCTCTACTTCAACGGCCCCAACTGGGCCATCAACGACAAGCTGACCGAAGACGTATCAAGGCTCACCGCCGAGCCCCGGTGGATCATCGACTCCGTCGGTTACCCGGAAGTCCGAGACCTGCTCTGGGACCGGGCCGACACCGTGATCTGGCTGGACTACCCCAAACACGTCATCATGCCCCGCGTTCTGCGCCGCTCCATCCGGCGCACCGTCACCCGCGAGGCCTTGTTCGGCGGGAACAGGGAGACCTGGACCGGCTGGCTGAGCCGGGAACACCCCGCGTGGTGGGCCTGGTCGCAACACGGCGTCCGCCGCCGCGAAATCGAGGGCCGCGTCCGCGATCCCCGCTTCGCCCCTCTCGACACCCTCCGCTTCGGCCACCCCAAGGACACGGTGGGCTGGCTGGCATCCCTTTGACCCCGGGAGTCGGGTCGGCCCCTGGGCGCGACGAGTGTGGCTGGAAGGGCGATGCCTCCGAGTCCATCCGTCGGCATGGGCGACTCGCCGACCGGGATCCTGTGCGGTTCCCTCTGAGTTGTCGGCTGTTGGCCGACGACGAGGGTGGCCTTCACCCTTGGTGGCACTACGCGGCCGGAGCCCAAGTCGTGGGCGGGCGCGCGGCCTGGCTTGGGAGGACTTGTGGATCCGCAGGGCTGGTGGAGGCTGTTGCTGCAGGGCGCTCTGTCCGCAGTGATCGGAGGCGTCGTGGCTGCGCTGACCGCCTGGGCGGTGGTGACGGCCACTCATAAACACCAGCAGCGGGCCTTTTTGCTGGCGGAGGCGCGTAGGGCGGCGGTGGAGATGCTTCAGTTGGCAGGCCGATTCCTCAGCATGCTCGAGAGAGCCCGCGACGATCGTGGCCTGCCGGTTCCGAACACGGAGGGATCCGACTGGCTCGTCGCCGCCAGCAGCGTGGAAATCGCCATGTTCTCGCTGCCCGGAGGCATAGGTTCCCGCATTTCGCACGACCTCGGCGCGGCACGGCGTGCCCTCGAAGTGCTCAACAACGGGGCACAGCCTGAGACGGAAGACATCACCGCAGGCATCCGCTGCGTTCAGGCCTTGAGCGACGACCTGGCCGACTGGCTGACGGACGGCAGACACCTCGTCGTCTGACGCGGGGCTGCGGACCGTACTCCGGATGCCGCTTGAATGGCCTGCCACGAAGCAGCGCTGTCAACCGCGGTGCCGTCCCTCCCAGCGACGCTTGACCGCCAGGTCAACGGGCAGGTGACGTGCCATCACCCGCCCCAAGAGCCCGCACGG
Organism: Streptomyces sp. NBC_00019; assembly: GCF_045041015.1. Classification (NCBI taxonomy): domain Bacteria; kingdom Bacillati; phylum Actinomycetota; class Actinomycetes; order Kitasatosporales; family Streptomycetaceae; genus Streptomyces; species Streptomyces sp. NBC_00019. Next base: position 9,773,421 of record NZ_CP108302.1, read on the forward strand.
CCGATTCTCGACGGTCCGGACACGTGGATTCCATTTTTGGATTTCTTGCGGACCTCACGCGTGTTGTTCATGTTTAAAATATGGAGGTCGTACGGAGAGGGAGCGTGTGTGAGTCAGTCGACGGGTCCCGCCTGCGCGGAGTGCGGTACGCCTCGACCCGCGGACGGCAGCCTGGCCTGTTCCTGTGCCCGCCGCGCATCCGACGCCCATCGCGCGACCCGCATGGCAGAGGCCGAGGCCGCGGAGGACTTCGATCCGGTGCGGATACGGCCCTTCGTGGAGATAGGTGACGACGCCGCATCGCCTGACGTCTACGCGACGTCGGAGGAGTCCGAGACGGACCCCGCGGACCAACCGGCCGGTGGCCGGGAAGACGCAACCTCACCGCACGTCGACAATCCGGATGTGCCTCCATCGGACGACAACGCCCAGAACTCTCCGCGCAGGCGCCGGATCGCGCTGGGCACCGGGGTGGGGGCCGCGGCGGCCGTCCTGCTGACGGGAAGCTTCGTCAGCGGGTTCTTCTGGTACGACAGTCCTGATCGGGACGGCTCCTTGTCCGGCGGCGTGCGCGCGGGCCTGCCCGACGAACAGTCCACGCCAATCGATCCCTCGTCCCCGAACCCCTCCGCGTCGACGACCTCGGCGCAACCGTCCCCGTCTGCAAGTCCCTCACCGGACACGACCCCGACCGCAGGTCCGCTCCCCCCGACCGGCACCACCCCCAGCGAGACCTCGTCCAGCGTCACCGCCACGGGCAGCCCCACATCGAGCCCCTCGCCAGGGGAGGCCCCCGTGCTCCGCCTCGGCGACCGGGGCCCCGAGGTGATCGAGCTCCAACTCCGCCTGCGGCAGACCGGCTTCCTCAGCGGAGAGGCCGACGGCGTCTACGACCGTGAGGTCGAGAACGCGGTCCGCGCCTACCAGTTGACTCGTGTGGTGGCCGAGGACGAGCCGGGCGTCTACGGACCGGCGACGCGAACTTCGCTCGAATCCGAGACGTCGGAGCCGTAAGAGACGACTCTCGCGGACGTACGAGCCGACAGCCTTACCAGGTCGTCGGTGACCGTCAGGTACGGCGTGGGGCAGCCGTACGGCCGACCGTCGCCGCCAGCTTCCTCAACCGGCGCCAGTCCAGACGGGGTTGACGTTGCACCACCCCCGGCCGCTTGCGAGGGACTCGGACGGCGAGGGCGCCCGGCGCGATGCGGCAGTGGACCGGTGAGGGAAGGACGAGGGCCTCGCCGTCGAGACCCACCTGCACCTCCGCGCCGTCGGCTTCGACGAGGACCTCGCGGACGGTCAGGACGGTGAGCGCGGCCGGTTCCGGGTCGAGCAGCAGCGCGGCGGCGTCGGCCGCGCTGTCCACTCGTACGCCGAGGACCCCCAGCGCTCCGGTGTCGAGGCGGTCGCGACGGCCGAACCCGAAGGGATCGCCGGTCCGATAAGGGTTGTTGCTCACCAGCACAGCCTGAGGGGAGTCGAGTGTGGTGTCTCCCGCTTTTGCGGTGAGGCGGGCACCTTGCTGACCGGTGAGCAGGTCGGGCAGCAGGTCCAGGCTGGTGCCGATCTTGTCGTTGCGGTAGGAGGGGCTCTGCACGATCGCCGCGTACGCCCCGAACGAGGCGTTGTTGACGAAGGGACGGTCACCGGCGAAGCCGAGGTCGACGCGGAGTTCGACACCGTCGCTGAGCGCGTCGAGGCAGGTGCTCGGGTCGTCGCGGTCGAGACCGAGGTCCAGGGCGAAGTGGTTGCGGGTGCCGGCGCTGATCACGAGAAACGGTATGCCGTGCTCGGCGGCGACGGCCGCGACCAGGGCCTGGGTTCCGTCGCCGCCCGCGGCACCGAGCAGATCCGCACCCTCCGCGACGGCGGCCTGGGCCAGCGCCGTGATGTCCTGCTGTTCGTCCGGGTCGAGCAGGACGACACGCGCGCCGAGCCGCTCGGCCTTCTCCTTGAGCCCGAAGCGGTCCACCTTGCCGCCGCCCGAGCGCGGATTCATGATCAGGAACGGCCGTTGCGGCGGGGGCGTGCGGTGCTCCTTGCTCCGCACCCGATGGCTTCCGGTGCCGCGCAACGCATACCGGCCGCTCCACACGGCCACGCCCCACAGCGCCAATGACACCGGCAGTGCCCAGAAGAGGGTGGCGGCGAACAGGGCGACGATTCCGGCGGGGACGGCCAGGGCCAGCACGCCCGCCGCCCAGCGCAACGGTCCCCGCAGGGTCAGCGTCCACCACGCCGCAGCCGCGGCTACCGCCAGGCCGACAGCGCCGCACACCAGAAGCAGCACGCCGGCCAGGCCGTCGTAGCCGAGAGGCACCAGGACCGCGAGGACGGCAGCGGCCAATGCCACCCTCGCCGCCCACCGTTGTCCTCGATACGCCCGTCTGCTCACGTCCATGGCCAACTGTTCTCTCCGTCCGGGAAACCCGCCTCGACCTCGCACGACCGAACTCTGGCAGATCCCTGACAGAACCGTCGTCCCTGCGATCCGGCGCACCGGTCGGTGGGGCGTCGCTTGCCGACCGGTGCGGGGGTGTCAACTTCAAGGCCAGTCACGGCACTTCCGGTCCATCGAACGGTCCGGGCATGCCGTTGTTCGGTCGGCACAGGTCAGTCTCAAAGACTCGGTCGTGGTGTGCGGACGGCGTGCATACGGTCCGGAGACCGAGGCGGGTCGGGAGCATCGGTCCGCCGCAGTCAACGGCATGCAAGGGGAGGCGTTGTGGCGAGTGTGGAAGTGTCGCTGAAGGAGATGATGGCCGGGGTCGAGGGTTCTTTGGGAGCCGCCGTCGTCGACTACACCAGCGGAATGGCGCTGGGCACACTGGGCGGGGGCAAGGACCTGGACCTGACGGTCGCGGCGGCCGGCAACACGGATGTGATCCGGGCCAAGGTGCGCACGATGGAGCAGTTGGGTCTCAACCGCCGGATCGAGGACATCCTGATCACGCTGGACTCCCAGTACCACCTGATCCGCCCGGTCACCGGTCGCACCGGCAACGGATTGTTCCTGTACCTCGTCCTGGACAAGGCCCGTTCGAACCTGGCGATGGCCCGCCATCAGCTCAAGCGGGTGGAGGAGGCGATCGAGATCTAGCGCGGTCGAAAGGCCCTGGGCCACGTCTGCCCGTCATGTGAAGACTTCTTCAAGTCACCACATCAGCATGATTCCAATGTGCGGTCGTGGCGGGCCCGGGGCATGAAGGATCGGCATCCGAGGGCGGCATGCGGTGCGGCGGCGTCCTCGGATGCCGCCGCACCTCGGCAGCCCCGTCGCCCCCCCACCCGACCAGGAGCGAGCAGACATGCAGGCCCCTCTCTATCAAGTCAAGGCGGAGTTCTTCCGCATGCTCGGTCACCCCGTACGCATCCGGGTGCTGGAGCTGCTCCAGGACGGTCCGGTGTCCGTTCGGGACCTGCTCGCCGACATCGAGATCGAGCCGTCCAGCCTCTCGCAGCAACTGGCCGTTCTGCGTCGCTCCGGCATCGTGGTGTCCATACGAGAGGGCTCCACCGTCCGCTACGCCCTCGCCGGCGGCGACGTCGCCGAACTCCTGCGAGCCGCCCGCCGTATCCTCACCGAACTCCTCACCGGCCGAAACCAGCTCCTCGCAGAGCTGCAACAGATCGACGCCCCGCCCGAACCGCTGCATCCCACCAGGTGACGGCAACCGGAGACGAATCCGACAGCCGCACCGGAACCGTGCCCGGCTGGAACGTCACGGCGAGCCGGACCGGCTTCATCTACACCGACGCCTACGACGCCCTCACCGGTACCGGCGGCTACACCACCCCCGTCACCGCCTACCCCGGCGGGGTCAGCCCCGACGGCGTGTGGGACCTGTGCGGCAACTGCTGGGAATGGACCACCTCCGTCATCACCGCCACCCACGGCGGCGAGATGGGCCAACAGATCAACGCCATCCGCGTCGCCGCCACCGCTCAGGCGGGGTGACCACACCCGCGGCGGAGCAGTACCCGTCCGGCACACGGCAACAGATCACTGACGACGGCCGACACAATGAGGTGGCTCGATCCTGGTTGCCGTGTGCGCGGCGGGAGTTGGGCGCTAGCTCGTGGGGAGCGGTCGGTCGTAGACGTTGTCCGGCGTCACGATCTCGGTGATCGCCCGGGCGAGCAGCGAGGACGGCTCCTGGCCCTGGTACGAGATGTCGGTGTTGAGCATCAACACCAAGGTGGCCTTCTTCGAGGGCAGGTAGACGGTCACGGTCTGGTATCCGGGGATGGAGCCGTTGTGCCCGATCCAGCCGTCGCTGTTGAAGATGCCCAGGCCGTAGCTGGTGCCGGGGTGGCCGGTGGGCAGCATCTTGAGACGCTGTTCCTGGGTCTGTGGCCGCAGCAGCGTGCCCGTGGCGACGATCTTCGCCCAGCGGCGCAGGTCGTGCAGGTTGGAGATCATCGCTCCGGCCGCCCAGGCCCAACTCGGGTTCCAGTTCGTGCTGTCGGCGACCTCACCGGTCAGCGTCTGGTTGGTGTAGCCGCGGGGGTGCGGCCGAGGGAACTCGAAGCCCCGCGGGAACAGCGTGTGGGACAGGTGGGCGGGACGCAGTACCCGCTTCTCGATGAAGTCGGCGAGGCGGTGCCCGCTCACCTCTTCGACCACGAGGCCGAGCAGGACGAGGTTGGTGTTGGAGTACTCGAACTGCTTGCCAGGCGCGAAGGTGTTCTTGTGCTTGTAGCCGTACGCCAGCACTTCCCGAGGGGTGAACGAGCGCTTGGGGTTGCTCAGCAGATCGTGCACGAAGTCGGCGTCCTCGGTGTAGGGGAAGAGGCCGCTGCGCATCTCGGCGAGATGGCGCAACGTGATCCGGTGCCCGTTGGGTACGCCGTGGATGTAGTCGGAGATCGGGTCGTCGAGTCCGACCAGGCCGTCGTCGACGAGCTTGAGCAGCGCGGTGACCGTGAAGGTCTTGGTCTCGCTGCCGATCCGGACGAAGACATCGGAGGTCATCGGCTTGCGGGTGGCGGTGTCGGCGACGCCGGTCGCGCGGACGTAGCTGCCCTTGCCCGGCATCCACAGCCCGGCGACCACGCCGGGGATGCCGGCCTGCTTACGGACCTTCTCGATGGCCTTGTCCAGCCGCGAGGCCAGCTTGGGGTCGAGTTCGTACGCCGGGCAGTCGTCCGGCCGGGATTGGTGGGAGGCGACGGCCTGTGCCGCCGTGGCGGGAGCAGCCGCCATCGGGGCCAGCACGGACGCCACGAGCAGCGCTGCGGCGAAGACACGTCGGGCGGAGGTACGTTTCACGACTCGGTGCCTCTTCCAGGTCTGGGTCGGGGCGGCCACGTCACCATTCGCGCCCTTGGAGCCGGTCCCGCGCGCGGCCGCCCTCCGTACAAGTCCACCCGTTCGGCGCCGCTCAGGTCGCTGGGACGCACTACAACGTGGCACGTCAGCGGCGCGTCGGCCCGGCCCGCTCGGCTACCCCTTTCCCAGCGAAGCCGTGCGGGTCGGACTGCGTACGGCCGCGCGCCGGTTCGCTGCGCCGGCGTGTGCTGTCGGCTGATCGACCGCCGGTCGGCCAGATGTCCGTACACGAAAGCAGACGGGGTGTGGTGTCGCGAAGCGGCGGGGTGCGCCATCGTGAGACGTGCCGGTTGTCTGGTGAGGGGAAGTGGCGGGTGAGGGTCGTCGTGACGGGGGCGTCCGGGTTTCTGGGACGCCTGCTGGTGAGGGAACTCCTACGAACGCGGTCCTTCGCCGCGGCACCGGTCACCCGGCTGGTGCTGGTCGATCGTGTTGCCTGGCCCGATGGTCCGTCGGCCGGGGACCCGCTCGTGCAGATGGTCGACGGCGACCTGGTCGACCACCTCGGCGAGGTGTTCGCGGAGCCGGTGGACGTGGTGTTCCACCTCGCGGCGGCGGTGTCCGCCGAGTGCGAAGCCGACTTCGACCTCGGGATGCGCGTCAACGTGGACGCCACCCGTGCGCTGCTGCAGGCCGCGCGGGAGCAGTCGGCGAGCGGCGGGCCGGTGGCGCGGGTGCTGTTCACCAGCAGCCTCGCCGTCTACGGCCCGCTGCCGACGGGAGGGCTCCCGCCGATGGTCAGCGAGGCGACCTTGCCGACACCACAATCGAGCTATGGCACACAGAAGTTGATGTGCGAGCACCTCATCGCGGACATGACCCGCCGCGGCTTCGTCGACGGGCGCGTGGCCCGGCTGATGACCGTCGCGGTACGGCCGGGCAGGCCGAACGCTGCCGCCTCCGGTTTCGTCTCCGCCATCATCCGCGAGCCGCTCGCCGGACGGCCGACCGTCTGCCCCGTCGCCCCCGAACTGAAGGTGGCCCTGGCCTCGCCGCGGAGCACGATCGAGGCCGTGCTCCGCATCGCGGAAGCCGAGCGCGGCAGCGGGCCAGGACGAGTGGAGGGGGCGACGCCGGTCAACGTGCCCGGTCTGACCGTCTCGGTGGCCGACATGCTCGCCACACTGCGGAGAGTGGCGGGCGCTCCGGCCGCCGATCTTGTGACCCTCGCACCTGATCCGGCTGTGGAGGCCGTCGTCGGCTCCTGGCCCGCTGTCTTCGACAACCGTCGCGCGGCTGACTTGCGCCTGCTGCCCGACGCTAGCTTCGACTCGGTGGTGCGGGAGTACCTCGCGGCATCTCAGAGGTCGACGAGCTTCTCGTAGAAGAACTCATGCTTGAGGAAGGACGTTTCGTGCTCCGCCCCCGGATACGGAGGGATGAGCTGGGCGGCCTGGAAGAGCCGCCAGCCGTCCTGCAGGGCGGCGACGCCAGTGCGGTACGGGGGTTCGTCGCTGTCACCGGTGGTGGGGGAGGTGGTGCCGGTGCCGTCGTATCGGGCCCAGCCGACCACGTTCGAGTCGAGGGCGGAGGTGGCCAGGTACAGGACGAGCACCTGCTGGCGCGTGGTGCGGGCGGCAGTCCCGGTCGTCTCGCTGTCGGCGATGGTCATGCCTGGCTCCTCAGGGCGGGCCGGTTGGCGATACGGGTGGCCCAGTGGTCGATGTCGAAGCTCGGGTCGCCGGTCAGGGTGCGCCACAGCTGGATCCGGTTGTGGATCTCCAGTCGGCCGGTGGCCGGTTCGTACCAGGGGAAGGTGTGTCCCAGTTCGGAGGGCACGGCGGGGGAGTCCAGGTCCGAGACGTCCCACAACCGAACCTGGGGCACGGTCGGGTTGAAGCGGATCTTGTACATGTGGCGGACGGTTTCGCTGTCGTTGCGACGCCCGCCGTGCCAGATGCCGTGGTGCAACAGCATGACGGTGCCGGCCGCGCAGGTCAGCCGGGTCTGGCCGAGCAGGTTCTGGTAACGGCCGGTGTCGGATTCGTTGGTACGGCGCAGATGGCTGCCCGGTACGACGAGCGTGCCGCCCATGTCCGCGGTGACCTCCTGCGGGTAGTACATGAGCTGCACGTCGAACGCGTCGGGCCGCACATCGATGAGGGCGTCGGCGTGCAGCGGCTGCGCGCTGCCCTCGTGCGGTTCGCGGGTGTGTACGAAGTGGTGGTCGACGCTCGGGTCCGCTCCCACCAGGCTCTCCAACGCGCCTGCTACAGCGGGGAGTTCGACGAGTCGGCGGGCGAAGGAGCCCTCGGGGAACGCCTTCGGCACGGGAGTGCCGTACGGTACGGCGGGCAGCCCGGCGGCGAAGACGCCGAGCGCCTCCTCGTTCATCTCCCGGGGCACGATGCCGTCCAGGCGCAGGAAACCGTGAGCCACGAACCGCGCCACCTCGACGGAGTTCAACAGCTGTCGTGTGGTTGACATACGACGAACGTAAAAGTCATCGCTGCCCCTGTCGTGGGCTGTAATCAGCGAGTACTGGTAATTTTCCACCATGCAACAACAGGTGGAGCTCGCCCTCGATCAGCCGCCCCACGTGGCGAACGCGGGCGTGGGCGTGCACGGGTCGGCCGGTCCGCACGAGGTCTTCCGGCTGCCCAGGCTGTGGCAGCTCCATCTGTACAGCTACTCCGGCACGCTGGAGTTCGGCGGCGTCTCGCACCCGATCCGGCCTGGCCATGTGAGCCTGGTGCCACCCGACACAGAGGTCCACTTCCACTACGACGCCCCGCGCTGCGAGCATCTCTACGCCCACTTCCGGCTGCCCGGCGACGGAGAGCGGCGCCGCCTCCCGGCGATGCAGGATGCCGGTGCGGAGGCGGCTGCGCTGAGCGGGCTGCTGAGGCAGACGGTCGCGGCGAGCACACAGTCCCCGTCGCGCGCCTCCGCGGAGCTGTGGACGGTGCTGTGGCGCACGACCACCCTGACCGGCTCCGCTGACAACAGACCAGGCCCCCGGCATCCCGCCCTGCACACGGCCATCGCCCACATCGAGGAGCACCTGGCCGGCCCCCTGGACATCCCCGCCATCGCCCGCGCCGCAGGCGTCTCCCACACCCACCTCACCCGGCTGTTCCGCGAGGACACCGGGTCCACCGTCGTCGGCTACATCAGACACCGCCGCATGGAACGCGCCCGGCACCTCCTCATCGCCTCGACCCTGGCCATCCCGGCGATCGCGGCCGCGGTCGGCATCTCCGACCTCCAGGCGTTCAACAAGACCTGTCGCAAGGAACTGGGCGCCTCACCGCGGGCGGTACGGCAGGCGGCGAGTGGGTGAGCGGAGCGGGTCCGGGGGAGCAGGCATGTCGGGGCAGTCTGCGACAACACGTCACCGCCTGCGTGACGACGAGGTCAGGCGGGCTGCCACAGCTCGACCCGGTTGCCCTCGGGATCGGTCACCCAACCGAATCGGCCGACACCCTCCATGTCCTGGGTCTCTTCGGCCACATCGGCTCCCTTGGCACGCAACTGCGCGAGCATCGCATCCAGGTCGCGGACCCGGAAGTTGAGCATGGTTCGCTGCGTCCGGGACCCGAAGTACTCGGTCCCGGACTCGAACGTGGCGAACACCGTCACCCCGGCATCCTGACGCCACATACCGTGCTCATCGGCGTCCAGGCCCAGACAATCGCGGTACCACGCACTCAGGGCCGCAGGGTCATCCGCTCGCATGAAGTAGCCACCGATACCAAGCACACGTTCCATGCCGCCATCTTGCCAGGACGGCTCTTGCGAGGGCCGGCACCGCAGTGCTGCTATCGGCGCTGCTTGTACCGCTGCCACTCGCGCCCGTCGTCCTGAGAGATCCACAGCCCTTCGCCCTTGACCAGGCCGTACGTCGCCGTCGTCGAGTCAGCGATGCCGTAGAGCGTCGTGCCGTCGACGGCGAGCGACGTGAATGGTGCCGGTGTCTTGAGCTCGTGGAAGGCGCGGTTGGTGCGGTCGTCGGCGAGCCAGTAGCGGCCGCCCTCCTCGCCGACGAGCAGCCGCCCGTCTGTGAGCAGCTCCAGGAACAGCGACACCGGGCCACCCTTCAGGGTCTTCCAGGGGATGCCACCGTCGCGGACCGTCTGCCAGTGTTCGCCGTCGTCCGTCGTCACCAGCAGGCCGCGCACGTCCTCGTCCTGGGTGAGGGACAGCGCCGCGGTGCCGCCCCCTGCGACGAGGATGCCTCCCGCGTCGGAGTACGTCTTAGGGGCAGCCCTGGAGCCAAGGGTGCGACCGTCGCGCTGCCATACGACACGGTTGGGCTCATCGGTGAGGAACTGTTCCAGGCTCCAGACCGTGCCCCGCTCGTCGACGGCGAGGAGGATGGCGTCGTCCGGCACCCCGGCCGGGGGCGCCACGGTGCGCGTGGCCGGGCGGTAGACGAGGGTGGGCTCCAGCTCGGCGAGCAGGATGTCGCCGGGCCGGGTGCGCATCGGCGTGTCGGTGGTGACGACCTTGTGCCGCTTGCCGCGTACGTCGAGCAAGTACGCTCCGTCCGCCCCCTCTCCAGAGGGCACTCGCACGAAGCCCCCGCTCACCCCCTTGAACGCGGTCCGCACCGCCTCCGCATTCCCGTGCTCCGCGTGCTCGGCGACCGTTCGGCCGTCGGGTCCGACGATGCGCCAGGCGAAAGCGGCCGGCCCCTCGTCGTCCTCGACGTTGAGGACGTCGTACGACAGGAGCAGCGAACCGTCGTCCGCCCGGACCACACCGGTGGGCGCGCCGGCCGCCTCGATGACGTCGGCGGGCCGTGGGTGCGGGTCCTCGATGACGCGCTTGTACTTCGCCTCACGGCCCCCGGAGTCCCCGTCGTCAATGCCGGCCGCACCGCAGGCGGCCACCGCGACCGCCGCACTCACCGCGGTCACGAGCCTGAGCGTCCACGTCCCACGTCTTTTCAGCCACACCATTGCCGCATCCTGGCACGAGTCGGCGGCCGCCGTGGCGATAGATCATTCAGGTCACCCGAGAGTCCGTCGCGATAACCGAACTCGGCACTCTGGCCGGAAACCGTCCTGAGGACTCGGGCTTATCGGTCTGGACCATTGACCCGGCATTGTCGGGGCGCCACCCTGTACTCCGCTGGCAGATGCGTGAGTGAACATTGGTCATATCCATGAACTGACATGAAGTGACTGCTGTGCTCGCGACCCCGCCATGCATCCGTGCACGTCCACCCCCCACTCACGACGAGGTGAACGGTCATGAGCACCACGCGCAGAACCCTTCTCGGCGCCGCGCTCGGCGGTGCGGCCGCCGCAACGGTCGGTCTGCCCGCGTCCACCGCGCACGCCGCCTCCTGGCAGCTGAAGTGGTCCCCGTCGGCGAGCAGCGACGGACTCGGCGCCTTCGAGACCATCGAGGACGACCGCGCCGACTCGCACACATCCGCCTCGCCGCACATCTACGCCACGGGCAACAACTGGCGCTTCAACATGCACACCGTCGACCGGGACACCTCCACCGACCGTCAGCGTCACGAGGTCACCGGCCTGCGCAATGGCAGCGGCAGCAACTACCTCAAGTGGACCGAGGGCCAGACCTGGCGGGTCACGTACTCGATGTACATACCGAGTTCCCTGAAGGCGACCACCAGCTTCACCCACATCATGCAGATGAAGCAGCCAGGCACCGGCTCCTCGCCCGTCGTCGTACAGTCGCTGCGCCGCGTGAACGGCGTCCAGACCATCGAGTTGAAGCAGTTCACCGATGACATCCTCATCGGCCGCACCGAACTGGAGCCGCTGCACGACAGATGGATCGACGTCGACTTCCAGATCAAGGTCGGCAACGGCTCGGCGGGTTCCCTGCGTTGGATCCTCAAGAACGGCTCGACCACGGTCATCGACAAGTCCCGCACCGGCATCGACACCTTCCTCGCCGACCGTGTCCGCCCGAAGTGGGGCATCTACCGTTCCCTGGGCGACACGTCAGGCTCCCTCCAGAACTGCTACCTGCTGCTCAGCAACATGCGCGGCTATCAACTCGTCTGACGGGCACGTACTCTCCTCCAGAGCCTGGAAGCGTGCTCCCGCTCAACTGCGTGTGGCCGATTCCGCGGACAGGTATGGCAGGGAAGGGCGGGGCGTATGGACCAGGACGAGGACCAGATTCTGGCTGACGAGCTTGCTGCACTGGGTGCCCAGAGCGGGGGCAGCGGTCGCTTGACCGGACTTGTGGCCAAGCTGATGAGGAAGAACGTTCACGAGATCGACCTGGTCATCCCGTTGCCGTTCGGCGATGCCGTGGAGCGCGTCGCCGGAGTGCTCGGAGGGGGAGGGCAGCCGGTGGTGTCCATGCGTATCGGGGACGGCAGGGACCAGGAGATGATGCGTGTCGTCGTCGGTGGTGGTTTTGGCAGCCTGAATCCCGTGGTGGTCACTGTGTTGGTGACAAAGGGCACAGAGGACAGCTCGGCGGTGAGGCTTCGCGCGGCTGCCAAAGAGGGCTTGGTCAAGCAGCGAGCGGGAGAGAAGACCGCCACCCGCCTCGCAGCCTCGCTGACTGGACCTGATGGAGAGTTCGGCAGCTCCCGCCAGGAGTAAATCCCGCCCCTGATGCCTCAGCCGGACTGTCTGACGATGATGTGTGCCGGTTCGAGGGTGGCGTCGGCGGCCGGCAGGCCCAGGGCGGTGCGTGCGGCGATGCGGCCGAGGGCTTCCGCGTCGATGTGCACGGTGGTCAGAGCGGGCGAGAACAGTGCTCCGTGCGGGGTGTCGTCGAACCCGATGACGGCGAGGTCCTCCGGTGCCCGCAGGCCGATGTGCCGCATCGCGGCCAGCGTGACGAGGGCGACGTCGTCGTTGTATGCGGCGAGCGCGGTCACCTCGGGATGTTCGGCACGGAAGGACCGCAGCCGTTCCTCGGCGGCGCCGAGGTCGCCGGGAAGGACGAGGGCCGGGCACTCGGGCAGGCCCGCGGATTCAGCGGCCCGCCGCATCGGCCGCTCGCGCAGACCGGCGAGGGACTGGAGTTCAGGGGTGTCCGGCAGGACGGTCGCGATGTGCCGGTGACCTCGCCCGGCGAGGTACTCGACCGGGACGTCGGCCTGCGCGGAGAACGCGGTGAGGGAGGTCCCCGTGTCGGCGGCGATCGCGTCCGCGCGGCCGGAGTCGCCGAGGTCGATCACGGCCCGCGCGGAGACGGCCTGGGCCACGTCGGAGAGGGCCTGCGAGGAGAGGTGGCCGTGCAGCACCAGCAGCACGTGATCGTGCGCGGCGAGCTCCGCGTCGAGGCGCGAACCATCGCGACTCGCGCTGGTACACCGGCGCGGGCGTCTACCGCGACACGTGGATGCTCGTCGGCGAAGTGGTCCGTATCGCGCCCGACGGAGTCCGTGTCACCACCCCGGACGTCGACGACGAGCGGGCGGTGATCGAGGTCGCGACGAGGGTCGAGAACGACTCGATCGCGGTCCGCACGGCCGACGTCGTCACGGAGATCCGCGATGCCGACGGGAACATCGTCGCGACCGACGTCTCCAACGTCACGGTGCTGCCGGGCGAGCCCGCGACCGTACGCCAACGCCTGTACGTCCGCACCCCGTTCTGCGCCTCGACCCCGAGCACGGCCTGCGGATCAATGGCGAGACGGTCAAGCTGCGCGGCACATGCGTCCACCACGACAACGGAGTTCTGGGCGCGGCGACCTTCGCGCGTGCCGAGGAATGCCGGGTCCAACTCCTGGGCGCCAACTCGCCGATAAGGTCCGGTCGTTGGACAGCACGCGCTACGTCACCAACGCGGTGAACGGCATGCTCGCCGTCATGTCCGAACTGGGCAAGCTGCGCGGGCAGTCACAGGAGAGGACGGGCGAGGACGCGGACAAAGGCATCAACACGCTGATGGCCGACACGGGCGACATGATGAACGCGATCAGCGCCTCCGACCTCGTCACAAGCCGGTCGCCGTCGAGGTCTACGGCGACGCCGACGAGGTCGAACTCATCGTCAACGGCCGCTCGTCGGGACGGCAGCCGGTGGGCGAGGACCACCGTTTCCGCACCGAGTTCGACACGACGTACGAGCCCGGCGAACTCCGCGCGATCGCCTACCGCGACGGCATCGAAACCGGCCGCCACACCCTGCGTTCGGCGACCGGCCCGGTGGAACTGCGTGCCGAGGCCGACCGCCCGGTCGTCGAGGCAGACGGTGGCGACCTCGCGTACGTCACCCTCACCCTGACGGACCCGGTCGGCACCCTCCACACCGCGGCCGACCGCCCGGTGCGCCTCGAAGTCACCGGCGCGGTCGTCCTGTCGGGCTTCGGCAGCGCGGACCCGGCCACCGAGGAACGCTTCGACGCCACCGAACGCCGTACCTACGAAGGCCGCGCCCTGGCCGTCCTCCGCCAGACCGGCCCCGGCAAGATCCGCCTCCTCGCGTCCGCACCCGACTGCGACCCGGTCGAAGTCCTGGTCGTCGCCGAACGGTAGCGACCCCGACACCTCATACGCCTCGTCGAGGACGGCGACCCGGTCGGGGCAGGGCTCGTGACGTCTGACCACGGCGGTGCCGGCGCGCGGGTCCGTCACGTCGTCGAGCAGTCCGACGGCGGTGGCGGCGAGCAGGGCACCCCGGGGAGCCGATCGGTCGCCTGACCGCTCAACGGTGCAGGGTGCGGAGGCTCCGCGCCAGGGCGGGGATCATCACCGTCGCAGGGACGAGGTGGAGCCCGATGAGGGCGGTGATGGTGGCGGTGTCTGCCCCGGAGAGGAGGGGCGGGACCCACGAGAGTGCGGTCAGTGACACTGCCGTCCACACGAATCGCTTGGCGGGGCGAGCGCTCCAACGCAGAAGTGCGGCGGCGATGACGATGCCCACGACCGAGAAGAAGCCGGTCACCACGGTGAACCCGGACAACGGGATCCTCTCGCCACCGTCGGGGACCTCGAAGTCGACGCCACCACCCTGGGCGAGCGCCGCGCCCAGGGTGGTGGCCACCATCGCTGCGAGCGTGGCAAGGGAGCCGGTGCCGGCGAGCCTGGCGGTTCGGTGGGTGTGGCTGGTGGGGCACACCGCCGGGCCTGCAACGATGCCGGTGTCATCCATGCCGTTCATGCCGCTCCTCCATCCTTCGGTAGCCGGCGTACGGGGGTGCTGACTGGCATGCGACGGTCCTGGACCCGGGGTGACGACGCGCACCCTGGCCGTGCGACGGCCGGGGTTGCGCAGAGCGCGGACGCCGGTGCCGCGGAGCCAGAACCCGGCATCGCGTCCCAGGACCGGCCCGGGCTCGCCGTCGCGCAGCTCCAGCTGCACCCGCCCGCTGGTGACAACGTCGAACGCGTCGTACCACTGCGCCGCGACCACCGCGACCCGCGCGCCACCTCGCAGTGTGAGCGTCCACACCGGGACTACTCCGTGCCGTCCGCAGGCAGGCGCTCCGGCAGTCCGAGCCGTGGGAACTGGTCGTCGTGGAACGTGACGATCTCGGTGATCGCCCCGCCGGTGATGCGCAGGACGTCGAGCGTCAGCGGCAGATACGCGGCCTCCCGCTCCTGCCAGAGGTAGAAGGCGACGGCGGGCTGCCGGTTCACGGAGGTGAGGACACCGCGCAGGCCCTTCATGCCTTCGAAGCCGTCCTCGACCCAGTCGTTCACCACCGCTTCGCGGCCGACGTACAGGCCCGGCGTGGGCGGCATCGAGCAGCGGACGTCGTCCCGCAGCAGTGCGGCGAGCGTCGGGATGTCCGTGGCCACGCTGGCGTCGGTGAAGCGGCGCACCAGCTCGCGCGTTGCGGCGTCCTGTTCGCCGCCGGTCCAGTCCTGCCGCTCGGCGGGCAGGTGCTCCCGCAGGCCGGCGCGGGCTCGCTGCAGCGCGCTGTTCACGGAGTTGACGGAGTCCCCGAGGATCTCCGCGACGTCCTTCGCGGGCCAGCCGAGCACGTCCCGCAGGATCAGCACGGCCCGCGGGCGCGGGGCGAGGTGCTGGACCGCGACCAGGTACGCCAGTTCGATCGTCTCCCGCGCGACGGCGAGGCTCTCCGGCTCGTCCGTGTCGCCCGCGGGCAGCTCGTCGAGCAGCCGGTCCGGGTAGGGCTGCAGCCACAGCACCTCGCCGCCGGTCGCGGGCTCCGGGCGGCGTTTGGCGAGCAGGTCCAGGCAGGCGTTGGTGGCGATCCGGTACAGCCAGGCCCGGAACGTCGACCGCCCCTCGAAGGTCTCCCGCCGCCGCCAGGCACGCAGGAACGTCTCCTGCACGGCGTCCTCGGCGTCCTCGAACGACCCGAGCATCCGGTAGCAGTGCACGTGCAGCTCCCGCCGGTGCCGCTCCGCCAGCCCCGAGAACGCCGGCTCGTCGACCTCGCCCAGCCCGCTCCCGCCCAGTTCCTCCGGCCGTGTGTACGCACTCATCACGTCATCCTTCCGCCTAGTCGTGTCCCGACGTACGTGTGACGGGTGCGGTCGCGAAAACTCATCACCAGGGTCGGTCGGCAGGGCTGGGCGCTTCTCATCCTTGGTCGATTGCTGGTCCTACGGGGAGCTTCACCTGCTCCGGCTGCCTATCGTCAGCTTTCGAAGCGCTGCCGGGCGGACTCGATGTGCCGGAAGTAGCGGTAGGTCCACTCGCACATGCCGTCGACCGTCGCCCGCAGTCCGTGGCCCGCTTCGGTGAGGGTGTACTCGACACGGGGCGGGACGGTGGGGTGGACGGTTCGCTCGGCCAGGCCGTTGCGCTCCAGCATGCGCAGGTTCTGGGTGAGCATCTTGTGGCTGATGCCTTCCACCCGGCCGCGCAGCTCGCTGAAGCGCAGGGTGCCTTCCCCCAGGGCTTCGATGATCAGAAGTGCCCACTTGTTGGCGACGTCGGAGAAGATCTCCCGCGCCAGGGAGTCGGCGCGACGCAGGTTGGCATCGTCGGTCGAGCCGCTGAGCTGCTTGGTCACCATGAGGTTCCCCAGTCACCGAAAAGTGCGTTCTTCCATGTCACCGCTCACTCTCCTACGGTTCCTTAGTAACCACAAGAGACCGCATCGGCCGGGTCTGACGAGCACGGGCTCACAGGAGTCCGGACAAGGAGACGGACAGCATGACCATCACGCTGAAGAACCCCGAGGGCCTGCCGAAGATCGATGTCTACCGGCAGGTGGCGATCGCGTCCGGCTCGAGGCTGGTCTTTGTCGCCGGGCAGGTTTCGTGGGACGCGGAAGGCAACACGGTCGGCGAGGGCGACCTCGCCGCGCAGGTCGAGCAGTGCTACCTCAACGTCGCCACCGCACTGGGCGAGGCCGGCGGTTCCTTCGACGACGTAGCGAAACTGACCTTCTACGTCGTCGACTGGACCGCCGACAAGATGCCCCTGCTCCTGGAGGGAATCTCCCGGGCGAACGCGAAACTGGGACTCACTCCGGTGCCGCCGGCCACACTGATCGGCGTCGCGGCCCTGGACGTTCCCGAGCATCTGGTCGAGATCGAAGCCACCGCAGTCCTCGACTGAGCGTGTGCCTCAGAGCGCCGACGCGGTCGGCTGTGGCTGTTCCGGTCCGGCCCGGAGGCCACAGTTGTCAGGGATGCTTTACCGACGGCAGGGTGCAGGCGGTGTCGAGCCCCAGGACGTGATTGAGACGGCCGAAGGCCAGCCATGAGCCGATGCACATGCTCAGCTCCACGATCTCCGCCTGGCTGTAGTGCGTCTTGATTCGCGCCCAGAAGTCCTCGTCCAGGCCGTGATGGTCGAGGGCGTAGCGCTCGGCGTACTCGGCGGCGAGCCGGGTCCGTTCGTCGAAGGCGCTCGTGGTGCGCCACTGCGTGACCGCGTCGAGGAAGCCCTCCTCGACTTTCTCCCCGCCGCGTTCGGTGCGCCAGTCCAGGCAGAACAGGCATCCGTTGATCTGGGCGATACGCAGGCGGGCGGCCTCGAACTCGCGCAGTCCGAGGGTCGTGTTCTCGTAGACGGCCAGGGAGAACGCGCTGGCTGCCGGGCCGATCCCGGGCACCAGGTCGCCCCAGACATGCAGGATGGGGTCGGCGCCCTGGGGGATGTCGATCTGCATGATCACTTCTTTCCCAGTCTGCCCACCGCGGGGCGCAGCGGGACGTCGAGCGCGTCGAAGAGGCCGGGTGCGGCCTCGACGAGCCAGTCGATGGCGTTCACCAGACGGCCGGCCGCCGTCGCATTGCCGCCGGCGGCCCTGTTGTCTCCCTCGTCCGTGGCTTCGACCGTGACCTCGATGAGGGGACGGCCTTCGATGATCACGCGGTGCGCGCCCGCCCTGCCGTCGGGTGGCGCCGGCCAGTCCGGGGCACAGGTGGCATGGATGCGGGTGACGTGCTCGATGACAATGCGGGGTTCGCCCGCCACCATGCCCTGCACCTCGAGGCGCACCGCTCCCTGAGTGCCGGCCGAGAACTCGCCCATCGCGTCGGTGACGACGGACGTGTCGAGGGGACGGCGTTCCAAGGTCTCCTCGATGCCGTCCAGTTCGGCGCCCAGGGCCCGGGCCATCATGCGCAGCTGTCCGCCCCAGATCGTCGTCGGAATGCCCTCGGCGAGCATCAGCGGCTGGTAGTCCAGGGGGTGCCCCATACCGATCAGGTCGCGGACGGCTTCCTCCTGGTCGTAGGTCGAGTAGTCGAAGATCTCCTGGCAGCGGACGGCATCGATGGCGGACCCCAGCCCGCTCACGAGCAGCGGGAGCACGTCGTTGGCCCATCCCGGGTCCACCCCCGACACGAACAGTGAGCCGCCCCCGGCCTCGATGGACTCCAGCAACACGTCGCGAATCTCGGCAGGCGCGTGCGTGCAGTCGTACATGCCGTAGAGGGACGGCGTGACCACCACCGCACCCGCGCGCAGCGCACGGCTGATGTCCTCGATCGCGCCGTCCGGGCGCACGTCACCGGAGGCCGCGTACACGACGGCGCGAGGGGCTGGGGAGAGTGCCGCGGCCACATCGTCCGTTGCCGCCACCCCGAGGCGCCGGCCGAGTCCGCTGAGCTCGCCCGCGTCCTTGCCGACCTTGGCGGGGTTGGACACCAGCACGGCCACAAGGCTGAGTTCCGGGTGCGCCGCGACGGCCCGAATGGCGGCGCGTCCGAACGTTGCCCGTGCCCCAGACCGCCGTGGGAATCATGGGCGGAGGGTAACGATGCACCCCAAAACTTCCCATAGCCGTGCGCGAGGAATCGGGTGCCGGGGCCGACGCCGGTGTGGCACCCGATCGAGCCCACTCCGGTTCAGGGCGTGTCGTCAACCTGTCAAGGGATGCGGCGCAGATGGGCCCGGAAAGATTTCAACTTTCGAAGGCTTGCCGAGACTTGGAACTCATCAGTTAAATCAAGACGTGAACTAAGCGTCGAGGCAGTGGCGTTGGTATGCAGCCATGCCCGCTGTCGGCGCGCCCTCATGTCCTTTCCCGACGCACCCGCAGGGACCTCCATGAGACTCAGATCCTTGGGTGTCGCGCTCGCCGCCACGGCAGCGCTGATCACCCTGCCCACCATCCAGCCACCGGTGGCCGCGGCCGCCGACGCCAACCTGTCCCAGGGCAGAACGGCGACGGCGTCCTCCAACGAGAACGCGGGCACCCCCGCGCCCTACGCGGTCGACGGCGACGCCGGCACCCGGTGGTCCTCGGCCGCCACCGACGACCAGTGGATCCAGGTCGACCTCGGAACCGGCGCCACGATCAGCCAGGTCGTCGTCAACTGGGAGACGGCCTACGGCAAGGACTACAAGATCCAGTCCTCGTCCGACGGCAGCACCTGGACCGACCTGCACACGGTCACCGGCTCGGACGGCGGCACCGACACGCTCACCGTCTCCGGCCAGGGCCGGTACGTACGTCTGCAGGGCGTCCACCGGGCGACGCAATGGGGCTACTCCGTCTGGGAGCTCCAGGTGTTCGGCACCGCCGGGACATCTCAGCCGGGCACCTGCTCGACCGCCGACTCGGCGCAGGGCAGAACCGCTTCGGCGTCCTCGACGGAGAACGCCGGCACCCCCGCCTCCGCCGCGGTCGACGGCAACGACTCCACCCGCTGGTCCAGCCAGGCCTCGGACCCGCAGTGGCTGCGTGTCGACCTGGGCTCCTCCCAGGACATCTGCAAGATCGACCTGAACTGGGAAGCCGCGTACGGCAAGGACTTCCAGCTCCAGGCCTCCGCCGACGGCCAGAACTGGAACACCCTCAAGAGCGCCACCGGCGCCACCGGCGGCCGCGCCTCCTACGACGTGAGCGGCACGGGCCGCTACGTCCGTGTCCTGGGGACGGCTCGCGGGACGGTCTACGGATACTCGCTGTGGGAGGTCGCCGTCCATACGACGTCCGGCGGCCCCGGAGGCCCGGTCGAAGGCGGCGGTGACCTCGGCCCGAACGTGATCGTCGTCGACCCCTCCACGCCGAACCTCCAGCAGAAGTTCGACCAGGTCTTCGCCCAGCAGGAGTCCGCCCAGTTCGGCTCCGGGCGCTACCAGTTCCTGCTCAAGCCGGGCACCTACAACGGCATCAACGCCCAACTCGGCTTCTACACCTCCGTCTCCGGCCTCGGAATCAACCCCGACGACACCCAGATCAACGGCGACATCACCGTGGACGCGGGCTGGTTCAACGGCAACGCCACACAGAACTTCTGGCGTTCGGCGGAGAACCTCGCGATCACGCCGTCCAACGGCACCGACCGCTGGGCCGTCGCCCAGGCCGCGCCGTTCCGCCGCATCCACGTCAAGGGCGGTCTCAACCTCGCCCCCAACGGCTACGGATGGGCCTCCGGCGGCTACATCGCCGACTCCAAGATCGACGGCACGGTCGGCCCGTACTCCCAGCAGCAGTGGTACACCCGGGACAGCTCCGTGGGCGGCTGGACCAACGGCGTGTGGAACATGACGTTCACCGGCGTCCAGGGCGCCCCGGCGACCAACTTCGACACCGGGCCGTACACCACGCTGGACACCACCCCGATCTCCCGCGAGAAGCCGTTCCTGTACCTCGACGGCAACGACTACAAGGTCTTCGTCCCCGCCAAGCGCACCAACGCCCGCGGTGTGTCCTGGCCCGCCAACGCCGGGACCTCGCTGCCGCTCAGCCAGTTCTACGTCGTCAAGCCCGGCGCGACGGCCGCCACCATCAACACCGCACTGGCCCAGGGACTGAACCTGCTGTTCACGCCCGGCGTCTACCACCTCGACCAGACGATCGACGTCACCCGCGCCGACACCGTGGTGCTCGGGCTCGGCCTGGCGACCATCGTGCCCGACGGCGGCATCGACGCCCTGCACGTCGCGGACGTCGACGGCGTACGGCTGGCCGGCTTCCTCATCGACGCCGGCGCCACCCGATCCGACACCCTGCTCCAGATCGGCCCCGCCGGAGCGGGCGCGGACCACTCCGCCAACCCGACCACCATGCAGGACGTGTTCATCCGCATCGGCGGCGCCGGCCCCGGCCTGGCGACGGACTCCGTCGTGGTCAACAGCGACGACGTCGTCATCGACCACACCTGGATATGGCGAGCCGACCATGGCGAAGGCGTCGGCTGGGAGACCAACCGGGCCGACTACGGACTGCGCGTCAACGGCGACGACGTCCTGGCCACCGGCCTGTTCGTGGAGCACTTCAACAAGTACGACGTCGTATGGAGCGGTGAGCGGGGGCGCACGATCTTCTTCCAGAACGAGAAGGCGTACGACGCCCCCAACGCCGCCGCCATCACACACGACGGCATGGTCGGCTGGGCGTCCTACAAGGTCGCCGACACGGTGGCCGTGCACGAAGCGTGGGGCCTGGGCAGCTACTGCAACTACACCTCCGATCCCTCGATCGTGCAGCACCACGGCTTCCAGGTCCCGGTCAAGGCAGGCGTCAAGATGCACAACCTGCAGGTGATCTCCCTGGGAGGCAAGGGCCAGTACGCCCATGTCATCAACGACACCGGCGCCCCGACCTCGGGGACGGACACCGTGCCGTCGAAGGTGACCTCGTTCCCCTGATCCACTGATCCACGGGCGAGGCGGTGCATCGCACCGCGTCGTCACCTGCCATCCGGTGGTGCGCCCTCGTGGTGCACCACCCGATGTCGGCGGCACTCCCGGACGGTGTGATGAACTAAACAGACGACCTCCTCTCGTCACTCGACACACGAGACGGACTAACCCGTTCTAGCTGCATAAGATCCGGCTTCGCGTTGACTCTTCGGGGCAGAAGCAGCTGATGGCCGGGCTCCACGCCAGGTGGATCAGGGCCGCCGACTGGCTGGTAGACAGGCGGAGTCGGCAGGTTCGGTGTCTTCGACGGCCGTATCGCCCGTACCCTTCGAGGGTCTACGGCGTCACATAGCGGGCGTCAAATACTGGAGGACACACCTCGTGCTCATTGCTCAGCGTCCGTCTCTGACCGAAGAGGTCGTCGACGAGTTCCGCTCCCGGTTCGTGATCGAGCCGCTGGAGCCGGGCTTCGGCTACACCCTCGGCAACTCCCTCCGCCGCACCCTGCTGTCGTCGATCCCCGGCGCTGCTGTCACCAGCATCCGCGTCGATGGCGTCCTGCACGAGTTCACCACCGTGCCGGGCGTCAAGGAGGACGTCACCGACCTGATCCTCAACATCAAGCAGCTGGTCGTCTCCTCGGAGCACGACGAGCCGGTCGTGATGTACCTGCGCAAGCAGGGCCCGGGTCTGGTCACCGCCGCCGACATCGCGCCCCCGGCCGGTGTCGAGGTGCACAACCCCGACCTGGTCCTGGCCACGCTGAACGGCAAGGGCAAGCTGGAGATGGAGCTCACGGTCGAGCGTGGCCGTGGTTATGTCTCCGCCGTGCAGAACAAGCAGGTGGGCCAGGAGATCGGCCGTATTCCGGTCGACTCCATCTACTCCCCGGTGCTCAAGGTCACGTACAAGGTCGAGGCCACGCGTGTCGAGCAGCGGACCGACTTCGACAAGCTGATCGTCGACGTCGAGACCAAGCAGGCGATGCGTCCGCGTGACGCCATGGCCTCTGCCGGTAAGACGCTGGTCGAGCTGTTCGGTCTCGCCCGCGAGCTGAACATCGACGCCGAGGGCATCGACATGGGCCCGTCCCCCACGGACGCCGCCCTTGCCGCTGATCTCGCCCTGCCGATCGAGGAGCTGGAGCTCACCGTTCGGTCGTACAACTGCCTCAAGCGTGAGGGCGTCCACTCCGTGGGCGAGCTCCTGGCGCGCTCGGAGGCGGACCTCCTCGACATTCGCAACTTCGGTGCGAAGTCCATCGACGAGGTCAAGGCGAAGCTGGCCGGCCTGGGCCTGGGCCTGAAGGACAGCCCGCCCGGATTCGACCCGACCGCCGCCGCCTTCGGCGCGGACGACGACGCGGACGCGGGCTTCGTGGAGACCGAGCAGTACTGAGTGCCGCGCCGAGCCGCGCGGGAGGATCTGCCAGTTCTGCCGGCCGAGAGGCCGCAGGGCTCGGCAGATGACGCCCGGCAGGGCGCCCCCTCCTGAAGGGACTTGCCGCTCGATCGCCACCATCGGAACCGGACACGCCTGTGTTTTGGGCTGGTCCGGTTTCGTGCTCGGTGGCGGGGGAGCGGGGGGCGTGCCCATTTTTTTGGCGCTCGGTTGCGTTGCGGGCTCGCTGTCCGTGCACTGCGCGCTGCAAGGGATGACCCGGCCCCTGGCGAGGTAGCCAGGGGGCCGGGTTTCCTCGTCTCAACGTGGCCAGAGGCCCGAGGCGGTCAGTGTGGAGACGGTGCCTGCGTCGCGGTGAGTTGCTTCGCGATGGCGGTGAGGTGTTCGGCCAAGGCGCCGGGGTCGGATCGGGTCATCGCGGTGAGCTCGATGGTGGCCGTCACGTGACGTAGGCGTCGGAAACGGACGGCGGGGCGGGGTGCCGACGCCGCGGCGGGTACGACGGTCACGCCCAGGCCGCACTCGACCATGGCGATCTGTGAGGTCACCGACCGTGCCCAGTGGGCGGGGACGGGACTGAAGCCTGCGGCTCGGCACATGGCCGCCATGGCGTCGTGGTAGTCGGGGGAGATGTGGCGGTGCAGCCAGACCCACGGGCTGCCCGCGAGGTCCGCCAGGTCCAGCGGGCCGGTGGCCGTGGCGGCCGGATGGTCGACAGGCAGGACGGCGACGAAACGGTCGACGAACAGCGAGGTCGCCGTGGTGCCGCGGACCGGGGCGGTCTGGTGCACGATCGCCCAGTCGAGTGACCGGTTGAGCAGCCCGGACGCGGCCTCGTGGGTGTCGATCTCCTGAGTGCGGATCTCGACGTCCGGCAGGGCCTCGTGGAAGCGCTCCAGAACGACGGGCAGGGGCCAGGAGAAGGCCGAGGCGACGGCGCCCAGGCTCAGCCGTCCGCCGCGTCCGGTGACCGCTTGCCGGGCGGCGATCTCCGCTTCCTCGGCGTGCCGGATCAGTGCCCGGCAGCGGTCCAGGAACACGGCTCCGGCGGGACTGAGGGCGACCGACCGCTGCGTGCGGCGCAGCAATTCACAGCCGAGCTGCAGCTCAAGCTGCTTGTGAGCACCGACGACCTCGCTCGCGGACACTCCAGCGCGACCCTGTCGGAGGCATCCCGGCTCACCGTCGCGCTTTCCCCCGAGCTCCGCTCGCTGTGGGCCGGTGCCCGGCTCTGCGGCCCCGCGTTCACCGTGCAGGGGGCCGGCGGCGACAACCTCGCCCTGCACCACGCCGTACTGCAGGCCCCGCCCGGATCCGTCCTGGTCGCCGACCTCGGCGGCGCACGCTACGGCCACTGGGGCGAGATCGTCACGGTGGCAGCCCAGCAGCGGGGGATCGTGGGCCTGCTGATCGACGGCGGCGTCCGTGACGCGGCGGAGACCGAACGGCTCGGCTTCCCGGTCTTCTCGCGCAACAACGCGATCCTCGGCACCCGCAAGGACTTCCGCGGCGTGCTCGGACAGCCCGTCACGGTCGGAGGCATCATGGTCCACACCGGTGACCTCGTGGTCGGGGACACCGACGGAGTCGTCGCGCTGCCCGCGTCCAGCACCGAGCGGATCCTCGGCCGCGCCGACGCGCACAGTTCGTCGACAGCACCGACGTCCTGAGCCACCCGGCGTTGTCGCGTGCCGCCACCCACGCAGCCCTCGGCGCTCATCCCGAGACGGTCCATCGACCGGCAGCCCGGTACCGATCACGGCCGTAAGAGTTCCGTCAAAGCCGTGGGCACCGCCGTAAGGGAGCCGTCAACGGACGCCCGATCCGGCCAAAGGGGCGC
The DNA here is from genome assembly GCF_045041015.1 of Streptomyces sp. NBC_00019. Lineage (NCBI taxonomy): Bacteria > Bacillati > Actinomycetota > Actinomycetes > Kitasatosporales > Streptomycetaceae > Streptomyces > Streptomyces sp. NBC_00019. The sequence continues at coordinate 9,797,913 of NZ_CP108302.1, forward strand.
TTTCCTCTAGCTGTCCCTTTCCAACGAACCTCACTCCAGGAGTTCGCGATGGCCGATCTGGCCTTCGTCATCGTCACGATCGCGGGTCTCGCGCTGGTGGCTCTCGTCGCCAAGGGGGTGACGAAGCTGTGACCGCCGAGAACATCGTCGGCCTCGTCGTGGCCGTCTCCCTGCTGGGCTATCTCGTCCTCGCCCTGATCTTCCCGGAGAGGTTCTGAGACACAGATGGGTCCCGTACTCGCCGGCGTCCTGCAACTGTTCGCCCTCATAGGCGCGCTGGCGCTCGTCCACATCCCGCTCGGCAACTACATGGCCAAGGTCTACACGTCCGACCGGCACTGGCGGGTCGAGAAGTGGATCTACAAGGGTATCGGTGCCGACCCGAACACCGAGATGCGCTGGCCCGCCTACCTACGCGGAGTGCTCGCCTTCTCTGCCGTGAGCGTCCTGTTCCTCTACCTGCTCCAGCGCCTCCAGGGCGTCCTGCCCGGCTCGCTGGGCTTCGCCTCGATCGACCCGGACCAGGCGTTCAACACGGCGGTCTCGTTCGTCACGAACACCAACTGGCAGTCGTACTACGGCGAGCAGACCATGGGCCACGTCGTGCAGACCGCCGGTCTGGCCGTGCAGAACTTCGTCTCCGCGGCGGTCGGCATCGCCGTCGCGGTGGCGCTCGTACGCGGCTTCGCCCGCTCGCGCACCGGTGAGCTCGGCAACTTCTGGTCCGACCTGGTCCGCGGTGTCATCCGCATCCTGGTGCCGTTCTCCGTCCTCGCCGCGATCGTGCTGGTCGCCTGCGGGGTCATCCAGAACTTCTCCGGTATCCATGAGGTCGGCCAATTCTTCAATGGGCACGGCATGGGCGGCTCGCAGCAGTGGAACGGCGGCGCGGTCGCCTCGCAGGAGGCCATCAAGGAGATCGGCACCAACGGCGGCGGCTACTTCAACGCCAACAGTGCCCATCCCTTCGAGAACCCCACCCCGTTCACGAACCTCTTCGAGATCTTCCTGATCCTCGCCATCCCGTTCGCGCTGACCCGCACCTTCGGCCTCATGGTCGGCTCGGTCAAGCAGGGCTACGCGATCCTCGCCACCATGGTCACCATCTGGATCGGCTTCACCGCCCTGATGATGTGGACCGAGTTCGCCCACCACGGTCCGGCGTTCGACATCGCCGGCGGGGCGTACGAGGGCAAGGAGGTCCGCTTCGGCGTCGGCGGCTCGTCGGTCTTCGCCACGGCGACCACGCTCACCTCGACCGGTGCGGTGGACTCCTTCCACTCCTCCTTCACCGGGCTGGGCGGCGGCATCACGATGCTCGGCATGATGCTGGGCGAGATCGCGCCCGGCGGTACCGGTTCCGGTCTGTACGGCATGCTGATCATGGCGATCATCGCGGTGTTCATCGCCGGGCTGATGGTCGGCCGTACGCCCGAGTACCTGGGCAAGAAGATCGGCACCCGCGAGATCAAGCTGGCGGCCTGCTACATCCTCATCACCCCGGCGCTGGTGCTCGTCTTCACCGCCGCCGCGATGGCACTGCCCACGCCGGGCGACTCGATGACCAACAGCGGGGCGCACGGGTTCTCCGAGATCCTGTACGCCTACACGTCCGCCTCGAACAACAACGGCTCGGCCTTCGCCGGCCTGAACGCGGGCACACAGTGGTTCAACAGCACGCTCGGCCTGTGCATGCTGTTCGGCCGCTTCCTGCCGATGGTGTTCGTGCTCGCGCTGGCCGGCTCGCTCGCCGAGCAGAAGCCGGTGCCGGCCACCGCGGGCACCCTGCGCACCGAGAAGCCGCTGTTCACCGGTCTGCTGGTGGGCGCGATCCTGATCATCACCGGTCTGACCTACTTCCCGGCCCTCGCGCTGGGGCCGCTGGCCGAGGGGCTGGCGTCATGACCACCGACGTAACGAATCAAGAGGACTCCATGTCCACAGCCACCCCGACCCGGGCGCCGCACAGCGACGTACCCACCGGGAACAAGGCCGCCGAAGGGCGTGTCGGCGCGGGTCTCTTCGACCCCAAGCAGCTGCTGAAGTCGCTGCCCGACGCCTTCCGCAAGCTCGATCCGCGGGTGATGGTGAAGTCCCCGGTGATGTTCGTGGTCCTCGTCGGCTCGGTGCTGACGACGCTCTTCTCCTTCAAGGACCCGGGCGACTGGTTCGGCTGGGCGATCAGCGGCTGGCTGTGGCTCACGGTCATCTTCGCGAACCTCGCGGAGGCGGTCGCCGAGGGCCGGGGCAAGGCGCAGGCGGACACCCTGCGCAAGGCGAAGACCGACAGCGTCGCACGTCGGCTCCACGGCTCCGTGGAAGAGCAGGTCCCCGGCACCGAGCTGCGCGTGGGCGACCTGGTCGTCTGCGAGGCCGGCGACATCATCCCCGGCGACGGTGACGTCGTCGAGGGCGTCGCGTCGGTCGACGAGTCGGCCATCACCGGTGAGTCGGCTCCGGTCATCCGAGAGTCGGGCGGAGACCGGAGCGCGGTGACCGGCGGGACGAAGGTCCTCTCCGACCGCATCGTCATCAAGATCACGACGAAGCCGGGCGAGACCTTCATCGACCGCATGATCAACCTCGTCGAGGGCGCCGCGCGCCAGAAGACGCCGAACGAGATCGCGCTCAACATCCTGCTCGCGTCTTTGACGATCGTTTTCCTGCTCGCGGTGGCCACCCTGCCGCCGTTCGCCGACTACGCGGGCACCCACCTGACCATGGTCGTCCTGGTGGCCCTCCTGGTCTGTCTGATCCCGACCACCATCGGCGCCCTGCTCTCCGCGATCGGCATCGCCGGCATGGACCGACTGGTGCAGCGCAACGTACTCGCCATGTCCGGCCGGGCAGTTGAGGCCGCCGGTGACGTCTCCACCCTGCTGCTCGACAAGACCGGCACCATCACGCTCGGCAACCGCCAGGCGTCCGAGTTCGTGCCGGTCACCGGCACCACCGAGGCCGAGGTCGCCGACGCCGCCCAGCTCTCCTCGCTGGCCGACGAGACGCCCGAGGGCCGCTCCATCGTCGTACTGGCGAAGGAGAAGTACGGACTGCGCGAGCGCCACCAGGGCGAGCTGGCCGGTGCCGACTGGATCGCCTTCACCGCCCAGACCCGCATGTCGGGTGTGGACGTCGACGGCAGGAAGATCCGCAAGGGTGCGGCCGGGTCGGTCATCACCTGGGTCAAGGAGCAGGGCGGCACGGTCTCCGACGACGCCGACACCCTCTCCAACCACATCTCCGAGGCCGGCGGCACCCCGCTGCTCGTGGCCGTGGAAGACACGGAAGGTGCCCGGGTGTTGGGCGTCATCCACCTCAAGGACGTCGTCAAGGCGGGCATGCGGGAGCGGTTCGACGAGCTGCGTCGCATGGGCATCAAGACCGTCATGATCACGGGCGACAACCCGCTGACCGCCAAGGCGATCGCCGAGGAGGCGGGCGTCGACGACTTCCTCGCGGAGGCCACCCCCGAGGACAAGATGGCCCTCATCAAGCGGGAGCAGGCCGGCGGCAAGCTCGTCGCGATGACCGGTGACGGGACCAACGACGCGCCCGCGCTGGCCCAGGCGGACGTCGGTGTCGCGATGAACACCGGTACGTCGGCCGCCAAGGAGGCCGGCAACATGGTCGACCTCGACTCGAACCCGACCAAGCTCATCGAGATCGTCGAGATCGGCAAGCAACTCCTCATCACCCGGGGCGCGTTGACCACGTTCTCCATCGCCAACGACGTCGCGAAGTACTTCGCGATCATCCCGGCACTGTTCGCGGCGGTCTACCCGGGCCTGGACAAGCTCAACATCATGGGCCTGTCCTCGCCGGACTCCGCGATCCTGTCCGCCGTCATCTTCAACGCGATCATCATCATCGCGCTGGTGCCGCTCGCCCTGCGAGGTGTGCAGTACCGCCCGGTGAGCGCGGACAAGATGCTGCGCCGCAACCTCACGATCTACGGCCTCGGCGGACTGATCGCCCCCTTCATCGGTATCAAGCTCATCGACCTGCTCATCTCTCTGATCCCCGGGATCGGCTGATTGCCATGAACAACTCCGTTACGAACACCCTCCGGTTGCTCGGGGCCGGCCTGCGCGCCCTCCTCGTGCTGACCCTGGTGACCGGCGTCATCTACCCGCTGGTCGTCACGGGTGTCGCCCAGGCGCTCTTCACCAGCAAGGCGAACGGCTCCGAGGTCAAGGCGGACGGCAAGGTCGTCGGCTCCTCCCTGATCGGGCAGTCGTACGACCTGCCGCTGAAGAAGGGTGAGGAGACCGCGTCGCCCGACCTGAAGTGGTTCCAGGGGCGTCCGCAGAACGGCCTGGGCACGAACAGCGTCAACACGCAGTACTCGCTGATCCTGTCCGGTGCCACCAACCGCTCCGGTGACAACACCGAACTGATCGCGTGGGTCAAGGCCGCCAAGGCCGCCGTCGTCAAGGACAACTCGACCGCCGGCTACAAGGTCATCGCGTCCGAGGTGCCCGCCGACGCGGTCACCTCCTCCGGCTCCGGCCTGGACCCGGACATCTCCCCGGCCTACGCCGACCTCCAGGTCCACCGCATCGCCGAGAGGAACGGCCTGACCGTCGCCCAGGTGCAGAAGCTGGTCGACGACCACACCGAGGGACGCACACTCGGCTTCATCGGCGAACCCCGGGTGAACGTCCTCGAACTCAACATCGCGCTCAAGGACCTCGTCGCGAACAACTGACGGCCTTGCGCGACCCAGAGGGGAGTCGGCGGCCGGAACCACCCCGGACCGCCGACTCCCACCACCGAGACCGTGCCCGTCGAAGCGGTGCGGCGGGCGCACCCTGATCCGGCGGGCCGCGCGAGTCGCTGTCAAACTGACGTGCTACCCATGTCCGGCAGGCCATAACGTCCTGGGATGAGCAGCTTCAACACGCACCGCAGACGGGTCTACGACGAGCGCTTGCCCGCGCGTGCCCGCCACGCGAATCTGCGGTCCTGCCTCGTCTCCTTCGCGCCCTACGGCTTCCGAGCCACCTATCACCACCTCTGCCGCAGCGCGGGGATCCCCAGGGACCCGGAAAAGGACCCGGGCTCGCTCCTACGCGCTGTCGAGGAGCTGCAGGATGCCCGGCAGCTGTGGCTCGCTGACGAACGCGCCTATGTCATTCGCCGTCGCGCGGAGAAGGCACGTGGCTCGCGGCACATGGCGTCAGATGGGGCATGGCGAGGCTGGCAACGTGGGTGGGGGAGGATCGCCTACTGCCCCGAGCCGACGATCCATCCGGACGAGCCGTTGCCTGTGGTCGTCGAGCGGGTGCTGCGTTCGTCGGTCCCGCCCGACCAAGCTCTGGCGCTGACGTGCCGTGTCTGCGGAAACCGGGACAACACCAGCGCCTGGCACGACGGCTACCACTCGATCTATCAACTCTGCGGACAGTGCGGTGTCAGCCTCGCGGTGGAGCAGGCCGACGCGCCCGACCCGCTGCTGGCGGCCGCTCACTCCCGGCAGTGGAAGGACATCTGGAGGCTGCGCAACGAATTTCCCCGCAATTCCGCCCGAGGTTTGTGAACGGAGAGTGCGGCTCAGGGATTGCTGGGCCTGCGCGCGGTCTGGCCGATGGATTCATGAGGTAGCGGCGCGTACGGCGGTCGTTGCCAGGGTGGTGTAGTTCATCGTGAAGCGTCCGCCGAGGGAGTCGATGGCGTCCCCGACCGCGTTCAGTACCTCGGCCAGTTGATCGGGAGGGAGCTGGGTGAGGCCGCCGGTGGTGGGGAGCAGGTCCAGCCATTGGTCGCGTGTGTAGGACTGCTCCCAGTCGAATCGCCACTGTTCGGGATCGTTGAACTGTCCGGTCTCGCGGATCTTGTCGGCGAAGTTCGCGTACGCCGCCTGGTAGAGGTCGAGCGGACGTCGGGCCTGTTGGACGTTGAGCGGGGAGTCGGGCGCCGCGCGTCGGTAGGCGGCGGCGAACGGCTCGGCCACCTCGGCCGGCGGCTCGTACACGTGCCCGAAGATCGCCAGTCGTCCCCCAGGACGCAGCACATGTGCTGCCTTCATGGGTCCGGCGACCGGATCCACCCAGTGCCACGACTGGGCAGCGATGACCGCGTCGAACGTCCGGTCGCCCGACTGCCAGCCTTCGAAGGCCCCCACCTCGACCTGCAGGCCACGGGCTCGTGCGAAGTCGGCCATACGCGCATCGGGTTCGACGCCGAGCACGGTGCAGCCGGCGGCCTGGAACTGGCGGGCTGCGATGCCGGTGCCGCAGCCGACGTCGAGTACGTCAGGGCCGGGGGTCGAGGCGATGATCCGCGTCACCAGTGCGTCGGGGTAGCCGGGCCGGGCTTGGTCGTAGCGTCGCGCGTCCGCGCCGAACGACTCGGCCATGCGCCGGGCCTGATGGGGCTGTGCCGGGGAGGGTTCCGGTTGCTCTCGCGGTAAGGTGGGCATGCGCCCACCTTAGTGGGCGTGTGCCCACTCGGCAACGGATGTCGGCGGGTTGACGCACGAGAGGATCGACGAGTGCCAACTGGGGTGCACCTTCGCGACGCACGGCAGCAACTGTTCGACGCTGCCGAACGCGTGCTCCTGCGGGACGGGCCGAACGGGCTGACCAGCCGGGCCGTCACCGACGAGGCGGGCTGCGCCAAGGGCGTCCTGCACCGGCACTTCGCCGACTTCGACGCCTTCCTCGCCGACCTCGTGCTCGACCGGGCCGCGCAGTTGGAGACGCAGGCGAGTGCGCTGCGCGCGTCCGCCGGCACCGGCACGGTGGCCGACAACCTCACCAGCGCGCTGACCACCCTGTTCGGACCGATTCCGGTGGCGATCATCCCGCTCATCACCTTCCGGGACGAGCTACGCGCTCGGCTGCGGCAAGCCAGACCCGGAGGCGGCATCGCGATCCTCGCCGAGGCCACGTCCGCGATCTGCGCCTATCTGGCCGACGAGCGCGAACTGGGCCGTATCGCGGCCGACGCCGACATCGACTCACTCACCCTCTCCCTGGTCGGGGGCGGGCATCTCCTGTTCGCAGACCGCGACCCCGGCCCGCCGGCCACGGCAGCCGTCAACAAGCTCGTGACAGCGGTCATCGCCGACGCCGTGCAACGACGACCCGCCTAGAAACCCCTGACAACCGGCAAACGCAGATTCACCACCCGCGGTCCGGCCACCCGGTCTGAGCCAGAGCCGACCTCGCCGTCAACTCGGGCTGGGACCTCCCCAAGGAGGCTCGATCCAGGGTTCGGCACCTCATGCCACAGGCTCCCAAGCGAACCCGTCCGGGTCGGTGAAGGGCCCGGCATCGCTGCCGATGGCGATCCGATGCGATCCAGTGCCCTCCGGCGACACGCCGGCGACCTTGGCCAGACCGCGATGTCCGTACAAGGACAGCTTGACGGGGCTCGACGAGGAGTCGAACTCGACGTACTTGCTGCCGAAGCTCTTCGCCACCTTGAGACCGCGGTCGACATAGAACCGCTTGGTCGCCGCCATGTCCGCGACGCCCAGGAGCAGAACGATCTCGTCGATCTGTCGGCTGTCCGGGCCGGAGTCCTTCTTCGAGGAGCTTGCGATCTGCCAGATGGTTCCGTCCGGGGCCTGGACGACGCCGCCGTAGCCCCACAACGACTTCTTGGCGGGCTTGAGGGTGGTGGCACCGGCGTCGAGTGCGGTGCCGACGAGGCCGTCGACGATCGACGGCTGGGACACGACGAGCGAGAGCGTGAACCCGCGGAAGCCGGAGGTCGGTGCCTCGGAGGCCCGCAGCCGCACCTGCTTGCCCAGGCCGAAGGCGTCCGCGTAGAAGTGCTCGGCGGCCGTTACGTCGGCCACTTCCAGGGTGATGCAGTCGATTGAGGTCATGCCTTCACGCTAGGGAACCTCGGCGGCCGTCGCTTCTCGAATCCTGACCGGTGTTGTCGGCCGGCGAGTGGTTGACCGTGCCCGGCATCTTCCGCGCGGAAGATGCCGGACCGTCTCCCTGGCCGACCCGATGTACTGGAATGTGCAAGGTGACAACTACCGCGCTCACGTCCGTGCGGACGCCGTCACCTCACCGGAGCCTGGGCGTACGGCACCAGGCGGACGGGGCCGGAGAGGCCGTATGCCTGGCGGGTGGCCGTGCCGAAGACGGAGGGCTGGCTGACGCGTAGGCGGTTGATGAGGGGCGTTGCCACCTCCACCTCGATCACGTTGGTGCCGGGGCGCAGGTGTCCGCCGAGGTCGATGACCGGGTGGAGCCGGTCGGCGGGGGCCAGCCGTGTGCCGTTGACCGTGACCCGGAAGGTGTCGCTGACGGTGCCGAGTTCGAGGTGGGCGCCGTGGGCCGAGGTCCAGTCGGCGGGCAGGGAGACGGTGGTGCGGTAGCGGCCTATGCCTGTGGAGTCGGCGAGTTCGGGGATCTGCGACCAGGGCAGCAGGGCGTCCAGGGTGAGGCTGCGCCGGACGATGTCGGTTTCGGTCGCCTCGGTGCCGGGGCGCCAGTCCTGAACGTCGAGCCGCCAGCGGTCCAGTGTCATCGGGCCCGGTACCGCGGGCAGCGTGGTGGTGACCGTACGACCGTGGGAGAGCCGGGTGGTGTACGTGCCGCCGCTTGTGGCGCGCACGACCAGGCCGCGGTCGGTGAACAGGACGCGGTCGGCGGTGCTGTCCACGGCGTGCTGCCGGTTGCCGTTGCGGTCCCCGAACAGGCCGGGCCCGACAAGGGCGATGACGGTGGCCTGACCGGGTTCCAGGGTGACGCGCACGGTGATGGTGTCGCCGTCCTCGGTGTACCGGCCGATGCGGGTCGCCTCTCCCGTCCATGGGTTGAGCAGGTAGGGGATGGCCGTGCCGCGCCGGGTGCGGCGCAGGGTGACGTCGTGGTCGATGGCCGCGACAGGCGGCTTGACCGTCTCGGCGTGCTTGCCGTTGCAGAGGTAGTACAGGTCGGTGTCGCCGATGACGCGGTGGGCGTTGAGGAGCGTGGAGGAGGCGGCGTAGCGGGCGTCGGGGGCGATGCCGAGGGCGGCGAGGGCGTCGCCGACCGCGCTCTTGTCGGTGCCGGCCTTGACGTGAGGCAGGGCGAGGAGGCTCGCGAGGACCCCGCGCAGTTGCTCCGTCTCGTTCTCACCGGGAACGCCGGGGGTCAGCGCCTGGTCGAACGCGCCGAGCAGGACCATGGGCAGTCCGGCCCGGGCCAGGCTCAGCAGCTTCTGGGCGTCGGCGAGGGCGAGGATCGGAGTGGAACCGTAGAAGAAGTCGCCCTCGACGAACAGCGCCTTGTACGCGGGGCCTTCGGGCGCCAGGCGGCCATCCGACACGCGGGCGGCGGGCAGGTCGAGCAGGGGACCGCTGAGGAACTGGTGGGTCCAGCCGAGCGGGACGCCCGTCGCGGTGAACCAGGACGCGCCGATGCCGGTGGCGGTGTAGCCGGTCTGGCGGAAGACGGCGACGTCGGCTCGCGCCGTACCCGCCTGGAGAACCTGGTGCACGCGCCCGAGGTATCCGGCGATGTCTGCGGCGTGCCGCCAGGTGGGCTGTCTGGGACCCCACGACTCGCCGTAGCCGGGCGCGCCGTTGTAGGGGCTGAAGGCGGCGAAGCCGGGCCAGCTCACGCCGGGGGCGGTCGCGTACGAGAAGCCGTGCACCACCGTCTGGTTGACACCGGCGGCGTACGCACCGCCCATGGTGCGCAGGAACCGGTCCCAAGTCGTGCTGTACGCCGAGCCGTTGTAGGCGCCCGACTCGCAGGACAGCACAGTGTGCCCGGCCATGTCCCGTCCGCCCGCCAGGCAGCGGTAGTCGTCCAGGTTCTTGAAGCCGAGTGACTCTCCCTCCGCGATGTCGAGGAGCGCGGCGGAGGCGATGGCGTCGGTCTGCAGACCGTAGGGCTGAGCTCGCAGCTCCATGCCGAGGGAGTGGGCCCAGTCCCTCAGGGCGGTGACGTGGTGCGTGTTGAACAGATGGGAGACCGTCTCCCAGAAGTCGTGCCGGATCTGCCGGGTGATCTGCGCCTCGAAGGCGAAGACCTGGTTGCTCTTGTCCAGGACGAGTGCCGGCAGGTACGGCAGCAGCGACCGGCCCCAGCGCTTTTCGAAGGCCTCGGGCAGTGCCGAGGTCCACACGAGGGAGTCGGTCTCCAGCTCGATGGAGTCCTCGAAGAAGGCGCCGCCCGCGGCCTTGAGGAGTCGGCGCATCGTGCCGGTCAGAACGGAGTGGTCCCAGAAGTCGGTGACGGCGGCGGTGCCGGTCGGGCTGAAGTGGTCGACGACATAGGCGGCCGGGGCGGAGTGCGGGCCCGACTCGGGTTGCTGGGCGGTGCCGCGCTGCCAGTAGGAGATCAGCACCCAGTCGCCCCCGGCGGGAGCGGTCCAGCTCAGTGCGCCGTCCTCGACGGTGGCGGTGACGTCCTGGACGCTGGCGAGATCGAGGCCGGTCTCCTTGCGCGTGGCGTTGGCAGGCTCGACGCGGGCCGCCTGGACGGCGAGCAGGGTGCGCCGGGTGACCGCGTCGGCGGCCACACGTACGGGCTCGGGCACGGGGCCCTGGTAGGTGGTGCCGCCGGTCACGGAGACGCGTCCGTAGGCGAGTTCCTGGGCGGCCGACTCGTCGTCAGGGGTGACACCGGGTACGGCGACAGGCCAGCTGGGACCGAGCGTGAGGTCGACGGTCAGGCCGCGGCGGGCGGCTTGGCGCAGGGCGGCCTCGACGCCTTCACGCCAGGGAGCGCTGCCCCAGCCGTGGTGTGCGGTGTCGAGGACGGACTTGTCCTTGAGGCTGTGGTGTACGGCGGAGACTTCGGCGCCGCCGAAGCCGGCGTCGGCGATCTGGTCGACCTCGCGGGCGATCTCCACCGGGTCGACGAGTCCGTCCGGCCACCACCAGCGGAACTTGGGGCGCACCGAGCGCGGGGGAGCGGCGAACCAGTCGCCCGACAGGGGGTGATGGCCGGTCAGCGGAACGGCGGCGTTGGCGTTCATGGCGCCCGTCGCGGTGAGCGCCGTGGCAGCGCCTGTGGTGAGGGAGGCGGCGAGGACCGCGCGGCGGGATATCCCGCCGCGCTGCGGGATGGGCTTCTGCATGGGTTACGCCCCCAGGTAATGAAACGTTTCAATCAGCCGTAAACGCGGGAACGTTAAGCCTGGATTCGCCGACGGGTCAAGATCGGCGGACGAAATCCCTTCCCTGCGCCACCTGGTGGGAGCGTTGGCAGGCGATCCGAAGTGAATCGAGCCGCTGTCCCGCTGACCGAGGCGCGGTCCGGGCCTTGCCGAGCGGTTCGCAGGTTTGCTCAGATTGACTGCTGGCGGCGGTCGAGTACCTCGAAGTGGGCTGACCGCTCGTCGAAGTCGGAGAGCACGGCTTGGGCGGCCGCCGGCACGTGTGCCTGCTCGTAGTCCTCGCCCATGAACGCCTGCACCGAGGCCAGGTTGTCGAACCACATCAGGGTCACGAATTCGACGTCGTTCTCGCGCTCGCGCCGCATCAGGTCGATCGACTGGAAACCCGGGATGTGCCGGGCTTCGATCCCGGGGATGACCTGCCCCCGGACGATGCGCTCGTACGCGTCGGCGTTCGCCTTTGTGGTCCAGCCGCGCCACACACGACAGATCATGGGCGAAGTCTAGGCGCAGTGCCCCGCAGGGCCGTTGACGGGATGCTGCGTGGCTCAGTACTGGATCAGGCCGCCGACCGGGACAGGTGCGACGTGGCCGCTTGCCGGAAGGGTCTGGGCCAGGGCGAGGCCGATGTCGACCAGCGATGACCGGCGCATGGCAGCCACATCGGCGAACGGAGTCCAGACCGACTCGACGATCTCGCCGTTCGGCTCCGGCCGTAGCCGGCCGCCCGTGATACGGACCCGGTAGAAGATGCCGACGTTCTGGTGCTCGACTCCCGCACGCGCGGAGGCCGCGGGGATCACCCGTGAGTCCACTCCCAGCAGGCGATCCACCACCGCGGCGTATCCAGTCTCCTCGGCGACCTCCCGGATCACCGCATCGAACGGATCCTCGCCGTGCTCGACCCTGCCGCCCGGAAGGGTCCAGCTACTCCCGCCCTCCGGCGGCACGTGACGGGCGAGCAGCACCCGCCCGTCCTGGATGCACACGGCATACGCCGCCAACCGGAAACTCATCCCCGCACCCCCCGCCGCCAGACCCTATCCAACGGTCAAGCGAGGAACGGCCGGACCGCCGTGACCCTCGGCCGCCCCCGGGTACTGCTCCGGACCCGGCTAGGCAGGAACGGCGAGTTCACATCATGCGACAGCGGTCCCCTCGAGCTCGACCAGCTGGCCAGGGATCGCCAGTCGCGCCACCCCGAGCATCGTGGTGGTCGGCGCCACCCCGGCGGAACCCAACCTGGCCGCCAGTACGCCGTAGTGCGGGAAGAGCAGATCGACGTCGGTCGTGTAGACGTTGAGCCGGACGAGGTTCGCGAGGGACATGCCGGCCTCGCCGAGCACGGCCTCCAAGTTGTCGATGCTCAGCGCCAACTGCGCCGCCATGTCACCGTCATGCTGGGGCTTGCCGTCGCCGCTCATCGCGGTCTGCCCCGAGATGTACAAGGTCCGTGTGTGCCCGGAGACGACCTCGCCCTGGTTGAACCCCATCTCCACCGACCACGTCACCGGGTTGACCGCCGTTCGCTCCACTGCCACTTCAGCTCCATTCGATTCATCGGGAGTGCGTCCGTCACGTCCGCCTGCCGGCTCGGTAGCCGCCGGCCCTGACGTCGCGTCAACGAGCCTCGCAACAAATCACGACACCCTCAGTCATGTATTCGGCTAGCGTTCTCGCATGCGTGCCGACCGGTTGGTCTCACTGGTTCTCCTACTGCGCCAGCGGGGTCGGATGACAACGGACACCCTGGCTCGCGAGCTGGAGGTATCCACCCGCACGGTGCTGCGCGACATCGAGGCGCTGTCCGCGGCCGGCGTCCCGGTCTATGCCGAACGTGGCCGACACGGCGGTTTCGCGCTGCTGCCCGGTTTCCGGACCGAACTCACCGGACTGAACCACGATGAGGCGCTTGCCTTGCTGACCGCCGGATCAGGCCGTGGCGAGCAGGTGTTCGGCCTCGGCTCGGCGCTCGCTTCGGCCATGCGGAAGGTGGTCGACGCGCTGCCCGAAGGTCACCGGACCACCGCGAGCGACGCGGCGCAGCGATTTCTTGTCGAACCGGAGACCGACCTGCTCTCGCGTCGGCTGGCCACTGATGAGGTACCCGGCGCCACGATGATCGAGGTCCGGCGCGCGGTGCTGGCCGGGCACAAGTTGCGTATCCACTACGCGGCCTCAGGCCAGACCGCACAGTGGCGCACGGTGGACCCGATCGGTCTGGTCACCGTACGCGAGCGGGGCTACTTGTTGGCCACGAGATCCGGCGAGGACCGTACCTATCGGCTGTCGCGGGTGCTGGAGGCCGAGGAGCTGCCCGAAACAGCACAGCGGCCAAACCGGGTCGATCTGGACCGGATCTGGCGGGAGCGCTCCGCGCAGTTCCTCTCCGGCGGCGACCACATCACCGTGCGGCTACGGGTGGACCCGGCGCGGCGGGAGGACCTGCTGGACACCGCGCTGGCCGTCCGGGCCGAAGAGCCCGACGCAGACGGCTGGCTGCGGCTGGAGGTGACCTTCCAGGATGCAGAACACGCCGAATGGGCGCTGTGGCAGCTCAGCACGGACGCGGAAGCCCTGGGCCCGCAGTCGTTGCGCACCTCTCTGCGTAACCGCGCCGCCGCGATCACCGCTCGCTACACAAACTCATCGTGAGAGGACGGTGCGAGGCTGGGCGTCGGACGAAGTCCGCCTGGTGAACCACCTGACCGTCCAGGAGCCCGGCTCAGTAGCGCTGAGCCTTGGCGATCTCGGCCGTCAGCTTCGGCTCGGCCGGCTTGCGGCTGATGGCCAGCGGCTGCGCCCGATCGCCGGGCTCGAGGTCCTGCGCACCGACGAAGCGCGTCTCGACGACCTTGCCGTCCGGGTCCCGGAAGTCGACCTGGACGGCGTAGGACGCGGTCTCGTCCGTCCGGTTGGTGATGTTCACGACGAGGGCGAGCAGACCGCCCGTCTCCGCGCGCGGCAGGCCGGTCATCGAGACGTCGGCCGTCGCGTTGCCCCGGCCCTCGACGTCCGCGAGCTCCTTCTGCGCCGCCTCGTTGGCGCGTGCGGCCTCGGCGGACACCGAGGCCTCGAACGCGGAGGCCCGTGCGGAGGCGGAGGAGGCCGCGGCCGAGGCCGCCTCCTTGGCGGACGCCTTCACGGACTCCCCGATCGAGGCGAGGGCGGACGGCGATGTGCCGGAGAACGACGCTGTGTCGGCCGCCGTAGGAGTCGGGCTGAACGAGGAGGTGTCGTCACCGTCGCTGTCGGTACTGCACGAGACGAGCGCCGCCGCACTCACGGCTGCCAGCACGAGCCCGACGACCGAGGCCGCGGTTCGGCGCCGCGGTGAGGGGTCCTTTGCCTGTGACACGTCGGCACTCATGCGGTCAAGCCCCTTCCAGCGGCATATATGAATTTCACGGCTTTTGCCGGTTCTCATCCTGTGTCCGAGGAGACCGCCGGGCCACTTCAGGGGGTCCAACGGGACGTTCCTCGTGCCCGCGCACGACAGCCGCCGGGGACACCTGGCGCTGCTCGCTCCGATCGCCGCCCGGCTCGGCTCGGCAGGGGTGATCAGCCGCGCGTGCTGGTGTAGCGCACGCGCGAGTCCCACTGCTCCTTCGCCGAGGCCATGCACCACTGGCACAGCGGTTTCTCTGGGGTAAGAGGTGCGGTGCGAGAAGGAGTTCATCGACTCAGTGCAGCTCAGCGCCGGTGTAGATGACGGTATCCGGTGCAACAGGTGTGGCGCCATCGCTGAATCGAGCGATGGCCCCAGCTGTAGAGCGGCTTACTGCGGATCGCGCCTCCAGGGGCATGCAGAGCGGGCGAGGCTGGCTGGAGGTCACGATGTGGACCGGGAAGAAGAAGGCTTTAGGCTCGCGGCTCGGGGACGGGGGCTGGCATGAGCGCTGCTGACGCGCTGCGGGCGGCGTCGGCAGCGATGGGGGATTTCGCGTCCCGTCGCGACGTTGCGACTTAGCCGCGTGGCCCCGCGCCGTGCAGGAGGGTGTCGATGACGAGCGTGGCCAGTGCGTCCGGGTCCTGCTCCGCGCCGGGCTTGTTGATGGCTTCGCTGAGGAGGGCGTAGTACACCTGCCGCGTCCACTCCAGGTCTGCGTCCGGGGCGAGTAGCCCCTCGCGCTGCGCCCGGTTCATGAGATTGACGGTGTGGGTGTTGATCTCGCCCCAGAGGGCGGCTGCGGCGGGGGTGTGAGCGGTGGCGTGGCTGAGGGTGAAGCGCCAGGTGTTCTTGACCCGTAGGACGTTCGACGTCACTCGGTGCAGCGCCACGAGTGCGGGAGCGGCGTCTGGCCGGGCTTCCTCGATGGCGTCGATGAGCTGCTGCTTGGCGGAGACGGCGAGCGCCTCCAGGAGGGCCTGTCGGTTCGCGAAGCGGCGGTGAACGGTGATCCTGGTCAGTCCCGCCGCCTCGGCGACCTGTTCCATGGAGGCGCCGGCGTCCTGGGCGAAGACCTGCTCGGCCGCCTCCAGAATCGCGCGCACACTGCGCTCGGCATCTGCCCGCAGTGCTCGGCCCATGTCTGTCTCCTGTCTGGTTCGCTACCCGGTCCCTTGTAGAGGATACGGGAACGCTACGGGTATCTCATTAATTGATTCTCTGATGTTGCAATACTGGCGATAGATGATACCTTAGTGTCACCGTTAAGGGATCGCGCCGCACCGACGGAGCGGGCGTCTGCACGACCGTCGCTCACGACCGGTATCCCGTCTCCCCTGCCGGAGGAGACATCCGAGCCCGACTCAAGGAATTGGCATGCCCACAATGAAGCTACGCACCCGTGTCTCCCGACGCACCGCAGTGGCGCTGGCCACCATGTCGGTCGTTGCCGCCGTCGCCGGCGCCGCGCCGAGTGTGGCGAGCGCAGTGAGCGACAGCTCCAGCGTCACCCGTCACGCGGTCGTACAGACGCAGAGCCCCCAGAGCGCCGCCACCGCCCCCAACCTGCGCGTCAAGGCCGCCAACGGCGTCACCTACCAGTACCGCCGCTTCGGCAACCCCAGCGCCGGCAGCGTGCCCCTGATCTTCCTCCAGCACTACCGCGGCACCCTCGACAACTGGGACCCCAAGCTCATCGACACCATCGCCGCCAAGCGCGAGGTCATCCTCGTGGACAACGTCGGCGTCGGCGGCTCAACCGGCACCACACCCAGCACCATCCAGCAGATGAGCCTGGACGCCATCGACTTCATCGACGCCCTCAAGCTGCCCCGCTACGACGTGTTCGGCTTCTCCCTCGGCGGCCAGGTGGCTCAGGAGGTCGCCCTGCGGCGCCCCTGGCAGGTCCGTCGCGTCGTCCTGGCCGGCACCGGCCCGCAGGGCGGGGTCGACCAGAGGGCGTCCGACCCCAAGGTGCTGGGGAGCGTGTTGGCGGACAACCCCGGCCCTGCCGACCTCCTCTTCCTGTTCTTCAAGAACACCGCATCCAGCCAGGCCGCCGGAACTGAGTTCCTGCGGCGCCTCGGCCAGCGCACCACTGACCACGACGCGCCCGCGAGCCTCCAGACCCGCGACGCGCAGCTCACCGCGATGTCGGAGTGGGGCATCCCGGACAAGTCCAAGCTGGTGCGGCTCAACGCCCTCTTCCAGCCCACGCTGGTCGCAGACGGGGACAGCGACATCCTGATGCCCCCCAAAAACTCCCGCCTGTTGGCCAAGTACCTCCCCAACGCCCAGCTCAGCATCTACCCGAACGCCGGCCACGGGTTCCTCTTCCAGTACGCCGCCAAGTTCGGCGCCGAGGTGAACACCTTCCTCGACCACTGACAAGCCATCAATCCATCACCGCGAGACGGTCACCGACACCGCACACGGTGACGGCCGATCAACACACCTGCCCCGCCGGAGCCCCGTCCGGCGGGGCAGAGCCACGCAGAGAGTCCCCCCGGCGTCCTCGCAGCCCTCCGCGTCACGACTGCGCACCCCAGACCATTCGCTCACATCTGCGCCGCCATCGAAGCCATGGGCCCAATGGGCGACTGAGGCGCCGCCGTGGCCGGCGGCGTGTGCTGGCCGCGAAAGGGTCGGTGCGTCGTCCTGGCCGTCACGGCGACGGCCTGCGTGTCCGCCCGGCCCAACACGTCGTTGCAGCTCAGCCCGCCGTCCGCGGGTCTGCTTCATGGAGCCGGCGGCACCTCGGAACGACCCCTGCCCGGCAGCGGCAGCGTCAGCCCATCCGTTGACCCTCCGTAGAGGATACGTTGACGCTACGGATAACCGATTAATTGATGCTCTGTTGTTGCCGCTACAGATAAATCTGATACATTGGTGAAACCGATTGAGGGATGCCGGAAGCGGTCCCTTCCACGGCAAGACACACGCGATCCCCTGAGTCAGGAGTCCGAAATGGCAACGACGACACGACCGGTAGCCCTCATCACGGGCGCGTCCTCCGGCATCGGAAAGGCCGCCGCCCTCGCGCTGGCCGCGGCGGGCTACGACGTGGTCGGCACCAGCCGCAACACCGTGCACGTCACCCCTGTGAAGGGCGTGACCTTCCTCGACCTCGATGTGACCAGCGACGATTCGGTGACCGCCGCGGTCGCAGCGGTGATCGACCGGTTCGGACGGATCGACGTCCTGGTCAACAACGCGGGCATCGGCTCGGCGGGCGCCGCCGAGGAAAGCTCCGCCGCGCAGGCGCAGGGCCTCTTCGACATCAACGTCTTCGGCGTCATCCGCATGACGAACGCCGTCCTGCCGCACATGCGCGCCCAGCGCAGCGGACGGATCATCAACATCTCGTCCATCGTCGGGTTCATCCCGCAGCCCTACATGGCGGCCTACGCCGCCTCCAAGCACGCCGTCGAAGGCTACTCGGAGTCCGTCGACCACGAGGTACGCGAGTACGGCGTACGGTCCTTGCTCGTCGAACCCGCCTGGACCAACACCGCGATCGAGGCGGCCACCGTGCGGCCCGACCAGCCCCTGGACGTCTACGCCAAGCGGCGGCTCGCCTTCGAGGAGTACATGGCCGGCGCGGTCAAGGGCGGCGACGACCCCGCCGTCGTCGCCAAGGAGATCGTCGCGGCGGCCACCGACGCCAAGCCCAAGCTGCGCTACACCGCCGGCGCCATGACCGGACGCGTCCGCACCATGCGCCGCATGGTCCCCTCCCGCATGTTCGACCAGCAGCTGCGCAAGCTCAACCACCTGCCCGCCTGACGACTCCCAGAAGACCTCCACGACACATCGACAGGAAGGCGAACCCCGCCATGAGCACATACATTGCAGACGCGGCCGAGGACCTCACCGTGGAAGGACCCTCCGCGACGTTCACCTACCGGCGCATCGGCCCGCGGGGCGGTATCCCGCTGGTCCTGCTCAACCGGGTCCGCGGGACCCTCGACTGGTGGGACCCGGAGTTCCTGGACCACCTCGCCGCCGGCCATGACGTGATCGTGTTCGACAACGTCGGCACCGGCTACACCACCGGCACCCCGCGCGACTCGGTCGAGGGGATGGCCGACGGCACCGTCGAGTTCATCGAGGCCCTCGGCCTGCCGCAGGTGGACCTGCTCGGCTGGACCCTGGGCGGCACCACCGCCCAGCACATCGCCCGCCTTCGGCCCGACCTGGTGCGCAAGCTGGTCGTGGCGGCCGCCAACCCCGGCGGCACCGTGCCCGGCGCCCCCGACCCGGACCCGAAGGTGCGGGCCACCATGACCAAGCCCGAGAACACCGGGGACGACCTGGTGTTCCTGTTCTTCCCCGAGACGGACACCGGCCGCGCCGCCGGGTACGAACACCTCGCCAGGGTGGCCACCCGGCTGGCCACCGGACGCCCCGACGTGTCCGAGGCCGCGGCCATGGGCCAGATCGCCGCGATCCAGAAGGACGCGTCGATCCCCTTCGAGCAGGTGCGCGCGGACCTGGCGAGCATTCGGCAACCGGTCCTCTACGCGACCGGCATGCAGGACGCGATGATCCCCGCCCTGGCCTCGTACACCGCCGTCCAGCACGTCACCGACGCCACCCTCGTCGCCTACAGCGACGCCGGCCACGCCTTCCTCTTCCAACACGCCAAGGACTTCGCCGCCCAGGTGACGGCCTTCCTCGCCGACTGACCGTTCACACGGACACCGGCCCCCCAGGAGGCACGACAAAGTCGGGACGCCTCCCGCACCGAGGAGAGTCATCGTGCAGTTGACCAGCGACCCGGCGCGCCGCGGTCGCGTCCGGCAGCTGCACGGCCCCGGCAACGACCTCCGGAAACGACGGCCCCACGCCTGGAACGCAGCACCACCTGGCCCGCATCGACGGAGACGAGAGCCCGAAATCCGTCCCACTTCGGCTCCGCAGCACAGCCAGGTCGCAGATCGGGCACGGACACAGGGGTGGTCAGCATCGGCTCCGGCAGCGTCCATGTCACCTCCCATCCCTTCCACCCGCCATGTCCGCCACCCGAGTGGCTGCGCATCGCCCGGCGAGCGACGTACAACTCCGCTCGCCAACGACATGAGGGCCCCGGCCGCAGCACTCGAGGGCGTGGGCATACTGCTGGCCATGACGACCCCGCTCCGTACCCGCGTGTACGCGATGACCGTCACGGTGCTGGTGTGCGTGGTGGATAGCGGAGCCTGCTTCGGCTTCCTCCTGGACGGCTGGGCGGGAGTCGCAGCGGGCGCAGGTGCCGCCAGCCTGGGCGCGGGATTCGGAATGCTTGTCCGCCCCCGGCCGACGGGTGACTTCCGTCCAGTCCGCCAGGGGCGACGGCTATGCCGAAGGGATCGCCGACGTGGTCCTGTTGAGCATCGCGACGTACGAGGCCTCGGTCTTCCCACTCACCTCTGATGGGGTGAGCGATGAAGAACAAGAGGCCCGTCGCACCGTCGCGTACCGGCTCTCCGCCTACGACGGCCTGCCCCGTTCCGTTCGCGTGTCGGCGGCGGCCGCGTTGGAGGCTCTTGACGACGGAGCGGACGCCGAACGTGCCTGCGCTGCCGTGAAGGAACTGTCGCTCGCCATATATGACTACCGCAGCGGCCGTTCTCTGCAGGGTGATGCCTCGGACTCCAGCAGCGGGTAGAGATCACCCAGTTTCTAGGGCCCGACTGCCCAGCACGCCCGGCGGCCGGAGACCTCGCCCGTTCAAGGGAATTCGGCGGCTGGTGTCTTCGGCCGGTGCGCTTGAGCCGGTTAGCATCCTGCCCGGCTAGTGCGTACTGCCGATCACCGCCTGCTTCCGGAGCCACGCCGCCGGACGCGGGGGTCAAGGTCCTGCGGGGCCCGCTCTGTTCCCGTGACGCGGGTGTCTGCGTCGGCGACGACGACGGGCACGAGGAGATCGGGGAGGGAGTCGACCCAGGCCCGGTGCTGGGTGGAGATGTCCACGAGGGGCTTGGTGCCTTCCGGGTTGGTCTTGGGCCGCGGAAGGAGTCGCAGCCGGGTCTGGTCGGCGGTGGGGAAGCGTTCGCGGACGCGCTGCTGCTGGCGGCGGATGGTCGCGGCGGTCTCTGCTCCGATCGGCAGGCGCCGGCCGAGCCGGTAGGCCTTGTGGTTGTCGTAGACCAGGACGTCAGAGCCGTCCGAGTCCTGCTCCAGGCAGTTGAGGGCAAGGGTGTTGATCTCGTCGGGGCGCCGTCCGGTGTCGATGAGCAGCTCGGTCGCGACGCGGACCTCGATGCTGCTCATGGCCTCCAGCTCGTCGAGCCGGGCACACAGCTCGCGCATCACTTCCTCCGGCAGGTCACGCCCGGCCTCGGTGTCCTCCGGCTCGTCGGGCATGTCTTCGGGCGAGATCGCGAAGTCGGCCGGCATCCCCTCCAGCAGCTGCCCGGGCGCGGTGAGGCCGAGGGCGCGGAAGCGGAGCAGGACCCGGCGGACGAACCGGGTGAAGGCCAGCCGCCGGGCCGGACTGATCTGCCCGTTCGCGGTGAAGTAGCCCATGCGGTTGGTGAAGGCGACGATGTCACTGCGGCCCCATGCCGCGGGCACCGCGCCGCGGTCCGGACGCTGCACCCGCAGGCTCTCCGCGAGCATGCCCACGGCCGCGATGATCGTCCGGGCGTGCTGGACGGCGTTCTTGTTCCGGCGCCGGGGCAGGTCGTCGTACACCCAGACCTTCATCGCCTCCCGCAGCGGCTCCTGCAGCACGGGCGCGAACGAGATGTGGCCGGTGTAGCCGAAGACCGCCATGTCCCAGACGTCCTTGACGCGTTCGGCCTCCGGCGTCATGTTCAGCAGGCGCAGCGCCCGCTGCCAGGCCCTGATCATCGTGACCTGTTCGCGGCCGTGCCCGTGAGCAGCCGGATCCGGCTCAGAAGCAGGCTCTCGCGGACCTGCTGACGCGTTTGGAAGAAGTGGACGTCATCGAGTCCACCGAGGAAGAGATCGCCCAGGCGCAGGAAGAGGTGGCCAAGGATGTGGGCTGGTAGGCCCCCGGAGTCACTCACCATCTGCAAGGTTCGACCTCGGGGCGAGACACAAGGCCACTCGGGGCAAAGGGCGTTGGGTCGGAGGCCCCCTGCTCCCTTACCCGCACGACATGCGGAACCGCTGTTCGAGGCGCACCATCTGAAGTAGGGGGACGACGAGCTGTGCGGGTGGTCCTGACGAGCCGTACGGGAGGGGCTTCGGTGACGGCGATCTGCGTCCATTCGCCGGCGAACCCGCGGAGGAGTCGTCATGCCGATGCTGCTCATCAAGGGCTTCTACGACGTCAAGGGCTCGCAGCCGGACGGGGACACGGTCGCTTTCACGGCCGATGACCCCTCGCAGTGGAGCCTGGTCGGCGGCGGGCTGGGCCGCGCCGTCGAGCACAGCGCAACGGGCCGCGCGAAGCTGCGGCTGGACGCGATCGACGCGCTCGAGACGCACTACGGCGCCAACCGCGTCCACCAACCGTTGCGGTTCGCTCACGCCGCACGCGACGAGCTGCTCAACTGGCTTGGCTTCACCGACGTTCAGCGCCTGCCGGACGAGAGTGTCACCGCCACCACGCCGGAGACGGTTCCCGGGTTCGTGCTCACCCGCGGTTCCGATGTCCACGGTCGTTGCATCGCCCTGGCAGGGCGCGGAACTGCGCCAGGGGCGAGCGGTCTGGAGATCGACGTCGACGTCACTGTGCTGAGGACGACGGTCAACCACCATCTGCTCACGAGCGGGTTGGTGTACCCGACGTTCTACCGCAGTCTGTTCACCGGCCTGCGGGTGGAGATGGCCACAGCGGCGAAGCAGGCCCGAGAGGCGGAGCGGGGTCTGTGGCCGAGCGATGTCACCACGACCGGGGCGAAGATCACCGGCCTGGCCTCCCTGACGGACGACGTCGTGCTCTTGCCGAAGCTGTTCCGCCGCATGGTCGACTACCTCCAGCTCTCCATGCCCCTGACGTGCGTCCCGGCCTATCTCGCCGGCGCCAGGGACCGCTATTCCATCCTCTCCACCGGCGAGCGCTGCGTGGGCCTGCACCGGGTCGTGGAGGTCACGAACGGCCAGACCCTGCGGATGACGCATCCGCCCGAGGACCTGCTGTTCGAGGACGCCTGACGCCCACCGCCTGACGCCCACCGCTGATCGCCTGTCGGGCATCGGGCGGTCGGGCGTCGGGGCTGGCGTCGGGGCCGGCGCCAAGGAAGTGCCAGTCCCCATCCCGATCCCGGTCAGAGCCGTACTCCCGTATTCACCAACTGGGCTTGGCGACATTGCCGTAGGCCCAGGTGCGGCCCTTTGACATCTCGAAGTGCAGGTGCGGGCCGGTGGAGTTGCCTGTGCTGCCGACCTTGCCCAGTTGTTGGCCTGCCTTGACGTGTTGGTTTGTGCGTACCTGGCGCTGGGAGAGATGGCAGTACGTATAGATGTGGCCGTTGTCCGCCGCCAGGCCGATCCAGTCGCCGTACGCTCCGCCGTTCTTGTTCGACCAGGCGATGGTGCCGCTGCGTACGGCGACCACGGGGTCGCCGGAGTCAGCGGCGAAGTCCTGGCCGGTGTGCCGACCGACGCCGTCGGGCTTCCAGGCGTAGTTGCCGCGCTCGAAGAACTGGAAGCTGACCTTGTGGCCGGGCACGGGGGAGGCGACTCGTCCCGTGGCGGGGCGCGGTGTCGCGGGGCGTGCCCCTTTCGCGTTGACGGAGAATCCCGTGAGGCGGCCGAGGGTGGTCAGGGAGGTGGGGCCCGGTATGCCGTCGGCGTCGGTTCCTTTGAAGCCCTGTTTGCGTTGTTCGGCGCGGTAGGCGGCCTTGGTCTGTTCGCCGAAGAAGCCGGTGGGGCCGTCGGGGAGTTTGTGTCCGCGTTTGATCAGGGCTCTCTGTACGGTGCGTACGTCTTCGTTCCGCTTGCCGAACCGGACATTGGACAGTGCGACCATCGGAGGCTCCTAGTACCAGTGGGGAGCCCGGTTCGGATCGGCCTGCTGGACGCGGGCGGCGAAGTTCGAGCCGGACTGGTTCACGTCGTAGCGGTCGCGTACGTAGTTGACCGTCGCGCACATGCAGGCGACCACGTCGTAGGGCGTGGTCGCGGTGCCCGCCTGGTGATGGTGGGCGAACGTGGTCGGAACGCACTGTGTGGCACCCCGGGAGCAGTTCAGCGGGAGGCCGTCGGCGGCGCGGGGGCCGTGCGCGTTGGAGTCCGTCTTGTTCACCCGGAACTTCGGGTGGTTGGAGGCGGATTCGCGCTTGGCGATGGTGGTCAGGGCGGGGACGCCGAACTTGGGGTCCATGCCGGTCAGTTCGCATGCCTTGCGCGCATAGCGCTGCATCGCCGGCGCTCCGGACTCGTTGCCGGGGTCACGGAAGGTGACCTGGGCGAGGGCGAGTCGTCCCTTGGGAGCAGTCGGTGCGCTCGCGCCGTTGACGGAGAATCCGGTGAGGCGGCCGAGGGTGGTCAGGGAGGTGGGGCCCGGTATGCCGTCGGCGTCGGTTCCTTTGAAGCCCTGTTTGCGTTGTTCGGCGCGGTAGGCGGCCTTGGTCTGTTCGCCGAAGAAGCCGGTGGGGCCGTCGGGGAGTTTGTGTCCGCGTTTGATCAGGGCTTTCTGCACGGTGCGTACGTCCTCGTTCCGCTTCCCGAACTGGACGTTCGACAGAGCGACCATGAGTCAATCCTTCGAGTTTCGCGAGGGGCCACGCTTGTCCGAAGGTACGGAAACGGGTGTCACCTGGGCGTCATCGTGGCGTCACCGGTGCTGAATTGCACGGTGTGACAGCGGGGCCGAAAATGGAAACAACACGCCCGCCAGAGAAGGCGATGAACGTGGCTTCTGCTCCTGCCCGGCTGAGACTGCTCGGCCAGTTCCGGCTGGAACTGGACACCGGGACCGTCGAGCTGGGCCGCAACGGCCAGCGCCTCCTCGCGTACCTGGGACTGCGTGGGCGCGTGTCCCGTACGGTCCTGGCCGGCACCCTGTGGCCCGAGGTCACCGAGGGGCACGCCCGGGGCAGCCTGCGCACCACCCTGTGGAAGCTGCCGCCGGGCGAGCCGCCCCTGATCGGCTGCAGGGGGGACGCCCTGCAGGTCACCCCCGCTCTCCGGGTCGATGTCCACGCCTTCACGCGGACGGCCCTGTGCGTCGTGCAGGGCGATGGCCCCCGGGTCGGGCCTGCGCTGGGCCTCCTGACCGGCGAGGACCTGCTGCCGGGCTGGGACGAGGACTGGGTGCTGCTGGAGCGGGAGCGGCTGCGGCAACTGCGGCTGCACGCCCTCGACGCGCTGGCCGAGGCCCTGATACGGCAGGGCAGACCGGCGCTGGCGATGGAGGCGGCCTGGGCGAGCGTGCGCGCGGAGCCGCTGCGGGAGAGCGCGCACCGGGCTGTGGTGTCGGCGCATCTTGCGGAGGGGAACGTCGTCGAGGCGGTGCGTCACTACGACGCGTTCTGCCGGTTGCTGGACGAGGAGCTCGGCGTGGAGCCCTCGCCTCGGTTCGCCAGGATGCTTCCCGAGCGTCCACCAGACAGAGCCAGGAAGGCGGCATCATGCACCAGAGCGTCCGCGACTACTGGATCACCTTCAACGACCCCCTCGAAGGGCGAGTCCACTTCATGTACCTGGACGTCAAGGGGTATGTGAGCACCGGCATAGGCAACAAGATCGACGAAACGGCCCGGGACAACTCCGCACCGACCGCGGCGGAACGGGCCGCCTCGCTGGCCGCAGCCAACAGACTGCGCTGGCTCGTCAACGACGTGGACACGGAGGCCTCGCCCGACGAGGTCGCGCTGGACTGGGACGCGGTGAAATCGCATCTGGAGCTGGCGCCGCAGGGGCTGCACGGGAAATTCCAGCAATTCACCCGCCTGCACGTCGACGACGCCGAAATCGACCGCCATGTCTTCGAAAAACTCGACGAGATGGAGTCGGTACTCGTTTCCCGCGACGGCTTCCATGACTTCGCCTCCTGGCCGGCCAGCGCCCAACTCGGCGCATTGAGCATGAGCTGGGCGATGGGCCCGAAGTTCCGATTTCCCAAGTTCCAGGGGCATGTGGGAGCCCGGAACTGGGTGGGCGCGGCCGACGAATCCCACTTCACCCCGGACGTGGGCACGATCAGAATCCGCAACAAGCTCGACCGGGCGCACTTTCTGCTGGCCCGCGCCGTGGAGGACCAGGCCCTGCCCCTCGAACAGGTCGCACTGGATGTGTCGGACGTGTTCGGCGTACAAGGAGCGCTGCTCGCCCTGGGCTTCAAGCCGCTGTCCCAGGACGGTGTGGACGGCCCCCTCACCCAGGGCAAGGTCAAGGAGTTCCAGTCGGCCAACGGCTTGGCCGAGAACGGGGCGTTCAACGATCCGGACACGGTGTCCGCGCTCGCCGCACAGCTCACCGGCCTCGGATTCACCGTGTTCGGCGCCTGAGTGTCTCAGCAGACAGCGTCTCAGCAGACGGTGTGCGGGTTGAGCAGGTTGCGCAGGAAGGACTCGGGGTCGGGGATCAGGTCCGCGAGGGCGCCGAGGTCCATGCCCGGCACCAGCGCGAGCGGCAGGGACAGCGGGCCGAGCACGATGGGCGCCAGGAGCTGCCAGTTCTCCATCTCCTGGAGGGAACGCAGCAGTTCGCGTACCGTCTCTCGCCAGTCCACGGCGGGAACCTGCGGGGGAACGGGGAAGTTGACCAGATGGCCGATCTTGCCTCCGGCCGTCGGCATGCGCCCCAGACCCGCCAGCGGGTCCTCGTGCAGGGACGGGTCCTCGTTGAGGTGCTCTCCCCAGATCTGCGTGCGCAGTTCACGGACGGACTTGCCGGCCTGGTGCGGTGCGCCCCCCATCGCGCCGTCGATCAGCTCCGTGTCGAAGATGCCGAGCTGGAGCTCCGAATCCGTGGTGTGGGAGCGGAAGTTCAGGTTGGCGCTGCCCGCGGCGACGTACTGGTCGTCGGCGATCAACAGCTTGGCGTGGACGTAGACCTGAAGGCTGGTCGCCGCCTGCTCCAGATGGAAGCAGTGGACGTTCGCGGGTGCGGCGGAGGAGATGCGCTGCAGGGCCTCGGCCCGCAGCGCCTTGTGGACGTCCTTGAGGCCCGGCGCGTCGAAGTCGCGTGCGGTGACCAGGATGACCTGGACGCCCCGGGCGGCGGCGTCGCGCAGGTCGTCGACGACGAGCGAGGGCCACAGATACTGGTCCTCGATGTAGATGAAGTGCCGCGCCCGGCGGATGGCCTTGCGGTAGCCGGCCACGACGGTGAACTCGCCGCCCGGCAGGAAGGAGTAGACGCCCTTGCAGGTGAGGGTGCGCAGCACCTGCACGGCCTGGGTGCCCGAGGCGGTCGGCGGCCCGGGGGCCTCCGACCCAGGGATCGGCGCGGGCGTCGCGTCGATACGGCTAGGGCGTGTGGGGTCGTTCCAGCGCTGGACCAGGCTCTGCCAGATCTGGCCGACGGCGGGCCCGAACACCGCGCACTGCACGTCGTGCCAGCCGGGCAGGGAGATCTTCTGTCCGAGGAAGTCCGGCTCCCGCTGCCGTACGGGCGGATCGACGTGCGCGGCGTTGTCCCAGCGGTCGAGGCAGACGTCGATGCCGCCGACGAACGCGCAGGGCCCCTCGGCGGCACCCTGCACCACGGCGCACTTCTGGTGATGGGAGCCGAAGTCGCCCACACGGGCGTCGAGGACGGCCTGCGCCCCGGCATCGACCAGACCGGTGCGGAAGTCGAAGTTGTCCTTGGACGGCAAGGTCGGAATCCTCGGTCTGCGCACCGGCAGCGTGGAGAACTGCGAGCCGTACAGCAGCGCACGGACCACGACGCCGTCGGCGCGGAGCTTGAGGAGCCGGTCGAGGATCCCCGGTGCGCCCGCGACCGCGGGAAGCAGCTTCTGCTCGGGCGAGAACCGCCAGCCCGCGAACAGCACCCGGTCTCCGGCGGTCAGACCGTCGAGGCGGGCGGCCAGCGTGTTGTAGTAGGCCTCGCCGTCGACGAAGAACAGGATCAGGTTGTCCAGGGTGAAGGCGGGGGAGCGGAAGCCGCCCATCTCGGCGTCGGTCAGCAGCCACTCATCGGGAGCGAGGCTCGGGGCGGGCGGACGTTCGAGGGCCGCGCGGATCTCGTCCAGCTTCAGGACCGTCAAAGGCCCTACGTCGTCGATGATCTCGGCCGGGGGAACCCCGAGCACCTCCGCCTTGAACCGGGCCACCGCACCGGCCGTCTCGTTGCCGTAGTCGCCGTCGGCCCCGAACTGGGGCAGACAGTCGGGATCCCGGTCCAGCAGGGCGATCTGTACCTTTCGCACAGCCGGATCGGTGCGGTGCTGGGACCGCGAGATACGGTCCTGGTCCTGTGCGATGGCTTCCAGCAGCGGATCGCCGGCGAAGAGTGCGGAGGTGAGCATCGCGGGGCTCCTTCACGCTCGGACGGCCCAGATCGTGATGTCACGGGGCCCGGTGGAATCCCTTGGACGTATCGGCCGGCGCCCCAGGCGGGATCGGCGGCAGGCCCGCGGCGAGGCCCGGCAGCAGCACCGGCTCCAGCCGCACCCGCTCCTGAGCGTCGAGGTAGCGCTCCAGTTCCTGCGGCCGATAACCCGCGTCCCGGTCGTAGCGCTCCTTGGCGGGAACCGCGAGGAACTCGTTCCCGTCGGGCTCGCCCTTGTCGTCCACCGCCGAACCCAGGGGGCGATGCAGCGGCTTGGACAGTCGGTACATGCCCGTACGGGAGGTGTGCAGCATGCTCGAACCGTCGGGCCGTACCCGGAAGTCGATGCTCTCCTGCGGCTTCATCACCTTCGGCCCGGCCTCGCCCAGTACGTCGGTGTCGAAGTCGAGACCGTATCTGCGGGCCTGATCGACCATCCACAACAGGGCGACATCGGAAAGACCCGCCTCCTTGTAGCCGCCGCCGACATCGGCGTGCACCCCGGCGAACCAGACCTGCTTGAGCTCCTGGCCCTCCCGGTCCGCTCCTGGCTGCTGATGCCACAGGGTCGGTCGGAACGCCGAGCGCTGCTCGTCGACGGACAGAGCGTGGAAGGCGGACCTGACCCAGCTGCTCAACTCGGTGTTGTGGAACGCCCAACGGCGGTTGAACCGGTCCGCCGCCGGACGCAGCCAGGCCGTGTCCGGGACCGGGATGCCGAGCGCGCCCACCGTGTCCCACACCCCGATGAAGCGGATCTCCGTCTCGCGGGCGTACGAGCGGCGGAACAACGTGGCCGCCGCGCCGTTCGGTTGCTCGATCCGGTCCCGGTACAGCGCCCAGGCCTCCGGGATCCGGTCGGCGTGGTCCCGCCGCAGCACACCGCAGTTGCGGAGCAGTCCGACCAGGCTGCGAGCGGTGAACGCGCCCCGGCTGAAGCCGAAGAGGAACAGCTCGTCGTCGGGTTCGTACGTCTCGACGAGGAACTGGTAGGCGGCGGCGACGTTCCGGGACAGCCCCACGCCGAGCGCGCCGCCGCGCAGCCGCTCCCGCCGCTGGGTGCCAACGCCGCTGTGGTAGTAGACGCGTTGTTCTTTCCCGTCGGCGGATGCCGGGCACAGGGCCAGGGCGACCTTGGCGACGTTCGTCTTGCTCGGCTGGTCGGCGAAGTTCCACGTGCCGTCGCAGCACACGACCAGACGCTTGGCCATGATCATTCCTCCTCGCGAGAGCGTGGAGCGGTACAGAGCACCACCACCAATGCTGGCACCGCACAGGGGGCGGCGCCACGCGAGGTGCTCCACGCCGCGCCGCTCTTCCTCTACGCCGATGATCACGCAGCCGCCGGTCGATGTGGCGAGTGTTGATATTCCGGCTAGGCTGGTGAGTTGTAGCAAACGCACGCAGCCTTATGTGTGCTGTGGCAGCGAATTCGACATACACGCCGTGTTCGCCAACGCGAACCCCTCCATTCCGGCATGCGGTGAATACCGGCAGTGCATCAGGCCGGGCCACGCCGACTTGGACTGCGGCCATCGCCACGCCTCCATTCCGATCAGTTGGCCAGCACGCCGGATCGGCCAAGCACAGGGAGGTGCCGCAATGAGTGAGCCGGGTACCGTGGCGCTCCGGGTCAAGCACGAGGGGTCGGTCCAGGCGCTCGCTTTCAGCCCGGACAGCACCCGCTTCGCCGGCGGCGGCAGCGATGCGTTGCTGCGGGTGCGTGCGGTCGGTATCGGCGCCGCGTTGGACGTGGCCGTCGACGGATCCGTCACCGGCATCGCCTTCAGCCCCGACGGCAGCAAGTTCGTCGTCGCCGACTTCGAGAAGATCTCCCTGCGGGACAGCTCGACCGGCTCGGCCGTCTGGGAAGGGCCGCTCGACCCGGGCAACTCGGTGAACACCGTGCAGTTCGGTCCCGACGGGCAGCTGATCGCGGCCACCGACACCCTGGTCGCCGTACTCGATCAGGCCACCGGAACGATCACCCGGCGGATCACTGTCGAACGGCCCCTGATCGCCGGTGTCGACCTGAGCCGGGACGGCACCCGGGTCGCGCTGGCCGTGGACGAACGGCACGGCGGCGACCACCATCTCGCCGGGTCCGCGCGGGTGATGGACCTGGCCACCGGCAACCAGATCAGCCGGCTGACCCCCGGTAACGCCGTGTTCGCGGTCGCGTTCAGCCCGGACGGCAAGCTGGTGCTGTGCTGCGCCGCCGACGACACCACCCGGATGTTCCAGGCGCAGGACGGAACACAGGTGTGGCCGACCCCGGAGGACATCGACGACCAGGTCACGGCCCCCAGTTGTCTGGCGTACGACCCGAAGGGCAAGTGGACCGTGGTCGGCGGTGCCGACGGGTTCGCCCGGGTCCTGGACGCGGAGACCGGCGTCGAGAGGGGCCGGGCGCCCAAGCTGACCCCCGGTGCCCCGGATCCCGGGTTCGGAGCCGTCACGCATGTGGCGTTCAGCCCCAACGGCAAGCTGGCGGCCAGCGCCTCGATCGACAACGTCGTACGGCTGTTCAACATCGACGGCAAGGAGCTGTATGCCGTCACCACCGACGAGGTGCTGACCATGCGGTTCAGCCCGAACGGCCGCTGGCTGGGCCTGGGCACCATGAACGACGCGCTGGTCATCGACAACGGCGAAGCGAGCCAGACGAATTAGAGGTGAGCCGCCATGGATTCCCGCGAGCTCCTTGACCAGGTAGCAGGCCAACTGCGCGCGCTCGCCCGGGACGCCGTGGAGGGGCTGGTCCGCTCGTTGCCCGAACTCGGTGAGGATCCGTCCGCCGCAGGCACTGTCCTCGCGGGCCGGCTGCTCGCCGTGCACGACCGGCTCCCCGCGGGGAACTCGCTGGTGGATCTCGTACGCGAGATGCTCGGTGATCTGGACTCCGCATCCCCCGTACGCCTGCACGGCTGGCGGCGGGTACCGGGCGGCCAGCTCGGTGTGGCGCTGGTGCTGACCGACCCGGCCGGGCCGGCCGCCGGGCGTGCGGTGCTCGGAGTGACCGCGGACGGGCCCGTGTTCGAAGTGGTGGTCACCCAGGGAACGACCCTGAACTCGCCCCCGGCCGGCCGGGCGCCCTGGAGTGCGGAGGCGACCATCGCCGCCCCGCAGGGCTGGGACGCCGCCTTCGGCCCTGGCCTGCCCTCCGAGCCGCCCACGCCTTCCGCGCCGCCCGGCGGCACCGCGACGATCCGGCTGCGGCGCACCGGCCGGCTCGCCGCCGGTATGGCGGACGGGCCGGGGGTCAGCGTGGATGGCATCGCCCTGACCGTGACCGCCGGCACGCCCGCGGCCGCGGAGCTGGAGTTGCAGGGCTTCAACGCCGCCGTCCTGCCGGCCGCCCTCGCCAGGCTGCTCGGCATCGGCGGGGCCAGCCCCATGGCTGGCCCGCCTCCGCCGATCATCCTGCGGGCCGACCGGGTCGAGGGTCTGCGTTTTGCCGGCACCGGTGCGCTGCGCGTCCCCCTGCCCATGCGGCTGAACTCCCCGCTCGTGTCCAGCCGGGGCGCCGCCCTGGAGCTGACCTCCGAGGGCGGCGAGCCACGCCTGGCCCTGTCCCTGTCGGCCAGCGCCGGGCTGCCGGGTCTGCCGCTCCGCGTCCATCTGGAGGGGGCCGGGATCGATCTGCCGATCGCGCTGTCCCCGGGCACCCGGCCGGGCCTGGACCCGAGCCGGCTGCGCGAGCTGTTCCCGGACGGCATCGGAACCGAGCTCAAGGTGCCGCCGATCTCCGGCGGCGGTCTGGTGCGGCGCACGCCCGACCAGGGCTACGGGGGTCTCATCTCGATCGACCTGGGCGTGCTGCGGCTCCAGGCCGTCGCCCTGTTCCGGCCGCCGGACGGAAACGGCGCCCCGACCAGCTTCATGGTGCTGCTCGCCGCCCAGTTCCCGCCCCCCGGCATCCAACTGGGCCTGGGCTTCGCGCTGGACGCGGTCGGCGGGCTGGTCGGCGTCAACCGGCGCGTCGACATCACCGCACTTCAGCAGCTGGTCGGCGACGGCAACGCCGACCATGTGCTGTTCCCGGACCGCGCGGTCGAGCGCGCCGCGGAGATCATCGGATCCCTGGGCTCGGCGTTCCCGGTGGCCGCCGGGCGGGTGCTGGTCGGGCCGATGGTCCGCATCACGTGGGGCGGCCGGATGGTGTCCCTGTCCGGCGCGCTGATCCTGGAGCTGCCCGCCCCGGCCCGTGCGGTGCTGGTGGGACGGCTGCTGGTCGGGCTGCCCGACCCGGTGGTGCCGCTCATCCGCCTCCAGGCGAGTGTGCTCGGCCGTGTCGAACCGGCCGTCCCCCTCGTCGAACTCCTGGTGTCGCTGTCCGGCTCGTGGATCGTCGGGCTCGCGGTGCGCGGGGAGATGTATCTCCTCGTACGCGGCGGCCGGCAGCCGCAGTTCGTCCTGTCCGCCGGCGGCTTCCACCCCCGCTATGCCCGCCCCGCCGGGGTGCCGGCGCTGAGCCGGCTCCAGGTTGACCTGGCCCCGGGCAACGGCTTCGGACTGCGGATGGAGGCCTACTTCGCCATCACCTCCAACGCGGTGATGTTCGGCGGCCAGGTCCAGCTGGACGCGTCGATCGCCGGCTGCGGTGTGCAGGGCTGGCTCGGCCTGGACGCGCTGTTCGTCTTCGACCCGGTGTTCGCGTTCTCGGTCCATGTACGGGCCGGCGTGGCGGTGCGCGCGTTCGGGCGCCGACTGGCGGGCATCGGGCTGGACTTCACCCTGGAGGGCCCGGCCCCCTGGCACGCCTTCGGAACCGGCAGCATCTCGGTGCTGTTCTGGGACGTCGAGCTGGACTTCGACGTCCGCTGGGGATCGGCGCAGGCGATCCGGCAGCAACCCGGACGCAGTCCGCTCGACGCGCTCACCCCCGAACTGGCGAAGACGACCGCCTGGTCGGCGGAGCGGCCGGCCGCCGAACGTACCGCGCTGCTGTTCACCCCCGACGCCAACGAGAAGCTGAACCAGGGGAGCCTGGTGCACCCCGACGCCACCCTGCGCCTGACCCAGCGTGTGGTCCCGCTGGGCGTGCAGATCTCCCGGTTCGAGCGGCGGCCGGTACCGGCACAGACCTGGACGGTCAAAGAGGTCACCCTCGGCACGCCCCAGGCGGCCGACCAACTCGCCTCGCTGCCCGAGCGATTCGTCCCCGGCGAGTTCTTCGACCTCACCGAGGACCAACAGCTCACCGAGCCCGCGTTCGTCAGCCACGCGGGCGGGCTGCGGGCGCGTACCGACGGCGTCCGGGTCGGTGAGGGCCACCGGGTCGACGACACCTACGAGACGAAGTACGAACCGCCGCTGCCTGAGCGGCAGTTCACGATGTGGTCGGGGTTCTTCCGGCGCGAGGCCGTCTTCGCGGTCAGTGCCGCCGAGCGGCTGGAGAGGTGGCGCACCCCCGAGGCGGCCGTCAAGGTACGCCCGCCCACACTGAGCGTGGCCGCCGCCGAGACGCTCAGCCCGCTGCTCGACGACGTCACCCTGGTCAACGCCACCACGGACGCCTGGGACGCCGTACGCGGACAACTTGCCGAACCGCAGGACGCGTTGCGGCTCGTCGAGACCTGGGAGCTACGGTCGTGAGCACGCGCTGGTTCTTCTCCTCGGCACAGGTCGGCGCCGGCGCCTCGGCAACGGGTCAGGCGTTGCCCACGTCGGTCCGGTTCAACCGTGACATCGAGGGCCGCCGCGAGGAGCCGCCACCGGTGATGGGGCCGACGCTGTCGCTGGTCGGCCCCGGAGATGTGTTTGGCTTCGACCGCAGTATGGTCCTGCGGGAGGAACCGCCGCCCGGTACGCCCGACGCCGCGGAGAACGTGCTGGCCACCGTCGAACTGGCCCACGCCGACCTGCCCTGGCTGCTGTCCCCGGGAACGGCACCCACCGGGAGCGGGCCCGCCCCGCAGCCCTGGGTCGTGCTGATCGTGCTGGCCGAGGACGAGGCGGCCGCACCGCGCGAGTCCCGCCCGCTGCCGGTGCTCACCGCCCCGGTCGCCGCGCTGCCCCCGCTGGCCGAGCGGTGGGCGTGGGCGCATGTGGAGGCACGCCTCCCGGACACCGTCACGGACGTCCCCGGCGCGAAGCGCCTTGTCGAGCAGGGGGCGCGCAACCACTCGGCCGATGTCGTCGCGCGGCTGATGTGCCCGCGTCGGCTGCTCCCGAACCGTGGCTGGATCGCCGCCGTGGTCCCCGCCACCGCCGCGGGACGGGACGCGGGCCTGAGGGTGACACCGGCGGGCGCGGCCACGGCAGACGCCTGGCCGATTCCCGGCCGGGACACCGTCGACCTGCCCGTCTATCACTGGTGGACCTTCCGCACCGGGCAGGCGGGCACCTTCGAGGAGCTGGCCCGCCGACTGCGTTTTCGGTCCGCCGCGGAGGCCGGACTCGGCAGCCGGATCATCGATGTCGGCAAGCCCTGGCCCGCCGAGGATTCTCCCGGTCCTGCCACCGTGCCCATGGACGGTGCGCTGCGGGCGCCCGGTACCGCGGCGCCCGAGACCTGGAGCGACCCCGCTGCTCAGGAGCGCTTCCGGGGCCTGGTGCGCGAACGCGTGGACGCACCGGCCCGTCAGCGCGAGGAAGCCGTCGACGACCAGGACATCGTCGCCGTGGGCCCGCCCCTCTACGGCAGCCACCACACCGGGGAACAGACCGTGCCCACCGAGCCGGAGAGCTGGCTGAGCACGCTCAACCTGGAGGTCCGACGGCGGGTGGCCGCCGCGCTCGGCACCCGCTACGTACAGCTGGAACAGGAGTTCCTGATGGCCCGCGCCTGGGAACAGGTCGGTGAGATCCGGCAGGCCAACCGCCTGCTGGCCGCCGGTGAGCTGGCCGCCGCCGCGGCCGAGCGGGCCCAGCACAAGCACCTCGACGCGCTGGGAGTGGCCGACCTGGTCACCGTCATGGCGCCGGTCAGCGGACGCGTGCCCCTGGCCGCCACCGGACCGGAGGCGAAGACCCTGTCCGCCATGCTGGTCGCGAGCGACAAGGTGCCCACGGGAGCGGCAAGCACCTCTTTCGCACGGCTGATCCGCGCGGGCGGGGCGCTGGCCCGGCGTGCCCAGCGCGGGGTGGACGGCGAGGTACCCGACGAGCGGCCCGATCCGGTCCTGCTGCGGGGCCTGCAGGACATGGGCATGGACGTCGAGGGCCTGTCCGGCGAACTGCGCGACCGGATCAGCCCCACGCGGCTGCAGATACTGCGGATGACCGACCGCGTCCCTGGCGACTTCTGGGCGCAACGCACCCAGGACGACGCCCGCCCGCTGCGGCCGATCATGGCCCATCCGAAGTTCACCGTGCCGGTCGCCGAGGAGCTCCTGGCCCGCTGGCCGGAGTGGGCGCTGCCCGGCATCAGCGCGCTGCCCCCGGACTCCGTGACCCTGCTGGAGACCAACCCCGAGTTCATCGCCGCGCTGCTGGTCGGGCTGAACCACGAGTTCAACCGGGAGCTGCTGTGGCGGGAGTTCCCCACCGACCAGCGCGGCACCCCCTTCGCCCGGTTCTGGCCGAGCGACGACGCGGATGTCGAGGAGATCGCCCTGTGGCCGCGCGAGGCCCCGCTGGGCAGCCAGTTGCGCACCGGCGGCGCGGGCAACCTGGTGCTGCTCGTGCGCGGGGAACTGCTGCACCGCTTCCCCGGCACCGCGCTGCTCGCCGTACGCGGCGTGGCGGGCAAACTGCCCGACGCGTTCGACGGAGTGCCGGCCACCCCGCTCGCGCTGGACGAGTCCACCGTGCTCTACCTGTTCTCCGGCCTCGACGCGGAGCGCGCCCGCGCCGAGGACTTCTTCTTCGTGTTCCGCGAACCGATGCGCGGCACCCAGTTCGGCTTCGACACCGGCGCCCAGCCCGCCCAGATGGAGTCCTGGGCGGATCTCACCTGGGACGGCGTCCAGGTGGCGGGCGGTGCGTCCGTCCTTCTGGGCCGGGCCCCCGCCACCCCCGCCCCACCGCCGCCCGATCTCGCGGTGTGGGGCCGGGACGCGGCCGACATGGCCCGTATCGCCTTCCAACAGCCCTTCCAACTCGCCTTCAGGGCCACCACGTTGCTGGGCGGCTGAGCACCGCACCGAGGACAGGAGCACCCCCGCCATGAACGACGCGTTCGCCGCTCGCGCACAGGTGGACCGGGCCCGCACCGAGGCGGACGCCGCGCAGGCCCTCGCGGACGAGCAGCATGCCGTGGTGCAGCGCCTCCAGGACCACATCCGGGCCGGCCTGCCGGACCCCCTCCACATCCAAGGCCAGCGCCCCAGCCCCGAACTGCTCGCCGAGGCCGAGGCGGCCCTGCTGGAGCTCCAGCGCAGAGCCGAGGAGCTGAACTCCTTGGCGACCGGCGCCGAGGAGGAACTCACCCGCGCCCTGGGCGAGGGCACGGCCCTGTTCCCCGACGACAACACCGCCCCGATCGCCCTGCTGCCCGTGCGGGTGGAGACCATCTGGTGGGAGCCGCGCACCCTGCGGGTGCGGATCTACCCGGACGACATCCTGCTCACGGCCTTCGACCCCCGACTGACCCCCGCCGAAGCGGCGGCCGCCGCCGGATACTGGCAGAACCCCGGCCCGGAGGCCTGGCAGCAGGTGCTCACCGAGCTGCGCCCGGCCCGCGCGTCCTGGGCGGTCCGCGCCGCCCGCCCCGGATCGCCGCCGCCGACGATCCGCACCGACGACCCCGGGCAGCCCCGGCCGCAGACGGTCGCGATGCCGAGACGCTGGCGCTTCCTGGGCCTGCTCGACGGCCAGGTGGTGGTGGACACGCTCGGCCGCCCGGTGCCCGACCCACTGCCCATCGGCCTGCTGCGCGCCGAGGAGGAGGGCTGGGAGACCGACTGGTTCGAGGCGGTCAAGGCCGGTATGGGCATCGAACTGGTCTTCCCGCCCGAGAGCACCGAGCAGTTGGACGAGCTGCTCGTCGTCGGGGTGCGCGACGACTCGGCGGCGGACGGCGCGACGCGGCTGCGCGACCTCCTGCACGGCCACAGGTTCGGCGGCGGTCTTGGCCTGCTGCCGTCCGGCACCGCGACCAACAACACCCCGCGCAGCCGCTCCGGCTGGTCCTCGGCGCCCGCTTACCCGGGCCCCGACCCCGACCCGAAGGCGGGGGAGCGGCCGGTCGCCGACGGGCTGGCGACGGGGCTGGGTCTGCCCGACGCCGACTTCCTGCGCGGCTGTTCCGGCGCCGCAGATCCGGAGCCCTCGGCCGTCGCCGCGCTGACCCTTCTCACCTGGCCGACGCTCGGCAAGGGATTCGCCGAGGCCGCCCTGAGCACCCTCGACCTGGGCACCCGCCAGGTCACCGGTGTGGCCCCCGGCAGGCCGTGGCGTGAGGTCAGGGAGCAC
Organism: Streptomyces sp. NBC_00019; assembly: GCF_045041015.1. Taxonomy (NCBI): domain Bacteria; kingdom Bacillati; phylum Actinomycetota; class Actinomycetes; order Kitasatosporales; family Streptomycetaceae; genus Streptomyces; species Streptomyces sp. NBC_00019. Next base: position 9,835,135 of record NZ_CP108302.1, read on the forward strand.
CTTGCCGAGCATGTGCGCGGTCGCGGGCCGCTGCCGATGCTGCGGGTCGGGCGCCAGCCGTACGGAATCCTGCCCGCCACCGCGCTGGACGACTGGCGCGCCGAACGCGTCGGTGACGTGGACGGGTTGATCGCGCCCTGGCTGGAGCGTCTCAGGGAACGCTGGCGGGCGGCGGTGAAGGGCGAGACCCCCATCGACCCCATCCCCCGAGTCCAGCCGGGCATGCCGGTCGACGAGGTCGCGGTGAACGCGTTGCAGCGGCTGCCCGTGGCGACCGGCCTGTCCATGTGGCGCATGGACAGCCCGGCGGCGGCCGTGGGCAGGACCGACCGTACGGAGCCCCCCACGCGGCTGGGCCTGCCCGGTCTGCCGCCCCATGCAATGCTGCGCTGGACCACACGGGGCGACGGCTTCACCTCCTTCGGCGGGAGCCTGGACGAGAAGACCGGCGTCCCGGAGTTCGTCGCCCGGCTCGCCCCTGACCCGCAGGCCTTCCCGGCCCGGGCGGCGGCCACCGCGGACTACCTGGGCGCGGTGCGCGCCTTCCTGGCGGGCGAGCTGAACGCCGAGGGCTACGACGCGGCGTGGCCGGTGGAGTTGTCGACAGGCCGGGAGACCCCGCCGCGGCGCAGCACGTTCTTCGACCTTCCCGGCGGCCAGGAGGAGCCTGCGCCTGACGACGGAGGCGAGGAGCCTGGCGGCGAAGGCGAGGAGCCGCCCGAGGGAGGCGAGGAGCCGCCACCGGACGACGGGGAGCCGGAACCCGAACCGGACGCCCGCGGGCTGCTCGACGCCCTGCTGTTCCTCCCCAACTGGGCTTTCTTCCAAGGCGACGACGAGGGCACGGACGACCCCCTGCGCCAGGCACTGGCCGTCACCGGCGATGTGGACCAACTGGTGGCCGACGTACTGGATGGGCTGAGCGAGCAGGAGCGCGCCGAACGGGTCGCCACAGCGACCCGGGCCGCCGCGGAGCTGCCCCGCCTGGAACAAGCCCTGCGGACCCTGGCCGGTGTCCCGGTGACCCGGCTGCCCGAGCTCCTGCTGGAGGTCATCGACGTCCACTCGCACCGGCTGGACGCCTGGATCACCTCGCTCGCGTCGCGACGGTTGGCCGCGCTGCGCAAGTCCGGAGTGGAAGGCGTGCGGTTCGGCTGCTACGGATGGGTGGAGGATCTGCGTCCGCCGGTGCAGCGGGAACAGATCGACATCGTGCTGGACGACATGGACACCACCGTCGAGATCTCCGACAAGGACGGCTACATCCACGCGCCCTCGCTCCAGCACGCGGCGACGGCGGCCGTGCTGCGCTCCGGCTTCCTCAGCGACCCCGACGAGCAGACCTACGCCGTCAACCTCACCTCCCGCCGTGCCCGCATCGCCCGCTGGCTGCTCGGCGGCGTACGCCAGGGCCAGAACCTGGGCTCCCTCCTGGGTTACCGGTTCGAACGGGCCCTGCACGACGCCGAACTGGACCACCTCGTAGAAGGCTTCCGCCGCCGCTTCCCCCTGCCGGTCGTACCCGAACCGCAGGCGGAACAGCCCGCGGCAGACCTGTGGGCGCGCAGCGCGGAGGCGATCTCGGCACGCAATGTCGTCGACGGCATGGCCCTCGTGCGGGCCGGAGCCGATGCTCCCGCTCTGGCCGGTGTCCCGGACGACAACCTCGCTGCGGTGACACCGCTGTTGGAGGACCTTGCCGACGCCCTGGACGCGGTGGGCGATCTGGTACTGGCCGAGAGCGTGCACCAGCTGGTGGGCGGCAACCCCATCCGTGCGGGCCTGACCGCCGACACCCTGGGCCGCGGCGAGGACGTACCGGACACCTTCCGCGTCCTGCGCACCCCGCACCGGGCCCGCGCACTGACCCACCGGGTCGCCACGCTCCTGCCCGCCGCCCTGGCCCCGGCCGGCTGGCCCGCCGATCCGCTCGCCGCCCTGCAACCCGCCCTGGAGGCCTGGGTCGCGCATCTGCTGGGCCCGGCGGCAGGCTGGACGCTGACCGGGACGGTGGGCCAGGAGACGTTCGAACTCACCGTCGACAGCCTGCAGTTGGGCGCGCTGCGCACCGTACTGGACACTGCCTCCGTCGAACCGGCCGGGCTGCGCCGCGCGGTACAGAACGCCAAGGGCGTCACGCCGGACACCCCGGTCACCTTCAACGGGCCCGGCTGGAGCGGACTGCGGGGCCGCGCGGTCCGGATCCGTTCGCTGCTGTCCACCGCCCAGCCACTGCTGCCCGTCCACCTCCCCGAGGACCCGGCCGGCCGAACCGTTGACACGACCGGGCTGCAAGCACGCCTCGCCGCCTTCGCCGAGAGCGGTCCGGCCGGGGACCCGCTGCGCGCCCTGGCGGCGGAGCAAATCACACCGGAAGCGGCCGACGCCTGGCTCTCCCGGGCCCGGACGACACTTGCCGACGTGCTCGGCGCGGACATCCCGCTCCTGCCCGACCTCACCGCACCGACCCCACCCCCGGCCGGTCGCACCGACCTGCCCGGTGCCGAACTGGAGGACTGGCTACGGCGCAACGCGGCCGTACGACCGATGGTGCGCACCCTGCACGAGACCCTGCTGCTGGCCGCAGCGGGCGCCGACCGGGTCGAGCGGCTGCGTGCGGCACAGCACCCGACGGGCGCGGCCGACGCCTGGATCGGCGGCACCTTCCCCACCGGACAGCGACCGACCGCCACCACCCACCTGGTCTGGCACGCACCGGCAGACACCGCGCCCGGCGCGGCCATCACCGGCCTCGTACTCGACGAATGGATCGAACTGCTCCCCGGCTCCGATCAGCTGCCCCCGTCGGACGCGGCCGCGCCGCAGACCGAACTGACCGGAGTCGCCTTCCACTACGACCGCCCGGACGCCAAGGCCCCGCACAGCGTGCTCATCGCGGTGCCCCCGAACCTGGAGCGCGGCTGGACCTCCGACGGCCTGGCGCAGGTGGTGCGCGAGACCCTCGAACTGGCCAAGCTGCGCGCCGTCGACCTCGACGACCTGCCGGAACTGGACGACCTGATCCCCGGCATCCGGATCTCCCCCCACGGCGCGACCGGCCAGGCCCTGTCCAGGATCGAGAACCCCCGGCCGGGCACCGACCCGGAGGGTCCCTTCATGCTGGAGCCCCGCCATCGCACCTCCGACGTCGAAACCGGACTGGCCGCCCGGGTCCACGACCCGCTGTGGCTGCTCACCCGGCAGTGGCAGTTCGGGGAGTTCGGCGCCCAGGACGCCGGTTCCCCCGCGGTGGTCCGCATGGCCGGCGGCAGCTCGCCCATCGACGCCTGGCGGCCGGGCGGGAGCACGGACTGGGTGCCCTACGATCCGCGCCTCGGGCCCTTGGACAGCCAGGTCGAGGACGAGCCCGTAGAGGCCGACGAACGGCTGCGCGCCGAGGGCGGTGCCGCCCTGCTGCGGATGACCGACGACGCCGGGCTGTTCACCGCCGCCCTCGCGGCACTGGCACCCCACCGGCTGCAGTCCGGCCAGACGGACACGAGCCTGATCGGCTTGCTTGACGGCCGGCTGCCCGACGCCGCGTCGGTGGCGGCAGCGCTGGACGCAGGCACCTTCGACAGCGGACCCGACGCGCGGCTCGGCGAGGTGGCCGCCCGGTGGCGGACCTGGTGGGCAGGACAGCTCGCCGAGCGCGGCCCTGACTGCTTCGACCCGCACCGCTTCGAGTACGGCGCCGAACTGTCCACCGCCGGGACCGTGCTGCGCGCCGAGGAGTACCAGGGCGACGGCCTCGACTGGTACAGCCTGGATGTGCACCCCGACCCCGACGCCGTGGCGGCATCGCAGGGCGAACGCAGCACGTTCACCGAGGAGGGCCTGCCCTCGACGATCCGCTACGGCGGACTGCCGGCCGACCGGTTCTGGGAGATGGAGGACGCGCGCGTCGACCTCGGGGCGGCGGACGTGTCCACACTGGACACGGGCCGCCTGCTGCTGATCTCCTTCGCCACGGTCTTCGGCAACGACTGGTTCCTGGTGCCCCTGGAGGTGCCGACGGCTTCCCTGACCGTCCTGGACCAACTCCTCGTGCGTGACGTCTTCGGCCGCCACCATCTGGTCCGGCGCGCAGGCCAGGACGATCCCGCCTGGTCGATGTTCACCCTGAGCAGCCCGGAGCCGGACCACCCGGCGGCCTCCGGACTGCTGGTCCTGCCCACCGAACGCGGCCAGACGGGGCAGCCGCTGGAGCGCGTGGTGCTGGCCCGTGACGAACTGGCGAACCTGGCGTGGGCCGTCCAGCACCACTACACCGACGGCCGGGGCGAACAGGTCGACCGCCGCGACCGCTGGGCCCGCACCACACCCCCCGAGCCCGCCACGGCCGGCGAACTGCCCGCGTACGCCGTGCAGAGCATCGTGCCGGACTACTGGTTCCCCCTCGTCCCGGAAGCCGTCGGCACCGACCGGATCCGATTCCGGCTGGCCAGGCTCACCGGCCCCGGCCTCGACTCACGCCCGGAGGGCCGGCTCATCACCCCCGGACTGTGGATGCACGAGGAAGAGGTGCCGCGCGACGGCGTGTTCGTCACCCGGCGCCCGGTGCTGGCCCGCTGGTTCGACGGCTCCTGGCACAGCTGGGTACGCCGGGAGAAGGCCCCCGGCACCGGGGAGAGCTCCAGCGGGCTGGCCTTCGACACGGTGCGGCCCACGGAGCCGTGGCCGTGATGACAGTCCGTCAACCGAGACGGGAGGCACACCATGGGCCAGCTGGTCCTCAGCGCTCGTTGTGCTGGATCAGCGCCGCCCGGCCGCCACCAAGGCGGTGAGGACGCGTCGGGTCTTGTTCTCCGGGTGTTCGGAGAGCGACACCCCGCGCTCCCGCACCGCCTCCTGCAGCTTTCGCTGCTTGCGCTCGGCCCGCATGGTGAACTCCTTGGCGTCGTCCTCGTCCTTGGGCTTCACCCGGATCGAGGCCTCCAGGAACTCCATACCGGCGACCGACCACGACTCCAGGTTCACCTTCAGGTCGCCCAGCGGAACGTCGTCGACCTTGGTCGCGAGGATCGGCCCCAGCGCCACCAGCCCATTGAGCTGGACGGCGGGAGCACAGGCGTGCAGGAACTGATCCTGCACCGCATCGATCGGCGCGGCGGGATCGGCTCCGGGAGCCACCGCGCCCAGCAGCGCCCCCGGTGGGTGACTGTGCACCAGGGAGGCGGCGAGCACACGGCGGTTCACCGACCAGTCCTCCTCGATCCTGTAGGTGAACGGCTCCGCGTCGAACGGGGTGGAGAACCGGCCGACCAGCTGCCCCCGGTCGCACGGACGCAACTTGACGGTCAGATCGTCCGCACCGCCACCGATCCTGAACCGCACGATCACGCCGGCGTCCAGCAGTGGTACCCGGCCCTCGGCGGCGCCGTCCCGGTCCTCGGCGAACCAGATCTGGCGCGTGGTCATCTCGCCGTGCGCTGCGCCGAGGAGCGACAGAGCCGCCGCCACGTCGCTCTCGATGTTGACCTTGATCTCGACCGGCAACAGGTCCATCGTCCCGCTCCCTAACGTCTTCTGTACCTGGGCCCGGGACGCCTTGCCGCACTGCCGGACGAAGGTATCGAAGGCTGTTTGCTCAGCGTGCTCCTTCTCCGGCTCGGAGTCGACCGGGAGGGGAGCTCAGGGTTGGGGCATGAGCTGTACCCGGATGTCGTCTCCGTAGGGGAGAACGATCGTCCGGTCGCGGCCGAGCTCCCAGTCCGGGGTGACCAGGAACAGTCGCCCGCCGGATGACAGCAACAGCCGGAAGCCCGCGTAACGGTGGTGGTACGCCCTTCCCTCCTTCTCGGAGTTGTCGAGCCGGGTTGCCGTGACCCCGGTGGGCAGGCCGTCGAGTGGTTCCTTGGTGTCGATGACGACTTCCGGTCGGAGGTCCAGCCTGGATGCGTCCTCCTCGCCTCGACCTGTGCCGTACGCCCAGGCCAGCTGGGTCGAGGCCCAGAACAGCCCGGCGATGAACAGCCCCACGGCGCACAGCGCGCCATTGCGTGCCAGGCGCCGCGACAGCAAGGTCCGCCCGCGCTGCTGCGTGTAGACCCACATGCCGTACGCCACCGCCGCCGGTCCGATCGCCAGCGACAGAGGTGTGGCGCCGATGATGACGCTGGTGTCGGAGCCCTGGACGAACATGCCGATGAGGGCTCTGGCAATGAGGAGGACCCCGACGAGCATGATGAGGTACGCCAGAAGGGCATGGGTGGTGGAGGAGTCGTCGCCCGTGTCGCGAGCGAGCAGCCACTTGACGAAGGCGTGGATTCCGACGCACGTCAGGACACCGAGGAACATCAAGGCCGCCGGGACGTACACCACTTCGAGGCCCTGCAGCATCAAGTCCTGATTGGACAGGCCCGTCATGTCCAGGGGAACGCCGAAGTACTGGTAGCGGGCGCGGGTGGCGACGTAGCCGAAGTAGACAAGCAGCGCGGTGGCCAGTGTCGTCGGGCCGATGGCCTCGGCCAGTTGGCGGATGCGGGCCGAGACGGGCTGCTGGTCGGTGGAGGACTCGGGTTCCCCGGCTGGTTCCGGGGCAGGGGGCGTGGGTGGCGGTTCGGGTGGGGGAACCGTGGCCATCAGCCCTGCTCCCCGGTCAACGGCTCGTCGGGCGGGGGCTGGAACTCCTCGTGGGAGTCGGTGTCGGGCGACGGCGGGGAGTCCGGGACAGGCGTGTCGTCGGACGGCGGGGAGAACTCGTCCGGCGGGCTGTCTTCCGCCGCCCCTCCGACAGACATCGTCAGTGTGGGAACGTTGTTGGAACTTGAACCACTTATCTGCACCGGATTCTGCGACGTCGGTGGCGAACCGCCCCAGTCCGGCACCTCGTTGCACGGGGAGTTCTCGGCGTTGTCGCACAGGTACGTGAAGTGGACGACCGCGGTGACCGTGTACTCACCTGCTGGGGCGTCTGACGGGAGGACAGCCCCCGCCACGCACTGGTCGCCCTCGGTCAGATTGATCCCGCGACACGCAGGGTTACCGTCGAGGGAACAATGCGCGGCGTCGTCGGAACGGACCGCCGGAGTGGCCGGGCCGGCGGTCACGGTGAAGGAGACACTGTTGATGGTGCCGGCAGTGGCCGTCTTGTTGATGATGGTCACACAACCGGGACCGTTGCGGTTGCCGTCGAGGTGGACGCCGTTGACGTGAATGGATCGTCGATCGCTCTTGCGTGTCTCGCCGCCCGGCGTGCTGTTTCCGGCGGTCGATGTGCCCTGCGAGGTGGATGGGGAGCTGGAGTCTCCGTCATCCGAGCGACCGGTGCCGGTGCCAGGGTCGGTGCCGGTCCTGGCGTTGGGATCGGTGCCGTTTGAGCCGGTCACGGAGCTGACCGGGCCTTCATCAGAGGCATTCTGCCCATCAATGGTGGCGGATCTGACCAGCCAGAAGATCCCGAGCACTGCCACGAGACCGAGGATGACCGCCAAGGCGATGGGTCGCGCACGCGTAGGTGGCATATAAGGAGAATATTCCCATTTCCGGCACTCTTCCTCCTGGGGCAGCCAGCCCGCGGCCGCCCCTCTCCGGGGATCGGGTCGGAGGATCGCGGAGCCGGATCGGGACTCTCAGGTCAGGACCAGCCAGCGGCGGCCGTCGATCAGCTCTCGGGCCGCGTCGAGGTGGCCGGCGTGGCACGCGGTCTCGGTGATGACGTGCAGCAGCACGTCGCGCAGGGTGTGCAGATGTGGTTCGCCGAACAGGTCGTGGGGCCACCAGGCCAACGCGGCGTCAGCAGGGGTGGCGGTGATGACGTCGTCGGCGAATGCCGCCTCCTGGCGGTATCGGTCGAGCACGTCGACGGCCGTGACTTCCGGGGATACCTGCCAGGCTTCATCGTCGCTCGTCAGGCCGCGGATGACTTGCTGGTCCCCGGCGACGACCGCGCGGAACCAGAACCGCTCGACGTCCAGCGTGAGGTGCTGGACCAGCCCCAGGCAGTGCCATCCGGACGGCAGCACGGGCCGTCGTAGATCCTGCGCATCGAGCCCGTCGAGGATGTCCACGACGTGGCGCCGTTGCCCGTGCAGGACTCGAAGAAGCGCCTTGACCTCATGGCCCGGAGTGTTGTCGCTCAGATTTTCGGTCACGGCCACCCAGGATCCCTGAATCTCCGCGGCCGGGCAGGGAATTACCCGACATCCGGAGCGAGACTCCACCAACTCAGTGTGATGGCAGGGCGGTTGGCGCTCCTCGCGGACGCGCGGGGACTGACAGACGCAGGTTCCGCCTGGCAGTGCCAGGTCTCGGCTTCGCGCTACGTCTGCTCGGTCGGCTGCTGGGCGGCCCCGCCCGCGCCGACGCTGACCAGCCCTGTCTCGTAGGCGACGATGACGGCCTGGACACGGTCACGGAGTCCGAGTTTGGCGAGGATGCGGGCGACGTGCGTCTTGACCGTCGCCTCGGCGAGATGGAGGCGGGTGGCGAGTTCGGCATTGCTCAGGCCCCGGGCCAGCAGGCCGAGGACTTCCAGTTCGCGTGGGGTGAGCGAGGCGAGGTCGCGGTGGAGGGCGGCGGTGTCGCTGCCCTGGTGTGCGAACCGCTGCACGAGGCGGCGGGTGATGGTGGGTGCGAGGAGGGCGTCGCCGGTGCGGACCGTGCGGACGGCCGCGGTCAGTTGCTCGGGGGTGACGTCCTTGAGGAGGAAGCCGCTGGCTCCGGCGGACAGGGCGGCGTAGACGTACCGGTCGAGGTCGAACGTGGTGAGGATGATGACGCGCGGCGCGTCGGCGGCCCCGGTGAGGATGCGGCGGGTGGCCTCCAGGCCGTCCATCTCGGGCATCCGGATGTCCATCAGGACCACGTTGGGCCGGGTACGGCGGACCGCCTCGACAGCTTCGCTCCCGTTGGTCGCCTCGGCGACGACGTCGATGCCGTCGGCGCGGAGGATCAACCGGAATCCGGTGCGGACCAGGGTCTGGTCGTCGGCGAGGAGCACACGCAGCGGCTCGGTCACGGTCCCTCCAGGGGGATCAGGGCTTCCACACGGTAGCCGCCCGTCAGGCGTCGGCCGGTGGTGAGGGTTCCGTCGTGGACGGCGAGGCGCTCGCGCAGCCCGATCAGGCCCCGGCCGCTTCCGACGGTCCCGCCCGAGTGCCCGCCGGTGTCGGTGACTTCGACCCGGAGCCGGTCCGGGCCGTAGTCGACGGTCACGGCGGCCCTGGCGCCGGACGCGTGCTTCACGGTGTTGGTGAGGGCTTCCTGGACCACGCGGTAGGCGGCGAGTTCGAGGCCGGGCGGGAGGGGACGGGGCGGCCCGGTCACGGTCAGGTCGACGGGCAGTCCGGTGTCCCGCACCCGCCCCACCAGCGATTCCAGCTGGTCCAGGCCGGGTTGTGGGGTCAGCTCCTCCGCCGTCTCGGCCAGGTCCGCACCGCTGGACGTCCCCTCGTCCTCGTCGGCCATGGTGAGCAGTCCCATGACGTGGCGCAGTTCGGTCATGGCCGCCCGTCCACCCGCCTCGACGGCGAGCAGTGCCTCGCCGGCCTCCTCGGGCGAAGTGTTCATGATCTTGCGGGCGGCGCCCGCCTGGATGATCATCACGCTGACGTTGTGCGTGACGACGTCGTGCAGTTCGCGGGCGATCCTGGCCCGCTCGTGCTCGACGGCCCGGCGCAGTTCCTCGGTCCGTTCCAGTTCCAGGGTGGAGATCCGGGTACGGCCCTCGTCGGTCCGGAGTTTCCAGGTGCGCAGGCCGATGGCGGCCACGGCCATCGGGACCAGGATCAGCAGGGCGATGTAGTCGTTGGGGACGATCGGTGTCACCGGGTCCCCCGCGGTGCCGACCAGGACGACCGACACCGGCAGCGCCGCCAGGGCCGCCACCCGGTACGGGCTGTACACGGCGGCGCTGTAGACGGCGATGATGAACGCGTAGAAGGTCAGCCGCAGCACGCTCTGCGGTGTCGCCAGTGTCGCCGCCGTCACGACGCACAGCACGGCGAGCGGATAGCGGCGGCGCAGCGCCAGGGCGCCCGAGGCGACGACCGCGAGGCTCACCATGAAGGCCAGCCCGCCGGGGCCGGACGGGCGCACCACGGTGTACGCCACGCCGGGTGCGATCTCCCGCACCACGACGACGTCGACGTTGTCGAGGCCGTAGTAGACGGTGGAGATGCCGATCACCAGTGCCACCACTGCGTCGAACTGCCAGGCGCGCCGGGTGGGCCGCAGCGGCGGACCGCTCGGAACCCTGGCGTCGCGGACCGTGCGGCGGGCGGCTCCCCGCATCCGCGCCAGCATCGTACGTACGTCCGTCACCGGATCATTCTCGCCGCCGCGCGGACCCGCGGAGTCCGCCCCCGTGGTCATTTCCGCCGCACCGGATACATCACCCGCCTACATCGCAGGGATGACGTTTGCGGGGCTCATCCCAGCTCGGTACCGCAAGGGGTTCGAGCGGGCGACGCGTGCCGGCCGGGCCCGCTCCTAGCGTTCACGCAGCCAACCGCCCTTACCCGAGGAGCCCTTCATGACCATGCCGGTGATCGAACTGCGCGAGGTGAGCCGCCGATACGACGACGGCCCGCCCGCTCTGCACGAGGCGTCGCTGACCGTGCAACCCGGCGAGGCCGTCGCGATCCTTGGCCCTTCCGGCAGCGGCAAGTCCACGCTGCTCAATCTGATCGCGGGCCTGGACCGGCCCGATGCGGGGACCGTCACCGTGGACGGGGTGCGGGTGGACCGGCTCGGTGAAGCCGGTGCGGCCCTCTACCGGCGCTCGAGGATCGGCATGGTCTTCCAGTTCTTCAACCTGCTCGACGATCTGACCGTCACCGACAACGTCGAGCTGCCCGCGCGCCTCACCGGCATGGCACGGGGCGAGGCGGGCCGCCGGGCGGCAGAACTCCTGGAACTGCTGGGCATCGACCGGCACGCCCGCGCCTACCCGGGACGGCTGTCCGGTGGCGAACGGCAACGCGTCGCGGTCGCCCGGGCGTTGATGAACCGGCCCGCGCTGCTCCTGGCCGACGAACCGACGGGGGCCCTGGACACGGCCGCCGGACAGGACGTCAGCGAGTTGCTCAGCGGCCTCAACGCCGAGGGCCAGACCATCGTCGTGGTCACCCACGACCTGGCTCTGGCCCGGTCCTGCACGAACCGCACGGTCCACATCGCCGACGGCCGGATCACGCAGGACACCGGGTCGCAGGCCGTCACCCCGCAGGCCGTCCGATGAGCGCGCTCGGCAAGGTGGTGCGCTCAGGGGTCGCACGACGCCGGGTGCAGACCTTGGTGATCGGACTCGCCACGATGATGGCGGTGGCCGCCTCCGTCCTCGGCGGAACCCTGCTCGTGGTCTCGGGCGCGCCCTTCGACGACGCGTTCGCGCGCCGGCACGGGGCGCATTTGTCCCTGCAGTTCGACGCGGACACGGTCAGCGCCGGACAGCTGTCGACGTCCAAGGACGCCGAAGGGGTGAGCGATGCCGCCGGCCCGTTCCCCACAGCGACACTCACCCCGCGGTCGGACGGCATGGGCGGCCCCGGCTGGCCGATGACCGTGGTCGGCCGGGACGGTCCCGGCCGGGACGTGGACGAGCTGACACTGCTCGATGGACGCTGGCCCAGGCACTCCGGCGAGATCGTGGTGTCCGCCGACTCCGCGCTCCTCGCGACCCTGGGCATGAAGGTCACCTTCCCCGACCTGCCCGGCGACCCGACGCTGACGGTGGTCGGTGAGGCCCGCTCGGTCACGCAGACCGCCGACGCCTGGGTCCTGCCGTCCCAGATGCCGGCGCTCACCGCGACCGGCAGCGGCGGCCACCAGATGCTCTACCGCTTCACCGACGCCGGCACCGCCGCGCAGATCACCGCGGGCGGCAAGGCCGTTACCCGGTCCCTGCCGCAGGGAGCCGCCGTCGGCGAACAGTCCTGGCTCACCGTCAAGAAGACCGTCGAGCGCGACACCGCCCTCTACGTCCCCTTCCTCATGGCCTTCGGCGCCCTGGGCCTGGTCATGTCGGTGCTCATCGTCGGCAACGTCGTCGCGTCGGCCGTCGGCACGGGAACGCGCCGTATCGGGGTCCTCAAGGCCGTCGGCTTCACCCCGGCCCAGGTTGTACGGGCCTACGTCGGCCAGGCGCTGATCCCGGCCGCCGTGGGCGCGACCCTCGGAGTGCTCGCCGGGCACCTGCTCGCCGTCCCCGTCCTGGCCGAGGCCCAGGACGTCTACAGCTCCTCGTCCCTGGCCGTCGCCCCCTGGGTCGACCTGACGGTGATCGCGGGGGTGCTCGGCCTGGTGGCGGCGACCGCCTGGGCGAGTGCCTTGCGGGCGGGCCGTCTGCGTACCGTCGACGCGCTCGCCGTCGGGCGTACGGCTTCGGCGGGGCGCGGCCGGTGGGCGGCCCGCCTCGCCGGACGGCTGCCGCTGCCGCAACCCGTCGCCCTGGGCCTCGCCCGGCCCTTCGCACGGCCCGCCCGCGCGCTGGCCATGGGCACCGCCGTCCTGTTCGGCGCCATCGCCGTCACGTTCACGGTGGGGATGGGCGCCTCGCTCGGCCAGGTGATGACAGCAAGGGCCCACAACGTGGCCGATGTCGTCGTCCCCGCGCCCGTGCAGGACTTCGGACCCCGGAGCACCGGCTCCGAGAAGCAGCCCGAAGTCGATCCCGCCGCGGTCGCCGCGGCCATCGAGGCCGCACCCGGGACCGGGAGGTACTACAGGGCTACGAGAGTACGGGCGACCGTGTCCGGTCTGACCGGGACCATCGAGGTGAACTCCTTTACCGGCGACGCCTCCTGGGGCGGTTACACGATGGTCTCGGGCCGCTGGATCGAGCACACCGGCGAGGCCGTGGTCCCCACCCCCTTCCTGGCCGCCACCAGCACCCACGTCGGCGACACCGTCACCCTCAACGGCCTGGCCCGGCCGGTCACCGTCCGGATCGTCGGCGAGGTCTTCGACACCCGCAACGACGGCATGCAGGTCTTCACCGACGCCTCGACGCTCAAGGACGCGCATCCCGACCTGACGGAGACGAGCCATCACATCGCGGTCACCTCAGGCACCGACGCCACCGCCTACGCCGACACCCTGAACAAGGACCTGACACCACTCGGTGCCACCGCGCGGGCCGGCGGGCTCAACTCCGGCAGCGACATGGTCGTCACGCTCAACGCACTGTCCGCGATCCTCACCCTGATGCTCGTCGCCGTCGCCGCGCTCGGCGTACTGAACGGCGTGCTGCTCGACACCCGCGAGCGCGTCCGGGAGATCGGCGTCCACAAGGCGCTCGGCATGACCCCCCGACAGACCGTCGCGATGGTCCTCACCTCTGTCGTCGTGACCGGACTGGTCGCGGGCGCGCTGGGCGTACCCCTCGGTGTGGCCCTGCACGGCTGGGTCATCCCCGCGATGGGCGACAGTGTGGGACTTCGCCTCCCCGGATCCGTCACCGCCGTCTACCACGCGGCCGAACTGCTCCCGCTCACCCTCGGCGGCCTGCTCATCGCCACCCTGGGCGCCCTCCTGCCCGCCGGCTGGGCCGCCCGATCCCGAACCGCCACGGCACTGCGCACCGAATAGCACGCTGAGGCGCGGAGGTTGTGCGTCCGGGCCCCTACGGCAAACTGCCGTAGGGGCCCGGATGGCTCGTTCCCTGCTCGGACAAACGAGACTCGTGCAGGGGCTGCGAGCGCGGGTCAGAACCAGTGCAGGCAGTGCGGGGAGCGCTCGGTGCGGAAGAGGGCGTCGGCGAGGGTCGCTGCGCCCGGGTGGTGGGCTCGGACGTGTCCGGCACGCACGAGCGTGCTCGGAGTGGTGCCGCCGAGGTAGATCGAGCCCAGGTCCCTGATGTCCAGGGACAGGTCGGGCTTCCGGTCCGTGGGGGCGCAGTCGGCCTTGCCGTCCCGGACGGTCAGCAGATAGCGGCCGTCCTCGCCGAGGAACGGATCGGCGACGTCGAGGACGAGCTCGCCGTCCGTGAACCAGCCGCGCGCGGTCAGAGCAGCGGGGACGTCCAGGATCCGCACCCAGAGCCAGTCCATCTGGCCGCTCACCTGGCCGGAGCGGAAGTCCTCGAGCTGCCAGCGCAGCGGGTGCTCGGGCGGGACGTGCTTGAACACGACCTGAGAGACCAGGTCATGTTCGAGAACGAACCGGGCCAGGACCGTGAAGACGGCGTCATCGGTGGTGATGGTCTCGTCGACCGTGAGGGTGCCGGACTCGAGCGAGTAGCTGGCGTAACCGTCCGGGACACCGTCGGCGTCCCGGTGAACGGCGACGTAGCGTGGCGCCTGCGAGATCGGGGACTGCCCCGCGCGCAAGGCCCACCAGCGGTGCGGCCGGGACAGCGCGCCGGGCTGGGCGCGGCGGTACCGGTCGTAGACCTCTTCCAGGATCTGGCCGCACTCGGCACGCCGCAGCACCTCGACCGAGCCGGCCGCCCGGGCCTCGGCCGCTCCGTGCGCCCGGGGGAGGGCGAGGGCGGCCCGGTGGCGTTCCACCGTCAGCTGCCCCGTGTAGGTCGCCGGTCCGTAGCCGAACCTGCCGTAGATGGTGGCCTCGGAGGACAGCAGTACGGAGAGGAACTCCCCGCCGGCCCGCAGCTCGGCGAGCTGATGCCGCATCATCGCGGTGAGCACGCCCTGGCGCCGGTGCGAGGGCAGGACACCGACGGCGGTCACTCCGGGGGCCGGGACGAGGGTCTCGCCGGGCAGGGTGAGTTCGAAGGAGTGCGTGGCGGCGGTGCCGACAGGCCGCCCGTCCGCCGTCAGGGCGAGCAGGCCGCGGTCTGTCTCGAGCGCCGACCACCAGAGCCCGCCGCCCTCGACCGGGGTCTCCGGGAAGCTCCCGAACGCGGCATGGACTGTGTCGACGAAGACGTCAAAGTCCTCGTCGGTCGTGGAACGAATCTCCATCGGCGCCGCTGCCTCCTCGCAATACCGGCACCACAACCCGTGGTGCCTGGGCTCAGTGCAGCGTTCACCCGTGCCCAGAGCAAGCGAATTACGACCGGGCCCGCGGCAGTCGCCCATCGAGCCTGCGTCGACTCGATGCATCATGTACCCATGATCACCATTCACCTGAAATACGAGATCGACGCGGACAAGCTGGAGGACTTCGAGGAATACGGCCGTCGCTGGGTCCGGCTCGTCGACCGTTTCGGCGGGACGCACCACGGTTACTTCCTGCCGAGCGAGGGCGACAGCGACATCGCCTACGCCCTCTTCTCGTTTCCCAGTCTCGCCGCCTACGAGCAGTACCGCACGGACAGCGTGTCGGATCCGGAGTGCCAGGACGCGCTCGAACTGGCTCGTCGCACGCGCTGCATCAAGCGGTACGAACGCCGTTTTCTCCGGCCGCTCGACGGCGTGTCCTAGGCCGGGGGAGAGGCGTGGTGTGACCATGAAGGAAAGCGAACTCCCTGACGCGCAGGGGGAGATCGCCGCTTCTGGAGGCACGGACTTCCAGTTGCGGCGTCGAAGTTGACAGAGGTCGGGCGTGGTCCCAGTATCGGAAGTAATGGTGGATTGTCGGATTTAACCTGCTTCTTTATTCAAGGAAGCTGACCTTCGTCCCGGCCTTCCCGCTCTGGTCGGCGCCGTGCTCTTCGTCTTCCCCCGCGCACGCGCGCGCCCGCCGGCTTCGGCTCCACACGTGAGACGGACAAAGCACCAAGGGAGACGACCATGAACGAGACATCAGAACGCGCTGCGCAGCCACCGCCCGGAAATCCGGCGATCCGCTTCGACGCGACCGTGCACCCCGGCGTCACCGCCCGTAGCCTCCGCGCCGTCGCCGACCTCGATCTGGACCGGATGCCCGATCCCGAGGACGAGGTCCGCCTGCTTGTCACACCGGAGGAATGCCGACGGCTGCTGGAAAGCGGCTACGAGGTCCACCTGCGCGCCCTGGTGCCCGTACGGCCGGTTCCCGCCGAACTGGTGGAGACGGACGAGTCGGTGATGGCCTGGCTGGAGGAACGGGTCCAGGGCATCGAGCGGTCGGGGGGTGCGTGATGTACCGGACGGTCGCCCAGCTCGACTCGCTGACCTCGGCGCTCGCGAACTGGTTCCCCCAGCTGTGCACCAGGGTCAGGCTGCCGGAACGCTCGGTGCAGGGACGTGACGTGTTCGCCCTGCGCATGCGTTCCGGCAGCGGCACCGACCGGCGGGGCGTGCTCCTGGTCGGCGGCACCCATTCCCGTGAGCTGATGAACCCCGACGCACTCGTGGAACTCGCCGTCGACCTTGTCGTGAGCCGGCTGAACGGCACCGACATCGTCTACGGCGGCCGCACCTGGAGCGCCCAGGACGTCAAGCTCATCCTCGAGACCCTCGATGTGTGGATCGTGCCCTGCATCAACCCCGACGGCCGCCAGCACGTGCTGACGGTCGACGGCATGTGGCGCAAGAACCTGCGTGACAACCCGGGAACCGCCTGCGACGGCGTCGACCTCAACCGCAACGCGGCCATCCTCTGGGGTGTCACCGAGGGCCAGACCTCGTGCAGTCCCTGCAGCGACGTCTACGCCGGGCCCGGCGCCTTCTCGGAGCCGGAGACACGCAACGTCAAGCATCTGCTGGACACCCGGACCATCCACACCTTCGCGGACGTGCACTCGTACTCGGAACTCGTCCTGTATCCGTGGGGCCACGCCTTCAACCAGAGCACCGACCCGGCGCAGCGCTTCACGACACTGCCGACGGGAACGTGCGCGCCCATCGGTACTCCCGGCTACCAGGAGTACATCACCGTCCGCGACCAGCAGCGCTTCGAGACGGTGGCGGGCCGGATCGTGGACGCGATCGCCGCGGTGCGCGGGCGGGCGTACACCCCGCAGACCGGGCGCGCGCTGTATGCCACCACCGGCACGCAGAGCGACTACGCCTACAGCCGGCACATCGCCAACCCCGCCCTGGGCAAGACCTACGGCTTCACCTTCGAGACCGGGCCGAGGGCGGCCACCATCGAGGACTCCTTCCACCCGGCGGACCCCACCCTCATCAAACGCGATGCCAAGTCGGGCCTCATGGCGCTCGCTCAGCAGAGCATCTGCGCCTTCGACCTGATCGGCCTGAAACTGCTGGGGCGCCGCAACGAGGTGGACGCCCTGCGTACCGTCCGCGACGACGCGCTGGCGAAGACCGAGGCCGGCCGCGAGTGGATCACCCTGATCGAACGGGTCGAAGTCCCGCTCGCCCCCCTCCTGTTGAAGGACGAGCGACTGGCGGCCAAGGCGGCGAAACTGCTCGCCCGCGCCGGTCAGCTCGTGACCGACGCCAAGGAGCAGGTCGGCGACGGTGAGATCGACCTGGGTCTCGACCTCGTCCGCGAACTCGACGCCAGGGGCGAAGCCGAGGACGGTGAAGTACGCGCGGACCTCAAGGCCATCAGCGCGCTGCTGGAGCGGCTGCGAGGACTGAGGCCGGCCGAGGTTGTGGAGCAACTGACGAGCCGCGGCCCACGCGACGGCTGACCGTGCCCGGACCGGCGCCGCGGCTTCCGTCGAGGAAGCCGCGACGCCACCGGCTGTTGCCGTCCGGGGGGCCAGGATTGTGTGCGGTGCCGTCAGCCGTTCAGCGGCGCGACGGTTACCTTGTCGATGTCCGGTGCGTATGCGGCGGAGTTGGCGAAGGTGATGGTGTTGACGCCGGCCTTGAGGGTCACCGAGACCGGCAGGTCCCAGAAGTTGGACCAGCTGTAGGAGTTGCGGAACATGACCGTCTGGGAGGTGTCGTTGACGGTGATGTCCGCGGCCCGGGAGACGACGTTGGTGTTGTAGTTCCCGGACCCGGCGGTCTCGTTGTTGGCGTAGCGCACGTTCATCACGTAGCGCCCGGCCGAGGGGGCGTTCACCTTGAAGGTGAGGGTGTTGGCGGCACCCAGGCCGATGTGGCCGACGTACTTGTCGCCGGAGGCCCAGGAGTTGCCGGAGACCGACGCGGTGCCGGCGGGGGCGGCGTCCTCGGCCTCGTAGGTCTCGGCCCCCGAGGTGCTGACCACGCCGGTGACGCGCAGGTCGCGCAGGGTGAGACTGCCCTTGCCCGGGACGGCGGCCGTGATGCGGTTGTTGCCCGCCGACAGGTACAGCCGCAGAGCCTTGTCGGTCACGCGGCCCCGGGTGGAGGAGAGGACGGCGGCGTCGGCGCCGTCCATGCTCAGGGTGGCGTCGCCGGTGGCGGCGTAGTGGGCGTGCACGGTGTAGTAGCCGTCGGCCGGGGCGTAGACGTCGAAGGCGGCCTTGTCGCGGCGGTCCAGCACCAGGGCGCCGGCGCCGCTGATGCCGGAGGCGCTGTAGTCGTAGGACGGGGAGCCGCTGATGTCGGTGTAGGCCGCGGGGTAGACGGAGTCCGGGGTCCTGGACGCGGTGAGGTCGATCTTGTCGAGGGTGACCTCGTTCGTGCCCTTGGCCAGGGTCAGGGTGTGCGTGCCAGCCGTCAGGGACACGGGCGTGCTCGCCGTGGCGCGGTAGGTCCAGTTCAGGGTGGACCCGTAGGTGAGGGTCCTGGGTGAGCCGCCGTCGACCGTGAGGGTCTGGGTGGCGGGCCCGCCGGACTGGTTGCCGTAGAAGACGTCCAGGTCGTACGTGCCGGTCTTCGGGACGTCGACGGTGAAGGCGACCTTGCTGTCGGACTGGTTCAGGCTGCCGACGTCCTTGGTGCCCGAGGTGGCGAAGCCGTAGGGGTTGGTCACCGAGCCCTGGGAGTAGACCGTGCCGCCGGTGATCGTGGCGTTCTCCGCCTCGTACGAAGTGGACCAGGGCAGGCTCGCCGCGGTGGGCGAGCCGCTGCCGGCCGGGTTGACGGTGACGCGGTAGGCCGACATGGCGTCCAGGCCGGTCAGCGGCACGTTGATGCTGCCGTTCTTGGCGACCTTGGAGGTGGTGCGGGACACCACGCTGGGCGCGGCGGCGCCCTCGTAGCCGCTCCAGCCGATGCGCTCGACGGTGACGTTGACCTTCTTGCCGAAGCGCGCCGGGATGTTGCGGATCACGGTGTTCACGTCGCCGGAGGTGCCGCCGAGGAGTACCTGGGCCTGCTTGCGGCCGGTGTCCAGGGAGGCGATTCCCTGGACGGTGTCGATGGTGTTGGGCTGCGGCGGGTCCAGCTTGACGGTCTTGCCGGTCAGGCCCGCGTACCAACGCAGCAGCCACCAGGTGCCGTTGGGGATGTTGGTCTGGGCGGCGTTGTCGTTGAGGTTTCCGGCGATGTTCCAGTACGCCTGGTCGGCGTAGACCTTGTTGCGCTCGAACATCGACATCCACTGGACCATTTGTCCGGGCACGGACTGGTCACGCCGGTTGCCGTACTCGTTGATGCTGACCGGCCGCTCGCTGATCCGGGCCTTCTTCTCGATGGCCCGGTAGTCGGCGAGGTGGGACTCGAAGTCCTTCAGGGAGTCCGGGCCCAGTTCGTGCCAGGTCGTGATGTCCGGGAGTACGCCGTTGGCCTTGGCCCACGGGTAGAAGTCGCCCATGAGCTTGGCGTCGTAGTGGGTCTCGTTGGGGCCGGCTATCCGGGCGTCGGGGATGATCGAGCGGATCTTCTGGTAGACGGTGGTCCAGTCGCTCTGGAACTTGCTCAGCGCGCTCGCGTACTTGGCGCTGTCGGAACTGCCCAGATCCGGATACCAGTTGCCGTTGGGTTCGTTGAAGGGCACCCACACGAAATCGTCCGCGTCGGGGCGTGCCGCGACCTTGCGGACCATGGTGTCGACCTTGGTCAGGTAGTCGCTCAGGCCGAGGTTCTCGTACGGCCACTGTGCGTAGACGTCCTGCATGTAGATGTGGACCTCGCCGCCGCCGTTGCGGTCGTAGCCCTTCTTGATCGCGAGAGCGTCGCCGTTGGGGTGCTGAGCGCCGTCGGGAGCCTTCTGTATGACGGTGGTCATGTGCAGCGGTGCGACCAGTTCGTCACCGGGGACGCTGTCGTCACTGAGCCCGTACAGCGTTCCGTTGGCTCCGTGCATCACGTCGCCGGTGGTTCTGCCCAGGTCGACGGTGACCTGCGCGGTGGCCGCCTGGGCGGAGGGAATGGTCACGGCTGTGCCGATCAGCGCGGCGGTGAAGGCGATCGCCCCCATGAGGCGCGCGGTGTGGCGTGATCCGTGCTCGGTTCGCGGCATGTGTGTCCTCCGCCTCCCGCGTCGTTGCGGGAGGATCGTGAGTGGGGCCCGGGGACCCAGGTGGACCGGGTGGCCCGGATGTGGGGGCCGGGGCGCGCGGGGAGTCACGCCCCGGAGATCAGGGGAGTGGGGCTACTTGACGGCGCCGCTGGTGATGCCGGCGACGATCCGGCGCTGGGCGATGACGAAGACCGCCACCATCGGCAGGCTCATCATCACGACGTAGGCGAAGACGAGGTGCCAGTTGTTCAGGTACAGCTGGGCGTTGGCGACCTGGTAGAGGTTGAGCGGGAGCGTGGCCTTCTCCCCGCCGCCCAGCACGAAGAAGGCGTAGAAGATGTCGCTCCAGGCGAAGAGCATCACCATGATCGTCGCGGTGGCGATGACCGGGCGCAGCAGCGGCAGGATCACCTGGAAGAAGACCCGGGGCGGGCTCGCGCCGTCCATGCGCGCGGCCTCCTCCAGTTCCTCCGGGAGGTTTCGGATGAAGCCGGTCATGAAGAAGATCGACGTGGAGAGGTACATCCCCGTGTAGACGGCGATCATGCCGAGCTGGGTGCCCGCCAGGCCGAGTTGGCGCAGCTCCATGACGATGGTGATGACGGCGGGCGGGAGCAGCAGGCCGCTGATGCTCAGCGCGTACAGCGTCCCGACGAGGCGTCCCTTGCGTCGGGCGAAGACCCATGCCGCGCCGGCGCCCAGCAGCAGGACGAGGACGACGGAAGGGACGACGACCAGCAGGCTGTTGACGAATCCCTGGACGATCTTGCCCTCGTCGAAGGTCTGTTGGTAGTTCTCGGCGGCCTGCATGTGCTGCGGCAGCGAGAGGTTGGGCTTGATCGCCTCGCCCTGCGGCTTCACGGAGGTCACCGCGACCAGCCAGAGCGGGATGCCGATGGTGACGGCCGCGACGACCAGGGTGACGAAGGGCTGGACCCACCGCACGGGGCGTCGGCGTACGGGGGCGAGCGCGGGCATGGTGGTCACTGGTCGTTCTCCCTGCGCCGCAGGCCGACGATGACGGGTACGGCGAGGACGACGACGATGAGGAAGAGGACCAGGCTCATCGCGGACGCCTGGGCGTACAGACCCTGGCCGAAGATGCGGAACATGTAGATGTTGAACACTTCGGTCTCGCTGCCGGGGCCGCCCGCGGTGGTGGCCTGGACGATGTCGAAGGTGTTCATGGAGCCGATCAGCGCGGTGGTCACGTTGAACGTCACCGCGGGCGCCAGCAGCGGGAACCGGATCGACCAGAAGGTGCGCCAGGCGCCGGCCCCGTCGATCCGGGCGGCTTCCAGCACGTCGTCGGGCATGCTCTTCAGGCCCGCCAGATAGATGAGCATGGCCAGGCCCATCCACTTCCAGCCGTGGATGAGGGTCACCACGACCAGGGTCCAGGTGGTCGATCCCAGCCAGGGGGTGTCGACCTGGTGTCCCACGAGGGAGGACAGCACGCCGTTGAGCGCCCCGTCCTGCTCCAGCAGGGCCTTGAAGATGTAGCCGACGGCCAGGGCGGAGATCAGCACGGGCAGGAAGAAGACCGCGCGGAAGAAGCGGTTGAAGCGGGTGTCCCGCTCCAGCAGGAGGGCGAGGCCGAGACCGAAGCCGTTCTGGAAGAGGGCCACGAGGACCGCGTACACCAGGGTGATGCGGATGTCCCGGAGCATCGATCCGTCGTCGAGGATGGTCTTGAGGTTGTCCAGGCCCACGAAGCTGATCTGCGGGTGGAACGCCGACCAGTCGGTGAACGGATAGACGAAGTTCAGCAGGTTCGGCAGCAGGAAGAACACACCGAACACGGCGAGCGCGGGAAGCGCGAACCACCACGGCTGGTCGGCCTTCTTCCGGGTGCGCCGACCGCGACGGGGCGGGCCGCTCCGGTCCTTCGCGCGCGTGGGCTCGATGACGCCCCTGGCGGCGGTGTCCACCACTTTCCTACCTCCGGTTACGGGCCCCGGGCGCGCCGATGACGGGCGGCCCGGGGAACGGGCTGGCGAAGGGACGCCGGTCAGAAGCCGGAGACACCGCGCGCCTTGAGGACCTGCTGGAACTGGTCCTGGGCGGCCTGGGCGACCTGCTTGGGGGTCTTCTTGCCGTAGATCATGTCGGCGAGGGCGAGGTGCATGTCGGGCGCGGTGAGTGCCTTGACCTGGAAGACGCCGGTGGCGGTGGACAGCGCCTCGGCCTGGGCGATCGCGGTCTGCGGCAGTCCGTCGGGGTTGGGCACCGACGGCTGCACCGACACGAGCTTGTTGGCCTTGATGTAGTCCGGGTAGTCCTGGCCGAGCCAGTAGGACAGGAACTGCCGGGCGGCGTTCTGACGCTTGGTGTCGCCGGTCTTGAAGGCGACGACGCCGTTGGTCTGGTCGGGCGAGTACTCGGCGCCGGCGGCGCTGTTGGCGATGGGGAACCAGCCCAGCTTCTTGTCCATCTCCTCCGTGCTGGAGGTGGCCTGTATCTGGGACTGGAGCGAGGTGACGTTGAGGGCCATCGCGGCGCTGCCGTCCATGATCGCCTTGCCCTGGTCGACGAACGTGGCGGTCTTGTAGTTCTTCTGCGCCAGGCCGCCGTCGAGGACCTTCGTCTTGTACTTGGTGATGGCGTCGACGATGGCCTCGTTGGTCCAGCTGTCCTTGTTCTTGTTGAGGTTGTCCCAGAACGTCTGCGGCAGGTCCGTCATCTGCACCTGGACCTGCCACTGCAGGGGCCACTTGTCGCCGCCGACCTCGAAGAACGGTGCGGTGCCCGTCTTGGACTTGATCGTCCGGGCGGTGGCGAGGAGGTCGTCGTAGCTCTTGGGCATCGAGGTGATGCCGGCCTTCTTGAAGACGTCCTTGTTGTAGTAGATGCCGAGGACCGCGGGGCTGGTGACGATGGCCGCGTAGCGGTGGCCGTCGACCTGGCCGAGGCCCTTCTCCGTCTTGCCGAGCTTGGAGACCCAGTCCTCGTTGTCGAGTTGGAGCAGGTTCTGCTGCGGCTGGATGAACGGCAGTGTGCTGCCCGTGGGCTGCCAGAACATCAGGTCCGGCTTGACGCCCGAGGCGAGCTTGGTCGGGACGTTCGATTCGTAGGGGTCGGGGATCACTTCGGTGTTGATCTTGGCGCCGGTGGCCTTCTCGAACGCCTCGATGGCCTGTTTGGGCTGTCCGACGCTGTTCTGGGCCGTCCACATGGTGAGCTCGACGCCCTTGAGGTTCGCGGTGGGGTCGACCGTTCCCTCGGGTGCGGCGCCGGTGCCGCCGGCGGTGCTGTCGCTGCAGGCGGTGGCGGTCAGCCCGAGCAGACAGGCGGTGACAAGGACGGAGACGGCTCTTCTCATGGCGAGATCCTTGGTCGTAAGGGGAAGGAGGCGGAGCGGTGCTGCCCAGGCGGGGCCGGCTGCGGGGCGGTGACCTGGGGTGACGGCGAGCGAGAGAGCGTCCGGTGCGGCTTATGTCTCTGGGGAACCCGCACTCTCCCGGAGGACGAGGGTGGGTTCGGCCGGCACCGGCGCGGGTGCCTGCTGCTCGGTGTCGAGTTGGGTGCGCAGCAGCCCGAAGGCGGTGCGGCCCAGCCCCTGGAAGTCCATGCGGACCGTGGTGAGGGACGGTGTGACGAATGCGGAGTGCGGGGCGTCGTCGAATCCGATGACGCTGACGTCCTCGGGAACCCGCCGGCCCGCGTGGTGCAGGGCCCGCAGGACACCCAGCGCCAGGTCGTCGTTGCCGCAGAGGATCGCGGTGACGTCCCGGTTCTTGGCGAGTTTCTGCCCGGCCTCGTATCCGGCCTGGGAGTCCCACCCCTTGCCGGACGGCTCGGGAGCGGTGACGCCGGCCGCTTCCAGGGCCTGGCGCCAGCCTTCCGCGCGCGGTCCCACCGAGCCCTGGGTCCCGGTCGAGGTGGGAATCGCCACATAGTGGACGGTGTCGTGCCCGAGTGCGAGGAGGTGCTCGGTGGCGGCACGGGCCGCCTCGCGGTCGTCGGCCCACACGGCGGGAAGCCCGGGTGACTGCCCCTGGGGTGGCGCTTCCACCACCGCCGCGCACGGCACGTGGGCCGGTACCCGCTCCAGGGCCGCCGCGCCGAGCCGGTCGAAGCCGATGACCACCAGTCCGCCGCCGGCGTCGGCGGCCGAGGCGATCGTGCGGTCCAGGTCGTCCTCCGGGGTCAGGACCCGCACACCGAGGGTGTAGCCCGCGGCGCGGGACGCCTCCTCCAGGCCCTGCAGGGTCGCTGCGTAGCCGTAGAGAAGCGTGTTCGACGTGAGGACTGTGACCGACCGGGTCACGCCGCTGGCCAGCGCGAACGCGGTGGCGTTGCGCCGGAAACCCAGGGCGGTGATGGCTTCCTGCACTCGCTGACGCGTTTCCTCCCGGACGTTCGGGTGGCCGTTGATGACCCTCGAAACGGTCTGGTACGAGACGCCCGACGCCTGGGCGACGTCGCGAATGCTGGCAGCTTTCTGCTGCCCGTGCGGGGGCTCGGAGCGGCCGCCCGACCTTGTGTGACCGGTCACAGACATGCGAGGATTGTGAGCGGTCACAACGTGGGCGTCAAGAGACCGTAACCGGGGGGTTATCACCCCGGTACATTCGGCGGCGCGGCCCATCCTCACGGCTTTGAGGGTGAATTCGCAGATCAGCTCCACGAGAACCAGCCACAGGACCGAACCATCCCGGAAGGGGAATCGCGTTGACCGCTGCCGTCGAAGCTGCCGAGGTGTCCCGGGTCTGGTCGCATCCGGAACTCGGCCTGCACGCCGTCATGGACGCCACCGGCGCGGTGAGACTGGGCAGACCCGGCCAGGACTGGGCCGGCCTGGTCCCCCTGGTCGAGGTCACCGCCACCGGCCACGGACGCATGTGGTCGGGAGAGCGCTTCATCGAGACGGCCATCGGTGACCGCCTGACCTACCTGAGCCATGACACGGTCGAGGACCGCGGCCGGGAGCGCACGACGATCCGGCTGGCGGACCCCACGACCGGACTGGCCGCCGACGTCACCCTGGAGGCACGTCCGGGCAGCGGTTTCCTACGGGCCCGGGTGCGCCTGGCCAACGAGGGCGCCACAGCGCTCCGGCTGGAGAGCGTCTCCACCCTGACACTCGGCGGCATCGTCGACGCGGACGGCGGCCTCGACGACCTGACCCTGCACTGGGCGGACAACGACTGGCTCGCCGAATGCCGATGGCGCCAGGACGCCTTCCGTAAACGGGTCGTCCCGCTGAGCCGGTCCGCCCACGGCCACGAAGGCCGGGGCTGCTTCGAGCGGTACTCGCAGGGAAGCTGGTCCACCGGCCGCCACCTCCCCGTGGCCGGCCTCACCGACAGCGCAGGCCGCGCCTGGCTGTGGCAGATCGAGTCCAGCGCAGGCTGGCGCTTCGAGACCGGTGAGCGCGAAGGTGCCGCCTACGTGGCACTGTTCGGCCCCGACGACGCCCACCACCAGTGGCACCACACCCTGGCCCCCGGCGAGGAGTTCCACACCGTCCCGGCCGTCCTCGTCCACACGGAGACCGGCGGACTGGACGCGGCCTTCGGTGAACTGACCGACTACCGCCGCAGCATCCGCCGCGATCACCCCGACCGCCTCGCGCTGCCGGTGATCTACAACGACTACATGAACACCCTGATGGGCGACCCCACCACGCAGCGGCTCCTGCCGCTGATCGAGGCGGCGGGCGCGGCCGGTGCCGAGGTGTTCGTGATCGACGCGGGCTGGTACGACGACGACGCCCAGGGCTGGTGGGACGCCGTCGGCGCGTGGGAGCCCGCTGCCCGCCGTTTTCCGGGCGGTCTGCTGGAGGTCCTGGACGCCATCAGGGCGCACGGGATGACCCCGGGACTCTGGCTCGAACCCGAAGTCGTCGGCGTACGCAGCCCCCTGGCCGGCACGCTGCCGCCCGAGGCGTTCTTCCGGCGCGGCGGTCTGCGCGTCACCGAACACGGGCGGCACCATCTGGACCTGCGTCACCCGGCCGCCCGCGCCCATCTCGACGAGGTCGTGGACCGGCTGGTCGGCGAGTGGGGCGTCGGCTACCTGAAGCTCGACTACAACATCAACATCGGCCCCGGCACGGAGAACGGCTCCGAGAGCCCGGGTGCCGGTCTGCTCGGGCATCACCGCGCCCACCTCGACTGGATGGCCTCGCTCCTCGACCGGCATCCCGATCTCGTCCTGGAGAACTGCGGGTCGGGCGGCCTGCGCATGGATTACGCGCAGCTGGCCGTGGCCCAGCTGCAGTCCACCAGTGACCAGCAGGACCTCCTGCGCTACCCGCCCATCGCCGCCGCGGCCGCCACCGCCGTGACGCCGGAGCAGGCGGCGGTCTGGGCCTACCCCCAGCCGCACCACACCCTCGACGAGATCGCCTTCACCCTCACCGGGGCGCTGCTCGGCCGCGTCCATCTCTCCGGTTTCATCAATCTGATGAGCGAAGAGCAGGCCGGCCTCGTCCGCTCGGCGATCTCCGTCTACAAGGAGCTCCGGCCGGAGCTCGGCGGCGCGCGCCCGTTCTGGCCTCTGGGGCTTCCCGTCTGGGAGGACGCATGGGTCTCCCATGGACTACGAGGTCAAGGCGCCACGTTCCTCACGGTCTGGAGAAGGGAACCGGGCAACGCCGGAACACCGGACCCGTCCGCCGACACCGACCGCACCCTCACCATCCCGCATCTGCGGGGCACTCACGTTCAGCCCACGGTGCTGCATCCCACGACCGCCGATGCCGCCGTGAAGTGGGACGCGGACGCGGGACTGCTCACTGTCTCGCTGCCGCGTGAGAACACCGCCGTTCTCCTCCGGTTGAGCTCGGACGCGGTGGACTCGGCGCGATGATGCCCCCTGGGGCCACCGCCTCATTCGGGCGGAGGCCCTTACGCCACGCCGCTCAGCGTGTCCGCGAACCGGCGGCGGGAGGCGCGGGCGGCCGGCAGCGCCGCCAGCGCGAGGGCGCCCAGGACCGCCGCCGCGGCGAAGGCCGACAGCATGATGGGGGAGGGGCCGTGCGCGATCCCGGCCCCGATCCCGTTCGATCTGCCCTGTGCGTCGATCAACCAGTGTGCAAGGGGGATCCCCACCACCATGGCGACCACCACCGAGGCGAGCGCGGTGCAACCGGTGGCCGTGACGGTGATCGCGGTGATCTGCCGGGGTGACAGTCCGATCGCCTTGAGCGCGAGCAGGTCCCGTTCGCCCTCGCGCACACTGCCGCCGATCGCGGTCAGCAGATCGACGAGTCCGATGAGGGCGAGGACGCCGAGCAGACCGACCACGACGGCGCGCAGCGGCGGCAGACCGTCGGCGGGGTTCGCCACGGTGTGCACGTCCAGCTGTCCGCGACCGGCCGAGGCCGCCAGGTCGGCGGCGACCTGGTGCGGCTCCGCACCGGCCCGCAGCCGGAGCTGGTACAGCATCGGCCGGAGCGTCGGGTCGTTCTCCTGCAGGGTGTCGAGCGAGGTGGAGATGACCCGGCCGGCGTTCTCGGGTTCGATGCTGCGGCCCACGATGTGCAGGATCTGGGGTCGGCCGAACACAGTCATGCGCACCCAGTCGCCGACGCGTACGTCCAGCAGATCCAGCAGTCCCTGCCCGGCGACCGCCTCGTCGGGGCCGTGGGCGATGCGTCCCTCGGCCAACGTGTAGGGGTACGGATCCTCCCGGGTGCCGAGGCCGCGCAGGGCGATCGTGGCCGTCTGGCCCGGCACCAGGGCCGCCACCTCGACGCCCGGATAGACGGCGGCGACCTCGGGACTGCGGGCCAGGAGCGTCCGAGTGGCCGGGTCGCTCAGCTCGTCGTCGGCGCGGACGGTGAGTGCGGCCGCCAGCCCCATCCGCTCCGGTCTGCTGTGGAAGCGGTCCATGGTCGTCCACGCGCTCATCGCCACCACGATCAGCAGCAGCGGCAGGGCGAGACGGGCGATCGTGGCCAGCGAGCGCGTGCGGCGCGTGAACGCCTTGTGCCAGCCGAGGACCAGCGCGGGCGGCAGCCGCAGGCCGAGGGCGCGGCGCGCCGGGCCCGACAGGCGTCCGGCGGCCGGTGCGGCGGCCCGCGGTACGGGAACAGGTGGCACCCGTCCTGCCCGCCAGGCCGCGAGCCCGGTGGTCGCCGCGATGAAGAGCACCGCACCCACCGGCACCGCGACCAGTGTCACGGCGTGCCCCGGCAGCCCCTGCCACATGGCGACCGCGTCCCCGAGGCGCCCGGGCATCCGGCTGCCCAGCGCCTGTATGAGCGTCGCCGCGGCCACGGCGCCCAGCAGCGCGTACGCGAGGTGCTGGAGCAGGAAGACACGGACCACCTGGCCCGGTGTGAAACCGATCGCCTTGAGGACCGAGATGTCCCGAAGATGGCCTCGGATGCGGGTGCCGATGGCCCCGTGCACGGCGAGACCGGCGGCGACCAGCGCGCCGAGGCCGAACAGGCCCAGTATCTGGCCGAGCAGCCGGTTGTCGCCCTGTGCCTCGGACTGGGCCTGCCGCCAGGTGGAGACCTCGCCGACGGCACCGGCACCGAGCACGGTGACGGCGCGCTGGACGGAGTAGTCGGTGTCCTCGGGGTCGGTCAGGCGCAGCCCGATCACCTGGCCGTCGGAGTCGGCGTGCGGTACGGCGGACGGGAGCGCCCAGACCACGCCGGACCGCTCGCCTCGGCGGTACTGCGGCTCGGCACTGTCGGCGATGCCCAGGACGGTCAGCGGGCCGGCCCTGCCGGGCAGTGTCAGCGCGTCTCCCGGCTCGGCCAGCAGAGCCCGCGCGAGGCTCTTCTCCAGCACCACGCCGTCGGGTGTCGCCGGGTCCAGCCAGCGGCCCGAGGTGAGCAACGGGCGGCCGATCGCGGGCTGTTGGGTCGTGCCGCGCAGTTCGACGGCAGCGCGGGAGCCACGGGAGGTGACGGTGGCGGAAGCCGTGGGGTAGGGACCCGCGACGGCCTCGACGCCGTCCAGCCGGGCGAGATCGGACACCTTGGAGGAGGGCTCCGTGTGGATCCACACGTGTGCGCCCCGGGACTGTGTGAAGACGCGTTGCCAAGGGTTGGTCGCGTAGCCGAAGAGCGCCGCCGCCAGCAGCAGGGAGGTGACGATGCCGACGGTGGCGAGCACCAGGAACAGCGCCTCGCCGCGATGCGTCCGCAGGTCCGAGTGCGCCCAGCGCAAGGTGGCTCGCATCGGTCAGTCCTTCAGCTGCAGCACGGCGGAGGCGTCCGTGCTCGGCGACGGCGTGCCGTCCAGCCGTGCGTCGTCGGCTATCCGGCCGTCGAAGAAGCTGATCACCCGGTCCGCGGCGCTCGCCAGCCGTGCGTCGTGCGTGACCAGGAGGATGGTCTGGCCGCGCTGGTGGAAACGGGACAGCAGCCGCATCACCTCGCGAGTGCCCTTGCTGTCCAGGCTGCCCGCGGGCTCGTCGGCGAGCAGCAGCGGCGGATGGTTGACCAGCGCCCGGGCCAGTGCCACCCGCTGCTGTTCGCCGCCGGACAGCTCGCCCGGCATGCTCCGCTCCTTGCCCGTGAGACCCAGCTCGGTCAGCAGCTCGTCCCGCTTCGCGCGCGCCTGCTTGGGGGAGACCCCGGCCAGCAGTGCGGGCAGCTCGACGTTGTCCGCGACCGACAGGTTGGAGACCAGGTTGAAGAACTGGAAGACGATGCCGATCCGGCGCCGGCGTTCCACGGCCCACCGCGACTCGCTGTAGGCGTCCGCACGCTCGCCGTTCAGCCAGATGCTGCCGCTGTCCGGTCGCTGCAGCCCGCCTAGCAGATGCAGCAGAGTCGACTTGCCGGCGCCGGAAGGACCGGTGACGGCCACGAATTCGCCCTGCCGCACACACAGATCCACCCCGCGTACGGCGTGAGCGGGCGCACCCTCGCCGTGGTGGGTCTTGACGAGGCCTTCGGCGCGCAGCACAGGAGTGGGGGTGTCGCTCACTCCGGCTCCTCCAGTTCCTCCTGGCAACGCTCCAGCCAGTCGAGGTCGGCCTGGAGGTGCAGCATGGCGCCTTCGACCAACAGACGGCCGATCCGGTTGTCCCGGTTCTCGGCCGTGACGAGCTTCGACAGGTTGCGCATGGTGTTCAGGTAGTGGCGTCGCTGCTTGTTGATCAGGTTTATCTGGTCGGCGAGACCGGTCTGCGGGGCGAGCGCGAACTTCATGAAGAACTCGTCCCGCACCCGCGGTTCGTCGGCCGTCTCCTCGTACCAGGCGAGCAGTGCCTCCTGCCCGGCGTCGGTGAGGCGGTAGATCTTCTTGTTGGGCCGACTCGACTGCTCGACCTCCTCGCCCTCGATCAGTCCCGACTTCTCGAGGCGGCCGAGGGTCACGTAGATCTGGCCGATGTTCGGCTGAGGGTACGCGGCACCCAGCAGTTGCTCAAGGTCCTGCTTGAGCTCGTAGCCATGGGCCGGGCCGCGTGCCAGCAGTGCCAGGAGGGGCAGGCGCACTCGTGCTGTCCTCCTCGCAGCCTCGTAGTGTGGTCCAGGCCCTAGTATCGCCCATACCTAACAGGTATACATGGCCTCTGATTCCGGGCGAGGGAGCCCAGCGCCGGTGTACAGGGAGGAACCTATGCGGTGGATACACGCCGCCGGTAGGGGCCTTCTCGTCCTCGCGGTGGTCCTGGCCGGTTACGGCGGAACCGGTGCCCATGCCGACGGCGGGTCCCAGGGCCGTGGACCGCTGACCCTGGCCACGGGCGGCGACCTGACCGGCTACCTCGGCTCGCTCCTCCAGGGCTGGAACCGCGCCCACCCCGCAGAGCGGGTCACCCTCGTCGAACTGCCGGACTCCCCGGACGAGACCCGCGCCCAGATGATCACCGACCTGCGCGACGGGGAGCACGGCCGCTTCGACATGCTCAACATCGACGTCGCCTGGACCTCGGAGTTCGCCGCCGCCGACTGGATCCGCCCGCTGCCACGGGACCGCTTCCCGCTGGGCAGCTTCCTCCCGCCGGTCGTGGACACGGCGACGTACGACGGACAGCTGTACGCGGTCCCGTACGTCACCAATGCGGGCCTGCTCCTCTACCGCAAGGACATCCTCGCCGCGGAGGGCGTCCCGGCGCCCCGCACCTGGGCCGAACTGGAGCGCGACGCGAAGACGATCGCGCCCAGGCACGGACTCGACGGCTACGCGGGCCAGTTCCTGCCCTACGAGGGACTCACCGTCAACGCGGCCGAGGCCGTGTACTCGGCGGGGGGCACCATCCTCGGCGACGAGGGCGACCGTGTCACCGTCGGCTCGGCTGCCCGGGAGGGTATCGGGTTCCTCGCCCGTGGCGTCCGGGAGGGCTGGGTGCCCAAGGAGGCGCTGACGTACACGGAGGAGGAGTCCAGGCGGGCGTTCCAGGACGGGCGGCTGCTCTTCCTGCGCAACTGGCCCTACGCGTACGTCAGTGCGTCCGCCGCGGGTTCCGCGGTCGCCGGCAAGGTCGGCGCCGTACCTCTGCCGGGTCCCGACGGGCCCGGAACCAGTGTGCTCGGCGGCTCCAACCTGGCCGTCACCACACATGCCGCGCATCCGGAGACCGCCGCGCGCCTGATCGCCTACCTCACCAGTGAGGGCGTCCAGCGGCAGGTTCTCCAGAAGGGCGCGCTGCCTCCCGTACGCGCGGATCTGTACGAGGATCCGGAACTGGTGCGGAAGTTCCCGTACCTGCCGACCCTGCGTGCCAGTGTCCTCACGGCCGCGCCGCGCCCGAAGAGCCCCCGCTACGACCAGGTCAGCCTGGTGGTGCAGGCGGTCGTCCACGACGCGATGACCGGGCACACGACTCCCGCGGCGGCGGTGCGACGGCTGGCCAGGGAGCTGGCGGAGATCGCCCGCCGCGGCTGAGAGCTCTGCCGTCTCCCCTTCCCCCCCTCTACCTACATGTTAGGTAACGCCGTGGTCTCACCCTCTCTCGTTTAGGGCCTATATATCCGTATATAGACACCTGCTGTCTCGATTGCTGCTGCACGTTCATTGACACCCGTGCGAAACGGCTACCTAACATGCATGCATAACAGTCAGCCCGCACAGACAGGTCCATGGGGTGAGCTCCAAGCACATCGACACGCCGCACTGGTGGCGTGATGCAGTGATCTACCAGGTGTACGTCCGCAGCTTTCTGGACAGCACCGGCGACGGCGTCGGCGATCTCGCCGGAGTCCGCGCGGGGCTGCCCTACCTGAAGAAGCTGGGTGTCGACGGGATCTGGCTGAGCCCCTTCTACCCCTCACCGCAGCACGACCACGGCTACGACGTCGCCGACTACTGCGACGTCGACCCGCTCTTCGGGGACCTCGCCGAGTTCGACCTGCTGATGGCGGCGGCCCGGCGGCTGGGCATCAGGGTGCTGCTCGACATCGTGCCCAACCACTGCTCCAGCGACCACCCCTGGTTCCGCGAGGCACTGGCCTCCGAGGCGGGCAGCGCGGCCCGGGCCCGCTTCCACTTCGCCGACGGGCAGGGCCCCGACGGGACCGAGCCGCCCAACAACTGGCACGCCATGTTCGGCGGCCCCGCATGGTCCCGGGTCACGGACACCAACGGCCGCCCGGGCCAGTGGTACCTGCACATGTTCACCCCCGAACAGCCCGACTGGAACTGGCGCGACCCCGAAGTCGGTGCCGAGTTCGACCGCGTCCTGCGCTTCTGGCTCGACCGGGGCGTGGACGGCTTCCGCATCGACGTCGCCGCCGGGCTCTTCAAACACCCCGAACTGCCCGACTCGCCGGACCCCGAGGCCGACGCCCGTACGCGCGACTCCGTCAACCCTCTCGCCTGGAACCAGCCCGAGGTGCACGGAGTGTGGCGCCGCTGGCGCGCGGTGTGCGAGGAGTACACGGCGCACGACGGCCGCGAGCGGCTCCTGGTCGGCGAGGTCTCGGTCCCCACAGCCCGTGAACACGCGAAGTACGTACGCCCCGACGAGCTGCACCAGGCCTTCTTCTTCGACCTGTTGAGCGCCTCCTGGGACGCCGATGCCTTCCGCAAGGTCATCTCCGAGGCCATGCAGGACATCGCGGGAACGGGATCCACCGTCACCTGGGTCCTCAACAACCACGATCAGGTCCGCACCGTGACCCGCTACGGCGAACCGGCCCCCGAGGGCAGCGGGCTCGGCGCCGCCCGCGCCCGTGCCGCCGCCCTGCTGATGCTCGCGCTGCCCGGCGGCGCGTACATCTACCAGGGCGAGGAGCTGGGACTGCCCGAGGTCGTCGACCTGCCGGACGACGTGCTCACCGACCCGATCTTCCACCGCACCGGCAGCCGCGCCCGCATCCGCGACGGCTGCCGAGTGCCTCTCCCGTGGTCCGGACAGGCCTCGCCCTTCGGCTTCACCTCGGGCGTCGAGCACGCCAAGCCCTGGCTGCCGCAGCCGGACTACTTCGCCGAATACGCCACCGACCGGGCCCTCGCCGACACCCGCTCCTTCTGGCACCTGTACCGCGACGGCCTCCAACTGCGGGCCGCACTGCCCCAGTTGGGCGAGGGCGCGCTGCGCTGGCTGGACACCCAGCCCGGCGTCCTCGGCTTCGTCCGCGGCGACGGCCTCGTCTGCGCCGTCAACTTCGGTACGACGCCCACGCCGGCACCCGTCTCCGGCACCCCCCTGCTGTCCAGCGGCCCCTGCCCGGCCGGGGTGCTCCCCGGCTCCACGGCCGCCTGGTGGATCGGCGACGACACCGATTCCTGAGCCCCACACCTCCCCACCCCGGCAATCACCCTCCCCGAAGGGACATCAACGATGATGCGACGACGTACCACCCTGCTCACCGGCTGCACCGCACTCGTCCTGGCGCTCGGCGCGACCGCCTGCGGTGGCGGCGGTCCCGTCTCCGCAGGCGGCGGCGACCAGGCGTTCAGCGGCCAGACGGTCTCCGTGGCCGGCGTCTGGTCCGGCAGCGAACAGAAGAACTTCCAGAAGGTGCTGGACGCCTTCACCGAGAAGACCGGCGCCAAGACCCAGTTCGTCTCCACCGGCGACAACGTCTCCACCGTCGTCGGCAGCAAGATCGAGGGCGGCAACGCCCCCGACGTGGTCATGGTCCCGCAGGTCGGCGTGCTCCAGCAGTTCGCCCAAAGCGGTTGGCTCAAGCCGCTGTCCCAGGCCACCCGCAAGTCCGTCGACGCCAACTACGCGAGCGTGTGGAAGGACTACGGCAGCGTCGACGGCACCCTCTACGGCCTGTACTTCAAGGCCGCCCACAAGTCGACCGTCTGGTACAGCCCCGACGCCCTCGACCAGGCCGGCGTCCAGCAGCCGAAGACGTACGACGAGATGCTGAAGGCCGGGCGGACCATCTCCGACTCGGGCCTCGCCGCCTTCTCCGTCGCCGGACAGGACGGCTGGACACTCACCGACTGGTTCGAGAACGTCTACCTCTCCCAGGCCGGCCCCGAGAAGTACGACGCCCTCGCGGCGCACCAGCTGAAGTGGACCGACCAGAGCGTCGTCGACGCGCTCACCACGCTCGGCAAGCTCTTCAAGGACAAGCAGCTCCTGGCAGGCGGACAGTCGGGCGCCCTCAACACCGACTTCCCGGGCTCCGTCGAGAAGGTCTTCGGACCCGAACCCGAGGCCGGCATGGTCTACGAGGGCGACTTCGTCGCCGGTGTCGCCAAGGACCAGTTCGGCCGGAAGATCGGCGAGGACGCCAACTTCTTCCCGTTCCCGCCCGTCGGCGGCGGCGAGGCACCCGTGGTCAGCGGCGGTGACGCGGCCGTCGTCCTCAAGGACGGCAAGAACACCAAGGCCGGCATGGCCCTCCTGGAGTACCTGGCGACCCCCGAGGCCGCCGCCGTGTGGGCGAAGACAGGCGGCTTCCTCTCCCCGAACAAGGGCCTCGACCTCGCCTCCTACGGCGACGACGTCACCCGCACGACCGCCAAGTCCCTCATAGCCGCCGGGGATTCGGTCCGCTTCGACATGTCCGACCAGGCACCGGCCGCGTTCGGCGGGACCAAGGGCGCAGGCGAATGGAAGATACTCCAGGACTTCCTGCGCGACCCGTCCGACCCCAAGGCGACCGCAGCGCAGCTGGAGACCGCCGCGGCCAAGGCCTACAAGGACTGATCGCGATGACCGCCACGCTCACGAAGGTGGGCGGTCCCCCCGCCGCCGGAACCGTCGCCCACAAGCGGCGCGCCCGGCGGCGGGGGCGGACCATCGCCCTCCTCTTCGTCCTCCCCGCGCTGCTCCTGCTCGGCGCCCTCGTCCTCTACCCGGTGTTGTTCACGGTCGGCCGCAGCTTCTTCGACGCCTCCGGGACCCGCTTCGTGGGCGGTGACAACTACACCGAGATGTTCCGCGACCCGGCCACCCTCACAGCACTCCGCAACACGATCATCTGGGTGGTCGTGGCCCCCGCCCTGCTCACGGGCCTGGGACTGATCCTCGCCGTACTCGTCGAGAAGGTCCGCTGGGCCACGGCGTTCAAACTGTTGCTGTTCATGCCCATGGCCGTTTCCTTCCTGGCAGCGGGCATCATCTTCCGCCTCGCCTACGACGAGGACCCGGACAAGGGCGTCCTGAACGCGGCGGTGGTCGGCATCCACGACGCCTTCCAAGGCACCTCCTCCTACCCGACCGCCCGCGCCCGCGACGGACAGGGCCTGACCCAGGGCACCGACGGCTCGTACCGCACGAGCACGAGCGTCTCACCGGGTGACACGCTCTCTCTCGGCCTGGTCGGCGTAGCGCCCAGGGAACTGCCCCAGGACGCGCGGCCCGCCCAGGCGGCCGCCGCCCGGACAGCGGGCGCGGACGAACTGCGCGGCGTCGTCTACCTGGACTTCACCCCCGGCGGCGGAGGCAAACAGGGGGTCGTCGACCCCAGGGAGAGCGGACTGCCTCAGATGCAGGTCGAGGCGGTGCGCGACGGGAAGACGGTCGCGAGCACGACCACCGCCACCGACGGCTCTTTCCGCTTCACGGGCCTCGACGCGGGCTCGTACACCGTCACGCTCCCCGGCTCGAACTTCGCCCCGCCCTACGAAGGCATCTCCTGGCTCGGCCCGGCGCTCGTCACCCCGGCGATCATCGGCGCCTACCTGTGGATCTGGACCGGCTTCGCGATGGTCCTCATCGGCGCCGGCCTGTCGACGCTTCCCAGGGACGCGCTGGAAGCCGCTCGGATGGACGGCGCCAACGAGTGGCAGATCTTCCGGCGGATCACCGTTCCCCTGCTCGCACCCGTGCTGACCGTGGTCTTCGTGACACTCGTCATCAACGTGATGAAGGTGTTCGACCTCGTCTACATCATCGCGCCAGGGCCCGTGCAGGAGGACGCCACCGTGCTGGCCACCCAGATGTGGCTCGTGTCCTTCGGCGGCGGCAACGACCAGGGGCTCGGCAGTGCCCTCGGGGTCCTGCTCCTGCTCCTGGTGATCCCCGCCATGGTCTTCAACGTCCGCCGCTTCCGAGGGAGTCAGCGATGAACCTCAGTGCGCTCCGGCGCGGGTTCGCCAACAGCGTGGTCCAGGCCGTCCTCGTGGTCGTCGGACTGATCTGGCTCACCCCGCTCGCCGGACTGCTCCTGTCGTCCCTGCGATCCACGCAGGACACGGCCAGGGGCGGCTGGTGGACGACGTTCACCAGCCCGGGGCAGCTGTCCTTCGACAACTACGCGGCGCTGCTGGAGAACTCCGGGATCACGCGGGCGTTCTGGAACACCGTGCTGATCTCCGTTCCGACGACGATGCTCGTCGTGGTGATCGCCGCGCTCGCCGGATACGCCTTCGCGTGGCTGGACTTCCCCGGCCGCAACGCACTCTTCCTGCTCGTCGTCGCACTGCTGGTGGTGCCGGTGCAGATCGGCCTGCTGCCCGTGGCCAAACTCTTCGGCCAGCTCGGGCTGTTCGGCACCATCCCCGGCGTCGTCCTCTTCCACGTCTCCTACGGCCTGCCCTTCGCGATCTTCCTCCTGCGGAACTACTTCGCCGAGATACCGCGGGAGATGCTGGAGGCCGCCCGCATGGACGGAGGCAGCGAGTGGCGCATCTTCATCCAGCTCGTCCTGCCGGTGGGGCGCCCCGCCCTCGCGAGCCTCGCCATCTTCCAGTTCCTGTGGGTGTGGAACGACATGCTGGTGGCGCTCCTCTTCGCGGACAGCTCGGCGCAGCCTCTGACCGTGGAACTGCAGTCGCAGATACGGCAGTTCGGCAGCAACATCGACGTCTTGGCGCCCGGCGCCTTCCTGTCCCTGATCGTGCCGGTGGTCGTGTTCTTCGCCTTCCAACGGCACTTCGTCCAGGGAGTGATGGCCGGGTCCGTGAAGTAGGGGGTCTGCCGGCCGCACGCCCCGCCATCACCTGATCAGTTCAGTACGATGATTCCCCGGCGAACGCGCCGACCTGCACCACAGGAGGCGCCATGGACACCGTGGACCCGTCAGTGCGTCGGCGCCAGAAGCGCGATCGTCAGGTGGGCAATCCGGCGGCTCTGCGTATGGGCGTGTTCTGGTTCGTCCTCGGCGCCGCGGGCGCCTTCGTGCTCGCTCTGCCCGTCTCACTGTGGGTCGACGCACTGCGCGCGATCTCCCTCAACGCGCCGTCCGGCACCCACGTCTCCGGTGTCTCGGTCCCGCTCGTCGTCGCCGGGATGGTCGCGGGGATGCTCCTGGTGGGCCTGGGGCTGCCCGTGGGCGCCCATCATCTCGACGGCTACCGGGCCGCACGGGGCGGCGGCGGATGGGCGCTGGCGATCGGCGTCGCCGTCTTCGCCCTGGGCGTCGCTGTCGCGTCGCGAGGCTGGGTGGAGGCGGACCGCGTCGGGTGGGTGGTGACGGACTACGAGCCGCCGGATCCCTGGGGCTGGGGGCAGTGGATCCTCTACCACGCCGATCTCTGGCTGCCCGGCCTCCTGGTCATGCTCTCGATGCTGCTGGTGTGGTCGGCCGTCCGGACCCAGCGCCGCAGTGCCGCGAGCGCCGCCACCCGGGACCGGCTGCTGATCGAGGGGCTGCGGACCACCGGGACCATCAGCGAGCTGCGCATCCACTTCCTTGACGGTACGTTCGGCGCATGCCGATGGGGGATCACCAGCGCGGTCAGGGAACAGTCGAGAAGCAGCGCCGGCCGCGGCGCACCCCGGGCACCTGGCGGGTCGAGCGGCGCTTTCGGCATGTGAAGCGGCCGAAGTCGCGCAACTGGCCGGAAGCTCACCGGCGAAGACCGGCAGGCCAACGTCCTACGACTGTCCGAGGCGGAGGTGGCGGAAAGAACCGCGGAGTTCGGGGCCGACGTCCCCGAAACCCTGAGGATGCGCCGTTCGCTCGCCCCAGTTCCTCGCCGAGAGCGGCCAACCGGCCGAAGCGGTGCGCCTGCTGCGCGCCCTGTACACCGAGTCCCAGGCCTTCGGCCCGAAGCGGCAGAGCGAGACGCGTTCCATCCGCAACGCCCTCGACCTGTTGGACGAGGAGATCGACGCCGAACGGGGGACGATCTACGGAGTCGACGAGAACCTCGGCGACTACAAGATGAAGAGCCTTCAGGAGTGGCGAAAGCGCCTCGTCGTCAAGGCGGCCTCCGCGTAGGCCGGGGTTCGGTCATCGGCCGAGGCGGTCAACCGCTGGGCCTGATTGCGTGCGCCTTGGTCAATCGTTCGAGCGGTCGGCGGTGACCTTGCCGGAGTCGGGGTTCACGTGCCATTCGCTGCCGGTGCCGTCGGCGGCGGTGGTGTCGACATCCCAGGCGCGGTCCTTGCTCTCCTCGTCGAGGTCGACGGAGGTCACCGTGCCCTTGGCGGCGGCGGCCTCGGCGGCCTTCCCGGCGCTCACCGAGGTGCCCTTGAGGGCGGCACGGATCTGCGCGGTCTCGGCGGCGTCGTCACCGTCGTCGTTCTTCTCGGTGTGCGAGCCGAGGACCCTGCCGTCGGCCGGGTCCACCTGGATGCTGTGCCAGGTACCGCCGTTGGCCAGCACATCGACCTCCCACACGTGGGTCGTGCCCTCGTCGTCCAGGTCGGCCGAGACCGCCGTACCGGTCGTGTGCCGCAGCGCCGCCTTGATCGCGTCCGCGGCCGTGATCTGTCCGGCCTTCGCCGCGTCGGAGTTCTCGACCTTGTCCTCGGCGGCCTCGTCCGTGGGGCGGGCGGACTGCTCCCCTGCCCCGTTCTGGGCGGTGCCATCGGTGTCGTTGACGTCGTTCGTCACCGCCACGGTCTTCTTCGCCGGCCCTCCGTCGTCATCCGAGCCCGCGATGGCGGCCGCGGTGCCGCCGCCGATCAGAGCGACGGCCGCGACGGTGGCGATGACGGTGTTGCGCTTCATGGGGTTCCTCCAGAATGCGAACGACTGCAACGAATGACAGTGGTGTTTGTCGGTCGCAGTCGGCTTGTCCGCCTCGTCTGCTGTCGACGGGACCCAATCTGGCCGACCGACACTGAAGCGGAGCTGAAACCCCCTGAAGGCCTCTTCAGGTTCGGTTTGCCAAGCTGAGCGCATGCGTCTGTTGATCGTGGAAGATGAGAAGCGGCTCGCGCTGTCGCTGGCCAAGGGTCTGACGGCCGAGGGGTATGCCGTGGACGTCGTCCACGACGGGATCGAGGGCCTGCACCGGGCGAGCGAGGGGGTCTACGACCTGGTGATCCTCGACATCATGCTGCCCGGCATGAACGGCTACCGTGTCTGCGCCGCCCTGCGCGCCGGCGGCCATGACGTGCCGATCCTGATGCTCACCGCCAAGGACGGCGAGTACGACGAGGCGGAGGGCCTGGACACGGGTGCCGACGACTACCTCACCAAGCCGTTCTCGTACGTCGTCCTCGTCGCCCGGGTGAAGGCGTTGCTGAGGCGGCGCGGGCCGGCGGGCGGAGCCTCACCCGTGCACACGGTCGGCGATCTGAAGGTCGACACCGCGGCCCGGCGAGTGTTCCTCGCCGAGGACGAGATCACCCTGACCACGAAGGAGTTCTCCGTCCTCGAGCAGCTCGTGCTGAGAGCCGGTGAGGTCGTGTCGAAGTCCGAAATCCTGGAGCACGTCTGGGATTTCGCGTACGAGGGCGACCCGAACATCGTCGAGGTCTACATCAGCACTCTGCGCCGCAAGCTCGGTTCGGCGCTCATCAAGACGGTACGTGGGGCCGGATACAGGCTGGAGGTCCGCCCGTGAAACGCCGTCTCCGTTCGGTGAGGGCGCGCGCCACCCTCGCCGCGACGGTCGTCGTCGCCATCGCCCTGGTCGCGGCGGGCACCGCCGTGGTGCTCTCACTGCGGTTCACCCTCACCGACAAGGCGGATGCCGAGGCCGACTCCGTCGCTCGCAACGCCGCCTCGGCGCTGGCGAACGGGTTCGCGTACGACCAGCTGAACCTGCCGGACGGCGACGAGAATCCCGTCGAGGTCCTGGACCGGGACGAGAAGCCCGTCGCGGTCGGCGAGGACGTCGAGGGCATGAACGTGACCGCCGCCGCCTCGGACCGGCTGAACTCCGAGACCAACGACGACGCCGACGACAAGGCGGAGGGCGATCGGGACACGGAGGACAACGACGCGCTCACCACCGGGGAGGTCACCGACGAGACCTGGTACGGCGAGGGCACCGCGACCGTCGAGGGGGTGACGGCGAAATACCGGTTCGCCGCGGTCGACGTGATCACGTCGGGAGGTGTCCTGCTCACCGTCTACGCGGGCGCCCCGCTGTCCATCCAGGAGGAGGCCGTCGACGTCGCGTTGACGACGATGCTCATCGGGCTGCCGCTGCTGCTGCTGACGGTCAGCGGGGTGACGTACGTCGTCACCAGACGGGCGCTGCGTCCGGTCGAGGGCATCCGTGCCGAGATGGCCGCCATCATGGCCTCCGAGGACCTGTCACGGCGGGTCCCCGAGCCGGGCACCCACGACGAGATCGCCCGTCTGGCCCGCACGACGAACGAGACCCTCGCTGCCCTGGAGACCTCGATCGCGCGGCAGCGCGCGTTCGTCGCCGATGCCTCGCACGAGTTGCGGAGCCCCATCGCGTCCTTGCGCACCCAGCTCGAAGTGGGCGCCGCCCACCGGGAGTTGCTGGACCTGGACGGGGCTGTCGAGGACACCGTACGACTGCAGAGCCTCGCTGCCGACCTGTTGCTGCTGGCCCGGCTGGACGCGGGGGAGCGGCCCCCGCCGGACGCTCGCTTCGACCTGGCGGCGGTCGTGGCGGAGGAAGTGTCCTCCCGGGACGGAGTGACCCTCGACAGTGTCACCTCCGTGGAGGTGCACGGTTCCCGCAGCCAGATCTGCCGTGTTCTCGGCAATCTCCTGGACAACGCCCGCCGGCACGCCCGCGATCGCGTCGCCGTCACCCTGCGCACGGCCGCCGACCAGGTGGTCCTCCAGGTCGCCGACGACGGCTCGGGCGTCCCCCTCGCCGACCGCGACCGCATCTTCGAGCGCTTCGTCCGTCTCGATGAA
Source organism: Streptomyces sp. NBC_00019 (assembly GCF_045041015.1). Lineage (NCBI taxonomy): Bacteria > Bacillati > Actinomycetota > Actinomycetes > Kitasatosporales > Streptomycetaceae > Streptomyces > Streptomyces sp. NBC_00019. Next base: position 9,876,557 of record NZ_CP108302.1, read on the forward strand.
TCCCGAGCCCGCGACGACGGCGGCGCTGGCCTGGGCCTCGCCATCGCGAAGGACATCGCCGTACGCCACGGAGGCACATTGACAGTCAGTGACGCTCCCGGGGGAGGTGCCTTGTTCGAGCTGAGACTGCCGCTCCGCCAGCGCCGCGGGCAACGATGACGAAGGTGATGGCGGGGTGGGGATGGGATGCCGGCGCCTTCTCCGCTGAGGGGAGGGCGCCGGCCCCTCAGCCGGGTCAGCTCGTCAGACGGAAGGTGGCGTCGCTGCGGGACGTCGCGGTGGTGATGGGCTCGAGTTTGAGCTGGAAGGCGTAGTGGCGGATGTAGCGGTCGGGGTGGTTGTAGGACTGGAAGGAGGACCAGGTGGCGTCGGCGAGCCCGGCGACCTGGCGGAAGGTGGCGTCTTCGGCGAAGGCGGTGGTGCCGTCGTTGCGGACGAGCTGGAAGTCGGCTCCGTCGTGGCGCAGGTAGTAGCCGGGGAAGTTGACCGACTCGAAGGAGACGGTGCCGGTGCCGGCCAGGCCGGGTCGCGGCCGGAACTGGGCGTCCTCGTTGGTGACGTTCTGGTCGATGCGTACGTCGAAGTTGGCGTGCCGCACGTAGCGGTCCTGGAAGTTGAAGGACTGCAGCCGCCTGGCCGGGGTGTTCACCCAGCGGGCCTGGATCCGGGCGTCCTCGGCGGCCGTCAGGTTCAGGATCGAGCCGTGGCGCTTCTTGGTGCCGCCCAGGGAGTAGGTACCCGACGTCGGAAGCTTGTAGGTCCCGGTGGCGGACGGGTTGGTCGTCGTGACCGGCATGTATCCCTTACCGGCCGCGTACTGGTCGAGGTAGAGGGTCCATTCGTTGCGGTCGCGGAACTTCATCCACATCGGGCCCTCGACCTGCGAGCCGGTCAGGCCGATGCCTGAGAGGTTGCCGAGGCTGGTCCAGGTGCCGAGGATCGAGTTGCTGCCCTCGATCGTGATCTGGCCATCGCCGGAGGCCCGCACGTAGCGGTAGTTGCCGACGCCGGACGGCACCTCGACGATCTGAGTGTCGATGATTTCCTGGCTGCCGGGGCGCTCGATGTAGATCTGCGGGGTGGTGATGGAGCGGAAGTCGCTGGTGCGGGCGTAGTAGATGCGGTGCTTCGTCGCGCCGTTGAGGGGCTTGTTCGTCGCCCAGTACAGGACGTAGTCGTTGCTGGCCGGGTCCCAGATCGCCTCCGGCGCCCACGCGTTGCGCCCGTCGGGGATCGCGCCGGCGACGTTGAGCAACCACGGCGCGGACCAAGTGACCAGGTCCGCCGACTCCCACACCACAAGACTGCGGCTGCCGTTGTTGATGGAGTCGCTCCAGGACTGGCCGCATCCGATGCACAGGTCGGTCGCGATGATCCAGTACTTGCTCCCGTCGGGAGAGCGCACCAGTGCGGGGTCGCGCACCCCACGCGTGCCCACCGTGGAGCGCAGAGTCATACCGCCGCCGTTGAGATCGTTCCAGTTCAGGCCGTCCGAGCTGTACGAGAAGTACATCTGCTGACCGGTCGAGCCCTCCCCGATGAAGTGCGTCATCAGGTACCCCGGGTCGGCCGCGGCGGCTCGCTGAGGTGTGATCAGGACTTGGGCTGTGAAGAGGAGGCCGGCGGCGACCAGCATTGCTGCCAGTCTGGAGAGAACCGCGCGCATGAACTGCTCCTGTCGTTCTGCAAATGTCACGTTCGGGTGCACGTACGGGTGAGGCCCGGCCTTCGTGCCGGGTGATCAGGACAGTGGAGGGGGCCATGGTTCGAGAAGTCGAACGCTGTTCGCAAATTCGAGCAGAAGATAGATGTTGGTCAAGGGCACGTCAATGGAACCGGCCGGTTTGATCCCCGGGGCGAGCAACTCGTCGCACTCAGCCCACCCGTCGGCGAAAGCAACTGCTGCAAGAGCATTGACGTAGCGCTGCACAGAAGGACAAGATCTCGCCTGCAAACATGCGAATGAAACGATTCAATTCCCTGTGATCGGCAACTGGCCTTGTCTCTCGCAGGGTTGTCGGCCCGTTTGCTGTCCTCGCCGCACATCAACGCTTGGAGCCCCGATGCACTCTGCGACGCGCCGGAATGTCCTGCGCTCGGCCATAGCCGTGGCTCTGGCCCCCACTCTGGGTTCCCTGATGCTGCCCGGGCTCGCGCCTGCGGCGTCCGCGGCGGTCTCGTGGACGGCGAAGTGGATCTGGGCTCCGTCCAGTTCGGCGAATCAGTGGGTGGCCTTCCGCAGATCCTTCACCCTCGGCTCCGCGCCCTCGAAGGCGGTGACCCAGATCGCGGCCGACTCGAAGTACTGGCTGTGGGTGAACGGCACCCTGGTGGTCTTCGAGGGCGGACTCAAGCGCGGCCCGAACCGCACGGACACCTACTACGACGAGATCGACCTCGCCCCGTACCTGACCAACGGCACCAACACGGTGGCGCTGCTGGTGCGGTACTTCGGCAAGGAGGGCTTCTCGCACAGCAGCAGCGGCAAGGGCGGTCTGCTGTTCCAGTCGGACATCACGACCGGTTCCACCACCACCCGGCTGGTCAGCGACACCGGCTGGAAGCACACCGTCCACCCGGGCTACTCGAACAACACCAGCGGCACTCAGGTCAACTTCCGGCTGCCGGAATCGAACCTCTACTACGACGCCCGCAACGCCGCCGCCATGGCCGACTGGCAGTCATCCGGCTTCGACGACGGTGCCTGGAGCGCGCCCACCGACTTCGGCGCAGTCGGTGCCGCTCCCTGGAACGGCCTCGTCGAGCGGCCGATCCCGCAGTTCCGGTACTCCGGCCTGCGGTCCTACACCAACGACGCCTCGCTCCCGGCCACCGGCCAGGGCTCCACCGCGATCTCGGCCACCCTGCCGTCCAACATCCAGGTCACGCCGTACCTGAAGGTCGACGCTCCGGCCGGCACGGTGATCGGCATCCAGACCGACCACTACGACGACGGCCGGGGCCTGGTGGGCATCGACCAGGCCACCATCTTCAACGTCCGCGCCACCTACGTCTGCGCCGGCGGGATCCAGGAGTTCGAGGCGCTGGGCTGGATGAGCGGCACGGCAGTGCGGTACAGCATCCCGGCCGGCGTGACGATCCTGGACCTCAAGTACCGGGAAAGCGGCTACGACACCGACTTCGACGGATCGTTCACCAGCAGCGACGCCCTCTTCGACACCGTGTGGACCAAGGCAGCCCGCACCATGTACGTCAACATGCGGGACAACTACATGGACTGCCCGACCCGCGAACGCGCCCAGTGGTGGGGCGACGTGGTCAACCAACTGAAGGAGGGTTTCTACACGTTCGACACCAAGTCCTACGACCTGGGCAAGAAGGCCATCTCGCAGCTGGCGTCCTGGCAGGAGTCCGGCGGCGTGCTGTACTCCCCGATGCCTTCGACCATCTGGACCGCCGAACTGCCCAACCAGATGCTCGCCTCGGTGTGGTCGTTCTGGACGTTCCACCTCTACACCGGCGACACGAGCGCGGTCACCGATGCCTACCCGGCGGTGAAGAAGTACCTGGACCTGTGGAGCCTGGGCAGCGACGGCCTGGTCAACCACCGCACCGGGGACTGGGACTGGCAGGACTGGGGCAGCGACATCGACACCCGGGTCCTGAACAACTGCTGGTACTACCTGGCCCTGGACACCGCCGCCAAGCTCGCGGCCCTCAGCGGCAACACCGGCGACGTCGCCGGATGGCAGGCCCAGCGCGACAGCATCAAGTCCAACTTCGACACCCTGCTGTGGAACTCCACGAGGAACGAGTACCGTTCTCCCGCCTACAACGGCGACACCGACGACCGGGCCAACGCCCTCGCCGTGGTCGCGGGCCTGGCCCCCGCCTCCCGCCACCGGGCCGTGACGGAGGTGCTGCGCACGCACCTCAACGCCAGCCCCTACATGGAGTTCTACGTCCTGGAGGCGCTGTATCTGATGGGCGCGGCCACCGTCGCCGAGGAGCGGATGCGCAACCGCTTCGCCGCCCAGGTCGCCGACCCGGCGTGCCACACACTGTGGGAGGTCTGGGTCAAGTCGGAGGGCACCGACAACCACGCCTGGAACGGCGGCCCGCTGTACGCGCTGTCCGCCTACGCCGCGGGTGTCCGCCCCACCAAGGCGGGCTGGGAAACCTATGAGGTCATCCCGCAGACCGGCACCCTGACGAAGATCAACACCGTGACACCCACCGTCCACGGTGAGATCCGCTCCGGCATCACCCGCGACGGCACCCAGGTGACCCTGACGCTCACTTCGCCGAGCGGCACGACCGCCCGGGTGGCCGTGCCCACCTACGGAGGCTCCCAGCCCGTCGTCAAGGCGAACGGCACCACCGTCTTCACCGGCGGTTCCTCACCGGGCAGTGTCAGCGGTCTGAGCTATGACGGCAAGGACTCCTCGTACGTCTACTTCAAGGTCCAGCCGGGCACGTGGACGTTCACGGCGACGGGCGTCGGCCGCCTCGACAACCTGGCCCTGGGCCGGACGGTCACCAGCAACAACAGCCTGGAGAACACCAACTGGGGCAGAAACCGGCTCACCGACGGCAAGCTCACCAGCGTGAGCGGCGCCAGGGGCTACACCAGCAACGAGTTCACCTCCGCCGACGTCAGCGCGAACCCCGTCTGGGTGGAGATCGACCTCGGCGCCGACACCGACCTGGACGCCGTACGCCTCTTCCCCCGCACCGACACATTGGCGGCCGGGGGCGGAACCGCGGGCTTCCCCGTCGACTTCACGATCCAGACCCGCCCCGACGGATCCAGTACCTACACCGACGTCCGCGCCGTCACCGGGCAGACGAACCCGCAGGGGCTGGTGCAGACTTACGGGTTCAAGACCACCACCGCCCGCCACGTCCGCCTGCAGACCACCAAGCTCGGCACCCCCGCCTCCGACGAGTCCACCAAGTTCCGCCTGCAACTCGCCGAACTCACCGTCCCGACCGCCGCGACGACCGTGAAGGCCAACTGCACGCTGGAGAACAGCGACTGGGGCAAGACCCGGCTCCTCGAGGGCACCACCACCAGCGTCACCGGCGCCAAGGGCTTCACCAGCATCGACTTCCCCGCCGCCGACGTCAGCGACACACCGGTGTGGATCGAAGTCGACCTCGGCGCCGACCGGTCCATCGGCTCCGTCACCCTCCACCCGCGCACCGACGCAGGCGGATCCGGCGGCGGCTCGGCAGGCTTCCCCGTCGACTTCACGTTGCAGACCCGCGCCGACGGATCCGGCACCTACACCACCGCCCGCACCGTCACCGGACAGGCCAACCCGAGCGGAGCCGCCCAGACCTACACCCTCACAGCCGCGACCGGCCGCTACTTGCGGCTGAGGGCTACCAAACTCGGCACTCCGGCGTCCGACGAATCCGCCAAGTTCCGCCTGCAGCTGGCCGAGATCGACATTGACTAGTGCCGCATCAGTCAACGTTCGCCTCTTGGGACGTTGCCTGGCAGGTGGCCAGATGCCCCGCACCCGGCCGTAGGAAAGGACCTGTGGCCGTCAGTACCCACGTAGGGTGCTCGGGTGTTCAATCGGCTTGAGGTCAGTGCGTTGCCACCGGGCCCCCGATGGGCTGCCCAGTTGCAGTTCCGAATCGACGGCGAGGACTTGGTGGCGCAGGCGGTTGGAGAGGGAGGCCGCGGCCCGTTTGCGGAGGAGGCGCTGCCCGACGAAGGTCACGGTCCCCTCTGGGCGACCGGCGAGGGGCGACGTGTCGTGCTGGGCGAGCCTGAGTGCACCGGCGGATGCTGTGGCTACCTGTCCGTGTTCGTGCGGCGTCACGGCGGGATCGTGGAGTGGTCCGACTGGCAGGTGCCCGTAGACAGGGTACGGCCCCCAGTTCTCCATTTCGACGCCGATCAGTACGACGCCGAACTAACCCGAGCGGTGACAGACCGGAGGCGGCAGGTCCATACGGAGTGACGGACGCGCCGCCGGTGTGCGAACGGCCGGAGGCGAGGGCCGTTCTGCGACGATGCCCGGGACCGCGGCACAGTGGCTGAGTAGGAAGGCGGCAGGGCTGCGTCAGGGGCACGGCCGTCGGGTCCAAGCAGTATGGGATGACCCGTGGAGTCCGACCGGTTCGGCTGTGCCGGGCACGGATTACGTAAGATCGTCACAGAAATGTCCCCGACGGCCGCGTGGCCATGGGGAGTTAGGTGGCGATGTGACTCCGCTGGTGAGCCGGGCGACAGAACTGGAACTTCTGGACTCGGTGCTCGACCGGACACTCGGCGAGGACGGCGGTTGCTCCGTCGTGGACCTCGCCGGGACTGCGGGCATCGGCAAGAGCCGGTTGATGGCCGAGTTCTGCCGACGGGCGCAGGCCAGGGGGATGACGGTACTGCGCGGCCGGGCCACCGAGTACGAACAGCACATCCCTTACCAGCCGTTCAGCGACGCCCTCGCCGACCACGACATGGAGCTGGCGGATCCGGGTGCCATGGACGCGCGCGGCGACCGGTTCGGGCTGCAGCGCTCCATCGCGAAGCTGCTCGTACGGATCGCCCGGTCCGGCCCCGGTCCCGGCCTCGTCGTGGCGTTGGACGATCTGCACTGGGCGGACCCGGCATCCCTGGAACTCCTCGACCACGTCGTCCGCCATCCCCCGAACGCCCCCGTCGTGATCGTCGTGGCCCGTCGCGACCGCCAGACCACGGCCTCCCTGGACGCCGCGCTCACCCGGGGCATCGACATGGGGACGGTGCTGCGGCTGAACCTCGGCCCCCTCGCCGAGCAGGCGTGCGTCGAGGTTCTGGCCCCCGGACTGGCCCCCGGCATGCAGCCTGGCCGGGCCGCCGAGCTGTACTCCGCCAGCGACGGCAATCCGCTGTACTTCCTCGCCCTCCTCCAGGCCGGACAAGCAGGACGCAACACCGGGCAGGACGCACCACCGCACTCAGCCGGACTCGGCTCCGTCCTGCTGGACGAACTGACCCCGCTGACCGCGGCACAGCGCCGGACCGCCGAGGCGGTGGCCGTCCTCGGCGACCGTGGCAGCACCGCTCTGCTGAGCGTGGTGACCGGGCGGGACGAGGCCGAGGTCACCGCGGACCTGGGAGCACTGACCGACCGTGATCTCCTGCGTCCCGGGCCGGGCGGACGATGGGCGCTGCGCCATCCGGTGCTACGAGCGGTCGTGCACGAGAGCACCCACCCCCTGGAACGGGTGCGCATGCACCGCCTCGCCGCGGACGCACTGGCCGCCGCGGGTGCTCCCGCCAGCGAACGCGCCCACCACGTCGAGCAGTCACTGACCGGTTGGGACCCGCAGGCCGTCGCCGTACTGTCCGAAGCGGCCGAGCGCTCCGCCGCCACCGCACCCGCGAGCAGCGCCCACTGGCTCGGCGTCGCCCTCACCCACCTGCCCGACCAGCCCCAACACGCCACGCTGCGCCGCGATCTGATGCTGCGACGGGCCCGTGCCCTGGGCGTGTGCGGAGGTCTGCGGGAGAGCCGGGACCTGCTGCATGAGGTGATCGCCATGTCACCGCCCGACGAGGCGGGGGCGCCACGAAGCGTGCGGGCCTCTGCCGTGGCACTGTGCGCGGTGATGGAGCGTTACCTGGGGCGGTACGCCGAGGCGGTTGCTCTGCTGCGCCGCGAGCTCGCCCGGACACCGGGCCCGTCCGACGCCGACACGGTAGAACTCGGCCTGGAACTCGGATCGTCCGCGCCGCATGCCACCGCCTACCCCCAGGTGCGTGCCGACCTGGCCGGCACCCTCGCCCTGGCCCGGTCGCTGGGCGATGAGGTCGCCCAGGCGGGCGCCCTCGGGGTCGCGGCCCTCGGGGAGACGTACGAAGGCAACATGGGTGCCGCGCGGGAGACAAGCGACCGGGCCGCCGCCCTGGTCGACGCCCTTACCGATCACGACCTCGCGGGACTGTGCGAGCCGCTGGCCCGGCTCGGCTGGGCCGAGGCGTTCCTGGAGCGGTACGCCGATGCCGAACGGCACGCCGATCGCGGCCTGACCATCGCCCGGCGCGGCGGCCAGCTCTACGTCCTGCCGCACCTGCTGCTGTGCAAGGCATATGTTCAACTCCAGACCCTGCGCCTGGACTCGGCCAGGGAACTCGCGGACGAGGCCGAGACGATCGCCCGTGGCATCGGCAGCGACGAACTGCTGGCCTTCGTCCTCACCAACAAGGCGTATATCCAGATGTTCGCCCTCCCGCCCGGTGACCAGGCCGCACTGGCGGTGGCCGAGGAAGCCGTCGCCGCGGCAGGTGCGCGTACCAACTGGTGGGCGTCCATCGCCTGGTGCGTGCTCGCCCGGGCGGCGATGCACGCGGGTGATCCCCAGCGCGCCCGGGCCGCGGTCCTGCGTGGCGGAGGCGACGACCTGAACGCGCTCCACCCGTCCATGCGCCCACTCATCCTGGAGATCCTCGTCAACTCGGCCATCATGACCGGCGACACGGGAGCCGCCGCGACCTGGGCGGAGCGGGCCCGCAAGGAGGCGGAGCAGCTCAATCTGCCGTCGCAGCAGGCCTCGGCGCTGCGCAGCACCGCCCACTGTCTGGCCGCCGGCGGCGACACGGCGGCGGCCGCCGAGCTGTTCGAGGAGGCCGTGGACAGGACGGCCCGTGGGGGAGTGGTGCTGTGGGAAGCGTTCAGCCTGCTGTTCGGCGCACCCCTGACCGCCGCCGCCGCCGATCCGGACCGTGCCCGCGCCATGTGGACACGCGCCCGACAGCTCGCCGAGGCCGGCGGCGCACGTCAACTGACCGGCCTGGCCGATGCGTTCCACCCCCTCGTGTACGACGTTCCCCCGGCCCAGCCTCCGGCCCCGGACCCGGGCCTGTCCGCCCGCGAACGCGAGATCGCCGCCCTGGTCGCCGACGGCCTGACCACCCCGGCCATCGCCGCCCGACTCTTCCTCAGCCCCCGCACGGTCGAATCTCACCTCAGCCGCATCTACCGCAAGACCGGCGTCACTTCGCGAGCCGCCCTCGCCGTCCTCCAGACCAGGCTCGAGCTGCGCGACACGACGACCGGGACTACCGGACCCACCGGATCGTCGCCGTCACGGTCTTAATGGCCGGTCAGTGGAACGGAAGACGGCTTCTCCTTCCCACAGGCGGGAGAAGAGTTCGCCCGGGTTCAGCGGTGCTTCGTCATCGTCGTCCTTCGCGAACACCGCCCGGGCCGTCAGGTCTCCGCCGACGACGATGCCCGAGGCCGGTCCGCGAGTCCGCCAGACAGCCCTGGACGGTCAGGGATCCGGTGACCACGAAGGAGCGCATCACCTGAAGGTTTCCCTCGACGACGAGGTCGCCGTGGTGGAAGAAGGGAGCGCGCACTTCCTGCTCGCCCACCAGGGTCCGGGCTGTGCCCGTGGCGCCGAGGACTCTGCGGCACAGCTCCAGTACCCACACGAAACCGTCGGGGCCGCAGTTGCGCTTCAGCATGGGGGCTGCCCGACCAGGCCCCGGGGTGGTGGACGATGGTGTGGATGGCGGTGTGGGCGGCCCTGGCGCCTCTCGCGGGACTGTGGCCGCCGGAGATGTCCCGCCCCTGGCCCCGATTCACCCGCCGCTGTCGCGCCGCCGTCTCGCAGGCGCTGGCCGACGAGGCAGCGGGGACCGATTTGAGGGTCTCGCAGGCCGTGTTCTTTGCGCCTGGTCGACGCAAGGTGACCGGCGCGGGCCGTCGCCGGCCCTCGCGGCCGCCCCGCGCCGGCAAGGGACCGCCAGACGTCGACGACGACCTCGGCGATCTGGCGGACGTGGATACGTACGGCGGCGGTGACGGCGGCGACTGACCTGGCGAGCATGCCCTGGCACCCAGGCAGGGGACTGCGCGATCCGCTGCCTTCAAGGGGCTGTCCAGGACAGCGCAGACGCCGTGGGCACACCAGCCACACCATGTTGCTGGTACCGCGGGATCAGCCGACAGGCGTACTACTCGTGGTACCGCCACTCACATCGGCGGTCAGCAGGAGACCAGGCTGATGGGCGAGACGTAGAGCGCGGACAGCACTCCGGCTCCGGCCACCTCGATCGGGACGGGGGCTGTCGAATCGGTCAGCTCCAGGTCGGACGGCAGGTATCTCTGCGGAATGTCTTCGCCGAGGTAGACCACCGAAAGCGAGCCCTGGCAGTCGGAGCCCCCCGGCGGCGCGGTGTCGGGGACTCTGCCGTCCTGCGGGCCGGCTTTGACGGAGGTGACGCTGATCGGCGTGTACTGGTACTCGTAGCGGGCCGGGGTGACGATAGTCTCCTCGCTCGTCTTTTTGAACTCGATCCAGTAGCGGGCGAGCTTGACCGTGACTGCCTTGCAGGGCCTCTGGATCGCCTCCGGGGTGAAGTTCAGGCCGGAGGAGTCCAGGGTCAAGCCCTTGGACTGGTATGCGCCGCTGCTGCTGGGCAGTTCCTTGAGATAGTCGGTCAGTTTTTCGACGCTCATGCCAGTGGTCTTGACGCACTCCGTGGGCGCGGCCGTCGTCGGGCTCGGCGCCGGAGTGGTCGGGTCGGGAGCGGCCGTGTAGCGAGCGAGCTCAGACGGGGAAGCGGATGCCGTCGCCTTGGCGGTCGGCTTGTCGTCCGAACATCCCGAGACTGTGAGCAGCGCTGCCACGGCCGCGGCCGGTATGAAGAACGTGCGTGCGCTTCCCATGAGTTCCCCCGCCTGCTTCGAGACTGCTTTCCCTCACCGGGCGGACCTGCAGGGCCGGATGAGGAGGTCCACCAGCGAGTCGGTTCGGGAACGGAGCCGTGTGCTCACAAGCAATCGACCATGTGCCTGCCACAGCGTCACACACGCCGTCGCCCCTCGCACGCGCCGCGTGCCGCTTGCGGTGAAAGCCCGTAGAGGATTGCGTAGTTCTACGGAAACAGGTCAGTCCCGCTTCGACGGCGAAGCGTGATCGGAGTCGCTGGTTCTCGCGGTCCTACACGGTTCGGTATGCCCGGAGAAAGGTCCGCACTCCCTCGACGACGAGTGGCCGGACGCGGGTGTCCTCCGTGGCGTTCGCGGCGCCGAGCCTGTCCAGCGTGACGCCGAAGGTCAGTGCGATGAACTGGTCGGCCGCGAGCCGGGGGTCGGGGACGTGGAGCAGCCCGGACGCGGCGAGGGCGGCGAACCGTTCGGCGAGTGCCTCGTCGGGGGTGTCGGCCATGGAGTTGTAGCCCTGGTGCGGCAGGTGGCCGGATTCGGCGCGGACCAGTCGTTGCAGCGTTGCGTACTCAGCCGAGCCGAGCATGTCGGTGGCGATGCGCATGGAGAAGGTGATCAGGGCGTCCTCGAGGTCGGAGGCCTCGGTGGGGTCGCTGAGAGTGTCGTCGAGGGTGCGCCGGATCGTGGTGATCATTGACTGACCGATGGTGTCGACGACTGCTTGCAGCAGTGTCTGCTTGTCGCCGAAGTAGTCGTAGACCGTCCGCTTGGACACCTCGGCGCGGGCGGCGATGGCGTCGACGCTGGACCGGTCGAAGCCGTCGGCGAGGAACAGTTCCCGGGCCGCCGTGAGGATGGCGGCCCGCTTTTGTGTGGATCCCTCGCGCAGGGTCTTCGTGGTCGGCATGGGCACATCCTAACTGTCCTACACTGCACGGTGTAGTGTAATACTGGCTCGGTGGATGCCGCGCCCCTATACCCGTTCCGCCAGGCGGAGTTGCCCATGCGCAACCTCAACTCCCGCCAGTCCCCGGGTTCTTACTGCCGGACGATCAGGACCTCGCGACCTGTCCACACAGCACCGTGCACAGTCCGCCCCGCACGAACCGCCGCTCTGCCCGCGCCGGGCCCGGCAAAGCGGCAGCCCTCCGCGTACGGCCGACCCCTTGTTCGCCCGGCACCTACGGAAGGACTTCCATGACCGCAACTCTGGCCCCCCCGGTCCGTATCGGGAGGGCAGCTGTCGGAGCCCTCGGCATGCTGGCAGTCGCCACCGGCGCCTTGGAGTCGGTGGTGACGCCGACGCTCCCGCTCCTGCAACGCGAACTGGATATGAGCCCCGCCGAAGGGGCCTTACTGAGCATCGTGCTGCTCATCACCGGCGCGCTCATCACACCGGTCGCAGGCAAGTTAGGCGACCGCTACGGCGGGAAACGGGTCCTGATCCGGCTGATGGCGGTTGTCTGTGCCGGCGGGCTGGTGTCCGCCCTGGCGCCGAACCTGCCGGTGCTGCTGCTCGGGCAGGTGCTGCAGGGGGCGATGGTGGGCGCGCTGCCCCTGTCGTTCATCCTGGTGCGCGAACACCTCCCCGCGGGAGAGGCGAAGGTGGCCATCGGGGTGGTCAGCGGGTTGTTCGTCGGGGGCGGGATGGCGGGCACGCTGTCCGCAGGGCCCGTGGCGGAAGGGCTCTCCCGGCACTGGATGTTCGCGCTGCCGACGATCGCGGTCATCGGGTCCACGCTGCTGGTGAACAGGCAGATGCCGCACGATGCGCCGGGCCGCTCGGACGGCACCGGCGTCGACTGGCCCGGCCTGATCCTCCTGAGCGGGACGCTGGTCACGCTCATGCTCGTCCTCGCACTGGCCCCCGACTTCGCCTCGCAGCCCCTCATATTGGGCGCTCTCATCGTGGTGCTGGCCGCCTTCGTGACCGGATGGATCGCCGTCGAGCGTCGGGCGGCCTCGCCGATGGTCGATCTGCGCATGCTGGCACGGCCCGCGGTGTGGAAGTCGTGTGTGCTGACGTTCGTGATCTGCGTCGGCACCGCGGTGCCGGTCTACCTCGTCCCGCAGCTGCTCGCGGTGCCTGCCGACGAGTACGGGTTCGGGGCCGGCGCCACCGCGATCGGCTTCTACCTGCTGCCCGGCGCCGTGGCCGCCTCGCTGGCCGGACCGATCAGCGGACTCGGGGCGCGACGCTACGGCTCGCGTGCCGTCGTCACCGCCGGGATCGTCCTCCTGGCTGCCGGCCTGATCGCACTGGCCGCCGTGCACACCGAGATCTGGCACCTCGTCATCGGCAAGATGATGATCGCGCTGGCCAACGGCCTGTGCGTCACCGCGATGGTGACCAGCACCGCCACGTCCGTCGACCGAGGTGACACCGGCATCGCCACCAGCCTGGTCCTGGTGACCCGCGTGCTCGGCTTCGCCGTGGGTGTCCAGGCCAGCGGTGCGATCCTCACCGCCGCCACCCCCTCCGGGTCGGATGTCCCGGCCGAATCGGCCTTCGTCACCGGCTTCGCCATAGCCGGCGCCGTCACGGCACTGTCCCTGCTCGTCGCCCGCACCATGAGCAAAGGAGTCAAGGCATGACTCGCACCGATCTCTCGAGGCACATCACCACCATGCCGAGGGGCAAGGTCCTGATATCCGGGGCCAGCATCGCGGGGCCCGCCCTCGCGTTCTGGCTGAACCGCTACGGCTTCACGGTCACGGTGGTCGAGAAGGCAAGCGCACTACGCGGCGGCGGTTACCCCATCGACGTGCGCGGCACCGCTCTCGAGGTCGTCCGCAGGATGGGCATCCTGCCGCAACTGCGGGACGCGCACATCGATCTGCGCCGGCTGACCTTCCTCGACGCAGACGGCGGCAAGGTCGCCTCGGTCAACCCGTACACCGTGACCGGCGGTGTCGCGGGACGCGACCTTGAGGTGCCGCGCGGGGAACTGACCGACGCTCTCCATACGGCGGTCCGTGACGACGTGGAGTTCTTGTTCAACGACTCCATCGACAGCCTCGACCAGTCCGAGCACGGGGTCGACGTCACCTTCCGCGGGGGCGGCCGGCGTACGTTCGACGTGGTGTTCGGCGCGGACGGTCTGCACTCACGTACCCGCGAGCTCCTGTTCGGCCCCGAAGAGCAGTTTCACCGCTACCTCGGCTACTGCTTCGCCGGATTCACCATGCCCAACACCTTCGGACTCTCCCACGAGCTCACGATGTGGAACACCCCGGGCCGGGCCGCGGCACTCTACGCGGTGGGGGACAGCGACGACGTGCACGCCTTCCTGAACTTCGCCCATCCACAACCGCCGTACGACGCCTTCCGCAACCCGCAAGCCCAACGGGACCTGGTCGCCGCGGTCTTCGCCGACGCGGGATGGGAAGTCCCCGGCATGCTGGCCGCTATGGGTGACGCGGACGACCTGTTCTTCGACGCGGTCAGCCAGATCCGCATGCCCCGCTGGTCCAAGGGCAGGGTCGCGCTGGTGGGCGACGCCGCGTATGCGCCCTCGTTCCTCACCGGACAGGGCTCCAGCCTCGCACTCGTCGGCGCCTACATGCTCGCCGGCTCCCTGGCCGACCGGAACCACACCGCGGGTATTGCCGCCTACGAACACGACATCCGTGAGTTCGTGACGGTGAACCAGGATCAGGTCGGCGAGGGCGACGCCACACTCTTCCCCACCACCGCTCGAGCCCTGGAGCAGCGCAACGACATGCTGCGCAGTCTCAGCGTCATGCCTTCCGGAGAGGGCCGACCGGCGCATTCCGCCCTCATCCTGCCCGAGTTCATGCCCGTGACGTGAGCGAAGCCGGCGGTGAACTGCCCAGTGGGCCGTGCCTCATGGAGTCGCCAGCACCGCGATGAATCCGGCCAGTGCCGCCAGCAGCCCGAGCCACACCAGGATGCATGCCGCCTTCGGAGCCTTCTTCGTGAAGCGTTCCGACACCTGGTACATCGCGGAGATGAGGAGCAGCGCCGCCGTGACGTGCAACAGCACCGCAAGGCTCACCCCGACGACCGCGCCGGCCCTCCAGAAGCGCCCCCAGGTCACCGCCCATCCCACCGAGAACAGGATCGCCGCCGTCAGCCCGCCGACGAGTTCCTCCCACCACGGCCGGTTCCCCATCCACCACAGGTTGCCGAGCCAGGAGATCCCGACGTCGAAAAGGTCGATGGTCGCCCAGGTGCCGAGCACCAGGATTCCCAAGCCGGTCAGGCCCACGGTCAGGCGGTAACGCCACTTCAGCCACGTCGGCCAGTCCGTTCCCTCGCCGCGCCACATGGTCGCCATCGTCACCGCCGACCAGATCAGCCACCGCCGGATCAGCGCAGTGCCGGCATCCGCCATCGCATCGCGCAGTACGCGGTCGGCTTCCGCACGCCGCACGACCTTGCCGTCGGTCGAGGTGTACTCCGGGACGCCCTCCGGGTGGCTCAGTCCGTCGTGCAGCAACGTGGCCGGGAGATGCTCGCCTGTCTTCGGCACGAGCCAGGTGAGAAACGCGGGAACCGAGGTCAGGTCGGTGCAGAAAGTGCCGCTCTCCCGCGGCACCAGGAGCTCGCCCAGGTGCCGGTCGCGGTACGCGATGCGGCGCTGCATCATGAAGTACTCGTGGCGGCCCACGATGACCCGCTTGAGCTCGATACGGGCATCGGAGCCGGGGTCGGGCAGGACTTCCGGTTGTCCCGCTGAAGCGTCGATGCCACCGTCGTAGAACCGGCGCGGCTCCTGGGCGATCGGGCCACCTCCGCCAGATACAGCCATGAGCGCCTCCCTCGTGCCAGACCGGTTCCTATCCCATTTCTTCCGACGGGTGGCTGCCGCTACTCATCTTCCCCGTGCTCAGTCACCCAGACGTGTCCATCGGCTCCCCTGCGCCAACTGCGCGCTCGGGCGGGCGGAGCATCCCAGCCCCGACGCTCGCCGCCGTGAGTCGTCCAACAGGCAGTGCGGCCGAGACGGCCACTCCGTCCGACGGAATGCTGCCTCGTGTGGAGCGCGAAGCCATCGCCGCCAAAAGCCGGTTGAGATGGTCCCCTTGATGGGGAAGGGTCTGTGGTCATGGAGTTCTTCTGCTACCACCGTGATCGGCCCGGCTCCCTGGCGTTGCGCGAGGAGTTGCTGGAGGAGCACTGGTCCTACATGGACCGGTACGCGAAGGAGCTCATCGCTCGCGGCCCGACCTTCGCCGATGACGGTGAGACACCCACCGGCAGCGTGCACATCGTCGACCTGCCCGATCCCGCAGCCGCCCGGGCGTTCGCCTTCGACGAGCCCAACTACCAGGCCGGTGCGTACCGGGACGTGCTGTTGCGCCGGTGGCGCAACGTGCTGGGGCGCACCATGTGGGACTTTCCCGGTGGCCGGACCGATGGCAACCGCTACCTGGTGCTCGGTCTCGGCGAGGGCCCGGCCGCCGACCTCGCCCTGCCGCATGACCAGGACGAGCTGGTCGCGTACGGGCCGTTGCTGTCCGACGACGGCGACACCTGGCTTGGTACGGCGGTGCTGCTCAAGGCCCCGGATCCGGACACGGCACGCGCCGTCCTGACTCCGGGACGGTACGCGGACATCGAGGTCCACGACTGGGAGTTCGGCGGGCGTCGATGAGCCACGAAGGCACCGGGTTGATGTCGTCTCCGGTCCAGATCGACCTGGGACAGGGGCGCTGGCGGTGACGCTGCGGGCGGTTCCACTGGTGGGCGGGCCGGTGGAGTTGCGGGGGGCGCTGGACCTGGAGACCACACCGGCAGGGGTGATGCCGCGCCGGTTGCCCGCGTGGACCAAGGAGCAGTACCAGGACCCGTCGGTCTACGGCGTGACCCTGATGCCTTCAGGCGTGCGGCTGGTGTTTCGCACTGATGCGCGCGCATTGGAGTTGGAGGTACTCACCTCCACCGGCCAGCTCGACTCCGACGCCCACCCCCGCCCGACCGGGATGCTGGAGTTGCTGGTGGACGGCGCCTTGGCCGGACGTCAGCAGGCGCCGGTGGGCAACGTGCTGCGGATGGCGGGCCCCGGGGCCGTACAGCGACTCATCCCGGGCGAGCCAGGGATCGTACGGTTCGCTGGGCTGCCGGCCGGCATGAAAAGCGTCGAGTTGTGGCTACCCCAGCAGACCCCAACGGAACTGGTGGTACTGCGCGCTGACGGCGAGGTGCTGGCACCGCTGCCGGACGGGCGGCGCCGTTGGGTGCACCACGGCAGTTCCATCAGCCACTGCATCGAGGCTGACGGCCCGACCGGGACCTGGCCGGTGGTGGCAGCCGCGCTCGGAGGGGTGGAGGTGATCAACCTCAGCCAGGCGGGCAACGCGCTGCTCGATCCCTACGTCGCCCGGACGATCCGCGATACGCCCGCCGACCTGATCAGCCTCAAGGTGGGCATCAACATCGTGAGCCTGTCCGCCTTCCGGCTGCGGACGTTCGGCCCGGCGGTACACGGGTTCCTGGACACGATCCGGGACGGACACCCGGACACCCCGCTGTTGTTGGTCTCTCCGGTGAGCTGTCCGGCCCTGGAGGAGACTCCCGGGCCGACCGTGACCGGCCCGGACGGGAGACTCGCCGCCCTGGGCGACCCGGCCGAAGTGGCCCGCGGGGCATTGTCGTTGGCGGTCGTCCGTGCCGAGCTGGCCCGGATAGCTGCGGCACGACAGGCGTCCGATCCTCATCTCCACTATCTGGACGGACGCGAGCTGCTCGGCCCCGACGAGACAGACGATCTGGCCGACGGCCTGCACCCCACCGCCGCCGCATACCGGCGAATGGGCAAGCGCCTTGCGGCTCACGCCTTCGCGACCGATGGACCCTTCCGTTGAGACAGCTGGGCTTCACACCGTGCACCGGGGTGGAGCGTCGGCGGTTGGCGGCCAATGCTGACTCGGTTGGTCGAGGAGTTTTCCCCCAAGTTGAGACCGCCGTGGAGGTTCCGGTCGGTGGCGGAGGCCCAACACCAATGATCACCGGAGTCACCAGGGAGCCCGCAGCATGACCGGCACCACGGAGGCCCTTGGCGGGTCGGCTGCAGTCGACGATGCAGCACGAAGCGTCACGCGCCCGTTCTACGTATACGCCGTGCTCGCCAACTCGCTGTTCCAGCGTGGCGTATTCGTCATCTTCCTTTATCAGCGAGGCTTCTCCGCCGGGCAAGTAGCCCTCCTTCAGACACTGCTCTACCTGGTCAGCGGACTCGCGGAGTTGCCGACGGGAGTCATCGCCGACCGAATCGGCAGGCGTGCCAGCATCGTGATCGGCCAGATGCTGATAGCGGGATGTCTGCTCGGCCAGGGGACGTTCTCCAACTACTGGGTGTTCCTGGCGCTGTTCATCGGGCAGGGCGTGGGCATGGCATGTGTGTCCGGCTCGGACACCGCCCTGCTGTACGACCTGCTCGTGCGTCGTGGTGCAACGGCCGGCTACATCAAGATCAAGTCCCGGTTCACCATGCTCGGGACGGTCGCCTCCGGAGCCGCCATCGTCCTCGGCGGCCAACTGCAGCAGATCTCCTGGGGAGTGGTCTACGTCGGTTCGGCGGCGTGCCTCGTCCTGGCCGTGGTGGTGCTGATGTCGCGGGTGCCCGAGATCCGCGGCGCGGACGCGGTGGACGAGCAGGAGGGAGCCGAGGGGCACGGCGACGCCACAGCATGGCGGGCGATGCTTCGGGTCGCCACGCCGGCGCTCGTGACGCTTGTCGTGGTGTCGGGATTGATGCATGCGACTTTGACGCCGTACATCATTTTTGCGCAGAAGACCCTCTCCGATCAGGGAGCGGACACCGCATGGGTCAGCGTGGTCATATCGGCGGGATTCTTCGTCGGCGGGCTCACTCCGCTGCTGTCGGACCGCGCGGACCGGCGCATCGGATATCGGGTCATCGTCCCGGTGTCCCTCCTGACGCTCGCCGCGGCACTCGCCCTGAGCGGCCTCGGCCTTGTCTGGGTCACCATCGCCGCGTTCCTGGCCCTGGTCGGGATTCCCGAGATCACCGCCGTGATCGTGGACAACGTGTTCAACGAGGCCGTGCCGTCGCGCCACCGCGCGAGCCTGCTGTCGATGATCGCATTCGTGGAGTCGGCACTCATCGGCCTCGGCTATCTCGTCCTCGGCGCGCTCATGGACGGGTTGGGCTCCAGTGTGGGCATGGCCACCTACGCCGTTGTCCCCCTGCTGGCATGTCTCCTGTGGCTTCCGGTGCTCTTCCGAGGGGCGCGGGTGACCACCGAGATCGAGAAGCCCGCCGACCAAAAGGCATCCTGAAACAGACCACCTCGAGCAATGCCCTGTCCGATGGCAGGGGTATTGCTCGTTGAGAAAGCGTGCCTGTGGGCTCCGGATACATCCGGAGCCCACAGGCACGGTGCTGAGTGGCGGGTTACCAGCGATACCAGCGGCCCCTGCGGCCACCTGTGTCCGCGGAGCGCATGACGAAGCCCAGCAGCCAGACGACCAGCACGATGATCGCGATCCACCACAGTGCCTTCAGAGCGAAACCCGCACCGAAGAGGACCAGAGCCAGCAGAAGAACGAGAAGCAGGGGAACCATAGTTATCAACCTCCGTAGCTCCTAGTGCCCGGCGAATTCAGGAACACGCGGTCGATTTCACTGGTTTATCCACTGCCTATGCGGGAACTCAACCCAGTTTCTCCCGGCGTCACGCAGTAGACCATGCAGGCGTCCAGGTTCCGCTTCAAGTCCACTGGCAGGGCAACGCGTGAAGAATAGATAGAACAGGGTACTACGGCCCCGTGGATCTCTGTGGGTCGGCAATTCCCTCCCTGTCCAACGGGTTTTCTCCGAACGCGTAGAGAACGGTGGTGGAATGCGGCACAAGGGTGCATCGATGGATGACGCGATAAGAGGAGTGCGAGCCTTCTCCGCGGTCTCGATCGCCGGAGGGATGTGTGCGTGCGTTGCAGGAGTTCTTACTGGCGATGTTGTGCCGATCCTGCTCGGAGTGATCGCCGCAGTCAGCGGAGTGGTTCTGACGGTCTTCGCCTTCCTGGCCCATCGGAAGACTCGTTCCTGACGGAGCAGTTACCCGCGCCTCAGCGTCCAGGACGAGGCCCTCGGATGCGACCGGAAGCAATCAGAGGCATGGCCATTCACCGTCAGCGAGCGGCTCGAACCCCGCAGGTTCGCGACCGTGCATCGTCACGTCCGCGCAAGCGAATCAAGCCCATCTAATCCGCCGGAAGGCATGTGGTGTGACCGTGCTGAGCGGCTGTTCGCAGCGCGGTGACGACAGCGGTGATCGTGGGGTTCGGCGTGTTGGTGTGGCGGGTCGCGGCGAACAGCGAGCGGCGGATCGGGTGGTCCTCGATGGGTGAGGTGTGGATCCCGGCTGTGGTCGGGTCGATGGCGGTTCGGGGGATGAGCGCGGTGGCGAGGCCGGCCCGGGCGAGGGTGAGTTGGGCCGCGATGTCGGTGGTGACGTAAGGCGTTGACGGTGCGAAACCGGCTTGTCGGCAGGCCTGCAGGATGGCTTGCCCGCAGTCCGTGGTCGGCGGTGGCATGACGAGGCGGTGCGTGGCCAGTTCCCGCAGGGAGACGGGTTGTTCGCCTGCCCGGTCTGCCGCGGTGACGATGAGCAGCGGATCGTCCAGCAGCGGGTAGGTGTCGACGTCCCGGGGCGGGGCATCGGGCAGGTGGTGGTAGCGCTGTCCGAGCACCACGTCGACGGTGCCCAGCGGCAGTTCCCGTAGTTGCGCCTGGTCGGTCACCAGACAGGTGACGGTGAGCTGCGGGTGCTGTGAGGCCAGTGAGGTCAGCGCCGGAGTCACGATGCGGGCGATGGTCGACGGCAGCGCGGCGAGGGTGGCGGTGGGGCCGACCGTGTCCCTGACCGCCGCGACGGCGTTCTCGGCTTCCTGCACGGCGCCGAAGATCCGGTCGGCGTGTTCGACGAGCACCCGTCCCGCCTCGGTCAACGCCACGGTGCGCCCGTCGGGGCGCAGCAGATCGACTCCCATTTCACGCCGCAGCGCGGCCAGTTGCTGGGACACGGCCCCGGCGGTCAGGTCCAGCGACTGCGCGGCTGCCGCGATGGAGCCACGGGCGACGACGGTTCTGAGCGTGTACAGACGGCGGATGTCCAGCATGAATCGATAGATTACCTAAAGGGTCACAGGAGAAAACATCCTCTTGTTCTATCGAGTCATCGTGGGCGACCTTGGGCGCATGGAGATCTTCGACTGCATCGACGCGGTGGCCCGGCCCATCCACGACTTCGGTGACGAGTTCATGTCCGACGAAGCGACCAGTGCGATCGGCCTGCGCGCCGGATTTCCTCCTGGGCGCGGCTTCTACTGCCGTGGCCGGTTCGGGGTGCTCGGCGAGGTGCCGGTCCCGGTGGTGCAGGCAGTCCAGGGCTTCCTCGGTCCCGGTCTGATCTCCGCAGGCTGGCTCGCCGGACGGGCCGTGATGCCGGCAGAGGCTGCCGCCGCTTGCTACGCCCAGGCGATCTGGCAGTGGGGACGCACCCACGTCCCCGGTGACGTCGACGTGGAACACTTCAACCGGCTGGCGCAGCAGCTGATCGACGCCGCCGACGCGGACGCACTGCCGCTGTTCGCCGGCTGGCGCGCACAGCCCTACCCCGACAAGGACCCCGTCGGTGCGGCCATGCAGCGCATCCACGTGCTGCGAGAGCACCGCGGCGCCTGCCACCTGGCCGCGGTACGTCTGTCCGGACTGACCGCCCAGACGGCCATGGTCATCAACCTCGGCACCGAGCAGGCAGCCCGCTACGGCTGGGAGACACCACGTCCCGCAACGGCGACCTTGCTCCCGCAAGGGCAACGTGCCGAGCGACTCACCACCGAGCTGCAGGCACCGCTCTACGCCACCCTGACCACCGGGCAGCGCACGGAATTCGCGCAACTCGTCGGCGGGTTGACCATGTCGTCGCCTCTGGCTCGATAGGGGCGCTGTCGCGGCTCTGGTAAGGCACCATGCGCCGACAGCACCGCTATCACCGCGTCTCGTCGACGTGACGTCGCCACAGTCCCACCGAGTCGTCCCAGCGGATCGTGACGGTTCCTCCTGCGGGATCCGGGGCAGCGAGCGCTTCCAGGTCGGTGAGGGTGAGCGCGTGCAGTGCTTCGTCGTCGAGGCGGCCGGTGCGTAGTTCGAGGTGTGTGCCCGACTGGGGGTCTTGCAGGACGTAGAAGACCGGGCCGGAAGGGGGAGGGGCCGTGGCCCGCTGGCCGCTGTGCAGGAGTCGGCTGATGAGAGAGCGGGCCGCGCCGTAGGCTTCCTCGGCTGCCTTGGTGGCGAGTGTCTGGATGAACGGGACGAGGGCCGTGGTCACGACGGCGGTAGCCACGATCGTGGGTGTGGGATCTCCGCGAAGCAGGGGTGGCGGCGGCTCGGCGTGCTGGAGGTCGGCGGGGACGGGCTTGCCCTGGCGTCGAAGGATCTCACGCAACTCGTACCTGGCGGCGGCCTCATGTCTGGATGAGGCGTCCGCGGAGGCGGCGGCGCGTCGGTAGACGTCCTCCGCCTCCTCTAATTTGCCCTGTTGCTCCAGAGCTTGTCCCAGAAGGAGCGCCGAGACGCCGTCCCCGAGTTCGGCGGCCCGGGCGTACCAGCGCATCTGAGCGTCCGTATCCCCGCTCCCGCCAGCTTGTATCGCCAGGTATCTGGCGGAGAAGGCATCTCCGGCCGCGGCAAGTTCGCGCAGTAACACCTCTCCGTGGCGTCCGCGGGTGCCGGCCATGCTGGCCAGGTAGCCCCCAGAGGCGGCAGTACGCCGAAACCACTGATCGACCTTGGGCTTGCGGTGAGAGCGATACAGCTTCCGGCCCGCATCCAGCCACGCCAGGCGGATGCGGGCCTCGCGGTGCCCGCCACGGGCTGCGGCCGTCAGCCAGTGCTGGGCCTGCTGCGCCTGGCCGTCCACCGTCAGCAGTGCACGGCCGAGGCGCCAGCTGGCGAACACGTCGCCACGTTCTGCGGCAGCCCGGAGCAGAGTCTCCTCCCGGGCTGAGAGCGCACCCTCCGGCATGGGATGACTCCACGACTCCTTCTCGTGCCCCTGCCTGCGCCACATGTACACGACCATAGTCTCGAGCTTGAAGGCTGTGCTCGTGTCATCCGCGGAAGTGGCGTTCCTCTGGTCCCGTACAGCGGGAGCGAGGTCAGGCGTTGAGTGCGTCGATGAGCGCCTTGGTGACGTCCTCCGTGGAGGCGGTGCCGCCGACGTCGCGGGTGAGGATGCCCGCGCCCGTCGTCGTCTCGATCGCCTTCTGGAGTCGGGCCGCCTGGTCGGGCAGGCCGAAGTGCTCCAGCATCAGGGCGGCGCTGCCGACCGCACCGATCGGGTTGGCCAGGCACTGTCCTGCGATGTCCGGCGCGGAGCCGTGGACCGGCTCGAACATGCTGGGGAAGCGGCGTTCGGGGTTGAGGTTGGCGCTGGCGGCGAGGCCCAGGCTGCCGGCCAGCGCGCTGCCGAGGTCGGAGAGGATGTCGGCGTTGAGGTTGGAGGCGACGACGACCGAGAGGTCCTCCGGCTTCAGCACGAACTTCGCGGACATCGCGTCGACCAGGACGCTCTCCGTCTCCACGTCCGGGTAGTCGAGAGCGACGCGCTTGAACACGTCGTCCCACAGGACCATGCCGTACTGCTGCGCGTTGCTCTTCGTCACCGACGAGACCTTGCGGCGGCTGCGGGTACGGGCCAGGTCGAAGGCGAACCGCATGATCCGCTCGCAGCCCACTTCGGTGAACAGGGCGGACTGGACGGCGACTTCACCGCCAGGGCCGCGGCCGCCGAGGTTGCGGCCGCCCAGCCCGGCGTATTCGCCCTCGCTGTTCTCGCGGACGACGACCCAGTCCAGCTCGGTGTCGTCGGCCTTGCGCAGCGGGCTCTGCACGCCGGGCAGGAAGTGCACGGGGCGGACGTTGGCCCACTGGTCGAAGTTCTGGCAGATCTTCAGGCGCAGGCCCCACAGGCTGATGTGGTCGGGGACGTTGGGCCAGCCGACGGCGCCGAAGTAGATGGCGTCGAAGTCCTTGAGCTGGTCGAGGCCGTCCTCGTCCATCATCGTGCCGGTGCGCTCGTAGTACTCGCAGCCCCAGGGGAAGTCCTGCCAGTCGAAGGCGAAGGCTCCGCCGGAGTCCTCGGCCAGGGCGTCGAGGACGGCGCGTCCGGCGGCGACGACCTCCTTGCCCACGCCGTCGGCGGGGATGGCGGCGATGCGGAACGTGCGGGGTGCGGTGGTCATGAGGTGCCTCCGGCTCGCTGTCTTTGCGGTTGCTCCGAGTCAACACAGCGCCCTCGTGGCACGTCCAAGACGTGGATTCGATACGACGTATAGGCGTGGCCGATCGGTTGTGCGTCCGACCGGTGGTGCGTCAGGTGCCGCGAACTCGGCGCTGGGCGAGCGACTTGGTGAGGGTCAGGAAAGCGCGCGCCGCCGGGGTGAGGTGCGCGGGCAGACTGACCATCGCCACATGGAGGTGGGCGGTCGGCTCGATGGGTGCCACCACGGCTCCGCACCGGCGGGCCAGGCGGGTCCACGAGGAGGGCAGCACGGCGACGCCCACGCCGGTCAGGACGAGCGGCAGGATCGAGGTGCGGTGGTCGACGATGGTCACGATCTCCGTGCCGGTGCCGTCCGCGGTGATGTCGTCGACGATGGTGCGCATCAGGCTGCCCGTGCGTGAGGCGATGAGTTTCTGTCCGGCCAGTTCCTCGGGCCGGATGGTGACGTCGTCCTCGATTGCCCCGCCGGGTGCGGCGACGACCACGAAGGGCTGGTCCTCGACGTGCAGGACGTCGAGCCCGGACGGGTTGACGGGGCTCGAGGAACCCAGCAGACCCAGCTCGCAGGCCCCGCTGCGGACCAGGGAGACGACCTCGTCGGGGGTGAACGCGGCCTGGGTGCTGACCGTCACGGACGGGTGCAGCTCGGCGAAGCGGTGGACGAGGGTGGTCAGTGGCTCGATGCCGGGCGAGGGCATGGTGGCCAGCTCGACCGTGCCGCCGTGCAGCCCGGCGAGTGCGGCGGCGGTGTCGCGGACGGCGGCCAGGTCGCGCAGGACGCGGCGGCTGGGTTCCAGCAGTTCCGTGCCGGCCTCACTGAGGACGACGCCTCGGCCCACGCGGTGGAAGAGGGCGACCCCGAGGTCGGCCTCGAGGTTCGCCATGGCCTGCGACAGCGACGGCTGGGCCACGTGGAGCGCGGCGGCGGCTCTGCTGAAGCCGCCGTGTTCCACGATGGCCAGGAAATACTCCAGCTGGCGCGCGTCCACGGTGCCTCCGCCGGTCGATTCGTCCTAGGTCAGGGTCAACCTAGCCGCCGACACCGTCTCCTCCCCGGAGCCGCCGATCCAGCGGTCGGCGAGGGCACGGCCGTACGCCGTGAGCAGCTGCGCGGACAGTGCGCTGTCGGTGGCGCAGTCCTGGTCGGTGAGGTCCGTCAGGGCCTGCACGGACCGGAAGTGGGCGGCGGTCCGTTCCGGAGGCAGAGTGCAGCGGCCCGCGACGGCGTGCACGGGGACGCCTCGCTGCTGGGCGCGCCTAGCAAGGGCGACCGGCAGTTTGCCCGACAGGGACTGCTCGTCGAGGCTGCCCTCCCCGGTGACCACGAAGTCGGCGTCCGCGAGCAGTTGGTCGGCACCGAGCAGGGTGAGGAAGTAGTCGGCCCCGGAGCACACCCGGCCGCCCAGCAGCATCCCGGCGTATCCGAGCCCGCCGGCCGCTCCGGCCCCGGCGGTACGGGCGAGGCCGGCCGCGTCCGGGACGCCGGCCGCCTCCAGCCGTCGTACGAACCCCGTCAGGGCCGCGTCCAGCTCGCGGACGTCGTTTTCGGTCGCCCCCTTCTGGGGGCCGTAGACGGCGGCGGTGCCCTGCGCTCCGAGCAGAGGGTTGTTCACGTCGGTGGCGAGGACCAGGTCGACTCCCGCGAGCGCGGCGCGGGCCTCGCCGAGGTCGACGGTGTGGAGGTCGGCGAGCCCTTGGCCGCCGGGGCCGATGGGGGTGCCGTCCGCGCGGGCGAGTACGGCGCCGAGGGACTGGAGCAGGCCCGCGCCGCCGTCGGTGGTGGCGACCCCGCCGAGGGCGAGGACGATGGTGTCGGCCTCGCCCGCCAGCGCGTACTGGATGGCCTGGCCGATGCCGCGGCTGGTGGTCGTCAGCGGTGCCGTGCGGCCGTTCGGCAGTACGTCGAGGCCGCAGATGGCGGAGGCCTCGACGAGGACGGTACGGCCTTCGATCGCGACGGAGGCCGTGAGGGGCTGCCCGGTGGGCCCGGTCACGATGACCGTCTCGGCACGGAAGCGGCCCGTGCAGGCGGCAGCGATGCTGCCCTCACCCCCGTCGGCCAGGGCGAGCCGGGTGACGCGGGTGTGCGGGGAGGCCGCCAGGATCCCGTCGGCCACGGCGCGGGCCACGGCGTCGGCGGTGAGGGAGCCCTTGAACTTGTCCGGGGCGATCAGGACGGACGGCATCAGGGGGCCACCTCGGCGGGGTGTACGGCGGCCGGGCGCTGTTTGTCGAGCA
This sequence comes from Streptomyces sp. NBC_00019, assembly GCF_045041015.1. Classification (NCBI taxonomy): domain Bacteria; kingdom Bacillati; phylum Actinomycetota; class Actinomycetes; order Kitasatosporales; family Streptomycetaceae; genus Streptomyces; species Streptomyces sp. NBC_00019. Next base: position 9,902,710 of record NZ_CP108302.1, read on the forward strand.
CGACGCGAGGCTCGGCTTCCGCCTCGGGCTCTGCGGCGAGGGAGGGCTCTCCCGCCTTGCCGGCCAGCACCGCCCTGGCCCGTTCCAGATCCAGGCCGTTCTCCCACTTGGCGACGAAGAGGGTGGCTACGGCGTTGCCGAAGAAGTTCACCAGGGCCCGGCACTCCGACATGAACTTGTCGATGCCGAAGATGAGCATGATGCCCGCGGCCGGGACGGAACCGACCGTCGACAGCGTGGCGGTGAGCGCGATGAATCCGCCGCCCGCCACACCCGCCGCGCCCTTGGAGGTCAGCAACATCACGGCCAGCAGACCGAGTTGCTGGCCCAGGGACAGGGAGGTGTCAGTGGCCTGGGCGATGTACAGGGTGGCCAGCGAGAGGTAGATCGCCGCTCCGTCGAGGTTGAAGCTGTAGCCGGTCGGCACGACGAGGCCGACCGTGGACCGTTCGGCGCCCATGAACTGGAGCTTTCGCATCAGCCCGGGCAGCGCGGGCTCGGCGGTGGAGGTGCCGAGGATCAGCCAGAACTCCTCCTTGAAGTAGCGGAAGAGCTGGAAGATGTTCAGACGCGCGTACAGGGCGAGCACGCCGCCGAGCACGACCACGACGAACAGGGCCGAGGTGACGTAGAAGAGGAGGATCAGCGAGCCGAGGCTGGTGAGCGTGGACAGGCCGAACTTTCCGATGGCGTACGACATCGCACCGAAGGCGCCCAGCGGCGCGGCCTTCATCACGAAGGACAGGACCTTGAAGACGACCTCGGTCAGACGTCCCACCGCCGCGATGATCGGCTCGCCGGTCTTGCCCACCAGCTTGATCGCGACGCCGAAGACGACGGCCAGGAAGATCACCTGGAGGATCTTCCCTTCGACGAACGGGCCGAAGAAACTGTCCGGCACGATGTTGGTGAGGAACTCCCACCAGTGCTGGTGTTCGCCCTGTTCGACGTACTGACTCGCGTCGCCCGAGGTCTGGAGCGTCGAGGGATCGGCGTGCACACCGTCTCCGAGCCGGAAGACGTTGATCGCCACCAGACCCGTCAACAAGGCCACGATCGTGCCCACCTGGAAGTAGGTCAGCGCCTTGATCCCGGTGCGGCCGACCTTCTTCAGGTCCGCGACGCCGGCGATACCGCCGATGATCGTCAGGAAGACGATCGGCCCGATCAGCATCTTCATCGCGGTGATGAACGTCGTGCCGATCGGCTCCATGTCGGTGGCCAGATCAGGCCACTTCCAGCCCAGCACGATACCGACCACGATCGCCACCAGCACCTGGACGTACAACTGCCGATACCACGGCTTCGCCGCGATACGCGCGGCCTGCTCGGCTCGTCCGTTGCCCGGGGTATGCGTCATTGCAACCTCCCTGATCGCGCGACACCGAGCCCCATCGGTCCGCGCCGGCTTTGGGCCACAGTGAACCCGGGGCCGGCGCGGAGGGTCCACGACCAAAAATCGATGCCCCGTATAGGTGTGGCCTATCGATCCCTATGCCTGGTCGCGGAGGACGCGTCCGTCACCTCATCGGCACCTCACCGGTCCGGACAGTCGCAGATGCTCGCCCTGGAACCGCGACCGCAGTGCGCGGTCGTGGGTGACCAGCACGATCGCCCCCGGATAGCCGGTGAGCGCCTCCTGCAGTTCCTCGACCAGCGCCGGGGAGAGGTGGTTCGTCGGCTCGTCGAGCAGCAGGAGCTCCGCGGGCTGCGAGACCAGCCGCGCCAGATCCACGCGGCGGCGCTGGCCGTACGACAACTCACCCATGCGCAAGCGCAGTTGCGCCGGGTCGAAGAGGCCGAGGGACAGCAGGGCGTCCGCGTGCTCGACGGCGGGGAGCTCCGCGGCTTGCCCTGCCGTTGCCATCTGCGCCCGGAAGACCAGTGGGTCCGGTGGCGGCGCCACGGGGTTCGCGGTCAGCCTCTCGACCCGCTCGCGGGCGTTGCGGATACGGGCCATCGCGCCGTGGGCGCGGCCGCGGGCGCGGAAGCCGCCGTGGCCGAAGTTGGCCAACGGTGCCTTGCGCGGAATGGCGTCGAGGGCGATGGCGTGGCCGGCGGCCAGCCGCTCGTTGCGGGCCAGTTCGTTGCGCCACTGCCCGTACTCCTGGAGCCGGCGGTGGCGCTCCGCGGCCTTCGCCGTGCGGTAGCCGGCGTAGCCGTCGCCGTAGCGGGTGACCTTCCCGGCTTCGGCCTCCAGGATCGTGGTCGTCAGGCGCTCCAGGAAGACGCGGTCGTGGGTGACCGCGAGCACCGTGCCGTGGTGCGCCCGCAGTTGCGCCTCCAGCCACTCGACGGCCTGATCGTCCAGGTCGTTCGTCGGCTCGTCCAGGAGTAGCAGTTCCGGGCGGCCGGCGAGGACGCCGGCCAGGGCGAGACGGGAGCGCTCGCCGCCGGACAGGGTGCCGAGTTGGCGCTCACGGTGGAGGTCTGGCAGGCCGAGGTGGTGCAGGGCGATGTCCACCCGGTGGTCCGCGTCGTAGCCGTCCCGGGTCTCGTAGCGGCCGAGGAGTTCGGCGTACGTGGCGAGTTGTGCCGGGTCCGTGCTGTCGCCCAGGGCCTGTTCGGCCTGGTGCAGTTCCGCCTCCAGGGCACGCAGGTCGGCAAGGGCCAGGTCGACGGCGTCCTGGACGGTGGCGGTCGGGGGCAGGGGGAGGCTCTGCGGCAGATAGCCGATGCCGTCGGCGTCGATCACGGTCAACTCGCCGCTGTCCGGGCTCTCCTGACCTGCGATGAGCCGGAGGAGAGTGGACTTGCCGGCGCCGTTGTCACCGATGAGCCCGGCCTTCTCGCCCGGCTTCAGCGTGAAGGAGACCTGGTCGAGGACGGTGCGGCCGGGGTAGCGCTTGGTGACGTGGTGAAGGGTGAGTTGTGAGGTGTGCACGATCGGGTCCCTCCTGGCCGCGCGGGTTTCAGCCCGGGGCGGCATCGGGGTGGATGGCTGCACGCGAGGCGCGCAATCGCGGAGCGGTGCTCTACGCGGTTGGCGCCGGCTGTCTCACAGGGAACCCATGTGGAGGACGGTACGGCACGACGATGAGAATGGCAAGACGATACGTCTCGCCTTGTCGGATGCCTGGGCTGGGATGCCCCCGTGACCGTGGCACGGTGAACGGCGGGGCGCCGTGGGCCCGTTGAACCGCCGCGTCCCGCACTGTGCTGACGTGGGCGACCCCCGCAGGGGCGTGCGGTGGCCGGCCCACGTCATCACCGGCATGATCTTCCGGGCCCGCCGAAGGTCCTAGGGGCCGTGCGGGCGGGAAGCGGGGCCGAACGGCCCTGGCGGAAGCGGCCCGCGCGACTTGCGTCCGCCCGCGGTCAGTGCCCGAGCCGTCCGATCCTGACGTACGCGAATCCCTCGCCCTCGCGTGGCGCCCGGGTCCAGGAGCGGGTGGTGAAGGTGTGAAGACTGCCTTGGGTCAGTGCGAATCGGGGGAGTGAGAGCCCGAGTTCGGTGCGCAGGGCTTCCAGCGCACGCAGTTCGCAGTCCAGCTCGGTGTCGTCCGGGCGGAACAGCCGTGCGGGATCCAGCGCGTCGGGTATCGCGCCGGAGCACTCGATTTCCGTGCCCCGCACGGTGAACGCGTAGAGCTCCTCGCCCTGTTCGGCCACCGACAGATGAAACGCGGCTGAGCGCTCACCCGGGGACGAGCGCCTCGGGTCGCGCCACACCACCACCGCGCGGCCGGCCGAGGAGGCAGTCCGAGCGGGGGACTGGAACAGCTTGTTCAGATGGTGGTGGGAGTGGCCGTCGAAGGCGAAGGCCCATGCTTCGGCGGTGCGGCCGACGGCGGCCACGGGCCGGTCCTCCCAGAGTTCCACGCCTTCCCGCTCATGGGGCTTGGGTGCCTGCCAGGACGCCCTGCGCGGATCCGTGGGCCCGCTCAGTTCGGCGCCTTCCTCGCCGATCAGGGCGGGCAGGCCGGCGGGGTCGATCCCCTCGACCCAGACACAGCGGTATCCGTCATGCGACTGCCGGTTCGCCGCGGGCTCCGCCAGCCATGCGAGGCCCGGCGGGTCGAGATCGGGCACCGGCTCCGGAACGGGGCCCGTCTGCCCTGCCCGCGGTGTCGCGAGGATTTCCCGCCCACGCTCCGGTGTGACCAGCGGACCCAGGACCGGATCGGCGAGCAGGCCGATCGGGGCGAGCAGGGAGGGCCCGGGCGTCTCCCACCGGGGAAGCGCGTCCCGCAGAATCTGCCACGCGGCGTCGGTCGCCCCCCAGCGCGCCGACTCCCGGGCCTCGGCGACGGCCCGCCCCCATGGACCGGGAGGCGCGTAGTGATGGGTGCCGTCCCGCAGCGCGCCCAGTACGGTCGCGGCGGTCTGCCGGTCTGCCCCGCGCGCGGCCATCATCCCGAGCCAGTGGTCGTCCCCGCCCAGCCGCCATTCGCCGCGTGCCGGCGTCATGGCCTCCACGGGCAGGATCTCGGCCAGGTAGCGCGGGTCGTCGAGCAGGTGGCCGTAATCCCGGGGGCTGCGCGGAGTCAGCAGGTGCCGGAGCTGGTTCAGCAGGACAGCGCTGCGTGGCCGTCCGAAGGACCGCGCCTCATCGAGCAGGGACAGTGCCACCTCGTACCGTCCCTGCAGGGCCAGCAGATAGGCGTCTTTCACGTGGGCGTCCTGAGCGCGCGTGGTCGCGTTCACGAAGTCGGATCTGTGCGCCCGGTCGGAGTGGAAGCCGCGGTACATGGCCTCCATGTAGGCGCGGAACGAGGGGTAACGGTCCGGCAGTTCACCGCCCCAGCCCTTGTAGACGTAGAGCGCCCACTCGCCGTCCTGGTCGGTGTCGCCCGGATCGAGCAGCGCGTACGACATGTCGGAGTCCGTCTCCAGCCGGAGCGCCCGCTGCCACATCCCGGCCAGCAGGACGTCCTCCTCGCGTGGGTTGTCGCCCAGGTTCTCCTCGTACAGCGGGGTCATGTCGTACGGGTCGCGGAACCAGTCGATGTCCGCGGCGCCGCCGAGCTGATAGACCCCGGCCGTCTGGTCCACGTGCCACCCGTCGCTCACGGCCAGGAACTCCCGGTACGAGGCCGGCAGGCGCCGCCCCAGCCGCTCCTCGGCCGCGGCGATCACCGCCTCGTCCGCCCCGGCTCGGCCCGGGCTCGCGGTCTGCCCGCCGTCCTCGTCCTCTTCCCCGTCCTCTTCCTCGTCCACTTCGTCGCGCGAAACCCACTCCTCCTGCCAACGCCCCAGGAAATCGTGCCAGTTGAAAGCCTCACCACTCATGTTCGGATGGTGTCATCCGGCACTGACAACGTCCGGTGCCACCTCCGGGCGCCTTGGCGGGAGCTCCGCGTCCTGGGTGGTGGTCACCACCCGGTGCGCAGCAGATGGTTGATGAGCAGGGCGAGCAGCGCCTGGGCCGCGAGCCAGGCACGGGGCCGGGGGAGGAACGCGCACGCCGGGTACAGCCACAGCGCGAAGGGCAGCCAGATGCGTTCCGTCTCCGCCTTGCTCATGCCGGACAGGTCGGCGATCAGCAGGGCGACAAGGGCGGCGGCCACGAGAGCCCCGAGGCGGACGTCGGCACGGCTGGCGGTGCGATGCCGCAGCAGGAGCGCGCCCGTCCGCCGTAGCCCCGCCGCCGTCGCCAGGCCGGTGATCAGCACCGCGCACGCCAGGTTGGCCCACACCCAGTAGCCGTAGGGGCGGATGCCGCCCGCGCCCTGGTAGTAGCGCGTGACCAGCAGGTGGTACGCCTCCCACCAGTCGAACCCGGCGAGCGTGAACGCCGCCGGCACCACGGCCGCTCCGGCGAGCAGCGGCACCAACAGTGCCGGGCGCTCGCGGAGTTCCCGCCTGCCGAGCACCAGAACCGCGGCCCCGATCAGCGCGACGAGCGTCAGGCCGTAGGACAGATAGCAGGTCAGGCCGAACAGCAGCCCCGAACCTCCCGCCCACCACAGGGACCCCCGGGTGATCGCCAGGGCCAGCAGAGCCACCGCCCAGGCTGCCACTGCCGCGAAGTACGCGTCGGCCGAGGTGCCCATCCACACGGCGGCCGGCGCCAGGACCAGGAAGGGTGCGGCGTGCCGTGCCCGCTGTTCGTCGGCCAGTGCACGGATCGTGATCAGTACGGCCACGCAGGCGGCCGCCCCGACCGTGATGCACCACGCCCCGGCCCAGCCCCCGCCCCGCAGCCCGATCCGGTCCAGCAGGACGAAGGTGAGCGTCGCGCCGGGCGGATGACCGGCGACGTGGGCGGGCCAGTGGTCGGGGGAGCCGAGCAGGATGTGGTGGGTGAAGTCCCGCAGGGCGGCGGGGATGTCGTGGAAGCGGTCGATGACCTGGAGGTACTCGTAGCGGGTGGTGAGCCTGCGCGCGATGCCCCGGTGCCAGCCGTCGATCAGGGCGAGGGACCAGATCCATGCCATGGCCGTGGCCCAGGCCAGCGTGAGCAGGGCACGCCAGGGGAGACGGGTGGCGAGGGCGGGGCCGTACACCACCGTGGCGGTCGCCACGAGCACGGCGGCCGGGGTGCCGGGACCCAGATGGGGGTCCCAGAACGCCAGGAGCGGGGGCCAGTCGACGAACAGGGTGTGGTGCGTGTGCTGGATGTGCCGGCCGATGAGCACGGCGGCGGTCACCAGCACGCCGGCGGCCCCGGCGGTGTACAGGTCACGGCGAAGGGAGCGGGTCACGCGGAGAACGCTAGGCGGGCCGGTCGGCCGTTTGCCGTCTCCCGGGCCGGACGTCAGCGTTTCGTCATGGGTTGCGCACCCCTTCATGGGGTGGTCCGGGCCTACGGTCGGGCCATGCGCGACCCCGACATCCCACGCCTTTCCCTGCGAGCGGACCCACGGCTGCCGTCCTCGCCCGGTTTCTGGCGCAGTTCGCTGCGCGGCCCCTGGTTCACCTCGGTGCTTGGTCTGGTCCTGCTCGTCGGCATCACGGTGCTGTTCGTGACGGGACTGGTCTCCTACGCCGCCTACAACCCGGACCTGTCGCCGGTGAACGACAAGACCCCGGACAAGGGGGTCCTCGGCTTCTACCTCTTCTCCTGGCCGACCGACCCGCACTGGCTGTACCGGCTCAACCAGGGCGTCCATGTCACCCTCGGCGTCACCCTGATCCCGGTACTGCTGGCCAAGCTGTGGTCGGTGGTGCCCAGGCTGTTCACCCTGCCGCCGGCCCGCTCCCTCACGCACGCCCTGGAACGGATCTCGCTGCTGCTCCTGGTCGGGGGAGGGCTGTTCGAGTTCGTGACGGGCGTGCTCAACGTCCAGCTCGACTACATCTTCCCGGGCTCCTTCTATCGACTGCACTTCTACGGCGCCTGGGTGTTCTTCGCCGCGTTCGCGGCACACGCGGTGCTGAAGCTGCCGATGGCGCTGCGAAATCTGCGGCAGCTGCGGGAGGAGCGCGACGACCTGGTCTCCCCGCGCCCCACCGAGCCGACCGTCTCCCGGCGGGGTGCCCTGTGGTTCGTCGGGGGCGGCTCGCTGCTGCTGTTCGCCACGACGGTGGGGCAGAACTTCGACGGACCGCTGCGGCGCACCGCCCTGCTCGCACCGCACGGCGCCGACGAGCCCGGCAGCGGCCCGAACGGCTTCCAGATCAACAAGACCGCCGCGTACGCCGGGATCAGCCCGGCGCAGACGGGCGAGGACGCGTGGCGGCTCGTCGTCATGGGGCGCACGGGCACCGTCCGCCTCAGCCGGGCCCAGCTCGCCGAACTGCCCCTGCACAGCGCCGCGTTGCCCATCGCCTGCGTGGAGGGCTGGTCGACCTCGGACCAGTGGTGGCGCGGGGTGCGGCTGCGCGACCTGGCAGCGCTCGTCGGATACGAGGACGACCCGCCGGACGTCTTCGTCGAATCCCTCCAGCAGCGCGGATCGTTCCGCAAGGCGGCCCTGCGCGCCAACCAGGTGGCCGATCCGCGCTCCCTGCTCGCCCTGTACGTCAACGGCGAGGAGCTGTCCCCCGACCACGGCCACCCGGCCCGGATCATCGTGCCCGCCGCGCCCGGTGTCCTGAACACCAAGTGGGTGGCCCGGCTGACGTTCGGAGACCTGTGATGCGCCGACCGCGGATTCCTGTCGGAAGTCCCTTTCAACTCCTGCTGCTCGCCAGCTCGTTCGCACTCGCCGGTTACGCGGGTGTGCGGCTGCTCGACGGCGACTGGTTCGGTGTGGCGCTGTGGTTGGTGGGGGCGGCCCTGCTGCACGACCTGGTGCTGCTTCCGGTCTACGCGGTGCTCGACCGGGCCGTGGTCCGCGGGCTCGGCGCGGCCGGCCGCCGCGAGTGGGTGATGTACGTGCGGGTGCCGGCCGCGCTGTCCGGGCTGCTTCTGCTGGTGTGGTTCCCGCTGATCAGCGGGATGGTGGACCGGCGCTACCGATCCGCCACCGGTCTGTCGCCGGACGGCTTCACGGCGCGTTGGCTGCTGATCACCGCCGTGCTGTTCGCGGGGTCGGCGCTGTTGCTGGCGCTACGGCTGCGCAGCGCGGCGAAGCACCGTCCGCCCGCGGTCCACTGACCGGCACGCCGCCAGCCTTGTGCGTGCGCGAGCAGGGCCCGCGTGCCGAGCCGGGCCCAGGGGAAGGGGAGGTCGGCCTCACCGCTGTCGATGAGGCCGACGACCGCCACCTGCACGCGCTCGTCGACCTCCACCGGTGCGGTCTCGGCGATCAGCAGGCCACCGGGCCTGAGGAGGGCGGCCACCCGGTCCAGCAGGGCGCGCGGGTCACCGCCGATACCGACGTTGCCGTCCATGAGCAGGACGGTGTCCCAACGGCCCTCGCCGGGCAGCGGCTCGAAGACCGAGCGCCGCAGTGCCTGACCGCCCAGGCGCACCGTGTGCTCGACGGCGGCCTGGCTGACGTCGATGCCGAGGACGGCCCGGCCCCGGACGGCGAGTTCCGCCACCAGCCGTCCGGGGCCGCAGCCCACGTCCAGCACGTTGCCCTCGCACCGGTCGAGCACGTCCCGGTCCACCTCATCGGCGCGTGCGCACCAGCGTTCCACCTCCAGCGGCAGCAGCCAGCCGTCGTCGCGGCGCAGGAACAGCGGGCCGCGCCCGGTGCGCAGGGCCGCGGCGTAGGGATCGGCGGTCGCCCAGGCGCGAGCCGTGACGGGCGGGCTGCTCATCGGCGGGTGCCTGAACGCGCAGCGGGTCCGGTCCCCGACGGTGACCAGGGCCCCGCTTCGGCCAGCGCGCACCGGGCCAGCCGTGCCGCGAACCGTCCGTGCGGGGCGAGGGCGGCGACCGCCTCGGCGTCGGATGCGGTGTCCACGTCCCGCAGCCGGGGCAGGTCCCGTACGCGCAGTCCGGCCGCGATGAGCCGCTCGAGCTGCACCGCCCCGGTCACCGGGGTCGACATGGGCACGCCCCGCAGCAGGTCGGGGTCGGGCTCGGCCAGTCCCAGCGCCCAGAAGCCGCCGTCCTCGGCCGGACCGAAAACGGCGTCGCAGCCGGCGAAGTCCTCGGCGAGCAGCGCGGGTGCCACCTGAGGCGTGTCCATGCCAATGAGCAGGGCCGGACCCGCACAGTGCGCGAAGGCGTCCGCCAGCCGCTCGTCCAGAGTGCCCGCGCACTGCCGTACGACATCGAAGCCGGGCGGCAGCCAGGGGCCGGGCCTTCCGTCGAGGACGAGAAGGCGACGGGAAGCGGGTGTGGCCGCCACGGCGTGCAGGGTGTCCGTGAGAGACGCCTCGGCCAGTGCCGCCGCCTGGTGCGGCGTGAACGGCGGGGTCAGCCGGGTCTTCACCCGCCCCGGCAGGGGTTCCTTGGCGATGACGAGGAGTGTGGTCACCGTGCGGCCCTCCCGTCGGCCAGCACACGGCTCATGTCCCGTACGGCCTGCCAGGTGCCGCGCCAGGTGCCGGTTACCTTCGAGGCTCCGGTGCGCGGCAGGTAGGGCACGTCGTGTTCGGTGATCCGCCAGCCGGCGTCGGCGGCGCGGACGACCATCTGGAGGGGGTAGCCGCTGCGCCGGTCGGTGAGATCGAGGGCGAGCAGCGGCTCCCGGCGGGCGGCGCGCAGCGGGCCGAGGTCGTGCAGGCGCAGCCCGGTGCGGCGGCGCATCATGCGGGCGAGCGCGAGGTTGCCGGCGCGGGCGTGCGTGGGCCACGCGCCCCGGCCCTGCGGACGGCGCCGGCCGAGGACCAGGTCGGCCTCGCCGCTGAGGATCTCGCCGACGAAGGGCACGAGGAGCGAGGGGTCCAGGGAGGCGTCGCAGTCGCAGAAGCACACCACGTCGGCGCTGGCGGCGAGCAGCCCGGCGTGGCAGGCGGCGCCGAAGCCCCGGCGCGGCTCGTGCACGACGGTCGCGCCGAGCGCGTCGGCGATGTGGGCGGATCCGTCGGTGGAACCGTTGTCGACGACGAGGGCGCGCCAGCCCGGCGGGATCCGTTCGAGCACCCAGGGCAGGGCCTTGGCCTCGTTCAGACAGGGCAGCACCACGTCGACGTCAGAAGGTGTCGTTGTCACCGTTTCACCCTACGAACGGGAATCGGGCATAGCGGACACCCGCTCCTTACGAAACGCGGACATCGAAGCTCGGGGACCGTCCGGGCACGCCGACGGCGGCGCCGTGGTGCCAGGCTGTAGGCATGCAGCAGCCCTACCAGCACGAAGAGAGCGCGAGCGGTTCCACCCGGATCCTCGTGGTCGACGACGACCCCACCGTCGCCGAGGTCGTCGCCGGGTACCTGGACCGCGCCGGGTACGTCGTCGACCGCGCCGACGACGGCCCGACGGCCCTCGACCGTGCCGCCGCGCACTGGCCCGACCTGGTCGTGCTCGACCTCATGCTGCCCGGCATGGACGGCCTGGAGGTCTGCCGCCGGATGCGCGGACACGGGCCGGTCCCGGTCATCATGCTCACCGCCCGAGGCGACGAGGACGACCGCATCCTCGGCCTGGAAGTGGGCGCCGACGACTACGTCACCAAGCCGTTCAGCCCCCGCGAACTGGTGCTGCGCGTGGAGTCGGTACTGCGCCGCAGCAGACCCGCCACCACCGGCGCACGGCTGGGCGCGGCCGGCCTGACCGTCGACCCCGCGGCCCGCCGGGCCGCCAAGAACGACACCGAACTCGCCCTCACCCTGCGCGAGTTCGACCTGCTCTCCTACTTCCTGCGGCATCCGGGGCGGGCGTTCAGCCGCGAGGACCTGATGCGCGAGGTGTGGGGCTGGGACTTCGGCGACCTGTCGACCGTCACCGTCCACGTCCGCCGCCTGCGCGGCAAGGTCGAGGACGACCCGGCCCGCCCCCGCCTGATCCAGACGGTGTGGGGCGTGGGCTACCGCTTCGATCCCACGGGATCCACGGGGGAGGAGACCGGATCGTGAACGACACACTGCTGATAGCCCTGTACGCCTTCGCCGGCGCCGCCGCCACCGGGCTGGCCGGAGCGGCCGTACTGCGCGTGGTCCGGCGCCGCTCACTGACCGCGTCCCTGGCCGTGGTGGCGGCCGTCGGGGTCGTCGCCATGCTGGCGGGCACGCTGGCCGTGGCCTGGGCGATGTTCCTGTCCCCGCACGACCTGACCGTCGTCACGACGGTCGTGGCGATGGCGGCCGTCGTCTCGCTGGCCACCGCGCTCCTCCTGGGCCGCTGGGTGGTCGCGCGCAGCCGTGAACTCGCCGTGGCGGCACGCTCCTTCGGCGACGGCGGGGACTTCGCCGCACCCGACATCCCCGCGACCGCCGAACTGGAACACCTGAGCCGTGAGTTGGCGGCCACCAGCGCCAGACTCGCCCAATCCCGGGAACGGGAAAGGGCGTTGGAGGCGTCCCGGCGCGAACTCGTCGCCTGGATCTCGCACGATCTGCGCACCCCGCTGGCCGGTCTGCGCGCCATGTCGGAGGCGCTGGAGGACGGCGTCGCCGCCGACCCCACTCGCTACCTCCAGCAGATGCGCACCGAGGTGGAACGCCTCAACGACATGGTCGGCGACCTCTTCGAACTCTCCCGCATCCACGCCGGCACACTGCCGCTGTCGTACGCCCGGATCTCGCTCTACGACCTGATCGGCGACGCGCTCGCGGGAGCCGACCCGCTCGCCCGGGAACACGGAGTGCGGCTGGTGGGCGGCCATGTCGAGATGCTGCCGGTCGAGGTGGACGCCAAGGAGATGAGCCGGGTCCTGGGCAACCTGCTGGTCAACGCCATCCGCCGGACCCCGGCCGACGGCACGGTCGCCGTCGCCGCCGAGAGCTCGCCCGAGGGGGTGGTGGTGTCGGTGACGGACGGCTGCGGCGGCATCCCCGACGAGGACCTCTCCCGCGTCTTCGACACCGGCTGGCGTGGCACACACGCCCGCACACCGCCGGCCGGAGCGGGCCTCGGGCTCGCCATCGTCCGGGGGATCGTCGAGGCCCACCAGGGGCGGGCCACCGTACGCAACATCCCCGGCGGCTGCCGCTTCGAGGTGGTGCTGCCCGCCGCCGCTTCCTGATGCGGGCAGCACCACCGGTCTGTGGCACCGCAGTTCTACACCGTGCGCATCCCGGCCCGCGCGAACTCCGCCATACCGTCCGCGAACCCGACCTCCGGCTTCCACCCCAGATCGGCACGAAGCCGCGCGGAGTCGGCGGTGATGTGCCGTACGTCCCCGAGCCGGTACTCGCCCGTGACGACCGGCTCGGGCCCGCCGTACGCGGCGGCCAGGGCCCGCGCCATCTCGCCCACCGTGTGCGGCTCACCGCTGCCCGTGTTGTACGCCGTCAGCACCCCCGCGGCCGACGACGCCTCCAGCGCCGCCACGTTGGCCGCCGCCACATCCCGCACATGCACGAAGTCCCGGCGCTGCGCCCCGTCCTCGAACACCCGCGGTCCCTCACCGCGGGCGAGCGCGGACCGGAAGAACGAGGCCACCCCGGCGTACGGCGTATCCCTGGGCATGCCCGGCCCGTACACGTTGTGATAGCGCAGCGACACGGCCGAACCGCCGGTGCAGCGGGCCCAGGCGGCGGCCAGGTGCTCCTGGGCGAGCTTGGTCGTCGCGTACACGTTCCGCGGATCGGCCGCGGTGTCCTCGCCGACCAGACCGGGGGAGAGGGCCGTCCCGCAGAGCGGACACGGCGGCTCGAACCGCCCGGCGTCCAGGTCGGCGACGGCACGCGGCCCGGGCCGTACGACACCGTGCCGCGGGCACTCGTAGCGCCCCTCCCCGTAGACCACCATCGACCCGGCGAGCACAAGGCGCCCGATGCCGGCCTCCGCCATGGCGGCGAGCAGCACCGCGGTGCCGAGGTCGTTGTGCGCGACGTACTCTGCCGCGTCGGCGACCCCGTTGCCCAGCCCGACCATGGCCGCCTGATGGCAGATGGCGTCCACACCGGCGAGAGCGCGGGCGACCGCAGCCGGATCGCGTACGTCGGCGCCGGGATCCGCCCGGACGTCGTACACGATCGGCTCGTGCCCGTGCGCCGCCAGCGCCTCGACGACATGGGACCCGATGAACCCGGCACCGCCGGTGACCAGTACACGCATACGGCCACGCTAGGTCCGGCGGCGCGCGGGAGAGCCGGGCCGCGCTCGCACGTCATGACTCCGTAAGAAGCAGAGGCCGCGTCGGAGCGGGACAACCCACGATGCGCGCCGGACGCCGCCTTCATGACAGCTGCACAACCGGTTCCCGGTGAATGGGCCCTGTTCGCCCGGACAGAGGCAGTCCGCTGCCGTGATGGGTGTGCGCGATGATCTCCGAGGTGATGGACACCGCCGTTTCCTGTGCCGTGCGGGCGCCGAGATCGAGCCCGATGGGCGAGTGCAGCAGGGCCAGCTGTTCGTCCCGGACGCCGGCTTCTCGCAGCAGGCGCAGGCGTTCGTCGTGGGTGCGCCGGGATCCCATCGCGCCGACATAGCCGACGGGGAGGTCCAGGGCCAGGCGCAGGAGGGGGATGTCGAACTTGGCGTCGTGGGTGAGGACGCAGATGGCCGTTCGGGCGTCCACCTCGGTGTGTTCCAGGTAGCGGTGGGGCCAGTCGATCACGACCTCGTCCGCGTGCGGGAAGCGTGCCGTGGTGGCGAAGACGGGTCGGGCGTCGCAGACGGTGACCCGGTAGCCCAGGAAGCGGCCGGCCTGACTGAGCGCGGCGGCGAAGTCGACCGCACCGAAGATCAGCATGCGGGGACGGGACGCGTGCACGTGGACCAGCGCGGACAGTCGTTCCGGGCAGGTGTCGCCATCCCCGCCGACCTCCGCCCGGGCCGTGCTTCCGGCCCGCAGCAGGGCCCACGCCTGCGCGCCGACTTCCCGTCGCACCGCTCCGGTCAGCGTGCCGGGACGTATGGCGCCCGCCGCGTCGACGTACAGCATCCCGCCCAGCAGCTCTTTAGGGCCTTCGATGACCTGGGCCACGGCGGCCGGTCGGCCCTCCACCGCGTCGGCGAGGGCGGCGGCGAGATACGGCTGGGCCGCGGGGTCGATCCGCTGGACGAGGACGTCGAGTTCGCCGCCGCAGGTCAGGCCGACGGCGAAGGCGTCGTCGTCGGAGTAGCCGAACCATGCACGTTGCGGGGCGCCCCGTTCGCTCAGCACCTGTTGGCACAGTTCGTAGACCGCGCCCTCGACGCAGCCGCCGGAGATGCTGCCGACCGCGTTGCCGTCCTCGTCAACCGCGACCGACGTGCCGATGGGCAGCGGTGCGCTGCCGCGGACTTCGATGACCGTGGCCAGGGCGAAGGGGCGGGCTCCGCGGCACCAACGGTGCAGTGTGTCCGCGATGTTCAGCATGGACGGGTCCTTCGGGCAAAGGGTGTGGGGGCGGGAGTCCGGCAGCGGTACGGGGGCCCGCTGCCGGACGGCTCGGTGTGCGCTCCGGTCGACGATGAGCCCGCCGACCGGAGCGCGGGGCGTCAGAGCAACGTCTCTGCCGTGATGGGCAGTTGGCGCACCCGGCGGCCGGTGGCGTTGAACACCGCGTTGGCGATGGCGGGCGCCACGCCGCAGATCACCAGCTCGGCAAGGCCCTTCACGCCGAGCGCGTCGGCGTGCATGTCCTCGCCGTCGAGGTAGATCGCCCTGAGGTCGGGGACGTCGGCGTTGACCGGGACCAGGTAGTCGGCGAGGTTGGCGTTGACGATCCGGCCGTCACGGTGGTCGGTGACCGTGTGCTCCAGCAGGGCCGCGCCGATGCCGCCCACCATGCCGCCGAGGGCCTGGCTGTCGGCGAGCTTGGGGCTGATGATGCGGCCGGCGTCGTACACGGAGAGCATCCGCCGTACCCGCACCAGACCCAGCGTCGCGTCCACGGCCACCTCGGTGAAGGTGGCGCTGTAGGCGCTGATGGAGAACTGTTCGCCCCGCGGCGGGTTGAAGGAGGTGTTCGCTTCGAGCCGCTCGCGGTCGTTGCGGGTCAGCAGTCGCTGGTACGTCTCGCCGCGTGCCGGATTGCCCTGCACGTGCAGTCGGCCGCCCCGGACCACGATGTCGTCGGCCGGCACCCCGTGCAGCGGCGACTTCTCGTCCTCGACGGCGAGTCGGATCGCCTGCTGCCGGAGCTGGTTGCAGACGTCGAGGGTGGCGGAGCCGACGCTCGCCATGGTCATCGAGCCGCCGTGCGGCGGGGTCTGCGGATAGCGGGAGTCGCCGAGCCGGTAGTCGACCGCGCGCACGGCGAGTCCCAGCGCGTCGGCGGCGACCTGGGTCTGAGCGGTGTACGTACCCGGGCCCATGTCGCTGGTGGCGGACTCGATCACGGCCGTGCCGTCGGCGTTCAGGCGACCGCGGGACTGGGCCGGGGCGACGCCGGTGTGGTAGACGCCCGAGGCCATGCCCATGCCGATCAGCCAGTCGCCGTCACGCGTCGAGCGGGGCTTCGGATTGCGGCGGTTCCAGCCGAACTCGCGGGCGCCGGTGGTGTAGCACTCCAGCAGCCGGCGCGTGGAGAACGGCGCGTTGTTCGAGGGGTCCTGGGCGGGCTCGTTGCGGCGGCGCAGCTCGATCGGGTCGATGCCGAGCTCGTGGGCGAGTTCGTCCATGGCCGACTCGACCGCGTAGACGGCCGTGGCGGCGCCGGGACCGCGCATCCAGATCGGGCTGTTCACATCCAGCGGCACCGTCCGATAGGCCTGGCGGACACTGGGCGTGCTGTAGAGCATCTGGCCGGGTGACATGACGGCCTCGGTGAACGTCTCGAACGACGAGGTCTCCGCGTCGATCCGGTGGTCCGCGGCGACCAGGCGGCCGTTGCGGTCGCCGCCGACGCTCAGCCGGTAGTCGTAGGAGGGCCTGAAGCCGGTGCCGAAGTACATCTGCCTGCGGGTCAGGACCAGCTTGACCGGACGGCCCGTCTCCCGTGCGGCCAGCGCGGCGACCACGGTGTGCGGCCAGCAGCGCAGCCCGCTGCCGAAGCCGCCCCCGACGAACGGGTTGATGACCCGCACGTTGTCCAGCGGCACATCGAACACCGTGGCGAGCTCCAGCTGTGTGCCGGGCACCCACTGGGTCTTGTCCCACACGGTGAGCCTGCCCCCGTCCCAGCGGGCGACGGTGGCGTGCGGCTCCATCGGATTGTGGTGGTTGCGCGCCAGCTGGTAGGTCAGGTCCAGCCGTACGTCCGCGTCCCGCAGCCCGGCTTCCACGTCGCCGCGCGCGTAGGCGGCCGGCTCACCCGGCTCGCCCTCGGCGAGCTCCGTCGAGGGCCGCTCGGCGTCGTAGCCGACCTTCACCAGGCTCGCGCCGTGCTGCGCGGCCTCCAGGGTGGTGGCCACCACGACGGCGACCGGGTAGCCGTGGAAGAGAACCCGGTCGTCCTGGAACACCCGCACCTTGCGGCCGGGCAGGTTGTTCGACCCGCCCGAGTTGTCGCGGTACGGCAGTGTCGGCGCGTTGCCGTGATGGATCACCCGCAGCACGCCCGGGTGGGCTTCGGCGGCACCGGTGTCGATGGAGGTGATGCGGCCGCGGCCGATGCTCGCGTCGACGATGACGGCGTGCACCATCCCCTCGGCGTCGAACTCGGCGGCGTACTTCGCCTGACCCGTGACCTTCAGGCGCCCGTCCACCCGGGACAGCGGCGCACCCACGGCTGCCTGTGGCTGGGGGCTCACTTGGTTCCTCCTACGATGCGCAGCTGGCGTTCGACGGTCCGCCTCAGCAGGGCGACCTTGAAGCGGTTGTGCACGAGAGGGCGTGCCCCCTCCGCCGCCTTCTCCGCGGCCGCGGTCCACAGGGCGTTCGAGGGCCGTCGGCCGATGAGGGCCCGCTCGACAGCGGGCAGCTTCCAGGGGACGGTGCCCACGCCGCCGGCGGCGACCTTGGCTTCGCGGATCGTTCCTCCGCGGATGTGCAGGGCCACGGCCGCCGAGGTGAGCGCGAACTCGTAGGACTGGCGGTCGCGGACCTTCAGATAGCCCGACTTCAGCGGCTGCGGAAGGGCGGGAATCTCCACCGCCGTGATCAACTCACCTTGCCGGATCGCCTGTTCACGGTGGGGGGTGCTGCCGGGCCGCAGCAGGAAGTCGGCGAACGGCACGCTGCGCTCGCGTCGGTCCGGATCCAGCAGATGCACGCGCGCCTCCAGTGCCGCGAAGGCCACCGCGACGTCGGAGGGGTGGGTGGCCACGCAGTCGTCGGAGGTGCCCAGGATCGCGTGGGAGCGGTTGATGCCGTGCAGCGCCGCACAACCGGAGCCGGGCTCGCGCTTGTTGCAGTCGGCGCTCACGTCACGGAAGTACGTGCAGCGGGTGCGCTGCATGATGTTGCCGCCGATGGTGGCCATGTTCCGCAACTGGGCCGAGGCGCTGAGCTCCAGGGCCTGGGAGACGACCGGATAGGCGGCGCGCACCGCGGGGTGAGCGGCGGCCTCGGCCATCCGCACCAGGGAGCCGATACGCAGGCCGCCCTGCTTGGTGACGAGGACTTCACGCAGCGGCAGGCCGGAGATGTCGACGAGCGTCTCGGGGTGCTCGACGGTCTCCCGCATCAGGTCGACCAGCGTGGTGCCGCCGGCGATGTAACGCCCGCCGCCGCGACCGGCGTTGAGAGCTTCCCCGGTGTCGGAGACACGAGTGTAGGCGAAGGGATGCACAGGCTGTTCCCCTTACTTCCGGTCCGCGGTCTGCTCGACCGCGCGCACGATCTTGACGTAGCAGCCGCAGCGGCAGATGTTGCCGCTCATCCACTCCCGGATCTCCTCCGCGGAGCCGGTGTGGCCCTCCTGGATGCAGCCGACGCCGGACATGATCTGGCCGGGCGTGCAGTAGCCGCACTGGAAGGCGTCCTCGTCGATGAACGCCTGTTGCAGCGGGTGGAGTCGGTCGCCCTTGGCCAGGCCCTCGACGGTGGTGACCTCGGCGCCCTCCAGCCTCACGGCCAGCGTCAGACAGGAGTTGACCCGATGACCGTCGACCAGCACGGTGCACGCGCCGCAAGCCCCTGCGTTACAGCCCTTCTTGGAACCGGTCAGCTCCAGGTGCTCGCGCAACAGGTCCAGCAGCGAGGTGCGGTTGTCGACCGTCACGGTGCGGCGGGTGCCGTTGACCGTCAGGGAGACGCGGCTGGAGGGCGAGGCCCCCGCGGCACTGGCCTCCTCCGGATCGGCGAGGAAGGTTCCTGCGATGACGCCGCCCGCGACGACGGCGCCGCCGACCGCGGTACTGGTGGCGATGAAGGTGCGCCGAGTGGGCGCCGAGGAGGACTCGTCGGATCCGGCGGGGGGAGGAACAGCGGATTCAGGGAGGTCAAGAGACATAGGCATGCCTTCGCATCACGGACGGATCGGCCATGCAGAGCAACACGGCAGGAGTGGGGGATCGTCGTCGCCGCGGACCTGGCGACCGCAGGCCTTGGTACGGCTGTCGATGCGGGAAGTCTGGCATCACGGGTAGCGGCTGTGACTGGGAGAGTTTTGTCCCCCCTTGGTTTTCTCGACCACATGGACCGCGGTCGGCGCGGTACCTGGCGTCAGCAGTCGTGCTGAACCGTCAGGTGAGCGGCCGGGACGCGGGCAGGTCCTGGTCGGCGGCCCAGGAGGCGAGGATGCTCAGCCGTTCGTGGGTGGGGGAGCCGGGCGCGGCGGTCCAGACGGTCAGGTGCTGGTCGGGGTCGGTGCTGGCGGTGAGGGTGTCCCAGTCCAGGACGAGTTCCCCGACGACCGGGTGGTTGAGGGTCTTCGTGCCCACGGTGCGGGCCGCGACGCGGTGGGCGCCCCACCACTTGGCGAACTGCTGGTCCCGCGTGGACAGTTCACCGACCAGCTCGATCAGCCGGGGGTCCTCGGGATACTTCGCGGCCTCCATCCGCAGCTGCGCCACGGAGATCTGCGCCGAGGTCTCCCAGTCGGCGTACAGGGTGCGCATGGCCGGTTCGGTGAACTGGATCCGGGGATAGTTGCGGTGCTTTTCCGGGATGCGGGAGAAATCGATGACCAGCGCGGCGGCCAACGGGTTCCAGGCCAGAATGTCCCCGCGCCGGCCCTGCACGATCGCCGGTGTGGCGGTGAGGTCGTCCAGGACCCGCTGCAGCTGTGGCTGGACCTTCTGGCGGCCGCGGCGCCGGGTGCGGGTGGTGGTCTTGCCCGCGAGCTGGAAGAGATAGCCTCGCTCGTCGTCGTCCAGATGGAGTACCCGGGCCAGGGTGTCCAGGACCGGAGCAGAGGCCTGCATTCGACCCTGTTCGAGGCGCATGTAGTAGTCGGTGCTGATGCTGGCGAGCTGGGCGACCTCCTCGCGGCGCAGCCCGGCGACCCGGCGGGGCCTGTCGCTCTCGGGCAGTCCGACCGTGCGCGGGCTCAGCTCGGCGCGGCGCTTTTTGAGGAATTCTCCCAGCTCATTAAGGGGAACATTGCTGGTCATGCTTCCCAGCATGACACCGAAGGCACCGGGGAAAGGGGGGAGAATTTCCTCCCAGGACGAATCCCTCCCTGGATGGGTTTCTCCACTTTTCGCGCATGCCACCGCGTGTGAGGCTCGTCAGCGACCGGCCGTACGCAACCGACGGCCGCGGCACACCAGAGCCTCGCAAGTGAAGGAAGGCCCACCCATGCGCGGAGCAGTCATCCATGCACCCGGCGACGTGCGCTTCGAAGAGCTGGACGACCCGAAGATCCTCCAGCCCACCGACGCAGTCATCCGCACGGTCGGCACCTGCGTCTGCGGCTCGGACCTGTGGCCCTACCGCGGCGCCGAACCGGTGGACGTGCCCCATCCCATGGGGCACGAATACGTCGGCATCGTCGAGGAGACCGGCAGCGAGGTCACGCACGTCAAGCCCGGCCAGTTCGTGGTCGGCTCCTTCGCCACCTCCGACAACACCTGCGCCAACTGCCGTAACGGCTGGCAGTCCAACTGTCTGCACCGCGAGTTCATGAGCACCTGCCAGGCCGACTACGTCCGCATCCCCAACGCCCACGGCACCCTCGTCGCCACCGACGAGCACCCCTCCGGCGAGCTGGTGCCCAGCCTGCTGGCCGTCTCCGACGTGATGGGCACCGGCTGGTACGCCGCCCTCGCCGCCGAGGTGCAGCCCGGCTCTACGGCCGTCGTGGTCGGTGACGGGGCGGTCGGCCTGTGCGGTGTGATCGCCGCCAAGGAACTCGGCGCGGAGCGGATCATCGCGATGAGCCGCCACGCGTCCCGCCAGCAGCTGGCCCTGGAGTTCGGCGCCACCGACATCGTCAGCGAACGCGGCGACGAAGGCATCGCCCGTATCAAGGACCTCACCGGCGGCATCGGCGCCGACAGTGTCCTGGAGTGCGTCGGTACCTCCGAGTCCATGCGCCAGGCCCTGCACTCCGCCCGGCCCGGTGGCAATGTCGGCTTCGTCGGCGTCCCGCACGACGTCGCGATCGACGGCCAGGAGCTGTTCTTCTCCCACGTCGGCCTGCGCGGCGGCCCCGCCCCGGTGCGCCGCTACCTGCCCGACAACTACATTTTCGACGTGGACGAGAACGTCCCCCGCACACCGGTGTGAAGGAGCAGGGCCCGGGCACCTACGCCCAGAACCTGGCCTGATCGCACCAGCCCAACCCACCTCACCGAAGGAACGACGAATCCCCATGACGACCTTCGCTCTCATCGGTGCCGGCCCGGGCCTCGGGCTCGCCACCGCCCGCCGCTTCGGCTCCGCCGGACACACCGTCGCTCTGATCTCCCGCAACGCCGAGAAGCTGGACGGACTGACCGCCGAACTCGCCCACGACGGCATCCAGGCGCGGGGCTTCACCGCCGACGTCCTCGACGCCGAGTCCCTGGACGCAGCCCTGGACGCGGCCGCTGCGGCATGGGGGCCCATCGAGATCCTCCAGTACAGCCCCGTGCCCCGCGCCGACTTCATGAAGCCGGTCCTCGACACCAGCGCCGACGACCTCGACGCGCCCCTGTCCTTCTCCGTCAAGGGCCCCGTCACCGCGGTGAACGCCGTCCTGCCCGGCATGCGCGAACTCGGCCGCGGCACCCTGCTGTTCGTCAACGGCGGCAGCGCCGTGCGACCCCACCCCGACCGGGCCGGCACCTCCATCGCCTTCGCCGCCGAGAGCGCCTACGCCCGCATGCTCCACGACGCCCTCGCCCCGCAGAACATCCACGCCGCCCAGCTGATCATCCCCGGCGCCATCCGGCCCGACGCCGAACACAGCAGCCCCGTCGTTCTGGCCCAGCGGCTGTACGACATCCACCGCGAGCGGGACGGCTTCCGCCACTACGCCGAGCCCCTGCCCGACTGAGCCCCCGCACCACTCCCATGACCTGCGCCGCCCGCCGCGCCCTGGTCCGCGCCGTTGCGGCGGCGGCTCTCCTGCTGGCCGTGACCGCCTGTACCAGCCACTCATCAGAAGCCACACCGGCCCCCGCGGCCTCCTCCCCGGCATCGTCGGGGCGGCCGGAGACATCGACATCCACCGCACCCAGTGCATCAGCCGACAGGGACACCGCCATGGCCATCCGAGTCACCATCGGCGGCCGGCCCGTCGACGCCACCCTGAACGACAGTCCTGCCGCCCACGACTTCGCCGCCCTGCTCCCGCTCACCCTGGATCTGGAGGACTTCCACCGGACGGAGCGGATCGCGGACCTGCCGCGCAGGCTGACCACCTCCGGCGCCCCGGACCCAGCCGTGCCCCGGGCCGGTGACCTGGCCTACTACGCACCCTGGGGCAACCTGGCTCTCTACTACCGCGACGGCGACTCCGCCTCCGCCGACCTGCTCATCCTCGGCCACATCGACGCCGACGCCGACCGGCTCGGCACGGCCGACCGCATCACCATCGAAGCCGCCTCCTGACCGGCCAGCCGCCGGAAAGGGGCGTAAGCCCCTCCTCCTCACGTCCCTTCAGCGGCACTGTCCGCTCCGACGGACCTCGGCCGCCACCCTGATCCCCGCGTACCGCTCAAGGAGAGACCCCCCATGCCTTCCGCATCCGGGACCACCCCCGGCAAGCTCCCCTTCGTCGTCTGGGTGCTCGCCGCCGGCACGTTCCTGATGGGAACCACCGAGTTCGTCATCGCCGGCCTCCTGCCCGAGATGGCCGGCGACCTCGGAGTCAGCGCCTCCCACGCCGGCCTGCTCATCACCGCGTTCGCCATCGGCATGATCATCGGTGGGCCGACCATGGCCCTGGCCACCCTGCGCCTGCCCCGGCACCGGACACTGATCCTGGCTCTCGCGGTCTTCAGCGTCGGCCACGTCATCGCGGCACTCAGCAGCTCCTTCACGATCGTCCTGGTCACCCGCTTCGTCACCGCCCTGGCCACGGGAGCGTTCTGGGCCGTCGGATTCGTCGTCGCGACCGCCGCCGCAGGCCCCCGCAACTCCACTCGCGCCGTCGGCGTCATGATGGGCGGACTGACCCTGGCCAACGTCATCGGCGTACCGATCGGTTCCTTCGCCGGACAGTACGTCGGCTGGCGCGGCCCCTTCTGGGCCCTGGCCGTCCTGGCCGGCCTCGCCGCAGCGTTCATCGGCCGTTTCATCCCGGCGATCGAACAGGGCTCACAGGTTTCCCTGCGGGCCGAGGTCGGTGCGCTGCGGCAGGGCCGCCTGTGGCTGGCGCTCACCGCCGCGATGCTGATCATGGGCGGTGTCCTGGCGGCCTACACCTACATCACCCCGCTGCTCACCGACCGCGCCGGCATCCCGGCAGGCGCCGTACCGCTGGTCCTGATCGTGTTCGGTATCGGTGCCGTGGGCGGCACCGTCATCGGTGGCCGCCTGGGCGACCGCCGCCCGATGGCCACCACCATCACCGCCGCCTCGGCCACCGCCCTGAGCCTGCTTCTGCTGATCCCGCTGTCGGCCACCCCCGTCACGGCCACGCTTCTGGTCTTCCTCATGGCCCTGACCGGATTCACCGTCAACCCGGTCGTCACCTCGCTCGCCGTCCGCTACGCCGGCAACGCCCCCACCCTCACCTCAGCGCTGACCACCTCCGCCTACAACACCGGCATCGCCGCCGGGTCGGCCATCGCCGGCAGGGCCATGGGCTCCTCGCTCGGCCTGACCGGACCGCCCCTGGTCGGCACCGTCTCCGCGGTCCTGACACTCGTTCCGCTCGCCGCCCTCGCCGTCAGCCGCGCACCCCGCACAGCCCGGGTCCTCGCCCAGCGCACCGCCTTGCCCCACACGCGAGACGCCGAACCCGCACGGGCACCGTCGCAGCGCTGACGCCAGCCCGGTCCAACCCTCACCGACGCCAACGCGGCCGCCCTGGACGCAGCCGCGAAGACGGCTCAGGGAGGTGCGGGGCGGCGGGCACCGCGGGTACTACTGGCCGCAGCGGCCGGAGTGGTCGCAGTACGGCTGCATCTGACTGTTCCCGCAGCCGCACAGCACGGCCCTGGTCTCGTGGTGCGTCCCTTCCTGCGTGTCCAGCGACAGGTCGCCACGCACGACCAGCTGTCCGCCAGGAGTCCGGGTGATACGGGTGGGGCGGTCCGGAGTCTCTCTCCCGCCATCTGGCAGTTCGTACCGCAGCGCACCCGAGGGGCAGCGGCGCACCACCTCGGCCAGTTGGTCGGCCGGGGCGCGATCGGGCCGGATCCACGGACGGGCGCTCGTGTCGAAGACCTCGGGCAGGCCGTTGATGCACCGGGCGGCGTGCAGGCAGCGCCTCGACTCGAAGGTCACGGTGATCTCCGGCGCCTTGTAGGCCTTCTTCTGGGGTGTGTCGCTCATGCCGGTCTCCCTCACGGTGTCTTCGCCCGGCCGGCCGAGTCAGTCGCTGACCTTGCTCCGGGCCTGGTACAGCAGGTCGGCGTACTCCGGGTGGCGGGCGATCCAGGCCGCGTAGAAGGGGCACGTGGCAAGGACCCTCAGCCCTGCGGCGCGTGCCTCGTCGAGAGAGGTCCGAGCCAGCGCGGAACCGATCCCACGGCCCTCGAACTCCGGGCGCACCTCCGTGTGCAGGAAGGCGATCAGTTCCGGTGTCCGGATGTACTGCGAGAAGCCCGCGACTTCCAACTGCCCGTCCACCGTGGCCTCGTAGCGGTGTGTCTCAGGTTGGTCGATCACCTTGACCGTCACTTGTTCTCCTTGGAATTCGGCAAAGTCTGCGATCACGAGGTAGTTGATGTATCAACAAAAATACCGAAGGAGAGTCGCTGCGTCAACCTCTACTCGTCGCGCCCGTGTGAGGTCGAGCCCGACCAACTCGCCGCGGTGCTTGAGTACACGACCGCCCACGATCACGGTGTCGATGTCGCTGGTGACCCAGGAGGTGTCGAAGCTGAACCGGCCGTACGCCCACCGCGCCCGCCCGGGCACGGCCATCAGCGCGTCGACCGCGGCGTCGGCATGGGCGGGCGTGGAACTCCCGTGGGAGCAGTCCACGACGGTGGTGACGCCGTCGGACACCGCATCGACCATGCCCAGGTAGTTGCCGGCGTAGACGTCCTCGGGGCGGAAGTGGGGGAGCAGGGCCTGCATCGCACCGAAGCAGTCGTTCAGTCGGCGGGATCGTCGTCGCGGTCCCCGACGGTCCACACCGAGGGGATGTGCCGGGCCGGTCGGCGTACGAGCGGCTCGACGAACCGTTCCAGCATCTGGGCGACGCCGTCCTCGTCGTTCCTGTCGGCTGAGCCACGGCGGGCGGAATACGGAAAGTCTCGGCATCGCTCGAGCACGGGGCGGCACCGGCGCTCGCGCCGCCCCGTTGAGTCGGTCCGCCCCTTACCGGGGGCGGTCTCGTTGGGGACGGGCGTGTTGAGGAACTGCATCTCCCAGGCGAACGCCACACCGGCGCCGCCGGAGTGGCCCATGAGCGCCGCCAGGTCCTCGGGTGCGACGAGGTCCGCGCGGGCCCAGTCGCGCTGCAGCTCGGCGAGGACGGCCATCCACGTGATCGGGACGATCCCTGCATGGACCATGCGGCGTACGGCCATGTCATGGGCCTCGACCGACACACCTCCGGAGGCGTCGGTGACGACGTAGACGTCGAAGCCCTCGCAGGCAGCCTGCAGGGCGGGGAAGACGTTTTCCTCGGGGGCAACAGGGCGTCCAGGCCGGTCTTCGGGGGACTCGCTCACGGGATCTCCTCCAGTGCCTGGAAACGTGGCACGGCGTTTCGCAGGCCACACGGACGTGACGCGTCAACGTTACGAGGATGACGTGTCAACCATCGACTAGAGTGGCTTTGCATGAAGCAGAAATCAGGCTGGCTCACCCCGCCCGAACAGCGTGCCTGGCGCGCCTTCATTGGTGTGCATCAGAAGCTCCCCGGCAGGCTGGCGCGCGCACTGCAGGGCTGCGGCAATCTGTCCGTCGCGGATTACGTCGTTCTTGTGGCCCTCACCGACGCGCCCGACGGGCTGCGGCACTTCCAGGACCTGGCCAACGCGGTGGAGTGGGAGCGGAGCCGTATGTCCCACCACCTCCGCCGCATGGCCAAGCGCGGACTGGTGACCCAGGAGTACTGCCCCAAGGACGGGCGCGGCGTCCATGTGGTCGTCACCCCTGACGGCCGCGCGGCCATCGAGACGGCCGCCCCCCACCACGTCGCCACCGTGCGCAGGCTGGTCATCGACCCTCTCAGCCCCGAAGAGCTCGACGCGCTCACCGTTCTCTGTGAACGCATCCTCGGTCGGCTGGAGATGGATCCGCCCTGATGTCATGACCTTCCATAGCTGATGGATCACGCGCCCACTGTTCAGGAAGAGCCTGACTCTCGTCGTCGCGGCATCGGCGGTGAAGGCCTTGCCGGCCCGCCGAAACGATCGTGGTTCGATTTTGACCCTCGGGTTGATGTGTCAACTGAGGTGCGCTAGCGTTGTTGATGCATCAACAACGAGCCTCTCCTGACAAGGACCCCCTAATGAGCAACAAGAAGGTCATCGCAGTCGCCGGAGCAACGGGTGCGCAGGGTGGCGGGGCCGCTCGAGCGATCCTGGCCGATCCGGAGTCGGGCTTCACGGTGCGCGCGCTCACCCGGGATCCCGACTCGCCCGCGGCCAGGGAGCTCGCGGCGCTCGGGGCCGAGGTCGTGCGGGCGGACTTCGGTGACGAGTCGACGGTGCACAACGCGTTCGAGGGCGCCTACGGTGCCTTCCTCGTCACCAACTTCTGGGCGCACGGTTCGGCGGCGCAGGAGTTGGCGGAGATTCAGGTTCTGGCCCGGGCCGCTGCGGCCACCGGACTGCGGCACGTGGTCTGGTCGACGCTGGAGGACACCCGCGCGCTGCTGCCGCTGGAGGACGGCCGGATGCCGGTGCTGCAGGAGAAGTACAACGTGCCGCACTTCGATATCAAGGGTGAGGGCAATGAGCTGTTCAGGCAGGCCGGAGTGCCGACCACCTTCCTGAACACGACCTTCTACTTCCAGGGCTTCCTGCAGGGCCTCGGCCCCCAGCGCGGCGAGGACGGCGTACTGGCGCTGAACCTGCCCCTGGAGGACGGCAAGCTCCTGTCCGGGGTGGACGTGGCGGACATCGGCCGGACGGCCTTCGCCATTCTCAAGGGCGGCGCGAGCTTCATCGGCCAGACGGTCGGCCTGGCCGGCGACCATCTGACCGGTGCGCAGTACGCGGAGAAGCTGGCAGGGGCGCTGGGCGAGCCGGTGCGCTTCCAGTCCGTGCCCTACGACTACTTCCGTACCCTCGAGATTCCGTTGGCCGAGGAGCTCGGCAACATGTTCCAGTACTACGGCGACTTCGACCGCGAGTTCACCGGCGCCCGTGATCTGACCCGGGTACGGGAGATCAACCCGGCGCTGAAGAGCTTCGACGACTGGCTGGCCGAGAACGCCTCGAAGTTCGAGTCGAACTGACTGAGCCCCGGCGCGAGCCGCGGCATTGGTGCGGCTCGCGCAAGACGAAGGCGCACGCACCGTCCGCTGTCTCCTTGGCTGACGGTATGCGTCGGGCAGGAGGTGGCGGGCCGGCGCCCCGAGGAACGTACGGCTGTACGACGCTCACGCCGCGCGGGGGACGCGTCACCCACCGGACACTGTGGCACCGTTCTCCCCTCGATTCGCCCGTACCGGGTGCTTGCTCATGATCGAGACCCGGTTGAACGCGTTGATGGTGACCGCCACCCAGATCGCAGCGGAGATCTGGTCGTCGGTGAGCACCTGCCGAGCCGTCTCGTAGGCGGATTGCTGTCCGACGGAATCGGTGGGGTCGGTCGTGGCCTCGGCCAGTTCGAGGGCCGCACGCTCCGTGGGGGAGAACACCTCGGTGTCCCGCCAGGCGGCCAGCACGCCCAGCCGCTGCGTCGACTCACCCGCGCGCAGGGCTGCCCTGGTGTGGGTGTCGAGGCAGTAGGCGCAGCCGTTGATCTGCGACACGCGGAGGTTGATCAGTTCCACAGCGGTGCGGTCGAGCCCCGCTTCGGCGGCCGCCGTCCGTACCGCTTCTGCCGTCTGCCGAAGGGCGTGGAAGGCCTTGGGGCTCTGTTTGTCGATGAAGATCCGCATGTCTCCCGCTCGTTGTCTGCTTGCTGTGGCCTTCGCTCTATGATCATGGCATTGTAGTTGATGCAACAACTAGATTCCAGGAGAGGTGGTCTCGGTGAGCAATGCAGAAGCCGAGCCGGCGGTGATGGCATGCGGGTCGCCGGTCGACGATGTACGGCCGACCGGGGCTCCCCGGGTCGACGTGCTCCCCGCGCGGGAGGTGCCGCTTTCCCGGCGGCCGTCTTCCCGCACCCGCCCTGCCCAACGCCACCATCAAGCCGCGCCGCAACCCTCCGCGTCGCTGACCTCCTTCGGAAAGGTTCCCCCCCATGAGCCAGCCTTCTGCCGACCATGCCGCCCCGGTCGTCGAGCGCGTGGACGCACACCATCGGTACGAGATCGTGGTCGACGGCAAGCGCGCCGGCGTGACCGAGTACCGCGACCACGGTGAGCAGCGCGTGTTCTTCCATACGGAGGTCGACGACGCCTACGCCGGACAGGGCCTGGCCGCACAGCTGGTGCGGCAGGCGCTCACCGACACGCGTGCCTCCGGAAAGCGGATCGTGCCTGTCTGCCCGTACGTGGCCAAGTTCCTGAAGCGGCATGACGAGTTCGCCGACATCACCGACCCCGTGACCCCCGAGGTCCTGCGGTGGCTGGAGGCGCACCTGGGCTGACTTGTCGTCGCCGGACGTGGCGGCCGAGCCTCCCCAACCGCAAGGGCAGCAGCTATCCAGGAAGGTCCGAGATGACCTGCCGATGCGCCAGCCCGTGGTCATTGCCCGCAGCGCCGCGACACTGGACCTGCTCAGTGGCGGTGGCGTCGAACTGGCGCTGGGAGCGGGCGCATTCTGGGACGCCATCGAAGCGATCGGCGGCCGGCGGCTGGCACCCGGCGAGTCCGTCGACGCCCTCGAAGAGGCCATCACGATCATCCGTGAGCTCTGGGACCCCGAAATGCGTGGCGGAGTGCGCATGGACGGCACCCACTACCACGTCGCGGGCGCCAAACGAGGCCCCGCACCCGCCCACGACATCGGCATCTGGGTCGGCGCGTACCGGCCACGGCTCCTTCGGCTGGTCGGCCGTATCGCCGACGGATGGCTGCCCAGTCTCAGCGCCTTCGAAGGCGGGCGCGCCGGACTCGCCCGCGCCGGCCGTCACGTCGACGAAGGCGCCGAAGCGGCGAGGCGTGACCCCGCGTCCGTGCGCCGACTGCTCAACATCGGCACCCCTTCCCCGTCCGGCGGCTCCGGAGCCCTCAGCGGACCGCTCACCCAGTGGGCCGAGCAACTCGCCGGGGCCACCCTCGAACACGGCATCTCCGGCTGCATTCTTGGCGGCGACGATCCCATCGCGATCCAGCAGTTCGGCGAGGAAGCCGCGCCCGCCGTACGGGAGCTGGTCGGGACATCCCGTAGCTGACCGGTCCGTCTTGATACCGGCTGCTCCCACCGGTGGACACGCCCACTACGGCTCCCCAGAACGGCGTAAGTGATCCAGCCGGCCACGGGACGTGACCGTCCAGGCTGTCGCCGAGTTCGGTGGCGTTCCGATGCCTACGACGGCTCGCGGGCCGGTGCCGAAAGAGCGGCCCGTGCGGCGGCGACGGCCCGTCCGCGCTCCGACTCGGGGAAGCGGCTGAGCATCGCGCGCAGCTCCTCGGCGTCGACGTTGGCGCCGAACAGCTCCGTGCCCGGTTCGAGCCGTACTCCTGCGGCGAGTGGTCCCGCGACGAGGGGATCGAAGCCGAAGTCGTCGACGAGGCGCGCGACGAGACTCAGGTCGTCAGGCCCGTCACCGGCGATGGCGATGGCCTTGCGGCCACGGATTCCGGCGGGCCGGGCCCCGTCCTCGAGGTCGTGGTAGCCCATGTGGTTGAAGGCCTTGACCACGCGCGCGCCGGACAGGAAGTCCTGCACGATCTCGCTCGACGAGGTGCGCGGGTCGGTGAGGTCCGCGCGGACGCCGTCGACCTCCCACCAGTAGTTCATAGCGTCGATGACGAGCTTGCCCTCCACTGCCTCCGCCGGAATGCTCCGGTACTTGCCCAGGGGGAGGGCCAGGACGACGACGTCCGCCTTCGCCGCCGCCTGAGCCGCGGTGACCGGGGTCGCGCCGGGCGTGAGGACTTCGAGGGTGAGGGCGATCTTGGCGGGGTCGCCCGATCCGGCGATGAGCACGCGGTAGCCGGCCGCACGGGCCAGTCGCGCGAGCACGGTGCCGACCTTTCCCGCGCCCAGGATGCCGATGGTCGCCATGTCGGTGGTGGCCATTTCCGCTCCGTTCGGTGTCGGTCGGGTCAGGCGGCGAGGAGGTCGCGGACCATCGGGAGAACCTTCGTGCCGTACAGCTCGACGGCGCGCAGCCGGGCGCTGATCGGCTGTGCGCCGGTGGTGTAGATGAGGTCGAACCGGCCGACACCGAGGGCCTTGATGGCGGCGGCCATCTTGCGGGCGACCGTCTCGGGGGAGCCGATGTAGAGGGAGCCGTGCTCGATCTCGTGCGCGTACTCCTCCTTGCGGAGCGGCGGCCAGCCGCGCAGCGCGCCGATGCGGTCGCGGATGACCTTGTAGTGCGGCCAGCGCAGCTCCCGGGCCTCCTCGTCCGTGTCGGCGATGAAGCCGGGCGAGTGCATGCCGACCGGGTGGGCGGTCGTACCGAACTGGTCGGCGGCGCGCTCGTAGAGGTCGATGTAGGGTGCGAAGCGCTCCGGACTGCCGCCAATGATGGCGATCATGAGCGGGAAGCCGTAGCGCGCGGTGCGGATGTCCGACTGCGGCGAGCCGCCGACACCGACCCAGGTGGTCAAGTGTCCGGAGTCGGTCTTGGGGAAGACGTCGGCGTTGTCGAGCGCGGGTCGTTTGGTGCCGCTCCAGGTGACGGGCTTCTCCTCCAGCAGTTTGGCGAAGAGCTCGATCTTCTCTTCGAACAGCACGTCGTAGTCGCTCATGTCGTATCCGAACAGGGGGAACGACTCGGTGAAGGAGCCGCGGCCGAGGATGACTTCGGCCCCGCCGTTGGAGAGCGCGTCCACGGTCGAGAAGCGCTGGAAGACCCGGACCGGATCGTCGGAGCTCAGTACCGTCACGCCGGAGGAGAGGCGGATCCGCTCGGTGCGGGTGGCGATGCCGGCGAGAACGGTCTCCGGGCTGGAGATCGCGAACTCGGGGCGGTGGTGCTCGCCGAGGGCGAGGACGTCGACGCCGGTCTCCTCCGCGAGAACGGCCTCCTCGACGACCTGCCGGATCGCCCGTGCGTCGGACACCGGGGTGCCGGAGTCGTCCTCCGGTACATCGCCGAACGTGTCCAGACCGAAGACGAGATCAGACATGGCTGGGTTCCTTCGTGAGCAGGTGTTGCGCGTGCGGGGGTGACTACATGGGACCAACGGTTGACGTATCAAATGATGGGTATTTTGATTGATGCGTCAACTAAAGGATGATCGATGGCTGGGCCACGCGAGGCGCGCTGCCCCACGAGGGTGCTCCGCTCGGTGCTCGCAGCCCGCCGGTAGAG
The DNA here is from genome assembly GCF_045041015.1 of Streptomyces sp. NBC_00019. NCBI lineage: Bacteria > Bacillati > Actinomycetota > Actinomycetes > Kitasatosporales > Streptomycetaceae > Streptomyces > Streptomyces sp. NBC_00019. The sequence continues at coordinate 9,934,012 of NZ_CP108302.1, forward strand.
CGAGTCCTCCCAGTTGCCCGGCGACTACGCCGTTCTTGTCGCGGGTGCTCAAGCGTTGCGGCGCGCACGGCGACGCCCCGGACGGGGGTGGAGTCGTTGCGGGCGCCTGACCGCTCCTCGTGGAAACAGGCGGGGTCGTGCGCGCGAGGAATTCCTCGCAGGAGATGCTGCCGATCGTCGACACCTCGACCGCCGGCGATGCCTGCCGCCGCCGTCGGCAGGCGGCGTCGCGTTCGAGGTCATGGAGGCTGAGCTGCTCGCTGCGATCTCGGCGACGCAGTGGACGGCGAGGTGCGACCCACCGCGGGAGGTGTCATGGCCGATGGATTGGCCTTCGGGTAACTGGGTGACCCATCAACTCATCTACACTCGCTTTATGGATGAAGACGTGCGGTGGTTGACAGCGGAGGAGCAGCACGCCTGGCGGAGCTTTGTCCGGTTGCATGAGCGGCTGGGGGGTCGCCTGTCGCGCATGTTGCAGAGTGAGTCGAAGCTCTCGGCCGCGGATTTCGGCGTGCTGGTCAATCTGACGGATGTGCCGGACGGTCGGCAGCGTTACCAGGATCTGGCCGCGGCGCTCGAGTGGGAGAAGAGCCGGATGTCCCACCACATCGCTCGGATGGCCGGGCGAGGGTTGGTGATCCGCGAGGAGTGCCCCGAGGACGCGCGGGGAGCGTTCGTGGTGATCACGGACGCCGGGCGGGTGGCGATCGAGGCAGCGGCTCCGCTGCATGTCGAGGCGGTGCGAGAGCTGTTCCTCGACCATGTCACCCCGGCGGAGCTGCGGACTCTGGCCGACATCTCCGAACGAGTGGTGGCGAAGCTGGACGAGGACTCCGCCTGATCGACCCATCGCTGTGCCAGTGGCGGCAAAGGCGCCCTGAGAGTCTCCTGGGTGCCCGACATCCCGAAACCCGGGCGGCGTGCGGCTGAGCCCCGATCCGCATGGCGGCTCCGGAGCCCGTTGTGCGGTACCTCCGGCGTCCTCAAGAACGCCATCGACTACCTGTACGGCGAGTGGACAACAAGGCCGTCGGATCCGTGTCCTACGGCGGCGTCGGCGGCGCCCGGGCCGTGGAGCACCTATGCCTGGTGTTCGCCGCCCTTGTTCATGGCGCCGGTCGGACCGGTCGAGGCTGCCTGCGCGGCGCCGATCAACGTCGGACGGTCGGTGTCGAACCTGACGATGAGCGCGACAACAGACAGACGTACGGCCCCTGTCCCGTAAACGGTGGCGACGCAGGGCGCTGACGGCCCGCTTCATGGCTTCACTCGACGAGCAAGTCATGACCGCCGAACTGTTCGACGCGCTGGCCGGACGAGGCTGACGGCCCATTTCCCCACATGCCCCACATGCCCCGCGCATCGACTCGCCGAGAGCCACGCTCCGGAAGGGTGCGGTGATGAGCACCCACCTTTTCGTCCTACCTATAATCTCAACCTTCCCCTTCTGTCAGGGCAGTTGACAGCGTGGTGAGTCCATTCAATCATCAGACATCCGATGAATTGGAGCCGCTCATGGGTACGTATCCGAGACGTCAGGTCCTGGGCACGGCGGCCGGAGTCGCCGCCGCTGCGGCCCTTCCCCTTGCCTCAGCCACCGCCGCAAACGCCGTCGAACCGCTCGCCGAGTACGTCGGGCCGTGGGCCCCCGTCCCCGACCCCGTGCCTGTTCCACTCGACTCCCTCTACGACAACGACGGCATCGACACCGCCTCCGCACGGGGCGGCGACTTCGACGGCTCGGGCTACACGTTTCCGGGCGAGGAACTTCCCGCGGGCCGTGTCGAAGTCGACGGCACGCTCTTTGTCTTCCCGGCCTCGGACGCAGGTGCGAAGAACAATGTCGTCGCACTCGGCCAGCGCGTAGCACTGCCCAAAGGCCGCTACCTCTCGGCCCTCTTCCTCACCGCGGGCAGCTACGGCAACGCCTCCGGCAAGGCCACGGTCCACTACGCGGACGGCTCGACCACGACCGCCACCCTCGGCGGATCCGACTGGTACGCGACGGGTGGATCTCTGTCGGTGCCGTACCGCTACACACCGGACGGCACCAAGGACGAACACCGTGTGGGCATCGGCACGTCAGAGTTGTGGCTCGACCCGCAGCGCGACGCCGTAGCGATCGCGCTCCCGGTGACGAACCCGGCGCAGGCGAACAAGGCGTCGCTCCATGTGTTCGCGCTGTCCCTGCAACCTGCCGCCCAGGGGCGCGCACTGGCCCTGCGCGGGGCCCGGTCCACGAACTCGCTGTTGGAGTCGTCCGGCGCCCAGAGCATCGAAGCCACCGTCGTCAACGCGGGGACGGTCTCCGTCCTGGCCGCGGACGGCGTGTCGGTGGGCGTCGAGGTTCCGGGAGCCCGGACCGTCGAGGCCGCCCGTGTCCGCCGCCTGGACCCCGGTGAGCAGGCCCGCGTCCGCGTGGGCATCCGCAACCGTGCGGGCACCGCCCCCGGCACGGTCCGCGACGGCTCGGTGACCGTCACCGGACGCGGAACCCAAGTCGCCGCGCAGGAAAGCCGGTTGACCCTCGGTGTCGCCGACTACCAGCCCACCGTGTCCTCTCTCTCCGGCCACCAGGCGCCGTACTGGTTCCAGGGTGCCAAGTTCGGCATCTTCATCCACTGGGGCGTCTACTCGGTGCCCGCCTGGTCGCCGGTCGGAAAGCAGTACGCCGAGTGGTACTGGAACCACATGCAGGACCCGGCGAACGCCGTCTACGGGTACCACCGCGAGACGTACGGCGAGAACTTCGCCTACGACGACTTCATCCCGATGTTCACGGCGGAGAAGTTCGATCCGCGCGCCTGGGTCGAACTGTTCCGGGACGCGGGCGCGGAGTACCACGTACTGACCTCGAAGCATCACGAAGGCTTCGCCCTGTGGGACACGAAGGTCTCCGACCGCAACTCCGTGAAGATGGGCCCGAAGCGCGATCTCATCAAGGAACTTTTCGACGCGTCCCGCCGCTACACCCCCGAACTCCACCGCGGGCTCTACTTCTCCATGCCCGAGTGGTTCAACCCGGACAACCCCTGGATGGGTCACGCCCCGCGCAATCCATACAACCTGGAGCCGGTGCCCTACACGGGTTACACCGGGGGCAAGGACTTCGTGAAGGACTACCAGGCCCCGCAGATGCTGGAGTTGATCCAGGGCTACGACCCGGAGCTCATCTGGTGCGACATCGGCGGCGCCAACGACAGCCTCCACGTCCTGGCCGAGTACTTCAACCACGCGAAGAACCGGGCCAGGCCCATCGACGTCACCGTCAACGACCGTTCGGGCATCGGCTTCCACGACTTCACGACCCCCGAGTACACGACGTACGACAACACGGTCGTCGCCAAGTGGGAGTCAAGCCGCGGACTGGACCCGTTCAGCTACGGGTACAACAAGGCGACCCCGGACGACGCCTACATGACGACCGAGGAGGTCGTGCACAGCCTCGTCGACATCGTCTCCAAGAACGGCAACTTCCTGCTCGACATCGGCCCGCGTGCCGACGGCACCATCCCTGAGATCATGCAGACCCGGCTGCGTGAGACAGGCCGCTGGCTCCGCACCAACGGAGAGGCGATCTACGACACCACGTACTGGTCCCGGATGGCCCAACTGGGCGAGGACCTGCGGTTCACCGTCCGCCCGGACGAGGCCTTCTACATCCACTCCCTGGCGAGGCCGGGCACCAAACTCACCGTCGAAGCACCGATCCCGATCCGCGCCGGCGACAGGGTGACGATGCTCGGCCACGGCCGACCCCTGACGTGGACCGTCAGCAACGGGGCGCTGGTGATCGACGTCCCCGAAGCCGCACGCAGGGCGGGGCAGCACGCGTGGGTCTTCAAAGTGCACTGGCGTGCGTGAGAACCGAGGGACATCCTGAGCCCGACCGGTGGTCGCGACGGCACAACGCTGCTCGCGACACCGGTCCTGGGCCACGGCTCTCCTCGCGAAGGAGACCGGGTGACGGTGGATATCCACCGGCGGGGGAGTCTCAGGGAGCCGGGGTGGCCTGACGGGCCGCGTAGGCGGCGGGGGTGAGGCCGGTGTGGTGCCGGAAGAGGCGGCCGAAGTTGGCCGTGCAGCCGAGGTGGTCGGCGACCGCGCGGGCGGTCCACCGGGCGTGGCCGAGGAGGCGGCGTGCTTCGAACAGGCGGCGCTCGTCGATGACCTGCCGTGCTCCGGTGCCGGTGACGGCCTGGGCAGCTCGGCTGAGGGTTCGTACGGAACAGCCGAGCAGCCGGCCGTCGTTGGCGGGGCGGGGTTCCACGGCGGCCAGTCGTCGTGGTCGGCGTGGAAGTCCTCGACGGTGGTCACTTCCAGTCCGTACGGGGTGCGACCGGAGGCTGGAAGCCGTACTTGCGGGACGGACTCGGGCTCGGGCTCTGCGCGTGCGGCGGAGTCGGACCGCGAGGTGAAGAGGGCGGAGGAACTCCGCTTCGTTCCCGACGCGTGTTGTCCGTCGACCATCATGTGTCCGCAGTTTGCCGAGCGGATCGTCGTTCGCGAGGAAAGGATGGTGAGCTCGGGGCTCGCCGTCGTCGTGTTGCCGGTGCCGCCGCACGCGCTGATCATGCGGGAACGGCCCTTCGTTCTCTGGCCCGCCGGTCGGGGCAAGGACAGGAATCGAGGAGTGGACGACGTTGGACGAAGAAGCACTGCAGAAGACCGCGGCCGACTGCGCCGAAGGACTGCCTGGGGCCGGCCTGGAGTGGATCACGCTGGAGGGCGGAAACACCCTCGACGAGAAGGTCGTGAGGGAGCTGGTGACCGACTCCTACCGGCTGGTCGTCGGCCGGCTGCCGAAGTCCCGGCAGCCTGTTGATCCGCACACCTACGGCCGCCTCGTCTGACCCGCCTCATGTCCTTCAGCGGCGCGAAGCTCCAGGACACCGCCCGCGAGACGGCACTCGCGCTGCCGGGAGTCGGCCACGGGCGCCCGTTCACCGAGCAGCTGGACGTCTACAAGGTCGCGGGCAAGGTCTTCCTGATCGTCACCGACGACCCGGACGAACTCATCGTCACCCTCAAGGCGGAACCGGAGTACGGGCGGCTGTTGCAAGGCCAGTACCCGTCTCTCACTCCGGGCCGCTACCTCGACAAGCGGCACTGGATCTCCGTAGGAGCCGGCCGGGGTGTCACCGCTGACCTGGTCGCCGAACTCGTCGACCACTCCTACCAACTCGTCCTGGAGACGGTTCCGCACAACCGCCGTCCCGGATGACAACCGACCGACCGACCACGGACAAGGACCGCCCATGCACAGCATGTCGACCGAGGAATGGCACGCCTTCGTCACCCTCGGCGCGCCTACCGGACGGTTCGCCACCGTCGGGGCCGACGGCACTCCCAACATCACCCCCGTCTGGTACGTCTTCGACGGCGAGGCCTTCCCGTTCACCACGGGTGGCGCGACGGCCAAGGCCCGCAACCTGCGGCGTAACCCCCGTGCCGAGGAGTTCGGCAGGCGCAACGCCGTCCCCGGCGAACTCGTCGTCCGCCTGCACCCCACCAAGGTCATCGCCCACGGCGGCGTCACCGACTGACGAACACCCGGCCGCTCGCCACATCCACCGCGCGGCCAGGAGCCAAGGACCCGTCCATGAAGCACGAAGCACAAGCGCTGCCGCTGTTCGACGAGGACACGCAGCGTCCGCTGGCCGACCGGCTTCGGCCGCGCACCCTGGAGGACGTCGTCGGGCAGGAACACCTGCTTGCGCCCGACGCCCCCCTCGGACGCATGGTGGAGCAGGGGCGGCTGGTGTCGGCGATCCTGTGGGGGCCGCCCGGATGCGGGAAGACCACCATCGCCCGGCTCCTGGCGCAGCGGACCGAGCTGGCCTTCGAGCCGCTGTCGGCCACGTTCTCCGGTGTCGCGGACCTGAGGAAGGTCTTCGAGGCGGCTCGGCGCAGGCGCGAGATCGGTCAGGGAACGCTGCTGTTCGTCGACGAGGTCCACCGGTTCAACCGCGCCCAGCAGGACAGCTTCCTGCCCTACGTGGAGGACGGCACGGTCACCCTCGTCGGGGCCACGACCGAGAATCCCAGCTTCGAGCTGAACGGGGCACTGCTCTCCCGCTGCCGGGTGTTCGTCCTCAAACGCCTCGACGACACGGCCCTGGGTACCCTGATCGCACGCGCCGAGGAGCTGTCCGGGCGCGAACTGCCGTTGGACGACGAGGCCCGCCTGGCCCTGATGGCCATGGCGGACGGCGACGGCCGGTTCCTGCTCAACATGGCCGAACAGCTCCAGGCGCTGCCCGAGGGCACACCGCCGCTGGACACCTCCGGTCTCGCCCAGCAGATCCAGCGGCGGGCTCCGCTGTACGACAAGGCCCAGGAGGGCCACTACAACCTGATTTCGGCGCTGCACAAGTCGATGCGCGGCTCCGACCCCGACGCGGCCCTGTACTGGCTCGCCCGCATGCTCGACGGCGGCGAGGCCCCCTTGTACATCGCCCGCCGGCTCGTACGCTTCGCCAACGAGGACATCGGAACGGCCGATCCGCAGGCGGTGCAACAGGCCCTGGCGGCCTGGGACGTGTACGAGCGCCTCGGCTCACCCGAAGGCGAACTGGCCATCGCGCAGGCCGTCACGTACCTGGCGACCGCCCCCAAGTCCATCGCGGTCTACCGGGCGTTCGGCGCCGCACAGCAGCGCGCCCGCCGGACCGGCTCCCTGATGCCTCCGCTGCACATCCTGAACGCGCCGACCCGGCTCATGAAGAACATCGGTTACGGCGAGGGTTACCAGTACGACCCGGACATGCCGGCGACTTGCCGGCCGACGTGTTCGACCACCAGTTGCGCGCCATCGCCGAAGGCTGGCTCAAGGTCAGCGTGGCGAAGGTGTACCAGGGTCTTGAGTCAGTGCGCGAAGCACAGAGCGACCTGGAAGCCGGTGTGGCGCCGGGCAAGTACGTGGTGGTGCCGGGCTGAGAACGGTCGGGCTCACATAGCCAGGACGAGTGTGACGGCGGTCGCCGCGGAGACCAGCGCGAGGATGATGGGGGCCATGGCGTTTCCGCGCGTGGCGGGGTCGGCGTAGTCGCCGGTCTTGGTGTGGAAGCCCACCGCGCCGATCATCGTGATCCCGAAGCCGACGGCGGCGGCGATGCCCAGAGGCTGCCAGAAGAGCCCCACGACCAGGCCCACGAACGCGGCGACCTCGGCCAGTCCTATGAAACGGACCAGCGCGGCGCTCAGGCCCATGTGGGACTGGAGCCCCGCGGGCACGTCACCCTTCAGCAGTACCTTCGGCACGCCGGCGGCCAGCGACACAAGGGCGAGCAGCACGCTGAGGACCGCAGCGGTGATGTACATGGGGTGGTTCCCTCCGGTGTGGCCCGTCCCGGCGGGGGTCGTGGCCTCTTGGTTGTTTCGTCAACGGGTTCGGCACGAGGAACATAGGGAAGCGCGGATGATGTGTCAACTAGATGAGTGACCGTGGGTGGGGTATCAGCGAGAGCGGTTGACGGGTGCAGCTGGAATACGGATACACCGGGGCGCGTTACGGTGTCGTGGTTGATGTATCAACATCATGAAAGGCTGATCACGATGCAGTTCGGCATCTTCACCGTTGGTGACGTCGCCACGGACCCGGCCACGGGCCGTGCGCCGACCGAGCACGAGCGGATCAAGGCGATGGTCGCCATCGCACAGAAGGCCGAGGAGGTGGGCCTGGACGTCTTCGCGACCGGCGAGCACCACAACCGGCCGTTCGTGCCGTCGTCCCCGACCACGATGCTGGGCTGGATCGCCGCCCGCACCGAGCGCATCATCCTGTCGACCTCCACCACGCTGATCACCACGAACGACCCGGTGAAGATCGCCGAGGACTACGCGATGCTCCAGCATCTGGCCGACGGCCGGGTGGACCTGATGATGGGCCGCGGCAACACCGGTCCCGTCTATCCGTGGTTCGGCAAGGACATCCGCGACGGGATCAGCCTCGCCGTCGAGAACTACGCACTGTTGCGGCGGCTGTGGCGCGAGGACGTTGTGGACTGGGAAGGGAAGTTCCGCACGCCGCTCCAGGGCTTCACCTCCACCCCGCGGCCGCTGGACGGCGTACCGCCGTTCGTCTGGCACGGCTCGATCCGCTCGCCGGAGATCGCCGAGCAGGCCGCGTACTACGGCGACGGGTTCTTCCACAACAACATCTTCTGGCCGAAGGAGCACACCAGGAAGATGATCGACCTGTACCGGCAGCGCTACGCGCACTACGGCCACGGCAGTGCCGAGCAGGCGATCGTCGGCCTCGGCGGCCAGGTCTACATGCGCCGCAACTCCCAGGACGCCATACGCGAGTTCCGCCCGGTCTTCGACCACTCGCCGGTGATGGGCGGCGGGATGGCCATGGAGGAGTACATGGAGCAGACTCCGCTGACGGTCGGCACCCCGGAGCAGGTCATCGAGAAGACGCTGTCCTTCCGCGACTACGCCGGTGACTACCAGCGCCAGCTGTTCATCGTGGACGGCGGCGGAGTCCCGCTCAAGGCGGCGCTGGAGCAGATCGACATGCTGGGTGCGGAGGTCGTCCCGGTGCTGCGCAAGGAGTTCGCGCTGGGCCGGCCGGCAGATGTGCCCGACGCCCCCACCCACGTCTCGCTGCTCCCCGCCCGCGGCACCGACCACGCCCGGGAGTCGGCAGGAAGGGAAGACTGATGCCTGACAACACCGACAGCTTCAACGACTACCACGCGCAGGACGGAGTCGCGCCCGACCGCTGGGCCAGCGCTCTGCACCTGTTCGACAACGGCGCCGGCGTGCCGCACGAAGAGAGCGTCCTCGAACGCTGGGAGAGGGCCCAACTGCTCTTCGAGGCCCGGGACTACATCGGTGCTGCCCGTCTTCTCGCCGTCGTCGTCGAGGAGGTCCCGGAGCAGACCGGTCCCCGGCTGCTGCTGGCCCGCGCTTACTATCACTCGGCCCAACTGGGGCGCGCCGAGGAGCAGTTGCGTCAGGTAATCGAACGCGATCCGGTGGAGCACTATGCCCACCTGATGCTGGGCCGCACCCTGGAACGCCAGGGGCGTGGCGACGAGGCGGCGCCCTGGCTGCGGATGGCCGCAGCCTTCTCGGGCGAACCGCCCTCCCAGACCTGAAGCGGCGGGCGCGCCGAAGAGGGGCACCGGTCGATCCGGTGCCCCTCCTCGCTGTCCCGCGGACTGGTTCCCGGTCGGGTTCGCTTCGCTGGTTGTGCCTTGGTCGCCGAAGGCCGTCGTGTCGTTCGGCAGCACTGGTCGAGTATCCGGCACGGGGCGCCCTGCCCACGACCGAGACGCGGTTGAACGCGCGCGTCATGTCTGTCGTCGCCTCGGCCAACGCGAGCGCCGTCGCTCCGTCAGGTTCTTGACGACCTTTTCGGGCGCGCCCGCTTAGAACCGTGCCCCGACATCCGCGCCGTTGCTGGGGCGCAGGAACGTGGAGGACGGGATGGAGCCGTCGGCCGCCCGGGGGCCCGTGATCGTGCTCGCGTTGGTGCTGGCGAGTGACCAACTGCCGCCGAGGTTCCAGGAGTTGCCGCTGCCCGTGGAGTTCGATCCCAGCGATACGTCGGTGCCGTTGGCCACCGCGAGGTTCTTTGTCAGCGTGCTGGAGGAGCGGTTGAAATTGAAGCCGGTCTTCACGTTGTCCCACGCGGTGCAGCGTTCTATCTTCATCTGGCCCGGGTTGTTGTTGTCGACGAAGCCGCCGGCGGAGTTGTCCCACGCCATGCTGTTGCGCACGGTGTGGTTGGCAGCCACGCCGTTGCCGCCCATCTTGAAGCCGTTGCCGTCGCCCTGGTAGTCAGGCAGGTTCCACCGGTTGTACCCGTTGCCCCAGGCGAGCGTGTTCTCCACGAGGATCGGCGAGTTGTCGAACATCCAGAAGTCCAGGCCATCGTCGGCGTTGTTCCACAGCCGGGCGCCGCGCAACACGTTGCCGCTGCCGGCGCCTTCCTTGATGGCGATCCCGTCGGCGCTCTCACCGTTTTTGCGGGGGTCGCGGTTTCCGTAACTGTCCAGGTTCAGGATCTGGTTGTTGCTGGAAGCGCCCTGGAGGTGGAACCCGGACTCGTAGTTGTCCCGGGTGACGAGGCGGTCGAAGACGTTGCTGCTGGTGTCCAGGCCGAACACGCCGTAGGGGCCGTGGATGATCTCCAGGCCGATGAGCCGCCAGTACTCCCCTTCGATGTGAACGGCGCCGCGCTCGGCACGGGGGATGCTCGAATCCACCGCTCCCGGGGTGTACGGCATGTTCTCGCCGTCGATGACCACGCGTTCGCCGTTGTAGTTGCGCAGGGTGATGGGCTGGCTCGCAGTGCCGCTCTTGAGTAACTGAAGGTTCGCGCTCGGTGCGTATGTCCCGCCCCGGACCTGGATGGTGGTCCCCGCCTGCGCCAGATCCACGGCGCGTTGGATGGTCTTCAACGGGGCGGTGAGCGTACCCGCGTTGCTGTCGCTGCCGTTCGGCGCCACGTACAGGTCGGTCGCGGCGTGCGCACCGCCTGCGGAGCCCAAGGTGAGGAAGCCGGCCAGCAGTCCGGAGAGGGCGGTGGACGCGGCGACGTGCTTCAGGCGCATGATTCGTCTCCAGAGTGAGGCCTTGAACAGATGGCGGGAAAGCGCTTTCTGGAGACGTTAAGAAGCGTGTCATAGTCACGTCAAGGTGTCTGTGCATGATCGTTGTTTGTATCCGTGAATCCAGTGTGATGGTCGCTGCGGCGCCCCAGTGCGGGGGTGTGATGGGTTGGAGCCTTAACCGTGCGGGCTGGTACGCCTCTCCAGGGTTGGGACTCGCAAACTTAGGGGCCTACCGCATGAGGTGCCGCGCCACTACGTGTTCACCTACGTGAACAAATTCAGTACAACACTATTGACGCGGTCGTGACAGGTCCCTACGGTCCGAGAAAGCGCTTACCCACAGGGGTTCAGCTCGTGCACCTGGTGTTCCGTTGCCGGAACCAGAGGCCCACCGCCCGGCCGGCCCCCGACAGACGAACGAGAAGACGAGGAGACGAGGATGAAGCGACCACTCCCACTGCGACTCTATGCGGCCCTGGCCACGATGGCTTTCACGGCCGCGACCGGTGCGGTTCTGTCGATACCCGAGGCATCGGCGGCGACCGGTAGCGCCAGCGGATACGCGACCCAGAACGGCGGGACCACCGGCGGCGCGGGCGGGCAGACCGTACGGGCCACCACGGGAACCGCGATCCATGCGGCCCTGTGCGGCCGGGCCAGTAGCAGCACCCCGATCACCATCGAGGTCCAGGGGACCATCAACCACGGCAACACCACCAAGGTGTCGGGCGCCAGCTGCAACACCGCCGCCGGTGTGATCGAGCTCAAGGAGGTCAGCAACGTCACGATCATCGGGGTCGGCAGCGGCGCCGTCTTCGACCAGTTGGGCATCCACATCCGCGACGCCCGCAACATCATCATTCAGAATGTGACCGTCCGGAACGTCAAGAAGTCGGGCTCACCCACGTCCAACGGCGGTGACGCCATCGGCATGGAGCGCAACGTCCGCAACATCTGGGTCGATCACACCACCCTGGAAGCATCGGGTGGGGAGGCGCAGGGGTTCGACGGTCTTTTCGACATGAAGGACAACACCCAGTATGTGACGCTCTCCTACAGCATCCTGCGTAACTCCGGCCGCGGTGGTCTCGTCGGGTCGAGCGAGACTGACGTCTCGAACAGCTTCATCACCTACCACCACAACCGGTACGAGAACATCGACTCCCGCGCCCCCCTGCTGCGTGGCGGAACGGCCCACATGTACAACAACCACTACGTGAGCCTGAACGAGTCCGGCATCAACTCACGAGCCGGTGCCAAGGCCAAGGTGGACAACAACTACTTCGAGGACTCCAAGGACGTCCTCGGCACCTTCTACACGGACGCGGCCGGATACTGGCAGGTCAGCGGCAACATCTTCGACAACGTGACCTGGTCCAGCCCCGGTTCGGAGAACCATCCCGCAGGCCCCGACCCGAAGTCCAACACCACGGTGACCATCCCCTACGCCCACAGCCTCGACGCGACTGCCTGCGTGCCGAACATCGTGAGTCGGACGGCAGGCGCCGGCAAGGGTCTGCTGGTGTCGGACGGCAGCTGCTGACCGTAGACACGCGCACCCACAGCCGGCCAACCAGGGCCCCGGGATGGGTTGTGGCAACGTGCGGGACGGCGACATGGGTACCTTCTGGTTGCCGACCCGCACGACCGCTTTGATCGCGGGACCTGGGTCGTGCCGCGACGACCGCAGATTCCGTACAGCCGGTTGCCGCCTACGGCTTCCGGGCGAGACCGCCGTGCTCGGCGATGACGTCCGCACTGGGTGAACCAGGCTCCGGACGCCACTGCGTGACCGAGACGACGCCCGGCTCGACCAGTTCCAAGCCGTCGAAGAACGCGGTGATTTCCTCAACAGTGCGCAGGTTGTACGGCACCGCCCCGCTGTCGTTGTAGGCGTCCTGGGCCTGCTCGAAGACCGGGTCTATGCCGCGTGAGCCGTCGTTGATGGAGAGGTAACTCCCCGAGGGCAGGGCGTCCATGAGCCGCGTGACGATGGAGTGGGCCTGATCGCGGTCGGCGACATGCCCCAGGATGTTGCTGAGGATGAGCGCGGTGGGCCGACCGAAGTCCAGCGTCTTCGCGGCCGCGGCGAGGATGCGGTCCGGGTCCGTGACGTCGGAGTCGATGTAGGCGGTCGCGCCCTCGCGGGTGGAATAGAGCAGGGCACGCGCGTGGCCCAGGACCATGGGGTCGTTGTCGACGTAGACGATCCGTGCCTCTGGGGCGATCTGCTGGGCGACCTCATGGGTGTTCTGGGCCGTCGGAAGGCCGGTGCCGACGTCAAGGAACTGCCGGATCCCCGCCTCCGAGACCAGATAGGTGATGTTGCGGCGCAGGAAGGCGCGGCTGCTGCGGGCAATGGTGACAATGCCGGGGAAGACGTCGGTGTAGGCGTCGCCGGCCGCCTCGTCCACGGGGTAGTTGTCCTTGCCGCCCAGCCAGTAGTTCCAGATGCGGGCCGAGTGCGGGACAGAGGTGTCGATCTTGTGGTGCTCCGCTGGATCGGGCGTCGTCACGGGGTCGGTCATGAGTCGCGTCAGTCCTTCAGCCGAGGTATGGATCATTCATCGCACAACCTACGTCCGAACGCCCGTTTCGCGCCCACTCGTTGAGGGGTTCGGGTTGGGCGGCCTCAGCCGTTCCATTCCCAGGTCCGTACGAGACTGGTGCCGCTGACGGCCGCCAGCAGGTTTCCGTCGGGGTGAACGGTGAAATCGTCGTAACGGCCGGTCTGTTCGAGATGGCGGATCTCGGGATGGTGGGTCACCTGGGACAGCAGGCCTCGACGAAGCCACAGCACTCTCCCTTCGTCGGTGCAGAGCAGGCGCACGCCTTGGGCTCCCAGGCTGTCGGCGCTCTCGTGTCTGCTGAACTCCCGGTGCAGAACGATGGTTTGATCAGCCGTCAGCCAGACCCGTAGTTCGCGGAAGGTGGCGCACGCGACGTACCTTCCGGAGGGGGAGACGCTCAGCCAGCAGCCCGGTTTGAGAATCTCCAGCCGGTTGCGGATGTCCAGTTCGATCGGGTCACGATGGTGCTGGTGGACGTGGACCTTGTTCGAGGTGGCCATGGCGGCAACGGAGGCGTCGGCGCTGATGGCGGATGCCGCGAGGCCCTGAGGGCAGGGCACTTCGCGGAGAATCCGGCCGTCGTCGAAGTCGCGCACGGCCAGGCGGCGGCCGTCATGGGTCGCCAGAACGGTGCCGCCACTGGTGACCAGGAACTCGTCCTGGGCCAAAGGTGCGGTATGCCGCCGGTGTTCGCCGGACGTGCCCACGAAGTGGACGAGTTCCAGGCGCGTCCGGCGGGCGATGGCGACACTGTGGCGGGACGGGGAGACGATGGCCTGGTGGCCGAGGCGCAGTTCGGCTTCGCCCGGGGCACCGGGCAGAGCCTCGCCCGACTTCAGATCCCACCGCTCGATCGATCCGTCCCCACCGATGACGACCGCCGTGTGATCCGGCCCGAACCCGATCGTCGCCTGACCGCCGGACTGCCGCGTCCGGCGTAACTCGCCTACGAAGTTCCCCAGTCCCCGTCGCCGGCCCGGGGCAGCGGAGAGCTTGGACAGCACCTCGAAGGTGAAGGCCGCGGCGCACCTGGAGGCAGCGGGCTGCCAGACGTCGTCGTTGTCCTCGCCCTTGTCGGACAGCAGGTCGGAGATCCCCCGGACGACGAGTGCGCCGACGCCCGCGTTGACGTACGCGGCCTGCAGGAAGCCGTATCCCTCCATCTCCACCGCGAGCGCGTCACCGCAGTGTCGGGCGAGCAGCCGAGCCGTGGCGGAGCGCTCACTGGCCACCACCTTTGAGCCGGCGGCGAGGGGTTTGACGTAGGCCTTCGGGGTGCGGTCGGGCAGCGGAGACCTGATGCGGTTCCGCCAGGTTTCCGAGCGGGCGACCGACTGGGCGCGCTGGACGAGGGCGAAGGTCGACAGATGCGTGGTGATACGGGCCTGGAAGCCCTCCTCCTCGTCCTTGCCTCTCTCGTAGTCGTAGATGTGGCGGGCGGCGACGACGTCGCACAGCTGCACGTCCTTGATACCGCCCGCGATGCCCACGAAGAAGATGTGGTGAGGCTCGAACTCCGTCACGGCCCGTTCGACGAGGGCTGCGGCGGCGGTGTTTCCCTCTCCCGTCTCATGGCATGCCACGCGCCAGGTTGCGTGTTCGCCCGTGAATTCGCCGAGTTCGAACAGGGCTCCGCGGACCTCGTGTTCGGTAAGTGGTCCTTCGAGGTGATCCATCACCGCGGCCGACTCCTTGCCGAGCGCGCTGAAGACGACGATGTCCGCTCCGGGCGCCTGTGGCCTCATGGAATCTCTCTCGTTCCGGGCTGCTCAGGACAGCGTGGCATCGCCCAGGCCGCCGTAGAAGTACCAGCCGTCCTCGTCGCCCGATTTCGTCATCACGCACGCGATCTGGATCTGGTCCTGGTCGGTGACGTCGACCGAGAGTTCGGTGGCCTTGCTGGACTGGATGGTGGCGTCCTTCCCGATCGGGTCTCCGGCCGCGTTGGTGACCTTGATGGTCCCCATGGAACCGATCGCGTTGGGCGAGTCGGCCACGATGGCGGCCTGTGCCTGGAGCTGGGTGTATCCGCTGGTGCTGTAGACGACGCTGGTTCCGCTGCTGCTGCAGGTGAGCGTGATGCTCTTGGCGTAGTGCCGGCCGTGGACGGTGATGGGCTGGACGCTTCGGTCCCCCTCTACGGGGTCGAGGTCCGCGAGGTAGACGCTGGAGGCGTTCTCGGGTGTGCTCGGTTCGGGCCTTGTCGGATCGTCGGTCGGTGGATCCGTATCGACGTTGGCGCTCACTTTGGGTTCGGGTGTCGCTGTGACCGTTGCCGTGATGGTGGCGGTCGGCGTGGGGGCGTCGGCCTGAACCACCGTGACCCTGCCGCCGAAGAAGCCGGCCGCCACGGTTGCCATGCAGATGGCGAGGACCTCCAGCCAGCGCGGGATGACGCCCCAGCGACGGCGACGACGCCGCTCTTCCCTGTCGCTGTCCGTCTTCTTGTCGAGATCCATTTCTGTCCCCCCGAACGTCCGTGCTCCGGGCCGGGAACCGGTCTTGGGCCGTCGACCGCCGTCGTACGGCCGGGAGACCGTTCCGGCACTCGAGCGATGAGCTGACTGATGAGTGATGCCGTGTCAGGTCGTCAGGAAGGAGAGCGTGTCCTTCCCTCTCACGGCTGCCACAACAGTAGGGACACGGCACAGCGACAACACCGGAGTTGCCGACTCACCTACGAGCGCTCGAGACATTCAGGGGGCGCGCGCTCACAGCGCACGCCCTTCTACGATCGCCAAGGCCGTCAGGGGGAACACCGGCGGGTGCAGCGACTGTCCGCCGGCCTCGGTGAACGCTCACTGATCGGCGCTGGCCTGGCAGCCGCGCCGCAGTCCGCAGCGTGCGCCAACCAGGCCTGCACTGAGGCGAGTTCGGGTCGTCGCAGCAGTTGTGCGGGGGAGTGCGGGTAGTGCCGCCAGGCGTGCGCCTGCTCACCCAGCCGCGTGTACTGCGCGTTTCAGTCGTGCTCGTCGGCGACGCAATCGACCCTCTTTCGCACGGCCGCCTCGCGAACGAGCACTTGGTGCGCGTCACGCCGTTGGTCGTGATCGAAGCACTCGGGACATGCCGTCGTCGGGGTCTCGGCCGGTCCGTGTCGTGCGTGTCGACGGGCGGCCAGGGTCCAGGCGGTGGCGCCAAGTGCGGCCACTGTGAGGGCGGCGAGCATCGCAGTGGTGTGGGATCCGGCGCTGTCGGCTGCCCGGGCGACGGGGTTGGGCAGGCCGAGGCGGTCGGCCAGCCAGCCGAGCGCCGCCGTGCCGGTGAGCGCGGCGCCGGCCAGCCGCAGTAGGGGCTGGATGCGCAGGCGTGCGAGGAGCAGAAGCGAGGGCAGGGCGAGGCAGACCAACAGGAGCTGGACCAGCTCGATGCCGAGGTTGAAGCCGAGGAGGCTGGTCACGAGCTGTCCGGTGGACAGGTGCATCTCGGCCAGGACGAAGGAGAACGCCATGCCGTGACCGAGCCCGAAGAGCCCTGCCACGAGCGCCTCGCGGCCTGGGAACAGCGGGCGGATCGCGTGGACGGCGCCGATGAGGATGCTCAAAGCGATGAACGCCTCGACGGGCCAACCGGGGATGTCCAGGCGGCCGAGTGCGGTCGCGGCCAGCGCGACGGAGTGCCCGGCGGTGAAGGCGAGCGTGATGCGGCCGATCCGCCCGAGCGCGGAGCGCGCGCCGACCAGTCCGACCCATCGTCCTGCGGTGGCCGCCAGGGGCGCGGGCAGGAGCAGGATCAGCAGGAAGAGCAGGTGGTCGGTGCCGGTGAGGATATGGTCGCCGCCCAGCTTCACCATGGCGAGGAAGCCACGCCAGGCGCTGCCGTCGCCGAGGTCGACCTTCAGGGCCGGGACCTTCATGGTGCGGGTGTCGACCCGGATGGTGCCGACCTGGGTGGTGCTCTCGTCGTCGACCTGCCCGCTGGCCCAGTCCTGATGGACCGTCACCAGGACTGTGTGCGTGATGACTTGATGGACGATGACGTCGTAGTCGAAGGTGAAGTGCCGTACGTCGGCGCCGGCCGGCGGGGTGAGCACGGCCTCGGCGACAAGCTCGCGGTAGGGGCCGGTGGAGGTCTGCTCGGTGCTGCTGAGGCTCAGGTCGCCGACGCTGACCTGCCAGGCCTTGCCCCCGGTGCTGGTCGGGTTGATGTGTTTGCCGAGGTAGGTCCGGATGGCCTCGGCCTGCCCGGACAGCGTGGCCTGGGTGGTGTCGCTCAGGTCGATCCCGCTGGCCCGGGAGAGGTCGTCGGCAGGCAGTTCCAGCCGTGCGCTCACCGACGCCTGGTACACGTCGAGTTGCACCACAGAGTGCGGCATCGGATGCGCGGCGGCCGGCGACGCCCCGAGGAGGAGCGTCGCCGGTACCACGATCGCGATCCCGGCCACCAGGCGTGTCAGCGCTGCGGTCAGCCAGTTTCGCGGTCCGGTCATGAGAAGGAGAACTCGCTGCCGTAGTCGCGGGTGTGATCCCGGTACACGGTGTGGTAGTGGACCTTGTCCTGGTAGACGAAGCCGTTCTGGCAGACGAACTCGATCCACACGCTGGGGCCGTCGATGCGGACGTAGTCGCCCTGGGTGTCCAGGCCCGTACCGCCGGAGTAGCTGACATAGGTCTTGCTCAGCTCACGCGCGTACGTCCTCATGAGCTTCTTCGCGGTGGCGTCGTCCACGCCCGCGACCCACGGGTGGATCGCCGCCAGGACCAGCTTCTGCTGCTTGGGCGACAGCTCGCTGGCCTTGATGCCCTCCTTTGTCTCCGGGAACTGGCCGTCCTCGCCCGGGCCGAGCAGCACGTCGTTGAAGGACTCGGACAGCTTGGCCTTGGCCAGCTGCTCCGTGCTCAGGCTGCCGGTCAGGGCGAGCATGCCGTTGCGGAACTTCGCCATCGGCTCGTACGTGGTTCCGTCGTCCGCGGTCCAGCTGGTGGGCTCGACGCCGGTGAAGAACGGGCTGGCGCCGGCCACCTTGCCGTCCTTGTAGGTGACGTTCACGGCGAGGTGGTGGCCGCCGAACTGCAGCTGCCAGGTGCCGTCCGCCGACGGAGTGCCCAGGAAGGCCAGGAAGTAGATGTCGCTCCCGTACCCGCCACCGGCGCCGCCGCCGGTTCCGCCGGACGGCGGGGCGCCGCTGGCTGTGGCGCTCGGGTCGGCCGAGGCGGAGGTGTCGCTCGATGCGCTGCCCGACGGTGCGGCGGGCCCGGAGCCCGAGCCCTCCGCCGAGGCCAGCTGGTCGTCGGCCAGGAGGGTCTCAAGGACGTGCTCGTAGCCGGTGCCCTCGCCGGTCCCCAGGGCCACCTTCAGCACGTTCTTCAGGGCGGCCAGCTGGTCGTCGCTCAGCGAGCCCGTCTGGATGCCGACCCGGCAGGACGAGCCGCACGGCAGGTTCGACCACGCGGTCGCGTTCGCCTGGGAGTAGTCCAGGACTGTGGCCGCCTGCTGGTCGGAGTCCAGCGTGTTCAGGAACGCGTTGGCCGCGCTGACCACGGCCGCGACGCCGTTGGCCTTCTTGTCGACCGGGTAGTGGACCCCGGCCTTCTTGGCGTCGCTCGAGCTCGTCGCGGCGTTGGCCGCCACGAATCCGCCGCCGACGAGGACGACACCGGCGGCCACGCCCGCTATGCCTCGCCACGTTCGTCGGCTACGGGCCCGACGTGTTCTCTCTTTGCTCACGAACACTCCCTGAAGGAAAGGCGGGGACGTCGCCGACTCTGCGGACGGCGACGTCCAGAACACGCGCGCGCTGGATGAGAGAACTATCAGCAATATTGTTGACAGCTCAACGCGCGAGCCTTCAGGCCTGTCTCAATTGGGCGGCGGGCGCCCCTATGCGGGAAATATCCTGTGCTCGTTGACAGGTTGCTCTCATCGCGACTTCAGCCGCCGAAACGGCCGGCGCCCCAGCTCTCAGCCCTTGACGGCGGAGCTGGCCACGCCCTGGACGAACCAGCGCTGGAAGAAGGCGAAGACCACCAGTACGGGCAGGACCAGGAGGACGCCGAAGGCGAGGATCTGTCCCCAGTCCGGGGGCTGTTGGCCCTGGAAGACGCTGATCTCCAGGGGGAGGGGGCGTACCGAGGGGTCGGAGACCATCAGGACCGGCCACAGGAAGGAGCCCCACTGGATGAGGAAGGTCAGGATCGCGACCGAGGCGAACACGGGCTTGGACATCGGCACGATGATCGCGAAGAAGGTGCGCCAGGGGCCCGCGCCGTCCAGCCGGGCGGCTTCCTCGATGCTCGTCGGGATCTTCCGGAAGAACGTGTGGAACTGGTAGATGGCGAAGGCGTTGGCGATGAAGGGCACCGCCTGGATGTAGAGGGTGTTGCGCTGTCCGTTGAACATGTAGAAGAGCGGGACGGCCACCGACTCGAACGGGATGAGCATCAGCAGCAGGACGAGGGTGAAGACCGCTTCCCGGCCACGCCACTTCAGGCGGGACAGGCCGTACGCCGCCATCGAGTTGATGAACAGCCCGCCCGTCACCACCACGAACGCCACCAGTACCGACACGCCCATGAACTGCCAGAAGTAGCCCGTGCTGTCGGAGCTGAGGCTGTCGAGGACGGCGGAGTAGTTGTCGAAGGTCAGATGGGTGGGCAGGAAACCGGACAGTCCGTTCAGGACCTCGTCGGACGGCTTGAGGCTGCCCAGGAAGAGGTAGAGGACGGGCAGGACGAAGACGAACGCCAGGACGCTCAGGACGCTGTAGTCGAGGATGCGGCGGACGGGGGTGCGGGTCATGGCCATGGGAGGTCAGTCCTCGTTGTCGGGCCGGACGACGCGGCGCTGGACGATCGTCAGGACGAGGACGATCAGGAAGAAGACGACGGTGATCGCGGACGCCTGACCGATGTTGTTCTGGTCGAAGGCGGTGGTGACGGCCTGGTACATGACCGTGCGGGTGGCGTCCTCGTCCAGGCCGCCGCCGCGGATGAGGATGTACACCTGGTCGAAGATCCGGAAGGACATCACCGAGGTCAGCAGCGCGACGAAGACCAGCGTGCCGCGGATGCCGGGCAGCGTGACATGGCGGAACTGCTGCCAGCGGCTCGCGCGGTCCAACTCGGAGGCCTCGTACAGCTCACCGGGAATCTGCTGCAGGCCGGCCAGCAGGATGACCATCTGGAAGCCGACGCCCTGCCACACCGACAGCACGACGATCGAACCCATCGCGGTGCCCGTGTCACCGAGCCAGTCGAAGGCGCCCCAGTTGCCGAGACTTACCGCGTCCAGCAGAGAGTTGAGCATCCCCTGCTCGCTGCGGGCCAGGATCAGCCGCCAGATCACGGCGACCAGGGCCATCGGGAAGACCACCGGCATGAAGAACAGGGACCGGAACAGGCCGATGGCCTTGAGCTTGCGGTTGAGGAGAATCGCCAGGCCGAGGGCGAGACCTGTCTGGAGCGGTACGACGACCGCGGCGAAGGTGAAGTTGTTCAGCAGCGCCCGCAGGAACGGGCCGGACTGGTCGGGGTCGGTGAACAGGCGCCGGTAGTGCTCCAGGCCGAAGAACGACGGTTCCAGCGGGGAGCCGAGCCGCACGTTGTAGAAGGAGAGCACGACGGCGTAGCCGAAGGGGATGCCGACGAAGGCGATCAGTCCGCCGACGGCCGGGGCGACCATGAGCAGGGCGTGCACCCGGTCCTGGTTCCTGCGCCCGGCTTTCGGGGGTTTGGCGGACGGGGCGGAGGAGGCCTGCTTGGAGCGGCCGGGTGCCGCGGAGTGCGCGGGTTCCACGGTTTTCACGGGTGTGGGTCCTTTTCCCGGCGGGGGCCTACGGGATCTCGTAGCCGGCGTTGTCGGAGAAGTCCTGGTCGATGGAGCGGGCCGCCTTCTCCAGGGTCTCCTTCGGGTCCGCACCTCCGTAGATCGCGTTGAGGGCCTGGGAGAACTTGGCGGTGACCGTGGGGTATCCGGCCGTCACGGGGCGGGTGACGGCGACGCAGGACTTGTTGATGTCGCTGTCACCGCACGGCTTGGCGAGCTGGTCGGCGAAGAGCTGGAGCGGGCCGCCCTGCTTGTACAGCTCGCTCTTGGCGAGCGCGGACTCGGTGCCCGGGACCGAGCCGTTGGCCTTCGTCATCGCGCCGACGCTGTCGTCGCTCAGGAGGTGGTCCAGGAAGGCGCCCGCGGCCTTGGCGTTCTTGGTGTTCGCGCCGATGCCCCAGGCCCACGATCCCTGGCCGGTCTTGGAGCCGTTGCCGAAGTCGGGCAGCGGCAGGACGACGAGGTCGTCGCCGAGGGCCTTGTCGTAGCCGGGGTACGTCCAGTTGCCGACCCAGCTGAGCGCCACCTTGCCCTTGGCGAAGGCGTTGCCGTCGGTGTTGGGGTCGACGTACGTCTTCCAGGACTGGAAGGTCTTCATCGCCGAGACCACGGCCGGGCTGTCGAGGGCGCCCTCGGCCTTGCCGTCCTTGAGCAGGGCACCGCCGGCCGACCAGACGATGGGGGAGAAGCCGTAGGTGCCCCACTCGGTGGCCAGGCCGTACTGCTCGGAGACGTCGAGGACCTTGCCGTCGGCGTCCTTGGCCTTGAGCGCCTTGAGTGCCGCGTCGAACTCCGCGGCCGTCCAGGCGTCGTCCACGCTGGTCGGGTACTTCACGCCGGCCGCGTCCAGGAGCTTCTTGTTGCCCCACACGCCGAGGCCGGAGTCGAACATGCCCAGGCCGTAGTGCTTGCCGTCGATCTCGCCCTGCGCCTTGATCGCGTCGGTGGCGTTGGACATCGTCTTCGCGGACACATACGAGTCGATCTGCGCGAGCTTCTTGTTGTAGACGAAGTTCGCCATCGTCGGGCCGTCGAATTCCAGCACGTCCGGCAGCTCGGAGGCGCTGGTGGCGGTGATGGTCTTGGTGTAGTCGTTCTCGGGGATGAGCTTCAGCTCGACCTTGATGTCGCTCTGTGAGGAGTTGAAGGTCTTCACCGTGTTCTGCAGTGCGGCGGTCTCGCCCGCCTGGCCCTGGTGGGCCCAGACGCTGATTGTGCCCTTGCCGCTGCCCGTCTCGGCGGAGGTGTCGCTGCCGCCGCCTCCACCGCAGGCGGCCAGCGCCGCCAGGGGCAGGGCGAGGGTCAGACTCGAGCAGAGCGTGCGGCGGAACCTTCTGCTTGCGGCGTTCATGGACGGTGCCTCCGTGCTGGGTGAGGGTTCTGGAATTCGACGATTCGGGGTGTGTGGGTTCGAGAGGCGGTGGCTCGACGAGGAGCGGGGAGTCACGAGGGTCTGTGGGGGCTCGGCGGAGCCGTGGTCTCCCGCAGCATCAGGCGGATGGGCATCCGTACCTGGCCGACGGGCTCGGCATCCGGTTCGTCGAGCCGGCGCAGCAGCAGCCGGGCGGCCTCCGCGCCCTGTTCCGGGACCGGCTGGGCGACGGTGGTCAGCCCGATGACCTCGGCGAGTTCGTGGTCGTCGAAGCCGACGACGGACACGTCGTCCGGGACTTTCAGGCGGTGTCGGCGCAGGGCGCGCAGCGCACCCATCGCCATCTCGTCGGACTGGGCGAACACCGCCGTCGGGGGGCGGGAGACGGCGAGGAGCTCGGTCATGGCCCGCTCGCCGCCGTCGACGGTGTAACCGCCGTCCGCCTCCAGCGCCGGATCGTGGGCGATACCCGCCTCGGCCAGCACGTCCAGGTACGCCTGACGGCGGTCGATCGGAGCGGTCCAGTGCAGCGGCTCGCTCGCTCCGGAGATCATGCCGATGCGCCGGTGACCGAGGTTGACCAGATGCCGTACGGCGCTGGTGGCACCAGTGTGGTCGTCGATGCCGACCACCGTGAAGCCGTCCCGGGGGCCGCCGACGGTGGTGGCCAGCGGCACTCCGAGGGAGCGCAGTGCGGACTCCTCCTCCAGGTCGGGGATGAGCAGCGAGAGGACGGCGTCCACCCGCTTGCGCACCGGCAGCTTGGTGAAGAAGCGTTTGCGTGCCTCCGGTGAGTTCAGGTTGTAGAGCAGCACGTCGTAGCCGGCGGCGCTGAACACCTTCTCGGCGGCGTCGAGGACGGTGCCGAAGAACCAGCGGCCGATGTAGGGGACGACGACCCCGATGGTGTAGGTCCGTCCGCTGGCCAGGCTGGAGGCCGAACGGGATGCCGTATAGCCGAGTTGTGCGGCGACGGTGGTGATCTGGGCGCGGACCTCGTCGGAGACGCCCGGCTGACCGCGCAGTGCGCGGGACACGGTGGACGCCGAGACGCCGGCGGCGCGGGCGACATCGGTGATGCTGACGGTCACAGCGCTTTCTCCCGTTGATTTCACGTCGGTGTGATCTGTGGGTGACGTGACCGTAGACCCGGCATCGTTGTTGCGCAAGCGTTTGCGTTGGGTTTTACTTGGGCCGATTCTTAAGCGATACCTCCGAGGTCAATGGTCAGCGCACGCGTTTGGGCGCTCCGAGCCGACAGGAACTGCGCATGCGATACGCCCCGCCCGGCCTCTGTGTGAACGACTTCGCCCTGCTGCGGGACGATGACGGCACCTATGCCGTGCTGCATCTGCAGGGCCCGTGGACGGCCGAGTTCGACCATCTGAGAATGGAGACGTCCTACGGCCGGGCCACCTCCACCGACCTGGTCCGCTGGAAGCCGGAGGGCACCGCGTTCGGCAACGGCCTGCCCGGCCGCTTCGATCAGCAGGCCGTATGGACCATGCACCCCGTCCGGCACGGCGACGGAATGGCCATGTTCTACACCGGCGTTTCCGGCCTCACTCCGGCTGGCTGGCCGCTGCAGTCGGTCGGTCTCGCCTACTCGGACCGCACCGACGGCACCGGCTGGCGTCGGCACGGCACCGGGCCCGTCGTCGAGGCGGACGCGCGCTGGTACCGCACCGGCGAACACATGGGCTGGCGCGACCCGTTCGTCGTCCGCGACGACGAGTCCGACGGCTGGGTCATGGTGGTCTGCGCCGCCGACGCCACCCTGCCCGTCGAGGTCGGCGGCTGCGTCGCCTGGGCCACCTCCGACGACCTGGAGCACTGGACCGTCCACCCGCCGCTCATCTCACCCGGCGACGTCGACGAGCTGGAGTGCCCGGTCCTGGAGCGTCTCGACGACGGAAGCTGGCTGCTGATCGGATCCGTCGGCGCCACACGCGGCTTCGAGGCGTGGACCGCGCCACGGTTGAGGGGGCCGTGGACCCGCCGCGGCCCGCTCGGCCCGACCGGCTCCTACGCCCCGCGCGTCATCGCCGCTCCCGACGGCTCCCGCGTCGTCCTGCACACCACGCCCCGGCGCGTGAACCTCACCGACTCCGGCGAACGCTGCCGCGGCATGCTCGCCCAGCCCAAACTCCTGGTGACCGCCCCGGACCAGTCACCTCGCCTGGAATGGTGGCCCGGCCTGAACGCCTGGTTCGGCGAGGAGACCGAACAGCCCGCCCTGCACGCGGTCGGCGACGTCACCCTCACCGGCCGCGTGGAGATCGCCCTGCGCACCGACACCGCCGACGGGGACCGCCCGGCCCTGCTCGTCGGCTGCGACGGCAAGAACCTCTGGGTCACCGGCCCCCACGGGGACCGGCTCGGCGAGACGACACTGACCGAACCCGCCACCACCCTGCGCATCCTCACCATCGGCGAATACGTCGAGGTCTACGCCGACGGCGTCTTCGTACTCACCGCCCTGTGCTACTCGGGCCATCCCGCCCCCTGGACGGCCGTGTCCGAGGGCCGCACCCGCACCGTCCCCGTCCGCCCGATCCGCCTGCCCGACGTGGACCGCGACGACGCGTCTGCCATCTGGCCCGGCCCGCCACCGCGCTGACGGCCCGCGGTCCCGCCCGGCGGACGACACCGCCCGCCGCCGGGACCGGCTCGAGGGCCGGCCCGGCGACGGGCGGTGCAGGCAGTGCGCTTCAGGTCAGTGGAGGGCCCACTGCTGATTGGTCTGGCCGTTGCAGGTCCACAGGACCAGCTTGGTGCCGTTGGCGGTCGCCGCTTCCGCGGCGTCGAGGCACAGTCCCGACAGGTCGTTGGTGATCGTGCCGTCGGAGTGGACGGTCCACTTCTGGTTGGTGCCGCCGGTGCAGTCCCAGATGATGACCTTGGTGCCGTTGGCGGTGCCGTTGTTGTCGGCGTCCAGGCACTTGTTGCCGTAGACGACGAGCTCGCCGCGAGAGGTCTGCGTGAAGGTCTCGTTCCGGCCGCCGAAGCAGTCCCACAGGATGGCCTGGGAGCCGTCGGTGATGGTGTTCTTCTCCAGTCCGGCGCAGCGGTTGGAGGCGGTGCCGACGAGGGCGACGCCATTGGTGCCGGGAATGCCCTGGACACGGATCGCGTCGATGTCGGGCGCGGTGGCGCCGGAGACCGCCGCGAAGCGCACGGTGTTGGTGCCCTTGGCCAGGTGCGCCAGTACGGACACGGTCCGGTACGTGGAGGCCGAGCCTGTCGGCGGGAAGGAGACCACGGACGTGTACTGGCCGTTGACCTGGATGGTCGCCTTACGGGCCGTGGTGGCGCCGTTGGCGTAGGTGATGTCCACCAGCTTGGTGCCCGCGGCGCCGGTCGTGACGGCGCTGAAGGCGGGTGTGGTGGCCGTGGTGGTGTCCTCGTACGTCGTCCCGGAGGCCTCCGTGCCGGAGACGGTGAGCAGGACGGCGTCGCCCGCCGGGACGGTCGTGGAGTAACTGGTCGCGGAAGACCCGGCGTCGGTTCCCGTCCAGGCGTTGCGCACGGACGCGGTGGCACCGGTCAGGCCGAGGTCGGCCCAGCGCACGGTCATGGACGCCGCCGAGGACGTGCGGTTGAGCAGCAGCACGGCGCGCTTGCCCGTGCCGGTGAGGACCTTGCCGTACACCTGCAGGTTGCGGGTGTCCTCGGCGACCTTGACGCCCTGCAGCCCGCGCGGGTCCTGGTCGATGGCGATGACCTCGCGGTTGGTGAGGATGTCGCGGGTGGCCGTGCTCATCGTGGCCAGGTTGTTGCCGGCCAGCAGCGGGGCGCCTGAGATCGCCCACAGGCCCATGTGCAGTCGGTTCTGGGCGGCGGTGAGACCGCTCATGCCGACCATCAGCATGTCGGGGTCGTTGTAGTAGCCGGTGTGCTGGGCGGCCGGGTGCAGTCCCCGGTCGAAATTGGTGAGCATCATGCCGGTGGTCGGGGTCTGGCCCCAGAAGATGACATCGGTGCTGGTGCGCCACAGGTCGCCGTAGCCGGTGGCCCAGTTCCACGGCAGTCCGCTGCCCCACTCGCAGAAGGACAACACGAGCCGGCGTCCGGTGACGACGGTCGCGGCCTCGTTGGCGGCGGCGATCTGCTTGTACGTCGTTTCCGGGTCGAGGCCCTCCACCCGGCCGCCGCACCAGTCGATCTTGACGTAGTCGAAGCCCCAGCGCTGGAAGGTCTCCAGGTCCTGCTGGTAGTGGCCCTCCATGCCGGTGTTGGGGGCCGCGGGGCGGGTGGTGGGGTAGTAGTAGCCGCAGCCCTGCTTGCCGGCGTCCGTGTAGATGCCGGCCTTCAGCCCCTTGCTGTGGATGTAGTCGGCGATGGCCTGCATGCCGCCCGGCCACAGTTCGGCGTCGACGGCGATGGAGCCGTCGGCGTTGCGGTCGCCCTGCCACCAGCCGTCGTCGAGGTTGACGTACTGATAGCCGGCCGCCGCCATGCCGGAGGAGACGAGAGCGTCCGTCTGCTCCTTGATGACGTCGGAGTCGATGCTGCTGGCGAAGCTGTTCCAGGATGCCCAGCCCATCGACGGCGGGGTGACGGCGGCCTGTGTGGTGCTGACCGCGGTCGGCTCGGCGGCCAGGGGCGCCGATGGAGCGTGGCCGGCCAGGGCCGTCAGGCCGGACGCGGCGAGAGCGAGGGCGAGGACGCGCACGGTGACGCGTCTGGCCCAGCCGGGCGCGGAACTGTTCGACACGCGCGTGTCTTCCATGTCAGTACCCGACACGGAAGGTCGCGTCCTGCCGCTCCGTGGTCGTGGAGACGGGGTCGATGCGCAGGACGTAGTTCGCGTGGCGGATGTAGCGCGTCGGATTGTTGTACGACCGGAAGGAGGCCCAACTGGCGTCCGCGAGGCCCGCCGTGCGGTAGAACGTCGCGTCCGCGGCGAACGTCGAGGTGCCGTCGTTCGCGTCCAGCTGGAGCGCGTAGTTGTAGTGCCGCAGATAGCGGGTGGGGTAGTTGACCGACCGGAAGGAGACCCCGGAGCTGTCGGCGAGCCCGGGGACCAGGGTCCACAGGGAGTCCTTGTACGGCTCGACCGGGTACTCGTCGATTCGGGCCGCGTAGTTGGAGTGGCGGACGTAACGGGCCGGGTAGTTGTAGGACTTGAGCCGGTTCCAGGCCGGGGCGCCCCACTTGGCGAGCAGGTTGTTGTACTCGGCCGTGGTGATCGTCGCGATGCCGCAGTGCTTGGAGTTGACCGGCTGGGTGTAGGTCTTCTGGTCCAGGGCCGTCCAGGTGCCGGAGGCGAGGCTGCTCGACTGCCAGGCGTAGAAGACACCGTTGGGCGTGTAGGTGTCGCCCCACAGCCACCAGGTGCCGGAGGAGAGGGACTTGACCACCGTGGGGGCCTCGGTGCCGCCGTGTGCCACACCGGCGCTGTACTCGGTGAAGCTGCCCGGGTTCAGGGAGGTGGACCTGGCGCTCACCAGCGTCTGGTTCTTCTTGAAGTAGAGGTAGTTGTAGCCGTCCACGCCGACCGTCATGTCGCCGTCGATGACGTCGTAGCCGGGGTCGAAGAACACCTGCGGGGCCGAGGCCGTGACGAAGTCGCTGGTGTAGTTGACCATGATGACGTTGTGGCCGCTGCTGTTCACGGAGGAGTAGATGACCGCGTACTGACCGCGGCCGGCGTCCCAGAACGCCTCCGGCGCCCAGCTGTGGGTGGTCATGTCGTGCAGCTTCAGGCGCCGGTAGCCGGTGAGGGTGCGCAGGTCGGCGGAGTCCCAGACGTGGATGTACTGGCTGTTGTAGCTCCAGTCGGTGCCCTTGAGGTCGGTGGCGAGCACCACGAACGTGCCGTCCTGCTTGCGCATCAGGAACGGGTCGCGCAGGCCCAGTGCGCCGGCGGTGGGGGTGACCAGAGGGTTGTTCTGGTTGAGCGGCGTCCAGTTCAGTCCGTCGGGGCTGACGGCCAGGTGCAGGCCGTAGTCGGTGCCGTCGCCGAGATTGGTCGACTCGGTGAAGTAGACCATCGCGTATGCCGAGTCGGCGGCGTGGGCGGTGCCCGTGCCGAGGGTCAGGGCGACGGGGACGGCGGCTGTCATGCCGAGCAGCGCGCGACGGGACAGGTGGGGGTTCTTGCTCACGTGGGCTCCAGGGTGGCGTGCGGGGGCACCTGAAATGGCCGGGATTTCGAACGTGGTTCGGAAAATCGATCAGACCGTAGGGGTTGGACATGCGCCCGTCAATCGTCCTGACGTGCCTTTGTGATTCTTGTGCGCCCCGGGGCGGGAGCGACATGCCCCGGGGCGGGAAGCGGATCAGCGCTGGGTGTAGAGGAAACCGACCTTGTCGACCTCGTCACCGGCCCGGCCGTGGAAGCCGGCGATCTGCCAACCGGACGGCGCGGTGCGGGTCACGCAGTCGGAGGTGGTGGTGCCGCCGGCCAGGGTCTTGCCGAGGTTGGTCGTGAACTTGGCGTAGAAGATCCGCGTGCGGTCGTCCTTCTGACCCTGGCACAGGTACGCCGTCGTCACGTACTCCCCGCTGCCGAGCGTCAGGGAGGCCGCGGTGCCGCCGGTCCCGCCGTGGGTGAGCGTGGTGCCGTTCGCCAGGGTGAGGCTCACCTGGTCGACCCGGGACCCGGCGCGCAGGGCGATGGTGGTGGCGCGGGCGCCGGCGGGCACGCTGCCGATGTCGTTGTAGTAGTCGCCGTGCGGGCCGCCGAACTGGTCGCTGAGCTGGAACGCGGTGTTGCGCGACCAGCTGAAGCCGGCGGTGATCGGGTCGTGGTCGGAGAGCATCAGGCCGTCGTCGGTGAGGAACTTGGAGTGCTCGTTGTTGTACGACGTGGCGTTCAGCGAGACCAGCTTGCTGCCCCGGTAGAGGATCTTGTCGACGACCTCGCAGGTGTTGGGGACGGTGGTCCCGGTCTGGTCGCAGACCAGGGCGTCGCTGCCCTTGGCGGGCGCGCTGCCGCCGCGGATCAGCTGGACCCAGGTGTCGGTGAGGCCGTTGGCGGCGGCGAACTCGGCGATGGTGTCACCGGAGCGGGTGTAGCGGGTGTTGGTGTCGCCCATGACCACGACCGCGTTCCCGGCGGAGTGGGTGGCGATGAAGTCGGTGAGCTGGCTGAGGTTGTCGGCGCGGGCGGCGAGGTCGTCGGCGTTGGTGCCCGCGTTGGTGTGCAGGTTGTAGAAGTCGACGTACACCCCCTCGGCGAGCCGCTCGCGCATGAAGGTGAAGCCCTTGGGGGTCAGGCAGTCGCCCGAGCCATAGGTGCAGGTGTTCCAGCCCACCCGCTCGAAGTCGTCCTCGTCGTAGGAGATCTTCGACAGGCTGTTGAGGCCGCTGCCGATGGCGGCGCCGCCGCTGGTGGCGGTGCGGTAGGCGTGGGCGGTGTCGGCCGCGTAGAGATAGGCGTGGTAGTTGAAGTCCTCCTGGGCGTGGACGACGTCGTACGGCGCTATCCGCCCGCCGATCGTCGTGGTGGCCGACTCGCGGGGCGTCGGGGCGCTGGAGATGGCCTCGGGCAGGCCGGCCACGTTGTAGCTGAGGACGCTGAAGGTGCCCGAGTCGGCGGCCGCCGCGGAGGGGGTGGCCGCGGTGAGCCCGCCGAGAACGGCGGCCGCCGTCGTCAGACAGGCGAAAAGTCTGCGCATGAGGGTGTGGCTCCTGGGGAGGGAAAGCGGTTACGGTGGGGACGGGGCTGAAGTTACCCCCGGTTACCCGGGGTCTGTCGAGACTTCGGGCGTTCTTTCACAGGAGTCGCCGGCCGTACATGGACGGTTCGGTCCCCGCCGGGGGTCATTCACCGCACGGATCCACGCGATGGCGTCGCCCCCTGTCCCGCCGCACCTCGAACCGCGCTCCTACGTATGGGACTTGGGGGCGGCGTCGGCATCTGCGACCACGAGCGCCCAGCGTTGGCCGCCGGATGCGTCGCGGTCGGCCACAACCACCTCGGACAGCTTGCCGCCCGACTCCGGCGCCAGAGCCAGGTCCTGACGGCGGCGCAGCAGGAGCTCCCCGTGGCTCGTGAGGACGTATGTCACCTCGCCGGTGGACGCGACGCACAGCGAGAGCCGTACGTTCCGGGTCCGAGGGTCGGCGGCCAGACAGAGGGAGGGGTCGGCGCCGCTACGCAGCAGACCGTCGAACTCGTAGGACCACTGCTCGGACCCGGCCGACGAACACGCTGCCAGCCGGATGGCCGCGCCGACCGTGGCCCGGCTGTCGACGGCCAGACACTCTCCGGTGGCCAGGTTGTGCAGCCTGCCCTCGACGGGCGCGCCGGAGGCGCCCGGTGAGGCGGAGGACACGGCGCCGGTCCGCCCGGTGGAGCCGGGGCTCGGGAAGCTGTTGGCGGGAGCCCCCAGGCCGGTGTGTCCGGCGCGGCCACGTCGTTGTCGTCGGACCAGTTCTGGGCTGCCAGCACTGCCGCCAGGAGAGCAAGAGAGGCCAGGACCGCGGCGGCGAACGCGCGATGTCTCCTCTCGGCCGGGGTGCGGTGGCGCCCGCCTGCAGCCGGCGCTGTCTGGTCATGCTCCGGTGCGGCCTGCCACGCTCCGGGGGCACTGCGGCCGGGGCGTGTGGCGAGGTAACGCCGCCCTCCCCAGCCGAGCACGGCATCGGCCAGCAGAGGCCCCAACCGGCCTTCACAGTATTCGAGTTAGTCGGCGGTCGACAGGCAATGAGGGCACTCGTTCAGATGTTGCCGGACATCCGGGAGCAGTGCGCCGCCCCGTCAAATGGGAACGTCGATAAGGCTGCTGTAGAACCGGCACTCCTCGGACGGGGCGAATTGCGCGTGAGCGCGCACCAGACCGGTCCGGAATTGTTCACGGGCTCTACTCAAGGCAGTTCTCGCGGCAACGGTTTCCATACCCAGCAAGCCGGCGGGTATCTCGATGGGTTCCGCCTCGACCTCCGTGTGCCACAGCAGGCATTGGGAGAAATCCGACAACGCCACGAAGGCGCGTTCGGCGAGTTTTCGGTTGGCGGGGGCTTCCGGCTTGGCCGTGTGCAGACCACGGCCGCCGGTCGGTTTGCGCAGTTCTGGTAGAGCTGCGCAAGTCTTGTCGTTCGCGGCCCAGGCGCGGACGGTCTCGCGGACCGTCACCAGCAGCTGCGGACGCAAGGCCGCGGCGGGTACGCCGCTCGCGAGTCGGTCCAGCGTCGTTGAAACGCGCTGGCGGCCACAAACTGGGCCGTGGGAGTGGCGGAGGCCAGGCACAGGAGTGCGTAGTCGCGCGCGGCGAGCCAGTGGCGGGCCAGCAACACGGCGGTCGCGTGGTGTCGTTCGTCGATGTCGCCGCCCAGTTGGGCGACGAGGTCCGGATCCGGCTCCCCGAGGGGCAGTCCGGGACGGGGTGGGTACGGCGGGCGTGGGGGGTGGGAAACCTGCACGGAACCCTTTCCTTTTCATGGCAGGACGGCATGCGAAATGACGTTCCGTCGGAAAGTGCTGGGTGATTGGTTCATACCTTGAGGATGCCCTTTTGCCTGGTCAGGGCCGGGAACTGCCTCAATGGAGGCTCACCTTCGCATACGCGAGTCGGGCGAGACAAGCGCTATCTCTGACCGATTTTCAAAACCCAGCGGGAGATGGAATGTTACCGGCGGCAGTCGCACCTGCATTCGAAGGGTGGGATGTGAAACTAACAGACGCTCTGGTGAACCTCGCGGCATTTCTCCGGCAATTCCGGATAAGGCTCGTCCGGCGCGGTCACGCGCAACTGGCCGTACCCGGCCACCTCGTGACAGACGGCCGGGCGCAGGGCCCTGTGTGGCTCAGGAATTCGGATACGCGGCGCGTACCCGCGCCAGCTGCTCGGCGGTGACAGGCAGGACCGTTCCGTGCCGGGGCCGTGAAGGGAGCCGGTAGTCGCTCGGTAGCGACCAGTCGGGCTCGGCGAGGCTGTCGGTGTGGAAGGGCAGGTAACCGCGTCCACCGGCCTCGTCCATGAACACCCACCAGCCGTCACCGGAGTTGTCCTTGAAGACGGTGGGTCCCTCGACCCAGTCGGTACCGACGCCGTGCGGACGCAGTCGTCGACCAACTGCCATGTACGCGGCGTCGTGTCGGGGGTGTCGGCGGCGGTCAGGACGCGGGAGCGTTCCAATACGACGTCGCGGGCGCAGGATCCGACGACCTTGTCGTCCGTGGTGACGCGGTAGGTCTCGAAGCTGTCGCCGTCCGGCAGGATCACGTCGAGGACGACGAGGCCGGGGTGTACGGCGACACCGGCCGGGACGGCGTCCTCACCAAGACCGGCCACGAACACGTCGAAGCCGAGCTCGCGCAGCCTCGTCGGCAGGGGACGCGTACCGCTGTCGGCGTCCAGGACGAGCACGCGCGGCGGTCTGGAGGATCTGTGCACCTTCACGTCGTGGAGGGCGGGATTCCGTGACGCGGGGTGCACGCTGCGGAGGAGAACAAGACGTGACATCCCCATGCCAGGACATGCGAACGGGCAGAGGCGGCAAGGAAGTTCCCCCGGGCCGGAACCCGGGGGCCACGCGGTCAGGAACGGGTGCGCTCGACCTTCGTCGTGCCGGAGCCGACGGGCCCGATCCGCAGCACGGTGCCGGTGAGGTCGGTAAGCGGGGTGACCTCCACACGTCCCTGCCCGCCGGGTGTCTTCGCGGTCACCCGGTACTCCGCCGGGTCGGCGTCGCCGATCTCCACCTCCAGTACCGCGCGGGAGTTGGGCGGCACTGTCACCCGTGTCGTATGGCCATCGGTGGACCGGTGTACGGCGACCTTGACCGGGCCGCGCACGGACGGGACCGTTCCGGCCACCTCGGTCAGGGCGCCGGTCCTGGGGCGGATGAGGAACTCGGCAGCTCCCGGGGCGGTGACGCGGACACCGAGCACATGCCGGGGGATCGCGTTGGCCGGAGCGGACGCCCAGGCGTGGGAGAGCGTCATGTTGGACTTCAGCGCGGGATCCCAGGCCTCGGTGACGATGGTGGCCTTGAGGGTGTCGAGCATGTGCAGCCAGGAGTTGGTGGCCGTGGAGGTGAGCAGCGCGAGCGCGGCGTCGGCGCGGCCGAGCCGGAAGAGGGCGTCGAGGAGGAACTGCGCCCCGTACACGCTCACCCGCATGCCGCCCGAGGCGAGGGTGTCCCCGAGCCGGGCGCGTACCTCGTCGTCGAGGGTATCCGCGACGCCGAGCGCGACGGGGAAGGCGCTGGCGTGCTGGGCGCTGTGCGTGGTGCCCTCGCCGTCGAGGAACCGGCCGGCGGCGCTGTCGAGCAGGGTGGCGCGCATGGCGGTGGCGAGGGTGTCGGCGCGGGAGCTCAGGGCCTTCGCGTCGTCGTCCTTGCCGAGTACGGCCGCGCACTTGGCCAGGGCGTCGAAGGCCGCGTACTGGAAGGCGTTGACGACGGTGTTGACGCTGGTGAAGACGTAGCCGTCGCGGCTGGCGGTCGGCCAGTCGACGAGGTCGCCCAGGTCCTGGCTGCTGCTGCCGGGCGCCTTGCGGACCAGGCCCTGGGAGTCCAGGTAGGCGGTGAGGTTCTTCGCGGCGAGCAGGTCGTAGTCCTTGGCGAGCTGCCGGTCGTCGCCGGTGGCGAGGTAGTCCTCCCAGGCGGACAGTGCGCACATCAGCCGGTACTCGGTGGGCCAGGTGCCCTTGCGGACCAGGTAGTCGTTGGACCAGCGGGCCAGGGCGTAGGAGCGCTGGACGCCGTACTCGGAGAGCTGGTTGATCAGTGCGTCGCCCTCGTAGGGGCCGCGTTCCCGGGTCGGGGTGTCGGTGTAGAGGTCGCCGCGGGTGGCTTCGATGGAGTACCGGCACAGCTCCCAGACCCGGTCGAGATCGGGGTCGGAGCTGTGGAAGGAGGCGTCGGTGTCGTCCCAGTCGAGCCGCCAGGCGCGCCCGGTGACGACGACTGCGGACAGGTCGAGCGCCGTGCGCAGTTCGACCCAGCGGAAGCCGCGGTAACCCCAGTGCTCGAAGGTCTGCTTGCCGTCGCGCAGGGTCCACACCTCGCGGTAGGTGTTGGTGGCGCGCAGTTGGTGCTTGACGGTGCCGTCGGAGTTCAGCTCCTCGCCCAGGCGCACCTCGACGGTGTCGCCCGCGATCCCGGTGACCTCCAGGGACAGCCCGCCGACGATCTCCCGGCCGAGGTCCACCAGCCAGCGGCCGTCGGCGACCTTCGTGACGGAGGCGGGGGCGACGTCGTGCAGCCGCGGCGACTCGATCGGGGCCGGGACGAGTCCGCTGATCGCGGTGCGTACGACGGGAGTGTGCCAGTCGCTGTCGTCGAAGCCGGGCCGGGTCCAGCCGACGGGCTCCTGGCGCAGGTCCCAGTACTCCTGCGGGACGGTGAAGTAGCTGCTGCCCGCGCTGCCCTTCGAGGGCAGCAGCCCGGCCTGGCGGCGTGCCTTCCAGTGGTCTCCCGAGGCGACGGTGGTCCGGCTGCCGTCGGTGTAGGTGATCTCCAGCTGGGCGAGGAACTTCTGCTGCGAGGTGGTCCAGCACAGCGCGGCGAGCGCGTTCGGCCCGCCGTCGGCCCGCAGGGTCGAGGTGACGTCGAACGCCTGGTACGCGGTCCCGGTACCGGAACGCACGGAGGCGTGCCCGACCACACTGCCGTTGCTCCACACCTTGGCCACGTACTGCCGGGCCGGGTCGGGGGAGGTGGCAGCTACGTAGAGGACGGCGGCGGCGATTTCCTTGCCCGCGGCCGTGTCGTACTCGTGGCGCAGCAGCGCCCAGGTGTCGTCGGCCCCGTAGGAGGAGAGCGAGGAGGCGCCGGTGGGGAAGGTGAGCGTGCCGCCGGAGACCGTGCCGGTCGAGAAGGTGCCCTTGTCGGAGGCGAAGTCGTCGTCGAGGAGGACGGTCCCGTCGGCGGCGGTGAAGGTGATGCGGTCGTAGACCTGGGACTCGGTCAGGCCGTTGCGCAGGCCGATGTTGCCGGAGGCGTAACGGGTGTCGGTGGTGGTGTCGACCACGGTGCCGTTGACGCTGGTGGTGAAGGTGGAGCCGGTCATGGTGACGGCGAGGTCGAGCCACTCCCCGGGAACGACGGCGGACGGCAGGCGGACCTCGCCGAGGACGCTGTAGGTGCCGTTCACGCAGACGTGCTTGCGCAGGATGCCGGGACTGCCGGCGCGCAGCTGCCACATGTAGTTGTTGGCGGTGTTCGCGGCGCGGAACCACACCCCGGCGGCCACGGTGGTGATCCTCAGCCGGGCGGCGAACGTGCCGTCCGTCACGACCGGTCCTGACGGCACCCAGATCGGCTCGGCCTCCCACTCGTCCTCGACCGAGGTGGCGAGCAGGGCGGGCTCCGACCAGGCCGATCGCTTCTCGCCCCAGCTGGCGACCCGCCACCAGTAGGCGGTACGAGGCTGCAGGGCCGCCCCCGCGTAGGGCACGGCGGTGGAGTCGGCGGACCTGCGCTTGCCCGAGTCCCAGACGAGCCGCTCGTCCTCGAAACCGCCCGGAGTGGCGGCCAGTTGCAGCTGATAGGCGTGCTGGAGGGTGCCGGCGCCGAAGTCGGGCACCTGCCAGCTGAACCGGGGGCGCTGCCCGGCGCTCGTGGCGAGTGCCTGCGGCAGCAGGTCGGCCAGTGTCCCGGTCGGCGCGGGCGGCTTGCCGTGGGCCGTGACGCCGCCCGGGGCGTCGGCCGCGAGTGCCTGGGGCCCGCTCAGTACGACCGAGGCGGCCGTGGCACCACCGAGTTGGAGAAGTCTTCGACGCGACAGGTCCCAGGACATGGTGCACCCTCGGCTCGTGAAAGGTTTCAATGCGATTGCCCGGAGGTTAGGGTTCCGCGGCGTGGTGGTCAATGCCTGGGCCGAGAATGAGTTCGTCGTGCGTTGAATCGATTTAGACCCGACCGTCGATGTCGCGACGGGGACCGCGCAGACTGTCAGGTCACATCGTGGCGCGCAGGTGGCTGACGGTGACGAAGTGGTAGCCGCGGGCGCCGAGGGTGCGCAGGATCTCGGGGACCGCGGCCACCGACGTGGCGTGGATGTCGTGCATGAGGACGACGCCATTGCGCTGCACCTTGCCGATGACGCTCTGCGCCACCTTCGCGGCGTCGGGGTACTTCCAGTCCTCGGTGTCCAGGGTCCACAGCACAGGTGAGAGCTTGGTGGCGCCGCGGACGGTGCTGTTGACCGCGCCGTAGGGCGGTCGGAAGAGGGTGGGTTCCTTGCCGGTCGCGGCCTTGATGGCCGTGCTGGTGCGGTTCAGCTGGTAGGCGACCTGCTCGGAGGTGAGCTTGGTGAGGTCGGGATGGCTCCAGGAGTGGTTGCCCACCTCGTTGCCGGCGCGTGCCTCGGCGCGGACCAGGTCGGGGTGGGCGACGACATTCTGCCCGACCGTGAAGAAGGTGCCCCGGGCGTCGTACTTCGCCAGGTAGGTCAGCAGGGTCGCCGTCTCCGGGACGGCGGGCCCGTCGTCGAAGGTCAGGGCGACGCACTTCACCTTCTTGCAGTCGGTGTCGTCGTCGCCGGAGGCCGTGTGCGTGGGTATGGCGGGGGTCGGGGTGGCGGCCGCCCCGAGGTCGAGCGAGCCGGACGGCCGCATGGTCTGCTGCTGGGCGCGCTTGGCGAAGGCGGACAGCCAAGGGGTGACCGTCGTCCTGGGGAAGGTCACGACATAGGTGCCGGCGGCGGGGGTGCCGACCTCGCCCCGGTCGAAGGTCACCCGCAGTCCGCCGTCGGCGGTATAGACCATGTCGTCCAGGATGGTGGTCTGGTTCGACGGGTCGGCGAACGCCTCGTCCACCGTGTCCGCGTCGGTGCCCTCGCGTCCCTTGAGCTGCTTCGTCAGGGCGGAGACGAAGGCGTCCCGGGACCCGTCGTCGATGAGCCCGAGCGCGGTGCGGTACGCGCCCGCCCGTCCGTCGTACCAATAGGTGCGCACACTCAGCCCGCTGCCTGCCGCGGAGTGGTCCAGGGTGGTGAGCCGGACGCCGAGGACGTCCCCGGAGGCGACCAGGAACTGGTGGCTGATGTTGAGTTCGCCGACATCGCCGGCCCCGCCGCCGTCGTCGCACGCCGAACGGAAGGTGGCCAGGCGACCGTCCACGTCCTTCTTCATCGCGGCTGTCATGGCCTCGGCGCCCGGCACGT
The DNA here is from genome assembly GCF_045041015.1 of Streptomyces sp. NBC_00019. NCBI lineage: Bacteria > Bacillati > Actinomycetota > Actinomycetes > Kitasatosporales > Streptomycetaceae > Streptomyces > Streptomyces sp. NBC_00019. Next base: position 9,971,353 of record NZ_CP108302.1, read on the forward strand.
CCGGGTAGCCGGCCGCGAAGGGGCAGGAAGTGTCCTCACTGCTGTCGTTGACGATCCGCAGACCCTTGATCTTCGAGGGGTCCACCGTGTGCACCGGCGCCGTGCCGGAGGTCGATCCGGGCCGCGCTCCGGCGGGCGTCGGGTCCGGCGTCCCGGAGGACACGGACGAACAGGCAGCCGTCAGGGAGAGCGAGCCGAGCAGCAGGAGGGAGGGAAACAGGAGATGCGTACGCATGAGACCAGAACCTGAACTAGAGGGCTTTTCGGAATCCGATCGTCCAGGTCAGAGGCGTTTTTCAGCGACCGTCACCGTCACGGTGAACAAAAGAATTCCGCTCAGCGCGCCGTCGCGCACACCTGCCGGTACGGCAGGTCGGGAACGTACGTTCGCCACTGGGCCTCGGTGAGTCCTCCGCCGACCCGGTCGCACAGGATGCGGGCGACGTCGTCCGCGCCGACCGGGTGTCGCTGGAGCAACACATCCGGACCACCGGCGTACAGGGTGGCGCCGTCGCGGGTGAAGGCGAGGGTGTCGATCTCGTCGCCGGGCGTGGGCAGATCGCTGCCGAGGAGCCGTTGCCCGGCGGTGTCCCACAGGCGAAGGGTGCCGTTGCGGCCGCCCACGGCGAGGGTGTCCCCGTCGGGGGAGAAGGCAAGCGCGCCCACGGCTTCGGGCTCGCCCACGGAGACGGTGTCGGAGGTGCCGGTCAGGATGCCCGTACGGGTGCGCAGGTCACCGTCCCACAGGGTGACGTGGCCGGTGGAGTCGCCGACGGCGAGCCGGGTGCCGTCGGGGCTGAAGACCAGCGCGGTGACCTGTCGGCCGTCGGCCAGGGCGCGGCCGCGCACGTGACGGGACGCCAGCTCGGCGTACCGGTCGGCGGAGCCGGCGACCAGTCGGCCGTCGGTCCGCAGGGCGAGCCTGTCCGCGTTGAGGGAGCTCAGGCCGGCCGTGCGTCGGTGGGCGGCGGTGTCCCAGACCTCGGTCGTGCCGTCGCCGCTGGGTGAGCGCGCGGCCAGCAGTGTCCGGCCGCCGGTGCCGAGGGCGAGAGCGGAGACGATGCGGTCCGCCGCACCGGACGTCTGGAACGACGTACGGATCCGGTGGGCGGGGACGTCCCAGATGGTGAAGCGCTGCCGGAGGGAGCCGCGCGAGGACACGGTGTCGGCGACGGCCAGGGCCCGACCGTCCGGACTGAAGGCCAGTGGTGGGGCACCGTCGGCACCGTCGTCCGGCAGGGCACCGAGCGTGGTGCGGGCGAGGACGGCGCCCGTGCGTGCAGCGCGCAGTTCGAAGCGGTAGCCGGGGCCGGAACGGGTGGCCGTGGCCAGGACGGTGCCGTCCGGGCTGAGCGCGGTCACGTCGGCCGGGGTGCTCTGCCAGTGAGCGTCCAGGCGGTCGCTCAGGTCGTACGTGCGCACCGTGGCGCCGTCGAGATGGCGCAGCGTCCGGCCCTTGCCCGGGGCCCAGGTCAGGCCGCTCACCTCGGCACCGGCCAACGGAGTGTGGAAGACCTCCCCGCCGCCGAGGCCCAGCGACCACGCGGCGATCTCCTGGTCGTCGGCCGTGGCCAGGAACCGCCCGTCGGGGGAGAGGACGGCCTGGGTGAAGCCACTGGTGCCGCTGCTCTGGAAGTCGGCGACCTGCTGTCCGCCGGAGATGTTCCAGACCGTGGCCGTGTTGCCGGAGAGCACGGCCAGGCGTCGGCCGTCCCCGCTGAACCGCAGCTCACGGGAGCCGTGGTCCGCCCCCGAGCCGGTGCCGCAGACGGTGCCGCCCGCCTTCTCCCAGGAACCCCGCAGCCTCGTGCCATGGACGGTGTCCCACACCTGTGGTGCGCCGTCGGCCGGGCACAGGGCGAGGAGGCGGCCGCCTGGGCCAATCGCGGTGGCGGTGAGGGCGCGTGGCGTGTCCGTGCTGAACACCACCTTGCCGTCGCCCGCCCGGTGCACCTGGACCGGACCGGGACCGTCCACCGGCCCGGTGCCGAAGGCGCTGCCGTCGGACGCCGCCCAGTAGGCCGCGTCACCGAGTTCGGCGACGGGTCTGTGAGCGGCGAGGTTCCACAGTTCGCCGCCGTCCTGGCCGGTCAGGACGACAGAGCGGGCGCCGAGGCCGGCGTCGGAGACCTCTGCGCCCGCGGGCAGCCGGTAGGTGGCGGTGACACGGTGGTCGGCCACGTCGCGAACGGTCACTTCGGAGCCGGTGACGGTGATGAGGGCGCGGCCCTCATCGGTGAGGAAGCGCCGGGAGTTCTCACCCGTCTGCGGGTCGGTGAACGCGTCCCGCTCCGGTCGGGCCTGGGCGTCGAGCAGGGCCGAGCGGGACTCGGTCAGCGGAGCGAGCCGCCAGGCCGCGACGGAGAGCAGGGCGGCGGTGCGGGGGTCGGCGGAGCGCAGACTGTCGGCGACGGTGGCCAGGCGGCGGGCGGCCGCCTTGGCCGCCTCTTCGTCACTCGCCCGGTCGCGTTGCCAGGCCAGGAGGCCCGCGGCCAGGGCCAGGACGAGGAACGCGGAGAGCCCCACGGTGAGCAGACGGGTACGGCGGGCGGCTCGCGTCCCGGCCTCCCGCTCGGCATCGCGCGCGGCGCCGGAGGCGTTGAGGAAGTCCCGCTCCAGCGTGGCGAGGTCGTCCTGGGACTGCCCGGCGAACAACTCCTCGGCCTGGGTCAGCCGCGTGCCCCGGTACAGCGCTCCCGGGTCCCGATCCAGCTGCTGCCAGGCACGGGCCGACTCCCCGAGCAGCCGCTGCGCCCGCAGCCGCCCCCGGCCCTCCTCGATCCAGCCGGCCAGCCGGGGCCAGCCGGTGATCAGCACCTCGTGGGCCAGCTCGACCGTGTCACCGTCCAGGGTGACCAGCCGGGCGGCGGCGAGGCGTTCCAGCACGTCCCGCGCGTCGGACCCCAGCTCGGCCCGGGACGCCGGGCGGCGCGTGTCGGGGGCGCCGTCGCCGGGGGTGATGAGCCGCAGCAGGATGCGGCGGGCGGTACGGTCCTGCTCCGGCGCGAGGCCGCCGTAGACCTGCTCGGCGGTCGCGGCGATCGCCCCGCGCACACCGCCGGCCTCCTCGTACGCGGCCAGGGTGAGAGTGCGCCCGCGGCGACGGCGCCAGGTCTCCAGCAGGGCGTGCGAGAGCATCGGCAGAGCGCCGGGCTGGTCGGTGACCTCGTCGATGACGCGGGCGGTCAGCGCGCGCTCCACGTTCAGGCCCTTGGCGACCGCGGGCTGTGTGATCACGTCCCGCAGTTCCTCGCGGCCCATCGGCCCGATCAGCAGGGTCGCTCGACCGACCGCCTCCGCGAGCTGCGGATGGGTGCCGCAGTGGCCGTAGAAGTCGCCGCGCACGGCGATGGCCACGCGCAGCCGGCTCGCGGGCTCGCGGGCGGACAGCAGCAGATCCAGGAAGCGGTCGCGTTCCGCGCGGTCATGGCAGAGGGTGAACAGCTCCTCGAACTGGTCGACGATCACCCAGGTGTCCAGACCGCAGTCCTTGCCTTCCCCGTTCCCATCGGACTTCGGGACGAGCGCTCGCTCGTGCGTGCGCGCGGGCTGTTCACCAGGGGTGAGTACCCGGATCACCGCCGGGCGGTCGGCGCCCTGCGCCTGCCGCAGAGTGGGGATCAGCCCGGCCCGCAGCAGGGACGACTTGCCGCTGCCGGAGGGGCCCGACACGACCGCGAACCGGTGCGCGCGCATCAGGCCCAGCAGCTCGCCGACCTGCTTGTCCCGACCGAAGAACAGATCACTGTCACCCGGTTCGAAACGGGCCAGGCCCCGATACGGTGCCCGCTCCTCGGCCGAGGCCGCCCGGACGTCGGCATCCGCCTCCCGCCAGCGCCGCTCCCATTCGTCGGGGTCTTCGTCCAGTACCTGGACGTACGCCCGCAGCAACGCCAGCGAGGGCAACTGGTCGCCGGCCGCCGCCTGCGACAGCGCGGTCGTCGAGTATCCCACCCGCTCGGCCATCTCCCGGTACGGCGGCTTTCCCGCCTTCTCCCGCAGCAGCCGCAGTTCGTGCGCGAGCCGCTGCACGGGTCCGGCATCGGGATCCACCGGCTTTTCTCGTCGTCCCACCGGGCCGTACCTTTCGCCCTGCAAACACACCAGTGATCGGCGGCCAACCTACGTCCGACGGTAGAGCGGAGCCAATTGCGGCTCATTCCGCGGACGCGGGCTCGCCACGGCCGGAGGCACGGCGTGGAGCTGTCCGGGGCCCACACAGGGAGGGCGTGTGAGCCGGGGCCGCCTGAGCCGTCGGCGGGGGAGTGCCGTGGGCCGTGTCCGAGTCTTGGCCCCCGCGAATTGGTCAGTAGCCCTTCTCGGGTCCTGAAAAATCGGGGGAGATCTCTGTTCGCGCGAGGCCTCGGATGTTCGGCCGGGGTGCGCGGCCCTCTGCGTCGCCGAAGATGGCCATTCGGCCGATCCGGCTGTGTCGGCCGGAGGGCTAGGGTCGCGCCGTGGATCTCCTGAGCAGCATGCGCGCCCTCGGTGCGTCTCCCGGACCGGACGGGCGTCGGCAGGGCCTCCTGCGGGCGTTCGGCATCGTCCTTCTTCTGTCGGCGGCAGGCGTGGACCTGCTGTTCGCCGGTCTCGACGGCGGTTCGCGGTGGCCTCAGCCGGTGGTCCTGCCGGTCGGTCTGGCCGCGGTCCTGTGGCCCGCCGCCCGGCGGCCGGCGTGGCTCACCACGGCGGTGCGCGCCGCCGTGCCCGCGGTCCTCTCCGGCGCCGTGACGGCCGCCGTGTTCCTGTCCGGGCGTGAGGCGCTGGACGGCCCCGGCGAACAGGCGATCCTGTTGTGCCTGCTCCTGATCGCGGTGCGCGACTGCCCCATGCCGTGGGCGGCGGTGGGCGGCGCTCTGGTCGGTGCGGCGATGCTCGCTCTGCCCTACAGACAGGCTGCCGACGGCTCGTCGGTCAACCCGTTCGCCATGGTGCTGCTGGTCGGTGTGGTTGCCGGACTGGGCGGGTACCTGCGCGCCCTGGACCACCGCCGCCGCGTCGCGGTCACCGAGACACAGCGAGCCGAACGCCTTGCCATGGCCGCCGACCTGCACGACTTCGTGGCCCACCACGTCACCGGGATCCTGGTGCAGTCACAGGTGGCCCAGCTCCTGGCCACGACGGATCCCGAACGCTTGGCCAAGATCCTGAAGGACGTCGAACACTCCGCCACCGAGGCCCTCGCCTCCATGCGCCGCACCGTCGGCCTGATGCGCGAGACCCCGGAGGCCGCTAGGGCCGACCGCAACCCGGCGGGCGATCTGGCCGCGCTCCCCGAACTGGTGGAAGGCTTCGTCGGGCCGGTCGGCCCGAGAGCCGCACTGCGCCGCGATTCCTCGGTGCCCGACGACCTGCCGCACGAGGTGCAGGCAGCTGCCTACCGTGTCGTCCAGGAGGCCCTCACCAACGTACGGCGGCACGCCGCCGACGCCACCGAGGTGACGGTCGGTCTGGTCCACGACGGCCGCGCGCTGCAGGTGACGGTGCGCGACGACGGCCGCGGCGGCGCCCGGTTGCCGACCGCCGCACGGGGCGGCGGCTTCGGCCTGGTCGGACTGACCGAACGAGTCACCGCGCTCGGCGGCGAGTTGCACACGGGACCCCGATCCGACCACCGGGGCTGGCAAGTCACGGCGATCCTGCCGACGGAGAAGTCATCGTCGTGACCGCCTCGGCAGCCCTGCCGGGTCCGTGACACTCCGTCATCCGTCGTTCGGCCGACGTACCTTCCCTGGCGGTTGGTGATTGTGGCCGTTCGGCCGAGGCGGCCGCCCTGCCACGAGGGAAGAGTGAGCCCGGTCGACGCCCACACCGCATGAGTACGCGACGGCCCTGCGCGCATGCCCTCCCTGTCATGTGGCCGGGGCGCGTGGACTTCGCAGGTGACCGGAACAGGAGAGATGAACATGGTGATCCGGGTGGTGGTCGTGGACGACCAGGACATGGTGCGTTCGGGGTTCGCGGCGTTGCTGTCGGCGCAGAGCGACATCGACGTCGTGGGGGAGGCGCCCAACGGCCGTCTCGGTATCGAGGTCAGCCGCAGCACACACGCGGACGTGGTGCTGATGGACGTACGGATGCCGGAGATGGACGGGCTGGAGGCCACACGACAGCTGCTCGACCCGCCGCCCGGCGTGGTGCACCGCCCCAGGGTGCTCATGCTGACCACCTTCGACATCGACGACTACGTCTACGAGGCCCTGCACGCCGGAGCCAGCGGCTTCCTCCTCAAGGACGCCCCGGTCTCCGAACTCGTGCAGGCGGTACGGGTGATCGCCGCAGGTGAGGCGCTGCTCGCCCCGTCCGTCACCCGACGCCTCATCGAGGACGTGGCCCGGCGCCGCCCCGTCCCGCGCCGGGATCCGCGTGTGCGGTTGAACGGCCTCACCCCCCGGGAGACGGAGGTGCTGGTGCTGGTCGCTCAGGGCCTGTCGAACGCGGAGATCGCCGCCCGGCTGGTGGTGGCCGAGCAGACCGTCAAGACCCACATGTCCCGGCTGCTCGCCAAGCTCGGCGCCCGCGACCGGGCGCAACTCGTCGTCATGGCCTACGAGTCGGGGCTGGTCGCCCCGGGCAGGCCGCACCCGGCCCAGGGCACGTAGTACCCGGGTCCGACACCGGAGTTGGCACCCGGGTGTGACGTGGCCTGACGTTCCCGCGCCTTAGCGTCACCGCGCACTGACCAACCAGACCGGTTTCGCACGGAGCGCGCATGCACCAGCACATCGACATCGACCACATCATCGGGCTCTACCGCGCCTACGCCCACGATCTCGACCGAGTCCGCGAGAAGCAGCGGAAACTGCTCGCGCCGCCGATCTCGCTGAAGGCCCAACTCGACGACATCGAGGCGGAGATCACCTATTTGCTGCTGCGCGAGGCCCGCCCGGAGACGGTGGTGGAGATCGGCACCTTCCACGGCTGGTCCACCACCTGGATCCTCCAGGCCCTGAGGGACAACGGCACCGGCCACCTGTACTCGTACGACATCGTGGACCACGTCGTGGGCAACGTCCCCGCGCAACTGTCCACCGGCCGCTGGACGTTCACGCAGGGGGACGCCCGGGAGAACCTGGAGAAGATCCCGGACACCGCGGACTTCCTCTTCATCGACGCGGCACACTCCGCGAGCTTCGCCCGCTGGTACATCCGCGAGCTGTTCCCGCGCATACGGGCGGGCATCCCGGTGTGCGTCCATGACGTTTTCCATGGCCGTCGCCCGCTGCCGTTCACCGAGGGCGCGGTCGTTCTGCGCTGGCTCGCCGATCGGGATAACGCCTGTTTCACCGCGTCGCGGGTGCATGACCTCGAGACCCACGACCGCCTGAACGACGTCAAACGGTCCCTTGCTCTGGGCCATCCTCTCCGGGAGAGCAGGGACAACCCCATGATCTTCTTCACCCTGCGCTGAGGCCGCACCGCGCCGACACAGAGGTGCCCCGGCGGCCTGGGGAGTGCGCCGCCGGGGCTGCTCGGAACGGACCCGTGCGTCAGGCCGCGCCGCTCGCGCTTCCGTCCGCAGGTCGGTGTTCCCAGAGCGTCTCGCCTTGGACTTCCATGACGACCGTGCCGGAGTCGTTGGTGAGGGTGCCCCGGCTGCGGACCACGGCTGTGCCGTCGTCGCGCGGGCGGACCTCCATGATCTCCATGGAGCCGTGCAGTACGTCCCCGGGCCGGACGGGCGCCCGCATGCGCACGGGTCCGAGTTCCCGGCCGGCGATGAGGGCGGCGCGCGACAACACCGCGTCCACCACTAGGCGTTGCAGGAGCGCGGCGGTGTGGAAACCGCTGGCGATGAGGCCCCCGAAGCGGCTCGCGGCCGCAGCGTCCTCGTCCGTATGCAGGGGGAGAGGGTCGAAGCGGTGGCCGAAGTCGAGGATCTCCTCCCTGGAGACCTTGGTGCTGCCCAGCTCGAACACGGTTCCGGGGTGAAGGTCCTCCGCGTAGAGCACGGCACTCACCGCCGTTCCTGCGGCGAAGCAGACCCTGCGTCGTCGGGGTGGTGGCGCGTGACGTCCGGCGCGGGGCCGAACCCTGCCGGGTCATGGTGCCGGGTGAACCGGTGGCTGTGCACACCGTGTCGCATGCGGGTCTCCGTTCGTGTCCGTGTCGCGGTGGCTGATGACGGCCCGGTCCTCGTCCGTCGGGCGGGCCGGCCCGGGGCTCAGTCGAGTTCCGTGACGAACCGCCAGAGCAGACGGCCGAACGTCTCGACGTCCTCCTCCGGCCATCGGCCGAGCCGCTCTTCGAGCCCCTCGCGCTGGTGCTGCCTGACGCGGGCCAGGCAGGCGAGACCGGTGTCGGTGAGTTCCAGCAACTTGGTCCTGGGCCGCGAGGGATGGGCCACCCGGCGCAGCAGGCCGTCATCTTCCAGTGCGGACAGCTGACGGCTGACCGTGGACTTCTCCAGGCCGTATCGCTCTGCCAGATCGGAGGCGGTCGGCTGGGGGAAGGACCCCACGTAGGACAGCATCGTGTAGGCGACGAAGGACAGTTCGTCGTACATCCTGTTCTCGCGCACCTTGGCGTTGCGGGAGAACAGGATGATCGCCTCGTGGATCACGTCGAGGGGTTCGTTCCACGCTGCCATGGCGCCATCATCGAGTTGTACGAAGCAACTGTCAAGGTTGTACGGCACAACTCTCACCCTTGGTGTGTCACCTGAGTCCGGACGTCGCGGTGCCCGTGCCGAAGCCGCGCTGGAGGACGAGGAAGAGGATCAGGACGGGCGCGATGTAGACCGCGGCGCCTGCCGCGACGAGGGTGCAGAGCCTGGTGCAGTGCTCGTTGGCGTAGTCGCCTGCGACCTTGACCGCGAGCGTGGTGCGGTCGCCGTCCAGGAACAGCGCGGGGTTGGCGGATGTGGTTCAAGGACGAGTCCTACGGGTCGTGCACCGCGGCCGCCGACAGCCCCGACCTCTACCAGTGGCGGCCCACCGGCCTCGCGGTCGGCCACCGCCCGCACGAGGGCCCCAACGTCTTCGAACTCGGCGTCGGCCACTACTGGATGATTGTCGACGAATGGCGCGGCCAGGGAGTCCTGCGCTCGGACGACCTCGCCACCTAGGAGTGCCAGGGGCTGATCCTCGACAAGCCGGATGGCTTGGTCAGTACTGCCGCCGACCCTGTCGTAGGACTCCCGAACGTCACCCATCCAGACTTTGTCCTGAGTGTGGAAAAAGAAGCGCCCTACTCCGACGTAAGTACTTCCCAGTCTGGAAAATCGTTGTTACGTTCCTCTTCAACAGCCTGACGGTGCAGTCGGTGCAGACAGGCTTCTGGATCCCCGGCCGTGGGTGAGGGGAGAGGAGGGATCGTGCGACGGATGACTGCTCGACCTGAGAACGCGCATCAGGCGCGGCTGCTTCGTCTGCTGCGTGACAACGGGTCCAACTCTCGTGCCCAGCTCGGTGATCTGGTGGACCTGTCCCGCTCGAAGCTGGCCGTCGAAGTGGACCGACTGTTGGAGACGGGGCTGGTTGTCGCGGACGGGCTGGCACCGTCCCGGGGCGGCCGGCGGTCGCACAACATCCGGCTCTCGCCGACGCTGCGTTTCCTCGGTGTCGATATCGGTGCCACCTCGATCGATGTCGCAGTGACGAATGCGGAGTTGGAGGTCCTGGGGCATCTGAATCAACCGATGGACGTCCGTGAGGGCCCGGTCGCGGTCTTCGAGCAAGTTCTGTCCATGGCGGCGAAGTTGAAGGCGACGGGGCTCGCGGAGGGTTTCGACGGTGCCGGTATCGGCGTGCCGGGGCCGGTTCGTTTCCCCGAGGGTGTTCCGGTGGCTCCGCCGATCATGCCGGGCTGGGACGGTTTCCCGGTCCGGGAGGCGCTCAGTCAGGAGCTGGGCTGCCCGGTCATGGTCGACAACGACGTGAACCTGATGGCGATGGGGGAGCAGCACGCGGGCGTCGCGCGTTCCGTGGGCGACTTTCTCTGCGTCAAGATCGGCACCGGTATCGGGTGCGGCATCGTCGTCGGCGGTGAGGTCCATCGCGGTGCGACGGGCAGCGCGGGCGACATCGGGCACATCCAGGCCGTGCCCGACGGCCGCCCCTGTGCCTGCGGCAACCGGGGCTGCCTGGAAGCCCACTTCAGCGGGGCCGCGTTGGCCGGTGACGCTGAGCAGGCCGCGCGTGAGGGCCGGTCGCCGCAGCTTGCCGCCCGGCTGGAGACGGCCGGGCGTCTGACGGCCGAGGACGTGTCGGCTGCCGCTGCAGCGGGCGACGTGGTGTCCCTGGAGCTGATTCGGGAGGGCGGGAAGCGTCTGGGTCAGGTCATCGCCGGGCTTGTCAGTTTCTTCAATCCGGGGCTGGTGGTGATCGGTGGCGGTGTGACCGGGCTCGGGCACACGTTGCTGGCCAGCGTTCGAACCCAGGTGTACCGGCAGTCGTTGCCGCTCGCCACGCGCAATCTGCCGATTGTGCTGGGGGAGTTGGGACCGGCGGCCGGAGCGATCGGCGCGGCCCGGCTCATCAGCGACCACGTCTTCTCGCCCGCCTGACCGCTGCCCGACCTCATCGGCAACGGACCACCACTCGCGCCACTGCACCCCCGTGGCGTCGCCACGACGTCACTGCAACCCCACTGGCGTCGCCCCACAACCATCGCGCCTCGGTGACCCCATGGCGCCATCACGACACCCGTAGAACCACGGCAACACCACCACCGCGTCACCACAGCCCCGCCGTCTTCACCACATGAAGCGCCGGCGGCCGGCTCCCACCCCTGCATGACTCCCAGGCCATTGGGCCTGCCTTGCCCTGCTCAGCCTCTGCGCCCCGGCGGCACGCCGCCCCGGGCTTCCCAGAGCTGTCCACGTACCCGATCCACCTTGTCCGGCTCCGCTCGCTCACGGCCCGTACCTGCCGAGGGGATTCCACATGGCACCGCCATCAACCCTGCTCACCATGTCCGGTATCACCAAGTCGTTCCCGGGTGTTCGCGCCCTGGACGGTGTGGATCTCGAGGTCGAGGCCGGCGAAGTCCACTGCCTGCTCGGCCAGAACGGAGCCGGAAAGTCCACATTGATCAAAGTGCTCGCCGGAGCGCACCAGCCCGACAGCGGTGAGATCACCTGGCAGGGCGAGGCCGTGACCCTGGGCTCGCCGATCGCCGCCATGCGCCTGGGTATCGCCACCATCTACCAGGAACTCGATCTGATCGAGGGGCTGTCCGTCGCGGAGAACGTGTTCCTCGGGCACGAGCCGACCTCCGCCGGGTTCGTCGTGCGCGGCTCCGCCGCCCGTACGGCCACCGCGGAGTTGCTGGAACGGCTCGGGCACTCGGAGATCGACCCCTCGCGACTCGTCGGTGACCTGTCCGCGGCGCAGCAGCAGATCGTCTCCATGGCCCGCGCACTGTCCCACGAGGTCCGGTTGATCGTGATGGACGAGCCGTCCGCGGCGCTGGACCCCGAGGAGGTGGACAACCTCTTTCGGATCGTGGGTGATCTGACCCGTGAGGGGGTCGCCGTCATCTACATCTCCCACCGTCTCGAGGAGATTCGGCGCATCGGCGACCGGGTCACGGTCCTGAAGGAGGGTCGGTCGGTCGCGGGCGGTCTGCCCGCCGAGTCGACGCCGACCCAGGAGGTCGTGGCCCTGATGACCGGGCGGAATGTGGAGTACGTCTTCCCCGATCGCCCCGAGACAGGGTTCGCCACGGGGAAGGAACCGGTGCTGAGGGTCGAGGGGCTCACCCGGCGAGGGGAGTTCGCGCCCGTCGATCTGGAGCTGCGGCCCGGTGAGATCGTCGGTCTGGCCGGGCTCGTCGGGTCCGGGCGCAGCGAGATCCTGGAGACGATCTACGGGGCTCGCCGTCCTGACGGCGGTCGGGTCCTTGTCGAGGGCACACCTCTGCGCCCGGGAAGTGTTCGCGCCGCCGTCCGTGCCGGCATCGGCCTGGCGCCCGAGGAACGCAAGGCGCAGGGCCTGCTGATGCTGGAGTCCGTCAGCAGCAACGTCTCGGTCTCCACCCTGTCCAGGTTCGCCCGCGCGGGCTGGATCGACCGGCGTACCGAGCGGGCCGCGACGCACCAGGCGGTTCGGGAACTGTCCCTGCGCCCGGACAATCCCGATGCCGCGATCAGGACCCTGTCCGGTGGCAACCAGCAGAAGGCGGTCCTCGCACGCTGGCTGTTGCGGGGCTGCAAGGTGCTGCTGCTGGACGAGCCGACCAGGGGTGTCGACATCGGCGCCCGGGCGGAGCTCTACGCCGTGATTCGCCGGCTGGCCGACGAGGGCCTGGCCGTACTTCTCGTGTCCAGTGAGGTGCCCGAGGTCCTGGGTCTCGCCGACCGGGTGCTGGTGCTGCGTGAAGGCAGCGTCGTGCACACCGCGGACGCCCGGGAGCTCGACGAGCACCGTGTACTCGATCTTGTGATGGAAGGGAGCCCGACGCCATGACGCAGCCGGCCACCGCGGCGCAGAAGCAAGCGCCGACGTCCACCGCCAAGTCCCCAGGGGGCAAGGACAGTTCACGCCGCCCCGGTCTGCGGTGGGACGTGCGCACGCTGTCCTTGCTCGGAGTCCTCGCCGCCCTCGTCGCGGTCGGCGGGATCACCGCACCGGACGAGTTCCTGGCGACGAGCAATCTGCAGCTCGTCCTCACCCAGGCGTCCGTGATCGGTGTCGTCACCGTCGGCATGACCTTCGTCATCACCAGTGGCGGGATCGACCTGTCGGTCGGCGCGATGGTGGCTCTCGCCTCGGTGTGGGCGACGACCGTGGCCACCCAGGAGTTCGGGTTCGCCGGCATCCTCTTCACCGCGGTGATCGTCGGTGTGGGCTGCGGCCTCGTGAACGGTCTGCTGATCGCCTACGGCAGGATGGTGCCGTTCATCGCGACGCTGGCCATGCTCGCCTCGGCCCGTGGCCTGGCGTTGCAGATCACGGACGGCAGCACCCAGGTCGTGAGCGTGGACTCGGTGCTCGATCTCGGCGGCAGGGACGCCTACGTCCTCGGCATCCCGCCCCTTGTCCTGATCTTCGGCGCGGTCACCGTCATCGGCTGGCTGCTGCTCAACCGCACCACCTTCGGCCGCCGCACGATCGCGGTCGGCGGCAACGCGGAGGCCGCCCGCCTCGCCGGCATCGACGTCCGCCGCCAACGCCTGTACCTGTACCTGCTGTCCGGACTGTGCTGCGGTATCGCCGCGTTCATGCTGATCGTGCTCGCCGGCTCGGGCCAGAACACCAACGGCAACCTCTACGAGCTGGACGCCATCGCCGCGGCGATCATCGGCGGCACCCTGCTCAGCGGCGGCCGCGGCACCATCATCGGTTCCGTCCTCGGGGTCCTGATCTTCACCACGATCACCAACATCTTCGCCCTGAACAACCTCGAGACCGCTGTCCAGCAGATCGCGAAGGGCGCCATCATCGTCGCCGCCGTTCTGGTCCAGCGCCGCTCGCTGCACGGCGACACCTGACGCCGTACCGCACACCGCCGGACGGCGGCCCCTGACCCCGCCGTCCGGCACCCCCGCCTTCCCCAGCCGACGTACACCGCCCAGTCGAAGGGTCGATCCGCCATGGCAAGAACCCCCGCCACCAGCCGCAGAGCGCTGCTGTTCGGCACCGCAGCCGTTTCCGCCGGCGCGTTGCTGACGGCCTGCACCAGCAATGAGCCCAAGGACCAGGAGCCGGCCGCGGACAACGCCGCCCCGGTCGCCGACAACAAGCCGGGCAAGGCCGTCACCATCGGCTTCGCCGGACCGCAGGCCGACCACGGCTGGCTCAACGCCATCAACGACAACGCCAAGTCGCGTGCGAAGAAGTACTCCGACGTCACGCTGGAGATCACCGAGGGGTCCAACGACACCGCCCAGCAGATCGGCCAGATCCAGACCCTGATCAACAAGAAGGTCGACGTGCTGGTGATCCTGCCGGCCGACGGCAAGGCACTCACCCAGGTCGGCCTGCAGGCCATGAGGGCGGGCATACCCGTCATCAACCTGGACCGCGTCTTCGCCTCCCCGCAGGCCTACCGCTGCTGGATCGGCGGCGACAACTACGGCATGGGCCTCAACGCCGGCCACTACATCGGCGAACAGCTCAAGGACACGAAGAACGCCAAGGTCGTCGAACTCGCCGGCCTCGACAACCTGGAGCTGACCCAGCAGCGCACCAAGGGCTTCGACGACGCCCTGAAGAACTACCCCAACATCAAGAAGGTGGCCCGCCAGGCGGCCGACTTCACGGTGGAGTCCGGGCAGGCGAAGATGGCGCAACTGCTGCAGGCCCAGTCGAAGTTCGACGCGCTGTGGAACCACGACGACGATCAGGGTGTGGGTGCGCTGCGGGCCATCGAGCAGGCCGGCCGCGACGACTTCCTGATGGTCGGCGGCGCGGGTGCCAAGTCCGCGATGGACGCCATCAAGGCCGGCGACAGCGTGCTCAAGGCGACCGTCCTGTACCCGCCGACGATGGCCGCCTCCGCCATCGATCTCGCCCGGGCGCTCGGCCAGGGCAAGGGCGTCGGAGGCCTCGCCGAGTTCGAGATCCCGTCCTCGCTGACCCTCTACTCGGCCGTGGTCACCAAGGACAACGTCGACCAGTACCTGCCGACCGGCTTCATCTGACCGGGCCGGGCCGTGCGCCCCGCGAACACAGTGATGAGTCAGTGACACTCCGACGAGGAGGAATCCGTATGGAACAGAGGGACAGTCGGACCGCACCGCCGGCACTCGGCGTGGGCATGGTCGGCTACGCGTTCATGGGCGCCGCGCACTCACAAGGGTGGCGCACCGTCGGGCGCGTGTTCGACCTGCCGCTGCGGCCGGTCATGGCCGCGATCGCCGGCCGCGACGCGCACGCCGTGCGGGCGGCGGCCGACAAGCATGGCTGGGCCGCGACGGAGACCGACTGGCGCGCCCTCATCGTCCGTGATGACGTACAGCTCGTCGACATCTGCACACCGGGCGACAGCCATGCGGAGATCGCGATCGCGGCGCTGGAGGCGGGCAAGCACGTGCTGTGCGAGAAGCCGCTGGCCAATTCGGTCGCCGAGGCGGAGGCCATGACCGTGGCCGCCGAAGCGGCCCGCTCGCGCGGGCAGTTGGCCATGGTGGGCTTCAACTACCGGCGGGTGCCCGCCCTCGCCTTCGCCCGCCGGCTCATCGCCGACGGCAGGCTCGGCACGCTGCGCCACGTGCGGGTCAGCTACCTCCAGGACTGGCTGGTCGATCCCGACTTCCCGCTGACCTGGCGGCTGCAGCGGGAGCACGCGGGGTCGGGGGCGCTCGGTGACCTCGGCGCGCACATCGTCGACCTCGCGCAGTACCTGGTGGGTGAGCTGCTGGTCGGCGTCTCCGCCCAGATGGAAACCTTCGTCAAGGAGCGTCCCCGCCTCGACGGTGCCTCCTCGGGCCTGTCCGCTTCCGGCGGCGCCCAGCGCGCTCCGGTGACGGTCGACGACGCGGCCGTCTTCACCGGCCGGCTCGCCTCGGGGGCGCTCGCCACGTTCGAGGCGTCCCGGATGGCCTCGGGGCGCAAGAACGCCCTGCGGCTGGAGATCAACGGCGAGCACGGTTCGCTCGCCTTCGACCTCGAGCGGCTCAACGAACTGTCCTTCCACGACCACCGGGAGCCCGCCGCCACGGCGGGGTTCCGCAGGATCGTCGTCACCGAGGCCGAGCACCCCTACCTGGAGGGCTGGTGGCCGCCGGGCCATGTGCTGGGCTATGAGCACACCTTCGCCCACCAGGCCCGCGACCTGGTCGAGGCCATCGCGTCGGGCACTGACCCGATGCCGTCGTTCACCGACGGTCTGCAGGTGCAGCGGGTGCTCGCCGCGGTGGAGGAGAGCGCGCAGAAGAACTCCGTCTACACCCCTGTCCAGGCCGTCGAGGCCGAAGTCCGCTAGAGAGCCGTCAGGAACCCCGCTCGGAGGCACCATGCCACGCCCGTTCACCCTGTTCACCGGTCAGTGGGCCGATCTGCCGCTGGAGGAAGTGTGCCGACTGGCCGCCGAGTTCGGCTACGACGGCCTCGAACTCGCCTGCTGGGGCGATCACTTCGAGGTCGACAAGGCGATTGCCGATCCGTCCTACCTGGCCGGGCGGCATGCCCTGCTGGAGAAGTACGGCCTGAAGTGCTGGGCGATCTCCAACCATCTCGTCGGCCAGGCCGTGTGTGACCACCCCATCGACGAACGGCACCAGGGCATCCTGCCCGCCCGGATCTGGGGCGACGGGGAGCCGGAGGGGGTACGCCGGCGGGCCGCGGCCGAGATCACGGACACGGTGCGGGCCGCGGCCGCCTTCGGCGTGGATACGGTCGTCGGGTTCACCGGATCGTCGATCTGGCATCTGGTGGCGATGTTCCCGCCGGTACCGGAGCGGATGATCGAGCGCGGTTACGAGGACTTCGCCGAGCGCTGGAACCCGATCCTGGACGTGTGCGACAGCGAGGGCGTCCGCTTCGCCCACGAGGTCCATCCGAGCGAGATCGCCTACGACTACTGGACCACGAAACGTGCCTTGGAGGCGGTGGACCACCGGCCGGCCTTCGGGCTCAACTTCGACCCGAGCCACTTCGTCTGGCAGGACCTGGACCCGGTCGGCTTCCTCTACGACTTCCAGGACCGGATCTATCACGTCGACTGCAAGGAGGCCCGCAGGCGTCTGGACGGGCGCAACGGGCGGCTCGGCTCCCATCTGCCCTGGGGGGACCCGCGGCGCGGCTGGGACTTCGTCTCCGCCGGGCACGGTGACGTCCCGTGGGAGGACGTGTTCCGGATGCTGCGTTCGATCGGTTACGGCGGGCCGGTCTCCGTGGAGTGGGAGGACGCCGGCATGGACCGCCTCGTCGGCGCGCCGCGTGCGCTCGCCCATCTGAAGCGGTTCGACTTCGACCCGCCTTCGGCGTCCTTCGACGCTGCCTTCGCAGGCGGCGACAACTAGCGCTCCGCGGCGCATATCGGCTCAGCCCGCGCGTAGTTGGAGCGCCGGCGACCGCAGCTGCCTGCCTGTGACCTGGTGAGAGCCGGCCGGGTCGGTGCCCGGTGGCGGGAGAGCCGCCGGGCCGGTCCGGGCTGCCCTGACACCACTTTGTCCTGATCAAGGAAAAAGTTCGTCGCTTCGGTGCGCAGAGGGTTCCGGTCAAGGACGAACGGGGCTACGGTCCCTTCGTGCACAACCACCCCACAGTGGTTCGAAACTGACGGCGCATTCAGGTCGCACGGCGCACGGCTCGTGCGACCGGCCACGGAGGACGTCCCTGCACGGCGCAGGGCTACGACCCTCACGTATCCCGCATCTCTCACCGGCGGCCCTTTGCCGCCCCCGCGCAGGCCGTAACCGCGCCGAACACGGAGGAGTCCTCCTGGGCCGCGGCCGAAGCCGCCCCAATGCCGGCGGTGGATGGGGAGGCTCCCGGGCCCCCAACCCACCGTCCTCCACACCACATCGGTACCTCGACATGGCAGGGAGGCAGTCCGTGAGCAACGACCGGACAGCATCGGAATCCCAGACCGGCGGGCGGACCGCACACACCGGCGTCTGGTTCGTCGGAGCCCGCGGATCGGTGGCCACCACCGCCGTCGCCGGATGCGCGGCGGTCGCCGCCACCCTGCATCCGCCGACCGGCATGGTCACCGAGACGCCACCCTTCGACGGCACCGGCCTGCCGCCCCTGGCCTCACTCGTCTTCGGCGGCCACGACACCACCCACTGCCCGCTGCCCAAGCGAGCCGAACACCTCACCGAAGCAGGCGTCCTCCCGCACGGCCTCGCCCCCGCCGTGCGCGCCGAACTCCAGGCCGCGGACGAGGAGATACGGCCGGGCGGCCCGCTCCCGAACGACCCGCGCAGCGACGAGGAACTCATCACGGACTTCGCCGCCGACCTCACCTCCTTCCGCGTGCGCAACGCGCTGGCACGGGTGGTCGTCGTCAACGTCTCCTCCACGGAGCCGCTGCCCGCGCCCGACGCCGTACGACTGCCGCCCAGCTCCCTCTACGCGGCCGCCGCCCTGCGAGCCGGCTGCCCCTACGTCAACTTCACACCGTCCACCGGGCTGCGCACCCCGGCCCTCACGGACGCCGCCGCAGCCGGCGGGCTTCCTCACGCGGGCCGTGATGGCAAGACCGGCCAGACGCTGCTGCGGGCCGTGCTCGCCCCGATGTTCGTCCAGCGCGCCCTGCACGTGAGGGCCTGGTCCGGCACCAATCTGCTGGGCGGAGGCGACGGGGCGGCGCTGGCCGACCCGGGCGCGGCCGCGGCGAAGAACGCCGGCAAGGAACGCGTCCTCACCGAAACCCTCGGACACACACCGCAGGGCGAGGTGCACATCGACGACGTGCCGGTGCTCGGCGACTGGAAGACCGCCTGGGACCACATCGCCTTCGAAGGCTTCCTCGGCTCGCGCATGATCCTCCAGACCATCTGGCAGGGCTGCGACTCGGCCCTGGCCGCACCGCTCGTGCTGGACCTGGCCCGCCTGGTCGCCCGCGCCCACGAGGCAGGCCTGTCCGGACCGCTGCCGGAACTGGGCTTCTACTTCAAGGACCCCGACGCGGGCCCGGCCGGCCTCTCGGAGCAGTTCACCGCACTGCTGTCGTTCGCCGACCGCCTACGGGAGGCGCAGTGACCCGCCCCCTTCCATCCCGCCTCACCCCACCCCCGCCGCCCACTCCCGAGCAGCAGGACCGGCCCGAACTGCGCCGCGTGGACAACGACGTCGAGCGGTTCGGCCCCGACGACGCAGATCCACCGCAAACCCGGATACGGCCCCGTCCAGCTGTCCACGGATCCCGAAGGCCCCTATGTGGGGCTCAAGTTGGCCAAGGCGGTGGCCGACAAGAAGCCCGGCATGCGCCACCGGCTCGCCGTCGTCCCCATGACCCACGACGCCTCCGCGGCAGCCACGGCCGCCTCCCCACGAGCGACGACGAAGGTCCGCTCGTCCTTGACTCCACCCCCCGTGCAGTGTCCGGCCGCGTCGCGGCCACCGAAGTGAAGTCCCTTCTCCTGCGCCTCGTCGGCCTCGCCTGGGACGGCAGCCGTCAGGCATCCGCAGCACCGCGACAACGAAAGAGAGAACCCCTGTGACCGCGTTCAACGACGAAGCCGTCACCAGCGACGACCTGCGCCGCGCACTCGGCGTCAGCCGCCGCCGTTTCCTCACCACCTGCACGGCCGTCACCGGCGCGGCGTTCGCCGCCCCGGTCTTCGGCGCCGCACCCGCCCTGGCGCAGGACAGATCCGCGGCCGCCGGCGATGACCGGGGCCGTTCCGCTCTGGTCCCGCCGCACAAGCGCGGCATCATCCTCTACACCGTCCGTGACGCGGTCGGCCGCGACCCGCTGGCCTCCGACCTGCCCTCCGGCTTCCGCGAGGTGTTCAAGCAGCTGTCGCGCTTCGGGTACCGCCAGGTGGAGTTCGCCGGCTACGGCCAGCACGCCAACGCGCCCGGCGGCGCCGACCTGGGCACCGTCCAGGGCGCGAAGCTGCTGCGCTCCTGGCTCGACGAGTACGGGCTGCGGGCACAGGGCAGCCACGGGTTCATCCCGCCGTCCTGGCCCCTGACACCGTCCGACCTGGACACCTTCAAGCGCTGGTTGGAGATATCCAACATCCTCGGTATGGAGCACATGGGCACCGGCGCCGACCCCACCAACACCCCCTACCGGGCCGACTGGGACGCCGCCGCGCAGAAGTGGAACACCCTGGGCTCCATCGCCCGCCGCGAGGGCATCAAGCTCTACACCCACAACCACGACGCGGCCTACGACTTCCTGCTCGACGGCGGCCCGCTCGACGCCCAGGGCCGGCCGACCCGCAGCTCGGGCATCCGCAAGCTGGAGTACTTCCTGAAGGCGACGGACCGCAAGAGCGTCTATCTGGAGCTGGACGTCTTCTGGGCGCACGTGGCCCAGTACAAGTTCCACACGTACACCGCCCACGACGGCTCGCAGCGTAAGGACGTCTTCGACCCGGCCGCACTCGTGGTCCGCAACACCCAGCGCTTCCCGCTCTTCCACGCCAAGGACGGCGTCGTCAACCTCCAGAGCGGTATGGGCTACGACATGGTGCCGTTCGGCACGGGCGACATCGACTACCGGAAGTTCTTCACCCGGGTCGGTGCGAAGAACTACCACAACCCGATGGTCGAGCAGGACAACGCACCGAGCACGAGCGTTCCCGGCCAGTCACTGGAGTTCGCCCGCATCGGCTACGGCAACCTCGCGGCCCTGCGCGCCTGCAACTGACTCAGCGTCACCCGTAGTGCCCGCCCGGCGCCTTGGCGCCGGGCGGGTTCCCCCGGGCGTGCCCGAAAGGACCGGAATTCCCAAGACGAACTTTCCTCGAAAAGGTTGAAACTTTGTCCTTGACGAGTTGAAAGTGTGCGCCCTAGCGTCCAACTCACGCATTTCGCCTGGCTTTTCACCCGCCGGCCAGACCAAAGGAGTTCTGAGTGCGCAACAGACGGATCGTCACCCTCGCGGGGGCGGCTGCGCTGGCCGGAGCCGTCGGGCTCCTGCCGCTCACCCCGGCCCAAGCCGCCAAACCGGACCCCGCCCCGCCGGCTTCGTCGGACTTCCAGAAGGTCACCCTCAACGACCGCCCGGGCGAGCCCATGGCCCTGGCCGTCCTGCCCGACCGGCGGGTGCTGCACACCGCGCGCACCGGAGAGGTCCGCATCCACGACCCCAAGAGCGGCGTGAACTTCCTCGCCGCCGACATGAAGAAGAGCCCCGCCGGGCTCTACCAGCACGACGAGGAAGGCGTGCAGGGCATCGCCGTCGACCCCGGCTTCGCCAAGAACCACTGGGTCTACCTCTACTACTCGCCCCGCCTGGACACCCCCATGGACGACCCGGCCACCCCGGGCGTCAACGAAGGCGACGCCCCGCAGTTCGGCACGGCCCAGGAGTTCGCCAAGTACAAGGGCGTGACCCGGCTGTCGCGGTTCAAGCTCGTGGGCAACAAGCTCGTCTACGCCACCGAGCAGAAGATCCTCGACGTGCCGGCCGACCGCGGCATCTGCTGCCACGTCGGCGGCAAGATCGACTTCGACCACAAGGGCAACCTGTTCCTGTCCACCGGAGACGACTCCAACCCGTTCTCCTCCGACGGCTATGCCCCGCTCGACGACCGCGCCGACCGCAACCCCGCCTACGACGCGCGGCGCACCGCGGGCAACACCAACGACCTGCGCGGCAAGGTCCTGCGCATCAAGGCCAAGTCCAACGGCGGCTACGCCATACCGAAGGGCAACCTCTTCGCGCCCGGCACCGCGAAGACCCGCCCCGAGATCTACGCCATGGGCCTGCGCAACCCGTTCCGCTTCGGAGTGGACGACAAGACCGGCGAGGTCTACGTCGGCGACTACTCGCCCGACGCCAACAGCGCCAACCCCAACCGCGGCCCCGCCGGCCAGGGACGCTGGATGGTCCTCGACCGCCCCGCCAACTACGGCTGGCCGTTCTGCGTGACCCAGGACATGCCCTACCAGGACTACGACTTCGCCACCCAGACCTCCAGCGGCGCGTTCAACTGCGCCAAGCCGGTCAACGACTCGCGCCACAACACCGGCCGCAGTGAGCTGCCCCCGGTCACCGACGCGGAGATCGTCTACGGCTACGGAGCCTCCGCGGAGTTCCCCGAGCTCGGCACGGGCGGCATCGGCCCCATGGGCGGCCCGGCGTACAACTATGACAAGCACAACAAGGCCCAGAACCGCTGGCCCCAGTACTTCGACGGCAAGCCGCTCTTCTACGAGTGGACCCGCGACCAGATGAAGGCCATCACCCTTGGCAAGAAGAACGAGGTCCTGAAGATCGAGGACGCGATCCCCTCGATCACGACGGACGGCCCGATCGACGCCGAGTTCGGCCCCGACGGCGCCCTGTACGTCCTGGAGTACGGCACCGGCTACTTCGCGGAACTGCCCGAAGCCCAGCTCTCCCGCATCGACTTCACGCGGGGCAACCGCACCCCGGAGCCCAAGGTCGCCGCGGATGTGGTCAACGGCACCAGCCCGCTGACGGTCCAGTTCTCCAGCGCCGGCACGAAGGACGCCGACGGTGACGCCCTGCGCTACGCCTGGGACTTCGACGCCAACGGCACCGTGGACTCCAGGGAGGCGAACCCGAAGCACACCTTCACCGACAACGCCGTCTACGACGCCACGCTGAAGGTCACCGACAGCACCGGGCGTTCGGCCTCCGCCTCCGTTCCCGTAGTGGTCGGCAACAAGGCGCCCACCGTCTCACTCACCACCGACCCGGCCCCGCACGGCGGCACGCCGTTCCACTGGGGCGACACGGTCACCTGGCAGGTCACCGTCACCGACGACCAGCCGGTGGACTGCTCCAGGGTCAGCGTCTCGTTCATCCTCGGCCACGACTCGCACGGCCACCCGCTCTCCACGAGCAACGGCTGCTCCGGATCGTTCGTGACCTTCGTGGACGGCGGTCACTCCGGTTCGGACAACCTCAAGGCAGTCTTCAACGCCACCTACACGGACTCGCCCCCCGACGGCCTGCCGTCCCTCTCGGGCAGCGCCGAGGTCGCCCTGACACCGGCCGACTGATCCAACGCGACGACACCGCAGCGGGGCGCCACCATCGGCGCCCCGCTATCGGTCAGGCAGTCCAGAGACGGACCACGCCGTCGTCGAGCCGCAAGAACTGCCGGGCACCCGGGTGGTAATGCGTGGGGGAGAAGTCGGGAACGGTGCCCAGGAGCTTCCCCTCGGCCGGATCCCATATCGACAGATCGGTGTCGCCACTACTGAACAGGTGAGTGCCGTCGCTGAACAAGCGGCCGGCCGGACCCTCGAACGCAAGCAGTTCCACGGCCAGCGGGCTGCGCGGTTCACTCTGAACGGCTCGACTCGTATCGAAGATCCGTGCCCCGGACGGCACGTCATCGTAGACATCACTGATACCCACGACGGCGACCCGGGCCGAATCGATCCAGGTCATGCCATGGTTCCAGGCGTCGCCCCGGTCGCAGACATCGAGTCGGCTCGGACCGTCCTCGGACTCCCAGACATTCCCTTCGACCCAGGGGTAGAAATCCCACACCACAGGGATCCCGGCTGGATGCCACACCCAGCCGTCGTCCAGGATCCGCTTCCCATCAGGGCTCATGTACAGCGCGCCGTGGAAGTAGTCGAGATCGTGTTCCGGCGCCGGGATCGAGCGGTTGGTCAGCAACGCCCCCGTTTGCGCGTCCGACACATCCAGGCGGTTCCAGCCCGTGCGGTGGATCACCACACAACGCCCGCGACTCTGCGCGAACTCCAGTGAGAACGGCACTGTCTCTTCGTTGTCACCATGGTTGTCCAGTTCCAGGGTCCAATCGCCGGTTTGGAGGTCGACCACCTCGCCATAGCGGCCGAAGTCGTTGACCACCGCGGCGAACATGCCGTCGTGGGAGGCGTGCAAGTGCCTGCGGAGCTCGAAGTCACCGAATGTCTCGTGATCTTCCTCCGGAACCTCGGTGGCCGCGAGGGTCTCGTGATCACCGCTGGCCACGTCCCACCGGCTGACCGTTCCGTCCTCGCTCAACGTCAGCCAGATGAGCCGATCGCTGCCAGGCACGGGCGCCACATCGACGACAGCCCCCAAACGCGGTGGCACCGGGATCTGACTGACGGCATCACCGCTACCGATCATGGTTTCCCCCCGCTCCCCAAAACCGACGCGACAGCATATCCGGGCGGGACTCACCGCCGGATAAAGAGAGTTGCGGCCTTCTCGCGTATCTGATGAGCGGCACGGGCAATACCCTGAGCCCGTCCGCACGATCGGGGAGAGGCATGACAAGTAGGTTCACCGAGTTGGTCGTTGACTGCCACGATCCGGAGCGCCTCGCGGCCTTCTGGTGCGAGGTCCTGGACTTCAAGGTGATCGACCGGAGCGAGGGCAAGGTGGAGATCGGCTCCTGGGAGCCGACCGTCGAGGATGTTCGGGCCCGCCAGATGCCGCCCACCTTGGTGTTCATCCAGGTACCCGAGGGCAGGACCGCGAAGAACCGGCTTCATCTCGACGTCAGTCCGATCGACGGCAGCACCGTGGACGAGGTGACCCGATTGCTCGGCCTCGGCGCCACCAAGACGGATGTGGGCCAGGGCCCGGACCGAAACTGGGTGGTCATGGCAGACCCCGAGGGCAACGAGTTCTGCGTCCTGCGCACGCTGGCCCCGCAGACCTAGATGATCGATTGGCGCCAGATACGGAGACGCCTCGTCGGCGCCCCTTGATCTTGATCAACCGGTGAGCCTTGTCCCGCCACCGGTGCACAGAAGGGATCGTGGCATGTCCAGCGACCGTCTCATGCGCATCCGCAGCGCCGAGTCGCCGCGGTCGCCCGGCACAAGATGAAGCTGCCCACCCTTCAGGCCGCCGCCCCGGACGCCGCATGGCGCGCCGCGGCGCTCATACACACCATCGTCCGGCTTGAGCCTCTTCCGTACCGAAACAGCCTGTATGCCCCCCCGCCGAGCGCCCGGGCGGAGCCACGGCCGCCTGATGCACCTGCACATCGACGTCTCCTGGCTCCTCGACGTCCAGGAGGCCGCCCTCGGCAACGGCGAGGACATGTCCGTCGCGGACTACTCGGCTCTGGTCGCGCAGGCAGTTCATCGCGGGTGCGAGCCACTGGGCCGACCGGCTGCGCGGGGAGTTCGACGACGCCTTCCCCGACGAAGGGCGAGGGCATCGACCCGCCGTACGGCGCCCTGTCCGATCTCGTGCGCAAGATCCGCGACACCCGCCTGCGCGTTCCCGAGGTCGCGGACCAACTGCGCTCCTGGAGGATCTGACCGGGGTACAGAGATCTTGGTCGAGACCCCGTCTACCAGGAGTATCAAGCCGAAGCGAGCTTCCGGATGCGCGGATGGTTTTCCAGTGCCCATCGCACAGTCTTCGGCGGGCGTCCGAGCAGGGTTTCCAGTTGGTCGGTGGCGCCGCGGTATCCGCCGCCGCCCATCAGCCGGGTCAGGGTCTTGAGGTGTTCCGCGGTGTGCGGGAACGCGGCCAGGGCGGTGTCCACGTAGGTCTCGTTCCAGGTTTCCACGTCTTCGGGAACGTAGGTGACCTGTCGTCCGAGCGCGGCCGCGTAGTCCTCCGCGAAGCCGTGCATGTCTTTCAGTTCGGGGCCGTTGAGGTCGTAGGACTTGGAGATGTGCGGCGCCGGATCGGCCAGGATCTGCACGCACAGCTCCGCCACGTCGTAGCCCGCGATGGGCGCGAGCTGGTGGTGGCCGAAGGGCAGACGCAGTTCGCCGTGGGCCAGCGGCTCCAGTGCCAGCCAGGTCATCAGGGGGTTCTCGACGAACATGGCCGCCCGGATGTTGACGGTCGGGAGGCCGGACCATTCCAGCACCTGCTCGGCGACCCAGTGGGCCCGTTGCTGCGGCGACCAGTCCGCGATGAGTCCGCCGAGCCAGGAACGACGTTCCTCCTCCGGTGCGGTCATCTTGTCGAACGTCATGAACGACTGCTCGTACTCGGAGATGTTGACGAAGACCTCGATGTCGCCCTGGGCCCGCGCCGCTGCGGCCATCAGGCTGACGGCGTCGGTGTAGTACGGCGACAGGCTCATGCTGAAGTAGATGCGCCGCACCCCCTTCAGTGCGGCGGTCACGTCGGCGATGGTGAGCAGGTCGCCGACGAAGACCTCGGCCCCTGCCTGACGGAGGGAGTGCGCGCGTTCGTCGTCCTGGCGTACGAACGCGCGCACCGGGTGCCCTTGTCCGAGCAGCATTTCGACCATAGTTCGGCTCACACCACCGATCTCGCCGGCGGCACCGGTGATCAGGATGGGGTTGCGCTCCGGCATCAGTGTGTCCTCTGTCTGGTTGGGGTGGGTCAGTGAGTCGGCTGTTCGAAAAGGACGCAGACCAGGGTCTCGGTCAGGACTCCCGGTCCGCGGGGGATTGCCAGGCGCCCAACTCGATGGGCGCTTGCGCGTGAGCTGCGGGTTGCGCTCTGTCCGGAGGGCGCGCGGGACGCTCCTGCTGTGGCCCACGACGACCGCTTACCCGGCTGCCGCCAGTGCCCCGAACCGGTGACGCCAGGGGTGCCAGGGTGGGTCTTCTTGAAATCGGGGCTCCGTGCTACTGCTGCAGCTGGGCGTACATCGCTTCCAGGTCGGCGGACAGCTGGGACTTGACCCAGCGGGTGGTGTCGTCGGCCAGTACCTCGTGCGCGCCTGCCTCGATGCCGTCGAGTGCGGCGACGGCGATGTCGCGGGGGTCGGCCTTGGGTGCGTCGACGCCCGAGGTCATGTCGGTGTCCACGTAGGCCATGTGGAGCCCGGTCACCGCGATGCCGCGCGGCTGCAACTCCAGGCGCAGGGAGTTGCTCTGCGACCACAGGGCGGCCTTGGAGGCGCCGTAGGGCGTGCCGTCGGCGAGCCAGGACAGGGCGGAGTGGGCGTTGAGGATGTGTCCGCCGCCGTTGCGCTCGATGATCGGCACGAAGGCCCGGGTTACCAGCAGTGGCCCGTAGAAGTTGGTCTCCAGATCCTGGCGCACGTCCTCCATCGGGGAGTTGAGGTACGAGGCGCGTACGGAGGCACCGGCGTTGTTGATCAGGATGGTGACGTCCTGGGCCTGCTCGGCAGCGGCCGCCACCGATGCCGGGTCGGTGGCCTCGAGCGGCAGCGGAACGGCATCGGGGTGGGTCACCGAGCGCGGGTCACGGGCCGTGGCATAGACCTTGCCGGCCCCGCGTGCGTAGAGCTCCTCGACCAGCATCTTGCCGATGCCGCGACTGCCCCCGGTGACGAAGACGCTGGCGCCCTTGATTGCTGTCATGACTGCCTCCATGAAGAATAGAAACCGATCGGTTTCCATCACCGTAAACCGATCGGTTTTCTCGCGCAAGTCGGTGGGCGGCGGAGGGCTACGGTGGCGTCGGGCGGAGCTCAGACTCGAGGAGTGGCGCGCCGTACGGCTCGGTTGCTGCCGGGCGGCTCGGGCCGTGGTCGCGCTCTCCTCGGGTTCGCCCGTGTTGCTGGAGGTGACCTGGACCCGTATCCGGTGACCCGCCTTGAAGACGATGCTGGTCGACCACAGGTCCACGACGTGCTCGGCCGCCTCGCCCGGTGTCGCCGCATGCACCCTCGCGATGCCGTCAGCCACATTGAGCGAGACGCCGTTCTGGTCGACGTCGCACAGGCGTGCCATCCAGTCGGTCGAGGGGCCGTCCGGGACAGCGAAGAGCACTGCCCGGACCCGGCCGGTCGCCTCGACGTCCTCGGTGAGTGGTTCGGTGGTGAAGACCAGTACGTCCTCACGCGCCTCCACGCCCGCCTGGTCGAGCGGCCCGGGACGGAACTCGTCGGTGTTCAGGAGTCCGCCGCCCATGAGGAGCGCGCCGCCGGTGGTCGGCACCGGGTCAGGCGTCCGTCGGCGCGCAGGTGGAAGTCGGTGTCCACGGCCAGCGACAGGGGCCATTCCGCGGCTCCCGCTCGCCCTCGGAGGCGAACCGCCCACGGGTGTACTGCAGGACCACCAGGAAACCGTGCCTGGCCGCGGCCAGAGAATCGAGTACGACGGCAGCCGGGCCAGAGGCACCGGCCACGGCCCCGTACCCCCGGGCCGGTAGACATCCGCGCGCAGCACCGTGCCGTCACGCGTCTCCGCCGGAACGTCGAACTCGATCTGTATCTCCGTCACGCGCCGCTCCGTTGCGTCGTTCGTCCGGCGGGGCGTGTGAGTGCGGGCAGGTGTCAGCCGACCAGATGGTTCATCTTGCGGATCTGCCGGTCGAAGGCCCAGGCGGGAGCGAAGCGGAGCAGGCGTGCGCGTCCGGCCGTGGGGCCGGCGGCGTAGCGCAGTTTCGGCTTCGCGTCGGTGGCTGCCGCGACGACCGCCCGGGCGACCACGCCGGGGTCGTCGCCGTCCCTGATCGCCTCTGCCATCACGCGGTCGACGGTCTGCCGCTGCTTCTCGTAGGCATGCAGGGGTGTGTCGGGCCGTGCGCTGTTGGTCTCGAATCCGGTGTTGGTATAGGCGGGTTCGACGAGAAGCGCCCGGATGCCGTGGTCGCGGACCTCGTGGTCCAGGGACTCGGTGTAGCCCTCGACCGCGTGCTTGGAGGCGGCGTAGACGGCCATGTAGGGCTGGGGCACGAATCCGACCACGGACGAGAGGTTGATGATGCGCCCGCGCCCCTGGCCGCGCATGTACGGCAGGACCTCGTTCACCATGCGCATGACCCCGAAGACATTGGTGTCGAAGACGCCCTGGGCCTGCTCGAGGGAGGTTTCCTCGGCCGCACCCAGTGAGCCGACGCCGGCGTTGTTGACCAGGACGTCGATCCGCCCGAACCGCTCGATCACTTCCTGGACCGCGGCGGTGACCGAGGCGTCGCTGGCCACGTCGAGGTCGAGGAACGTCACGCCGTCGAGCGGGGTGACGCGTGAGGTGTCGCGGCTTGTGCCCACCACGTTGAAACCCGCTGCGGCCAGCGCGAGCGCGGTTTCCTTCCCGATGCCGGAGGACGCGCCCGTCACGAGTGCCACGGGCTGGTTCGTCGTCATCATGAGTTCCTGACTGGTGCGAAACTGATCGGTTTCCTCTCACCGTAAACCGATCGGTTTCCGTGTGCAAGCCTGCCACAATGACGACATGGCCAGGATGAGTGCGCAGGAGAGGCGCGAGAGCGTCATCCGCGCGGCGATCGCCGAGTTCGCGCTCAAGGGCTACTACGGCACCTCGACCGAGGCGATCGCCCGACGCGTCGGTGTCGCGCAGCCGTACCTGTTCCGGCTCTTCCCGGACAAGAAGGCGATCTTCGTCGCCGCTTTGACGCGGACCATGGAAGACACCCGGCTGGCCTTCGAGCGTGCGGCAGGCGGGGCGGAGGGCAGCGAGCAGGCCCTGAGTGCCATGGCGCAGGAGTACGCGCGACTGATCTCGGCACGCCCCGAAGTGCTTCTGATGCAGATGCAGGGATACGCCGTCGTGGCGGCCGCCGAGGCGCAGGGCGATGATCAGTTGGGCGAGCTCGTCCGGGCCGGCTGGATGAGACTGTGGGACACCGTGCATCTGTCGCTGGGCGCCGATGTCCACGAGACCACGGGCTTCCTCGCCTGCGGCATGCTCGGCAACACCCTCACGGCCATCGGGCTTTCGGCCGACGGTCGGCAAGCGGGGGCGTGAAGACGCGGCCGTTGTGCCGGCTGCCAGGGCTGGACATCGGCCCGCTGAGCGATTCGGCCGCCGAGCCTGCTCGAGGACGGGGTGCGTCAGCGCATGTCTGCCGCATCGAGCAGGGTGGTCACGGTGGGTGCGATGAGCCCGGTCAGGTTGTCGGCCTGGATTCCCGCGCGAGCGCTGGCGCCGTCGAAGACGAGGATGAGCTGGCGGGCCAGCAGGTCGGGATCGCTCGCGCCGCCCTGTTCGGCCTCGGAGCGGAAGAAGGCCGTCAGGTTCGCTTTGATCTGGTGGGCCACCTGGCTCGCGGGGTGAGTCTGATCCTTGAGCTCGACCTGAATGGCCAGGTATCGGCAGCCCTGGAACTCGGGCTTACTCGCCTGCGACTCCATCCGGCCGAAGACGTGCAGGATCCGCTCGCGGGGTGAGCGGTCGTCGTCCGCCATCGGCAGGAGCTCGGCGACGAAGGCGGACGCACGCTCCTTGAGGCTCGCTGCCAGCAGTTCGTCCTTGCTCTCGAACAGCTGGTACATGGAGCGCTTCGACACCCCCGCCGCCTTGCACAGCGCCTCGACGCCGATGCCGACACCGTCTCGGTAGGTGAGCGTGGCCGCTGCTTCCAGCAGCCGTTCTCTCGGGCTTGGCTTCACTTCGGTGGTCATGCCACGAGGTTAACTCGAATCGAGGGCAAATGAGACCGATCGGTTTACCTGAGGGTGTCGGGTAGGCCGTCGGTCCCGTGCGGACACCTGCGGGCCAACGAGAGGCGGCTCGGCGACGGCCCTGGGGGAAGGGTCGTCGCCGAGCCTCGAGGATGCGCGTCCCGTGCCTACGGGGCGGCGACGCGCATCGGTCCCATTCCGAGTAGTGGCCGCTTCATCGGTGCGTCGCGTCGGCTACGCGGGGACGGTGGTCTTCTCGGGCTTCGTCCCGGCCGGGACGCGGTGCAGCCCCTTGCGGTCGTACCACCCCAGCACGCCGAAGCCGAACAGCGCGGCGATCACGAGACCGGCGGCCATCATCACCCAGCCCCGGGTCAGACCCGCGTCGCCCTGGGCGTCGTAATAGAGGATCGAGCGGATGCCACCGGTGATCTGCCGCAGCGGCTCGAACTCCGCGAGGAAGCGGTAGAAGCCGGGCAGCGCCTGGAGCGGAGTGGTGGCGCCGGCCGTCGGCACCGCCATCCCGATGAAGACCAGCGTGACCACCAGCATGCCTGGCGTACCGAAGACGGCCAGGAGGGTGAGCGCACCGATCCCGGAGACCGCGATGGCGCACACCGAGTACAGCCACAGCAGCGGCAGATGGGCGGCGTCCATGCCCATGAGGCCGACCGCGCCCACCATGACCAGGGTTCCCATCAGCAGGGACAGAACGGCCATGAGGGTGCTGCTGATGGCGAGGGTCTGCACCCGGGTCGCCCGGATCAGCGGGCGGTGCAGGCGCAGCGGGCCCATGTCGTTGTGGGTGTAGCCGAGGGCGTGGTCGACCTGGCCGCTGATGACATTGGCGGAGAGCATGCCGCAGACCACGAGGACGAGCGCGTAGTAGAACGCCGTCAGGCCCAGGCCGCTGTGCGAGTCGAGCGGATGGCCGTCCTTGACGGTGACGGCGGCCGGGTCGGCGAGGAGGAGGCGTGCCGCGGCGGGCAGTTTCGCCTGCCCGGTCCCGCTCTGGAGGGTCAGCTCCCTGCCCACTTGGAGCGAGGCGTTCTCGGCCGCCTGGGTCGTCGCCGCGCGGGCCAGGCTGGATCCCACGCTGCCGGCGGACTGGTTGGTCAGCACCGTCAGCGTCGGACGGGCCGGTGTCCCGGTGGCCGCGGCACCGGTCAGAGCGGTGGTGGAGGAGGTGAAGTCGGCCGGGACGACGAGCGCGCCGTACAGCTTGCCCTCGCCGAGTTCCTCCTTCATGCCCCTCTCGTCCATCAGCTTCCAGTCGATCTTGTCCCCGCTCGCGGTGGACTTCTTGATCGAATCGGTGATCTGCGCCCCGAGGTTGACCTGCTTGCCACCGACGACGGCTCCCTTGTCGGCGTTGACCAGGCCGACGGGCAACTTGGTCATGTGATCGACCGGGTCGATGTTCGCGCCGACGTAGAACACGGCGAACAGCAGGGCGAGTACGCCCGTGATGACACCGTTAGCGATCCACAGAGGCTTGGCGCGCAGGACGCGGAAGGGGTGAATGCCACTCATGACGTACGTGTCTCTCGGTCGGTGGACGCGGAAGGTTTCACCGGGGGCTGCCAGCCGCCGGTCACTTCCTTGACGGGCTTGTGGGGGAAGCGGCGCCGGGCGTACTCCTGCGCGTGGGAGCCCGGCAGTACGTAGAGGGTTTCCTGCTTGTCCTGGAGCGGTCGCAGCACGGTGTCCATGAAGTTCTTGCGGTCGTCCAGGTAGGGGCCCAACACGTCCTCACCGGCGGGGCAGACGGCGAGGCAGTAGCCGGACTTGTAGCCAGGGGGTGAGGACAGGCTCTGCCACATGGAGGCGCTCTCGGAATCGGTGACCCGGGAGCGGTAGTCGGCGGCGTCCTCGCTGTCGGCCACCGTCTGTGCCCAGTCGGTGAACCCGCTCATGAACTCTCGGTAGTTGTGCGTGGTGCAGGCCAGCGCGTCAAAGGCGCCGTCCTTGGCGATGGCGCCGACCGGACAGGCGGCGACGCACAACTTGCAGTCGATGCAGGGGTTGTAGTCCAGCGTCTGCCCGTACGCGCTCACCTCGGCGTCCACCAGGACGGTGGCCAGCAGGACGAAGCTGCCGAACTTCGGGTGGATGACGTTGCGGTGCAGACCCATCACGCCGAGCCCGGCGGCCACCGCGACCGTCTTGTGCGCCACCACCCAGATGCGCCCGGGGAAGCGGTCCATCTCCTGGGGGAAGCCGACCGATGGATTGAGTGCCCGGTAGCCGGCGTCCTGGAGTGCCTGGGTGACGTTGCGGGCGGCGTGGTTGGCCTTCTCGTCGGCCTGGTGGAACTCCTGGTTGGCCACGCTGCGGGCGGGGGAGCGGCAGTTGTCGCGGTTCATCCGGATCGCCAACGCGATCAGGGTGCGGGTGCCGGGCAGCGCGGACTGTACGTGCTCGCGCTCACCGGCCAGGTCGGGGTGGTCCAGGCTGACCGCGGCGGCGTCGTCCGCTCCGGCCGCCAGGCACAGCTCGCGCAGCCATTCCGCGTCGATCACCGCCGGCGGACTCACCGAGTCACCGGCCCTGCGCCGGGCGAGTACGGCCTGGACCGACGGGTGGGCGGCCAGCTTCGCCGAAAGCCTGGGAGCCGGGGCCGTCGGTTGCCCCTCGGCGTCGCGCGCGGCAGTCATCCGTACTCCTGGGGATTCGGGTCAGAGACTCGCCCTCACAGCGAGAAACCGATCAGTTTCACCACCGTAAACTGATCGGTTTCGGCACGCAAGTCCGAGCTGCGAGCCGTCCTGGCCTGCGTCTGGCGGGGGAGCCCTTGCCTTGAGGCGGTCCAACGTGGGCTAGCCGTAGGGGGGTTGCCGGCGCAGGGGTGATCGGAGGGGCCTGGCCCGCTGCGGTCCAGGGCAAGGGCGTGGTCGTCCCGTCCGTCTTCTTCACGCGGAGTCCCGGAAGTGATGCAACGCTGTCCTGGCCATCACCCGTTGAAAATGTCACTCGCGGGCACCCGCGGTGCGGGAGCCTGAACCCGCGGACTCGGCAACCGGCTCCTCGCTGTTCTGCCATCCCCTCACCAGCGCCCGCAGCGCCTGCTCGTAGCAGTCGGCGACCGCACGCTCCGGCGGCTCGTTCCCGGACAGCACCAGGGACACCAGGCCGTGGGCCGTTCCCCAGACCGACAGCGCGATGACCTCGGCGTCGGACGCGGGACCGAACTGCCCGGCGACCTGCCCGCGGCGCACGGCGTCCACGAGGGGCCGGTACGTCTCGACGACCTCGCGCGGTCTGTCCGCATCGGACGGGCACTGGATGCTGCGGTCGGAGAAGAGGATCGCGTAGAGGTGCGGGTTGGCGACGGCGTACTCGCGATAGGCCAGCCCGATCCGGATCGCGTCGCCGGCCGGGTCGTCCGTCGGGCGGACGCCGGCCAGCCGCTCGACGAAGAGCCGCACGGCCTCCTGGTACAGACTGCTGAGCAGCCCGGCCTTGCTGCCGAACAGCGAGTAGACCGCTGTGGTCGAGGTCTTCGCGTCGGCTGCGAGCTGTCGCAGGCTCAGAGCGGCCGTGCCGCGGTCGAAGACCGTGGCGGCCGCGCGGTGCAGGAGTTTGAGCCGGAGCGCTTCGTCATGTGTCTTGGGCTTGGCCATGGCGCCAGCGTATTACAACACCGTTACGAATGCTCCCGGGAGCGGGAAATTCGAGCGCCTGGATGAGGCGGATGCAAGGCGCGGTGGTGCGCAAACAGGTTTGCGATGAGCAATCAAAACACTGTTATGGTTCCTTGGGTGGACATCGAACACACACCTGACGAGCGCTTCACGGGCCTTGCCGGCTGGCCGTACCCGCCCCGGTACGTCACGGTCGGTGAGGGCCTGCGCATGCACTACGTCGACGAAGGGCCGCCCGACGGCCCGGTCGTGGTCCTCGCTCACGGCGAGCCGACCTGGGGCTACCTGTACCGAAAGATGATTCCCGGCCTGGTGGCGGCCGGCCGCCGCGTCCTCGTTCCCGATCTGATCGGGTTCGGCCGCTCCGACAAGCCGGTCGACCGGGACGCGTACACCTACGAGTCCCACGTGGCCTGGACCGGTGTCTGGCTGGACCAGCTCGGCCTCGCGGACATCACCCTGTTCGGTCAGGACTGGGGCGGGTTCGTCTTCCTCGTGCACGTCGGGCTCACCCCCGACCGGTTCGCGGCCGTGGTCGCCGCCAACACCGGCCTGGCCGCACCGGCCGTCATGGCCTCGTTCACGCCGGAACAGTTCGCGCCCGCCGCCGGCGCCTTCCTGCACTGGCTGGAGCAGTCCGAGTCACCGGACCTGACCGCCTCGTGGGCCATCGGCAGCCCGGACAGCGCCCTCAACCAGACCGCCCACGTCCTCAGCCAGGAGGAGAAGGCCGCTTACGACGCTCCGTTCCCGTCCGCTCGGCATTTCTCCGGAGCACGGCAGTTCCCGCACCTCGTACCGCTCGACGCCACCGACCCGCCCGCCTCGATGCTGAGCCGCGCCTGGGCGGGGATGACCGCCTTCGACAAGCCGTTCCTCACCGCCTTCGCCGCGCACGAGGACATCACGCGCGCCTTCGAGCAGGTCTTCCAGGAGCACATCCCGGGCGCGAAGGGGCGGGCCCATCTGACGGTCCCGGACGCCGGTCATTTCCTCCAGGAGCAGCAGCCCGACCTGCTGGTCGAGGCCGTCCTCAGCCTCGGCTGACAACAACTTCCCACTTATCCAGGAGAATCCATGTTCGAAAGATTCGGGCACCTGCTCCACCGCAGGCGAAAGCCCCTGCTGATACTGACCGTGCTGTTCGCCGTCCTGTCCGGGGCCTACGGTGCCGGAGTCTTCGGCTCCCTGACGCCGCTCGGCTTCCAGGACCCCGGCTCGGACAGCGTGCGCGCGGCCCGCATCGCCGAGAAGGCGTTCCCGCAGCGGACACCCGACGCGGTGATCGTCTACCGCGACAAGGACCGCACCGTCGACGACCCGTCCTTCCAGCAGGCGGTCGTCCGGCAGTTGGAGTCCCTGCCGACGTCGGAGGTGACCGGCTACCTGGACTTCTGGACCACCAAGATGCCGGCGC
The DNA here is from genome assembly GCF_045041015.1 of Streptomyces sp. NBC_00019. NCBI lineage: Bacteria > Bacillati > Actinomycetota > Actinomycetes > Kitasatosporales > Streptomycetaceae > Streptomyces > Streptomyces sp. NBC_00019. The sequence goes on from NZ_CP108302.1 coordinate 10,006,202, forward strand.
AGGTCAGTCACGACCGGCACGCCACCTACGTCGCCCTGAACCTCCACGGCAGCAGCGAGAAGGCCAAGGAAGACGCGTACGAGGCGGTCAAGGACAAGATCCCGGCGCCCGCCCTGCAGACCCTGCAGGGCGGAACGGTGCCCACCGGCCACCAGGCGAGCGAGAAGATCGAACATGACCTGAGAACCGCGGAAATCATCTCGGCCCCCGTGCTCTTCCTGCTCCTGCTGGTCGTGTTCGGCGGTCTGACCGCGGCCTTCCTCCCGCTGATCGTCGGCGTGCTCTCCATCCTCGGGTCGATGGCCGTCCTGCGGACCATCGCCAACATCACCGACGTGTCCGTGTTCTCCATGAGCCTGGTCACGATCCTGGGTCTCGCGGTCGCCATCGACTACGGCCTGCTGATCGTGAGCCGCTACCGCGAGGAACTGGCGGCCGGCTACACCGGCGAAGAGGCGATCGGGCGCACCCTCGCCACGGCCGGGCGCACCGTGATGGTCTCCGGCACCACGGTCGCGGCGGCGCTGGCCGGCCTGACCCTCTTCCCGTCGACCTTCCTGAAGTCGATGTCGTACGGCGGTGTGGCAGCGGTCCTGCTCGCGGTGCTCTTCTCACTGGTCGCGCTGCCCGCGCTGCTCGCCGTCATGGGACCGAAGGTCAACGCCTTCCCGCTGCGCCGCAAGAAGGCCGTGCGTCCGACGGCGGCGGGTGAGGGTGCCTGGTACCGGTTCGGGCACGGCCTGATGCGGCGGCGGTGTTTCGTGGTGGTGGGCGCGGTGGGCCTGCTGCTGACGCTCGCCCTGCCGTTCTCCAAGATCGAGTTCGGTTCCATAAACGCGCAGCAGCTGCCGAGCACTTCCGAGGGCCGCCAGGTCTTCAACGCCATGGAGCACGACTTCGACGGCGACGCGGTGAAGTCCATCGACTCGCTGCTCGTCCTGAAGTCCGACGGGACCTCGAAGGAGCAGGGCGCGGCGCTGAAGGCGTACGCCGAGCGGCTCGGCGCCACCGAGGGCGCCACGAGCGCCCGGATCAGCGGTATGGAGGGCACCACGGCCCGGGTGTCGGTCACCTACGACGGCAATCCCATCTCGACCCACGCGCGCGACCTGGTGAACCGGCTCAAGGACGTCCCCGAACCGCCGGGCGCCCGGGCGTACTTCGGCGGTGAGTCGGCGGTGTACGACGACACCCTGGACGCACTGGGCGAGACCCTGCCGTGGATGCTGCTCTACATCGCGGTCATGACGTACATCCTGCTGTTCCTCGCGTTCGGCTCGGTACTGCTGCCGCTGAAGGCGATCGCGATGAACATGCTGTCGCTGTCCGCGACCTTCGGCGTCCTGGTCTGGATCTTCCAGGACGGCCATCTGAACGGCCTGCTCGGCTTCGATCCGACGGGCAACATCGAGCCCAACATGCCGATCATGCTGTTCGCGCTGATCTTCGGACTCTCCATGGACTACGAGGTGTTCCTGGTGTCCCGGATGCGGGAGCAGTACGACAAGTCGGGTGACAGCACGGAAGCCGTGGCGACCGGGCTGCAGTCCATCGGTCGCCTGGTCGTGAGCGCCGCGGTGCTGATGTGCGTGCCGCTCGCGGCGATCGGGATGAGCGATGTGCTGACCATCAAGCTCTTCGGCGTCGGCATGGTGTTCGCGGTCCTGGCGGACGTGCTGGTGGTGCGGGTCCTGCTGGGAACGGCCGTCATGAGACTGCTGGGCAGGGCGGCCTGGTGGGCTCCGGGCCCGCTGGCCCGCTTCTACGACCGGTTCGGCATCAAGGAGGGCGACATGCCGGCGGAAGCCGACAAGCCGGTGCCCGTCGGGGTTTGAACCCGGTCGGAGCCTGAAATCCGGTCGGTTCTGAATCCGGCAAGGGGCCGAAGTGCCTTCCCCCCCGAGGCACTTCGGCCCCCATTGCGTCTTCATGGCGCGAGCGGGAGTACCTGCCGTGTTCTGGCCATCCCGCCGAGGGTTCACTCCGCCGGCTGCTCACCCCGCCCGCACGCAAGGCGATGATGTCGACGGTGGTTCGCGTCCTCCTGGGCCAGCCGCCGCAGCAGCCTGACGACCGGCTCGAACAGCACGGTGAGGACCACCGCTCGCTCGGCCAGGGCGATGCGGTCCTCGATCCCGTCGAACTGCGCGAAGTCCAGGTCCGCGGTGGAGGTGGCGAGCCGTGCGTAGGGGATGAGGTCGTCGGCGGTGTAGTCGGTGCCGAGACGGCTCAGCGCTGCGAGACTTTCGGCGAGTGCCGGGCGGTGAGGCGACGTGTCGGAGATCTGCCAGCCCATGTTCTCGATGAGGGCCTCGACCCTCGCGGCGGCTCCGCCCGGTGCCGCCTCGTCGGCGGCGCTCTCCGGTCCGGCGTCGTCCTCGTCGTCCGCGCCGCTCTTCCCGTTCGTATCCTCCGTCTCCGCGGAGGGAACGGGCAGCGCGTGGTGGACGACGCCCAGGGTCTCGAACGCGTCCAGCGGGCGGTCGACGGCTTCGAGCACTTCACGGGTCCGGGCGACGGAGAGCCCGCCGAGCTGGATGAGGGAACGGATCAGGCGGAGCCGCTGGAGGTGCTCCTCGTCGTATTCGACCGTGGTCGGGTTCAGCGCGCGGCCCTCGGGGAGCAGCCCTTCCCGTCGGTAGTACTTGATGGTCGCCGCCGGTACCCCGGACCGTCGGCTGAGCTCTGAAATCCTCATGCGCTCCCTCACGCTCAACTGTCCCACCAGTATCGCGTTACCGGGGGTTGCCCCACCCAGCTCGATAGTGCCACTATCAGGCACTCGGTAGCGACACTATCGAGTGCCTCTTCGGCGTGTCTGCCTGCGTGGACAAACATGCTCCCGCGGAAGTCGCCTGCATCGACGCGGCCGCATCCGGCCGCAGTTCCTCCCCCGTCCCGGGCCAGTCAGTTCTGGGTCCGGTCGTCTCGTACGCCTCGACAACGGAGAACCACACCATGTCCCAGCGAATCGGCAAGACCCACTGGAAGCGCTTCGCCGTCGGTGCGGTGCCGACGGTGGCCGCCACGGCAGCGGTCGCCGTCTCCATGGCCCAGGGCGCGCTGGCCGCTTCGTTCAGCATCTCCGGTTCCGACTTCCAGGTCTCGGCCGGCAAGTTGAGCGGCACCGGATTCGGCAACTACGCCACAGTCGACGTCGCCAAGAACGGCAAGCGCGTGCCCGTCTCCGTCTCGTCCATCAAGGATGCGACGGTCACCGACATGTGCCAGTCCGTGCCGGTGGACATTCCCGTGCTGGGGACCTACACGATGACGCTCAAGGCCGGCGGATCGGGTACGCCGGTCAAGGCCAAGAACCTGTACATCGACATGACCGACCTCCAGGCCAAGAAGGGCACCTTCACCAACGTCGACATCGGCGTCGCCACCGGCTCCATGACCAAGGGTCAGGTCAACCCGAAGGACAAGGTCGATCCCAACGGCTACGCCCAGCAGGCCGACAAGGTCGAGATCATCGACGCCCACCAGAAGGTCTGGGCCACGACCGCGGGAACGTTCGAACTGTCAGGCCTGCACATGAACATCGCGGCCGGCCGGCACGACTGCTTCTGACCTCGGCCGGCCCCGTCGCCCCCAGCGCATGGAAAAGCGCGTGGAAGCGCTGTCGTTGCGACGGTCCGGGGGCGCCGGCGACCTCATCCCCTCACGGACCCATGACTCGCTCAAGACTTGGGAGCTGCCACATGGCGAGTGCCGGCGCACCCGCTCACCCCTACCGCGTCAGCGGCTTCACCCGCGCCCGCCGGGACTTCCGGGCCTGGCGGCGCACCCGCCCCTTCTGGGCGGGTCTGCTGGTGCTCCTTGCCGCCGCGCCCATCATCTACTTCCCCTATTTCAACCTTTCCCTGGGCGCCTTGTCCGTGGCGATGTCCACCACCGCCGGGGCCGGATCCCTGGTCATCGGCCTGACGCTGATCGTCCTTGGCGGCCTCCTCTGGTTCCAGCCGATCATCAGGTTCTTCGCCGGCTGCGTCGCGGTGTTCCTCGGCGTGCTGTCGCTTCCCATCTCCAATTTCGGCGGATTCTTCGTCGGTACGCTGCTCGCGGCGACGGGAGGACTCCTGGCTCTGGCATGGGGCCCGGTGGAGGGGCACCCGGAGGGCATAGCCGACGGCGCCGAGGGGCCGTCAGCCGCCGTCGGCCGGGCGGGAGGAGAGGGGGAGTGAGCGACCAGTCACCCGACACCCGCGACGAGGCCGCAGTACCCCGCCTCGTTCGACCGCCGAGAGGCCGACACGCCAGCCCCCGTACGTCCGCGCTGACACGCCTGCGTCTGCCGGTCGGGAGGGCTCTCGCGCTGACCGCGCTGCCGACCGCCCTCATCCTGGGCAGTCAACGTCTGCCCGAGTCCGTCGACACGAGCGCCACCGCGGCGCTCTCCGTTGCCGAAGAGGGGCCGGGCGGACCGGGAAACCACGGTGTCGACTGTGCCCGTCCCGACGGCACATCACCTTCTGCGACGAGCGCTCCCGCAACCCCCACCCCGTCCGCTGATCCCCGCACGTCCAGCCCTCACCCGAGCGGAGAGCACGTCAAGCCGCCGCAGCCCACGGACGACGGGGGAGCGGGCCCGCCCCCAGCACCGCCCGCCACTCCCACCCCTTCCCCCAGTGCAACCTCTCCCACAACAGGCCTTGCGGACATCCTCGGTTCCCTCCTGGGTGACGACGCCGAGCAGGAAAGCCCGTCACCTGACGCGAGCCCCTCACCCCACGCGAGCCCCTCACCGAGCTCGGGCACTTCGAGGCCAGAGGCCACAGCACCGTCCGAGCCCCGACTGCCCACGACGCCCGCATCACCTGCCCCCAGCCACCGGACCGCCCATCCGTCGCCCCGACCGGAGTCCGCCCGAGAAGCCGCCCGCACCTGCGACATCAGTGACCTCAAAGCCCCCGAGGACCATCAGGCCGGCCGATTCTCCGCCGAGGCATGGAACATGCAGGGGAGCCGCCTCGAACTGCAAGACCTCGTCTTCCAGGGCGTGGTGACCGTGAACACGGCCGCCGGACCGAAGCGGGTACTCAAGTTCTCCGCGGCGGCTGTCAACATCCGCGACCTGAAGATGGCGGTGTCCGCCGGCCCGCAGATCCAGCACATCGACGGAGCACCCGGCTCCACGTCCACCCTCGAGGGCGACGACATCACCATGTACGTCGAAAGCCTGACAGGCACCGTCTCCGGCGTCGAAAACCTTCCCACGCCACCCATCCTCCGTGTGCACCTCACCCCGGACACCGTCCCGGAGTGGCTCTACGACACGATCGGCGAACTCGGTCTCAAGCTTCAACTCAGCCTGGACGACGCCGACATCGACCAGGCCGGACAGACAGGCGGACAACTCGTCATCCCGGGGATCCACGGGTACGGAACGCCTCGCTGAAGCGGCCTCAAGCGGCACGGCGGGTCGTGGTCATGGATGACGACACCGGACCGCAGGTCTGTGTCCCGTGCGCCATGCCCGCTCGCGCCCCCTTCGCCTCTCCATCGTCTCGGCAGAGGTGCAGAAGTCGCCGAAGCAGCCCTTGGGTGCGAACTCGGCGATCGCAGCACGGGTCAGCCCGACCTGAAGGCAGCCCGTGAGGCGTGCCCGGGATCAGTTCCTTGCTTGAGCTTGTACGTGGAAACCGATCGGTTTACAGTGGGGCGGAGGTGAAACCGATCGGTTTCCTCTGGAGTCCGGGAGTTCATGATGACGACAAATCGGCCGGTGGCACTGGTGACGGGCGCGTCCTCCGGTATCGGCAAGGAAACCGCGCTAGCGCTGGTCGCGGCGGGTTTCGAGGTGGCCGGCACGGGCCGGGACACCTCACGCGTCACCCCGCTCCAGGGTGTGACGTTCTTCGACCTCGACGTGGTCAGTGACAAGTCGGTCACCACCGTGGTCCAGCAGGTGATCGACCGGTTCGGGCGGATCGACGTCCTGGTCAACAACGCCGGCATCGGCTCGATCGGCGCGGCCGAGGAAACCTCCCTCGCGCAGGCCCAGGGCGTCTTCGACATCAACGTCTTCGGGGTCATGCGCATGGTGAAGGAGGTGCTGCCGCACATGCGCGCCCAGGGGCGCGGACGCATCATCAACCTCTCGTCCGTGCAGGGGTTCATCCCCGCTCCCTACATGGCCGTCTACGGCGCGTCCAAGCACGCGATCGAGGGCTACTCCCAGTCCCTGGACCACGAGGTGCGGCAGTACGGCGTCCGGTCGCTCCTGGTCGAACCCGCCTACACCAGGACCGGATTCGAGGCCAACAGTGCCAAGCCCGACACCCCCCTGCAGACCTACGCCGACCAGCGGCACGTCTTCGACCGCCTGATGACGGAGGCGATCAAGGGCGGTGACGACCCCGCCGTGGTCGCCCGGGCGGTCGTCGCGGCAGCGACCGACGCGAAGCCGAAACTGCGCTACGCCGCCGGTCCCATGGCCGGACGCGCACGCATGCTCCGCTTCGTTCCCGCCTGGGTCCTGGACAAGCAGATCCGCACGATGAACAAGCTGGCCGGCTGACATCCGCCACCCCCGCGCTCCATCGCGTCGTTGATACCGGGAGAGAGCCATGTCCGAGACCCTGCACTCCGCCGCCGCTACCGTCGCGAGCTGGCGCGCCGCCTCAGAACGCGGTGACGTCGACGCCGCGGTCGCGTGCCTGAGCCGGGACGTCGTCCTCAGCTCGCCGCTCACCGAGCAGTTCCGCTTCGAGGGACCTGACCAGCTGCGCTCCTTCCTGAACTCGGCGTTCACGGCGGTAGAGGACATCCGCTTCCACACCCAGACCGGCGAGGGCGACGCCTACGCGCTGTTCTACCGAGCGCGGGTGGGGTCCCAGCCGTTCGAGGAGGCGCAACTGCTGCGGCTCGACGACGACGCACGCATCAAGGAGATCACGCTCTTCGGTCGTCCCATGCCGGCCCTCACCGCCCTGATGATCAGCGCGGGGTCGGAGCTCGCCCGCGGGCAGGGCCGCCGGGGCGTCGCGGCGCTCATGCGCGCCAGCGCCACACCTGTGCACGCGATGGTCACCTTCGGGGACCGCCGCCTGGTCCCACTGACCCGGCCGGCAGCCCGGCGGCCCTGAGGGAACCAGATCCACTGAGCGTTTCGCCCCGTTCCCCCTTCCTGGAGTTGGCGGTAGCCGCAGGCGATGTCCTCGGCGGACAGCTTCGCGTCGCGGGAACGCAGAGGGTACTTGCGAAGCCGTCGCTCTATGGGTCGGGTATCAACCCTGCCGCTGAGGTACCTCGCGGCGACGGCCGCGCTCCGCGGGCGCTCGGCCATCGCTCACACCTCCAGCACCAACCGCTCTCCTTCCGGTGCACGCGAGACGCAGGGCAGCATGGCGCCGGCCGCGCGTTCGGTGGCGGTGAGCCGGCGGTCACGGTGATCGACCTGGCCCTGGGCCACCCGTATCCGGCAGGTGCCGCAGAACCCCTGGCGGCAGGAGAACGGCAGGTCCGGCAGGGCCTCGTGGAGAACATCCAGGGCGGAGCGGTCGTAGGGCACGGGCAGAACCCGTCCGGTGCCGCCCAGTTGAAGTTCGAAGGGACGGCCGTCCGTGATCGGGGCCGGGGCGAAGCGCTCGAAGTGCAGGGCTGACGCGCGGCTGCCACCGAATGCGCGCCGGACGCCGTCGATCATGGGCGCGGGCCCGCAGCAGTACACCGCACCCGCCGCCGGGCTCACGCTCAACAGCTCGGCTGCGTCAGGCGCGCCGGACTCGTCGTCAGGACGGATGGAGACCCGGCCAGGGGCTGCGGCCGCGAGTTCGGCCAGCTCTGCCGCGAAGGGCATCGAGGCGCGGCTGCGGCCGGTGTGCACGAGCCGCCAGTCCAGTCCGCGCCGGGCGGCTTCCCGAGCCATCGGCAGGATCGGGGTGATTCCGATGCCGCCCGCGATGAGCAGGATGGACGTCTCGGCGGCGAAGGGGAAGGCGTTCCGGGGCCCGGTGATGGTGACCCGCATACCGTCTGCGAGGGCGTCGTGCACCTCGGCCGATCCGCCTGCGCCGTTGGCGATGCGACGCACCGCGATGCGGTACCCGTACCGGTCGGCAGGGTCGCCGCACAGGGAGTACTGCCGCTTGCGGCCGGAGGGCAGGCGCAGTTCGATGTGGGCGCCGGGCTGCCAGGGCGGGAGTATTGCCCCGTCGGGTGCTGCCAGCCGCAGGGAGACGACATCCTCGGCCTCCTGGTGCTTGGCGGCGACCACCAGTTCCCGGATCACGGGCATCTCGGTGGCCGGCGGGCGCCGGGGAGGAGTGCTGCGCCGCGCGAGGCGCGTGACCGCGTTGTCGCTGAAAGCCGCCAGCTTCTGCATGAAGGAGTCGCTGCGCGGCCTGCCGTACAGGTCCGGCGGCCAAGTGACGGGTGTGCTGATGTCCATGGGATGCCTTGCTGGTTGCTGGGTCACTGGGCAGCCGCTCGGGCAGCGGGGGACGCCGCCAGGTAGGCGACCGCCTGCTGGGTCGAGCCCTCCTGGGTCGGGTGGTAGCCGGGGCGGAAGTAGCGCAGTACCGAGCGGGCGAATGCGCCCGGCGGGGGCAACAGGTTCTTGCGGGCCGCGGTCAGGTAATCGCGGAAGCGGACCTTGACGCGGTCGTCGAGTTCGGGGTCGGCGCTCATCAGGAAGCGGACTCCGCGGATCCACAGCCGGGTCAGCACCGGGGCGGTGACGAGCATGCCGACCACTCGGCGCCGATACCGGGGATCGAGGTGCACCAGCAGGTCGAACGCGACGGATCGGTGTTCGACCTCTTCCGCACCGTGCCAGCGGAACAGATCGAGCATCGCGGGGTCCGCGCCGGCCTGGTCCAGGTGCCCGTTGCTGAGAATCCAGTGACCCATGTACGCGGTGAAGTGCTCGAAGGCGGCGATGAGGGCGAGCCGTTGGAGGAGGTGCGCGTGGGCGGCGGCCGGCGTCAGCTCCGGCCGGTCCCCGAGCACCCTGCGGAAGATCCATTCGGACTGCTGGGTGTACGGAGCCGGGTCCAGCCCCTTGGCGAGCAGGTGCTCCAGGACCTCCTGGTGCGCCTCGGCGTGCATCGCTTCCTGGCCGATGAAGCCGCGTACGTCCTCGCGCAGCCGGTCATCGGTGATCAGTGGCAGTGCCTGCTCGAAGGTGCGCACGAACCAGCGTTCGAGCTCGGGAAGCATGAGGTGGAGCACATCGAAGGTGTGGGTCGCGAAGGGCTCACCCGGCAGCCAGTGCAGCGGGGTGGCGCCCCAGTCGAAGGTGACGTCCCGGGGTTGCAGCACCAGGTCGTGGTGGTCGATGGGCTCGGACGGACGGTGCGGGCGGGCATGTGCGGCTCGGAACATGAGAAGTTCCTCCCTCGGCGATCGGTGTGTGCGAAGGGGCGGTCAGGCAGTCGTCCAGTACTGCTGGGCTGTCAGATCGGGTGCGGGGTGTGGTCCGGATCGCGGCGGGAGCCGTCTTCGACGCGGTGGGCGAATTCCGCGATCCGGGACGCGATCTCCTCGGGGTGGCTGAGCTGTACCCAGTGCCCGGCGTCGATCGGGCGCCGTTGTATCTGGCCCGTCCAGTGCTCCACTCCGTACGACAGCACCGGGGTGACGCAGAAGTCGCGGGTGGGGATGATGAGTTGAACCGGGACGGTGGTCCGCCGGTCCCGGGGACGCAGCAGGCGGGGCAGCATGTTGGCGCGGTACAGCGCGGTGCCGGACACGGCGTCGCGGGCCAGCGTCGGCGCGGGGTAGGGAGTGTCCCCGGGTACGCCTTGGGATCCGGTGAGGAAGGCGCGCCAGCGGTGTCCCAGTGCTCTCCAGGTCAGGGCGGGCAGGAGCGGAAGATGGAAGTAGGTGATGTACCAGGACCGTGCGGCCTGCCGCAGCATCTTCGGCAGATCCGGATGCCGCGGCCGGAGGCGGGCCCGGATCAGGTGGCCGACGTGGTCCAGGCAGGGTCCGGAGATGGAGGTGAACGAGGCGATCCGCCCGGCCAGGCGGGTGCCGGTGACCGACTCCCAGGAGTGGATCGATCCCCAGTCGTGTCCGACCAGGTGCACTGGGCGGTCGGGGCTCACGGCGTCGAGAACCGCCTCCAGGTCGGCTTCCAGGCGGGACAGCCGGTAGGCGCGCAGACCCCTGGGCCGGTGGGAGGCACCGGCTCCGCGCACGTCGAAGGCGGTGACGTGGAAGCGGTCGGCCAGGCACTCCGCCACGGGGCGCCACACGGCGCTGGTGTCCGGATAGCCGTGGACCAGCACCACCGCAGGAGCCGTGGACGCTCCCCACTGGTAGGCGGCCAACTCCCCGCCGTCGACGCTGTCTACGGCGATTCGGCGGGCGGCCGGGCCAGTCATCGGCCACCTCCGGCAGGGGTCAACTCGCCGTAGTTCAGACCGCCGTGGAGGAAGCTGGGCCGCACCGGCCACTGCCGTTTGAAGGGCGCCAACTCCGAGGAGGGCAGGATCTGCAGCCAGCGCGGATCGCGTCGGCTGGGGTCGGCGAGAGTCTTCTCCTTGACCATGGAGTCGTACTGGTCGAGGGAGTCCTCCAGGGTGTTGGCGTTGGGCACCACCTCATGGCCGTAGAACGCGGCGTGGCGGCGCACCCCGGGGATGCGGGAGAGCTCGGGCTGCCAGTTGTCGGCCGAGATGCCGTTCTCGGAGGAGACCCACACCCCGTCGGGGGTGTTCAGCACCAGGGAGTGGTTGCCGTCCGTATGGCCGGGGGTCCACAACAGGCTGACGCCGACACCGAGTTCGACATCGCCGTCGAATGCGGTGACGCGCTCGTCCGGTACCCCGTCCATGCCTCCGTCGACGTACCAGGCCCACTGCATCGGGTGCGTCGATGCGAAGGTGCCCAGTTCCCTGCGGTGCACCAACAGCCGGGCGCGCGGGAACAGCGCTTCGCGGGGCGTCCGTTCGCCGGGAATCGTGCTGGTGCTTCCCATGATCATGCGCACGTCCTGGACGTGCAGATGGTCGAAGCTGACGAAGTCCACGTCCTCAGGTCGCAGACCGCAGGAGGGCAGGACGGTGTTCGGGTCCTGGTAGTAGCGGGCGAAGACGTGCTCGGTGAGAAAGTCCCCCGCCAGCCGCTTGAGCTGGGCGTAGAACGGTGCTTGAGCCGTTCCGGCGGCGACGGTCGGCTCCCACACCAGTGTTTTGGGCTCACCGTCGAAGCCGTCGAACTGCACGACGAGCATCCGGTTGACGATGCTCACGAACGGGTTGACGGCGAGCGCGGCGCCATGGAAGCCGAACCGGGTCGGGTACGGGGCGGCGGCGATGTCGAAACTGCGCACGGCGTGGATGCGGCCCTGCTGGACGAACCGCTCACGGTAGGTGGCGGCGGCGCTGCGCACGGCGCGCAGCCGGTCACCGCGGGGCCATATGTCGTGGACACCTTCGAATTCGGGGATGGGACGCAGAGCGGCGGTGTCCTGGGCCTTCTTCGCGCTGGGCGCCGGCTTGGGCGTGGTGGTCACGGGCTCAACCTTCGGGATGGCGGGCGGTCCGGGTGCGCTGCTCGTAGGCCGCGCGGACCGACCGGTCGGACAGGGCGGCGAGCTGGTCGGGGACAAGGCGGTGATGCAGGGCGTCGCGGGCACGGCCCGGCAGCAGCGCGGCCAGTCGGGTCAGGGCGGCCACCTGGCGGGGAACGAAGACCTCGAACCGCGGGCGCAGTACGACGTCGAGCACCGCGTCGGCCACCTGATCCGTCGTCAGGCGCCGGGTGGGGCCGGTCGCGGTGCCCACGGCCAGCTCGGTGTCCACAACGCCGGGCATCACCAGGGACACGTGCACGCCGGTGCCGCGCAGTTCGGCGCGGACGGCTGTGCTGTAGCCGTGGAGGGCGTGCTTCGTGGCCGCGTAGGTCGCCTCGCCGGGCGGGGCGACCTTGCTGGCGGCGGAGGCGATGTTCACCACGTGGCCGTGACCGCGTTTCCGCATCTCCGGGATCACGAGTTTCATCCCGCGCAGTACGCCGTGGACGTTGACGTCGAACTGGCGCAGGGCGGCTTCCTCCGGTTCCTCCGCGAAGGGGCCCACCCACATGATTCCGGCGTTGTTGACCAGTACGTCGATCGGCCCGAGCTGGGTCTCGACGGTGTGCAGGAAGTCGTCGAAGGAAGGCGTGTCGGTGACGTCGAGAGACAGTCCGAGCAGTCGGCCACCGGGATGCGCGCCGATGGCACCAGCCGTCTCGACGGCGAGCTCCGCGTCGAGATCGCCGATCGCCACGGCGGCTCCGGCTGCGGCGAGCCGGGCCGCGACGGCACGTCCGATGCCGCGGCCCGCCCCGGTGACCGCGATCACTCGGCCGGTCAGCGGTCGTGTGCGGGGGAGCCTGTCGCGGTCTCTTCGGCTGAACCTGTACGGGTTCCTGGGCGGTGCTGCCACGGTCGAGCCCCTTTCTTGCCCTGGGCATGAGCGGAACGCTGAGCGGAAGGCGGCCTATGCCATTCTGACACGACGCCATGTCAGATGAACTGACAAGCTAGAGTGTCAGTTCAGAGCACACCGGTGTCAACACCTCTGCGAAGGGGAGAAATGACCGGCACACAGACCGCCGGGCGGCGCTACGGCGGACGCGATGCGGCGCAACGACAGCAGGAGCGCCGCACCCGCCTCATCCAGGCGGGCCTCGACCTGTTCGGCACGGCCGGATACGCCTCGGTCTCCGTCAAGCAGGTGTGCTCGCACGCCGGACTGACCGAGCGCTACTTCTACGAGTCGTTCCGCGACCGCGAAGACCTACTCGCCGGGGTCTACAACGAGCTGATCGCTACGATCAGAGCCGACACCGCGCAGGCCGCAGCCGCTGCCGCACCCGATGTCGACGCCCAACTGCGCGCCGGCCTCGAGGTGTTCATCCGCACACTGACCGGTGACGCCCGCATGGCCCGCCTGGTGCTCATCGAGGTCGTGGGCGCCAGCCCCCGCCTCGAAGTGCGCCGCCGTGAGGTCCTGCACGAATTCGCCGCACTCATCGCCGCCGTCGTCGCACCGCCACCTGCCCCGGAAACCTCCTGCAGCCGGCTCTCCATGACCACGATGAGCCTGGTCGGCGGAGTCAACGAACTCCTCGTGGACTGGACACTCGGCCACCAGAACGCCACCGTCGAAGAACTGATCGACCTGTGCTACACCCTGTTCATCGCGGCCTACCGAGCCATCAGCGATCAGCCCTGATCACGTCTCGGTCGCCGGCCTGTCGGGGCGGCCACCTCCAGCGAACACACGACCCACGAGCCTGACCAGGCGAGTGGCTTGCACCCCGTGTGTGGAATGCTGCGGTCACTTGCGTCGTCCACGATGAGGGCGCGCGCCTGCTGGAGGGAGTGCAAGGAGTCGAATGAACACCGCGGCACGACTGCACGGCCCCGTCACCGCCATCCACATCCGCGACCCCAGGCCCGCACTCGGGTCCAGCCTCACCTTCACCGTTTCCCCCGCCGCCCGCACCAGCTCCATAGCGCCCCGTGTCGCCCACCCCTGAGCGAAGCGTCGACGCCGAGAGCGTCAGACGAGAGATCCTCGACGAGAGCTCGGGATCGGAGCCGTATGTCCTGCGCGACGCCCGGGTCAGGGGGATGCTGCGGCTTGACGGAGCCGAGATCCGGCGGGCCGTGCGGTTCGAGGCGTGCCGCTTCGACGAGACCCTCAGTCTGGAGGGCGCGACGACGCTCGCTGTGGCCGTCGTCGGCTGCACGCTGCCCGGACTGAGGGCGTCAACCACCCAGTTCAGTGGGCGGCTTGACCTGCGCCGGTCGGTCATCGGCGAGCGCGACGGGACCGAGAGCGCCGTGGACCTGGTGCACGCCGACATCGCGGGCGGGGTACGCCTCGACGGCGCGCATCTGGTCGCACCGGGGCGGACTGCCCTGGAAGGAGGCGGGCTCGTCGCCCGTGGCGGCGTCTTCTGTGAGGACGGCTTCCATGCGGAGGGCGAAGTCGGCTTCCCCGGAGCCGAGTTGCCGGGAGGGCTGTGGATGCGCGGGGCGCGGATCACTGTCGGGGCGGCGGACGCGCGCGCTTTCCACGGAGACGCCGTGAAGGCATCGAACGTGCGGCTCCAGGGCCTGCGGGCCGACGGTCGGATACGCCTGCGCGGCGCTCAGGTGGACGACCTGGTCTCTCTGCGGGACGCCGAACTCACCGGATCCGGCTCCTCGGTGATGTGCGTGGGGATGCGGACCGAGGCGCTCGACCTGCAGTTCGCCCAACCGCCCACGGGCGGCGTGAACCTGCGCAACGCACACGCGAGCCGACTCCAGGACGACCCCCGCACCTGGCCCACGACACTCGGCCTGGACGGATTCACCTACGACTGGCTCGGCGAGACCGCGGGCACACGCCGCGAAGACGTGACGAACCGGCTCGCATGGCTGCGCCACCAGCCGGTCTACGCGCCGCAGCCCTACGAGCAACTCGCCTCGTACTACCGGCGATCCGGGCACGAGGACGAGGCACGCCGCGTGCTCCTGGTGCGCGAGCGGCGGCGCCGGGCGACGCTCGGTTCGGCCGGCCGGGCCTGGGGCTGGCTGCTCGAAGCAACCGTGGGATACGGGTACCGGCCGTGGATCGCCGGGATCTGGCTCGCGGTGCTCACACTGCTCGGCTCGGTCGTCTTCGCCGCGCACACGCCCGTACCGAACAAGAAGGGCGAGGGTGCACCGTTCAACCCCATCGCGTACGCCCTCGATCTGATGGTGCCGTTCGGCGGGCTCGGCCAGCGGGACGGCTGGCACTGGGATGAGAGGGCCGTACAAGGGCTCGCGTACGGGCTGATCGCCGTCGGCTGGATCCTGACAACGACGGTCGTGGCGGGCGTGACGCGGACACTGAGCCGCAACTGACTCGACGTCGGTGCCGACGCCGATTCGCTCCTTGTTGCCCCCGGCTGCCTGTGGCCCGAGCAGGTGGGCGCCTCCGGTGCGGAGGCGTGTGTTGGGTAGTAGCGCCGCCGAGAGTGTGGGTACAGACCTCGTCGAGATGGGCCAGCGGGAGCAGGTCGGTGGTCAGGCGCTGCAGCTGAACCGCCGCGTGTGCCGGCCTCATAGAGGAGGGTGCAGACCGGCACCACCCGTGACCACCTGTGGCCGGGGCCTACCTCCCGGCCGCGGCAAGCACCACATCGACCAGGCGCTCAGCAGCATCCGGGCGACCGTGCGCACGGGCCCGTTCTGCCATGGCTGCGCGCTGTGCCGGGTCCGTCAGCAGAGGTGCCACGGCGTCCTGCAGCCGCTGGGCGGACACGTCGTCGATCAGTGCGACGGCGGCTCCGCTGTCGGCCAGGTGGCGTGCGTTGTGGGCCTGTTCGTTGCCGGCCGAGGTGGCGAGGGGGACGAAGACGGCCGGTTTGCCCAGCGCGGTGAGCTCGGCGATCGTCCCGGCGCCGCTGCGGGAGATCACCACGTCCGCCAGGGCCAGGACGTCGGGCAGCTCAGCCCCCACATACCCGGTCAGGTGGTAGCGCGCCGCGCCGCTTGCGGGCAGGTGCCCGGTCTGCCGGCGCAGCTCCTCGACGTTGTCACGCCCGCACTGGTGGATCACGTTGGCGTGTTCCACCAGCCATGGCAGCACGTCACGCACCAGGGTGTTGACCTGCTGGGATCCCTGTGCGCCGCCGGTTACGTAGACAGTGGGCAGCCGCGGGTCGAACCCCTGCAGTCCCAGGGCGTCGACCGCCTTCTGGGCCTGTCCGGTGAACACCTCCGGTCGCACCGGGTTGCCTGTCACCACCGCGGCGGCGCGCACGCTCTCGGGCAGGAGCGGCAGCGTGGACGGTGAGGACACCGCGACCCGCGTCGCCGCTGAGGCCAGGGTCCGGTTGGCCAGCCCCAGTCGCACGGTCTGCTCGTGCACGACCAGCGGGACGCGGCACAGGCGGGTCGCGGCCACGCCGACCGGGACCGCCACGTAGCCGCCCGTCGCCAGCACCACATCCGGACCGAAACGGTTGATCGCTTTGCGGGCCTGGAGCACACCGAGCGGAACACGGCTCATGTCCTTGATGTTCGCCGGGGACACCATCTTGACCGGGTTCTTCGACCGCCGGATCTTGCCCACCGCCACCGACTCGAAGCCGATGCCCTCGGCCGCCGCAACCCGCGACTCCAGGCTGTCCGCCTCGCCCACCCACAGGACATCCAACCGCTCACCGTGCGCCGCAAGACGGGCGTGAAGCGTTCGCACCGCAGTCAGGGCCGGGTACGTGTGACCGCCGGTCCCACCACCCGTGACGAGCAGACGGAAGGGACGGTGATCGTTGTTCATGCTGATGGCTCCAGTTGCTGCGATTCGGGCCGAGACAGAGCCCCCAGACGGCTCCGCGGGCCTGCCCCTGAGCCTCCCACAGACAACGGGTGACGGCGCCCCGAACTGACCACGGCCGCCGCATGCCGACCGGAGTACTTGGTGGGGGAGAGGTTGGTGTGCGGCCCAACGGGTGAGAGATGACCCTGCCCGGGCCAGGCTGCGAGCCGCGCGAACTTGCGCGTTCAGCGCTCTCCTCGGCGGTGGGAGGACGAAGGTGCCCCCTGTGCGCGGGACCCCGTCCGTCCACTCGCGGTCAGTGGTCCGGAGCCGTCCGACGCCCTCACCAGAAGTCGGTTCGGGCGCCCCGGACGGTGCATGCGTCCCGGGTGGTGTGCACGGGGCCTCGGTCCGCAGAGCCGTGTGCGGTCGCGGTGACGTGCCACGGCCCACGGGGTGCCGACGGCACGTACTGGGTGCGCGGTGTCGGCGGTGCGCACCCGGCGCGCGGAGTCGGTACGGCAGGCCGCAGACGCGGCATCCCTCGTACGAACCGTGCGGGGGACGCCGTCGAGCGGCAGGAGCGCGTGCAACCCGGCGAGCAGGGCCAGCACGTTGAGCAGCGGGGCCGGCATCAGGGACGGCAGCTGGTTCGCCAGGGGCACATAGGCGCACAGCAACGCGGCGGACCAGCGAGCCGTAAGTACCATCCAACGCCCGGCACGCCTGCGCCCGACGTCTGCGGAATTCCTCTTTCCGTTCTTTCGCACGATCCTCTCCATTCCGGGAGCCGGATTGTCTTTCATCAGGAGATCAGCCCGCTGTGAACCCTCGGCAGGGCTCATAGGGGGGCTCATGAATCGCGTCCGACGCTCACGCCAACTGCCCGCCTCTATGCTGGTGTTCACGCGTAGTCGGCCCTCGGAGGAGGTGGGCGCACGTGACTGATGTAGCCGCGGAGAGGCAATCCCGACCGCAGCGAAACGTCCGACTGGAGAGCCTGATCGAGGAATCCGGTATCAGTCACAAAAGACTTGCCCACCGTCTCAACCAGATCTGCCTGTCGCACGGAATCACCAGTGAATACACGCACACCTCCGTGGCCAACTGGTGTCGGCGCGGTGTACGCCCGCGCTGGCCGGTACCGCAGCACATCTGCGCCGTACTGTCCGAAGGGCTGGGCAGGCCGGTCGGTCTGGGAGAGATCGGCATGGAGCGGCCCGGTCATCTGGACCGCGACGCCGGTCTGGAGTTCCCGAGGGGCCAACGCGACGCGATCAGCGAAGCATCGTCGTATTGGAGCACAGTGAACCGGCGGACCTTCCTCGCCAGCTCGCCCTTCGTGGTCTCGGCCTTCTCGGAACCGGTGACCCGTTGGCTCGTCAACCCCACCGAGGCCCTGTCACCCCCCTCCGGGCGGATCACGGTCGACCGGTCGCACATCGAGGAACTGCGGGAGGCGGCCGACTCCGCCCGGATGTGGGACTCCCGGTTCGGCGGTGCGACCTGGAAATCCCGCTCGCTCACCGCCTATCTGTACGAACGGGTCACTCCGCTGCTGGACGGCCGGTACTCCGAGCACGACGGACGCGACCTGTTCTCGGTGACCGCCGAGATGGCCAGGCTCGCCGGCTGGACCGCCTTCGATGCCGGCCAGCACCAGGTCGCCCAGCGCCACTTCATCCAGGCGCTGCGGCTGGCCAAGGCAGGCAGCGACGTGCACCTCGGTTCGTATGTGCTCAGCACCATGGCCATGCAGGCGCTGATGCGCGGCTTCACCTCCCAGGCCATCGACATGGCCCAGGGCGCCTACGAGCGGGTCCCCACCGCCGACCCGCGCGTACTGGGGTTCGCCAAACTCATCGAGGCACGCGCCCACGCCCGGCAGCGGGACGCCCGGGCGGCCGCCTCCTGTCTCGCGACCGCCGAGCGGCTCCAGGAACGCGGTGCGGCGGAGGGTGCCGGGGAGCGCCCCTGGATCGAGTTCTTCTCCCGGCAGCGGATCGTCACCGACGCCACGGAGATCTTCCGCGACCTTGGGCATCCCCGGGCCACCTTCTCCTGGCACGCCCTGGGCTCGATGCCCGGGGACGCCTACGCGCGTTCCCGCGGCATCCGGCTGTCCGTCCTGGCGACCGCCCACGCCCAGTCGGGCGAGTTGGAGCACTCGCTGCGGCTGGGAGGTGAGTCCCTGCGGCTGTTCGCCCGGCTGCAGAGCATCCGCGGACTCGACTACCTGAAGATCTACACCGAGTCGCTCGCGCCCTGGCGCCGCGAGCCGGTCGTGGTCGCCTACCTGAAAGACGTACGGGATCTGGCCGGGCAACTCACCACGGCCGCCTGAGCCGACAGCCGACCGACGGAGGTCGTCCCATGAACCGTCGAATACTGCTCTCCGCGGCGGGCGGTGGCACCCTTTCCGCCGCCCTACCCACCTACGGCCGACCCTCGTGGCGGCCATCCGAACAGGCGGACCGCCACCAGGTCCGCCGGGAGGAGGTCGCGGCACTGCGCCGCGCCGTCGCCGCCGTCCGGCACGGCGACTCCCGGTACGGCGGCGGCAGCGCCCAGGCGCAGGCCGCGGCTCATCTGCTCGACCAGTGGGCCCTCCCTCTCTTCGGCCGGCCGCTCTCAGCCACCCGCGAACACGAACTGTGCGCGATCTGTGCCGAACTGGCCCGTCTGGCCGGCTGGGCCGCGCTCGACACCGGGCGACACGCTGCCGCCCGCCGGCACTTCGACCGTGCGCTGTACTGGGCGCGCGCGGCCGACGATCTCGACGCGACCACCTATGTCCTGGCCACCATGGCCCTGCACGCCACCCTCTACAGCCGACCCGCCACAGCCCTCGACATGATCCAGGGCGCGCTCGGCCCGGCCATGCACCACGCGAGCACCCGTGTCCTGGCGTTCACCCGGCTCATCGAAGCCCGCGCGCACGCTCGGGCGAGCGAGGGCCGAGCCGCTGGCACCGCCCTCGCGGCCGCCGAGCGCCTCCTCGACGCCGCACCCCCCGATGGCACACCGGAGTGGCTCGACTTCTTCACCCGCCCCCGGCTCGCCGCCGACGCTGCCGAGATCCACCGCGACCTCGGCGACTCCCGGGCGTGCTTCGCCTGGCACGAGCAGGCGGAGGCGATGGCACCGAACGCCTTCACCCGATCGGTGGGCATGCGGCTCGCGGTCGTCGCCACCGCCCACCTCAAGGCCGGAGACCTGGAACAGAGCCTGGCCCTCGGACACCGCTCGGTGGACAACCTCCAGCAGGTCCACTCCCGTCGCGCCCGCGACTACGTCCTCCGGCTCGTCTCCGGCCTCACCCCGCACCGGGATCTGCGCCCGGTCGGCGCCTTCCTCACCCGGGTCCGACAGGAACTGAGCGTCCCGGCGCGGTAGTCGAACACCAGGCCAACGGCGAACGTTCCTCCCCTACCCTCCTCCCATGAGCCGACCCCCGAGCCTCGCCCTCCCCCCACGGACACGCGCAGGACTCCTGGAGACCGACCGAGGCGCCTTCGCCGCCCTCGACTGCACCCCGCCCGCCGGGGTCCCACACGCCGGCACCGTGCTGCTCGTGCCTGGGTTCATCGGCAGCAAGGAGGACTTCCTGCCGCTGCTGCGGCCCCTGAGCGAGGCGGGCAACCGCGCGGTGGCGGTCGACGGCCGCGGCCAGTACGAAACCCCCGGCCCGGCGGACGAGAAGGCCTATGCGCAGCACGAACTGGCCGCCGACGTATGGGCTCAGACGACGGCGCTCGACGAGGCACCGGGCACCCCGGTGCACCTCCTCGGGCACTCCATGGGTGCCCTGACCGCCCGCGCGGCCGTTCTCGCCGCCGCGGCTGCCTGCCCCTGGGCCTCCCTGACCCTGATGGGATCAGGCCCCGCCGCGGTGCAGCCCGAGCAGCAGAAGCGTGTACGGCTGCTCGTCGAGTGGCTGCCGGTGCTGGGGAAGGAAATCCTGTGGCAGGAGATGCAGAAGTCACCGAGGTCGGAGCAGGCGGCGGCGGAACTCCCGGCCGACGTCGCGGAGTTCCTCCACCGCCGCTGGCTGAACACCGTTCCCGAACAGCTCACCACGACGGGCCGCCAGCTCCTCACGGAACCGGACCGGGTCGCCGAACTGGCCGCCGTACCGATTCCCAAACTCGTCCTCTCCGGCAGCGACGACTACGCCTGGCCGGTCCCCTGGCAGGACAGCATGGCCACCCGCCTCGCCGCCGACCGGACGATCATCGAAGGCGCCGACCACTCTCCCAACGTGGAGCGCCCCACCGAGACGGCCCGCGCCCTGATCGCCTACTGGCAGCGGATCAGCGCGCGGAAGCGTACGCCAGGAACTCCCTCCAGGCTGCCGGTGCGAGGGTGAAACGGGGCTGAAGGCGGACCATCTCGACGGAGCAGTGGCCTGCTACGTGACCAGGTGCTTCCTTCTGTCAAAGCGGGCTGTTCTGGGTCGGCAGGCGGAGCTTGAAGTGCGCGCCATGGTTGCCGGGTGTGATGGTGAGGGTGCCGTGGTGGGTGGCCACGATGCGTTGGGCGATGGCCAGGCCGAGGCCGGCACCGCCGGCGTCGCGAGTGCGGGCGTCGTCGAGGCGGGTGAAGCGTTCGAAGACCCGCTGATGGTCTTCTACGGGTATGCCGGGGCCGTCGTCGATGACGTCGAGGACGGCTTCGTGGCTGTCCGGGTCGTGGGTCAGACGGACGGTGATGAGGCTGGTGGTGTGGCGTTCGGCGTTGTCGAGGAGGTTGCCCAGGACACGGGCGAGCAGGCTGCGGCTGCCCCGCACCAGTACAGGGTTGCTTGGGGTGTGGGGGGCGAGGGTGATGTGGGGCGGAGTGGTCCGGTGGGCGATTTCGTCGCGGACGAGGTCGGCCAGGTCGAGCTCGCGGCTGTTGGGTGGAGAGACGTTGCTGGCGTCGAGGCGGGCCAGCAGAAGCAGGTCGGTGGTGAGGTGTTGCAGGCGGAGGGTGTCGCCGAGGGCGTCGGTGACCACTTGCGGCCAACTGGCGTTCTCGGGCCAGTTGAGGGCGAGTTCGAGTTCGGTGCGCAGAGCGGCAAGAGGGGTGCGGAGTTCGTGGGAGGCGTTGGCGACGAACTGGCGCTGCTGGTCGACTGCGGCCTCGAGCCGGTCAAGGGTGTTGTTCATGGTCCTGGCGAGCCGGGCGATCTCGTTCCCGGCGCTGGGGACGGGGACGCGCCGGTCGAGATGATGGGCGCTGACGTCGGCGAACTCTGCGCGGATGACTTCTACCGGGCGCAACGCACGACCGACGGCTAGCCAGGTGCTCGCCGCGATGAGGAGTGTGAGGCCGAGGACGCTGCCTGTCAGGGACCACATGATGGTGTTGAGCCGGGCTTGGTAGACCTCGATGGAACGGATTACAGCCAGGCGTTCGACGCCGGTGTAGTGGCCATCAGGGCCGGTGACCATCTTAGTGCTGATCACGCTGCCCCACAGGAACGAAGACTCCTGAGGGTCGGTCCAGGGGATGAGAGACAGCTTCGGCTTGAACGTCTCGCTCGTCACTGGGTTTGCGCCGACTGCCGCTTGGCAGACCGTGTACCGATACTCCTCCCTTGCCCTGTCGAGGACCGGCCGCTGGGTGCAGGGCGGGAACTCGGTTGCGGAGCCCAGGATGCGCTGGTACTTCCCGGACGGGAGGGTGCACCAAGACTTCAGCTGCTGGCTGCAGGGCGGATCTACACGGGCGGTGGGCGTGCCCTCAACGAGCCACTCGGAACCCGTTCGCCGGGCTTCCTCAAAGAGCGACGTCTTGAAGTTGGCCCCGACCAGGAGAGCACCTGCGGTCAGCGGGACCAGCGGGATGACAGCGGTGAGCAAGGTGAGGCGCATGCGCATCGTGCGGGGGCGTAACCGTCGCCACAGTGCCTGCGCACGCGGCCGTTTCATGCGCCGGGGCTTTCTGCGGCTTCGAGGCGGTAGCCGACGCCCCGAACGGTGTGGATCGTGCGCCGCCGAAACGGGGTGTCGATTTTGCGGCGCAAGGTGCTGATGTAGACCTCGACGACGTTCACGTCGCCGCCGAACGTGTCGTCCCAAACGTGGTCGAGGACTTCGGACTTGGTGACGGTCTCGCCTTTGCGGCGGGCGAGGTACTCCAGGACCGCGTACTCCCGCGCGGTCAGCGGCACCGATGCGGTGCCGCGCCGGCAGCTGCGGGCCGCAGGATCGATTTCCAGGTCCCCGACCCGGATGACAGTCGGGCGTTCGGGGCGGCCGCGGCGCAGCAGGGCGCGCAGGCGAGCGGTGAGGGCGATGAAGGAGAAGGGTTTGGTGACGTAGTCGTCGGCGCCGGTGTCCAGGCCTTCGGCTTCGTCGTACTCGCCGTCCTTGGCGGTCAGCATCAGCACCGGCGTCCACACCCCGGCCTCCCGCAGACGCTGGCAGAGCCGGTAGCCGTTCAGACGGGGCAGCATCACGTCCAGGACGATCGCGTCGTATCCGCTGTCATGGGCCAACTCCAGGCCGCGCACCCCGTCATGGGCCAGATCGACGGCATAGCCTTCGCCGACCAGCCCGCGGCGCAGCAGCTCGGCCAGCCGCGGGTCGTCTTCCACCACCAATATCCGCATGCCCCACAGGATGACCCACGACCACACCCGGTTTCCTGAAGATGTCTTCAGGATCGTTCAGGGTCCTCACAGCCGCCCCGTGGCACCGTTACTGCCGAGCAACGGGGGAAGACGCCGGGCGTCCAACCACCCACCCGCTCGGGCACCGACGTCACTCACGCATCCCTGCAGGAACGACGTTTCACGTCTTGCCCCGTTGCTCGAATCACCCACTTCAAAACCACTCACTCAGGGGCAGCCCACCACGTGCCGGCCTACCCAGCTGACGGTGTCACCTGAGACGGTGCGCACGTTGGTAGATCAGCAGATTCGTGAGTGGTGAAGCCTGCCGGTCAGGAGCACCGCTGTGATGCCCCCGGCTCTTGGTGACGGTCAGTCGTTTCCCGAAGTCCGCCACCGGGGAAGAACGTCCGCGGCGATCCGGTCGACCACCGACCGCGGCGCGGAGAAGGGACCCTGCGCACGCGGCCACGGGGCGACGACATCGGTGAACCCCAGCTCGTCGGCCCGGCCCAGAAAATCGTCGAAGCAGTCGGCCGACTGGATACTGAGTACCGGTGCGGCATCGGTCTGCAGCATTCGCCGGAACTCCGGATCGGCCTCGCGTCCGTGCGTCGCGAGGGCAGCTGTCATCCGGTCGCTCGCCTCCGAGACAAGACGCCACCATGCGTCGAGCTGCTCCGCCCGCCCTCCGATCGTCACCCACCCCTGCCCGTGCCGTGCCGCGACAGATGCTGCCCCGGGACCGTTGGCCGCCACTATGAACGGCAGCCGCGGCCGCTGCCGGCACCCGGGCACCGAACGGGCGTCGACGGCGGAGTAGTAGTCACCCTGGAAGGAGACATGGTCCTCGCGGAGGAGCCGATCGAGCAGCTCGACGAACTCGCCGAACCTGCGAACCCGGCTCTTCGGCGCTGCCTCCCCGAAAACGTCGACGTCGTACCCGCTCTCCGCGCCGGCGCCGGCGCCGAGAGTGAGACGCCCTTCGCTGATCTCGTCGAGGCCGATCAGATCGCGGGACAAGGCCACCGGGTGGCGGAAGTTCGGGCTGGCCACAAGCGTGCCGATTTCCAGCCGCGACGTGACCAGCGCGGCGAGCGTCAGCGTCGGCACGGTGCCGTACCACGGGCCGTCGAGCAGCCCGTCCCAGCCGAGATGGTCGAAAGTCCAGCCGTGGTCGAACCCGTACTCTTCGACGCTTGCCCAGATCTTCCGGGCGGCTTCTCCGGAATACTCCGGCAATACCGTCATCCCCACGCGCATGCGCGCCTCCTCATCCTGTCCGCGCAGCCTGCCGCCACCTGGAGCGGTTCCCATGCGCAAGGCATGCAAGTCCTCGGGCCCCGACCGCACATCCCGTGCACTGTTCTGCCCGTACGACTCGGCCGGACCGGGCACTCGCCGCCCTGCCCTGTCTCTCGACGAGCCCGCCATCGGCGAGGCACCCGAGGGACTTGAGCGACGAGTACTCGAGTCTTCCGCATTGGTGATCGACTCGCAGCTCGATTTCCTCTTGAGTCCGCAGACATCGAGTCGACGCGGTAACCCGCTTGCGTGGTCGGTGCAGAGATGGCTGCCTGGGATCGTGGCTGACAACGAGGACCCAGGCGAATCGGGTGCGTTCGCCGGCGACTTGGCCGATCTCACCGGGCGCCCCGACGGGGAACTGACGCACCAGCAGCAGAAGTCACACACACCAACTAACGATCAACGCCTGGGCAGGACGGTAGTTGGGAACGGCTCGCGAGGCGAACGTGGCAGTGACCCCATGCGCCGCCGGCCTCGAGGACCCGCACCTCGGGGGCCCCACTTCCGGGGCTGTTCCAGCCCTTATCTCTCGTCTGGGTAGTCCCCCTCAGAAGCTGTTGTCTTTTCGGGCGTGATCGGTGCGTTTCCGCTGGTCGGGGATAGCAGTGGTGATTCCGTGGGAGTCGTGGCCTGTCGGGTCGTTGTTCCCCGGGAGGTCATGAATGCCGTCAGTCGTCGGACTGCTGGAACAGCACGAGCTCGCCGCTCGCCGTCGAGTCGACGGGCTGCGGGAAGAGGCCGACCGGATCCAGGCCGAACTGGCCGCGGCCGAGCAGGAATGGCAGGAGTGGGCGATTGCTCGCAGGCGGGTCGACACGGTGCTGGCTCCGCACGACGGCAACACCGCCGGCACGGAGGTCACTGAGGATCCGCGGGATGCGGACGCGCCGCCGGAACCCCGGGATGCGGCGAAGCCGAAGTCGCAGGTGCCGGTGTGGCGTGAGGGGCTGGCCTGGTCGGTGCTGTCGGTGGACTACCAGCGCATCCTCACCGCGCTCGCGGACCGGCACCGGCTCCGTCAAGGGGCGCTGACCTGCCAGGAGTTGGCCGGGATGTTCGGGCTGGACGCGGTGCCGGCGAAGGTGGAGGCGCTGCGGTCGAAGGCGAAGCGCCTGGTCGCGCGGGGCTGGTTGGCCGAGCAACAGCCGGGCCGGTTCACTCTCGCCCCGGGGCCGGCCGGGCAAGACGGCGCGTCATGAGCAGGGTCATCGACCAGTAGACCATCGCTTCGGCGCTGGCGGTGCGGCGTTCGAAGTCGCGCACCAGACGGCGGCTTCGCATCAGGTGGGCGAAGAGGCGCTCGACGATCCACCGCTTGGGCAGCACCACGAAGCCGCGCATGTCGTCGCTGCGTTTCACAATCGCCAGGACCAGCGCGAGCGTGGTGAGGCAGTGGGCGACGAGGGGGCCGGTGTAGCCGCCGTCGGCCCAGACCAGCTCCAGCCGGTGGTGCACGTCGGCGACCTGCCCGAGCAGCACGCGAGCGGCAGTGCGGTCACCGGTGTCCGCGGCGGTGACCATCACGCCCAGCAGCAGGCCGAGCGTGTCGACCACGACATGCCGCTTGCGGCCGTTGACGAGTTTGCCGCCGTCGAAACCGCGACTGTCCGTTCCGACGACGGCGTCCGCTTTGACCGACTGCGAGTCGATCACACCGGCCGTCGGCTCCGCGTCTCGTCCCAGCTTCTCGCGGACCCGGCCGCGCAACCGGTCGTGGAACTCCTTGACCAGGGAGTTGTCGCGCCAGCGGCGGAAGAATGCGTAGATGCGGTCCCATGGCGGGAAGTCGGCAGGCATGGCCCGCCACTTGATCCCGTTGTCCACGAGATACCGGATCGCATCGAGCATGGCCCGGTGGCAGTATCCCTCCGGCCGGCCGCCCCGGCCACGCATCCAGCCCGGCGCCGGCAGCAGCGGGCGGACCACAGCCCACTCCCCGTCCGTCATGTCCGTCGGGTAGCGAGGCTGCCGCGTCCCGTTGTCGGCGGCGTTTCCGAACCGGTGAGCCAGACAGTCACACTCCCAGGTGACCGCACTGGACTGCCCGGCCATCGGCACGCAAGACTGCTGCACCAGGGCCTCCTGCTGCTCGGTGATTCGACACCAACGAGCTGTTCAGGAGGCCCTGTCCGTATGCGCCAAGCACCCCACGACCACCCGATCGAGACTCCCGTTCGACGCGCATCTCTCAAGATCGAAAAGACAACAGCTTCTGAACACCCTGGCGCCCTCGATCCGGTGGCGCCCTCCCATCCTGGAACTCGGCAAATACCCGACCGAGTGCGACATCCACCTCAACGGCCGCGGGCTGCTCCTCATCCCCTCGTACTTCTGCTGGAACACCCCGGTCTCCTTGGCCGACCCCGACCTGCCTCCCGTACTGCTCTACCCCCTCCACCACTCGCCCGGCGCCCCCCAGCGCGCCGACGGCCACGCACCGCTGCACGCCCTGCTCGGTACCACCCGCACCGTCATCCTGCGCGCCGCGGCCACCGGCGCCACCACCACCGAGGCCGCCCGGCACGCCGGTGTCACCCCCACGACCGCCAGCCACCACACGACGGTCCTGCGCGACGCCGGCCTGATCACCAGCCACCGCCACGCCAACACCGTGCTGCACGCCCTGACACCCCTGGGGGCGTCCCTGCTGCAACAGAACGGATGGCATCGCGTCCACTGACCCGTGGAACGGTGCCCCGCCGAGGTCATGGGACGCGATCGCTGCTGCGAGTTTCGCCCGCACCGCTGGGAACCGCGTACGACCTGACGGAGGCGCGGCAACACGGTCCTGAAGACGCATGCCCCCACTGCAGCCGGCCTCAACTGCTGGGCCGATAAGGCCTACCAAGAGGCGGCCCGCAACGTCCGCGTCCAGTTCAATGGGCGCCGCCTGAGCGGTGGCTGGAGCGACGGTCGAGCATGGGTGTGGCTCGGGGTGCGCAAGCAAACCGGGCGAGGCGAGGGTTCCAGCGGTGGCGGTGCGCATGTCCTCCGTACGGCGCGGCACGGGCTCGGGCGAGCGATGACGCTGAGGCCGCTGTGACGGCCCTGTAGCCGGAGGAGTGGCTTCCGTCATACTCCGGTCGACCCTGCCCTGGTGAGGTGGCTGGATGCGCACCGTCCTTCCCGCTCTGCGCGGCTGTCTGCCGCCGCTGCTGGTCCACCTCCTGATAGGTGTTCCCGCGGCCGTCGCCATTCTCTGTACGCGCTGGTACATCGCCTACGGCCACTGCGAGTACGCCGACCTGGGCCGCGGGGACTTGGACGGCTGCACCTACGACCAGATCGAGAACGGCGGCTTCGCTCTGATCGCCATGATCCTGTTCGGTGTTCTTGTCCTCCTCCTGCTCCTCCTCTTCGACGTCCTCCGCCCCCTGTATCGCGGCCGGCCCCTCACACCACGCCTGTTGACCCTGCCGGCACTCCTGATTCCGTACGCGGTGTACGTGACGAACGGGGGATGGTGAGCAGTCGCCGGTGCCGACTGCGCCCCTGGCGACGACGCGATCGTGGCGGATGACCGCACACCGGCGGCGTGATCGAATGGCGCCGGTTCCGGTAGGGACCTGCTGTCGCCTCGTACGCGGAGCTGTACCGGTGCTGCCTCGAGCGCGGCATCGACCACGGCCGCAGGGGCCGCCCGTACGTCGCCGTCGTCCTCACCGTCCCCATCAGTTGCGCCGAAGGCTTCCTGCTTCATCCTCCGTGACCAGGATGGACGTAGCGTGGATGTCCACCCCGTCGTCTTCGACCGGGACGGCAACGGCAACTACACCATGGAAAACGGCGAGGTATGGGTCTATGCCGCCTCATGGTTCGGCGGCAGCGGAGTCATCCAGGGACAGCCAGTACGCTGCCTGACCGCGCAGGGACAGGTGTTGTGCCACACGGGGTACCCGATCGACGACAAAGACCGGCAGGACATGGCGGCCCTGCACCGACGTTTCGGCGTGGAGTTGCTGCCCGAACAACTGCCTACCGCCACAAACTGAGCACAAGTCCTCCGGGCCGCCGTCCCCATGGCGAATTTCGCGAACGCCCGGAATTGCGTGACGCTCGCCTCCTACGCCGACTGGGCGAACGCGGACTCGACGCCAGGTGACCGGCTACGTTGCCAGGACACCGAAAGTGCGGATCACGCAGTTGTCGAGCAGCACGCCGAACCGCACCGGTGAGTCCACAGCCGGAGCTTCGGCCACAACATCCCCAGCGAGTGTGAGGGCGTCGACGTCCGCCCAGCCCCCTCGGAACAAGACGACGCCGAGTTCGGCCTCGTTGGAGCCTGAGATCATCACTCCCATTGAATCGGGATCCTGAACCCGGCCCCGCTCCGTCTCCAGGACCTGCGGCCACGGCGCTGCCTCATCCCGCCAGGTCACCGCTTCCACGACCAGGCCAGCACGTTCCCAGCCTCGCCGACGCTCGGTGATTTCGACGACGGCCTGATCAAGGTCAACGATGCGTTCCATGGCGCGAATACTCACCCACGAGGGACGCACCATCCACTGAATAGCAGGCTACTGACGCGTCGACAGCGTCGCGACCTGAGGTGGTTCAGCCTCAGCGACCATGAACCCCGGATAGGACGTCGTTGCGCTTGGCGTTGGCGGCTGGGCTGCGGTCGAGATGAGTAAGGAAGACAAGGCTGAGACCGCCTGCAGGATCTGCGGATACGACGATGGCGACGCGGTGTTCAACGAGCACGGAGTGCCGCAGTACGTCATCTGTCCCCGCTGCCACAACGAGTCCGGTATCGGCGATGACAACGTGTCACAGGTCCGCGAGCTGCGCGGATACTGGGTCGCCAGCGGCGTCCTGTGGCACGATCCGAAGTTCCGGCCAGCCGACTGGGACTTGGTGAAGCAGCTCGCCAATATTCCGCCCGAGTGGCGCTGATCTGGAACGTCGAGGGGCCGACCGTCACCTGACAGACCGTGTACCGAACCTCCTCCCTTGCCCTGTTGAGGACCGGTCGCTGGTGGCAGGGCGGATCTGCACGGACGGAGGCCACGTCCTCAGGCTGACAGGCCAGGTGAACCCCTGCGCGCTACTCATCGCACGGCGGCGCGTACGGGAGACGGGGAAGGTAGGCATGCCACTCCTCCTGCGTCAGAACGCCCCGCGTGGTCGAGCAGATGTGGCGGACCGCCTCGTCGACGTCCAGGTTCCACAGTCTGACGGTGTCGGTGCCGCTCGACACCCCGAGCATGTGGCTTGTGGGGCTGAACGACAGGAAGTTGCCCGTTCTGGCATTGGGGCTCATCGACTGGCCGATAGGAGAAGCCTCCGACGGGCGCGTGACGTTCCATAGGCGGACCGTGTTGTCGTTGCCGCCGCTCACCAAGGTGCGGCCGTCTTGGTTGAACGTCAGGGCTACGACGGCTTCGGTGTGGCCTGCGAGTGGGGCACCCGCCTGTGCAGCCTTCAAGGGGTCGGTGGTGTCCCAGAGTCGTACCGTGTCGTCGTCGCTGCCGCTGGCGAGCGTATGGCCGTCGGGGGTGTAGGCGAGCGTGTTGACGGGGCCGAGATGCCCCTTGAGTGGCGTTCCAAGTGGAACGGCGTGACGTGGGTCGGTCACGTTCCACAGCCGGATGGTGCCGTCCGCGCTGCCGCTCGCGAGGGTGCGGTCATCGGGGGCGAAGACGAAGGAGTTGACGGAGCCTTCGTGGCCGGTGAGTGGCGCGCCGAGGGGCCGTACGTGGGACGGGTCGCTGACGTCCCACAGTTGGGTGGTGCGGTCGGTGTAGGCGGTCGCCAGTGTGCGTCCGTCGTGGCTGTAGGCCAGCGCTTCGGGGCCCGTGAATCGTGCCTGCAGTTCGACCGGCGACCCGTAGGCGGCAGGTCGTGCCGGGTCGGTGACGTTCCACAGCTGCACTGCCCGGTTCTCCGTGAGCACCGCGAGGGTGTGGCCGTTCGGGGAGAATGCCATCGAACGCAAGCCGCCGTCGCCGGGCAGGAATGGCTGGCTCAGCGCTACGGGCGAGTCGGGCGTCTTGACGTTCCACAGCCGGATCCGTCCGTCGCGTGCGGCCGTGGCGAGGACCTGGCCGTCGGGGCGGAACACTCCTCTGCGGCCGATCATGTCCGAGGTCGGTATGGACCAGAGACGGACCTTGCTGTCGCCGCTGCCGGTGGCGAGAGTCTGGCCGTCCGGGCTGAAGCCCAGGGCGTACATCTCGCCGCTGCTGCCGGCGAGTGGCTCGCCGACTTGCGAGGGGTACTCCGGGTCGGTGACGTTCCACAGGCTCGCCGTGCTGTCCGCGCTGGCGACGGCGAGTTTGGTTCCGTCCGGGCTGAAGGCCACGGACCAGATGTGACGGGTGTGGCCGGTGAGGGGTGCGCCGAGCTGGGCGGCTTGTTGTGGGTCGGTCACGTTCCACAGTCGTACGTCGTTGTCCGAACTGCCGCTGGCGAGCGTGCGGCCGTCGGGGCTGAAGGCCAGGGAATGCACCGTGTCCGTATGGCCGTTCAACTTTGTGTCGATCCGCTTCGGACGGCGTGCATCGGTCATGTCCCAGAGCCTGATGGCGTCGTCGTCGCCACCGGCGGCCAGCGTCCGTCCATCGGGGCTGAACGCCACAGCACGCATGGCTTCACCGGCGCTGGTCAAGGTGGCCAGGGCCTGTGGCCGGTCCGGATCGCTCATGTCCCACAGACGAACGGTGTGATCTTCGCTCGCGGAGGCCAGCGTGCGGCCGTCGGGGCTGAAGGCGACCAGGTAGATCGTGCCGTCGTGGCCGTCCAACGAGGTGCTGCGCTGCCGTGGATGGTGGGGGTTGCGCACATCCCACAGCCGAATCGTGCCGTCGTCGCCGGCGCTGGCGAGGGTGTTGCCGTCCGGGCTGAAGACCGCGCTGCTCACCCAGCTCGTGTGGCCCGTGAGGGGAGCCCCCAGCTGCTTGGGGTGAGCGCGGTCGCTCACGTCCCAGAGGCGCACGGTCCGGTCGTAGCTGGCGGTGGCCAGGGTCTTCCCGTCCGGGCTGAAGGAGGTGAGGTAGACGGCGCCGGTGTGGCCGAGCAGGGGAGTGGCCAGCGGCGCGTTCACTATCGAGATCAGCCGGTTGTTCGCGCCCTCGTCGTCCGGCCGCAGGCGGTGGGCCACCAGGTCGAGTTGGGCGGACAGCGAAGGGTCCGTGTACTGGAAGCGGTCGGCTTCGGCGACCACCTGCTCGAAGACGGCGTCGTTTCGCTGCTGCCGCGCGATCCACGCCGCACCGACAGCCAGCATGGCCAGGACGACCAGAGCCGACACCGCACTGCGGCTGATCCACAGCGTGCGTTTGCGCAGCCTGACCGAAGCAGCCAGGAACGCCACTGCGCTCCGGGTCAGATACGTGTCACCGGCAGACCGCGCCCAGCTGTGGGCCTGCTCCAGGCGGGAGCCCCGGTAGAGCAGGGACGAGTCACGGTTCGAGCCCTCCCACGCTCTGCCGTCCTCCTCCAGCCGCTGGCGCAACAGGTGATCACTACGGCCTTCGTCGATCCAGTCACGCAGGCGCGGCCAGGCATGGAGCAGGGCTTCGTGGGTGATCTCCACGGTCTCCGCATCGAGCGTCACCAGCCGGGCGCGCACCAGGACTTCGAGCGACTCCTCCGTCTTGTCGGGGTCTGTCGACTCCTCCGTCAACTGGCGCCGCGTTCCTCGCCTTCGGGTCGCTTGGGTGTCCTCGCCCAGTCGGACGAGCCGCAGGAGGAGTTGCCTTGCGGCGGTGCGAGCTGCTGGATCGAGGGCGGACCAAGCCCGCTCGGCGGTCGCTGCCACCGCTCCTTGGATTCCGCCCGCGGCGCGGTAGCCGGCGAGCGTCAGCCGCCCGCCCTTGCGCCGCTGCCAGGTGGAGAGCAGGGCATGGGAGAGCAGCGGGAGCACGCCCGCGTCGTGTGCTCCACGGGGACCATCAGCGCTCACTTCCCGGACGATCAGTTCTGCCAGTCCCCGTTCGAGGTCCAGCCCTACGGCCTTGGCCGGGCCGGTCACGGCTTCCCGCAGCTCTGCTGTGGTCAGCGGCCCGAGCACCATGTGCCGGTGCTGCAGGGCGTCGGCCAGTTCGGGGTACCCGAGGCACTGGTCGTAGAAGTCGGCGCGCACGCCGAGGACGACGAGCAGGGGTGCTGGGCCGCCTGAATCGGGGGGCGTGCACGCGGCGTTGAGGATCTGCACGAATGTGCGTCGGACCGTCTCGTCGGGGCAGAGGGTGAACGTCTCCTCGAACTGGTCGACGATGACGACCGGACGGGCCGCAGAAGCCGCCTCACGTTTCGACCATGTCGTGACGGCATCCCTCACAGCGTGCGTGAATGCCGGAACACCCGGCTCGCTGGCCGCTGGTTCCTCGGCGGCTGATACGGCTTCCGCGAGTTCGGGGATCTGGCGAGTCAGCTCCTTGAGGGGATCGGTTCCCGGGACGAGTTGGAGCACCGTTCTCGCCTGGGTGGTCTCGGCGTCCCGCGTGCCGTCCTGCAATGCGGGTACCAGGCCGGCGTGGAGAAGGGACGACTTTCCTGCGCCCGAGGCGCCGACGAGCATCACCAAGCCGCCGGTTTTCTCCGCGGCGTGGAGTTGGGCGATGAGAGCTTCGGTGCTGCGATCCCGGCCGAAGAACCATCGGGCGTCTTCCTGCCGGTACGAGGCCAGTCCTCGGTAGGGACAGACACCAAGGACGGCCGAGGCTTCGGGCGGCGGCTGCTCTTCCTCTTCGGCGGAGATGGCGGAGTGTTCGCCGGCCGGGTCGGAGACCGCCCGCTCCCACAGCTGTTGCCACCGGGCGAGGTCGTACAGCCCAGGTGACACCGGCGTCGGCCGTTCCCGACGCGCCTGGGGTATCAGGACATGCAACACCGCTGCGAGGGCGGCGAATTGAGCGGGCACGTTCCGGGCACGACGCCAGTCGCTGATCCGCTGAGCGGAAACCCGTATGGGCCTTCCCCGCTCGTCGACCCACCGAAGCCGGACGACCGCCTCGGAAACGCTTTTGAGGGGAGGATTGCCGGCCTCCTTGTACAAGAGCGCGAGACCTTCCGCCAAGGCCGTGCGTACCTGCGAGCCGGAACTCAAGTCCCCACCCCTTGCTTCCTTCACGTGGAATCCGGACCGGAAAACTCACCCTATACGTCTGACCTGCGGCTTCAAGTTCCGGATGGGTATCGGAATCTCCTCAGAGGGAGCGACAACTGGCAGGATCACGACGCAGCAGCGGACCCCTCACATGTCGTCCACGCGAGCCGTCGGCTCAGCGTGTGACGACGTCGGCGGTCTGATCGCCTGAGCCCTGGGAGACCCGTGGAGACGGTCCCGCCAGGACCGCTCTCGCGTCGGACGCGGGTCCGCCCCAAGCCTCCGTCCACGCCACCACCCGGCGTGGACGGAGACCGCCCGCAGCGTTCGGCTCCGGTCC
Organism: Streptomyces sp. NBC_00019; assembly: GCF_045041015.1. Taxonomy (NCBI): domain Bacteria; kingdom Bacillati; phylum Actinomycetota; class Actinomycetes; order Kitasatosporales; family Streptomycetaceae; genus Streptomyces; species Streptomyces sp. NBC_00019. Next base: position 10,039,741 of record NZ_CP108302.1, read on the forward strand.
CCGCGGGGGGAGGGATCGGAACCGAAGGATGCGGCCCTATCGGGAACCGGCGGTCAGCACCGCCGCCGGGCTGCGGGTCACTCGCGGGCGGTCGCGGTGGTGCTCATGTCCGCGTAACGGGTGCCGGCCACCTGCGCCGCCAGTGGTTCGAGCGCGGAGAGTTGGGCCGCGGACAGGGTGAGCGCCGTCGCCGCGGTGTTCTCCCGCAGCCGGGCGGACCTGCGGGAGCCGGGTATGGGCAGGACGGTGAGGCCGTGGACGCGGGACTGTTGGTGCAGCCAGGCCAGCGCGATCTGCGCGGGGGTTGCGGCGTGGTCCGCGGCGATCGCGCGGACGGTCCCGAGGAGCGCGTGGTTGGTGCGGGCGTCCTCGCCGGTGAACCGGGGCATCGTCAACCGGGCGTCGCCCGGGCTGAGTTCGCTGGCGTCAGGGAGCGCGCCGGTGAGCAGGCCACGGCCGAGGGGCGAGTACGCGACGAATGCCACGCCGAGTTCCGCGGCCGCGGGGACCGCCGAGGTCTCGACGTCGCGGCTGAAGAGTGACCACTCGGACTGCAGCGCGGTGATCGGGTGGACGGCGTGGGCCGCGCGCAGTTCGGGACCGGTCACCTCGCAGAGCCCCAAGTGGCGGACCTTGCCCTCCTGGACGAGCTCCGCCATCGCGCCGACGGTCTCCTCCAGGGGAACCGAAGGGTCGCGGCGGTGCGCGTAGTACAGGTCGATCGTGTCGATGCCGAGGCGCTTCAGACTCGCGTCGGCGCACTGGCGAACGTAGGTGCGGTCGCCGCGGACCTGGTTCCAGGTCGGCCGGCCCGGCTGCCTCACGATGCCGAACTTCGTGGCGAGGAAGACCTGTTCGCGGTGGGCGCGGACGAAGGGGCCGAGGAGTACCTCGTTCTCGCCGTGTCCGTACAGGTCGGCGGTGTCGAACATGGTGACGCCCGCGTCGAGGGCGGCCTGCAGGGTTTCCTGGGCCCTGGCGGAGCCCCTGTACGTTCTGCCCGCGTTGGCGTTGGCAGATGCCGCGGGTCGGCCGGTAGAACTGCGAGCCCGGCGCCGGCGTACATCACCGCCGGTCGACGGCCACGCGGAGTCCGCGGATGACATAGCCCCCTATCTCGTCCTGGAACGTGACGCGGGGCGGAGCGAGCATGCGGATGCCCTCAAGGGCGAAGAGGTGACCGAGGAAGACGTTGGCCTCCATCAACGCGATGTCGGCACCGGGGCAGCGGTGCGGTCCGTCGCCGAAGGACAGGGCGGCCGCGTATCGACCCGTCGTTGTCGGCCTGCCGGGCCGAACGGCTGTGGGAGTGTCGCCCACGGCCTCCGGGTCGGTGTTCGCCTCGTCCACGAAGATCTCGACGAGCGCGTCGCCGGGCACGGTGACCGGCCCGTCGGTGCTCGGCAGATTCAGGGCGCCGGTGGTCCGCCGCTTGAGGCGGGCGACCGCGGGCTCCAGGCGCAGGAGTTCGTGAATCACCTCCAGGCGTTCGCTCTCACTTCCGGTCGTGTAGCGTTCGCGCAGCGCGGCGTCGGTGAACAGATGCCATGCGGCGACGCTGATGAACTCGCGCGTGGTGACCATGCCGGCAGCGGCGTAGGTGAGGCACTCGCCGAGGATCTCGGCCTGGGAACAACCCTCGGCGATCAGGTGCGAGATCAGGTTGTCCGCGGGCCGTTTGCGGTGGGCGCGGACGGCTGGGCGGACGTCGGCGAGGTAGATCCGCAGCCAGTTGCTGTTCTGGCGGAACATCCAGTAGATCCCGTGCCAACTGGTCAGCCCGGGCCTGCCGAATTTCTCGGGGAAGAAGCGCTCCAGCCGGCTCTGGATCCCGCGTCTGCTGCGGGTCAGGCCGATCACCCCGCAGGCCACATCGATCGAGACGCCGAAGGTGAGGTCCTCCAGCCATGCCTCGCCCTCGTTCTGCAAGGTGTTGAGGTGCCGGCGCGCGATGCGTTCGGTCAGTTCCCGGTAGTGCTCGTCCACGCGGCGGGATGTGAAGTAGCGGGCGGTCTGACGGCGGTGTTCGCGGTGCTCAAGCCCGTCGCGGTACAGTACGGGCCGCCGGATCCGAGCCGGCAGCTTCTCCACGGTCTCGATCCCGAGGCCCGCCTGCACGGTGTCGGTGCTGCGCAGAACGGCGCGTGCCGCGTGATAGCCGCGTACCTGCCAGGTGCCGTCATCCCCGTGGTCGATCGGGCAGACGGGTCCGGTGTGATCCCTGCGAATCTTGCGTGCGTCGTCGGCTCGGTCCATCGACTGCTGCCTCCGTCGTCGTGTCGACACCCTGGTGGGAGGAGCCCGCTGTCAGGCATGTGCGGCCAGACTTCAGGATGGTTGGCCGTTGCCGCTAGTGCCTGGTCCGCCAGGGACCGTGGCTCGTCCTCGACGCCGGGCCGCGCTCCCGTGGGAAGGGCTGAGCGCACTCGCGCACATCGTGTCCCGCTGCGACTCGTTGACGGCGATGGCCCGGGAGCGGACCGGACCCTGGCCGCAGCGTGACGGGCCCGGTCATGAACGTCGCCCGCAGAAGGATGCCGACACCATCGCCGTCCGCGGACGACCTGCCCCTGGACCGCTCCAAGTGGAGGTGCCCTGGCGCCCGGTACTAAAGGGCCGTGGGCTGCTGGGGGGAGCGGAGCACGAGCAGGGTGATCTCGCTGGGGGCGAAGATGCGGAACGGCGGGCCCCAGAAGCCGGTGCCGCGGCTGGTGTAGAGGAGCGTGCGGGTGCCGTGGTGGCTGAGGCCGGCGAGGGCGGGCTGGTCGATACGGACCAGGTGGTGGAAGGGCCAGATCTGGCCGCCGTGGGTGTGGCCGGAGAGCTGCAGGTCGATGCCTGCGTCGGCCGCCCGGTCGACGAACTTCGGCTGGTGAGCCAGGAGCAGAACGGGGAGGTCGGGGTCGGCGCCGTCCAGGGCTCCGGCGAGGTGGGCGCGGTGGCCGGCCAGGCCGGAGGATTCGGCGGTGACGTCGTCCACTCCGGCGACCACGAGGGTGTCGCCGCCACGTTCGAGCAGCAGATGGCGGTTGCGCAGCGGTTCCCAGCCCAGCTCGTCCATCAGGTCGACCCAGCCCTGGGCCTCGCTGTAGTACTCGTGGTTACCGGTGACGTAGACCCGGGCTCGGGTGGCCTGCACGGTGCCGAGCGGGGCAGCCTGGGCGCGGCGGCGGTCGGCCGTGCCGTCCGCGATGTCGCCGGTGTGGCAGACGAGGTCGGCCTCCAAGCTGTTCACCACCTCGCAGACCCGTGCCGACCAGCGGGCGCGGTCCAGGGGGCCGTAGTGCGTGTCGGTGATGAGGGCGACACGGGTGCCGTCCAGCCCGGCTCCCAGGCGCGGGAGCCGCACGTCCAGTTCGCGTACGCGGGGCACGCGACGGGCCTCGATGTACCCCCAGGCGAGCAGTACGACGGCCATACCGAGGACGGTCCAGGTCACGATGCGGGCCCGATCCTGTCCGTCCCCGACGCCGACGACGGTCAGGCCCAGCCGCACCAGGATGCCGAGCAGAACGGACCAGGTGAACAGGACCCAGCTGCTGCCCAGCAGCGTGTCACCGGTGATCGCCGCCCAGTCCTGCTGGCGCCGGCCGTGACCGCGCATCATCGCGAGCGGCATACCGATCAGACCGAGGACGAACAGGGCGGTGCCGGCCAAAGTGACGGGCAGCGGCCAGTTCTGCCCGGAGTACAGCAGTACCCAGCAGGGCACAGCCCACAGCAGGACGGGTGCAACCAGGGGGATGTAGCGCATCAGGCGGTGCAGTCGGCTCGGTTGAGCCGCTTGCGCTGCATCGTCTGCTGGGCGGGTGTCACTGGTGTTGGTCACGCTGCTCCTCCTGATGCTCTGTCCCTTGAATCATGCCCCTTGCGGTGCCGGATGGCGGACGCCGCAGTCGTCGCACCAGCGACCCGCCCATGGCTTTGGCGTGATCCGTCGCTCATGCCCCGATTCTGCTGTGGCTCATTTGCGAGAGGCCCTGGCGAACTCCCTGAGCGCCCGGGGCTGTTGCAACGTCGCGTGATCTGACGCTGTGCTGGTCAGCTGACGTCGAGGAGGTCCATCGGGCAGGTGAACGGCTGACAGGAGACGTGCCCCCGGCCGGATCGGCACCGCCCAAGTCGGCCAGCCCACCTGGGCAGAACCGCTCCACCCTCCCGGCGGATGGTCGCGGCACGGGGCGCGATATGCACCATGAAGGCGACGACGACCCAAGTACCCAGCCGGGCCAGGGTGGTCTGCGGTGCCGCGTCGGCCCATTGTCCCATCGCCGTGTACGACGGGCGCCGGCCACCACCCGCGGACGCCGCGATCAGCATCACACGCACGAACGGCTGCCGTACTCCCCGCCTGCAGCGCAGATCCGCCAACCTGACCAGCCGCTCTGTCGGGACCTGCCATCCTGAGCAGGATCGATTCGGTCCGCACACCTTGGAGGTTGTGATGCGTGCAGGCGTCGTTGTCGCCGCGCAGCCCGGTGTGGAGGATCTCGCCGTGTGGGCCGAGGAGTTGGGTTTGCACAGCTTCTGGGTCAACGACACACCGATGGTCCAGGGCGACCCCTTCGTCGCCTTGAGCCTGTGTGCGAAGGCCACCAGCCGCATCAGGCTCGGCATCGGCGTGACCTCACCGGCGCTGCGCTCGGCCCCGGCCGCCGCGAGCGGGCTCGCCAGCCTCAACGCCCTGGCACCGGGCCGGATCATCTGCGGCGTCGGCACCGGGAACACCGCCCGGCGCACCCTGGGCATGCGGCCGACCACGGCGGCTCAGCTGGAGAACTTCACCGTCGCACTGCAGGACCTGTGCGCCGGACGTTCGACCGCGTACCGCGAAGGTGACCGGGTCCGCGACATCCGGTTCCTGCACGCCGGGGCGCACGTGAACACCGCCGACCCGATCGAGTTCGTCGTGGCCGCACTTGGGCCGCAGGCCGCCGCCGTCGCCGGCCGCCGCGGCACCGGTCTCATCTCCTTCGGCCTGCTGGACCCCACCGCCTGGCAGGCGCTGCACGACACCCGCCGTCACGCCGCCCACGGCACACTCCACGACCCCGACTCCCACACGAACTCCTACGTGGTCACCTCGCTCCACCTGCTCGACGAGGACGAGGACCCCCACGGCGACGCGGCCCGGGACGCGACGGGCCACCTCGTCCTGTCGCTGCTGGCCTTCGCCGCCGACACAGCCGCCGACACACCTGCCTTCGCCGATCAACTCGGCCCCGAGGAACGCGAGGCGGTGCAGCGGTTCCTCGACCGGCGCGGCACCACCGCCACCGCGCCGGACCGGCACACCAAGCTCTACCCCAACTACCTCGGACGCATCGCACCGCAGGACCGGGACCTGGTCCTGCCCTCGCTGATGAACGCCCTGGCCCTGGTCGGCACCCGCGACGGCCTCCTCGCCCGCATCACCACCCTGGAACAGGCCGGTATCGACGAACTCCTCATCCAGCCGGTGATCGACCCGCCCACCGAGATGGCCCAGCTCGCGAAACTCCTCACCTGAGTGGACCCGACCGCCGCACGCCCATGACCCTCGGGCAACTGCGTCGAGCCGTCCAACGTGAAGGCGGGAGGCAATGCCTGCCCGATCCGATTCCAGCGCTCCGGGTACGGCTCCCACCGCCCCGACCCGTCACACTTGCCCACTTTCGAGGACCAGGTCCGCAGCCTGAAGGCCAATCTCGCCCTGACCCGCGCGATGGGCGTGGCACCAACTCACCGGTGTAAAGCAGGAGTTCGCCGACAAGCAGGCCCGCGCCGAAGCCGACCGGGACGGCCTGTAGTCCGCGCTCGCCGAGACCCAGGACGACGTGATCTCTTCCTGGCAGGCCCTGCGGAACAGGATGAGCGATCAGAACCGTCCCAGCGGGTGACAGCGCGGTGGCGGGGGGCGCTGGGGAGGATGAACGGTGCGGCTGGTAGGTGTCCTGTATCCGGTTCTGGGCCAACAAAGCGCGCCTGCGGCGAGTGGCGTCTGCACCAGAGGTGGGACCTCACCGCGTTGCTTTGACATCGAGCACGGCCTTACCCAGGACACGGCGGGCAAGGAGCGCCTCGGCCGCTTCCGGCGCGCGTTCCCAGGAGCTGCGCCAGCCGATCTGAGGGTCGAGTGCCTTGTTTTCGAGGAGGTCCATGAGGTAGGCGAGGTCTGGACCGAAGCCGGGGCCGAAGGAGGGATCGCCGACCGTGAAGGATTCGAGCCGCTTGCGCCCGCCGCTCAGACGCTCCTGTTCGAAGTCGATGGTGGTCGGCTCGCGGGAGGCCATCCCGATGCTCTGGACGCAGCCTCCGTCCTCCAAGAGGCTGAATGCCTCGGCCAGTTGGGCGCCGCCGACGTTGTCCAGCACCCCGAAGACGGGTGCGGTGATGTTCTGCGGGCCAGTGACGATCTCGGCGGCGCCCAGTTCGCGGAGCCCTTCCCCGCGGGCGTGGCTGCCCACGGACGCGATGACATGTGCGCCGGCGTGGGCGGCGAGCTGCACCGCGAAGCGTCCGACACCGCCTGAGGCCCCTGTGATGAGGACGCGTCGGCCCACCACGGAACCGAGTTGCCGCAGTGCTCGCAGCGCGGTGACGCCTGCTGCCGGAAGCGCGCTCGCGGAGGCGAGGCTGACGGAATCGGGAACAGCGGCGAGCTCTGCGGTGTCGGTGGCGCGGCGCTCGGCCCAGGCCCCCGACGCCCACCCGAACGTCACGACGCGTGCGCCGGGCGGTGGCCCGGAGCCATCGGCCGCGGCCTGGATGACGACGCCTGCCGCGTCCAGCCCCAGGACGGTGCCTGGTCGTGTTCGATCAGCCTTGAAGGCGAGTTCTGCGAAGTTGAGCGAGACCGCGTGCACGTCGATCAGGACTTGCGAGTCATGCGGCATCGGCTCGGGGACCGTGGCGAGACGCAGGCCTGCGGGTGCCTCCGGGTCGTAGATCAAAGCTCGCATTCTGCTCCTCATGAGTAGGTTGAACGACGTCAGTGCGGCAGGTCAGCGTGCCGTTCGAGGAACGCGGCGACTTCTGCTGGGTCCTCCAGCGGAAGTGGGTAGACCACGAGTCGGTCGACGCCGAGGTCGGCGTAACGCCGGGCGGTGTCGGCGTTCACCGGGGAGAGCTGCATGAAGGTGATTTCGAGTCGGCCCAGCCATTCCGGGCGTTCGACCTCGGTGGCCGCTTTCCGCAGCCCGGCGAGATGCCCAGCGAGATCATCCGGGCTGTCGCCATTGCCGAACCACCCGTGGCCGCGCGCGACCGCCCGCCGGAAAGCGGCCGGGCTGTGACCACCGATCACGATCCGTGGTCCGTCCTTCCTGACAGGCCGCGGATGTGCGTCGACGCCATCGAAGGCCACGTACCGGCCCTGATATGACGGCGCGGGCCGGGTCCACAGCGCCCTCATCGCGTCCAAGTACTCGTCGGTGCGCCGGCCACGTTCCGAGTAGGGCACTCCGACGGCGGTCATCTCCGGTTCGAGGTATCCGGCTCCGACCCCCAGAAGCAGTCGGCCACCGCTGAGCACGTCGAGGCTCGCGACCTGCTTGGCGAGTACCAGCGGATTGCGCTGCGGCAGGATCACGATCCCGGTGCCGAGCTCCAGCCGTTCAGTGACGGCTGCGACGTAGGCCAGGTGCACCAGCGGGTCGAGAATCGGATCCGTCGGCTCCATCGGCGCGGCCGGTACCCGAGGGCTGGGCAGTACGACGTGCTCACCGGCCCACCACGACCGGTATCCCAACTCCTCCGCCAGCCGAGCCAGCCGGACCGTCTCCCCAGGACCCAGCGTGGCCTTGGCGTTCAGACCATTGACGCCCAGTTCCACCAGCGCCCACCTCCATCAGCTCCGGGCGGCGACCACGTGCGGCGCCTGCTTGCGACCAGGTGAGCAATCGTGGAATCACACGCGCCGTCTGTCCAAGAGCTGCTGTTATAGCCTTTGGCTATGGATGTCCACGTCCGGGACCTGCGCTACTTCGTCGCGGTTGCAGAGGAGCTCAGCTTCACCCGAGCCGCGAGCGATCGGCTCTTCGTCTCGCAGCCGACGCTGAGCAAACAGATCCGCCAACTCGAGCTCTCCTTGCGGACCGCGCTCTTCGCGCGTGACCGCAGGACGGTCACCCTCACCGCCGCCGGCAATGCTCTCCTCCCGCACGCCCGGCAGATGATCGAGCAGTGGGAGGGAGCGCAGCGTGCGGTGGGTGACGCCGTGGCGGCCCACGACGCGACACTCACGGTCGGTTTCCAAACGAGCATCGGCCGCGGACTCATCCCGGCCGTCACCGCCACGATGGAGAAGCTGCTTCCCGGTTGGCGACTCCAGTTCCGACAGGTCACCTGGGCCGACCCGACGGTGGGACTTGCCGGCAGCGAGGTCGATGTCGCCATCGCCTGGCTGCCCATCCCAACGAGCGGCGATTTCTCTCACAAAGTGATCACCAGGGAAGATCGTTGGGTCGCTCTCCCAGCCGGTCATCCACTGGCCGACCGGCCCGTCGTCCGCTTCGAGGACCTTGCCGATGAGCCTTTCATCGCCCTTCCGGCGGCGGCCGGAGCGCTCCGCGAGTTCTGGCTCGGCAACGATCACCGTCGGACACCAGCGCACATCGCCGCGACGGCCGAAACCGCCGACGAGACGTTCGAGGCGGTCACTTCAGGGCTCGGGATAGTCCTCCTCTCCGCTGGCAACGCCGAGATCTACAAGCGAGAAGACCTCGTCTGCCGACCCGTCACAGGCCTGTCCCCCAGTGAACTGGCCGTCGTCTGGCGCGCAGGAGACGACCGCGAAGTCGTGCGAGTCTTCACCGACGCGTGTTGCCTCTGCACGGCAGCCTGACGAACACCCCAGGGAAAAGCGCGACCCCGCACCCGCCCTCCTCGATGCCAGAGTGATCTCGCCTCCCGCACGGAGTTCCGCGGGAGTACGGCATCCGGCCTGATCCTGGAGTCGGCGGCCTTCAGGCGGTCGTTGGCAAGAGCCACTTGGAGGTCGCGAGGTGGTGGATGTCCAGGATGCGGCCGTACGGCTTGGCGACTGCCAGGCGACCTTCCGCCCATGCCCGATCCGCCCCCGCATGACTGACGAACCACACCCCACCCGACGTGCCGAGCGTTGCGGGCAGCGTGAACCACTGCTTCGACCGGGACGAACTCGACAGTGATCAGCATGGGCGCACTGCCCTGGCGTTCCCGGAGGTTCTCGGCGGACGCTTTCGCGGGGCCACCGAGATCGCACTGTCCTCACGCTGGCCCATTCGGAACCAGCGGTATCTGCGCCGGGGTTGCCCGCAGCGTCTGAGCCGCCGGGGTCCTCAGTCGGTCAGCGTGGAGGCGAGGGCCTCGGTCGCGTCCACGAGTTCGTTGTCGCGCTCGGCCAGGAGGCGCGGGATGATGCTGCGCTGGGCGTGCACGGCCCGGCGGGCGGCCGATTCCCACTCGATGTGGTCACCGTGGCGGCGTCGGAGCTTCGGGTAGGCGGCGGTCGTGGTCTCCCATTGCCGGGCGTCGGCAATGTTCCGCAGCAGGCGGAGGATCTGCACACGGCACGACGTCTGCGGGCGCTGGACCAGGTCCCAGAGGAAGGGGACCGTGACGGCCGTCGCCTGTCCCACGATGACGAAGCCGTGTCGGCAGATCCGGTGCCGCAATCGGTCCAGCGCGTTCTGCGCGGCGGCCTTGTCGCCCGAGGCGATGGCGGCGAGCAGGTAGGGGATGGCGGCGGCGGATCCCGACGAGTCCTCGATGTCGCCCCAGGACACGAGAGCGACGTCGCGGAGCGTGGTGGGCTGATGCGGCTGCGGCACGGCTCCCTGACCGTTTTGGAGCTCGGTACGCGGCTTCATGTCCGGCGCGCCCCTGTGGGCAGCATGGCCCAGACGGTCTTGTAGTGGGGTGTGTGGCGGGTCCAGCCCCAGTGCTGTGCGAGGGCCTCGACGATGAACAGGCCGCGGCCGTGTTCGCTGAGCACGTTCGGTGCGTGCGCCGTGTGCGGAAGTCCGTCGCCCTGGTCGGTCACGGCGCACACCAGGTGGGCCGTGCGGCGTGTGAGCCGCAGCCAGACCTCGGACTCGGCGTCGTCGAGGGTGTCGCTCTTGCGGCCGTGCAGGACGGCGTTGGCGACGAGTTCGGAGACGACGGTCAGTGCGTCGTCCCGGCACTGGCCCAACTCCCACTCGCCCAGGACGCGTTCGGTGAACTCGCGTGCCTGTACGCATCCCTCGCTGCTGCCGGGCAGGCGCAGGGTGGCGCTCCTGCCGGTGGGGCGCGGAGCGGCGGCGAGGGGCGCGGCCCGGTGTGCCGGGAGCACGGCCGGGTCAGACCAGGGTGCTGGGCGCGCGGGCTGCGACACGGCATCTCCTGAGGTGGCGTCAGGACGTCAGATCTGGGCGCCAGCACGGACGTTGGCGACGGGGTTATTATCCACGTCGACAGCCAGTCCGTGCAATTTCACGAGAAATTGCACGTGTGGATCGAGCCAGCCATGCGCGAGGAGACTGCAGTGCCATCAGTTCCGAACGGGGTGCAAGCGAGTTCACTGGAGGTCCGCTGGACCAAGAGCCGCCACAGCAACGCCGAGGGCAACTGCGTCGAGGTGGCGCCCCTGACCGAGGGAGGCGTGGCCATACGCAACTCCCGTGATCCGCACGGCCCCGCGCTGGTCTACACGTCCGCCGAGGTCGCGGCCTTCCTGGCCGGTGTGAAGGACGGCGAGTTCGACGACCTGATGTGAAAGGAGATGCGCGCCGCCCGCATCCGCCGCGGGCCCGGACATGCGCGCAGTGGCCAACCGGTGCGATAATGCAGGCTGTTGCCTTCTGCCCACCGGGAGTCAGGATGCCCTCCGAGTCGCCGCGTGTCTCCCGTCTCGAACCGTACCTGCAGCGCACCGAGCCCGCCCCGACCTTGCTGAAGATGCTGGTCGGCGTGCAGCTGGCGGGCCTGCGCGAGGATGCGGGAATGGCGCAGGAGCAGGCGGCGCGGGCCGTGGGGTTCAGCCCGGCGAAGCTGTCCCGCATCGAGGCGGGCAAGGGCCGCAGGCCACCTACCGAGGACGATGTCCGCGCGCTGCTGGACTTCTACAAGACGGACGAGTACGAGGCGTCCGTCCTGCTGCAGCTGCTGCGGCGGGCCGGTGAGCCCGGGTGGTGGCAGCGTTTCGACAAGCGGTTGATGCCGGAGTGGTTCGACCGGCTCGTCGGGCTGCAGGAAGCGGCCGATTCCATCCGTACGTTCGAGATCCAGTACGTTCCCGGACTGCTGCAGACGCCGGCCTACACGCGCTCCGTCGTGGAGCGCGGCCTGCCCGGGGCCCCGAGCCGCGAGGTGAACCGCCGGGTGGAGCTGCGCATGAAGCGGGCGGAGCTGCTGAGGCGGCCGGACGCGCCACAGCTGTGGGCGATCGTCGACGAGTCGGTGCTGCTGCGGATCCTGGGCAGCCGCGAGATCATGCGCGAACAGCTGGAGCACCTCATCGAGATGGCCGAGCAGCCGCACGTCGTCGTGCAGGTCGTACCCCTGGACGTGACCAACGCATCCGCACCGGCCATCCCGGTCACCTACCTGCGCTTCGGCGGCCTCGACCTCCCGGACATCGTCTACCTGGAGCACATCAGGAGTGCGACGTTCCTGGAAGACCGTGACGAGACCGAGCAGTACCGCGTGGCGCTGGACCAACTGGCCGACGACGCGCTCAGCCCTCGCGACTCCCTCGACCGTCTGCGTGAGACCGTCAAGCTGCGTTACGAGGGCCAGTGAGCCGGTGCCGCTCCGTCACAGGATGCGGCCACATCCGCCGAACTCGACCCATTCCTGCGTCAGCTGACGCGGCGCCACCTCGGTGTCGGGCCGCCAGGTGGACACCTCCACCAGGCCAGGCTCGAGGATCTCCAGCCTCTCGAACCACTGCGCGACGTCCTTCTCCTCGCGCACCCGACCCCAGTGCCCTTGCGTGGCCTTGTCCATGAAGTCGGTGACGAAGTCCCGCACCTGAGGGTCGTCGCTGACCAGTTGGCACATCACCAGGCAACTACCAGGCACGAGCCGCTCGGTCACCCGCTTCACCACCGCGAGCGGGCCTTCCGTGTCGCTGTCCGGAATGCAGTGGAACACCGAGTTGAACAGCACGCCCACCGGCTGCGAGAAGTCGATCAGCCGCTGGGTGTCGGGGTGGGAGAAGATCACGTCCGTGTCGCGCAGGTCGGCCTGGATCACGGCCGTGCGGTCGTTCTGGTCCAGCAGGGCCCGGCCGTGCACCAGAACCATCGGATCGTTGTCCGCGTACACGACGCGCGAGGTCGGATCGATGCGCTGGGCCACCTGGTGCACGTTGTTCTGCGTGGGCAGACCGGATCCGTGGTCCAGGAACTGCCGGATGCCGTACTCCTGCGCCAGCGTCCCCACCACCCGCTGCAGGAAGTGCCGGTTGTTCAGCGCAAGCGCCCGGGTACTGGGCACCACCTTGTCCAGTTCCTCGCAGGCGGCACGGTCGACCGCGTAGTTGTCCTTGCCGCCGAGGTAGTAGTCGTACATGCGCGCGGCCGTCGGAACCGTGGCGTCGATCTTGGTGGACAACCGCTTCCCGGACTCCATCGTCTCCCCAGTCGTGTACCGCACCGAGCTGACCGGTGCATCAGGCAATACATCCTAGGGACAAGGCACTTGGCGCATCCACCGTCTCTACAAAGTCCCGACGGCCGCGACCGGGACGGGACGTGGCCGGCCGACGGCAGAACGCCTCGGAGAAATCCCGGCGTTCAACTCGCGGCGCTCGGTACCGGAAGCGCCACCGCGGCCGACCCCGGCAAGGCCCCCGGCGGCGACGATGACCTGGGTACCGCCGCGGCCTGCACCCGCACCGTGGTCACTGTGGCAATGCCTTTGTCCGTCTGTCCGGTGCGGTTCGCATGCTCAGGAGGTGCAGGCCGTTCCCTGGAGGGGAAAGGAGGTCGGGACGGCAGCTGATCTTTCCGTCGAAGGCCCCGTCTGGGACGCTGAAGGCCAGCTCGACAGGGGGCAGAGGGTGTTTACGGAACCTATGGCGCGAGCCGTCGTGGAACCTGCAGTACTCAAGCTGATACGGCAATACCCCCGTGGCAGGTCGTTCTCCACGACAGTCACATTCGGCGGGGACGACTTCAGCATGTGCGCCCACGTACGGGCGCAGTGGTCGGCACCCGGGCAGGTGAAGATCGCACTGGCCTGTTGGGTCGTCAACATGGACACCGCGCGCTATCTCGGTGGCAACCCACCTGCCCAGGAGGAGATGTGCCTGCCACCGGAGGGCACAGCGCAGTGGGACGAGGATCTGACCAGCCGGGTGATCGGCCACCTCGCAACTCGTATGAACGCTCTTGCCACCGCCCTGCCGACCACCGACGAACACCTCACCATCACCGTGCCTCTCGTCCTGCCGTAGTCCGGTTGATGGGACGGCCGCACAACGCCCGGGGGCAACCCGGCCCAGACCGCACACACAGGTGTCCAGAGCCAGCACGGTCGCGCCGAGATCCGCCCGCTGCTCGCCGGCCGTCCCGGTGTGCGCGTGCGCTGCGGTAGGGCGCTGGGCAACAAGCGCCGACTCAAAGAGCTGATGGTCGCCGCGGCTGTCGACATCGCCGCCTACTGCACGGCGAAGATCCTCACCCCGTGTACCCGCGAGATGTTCCTGGTCATTCAGGTCGACGACATAGAGGCCGACTACCGGCAGCCGTCTGTTGGCCAGGGTGCGGCCGTATCGGCGGCTCGACCGTGACGAGGCCCATCTCGTCTTCTGACCGATCTCGAAACATTAGGCTGAGCAGACGGATTGCAGGGGACTGGCAGAGGGGCCACGTGGATGTCATTGAGCGCGAGCTGACCGATCCGTGGGAGGGCGTATTGGCTGCTCCCGTCGGCGGCAGTGACATTGGTGTCCTGGTGTTGGCGGGTTCGAGCGGGCGGATCGAGCGGGAGAGGGCACGCATCCTTGCCCAGCAGGGCATGACGGCAGTGTCGATTCGCTGGTTCGGCGGTCCGGGGCAGTCGCCGGGGATCTGCGAGATCCCCCTGGAGACGTTCACCGCCGCTGTCGACTGTCTGCGGCTGAACGGGGCGGAACGCATTGGCATTCTGGGCACTTCGAAGGGGGCCGAGGCAGCTCTGTTGACGGCGGTGCATGATCCGCGCGTGGATCTCGTCGTCGCGGTGTCGCCCACGTCTCGGGTCTGGTGCAACGTCGGACCGGGGCGCGATGGAGCCGATCGCCCTTATCGATCGTCCTGGACCTGGCGGGAGCGGGCGTTGCCTTTCGTTCCGCTGGACGATTCCTGGACTCCCGCACAGGCGGATGGTGGGCCGGTCGCCATCCGCGGTTGGTACGAACTCAGCGAGCAGACGTTTGCTGATCTGCTGCCTTCGGCGGAGATCCCCGTGGATGCGGCGCGGGCTGATCTGCTGTTGGTCGCGGGTGGCGATGATGCGATGTGGCCGTCTCTTCCCTTCGCTGAACAGCTGGCACAACGCGGGCGTTCAGCCGGGACCTCGGTGCGTCTGATCGCTCGTCACGACGCCGGTCACCGCCCACGTTTTCCCGGCGAGAGCCCTGCGTCGGCGTCCCCGCGCTTTGAGTACGGAGGCACGCCCGAAGCGGACGCCCGGTTGGGGGCGGCTGCCTGGCCGCATGTCCTCGACGCGCTCCGTGGCGGGAACTGAGGGTCTCGTAGCGCGGAATGTCCATTTGGGCCAAGGCCCGGGGGCCGGTGACCTCAAGGCCCTGGACGACGTACCTGTAGCCCGGGGTGTGGACCATGACCGGGTCCTCGATGCGGGCAGGTGGCCTTGGCAGTGGGAGGGCGGGCTGGCGAACGTCTCGCCGCCCAGTTGTCGATGCCGGTCAGCGGCTCCACGTTGCTGCGGCTGATCCGGCGCCTTGAGCGCAGGCGCAGGGCCAATGTGTGGCCACGGATCGACCTAGTGCGGTAGATGGAGTTCGGCAGCGTGAGCCGGATGCGGGCTGAACTGAACCCGCTGGTCCTGGCCAGGCGCCGCTTCGCCTCGCGTTCGAGCGGGGGCGCCTTCGACATGACATGTGGATCAAAGCTCACTCCTGGACACCGTTTAGGAACGGTAGGGTCCAGGGTCGGACGAACAGACGACCGACGGGGCGACATGGCAGAGCACCTGGGGCCACTGGAACTGGTGGGGGACCGCTGGATCATCGAGGACCCCAAGCGGGAGGGCGGGTCGTGCCTTGTCCTTACCGCCGAGGGCATGGAGCATCACGAGCCCGGAGCACCGGGACCTCGTGCAGTCATCCTGTGGTCCAAGTTCGTGGAGCTGCAGATCCGAGCCACATTTCGCGCGCGTCATGCCACCCGCACCATGGGCGTTCTGGGCGCGCTCGGCGGCGGCCACCTGGAAACGGGCCCCAGCGGTTGCTCCGTGGGTGGGACCCTTCGCTCCCTACGAACCGTGGTCGCTGAACTACACCCATCACGAGCGGCCCTACACGGGTTCGCACGTCTTCTTGGTGAAGTCCCTGTTCCAAAAGACGTCCGAGGCGCGGGCGTTGCACCGCCTTGGTGACTCGGAATGGCTGGGAGCGGCTGTCGCCCGCCTCGCGCCCTTGCCGACGTGGTGGGGACCCAGATTGAGCCGCCAAGTGAGCGAGATCATCGAGGATCTCGGTACCTGACGAGACCCCGGTACCAGCCGGGTGCCGGCCTTTTGAACGGGCAAGGTCAGGTTGTGGTCGAGGAGTTGGTGATCCGGGCCGGGGTACGTCTGCTGGCGATCCTGCCGCGTAGTGACCTCGTGCGCGGGCCGTGGCGCTTGAGCTCCTTGAGCGGAGACACTGCGTCAGGACGGCTGGTTGTCCCACGTTTCGTTGGTGTGTGGGGCGTCCTTGGTGAAGCGACTGTCCACGAAGGCGACCAGGGCCATGGTGTCGGCGTCGGGTTCTTCCCTCGCCGCTCGATGGGTGACCGTTTGGGGCAACATCACCAGCGCCGTGGTCCCCTGATCCTCGTGGGAGGGGCGTAGCTGAACGCGGATGCCGTGTCGGTCGGCCAGTCGGCCCACCACGAAAAGGCCCATGCGCTGGGAGATCGCGGCGTCGACGGTGGGCGGGTCGGCAAGGATGCGGTTGATGTCCGCGAGCTCTTCGTGGGGCAGGCCTATGCCCTGATCGTGAATCTCGAGGATGGTCCGGCCGTCGGGCAGTCGTGCGGCGGTGATGTGGACCGGGACGTGCGGGGAGGAGAAGGCCGCTGCGTTCTCCAGGAGTTCGGCGAGCAGGTGGACCAGGTCGTTGATGGCGCGCCCGTCGATCTGGGCTTCCGGGATGCCGGAGAGCTGGATGCGCTCGTACTGCTCCACCTCCGAGACCGCGGCGCGGACGACGTCGACGAGAGGCATGGGCTGGTCCCACTGCTGGGCGGGAGTCTCGCCGCTGAGCACCAGGAGGTTTTCGCCGTTGCGGCGCACACGCGTGGCGAGGTGGTCGAGCTGGAAGAGGTTCTCCAGCTGGTCGGGGTCGGCTTCCCTGCCCTCCAGGTCGGAGATCATGGCGAGCTGGCGCTCGA
Organism: Streptomyces sp. NBC_00019; assembly: GCF_045041015.1. Classification (NCBI taxonomy): domain Bacteria; kingdom Bacillati; phylum Actinomycetota; class Actinomycetes; order Kitasatosporales; family Streptomycetaceae; genus Streptomyces; species Streptomyces sp. NBC_00019. The sequence continues at coordinate 10,056,288 of NZ_CP108302.1, forward strand.
TGAGGGGCTGGCTGCGGCGCGCCAGGTTGCCGAGGATCGTGTTGATGTTGGCGCGCAGCAGGGCCTGCTCGGCGGCGAGCCGGACGGCTTCGCGGTGGACGTGGTCGAAGGCGCGGGCGACTTCGCCGATCTCGTCCGTGCTGGTGATGGGGATGGGTTCGACGTCGGAGTCGATCCGGCCCGGGACGGCGCGGGTGAGCTGGGTCAGCCGCTCCGGCAGTCGCTGTGCGGCGATGGCATGGGCGGAGGCGCTGAGGCGGCGCATGCTGGTGCTCATCGTGCGGGCCACCCAGTTCGCGAGGAGGAAGGCGACGAGGATGGAGGCGAGCACGAGCGCTGCGTTGACGATGGCGTCGTTGCGGGCGTCGTCGGCGATGTCGTGGGCTTCGGCCAGGGCGGTGCTGGTGAGGTAGATCTCGACGCTGCGGTAGGCGTCGAAGCTGAGGGTGGAGGCGGCGAAGAACGTCGCGGGCGTGACGCCGCGTTCGGTGAGTTGTGTCGCTGTCGCGCCGGAGGCGATGGCGGTGGTCATCTGGTCCAGACTCGGCGGGGGGACGAAGGTCCGCCCGGCTGCCTCGGCCCGCGTCCGGGCCTCTGCGATCTGCTGCCGCCCCTTCCCCTCCGCGTTCGCGAGCGCCTTGCGTAACCGAGCCGTGTCGTCGGTGCCGGCGAAGCCGGTGTACTCCTGCAGCGCGACCTGTTCGAGGTAGATGTAGGAGCTGAACGAGGCGAGCTGGGCTTGGAGTTCACCCTGGGCGAGCTTGCTTCGGTCCTCGATGAGGAGGTGGGTGCCGATGGCGCGGATCAGCGACTCGGCCGCCTGGGTGAGTGAGATGGCGTACAGGGTGCGGCCGAAGGTGGCCTGGCTGCTGATGCCGAAGCCCAGTTCGTTGGAGATTTCCATCAGCGGGTGCTGCACGGCGTGGTAGCTCTCCTCGGTCTGCACGCCGGTCAGGTTGGCGGTGAAGGCGTTGGCGCGTACCGTGGCGAGCCGCTTCTCGCCCGCGCGGACGAGTTGGACCCGGCGTTCGAGGCTGGCGGTTCTCGGCATGCGGGCGACCGCTTCGTCGAACTTCTTCGCGTCCTGGTCGGTGATCTGCCGGGCCTTGGTGACGGTGTCGGAGTTGCGGTCGCCTTTCACCAACGGGATGACGGAGACGTCGCGTTCGTTGATGGCGTCGCTGGCGTAGGTGTTCGCCGCCTGGATCAGTTCCGCCACGCGGACCGCGTCCTTGGCGGCCTGCCAGGTGTCGACGGAGCGTTTGACGCGTACGCCGCCGAGGACGAGAGCGACGAGTACCGGGATCAGCAGGATGGCCTGAAGCTTTTGGGCCACACGCAAGTTGCGGGCACCGAATCCTCGGCCCGTGGCAGTGGGGGTTTGCGACACGGTCGTCCTATCGGCTCGGATCCGCCTCGTGATCGACACTCTCCTCAACGAGGCGGTCACAGTGCGTTGTTCAGATCGGATCGTTCCGATGTCTAGCACTCTGGTTCCGCTGTTGAACCGGATTTCACTGAAGCGGTACGCAGTTGAGCTTTCAAGTGACAACTGGGAGGCGGTTTTCGCCCCATCCGCTTCGACGCGGAGGACCGGGTAACCGACGTCCCGATCGAACCGTGAACACGGGCGGCTCCTGGGGCGCACCCCGCTCGGGGGGCTTGGCTGGCTCGACTGCGCCAGTGGTGGAGTGGGCGTGCGTTCGGCCGCTGCTGTCAGTGTCTTTGCGGATTGCCAGCGGCCGGACGAGGCGACGGTTTGCCAGGCGATCGGGTGGAAGTCCCGTACCGGGGTGGCCTGGCGGGACTGCTTGAGCGATACGGAATCGGAAACTACGCGCCCTTTCCGTTTGCCCTCCAGGCGGCGCAGGCGCAGCGATGGAGTCAGTCGACGCGACAGCAGCCAGCCGCGCGACTTTGCTCGGGCGAGGGCCTACCGCCGGCAGTGCACGAGGGCCCGGTTGCCGTACTGCAGCGGGGGAGTTCCACCCGCGGCCCTGGCGGCGGGTGTGCGGGTGGGAGACCCGTCCGCGTCCGCGTCAGGGAGTGAAGATCTGCTCAAGGTGGTCGATGGCTCCGTCCGCACCGAGGTGGTACTGGAAAACCAGGCCGCTGTCGGGGTGTGCTTCCAGCCAGTCCAGGAACTCCTGGACACCGATGGGCTGGTTCTCGGTGCTCGCCACGATGGGGTTGGTGACGGTGATGTACGCGGCCTGATCCAGGGGCAGATAGGTTTCCTTGCCGACTGTCTCGAACGGCGCGCCGTCGGAATCCGGTGTGCCGCAGCCCCAGTTGCCGTGCCGGATGATCAGACTCAGGGACCCGCCCTCGGGCGTGTAGCGGTAGACCGCGATCTCGTCGGGTGAGATGGGCATCTTGTGGTCGCAGCCGTCGTCCTCGCCACCGGTCCCGGCAGCAGCCGGCGAGCCCACGGCCGATGCCGCCGGTGATGTCGCGGATGCCGGGGAAGAGGGCACCTTGTTGGCGGGCGACGGCGAGATCTTCCCGGCGGGCAGCGCGTTGGCGGACGCGGTCGCCTCGGTGCTGTTCTCACCCTTGGCCGGTGAGGGAGTGGCGGCCGCCGCCGTACCCTCCGCATCCGAGGAGGTGGAGGAGCAGGCGGTGAGCGCCAGGACGCCGGCTGCCCATGCACTCAGGGCGAGCGTCCGGAACGCGATCTGTCTGCGGCGATGCGTGATCATCATGATGTGTCCCCCAAGGTGGTGGCAGCGGCTGCCTGCGTAACCGCGTGAGCTGGAGAGACCATATTCAGCCACACCGCGGCGCTTTCGATCACCCTGACGCCGTCCGTTGCGAACCGGTGACCAGACCTGCGCAATATGCGAGACCGGCTGCCACTAGGACCTCTTAAAGCCGCCGCGGTCAACCGAGGTGGTGGACGGCGATGCGGGCGCCGACGAACTGACCGGCCGCGGCAGCCTCGCGCATGAGGCGGTGCTTGGCTGTGCAGGTCGGCACCCACGACTTTAGGGCAGCGAGTACGGCGACCTGCGCCTGGGCGAGTTGCTGACCCGAGCCCACGGCCATGTGTGGTGACGGGGAAGTCGAGCTGCTCGGCCAGGTCCCAGTCGCAGGGTCGAAGGCCGTGGTTGTCGGCTTTGAGCTGGCGACGTGCGTCGGTGGCGCAGCTGCTGGTCGATGGCTGCCGCACTTCCGCCGCGGAACAGGCTGCCGTGCGGGTCGTTGTGACGTACACGGCAGCAGGCACCGACCTCCACCGCCTGACCGCCTCCTCCCGTGAGGCCAGCTACGCAGCTACCGCGTCAGAGGACCGGCAGGGTCGGCACTGTCCTGGGAGGCGGTCCAGGAGGCGAGGAGGCGCAGGGCTTCTTCGGAGGGTGAGCCGGGTTCGGCGGTGTAGATGAGGAGGGTGAGACCGGGTTCGTCGTCCACGGCCGAGCCGTGCCAGGCCAGGGTGAGCTCGCCGACGACCGCGTGGTGGAAGCGTTTGACACCGGTGCCGTGGCGGCGCACGTTGTGGGAGCCCCAGCGGGTGCGGAAGGCGTCGCTGCGGGTGGACAGCTCGCCCACCAGGTCGTGCAGATCCTTGTCGTGCGGGTTGCGGCCGGCCTCGGTGCGCAGCACGTCCACGGTCATGTCGGCGATGAGGTCCCAGTCCGGGTAGAAGCGGCGGGCCGCCGGGCCGAGGAACTGGAAACGGGCCATATTGGGCGGCTGGGAGCCGCTGTCATAGAGGTCGGCGAAGAGGGCGCGGGCCAGCTGGTTGGCGGCGAGCAGGTCCAGGCGGCCGTTCGTCACGAACGCGGGCCCGGCGGTGACGGCGTCCAGGGTCCACTGCAGGCTCTTGGGCAAGGCCCGCTGTCGGCTGGAGCGTGACCGGGGGCGGGCAAGCGTGTCGGAGCCTTCCTGGGCCTGGGCCAGGTGGAGCAGGTGCGTCCGTTCGACCTCGTCCAACTGGAGTGCGCGGGCGATCGATTCGAGCACGGCGGGGGAGACTCCGGTGAGGTTGCCGCGCTCCAGTTTGCCGTAGTAGTCGACGCTGACGTCGGCCAGTGTGGCGACCTCGCTGCGGCGCAGTCCGGGCACGCGCCGCCGGGTGCCGGCCGGCAGTCCGGCCTGCTCCGGGGTGATCTTGGCTCTCCGCGAGGTGAGGAACTCGCGGACTTCGTCACGGTTGTCCACACCCCTGACCGTACGACGTCTGCGCGGCCGTAGGGATGTACTGCCAGTACATGGTTCAACAGCAACTGGTTGCCCGCGCGAAACGGGGGTTCCCTGGATGACGTGGGCATTCAGCCCGCCCGGCCGTCCGATGCGGCCGGTTCCCCGTATGCAAGGAGCAACCTCTCATGCGCGGTGTCGTGATGCATGCCCCCGGTGACTTCCGGGTGGAGGAGCGCGAGGACCCGAAGATCCTGAAGCCCACGGACGCGGTCATCCGGGTGGTGGCGGCCTGTGTGTGCGGCTCGGATCTGTGGCCCTACCGCGGGGCCGAGCCCTTCGAGGCACGCTCCCCGATCGGCCATGAGTACGTGGGCGTGGTGGAGGAGATCGGCAGCGCCGTCACCACCGTCAGGCCCGGCCAGTTCGTGGTCGGCGGCTTCTCCACCTCCGACAACACCTGCGCCAACTGCCGCGCCGGCTACCAGACGTCCTGCGTCCAGCGCGAGTGGATGAACGAGATGGGCGCCCAGGCGGAGCGGCTGCGCGTCCCGCTCGCCGACGGCACCCTCGTCGCCACCCCGGACACCCCGGACGAGGACCTGATCCCCAGTCTGCTGACCGCCTCCGACGTGCTCGGCACCGGCTGGTTCGCCGCCGTCGCCGCCCAGGCCGGTCCCGGCAAAACCGTTGCCGTGGTCGGTGACGGCGCGGTCGGTCTGCTCGGCGTGCTGGCCGCCCGGCAGCTCGGCGCGGAGCGGGTCATCGCCATGAGCCGGCACGCCTCCCGGCAGAAGCTGGCCCTGGAGTTCGGCGCGACCGACATCGTCACCGAGCGCGGCGACGCAGGCGTGGCGAAGATCAAGGAGCTGACCGGCGGCTTCGGCGCGCACTCCGTCATCGAGGCGGTCGGCACCCAGGAGTCGATGCTCCAGGCGATCCGCTCCGCCCGCCCCGGCGGCCATGTCGGCTACGTCGGCGTCTCCCACGACGTCACGCTCGACGGCCAGGAGCTGTTCTTCTCCCACGCGCACCTGCACGGCGGCCCGGCCCCGGTCCGTGAGTTCCTGCCGCAGCTGATCGACCTGATCTGGAGCCGGCAGATCGACCCGGGCAAGGTCTTCGACCTCGCCCTCCCCCTCGACCAGGCCGCCGACGCCTACCGGGCGATGGACGAACGCCGCGCCATCAAGGTCCTGCTGAAGCCCTGACAGGCCACGCCTCACGAACGGACGGTGCGTGCATGAGTGACGAGATGAGATACGGGCACCTGGGCCGCTCCGGTCTGCTGGTCGGCCGGATCGGCCTCGGGACGATGGACTTCGGCTTCACCGTGGACGAACCGACCAGTTTCGCGGTCATGGACACCGCCGTCGAAGCGGGTGTCAACTTCTTCGACACCGCCGACGTCTACGGCGGCCCGCAGTCGGCGGACATGAAGAAGGGGTACGGCGTCTCGGAAGAGACCGTCGGCCGGTGGCTCAGGCGCCGCGACGAGATCGTCCTGGCCACGAAGGTGTACCAGCCGATGGGTCTGGGGCCGAACGACCGCCGACTGTCCGCTTACCACATCCGGCGCGCGTGCGAGGCGAGCCTGCGACGGCTCCAGACGGACCACATCGACCTCTACCAGATGCACCACATCGACCGGGCCACACCCTGGGAGGAAATCTGGCAGGCGATGGAACAGCTCGTACGCGACGGCAAGATCAGCTACGTCGGCAGCAGCAACTTCGCCGGCTGGGACGTGGCCCTCGCCCAATCGGCCGCCGCAGCACGGCACTTCCTGGGCCTGACCTCCGAACAGAGCCTGTACAACCTCGCGGTGCGAGCCGTGGAACACGAACTCGTCCCCGCGCTGCGCCACCTCGGAATCGGCCTGATCCCCTACAGCCCGCTACACGCCGGCCTGCTCACGGGCGCACTCGAGTCCGCCGCCGAGGGACACATCCGGGATGAGTCGATGCTGAAGCGCATCGACGCGCACCGCGACCAGCTCGAAGCGTACGAAGGGCTGTGCCGGGAGCTGGGCGCGAAGCCGGCGCACGTGGCGCTGGCCTGGGTGCTGCACAACCCTGCCGTCTCCACCACGGCCACCGGAGCGACGACGAGCGAGCAACTACGGTCCAACCTCGGTGCACTGTCCGTGCACCTGGACGACGAGGCCGTGGAACGCCTCGACCGTATCTGGCCGGGTCCAGGGGAAGCCCCGCAGGCGTATGCCTGGTGAAGCCGGCCTCGGGCCGACCGACCTCCCGGGCCGCCCTGCTGCCCCATCGCCGAGCTCTCCCGGGCGGCGGTCCGCCCATGGCGCGGATCGCCGGGACCCCGGCCCCGACCACCAGGCCGCCAACCGTGCCGACATCCGGGACTTCCTCACAAGCCGACGGGCCAGGATCACCCCGGAGGAGGTCGGACTGCCCACCAGCGGACCACGCCGAGTGCCCGGGCTGCGGCGCGAGGAGGTCGCGCAGCTGGCTTCCATCAGCACCGACTACTACACCCGGGTCGAGCAGGGGCGCATGCAGGCGTCCGTCCCCGTCCTGGAAGCGGTCGCCCGCGCCCTGCAACTGGACGAGGACGAGCGCAGGTACCTGTTCGACCTGGCCCGAGCAGCCGGTACCACCCGGCGCGCACCTCGCTGCCGCAGGGATGTCGAAGTGCCGCCCTCCGTCCAGTGGATGCTCGACTCGATGACGAAGTCGTCGGCCTTCGTACGCAACGGCCGCATGGAGGTCATCTCCCACAACGCGCTGTTCCGTGCTTTGCACGCGCCGATGTTCGACAGCGACACCATCGACCGGCGCGGCCGGCCGAACATCGCCCGTTACCTCTTCCTCGATCCAGGCTCAGCCGATCTCTTCGTGGACTGGCAGGCGGCCGCCGTGACCACCGTCGCGCTGATGCGCGCCGAAGCCGGTCGCGAACCCCGCGACCGGGCCCTGCGCGAGCTCATCGGCGAACTGTCCACGCTCAGCACCCAGTTCCGCGCCCAGTGGGCCGCCCACCACGTCCGCATCCACCACCACGGCATCAAGCGGCTGCAGCACCCCGACGTCGGCCGCCTGGAACTGGCGTACCGATCCATGGACCTGCCTCTTGCCGACCGTGCGGTCTACGATCTGACCATCTATACCGCCGAGCCCGGCACCTGTTCCGAAGACCGGCTCAAGCTCCTTGCCAGTTGGGCAGCGACACGGCCGTCAGCCACAGAGCCCACCCGACACGAGAGTCACTGAGCTTGGTGTTCAACCCCCGCCGTTCACCTGACCCGCTGATCTTGGTTCGTTCCCGGGGCAGCAGGGCGACCATTCTTCACGCTTCGAGGGGTCGAGCAACGTCGCGTGAAGGATGACAGGTGTCTGGGTGACCTGCGGTACGGGCGCAGGTTGGTGGCGGTCGCCGCATTCGTTCACGTGGTCGGCCATTCAGGTGCTCAGCGCACCCCGATGCGAGCCGAGGTGGTCATCTTCGCCCCCGCGAATACTTGGCTAGCCACAGGATTGCTGCTACGTTAGTTATGTGGCCAGCTCTCCACGGTGGTGACATCACCCGGACGATCTCCGCTATCCGCCATGCCGGACACCCGGCAGCAGCAAGTAGAACTATGGGCGCACGTTGGGCGGCAAGCTGCGGAGGGGCATGGGCCCGCACCCGCTTCTCAAGCACCCGCCGATCGTCAGGAGCGTGCTGATCCGCTCCGTCACCGAGGGCGGTCTTGCCGATGCCGGGGTCACCCCCGGAGTCCCGAGGGGTGGGGCTGCGCTCCATGACGGAGCGGGTAGCTGAGATCGGCGGACACTGCACGATCGAACGCGTGTCGCCCGGAACCCGGGTACGTGCCGTTCTGCCCCGATCGATCAGGTCGAGCCACTCGAACGGGGCCGACGCCCTGGACGGGGGAGCAGACGCTCCACAGGGCTCCTCGGCGGAAGCCCCCGTCGGTGGCCGTGCGGAAGTGTGAAGGGCGTGATGTTGATCGACGGGCGAACATGCGTGCGCCCGCTGCCGCTTCCCCGCGGCAGCGGGCGCTCCAAAGGAGGTCAGGTCGTGCCCGGGTGGCGGCAGGCGGGGCAGTGCTTCGTTGCGATACCCGGGTGCCCGCAGCCGGGGCAGTCCTTCTCTTCGGCCGAGCGTGCCGGACCGCTTGCCTGAAGGGAGCGGCGCTTCCCCCACGGTTTGGCCAGGAGTGCCGCGGCGATCGTGGCGCAGACGGTCACCGAAGCGATGATCTTGCTCTTCATGGGTGGTTCCTCTCCCTGTGGGGCCCTTCCGGCCCCGTCACGGAAGCGGTGTGTCGCTCCGCTTCAGGAAGAAACGTTTCATCCCGCCATGCCCAGAAGCATGAGCCCCATGGCCTACTCATGCCCCGACTCCCCTCGGCGGCACCGTGCTCATCCTTCGGTCCCGGATGCGTGCTTACTGCGCCAAGCCGCAGGGCGGTGGAAGCGTGCGGGGTGTCTTCACCGGCCGCCCGTCGCGGGCGACGTCGACGCCGACTTCCGCCACAAGTCCCGGCGTCATGAGGCTGGCTTCCAGCGGCTGGCGGGGTGCCCCAGCCGGCGGAGAACGTCGAGCCGTCCAGGAGCGTTCGTTCCTGGCTCTGGCAAGCAGCGGGGGCGAGCGAGGTGTCGGTCGCCCCGCGCCACGTGGCGGTCCGCCGGACGTACGCAAGCCGCCCCTCGGCACGCCCTGCCCTTGTGGTCAGCGCCAGCCCAGTGCGGGAGCGACGTGGGTGAGGATGCTCTCGATCACGTGGGCGTTGTAGGCGACTCCGAGCTGGTTGGGCACGGTGATGAGGAGCGTGTCGGCGGCGGCGACCGCTTCGTCCTCGGCGAGCTGCTTGATCAGCATGTCGGGCTCGGCGGCGTAGGAGCGGCCGAAGATGGCGCGGGTGTTGGCGTCGATGTAGCCGATCTGGTCCTTCGAGTTGGACTCGCGGCCGAAGTAGGCGCGGTCGCGGTCGTCGACCAGGGCGAAGATGCTGCGGCTGACCGACACCCGCGGCTGGCGGGTGTGACCCGTCTTGTGCCAGGCGTCGCGGTAGGCCTCGATCTGCTTGCGCTGCTGGACGTGCAGCGGTTCGCCGCTCTCGTCGTCCTTGAGGGTCGAGCTCTGCAGGTTCATCCCGAGCGTGGCCGCCCACGCCGCGGTGGCGTTCGAGCTCGATCCCCACCAGATGCGGTCCCTGAGGCCCTCGGAGTGCGGTTCGATGCGCAGCAGTCCCGGCGGGTTGGAGAACATCGGATTGGGGTTGGGCTGCGCGAACCCCTCGCCCTTGAGCACGTCCAGGAGGCGCTCGGTGTGGGCGCGTGCCATGTCCCCGTCGGTCATGCCCTCGGAGGGCACATGCCCGAAGTGGCGCCAGCCGTCGATGACCTGCTCCGGGGATCCCCGGCTGAGGCCGAGCTGCAGTCGGCCACCCGAGATCAGGTCCGCAGCGCCCGCGTCCTCGGCCATGTACAGAGGGTTCTCGTACCGCATGTCGATCACGCCGGTGCCGATCTCGATCCGGCTGGTCCGCGCGCCGATGGCCGCGAGAAGCGGGAACGGCGAGGCATACTGGCGCGCGAAGTGATGGACCCGGAAGTACGCGCCGTCGGCGCCCAGCTCCTCCGCGGCGACCGCGAGGTCGATCGCCTGGAGAAGGGAATCCGCCGCGGAGCGCGTCTGCGACTGCGGCGACGGCGTCCAGTGTCCGAAGGACAGGAACCCGATCTTTTTCATATCGCTTTCAACAATCAAGGTCGGCGTTCATTCCCTGCCGCCCCTGCCGCGGCACCATGAACCAGGAACGCGGTCGGGTGGCGGACGTTCCGCAGGGCCTTCCCGCGACCCGAGGACCGTGCACATGAGGCAGCCCTCGCCGGGCCTGCCACAGCCCTCGCCCGTCCACAGCGTGCACGTCCGGTGCGTCGCGGCCCACCAGGCAAGCCGCGCCGGTCTGCGGTCAATGGAGCTGGTACTCCCACGGCTCGATGTCCGGCTCCCCCGGGGGCAGCTCCCCGGTGCAGTACCGGTAGAGCCAGGCAGCAGCCCGGCGCTCCGCGTGCTTCTCGTTGACCGGTTCTCCCCGCTCATCCAGTTCGAGGACGTTGGCGAAGATCGCGACGCAGATCTTCATCTGGGAGGGCGACTCACGCAACTCCTTCCAGTAGTCGATCCCTTCCAGCATCGGGTGGCCTACCGTCCCCCGGGCGAGCCATCCAGCAAAGCGTCGGGGGGCTCCGGAAGCACCGTGGCTGAGATGCGAAGGCATGCGAAGAATCCAGCCCCAGCGTTCCCAGGTTGATCGTCGGCCTCCCGCCGCAGGAGACGACGGAGTCTCAGGGGATGGGATGGTGCCGACGGTTATGGGGCGCCCCTTTGGCCTCGGGCTGTCACGGCAGGCGCGGCACAGGCCGACAACCGGCCTTACGTACAAGGCCGTTGGACAAGGGGTGGAGTGGCGAGCTGCCGCGTGCGGGGCGCCCGTCGGTCATTCCCTGCTCGTCCACCGTTCACCTGGTGCCTTGATCCTCCACATACGCGGCGCGGTTGCGCGGCGGAAGGCAGCCGCAGAAGGCAGCGGCAACCAGGAGGCGTCATGGGGCACGGACATCACCACCACAGACACGATGACGATCACGGTCACGCGCACGAGGCGGCCTCCGCCCTGCCGGCGACGTTCGATCCCTCCGTGCCCGACGAGGCCCTCACACCCGAGGAGCAGTCCCGCCGCACCCTGCTGCGCCGGGCCGGCCTGCTCGGCGCGGGACTGGCCGCCGGCAACGTCCTCGCCGGCGCCACGCCGGCCGCCGCCGCGCCCGCCGCCGGCTCCGGCGGCCGACGGTCCCACGGCTTGTTGTGGCTGGCCGGCGACCACCACATCCACACCCAGTACAGCAGCGATGGCAAGTACCGCGTCGTCGACCAGGTCCGCCAGGGCGCCCGGCACGGCTTGGACTGGATGGTCATCACCGACCACGGCAGCACCACGCACGCCAAGATCGGCGTCGACAAGGTGAACCCGGACATCAAGGAGGCCCGCGCCGCCTACGAGGCCACGCTCGTCTTTCAGGGCCTGGAGTGGAACATCCCGGCCGCCGAGCACGGCACCGTCTTCGTGCACCCCGGCAAGAACGAGGTCGCAGTCCTCAAGCAGTTCGAGACCGACTACGACGGCAGCGTGAAGGGCGCGAGCGATTCCACGCCGGCCAACGAGGCGCTGGCCGTCGCGGGCCTCAACTTCCTTGCCGAGCAGGTGCAGCGGCGCAAGGTGAAGGACGCGCTGATGCTCGCCAACCACCCGGCTCGGCGCGGTGTCGACTCCCCGCACGAGATCCGGGGCTGGCGGGACGCGACCGGCTCGGGTCGCCAGATAGCTGTCGGCTTCGAGGGCGCCCCCGGCCACCAGGCCGCCGGCCTGCCCGCGCCTCTCGGCATGGCCCGCGCCCGCGGCATCTACGACAACAGCCCCAGCGCCGGCTCCTTTGCCGGCTACCCGCTGGAGAGCTACCGCACCTGGGGTGGCTTCGACTGGATGACCGCCACGGTCGGCGGTCTGTGGGACAGTCTCCTTGCCGAGGGCAAGCCGTGGTGGATCACCGCCAACAGCGACAGCCACCAGGTCTACGGCGACACCGCCGTGCGGGGGCCTGGTGGGGACTTCAACGCCAACGGGCGGTACGAGGACCCCGTCTACGGCGGCAAGATCGACATCACCCAGGGCGACTACTGGCCCGGCCAGTACAGCCGTACGCATGTCGGCGCCGACGGCTTCTCCTACGCCGCAGTCATGGACGGCATCCGGGCCGGCCGAATCTGGGTCGACCACGGACAGCTCCTCAGCGGCCTGGACGCCCGGATGTCGGGCGGCGGCCGCTGGGCCACGCTGGGCGGCGCCCTGCACGTGAAGAAGGGCACGAACGTCACGCTGACGGTCGACGTGGCCCTCGCCGACGGCCCCAACTGGGCCGGATACGTGCCCAAGCTGGCGCGCGTGGACGTCATCCAGGGCGATGTGACGGGACCGGTCGCGGACCAGGACACGTTCACCGCGCCGACGGCGAAGGTGGCCCGCTCATACGGGGTGGATGAGTCCTCCGGCGTCGTCCGGCTCACCCACCAGCTCGGCCGCGTGGACCGCCCGCTGTACGTCCGTCTGCGCGGCAGCGACGGCAACCGGACCGCCGTCGGAGCGATGGGCGCGGCGGTCGACCCGGCGGGTCCCGCGATCGACGTCGTGGGCGACGCCGACCCGTGGCTTGACCTGTGGTTCTACTCCAACCCGATCTGGGTCCTGCCGTCGTGACGCAGTACGCCCTCACGGTGGACCCGGGGGTCCGCGATCTGCGTGCGGCCGATCACCTGCTCCAGGCGCTGGCCGCCGAACTCGCCCTTGCGGAAGGCGTGTTCGGCTGCACACACCTGGTGCGGGGAGACCGCCCGCGCGTCGCCCTCTCTCTCGCCGTGCCGTCCGAGCCGCTCCTGCGCACTGTCCAGGAGCGGCTCACGGCCCGGGGGCGCGAGGTGCACGACGGTCTGCCCGACCCGGTCGGCCGTGCGGTGCTCTACCCGGGGGCCGCCACCCTCACCGGCACGCTGACGGTCACGGAGCTGCTCTCGCGCTCCGCGATCGACCGCGTGACGATCCTGGGCGCCCACGGCCCGCCCGCCCCCGGCACGTTGGTGGTGACGCGCGACCACGTACGCCCGCAATGGCAGGACGGCGAGCTCGTACTGACGGCCATGCCGGCGGCTGGGGGAGTGCTCGTCCCGTTCGAGGTGCCGGAACCGACCCCGTGCTGCGCGGACCACTGACGCCCAGTGCCATGGCGTCCGTCCGCTCACGAATGGCCTTCGTCGTGGTCACGTGTGTCCTTGGTCGGAGCACATGATCAGACGAAGGCCGCCTCAGCGGCCGGCGAACACCCAGGTGAGCGACCTGGTTCGAGGAGAATTTCGAATCATCGATAGCCTGCGTCACCATGATGCGCGCTTGGATCTTGCCGATGCTGCTCGTCCTCTGCGGCTCAGCCGCCGCGACTGAGCTGACCTCCGAGGGGCGCCTCGGCACAGCCGCAGCCGTCCTGCTGGCGTTCCTCGCGCTCGCCGGCGTCACCTCGCCCCTGATCTTCCCGAGGTCGATCGGTGCGCGGGAGGCACAACGCCGCAGCGCGGTCGACGGCCGGCCGGTCGTCTTCTGGCGGCCGGGCTGCACGTACTGCATGCGACTGCGCATCCGGCTGGGCCGCAGCGCCCATCAGTTGTACTGGGTCAACATCTGGCGCGACCCGGTAGGAGCCGCAGCAGTGAGGGCAGCCAACAACGGCAACGAGACCGTGCCGACCGTCGTCGTGGCGGGCCAGCCACACACCAACCCCGACCCCCAATGGGTACGCGAACGGCTCTCCCCTCCCGCGTGAACAGAACGAACCGTGCCCTACCGGAGAGGCGCCCGCAGACCCAAGCGGACACAGGCTGTAGACCAGCCAAGAGCCGTCCCGGAGGTGCGGCCGTGTTCTGATCTGAGGCCGGCTCGATACGGGTCAGGACCACAGCCGACGGAAGAGGATCGCTCGATGGCGACGTACGACCAGCTCACCGGGTGGGCCGGTCCTGGCCATGTCACGCGAGCCAGACGGGACGTGGTGGCCAGCTGGCGGATCCCGGACTTCATGAAGGCACAGCTCGTCGAGGTGGGCATCCCGGTAACTCCGCGCCTCATCGAACGAGTTGTGATGCAGATCGAGGCCGAACCGGTCCTGCTCACGTCCCGGGGCCCGCTTTACCGTCTCACCGAGCAGGCGGACCCCGATGAGCCAGCCGAGCGGTCATCGTTCGGTATCGAGCCGGAGACCGGGGCGGTCTACTTCGTCATGCCGGGCGGGGAGGCATGGTTCGCCAACTCCAGCGTCGACGTGTGGCTCGACGTCCTTCACCGTTACGGCCGCTGCGTCACCGCCTCAGAGCTTCTCAGCGAGCCGGACGGCCCTGAGGAGTACCTCTCCGAAGAGGAAGAAGAGCAGGCTTTCGCCGAGCTGAGCCGGCTGGCCGAGGAGCTGAGGGAGATCGACGCTGCGGCGTTCAAAGGTTACGAGGGGTTTCTCTGGCCAGGGCTGCTGGATCGATGGCTCTACTGACCTCGGCGCGGCAGAGCCACGGCCCGTATGTATGGAGCGCGCAGGGATGCCGGGACTACCACTGACATGATCTTCTTGCGGGGGCTGTGATCACGGCGTCGGAGCCGTCATGGAGAGCGCCGCACTCCGGGCTGAGCGCGAAGCAGTTCGGGAAACTGATCACTGTGCTGCGGCGCGGAGGCCCTCACCTGCTTTGCAGGGGCCATCCGAACGCCCCGGGTTCGGTAGAGATCTAGGACTGTCCCGACTTGAGTGGCCATGGTTCCCTCCGGCTCACGCCAGACGGAACCGATCCACCGCCGAGAGGGCACCCATGACTACGCGCCCGCCCACAGCCGACGAGACCTTGGCGCTCCCCGCAGAGGAGGATCGACTGGACTGCGCGGCCGAGCCGGGCCCTGGAGACTGTGCGGCTGGGCTGCGGCGATGTGCCCGAGATCCTGGACCTGGTCGCCCCTTCCAGACCGGAGCCTTCCTCGCCCGGCTACCCGTGACCGGTCACGGCCTCGAGAACCAGAGCCAGCGACTCCTTCGGTTCCTGACCCGCGGTGTCGACCACGACGTGATCGCGGTTCCACGGCTCGTACTCCCGCTCGATGATCTGTTGCCATTCGGGCAGCTCCAGATCGGGGACGCGCCGGCGTCGAGGGCACAATCTCCCAGGCCGTACGCGTCACCAGACTCCGCCGCACCCGTTACCGCAACCTGCCCACAACCCGCCTCGGCCACGTCCTCGCTGCCACCGCGCTCAACATCATCCGCATCGACCGATGGCTGACCGGCACCCCACTCGGCGGCACCCGCACCTCCCGCCTCGAAGCCCTCATGCCCGCAGCCTGACAAGCCGATTCGCGGATTTCTCAGCAGAGTCCTGAAGGGCGGAGCACTGCGCAAGATCAAAGGTAGAGCCACGGCGTCTTCCTCGCGCACCGGACAGCCGGGCCGCAGCCACTCGACGGCGTTCCGCAAGCTGACCGGCCTGCACGGGCCGTGGGAGATCGCGAAGCCGCTGATCCCTCCGTCGAAGGCGTCCGCGAGGCCCGTCACGACCACTGCCGACCGGTACCCACAGCACCGCGCGGCGTATTCTGCGCTCGTGGAGCTGCCCTTCGAGATACGTCAGTCCAACTCGCCGTGGGTCGACAGCGTATGGACCTGCACCAGCGAGCAGGTCACGGCGATGACATCCGTTGCGGGTGTGCGCTGGGGACTGGTGTTCTGGGAGCAGGACGGCCGACCCTACGCGGCCGTCACCGGCCCCGAGACCCGGACCAGCACGGCACCGGTCCCGGAGGGCGCTGCCTTCACCGGCATCGACTTCGCCGTGGGCACCTCGCTGCGGGCCCTGCCCACGCCGGAGCTGGTCGACGGCGGCGTCGAGCTCCCCGACACCACACGCCGGACGTTCCGGCTGGACGGCGCGCGCTGGGAGACCCCGGGCGCCGACGACGCCGAGGCCTTGGTGGAGCGACTGGTCAAGGCCGGAATCGTGGTGCGTGACCCGCTCGTCGCCGAGGTCCTGCGAGGCCACGACCCGGCCGTGTCGGGACGGACCGTCGAACGCCGTTTCCGAGCCGCCACCGGCCTGACGCGAGGCGCCGTCCGGCAGATCGAGCGGGCTCGTACGGCGGCGGAGCTGCTGGCGGCCGGCGACACGGCCGCCGACGTCGTCGCCAAGCTCGAATACTTCGACGAGCCGCACCTCGCCCGGGCGCTGCGCACCTACGTGGGACGCACCGTCGGACAACTGCGGGACGGCATTGGCGGGGCGATCGCGCTCGACCTGGATCAGGGCTTGACGTCGTAGATCAGCTTCAGGATCCCGTTGGAGTAGCTCTCCGACTCCCGCAGCGACAGCATCTGCTTGTCACGGTCGGCTCGGTGGAACAGACTCTTGCCGGCACCGAGCAGGACAGGGAAAACGAGCAGGTTGTACTGGTCGATCAGGCCCGCCTCCGACAGCTGCCGCGCCAGCTCCGCGCTTCCGTGGATGTAGATGGAGCCGCCCTCGCTCTCCTTGAGCTTCGCGATGTCCTCCGTCGTGCGCAGGATCGTCGTCGTCCCCCACCCACCGACGAGGTCGTCGTCCGACAGGGTGCTCGACACCACGTACTTGGGCAGCTCCTTGTAGGAGGCGTGGTCCTCCGAGGCGGGCCAGACCGAAGAGAAGGCCTCATAACTGCGGCGGCCGAACATCAGCGCCGTCGTGTCGGAAAGTTCCTCGCCCTTCAGAGCCCAGGCCTCCGGGACGAACTCCAGGTCCTTCACTACCCACCCACCGCTGCGGTGCCCTTCCTCGGTCCCGCCGGGCGAGTCCAGAACGCCGTCGAGCGACATGAATCCGGTGTAGACCAAGGTACGCATCTGCTGTCTCCTCATCACAGGTCGAGCTCCTGGGATGAGGCTAGATCACGGCCGGGACGGGCGTCTTGGACGGAAACGACATCGAGTGGGGGACTGGTCGGGGACGCCGTGCGTGACCTGTGGCGGTGCAGCCGCTGCGGCGATACGCGATGACCGCCCGGCCGTCGGGCGGTAAAGCTGCCCGGATCGTGACGCACGACACTCGGTGCCGTTGAGAGAGGAGGTCGTCGGCAGCAGGGGCGGGGCCGGCTTGGCGCACTGGCTCTGACAAGATCGTGGTCGTACCTGTGGTCCGCGGAAAGCACGGCCAGCCGCCTGCGAGGCCGGCCGACGAGTCCTGCGACCGCTGGGATCTTGCCCAACAGGGGCAGGAGCTGGGTGATGTCGTTGCGGTTGTTCTCTTCGCTTCCGTCCACCCCGGATCAGTCAACCGCCAGAGCCGGAGTGCTGTTGCAGACCGGGAGTGCTGGTCGCGCTTCTGGCGCTGTGGCAGAGGGACGTTGCTGCTGGTGGTGTGTGGTCAGCCGACGGGCTGTGGTGATGGGGTGCGCGTGCGGTGGGCCCGGATGTCCACGGGACGTCCGTCGGGGTCCCGGGCGGTCATCGTCCACTGGGTGGGCAGCGTCTCGATCGGCCCGACCGGCCACCGGGCAGCCAGGATGTGCGCGCGGACCTCACACAGCCGCGCGTGGGATTCCACGCGCAGCCCCCATCCTGCCCTGTGGAGGGGGTCGAGACCGGTCGTGGGGACGGTGGAGGTCTCGACGATCATGAGATGGTCGTCTCCGCCCACATCGAGAACTGCGATGCGTGGATCAGAAGAGGTTGCGGCGCGTTCGAAGGCGAGCGCTGCGCCGAGTAGCTGCGTGTAGTACGTCACGAGCCGGTCGAGGTCGGTCGTGGACAGTGTTAGGTGGTTGATTCCGAAGAGTCCGGGCATGGTTGGCCCACTGTACTGGGGCCCTGAAGGGGAGTGGGGGGCGAAGGGGCTGCTGTGCACACTTCCTGACGCTACGTCAGGTTATTCGGCTGCCGCTGAACGTGTTGCTGCAGTCTCGGCGAGGTGTGGGTCGGCTCCGGCGGCTGAAAGGTGGCAGGGCCTTGGCCATCTTCAGCACTGGTCCGCCCGGTCGTCCTGGGCCAGCCGGGCCCGGAACTCACTGAGGACTGAGTAGTCGCCCCCGGATCGTCCAATTCGGGGCCGAGTCCGTACTTACAGTCGATCCTCGTGCGCACCGCATCCGCCGCCGTCCGGTCCGAAAGGTTCTCCGCGAACTGCAACACCGACACCAGCGCCAACTGCCCCGGCGAGAAGCCCGGTCGGTCATCGGCCGACTACAGGTCAGCGAAGTCCTCGTCGGTGAACACCACATCAAGCCGGCCCCTCCTCAGCATCATCGACGTCCCCTCGGACACGCCGCCCACGCCGTCCGGACCCTCATCGGGGAATCTGCCGGATACTTGTCTGACGCGTCGACACCGCCCACCGCCCCACACCGAGGCCGCCCCGCCAGCGACGAGCCGACCAC
Source organism: Streptomyces sp. NBC_00019 (assembly GCF_045041015.1). Classification (NCBI taxonomy): domain Bacteria; kingdom Bacillati; phylum Actinomycetota; class Actinomycetes; order Kitasatosporales; family Streptomycetaceae; genus Streptomyces; species Streptomyces sp. NBC_00019. Next base: position 10,074,448 of record NZ_CP108302.1, read on the forward strand.
CACCGACGAGCCCAACCACCACCAGCGACCGCCGTCACCGCCCCAACAAGATCACCAACAGAGTCACGGCATTGTGCCTGGGACACGTTCGGGCGGAGCGGCTATGCGGTCATGGGCCTGTGCCGTCGGGGCTGCCTGAGCGGTCCGTCGGGTCGCCCGGCTGGATGAGCACCATGGGGTCGTTGCCCTTCAGTTGCTGCCAGACGCCCACGAGGGCGACCATCTGAGCGACGAAGAAGGCCAGTTGTACGGAGGCCGTGCGCAACTGGTAGATGGACAGCAGAAGTGAGGCCTTCGTGGGCCAGTAGATGCCCTCGTGGCGGAATGTGTCGATGTCCATGGTCACGCCGGTCACGGTGAGGACGAGCAGGGTCAGTGCCAGGTCGAGAGGCCAAGTGCCGAAGGTCTGGCCGGTCGCCCGGGTGAGGAGCCAGTGGGCGGCGACGGGGGCGGCGTACACAAGGAAGAGGCCCAGCGCCTTGGCCGGGCCACGTCTACCGGGCAGCACTCGCCACAGGGCACCGAGGACGAAGCCGAGGCCCGCCGAGTAGAGCTCGTAGGCGATCGCACCATCGAGGAGCCCGGCGACACCGAGCTCGTCCCTGGTCATGCCGTCCCACAATGAGCCCCGTACCTGGTTCGCCCAGAAGAGGACTGCGTTGGCGGGCAGCGAGATCAGTGCGGCGAACAGCGCGGCGCGGCAGGCGTTCTGCCACCAGGTCGCGCGCGGTCCCCAGGCGAGGGCGAGTTCCACGGCGTCCACCGAGTCAGGCAGCCGGGCACCGGCGAACGGGGGTGCGGCCTGGGGCGGTTTCCAGTGGTGCAGGGTGTCCAGTTCCTGTTCCAGTTGGGCCCGTTTGCCGTCCGGGTCACTTTGTTCCAGCCGGCGTAACCGGGAGTGGAGGTCCCGGTAGGTGCGCGCGGACTCGATGAGCCAGGTCCGGTCGGATTCCTTGATCGCGTCCCGCAACGGCTTGTCCGGCAGTGGCTTCTGCCACAGCACCGCGCGGCGTTTGCCGATGGCGAGGAGCAGCAGGCCGGCGAGCAGGGTGATCGGCACGGTGATCGGCGACAGCCACAGGCCCACGTACCAGCCCGGCGTGGGCCAGGCGATGTGGAAGGAGAGGACGGTGAGGAGGGCGAGCGTCAGGCCCTCGGGGGCGACCGGCGAGTCGTGGGGGGCGGCGGCGCGGGCGGCGAGAGTGGCGAGGAGCGCGGCGATCACCCCGTACCACCAGCCGATCAACGGGTAGAACCAGCCGTACCAATTGGAGGGGAACCAGGCGAGTCCGTTGTAGTGGTAGGTGAAGCGCCACTGCTCCCAGTAGACGCTGTCCTGAGCACTCAGCCATGTCATCTGGGTCCAGGAGTTGTGTCTGGCCCACAGGGCCAGGGCCACCAGGACCACCGCCGCGACCGCGCAGGCGAGCAGGATCCACCAGGGGAAGACGCCCCGCAGCGGCGCGCCGGCGGTCTGGACGCGTGCCCCGGCCCTGATCCGCTGGACGACCGAGACCGTGCCCACCAGCCAGACGAAGGCCACGCAGAAACTGGCCAGCGCGAGCCACCAGAACCCGCCGTAGCGCTCGGCGTGCACGACCTCGTCGGTCAGGTTCTGGTCGAGCCAGAAGTCGTGGGGCAGGGCGAACCACTCGGGGCGTATCGCCACCGTGACGGGATAGACGCCGGCCACGGCGACGGCCACCACGGCGGATACCCGGGGCCTGCCGAACAGGGACAGCAGTACCCCGACGCAGGCGCCGAACATGAAGTTCGCGGCGACCTCATGGTCGTTCCACCACGTGGACACGTCCGGCAGGTCGCCATTCACCTCGACGAGCACCGAGATGATCAAGGTCAACCAGACCCACAGGAACAGGTTGCGCCGGGTCGCCGCCTCCGCCGGCGTTTCCGTCGCCGGCCCCGGGGACCAGGACAGCCGCCGCACCAGCATGAGGCCCACCGGAACGAACACAAGATCCCAGGAGAGCCAGGTGACCGACCGTGTCAGAGACCACGCGCCGTCCTCGTTCCACCGAGTGACGAGCGCTTTCGTCGCCGGCGGCTGCAGGCGGACCCACAGGGCCGGCATCGGCATGTCGGACTTGGCCCAAGTCCACGTCAGTGTGGTCGCCGTGCCCTTGGTGGGCATCGGCCAGATGTCGCGCCCCCCGCGGCCCCCGAGGTCGATGGTGATCTCCCGCCACCAGGACTTCTCCAGAGCCGGCGGACGCGCGAGGGACAGGGTCCACAGCCGCTTGCCCGGCGTGATGAGCCAGACGCCGAAGCTGCGTTCCGTCAAGGTCTCCACGGAGCTGACGGCCCGGTACGTCACCGTGATGGCCTGCGCGCCGACCGTCACCTTCGGGGGCCAAGGCCGCAACTCGGAGTCCCGGTAGGGGTGATCGCCGTAGGAGTCGTGCAGCAGACACCGCATCGCGAGCCGGTACGGTCCGGCATCCCCGTTCAGCAGCAGATCGTCGGAGAGCGGCCACGCCTTCGGCACCTTCACGACCATCTCGGTCTCAGCCCTCGTGTAATCCTCACCGTCGTGCTTCATCCACACCGAACTGGTGACCTCGGCATCCTTCAGCGCCTCCGGCTCACACCCGTTCGTCTCCACCGCCCGCGCCGTACCGGCTCCGGACAGCACCAACAGCCCCAACAGCACTGCCAACAACAGAAACTTACGCATCCCCCGCACCCTCCCCGCAGACATGTATACCCACACACGCGGCTATGGGCTCAACGGGCCCTGTGTGGCGCGGCGTTGACTGGACGTGACCCCGTCTCGTCGGGTCCGTTCACAGCGAGAGGAAAGCCGTCATCTGGTAGCCGCGGGCGGACGGTTCGACCATCGACTCGAAGACCCCGCGCACCGCGCTGTCGGGGGTGCGCCTTGTACCGCCTACGGAAGGTCTGAGGACTCGGCCGAACGGCGAGCCCGCTCGACGAGGCCGTCGAAGTGGCGTTCGTCGCCGACCCTGGCATGCGTGACGATCTGGCACCTCGGGAAGCAGTTCTCCGGGGCGGTATCGCTCTCGATGTCGACGAACTAGCTGGCGTTGGCAGAGCTGGTGGCGGCCCGTCGACAGCCACTGCTACGTTGGCGACGACGATGGCGAGCAGTAGCTCGTCCTGCCGATCGGCTGGGTGCTGTCGTTCGTTGCGAGGGCCGGAGCTATGCGGCAAGCAGTCCGATGACCGTTACGGCGATCGTCGCAACCAGAGGAACGCAGCACCTTTTCCGCCCCAGCAGGCGCGTACACCGGGCATCGAGTAAAGGCGCTCCGAGCTTGTCGGCGTGATCAGGTCTGGATGTCGAACACCTACGGCTGGGGGCTTGGTGTCGAAGGTACGAATGGCGTTGTGGCCCGTGATCGTGTTCCTTCCCGGCTTCGCCGCGTTATGGGTCTTCTGGCTGGTCGCAGAGCGGAGGTCCGATCTTCCCGGCCTCTTCGAATTCCGCAGCGCCACATGGGGGGACGGAATTCTGTTGCCGCTCCTCGCCCTCTGTCTGCGGGTGATGACAGAACGGCTGCGGCCGCCGGGAGGGATCGCCCACCGTAGGAGAGCGGTGACGGCGGGCGCCTTCGCGGGGACGGCCGTCGGTGTAACCGTGATTGGCATGTGGCTCGTCGAAGACCGGCCGGCGCTCAACTGGACTATGCAGAGGCCGCATTCCTTCACAGCGGCCGGGGTGTGGCATGCGGTATTTCTCGTCGCGGCATGCGCGCTCTTCGCCTGGCTGGCGACGGACCTGGCACTGCACCTGCGTCACAGCGGTGATGCCGCGGTGAGACGGTCACTCTCGTCCTCGTGGGCGGTTGTGGCTCTCGCGTGTACTGCGGGCTACGCCTGGCTCGGTATCTTCGACGCACTCGGCTCGGGCGGGAGTGTCGGCGGGACAACGTCACTCGTGGTGCTGGTGGGTGCGGCGGTAGTGGTGGGCTGCGCCATGTTCTTCGTACCCGGGGGATTCCACCGCCGGTACGCCGATGTGCTTCTCACCTCGTCGATTCTGACCGTGTGCCTGATCGTGTTCGTCGACGCCCATCCGCATGTGGGAGCACTCACTTACGCAGCACTCATCAGTGCCGTGACCTGTGCGGTCGGTCTGGCGGGGACGACAGTGACCGGTGCGAGCATCTCGGCCGTGGAGACACTGGGGGTATGCGGGCTCTTCGGGCTGGCGACCATTTTTGTCTCCACGATTCAGTCCGCCACACTCTGGACCGTATTCGCATGCCCTTTGCTGGGCGCTGCCGGTGCCGTTGCTCTGCGGTGGCTCCGCTCGAACGTCACGCATCCACCGTCCCAGGCGCCCATCACCGGTAAATACCTCACAGGTGTCGGGATCGCCGCCTGTCTGCTGGCGGCTTCCACCTTCGGTGCATGGCTGGGGGAGCGGGACAACTACGAGATCACCGGTGCGTTCGTCCTCACCATCGTGGGCGCCGTTCTCGGTGGCGCATTCTTCCAGTATTTCAAGTCCGACTTCGAAGAACTGATGGCCATCGAAGGCGATCCCGACCGCCGCTCCCCGGACCAACTGCCGGGCTCCGAACAGCGGGACGTGGCCGCGCGAGTCTGGATCAGGCTCGCGGGTTTCAGCGTGGCGGCCTTCTCGGGGATCCTTGTACTGACGATCTCCCTCGCGCCGTCGCTGGGATGGCACGCGGGGCGAAGGCCTATCGGCTGGGGTGTGGTGGTGGTCGTCGTCGCTACCGCTTCGCTGTGCGTGGTCTTCACCGCCAGGGCGCTGGCAGCCGCGTGGCGGACGCACATCGAAGGAGAGCCCAGAACCGTACCGGTACGCAGGGACGCCCCGGCGTGGTCGTGTGCCGCCTGTGGGCTGTTGACGTGCGCCACCACGGCAACGGCGATCTGGCAGGGGGGCGTCGTCAACGTGCCGGCGATGGTGCAGGCGATCGTCATGACATTCTTCGCCGCCGAGGCGATCTGTGGCAACGGGATGTGGTTGCACTTCACGCGGCTGAGACCGAGCTCCCGCTGCGCCCTCGTGACGGTGGTACCGGCCGTCGGGCTGAGCGTCTACTGGTCCCTGACCGAACTCATCCGCCCGGAGGGAGCCGGAGCGGCCCTCGGCCCCTCCCTGTTCGCCTGGGTTTGTGCCGCACTCTCGGTCTTCGCGCTGATCGCGTCCACCACCTCGGCGGTCTACGTGGCCGGCGGGCAGCCCTATCAGACGGACTACCCTCCACTGAAATGCGCGATCCAGGATACCTTCCTGCTCACCATTCTCTGGCTGGCCCTCGGATGGGCCCCGCACACAGTGCTGACACATGTGCCGGAGGCGGCCCCGGAGCGATGGGCAGCGATCGGGACCATTCTCGCCGGCTTCATGCTCACCTTTTGCCCGCCCTTCCTGTGGGCCATCGAAAGCAATGACACGCACGTGTGCAGGCAGCGGCTGATCCGAGGCGCGACCGGCGCGCCCAGCTACGGACCTGCCTTCACCGACGCGTCCATCGAGCGCATCGCCGGTCTGCCCAGCAGAATCGGACGCTACCGCCGAGCCGTGACGAACGGTGAAGGCATGTCCGAAGCCGACCGGAGCGCCGACCACTTCCTTGTCCGACTGAGTGGCCACACCGCCGTACAGAACACCATCGCCCTCTCGATCGCGTGCATCTCCCTGGTAGGAGCCGTCGGCGTCACGTCCGGCTTCACGGCCCCGCCGTACCGGCCGCCCACCTCGTAAACCCGCCACGGGTCCTGCCGGAGACGGCAGGGTTCCGAGCCGTTGTAGCAGGAGGCTTTCGGCTACAGCTGGTGGCTGAACCTCTCCATCCGCACCCGGGCGAGCTCACTGACCTGAACGCCCCGAAGTGCGGCGGGCCTCGCCCGACGGTGACCCGGATGGCATCGACGTCCCCGCCACCTCCCGGAGTCACCGCCCGGCCGCAGCACATGGAACGGTGACGGCTGTACGCGAAGGCGACCTCCGCGTCACTGGTGTCGGCCTGTCCCGCTGCCAGGTGGGCCGGGCGCGTATCGGTGCGCAACTGACGATCACTGACTACGTCTGGGCCGTGGTCCGCTGCTTGCGACATTCGGGGGAGAAATCGTCGACCGCCAGAGCCACCCGCGGCTCGTGCTCCGTGCCCTGACAGGCCGCCGACGCACGGCTACTTCCGTGGGACGCAGTGAGCGCAGACGCCCATCGGGTACACGGGCGGCGACCTTTGGCGCCGTGGCCCTGGGGCTCGGCCCCCTGGGCGTGCGCATGAACACCGTCTCGTCGGGGGTGATCCGTTCTCTGGCCGCGGAAGGCACCGAGACGCACCTGGGTGACATCAGGATGAAGGGGCGCCCTGGCTGGTGGCTTCGGCACGCCGGACGCCATCGCGCCGGCCGTCGTGCGGCCTTCGCGTACGGCGCCGTGGTGGACGTCTGCCGGGGTAGGACAGGGCCGCTGTCATCGGTGCGTGGCCGTCATCTCCGCGTCGGGAATGCCGACGGGGGCGGGTGTGTTGAACGCGGCGTGGGAGTGAAGGGGACAGTGTCCCCGGGCCTCATCTCTTGCCTGCGGGGACGATCGTCCGGCTGAAGCCCCGCAGAGCCTTTCGCCGCGTAGGCGACCGCCCTTCACTCCATTTTTCGCCGTGGTCCGGGCGGGTACAAACACCCGCCCGGACCACGGCCGCACCGCTCCAGGCCGTACCGGGAGCGGTGACCGTCGGGAATGAGGCACCAGCCGACGTTGTTGCAGAAGTCGTCTGACATGTCCGAGTCAATTGGCTCGGACGGTGGCGGAAGGAGCACCTCATGGCACGCAGCACCACACGCGCCGTCGTCAAGCTGAAGTCGACGGCCGGTACCGGAGTCACCTACGTGACCCGCAAGAACCGTCTGAACGATCCCGACCGAATGGTCCTGCGCAAGTACGACCCGCAGGTCGGCACGCACGTCCTCTTCCGAGAAGAACGCTGACACCCGTCTTCGCGGCTCCCGTCGGCAGCATCAGAAAGGCCACCCCATGAGGCACGGCATCCACCCCGTCTCCCGCCCGGTCGTCTTCCGCGACCGTGCGTCAGGCTTCCAACTGCTCACCCACTCCACCATCCGTGCGGAGCGCACGGTCCTGTGGGAGGACGGCAGCACGTACCCGGTCGTCGACGTCGAGGTCTCGTCGGCGAGCCACCCGTTCTACACCGGCACCTCACGGGTCGTGGACACCGCGGGCCGCGTGGAGCGCTTCCAGAGGCGCTACGGCGCCACCATTTCCGCCCGCGCCTGACAGCGGACCTCGTTCGATCCCCCGGAAGGAGACGGCTATGAAGGTGCGAAAGTCCCTGCGCTCGTTGAAGGCCAAGCCCGGCGCCCAGGTGGTACGCCGGCGGGGTGTCACCTTCGTGCTCAACAAGAAGGACCCGCGCTTCAAGGCCCGCCAGGGCTGACGGCCTGAGCCGCACCAGCGATCTGGCCCGGCACCGCAACTGCGGTGCCGGGCCAGATCGCTGGTGCGGCTCAGCGGGCCGACGGCAGGCAGCACCCACTTATTGCCCTGCGACATCCTGAGTTCAAGGTCAGTGCTGAGGTTTTCGGTTCGGGATGACGACCTTGTGGGACCGGGATCAGTCCTCGGAGATTCGTAGTCGTAGCTCGCCGGCCGCACGCTGCTCTTCAACTGACCTGGTCAGGCTCTCTTGGTCTGGTCGCCGGTGTGTCCGCAGGTCGAGAATCTGGTTCGGGTGGTGTGCTTCAAGGTGTGGTTGATGCCGCCCCCTGTTTGCGGACGGTTCCGGCGCGTCCGCAAAGAGCCACCCGCGCCGGTCCGGTGACCCACCTCACACTCGGTCCTGTCAGGAATCGCTGAGCTGTCCCGCTCAAGGGACAAGCGATCCAGACAGGAGTCACACCATGAAGCACCGCATCCTCGTCCTCGGCGCCGGTTACGCGGGGGCCTTCGCCGCCGGGAGCCTGGCCCGCCGCCTCTCGCCCGCCGACACCGAGATCACCGTCGTCAACGCCGAGCCGGTCTTCGTCGAGCGGATGCGCATGCACCAGCTCGCGGCGGGCCGGGAGCTGGTGACCCGGCGGCTCGCCGACGTGTTCGCGGGCACCGGGGTACTGCTGCGCGTGGCGCGCGTCACCGCGGTGGACCTGGAGCGCAGGACCGTCGCCGTGACCGGCGAGGACGGTGACGGCGAGCTCGGGTACGACTCGCTGCTGTACACGCTCGGCAGCCGTGCCGCCGACCACGGTGTCCCTGGTGTGGCCGAGCACGCCTTCGACGTCGCGGGACGGCCGTCGGCGCTCCGGCTGCGCGCACGCCTGGACAGTCTGGGCCCAGGCGGCACCGTGCTGGTCGTGGGCGAGGGCCTGACCGGCATCGAGACCGCCGCCGAACTCGCCGAGTCGCGCCCTGGTCTTTCCGTGGCGCTCGCCGCCCGTGGTGAGCTGGGGGCCCGGCTTTCTCCGGGGGCCCGGCTCCACCTGCGGGAGGCCTTCGACCGGCTGGGCATCACCGTCCACGAACACACCGGCATCGAAGCCGTCGGGGCGACGCACGCGGCCGGTGCGGACGGCACCTCCTTCCCGGCCGACGCGACCGTATGGACGGCCGGGTTCGCCGTCGACCCCATCGCGGCAGCCGCCGGTCTTGAGGTCACCGAGGACGGCCGGATCGTCGTCGACGACACTATGCGCTCGGTCTCGCACCCGGACGTCTATGCCGCGGGCGACAGCGCGTACGCGATCGGCGTGAACGGCCGGCCGCTGCCGATGTCCTGCGCCTCGGCAGGACATACCAACATGCAGGCGACGGATGCGATCGTGGGACGGCTGACCGGACGCCGGGTTCCGGTCGTCAAGAAGACCTACATCGGCAACCACATCAGCCTCGGGCGGTACGACGCGATCTTTCAGATGGTCGATGGCGACGTACGGGCGAAGTCCTGGTTCCTGGGCGGCCGGAAGGCCGCGCGGTTGAAGGCGGGCATCCTCTGGGGCAGCCTGTGGGCCGTCTCGCACCCGACCTTCGGCGTGCCGAAGCGCACGCGCCGCCTGCCCGCCACTATGACGGCTGCCGGCACCGCGGCCGTGGCCACCGTGTCCGAGAATGCTGCCGCATAAGGTCGTCTGCATGGAGGGCACCGTCGCTGATCGTTTCGAGGCCGGCCGGGCACGGCTGGCCTCGCTCGCGTACCGTCTGCTCGGCTCGGCAGCCGACGCCGAGGACATCGTGCAGGACGCGTACCTGCGCTGGCACACCGCCGACCGGGAGCGGATCGAGGTGCCCCAGGCGTGGCTGACCAAAGTCGTCACCAACCTGTGCCTGGACCGGCTCCGCTCGGCACCGGTGCGCCGCGAACGCGCGGCCGGCGCCTGGATGCCCGAGCCGCTTCTCGACGGCGACCCGATGCTCGGCCCGGCCGACACCTTCGAGCAGCGCGAATCGGTGTCGCTCGCCGTCCTGACCCTGATGGAGCGGCTCTCACCGGTCGAACGGGCCGTCTACGTCCTGCGCGAGGCGTTCGCCTATTCCCACTCCGAGATCGCCGGCATCCTCGACATCTCGGAGTCCGCGAGCCAGCAGCACATCCACCGGGCCCGGCGCCGGGTCACGGCCGCGCGCCGCAGCGGCGGTGAGGTCGACCCGGCATCCGCGCGCAAGGTCCTCGAGGAGTTCCTCGCCGCCGCGTCCTCGGGTCGGACCGAACGCCTGGTGGCACTCCTCACCGACGACGCGACCGCGGTCTCCGACGGCGCCGGCCTCTCCAGGACGCTGTGGCGCTACGAGACCCCCGAGCGCATCGCCTCCGTGATGCGGACCGCCTTCAAACCCACTCCCGCGAAGCGGCGCCTGGTCGGCGGCTCGCCCACGATCCACATCGGGCAGGTCAACGGCTGGCCCGCCGTGCTCATCGTGCTCGAGGACCGGATCGTGGGCGCCGCGGCGTTCGAGATCAGCGACGGCAAGGTGGCGGCGCTGCACGGCTTCGCCGCCGCGGAACGGCTCGCCCGCCTCACCGAGATGTGGCGGCAACACCAACCGGACGCGCCGGCCATCGGCCAGTGGTGACCGGCGTCCCACGGAGGCCTTCCCGCCGTGGTCGGTTCCGGCAGGGTCGATGATCAGGCCGGGCCCAGCCGGACCGGGATCGATATCGCCTCGCGCCGGGTGGTCGGCGGGGCAACTGCCGATCACCTGCGGACCAACCTGGTCGCCGACGCCCTGCGATATCGAGACCGTTCGTGCGCCGGATGGGCATCGGCCCGGCCGTCGTCACCGGCTTCCTGTGGTTCAGCCGGCCCCTGCCGCTGGTGCCACCGGCCAGCGGCCCGGCCACGCTGGTGATCACGGTGCTGGCCGCGGAGCTGTGGACGAGGGGGGATTGTGCGCGAGGACAGGGGATTCCACGACGTCGATCACGTCGGCCGGTGCCTGGGCGGGACGTCGTGCGGCACGGTGGTAGAGGGCTTGCGGTGAGTGCCCGCCGACGGCGGCGCAAGGGTGACGATGATCTGCTGATTGCGCGGGGCGGGCTCGTGGTCGCCGGGTTGGTGCTGGTCAGGGTGGGGCAGTGGGTGTGGGCACACTGGTGGGTCTTGCTCGTGGTCGGCCTCCTGGCGCTTCTTGCCTTGGCTGCTTGGGCCCATCAACAGGTTGATCGGGTGAGATCCGCCCGGCTGCGGGTTGAGGGCCTGACGTACTCACTCGGGCAGCTGGATGCCATGCACCACAGTGCCTTCGAGCTCGCCGTACGGGACTTGCTGGCCCGGGACGGCTCCCGTGATGCACTGCGCTGTGGCGGTCGGGGAGATCTCGGGGCAGACGTCAAGGGCCACGATCCGCTGGGGCGGCTGTGGGTGATCCAGTGCAAGCACCGCAGGAAGGGTATGGACGGCTCGGCTGTAGGGACGCCGGAGTTGCAGACGCTCAACGGCACGGGCCGGCCGGTACACGGCGGCGATGTAGTCGTGATGGTGACCAACGCAAGGATCTCCGGTCCGGCCCGCGACTTCGCCCGGCAGCAGCGTCTGCATTTGGTCGACCGGCGGATATTAGAGCAGTGGGCCCGGGGCAGGCGGCCGCTGTGGGACATCCTTCCGGGTGTTCCACCGCCCCGGAAGCCTCCACAGCTTCGTTGACCTTCATCAGGACGATGTGCGGGCCCAGTTGATCCCGCCCATCGTCACGTCGCTCCTCAGAGCGACCGCTCAGATGAGAGGGAGGGGGAGGGCGAGCCGAAGGTGATGACGTCAGTGAGGGCGCCGTGCGTGCAGCTCTGGCATGTCCTTGTGCGCGAGGTCACCTGGCCGCGGGTGGCGAGTGGGGGAAGGCGTCTTCCCAGACGGTGCGCACGGTGCGGCCGACCACGACGCCGTAGCGCTTGCCCATCTTGACGAACCCCGTGTCGGCGACAGTGGCGGTGGGTTCAGCCGGTTGTGTGCCGGGTCGTTGTGCCCTGGGTGGGGTTGGCCGCTGGTTCCTTGGCCGATGACAGCTCCCGGCTCCGGTAGGTGCCCGCAGCCAGGGTCAGCGGGGCGATCAGCAGCACGAGTACCGCGACAGCGCCGAGTGCGGCGGGCAGGCTGGTGAGTTCGGCGATGCCGCCCACTATCGGAGGGCCGAGCAGGAATCCGCTGTAGGCGATGGTGGTCGCGAACGCGACTTCGCGCTCACCGCCGCCCCCGTCGGCCCGTCGCCCGGCTGCGCCGCTCAACTCCATGACGACGGGTGACGCGTACGCCAGACCGACACCGGCGACAGCGAAGCCGGCGAAGGTGAGAGCCGGCGAAGGCACGATGACCGCGGTGACGAGCCCCAGCCCACCGATGACCGCGCCCCCGATGAGCATCCGTGGTGCGCTCCAGCGACGCTGGATCGCCTCACCGCACAGACGGGTGCACGCCATGGTGATCGAGAAGCACGAGTAGATCAGGGCACCGGTGGCCTCGCTCAGCCCGCGCTCCTGCACACCGAACAGCGCCGACCAGTCCGCGGTCGCCCCTTCGGCTATCGAGGCACACAGGGCCACGCCGCCGAGCAGCCACAGCGCCGGTCGCCTGAACGGTGCCCGCCCGGCGCTCCCGCTCTTCGCGGGCACCTTGAGGAGTTCCTCGACGGGAATCCAGCGCGCGATGCCCACGGTGACGCCGCCGCAGATCACCGCGACGATGACAAAGTGACCGGTCGGCGCCAGCCCTTGTCCGGCCGCGACCGCGGCGCCGAGCGAACCGGCCAGCGTGCCGAAACTGAAGGCCGCGTGGAACAGCGGCATGATCGCCCGGCCGGTGCGCCGGGTCGCTGTCACGCCAGCCACGTTCATGGCCACGTCCATCACGCCGACCATCGCGCCGAGCACGATCAGCAGCAGGCCGAGCACTGCGGGCGACCTCGCCAGTCCCAGCGCCGGAAGCATCGCGGACCCCGCAACGCCGGACACCGTCATCACAACGCGCGCGCCGAAGACCGTGCACAGCCGGCCGGCGAGAAGCGAAGCGGAGATCATGCCGACGCTGGCCCCGAGCAGGGCCAGGCCCAGCGCACCCTCGTCCGCACCGATCTGTTCGGCCAGCGCCGGCACCCGAGGGGCCCACGAGCCGAGCAGTGCGCCGTTGAGGACGAACGCACCGAGGACCGCGATGATGCCCGGGTCCCGGCCACCGGCCCGGTCCGGATGGGTAACGGTCATGGTCAACTCCGTCCCGGCCCGTTCCTGTTCGCGCCATGCTCGGCCCGGCGCCGTGGCACACCTGCACTGATCTGAGTGGATCACGCCGATGGAGCCGAGCGTAGGTGCGCCGGAGCACCCGCCGGCCGCGATGGCAGGTTCGCACCAAGGAGATGGCTGGTTCACGCCAGGTGGATGAGGCGCCAGCTAAACCCCTTTGAGACGGTTCACGATCTCTCCTAGGTTGGCCCGGGTGACGATCGAGGTGCCCTACCAACCCATACCGGTTGACCAGTCGGACGTTCGCTACGTCCACGGCCCCGACTCGGTTCTTCAGCCGGGCGTGCCCGTCGGGGAGACGATCGCGTTCGACTGGAACGACAGCGCCATCTATCCGGGCACGTCACGGAAGTTCTGGGTCCACGTGCCCGCGCGGTACGACCCCGCTGAGCCGGCATCGCTGATGGTGTTTCAGGACGGCTGGTGGTACCTGGACCCCGGTGGAGAGGTCCGCGGCGCGATCGTCCTGGACAACCTCGTCCACCGAGGGGACATCCCGGTCACCATCGGCGTGTTCGTCGACCCTGGCGTCTTCCCCGACGCTGAGGAGCCGAAGAACCGCAACACCGAGTACGACGCATACGACGATTCGTATGCCGGCTTCCTCCTGAACGAGATCATCCCCGAGGTCAGGAAGCACTACGCGATCGCCGAGGACCCCGAACAGTGGGGCATCTGCGGCGGCAGCAGCGGCGGCAACTGCGCGTTCACCGCGGCGTGGCTGCGCCCGGACGCGTTCCGCCGCGTCATCGGGTACCTGTCCAGCTTCGCGCAGATGCCGCACGGCAACCCCTACCCCGACGTCATTGCCCGCGTTCCCCGCAAGCCGCTGCGGATCTTCCTCCAGGCGGGCCATCGCGACCTGCGCTGGAACGAGCCCGAGGCGAACTGGCTCGCCGACAACTTGCGTGTCGCGGCGGCGCTCGCAGAAGCCGGCTACGACTTCCGCCTCGTCCTGGGCGATGGCGGCCACAGCCCCAACCACGGTGGTGTCCTGCTCCCCGATGCCTTGCGCTGGTTGTGGCGATCCGATGATCACCCGAACCAGCCGGTGGGATCGGATGAAGCGGCTTCGTAGAAGCGGCCGACCCGGAGCAGGGCCCACAGGACGTTGGCTCTGCGGCGGCCCAGGGCGATCACGCTCAGGGTATGGCGTTTGCCCTCGGCGTGCTTGCGGTCGTAAAACGCCCGCGAGTTGGGGTGAGGGCTCTGCGCGGCCGTCGTCTAGCGTCTCACCTTCGGCGGGAACATCATCGAGACCGGCACCGAATCCTTCCGCCATGCCCAGACCCGGGCCAGGACCGAACAGGCCGCAGGCTGACGAACACGACGGGCCCTTCTCTGTTCGTTTCTGGGGCTGTTCCTCTACGCTCAGGGAGGTCAACTACTACATGACATCTGCCCGATGACGGAGTCGGCGTGGGGTGCGCGTCCCCGCTCCATGCCACCAACTGGACGGCTTCGGGCGCAGCCACGGGTCGGCACATCCGGACGCCGACGACCCCGTGTGGCGCGTCCCGCCGGGCGGCGAAAGGGATGCGCCGTGCCTTCGGCTTCGGCGAACTACCTCACTTTGCTGCGCACTTCGGGTGCTGCGGCCTTCTTCTTTCCCGCTGCTGTCGGGCGTCTGGGCATCGCCATGACGGGCATTGGCATCGTCTGGCTGGTGCACGCACGCACCGGGTCGTATGCCGCCGCGGGTCTCGTCACCGGAGCCTTCGCTGTCGCGGACGCCGTCGCCGGGCCCCAGATCGGTCGCCTCGTCGACCGGTTCGGGCAGGCACGGGTGCTCTGCTGCGCGCTGGGCGCACATGCGGGGGCCGTGGCGCTGCTGCTCGCCGGCGTCGTTCCGGACCTTGTTGCCGGAGTGCTGGTCGGGGCAACGCTGCCGCAGCTCGGTGCCTTGTCCGCCGCTCGCTGGTCCGCCCTGCTGTGCGGCGAACGGGCTGCCGCTCTGCCCACCGCCTTCGCCCTGGAGGCCCTTGCCAACGGCGTGTCCTACCTGGCCGGCCCCGCCCTGGTGAGTGTCCTCGGCGCGGCAGGCCGCCCGGGCGCCGGCGTGCTGCTCGCCGCCGCGCTCGTCGTCGGCGGCGGGCTCGCCCTCGCCGCCCAGCGCCGCACCACGCCGCCCCTCCCCGGCCGCGGAGAACGCCGGCACGCCCAACGCGCGCTGCTTGGCTCCGCGTTCCTGCGGCAGGTCGCGCTCGGCCTCGCGCTCGGGGTGTTCTTCGGCGCGATGCAGGTGTCCGTCACCGCATACGCCGTCGGACGCGGTACACCGGACGTGGCAGCGCTGCTCTACTTCGCCTCCAACTGCACCAATCTGGTGGGTGGTTGGGCCTACGGAGCACGGCGACACGGCGGTTCACCCCGGCGCGACCAGGCCGCGGCCGCAGTCGGCCTCGCTCTGGTGAGCCTCCCGCTGACCATCCTCGACGCGCCCCTCGCGATCGGCGCCACCCTCGCCCTGACCGGACTCGCTGTCCCGGTCCTCCTGATCCTCACTTCCGTCCTCACCCAGTCGTCGGTCCCGCGCGCCGTCCTCACCCAGGCGTTCACCTGGGGCAACTCCGCAAGCGCCGCAGGATCAGCAGCCTCTGCGGGCATCGCGGGACGGGTGGTCGACACGGGCGGTGCACACGGCGGCTTCGGCGTGGCGGCGGCCGCGGTGGCGATGACGGTCCTGGCGCTCGGCGGTCTGCGGGATGCATCAGCAGCCGAGGACGAACGACCGTGACACGGGCCGTAGGTCGGCACCATCAGGACGCCGGGGAAAGAGCCGAGCACCCCACGCGGTGCCAGAACCTCTGTCTCATCGACAACGCCACGGATCAGGGCGGTGCGGTCGGGGAAGATGCCGACCACGTCGGTGCGACGCCTGATCTCCTTGTTCAGCCGCTCCTGCGGGTTGTTGGACCAGATCTGCCGCCAGATCTCGCGTGGGAACGCGGTGAACGCCAGAAGATCGTGATGGGCGGTGTCCAAGTGGGCTGCGGCTTTGGGGAATTCGGCTTCCAGGGCGATGAAGGTAGTGCCGCAGCTGTGGGCTGTCACGTCGTCGGTGTCTGCCTGTTCGAAGACGGTCTGCAGCAGCGTGGCCACCCGTGGCTGGGCCGACTTCGGAACCTGGCGGCACGGTCACGTAGTCCCTAGAGTCGTTCCAGTGCGCGGTGCGGGCGAGCCGGAAGTTCAATTTCGATGGGATCGTTGGGGTGGACGGCTCCGCTTCGGCGGACGACGGCCATGACACCGCATGTGAAGGTGAACTCGGCGGAGTGTGGGTCCAGGGCGAACATCTCGCCCAGCAGACCGGTCCGGAAGTCGTTGATCTTCGAGCAGGGGGTGCGCAGTCCGGTCACCTCGATCACCGCGTCGTCTCCCAGGTGCAGCAGTGTGCTGGTGGGCAGGGCGAGGAGGTCCACTCCACGGGTGGTGATGTTCTCGCCGAGCTGTCCCGCGGAGACCTCGTAGTCCTTGAGCGCGAGTTCCTCGAAGAGTTCCTCGTGCATCAGGTGGACCTGGCGCAGGTTGGGCAGGTCCGGTTCGTAGGTCATGCGGAACCGGTGGCGGATTGTTTCACCGGCGTGGACGTCCCCTTCCACTCCGAGGCCGGCGAGCAGCCTGACGGACGGGTGGTTGGGCTTGCTGAACGCGTACGTGGTGTTGCGGCTCACCGCCGCGACGCGCCCCGTGCTCACCAGTGCTCCTCGTCGCCGTCACCCAATTCGTCGGGGCGTTGCCCCCGGCCAAAGACGCCGAGTATGACGCCCAGCACCCGGGGCACGTAGCCCGACCTGAAGGCGAGCAACCACGACATCTGGGACGCCGGGCTCATCTTCTTCGGCGTCCACCTGCTGCTGCTGGGGCCTGCTGGCCCTCGCGGGGCTCGGCTATCTCGTGGACAGCCTCGGCGCCTTTCTCTCCTCCGGGTACTCGGCCGAGGCGGCCGTGTTCACCGGCGTAGGCGAACTCATCCTCATGATCTGGCTCCTGACCAAGGGCAGGAACATCGGCTCACGGCTTCCCATACAGGCCGAGACGGCGCCCTGAGAGGGGATTCCGCCGCGTCACGCGCGGGCGACCCATACGCCGTCATTGTCGAAGCCGACGATGTCCGCTTTCCCGTCGCCGGACACAACCGGCGCACGAGAGGGGCAAGGGGCAGCACGCCGTTGACTCTCCCGCCCTGAGCTTCGCCTGGCACCGTGAGGCGCGAGGAATGCGCGCGCAAGCTCGCCGCAGCGTCGACCGATGCCGGCCCACTACGCGCAGCGAAACGCACGTGAGGTGGCGGGAGGGCCGGTCTTTCGCCTGCGCAGGCTGCTGACCTGCTGTGCCACTTCGGGGATGAAAGTGGCCACTTGATGGTGGCGTCAGGCGAATGCGGCCGCGGGCAGTTCTGCCTCCGTCTCTTCCCAGGGAAGCCAGAGGCCCAGCTCGTCCTCCAGGAACCGCAGGAATGCCACGTCGCCCGCCTCGTGCCCACTGTGAACGAAACCCAGCGCCTCGTCGGCTGGTGCCCCGTGGGTGAGGTGCGGCAGGCCGGGCTCGAAGGACACCACCGGCTCGCCCTGGAGGGCGTACTCGATACGGCTGAAGCCCTTGGCGTTGCGGTGGATACAAAAACGCCCGCCCCCGCTGGGACAGCGCCGCGAGGTAGGCCCCCGTACGACAGTGGAATTCCTCCAGCGCATACGCCCAACCGGCCACCGCGCCCGCCCGGACGATCGTGTCCGGCGGGGCGGGAAGAAAGCCCGCGTCCGTCAGCCGGGCAACCGCCGCTTCGTCCTCCCAGTCCAGGAACTCGAGGTCGCTGATGTGGTCCTCCTCGTCCCTGGTCAGCAACTCGAGTGCCGCGGAGCGGGTCAACGGGACAACGTGCTGCTTCTCGGCGTCGAGGCTGCGCAGCAGCTCGTGCGGCGAGAGACCCTCGCTGAGGGTGAGCGTGAAGCTGATGGGGTAGGCGTCGGCTATCCAGCGCAGCCCCTTCCATTCATGCCTTCGGTCCATCAAGCCACCCTCCCCGCATGGTGGTCCGCCCAGATGGCAGCCCTCACGAGCAGAACCTAACCCTCGCCACTGACACCTCGGGGCAGGACCGGCGCCTACAGACGCGTCAGTCAGGACTGACGCGGCAATGCGGCAGACGGATCTCGCCCGTCCAGTACATCAACCCAAGTGACTACGGACCGAGACGGATCAACACCCAGCAGGAACGCCCGCGATCGGGTCTCCCGGATGTGAGTCCCGCAGCAGGGCAACTATCTCGCCAACAAGATCAGGGCAGACATCAGCCAGGCGCAGAGGGCTCTTGACGGGACTCTTCCGAGACTCCATGCCTCGAAGCATGTCAGGCCCCGCTCCGGCCGGACACGTGATCGTCTTGTTCCGCTCTCGCGGCGCGAGCAGCCCGGTCAGGTACTCGTGGAACCCCCGCCACTGGGCGAGGCCGGCGAAGAGGTCGTCGAACCGGTCCGCGTACTCCTCCAACGGGCCTGGCGGTCGGACACGAACGACATTCAGATCATCTTCAGCCCTCAGCGCGGCAGTTGCCTCTTACCACCGCGCCCTACGACCGAACCACCCAGCCGTCCACCCACGCTACCGCCGGGTTTAACGAGCTACCGGTCATCGCACTGCCAGCGGAGGGCGGCCAGGGGGCGTTGCGGCTGCTCGGGCTGAGCGGGCTAGTGTGCTGGCCATGGCTTTGGACCAAGACGGCGTGACGCTGCCGCGGCTGCGGCCGACGGACGTTGCGCGGCGAGGCGTGATCTTCGGGTTGCTGGGCGTGGTGCCGCTCGTGGTGGCGACTTTGAGTATCTCTGGCCACAGCGACCGACGAGAGTTTTTGGCGGTCGTCAGTGGTCTTGTCGGCGTCTTCGGCGCGGGCTCGCTTGTGGTCGGTGCCGGGTTTTGGTGGGCCAGTGCGGGGGACATCCGACGCCTGCGGGACTGGCGCACCATCACGGGACAGGCCGCCTCAGCGACCCTCGTGGGTCCGGTGTTCCTGCGCTCCGGGCTGTTTCTGCTTGTCCTTGGGGCTGCCGCTTACGGGCTGTACCACCTTGTGGACGCTGCACCGTACGACAGCTGATTGCACGGCTAGAACTTGCGGGTCAACCACGGCTTCGTCAGCGACGAGTGTCACGACTTCTGGGCCGAACTCAGGGCAAACTCATGAGGCTTCGGCCCCGCCTGGCACGAGTTCACCGGAACATGCGCGCTTTGCTGGGCGCCCGATTGCTGGTGATGATCAGGGATCGGCCCTGTCGTTCGCTCGGGTGGCGGGCCCTGGTCCCCGTCGACGCGGACCCAGCAGTGCTGCACTCACGACGGGGCACGAGCCTGGCGGCTTCGTTCCCGGAGACCGAATCCGCAAGCAGCCAACTGCCGGGCGCGACAGCACCGGACTGTGAGCTCATCCGTCTGACGTCGCGATCGGCCACCGTCCGCAACGGATCTCACCGAACCCGGCGGTGTCGCCGCTGCGGCCGGGAGGTCCGAACCGATACGGGGACTCAGGCGGCGACGAGCTCCTGCTCGCGGTCCGGCGTTTCGACCTTGGGCTGCTTCTTGTTCGGCAGTGAGAGCCGGAAGACCTTGTGCCAGGCGGAGAACACCTGCTTGGGCAGCGGGCCGGTGACGTATTCCAGCTCGTACTTCTCGAAAAGCGCGCGTACCTTCACCGCGACCTCGGCGTACCGGTTGCTCGGCAGGTCCGGGAACAGGTGGTGCTCGATCTGGTGTGACAGGTTGCCGGTCATGAAGTGCATGGCCTTGCTGCCGCTGATGTTCGCCGAGCCCATCATCTGGCGCAGGTACCACTGGCCGCGGGTCTCGCCCTTGATCGAGCGGCGCTCGAAGACCTGTACGCCCTCGGGGAAGTGCCCGCACATGATCACCGAGTGGGTCCAGACGTTGCGGACCAGGTTCGCGGTGAACGTGGCGGCGAGCGTGGGGAGGAACGACGGGCCCGACAGCAGCGGGTGGATCACGTAGTCCTTGAGGACCTGCTTGCGGATCTTGCGGCCGACGGCCTTGGCCCGCGCGCGGAACTCCGGGTTGTTGCGGCGGCGCTTGTGGAGGTTCTTGCCGAGTTCCAGGTCGTACGCTGCGATGCCGTACTCGAAGAAGCAGGCGTTGAGGAAGTTCCACAGCGGCTGGCCGAGGTGGAAGGGGTGCCACTTCTGGTCCTCGTCGACGCGCATGATGCCGTAGCCGAGGTCGTTGTCCTTGCCGATCACGTTGGTGTACGTGTGGTGCAGCTCGTTGTGCGAGTGCTTCCACTGCTCGGACGGCGAGACGTGATCCCACTCCCAGGTGGTGGAGTGGATCTTCGGGTCTCGCATCCAGTCCCACTGGCCGTGCAGGATGTTGTGGCCGATCTCCATGTTGTCCATGATCTTCGCCACGGACAGTCCGGCGGTGCCGATCAGCCACGCGGGCGGGAAGATCGAGAACAGCAGCACGCCCCTGCTGACCAGCTCGAGCTTGCGCTGTGCCGAGATGACCTTACGGATGTAGGCGGCGTCTTGTTCGCCGCGGTCGGCGATCACCTCGTCGCGGATCGCGTCCAGCTCGCGGCCTAGCTCCTCGATCTGCTCCGCGGTCAGGTGGGTGGTGGGGTCGATGGCGGTCAAGGTGCTCCTACCGTTCGATGTCGCAGGGGCCCGCCGCGGCGGACACGCAGGTCTGGATGAGGACGCCCGGCTCGGCCTCGGTGATCTCGCCGGTGCGCAGGTCGCGGACGGCGCCCGCCTTGAGCGGCGTGACGCAGCCGAAGCAGATGCCCATGCGGCACCCGGAGGGCATGAGCACGCCGGCTTCCTCGCCGATGTCCAGCAGCGGCGTGGCGCCGTCCGCGTCGACCGTCTTGCCGGTGGTGCTGAACGTGACCTCGCCGCCGTCGCCGGCGACGACGATGCTGGGGCGGAAGCGTTCGGTGTGCAGGCGCTCGTGGACGCCGTGCTCGCTCCAGTGCTTTTCGGCGGCGTCGAGCAGGCCCGCGGGCCCGCAGGCCCAGGTCTCGCGCTCGGCCCAGTCGGGCACGAGGGCGTCGAGACGGGCGATGTCGAGCATGCCGTCCGTGTCGGTGTGCACTTCGGTGAGCCGCAGTTTCTTGTCCGCGGCCAGGTCGTGGAGTTCGTTGCGGAAGATCACGTCTTGCGGCTGTGGCGCGCTGTGGACCATGACGACGTCGTCGAACTCGGTGTCGCGCAGCATGCCCATCACGGGCGTGATGCCGCTGCCGGCCGTCAGGTAGAGCACCTTGGCGGGCTTGGCCTGCGGCAGCACGAAGTCACCGGTCGGGTGGTCGAGCTGGATCAGCGTGCCCGGTTTGGCCCTGCGGACCAGGTGGTTGCTGACCTTGCCGTCCGGGATCGCCTTCACGGTGATCGTGATGCGGCCGTCCTGGCGGTTTGTCGGCGAGGTGAGGGAGTAGGCGCGCCACAGGCGCACCCCGTCGACGTCGACCCCGATCCGCACGTACTGACCGGCTGTGTGGCCACCCCAGCCCCGTCCCGGCCTGATCACGATCGTCGCGGCGTCACCCGTCTCAGGGTGCACGGCCTCGATGCGCCCCCGCAGGTCAGCGCCCGCACGCAGCGGGCTGACCAGGTCGAGGTAGTCCGACGGCAGCAGCGGCGTCGTGACCATCTCCAGCAGTTTCCACGCCCTGCTGCGGAGGGCTGTACTCGTCATGACTCCAGCTTGCTGCGCCTCAAGGCGTAAAGTCCTGACCGTAGGACGTAAATCTGGTCGGCTGAATTGTTCGCAGGGAACAAAAACATGAGCCATGCAATCCGGAGGGCCAGCGAACTGGCCCTGGATGAGACGACGGTCACCGCACTGCGGGCCGCGCTGAAGGGCACCGCCGACGAGGTCGTCCAGGCGATCATCGACGAGGTCCCTCCCTACGCCAACGCCCTTGCGGGCCACATGGGCGCCACCATCCGCCGAGCCGTCCGCACCGCCCTGGGGCACTACCTGGACCTCGCGAGCGGGAACGCCACAGGCGGCGACGCCGGTGACGCAGCCTACGAGCTGGGCCGCGGCGAGGTGCGCGACGGCCGTTCGATGGACGCCCTGCTCAGCGCCTACCGCGTCGGCGCCCGCGTGGCCTGGCGATGCCTGGCAGCGGGTGCCGTACCCGCAGGTCTGCCCGCCGCCGAGGTCGCCAAGTTCGCCGAGCTGACCTTCGCCTACATCGACGAGCTCTCCGCCGCGAGCGCCGCGGGCCACGCCGACGAACTGGCCGCCCGGGGCAGGGACCAGGAGCGCCACCTGGAACATCTGGCCCGCGACCTCCTCGCCGGCGCGAGCCCGGACGTGCTGCTGGCCTCTGTTCAACGGGCCGGGTGGCAGCCCCCGGTTTCGCTGACCGCGGTCCTGCTGCCCGCCGCTCAGGCCCGGCCTGCCTACCGCGCGCTCGACCCGAGCACCCTCGTCCTCGACGATCTGCCGGACGCCACCGGCGTGCTGCTCGTCCCCGATGCCGACCGATCACATCTCTTGCGGCAGCTGACCGACCGCACCGCCGTGGCCGGCCCGCCCCGGCCGTGGACTCGCGCGTCCGCCTCGTACGCACGAGCCGTACGCGCGCGCTCCCTCTCCTCTGATATCCGCGACACCGAGGACCACCTGCCCGAGCTCGTGCTGAGCGCCGACGCGGACGCGTTCGCAGACCTGCGAGCCCGAGCCCTCGCACCGTTGCGGACCTTGCCCGTCGCGACCGCACGGCGGCTGGAGGAGACGTTGCGGGCATGGCTGCTGCACCAGGGCAGGCGGGACGAGGTGGCGGCGGCGTTGTTCGTCCATCCCCAGACAGTCCGGTACCGGATGTCGCAGCTGCGGGAGCTGTTCCCGGATCTCGCATCGCCACAGCGGGTCCTTGAACTGACGCTGGCGGTCGGTCTTGGGGTCAGCTGACGCGTTCTTCGACCGTTGGATCCGGTGGACGATGCGCAGCGGCCCGCTCGTCGACGCGCTCATCGAGCATCTGGGCTTTCATGTCGTCGTGGAGGGCGCTGTCCTGGCACGAGCTGATCCACGGGCGCGCGGCGGGCTGTAGCGGGGAGGCCGGGCATCAGGGGCGGGGGGCGGGCCGCTCGCGCCGGCCTGGCACACCGCGCGGGGGATGATGGGGATGGAAAGACGGAACGTGAGATCAGGAGCTTCCATGGCGCAGCGGGTTCACCGACCCCGTGAGGACGCGGAGTTCAATTTCATCCTCGGGATGAGCAAAGTTCCGGTCCTCGCATACTTCACCGGGACATGGCCCAAGGCACTCGAGCCCTGCCGGGTGATGGACCTCGTCGTGGGTGGCATCGCCGACGACTACGCGGGCCGCCTGACGGCCGTCCGCACCGACATCACGCGTTGTCCGGCCGCAACCGAGCGATACGGGATCACCGGCGCCCCGTCCTGCGTCCTGCTGAAGGAGGGAGAGGCGGTGGCGCACGGCACGGGGCCTATGACCGTCGCTGAGGTACGGAAGTTCCTGGACGGCCACCTCTGAGCGTCAGCTGCGGCACGGGGCCGCGACGCCCGTCATGTCTCGTCTATGGGAGCTGTTCCGCCTGGGACACCCCACAGGGCACATAACGCCTCGACCGCGGTTTCGTTCGGCGGACGAGCGACCGCATCCGCGATCTTTTAGTCTCCAGCATAGCAAGGTCGATGTCCAGCTCCGTGAAGAAGATGGTCGGCTGCGGGAGTTTCCCAAGGTCAAGCCACGGTTCGCGCTGCCGGCCCGGAAACGGCGCCCCCGGCTGTCCGGCTCGCCCCTGGTCAATGGGTCCGCTGCCAGCTCAACTACCGTTTCAACAGCGCCATGGGCATCAGGGGTTGGACGCACTGGCTGGACACGTTCAACGTCGCATACGGTCCTGTCAACGCCGACGTGTGCTTGTCCGAGCCCCCAGAGTCATCGATGAGCGTGGACGACTGCGGTACTTCCCCTGGGTGGTCACCCGTTGGGTCGTGAGGACTGGCGCCGGGTGATCACGCGGCCTGGGCTGCTGAGACCCGGCGAAAGACTGCGGCCGTCGGGCAGGCGGCCGAGTGATCCTTCAGGTCATGAGTCGCGCCTCTCGCCGCCCTGACACGTCGGGACCCGAGGGCACCGGATTTCCCTCGACCGGGGGCAGGTGGAGTGCTGTCGCCTTAGACTCGCCGCTCTCTGTGTTGTCGCCGTGAGAAGGACGCATGCATGCCGAACGGGACGACCCAGGGCCCGGCCTCCGCGGCCCTCTTCACTTGGACGGATCCCGCGGAGCAGGCGGTCTACCTTCGGACGGTCGAAACCTGCCTGGCCAGCCCGCGAATCCAGCAGAAGCTGGAGTCACGTTCCACCGTTACGGCGGACGCGGTGCGCGCCGCCATGGCCACGGAAGCGAGCGTCACCCGGGCTACGGCGCCGTGCATGGAGACGTACACCGTCTACCGGGCGGCGGCGGACAGGCTGCGGTCGGACAGGGACGCCCTGCACCAAGCCAAGACCGACCTGGGATTCGACCTGCGCTCGGTCGTCGCCGGGACCTTCTGCGTCCTCATACTCGCCTGGGTCATCGTGGCGCACCAGTTGTTCGGGAACGCGATCCTGCCGGCACTGGCTACCAGCGTGGGCGGGGGCATCGTCGGCGGAGCCGTCTTAATCTGGCTCGCGAGCTCAGAACAGTCGAAGACGTACGCCAAGAGTCACTTCACCCTGGTCTTCGGGCCGTTGAGGTTCGCGGTGCGTACGCTGCGCGCCCGGTTGGAGTCGAAACGGTGGGAGGGCGACCTCCGTCAGAACGGCACGGAGCCCGTGGTCGACCTGGTCATCCAGGCCCTCCTCGGCGACGATCCCCATTCGGTGCTGCTGCCAGACAACTTCGACGGGCTGCGGGTCACCCAGACCCAGGGATACCTGGTGCCCAGCGGTGCGGCGCTGGACCTGAAGCGCAAGCTGTCCATCCTGGAAGGCGGCACTATCGCCGTCTGCGGGCCGCGCGGCGCCGGGAAGACGACCCTGCTCGAAAACGCCCTGTCGGACGACGACTTCACCGTCCGCGCCCATGTCCCGGCCGCCTACACCCCACCTGACTTCCTGCTCTCACTCTTCGTCAGAGTCTGCGAGCAGTTCATCGCGCGGGAGGGGTTCGGAGTCCCGGAGTTCACCCGGATCTCCGGCTTCGTCCGTGGCTTGCGCAGATTACGGACATCCTTTCGGCGGCTGCGCCGGGTAGCCTTCTTCGGCGTACCCGCGGCAGCCCTTGTCGTCCTCGGCTCCTTCGCGACGGCCCAGTCCCTGTGGCACCGGTACAACGGCGGCGTGCGGTCTTCGGTCGACTCAGCCCTGCGCTGGACGACCACGCTGGCCAAGGAGATCTGGCAGGGCGACGACCTCGGCGCAGGGCTGCTCATCACACTCGCGGGGCTGTTCGTCTGGGCACTTCAGTTCTCCACGCGCTGGCGCCGACGATTGCGTGCGCTGCCGCGGAACGTCTGTCTCGTCGGCTCGTACGTCCTGCTGCTCGGCATCACTGTGTCCCTTCCCGGTGACGCCGACCTACGGCGGCACGCACAAGCCCTCGACGACCAGTCCCTCTTCGTCATGGGGTCACTGTTCCTCCTGGCAGCTCCCGTGGGTCTATGGGTGACCGCCTACGTGAAGAGCGACATCCGGATCGGCAGCCACCGGATCAGTACACGCTGGATCACCACACCCGCGGCCCTCTGCTGCCTCGCCGGCTGTGGGATGCTCCTGCGGAGCAACGCCGACGTGACTGCGATGTTCCTCGACCTTGAGAACCCCGCCCGGCTCCTCGGCCTCTTGGCGGCAGCGCTTCTCCTGTACGTCTCCGGCCTGCGGGCCAAGGCCCCGGAACCGGACCTCGTCACGGAGTGCCGCGATCAGCTGTACCAACTCAAGACGGTCCAGAGCACGTCCGCGGCCGTCAACCCGAGCGTCACCCAGCTCATAACCCTGGGCAGCGCCCACACCTCGGGGCTCTCCACCATCCCGTCGAACTTCCCGGAACTCGTCGAGGACTTCCGGGCCCTGCTGACCCGGATCGCCGCCCATGTACACGGGCAGGGCCACCGCACGGTGATCTCGCTCGACGAACTCGACCGCCTCGGCTCCGATGTCCAGGCACTGGAGTTCCTTCGCGAGATCAAGGGCATTCTGGGCGTCCCGCATGTGTACTACCTGATCTCCGTCGCCGAGGACGTGGGCGCCGCCTTCATTCGCCGCGGGCTGCCACACCGCGACGCCACCGACAGCTCCCTGGACGACATCGTCCACGTCCAGCCGTGCACCTTCGGCGAGTCGACGGCCATCATGGACCTGCGGGCTCCAGGCCTGACACCTCCGTACGTCCTGCTCGCCCATGCCCTCTCCGGAGGCATTCCCCGCGACCTCATCCGCTACGGGCGCGGCATCATGGAGATGCGCGAGCGGATAAGCTCCGTCGAACTCACGGAGATCTCCCGCCGTCTCATCCTGGAGGAGCTGTCCGACACCCTCGCCGGTTTCCGGACCCTGCTCGGCAAACAGCAGTGGTCCCCCGACAACGCGGGTGTCCTGACCTCTTACCGCGAACTGATGCTCCAGCTGCGCTCCACCTGCGCCTGCCACGCCGACGCCCTGACACAGGCCCTCGAACGATTCTCGGCCGAATCGGCATCCGGCACGTCCACCCCGTCAGCCCTTCCCGAGGGCGCCACCTACCTGATCCACGAGGCCTCCGTCTATACGTACTACGCCCTCACGCTGGTGCAGATCTTCAGCTCTCCGACCTTCGACCAGCGCAGTGCCGACGCCGCGGCCCGCGGACCCGCCGGTGATCCCCAGTGCCTGGCCGACACACGGCTGGAGCTGGCCGTGTCGCCGTACAGCGCACGCTCGTTGATCACCGAGGTGCGTCAGGCGTGGAGCCTGCGGCCCGTCACGACGTCGGCGTTGGCTCCCTCCACAACTATCCCCGCCCCTCGGCTCCGGCCGTGCCCAGTGCATCAGCCCACCTGACATCCCGAACTCAGCTCTCGCTGGTGTTCCCGTGCAGAGTCTCGCGATTCGTGTCCCAGGTCACCGCCGTGACCTGGGGGTCTCAAGACTGTCTCACCGTCTGTCGGAGTTGATCAGAACCCATCTTTGAACCTCTGGTGATCTCGTACACGCGCCACGGACGGCTCGGTGCGCAAAGGGCTCTCGGCGCGCGGTAGTTCGGCAGAGGGCTTTGCGGAGAGCTTTCGGGTGCTCCACACGCCGCGCCCATATCGCCTTCTCCGAAACTGCAGCAAAGCACCTGGAAAACATCACCAGGTGAGGTCGCTCTTGTAGAAGATGGTCGACCGGAACTGGACGGGGGTGTCGCTGTCGTATTTGCTGGAGAAGCCGAACGCGAGTTGGGGCCCGCTCGAACCGCGGTAGACCGCGATTCCCTGTGGCTCGCGGCCGGGGAGCACGGTGTCACCCGCGTGGGTCTGGAAGATGTCCTTGACCGACTTCGCGCCGTCGTTCATGTCGAGCGTGACCAGGTAGGACGGCTTGGCCGGGTCCGTGGTTTTCTTCGGAGGGCCGCCGTAGAGGAGATAGGCGTACTGGCCGTAGGCGGTCACGCCCTGGAAATGGTCGTCCGCGGTGAGGCCGATATCGCTGTTGCTCGGGAGTTCGCGGGCGGCGAGGCGGGGGAGCGGGGTGTCGTCGACGAAGCCCTTGCTGAGGACGCTGGGGAGGTCGAAGAGCGCGAGGCGCCACGGGGTGGTGGTTCCCATGTACCGGAGGAGAATCCGGTTGTTGTAGGGATCGATGGCCGGTCTCGGGCAGTCGACGAAATCGGAGAGGTGGATGTTGAATTTCCTGACCGCCGAGTCCGCGTAGCTCAGGTCGCCCCCGTCGACGTATTTGAATCGGGCGATGGTGTGGCTGTTGGGTCCGCTGTTGGGATCCTCGGGATGCAGATTTCTCCAGTCGCCTGGGACCCACATATACGGGGATCCGTACGTGTCCGGCTCGATGGCTATGTTCGAGCCGTGGTCGAACCCGTGGATCGCCATGGCGCCCCGGATCTGACCGGTCATGTCGGTCCTGGTTACCCAGAGATCCCCGTTTGTGCTGCCGACCTTGGTCTGCACAGCGTAGATGTGGCCGTTGACGTGGTCGAAGGCAAAGGACTGCATCGCCCAGTAGGGCTGGTGGAGCGGGGCGTTCACAAAGAATTTGTCGCCGTTCCCGCCGAGAACGAAGCGCTGCGACGTCCCCACAACAGCGGACGCCGGCTGAGCCGCAAACACGGAAAGGCCGCCGCTTGCTGCGGCGGCCGCTATGCCTGTACCGGTTCGGAGGAGAGTGCGACGACTGACGGCGGATGCCCCGCTGTCCTCGGTTCTCTCGCGCAACTGCATCACCCTCTACTGGTCGTTCAGCGGATGTGGTGGTTCGTGATCACGCTAGCCCGCGGAACGATTGGTGTCCATGACGTGAACTCCCACGGAGATATGGGCACTTGTCGTGTTGAGCATTTTCAGGCTGGGTCCGGGTGACGGCGAAACCGTAGGCAACGGACAGGGATCCCGTGCCGTTGAGGCAAGTGTTTAGGTCTCAACTCGCCGATGTGGGTGGCCTGTTGATGCCGTATCCTGCCGAACTCGACCTGCCGCACACGCTCGTGGAGTGGGTAACGATGCTGATCCGTCGCCCACGGAGGTGACCGACGCTGCAAGCTGCGCCCGTCCGAGCGTGCGGTGATCGCTCTGGCTTACCTGCGCCGGGACGACCCCCTGGCTCAACTGGCCGCAGGTTTCCGAATTTCCGTCGGTATCGCCCATGGCGTACGGCACCGCCGTCGTCGAGCAACTGGCCGACAAGGCGCCGGGCCTACCAAGCAGACGGTCAACAGGGCATTGCCCGCCGCCCGCGTATCCGCCGAACGAGGAGTCGCCCGCCTGCAATCCCGGCAATTCCTCCGTCACGCCTGCTGCAGCCCGAACCGCATGACGTGAATCGCCAAGGCTGTCCTCACCCTGGAGCGGCACCGCTGAAAACCCTCAATCTACGCGTGCTATCAAATGCAGTTGCAGCACGGTGGGGCAGCCGCAGCCCAGCACGGCGGCGACCGCCTCGGCGGGCAGGACGTCGCGCTCGTCGGCGGCGTAGAGGGTGGAGTCGAAGTGGTCGTCGATCTCGATGGCCTCGGTGTCGCAATAGGCGGTGCCGCCTCGGCAACGGAACGCTCCCGGCGCCCCGATGGCAGCACCAACGTCATGAAGTGGTGGTGGCGCAAGCCCGCGCGGCCCGTGGACATCGACCCCGACGTCGCTCACATTCGGCAGGAGCTGACCGTCACGCCGGAGGCAGGGTGAGTTTGGCGGCCACGGCGTCGAGGACCCAGTCCAGGCCGGTCGCGAAGGATGCCTCGGCGTCCACGTCCGTGCCGTCGTACACGGCCTTGGACACCGTCGGGAAGCGGCCCGTGGCCAGCATTTTCATCAGATGCGGGCCAGATGCGCGCTGCCAGTCGTGCTTGGACAGGCCCGTGACGCGCTCGGCCCGCAGGTTGGCGATCTCGCGTCGGATCGCGCCGGTGAAGTAGGCGCTGACAGTCTCCACGGTGCGCATGACGGTGTCGATGTCGGCGAGGCCGTCGAGGGCTGCGAGCGTGTACTCGGCCACGGCGAGGCCGTTCGGGCCCAGGGCCGGGCGGCCGCCGAGCAGGTCGGCCAGCCATTGATGACGGAGAGCGGTCTGCCTGGTGCGGTGGGCGAGGCCGCTCAGCGCCTCCCGCCAGTCACCGGGCTGCTCCTCCGGGAGAAGCTCGGCGTGGACCTCGTCCACCATGAGGTCGAACAGCTCCTGCTTGGTGGCGATGTATCCGTACAGCCGCATCGGGCCGGCATCCAGCCGGGCGGCGACCTTGCGCAACGACACCGCCTCGAGGCCGCCCTCGTCTGCGAGCGCGATGGCGGCGGCGACGATCCGCTCCCGGTCGAGCGGTGCGGGGCGAGTTGGCGGCTCCGGCCGGTCCCAGACAGTCATGTGCACATCGTACTGTTGCGATACATCGTATCGAGGAAATACGGTGTATCGACATGAGACATCGTATCGCTGTGGTCGGGAGCGGCCCTGCCGGCCTCACCTTCGCCCGTGTCCTGCACCGCCATGGCTACCCCGTCGCCGTCCTCGAACGCGATCCCGCCCCCGACGCCCGCCCCCTGGGCGGCACGCTGGATCTGCACGAAGGGCTGGGCCAGCTCGCGCTGGACAAGGCGGGGCTGCTGGCGGAGTTCCAGGCGCTGTCCCGTCCTGAGGGGCAGGCCATGCGCATCCTGGACGCGGACGGGACCGTCCTGCGCGACTGGCGCCCCCGTCCAGATGACCGGGCCAACCCCGAGATCGACCGCGGGCAACTCCGTGACCTGCTGCTCGGCCCTCTCGACGTCCAGTGGGGCCGGAGCGTGACGCAGGTGGTGCCGGGGACCCGGGATGGCGTACTGGTCCATTTCGCGGACGGGCGACAGGAGACGTTCGACCTCGTGATCGGCGCGGACGGCGCCTGGTCCCGGATCCGCCCGGCAGTCTCGTCGGCCACGCCGCACTACACCGGCGTCACCTCGGTCGAGACCTCCCTCGACGACGTCGACACCCGCCATCCTGACCTCGCCCGGCTGATCGGCGACGGTTCCGTGGCTGTGTACGGCGTGAACCGCTCCCTCGTCGCCCAGCGCAACAGCGGCGGCCACGTCAAGGTGTACACCAAATTCCGCGCGCCGCTGGACTGGCACACACACCTGGACCTGGCCGACGTCGAGGCCGTGCGATCGAGCCTGCTGGCCCTGTTCGACGGCTGGGCCGCTCCCGTCCTCGACCTCCTCCGCCACGGCACCGCTTTCGTCCCCCGCCCCTTCTACACCCTGCCCGTGTCCCACACCTGGACCCACGTCCCCGGGGTGACGCTACTGGGCGACGCCGCCCACCTGATGCCCCCATTGGGGGCGGGCGCGAACCTCGCGATGCTGGAAGGCGCCGAACTCGCCGAGTCCATCGCCACCGGCCCTGGAGATCTGGACGAGGCCGTCCGCGCCTTCGAGGAACAGATGTGGGCACGGGCCAGCAGGTGGGCGAAGATCACGACGGCCGGTCTGGAACGCCTCGTGAGCCCGGACCCCACTCAAGCCCTCGCCCTCTTCGACCAAGTCCAGCCAGCCTGACTGCCAAGCGCGAGAGCACCAGCACCCAGTGAGCCCTCCCAATGCCTCAGCTGCGGGAACCGATGGTCTTCATGCCCTGGTTCTTCCACGACACGGACGACGAACTCGACCGCTGGGCCGACGACCTTCGGCTTCACGCGTCTGGACGACCGTCCGCAAGTTCCATCCCACGGATATCAGGATCTAGCAAGAACAGGTGTGATCACAGTCGCGCAGCGGCCCGCCCGCTGACGTTCCGTGACGGTCCCTCAAATTCCGTGCCCGAGCCGAAGACTGGCAGCGCCTGTAGGGCTCGGAGCGGGAGTGTCGGCACTGACGGACACAATGCGGGTTGTGGACCTGAGAGCGGAGTTGTTGCCCCCGCCTGTGAGTCGGCAGCGGTTAGATGAGCTGTGCGCAGAGGTGGAGCGGATCGCGGGCCTGTTGGAAGCCGGCGTTGAGGTGGCGGGCGAGGCGATCGCGGCTTTCAACGCGATGACCGGTCACGACTATGGGGCGCTCGACTTCGCCGAGTACGCCGGATGCAGGAGTGTGGAGGAGTTCGCGCGGGATGCGGCCAGGCCGGCTCCTCCACGGGTTGCGGACGTCACCCGGGACGAACTGGTTGAGATCGTTCGCAGACTCCTGATGGCCGCCCCGGACAACTCCTACTATCTACGGCTCCTGGAGGCGAACGTGGCGCATCCCGGGGTGAGCGACCTGGTCTTCCATCCCTCGGACAACCTGCACGACGCCTCTGCGGAGCAGATCGTCGATGAGGCTCAGCAGTACCGACCGATCGCGCTGTGAGAGCGGGTGTCTGTTCCTCTGATCTCAGCTGCACCAGCGGTGACTGAGCCGCTCAAGGCGGCTCAGTCAGTGGGAGCGGTGGAGCCCGCTACTTGGCCAGGCGGAGCCTCTAGTTGGCCGCGCACTCGACCTGGGCTGTCCTGTCCGCGGGTTCGTGACCGCCCAATGAGACCCGTGCATCGTGAAGTTGCAGGTCATGGGTCTGGTGTGCGGGACGATCGGGGTACTCATGCTGGTCGTCGGCCGGTGTCCCTCGCGAAGATCGTCTGGCCTGTCGGCCGGAGCCGTTTTCGGGTTCTGCTGCGCCGACCGCCGGGCCGCTCCTACGATCCGTCGCCGGGCCGGTGTGGCGGGAGACCATGAGGGGGCGTGGGAATGCGGGAGCTGGAGCGGATCGTGGCCCGCCGGGGCGAACTGGACACGCTGGTCGAGGAGTTGACCAAGCAGCTGCACGAGGCCCAGGTCGAGCGGGAGGAACTGGCGGTTGCTGAGCGGGTCCTGAACCGGCTGGCCGAACAGGACCGGGCTTCGGCTGTCGCCCCGGCCCCGGCCCCGGCCCGGGTGGCGGGGCGGGCGGTGCTGCTGATCCCGCATCGCAGCGAGAATCCTGACGAGGCCGCGCTGCCCGAGGACTACCGCAAGATCCTGGCGATGGTGCGGGACGCCGACGGCCCGGTGCAGGTCAGAGCGGTCGGCGAACGGCTGGGCCTGGACGCCTCGATGCGCGGCAAGCTGGAGCCCTTGCGCGCGAAGATGACCAAGCTCGCCGACCGCGGCTGGCTGCACAAACGGCCCGACGGCCGCTTCACCGCACGCCGGTGACGGCGTCGCGGGCCGCTGCCGGCAGGACGTAACCGGCGGGCCCCCGGCGGCAGTTGAGTTTGGTGTGAAGAAAGCCAACAGCACCGTCGAGGGCCCTGACGGCCTTGTCTACACCGCCCGCCTGCCGCTGTCGAGCGCCACCCTGAACTATCTCGCCGACCTGATACGCGGCCACTTGAAGAAGATCGGCTCCCGGTGGCGGGCCCTGCCCGCCGGGAGGATCGCGGGCATCGTGCTCGCGGTGCTGCGTTGTGACCAGCGGCCGGGCGATCTGGCCGGGGGCAACGGAATACACCGCACCACCGTGACCCGGTGGGTGAGGGAAGTCGTCGGCCTGCTGGCCGCCCGCGCTCCGCGTCTGGATCGCGCGCTGAAGAAGATCACACGAAAGGGCGGTGGCATCGTACTGCTGGACGGATCCGTCATCCGCACCCGGCGCAGGACCGGGAAGGAGAACCGCAAGAACTACTCCGGCAAGAACAAGTGCCACGGTCTGCTCGTGATCGCGCTCACCGACGACCGGGGGCGACTGCTGTGGGTCTCGGCTGCCCGGCCCGGACGGACCTCGGAGATCACCGCCTGCCGGCACGACCGTCTCACGCAGAAGCTGCGTGCGGCTGGCCTCGGAGCCATCGCCGACCTGGGCTTCGTCGGACTCGACGACAGCGCCCCGGACACCGACCCGGCGGTGATCACCGGTTACAAGGCGGCCCGGAACCGGCCCCTGACGCATGGTCAGAAGCTGGCCAACAAGGCGTTGGCGGCCGTCAGGGCCCCGGTCGAGCACGGCTTCGCCCACCTCAAGAACTGGCGCGTGCTCGGCAAGGTCCGCACCGACCCGAAGTGGGCAACCGCCCTGGTCAGGGCCCTGCTCGTTCTCACGAACCGCGAAATCTCCCGGTGACCGACGATCTTCACCGAAGTCATCCGCCCGCGGCCAGCGTGAGTACCCCGAACCCCACGCACACCAGACCCGTGACCAGCAGCTTCACGATGCACACCACTCAATGGCTTCAGACTAGGTCCCATGTCTGCGCTGTGGAGCTTGCTTGCCGCCCCTGCCGGGGCCGCCGCGACCACGCTGATAGGTGTCTTTGCAGGGAGCGCGGTCAGCAGGAGAGCCCAAGACAGACATTGGGCCCGGGAGCAGTTGGCAGCAACGTGTGCACGGGTACTCCGCGAATCATCAGGATTACTCGTGAGCCTCAGTGAGGCGGAATCAGTGTCGGCGACGGGTGAATCGTGACCCTCTGACGGCGGATCAAAACTGACCCACTTCGTGGTCTTCTGACCAACCTGATCTTGATCGAAGGTCAGGAGAAGAGGGTGATTTCCGTGGAGGACTGGGCAGAGATCCGCAGGCTGCACCGGGCCGAGCAGATGCCGATCAGGGCGATCGCCCGGCAGCTGGGCATCTCGAAGAACACCGTGAAACGGGCCCTGGCCACCGACCGGCCGCCGGTCTACTCCCGGCCCGCGAAGGGCTCGGCGGTCGACGCGGTCGAGCCGCAGATCCGGGAGCTTTTGAAGCAGACCCCGACGATGCCGGCGACCGTGATCGCCGAACGGATCGGCTGGGACCGCGGCATGACCGTCCTCAAAGAACGCGTACGCGAGCTGCGGCCCGCCTATTTGCCTGTGGATCCGGTCTCACGCACCACCTATCAGCCCGGCGAGCTCGCCCAGTGCGACCTGTGGTTCCCGCCCGTCGACATCCCGCTCGGCTACGGCCAGTCCGGCCGCCCTCCCGTCCTCGTGATGGTGTCCGGTTACTCGCGGATCATCGCCGCGCGGATGCTGCCCACCCGCACCACCGGCGACCTGATCGACGGCCACTGGAAGCTGCTGACCGGCTGGAACGCGGTCCCGCGGATGCTGGTCTGGGACAACGAGGCCGGCATCGGCCGCGGCAGGGTGACCGGCGACTTCGCCGCGTTCGCGGGCCTGCTCGCCACCCGGATCTACCTCTGCAGGCCCCGCGATCCCGAAGCGAAGGGGCTGGTGGAGAGGGCCAACGGTTACCTGGAGACGAGCTTCCTGCCGGGCCGCACCTTCACCGGGCCCGACGACTTCAACACCCAGCTGACCACCTGGCTGTCCATCGCCAACCGGCGCCAGCACCGCACTCTGGGCGCCCGCCCCGTCGACCGGTGGGAAGCTGACCGGGCCCAGATGCTCGCCCTGCCGCCGGTCGACCCGCCGCGCTGGTGGCGCTTTTCGACCCGCATCGGCCGCGACCACTACATCCGCGTCGACACCTGCGACTACTCCGTGCACCCCCTGGCCATCGGCAAGAAAGTCCAGGTCCGCACCGACACCGACGAGGTCGTCGTGACTCTCACGCCCGGCGGGGCGGAAGTCGCCCGCCATCCGCGGTGCTGGGCCAAGCAGCAGACCATCACCGACCCGGTCCATGCCCGCGCCGCCGCCGTTCTGCGCGGCGACTACCGCCACCACCAAGCCTCCCAGGCCCAGGCCGCCCGCCGGCACAACGCCGTCACCGCAGCCAACGTCGTCGAGGTTGAACAGCGCCAACTCGACTCCTATGACCGCATGTTCACCCTCATCGAGGGCGGCGGCCAGGCCGATGATCCGGAGGTCTCCTGATGCCCGCCACCACCAAGACCACCGCCGCGGCGTCGCCCCGGACCGGCCGTCAGACCGCCGCCGACCTGTCCTTCCTGGCTCGGGCGATGAAGGCCCCGGCTCTACTGGACGCCGCCGAACGCCTGGCTGAACGCGCCTTGAAGGAGACCTGGACACACACCGAGTTCCTCGTCGCCTGCCTCCAGCGGGAGGTCTCCGCCCGCGAGTCCCACGGCGGCGAGGCGCGCATCCGCACCGCCCGCTTCCCCGCGATCAAGACGATCGAGGAACTCGACGTCACCCATCTGCGCGGCATAACGCGCCAACAGCTCGCGCATCTGGGCACGTTGGACTTCATCGCCGCGAAGGAGAACGCCGTTTTTCTGGGACCGCCGGGGACCGGGAAGACACACCTGGCGATCGGACTCGCGGTCCGCGCCTGCCAGGCCGGCCACCGGGTTGCGTTCGCCACCGCCGCCGAATGGGTGGACCGTCTGGCCGCCGCCCATCACGCCGGACATCTCCAGGCCGAGCTCACCAAACTGTCCCGCTATCCGCTGATCGTGGTCGACGAGGTCGGCTACATCCCCTTCGAATCCGAGGCCGCGAACCTGTTCTTCCAACTGGTCTCGAACAGATACGAGAGAGCGAGTGTGATCGTCACGAGCAACAAACCCTTCGGACGCTGGGGCGAGGTCTTCGGCGACGAGACCGTGGCCGCCGCCATGATCGACCGCCTCGTCCACCACGCCGAGGTCCACTCCCTCAAAGGCGACTCCTACCGCATGCGCGGACGCCAACTCGGACGCGTCCCCACCGCCACACACGACACCGACTGAACACCGGCAACCAGACCCGGTGGGTCAGAACTCGACCGCCCACACCGGGTCAGGATTCAGCCGCCGCCGACAATCAGCTCGCCCCAGCTCCGTCCCTCAAGGCGTCGTACACCGGACCACGATCGACTGGCGGCCATGGAATGAAGCCCTGAGCATGGTGAATCTCGTCGCCGACAAGGACATCGCGGAAGCAGCTCACGTCCTTGACGAACAGATATGGCGTCTTCACACCAAGGTCAAACGCGGCCTGACCCCCGAAGAGAACTGGTTCGATCTGCGTTCACACGTGGAATCAGCCCAGAACAACTTCATCGTCACGGCACGCCGCCGACTCTCGCCTGCTGGAGGCCCGCTTCAGCGTTTCTCCGGCCGACCTGCCCCCGATGATCCGATCTGGACCTCATGAGCTGCTGCAGTCGCGGGGGTCATGTTCCCTGCGGGACACCATTACAGTCCGGGCGAACAGGTCACCATCCGCGCCGCCGCCGTCGAGGCCGACGAGCACGGCCGGACCTCGTACGCCCTGATCACTCCCGAAGGCACGGCACTGGTCCGCCTCGAGTTCATCGGTGACGTCCGGGTCCCCAGGTCTCGGGGGCGTTCCGGTGGGCAGCTCGGGTCACTCAGGCCGGTGTCCCGGACGGCCTATGACCGGGACGTGAACGCGGCGAAGAACCTTCTGGCCGCCGGGCTGGCGGCGTCTGTCTGTGGAGCCGGTGTAAGACCTCAACGGAGTTCTCCGGGCGGGCAGTCGGTGACGAAGCAGAAAACCCCACGGCGCGAGCCGTAGGAATCCTCCTCGTTCACGAGGAGGAGGAAGTCAAGCGGGAACCCTATGCACGGTGATCAGGCGGTGCCAGGGCTCTGTCACGCACCAGTCCACTGTGGGAAAGCTCGTCCAGCCAGGACGGCAGAGGTGCGGCGTCACGGTTGTCGAGCATGGCGGCGAACCGGCGGACCAGGACGTGGGCGTCTGTTCGTGACAAGACTCGCCCGCATCCAACCCACGACCTAGATGATCAATTCCAGGGGATGTCTGCGGAGAGTGTGGGGTGGGCGGCGGCCGAGCCACCGCGAGACGGTCAGGGGGCGGGCTGCCGGCCGTGGTTGTCGAGGTGGCAGCGGGCGGTCAGGCGTCAGGGTCGACTTCGGGGTGCGTGAACCGCACGGGCTTGCCCAGCGACCGGGCGTAGGCGATTTCGGCTCGGGTGCTGTCTCCGATGTAGTCGCCGACTATGAGCACCTCATCGGCGAGCCGGATCTTCGCCCGGTGCAGATCGTCGAGTCGAACCTTCAGCGCCTCGGCCTCGACGGGATCGGACCAAAGTTCGTGCGGCGACTTCATGTCACAGCCCGGTTTGACGACAATCTTTCCGGCTTTGGTCTCCCGCAGATCGGCCTCGGTCATCTCGGTCATGAAGCGGGTGGAGCCGCAGATCACGACGATACGCGGGAGGCTCGACAGCTTCTTCGCGTCGGCGAGCTTCTCCTCGGGGGTGAGCAGTTGCGGGTATGACACTGGTTCCTCCTGGTGGTGTGGTCCAAGGGGTGCCTGCGGAGACGAGAACGAGGGTGTCCAAGATCGTTTTGTGACGAACGACGTGGACACCCTTGCGACAGCAATCTATGCGACGACCGACGACATGATGAAGGAGCATCCCGACGTGGCGGTCATGGCTCCGCCCGTGACCCGCTCGACCCATGGCTCCCGTGCATCAAGCGGAACATCCCGATGGAGCCGTGTGCGGAGGTGTCCGCGAAGCCGAATTTCTCGTATAGAAAGCGCGCGGGGCCGTCCGCGATCAGCGACACGTAGGCGCTGGCGGGCGCTCGGCGCTCCAGCTCGCCGGTGAGCGCGGCCATGATGCGTGCGCCGAGACCGCGCCCCTGGTGTGCGGGGTGTACGCAGATGTCGACGATCTGGAACGCGGTGCCGCTGTCACCGATGATCCGTCCCATGCCGATGGGTGACCCCTTGTGGTGGAGAACTACCCCATGCCAGGTGTTGGGCAGGGCGAGGGCAACCGCTGCCGGGTCTTTGTCCGAGAGCCCGGCATCGGTGCGCAGGCGGCGGAAGGCCTCGACGGAGGGCACGCCCACTCTCAACTCGTACGGGTCGCTCAAGCTGGTCTCTTCCGATCGTGTGGGGTCTTGGGCCTGCTCCGACGCTCGGCTCGTCAGTGGCCGGTTTCGGCGTGGCCGCCGTGGTCGCTGAGCTGGGCTTCGAACCAGTCGTGCAGTGCGTCGACCAGGGCGGGCTCGTCGGTGGCATAGGTGAGGGTGGCCCCGTCCGGCCGTTCCCGGTAGCGCACCTCGACACGCTCGTAACCCTCTTGAAGTTCCCTCAGGCCCGGCATGCTATCGCCGTGGATCTGGGCGGGGTCGCCGAAGTCGCCCCGGCCGAACGACTTGGCCTCCTGCTGGAGATGGGTGCGTATGAGGTCGACCTGTCTGGCGTCGTCGGGCTGATCGGCGACGACATCCTGGACCCCGCCCGTCTCGGTGGGGGTGAAGTGGTGGGTGGTCTCTTCGAGGTCGAAGGGCATCATGGTCCGGCCGCGTTCGGCGACCGCTTCCTGACGGCCGGTTCGCCCGCTGTCGCTCTCTTGCTGCGGGGTGTCGATAAGGAGGGTTGCGCCCAGTGCCGCGCCGACAGTTGCCGTGGTGATGCCGGCCGTGAGCAGTCGGCGTTTGCCGATGTTCATTCATTGCCTCCGTGAATGGTTCGAGGGCGTTCGGTACGTCCGCTCCACCGTGGGTGGGATCGCTGCGATGCGGTGACCGGCAGGGGCCAAAGGGGCGGTTGCCGGCTTCGTGGAAGTGCTGGGTGCAGCCCACCCCCGCCGGCCTTTGGGCGCGCCGGCTTGCGACTACTGCTGCTTGGCAGGGATCAGCCACAGGACGATGACGGCGGAAGCCGCGGCCATGCCCGTGGCGACGAGGAACGCGTCGTCGAAGCCGGTGCCGGTGCCGGTGTGGGCGGCGATGCTCGTGGCGGCGGCGCTGGAGACGGCTGCGGCGCCGGCCGAGGCGCCGAACTCGTGGAAGGTGCTCACGATCCCCGACGTCACTCCGGCCTCGTGAGGAGCGACGGTGGCGAGTGCGGTGGCGGATGCGACGACGAACAGGGCGCCCAGTCCCGCCGCGGCGACGCTCACGCCGGTGACCATCACGGCGGTTCCGGACCAGAGCACGGGCAGGAGGAACCCTGCGGCTGCCACAGCCAGGGCGACCACGGCGAGCAGCCGTGCCCCCAGACGGCCGATCACCCGGCCGGCGGTTGCGGCGGCGGCCATGGTCAGCAGCGCCACCGGCAGGAACAGCACGCCGGTCATCAGGGCACCGTGGCCCTGGCGGTTCTGGAGGTAGAAGGAGCCGAGGAAGAAGGCCCCCACCATCAGCGCCGTGGTGACGGCGATGACGAAGGTGCCCGCCACCACGGGGCGTCGGCCGAGCAGGCGCAGGTCCATCAGCGGTGCCGTCGCCCGGAGCTGCCAGAGGGCGAACACTGTGTAACCGGCTGCCGCGGCGACGATCAGGGCCACGGTGACGATGTTCAGCCAGCCGTGGTCGCCGGCCCGGATCAGGGCGTAGATGAGGGCGCCGGTCGCGGCGGCGACGAGGGCGGCGCCGGGTATGTCGAGGGAGCCGGTGGCCGCGCGCGGCAGGCCGGGCAGGATCCGGGCGAGCGCGACGAGGACGACCAGGCCGACGGGGACGTTGACGAAGAAGACCCAGGCCCAGCCCGGACCGGCCGTGATGAGCCCGCCCAGCAGGACACCGAGGGCGGCGCCCCCGCCGCCGAGCGCCGACCAGATGCCCAGCGCGCGGTTGCGCTCGTCGCCGTCGAAGAGCCGCACCACCACGGACAGAGCGGCGGGCGAGAGCATCGCGGCGCCCGCCCCCTGAGCGATGCGTGCGGAGAGCAGCAGTGGGGCGCCGGTGGCGAGTCCGGCGGCCAGTGAAGCGGCGGTGAACACGGCGAGCCCGGTCAGGATGACCTGCTTGGGTCCGAACAGGTCCGCGGCCCGGCCGCCGAGCAGCATCAGGCTCCCGAAGGTGAGGGCGTATCCGCTGACCACCCAGGTCAGCGCGGCGCGGTCGAGGTCAAGGTCGGCACCCATGTCAGGCAGTGCGATCGCGACCACGGTGATGTCGAGGATCAGCATCAGCTGGGCCAGCCCCAGCAGCCCCAGGACTGTCCAGCGCAGCGGATGTGGTGCATCCGGTGCGCGTGTTGTGGTGGTTTCTGTGTCGCTCATGGCGCTCACCCTTCAGCGTTAAGTCGTACAAGGCTGTTCACGTTATACGTCCGAGGGTTATAAGCCAAACGGTGCTGTACGAGTTAGTGGGGTACCGTGGACATATGAGCAGCAAGAACTCCACGGCCACCAAGCGCGCCGACGCGCTGCGCAGCATTGAGGCGATCGTGCAGGCCGCCGCCGAATGCCTCGGACAGAACCCGGAGGCGAGCCTGAGCGAGATCGCCCGGGCCGCGGGCGTGGGCCGGGTGACGCTGTACGCGCACTTCGCCTCCCGGGCAGAGGTCGTCGACGCGGCGATGAGCCGCGCCATCGACCGGGGCAACGAGGTCCTGGACACGATCGACCTGACCGGCGACCCACGGCTTGCCCTCGCCCGGTACATCGGGGCCGGCTGGCACCTGGTGGACCAGGCCCGCGCGCTGCTCGTCGCCGCACAACGGGAACTCTCCGCCGGACGCATCCGCGAGCTGCACGCCGGGCCCGCCGCCCGGGTCGAGGCGCTGGTCGCCCGCGGCCGTGCCGAGGGAGCCTTCCGCACCGACCTGCCGATCGCCTGGATGGTCAACGTCCTGCACGCGGTCATGCACAGCGCGGCAGACGAGATCCGCGCCGGCCGCCTCACCTCCGACCGCGCCGCCGACCACATCACGGCCACGGTGCTCGCCGCGTTCACACCCCCGGGCACACCGGTACCCGAGACCGGCAGCGGGGCCCACCCGTAACCCGCACCGCGGAAGCCGTGAGCTCCAAGGAGCCCTCGGTCAGTTCGCCCATGAGGAGTTCATCGCGACGGGACGTAACCGAGGTTCGCCAGGCCGGACAGAGAGCCCGTGCCGTTGACCAGGAGCCCGGCGGAGACAAGGCTTTCACCGCAGTTCGCCGAGTAAGGCCGGGGTCTGCCGGCCGTCGCCGGGCTCTTCGGCGGGCAGATCGAAGCCTGGTGCTCGGTCGAACACGCCTACTGGGGTCACATGGTCTCCCACACACGAGCGGGAGCCGAAGTACAAGATCAAGTGGACCTGAGTGGGCACGAGGCAGGCACCCGGTCGCAGCGGGGACCTCCCGGGGACGTCGACACCCCGCCGCCGCGCGCTGGGAACGACCAAAGACCGAGCGGCCGAAGGTCAGCGCGGGCGTCAGTGACCGACCCGTCAGCCCAATGCATCCAGGACGGGCCCTCCGGCGATTCCGAGGCCGAGGGAGATCGCCGCAGCGGTGTAGGCGACGATGTGGGCCGCGCCGTTCCCCTCGGCGGACGTCGGCGGCCCGCTCCTGGAGACCGCGGGCACGATCCAGCGCAGGTAATAGAAGAGCGAGGCCACGGTGTTGGCGGCGGCCAGGACGGCGAGCCAGGCGTAGCCGCCGTCGAACGCGGCACTGAACGCTTCGAGTTTGCCGAGGAAGACGGCGGTGGGCGGGGTGCCGACCAGCCCCAGCAGGCAGATGACGAGACTCGCGGCCAGCAGTGGACGCTCTCTGGCGAGTCCCCGGTAGTCGTCCAGCGTGTGGGCGCGGGGGAGGGAGCGTCGTTCACGCGCTCACTTGAAGGACCGCAGACGCAGGCTGTTGGTCACCACGAACACCGACGAGAACGCCATCGCAGCACCCGCGATCATCGGGTTGAGCATGCCGAAGGCGGCCAGCGGCAGGGCCGCGACGTTGTAGCCGAAGGCCCAGAACAGGTTGCCCTTGATGGTGGCCAGCGTCCTGCGGGACAGGCGGATCGCGTCGGCGGCCACCCGCAGGTCGCCGCGTACGAGGGTCAGGTCGCCCGCTTCGATCGCCGCGTCCGTGCCGGTACCCATGGCCAGGCCCAGGTCGGCTGTGGCGAGGGCGGCAGCGTCGTTGACACCGTCGCCGACCATCGCGACCGTACGGCCCTCGCTCTGCAGCCGCTTGACCACGTCCACCTTGTCCTGGGGCAGGACTTCGGCGATGACCTCGTCGATGCCGACGGACTTCGCGACCGACTCGGCGACCAACTGGTTGTCGCCGGTCAGCAGTACGGGCGTCAGGCCCAGCCTGCGCAGTTCGGCCACCGCTTCGGCGCTGGTCTCCTTGACGGCGTCGGCGACGGTGAGGACACCGCGCGCCTCGCCGTTCCAGGCGACGGCAACCGCCGTACGTCCCTCCGCCTCCGCGGCCGCCTTGGCCTCGGCCAGCTCCTGGGGGAGTTCGATGGCCCACTCCTTGAGGAGCTTCTCGCGCCCGACGAGCACGGCGTGGCCGTCGACGACGCCCTGGACGCCGAGGCCGGCGACGCTCTCGAAATCCTCCGGGACGG
This sequence comes from Streptomyces sp. NBC_00019, assembly GCF_045041015.1. Lineage (NCBI taxonomy): Bacteria > Bacillati > Actinomycetota > Actinomycetes > Kitasatosporales > Streptomycetaceae > Streptomyces > Streptomyces sp. NBC_00019. Next base: position 10,116,935 of record NZ_CP108302.1, read on the forward strand.
GAAGGCTTCCGGTCCGCTCGGTCGCGCCGACCGCGATGGCCTGGGCGATGGGGTGCTCGGAGGCGTGCTCCAGCGCCCCTGCCAGTCGCAGCAGTTCGTCCTTGTCCACGCCAGGGGCGACGTATACGTCCTGGAGGGTCATGCGTCCGGTGGTGACCGTGCCGGTCTTGTCGAGGACGACGGTGTCGACGCGGCGGGTGGACTCCAGGACCTCGGGGCCCTTGATGAGGATGCCGAGCTGAGCGCCGCGGCCGGTGCCGACCATGAGCGCGGTCGGCGTGGCCAGGCCCAGCGCGCAGGGGCAGGCGATGATCAGGACGGCGATGGCGGCGGTGAAGGCGGACACCGTGTCACCGGTGGCGCCGAGCCAGACTCCGAAGGTGGCGACCGCGATGAAGATGACGACCGGTACGAAGATTCCGGAGATCCGGTCGGAGAGGCGCTGCACCTCGGCCTTGCCGTTCTGCGCGTCCTCGACGAGCCTCGCCATCCGCGCGAGCTGCGTGTCCGTGCCGATGCGGGTCGCCTCGACGACGAGCCGGCCGCCGGCGTTCACGGTCGCCCCGGTGACGGCGTCCCCGACGGTCACGTCCACCGGCACCGACTCACCGGTCAGCATGGACGCGTCCACCGCCGACGCACCCTCCACGACGGTGCCGTCGGTCGCGATCTTCTCCCCGGGCCGTACGACGAAGCGGTCACCGACGGCCAACTGGCCCACGGGGACGCGCACTTCCTTGCCGCCGCGCAGCACCGCGACGTCCTTCGCGCCCAGCTCCATGAGTGCCCGCAGTGCCGCACCCGACTTCCTCTTGGCGCGAGCCTCCAGATACCGCCCGGTGAGGATGAACGTCGTCACCCCGGCCGCGGCCTCCAGATAGATGGAGGAGGAGCCGTCCCCACGGGAGACGGTGAACTCGAAGCCGTGGCGCATGCCCGGCATCCCGGCATGCCCCCAGAACAACGCCCACACCGACCAGCCGAGCGCGGCGAGCGTTCCGATGGATACCAGCGTGTCCATGGTCGCGGCACCGTGCCGCAGGTTCGTCCAGGCCGCCTTGTGGAACGGGAAGGCGCCCCAGACCACGACGGGAGCCGCAAGGGTCAGCGACAGCCACTGCCAGTTGTCGAACTGCAGGGCCGGGACCATCGCCATCAGGACGACAGGCACGGTGAGAATCAGCGAGATGTACAGGCGCTCGCGCAGGGACAACAGCTCGCCGTCCGCCGCTGGAGCGGCCTGCGATTCGCCTTCGTCTCCTGTGTCCGATGCGGGCGGGGGCGGCTCCTCGGCGGTGTAGCCGGTCTTCTCGACGGTGGCGATGAGGTCTGCGACCTCGACACCTTCCGGGAACGAGACCTTCGCCTTCTCGGTGGCGTAGTTGACGGTCGCGGTGACGCCGTCCATGCGGTTGAGCTTCTTCTCGATGCGGGCGGCGCACGAGGCGCAGGTCATGCCGCCGATGGAAAGCTCGACCTCGGAGGCAGGCGCGGCCGCGGGTGCCGTGCCAGGTAGGGCCTTTTCGGGAGCCGTGCTGGTCATTGCGTATCTCCAGGGGGAGGCCGGGACGTACGGCGTCCGTATCAGCGGAGCGATACGTCCCGGCGCGGGAGGAATTCGCGTGTCCAGGGCCGTGGCGGCCCCGGAGAGATCGTCAGGCGCGGCCGACGAGCTCGTAGCCGGCCTCGTCGACGGCGGCGCGGACGGCCTCCTCGTCGAGCGGGGCGGCGGACGTGACGGTGACCTCGCCGGACGCGGCGACGGCCTTGACCGCGGTGACGCCGTCGAGTGCGGAGATCTCCTGGGAGACCGCGCCCTCGCAGTGGCCGCAGGTCATGCCGGAGACCTTGTAGACGGTGGTGACGCCGACGCCCTGGACGTCGACCGCGGCGGTGGAGCCGCAGGAACCGGAGCCGCAGCAGGAGCTGGTGTTCGTCTCAGTGGTCATGGCTTCTTCCTCAGGCTGTGGTTGCGTGGGTCGTCCTCCGGGAGTGGCGTGGTTCCCTGGCCCTCCCGGATGCGTCAACACTATACCCCCTAGGGGTATTTCTGTATCTGTGGTGCTGTCCATGCGGCGCTGTCCAGCCGATCCGGTGATCCGCTAACTCGCTTAGTAGCGCCGCGACCTGTGGCGACAACTTCACATCGAGGCGACGACGTGCTGAATTCCGGTGAGAATCCGGGACGGTGCCGCCCCTGTGACCGGGGTTGCCCCGGGAGTCAGACACTGACCCGTCGTCCTCCTGAACCGTGGGGCGTGTGCACCCCCACGAGGACTTCCGAGTGCTCTCGGCCGTGTCCGTGGGTCTGCCCTGGGGCGGTCCGTGCCCGGACGACGGCGAGCGTGTCCATTGCAGTCGTGCCCGTCGTCTGACGCATCGGCGGCGTGGCCGCGGTCGGTGCCCGTGCGCCGACCGAAGTCCTCGGTGACTCAACGGACGATCAGTGTGCCCGTCATGTTCGGGTGGAGGGTGCAGTCGAAGGCGTAGCGGCCTGCCTCGGAGGGGGCGGTGAACGTCCCGAGCGCGCTCGCGGATTCGGGCGCGGAGGCCGGGGCGGACGAGGAAGTGGCGCTGGGAGGGGCCGGGGAAGGATCGCTGTCCCCGTTGGAGCAGGCCGTTGCGAGCAGCAGGGCGGCGACTGCTGCGAGGGTGAGGGGGACGGAACGTCGGCGGCGATGTGAAGGCGACATCGGATCAGGTCCCTTCGTTCGGCGCCCGAGGGCAGTCTGGGCCGGGGATCACGAGTCCGAGTCCGCCCGTGCGCCTGAATCGCTTGTGCCAAACGGCCTCCTGGAGGGCCGTGGCACCCCATGCCGATCAGCGCCGGTCAGCCCTCACACGGCCATCATCAGCAGCATCGCGGACATGGTCCCGCCCATGCCGATGTGGGCCGCCAGTGCAGCCTCCGGAGCGGCCCCGAGTTTGCGGCGCCGCCCGTGACCGGTCCGCTGTGCCGTACGGGCCCTGTCCCACGCCGAGGTCGTCAGGGACGCCAGGAAGACGAACACCGTGTCCGGCATGGCGAGCAGCCAGCGACCCCAGCTGAACCGAGCCCCGGCGCCCCGGCCGATCTTGCGCGGGCTTCGAGCCCTGGCCCACACGGACGCCCCGATCGACAGCACGAAGTACACAGCGAGCGCCACGACCAGCAGCCGCCACATGGAGGAGGATCCGGAGGCAGTGCCGGTGTCGGCCGCGGCCTGCGTCACGCCGTGCATGTCCATTCCGTGCGCGGAGTCCATCCCCTCCATGGACTCCATGCCGGCCATCTCGTGGCTGTGTGCCGTGTCCGCAGTGCTCGCCGCGCTCTCCATGCCCGGCATGTGCGCCATGGAGGAATGCCCCAGGGCGAGGACTGGGCCGGACGACGTACTCGTCATGGCAAGCGTCATGATCACCATGCCGACGCTGCCGACGATGAGATGCACCCAGTGACGGCCGTGCTTCCATCCGCCCTCGCGCGTGTGCTTGACCACCATCGCCACGCCTACGAGAGAGAGGAGAGCAAACGCTCCCGACCACCACATGCCGTAGCCCGCGTACCAGGCGACCGTCGCAGGCAAGGCCATGGCGGCCATGCACAGGCCCATGAGCAGGTCGCCTCCGGCCGCGAGGCGGGCCGCACCGCTGGTGGTCACCACGCGGACCGCGCTGACGGCGGCCACCAAGGCTGCGATCGCCGCGATGGCCCAACTTAGCGCCATGCTCCCCATCTTCACCTCTCCGATCGTCTGAGCGCGGCCGGACTGCGATGCCGACGCAGCTTCGTTGCACAGAGCACTCGTGGCGTCTCTCGAGCTGTCAACTGCTAGTGCCCTTAGTACGCCCTGAGATTGGGGAGCGTTCAGGGACCGGTGAGATTTCACGGCGGGGATCACTGCCATGCGTCTGCAGTGCCCACGCCTTGTGCGTGGCTACTAGTACATTTCGTAGTTACGTCTCACTGGCTCGTCGCCGTCTCCGTGGTGGCGACCGGGCAAGGGGCGTGGTCGTGGGCGGTGCAACAGGAAGCGGCACGTAGTGCTGGCACCGTCCACGACCGAGACGGTCGGGTACCCCCAGGGGGTAGGATGTCGACTCCGGTGATCGGTGAGGGCGAGTGGAGCTCATGACGGCACGAACGGCTCGTGGTGGCGGCATAGCCGTCCGCTGGGCCTACGGGGTGTTCCTCACCCTGTGCGTCGCGCTGGCCGTGCTCGTTCACCACGAGACATCCGCGATGGGTGTCTCGTCGATGCCGAGCGCCACCCACGCCGCCATGCCGGGCATGGCCCATGGCGTTCACGTGATGCCGGATGAGACAGCACCGTCGGTCTCGGACGGCTCCTCCCGTGGCGCCGACGACAACGGCGCGTGTGCCGCGCCCGGCATGCAGCACTGCGCCACGGCGAGCATCGACTCCGTGCAGCTCGCCGGCCCCGCCCAGGCCGCGTTCGACCCGTCGGTGAATCCGAGCCAGGCCGTGGCCGGACGTACACCAGGCGCCACGGTCGGCCGAGCCCCGCCAGATCTGTCCGTGCTCTCGCAACTGCGCATATAGGCCGCGCCGGACGGCGCGCGATGTGCCGTCCCTCCGCGACCACATCGGCAGTTTCGAGGCAGAGGACACAACCTCCATGAACAGCATCAACCGACGCTCCGTCCTGCTCGCCGGACTGGGAGCCGCCGGCGCGAGCGCGCTCGCCGCGTGCAGCAGTGGCTCAGGATCCGGTGGCAGCAACGCACTCGTGAACCCTTCCGGATCGGCGGTCGCAGCCGCCGAGAAGAAGCGCAAAGGCACCGGGCGCCAGCAGAAGCTCACTTTGACGGCCGCGACCGCCATGATCGACCTGGGCGGCGGCGTCATGCCCAAGACCTGGGCGTTCGACGGCCGTACCCCGGGCAAGGAGGTCCGCTTGTCCGTCGGCGACACCCTGGTGGCCGAGCTGTCCAACCAGCTCCCGAACCGGACGACCACGTCGATCCACTGGCACGGCATCGCGCTGCGCAACGACATGGACGGCGTGCCACCCGCCACCCAGACCGCCGTCCGGGCCGGCTCCACCTTCACCTACCAGTTCGTCGCCGACGCCCCGGGTACGTACTTTTTCCACCCGCACGTCGGCGTCCAGCTCGACCGCGGCCTGTACGCGCCGCTGATCGTCGAGGACCCCAACGAGACACTGGACTACGACGACGAGTGGGTCGTCCTTCTCGACGACTGGGTCGACGGTGTCACCGGCACTCCCGACGAGGTCTTCGCCGAGCTCAAGCAGGGCATGGGCGGTATGGGCATGGGGGAGAGCGCCAGCGCCAGCTCCAGCGGTATGGAGGGCCACGACATGGGGAACATGGGCGGGATGGACATGGGCGACTCCGCGTCCCCCTCGGCCTCAGCCTCGTCCGGCGGCATGTCCATGAAGTTCATGCTCATGGGCGCCGAAAGCGACCTGCTCGGCGGCGACGCCGGCGACGTGAAGTACCCGCACCACCTGATCAACGGCCGGGTGGCAACCGACCCGGACGTCTACACCGGAAAGCCCGGCAAGAAAGTGCGGCTGCGGATCATCAACGCGGGCGGGGATACCGCCTACCGGCTCGCCCTCGGCGATCACAAGCTGACCGTCACGCACACTGACGGCTTCCCGGTCCTGCATCAGGAAGTGGACGCCCTGTTGGTCGGCATGGGGGAGCGGTACGACGTCCTCGTCACCCTCGGCGACGGGGTCTTCCCGCTCGTCGCGCTGGCCGAGGGCAAGAACGCGACCGGCTTCGCCCTGGTGCGCACTGGCTCGGGGAGCGCGCCGAAGGCGACGGTCCGCCCGAAGGAACTCGACGGCATGATCATGGGTGCGCCCCAGTTGCGTGCCGCCGACGATGTACGCCTGAAGTCCGCCAAGGCCGACGTCACGCACCAGATCAAGCTGACCGGCGGCATGGACAAGTACAACTGGGCCATCAACGGTACGCCGTTCGACATGAACGACCCTGACGCCCACCCGATCCTCATTGAGGAGGGCCAGCGTGTACGGCTCGACTTCGTCAATGACACCGACATGTGGCACCCGATGCACCTGCACGGGCACACGTACCAACTGGGCGAGGCCGGGCCGCGCAAGGACACGTCGATCGTGCTGCCCAAGAAGAAGCTGTCCGTCTTCTTCGACGCCGACAACCCGGGTCAGTGGATGCTGCACTGCCACAACGCGTACCACGGCGAGGCGGGGATGATGGCGAACGTGGCTTACCGGGCCTGACGCTCTCCTCGCGCCGTCCCCGGGCCTGCCCGGGGACGGCGCATGAGTGGCTATGGCGAGATGTCCCCCTCGTGGGAAGCGGGCTCGAAGGCGGATGCCGTCGGCTCTTCCCGCCTGTGCCGCCGCCTCTCCCGCCATGCCAGCTCCAGTATCAGAGCCACGGCGAAGGCGATAGCCAGCACCGTCGCGATGAAGCCGAAGGTGGAGACCCCCGACAGGAGCCCGCTCTGGTCCTCCTTGATATCGGAGGCGACTTGAATGGCGCCGGGGGTGCTGCTCGGGGCATAGGCGTCGGTGAATCCGGTCATATCCCCTCCGGTTCGCCCCCGTTGAAGGGAGTGCGATGCCTACGTTACCCGGCCAAAGCTAAGCTCATTAGTAGATGGCTGATTCCGGCGTCGTTGACGGTCAGTGGCTGTGGCCGTCGTCTACGTGACCGGATTCCTCCTCGGGGGGAGCACTGGATTCCGGCGCCGAGGGCTCGGCGGTGGGTGCGGTGGGCTCCTCCTCGGTGCTGTGCTCGTCGTCGGCTTCCTCCTCCGTGCCACCACCGTGGCTGTGCCCGCTCTCGCCGGAGGGTTCGCCCAGCCCGTCCGCCACCGCCCGCAGGCCGAAGAAGCTGACGGCGGCCGTGAGGAGCACCGCCAGACCCAGCGGTCCGAAGATGCGGCGCCAGGAGGACTCCGCGTCCTTGAGCACGAAGGCGATGAAGGAGACCGCTATCCCCAGGGGGACCAGCGCGGCACCCCGATCCGGGAAGTCCTCGAAGTGCTGCAGGCCGCCGCTGAGCATGCCGATGCCGAACGAGAGCATCAGTGAGGCCGCGATGATGAGGACCGCGCGTCGTAGTGCCGGGCGGTCGGTGGCGAGGAGGAACTCGTTGACCACCGTCGCGGCGAGGAATACCAGTACCCCGATGACGGCGATCTTCGTGTACCGGGCCGGGTCCAGCGGATGGTGCACCACGGCGCCGCTGATGAGCCCTGCCCCGACGAAGTACAGCACGTATCCGATGTAGCGGCCCCCGAGGGGTGCGGGTTTGCGGGCGCGGCGGCGGCCGCGACGGGCGGCCGCTCGGCCGCCTCCGGGGCGTGGCTGCTGGGGCGCGGATGGGGAGTGGTGGTCGGTGACGAGGGACAAGGCAGGGCCTTTCAATGGCTCGGAGTCGAGGGAAGGCAGGGTGGCGGCCGGTCCGGGCCGGGCCGGGCAAGGGAGCGCGACGCCGGGCGTTCGGCGGAGGTCAACGGGCGTGGTGCATGGCTGGCTTGCCGACGCGGGGCGTACGAAGCCCTTCAGGGATCTGAAAACGGGCTAGGGCAGGCACAGGCCTGGCAGCGAGATGAGTTCGGTCCGCCTAGATGCGCAATACGGACGGTGCGCCCGGTGGCCTCGTGTCCGGGTCCGCCTCGACGGCGTGCATGCGGGAGCGCGGCAACAGGTGGCAGGCGTCGGTCACTTCGAGCGGCGATGTGCTGGGCGGAGGCACGTCGAGTGCCTCATTCGGCTGGCTCGGCGCGCAGTTGTGTGCGGCCGTCGCGGATTCGCCGTCCTCCTGCTGACTGTGATCGTGCTCGGCGGAGGGCTCCGGTTCGGCGGCGGTCAGTGACACGGTGACGCCCGCATCGAGATGTCCGGCGGCACTTTCTCCGTGCAGGCCGTGAGAGAACAGCAGCCCGAACAGCAGTGCCGCGAGCCACAGCAGACGGCTCAACCGCGGAGCCCGCGTGCGGGCTCCTGTCGGGGCTGAAGCCGTCCGTTCGATGAGCACGGCGCGATCATAGCCAGTCCGGAGAAGGCGTGCGCCGCCGCCCGCTCGGTGGGTCGCGGGCCCGATGCACCCTGGCTGCGTACTCATCGATGGATACGTGGCGCCGGTATGGAGACACTATGGATTGACATAGACAGAGTGTCTCCATAAAGCTGGTAGCCGTCACGAGGATCCGGGCAACGCCCCGGACGGCAGACGCGACGGGAAGGACACCGGCATGGCCGGCTCACTCCGTTACCCCCACCCGCACCCAGGTTCCGTCGAGCCGCCGGAGCCCGACGACCTCTACGCCAGTCCACCGCCCTGGGACATAGGCCGACCGCAACCGGCGTTCCTCGCTCTCGCCGACGCGGGCGTCATTCAGGGCCGGGTACTGGACGTCGGCTGCGGGACCGGCGAGCACGCGCTCATGTGTGCCGGCGTCGGCCTGGACGCCACGGGCGTCGACCTCGCCTCCCGAGCCCTGCGCGCCGCCGAGGAGAAGGCGCGTGAGCGTGGCCGCGCGGCGAGGTTCCTCCGCTGGGACGCCCTGAGGCTGGCCGACCTCGAGGAGTCCTTCGACACCGTGCTCGACTGCGGGCTCTTCCATGTCTTCGGCGGCGCGGACCGTGCCTCCTACGTCGACAGCCTGCGGGCCGCGACGCGGCCGGGCGGCCGCTACTTCATGCTGTGCTTCAGCGACCGGCAGCCCGGCGAGTGGGGCCGGGTGCACAAGCTCACGCGGGACGAGATCAAGGTCTCGTTCGCCGACGGATGGCGTATCGACTCCATGGAACCCAGCACGATCGACATCACCACCGACCCGGACGGCATCCGGGCCTGGCTCGTCGCTCTCACCCGGATCTGACCCGGTGAGCAGCCCGAAGGGAACGCCATGCTGACCGCCGAGGCCCGCGTCGAGACCGACCGCGCGAGCCGCTACCTCGACCAACTCTGCCGCCACACCCAGCAGATGGGGCAACGCCCCCACTACCGGCCGCGCACGCACGGCGGCGGTGACACGCACAGGCCCCCTGAGGTGTGCGATGTCGAATGGTCCGAGACCCAGGGGGCGGTCCGCCTCAGCTTGGGCCAGTGGGCTCTGCGGGCCACGCCCGAGGCGCTGGTACTGCGCGTCGAGGCCAGCAACGAGGACGACCTCCAGCGGATGCAGGGCCTCATCGCCGCACGCCTCGAAAAAATCGGCAGACGTGATCATCTCAGCGTGTCCTGGCGGCGATCCGAGGTGAGCGGATTTCATCCCGGCGAAGCCGACGAGACCGACGGCTCGCATCCGCAGCAGGCGCCACGGCGCGCACGGCGCTGGTCCCTCAAGGCAGTCGGCGGCATCGTGGCGCTGTTTGTCGTCGGGCACCTCGCCCTGGGCGGATCCGTGCTGGCGGTCGCGCGGTGGTGGGGCTGGGGAGCCGGGGCCATCATCCTGCTGGTCGTCGTCGTGAAGCTCATCGGGCTCGGCGGCCTCGCTGCCCGTCACGGCCATCGGCGCAGGCGTAGGGAAAGGGTATGAAACGTAGGGGAGTGATGCCGAAATTCACCATCGCGGATCACACCGGTATCGACTAACCTGCTTAGGAGACGTGTGCGTTTTGCTGGGCGTCGTTGATGGCCCTGTCGATGAACGCGAGTGCCTGCGAGCGGCGCTCGAAGGAGGTGCGGTACAGGGACTTCTCCGCGGCGCAGCACCTGACGCGCAGGCACTCCTCCACGATGCGGACTTGCACTTGTGGACGTGCGGGCCTGGCGCTGTCTGCAGCGGGTCTGCGGCGACCTGGTCCCAGGTGACGTACGAGCCAGCTCCCGGTCGTCCGGGGGAGCTGACGACACGGCCACGAAGTCGATGTCGCCGGCCCCGGCATGGAAGTCGTGCAGTGCCACGGAGCCCACGAGATAGAGGCCTTGGACCAGCCCTGGCAGCTCTGTGTCGACGGCGTTCACGTATGTCTGGACGACCACGTAAACAGAAGGATCCAGGATCAGTAGGGGCGAAGCCTGCCTCCAAGCCGCGGTCGGCGCTACGGCGCCGAAACCATCAGCCTGCTGCGACTTGTGGCGCGAGTGCCCACTTCTCTTCGATGCGGCCGTTCCGCCAGACGGGCAGCGCGGCGACCCAGGTCACGACGAGGAGTCCCACGACGGCGTGGCCGACGCTGTTGAGGTTGATGTCGCCGATCCGGTCCCAGAAGACACCGTGCAGGGAGAGCTTCTCCGCGGCGATTGACAGCAGCTCGACCGTGCCGATGAGGAGGGCGGCGGCGACCGGGAGACCGGTGATCGTGATGCCGTAGAAGACCTTGCGGACCGGGCTAGTGATCGGAGTGCCGTGCGCGATGGCCGTGCTCGCGGGGACTCGTCGCCTTCCGGTCCTCCGGCGCGACGTGCGCGTCGCGGAGCCCGGACAGCGTGACCGTGACGAGGCGGTCGGCCGCCGCTTCGGACGGCAGGGCAGCAGCCGCTGTGAGGGAGTGGAGGCAGTACGTCGCGAGTTCGTCGGGTGTCACGTCGCTGCGGAAGTCGCCGTCTTCCACGCCGCCGGCCAACAGGTCCCGGACCATGCCGTGGAGCTGCTGCTGCGCTCGTACGACCCGCTCGTCCCGATGCAGGAACACCCCGAGTTCGGTGCCGTGATGCCCGCTGGACTCACGTGAGATGTGGGCGAACGCCCGCAGGACCGCCTCGAGTTGCGCGGCGGCACCATCGGTCTGGTCCCGGACCTTCGCGAGCAGTCCCAGGTGCTCGGTGATCTGGCGGTCGTGCCAGGCGAGAAGGATCGCCTCGACGTCCGGGAAGTACTTGTACAGCGTTGCCCGCCCGATGCCGGCCTGCTCGGCGATCTGCGACATCGTCACCGACCGCACCCCGTTCTCGGCGGCCAGCTCCGCGGTGGTGTTCAGAATCGCGTCGCGCACCGCACGCCGGTGCGCCTCGATCGTCTCGTTCCACAGCTTCGGCACTGGATCAGTGTACGTGGCGGCGATGTCGATACACTCTGCTTAACATCGTAGACATCATGTCTCGTAAAATACGGGTCGCGAACAGCGTTCGGCGGTCCGGGACGACCTGGCGGCCGGGCTGGGTGTTCCTCGGTAACGGGCGGCAAGGGCGGGTCGTCCATACCCCACCTGGGTATGCTGATGTCATGGTTGCTGTCGCCAAAGAGATCACCTTCGAAGGGTCGACCCGTCCTTGTGCGAAGGGTTGTGGACTCGGTGCCGCAGAACTGGTGTTGTTGAGGCAGGTATTGGGCCTGTGTCTTCGCCTGACCGTCCGGCTGTCCGGTGACTGCCCTCCACGCAGGGGTAGTTGACCCTCGCCCGATAGCCGCGGTCACGCGGTGAGGGGCGCGAGCCTGCTGAAAGTCTTGCCGCCGTCGCGGGATTCGTACACACCGTCCTGCGTCGCGGCGAGAACGCGCTCGGCATCCACGGCGGTCAGCGCCTGGGGCTGTCCGCCGGGCACGGTCGCGAGCTGCTTCCACGTCTTGCCGCCGTCCGTGCTGCCGCTCAGCTTCCCGGACGGGTCGATGCCGAACAGGGACTTCTCCGCGGGCCAGGACAGGAAGGCCTGAACCGGCTCGGCCCCCTTGCCGAAGGTGCGCCCGCCGTCGGTGCTGGCCGCAACGCCGTCGGCGGTGGTTGCCAACAGCTCGTCTCCGGCCGGGCTCACCGCGAGGTCGAGCGCCTCCAGCGTCGCCCGGTCCTCCCAGCTCTTCAGATCGCTGCTCACCCTGATGCGTCCGCCCTCGTATCCGTAGACGGTGCCCTTGGCCGAGTCCAGTGAATGGAAGTCCGCCTCCCCGGACAGCGACCGGGTCGTCCACGTGCGACCCGCGTCCTTGGACTCGATCAGGCCGACGTTCCCCGGACGGCCGCTGCCCTCGGCGCCGTGCCCGCTGGCCACGAAGGTGTTCTCGCCGGTCACGGTGAACCCCATGAAGTCATCTCGGCTGTCGCCGACGAGCTTCGACTTCCCGCCCTTGGCCATGGTGTAGACGCCGGTGTGAGTGGCGACGTAAGCACGTCCGTCGGCGGGGTCGACGCCCAGACCGTGCACATGGGAGAGCGTCCCCGGCGAGTCCGAAGCCTCTGCCGCCGTGTCCGTGCCCGCGGAGCCTCCGCCGCAGGCGGCGAGGGCCAGAGAGGCGATCGAGGCGCCCACGACGGCGAGCAGCTTACGGACGGCCGGGCGTGCGGTCACTGAAGTTCCTTGAGTGATACGAGTGTTGGTGCTCAGGGCCGGGACGCGGCGAAGAACGGCATGGAGTCCAGCGGGACGATCTCGATGTTCTTGCCGGTGCGCGGCGCGTGGATGGCCTTGCCGTCGCCGACGTACATGCCGTTGTGCTGGTTGTCGTTGTACCAGTAGATGACGTCGCCCGGCTGCAGGTCCGACTTGGACACCTTGCGGCCTGCGTCGTACATCTGCTTCACGGTACGGGGCAGGGACACGCCCGCCGAGCGCCAGGCGGCTCCCACGAGTCCTGAGCAGTCGTAGGAATTGGGGCCGGTCGAACCCCACTCGTAGGGCTTGCCGAGCTGGGCGTACGCGAACTCGATGGCGGTCTTGGCGCGACCGCTGGCGGGGCCGTTGTAGGAGGTGGGGGAGTCGCTGGCGCCCGAGGAGGCGTCGTCCTGCTCCTGGGCGGCCTCCATCCTGGCGCGCTGCTCGGCGGTCAGGCTGTTGAGGAGCTTGCGGGCCTTGGCGAGCTTGCCCTGGACCTCGTCCTTCTTCGCTGCGGCCTTGGCGCGCGTCTCCTCCAGGGACTCCAGGCGCTTCTGGGCGTCCTGCCGCTCCTGGGTGAGCTCGCGCTGCTTGGCCTGCATCGCGCGCAGGGCGTCGGCCTGCCGACTGCTCGTGCGGTCGAGCATCTCGGCATGGTCGAGGTAGTCGTCCGGGTCGCCGGACAGGAAGAGTTCCACGCTCGGGTCGATGCCGCCGCTGCGGTACTGCGCGGCCGCCAACGGACCTATCTTCTCCCGCAGTTCGTTGACCTCCTGCTGCTTGCGTGCCAGCCGGTCCCGCGCGGCGTCGGCCTCGCCCTGCAGCTTCTTCTGCTGCTCGCTGATGGCGTTGTACTCCTCGGTGGGAGCCTCGGCCTCCTCGTAGAGCTGCTCGACCTGCTTGCGCACCTCGTCCACCGTGGGCTTAGGGGCCGCCTGGCTCTGTGTCGGCAGGAGGCTGACGGCTCCGGCGGCCATGCCGAGGGTGGCTATCCGGGCTCGGCTGGGCGGCTTCGGCCGACGGTGGGTTCCCATCGTGGGGTGAGCTCCTCTGCGCGGTCTGTGTACCAGGCGACGGGCTCTGGCGGCCGTCGTACCGGCGCCAGGGCGCCGACCGGTCAAGCGCGTTAGAACTTAGTAGGTTAGTAGTGTGGATCGCAAGTGTGTCCGAGTCGCGGGTGTCTCACGCGAATCGGTCAGCCGAGCCCGGGCGGGCAGGCGACCAGCAGCGGTAGCAGCGGAACCGCCATGGCCAGGGCGGCGACGGAGCCCCAGAGTGCGGGGTGGGGTGCCTTGCGCGGCCCCAGGACTCGCTGCAGCCGGATGAGGACAGTGTGGCCGCCCGCGGCGAACGCGCCCTTCGGGGTGCGGGCTGCGGCCATCTCGTACATGGCGGTGGCCAGCACCTCGTCGGAGTGTCGGCGCAGGGCATGGTCGTCCGCGATCATCTCCAGCAGCAGTGCCGTCTCCTCCCGGGCGTGGTGGGCCAGTGGGAGTAGGCGGAACACCGAGTGGAAGGCCTCCATGGCGGCCAGGACCAGGTGGTGGCGGCCCGCGATGTGCGCCTGCTCGTGCTCCAGAACGGCGCCGAGTTGTTCCGGCGTCAGCTCGCGCACGGCCGCGTCGCTGACCACGACCCTGGGGCGGCGACCGGGCAGGCAGTAGGCGGCGGGGATGGCGTAGGGCAGGACGGTGGCGCTCAGCCGCGCCGAGTGGCGGCCCACCAGGTCGAGCGTCTCCCGGTGCTCGGTCCGCGCTCGACGGGCGCGCGCCACCTGGTAGGCGAAACTGGCAGTCAGGGCGACCGCGATGGCGGCGGGCACACCAACGGCCAGTCGGTCCGCCATGCCGGGGTCGGGCCTGCCCGCTCCCACATCGAGCCCGCAGGAGTGCAGCAGGCCCACCAGGCCCGCGTGCAGGTGTTCGGTCGGCATGGCGAGGTTGTACGCGGTGAGCGCGACCCCGATCGAGAAGGACACTGCGAGGGCGTGCCATACGGCGACGGCCAGGGCGGGCGCCCGGTGCGGCCATCCTGCCCGCAGCATCACGTGGGGGGCGACGACACCCACCATGGTCGTGTAGCCGACCAGGGCGGGGGTCGCGTTCACGACTTCGCCTGTCGTCCGACGTTCCGCAGGGCCTTGCGCAAGGCTGCCACCTCTTCCTCGGACATGTTCTCGACGAAGTGGACCAGAGCGGCCGGGCGGTCCTTGCTCTCTCCCAGGCCGTCCTCCATGAGCGCGGCGGCGTACGCCTCGCGGCTGCGGACCGGAGAGTAGAGCCAGGCGCGCTTCTGCTTGCCGCGCAGCAGCCACCCCTTGGTGTAGAGGATGTTGGTGACGGTCATCACGGTGGTGTACGCAACGGGGCGGGTCTTGTTTATGTCGTCGACGACCTCACGCACCGTGGCCGGACGGTTCCACGTCCAGAGGCGGTCCATGATCTCAGCCTCGAGATCCCCCAGCCGTCGCATGGGCCTGACTCCTTTTCGCCACCGAATGCGCAAGCGAGTACGCAAGGCCATAGTAGACGGCTGGTCTGGTCGGACTTCCTTGGCGGCGGACGCTCACACGCCCGCCATGCCGATTTTGCGGCCCATCGCGCGTACGGGCGAGATGCAAGGGATCAACGGCCTTGTGCCTACGATGGCGCTGTGACGCGCCCCGTACAGCTCGCCCCTCGACCGCAGTCGGTACTGCGGTCCTGCGGGCTGCTCGTGGGCGCTCTGCTGCTGGGACTGCTCGCCATGCACGGTCTCGGACCGGTACCGCATGCCGCGACAGCCCACGGACACGACCGCACGGTGGCGTCCGCGGGCATGGGCATGGGCGCCACGGTGGCCAAGCCCACGACGTGCGATCACGGCGGTGGCGACTGCCAGGGACACGCGAAGCACGCGGATCCGACCTGCGCCTCCGCCTCGGTGACCGGGACTCCCGGCGTGGCGCCCGCCCTGCTGCCCGATGTGGTGGCCTGCGCCGGAGCGCCGCTCGCGCGCACCTCTCCGGACGGCAGCGGACCCGACGGCGGCAGGGCGCCGCCCTCACTCTCCGAACTCCAGCTCCTGCGGATCTAGAGCGACCCGCGTGACGCCGCATGCCCATCAGGGCGCGGCGCTGCGCATCGGCATGCCCTTCGCAGATCCGATCCCAGGAGTTCAACCATGACCGCACGCCGCAAGCTCATCCGCCGTACCGCCCTCGCTGCCACCGCGGGAGTGGCCGCCCTCGTGCTTGCCGCCTGTGGAGGCGGCGACGGAGGCCACGACATGGGCTCGATGGAGTCCGATTCCAGCCCGTCCGCTTCCGCCCCGGCCAAGGCCGGCGACCACAACGACGCCGACATCGACTTCGCCACGGAGATGGTCCAGCACCACCGCCAGGCCGTCGACATGGCCGACTTGGCCGCCGACCGTGCTTCCTCGCAGGAGGTCAAGGACCTCGCCACGAAGATCAAGGGAGCGCAGGACCCGGAGATCAGGACGATGTCCGGCTGGCTCACCTCGTGGGGTGAGGAGGTCCCGGCCGACATGTCCGGCATGGAGGGCCACGACATGTCCCCCGGGATGCCCGGCATGATGAGCGGTGAGGACATGGACAAGCTGAGGAAGGCCTCCGGCGCCGAGTTCGACGAGATGTTCCTCGAGATGATGGTCGAGCACCACGAGGGCGCCATCGAGATGGCCAGGACCGAGAAGGCCGACGGAAAGTACAGCCCTGCGACGAAGCTCGCGGACGACGTCATCACGGCCCAGACCGCCGAGATCGAGCAGATGAACAAGAGGCTCGGCTAGAGCTGACGCAGCGCCAGAAAACGGTGGGCCGTCGGGGCGAGACCCTGGCGGCCCGCTGTTGGCGTGGCACCACGTGGCGCCGATCCGACCGTTTGCAGTCGGCGAAGTGCCTGCCCCTCCCGTTCGATTGGTTCCCCTGGGTGGCGGGCTCACCCACAGGTGGCTGGTTCACGCAGTGTTCTCGTCACTCGATACGCAAGGGGTTCCTGGGGCGGGTTAGGATCACGGCGTGATTACGGCCTGGTCGCTTTCCGGTGTGCAGCGGAGCCGCTCGACAGCGGGTCTGTGGCGCGTGCTGGGCCTGGGCCTGTTCCTCTTCGGTCTGCTGTATACGCACGCCGTCAGCCCCGACGCCACGGTGCGTCACCTCGCTTCCGGCGAAGGCGCCGCGGTGTCGGACGTTCATTTCGGGTCCGTCGCGGACCACGAGACGGTTGCGAGTGCCACGTGGGCGGTGCGCGCGAGCGAGACGCCCGACGCTCCGTTGGACGACCATCACGACGGTCACGGACAGCACCACGCTGGTGGGGAGTGCGCGCTGGGGCAGCCTCCGCAGGGGCTCGACCTCGCTGCGCCCTGTCCGTCTGCGCTGAGCACGGAGAGTATTGACAACGGCGTACCCCAGTCGGTGTACGCCAGTCACGCCGCGGCCCGGGACATCGTGGCCCCGATAGCGCATGCGGCGGACTCCGCGGTTATGCGTATCTAGGTCAGCGCCGTTCTGGCGTCTGACCTCCTCCGCCTGGCGTTCTTCGGTGCGGTGCGGGGATGGTCGACGACCCTTTCCCTTACCCCCCACTGATCTCTGTCCCTGCCGCGAACCCTCCGGCCAGGGCAGTGCCGCGCGGAGGACCTGTGCCCCCCACCTTTGCAACCGCCCCCATCCATGCCCCAAGAGTGCGTTCGCACCGGAAGAACCGTTTCATCCGGCCCACGCTGTACGTCCTGCTGCTCGCGCTGCTGACGTGCCTCAGCGAGCAGCCCCACGCGCCGGAGCCGCCGTACGGTCACTTACCCGCCGCGTCGAGTGAAGTACCGCTGCCCCCGGACAACTCCGAGGACGAGATCCTCGACGTGTCGGACACTCCCGATCGTTGTCACGACACCGGTTCCGGGGCAGCCACGTTCTCGAACCCCTCGGCTCGCGTCTCATCGCCTGCGGCCGCTACGTCGCTGACGGACGCGGCGGACCGCGTCTCGCACGATCCCCGTGATGCCGTGCGAAGAATCCCGCCGAGCGGCGGCCGGCCCACTCCCATCTCTCTTTGCCAGTGGCGCATATAGACGCCGTCCTGGCAGGTCGGCCCCGGCCGGACCGCCGCGCGCCGCGCATTCGCAGGCGCGCGAGATGAGCATCCGCACGCGTCCGCATCGAACGAGAGCGAAAGAGATGCACTCTCTGACCACGAGTGACTTCACCCCCGCCGGCTCCACCCTCTCCGGGCTGGTCGGCAACACCCCTGTTCTACGCGTATCCCAGCCCTTCTCCCCGCCCGACCGTGGCTTCTGGGCCAAGCTGGAAGGCTTCAACCCCGGAGGCATCAAGGACCGTCCTGCCCTGCACATGGTCGAACGGGCCCGAGCCCGCGGCGACTTGCAGCCGGGACGGCCGATCATTGAGTCGACCAGCGGCACCCTGGGCCTCGGCCTCGCCCTGGCCGGCATGGTCCACGGCCATCCCGTCACCCTGGTCACCGACCCGGGCCTCGAACCCTCCATGACCCGATTGCTCACTGCCTACGGCGCCACCGTCGACATGGTCCCCGAGCCGCACCCCACAGGTGGCTGGCAGCAGGCCCGCCGCGACCGAGTCACCGAACTGCTGACGCGGAGTCCCGGAGCCTGGTGCCCCGACCAGTACAGCAATCCGGACAACGTCTCCGCCTACACCCCGCTGGCCCTCGAACTCGCCTCACAGATGGGCCACATCGACATACTGGTCTGCAGCGTCGGGACAGGCGGTCACTCGGCCGGTATCTCGCGCGTCCTGCGCCAGCTGTACCCCGGGATGAGGCTGGTGGGCGTGGACACCGTCGGCTCGACCATCTTCGGCCAGCCTGCCCGGCCCCGCCTCATGCGCGGCCTCGGCTCCAGCATCTACCCGCGCAACGTCGCCTACGACCACTTCAGCGAGGTGCACTGGGTGGCACCGGGCGAATCCGTCTGGGCCTGCAGGCAGTTGGCCACGTCGCACTACGCCACGGGCGGCTGGAGCGTCGGCGCGGTCGCGCTCGTGGCCGGCTGGCTCGCCCGTACGACCTCCGCGAGCACCCGCATCGTGGCGATCTTCCCCGACGGGCCCCAGCGGTACCTGGAGACGGTCTACAACGACGAATACTGCGCCAAGCAAGGACTGTTGGACGTTGCTCCCGCGCCCGAACCTGAGGTCGTCGGCCGCCCCGACGAGAAGGAAGTCACCCGCTGGACCCGCTGTACGACGGTCGGTGATCCCCTCTCCCTGACGACCGAGGCAGCCGGTGCCGAAGACGGGACGGCGCGATGAAAACGATGCTCAGGCAAGTCCGCTCCTACGAGCGGAGCGTCCAACTGCTCATGGTGAACCAGTTCACCATCAACCTCGGCTTCTACATGCTGATGCCGTACCTGGCCGCCCACCTGTCCGGATCCCTCGGCCTGGCCGGCTGGCTGGTCGGACTCATCCTGGGCGTACGGAACTTCAGCCAGCAGGGCATGTTCCTCATCGGCGGCACGCTCGCCGACCGGCTCGGCTACAAGCCGCTGATCGTCGCGGGGTGCGTACTGCGCACGGTCGGCTTCGCCACGCTCGGTCTGGTCGACTCGGTTCCCGCGCTGCTCGCCGCCTCGGCGGCGACCGGCTTCGCGGGGGCGTTGTTCAACCCGGCAGTGCGCGCTTATCTCGCAGCCGACGCAGGGGAGCGCCGCGTCGAGGCGTTCGCACTCTTCAACGTGTTCTACCAAGCGGGCATCCTGCTCGGCCCGCTGGTGGGGATGCTGCTGACGGGCTTCGACTTCCGGATCACCTGCCTCGTCTCGGCAGCGGTCTTCGCTCTGCTGAGCGTCGTACAGATCCGCTCGCTGCCCGCCCGGCAGGCGAACGCGAAAGCCGGGGGACGAGAGCGTGTGCTGTCCCAGTGGGGCGGGATCCTGCGCAACCGCGCGTTCCTGCTCTTCTCGACAGCCATGATCGGCTCGTACGTCCTGTCCTTCCAGGTCTATCTGGCGTTGCCACTGGAGGTACGGCGGCTGGGCGGCGACGGCGAGTTCGGGACCGCGGCCGTCGCAATGCTCTTCGCGGCTTCGGGGTTGGCCACGATCTTCGGCCAGACCCGGGTGACCGCGTGGTGCAAGGGGCGGATGGAGCCCGGACAGGCCCTGGCCTGGGGGCTGTTGAGCATGGGCGTGGCGTTCGTACCGCTGCTCGCGGCGACGGCCGTGCCGGTGCCGGACGAGGGGATGGGGCGCTGGCTGCTCGCCGCCGTCCCGCCGACGCTGGCCGCGCTCTTGCTGGCGCTGGGCACGATGATCGCGTACCCCTTCGAGATGGACACCATCGTCCGGCTGTCGGGCGACCGTCTCGTTGCCACGCACTACGGGCTCTACAACACCATCTGCGGTGTCGGCATCACCTTGGGCAACCTGCTCACCGGGGCGGCCCTCGACGCCGCGCGGTCGGCAGGCATGTCCGCGTTGCCCTGGCTGGCGCTGCTCGTCCTGGGGCTGGTCTGTGCTGGGTCTCTCTATGGACTGCATAGGGCCGGTCACCTGACCCGCGAGGCTCCTGAGCCGCAGCCGGCGGTGGTCTGACCCAGAACCCGTCCTAGGGGCGAGGCGAGGGGCCAACGCCGCTCGCCTCGCTCCACGCCCGCCTCTGCGGCGAGGGCCCCTCTCGGCTCACCGGTCGTACTGCGGCGGGGCCACGATCGTCGGGTCCTTCGACGTCTCGGCGGTCGGCGGATCCGACGGGTCCTCCCCGGTGGACCAGGGGCGGACGTTGCCGTCGGCACCGCCGGCCCAGGGCTGAAGCACGGCGTTCACCGTCGAGGCCGGATTGGTGTCGTGAACGCCGTAGACGTGTTCCGGGTCGAGCCGCCAGGCGTGACCCGGCGCGTTCTGCCAACGGGCCCACAGCCGGTCGACGTGGGAGTGGAGCAGGAAGACGAACGGGTCGTGGAAGGAGAAAGGCGGGTTCGCGGTCGTGCCGCGGATGTATCCGCTGTGGATGTAGTTGTGCGAGCCCTGCAGGGCCCCGTCCATAACCGCGCACTGGAGCTCCTGGGGGAGGTGGTCACCAGTCGTGACGATGGTCTCGTCCAGGGCGATGGCGAAGCCGAAGAGGACGGTGACGATGTCCGCGCCCCGCGGTGGTCCGTCGGCCACGCGCCGCCAGACCTTGGTGTGATCGGGCTCGGTGCTCTCGACATCGGGGAACGGCACCCCGATGTCACCGTCGGAGCTGCCCATGAACTCGGTTGCGGGACTTCCGCTCCGGCACCGACGAGGCCGCGCCGGGCGCCGCAGGCTCTGGCGGATCGACGCTCGTGCGACGCGCTTGGCCGGTCATCACTGGCGGGTCAGCAGCCGACGGCGCGGCAGACCCCGTCAGCGCCCGCCAACGAGCCAGGCGGTCTTCACCCATGGACATCGGCTGACGACCAGCGTGAGCATCCTGACCGCCCCTCACACCAGATCTGCGACCTTGTCAGAGGATCTTGGCCAGACTGGCGAGCGCGGTCCGGTAGTCGGGGCCGACCGGGCTGAGGACGGCGCTCGTGACGCCTGACGCGAAGAGGTGCTGTACGCGGGCACGAACCTGGTCGGCGGTGCCCGTCAGGGCCAGCCGGCGCGCCCACTCCTCGGGTATCGCCTGAGCGAACTCCTGCACGCTCTTGCTGGTGCGGCGCAGCGCGGCGAACTCGTCATGGAAGCCGAGGGGGACAATGTGGGGCGCCCAGTCGGGATCGCCCAAGGGTTGCAGGGCGGGCCGTGCCACGGAGAGGGCGGCGTGCGGGTCGTCGTCGACGACGGTGATGTTGTAGGCGGCGAGCCGGTGCGGGCGCTGCGGGTTGATGCTGGTGAGGGCTCGGCGGACGTACTCGGGTGATACCGGCTCGGCGAGCAGGCTTCCGTCGGCCACTTCACCGGCGAGGGCGAGCGACTTGGGGCCGCGAACGCCGGCGAAGATGTCGGGGACGTGCTCGGGCACCACCGACGGATCCAGGCGCACTGCGTCGAGCCGGATGTAACGGCCGCCTGTATCGGCCGCCCGGCCTGCCAACAGCGTCTTGAGTGTGCGGACGTACTCGCCCAGCAAGGTCAGAGGGCTGGCAGGCCAGCATCCGACGCTGCGCATCCAGTCGGGCATGCCGTGTCCGACCGCGATGTCGATACGGCCGGGGTGGAGTTGGGCCAGAGTGGCCACTTCCATCGCGGCGAAGGCGACGTTCCGGGCGGCTGCGGGCAGCAGCCCGACTCCGACGCGGATCCGGTGGGTGCTAGCCAGCACGGTGGCGGCCTGGGCAAGCCCTCCGCGATAGCCGAGGTCTTCGACGACCCACAGTTCGTCGAAGCCGTAGTCGTCCGCTTCCTGCGCGAAGGCGATGACGTCGGCGTGGGGGATGTCGCGGGGGAGGAGGACGCCGATCGTGCCGGACGCTTCCTGCGGGCTCATGAGCGCTCTCCTTGGTGTTGTCCTGCGGGATGTGTGCCGGGTTGGGTGCCGGTTTCCGTGCGCTGGGCCACGTCCACCGCGGCGGCGGTGCGGTCACGGGTGTCGGCGGCGGGAGCAATGAGGATGGCGGCGGCCACGAACACCAGAACCACCAGCATGGCCGAGCGCAGCCCGTAGTGGTCGCCCAGGAACCCGAGGATGGGCGGCCCCACGAGGAAGGCGACGTAGCCGATGATGGCGACCAGTGAGACGCGGGCGGTCTGGTCGGGACCTGAGTCGCCCGCCGCGGAGAGGGCCACCGGGAATCCGAGGGACGCCCCGAGACCCCAGAAGAGTACGGCTGTTGCCGCTACGGCAGCGTTGTCGGAGAAGATGACCAGGAGGAGCCCGACGGCACCGGAGACGGCGCTCGCACGCACGACAGCGGCCCGCCCGAAACGGCTGAGGAAGAAGCTGCCGCTGAAGCGTCCCAGGGTCATCGCCGCTGCGAACCCCACAAAGACGAGCGAGCCCATCGCGGCGTCGAGGCCGTGGCCGTCGACCATGAGCAGCGGCAGCCAGTCGTTGGCGGCGCCCTCGGCCAGCGCCATGGCCAGCACGATGGCGCCGATCAGCAGCAGCTGCCGGTCCTTCCACACCTGCGGCTTTGATCGTTGCGCCGGACCTGAACCCTGACTCGGGTCCGGCGTCGATGGCGCGGCGCTGATGCCGATACCGGTGGGAACGGCACGCAGGGCGTAGACCAGAATCCCTGTGGCGATAAGGGCGACCACCGCCAGATGCCAGTGGACGGGAAACGCAGCGGCGGTGGCCGCCATTCCGGCCGAACCCCCCACTACCGTGCCCAGGCTGAAGCAGCCGTGCAGCGTGGGCAGCACCGCGGTCCCGGTGATGCGCTCCACGTCGGCGCCGTCGACATTGACCGCCACTTCGCCACCGCCCATGCCCGCGCCGAACAGGCACAGTCCTGCGGTGACCAGGGGCGCCGACGGCAGGGCGCTGCCCACCCCGATGACGACCGTGCCCGCGATGATCAGGAGGGTGCCGAGCGCGATGACCGGCCGGGTGCCGAATCGGGACACGAAGCGGCCGGAACACAGGATTCCGATCATGGAACCGACGGACACACCGAACAGGACCAGCCCCATCTGCCCGGTGGACAAGCTCAGTTGATCGCGGACATCGGGGGTGCGTGTGACCCAGGACGACATTGCGATGCCGGGAAGAAAGAACAAGAGGAACAAAGCCTGACGGCGTCGGCGTACGGCGCGGTCTACCAAGGGTGAGCTCCGCTGGGTTTGGAGGAACGGTTCGGAAGGTGACACGTTTGATCGCTTGCCGAGTATTCGCACACTCGGCAAGCGATCGACAAGAGAAGGGGGAGGGCTTGCGGATCCGAGGGGCGCTTGAGGGGGCTGGGCCGCAGAAGTGTCGGCAGCTCGTCCACTCGTCGGCGAGCAGCGAGTTCATGCTGTTCCAGCAGTCCAACGACCGACGGCATCCGCGACCTCCCGGAGAGCGACGACATGACAGGCCACAGCTCCCACGGGATCACCGGCCCTGCGCCTGAACAGCGAAGATCTGTCGCCAGGTCCTCGGCGCTGCCCTGGACCACCTCGACGGGGCTGTCATCGGCGTACCGGCCCGTGAGCCGGGGAGGCGAAGGCCGGGTTGAGCTCGACCGCGATCAGCCGCGTCCCCGGAGCCAGCCGCCGCAGGACCGTTCCGGTGATCGCGCCGGTCCCGGATCAGAGCTCCACCACGACGTTGGCCCGGTGAAGGCCCAGACCGGCGGCCATGGCCTGGGCGAGGGCGGGGGAGCTGGGCGCGATGGCGCCGGTGAGCAGGGGGCTGCGGAGGAACTCCCGCGTGATCGACATGTCCAGAAGCTGGAAATTGATGGTGTCGTCGGGATTCATCCCGGGCGCCTGACCGTGTCATCCGCCAGGGCGAACCAGTCCACTCTCGTAGGCCACGACGACGGCCTCTATCCGGCCGCGGACGGCTCGACGCCTGGTGGGAAGCCGTGTATCCCGGGGGCAGTGACGGAGTCGTCCTTGATCAGTGCCGGGCAGACGCTCCAGTCGGCGGCTATGCGCATCACGTGCTGTTCCGTGGGCATGGCGTCGTGCCAGGCGTCCCATTCGGCGTCTGTCCAGTCCTGCCGGATCTCGTCGCACCCGACCAGCCCGACGCCGAGCTCCCTTTCGGCGACGGTGGGTTCTCCGCGGCGCAGGGGAACGTCACCGCTCATGCCGATGTAGCAGTACGCGCGGGTCAGTTCACCGGATTCGACCTTGGCCCAGGCGTGGTACTCGCTGACACGGTCGGTGGCGAAGTACTGGAGGTCCCCGACACGCGCGGCCAGCGTCCGCAGCCAGGTGGGAAAGTCCGGGCGCGTGGGGTCGGTCTCGTGCGTGAGATGGATCCTGCCGTGGGCGAGGGTCCACTCCGGGACGGGTCTGGCTACGAAGACACCTTGCCGGTAGGCGAGTTCGGTGCCGGTCTCCCAGTCGATGCGCTGTCGGTGCCGCAGGTCGAGGGCATCGGCCACCTCTTCCGGCCCGGCGTCGCGCACCGCGAGCCATGACGTCTTGAAGCCGAATGACATGAACCCTCCCCGTAGTGGTGTCTCTGGACCACGCGGGATCATCGCAGACGGCACCGACAACGGCGGTGCCCGCTCGCTGCCTCGGCGGTGCCGGCGTTCGTGAAGCCGTGCACGCTGCGTGTATATGACTGCAGAGGCTTCCCTGCCTGTGTACGCCGTTGGCCGGCGGGCCCGGGCACAGCGACGCGGCCCGGTGCCCAGGCCGGGAGAACAGCCCCGCGGGCACGTAGAGCAGCTGTACCTCGACCGGCCGCACGACGTGCGCAAGGGAAGAGTCCCACGGGTGCAAAAAGGCAAAGGCTGCTTG
This sequence comes from Streptomyces sp. NBC_00019, assembly GCF_045041015.1. Lineage (NCBI taxonomy): Bacteria > Bacillati > Actinomycetota > Actinomycetes > Kitasatosporales > Streptomycetaceae > Streptomyces > Streptomyces sp. NBC_00019. The sequence continues at coordinate 10,141,520 of NZ_CP108302.1, forward strand.
TCGCCCCGCTCGATGGCAGAGCCGCGCTTGACGGTGGCCCCCCGGGCGAGTGATATGGCCGGCCGTCGTGGCTCGGCATGGAGGTGATGCTCAGCGCCCTGTCTTCTGCTGGTGGGGCCCGTCCTCCGCTTCCCCGTTCGGTCGAATCGGCCCGCCTCGTGGCGCATTCCCCGCGGTGAGGTGTTCGAGTACCTCGACCAGTTCCTGGCAGGCCCGTTCCACCGAGCGCCGGGTGTTGCGCTGCTCGGTGATCACGGCGGAGAGCAGCAGCGCGGTCAGGGCCATGGTGCCGTTGAACGCCTGCAGTTTGATCATTACCTCGATGTGGTCCAGGCCGTCGAAAGGGCCGGCCCCCTCCGTGGCGGCGACGGTGGCCACGATGGACGTGAAGAGCGCGCAGAGCATGCTGCCGGCCAGCTGGAAGCGCAGGGCCGTCCAGATCAGCAGTGGGTAGATGAGGAACAGCACACTGAGGCTGCTGTGTGTGACCAGCACTACGGTGCCGCAGGTGATGAGGGTGACTCCTGTGGCCTCCTGCCAACGGGACAGGGGTGGGGGCCAACGTGCCGCGTAGAGCACCAGCAGCAGGGGAGTGACGATCAGGACCCCCATTGCGTCGCCTACCCACCACGCCAGCCACACGGCCCAGAAATCGTGGCCGTGGAGCCGGTCCGTGATCACGAGCATGCCGACGCCCACCGTGGCACTGATCAGCATGCCGGTCAGGGCTCCGAGGAACACCAGGGCCAGGCCGTCTCGCAGCCGGCTCAGGTCGGTACGGAAGCCCACCGCACGCAGCATGAGATACGCACAGATGGGCGCGGCCGTGTTGCCCGCCAGATTGCCGAGCACTTCGGGCCGCAGGGAGGTGAGGTGCATGATGACGAGCAGGGAACCGAGTGCGATGCCGGGCCAGACGCGCAGCCCGAGGATCAGCAGAGCGGCCACCGCGATACCGGTGGGCGGCCAGATGGGGGTGAACACTGCCCCCTCGACGGTCAGATTCCGCAGGAGTCCGAGTCGTCCCGCGGCGTAGTAGCAGCCGGCGACGGCCAGTGTCTGGAGGGCGTAGACGCCGGTCGGGCGCAGATTTTTGGTACCCGCCACACAAGCCATCAGACACCGAGGCCGCCGTTCCGGCGAGGCGGGAGCGGCGGCGTGCCGCCCTACCGCTGAGGTTCGGCTCCTTCGTAGCCGAGGACCAGTACGGCGGCGTCGTCCTCGTGTCCCACCTGGTCCGCGCCCCGGATGACGGCGGCGGCGAGCGAGCTGGCGTCCATGCCCGCTACGGCGGCGATCCCGGCGAGTCGTACCACCTGGTCCAGGCCTTGGTCGATCTCCATGGACGGCCCCTCCACCACTCCGTCCGTGAGCAGCACGAACACGCCGCCCGTGGTGAGCCGGTAACGGGTCACGGGGTAGGTCATGCCGGCCTGGACACCCAGCGGCGGACCGCCTTCGTCGCTTCCCACGCCGGACCTTCCGTCCGCCGTTGCCCAGACGCAGGGAATATGCCCGGCCCGGGCGCTCTCCAGCACGCTGGTGGAGGGGTCGAGGCGCAGGAAGGTGCAGGTGGCAAACAGATCGGAGCCGAGCGACAGCAGGAGGTCATTCGTCAGCGCGAGGAGTTCACCGGGCTCACTTGTCACGGAGGCGAGCGCGCGCAATCCGACGCGTACCTGCCCCATGAAGGCGGCGGCCTCGATGTTGTGGCCCTGGACGTCACCGATGGACAGTCCTATCCGGCCGTCTGGCAGGTGAAACGCGTCGTACCAGTCTCCGCCCACGTTGAGGCCGTGGTAGGCCGGGACGTAGCGCACAGCCAGGTGATAGCGGGGCGCTGTGGGCATCACCGCGGGCAGCATGCCGCGCTGCAGGGCAATGGCCAGCTCGACCTGGGAACGCTGCTGCTCCGCGTGCTCACGCGCCCGGGACGTCAGCGAGCCGAGTCTGGCCAGCAGCTCGTCGTCGTACGCGGGGCCCTTGCGGGACATGGGCCGCTCCGAAATATCTTCAACCCTTTTCCGGGGTTTTAGCCCGAAATGATTCATATCGGATGATAGCGGCGCTGCGGTGCTGCTCGAAACACCAGCCGCCGTATCGCCGCCCCGCAGGCCGCCACCTTCGGTCCCGCCATACCGGGCCACCCACGACCCCGTGTGCGCCAACGCCTGCCGCTGGGCGTGCAGAACCCGCCACGCGACCGCCGGAGCCCGACCCGCAGACTCGACTCCTACCGGCCGGAACCGCGTGCGACACCGGAGGCCCGGGTCGCCACCCGGTTCCTGGGCCTGCGCCATCCCGTGCCCCTGACTCTCCGGCCATTCCGTGCGGCGCTGGCCGTGAGCGCCGTAGAGCTGCACCCGCGGGCGCGGGAGGTCCAGGTGGTGTCTTCGGCCAGGACCGCTTCCAGCTCGGGCACATTCGCGGCGGCGTGCTGACCCTGCGCCCCGCCGCCGACTGGACCACGAAGATCCATCTCGGTCAGTAGCCGAGACTCGTCGTGTAGGCGCACTCGGTGTAGATGTAGCCCGGCTCCAGCTTGGCGGTGTCCGAGGCCGGGGTGTTGCCGATCCCTTCCTGGGACTTGTGGACGAAGTAGGTGGTGCCGGCGGGCAGGCGGATGGTCTTCTGCGGATACTTCTTGCCGCTGTCGCTGCACGGTTTCGACTCGAACCCGAGAGAGCTGCTCAGCGAGGAATAGGTGGAACAGCCACCGCACGCCTTGAGGGTGAAGCTCCCGGTCACCGGGCCGGTGAACAGGACGGTGATCTTGTCGGGGCTGTCGTTCTTGACTGTGACGGTGATGCTGCCGCCCGAGCGGGTGGTCGGCAGACGCTTGCCGGCCGCCGGGACCGTCTGGGCGACCTCCGCGGCGATGGCCACCTTCCGGGCGAGACTGCGCTTCGGGTTGTCGGGGTTGTCCTTGATGAACGTGTCCATCGTGGTGACGGCGTCGCTGAAACTGCCGTCCTTGTACTGGTCCACACCGCAGTTGTACGTCCCTGACGCCGCGCTCCGCTCCGCCCGGTCGGCAGCCTGGTCGAGAGCCTCGGTGAGTCCGGCCTCCTCGCCCGACACGCCGCGAATCTGCGTGGACAGGGAGCCCAGGCGCTCAACGGCCGCGCAGGGATCGCTGCCGCCCACAGCCGTGACCGCCTCGCCCACCTTTGCGTCGATCGCGGGCCCCACCTTTTGAGCCTGTTCGGACTTCGGGAACGTCGTCAGCAGTTCGCCCCACTGCGCGGTCCAGGATGCGCTGTCGCCGCTCATCGACTCCGTCCCGCACTCGTAGAGCGAGGTCGCCAGCCGGTCGTCGGGCCAGGTGGACAGGGATCCGAGCGTCTTCTTGTCCATCGTGCGCGGCACGGTACGCAGGTACTTCAACGGCGCCACGGCCCCGCAGTAGTTCTTCTCCGCGTACGCGGCGCCGACGGTGGTGTAGTAGGTCCTGAGGCGGTTCGGCACCTCGGCGGCAGCCCGTGACGTCGGATGGTCCGCGGCCAGACCGTGGTAAATGGCCAGTGCCTGGCGGTAGTCGGGTTGCGCCACGTCGAAGGCCTGCGTACCGGTCGACTTCACCAGCTCGTCCGCTGTGGCCAGCCGGTCCAGGAGCATCTGCTGAGTGGCCTCGTCACGTGCCTGGTCATACAGGAGATATCCGCCGGCGGGTATGGCCAGCAACACGACGCTGAGCACCGCCGCGACCAGTGCACTCGGCAGCCACGCCAGGCGCGTGCGCAGGCCCAGCCGTGCACCGTGCAGGCCTGCCGCCACCAACAGGATCAGATACAGGACGAGCAGGGCGCCCGGAATCCCGTTCGGATCCGCGGGCAGCGCCACGACAAGCAAGATCCCCATGGCCACCAGGCACGCGATCGTCAACCCCCAACGGCGGACGACGGCATAGCCCAGCCCCAGGCCGCTGAGGTTCAACAATCCCACGGCGAAAGCCCGCCAGGGGTCCGCCGGAGCGGGTGGTGGTGCGCTCGGCATGGGTGGAACGGCAAAGTCCGGATTCGCGTTCTGGTCCCAGGACATGACAGCTCCCCCAGTCAATCACGCCTGAATTTCCCCGAGTTGACAGTGTACGGCCAGTTAGGGAAGGGCGACAGAGGGTGAATCGAAGGGGTGCGGTTCGGCTGGACGGTTCCGTTCGACAAAGCACCGTGCCGCACGAGGTCGCCGCGACAGCCCGACGCTCCGCCGTCGCCTACAGCGGAGGCAAGGACGCCTTCCATTCCGGCACCCGCTACGTGCCGCCTGCCTCACCGGACGCCACGGAGCCCGGGGGCATGACCCGTCCGAGGGGGAGTGACCCGTGGACAGCCCGGCCGAGGAGGCCTGACCCGGATCGCGCCCAGGTGATCAAGGCTTGCGAGTGCCGGAGCACGCGAGCCTGCCTTCAAAGATCATCGGATAGCGGATCATGGCCGAGTGCCCAGCACGTTGTTGATCTGGTTGGGGAAGTCGGAGCGTGCCGAACGGGTCCGGCGGTGCGACGTGCGGCGACCGTGACTCCCGGCCCGCGTAATGCGGTTGAGGGGGACAGCGATCATCGGTGAAGATCCTTGGCATGTTCTCGCGCAGGAATCGCCGCCCTAAAACCCCTGAACTCCTCCAGGCCTGGCAGGCCCTCGACGAGGGTGACCTGCCGGGCGCCCTGCGCCAGTTGCGGCACGGCACCGACGACCTGCCGCTTGACGAGCTCGCACTTGTGGCCGCCCGGGCCGCCAGAAGTGCCGGCTTCGACGACCTGCGCACCGCTGCCGACGCCCTGACTGCCCGTCCCGGAAAGGCCCGCGCGCTCTACGACTTCGGGTACGCATGCATCGAGCGCGGCGTGCCCTATCTGGCGATACCCGCTCTGCGCGAAGCGCTGCGGCAAGCGCCGGACTCCGCCGGGATACTGCGGGAACTGGTATCGGCATACGAGCGCGAGGGCCGGCACCGCGAGGCCGTCGGAGTGCTCACCGCACACGAGAGCATCCTCGTCGACTGGCCGGACCGATATCTGCTGGTCTTCAACGCCGTCATGGCCGGCGACCTCGCCCTGGCCCGCCGTCATCACGCACGGCTGCCCGATCCGCAGGACGAGATGTGGCTGCCCGCGCAGGCCCGTCAGCGCGCAATGCTGGCGAGGGCCGCCGAGGCCGAACCGGTGAGCCCACTGGACGCCACCGATCTGCGGGGCTGGCAGTACGTCATCGGCGGCACCGTGCTCACCACCCTGTCCCCATATGGGTTCGACGCGGGCATGACCGGGCGGTTCGCCTGGCTGCAGGACACCCACGACCAGTGCCTGCGCGGACTGCTGAGGCTGAAAGCGGTCCTCGACGCCGCCGAGGCGCGTCCCACGTCAGTGTCCCTGCTCCCCGACCGGGGCAGCCGCATTCTCGCCCTCGCGGCGGCCCAGCTGCTGGAACTGCCGACGAAGCCCTTCGCACCCGACCGCGAAGACACGGTTGTCATCGCATACGACCTGAACGAGGTCGCCAGCGCCGAGCAGGGCCCCGAGATCCTCGGTCGCCTCTTCGAACGGACGCCGGGCCAGATCCTGCACGAACACGCGAGCAACTGGACCGACCCACCGGCGGTCACCGCCGACAGCGTCACCCTGCTGCACCAGTCGGCGACGGCGCCCTGGGCAGGGCAACTGCATGCCGGAGAGGACGGCGTCCCGGAACGCGGCACGCCCGACAACAGGCCGGAGGAGGAGATCGCCGCGGATATCCTGGCTGCCGACGCCACACCCGACGAGGGAGACGGCGCGACGCCCGCCGAACCGGTCGAGAAGCTCACCGACTTCGTGTCCGCTGTCCGCCATACCTGGCTGCAGGGCGACCGGACGAGTCTGTCGTCCTCGGGTCCGGTGACCAGCTCCCGCTTCCTCTGACGACGCGGTGCGCCATTGCCTCGCGTACGGGCCGCCCTGCGATCTTGAGTGACGTCCGGTGGACTCATACGAGCCCGAGGGAAATCTGTGCCCCTGCGGTGGCAGCATCTTCAACTGATCTGCCTGCTCGCGATATCGAAACCCCGGCCGCCGAGTGGGTGTGGCGTGTGGTCCAGCTCCCGGGCAGCGGCAGGCCGTTCGCCGGCAGCGTCGCGGACACGCCCCTGAACGCGGGGGAGGGGCGCGCCCGCTCGGCCGCGCAGGGCAACTGAGGGGCCGCCTCGGCCGGTACCGCACGGACGGGTCGAGCAGGACCCCGCAGCCGTCCTCGGCGAGGGCGGCGCACCCGATCGCGCTCGCCGAGGAAGCTGCTCAGGCCCGGGTCAGTGGCCCGAGCCCCGGGTGCCGCCGAGCTGGTCGCGGTAGCGGGGGTCGCCAAGGTACTGCTCCTCGTCGAAGACCGGCGCCGCCTTGACCTGGTCCTTGGTCCGGGCCGCGTGGTCGATGCCCGAGACGGCCTCGGACGGGATCACCACGTCCTTGCCCAGCAGCGGGAGACCGGTGTGCACCACCGCATGGTGGGGACCGAGGTCCGCGGAATGCGCGCCGATCTTGCCGACCTCTCCGTCCACCGCGTGCACGTGGTAGCCCGTGAGAGCGTCGTCCGGGGTGTGTCCGGCCGTCGCACTGCACGGACGCTGGTCCGTCACTGAGGCTGGGCCGGCGCCCGGCCCGTCGTACGGCGTCCGTCGCCTCTGCTCAAGGGGGCGAGAGGCGGCCGCCCACCGCGCGCCACTGGACCAGCCCGCGGGACTTGTTGACCGCCTCGAAGCCGTTCCCCGCCAGGAGGTTCGCGGCGCCGGCCGAGCAGATGCCGTCGATGCAGAAGATTCCATCCGAACAGACGGCGGGCGTCGACGACGAGGGCCTCGGAGACCAGGCCGGTCGCCTCCGTGGCGGTCACCGCCGGCCGCCAGTGGGCAGGCTCATGCGCCGTCGGCTCCCTTCCGGCGGGCGACGCCCATTCCCTTGGCAGGAACAGCCGGCGCCATTCCAGCGGGCAGGAAACGGTATCGGTCGCGGCCGCTTAGTGGCCGACTCCGGAAGTCCTTCGGGGGTGACGCTGAAGGAGCGCGTGTGGGTTCAGGACGTGCATGAAGGGCTGCGGTGATTGCTTCCCGCGCCCATGTGGATCGTTTCCCAGGGTGCGGTTCAGGTGGCTGGGGCTGCGGCGATGACGGTGTCGAGCATGCTTCGCGAAGCATGCAGCTCGTTGATGGCGTGAGTGATGCGTTCGCGCTCTCGCCGCAGCTCGGTGATGGTGTCAGAGCACACGGGGGTGAGGGTCGGGCCGTCGATGCAGACGCAAGGCAGGATCCTGGCGATGATCGTCGTGGACAGGCCGGCGGCCAGCAGGCTGCGGATGCGCCGCACCGTGTCGATGTCGGCCTCGTTGTAGACGCGGTAGCCGCTGGGGAGCCGGTCCGGGTGGAGCAGGCCCTGTTCCTCGTAGTAGCGCAACAGGCGTTCGCTGACGCCGGTTCGCCGGACCATCTCTCCCATGCGCATGTGACCTGCACCTCACCGCGTTGACTCTCACATTGGTGTGAGACTTTAGCGTCGGTCGCATGACGACGAACAGCGCGGTCTCGATGACCGCCATCCCTCCCGCGCCGGTGCGCCGACGCGCGGTACTGGCTCTGCTCACCGCCTGTGTGTTCGTGGTGGGCACCGCGGAGTGGGTGATGGTCGGCCTGCTGCCGGAGCTGTCAACGGATCTGCACCGTCCGCTGCCGACCGTCGGGGTGCTGGTGACGGTGTACGCCCTGGTGGTCGCCGTCGCCGGACCAGTGGTCACCCTGGGGATGCTGGGCATCGCCCGCCACCGCACGCTGCTGATCTTGCTGGGCGTGTTCGTCGCGGGCAACGCCGCCGCAGCGCTGGCCACCGGGTTCGGCGTCTTGGCGGCGGCGAGGATGCTGACCGCTCTGACGCACAGCACGGTCTTCGCAACGGCATTGGTGATCGCGGTAACCACGGTTCCGGCAGGGCAACGCGGGCGTGCCATCGCCGTGATCACGGCGGGCTGGAACCTCGCCATGGTCCTTGGCGCTCCGTGGGGTACCTGGATCGGCGACCACTACGGCTGGCGGACGACCTTTGCCGGCATCGCCATCCTGGGCGCCGCCATCCTCACTGCCACCAGTGTGCTGGTCCGTCCGGCGGCACCGGAGACAGCTGGCCGCCCCGGCGGCGAGGTCCGGGAGATGCTCAAGCCCAAAGTGGCCGCAGTGCTGGCGATCATCGTGGTCGCGCAGGCCGGCCTGTTCACCACCCACACCTACATCGCCCCGCTGCTGCGCCAGGTCAGCGGATTCACCGCTGCCGGGGTCACGACGCTGCTCGCGCTCTTCGGCCTGGGCTCCATAGCAGGCAACATCCTCGGCGGCCGCCTGGCCGACCGCGCCCCGTGGGCAGCGTTGCACGCGCTGCTTGCCGTCCTCGCCACTGTGCTGGCCGCCTTCACACTCACCAGTCAGAGCCGCTGGGCGGCAGCCGCCACCGTACTCATCCTCGGTGTCATCGCCGGCGCCTTGATCCCGTTGCTGCAAGACCGCGCACTGGCGTCCGCTCTCAAAGCACCCACCCTGGTCACGGCGGTCAGCGCCTCCGCGTTCAACCTCGGGGTCGCAGCCGGCTCCACCCTCGGCGGCCAAGCCGTCACCGCCGGCTCCTCGCTCGACGACCTGCCATGGATCGGCGCGCTGGTGACGCTCGTCGCCGTCGGCCTCGCCGCCACTGCTGCCAGGCGGCGCCGCGCTCAGCCACGCACCCCGATGACCTGCTCCATCCCGTAACCCCCTGAGAACCCGAAGGAATGACATCCCCATGTCCTCAACTGCTCTGCCCTCTTCCTCTCTTGGCCGCATCGTGCGCGGCACCGGCCCGGGCCTGCTACTCGCCCACGGCGCCGGCGGCGGCATCGACGCCAACTTCGGCCCCATCCTGGCGAATCTCGCCGACCACCACACCGTCGTAGGGCCCGACTATCCCGGCACCGGCCGCACCCCCCGCGCCGAAGCCCCCCTCGCCCTGGACGCCCTGGCCGACGCCCTGGTCGCCGCCGCCGTCGAGGAGGACGTGGACACCTTCGCCATCGCCGGATACTCGCTCGGCAGCCCGGTCGCCATCCGCGCCGCCACCCGCCACCCCGACCGCGTCACCGGCCTCGTCCTGACAGCTGGCTTCGCCCACCCCAATCCGCGGTTTCTGCTGGCCGCCCGGCTCTGGCGCGACTTGCTCCGCTCAGGCGACCTTGAGCGTCTGGCCGCGTTCGTGTCCCTGATCGGGCTGAGTGCCCCCGCCTTGGAGGCGATCGGTCAGGACGACCTCGACACCGCCCTGAAGGCCACCGCGACCACGATCCCGCCCGGCACGCTCGGGCAGCTGGACCTGATTATCGATCAGGTTGACGTCCGCGAAGACCTGGCTGCCATCACGGTGCCGACCCTGGTCATCTCCACCACGTTGGACCAGTTGGTCACGCCGTATCACCACCGGCAACTCGCCGACATGATCCCGGGTGCCGAGTACGCCGAGCTCTCCACGGGGCACCTGCCTTTCGTCGAGCGCCCCGAGGCATGGTCCGCGCTTCTCCTCGACTTCCTCGGCAACGTCTCCGCCTGACAGCGGCCCCACGGCCACCCGGGACGTGTGGTGGGCAAGGATCGCACCGAACTCCCAATCCGCCCGGTGCCGGTGACCTTGCAGGCCCCACGAGGTGAACAGCCAGAGGTCGTTCTCACGTCACAGACAGCAAACGGTCGGCATGGTGATCACGATGCCGACCGATTCGTCGGCGCTGAAGGACACCTTTCGTCGGTGCCCACAGCCTCCGCACGGGACCGGGGCCACCGGATGCTGCTCCAGGCCAGAAGACCGCCGGCAGCAGTTCCGGTGGACAGCCGCCAGAACGCTGCACGACACCTTTTGACGACAGGCCGTCTGTTCACCATGCCCATTCGTGCCGCCGTGACGGTGGTGCTGACCGCCGCCGAACGCCACCGGCTCAAGAAGATGGCCTACGGCCACAAGACCCCTCACCAGACCAGGCAGCGTGCCACCATCGTCCTCCCTCGCAGCACGCGGCCGGGCAAACGCCAAGATTGCCGCCGACACCCGTCTGCACGTGGACACGGTGCGTTCTTGGCGCGGACGCTTCGCACATGTTTGCCGGCTCTGACCGACCGCGGACGCGCCCCAGGCGCCGAGCGCGGGTTCACTCCCGTACAGGTCGCCGAGGCCAAAGCACTGGCCAACCACCTCGGCGGTGGTTCGATGGCGTCCGCCGACACCGCACTGACCGACTTCGGGCGAGAGGTGATCGACGCCCTCGACGACCGGCACCTGATGGTCGATCTCTCGCACAGCGGCGAACGCACCTGCCTGGGGGCCGCGCGCCACTCCCGCGTGCCCGTCTCGATCAACCACACCGGATGCCGGGCACTGACCGACCTGCCACGCAACAAGACCGACGAGGAACTGCGGCTGGTCGCCTCCCGTGGCGGGTTCGTCGGCATCTACTTCATGCCGTTCCTGAGTCCCACCGGCCATGCACGCGCCGCCGACCTCGTCGAGCACATCGTGCACGCCGTGCACGTCTGCGGGGAGGACCACGTCGGCATCGGCACCGATGGACCGGTCACCGCCATTGACGACCTCGACGCTTACCGGGCCCACCTGGCCGAGCACGTCACCCGGCGGCAGCAGGCCGGGGTCTCCGCCGCCGGGGAGCGCGCGGACACCTACCCCTTCGTGGTCGACCTGCGGGGCGTGGACCAGTTCCGGGAACTGATCCGCCTGCTGGAGCTGCGCGGATTCGCCACCGAGCGGATCGAGAAGATCATGGGCCGGAACTTCGTCGACTACGCGCAACGCGTCTGGGGGACTGACCGGCCGAGGCGGGGGCGCCGATGCGGTGTGACGCAGGCACCCGTCGCCATGGGCCCAGTCCGATGCACATGCTGACTCAGCCGGACTGGTCAGCGAAGGGGCCGATGGCCCCGTCTCCGCCGTAGCAGCTCCTGCCGTCCCGCCCGACCGACAGCAGAGCGATGTCGACATCCCGGTGTGCAGCACGAACAGGATCCCGCACAGCGCCTGCCCGGGGTGAGGAGGCGGCGGTGCCGGGGGAGGACACGCCGGGCTGGGCCAGCAGTGGACCCACTCAGATCGGACAGCGCCTGTATGGGTCTTGAGTGGCCCCGTCTCCCACCAGGTGCGCGACGCCCAAGTGGGGCCACCGCAAGCCGCCGAGATCACCCTGCGCCACCGTGCCGCGCACGAAGCCGTCCAGGCGGCCCGCGCCGGGCAGCAGAGCGACACCTGAAGGACCGCTACAAGATCTGGGCGGGGCGAAGGCGCCATCTCCCCGGGAGCCGGCCGCTGCGCCTGCGCAGATCCCGCTACCGCGGTCTTGCCAGGACGAGCCTGCGAAGCTCGCCGTGGAGCTCGAAGAAATCTGTTCTGGCTGGAGTAGACATTCGGTCGTGGATCTGGCTATGGTTTCTCTCGTAGCCCAGAGAGACAGCAGGGCCCGGCAGACACGAACTGCCAGGCAGCAGTATGTAGTTGCAATGCGCAGGACGGTGCGGTGGTGGAGTTCCGGAGCCAGGGTTGCAGGACGGTGACGGGACTGACGGCCGGACCGGGTGGCCCGCAGTGATCAGGGGCCGCCGCGAGCAGTACCCAGCAGTGAAGTCAGCGAGCGGTACCTCGGTGAAGGCGTCGGCTGCGGGCGCGCGCACCGGGAGGTTCGGCAGTGGGGTTCCAAGCCAGAGCGGACGCAGGACAGGCGAACGGGGCTGGCTGCCGAAGAGCGGCGCTGTCACAGGCCGCTGAGCAGGTCGCATCACCAGCAGTACGCGGTCCCCTTTAGCAAGTGATTGATCCCAGAGGGAGAAACGGAGGAATGGGACGCCATCAGGATCGCCCGGACGGTATGTGAGTCCGGGTACCGCAGGACATCGATAGTGAGGTGGTCTCCGGTCAAGCAACCGCGATCCCAGCATTCCCGGCAGCATCTCGGCCGGGTGTGCGGTGACAGAAGGCCGGCGCAGTAACAGGGCCGGCAGATGGTGTAGCAGTTCCTTCGGGCCCTGGCGCCGTACGGCGCCAGGGCCCTCCACGTGTTCCAGAGAGGCCAGGTGACAGCAGACGACTCATACCGCCGTCTCGACGATGATGATTACCCCGCCTACACCATGGGCCGGGCGGCCGAAATGCTCGGCACCACCCAGGGCTTCCTCCGCGCCATTGGAGACGCCCGCCTCGTCACCCCGCTGCGCTCCGCGGGCGGACACCGCCGCTACTCCCGCTACCAGCTGCGCATCGCCGCCCGCGCCCGGGAACTTGTCGACCAGGGGACCCCCATCGAGGCCGCCTGCCGCATCATCATCCTCGAAGACCAGCTCGAAGAAGCCCAGCGCATCAACGCCCAATACCGCCGCACCGCAACCCGGCACCCGGACGGCACCTGACCCGCACTCCACGGAGACGCGCCGGACCGCACTCTCCCGCCCCATTCAAGAAAATGAGCGCATGATCGCCGAAGATGGCCAGCCGCCGGTACACGGGCGGGAGTTCGACTCCCGCCCCGGCACCCCGCCCGACACCCTGCGTACCCCCGCGACTGCTGCGCCTGCCGGCGCGACCGACCGGCCGGCTGCCGGGCAGAGCGCCAACAGGCTGGAAGACGGGGTGGAGCGGGCAGCGGCTGCGCTGAAGCCGAGGATGCGCGGCTGGCTGCACGCCGGCGTGTTCCCTCTGGCGTTGGCCGGGGGCATCGTCCTGGTCGCCGTTTCGCGCACCGGCGCGGCAGTGGCGGCCTGCGCGGTGTACGCGGTGTCGGCCTGTCTGCTGTTCGGTACCAGCGCGGTGTACCACCGCGGCACGTGGGGTCCGCGCGGGGAGGCGGTGCTGCGGCGGCTGGACCACGCGAACATCTTCCTGATCATCGCCGGCACCTACACCCCGCTGGCGGTACTGCTGCTGCCCGGAAGCCGGCAGCTGGTGCTGTTGGCTGTGGTGTGGGCGGGCGCCCTGGCAGGCATCGCCTTCCGCATCCTGTGGATCGGGGCTCCCCGGTGGCTGTACACCCCGTGCTACATCGCCCTGGGCTGGGTGGCCGTCTTCAACCTGCCCGACTTCGCGCGCACCGGCGGCACCGCGGTCGTCGTACTCGTCACCGCCGGCGGGTTGCTGTACACCGCGGGCGCCGTCGTCTACGGACTCAAGCGTCCCGACCCCTCACCGGCCTGGTTCGGCTTTCACGAGGTCTTCCACACCCTGACCATTGCCGCCTTCACCGCCCACTACACCGCCATCCTCCTCGCAGCCACGTGACGGTGCCTGCGGGCAGGCGTCGGGTTCGGGCGCCCTCCTGCCCTGACCTCCACGCCCGGCTGGTGCACAGCTCATCCCGACGGGCACCAGCCCCCGCACTACCGCACCTGCGAGGTCGAAGTCATCGAGCTGTGCCCGCAGCGCGCCCTCACCGCCGGAGGAACAGCCCCGCGCCGAGCGGTAGATACGCGAGTGCCTCGCGCCGTTCGTGGCCCGGATCCGTACGGCCCGCGAGCAACCGGCCTCCCAATGGCTGGTTGGACTGGCTGGCTCACCCCGACGAGCAGGGTCAGTCGGGCCACTCGTCTGCGCCTCCTGGATCTGGCCAGTGCGTCGTCGGACGGGCAGCGGGCGGATTGGCGGCCGACCGACGACGGGAGCGTGGGGATCATGCCGAGGGTGCTCGCCCACTGCGTTGGCATGGACTGTGCGTCCGGCGTCTGGTCGGGCAGTTGGCTGTTGTGTGCGGTCGAGTGCGCAGGCCGGAGCGCAGGCTCAGCGCGCTGCCGTTTTACCCGTGTATTGCGGCCTGCCCCGGCCGACGACGCATGATGATCTGTGCGAGAAAAAAGGAGCCTTCGCGTTCACAGGGGATGAGGCGGCAATGATCGAGGTTGAGCGCGATGGAGCCTTCAGCGTCAACAGCGTCGGGACGTACCATTTGCCGTTCCCGCTGAGTTTCACCGTTCGTGAGGCCGGCAGGTCGTGGCAGATCAGTGCTTCGGCGGCCCAGGCTAGCGAGTTGATCGATGTGTTCTCGCGCTCGGTGAACGACACGGTCCTCGTCGTGGACCTTGCGACGAACAGCTTCCTGGACGAGGACTTCCAGCAATGGCGGCCGTCGTTGATCGCCGCTGAACAGGGTGCCGACGTCACCGCTCACTCGATTGAGGCGTGGGCTTCTGCCACCCCGGGACTCGGTGAGGAGATCCTGGTGATGCACCGCGACAGTCTGCCCCGGTTCCTGGATGGCAGTTGGTCGCCCTACGAGCTGTCTCTGGTCGACGTGCCGATGGCGCCGACCCCGGCCCAGCTTGATGAGATCGCCTTGTTCATTGGGACGGCCGCCTTCGACGAGCCTGTCCTACCTCACATCGAGGGCTCGCGCTTCTGGTATTCCGGGCATGACGACTGCTATCTGACGGTCGAGTCAACTGATCGGGCTATGCCCGCAGTGGTCCTGAGTCGTTTGCTGGCCCTGCTGGCCGGCTCTGCGCTTGTCAGCGCCGGTGAAACCTCATCAGTGATGATCCCCGAACCGGACATCGCGACGACGGGCCGGCTGATCCGCGAAAGCCCCCACTGGATCGGAGCTGTTGGGGCCACCACACCAACCTTGGCGACCATCCGCCTGTCCGCCTTGCTGCAGCGGTGGCGTCACGGCCAAGAACCGCCCGTACACGTCGACTACACGGCGACGCTCGACCTGATCCGAGGCACTTGGCAGGTCACCGCCGTCGACAAACAGTGCCCTCTGATGGGCGAATCGTGCAGGGTCGGAACACTGCCTCTTCAGCAGTAGAGCTGGAGGTCTACGTGACGGCCAGGGTGCACGTGCTGTCGTCCGAGGTCCGCCGCATGATCACCGGGACCATTGGCCCGCATGTCGCGCTCGATCCGGAGGACAAGCGGGTGCGGCACATCGTCGCCCAGCTCAACTCCGTCGAGTCCACCCTCGACCTGATCGACTGAAGGACGGAACAGCATGCGCCGGCGCCCGAATCCGTCGGACACCACCGACCTCGAATTGGCCTCATCGAGCCCTTGTTGTCGGTGTCGGCCTGCCGGACTCCGCACGGCGGCCGCCCGGAGGCGCACCCGCGCCGTGAGACCGTCGACGCCCTGCGCTATGTCGTCGACACGGGGTGCGAGTGGAGCGCGCTGCCGAGCGACTACCCGCCGTTCAAGACGGTGTTCGGTTTCTTCAGCCGCTTTCCAGCCCTCCTTGCTGCGAGGGCCGCAGCAGTCCACTTCACCCATCGCCCTATGCAGTCTGACCTGGCCTTGAATCCGCGCCGTTCCTACCATCGATCCCGGTCGAAAGGGGGGCCGGATGGACCGGACCGTACGCACCGTCGAAGACGTTCTCGCGCTCCTGGGACGGACTCTTCACCTCCCCATCCGAGGCCGGCCGCTCGGCGACCGGCGACGGCAAGGACTTCTGGCCACACTCCCTCGGGGCCGTTGACCGATTCCTACTCGCTGCGGACAGAGGTCGAGGACCTCGGCGTGGTCCTTGACGCGTTCGACAGCACGAGGGCGCTCTTCGGCTGGAGCTACGGCGGCTGTCTTGCGTCGCTGGAGCGGACCGCTGTACGCCGAACTCGGTGCGCTCAACGCGGCGCCGCCTTGGGATGTGCTGGCGCGACAGGCAGGTCATGTCGACCTGATCATCGGCCAGTGCAACCGCGGAACAGCTCCCTATGGAACGTCGTTCGACACCGCGCGGCAGCACGTCGTCGCTCATGCCGCAGTCCACGAACTCGCCGGCCAGGGCCATCTGGCCCACCTTCAGGCGCCGGCAGAGCTTGGCCACCTACTCAGCAACCTCGCCGCCAACTGATGGGCACCCATGCCAACCCACCGCTCTCCATTGAGTGGTGTGCATCGTGAAGTCGCAGGTCACAGAGCTGGTGTGTGGGGCGCGGGACGAGAACGCGTGTGTGCGCCGATGTTGAACCGGGTTCGTTGGATCTTCACGAACGAGTGACTTGCGGCGACGGGGCTGGGCGGTCAAGTCCCGTGAAATGTCCCAGAGTTGACGGTGGTACGTTCATGGGCATGCCGATGGGATACGTGGCGACGACCGCGCTCTTCGCCTGGTGCACTTTCTTCGCCGTTGTCGCGCCACGCCGGCCCCGGCCACTGGCGACCCTGAGTTTCT
The DNA here is from genome assembly GCF_045041015.1 of Streptomyces sp. NBC_00019. Classification (NCBI taxonomy): domain Bacteria; kingdom Bacillati; phylum Actinomycetota; class Actinomycetes; order Kitasatosporales; family Streptomycetaceae; genus Streptomyces; species Streptomyces sp. NBC_00019. The sequence continues at coordinate 10,157,704 of NZ_CP108302.1, forward strand.
GGTTCGGCCTGGGCCTCAACGAGGTGCCGTTCGTGGGCATCTACGTCCTGGTGGTCTCCACGGCACTGGCCGCCGCAGAGGGCGATCTGGATTCGGCGGGAGCCAAGGTGACGGTCGCGGTGGCCGCCGTCGCCACCGTCGGCCTTGCTGTCTCCGCCTGGCGGGGCCTGCGCACGGATCAGGTGGTCGGGCGGGCTCTTGAGCAGGGCCTCGGGACCGGCTGGCGGGTTCGTGTGCACGTACCGCTGCGCCGCCGTCGGCCCTGGGTCCGCATCCTGCTGCTGCCGGCCCCGATGCGGCGGCGTGACGTGCAGCGGATCCCCAACATCCGCTACGGGGACGCCGGGCGCCGGAATCTCCTCGACATCTACCGCCGCCGCGACGCGCCACAGAACGCGCCGGTCCTGATCTACTTCCACGGTGGCGGCTACACCGGTGGAGCGAAGAACCGTGAGGCGCGGCCCCTGCTGTACCGGCTCGCCAGCCAGGGGTGGGTGTGCATCAGCGCCAACTACCGGCTGCGGCCCCAGACCACTTTCCCCGGCCATCAGATCGACGCCAAGAAGGTCATCGCCTGGGTCCGCGAGCACGCCCCCGAGTACGGCGCCGATCCGTCGGGGTTGGTCGTGGCGGGCAGTTCCGCCGGCTCCAACTTGGCGGCCCTGTGCGCGCTCACGCCGAACGACCCTGTGTTCCAGCCCGGATTCGAGTCGGCCGACACCTCGGTCACCGCGGCGGTCTGCCTCTACGGCTACTACGGCCACTACTTCGGCGATCCGCCGGACGAGCCGCCGCCCCCGCTCCAGCCACAGGGATACATCCACCCCGGTGCGCCGCCGTTCCTCATCGCCCACGGCACCAAGGACGCGCTGGCGACCGTCGAGGGCGCCCGGAACTTCGCCGACCAGCTGCGCCGCGGCTCCGACAGCACCGTCGTCTACGTCGAACTGCCCGGCGGGCAGCACGCGTTCGACGTCTTCCACTCCCCGCGCTTCGAGGCAGTCGTGGACGGCGTCGAAGCCTTCGCCGCCTGGGTCCTGGCTGCTCCGCAGCGCACCCCCGACCCAACCTCCTAGATCATCTGACATGTCAGGCCGGGGTCGTTGTCGGGTTCGGCTGCGGTGACCGTGCTGACGCTACGATCCGTTACCGGACTGGGTACGTCGGGAGACCGTAGCGGCGTGGGGATGCGGGAACTGGAGCGGATAACGGCTCGCCGAGGTGAACTGGACACACTCGCCGGGGAGTTGGTAAGCAGCTGCAGGAGGTCCAGGCCGAGCGGGAGGAATTGATCGTCGCCGAGCGGGTTCTGAACCGGCTGGGCCTGGACACCTTGGCGCGCGGCAAGCTGGAGCCGCTGCGAGCGAAGATGACCAGGCTCGCCGACCGAGGCTGGCTGCACAAACGGGGCGACGGGCGATTCACCGCGCGGTTGTGACCGCGCGGGGCTGGGCGTAACTGGCGAGTCCCCGGCGGCAGTTGAGTTTGGTGTGAAGAAAGCCAACAGTACCGTCGAAGGCCCTGACGGACTTGTCTACACCGCCCGCCTGCCGCTGTCGAGCGCCACCCTGAATTGGCTCGCTGACCTGATCCGCGGCCATCTGAAGACGATCGGCTTCAGGTGGCGGGCCCTGCCCGCGGGGAAGATCGCGGGCATCGTGCTGGCGGTACTGTGCTGTGACCAGCGGCCGGGCGACCTGACCGGCGGCAACGCGATACACCGCACCACCGTCGCCGGGTGGGTGCGGGAAGTCGTCGACCTGCACCGCGTTATAGGCCCACAAGGTCTGGCCGACGCAACGGGTCTGCAGCCATAGTGGCTGCTGAAAGAACGGGTCCTGACTGCCACCCAGCACCGCGCCGACCAGCCCGGCTCCCTGCACCTCGGGCTTCCAGTCGTCGACAGCACCGCACCCTCGGCAAGCCAGACGACGCGGTTGGAACAAGAGCTCGCTGAAGTGTCTGGGATCAGAAAGGCCCGGCCGGGGAATCACCAGAGCGCGGCCCCCGCATCGCGGACAGACCACAAGAATCCGACCCGCGAACCGGGCCAACGAACCACCTTGGTCAAGGTGACGAGCGACATCAGGCGGCGGCTGCGAATTCATGACGGACACCCTCGCAGGTTCGTGATACGACCGGCGATCGGGTTCTTGAGCTCCTCCTTCAGCTCGCCGGCACACACTTTCCCAACTGTCCCTGAAGCCAATGCCGGGAGTCTGTTGGTGATCTCGGACTTCAGGTGATCGTGAATCTGGCTGTGTTGCAGAGAATGGTGCGCGTGAGTTGGAGCATCGAGTTCGCGCGGACGATGGTGGCGGTGGCGTTCTGGGCCTACCGGGACTGGTCGTTGCCCGCCGTGGGCGAGGTGATCACCGTTTCCGAGATCTGCAGGGCCACCTGGGTGGATCCGCCGTGGAGTCCCCGGTGATCGACATAGCCCGGCCTGGGGTGACCCGTCGGCCTGGTCTCGCGAGGACGGCTCCGTCCTGTGCCTGGTGTCGGGGCCAACGGATACGAGCCCGCGCAGCCGTAGTTGGTGTGCTCAAGGGCGTCGGCATCATCGATCCCGAGGCGCTCGGCGGTCGTAGGCGGGTCTGCCAGGGCCCCGTGGTGGACGGCCGCACTGTCGCCTCCCCGGCCGTGCGCAAGTTGATCCGCGGCCCGGTGAGGGAGGCCCAGGAGACTCGCCGGGAGGAGCTGGTGGGGGAGTGGGTTTCGCGAGAGGCGGCCAGGGTGCCGAAGCGCAATGTCTTCCCGGAGCAGATGTTCCGCTGGGTGAAGGGGATCTGGTCAAGCGGACCGCTCAGAACACATGGTCGGTCGCTTGAGATCTGCCGACGGCGCCGTTGAGGCACGTACCACGAGTTCGGTGGCGAGTTCGATGTGGTGGGACTCGACCTTCTCGCCGTTGGCCAGTCGCAGGGCGGTGCGCAGGGCGGCACCGCCCATCTCCCGTAGCGGCTGGCGCACGGTGGTCAGTGGCGGTGAGGCCATCTGAGCGAGGTGCGTGTCGTCGAAGCCGACCATGCTCAGATCTTCGGGGATGCGCAGGCCACGGGCGCGGGCGGTCTCGATGGCGCCGAGGGCGATCTCGTCGTTGCCAGTGAAGATCGCCGTCGGCGGCTCTTCCAGGTCCAGCAGCGCCGCGGCGCCGAGCAAGCCGTTGCGGTACGAGAATTCTCCGGGCCGGACGTAGGCGGCGGGTACCGGCGCTCCTTCCGCTTCCATGGCGGCGCGGTAGCCGTGCATGCGTGCCTGGTTGCACACGGCCATGGCCGGTCCGCCGAGATAGGCGATGCGGCGGTGGCCGAGGGAGAGCAGGTGCTGGGTCGCGGTCAGGCCGCCGGCGAAGTTGGTTGCCCCGACGCTGTTGACCCGGCTGTCCGGCAGGTGCAGTGGGTCCAGTACGACCAGCGGCAGTCCGGCCCGGGCCAACTCCTTGAGGTGCGCGGCGGTGTACACGCTGGTGACCGCGATGAGGGCGCGGCGCCCGGCTGAGACCAGGTCGCGGGCCCAGTGCGGGGCGCGGGACGCTTTGCTGATGGCCACCGAGGCCCCTGCTTCGGCGGCGGAGTCGATGATGCCTTCGAGGGCCTCGGCCACGTACGACTTGAGGCTGCCCTGGAACTGCACTTCGATGACGGGACTGGTTTTCGCCTTGGTGTGGCGGAACACGGGCGCGAGGTAGTCGTGTTGATGCAGCAGTTCCTGCACCCGGGCGCGGGTCTGCGGCGCCACGTCGCCGCGGTCGTTGACCACTTTGGACACCGTGGCGACGGAGACGCCGGCCGCTTGGGCGATGTCCGCCAGGGTGGTGCGTCTGGCGTTCGGTGGCATCAGTTCCTCCCAGTTGTACGTCCACCGGTGTGGTGAGCCGCCGATCGTGGCAGGCCAATGCGGGTGGAATCGGTTTACCGTACGGCAACCCGGCAGGGTGTCCGGTGGACGTGTTCCGATCGGCAAGTACGCCGACCCGTACACCCGTCAGGGCCCTGTGCTGTCTCTGTCGACGGAACGCTCCTCAGTTCCGCGAACGCACCCTCGACGGGGGCTACTTGCACAGGCTTGGCCTGTGCGGCGCCGCCTTCGGCCACGCGCTCCAGGTAGTTGCCGACCGGGCGGCTGCCGAGAGGCGCGGTTTTCCCCGTCACCCTCTTCCCGGCCAGGAGGGCATCGACCCGGTCCGGCCTGGACGGCACCGGGTCTTTTCGGCGCAGCCTGACCTGGCCGGTCACCGGCAGTGGATCAGCCGCAGCCACCGCATCCCCCTCCTTCCGCGATCCTCGACCTCAATATTCGAAATGTTTCGGTCTTTGCCGTGGCCTTTCGCGAGTCGTGCTCGCTCGATACTACGCAGGTGAATGCCGCCCAACAACGGTGCTGCGCATGCCTTGACAGGGCATCAGCTCGAAACTTAATTTGCTCGAACAAGCTCCATGCACAGGCTCGAAGAAGGCTTTTTCGAAAAGCTTTCACTACGACTCACGAGAAGCCGGTGGCTCTCGAGTGCGGAGACCAAACATGGCGATCCCTCTCTCTCGACGTACCTTCCTCGGGCTGGCAGCCGCGGTACCCGCCTCCGTGGCGCTGTCGGCCTGCGGCTCGTCCGGTCCCAGCAAGAGCGGCGCTGGAGCCTCGTACTGGTACCTCAGCGGCCAGCCTCAGGAAGGCGTCAGGACGAACGCGCTCAATGCGTTCAACAAGGCCCACTCCGATGAGGAGATCAAGGGCACCACCTTCCAGAACGACGCGTACAAGACGAAGATCAAGACCGCCATCGGTGCCGGGCAGGCGCCCACCCTCATCTGGGGCTGGGGCGGCGGAACGCTGCGCAGCTACGTGAAGGCCGGGCAGGTCGAGGACCTCACCTCGTGGTTCGGCGACCATCCCGAGGTCAAGAAGCGGCTGTTCCCGTCCTCGTTCGGCCCGGCGACCATCGACGGCAAGATCTACGCGATGCCATGCGAGACCGTGCAGCCGATCGTTCTCTACTACAACAAGAAGGTCTTCGACGATGTCGGCGTGGAGCCGCCGCAGTCCTGGGGCGACATCATGGCCCTGGTGCCCAAGTTCAAGGCGAAGGACATAGCGCCGTTCTCCCTCGGTGGTCAGTCCCGGTGGACGAACATGATGTGGCTGGAGTTCCTCTTCGACCGCATCGGCGGTCCCGAGGTGTTCCAGGCCGTCTTCGACGGCGAGAAGGACGCCTGGTCCAACCCGGCCGCCCTCGACGCGCTCGGCAAGGTGCAGGAGCTGGTCAAGGCGGGCGGGTTCGTCAAGGGCTTCTCCTCGATCACCGCCGACTCCAACGCCGACCAGGCGCTGCTGTACACCGGCAGGGCCGCGATGATGCTGCACGGCTCCTGGTCGTACGGCATCCAGAAGGCCGACGGCGGCGACTTCGTCTCCGGTGGCGGGCTCGGCTTCATGAACTTCCCGCCCGTCGAGGGCGGCAAGGGCGACCCGAGCGACACCGTCGGCAACCCCGGTCAGTACCTGTACATCTCCTCCAAGGCCAGCGCCGAACAGAAGAAGATCGCCAAGGACTACTTCACCAAGGGTGTCCTCCAGCCGGCCGAGGTGAAGGACTGGATCGGCACCGGGGCGGTCCCGCTCCTGCTCGGCACGGAGAAGCAGCTGGACGCCTCCGAGGACGCCGAGTTCCTGAAGTTCACCTACGGCGTCGCCAGCAAGGCCAAGACGTTCGCCCAGTCCTGGGACCAGGCGCTCAGCCCGACGGCCGCGGAGACGCTGCTGGACAACATCGTCAAGCTGTTCCAGCTGTCCATCTCGCCGAAGACGTTCGCCGCCAACCTCAACGCGGTCATCGGCACATGAGCTCACTCACCAGCCGTCCGCCGCGTCGCGAACCGCGCAGCATCCTGCCCTGGGTGGCGATGCCGGCGCTGGTGGTCTTCGTCGGCTTCGCCGTGATTCCGCTCGTCGGTGTCTTCGCGCTGAGCTTCACCACATGGGACGGGATCGGCAGCATCCACCCGTCGGGGCTGACCAGTTGGCGTGCGGTGCTCACCGACCCCGGGCTGCCGCACGCCCTGTGGGTCACCTTCCTCGTGATGGCCGCGTCCTGGGCCGTTCAGACTCCGCTGAGTATTCTGCTCGGTACGTTCCTGGCCGGCAGCCAGCGCTACCGTGCGGTGCTGGGCGTGGTGTACTTCATTCCGCTGCTGCTCAGCTCCGCGGCGATCGCGATCTCGTACAAGGCGCTGCTGGACCCCAACTTCGGGCTCGGCCACGGGCTGGGGATCGGATTCCTCAGTCAGGACTGGCTGGGGCGGCCCTGGCTGGCCTTCAGTCTCGTGGTCTTCGTCGTCTCCTGGCAGTTCATCCCGTTCCACTCGCTGATCTACCAGGGCGGCGTCCAGCAGATCCCGCAGTCCCTGTACGAAGCGGCCCAGCTGGACGGCGCCGGCCGGGTCCGCCAGTTCTTCAGCATCACGCTGCCGCAGCTGAAGTTCACCATCATCACCTCGTCGACGCTCATGGTGGTGGGGTCACTGACCTTCTTCGACCTCATCTTCGTGCTGACCGAGGGCGGTCCCGCAGACGCCACCCGGGTGCTGGCGCTGGACATGTACAAACGGGGCTTCCAGGCCAACCTGATGGGACCGGCCAGCGCCATCGCCGTCATCCTCGTCCTCGTGGGCCTGGCCCTCGCCCTGCTGCTGCGCAGGCTCGGGGGCCGGGATGCCGGTGAGAGCCAACTCGAGGGGGCCTGACGTGACCACCACGCTGACCAAGCCCGAGCGGCCGGAGAAGGCCACCCGCCGCGAGCGGCGCAACCACTCCCGTCCGGCGGTCCGCCGACGCAACTGGCCCGGCGGCCTGGCCGGATGGATCTGGCTGGTCGTCGTCGCCATACCCCTGTACTGGATGCTCATCACCAGTCTGAAGGCGCAGAGCAGCTACTACACGAGCAACCCGCTGGTGCCGTCGGGCGATCCCACGCTGGACAACTACCAACTGGTCATCGAATCCGACTTCCTCACCTACTTCGTGAACAGCGTCGTGGTCACCGCCGGCGCGGTGATACCGGCCGTTGTCTTCTCTTTCATGGCTGCCTATGCGATCGTGCGCGGCTGGCGCTTCAGGTTCCTGCGGGCGGTGAACGGCCTGTTTCTCATGGGCCTTGCCATCCCGCTGCAGGCGACGGTCATCCCGGTCTACCTGATCATCATCAAGCTGCAACTGTACGACAGCCTGCTGGCGCTGATCCTGCCGTCGATCGCCTTCGCCATCCCGCTGTCCGTGCTGGTGCTGGCCAACTTCATCCGCGACGTACCCAAGGAACTCTTCGACTCCATGCGGGTCGACGGGGCCACCGAGTGGACGACCCTGTGGCGGCTGGCGGCGCCGCTCACCCGGCCGGCCCTCATCACCGTGACCATCTACAACGCGCTGACCATCTGGAACGGATTCCTGCTGCCGCTGATCCTCACCCAGAGCCCGTCGAAGCGGACACTGCCGCTGGCCCTGTGGTCGTTCCAGGGCCAGTACGGGGTCAACGTCCCCGCCGTGCTCGCCGCCGTCGTCCTCACGACGCTGCCCATCCTGGCGCTGTACGTCTTCGGGCGCCGCCAGCTGCTCAGCGGCCTGACCGCCGGATTCAGCCGGTGACCGGCCTCCTGGCGGCCGTGATGTCGTCCATGGCGCCCGTCCTGCTCGTGTACCTGTTCGCCCGTCGCGCCTGGCCCAGGGGCTGAGGGGTGTGGAAGGAAAGTGACCGCCGACGTGGCCGCAGAGCCCATCCCCGAAATCCCCCTCTGGAACGACCCCGCCCTTCCTGTCGCGGCGAGAGTCGACGCCCTGATCGGCGCGATGACGCTTCAGGAGAAGACCGCCCAGCTGTACGGAGTGTGGGTGGGCGCGTCCGATGAGGGCGGCGAAGTGGCTCCGCACCAGCACGACATGGAGGAGGCCACCGATCTCGAGGCCCTGATGCCCAGCGGACTGGGCCAGCTGACCCGTCCCTTCGGCACCGTCCCCGTCGACCCGGCGGTGGGTGCCCTCTCCCTGGCGCGCACGCAGGCCCGTATCGCCGCGGCGAACCGTTTCGGTATTCCCGCCGTCGCGCACGAGGAGTGTCTGGCCGGCTTCGCCGCCTGGGGCGCCACCGCCTACCCCGTTCCGTTGTCCTGGGGCGCGGCCTTCGACCCGGACACGGTGCGCCGCATGGCCGCCGCCATCGGTCGCGACATGCGGTCCGTCGGCGTCCACCAGGGTCTGGCGCCCGTCCTCGACGTCGTGCGCGATGCCCGTTGGGGCCGCGTGGAGGAGACCATCGGCGAGGACCCGTATCTCGTCGGCACGATCGGCACGGCGTACGTGCAGGGCATTCAGTCCGCCGGCATCGTCGCCACCCTCAAGCACTTCGTCGGCTACTCCGCCTCCCGTGCCGGACGCAACCTGGCCCCCGTCCCCATGGGAGCCCGCGAGCGTGCCGATGTCCTGCTGACCCCCTTCGAGATGGCCATCCGCGAGGGCGGCGCCCACTCCGTGATGCACGCCTACACCGACACCGACGGCGTACCCGCCGCTGCCGACGAGCAACTGCTGACCGGACTGCTCCGCGACACCTGGGGTTTCGAGGGCACCGTCGTCGCCGACTACTTCGCCATCGCCTTCCTCAAGACCCTGCACGGCGTCGCGGCTGACTGGGCCGACGCCGCCGGCACCGCACTCGCAGCGGGCGTCGACGTCGAACTGCCCACCGTCAGGACCTTCGGCCCACCCCTGGTGCAGGCCGTCACCGAGGGCCGCATACCGGAAAAGCTCATCGACCGGGCCCTGCGCCACGTCCTGCACCAGAAGGCGATGCTCGGTCTGCTCGACCCCGACTGGAGCCCCATGCCGGCCGCGCTCGACGGCGCGCATCCCGGTGACCCGGACACCCTGCGCGGCAAGGTCGACCTGGACCGGCCCGAAAACCGTCAACTGGCCCGCGAGATCGCCGAGAAGGCGGTCGTCCTGCTCACCAACGACGGGATCCTGCCGCTCACCCGGCCGCGCCGCATCGCCCTGCTCGGCCCCAACGCGGCCGAGCCCACCGCTGTACTGGGCTGCTACTCGTTCCCGCAGCACATCGGCGTCCGCCACCCCGGGACCCCGCTCGGCATCGAGCTGCCCACCCTTCGTGACACGCTCGCCGCCGAGTTCCCCGACGCCGAGATCACGTTCGCCCGCGGCACCGGAATCGACGACGGCGACCACTCCGGCATCCGCCAGGCAGTCCAGGCGGCGCGCGAGGCCGACGTCGCCCTGGTGGTGCTCGGCGACCGCGCCGGGCTCTTCGGGCAGGGCACCAGCGGCGAGGGATGCGACGCCAAGGAGCTGATCATGCCCGGTGCGCAGCAGGAACTGCTCGACACCCTGCTCGACCTGGAGACACCCGTGGTGACCGTGCTGCTCGCAGGCCGGCCGTACGCCCTCGGCCGCGCCGTGGACGAGTCCGCTGCGATCGTGCAGTCCTTCTTCCCGGGAGAGGAGGGTACGCACGCGATCGCCGGGGTGCTCAGTGGACGTGTCAATCCCTCGGGACGTCTGCCGGTCAGCGTGCCGAATGGGCCGGGCTCCCAGCCGGCCACATACCTCGGCGCCCGGCTCGCGCACGCCAGTAAGGTGTCCAACATCGACCCGACCCCGGCGTTCGCCTTCGGCCATGGCCTGTCCTACACGCGGTTCGACTGGACAAACCTGACCGCCGACGTCCAAGAGGCCCCGACAGACGGCGAGTTCACCCTCGGCTTCACCGTCCGCAACACCGGCGAACGGCCCGGAGCCGAGGTGGTCCAGCTCTATCTGCACGACCCGGTCGCCTCCGTCGTCCAGCCGGTGCAGCGCCTCGCCGGCTACACCCGGGTCGAGTTGGAGCCGGGCGAGGCCCGCCGCGTCCGTGTCACGGTCCCGGCCGACCTCGCTTCCTTCACCGGGCGCGACGGGCGGCGCGTCGTCGAAGCGGGGGAGCTGGAACTGCGGTTGGCCGCCTCCAGCGCGGATCCGCGCCTGACGGTCAGCGTCACGCTGACCGGAGCCGAGCGCCACGTGGACCACACGCGGCGCTTCCACGCCATGTTCGAACAGGAGCCGCCGGCTCGGGCTTGAGCCGGGTGTGCGCAGCGCACGTCACAGCACAGGCGCCGCTGCGGGCTGATCTGGAGGCTGCGCGGAAGCAGCGTCGCACGGTGCGGTGGGTCGAAACGGCTCGCCGTCTCCTGGGAACGCTGAAGCGAACTCCACGATGCGTTCGTATCCCTCGCATTCGGTCTGATCTGCTGGTGACGCCTCAAGAAGCTCAATCCATGATTGAGTTACAAGCTCATAGGTGACAGGGCTGAAAGGTCTCATTCCTTCTCGTCCTCAGGTTTCTTCTCGCGCCGCAATGTAACGGGATCCAGTCCGAGGCGGGCGCTGATGATTGCTCGGTTAATAGCGCGGAGATGGTTCTCGATCTCCGCGTCGCGGCGAGTCGCTTCCATGACTTCGTCAAGTCTTCTATAGGTAAACTCAAGCTGCTCCTCAAGCGATTCGGGCAGCTGAGACGGATCGGGAGTGGTGGCATCCAGATAGTGACGCCAGACGTACGGCCACATCAGGGGTGATCTGCCAGCCGGGGAGATCCCGATGTTCCATTCTCCTCGTTCACGCACGACATGCACTTCGTAGGGTTCACCCCTAAACCTAATGAGAATATTCTCAAATCCACCTACCTCTCGATCGTCCGACCGGCTGAACCCTCTATCGGAGAGCCAGCTAGAAAGGTGCTCAATCCATTCCACGTTCATGCTGTGCATCAACTCCCTTCGGGGGCGTGCGTCGCGAGGTCGCCTTCAAATTACAGGCTGCCGGTCCAGAGCTGCCGCGATGGCGATCCAGCGGGTCAGGTGGGCTGGCGCCATTCCCGGTTGTCTCCAGCCTGTGCCGCTCGCGACCTGTCCCTGCGTTCGGGCTGCCCGGCTGGGGGCGACAGCTTTACCCTGGACCATTCAGCACAGGGCTGGCTGCGGGGGCGTCTGACGCCAGCTGGTTCATCCGTCCGCGGGTGTGGATAGATCGTCTGACCCCACGAAGCGAGGAAGACGGCTTACCCCTCGAAAACGAGCAGGGCCCGCCAGGGCGGTTTCAAAGTCCTGGTGTTCATGAATCTGTGCAGGTCACGGCAGCACGACGCTGGCGTCCCGCCGGGTGGTGCAGGCCGTGAGAATCTACGCAGCGGGTCTGGCAGGGGCGAGGACCGCACGGCTCGATATAAGCGATCGCCACCCGGATCCTGATCGCGTTAGCTGTGGGGCATGCCTGAACTGCGCACCGATCGTCTCCTGCTCCGCCGGTGGCGGGAGTCCGACCTTGAGCCGTGGGCGGCGATGAACGCCGATCCCGAAGTTCGAGAACACCTGGGGGAACTGCTGACGCGGGAGCAAAGCGATGCCGCGGTGGCACTCATGCAGGCCGAGTTCGACGAGCGAGGTTTTGGGTGGTGGGCGCTGGAAGCAAGGGAGACCGGCGCGTTCATCGGCCGCGCCGGCTTGGACGAGGTGGACGAGGACTTGCCGTTCGCGGGGGTGGACATAGGGTGGCGGTTGACGCGTTCGGCGTGGGGTCACGGTTACGCCACCGAGGCCGCCTTGGTCTGCCTGGCCTTCGGCTTCGAGGCCCTCGGGCTGCCGGAGGTGGTCGCGTCGACGACCGTCAACAACCTTCGTTCCCAGGCGGTGATGCGCCGGATCGGCATGACCCGGGACCCGGCGGACGACTTCGAGGATCCGAGCGTGCCCGAAGGGCCGCTACGCCGGTGTGTGCTCTACCGGACCTCCGCAGAGATGCTCACGGCCTAGACCACGCGGCGGGACACCTTCAGTACGACGGTGTATCGGTGACCCGCCACGCACGCAACGAAGCTCCAGTTGAAGGGGTGACCTTCCCAAGTCGCCCTGCCCATCCGGAGCTTCGATGTGCCGTCAGTCTGCCAGCGTCTGTCTGATCAAGTCGCCTGGTCATCCGGCACCGCGCCGGACGCAGCCCGGCCGGCTGTGCTTCTTCCACGGTCTCGGCCGAGACGATCACATCTGTCATCAGGTGTCACTTCCTGCTCGGAGATCCGCCGTTGGCCGTACAGACCCGAATAGCCCGGTCTCTAATGAGCAGGAAGTTGCAGTCGATTCGGCGAAAGGCGTGTTGTACATGGGCGACAGGGCAATTGAGGAGGTTCTCGACGATCGCTACGAGGTCAAGGGGGTCGCGGGTGAGGGTGGGATGGGGCGGGTGCTGCGGGTTCTGCACCGGCAGTGGGGAATCGACCTGGCGGTCAAGTCGCCGAAGCCGGAGGTGTTCGCGACCGATGAGCAGCGCGAGCGGTTCATCACCGAGGCCGAGCGGTGGGTCGCGCTCGGGCTGCACCCGAACATCTGCGGGTGCCACTACGTGCGCGTGGTCGATGAAGACGTCCCTTACGTCTTCGCCGAGTACGTCGGCGGCGGCAGCCTGCACGACTGGATTGCCGACCGCCGTCTGTACGAGGGCGGCCCGGAAGTGGCCGTGGCGCGCATTGTGGACCTGGCGATCCAGATGGCCTGGGGTGTGGGCCATGCGCACGCTGCGGGCTTGGTGCATCGGGACGTCAAACCCGCCAACGTCCTGCTCGACATACAAGACGGCGACATCGTCGCCAAGGTCACCGACTTCGGTCTGGCTCGCATCCGGCCGATCGTTGCCGAGGACGGCGGGGACCTTCCACACGGCGTCAGCGTCCCGGTCTCGGCGGGCGGGCGGACACCGGAGTACGCCTCGCCAGAGCAGTTTTCGAACGGGGATGTCGGGAGCCAAACGGACGTCTTCAGCCTCGGTGTCACGGTGCTTGAGATGTTCACCGGTGGGCCGCGCTGGGGCCCGGGGCCGCTCGCGAACGACACGATCCGAGAGCGCCACGGGATCGAGTCATACGGGCCGGGCCTGCCGCCGCTGCCGCCGGATCTGGCCGATCTGCTGGAGCGCTGCCTCGCCCCGGAGCCCGGGGAGCGGCCGGGGCCGATGGCGGCAGTCGCCGAGGAGCTGACAGATATCTACCTGCGGGTCACTGGGGAGCGGTACCGGCGCCTGGAGCCGAAGGCCGCCGACCTGCGTGCCGACGAGCTCAACAACCGGGCGCTGTCCCTGCTCGACCTCGACCGCCAGGAGGAGGCCGCCGCGGAGTTCGCCGCGGCGCTGACAGCCGACCCGCAGCACGCCGACGCGACCCTGAACTCGGGGCTGTGGCGTTGGCGCGGCGGCGAGATCACCGACGAAGAACTGGTCACCGACCTCGACGCCGTCCGCACCGACACCGACGACGCCTGGCCGGCGCGGCACGCGCTCGGCCTGGTCCACCTCGAACGGGGCGACCTCGCCACGGCCCGCCCGCTTCTCGAGCGAGTCGACAGCGAGCAGCCCGGGCTGCGGGACGTGGGCGAGGCGCTGGACACACTCGGCTCCGGAACCGTGCCGTCCGCGGACTGCATCGGGATCAACGAGATCCGCTGGAACCCGACCGCCGACGGAGAACCCGACCCGATGCTCCACATCGACGTGTCCGCGGACGGGAGGACCGCCGTGACCGGCGGGGACGACGAACACGTCCGCGTGTGGGACCTGCTCACGGGCCAGTGTCTGCGCACGCTTCGCGGCCACAAGGCCAATCTCCGGTCGGTCCGGATCACTCCCGACGGCAGATACTGCGCCTCGGTCGAGTACAGCGCGGTCATGCGCATCTGGGACCTGTCCGACGGCAGGTGCCTGCGGACCATCAGGGCGGCGAGGTCCTTCGACTGGGCGGCGGTCAGCCCGTCGGAGGGCATCGCCGTCGCCACGGAACCAGTCTGGAAGGACGGTGTGCACGGCGTCGACGTCGTCGTGTGGGATCTGCGCCGGCGCCAGATCCGTTGGCGGCTGCACGGCCCGCTGGCGCAGTTTCCGAAAGCCGAGCTCAGCCCCGACGGCCGCTGGGTCCTTGTGGCCGGGTACAAGGACTGCATTGCCCGCCTGTGGGACCTCCGCACGGGGGAATGCGCGCAGATGCTGGCCGGGGAAGGCGTGAACCAGCAGGTTCTGTGCTTCGACACCGGTAACGGCGTCGCGGCGATCACCGACAACCGCGATGGCATCGGTATCTGGGATCTGCGGACAGGGATGCACGTTCGGACATTGCCGGGCTCCGCCAAGTCGCTCGCGCTCAGCGCCGACGCCGCGAAACTCCTGGTCGGCGCCCGCGACGGCGCGGTCCGGCTGTGGGACTTGGGGACCGGCAAGTGCCTGCGGACGTTCCGGGGCCACCAAGGCGAGGTGGGCCACGTCCGCTGGGGAGCAGGCGATCGGTTCGCGCTGTCCGCGTCGCTCGACAACACCGTGCGGCTGTGGCGGATGCCCGGCTCCCCGGCAGTTCCGTTCCAGGTGTGCCGGCCCCGCAAGCACGGCGTACTGAACCTGTTGGAGGAGAAGGTCAAGACACTGCTCGGGACCGCGGCGGCCCAGGAGGCGGCAGGCGACCGCGCCGCTGCGCTCGAGGCGCTCCGGGAGGCCCGCGAGGTTCCCGGGCACGAGCGCGCTCCCGATGTGATGGCCGCCTGGCATGCCCTCAGCCGGTCACTGGTCCACACCGGCATTCGTGCGATTTGGCCCGCCCGCAGTTTCGCGGCGCACCGATCGGGCGTCGATTCGCTCGACATCAGTGCGGGCGGGGATGTGATGGCCACAAGCGGCGGCGGTGAGATCCGGCTCTGGGACCCGGGCACCGGAGCGCTCATGAGGACCATCACCTACGAACGCAGCGAACGCTCCGGCCCCTTCGCCGGCATCGACAAGGTGCAGCTCAGTGCCGATGGCGGCACCGTCATGGCCTGGGGCCGCAGCGGATTGGCCAAGGCCTGGTCGACCGGCAGTGGCGCGGAACGGTACTCGATGTCCGACGACCGGCTCATCGGCACGGACGCCGTGGCCGAGTCGCTCAGGTGGATGATTCCCGTGGGCATGAGTCCCGACGCGGCCCGGTTCACCGCCGACGGGCGCTGCGCGCTCATCGGCGGCGACGGCAACGACCAGCGGTTCCGGCTCTGGGACCTGGAGACGGGTACCCTCCTGCGAAAGCTCGAGGGCCACACGGGAATGCCTCGGGCGGTGTGGCTCGGCCCGGGCGACCGGATCGCCGCCACGGGCGCGAGCGACGCGACGGTCCGTCTGTGGGACCTCGGGACCGGCCGCTGCGATGCCGTGCTGCGCGGTCACACGCATTGGGTCATGGCCGTGACGATGAGCGCCGACGGGAGCCTGGTGGCTTCCGCGGGCGGCTACGACGATCTGTCGATCCGCGTGTGGGACACCGTCACCGGCGCCTGCACCGCAGTGTTCGAAGGCCAGCGCGGTAACGCGCGGAGGATGCGTTTCACCCCGGACGGCCGCTTCCTGCTCTCGAGCCACGACGGCGAGGAGATGCGGTTGTGGGACCTGGCGACCGGCACCTGTTTGCGGACGGTGGAGGCCCAGCCCGGGCAACTGGGCCAGCTCGCTTTGACGGCCGACGGCGAATACGCGGTCTCGGCAGGAAGCGACGGGCGCGTACGCATGTGGACGCTCGACTGGGAACTGGCGGAACCACGGGCCTGACCTGCTCACAGCCCCCAGCGCTCGCGGTACCGGCGCGCGACTTCCTTCGCGTACTGGTCCGGGTACGAGTTCTGGGTGTCCGTGGTCTCCAGGACCTCGTCGTCGGCGACGAAGAAGAGCCCGCGGGCGAGCCGCATCTCGCCGGCGGTGACCGGTGCGTAGACCATCCATCCGCAGTCCACCCGGTCGGCCACGAGGTCCGCGACCCGGTAGTCGGGGTGGTCCAGGTCGTGGGCGAGCATGTAGCGTCGAACGATCGCGATCGCCTGGTGGCGGGGCAACTGCGGCAGGTCGGTGCGGTTCGCGACGCCCGCCATCACCAGCTGGTGGTAGGCGCCGTCGAGGTCGGCGCCCTCGCCGTTCCCGAAGACCTCCGCCAGCATGCCGCGCTCGGCGAATCCCCCTTCGGCGGCTGTGAGCAGGCGCCGCACGGCCGTCTCGGTGTCTCGCGCAGCGCCCCGGGTCAGGCTCGACACGATGCCGACGACCGTCTCGGGGGTCCAGACACCCGGAATCGCCGTCGCGATCTCCTCCGCTTTCGGCGATTCGCCCCGCAGCCAGCGCCCGCTCTCCCACCAGTAGCAGAAGGACATCAGACCAGCCTTGCCCCGTTCGTCGAGCAGCGGATCGGCGACCCATATCGGCGCTCCCGCGAACAGCTCGGGGTGCGGCGCGTCGCCGCGATAGGCATCGGCCAGGTGGGGGGAGTCCCAGACGCCGCCGGAGAGGACGGCGCGGTCGCCCGTGAGCAGGAACAGCGTCGAACCGCCGCGTTTTGAGCCCTCGAACCGCGCGTGGGAAGGTTGCATCCGCGGCCCTCGATCGGAACCGGCCGCGACGAACGCAGCCGACAGGACGGCCCAGCGCGCCCAGGTCTCGGTGAGGCCGGGCAGTTCGTTGGGCGAGACACCTTGTGCGGATCGTGCGCCGTGCGTGTCGGCCGGCACGGCGGCCTTCCGCGGGCTGCGCTCTTGTCTGCCGCCGTGGCTGACAAAGGCGGACAACCAGGTCGGGAGCTTCTCCGCCGACCAGTCGAAGGCTTCGAGGTCGGTCCGGTAGTCCTCGGGTGCGAACAGATGCTCGTCGGGGAACGGCTCGTCACCGTAGTCGAAGTCCACTTCGATGCTGCCATCAACGCGCAGGTCGAGCGTCATGCGCCACCAGGGCCCGCGTGGCAGCCGGGCGGTGGTCCGGCGCAGCTCGCGGGCCAGCCGGAGCGCACCGGGGCTCGGCGCGGCGTCGGTGGAGGCTCGGTCGGTCGAGTGGAGGACGCGTGAGGCCTCTGATGCGAGTGTCAGAGCGAACACCGCGGTGATTCGGCGGCAGTCGGACGGAGCTTCGGCAATGAGACACTCGACCAGGCGCAAGGTCTGCCGGTCCGCAAGGGCGATGACCGCCGGATCAGCAGCGGGCTCGGGGATGAGTACGTGGCTGGAGTCGGCGTCGAGCCCTGGGAACGCTTCGTGAAAGGCCTCCGGGAATGAGGCGCCGTCGCCGGTCATCGCGGCCATACCCTTCGCAGCTTGTCGATCAGCGTGTCGGGGCCGAGGGCCCGCTTGAGCTGGAACAGGTAGCCGACGGGCGACTCCTGGGCGATCTCGCGGCGCTTGCGCCGCCACTGGAGGGGCGCGCCGACGACGCAGCCGGCGACCACGGCGGGGACGGTCAGCGCAGGGTTGACGCCGACCGCGTTCGCCGCGACCGCGGCCAGCGGCGGGAGGGCCACGGACCTGACGTTGGCCACGGCTCGAGCGGTCTTGAGGCCGGCGCCGCGCATGCGGTCGTCCAGATCGTTGAGCCGCGTGCGGACCTCTCGGTCGACTTCGGTGTGCAGGTACTCCTGATAGAGCCCCGCGTCCCGCACGTCCTCGATGGCGCCGAGCTGCTGGACCTGGTCGGCCACGAATTCCCGGAACCCGTCCAGTTCGGTCCCGAACTCGGCGCGGATGCCGAGGATCTTCTCGATCGGGACGTTCCGCAGGTCTGCCGGGATCACGGTCGCGAACGCCAGGAACGCGAACGCCTCCTCGGGCGCCGGCCGCGCCGCGGAAGCCTCTGCTGGGGGGTCATCGAGGAGCGCCGCCGCGAGCCGCTCGAAGGTCCAGTCCGACATGGCGGCGTGCGGCAGCGTCTGGTCGGTGATCGGGTGCAGGCAGTTCTCGGTGGCTATCTGCTCGGCCAGCGCGAGCATGTAGACGCTGGCCAGCTGGGGGTGCATCGCCACCCAGATCCCGCCTCGCCCCGGACCGACGACCGCGAGCCCCTGCTCGACGGCCGAGTCGAGGAGGTCCCCGCTGATGCGGCTGACGTGGACGTACCCGAATCGCGGGTTGAGCCAGGTCGGGCTGTCCTCGGTGGGCTCCTCCCAGCCCGCCGAGAACCCGCCCGCGTTGCCGAAGCAGGCGTCAGCGACCGGCAGGCCCCAGGTCTCGATCCGATCGAGACCGAAGCGGTCCCGGAGGGCGGCGCCGTGTTCGTGGAGCAACTCCAGGAACGGCACGGCGACTTCGGCGGCGGCCCATGCGGGCGGTTCGAAGTCGAGCAGCCAGCGCGCGGCGTGGAGTTCCTGCGCGGCGGGCGAGTCCTGGAGCGGATAGCCCGGCGGCCGGATCCGGGCCATCTTTGGCCAGTACAGGGCGGCGTATTTGAGCCAGTCGTCGTCGCGGACGTGGATGTGCGGGTAGTAGAGGGCGAATCGGTCCATCAGGCATTCCCTTCGTGCCGCGCCTCGTTGAGGTGCCGGAGAGCATGGGCCGCCTGCTCGTAGTCGCCCGTCGACCGGAAGAGCCTCGCGGCTTCGGTCGCGTACGGGACCGCCCGCTGGAACTGGCGCAGATGGTCGACCAGGATGCAGGAGATGCTCAGCATCGCCAGGGCCCGGAACGCGGTCTTGCCTGTACGGAGCGCGTTCTCCGCGTTGGATTCGAAGATCTGGATCGCGCTCTCGTACGCTTTGAGCTGCCACTCGCAGATGCCCGTGAGGATGCGGCACTGCAGTTCCTGTTCGACATCCCCGAGTTCGGCGAAGATCGCCGCCGCCCGAATGTGGACACGCAGCGCGTCAGCGAAGTCCTGCCGTTCGCCGAGTCCGAATCCGAGTCGCAGCAGGGCCATCGCCGTCGCTCGGCGCTGAGCCGCCGGACCGCTCATCGCGGCGGCACGCAGCAGCGGTTCGATCGCGTCATGGAAGCGGTGTTTGTCGATCAGTGAGGTCCCCAGGTCGAGTGGTGCTTCGCCCTCGGATCGGTTCTGCGATACCACGGTCCTCCACAGTGATCGGAATCCGTCTCATGGCCCTGCCACATCTCGGAAGCACTTGGGTTCAGGGTGTCCTCCGGACAGAACTTTGCCAGAAGCCGCAATTGCTATCGAGAATCGGCGGTGATTCCGGGGCAGCATGACAACCTCACACGCCGAGGGTGTCCCAACTTCCTTGGTTTTGGGGCCATACCGCACGCCGAGGCGGAGTCCAACGCCCAGGCAACGGCAGTGCGCGGCCACTTCCGCCGGGCTGGTCATCACCTGCCGGGCCGCTTTCGACATCACCGCCGGCACGACCGCCGCGCCCGGATCCGCGACATCACCTGTCCTGGATCGATCTGGCGTGGCGGCAGCGGCAACTGCTGTGCTCCATCGCTCAGTTCGACCCGCAGTCTCGAACGTGGTGGGCACATATCGGTGGCCTGGACATTCGGGCCCCTCGATGTCCTGCGGCACCTGTACGAGGCCGCCTGGCGGTTCGGGACTGATATCCAGGTGCAAGTCATCGCCACTCCTGACACCTGGACGGGGCCCTACTGCTCTCACGTCGGCGAGCTGGAGCCTGGTGGCGGTACAGGCTGACCGCGGGCGGGTCCTAGGGCAGCTCCCCGTCTCCTGACGGGCCGCGCTGGGGCCAGCGACCGAGGCCGTGGCCACGTCAGGCTGCAACCGAAGACCGTTTGGGGCCTTGCGGAGTCGGCCGTGGGAAGCGGTGGCGCACGCTCAGTCGATGAGGGCGAGGTACAAGGGCTCACCATCGCTGGGCCATCAGTCCCGGCCGCAACGTCGTCAGGGCCGGAACCAGCGAGGACCTCGACCACCGTCTCCCGTGAGATCACGAACCGCTCACAGTCCCGTTTCGGGTCCCGCAACCGGGCAAGGATCCGGTCCGCCTCCTCCCGCAGTACCTCTACCCGCCGAGCGGCCTCTGGCTGCCACGGAACCCACGACGCCATACCTGACCAGCGGGCCACGCCACCGACGGTTCTTTCGAGAGCAGGCCGCTCCATCCGTCTGGGCGCCGGCGGGTGCGGTGACCAGGAAGTCGTGGATCTGGTCGATGGCCTCAGCCTGGTGGAGATCGGCGTGGGTGATCCCACCGACTGCAGTTGTGTCCTGAGCCACCCTGCTGTGGTCGCGGATGCCTGACCGGCCAGACATCAGGCGGTATCGCCTACCCAGCCGACGACTCCCGTGAGGAGGAGTCGAGGTGTCAAGCCAGTTGGACGGGGTGCTTGTTCACGGCACCGGGCGGCGATGTGGCTTGCTCGTCGGCGGAGCAGGGAGCGCAGGCGCCCTGTCCCGTCTTCGTGCACGTCACATCGCCGCCGGTGGCGATCACCTCAGCGCATCTCCCGTGAGTACGGCGCCACGGTGATCCGGTCGATGAGCGGCGCGTACCGGGATCGGAGCAGGACCCCGGGGAAGGTCTCCGAGGCGTAGGTCGTGCCGTCGAAGTTGGGCAGCTCCTCGGAGCGGAAGGCGATCGTGTTCTGTCCCTTCTTCAGGGTGACGGGGACGGTCAGCTCCCAGAAGTTGTCCTGGTGGAAGCTGTGCGGGAAGCCGACGCGCCGCGTCTCGCCGCCGTTGACGGTGATGTCGGCATGGCGGGCCAGCGGGTCCGGGTTGTAGTGGGTGGCCTCGGACTGCTCCGGGTTGGAGTAGCGGACGCGCAGCGCGTAGAGACCGGCCCGGTCCGCGGTGACGGTGAATGTCGCGGTGTTGCCGTTGCCCGGGTCGCCGCCGATGCCGGTGATCGCCGTGCCGTCGGTGGCCAGGGGCAGCGGGGTGAGTGCGGCCGAGCCCGCGAGTACCGCGTCCTGGGCCTCGTACGTACGGGCTTTCAGCGCGCTCTCGGTCGGTGTGACCGTCAGGCGGTCGACGAGGGTGGCCGACGAACCGCCCGTCAGCGTCACCTTGTTGACACCGCCGGAGAGGGAGACCGCGACGCTGCTCCTGCCCTTGGCCAGGCGCAGGACGTCATGTCCGTTGACGGACAGCCGTGCGCCGGTGCCGCCGAGGGTGTCGACCTCGAGGGTGGCTTCACGGTCGGCGGGGGAGTACACCCAGAACGTGGCGGTCTGGCCCTTGGCGAGCCGGGCCGCGCCCGAACCGGTGGCCGCCCGCTTCGGCAGGCTGTAGACGGGCTGTGCCCCGCCGTTCAGCCAGGCCAGTTCGCCCTCGTAGACCTGGATGCCGGCCGAAGCCCCGGGAAGGGCGAGGGTGAGGCGGTCGACGATGGCGTCACCCTTCGTCGCCCGCTTGCCGTCCAGGCTCTTCGCCGCCAGCGTCAGGGTGTGCTTGCCCTTGGTGAGCTTCACCTTGGTGTCGGTGTGGTCCCACACCACCCACTTGTAGCCGAGCGGCAGATACAGCTGCTGTTCGCTGCCGGCCTGGCCGTCCACGCGCAGGAAGACATTGGTGGGCCCCTGTTCCTTCACCTTGTCGAAGGTGTTGAGGGAGTTGGCGAAGACGCTCAGGTCGTAGGTGCCGTCCTCGGGCACATCCACCGTGAAGTCGAGCGTGACGTCCGAGCCGGTGCGCAGTCCGCCCACGTCGTAGCCGCCGGAGGTGTAGAACTTCGACACGTCGGAGGTGGAGCCCTCCGGGCCGTTCTTCGAGTAGCCGGACCCGGCGTGGGCCGCGTCCTCCGCCTCGTACGAACCCTGCCAACGCGCCGGCGGGGACTGGGTGTTCGCTGCCTTCCCGGCCGGGCTGAGGACGATCTCGTACGCCGAGGACTCCTTCAGCTTCGGCAGCGCGCCGTCACCGAAGTCGACGGTGACCGTGCCGTCGTCGGCGACCTTGAGGTTGGTCTCCGTGAGCAGCTTCGGGCCGGAGGAGTCGCCGACCTGCCCGCTCCACTCGATCTCCCGCACCCAGGCGTGCACACGGTCACCGAAGAGCTTCTTCGGGACGCCCGAGAAGGTGATGTGACCCTTGCCGGTGGAGCCGCCGAAGAGCAGCCGGGCCTGCTTCTTCTTCTGGTCGAGGGTGGCCACGCCCTGCATGGTGTAGTTCTCGCCGGGGAACGGCGGGTTCACCGCCACCGTGTGCCCGCTCATCGAGGCATACGAATTCAGCAGCCACCACTGGCCGTTGCCGCGGTTGGACTGCACCGCGGAGTCGGAGAGGTTGCCGTCGATGTTCCAGTACGCGATGTCGGCGTCCACCTTGGACTCCTCGATCGCGGAGACCCACTGGATCATCTGGCTGGGGACGGAGGTGTGGTAGTTGAAGGCGTACTCGTTGATGTTGATGGGGAGTTGGGTGCCCTCACGCGAGGTGCCCTGGAACAACTCCTTCTCCCAGACCCGGTACTTGGCGACGCTCGCACGCACCGCCTCCGGGTGGCTCAGCTCGTGCCACGTGATGACGTCCGGGAGGGTGTCCGCGGCCAGGGTGTGGGTGAGGAAGCCCTTCACCTGGTCGTAGAGGACGCTGGTGTTGGGACCGGCGATACGGGCGTCCGGCATCTTGGTCTTGATGAGCTTGTACGCGGAGTCCCAGGCGGCGAAGTAGTCGTCGGGGTCGCTCAGCCAGCTGACCTTGTTGTAGCTCCACTGGCCGGTGCCGAACATGTTGCCCTCGGGCTCGTTGAACGGCACGAAGACGATGTTGTCCTGGTACTGCTTCGGCAGCTGGAGCACCTGGTCGACCTGCTTGGCGATCTTCTCCTCATAGAGCTTGAGCTTCTCCGCAGGGGTGTCGCCCGGCCACTCGTACGGGAAGCCGCGGTGGATGTCGGTCATGTAGATGTAGACGTCGCCGTCGGTGGAGTCGGCGAGCGGCTTGACCACGTCCAGGGCGTCGGCGCCGGGGTGCTGCGGGCCGTCCTGCGCCTTGGTGGAGACCGTGCGCAGGCCCATGCCCTCGATGAGGTTGTTGGTGGGAACGTCCGGCCCGTACACGCCGTACAGGGTGCCGGAGGCGCCGCCGTGGAACGCGCCGGTGTCCGAGCCGAGGTCGACGGTGAGCTGCCCCTCGCGGACCACCGTGACGGTCGCCTTCACCGCCTGCCCGGCCGCTGTTCCCGCCACCGCGAACGTCCCGGGCCGGTCGTACTTCTCGGACGGTACGGCGTCCCAGGCGATCGGAGTGTCGCGGTCGTAGCCGTCGGAGAAGGAGGAGCGGACGGTCGCCGGGAGGGACGGGGCGGTTCCGGTCGTCGTACGGACGTCGAAGGACGTCTTCGAGAGCTCCTGGACGGTTGGCAGGTCCCGGACCGTACCGGCCACCTGCTCGGGGCTGAGGGCCGAGTGCCACACGGTGAAGTCGTCGACGGCGCCCTTGAGCAGCGGGTCCGGCCAGAAGGACTTGCCTATGTAGCCGGCGGCCGTGGCCGAACCGTCCAGCAGGTCCTTGGCCTTGATGGCGGTCGCGGCGGAGGAGACCGCCACCCCGTCGAGATAGGTGGTGAGCCGGCCGGCGGTGGTGTCGAGGGTGACGGTGACCGTGCGCCATGCGTCCGCGGGCAGGGGCGCATAGCCGCGGACCTGGGTCTCCGCGCCGCCTCCGCCGGTGGTCACGGAGGTCTGGAACAGCCCGTTGCCGTTGTAGGGCGTGCTGAAGAGGTACTTGGTGGTGTCGGTGCCCAGGTCGAAGATCCGCTGCCAGGACGACTTGTCGCCGCTCCACTTCACCCGGGCGGAGACCGTCAAGTCGCTTGCGTCGCCGATCACTTCGCGGGGCAGGCGGACGTAGGCGCCGTCGGAGGTGGGGGCCCCGCCGGGCAGGGCCAGCGCCTTGCCGCCGTCCGTGCCCGCCACGGACTGGGCCGTCGAGCCGTTCACCAGGCTCGCCGTCAGTCCGTTGCCGGAGCTGTCGGTGATCTTTCCGGAGGCGAGGTCGTCCTGGTCGAAGGTGTAGCGGGCGACGGGCTGCGGCGCCACGGCCGCGTGCGCGGGCATGGCGGGCGCGGCCAGCAGGCCCGCGCCGAGGGCCAGCGCCACGGCGGCCGACGCCCGGCGCCGGGCTGATCTGTCAGCGGATGACATGGATTGCGTCCTCAATCCTTGAGTATCGGCAATACGTCGAATCGGTTCGATTCTGGCCTCGCGGCTACGGAGTGACTCGTCTGGCCGGGAAGGGTTGGCGGTTCTGGTTCCCAGGCGGGGTGCGGAACCCGCCCGGTAGTTCGGAAGGATCAATTCATCGAACCGGTTCGGGGAAGCTAGCACCGGGGATCTCGGCCAGCAATCCCCCAACCGGAAGAAATCCGAACCTCGGGCGAGAGTAGGACGTCGTGTCAGGAGTGTTGACAGGCGTCCGGTCTGTTCCTACCTTCACTTCACGCGAACCGGTTCGACGATCGGCTCTCGCTCCAGTTCCACCTCGCATCCCGGCGGCCGGTGAGTACGCTCTCCACCGAGAAGTCGAACCGGTTCGATCAAGGAGTCGCCCGTGAACATCGGTGAGATCGCCCGGCGGGCCGGTGTCTCGCGCAGCACCGTGTCCTACGCGTTGAGCGGCAAGCGCCCGGTCTCGGACGACACCCGCCGGAAGATCCAGGGGGTCATCGACGAGCTCGGCTACCGCCCGAACGCGAGCGCCCGCGCCCTGGCCAACGGCCGGACCAACACGATCGGCCTGGTCTTCCCGCCCGCCGGAAACCACTACACCGGCATGCAGCTGGACTTCATCGGCAGCGTGGTCGAGGCCGCCGCCACCTACGACTACGACGTACTGCTGTCACCGAGCGGCATGGACAGTGACCGCTCCTTCCAGCGTCTGCTGGGGGAACGGCGGGTCGACGGCGCGATCCTGATGGAGATCAGGCTGGAGGACGACCGGGCCGACCATCTGACCGCGCTGGACTTCCCCTCGGTCGCCATCGGCCGCACCGCCCACCCGGAGAACAGCTGGTGGGTGGGCCTGGACCACACCGCTCTGGCGGCGGCGTGCGTGCATCACCTGGCGGACCTCGGCCACCGCCGGGTCGCCTTCGTCAACCGTCCCGAGCAGTTGCTGCGGGCCGGCTACGAGTCCGCGCACCGCGGCCTGGACGGCTTCACGAAGGCCGCGGCCGAACGCGGGCTGACGGCACGGACGTACTGCTGCGGGGACGACGCCGCATCTGGCCAGGCCTGCCTCGAGCGGATCCTGTACGACGACCCCGCCACCACGGCCCTGGTCACCCTGAATGAGGCCGCGCTGGGCGGCCTCTACCGGGGCCTCGCCCAGGCGGGCCGTCATGTGCCGCGCGATTTCTCCGTCACCGGGGTAGTGGCCGGCCGCTGGGCGGAGACGGTGACCCCGCAGCTCACTGCGGCGGACGTACCGGCCGAACAGATGGGCCGGCTCGCCGTCGACCTGCTCGTCGAGCGGCTCGACCACCCCGACGCGCCGCCCCGGCATCATCTTCTGAAGCCCCCGATCTCCCTCCGGGCCAGCACCGGGCCTGCCGGAGCCGCTGCGGCGTCCTGACCGCACCCACGTAACACCTCTGCCCTCACACAGATCTCCCACATCTCATCGGACGCCCGAACCACTCGACAGTGAGGTTCGCCGGGCCGTCCCGCCTCTCTTTGCCGTGCCTTCGGCACCCGCATGCCCAAAACAAAGGAAGCCCTGCAATGAACAGCTCCTCCAGACAGCGCCGTCTGACCGCCGCCGCTCTGACCGCCCTCGCCGTCGCCGTCAGCACCACCGCCTGCTCCTCCGGCTCGGGCAGTGCCGACACCGAGGGCGCCGGCAGTGGCACGTACACCGTCTGGGACCCCTACCCGCAGTTCGACAAGACGTCCGCCTGGACGAAGCTGCTGGACAAGTGCGGCACCGAGGCGGGCGTGAAGATCAAGCGGACCGGCTTCGACACCAGCGACCTGGGCAACAAGACACTGCTGGCGGCGCAGCAGGGCAATTCCCCGGACGTCCTCATCGTCGACAACCCGGTGGTCTCGACCCTGGCCGAGGCGGGCGTGCTCACTACTACCGACGACAACAAGCTGGACACTTCGAAGGTCGACCCCAACCTGCTCGCGGCCGGCCAGTCGGGCGGCAAGACCTACGGCACGCCGATCGGCGCCAACACCCTGGCGCTCTACTACAACAAGGACGTGCTGAAGGCCGCCGGCGTCGACGTCGCCTCGATCAAGGACTGGACGTCGCTGACGTCAGCGCTGGCGAAGGTCAAGACGGCGGGCAAGAAGGGCATCACGTTCTCGGCGATCGGCACGGAGGAGGGCAGCTTCCAGTTCCTGCCCTGGTTCTGGGGCTCGGGCGCCAAGCTGACCGAACTCGATTCTTCGCAGGCCGTGGCCGCGCTGTCCCTGTGGAAGGGCTGGCTGAAGGACGGTTACGCCCCGAACTCGGTCCTCAACAACACCCAGACCACCAGTTGGCAGGAGTTCGCCAGCGGCGACTACGCCTTCGCGGAGAACGGCACCTGGCAGCTCGCCAACGCCGAGAAGGCCGGCTTCGACTACGGGGTACTGCCCATCCCCGCCGCCACGGGCGGCAACGCCGCGGCCCCGACCGGCGGCGAGTTCGTCACTGTCCCGGCGCAGAAGGACACCGGCCGTTACGCCACCTCGCAGAAGCTGGTGACCTGCCTGACCAGCACCGCCAACCTCTACGACACCGACAACACGCTGTCCTACGTGGCCCCCACCGCCGAGGTCCAGGACAAGCAGGTGGCCGCGAACGCCGAGCTGAAGCCCTGGGTCGACGCCGTCAAGGCGGCCAAGGGCCGCACCAGCGACGACCTCGGCACCAAGTACCCCAAGATTTCCGAGCAGATGTGGAAGGCCGTCCAGTCCGCGCTCAGCGGCTCGAAGTCGCCCAAGGATGCGCTGTCCGCGGCTCAGTCCGCCGCCAAGTAGCCTGACCGCAAGGGTCGTTCATGAACCACACGACACAGCTGCCGGACCACCGGTCCGAGCGCGTCCGGAACGGGGCGGCCGACGCCGCCCCGCCTCCGGCCCGCAGCACGAAACGCCGCCGGCCAACCTCCACACAGTGGGCCGCCTGGGCCTTCCTCGCCCCGGTGACCCTCTACCTCGCCCTGTTCTACGCCTATCCGCTGTACCGCAACATCGACCTGAGCCTGCGCAACTACACCGTCCGCTCCTTCGTCCAGGGTGACGCGCCGTTCACGGGCCTGGCGAACTACCGCACCGTCCTGGACGACCCGACCTTCGCCCCGGCCCTGCTCCACACGGTCGTGTTCACCGCCGTGTGCCTCTTCTTCCAGTACGCCATCGGCCTGGCGCTCGCGGTCTTCTTCAACCAGAACTTCCGGCTCTCGGCCACCCTGCGGGCCCTCTTCCTCGTGCCCTGGCTGCTGCCGCTGATCGTGTCGGCCTCCACCTGGTCGTGGATGCTCAACAGCGACTCGGGCATCGTCAACGCCGTCCTGCACGCAGTCGGTGTCGACCCGGTGAACTGGCTGACCTCGCCGTCCTGGTCACTGGCCTCGGTGATCATCGCGAACATCTGGATCGGCGTCCCCTTCAACCTTGTGGTGCTCTACAGCGGCCTGCAGTCCATCCCCACGAGCCTGTACGAGGCCGCCGCCATCGACGGCGCGAACGCCTGGCAGCGCTTCTGGCGCATCACCTTCCCGCTCCTGCGACCGGTGTCCGCGATCACCCTGCTCCTCGGGCTGGTCTACACGCTCAAGGTCTTCGACATCATCTGGATCATGACCAAGGGCGGTCCGGCCGACTCCTCCACCACCTTCGCCACCTGGTCCTACCAGCTCGGCTTCGGCAACCTCCTGCCCGCCTTCGGCCCCGGCGCCGCCGTCGGCAACCTGCTGGTGGTCGCCGCCCTGGTCTTCGGCCTGGTCTACGTCAGAGTTCAGCGGAAGCAGGCCCTGTCATGAACCGAACGTGGTGGAAAACGGCCGTCGGCCTGCTGCTGACCGGGATCATGCTCTTCCCGGTCTACTGGATGATCAACGTCTCCCTCACGCGCGAGCAAGACATGCGCAAGAGCCCACCGGACCTGTTCCCCACCCACGGCACCCTGGCCGGCTACCGCACCGTCCTCGACGAGCAGTTGCCCTACCTCGGCACCAGCCTCGTCATCGGCCTGGGCACCGTCGTCCTGACCGTGGCCCTCTCCGCGCCAGCCGGCTACGCCCTGGCCAAGCTGCGCCCCCGCGGCGGCGGCATCCTCAGCTTCGTCCTGCTGGCCGCCCAGATGATCCCCGGAATCATCATGGCGATGGGCTTCTACGCCATCTACCTCCAACTCGGCCTGCTCCAGTCCGTCCCCGGCCTGATCGTCGCCGACTCCACCCTGGCCGTACCCTTCGCCGTCCTCATCTTCACCGCGTTCATGTCCGGCATCCCCGGCGAGCTGCTCCAGGCCGCGAAGACCGACGGCGCCGGCCCGCTGCGGACCTTCTGGGCAATCGTCCTGCCGCTCAGTCGCAACGCCGTCGTCACGGTGTCCCTGTTCGCGTTCCTGTGGTCCTGGTCAGACTTCGTCTTCGCCAGCACCCTCGTCAACGGCGGTGCCCAGGAACCCATCACGCTCGGCATCTACCACTACATCGGCAACAACAACCAGGAGTGGAACGCCATCATGGCCACCGCCGTGGTGGCCTCGCTGCCGGCCGCGGTGATCCTCGTCCTCGCCCAGCGCTACGTCGCCGCCGGTGTGACCGCCGGCGCCGTCAAGGACTGAGCCCCCCACCTCGTCATGCCGACCGACGCGTTCGCACGTCCGCCGGCCGTCGCCCCCTGCTCCAGAAACGAGCCACGCCACATGACCGCCGCCCCATCCGGCCCGGCCTTCTCCGTCCAGGACATTCCGTTCAGCACGTACGGATCCTGGTTCGACATCTCGCCCGTGGTGGCGGAGAAGACCTACGCCGAGGACCTTCACCTCGTCTCGCACCAGAACGGCATGCACGCCGTCCTGCGCCTCGTGCCGCTCGACCCCGCCACGGGCGAGCGGGCCGACACCCGAGTCGAGGCGACACCGGGCCTGCTCGGCTGGGTCGGCGAGAGCGGGCGCGTCGACCTCGCCTACGAGTCGCCGGACACCGTACGGCTGCGGGGGAGCGGCCTGGACTTCGGTGTCTTCGCCGCCGCGCAGACCCTGACCCCGTTCAGCGGGACGTACTTCTTCCACGACCCGGCGGCGAACGGGCACGTCTTCACCTCGTACGAGACCGGCCGCCGCTACCGCGTCACCGTCCTGTCCGGCACCATCGCCGACACCGCGGGAGCCCAGGCCCTGGCCCGCGCCGACCGCACTCTCGCCGTGACCGCGGCTGCGGACGGCGCCTGGGAGATCGCGGTCGAGGAACTCGACACCTCCCGTCCGCCGTACGCGTCCGCGGCGAGCTTCGACGACATCGCGGAATCGGCACGGGGCGTGTTCGCGGACTTCGTGGACGCGGCGGCCCCCTGGCGCTCGGACGCCACCCCGGCCGCCGAACTCGCCGCCTACGTCGTCTGGTCGGCGACCGTGGCACCGGCGGGCCTGGTCACGCGGCCCGGTGTGCTGATGTCCAAGCACTGGATGGACAAGGTGTGGAGCTGGGACCACTGCTTCAACGCCCTGGCCCTGGCTCCCGGTTGCCCCGACCTGGCCCGGGACCAGTTCCAGCTGCCCTTCGACCACCAGGACGAGAGCGGTGCACTGCCGGACTCGGTCACCCACTCCGAGGTCCTCCGCAACTTCGTCAAGCCACCCATCCACGGCTGGGCCTTCGGCCACCTGCGCCGCAAACTGCCGACACCCCCCGGCCGATCCGAACTCACCGAGGCGTACGAGCGCCTGGAGCGCTGGACCGAGTTCTGGCTGACCTTCAGACGGGCCCCAGGAGCCGAACTGCCCCACTACCAGCACGGCAACGACAGCGGCTGGGACAACGCCACCACCTTCGACCCCGAACGCGTGGTCGTCACCGCCGACCTCGCCGCCTTCCTCGTCCTCCAGCTGCGCGAACTCGCCGACCTGGCCGCGGAGTTGGGCAGGACGGACGACGAACAGCGGTGGATGTCCGTAGCTGAGGAAACCCAGACCAAACTGATCGACCAGCTCTGGCAGGGTGACAGGTTCGTCGCCCGGGGAGTCGCCACCGGAGCCACCTGGAGCAGCAACAGCCTCCTCGACCTGATGCCCATCGTGCTGGGCGAACACCTGCCCAGCGAGATCAGCAGCGCCCTCGCCGACCACATCAAGGCCCACCTGACCCCGTACGGCCTCGCCACCGAACTGCCCAGCTCCCCGCACTACCTCCCCGACGGCTACTGGCGAGGCCCCATCTGGGCCCCCTCCACCGTCCTGATCGAGGACGGCCTGCGCCGCGCCGGCCACGACCGACTGGCGGACGACATCAGCGCCCGCTTCCGCGCCTTGTGCGAGACCCACGGCTTCGCCGAGAACTTCGACGCCCTCACCGGCACGGGCCTGCGCGACCGCGCCTACACCTGGACCGCCAGCAGCTACCTCCTCCTCGCGGAAGCGCACGCTCACCGAGACGTCCGCTGACCGGCTGTCCTCCCACAGCCCCGGGACCGTTCGGGCCCCGCCCGTCCTCCTTCCCCCAGGAGCCGCACCATGAAGTCGCCCACAGCACTTCGCAGACCCACGACCCGCGCCCGGCGCCGGACAGTCTCCTCCGTCGCCGTCCTCCTGACCGCCCTGGCCGCGACCTTGCTGCCCGCCGCTCCCTCCCAGGCCGTGGACACCAGCGTCACCGTCGACTTCGCCACCGCCGGAGGCGCCCCGACGTACCACGCCTCCGGAATGATCTACGGCATGACACCGGACGGCTCCCTCCCGCAGGACCACTTCTTCACGGACATCAAGTGGCACCTCATGCGGGCCGGCGGCGCCCAGCTCAACAGCGGCGGCTACGCCACCAGCCTCGCCGACTACCAGGCCCGCTGGAACTCGACCCTCGCGCAGTACCGGCGCACCGCCGCCCTCGGCGGCACCTTCGTGCTGCTCCCGCACGACCTGTGGGGTGCGGACGGCACCACCAACCAAGGCTGGCCGGGCGACAACGGTGACTGGACCAGGTTCGACAACTTCGTCACCCAGCTCATCAACGACGTCCGCGCCAACAACATGACGGTCCAGTGGGACCTGTGGAACGAGCCCGACCTCGAAGGCGGCGTCTTCTGGGGTGCCTCGCAGGCGCAGTACCTGCAGATGTGGTCGCGCTTCTACGCCCGGGTGCGGGCCGCGTTCCCGAACCAGCTCATCGTCGGCCCCAGCTCGGCGCACCAGCCGAACTCCTCCAACACCTGGTGGACCACCTACCTGAACTACGTCAAGGCCAACAACGTCGCCCCCGACATCTACAGCTGGCACGACGAGCCCGGTGACCCGGCGGCCGACGTCGGCCGCGCCAACTCCACCCTCGCCGCGGCGGGGCTGACCAACACCCGCCCCTACCAGATCAACGAGTACGCCACCCTGTCCATGCAATCCCCCGGCGGCGGCGCCTGGTTCATCGGCCGCCTGGAGAGGGCCGGTGCCGACGGTCTGCGCGGCAACTGGGCCTCCGGGACCGGCCTGCACGACAACGAGGCGAACCTGCTCACCAAGAACAGTGCCGGACAGTACCTACCGCTGGGCGAGTGGTTCATGTACCGCTACTACGGCTCCCAGACCGGCAACATCGTCAACTTCATCCCCGGGACCAACACCGACGGCCTGGCGACCAAGGACAACGCGGCCCAGAACGCCAAGATCCTGCTCGGCAGCAACGGCAACGCCGGAAACGTCACGGTCAACCTCACCGGCCTTGGTACCACCTCGGTGGTGGCGAACGGCCAGGTGCGTGCGATCGTCCAGCGCATCCCGTACAACAACGGTGCCGCGGTGGCCGGACCCGAGACGATCGCCGACACCAACCTGACCGTCAACAACAGCGCGGCCTCGGTGAGCATCCCCTGGAGCAACGCCAAGGACGGCTACACCGTCACCCTGCTGCCCCCGTCCAACACGACCGTCTCCACGGTCGCGGTCAGCCAGAACAGCTCCCAGTGCCTGGACGACACCAACCTGAGCACCGCCAACAACACCCAGTACCAGCAGTGGTACTGCGAGGGTGGCTACCAGCAGATGCTCGACCTCAAGCCGGTCAGCGGCAAGACCAACACATACACCGTCGTCAACGAGCTCAGCGGCAAGTGCCTCGACGTCTCCTCGGCGTCCACCGCCGACGGCGCCGCCGTCGTCCAGTACACCTGCAACGGCGCCACCAACCAGCAGTTCACCCTCACCCCCGTCACCGCGCTCGGCAACAGCCACGACTACCAGCTCGTCGCCGGCCACAGCGGCAAGTGCGTCGACGTCAGCAACGTCTCGACCACCGCCGGTGCCCTGATCCACCAGTGGACCTGCGACCCCGGGAGCGCGCTGAGCAACAAGAAGAATCAGATCTGGCGTCTGCTCGGCAAGGTCTGACAGCCGGTAGCCCCCGCAGGCCTACATGGAAAGCGCGGCCGTTCGCATCACAGCGGACGGCCGCGCATGCCTCGCCTACCCCGGATCCGCCCCGCGGCGACGCTGCCCGCATAGCTCCTGCAGACCACGCCGCACAAGTCAAAGATCAAGTTTAGGGCCTGTTGTGAAAGTGCCGACGGGCCGGACCAAGTGATGCCCAGGTCCGGCCCGTGCTCCCGCCCCTATAGGTCGAGCTGGTACTGGAGTGTCGTGTGCGTGGGCATGTAGCCGAGGCTGTCGCTGATGTGTCTCATGTGCGTGTTGCTGTCGGCGGTGTCGGTAAGGAGGCCGCCGAGGTCTGGATAGCGCTCGTGGGCTTGTCGGATCGACTCGGCCTTCATCCATCGGCCGAGGCCGTGTCCGCGGTGTTCGGGCAGCACGCCGGTGCCGTAGTGCTGGCCATCACCCGTGCCGTTGCCGGGGACGACGAGTTCTGTGAACCCGGCGATCGAGTCGTTGGAGGTGTCGATGGCAACGACCGTGTGCAGCTGGTCGCCGCGATCTTCAACGGCCTTCGCCGCGGCCCGGACCCGGTCCACGTCCCAGACCACAATGCCGTAGTCGGTGTCGTCCATGGGCATGTCGTCCATGGCCCGGCGTGAGGCGGCAAACTTCTGGGCGAGGTCGTCAGGGACGGTTCCCTGCCATGACGCCAGCCGGTAGCCGGGATGCGGACGCTCGATGATCTCGGCGAGGGCGCTGGCGTCCACGCCGGCCAGTGGCAGGCGGGCGAACCTCAGGGTGAGCACCTTGTGGAAGCCGCGGTCCCGCAGGAAGTGATCGCCGGGTGATCCGGCCTCGGCCTGCGCGACAACGCAGCGTCGGGCGTTGTCCCGGGCGGCGGCCACGGCAGCGTCGAGGAGACGGGAGCCGACGCGCTTGCGCCGCTCCACGGGGTGGACGTGGAGGGTCAGTTCGGCCAGGTGCTCTTGTCCGCCATCGAACAGGCGCAGAAAGGCCGTCCCGACGGGGATGGAATCGGCGTCGGACGCCAGCCAGGCAAGGCGTCGGCTGTGCGCCCCGTGAGCGGGGTCGGTCAGTGGGGTGATGCGGAGCGACAAGGTGTCTCCGTCGTGAGGAGGTGGCAGAGGGCAGCACGCGGGCTCAACTGCTGGGCACTCCTGCGCATGTGCTCCACACCTCCTCGTCGACCGTGCCGGTCCGGAACGACATGGACCGCTGGGCGAACTTAGCTGGCCCATCGGTTCCTCGGCAAAGGATTAACTGAAGGCCGGTGCGACCATGCCGGTCACAGCCACTCGTTGATGGCGGCGACTCTCCTCTGGTGCGGCTGCGCCAGGCCTTGGCCGCGAACAGCCGGGTAGCTGTCCAAGCGCTGCACGGCCGTGTCGGGGGTCGGCCAGACCCAGCTCGCCATCGAGTACGCCCACCGGTCCGGGCGGCGAGTACGAGCTGGCCTGGTGGATCCCGGCCGAAGACCTAGCCCTCATCCCCGACCAGCTTGCCCAACTGGCCGCCCGGACCGGCGCTGCACCCGCTGGCACGTCCCCAGCAGAGGCGGTAGAGGCACTGCGGGGACAGTTGCGCACCCGCCCGCGACGGCTGCTCACCTTCGACAACGCCGAAGACCCCGCCGCCTTGACCCCCTATCTGCCGGGCGGGGGCGGGCACGTACTGGTCACCTCGCAGCCCGCACTGGCACACCGAGGCCGACCACCACGTCTCCGTCCCCCAGCTCCACATAGCCACCATCGGGGTCACCCCGGCCTGGGACTTGGCCAGCAAGACCAGCAACTGGACGCCCTCACAGGGACTTTGGCCCTCGACGGCGATACCCGGCGCGGTCGCCCGCCCGGCTTCCCTTGCCCGAACAGGTCCTGGCCACCGTGCTCCACCTGCGGGTCGCCCTCGCCGCGGAACCCCTCGCCGTGCTGTTCGGCAGCAGCCCGACGGCGATGCACCGCACCCTTGGCCCTGGGGATGTCCCGTGCTGGACGAGGTGGAGTGCGGCCAGGCAGACGGTGGCGGCCCTGCCGCACCCCCGAGCGGGTGCACGAAACGGGCTGTCGGCCTTCCTTGCGGGCAGCGGCCCATTGCGGTCGGATCCGCGAGGACGGTGGCCGGTCCGGTCACGAACGATCTGACGGCCCCGAGGCGATCTGTATCTCAACGAGCGGTTCGAGCTGGGCGGCCCACTCCGGGTGCATGGCGGCCTTCTTCGCGTGCAGCGCGATGATCTCGCCGGCCAGCTCCGGGGCCATGTCGTCCGAAAGGTCGGGGCCGATGGCGATCTTGGCCAGGTGCGGGATGATCTCGGGATCTCCCGCCAGGTGAACCGGATCGTGCATGTACCGCTCAAGGGCCTCCAGATCCTCAACGCCCACGCAGTAGGCGTGAGTGAGGCCCTCGGCGCGATCGCCCAGGCTCTGCCCGACTGTTGCGAACGAGACCGACTCGACGGACGCCGTTCGCCGCATCAGCGCGAGCACCTGGGCCTTCTGTTCCTCGGTCGTCCCGTCCTTGAAGGCGAAGCGCAGCGTGTGAACGATCATGTTTTCCCGTCCCTTGATTGAACTCGTCAGTTCAGAAAAGTTTCCTTATCGGTATTGCACTTGGAATGAACCCATGGATTCAACAGCGTCAAGCGGGGGCAGTGGCGTCTCGCGCGGGCGGGTCGACAAGCGACAGGCGATCCTGGACGCCGCGTTCACCGTCTTCGCGCGGCGCGGATACACACAGGCATGCGTCCAGGAGATCGCGGAGGAGGCGAGCGTCGCCAAACTGACCGTCTACAGCCACCTGAACGACAAGGAGACCCTCTTCCGTCACACCATCGAGGCAGCGGCCGACACCCTGATGGCGGAGAACCTCGCGCTCGTCGAGCGGCTGCGCGAGCGAGCCCCGGACGATGACCTGCGTGTGGCGTTTGCGGACCTGGCCCAGCGGCTGCTGCGGGTCTGCTGCGGCGAACGCGCCCGCGCGCTGCGCTGGTTGACCTACGCCCAGATGGCGCGATTCCCCGACCTGATCGTGACCGTGCAGGAGCGCACCGCGCACCGTCCCCGCGCGGCGCTCGCCGACCGGCTGGCCCGCCTCTCGCTCGCCGGCCGCCTGCGCCCATGCGACCCAGAGCAAGCCGCCGAACACTTCTTCGCCCTGCTCACCGGCCCCTTGGAGTCCCGCTCCCGGCTGGGCACCCGTCGCGTCCCCGCCGCCGAGCTCCGCGGCATCGCGGATGCGGCCGTGGAGGTCTTCCTGCGTGCGTACGGGAGCGACTGAGCGGTCTGTCGGTGATGTCGCTGCAGTTCGGGTACGAGGTGGGCAGGGAGAGGCTGCCATACCGAACATCCTGCGCCAGAAGCTGACGCTTGATCAGGAACGTGAGGTGCGTGAGCGTCTGCGGGCGCGTGATCTCGCGCCGCAATGCCCGGCTGACGGCCATCAGATCCACCCCTGTCAAGCGCGCCGAGACCCTCGCTGAACTCCACGCGTCTGTGTCCGGTGACAGCGATTGAGCGTTCTCACGACGGTTGCTTCATCGGGGAGATACCGCGCTCGTACCGGGACCGCTGGGCCCCGGAGTATGCGGTCAGCTTCCCCAGCTCGACGAGGGTGAGGCCTTGTGCGTGCCGTACCAGTTCCCCGGGCTTCACATCGGTCTCAAGGAGAGCTCACGCAGCGTCTCCGGGATTTCCGGGAGTCCGCTCCCACCTGCGCCGCGACGGAGACCGACGCCGCAGGCATGCGGCGATCTTCACGGATCAGGCTTAGAGACCGGTGACCTTGCCGCTCGCCGAGAGTTCGTAGACGAGGGTGACGGTGCGGCGCCCGTTCGGCGGCAGGGCTACGTGCCAGCGGGCGATGCCCTCGGCGTCGACCGCGTCGGGGGCGGGGGAACAGGCCTCCTTTCGCAGCCTCACCTCCACCGCAGAGACCTCGGAGACCGGGATCCGTTCCCGCAGTGCCACCACCTGCTCGCCCTGTTCCCCGGGGGTGGAGAAACGGGACAGGTGCAGGCGCACCGTGCGGGTGACGGTGGTGCGCTGGGTCATGGTTGTGGTGTCGCGGTACTCCTCCGTGTCGCGGAGCACTCGATAGTCGTCGTGGCTGCCGAAAGCGAGCTCGAGGGGCGCGCCGGGAGCGGTGAAGTCGAGCGTTGAGCGGCCGCCGAACCCGCCGACGCCGACAAGGTCCACCGGGCCTGCCAGGAGCGCGTGACCGGTCGGGTTGTCGCAGCGCACCACGTGGGTGACGAGGGGGGACAGCTCCGGGGAGCAGGTGTATTCGCTGCTCACGGCCGTGGTGGTCGTGGAGAGCGGCACCCGGTGGGCGTGGCCGTCCGCGGGGACGGAGACGGGGGCGGGGGAGCGCAGGACGCGCGTGCTGCCGCCGTCGTCCACTCCCGGCAGGCCGAGCACCGGCGCCGGGCCCAGCTCCGCGATCTCCTCGTCGCGCAGTTCGACGGCGACCGTGCGGCGCTCCTCGGGGGAGCGGTCCGTGAGCGTCAGGCGGTCTTCGTCGAGTCGGGGTGGTTCGGTGGACAGCGCCGTGCGGGCCGTCGACAGGGTCAGGCGTACGTCGGACCAGTCCTCGCCGGTGCGCTGCCAGACCATCGCGTCGGTCTCCAGGGTGAGCGAGTCCCCGTCGAGCACGGCCCGGTAGGCGGGGCGCCACAGCGCACACGCGGTGAGGTGGGTCACCCGCAGCCGGGCCGGGCCGGCGACGGCGGCTTTCACGGTCAGTTCGACGTGACCGACCAGTTCGGTGGGACGCTGTT
Organism: Streptomyces sp. NBC_00019; assembly: GCF_045041015.1. NCBI lineage: Bacteria > Bacillati > Actinomycetota > Actinomycetes > Kitasatosporales > Streptomycetaceae > Streptomyces > Streptomyces sp. NBC_00019. The sequence goes on from NZ_CP108302.1 coordinate 10,194,773, forward strand.
CGGAGAGCTCGACGGCGCGTTCGGCCGCTTGGAGTTCGGTGGTGAGGAGCTTGAGCCGGGCCTCGGTAGCCCGTAGGTGTTCGCCGTGGGCGTCGCGCTGCTCGTCGACCCGGTCCAGTTCGGCGCTCCAGCGTGTGGTGTCGGTCTCTCCGTGTCCGGCGCCTTCGCCGATCTCCCGCAGCAGGTCTGTGGCGAGGTGGCCGAGGAGGCCGAGGCGGGCGCGCAGTCGGTCACGTCGCCGTTCCAGCGCGGCCTGTTCTTCTGTGATGTCGTGAACGCGCAGGCGCAGAGCCGAGTCGTCGGCGCGGGGCAACGGCTCTCGCGGCGTCCATGTGCGGACGATCCTGGCGTCGAGGACGGTCGCCCGGTGGTCGCCGGTCAGCTCGGCGTGGAGGGTGCGGTCGACCGCCAGGGCGCTGATTGGCCCGAGGCGCAGTCGCTGGACGCCGGCCCGCAGGCCGAGCGTGGCGGATCGCTCGATCTGGGCGCGGTCTTCCAGACAGGTGACGGCGGTGACGGGAAGGGGGATCGGCTCGAGGTCCGTGGACATGATCTGTCAGCTCCTGCGGTTGCCGCCGACCAGGGCCTTCGCGGCCGGGATGCGGATCTCGTAGCCGCCGTGGCGGGCGGCGGTGGCTCCGGCGGGCAGGTCTACGCGCCACACGCGGGTGCCCGGGCCGAGGTGATCGGGCCCCTCGTCGCCCTGGGGAACCGTCCAGTCGGCCCGTTCCTCGATCCGTACGTCGGCTTCGGAGGTGACCGGTACCTGTTCGCGGACCTCGACGGTGACGGGTCTGGTGAGACGGTTGGCCAGCTCCACGTGGACACCGTGGTCGAGCACGCTGATGTTGTTGCGCAGCCCTGCCGTCGACTCCTGCAGGCTCGTGCGCCGGGTGACCTGGATGCCTTCCGCCGGTCCGAGCCCCATCCGACGGACGCCGCCCGGGGCGAGGGTGGGCAGGGCGGCGGTCAGAACGAAGTCGTCGTCGACGCCGACCTCCACGGGACCGGCGAGTAGGGCCTGGTCGGTCGCGTTGGACAGCACCAGGGTCTGGTACACCCGCTGCTCCGCCGACGGCACACAGATGTACTCGGTGCGCAGACCGACCGGGATCTCGGTCACGGTGACGGTGTGCCAGGTGCCGTCCGAGGGAATGTCGGCGCGGGCGACGGCGTCGTAGCGGTGGTCGAAGGATCCCGCTGATGCACGGGGCCGCGCGGCGTGGCCGGGCAGTGGCAGGGCGGCCACCGCCTCGGCCCGTCGGCGGTGTTCGACTGCGACCGGGTCGAAGGCTGCGGAGGGGAACAGCCGGCCCCTGCGGGCGGCGGGCTCGTCGGGACCGTTGAGGACGAGCGCGGCGTAGTCGAGTTCGGCGCCGCTGGGTTGCGGAGGACCGGCTGCCGGCGCGGGTGAGAGGGGACCTGACGGTGCTGCCCGTCGTCCGGCGGGAGCGGCTGCGGGTGCGCTGCCGCGCGGAGGTCTGTTGGGTCGGGGCCGTTCCGCTTGTGCGAAGGCGGGCATCGCGTCGGCTTGTGCGAAGGCGGGCATCGCTTCGAGGCCGCCAGGGGCTGCGGGCGCGGGTGGTGGGGCGCCGTAGGCCGGTGCGGCCGGGGGCAGGGGGACGGGAGGAGGTACGGGAGCGCCGGTGGCGGGCGGGGGAGCGGACCCGGCGGCTACCGGTAGGGCGGTCGGAGTCTGGTGTGGGCCTGCTGCGTCGTACGGGGTGAAGAGGTCGGCGAGTCCGGGCGGGGGTTCACGCCACCCGGCCGGTTCGGGGGCGGGCTGGCGGCGTCCGATCCGCTGCGAGCGCAGCCGCGGCACCTCTGTCCGGCGCTTGAGGTCGGCGGTGGCCAGGGCGATGCACACCCCGGTCCAGTCCTCGCCCGTGCGCTGGGCCACAGAGGCGCGCAGTACGAGGGCGCCGCTGCCGTCACCCTGACGGTAGGAAAGCCGGTAGGCCGGTACCCACACGGCGCCCGGGACCGCGTACTCGATCTCCAGCTGCACCTCGCCGGTTCCGTCGAGGCTCAGGGCCGCGCAGACCGTGGTCTGCAGCTGTCCTGGCGGTGTGTCGGTGGAGGCCCGGTTCCAGCGGTCCGCGGCGACGGCGAGGTCGTGCTCGAGGCGGAGCAGCTCCTCCTCCTGTGCGGCGAGGCGGTCGTGGAGGTTCGTCAGCCGCTCGTCGACGAAGTCCGCGAGCGTCAGCCAAGCCTCGGCAGGGGTGCGGCGGTGCGGGTCATCACGCTTTCGGGCCGGGGGGACGGGGTGGAGATCGGTCATCTCCTTGATCCGCTGGAGGAGCCGGTCGCGCCGTCCTCGGGCTGCGGCGCACGCGTCGTGAACCTGTTCCATGGTCTGCCGCAGGCCGTCCGAGGGCCCCGGGCCGGACGGCTCGGCGGTCACCTCCACGCGCACCTCGGTGACATGTGCACCGGAGTCGCCCACGACGCGTGCGCGCACCGAGCCGGTGTCCAAGGAGCGGGGCAGCCCGGTCACCAGCACCCGGCCGCCGGACGGTACTGTGCCCCGCGCCAGACGGCTGCACAGTGCACCTTGCGCGTAGACCACGACCGTGTCGAGGGCCGACGCCCATCGCGGTGCCTCTTCGGATTCCATGCACTCAACCCCCGTTGTGTCCGTGCCGGGCGAAGCCTACTGACTTCCTCGGCTGTGAGCAGGGCGCGTGCACCGATCGGAAGTTGAGCCTCGGCTTCTCCAGTCTGCGCAGCCCCGTCTTGCTTAACTGGGACCCACGGCCAGCGGTCAGGCGGCACCACCTGCATCCGGCGCCTGCTCGGCCCAGGGCGTCCGGGCCGCAGGCCGAGCAGGCTTTGGGTCATGCCCCTCCAGTGCAGTTCACCGGCTGAGCTTGCTGGTGGGGACTGTGCTGGGTCAGTCGGTCAGGTTGCCCATCTTCCAGACGGTGATGGATCTGACGACGCTGCCGTCGCCGAAGAGGCGCAGGCCGAGGGAGGCCTGCCGGAAAGGGTAGGCGCGGGTGGTGATGGACTTGTGTGCTTCCAGTACAACCCGCACGGCCCCGAGCACGCGAACATGCACGGGGGCCACTTCCGCAGCCCGGACCTGATCACCTGGGAAGAACTTCCCGTCGCGCTGGCCCCCACACCGGGCGGCGAACCCGCCGACGGCTGCTTCTCCGGCAACGCCATCTCCGACGGCGACCGCATGGTCGCCTTCTACTCCGCTTTCCGCACCGACCGCTGGGCCCAGCCGGTCACCACCGCCGAGTCCCGGGACAACGGTGTCACCTGGACACCGCGCGGCAGCCTGCTCATCCCGGAACTGCCCGAGGGCGCCACCATGTACCGCGACCCGTACGTGTGGCGGGAAGCCGGTCGCTGGCGCATGCTCGTCGGCACCGCCCAGGCGGACGGCCGGGCGGCGGCACTGCTCTACGAGTCCGGAGACCTGGAACAGCGGAAGTACAGGGGACTCTTCCTGGACCGGGCCCCGCAGCCGGTGGCACAGGATGCCGATACGGGGCTGGGCTGGGAATACCCCCAGTACCTGCACGCGGACGGGCGCGGCGCGCTGCTCCTGGGCGCCTGGGACCCGGAACTCGGACCGCGCCGCACCGTGGTCTACCCCGGACGCGAACAGGACGGCCGGTTCCTTGCCGGCGATCCCGTGCTGCTCGACCACGGTCCCGACTTCTACGCCCCGGCGCTGCTGAACGCCCCCGACGGCCGATGGCTGCTGTGGGGCTGGTCGTGGGAGGCCCGCGACCCGAAGTGGGTACGGGAGAGCGGCTGGGCCGGGCTGCTGACACTGCCGCGCGAGGTGACTCTCGCCGAGGACGGCTCCGTACGACAGCGACCGGCCGCTGAACTCCTCGCGCTGCGCGACGAGCGCGCGGTGACCGCAACCGGCGAAACCGCGGGAACGGCCGTCCTGGGAACGGTCGGCCCGAGCTTCGACCTGACGGCCCGTCTGGAACCCCGCCATGCCGAGAGTGCCGGGACGGCGGGCAGACTGCGGCTGGTGACCTCCGCCGACGGCACCGAGTACCTCGACATCAAGATCGACGCCGCCGGTGACCTCGTCGTGGACCGAGACCACGCCTCCCTCGACCCGCGCGCACACGGCGGGACGTACCGCGTCCCCTGCCCCGAAGCGAGAGCGGTGTCCGGCGCCCCGGTCGAACTGCGCCTGGTGGTGGACCGCTCCGTCGCCGAGCTCTACCTGCCGTCGGGCCGGGCGTCGACCCTGCGGTTCTATCCAACCGGCGGCGCTCCCTGGCGGATCGAGGCCCATGCCGGAGGCGAGGGCAGCCTCGGCTACACGGTCGGAGCCTGGAACCTGCGGCCGTACACGATGAGGCACACGGCCGACGCCGGCGCCCAGTCCGCGCTCCCGGACACCGGCCTCGTCCGCCCCTGATTCTGGTACCGCCTCCACGGTCCTCAGGCTCGGGCTCCCGGCGTCCAGTGCACAACCACTCCGGTGCACCGGGCGCTCGGCCTCGGGCGCGACGTCGACGAAACGGTGACTGAGCGAACCCTTCCACGCGGATCCTCATCGAGGTGCGTGAATGCGTGCTACTGCTTCAGCTGGGCGTACTTCGCTTCCAGGTCGGCGGACAGCTGGGACTTGACCCAGCGGGTGGTGTCGTCGGCCAGTACCTCGTGCGCGCCTGCCTCGATGCCGTCGAGTGCGGCGACGGCGATGTCGCGGGGGTCGGCCTTGGGTGCGTCGACGCTTGAGGTCATGTCGGTGTCCACGTAGGCCATGTGGAGCCCGGTCACCGCGATGCCGCGCGGCTGCAACTCCAGGCGCAGGGAGTTGCTCTGCGACCACAGGGCGGCTTTGGAGGCGCCGTAGGGCATGCCGTCGGCGAGCCAGGACAGGGCGGAGTGGGCGTTGACGATGTGGCCACCGCCGTACCGACGAATGGGAACGAGAGCGCCAGCAGCAGACCCAATGGCCGGCGCAGGAACGTGAACGGGTGACCGAGAGGGCCGCAGCACCCCCTGCGCCGGCCCCTGCGAGCGATGCGGCCAGCCCGTCACCGGTGCACCCGCCCTGAGCTACGACTACGCCCCGTCCGAGGACAGCCGGCACTGTTCCGACTGCCGCACCGACCTCGCCCGCCGACCACCGGACCTGTTCAAAGCCCTCTTCGGTCGGCCGTCGGGCAGTTGACCATCCGGCCCGCGGGGAAGGCGACGGGGTGTGCTTCTCCCGCTGGGGGCACCGATGCGGCCATTATCGAGACCGGCACGGATTCCTGCCGTCCGGCTCAGACCAAAGCCCGGGCCGAACAAGCCACCACCGGCTGAACACCGGCTTTTGACAGCCGTCAGCACGTTCGAGGATTTCCGAGTGAGGATCCGGTTCCGTTCTCGGGAACCGGCCTGGCCCGCCATCGCGGGCCTGCCTTCCGGCCCCCAGCCCCCGGGCCTGGAGAGACAACCGAACCGGCAGGGAAACCGGAGCCCACGTCCCGCGAACGGTCCGCGGCCCTTGTCCCTCGTCCTGCGGCCCGGCGGGGCGAACTCCCGCTTGCCCCAACGGCCGTGAGGACGATCCCGCGCGAGGCCTCGCCCCATGGGAAGACGCGAGCCTTCGCGCCGGCGGCCGCTGCTCTCACCGACGGGCGGCGGAAACCGTTCCGACGGGGACCTCCGTGCGGAGGCGTGAGACGCCCCAGCCGCACCGAAGCGCTCCGGTGCGGTTTTGGCGTGGGATCGGTTGCGCTCGCACGAGTGGTTCCCGGGAGCGGTGCAGGAACGCCTGCCCGAGCAGCCGACCCGCCGCAGGAAGGCGCTCCCCGGTGCGAAATACTCTTCGGATGAGTTCACGCACTTCCCCGATCAGCCAGCCGATCACGATACGGCGGGCCGTCGCGCGGGATGCCAAACGGCTCACGCGGCTTGTGCGTGGCTCAGGCGCCTACCAGGGTAAATACGCGGCCGCAGTGGCGGGCTACCGGGTCGGTCCTGATTACATCGAGGCCCACCGCGCCTTTGTGGCCGTCGGCGCCGACGAGCAGGGAGGCCGGGTCCTCGGGTTCTACTCGCTCGTCCTCGCGCCACCCGAGCTCGATCTGCTGTTCGTCGCCGACGAAGCGCAAGGACGGGGTATTGGACGGCAGCTCGTGGCGCACATGCAGTCCGAGGCCCGCGCCGCCGGGATCGACCGTCTCAAGGTCGTGTCGCATCTTCCCGCCGAGGACTTCTACCACCGTATGGGTGCGGTGCGGACCGGGACCGCGCTGGCGAACCCGCCCGCCGTGCCGTGGGACCGTCCCGAATTCGAGTTTCGCATTCCTGCGGAATGACGCGGTGTGCCGGTTGGCGGGGCACCGGCTTCGCCCGCATGGCGGCCGGCATGCAGGAGTCACTGGACGCCGCGCGCTCCGTGTGGGCCGTCGCCGCTGCTCATTGCCTTCGTTGTAGAGCCCGGTTCGGGCTCGTGGCCTCTGGGGTCGGTATGACTCGTTGCTCCTGTCCTTGATGATCCGGGGGGTGCCGTCGCCGGTTCTGGCGGTACCGGATGGTCGCTGATGGAAGCGTGTCCGCCGAACAGGCAGGGCTGCGTAATGTGGCTGCCGATCACCGGTGCCCGGGCGGGCCACCGGTGGTGACTCCGGGGAGGGAAAGCCCGGTGACCAGCAACGACTTCACATCGATCGACGTGTTCTGCGCCCTGGACGTGGGCAAGTCCGCCCATCACTGCACAGCTCTGCAGGCCGACGGTCGTACGGTCTTCGACAAGCCGCTGCCCAACGGCGAGCCCCAGGCGCGGGAGCTGTTCGCACACCTGGGCCGACGGGGGAAAGTCCTGGTCGTGGTCGACCAGCCCGCGGTGGGGACCTTGGCGGTGGCCGTGGCCCGCGCCAGCGGATGCGAGGTGGCCTACCTGCCCGGCCTGTCCATGCGCCGCCTGGCCGACTGCCATCCCGGAACCGGCAAGACCGACGCCCACAACGCCGCCCTCATCTGCCTCACCCGCCGCCGCGTCGACGTCCTGCACGCCATGCTCAAACACCGCACCCCCTACCAGCCCGGGCACGAACAAGCAGCCTGACCAAGCCGGCAGACCTTGATCGAACAGATGGAAGCACCCCCGTACGACTGTGTGAGCCCCCGAGGTCACTTCGCAGAGCAATGACTCCGCCCGGGTCACACCCAAGAGCTCGCCGCACGGCCAGGAGTGTCACAGGCGGACGGAAATGGCCACGAGACCGACACCCATATGAAGGTGTGCACTTGCTGGCATCATGACTCGAATACGAATTGCGCACACGTCGGGCCGCGGGCCGTTGTGACCACCCGAACACTCTCCCCGACTTCATCCGGAAAAGCGCCTCGACGCCCAAATATTTGAGCAATTGACTGAATAGGAAACCATATTTGGGTCATCGTGGACGGCGGTGTAACACGGCAGCGCATCCGGAACGCTGAAGCAGGAAGAAGCGGGGCGCAGAACCGGTCTGGATTCCGGCACCTGGGGCGAGCGCGCCGACATGGCACTACGTCGATCGGATTTCCTGTGAGCAACTTCGACCCGGTTCCCGGATATCACGCGTACCAGCAGCCCTCGGACCCGGACCGCTCCGCGCGCCGCCAGGCCGCCACGCGCCGCACGGCCCTCACTGTCTGCACGGTCGCTGACGTCGCGGCAGGTCTGCTGGGCCTGTGGATCCTGTTGTCCCTGCTCGACGCGAACTCGGCGAATGTGTTCGTCGAGTTCGTGCGGGGATCGGCGAACTGGCTGGCCTGGTGGTCGCAGGACATTTTCACGATGGACACAGAGGGGCTACGCGTCGTCCTCAACTACGGTCTTCCGGCGGCCTTGTATTTGCTGATCGGCCATGGGATTTCCGCCCGGCTCAACCGAGCCTGACAGCAGACCGGCCTTTACCGAAGTCCGTCATACCGAAAGGGCGACTGTGACACGCACCTCCACCGAAATCGATCGCCTGCCGATCTATGAGAACCTGGTACGCGAACGGGGTGACGCCATCGCCGAAGCTCAACTGGCCGCCGATTACACGCAGCATCAGGCAGCGGAACTACTGGCCGGACGGGATACGTCCCGGCAAGCCCATCGCCGGGACGGCAACACCAGAGCCGCTGCGGGCGGTCAGTCAGAGTGGCGCGGATCAATCCCGTAGGCGACTCGGCGTGGACATACCCGCCTCGCCTCGCCCCGCCCCGCCTCGCCTCGCCCCGCCTCGCCTCGCCTCGCCCCGCCTCGCCTCGCCTCGCCTCGCCCAAAGAATCTGCGTAGGAGCTACACGGACTGCACACCGCCTGTCGAAAGACTCGTTACCGTCACTGGCTGCCCAAGCTCTTGTGCGAATGGACCAGGTCGTGGCTCAGGCGGGCCGACGGCCCAGTCGCCCCACCTGCTGCACTCCATCCATCGACCCCGACGACCGGCTGCGCGGCCTGCTCACATCGATCCATCCGGCCCTGGAACGCGTCCTGGGGAACCGCGACTGCGCCACCCGGCCGTCCTGCCCTTGCATAGATCGACGGCTGGGCGTGCGCGATGTCGTGCTTGGCGGTGGTGATCGAGTCGTTTCCGAACCACCACGCAAGGATCTGCTGGTGGACCTGTAATCGCCCGACGATGTACTCGTCACCCCGCCGCATCTGAAAGAGGTACACCCCGGGATGCGTGGCGACCACCTTGCCGGACGCGTCGACCGTCGGCAGGTCGTCGAAGCGGTGACCTGGGGTGTTGTGCGGGGCCATGAACTCGAACGTGCAGTCTGCGCGCGGAATCGCCGTCAGCCGGTACCGGCCCGGAATCGCCGGATCATCCTCCCGTCGGAACACCTGCAAGGTGAGCGACGGCCCGGAGAGCGCCAGGTGAAGGTCGCAGTGCGGCTGGAGCAAAAGATCGAATACCACAGAACACCCCCGTGTCCGGCCGTTCCCGACTCGAATTCCGGATTCCGGGCATTCTTGAGCGGGCGTACGGCCGAATCCATTTCTGCAGTCGAAGCGACCCTCACTGTGGCATCACAGCAGCGCGGCGCCCATGAGTTGTTCCTATTCGGATGGAATCTGATCGCGTACGGCGATGGCAGCGCCGTCGGTGGAATCACCAGGTCCGCACTGTCCCGTGTCGCCGCGACCAGTTCGGCGTTGCGCTGGTCCGTGCCGAGGACCCACGCCACCGCCGTGTCGTGGTCCTTGCCGAACTCCTCGTGACGGGCGACGATCCGCTCCTGCTCGTCGAGCCGGTGTTCGTGGCCTGGCGGGCCGCGTGCACCGGTCCGGGAGCCGCGGCGCGAGTGCATGATCTGCTGCGCGACAAGTCCCGGCGCGCGCAGGGCCGGGCTGCAGCACTATTTGATTGATGCCCAGAGCGTGAAGACCTCCGCGAACGTCGCCGAGTGAAGTCAGGGCATCGACGCCGGCAAGAGAATCAAAGGACGTAAGCGGGACGTGGCTACGGACACGCTCGGCCTGGTCCTGGCCGTCATCGTCGGCCCACCGTCAAAGCCATGATCATCAGGCGTAAGACACCACAATGATCACGAAGCCCGTACCTGCCTGCTACCTGCCACTCGCGGCAAAGACCCACATAGCCACGGAACTTGAAGCCGTCCTGAAGGTCAGTTGGCGCGGGGCGGTGTCCGGGAAGAGGTGAGGCTCCTGGTAGATGGGTTGTCGGCCAAGATCAAGCTGTGCACCCGGAGCTTCACGTGCTTGTCTTCCCATCAGGGTTGACCTGTCCAGCTCGACCATCGCTTTCTGCCAGTTGGGCGGACGATTTACCGGCACGCGTAACCCGGCTGACGCAGTGAGTGGTGAACGCTCGTTCAGAGTGCTTGACGGATTGCCTTTGCCAAGTCGGCTGCGGTTGTGGGAGCGATACGGGGCTTGTCGATGAGGGCGGTGTCGATGACTGCGGCGAGTCGGCGCGGCAGCGTGGGCAGTCGGTCGCGTACGGGTACGGGCGACTCCTGCAGGACGACGGCGACCGGATCGGCGTCGGCGGGGAAGTCGCGCGGGGGCGAACCGGTGAGCATCCAGTACAGGCTGGCCGTCGTGGCCCACAGATCGACTTCGGGCAGTGCGTACTTGAAGTCGATGACCTGGCCGCGCGGCATGAAGGCCAGGGTGCCGCCCATGGCGCCGGTGAGGGTGTGACCGGACAGGCCGGCGCTGTCGAACGCCTTGGACAGGCCGAAGTCGGCGATCTTGACGGTCGCGCGGTTGCCGGCTCCGGTGAGCAGGAGGTTCTGCGGTTTGATGTCGCGGTGCACCAGACCCCGGTGCACCGCTGAGGTCCCGTCGGCAAGCCGTACGGGCACCTCCGCGGCATGCGCGTACTGCAGTCCGCGCAGCGTCTGGAGGGTCACGCCCACCGCTTGGTCGATGCTCAGCCTGCCGCGCGCTTGGGCAGTGAGGTCGGCGACGCTGCCCAGACGGCAGTACTCGCTGGTGAAGTAGAAGGTGCTGCCGTGCGCGCCGCCGCCGTGGAAGGCGACGACGTTGGGATGGCGCAGGGCGCGCGTACAGGCGAACTCCCGCAGGAAGCCGTCGCGGGCGGCGGGGTCGACGGCGCCGTGGGCCGTCAGGGTTTTCAGGGCGAGGAGTTGCCCGGTCTGCTCGTCCCGGGCGAGGTGGACGACGCCCTGTCCGCCGCGGCCGAGTTCCTGGAGCAGTCGGTAGCCGCGGATGCCGGCGACGTCCGGTTCTCCGGCCTCGGCCGCGGCCAGGAGGGCGTGCACGGCGTCGACGGGGTCCCGTGCCTCGGCGAACGCGGTCGCGGGTTCCGCCGCCTGGACGGAGACCCGCAGCACCGCGCCGCCGACGCCGATCTCGTCACCGTCGGCCAGGTCCCGCCCGGCCGGACCGGGCGGGACTCGCTCGCCGTTGACGTACGTGCCGTTGCGGCTGCCGAGGTCCCGCACCCGCAGCTGCGGGGGATTGACGTCGAGCATGCAGTGGTGCCGGGAGGCCCTCTTCTCCGTTCCGGCCAGCCGGATACCGCATTCGCGAGCCCGGCCGACCAAGTAGGTCGTGCGGTCGTCGAAGACGTACGCCGCTGGCGCCGGCGCGCCGTGCAGGGTCAGGGTGACGGAGGACGGCATGTCACCACTCGTAGTCCCAGTCGAGTTCCAGGCAGCGCACGTAGTCGAGTTCGGCCACCAGCAGCCGGCGGGCGTCGGCGCTGAGGGCGAGGCCGAAGACCTGGCCCCGGTGTCCTTCAAGGACGCGCAGCCGCTGCCCCTGGTCCAGGTCCCACACGTGCACGTCCTCGTCCGCGAGTCCGGCGAGGGCGAATCGGCCGTCCAAGGTGAGGGCGACGGTGTTGATCAGGCCCGGCTCGGGGATCTCGCGGAGCACGCGGCCCGTCGCCGGGTCGAGGACGACCAGCGTGTTGTACCCGGCGATCACCGCACGCCGGCCGTCAGCGGAGACCACGAGCTTTGCGACGTTGTACGGGCCCTCCACTGCGTAGATCCGGCGGCCGCTCGCAGCGTCGTAGCAGTGCACGCCGAACTGGCCGTACTCCAGAAGGCTTTGGCCGTCCGGAGCGAAGCGCAGGTTCGCCCCGCCCGGGCGCCCGGTGTGCTGCCACAGACGCCGGCCCGATGCCAGGTCCCAGCCGCAGAGCTCGTCCAGGTCAGAGCGCCGCCTCCGGTCCTCCTCGGCGCCGGCGAAGGCGTTCGACGCCCCGTACCGACGGTCGGGGCTGATCGCGACGGCGCCCACCGGCCCCTGGTGGCCTCGGAAGCCGGAGGACGGTTCCGCGTACTGTTGCTGGCGCCGCACGTCCTCGACGTCCCAGAGGCACAGCGTTCCGCTGTCCTCGCCGGTCAGCAGCCAGGCGCGGTCATCGGTCAGGGCCATGGCCTGGATGTCGTCACGCTCCAATGTGACGGTCCGGTCGTCCCGCAGGTCCAGCAGGGCGGCCTCCGACCGGCCCAGCACGACCGCTGCGGCGCCGTCGCTCGTCATCAACGGAGCCGCGGCAGCTGTGACCATCGAGGCGATCGTGCGGTTCTGCCGGGCGGCGGCGGCGTCGCACAGCAGGAACCAGTCCGGGGACAGCCCGGCGAGGAACACGCTCGTGCCCCCGATGAATGCCATCGCCGAAGGACTCCCGAGACGCCCGTTGAAGTCGAACGTCTGCCACGCACCGCGCAGTCCCGTCCGGCGCCCGTGTCGCCCCAACTCGCTCCAGACGTGAAGCAGTTCGGGATGCCGTGCGTGGCCCGGCACCGCCTGCGCGGTGCGCAGGCAGGCGGCCGCCTGCGCGTAGCGGCCGTCCTCGAAGAGCCGCTCGCCCTCGCGCATCGCCGCCCGGAACCGGCCGGCGTGGTCGGTCAGTTCACCGGCGGCCCGGGGCCGGGCGTACGCCCACGGCGCGCGGTAGCGCGGGACCGGCAGGGGCTGTACCTTGATCCGCCCGTCCAACACGGCCAGCACGGCACGGCTGCCGTCGCCGCTCATCGCGAGGTGGAACGTGTGCTGGGACATACCGTCGTCGAACGTACGCAGGCAGCGGCCGGTCGCCGTCTGCACCGCCCGGAGCGGCTGACCGCTTCCGACGACGGCCAGCGAGCCGTCGGGCGTCAGCGCGAGCGCCGAGACGTGCGTCACGTCGTGGGGCACCTGAGCGGCGATCCGGCCCGTCGTCACGTTCCACAGCACCATCGGCCCGTGCCACACCTGCAGGGCGTACCGCACGCCCGGGGCCACTGCGGCCCTTCGCACGAAGCCGCCCCAGGCCGAGCGATACGGATCGGACTGCCGCGGCTCGGTGAGAACGGCCCGGCACGCACCCGTACCGGCATCCCACAGGCGGATCGTCGTCTCTCCCAGGCCACCGGCGGTCGCGGCGATGCCGCCGCCGTCACCGAGCTCCAGCGCGGTCATGCGCTCCGTCCCGCTCGGGACCGGGCCGAAGAGCTCCCCCGTGTCCAGGTGCCAGAACCACAGGGCGCCATCCGCGTGCGCGGTGGCGCCGACCGACCCGTCAGCGCTGAGTGCGACCGAGGTGACGCCCTCGGCGACCGGGCCGGCCGGAAGGGGCAGCCGCTCGCCGCGAGCGAGGTCCCAGGCCTCCGGCGGGCCCTGCTCGCGGCCGACCAGGCCGATCCGCCCCTCGCCGTCCACCGCGACTGCCACGACGCCCGAGCCCTCGGACGTCAGCTCCCGCAGGCAGCGGCCGCTTCCCGTCTCCCACAGCCGGAGAACCCCCTGGTGGTCGCCGGACAGCACCAGGCCCCCGTCGGCCGTCACCGCCACGGCGCTCACGACCCCCTCGTGGCCGGCCAGGACCACCGGGCGAGCCCCCGGATCACGTGCCAACTCCGCCAGCGCGTCCGTGGTTTCGGCCGGTTCCGGTTCCCCCGGCGCAGCCGGGCGCAGCAGTTCCGCGGCGCGTTCGCGGTCGTCGCGCTCCAGGTGGACCAGACCGATCAGCCGCGCGCCCAGGGCGTCGTCGCCACCGATCTCACGGGCGGACGTCAGTTCGGCGAGGAGTTCCGCATCGGTCTTCCGCGCGTCGCGCCACCGGTGCAGGCCGAAGTTGAAGGTGGCGGTCAGACTGTGCGGGTCCGCCGTCATCGCCTCCCGCCACCGCTCCTCGGCCTCCTCGGTGCGCCCGAGGTCGAGCAGGGACAGCGCCTGGTTGGACAGCCCGTCCGCCAGCAGCGCGGCCGCCTGCGGGACCGGCCGCGGGTACGGTGTGCCGACCACGTCGCCGTACACCTCGCTCAGGACGCCGACGACCTCGTCCAGCCGGGACGGCCGCGCCGTGACGGCGGTCGTGAAGCACTGGCGCAGCAGCCCCGCGACGGCCGGCGGCAGGGGCGGCACCCGCGGATCCTGTGGGCCGCAGGCCAGCAGTCCGTCGAGTGCCTCGGCGGCGGCCTGGCCGTAGTCGGTCGGCCGGCGGCCGGTGAACATCTCCAGCACCGTCAGCGCCCACGACCACACGTCCGTCGCGGGGGTCAGCCGGATGTCCCGGCGCCCGGCAGCGGCGAGCGCCTGCTCCGGTGAGCAGTACGGCCGCGTCATGCCGCCGAAGGTGACGCCGGACGCGGTCGTCCCGTCGGCGTTCGGCGCGCGCGCCCCGGCCAGCCCGAAGTCGGTGACCTTGGAGGTTCCGTCGGGTTCGAGCATGATGTTGGCGGGTTTGACGTCCTGGTGGACCAGGCCGGTGTCGTGGGCGTGCTGGAGGCCCCACGCCGTCTGGACGGCGACGTCCAGGACGCGCGCGAGCGCAGCCCGAGGCCCGCCCTCGTAGAGGCGGCCGCCGGCCACCGCCTCGGCGAGGTCGCCGCCGTCGACCCACTCGGCGAATACCCGGGGCACGCCGCCGACGGTGCGGACGTAGGCGCAGTTGACGGTGTGCGGGTGCAGGCCCAGGCCCACCCAGGTGCCCGCCTCGGCCTCGAACCGGTGCCTGCCGCTCTCGGAGGCGACCCGCTCCGGCCGGGGCGTCTTGACCGCGAGGTCCACGTTCCAGCCCAGGTGCCGGACCCGCTGGACCGTCCCCATGCCGCCGCTGCGCACGTCGTCGAGCACCTCGTACAGATCGAGGACCACCTCGCCGGGCTGCCAGACCGCAGACGCCATCGCCGCGCCGTCAGTCGGCCAGGGCCACGTACAGGGGGCTGCCGAGCAGCACCCGCATGCCGGGGCGGGCGTCGACTTCGGGATAGGGGCTGGGGCCGGTCAGCAGGCGCCGGGCGACGAACTCCACGGTCTGCTGGGGGCCGCGCAGCAGCCGCCCCGCGGTGTGCACCCAGGCCAGGGAGGGCTGGTCGGCGGGCATCTCGACACCGTCGGCCGACAACGCCGAGGCCAGGCCGGCCAGGAGCGTCGGCACCGAGGACGGCGCGAAGTCCTGAGACTGCGGCGCACTCGAACCGAGCACATGGCTGCCGGCTCCGCCCAGACCGAGGATCGTCTGCCCGGTCCGGCCGCCGAAGTACACCAGCGCCCCGCCGTTCTCACCGGGCAGGAGCCCCCACTGCATGGGCAGGCTGCCGCGGAAGTACGGTCCCGGCTCGTCCACCGACCCTGTTTGCCCGGTCTCCTCCAGGTGGCGCAGAACGCGCTCCAACTTGGCCGTCCGGTCCGGCGCAGATGCTTCGACGCTGCGCCGAAGGCTGAACAGCTTGACGCTCAGGCCTGCTTCCGTGGTGCTCCGGCGGCCGAAAGCAGGATCGATCTGGGAGAGCAGCATGTCGACCTTGGCGTCGCTGATGTACAGGTAGTACCGCATCGTCACCGTCCGAGGCTATCGCTTCGCGGCCTCACGGGTCCCGGTCTCCCCACCAAGTTCCAGAAGACCACTCCCATCAACTCCAGCCCTAAGCTTGACCCTCAAGGGCTCGGGCCGTCCCGGCACGGCCCGTCGTCACCTGCTGTCGGCCGTCAGCCACGGCACCGTCGTGACACTCGCCCAGGCCTTCCTGAGAGTCACTGAGGCTGGTCGGCCACGGCTCCCGCCGGACCATGGACACAAAGGACCCGGTGGGCAAGTCCAGGTGCACGGTGTTCGGGACAGTGCAAGAGCCAGCTGTTCGCACTGTGGGGGAAGACGGCCAAGAGGTACGACGGTGCCAAGGGCACGGCGACCGTGCATCCCGGCCCGGCCGGCATCCCCCTCCACGACCCGGACACCGCCAACGACAGCGTCACCTTCGCCTTCGGTACGTCGACCACACAGACTGCGGCCTCGCCGCCTGGGGTTGAGAGCCTCAGATCCTGCCCACCAGGCCAGGGCGCGGCATATGTCAGAGAGCGTCGACCGCGCTCACCTTCCACGCGTCCGTCGTGCGGGACATCGTCATCCGCACCCGGTTGAGATCCACCCGGGACCCCGAGACCTGCGTGCTCTCGGTGACCTGGTTGACGAAGAGCAGGACCACGACCTCGTCCGGGGAGGCCGAGACGACGGAGGCTGCCGGGGTTCCGCCGGAGGCAGGAGCGGCGATCGTTGCCTTCACCACGCCCTGGTACTTCTTGGCCGTCGGGCCCACCACCGTCTTCGTCGTCTTCCCGTACTCCCTGCTGAAGGCACCGGTGAGGTGGGTACGGGCCTTCGCGAAGTCGCGGTTCAGGTGGCGGTAGTCGTACGACAGGACGATCGGTGCCGCCTCGCGTGCGGCCGCGACCGCCTCGGTGCGGGCAGCCTCCGTCCGCCGTCCGTCCCGGTACTGCCATCCCAGTACGGCGGCCGCCACCAAGCCCGCCACGAGCAGGACGCCGAGCAGTGCCGTGAACAGCCTTCGGCGGCCGGGCTTGGCGGGATTTCCTGCCTTTTGCGGCTCTTCTGGAGTGTCTGCCTCCTCGAATGCCTCAGGCGATGGCTCCGGCGGGTCCTGCCAGCCGTCCTTCGGGGCCTCGATGAGCACGGTGCGGCCCGCGAGCGGCCGTGCGGACCGGTCGTCGGCCGCCTCGGCGGTGGTCGCCGGCGAGCCGGCGTCGTGGTGGCTGCGTTCCGCGCGCTTGGCTGCCGCGCGAGCCGCCGCAGTCATCGTTCGCCGGGTAGTGGTGCCGGGGGGCGTCTTCGGCATCGTCGTACTCCTTGTACTCCTCGATAGTGGCTTCTCGCGGCATGCCGGTCAGCCGACGAACTCGACGTCCGACGTCAGCCAGCGGCCGTCCCGGTGCACCAGGTCCAGTTGCAGGCGGTAGGTGCGCGCCTCCCCCTGGGGTACGGCCGTGTTGGTCACCTTGCTGTCGGCGACCACCAGGACGCGGGCGGCGTTCTCGTCGGAGCGGACGATGCCGGCCTCCAGGATCTGGCCCTCGGACACCGATCTGTTCTGAGCCACCAGTTCGGTCAACTGCTCCGTCTGTGCCGCGAACTGCTTCTTGAAGTCGCCCGTGGCGCCTGCCAGGACGTTCGCGCTGTCGCGGTCGTAGTGCCGGTAGTCGAGGGAGGTGAAGTTCAGTGCCGACTGGCGGGCCGCGGCCAGGATGTCCTGGCGGCGCTGGTCCGCCTGGCGCTGTTCGCCGAGGCCGAGAGCCAGCCAGATCGTCAGTGCGGTGACCACGACTGTCGCCGTTGCCAGGCCCAGTGACCAGGCTCGTCCCGACAGAGTCCTGTCCATGGCCTTCAGCGCCTTCCTCACGGAATTCCTCACGCCATCGGTCCGACCAACAGCCATTGCCACGACTCCTTTCCGAACACGGCCCGCTGGCCGCCCGTCGAGCCGATCTCGACGGCCCTTCCGTCCGGTCCGGCGGTGGTGCCGGTCTCCGGGTCGTACGGTGTGACGTACGCCGTCTGCCGGGCGCCTCCGTAGGAGGCCGACGCGCCTGGGGCGTTCTGCGCGCCTCGTACGGACGACTCGCTGCCCCGCGGGAGCGTGCAGCGGGCGTCGGTGTTCGCCTCGCGGGTGCTCGTGTCGGCGGGGTCGCGGCGCGCCGTGCCGTAGCCCTGGGTGCACGCCGGAGGGTCGTCGGCATTGACCACCAGACCGAAGTGGGTCGTGCTGTCGCCCGGTACGACCGTGTAGCTGCCCGCCACCATCACCGGGAAGGTGACCAGGGCCTGTTCCACGCCGGGCAGCCGGGCCAGTGTCACCTGGCCGCCGCTGATCAGGTTCGCCAGCAGGACCGACAGCTCCGGTCCGGCCGATCTCAGCAGGGAGTTCACCTCCTGCGCCGCCGGTCTCGCGTTGCCGATCAGCTTGCGCAGGTCACCGTCGCTCGCCCTCAATTGGGCTGTCAGTGCCGCCAGATCGTTCGCGAACGACTTGATCGACGAACCCTGGTCCGCCTGGGTCTTCAGGGCCTTTCGTGAGTCCTCGATGAGCGCGATCGTCTCCGGCAGTGCCTCCGAGGCCGACTCGACCAGGGCGTTGCCCGAGTCCACCAGGCGGCTCAGGTTCGGGCCCGTCCCCGCGAACGCCTTGCCCAACTCGTCGACCGTGACCTGGAGATCGTCCTTGCCCACCGAGTTCACCAGGCGGTCCAGGCTGAGGACCAGGTCCGTCGTCGGGAGCGGAACGCGCGTGCTTGCGCGCGAGATCGTGCTGCCGTCGAGCAGGTACGGGCCGTCGGACGTGCGCGGTTGCAGGTCCACGTACTGCTCGCCCACCGCCGAGCGGTTCGCCACGACCGCCAGCGTGTCCGCCGGGATGCGCGGCGCCCCGCCGTCGATGTCAAGGGCCACGGACACACCGTCGGCGCCAGTCAGGCGCAACTCGCCCACCCTCCCCACCGGCACCCCGCGATACGTCACCTCGGCGCCCGGGAAGACGCCCCCGGAGTCGACGAAGTCCGCCCGCACGATGTAGCCGCGGTCCAGGACCTCGTCCACCAGACCCGTGTACTCGGCGCCGACGTACGACACTCCTACGGCGGTGATGGTGGCGAAGGCGAGCAGCTGGGCCTTGACCGTACGTGTGATCACGGCCGGACTCCCTTCAGCATCAGTTCGGCCAGGTCCAGGTCGATGTCCTCCGGCCATGCGACCCCTGTGCCGTAACCGCCGTAACCGCCGTAACCGCCGTAACCGCCGTAACCGCCGTACCTGCTGTACGTGCTGGTGCACACCGGCGGGCACAGCAGGGCACCGCCATCCCCGGACGGGGCGGAGGGGGACGACGGCACGCTCGGTGTGCTCGGCAGGGCGGTGGGGGTGGGGACGCCTGGCAGATCCGGTACATCCGGTACGCCCGGCAATTCCGGGGTCTCGGGAAGCCCGGGTCCCTGGGTCTCCCCGTCGCCGCTCCCGTTGCCCGGCTCCTCCGTCAGGTTGCCGTAGATCCCGGCCAGGTCGATGTCGGCCGTGATGTGCAGGTTGACATAGTCGCCCCTGATCGCGTCCACCGCGTTGCGCGGGAACGGGTAAGTGGTCAGCAGCTCAAGGGCGTTGGGCAGGTCGTCACCCGCCTTGTTCAGCTGTTGCAGGATCGGGCGCAGCTGCTCGAGGCTGGCGACCGTGTTGTCGTGCGAGGCGTCGACCACCTTCGTGCCCGTCGTGCCGAGCTTCGACAGTGCGGTGAGCATGCGCGTCAGGTCCCGGCGCTGGTCGGCCAGCACCTTCAGGGCCGGCGGCATCGCGTCGACGGCCTCGGCGATGGTCTTCTTCTCCTTGCCGAGTCGCTTGGCGAGCCGGTCCACGGCCTTCAGGGCCCGGACGATGTCCTTCTTCTGCGTGTCCAGGCCGCCCAGGAAGACATTCAGCTCCTTCAGCAGGGACTTGACGCGGTTCTCCCGTCCCTCCAGCGCCTTGTTCAGTTCCACGGTGATCGTCTTGAGCTGGGCCACACCGCCCCCGTTGAGCAGCGCGGACAGGGCGGACAGCACCTCCTCGATCTCCGGGTTGCGGCCACTGCGCGACAGGGGGATCACATAGCCTTCGCCGAGCCGCCCGACCGGCGCCGTGTCCGCCGGCTTCGACAGCGCCACGTACTTCTCGCCGAGCATGCTGGTCTGCCGCAGCTCGGCGATCGCGTTGCCGGGCAGTCTCACCGAGTCGGCGACCCGCAGCCGTACGCGCGCGTGCCAGCCGTCCAGCTCCACCCTCTCGACCGCGCCCACGGTGACGTTGTTGACCTTTACCGCCGACTGCGGCACCAGGTCGAGTACGTCACGGAACTCGACGGTGACGTGGTACGCGTTTCCGTCCGCCGCCGCACCTCCCGGCAGTTGGACGTCGTACCAGCCGTTGAACTCGCAGCCGGTCAGCAGCAGTGAACCGACCGCCGCCCAGGCCGCCACCCGGCCCTTGCGCAGCATCCTCGTGCGCTCGATGCTCATGCGCTCGCTCCCAGGATTCCGCCGAGCGTCCGGTCGACCGTGCCCGTCACGGCGGTGCCCTGCGGGACGTCCGGCAGGGAGTCGAACAGTTCCCTCAGCTCCTCGCAGTCGGGGTTCTCGCCGCCGCCCTCGTCCCCGGTCGTCCTGAGTACGGAGCACAGCAGCGATGCCGGATCCTGCGGCTGGTCGGCGTTGTTGCGGGTGTCGAGGGTGCCGGCCGACGGGTTGTAGGCGTTGTTGAGGTTCGACATGCCGGTCGGGGCCACCTCCAACAGCTCTTCCAGCGCGGCTCGTTGGGTGACGAGTACCTTGGTCACCTTGCTGAGGCCCGTCACGTTGGAGGTCAGCGACTTCTTGTTCTTTTTCACGAAGCCGGACACATCACCCAGCGCCGTTCCGAGGTTCTTCAGCGCCGCCGCCAAGTCCTTGCGCTCGCCCGCGAGTTGGTCCGCGACCTCGGCGAGGCTCTTGTTGAACGACCGCACGCTCTTGTCGTCGGCCGCCAGCGCCGCCGTGAAGACCTGGAGGTTGCGGATCGTGCCGAACAGGTCCGTGCGGCCGTCGGACAGGGTGGTGACCGCCTCCGAGAGGTCCTCCACGGTCTGGTGCAGGTTCTCGCCCTGGCCGTCGAGGTTGTCGGCACTGACCCCCAGCAGCCGCGACAGCGAGCCGTCCTTGTTGGCGCCCTCAGGGCCGAGCCCCTCGGCCGTGGTGTGCAGGCTGTCGAAGACACGGTCCAGTTCGACGGGTACGGCCGTGCGCGACTCGGGGATCTCGTCTCCGGTCCGCAGCACCGAACCGTCTCGGTACACCGGCAGCAGCTGCACATAACGGTCGCTCACCACCGAGGAGTTGATGATCGCCGCCTGTGCGTCCGCCGGGATCTTGCGGCCGGCGTCGTACTCCAGCTCGACCCGTACCCGGCCGCCCTCCGGCGTGATCGTCCTGACCTCGCCGATGCGGACGCCCAGCACGCGGACGTCCGAGCCCGGGTAGATGCCGACCGTGCGCGGGAAGTACGCGGTGACGCGGACCGGTTCGGGGCGCGGCCACAGGACGTAGGTGAGCGCGGCGACGAGGGCCAGTACGGTGAGCAGCGCCAGTCGCTTTCTCGTCCTGACAGGGATGTTCACTGTGCCCCTCCCGTCCGCGGCACGACCGGAGCGGCGACCAGGTTCTGGACGTAGGAGTCGAACCAGCGGCCGTTGCCGAGGGTGTTGCTGAAGACGCGTACATAGGGCGCGAGGAGCTTGATGCTCCGGTCCAGGCTGGACTGGTTCCGTTCGAGCATGCTCACCACGCGGTTCAGGCCCTTGAGGGCGGGCCCGATCTCCTTGTCGTTGTCCTGGACCAGGCCGGAGAGCTGGATGCCGAGCGCGGCGGAGCTCTTGAGCAGGTTGTGGATCGCCTCGCGCCGCTTGCTGATCTCCTTGAACAGCTTGTCGCCGTCCTTGACCAGGGCGGTGAAGTCGCCCGATCGGTCGGCCAGTACGCCGGTGACGCCGTTCGCGTGCTTGAGCAGCTCGCGCAGCGACTTGTCGCGGGAGGCCACCGTCCGGGAGATCTGCGACAGGCCCTTGATGGACGCCCGCACCTCTTGCGGTGAGTCCTCGAAGGTGGCGGAGATGGTGTTCATGGCCTTCGCCACCCGGTCGGTGTCGATCTTCTCCGACGTGGTGGTGAGGTCGCTGAACGCCTGTACGACGTCGTAGGCGGGGACCGTCCGCTTCAGCGGTATCTCGCTGCCGGGCGCCAACTGGCCCCGCCCCTTGGGGTGCAGCGCCAGGTACTTCGCGCCGAGGATCGTCTTCACCCGGATCGACGCACCGGTCCCGGTGCCGAAGCCCGGCTCGCCCTTGATCTTGAAGGTGACCTTGACGTGGTCGCCGTCCAGGTCGACCTCCTCCACCTTGCCGACCTTGACGCCGGCGATCCGTACCTCGTCACCAGGCTTGAGACCGCCCGCCTCCGCGAAGGCCGCGCTGTACGTCTCGCCGTCGCCGATCACCGGCAGGCGGTCGGCGTTGAACGCGGCCACGGTCAGCAGCGCGAGGATCGTGAGCCCGACGGCGCCGATGACGACGGGGTTGCGGTCGCGGAAGGGGCCGAGGCGCGGGCGGCGGAGCCGGATCCGCAGGATCTTCGGCGGTTCGACGCGCACCTTGAACAGCGGCTCCGGGCGTTTCTTACGGCTCATGCCCCGCACCTCGCCCTCGCCACGTGCAGATCAGGCGTGAGTACCTGCTTCGTCTTCGGCAGCACGATCCGCCCGTCGAAGTCACACAGGTAGAAGTTGAACCACGAGCCGTAGGACGCCGTCCCCGTCAGTTCGTTGAGCTTGTTCGGCAGCCGCTTCAGGACGCCCTCCACGGTCTTCTCGTTGTCGTTCAGCGTTCCGGTGAGCTCGGTCAGCTCGGCGATGTCGTCCTTCAGCGGCGGGCGCGCGTCCTTCAGCAGCCCCGAGGTGGCCTCCGTCAGATCGCCGATGCTCACCAGCGACTGCCCGATGGGCTTGCGATCGGCGGACAGGCCCGAGACGACCCGCCGCAGCTGCTTGAGCAGTCCGGAGAAGCGGGCGCCGCGCTTGTCCAGCGTCCCCAGCACGGTGTTGAGGTTGTCGATCACCGAGCCGATCAGCTCGTCACGGCCGGCCAGGGTCGTGGTGAGCGACGCCGTGTGCATCAGCAGGCTGTTGACGGTGCCGCCCTCGCCCTGGAGCGTCTTGATGATCTCGGTGGCCAGCTGGTTGACGTCCTTCGGGCTGAGCGCGGCGAACAGCGGCTTGAAGCCGTTCAGCAGCGCGTTGAGATCGAGGGCGGGCTGCGTGCGCGCCAGCGGGATCGTCGCGCCGGGCCGCAGTCGGGTGCCGTTGCCCGCGCCCTCGGTCAGCGCGACGTACCGCTGCCCGACCAGGTTGCGGTACCGGATGACCGCGCCCGTGCCGGCCAGCAGCGGCCGGTCCTCGGTGACCGTGAAGGTGACCTCGGCCAGCGTCCGGTCCTTGATCCGGATGCCCTCGACCTCGCCGACCCGCACCCCGGCCACGCGGATGTCGTCGCCCTCCTCCAGGCCGGTGACGTCGCTGAACACCGCGCTGTACCGGTGCTCGGGGGTGAAGGAGATGTTCACGATGGTGGCGGCCAGCAGCGCTGTCGCCAGCACGGTCACCACCGCGAAGAGGCTGAACTTGATGAGCGGGGCGGCGGTCTGCCGGGCTCCCGCGCTCCTCGTACGACCGGTCCTCATGCCACACTCACCGCCGTTCCGCGCGCCAGCGGCCCGAACAGCAGCGTCGCGACTGGCGGCACCTCGTCGGCGGGCACGCCGAGGGCAGGGGCCACGAGCGAGCCGACGGCCCGCTGTTCGGCCAGGGTGGCGGAGACGCCGACCGGACTCGACGACGGACTCGCCTTGCCGGAACCGTCGTTGAGGTGGGCGCCGGGCGCCGGCACCGGAGGATTCGGCAGGTCACGGCAGTTGGGCCCCGACCGTTCGCCGTAACGCGGCTCCTCACCAGGCTCGTATGCCCCCTGCGGCCGTACGACCTCCAGCGTGATGTGCA
Organism: Streptomyces sp. NBC_00019; assembly: GCF_045041015.1. Taxonomy (NCBI): domain Bacteria; kingdom Bacillati; phylum Actinomycetota; class Actinomycetes; order Kitasatosporales; family Streptomycetaceae; genus Streptomyces; species Streptomyces sp. NBC_00019. The sequence goes on from NZ_CP108302.1 coordinate 10,218,063, forward strand.
TCTTGCCGCCGGCGAACGCCTCCTCGGAGGCCTTCTCCTGCCGGACGAGACCGGCCAGCAGGCACGGGTACTCGGGGGAGTAGCGGGCGAACAGCTCCAGCGTCGGGCGCGAGACCCGGCCGAGGGTGATGAGCCGGTCGCCGTTTGCGTCGAGGAAGTCCTCGGCGGTGCCCGCTACGGTGGCCGTGGTCTTCAGGGCCGCCGCGAGCCGGTCCTTCTGCTCGACGATCGTGCGGCTGGTGGTGACGGTGTTGCGCAGGATCGTCAGCAGGTCAGGCGCCGCGTCGCCGTAGATCTCGGCGACCTCCGCGAAGCGGGCGATGTCCTCGGTGAGGGACGGCAGATGGGGGTTGAGGCGGCGCAGGTAGGCCTCCAGGCGGGTGAGGTTGTCGCCGATCCGGTCGCCGCGGCCTTCGAGGGCGGTGGCGAAGGCGGACAGGGTGGCGTTGAGCTTGCCGGGCTGGACGGTTCGCAGCAGGGGCAGCAGGTCGTTCATCAGCTGCTGCACCTCGATGCCGACGCGGGTGCGGTCCTGGGTGATGACGTCACCGGCGCGGATCGGGCGAGCTGACGAGGACGCAGAGCCGGCGGGCGGCACCAGGTCGACGTACTTCTCGCCGAACAGCGTCTTGGGCAGCAGCCGCGCGTGCACGTCCGACGGGATGTACGCGACGTGCTCCGGCTTGAGCGCGATGTCGAGCGTCGCCTTCGTCCCGTCGGCGTGCACCTCGCGCACCTCGCCGACCAGCAGCCCGCGCAGTTTGACGTCGGCCCGCGGATCGAGCTGGTTGCCGAGGCTGTCGGCCTCCAGCGTGATCCGCACCGCCGGCGTGAACACCTGCCGGTAGACGGCGACCGACAGCGACAGCAGAGTTGCGAGCACGGCGATGAAGACGAGGCCGTACAACCGCAGTCTCAGCACCCTCATACGGCGGCTCACCCCGCGATCCGTACGGTCGTGTTGGCGCCCCAGATCGCGAGCGACAGGAAGAAGTCGAGGACGTTGATCGCCACGATCGAGGTCCGCACCGCACGGCCCACCGCGACGCCGACGCCCGCCGGGCCGCCGCTCGCGTAGTAGCCGTAGAAGCAGTGCACCAGGATGATCAGGACGGCGAAGACGAGCACCTTGCCGAAGGACCACAGGACATCGACCGGGGGCAGGTACTGGTGGAAGTAGTGGTCGTAGGTGCCGGCCGACTGGCCGTAGTAGGCGGTGGTGATGGTGCGGGCCGCGAGGTAGGAGGACAGCAGCCCGATCACGTAGAGCGGGATCACGGCCACGAACCCGGCGATCATCCTCGTCGTCACCAGGAACGGCAGCGAGGGCACGCCCATGACTTCGAGTGCGTCGGTCTCCTCGCTGATCCGCATCGCGCCCAACTGCGCGGTGAAACCGGCGCCGACCGTCGCCGAGAGCGCGAGCCCTGCCACCAGCGGGGCGATCTCCCGGGTGTTGAAGTACGCCGAGAGGAACGCCACGAAGTTGGAGGTGCCGAGCTGGTTCAGGGCCGCGTAGCCCTGGAGGCCGACCTCGGTGCCGGTGAAGAAGGACAGGAAGGCGATCACACCGACCGTGCCGCCCACCACGGCGAGCGCGCCCCGGCCGAAACTCACCTCGGCGAGCAGCCGCAGGATCTCCTTCTTGTACCGGCGCAGGGTACGGCCGGTCCATGCCAACGAGCGGCCGTAGAAGGAGAGTTGGGTGCCCAGCGCTTCCAGGGAACGCAGGGGGCGGTCGAGCAGTCTCATCGGCTAACCCCTCTGCGGGACGACTTGGAAGTACACCGCGGTCATCACGAAGTTGGTCACGAACAGCAACATGAAGGTGATCACCACCGACTGGTTCACCGCGTCGCCCACGCCCTTCGGGCCGCCCTTCGCGGTCAGCCCCTTGTACGAGGCGACGATCCCGGAGATCGCGCCGAAGACGAGTGCCTTGGCCTCGCCCGCCCACAGGTCGGAGAGCTGGGCGAGGGTGGTGAAGGAGGCGAGGTAGGCGCCCGGAGTGCCGTTCTGAAGGACGACGTTGAAGAAGTAGCCGCCCGCCACGCCGACCACCGACACCAGGCCGTTGAGCAGCACCGCCACCAGCATCGACGCCAGTACGCGCGGCACGACGAGGCGGTGGATGGGGTCGATGCCGAGCACCTGCATCGCGTCGATCTCGTCGCGGATCTTCCGCGCCCCGAGATCGGCACAGATCGCCGTGCCGCCGGCGCCCGCGATCAGCAGTGCGGTGACGATCGGGGAGGCTTCACGCAGCACGGCCAGCACGGAGGCGGCACCCGAGAAGGATTGGGCGCCCAACTGCCGTGTCAGACTGCCGATCTGGAGAGCGATGACCGCTCCGAACGGGATGGAGACGAGGGCCGTCGGCAGGATGGTGACGCTCGCGACGAACCACGCCTGCTGGATGAACTCCCTTGCCTGGAAGGGCCGTCGGGGGATCGTCCGGACGACGTCCAGCGCCATCGCGAACAGGCTCCCCGAGTGCCGCAGCGCTCCGATTGGAGACAGACTCATGCGTCGGCCACCGCCTTCTGGTGCAGCGCCGCCTCGCGCCGGGCGATCGCCTCCCAGCGCGGTGGCCGGGGGATACCTGGCCCCGGCAGCAGGCGGGGAGTCAGTGCCTGACTGCCAGGAGACTGTGTGGCCCTGCCGTCGTCGCCGAGGGCCGCGAGCTCCTGCTCGACCTGCGCGGCGTCCTTCTCCTCCGCCATGCCGATCGGGCCCTGCATCCGGCCGTTGAGGAACTGCCGTACGACCGGCTCGTCGCTGGTCAGCAGCTCCTCGCGGGGCCCGAACAGCACCAGTTCGCGGCGGAACAGCAGCCCGATGTTGTCCGGGACCTGGCGGGCCGAGGCGATGTCGTGCGTGACGATCAGGAAGGTAGCGTCGATCTGGGCGTTGAGGTCGACGATGAGCTGGTTGAGGTAGGCGACGCGGACGGGGTCGAGGCCCGAGTCGGGCTCGTCGAAGAGGATGATCTCCGGGTCCAGGACGAGCGCCCGGGCCAGCCCGGCCCGCTTGCGCATCCCGCCGGAGATCTCGCCGGGCAGCTTCTCCTCGGCGCCGATCAGGCCGACCATGTCCATCTTCTCCAGGACGATGCGCCGGATCTCGCTCTCGGACTTACGGGTGTGCTCGCGCAGCGGAAAGGCGATGTTGTCGTACAGGTTCATCGAGCCGAACAGCGCGCCGTCCTGGAACAGCACGCCGAACAGCTTCCGCACCTCGTACAGGTCGTGCTCGCGGAGCCTGGTGATGTCCCGGCCCTGGATCGTGATCGACCCGCGCTCCGGTTTCAGCAGTCCCACGAGCGTCTTGAGGAACACCGACTTGCCCGTGCCCGAGGGGCCGAGCATGACCGAGACCTCCCCGGCGGGCAGCGTCAGCGAGACGTCCTGCCAGATGACCTGGTGACCGAAGGACTTGGTCAGCCCTTCCACACAGATCTCGACACCCATCCGGTCCACCCTTCAGCCCTGGAGCAGCTCTGACATCTGCTCTACGGGGAGGGGGCGGGCGTCCGTCGCTCGGATCGACGATTTTTTCGGACGGGTTTCCGGAGGCTACGGAAGGGGGCTCGGAGTGGACACGGGGAGTGCGGCGGACGGTACGGCGGGAGCGTCCGGGACCGCCCTGTCCGTCGGAACGACGGAGAGGTCCACCGGCAGGTCGGGGATCTCGGGCAGCTGCGGCACTTCCGGAGCGGACAGCATCGGCAGCGGCGACACCGGGACCTCCGGAACGTCCGGAACCCCCGGCAGTGGCGGCACGGACAGCGGCAGGAACGACACGTCAGCCTGGGACTCGGCTGCCGGCCGGTCGGCCGACGCACCTGTGGGCTCCCCCTGAGTCGTACGACCCCAGCCCCCACCGTCCGGCCGCAGCGCCTCCGCGCCCGGCGAGGCGACGGCGGGCCGAGGCGCCGTACCTCCCCCGTCCCCGCCCCCTTCAAGGGCGTACGGCAGCACGAACCCCGCCACCGCCAGCGTCGCCGCCGTCGAGGCGACCGCGACGGCCTGCACCTTTCCGCCGCCGCGCGGCCGTCCCCACCCGATGAGGAACAGCGCGAATCCGAGCGTCGCGGCCAGCGACTGCCGCAGCGTCCGTCGCGCCCGGGCCAGCAGCGACTCGACGGTCCGGTAGCTCAGACCCATCCGGACGGCGACCTGGCCGACGTCCAGGTCCTGCGACCTCAGCCGCAGCGCCTCGGCCTGCCGCGCGGGCAGCTCACCACTGCGTACCGCCAGCCACTTCGCCTCGGCCCGGTCGCAGACCGCCTCCTCGACGGGCACCGGCCCGGGGGCGATGAGGGTCGGGCTGGTGTGGACCTGCGCTTCGCGGTTCACCTGCCGGTAGCGGTCGACGCACAGCCGCATCGTGACGGTCGTCAGCCAGGCCGCGAGCCGCTCGTCGTCCAGGTCCGGGCGCTCGGCGGCGCGCAGCATCGCCTCGTGCACCGCGTCCTCGGCGTCCTCCGTACTCATCGACCGGCGCCGGGCCACTTTGAGCAGCTGCTCGCGGTGTCTCCACATGCGCTGCCAACGGTCGTCGGAGGCTTCCATGTCCGCAGGCATGTCCGTCGCCATGAGGGCTCCTTCGCGCTCACTCACCGGCCTTGTTCCGTCCGGCGGGGCGCGACATTACCGTCCAGTATCGGCGGTTGTGGAGGGGGCGGCGGTCATCGAGTCCGCGTTGTTACTGGTCACTGGGCCGCCGCTGGGCGGCACGCCGTCGCCGGGGAGCCCGATGTCCGGGTAGGGGAGGGGGAGTTGGGGATCCTCGGTCTCCTCGGGTCCGGTGTCCGGACGGGACGTGGTGGGGGCTGGCGGGGCGGGCGCCGACGGCGTGCGGGACGGGGTGGCGCTCGGACGGGCGGAGGGAGCGCGTGAGACCGGCTTCGAGGGTGACCGCGAAGGCTCGGGGCGGACCGAGGAACCGGTGGAAGCGTCCGGCACCACCCGGTACCCGTCCAGGAAGTACGCGTACCAGACCCTGACCGTGCGTAGATAGGCCGCCGAGTGGTTGTAGCCGAGGATCACCCGGTCAAGTTCGGCCGGGACGGACAGATCCCGCCCGCCCGCGCAGAGGTAGCGTCCGGCGGCCAGCGCCGCGTCCCAGACGTTGTTCGGATCCCTACGCTCGTCGCCGTTGCCGTCCGCGCCCCAGCGGGCCCAGGTCGACGGAATGAACTGCATCGGCCCGACCGCCCGGTCGTACGCCGTGTCCCCGTCATGAGCACCGCCGTCGGTGTCCCGGATCAGCGCGAAGGAGACGCCGTCCAGCCGTGGCCCGAGGATTGGCGTCACCGTCGTACCGTCCGACGTCACCCGACCACCCCGCGCCTGTCCGGACTCCACCTGCCCGATCGCCGCCAGCAGCTGCCACCGCAGCCGGCAGCCGGGCGCCTCACGCGAGAGCTGCTGCTCTGCTTGCCGGTAGGCGGCGAACACGCTCGCCGGCAGCGCGGCGTCCACTTCCGCCGGTGCCGCGGCGCCGTCCCGCCTGCCGGCGGCCCGCAGTGGCGGGAGCTCGGTGCGGTACGGGGTGTCGCCGGACACGCTCCGCCCGTGCCTGGCGGATGCCTGCCCCGCTGTCGGCGCCGAGGCCCGTGCCGGGACCTCCCGCGGCGCCTGTGACGCGGTCAGCGCCGCCATCGCCACCATCGCCGCCGCCGTACCCTTGCCGACTCTGACTCCGTACCCTGCCACTCTCCGGTCCCCTCCCTGCAGATGCCCGTCCGTCGTCTGCTCTACGGGGCAGGAGGGTGGGTCCGTCGCACGATTCCGTGCGTGGATGTGGTGACGAGCTGAGGGTGCAGGGAGTTGAGCAGTGGAGCTGCGTGCGTTCAGGGTTGTCCTAACGGAGTTTGGCGGAGACGAAGAACACCCATTACATCGCCGTGATCAAGACCAACCAGCCCACCGCCCACCGGCAGCTCGCCACTCTGCCCCGGCAGGACATCGCCGTCCAGCACACCCGCCTCGCCCGGGACTACGAGACCATTCCGGCCCGGTCCGAGACCGTGATCCGCTTGGCGATGATCGGCATCATGGTCCGTGCCGACGCCGATCATCTACGGCGGAAGGTGTGCGATGAAGCCCGCAGCGGAGAAGAGCAGACCCGGATACTGCGTCCTCCTTGTACTTCATTTTCGCGCATGGCGCGGTATCTAGGGGCGCGACGCGGTGTCCCTCCGTGCGCGTGCGGCCAATGGCAATCCGGGTAAGCTGGATGCAAGACACGTCGATGTCTCAGCGAGAAGGAGCCCGCAAGAACGGCGGCCGTGTATACCGGAGACCACATATACCGGCGACCGTGTTCATAGGTGACCAGGCCGAGTCCCGGCCCGGAGAATTCTCCCTTGTCAGCCCGATCTCACGGGCTTCTCCGCTTCCCGGTGCCAGTCGCCCAGCTCGGCCCGCCCGACAAGTAGCCCTCCCCGGAGGTTAGTTGGGATGAACGTGCGACTGCGAAGCCAGGCTGCGATGGCTGCTGTCAGCACATGCATCGTCGTATTGACAGCGTTCTACTACATATTCCCGGAACAGCGGATGATCTTCGTCGCCATTGGGGCGACCGGCGTTGTCGGTATTGTCCTCGGCGTCTTTCTCAACCGCCCAGCGCACCGACTTCCCTGGCTGTTGCTCGCCGCGGGAAACCTCGCTTTCGTCGCGGGTCAGACCACGCAGATCATCCTCATCGAGTTGCTCCAGGAGGAGATCCCGTTTCCGTCGATCGCCGACGGTTTCTATCTCGCGGCATATCCGCTCTATGCGGCCGGGCTGCTGAGCTTTGTCCACTGGCGCACGAGTTGGCGCGACCGGGCGAGCCTCGTCGACGCGCTGACGCTGACTGCCGGCCTGGCGCTGCTGTCGTGGCTCTTCCTCATCGATCCGTATGCCCGCGTCGAGGGCCTCACCTGGGTGCAGAAGGCGTTCTCCATCGCCTATCCGCTCGGCGACATCCTCGTACTGGCGATGCTGCTGCGCCTGCTCGCCGGCCGTGGCGGCAAGAGCCGCTCGCTCATGCTGCTCGCCGCGGGCACTGTCGGCCTGCTCACCGCCGACGTGGCGTACGGCCTGATTCAACTGAACGGGACCTGGCGCACTGGCACCGCGGTCGATCTCGGCTGGGCCGTTCTGTACGGCGCCTGGGCGGCCGCCGCTCTCGATCCGACCATGCGGTCGCTGACCCATCCGGTTGCGTGGCGCGCCGAGACCGGCATGGGGCGGGTGAGCCTGCTCGCCCTGGCGTCGTTGATCGCGCCGGTCATCCTCCTGACGGAGGGGGTGCGCGGTGTGAGGTCCGACGTCGGTGTCATCGGGGTGTTCTCCGCGGTGCTCTTCCTCCTCGTGCTCTACCGCCTGGCGGGCGTGGTGGCGACCCACCGGCGGGCAGTCGGCCGGGAGAAGGTGCTGCGCAACGCGGTGTCGTCGCTGGGCGGAGCGGGCGATCTGCGAGATCTGGCCGCAGCCGTCCACTCCGCGGTGACGGAGCTGATGCCTAACAGTCCACAGCGTTCCGCGCTGCTCACTGTGCCGGACAACATGCTCTGGATGAGCAGGGCGCACGGCGGCGCACGCGGGCCCCTGTCCGCGCGGGCGACCGCCGCCGTACGGGAACTGATCGCGTCCGGCGAGAGCCGCCTGGTGCCCCTCGGTGCTGCGGGGCCCGATCTTGCCGCCCACATCACGGGCTCGGACGAGGTGCCCACCCGCACCGGCCACGCGCTGGTCTGCCCGCTCACCTCGCAGGACCACCCCTCGGACGACCCGCTGGTCGGGGCGCTGATCGTGGCCGGGAACGAGCATGACCTGCTCGTGCTCCGAGACACGCTGGAGACTCTCGCCGCGCAGACGGCACTTGCCGCGGCGCGGGTCACCCTCGCCCAGGAGGTCAACCGGCGCAACAGCGAGATGTACTTCCGCACGCTGGTGCAGAACGCCTCCGACGTCATCCTGATCCTCGACGACGACCGGGTCCGCTATGCCAGTCCCTCCGCCGACCAGATGCTGGGCGTTCCGGACCTGGAGGGCACCCAGCTGATCGATCTGGTGCCGCCGCAGGACAGCCGCGCGGTGGCCGAGACGCTCGACCGGATACGGAGCCGCGAATACCAGACCAGGCGCGAGCACTGGCGCATGGTCCGCACCGACCGGGCGACCATCGAGGTCGAGGTGAGGTGGAGCGACCTGCGCGAGGAAGCCACCGTCGGTGGGGTGGTGCTCACCCTGCGGGACGTGACCGAACAGCGCAAGCTCGAACGCGAACTCACCCACCAGGCGTTCCATGACTCGCTCACCGGCCTGGCCAACCGCGTGCTCTTCCAGGAGCGGATCAACCACGCCCTGGTGCAGGCCCAGCGCGAGGGCACGGTGGTCGGCGTGCTCTTCGTCGACGTGGACGAGTTCAAGGTCGTCAACGACATACACGGCCACGGCGTGGGCGACGAACTCCTGGTCGCGCTGTCACTCCGGCTGCAGACCACCGTCCGTGCCTCCGACACCGCCGCGCGCATCGGCGGCGACGAGTTCGCCCTCCTGGTGGAGGGTTCCGTTACGCCGGCGGGCGTGGAACGGTTCACCGAACACGTGATGTCCGTGTTCGCCGAGCCGTTCCGGCTCAGTGTGGGGCCGGTGAGCATGTACGCCAGCGTCGGCGTCGCGACGACGGAGGACAGCATCGACTCGGTCGAACTGCTGACGCACGCCGATCTCGCCCTGTACGCGGCGAAGACGGCGGGCAAGCGCCAGTGGCGCAGCTACCACCCGGAGCTGCAGAGCGGCATGGCCGAGCGTGCCAAGTTGCAGGAGGGTCTGGACAGTTCGTCGATCGAGACGTCGTTCATGGTGCTCTACCAGCCCATCGTGGAGCTGGCCAGCGGGCAGATCGCCGGCTTTGAGGCGCTGGTTCGCTGGCCCCACTCCACGCGCGGCATGGTGTTGCCGGAGCAGTTCATCACGCTGGCCGAGGAGAGCGGGCAGATCGTCCCGCTCGGCGCCTGGGTGCTCGACCAGGCCGCGGCCGAGGCGGTCCGGTGGGAGGACACTGTGCTGCGCGCCGGGACGGCCGACCGCAACGCACCTTACGTCAGCGTGAATGTGTCGCCGCGTCAGTTCCGGGACGACGAGTTCCACAACGTGGTGCGGCGTGCCCTGCAACTCTCCGGCATCGAACCGTCGTCTCTCGTACTGGAACTGACCGAGAGTGTGCTGATGTACAACGACGAGCGCATCCTGGCTGAGATGAGTTCGCTCACCGACCTTGGGATCCGCTTCGCGATTGACGATTTCGGAACGGGCTACTCGTCGCTGAGCTATCTGCGTGAGTTCCCGATCTCGATACTCAAGATCGACAAGTCGTTCGTCGACCAACTCGGGCGCTCGTCCGAGCAGTACGCCCTGGTCGAGGGCATCACGCATCTCGCCGACACCCTCGGCCTCACGGTGATCGCCGAAGGAGTGGAGGACGTGAGGCAGCAGGAGTCGCTGATCTCCATGGGCTGCCGACTCGGCCAGGGGTATCTTTTCGCCGAGCCGGTCAGCGCCGAGGAGGCGGAGCACCTCGTCCTTGCGCCGCCGCTCGGCCGCCTGGCTGGATCGCCCGGGGCGCCCGCGGAAAGGAAGCGGTGAGGGCGGCGGCCCTCTCCCGCGCGGGAGAGGCAGGTCGTACTCCGCGGAACGCCGCGCGAGGCAGGAGGTCCGAGGTGACGGAACGTGATCACCTGTCGGCAGAGTCGGCTGCACCGTGCGTCGTGCTGCGCAACGACGAGGAGCAGTACGCCATCTGGCCTGCCGACCGTCGGATTCCGGCAGGGTGGCGTCGGATCGGCGGACCGGAGTCCGCCGGGTGGTGCGGAAGCCTGGTGGACCGTCTGTGGACCGACATGCGGCCTGCGAGCGCCCGCACCGAGGGGCGACCCCCGGGACCCGGGCGGGGCACCGTGCCCGAGCTGGTCCGGGAGCGGGCCCGGCGTGAGCCGTCCGCTATCGCGGTGCTCTCGGACGAGGGCCGGCTCAGCTACGCGGAGCTGACCGGCCGCGCGGACCGGCTTGCCCACCGGCTGCGGGAGTCGGGTGTCGACACGGAGCCCGTCGTCACCGTGTGTTTCGACCGCGGGCCCGAGCTGGTCGTCGCGCTGCTGGCGGTGCTGAGCTCCGGCGGCGCGTTCCTGCCCCTCGACCCGGCAACTCCGCGGCAACGGGTGGCCGGACTGGTCCGGGAGAGCGGTTCACGCCTCGTCGTCTCGAGCCGTGAGCACGCCCCGATGTTCGCCGAGTGCGAGGCGCGGATCATCCACACCGGGGAACCGGCCGCGCAGGCGCCTCGGGAGGGACCGCGACCGGGCCCCTGCCCACGGCTGGACGACCTCGCCTACGTGATCTACACCTCCGGCTCCACCGGACCTCCCAAGGGAGTGATGATCACGCACCGGTCGCTGGCCCACTCCCTCACCGCGGTGGCCCGGGCATACGAACTCAGGCCCGGTGACCGGGTGCTGCACGCCGCGGCGCTCGGCTTCGACACCTCACTGGAGCAGATCTTTGCCACGCTGATCAGCGGCGCGACACTCGTCCCCGCGGGAACGCATACGTGGGCGCCCACCGACCTGCTGCACCGCCTCCCGGAGTACGGGATCACCGTCGCCGACCTGACCCCCGCCTACTGGCATCGGATCGTCTCCGTCCCGGACCGCGACGAGAGCCTCGCGTCGCTGCGGCTCGTCATCGTCGGCGGCGAGATCGTCACCACGAAGGACTGCCGCGCCATTCTGCACCGGATCCCCGGCGCGCGACTCGTCAACGCCTACGGACTCACCGAGACCACCATCACCTCCACGCTCTGCGACCTGAACGAGGAAGTGCTCGCCGCGCCGGACACCGCAGTCGCCCCGATCGGCAGGCCCCTGGAGGGGAATCACGTCCACGTGCTCGACGCCGAACTGCGCCCGGTGCCGCCGGGCGAGCGCGGCGAGATCTACCTCGGCGGCCCGGTGCTGGCACGTGGTATCTGGCGGCAACCCGCCCTGACCGCGCAGCAGTTCCTGCCCGACCCGCACGGCTCGGCGCCCGGGGGCCGGATGTATCGCACCGGGGATCTGGGCCGCCGACGCCCGGACGGCAACCTGGAAGTCCTGGGCCGGGTCGACGACCAGATGAAGATCCGCGGGTTCCGGGTCGACCCGGCCGAGGTCGAGGCCGCGCTCGCCTCCCACCCGGAGATCGGGCAGGCGATGGTGGTGGCCCGGACACGCGCAGGCGGCGACCGGGACCTCATCGCGTACTTCACGCCGACCTCGCCGCCGGCCGGCGGCGAAACAGAGGTGCTGCGCGCACGGCTGCGCTCGGCGCTCGCCGAGGTCCTGCCGGGCCACATGATCCCGGCGGCCTTCCACGCGGTGGAGCGGCTGCCCGTCACACCCGGCGGAAAACTCGACCGCAGGGCCGTGCCGGAACCCGTGACCGCGGCACGGACTATTGGCGCCGACGACCGTCTGGTGCCGCAGGGGATGGCCCAGTTGTGGGGCCAGATCCTGGATGTGGACTATGTCCGTCCGCACGACGACTTCTTCGAGCTGGGCGGCAACTCGCTGCTGGCCATGGAGATGCTCGCCCGGACCCGCGTCGTGTTCGGCATCGGCGTCACACAGATCCGCGACCTGACCCGTTCGCTGCTGCGGTATCCGACGCTCGCCGCGTTCGCGGAGTCCGTACGCCAGGCACGTGCCGGCACACTGGCCCACCCGGACGGCGGGAGCGTCGACTTCGCCGCCGAGACCGATCGGCACATGCCGGCAGTGGGCCGTGACGCGTCGGCTCCGGACCCCCGGTGCCCCGGCGACGTCCTCCTCACCGGGGCGACGGGGTTCTGCGGCGCCTACATGATCGACGAGCTGTTGCGCAGGACGACGGGGCGGGTCCTGTGCCTGGTCAGGGCCTCCGACGACCAGCGCGGCATGGAGCGGATCCGCGCGAGCCACCAGCGGTACGTTCTCACCGATCTGTCCAGCGAGCGCGTCCAGCCGGTCGTCGGCGACCTGGGCAAGCCCGGACTGGGGCTGTCCCCAAGCCGGTTCGAGGAGCTGGGATCGACCATCGACGCCGTCTACCACTTCGGTGGCCAGGTCAACTTCATCTACCCGTACCACGAGTTGCGCGCGGTCAACGTCGACGGAACGTACGAGATCATCCGCCTCGCCGCCGGCCGGGCCGTCCCGGTCCACTTCGCCTCCAGCATGGCGGTGCTCGCCGGATTCGGGCCTGCCGGGGTGCGCGAGGTGACGGAGAGCACGCCGCTGCGTTTCCCCGAGTATCTGTCGGTGGGATACGTGGAGACCAAATGGGTCGGCGAAGCGCTGCTGAAGAAGGCCTCCGACGCGGGCCTGCCGGTCGCCGTCTACCGCCTGATGGACATCACGGGCCGCGACGGAACCGGCGTGATGAACACCAGCAGCGAGCTGGCCGCCCTCTTCGACTTCATCGCGCGGACCGGGCTGTGCCCGGACGTCCGACTGGCGCTGGACTTCCTGCCGGCCGACCACCTAGCCCGCGCCGTCGGACACATCTCCACCCGCCATCCCGCCCGCGGCGAGGTCTACCACCTGACCAACCCCCGTCCCACGCTGCTGAACTCTCTCGCCGAGCGCCTGCGCCGGCGGGGTCACCCGGTCCAGCAGATCCCGTACGCCGAGTGGGTCGCCGCTCTGGTGAAGTACGCGGCCGGGCACCCCACCGACCCGATCACCCCGTTCGTCCCGCTCTTCGTCGACCGGTGTGCGCGCGCCGACATCACCGTGAGCGAGATGTACTTCCAGGGCGTTTTCACGGAGTTCACCCGCGGCAACGCGGAACGTGCCCTGGTGGACGCCGGGATCGACATTCCGCCGGTGGACGCGGAGATGATGGACCGCTACATCGACTTCCTCCAGCAGGCCGACGGCTTCCGGTCGGTGAAGAGCCAAGGGCAGGAAGCGACACAGTGGTGAGCCGATGCCCTCGCTGGGAGGAGCTGGACGTACGGGAAGCGGCGCCCGACGGACCGGTGGCCTTCGGCGCCGACCTCAGCCCCGCGGGCCTCCTGGCGGCGTACCGGGCCGGGGTCTATCCGTTCCCGGCATCCGACGAGTACACCCGCGCCCTGAACGAGGTGGTCTTCGCCGATCAGGTCCGGGAAGGCCGCATCCGGCTCGTGGGCGAGGAATCGGCCGATCCCTACGCCGTCTCCTGGTGGTCGCCCGACCCCAGGCCGGTGCTGCCTGTCTCGGCCACGCACCTCAGTCGGAGCCTCGCCCGGCGGCTGCGCAACCGGCTGCCGTGGTCGACCAGCCTGGACCGGCGGTTCGAGGCGGTCGTCCGCGAATGCCGCGCCGGCCGCGTCCCCCTGTGGCTCACCGACGAGCTGATCGCAAGCCTGGTCCGCCTGCACGATCTGGGTCATGCTCACAGCGTCGAGGTGTGGGAGGACGGCGATCTGATCGGCGGCGTCTTCGGCCTGCAGGTCGGATCGGTCTTCAGCATGGACTCGATGTTCTTCCACCGTCCCGGTGCCTCGAAGGTCGCGGTGACCGACCTCGCGGCGCGCTTCGCACAGGCCGGCGGCGAGCTGCTCGACGCGCAGCGGGAAAGTCCGCACGTCCGCGACCTCGGCGGCATTCTCGTACCGCGAGAGCAGTACGTACGACACCTCCGCCGCACCACGCGCGACAGCCTCCCGTGGCCCACCGCCACCCTGCCCGCCCGCCGCCTCGCCCAGCCGACGGGATCGCGCTGATCGCGTTCGTCGCCCCTCCTGCCGTGCGAGGTGCGTGACCGTCCGCCCAAGGTTCCGCACGGGTGAGGCACGGCAGTTGCAGGGTCAGCCAACACCCGGTGCTGGAGGCCCGATTCAAGGCGACGGCCGTCACCGGCAATCAGGGCGGCCGCTGTCCGCTGCTCCGCTGACGCCGGCCCGCGGTCCTTGACCGTTCAGCTGTGCAGGTCTTCGCATCGCCCCCTACCTGCGCAGTGAGATGTCCGCGTGGCCGCTCGCGGTGTCCATCGCCTATCCCGTGTGCATCGGATGGCTTCTGATCCTGCTCGCTGCCGACGGCCTCCACTACGGAACGCTGGCCACCGGGACCGTGATCCCGGAGGACGTGGCCGAAGCGGGCTGGATGGTCTCCTCTCTCCTGCTGGGGGCGGCGGCGCTGCACTCGTCCGCCGGCCGGCACAGCTGGCGGAAGACCAGGAGAGGATGCCCCGGCAGCGACTGTCGATCCTGATCGCGCTCATCCTGATGTGGCCGTTGACCGTGCTGGCCAATGTCGGCGGCAGCTCCAGAAGTAGCTGAGCCATCAGGCGACCCACGACCCATTGGCGGGTCTCGCCAATCGAGCGCTGCTGAACGAGCGCATGGAGTCCACTCTCGGCCGGTCCACGTGACATCAAGCATCGGAGCGCGGAGCATCACCGGGCCGACCACGTCGGCAGAAGCGCTGCGGGACGCTGACACCGCCCTGTACCGAGCCAAGACCGAAGGCAAGAACCGGGCCGCGTTATCTGCCGGACAGCAGCCGGAAGTGGTTCGGGGCCAGAGCGCCGGAAAGCCTGGCCGCTCATGGATCACCGACGCCTTCGTCAGGACATCGGCCCGCAGCATCGGGTCCCCAGAAGGAGGCGCCATGCGGTGCTTTCGAGCAGAAAAGATCAGCCTGTGGATTCGAGCTGAGAGATAAACCGCGTATTTACGGCGTCTGTAACATCAGCACCTCGCGGGCGTCCCAGGTCAACTGTCATTCGGCTTCCCCGGTCTCGACCGCACGCCACTCGGCCCGCAGCTTCTCCCGGTCCAGGACCAGGGCGGACTGCCCGCTGACCGTCTCCGACCGGAGGACCGGCGCGGTGGCGAACCGGGCGTCCGACGCGTCCAGGTGCCGCAGGCCGAACACCAGGCCGCGCAGGTCGCCGTTGGACATCCGGTCGTCCACGCTCACCGTGCCCGTGATCGCGTCGAGCATCCTGGCGGCGCCGAGCGGGTCAGTGAGGCCGACCCGGCCCCGTATCTCACCGACCAGGCCGCGCAGGAACTGCTGCTGACGCTTGATCCGGTCCAGGTCGCCGCCGGGCAGACCATGCCGCTGCCCGACGTACGCGAGCGCCTCGTCGCCGTGCATGACATGGGTGCCGGCCGTCCAGTGCCGCTGTCGCGCCGAGTCGTACGAGTCCTCGTGGACCGTGACGGGTACGCCGCCGACGGAGTCGGTGAGGCGTTTGAACCCGTTCCAGTCGATCACGCAGAAGTGGTCGACGCGGCTCTCGGTGAGCTGCTCCACCGTCTGGATCATGAGGGGCGGGCCGCCCCAGGAGAACGCGGCGTTGATCTTTGCCGAGCCATGGCCGGGGACGGGCACCCAGCTGTCCCTCGGGAGGGACATCACATGGACGGTTCCCTTGTCGCCGCTCAGGTGCACCAGCATCAGCGTGTCGCTGCGCTGCGCGCCGTACGTCCACAGGCGCGCCGTCGCGTCACTGCCGGTGGTCGGCCGCCCCGAGCGGCTGTCGACCCCTGCCAGCAGGAAGGTCGTACCGCCGTCGTGGGCCGGAGGTCTGGGCGGGCGGGGGCCTGCCGGGAAGGCGTCGGGAATGCGGGTGACCTGGTCGCCGTAGTGGTTGGTGCCCCACCACACCGCGCCGGCGCCGAGGCCGAGCAGGGCGAGCACGGCGGCGAGGCCGAGCACCAGCGCGGCGCGCAGGAGGTGATGCGGCCGGCCGGTGCTGCGCCTCGGTTCCCATCGCGGCCACTGGACTGTCATGTGCCTCACGCCCGAAATAGCATAGATGCGTGCGTAAATTTACGATGTATACGTACACCTTGCGCCCAGGAATGCGGGGAGTCAACTCCACACGTACGTTGGATCAGGTGGCGATGAACCACCTCGGACGCCGTCGTTCGGTCACCTGGCTCGCGCTGATCGTGCTGGTGGCCGGGGCCCTCCTGGCCACGAGCTGTGCGTCGCACGACTCCACGTCCACGACCCCGTCCCTGCGGCTCGGCATCGCGTACGGCGACCGCCTCGTCTGGATGTCCGACGAGGATCTGGCCGCCGCGCTCGACGACGCCGTCACGGTGGGCGCGCGCTGGGTCCGGGCCGACCTGTCCTGGCAGGACATCCAGCCCGACGGGCCGGACGGCTACCGATGGCATCTGTTCGATCGCGTCGTCACCGCGGCCACCTCACGCGGCCTCACCGTGCTGCCCGTGCTCGCCTACACGCCGCCGTGGGCGCGCTCGGCGGGCTGTACCGCCGACAAGTGCGCGCCTGCCGACCCCGAGGCGTTCGCCACCTTCGCCGGGGCTGCCGCGGCACGGTACGCGCCGCGGGGCATCCGCACGTGGGAAGTCTGGAACGAGCCGAACATCCCCGGCTTCTGGCAGCCAGCCCCCGACGCGGCCGCCTACACGACGCTCCTGCGGACGACGAGCCGGGCTCTGCGGCATACGGATCCGTCGGCCTACGTCATCCTCGGCGGGCTCGCCGCGGCGAGCACCGAGAACGCGGCCATCTCGGCGACGGACTTCCTCACGGCCGTGCTGACACAGGGCGGCGACCGGCTCGTCGACGCCGTCGGCTACCACCCGTACACCTATCCGTACCTCGCGAGCTCCAGAGCCCCGCAGGGCACAGCCTGGGACAGGATCGGCCGTACGCAGGACAGCCTGCGAGGCGTACTGTCCGCGCACGGCACGCCCGACACGCCTGTGTGGATCACCGAGTACGGCGCGCCCACGAACGGACCGGCCCACGTGACCGAGGAGCGGCAGGCCGCGATCGCCGCGGACGCGGTGCCCACGGCGGCCCGGACCCCGCGGGTGAGTGCGCTGATCTGGTACACCGACCGCGATCTCGGGACCGACACCGCGTCGAACCAGAACTTCTTCGGCCTGCGCCGCGGCGACGGAAGCGCCAAGCCCGCCTTCGGCGCCCTGCGTCGCGCCGTCGAAGCGCTCGGCGAACGGGGTCCTCCGCTGGCAGGGGCGGGGCGTATGGGCAAGCATTGATTGATCGTGTACGCACTCGGGAGACCAGGGTCAAGGTGGTCGATGGTGAACCATCCCCGTTTGAGCTGCTGTCCCCCTGCCGCCGTGCAGCGGGGATGGGCTCTGAGCGAGGAGCCCGCCGACCCGCACCCCGACGACATCCGGGCCACCACCGGACGCAGGCGCGCCGGCCCCGCCGGCCGCAGACCCGTCCAGGACCGGCCGGTGCACACCGCCCGCACCGCGCTGACTCTCGGCGCCGCCGAGATCGTCGGCAAGCTGTCCATGCTGGTCCTCACCGTGGGCGCCGCCCGGATGCTCGGCGTGGCCGACTTCGGCGCCTTCTCCTATGCGCTGGCGGTCGGCATGCTCGCCGCCGTGCTGCCGATGTGGGGGTACGACGCGGTGGTGATCCAGCGGGCCAGCGCCGAATCGACGCGCCTGCGGGCCCTGCTGGCCGAGCTGCTGGCCATGCGCACCCTCCTTGTCGTCCTGGCCTTCGCGGTCGTCGGCGCGCTGACGGGGCTCACGTCACTGTCCGGCCGGCAGGGTGCCGCGGCCGGACTGCTCATCGTCGCCGCCGTACTGATGGACACCTATACGGAGGCGTACCGGTCCGCCGCCGCCGTGCTGGAGCGGCAGGGCATGATGGCGATCGTCCACCTGATGCAGCGGCTGCTGACCGCGGGCGCGGCTCTTGCGGCGCTGTTCGGCGACACCGGGCTCACCGGACTGGCCGTGGCGTTTCTGGCGGGGACCCTGGTCGGGCCGTTGACCGCCGCCGTGCTGACGCGGCGCACGGGCGTCGCGCCCGACTGGCATGCCGTGTCCCGGGCGAGTCTGGTGCGGCTGAACCGCGGCACCTGGATCATCGGCGTGGCCTCGCTGGTGCTGATGGTGCTCTTCCGGATCGACACGGTGATGATCGCCTGGTTCGTCGACGACCGGGCGGTCGGTATCTATGCCGCCGCCTACCGCCTGCTCGAGACCACGCTGTTCGTCGGTTTCGTGGCCGCCCGGGTCCTCTTCCCCCTGATGGCGAGCACCCCCGAGCCCAAGCGGGTCCAGCACTACACCGAGCTGGGCATCAGCATGATGGCGGCGGTGTATGTCCCGTACGCGACGCTCCTGTGGTGCCGGGGACACGGCGTGCTGCGCATTCTGTTCGGCACGCAGTTCGCCGACGAGGGGACCGGCATGCTCGCCTGGCTCGCCCCGGCACCTCTTTTTTTCGGCATGTCCTACCTTGCTTCCTTCTCCGTCGTCGCGGCCGGTCCGACCCTGCGCGCGCTCTACAGCTCGTTGGTCGCGCTGGTGGTGAACCTGGGCCTGAACCTCGCCCTCATCCCCCGCTACGGCGGGCTCGCGGCCGCGTTCACCACCACTCTCTCGTACGCGGTCTACGCGGCCGCCCTGATTCTGCTGGGCCGGACCAGGATGGGAACGCCCAGGCTGCCCCGGGTTCTGCTGCCCGCCGTGGCGGCGTCGGCTCTCGCCTGCGCACCGCTGCTGGCGCCCCTGCCTCTCGCACCGGCCCTGCTCGGCGCGGCAGCGCTGTACGTGGCGTGCTGGCTGCTGGTCACCCAGCGCACCGACCCTCACCAGGTGCAGGTCCTACGCAGAATGCTCCGGCGGAGGAGGCTCACATGAACGGTCCGCTGCGGGTCACCATCGTGGCGCCCTACGGGGTCGTCGGAGGCGCCGAACTCTGGCTGCTCTCCCTGCTCGACACCACCGACCGGCTCGATGTGAACGCCGTGCTGCTGGCCGACGGGCCGCTGCGGGACGAGTTCGCCCGGCGGAACATCCCGTGCGCCCTGCGTCCCACCGGCCGCTCCGCCGCCGCCATCGCCGCCACCGACGCGTGGCTGCTGCGCCGGCTGCGCGCCACAAGACCCGATGTGATCCTCGCCAACGGCATCAAGGCCGGGGTGGCGGCCGCCCCCGCCGCCCGGCTCTGCGGGGTGCCCTGTGTCTGGGCCAAACACGACCACTCCTACGACGGACCCCTGACCCGGGCGCTGGCGGCCGTCACCGACGTCTGCATCGGCACCGAACCCGGGCTGATCGCCGCCTCGCACCACCCGCGAGCCGTGCTCGTACCGGTTCCCGCGCCGGAGGGAACCGCTCTGCCCCGCACAGCCGCCCGCGAGGAACTGGCCCGGCGCGGGGCGCGACTCGACGGCAACGAACGGCTGCTGCTCACGATCAGCCGGCTGGTCTCGTACAAGGGCGTGGACGACGCGGTCACGGCCCTCGCGCGGCCCGGCGGTGAGCGCTGGCGCCTGGCCGTGGTCGGCCCCGCCGACCCGAGCGATCCGGGCGAGCAGCAACGGCTCACCACGCTGGCTGAGGAGCTCGGAGTGGCGGACCGCGTCGATTTCGCCGGCTGGATCCAGGACGCCTGGCGGATCATCCCGGCAGCCGACTCCGTCGCCTTGCTCACCAAGCCCGACGGCACCGGGCCCGGGCAGGAGGCGTTCGGCGGGACCGCCATCGAGGCCATGCTCAACGGCGTACCGGTGATCACCACCGGGCCCGGTTCGGTCGCCGACCGGGTGGCCGGTCCGGCGGCGGCACCCCCCGGCGGGATCGCCGTGCCACCGGCCGCCCCAGACAGGGTGGCGGACGCTCTGGGCCGGCTCGCCGACCCGGACACCCGGACGGCCATGGGCCGGGCCGGACTCCGCAGGACCGCCGCGAATCCCGGTCCGGCCGAGTGTGCCCGGCTGCTCGCGCAGACGCTGTCCGGGGCCGCCCGGCTGCCCGGCGCCGGCCTGCGCGGAGTGGCACCGGTGTCGGTGGTGGTCACGGTGCTGGACCAGGGCGAGGCGATCGACGGACTCCTCGCGCTGCTACTGCGTCAGCTCACCGTCGACGGTGACGAGATCGTGGCGGTGGACCGCGGCTCGGCCGACGACACGGCCCGGCGTGTGGCTGCCTGGACGTCCCGCGACGCCCGGGTCCGGCTGCTGGCCCGGCCCGGCGCGACGCCTGGGGCGGGGCGCAACGCCGGTGTCCGGGAAGCGGCCAACGCGCTGATCGCCTGTACCGAGGCGGACTGCGTACCCGCGCCGGACTGGCTGGCCCGGATGCGGGCGGCGGCTGCCGAGCCGGAGCCGGCCGGCCTGCTGACCGGGGTCTGCCGGGTGGCAGGTCACGGAGTGTTCTCCGAAGCCGTGGCCCTGGCGTATCCGCTCCCGGAGGAGGCCCGACGCGGTCCGGGACCGTGGACTCGGATGCACCGGCTGCTCTTCGGCCGGGGCCTTTGCACCACCGGACCGTCCGGGCGTTCGCTCGCCTTCACCCGCCAGGCCTGGCAGGACGCCGGCGGCTTCCCCGAACGGCCCACGCCGGGCGCAGACGCGCTCTTCGGGCGGGCGGTGACGGAGACAGGGCACCGGGCCGCCGTGGTGGGCTCCGCCGTGGTGGACTGCGCCGAGGCCGGCTGGGAGCAGGCCTTCCGTCAGGGTGAGGAGCTGGGGCGTCTGGCGGACCGCGGGCAGCTGGCCGGGGCAGCGGTCCGGGCAGCCGTGTACGCGGGCATCCTGGCCGCGGCGGTGACGCGCCGACGTATGCGGCCGGTGACAGCCGCCGTGGTCTGCGCCTATCTCTCGCCGCCGGTCGTCAGGGCCGTCCGCCGTGGCAGCTGGGCCGCTCTGCCCGCCGTTCCACCGGCCGTCGGTACTCTCGCGGCGGCCCGGGCCGCGGGTGCCCTGCGCGGGCTGGCCGACCGCGTGCGGACCGCCGCACCGTCGGACACCACGGATACGGGCGGGGCCCCGTGATCCGGGCGATGGGACTCGACGGACGCACCGCCCTCGGCGTCGGCTGCGCGGCCGCGCTGACCGCCGCGGCCCTGTGGGTTGGCGGGCGGAGTGTCCCCCTCGGCCTCGGACTCCTCCTCGGCGTACCGGTGCTGGTCCTGCTGGTGGCTGCCGCCATCCGTCGACCGGTGCTGGCCGTGGCCGGCTTCGCGTTGCTCCTTCCGGCAGGGGGCATCCAACTGCCCCTGGCCATGAACCTCGTGCAGATCACCGCCGCCTTCGCTGCCATGATCGTGCTGGCGGCGCGGATCAACGGCCGGGGACGGCGCGTCGGCTGGTCTCCGGTGATCGCGGCCTCGGCGCTCCTGGTGGTGTCCGCGCTCCTGTCCACCCTCACGACCTTCAACCCGAGCCACTCACTGACGCAGTGCGTGAACTATCTGGTCGGGCTGGCCCTGGCGGCGGCTGCCGTCGCGGCGCCGGAGCGGCGTACCGACCTCCTGGTGCTGGCGATGGCCGTCGTCGTCGGGGGGGCAGTGCTGTGCGGCAGCGTCCTCACCTCGATTCCGAACCTTCAGGCCCAGTACAACGCGACAGTGGTCGACAACCGGCCGACAGGAACGTTCGCGCAGCCCAACGAACTCGGCCTCTGCGCGGCGATGATGCTCTGTTTCAGCCTGGCCATGGCCATCGTCACCCTGCGCCGACGGCGCACGACGCTGAGCGCGCTGTGCGCAGTCGCCTCGGTACTGGCTCTGACGGCACTCGTACTCAGCCTCTCCCGCGGCTCCTGGATCGGTGCCGTCGCGGGCCTGGCCGTCCTGATGGTGCTGCTCCGCGGGGCTCGCCGGCCACTGCTGATCTGTCTGACGGGTGTGGGCGCGGTGGTCATGGGACTGCTGGTGGCCGTGCCCGCGACATCGGGGTCACCGGTCTTCGCCGAACGTCTCTCCTCGATCTTCACCGGCGAACGCAGTCCCTACGACGAACGGCCCGCCGCCTGGGCCGGGGCCGTCCAGCAGATGACTCAGCGGCCGTTGCTGGGCAGCGGCCCCGCCGCCTATCAGGCAGCGGCGGCACAGGGGTTGGCGCAGTCCACCGATGTACGGCAGGTCGAGCACGCCCACGTCCTGTACCTCACCGTGGGCGCGGAGCAGGGGGTTCTGGGGGTGGCGGCGCTCGTCACCGCGATCGGTGTGGGCTCGCGGGAAGCACTGCGCAATCGCGGTGTGGCCGCCGGCCTCACGAGCGGCGGCCACGGGCTCACGCCCTCCTCGGCGGTCTCAGTGGAAAGCGGTGTCTCGGCCGCGGCGGCCGCGGCGCTCGCCGCCGTCATCGCCCAGGGAACCGTCGACTACTCCCTGCGCAACCCCGTGTTGGGGACGGTGACATGGCTGCTCATCGGCCTGCTCGCGGCATGTGCCCGTACCCGGTCGGCGATGCCCGGCAATGACGATCCCAAAGGTGGCCGAAATGAAGAATCCGACAGCCTCGACGTCGGCCGGGTACCCCCGGGCACAGTCGGAAAAGCAGCCGGAAGAGAGGAATGACCAGGACAAGGTCCCCCGTCGCGTCCGTCGCAATCGGCCTGCGATCCTCGCGGGGCTGCTCGCGGGGCTGGTCGTGCTCGGCGTCGGCCTGGCCGCGATCGCGCAGCAGCCCACTCGCTACGCGGTCACCAGTACCGTTTCCTTCGCGCCACGCGCGCCCGGCGTCCAGGCGGACATCGTCCAACTGGCTGCCACCAAGTACGCGGTGGTGGCGGGTGCGAGTACGACACTGGACTCCGCGGCCCGGCGCAGCTCCATGACGACCGCACGGCTGCGCGACGCTGTGTCGGTGTCGGTGCAGCAGACGACGGCCAACGTCGACATCAAGGTGACGGTCGTGGACTCCGCTCAGGCCGCCGAAGCCGCCAACGCGATCGCTTCCGTGGTCGCCGGGGCCACCGACAGCGACAAGCTGATCTCCGGGGAGGTGACCGCTCCCGCCGATCCGGCCGCCGCGCAGCGCAAGCCCTCCCGCACGCTGCTTCGCGCTGTCGCCATCGTCGCGGCCCTGCTGGTCGCGGGATGGGTGACCTTCGGCGTCCGGCACGTCAGTCGTCGAGCCGCCAAGGAGATCTGATGAGCGACGCTTTGGTGTTGATGTATCACGGGATCGGCACGCGCAGTACATCGCGCGATCCCCACAATCTGTTCGTCTCGCCGGAGAGCCTGCGCAGACAGCTCGGCACCCTGCTCGACCGCGGCTGGACACCCTTGACGCTCGACAGATACCTACGCGGCGATGTCCCCAGGCGAAGCGTGCTGCTGACCTTCGATGACGGTTACCGGGCGTTCCTCGACGAGGGGCTGCCCGTGCTGCGGGAGCTCGACGTGCCCGCCACGGTCTTCGTGCTCAGCGGTCTGCTCGGCGGCAGGTCCGTCTGGATGGCAGACATGCCCGACGAGCCACTGGTGGACGCCGACGGCGTGCGGGAGCTGGTCAGGGCGGGCCTTGATGTCGAATGCCACGGATGGGACCACAGTCATCTGGCGGGCACGGATCCCCGGACGCTGGCCCGCAATGTCACCCACGCCCTGCGGGCGTTGGCCGATCTCACCGGCCGCCGGCCTCGCGCGTTCGCCTACCCCTACGGAGACCATGATGCCGCGGCCCGCAGAGCCGTGGCCGATGCGGGCTTCGAGATCGGGTTCAGCGTGCACGAAAGGGCAGGCCGCTTTGCCGTCCCCCGTGTCGATGTCACCTCCGTCGACACGGACACGACCTTCCTGATGAAGACACGGCCGGGCTACACGGCGCTGCGGCAGATGACCGGGCGCGTCCCCGGGCTGCGTCCGGCCCTGCACTCCCTGGTGGGCCGAACGAAGAGGAGTTCCACATGACCGATCGGCTGCGCGTGACCGTGGTGGCACCCACCGGTGCCCTCGATGCAGCCGGGACCTGGCTGCTCTCTCTCCTGGATGCCACCGATCGGCTGGCGGTCGAGGCTGTCCTGCTGGTGGACGGGCCGCTGCGCGACGAGTTCACGCGTCGAGGGGTGCCGTGCGTCGTGCGTCCCGCCGGCAACTCCGTCGCCGCACTCGGTGGAGCAACGGCATGGCTGACGCAGCAGTTGCGCGCCGACCGCCCTGACGTGCTCCTCGCCAACGGGGTCAAGGCGGCGTTGGCAGCCGCTCCGGCCGCGTGGCTCGCCGGGGTCCGGTGTGTGTGGGCCAAACACGACCATTCGTTCGACGGGCCCTTGATGGCGGTGTTGGCCACCATGACCGATGGCTGTGTGGCGACGGAGGCTGCTCTGCTTGACGCATCGAGGCACCCCAAGGCCACGCTGGTGCCCTTCCCCGCGTCAGGCCGCACCGCGCTGTCTCCCGAGACGGCGCGTGCGGAACTGATCCGGCGAGGGGTAAGACTCGGCCAGGACGAACTGTTGCTGCTCACCGCCGCGCGGCCGGCCGGAGACAATGGCCTGGACGACGCCCTCACGGCGCTCGCCCAGCCCGGACTGTCGCGATGGAGACTCGCCGTGGTCGATGCCCAGGGTCCGGCCGAGCCGGCCGAGCCGGCCGAGCCGGCCGAGCCGGCCGAGCCGGCCGAGCCGGCCGAGCCGGCCGAGCCGGCCGAGCCGGCCGAGCCGGCCGAGCCGGCCGAGCCGGCCGAGCGGAAGCGGCTTGCGGCGCTGGCGATCGACCTGGGCATAGCCGATCGGGTCGACTTCACCGGTCGGGTGCCTGACATATCGCGGCTCGTCCCCGCCGCCGATGCGGTGACACAGGGGTCGACAGGATGGCCAGGAGAACCGGGCGTCGTTGCGGTGCCGCCCGCGGAACCCGCCGAAATCGCCGCGGCGTTGCGCCGGCTCTCGGATCCGGGCACCCGCGCGGAGCCGGCCAGGGCCGGGAAGACCCAGGCCGTCTCCCCGCCCGGTCCGGGGCCGTGCGCTGATCTGCTGGCGGAGGCTCTGGCCCAAGCCGCTCGCCTGACGGGCGCGGGGCTGACCGGTACGGCACCGATATCGGTCATGACCTGTTTCTGGAACGAGGGAGAGGGTGTCGACCGACTCCTCGAACTGTTGCTGCCGCAACTCACCGTGGACGGCGACGAGATCGTCGTAGTGGACGACGGCTCCACCGACGACACGGCCGATCGAGCCGCCACCTGGGCGTCCAGGGACTCCAGAGTGCGTGTTCTCCGGATCCCCCACCGAGGCCTCCCCACGGCTCGCAATGCCGGCGTCCGCGCGGTTCGCAACTCCCTCGTCGCCTGCACCGACGCGGGCTGCGTCCCCGCTCCGGACTGGCTGGCCCGGTTGCGTGCGGCGTGGGCCGAACCACACCCGGCCGACCTGCTGACGGGCGGGTACCGAGTGAGCGGCCACGGGGTGGCCGCCGAAGCCATGGCGCTGGTGGGATACCCGGTTCCCGAGGAGGCCCGCCATCCGGGGCCCTGGACGCGTGTGTACTGCCGCTGCTTCGGCCGGGCATTCGAGGCGTCCACGCCCAGCGGTCGTTCCATGGCTTTCAGCCACGAGGCGTGGCAGGACGCCCACGGGTTCGCCGAACATCTCAAGACAGCCGAGGACTTGGCCTTCGCCCGCAGTGTCATAGCGGCAGGCCGCCGTGCCGCCCTGGTCCTCTCCGCCGAAGTGGACTGGGAGCAGCGGCCGACACTCCGCAGTACCACGGTGATGTACTTCCGTTACGGCCAGGGCAACGGGCAGTTGGGCGATGTGCGCTTGCTGGGCCGCGATGTCCTGAGAGGAGTCGCCTACCTCGCCGCCCCCGCCGCGGTGCTGCGAGGCCCCCGTGCCCGAGGCGTCGCAGCCGTTGCGGCCGCCGTCTACCTGTCGCTGCCGGTGGCACGGGCCGTCCACGGGCGGCACTGGGCCGCCTTGCCCGTCATCCCCCTGGTCACGGCCGTACGCGATCTTGCCAAGACGGTGGGTGCCGTACGTGGATGGGCCACCCGGTAGTCGCCCCGTCAGCCGGTGAGCGGCCGGTGCTCGCACCCCAGGCGCTGCGGGCATCTTCGTACACCGTGTACATGCGCTCGACGACTTGGCCCACGCTGTGGTTCCGGCGGATGTGCAGACGCGCCTGCCGGCCCAGGATGTCGCAGGTCGCGCGGTCCGACAGCAGGGATGCCACCGCGCCGGAGAGCGCCTCGGCGTCGTCGGGCGGCACCACGACGCGCGATGCGTGGCCCCAGGGAAGCGATTCGCGTGCTCCCGTCACGTCCGTCACCACAACGGGACGGCTCGATGCCATGGCCTCCAGCGGTGCGAGCGCCATCCCCTCCCAGCGCGAAGGCAAGACGACGAGATCCGCCGCGCGATACCAGTCCCGAGGGTCCTCGACCGCTCCGGCGAAAACCACGCCGGAGGACGCCCGGTTCTCCAGCATCTCCCGGTCCGGCCCATCCCCGACCAGAACGAGCTGCGCGCCTGGTACTCGGTCGACGATCCCTCCCCAGCTCCTGAGCAGGACGTCCTGACCCTTCTGCCTGCACAGCCGCCCGACGCACACCGCGAGCGGTACGGAGGGAGCCACGCCGAGTCGGCGCCTTGCCGCCTCACGTGTCAGGCCTTCGAGACCATCGAAGTGACCAAGGTCCACCCCGTTGGGGATCACGACGTACGGAGCCGGTATTCCGGCGGCCTCGCCCTGCACACGCTCTCCCTCACTGACGCACACCAGCCGGTGTGTCCACCGGGCCCCGGCCCTTTCCCATCGAACGGTGGCCACGCGCAACAGCCCCGTGACGGCATCGAAGGCCCATGCGTGAGGCTGGAACACGGTGGGCAGCCGCCCGCGAAGGGCGATCCGGCCGGCGAGTCCCGCCTTGGAGCTGTGCAGGTGCACCACATCCGGGCGGGCGTAATCCACGATGCGCCGAAGCGCCTCCACTTCACGCAGGAGCTGGGGTCCAGGAGCGCGCCGGGCGGTCCACGCCAGGACCTCGGCACCGCTCTTCCCGGCCGCCATGGCCAGCCGGCTGCCCGGCGGACAGGCGACGACCACCCGGTCCCCTCGGGCGCACTGCCCACCGGCCAGATCGGCGACCACGGTCGCGACGCCGCCCTCGCTCGACTGCGCGACGTGCAGGATGTTCATCGCAACGACCTTTCTTAGGGTGACTACGTACGTTTACGATGTATACGTACACCTTGCCCCCCTCGACCCTTGAGGTCAAGACCCCTCTCTTGACCTGACTCCTCTCAGGGTGCAAAATGTAAATTTACAACGTAAACGTACGCATAACAGCTCTCCGAGAGGTGCTATCCGATGACGACGGTGAGGACAGCCCGAGGGGACACGTCACCGCTACCGCAGCGAGGCATCCCCGACACTCCGCACCGGACCGGCGAATGCCATGTGCCGGTGATCCCGTTCCTGGCGATGGACGTACTCGCAGCGCTCGCGGCATCCGTCACGGTCCTGCTGCTCTTCGGCCAATGGTTCGTCCCTGCCGTGTTGCCCATCGCGTGGGTCCTCTGCCTCGCGGTGCAACGGGCATACGACCAGCACTGCCTGCGCGCCGGGACGGACGAATTCCGCCGGGTGCTGCGTGCTGCGGGACTGGTCGTCGTCGGGGCGAGCGTGGCCTGGTGGTTCGTACCGGGGGCCGGCCTGCTGCACGACACACTCTTCGCACTGCCCATCACCACGACGGCGACGCTCCTGCTGCGCCAGATCCGGCAACTGCGGATACGCGCGGGATGGCAACGCGGGCAGAACCTCGAACGGGCGGTGGTGGTCGGACCGACCCATTCCGCCTCGCTGCTGATCTCCATTCTGGAGCGGAACAGCGCCCGCGAACTCGAGATCGTCGGCGTGTGCCTCACCGACCCCGCCCGCGCCGACGGCGTCGTCCCCGACTGGGTGCCCGTGTTCGGCGGCGTGGACGACACGGTCCAAGCAGTGCGGCGCACCGGCAGCGACGCGGTCATCGCCCTGCCGGGTCCTGGTCTGGAGGCCGCCGAACTACGGAAGCTGTCCTGGGAACTCCAGGAGGAGGGCGTCGAGTTCATGCTGGCACCGGTGCTGGCGGACGTGGCGGCCGGCCGCCTGGCCGTGACACCGGTCGCCGGGCTCCCGCTGATGGAGCTGCGCGGGCCCACGCTCTCCCGACTCCCGCGCATCCCCAAAGAACTCACCGACCGGCTGCTCGCCGCAGCCGGTCTCATCCTCCTTCTCCCGCTCATGCTGGCCATCGCAGTGCTCGTACGGCTCGACAGTGCGGGCCCGGCGCTGTTCAGACACCACCGGGTCGGGCTTCGCGGCCATGAGTTCACCCTCCTGAAATTCCGCACGATGCACCAGGGCGCCGAGCAGCGCAAGGCCGAACTCGCCGCTCTCAACCAGTACGGCGACGGCGCACTCTTCAAGATCGTCGATGATCCCCGGGTCACCCGAGTGGGAGCGTTTCTGCGTCACTGGTCGCTGGACGAACTCCCCCAGCTGCTGAACGTGGCGGCAGGCCAGATGTCGCTCGTCGGCCCGCGCCCGCTGCCGCGGGACGAGGTCTGCGCCCTGCCCGAGGACATCAGACAACGCCGGTTGCTGGTGAAGCCCGGGCTGAGCGGCCTGTGGCAGGTGAGCGGACGCTCCGAGCTTCCGATGGAGGAGCGGGTGCGCCTCGACATAAGCTATGTGGAGAACTGGTCGACCGCCCTGGACCTGCACATTCTGGCGCGCACCCCGGGTGCGGTCGCCCGCGGGACCGGCGCGTACTGACTGACGGACCGAGGCCACCATGAACCATGATGTGCCCGCCCTGCTCGTCAAAGTGGGCCCCTCCCCGCAGAATCACGGCTGCCTCGGTGCGCTGCGGAGCCTGGGCAGGTTCGGGGTACCCGTGTACGCCATGGTCGAGGACCGCTTCACACCCTGCGCCGTGTCCCGCCACCTCACAGGCCGCTTCGTCGTACCGACGACGGGACTGGAGGATCCCCGGGACCTGACCTCGACACTGCTGCGGCTCGGCCGCGCGATCGGCCGCAGGACGGTCGCCGTACCCACGGACGACGAGTCCGCCGTACTGCTGGCCGAGCACGCCGAACGCCTCGCGGAGTGGTTCCTGCTGCCCCCGGTGCCGGCCGCTCTGCCACGCGTGCTGACAAGCAAGGACGGCCTGCGCCGCATCTGCACCGAACATCGCGTGCCCACGCCCCGCGCCCACGCGCCCGCCGACCGGAGGGAACTCGTCGCGCTCGGCCGTGATTTGGGCTACCCGCTGGTGCTGAAGAACCTGGAGGCGTACACCAGGGTGCGTGCGCCCGTCGTAACGCACACCACCGTGGTGTCCGACGAGGACGAACTGCTTGCCGTCATCGGGCCGAGCGAAGCCCCCTCGGTGCTGATGCAGGAGTACATCCCGGCCCCCGACGCCGAGGACTGGATCACCCACCACTACTGCGCAGAGCGAGGCACCTCAAGGGTCGTTTTCACGGGGTACAAGGTCCGGTCCTGGCCCGTGCGCAGCGGAGCGACCACCAGAGCCTGGTCCTGGCCCAATCCCCGACTCGCCGGGCTGGCCACGGACTTGTGCCTACGGATCGGGTACAGCGGTCTGGCCGATCTCGACTGGCGTTTCGACCGGCGGGACGGCCTCTACAAGCTGGTCGACTTCAACCCCCGTCTGGGGGCGCAGTCCCGGCTCTTCGAGTCCGAGGAGGGCATCGACGCGGTCCGGGCGATGTACCTGGATCTGACGGGGCAGCGGATCCCCGGCGGGCCGCAGACCCACGGCCGGATGTTCGTCGTGGGCCAGCTGGACATGCTGTCGGCCACCATCGGCGCCTGGCAGGAGCGCCGCTTCCCGTCCGCGGTGCTGCCCCGTCGTGGAACCGAACGCGCCTGGCTGAGCTGGGACGATCCCTTGCCCGCCGTCGTCGAGTCAGTCCTCTTCGGCGGCGCGGTCGCACGGCGTCTCACCAAGCCGCTGCGCGAACAGAAGACCCCTGCGTGACACCTGCTCATCCGTGCGCCACACCGCGGTTCCCCAGTGCGGTGCTGATCCGTCCGGCCGCGAACCCGGCCCCGGAGACGAACCGCAGCAGCGGCCCGAACGTGGGAGCCGCGGCCAGCCCGGTGAAGAACAGGCCGGGGACGGAGGACTCGAAGTCGGCCGAGAGCCGAGGGGCACCGTCGATCCTGACCACCTCGCGGCGCAGTTCGGGGCTCAGCAGCTCCAGTCTGTCGAGGTCCACTCGGTAGCCGGTCCCGGCGATGACATGGTCGGCCTCCAAGGCCTGCGAGCCCCCGTCCGGTCGCCGCAACTGAAGCCGTACACCGCCGCTGCCGGGTGTCGCCGAGCCGATGCTGAAGCCGCACCGCACCGGGAAGTGTCCGTCGACGCGGTCCCGAAGCCACCACGCGCCGTACGGTCCGAGAACGGTCCGCAGGAAATGGGCGCGGACCCGGTCGGGAAGGCGCCGGTAGACGGCGGGCCCTTTGCTGCAAGCCACGAGAGGCCAGCCGTCGCCCAGCAGGGAGTTCGGGTACATCAGCCGCACCCGAAGCGAACGTTGCGCCGGCTGGTCGTCCGGCGGAGGAGGACCGAAGACCACCGAGGTTGCCCGCGCGACGACGGTGGGCTGCGCGCCCGCCTCGTGCAGCAGCGCGGCACTCTCCAGCGCCGACTGCCCTGCTCCCACCACGGCCACGCGCTGTCCCGCGAACGGCGAGAGGTCCACGTGGTCCGCCGTGTGGGAGACCAGTCCGTCGTCGGCCAGATGGGCCAGCACGGACGGCACATTGGCGAATCGGACGATTCCCACGGCGAGTACCACGGCGCGGCTGACGAACTCCTCGCCGGAATCCAGGGCGATCCTAAATCCCGCGCTGGGCACCTTTTCCATGTGGCGCACCGTCACCCGTTCCAGCTCGGGTACGGCATGCTGCTGGAACCAGAGTCCGTACCGTACGAACTCGGAGATGGGCACCGGGTCCCGCTCGCCTCCGAACTCCCTGCCTTCGGAGGCACGGAAATCCGCGAGCCCCCGTCCCGGACCGGGTGCGGAAATGGACGAGGAGAACGGGGAGGATTTGAGGTACATACCCCTCGGCATATGGGAGCGCCAGCCGTCCATCGGCTCGCCGAAAATCCGAAACGGAATCTTCCGGGCCTTCAGGTGGGCGGCCGTGGCCAGGCCGTACGGCCCGGCACCGACGACCGTAACGGGCCCTTCTGATCCACTATGCACCATATAGCCAAATTATAAGGGCATATGGAGGTCTGCAACCGTGCGCCCGATCGCACGCTCCGCTACGCTTACTCCGTACATTTTCTCCGTACACGCCCCGAAAGGCATGGCATGGCGAAGGACAGGAAGCCTGCGCCCGGCAGACGTGCCGGGGACCACGGGCGTTACGGCCGGCTGAGCCGGGAACGCGTACTGGCCACCGCTCTGGAACTCGTCGACCGCGAGGGCCTCTCGGCGCTGAGCATGCGTCGGCTGGGAGCCGAGCTCGACGTGGAGGCCATGGCCCTGTACCGGTACGCGTCCAGCAAGGACGCACTCCTGGACGGCCTGGTCGAGGCCCTGTACATCGAGCTGGAGGAGTACCTGACCGCCGGCCCCGGCGCAGCGACGGCCGGAGCGGCGGACCACCGGGCCGAAGAGCCCGGATGGCGCACCGAACTGCACCGGATCGCGCAGGCGACCTACCAGGTCTCCCTGGCCCACCCCCAGGCGGTACCGCTGCTGGCCACCCGCATGCTGGCGGTCCCGCTGGCCCGGCGCCCGCTGGCGGTGCTCAAGGACCATGAACGCGTCCTGGCCCTGCTCGAAGATGCCGGGCTGGACGAGGAGCAGGCCACCGCAGCCTTCCGGGCCTTCACCAGCTGGGTTCTCGGTTACATCTTCGTGGAGCTGCGGGCCATGGTGGACAACCCCGAGGAGACCGACCCCGCGTTCCGGCTCGGTCTGCACCGCATGCCGGTCCAGGAACTTCCCAGGCTCCGCAAGGCCGCCCCGGCCCTCGCCGAGCACGGCGGACCCGCGGGGCTGACCGCCGGACTCGACGCGCTGCTCGACCGTTTCACCCAGGCGCCGTGAACAGCCGGGCCGCCGGCACGCGCGCGTGGGGAATCAGTGGGCCGCGTCCAGCCGGGCCCGCTGCTCCGCTGTCAGGTCCAGGTCCAGGTCCAGGTCCACGGCGGCCAGCGCCACCGCCGTTCCATCAGCGCCGGACCGACTCCACCGCGAACGCCGCGGTGTCGTGGTCGGTACCCACGCTGCCCCATCCGGTGTTCGCGGCCAGATCGTAGATCCCGTACGGGACGGCCTTGCCCAGCTCCCGGTCCAGGAAGTCGTGGGTCCGCACCCGGGCCGGTTCGCCCTCGCGGCGCAACTCGCGGCCGGCGTTCCTGTAGTTGCCGACCAGTTCCTTCCTTTGGTGTCCACGCTGACCACCGGGTCCCCGGCGGCCTGGTGGTCCTTTGCCTGCTCGTTGATATAGCGGAACTGCCCGTCCCGGTCCGGCTGCTGGCGGCTCTCGACCGTCCTGGCGTTGCTCTGCAGGCTGAAGCCTTCCTCGCGGAGCAGGTCAGCCACGGTCTCCGTCGAGATGCGGTGGCCCTGTCCGGTCCGCTCGTCGGCCAGGTGGCGGGTCGACTTCGTCGTCCAGCGCAGCGGCGACATAGGTCGACTCGCATGTCCGGTTCGACGAGGGCCGGCAGGGCGGGCCGCAGCCCCGAGCCGAGATCCACCGCCCTCCCGGCGAGCCCGTCCCAACGGCGCCTCACCGGAGTCCAGTTCAGCCGCCCCGCGCAACACAGTGCCCCTCCCGCGCCCCGGCCGGGCGGGCGACAAGTTTGATCACGCCATGCCCCCGGTGATCGCGCCTCCGCCCCTATGGCCAACCGACGCTGACGCTCGTCCAAGTGCGGACACAGCGCCTGGAACTTCTCCGCCAGCCTCGCCTCAACCTGCGTCGACATCCCATAGCGGCCTCCAGCACGATTCGGCTGGTGATGCCCCGGGCGACATCTGTCTCGACCACCACGGTGGGGCGCATAGGGAGCACCGTGCACCACAGGGCCCGTCCCAGGGTTCCCAGGGCGGCGTCCGCTACTGCTGCCCGCTCGGGGCAGGGCCAGGGAGCGTCGAGCCACTCATGGAGTCGGGATCCCAGATCCCGTCGATGTCGTAGCCGACGGGGTGCTCGAAGTAACTGGCGAGCCCCTCCGGGACGAGACGGGCCGCCTCAGTGGATCCGTGACGAATGACCCCGCCAGATGGCGAAGGCGGCCGCCTTCCGAACCTCTTCAGGCTATGTGTTGACCTGCTCCCCCCTAGGGGGAACAATGTACGTATACGACGTAAATATACATCTTTAATTGCCGACCGCACACCGTCCATGGAGAGCGACATGCGTTTGACAGTCATCGGCACCGGATACGCCGGAGCAGACCACGCCGCCTGCATGCCGGAGATCGGGCACGAGGTCCTGAGCTTCGACGTCGACGGGGAGCGGGTCGCCGCACTCGCCGCCGGGCGCCCTCCGCGCTACGAGCCCGCCCTGTCCCGGATGTTCCAACGGGCGGTGACGACGGGCCGGTTGCGCTTCACCACCTCGTCGACCGAGGTCGCCCGGTTCGCCGACACTTACTTCGTCTGCGTCGTCACCCCGCAGCGGCCCGGCTCGGGCGTCGCCGACCTGCGCCATGTCGAGGGTGTGATGGACGCACTGGCACCGGGGCTGCGCCGTGCCGGCCACAACGGGGCCCGGTGGTCGGCAAGTCCACCATGCCGGTCGGCACGGCGGACCGGCTGGCCGCCCGGCTACGCGCGGCCGGTGCGACGCCGACGTCGCCTGGAACCGGAATTTCTGCGCGAGGGATGCGCGATCCAGGACACCCTGCGACCGGAACGCATCGTGGCAGGCGCGGCTGCGCGCGGTCTACGCGCCCCTCCGGGCCGACCCGCGGGCCTCGCCACTGTGGTCCGTAACCCGGCCATGGTCGACGCCCGCAACACCCTTGACGCCCGGGCCTGGCACTCGGCGGGCCGGCGTGTGTGCGCTCCGGGCCGTCCGCGGCTCGGCTGATCGGCAGGAGGAGCCCATGCGTGTGGTCATTTCCGGTGGAAGCGGCTTCCTGGGATCGCATCTGTGCGAAGCCCTGCTGCGCAGGGGCGACCGGGTCTGCTGTCTGGACGACTTCTCCTCGGGCCGGGCGGCGAACGTCGGCCACCTCATGCGCGAGCCCGGATTCGAGTGCGTCCCGTGCGACGTCACGGAGCGGACCAGGGTCACTGGGGATGTAGACGCCGTCGTCCACCTCGCGAGCGCCGCCTCACCACTCGACTACTCCCGTCGCCCGCTGCAGACGCTCGCCGCCGGCAGCCGGGGCACGGAGAACCTGCTGAGGCTGGCGCTCCGGCACCAGGCCCGCTTCGTCCTTGCCTCCACCAGCGAGGTCTACGGCGACCCCGAGGTGCACCCGCAGGACGAGGACTACTGGGGGCACGTCAACCCCATCGGACCACGCAGCGTCTACAGCGAGGCCAAGCGCTTCGCCGAGGCCCTCGCCATGGCGTCCCGTCGCAGCGAGGGCGCCGACACCGGCATCGTGCGGATCTTCAACACATACGGTCCGCGCATGCGGCCGCACGACGGCCGGGTGGTCTCCACCTTCATTCGGCAGGCGCTGGACGGGGAGGCGCTGACCATCTTCGGTGACGGCAGCCAGACCCGCAGCTTCTGCTACGTGGACGACCTGGTCCGCGGCCTGCTGGCCATGGTCGACACCGATGTGGCAGGTCCGTTCAACCTCGGCAACCCCAGCGAGTGGACCATGCGTGAACTCGCCTCGCTGGTGCTGCTGATCACCGGCTCGGACGGCGGACTGCGCTTCCTGCCCCTGCCCGTCGACGACCCGGTCCGCCGGCGCCCCGTCATCACGCGTGCCCGCGAAGGGCTCGGCTGGCACCCGGTAGTGCCGCTGGAGGCGGGGTTGCGCCGCACCGTCGCCTGGTCCGCGGCCCACTCGGACACATCCGTAGGCCCCCAGGGGCCCGCCCCGGCGGGAGGGTCATCATGAACGCACTCGTCCTGTGCGGCGACGCTGGAACCCGCCTCCGTGACTTCATCCTCGCCGGTCGGGGTCTGCCTCTTCACCCTCTTCGTGCACGAGGCCGTACGGTCGTCTCGGCGCGGCGAGCCGAAGACCACCGATGCCCTCCCGTGGCTGCTCGACCAGGGTCGCGGCCGGTGCGTGGTGGCCCCATCGCTCAGGGAGACCGCCCACCGGTACCGTACGCACCGCTCCTGGCGGGAAATGCTGGTGCCCAGGCTTGGGGACGGAGGCTCCGGTCATGAGCGCGCCCATCGAGGACTACGCCCTCCTCAGCGACCTGGAAACCGCCGCGATGGTCGGCAGGAACGGTTCGATCGACTGGCTGTGTCTGCCCCGATTCGACTCGCCGGCCTGCCTGGCTGCGCTGCTGGGTACGGAGGACAACGGCTTCTGGCGGGTCGCTCCGGTTGCTGCACCCGCTACCTGTACTCGCCGCGCCTACCGGCCCGACACGCTGGTCCTGGACACCTGGTGGGAGACCGCGGAGGGAGCGGTCCGGGTCACCGATTTCATGCCGCCCCGCGCCCAACTGCCGTGCGTCGTCCGCGTGATCGAGGGCCTGTCGGGTGCCGTGCCCGTACGCAGCGAACTGCGCCTGCGCTTCCACCAGGGCCGCGTGGTGCCCTGGGTCAGGGCCACCGACGACTCCACCGTCGCGGTCGCCGGGCCGGACTCCGTCTGGCTGGGCGTGGACGGCCCCGTGCGCGCCCACGGCAAAGATGGCTCCACGGTCCTCGACTTCACCGTCCTGGCCGGCGAGCGGCTCGCCCTCACCCTGGCGTGGTCGCCCTCGCACCGTCCCGAGCCGCCCGCGGCGGTGTCCGTCCCGGCTGAGACGATGCTCAAGGAGACCGAGGGCTTCTGGCGGCGTTGGGCGGGCCAGTGCCGCTACCAGGGGCCGTGGCGGGACGCCGTGGTGCGCTCGCTGATTACCCTGAAGGCGCTCACCTTCGCGCCCACCGGCGGCATCGTCGCCGCGCCGACCACGTCGCTGCCCGGGTGCATCGGCGGCGAACGCAACTGGGACTACCGGTACTGCTGGCTGCGCGACTCCACCCTCACCCTGTCCTGTCTGCTGCGCAGCGGCTACCGCGACGAGGCGGCGGCCTGGCTGGCCTGGCTGGTGCGGGCCATCGCGGGCGACCCGGTCGACCTGCAGACCGTGTACGGCCTCGGCGGACAGCGGCTGCTGCCGGAGACAGAGGCGCCCTGGCTGCCCGGCTACGAGGGTTCACAGCCGGTACGGTTCGGGAACTCCGCCGTCGGCCAGTTCCAGCTGGATGTGTACGGCGAGGTCATGGACGCGCTGTACCTGTCCCTGCGGGCCCGCATCCCCATGCCCGCCCATGTGTGGGACCTGGTCGGAGAGATGATGGGCTTCCTGGAGCGGCACTGGCGGGAACCCGACCAGGGGCTGTGGCAGGTGCGGGGGCCGCGGCGGCAGTTCGTCCACTCCAAGGTCATGGTGTGGGTGGCCGCCGATCGTGCCCTGCGCATGGGGGAGCTGCTGGGCCGCAACGGATCCTCGGCCGAGTGGCGGGCCATGCGGGACGAGGTACACCGGCAGGTCCTCCGTCAGGGCTGGGACGCGGAGCAGCGGTCCTTCGTGCAGTCCTATGGTTCCGACGACCTGGACGCCTCGGCCCTGCTGATGCCCCGGCTCGGCTTCCTGCCCGCCGGGGACCCCAGGGTGCTGAGCACCGTCCGCGAGATGCAGCGGCTGGATCACGGGGGGTTCCTGTGGCGGTACGTTCCGGGCGGTGACGGCGCGCACGAGGTGGACGGCATGCACGGTCACGAGGGCGCGTTCGTGGCGTGCTCCCTGTGGTACGCCGACGCCCTCGCCGCATCGGGGCACGCCGAACAGGCCCGCGAGGCCTTCGAGCGGGTGCTCGCCGTACGCAACGACGTCGGACTGCTGTCGGAGCAGTGGGACCCGGACGCCGGGCGCCAGATGGGCAACGCACCGCAGGCGTTCAGCCACATCGCCCTGGCGGAGACGGCGTTCGCCCTGTCGGCAGCACCATCTCGGAGTCCCCGTGGCCGGCAAGCGTCGGGCCGGCGTTGATCGGTCACTGCCGGCCGGTCAGCCAGTGTCGTGAACCGACCACCACGATCACCGGGTCACGCCCGACGCTGATCGCGCCCGAACTGCGACGAGTCCGCAGGTCGCTGCGGTGCTGCCGTGCCGGACGGAGGGTCGGCGTCGGGCCGACGCAGGATGACCTCGCACTCCTCCAGGTTCATCGGCGGGGCGAACAGGTATCCCTGCCCGAACCGGCAGCCGAGGGACGCGAGCAGCTCGCGCTGTGCCTGTTCCTCGATGCCCTCGGCGATCACCTGCAGGCCGAGCGTGTCGGCCAGGTGGACGATTCCCTCGACAAGTGCGACCTGCTTGGGGTCCTCCGGGATGTCGTCGATGAACGTCTTGTCGATCTTGAGTACGTCGATGGGGAATTCCCGCAGATAGCGCAGCGAGGAGAACCCCGTGCCGAAGTCGTCGACCGCGATGCGAACCCCGAGGTCCTTGAGTGTCCCAAGGAGGGCGTCGATGTGGTCGTCCCGCCGCATGAGCACTGACTCGGTCAGTTCCAGCTGCAGTGAGCCCGGGTGGAGGCCGGCGGTGTCGAGGGATCTGCGCACCTCGTTCAGGAAGCCCGTGTCCTGGAATTGGCGGGCGGATACGTTGACGCTGACGTACGGCGGCGGTAGTAGCCGTGGGGTCCCGTTCTGCAGTCGGGCGATGTCGGCCACGGCGTTCCGTAGTACCCAGGCGCCCAACGGCGTGATCTGCCCGGTCTCCTCAGCCAGGGCGATGAACTGGAGTGGTGGGACCATCCCGTGTCGGGTGTGCGGCCAGCGGGCCAGTGCCTCGAAGCCGACGACCTCGCCCACGGTGATGTCCACCACCGGTTGGTAGAGCAGGCTGATCTCCTCGTCGGCGATCGCCCGGTCCAGGCGCGCCCGCAGGTCGTGGCGCGCCGCCATGTTGTCGCGCAGATCCGGCTGGAAGCGGCGCCACTGGCGCTTCCCCGCGCTCTTGGCCGAGTACAGGGCCAGATCGGCGAGGGCCAGCAGCTCTTCGGGGTCCGCGCTGTCCCACGCCGTGGCCACGCCCACGCTGGCGGAGACGTTCACCGAATCGTCGGACAACCGGAAGGGCCGGTTGAGGCCCTGGACCACCTGTGCGGCCAGAACTTCGGCATCGACGGGCTGTCTCGCGCCCTCCATCAGCACAGCGAACTCGTCACCACCCAGGCGCGCCGCGGTGTCGGTGCGGCGCAGCATCCTCGACAGGCGCTCTCCCACCGTGGTGAGGAGCTGGTCGCCGACCGAATGGCCCAGTGTGTCGTTGACGATTTTGAAGTCGTCCAGGTCGATGAAGAGCAGACAGGTGAGAGTCGTCTCCCGGCGGCCGCGCAGCAGGGCGCGCTCGGTCCGCTCCAGTAGGAGTGTCCGGTTGGGCAGACCGGTCAGTGGATCGTGGAAGGCTCGCTGGGTGAGTTCGTGCTCCAGCTGGCGCTGTTCGGTCACGTCCCGCAGGGTGATCACCAACCCGCCGACGGTCCTGTCCTGCCGCAGGTCACGGCACCGCACCTCCACTTCGATGCGGCTGCCGTCCTTGAGCACGCACCAGTGGTCGTGGGCCTCCTCCTGCTTGTTGCTGCGCAGGACCGTCAGCGTCCGGTGCACCCGGCCGCGATCTGGCGCATCCACCAGTTCCTGCAGTGCCGTACCCGTCAGCACAGCGCTGCCGAAGACGGCTTCGGCGGATGGACTGGCGTAACGCACGGTCGTGTCGTCGTTGAGGATGAGGATGACGTCCGAGGCGTTGTGCACCAGGGTGCGGAAGTAGGCCTCGCTCTCCTTCCGGGAGATCTCCCGCCGGAGCACCACGCGTTCCGCCGCCAGCCCCGCGTGCGAGGCCAAAATCTCCAGCGTGCCGCGTATCTCGGTGAGCTGCTGCTCGGGTCCCGCGGCCAGCAGTACGCCGGGGAGCTCGCCGCCGGTCGGGCGGTCGGGCTGGGCCATGGGGCACACCAGGGCGGCCGGCAGGTCGCCGAGCCGGCCGGCGATGTCCGGCCCGAGCTCCGGGACGGCGACGATGAGGGTGCCGGACAGGGCGGTGGCGGTCCGCACGCCCTGCGGGCTGCCGTCCGAGCCGGTGCTGCACCGTTCGACGGGAGACCGCGCCAGGAGGGTGTACAGCCACAGGGCCTGCTGGGCCGACAGCAGCATGCTCGCGTGCCGGACCTTCGGCCCGAACAGTGCCGTGACCGCCGTGTTGCAGGACTGTTCGATCTCCCGCGCTCCTTCTGCCGCGACGAGTGAGGCGGTCGCCATACGCAGCGTCAGTTCACGCGCCACGGACTTGCGGTGTGCCACGATCATGTCCGCGAGACGGAGGATCACGAGCACGAACAGCAGGCTGGAGAAGGCGGCCGGCGCTGTCACGTCGTTGACGGTGCCCGACCGTTCCTCCAGGAGCAGGACCAAGGGCACGACCAGCATGGCCGCAGCGAGCAGCAGGAGCCGGTGCCAGGGCGGGAAAGGAGACTGCGGCCGGCGTTCCGGTTCAGTCAGGTCCCTCATCGAGGGGTGCAGCGCGGCCAGTCCCCAAGCCATGTAGAAGACGATCCAGCCGGAGTCCATCACCGTGCCGGCCTCCCATGAGCTGTCAAGCCGCAGGATCCCGTAGGCGATGTCGAAACCGACCAGTGCGACGGTGCCCAGGGCGAGCAGCTGCAGGGAGCGTTCGCGGCCGCAATGGGGACCGGGGGCGATCAGTCGGACCAGCATCGCCAGCACCAGGACGTCGCCCAGCGGGTAGGCAATGCCAATCGCGCGCTGCTCCCAGGTCAGGCCCTCCAGCACGGTGAGCGGCTGCACCAGATAGACCCAGACCGGCAGCGCGAGCCCGGCCGTGATGATCAACGCATCCAGCAGGCTCGGCCGATCGCGGTCCACCCAGCGGTACCGGACGAGGCCGAACAATCCCACTGCCAGGAGGGGATACACAGCGAGGTGGCACGCGTCGGCCGGCGACGGGAACGGAACGGAAGACCGGGAGTACTGCTCCTGCACGTTGTAGTAGGTGTCGCCCGCAGCCAAGGCGACCAGCCCGGCGGCGAACACCAGCCAGGGCCATCGGTGCGCGGGCCGATTGACGTGGACACCGGCGAGAACGGCCGCGGCGCCTCCCAGACTCACGAGGACCCACATCGGCGTCCGCAAGCTGGGAACGGTCATATAGAGAGCGATGGCGCCCGCGGTCGGCATGACGTAGACAACCATCAGCCGGTGGGCCAGCAGCAATCGCAAGGCGAGCCTCCCCTGCTCGGAGGAGGCCGGGCGCGAACTACGCGTCGACCTAGGCCTTCTCCACCGATCGTAGGCAGGGGAGGCGCCGACTGCATCTCGGCACCGGTCGGTCAGCTCTCCTGCACCCCCGGCCGCCGGGGAGATCCTGCGTCGCCATGGGGATTGAGCCGCTGGAAGTGCCAGACGTCCCGGCATATGTCGCCGAGGTCCCCGAGGGGGCGCCAGCCCCAGGCGCGCGCCACGGCGGAGGCATCGGCGACGAGTTCGGCCACGTCGCCGGTGCGACCCGGTCAACCCCACCCGCCCGTTGACCGAACGTGTCACCACAGAGCGAGGGGAGAAGGAACTGCGGGTGGTGATCGGACGAGATCGACGAGTCGGCCGGACCGTTCAGCGGGGTCCGCAGCTCAAAGAGCGTCCTATCTCTGTTCGCGCGTTTGCCCCGTCGAGGACGCCATGGGGTGATAGACGGAGCAGTGGCAGGATGTGCT
Organism: Streptomyces sp. NBC_00019; assembly: GCF_045041015.1. Classification (NCBI taxonomy): domain Bacteria; kingdom Bacillati; phylum Actinomycetota; class Actinomycetes; order Kitasatosporales; family Streptomycetaceae; genus Streptomyces; species Streptomyces sp. NBC_00019. Next base: position 10,258,759 of record NZ_CP108302.1, read on the forward strand.
GATGGGGATGATCGATAACGGCAGTGAGGCCGTCCAGTACGTACGGTTTCAATCACCTCACCGGAACAGTCGAGGCCAATTCACCGGCGTTTTCGGGCTCGTCAACAATCTGGCGAGGGAGGGAAAGCTCTCGGACGAACAAGAGTCCTTCCGCCGCCGCAACAACAGTTGGTACGACGCCGCGTACACCGACCCCTCAACCGTTGACCCCAGCGTCTACGACCACGAGATCAACCCTGGCGCGGCGGCTTGGTTCAAGCCGTCAGCCACGCATCTCCTCGCTCGCGTCTCCGGCTATCTGCAGATCCTGTCCGTGCACGGCGTCGACTGCCGGGCTCTGCGGTCCGCAGACCCGGGACGGGTCATCTATGAGGACGATGTACAGGTCGTGGTCGTGCCGCATGCACTGGACGCGACTGCCGCCCACGAGAGCACCAACACCCAGAAGTGACGCGGTGCGCGGCCAGGTCGTGCGTCACCTGTCGCGCCCGTTTGGGGTGGAGTCTCGGGACAGTCTGCGGCTGATGAGGTCGATGCGGTCGCCCGGCACGGTCTGGCCCGGGTCCAGGGTGGGTGGCACCCTGCAACTGCACCGCCTGACCCAGGAGATGCTCGCGGGCCAGATGACCAGCCAGGAGCCCGACCGGGCGAGGGCCGACGCCGAAGCACTCCTTGCCGCGGCCAACCCCGGTAACTCCAGTGAGCCGCGGTTCTGGCCGGCGTGGCAGGTCCTGCTTCCGCACGCCCTGGCCATCGACCCCGCCCGGCTCACCACCAGCCGGGGGCGGTACGTGGTGGGGGATGCGTGCTGGTACCTGATGGACCGCGGGCAGGCCCGCCCGGCCCGAGAGCGGCTGCAACGGCTGTATGACACCTGCCTGCAGCAACTGGGCCCCGACCACGACGACACCCTGCGGGCCGCCCACAACCTGGCCCGCGCCTACAACGACACCCAGGACCACGAACGCGCCCTCGCCCTGGACGAAGACACCCTCGCCCGCCGCCGAGCCTCCACGGTGACGACCACCCCAGCACCCTGTCCAGCGCCCTCAACCTTGCTGGCCGGCTGTGGGCGCTGGGGCGGCACGGGGAAGCTCTCGCCCTGGACGAGAAGACGCTGGAGACGCGCCGTCGGGTGATGGGGTCGGAGCATCCGGCCACGCTGCGCACGGCGACCGGGCTGGCCGTCCGGTTGGGGGAGGTGGGTCGGGTGGAGGAGGCGGTGGTGTTGGGGGAGGAGACGCTGGAGGTGCAGCGTCGGGTGGTAGGGCCGGAGCACTCTGACACCCTGAAGTCCGTCGAAATGTTGGAGTGGTTGGAGCGGCGACGAGCTGACGACAGGGAGGACTAACTCCCCGGTACGCCAGCATCAAACGCCGTTCAGAACACGGTCGAGTGCCGCCCGGCCTGCAGGGCCCCAGTTCGGCTTGCCGCCGGGAAGGCCCCGATCTCCGTTCTGTCCCATGAGCATGAGAAAGAGGCTCTTCATAGCGGCCAGCCCGCGGGCGCGCCGGATCGCCGCCTCGTCCGCATGCGCGTACCTGTCGAAGAACCGTGAGGCCGTGCCCGCGGGGAGCAGCACCCATGCGGCGGCGAGGTCCCAGGCCGGGTCGCCGGCGCACAGGGCACCGAAGTCGACGATGCCCGAGAGTGTTCCGTCCGAGACGACGACGTTCGCGGGATGAAGGTCACCGTGCACCCATACCGGCGGGCCCTCCCGTTCGGGGGCCGCAACGGCATCGTCCCAGACGGCCCGGACCTCGTCGGCAAGGCCGCCGGGGACAACGGCGTCAAAGAAGTAGTCGAAACCGCCCGTGCACTTTTTGGGGTGAGTGCCGAAGTCCGAGCTGATCGGCGCCTCGGCGGGCGCCTCCACGTGGAGCGCCCGCAGGAAACCCGCCAGTGTATCGGCCGCGTGGGCGCCGCGGCTGATCGAGCCGTGGTCCAGCGGCTCGCCGTCAACCCACGTCATCACGGTCCAGTGCTTGGGGAAGTGCTCGGACGGTTCGCCGAACCGCACGGGAGTCGGCACCGGTAGGGGCAGGCGCGGAGCCAGCACGGGTAGCCACCGCCGCTCCTTGAGCTGGAGCTCCGGGGTGGGGTCCATGCGCTGCATGCGCACGGCCAACTCGTCCCCGAGACGCCACATCTGGTTGCCCCAGCCGCCCGCCACCTCGCGGATGGCCAGCCCTGCAAGGTCTGGGTGCTGCTTCTGCAGCAGGTCACGGACCAGGTCTGCGGTGATCGCGATCTCGGTGTCGGTCATGCGAAGTCACAGTACTGGGGCAGGCGAAGCGGCTCTCGCGGTCCGGAAGATCTAGTGCCGTGACCGGACAGGTTCACCGGTTGCCTCTTGATCGCTCCAAAGAGACGCCGAGCACGCTCCATCAAGTCTTGGTCGAGAGGAGTTGCCCAGTGGCCCGGCTAGTGCTGCGACCGCATAGGTTCGCCGGGTTGCGTTCAGGCCGCCTGTGATTCGCAGCCGTGGAGGGCCACACCCGACGCGGCATCGAGCGATGAGTTCCGATACGAGGAGAGGTCTTCTTGGGCGGATGTGCTCGTGAGGTGCCGGTAGAGGCGCCGGTCAGTCCTCGGACCGTGGGCACATACGAACTCGACCAAGCTTGATGACCGGTGAGGAGACTCCAGCGTGAGCGACATTGTGGTCCAGGAGATCGTCCGGCCTGAGCGCGCGGTATCGGGCCCGTGGCTGGAGGTGATCGCCTCGAATCTCGATTACCACCGAGCGACCTTCTTGTGGAAGTGCGAGAGCCTCTCGGATGAACAACTGCGGCTACGTCCTGTGCGGTCTTCGGCGTTGACCCTGCTGGGGCTCATGCGCCATCTGCAGGGGGTTGAGCGTGCCTGGTTCCAGCGGACGTTGGCCGGCACGACCCCTCGCTTCTTTCCCTATCGGACCTACGTCACCGCTGACGGTGGCGAGTGGTACGACGAGTCGGACGCTACGCCGGCCAGGGACGTCTACGAGGACTACCTCAACGCGTGCGAGGAGTCGCGGCAGGTATTCGCGAAGGTGACCGTCGACCTCGCGCGCATCGTGCCGAACCCGGAATTCGGTGACACCGATGTGCGGTTCGTCCTTGAGCACGTGATCGAGGAGTACGCCCGCCACGTCGGCCATGCGGATCTCCTCCGCGAGGCCATCGATGGCGTCACCGGCGAGTAGCCGACCGCTGCGCGCCACGAAGCATGCCTCGGCCCAGCATGCGACAAATCGCTACCGCACTGGCCAGCTACCGCTGAGCAAAATGGCCACCACCCGTGAGCACAGGCTGGTCACCAGGGGTCCTGCGACTGCCCCTTGCCGCATATCGCTGGCGGTCACACCGCCGTGGCGAGGGGCCGACCGCCCCAGCGGATGCCCTTCTCACAGCGGATGCGGGCGCGTTCCTTGCGTTCGGCGGCCAGGACGTCGCGGTGGCGGGCGTTGGCGTTGCGCCACCGCAGGTAGGCGTGCAACGCGCGGGTCTGCACGGTGTGGTTGGGGTAGTTCGAGTTGGCGATGGTGAACTGCCTCAGCGGTCCGAAGTGGGCTTCGATGGGGTTGGCCCACGAGGCGTAGGTCGGCGTGAAGCACAACTCGACCTTGTGCTTCTTCGCCCAGCGGCGGATGTCGGCGCCCTTGTGGGCGGACTGGTTTTCCAGGATCGCGTAGATCGGTGCGCCGTCGGGCCGGGTGGCGCGGATCGATTTCAGCGCGGCCAGCGTGTTCCCGGCGCCCTTCCTGCGCCGGTTGACGCCCCATAACGTGTCGTCGCCGACCGAGTAGCAGCCGTGGAAGTACCGGACGCCGTGGGTGCGGTGGTAGGTCGCCGGCACCCGGTCGGGCCGGGTCTGCTCGGTCCAGCAGCTGCCGCCGGTGGGCCGGATTCCCAGTGGGCCGAATTCGTCGAACGAGAAGACGCGGTCCGGGAAGCAGTCGAGGACGTGCTCGATGCGGTCGAGCTTGGTGTCGCGCTCGAGGTCGGGGGATTCTTTCCAGGTCTTGGTGCGCTGGAAGGTGATGCCGCGGCGGGCGAGCAGGCCGCGTAATGCCTCGCGGCCGACACGGATCACCCGGCCATGGACCTTGCGCAGCGACCAGCGGGTGAAGGGCTGGCCGAGCTTGCCGGGTCGGGTGGTGGCCGTCTGGATGACGAAGTCCTCGTCGTCAGTGCTGAGCAGGCGGGGACGGCCTCCCGCCCACTGAGGGTCCAGGCAGGCCAGACCGATCTCATTGAACCGGTGGATGACGTCGCGGACGGTGTCCTCGTCGGCCTGGACCAGCTGGGCGATCACCGGCACCCGGTTCCCGCCGACCGAGGCCAGCGGCATCATTGCGCGCCGGTATCGCACCGAGCTGGTGGTGCCCCGGCGCACGATCTGCTGCAGCCGTTGGCCTTCCTGGTCAGTCAGTCTGCGCACGCGGACAGGCTCGGCCATCGCACCTCCAGCAGTCGGACCGGACGTTCCCCATATCCAACCGCCCCGAGCACCAACCCTGCGAACCTACGCGGTCACAGCACTAGGTGGACCCGTACTGCGCACCCAGAGGCTTGTGATGGAGCCGACCCGCCGCGGGGACAGTTTTGAGGCTGTGGTCAGTCAGGACACCGTCATGCGATGGCTGGCGACCGGCCGGGCGGACAGTCGATCTGCGGCCGACGTGCTCTCCTCGGAAACTGTCGTGCTCCGTCACGAAGGGCAGTCCTCACTCATCTCGCGATGTTGCGCCGGTACAGCGCCAGGTCCTCCGCGAACGCTCCAGCCGGATCAGGTCCGGGGGTGGGGGAGTGCGCACGGGCTGCCATGCCTCCATTGAGACGGCGGGGGTGGCGGACCGTGGGCGGGACGGTGCCCTTCTCCGACGCGGCCGCCAAGCAGCGGGAAGGCGTCACGTCCGAGGCTGAGCTCCATCGCCCTGGACCGTGTCCTGGTCGCGCTCTGCGGTGACCACGGGCTGGCGACCGCTCTCCGGCACGGTCGCCAGCCCGTGGCTACGCGAGTACGCGGACGACGTCGACCAGGGACCGTGCCGGTACTTCGTCGCCGCTCTGTGCACGGCGGTCGTCATCGCCAACATCGAGACCTGACCCAGTCACACGCCGCCGGGGTGGGGTCGGCGGAGTTTATTGGCAGTTCGCTTAGGATCCGGCCGTGGCAGACATCCCCGACGAATTGATCAAGCTGGAACGTTCCGCCGAAGAAGCGCGTGCCAGGCTCGCTGGGCTCGATGGCGTGGCGTATGAGGTGCAGTGGGAGCGGTGGCGGGAGGCGGCTGTGGTGTTTCAGGCCGCGGTCACGGCCGCGGCCGTGGAGTCCGGCACGTCGCGTGTCGAGCTGGAGATGACGGTGAAGAAGGCGGTGCGGCACGCGGCCGCCGCCTGACCCTCTACCGGGTAGTGAGCCGGTACGCGCCGGCCGTCGGCTGCCAGTCGGCGCGAAGCCAGGGTCGGTGATGTCGTCGGCCACGGCCTCGCCGGCTTCCTCGGCCGCGTTGTCCGGCTCGGTGGGCTGGTCGGCTGAGAGCTGATCTTCGGGCATGCTGCTCAGCAGGGCAGCAGCTACGGCTGTTGCGGCCACGTCGTCAACACGGCGCCGGTGTGTTCGTCGGTGAGGACCACGCTGGAGCCGGGCTTGCCGCTGCACTCGCTCACCCACAGCGTGAACTTCTCGCGGGCCACGGTCTCGACGCCCCACCAGCCGTGCCGCGCCGGTCTGCCGTCGAGGATCAGGGTGAGGTGGTAGCGGTGCTGGTCATCCATGGGCTTGTCCTGCCAGCCGGTCTCATCGGTCCACAGCCGCACGTGCGGCGTCCTGCCCGTCTCGGCCGCGACCTCGGCCAGGGCTTCGCGGAGGTCGGCGAGGATTGCCTCCATCATGGTCGGCATCCGCGGCGAGGGCTCGAGTACGGCCAGGCCGTGGCTCAGGCACAGATCCAACCAACGGGCCCCTGGCCGGTGGTAAGGGCACGGGCTGTCGAGCCGCCCTTCTGGCAGACGGCGCAGGGATACGCGGGCCGGGCGGTGATCCGGGCGCGTACCTGCTGGTCGGTGGGGGAGGCGGGCGCCGGCGGCAGCGCGGCCACATCCACACGGGCCTGCTCGAGCAGCTCATCGAGACTCATGCGGTCCACGCGGTCTCCTGGGTTGCTGGGGTGTTGTGACCTTCAGCGATAGTTGGCCAGAGACGGCGGCAAGACTGCTGGTGACCGGGCTGCGCTCAAGGACAGTTGGCCATTTCGTGGAGAGGCTGTGATCGCGACCGTCCGCCGCACCGCGGACCTCGACCGCGTCGACCCGGCCGTCGTCTCCCACGCCGTCGCCCTGGATACCGGCGACCCCACCGCTGCCATCCGCTCGCACGCGCCGCGAGGCGTCGACCGGATCATCGAGGTCGCGCTGTCAGACAACGCCGATCTCGACAACGCCGTCGCCGCCAACAACGCCGTCATCGCCGCCTACGCCACCCGCACGGACCGCACTGAGATCCCCTTCTGGCCGCTGCTGTTCAACAACGTCACCCTGCGGCTGCTCGGCAGCGACGACTTCCCCGCCGAGGCCAAGGGCCAGGCTGCCCGCGACCTCACCTCCGCAACCGCCGTCGGCGACCTCACCGTCGCAGTCGGCGACCGTCACCCGCTGGACGACATCGCCAAGGCCCACGACCACGTCGACGCCGGCGGTGGCTACGGCCGCATCCTGGTCACCATCCCCCAATAGCGCAGACTCGGAACACTGACCTACTCAACTGCCTAGCCCTACGGGGCGGCCCGTCGCGCTGCCAAGTAGTCGGACCAGTTCCCGCCAGCGAGGGTGGCCCAGCGTTCGGCTGTCTTGGGGCGGATGCCGAGCAGGTCGGCGATGACCATGGGCGGCAGGTCCTGTTTTTGTATTTACACCGGGCCCTCGATGCCGACGGCTGTGCAGTTGGCAAGCAGCGCGGCTGCCTGCTCCGGGTCGGTCGTGGTCCGGCCCAGGACGGCGCGCCGGTGCTGCTGTTGCTGGAAGTCCCGTTGCTGCGCATACGTACGGATGGTGGACGGGCGCTCGCTGGGAGCGCACCGATCACCAGGCCACATCAGCTGCCCGGCCTCCTTCTCATCCGGCCCGATGTTGAGGGAGGGGCGCGTCACTTTCTCACCGTCCCAGAGCCGAAAGGGCGCATACCGGAGCACCACGTACCGTCAGCTGCAAAGGCGGTGCCCTATCCAATCCTGTATGCGGCGGCGCCCGCAGCCGGCATGGGCGCCGGCATCAGACCTCTCGGCCTCTGCTGCGCGGAGGTCAGTCGGAACCTTCCTGCCCGCTGTGGGGTGCGGGCGGCGGGGCCGTGGTTCCTCGTGGGATGAGGTGGGTGGGCAGGACGATGTGCCGGCTGCGATCCGCGTCGGTGTCGTTGATGAGTTCCAGTGCCAGTTCGGCGGCGGCGCGGCCCATGTCGGAGGGGGACTGGGCGACGGTGGACAGGTCGAGCCATTCGGCCATCAGCTGGTCGTCGAAGCCGAGGACGGAGATCCGTTCGGGCACCTCGATCTGTACGGTGCGCAGGGCCGAGATGACGGAGGCGGCGAGTTCGTCCTGTTCGGCGAAGATTGCTGTGGGTGGTTCGCGCAGGCTCAGCAGGCTTCCGATTGCTTGGGTGGTGCCGCGCTTGTCGCGGGGCGGGGTGGTGACGACCAGGTCGTCGTCCAGGGGTATGCCCGCCTCGGTGAGTGCCTGTCGGTAGCCGAGGAGGCGATCGCGGGAGCTGAAGCTGAAGCCGCGGGCGTTGACGGTGTGTCCGAAGGCGATCCGGCGGTGTCCGAGGTTGATCAGGTGGCGGGTGGCCTTGCAGGCGGCGGCGACGTCGTCGACGTAGACGCTGGGGCGGCCCTCGACGTGCTGGCTGATGTAGATGACCGGCATGCCGAGATCGTCCAGCCGGGCGGTCTCGTCCTTGGTGAGGTCGAAGCAGAAGACCAGCAGCGCGTCCGCGTTGCGCCGGGCCGGCAGACGTTCGAAGAACTCGGCCCGCTCGGTCAGATCGGGGACCACGTAGACGGTCATCTCCATGCCGGCGCCGCGCAGCAGCGGGCCCAGGCTGGACAGTGCCGCTCCCATGAACCACGAGTCGAGCGTGGGCACGAGTACTGCCATGACGCCGGTCCGGCCGGTCACCAGGCTCGACGCCTGCCGCGAGACCGCGAAGTTCAGTTCGCGGGCGGCCTGTTCGACCCGGGCACGGACCTCGGGTGAGACCGAGGCCAGGCCGCGCATGGTGCGCGAGACGGTGGACGGGGAGACCCCCGCGCGTTCGGCGACGTCGGCCAACGTGGGGTGCCGATGAGCTGGTGACATGAGCGGAAGCTAGCACAGATTTACCTCTCGACGAGAGCCCTCGTGACAGCGCTGTCACGACCGCGGTCTCAGGGCTGAATGTCCAACACCTCCCAAGAAGGGGAGGGTGCAGGGTCGCGTAGATCATGAATGCTGCCGCGACGTTACGCATTGACTTCTCCCGAGTGCACTCCTACGGTGCAAGCGTTGTCACAACGGAGTCGAAGTCGTCGCCGTGAGTCCATCATTCACTGCTTTGACCTGCTCTTTTGATCTACAAGACGCTATGACAGCACAGTCTCGTACCAGAGCCGTCTCATAGTCCTCTCGGTAGCCACCCCTACAGGGCGCCCCCACCGAGACTTCGGTTCCGCACGTCCAGGAGAGACAGTGAACGCCACAACCAGCAGAGTCCTTCAGCGCTCGGCCGTGCTCATCGCCGCCGGGCTCGTCCTCACCGCCTGCGGTTCCTCCGATGACAGCAGCTCATCGGGGGAGTCGAAGAGCCCGTCGTTCTCGGGCCGTGGCCCGATCACGTTCGCGGCCGCCAAGGACAGCTCCGGCGTCGTCCAGAAGGTGATCGACGGCTGGAACAAGCAGCACCCCAAGGAGAAGGTCACCTTCGTCCAGCTGCCGTCGGACGTGAACCAGCAGCGCCAGCAGATGATCCAGAACGCCGAGACGAAGTCCGACGCCTACACGGTGCTCTCCCTGGACGCGGTGTGGACCTCGGAGTTCGCCGCCCACCAGTGGATCGACCAGCTGCCCGCCGCGCAGTTCCCGTTGGACCAGATGCTCAAGCCCGTGGTGGAGACGACCAAGTACCGCGACAACCTGTACGCCGTGCCGCAGTCCTCCGACGGCGGCCTGCTGTACTACCGCGCCGACCTGCTGAAGCAGGCCGGCGTCAGCGCCGCGCCGACGACCTGGGCACAAATGCAGGCCGCCTGCGCCAAGGTCGAGAAGCTGCCCGAGGCCAAGGACATGTCCTGCTACGCCGGCCAGTTCCAGAAGTACGAGGGCCTCACTGTCAACTTCTCCGAGGCCGTCAACTCCGCCGGCGGAGTGGTCACCGACGCCAGCGGCAAGCCGGACGTCGACACATCCGCGGCGAAGAAGGGCCTGGACTTCCTCGTCGACTCCTTCAGGGACGGCACGATCCCGAAGGAGGCCATCACCTACCAGGAGGAGGAAGGCCGCCAGGCGTTCCAGTCCGGCAAGCTGATCTTCCTGCGCAACTGGCCCTACGTGTACTCGCTGGCCGAGAAGAGCAAGGTCGGCGGCAAGTTCGCGGTCGCGCCGCTGCCCGGCCTGACCGGAGTCGGCTCCTCCACCCTGGGCGGCCACAACGTGGCCCTGTCCTCCTTCGCCAAGAACAAGGCCACCGCACTGGACTTCATCAAGTACTTCACCGACCACGACAGCGCGACCACGTTCCTCAAGGAGGGCTCGGCCGCCCCGCCGTACGCGGACCTGTACGACGACCAGGCACTGGCCAAGCAGTACCCGTACCTGCCGGTGCTCAAGAAGTCGATCCTCAATGCCGTGCCCCGCCCGCGGGTGGTCCAGTACGGCGACGTGTCCTCGGCGATCCAGCAGGAGGCGTACGCAGCCCTGAACGGCGACAAGTCCAGCACGCAGGCGCTGAAGGACCTGCAGGAAGCCCTGCAGAAGCTCCCGGCGCAGTGAGAAGGAGGCTCGTGGTGGCCACTCGGACCCCACCTGAAACGGCCGGGGACCAGCCGCACGGCACGGCAGCAGGCCGTCCCTGGCGGTACCCCGCACCGGAGAAAGCCCGGCGCGGCCGGAAGTCGGCCACAGCGGGAACCGGCCGGATGGCCGCCCTGCTGGTGTCCCCGACCCTGCTGGTGCTGACCGTCGTCGTGCTCTACCCGACGATCATGGCGCTGCGGGAATCGCTGTACGGGACCAAGGGGTTGGACCCGAAGACCGGCTTCATCAGCGACACCGAGCCGTTCGTCGGGCTGCAGAACTACACCGACATCTTCGGCGAGGCCGGCCAGCGGTTCTGGAACGCCTTTTGGAACACCACCTTCTTCACCGTCGTCACCGTGGGGCTGGAGACGGTGATCGGTGTCGCGATGGCGCTGATCATGCACAAGGCGTTCAGCGGCCGGTCCCTGATCCGCGCCAGCATCCTCATCCCCTGGGCCGTGCCCACGGCCATCTCCGGCCTGCTGTGGCGGTGGATCTTCAACAGTGACGGCATCGCCAACTCCCTGATCGGCCACCAGATCCTGTGGACCACCGAGGGCTTCCACGCCAAGGTCGCCGTCATCATCGCCGAGGTGTGGAAGACCGCCCCCTTCATCGGGCTGCTGGTCCTGGCCGGCCTACAGGTCATCCCGAGGGAGGTTTACGAGGCGGCCCGCATGGACGGGGCAAGCCCCCAGCGCCAGTTCTGGCACATCACGCTGCCGCTGGTGAAGCCCGCCCTGCTGGTCGCTGTCCTCTTCCGCTGCCTGGACGCGCTGCGGATGTTCGACCTGCCCTACCTCCTCGTCGGCGCGCAGAAGAGCTCGGTGGAGACCCTGTCGATGCTCGCGCAGAACGAGGCGTCCAACGTCCGCTTCGGACCGGCCGCCGCCTATGCGGTGGTGCTCTTCGGCTACGTCCTTCTCATCGCGCTGGGCTTCGTCCGACTGCTGGGCGCGGACGTCGTCGGCGACGCGGGCGGCTCGGGCAGGAAGAAGCGCCGAGGAGCCTCGAAACGGAACCGTGCGGAGGTGTCGGCATGACCGCGACCGTGAAATGGCGAACCTGGCTGCTCTACCTGGGCGTTGCCGCAGTGGTGGCCTACTGCCTGGCCCCCTTCTACTGGATGCTGGTCTCCAGCCTGCGCCGTACCTCCGACATCTTCGACACCTCGCTGCTGCCCGCCCCGGTGTCGTTCGAGAACTATCGGGCGGTCTTCAGCCCCTCCCAGGGATTTGGCCGCGCCCTGCTCAACAGCCTGATCGTCGCCGGCACCACCACCGTCCTGGCACTGCTGCTGGCCACGTTCACCGCCTACGCCATGGCCCGGCTGGAATTCCGCTTCAAGCGGATGATCCTCACCCTGATCATCGCGACCTCGATGTTCCCGGTCGTCTCGATCCTGGTCCCGCTGCTGAAGCTGTTCACCGACATCGGCTGGATCAACACCTACCAGGCGATGATCGTGCCGAGCATGTCCTTCGTGCTGCCGCTCGCGGTGTGGAATCTGACCACGTTCTTCCGGCAGATGCCCGACGAACTGGAGCAGGCCGCGATGATCGACGGCTGTACCCGCGGCCAGGCGTTCCGCAAGATCATCATTCCGCTCGCGGCACCGGGCATCTTCACCACCGCGATCATCATCTTCATCGCCGCCTGGAACGAGTTCCTCATCGCCCTGTCGATGACGAACAAGCCCAGCATCCAGACCGCACCGGTCGCCATCTCCAAATTCGCCGGCGCTAGCCAGTTCGACACCCCCTTCGGCAGCCAGATGGCCGCGGGCGTCCTGGTCACCATCCCCCTGGTGATCATGGTGCTGCTCTTCCAGCGCCGCATCGTCGCCGGACTCACCGCCGGCGCGGCCAAGTAACCCCCGGCCGCCGCAGCACACTTCCCCTCACTAATCGAAGGACCTTCAACCACCATGTCCTCCACCACGCCCTCGCCCTGGTGGCGCAGTGCCGTCATCTACCAGGTCTACATCCGCAGCTTCGCCGACGGCGACGGCGACGGCATCGGCGACATCACCGGCCTGCGCTCCCGGCTGCCCTACCTCAAGTCGCTCGGCGTGGACGCCCTGTGGATCAACCCCTGGTACAAGTCCCCGATGGCGGACGGCGGTTACGACGTCGCCGACTTCCGCGCCATCGACCCGCTGTTCGGCACGATCGCCGACGCCGAAGAGCTCATCGCCGAAGCCCACGAGCACGGAATCCGCATCATCCCCGACATCGTCCCCAACCACACCTCCGACGAGCACGCCTGGTTCCAGGCCGCCCTGGACGCCGGCCCCGCAAGCCCAGAACGCGACCGCTACATCTTCCGGCCCGGCCGCGGCCCCGACGGCACCGAGCCGCCCAACAACTGGGTCTCCGAATTCGGCGGCCCCGCCTGGACCCGCATTCCCGACGGCGACTGGTACCTCCACCTGTACGCACCCGATCAGCCCGACCTCAACTGGCAGCACCTCGACGTCCACACCGAGTTCGCGTCCATCCTGCGGTTCTGGTTCGACCGGGGCGTCGACGGCTTCCGCATCGACGTCGCCCACGGCCTCGCCAAGGACCCCGAACTCCCCGACCTGACACGAGAACAGGTCAAGCACCCACACTGGGACCGCGACGAGGTCCACGACATCTACCGCACCTGGCGCGAGGTCGCCGACGAGTTCGACGGCGACCGCGCCTTCGTCGCCGAAGCCTGGGCCGACACCCCCGAACGCCTCGCCGCCTACGTCCGCCCCGGCGGCCTGCACACCGCCTTCAACTTCGACTTTCTGATGGCCACCTGGGACGCCAAGGACCTCCGCACGGTCATCGACGACTCCCTCACCATGCTCAGCGATGTCGGCGCACCGGCCACCTGGGTGCTCTCCAACCACGACGTCATACGCCACACCAGCCGCTACGCCCGCAAGACCGTCGCACGCTGGGTACCCAACGAGCGCTACCAGCCCCAAGGCCCCGTCGACCTGGAACTCGGCACCCGCCGCGCCCGCGCCGCCGCCCTCCTCATGCTCGCCCTGCCCGGCGGCGCCTACATCTACCAGGGCGACGAACTCGGCCTGCCAGAAGTCGAGGACCTCCCTGCGGACGTCCTCCAGGACCCCATCTGGGAACGCTCCGGCCACACCGACCGCGGCCGCGACGGCTGCCGCGTGCCCATCCCCTGGTCAGGACAGACGGAACCGTTCGGCTTCAGCCCCGACGACGCCTACGCCGGACCCTGGCTGCCACAGCCCGCCCACTGGGCCCAGCACAGCGTGGCGGCACAGACCGGGGATGAGACCTCGATGCTGGAGCTGTACCGCACCGCCCTCCGAATACGGCGCGAGCACCCCGCCCTCGGCGACGGCGCCATGACCTGGCAAGATGCCCCTGCTGGCGTCCTCGCCTTCCGCCGCGCACCCGGCCTTCTCTGCGTCGTCAACCTCTCGGATGAGGCACACCAACTGCCCGACCACACCGCGATCCTGCTGGCCAGCGGCTCAATCGCAGACGGGCAGCTGAAACCCGAACACGCGGTCTGGCTCGCCGTATAGCGGCCCGCATTCGGGGCCACGCCCCCTCGATCAGCCAGGGCCTGCCCGGTGTCACTCCCCGCTGACCGGCCAGGCCCTGGCGCCACCCTCGGCAACGTGGGCATCCCACTGCGAGCGGCTTCGCTTCTTCAAGCATCACCACCACGTCCAACATCCGATGCCGCAGTCACAGGACCCGACCCAGTCCGGCCGGGTCAGCAGTCCGTCTCGCACAACGCCTTCGTCTCGGTGCACCACCGAGCCTCGTGGTACCACGACCGGACGAGCAACTGACGGCGGGGCAGGCAGCTCCCACCACGGCCGACATCAGGCCGCTAGCCCTGCAGGCAGCGGCCGTGGAAGGAAGTGCGCACGCACCGGTCCCGGGCTGGGCCGGACGGGCAACGTCCTTGCGGACTCGCTCAAGTCGCCAACGTGGCCCGATGAAGTACCAATTCAGAGAAGTGACCCCGCCGAAAGAGGTGGCGCCGCTCCAGATGGTTCGGGGCATGGGGGATCTCGGCGACAGCCCCGAGTGGCACCAGGCTCTGGGTATGGGGGCGCTTCGTAGATGTGCTGGTGCTGTAGCGCGTCGGCCAGATGCCCGTGCGACCAGTTGGTGGGGTTGTGCCGGGTTGCTGTGGCGACATGAGGAAGCGGCCCGCCGGTTTCCCCCGTGGCGGGCGGCTCGTGGCCTTGAGTGTTCAGAGATCGAAGTCGGCGGCGGTACGGATTCTTTACAAGAGAAGTAGCCGCAGCCCGCGCACCTGAACAGGGTCCACCGTAGTGGGGTGGCCCCCGGTCGAGCATCTGAATTACACCGGAGTGTGACGCCAGCACGGTGACAGCCAGGGAAGAAGTTCGGCTGGGTGGTCCGCTGGCCGGGACGGGGGGCGCGGTTTTTTTTGGGGTCTCGGTCAGAGCTCCGTCAGGGTGTACCCGACTGGTGTGTGGAGCTGTTGACCCGACTCGATTCAGGTTGCGTGAGCGGGCCCGGTCGGCTTGCCGCGGCAGGGCCTGGGCTTTACCGGGTCGCGATGTGTGCCGCTCCGAAGAGGCGCTTGGTCATGCCGAGGCGTTCATACGTGGCGATGGCCGGCGTGTTGGCGGTGAGCACCATGAGTGCGGCGCGGCCGTGCTGGTTGACGAGGGCGTCCATGACGAAGCCGGACACGGCCTGTGCGAGGCCGCGTCCGCGGGCGGCGGGGTGGGTGAGCACCCCGCCCATGAATCCGCACCCGGTCGCGGACCAGGCGTCGGCCGCCACCGCCAGCGGTGCCGTTCCGTCGCTGCTGTCCACTTCGCCGACGACCCCGGCCCAGCGGCGCATGCCCGCGCGTCCCGGCTGCGCGTAGGAGTCAGGGAAGAAGCGGTCGAACAGCGAGGTTGCCTCCTTCTCCTCGCGGGCGTTCAGCCACCGCACGCCTGCGGCGGCGGCACCGGAGGGGGATGTGGCCTGCATCCAGAAGAAGTTGTGCACCGGCGCCAGGTTGGGCAGCCGGCGTACCAGCGCATCGATCAGGGCAGCTTCCCCCAGGACCCGGTAGGACGGGCCGATCTCCTCCAGGACCCGCTGCACCAGCATGGCCGCGTCGGCGCCGTCGCCCTTGACCGCAAGCCGGTCCTGTTGAGGGTTCGGGCTCGCCACCGCCAGCGCCGCGCCGTGGCGCCAGGCCCGTACCCCCGGCCCCAGGCCGTCACCGCCTTGTCCCTGGGCGGCCCAGACCGGATGTCCGTCTCCGGCCGCGGCCTGCTCGATCTCGCTGAGCCGTGCAAGTTCCTCCATACGCCCTGCCTACCAGGCGTACTTGGAGGCCCGCTGTGATCCAGCCCTCATCGATCACCGACTGTGATCACGTATCTGGCCGTACCTGGCGAATGTGACGTGGCCGCCGACAGCCAAGGGGAGCCAGATCAACTTCTTGCTCCGCGGAGCCACTTCAACCCCGTGCACGGGAGCCTGGCTGTGTCGGCTTCTTCGACGAGTCGCTCCGGCGTGACTTCGGGAGTCGTGTGGCGGCAATCCTCGTGATCGGTGTCAGCGACTTTGGGCTCTGGCGCAGATCTTGGGGAGTGGTCGCGGAGGGTCACTGGACAGGCCGCTTCGCGGCTCTGATCACACGTGTTCTTGGTAAACCCTGATTTCAGTGGGATGGAAGTTGCGGAGGGTCGCCCAGAGTTCGTGGTGGCCCAGGCTGTCAGCCCAGTGGTCGAGTTCGTCGTCCGTGTCGTGGAAGAACCAGGACTCGAAGTGCCCCAGTGCGCGGAGTTGGAGGACGGGTTCGTACCGAAGTTCGCAGTGGAGCTGGATGTAATGATCCTGTTCGCCGGACGCGTCGTTGACCTCGAACTGGCGGGCAAGGTCCAG
The DNA here is from genome assembly GCF_045041015.1 of Streptomyces sp. NBC_00019. Lineage (NCBI taxonomy): Bacteria > Bacillati > Actinomycetota > Actinomycetes > Kitasatosporales > Streptomycetaceae > Streptomyces > Streptomyces sp. NBC_00019. The sequence continues at coordinate 10,274,684 of NZ_CP108302.1, forward strand.
CGTGAAGACGCACGGGCCCTCGAAGGTGTGGGTCCCGTACTGGAAGAGAAGACCATCGGCGTCGGGTGTGTCCGCGGTGTCGAAGCGTTGCGAGCCGAAGCGAACGAACCTGAGCCATACTTTGTCCAAGTCCAGCTCGGTGAGGCGCTGTTGCCCAGGGCTCAGCTCATGTCGAAGTTGCTCCTGGGCCTGACCGATGGGCAGTCTCCTCGACATCCCTGTCCTTCGTGGTCTTGTGGAATCTGATCGCGCGGCGATCTTCTCAGCCCACCACAGTCGCTGGCGTGACCGGGGATGGTTGGAGAGCTGGGTAGAGAGCCTATTGGGGCAGGACCATCTTGTGGAGTGGTTCGAATCCGGCACGGCCGTAGAGCTGTCTCCTGATCTTCTTGATGCGGTTCGCGGCACCTTTTGTGCCATCGGGGCTCCAGTACAGGGTGAGGATCTCGCCGAAGCCCCGGACGTGTTCGGCGGCGGTATCCAGTTCGGGGCAGCGTGCAGGACGTCCTTCAGCGCGGCGCGCTCGTCCTCGCTCAGCGTTGCGGGGTGACGGGTGAGCCAGTTCATCGAAGTGCAGTCGTGCAGCCCTGTTGTCCAAGCCGAAGTAGAAACCCAAGGTGACGAAGAGCAATCCGGCTTCCAGGCCCAGCGTGTATCCCAGGGCTCTGCGGATTCTCTTGCCGCCTTGAGGTCTGTAGACCCGTCCGCGGCCTACGCCGATGATCGTGTCGTTCTGTCGACCACCTCGCGCCATGTCTCCTCTCGCCGCCGAGTCACCTCAATGTCCTGCCCGGCAGGCCCAACGACCCCAGCTGGCGGTGAGTGTGAAAGGTGCTGGTCATGCCCGCAGATGTCGAAAGTCGTGCCCGAGCCGGTGCTGGGGCCGGCTAGCTCACGCCACGACCGTCGGTCACCTCATCAGAACTCACGGGGAGTTGGCCGGCGGTCTGTCAGATCGCAGCGCGGACCGCGCCTCGTCGAGGGTCGGGGGCCCGGGATCAAGAACGGGCTGACCGACTTCGGACGGCCAATGGGGACGGATGAGTGCCTCGGAGTCTGCGAAGTCGTTCCGCTGATACCGAGAGTCCAACGGCCGCAGCCGGATCTGTTGACGGCTGTCTGCCCACCAGATCTCGAAACCTGCAACCGTGCCTTCCGCCGGCCAGTCATCGCTCTCTTCCGGAAGCCACACGACGTCGACGAAGCCTGCGACGGTCAGGCCGATGTCCACGAAGAGCCCGGTCGCACCGGGCCGGGGAACCTTCACCACGGTGCCTTCGAAGACCTGCCCGAAGCACAACCCCCGGCGAATCCGATCCCACTCGGCATCTATCACCATGAACGCATCTTCGCACCCTCTTCCGGGTCATGAGCAACCACACCCGGGCGGCAGGGTCCAGGCACGGACGTCGATCACCCCGCCCGTCTGGGCGACCAAACGCCGTCGCTGACAGCGAACGAGGCCATGAGGGCGGCGCATGGAGTGTGTCATGCGCCGCGCAGTACCTTGACGACCTCGACGGGCTCCCTTTTGCTGCTTCCCGGCTTGCGCATGCTGAGGCGGAACCATACGGGTTCGCCTTCTACGAGAGTGTCGATTCCGTCGTCGAGGGCTGTGTGGTGGATGAAGACGTCCGCGCCGCCGTCAACTGCGATGAAACCGTATCCCTTGTCTTCGTTGAACCACTTGACCGTGCCCTTGATCCATCCTTCGCCTTCGGGGCAAGGAGTGTCCTGGGGCGGTGGCGAGTAGGCGGTTCGCGGTGTGACGTGCTGGGCCGGCGGTGGCTGAAGGGGGGGTCCTTCGGCGGCCGGGCTCGTCTCGCCGGTGATGGCGTGCAGGCCGGCGGTGAGGTCCATGCCGTTCTTCACCGCTGACAGTGTCGATTGGTCGACAGCCTTCAGCCAGGAGTCCAGTTCTGGGTCGTCGTAGGGGAACACGTCGTGGTACTCGCTCATCGGACACCTCCTTGCTGGCTTCGGCGGGCCTTGAGCGCGGCCCGGGCTCGGCACAGGCTCTGCCGTACTGCGTCTTCCGCGATGTTGAGTACCTCGGCGATCTCCGGGACCGTGTACCAGTCGTAGTACCAGGCCATGACCTGCCGTTGTCGAGGCGGCAGTTCGGCGAGGGCGGCATATACGTCGCGCTCTTGATCGCTGAGCTCGATGTTCGTGGGCAGATGAAACTCGGCACGGGGTGAGGGCAGCTCGCCAGGGAGGTCTTCGCGGAGCTTCGCTCTGAAGTAGATCCGAGTGGCCACCGTGCGCAACCACCGCGCCGGATACCGGATCCTGTCCCACTGCTCATATGCCTGAGCGAATGCCTCATGGGCGGCGTCCGCGGCTTCCTGCGGACTGGCGCCGTGTTTCATCACGAACCGGGCCAGCAGCGGCATTTCCGCCCGGTAGACCTCGGCAAAGGCTTGCGGCTCGAGCACGGTTCCCAGGCGTGCCGAGGCCGACCTGGCGGACGGAGGGGAGATGTCATCCACCATGTGGTCCCTGCACTCGTCGTGTGATCCGCTTGCCGACTTCGATCACGACCTCGTCTCCGGCGGCAGAGCGCATCCGTACCCGGCTGCCGGTCGGTAGGGCTTGGACCATGTGTGCCCCGGCGCGGTGCTGAGAGACGGCGGCGTCCGCGTCCCGCCGGGTACGCACCCACACCATCAGGCAGCGGGCTGCATAAGCGACCGCACACATGCCCGCGGTCACCAATGAGGCTTCCATCGGCTCTCCTCCTCTGCCCGTCCAGTGAAGCGCACCCCCCGCCAACTGCGGCCGGGTTATTGCTTAGTGCGGGAAGAGGCTCCCGATGTGACATCCGATTCCGAAGAATCTTCACCAGGGGCGTAGCGGCGACGCGGGAGATGAGCGCACGGAAGGTGTCGACACGGCCCGCAGGATGCCGCGGCGGGTCGAGGCGACGACGTCGACGGCTTCCTGCGCGAGACGGTCAACGGCTGAGCGTCCAGTATGAGGTCGTGGATCAGGCGGCGGGTGTCACCGCACAGTGCGCCGAGTCCGGCGACCGCGGCACGGTGCCCGTTGTCGTACGCCTCGGCAACCGCGTCGAGCACATCAAGGCTGATTGTCGTGGCCGACTCGTGCGGTGGGGTCGGCGAGCCGGGCCTGCCGCGTTCACCGCGCGGGACCAGACAGCGGGACTGCCGCCGTGTTCGCGGGAGAGCGACGCGGTGAGCCGGCCGGATGTCACCCTGCTCGCGCCAGGCAGCGAGGGCGATGTCCGCACGCTGGTCGGCCCGCGAGCGTTGCGGCGCGGCCGAGGGGTGGTGCTCGAGGGCTCTGCGGACGACGTACTGCCAGGATCCCTCCGGGCCGCCGTACTGCTGAACGCGATCTTGTACGTAGGCCGCACGGGAGTGCAGTGGCGCTACCTGCGCATGATTTTCCGCATTTTCTGTGGAGTCCGAGCTGTCAAGTGGCTCGGAGATCTCCCTGGTCGATATGTGTTGGCGTCCTGGGCCGAAGGCCGGGAGACTCTGGTGCTGTGGACATGGGGATCTCTGGTTTTGAGCCGTCGTTCCTGGTGGGGGTTGACGCGATTCGGCAGGCGCACGGATCGCGCCTGGCGGCGCTGGCTGGTAGGCGGCTGACGGGGTTCGCACTGGTGCGGTTCGTCGAGGATGGGGACTGGTTCGCCGACTGCCCGGTGGTGCTGGACTTCGACGGTATCCAGGTGGAGGTTTGCCACTGGAAGTTCGACGAACTCTCGATCGGTTGGGACACGATCGACACCGCGGCGACCATCACCGGGTGGGAGGGGTTCGAGCTCACGCCGCTGTGGTCTCGCAGCGATGAGCGCCTCGAACCGTTCGTCGGCCAGGAACTGCGCGAGGTCACGCTCCTTGAGTGGCGGCCGGCGGAACGTGACCTGGCGGCTGGAACGGTGGCGGTGGAGTTCGTCTTCGCCAGCAACCGCCTGCAGATCGTCAACGGCCTGGACGAGAACTGCATCGAGGTCGGTGCGGCCCACTCGGATTACGTTCGAAATCAGCTTGGCCGCTGAGCACTGCTGCTTGGTCGGTTTCCGGTTGATCTCGATGACCGGCAGCAGGGTGGCCTGAGCTGGGATGCCGATCTGCGGGGGAGTCGGCCCGGCAGGGGTGGGGACGTCGAGCAGGCAGACGGCGTCGCGGGGCCAGGACTTCACCGGAGTCGCCGGGGATGGGCATGCCGTCGTTCTGGCAGCGGATGCAGCCGAGCCGGAGCGCCCACGCCTGGGGCGCCGAATTCGTGCTGCCCGAGGGCGGACAGTTCCCACACCCCCGGTACACGCGCACGATCGACGTGATCACAGATCGGTCCACGGGCCGGGCTCGCCCCCGGGCAGCGGCACCCAGGCCGGCCCGGACGGAGCGTGCTTTTCGATGTCTTCGAGGACGGCGGCTCCCAGTTGAACCTCGCGGGCGAGGGCTGCGACGAGCGGGTGGTGGGCGACCATCGCCTGCAGATCGCTGATGCGGCCGCCCAGCCGGGCGCGGGAGGCGCCGGTGACCACGAAGAGGATGCGAGGGAAGACCGGATACCAGCGGAGCCACGCCGGGCCGGTGGAGACAGGCCGACGGCGTCCGACGGACTGGGCTTCGTACTGGAACAATGTGGCGTACTCGATCAGCTTTACGGCCAGGCGCTCGCTGCTCATGGTGGAACGGCGTCTAAAGATCAGTGGGACTGCCCGTCGCGGATCAGCCGGTCCGCTGCCTCCAACTTATGCTTGACATCCGTGAGTTCCTCTCGCAGTCGAGCGGCTTCGGCTTCCGCACGCGCCCTTCGGTCTTCTTCGTAGCGGGCCCAATCGAAGTTCAACATGGCCCGCCGGTCGTTGAGTTCGCTTTCGTCCTCGAAGAGGACTGCCTTATCCGAATCAATTTCTGCGAGTTGGTCACGCAGATCCTCCAACTGTCGCCCCAGCTCGGCGCGCAGCTGTTCGAGTTCCTCGATCTGCCGCTCCAGTGTTTCGTTGTGATTTCGCTCCTTTTCGAGCAGTTCTGCAAGGCGACTCAGCTCAGCCGCGACCCTGGACTGTTCATTGAGGACTTGGCGAAATTCGTTGCGCACATCATTCGCGTGCGTTTCGAGATTCGAGAGGATCTCCCGGAGATCCGATTTCGCGGAGTCCAGTTCCTGGAGGGTCGCGTCACCTGGCGGGGGTACGAAGTCGATTTGTACCGGTGCGGGCTCGTCAGAGGGGCTGCCGTGCTGAACCTCGAGTGGCGTGGATTGGTTGGCCCGGTCACGCAGCTGCACCAAGCGTCTCCAGCGATGGTCCCACTGCTGCAAGCGGCTATCACGGAGCTCCACCAGGCCCCCGTCCTCCTGGATCAGTAGGACGCGAACCAAGGCGAGTAGGAAGTCTCTGCTTGGCCAGCGCTTCCCGCTCATCACGTCACTGACCCCGGAGGCTGACAGAGTTACGGAGAGTGAGTGCTTGGTTGAGAGCTTCTCGAAGTCGCGGTAGCCCATGCCGTTCACCAACTTGAGATCTTTGAGATCTCGCGCGAAGGCCGCAAGTTCCCTCTGATACTCGTTCTCCGGCGCCTGCTCCGGTCCGTTGCTCCGAGTGATCACATGCCCCCCTGACGGCGCGTGGCAATCATGGTAGGGCGACAGCAGTGGGGATGCGGCGAACATCGGCGAACAACGCCTTACAGACGCGTTGTTCGCCGGAACAGCCGACTTGTTCGGCGGTGTACAGCCCGTGTTCCGTCTTATGACGCGGATGTTCGCGTTCCTCGCGCATCCGCACGACGAGCTGTTGCACTTGCCGACATGGATGAGAACGAGAACAACGAGCCCGCCCATGCGCGAGGTCGACTGCTCGAACTGGCCGCGCTGTTCGCCCTGGTCGGCCTGTCGCTGGCCGTGTACGCCATGGGCGGTCCTACCGCACTCTCCGCAGTAGGCAGTACGGGGGTGGGCCTGTTCAGCACATGGCGATACCAGCACCGCCCGCCGAAAGGCTGAGTTGTCTACGGATACGTTCTGGTCAACGGCTCTGATGCAGCAGGCCGCGCAAATCATCGGCGGTCGACTCGTCGGCGAACACGGTGGCGGGCGCATACGGACCCGGACTTCGCCGGGCCGCCGGACGTCGATGACACCCTCGATGCAAGCAGTCGGCGACGGCTTGGATGATGTCGGTCATGTGCTCGCGGCGGCCGTGGTGCCTGGCGAGGACCCGCCAGTTCTTCAGATGGGCGATGCCGTGCTCGACGCGGATACGGCGGGAGGAGTGGGCCTTGCGCTGGCGTTCATGCATTTCCTCGTACCAGTCCGGGGCGTTCTTCTTGAACTTGCGATGCGGTGGCGTGCCCACACGTCCGCCCGTCGGGGCTCCCAGCCCCTGGTAGCCGGCGTTGGCCAGGATCTCCGCGAAGGGCCTGGCTGTGAGTAGCTTGACGAGGCCGAACTCCTCATAGCGACGAATGCTGGTCGGGGTCCAGTGCTGGCAAGGCGCTCGGCTCGTGAAACTGGTACTGACTGAGCCGGTGATACTCACCGCCGGCTCGCAGTAGCTGCGTGTGCGTTCCCTTCTCCACGATCCGGCCGTCCTGCAGTACGACGATGACGTCGGCGTCGCGGATGGTGGAGAGCCGATGGGCGATCACCAGGCATGTGCGGCCATGCCGCAGCCGCGAGGTCGCCCGTTGCAGGAGGCGCTCGGTGCGGGCATCAACCGCACTGGTGGCCTCATCGAGGATCAGCACGGCTGGGTCCGCGATGAACGCGCGCGCGATGCAAAGCAGTTGTCGCTCGCCCTGGCTCAGGCGTCCGTCCGCACTGTCGACCACAGTGTCGTAGCCATGTGGAAGAGCGTCGACGAAGTGGCTGACGCCACAGACTTGAGCGGCCTGCTTGACCTGCTCGAGTGTGGCATTCGGCCGCCCGTAGGCGATGTTGTCGCGAATGGTTCCGCCGAGCAGCCACGGTTCTTGAGGAACGAGCCCGATCTCGGAGCGCAACGCGTCCCGTGACACTGAGGTGATGTCTGTGCCGTCGACGAGAATGTGTCCGCTGCCAACGTCGTAGAACCGCATCAGCAGGTTCATCAGGGTCGTCTTCCCGGCGCCCGACGCGCCGACGATCGCCGCGGTCCGCCCCGGCTCGACGACCAGGTCGAGGTCCTTGATGGTCGGCTCGCGGTCGTAGCCGAACGATACGTTCTCGAACGTGATTTGGCGCGGCCGAACGACCGGCAGCCGTCCCTGGCTACCAGGGTCCTGCTCCGGCTCGTCGAGTAGGGCGAACACGCGGGCAGCCGAGGCGATGCCCGACTGGATCAGGTTGGACATCGAGGCGAGCGATCCGAGTGGCTGTGAGTACTGCCTGGAGTACTGGACGAACGCGACGACTTCGCCCAGGGTCAGCTGGCCGCTGATCACCCTGAAGGCACCGACGACGCAGAGCAGGACGTAACTCAGGTTTCCGATGAACAGCACCAGCGGGGCGATGAGGCCGGACATGAACTGCGCGAGATGGCTCGTCTTCTTCACCTCGGCGTTCCTGTTCGCGAACGTCTCGCGGAATGCGCCTCCGCGGTCAAACACGGTGACGAGTTCGTGGCCGGAGTAGGACTCCTCGATATGAGCGTTGAGTTCTCCGGTCAGTCGCCACTGGTCGCCGAATATCCGTTGGCTTCGCTTCGCCACCGCGGTCCCGACGGCGAAGGTCAGCGGTATCGAGATCAACGCAAGCAGTGTCAGCAGTGGTGAGATGCTCAGCATCATGGCCAGTACGCCGACGACGATGAGCAGGGCGAAGAGCAACTGGGTCAGCGTCTGGCTCAGCGAGGTCGCGATGTTGTCGATGTCGTTGGTCATCCGTGACAGCAGCTCGCCGCGCGAAGAGCCGTTGAGGTAGCGGACCGGCAGCCGGTTGAGCTTCTCCTCGACGTCGTAGCGCAGAGTCTTCATGATGCGAGCGATCGCACTGTTCTGGATATTCTGCTGGGCGAATCCCGCCAGGCCACCGAGGCTGTACAGACCTGCGGCTGTCAGCAGTAGATATCCTACATGACCGAAGTCGATGCCGGACCCGGGCGTAACGTTCAGCCTGTCGATAATGTCCGCGAAGCTGTTTCGGCCGCTGTCGCGGAGGGCCTGCACAGCGGCCTCTTTGGTCTGTCTGTCCCTCCCCTCGTAGCGTAGAGACCGTGACTGCAGGGGAAGTTGGGAGTCATGGCGGAGAAGCGACGGAAGTTCGATCCGGAGTTCCGTGAAGGGGCTGTGCGGATCGTCACGGAGACCGGCAAGACGATCGCGGAGGTCGCCGAGGACCTGGGGATCAACGAGACCACTCTGGCGAGCTGGGTCTCCCGTGCCCGTCGGGCAGGTACCGTACCGGCCGGCGGGAGTGACGAGCTGGAGCGGTTGCGGCGGGAGAACGCCCAGCTCAAGCGGGACAACAAGGAGCTGGTCATGGAGCGTGATGTCCTCAAACGCTGCATGGTCCTGTGGGTGAAGTAGCCGTGGCGGACCCGTCTCAAGTGGTCGGGGTGATCAGCGACTTCAGGACCGAGCACGGCATTTCGCACCGCGTCTCCTGCCGCGCCCTGGGCGTGAGCGAGTCATGGTTCTACAAGCACCGCACCCGTCAGCCCACCCGGCGTGAGCTGCGCAGACAGCATCTGATCGAAGCGGTGAAGGCAGAGTTCGACACTTCCGGCGGCACCTACGGCTCGCCGAAGATCTGGATCAGGCTGGTGAGGCAGGGCTGGCGGGTCTCGGTGAACACCATCGCGAAGATCATGGCCGAGCTCGGCCTGGTCGCGCGGAAGGTGTGCAGACGTCGGGGGCTGACCCGGCCGGGGAAGCGGCTGGCCGCCCCGGACTTCGTGCGCCGCGACTTCACCGCCGAGGCGCCCGACCTGGTCTGGTGCGGGGACCTGACAGAGATCGAAACCGTTGAGGGCAAGCTGTACCTGGCCACGGTCATCGACCTGTTCTCCCGCCGCCTGCTCGGATATGCGATGGGTGCCCGTCACGATGCCGAACTGGTCGTCGCCGCCCTGCACATGGCCGCGGCGACACGCGGCGGGGACGTCCGCGGTGTCATTTTCCACCCGGACCGCGGCAGCGAGTACGGCTCTCGGAGGTTCCGCCGGGCCTGTCGCCGGCTGGGCGTCTTCCAGTCGATGGGCCGGGTCGGCTCGTGCTTCGATGCCGTCAATGCCGTCAGCGAGGCGTTCAACAGCGTTCTGAAGGTCGAGTACGTCCACCGGCACACCTTCGCCACACGCACCGAGGCCCGGATCCGGATCGCCACCTGGATCACCGACTTCTAGAACAGCCGTCGGCTACACAGCGTGTGCGGCTTCAAGAGCCCGATCGACTACGAACACAGCTACCAGGCCAGCCTCACCGAGGAACTGGCTGCATAGGAAGGTCTCCACAGATCGGGGGGATTGACAGTCCTGTTGGCAAACCAGAGCCGAGGGTGCCAGCCAGAACTGCATCGATCGCACTGCCCCAGATCCGTGGGCCGATCAGGTTGGCCAGTACGCCGAACACAGCCAGAGCAAGCGCACCGATCACGGACACCCGAACTTGCCGGAACATGCCTGCCAGTCGGCGCGACGTTGCGGCGAAGCTCGCGCCGTCTTCAAGCTGACCATGCTCCCGGCGGCTCATGACAGTGCCCCGATCGCTTCCTGCGAAGCCACCAGCTCCTGGTACGGCTGACAGCTTTCCATGAGTGATTGATGTGTCCCGTCGCCGACGATGCTGCCCTCGTGGAGCACCACGATCCGTTCGGCTCTGCGGATACCGGCAGTCCGCTGCGACACCAGTAGGACTGTCGCGTCGGCCGTGGCTGTGCGCAGCGCTGCCAGTAGGCGTGCGGATGTTTCGGAATCGAGCGCTGAGACCGGATCGTCAAGGAGGAGGACGCGCGGGGCGGCAACGAGTGCGCGGGCCATGCACAGCCGTTGCCGCTGGCCGCCGGAGACGTTCGTTCCACCCTGGGCGATGGGTGACTCGAGTCCGTCGTCCATCGCGGAGACGAACTCGCGAGCCTGCGCGACCTCCAGCGCCTCCCAGAGCTCGGCGTCAGTGGCGTCCGGCCTGGCCAGCCGCAGATTGCTTGCGACCGTACCTCTGAAAAGCAGTGAACGCTGCGGAACGATCGCGAGCTGACGTCGCAGCACAGTGGGATCGATGGTGCGCAGATCAACGCCGTCCAGCCGGACGGATCCGGATGTTGCGTCCTGAAGTCTCGCGACGATCGACAGCAGGGTCGTCTTGCCGGCACCCATCGATCCGACGATCGCCACCGTGCCGCCGGGCTCAACCCGCAGGTCGATGCCGGACAGGACGTCAGCAGCGGCGCCCGGGTACCGCAGCGCAACGGCGCGCAGCTCCAACTCACCGCGGATCGGGACCGAGCCGGCGGGTGCGCCCGATGGCCGGAGCATAGGGGTGGAGTTGAGCACCGCCTGAATACGCTCCGCCGCGACCATCACCCTTGGCAACATCATCACCGCCGAGGCGGCCATCATGGCTGCCCCGAGGATCAGGACCAGGTAGGTGACATAGGCCGTCAGACCGCCGATCAGCAGCTGTCCCGACTCGACCCGGTGGCCACCGAACCACACCACGCCCAGGATCGACAGATCGGTGATCAGCATGACGGCCGGAACGAACGTCCCGTTCAGCCGCCCCATGGAACGGGTTGCCACCGCCAGCTCGTTGTTCACCTGCCCGAACCGCTCGGCCTCGAAGCGCTCGCGGGTGAACGCGCGAATCACCGTGAGACCCATCAACTGTTCGCGCATGACCCGGTTGATCGCATCCAGGAGGTCCTGCATCCGGCGCGACACCCGTGTCATCCAGCGCAGAGAGGGGGATCACCGCCAACGCCACACTCAGTACGGCAACTGCCACGACTATGAGGAAGGACAGGCCGGCATCCGCACGCAACGCCAGATAGGCTCCGCCCAGCATTGTGATGGGTGCGGCGACGACCACTGTGCCGAAGGTGAGCAGGAGCGCCTGTATCTGCTGCACGTCGTCGGTGCTGCGAGTGATCAGCGTCGGCGTGCCAAAGTCGTGATGTTCCCGGCTGGAGAACGTAGCGATCTTGTCGTAGACGTCTGACCGCAGGTCGTGCGCGGCGTTTGTGGCTGCGCGCGTTCCAGCATAGGACGAGATCACCGCTGCCAGCAGCTGGACGATACTGACGAGCACCATCCACCCGCCGGCCGTCCAGATGTGCCCGACGTCCGTGCGCAGTAGGCCGTTGTCGATCAGATCCGCGTTGATCGTCGGCAGATACAAGGTGGCGGTGACGCTGACCAACTGGAAGACGGTCACACCAGCGAACCACCTTCGATGCTTGGCAAGCTGAGCACGGACCAGACGCATCGGTCGACCTTTCGTAGGAGGTGCTCAGGCGATGACGAAGCTGGGGTGCAACAGTCCGGCGGGGTCGTACTTACGGGCCAGCTGCAGCAATCGGTCACGACGCTCGGCGTCGAACAGTTCTGCGGCGGCGCGTTGGTCGGGTCGTCCGAGCGTGAAGTTCGGCGAGCTGCCTACGGCGGTCCCGGACCAGCTGGCCAACAGTTCATCCTGCAGCGCCCGCGCACTTGCCGCGTTCGACTTGGTTGTCGGGGCTACCACACCTACGACACACAGCAGGTACATCGCCTCGCGGTGGCTGACTGCGTTCGGCACCCTCGGCGGAGTGGACAGCGCCCCACCGAGATGACGAACCGAAATGATGGAGCGAACCGACCGGCCTGGCGCCGACGCGGCGATGGTGTCGCGGAGACGTTCCTCGTCGATCGCCCGCAACAGGACGTTGTCGGCGACATACGCATGCGGCTGATCCGGTTCGCTGAAGACGGTGTCGGACCGCCGGTACGGGATCTCCTGCAAACCGTCGTACGCAGGATTCAACGCTCGCAACGGGGCCACCAACTCGTCTGCCTCCGCAGCCGAACCCAGGTAGGCGATCTGGACGTGGGCCATGTGCCGCTCAGAAACCTCAAGCGTGGTTATCGCCGAGGTCATCTCCGAGGGCATGGTCGCCGTCCAACACAACCAGGTTGAGACCACGTCCGGCGTCTCGCCCAGGTCGAACATCAGACCGCCCCCGACCAGCCTGGCGACCGGCATCAAAGCCATCTCCACTGCGGTCACGATGCCGAAGTTCCCGCCACCGCCGCGGAGCGCCCAGAACAGGTCCGGCTCCTCGTGTTCCGAAACCGTCAGCAGGGAGCCGTCGACGGTGACCAGCTCCAAGCGCGTGACATGGTCCGCGGCGAAGCCGTAGCGACGGGCCATCAGCCCGATGCCGCCGCCGAGCGTGTAGGAGACAGCGCCGACACCGGGCATGCTCCCAGACAGCGGTGCCAGATCGTGGCGTGCGGCGGCCTCGATCACGTCGCGCCACCGCGCTCCAGCGCCCACCCGTGCGGTGCCGGCACCGGGGTCGACATCGACACTGTCCATCCTTCGCGTCGACACCAATACACCTTCGCCGGCGAGCGGGTTGGCGAGTCCATGTCCCGTGGCCTGGACCGCGATCGGCGTACATGACTCCGCGGCGTGTCGGACGGCCGCCACGACGTCGCCGGCGGCCCGTGCCGCCACCACGCGGGCTGGCTGATGTTGCTCCCGCAACTGGAAGCCGGCACGGTGCTCGTCGTACTCGGCAGACCCTGGGTGGTACGCCACCGGTGATGCGGCGTCGGTCGTGTTGGCACTCATCGCGGGCGTCTTTCTGGATCGGGGGGTGCGTGCGCGCGCCCACGGCGAACAGGCAGCTCGTAGGTACGCATCCACCACCCTGACCGGGATATGCGCCGCATCGTGTCGCAATTCCTGGGAAAATTGGTGTGTGACCCCAGATCGCTTCTTCAGCCTGATGCTGCTCCTCACATCGAGGGATGCCGTGACCACACAGGAACTTGCCTCAGCGCTCGGGGTGTCCCTTCGAACCATCACCCGAGACCTGAACTGGCTCCGCGACGCCGGTCTGCCGGTGACCGCACAACGGGGCCGCCTCGGAGGCGTGACCATGCTGCCCGGGTCCGGGCTCGACCTCACGCGACTCACACCGGGCGAGCGTGATCATCTGTCGCTCACCGGGCTGGACGAGAACCAACGTGCGGAACTCAACGCATCGGTCGAAAGCCGGCGCGCGCTCTCCAAGATCGCCGCTACACAGCCACGTCGAGTGCATGAGCTCTTGCCGCTCACCGACGTAGTGCACGTGGACAGCCGTCCCTGGCATGAGGCACGAGCTTCCGGCACGACTCCGGCTTCGCTGATCGGCGCAGTGCGGCGAGGTCGCCGGCTACGGATCGAGTACGACAGCCCACGCGAGTCATGCCCACGCGAGATGGTCGTGGATCCCTACGGGCTGATCGCCAAGGCCGGCATCTGGTACCTCGTCGCCGACTGTGCCCGAGTGCCACGGATGTACCGACTCGAACGGATCACGACGTGGAAAGAAGTCGACCAGCCGCGACGGATCCGCGAGAGCCAGACCCTGGCCACCGTCGCTGCAGCGCTCATTGATCAGTGGGAACACAACCACGCGATAGAGGTCAGCGCCACCATCGACCAGACCCAGATCGAGCGCGCGCAACGGATCTTTGGCCTACGACTCGTCTGGGACGACCATGAAGAATCCGCCACCGGCCGCAAGGTGACGATCCGCTTCCTGCAGCTGGAGGACGTGCGAGCACTACTGCCGTTCGGGAGCGCCATCACTGTGCACGGCCCCACCGAAGCCAGGGCTCACCTCCGCGACCTCGCCACCAAACTTGCCCACCACTATGCGCCGTCACCAACGTCCTGACCCGCAACACCTAGGACTCGCGTCCCGTAGCGATCGGACCCGCTGCAAAACCCGAGACGACATGCACGACGCCTTCCTCCAGCTCGCACACTGCCTGACCCTCGTTCGCAAAGACTCAGCATTCTGAAAGACCGCCCTTGCCCCCTCGCTCCGGTTGGGGCGGGCCAAGGAGGAGACGAGCCTGTGTCTGTTTGGGGAGGCCGCGGAAGACGACTCCGGGACCTGGGGGCTTGGCGGGTGGATGGCCGGGATCTGTCCCTGCGCTACCAGGAGGCCAGTGAGCCGTCCGTGTTGCGCCAGACCGGGTTGCGCCAGCGGTGGCCGCGTTCGGCGGCGGCGCGGACCGCGTCCTCGTCGATGGTGATGCCGAGGCCGGGTGCGGTCGGGCGGTGGATGTAGCCGTCGCGGAACGTGAAGGGTGTGGTGTCGGCGAGGTAGTCCAGCAGTCCGCTGCTGTCGCCGTAGCCGATGCCCAGTGCCTGTTCCTGGATGAGGAAGTTGGGGATCGCGAAGTCGAGTTGGAGGCTGGCCGCGAGGGCGATCGGGCCGAGCGGGCAGTGCGGGGCCACCATGACGTCGTACGCCTCGGCCATCGCGGCGATCCGGCGGGACTCGGAGATTCCGCCGGCGTGGCTGATGTCGGGCTGGGCCACGGCGATGCCGTCGGAGAGGACCGAGCGGAAGTCCCAGCGGGAGTACAGCCGTTCGCCGGTGGCGATGGGGATGGAGGTGGAGCGCACCACGGCGCCGAGGTCCCGGGAGAACTCCGGCAGCACGGGCTCTTCGACGAAGAGCGGCAGGAGCGGCTCCAGGAGGGGCAGGACGCGGCGGGACATCGCGCCGCTGAACCGGCCGTGGAAGTCCAGTGCCAGGTCGCGCTCCGGTCCGATGGCCTCGCGGACCGCGGTCACCCCGTCCACGATGGCGTTGATGGCGGCAGGGGTGGCGAGGGGTTCCAGTTGGCCGCAGGGGTTCAGTTTGACCGCCGTCATGCCCTTGGCGACCTGCTCGGCCGCCGACTCGGCCAGTTCCTCGGGGGTTTCGCCGCCGACCCAGCCGTAGACGCGCACCCGGTCGCGCACGTGGCCGCCGAGGAGTTGGTGGACCGGGACGCCGTGGGTCTTGCCCGCGATGTCCCACAGGGCCTGGTCGATTCCGGCCAGGGCGCTGTTCAGGACGACGCCGCCGCGGTAGAAGCCGCTCTTGGCGAGCACCTGCCAGTGCTCCTCGATCCGGGCCGGGTCCTGGCCGATCAGGTAGTCGAACATCTCCTCGACACAGCGGGCGACGGTGTGGGCCTTGCCCTCGACTATCGGCTCGCCCCAGCCGGAGACGCCCTCGTCGGTGTCGATGCGGAGAAAGAGCCAGCGCGGTTCGACGAGGAAGAGCTCGTATCCAGTGATCTTCATGGGGTGGGTCTCCGGGTTCTGTGTTCAGTGCTGTGTACGGCCCCGGACCGGCGGCTCCCCGCGCGGAGGGGGGAGGGCGGGTCCGAGGAAGGGTTGCGGGTGCACGTGCCGGGGGCGTCCGCCGGGGTGCGGCGGTCGGGTCGGTGTCGGACGGGCACGGCGGTTGGCCGCCGTGTACGGGCAGGGCCCGGCGGCCTACTCCTGGGAGCTGATGCTGCGCCCGCCGTCCACGAGGAGGTTTTGTCCTGTGATGAAGGAGGCGTCCTCGGAGGCGAGGAAAGCCACAGCTGCGGCGATGTCCTCGGGCGCGCCCAGCCTGCCGACCGGTGTGCGTCCGATGGTCTGCACCTTGTACTCCGAGGGCGTCTGGGCCCACAGGGCGGTGACCACGGCTCCGGGCAGTACGGCGTTGAACCTGATCTGTCCGCCGTACTCGACGGCCAACTGGCGCACAAGGGCGTCGATTCCGCCCTTGGCCGCCGCGTACGCCGGGAAGCCCTTGAAGCCGACGGCCGCGTGGACGGACGAGGTGATCACCACCGCACCCCTGGCCGTCCTGAGCAGCGGCACCGCGGCCCGGACGCCGTAGAACACCGAGTCGAGGGAGAGCCGCAGCTGGTCGTGCCAGGCGGCGTCGTCGAGTTCGTGTGCCGCTCCCGGCAGGTTGCGACCGGCGTTGAGGTGGAGCACGTCGAGGTGTCCGGTCCAGGACGCGGCCTCGACGACGGCCGCCGCCCACTGGGTCGGCGAGGTGACGTCCAAAGGCAGGTCGCGTGCCTGTCTGCCCTCGGCGCGGATCTCGTCGGCGACGCGACGGGCGCCATCGATGTCCACGTCGGTGACGAGGACGGACGCTCCCTCCGCCGCCAGCCGGCGGGCGGTGGCCGCCCCGATGCCGGAGGCGGCCGCGGTGAGCAGGGCCGTACGGCCGGTGAAACGTGCCGGTGCGGCGGCGACGGTCATGGCGTTTCTCCTGGTCGTGCTGGTCTGGCCGTGGAGGCGCGCAGGACCAGCCGCGGCTCGGTCGGTACGACGACGTCTCCCGTCGGCTTGCCCTCGATGGTAGCCACCAGTGCGTCCACCGCGGCGGTTCCCAGCTCGTGCAGGGGCATGGCGACGGTGGTCAGCGGGGGATGGAGGTGCGCGGCCACGGGCAGGTCGTCGTTGCCGACCACGGAGACGTCGTCCGGGATCCTGAGGCCGAGGTCCCTGATCGCCGCCATGGCGCCTATCGCCTGGGCGAGTGAGCTGGTGTAGAGGGCGGTGACCGGTGGCCGTCTGTCGCCGTCCGCGGGGCCCAGCAGGGCCCGCGCCGCGGACGCGCCGCCGTCCTCGGTGAAGTCTCCGGATGCGACCGGGGCCGCGTCCAGACCGAGTGTGTCGGCGTGTCGCAGGAACGCCTCCTTGCGGATCTCGCTGGGTGTGATCCCGGGAGGGCCCGCGATGTGTCCGACCACTCGGTGGCCGAGGCCGTGCAGGTGGTCGAGCGCGGTCACGCTGGAGCGGGCGACGTCCATGGTGATGTTGCGGCCGGAGCCCTCGACCGAGCGGTTGAGGAAGACGTGCGGGATCGCGCTGCGGCTCAGCGCGTCCAGCAGGGGGTGGCCGGGGCGGGCCGAGGCGATGAGCAGCCCGTCGACCCTGCCCTCCTGTACCAGGTCGTGGAAGGACTCGTCTGCTTCCTGCCCGTCGAAGTCCTCGGCCAGCAGGGAGAGATAGCCCAGTTCGCGGGCCCGCTGGTAGGCGCCGCGGGCGATGGTGACGTACGTGGGGTTGGCAAGGGCGGGAATCAGCAGAGCCAGCGCGTGGGTGCTCGCGCCGGCCAGGGCCCGGGCCCCGGAGTGCGGCCGGTAGCCGAGTGCCTCGGCGGCCTCATGGACGCGCCGGCGCGTCTCCGGCCGTACGGACAGGTCCTGTCGGCCGTTGAGCACCTTGGACACGGTGGCCTTGGAGACCCCGGCCGCATGGGCCACATCCACGAGCCTGGCCCGGGCGGGCTGTTCCGGCACGTGCTCCCCCTCTCCGGTGGGCGTTGCCCGGTCCGCGCTGCTGCGGACACAGGTGACGCGTTTTTGCCTCTTGACACCTTCTGGCGACGCAACCTAACGTTCGCGAAAGTTTCAGTCAACCGGTTTCCTCAGACGGAAATAAGCGATAAGTCTGAGCAGAGCCCTAGAAACAGGTCATACCGAAACAGCAAGATGTCGGCCACGATTGACCTGGAGTCAACTGGGCCGAGAAGCCGCCCCGGGCTCACCGCACCCGCGACCACCGTCGCACCAGCGGTCCCCAGCCACCGGAGTGCGCACCCGTCCACGCAGACGGATGCGCTCGGTCCCGGGTACCTCGCACCACCGCCGAGCGAGCCGGCGTTCCACCGGTCGCCGCGCACTCCCGTTCGCTTCCCGCGGCAGTCCCTCCTGCCGCCATGACCCCCGTCGCACGTCCCCGCAGCCGCCGTACGTCTCGCACTCGCGTACGTCCCGCACGAAAGGCCATTCGGCATGCCCATGTCAACGACGACATCTCTTGACAGGCGGCGCTTCCTCGCCGTCTCCGCCGGAACCGCGCTCGCCGCGACCGGTCTGTCCGCCTGCGCCGGCACCGCCGGCAACAGCACGGGCGGATCAGGGAGCGGTAAGACGACGCTCACCGTGATGACGGTGCAGAACGAGTGGCCGGACAAGGCAGCCCTCAAGGCCGCCGAAGAGGCGCTGGGGATGAACCTCAACGTCATCATCTGGGACCCCACCAAGCTCAACGCCATGCTGGCCGCCAAGAACCCGCCGGACGTGGTCCGCGGCTTCGGCGCGACCGAGACCCCGTACTTCGCCGCCCGCGGCCTGATGACGGATCTGGACCCGTACTTCGCCAAGAGCTCGGCGCTGAAGGTCTCCGACCTCGACCCGGTCAACGACGTGTGGCGCTTCGACGGCAAGAAGCAGGGCGCCGGCCCGCGCTACGGCATGGCCAAGGACTACTCCCAGGACTCCATGTTCTGGTACCGCACCGACCTGTTCGAGGCCGCCAAGCTGGACGCGCCGAGCGCGACCGAGCCGATCTCCTACGACGAGTGGCTGGATCTGGGCAAGAAGCTGGTCAAGCGCCGTCTGGGCAAGGTGAAGGTGTACGGCCTCAACGCCACCGGAATGGGTGTCTTCCCGCAGCTCATGGGGATGACCGCGTCGGCCGGCGGCAGCCTGTTCGCCGAGGACCTGGCCACGGTGGACTTCTCCTCCCCGGAGGCGCTCAAGGCGCTGCGGTGGTACCTGGACTACGCCAAGGCCGACATAGGCCCGAGCGTCACCAACCCCAACCCGGACGGCTGGGACGGCCCCACCTACCAGGCCAACCGCATGGCGATGAGCTGCAACGGCTACTGGTTCGGCGGGCTCATCGGCGGTGACCCCAAGCTCGCGGCCGTCTCTCGCTTCGCGCCCGCCCCGCAGCTCGGCAGCCATCGCGTCAGCTCCTGCTTCGGTGCCACCGGCTTCTGGATCCCGAGGGATGCCAAGAACAAGGAAGCGTCCTGGAAGTTCTTCGAGTGGTACTTCGGCGGCAAGCCCGCCCAGGAGCGCGCGGCGAGTGGCTGGGGCATTCCCTCCCTGACCTCGCTGCGCTCGAAGATGCCGCAGACCAGCGCCTTCCAGAAGCAGGCGTTCGAGGTGCAGGAGAAGGAGCTGCCGCACTTCTCGGTGCTCAGCTTCACCCCGTACGCCCAGCAGGCCGCCCTGGAGGGCGTGCTGACCAAGGTGCTGCCGGGTGCGCTGAAGTCCGGAACCCCGGCGGGCAAGGTCGCCGACACGCTCAACTCCCGGATGAACGAGCAGCTCGCCCAGGGCAAGGAGCTCGTGGGGTGAGCACCGAACAGATCACCGCGCCGGGCGCGCCGTCCCCCTCCGGGGAGACGGCCGCCCGGCCCGGGCCCCGGGCCGGCGCGCACACCGGCCGCCGGCGCCGCTCGCTGACCACCCGCCGCGCCTTCTCCTTCTACGTGTTCGCCGGACCCTGGGTACTGGGCTTCCTCGCCCTGACGGCCTTCCCGCTCGGCTACGCGCTGTGGCTGAGCATGACCAACTCCGACGGGCTGTCGAACAACTCCCATTTCGTGGGCCTGGCCAACTACCGGGAGGTCCTCACCGATCCGGAGACACTGTCCTCGCTGACCCGCACCGGCGTGTTCACCGCGATCACCGTGCCGCTGACACTCGCCTCGGGGCTGCTGCTGGCGGTACTGGTCAACCAACCGATCCGGGCCCGAGGACTGTTCCGCACCCTGCTGTACCTGCCCGCGGTCGTCCCGCCGGTCGGCGCCGCCCTCACCTTCAAGCTGATCTTCGACCGGGACTCGGGCGCCGCCAACGGTTTCCTGGACGCCCTGAACATCGACGGCGTGAGCTGGCTGATGGACCCCTACGCCCGCTGGGTCCTGATCACCCTGACCCTCTGGGGCGCCGGCAACGCCATGATCGTCTCGCTGGCGGGATTGCAGGACGTCCCCAAAGAGCTGTACGAGGCCGCCCGCATCGACGGGGCCAACACCTGGCAGACCTTCACCCGGATCACCCTGCCACTGCTCTCTCCGGTGCTGTTCTTCCAGGTCATCACCGGCATCATCGCCGCCGTGCAGAGCTTCCTGCCACTGCTGATCTCCCTCGACCCGACCCCCAGAGGCGTCACGGCCGTACCCGAGGGCAACTACCTGTTCATGATCCACGTCTTCGCCCAGTACTTCGCCGACGGCCGCTACGGATACGCCTCCGCGATGCTCTGGGTGCTGTTCCTGATCATCATCGCGATCACCTTCCTCGTCTTCAAACTCAGCAAAGGCGCGGTCTTCTACGCCGTCGACCCGGAGCCGGACAAGCCGTCCCGGCCGCGCACCCTCGGAGGCAAGTGATGGTGTTCCGCCGCAGAAGTGCCGTCTACATGCTGCTGGTCGGCGCCCTCGTCCTCTTCCTGGGCCCGTTCGCCTGGCTGCTGGACACCGCCCTGAAAGCCCCCGACGAACTGCGCGCCCTGCCCGTCCACTGGTGGCCGCACCACCCCAGCCTGAACAACTTCCGGGACGCGCTGACCCAGATCGACTACTTCGGCTACGCCCGCAATTCCCTGACCATCGCCACCCTGTACGCCGTCCTGGTCACCCTGGCCTCGGCATGGGCGGGCTACGGATTCGCCCGCCTCAACGCGCCCGGAAAGCGGCTCATCTTCAACGTGCTGCTGTCGACGATGATGCTGCCGCAGATCCTCACCCTCATCCCGACCTATCTGCTGTTCGCCAAGCTGCACCTCACCAACACCTACGTGCCGTGGGTGCTGTGGGGCCTGTGCGGCGCCCCGTACCTGATCTTCCTGTTCCGCCAGTTCTTCTCGAACATGCCCAAGGAACTGGAGGAGGCCGCGATCATCGACGGCTGCGGGCAGTTCCGCATCTTCTGGCGCATCTTCCTGCCGCAGTCCTGGCCGGTCATCGCCACCAGCCTGATCCTTTCCTTCAGCTGGACCTGGGGCGACTACATCGCGCCCGCCCTGCTGCTGGACGACGCCCACACCACGCTCGCGGTCAAGCTCGCCTACGGCTACGTCAACGAGCACGGCTCACCGCTGGGGAACCTGGTCGCCGCGGGCGCGGTGATGTACGTCGTCCCGGTGCTGGCGCTGTTCCTGATCGTGCAGCGGGGCTTCGTCGCCGGCGTCGCCACCTCCGGCCTCAAGTGACCCACGTCTGACTCACGTTCACCGACGCACCTCGCTGCAAAGGAACTTCGCATGACCGACACCCAGGCAACCGCCAAGTCCCCTGCGGCGGTGGGGGCATGACAGCGCGTCCCGCCCTCACCCCGCAACTCGGCCGGACCCGGGTCATGGCCATCCTCAGGTCGGCCGACGCCTCCGGGCTGCCCGCGGTGGCCCGGGCGCTCGCGGCCGGCGGCGTCACCTGCCTGGAGGTCACCCTCACCACCGCCGGAGCGCTCGACGCGCTGGCCCGCATCCGGGCGGAACTCGGCCCCGACGTCGCGGTCGGCGCCGGCACCGTGATCACCGGCGACCAGGCCAGGGACGCCCTGGCTGCGGGAGCGGAGTTCCTGGTCGCCCCCGTCGTGGACACCGCCGTCATCCGGCACGCGGCAGACCGCGGCATCCCGTGCTACCCGGGCGCCTGGACACCGACCGAGGTGTCCCAGGCGTGGCAGGCGGGCGCCGCCGCCGTCAAGCTGTTCCCCGCGAGTACCGGCGGCCCCGCCCACCTGCGCCAGCTGCGAGCACCCCTGCCCGACATCCCGCTCGTCGCCGTCGGCGGCGTCGGCCTCGACGAGGCACGGGCCTACCTGGACGCGGGCGCCTGCGCGGTCGGCATCGGCTCCCCGCTGCTGCGCGGGGCGGACCGGGACCCGACTGCGCAGGCACTGGACGCCCTCACCAGGAGGGCACGCACCCTGCTGGACGCAGTAAGGGCCACCGCACGGGCCGGGGAGACGACCTCATGAGCAGATCCTCACCCCCGCCCGGCGAGCCCTACCTCGTGACCCTCGGCGACGTGCTCGCGGTCGTGGCGGCCAACCGGGATCCCGGCCCGTTCACGCTCGGCACGACACTGCGCCTGGGAATCGCCGGCGCGGAGTCCAACGTCGCCGTCGGCGTCAGCCGTCTCGGCGGATCCGCCACCTGGATCGGCCGGGTGAGTGACGACGAACTCGGCGACCTCGTCCTGCGGGAGCTACGGGCCGAAGGGGTCACCACCGTCGCCGCGCGCGACCCCGCACCCACGTCCCTGCTGCTGAAGGAACGCCGCACCTCCACGCACAGCCGTACGCGCTACTACCGCACCCACACGGCCGGCGCCCGGCTGACCGCCGACGACATCCCCGAGCACCTCGTCGCCGGAGCCTCGGTCCTGCACATCACGGGCATCACCCCGGCACTCGGAGAGGGACCCGCCGCGGCCGTGACCCGGGCCGTGGACGTCGCCGCTGCCGCCGGAGTCACCATCTCCCTGGACGTCAACTTCCGATCACTGCTGTGGAGCGAGGCCGAGGCCCGCTCGATCCTGCGGCCCCTGCTGTGCAGGAGCGACCTCGTCTTCGCCGGACCGCACGAGGCCGCCCTCGTGGTGCCCGGGGCCGACGGACCGGAGGAACTCGCCAAGGGGATCTGCGACCTCGGACCCGCCGGAGCGGTGATCAAGCTGGGCGAGGAAGGCGCGTACGCCCTCCTCGACGGACAGCCCTACCGGCAGCCCGCGGTACCGGTCCGCGTCCACGACACAGTGGGTGCGGGAGACGCGTTCGCCGCCGGGTACCTCGCCGAACTGCTCGCGGGGGAGCCCCCGGAGCGGCGGCTGCGGACCGCGGCCCTGCTCGGCGCCTTCGCGGTGAGCACCGCCGGCGACTGGGAGGGCCTGCCCCGGCGCTCCGAACTCGGACTGCTGGACCACCACGACGACATCGTCCGCTGAACCCCCGCCTTCCACCCGCCCCGTTCGATGAACTTCCCAGGACCACCCATGCGCACAAGCTCCCTCCCCGGCACGATCCCCGTCCTCACCGGCTCCTACACCACGGACTCCGGCGGCGACGGCCCGGGCATCGCTGCCCTCCTGCTCGATCCCGCGACCGGCCGCCTCGCCTACGACGACGAGGTGAAGCCACTGCCCGTCAGCGGGGCCTCCTACCTGGCGGCGCACCCGACACTCGGCGTCGTCTACAGCACGAACGAGACCGAGACGGGAACCATCAGCGCCGTCGCCCGTGACAGCGACGGCACCCTGTCCCCGCTGGGCGACCCGGAGAACAGCGGCGGGGCGAACCCGTGCCACCTCACCGTCCACCCGAATGGGGAGTGGCTGCTGACCGCGAACTACGGCAGCGACATCGCGCCCGGCACCGTCGCGGTGCACCGCCTCGGAACGGACGGACGCCTACTGGAGCCGACCGACCTCGTCGTCCACCAGGGGTCGGGACCGGTCACCGGACGGCAGGAGGGCAGCCACGCCCATCAGGTCCTTCCCGACCCCGCGGGCCGTTTCGTGCTGGCCACCGATCTGGGGGCGGACGCCGTTCTCACCTACCGGCTCGACACCCTCACCGGAACCCTGGAGCAGGCCGCGGTGAACCCGATGCGCACGGGATCCGGCCCCCGCCACCTCGCCTTCGCGCCCGGCGGTGACCTGGTGTTCAGCGCCGACGAGCTGTCCTCGACCGTCACCTGCCACCGCTACGACGCCACCGACGGCACCCTGACGGCTCTCTCCTCCGCTCCCGCCACGACAGCGAAGGACATCGTCAACCAGCCCGGCGGAATCGTCGCTTCACCCTGCGGACGCTTCGTGTGGGTGACGAATCGAGGTGCGGACACGGTCGCCGCGTTCCGCCTCGCCGGCACCACCCTGGAACCCCTCGGCGAGGTGCCCGCCGGCGGCACCTGGCCCCGCGGCCTCGCCCTGGTGGACGGCCATCTGCTCGTCGCCAACCAGCACAGCGGCACGCTCGCCACCCTGCGCGTCCTCCAGGACGGAACCCTCGCCCAGCCCCACCCGCCGATATCCGCCCCTTCGGTGGTCTGCGCCCTGGCGCTCTGACCGCCCTCCGCTCCCCATTTCCTCCTTCCACATCCGAAATTGACGTCCGAAGTGACGTCCGAAAGGCAGTCATGTCCGAGCCCGGCACCACCACCTCCGCCGCCCGCTTCACCCTCGACTCGGCCTTCGCCGTAGGCAACGTCAACCCTCGCCTGTACGGATCGTTCGTCGAGCACATGGGCCGCTGTGTCTACACAGGTATCTACGAGCCCGGGCACCCAGCCGCCGACGCGGACGGCCTGCGCCAGGACGTCCTGGCGCTGGTCCGTGAGCTCGGTGTGACCACTGTCCGCTACCCCGGCGGCAACTTCGTCTCCGGCTACCGCTGGGAGGACAGCGTGGGCCCGCGCGAGGAGCGGCCGGCCCGGCTGGACCTGGCCTGGAAGTCCACCGAGACCAACCAGTTCGGTCTGGGCGAGTTCATGGACTTCTGCGGCAAGACCGGCATGGAGCCCATGATGGCCGTCAACCTCGGCACCCGCGGCGTCGAGGACGCCGTACGGCTGCTGGAGTACTCCAACCACCCCGGCGGCACCGAGCTGTCCGACCGCCGCGCCGCCCACGGCGACAAGGAGCCGTACGGCATCCGGATGTGGTGCCTGGGCAACGAGATGGACGGCCCCTGGCAGACCGGGCACAAGACACCCGAGGAGTACGGCCGTCTCGCCGCCGAGACCGCCCGTGCCATGCGGCAGGTCGACCCCGGTCTGGAACTGGTCGCCTGCGGCAGCTCCAGCTCCTCCATGCCGACCTTCGCCTCCTGGGAGTCGACCGTCCTCCAGGCCACTTACGACCTCGTGGACTACGTCTCCCTGCACGCCTACTACGAAGAGATCGACGGCGACCGAGACTCCTTCCTGGCCTCCGCCGTCGACATGGAGCACTTCATCGAGTCGGTCGTCGCCACCTGCGACCACGTGCGGGCCCGCCTCAAGGCGAAGAAGCACATCAACCTCTCCTTCGACGAGTGGAACGTCTGGTACCAGAAGCGGCCCAACCCGCACGCCGTCAAGGAGTGGCAGCAGGCGCCGCGCCTGCTGGAGGACGTCTACACCATCACCGACGCCGTGGTCTTCGGCTCGCTGCTTATCGCGCTGCTGCGGCACGCCGACCGGGTCACCTCGGCCTCCCTCGCGCAGCTCGTCAACGTCATCGCGCCGATCATGACCGAGCCGGGCGGCCCCGCATGGCGGCAGACCACGTTCTACCCCTTCGCCCAGGCGTCGGCGTACGGACGCGGCAGGGTGCTGCGCGTCGAGGTGGACAGCCCGACGTACACCACCGCCCGCTTCGGTGACGTACCGCTGTTGCACGCCACCGCGGTGACCGACGACGAGACCGGCGACATCACTGTCTTCGCGGTCAACCGCAGCCAGGCCGACGCGCTGCCGCTGGAGATCGACCTGCGCGGGGTCGACGCCCGCACCGTGGCCGAGCACCTGGTCCTGGCCGACAGCGACCCGGAGGCCACCAACACCGCGGACCGGCCCGACCGTGTCACCCCGCACGCTGCCATCGGCACGACGCTCACGGAGGGCGTCCTGCACGCCGAACTCGAACCGCTCTCCTGGAACATGATCCGCCTGACACGTCGGCAGAACTGACGACGTCGACGTACTGACCGCCCACGGGCCCATGCCACGGCCGGCGTCACCGCCGCCGATACCGGCGCATGGGCCTGTCGGCCGCGGACCGGGCCATCCGGATCACCACGCGGCCCCGGACTTCGCACGAGCTCCGCCTTCTCGATCGACGGGCCCACCCTGACCAGGCCACCGCAATCGGTGAAACGGGACACCACCGCACTCACGCATGGAAAGAACCGATGACAACCATTGCCCGACCTCTGTTCCGGGACCCCATGCACGACGGCGCGACCGACCCCACCGTCATCTGGAACCGGCACGCCGGCGAGTGGTGGATGTTCTACACGAGCCGCCGCGCCGACGCACCACCGATGAACGACGTGAGCTGGGTGCACGGGACCGACATCGGGATCGCGTCCTCCTCGGACGGCGGAGCCACCTGGCTGTACCGGGGAATTGCCCAAGGGCTGGACACCGAGCCCGGGCGGCACACCTACTGGGCCCCCGAGATCGTGGACGACGGAACCGAGTACCACATGTTCGTCAGCGTGATCCGCGGTGTACCGACTCAGTGGGCGGGCCACGCACGCGTGATCCGTCACTACACGAGCCACGACCTCTTCTCGTGGACCTACCGTTCGACCCTGCCGCTTTCGTCCGAGACGGTGATCGACGCCTGTGTCCTGCGGCTCCCCACGGGTGGCTACCGCATGTGGTACAAGGACGAGGCCGATCACGCCCACACCTACGCGGCGGACAGCGACGATCTGGTGCGGTGGACCGTCCGAGGACCTGCCGTCGAGTGCTCGGAGCACGAGGGCCCGAACGTCTTCGAGTTCGGCGGCAGCTACTGGATGCTCGTCGACGAATGGCACGGCCTGCGGGTTCTTCACTCGCGGGATCTGGAGACCTGGGAACCGCGCGGACTCGTTCTCGATCGGCCGGGTCAGGGCCCGGACGATGCGTCCTATGGGTTCCACGCCGATGTCGTCACCAGTGAACTCGGTGCTTTCGTCTTCTATTTCACGCATCCCGGGCGATTCGACGTGGGTGCTGTGCACCACAGCACCCACAACGACCGCAGAAGCTCGATCCAGGTCGCCCGCCTGCGGGTGAACGGAGACACCCTCGTCTGCGACCGCGACGAAGCCCTTGAGGCCCCCATCCTGCCCCTTGAAGGGCCGGTCCGGTGACGAGGATCCTCCGCTCTGCTTTCAGGACTCCGGTGGAACTCGCGGTCCAGTGGTTCATCGAATTGACTTTCCTCCTCCCGTACCGCCGAGACGGCCGGGATCGGCACCTCCACCGCAGCCGCCGGTGCATCGCAGCCTGCCTGGGCGCCGTGCGCCTGCAGCTGGGCGAGCGCCATGCCGAGGCGGCCGGCCGTGGTGCGCAGGTGCCGCCGCTTCGCCTTCGACAGCCCCTGACCGCCGGGCTCGGCGGCCCACACCACGGCCAGCACCCCCAGGGTCTCCCGTCCCACCTCCACCGGCACGGAGGCCGAGCCGAACGGATAGGGGACGGCCACCGCGAGCTGGGGAAAGCGCCGCACGGTCGTGTCGGTGTCGGCCAGATGGACCATCCGGCCCAGGCGGTACGCCTCCGCGACCGGAATGGGACTGTTGACTGCGATCCGACGCCAGCCGCTCAGCAGCGAGGGCGGCATCCCAGCCGCCGCGGCCAGCACCAGCGTGCCACCATCGGCCGAAGCCAAGAACACGCTCCCGGCGTGGGCCCCGGTCACTTCGACCGCCTTGAGGACCGCGTCCACCAGCGCGTCGTCGAGCTCCGCCGCCCGATCGGCGTTCGTCGGACCGAAGGGGCGCGTACCCAAGCTGCTGCCGGTGGACGACATGCTGTCCCCGATCACTGTCCTGGTGGGCGCGGCATGCGCATGTGAGGCTTTTGCGTCATTCTCGTACGGAAGAGATCGAGGCGAAACCCCGGGAGGCCACCTCGTCAGATACGAGAGGACGCCGCAGGAACGGAAGGAACACCTGTCCGACCAGGGCGACAGAGTGGGCGTGGACGTCTTACGGCCGCCTCCGCAAGGGGGTCGGTGTCCTCCTGTCCGGGAGTGGTGATTCCTCTCGGGGCAGACGTGCGGGTGCCGGAGTGTCGAGAGTGCCGGAGGAGTGGCATGGTGCATGCGCCGGGGGAGGACCGCCATCCCCTGAGAGGGAGCGGTCCCCAGGTGGTGGAGCGGGCCAGGGATGTGACCCGCGAGTTCTTGTCCGCGCTCCGCCCGGACGACGGGACCGAGGCGGACGCCCTCCTGCTGGTGGTGACAGAACTGGTGGCCAATGCGGTTCGGCATGCCGGCGGACTGACCGGATTCCGGCTGACGGCCGGGCCGGGACTGGTGAACGTGTCGGTGGACGACGCCAGTTGCAGCCCGCCGCTGCCGCGTGAGACCAAGACGGCCGAACCGGGCGGCTTCGGCTGGCCGCTGGTGCAGGAACTGTCCGTCAACGTCCAGGTCAAGGTCCATGGCGACGGCAAGACCGTGTCGGCCGTTGTGCCCCTGTCCCACTAGCGGCGCAGCCCTTCCCGGCGCACAGACCTGATTACGGCCACGAGGCGGATGGTTTCCTCGTCGACGCCGACCTCGGTTCGCCGCCACGGCCAACAGACGGACGCCGCAGCGAGGCATGACCTCGCCACGTCGGGACACTCCTGGGGCACGCCTGCATAGTGCTCCGGATCCTCTACCCATCCGAGCAGCCCCGGATCGTTGGGCCGCACAGTGGCCAGCATGTCCTATCATTCCAAATCGGAACTCCACGCCTGGCGTGACCATGGTGACAACATCATCCCCAGGGAGACCGGAGCCCACAGTCGGGGCACCCTGCGCCGGCTCCGGTCCTCGTCCTCTCGGCCTGTTCGGGGCGTACTCCCGCGTCGCCCCGGGTGCCGTGAGGGCGCCCCGCGCGAGAACCCGTGCTTCGGGCACAGTCCTCGCGCAGGCGGCCGCCGCCCACCGCCGACTACAGGCGGCGGCCGCCCCCTATCGCCTACCCGGCCGAACCGTCATCAACAAGCCAACTTCCCCTGGGGCACTGCGTGTTGAGCGACACCACGGTTCAGTGATCCATGATCGTCGCTCAGCACGGGGCCTTCCCCCTTCAAGAGGAAGGCCCCGTGCGTACGGCGTACAACCTGACCCTCAACCTGGCGGATGCAGGTCGGGTGAGGGAAGGGCGGGTGCTGGGTGAGGAGACGCTGGAGCGTCGGCGGCGAGTGTTGGTGAGGGTGCCCCACCTGAGGACGGCTGGCACTGCCCCGACTGCCGAACCGACCTCGCGCGCCAGCCAGGCGGGCCTGTTCAAAGCCCTCTTCAGCCGCCGCTCCGGCAACTGATACCGGCTACCCCGACCGGGTTCGGCCATTGGTGCCCGGTCTCAAATGATCTGGTCTGCTTCGGCCTGGCGGACCCAGTTCCGCGAAGCCTCTTTGCGGATGCCAAGGTCCCGGGCGACATGCGCGACCGGACGGCCCGAGGTCTGAACCTCACGGATTGCGCGCTCGCGGAGCTCGTCAGGGTATTTACAAGACCACGGAGTTAGAGCGGATCCGCGGTTGTCAAATGGGCGGGGTTGGAGGGTGGTGAAGGTCGGGTGTGATCCACTCGGGTTCGAGGATGTAGATGCCTCGCCCGGTGCGGTGGAGGATTCCCTCGCGGACCCAGCGCCCCAGTTCCGCGCGTAGTCCTTGGGCGTCGTCCAGTCCGATGCCGCGAGCGATTTCACATGCGCGCCAGGGGCGGAGAGGGGCGGTGCGCAAAAGTTGCAGCGTGCGGTCGCGACGCCCGTCGGGGCCAGGGCCGGCGGATGAGTGCACGGTGACTTTGATACTGGTGATCTTGGAGGCACCCAGGACTTGTGCCTGGTCAGGCGGTGCGGCATAGCGGGAGATCGGACACTTGACGCGACGTGGGTTGACGCGGGCCCGGCGGGGCGGAAGCAGATTGTGCAGCAGGGCCGATGCGATGTGCCCCGGCCCGGCATCGGGAAGCACATCGGCCGCAGCGATGAGCTGATCCTTGGCGGTCTCCAGGGCGATAGTGAAGGACGCGCGGTCTGGATCCGTGCCGGGGAGCGTCTCGACGGCCTCGACCATCGCCCGGCGCAGCGCCTGGTAGACGGTCAGGTGGGCCCAAAGCTCCTGCTGGATCCCTGTCGCGTCCTGGGAGCGTAGTACCAGACCGCGTTGCAGGGTGTGCCGGAGCGAGTAGAACGCCGACTCGATCTCCCATCGTTCGTGGTAGAGCTCAACCAACTCGGCGGCGGGGTGGCGTCGCTGATCGGTCAGCGTGGTGGCCAGCCGGTAGTGGCCTTCCAGCCGCAGCCCTTTGGCAGTCGTCACCGTGATGTGCGCGTCGATGATCCTCAGCCGGATCCCGTTGATCCTGGTCAGGAACGACCCGTCCGCAAAAGGGCCCAACGGGCGGGTGTCCGGGTTCCCTTGAGGCGTACCAACAGCTGTGCCCCGGTGGCCGCGGCCTTCGCGAGGAAGTCGTCCGAGTCGAAGCCCCGGT
This sequence comes from Streptomyces sp. NBC_00019, assembly GCF_045041015.1. Taxonomy (NCBI): domain Bacteria; kingdom Bacillati; phylum Actinomycetota; class Actinomycetes; order Kitasatosporales; family Streptomycetaceae; genus Streptomyces; species Streptomyces sp. NBC_00019. The sequence continues at coordinate 10,304,627 of NZ_CP108302.1, forward strand.
CGTTGAGCAGCAGCATGCTGTCGTCCAGCAGCGGCAGCAGTTGCTCGGCATAGCCGGTCTCCTTTTCCGGCGTCGGTCCGAAGACCGCGCCGAGTAACGCGCGGGTACCGGTCTCGCACAGCACCATGATCTTCAGCATTGGATATCCGTCGGTGCCGTAGCGGTGTTTGTGCTTGCCCAGCCAGGCACAGACTCGCGGCCGGTCAGGGGCCTTGGTGGAGCTGCACCCATCGAAGGCGACCGTGCGCCAGCACCGGTATCGCACTCCGGGTGTGATCGGCTGTGCCACGGGACCTGCCAGTGCTTCGAACAACGACCGAAGCGGCGCGACGCCCAGCCGTCGGCGAACCTCCCGCAGCGCCTTCTCCGAAGGGCGCCCGTGAAGAAGCCCGTGCAGCCCGGCAGTGAGCTTGTCCCACACGCGCACGTATCCCAGTTGCGGAAACAGGGCCAGCGCCAGCACGAAGTACACGCCCACCCTCGACGGAAGCAGCCGCACCCTGCGCTGGCCGCCGCCAACGCGTTCCAGCACGTCATCGACAAGTTCGAAGGGTAACTGCCGGGTCAGCTCGCCGAGATGTCCCGGAGCGAAGACGCCGTCGGCGACGGTGATGGACGACGTGAGCGTGACGGTGGAACACTGAGCGGGCAACGGGGCTCCTTCGAGCGGGAAGACCTTGGTCGACTTCTTCGCTCTACCAGGAGCCTCGTTGCCATGACTTCGGCATCCCCGAAAACCCTCGATCCCGTTGACAACCGCGGATCCGCTCTAACTCCGTGGTCTTGGGGTACTTCCGTGGTGCAGGCATCGGACCAGTGTTCTCCCATCCGCCGAGGCGAACATGCCTGGCTTCAGGGCCGCTACAAAATCCGGTTCAGCTCACTATGCCGGGTGGGCAGCCGCCTGCGTAGCCGACATCTACTACCAGCAGTGGCTCAACGCCCGGCAATTTGCCCGGAACAGGCCGAACCATTTGTTCTGCTTCTTGGCGAGAATCGTCTAGCAGGACTTGCCGTAGTCATCCGGGATGGGCCAGATATGCTTGAACGGCACCTATCAGAACGGTTGGCTGGTGGGCGGATTGGGGCTCAATCTTCCACACCTGGGCCCGGAGGCGCGGCCAGGAAGGACTGGTCCACCTGGCGCGTGGTCAAGGAAGGGCTGGGCTGGACCAAGAAGCAGGGGCTCGGATTCAACGGCACCGTTCAACACGGGTACTCCCGACAAGCAAAACTCGGGCACTATGGGAGCGTGCGTTGGCGTCGGGGTAGCCGTATGTGCCGGTGGTGCCCCGGCCTCCGGAGGTGACGGAGGCAACGCCTACGCCGGTGTAGGGGGTTCGGCTACGGTGACGTCCCTATCTACGACGGCGGCCTGGCCGGCGCATGGAGCAGCGAACCGACGCCGGCCCGTTGCGAGGCTGGCTTGGAGGACGGTGACTCATGGCGTATGACAGGGAGCTCGCGGACCGCATTCGTGAAGCCCTTGCGGGAGTGGCGCAGGTGCGTGAGGTGCGCATGTTCGGCGGGCTCAGCTTCATGGTCAACGGCAAGATCGCCGCTACCGCGAACGCCGGCGGTCAGCTCATGGTCCGCTGCGATCCCGGCAGAATCGAGGCCTTGCTCGAGCGCGAAGGTGCCAGCTGGCCGGAGATGCGTGGCCGCAAGATGAGTAAGGGCTGGATCGTGGTCGCCGATGGCGGCACTGCATCGGACCAGGCATTCAACTTCTGGTTGAACGAAGCGCTGGACTACAACACGAAGGTGAGCGCCGACGGCTGACATGGCCCTGCGTGACCTTTGCCGCCGCAGACACGGAACGCTGGCTGGAGGACCAGACCCAGATGTGGCGAGAGCCCTTCTCCCGCCTGGAGGATGCCCTCGCCTCGAGCGACTTCTAGCAGGTCCGCCGGCTGCTGGCGCGTGTCGACGCGACCGGGAGCGACGACCGCACCGCCACGGAGATCATCCTTGTCGAGGTGGCGGCCGGGCACCTCGCCGAACAACAGCAGGCCTACGCGGAACAGTTGTAAGCGGAGGCGGCCGCCAGGCTGGCCGAACAGCAGGACGCCCGGGGTCGGCGGGCAGCCGACCGGGTGCGGACGCTGCTGGCGACGCTGCAGCGGCGCGGGGGCACCGGGTTCCCCGAAGGTGATGCGCAAGCTGGTGCGAGAGCTCCTGCACGCGGCATCAGATGCCGGCGACCACATCGACGCCGACCAGCGAGGCGGTACTGCGGCATGTCCGCTGGCCCCTTGCGCGTCAGTCCGGCAGCCAGTGCAGCTCGTGCGCCAGGGTTTTGGCGACGGCACGGATGCGGCGGTGTAGTGGCGACTGCTCGCGTGGGAGGACCAGGTGGATCGTCAGGCTGGGCGCGCCTCGCAGCGGTCGCCAGGTGAGACCGGCCGGTTGTGCCGTGGCCGCGGCTTCTCCGGCCGGGGCGAGGGTGACCCCGTCGCGTAGGTCGCGCTGAGACATGTCGAAAGAGACTGCGGGCGTGTGGAATCGGGGGTGTGGTCGGGTGTCTCGGAACAGTGCGGACAGCTGATCGTGGATCACGGGGTTGGTCGCACGGTCCGGGAGTCGCAGCGGATACGCGGACGCGTCGGCGATCTCGATCTCCTGGTGTTCGGCCAGCGGATGGTGCTGGGCCAGCTGGACCCCGACGCGCATACGCCGCAGCAGGAACCGGCGCACGCCACGGCCCGGCTGTTCACCGCGGGTGATCCCGGCATCGATGCGGCCGTCGGCGACCGCGGGGGAGATCTCCGGTGTCGCCATCGGGACCGCGTCGACCTCGAGTCCGCTGTTGCTGTGTATCAGCCTGTCCACCAGGGCTGGTGCCGTCTCGGCTCCGGTGCTGAGGCTGTATCCGATGCGCAGCGTGCCCAGTTCACCGGCCGCCGCGCTCCGGGCGGTGTCCCATGCACGGTCCAGCGCCGCCAGCGCGGGCGGCGCGGACTCCGCTAAAGCCGCACCGGCCGTGGTCAATACGACGCTGCGCGTGTTGCGGACCAGCAGGGCCGTACCGAGTTCCGCCTCCAGTCGGCGCATCCGGGCGCTGAGTGCGGGCTGTGCGATACCGATCCGTGCGGCCGCGCGGGTGAAGTTCAACTCCTGCGCCAGTACCAGGAAGTACCGCAGGCTCACCGTATCCGGCGCCACGTGCCCTCCCTGCCAATTGATAACGATCCGTTCTGAGTCTATGTCGTACCGGTCTTTCCCTCGACGGCACATCAAGCCCTAGCCTGCGCATACGGCGATTCAGCTGACCGCATTACCCGTCGCCGGGATCGATCGATCTGAGTGTCAATTAGAAGTCGGACGTGTCCGGCCGAACACAGGAGGTTTCCATGGCTAAGGGCTTCTGGGTCAGTGTCTACCCCGCCAATTCCGACCCTGAGAGGCTGACTGCCTACGACAAGCTGGCCGGTCCGGCTGTCCAGGCTGGGGGCGGGCGCGTCCTGTCCCGGATCCCGTCCCGTGGCGGTCGAGTCGTCGCCCACGAGGCCGGAATCACGCAACGCGTCGTTCTGATCGAGTTCGACAGCTTTGAACAGGCCGTCGCGGCATATGAGAGCGAGGCATACCAGAAGGCGCTGGTGGCCCTCCCCGACGGCGTCGAGCGCGACTTCCGCATCATCGAAGGCATCGACTGACCGGCGGGCCCAGCCATCGCTGAGTACCCGTCACCTGAAACGCACACGGTGCTGAACAACGACTGGCGAAGCACTCCGATCGTCTTCGGGGACAGGAAGATCACCGTAGCCAGGGGTCGCTCTCCAGGCCGTCGGTTCGCCTTGTGAGGGCTCCTTGTCGTGGTGACCCACTCCATGAGCGCACGGGGCAGGCCGAGTGGTCACGGGCAGGGGGGATGGCGAACGAGGCCCCTGGGCAGAGTGGTTGAGACGCCAGATACTTCGGTTAACAGCTTGGGGCCTTCGTCAATTGCGCTTCGTGGCGGCAATCTGATCAGTGGTCAGCTCGAAGACCAATCAACGTCGGCCCCATAACTCTTAACCGCAATGACCCCAGTCGGATACGTCGCCGGTGGTCCCCACCTGGCCGCCGAACCGTACACACGCCCCAGCGGCGTAGATGCTCCGCGGGCCAGCGTAGTAGGAGTAGTAGTCCGAGTCCTGCACCTTGGTTCCCCCGAGCACCTCGATCCACGCCGTCATCTTCAACTTGACACCGGGCGTTCGGGAGGTGGTTATGACGCAGTTGGACCCATTGCTGTAGTAGAGATCGGTCCAACCGGTGTCGAAGGACAGTCTGTCGATGCGAGTACCGGGGCAGCTCGTGGCAGCTTGAGCGCTTCCCGCTCCTGCGATCAGTGCTGATCCGGTGAGAGCCAGCACGGCGGCACCCATTCCTGCATTGCGGAGCCCGTTGAGAACCTTCACTTTTTTCCTTCTGGTAGACGTCACTCGCAGAGAGCGGTTGCTTACCCTAGGGGCGGAGTGATCATCATGTCCACCGAGGTCTCGTAGGGAGAGTTGTCCGTATGCAAGTTCATGCGGCCCTGACGCGAAAGGTTCGGCAAGTGTGCTGCGATGGGCTCGAAGTGGATCGTGCGTCCGGGGCTGTTGGCTTCCTTTGTCATGCGTGGCATGGCGCGTGCGGGGTCGCGTTGGACGACGTAACCGGCGCCGAGCGCGTGGTAGAGCACTGGGGCGCGGTGGGCGTGCCGGATCGTGATCGTGAGTTTTGTGCATGGCCGCGGCTATGCCCCGTTTGTCTCCTCGAGGGGCGGAGATGCGCCGGAAGAACGCGGACGGATGGGTGCGCTTGTTGAGCGTAGCCTTTACCTACCGCGGCCTCTTCCTTGCTTTCTCCCAGCTCCTGACACTTCCCAAGTCGACCAGCGCGGCCATCGCCTCCGCCCTGAGCGTCCTGTCGCTGCGCCCCGCGGCCGGCCTGGTGTGGAGAGCCAGCGACCTGCTGCTCTACGGGCGCCGTGCCAAGCCGTACGAAATGCTGCGTGCCCTGGCCGACAGTCTCAGCCGGACCATGCCCTCCGACGAGGTTCCTGCCGCCGTGTGCGAGACCGTGGTCAAACGACTCGGCCTGCCCACCGTCACCACACATACCAGGACCCGGGACCAGGTCCTGGCCCACGCCGGCGAAGACCGTCGAGACACGGCGACGGTGGACCTGGAACTGCTCGACCGCAGCGAGCGAGTCGGCGTCCTCAGCGTCCAACTCCGGCCCGGCCAACGCACCCTGGACGCCAACGACCGCGCCGCCCTCGCCCTGGTCACCGACCAGCTCGGTCCCGTTGTCTCAGCGATCCGCCTGCGCGAAGAGCTGCGCATCAGCCGTGAACGCGTGGTCTCGGCCCGGGAAGAGGAGCGACGCAGACTCCGGCGCGACCTGCACGACGGACTCGGCCCGCCCCTCGCCGGGATGCGTCTCCAACTGGACGCTGCAGCCAGCGTATTGGAGCCCTCCTCCCAGCCACGCTCCCTCGTCGAATCAGCGAGCGACGAGGCGTCCAGAGATCTGGAAGAAGTACGCCGGATCATCGACGACCTGCGCCCCCCGGTGCTGGACGACTGTGGCCTCGCCGCCGCCGTGGCCAGGCTCGCCGACCGCTTCAACACGGCCTCGCTCACCGTGACCGCCTCGATCTCCGCCCACCTGCCGGAACTCCCTGCCACAACCGAGACAGCCACCTACCGCATCGCAGCGGAGGCGTTGACGAACATCGCACGTCACGCAGCCGCTTCCACCGCGCACCTCGCACTGGAAGTCGACGCCCCAGGCCGCCTGGTGCTGCAGATCACCGACAACGGCAAGGGCCTACCGGCAAGACCTCGCCCCGAGGGAGTCGAACTGACCTCGATGACCGAGCGGGCGGACGAGATCGGTGGGCACTGCACCATCACCCGCCCACCGGCAGACGGTCGAGGAACGGTCGTGCGGGCACTGCTGCCACTGCACGTGCCGTGAGCCTGCCGCTGCCTGGTCCGGCTCGACAGCGGCAAGCTCGGCAGCGGCCTGCGGACTGAGGACGTCATGCCACGCTGGCCACTATTGTCGCGGCCCAGGTGCGGCAGCCCAGCGTGACATCCGCTGCGCCGCCACACCCCGCGTCACCGCTCAGCCGACGATCGCCATGATCGTGCGGGCGATGGTCTGGGCCTGCTGGACCGGAACGCCGCATCCCTCCAGGAAGCGGGTGATCTTGTCCACCGCCCAGTTCTCAGCCCGGTCGAGGAAGTCGGCCAGGCGCTGGGAGTGCCGGATCACGTACTGCGCCGCCTCCTGGCTGAAGTGCTTCAGCAGCCAGGCCAGGGCCTTTCCGCCGTAGCGCAGTGCGAGGACGATGAGCCGTCGCTTGACACCGGCGGCCTCCGCGGGCGTGACATCGCCGCCGCTGAGCGCGGCCTTGATCTCTTCGGCCTCCTGGGTGTCCTGCCCGGCTTCCCGTACCTGAGCGACGAGGTCGTCGAGGTCGGCCTCGGTGATGTCCCACTGAGCTTCGGTCATGACAGTGTCTCCTTGTGATTCGGGTTCGCTGGGGTCTCCCGGCGAATGTGAGATCACTGTCAGCCGCCCGGCATCCCGGGCACATGAGTCATCCGCCTCTATCCAGCCCGCCCAGGAATCCCGAGGAACTGCCGCAAGGACGCCCTGGGCAAGGGATGTCGGCGTTCGAGCTCATCTGGCCAGGGCCGCATGAGTTTGTACGCGGACCGAGGGTGTCACGTAAGTTTCCACAGCCAGCAGCCGCCGTCACCGCCACCCGCCACGGTCTTGCCGTCAGGGCTGAACGCTACCGAGACGGCGTCAGTGTTGTCGGTGCTGAGTGTGGCAGTGGTGCGGCGGGTGGCCGTATCCCAGAGCCGCACGCCGCCTTCACCCGCAGCGGCCACGGTTTTGCCGTCTCGGCTGAACGCCACCCCGCGCGCGGGGCTGCCGGTGAAGGTGGTGGCGACACGGCGGGCGGCGGTGTCCCAGAGTCGGACGCCGCCTTCGCCGCCGGTGGCGAGGGTTTTGCCATCGGGGCTGAACGCCACCGCGTACGTGGACTCCTGGATGAGAGTAGTGACGGCGTGCTTGCCGTCCACGTCCCATAGCCAGCACCCGACGCTGTCGTCGCCGCTGTCGATGTATCTCTCGGCGCCGCCCGCCAGCATCGTCGCGTCGGGGCTGAGGGCCAAGGCCTGCACTCCTCTCTGGAAGGTGGCGGTGGTACGGCGGGTGGCCGGGTTCCACAGCCGGACGCTGCCGTCGCTGCTGGTGGCGAGGGTCTTGCCGTCGCGGCTGAACGCCACCGAGCCGACGGTGCCGGTGTCGGGGACCTTCGCAGTGACGACGCCGGTGGCCGCGTCCCGCAGTTCGGCGCTGTAGCCGCCGGTGGCGAGGGTTATACCGTCGGGGCTGAACGCCAGGGAGCGAAGGGTGCCGTAGTAGGCGGGAAGGCCGGCGATGGCATCACCGCTGGCCACATTCCACAGCCGGCCCACGCGGTCATTGCTGTCACTGCCGATGGTGGCAAGGGTTTTGCCGTCGGGGCTGAACGCCACCGCGGAGGTGGCTTGGCTGGTGAACTTGTCGGAGTCCGGGTCCGACCAGAGCAGGGCCGTCGCCCCGGCAGCCGCGGCACCTGCCGCGACCGTGCCGAGGACAAGGGCGCGTCGCCGGACGCCCCTTCGGGTCTTGGGCGCCTCCCGCGCTGCCCCCTGTGCACGAGGGGTCGGCGTTGCCGTGGGCTGCCTCACAACCTCAGCCCCGGACGAAGACGACGTCGGCCATACAGGCAAGGACACTGGGGACGCGGTAGCCGCTGCCACGTTGCGGGCCAGGATGAAACGGTCCGCCTCGTGCCGGACGGACCGGGTCGGCTCCGGCAGTTTGCCCCGGGCCAGGGCATGGGCAGCCCGATCGTAGATGACGTACAGCGGCAGGCCGTCCGGATAGCCGGGCAGCCCCTGCTCGACCACGTCGATCAGATACTTGGTGAAGTAGGTCTGCGGTTCAATCGCGCCCGAGCCGGGTTCGTACCAGGCGGTGCGGTACGCGCCGCTGGCCGCCAGCGTGACGGCGCCCGTCGCGTGCGTCCAGTCGATCACGTTCGTGGACTCGGGCGCCAGGCTGTGCTCGGGCCGGGTGCCGATACCGGAGAAGCAGCAGTCCAGGATCACGATCTTCGTCGTCCGGGCCTGCCCGGTCCGCACGGGCAGGTCGGCCACGACCCTTCGCGCGCGTCCTCCCAGAGTTCGAAGCCGCTGCGGCAGAGATCCTCTACAACGGCGCCCAGTGGGTGCGGGCCTGGCCAGGGGCTGGGTGAGGATGACCGTCGGCCTCATCGCGGCCGCACTCTCCGGCTTCGGGGGCGACGCGCGGCCGCCGAGGGCTGCACCGCGTGCCCGTCCGGACGAAGCCTCGGGAGACCGCCGCCCCGGCGTATCGGAACCGCGCTCACCTGCCCGCCCGGCCCGTGGCGGCGCGAGAGTGCCCCGGCAGCACCCCGTAAACCGATCGGTTTTCGTTTTGTCCACATCGAGTTAACCTCGCGGTATGACCACCGCAGTGAAGTCAAGTACCAGAGAGCGGCTGCTGGAGGCGGCGGCCACGCTCACCTACCGAGATGGTGTCGGTATCGGCGTCGAGGCGCTGTGCAAGGCGGCGGGGGTGTCGAAGCGTTCCCTGTACCAGCTGTTCGAGAGCAAGGATGAACTGCTGGCGGCGAGCCTGGGGGAGTGCGCCTCTGCCTTCGCTGCCGGGCTCCTGCCGGTGGCGGACGACGGCCGTTCACCGCGCGAGCGGATCCTGCACGTCTTCGAGCAGTTGGAGGGGCAGGCGAGTGCGCCCGACTTTCAAGGATGTCGGTACCTGGCTGCTCAGATCGAGCTCAAGGACCAGAGCCACCCTGCAAGCCAGGTGGCCCACCGGGTCAAGGAGAATCTGGCCGCCTTCTTCCGTGCCGAGGCCGAACAGGGCGAGGTAAGCCATCCCGACCTGCTGGCCCGGCAGCTCAGCCTGGTCTTCGACGGCGCCAGCGCCCGCGCGGGGATCGGAGCCGACAAGCTGACAGGGCTCGTCACGCCCGCCGTGGCCACCCTGCTCGATGCGGCAGGCATGCACTGACGCATCCTCTTGGAGCAGGCGCCGTGATCGTGCCCTCCCCGGGTCGATGGCTCCCGCCCCTGATGTCCCGCAATCGAGGGGAGTCCGGTGGCCGTAAGGGTGTTGACGGGCGTGCCGCGCACCAGGAACGCCGTCGCCTCGTTGGCGTCGGCGCCCAACAGCAGGTGCGCGGTTTCCCAGGGCCTCATGCCCTGCTGCTGGAGCGTTTGGGCGTGCCCGTAGTGGCCCTTGAGTGTGGAATCGGCGACGGCTGCGTGGATGGCACGCTCGCGTCTCTCCTGCGCGCCGACCCTGACGCTGCGGATGGCGACCTCAGCCTTGCGCACGGAAACCGATCGGTTTACGCTAATGGAAACCGGTCGGTTTCTCAATGAATCCAAGGGCTGGTCCGTGGTCACGTCCCCTTCGGGCGGGCCCTGTCCGAATCACCCGTCTGCAGCAGTTCACCCAAAGGGAAGCCAGCGAGATGCCCAGCTCAGAGCCACGTCCCACGATCCACGTCCCGGGGACCACCAGCCACACCATTGCCCCGCGCGCAGGACACCGCAGCGACGAGGGGACCCTGCGCTATCTCAAAGCGGGCACCGGCGCTCCCTTGGTCCTGCTGCACACCGTGCGCACGCAGGCCGAGCACTTCCGCTCCCTGATCCCGCTGATCGCGGACCAGTACACCGTGTATGCCCTCGACCTGCCGGGGATGGGCTACTCCGAGATCGTGCCCGGTGCGTCGTACGACGAGCCGGCCATGCGCGCTGGCGTCGAGCGGCTCCTGACTGAACTCGACCTCCACGACGTGACCCTGGTCGGGGAGTCCATGGGGGCGGTGCTCGCCCTGACCACCGCGGCCGACCTGCCCGAGCGGGTCCGGCGCGTCGTCGCGGTGAACACGTACGACTTCCCCGGAGGGATCGCCCGGTCCAGTCTTCTCGCCCGTGTGGTGGTCAGCGGTGTCCTCACTCCGGGGGTGGGCACGGTGGTCGCCGGTGTGGAACCCAAGGCCGTCGTCCGCAGGATCCTGCAGGGCGGGCTGGTCGACAAGACCGCGCTGCGGGAGGACTACCTCGACGAACTCCTGCAGGTGGGCGGCCGCCCCGGCTACTCGAGCGTCGCCCGGGCCGTGTACCAGAGCATGCCCAGTCTCATCGCCGCCCGCTCGCGCTACCCCGAGGTCAAGGCACCCGTCCACCTCGTCTACGGGGAGAAGGACTGGTCGCGGCCCTCGGACCGGCAAGCCGACAAGGAGCTGCTGCCGGCCGCCGATTTCACGCAGGTGCCGGGAGCAGGCCACTTCATCGCCTTGGAACGGCCCGACCTGCTGGCCGACCTGCTGAACGCGGGGGCGTGACCGCTTCGCGAGCGCTGTAGTCACCCCCGTTCGGGTGTAGTGCGGGACGGGAGCCACGTTCGAGCATGTGTCTGACAGCGTCGTGGCATGCAAAGGAGCAGCGTGTGGCGGAGATACGGATCGAGTTCGACGTTCCGGCGGAGATGCGTGACGGCACGGTGCTGCGCGCGGATGTCTACCGGCCCGGCGGTACGGGGCCGTGGCCGGTGCTGCCGGCCCGGCTGCCGTACGGCAAGTAGACCCCGATGATGGGCGTCGTACTCGATCCTCTGGCCGCGGCCGGGAACGGTTTCCTGGTGGTCCTGCAGGACACCCGTGGGCGGTTCGCCTCCGAGGGCGAGCGGGAGCCGCGGAATGGCCCCTGTCGCTGGCTGCGGACGCCGACTTCCACCTGCGCGCCGACAGACGCCTGACCCTCGAGCAGGCCGAGCAGTTCACCTACGACCCCATGGACCCGGTGCCGACCACCGGCGGCGCGCTCCTCATGGGCGGCGGACTCCTGAACACCGACGAGTTCCGTCCCGGGCCGCTCGACCAGGCGGGCGTGGAGGCGCGTGAGGACGTACTGGTCTTCACCACCGAACCACTCACCGAGGACGTCGAGGCGACCGGCCGGGTCCGGGCAGTGCTCTTCGCTGTCACGGACGGCCCCTCGACCGACCGGATGGCACGCCTGTGCGACGTCGACCAGAACGGCGTCTCGCTCAATGTGGCTGACGGCATCGCGAGGGTGCATGCGGCGACACCGGGCGAGGCGGCCGAGCACGTCGTGGACCTGTGGTCGACCAGCATCGTCTTCAAGGCGGGTCACCGGATACGGGTCCAGGTCACCTCCAGCAACTTCCCCCGCTGGGACCGCAACCTCAACACGGGCGAACCCGAGGACAGCGCGACCAGGGCCCGAGCCGCCCGGCAGCAGCTCTTCCACGACCCCGCGCGACCGTCCCGCATCGTCCTGCCCGTGGTGCCTCCGGCCTGACTGGAAGCGAGGGGAGAGCCGGCCGATCCATTGCTCCCTCGGTCTTCGCCGGAACCGCCTCCACCCCCAACAAGGCAGTGATCCCACGGCAGTTCAGTGGCTGGCCGTCGGCAGCAGCGTTCGGCCAGCCGGTCAGGGCACTGCTGTCCGTACCCAGGAAATGCGTGGCCCGTCACCGACCGGTGACGGGCCGAGGCGCCGCGAGGAACCGCGAGGGATCGCGAGGATCCGGAGAGGTCAGAACATCGTGTTGTCGTTGGCGGAGGTGGCCGGGACGTCCTGTACGGCGTCCCAGTGCTCGATGATCTTGAGCTCGCCGTTCTTCTGCTTCGCGACCCGGAAGATGTCCACGACCGACTGACCGCGGTCCTCGGGGCTGAGGCGGTAGTGGGCGTGGATGGCGACGTAGTCCTTGTCGGCGATGACGCGCTTGCGTTCCACGATCAGGTTCGGGAACTGGCGGAAGAAGTTGGTGAACTGCTCACGCAGGCCGGCCGAGCCGCTCGGGATGGTCGGGTTGTGCTGGTAGTACTCCGGCGCGAGGTACCTGACGGCGTCGGGGTTCTTGTCGACGAGGAGGGTGTCGAAGTAGCTGGTGGCGATCTTCTCGCTGAGAGATGTGCTCCAGCGCGGGCCGCTGGGCTGGTTCGTGTGCGGGTTGCTGACCGTGCCGAACATGTCGTTGCCGTTGACGGTGGTCGCCGGCACGTCCTGGACCGTGTCCCAGTGCTCGGCGATCATGCCGCTCTTGGGGTCGAAGCGGAAGATGTCGACCACGGCCGTGCCACGGGTGCCGGGCTCGTAGACGGGGTTGGAGTGCACCAGGACCAGGTTGCCCTGGGCGAGGACCCGCTTGACGTTGTACTGGTGGTCCGGGAAGCGCGCGGTCCAGTCGCGGATGAAGTTCTTGATCGCTTCCCGGCCGTTGGGGGCGGCGGGGTTGTGCTGGATGTAGTCCTCGCGGATGTACCGGTCGGCGACCTTGAGGTTGCCCTCCTCGAAGAGCTGGGTGAGGACGCGGACGGCGACGCGCTTGTTGCGCTCCTGCGTGGCGGGGCTCGTGTACGAGGCGTCGAGGCCGAGGCCCAGGCCGCTGTGGGACGGCGCGGAGGCGGAGGCGGTGGTGGCAGGTGCGAAGCCGGCCACAGCTCCCACGGTCGCCGCAGCCAGGAGGGTGGCTATGGCTTTACGGGGCAGCCGGCTGGTGCTGTTCGACATGGGGGGTTCTCCAATGCTGTGCGGACGGCGGTGAACGCGTCGGCGGGTGTCTGGTGGGGGATCGGGAGTAAAGGGCGAGGGTGCCCGTGTGGGCTCAGGCGCGGTCGAAGGCGAGGAGGAACTCGATGTTTCCCTCGTCCTCCACCGTGATCCCGCCGAAGTTGGGTGCGTCGATGCCGTAGTCGGCGAAGGTGACCGGGATGGAGCCGTTGACCCGGAAGCCGTCCGCGGTGCGCTGGGCGTCGAGCTCGAAGGAGACCGAGTTGGTCTCGCCGTGGACGGTCAGCTCACCGGTGGCCTTGGCGCTGACCTGCTCGCCCGCCGCCGGAGCAGAGCCGAAGTCGACGGGCTCGGTGAGCTCGAAGGTGGCTTCCGGGTACCGCTCGGTGTTCATGATCCGGCCGCGGAACTGGCCGTCGCGCTGGTCGGAGTCGCTCTTCACCGAGGCGAGGTCGACGGTGAAGGATCCGTTGACCGCCCGGTTGCCTTCGATCTCCAGTTCTCCGGTGACCTTTTCGGTACGGCCCACCGCCGTGACGTTCTGGCCGAAGAGGACCTCGTCGACCCGGTAACCGGCCTGCGAACCGCTGCCCACCCGCCAGGCACCCTCGACATCCTCCCCGGAACCCGAGGAACTGCCGGAGGAGTCCGAGCCTGGCGGGTCGTCGAGCGAGAGGGCGGCCGGTGGCTTGTCCTGGACGTAGTTGATGTAGATGTAGGGGCCCGCCGTGCACAGCACGGCGACGGTGGCCACAGCGGCGATGAGCTAGCGCTTCCAGTGCCTGCGGATGCTGCCTGCCATGGTGTCTCCTAAATGTTTTCGTAATTCAACTGAAGTTTCAAGTATTTGGTCGTGGGTCGCCCTGGGGCCTGAGGGGTCGCTGCGGGCGATCGCGGGCTCAGCCGTGGGCGGCGAGCGGGATGAGGTCAGTCCAGGAGTTGCTCGGAGACCTGCCAGAGTCGCTCGGCCGCCTCCGGATCCAGGGCGTGGGGCGCGACCCCGGTGTTGGTGCCCGGCTGGTGCGGCGGGGCCTCGCTGCAGTCCTCGAAGTACCGGCCGCTGATGCCGTCGAGCAAGGGTGAGGTGGCCAGCAGGACGGAGGTCGCGGCGCCCTGTTCGACCGATTTGAAGGACATCTCGGGCAGGGGCGTTCCTTCGCCGAGGACGGCTTGCAGGTGGGTCATGAACAGGCCCATCCGGGCGTCGTCCATGTAGCGCCCCAGGTTGGTCTGGATCCCTCCGGGCATCAGTGCGTTGGCCGTGATCCCGTCTGCGGCCCATCGCCGGCCGGCCTCGACCGCGAACAGCACGTTTGCGGTCTTGGACTGGCCGTACGCCAGCCACGGGTCGTAGGGCCGCTCGGTGAAGTGGAGGTCGTCGAAGACGACGGGTGAGAACAGGTGCCCGCTGGAACTCACCGACACCACCCGGGCGCCGCCGGCCGCCGCGAGTGCCTCGTGCAGCCCGGTGGTCAGGGCGAAGTGCCCCAGGTGGTTGGTGGCGAACTGCAACTCCCAGCCCTGGGGTGTGCGGCTCTCCGGGGCCGCCATGACCCCGGCGTTGTTGACGAGGATGTGCAGCGGGCCGTGCCAGGCGGCGGCGAACGCGCGGACGGACGCCGGATCGGTCAGGTCCAGGGCGGCGACCCGTACGCCTGCGGAGCCGGTGGCGGCCCGGATGTCCTTCGCGGTGCGATCGCCGGCGGCGGTGTCCCGCACGGCCAGCGTGACCTCCGCGCCGGCGCCGGCCAGCGCCCGGGCGGTCTCCACGCCGATGCCGGACGCCGCCCCGGTGACGACAGCGCGGCGGCCCGTGAGATCGATGCCCGCGATGACGTCGGCAGCCGTGGACCGGCTGGTGAACGGACTGGTGATGCCTGTCCTCGTGGCCATTCTCGCCATGCTCCCTGTTTGCTACTCTCGAAACCGGAGGTGCCTCCGATTACTCCCAGACCTTAAGCGGAGGGTCCTCCGGTTGTCCAGAAGGAAGGAAAGCTGTGACCGCCACCACACGCGGACTGCGTGCTGACGCGCGACGCAACCGGGAACGCCTGCTCGAAGCCGCGGCGCGCGCGTTCTCCGAGACCGGCACCGACGCGTCCCTCGAGGCCATCGCCAAGGACGCAGGCGTGGGCATCGGCACGCTCTACCGGCACTTCCCCACCCGCGAGGCCCTGCTCGAGGCCGCCTACCGCAACGAACTCGCCCGGGTCTGCGACAGCGTCACGGAACTGCTTGCACAGCTCCCGCCCGACCAGGCCATGCGGAGGTGGATGGACCTGTTCATCGACTACCTGGCCACCAAGCAGGGCATGGCGGACGCACTGAAGGCCGTCATCGCCTCCGGCGACGAGGATCCGTTCGCCGAGAGTCTCGACCGGATCAGCACGGCCATCAGCACACTGCTGCACGCCGGGGCCGAAGTGGGAGTTCTGCGCTCGGACGTGGACCCGCTCGATGTCGGGTTCAGTCTCGGGGGTGTCCTGCTGATCACGAGCGACAAGGGGCTGCGCGACCGCGCGGGCCGCATGCTCGACCTCCTGCTCGACGGGCTCCGTTACCGCTCCGGCTGACGCGTGGCGCCGGCCCAGCCGGCTTGACGGCGTATCACCGGCTCAGGTTCTCGAACAGCACCATCCCGGCTGCCGTGTTGGACGCCGGTACGTGGTAGGCCTCGTACACACGGCGGATCCGGGGTCCCAGCGCGCCGCGCATGATCAGCCACATGATCAGCTCGATGCCCTCGGAACCGGCCTCGCGGATGTACTCCTCGCGCGTCAGCGCGGCCAGTTTCTCGGGGTCGTGCTCGATCGCGTTCAGGAACATCCGGTCGAAGTCCTGGTTGATCAGTCCCGCGCGGGCGCCCGCGAGCTGGTGGGACATGCCGCCGGTACCGAAGACGGCCACCTTGAGGTTCTCGTGGAAGGAGCGGATGGCCTCGCCGAGCGCGCGGCCGAGCGCCAGGCAGCGGGCGGCGGTCGGCTGCGGGTACTGGATGACGTTGACCAGGAGGGGGACCACCGCGCAGGGCCAGCGTTCGCCGGGGTTGGGGCAGTACACCGACAGGGGAACGGTCAGTCCGTGGTCGACGTCGAGTTCCTGGTAGACGGTGAGGTCGAAAGAGGCGTCGATCAGGCTCTTGACGAGGTGGTCGGAGAACTCGGGAGCACCAGTGACAGTGGGCACCGGGCGGCTGCCCCATCCCTCGTCGGCCACCCGGTACGACTCCGCCGTCCCGAGCGCGAAGGCCGGGGTGACGCTCATGTCAACGGCGTTGGCGTGGTCGTTGTAGATGACGACCGCGATGTCGGGGGTGTGCCGGGCCATCCACTCCCGCGCCGGCGTGTATCCGTCGAACAGCTTTTTCCAGTACGGGTCTTGCGTCTTCCCGTGGTCCATGGCCGCACCGATCGACGGCACGTGCGAGGTCGCCAGACCCCATATCACCTCAGCCAAAGTTCCGCCCTCCCGCTTTGAGCGCCTGCGTGAACTCCTCGGTGGTCATGCCGGTGAAGACCCCGCCGAGGTACTGCATGGACTTCTGGTCGACCATGGCGAGCTTGAAGACGTAGAAGATGGAACCGCCCAGCTCCATCATCCGGTTCCAGTCCCGCCGCAGAACGGCGTCCCGCTGCTCGGCCGTGAGTCCGTACGTCTCGCAGTACGCGGCTTCGTCGGCTGTGAACCTCTCCCGGCTCTCGGCGTCCTTGAAGGACCCGCAGAGCCGGTTCAACGCTCGGCCGCGGCGGTTCTCCGCGGCGTCGAAGACATAGGTGCCCGGGAGCCGGGGTGTGGTGCTGGACATGCTGTTCTTCTCCTCTCCGGTGTGGGTGCCGATCAGTGCAGGAGCCCGCCGCCGTCGCAGACGAGCGTCTGGCCGGTGACCATGACCGCGTCCGGTGAGGCGAGATAGGAGACCAGCCCCGCGAACTGCTCCGGGGTGACGAACTCCTTGATCGCCTGCCGGCTCATGGTCGCGGCGAACACCTCGTTGCCGGAGTGCGCCCGGGTGCCCGGGGTGGCCACCTGCGCGGGCGCCACCGCGTTGACAGTGATCCGGTGCTCGCCCAGTTCGCGTGCCATCACCCGCGTCATCCCGATGAGCGCGCCCTTGCTCGCGACGTAGGCGATCTGGCCCGGGGACCCCGTGAAGAAGGTGCGGGACGCGACATTGACCACCCGCCCGCGGTGCGGGCTGCCGCTCAGCCAGGGCGCGCACGCCTGCACCATGAGCAGCGGGCCGACGGCGTTGACGGCGAAGAAGCGGTGCATCTCCTTCGGGGGCGTCTCCAGCAGCGGCGCCCGGCCGGAGAGCAGGCCGGCGTTGTTGACGAGGACGTCGACCCCGCCGTACGCCTCGGCGATCTCGGATACGGCCTGGCGGGTCGCGGCCGGGTCCCCGACGTCGCAACGCCAGGCCCGGCCGCCCGGGATCGAGCTGGTGTCGTCGGGTTCGTCGACGTCGAGGGCGGCGACCGTGAAACCGTCCCCGGCCAGTCTGCGGGCGATGGCGAGCCCCAGGCCGCCGGCGGCGCCCGTGACCACGGCGACCCGGGGGCTGCGGTTCGCCGGGCCGGTCATGGTGCCTTCTCCTGCGGATGGGTGGCGAGTGCCTCGACGGTGATGTCCATCCACTTCCACATCGGCAAGGAGACCAGCGCGTCGTGCAGCTGTGCCGGGTCGGCCGCCTCGTACAGGCCGATGGTCGCGTTGCGGCCAGGCACCCGCCACAGCCGCTTGAGGATGCCGGCCTCCCTGAGCTGCATGGCCCGTTCGCGCTCGCCCCTGCGCAGCTCCTCGCGTACGTCGTCGGGGGTGTCCGGGGCCAAGGTGTTCTCGGTGCGGACGAGGAATTCCACGGGGATGTCCTTCACGGGTCAGGCTGCCGCGATCTCCAGCAGCAGTTCGGCGAGTCGGCCGGGGGCGGTGACCATCGCTTCGTGTCCGGTGGCGATCTCGTGGACCGGCCAGCCACGCGCGGCGGCGCGCTCGGCGTGCGGGGTGAACACCCGCATCCAGTCGGTGCACTCGACGAAGGCACCGGGGACCTGGTCGGCCTTGCCGGTCAGGCGCAGTGGCTCGGTGTAGGTCAGCCACGGGTGCGGGGTCAGTCGCGGGCCGAGCCAGTCCAGGTCCGCCTGGTCCTCGACGCCGAGCACGCTCAGCGAGCGCACCGGGATGAGCCAGCCGAACCCGGGCCCGGCCACGGACTCCCGGTAGTGCCCGGCGATGGTGTCGGGCAGCAGATCGATCGCCGCGTCACCGTCGTCGCCGACGAAGGCGTCGAGGTGGACCCGCTTCGCAAGCCGGTCCGGGATCCGGTCCGCGACGCCGGTGACGACCTGGCCCGCGTAACTGTGGCCGACGAGCACGACGTCCCGGGCGTCATAGGCCTCGATCAGCGCCACCACGTCCTCGACGTGCGTGCCGAGACCGATCTGCGGGCTCAGCAGATGGGCGCGGTCACTCACCCCGGTCAACGTGGGGGCGTGCACCTCGTGTCCGGCCGCGCGCAGCAGCGGGGCGACACGCTGCCACACCCAGCCGCCGTGCCAGGCTCCGTGGAGCAGTACGAAGACGTGGCGGCCGCTCATGCGGACGCCCGGGGCCGCGTGGCGCCGGCCTGCTGTTCGCGGGTGCGCATCTTCGCCACCGCCCGGCGTCCGCGGAGTGCGGCGAGATCGGACTTGATGCTGGACTCGGCGGTGCCTCCCGGGTCCGTGGCGTACATGATCTCCTGCGCCTCCAGGGCGTCGACGTCCTCCTGCATCACGGCCAGTTGCTGCTCGTGCTGGAACTTCGTGAGCTCCTGGTCGTCGATGAGGTAGTCGCGGCCGAGCGCGTAGAAGTCGTGCGTCTCGTTGCCGCGTCCCGGTGTCATCCCGTACAGCACCTTCATGTGGAAGCCGTCCGGCTCCTCGGTGCCGGTGGCCGCGACGCGGATGTTGAGGACGAAGATGCCCGGCGGGTAGAAGTCGCCGTCCTGCCAGCGGTCCACCGCAGAGGTCAGTCCGCAGGACTTCTCGTAGAACGGAGGGGCCTCGATGCCGATCATGCGGCGGCTGAAGCCGACCCGGTCGCCGTCCACGGTCACGTCGATCGGGGTCGCGGCGACGGCGGAGTTGCCGATGCTGGTCGGGTGCAGGAACGTCTCGTGGGTGAGGTCGAGCAGGTTCTCCAGGAGCAGCAGGTACCGGGCCTTCAGCGGGACGACCCCGTGCACATGGGTCCAGTTCGGGTCGTTCAGCCACGAGGTGTCAGGCAGGAGGCTCTCGTCGGCCAGTTCGGGGTCCCCGGGCCAGATCCATACGGCGCCGTCCCGCTCGACCAAGGGGAAGCGGCGCAGTGCCGCCTTGGGCTTGTCTGCCTGCTCGGCGACCCCGACGCACACGCCCTGGCCGTCGAAGCGGTAGCCGTGGTAGTCGCACTGGAGAGTTCCGTCGTCGTCGAGGTGGCCCAGCGACAGCGGGTACTTGCGGTGGGGGCAGCGGTCCTCGACGGCCGTGACGGTCTGGTCGGGCAGCCGGTAGAAGCAGACCGGGAGGTCCGTGATCCAGCGCTGCTTGAGGGTTCGGCCGATCTCGTCGGACCAGGCTCCCAGGTACCAGCCGTTGCGCACGTGCTGTGTCGGTGTCATGGCGCTCCTTCCTTTGACGTCGGCCCAACAGGGCAGTCCGCCTGTCGAATTGACGGAGTATCAGAGATCCAGAACGAGGCGTCGGCCCTGCGCGCGGGAGACGCAGATCAGCATCGTGTCGTTCGCTGCCCGCTCGTCGTCGGTGAGTAGTGAGTCGCGGTGGTCGACCTCGCCCTCCAGGACGGAGGTCTCGCACGAGCCGCAGATGCCTTCCTCGCAGGACGACAGGACAGGGACGCCCGCCTGTTCCACGGCCTTGAGGACCGACAGCCCGGGCGGCACGGTCAGCGTCGTCCCGGAGGCCCGCAGTTCCACCTCGATCGGGTGCTCGGCCTCATCGTCCGCCGGCTGTCGCACGGCCGCCGCGAACCGCTCGACGTTCAGCGCCCCGGTCGGCCAGCCGGCGCAGTGTGTCTCGACCGCGTCGATGAGCCCTGCGGGGCCGCAGCAGTACACGAGGGCGGACGGGTCGGGATCGCCGAGGTAACCGGTGAGGTCGAGCAGACCGTACTGGTCCTGCGGACGTACGGTCACGCACTCGCCGTAGCCCTCCAGTTCGGGCAGGAACGCCATGGACGCGCGCGTGCGGCCCCCGTAGAGCAGGGACCACTCGGCCCCCGCCGCCTCGGCTTCGGCGATCATCGGGAGCAGGGGGGGTGATGCCGATCCCGCCGCCGACGAACAGGTACCGGGCCGCCGGCCGCAACGGGAAGTTGTTGCGCGGGCCGCGCACCCGGAGTTCGCCGCCCTCCACGAGGTGGTCGTGGATCCACTGCGATCCGCCGCGTCCATCGGCCTCCCGGAGCACCGCCACGCGCCAGCGGGCCGTGTCTGTCACCGGGCCGCAGAGCGAGTACTGCCGGGTGACGCCCGTGGGCAGGACGACGTCGATGTGTGCTCCCGGCTGCCAGGACGGCAGCGGTCCGCCGGAGCTCGCTGCGAGCTCCAGCGACATGACCCCATCCGCCACCGTCCGGCGGGCCACGACGGTGGCGGTGCCTTCGTACTCGGTGCCGCGCCGGGCGGCGGACGGTGCTCCGGCCTCGGCGGAACCGAGGGTGTGCGTGTCCGGGGCGGCGGCAGGGGGGCTCGTCACGTTCGTCATCTCCTCGGTACGGTCGGCAGGGATCACTCCGGCCGCGGTCGGCGGCGCCACGATCGACGCTAGCCACCGGAGAACGCCCAGGTCATCGCTCGAATGACCGGACCGGGGCGGCGCATGGTCGTGGCCCCGACTACGTCATCCGTCGCGCGGGCCGGGTGTCCCGGCACGCCCGTCGGGCCGCGGAGCCTGGTCGAGATGGATCCGCACCTGGCGGTCGTCCTCGTTCCAGAGGGCTTCCACGACGGCGTGCAGCCGTCGGACGTCGGTGCGCCACATCGGTACGCCGTAGCGGTCGTCGCGTGTCAGCGCGTCCTCGGCGACGGCATCGGCCAACAGGCTCCGGCGGTCGTACGCCGGGGCTGTTCCGTTCGCTCCGTCGGGTTCGTCCGCGAACTGCATGTAAAGGGACGTGTCCCGGAAGGGAACCCAGATGTGCGTAGCCCCACGGACACCCGTCCCGCCCTGTGCCGTCACGCCAGAACACCCGTCGTCTGCGGGTAGAGCCGCACGTACGCCTCTCCCATGGTTCCGTGCGAGAGGCCGAGGTTGGGGCCGGCGTTACGCTTCAGCTGGACGCCGCGCCGCTTGGCGAGGTCGGTGTAGTAGTCCCACATGTGCTGCTGGGCGGCCAGGCACTCCATGGCCTTGCGCTTCTTGTCGAAGACCGGGGTGATGTCCAGCAGGACGTTCGGCTTGAAGTCGCACTGCTCCGGCTGGTGCGGCTCGAAGAAGAACACCGGGGGAGCGCCGAGCGGTTCGCCGGGCGCGTCGTAGCCGACCGCCTGGGCCAGCACGCGTGCCTGGAGCGCCATGCGGGCGGCGGCCGGGTGGTCGCCGTTGTAGGGGTCGGCGAGGGTGTGGGTGAGGACGACCGCGGGGTCCACCTCCCGGTACACGCGCACGATGCGGTCCACCAACTCCGGTGCCTCCAGCAGGGGGTAGTCCCCGGCGTCCAGGAACTCGATCTCCGCGCCCAGGGCGGCCGCGGCGTTCGTGGCTTCGGTGCGGCGCAGCGCCTTGATCCCGTCCAGGGCGAGACCGTCCCGCCAGGCCCGGGCGGACTCGCCGCGCTCGCCGAAGCTCAGGCACAACACCTTTGCGCGCTGGCCGCGTTCGGCGGCGAGGGCTATGGCGCCGCCGGCCCGCCAGACGAAGTCGCCCGCGTGCGCGCTGATCACCAGCAGCGCCCCTTCGGACGGGGTGGAGGTGTGGGAGGTCATCCGGACTCCGTAAGTTGTTGGGCGGCCCGGGAGGGCCGGGTGTGGCTTATCGGGACTTGTCTTGATTGGCTTCCAAGGAACGGCCGCCCGGCTCTCCGGGGCGCCCTGGTCGCTGATTGAGGTGTGCGTTTCGGTCGCTGTTCACGGAGTTGACGACGGGGTGTTCCTCGGGCCGACGGCACGTCGAGCGAAACGAGGAGGGGCGAGTGAGCAAGCGACAGGCCCAGGTCTGGGCAGGCATCGACGCCGGCAAGGGTCACCACCGGGCGGCGGTGGTCGATGAGACCGGCGCGACCCTGTGGTCGAAGCAGGTCGGCACCGCGCGAGCTGAGGCAGGCGTCACGGTCACATTCCGTCGCCTGAGCCGGATTCCTGGGCCGTCTTCCTGGCCCAGGCGGTCTCGAGCTTGCCGGTCGGGGTCCGCGGCAGTCTGTCCGTCAGGACGAGGGAACGCGGCACCTTGTACCCAGCGAGACTCTGCCGGACCAGGTCGCGCAGTTCGTCACCGGTGACGGTACTGTCCGGCCGGACCGCCACGACGGCCGCCACACGCTCGCCCCAGGTCTCGTCGGGGACGCCGACGACGGCACAGTCCGTCACCTCGGGATGCCCCAGCAGTACGTTCTCCACCTCCTGCGGGTGCACCTTCTCCCCGCCCGTGTTGATCACGCCCGAACCACGTCCGAGGAACCGGATCGCGCCGTCGGCCTCAAGTCGAACCAGGTCGCCGGGGATCGCGTACCGGACCCCCTCGATGGTGCGGTACGCCTGCGCGCTCTTCACGGTGTCCTTGTAGTAGCCGAGCGGCATGGGCCCGCAATAGGCGAGGACGCCCGTCTCGTCGCTGCCTGGTTCGAGAAAGCGGTCATCGGAGCCGATCACCCGCGTCGCCGGAACGGGGCGGAAACGCGAGGGCAGATCCTTTACCGAGGAGGTGATCGCGAAGGCGAAAGGGCCCCCTTCGCTCGATGCGATGGCTTCGGTGATGGCGACGTCGGCACGTTCGTGCAGTGCCCTCTTGAGCGGATCGCTGAGCGCGGTGCCGGAGCTGGTCATCCTGCGCAACGAGCGCAGGTCGTGCGGTGTCCCGGCTTTCTCAGCCCGCAGGAGTTCGTCGACGAGCGGGCGGCACACGGCGTTGCCCGCGATGATGGCCGTATCGACCCGCTGCTCGGCAATCATGTGCCAGACATGTTCCGGGTCGAGGCCGCCCGCTCGTGCGGTGACCGCCCGGCCTCCTGTCATCAGGGCGCCCATGGTGTTGAACAGCCCGGTGGCGTGCATCAGGGGTACGACGGGCATCGTGGTCGGCGCGCGGCCTTCGTGGCGTGCCTTGACGGCGACGGCCACGGCCTCGTCGAGGCTTGCGGGGAGTTCGGTAACTCCGAGCGGGTGGTAGAACGGGACCACGTGGGCGCGCAGCAGGTCGCTCAGCTGCCATATGACGCCCTTCGGCTTGCCCGTGGTCCCGCCGGTGTACATGAACAGCTGGTCCGTTCCGGGCCGTTGTTGAGGCTCGCGCGGCGCGTGCGCGGTCAGCAGCTCCTCCAGTTCGGGCCCCGCGGGCCCGCCCGGACCGTCGGCGGGCGGCTCGCCCACCCTCACCGTCAGCTTCAGTGTGCGCACATGCTTCGTGGCATGCGTGACGCGGTCGGCCAGGGCGCCGCTGAAGACGAGCGCGGCGGCGTCGGCGTCGGTCAGCAGTTCGGAAAGTTCCTCGCCGGTGTAGCGGTAGTTGGCGTTCACCGGTACGGCACCGAGCTTGAAGGCGGCGAAGACCGTCTCCAGGTAGGCGGCGCCGTTGTACAGATAGCAGGCCACGGTGTCGCCCTCGCCCACCCCGGCCGCTTCCAGTGCGGCGGCGAGCCGTGACGCGCGCTCGTCGAACTTCCGGTAGGTGGTCCCACGACCGGGTTCCGTGATGGCGACGGCATCGGGCAGCGCACGGCAGACCGCCTCCCAGATCGTGCCGATGGACACGTTCACGTCTCGGACCTCCTCGTCCTCGATGGCTTACGCGGGGCGCACGGCCGAGCAGGCCGCTCGTGGGGCCCCGCGGATCCTTTCGGGGGAGTAGCGAACCGCGGGGCGTCCTCTCAACCTAGGCAGGCGCCCTCCCCGCGGGGAACGCGAGCAATGACTGAAGCGGCTCGGCGCTTCGACCTGCCGACGAACAGGTCGAATGACGTAGGACCACCTCGAATACGCCGGGCTACGATGCTGTGGCCGGGCGCAAGTCGCCTTCGTCCCCAAACCGGCCGACGCGTACGACGCAGGCCCGCGGTTTTCGAACGCGTCCCTATCGCACAGCGGGTCTGCGGGGCGGGTTCTTCGTCGATGTCGAGGGAGATCAGTCATGTCCGCGTCGCCGCTCATGGGGTGGGACGACATCGTCGCCGTCGCGCCGGACGGACTCGCCGTTCTGGACTGCGTGGGCCGGTTCGTACGGCTGAACCCGGCGGCGGCCGCGCTGCTTCGGGCGGACGCCGAGGGCGACCTCATCGGCGCGCCGTCCCCGTTCACCCTGGTGGAGGGAGCCGCCGAGTGCCGCGCGGGGCTGCTGGAGGTCCGGTCGGACGAGCAGGTGGCCCACTGGGAGCCCGCCCGCGGACCTCGACGTGAGTTCGCCTACCGCGCCCGCAGTCTGCCGGCCGACCCGAAGTTCACGGTGGTGTCGTTCCGCGACGTCACCGACGAATGGCACCGGCAGCGCAGGATCGCGGCGATCGCCCGGACGTCGATCGCACTGGCCTCGGAGGGCTCGCTCGGCTCCACACTGGACGCTGTGGCCCAGCAGATCGTCCAGGCGGACGGCCTGGCCGGCGTGCAGATCCTCACCCTCGACAGCACCGGCCGGGAACTGCGGTTGATGGGCTCCGCGGGACTGCGCCACTGGGACGCGTTCCTCGACCGTCTGCTGGAGTGCCGTGACCGGGGCGCCCGGCTGTGCATGCTGGACACCCTGAAGGAACGCAAGCCGATCGTCGTCCCGCACCGGTGGGCCCAGATTCTCGGGGACCCGGCCTGGGAACCGCTGCACGCCTACCTCGGGGAGCTGAACTGGGACTCCTTCGTCAGTGTGCCGTTGATGGCGCGCGGTCGTCCCGAAGGGGTGCTGAACGCCTACTTCGCCCCTGGGCAGGAGATCGGGAGCCGGACCCTGGAGTTCCTCGCCGCCATGGCGGAACAGGCCGCCCTCGCCGTCGACTACGCCACACTGCTTCAGCGTGAGCGCGAGGGCGCCCGCCGCAACGAGCGTCAGCGCCTCGCCCGCGACCTGCACGACTCGATCGTGCAGCAGGTGTTCTCCATCGGCATGCAGGCCAACGCTGTCGGAGTGCTGGGCGCGCGGGACACAGCGGTGCCGGCGGAAGCGGTCCGGGCCTTCGCGGACGAGGTCGGGGCTCTCTCGCGAACCGTCCTCGCCGACCTGAGGGCCATGGTGCACGAACTGCGTCCCGCCTCCTCCCTCCGGCTCGGCCTTGAGGACGCGGTGACCACGCTCGTCAAAAGCACCGAGAACCGGACGGGCCTCAGCATCCGGCTGGAGTGCGGACACCAAGTGGACACGGTCGAACCGGAATTGGCCGAGGACATGTACCGGATCGTGGGGGAGGCCATCCACAACGTGGTCAAGCACGCGGAGGCCACCACCGTCACCATCCGCCTCGCCGTACACGACCACACCCTGACCGCCGCCATCCGCGACGACGGCCGCGGGATCACGGAATCCGGCGGGCGCCGGGCCGCACAGGAGAACGAGGACGGCGGGGCGGCCACTGCCAGCGGACACCACGGCTACGGACTGAGGACCATGCGGGAAAGGACAGAGCGATGGGGTGGCACCATGAGGATCAGATCCGGCGCGAGGAGCGGCACGACCGTACGGGTCGTCATACCCCTTCCCGTACGAGTGCCGGAGTCGCCCCCGGGCTCGGAGGGATCAAGGAGCATCCCATCGGCGGTTCCGCTCCGGGACACGGAGAACCCCGCCCGGTCCGGGTCCTGATCGTCGACGACCACGCCGTCGTACGCCGCGGAATCCGCGCCTACCTCGAAGTCCTGGACGACATGGAAGTGGCCGCGGAGGCCGCCGACGGCCAGGAGGCACTCACCAGGCTCGACGCGATGGCCGCTCACCAGGAACTGCCGGACGTGGTCCTGATCGACCTGCTCATGCCCAAGATGGACGGGGCGACGGCGATCGGAGCGATCAAGCAGCGCCACCCTGGCCTCCGAGTTGTGGTGCTCACCAGCTTCGGCGAGATGGAACGCGTTCATGCGGCGCTCGCGCAGGGGGCCGCCGGCTACCTGCTCAAGGACGCCGACGCAAGTGAGGTGGTCGCCGCGATCCGCGCGGCCGCCCAGGGCGAGGTCTTCCTCGACCCGGCGGTGGCCAGAGGACTCACCCAGGAGATCGTTTCGCCGCCGACCGGGCTCGCCTCGCTCACCAGCCGGGAACGCGACGTCCTCGTCCTCGTCGCCGAGGGCCGGTCGAACCAGCAGATCGCCGACGAGTTGGTGATCAGCGAGCGCACCGCCCGCACCCACGTGAGCAACGTTCTGCGCAAACTCCGGCTCACCTCCCGCACCCAGGCCGCGTTGCTCGCGGTGCGGCAAGGACTGGTGCCCCCGAAGGGCTGACCGCCCTGCCGATCGCGACGGATGTCCCGGACCGGCCGGGACACAGGTCGGCCGCAGGTGCCGTCATCAGCGGGATCCTCCCGGGCCCAGGCGTTCCTAGGCTCGGGGGAGTCGCCTATCGCCCCCAGTCCAGGAGGACAGCATGCTCGACGGCAAAGCCGCCATCGTCACAGGTTCGGGCCGAGGCCTGGGACGTGCCTATGCTCGCGCGATGGCCGCGGCGGGTGCCGCCGTCGTCGTGAACGACCTGGACGCCGATGTGGCCACGGAGACGGCCGACCTGATCACGGACGCGGGCGGAACGGCCGTCGCCCATGTCGGTGCGGTCGGAGGTTCCGACTTCGCCGACGCGCTGGTGCGGCGCGCGGTCGACGAGTTCGGCCGACTGGACGTGATGGTCACCAACGCCGGTGCGCTGCGCGACCGCACCCTGCGCAATACCACCGACGACGACTTCGACCTCGTCGTCAACAGCCATCTGCGCGGTACGTTCACCTGCGGTCGCGCGGCGGCTGCCCGCTTCCGCGAACAGGGCGAGGGCGGTCGGCTCATCCTGGTGGGATCACCGGCTGGGCAGCGTGCCAGCTTCGGCCAGACCGCGTACTCGGCGTCCAAGGGCGCGATCGTCGCGATGACGCGCACCTGGGCGCTCGAGCTCGCAAAGATCGATGTCACCGTCAACGCCATCGTGCCGACCGCGCTGACCCGCATGGTGGCGACCATGCCCCGGGTCGGTGACCTTGTGGCGCAGGTGGACGCGGGGGAGCCCGTTCCCGACGCCATCCGGCGGCAGGGGCTGGGATCGCCGGAAGATGTGGCACCGGTGATCGTGTACCTCGCCTCCAAGGAGTCGGCCCATGTCACCGGACAGGCCATCGCGGCGGGAGGCGACCGGATCGCCCTGTGGACGCACCCCGGTGAGGTCGAGGAGCGGTTCGGGCAGGGCGGCTGGACCGCCGGATCGGTCGCGGAACTCTTCTCAGGCGCCTATGCGGACCGACTCCAGGACTTCAGGCCCACACCGTTCCTGAAGACTGAGCGGGAGTGAGTCCTGTTGCCAGGTCTCATGCTCGGCCGAACGCCCCGGACGGTGTTGGGCGTTCTGGTTGCCCGCGTTCGCTCCGCGTCCGGCGCGCACGGATCGTGTCCGTGGTCCGGGGATGCGGGGGCGGGTTCCCTCGCGCCCAGGAACACGCCGGACGGCCTGGACGGTCCGATGCCCCGCACGATCACTCCGGTCGTGTGGGGGCGGTGTCGTCCGTCGCCGGATCGGGTGTTGCTGGGCGCGCCTTCCGATCGCCACGGCAGCAGCATCGTGGCGGGTGGTGGTGCGGTTTGTGGTGGTGAGGGGTTTCTGCCAGTGCTGGGCGCCCCAGCGGCTGGTGTAGGCCGGGTCGACGGCGATGACCGCGATCCCTGTCTGGTCGGCCATCGAGGACAAGCGGGCGCGGAGTTTGCCGGTGGGCATGCCGGAGATCAGCTGGCGGAAGCGTTTCCTGCGCCCGTGTTTCTCCCGGGTCTTCTCCGAAGCGAAGTCCAGGTCCTCCACCGCGATCGCCTTCACACCCCAGGCTCTGGACCAGTGCAGGAGGCGGGTGAGGGCGTGGCGGACCTGCGCGTCCCGGTGCTGGGCGGTGCCGGTGAGGTCGTAGGAGAAGCGGCGTGGGCTGCCGGTGGGGTTGCCGTGGACATCCAGGCGCCAGGCGGCCAGGTGGTCGGCGTTCATGTCGACGCCGATCACGCCGTGGGCGAGCGCTGCTTCGATGGGCAGGCTGGGGGTGGGCGGGAGTTGCCAGGAGGCGCTCAGATACCAGCGGTCCCGGCCCGTATCCAGATGGAGGCGGTAGGCGATCGCCCGGTCGGCCGCGACACGGTCCGCCCACTCGCCGCCCCGGTGCGTGAACACGACCCGGCAGGCCATGACGTACCGTCCGTGCGGGGCGTTCGCCAGATGCGCCAGCGGTGCGGGCAGCCTGATACTCACCTCGCCCTCGGGGCTGATACGGATGGTCTCGTTGCCGTAGCGCTTGCCGGACTCGCCGTCCGCCTGACAGAACCAGCGCTCCGCCTCCCACCGCTGCCGCCACACGGACTCGGTGAGCTGGGCCGCCTCCAGATGGTGCCGGGTGCGGGCCAGCCGTTTGCCGCCGCGCACGACGTGCACGATGCCGGCCTCACGGTCGGCCCGCACACCAGCCAGCCGGTCTTCCAGCACGTGCAGCCGCCGCGACTTGGCATGCCATTCCCGCGCCGACCGGTAACCCCCAGGCTTGCCCTTGGTCCCCTTCTGTCCGACCGGCAGCGACAGGCGGTGCCTGATGGTGCGGATGCCCGCTTCGAGGTTCTGCAGGTGTGCGAGCTGGCAGCGGCGGGCCAGCGCCCACTGATCGTGCGTGGCCTTGGTGATACTGCCCGCCCACCGCGACGACGACAGCGGCGTCAGCTCCCGCTTCCGCACCGCCCACGCCTCACCGGACTGCGACAGGCCGTCCCGGCAGCGCGCCTTGAGATCCTTCGAAGCCAGCGACCCCAGATGCGCCCCCACCAGACGCAACACCTTCTCATCGTCCGAGGTCAGGTGCTTGAGGCGGGTCCGCACAGCCACACCACACGGCCCGGACGCGACGAACGGCGGCGCAATGCTCCTCAGCTCACCCACCCCGTCACCCCCGCCCGATCCCACCCGAAGATCCCGTCGCCATGAGAAACGAGAGCCGCCCGGGAAGGTCACGCATTCGATGAAAGAACGTCAGTTCCCCACCGACAGCCAGCCCCACGGCCGAGGCACCCGACACGACACGGACCCCGCGCACTCACTCCCGCTCACCAGAACGCTCTCGAACACACTCCAACGGCAACTGTTCCAAACCCCTCGATCTGGAAGCCGTTGAGGAGGCGTGACGCGCACGCGGCCCCTCTTGCGGCCCTCAGGTCCGTGCCAGGGGCAGTGGCTGCTCAGGTCTGCGGGACGGCGGCGACGCGGGCGAAATCCGCGCTGATGTCTCCCGCGGTCTGCAACAGCAGCGGTAGATGCTCCTCGACAAGCCGCCGGCGACCCTGACCTCACCATGTCCGCCATGCGGATGACTGTCCGCCAGACGTCGCAAGACCTTCTTTCCCGCGCTTCTTGATCTTTCCTGGAGAGTCGCATGTCCGAAAGAATCCCTACAGCACGGCAGGAGACCGGGGCGGCGCCCGTCCGGACCGGACTGCTCATCGACGGCAAGACCGTCGAGACCGAGGAATGGACGGCCGTCCGCAACCCCGCCGCCCCCGACCTGGTCGTCGGCCACGCAGCCGCGGCGACCCCCGAGCGGGCCCGCGCGGCAGTCGCGGCCGCGGATGCCGCGTTCCCCGCCTGGGCCGTGATACCCGCCCGTCGGCGAGCGGAGATCATGAGTGAGGCGCTCACCCTGCTCGACGGCAGTGAGGCCGAGCGGGCGGCCTTGATGACCCGCGAGAACGGCAAGATCTCCTTCGAGAGCCAGATAGAGATGGGCGTCTTCGTCGCGCGCACGCGGGCGGCGATCGACTTGGTCGACTCCCTTGACCGGGTACGGCGTCTCGACGGCCCGCCGCTGACCTCGTACATCCACCGCCTCCCCATGGGCGTGGTCACCGTCATCGTGCCGTTCAACTGGCCGATCGCGATCCTCGGAGCGAGCCTGCCGTACGCGCTGCTCGCCGGGAACACGGCCGTGGTCAAGCCCCCGCCCACCGTGCCGCTGGCCATGGTGCGCACGCTGGAGCTGTTCGCCGCAGGGCTCCCGGCCGGGGTGCTGAACGTCGTGACGGGCAGCAACGAAGCGGTCGCCCCGCTGCTCACCGACCCTCGCGTACGGAAGATCGTTTTCACCGGCAGCACGGCCGCCGGCAAGCACATCATGGCCGCCGCCGCACAGAACCTTGCCTCGGTGACGCTCGAACTCGGCGGCAACGACCCCGCGATCGTCCTCGACGACGCCGTACTGGACCAGGAGCACATCGGACGGCTCGTCCAGGGTGCCTTCCTGACGAGCGGCCAGGTCTGCATGGCCGTCAAACGGGTGTACGTGCACCGCTCCCGCTACGACGAACTCGTCGACGCGCTCTCCTCCGCCCTCGACACCCAGCGTGTGGGGCCCGGAGACGATCCCGCCACGACCATGGGCCCCCTCAACAGCGCCGCCCAGCGTGACAAGGTGGCGGCCATGCTCGCCCAGGCCGCCGGAGCCGGAGCCGAGGTGCGCGAACTGGGCACCCTGGCCCCCGGCGCGGCCACCTCCAAGGGCCACTACCTGCGCCCCACCCTTGTCCTCGACCCGGACACCGGCCTGCGGATCGTCACCGAGGAACAGTTCGGCCCCGCCCTGCCGATCCTGCCCTTCGACGACGTCGACTCCGTACTGCACCAGGTCAACAACGACTGGTCGGGACTGTGCTCCTCGGTCTGGAGCGCCGATGCCGCCCGCGCGGCCGCCCTCGCGGAACGACTGCGTACGGGCACCACCTGGATCAACCACGCCAACGCCGTCGCATGCGACGACCGGGCTCCGTTCGCGGCTTCCGGCAGAGCGGTATCGGACGCGAGATGGGCCCCGAGGGCCTGCTCTCCTTCACCGAAGCGCACACCATCACGAGGCACGGATAGAAACTGCGAACACAGCTTGACCCCGCCCGCTTCGAGCGGACGGGGTCCAGCCGTGCTCCGGCCGTACGTCACACCAACGGCACGGACACCGCGTTGTAAGGGGTCTTCTCATCCCGGTCCGGGGTGGTGAAGCGGGAGTTGGGGAGGTACAGCCGACCCTGGTAGGCGGCGGCCGTAGTAGGCAGGTCGAAGCGGTCTTCCCTGATCACCCCCACCGAGGTACCCCGCGTACCCGACCGGTTGAGCCGGATCACGTCCACCTGGTTGAGGTTGGGCTGGACCACGTAGAGAGTACGGCCGATGAGCACCAGCCCGTCGCCGCTGGGCAGTGTCGTGTCACCCAGGTCGACCTTGCGGGCCACGCCGGTGCGGGGGTTGACGCGCATCAGTGAGCCGCCGTCCGCGGCCGCGTTGGTGACGAGCAGGGCGCTGCCGTCGGGGGTGAGCGAGATGCCGTTGGACGTGAAACCGGACTGCACCCAGTCACCGCTCAGCGTGAGGCTCTCCGGGGCGCCGACGCGGCCCTTCCTGCCCAGCGGCAGCTTGAAGAGCTGTGCGCTGAACGACTCGGTGAACCAGGCGGCATCGCGGGTGAGCAGGACGTCGTTGACGAAACTGTTCTCTCCAGCGACCACGTGGTTGGCGAGCAGCGCACCACCGTGGGCGTCGACGACCCGCAGTTCACCACTGCTGCCGCCCGCCAGGAACAGCCGCCCCCAGGAGTCGACCTTCAGCCCGACCGTCATGCGTCCCAGACCGCGGTGGATCACCTTGCCCTTGCCATTTGTGAGGTTCACCCGGTACACGCCGCCGGTGGCGATCGATCCGAAGTAGGCGTACGGTGCGGAGCCGATCGCGACTCCCTCCGGCCCCCAGCCGTTGGGCAGCGAGAACTCCCCGGGCCAGGATCTGGCGGTGCCCGGGGCGGCCTGTGCCGCACCACCGACCAGGGCCGTCGCTCCCAGGGCGATGCCTGCGCCGAGAAGCTGCCTGCGTGCGAGAGAACCTGTCATCGATCGTCCTTCCACGGAAAACAAGACGGGCCGTGCCGGTCCGGCTGGGCTCCTGGACTAATTCTTGAGAGTTCAAGTACCTGTGCACAGCGACGAATGTCCTGACTCTCCTCAGTCCATCGGACGGAAAGCTGCCGGGCCGGTGGGAGCTCGGACCGCAAAGGCGCGCCACTCGACAGCAGGAGCGCACCCTGGCGGGGCGCAGCCTCTGCGGGATGGCTCATGACCGGGATGTGAACGCGGCGAAGAACCTTCTGGCCGCCGGGCTGGCGGCGTCTGTCTGTGGAGGCGGTGTATGACCTCAACGGAGTTCTCCGGACGGGCAGTCGGCGACGAAGCAGAAAGCCCCACGGTGCGAGCCGTAGGAATCCCCTCGTTCACGAGGAGGAGGAAGTCAATTCCCTCGTCTAACCCCTCGACAGGCAGGGTCGGCTCCGAGCGCCCGGCCGGATCGGCCGGGTGAACTCCGCGAGGTCCTCAAGATGGGCCGTACACAGTTGCAGGACGCGGTGCCCATGACGCTCGGCCAGGAGTTCTCCGCATACGCCGTCATGATCGACGAGGACCGCAACCGTCTTGACGAGGCCGTCCAGTTGATCCATGAGATCAACCTGGGCGCCACGGCGATCGGCACCGGACTCAACGCCCACGCCGGATACGCCGAGTCGGCCCGCAGCCACCTCGCCGAGATCACCGGACTGCCGCTGGTCACGGCCGCCAACCTGGTCGAAGCCACCCAGGACTGCGGGGCGCTCGTCCAGATGTCCGGCGTGCTCAAGCGGGTCGCGGTCAAGCTGTCCAAGAGCTGCAACGACCTGCGCCTGCTGTCGTCCGGGCCGCGCGCGGGCCTCGGCGAGATCAACCTGCCGCCGGTGCAGGCGGGTTCGAGCATCATGCCGGGCAAGGTGAACCCGGTGATCCCCGAGGTTGTCAACCAGGTCGCCTTCGAGGTGATCGGCAACGACGTCACCATCACCATGGCCGCCGAGGCCGGACAGCTCCAGCTCAACGCGTTCGAGCCGATCATCCTGCACTCCCTGTCGGAGTCGATCACCCACCTGCGCGCCGCCTGCGTCACCCTCGCCGAACGCTGCGTGGACGGCATCACCGCCAACACCGAGACGCTGCGCAAGTCGGTGGAGAACTCCATCGGCCTGGTCACCGCCCTCAACCCGCACATCGGCTACACCGCGGCCACCGACATCGCCAAAGAGGCCCTCGCCACCGGCCGCGGAGTCGCCGAACTCGTCCTGGAGAAGGGCCTGTTGCCAGCCGATACCCTCGCCGACCTGCTGCGCCCCGAGGTCGTGGCCGGCCGGAGCCGGGCCCTGACCTGACATGCCCTGCGTACCGGCCCGGCGCGCAACAGGCGGCTTCGTCGGGGCGGTGAGCCGTGACCGGTGCCGCGGTTACCAACCTCTTGAGCCAAGAAAGGAAATGGCATGTCCCTTCTGAAGACCATCGACACCAGTCCCTCCTCCGCTCCGCACGAGTCCGCCCCGCTCCCGGAACGCCTGATCTCCGGCAACCCCGCCTTCAAGACCTGGGCCCAGGACATCGCCCGCGGGGAGACGATTCGTACGGGCGTCTGGGAAGCGACGCCCGGCGAGACGCGCTCGATCAAGGGCGAGACCTTCGAGTTCTGCCACATCCTCTCCGGCATCGTCGAACTCACGCCGGAAGGCGGCGAACCGGTGGTCTACAAGGCTGGCGACAGCTTTGTCATGAAGCCGGGCTTCGTCGGTGTCTGGAAGACCATTGAAACCGTGCGCAAGGTCTACGTCATCGTGACGTGATGCTGATGCCGCGGGACTCGGCCGTAGCCCGCCCGGTTCGATGCAGCGGGGCTGGAAACGGAGCGCGCGTACGCCGCCACCGCACCAACCCGCGACCCTGCACGGCAGTCGGCGGTGAGGTCAGAGAAGTTTCGATGCCGTGCAGCTTGCCAGCTTTGCGTCGTCGCTTGCCCTTCAGTGCGGTCCAGGGGGCGTCGACGGTGGGGGACTGCCCCGGCCTGCGGCGCCGATCGGAGGGTCATGTCCCCCACGGGACGCCATCGATCGGAGTGACGAGCGTGTCTGGTCCTGGTGCATTGTCGTACTGCTGCTGGTGGGACGGGAGTGCGCTCACCAGGA
The DNA here is from genome assembly GCF_045041015.1 of Streptomyces sp. NBC_00019. Lineage (NCBI taxonomy): Bacteria > Bacillati > Actinomycetota > Actinomycetes > Kitasatosporales > Streptomycetaceae > Streptomyces > Streptomyces sp. NBC_00019. The sequence continues at coordinate 10,338,652 of NZ_CP108302.1, forward strand.
CCGAACGAAGGCGGTCCATGAACAGCGGCCTACCGAACCAGGCAGGGGCGCCTACTGTCGAACTTCCAGTCAGGAATGAGGTATTGCATCGTGGCGGCATCGTCGCGGGCCCCCAACTTCTTTTCCTGGTAGAGGTCGTGGGCTGCGAGGAGCCGGTCCATGTCGAGGTGGACGCCCAGCCCCGGCGCGTCGGGGACCGCGATCTCGCCATCGGTGATGAGCGGTGGGGCGGTGGTGAGGCGTTCCAGCCCTTCCTGCCATATCCAGTGGGTGTCCAGGGCGTTGTACTCGCCGGGGGCTGCGGCGCCGCAGTGGGTCACCATGGCCAGGGAGATGTCGAAGTGGTTGTTGGAGTGGCAGCCCCAGGTCAGTCCCATCGCGTTGCACAGCTGTGCCACCCGGACAGAGCCCTGCATGGTCCAGAAGTGTGGGTCGGCCAGCGGGATGGAGACCGACTGGAGGGCCAGGGCGTGGGTCATCTGACGCCAGTCGGTGGCGATCATGTTGGTCGCGGTGGGAAGGCCGGTGGCGCGGCGGAACTCGGCGAGGATCTCCCGTCCGGAGTAGCCGTCCTCGGCTCCGCAGGGGTCCTCGGCGTAGGCGAGCGTGCCGACCAGCGGCCGGCACAGTTCGATCGCCTCGCTCAGTGACCACGCGCCGTTCGGGTCGAGGGTGATGCGGGCCTCGGGGAATCGGTCCTTGAGGGCTCGTACGGCCGCGACCTCCTCGGCGCCGTTGAGGACGCCCCCCTTGAGCTTGAAGTCCCGGAATCCGTAGTGGCCGTAGGCCGCCTCGGCCTGACGGACGATCGCCTCGGGTGTCAGGGCCTCCTCGTGCCGGACCCGGTACCACTCAACGGGGGAGTCGGGTTCCCGGACGTACTCCAGGTCGGTCCGGTCTGGGTTACCCACGTAGAAGAGGTAGCCCAGCACCCGTACGGAATCCCGCTGTTGCCCGTCGCCCAGGAGCGCCGCGACGGGCACGTCGAGGTGCTGCCCGAGCAGGTCGAGCAGGGCGGACTCGATGGCGGTGACCGTGTGGACGGTGGTGCGCAGGTCGAAGGTCTGGGCGCCCCGTCCGCCGGTGTCGCGGTCGGCGAACCGGTCGCCGATTTCGTGCAGGACGCGCTTGTAGTCGCCCACCTTCGCCCCGACGACCAGCGGTTGGGCGTCGCGCAGCGTCTGCGTGATCTTCTCCCCACCGGGTACTTCGCCCAGTCCGGTGCGTCCCTCGGAGTCGGTGAGGACGACGATGTTGCGGGTGAAGTAGGGGCCGTGGGCGCCGGAGAGGTTCAGCTCCATGCTGTCCCGGCCTGCGACCGGGTAGACGGAGAACGCCGTGACGGTCGGCTGTCCGATACTCATCGGGTGTGTCCTTCTGCGGGTGAGACGGTGCGGGTGATCAGAGGTTTGCGGTTCAGGGGGTTCCGGTTCAGAGGTTGAGGATGTCGAGGGCCCACTCGGCCGCCAGGACGCCGCCCAGGCCGAGAACGGCGAGCACCGTCGTGTAGGTGGTGCGGACCTTGATCGCCTCGACGACGGAGAGGTTGAAGTACTCCTTGAACAGCCAGAATCCAGGGTCGTTGACGTGGGAGCACGCGATGGAACCGCAGGCGACGGCGAGCACCATGATCTCCGGGTGGACCCCGCTGCCCGCCAGGAGCGGCAGCACCACGCCGGAGGCCGTGACGACGGCGACCGTCGCCGAGCCGAGCGCGATGCGGAGAATGACGGCGACGAGCCAGGCAAGGACGATCGGTGAGATGGACCAGCTGTCCGTGGCGTCCTTGATGTAGTCGGAGATGCCGCCTTCGACGAGGACGTTCTTGAAGGCCCCGCCGGCGCCGATCACCAGAAGGATCATTGCCATCGCCTTGGCCGCTGAGGTGCAGGAGGCGCCGACGTCGTCCAGGCTGCGGCCGATCCGCGGGCCGAACGCCCACGCCGCCAGGCAAAGGGTCAGCAGCAACGCGATCGGGGCCGAGCCGATGAAGGCGACGGTGTGCAGGAGCGGGCTCTCGGTGGAGGTGGCCATGTCGGTCACGGCGGCGGCCACGATCAGCACCACGGGGAAGAGCGCCACGAACAGCGACCAACCCAGCCCGGGCATCTCCTCGTCGGTGAACTCGCGCTCGCTGACCAGTCCCTTGGGGATGGAAGGGTTCATCGCCTTGATGAAGGGAAGACGAGGCCAGGTCAGGGCGATGAGCGCACCGGCGGGAACGGCTATGAACAGGCCGTAGAACAACGTGAGTCCGACGGAGGCGTGGAAGGTCGCGGCGACCGCGGTGGGGCCGGGGTGCGGCGGCAGGAAGCTGTGCATGGTGGACAGGGCGATGGACATCGGCAGGCCGACCCACAGCAGCTTCGTTCCGGTGACCCTGACCAGGGTGAAGGCTATGGGCACCACGATGATGAACGCGACCTCGTAGAACATGGTCACGCCGATCAGCATGGACGTGACCACCATGGCCACCTGTACCCCACGGGGGCCGAAAGCGTCCAGGAGCTTGCCGGCTATACGCTGAGCGGCGCCCGAGTCCCCCATGATGCGGCCGACCATGGCACCGAGTCCGATGGTGAGCATGGTGTCGCCGATCTGGTCCCCGATGCCTTCGGAGAGGACGTCCGGGATGGTCGCCACCGGGATTCCCCGGACCAGTGCGACGCCGACCGCCACGAGCAGGAGGGCCGCGAAGCCGTTGACTTTCAGCTTGGTCATGAGGAGCAGCAGAATCAGAACACTGATCCCGACTACGAGTATGGGCATGACAGTTCCCCTTTGAACTGTTGGCTGGGCAGTTGGACGCTCCGTCGGCTCTGGACGGCCCGACCGGCGTACGGCGAGAACGGCCGCAGGTCTCGGAAGGCAGAGGGCACTGGCGCGTGGCAGAGCCGGGGGCGGCCGGGCACGAGAGGTGACCGGGTTCGTCAAGCGGGTCGTCGTACGGCGCCGACCAGGCTCAGACCGTGGTCCAGCACCTTCTCCAGATCGGCAAGGTCGACCGGGCCAGGGTCGGTGAGCGGGGCGCGCACCGGGCCGACCGGGAGGCCGCGCAGCCGGGCGGCGGCCTTGACCAGGGAGACGGCGTAACCCGGCACCCGGTCGCGCAGTTCGACCAGCGGGACGTAGAACTCGCGCAGGAGTTTGGTCACGCCCACGTCGTCCCCGTCCCGCAGAGCGGCGAAGAAGGCGTTCGCGATCTCGGGTGCGAAGGCGTGGACGGCCGACGAGTAGGCGGGCACGCCGACGGTGGCGTAGGCGCGGGCCTGGATCTCGGCGGTAGAGGCGCCGTTGAAGAAGAGGAAGCCGTCGGGCGCGGCCAGTGTGAGGCGCTGGAGCCGGTCGAGGTCGCAGTGTCCGTCCTTCAGACCGATGACGGTGGGGATTTGTGCGATCCGGCGCAGACTGTCGGCGGTGAAGGCGACCTGACCGCGCTGGTACGCGATGAGTGGCAGCCGGGTGCCGTCGGCGATGTGGCGCAGCTGCTCCACCAGACCGTCCTGTGGAGCGCCGACCAGGTAGTGGGGCAGTACCAGGGCGGCGTCCGCACCGGCTTCCTCCGCGATACGGGCGAAGCGCAGCGCCTGTGCCCAGCCGTAGCCGATGCCGGCGACCACCGGCAACCGGCCGTCGGTGATCTCGACCGTGGTCCGCACGACAGCCCGGTACTCGTCCTCGTCCAGCGAGAAGAACTCCCCGGTCCCGCAGGCCGGGAACACCGCGCCGGGTGCGCTGTCCAACCGGTCGGCCAGGTATGCCCGGTAGGCGTCCAGGTCGAGGGCGCCGTCGTCCCGGAAGCTCGTGAGGGGGAAGGACAGTACTCCGCTCGCCATTCCCTCACGGAGCCGCTGGACGACCCCTGCGGCCTCGATGCTGTTTGTTGTCATGCCTGTCGCCTGTCCCTGTATGCAGATGCTGTCTATGTATGCAGATGGAGGCTAGAACCATGAACCCGATGGGTCAATGGGTGCGCAGACACGAATAGCCGCGGAATTACGATGAGCGCATGTCAGAGACGAGAGGCCTTCGCGGGGTGAAGTCAGCGGCCCGGACCGTCGTGCTGCTGGAACTCCTCGCCGAGCGGGGTGAGCAACCCTCGCGCCTGGATCAGCTCGCCGAGGAGCTCGGTGTACCGCGCAGCAGCATGTACCAACTGCTCCAGACCCTCGTCGAATACGGCTGGGTCCGCACCGATGCCACCGGCTCCCTCTACGGCATCGGCATCCGCGCGCTGCTCACCGGCACCAGCTACCTCGACGGCGACCGGCGCATCCGCCTGGTCCGCCCGTACCTCGACGAGGCGTCGGACGCGCTCGGCGAGACGATCCACATGGCACGACTCGACGGCACGGACGTCGTCTACCTCGCCACCCGCGAGTCCCACGAATACCTGCGCACCATCAGCCGGGTCGGCCGTCGCGTCCCGGCCCATGCGGGCGCGCTGGGCAAGGCGTTGCTCGCCGAGCGCGCCGACGACGAACTGCCCTTCACGGACGGGCTGTTGACCGCCCTCACGAAGAACACGCACACCGACCGTGCCGCGCTGCTCGCCGACCTGTCCCAGGTGCGCGAGTGCGGCTACTCCATCGACCGCGAGGAGACGGTGCCCGGTATCGCCGGCTTCGGCTTCGCCCTGCGGTACGACACACCGGCCATCGACGCCATCAGTTGCTCGGTGCCGGTGGCCCGGCTGACCAGGGAACACGAGGCCCGCATCATCTCCGTGATGCAGGAGATACGAGCGAAGATCGAAACCCGCCTGCCGCCCGTCTCCGGCGTACCCGACTGGCGCTGAGGCCGCGAGCGCACGTCCGGCTCTTCGTCGTTGAACCGCCAGCGTTCCACCGACCGGACACTCACCAGCAGTTCCTTCGCTGCCGACGGGGCCGGTCGGGCCATGAGCAGGAAGTCGAGCAGCCGGTCGGCGGCCTCCGCGTGGTCGGCGACCTCCGCGACATCCGCCCCGGCCGCCGCGCCCGTGGGGGCGGGAGATGCCGAGCAGCCAGGGCCGCAGCGAACGCCGTCGGTTTCGATCGACGCCCGGCGCCGTCAGGCCTCCTTGGAGGTCGCCGACATGACGCCCTCGGCCACGGCTGCGGGCGTCGCCGTGGCGCACTGCCCCGGCGGACAGCGGGAAAGGCGTGGTTGGACACCGCGCGAGCGCACTCGTCATAGAGCTCGGCGAAGGCGTCCGGATCCCTGGCGCGTATCCGGGTTCGCATTTCTGTGGTCACGCACGCAACTGCCTGTGGGGATCAGCGAGTTCCAGTGACGCGTGTCGTCTTCTCCCCGCATGCTCCTAATGTTGTGCACTTTCTTGACGGTAGTCGCCATACGGCATAACTTCATGAAGTCCTTCCTCCGCTCAAGGGAGAGCGCGATGCCCCCGGCCCCCACCGCGTCAGAACGCACCCTCCAACTCCGCCGAGTCGCCCTCTCCGGCATGTTCGGCACTGCCGTGGAGTTCTACGACTTCCTCGTCTACGGCACCGTCGCCGCACTCGTGTTCGGTGAACTGTTCTTCCCCGGCGCCGACCCCGCAGTGGGCACGATCGCCGCGTTCGGCACCTTCGCCGCCGGCTACGTGGCCCGCCCGATCGGCGGCATCGTCTTCGGCCACTTCGGCGACCGCCTCGGCCGCAAGAACATGCTGCTGGTCACGATGGGCCTGATGGGCGGTGCCAGCTTCCTCATCGGCGTGCTGCCCACGTACGACACCGCCGGTGTCTGGGCCCCGGTCCTGCTGATCACCCTGCGCGTGGTGCAGGGCATCGCCATCGGCGGTGAGTGGGGCGGCGCGACCCTGATGGTCGTGGAGCATGCTGGCGAGCGCCGCCGCGGCCTGTGGTCGAGCTTCACCCAGATGGGAGCCCCGCTCGGCTCCCTGATCTCAGCCTCCGTGGTCGCCCTGGTCTCTACCCTCCCCAAGGATCAGTTCGCGGCGTGGGGCTGGCGGGTGCCGTTCCTGCTGAGCGTGCTGCTGCTCGGCGTCGGCCTGTTCGTCCGCCTCAAGGTGGTCGAGAGTCCACTGTTCGCCGAGGTGAAGAAGGACCGCGCCGAGTCGAGGCTCCCCATCCTCGACGTCCTGCGCCGCCCGAAGCCCGTGCTGCTGGCCTGCGGTGTCGGCATCGGCGCCTTCACCGCCCAGTCCCTGCTGACCAGTTATCTGATCGCGTACGCCACCGGCATCGGCTATCCCCGCCCGCAGGTGCTCACCGCGCTCACCGTCTCGGCCGCGGTCGCCCTGGTGGTCCTGCCCTGCGCGTCCGTGCTCTCCGACCGGATCGGCCGCCGCCCGGTCGTCCTCACCGGCGCGATCCTGTCCGCGGCCACCGCCTTCCCCGTCCTCGCGCTGGTCGACTCCAGGTCGTCGGGAGCCCTGATCCTGGCCGTCGTCATCGGCCACGGCATCTCCCAGTCGCTGATGTACGGCCCGCTGGGCGCCCTGTTCAGCGAGATGTTCGGCACCCGGGTCCGCTACACCGGCGCCTCCCTCGGCTACCAGGGTGCGACCCTCGTGGGCGCCGGCTTCTCCCCGTTGATCGCCGGAAGCCTGGTCGCGAGCAGCGGCAACGGCACCCCCGTCGCCCTCCTGCTGTGCGGCGGCTCGCTGATCACCGCGCTGACGGTGTGGTTCGTCCGCGAGACGAGCCGTACCTCACTCGCCGAGGAACCCACCCCCGAACTCCCCACCACCCCTCACACGGAGGAGATCACCGCATGAGGCACAGCACCCGGATCGCCTGCACGGCAGCCCTCCTGCTCACCCTCACCACCGCACCCGCGGCGGCCGACGCGGGCCCCACCCACGTGGACGGCCAACTCCCCTCCGGCGCCACGTACATGATGGACGTCCCCACCACCTGGAACGGCACCGTCCTCCTCTTCAGCCACGGTTACAACGCCGGCCCCGCCAACCCCGCCCAGGACGCCCCGGACGCCCCCACCAAGGCCCTTCTCCTCCAGCAGGGTTACGCCCTCATCGGCTCCTCGTACGCCAGCACCGGCTGGGCGGTCACCGACGCGGTCCCCGACCAGCTGGCCACCCTGAAGACCTTCACCACCCGCTTCGGCCAGGCCTCCCGCACCATCGCGTGGGGACGGTCGTACGGCGGCCTGGTCACCACCGCGATAGCCGAGCGCGCCCCGGACGAGATCGACGGCTCGCTCTCCATGTGCGGCCTGGTCCACGGCGGCGTCGCCAACTGGAACAACACCCTCGACCCGGTGTTCGCCCTCAAGACGCTCCTGGGCTCCGACGTCCCGCTGGTCAACCTCCCCAGCCAGGAGGCGGCCACCGACGCGGCGAACACCCTCACCGCCAAGGTCGACTCCGCCCAGTCGACGGCCGAGGGGCGGGCCCGTATCGCCCTCGCCGCCGCCCTGCACAACATCCCGGTCTGGAACGCGCCCACCCAGACCCGCCCCGCCGCCACCGACTGGGACGCCCAACAGGCCAACCAGTACGACGCCGTCAAGGGCCTGCTGAAGATCGCCGCCTTCAACAGGCGTCAGGAGGCCGAGACCCGCGCGGGCGGCAACATGTCCTGGAACACCGGCATCGACTACGCCCGACTCCTCGGCGAGTCCTCCGTCCGCAAGGAGGTCACCGAGCTCTACAAGAAGGCCGGCCTCTCCCTGAACAAGGACCTCGCCGCCCTCAACCGCGCCCCGCGCATCAAGGCGGACCCGAACGCCGTCGCCTGGATGAGCACCACCAGCAGCTTCACCGGCCGCCTGGCCAAGCCCCAGCTCTCCATCCACACCATCGGCGACCCCCTGGTCCCCGTCCAGACGGAAAGCGCCCTGCGCCGCGCGGTCACCGCGGCCGGTTCCGGTCCCCTCCTGCGTCAGGCCTACGTCGACAACGCCGGCCACTGCACCTTCAGCCCCGCCGAACAACTGGCCGCCCTCCACACCCTGGAGGACCGCCTGACCACCGGCAGCTGGCAGGGCACCGACCCGGCGTCCCTCAACTCCCGCGCCACCGCGGCCGACCCCACCACCCCCACCCGTTACATCACCTACCGCCCCACCCCCTACCTCCGCCCCTACGACCTTGCCCACCCCGCCGACCGCCGGTGACCTCGTACGACCGCCTGCCGCACGGTCGGCGGGCGGTCGTACCCTTGCCCCCGTGGAGGACGACGACATCCTGGACACCGCGGAGGGGCCGCAGCCGCGCCCGCAGTCGCTCATGCTCACCTTCTTCGGCAACCACGTCCTGGAGGAGGGGGACCTGGGCGTCTACTCGGGCAGCATCATCGACGTCCTGGGCCGCGTGGGTGTGGGCGAACAGGCCGTACGCTCCACCCTCACCCGCATGGTCAACCGAGGCCTGCTCCAGCGTCAGCGCGAGGGCCGCAAGATGTTCTTCGGCCTGACCCCGCAGGCCGGCCGCGTCCTGATCGACGGCCGCACCCGCATCTGGAAGCAGGGCGCCGTCAACGACGACTGGGACGGCTCCTGGACCCTGCTCGGCTTCTCCCTGCCCGACTCCTGGAAACGCCAGCGCCACGACCTGCGCTCACGGCTCACCTGGTCCGGATTCGGCGCGCTGTACAGCGGCCTGTGGATTGCCCCCGGTCACGTGGACGTCTCCTCGGTGGTCACCGACCTCGGTCTCACGGCCCACGTCAAGATCTTCCACGCCCAGGCCGCCGAGGTGACCGACATCGAGCAGATGATCTGCGACACCTGGGACCTGGAGTCCATCGCCGCCCGCTATGTCACCTTCGACAAGCGCTGGAGCGCCCACCTGGGAAACGGCACCGACCACGACCCGATCGGCACCCGCCTCCGCCTGGTGAGCGACTGGCTCCGGACCATCCGCACGGACCCGAGACTCCCGGCCCGCCACCTTCCCCCGGCCTGGTCGGCCCGCCCCGCCCAGGAAACCTTCCACCGCGTCGCGCAACAGACCCACCCGGCACTGAAGGCAGCCCGAGCGACTCTGGAGACGACACATCTCCGCAGCCAGCTAGTGCCGTGATCACGAACGTTCACGGTGTCGGCGGCCATGCCGTCGGCCTGCCGGTGTGGCGGTGGGAGTTCAGCCGACCTCGTTGCCTGCGCAGCAGTGCTTGATTCTGCGCCCACCAGGGGTCGTAGCTTCCGTCGTCCTTCTTTCCCCGGGCGATCTCCCGGTAGACGGTGGACGTGCTCTTCCTGATCGCGGCGGCGATCGCGGTGGGCGGCTTCCCGGCACGCAGTCCGTCGGCGATGGCGATGCGGTCGTCTTGAGTGAGGAAGCGTGGCGAGATGGATCCATCGGGGATGATCATGCTTCCAGCTTCGATGAACCACTTGGATCCGCAGCTGGTGGATACGCCCACTTGGCGGGCTGCCGCAGCCCCCTTCAACCCCTGACGCACCAGCTCGAAGTACTGCCGCCTGGCGGCGGTCGGCTTGCGGTTGGCTCCTCCACGAGGCATGCGAACGATCTCCTTTCGGGGCGTTCGCAACCATCGATGGAATTAAAGGCGTCTACCCCGTCGTCTTCATTGACGCCATCAACGTGAAGATTCGGGTTCTGTCGACGATCTTGTGATGCGGGCGCTCGAGGCTCACCGTGTGAGGAGGACGCGTTTGCGAAGGAGATCGAGACTGGCCCTGCCGAACATCTGGCGTTTCAGCATCTTCAGCCGGTTGATGTTGCCCTCGACGGCGCCAGAACTGTGCGGCAAAGAGAGCCCGTTGCGGACCGCGTCGAAGTCGCGGCGGAGGTTGCGGGCGAAGCCCGCGAGCGGAGCCAGACTGTCGCGTTCGACGTCGGTGATCCAGTCTTCGAGGCGGTCGCCGTGGCGTCCGGTCATCATCACGGCGAACTTCCTGACGTGAAGCGTGAGCCGGTCAAGTTCGGGATCGCGCTCACGCAGCCGGTGCAGCTTGTCGGCGCCCTCATCCCGCAGGTGCTCGGGGTGGGTCATGATCCAGGAGGTGACCTCGCGGACCGACGGGGGCTTCGGTCCCGGGTCGGGTGCGTGTCCGCGCCCGGTCCGGTAGCGCCGCAGATGCCGCTGAACAGCCAACTCGCCGCCGGGATAGCCAAGTTGCTTGATCTCGCGGTAGAGCTGGGCGGCGTTCCTGACGCCCTCATTCCAGCGCCGGTGCAGGTAGCCGATGTATGGGTCGACGACATGTGCTCGTTGGAGGTTCTTGGCCACGACCTCGTCGGCGGAGCGGGCATTGACCAGTTTACGGATGGTGGCCTGGTGCAGCCCGAGCTTCCGGCCGATCGCCGCCTTCGACATCCCCTGCTGCCAAAGCTCGTGGGCGGCAGCATGCTGCTCACGCAGCCGGGTCACGATCTTCAGTTCGTTCGGCGGCTGGACCACCTCGGGCTCCGCCTCCACGTGGTCGGGGCCGGAGGCCGATCCGGGAGGCGTTTCGGCCAGGCGGGAGCGATAGGCGTTGACCGTCTTCTCGACCGCATGGCCGAGGTTGGCCCACAGGTGATAGCGATCCGCGACCTGTTCGGCCTGCGGGGCCCCGGCTTGAGCGCCCTCCGAGTAGCCGCTGGAACGGTCCCGGCAAATGACCCGCACCTCGGGGTGATCGCGGAGCCAGGCGGCCAGGTCCTCGCCTTCGCGGCCGTCGTAGAGGTGCAGCGGCCGGTGGGTGGCCATGTCGATCAGGACCGTGCCGTAGTGGCGGCCCTTGCGGAAGGCGAAGTCGTCGACACCGAGGATCTCCACCTTGCCGATCTCCGGCTCGGGCAGGGACCTGACCAACCGCAAAAGCGTGTCCTTACCTATGGTGAGGCCGACCGCGGCCGCCAGTCGGGCTCCTGCCCGGCCGGCCAGGGCCAGCCCGATCTGCGTCAACACCCCGCGCAGCAGCGGGGTATGCCGACTGTGCGGGGTGGTCAGTCCCGAGACCTGTTCGGCGAACGTCACCGCCGTGCAGGCAGGGTTCTCGCAGCGGAAGCGGCGCACGCATAATTCGATCACGACACCGAGCCCGCCCGCGGCGACATCACGCAGCCTGCGTACGTACCGGCCGTGCACCCGGGCCGAGCTCTGGCCGCACCGACAGGAGCCAGTCGTCGCCCGCACCCGCGTTCTCAGCACTACCTGGTCCGGTCGCCGCTCAACCTCCTCGATCAGCAACGCGGACAGGTACGGAAACAGCTCCAGGAGCACATCACGAGAGCACGCGATGCATGATCGCGAACAGTCGGAACGAGCCGCTCAGCCGTCCGGATCACAAGATCGTCGACAGAACCAAGATTCGCGATGGCCAAGTAGCGAACAGGCCGATCTGCGTGGCCCTGGCGGTCACTGCCGAAGGGCATCGCGACATCCTCGGGCTGTGGGCCGGCGACGGCGGCGAGGGCGCGAAACACCCGTTGGGGATGCTGGTGCCATCCGGTAGCTGTCGTCACTGTGTCCTCTGGCAGGCAGCTTCGAGAAGTTGAGGCCCTGCCCGAACATCCCGATCACCGCCACCTGGGCAGAACGGATCGCGCTTTTACCACAGGGAACCCAGCTTCGGACCCTGGACCTTTCGAGGTTCCGCCCGTTGCCCGTCGACGTGAGGATCACGGCAGCGACATTGCGTTCGGACTAACGCCATGCGACTCAGCTTGGAAAGCTGTTGTCGCCGTTGGCGACAGGCGTATACGGGGAGTGACATTCAAGGTGAGATCATCACATTGCGCCAACAGTGAGTCCCAGGGCCATGCCGATCGATCCCATGGCTGTCGCGGCCTTACGCACCAGCGACAACGGGGAGGAATCCACCCATGAGCCTTCGATCAGCATGCGCCCGCCTCACCCCGGGCGCGAGCTCGAACCGTGCGCCTCATCCAACTGCCCTGCGGGGTCTCTGGTGGAAGCCATCACCGTGTGTGACCACGGCGGATCAGTAAAAGCAGGTGCAGGACCCTGTCGACCGAATCTCGTAAGGAAGGGATCTCGTGCTGGGTGTCGAACGCGTACTCCATCCTCTTTTAAATGAGCATCGTGCCACCATCGACCGGCAGCGCTGGACGTTCGTGCCAGCGGCCGAGACTCGGGAGATCTTGACCGCTCTCGGGGTTCCGCAGTCGGCGATGGATGAGATGGGTGTGCTCAGCGATCTGCTTCGCTCCGACCCGACCCTGCCGTTCCGGGCCGCGAGCAACGGGCGGTTCTGCACCGACTTCGGCACGCACGAGGCGTACCGGACCGAGGCCCAGCCGTTCGTGCTCACGGCCGAGGAGGACTTCGACCGGTTCGACTCGGGGGAGCTGCGGGTCTTCGATGAACTCGCCCCCCGGCTGTGCATGAACGCCGCGTTCCAGGGTCTCCTCACGATCAACGCGTACATACTCGCGACGCTGGCCCCCCGGCATCGGCCGCTGCTCGACTACTCGTCCGACCAGTGGATCACGACGGTCTTCAACGCCCGCACCATCACCACCCCGGACCTGATCGGCGAGCCAGCGCTGGAAGGGGTGCATAGCGACGGCGTCGATCTGTCGATGACGACCTTCCTCAGCCGTGTGAACATGTGCCGGGACTCGGCGGTCACCGACGTCCACGAGATGGCGCAGGTCAACGGGGTGCGCTGGGACGAGATCGATCCCCAGTACCGCATCGCGACGGCTCAGCACTGGGATCTGCTCGATATTCTTCTCGTGGTAGACCACGAGAAGAAGCACTCCGTGTCGCCGCTCCGGGCCGAGGACCCGACGGCTCGGGCGACGCGTGACGTGCTGACGTTCTTCAGCCGCAAGCCCGCGGCCGAGGGGCATGTGTCGTACGACCACGACTCACGTCAGCCCCATGAACGCCACCCGTGCCGGGTGGATGTCGCGGTCGTGCGTGATCGGTGATGCGCGTGGATCACTACTGCGACCCCGGCCGGTTCCGCTGCGTCGACCACGCCGTCGAAGACATCGGAACGGCCCTGCGCGACCTGTGCTCGGGCGCGGTGCCGGCGATCAGGATTCCCCGGTTCCTCTCGGCCGCCGACGCCAAACATCTGACTAGCTCTTTCCTGCAGTGCCCGGAGGTCGAGGAGCGGCAGGACGGGGTGTGGGGGAAGTATCTCGGCGCCTACCACTACCGCCGTACCTTCGAGGACTACCGAGCCCAGATCGATCGTACGAGCGCGGTGTTGTCGGAGCTGCTCAAGGCGGTCGGCGATCCGCTCGAGCACCTGAACGACGAGATCGGCGCCGCCCTGCTGTCCGGCCCCTCCGCACGGAACCGGCCGGCCGTCTGGCACGGGTCGCCCGTGGCGACCGCACGGATGTCGGCATGGCTGCCGAGCACCGAGTATCTGCTCGACGCACACGACGACATCGGTCAGCTGCGCGATCCGGAACAGAAGGGTTTCGAGCCGCAGCGGATCCCCGACGACGGGGTGATCGCGGTCAACCTCTACACGTCGAGCCCGGCCGAGGGCGGAAAGCTCCGGCTATGGAACGTCATGTCGAACACGGCGGTACGCCACGAACTCGGCATCGCCCGCTCCGGCTATCCGTACCCGGGGAGCTTCCTCGACGCGTACGACTACATCGACGTCCAGCCGCGGACGGGTGATCTGGTCCTGATCAACGGGGCTATTCCGCACGCGGTGACGCTGCATCAGGCCGACGAGCCGCGGGTGGCCGTCAACTACTTCTTCGGCAGACTCGGCGAAAGCATCATCCGATGGGTGTAGTCGGCCACCGGGCTCCGGCTTCCGGCCTCGACGAGATACGGGCCCTGCTCAAGTGGAGTGAAGCGCCGGCCGCCGCGGTCGCCGCCGGTGTCGGGGAGACGGACTTCGGCACCGCGCCGGAGGTGCGGTCGGCCCTCCACGACGCCGTGGCGCGGAGCTGGTTCGGGTATCCGGAGCCGGAGGCCGTCGCGGAGTGCTGTGATGTGTTCGCCGCGTGGGCCGCCGCACAGTACGGCTGGCGGCCGGCGCCGGAGGCCACGCGGGTGACGCCGGGGGTGCTGCCCGGGTACTGGTCAGTGCTGCGGTACTGCGTGCCGGAGGAGTGGCCCGTGGTGGTGCCGAGCCCCGGCTACGGACCGCTCGCGGAGATCCCCCGCCGGCTCGGCCGCCGGGTGCTGCGCGTCGCGGCGGAGATCGAGGACGGTGCGTGGGTCAACCGGGCGGACACGCTGGAGCGGGCGATGGGCGGGGAGCCGGCACTCGTCGTCCTGTGCAACCCGGACAATCCGACCGGCGCCGTGTCCCCTGCCCGGGAACTGGCCGAGATCTCGGAGGCCGTGGAGGCGTCCGGGGGCCTGGTGTTCGCCGACGAGATCCAGGCACCCCTGGTGCTCGGTGGTGGCCGGCACACTCCGTACGCCGCCGTGAGCGCCGAGGCGGCTGCCCACTCGATCGTCGCCCACTCGGTGACCAAGGCATGGGGGCTCTCCGGTCTGCCCTGTGCCCATCTGGTCTTCGGTACCGACGAACTGGCGTCGGCCTGGGATGCGCGTGACCGCCGGTGCTCGCCCGCCACCTCGGCCCTCGCTCTGGTCGCCGCGACCGCTGCCCACCGGGGCGGGGCGCACTGGCCGGCCCGGGTCACCGCTCAACTGGAGCGGAACGCGCGGCACTTGGAAGCCGCGATGTCGGTGCTGTCCCCGCACGCCCCGCGGCCCCGGGGAGGCTTCTTCGCCTGGTTGGACCTGCGGTCCTGGCTGCCGCAGGACGCGGGCGCCACGGCCCTACTGCGCGACGTCGGGATCGTTGCCGCCGACGGCGGCGAGTTCGGCGTGCCCGGCTGGGTCCGGCTCAACTTCGCCGCCGCCGAATCCGTCGTCACCGCGATGGTCGATCGGCTTCTCGAGATTCCGCAACTGCGCACGTCGAAGGGAACACGGTGAGGATTCTCTCCTTCAAGCCGGGGCACGACGGTGCCGTGGCGCTTGTCGAGGACGGCGAGCTCCGTTTCTCGTACGAGAGCGAGAAAGACTCGTTTCCGCGGTACGGGGAAGTCACCCCGACCGCGGTCGCCGAGGCCATGGCGAACACCGACGGCATTCCCGACGTCATCTGCATCAGCGGCTGGGCCAAGGGGTTCCATTCCATGGACCGGCAGCTCGGCGCCGGCTACTTCGGCTGGTCCGAGGAGAAGACACGGACCGGGAAGTCACGGATCTTCGGCCGGGAGGTCACCACCTTCACCTCGACGCACGAGCGGTCACATCTCATGTCGGCCTTCGGCATGTCGCCGTTCGCGCCGGACCAGCCGGCCTATGGCCTGGTCTGGGAGGGGAACATCGGCAGCCTCTATCTGTATCGGCCCGGCGGCGAGGTCGAACTGCTCCGGTCCGTCATGCTCGACCCCGGCAACAAGTACCAGTACGTGTTCGCCCTCGCCGATCCGACGACCACCGACGAGAACGGCGGATTCCGCTACTCGAACGCCGGCAAGATGATGGCGCTCACCGCGTTCTCCGACGCCCTCGAGGACACCCCCGACCAGCGGAAGCTGATCGACTCGGTGCTCGCGAGGGGGAAGATCCTCAAGGAGGCGGCGAAGTCCGACTTCCTGGGCAGCCCCTTCTACAACGTGGGTGTGGAGAGCCAGGAGTTCAAGGACCTGGCCTGGCGGCACTCCGAGCGGATCTTCCACTCCTTCCTCGACTCCGCCCGGGAGGTTTTCGTCGAGGGATATCCGCTGCTCGTCTCCGGCGGCTGCGGCCTGAACTGCGATTGGAACGCGAAGTGGCGTGACAGTGGCCTCTTCCGGGATGTCTTCGTGCCCCCCGTGCCGAACGACTCCGGATCCGCGATCGGCACGGCGATCGATGCCCAGCGTCATCTCTCCGGGGAATCCAAGATTTCCTGGAACGTCTACAGCGGGCAGGACTTCGTGGTCGACTGCCCGGAGGAGAGCGCCGAATTCGAGTTCGTCTCCGACGATCCCGCCGTCATCGCCCGCGCACTCGCCGACGGCGCGGTCCTCGCCTGGGTCCAGGGCAAGGCCGAGATCGGTCCGCGGGCGCTGGGCAACCGGTCGCTGCTCGCTTCCCCGCAGACGCCCGGCATCCAGGAACGCCTGAACTGGATCAAGGGGCGCGAGGGGTACCGGCCCGTGGCGCCGATGTGCCGGCTCGAGGACGTGTCGCGGTACTTCGAGTGGTCGGGGCCGAGCCCGTTCATGCTCTTCTTCCAGCGGGTCCGGGAGCCGGAGTTGATCCCCGGCGTGACCCACGTCGACGCGAGCGCACGGGTGCAGACCGTCACGGCCGAGGAGAACCCGCGCATCCACGCCCTGCTCACGGCTGTGGACCGGGCGTCGGGCGTCGGCGTGCTGTGCAACACGTCGCTGAACTTCAACGGCAAGGGGTTCATCAATCGCCTGTCGGATGTACGCGAGTACGCACTCGCCCGAGAGCTCGACGGATATGTGCACGAGGGCCGTTACTACCGGACTCGATCGAACTGAGAAAAGGACTGCCGACCGTGACCACCTCTCACGTAGCGCTTCCCGACCTCCCCGGGCGTCAGTGGGTCGACGGGAGCTGCCACTGCGAGAACGTGTCGTTCTCGATTGCCCTGACTCAGAATCTCACGATCTCGATGTGCAACTGCGGGATCTGCTACAAATCCGGACATCAGGAACTGATGATGCCCGAGGAATTCTTTGTCCTGCATCGCGGGCAGGAGTTTCTGAAACCGTACCGGTTCGGTACGAAGATCGCGGATCACACGTTCTGTGTGGTGTGCGGAATCATGCCTTTCTACCGTCCGCGTTCGCACCCCGAGGGATTCTTCAGCGTGAACGCCCGGTGCCTGGAATCGCTCGACTTCGCGGACAGTATCGAGTACGCGGAGTTCGACGGCAAGAACTGGGAACAGAGCATTTCCGCCGGCCAGCACAAGCTCACCGAATAGTCCGGACCAGAGGGAGTGGTGACATGGGGAGTCGCATGAGGACGGTCAACTCGGGGAGCATGTTCGAGCGAGAGTTCGGCTACTCGCGCGCGGTGCGG
This sequence comes from Streptomyces sp. NBC_00019, assembly GCF_045041015.1. Taxonomy (NCBI): domain Bacteria; kingdom Bacillati; phylum Actinomycetota; class Actinomycetes; order Kitasatosporales; family Streptomycetaceae; genus Streptomyces; species Streptomyces sp. NBC_00019. The sequence goes on from NZ_CP108302.1 coordinate 10,355,586, forward strand.
CTCGGGCCGCTTGTCTGTGTCTCCGGATGTACGGCGGCTGGCCTGACCGGCGCGGACACGCAGGACATGGCCGTACAGACCGCGGAGGCCATGCGCCGGGCGGGCGAGGCGATGGAGCAGCTCGGGGCCACCTGGGCCGATGTCGTGCGGACGCGGTTCTTTGTCACGGACATCGAGGCGTGGCAGGCCGTGGGCGCCGTGCACAAGAAATTCCTCGGGGACGCCCGGCCGGCGACGTCGATCGTCGAGGTCCGCAAATTGGTGCTGCCCGAATTGCTGGTCGAGGTCGAAGTCGACGCATACCTTCCGTGACTCAGTGAATGGACCGTGACCGTGCCGGAGGGGGATGTCGTGGGTGGGTTTGTGCATGAGTGGTTCGAGGCGCAGGCGGTGCGGGTGCCCGACGCGGTGGCGGTGTCGTGTGGTGCGGAGTGGTTGTCGTATGCGGAGTTGAATGCGCGGGCGAATCGTTTCGCGCGTGAGCTGGTGGGGCGGGGTGTGGGGCCGGAGGTCCGGGTGGCGGTGGTGTTGGGGCCGTCGGTGGATCTGGTGGTGGCTTTGCTGGGGGTGCTGAAGGCGGGTGGGGTGTACGTGCCGGTGGATCCGGGTTATCCGGCGGCGCGGGTAGATTTTGTGCTGGGTGATTGCGGTGCGTCGGTGGTGGTGCGTTCGCCCGGTGTGGGTGTGGGTGTGGGTGAGGGGTCTGATCTCGGTGACGGGGATCGGCTGGGGGCCTTGGCGGGGCGGAATGCGGCGTATGTGATCTATACGTCGGGATCGACGGGGCGGCCGAAGGGTGTGGTGGTCGAGCACGCGGCGTTCGCGGCGTATGTGGGCCGCGCCCGCACCGCCTATCCCGGCCTAGACGCAGACAGCCTCGCGCACCTCTCCCTGGCCTTCGACTTCTCGGCACCTGGCATGTACGGGCCCCTCGTCTCGGGCGGACACGTACGCCTCGGTGATCTCGCCTCGGCGGCCGGGGAACGGCCGGCCGTGGTCACCGGCACGCCGAGCCATCTCGCCCTGCTGAAGCACCTCGGCGACCCCGTCGCGCCGACCGAGCTCCTGCTGCTGGCCGGTGAGCCCCTCGAGGGCGCGGCGCTGCGGGACTGGCGGGGACGGTATCCGAACGTGCCGGTCGTCAATGGCTACGGGCCGACGGAGGCCGTCATCACCTGCTCGGAGTACCTGCTGCCCGCGGGCGACATCGCGGACGGCCCGGTGCCGATCGGGGCGCCCTACCCGGGGGTCACGTACTTCGTGCTGGACGAGTGGCTGCGGCCGGTGGCTCCCGGTGTCGTGGGTGAGTTGTATGTGGGGGGCGTGCAGCTGGCGCGGGGCTACGGGGGGCGGCCGGGGCTGACGGCGGAGCGTTTCGTGGCGTGTCCGTTCGCCCCTGGGGAGCGGATGTACCGGACCGGGGACTTGGTGAAACACCGGAGGGACGGGGAACTGGTCTTTGTCGGGCGGGCCGATGCCCAGGTGAAGGTGCGGGGCTTCCGGATCGAACTGGGGGAGATCGAGGCCGCGCTGCTGGACGTGCCCGGGGTAGCAGGCACGGCGGCGATGGTGCACCGGGTCGGCGCCGGGGACGACCGGCTGGTGGGATATGTCGTGCTCGCGCCCGGTGTACGGCTGGACGGGGCGGCGGTGCGGGAACGCGTGGGGGGCTTCCTGGCCGCGCACATGGTGCCGGCGCGGGTCGAGGTGCTGGACGTCCTGCCGCTGACCGCCCACGGCAAGCTGGACCGGGCCGCCCTGCCCGTGCCGGACTTCGGCGTGGGCGCGACCGGGGAGGCCCGTGAGCCGGCGTCCCGGGACGAGGCGCTGCTGTGCGATCTGTACGCCGATGTGCTGGGCCTTGACCGGGTCGGCCCCGACGACAGCTTCTTCGACCTCGGCGGGCACTCCCTCCTGGCTCTGCGGCTCGCGGCCCGGATCAAGTCGCTCAAGGGTGTCGCGCTCACGATCAAGGACCTCTTCGACCACCCCACCCCTGCTGGTTTGGCGGTGGTGGTGGGGGGGCGTGGTGTGGTGGCGGGTGGTGGGTTGGTGCGGCGGGAGCGGCCGGGGTGGGTGCCGTTGTCGTTTGCGCAGTCGCGGTTGTGGTTCTTGGCGGGGTTGGAGGGTGGGTCTGCGGCGTACAACGTGCCGTTGGTGTCGCGGTTGGTGGGGGATGTGGATGTGGCCGCGCTGGTGGGTGCGGTGGGGGATGTGGTGGGGCGGCATGAGGTGCTGCGGACGGTGCTGGTGGAGGTGGACGGGGTTCCGCGGCAGGTGGTTCGGGGTGTGGATGAGGTCGGTTCGCTGGTGGGGGTGGAGCGGGTCGGGGCGGGTGGGCTTGAGGCGCGGGTTGGGGAGTTGTGCGCTGCCCCGTTCGATCTGTTGGTGGATGTGCCGGTGCGGGTGTGGTTGTTGGAGGTGGGCGCCGGCGAGTGGGTGCTGGTGATGGTGGTGCATCACGTGGCGTGTGACGGGTGGTCGATGGGTCCGTTGGTGCGGGATCTGGGGGCGGCTTACCGGGCTCGTTGCGGGGGTGGTGTGCCGGCGTGGGAGGAGCTGCCGGTGCAGTACGCGGACTTCGCCTTGTGGCAGCGGGAGTTCTTCGGCTCGGGCGATGTCGTGGAGCGGCAGCTGGAGTTCTGGCAGGAGGCGCTGGCGGGTTTGCCGGAGGAGCTGGCGCTGCCTTTTGACCGGGCGCGGCCGGCGGTTTCCTCGTTCCGGGGCGGGTCGGTCGGTTTTGCGGTGGATGAGGGTGTGCATGGAGGGCTGGTGGAGCTGGGGCGGCGGCTTGGGGCGACGCCTTTCATGGTGTATCAGGCCGTGCTGGCGGTGCTGCTGGGCAAGTTGGGCGGCGGCGCGGACATTCCGATCGGGACGCCGGTCGCGGGCCGTTCGGACGAGGCCCTGGACGATCTGGTGGGGTTCTTCGTCAACACCGTGGTGACCCGCACCGACCTGTCCGGCGATCCATCGTTCACGGACGTCGTGGAACGCGTCCGGACCTGGGACGTGGCGGCCTGGTCACACCAGGACGTGCCCTTCGAACAGGTCGTGGAACGCCTTAACCCCCACCGCACCCTCTCCCGGAATCCTCTCTTCCAGGTGTCGATGACCGTGCAATCGCTCCAGGTGCTGATCGAACTGCCGGGCATCGAATCCACCACCAGCGAAATCGCCCCCCAGGGAGTGTCCCGCTTCGACCTCTATGTCAATTTCGACCCCCAGCAGACACCGGCTGGCGCGCCGGCCGAGATCTCGGGCGAGATCGAATACAACGGGGACGTCTTCGACAGGGAGACCGCCGAACGGATCGCCCGTCGCCTGGAGACCCTGCTCACCCTGGTCGCGCACGACCCCGCCGTCAGGCTCTCGCAGGTCCGGCTGCTCACCGAGGCCGAGCAGGCCCTCGTACTGCCGCCGCGGGAGCTGCCGCGGCCGGCGCCCGCAACCCTTCCCAAGCTTCTCGAGGCCCAGGTGGCCGCGACACCGACGGCCGTGGCGGTCGAGGAGGGCGGGACACGGATCACCTTCGCCGGGCTCAACGCCGCCGCCAACCGGCTCGCCCGGCATCTCCTCGCCCAGGGCGTCGGGACCGAGGACGTCGTCGCGCTCCAGCTGCCGCGCGGGATCGACTACGTCGTCGGGGTCTGGGCCGTGCTCAAGGCCGGCGCGGCGTTCCTGCCGCTGGACCCGCAGAATCCGCCGCAGCGGCGGGCGGCGATGTGCGCCGACGCGCAGCTGCCCCTCGTCCTCGACCGGCTGCCCGGTCAGGACACGCTCGGCCACCACGGCGCGGAGAACGTCACGGACGCCGAGCGGGTCCGCCCGCTGCGGCCCGAGAACCTCTGCTACGCCCTGTTCACCTCGGGATCCACCGGTCGGCCCAAGGCCGTACAGATGGAACACAGGGCGCTGGCCAACCTCGTCCGGTGGTGGCTGGCGGAGGAGAGCCCGGAGCGGGTGATGCAGTTCGCCGCCACCGGTTTCGACGTGTCCGTCATGGAGCTTCTGTTGGTCACCTGTGGTGGCGGCACACTGTTCGTGCCCGACGACGCACTGCGCAAGGACCCGGACGCCCTCGTCGCCTGGATGTCGCGGCGCCAGGTGTCGTACGCCGTCGTCACCAGCCTGGTCCTGAACGCGATCGCACGCTCCGCCGCCCAGGCGGGCGACGAGCTGCCGCAGCTGCGCCGGGTGGCGCAGGCCGGTGAGCGGATGGCGCTCTCCGCCGATCTGAGGTGGCTCGCCGGCCGCGAGGGTGGTGTCGTCGTCGAGAACTACTACGGGCCGACCGAGACTCACATGGCCACCGCGTACACCCTGCCCGCGCGGCCGGAGGAGTGGACGGCGGAGACGCCCGTCGGCCGGCCGATCCCCGGGGTCACGGCCCATGTGCTGGACGAGTGGCTGCGGCCGGTGGCTCCCGGTGTCGTGGGTGAGTTGTATGTGGGGGGCGTGCAGCTGGCGCGGGGCTACGGGGGGCGGCCGGGGCTGACGGCGGAGCGTTTCGTGGCGTGTCCGTTCGCCCCTGGGGAGCGGATGTACCGGACCGGGGACTTGGTGAAACACCGGAGGGACGGGGAACTGGTCTTTGTCGGGCGGGCCGATGCCCAGGTGAAGGTGCGGGGCTTCCGGATCGAGCCGGGGGAGATCGAGGCCGCGCTGCTGGCCCACGAAGGGATCGCCGACGGTGCGTGCCTCGTCCACGAGCATCCCGGCGGGCACTCCGCACTGGTCGCGTACCTCGTTCCGCGGGGCACGGCGCCCGACGAGAGCGCGGTACGCGCGCATCTTGCCGACCTGCTGCCGGCGTACATGATTCCCGACGTTTTCGTCACGCTCGACGAATTGCCTCTCACGCCGAACGGAAAGCTCGACCGCGCGGCATTGCCGGCACCCGCGGTTCCCGCGGGCCGCGCACCGGGCACCGGGCACGAGGCGGCCGTTCTGGCGGTGTTCCGGGAAGTTCTCGACGCCCCCGACTGCACTGTCGACGACGATTTCTTCACCATCGGCGGGCATTCGCTCAACGCGATGCAGACCGCCGCCCGGATCCGGCAGCGCACCGGTGCGGACATCACGGTCCAGGACATTTACCGGGCGCGTACCCCTGCTGGTTTGGCGGTGGTGGTGGGGGGGCGTGGTGTGGTGGCGGGTGGTGGGTTGGTGCGGCGGGAGCGGCCGGGGTGGGTGCCGTTGTCGTTTGCGCAGTCGCGGTTGTGGTTCTTGGCGGGGTTGGAGGGTGGGTCTGCGGCGTACAACGTGCCGTTGGTGTCGCGGTTGGTGGGGGATGTGGATGTGGCCGCGCTGGTGGGTGCGGTGGGGGATGTGGTGGGGCGGCATGAGGTGCTGCGGACGGTGCTGGTGGAGGTGGACGGGGTTCCGCGGCAGGTGGTTCGGGGTGTGGATGAGGTCGGTTCGCTGGTGGGGGTGGAGCGGGTCGGGGCGGGTGGGCTTGAGGCGCGGGTTGGGGAGTTGTGCGCTGCCCCGTTCGATCTGTTGGTGGATGTGCCGGTGCGGGTGTGGTTGTTGGAGGTGGGCGCCGGCGAGTGGGTGCTGGTGATGGTGGTGCATCACGTGGCGTGTGACGGGTGGTCGATGGGTCCGTTGGTGCGGGATCTGGGGGCGGCTTACCGGGCTCGTTGCGGGGGTGGTGTGCCGGCGTGGGAGGAGCTGCCGGTGCAGTACGCGGACTTCGCCTTGTGGCAGCGGGAGTTCTTCGGCTCGGGCGATGTCGTGGAGCGGCAGCTGGAGTTCTGGCAGGAGGCGCTGGCGGGTTTGCCGGAGGAGCTGGCGCTGCCTTTTGACCGGGCGCGGCCGGCGGTTTCCTCGTTCCGGGGCGGGTCGGTCGGTTTTGCGGTGGATGAGGGTGTGCATGGAGGGCTGGTGGAGCTGGGGCGGCGGCTTGGGGCGACGCCTTTCATGGTGTATCAGGCCGTGCTGGCGGTGCTGCTGGGCAAGTTGGGCGGCGGCGCGGACATTCCGATCGGGACGCCGGTCGCGGGCCGTTCGGACGAGGCCCTGGACGATCTGGTGGGGTTCTTCGTCAACACCGTGGTGACCCGCACCGACCTGTCCGGCGATCCATCGTTCACGGACGTCGTGGAACGCGTCCGGACCTGGGACGTGGCGGCCTGGTCACACCAGGACGTGCCCTTCGAACAGGTCGTGGAACGCCTTAACCCCCACCGCACCCTCTCCCGGAATTCTCTCTTCCAGGTGCTGCTGTCGATGAACAGCACCGACGCGGAACCGCTGCAGCTCGACGGGGTAGGAGTCACAGAATTCCCCGTGCCGGTCACTGTGTCGAAATTCGACCTCACCGTCACCCTCGACGAACACAGGCCGGGTTCTGTCTCCGGTGGTGCCACCGGAACCATCGAGTACGCCCTCGACCTGTTCGACGACTCGACTGTCGAGGACATCGCACAGCGCTTCGTGTCCCTGCTCGGCCTGCTTTCCGGCGAACCCTCGCGGCGGTTGTCCGAGATATCCCTCCTGGCCCCGGGCGAGTACGAGACCACCGCCGCGTCGGCCCCGGAGGGGGATGTCGTGGGTGGGTTTGTGCATGAGTGGTTCGAGGCGCAGGCGGTGCGGGTGCCCGACGCGGTGGCGGTGTCGTGTGGTGCGGAGTGGTTGTCGTATGCGGAGTTGAATGCGCGGGCGAATCGTTTCGCGCGTGAGCTGGTGGGGCGGGGTGTGGGGCCGGAGGTCCGGGTGGCGGTGGTGTTGGGGCCGTCGGTGGATCTGGTGGTGGCTTTGCTGGGGGTGCTGAAGGCGGGTGGGGTGTACGTGCCGGTGGATCCGGGTTATCCGGCGGCGCGGGTAGATTTTGTGCTGGGTGATTGCGGTGCGTCGGTGGTGGTGCGTTCGCCCGGTGTGGGTGTGGGTGTGGGTGAGGGGTCGGATCTCGGTGACGGGGATCGGCTGGGGGCCTTGGCGGGGCGGAATGCGGCGTATGTGATCTATACGTCGGGATCGACGGGGCGGCCGAAGGGTGTGGTGGTCGAGCACGCGGCGTTCGCGGCGTATGTGGGCCGCGCCCGCACCGCCTATCCCGGAACTCCGGGGACCAGCACCTTCCACCTCTCCGCGTCCTTCGACGCCAGCATCACCACGCTCTACGCCCAGCTGACCACCGGCGGCCGGGTGGTGATGGCGTCCCTGACAGACGAAGCCGCCGGCCTGCCGGATTCCACACTGCTGAAGTGCACCCCCAGCCATCTGCCGATCCTGCAGTCGCACGGCGCCGCCAGTCCCTCGCTGTGCCTGATCACCGGCGGCGAGGCGCTCGAGGGCGCGGCTGTGCGGGAATGGCGGCGACGGAATCCCGGGGTGACTGTGGTCAACGCCTACGGTCCGACGGAAATCGTCGTCAACTGCGCGGAGTACCGGCTACCCGCCGACGGGACTGAGGACGGTCCGGTGCCCATCGGGCGGCCGTATCCGGGAACTGCGTGCCACGTACTGGACCAGTGGCTGCGGCCGGTGGCTCCCGGTGTGACGGGTGAGCTGTATGTGGCCGGTGCGCAGCTGGCGCGGGGCTACGGGGGGCGGCCGGGGCTGACGGCCGAGCGCTTCGTGGCGTGTCCGTTCGCACCCGGCGAGCGGATGTACCGGACCGGGGACTTGGTCAAGCGCCGGAGGGACGGGGAACTGGTCTTTGTCGGGCGGGCCGATGCCCAGGTGAAGGTGCGGGGCTTCCGGATCGAGCCGGGCGAGATCGAGGCGGCGCTGCTGGACGTGCCGGGCGTGTCGGCCGCGGCGGCCCTGGTGCACCGGGTCGGCGCCGGGGACGACCGGCTGGTGGGATATGTCGTGCCCACGCCCGGTGTGCGGCTGCATCCGGTGACGGTGCGGGAACGTGTGGGGCGCCTGCTGCCCGCGCACATGGTGCCGGCGCGGGTCGAGGTGCTGGACGTCCTGCCGCTGACCGCCCACGGCAAGCTGGACCGGGCGGCCCTGCCCGTGCCGGACTTCGGCGCGGGCGCGACCGGGGAGGCCCGTGAGCCGGCGTCCCGGGACGAGGCGCTGCTGTGCGATCTGTACGCCGAAGTGCTGGGCCTTGACCGGGTCGGCCCCGACGACAGCTTCTTCGTACTCGGCGGGCACTCCCTCCTCGTCTTCCGGCTGGCGGCCCGGATCAGCACGCTGATGGGCGTCGAACTCACCATCAAGGACCTCTTCGACCACCCCACCCCGGCCGGGCTGGCCCGTGAGCTCGCGGCGGAACGGTCGAACGACCCGTACACCCCGCTGCTGCGCATGCGTGCGGGCAGCGCGCCCCCGCTCTTCTGCGTGCACCCCGCCGCCGGTGTGGGCTGGGTGTACTCCGGGCTCCTGCGCACCGTGGCGCAGGACTGCCCGGTCTACGCGCTGCAGGCGCCGGGACTGACCGACCCGACGGTGATGCCCGGCACGGCCGACGAGCTGATCGAGGCATATCTGGCGCGTATCCGTTCCGTCGCGCCGGACGGACCGTACCGCCTGCTCGGCTGGTCACTGGGCGGCGTCATCGCCCACCGGCTGGCCACCACGTTGCAGGACCGGGGGCACGAGGTGGAGCTGCTCGTCCTCATGGACAGTCTGCCCGGGGACGAGGATTCCGCCGAGGACGCCGGTGACACTCCAGACGACATTTTCGCGGAAATCATGGAATCCCTCGGCCGGACCGCAGCGGACGCCGATCAGACAGCGGCCTGGCTGGGAAGCGGGGGCAAGAACGTGGCCGAGGTTTATCGCGGCCTCAAGAAACTGTTTGCCGATTCAAAACCGGACGTCTTCCGCGGTGACGCCCTGTTCTTCGGTTCGATCGACGGAGACAATGTGCAGAAACTCCAGATATGGAAGCCCTATATAACGGGCTCACTTCATCTGACTGAAACGGGCGTGCCGCACGGTTATATGACCCGTCTCGAGCCGATCTCGCTCATCGGGCTTGCAGTCAATTCCCGGCTGGCCGCCACGAGCCCGGAGGTCCACGACTGATGCCGACCACCATTGAACGCCCGGCCGTCCACCATGTGGCAGTCCAGACACATGACCTGGACAATTCCCTGAACTGGTACCGCAGCTTCTTCAACGCGACCAGTAACTGGACGCTCGACAGGTTCTCAGAACTAACCCGGGAACGCCTTCCGGGAATCACCCGGCTCACCGAGGTGGAACTGCAGAATATGAGGTTACATCTCTTCGAGCGGCCGGCCGCGACCCCTGTGTCCGAGGCGGCGGAGGCCATGCAGTTCCAGCACATATGCCTTGTCCTCGATTCGCACGAGGAGATGGTGGCATGGCGCCAGAAGTGGTTCGCGCTGCGTGACGTCGGAGAGTTCCGGTTCGCCTCCGGCGAGGAGCCCACCGACATCGTCGTGGACGACGACGGCATGGAGAGCTTCTACTTCCGCGATGTCAACGGACTCGAATTCGAGTTCTCCTGCTTCCCGAAGGGGGCAGCATGAACGGTGCCTTGATCCGCTGGTCACTGAGCTGTCCCTCACCGGAGGGATGGGACTACGGCGACGAGTGCTACGGAATCGAACCCCTGGCCCTTCCCTGGCCCGGGGACTCCTGGGCCATCGGCCCGGCCGAAACCGCCGAGGTCACCGACATGTGGGAGGAACTCCTCCGCTACCGGCCGCTGGACGCCCGGACGGCGGACCCGGAACCGGAAACGCTGTACTGGTTCCGCTGGATCACCGGCCACCAGATGTCATTCATTCTCTGGCGGCTCATGAGCGACGTACTGGAGGGCCGCCGCGACGGCCACATCGACCGGGACATGGCGGCGGAGCAACTGACGCTGCTGGTCCGGGCGTACGCCGCCATGCTTGAGTACACGAGCCGACTGCCGGTCGACGTCTACGCCTCCGTCATCCGGCCCAGCCTGCGCCGACTGCACCCGGCCTTCAGCGGCACCTGGGCCCCGGACTACGCCCCGGTCCGCATGCTGCTCACCGGACGCCATGCGGAATTCCGGACCGGGACCACGCGCCTGCGGCACGCCATTGTCCAGATGCAGAAAACGCATATCCAGGTGGCCCGGAAACTCGTCCCCGGCGGCGCCTCCCTCCTCGCGGAGGCGAGGAACTCCTGGAGCATGCGGCAGCACCCGAGGCAATGGGGATCGGTGTTCGACTGCGCGTTCCTCACCGTACGGACACCACTGCCGCGGGCAGACATGATCAGTCAGATGGCGCGGCGGGCCAAGGCGATTCTGATCGACGTCGACACGAACGATCTCGACGAACCGGGCCCGTACGACGCGGCGATTCCCGCCGGCCGGAGGGACAAGGACATGCCGGAGCAGGACGGAACCATCTCGGAACTGGTCCTGGAGACCACGACATGGGCGCTGTCCCGGACCCGGCCCGTCATGGGAGGGGCGCTGTGACACACACCCGAGCGCAGGGACGACGTATCCTGCTCGTCAATCTCGACGTGCCGTTTCCCCGGGCCGTGTACCGGCAGCTGTGGATGCTGCGCGACAACGACATCGTCGTCACGTCCTGTGCCATCGAGAAGGAATTCCTCGGCTACGTCTGCGAGATTCTCGGCCTGGACGAGAACACCGTCTCGCTGATGGTCCACGACACGCTACTGACCGAAGAAGAGCTGGCATCGCCGGAGCTGGCGCAGGCCATCAGGAACGAACTGGCCCCCGGCGACCGGCCGGAGGAGTGCGCTCTTGAGCCCTGCATGCTGACCGAGGGAGTCAGCCGGCTCGCCCGCGCCCTGGGAATTCCCCTCGGCACCATGCTCCGATTCGGCAGCGAGTACGGATCCGATCTGCTCAACCGGAAATCGCATTTCCGGCAGCTCGCCGTCGGCGCCGGTATGCCGGTCCCGGAGGGATCGATCGTCCATGACGCGGACGCACTGGCCTGTGCCCTGCGCGACTCGCTCCCGGCCACCGGAACGGTCATCGTCAAACGGGACAACGACCGCGGCGGCCGAGGCAATGCGGCGGTGACGACGAAGGCCGTGGACTGCGTGGCGGGCACATTTGTGACGTACCGCGCGGCGGGAGAACTCCACCTCCAGGCCAAGGCGCTGTGGGAGGAACTGACCGATTCCGTCAACACGGCTCTGGTCGTCGAGGAATACCACGATCACGAGGTCAGTTTCTATCAGGAATTCCTGATCCACGACGACGGCCGGTTCACCTTCGTCGACAGCGGCACGGCCGACCGGCGGCGCCAGGGTGAGCCTCCGGCGATGGAATGGGTCGGGCTGCATCTGCCGGCACGGCTGCCCGGCAACGAGCTCGTGGAGGCCACCCTGCACTGCTCCAGGCTCGTCGAGCTGTGCGCCCGCATCGGGTACCGCGGCTACATCAATGTGGACGGGATCGTGACCCCGGACGGCCGGATGTTCTTCAACGAGGTCAACGCCAGGCTGGGCGGCGGGCTCTCCCTCCATCTGATCGGCCGGGCGCTTCTCGGCGACGGATTCGCCTCCCGGCACCACCTGATGAGCCTGAGGGATGTGCCGCCCCGGGATTTCGCCCTGCTGCTGGAGACGCTGGCGGACAGTGGAATCGGATTCAGTCCCGACAGGAAGGAGGGCGTCGTCGTCGTGGGTTACGACCCGAGCCGGCAAAGGACCGTGGAATGCCTTCTCCTTGCCGCCGACCCGGACGCCACGAAAAGACTCGAACGGGAACTCCGCACAGCGATCGGGCAGAAAGGCTGAGCCATGAACAATCCGTCCGACCGCTCGATAAAAATCCATCGGCTGCGGCAGCTCTCGACTCCAGGAACGCTCCGGGTGAGCCTGCGGACGGCCGCCGTGGTGGTCCTGCTGGCCGGCTGGGTCACGGCCGTGGCGACGGCCTTCTCCTGGTGGCTGCTCGCCCTGGTGCCGGTCACCGGCTTCATCCTGTCGGGCTTCATCAACGCCGCGCACGACTGCGCGCACCGGGCCCATGTGCGGTCCGTACGAGGAAACCGGCTGGCGGGTGCGGCCTGGGCGACGCCGATTTTCCTCAACTTCAGCATCTACCGGCAGCAGCACCTGGTGCATCACCGGCGTACGGGCGTCGAGGGTGACACCGAGCCGGAGACGGTGTTCCGGAATCTGCGGGAATACGTCCACGGGCTGTCCGCGGTGGCCTTCTGGCCGAGCGTGGTCCGCCGGATGAAGCGGACGCTCACCGGATCGTTTCCGGCGAGTGTCACCAGCGATGCGAACCGGCGTGCCGCCCGGCAGGACAATGCCGTGCTGATGTCGTGGCTGGGCGTCGTGCTGGTGCTGACCGTGCTGTTCCCGTTCTCGCTGCTGGTGGGCTACTGGCTGCCGCTGGCGTGTGGCTACATGTGGATCAGCTGGCTCAGCCTGCCCGAGCACTACGGCCTGTGGGGGGTTCCCGAGGTCGACCGGAACACCCGGACAGTGCTCGCCCCGTTGCTGCTGAGGTTCTTCCAGTGGAACGGGAACTACCACGCCGAGCACCACCGGTATCCCGCGGTCGCATCGGTCAACCTGCACGAACTACACCGCGAGGTCGGCCCGCACCCCGTCCAGGAAGCGTCCTATCTCGCCTTCCACACCCGGCTGGTCAAGTCGCTGGCCCGCGGCGACCACGCCATGAACGATGTCCACGGTCTGAAGGCCGCGTCGGCCGGTGCGGCCGACCCCGACCCCACCTGCTCGGGACCTGTGGGAGTGCGGGGCGGGCTCACGTGATCGACTCAATCGACACCGCCGCACCCGGTACGCCGCCGGCGGACCTGGGAGCGTGGGACGTGGGCCGCCACCTTGTCGAGGACGAGGCTGCCGTCGCCGCCATCGACGCGCGGGGGACGTTCGAGGAACTGGTCCTCCGTGACGGTTCGCGGACCCTCGGTGGGCTGGCCGTCGTCCGTTTCGACCGGATCGAGGTGCTCAGCCAGGCGTCCCGGGACGAGCTGGGCATGGGCGGTCTCACCGGACCGGTCACCCTCATCGGGGGCGGCCAGGCGCAGTGGCAGTGCGCCGTGTGGGCGGCCCCCGCGGCATCACGCGCCGATGTCGTACGGGGCCTCGTCACCCGGGCGGTCGAGCGCTGCCGGTATGACGGCACCACGCCGGTCGCGATCTTCGTCCGGCCCCGGGACGGGGGCGCCTTCGCCGCCGGCTTCTCCGGCGTGGCGGTGGGGCAGCCGACCGAGCCCTGCGCGATGCTCGGACTGCCCACTGGCACGACGACGTCCGCCTTCGTCGCGGGACTACGGGACCGGAAGGTCCGCCAGAACTGGAACCGGGATCTTCGCGACCGGCGGGATCTCGGGCTGGAGTACAGCGTCCTCGATCTCTCCCCGGACGTCGCGGAGGCGGCCGCGGCGGGTGTGGCGCACGTACGCGCGGGCAACGGGAGCCCGGAGCACCCACGGGTGTCCGCGTGGCGTCTCGCCGAGTTCCGGAAGCGACCGGGGGAGCACCGGGCTATCCGCGTGAGCCAGGACGGCGTGCCCGTCTCCCATATCTTCACGACGCGGCTTGGGGACTATCTGAACGTGCACACCGTCGGTCTCGGTCAGCACCCGAACCGCCGCACGCTCTACCACCAGACCTATCTGAGCAGCCTGGATCTGGCGTGCGCCACGGGAGCGCGGTTCGTCGGATTCGGGCAGGGACATCTGATGCCGAAGGTCGCACGCGGCTGCGTGCTCGAACCACGCTGGCAGTTCATCGGGAGGCAGGCATGAGCGAGGAGTCCGGACCGGTCACCCTTTGGCAGGAGAGTTACCTGTCCGACCCCGCGTCGGGGACAGGCGCCTCACGTACCGGGAGGGCCTTCTACTCCACGAGCGGTCCCGTCGAGATCGACCTCCTGTGCGCCGCGTACGACCGTGTGGTCGCCGGACATACCGCGCTGCGGTCGGCGCACCACCACGGCCCGGAGGGCTGGCGGCAGGCGGCTGATCCGCATCCGGCACTGGCCCGGGCCGAACCGCTGGGGAACGGCGGTGTCGTCATCGGTCCCGCCGAGTTCGGCGACGGCGTCGGACGTGCCCTGCGGATCGAGGTCGTCCCCACCCGGAGCGGGACCGACCTCACGTTCTGTCTCGACTTCCTGTTCCTGGACGGCACGGCGCTGGAGCGGGTGCTGGACGAACTGCTGGACGCCTACGACCGCCTCCTCCGCGGCGAGGATCTCGGCGCACCCGAGGAGAGCACGGCGCCGTGGTCCATCGCGGCATGGCAGCGCGCCCGGGCGGAGGCGTCGAGTGACGACATGTTCAAGTACTGGGAGCAAGAGCTGGGCGCCGAGCAGGTACGTCCCTTCTTCACTCCGCCGAATTCGCCCGGAGAGGCCCGTTCGGTGGTCCGCCCGCTGCCGGGGCTGGACCGGGAGCAGCTCGGCGTCATCGCGAGGCACCGGCACGTCTCGCTGTTCGTGCTCGTCCTCAACTCGGTGGCCCGGAGTCTGTCCCCCGAGGACGCGGGCCGGATCGCCGTTCGCTCGCCGTTCCGGGGCAGGATGTTCTCGCCGGACCCCAACGCCGTGACGACCACGGCCAACACGCTCCCCGTCGTCTGCGACGTCGGGGGCGATTGGGCGCAGAGCGCGGCGACGCTGGGGGAGAGCGTCCTGCGGACGATGCGGATGGAGTTCATGCCGGCGCGAACGGTGGAGGCGATGCTGAAGGAGCGCGGCGCCCTGGCACTGCCACTGCGGGCGATGCCCTTCGTCGCGGTCACCGACGGCCGCGGGCTCCGCCTCGGTCCGCATGGCCTGGAACCGAGAGCCAGCACCGTGGCCAGCGTCGGGCACGCGCCGCTCTCCGTGCACCTGGACGTCTTCGACGACCGGAGCGAACTGCGCTGCTACTACGACCTGTCGGCGATCGGCCCGCAGGCCATGGAGGGTTTCCTGGACGCGGTGTCCGCCGAGCTGACGGGCCATGCCTGATGGGGTGCCCCGCCCGGTTTCCGGGGTGTACGAGTCTTCTGCCTCCACGGCGACTTCCGGACCGGAAGTCCGATTTCCCAGCAATTGAGGATGGTGACGGTGAGTCCGAACCCCTTTGACGACACGGACGGACGCTTCCTTGTTGTAGTCAACGATGAGGACCAGCACTCGCTGTGGCCGGTGTTCGCCGAGGTGCCCGCCGACTGGCGGGTCGCGTTCGGTGAGTCCACCCGGTCGGAATGCCTGGAGTACATCGAAAGGAATTGGACGGACATGCGTCCGAGGAGCCTGCGGGAAGCCGCAGCAGACTAGCCGTCGCCACTTCGTGCATGAATGTGCAGGGGCAGATCTTGAGTGAAATAGCGAAATATATCCTTGGTGCCGTCCGGAAAGTTCTTCCGGATCCGCCCGACGATGTCTCCGTAGTCGACAATTTCTTCGACCTGGGCGGTGACTCGCAGTCCGCCGTCGAACTATTGACGGTGGTCGAGTCGGCCTATCCGGTCGTCTTTCCCATCGAGACCCTCTTCGCGTCGGGAAATCTGGCCGACGTGATCCGTGAGTGCGAGCAGGGCCTCGGATGACCGGCACGACGATCGTCGATCGTCTGAAGGAGTCGTCGGGGAGATGGCCCGAGCACCCCGCACTCGAGGACCCACAGGGTGCCGTCTCCTACCGGGCCATGGAGGAGAGCGTCGCCAACCTGGCCGCGGCCCTAGGCGGCGGGAGCAGCCCGGTCGCCCTGTGCATGACCCCGTCCGTCACGTCGATCCTCGCGTACTGGTCGGTGCTGGCCTCCGGCCGTCCGGTGGTTCCGCTGGCCCCGTCGAGTGGGGCGGGGCATCTCCGGGAGGTCTGCCGGCTTGCCGGCATCACGACGATGCTGGTCGGCGACACACCGGCCGACCGGCCCGCCACCGCGCCGCCCGGAGTGCGGGTGGTGTCGGCCCGCGAGCTCGCTGCGGAGGGCCGGCCGGGGCGGCGGCGTCCCGGGCCCACGGGTGACGACCCCGCGTACATCCTGTTCACCTCCGGGTCGACGGGCGCGCCGAAGGGGGTGGTCATCAGCCATGCCGCGGTCGACGCGTACTGCAGGGTGTCGGCGGAGCAGTCGGGGATCACGGTCGGCGACCGGGCGTCGCACCAGTTCGCGATGACGTTCGACCCGTCGGTCTTCGACACGGTGACGACGCTGGTGAGCGGCGCGACCGTGGTGGTGCCCGGCGCGGCCGAGCGCCGGATGCCCGTGGCGTACGTGAACGGGCGGAAGCTGACGCACTGGTACTCGGTGCCCTCGGTGGTCACCCTCGCGGTGAAGACACGCATGCTGGCCGCCGGCTCGATGCCCACGCTGCGGCACAGCATGTTCTGCGGCGAACCCCTGACATGGAACGTGGCCGACGCCTGGCGCACCGCGGCGCCCCAGTCCCGTATCGCCAACGCCTACGGCCCCACCGAGCTCACGGTCACCTGCTGTTACTACGAGTTGCCGTCCTCCCCGGAGGAGTGGCCGCGCGGGGAGTACGACACGGTGCCGATCGGCTCCGTCAACCCCGGGCTGGAGGCAGTTCTTCTCGACGAGCGGGAGGTGGCTGGCCGGACTGAGGGTGAGCTGTGCGTACGCGGACCACAGCGGCTGATGTCGTACCTCGACGCCGACGACAACGTGGGGTGTTTCCTGGGGAGCGACGGTGCCCCGGCGGACGCTCGGACCCAGCGCGCGGCCGGGGCCGGTCTCTACTACCGCACTGGTGACTGTGTGCGTCGTACGGCGTCGGGACTGGTCTACCGGCAGCGCGTCGACCGGCAGGTCAAGATCACTGGATATCGGGTCGACCTCGTTGACGTCGAGGTGGCACTGCGGGCGTGCGACGGTGTCGACGACGCGGCGGCGGTGACCGTCGAAGCCGGGCTCGACAAGGAACTGGTCGCCTTCGTCACTGGACAGGTCGACGAATCCCGGCTGACGCGTCAGGCCATGGCGGCTCTGCCCAAGCACATGGTGCCCCGGAGAATCGTCGCCACGCCCGTATTTCCGCTCAACGGTCGCGGAAAGGTCGACTACGAAAAGCTGACCCAGCTGGCAAACCTCCGCCGTGAAGCTCTCCCCGGCGTCAGTCAGGAGCAATAAGAATCGTGGGAAATGAGCGTGCGCTTGACACGGCTGAACGGGATCAGGCCGAGGACAAACGCAATCAGAAACTGCTGTTGCGGGGCCAGTTGCTGTCGTGGCTCGGCGACGCGATGCAGCCCGTCGCCGTCGCGGCGGCCATTCTGCTCAACGACGGAAGCGCGACCGAAGTCGGACTGGCAACCAGCGCGTTCGGAGCCGGCCGGCTGATCGCGACCCTGTTCGGTGGCGTGCTGGCCGACCGCATGCGGCCGCAGTCACTGATGATCGGCTCCGATATCGCCCGCACCCTGTTGACACTGGGCGTTCTGTGGTGCTTCCTCAGCCCCGGGCGCATCGACATCGCCCTCGTGCTGCTGTTCCTGCACGGCGGTGTCGGCGGGGTCTTCCTGCCGGCCCTGTCCGTGCTGAAGGTGCGGGTGACCACGGCCGACACCCGGCTGTCCTTCAACTCGTCGGTGGCAAGCGTCAAGACGGCGGCGACCTTCGTCGGCCCGGTGCTCGGCGGCGGGCTGGCCGCGGTCAGTGAACCGGCGGTCGTCTTCGGCATCAACGCCGCCACCTTCGTGATCTCGGCGGTGTCGATCCGGCTGATGCGCGCGGAGACGTCCCCGTCCGGCAAGAGCGGCGCTTTCCTGCGTGACTTCGCCGACGGCGCGAAACTGGTCGCGCGCCGCCGGTGGCTGCTCATCTGCATGATCTGCACCATGATCCACAGTCTGGCCTTCGGTGTCGCCATCACCCTCATGCAGGTCGGCGGACTCGAGGAGCACGGCTCGTTCGGCCTCGGCTGGATTGTTGGGGCCCAGGGCGTCGGCACATTCCTCGGTGTACAGATATCGAAGAAACTGACCGCCGAACGGCCCATGATCATCGCATGGTTCGGCTCGCTCACCATCCCGCTGTGCGTGCTGGCCTTTCTGGGCGACACGCCGTTTCCGGTCGTCCTCGTACTCGTCGCAGCCGGACTTCTCGGCGCCGGAATCCACTCGGTCCTCTACGAGTCGACCCTGCAGAACAACATTCCCGGCGAGGAAATCGGGAGAGTCGCCTCCTGGGACTATGTCGTTTCGCTCGCGACCCTGCCGATCGGCACGGCGATCGCGGGAATTCTCATCGACGGCATCGGTTTCCGGCGCCTGGTCATCGCCTGCACCGTGACCTTTGTCGTCGCCAGTCTATTGCCTCTGGCATTCCGCCGGGTTCGGGAGGTATCGGCACATGGCTCAGAATCGGACTGACAGCATCCCGCAGCGCGGGGCACTCGCGGTGCTCGGCGCCGGCACGATGGGGGAGGCCATCACCTCGGCCACGCTGGCAGCTGGCTGGCCGCGCGGCCTCGTCACGGTGACCGCGCGGACGCCGGAGCGCCTCGCCGGGCTCGCGGAGCGGCACGGAATCCGGGCGATCTCCTCGAACCCGGAAGCCGTGCGGTCCGCGGACCTGGTGCTGGTGGCCGTGAAACCCGCCCAGTACCCCGCGGTCCTGGAGGAGATCGCGCCGCACCTGCGGCCGGACGCGGTCGTGGTGTCCGTCGTCGTCGGCTGGACCACCGAGGCGGTGGCGAGCCACCTCCCGGCGGGCACCGCCGTGGTCCGGGTCATGCCGAACATCGGCGCGCTGGTCGGCGCGAGCATGTCGGTGATGAGCGCCGGCAGCGCCTGCTCGGAGGAACAGCTCGCCCGGGTCCAGGACCTGATGGCCGCGGCCGGTGAGGTGCTGGTCTGCGCCGAGTCGCTGCACGACGCCGCGGCGATCGTCTGCGGGGGCGCCCCGGCGCTGCTGTTCGCCTTCACCGACGCCATGATCGAGGGCGCCGTGTCGCTCGGGCTGAGCCGGGCCACCGCCACGCACCTCGCGGTGCAGACGTTCGTGGGCTCCAGCACGCTCCTGGCACAGACCGGCGAGCACCCCGTCGTCCTGCGGGAACGGGTATCGTCCCCCGGCGGCGCTGCCATTGCCGGCCTCATGGAGTTCGACCGGCACGGTGTCCGCCCAGCCGTCGTCGCCTCGGTCCGCACCTGCTTCGAGCGGGCCCGCGAACTCGGCGGTCGGCCAGCTGATTCCGGACGAGAAGACGTAGGGAGCACCCACCGATGACAGCAGGTCCCCCCGATCTCCTTGGCACCCACGGCGCGGTGTCCTCCTCCCACTGGCTGGCGACGGCAGCCGGCATGGCCACCCTGAACGACGGAGGCAACGCCTTCGACGCGGCCGTGGCCGCCGGTTTCGTCCTGGCCGTGGTGGAGCCGCACTCGAACGGCCTGGGCGGCGACGCGTGCATCGTCGCCCACCATGCCCGCTCGGGCCGTACGTCGGTGATCAGCGGCCAGGGCCCGATGCCGGCCGCGGCCACCCTCGCGCACTTCCAGGACCTCGGACTGCGCCAGATACCGGGCTCCGGGCTGCTCCCCGCCACCGTTCCCGGTGCCTTCGGCGCCTGGCTGCGCATGCTCGCGGAATTCGGCACGAAATCGCTCCGCGACGTCATGACTGACGCCATCGGATACGCGGAACGAGGACACCCGCTGGTGGCCGACGCGGCCCGCGCAATCGGCTCGATGCAGCCGCTGTTCGCGACCGAGTGGGAGAGCTCCGGCGCGATGTACCTCGACGCCGCCGGCAACGCTCCCGCGACCGGGGACCGGATGCGTTACCCGGAGCTCGCCTCGACCATGCGGTGCCTGGTCGAGGCGGCCGAGGCAGCGGGAAGCAGCCAGGAAAGCCAGATCGAGGCAGCGCACCGGGCCTTCTACCAGGGCTTCGTGGCGGAGGCCATCGACGGATTCGCCACGCGGTCGTTCCTCGACTCCACCGGGCGCCACCACAGCGGCCTGCTCACCGGGCAGGACCTGGCAGCATGGACGGCCCCGGTCGAGGAGAGCCTGTCCGTCGCGTACCGGGAATTCGAGGTCCACAAGAGCGGCCCCTGGTCACAGGGACCGGTCTTCCTCCAGCAGCTGGCCCTGCTGGCGGGCATCGACCTGACCGCGTACGAGTTCGGCGGCGCCCCGTACATCCACACGCTGACGGAAGTCGCGAAACTCGCCTTCGCCGACCGGGAGGCTTGGTATGGTGACCAGCCTGACGGCCGCGAGACCATCGAGGCCCTGCTCGACCCCGGTACCGTCGCCGCCCGCCGCGCGCTGATCGGCCCTGCGGCGACCCCGGACCCGGCGCACACGGACCTGCCCGGCCGGCACGGCTTCGTCCCCGACGTGACGCCCAACACCCTTCCGGACATGGAGCTCTCCGACTGGTTCCTCCAGTTGCAGAACGGCCTGCCCACAATCGTGCCCGCGGCCGCTCTGCGCGCCTCCCTGAAACCGGGCGACACCTGCACCGTGGTCGTCGCCGACCGGGAGGGCAACCTTGTCGCCGCCATACCCAGCGGTGGCTGGCTCAAGAGCTCACCCGTCGTCCCCGGCCTCGGCTTCCCGCTGGGCACCCGGGGCCAGACCATGTGGCTCGTACCCGGACACCCGAATTCACTTGCTCCGGGTAGGCGGCCCCGTACCACCCTCAGCCCGTCGGTGGCGCTACGGGACGGCAAACCGTACCTGGCGTACGGCACCCCCGGCGGCGACCGGCAGGACCAGTGGACCCTGGAGTCGTTCCTGGCGGTGGCCGACTTTGGCATGGGCCTCCAGCAGGCCACGGACATCCCGCATTTCCACACCGACCACGTCCCGGCGTCGTTCACCCCCCGCGCCCGCCGCCGCAACACGGTGGTGGTCGAGTCCGCCCCGGACGCCGAACTGATTGCCGCCCTCAAGTCCCGTGGCCACAACGCCGTCACGGTCCCCCCGATGTCGCTCGGCGCGAAGGTCTGCATCGTCGCAGCCCCGGACACCCAGGGCATGCTCAGAGCCGCAGCGGGAACAAGGGGCAGTCAGGCCCAGGCGATGGTCCGCTGACCCCGGGGCCGGGTCTATCGGGAATCAGGCCCTGTCTCACATTCGGGATGCTGTTGGTGATCTCTAGACGCTCAAGTCTCGGCAGAGTTGCCGGAATCTGCTGACTGGCCTGGCTCGGGTCGGCGGTTCGCTGCCGGGCGAGCCGCATCGGCTGAGCCTGATGACGTTGGCTCCGGCAGCGGTGAGGACATGCTGGACGTGAGTCTTCGCAGTCCCTCGGTAGCGGCAGTGGCGGAGACCGTGCGCGTGGCCTGTTTCGGATTCGGTGGCCTCGCATCCGGCGCGTAGCGCGTAGCGGCGCTGCCACTGCTCGGTGTGCAGCTCGTGCCGGACCCGGGTCTGGATCTCCTGCAGACGCTGGGGCAGGAGGGTGATGTGGCGAGTGCGGCCGTCGGTATTTCCGGTGCAGGCGAGCCGGTCTTCGCAGGTCCGGCAGGCAGGTTGGGGAAACAGCACAGATAGCCGCTCATGCTGGTCGCCGAGGGTGGTCTTCCACGGGTGGCTGGTGATACCGCGGGGACAGGTCAGGGTGCGGGCCTGCCAGTCGGGGATGAAGTCGGCCTTCGTGAAGCCGGGATGGTCCTGGGCCCGGGGGTCGGCGCGGACCGGCTCGGTCAAGGCGATTCCGTGGACGCGGGCAGCCTGGTCGATGGACTCAGGCGTGACATATCCGGCGTCGACGAAGTGTTCCAGATCCGTGAACTGCTGTCGGACCAGACGCTGATGGATGTCCTCGAGCACATCGATGTCCTGCTCGGGAGCGGGCGTGGTCATCACCTGCACAATGACGTTCGGCCCGCTCTCGCTCTGGTGACCGCGATAACCGATCCAATTCTTCGTCCCGGCCGCGGTGACCTAGAGACCGCGCAATCCGCGATCGACACGTTCATCTCCGCCTTCAACGCCTCGGACGACAGCTATGTGACTGCGCTGCTCTCCCAGGCCCTGACCTCGGACGTGGTCTTCTGGGGACCGTTGGGCCGCAGTGAGGGGATCGAGGCGGTCGAGCGGTTCGTGCTGGACATCCGGCGCCACCCCGCGGGGACCGGCACGATGGTGCGCTGTTCGGCGGTGGACATGCCGGACGAGTGGGCCCGGTACCAGTGGGTCTTCACGACGCCGGATGGAGGCCCCCGCCTGGCGGGAACGGACGTCGTCCATCTGCGGCGGAGCCTCATCGACCAGGTCATCGTCTTCGCGGGGGAGATCGAGCCGTCCGCCTCCTGAGTCATTCTCCTCTGGCGCCGTCCTTCTTCTGAACCGGCCCCGTTCGGGGCTCCGGGTCTGCCCAGCCGAGATCATCTTCACAACGCTTCGGTCGTCCGCGCTTGGCCACGAGCGGACCGATGATGCGCTGTGGCTGTGTAAGTTCGCGGTTGGTCAGGCTGCGGTGTCGAGGGGGCGTGACGGACAGATCGACGAGGACCGGCCCTGGCCGACGACGGGCATCGATGTCTTCGAGCCTTCGGTGCCGCGGCGTACGTTCCGCCGGCGGCACGGCCAGAAGCACTACTCGGGCACGTACTGGTCCTCCACGATGCGCGAACATGCCGTCTACGAGTCACGTCTTGAGCTGCCGCGGCTGCTCTACGTCGACTTCGACCAGGACGTGACGACGGTCTTCGCCCAGCCGTTCCTGCGTGAGCGTGCACGTCACCCGTAGAGGTTCGAGGTGACGGTCAGGAAGACGAGGAGGTTCGGCACGGTCTCGACCTTGGCGAGTGCCCAGGCCTTGGGCTGTCCGTGCTGCCGGACGGCCACGAAGCCCCCGCCGACATCGATCGACGCCACGGCCGACCAGGGCAGGACCCCTTCGCGTTCGGTGGAGATACCGGTGGCGTCCACGCTGAACGGGCCGTGGCTCACTCTGTGACCCTCACGGACCGCCTCCCACACCTTCTGAGCCTGGGCGCGGGCGACGGCCTCGGAGATCAGGGGCAGCCAGGTCCCGAAGTCGGCGAAGCGGGACGAGATCTCCGCTCTGGTGCCGTTGGGCGCCACCAGGGTGGAGGTGTGCGTGGTGTTGAAAGGGGTCTTCGTGCCCTTGTAGATGATCACTTCCTGGACGGTTTCCTGGTAATGGACCGCCTGGTCCCATCGAACCGCGAACAACTGCCCGGCGCCCCTGTCCACGAGCAGACCCCTCTCGAAGAGGTGCAGGCGCTGACTGCCGAGTCTCTTCCGGAAGTTGGGGCTGTTGAGCAGGGCACCTATGCTCAGCGCGGAGAAGAACAGGGGGTACCACCCCACCCACCAGCTTATGTAGACCCACAACAGGATGCCTCCGGTCGCCAGGCCGGCGATGCCGGTCAGGGAAGCGGCGAAGAACAGTCCCCGGTACTTCTCCTGCACGTTGACCTCCTTCCTCGGCAGGAAGGTGTGCTCGAGTCGGCCGAAGCCTCTACGGGAAGCCAGTTGGGCGACTTCAGGGGACGGGGAACCCGGCACGCTCATACAGGGGCCTCGGTTTCGTTTCGGAGCGACACTCTGCAAGGCCGCTTCAGCTGGTCACGTGGTCAATGAGTCGAGCGAGCAGACGAGTGCGGGGGACCATCTGGGCGATCTCGACGTACTCGGTGTCCGCGTGCGCGCCACCGCCCACGGCGCCCAGGCCGTCCAGCGTCGGACAGCCCGCCGCCGCGGTGTAGTTGCCGTCCGAGGCGCCGCCGACGGCGATCCCCCGCAGCGGTTCCTGGCCCAATTCCACGGCGATTCGGGAGGCGAGAGCGAACAGTTCGGCGGAGGACTCCGGTTCCATCGGCGGCCTTCTCCTGCCGCCCAGTACCTCCAGTCGGGCTCCGGGCAGCCGGGCGACGAGCCCTCGCATGAACTTGTCTATCCGGTCCTGCGCCGCCAGGGTCGGCACGCGCACATCCACCGACACCTTCGCCAGCCCGGGCACTGTGTTGAGCGTGGTGCCGGCCGTCAGCAGGGTGGGCGTGATGGTCGGCGCACCCAGGGCGGGGCAGGGGGCTCCGGTGTCGCCCATTGAGCCTGCGAGGTCGGCGACGGCCAGGACCTGGTGAGCGGCCTCGATAGCGGCGTTGACCCCCTTGTGCGGTTCCAAGCCCGCGTGTGCGGCGCGGCCGTGCACGACGACCTCGTACCGCGAAGTGCCCTTGCGGGCGGTCTTGAGCGCGCCTTCCTCGTCCGCGGACGCCTCCAGCACCAAGGCGGCCGCGCACCCCCGCACGGATTCCTCGATCAGCTGCCGGGAGGTCGCGGAGCCGACTTCCTCGTCCCCGTTGACCACAACGCACACCCCCTCCGGGGAGGGCAGGGAGGCCAGCGCGTGGAACATCTGCACCAGGCCCGCCTTCATGTCCAGGACCCCGGGGCCGCGGGCGATCCCGTCGGCCACCGACCAGGGGTGCTTCTGAAGCGAGCCCATGGACCACACCGTGTCGTGGTGTCCCACCAGCAGGACCCGCGGAGTGCCGAAGCTCCACCGCAGATGGGTCACACCATCGATCACGATCACCTCCGGCCCGGCCCCCAACAGCCTGGCCCCCAGGGCGCCGACCGCCTCGGCGCTGCGCGCCACTGCCGCGTGGTCCGCCGAGAAGGACTCGCAGAGTACGAGGTCCTCCAGATCGGCCAGCATCGCCGGCAACCCGAGCGAGGCCCCGCGGGTCATCGGTCCCGCCCCATCCCAACTCCCTTTCGCACCCACACACTTCTCCCTCGGATTTCGCGGGCCATTGGAGAGCGGCGGCGCTTGTCCCCCTCAAAGCACCGCCGCCTGAACGACGTTAGGCCGAGGCATGGCATTCCACCAGCGAGTGGATTGCATAGGATCCATGCATCTGAGGAATGCATTGGCGCACGATGGTGAGGGCCGCAGGAGAGGACCTCGAAGGACGGAGGAACGTGTTCGACATCGACGCGCTGCGGCTGCTCGTGACCGTGGCCGAGACCGGATCGTTCACGAAAGCGGCGGCCCGGCTCAACTACACGCAGTCCGCGGTGTCCCGGCGGATCGCCGCGCTGGAACAGCAGGCGGGTGGGCCGCTGTTGGAACGGCTCCCTCGGGGCGTACGGCTGAATCCCGCAGGCCGTTCCCTGCATCGGCACGCCATGGAGGTGCTCGACCGGCTGTCGCGGGCGGAGCGGGAACTGGCCGTGCTGCACGCCGGCCACGGCGGGCTGCTGCACATCGGCGCGTTCGCCACCGCCAACATCTCGCTGGTGCCCACCGCCCTGCGGACACTCCAGGACGCCAGGCCGGATGTCGAGGTCGTCGCGGTCGAGGGCCCGACCGACACGCTGATGGCGCGCCTCGCGGACGGGGTGCTGGACCTCGCCATCGTCAGCGACTACCCGTCCGGTCTGCCGTCGGCCGACGGTGTCACGACGACCGCGTTGTGCGAGGACGAGTTGTTCGTCGCTCTCCCACGGGGGCACCGCCTGGCCGGAGCCGGGACGATCGACCTGCGTGAACTGCGTGATGAAGCCTGGCTCCAGAACGCGTACGGTGACCGTCCCACGATGCTCGCCGACGCCTTCGCCAGGGCGGCCTTCACCCCCAGAAGGATCATCCGGATCGCGGAGTGGTCCGGGAAGTTCGGCTACGTGGCCGCCGGGCTGGGGGTGGCGCTGGTCCCCTCGCTGGCCGCCTGGGCAGTCCCCGACGAACTCGTCCTGTGCAGCCTCACCGACCCAGCCCTGCGCCGGACCGTACATGTGGCGCTGCCTGCCGACCCGCTACCGGCGGCACTGAAACTGCGGGATCTGCTGCGTGACGCCGTTGACTGAGCCGTTCTCCGGAGCGAGCAGCCGGTATGCAAGGTGAGTGTGGGTACAAGGCATCGAGTGTGCTGGCCAGTGTCCAAGGCACCTCCTGAGACCTCACCGACAGGGACAAGATTGAGACAGATGTGCGGACTTCCGGGGTGTCCAGTTCGAACGGTATGCCGATGACGCGGTCGTGCACTGCGTCAGCAATCACTCCGACGATGCGTCCTCGGCTGAAACGGCGGCTCCGGACATCGCGGCCCAAGGGGAGCCGTTGGCTAGGGGCGCGGGCGGGGGAACCGACAGGTCGAGGGTGCCTTCGCGGCGGTTGGACAGCACCGCGCACGTGGCGTGGACGTGCTCCGCGTCGCGGTAGCGGGAGCCGTCGGGCGCGATGCGCATCTTGAAGGCGGGGAAGCCAACGGCGCCGGCGTGGATGACTGCGTCCCGCTCACCGACCTTGCCGATCTCGGCGGGATTGGCCGGGGGCGCCTCGGGCACGGCCAGCACCGCGATGTCATTCTCGGCGTGCTGCCAGATCACAGCGGCCGTGCACTCCGTTTGGCCCGGCCGGTCCGCGTTGAAGCGCACCTGCACGGCAGTAGCGTCCCTCACCACGTGTCGTGCGGTCAGAACCTTCCGGGGCGCGATGAGATAGCCGGATCCACGTCGACCATCGCCGCCCGCCGGCTCCACGATGACCTCAGCGGCGTAGTCGACGCGCAGGCCGGTCGGCACGGGAGGCAGCATGCTGCAAAGGCAATCACCGCTCTCCGGAGACCTTTTTGCCGCCGATCAGCGCCGTTTGTGTTGCCCCGTCGGCACTGACGGTCCTCGGATGGAGGGTGAGGGCGATCCGCTGTGTTGTCGCCTGCCCGTACTCTCCGTCGGCGCCGGCCTCGACGACCCAGAACCGCACGTTGCCACTGCCGCCAGCCTCGCGGGACACAGCCACGGATACCTCGATCTCCACGGGGCCAAGCTCGAAGCGGACCGGTTGTCCGGAGCCATCGGCCGTCGCCTCGATCAGTTCCCGGCGCAACTCCCGGATCATCTCGGTGAGTTCAAGCATGTTCCCCCCTGGCGCCGAGCCCACCTGCCGATGCTGCTGCCGCGGTCGGCACCGACCAGCGGAACCGCGAGAACTTCCGCCCAAAACTCGATGCCGACGTGGTGGTGCCAGCGTCCCTGATTAGCTTAGTGATCCCATGTCAGACGTGGTGTCCGGTATGGGGTCTGCCCACCGTGGCGGGGTGGTGTGAGCGTGCAGGTGGAAACCCGCGCCCAGCGTCGCCCATCGCGGCCGGTGAGGTGTGCTGATCGTCGTCACGCCCTGGTTCCGGTCGGCCGCGCGGGGCAGCCGGGTCCGGTCCGTGTGAGCGTGTCCCTGCGGACGCTGGCCCGCCGGACCCGAGGGGCTGACGGGGGAGGGTGCCCTGCGTCGCCTGGGCGCGGGGCGTGCTGTCTGTTGCCGGGTGGGTCCGGTCTTGGAGCGATCCGTCCGGCTGGTCCTGGGCTCGGGGGTGATGACCGCGCCCGCTTCGAGTTTGTCGATCACTGTGCGGATGACCATGGCCCCGCTGGTGCGGTCGGTGACGGTCTTGGTCTGGTGGGTGAGGCCGCGGGCGGCGATACGCCGCCAGGCGCCCTGGTCGCGGTCGCCCTGCCAGCCGCAGGAGCCGCACAGGGCCCACTTCCAGCCCGCTACGGTGGGCCGGTCGGGGGCCTTGCGGTGCCGCAGTGGGACGAGGCACTGCGGGCAGTGCTTCGAGGTGTTCCTCGCGGGCACGGTGACCACGGCGATGCCCACCTCGGCGGCCAGGTGCCGCATCCGGTCCGCGATCTGCCCGCGCACGGCTTGGGAAAGCCTGGTGTTCATGGTGCGGCCCATGCCGCGGGCCTCCATCGACCTCGGCGAGAACCTGGTGCCTGGCCGTCAGGGCGTGCTGCTCGTCGTCGCCGATGAGCCGCTGGTAGTGATCGGCCTTGGCGTGCAGGTGCTCGGACAGGCGGCGCAGCCGGTGCTGCTTGGCAAGAACACCAGCCGCACGGAACATGCCCCCCGCGCCGAGGGCCGCGATCGTTCCGTCGGCGTGGAGGCGGGCGGCCCCGGCGGACAGCAGGGTGTTCAGGCCCCAGTCCACGCCGAGCGCGACCGTGTGTCCGCTGCGCCGTGTCTTGGGGGCGGCGTGGGTGTAGGCGAGGTCGGCCCGCACCCGGCCCCGGTGGATGCGCAGGGTGGGCAGGTGCAGCACCGCACCGACTATTGCTGCGCGACGGCGACCGACATCTTCCCGTTCTTGGGAAGCGACACGTCGTCGACTTTCAGCCATGCCCCTATAACGTCCCGGTACGGAAAGGTACTTCCGTACAGGAGGACCCGTCTGACATCTTGCATCCACCACTCGTTTCGTACGGCCCGGCCGGTGCCCTCAGCCCGGCCGGACCGTCTCCGGAGGACGCATTGATACCCCACATATCCAGCCGCCCTAGACGCGTGCTGGTGCTGGCGGCCACGCTCGGCGCCGCTCTCGCGTTCGGTGCCCCGGGCGCCCTTGCGGGCACGCTCCCCGTCACCCCCTCCGCCGCCAAGGCTCACGCTCCGGCCGCCGTGCCGGCTTCCCAGAGCGCGACCTGGGTGGCCGGCACGCGTGCCTACCTCGTGATCACCGCCCCCGGTGACAGTTCGGCGGTCCGCTCCGCGATCGAGGCCAACGGCGGCACCGTCTTCTCGAACTTCGACGCCATCGGCGTGATCGTCGCCCACTCGGCGTCCAGCGGATTCGCCGCCACCATGCGCGGCGTCGCCGGCGTGCAGCAGGTCGGCGCCACGCGCACCTCGGACGTCCCGGCCGACGCCTACAACCCGGCGCTCCCGGCCAATCCGGCTCAGGCCTCGACCCCGGCCGGAGAACCGGTCCGGGCCGACATGAGCCAGATCAAGGCCGACCAGGCCTGGGCCGTGAACCCGGGCTCCGCCTCAGTCAAGGTCGGCATCCTGGACACCGGTGTGGACGACCAGCACCAGGACCTGGCGCCCAACTTCAACGCGGCCGATTCGGTCTCCTGCGCCTACGGCAAGCCCGACACCCGTGCCGGCGCCTGGCGGGACGTCGACACGCACGGCACCCACGTAGCGGGCACCATCGCCGCGACAAAGAACGGCAAGGGCGTCGTCGGCGTGGCCCCCGGGGTGACGATCTCCGCGGTGCGGGTCGCCGAGCCGGGCAACTCCTTCTTCTTCGCCGAGAACACCATCTGCGGCTTCGTCTGGGCCGGTGACCACGGCTTCAAGGTCACCAACAACAGCTATTACACGGACCCGTGGCAGTTCAACTGCCCGGACAACATCGACCAGGCCGCCATCATCGAGGGCGTCAAGCGCGCCCAGGAGTACGCCGAGGGCAAGGGCTCCCTCCAGATCGCCGCCGCGGGCAACGAGAACTACGACCTCGCCCACAAGACGACCGACTCCGCGAGCCCGAACGACTCGACGCCGGTCACCCGCACCATCACCAACGCCTGCCTCGACATCCCGACCGAGCTGCCGGGCGTGGTCACCGTCGCGGCCAACGGCACGGGCGTCACCAAGGCCTCGTTCTCCAACTACGGGCAGGGCGTCATCGACGTCGCGGCGCCGGGCAGCAACGTGTACTCCACCGTCCCCGGCGGCGGCTACGGCAGCAAGAGCGGCACCTCGATGGCCACCCCGCACGTGGTCGGCGTGGCGGCACTCATCGCCAGCGCCAACCCGGGCAGCACCCCGGCACAGATCCGCGCCAAGCTTGCCGCCCAGGCCAACGACATCGCCTGCCCCTCGGACAGCCGCTGCACGGGCACGACCGCCAACAACTCGTTCTTCGGCGAGGGACAGACCGACGCCCTCAAGGCCGTCGGGACCACCCCGCCGCCCGGCAAGTACTTCGAGAACCTCGCGGACTTCGCCATCAACGACAACGCGACCGTGGAGAGCCCGATCGCCGTCACCGGTGTGACCGGCAACGCCCCGGCCACCCTCAAGGTGGGTGTGGACATCAAGCACACCTACATCGGTGACCTGAAGGTCGACCTGGTGGCGCCGGACGGCACCGTCTACACGCTGCACAACCACACCGGCGGCAGCGCC
Source organism: Streptomyces sp. NBC_00019 (assembly GCF_045041015.1). Lineage (NCBI taxonomy): Bacteria > Bacillati > Actinomycetota > Actinomycetes > Kitasatosporales > Streptomycetaceae > Streptomyces > Streptomyces sp. NBC_00019. Next base: position 10,385,390 of record NZ_CP108302.1, read on the forward strand.
GACAACATCGCCCAGACCTACACCGTGAACGCCTCCTCGGAGGTCGCGAACGGCACCTGGAGGCTACGCGTCAACGACAACGCCGCCTCCGACACAGGCAAGATCGACGCCTGGAACCTGACCCTCTAGCGCAGGGCCCGGCAACGCCCACGTACAGCACGCACTGCGCCGGCGACAGCTCCCCGCCCGCGGCCGCGGACAAGGCGGGGCTGCGGGCTGTTCGGCCAGGGCCGCGAACTGCTGGGCGGCAGAGGGCATATGGGCTTCGGCGGCGGTGTACGCCGCGGTCGGGGCCCATATGCCGGAGGCGTCCAGCAAGGCCGCAGACGGCCTGGGACCGGTATCCACCCGTGGTACTCGAGGAGCTCGGATCGTTCTTCGCTGCGGACGCCATCGTGCAGCTCGAAGACACCTCGGGGCGGCTGGGCCCTTGCTCGACGCCGTGGTGATGGCCGGTCTTGGGACTGCGTGCCGTGGTCGTCGCCCTGTCTTCAAGCCGACGGGATGAATGTGTCCCCGGCGGATAGGCCGCCCGTGATCAGAGGCGCGAGGTGGTCCGTGAGTTCAGCATGATCTAGCGAGGAACCCCGGGCGTTCACGCCCGGGAGGAATCGCTTCTCTCGGCTGCTCTGACCCGCGCGGGCGCACGGGTCTGCGCTGTTGACCTCAGTCAGGACGCTTCTGGTTCGCGATGTACTCCTTCACCAGGGCGAGCGGTGCGCCGCCGCATGATGCGGCGAAGTAGGACGGAGACCAGAAGTGCTCGCCCCACAGGTACCGGCGGATGTGGCCGGGGAACTCCTGGCGCAAGCGGCGGGCGGAGACGCCCTTGAGGCTGCCGACGAGTCGGGAGATGGCGACCTTCGGTGGGTAATGCACCAGCAGGTGTACGTGATCGCGCTCGCCGTTGAACTCGCGCAGGTCCGCGCCGAAGTCCGCGCACACATCCCGCATGACCTCTTCGCAGCGCTTGAGGATGTCGTCGGTGAACGGTCCGCGCCGGTACTTGGGGGTGAAGACCAAGTGCGCATGAAGGGTGTAGACGACGCTACGGCCCCTGCGGATATCGGGGTTTGGTTCCCATCGAGGTGACATAGAGCAATGCTATATTCGTTCCCGTGAAGATCGTCGTGCAGGTGAAACTCGTGCCGGATGCCATCCAGGCGTCGGTACTCGAGTCGACCCTGCGCACGGTCAACGACGCCGCGAACTGGGTGTCGGAGGTGGCGTTCGAGCACGGTGTTCCGCGTGAGTACGAGTTGCGCAAGCACACCTACGCCGAACTCAAGGCCCGGGGCTTCGGGGCGCAGGCCGCGCAGCACACCATCAAGAAGGTGCGCGACGCCTACACCACACTCAAGGCCAACGTTCGGGCCGGGAATCTTGGGAAGGAAGGCTCCAAGCGCCGCCGTAAGGCGGAGTCCAAGCCGATCGTCTTCCGGCCCGAGGCCGCCCAGGCGTACGACGACCGGTGCCTTTCCTGGCAGTACGACCAGCAGACCGTGTCCATCTGGACCACTTCCGGACGGCTCAAGAGCGTCCGCTTTGTCTGCTCCGCCGACGCGCTCAAGACGCTCCGGGCGCACCGGCAGGGAGAGTCCGACCTCATCGAGCGTGACGGCGTCTTCTACCTGATCGCCACCTGCGAGGTACCCGAGGCCGAGCAGTACGGGCCGGACGGCTTCATCGGCGTGGACCTCGGCATCGCCAACATCGCCACCACGTCCACCGGCTACCTCGCCGCCGGGCGGGGGCTGGGCAGGTACCGCAAGCGACAGCTTGTCCTGCGTGCCAAGCTCCAGAAGAAGCGCACCAAGAGCGCCCAGCGGCGACTCAAGGCCCGTGCCCGCAAAGAGGCGCGGCACGTCGCCAACCAGAACCACATCATCTCCAAGACGATCGTGACCGAGGCTGAACGCACCGGGCGCGGCCTGTCCCTCGAAGAACTCAAGGGCATCCGCTCCCGGGTACGGCTCCGCAAGCCCCAACGGGTCGCACTCCACTCCTGGGCGTTCGCCCAGCTCGCAGACTTCATCGTCTACAAGGCCAAGCGGGCAGGCGTGCCCCTGGTCTTCGTCGATCCCGCGTACACGTCGCAGACATGCGCCGCGTGCGGCCACGTCGACAAACGCAACCGTGTCGACCAGGGGCTTTTCATCTGCCGGGGGTGCGGGGTCGTTGTCCACGCCGACCGGAATGCTTCCCACAACATCGCCGCGCGTGGCGAGAGCGTGTGGAACGCGGGGCGTGAGTCACGCGTCCCTGCCACTCGATAGGGGTGTCTGGACGGAGGAGTCCAACCCGGCAGCCAGCCGGGCACTACCTCCAAGCCCGGTCCTTCAGGGCCGGGTCAAGTTGACGGGGTTCATGCAGGCGCCACCGTGACGGTCGTACGTTCTTTGCGCTGCGGCTCGGTCGGCTGGGGGCGCTGCCTATCTCGGCTGTGAAGATCACAGGGTCGCTGTCGAACGACGCCCCCGCCGCCCGCCAGATCGCCATGCTCGGCATCGAGCCGCGCGTGGCGGTCTCGGTCGACAGTTTCCAGCTGATGCCACTTTTGGTCGCGGGCACCCGCCGGGTAGCTCTCCTGCAGAGGCGTCTCGCCGACGAGCTGGACGGACTCGCACACGTCCGCATCATGGAACCGCCTTATGACGCCGTGCCGCTCCAGCAGGCCTTGTGGTGGCATCCGGTCCACATGCACGACGCGGCGCACATGTGGCTGCGGGAGACGACGGCCCGGGTCGCCGAGATGATAGAGGCCGGTCGGCCTGCGATCTCTGCTCCGCCGAAATGAGGGTGGGTGCTGCTGCTCTGGTCGGAAAGGTTCGCAGGCCGGTCCCGTACCAGCGGTGACGATCGCTGCTTGAGCTGCGTGTGTCGGGTCGCGTCCTCGGGATGTGCGTGCAGGTAGTCCCTGAAGATCCGCTGGTTCCGGCTCCGCCGTGAGGGAGGAGGGCCGCCGCTTTCCCGTACAGCCAGTTCGGGCTCCGGCGGGACCAGGGTTCTTGTTCTCGGGCTCGCCCTCAATCTGGGCGACAGGGCGGCGAAGCCGCCTATGAGATCGGCGAGTGCGGTCATCGCTGGGCAGGCCGCGGCGGTCTGCTCCACCAGGGTCGTTTCCTTCGGGGGCAGGTTTTCGGGGTCGGTGAGCAGGAGATGGCCGGCATGACGTGGGTGGTGATGGAGCGGTCGCCCTCGGCGCGGCCTTGATCGAGTTGACTTGCTTCTCGGGCTGAAGCCTGAGGATTCTGGCCTTCTCTTCCGTTGCTGTGCCGCTATGCGGCACAGGGTTCGGGGGAGAATCCGTGGCTTCCTGCTTTTGGTTTCGGGGGAACACGATGAGCGCAATCGGGGCATCCGGCAAGGCATCTGACGGTACGTCGGCTGCAGTCTGGTTCATCAGCCATGCGGGGGCGGATCGGGCGTGGGCGGAATGGGTCGGCTGGCAACTGCTCGACGCCGGGCACCAGGTTCGGTCACGAGGGCCGTTGTCAGAGGCGATTGGCAAGATTGCGGACATGAATGTCACTCCTGTCACTCCGCCACGGCCGATCGACGTTGCCGCGGTCTTTCCCCAACTGGCTCCGCTGGCGCGCACGGCGACCCGCCTGCACCCCCGCCCTGGGGCGCCGACGTGGCACGACAGCTCGATCGGCGGGCCGCTGCTGTGGCCCGCTGAGGAGCCGTGGCCGCACTGCGAGGAACCGCATGTGGTGGATGGCATCAACCCAGCCCAGTCCCCGGCGGATCTGCGGCTGGAACGACGGATCTTCGCCGCCTCGCACGGCCGGGACCTGACTGCGGAGGAACGGGAGACGCTCGAGCGGATCCGACCCCCTCGGACGTATCCGGTGGGGCTGGCGGTGCAGGCGTACGACGGCCCCATAGCGATGCTGCCCGTCGCGCAGCTGTACGTAAGGGATGTGCCCGATCTGAGCCCGCCGGAGGGCAAGGACCTGCTGCAGGTTCTGTGGTGCCCCTTCGATCATCCGATCATGCCCAGGACCCTGCTCTTCTGGCGTTCGGCAGCCGCCGTCACCGACATTCTCGACACGCCCCCCGAGCCGCCCGCAGTGCAGTTCGACGGCTATCTACCGGAACCGTGCGTGCTCGAACCGGAGCAGATCACCGAGTACCCCGACCATCTGGAGCTGAGCGAAGAACTGCGGGAGCAGCTCAAGCAGTGGAGTGTGCCGCAGGCAGCAGCGGAAGACATGGACCCGGACACGTACTACGACTGTGTGCTGTCCAACGCACCCGGCTGGAAGGTCGGCGGCTGGCCCGCTTGGAACTCCACCGACCCCAGCCCGCAGCCCTGCTCCGAGTGCGGCACCGGCATGGAGGTCCTGATGACCGTCGCCACGTTCGAGGAAGGGGACGACGCCGGCAGCAGCTGGTCTCCGCACCCCCACCCAGGTGCTGGACCGTACCCCGGCCACCGCGGCTACAACGCGACCGGTGTCCAGATAGGCAGCGGCTACCGGCAGCACCTGTTCGTCTGCCCGGCAAAGCCCGAGCATCCGCACATCGAGTTGATGACGTAGCCCGTCCGCAGTGTGCAGCCGGGGCGTCACGGTGCGGGCATGCCGTGACGCCGGGCGTTGCGTCCAAGACGCAGAACTTCCTCCGGACGTTCGTGCTGCCGGAGCGCTCGTTCTCCTCTGCGGAGTTCCTGTCAGCCGGATTGTCCAACTGGCCCGGGAGCACGTCGAAGAGCGGCCCAACGGCACCTACCCGGCCTTGGGGGAACTTCAGTCGCCGATGGTGCAGGCGTGTCCGTTGAGGGTGTATCTCTCAGGGGCCGAGGTGTTGCCCGTGTGGTTGGCCAGGTAGCCGATCTCGACGCTGTCGCCCGGTGCGATCGTGCCGTTGTACGCGGCGTTGGCTGCGGTGACTATGTCGCCGTTCTGGACGAGGTCGGTGTTCCAGTCCGAGATGATCGTCTGGCCCAGGGCGAGGGGGAAGACGAGCTGCCAGCCGGAGACGGGTGTGGTGCCGGTGTTGGTGAGGGTGAGGTTCGCGGTCAGGCCGCCGCCCCAGGCGTTCGTGGTCTGGGTGATCCGGCAGGTCGGCGCGACCCTCTCGAACGACACCCGGTGCAGTCCACCGGGCAGGTCGTTGACGACGTAGAGCTCCCCCTCCGGCGTGGTGCCGAACGCCGTGACCTGGGTCGGCGTCTGCCCGATCTCGGCCTGGAGGTAGCCGCCCGCGCCGTCGTCGCGCAGCGCCCAGACGGTGGACGAGCAGTAGTCGGTGGCGATGTACGTGCCCCCGACCAGGTCCGCGAACTGTTTGCCGCGGTACACCTGCCCGCCGATGACCGCGCAGTTGCCGGTGCGCGGTGAGTAGGTGAAGACCGGATCGGTGAGCTCGGCGCCGCCCCCGCACTGGGCCTCGTCGAACACCACCAGCCCTTCGCGGCAGGACCAGCCGAGGTTTGCCCCGGGCTGCTCCGCAGGGCGCAGCCGGTCGATCTCCTCCCACCTGCCCTGACCGACGTCGCCGATCCACAGCGAGCCGTCCGCGGGGTCGAAGGAGAACCGCCAGGGGTTGCGCAGCCCGTAGGTCCAGATCTCCGGGCGGGCTCCCGCGACGCCGGCGAACGGATTGTCCCCGGGCACGCAGTACGCGAGGTTCCCGCAGCTCCGGCTCACGTCGATGCGCAGGATCTTGCCCAGCAGGGTGTCCAGCCGCTGTCCGGAGTCGAAGGGGTCTCCGGAACCGCCGCCGTCGCCGATGCTCCAGTACAGGTGGCCGTCGGGGCCGAAGGCGAGCTGGCCGCCGTTGTGGTTGCTGTACGTGGCGTGTTCCTGGGACAGCAGCACCTTAAGGCTCGCGTCGTCGAGGTCGTAGCGGCCCAGGGTCACCGCTCCATCCGGCAGCGCGGTGTACGCCAGATACACCTCCCGGCTGTCCGGGAAGTCGGGCGTCGTCGCGATGCCGAGCAGCCCGCGCTCGTTGCCCGACTCGTCCACCGCGGCCGTGATGTCGATGAGCGGACTCTGCGCGAGGCCGGTGTCCGGGTGGTACACCCGCACGGTGCCGCGCTTCTCGGTGATGAACAGCCGGCCCGAGCTGTCGTCGGGCGCGGCGATGGCGGTGGGGCGCTTCAGGCCGGAGGCGACCTGGGTGGTGCGCGCGGCGATCTCCGGCAGCGGTACGGACGACTCCGCGCCGGCGTCGGCGGGTCTCGGGGGCTCCAGCGGGGAGGCGGAGGCTGCCGGGAGGGTCGAGAGGGACAGCAGTGAGGCGATCAGCAGGGGTATTGCCCAGCGTCGTTTCAGCATGTCGGCTCCACGGGCGAGGGAGAGCCGCCCCACGGGCGGGAAGGAGTCGGCTCCACGGTCGAGTGAGTGCGGGCTTCATCCGGCGGGTGCGCGAGCGCACCCGCCGTCCGTCGCTGTGGCGCGGCCTCGAGGCGGCGGCGTTCGCCGCCTCGAGGCCGCGCCTGGTGTCAGGGCCTGTTGGGCGGATCATGCGGCGGTAAGCGACGGCTCCTTGCGGGACCGCACCGGCGGGTACTGCACCCGGTGCTGCGACACGATCCACCGGACAGGCCCAAAGGGGATGGGGATCACGGTCGGGCGTCGGCCTGCCGGCGGCGCCGTCCGCGGTGGAACGCCGCGCCCGCGACGCAGGCCACCAGTACCGCGGCTCCCGCCAGCGGGCCGGCCAGCGCGGTGAGCGGCGAGCCGCTCGTTGCCTCGGCGGCGGCGTTCGCCGCGTCCACGTCCGGCGCCGCGGCGGCATGCGTCCCGTGCCCGGTGTGAGCCGCCGCTGCCTGGATGCCGGTGGACCCCGCCGCCTTCGCGGCGATCGCGTCGGCCGTCGTCCGGCCACCGCCCAGACCCGTGACCTCGCCCTGACCGCCATCGAAGACGACGTCGGAGCAGGAGAAGAAGTTCTCCTGGCTGTCCGAACGGATCCACTGGACGAAGAGCATGTGCGGACCGGACCGCGCCGGCAGCCGCAGGTCCCAGTAGTAGTGGCCGCCCACGCTACCCGGGCCACTCGTCTGCGGCGGGTCGGTGACGGTCTGCAGATGCGTCAGGTCACCCCATGCCAGGGGAGTGGTGGGCGACCAGCCGTTGTTGGTGATGTACACCTCGAACCTGCCCGGGTGGTGTGCCCAGTTGCTGTAGTTGATCTGGATGCTCGAGCCCGAGGTGAGGTGCGTCTTCGGCCAGTCTGTGCGGGCCGCGTTGTAGGGGGAGAAGTTGTACGGGCTCCTGTCGCCGGCGCTGCAGAGCTTCCCGTCAGGGACGTAGCCCACACTCCTGCCACCGGCGTTGGAGTCCAGCACGGCGAACCAGTTGTACAGCGGCGTGGTGCCGGCCTGCTGGACGGCGGCGCGACAGGCCGGGTTGGAGGGCATCTGGGTCGATTCGTTCTGGAGCAGGTCCAGGTAGCAGAGATACGTGCGCGAGCCGGGCCCCATGGCGACGCCGTGCGCCGCCGCCGGGGACGGCAGCGAGGCCACGGCGAGGGCCAGTAACACGGCTCCCAGCAGGGCGAATAAGCGGTGGAAGCGGAGCCGCTTCCGGCTCCGGCCGACGTGTCCGATGATCATGTGGGGGATCTCCTCTGCGGTGATGCGGCACGGCGGGCAGCCGACCGGCATCAGCGCGCAGACGTCAGGTCGGCCGAGCGGCGACTCGCCCGCCGAACCGCCCGACTGTAGAAGTGCCGCGCACCCACCAAAGCGCCCGGCCGGTCCGGGACCGGATCGCCGTAAGGCGAATGGGAGCGCTCCCATACCATAGTGGCAAGCGGGACATCCGTGAATGCCCCCGTCGCATCCTCTTCTCCCCTGCCGAAGGCGGCCGACTCGTACGCCTCCTGCCTCCTGGGAGCGCACAGTACGAGCCAGTCCAGAGCGGGGCGAGGAAGCCGCCGTAGACGGCCAAGGCGAGGGTGGCGGGTATGAAGGTCCCGTACACGGTGGCTTGCGGCCCTTGCCGCTGGCCGCCGACCGCGATCAGGACGAGTACGGCGGTGTAGATCCACACCACGGCGGGAGTCGGTGTCGGGTGCACAGGATCAGCCGCACCACGCTCTGAGCATGACCCCTTGAGCGGCCCCGCTCGCCTGCTGCCCCCGTGACGGAGGAGTGGGGCCTTTCCGCATCGCACGGTCGTCGTCCTGCACGACGCGTAAACCTCTCCCGCCGTCCTGCTGTGCGTGACAGAGCGTCATGTGTTCGCTAGTGCGATCGAAGGGGGAGTGGGGGTGGCCGCGCCGTTGCCGTTGACACGGATGCACCGGGTGCTGATCGGCGTGGTCGTGTTCGGTGCTGTCGCGATCGCCGGTATCGGTTTCGCGGGCTCGTACGCGGCCGTTCGTGAACTGGCTCTGCAGAAGGGCTTCGGGAGCTTCGCCTACGTTTTCCCGATCGGTATCGATGCGGGCATCTGTGTCCTGCTGGCCCTGGCCTGGACCTCCTGGAGTTGCTTGCCCAACTCCTCGGAAAGGGCATCCAGTTCGCTCCGGCGGGCGGTGATCCACTGCCGCTCCTGCATCCCCCGCGCCCTCCAGGGTTCTCACGGCGTGCCGACCTGCTGACGGATCGTAGGCGGGGGCCGGTCGTGGGCGCAGCCGAACCCGGCATCCCGCCGGAGCCGGACCCCTGCCCGATGATCTACGCCATGGTCATCGGCCGCCGACCGGCACGAGTACCCAACTCGCCATTCACACCAGACCCGTGACCTGCGACTTCACGATGCACACCTCTCAGTGCGGTGCGCCGCGGTTCGGCGGTAGCGTAGCGAGGCGAGCAGAGCTGCGGACGGCGGGGCGGATTTTCATGCGGATGCGGTGCGAAGCAGGGGCCGAGGAGGAGTTCGAGGCGGCGTGCGGGCTGTTGATCGACCGGTTGGTCCGGTGGGCGGGGGAGCAGGGGCTACAGGTGGACGGGTTCCTGGTCGAGGTGGCGTTGGACTACCGGCACCGGGCGACCGCCGACGGTCGGCTCGGGTTGTGGGAGCCGCGGCATGTGGAGGAGTTGCTGCTGGCCTGGCTTCCCCAACAGCTCACCGAGCTTCCCGGGGAGGAACGCGGCGACGGTCCGGGCACCTTGCGTACCCTGCTGCGCTTTCTGCACGCCGTGCGGTTGGCGGACCCACGCGGTCCCGCGCTTGATGACTCCCTCGGCGCGGTGGACGCGGCCGCGGAGCGGTATCCGGTGGCGATGGCGGACCGTACCCGCTGGGGTCTGGCGAAGTTCTGGGCGGTGACCGCTGCCGAGCAGGGCGTGGACGTCATGGACGGGGCGGCGTTTCAGCGGTTCGCGGAGCGCGCTCAGCGCGGGGACGTCGCCTTCGACCAGCGGACCCTTGACGTGATCATGGACCGGCGGTTGAACGGCCCAGGGTTGGCCGATGGGGCCCGGGCCGAGCCGCAGCTGCCTGTGGTGCTGCCTTCGGACGGTGAACTGCGACGACGGGCCGAGGCGTCGACGATTGTGGTGCAGTTGCGGGGGCTTGCGGAGTGGGTGGGGCGCGAGGGGCGGGTGGTGACGGCCGCGGGGCGGCTGCGGATGGCCGACGTCCGCGAGCTGGTGGACGGGCTGGGCACCGGCGACAGGACCGAGGGGGTGCGCTCTTCGAACGACCTGCCGCGGCTGGGACTGCTGGTGGAGTGGGCGAAGAAGGCGCGGCTGGTCCGGGTGGCCAAGGGTCGGTTGTATGCGGTGGCCAAGGCCCGGCCGGTGCTGGCCGACCCGCTTCAGCTCTGGTCGCGCGCCTTCGACGCTCTCTTCGAACTGCGGCAGGCTCTGATCGGGGCGCGCAGCGGCTGGCACGTCGAGTCGATGCTCTTCGACATCTACGACGAGATGCTGGAGGACGTACTGAACACGCTCTACAGCCTGCCGTACCCGATGCCCTGGCCTTCGCTGCGTGACTCCGTGCACCTGGGCTACCGGGCCCGCTTCCACCTGGACGCCGGCCCGGACCTCCAGCACCGAATGTGGTTCGAGCACGCTGACCGGGACCTGCGCTCGGTACTCGACGCGCTGGTGGACTTGGGAGCGGTCGAGCGTGAGCATGGGATGGCCGATCCGGTGTTCCTGGAGGCCGATCTCTCCGATCTCGAAGATTCCGGACCTGAACTGCCCGCGGGCATGCCGCAGGAGCTCGGGGAGTTGCTGGGAGTCATGGGGACGGCAGCGGATCCGGCGGCGGCTCGGGAGCGCGACCGCTGCCTGCGCGAGGAGCTGACCGCCGGGCCCGTCGAACTCATCCGCCTCACCGAGCTGGGCACCCAGGCTGTACGGCAGCGGCTGCTGGCGGCCGGCCGGGACGCACCTCTGGTCGGTGAGCTGGTCCAGGCGCCGCCGGCCGGTCTGCTGGGGGTGCTGGCGGAGGACTACGACCCGGATGCCGCCCGTATCGAACTGGGCGGCTGGATCTCGGCCCACGGGGAGCGGGATGCCGCACTGCGGCAACTGACCGACGCCGTACGGACCATGGCGGGTACGGCCTTCCGTACGCGTGCCCAGACGATGCTCGACGTGCTGGCGGCGGCGTTGCCCGACGGTGAGGGCGAGCGGCTGCTGCGTGCGCTGCGCGACGACGCCGTATTGGCGCCGCTCGTGCTGAGCGCGCTGACACATCGTGAACTGTTGTCCCCCGCGGACATGACCGACGCCGAACATCTGCTGGTGCTGGCCGAGAGCCTGCTCCAGCTCGTGGAGCTGGCCGGGGGATCAGGCGGCGCCGAGGAGGCGCTGCGTGCCCAGGGTTCCGAGGCCAGAAACGCGGTCGCCGCCGCGCTGGACTCCGCGCACCCGGACCGGGCCGGACTCGAGGAACTCCGGCACCTCGCTGCCCGGGCCTGGCATACGTCAGCCGTTCGCCACCGCGGGCTCCGCGGACGCGGGCGTTCCACGGGCAAGGGTGGGCGCACGCGGCGCCGGTGACCGGGTGTCACTGATCGGTTCCGCGGGCCGGGGGCGAGAACCCGCGGGGGGTACGGAGTGGGGACCTGGCGGTGCTCGGTGCTGTGTGACTCGGGGACGCGCGTAGCCCTCCCAGCCACTGGTGCGCCACCGACGGGGCGGTGTGCCAGCGGCTCTTTGCCGGGCGGACCAGTTTGGTTGCGGGTGCTTCTTGGGGCAGGTCGGATAGCCAGAACCGCGCGGCCGCCGGCCGCTGGTGCCGGAGGCCTTGGTCAAGGTCACCGGCACCAGCGGTGCCGTGGCGTCTGCCCGCGCAAGGCATGGTGAGCCGGCCTGCGAAGTGAGTGCCACGCAGGCCGGCTCGGGTTGGCTCGGCGGGTCTCAGATTCCGGGAGGGGTGATCACTGGCACTTGCGGCCGGTGTTGATGCACTGGACCATCTGGTTCATCAGGTTCTCGTCGAAAACGTTGATGAAGTCGCCGTGGTCGGTGATCGGCTTGTGCATCTGCTCCGGGAAACCGTCCACTGCGTAGAAGGGGCTGGACTTTCCGTTGTCGTTGAGACTCGGTGCCTTTACGGCGTAGACCAGGCGCTGGACCAGCTGCGGGATGGCCTTGAAGCCGTTCGGGCAGGCACCGGTTTTCGGGTCGGCGAAGGCGACGTGCGAGCGGTGGTTGGCACTGTCGATACTGCGGCCGTCCCAGCAGCTCTGGAACTTCGACGTGCGGACCAGTTTGCTGCCCTGGGGGCAGATCGGGTACTTGTCCGCCAGTTGCCGGTTCTCGAAGCCGGTGCAGCTCCATGCCGCGTTGGCGTTGGCGGTGCCGTTGGTGAATGCCTTGGCGTCACCGGTGATGATCCGCAGGAACTTGGGCATCGCCACGACCTTGCCGCGCGGGTTGCCGACGAAGTTCAAGGTGACTTTCGACGCGGTCAAGATCCGGCCGCTGTTGCCCTCGGCGCCGCCGCCGAGCTGCTTGGCGTCGAATTCCTGGGTGCCGTCCTGCAATCGGAGCACAGGCCAGTAGTAGGTGGATTTGTCTCGCTGATTGCGGCAGCTGGTCGCGGCGGCGGCGAACTCCCCGTTGGAGGTGAACGCGTCGTTGTCCTGGTTGCCGACGTAGTCGTGCGTGTGGTGGGCGCCGTTGCCGACACCGGGCGCGACGATGATGTTGTCGGAGTTGTACACCTTGTTCGCGTTGACGCCGCACCGGGTCGTGAACACACCCTGCGAAGCGCCGCGCTGCCCAGGGGGGTTCTGCACATTCGGCCGGACCTTGGTGATGTCCACGAAGTCCGCCGCCACCGGGCCGTTTGCGCCCTGGCCGCCGTTGCCGTTCTGGCTGGCGCCGTTGCCTTGTTCCTGTCCCTGGCCTTGGCCTTGTTCCTGGCCGCCGGCCGAGCGCAGCGAGCAGGAGGCCAGGGATTCAAGACCCTGGGGCCTGGGAGCGGACCTGCCAATGGCGATCCCGATCCGGTCGATGGTCGCGACCCGCTTGTCCTTCAGCGGCCCCATAATCGCGTTGTTGGCGAAGTTGCTGTCCTGCCGGATGGCGCTGGCCGAAGTCTGCAGTCGCTGGTAGGCCTCGGCCACCTGTTTGTCCAGGAGCGCGAGTTCCCTGTCGACCTGCGCTCTGGCCTGGTCGGGGACAGAGGTCAGCTTCGCCCCGACATCCGGGCAGCTGATCGTGACGTTACCGGCCGCGAGGACCTGGTTCGCCCGGTCCTGGGAAGCGCGCTTCGTGGTGCTGCTGTTTCCGCTCTCGTGGGCGGAGGCGTACACATTCACCGCTATCAGCCCTCCCGCTCCCAGAGCGAGACCTGCCGCGGCGGCGATGGCCCGATGTGCTGTCTTGGACCGCTTGCGGGTGTTGCGTCGCATGGGACTCCTCTGGCGTTCTCGAGTCAGGTAGTGCTTGGTGATCTCTCGGTCGATCGCGACTCGGTGACCAGGGTTACGGATGCGATCGGCGTGAAAGCGGGTTCCTGACCTCATGTCATGCCTCCGTAAGAACTCGGTGGACTGATCGAACGGGGAGACATACGAGAGAAACACGTGGCACCGGAATCACTGATTCCTAATGCCGTCTGTCAAGCGGCGTGAGCGGTGGGCGGTGCCAGTTCGTACCATCGGCCGTCGCGTTGGAGGGCCCAGAGGACGTTGATGCGGCGGCGGGCAAGGGCGAGGACGGCCTGGGTGTGGCGCTTGCCCTCGGCGCGTTTGCGGTCGTAGAACCGGCGCGATTCGTCGCAGCGCCGGATGTTGAACGCCGAGGTGTATAGGACGCGTTGCAGGCGGCGGTTGTATAGCTGCGGGCGCCGCAGTTTGCCTGATCTTCCCTGAGTCCCGGGGCGCCGGGGCGACGCCGCCGAAGCCGGCAAGATGGTCGGCAGTGCCGGAAACCTTGTCGCCGCCCGTGGCGGCGAGGAACTCGGCGCCGGGAATGATGCCAAGACCGGGCATGCTGGTGATCACGTCGAAGGTGTGGTGGTCGCGACACGGGGCCACGATGGCCTTGTCGAGCTCGGCGACGTGCTGGTTGAGCGCCAGCACCTCCTTGGCCAGCGCGCGCACCAGCTCGGCGGCCAGCTTCTCGCCAGGGGCTTGTCCGTGAACAACTGTCAGAGTTGATCAGACGAGCTGGTGGATGCCGCTGTGGATGTGCTGCCGGGGTTCAGCTGACCGGCAGGGCTTGTGCACCGGGTGGTCTGCTCCGCATCCGAGTCTGCTGGACTGCCGACGGCCTTCTGCGGGGCATCGACGGCCGACCGGTCTGCATCCGCGTGCGCGAGTGCAGCGGTCAGGCGTTGAGGGCCTGTTCGACGGTCGGATGGCAAGGGATCAAGGTGTCGACGCCGACCAGCGCCAGAACACGCAGGACGGACTCCTGGGCGCTGGCGATGCGCAGCCATCCTTGCGGTCCGTTCACTTGCTGGTAGACGGCGACGAAGACGTTGATGCCGCTGGAGTCCATGAAGGTCACACCGCTGAGATCCGCCACGATCCGCAGCGGTGCAACCGTGCCGTCCTCGTTCAGCAGGGCTTTGGTGAGGGTGTCTTTGACGGTGTGGTCGATCTCGCCCTGCACGGTAACGACACGGACGCCGTCGACCGCTTTGCGCTCGACGGAGAGCCGGTCTGGCCGGTCTGTCTTCTGGTTGCCGGTCACCGTCTCCTCGACTGCGCTCAGGCCTGCCCGGGAAAGGGCGTGCACGGACGATCCTGCCCCAGGGTCTTTGAGAAGTGATCTTGTGTCCGGGTTCGTCATGCCAGCCCGAGGGCGGTGAGGGGCCGTCGGTGGTCACGGGCGGTGCGGCGGAGGGCGGCTGCGATGTTGGTGTGGCCGTCCTGGCGGTGGATACCGATGGCGAGGTTGCGCAGGCCGGCCATGACGCGGGGCAGGCTGCGGGTGTGGGTCTTTGAGGCGTCCTCGTGGAAGGTGCGGTCACGGACGTGGTGCAGCTGGTTCTCGATGCGCCAGTGGCCGCGGATCCCAGGTGGCGAGTTCGCTGCCTGTGGCCGCGCCGGGTGGCAGGCTCGTGACCAGGTAGATCCGCTCGATCGTCAGCTTGCCCGTGCCCAGATCGCGTCTCCAGCGCACGACTTGGAGGGCCTGGCGGGCGTGGGGGTAGTCGAGGTGGGCGAACGTGGCGGTCTTCAGGCGGCGGATCTCGTCGCGGTGGTGGGCCCGTCCGCGTTCGTAGTGGTCCAGGCGGACGTCGCGCCAGGGCAGGCGCCGGACGCTCTCGTGGAGAGCGGGGTGGTTCCTTTTCACCACGGCGAGGTAGTGGGCTCCGCGTTTGTGCAGGTAGGTGGCGTGGTCGTGCTGGGTGTGCAGGGCGTCGGCGGTGATGACGGCGCCGGTCAGATCGATGCTGTCCAGGAGTGGAGCGAAGGCCGGGATCTCGTTGCTCTTCCCGTCGATCTGTCGTTGGGCGAGGACCTGGCCGCTGTGCGTCATCGCTGCGATCAGGGCGACGGCCGGATGTTTCGCGGTGCGGGAACCGCGGAGAGTCTTGCCGTCGACGGCGATGATCTTCCGTCCCGAGGCTGGGGTCTTGCGTTCCTGGAGGAAGTGTCCGATGGCGCGGTCCAGTGCGTCACCGTCCGCGGCGGCCAGGACGAGGCGGATGGTCGTGGCATGGGGCGGGCGGATCAGGCCGGTCAGCGGATCGGGCCGGAACCCGAGCAGGGCCAGGACGCGCTGCGGGGCGTCGGCGACCCACTCGCCGATCGCTGTGATCGAGGCAGCGCCGGCCAGAACTGCGGCGGCCGCAGCGGTGAGCAGGGCCGTCCATGGGTGACGGATACCACGACGGGCCCGCGGGTCAGGCACCGTGGCCAGATAATTCCTCAGGTCAGCGACCGTTCTCAGCGGGGCAGGGCCGGAGGCGTCCCCCAGTTGCTGGAGACATGACGGCATGCGGGAAGATGGGTGCGCAGGCATGGACTCGCTCGCTGGTCATACGGACTCGACACCCACATGATCACCAGCATCCATGCCTGTTCTGCGTCCAGGGTCGCTGCCGACAGAAGCTGACAAGACGTCACATCCGGTGCTCAGCAGGCGAACCACCCACCTCAAGACTTCTCAAGGACCCTGGATCCTGCCCCACTGCCCGGATCCCATGCGCGCAGGTGACTGTGCCGAACCGAACCGAACGCATGCCTCTGCCATGGATGACGGGATAGGGGGTAGTAGCACGCTCGTGAACGGGGAATGAGGGCGACGCCAGTGGCATCCCATGACGACGGTGACGGCTGTCCGGTGCTGGATGAGTACCTGATCCGCGCCGGCTGCGCCTTTGGTGGGGAGGACGGCTGCATCGCCGAGGCCCGCCAGCATGCCCTCGCCTTCCTTGACCAGGCCGAAGCCGACTATCCCCTGTCGGTACCCGCCCGTACGAGAGACCTGACCCAGCTCGTGGTCAGTGAGCTGGTCACCAACGCCTGCAAGTACGCCCCCGGCCCGGTCCTGGTGGAATTGCGCATCAGCACCCATGTTGTGGACGTCGTCGTGTGGGACAGCGACCCCGCCGTGCCCGCGGCCAGGGCCGCTGATCCCGACAGGATCGGCCAGCACGGCCTGGAGATCGTCAAGGCTGTCACCGAGGGCCTGTTCATCGAGCAGGAGCCGGTCGGCAAGCGCATCACGGCCCGCCTCGCCCTGCCCGGCACCCCCAGCAGGGCCACCGCAGCCCGCAGCCCGAGGTAACGGCTGGCTGGGGAGCCGCCCATAGCGCAGGCGGGCGCGCACCGCCCCTGACGGCAGGCGGGCGAACCGGAACAACGCACCAAGGGGACGAACGCGATGAACCGGGTCCTGGACCTGACCCGCGACGCCGTGGATTGTTACGGGCCGTCAATGCGAACCTGCGTGGCCACAGCGACAGGCGCGCCGGTTACCGCGGTCCGCCGGGACACGGTGGGCCGGAACGCCGGGGTCGAGACGGCAGCAGGTCCCTTCTCCGGGGCGACGGTGGTGCCGGCAGCCGGAGTTACCACGGCCGCGTTGGCCGCGCCGCTCGGCGCGCGCGTCCCGGTCGAACCGTCGCCGTGCTCACTATTGCTAGTTCGCACCCGGTGCAGGATGCCGAAAGGGTCGACGAGATGTCACCGGTGTCCGGGGTGCAGCCCCAGCCGGCCCTGGGACGGCGCTCCGGTGACCTCGTCGACGTAGAGGGTCACCTGCTGCCGGAAGCGTTCGACTTGTACGCGGGCGGCGATGGCGCTGTTGAGGCCTGCGCTGAGGATCCCGGTGTCGACGACGGGGCCGCTGGGTTTCTCGATCAGCCGCAGCACGGTGTCCGGGAGTTGGGTGAGCCGCTGCGTGGGCAAAGTCGTCTCCTATGCGGGGCGGGGTGGTGCCGGGGCCGTGCGGTCCCGTTCTCGTGTGAGTGGTTTTGGGAAGATTTCTGTGACGCTGAGGTGTGCCATCGTGCGTCGGTGACGTTCTGTCGGGTGGCGGCGTCGGAGCGCAGGGACTCTGGGCGACCTCACCCGTCACTGGTTGTCGGTATGGCCCGAAGGCGTCGGACGGGGGAGCGGGCCAATACGAGGAATCCCCCGGTTGTGGCGGTCGCCGCGACGGCCATCGACGGGCCGAGACCGATCACGGAGACGAGTGCGCCGGCGGCGAGGGCGCTGAGGAACCGCGGGCCGAACGTGACCCATGTGCCGATTGACTGCTGGCGGCCTTGGTAGCGGGGATCGCACACGCCTTGGCGTACCGAGCGCTGGGTTGAGCCGTGCGCGGTCGCGCCGGCGAACCGGACGGTGACGCACACTGCGATGATGATCTGCCAGAGCAGGCCCGGCTCGGCGAAGAGCACCGGGAGCAGGATGAGCGGTTGCAGGGCGAGTGCGCACAGCAGGAGTGGGCCGACACCCCACCAGGTGCCGCGCGGGCGGGCGAGGCGTCGGCCGGCCAGCGCGCCCACGACGCCGCCGACGCTCGCGCACCCCATGACCACGGCCAGGGTGACCGGCGACCAGTGCAACTGTCGGATCACGTAGATGAGGTAAAGGACATCCCAGGCGGTCATCGCCAGCGACAACGCCGTGTTCGACAGCACCAGCGGCCACAGCAGCGGGTGGCCGGCGGTGTAGCGCAGCCCGTCGCGGATCTCCTGCCACAGGGTGCTGTCGGCCGGCCGCGGGCGCGGCGGCGGCTCCGGCGTCCGGATCCGCTTGATGCACAGGGCGCTGATCAGGTACGAGGTGACGTCGGCGACGATGGCGCGGCTTGTACCGAGCAGCGCGATCAGGCCGGAGGCGAGGTAGCTGCCCGCGGCGTCCGTGAAGGAGAACAGGGCACCCATCTTCGAGTTGGCGGAGGCGAGCTTGTCCCCTCGGGCGAGCGAGGGCAGATAGCTGATTCCGGCCGTGGAGGAGCCGTCGTTGACGGCGGCGAGCAGGAGGCCGACGACACACAGCAGCGGCAGCGACAGCCAACCGAGGTAGGCGGCGAGCGGCACGCACAGCAACAGGACTCCGCCCGCCACCTTGCCCCAGGTCAGGAGGACGAGTTTGCGGTGCCGGTCGACCAGTGCCCCGCCCAACAGGGCCGTCACCGCGGGCGGGAACCGCTGGGCGGCGTAGAGCACGCTCATCTCCAGCGGCTTCGCCCTCAGCGTGATCAGGGCCAGGCTGGGCAGCGCCACGGACGTGACCGGACCGCCCAGCACCCCGACTGCCAGCCCGTTGTTGAACAGCATGAGGTCCCGGTCGACCGTGGTGTCCTCGGCGGCCACCGGCGCCGAAGACGCGGCGGTATGGGGGAGTGGTTCATCCGAAGCCGTCACGCACAGCCTCCTTCGACTTCATCGAGCAGGTTCAGCACTCGTGCTCGGCCCGGTCCTTGCTGCGGTGTCGAGCGGCAGTTGCTCATGCCGGCTCCGCCGGGGCCGGGACGGACGCGGAACCCGGGAGAAGGAACTTCGCTGACTTGGCGGCCAGATGCCGGTCGAGGTACTCCGTGGCGTCGTCGGGGCGCATGCGTGCCAGGGCGACCAGGGCCGTGATGACTACGTCCGCGACTTCCGCATGCGTGTCCTCCCATGGCGCGGTCGCTTTGCGGGGGTTGGTGCCGCGGGCGCCGATGACCGCCTGGGAGGCTTCCCCGGTTCCCTCGGCGATTTTGAGGACTTGCAGGCTCCACTGTTCCTCTTGGTTCAGGCCGAGCGCGGCGTCGTGTTCGTTGAAGCGGCGGGCGAGTCGGTGGATGGTGTCCCAGACAGTGCTGTGCACGGTGCGGTGTCTCTTTCAGGGAGTACGGGCCGGCGGCGCCGAATCGGGCGAGGCCGGAGGTGAGGGACGGTGCGCGGGAGTGGTTCGCCGGTGGTGCTGATGACGTGATCGTTGGCGTGGAGGCTGCGCGGGACCGCACGCAGGGCGGTCCACACGATCACCGGAGGTCTGCTGCGCCCTTCAGGTCGTCTGCTGTGGTGTTGACCTGGGCGTTGCTGGCCAGGGCGGGCCAGTGGAAGACCAGCCGGGAATCCGCCTTGTCCAGCACATGGCCCGAGGGCAGGTCCTGGTCCGCCGTCCGGGCCGGGTGCACGGTCAGGCGGGGGTAGCCCTCGCCGCGGACGGTGCTGTCCCAGTCGCGGACCCGGGCGGCCATCCGCTGGGCGAGGCCCTCGCCAGTGGGGCCGACGGCGTGGACGATGAACTCGCTGCGCCGCTCGGCAGGGGTGTCCCCGTCCTGGACCAGGACGTGGGTCAGGTACGCCAGAGACCCTTCACTCACCAGGGCGGCCGCGTCCGCGCCGCGCGGCACGGCCGCCAGGCCGCCGTCGCGCCCTTCGTCCACCGCGAGTCGGCAGAACCCCTCCAGCGTGGTGGCCAGGAGCAGTTGCAGGGTCTCGAACGGCTCTCCTGCGGCCACACGCACGCCCGTGCCGAGTTCGTGGCGAGGCCCTCGCACCGCCTGGTCCAGGCCGGTGGTGTCGGCGGGGATCCCGTCGGCGAAGCGGAGTTGGAGTGCGCCGGGCAGATCGACGGTGGGGGTGGTGCGGGCGGTGGATCCGCGGTCGCGGATGAACCCGCAGTACGTCCAGTCGCCGGGGCCTGCCTCCAGTACGCTCCCGCGCTTGTGCAGGGCGATCGCGCGGGTGTAGCCGTGCATTTCCAGCGGCACGACGAGGTAGCCGCCCTCGGCGAGCTGGGCGCGCCACGTCGGTGCGAGGTCCCACACGTTGTAGGTGATCACCATGGCGTCGAAGCCGCTCGCGGGGACATGGTCGGGTGCGCCCAGGGCCCCGTCGCCGAGGAGTGCGGTGACGCGGCCGCTGCCGGCTTCGGCCGTCAACTGCCGGGTGCGGTGCACCACGTAGGGGTCGAGGTCGACCGTGATGACGCGTCCGCGCTGGCCGACGACGTGGGCCAGGAGCTCGGCGTTGAAGCCGCCCGAGCCGACCTCCAGCATGGTCATCCCGGGCTGCGGGCGAAGGCGGTCGATCATGATGCCCTGTAACCACGCGGCGGAGACGCTGCTGAGTGCCCGCCCCTCCTGGTTCCTGAGGGTGACGACGGCGAGATCGTCGTCGTACGCCGTCTCCAGAGAGGCCTCGGGCGTGTACCGGTGGCGGGGCACGCTGCGCAGCGCTTCCAGGACCGGTGCCGACAGGCGGTACCCGCGCTGGAGGATCTGTTCGGCCATCTCGTGCCGCAGCCGCACGGCCTGCAGCGGTTCACCGTCGACCGGCGGACGCCGGCCGGCCACCAGGTAGGTGTGCACGGGCGGCAGGCCCGGCAGGACGCCCGGCCACACGAGATTCAGCGCCTGGGCGGACGGCAAGAAGATCGGGCCGAGAGCGGCCAGCGCGTGCAGATCGTGCCACTCCCACCGTGCGAACCGGTGGCGCTCTGGGTCGGGGACGGCCGGTTCACCGGACCAGGCGACGGCGCGCACCACGCCGGACAGTCGCCGCAAAACGCCCCGGTCGTCGTGGAGGATGGCCACCAGATGGGCGTCTTCGATACGGCAGCTGAGTCCGGCCTCCTCGGCCAGCTCGCGCACGGCCGCTGCGGGGAAGTCCTCGCCCGGCTCCACGCGCCCTGCGGGCAGCTCCCACACACCGTCGCGGGAGCGCGCCAGCAGCACCCGTCCGCAGGCGTCGGTGACCACCATGCACGCGCCGGCGACGGCCTGCGCTGATGGCGCCCCCTGCTTCTCCAGCGTGGTGAACTCCCGCCGGGCATCTCGCAGGACGAGCACTGCCAGGCCGTCGGCGTCGAACCGCTCCACGCTCTGCCACCTCTCGGTCAGCACCCGCACCTCGTCCTCATCCAGTGCGATGTCGCGCCGGTCGGCAGGGGTGCCGGCAGCCAGGGGAGTGATCACCACGATCGCGCCGCCCGGACGCAGCCGCCCGGCGAGCGCGTGCATGACCCGCTGCCGGTCGCCGAGAAAGGGATACACCAGGCGCAGGGTGATCAGGTCGTATCCGTCCCCGCTCAGCTCGACCGGGTCGTCGTGGGCGACGTCCAGGCACAGCCACCGCACACCCACAGCGCCCGCCCGCTCGGCTCGAGCGCGCTCCAGCGCACTGCCGGCGAAGTCGACCGCATCGACGCGGTAGCCCAGTTCGCCCAGATAGGCGGCCAGTTCCCCGGTGCCACAACCCACCTCCAGTGCCCGGCCGTTGGCCGGCGCGGGAACGTGCTCGGCCAGCAGAACCTTCTCGGCCTGCCCGACCCGGCGAAAGCCCCGGTCCTGCGCGTAGTGCTCGTCCCACTGGTCCCGGCGGACATAGGCCACAAAGCTGCTCCTGATCGTGTGGTGTGGTGATCGGCTGTCGCTGTGGTGCTCGGGTTGGGTGCCGGTCAGCTCCCGTACGTGGTGTGTCAGTTGGGGTGATCGTCGTCCGGACCCCGAGCCGGAGCTCGCTGCTGGAGGAGGACGGTAGGAGCCCGGCTGTTCGAGTGTGTCTGGCTCAACGAGGCGGAAGGGTTTTCGAACGCACGTCTTTCAGACGCGCTCACTTCCGCCAAAGGACGGGCGCGGTGGGGCGTGCAGGATGCAACGACCCGTGCCCGGACTGGCCCGAGATGAGGGCGATCTTGGCCGAAACGCCGAGTGCCCGGATGCCGTCGGGCTGGCGGGCGGGCATCCGGCCGGCTTCACGAGTTGGCCATGCCGGGCGCTGAGTCCGAGGTCCGGTCGGCGCGCTCGGCGAAGAGTTCGGCCATGCCGTCGATACACCACTTCAGCGGACGTGACCGGTCGCACTCCTCCTCGGAGAAGTCCGGGGTAGTCGGTCCAGGTCGACTGCGGTGCCCGGCGCATGGCTAGTGCAATCATTCCGGCCAAAGTCAGTTCACTCAGGAAACGCTGCGTGGGTCTCCTGAGTGGACGCGGCCCTTGTTGACTCAGGAACGGCTGGCACCAACGCCGACTCCGCAGAGCACTAGCTTGACCGCCTTCAGATTGGCTCTCCGTTACGGATGAACCACGGGCTGCACCCGGCGCGTGCGAAAATCCCATCAGTTGATCACCGGCGCGGAGAGGGCGTGGCGCCCGCTGCGCCTAGGGGAGGGGAGCCCCATATGGTCCTGCTGTCG
Organism: Streptomyces sp. NBC_00019; assembly: GCF_045041015.1. Taxonomy (NCBI): domain Bacteria; kingdom Bacillati; phylum Actinomycetota; class Actinomycetes; order Kitasatosporales; family Streptomycetaceae; genus Streptomyces; species Streptomyces sp. NBC_00019. Next base: position 10,407,359 of record NZ_CP108302.1, read on the forward strand.
TCGTGCCCGAAGTGGCCTACCCTGCCCGACTACGTCCACGACTGGGTGCTGGTGGACGTGGAGACCTCAGGGTTGAGACCCGGACGGGACCGCGTCCTGTCCCTCGCGATCCTCACGCTGGACGCACACGGCAACCAGACCGGGGAGTTCTCCACTCTCCTCAACCCGGGCTGCGACCCTGGCCCGGTCCACATCCACGGCCTCACGCCCGACCGTCTCGCCGACGCTCCCACCTTCGAGGAGATCGCGCCGCAGGTGGGGGCGCTGCTCAGCAGCCGGGTCCTGGTCGCCCACAACGCGCAGTTCGACTACGACTTCATCGCCCACGAGTTCGCCCATGTCCGTTCCTGGGTGCCGGTAAGTAGACGCCTGTGCACACTGGCTCTCAACCGCCTGGTCGGCCCCGCGACCCCAGATCTCAAGCTGGGCACACTGGCAGCTCACTACGGCGTGCGTCAGGAGAAGGCCCACGACGCGCAGGACGACGTACGGGTGCTCTCCGGCATCCTGCGCGCTTCGCTGGGCGCGGCCGAGCAACTGGGGCTTTCCCTGCCGCTGTTGGACTGCCCGCCCCGACAGGACTACAAGCCGTATGTCCCCAAGACGCCCTGTGCGTACCGCAATCCGGGCCGTCTGGCGTCGGGCGGGCCGCTGGTGCAGGGCATGAAGGTCGCCATCACCGGAGATACCCAGGTCTCCCGCGAGGAACTGGTCGCCCGCTCGGTGGTGGCCGGGCTGAACATGATGACCTCGGTCAGCGGCCAGACCAGCGTCGTCGTCACCAACGAATCCAGCGCCGCATCTGCCAAGCTGCGTGGTGCGGCGGACGAGGGCGTGCCCCTCGTGGACGAGCTCGCGTACCTGCGATTGCTGGAGAGTGTGCGGGCCGGTCAGGCCAAGGGCACCGCCCGGCAGCGCCCCGCGGCGGAGACGCTCGCGAGCTCGACCACTGCATCTCCTGTGCCGGCGCAGGACGTCCCGGCCCAGCGTCCTGCGGCGCTCACCGCTTCCACTTCGAGTGTGCCGGCTCAGCGTCCTGCCGTACCGGCCGCGTCCGCGCCGAACGCCCCGGTCCGAACCCGCGGCGGCTGCCTGTCCGCGACGGGCAGGCACCTCAGGCGAGCGAGGTCCACACGCTCTTGACCTCCGTGTACGCATCGATGGCTCCGCTGCCCATCTCCCGGCCCCAGCCGCTGGCCTTGAACCCGCCCCAGGGGGCGGAGGCGTCCACGGGGTTGGGCATGTTGATGAACACCGTTCCCGCCCGGATGGAGCCCGCCACGCGGTGCGCCGCGCCCACGTCGCGGGTCCATACGGCCGCCGCCAGGCCGTACTCGGTGTCGTTGGCGCGGGCGACGGCCTCGTCCTCGTCGTCGTACGGCAGAACGGACAGCACCGGGCCGAAGATCTCCTCGCGGGCGATACGCATGTCGTCCTGTACACCCGTGAACACGGTCGGCTGGTAGAAGAAGCCCGGCAAGTCGTCGACGGGGGCCCCGCCGGCGAGCAACTGGGCGCCTTCCTGGACCCCGCTGCGTACCAGTGCGTGGACGTGGTCACGGTGTTCGCCGGTGACCAGGGGGCCGAGCTCGGTGTCGGGCGCGCTGCCCGCGCCGAGTCGCATCCCGCTGACGGCCTTGGCGCAGCGCTCGGCGAACTCGTCGGCGAGGGAGCGGTGGACGAGGAACCTTGTGTAGGCGGCGCACACCTGGCCGCTGTTGAGGAGCGCGCCCTGAAGGCAACCTGTCACGGCCGCGTCCAGGTCGGCGCCGGGTAGTACGAGGCTCGGTGCCTTCCCGCCGAGTTCGAGCGTGACCCGCTTGAGGTTACCCGCGGAGGCCCGGACGATGTCCCTGCCGGTCTCGGTCGAACCGGTGAAGGAGACCTTGTCCACGCCGGGGTGCTCGACGAGGGCCCGTCCGGCCTCGGGACCACCGGTCAGCAGGTTGATGACGCCGGACGGCACGCCGGCCGCCCGGCACAACTCGACGAGCCGCACCGTGGTCATCGGGGTCTGTTCCGCGGGTTTGACGATCACGGTGTTCCCGCAGGCGAGGGCCGGTGCGATCTTCCAACTCGCGATCATGAGCGGGAAGTTCCACGGGGTGATCAGTGCGCACACTCCCACCGGCTCGCGCTTGGTGTACTGCAGCACGCCGGGGAAGGAGAGCGGTGCCGTCTCGCCGTAGATCTTGGTGACCCAGCCGGCGTAGTAGCGGAAGTGCTCGGCAGCCGCGGCGACGCTGACCGCCATGGAGATGCCGAGCGGCTGGCCCTGGTCGCGGGTCTCCAACTCGGCCAGTTCCTCGGCGTGTTCCTCGATGAGGTCGCCTATGCGCCACAGGATCCGGGCGCGCCGGGCCGGGGTGAGTCCCGCCCACTCCGGGTTCTCGAGGGCGGCGCGGGCGGCTCGTACGGCCGTGTCGGCGTCCGCGGTCCCCGCAAGGGACACCTGGGCGTGGGGCTGCCCCGTCGCCGGGTCCAGAGTCTCGAACTCCGCTCCGGAGGCCGCGGCTTGCCACTCGCCACCGATGAAAAGGGTATTGGTCACAGCTGTGCTCCCAGGATGAGGTCGGCGCAGCGCTCGCCGATCATGACGGCAGGTGCGTGGGTGTTGCCGGAGGTGACGGAGGGCATGACGGAGGCGTCCGCGACGCGCAGCCCGGCCACGCCGTGTACGCGCAGCTGCGGGTCGACGACCGCCATACGGTCGATGCCCATACGGCAGGTGCCCACCTGGTGGTGATAGCTGAGGAGGGTCCGCTTGATGTACGCGGCGACCTCCGCGTCCGTACGCACGTACGGTCCGGGTGCGACCTCGCGGCCTCGCCAGTCGCCCAGCGACTTCTCCTCGCCGATCTCCCGCACTTGCTGCATGGCCCGCACCATGGCCGCGAGGTCCGAGGGCTCGGAGAAGTAGCCAGGGTCCAGGGCAGGGGCCTGGGTGGGGTCGGCCGAGCGCAGCCACAGGCGGCCCCGGCTGAGCGGACGGATCGTCCCGGCGAGGACCGAGAAGCCGTGGCCCTCTTCCGGAACGTTCATGTCGGGCACCGGCAGTGGCAGGTGGGACATCAGCGGCTGCAGGTCCGGCACGGTCAGCGCCGGGTCGGACTTGGCGAAGTAGTGGGCCTCCAGTTTGTTGGCCGTACCCTGCGGCACCGGCCTTGCCGACTCCCACACCACCGGAGCGAGGGTGTGGTCGTGCAGGTTCGCGCCCACTCCCGGCAGGTCCGCGGTCGCCCCGATCCCGAGGGTCCGCAGTTCGTCCGCTGGCCCGACACCGCTGAGCAGGAGCAGCTGTGCCGATCCGATGGCGCCGCCGGACAGGATCACGTCCCCTTCGCAGCGGACCTGCGTCGTACGGCCCTCACGCAGCAGCTCGACGCCCCGCGCCCGGGCCCCGTCCACCAGGACGCGCGTGACCGCCGTGCCGGTCATCACCGTCAGCAGCGTGCTGTCGAGCACCGGCTCCATGAAGGCGGTCCACGCGCTGACGCGCTTGCCGTCGCGGATGTTGCGGTGCAGCAGGTTCACGCCGAGCTGGTCCTGGCCGTTGCAGTCGTCGTTGTACGCGATCCCGTAGTCCTGGCATGCCTCGATGAAGGCGGTGGTCACCGGGTTGGGGGAGTGGTTCCGGCTGACGGGCAGGGGACCGCCGACCCCGTGGTAGTGCGACGCGCCGTCCTCGAAGTCCTCCGAGCGTTTGAAGTACGGCAGCACCTCGTCGTACGACCAGCCCGCGGCTCCCTGGTAGGCCCAGCTGTCGTAGTCGGCCCGGTTGCCGCGGACGTAGATCATGCCGTTCAGGGCGCTGGAGCCGCCGAGGACCTTGCCGCGCGGCCAGAACACCTGGGTGCCGGAGGCGTGCCGCTGGGGTTCAGTGGTGTACGCGTGGTCCTGCGGGGAGTTCCACAGCTCCCACAGGCGCCCGGGGTCGTGGATGGCCGGGTTGTCGTCCCGGTCGCCCACCTCGATCAGCAGGACGGTCCGGCCGGCGTCCACGAGTCTGCGGGTGAGGGCACAGCCCGCGGATCCGGCGCCCACCACGATGTGGTCGTAAACGGTGTGTGTTGCTCGCATGACGGGAGGCTCACAGACGCACGGCCTACCGGCTTGTGCGGCGGTGCACCGTGTCTTGCGGAGGCGGGCACGAACGGCTGAGCGCGGGCCGGGACCGGCCCCCCTGACCGGTCGGGCGTTGCCCTTACCGGCCGATGGGTGGCCCGGCAGCTGCTTGGGTGACCGGGCCCCGGACCGCGCGGGTGCACGGCTCGTCCCCGGGCAACACGCGACGGCCAGGACCACCTCCGTGGTCCTGGCCGTCGCGGGAGTCGTAGCAAAGGCACCAGGTCAGGAGACGGTGGCTCCGCTCGTGGGTCGCTCCGCAGCGCCGGCGCGGACCGCCGCCGCGTTCTTCCTGCGCAGGACGGCGGGAGCCGTCTCCTTCAGCCCGAGCGCGAGCAGGACGACCACCGCGGCACCCGCCGCCGAGATGTACATGGCCGTCTCGAGCCCCCAGTTGTCGGAGGCCCACCCGGCGATCACCGGAGCGAGGAAGCCGCCGGCGAGCTCCCCGATGCCCATGACCAGGCCCAGGGCGGTCGCCAATGCGCCACGGGGGACGGTCTCCGCGGGGATGGTCGCCATGAACAGGGTGAAGCAGCCGAGGCCCGTGTACGTGAGCACAACCACTGCGCCGAGCATCAGAGGGCTGCTCACATATACCACGGCCAGGGGGCAGAGCGCGGCCATCACCGTGAAGACGATCAGTGTGTTCTTGCGGCCGAACCGGTCCGAGATCCCCGGTGTGACGAAGCCCCACAAGACCCACGCCACCCCGAGGCAGGTCACGACGCCGCTCATCGTCGCGGGTGAGAAGCCCTTGACCGAGGTCATGTAGACAGGCGCGAACGTGATGATGACGAAGAACCAGGTCATGTACGCGCAGGCGATCAGCACGCAGAGGATGATGTTGCGCTGCCGGAGGATGCTGCCGATGCTCGGCTTGGCCGAGGCATGCACGGATTCCGCCACGGGCTCCGGCATCACACAGCCACCCGGCGGCTCCTCCCGTACCGACCGCCAGATCCACAGGGCGAGCAGCAGGCCCGGGACGATGGTGATGACGAACGCCAGCCGCCAGCTGTGCTGCGTGGCGATCCACACCACCGCGAGCGGGCAGAGGATGCCGCCCAGCAGTCCGGCCGAGGAGCCCTGCAGCAGGCCCATGTTCAGCCCGCGCCGGTGCTCCTGTGACGCCTCCACCATCAGGGACTGCGACGCCGGCAGTACGGCACCTTCCGCCAGCCCCATCAGCGCCCTGGCTCCCAGCAGCGCGGCGAATCCGGTGACCAGACCGCTCGACGCCGAGAGGCAGGAGAAGAGCACCACCGCGATGATGATCACGGGCTTACGACGGCCGAGCCGGTCGGACAGCCGTCCCGAGATCATTCCGGACAGGGCCCAGGTCAGGGCGAGGACTCCGGAGAGCGTGCCCAGAGCGGTGTTCGAGAGGGGGATGTCCTCGTTGATGAAGGGGACGAGGAAGAGAAGTGCCTGCCGGTCGAAGAAGACGAGGCCGAAGCCCAGGAAGAGGATGACGAGCAGCTTGTTCTCGTAGCGGCGGGCGTCGGGGCCGACGCCACTGAGCGGAGGGGGCGCGGCGGATCGCTTTCTCAGCATGAATGCCTCATTCGTCGGATGAGCGGGAGCCGGAGAGGCAGGAAGGGAGAGCCGTGGGGAGAAGAGACAGGGCGGGGCTGTCGATCAGCGCAGTGATGCGCTTCGGCCTTGGGGGGTGGCCGGTACGTCAGCCCGATCCTGTGTCCGTGGATGTTCCTGCGTAAGCCGCTCACCGGCGCCCGCGAGGCGGGCCCGTGAGGAGTGTGCGGCTCTCTCTCACGACGGGAGGGTGCACCTCGGCGGCCCACTCCGGCTTGCGTGATGGTGCACCGGCCCTTGCTGGGGCGGGCACGATCGGCAGATCCGCCGTTCGGGACGTACTGCGACAGGCAGCGAAAGGGCGGCGAGACCGCGTGACCGCCGCTGAGCGCTCGCTAGGCGCCCAGCGCCGTGCGCCCAGCCTCGCGTGCATCCGACGGACTCATGCCGTGGGCGCTCTTGAATGCGTGGCTGAAGTGGGCGGGGTCGGGAAAGCCCCAGCGGCTTCCGACGGTGGCGACGGGCATATGGGCGAGCGCGGGGTCCGCGAGGTCGCGCAGGCACTCGGCGAGGCGACGCTCCCGGAGCCAGCCCGAGACCGTGTATCCCCGCTCGGCCAGCAGCTTGTAGAGGAAGCGCCGCGAGATGTGGTGGGCGGCCGCGATCCGGTCGGGGCCGAGCCCCGGGTCGGAGAGCCGCTGCTCCATGTACGTGAGGATCCGCTGGGCCAGCAGCTCCCGCCCGTCGTCCTCCAGCGTCACATGCGCGGCGCATCGCTCCGACAGTGTCGCGCCGACCAGGTCGACCACGCTGTCCGCGAGTCGCTGCGTGCCGAGAGCGTCCAGTTGGTGCACCTGCCCGGCCAGGCCGCACAGGAACGGGTGCACCACAGGCCCCAGTCCGTCGCCGCACGACACGGTGGTGGCGATCATGCGGGTCAGGTCGCGCTCGGGCAGCCGGAGCAGGACCCTCGGGAACATCAGCACGAGGGTGCGGTACGGCTGGTCGAAGTCGAGTGTGTACGGGTGCCGGGTGTCGTAGATGGCCAGCTCGCCCGGCTCCAGCAGGGCCTGGCGGTCCGCCTGGGTCAGCATGCACCGCCCGGCCAACTGAAGACTCACCTTGACGAAATCGGCCGGGTCGGAGGCGATGTGCCTACGGGTGTGGGCGACACCGTGCGGATCCGCGGCCACCACCGACACCTGCACCGCGCCGAGTTGGGCGGTGTGCAGGGAGGCGCGGAAGTCGGGAACCTCGCGCGGCAGCGCTTCCAGCGGCACGAAACTCTGGCCGACCGCTTCCCGCCAGAACTCGAAGCGTCCTGCGGAGGTGTCGTCCGACGGAGTCGTCATCGAGGGCATGGGTCTCCTCTGAGGGCCCTTCGGCAAGCCGTCAGGTAGGCGTGCCGCCGGATACTAACTGTCGTATCCGGTTTTCACAAAGTGCGATGAATGGGGTGAATGGGAAGATCCCGTGTTTGCCGAGTGGCGGTGAGGGGGTCCGGGAAGGGCGCGAAGCACCTCCGGGTCCCCCTCACCGGCCGGAGTATCAGCCGAGGCCGTCGGCACCCACCTGAACCGCGGACTCGTCGAGGACGGTGTCGGTCACGGGCCGCGGACGTCCGTCCAGGTCGAGGACGGGGACGGCCTCCTTGTACCAGGACTCGATGACGGCGTTGCCCCAGAAGTCGCGGCGGCGGTCGTCGCGCACGTTCCAGCGGTACGTCTCGTGGTCCGGGTCACCGGTGTAGTAGTCCGAGGTGTAGATCTCCACGCGGTGGCCGTCGGGGTCCCTCAGGTAGAGGTAGAAGGCGTTGGAGACGCCGTGCCGGCCGGGGCCTCGTTCGATGTGGTGCTCTTTGTGCAGTGAGCCGAAGATGTCGGCCGCGCGCAGTACCTGGTGGGACTCGTGGGTGGCCACCCCAAGGTGGTGCAGGCGCGGCCCGGCACCCCCCGTGAAGGCGACGTCGTGGACGGTCTGCTTGCGGTACATCCAGGCCGCGTACAGCTCGTGCTCGTCACCCTCGATCGTTTCCGAGCAGCCGAAGCCGAGGGACTGGTAGTGGGCGTAGGCGGCCGGGATGTCGGGGGTGCAGATGTTGAAGTGGTCCAGGCGGGCGATCTCGGCGCCGTGGCGGATGTCGTAGCGCTGGATGAGGCGCTCGGCGCGGGCGATCTCGTGGAAGAACTCCACGGGGAAGCCGAGCGGGTCGATGACGCGGACCGCGTCGCCGATCCCGTGCGTTCCCTCGCCCTTCTTCAACCGCTTGATCGGGCAGCCGAGTCCGGCGAAGAACTTCTCCGCCTTGTCGACGTCCTCGGGGGTGCGGACGCGATACGAGATGTGGTCGAGGGCCGCCAGGTCGCCCTTGCGCAGCACGAGTGAGTGGTGGGTGAGTTCGTCCGTGCCGCGCAGATACAGCGACTCGGCGTCCTCGTACTGCACGTAGAAGCCGAGCATGTCGACCCAGAACCAGCGGGCGGCACCGAGGTCGGTGACGGCGAGCTGGGCGTAGGCGGACCGGACGACGTCGGGGGCGTTCGAGGCGGTCATGATGCGGCTCCGAAGCGGGGGGTGTGCACCTCGGTGAGGGCGACGTGGACGATCTTCGATTCGGTGTAGAAGTCGATGCTGTGGGCGCCGCCCTCGCGGCCGACGCCGGAGGCCTTGACCCCGCCGAACGGAGTGCGCAGGTCGCGGACGTTGTGGGAGTTGATCCAGACCATGCCAGATTCGACGGCGTGCGCGATGCGGTGGCCGCGCTTGAGATTCGAGGTCCAGACGTAGGCGGCCAGGCCGAACTGCGTGGCGTTGGCGAGTTCCACGGCCTCGGTCTCGTCGTCGAAGGGAGCGACGGCGACGACGGGGCCGAAGATCTCCTCCTGGAAGATGCGGGCGTCGCGTTCGACGTCGGCGAAGACGGTGGGCTGGAGGTAGTTGCCGTCGGCGAGGTGGTCGGGGCGGCTGCCACCGGCGACCAGACGGCCCTCCTTCCTGCCGATCTCCACGTAGTTCAGGACGCGCTCGTAGTGTTCGGGGTGGACCAGCGCTCCGACCTCGGTGGCTGGGTCGGAAGGCAGCCCGACGCGTACGTTGGCGGCCCGCTCCGCCAGTCGCCGGGTGAACTCCTCGTACAGCGGGCGCTCGACGAGTACGCGTGAACCGGCCGTGCAGCGCTCCCCGTTGAGGGAGAACACGCCGAACACGACCGAGTCCAGCGCGGCTTCGAGGTCGGCGTCGGCGAAGACGACGACCGGGGACTTGCCGCCCAGCTCCATCGACACCGTCTTCAGGTGCTCGGCGGAGGACCGGATGATGTGCCGGCCCGTGTCGGTGGAGCCGGTGAAGGAGATCAGCGGCACGTCCGGGTGGTCGACGAGGGCCTGGCCGGCCTCCTCGCCGAGGCCGTGGACGATGTTCACCACTCCGGCGGGCACGCCTGCCTCGTCGAAGATCTCCGGCCACAGCGACGCGGACAGGGGGGTCCACTCGGCCGGCTTGAGGATCAGCGTGCAGCCGGACGCCAGCGCGGGGGCGAGCTTCCAGCTCTCCAGCATGAACGGTGTGTTCCAGGGAGTGATCAGCCCGGCGACTCCCACCGGTGTGCGCACCACATAGCTGAACTGGTCGTCGCCTTGCCGGAACGCTTCCTCGCCGAGGGCCACGATGACATCCGCGAAGTAGCGGAAGTTCTCGGCGGCGCGCCGCGCCTGGCCGCGGGCCTGCGTGATCGGCAGCCCGGAGTCGTACGACTCGAAAGCGGCGAGCCGGTCATGACGGGCCTCGACGGCGTCGGCGATCCGGTACAGGACACCCGCGCGTGCCCGGTTGGACAGCCCTGCCCACTCCGGGAACGCGGCCCGGGCAGCCGTCACCGCCCGGTCCACGTCGGCCGCGGAGCCACGCGCGGCCTGTGCGTAGGCCGTGTTGGAGACCGGGTCGGCGACGTCGAAGGTGCGTCCGTCCGCGGCATCGACGAGGGAACCGCCGATCCAGTGCTGGATCCCGGAGGGAAGGTACTCAGGGGTGGTGCTCACTGCGCGGCTCCGATCTGCTGGGTGAGGTCTCCGCCCTCGCTGAGCAGCGAGCGGATCTTCGACAGGCCCGCGTCGGTGGGAGAGGTGAGCGGCGGGCGGACATGGGACGACGCGATACGTCCCTGCTGGTGCAGCACCCACTTCGCGGGCGCCGGGTTCGTCTCGACGAACAAGAGGTCGACGAGCGGGTGCAGGCGGTAGTGGAGGTCGCGGGCACCGTCGAAATCGCCCGCCTCCCACAGCTCGTACATCCGAGCCACTGCGCCGGGCGCCAGATTCGCGACGGCTGAGACGAACCCGGCACCGCCGAGCGCGAGCAGCGGCAGGCAGAGCAGTTCGATGCCCGACCACACCAGCAGCGAGCGTCCGCAGGCGTGCAGCACGCGCGAGAAGTGCTCGAAGTCCTTGGTGGTCTCCTTGACGCCGACGAAGTTCTCGAAGTCGGTGAACAGCCGCTTCACCGTCTCGGGCGCGATGTCGACGGCCGTGCGCGAGGGCACGTTGTAGGCGACGATCGGCAGGTCCGGGAACTCCCGTGCGACGGTCGCGTACCACCGGTACAGCGCCTCCTGCGTGGGGCGCGCGTAGTACGGCGTGATGACGAGCGCGGCGTCGGCGCCCAGCTCGGCTGCGGCGGCGGTGAGTTCGAGGGTCTCGTCGAGCTTGTGGGATCCGGTCCCGGGCAGGAACGGGACGCGGTCGCCGATCTCCTCGACCGCCGTCCGCATCCCCGCGATCCGCTCGGCCACGCTCTGCGCGCTGGGTTCGCCGGTGGAGCCGCCCAGCGAGATGCCGTGCGAACCGGACTCCAGCTGGAAGCGGATCAGCGCGCGCAGGCTGTCGTGGTCGACGGCTCCATCCGAAGTGAAGGGGGTGATGGCGGGAGCGATGGAGCCGCGGATGGCGGACGGGTCGCTGCGGAATTTCATGTGTGTTCTCCTTGCGTGCTGTGCTGCTTGCGCCACCGCTCGTACGTCTCGTGCCAGTCGGGACCGAGGGGATACAGGCCGTCGATGTCGTGCCCGGCGCGCACCTGCTCGGTGATGAAGTGCTCCCGCTGTTCCTGCTCCCGGCAGTCGGTGATCAGGTCCTCGGCCAGCTCGGGCGGCACGACGACCACGCCGTCCGCGTCTCCCACCAGCAGGTCGCCGGGCTGCACGAGGGCTCCGCCGCAGGCGATCGGCACTCCCGTGTCCCACGGCACATGGCGGCGGCCGAGGACGGAGGGGTGGGCTCCGCCGTGGTAGACGGGCAGCCCCAGTTCGGTGACCGCGACGCTGTCGCGCAGACCGCCATCGGTGACCACCCCGGCCGCGCCGCGCTGTTGCGCGCGCAGCGCGAGGATGTCGCCGAGGGTCCCGGCGGATGTGTCCCGGCGGGCGTCCATGACCAACACGTGGCCCGGCCTCAGCTCCTCGATCGCCCGCTTCTGGGCGTTCATGCCGTTGCCGTACTTCTTGAAGACGTCCTCGCGCAGCGGCAGGTAACGCAGCGTGTGGGCGACGCCGACCATCTTCGTGTCCGGTCGTGTGGGACGTACCCCGTCGATGGACATGTGCGGCAGTCCGCGCCCCCGCAGCTGTGCGCTGAGTGTGGCGACCGCGACCGAACGCAGTCCCTGCTCGATGCGCTTGTCGAGTAGTGGCTCGGGGGTGTACGCGGCTCCGTGGGCGGCCTCGCGTTCGGCCGTGTCCGCCCTCGGCATTGCTCCGTACGTCTCCAGGGCGGGCCCGGAGGCGATGGGGTTGCGCAGCCGCCCGGTGGACTGTCCGCTGCCGGTGACCTCGACCTCCACCGTGTCGCCGGGGGAGACGACGGAGGCGCCGGCCGGAGTGCCCGTAAGGATTACGTCACCGGGCTCCAGGGTGACCAGTCTCGACAGATCGGCGACGAGCTGTCCGAAGGGGAAGAGGAGGGTGTCGGTGGTGTCGTCCTGCACGAGTTCGCCGTTGACCCAGGTACGCAGCTGGAGCGCGCCCGGGTCGAGCCGGCGGGCATCCAGCAGCCGCGGCCCGATCGGGGTGAAGCCGTCGGCGCCCTTGGAGCGGAGGTTGGAGCCGCGGTCGGCGTACCGCAGGTCGTAGAGCCCGGCGTCGTTCGCGGCGGTCACCCACCGCACGTGGGACCAGCCGTCCTCCGGCCGCACACGCTGGGCTCGGCTGCCTACGACCAGGGCTATCTCGCCTTCGAACCCGAGAAGTTCACACCCCTCCGGGCGGACGATGGCCTCCTTGGTGCCGGCCAGCGACGAGGGGGGCTTGAGGAAGTAGGAGGGCTGGGCCGGGGTCCGGCCGCGCTCCTTGGCGCGGCTGGGGTAGTTGAGATGGACAGCGATGATCTTCGACGGGGGGTTCCCCAGGGGGTGCGTCATCAGGAGCGCTCCAGGAACGCCTGGACCTTCGCCTTGTGCGGCTCCCGGTCGTAGCTCTTCACGTACGCGCCGGCCATGCGGACGGGGTCGCCGAAGAAGTAGTACTCGTACAGGGCCTGGCGGCTGGAGAAGGCGGAGATGCAGGTGTCCCAGACGAGACGGAAGAGCTTCACGCGCTCGGGGCCGGACAGGGAGGCCGACTGCAGGTAGGCGTCGATGTCGGCAGCGGCGGGCCCCTGGATGTCGAGTTCGGTCGGGGTGGCCATCAGGCCGGAGGCGCCGAGCTTGCGCAGGATCTGCGGGAAGCGCTGGTAGAGCTTGGGGTAGAGGTTGCGGGCGGCGTTGAGGGGGGCGAAGGCCGGGGTGAGGACCCCGTACGCGTTGACCTCGGCGTCGGCTTCCGCCGCGCGCAGGAAGGCGCGCAGTGTCTCCAGGGTGGTGATGATCTCGGCGATGTCCTCCTGGACGTGCTGGAACTGCTCGATGCCGATGGCCTCGGTCAGCAGTGTCACCAGGCCGAGGATGTACTCGGTCTTGGCGGTGGTGCGGGTGACGACCTGGTGGGTCATGTGCACCACGGAGGACGTCTGGGAGTAGAAGCCGTTGCACAGTTCCGCGTCACCGAGGGCGAAGCAGCGCTCGAAGGGCACGTGCACGTCGTCGAAGACCACCACACAGTCCGATTCCTCGAAGCGGGAGGCGAGGGGGTGGTCGTGCCGGGGGCGGTCGTAGTCGAGGGGTTCGCGGGCGATGTAGCGCAGGCCGGGGGTGTCGTTCGGGATGGCGAAGGCGTAGGAGTACGGCTTGTCCTCGGGGGTGCCGCGGAGCACGGTCGAGGGGAAGACGAGCATCTCGTCGGCGAACGGGGCGATCGTGGCGAGCATGCGCGCACCGCGGATCACCACGCCGTTGTCGTCTTCCTTCACGATGCGCGCGGCCAGCTTGCCGCCGGCCTGCTGGGTACCGGCCACCGCTCGGTTGACCTGCGGCGGGATCAGCGTGTGCGTGCACAGCAGGTCCTCTTCGCGGACCTTCTCGTAGTAGCGGCGGATGTTCTCGCCGAAGGCGGGGTTGGCCTGGGCGAACCAGCCGGCGGCCGAGGCGAGCGCCATCAGGGAGCTGTTCATGTAGTCGCCGGTACGGCCGAGCATGCCGTTGCTGTGGTCGGCCCACACCTTGAACGCCTTGCGGCGCTTGACCAGGTCGTCCGGTGTTTTCGGGGTGAGGAAGGACGTGCCGACCGGCTCGCCGGACGTGGGCGAGGTGTAGGTGAGGGTGTCCTTGTGCTCGTCCGAGTGCTGGAGGTCGAACAGTTCGGCGTAGGTCTGGACGACGTTGCGGAAGGCGGGGTGGTCCTGGATGCCGCCGGTGACGGTCTCGCCCTGGATGTGGACGGTGGGGCGGGAGGCGGCGAGGCGCTCCAGGTATTCCTTGCCGGTGCGTGCGGCCATGGTGGTTCTCCTGGGGAGGTGATCAGCGGGAGGGGGCGGGTTCAGATGAGGTGTTCGATGCCGTCGGTGGACTCGGCCGCGGTGCCGAAGCGGCTCCAGGCGTAGGTGAGGGCGTCGCCGTCGCGGTGGCCGAGGTCGGTGACGCGGCCGACGAGGAGGGTGTGGTCTCCGCCGTCGTAGGCCTGCCATGGCTCGCACTCCACCCATGCCAGCGGGTTCGTGAGGCGGGGCACCCGGGCCGCGGTCGCCCAGCGGGGCTCGGCGGCGCCCTGCGCCCCGGCGAACAGCCGGGCCAGCGGCTCCTGTTCGGCGCCGAGGATGTTGACGCAGAAGGAGCTGTCGATCAGCTGGTCGTGGCAGCGGGCGCGTCGGGCGACGCTGACGAGCACCAGAGCGGGATCGGCGGAGACGGACGTGAAGGAGTTCATGGTCGCGCCCCGGGGACCGTCCTCGCCCGCGTATGTCACGACGGTGACGCCGGTGGCGAACCGGGACATGCAGGCGCGCAGGGCGCCAGGGCTGGGGGGAGCGAATGCTTCGGGCATACGAGGTTCCTTGGGATCGATCGCCCGCGGGCCGTCCCCGTCGACGGAGAAGGAGGAACGGCCGGGGCTACCCGGCCGCGCATCGGGACGCACGGCCGGGAGGAGACCTGTCCCCTGACAGACCCAGGGGACAAAACAGAACAACTAATGCTCAGGGCATGTAATCAATGCTTTGATTAATTGAGGACCGTACCCCTGCCTGCATCTCTGGGGAAGCCCTCGAGTGAAGGTTTTTTACGGTCCAGAAACCTGGACGGCATGCCGGCGCGGTGCCCGCTTCCCAAGTGCGGTCCGTCATGCTGCCCGGCCTAGACTCCGACTGTGACCCAGGAACCGGAACCGCTGGATGCCGACCACCTGCACTTCTGGTCGTTCATCGACCACGCCGTCGACCGGGCTTCACGGGAACTCCCCGGCATCGACCCGCTCGCCATGCGGATGGTCCTTACCCTCCACCGCGCGGCCAACATGCTCGTCTACGACCTCGAATCCGCCGTACACAGGCCTCGCGGCTGGTCATGGCCCGGCTTCCGAGTGCTGTTCGCCATCTGGCTCTCGGGCCCGGTCGAGGCGAAGAAGGTCGCGGAGCTGTCCGGCATGAGCCGAGCCGCCGTGTCGGCGCTGGTGAACACGCTGGAGCGGGACGGCCTGGTGAGCAAGGAGCGCGCCTCCTATGACGGGCGCGCGGTCCAGCTCGGCCTCACCGAGGCCGGCCTGCAGGCGATCACCACTGCCTTCCAGGCGCACAACGCACGTGAACAGGAGTGGGCGGGCGCGCTCAGTGTGGACGAGCAACGGACCCTCATCGAATTGCTCGGCAAGCTGACCGCGCACTCCGCGCACTTCGACGTCCGGCATCGGACCTGAGGGGTTTTCCCAGGGCGACGAGCCAATGGCAGGCGTCCTGCTTGGCGGACGGCGGCCGCTTCGCCGCCCAATTCGTCGAGCAGGGCGGCGGACGGGCAGCCGTCGTCCGGGCTGTTGCGGTGCTGAGTAGATGGCCACCGCACGATCTGTTCGAGTCCGTCGCGGCCGGGTGCCGCGTGCGCGACGATGTTCGCGTTCTGTGCGTGCAGTTCGTCGGCGACCGCGGTGGCGACGAGCTCGTCCTTGGACGTGAAGTGGGTGTAGAAGGCGCCGTTGGTCAGCGCTGCGTCCTTCGTGAGTGTCGCGATCGCCGACGGCGATCCAGGGCCCCGCAGTGCTAGGACGTGTTTGAGATGTTGGTCAGCGCTTCGTTCCGCGTACGCTCGGATCATGGTGCAAAGCCGGGCGGAAGACGTGGACAGCTATCTCGCCGAGGTACCTGAGGAACGCAAAGTGGCTCTGACCCGGCTGCGTGAGCTGTGCCGTGCAGAGCTGCAGGGGTTCACCGAGGTGATGGCCTACGGGATGCCCGCCTATAAGCGGGATGGCATCGGGGAGATCGCCTTCGCGAGCCAGAAGCAGTACATCTCCTTCTATCTACTGCGCAGCGATGTCCGCGAGGCGTTCGCTGAGCGGCTGGCAGGCTATGACATGGGCAAGGGCTGTCTGTGCTTCCGTAGACCGGAGAAGATGGACTTCGTGCTCCTCCGGGATCTGCTGCGGGCCACGGCGGCGGCCGGGCCGGGCAAGATCTGCTGACTACTGCGACGCATAGCCGTCGTCTGGATGCAAACGTTGATCAAGGTCGTTGGCCTCGAGGTGCTCGACGGTGACGGCGAAGCCGTCGGGCAGCACGCGGCGTCGCCCACGACGCGGCCGACATCGAGCAGCACGCCTCGGTCGGCGATGAGTCCGGCCGTGGTCTGGATGCCGGTGACCTTGTCGCCTTCGCTGGTGACGACGTCGCCCGCGCGGCGGCCGTTGTAGGCCATGCCGTGGTCGAAAATGTGCCCGAGGCCGTCCCACTGGGTCGAGGCCTGCAGAGGCATGAACACCACGTCGTCGGCCCCGCCGATGCCGTGCGGAAAGCCCTGGGTGCCGCGTTCGGCCTCCAGCCCGGTGTGCACCGGGTTGGTCCGGCGCCGCCAGCCCTTCTGCGGACCGTCGGCGGCGAAGGTCTGGGCGAGGGAGAAGCTCGCCCCGCGGCGTACCAGGGCGGCGCCTTCGCGGCGTTTGGCCTCGTCGAGGAAGTTCAGTGTGTCCAGGACGTCGTCGGCGCCCCAGCGGCCCCAGTTGGAGTTGCGCTTCGCCGCTGCGGCGATGGCACCTTCGGGATCGGTGCGGTCGAGCCCGCCCGGCGTCATCACGCCCCGCCGCGCACGGCAGCGAATCGTTTCTCGGCCTGGTCGATCGCGGCGATCTGGGCCAGGATCTCGCCGGGAGAGGACTCGCCGACCACCTTCTGCAGGAAGGGGGTCCGGTCCAGGATCGCGTCCCGCACTCCCTGGAGGGGACCGGGGGCGTGGTGGAAGACCTTGCCCAGGATGTAGGCCTGTTGCACCTGGCGGGCGGTGTGCGGCTTGCGCGGGGCCTCGAAGGCGTCGAGCGCGGCCCGGACGGCGGTGTGCTCGCTCAGGTCGAGCCCGGCCAGTCGGCGGCCCAGGTAGTACCCGTCCTCGGTCGCCATCCCCGCGCCGTAGGCGGCGTAGGGGGATGTCGGGTGCGCGGCGTCGCCGACGAGGGTGGCCCGGCCCTTGGACCACTGCTTGAGCGGCTTGCGGTCGCGCAGCACCCAGCGCTGTACGTTGCCCGGCTCGGTCGCGGCGATCAGCTGCGGCAGCGGGGCGGGGAACTCCGCGCCCATCGCCGTCGCGGTGGCGTGCAGGTCGCCGTCGAAGGTGGTGGCGTCGTCGTGTGCGCCCAGCACCCACCACTGGAACCCGTAGCGGCCCTTGTGTCGGATCGAGGTCCAGCTGCCTTGCACTGTCCGGTTGTGGGAGACGATGCACAGCCCCGGGTCCGCGACCACGTCCTCGTCGAAGGTGAATCCGCCGAAGATGTGCAGGTTGTGCTCCCGCTTGGGCGAGTCGCCCCACAGCGTCCGGCGGACCAGCGAGTCGATGCCGTCGGCGCCGACGAGCACGTCGACCTCGATGGTCTCGCCGTCGGCCATCTTCAACCGGACACCGGTCTCGTCCTGGTCGAAGCTCTCCACTGTGCGGTTGAGCTGCAGGACACCGGGCGGCATCGCGGCGAGCAGCCGTTGGTAGAGCTCCGGGCGCAGCAGCCCGATGAAGCCACCCCCGTAGTCGGCGACGATGTGCTCGGGCAGGTTCACCCGGGCCCGGGTGCGGCCCTTCGCGGAGCGGAACTCCGAAGAGCAGGGGGCACCCAGGTCGGTGATGTCGACGCCGAGCAGGCCGAGCGCCTTGATCGGCGGCGGCCACAGGTTGAGGATGTTGCCGGCCGGCCGGGCCTGCGGGTAGCGCTCCAGGAGGACGACGTCGTGGCCGGCCTGGTGGACCGACAGGGCGGTGGCCATGCCGGCCGGTCCGGCGCCGATGACGGCGACCCGGCCTCGCTTCGTTGCGGGGACGCTCATGGTGCTCCCTGGGGATAGGGGTGACGGGAAGTGTCAGTCGGCGACGGTGTGGAAACGCATCGTCGGCGTGCCGTCGACCAGCGAGCCGGCCGCGGCGAGGAACTCCTGCGTGTGTGGGTGCTCCATGTGCGCGTCGAGGGCCGCCTGGTCGCGCCAGATCTCGACGCTCAGGATCGTCTCGTCGTCGGTGAGGTCGGCGTAGAAGCCGTAGGACTCGCAGCCCTCGTCTGCACGGGACTGCGTGGCGACGGCACGAGCGGCCGACACCAGGTCGGCCCGGCGTCCGGGAAGCGCACGGGCACTGCCGATCACGATCAGCACGAAGATCCTCCGACGGTGGAAGACGGTCAAAGCGTAGTGAACGCTACGGTTGAATCAAAAGAGTAGCGACTGCTACGGTTCTGTCAAGGTGATGCCTTCACGATCGCGGCGGTCTCGACCGTGCCCAGGTCGCACGCGGGCGATCCATGCCCGGACGACAGCAAGGACGCTCTGTCACTGGACTCGTTTTACCGATGTGTCGCCCGCGGCCGGGACGAGGACGTTCCTCGGCGCGATGAAGGAGACTTGCATGCTGTGCGCCCCTGTAGATCTGCGGACCGACACGCTGGACAGCCCGTTGTGCATCGGCAGTCGAAGCCCGGAGTTCGCGTGGCGACTGCCTGCCGGGGCCGTGGCCCAAGCCGCGTACCAGGTACAGGTGACCACCGGGGATGGTTCCGCCGCGGGTGAGCTGGCTTGGGACAGCGGCCGGGTGACCGGCACGGAGCCCTTCGGTGTCACGTACGAAGGCATGTCGCTGATGTCGTGCCGGCACTACAGGTGGCGGGTGCGCGTCTGGTCCGGGACGGAGCAGGAACCCGGGCCTTGGAGCGAGTACGCATCGTTCGAGACGGGCGTACTGGACCCGGAACGCTGGGCCGCACGCTGGGTGAGCGGGCCCGTCCCCGCGGCGAAGACCGACTATCGCGTGCTGTACCTGCGTACCACGGTCGACCTTCCCGCACCCGTGCTTCGGGGCCGGGCCTACGTCTCCGCGCTGGGCTGGTACCGCTTCTTCGTCAACGGACGTGACCTCACGGGCCCGGCGCTGGTGCCGCGCTGGACGCCGTTCGACCAGTACGTGGAATACCAGGCTTATGACGTGACGGAAGCCTTTCGTGCCGGCGGCAACGTCGTGTCGATGGCGGTCGGGGACGGCAGATTCCGCGGGGCAAACGGGCTCACCGCGAAGCAGGCCGTCTACGGCGACCGGACCGCGGGCCTCGTCCAGGTGGATCTCGACCTGGAGGACGGCAGCACGGTCACGGTCGTCAGCGACGGATCCTGGCAGGCCGGGACCGGGCGCATCGGCGCTGCCGACCCGATGTTCGGGGAGCGGGTCGACCTGCGCGTACCCGATGAGGACTGGCTGACATCACATGCACCACCAGCCCGGTTCGGGCCCGCCGAGGTGCTCGACGACCGGCGCACGCTGATCGCCGAGGACGTTCCCGCGGTGTGCGAGATCGAGCGGCTCTCTCCTCGTACCGTCAGCCGGGCAACTTCGGGTAAGCAGATCGTCGACTTCGGGCAGAACTTCGCCGGCGTGGTGCGGATCCGTCTTCCCGCAGGACCCGGGACCACCGTCCGCCTGACGCACAGCGAGGTCCTGCGCAAGGACGGCGAGCTGGACATCGACTACATCCACGGACTTCCCGTGAACCGCTGGTACCAGCGCGACGAGGTCATTCTCGGCGACGAAGCAACCTGGTGGTCCCCCTGGTTCACCATCCACGGATTCCGCTACGTCGAGGTCGACGGCCTGCCCGGCGACCTCAGTGCCCAAGACATCGAGGGCATCGTTGTGTCCTCGACGGTGCCGGACGCCGGAGGCTTCGACTGCTCCGACCAGCGGCTCGTGCGCCTTCGTCGCAACGTCTCCTGGTCACTTCGGTCGAACTTCACCGACACCCCAACGGACTGTCCAACCCGGGAACGCTCCGGCTGGACCGGGGACATCCAGGTCTTCGCCCCGACGTCCACCACGTTCGTCGACGCCCAGGCCTACTTGCGCCGCTACCTGCGCAATCTGGCCGCAGAGCAGCTGCCCGACGGTAGAGTGCCGGTCTTCGTTCCCGCTGAGGCCTCGTCCTTCTCCGGAGGAATGGCCAAACTGATGCGCGTGGTGGCGCAGTCGGCCGGCTGGGCAGACGCCGCCGTACTGCTGCCCTGGACGCTGTACCGGTATTACGGCGACCGGTCCGTCCTGGAGCGGCAGTACCCGAGCATGACCGCATGGGTGGATCAACTGACCCGCCGGGCTCGCGAGAAGAGGCGCATCACCCGGCGCCTGCGCGGCAGCGCGAACCCTGGCGTCGACCCCTTCCTGCTGGACACCGGCTTTCACTTCGGTGAGTGGCTGCGTCCAGGGCAGGGCTTCGCCGCGTCGATTCTCGACAGCATGCGGCACAGCCCGGTGACGGCCACCGCCTACTTCGAGCACTCCGCGCGCACTCTGTCCGACATCGCGACTGTCCTCGACCGCGACGCCGATGCCACCCGCTACCGGGAACTCGCGGACCACACGCGCAGCGCATGGCGGGCGGCCTTCCTGCACGACGACGGCCGTGTCGGAACCGACCGCCAGGACGACTACGTCCGCGCCCTCGCCTTCGGCCTGCTGGAACATGAAGAACGGCCCGCAGCAGTCGACCGGCTTGTGACGCTCATCGAGGCAGCCGATAACCACCTGGCCACCGGCTTTCTCTCCACACCGATGCTGTTGCCGGTCCTCGCCGACGCGGGCCGGCCCGACGTTGCCTGGCGTCTGCTGTTGCAGACCACCACGCCGTCCTGGTTGTACCAGGTCGAACAGGGGGCGACCACCGTCTGGGAGACCTGGAACGGGTACAACACGAAGGGGGAGGCAAAAGAGAGCCACAACCACTACGCCCTCGGTGCGGTGGTCGGCTTCCTCACCGAATACGTCGCCGGGCTGTCGCCGACTGAACCGGGCTACCGCGTGTTCGACGTCCGGCCACTGGTGGGCGGCGGACTGACCTCCGCCCGCGCCGAGGTGCAGACGCCCTACGGCGCCGCCTCCAGCAGCTGGGTCGCAGACGAGAGCCAGGTGACTCTGGAGGTCGCGGTTCCTCCAGGCAGCACCGCGCGCTTGCACACCGGTACCGGCGGGCCCCCGCAGGAGTTCAGTAGCGGTACACACACGGTGGTCTGGCCCCGCGCCGAGAGAGAGCAGGGCTGAACACCGGCCGTCCGCCCGGGAAGTGTTCGACGGCGAGGCTCCCAGGTGCTTCGGAAGGTCCAGGACGATCGGGATGACCAGCGACTGCATCAGCAAGAACACGATCCCGCCCACGCGCCGCCGCATCTCCGCGGAGGCCGCGCGGGCGTGCGCTCTGCATCGGTGACGGCGGCAGCTCTACGACCGCAGCAGGTACCGGCACGCCATGTCGCTCAGGGAAGCGAGGAAGGCGTCGTCGTCGGCCTCGGCGTCGGTGATGGCCGGTCCGTACGCCACGCGGACGACGAGTGTGGAGAAGACGGTGGTGTACGCGGCCCGTACGGCAGGCTCCGGGTCATCGTGGTCCATGTGCTCGCCGACCTCGAGCAGGACGCCGGTGAAGAGCCGGCCGAGCTCTGCGCTGTAGTCAGCACCGCGTCGGTGGATCTCCGGGTGCGCTCCGGAGATGAGGATCACCGCTCGCAGCAACGCGGCATGCCGGCCGAAGATGTCGGCGACCGCACGCACCGCCCGCTCCACGAGCCGGTCCGGCGACAGGCCCCGCCAGTGCTCAGCGTCGGCGAAGACCGAGTGGTCGGCCCGGACACGGTCCAGCCCGTGCTCGTAGACGGCGAGGAACAGAGCCTCCTTGCTATCGGTCCGGGCATAGATCGCCCTCGGCGCCACCTGGGCACGGTCGCACACCGCCGCGATCGTGAATGCCTCGTACCCGCCCTCCTCCAGCAGTGCCACCCCGGCGTCGAGCACCCGCGCCCACGCCTCCCGACTGCGTTTCTGCAACGGCGGCCTGATCACAAGGGGCTCGACAGCGGCTTTGTCAGCCGATGTGGACGACGTCACCGATGGGTTCCCTCCGATGCGCGGCAACCGCCGCCGAACAGTTACTTGACAGAACCGTAGCAGGCGCTACCCTCTTGATTTAATCGTAGCGCACACTACGCTTTGGCCAATTCCGCTGCCGGAGGACCTTCATGTTGATCGCGTTCGGCAGTGTCCGCGCCCTTCCCTGACCTAAGACCAGGCCGACCACGCCCCAACCGCGACCTGCGGATCTCCACCCCCAACGAGGGCGCCACCGAGCACATCGGACTAGATCCACCTCGCACACGTCAGCACCTTGACCACCGACTGGATCGCCGACACCTTCGCCGTGGCGACGACGTGACCGCACTCGGCAGAGGGATGACAGCCAGATCCCTGCCGCATCGCGCACCACTACCGTCCAAGGAATCTCATGTTCGCCCAAATCAACGGTATTGATCTCTTCTTCGATGTCGTCGGATCAGGTCTCTCCGTAATGGAGAAGAGTCTCGAATCGAAGCCGGTGCTGTTCGTTCACCACGGGGGTCCAGGAGGCGATCACAGCCTTTTCCGACCGTGGCTCGACGGCCTGCAGGGCACGGCACAGATCATCTACTTCGACCACCGGGGCACAGGACGATCCGGCCGCGCAGACACCAGCACCTACACGCTGGAACAGATGGCCGACGACATCGAGGCGCTGCGGCTCTACCTCGGGATCCAGGCGCCCGTGCTCCTCGGTGCCTCATTCGGCGGCATGGTCGCTCTGCAGTACGCCGTCCGCTATCCCGATTCGCTGTCAAAGCTCATCCTGGCCGACACGGCACCGAGCAACGACTATCACGCGCTCTCGATGAAACAAGTTGCCGAGGTGGCCAGCGCAGAGCAGATGGAGCTGATAACAGCTCTATTCGGGGGGACCATCACCCCTGAGAAGTACGCCAGGTGGGCCGAAGTCGTCGGGCCCCTCTACTACCGTACGGTCCCGCCGCTGGCCGAAAGGGAAGCTGCGGACGCACGCGTAATAGCCGGACCCGAGGTGGCTGAACACGTCATGAAGCACGAACTGCCTTCTTATGACGTCCGCGCACAGCTGGGCGCCATCCACATTCCAACCCTTGTCGTCACGGGTAGGTATGACTGGGTCACACCGCCATCACAGTCGGAAGAAATAGTGAAGGGGATTCCCCATGCGGACTTTCACATCTTTGAGAACTCCGGTCACAACCCATTGGTGGAAGAGACTCAGGAATTCCTCCAGACCATCTCTCGATTCATTCAGTCATGAGACAAGAGAATCAGATGAACACGGTTCCCTGATCACAAACACCGACCTCATCGATGGGATCTGAGGCGCCCCCGATCCGGCACCAGTGCCCTGACCGACCCGGGCCGCACCGCCTGGATCGGCCGGACGAGAACGCCCCCTCCATCAGCGACAAACCCGCCATCGACGACACCGGGCACTCTCTGATTGCAGGCCCCATCAAGTCTCACGTCCATCACGAATGACGGCTCCGCCGATCCCTTCGCCCCGTGGTCAATGCATGCGGCGTCACCACCGTGCGCGGCTGCGGTGGGGCGCACGGAAGCACCACCGAGTTGAGCAGAGCGGTCGAGGCCGGCCTCGGCGAAGGTCCCCGAACCGTGGCAGCCGACCGGGTCATCACCATGACCGGCGGCCCGATCACTTCATGGGAGCACTCGTAGCCCCGAGCGCTCGCACCGAATACAAAGGAGCAACGCTATGACTCGAGTTCCGTATGATTCCGAGCTTCAACCTGCAGCCGAGCAGTTCATGGCCACCTACGGTCCGACCATGCCCGCGCACGTTGTCCCGTCTGCGCGGTCTCTTTTCGAACAGCAGGTGCCGGAGCTGGACGAGCTCGTCGCCGGGCGCCAAGTCTCCGCACGCACCATCGAAGTCCCAGGTGATGAAACTGGTCCCGCATCCGCCATGACGATCTTTTCGCCGGAGTCGACCGCTGCTGGTTGCGGAGTGTTCTACATCCACGGCGGAGGGATGGTGATGGGGCATCGGCTAGGCGGCGCGGACGACCTCGTCACCTTGGCGGAGCAGTTGCAGGTGCCGGTTTTTACCATCGATTACCGGCTTGCACCGGAGGCCCCATATCCAGCGGCCGCGAACGATGTACGACGTACGTGGCTCTGGGTGGTTGAACATGCAGCGGAGCTCGGCGTTGACCCAAGCAGCCTGATCCTCATGGGCGGCAGCGCTGGCGGAGGGCTGGCGGCCGGACTCGCTCTGCGTCTTCGGGACGAAGAATTGCAGACGCCTCTGGCCGTCTGCCTCCTTTCACCCATGCTCGACGATCGGAATGACTCCGTTTCCAGCCACGACTACGACGGCACCTCGTTGTGGGATCGCGGCTCCAACCTGATGGGATGGGACGCCTTCTTGGGGGCGGAGCGCTCAACGGTTTCCGCGTACGCGGCACCAGCACGCGCCACAGATCTCTCCGGGCTGCCACCCGCATATCTTGAAGTAGGTTCGTCCGAGGTCTTTCGCGATGAGGTCACTGAATTCGCATCGCGACTGTGGGCCGCCGGCAACCTGGCCGAACTGCACGTGTGGGCTGGCGGTTTCCACGGCTTCGCCACCTTCGCACCGCAAGCGCGGGTGAGCGTGGCATCCCTCAAGACTCGTACCGATTGGCTACGCAGGACGCTCCTGTCCCGATGAACCCCCGCTCACGCATCGGATCCTGAAGAGGCAGCAGAAATCGGCAGGACGGCCACCCTGATCGCCATTTCCCCGTGCCGTCGTTCGACGACGGCTGGCGGATCGCGCAGTTCGTCACCGCGCTGCCGATCGTGATGCTGCTGTGGTGGCGGTCGCTGTGTACTCCTTCAGCATGATCTAGCGAGGAACCCCGGGCGTTCACGCCCGGGAGGAATCGCTTCTCTCGGCTGCTCTGACCCGCGCGGGCGCACGGGTCTGCACTGTTGACCTCAGTCAGGACGCTTCTGGTTCGCGATGTACTCCTTCACCAGGGCGAGCGGTGCGCCGCCGCATGATGCGGCGAAGTAGGACGGAGACCAGAAGTGCTCGCCCCACAGGTACCGGCGGATGTGGCCGGGGAACTCCTGGCGCAAGCGGCGGGCGGAGACGCCCTTGAGGCTGCCGACGAGTCGGGAGATGGCGACCTTCGGTGGGTAATGCACCAGCAGGTGTACGTGATCGCGCTCGCCGTTGAACTCGCGCAGGTCCGCGCCGAAGTCCGCGCACACATCCCGCATGACCTCTTCGCAGCGCTTGAGGATGTCGTCGGTGAACGGTCCGCGCCGGTACTTGGGGGTGAAGACCAAGTGCGCATGAAGGGTGTAGACGACGCTACGGCCCCTGCGGATATCGGGGTTTGGTTCCCATCGAGGTGACATAGAGCAATGCTATATTCGTTCCCGTGAAGATCGTCGTGCAGGTGAAACTCGTGCCGGATGCCATCCAGGCGTCGGTACTCGAGTCGACCCTGCGCACGGTCAACGACGCCGCGAACTGGGTGTCGGAGGTGGCGTTCGAGCACGGTGTTCCGCGTGAGTACGAGTTGCGCAAGCACACCTACGCCGAACTCAAGGCCCGGGGCTTCGGGGCGCAGGCCGCGCAGCACACCATCAAGAAGGTGCGCGACGCCTACACCACACTCAAGGCCAACGTTCGGGCCGGGAATCTTGGGAAGGAAGGCTCCAAGCGCCGCCGTAAGGCGGAGTCCAAGCCGATCGTCTTCCGGCCCGAGGCCGCCCAGGCGTACGACGACCGGTGCCTTTCCTGGCAGTACGACCAGCAGACCGTGTCCATCTGGACCACTTCCGGACGGCTCAAGAGCGTCCGCTTTGTCTGCTCCGCCGACGCGCTCAAGACGCTCCGGGCGCACCGGCAGGGAGAGTCCGACCTCATCGAGCGTGACGGCGTCTTCTACCTGATCGCCACCTGCGAGGTACCCGAGGCCGAGCAGTACGGGCCGGACGGCTTCATCGGCGTGGACCTCGGCATCGCCAACATCGCCACCACGTCCACCGGCTACCTCGCCGCCGGGCGGGGGCTGGGCAGGTACCGCAAGCGACAGCTTGTCCTGCGTGCCAAGCTCCAGAAGAAGCGCACCAAGAGCGCCCAGCGGCGACTCAAGGCCCGTGCCCGCAAAGAGGCGCGGCACGTCGCCAACCAGAACCACATCATCTCCAAGACGATCGTGACCGAGGCTGAACGCACCGGGCGCGGCCTGTCCCTCGAAGAACTCAAGGGCATCCGCTCCCGGGTACGGCTCCGCAAGCCCCAACGGGTCGCACTCCACTCCTGGGCGTTCGCCCAGCTCGCAGACTTCATCGTCTACAAGGCCAAGCGGGCAGGCGTGCCCCTGGTCTTCGTCGATCCCGCGTACACGTCGCAGACATGCGCCGAGTGCGGCCACGTCGACAAACGCAACCGTGTCGACCAGGGGCTTTTCATCTGCCGGGGGTGCGGGGTCGTTGTCCACGCCGACCGGAATGCTTCCCACAACATCGCCGCGCGTGGCGAGAGCGTGTGGAACGCGGGGCGTGAGTCACGCGTCCCTGCCACCCGATAGGGGTGTCTGGACGGAGGAGTCCAACCCGGCAGCCAGCCGGGCACTACCTCCAAGCCCGGTCCTTCAGGGCCGGGTCAAGTTGACGCCTGAAATCTTCCCGACCTGGATCCGCGCCAGCGACACCGGCCTGTCCGGCGCGTTCGGCCGGGTCGGCAGGATCCTCGCGCCGACGATCATCGGGCTGTCCTCGGCGAGCCTCGGGTTCGCCGGCGTGTTCGGCCTGCCGACGGCCGTCCTGGAGGCGGGTGTGCTCTGCGTGCTCGTCTTCGGCCTGTCCACAGCAAGCCGGTACCTGGAGGAACTGGCCGAACACGGCGTGCCGAAGGCCGCCGTGAAGGAGATGAGGGAGTGAGTGTGTCCACTGAAGGAACGGGTGCGCGACGCGATCGGCGTGCGGATGTTCACGGTGCTCGCGTGGGTGCCGGAGCGCCGAGCGCTGCGGCGGGTGCACAGCCGCCACCCGGTGGAGTACCCGGTGGGCGGGGAGAAATCCGTCGTGGTGGCCGTCGGCTGGCTCGAGGAGTGCATCGCCGCGCAGCAGCCCTACTTCGGGCCGGACCACGCGGCGGCGGTGCGGGGGCTCTTCGCCGACCACGAAACCTGATCGAAGGGCTCGGCTGCGGCTCGATCATCAACGTCCCCGTGATCGCCGATGGCCGGACGCTCGGGGTGCTCAACATCCTCGACGCGGAAGCCACCTACGACGACGATGCGGTGGTGGTGGCCGAATCGCTCGCGCCGCCGGCCGTGTCCGCCCTGCTCAACCTGGAGAAGGAGAACCGGTGACCGGATCCCTGGTGCTGCGCAATGCCCGCCTGCTCGACCCGCTGTACGGGGAGTACACCGAAGGCGACCTTCGGTGTGATTCCGGCCGGATCGTGGAGGCGGGGCCCGGTCTCGCCGCGGCCGACGTGCGTTCGATCGACGTCCGGGGCGCGGTCGTGCTGCCGGGGCTGGTCGACGCGCACGTGCACGTCACGGCGTCGACCGCGGATCTGGGCTCGCTGCCGTCGTTGTCACCGTCCTATGCGGCCGCTCATGCCGCGCGCACGATGAGCCGGATGCTCGACCGCGGATTCACCACGGTCCGTGACGCGTCGGGTGCCGACTACGGCCTCGCCGACGCCCAGGCGGAGGGGCTGTTCCGCGGCCCGCGACTGCTGTTCTGCGGGCGCGCGCTGAGCCAGACCGGCGGGCACGGCGACACCCGCACCCGCGGCACGCATGCGAAGGACGACCACCCGTGCTGCGCGGGCCTGGGCCGGGTGGCCGACGGCGTCGACGCGGTCCGCGCGGCCGCCCGCGACGAGCTGCGCAAGGGCGCCCACCACATCAAGGTGATGGCGTCGGGCGGCGTCGCGTCCCCGACCGACCGCATCGACTCCACGCAGTACTCGGCTGAGGAGCTGAGCGCGATCGTCGAGGAAGCATCAGCGGCGAACCGCTATGTGGCGGCGCACGCGTACACCGCCCGAGCTGTCAACCGCGCTTTGGAACTGGGCGTCCGTTCGATCGAACACGGAAACCTGCTGGACGACCGGAGCGTTTCACTGTTCCTCGCCCACGAGGCGTTTTTGGTGCCGACGCTGGTGACGTACTGGGCTCTGAAGGAGGAGGGCCGCGATCACGGGCTGCCGGAGCCGAGCTGGCGCAAGGTCGACGAGGTCTTGGGCGCAGGCATGGTGGCCCTGGAGCGTGCGGCTCGTGGCGGCGTGAAGCTGGTGTATGGGACGGACCTGCTGGGCGGGATGCACCGCCATCAGAACCACGAGTTCCGCCTGCGCGGCGAGGTCCAGACCCCGCTGGAGGTGATCCGCTCGGCAACCTCGACGGCGGCGGAGTTGCTGAACCTGACGGGGGAGATCGGGACATTGGCCGTGGGCGCGCACGCGGACCTGCTGGTGGTGGACGGAGATCCGTTGGCGGACCTCGGGGTTCTGGCGGAGCCGAAGCAGTTCCGCCACATCATCCAGGGCGGTGCGGTGGTTTCCGAAACCTGACGCCGGATGCACCCCTGACGGGTGTGCACCCGTCGGGCAATCCACGCGCGGGCCCACTACTGATCTTTTCGTAAGTTCGGTGGGTGTGGTGGGCGGATGGTCAGGCCTGCATGGGCGAGGAATGACCATGGCAGTCGGGGGTGAGACAGGGCCACTCGTTTGACAGTCCCGCATCGCGGATTGCCGTCTGGGCGGTGGATGTCACGGCGGCTGACTCGAGCGTCCTGCCCCTCGCTGTCGAGTGGCCCTAGGCTCGGCGGGGCCCTTGACCAAGCGGGTTTGTGGACGCGGGGCGTGGGGTGGGGTGGGGTCAGGATTGTGTTTGGCGGTGTTGGTGCCAGGCGTGGGCGGCGTGTTGCATGGGGGTGGCCCAGTCGTCGGGGCTTTGGGCGGCGATGGAATCCCATAGTCGGTGCTGGGCGCGGGCGAGAGCATCGAGGCCCTGGGGCGGGGCATGTTTCCAGGCGGGGTGGGCGGCGGCTGCGGTTTCGGCTTGCTGGCAGGTGTGACCGTGGGCGATGAGCCAGAGGGCGGGGTCGATCCAGGGGGCGCCGGTGGAGGCCCATCCCCAGTCCACGAGAAGCGCGCCGCTGCTGCTCAGGATGAACCGCCCCGGCTCGAATAGAGACTCGATTTCATGAAAGGATCGAGTCATGGCACGACCTTCCCGTTACCCGCTTGAACTCCGCCGCCGTGCGGTGCGCATGGTCGCTGAGGTGCGCGACGATCACCCGAACGAAACGGCCGCTCTGCAGACGGTGGCCGACAAGCTCGGCATCGGCTCCCGCGAGACGCTCCGAAACTGGGTGAAGCAGCACGAGATCGACGCGGGGACTCGTCCAGGCACGACGACGGACGAGTCCGCCCAGCTCAAGGCGTTGAAGAAGGAAAACGCCGAACTCAAGCGGGCCAACGAGATCCTGAAGGCCGCGGCGAGTTTCTTCGCGGCCGAGCTCGACCGGCCACACACACGCTCGTAGCGTTCATCGACGAGCACCGGGACCGCTTCGGCGGCGTCGAGCCGATCTGCAGAACCCTCACCGGGCACGACTGCAAGATCGCCCCTTCCACGTACTACGCCTACAAGAAACGCCTCGAAACTCCCTCCGCCCGTTCCGTGCGCGACGAGAAACTCAAAGTGCGCATCCAAGAGGTCTACACGTCCAACTACCGCGTCTACGGGGCCCGGAAGGTCTGGCGCGAGCTGAACCGGCAGGGACATGCGGTGGCCCGCTGCACCGTCGAGCGCCTCATGCGCGAACTCGGCATCACCGGCGCCGTCCGCGGCAAGAAGGTGATCACCACACTTCCCGGCGGACAAGTCGAACGGGCTCCCGACCGCCTGGAGCGCGACTTCGTCGCCAAGGCCCCGAACCGCTGCTGGGTCGCGGACTTCACCCACGTGAAGACCTGGGCCGGTGTCGTCTACATCGCCTTCGTCGTGGACACCTTCTCCCGCCGGATCGTCGGCTGGTCCGCGGCCACCGTGAAGGCGACGGTCTTCGTCCTGGACGCTGTGGAGATGGCGATCTGGCAGCGCGACCGCGACCAACACCCCGTTCGACCAGGCGAGTTGATCCATCACTCGGACGCCGGTCAATACACGAGTTTCCGGCTCGCCGAGCACCTGGACGCCGCCGGCATCGCCGCCTCGATCGGATCAGTCGGAGATGCCTACGTCAACGCGCTCGCCGAGTCTTTCATCGCCACCATCAAACGGGAGTTGCTCGACACGACCTCCTGGCCCAGCCGGGCCGCCGCCCACACTGCGATCTTCGATTTCGTCGAGGGCTGGTACAACTTGCACCGACTGCACAGCAGCCTCGGCTACCGCAGTCCTGCCGAATACGAGACCGCACTCACAGCCTGACCACCACACCGACGGTGTCTGTCAAAGCGGGACAAGCTCACAAGGAGGTTCGTCATGTCCCGCGTACAGCTCGCCCTCCGCGTTCCCGACCTCAACGCCTCGGTCGCCTTCTACGGCAAGCTGTTCGGCACCGAGCCCGCCAAACTCCGCGACGGCTACGCCAACTTCGCCATCGCCGAGCCCCCGCTCAAGCTCGTCCTGATCGAGGGCGCGACGGGCGAGGTGACGCGCATGGACCTCCTCTGCGTCGAGATCGAGAGCAGCGAAGCCGCGCATGCCGCCACGACCCGGATGGGCGAGGCCGGCCTGGCCACAGACGTGGAGAACGACAGCACCTGTTGCTACGCCCTCCAGGACAAGGTCTGGGTCCACGGCCCGGGCCAGGAACCCTGGGAGGCGTACGTCGTCAAGGCCGACGCCGACTCCCTGGCCAAGCAACAGGGCAGCACCTGCTGCACCACCGGTCCGGCCGACGCGGCCGTAGAAGTCGGCGCGAAGGAGCCGTCCGTCGTGGGCGGCTGCTGCTGATCCGCCGATGGCCAACCACCACACCAGCGGGGCCGTGGCCGGGACGGGGGACCGGTCACGGCCCGCGTCTCCCTGCCGCCTTCGCACCCCCGACGGCCGCCCCCGCACTGAGGCGCTTGAGTCTCTACCCGCCGGAGGGTTCAGGATCTGACGCATGGACGACGAACGCCCCGACGTGCTCACCATTGGCCGGCTCGCGCACCGCACCGGACTTTCGGTGGGCACCCTGCGCTTCTGGTCGGACGAGGGAGCGGTGCCGCCTGTGGGCCGCTCCGCGGGCGGCTACCGGTTGTACGACGCCGAGTCCGTGGCCCGCGTCGAACTGGTTCGCACTCTGCGGGAGTTGGGCCTTGGACTCGACGACGTGTGCCGCGGTCCTGAGCGGCCGCACCACGGTCGCCGAGGTCGCCGACGCGCATGTGGCCGCGCTCGACGCGCAGATCCGCTCCCTCAAGGTGAGCCGGGCCGTCCTGTCCACCGTGGCGAAACGGGGTTCGACCGTTGAGGAGACAGCGCTGATGAACCGGTTGGCGCGGCTTTCCGCCGCCGAACGTGAGCAGATCATCGACGAGTTCAAGGAGGAGGTGTTCGGCGGCCTCGACGACCCGCACCTGCGCGACCGCATGCGTACCATCAGCATCGAATTGCACGACGATCCCACACCCGAGCAGGTCGACGCCTGGATCGAACTGGGCGAATTGGTGCGGGACCACGGGTTCCGCGCCCGGTTGCGCACATGGATGAAGCTCAACACGCCCGTACCGGGGCAGGGTTGTCCCGCCGGGGCATCCATCTGGTGGGCCCGGCAGATCGTGCAGACCGTCGCGGAGGTCAGAAAAGGCGGGACCCCTCCCGAGGGGCCGGCCGCGGCCGAAGTGCTGTCCGAACTGTTCCGTGACACCGATAGGGCCGCCGTACTGCGCAGTCTGGAGGCCGGGATCGAGGCAGGAGCGGAGCACTACCGCAGGCTCGTCGCCCGGGTGCGCGGGCAGAATTCGTCGGCCGACGCGACCGAGGAGCTGGAATGGCTGGCGCGGGCCCTGCGCGCCGCGGATCAGACCTGACATCGAATTCCAGAATCAAGCCATGCCCGGCCCGGACCGGCCCGTAGTGCGTACGCACCAGGACACGTGAGTGCCTGGTCCGGATGCACCAGGGGAGGACGGCGGCGGAGGACGATGCCCGGCAGGGCGCCGGAGAGAAGTGTGGGTGGCGCGTGAATCTCACGCGTTCCCCCTTGCCTTACGGCGTCTGGAGTGATCAAAGGTGGCGACGTTTCTTTACCGGATCGGACGGTGGGCCTTCCGGCAGCGCCGGCTCGTGGGCGGTCTGTGGCTGGGTGTCCTGGTGCTGGCCGTGGTCGGCGCCGCCGTGGCGCCGGCCGGGGAGGAAGAGGACCTCTCCATGCCCGGCACCGAGTCGCAGAAGGCGTTCGACCTGCTGGACGAGCGCTTCCCGCAGAGCAACTCCCAGGGTGCCGAGGCCCGTTTGGTGTTCCAGGCCCCGGACGGGCAGCGGGTGACGGCCAGAGAGCACAAGGCGGCCGTCGAGGACACGCTCGGCTCCCTGGACGGGGGCGATCAGGTCGCGTCGACGACCGACCCGTACGAGACCGGCGCTGTCAGCGAGGACGGCACCATCGCCTATTCCACGGTCACCTACACCGCCGAGGCCGTCGACCTGACCGGGGCGACGAAGAGCGCCTTGGAGAACGCCGCGAGCCAGGTGCGGGACGCGGGGCTGACCGTGGAGATCGGCGGCTCGGCCCTGGACGCGGAAGAGGAACTGGGCGGTACGACCGAGCTCATCGGCGTGGCGGTGGCGGCGGTGGTCCTTGTCCTCGCCCTCGGGTCGCTGGTCGCGGCCGGTTTGTCGCTGCTGACCGCCTTCGTGGGCGTGGCCGTAGCCTTCGGCCTGGTTTCCGCGCTGGCGGTTCCGCTGGGCCTGACGTCCACCGTCGCCATCCTGGCGCTGATGCTGGGGCTGGCGGTCGGTATCGACTACGCCCTCTTCATCACCTCCCGCTTCCGCGACGAGCGCGCCCAGGGCCGCGAGCCGGAGGAGGCCGCGGGCCGGGCGGTGGGCACGGCCGGATCCGCCGTCGTCTTCGCCGGCGCGACCGTCTTCATCGCCCTGGTCGGGCTGGGGGTCGTCGGAATCCCCGAACTCACCAAGATGGGCATGGGCGGTGCGGGCGCCGTGGCCCTTGCCGTACTCGTCGCGCTGACCCTGGTCCCCGCGCTGTTCGGCTTCTTCGGCCGGCGGGTCCTGTCCCGCGCCGTCCGCAAGGCCGGCCGGCCGGAGAACGAGCACCCGCACCGGGTGCCCACCGCGGCCGGCCGGGCCGGGCTCGGCACCCGCTGGGCACGGTTCGTGCTGCGCCGGCCGGCGGCCGTGCTGGTGGCCTCCGTACTCGGTCTCGGGGCCGTCGCCCTGCCGGCGCTGAGCCTCGAACTCGGGCTGCCCGGAGACGAGTCCAAGTCGGTTCAGACCACCCAGCGTCGCGCCTACGACCTGCTGTCGGAGGGCTTCGGCCCCGGCTTCAACGGCCCGTTGACCGTCGTCGTGGACATGCCGGACTCCGCTGACGCCCGGGCCACCACGGACCGGGTCGTCGAGACCGTACGGGGAGTGGACGGGGTCGCGTCGGTCGGTGAGCCCGTTCTCAACCGGACCAAGGACACAGCTGTCCTCACCGCCGTACCGCGGACCGCGCCGAACAGTGGCGAGACCAAGGATCTGGTGCACGCGATCCGGGGCGCGGTCTCCGACGTGGAGGCCGACACCGGCGCCGCCGTGCTGGTGACCGGCACCACCGCGATGAACATCGACATCTCCGAAGCCATGTCCGACGCCCTCATTCCCTATCTGGCCGTGGTCATCGGACTGGCGGTGCTCCTGCTGACGGTGGTCTTCCGCTCGGTGCTGGTCCCGGTCAAGGCCGCGCTCGGCTTCCTGCTGTCGGTGGGTGCCGCCTTCGGCGTGCTCGTCGCGGTCTTCCAGTGGGGCTGGGCGGCAGGTCTGCTCGGCATCGAGCAGACCGGACCGGTCATGTCGCTGATGCCGATTCTCATCATCGGCATCGTCTTCGGCCTCGCCATGGACTACGAGGTCTTCCTCCTCGCCCGGATGCGGGAGGCCTACGCCCATGGCGCGTCCCCCGGCGAGGCGGTCGTCAGCGGGTTCCGGCACAGCGGACGGGTGGTGGCCGCGGCGGCGATCATCATGATCAGCGTGTTCGCCGGATTCGTAGGGATGAGCAGCCCGACCATCCAGACGATGGGCGTCGGGCTGGCCGCCGCCGTCGCCTTCGACGCCTTCGTCGTCCGGATGGCGATCGTGCCCGCGGTCCTGGCACTGCTCGGCCACCGGGCCTGGTGGCTACCTCGTATCCTGAACCGTGTGCTGCCGAATGTGGATATCGAGGGCGAGAAACTGAGCAGGCATGTCCCGGCCCCCGCCACCGACCCGGACGCGGCGGTGCGGCGGCTCCCCGTCGGCCGGCAGCAGCACTGAGCCGACCATGACGCACACGGGGGGCGGTGGCCCGCGATCACGCGTCACGTGGTGGCGGGAGGCAGCGGTCACGGCGGCGGCGTTCGCGCTCTGCCTGCTCGGCGGCGTGGTGCAGGACGACGGCAGCACGCTGTCACCGCCGTCCGCCGCCGCCTACCTCATCGCCGTGGTGTCCTGTGCCGCGTTGCCGGTGCGGCACCGGACGCCCCTGGCCGCCATGGTGGTCACGACCGCTTGCGGGGTGCTGGGGCCCGTACTCGGCCTCCTGCTGAGCCCGCTCATCGTGGCCCCCGCCGTGATCACCGCCTACTCGTACGCGCTCACCGTGCGCAACGAACGGCGCGCGGCGGGCGCGGTGCTGCTCATCTCCGCGGCACTGCTGGTCGCCTCCACCCCCTTGTTCGGGGCCCTCTCGTGGAAAGATG
Source organism: Streptomyces sp. NBC_00019 (assembly GCF_045041015.1). Taxonomy (NCBI): domain Bacteria; kingdom Bacillati; phylum Actinomycetota; class Actinomycetes; order Kitasatosporales; family Streptomycetaceae; genus Streptomyces; species Streptomyces sp. NBC_00019. The sequence goes on from NZ_CP108302.1 coordinate 10,441,860, forward strand.
CGAGCAGGGTGGGAGCGGTGGCGGCGTTCCCGCTGGTGGCCGGAGTACTCGGTCACTCGGTACGGAACCGACGGGCCTACCTGGCGGCCGTGGAGGAGCGGGCCCGGCGGGCCGAGGAGAGCCGGGACAGCGAGGCGCGCCAGAGAGTGGCCGAGGAACGGGTGCGCATCGCCCGGGAGTTGCACGACCTCGTAGCGCATCAGATCACCCTGGCCAACGCGCAGGCCACGGTCGCCGCCCACCTCTTCGACACCCGCCCGGAACAGACCCGCACGAGCCTCAGGGAACTCGTCGAGACCACCGGCCACGCGCTCGACGAACTGCGGGCCACGGTAGGTCTGTTGCGTCAGTCCGGGGACGCGGCCACGCCCGCCGAACCGGCGCCCGGCCTGTCCCGGCTTTCCACGCTCCTGGAGTCCTTCCGCCGCGCGGGTCTGGAGGTGACGGTGCACCAGGAGGGCACGGCCAGGCCGCTGCCGCCGGGAGTGGACCTCACCGCCTACCGCATCGTCCAGGAGGCCCTGACCAACGTGACCAAGCACGCCGGTACCGGCAGCGCCCGGGTGCGCCTCGCCTTCGGCCGCGATCGCGTGACCATCACCGTCGCCGACGACGGAGGGGGCGCGCGTACGGCGCCTCCCGCGCCCACGGGGCCGAGGGCGTCCGCCGTAGGGGACCGTCCGCCCGGTTACGGCCTGATCGGGATGCGGGAACGTGCCACCGCGGTCGGAGGACAACTCTCCGCGGGCAGGCGCCCGGAGGGCGGCTTCCTCGTCTCCACCCAGCTGCCCCTGCCGCCCGCCAAGGACACCACACGGGGCGATACGACAGGGAACACTGACGAAGCAACAACCATCGAGGGGCCAATGACTGACGGAACGACAGGCCACGGACGGACCGGCGACGCAGAGACCGGGGACGCGTCGTGACGCTCAAGGTTCTGCTCGCCGACGATCAGGCTCTGCTGCGCGGTGCCTTCCGCATGCTCCTCGACACCGCCGACGACATCACCGTGGTCGGCGAGGCCGGCGACGGCAGGGAGGCGGTGCGACTCACCCGGGAGCTGCACCCGGACGTGGTGATCATGGACATCCGGATGCCTGAGGTGGACGGTCTCACCGCCACATCGGAGATCAGCGCGGACCCGGAACTGCGCGCCAGCCGCATCCTGATCCTCACCACGTACGAAACCGACGAATACGTCGCCCAGGCGCTGCGCGCGGGGGCCGGCGGCTTCATCGGCAAGGGCATCGGGGCCGAGGACCTGGCGGACGCCGTCCGTACGATCGCCGACGGCGACACTCTTCTGTCCCCGGCCGCGACTCGCTCCCTGGTCGCCCGTTTCCTGGCCACACCGGACACGCCCTCGCCGCAGCACGCCGAACAACTCGCCCTGCTCACCCCGCGCGAACGCGAGATGGTGGCCCTGGTCGCGACCGGCCTGTCCAACCAGGAGATCGCCGAGCGGATGTTCCTCAGCCCCTTCACCGTCCGCGCCCACGTGCAGCGCGCCATGACGAAGCTGGAGGCCCGCGACCGGGCCCAACTCGTCGTCATCGCCTACCGGACGGGCCTGGCCCACGCTACCCCCGACGACGGCACCGGTCGTCTGCCGTAGTCCACGGCGGAGGCGCTGGTGAGGGTGCACGGGCTGGGGGCGGGCGGCCTGCGCCTTGTACCGAGCTTCTGCACACTCCGTGCTCCGCGCGGGCGCCGGTCGTCGGCGTGACAGACAGCGGCAGCCGGCATTCCGCACTAGATTCGAACGATGGGCGACATCGCTGGCACTCCCTGGAAGGGTCCCGAGGGCGACCCTGTCCACACCCGGCTCATCACCCTCGCGAAGGACTGGGCGGAAGCCGTCGTCTCCAACGACGCCACCCGGATCGGTGGCTTCATCGGTGTTCTCCTTCGTGGATACCCCGGCGTTTAGGCCGGGGAGGAAACGAAGCTCCTGCGGAGCAGGGCAGGGGAATCCGGTCCGCCGCCAGGGCGGACCGGTGTGCGCCGTCCACCTGCCGACACCCGCTGCCCACACGGAAGTTGATAGAGTGTGAGACGTGACGCGGCAGGTCAAGCGGGCGTTCAAGTACCGCTTTTACCCCACCGGCGTGCAGGCGGCTGAGCTGTCGCGCACGTTCGGCTGTGTCCGCCTCGTCTACAACAAGGCGCTGGAGGAGCGGACTCGGGCCTGGTCCGGCGAGCAGCGCCGCATCTCCTATGTGCAGTCATCGCTCGCGCTGACGCAGTGGAAGAAGACCGAGGAACTGGCCTTCTTGACGGAGGTGTCCTCGGTCCCGGTCCCGCTGCAGCAGGCGCTGCGTCATCTGCAGACGGCGTTCGGGAACTTCTTCGCCAAGCGTGCGAAGTACCCGCGCTACAAGTCCCGCAAGAAGTCGCGGGAGTCGGCCGAGTACACGCGTAGTGCCTTCACATGGCGCGACGGAGCGCTGACTTTGGCGAAGATGACGGAGCCCTTGGACATCCGCTGGTCGCGTCCGCTGCCCGGGGGCGCGGAGCCGACCACGGTGACGGTGTCCCGTGACGCGGCGGGTCGCTGGTTCGTGTCCCTGCTGTGCGAGGACACCATCGCCCCGGCCGCTGCCACCACGGCGGCCGTCGGCCTGGACGCTGGGATCACCTCCCTGGTGACACTGTCCACCGGGGAAAAGGTCGCCAACTCCAAGCATGAGAGGCGTGACCGCGCCCGCCTGGCCCGCGCGCAGCGGGAGTTGTCGCGCAAGGCGAAGGGCTCGGCGAACCGGGAGAAGGCCCGCCGCAAGGTCGCCCGTGTGCATGTGCGGATCGCCGACCGGCGCCGTGACGTCCTGCACAAGCTGTCGACTCGACTCGTCCGTGAGAATCAAACGGTCGTGATCGAGGACCTCACCGTCCGCAACCTGCTGCAGAACGGCACGCTCGCGCGCGCCATCTCCGATGCTTCGTGGACGCAGCTGCGCTTCATGCTGGAGTACAAGTGCGCCTGGTACGGGCGCGAGCTCGTCGTGTTCGACCGCTTCTTCCCCAGCAGCAAGCTGTGCGGGAACTGCGGGACGGTCCGCGGGAAACTGCCGCTGAACGTCCGCGAATGGACGTGCGTCTGCGGCGCGGTGCATGACCGCGACGTGAACGCGGCACGCAACATCCTGGCCGCCGGGCTGGCGGCGTCTGCCTGTGGAGACGGTGTAAGACCTCAACGGGAGTCCTCCCGGACGGGGCGGTCGTCGGTGAAGCAGGAACCCCAGCGGGCGACCGCTGGAATCCCCCGCCTTTAGGCGGGGGAGGAAGTCAAGGCCGATGAGTGGGTCATCGTCTCCGCGTCGGGCGTCTCCGCCAAGGAGCAGTTCCTCTCGCTCGTCGAGCCCGGGGAGTTGACCCACTCGGCGATGGCCAGCGTCAGTCGGCCGAGGATCCGGGTGTACGGCGATACCGCGGTTTTGACGGGGCGGGTGACGAACACGGCCCACTACAAGGGCCGCTTCGACGCCGACGAGTGGACGACCGATGTGTTCGTGAACCGGAACGGCCGCTGGCTGTGCGTGCTGAGTCACATCACGGCGGCAGCCCCGGACTGAGATTCACGAGTTCCTCGTCGATCTCGCGCGATGGACGATCGTGTGTCCGAGCGGGGTCTGTCGAGGTTGGCCGTTCTTCGGTGGGGCCGGGAGGGCTCAGTGCCTGGTTTGCGTTCTGGTAAAGAGTTCAGCGCACTCGCTGGCGAAGGAACAGAGCTGGTCCACGACCTGCCGGTACTCCTGCGGATGCCACACCGTATTCGGCGTGGCATCGGTCCACTGTTGCCACAGGCCGCCGGCGGCAAGGTATGGGGATGCTCGCTCGGTTCCAAGGACGGCATCGAGGTGAAGCAGTGTGCTGAGAGCAAAGGTCCGGTCGTAGGCGAGCTCGGGTTGAGGCAGGTAGCGATCAAGGTATCTGCAGACCAGATCGGCGTCCGCGCTGGTGCCGATGGTGGCAAGAGTGATGCAGTAGGCCCCGCCGTAGGGGCCTCCGCTGGCCAGCAGGAGTTCGCCGATGCGGCTGCGGAACTCGGTCCTGCCGGCTACAGCAATCAGCCAGGAGGCAGTCCTACACTCTCGCCAACCGCCTTCGAGAAGGATGCCGAGCCCAGCGGGAGTGATCTCCCCGGCAGCCTGGACCAGCTCCCTCACGAACAGGTCGCGCTCAGGCCCGCTCAACTGCAGCGAGCTTCCACCCAGCCGCATGTACCGGCGGCCGGGCGTGACGAATCGTCGGACCAGGTCCATGAGCTCGGGGTCCGTGTTGGCATGGCGCATGGCTGCATCTTTGCCCGCCGAGGACCCAGCTGCCAGCGGTTTACCCAGAGCCCCGAGTAGCGATCGCTAGTTCAGAGAAGCAGGCGTGTTCGTGGATGCAGGCGGTGCCGTAGCCCTGGTCGACCCCACTCTGCCGCCCGTGCTGACCTACCCGGTGGCACGCAGCGCCAGCTGGTGGGAGGGGCAGAACGGCGGCCCGTCCAGGGAGCGGCCGTTGGCCAACCTGCTGGGCAGGGGACGGGCGGCCGTCCTGCGAAGGGTGGAGAGCGGCTGCACCACCACAGAACTGGCCCGCCGCATAGGGGTGAGCGCGGCGACCGCCAGCGAGCACGCAAGGATCATGCGCGAGGCGGGCCTGCTCGCGTCGGTTCGAGATCGCAACACGGTAGTGCACTCGCTCACCCCGCTGGGTATCGACCTGCTCGCCGCCAACTCCGGCCACGGCCCGCCAGTCGATGCCGCGCGCTCCTCTCACGGCACGACCGGCGTCCCGCCGGTTCGTGGGCGGCGAGGGCACCAGGTCATCAGGAACTCCTCCCGCCGATAGAGCAGGACCGGCCTCCTGGCCGGGCAATGTTCCGCTGGGGCGCGAAGCTGCGCAGCGGAGCTGGAACCGCTGTTGCCGAAGGGTGCCAGAGCAGGGTGACCACCCGTCGGGCCTCGGCGGCAGCTGATCGACGGTATACGGTTCCCGGTCCGGACCGGAGTTCCGTGGCGGGACATCCCCGTCGAGTACGGGCCGTGGAACCGGGTCTACGACCTTCCGCCGCTGGCAGCGGAACGGAACCTGGCAGCGGCTCCTCACCCGGCTCCAGTCCCTGGCCGCCGCGATGGGCGCGATTGTCTGGGGCCCGAAGGCAGGGTGACCTGCAGAAGGAACCACCGGGCGGCATCCTCACCGAGCCCCACGATCTTGGGCTGGGACGGTCGCGAAATACCCTGGCCGAAACCCGCCCCGAGAAATGGGGCCAGCAGAGCAGGCAGGAGCCGGCGGGCAGAGCCTCGTGCAGGGCGACGGGTTGACGCGGGGGCAGATGAGACCGACCGAGATCCGTCCAGCCGGCACCGTGCACGCCGCCATGGCCGCGTCGATGCGGGGAAACCGTAGGGGCATGAAAGTGATGCCCCCACGGCACCTCGTGCCTCCGACGTTGTTGCTGCTGCTGGCGCTGCCGTTCGCGGGCTTCTGCGGCGGCGGTGGCACTGACGCGTCCCGCGCCGACAACGCACTGCGTGCGGCGGCGTCCGGGGGCGAAGTGCTGATCAGTACCGACAACGGACTGCGGCTGCGCCCAGCCGACGGCGACCACATCAGCGTGGACGACCGGATCGACGGGCACTGGTCCCACCACGGCGACCGCTGGACCCTGGACCTGGACTGCGCCGACCACGACGACCATGGCTGTCCACGGATGCCGTACGTCGAGATTCCCGACGGTGCGAAGGTCACTGTCACCGCCCGCAATGCTGGCGTCGACGTGGTGGACGTCGCTGCCGCGCTGGACGTCACGACCGTCAACGGCGATGTGACGGTGACCCACTCCGGTCAGGAGCACGCCCCGTTGCGGCTGTCCACCCGCAACGGATCGGTGCGCGCGGCATCGCTCGAGGCCGGCCGGCTGCACGCGAGCACCGTCAACGGCGATGTCGTGATGCAGTGCGCTGCTGCACCCGCGAGTGTGAACGCGAGGACCGTCAACGGCTCGGTCGATGTCACCGTCCCCCACGATGCCCCGGCCTACCGCGTCATCATGAGCACCGACAACGGGCGCACCACGACCGATGTCCACGCTCAGGATGCCGACCGAAAACGCCTGATGACCCTGACCACGGTCAACGGTGACGTCACGGCCCGCCGGGACTGAGGTGTGACGAGCTGCCAGCTTCACGTGAAACGCCCTGACGTGGTGTTTTAAAGTGACTGTCGCCCGTTTTCCGCGACTCAGGGACCTGTGAGGGACACGCGAACCATGTCCACCGAAACGTTTGAGTTTCAGGTAGAGGCCCGTCAGCTCCTCCAGCTGATGATTCATTCGGTCTACTCGAACAGGGACGTCTTCTTGCGGGAGCTCGTCTCCAATGCCTCGGACGCGCTCGACAAGCTGCGCCTGGCCGCTCTGCGCGACGACGGTCTCGACGTGGACCTGTCCGACCTGCACATCCAGATCGATGTGGACCCCAAGGCCCGTACGCTCACTGTGCGGGACAACGGCATCGGGATGTCGTACGACGAGGTCGGCACGTTGATCGGCACCATTGCCAACTCCGGCACGGCCGCCCTCCTCAAGGAACTGGAGGACGCCCAGGACGAGGCCGGCGCGGAGGGGCTGATCGGCAGGTTCGGCATCGGGTTCTACGCCGGATTCATGGTGGCCGACGAGATGACTTTGGTGACCCGGCGCCTCGGCGAGAGCAGCGGCACGCGCTGGTCGTCCCGCGGCGAGGGCACCTACTCGCTGGAGAAGGTCGAGGAAGCGCCCCAGGGCACGTCCGTGACCCTCCATCTCAAGCCCGCCGACGCCGAGAACCAGCTGCACGACTACACCTCCACCTGGAAGATCAGGGAGATCGTCAAGCGGTACTCGGACTTCATCACCTGGCCGATCCGCCTCGTCCCCCAGGCCGGTGATGGCGCGGAGACGACCGAGCCGGAGACGCTGAACTCGCGTAAGGCCCTGTGGGCACGCTCTCGCGAGGAGGTCTCGGCGGATGAGTACCACGAGTTGTACAAGCACGTCAGCCGCGACTGGCGTGACCCTCTGGAGACGATCCGGCTCCAGGCCGAGGGCACCTTCGAATACCAGTCGCTGCTGTTCCTCCCGGCCCACGCCCCGCACGACCTGTTCACCCGGGACTTCCGGCGCGGTCTCCAGCTCTACGTCCGACGCGTGCTGATCATGGACGACTGCGAGGCGCTGCTGCCGCCGTACCTGCGCTTCGTCAAGGGCGTCGTCGACGCGCAGGACCTGTCGCTCAACGTCTCCCGGGAGATCCTCCAGCAGGACCGCCACATCAGGATGATCCAGCGACGGCTGACCAAGAAGGTCCTGTCGTCGGTCAAGGAGATGAAGGCCCGCGACCCCGAGAAGTACGCCACGTTCTGGCGTGAGTTCGGCGCCGTACTGAAGGAGGGACTGCTCGGCGACCCGGACAACCGCGACGCCATCCTCGCGGTCGCGTCCTTCGTCAGCACCCATGAGGCACATGAGCCGACGACGCTCCAGCAGTATGTGGAGCGGATGAAGGACGGCCAGGAGCACATCTACTACCTGACCGGCGAGTCCCGGCAGAGCATCGAGAACTCCCCGCACATGGAGGTGTTCAAGGCCCGAGACGTCGAGGTCCTGCTGCTGACCGACCCCGTCGACGAGGTGTGGGTCGACGCCGTGGGCGAGTTCGAGGGCAAGCAACTGCGATCCGTCGCCAAGGGCGAGATCGACCTCGACGTCCAAGGCGGCGAGCAGGAAGACAGCGCAGGGGATGAGCAGGACGAGAGCTACGCCGGCCTGCTGGAGTGGATGAAGGAGCAACTGGGGGAGGAGGTCAAGGACGTCCGGCTGTCGACCCGCCTGACCGTGTCACCGGCGTGTGTCGTCTCCGACGCCCATGACCTCACTCCGGCGCTGGAGAACATGTACCGGGCGATGGGCCAGGAGGTGCCGGTCACCAAGCGGATTCTCGAACTCAACCCCGCTCACGCGCTCGTCCGTGGCCTGCGCCAGGCCCACGCGGAGCAGGAGGACCGGGCGGAGCTCGCCGAGACCGCCCAACTCCTGCACGGACTTGCCGTCCTCGCTGAAGGCGGACAGCCCAACGAGCCCGCGCGGTTCGTGAAGCTGGTGGCGGAACGGCTGGAGCGCACGCTCCGCTGAGCCGGGAGGTCGTCGACGCTGCACGGCGGTTGCATTCCCGGCCGCCGGGGGCGGGGCCGCCGTTGTGGAGGAGCCATGGGGCTCCTCCACATGCCCGATGTTGCCGCGCCGGGTGTCATTCGAGAACCCGCGCGAGGGTTGGAGAACGTCGCGCACTCCGGGGCTCCCGTCACCCTTGCGAAAGACTGTATCGATCGATAAACGGCATCACAGCTCGTCAAGCAACCGCGAATACATGAACATGTCCCGGCGTTCGTGCCCCACCTGTTGCCGTCCACGCAGCACCGAGCGTGACCCGCGCGGAGCAACCTCACGGCTGCTTCGTCAATGACGACAGAGGGTGTCGGGTTTACGGCTGACGATGGACGTATGCGCGAAACCCCAGAAGAACTCGACAAGCTCCAGTTGCTCCTCGACTCCTCCCTCTCTGGGTCGACTGCACACCTCCGCTCGATTGTGGAGGGCCGCACCATCACGGCGGCGCAGCTCACCGGGGTCCTCACCGGCATGTGCACGCTCGCCCTCTCCACGGTGACCGCAAAGGGTGAACCGCGGATCAGCGGCGCCGACGGGCACTTCCTGCACGGCCGGTGGCACTTCGGCACGGCGCGCAACGCCGCCAAGGCCCGTCATCTCGCGGCCCGTCCGGCCGCCAGCGTCGCGCACATGCGCGGCGAGGACCTCGGCGTGTTCACCCACGGCACGGTGGAGGAGCTGAACCCTGAGGACGCCGAGACCATGGCAGACTGGCCAGAACTCCTCGCCTACTTGAAGGACTTCTACGGCGACGACGCCTTCGACTGGAACCGTGAGGTCGTCTACTACCGGCTGAACCCGCACTGGATGACCGTCTACGCCCCCGACCTCGACAAGCTCACCGGCACGTGACGCCGGGCCCGTGAGCGAACGAGATCAGTTGAGAACATCGGTTCGCGGCGGTCTCAAACCATCTGGCACCGCAGCAGGTCAGGGGCTCGTCACCTGACAGGCTCACAAGGAGAGGACACGTCAGGCGGTCACCCCTTGGGGTGGTTGAGGGGTAGCGCGAACCGTCCGGGATCAGTGTGCTGGCACCGTGGCCCGCTCGACTACTGTTCGCCGGCTTTGAATCCTCGGTACACAGCATCGTGGCCCAGCCGCTCCTGCTGCCGTACACGCCGCTTCATGACGATTGCGGGGAGACCGAGCGCCAGCAGCACCGGGATCGCGGCGGCGATCCCGAACCAGAGGAAGAGCGCGAGATAGCCGTAGGCGGCGTTGTCCACGTCCGCGTCTGCCTTCACCAGGAAGACGATGCTGGCTACGAACGCGACCGCCATGAGAGCCGCGACGGTGATCGCGAGCCAGAGCAGGACGCCGGCCCAACGCCGATACCCGGCACTGACCTCATGGAACCGTGGCGGCCCGTACCCGCCGGGCGGACCGGGCAAGGGACTTGGCGCCGGGCGTTGGGCTGGCCACTGCTCAGACATGAGGCCCCGTTCTGCGGTGCGCGGCCCCGGAACACCAACTTCCGCCGCCACAGCACGCACCGCGCGGGAGCGTCGTCCCCCGGGTCACTTCTTCACCGAGTCCCATGCGCCGGCGTTGAAGCTGCGCAGGAGGGCGATCAGCGCGGCCCCGAGCCGCCAGTCCACACCGGGTGCGTGTACGTGCAGTTTGTCGCCCTTGGACCTGAACTCCAGCGGGACCTGCCCGTTCGCGCGCCACCGGATGCGCCGGGGTGCGCGTGCGAAACCGCCCTCGTTGCCAGGGACGCTGTCGAAGACGCTCATCACGAGGACCACCGTCATCAGGGGCAGCAAGAGCCACCACATCCACCACCATACGATCCTCCCCTTGAAGCCGACCGCTTCAAAGCCGCCGGGCTGGTGCACGGTCCAGCGGGTGCGCAGGCCCCTGCCGCGGAGCGCCTTCTCGCGCATGAGCGTGCCGATGACCTCGCCGTGCGCGCCGAGCACCTGAAACCTCGCGACGCCGCCGCCAGCCGACAGGGTCACCACGGTGGCCACCCGCTCCCGGCGTTGATCGTCGGCCCACAGGGCGAAGGAACGGGCCCCGCCGCCCCGGGCCGCACGGTACGCGGACGTGCCTCCCGGCGGCAGTTCGCGCTCCACGTACACGGCCGACGGCGCCGGACCCGACCCGTCGGAGAAGCTGACCATGCCCGCCACCTTCTCCTGACCCTGGCCGTCGACTCGTCTCGGCCCGCCGTACATGGTCAGTACGTTGCTGCTCATCCGACCTGCTCCACGTAGTAGTCGCCTGCCCAGGCCAGCCCAGTCTGTCGACGCGTTCTTGGCTATGACTGGGAAACTGAACGTCGAAGAGAAGCGGCCGCACCGTTGAGGATGCGGCCGCTTCTGTTCTCCCTCGCCACAGCGGGTATGCAGCATCGGCTTTCAGTTGGTTGAACTGCGTGGCCTGCATTTATCGTGTACATGACCTTACGGATCTTGGGTGGAAGATTTAAAGCCGAGTGCACCGACACACCCGCCCCCACCTGCGTTCTGCTGTCAGCCCCGTACGGCGGGCACAGTAGCCCGGCTCGGTCGCTGAGTGTGCCGGTCGTTTGACCCACAAGGAACGGCCGCCGCGCACACCGGAATACGGGCAAGGCGGCGGTCGAGACCACCTCGGGGCCTTCCCCGTGATCGTGGTACTAGCCACCCTGGTCCTCGACCCGCCGACGAACACCATCGTCCCTAAAGAGCTCTATCTGGCCACGACCGCCGAACTGGGCCGACGATTCGCCCGGATCTACACCACCCTCGGAACCGAGGACCCTCTCTACCGGCGCTTCTGCCTCTATCGCGAACGGGACTTCCGCGGAAGCCACATCGGTTGAGAACAGCGGCCTCCCGTGATCTCATCTGGCACCCCAGCAGGTCAGAGACTCGCCACCTGACAGGCTCACTGCGACAGGACAGGACAGGACAGGACAGGACAGGTCACAGGACCGGCGATCCGTCCTGATCAGCATGGACTGTCGAGGATCCGACACGAGCGTGAGACTCCAGCGTCCGACACTTCGTGAGACTGCAGGAGAACTCGCAGGTCAGGAAGGCCGCCTCCAACACGAGCGGAGAGAACCTAAACACGTTGTGGGATCGCACGATCCGTGCCGTTATCTCACGGTCAACGCCGTACAGATGCCACACATCGTGGTGAGACTGCCAAGGTCTCGCTTCTGGAATTTGCACCGCGCTGATCATTCCGTCGGCAGGTACATGGCCGCGCACCAGCGCCGCGCCCCATCCGCGCCAGCTGCGTCGCCTCTGCCGCTCTCGGTTTCCGCCCAGCGACTCTTCAGGTTCTTCCAGACGGACGATCAAACCCCGACTACCCTTTGTGCTCCGGCAGGTGAAGGTGGGGGAGAATATCGTGATCGTCGAGATCGGCCTGAACGGCGACGAAGCAGCCTACGAGCTGCGGCAGTTGGAGAAGTGGCTGCGCGATGATGACGAACTCAGAGGGGCTACGATCTCCGGCCGGAACGCGCCCACGGAAAGCGGGGACATGGGACCGGTCCTCGAGGCACTGCAGGTGCTCATGGAGCCGCAAGGAGTCCTGACCGCGCTTGCCGCGTCCATCGGCACCTGGGCCGGAGTTCGGCGCCGCAGCGTCCGTATCCGCGTGCGCAGCGGCGAGAAGGAGGTTGAGATCGACGCCTCGCGACTGCGTGACCCAGACGACATCGCCAGCCGCATCCTGCGCGAGCTTGAAGGCAAGCCCGAGGCATGACCCGGCTACCGAACGGGGCCGCCCGTGCCGTACTAATCGGCACCGCCACCTACCGAATGTTAGAAAAAATCCCCCACTCGTACAACAACATCCGCGGGCTTGCAGGGGTGCTCACCGATCCTGAGCTCAGCAGTTTCACCTCCGAGCACGTGAGGTTGGTCGATGACCCGGCGACGCCAGCAGACATCATGCAGCCACTCAAACAGGCAGCTGAAGATGCCGAGGACATCCTGCTGGTCTACTACAGCGGTCATGGCCAGCTGTCCGGGGAGAACAGTGAACTCCACCTGACTCTCACCGGTAGCGAACCCGAGGCACCGTGGTCCAGCCTGCCGTTCTCCTACGTTGCTGACATCATCAAGCAATCTGGAGCCTCCACCAAAGTCGTTGTACTCGACTGCTGCTACAGCGGCCGCGCACACAGCGACCTCATGTCGGACCCATCGCAGCTGGTCAAGGACCAGCTCGCCGTCGAAGGTCTGTACTGCCTGACGTCAGCACCGAAACACCGGCGCTCGAAAGCCCCGGACGGAGACACCTACAGCGCGTTCACCGACTACCTCCTGGACACCCTCAAGAGCGGGATCCCAACGGCTGGCCCACTGCTACGCATGACCGACATCTACGGCGACGTACGCAAGCGGATGCGCGCAACCAAGTTCCCGCTCCCAGAGCAGTGCAATAAGAAGGAGGCAGGCGACTTTTCCCTTACACGCAACCGCGCCTACGGAGCGTCCCTAGCCGAACCTGCCGTACCCGAGCTCGACTTCAGCCGATCACGTGCCGTCGTCATCGGCTGCGCCACCTACGACGACGACAGACTCACCCAACTCCCCTCCAGCCGAAACGACGCCCTAGCGATCCGCCGAACACTCCTCGACGCAACAATCTTCGGATTCGCCCCCGAGCACTGCACCCTCGTCCTCGATCCCGCCACGCCGGCCGACTTGTTCGGGCCCGTAGGGGACGCTGCCGAAGACGCCGAAGACCTGCTCCTCGTCTACTACTCAGGCCACAGCGCCATCTCACACAATGGCGATCTGGCTCTCCTGACACAGGGAAGCCGGACAGACCGACTCTCCTACACTGCGGCACCCGCTTCGGTCCTCGCAGGAATCCTCGGTGAGTCGAGAGCACGTGAACACGTCGTCATCGCTGACGCGTGCTACGGCGGCCGTCTGACCGATGCCTTCTCCACTGCGATGGCCGACGTCTACACCCTCTGCTCGGCAGGCCGAACCACACAGGCGTACGTAGTAGGCGACCACGGCGCCTTCACTGCCAAACTACTCAAGACGCTGCAAGCTGGCATCCCCGGAGCCGCGGGACACCTCAACCTGATCGATGTCTTCTCGGCCATGCAGGACAGCGACGGCAGTGAGCCTGGCCCGTTCCTCTCCCTGAGCGGAACCAATAAGCTCCGCTGTCTGCTTCGCAATAGTTCAGACGAGATCAACACATCCGCACAGCACAGCTGCCTGATGACGGCATAGCCCGGGAGTGTCTGACTTGATGAACCTACTCGCGCCCCGGGTGAAACCCTAAGAAGACGTTGTCTTTCCGAGCTTGAGGACTTCAATTCCGCTGGTCAGGCATAGGGGAGGCGGTTCCGTTGCAGTGGTGACCTGTTGTGTCGTCGCTCTGGTGGAGGTCAGGGATGCCGTCGGTCGTGGGACTGCTGGAACAGCGCGAATGCGCCGCTCGCCGTCGTGTGGATGAACTGCGAGAGGAGGCCGATCGGATCCAGGCCGAGTTGGCCGTGGCCGAGCGGGATTGGAACGAGTGGGTCATTGCTTGCTCGCGTGTCGCCGAGGTCCTGGCCCCAGACGAGGGTGACGTCGCCGGTCCTGATGTCGCCGTGGATCTGTCGGATGGCGGTGAACAGCCGGTGCCTGCCGGGGCTTCGGAATCAGCGAAGTCGAAGTCGGTAGTGCCGATGTGGCGTGCGGGGCTGGCCTGGTCGGCGCTGTCGGTGGACTACCAACGCATCCTGCGAGTCCTTGCCGACCGCCACCGACTTGGTCAAGGTCCGCTTTCCTGCCAGGAGATGGCCGTCTGCTTCGGCCTGGAGGTGGTGCCGGCAAAGGTGGAGGCGTTGCGGTCGAAGGCGAAGCGGATGGTGGCCCGGGGGTGGCTGGTCGAGCCGGTGCCGGGTAGGTTCTCGCTCTCGCAGGGCGTGGCCGGACAAGGCGAGGGATTGTGAACGGCCACCGTCAGACCCGCAGGGTCTCTCCCTGGGGGTCGTAGCAGACGAGTCCGTGCTCGCGTGCCAGGGCAGCCGCATATTCGGAGACTTCCTCCGCCCTGCTGTAGGACATGAGCAGATAGACGATCGGGCCCGAGGCCTCGCCCATGACGGGCGGTGACGCCCACGGGCTGCCGGCGACATCATCTGGATACCGCTCGACGAGTGCCTCGACGTAGGCCTCAATGCGCGGCGACAGCTCGGCGATCTCGTCGTCAGAATCGAGGTAGCGCTCGTAAAGCTCGTCGAAGACAGCGCCGGCTTCGTCGCCGCACGGCAGCTCTCCGTCCCACACGGCCAGGTCGTAGCTCATGGGCGAATGATCTCAGGTGCCAACCTGGCTTGGGCCAACAGCCCAGCGGCGGACCGGTTCACCCTCGCGAGGGGCGTGGCCGGGCAAGGCGGCGGGTCATGAGCAGGGTCATCGACCAGTGGATCATCGCCTCGGCGCTGCTGGTGCGGCGCTCGAAGTCGCGCGCCAGGCGGCGGGTGCGCATCAGGTGGGCGAAGAACCGCTCGACGATCCACCGCTTGGGCAGGACCACAAAGCCGCGCATGTCGTCACTGCGTTTGACGACCGCGATGACCAGAGCGAACGCGGTGAGGCAGTGCCCGATCAGGCTGCCGGTGTAGCCGCCGTCGGCCCAGACCAACTCCAACCGATGGTGCGCGTCGACAACCCGCGCGAGCAGGGTCTGTGCGGCGGCGCGGTCGCCGGAGTCCGCGGGGGTGACCTGCACGGCGAGTAGCAGGCCGTGGGTGTCGACGACGGCGTGGCGCTTGCGGCCGTTGATCAGTTTGCCGCCGTCGAAGCCACGGCTGTCGGCGCCGACGACGGCGTCCGCCTTGACCGACTCGGAATCGATCACGCCCGCGCTCGGCTCCGGATCCCGGCCCGCCTTTTCACGGGCCCTGCCGCGCAGCCGGTCGTGGAACTCGGTGACCAGGTCCTGGTCGCGCCAGCGGCGGAAGAAGGCGTAGACCCGATCCCACGGCGGGAAGTCGGACGGCATCGCCCGCCATTTGGTTCCGTTGTCGACCAGATAACGCACCGCGTCCAACATCACCCGATGGCAGTACGCCTCCGGCTGACCGCCGCGTCCCTGCATCCAGCCCGGCACCGGCAGCAGCGGACGGACCACGGCCCACTCCGCGTCCGTCATGTCAGTGGGATAGCGCCGCTCGCGCGTGCCGTTGTCCGCGGCGTTCCCGAACCGGTGCGCGAGGCAGTCGCACGACGGGGTGACCCGAACTGGACCCGACTGGCCCGAGGGCGTACAAATGCGACAACAGGGCCTCCTGGACAGCTTGTTGGCGTAGACACCCATCCAGCTACCGAGGGGCCCTGTTCTCCATGCCCGGCACTCGCCGCGATCACCTGAACGAGACTCCCGTTCGACCAACACTGTTCAAGATCGGAATGACAACAGTCACTGACCGTTGTCCTTGGGGACCTTGCTGCAGTCGAGGCGGCCGCGGGCCGGCTGGAAGAGGCGTGCGGGTATGCGCTCCGGGCTCTCGATCAGCTGGAGCGGACCTGGTACGCGACGGGCATGGATCGGGTTCGGGAGGTGCGGCGCACGCTAGCGCCGCACCAGCACGAACGATGTGTACGGGATCTCGACGACCGGTTGTACGGCTGGTCGACGACCGTCAGTGCGTTGAGCCGTTGAAGTTCTTGATCAGATCGGACAGCTCGGAGAGGCTCTCGACGCGGAACGTCGGGAGCTTTTCGGCTTCCTCGGTCCGCCACTGAATCGTCGCCCACGGACCTCGGTGGATTAGGGCGGTGTGCATCCCTGCGGCCACTGCTGGCCGCAAGTCGTTGTCGACACGGTCGCCCACGTACAGAACCTCGTCGTTGCTGAAGGGGACGACCTTGGCCACACGCCGAAAGAACTCGAGGTCCGGCTTGCTAGCACCCCAGTCGTCCGAGGTGCCGATCAGATCGACGTCTGGCGAGAACAACTCCCGCAGGAGCTGGCCGGCCCGGATGGTCTGGTTACCCGCGATGCCCAGCCACAAGCCGTCCACGCGCAGTTGCGCCAACGCGGGGCGAACTGCGTCGTACAGGTCGTCCTCGCCGAACGTCTCCGGTTGCCCAGCGGCTGCCCGCTGCTCACGTTCCTCGTACAGGTCGAAGCCGGACCGAAACTCCTGGAACACCTCACGGTAGTCGCGCCCCTGCGCGGTGACCGCGCCGAACATCGCGTGGAAGGTGTGCCGGGGCACGTCGAGCCAGTCAGCCCATGCCCCGTACTCCCGGGTCTCGTCCACCAGGCACTCACCGACGTCGAACACCACTGCACGAATCATGACGGCAGGGCAGCGGGGCAGCGCAAAAGGTCCCTTCGGGTGGCTGGGGGCGACGGTGCGACTGTGACCTCTCCCGGCACCGATCCCAGTTGTATCGATGCGCAGAGTCACGTTGCGTGCCCGCGGACCCGCTCCGCGTACTCCGCCCCACGGGGGGTCCATTTCGTCGGTTGCCGCAGGGACGCAGAACAGGCTATCGCCGCCGCGTTCGACGAGGCAGAAGCCCGTGACCCGCAGCACCGCCGGTGCTGGGTGGTCCTGGTCGACGGCGCTGAGTTCCAGCTAGAGTTGATCCATGCGGAGGTAGCCCGACGAGGCGTCACCATCCATGTCGTCCTCGACATCGTCCACGTGATCGAGGAGTTGTGGGCGGCCTCGCGGTGTTTCCACACCGCCACCGATCCCGCCGCCGAAACCTGGGTCGGGGCCAAGGCCGCCCGGATCCTGGCCGGCGACGCCCTTGGTGCCGTCACCGGCATCCGCACCCAAGCCGACCGGCTGGGCCTGTCCACAGATCAACGGGCCAGCGGACCGGGCCTGCCGCTACCTGGAGAACGACGCCGCCTATCTTCACTACGACCAGGCACTCGCGGCCGGATGGCCGATCGCCAGCGGCATCGTCGAAGGCGCCGCACGTCATCTGGTGGCTGACCGGCTCGATATCACCGGCAGCAGGTGGACCGTCCCTGGGGCCGAAGCCGTCTTTACCCTCCGGGCCCTCATCAGCAACGGCGACTTCCCGCAGTACTGGATCTTCCACACCCACAGAGAACGCGAACGCCTCTACCCTCGCCCCGACCAGCACAACCAGCAACTCCTGGCTTGACCGGCGGACTCACTCCAGAAGAGCCGCACCCAAACCAGTTTCCGGCCCGTGTGATGGCCACTTGGGTGTCACGAACGATGTGGCAGCCTCCGATGAGCAGTGGCCAAAGCGTGGCGTCCAGCAGGCGCTGGGCTCGGATGAGTTCGCGGGTGCTGGCGCGTACATCTTCCAGGAAGTGCAGCTGGCTACCCCGGGTTTGATCATGCGAGGTGCTTCGCGTTTCTCCAAGAGCGGTATTTCTGGCTCCGGGGCGGGGCGGAAAGTCTGATCACGGGCGTCCTGGTGGAACGGGTAATTGATCAGGTAAGAGGGCCTGGGTGGAGCGCCCCGGCGGAGCCGCCCGCCGGGGGCGGGATCAGTTCGTGTCGAGCATCTTCCGCATTTGGGTGATCTCCGCTGTCTGGGCGGTGATGATGTCGTCGGCGAGATCCTTGGCGGGGCTGTAGGCGCCCTGCTGCTTCTCGGTCTCGGCCATCTCGACGGCGCCTTCATGGTGCTCGATCATCATGGTCAGGAACATGGTGTCGAATGCCTTGCCGGAGGCATCTCGCATGTCGTCCATCTGCTGGTTGCTCATCATGCCGGGCATGGACGAGGCATCACCGTGATCCATGCCGTCCATTCCGTCCATGCCTTGGGGGACCTTCTCGTCCCAGGCCCTCAGCCAGGTGGACATGGTCTCGATCTCCGGGTCCTGCGCCTTTTTGATCTGTGAGGCGAGGGCCTTGACGTTGCTGGAGGAGGCCCGGGTCTCGGCCATGTTGGCCATGGTGATGGCCTGGCGGTGGTGCGGGATCATGCCCTGGGCGAAGGTGACGTCGGCCTGGTTGTGCTCGCCTGCCGGGACGGAGGCGGACGTGGTGGTGCCGGGAGAGGTGTCGGCGGTGCCGGTGTCGCCGTTGCCGCCGCAGGCGGCCAGGACGAGCGCGGCGGCCGCTGCCGTGGCGGCCAGGGCGGTACGGCGGGTCAGGGAAGCGTTCGCGTTCATGGTGGGGGCTCCTGGGGTCGGAAGGGGATGAGGGCATACCTGGACGCGGCGACCGGCCCGTGTATGAGGGCGGCGTGCCGCAGGGCGTTTTCCTATATCCGCAGGAGTTGGAGTTCGGCGAGCGAGGGCGGAGCGCGTCCGCCTGCGGTCTGATACAGCACGGGGGTGAGGGGCTGTGCTGCCGTGGCGACACCGCTGGGTACTGAGGCGGCCAGGGCCGGGATCACGGCGGGGCCGGGGATCGCCCCCGAGGCGCACATCTGGTCCGCGTGGCTTGCGTGCCGATCTGCGTTGCCGCAGTCATCGGTGTGGCACGCGTACGTCTGATCGGCCTCAGCCACCGCCATAGGGCGGGCGGCATGCGACCCGGTGTGTCCGGAGGGGACCGGGTCCGCGGACGCCAGGCCGTGCATGCCCACAAGCGAGACCAGCACCGTGAGCACCAGCAGCGCCCGCAGCCCCAGCGTCGACTGCGGCCACGAAGACGACGTCGGCGTGCTCGGACTCACAGCGTCATCGTAGGCGCGGCCGGGGCCAGGTGCGCGGCGTTGCAGCCGTGGTCTCAGCGCACGGTGAGGGTGCCCTTCATGTTCGGGTGGATGGTGCAGACGTAGGAGTAGCTGCCGGCCTTGGACGGAGCGGTGAAGGTGACTGTTGCGCCGCCTGTGATGTTGCCCGTGTCGAACGTCGTCTTGTCCCCGGTGGCGGTCACGGTGTGCGCGGCCGAGTCACGGTTCACGACGGTGATCTTCGCACCGGGGCGTACGTGAAGATCCGCCGGGCTGAAGGTGAAGTTCTCGATCACGACGCGCGCCGTGCCGGTGCCGTCACTGATTGCGGCGGATGAGGGGCTGGTGGCGGGGGCGGTGCCGTTGCCGCCATTTGAGCAGCTGGCCAGGGCGAGCAGGGCGAACACACCTGCCACGGCGCGAGCGGCACGGCCCCGGTGCGGATGGGTGGGTGACATGTGGGGCGGCCTTTCAGGCGAGGGCTGTGGGGTCAGAGCGCGGCCGTCGGGCCGCCATCGCACTCAGGCTCGCCGCCCAAGGCGGCGCTCGCCATGGCAGTACCGCCGTCCGCATCGCCTGTTCGCCTGAACGCTGGCGTGGGGCCCGGCGCAACACGGGCGCGGGTGTGGGTGTCAGCCGGGCGCGGTGGCGGCGCGGCGGAACAGGAGGGCCGCGGCGGCGGTGAGGGCGCCAAGCCAGGCGATGCCGAGGAGCAGGGCGCCGGTTTCGTCGAAGGTGGGGGTGAGGGCTGCGTCGATGAGGACGCGGCCGGGGCCGTAGCCGGGCAGGGCGTGGGCCCAGGCTGGGGGCTGGGAGTGCAGCATCGGGCTCTGCTCGATGCCGATGTCGAGGAAGGGCACCAGGAAGGCGATGAGGACGCCGCCGACGCGGCCGAAGATCGGGCCGATCAGAACGCCGATCAGGGCGTAGGTGAGGGCGATGAGGGTGTTGGAGGCGATGTAGAGGCCCCACTGGCGGGCATCGAACACGGTGGCGGTGACGGCGAGGGACGCGGCGGTCGCGAGCAGCGCCAGCAGGGTGACGACGGACAGCCGGGAGGCGAGCAGGCTGCCGGGGCGGAAGCCGGCCAGGGCCAGGCGCTGGTCGGCGGAGCGGGCGCCCAGGACGGTGAACAGTCCGGCAAGGGTGGCCAGAGAGGCGATGGCGATCGGGGCCATGGTGCCGCCGTGGACGTCGGGGAGCCAGACCTGTTGGGAGAGGGCGCGGCCGTGCTCGCGCACCGTCATGGAGGTGAACTCGTCGGGGGTGGTGGCCACCGCGAGGAGGACGAAGAGCACCGGCACGACGACGAGCAGCGCCCACAGCACGCGGTTGCGCCCCGTCTCCCGCAGGCCCATCCGCACGCCTGCCGCCACCTGGTCAAGGGCCGAGCCGGGTCCGGCATGGCGGCGGGGCCGGGCGACGCGGCTGGTGGCCGTGATCACCGTCCAGCCGACGGCAGCCGCCGCGACGGCCCAGGCCAGGGCCCAGCCGAGATCGCCGATCCGGCCGGCGTGCTGGGAGGGCAGGTCGATCATCCACAGGGTCACGAAGTGGGTCGGCAGGATGCGGGTCACCGGCCGGTCCGCCGCGCCGATCGCGGGACCGAAGAACACGTCCAGAATCCACACGAACAGCACCAGCACGGTGCCGTTGACCGGGTTCGCGACCAGGACGCCGATGAGCGCACCGATCGCCAGGTAGATCACCGCGAACATCAGCGTCCCGGCCAGTACCCGCCCCGGATCGTCGCCGAGTCCGGTCCGCAATTGAAGGGCCAGCAGGGCAGCGGCGGCGGCCAGCAGCGCCAGTACCAGGCCGGTGGTCATACGGGAGGCGACCAGACGGGAGGGGGCCAGCCCGGCCAGGACCAGGCGGCGGTCGGCCGCGCGGGCGCCGCGCATCTGGAAGTACATGGCGATCGCGGCGATGAAGGAGGCGGCCCACCCGGCGGTGGCGGTCTGCACCGCGGGACCGCCGGGGCCGCCGAGCAGCTCGGCGGCATCCGCCATCGGTCCGGCGGCCACCACCACGAACGCCACCGGGACCAGGACCAGCACGAGCAGGTTGACCGGGGTCCGGGCGGCCTCGATGAGGAACCGGCGGGTGAACGGCGCGGCGGTCACCGTGGCACCGCCCGCCCGTCCCGCAGCTGAACGATCCGGTCGAAACGCTCCTGGTCGGTCACGAAGTGACTGATGATCAGCACGGAGCGGCCCGCCTCGCGGCGCCGGCCGACCAGGTCCCAGAACTTGAGGTAGGTGTCGAAGTCGAAGCCTGCGTACGGCTCGTCCAGCAGCAGCACCTCGGGGTCGGCCAGCAGCGCCAGGCCCAGGTTCAGCTTGGACAAGGTCCCGCCGGACAGTTGGTCCGCACGGGTGCCGGCGTAGCGTTCGAAGCCGAGCGAGGCGTAGATGTCCTTGCGCGAGCGCCGCTCCGCCTCCTGGGACAGGCGGTAAGCCCGGCCGAACAGCTCGAAGTGCTCGTCGCAGGTGAGGCGCTCATAGACGATCGGCTCCTGCGGGCAGTAGCCCAGCCGCCCGCTGCGGATAACGGTGCCCGCGTCCGCGGCCAGCGCACCGACCAGGATCTTCATCAGGGTGCTCTTGCCCGAGCCGTTCTCCCCGACCAGGCCGACCACCTCGCCGGGGGCCAGGGTGAGGTCCACGCCGCGCAGCACCGGCATCCGGCGCGAGGCCGGCCACAGGCCGTGCCGGTAGGTCTTCTCGACCCCGATTGCCTCCAGGACCGCGCGAGCGGCGCTCGGCCGGATGGGTTCGATCACGCTGGTGTGCGGTGCATCGGTCGGCTTGGGACCGCTGTTCGGTGTTTCCCGCCGGTCCCGGCCGCTCACGGCCCGCTCCCGGTCGGGGATGCCGCCCGTGCGTGCGGCGGCAGGTCGCGGAGGGTGTCGGCGTAGGCGTAGACCAGGGCGGCGGTGATGGTGGTGGCGCCCCACAGACCCCAGGCTGCCGCGGACGCGTCAGCGGCAAGGAGTGCGGGAAGGGGAAGCAGACCGGCCGCGAGGAGGACGGGGGCGGTGCGGTGGATGAAGCGGACCAGGTGCGCGGGGTCGCGCCTGTGGCGCCGGGTGAGATGCACCGCGCACGCGGCGGTGGCCAGGTCGCCGAGGACGATCAGAGTCCAGCCGAGGGCTTCCATGCCAGGTCACCTCCGCGTGGCTCGTGAGTCGGGTCCGCGTGCGGACCCGGGGGTGCGGGGGGTGCCGTGCTTCGTGGCGGGCGGCGTCCTGTGGGGCCTCCTGGGCCAGAAGGCGGGGGTGCCGGCGGCGTAGGCGGTCCACTGCTCGCCGAACCGGTCGGCGACCTCGCGTTCCTCGCTGCGGGCGAGGCGAGCGTACACGTACACCAGGACCGGGAACATGATCATGGTGGGGATGGTGGGCCACTGCAGCAGGAACCCGATCATGATGAGGAGGAAGCCGTCGTACTGCGGGTGGCGCACCCAGGCGTAGGGGCCGGTGGTGGCGAGGCGGTCGTGCTGGGCAGCCTCGTGCAAAACCCTCCAGGCGGCGGCGATCAGCCAGAAGCCGACGCCGAGGGCGACGTAGCTGGCCAGGTGGAAGGGGCTCATGTGCGGATCCCCGGTCCAGCCGGTCAGGTCGTTCCACAGGTGACCGCCTGCGTGGGTGTCCTCGAGCAGCGGGAACTGGTTGCCGAGCCAGCTGCCCAGCAGGTAGATGGTCAGCGGGGTGCCGTACATCTCGGTGAACAACGCCACCAGGAAGGCGCTGTAGGCGCCCATCGCCCGCCAGTCCCGCTTGCTCTTCGGGTGGAAGAAGCTTGCGGCGAAGACGATGAACAGCAGGGTGTTGAGCACCACCAGCGGCCACAGGCCGTATGCGGCATCCGCCATCACGTCCTCCTCGTTGAGGCTGTGCGATTGGTGACTGGTCTGCGTCGGCTGCGGGCGAGGCTGCTCATCCGGTGCTGGTAGGTGGACGCGTCGATCCGGCCGTGCAGGCGCAGGCCGACGCACCATCGCTCAGCGTCTTCCAGAGCGGCGCGCCGACCCCGAAGGCGTGCCAGGGGAGGGCAGCGGGGCTCGTCCGGCGTGATCACGCGCGCGATGTCGTAGACCACGCCCGCCAGGATCAGCGTGCCGATCGAAATGGCTATCACGGCGCTCATGGCGTTCTCATAGCCATGCCGTCGAGCCGGGGATCCTGCCGGTTACAGCCGGCCTCCGGGGTGTTGGTGGTGGTCGTGCTTGCCCAGCGGATCGCTGTCGTCGGTGTGCTGGTCACCACCGCCGTGGCCACCGTGCATGCCGCGCATCATGAAGAACATCATCAGCGGGCAGGCGACGACGATGGCGAGGAGGGCGAGGCTCCCCACGGGCATGCCGAGCACCAGGGCGCCGACGAAGGCGATGGCAAGGGCGATCGCGTACAGGCCGTAATTCCGGTTGTTCCTCATGGCGGGGCCTCCTCCTTGGGAGGGCGGGTCAGTGTTTGGTGAGAGGGCCCGAGGAGCGCAGGGCGGTCAGGCGGCGCTGGTACTCCTCCTCGTTGATCTCGCCGCGGGCGAACCGCTCGGCGAGCAGCTGCTCGGGCGAGGGATGGGCCGGGCTGTGCGTGTCCTCGTGGGGGCGGCCCAGGGCCCTGAAGAGCAGGACGGCGGCGGTGATGATCAACGCCCAGAAAAGGATCATGCTGGCCGACATCGCGAACCAGCCCCATCCGCTGACGTCGTGGTCGTACCAGAACATCATCACCATCACGTCCCCAGGTCACCCGGGCGGCAGGCGCGGGCCCGCGCTGTCCGGCCTCGCTCTTGTGTTGCTTCCAGCGTCCTCCCGTTCTGGCCTGAGAGCACAGGGACCACCGGTCCCCGGGCGGGGGGCCGGTCAGCCCCTACCTGGTTGGGGTAGCCGCGAGCGAGGCTGGAGGGAGTGAACACGCAGGGAGGCCGATCTGCCATGGATGTTGCCGATGTCGTCGTGGTGGTCTCCGCGGCCGTGCTGATCGCCGGTCTGGGCTGGTTCTTCTTCGGCCCGCGCAGGGCCCGCACCGCGCTGATCGAGGGAGGGATGCAGCGGGTCGAGGTGACCGTCCGGGGTGGCTACAGCCCCGACGTCATCAAGGTCCGCCAGGGGGTTCCGGTGGAGCTGGTCTTCGACCGGCAGGAGAGCGGGGAGTGCACCTCCCGGGTCGTCTTCCCCGACCTGCGGGTCAGCGCCGGGGTTCCGGCGTATGCGCGTACCACCGTGCATCTCAGCCGGCGCTGCGAACGCCGGCCTACTCGGTGACCTTCAATCGATCACTCGGGAAGGTACGCCCTTCGCGTCCCAACCCGAGCCCGATCCACAGGTCTTGAGCATTGCTCGACGCACACAGGCAGCATCCCGCTGACACAGAGGGATGTCACGGCCCGGCCGAATCGATCAACGGCTACGAAAATCTTGTATGAGCCAAGAGCCGCACCCAACGCGGCATCAGGCCGATGGGATGCCGCCTGGCAGAGGGTGGTGTGGCTCCGCCCGGCTACGAGGGTCAGGCGCAGCCTCCGCGGATCCAGCGAGTTCGACGTCGGTGAACGGGTTGCCGTGCGACGGTCCGTCGATCTCGATCTCGAACACGTCCCACCGAGTGCAGCGCTCGCTGTGACGTACACGGGCCTCGTTCTCGTCATCGTGGTCCACAGCACACAAACTAGCGGGGGCAGAAACCGCTTGCCGAGCAACCGGTAGCGGTTCGGGTGCGTACGACGCCCCAGAGCGGCTGCGAGTGGGGCGTCGTGGCCGTTGCGATGTCGGCCGACCGGCAGGCGGCCGGTGCCCGTCGCAGCTGGTGCGTTCCTCGGTGTGCGGGTCGGGAGCTGCTTCTTGGCCGGTGGTGACAGCGTCTTACTGGGCCTTGTAGCCGCCGTCGACGTTGAGGATAGTTCCGGTGACGAAGGATGCCTGCGGGGAGGCGAGCCAGGTGATGGCATCGGCGACCTCGGTGGGGCGGCCCATCCGGTTGACCGGCTGGAGGGCTGCAATGGTGGCCTCGTCCCACGTGCCGGCCTCGATGGCGGTACTGAGGATGTCGGTCTTGATCGCTGCGGGGGCGACGCCGTTGATGCGGATGCTGTCGGTGGCGTACTCCAGCGCCGCGGACTTGGTCAGGCCGACCACGGCGTGCTTGGTGGCGGAGTAGTTGGCCGCGTAGCGCATGCCGCCCAGGCCGGCGATCGAGGCCAGGTTGATGATGGCGCCGCCGGGGGTGTCCTGGGCCAGCATCTGCTGGATCTGGTACTTCATGCCCCAGAAGACGCCGAGCACGTTCGTGGTGAGCATCTGCTGGAAGCGGCTGGTGGGCTCGTCCGCCAGACGGCCGGTGTCGAGGGAGACGCCGGCGTTGTTGACGGCGACGTCGAGCCGGCCGAACTGCTCGACGGTGGCCGCTATCAGGGCGGCGACTCCCTCTTCAGTGTTGACGTCGGCGGCGATGAAGGCGGCTTCGCCGCCGTGGTCGCGGATTTCGCGGGCGACGGCTTCGCCTGCTTCCTTGCGGCGGCCGGAGACGACGACGGCGTGGCCGGCGCGGGCCAGGGCCAGGCTGGTCTCCTTGCCGATGCCGGTGGTGGCTCCGGTGACCAGGGCGACGCTGGAAACGCTCATGACGGTGGACCTCTTTCACGTGCTGGACGGTGTGTACGGCCGACGATCCGAAATAGCAGACCGCTGGTCTCTTGCTCCTCCAAGGTAAGAGACCGGCAGTCTGATGTCAAAAGACCGGCAGTCTGTAATATGGGCGCATGGCAACTTTCCAGAGGGCACGCAGCGAGGAACAGCGCGAGATCCGGCAGCGGGCGATCCTCGACACCGCGGCCGCGATGCTCGACGAGATGCCGGTCAGCGCGGTCAGCCTGAACGAGCTGAGCAGGCGCGTGGGCCTGGCCAAGTCCAACGTGCTGCGCTACTTCGAATCACGCGAGGCCATCCTGCTGGAACTCCTGGACCACCGCTGGCGGCAGTGGACAGATCAGCTCCCCGCGCAGCTGGACGCCGTGATCACCCCGCACGCCCCGGTGCGCGAGCGCGCTCAGGCGTTCGCCGCCATCCTGACCCGTTCCCTGGCGCAGCACCGCGTGCTGTGCGACCTGCTCAGTGCCCAGGCCGGCGTTCTGGAACACAACGTCTCCGCCGAGGTGGCCGCCCGCTACAAGCGTTCCGCCCTCGGCAACGTCGCCGCCCTGGCCGTCCTGGCCCGCCGTCATCTGCCCGAACTGGGCGAGAGGGCCGACGGTTTGTGCGCGCAGGCTGTCATGGTGACCGGCGCGGTGTGGACGCACGCCCGGCCCTCCGCGTCCATGCTTGCCGCCTACGAGGCGGACCCCTCGCTCGCCGCCCTGCGCATGGACTTCACCACCACGCTGGAAGAGATGCTGGCCACCCTGATCGCGGGCACCCTGGCCAGGGCGGAGGGGTGACCATGCGTGTCGCCGTCTTCGGAGCGTCCGGCATGGTGGGGCACGGTGTGCTCGACGCCTGCCTCCAGGACCCACGGGTGGACGACATCCTGGTCGTCGGACGCACACCGCTGAACCTGCGCCATCCAAAGGTCCGCGAGGTCGTACACCTGGACTTCACCGACTTCACGCCGCTTCAGGGCCGGTTCGAGGGCCTGGACGCCTGCTTCTTCTGCCTCGGAGTCTCCGCGGCGGGCCGAAGCGAAGAGGAGTACACCCGGATCACCTACGACTACACGATGGCCGCAGCACGGGCGGTGAGCGCGAACAATCCCTCCCTGACCTTCGTCTACGTCTCGGGCGAAGGGACCGACAGCACGGAGGCCGGCCGCTCGATGTGGGCCAGGGTCAAGGGCCGTACCGAGAACGCACTGCTGGCCATGCCGTTCCACACCTATCTGTTCAGGCCCGGATACATCCGCCCCCGGCTCGGCGCGGTCTCCAAAACGGCGGCCTACCGCCGGCTGTACCGGCTCACCTCATGGCTCTACCCCGCCCTGCGCCGGCTGGCGCCCCGGCACACGACGACGACCGAGCAGCTGGGAGGCGCCATGATCGCCGTCGTGGCACTCGACGGCCACGGCCCCCACGTCCTCCACAGCCCCGACATCAACCGCCTCGGCATCCCCATCGCCACCCGGCACTCCCCTGAGCGGTGACGTTGCGCCGATCTTCGACGCCCTCGCATCAGCGGCGCCGCCGCAGGCACGCGCGCCTGGTACCCGCAGCTGCGGCTCGGCTCGAGCCATGGTCCGGTAGAGCCGACACCAGCCGTGCAGCCGACGGCGGCGCGCGCCTCATGGGCGGTGGTGAGAAACCGAGGGCCGCGCTGCGCGGAACGGTGATCCGTATGAACGTACCGGCTTTGCCGGAAGCCGAGAGGATCGAGCGCGACCCGGGTGATCCGCCGAGGGGCATGGCCCGGCGAACCCGGCCGCTCTGCGGATCTCGCGGTCAAGCACGCCCCGTGCCAGCGGTCGCCGCAGCGTTGCCGCCGGGCCACGGCAGATCTCCTACGGTACAGACGAAGAACTCGCGCTCGCGGCTTCTTCTGGTTGATCGTCGCGGCGGCGTCGGCACGCTTTCCCAGATATACGAGCAGGGGCACCACGCTGTTTCGGCCGCGGATCCATCAGAGGTCCCTAGCCGAGCCAGGCCTTGACCTTGTCAGGGTTCGCCTCGACCCACTTCTTCGCCGCCGCCTCCGGGGTCATCTTGTCGAGCGCGATGTACTTGGCGACGGTGTTCTGGTCGTCGTTGGTCCAGGTGAAGTTCTTGACCAGGTCGTAGGCCGGGCTGCCCGACTTGGCGAACCTCAAGCTGACGATCTTGTCGAGATCGAACACGCGGTAGTCGCAGGCGACCTTGGCCGGATCCGAGTCGCAGCCATCCGTGTACTTGGGCAGGTCGATCTTGACCAGCGGCACCTCGGAAAGGAACCACTGCGGCTCGTAGAAGTAGCCGATCACCCACTTCTTGTTCTTCTCAGCGTCCCGGAAGGCCTGGATCAGCGCGGTCTCGCTGCCTGCGTACACCACCTTGAAGTCCAGCTTGAGGTTCTTCGCCAGGGCCTCGTCGTTGGTCTGGTACGACGGGTCGCCGTCGAGGAGCTGCCCCTTGCCACCGGACTCCGAGGTCTTGAACTTGGCGGCGTACTTGTTGAGGTTCTTCCAGTTGGTGATCTCCGGGTACTTCTTCGCGATCCACGGCGGGATGTACCAGCCGATGATTCCCTTGTTGCCGGTTGCACCGAGGTTCACAGCGATCTTCTGCTGGTCGATGTACTTCTTCTTCAGGTCGTCGTGGGCCCAGTTCTCCACGATGGCGTCGACCTCGCCCGTCTCGAAGCCCTGCCAGCTGATCTCCGCCTTCAGGTCTTTGGTGACGACCTTGCAGCCGAGTTCCTTCTCCGCGACGTACTTGATGACCGCCGCGTTGGCCTCGTAACCCACCCACGGGCTGACCGCGAGGTTGACGGTGCCGCACTTGCCCGAGGCGGTGTCCGTCCCGGAGGAGTTCTCGCCGATCTTCGCTCCGCCGCAGGCGGTCAGGGTGAGACCGAGTACGGCCATCCCCGCCGCGCCGGAACGCCACTGCCTTGTTCGCTTCGCCATGGTTCTGCTCCTTGTGCGCCGGGGAGATCGCGCCGTTGTCCGAGTGAGGGAGTCGAAGAAAAGGGCATCGAAGAAAGAGGTCACGTCATGTCCAGGGCACACCGGAAACCCACGTTGCCGGTTGCCGAGTCCGGGAAGAGCCCCTGCCGCGCGGCGACCCGGTAGCGGCGGCAGTAGGAGGCGTGGCAGAGGTAGGAGCCGCCCTTGGCGACGCGCTCCTGTCCGCCGGGGGAGGGGGTGAAGGGGTCCTCGCACCATTCCCAGACATTGCCGGTGGCGTTGTACAGGCCGAAGCCACCCGGCTCGTAGGCGTCGACGGGAGAGGTGCCGTACCAGCCGTCGGCCGTCGGGTGGCGGTTCGGGAAGTCGCCCTGCCACACGTTCATCCGGGGACGGCCCCCCGGCTCGAACTCGTCGCCCCAGGGAAACACCTTGGCGTGCAGTCCGCCCCGGGCGGCGCGTTCCCACTCCGCCTCGGTGGGCAGGCGCTTGCCGGCCCAGGCGCAGTAGGCGCGGGCGTCGTCCCAGTCGACGTGGACGACCGGGTGATCGGCTCGGTCCTCCCAGGTCGAGTGCGGTCCGTCGGGACGCCGCCAGTCGGCGCCCTCGACCTGGCGCCACCACGGAGCGGCTGCCACTGCCCGGGTCGGCGGGAAGTCGTCCGGGAGCCGTCCGGCGAAGACGAACGACCAGCCGATGCGCTCGGCGGAGGTGCGGTACCCGGTGTCTGCGGCGAAGCGCGCGAACTGCGCGTTGGACACCGTGCAGGCGTCGATCCAGAAGGCGTCGACGTGCACCGTGCGGACCGGGCCCTCCCCGTCGGCCGGGTAGGCGAGCGCGTCCTGGCTGCCCATGAGGAACTCGCCGGCGGGGACGGCCACCATGCCCTCGGTGGCCGCCGGGCGGCCCGTGGACTGCCCGGATGCCGGCAGCCGGTCCGCTCCCCGGCCGCCGGAGGGTGCGCAACAGTTCACTGGGCCCCCATGACGCGCCGGTGCAGTCCGCCGTCGTACTCGGCGGATTCGGCACCCTGGGCTTCCAGGTCGATGCGCACCGTGTGCAGGGTCCCGGTGAACTCGTTGTCGAGTACGGGGTAGTCGTCGGTCACGGGTGTGCTCAGGTCCACCCCGACATCGAGTGTCTCGTCGAAGGAGAAGTAGTACGGGATGGTCTGGTCGACCCGTCCGGTCGCGTACTTCTCTCCGTCCACCAGGAGTACGGCGGTCCCGCCCTTGCCGAGCCCTCCGCCGTCGTAGTCGAACTCGAGCCGCACCTCATGCCGTCCCGGCGCCAACGGCCGATCACCACGCACGGTGTACAGGTTCATACCGAAGTAGTTGTAGGCATAGGCCGGCATGCCCTCGGTGAAGTACAGGGTCCAGCCGCCGAAACGGCCGCCCTGCGCGATGAGTACGCCCTCGGCCGCTGTCTCCGGCAGCTCGACGTCGGCCGTGATGCTGTGGGAGCGGTTCTTGACGTTGGGGGTGGTCTCCTCGGTGAACCGGCGCATGCCCGCGCGGTAGGTGACGGAGGTGCGGTCGCCGAGCAGGTCGATGCGGCCGGCCATGGCCGGGTTCTCCCGCTCGGTGACGCGGTCGTCCAGCGGGAACACCTGGTACTTCGCCGCTTCGATCAGGAACAGGTCCTGCAGGCTGCGCAGCTTCTCGGGGTGTTCGGCGGCGAGGTCGTGCGACTGACTCCAGTCCCGGCTCAGGTCGTACAGCTCCCAGACGTCGTCCGCGAACTTCCGGTCCTCGTCCGACACCATCTCCCAGGGAATGCCGTGCCGGGTGACCGCCATCCAGCCTTCGTGGTAGATGCCCCGGTTGCCGCACATCTCGAAGTACTGGGTACGGCGGTGCTCGGGCGCCTCGGGGTCGGTGAGCGTCCGATGCATGCTCGCGCCCTCGATGGGCTGCTGCGGGACCCCGTCGACGCTGAACGGCGCCGGGACTCCCACGCAGTCCAGGATCGTCGGCAGCACGTCGATCACATGCGAGAACTGGTGACGCAGCCCGCCGCGCTCGGTGACCCCGCGGGGCCAATGCAGGATCATGCCGTCCCGGGTGCCGCCGAAGTGCGAGGCGACCTGCTTGGTCCACTGGTAGGGGGTGTTGAGCGCAAGTGCCCATCCCGCGGGGGCGATCGGGTAGCTGAGCGGGCCGCCGATTTCGTCGATGTGGTCGATCATCTCGTCCGGGTCGTCGACGATGCCGTGCCCCAGCCGGTGCTCGACGATCGTGCCTTCGATGCCGCCCTCGCCGGAGGCGCCGTTGTCGCCGAGGATGTAGAGGATGATCGTGTTGTCCAGCTCGCCGAGTTCCTCCAGCGCGTCGAGGAACCTGTTGACCTGTACGTCGGCGTGTTCGGTGAAGGCGGCGAACGTCTCCATGAACCTGGCCGACAGCCGGCGCTGGTTGTCGGTGAGCTCGTCCCAGTGAGGTACGCCCTCGGCCCAGGGTGCGAGTTCCGTGTCCGGGGGTACGACGCCGAGTTCCTTCTGCCGCTCGAGGGTCACCTCGCGCTGTTGGTCCCAGCCGTCGTCGAAGCGTCCGCGGTACTTCTCCTGCCATTCGGGGCTGACGTGCAGGGGCGCGTGCGCGGCACCGAGGGCGAGGTAGGTGAAGAACGGGCGGCCGGGGGTCAGGGTGCGCTGGGTGCGTACCCAGTCGATGGCGTGGTCGACGAGGTCCTCGGAGAGGTGGTAGCCGTCCTCCGGCCGGCGGTCCGGCTCGACGGGTGTGGTGCCCTGGTACAGCAGCGGGTACCAGTGGTTCATCTCGGCGCCCATGAAGCCGTAGAAGGTGTCGAAGCCCTCGCCGGTGGGCCAGCGGTCGAAGGGGCCGACCGCGCTGATCTCCCGGGGCGGGGTCTGGTGCCATTTGCCGAAGGCCGCCGTGCTGTAGCCGTTGCCCTGGAGGATCTGGGCCATGGTCGCCGCGCTGCGTGGCCGGAATCCGTTGTAGCCGGGGGCCGCGGTGGTCATCTCGGTGGTGCCGCCCATGCCCACCGAATGGTGGTTGCGTCCGGTCAGCAGGGCCTGTCGGGTTGGTGAGCACAGGGCCGTGACGTGGAAGCGGGTGTAGCGCAGCCCGTCGTCGGCGAGCCGTTCCGCGGCGGGCATCTCACACGGTCCGCCGAATGCGCTCGAGGTGCCGAACCCGAGGTCGTCGACGAGCACGATCACCACATTCGGGGCACCCTCGGGCGGAGGGATCGGCCCGATGGGGGTGAAAGGCGTCTCCTGGTCGTGGATGTCCAGCGCGGTCGTCAACGGCCGACGCGTGTCCGGCCGCGGAAGGATGTGCCGACCGGCGTCGAACTGAGTCATGTATTTCTCCGATTCGTGACCGGCGGGGAAATGTCACACTCTCTTGTCACGGCTGAATTACTGGCGTAACACAGCTGGACTTCGGCGGCCCCGTAATTCCTCTGCCTGCGACGGAGTCAAAGTGTCAGTCGCCGTCGACGGCGGTCAACAAGGTGTGATGAATTCTGGTGAACCGTTTTTGAATGAGGGCAATAGAAAGCTTCTATACCGGCAGAGATGTCAGACATGGGCCGGGAGGCATGCCAGGCTCACGAACGCCAGGGCCGCGGGCGACAGCGGTCTGACCGCCGCACCGGCCTGGCGCGCGCAGCAGCCGCGGCGATGGGACAGCATCCGGGACCGCGCGGCCTCGACGGCGACGAGGACCAGCGGCACGATCCCCGCGCGGTGCGCGGTACCCATAGCTATCCGTAGTGCGACGCGCAGCGCGGGCACGTCACGAGGCGGATCGCTTCCGCGCAGGTGCGCTGTGGTCATGCAGGATCCTGCGGTCTCCGGGATCCGGGGAGGGTGGTGGCGGGATCTTCGCCCCAGCGATAGAAAGATTCTATGGAACGTCGCCAAGTCGAGTACTTTCTCGCCGTAGCCGTGCACCGGAGCTTCACCAGCGCCGCTCACACCCTGCGTGTGGCGCAGCCGTCGCTGTCGCACGCGATGCGTCTGCTGGAGCGGGAACTGGGCACCCCTCTCTTCCACCGGCTTGGTCGCGGCGTCGTGCTGACGTCGGCGGGCGAAGCTTTTGTGGAGCCTGCCCGGCAGATCATGCGCGATCTGGAAACCGCTCGGTCGGTGGTGCGCACCATCGCCGGACTGGCAGGCGGCACGCTGGACATCGTCGCGCCGACGACCCTGGCGGTCGATCCGCTGGCGGACCTCACCGGGGCGTTCCGCCGGCGCCATCCCGCGATCGACGTCGTCATCGTCGAGCCGCCGAACGCCGAGGCGGTCGCGGACGTGGTACGTACCGGCGAGTGCGAACTGGGGCTGGCCGATGTGAAAACGGACGGCGAGGCCGTCGAGACCTTGGAACTGTGTCGGCAGGAGGTCCTGGCGGTGGTGCCACGGTCCGACAGCTTTCCCCAGGTCGGACCGGTGGCGCTCGCTGAGGTGGCCCGGATGGATCTCGTGGCGACCGCGCGCGGCACCGCGACCCGGGCTCTGATGGATCAGGCGCTGGGTGGGGAGGGGCGAAGTCCGCGCATCGCGGTGGAGACGGTCCATCAGGCCGCGGTCGTGCCCTTGGTATTGGCCGGAGCGGGGGCGACGCTGCTGCCGCTCTCTCTCGCCGAGGAGGCGGCGCGGCGCGGCGCGGTGGCGCTGGAGCTCCGTCCCCGACTTGCCCGCCCCGTCTGGCTGATGTGGCGGCATGGTCCGCTCTCGCCTGCCGCGCAGGCGTTCATCGACGTGGC
Organism: Streptomyces sp. NBC_00019; assembly: GCF_045041015.1. Taxonomy (NCBI): domain Bacteria; kingdom Bacillati; phylum Actinomycetota; class Actinomycetes; order Kitasatosporales; family Streptomycetaceae; genus Streptomyces; species Streptomyces sp. NBC_00019. The sequence goes on from NZ_CP108302.1 coordinate 10,474,987, forward strand.
ACGCGAGGTCTTCGCGCGCCCGGTGGCAGCGCTGCCGGAGGACGACAAGCAAGAGTGATTTTCTATTCCTTCAAGTGGAAGGTTCTCTCCCTTCGCCTCATCGGCCGCATTGCCCATGCGGAGCGTGTCGGCGAGCGTAGGGAATGTCGCGCCGGAGGCCCGCCGCGAACTCCGACGGGAAGTCGGAGGCCTGTGCCCGGCCTGGGCCGAGGAAATGGGCAACCGCTTGAAGTGAGGATCGCAACGTGTTCGATGCGCTGCGTGACCTGCCGCTCTGGTTCTCACCGGAGCGGGTGCGGTCCGAGGGCGAGACCCCGGACTACCGCTTCTCCCTCGCCAACGAGCGGACCTTCCTGGCCTGGCTGCGCACCGCGCTGGCGCTGGTCGGCGGCGGCTTCGCCGTCGACCAGTTCCTGCCGCAGCTGGCGGCCGGGTGGCGGGTGGGGCTGGCGCTGGGGCTGCTGGCGGCGGGTGTGTTGTGCGCCGGGCGAGCGGTGAACCACTGGGTGAAGTGCGAGCGAGCGATGCGAAAGGGTGAGGACCTGCCGCTGAGCCGATTCCCGACGTTCATCGCGCTGATCGTGGGACCGGTGGCGCTGGCCATGATGGGCGTTGTGCTCCTCGGCGGGACCAGGTGAGCGGCGGCCTCGCAGACCCCGTGTCGGCCGTCCGCGACCCCGGACTGCAGCCCGAGCGGACCCGGTTGGCCTGGCTGCGTACCGTCCTGTCCATGACGGTTGCCGCTGTGCTGGCTGTCCGCACGGCCCTGCTCGGCCTGGCGGGAGCAGGCGCAGCGCTGGCGACCACGTGCGCGATCCTGTCCTGGCTCGGCTTCGTCGTGGTCGCACACCGGCGCATCCACGCACTCAGTACGCCTTGGCCGCCGCGGCTCACGCACTGGGCGGCACTTCTGGCGGCGGCCTGGGTGACCATGGTCGCGACCTTCGGGGCCGCGCTGGTCAGCTGACTTCGCCGGACGTGGCCGCCCGTGCGCAGTCCTGCCGCAGGCACTGCACGAGATCCAGATGCGCAATCGGCTCGACCAACGGACCGAACAGTGGCAACGCCGGCACGCGATCCGCGCCGGAATCGAGTCCACCCTCTCTCAGAAAGTACGAGCTCACGGCCTGCGCAAAAGCCGCTCTCGAGGTGTGACCCGCACTCACGTGCAGCACGTCTTGACCGCCATGGCCTGCAACCTCAGCCGCCTCGCCAACTGGCACGACACCACCTCATCCACTCGCCGCGCATCTGGTTGCGTCCCCGGAGATGGTGTACGGGTTCGACCTGATCCGGGGGTTTGCTCCGGCTTCTGGTTGATGCCCGCATTGACGCAGGTGGTTTACGCTCGGCAGCGCCTGGCGACCGTAGGTCAGCCGAAGCCACCCGGTCCCATCAGGCGACGTCACGCGGCCGGCTCTCGTCGCAGCAGCCGCAGCGCGGAGGTGGACAGATCCAGACCGGACGGGCAGACGAACACGTTGAAGCTCCCTGTGGAACAGGTTGCCAGGGCCATCGGAAGACCCCCCGGCCAGGAATCCTCGTTGGGTGCAGATCTAATGAGGGCGCTGTCGATCAGGTAGGTATGACCTGGTCGCGGTAGCGCGTCTGGTGGTTGCGGGTGAATTCCTGCTGCTGGTGCCAGGTCCAGTAGGCGTCGAAGTCGCCGTTGGCGCGGACGGCGCGCAGCTTGAGTACGGCTTCAGCTCCGGACAGGCCCCAGCGGGCGCCGGTGATGTCCAGGCGGTCTTTGACCAGGTGCCGGCATGCTCCCTCGATGATTCCGGTGGCGATCGGCCAGCCGCGTTCAAGGGCGGTGTCGTAGTGCAGGTGTTCGGCCTTGCCGGTCAGGTAGTTCACGGCCTCGTCGATGCCTTTGCGCTGGGCGCCACGCAGTCCGGCGGTGCGGGCGGCTTCCTCGATGGCGGCGGCGGTCTGCTGCACGCCGCCGGCCAGGAGGGTGCGGGCGTGGCGGGCGACCCAGGTCTCGGCGGAGGCGTCGCCGTTGTCGTGCAGGCACCAGGCTGCTCGCCACAGATATTCGAGCACGTGGATCAGGTCGACGATGATGTGGACGTCCACGCCGCGCTGTAGTGCTTCGGCCTTGATGAGGTCGATCTGATGGCGGGCCCCGTCGACCAGGACGACCCAGCAACGGCGGTGGCCGGGGTCGCGGTGCTCTGCCTGGTCGAACACGGCGGACACCACCTGCGCGGCGGTGTCGGTCACCGAGCCGCACAACCACTTCGACCGGGCCTTCGGCCCCTGGCGGCGCTCGGGCGTCGCGCCGTGGGCGGCGTCGTCCTGCCGGTCGGGGTCGGCGAAGATGTCGTCCACCGTGCGCGGCGCGGGCTCGGCATCGTAGACGGCTCCCAGGGTGGCCATCCGTTTCCTGCCGTGCTTCTCCCCGGACGCCAGCCGGGTCTTCATCGCGTTGCCGCCCTTGGCGGCCGCAGCCTTCGCGGTGTCCTCACGCAGTGCTTCGGGTCTTATCACCACGCCCTTGCCGTCGACCGACAAGATCAGCGGCGTGGTGCCGGTGCAGGGAGCCGGCACGAGGGCGTCGTAGAACGCGTCGATGTCGACTGCGGCGCCGACGGCGAGTTCCTGGACCTGCCGGTGCCCGATTCCGGAGCCGGTGACGGCGTTGATCCGCTCGCAGGCATCGGCGAAGCTGCCGCGGGCGGACTCGATCGCGGCGAGCCTGGCCAGCCCGTGCGAGTGCAGTGCGTCCGGAAGGTTCAGCACCGCGTCAGCCGGGTGCAGGTCCGCCACCCTGGTGCCGCGGTAGGCGATCCGGACCACGGTGACCTTGCCGAACACCGTGGCCAGCATCCGGCGCCGGCCCCGCTCGATCCGGGAGCGCCCGGCACCGGCAGCGTCCACGACGTCCTCACGGCGCACCTCGTCCCTGGCCCGCAGGGTCAGGTGGTCCTGGAACAACTGCCGGGTGACCTCGCGCATCCGCGCACCCAGCAGGTCCTCCAACCGCGCGTGCGTCATCACCGCAGCTTCCGGAGCCGCCAGCTCCGCACACGCCGCGGCGAACAGACCCGCCGAGGCGGCGAAAGCGTCCTCACACTCCGCGAGCGCACCATCGGACGGCCTCACCACGCTCACCACCCCTGCTTTCGGCCGTCGACCTTGAACAGCCCGGACGAAGGCTCGGCCAGGATTCCGCGCTCCACCAGCCGCTTCAGCTTCGAGCGCATCCCCTCGACGTGCCGCGGCTCGGTCCCCAGACCCAGTTGCCGACAGACCTCTTTGCAGCGCATCGCCGCTCCCGAGGTCGCGAACAAGGCGATGATCTCCCGGTACTCCGGCGACATCACCGTCACATCCAGCTCCGACTCGGCCTTCAACAGCGCCACGGCGACCCCGCCGTCACGCCCACCCGCGCCGTCCGAGCCCGGCACCGGCGAAGACGGCGCGGCCAACACCTCCTCCACCGTCTCCCGCGCGATCTGCAACCGCGCCAGCCGTTCCTCGGCCCCAGACAACTCCTCGGACAGACCAGCGATCTGCTCACGCAGCCGCTCGGCATGGCCCAGTACCTCAGCTCGCCTGGCCTCCAACGCCTCCATCAACGACGGCACACCACACCCACCCTCGCTCAGCACCCGCACGCCTCACGGCGGGCTCGACCCCGGCGACGGTAGAAGTCAGCACGACCGACCACATCCCGAACCTCTGCGAATCACCCCAACGAGGCACCCTCAGAAGATCTACACCCATCCTCGTTCGACCGACAAGAGCACTGATCAGGAGAGCAACGGCTCCTCAGACCGCCTCGTCGGCGCCAAGCGTGACACCTCCGGTTCGGGCGAGGACATGTTGGATGGTCTCTGCGGGTCGGAGCAGCCTGAATTGGATGCTTCCGTCGGCAGCGATGCGTACGCCGTGGACCGCGGGGTCGGGAAGACTGTTGTAGTGGAAGGGCGTGGAGGAGTAGTAGGCGCCGGTGTCGAGGAGGGCCACGATGTCGCCGGGTGCGAGCCTGGGCAGCGGGCGGGCCTGGGCGACCAGGTCGCCGGCGAAGCAGCAGGGGCCTGCGATGTCCTGGGGTACGGCTTCTCCGACCTTGAGGGAACCGGCGGGGTCATGTGCGGTGATCCGCAGCGGCCAGGCTTCGGGCATGAACACCGTGCGTGTGGCCACCTGGGCACCTGCGTGGGTGATCGCGATCGGGCGTCCGCCGGAGGCCTTGGTGTATTCGACGTACGCGGCGGTGAAGCCGTTCTTGGCCAGCAGGGACCGCCCGAACTCGGTGACGACCTGGTAGTCGCCGCTGAACAAGGCCGGTGCGTGGGCCTGGAGGCGAGCGACGTACTCGTCGAAGCCTGGTGTCGGCTCGTCGCTGCCGAAGTCGACGGGCAGTCCGCCGCCGATGTCGATGCCGGTCACCTGGTGCCGGCCGAGGTCGGCGTTGACCTTGTCGGCGAAGGCCACGGCCTTCGCGATGCCCTGGGCGATCAGATCCAGCGGGCAGCCCTGCGACCCGACGTGGGCGTGGACCCAGGTGAGCCATGGACGGTCCCGGTAGGCCTGGAGGAGCTGTTCCCGAGTGCCGTCGTCCTCCAGCGGTATGCCGAACTTGGAGGTCGCGGTGGCCGTACTCATTGCGGCGATCTCCCCGCTGCCGACTTGAGGGTTGATCCGTACACCGATCCGGGAGGTGGACGAACGGCTTGCGAGGATCTTGTCGACGCGCCGGAGTTCCTGGAAGTTGTCCACGTTGACCGCGACACCCAGGGCCAGGGCTCGGTCGAGGTCCGCGCGGGTTTTGGCCGGGGAGTCGAAAACGATCCGTTCGGGCGCGAAGCCGGCGGCCAGGGCCTGGGCGAGTTCGCCAGTGCTGGCGACCTCGCAGCCCATGCCGTGCGTCCGCAGTTCCTCCAGGACCGGCACCAGGCAGTTGGCCTTCGCCGCGAACGTGTGCAGGGCCTGGACCGTGGGCGGGAAGGCGCGGTGCAGCGCCTCGACGCTCGCGGCGACGCCGTCGAGGTCGACAAACGCCGCCAGTACGGCATGGTCGGGGTCGAGAAGCCGCTCGTGTACGGCCGCGCGCAGGATGCGTTCGCGTCGTTCGGCTGCTGGGGAGGTGGTCATGCGGATCCTTCCGGATTCTGCCGAGCGGCTGCGAACCGGCGGCAGGACGAGACGAAGTCGTCGAAGAGATTGCGATGGGCCTGTTGGTCCATGAGCTCTTCCGGGTGGTACTGGACGCCTACGATCCACCGGTCGGGGTCTCCTGCCTCGACGGCTTCAACGGTGCCGTCCTCCGCTGTGGCGACCACTCTCAGCGCCGGTGCTGGTCTGGCGACGGCCTGATGGTGCAGGCTGTTGACCCGAAGGAGCCGGGCATCGGACAGTCTGGCGAGGCGGGAGTCGGCTGCGATCCGGAGCTCGTGGACCTCCGAGTTCAGCGGCAGAGCCTGGAGATGGTCGACCGGTCCGTCGGGTTCCAGATGCTGTACCAGGCTGCCGCCCAGGGCGACGTTGAGGATCTGACAGCCTCGACAGATTCCGAGTATGGGCATGTTCAAGTCGGCCGCACTGGCGATGGCGTTCATCTCCAGAGCGTCGAGGTCCTCGTCGATGACCGTCTTGGGGTGCACCTCCTCTCCGAAATGGCGGGGATGCGGGTCGACTCCGCCGGGGAGGAACAGGCCGTCGACGCGTTCCATCACATGCCGGATCGCCGCGTCGTCGGTGCCGGGCATGATGGCGATCGGTATCGCTCCCGAACTCGCAAGAGCCTGTACGTAGCTGCCGGCCAGCCTGAAGACGGACGGGCGGTCGGGCAGGTCCCGTCCCAGGGTGACCGCGATCAGCGGTCGACGGACGACGTCACACACAGGGGTGGCCCTCTCTTTGAGGCACAAGGTGGTCGGCGAGCAGTCGCGGTCCCGAACCGGACACGACGTCGCGGTAGCGGCCTACAGGACGCTGTCGAGGAATGTTTTCGTTCTGCCGTGTTGCGGGTTGCTGATCACGTCGGTCGGAGCACCGGATTCGACGACTACGCCGTCGTCCATGAAGACGACCTGGTCCGCCACCTCGCGGGCGAAGCCGATCTCGTGGGTCACGACGATCATCGTCATGCCGCTCTTCGCCAGATCGCGCATCACGTTCAGCACATCGCCGACGAGTTCCGGGTCCAGGGCCGAAGTCGGTTCGTCGAAGAGCATCAGCTTCGGATCCATGGCGAGCGCCCGGGCGATGGCCACCCGCTGCTGCTGGCCACCCGACAGTTGAGCCGGATACATGCCCGCACGATCGGTGAGACCGACTCGCTCCAGTAGCTCCATGCCTGTGGTGCGGGCGTCGGCCTTGCTCCGGCGCGCCACACCGATCGGGGCCTCGACGATGTTCTCCAACGCCGTGAGGTGGGGGAACAGGTTGAACCGCTGGAAGACCATGCCGATACTCCGGCGCTGAGCAGCGATCTGACCGGGTTTCATCTCGCGGGCACGACCACCGTGTTCGCGGTAGCCCATCAGCTCACCGTCGACGTATATACGCCCGCCGTCGACCCGCTCCAGATGGTTGATGCAGCGCAGGAACGTCGACTTGCCTGAGCCCGAGGGCCCGAGCAGGCACATCACCTGCCCGCGCTCGACACGGAGATCGATCCCCTTGAGCACCAGGTTCGCGCCGAAGTGTTTGCGGACGTCCCGCGCCTCCACCAACGGCTTCGGTCCGTCGAGGGCCTGTGTGTTCATGCGTCTCCTTCCGTTCTTGCGTCGGTGTGCGCGACCTGTGCGACACGGGTCCGCACCCGGCCCACCAGGCCGCGCGCCCGCTGCCAGGGCGTCAACGGCAGGCTTCGGTCGGTGCCGCGGCCGTATCTGCGCTCCAGGTAGTACTGCGGCACGGAGAGCACGGAGGTGAGGACCAGGTACCAGGCGCTGGCGACGATCAGCAGCTCGACCTGGCGCAGGTTCTGCGCCGAGATCCAGCTGGTCTGTGTGTAGAGCTCCGGCACCGCGATGAGCTGGAGCAGGGCCGTGTTTTTGAGCATGGAGATCGTCTCGTTGCCCATGGGCGGGATGATCACCCGCATCGCCTGGGGCAGAACGATGCGCCGCAGGGTGTACGCGGGCGACATCCCCAGCGAGTGGGCCGCTTCGACGTTGCCGTGATCGACCGAGAGCAGTCCTGCGCGGACGATCTCGGAGGCGTATGCGGCCTCGTTCATCCCCAGGGCCAGCAAGCCGGCGACGAAGGGGGTCACGATCACATTGGTGTCCGCGGAGGCGAACTGAATCGAGGTGAAGGGGATACCCAGGCTGAGCGTCTGGTACAGCAGGCCGAGGTATCCCCAGAACACGATCTGGACGAGCAGTGGGGTGCCCCTGAAGAACCAGGTGTACGCCCAGGACATCACGCGCAGCACCGGGTTCGCGGACAGCCGCATCACAGCCAGCAGGATGGCAAGCGTCGTTGCCAGCGCCATCGAGCAGCCGGTCAGCGCGACCGTGAGCAGGACACCTCTGACGATCCGCCCGTCGAACAGGAAGTCGGCGATCGTCAGATGCTCGATGTTCGGGTTGTGCCAGAGCGAGAACAGCCAGCCCGTACACAGGGTGATCAGCACCGTCGCGGCCACCCATCGTCCCGGGTGCCGCAGGGGCGTGGCAGCCACATCGTGCGTGCCGGCGGTGCGCTGGCCGGGGGCGAGCCGGCTCGCCTTCTCTGTGCTCACGATCTCGTCCGTCACGATGCTCCGTTGACGATCGCGGACTTGACGCCGTACGCGGACAGGTCGTACTTGTCGAGGAGTTGCTTGTAGACGCCGTCCTTCACGAGGGAATCCAGCGCAGCTTGGAGGGCGAGGACGAGGTCGTGGTCCTTTCGGAGCACCCCGATGCCGGTGTACACCGGACCGACTCCGGTGGGATGCGCGGGGTCGCTCACGACTTCGAACACGGTGCCGTTTCCTGCCGTGGCGGCGTTGTACCTGGCGGGTGCCGCGTCGAGCACGTCCGCGGCGGCCTTTCCTGCGCGAACCGCGAGGAGGGCGTCACCTTCGGTGGGCAGTTCGATCACGGTGACCGGCTTCTTCCCGGCGGCCTTGCATGTCGGCTCCTGTGCTCTCATCAGGTCGGCCTGCGTGGTGGCCTTGGCGACCGCGACAGGCTTGCCGCACAGATCGAGCACCTTGCCGATCTTCTCCGGATTGCCCTTCTTCACGACGATTTCCATTCCGGCGTGGAAGTAGTCGACGAAGTAAAGGCTCTTTTCCCGCTCCGGCGTGTCATTCATTCCGTACATGATGATGTCGTGCTTGCTCGACTGCAGTGAGGGGATGATGCTGTCGAATGCCTGGTTCTTGAAGTTGAACGAGACGCCGAGTTTCACTCCGAGCGCCTGTCCCAGGTCGTAGTCGAATCCGGTCCACTCCTGGTTGGAGTCGAGCATCTCCATCGGCGCGTAGACGCCGCTGGCCACGTCGATTCCATCCTTGAATCGCTTGGGCAGCAGTGCCGCGACCCTGGCGTCCGCGACAATCGACGGCTGAAGCTTGCTTCCGCTCGCGGTCGGGGTCGCAGTGTCGCCGGTGGCCGACGTACCGCTACAGGCGCTGAGGAGAATTCCTGCGGTTCCCATTGCGAGAGTCGCGATGGTGAAACGACTTCTGGTCATGTGCGTCTCCATTCGAAGAACTCGGGCCGAGGTCATGCGTCATGTGGCCGACCGGTTGAAGAATTTCGACGGGTCTTTCCACGTACTGACCCGGAGCAGAAAGGTCATTGCGGCGATTGTTGTCCCCGCCCGTATCGCCCGTCCTCATCCGATTGGACTAGGATCTGGCCATGGCTTTGTCCGATCGCCCAAGCGGTGGGATCGTTGCCGACGTACCGGCCACCACGGTCCGGCACCTCGTCGCGACCATCGGATCGCCGGTCCTCCAGGTGCTGGCCGCGCCACGCGGACTGGAACAGACCGTCCGAGGGACCGTCCTGCACGACCCCCATGACCCCCTGCCGGCCGGCGTGGACCAGCTCCTGCTGATGCCAGGGCTCCAGGGCGACCAACCCGGCGCCGCCGAGCTCGTAAGGGAGGCCGCCCGCCGCGGATACTGTGCGATGGTCCTGAAGCTCAGGGGGAGCGATACCAGCGCCCTCGTCGCCGAATCATCGGCCGGCGGCCTCACCCTGCTCGCCGCGGCGGACGAGGTCTCCTGGCGCCACCTCGACGCACTGCTGCTCTCCGCCCTGGGTTCCCAGGGGGGCGGGGGCGACCCGAAGACCGGATCCGGGGACGGACTGTTCATCCTGGCGAACGCCGCCGGCGCCGTCATCGGCGGATCTGTTGCCATCGAGGACCTGGACCGGCACGTGATGGCCTATTCGTCATCGCCGGACCAGCGCATCGACGCCCTGCGGCGCGAAGGAATTCTGAGCCGCCGTGTCCCGGAGATCGACCACAACCTCGAGCGGTATCGGATCGTGCTCGGTTCGGACAAGGTCGTACGCTTTCCTGATGCGCTCGGAGCGCTGCCCCGCGCAGCCATAGCCATCAGGGCCGGGACCCAGCCGCTCGGGACCATTTGGGCCATCGAAAGCACCGACGGCCTCGGCAGCGACGGTGAACAGGCGCTGGTCGATTGTGCACGCCTGGCCAGTCTGCACATTCTTCGCAGCCGCAATGCAAATGAACTGGAGCTTCAAAAACGCGAGAGCGCGCTGCTCGGGGCACTGGAAGGATCCTGGGCGGCTCACGAAACAGTCTTTCGTCTTTCCATTCCGCCAGGAGTCGACCTCGGGCTCCTCGGATTCGCCGCGACAACCGACGCGACGGGTTCTCTGGCTTTGACCGCTTACCTCAGCCACGCGCTGTCCCGCTACATCGTCCCCTTCCGTCCGGACGCGAGTATCGCCACGACGTCCCGTGCGGTCTACGTCCTGTTGCCGGGCGGCGGATCACAGGCTGCGAGGCGGATCGCGAGAGACGCGCTCACCGCGATCCGCGGGGCTTTCGGTGACAGCGTCCGCGCAGGGGTCGCCCCCACGGAAACAGATCCGGCGGCTCTTCCGGCCATGCGTCGGGAGATCGACGACATCCTTCGCGTGACAACCGCCCACGCCGACGCACCGTCAGTCGCTGGGCTGACCGACGTACACGCACGGCTCCTGCTGGCTCGCGTCGCCGACGAACTCGGCCACGAACCGCGTTTGAGGCATCCCGCTGTCGCCGCGATGGCCGTCCATGATGCCGAGCACGGTACGGACTTCGTCCTGTCGGTCCTCGCATGGCTCGACGCCGTCGGCAACGTCGCCGAAGCAGCGACCCGGCTGGGGGTGCACACCAACACCTTGCGCTACCGGCTGCGCCGGACCGCCGACCTCTTCGACATCTCGTTGGACGACCCCGACGACAGGCTCTCGCTGTGGCTGCAGCTACGCCTCATCCACCGATGAGCCCCCTCATGTCCTTCGGGTCGGTGTGAAAAGGCGGTCCTGGGTGCCGCGAAGCCGTGCGTAGACGGCGTTCGTGACTCAGGCTCCGCCCCAGCCGGTCGTCTCGTCGTCCGGGTCCTCGGTCGCGTACAGGGTGGGCCCAAGGCGTGCGGCCAACGTGTCTCCAGCCATACGCGTTTGGACGACTGTGCCATCGGAGCCCACCGTCAGCGCTGCGTAGTACCCCAGCGCCGCCCAGTCCGACGGTACGTGGAAGAAGAATTCCACCGTGTCGTCCGGGTACTCGTCGCGCAGCAAGGGAAGCAACTTCTCCAGAGTGCAACCGCCGCCCAGGCCACTGAGCATGACAGTCACTTGATCCGGTGCCGGCCGCCACACCCGTACGTGTGCGTAGCCCTGCCAGCCATCGAAGGGCCGCACGTAATGCTCGTCGCGGATCATTTCGGGATAAGCGCGTTCAACGGCCAAGGGGAGACCCCTTCTTCTCGATACCCGGTTCCAACGCCCCACAACTGCAGGTCCCAACAGCAGATCCACGGTACGGGCGATGCGGTGCCGGTTTGCCGTCCCAGGCAGTCGGCGCGGGCTGTCCGAGCAGGTCGACTGAGGCTGCTGTGGCGGCAAACCGGTCCCCGTTGCGGGCCGGACCGGGGGCGGCGCCGTCGCATAGACTCGGGTGACCAACGTGGCGGGCGGGGGAGACACGGGTGGACGATCGTGAAGCCGGTGATCCCAGAATCAGGTTTGCGGCGGCGCTGACCCGGCTGCGTGGGCGGCTGCCGGACGTCTCGGACGAGACCCTGGCCCGGCGGGCCAGCGCGGTGGAGCTGCCGTCCGGGCGCCGGGTCGCCGTCAACGCGCGCAGGCTCGGCGAATGGGCCGGCGGTCAGTCGGTACCACGCAGATTCGAAGCCGTCATGGCGTTGGTGCAGGCCGTGGAGAGGGCGGCCGGGGGCGCGTCCGCCGATCAGCCAACGGTGGCGCACTGGCAGCGGCTGTGGCGTGCCGCGCGGGATCACCGGAGCAGCCCCGCCCCTGGACAGCAGCCGCACTCGCAGCCGCAGATCGTGATCGGCCGTCCGCCGGGTGATGCCGCCGCACTGCGGCGGCGTGACGGGTTGGCCGAGAGCATCGACGCGGGCATACGAGACGCATCCGTCCGTCAGATCCTGCTCACGGGCGCGGGCGGCGTCGGCAAGTCTCAACTGGCCTCGGCGGCGTTCCACCGCGCCAAGCAGCGGGCCGAGATCCTGCTCTGGGTGCCCGCCGGCGACCGCCTGTCGGTCCTCGGCAGTTACGCCCGCGCGTGGCGGGCGCTGTCCGGGGCGCGCATCGAGAGCATCGCGGGGGAAGCCCCCGCGTTTGGCACCGACCCTGGCGGGGACGACGAGACCCAGGCCGACCTGTTCCTGACCTGGCTGAGATCAACCACCACTCCCTGGCTCGTGGTCCTCGACGACATCGACGACCCGGGCGAACTGGCCGGGCTCTGGCCGGCCGGTGACGCCGGCCGGACCGTCCTGGCCACCCGGCGGCGGGACGCCACGCTGCTGCGCCCGGGGGTCCGGGTGATTGCCGTCGGTGTGTTCACCGCCGACGAGGCCACCGCCTACCTGGCCGACAGGCTGCTGCTGGACCTGGGCCCGGCCGCCGGGCACCACGAGCCCCCGGTGCACCGTCGCGAGGATCTGGCGGCCCTGGCCGCAGCACTCGGCCACTTCCCGCTCGCCCTCTCCCAGGCGGCCGCCTTCCTCATCGACACCGGCATGGACCTGCCCACGTACCTGAGCTTGCTGGCCGACCGGCGGGAGAGCGTCGCCGGTCTGCTCCCGCCCTCCTCCCCCGCGGACGAGCACGGCGGCACGGTGACGAGCACCCTGCAACTCGCCCTTGGGCGGGCGGAGTCGCTGGCACCGCCCGGGACCGCCCGTGCAATGCTCGAACTGATCTCGATGTTCGCGCCCGACGGCATTCCCGAGGCGGTACTGCTCGGTCCGGCGGGGCGCGACTGGCTCGGCGGTGACACCGTCCCGCAACGGGGCGCCCTGCTGGCGTTGCGGGCACTGCACCGGTTGAGCCTGGTCACCCACCATGGACCTGCCGGTGCGGCGGTCGTCGAGGTGCATTCCCTCGTCCAGCGCGCGATCCGCGACGGTGTACCGGCCGACCGGCGCGAGCGGCTCGCCACGGCCGCGGCCGACGCGCTGGAGGAGATGTGGTCCGCGCCGGACTGCGAACCGGAGACGGAGACCGCCCTCTACCGCAGCGCCGAAGTGCTGCTGGCGAATGCAGGCGGTGACCTCTGGCACGGCGGCGGCCTGCATCCCCTCCTCCGCCGGTTCGGGCCGCATCTGACCGCTCTGGGCCGTCCTGCCGCGGCCCGGGACATGGCCCAGGGCCTGGCCGACCAGGCCCTGCGGCGGCTGGGCGACGGTCACCGGGACGTTCTGACGCTTCGTTCGCAGGCGGCCCAGGCCGCGGGCGATCTCGGGGACACCACGGCGGCCGTCCGGTCGCTGGCGGAGATCAGGCGCGAGGCGGAGGACAGTCTCGGCAGCGCGGACCCGGACACGCTGTCCATCCGGCTGCACGAGGCGCGCTTCCGGATGGAGTCGGGCCTCATCGACGCGGCGCTGGCCGACTTCGGCACCCTGGCCGCCGAGGCGCGGGTGACGCTCGGCGCCGGTGACCCGCTGGTGACCGCCGCCGACGAATACGTCGCGCTGTGCCGCGGACTCTCCGGGGACACCCACGGCGCGCGCGACGCGTACGCCTCGATCGCCCGGGAACTGGAGCGGGACCTCGGGCCCCGGCATCCGGCGACGTTGAAGGTCCTCACCGACCTCAGCCGGTGGATCGGGGAGACGGGTGACGTGCGGCTGGCTGTGACCACCTATCAGCAGGCGGTGGACGGCTTGGCCTCCGTCGTCGGACGGCTGCACCCCGAGACCCTCGTCGCCCGGCACAACCTCGCCTACTGGCACGCGATCGCCGGCGACCTCGACGGTGCGATCGAGCAGTTCGACACAGCGGCCGACGACGCCGAACTCGCGCTGGGCGCCGAGCACCCCACCACCCTGACCTATCAGGTCAACCTGGCCTTCTGGCGTGGCGTCGCCGGCGACACCGCCGCCGCGCCGGGCCGACTGGAGCGGCTCCGGCGGACCTTGGAACGGGTCCTCGGCGCCGACCACCCGCGCACCCTGCGGGCCCGGCAGCAGGAGGCCGAACTCCTGCACCGCGGCGGTGACCACGCCACCGCCGCAGAACGGCTCGCCACCTTGCTGGCCGACATGGTCCGGGTCCAAGGCGCCAACCATCCGCGTACCCGGGAGGCCCGTCAACTGCTGGCGCGGTGGTCGCGGGAACCGGCCGCCGCGGGCTCGCAGGACCTCAACGCGACGGAGTAGGCGCCGCGGACCGCCTCCGACGGACAGTCCTGACCAGCGCGCCCCCCGCCACGGCCGCGACCGTGCCGCCGATCGCCACCGTGATGTTGAGACGCTCGCGGCCCTCGACACTCCGAAGGTCCTCCCTCGCCCGCGCCTCGCTCTCGGGCGAGAGCTGGAGGTCATAGAGGCGATGCTCGGCCAGCCGCCGCTCATCCTTGTTCACATACGTCAGCAGGCTCAGCACGGCGAACGCCACGCCCACCACGATCATGAGTACGCCCACTACGGACATGGTCCTGCGCATGATGCCTCCTGATGGTGGCGGTCGGCATGTTGCCGCCGCCGTGCCTGAGGCTGCCGAACCTAGAGCCGGGGCCCGTTCGCTGTCCCTCGCCGAACCCGCCGGCACCTACATCGGACCAGGCCAGGAGCGGGCTCACGGCCCCCGCTCCGGCCCGGTGCGGGAGGACCGGGTGCCCCCGGTCGGCGCCGGCGTGCTGAAGTGAGAGTTTCGACGTCTGGGCCGTGCGCCAGGACGGCCGCCTGGTGGGTCATGCAGAGATCAAGCCGGCGAAGGTCGTCGAAGGGCATGAACTGGTGTACGACCTCGTCCCCAAGGTGTGGGGGCGAGGCCTTGGCAACGCTGAACTTGGAGCAGATCTACGCGACTGTGGCAGAGCCAAACGTTGCTTCGCTGGCAACCCTTCGTAAGCTCGGGTTTCGCCACATCCGGGACATTGCTGAGGACGACAGGAACATCACTCATCTGCTGTCCTGTTGTCGCGCTGAGCAGTAAGTAGCTATTGTCTTTCCGGGCTTGAGGGCTGCGTTTTCGCTGGTGGGGTGGCTGGCGTAGTCACCGTGGAACACGCAGGCGGCACACGCCCGGGACCTGCGGACGTACTTCGATTTTCTGTGGGTTGGCCAGTTTCCGCAGGCGCACTCACCGGCGAGTCCGGCCGCTATGCGCAGGATTGCCGTGGGGGCCAGAAGAACCTTTCTCCTGGCCCCCACGGCGTTGGTTCCGGCGAGCGAAGAGGAGTGTCAGCTCATCAGCCGTCCGGGCCCGGGTGAGGACCCCGCGGAGCGAGGTGCGGTCGCTCAACGACCGCCGAGCAGGCCGCCGAGTAGTGCGTCAACGCTGGTACCAAGTGAGCTTTTGCCGGCAGCCGTGAGGGGAGTGATCGTCTCGGTACGGCTGCTGCCGAGCATCTCGTCGGCCATGATGGACGGGATGGCGAGGACGTCGATCTGAGTGTCGGCGAGGCCGCCGACCAGCCCCGGGGCCTCCGGCTTTCCGGGCTTGGCCGGTGAACACCGCGGGCATTCCCAAGTCGACGGTCTCTGCCCTCGGCTTCGCCGCCCTGTTCCGGGTGAAGTACTGGGAACGACCACAGCTCGGAAAGGCCGTGATGAGTTCGTCGCTCGCTCCGTCGACTCCCGCCCGCGCCGCGTTCCGCGTGCCCGCAGCCTGACCTAGCGGAGGGTGCGGAGCGTGTCGATGACGTCGTCGGCACGGGTGTCCGGGTTGACGAAGGCCATGCGGAGAACCGTTGCGCCGTTCCACTGGGTCGGCACGCACAGCATGGCGCCCGCTTCGGCGGCTCGGGCGGACCATGACGCGTAGTCCTGCGGGGCCCACCCAGGGCGTTCGAAGAGGACGACGGACAACTCCGGATCGATCATGATGCGGAGATGGTCACTGGCGCGTATGGCATCGGCGACCAGTCGGCTGGTGGTCAGTGTCCGTTCCACGGCACGCGAGTACCGCTCGGTTCCGTGGACGGCCAGGCTGAACCAGAACGGCAGACCGCGGGCACGGCGGCTGAGGTGGAGGGCCAGGTCCGCCGGATTGTGGACGTCGCGGTCGATGGCGTCGAGATAGTGCGCCGACTGACTGTGCGCGGCGCGTGCCGCCGCAGGATCCCGGTAGAGCAGTGCGCAGCAGTCGTAGGGCGCGAAGAGCCACTTGTGAGGATCGACGATGAAGCTGTCGGCGCGTTCGATGCCGGTGTAGAGGTGCCGCACACTGGGTGCCGCCAGGCCTGCTCCGCCGTAGGCACCGTCGACGTGCAGCCACACGTTGTGCCGTTCGCACGCGTCGGCGATGTCATCGAGGTCGTCGATCAGACCGGCATTGGTGGTCCCAGCGGTAGCCACCACGGCGAACACGCCGGTCGTGGAGTCCAGGACCGTGTTCACGGCAGCTCCGGTGAGGTGTCCCCGCTGGTCCACGGGTGCGGTGACGACCTCGACGTCCATTGCCTGTGCCGCGGATCTGATGGAGGAGTGGGCGCTTTCGGCACACACCATCTTCCAGCCGTCCGTCGGGCGGGACCGGGATGCGGCGGCAGAGGCGCGGGCCGTGATGAGAGCCGAGAGATTGCCCATGGTGCCGCCGCTGACGAAGCATCCTGCTGCCGTGCTGGGCCACCCGAGCAGCTGGGTGAGCCAGGTCAACGCCTCGTTCTCGGCGTGGATGGCACCGGCCCCCGACTCCCAGGTGCCCGCGAAGATGTTCGCCGCGCCGGTGACCGCGTCAAAGGCGAGTGCGGCACGAGTGGGAGCCGCGGGGATGTACGCGAGGTTCATCGATCCGTTCTGGGCGCGGGTGGCGGGTGCCAGGACCCGGTCGAACAGAGTGAGGGCCCCAGCGCCGCCGATTCCCCACGGAGTGATGGCCGTACCGGCCGCGAGAGCGAGGTCGGCGGCGGAGCGGGCCCCTGCCACCGGATCCGGAACCTGCAGGATGCGCCGGCACGCGTAGTCCATGGCGGCCGCCACGATCTCGTCCTCACCACCCCATACCCGGCGGTCGACGAGGGGCGCCCTGTTCGCTGATGTGTTATCGCATTGCGCTTTTTGCATAGCGAAAACCTAGGAAGACGCATCGGAATGCGCAATATGCTGAAAGATAAATGAGCAGAATGCTCAAGATCGTATGCCCGTGGTGTGTCATACTGGGCACCATGCGAAACGTCGACGCTCTCGACGCCCGGATCCTCCTGGCGCTCGACGCGGACCCACGGGCCACTACGGTTGCCTTGGCCGACCGACTCGGTCTGGCCCGCAACACCGTGCAGGCGCGTCTGAAGCGACTTGAAGAAAGCGGTCAACTGAGGGAGCACAGTCGGCGCGTGGCACCCGCGGGTCTCGGCTATCCACTGCTGGCCCTCATCACGATGTCGATCAGCCAGCGCGTGGGGCATCCCACCCGCGAGGCGATCCTGCGCATCCCCGAGGTGGTCGAGTTGCTCGTCACCACCGGCGACGGCGACTTGCTCGCCCGCGTTGTCGCCAAAGACACCGAAGACCTCCACCGCATCACGAACCTGTTGCTGGAAGCGCCCGGGGTTGTCCGGTCCAACACCACCATCGTCCTGCTCGAGGTACAGCCCTTCAGCGTCCGGCCCCTGCTGGAGCGACACGCCGGCCCCTGACGCGGAGGGTTGTCACGGGGAGCGTCAGATCTTGAGGAGTTGATCCGTGACCGCCGCCAGCCGCGTCCGTACCCCCGGGTCGTACGCCCGCGCCGGTGACGTCCCGTCGAAGTAGCCGCCCGTGCCCAGGTGCCGCGTGGCGCGGGCTGGAACCCGAGATGGATCAGAAGATCCGTGAGGTGGATGGAGGAGAACTATGCCAACGACCCGGACTTCATCATCCCCGGTGATGAGCATGAGACATGGAACGCCGCGTACTGAGCTGCCCCGAGTTTCGTAGCGGCCGATCTTGTGTGTTTCAGGCGGCGTTCGGAGTGACCAAAGAACGGTAGTAGGCCGCCTCGAACTCTTCGGGTGGGAGGTAGTCGAGTGCGGAGTGCAGGCGCTCGGTGTTGTACCAGCCGACCCACTGCACGACGGCGCGTTCGACCTGGTCAGCGTCCCGCAGGAGCCTTGGTGTTCGATCAGTTCGGCCTTGAAGGTGCCGTTGAGTGCCTCGGCCATCGCGAAAAGACTGACAGTCGTACGAGTCCGCGACGGAGCCCACCGACGCGGCCGCGCCGACGTCCATCAGCCGTTCGCTGTAGCGGATGGACACGTATTGCTTGGGTTCAAGGAGTCGTAGCAACAACACGGGCGATTTGACGGTGCATCAGGCAATTCTCGCCGCTGTGCGGAAGGGCGCGTGCCTGACCTGCGCCTTCGCCGTGATCGCGGCTACACCACTTGCCGGGACACCAGTTGAGCCTCCAGCGGACACCACCGGGGCACCGGCCTGATCATCCCGCACCGCCGCGAACGCGGTGTCCCGCGACGGCCGCCTCGGCATCCAGGCGTTTCCAGCCGGTGAGGACGCCCAGGGGACCTCAATTGGCACGACGTGCACAGGGATTGACGTAGAAATCGCTTACCACCTACGGTCCTCCCGGAATCGCGGACACCTTTCGGAATCTCGAACGTCTGGCGTCGGTACGCCCTACGAGAACAAGGAGTCGAAGCGGAATGGGCCCACAGCGAAGACTCGGCTGGGTGTCGCTTGTCGCGGCAACGACCATGGCACTCGCGGCCGGAGTGATCACCGCCCCCGCCGCCCACACCGCAGACGATCCCGTGGAGGTCGTTGTCAACGGAGACGACGTTCGCGCCGACAACGTGAACGGTTTGACCTACAAGGGCCTCGGCGTGCTCAGCTGCAACAGCACGAGCAACCTGCTGATGGACTACAAGGCGGAGCACCCCGACCGGTACTGGGAACTCATCCGCGTGTTGTTCGGTGGGAAGAACCCCCTGATCAACCATGTCAAGGTCGAGATGGGTTCGGACACGAACACGTCGACCGGTTCCGACCCTGTGACCATGCGCACGGCGGACGAACTGGCCGACGCGTCGCGCTCCCCGGGCTTCCAGCTGGCAGCGGACGCCAAGACGGTCAACCCGAAGCTCAAGGTCTCGATTCTCCGCTGGGTCATGCCCCGATGGGTTCAGAACGAATGGAACAAGGGCACCGGCTCCGACGAGATGTACAAGTGGTACAAGGAGACGATCCTCGACGCGTACGAGAAATACGGGTACATGGTCGACTATGTGAACCCGGACACGAACGAGACGCGGGATCCGGACGAGGCTTTCATCCAGTGGTACAAGAAGGCGATTCTGGCCGACACGGACTTCGCTGACCCCCGTTACGGCATCCCGGCGAAAAAGCGGGAGCAGGCCGAGAAGGCCTACCGCAGCATAAAGATCATCGCCGCCGACGAGAACACCACCCTCAATATGGGGCCGTCGATGCTCAGCGACGCGGAGCTCTTCGGCATGGTCGACGCGGTCGGCTACCACTACACCACCGAGGACCGGCACGACGGGCCCGTCGGCAGCGACACCAATCTGCCCTACACCAGGCTGGCGACCGGTGAGAACAAGTACGGCGAGGACAAGGAAGTCTGGTACAGCGAGGGAGTCGGCTCCTTCGGCTACACCGACTACCGCGTCAACAACACCGAGGGTCCGAACGGAACGAGCACCGGCATCGGCGGCGTCCAGAGCGCCCTCGATCTCGCGAACCGCTCCGTCAAGAGCTACGCCAACTCGAAGCGGACGCACTACATCTTCCAGCCGGCGATCGGCTCCTTCTACGAAGGCGCGCAGTACAGCCACAAGGAACTCGTCAGCGCGCGTGACCCGTGGTCGGGCCACCTCCACTACGACGCGGCCCTCTATGTGATGCAGCACTTCACCCAGTTCGCCAAAACCGGCTGGGAGAACGCCACGAACACGGCGGGCATCTGGCGCACCGTGCCGGAGGCCAGTTACAGCGGGGTGAGCGGCACCGAGAACGTCGACGGCTCGAACGGGGCCCCGAGTTACATGACGCTCGCGGACCCCCGTAAGAAGGACTTCTCCACGATCGTCGTCAACGACAGCGACCAGCCCAAGACCTACCGGATCAAAGCCGAGAACATGCGACTCGGTTCCGACCCGACCATGGAGATCTGGGAAACCCGCGGACCGGACGCGGGCCGGCCCTACGACGCGAACTTCAAGCACCTCGTCGACGAGATCCGGCCCGGCGGCGCCGGCTTTTACACCTACACGGTCGAGCCGAGGTCGATCGTGACCTTGACGACGCTCGACAAGAGCCACGACAAGGCGACGAAGCAACGTCTGCCCGAGTCGTGGGACCGCACGGTGCTGGACACCGACGCGACCGGCAAGAAGCACAACACCCGCGACAACATCCTGTACGCCGACGACTTCGGGTACGAGGAGGAGGGCAGGGTCCAGGTCGGCACCGGCAACGGCGCGCACAGGACGTCCCAGCCCTACCTGAGGTCGCGCGGAAATCAGCCTCGCTACATGGTCGACCAGACCGGCGCCTGGGAGGTCGGTGAGGACGCCAGCGGCGACAACGTCCTGTATCAGTACATGGACCAGTCCATGAAGGACACCGGCGCCTGGAACCGCAACACCCCGAACACGACGGTCGGCGACTTCCGCTGGGAGAACTACCGGGCCACGGTCGACGTCTCGTTCCCGGACCCGGACGGCGGACTCGCCGCCCTGGGCGTCCGTCAGCAGAAGGGCATGGCGATCAGCGACGCCGCCTACAACGTGCGCATCGCACCGACCGGCACCTGGACGTTCTACGAATACGGCACGGCCGTCCAGTCGGGAACGGTCGCGGCCTCCGACGGCTACCACCTCGCCATCGAGGCGAAGGGCGCGACGATCACGGCCTACATCGACGGCAAGGCCGTCTCCACGTACCAGGACCCGACTCCGCAGACCGAAGGACGCGTCAAGATCGGAAGCGACTTCCACAAGACGGCGTTCGACAACCTGAAGGTCGAGAAGATCGACGGGTACACGCCGTACGCCCGCGCGCAGCTCGACAACATGGACAGCTCGGTCACCTACGACGGCACGTGGAGCCGCAAAGCCTCCCTCGGCGACGCGATGGACTGGTACCGGTCGACGTCGACCGGCACGAGCGCCGGCTCGTCGGTCACCGTCCCGTTCACCGGCACGGGCATCGACGTCATCGGCGGCAACGACGGCACCGCCGTCCTCGACATCTACGTCGACGGAAAGCTGATCGCGCGGGACGTGAAGACGGCCGCGACCGACAAGCGCCTTGCGACGTACGCGCTCCGCGGTCTGCCCGACGGCGCGCACACGGCGAGGTTCGTCCTCAAGTCCGGAAAGATCGTTCTCGACGCGTTCAACGCCATCTCCGGGGACGTGGACCGCACCGTGGACACGACACCGATCCGGGACGCCCTGGAGAAGTACGGACGTCCGACGCAGGCGGACTACACGGCCGGCTCCTGGGCCCTGTTCGCCTCCGCGTCGTCGGCAGCGAAGGCTGCCGTGGCCGGACGGCAGAAGGGCCTTGACGCCATCGGCGTCGAGCAGATCACGGACCGGCTCGAACAGGCTCACGACCGGCTGGTGCACAAGGACGGCACCGCCGCCCGCTAGGTACCCTGGGCCCGCGGGCCCCGCGCGTTCGTCGTACATGTTCAAGAGGCCGTACCGGATTCCTCCGGTACGGCCCCTTGTGCATAAAGCCTCCGCAGACTGATGGAGAGTCAAGGGACGTCTCCACTACGGGGGCACGCCTCAATCGGGCTCGCGCGGCACGCTCCTATCAGGCCACTCCGAAGGGGAGACCCGAGCCGACGGGGCGGCACATCGCCGACAAGCCACCATCGCTGGGGCAGCAAAGAAACGAGCCAGCCCCGCCGGTTCCAGTCACCTTGTCACCACCCGAAGGCCCGTGTCCCAGACTCTGTCATTGACGCGAAGAAACTCGCCGCGGCCTTCAGGATCTCGTTGGCCCGCTTGAGTTCGGCGTTTTCCTTCTTCAACGCCTTGAGCTGGGCGGACTCGTCCGTCGTCGTGCCTGGACGCGCCCCCGCGTCGATCTCGTGCTGCTTCACCCAGTTTCGGAGCGTCTCGCGGGAGCCGATGCCGAGCTTGTCGGCCACCGTCGGCAGAGCGGCCGTTTCGTTCGGGTGATCGTCGCGCACCTCAGCGACCATGCGCACCGCACGACGGCGGAGCTCAAGCGGGTAACGGGAAGGTCGTGCCATGACTCGATCCTTTCATGAAATCGAGTCTCTATCTCGAGCCGGGGCGGTTCAAACTGCATGCACGGTTTGAAGCGGCGGGGACTGGAAACGGAGCATCAGCCACCGCGCCAGTCCCCGACCCTACCAGGGCCTGTTGCGAAAGTGGATCTTGGACTGCAAAGGTCGCCAGCTCCGTAGGCTTCCTCACATGACCGACACGTCTTGCGACTCGAATTGGACGCCGGCGCACCAGGCCGTGGAGGCCAGCGACTACGAGACGCTCACCGTTCTTCTCGCATCCGGAACGGATCCGGACGAAAGGTGCTTCGGGCACACGCTGCTCACCCACGCGCTCGACCTTGAGGGCGACGGCCACTTGCAAACGGGACACCCGTGGAACACGGCGGCGACAGCCATTCTGCTTGCATACGGCGCAGATCCTCAGTTGCCAGCAGACGACGGGGAAACGCCACTGCAGGTTGCCGAACACTACGGCCATGCCATGGCACAAGAACTGCTAAAGCGTTTCCTCCCTCCGCGTGAGGGTCTGTGAAGCGTCATCTCATATGGCTGAGCCCGGCATTGGGGCTGGTTCAGCTACTCCGCGACGCTCGCAATGAACGTGTGGATCTCAGCGGCGAGGTTGCGCATGTCCTCCCCTGCCGCGTGCACCGTCGTGGTCTCTACCCCGTGCTGGGTTCACGCGCTTAAGCTTGGTCCAGCCGGTCCAGCCTCGCTTCGTCAACAGTTCGATCAGCCGACGGGCCGGCGGCAGGGTGTCGAACACATGGGTGTCCAGCAGCTCGGCGAACGGTGACTCGATGCCGGTGTCGTCGACGTAGAACTCGCCCTGGTCGTCGGCCATCTGCGTGATGTAGGTGGCCAGCTTGTCGGCCAGTTCCTCCAGTCGTGGGTCGTCGTCGGTGCGGTCGAGAGCTTTGCTCAGGGTGAGATAGAAGTCGGTGATCTGCGGGTCGGTGATCTGATCTCGCTTGCGTGCCATCCACTCCGGGACTCGCTCGGGTGAGCGCGCGGCCAGCGGGATCCAGCCGTCGCGCTCGACCTGGACGATCCGTTCGTCGACCCCGAGCGCCCGCAGCCGGTCAAGGTACTCGACCACCTCCTGGGGCAGTGCCAGGCTGTCTCCGGCGGCGAGGCGGGCGATCCGCTCGCGGTGCCGCTGCCGCTCCCGGATCTCCGCCCGCAGCCGCTTGTCGATATCGGCGACTGCCGCGGCGAACTCCTCCGCATCGGCCTGCAGCAACTCTCGCACGCGCGCCAGCGGCACCCCGGCCTCGGCCAGGGTCCGGATCTTGACCAACTCGACCACGGCGCCGGCGCCATACCTCCGATAGCCCGAGTGGTCCCGCTCCGGCTCAGGCAGCAGACCCTTGGCGTGATAGTGCCGCACCGCGCGCACCGTCACTCCGGCATACGACGCCAGCTCGCCGATCGTCAGCATCAGACCAGTCTCCTAGTGCGCAGCCCGGGTCCGGTAGAGACGCCGCGACCAGAGGTAGCCGACCAGCCCGATCACCTCACAACAGCCGATGGCCCAGAGCACGTCGGAACCATCGGGCGCCCCGGCCAGCAGACCGCGGAAAGCGTTCATGATCGGCGTGAACGGCTGGTACTCGGCGAACCACCGCAGCCCGGTCGGCATCGACTCCACCGGCACGAATCCGCTGCCCACGAACGGCAGCATGATGAAGATCATCGGCCAGTTACTCGCGGCCTCCGGGGTGGGGCTGGCCAACCCCAGCGCCACGGTGAACCAGGTCATCGCGAACGACAGCAGCGCGAGCAGCCCGGCAAGGCCCAACCACTGCATCGCCGAAGCGGCACTCTCCAGACCGAGCAGGAACGCCACCCCGAAGACCGTGGCGAGGGCCAGCGCAGTCTGGACCATCGCGCCCAGCACATGGCCGGTGAGCACTGACACCTTGGCGATCGGCATGGTCCGGAACCGGTCGATGATTCCGCCTGTCATGTCGGTGGCGACCGAGACCGCGGTGCTGACGGACACGCTCGACACCGCCATCACCAAGATCCCGGGAGTGATGAACGTCAGGTAGGCGCCGCGGTCCCCCGCCGGGGCTCCGGACAGACCGGCACCCATCGTGGCGCCGAAGACGTAGACGAACAGCAGCAGGAACAGCAGCGGCAGGCCGATCAGCATCAGCGTCTGCGACGGGTACCGGGCCATGTGCTTCAGGTTGCGGCGCAGCATGGTCGCCGAATCGCGGACGGCATACGTCGCGCTATTCATGCCGGCACCTCCTCGGGGGACTCGTCGGCGGTGGAGTGGTCGGTCAGAGCCAGGAACACGTCATCCAGGTCGGCGGTGTGCACGGCGAGCCCGGTGACCGCGTTGTCGTCGATCCCGGCCAACAGCCGTCGCAGCGTGGTGAGGCTGCCGTCGTGCGGCAGGGTCAGGGTGAGCGCCGCGGTGTTCGGGGTCGCCTCGGGGAACCGGCGCGCCAACTCGGTCAGCCGTTCGCTGTCGGCGGCCTGGAGCTGGACATGACCGCCGGGGACCAGCCGCTTCAGCTCGGCCGCGGTGCCCTCGGCGACCAGCCGGCCCCCGTCGAGCACACCGATCCGGTTGGCCAGCTGGTCGGCCTCCTCCAGGTACTGGGTGGTGAGGAAGACGGTCACCCCGTCGGCCACCAGCTCCCGCACGATCCCCCACAGGTCACGGCGGCTGCGCGGGTCGAGACCGGTGGTCGGCTCGTCCAGAAAGATCAGCCGCGGCCCGGCCACCAGGGTCATCGCCAGGTCCAGCCGCCGCTTCATACCGCCCGAGTACGTCACCGCGCGCCGGTCGGCGGCATCAGCCAGGTGGAACCGCTCCAGCAGCTGCTCTGCCACGCTCTGCGCATGGCGCCGGTCGAGGTGGCCGAGGTCGGCCATCAGCCGCAGATTCTCCCGCCCGGTCAGTAACTCGTCCACGGCGGAGAACTGCCCGGTCACTCCGATCGACGCACGCACCTGGTCTGCCTCACGGCGTATGTCGTAGCCGGCGACCCGAGCCTCACCCGCATCTGCGGGCAGCAATGTGGACAGGATCCGCACTGTGGTGGTCTTGCCCGCCCCGTTGGGCCCGAGCAGGGCGTAGACGGTGCCTACGGGGACGCTCAGGTCGACTCCGGCGACCACCTCGTGGCCGCCGTACGACTTGCGTAGCCCGGCGACCTCAATCGCACTGGTTCTCGTCGTCATGCCCACCATGCTGAAAGGTTGCCCCTGCGTCAGGGTCAACTGTTGCCGCTACATGACCGCGCACACTCGCGGCGTCGGCGTCGGCGTCGGTCTCTGCCTCACACGGCCGCGGTCGGTTGTCCTACGCCGGAGATGACCGCTGCGACAACCTCGATGCCGAACTGGACGTGCTGTCGATCGACGTCTCCCGCCACCTGATGGAGCACCACCACCGGCTGCTGCGCGAGCTCGGCGCGACCGACGCCGCCCACCTGCGCGGTCTGATTCCCGTCGCTGGACGGCCAGGCCGACCCCGCAGACGCCCCGAGGCCCTGCTCGGCGAGAAGGGCTACGACTGCACCCCTAACCGGGAGCAGCTGCGCAAGTGCCGGATCCTGTCCGGCATCTCCCGCAAGGGCGCCCCGAACATCCAGGGCCTGGGCAAACTCCGTTGGGTGCGGGTCCTTTCGAGGGATAGCTGAGCTGGGAAGATGCTGATTGACGTGTGGGCGGTGTCGTCGTGCTTCTACCGTGGCGAGGTGGAGGTGGGGGCGCCATGGTGTCGTTGCCGGAAGAGCTTCAGGCGCGGGAGGCCGCGGCTCGACAGCGGGTGGAAGAACTCCAGGCTGAGGCTGCGGAGTTGGCCGTCCGCCTGGAGAGGGCCCGGGCAGATCTGTCGCGGTGGGAGATCACGCGGGAGACCGTCGTGCAGGTGCTGGCGGAGTTGTCGGCCGCGGAGGCACCACCGGAGGTGGAGGCGCGCGATGCGTCGGAACCCGAGGGGGCGCCGGCGCCTCACGGGATCGGGGTGATGGCGGTGCCGCCGTGGCGGGAGGGTCTGGTCGCTGGGGTGTTGCCGGATGTGTACCGGGACATCGTGGAGATCGTCGCTGATGCTCCGGGTCCGTTGCAGGCCAAGCAGATCGTGCCGCGGATCGGGCTGGAGGCCACCACGGCGAAGATCGAGGGTACCCGGGGGAAGCTGAAGCGTCTGGTGGAGCGGGGCTGGCTGGACGAGGACACGCCGGGCCGGTTCACCCTGGCCCGCCATGACGGGGACACCGGCCGGGTCAACTCCCGGTGACCAAGGGGCTCTTCTCCGTAGATTCGAAGGTGCCAACCAAACCGAATCGCAAGAAGACCTGAAGAAGAGCCCCAGATGGAACCCTACGATGCCTTATCCGAGCCAGATGGGTATGTGGCCTCCCGTGATGCCTTCGAACGCCTTGTCTCGACGTTGGCCGGCGCCCCGGCGCACAGCCTGGCCCATGACGAACTGGAAGAACTGCTCGAACACCAAGGACGCGAGCTGCTGCGGCAGTTGATGCAGGATCACCTCGATGCGCGGGCGAGGGCGGAAGAAGCCGCGGCCCGCCCCGGCGCGGGACGGCCGGTGGTGCGCGGGCCGGAAGGACAGGCGCGGACCTGGCGGGAGAGCAGCCATCCCCGCTGGCTGACCTGCGTGTTCGGGTCGGTGCGGGTGACCAGGATCGCCTATCGCGGCCGGGGCGTGTCCAACGTGCACCCGGCGGACGAAGCGTTGTCGCTGCCCGCCGGCCGGCACTCGCGCGGCCTGGCCCGCCTCGCGGTCCTGGAAGCCGTGAGAGGCTCGTTCGACCAGGCCCAGCAGGCGGTCGAGCGTCGGTGCGGAAGAGTGCTCGGCAAGCGCCGCCTCAAAGAACTCGTGGTCGCCGCCGCTGTCGACATCGCCGCCTACTACACGGTGAAGATCCCCACTCCGTGCACGCGCGAGATGCCGCTGGTCCTCCAGGTCGACGGCAAAGGCGTGGTGATGCGCCCCGAAGCCCTGCGCGAGGCCACCCGCCGGGCCGCGGCCAGGACCGCGGCGGCCGGACGGCGCGGACGCCTGGCCCCGGGGGAGAAACCCAACCGCAAGCGCATGGCGACGGTGGCCTGCATCTTCGACACCGTCCCGGCCCCGCGCAGGCCGCACGACATCGTGCATCCGCCCGGCGGCCGCAGCCAGAGCCGGCCGGTCAGGCCGGGCCCGAAAGCGGAGCGCAAATGGTGCACCGCCTCCGTGATCCGTCCTCCGGAGCAGGTCATCACAGACGCCTTCGACCAGGCCGAGGCCCGCGACCCGCAGCATCTGCGGGACTGGATCGTGCTCGTCGACGGCGCCCGCCACCAACTCGACCTGATCCAGGACGAAGCCTCCCGCCGCGACATCCGCCTCAACGTCCTCCTCGACTTCGTGCACGTTGCCGAGTACTGCTGGACGGCCGCGCATGCTTTCCATCCACCCGGCAGCCGCGAGGCCGAGACCTGGGCCGCGGACAAACTCACCGCGATCCTCGCCGGACACGCGGAGCGCGCCGCCACCGAGATGACCCTCCAAGCCGCAGCCGAACAGCTTCCCGCCACCCGCCGCGACGCCGTCACCACCTGCCACCGCTACCTCACCGGCCACCTCGACCAGCTCCACTACGACACCGCCCTCACAGCCGGCTGGCCCATCGCCACCGGCGCCGTCGAAGGAGCCTGCCGCCACCTGATCGCCGACCGCCTCGACATCACCGGCGCCCGCTGGGGACTCGACGGCGCCGAAGCCGTCCTCCAACTCCGCGCACTGATCACGAACGGCGACTTCGAGGACTACTGGACCTTCCACACGGCCCGCGAACACCAACGCCTCTACCCCAGCCACGACCAGCAGAAATACCGCCTCACGGCCTGATCCCGACCGTCACTTCAGAGGACCCGCACCCAACTCCGTTAGGTCGTCGAGCAGAGCTTCGCCCTGTTCCACCAGGTCACACGCCTCGCCCTCCGATGGGAACGCCGAACCGAGCTCCACGACGCGTTCGCATCCCTCGCCTGCAGCCTCCTCTGGAGGCGGCTCAAGAAACGCCGATCATGATCCGGTCTTTGTGAGACGTTCTGTGACGAGGCTCCGGCCGCCAGACCTGCCGACGTCGATGATTCCCGGCCCGTGCGGGAGTCTGACTTTCGACAGCAATCGTCTGGAAGGCGGCCTCATGGCTACCCTGCTCGACTTGCTCGAAGCCCACGTCGGTGCCGGTACGTTGCCGGGAGCGGTTGGCCTCGTGGCCCGGGGTGACCAGGTCGAGGTGGTGGCCGTCGGCGTGCAGGACGCCGGCGACGGCACCCCGATGGCGAGGGACTCCATCTTCCGGGTCGCCTCGATCACCAAGTCCGTCACTGCCGCCGCACTGCTGATCCTCGTGGAGGAGGGCAGGGTCGCGCTGGACGACCCGATCGGCATGTGGCTGCCGGAGGTGGCGAAGCCGATGGTCGTGCGCACGCCGGCGAGCCCGGTGGACGACGTTGTGCCGGCCGACCGGCCCCTCACCGTATTCGACGTGCTGGCCTCCCAGGCCGGGTACGGATTCCCCTCCGACTTCACCCTGCCGGCGGTGCAGGAGTTGTTCACGGTGCAAAGGGACGGCCGAGTGCCGAGCAACTTCCCGCCGGCCGACGAGTGGATGGCGGCGCTCGGCAACATCCCGCTGCTGTACCAGCCGGGCGCTGCCTGGCTGTACGACACCTGCTCCGTACTGCAGGGGGTGCTGATCTCACGGGCCACCGGACAGCCGCTGCCTGAGTTCCTGGCGGAGCGGATCTTCAGGCCGCTGGGCATGGTGGACACCGGTTTCGAGGTGCCCGCCGCCAAGCGGGACCGGTTCACCAGTTTCTACAGGCCAGGCGACGACGGCAGCCTGGAGCTCTCCGACGGCCCGGACGGCGAATGGAGCAGCCCGCCCGCGCTACCGCTCGGCAACGGCGGGCTGGCCTCGACCGCCGACGACTGGCTGGCCTTCTGCCGGATGCTGCTGGCCGGTGGGGTGGCGGCCGACGGCCGCCGGGTGCTGTCAGCCGAATCCGTACGCATGATGACCAGCGACCATACGAATCCGGCGCAGCGCGACATCGGCCGGCTGTTCCTGGAGGGCCAAGGCTGGGGCTTCGGCGGCTCGGTCGACATCGAGCGGACCAACCCGTGGAATGTCCCCGGCCGCTACGGCTGGGTCGGCGGCACGGGCACAGCGGCGCACATCATCCCGGCCACGGACACGGTCACCACCCTGCTGACTCAGGTGGCAGCGATGGGTCCGACGCCGGCACCGGTAATGAGGGAGTTCTGGCGGTACGCGACGGACGCCTGACATACGCACGGGCTGTCCGTCTTCTACCAGTTGACGCAGACGCAGTACTACGGGGGTGCCAACTACGATAACGTTGCTCTGTACCGGGGCATCAGCCATGATTTTGCTTGGCCGTCCTTGTCGAAGATGACGAAGGACCACCCGGAGATCGAACTCAAGTACCTGCCGCCCTACCAGCGGAAGCTCCTCGAAGGCATCCTTGCCGAGGGCGATCTTGAGACCGCTCAGAAGCAGATCCAAGCTCTCGGGGTGCAGGCCTCCGCGCGGAAGAAGAGAGCCGAGCAGAAGGCATCCAAGAGCGAGAACGCCTCCGAGACCTCATCCACGCCCGCTCCTGGTCCCACCCTGTCGGAGGAAGAGCAGCAGGTCGTCGCGTTGTGCGGTATCTCCTAGGCGCCCGGAGCGTCGACCGCTCGGGGCCCCTTGTCGCACCCATCGCTGGCGCATCGGGCGCAGGCCGCGGCGCCTTGCCGCCTCCGACAAGGCCGGGCCGTTAACTCCAGCTGCCCAAGGGGGAACTTCCAGTCGATGCGCCCGCGCACGCACGGCCGCCGCTTGGCGGTGTGATAGGCCCTCCACGAACCGCAGCAGCGAGGCGAGCGCCAACTGATGTGGCGGCGAGGCGGGTTGACCTCGCTGCGGGGACAGGTCCACGAAGTCCTTGTCGGCAAAGAGCGGCCCGAGCGCCTCCCGGATCCAGATCGCCGACGAGGTCGACCGCAAGCGAATGCCCCTCGAAATCCAGGCGGTATGCGTGCCCCACGGGATGGGCCGGCTCCGGATGGCGCTCGGCGGTCGGCTCGAGGTGGGAGGTTCCACGACCGGCGGTCGCATCGAGGTCGTGATCCGCGGCTACAACGAGTACAGGCTCGCCGGCGAGCTTGCTGGGCTGGTCGAACGGCTCGAGGTGATTGGCCCTCCGGGTGTGCGAGACCACCTGGCCTCGATCGGCAACGCGCTCGTTGAGCGATACGGCTGAGACCGTCCCACCGTGTCGAAGTGCGGATCTTGGAGGCGTCCTCGCGAAAAGCGGCATCCCGGACGCAGCGGCAGGTCCATCGCCTGGCCCGGGACCTCGCGCCGATCCCGTCTCGGATTGTAGGCACACCCGTTCACCGCCGGCAGATCAAGAGGCGAGCATCTCGCATCTGCCGCGCCCACTACCTACTCCCCAGCTCAAAGGCTCCACCGCACTGGTGACGGGCCGTCCAAAGCGCTCGCCGGGGCCAACTCGAACGCTCAGAGGCCACCATCGATCTCGCGAACAGCTCTGTGGCCCGGTGGTCTGGCATCGGCTTCATCCGGTGGGCTAGGTTGTGCAGCTATGACTACCGGGACGGCATCGCGCCACACACGGATTGGTGACCCGGTGCTCCTCTGAGCGCCGTACGGGCCAGTGAGGGCCCGCTGCTGGATCGAGGAACTTGCACTGCTGCGCGGGCTCCGCCTCCGTCGTGTTGATCACAGGCTGGACACGTCAACCACGACAGGAGCATTCATGCCCATCAAGATGCTGCAGATTCCCACCGCGGACGGCCATGCCGACGCGTTCGCTGCCCTTCCCGATGGTGGAGGGCGGCACCCAGGGGTGCTGATGTACCCGGACGGTTTCGGGATTCGGCCCGTGCTGCGGGAGATGGCCCGCGAGCTGGCCGGGCACGGGTACTACGTGCTCGTCCCCAACCTCCTCTACCGGCACGGCCCGGCACCGGTGATCGAACTTCCCGAGCACATCGGAGAAGAGGTCCGGCCCGCGGTCTTCGCTCAGCTGATGCCCATGATCGAGGCGCACACCACACAACGTGTCCTGAGCGACGCTGACGCCTATCTCAAGTTCCTTACCGCTCAGCCCGAGGTCAGCGACGGACCGGTCGCAGTGACCGGCTACTGCATCGGCGGCCTCGTGGCGACGCGCACCGCCGCGGCCCACCCCGGCCAGGTAGTCGCCCTCGCCGCATTCCACGGCCCAGTGGGAGTCGACGGACCCGACAGCCTCTCCAAGCTCGCAGCCGAGGTCCACTTCGGTCACGCCGAGAGCGACTTGACGCCCGAGGCCCTCGGCGAGCTCAACAAGGCCTTGGACGCGGCGGGTATCGGCTACACCTCCGAGATCTACCCTGGCACCGTCCACGGCTTCACCATGTCCGACACCGATGCCTTCAACCCCGCCGCACTGCAGCTTCACTGGGACGGCCTGTTGCCCCTTCTCGGCCGCACCCTGACCAAGAGCTGAGCTGGATCTTTAAACTCGTGCAGTCGTAGGCGTCTCGTACTCGTTCGTTCGGACGGGGAAATGCCCGCATGTCAGGGCGGCCTTCGCCTGATCCTGTGTTCCGGATCAAGAAACACGTGGGACCGGCGCGAAGGCCGTGGACATGAGTGTGCTGCAACTGGACGTCAGGCGGCATGCGTTCGCCTGGGCGTCGCACTTCCGGGAAGTCTGTACGCATGCCTGACCGCACGGGGCGATGTACTCTTCGAGCTGGCGGACGCGCTGTTGCGCGCGGACGGGCCGGTGACCTCGCCGGTGGACCTGACGCTCGTGGCCGAGCACCGGCGCTGGCACGGCGCGATGTACGACGCGCTGAACCGCGGCCCCACCGACACCGCTCGGCTTGGGCGGCTGCTGGCCGCACTGGCGCAACCGAAGGCAGCCGGCGGACGGCTGGTGACGGCTGTGGACGTGACCAACTGGCTGCGTCCCGATGCCCCGTGGGTCAGAAACGGGACACTGAGACTGAGAAAGGGACAGGCGGAAACGAGGACCTCTGGTCAGTAGACGTACCACTGCTGGGAAGCACCGCCGGTGCACCTGGTGAGATTGACGTGGCGGATGTCGTTGATGTCCTTTGGCTGCTCGCCAAGACAGGTCTTGGTGACGTTGTTCCTCAGCGCGAAACTCGCGCCGGTGAACTCCACATTCCACAGGGCTGCCGGGTCGCTGGACGAACACGGCTTCATCGGAATCTTTCGTGGATACCCCCGGCTTCAGCCGGGGGAGGAAACGAAACTCCTGCGGCGCAGGGCACAGAGGTGGGATACGCCGCCAGGGCGGATCGCAGTGCCCTGACCGGTACGTTTGATCGCTGCCTGCGGTCTGGCTAGGTTGTGGGCGTGGCCGTGCACCCTGTGAAGCGGGCATTCAAGTACCGCTTCTATCCGAGCGATGCGCAGGCGGCGGAGCTGTCGCGGACCTTCGGTTGCGTCCGCAAGGTCTACAACCTGGCGCTCGCCGCCCGTAGTGAGGCGTGGACACGGCAGGAGCGGGTCAACTACAACGCCACCTCCGGGATGCTGACGGCGTGGAAGAAGACCGAGGAGCTGGCGTTCCTCAACGAGGTGTCCTCGGTGCCGCTGCAGCAGACGTTGCGCCACCTGCAGAGCGCGTTCACCCATTTCTTCGCCAAGCGCGCGAAGTACCCGCGCTTCAAGTCGCGCAAGAGGTCGCGGAAGTCGGCGGAATACACCACCAGCGGGTTCCGCTTCCGCGGCGGCGCCCTGACACTGGCGAAGATGGCGGACTCGCTGGACATCGTGTGGTCCCGGCCGCTGCCCGAGGGGGCGAAGCCGTCCACGGTGACCGTGTCCGCCGGGGCGGCCGGACGCTGGTTCGTCTCGATCCTGTGCGAAGACCCGATTGTGAAGCCGCCTCCCGCCACGGATGCGGTGGTCGGTATCGATGTCGGTCTGGACCACCTGCTGACCCTGTCCACGGGGGGAGAAGGTCGCCAACCCCCGGCATGAGCGCCGTGACCGGGCCCGGCTGGCCAGGGCGCAGCGGGAGCTGTCCCGCAAGGCCAAGGGTTCGGCGAACCGGGACAAGGCCCGCCGTCGCGTCGCCAGGATCCATGTGCGGATCGCCGACCGGCGCCGGGACCTGCTCCACCAGCTGACGACTCGGCTCGTGCGTGAAAATCAAACGCTCGTGATCGAGGACCTGACCGTGCGCACCATGGTCAAGAACCACACGCTCGCCCGGGCTATTGCGGACGCGGGCTGGCGTGAATTCCGCTGCCTGCTGGAGTACAAGGCCGCCTGGTACGGGCGGGAAGTGATCGCGGTGGACCGCTACTTCCCTTCCACCAGGCTGTGCTCCGGCTGCGGCAGCGTGCGGGAGAGGATGCCGCTCAGCGTCCGTGCCTGGACGTGCGGGACCTGCGGGATGGCCCATGACCGGGACGTGAACGCGGCGAACAACCTTCTGGCCGCCGGGCTGGCGGCGACGGTCTGTGGAGGCGGTGTTAGACCTCAACGGAGTTCTCCGGGCGGGCAGTCGGCGGTGAAGCAGAAAACCCCACGGCGCGAGCCGTAGGAATCCTCCTCGCTCACCAGGAGGAGGAAGTCAACAACGTGATCCCCCTCGGCTTGTTCCGGCGGGGCAAGGTGCCACGCCGGAACAGTAAACAGGGGAGACCAGGGGCTCGAAAGGCCGCAGCCACGCGGCCCTGACCGCTGCAACTGGCGCTGCGGCGCTCATCATCTGGGCGTCCCTGCCTCGCGTGGAGGAGGATCCCTTCAGCTCGCCGCGGACCTTTCTGTGCCAAGGGCCCGCCGCGCTGGTCGTGTCCGTGTCAGACGGCGGCGATGCCTTCCATTCCGGACTCGTCGAAGGCGGGCAGGCCCTCGGCCGTCGTGACCTTGGTGAGGGCGCCGTTGGCTTCGACGCGGAAGCCGTCGACGGTGCCGGAGACGGCGTTCTGGACGTAGACGAATTTCTCGTCCTCGGTCACGGCGAGGTCGATCACGCCCTGCGAGTTGGCTGAGGGCGGGGTGGCGATACCCACCTCGTTGGTCAGGGCCAGTTTGCCTCGCTTATCCATGCGGTAGCCGGTGACGGTGGAGTTGCCGGTGTTGCCGCCGTAGAAGTAGTTGCCCGCGCGCTCCAGCCAGCACAGGACCTCCTGGCCGCTGGGCAGGGGCTGTTGGAGGACTTTCAGTGTGCCGTCGTGCTTCACCTTGTACGTGGTGACCGTGGATTTCTCGGCTTCGGCGACCAGCATCCGCTTCCCGGTGCTGTCGAAGCTGATCGCGAACGGGACGCCGCCGGCTGACTTGTTGACGACGGGTTCGGCGACGGCCGGGAGGCCGTTCGGCTGCATCGGGAAGACTTCGACGGTGTTGTTGCCCTTGGTGGTGACGATCAGATTGCGGCCGTCCGGGGCGAATTCGACCTCTCCTGGCGAGGTGTCGAAGCGCGGTGTGTCCTCGTTGTCCAGGCCCAGGGAACGGTGGGCCCCCTGCAGGGGCTTGAGCCCCTTGCTGGTGATCCTGAAGCCCTGGATGCTGCCCTCGCCGCCCGCGTTCATGACGTACGCGACTTTGCTGTGCACCGCGATACTGGCCGGGAACTTGCCGCCGGAGTGCACGACGCGTCGGTCCTTGAGCTGTTGCCCTTCGACGCGGAAGGAGGTCACCGTTGCGCTGCCCGCGTTGACGGCCAGCAGCATGCCTGAAGCGTCGTCGTAGACGAGTGAGCCCTGGGAGGCGAGCGAGTCAGTGGGTGCGTCGACCTGGTCACCGCCCTGGCCGCCGGTCGCGAAGGTCCCCGAGGGACTTAGCTTGCCGTTGTCGCCCCGCGCGAACACGTGGATGGTGTTGCCGTCCAACTCGTTGCCCTGGACGAAGACGGCGTGGTCGGCCCCGGCCGAGCTCCCGGAGTACTGGCTCGCCGAGGCCAGGGACACGGCCACCGTGGCGGCCCCGGCGATGGCCAGGGCCCCGCCGCCGATCACGATGCGCCGTGTCCTGGACTTCACACGATGACCGCCATGTATGTCGGCGGACCGGCTCGTGCGACGGTGGGCTTTGCGGCTGCTGTGCATGTGTCTCGTCCCTGTGTGTCGGCGTGATGCGGTCCACGGCTGCGGACGGCACCAGAGTGAGCCGTGGGAACGGTGTGCCGATCTGAAACAGCGGTCGCGTCAGACTCTCGTAAGAGACTCTGGCTGCGCAGTGACAGGGCTTCGCCGCGTCCGGCAGGCCACGAAGCCAGCGAGTGCCGTGGGGCTCTTGGCAGGGCGCGGACGCGGAGGCAAGAGTCTTACGGAACCCTTACGCGGCCGTATCGGATGACCTCACGGGCCTACGCTCGCAGGCGTGTTGACCATCCGAAGCATCGCCCTTGTCACTGCCGCCCCCCTTGTGCTGGCTGCGGCGGGCATCGCGCATCCGCACGGGCTGTCCAGGCCGACGGCCTCGGACTGGACACAGCTGCACATCGCACTGTTGCCGGTCTTTCCGCTGCTCACGATCGGTCTCCTGGTCCCTTTGTGGCATCGGCCCCGAATCGGCCTCACGGGCTTCGCCACCGTGGTGGCCTGGGCGTGCGCCTTCGTCTACGCGGCCTTCTACACCGGCCTCGACGCGGTCGCCGGCATCGCTGCCGGAACCGCGGTCGAGCACGCCGGCGAGACAGCGAGCCTCGGGCCGGTCAAGCGCCCGCTCTACGACATGGGCGAGGCGCTCGGGCAGGCCGGCGCGTATGCCCTCATCGGTGCTATCGCGGCCACGGCAGTCGCGCTGCTCCCCAAGCACGGCGCCCGAATACTTCCCGGCACGATGGTGCTCCTCGCGGCCGGCTGGTCCTTCGTCGACAGCCACATCTTCTGGCCACGCGGCGTATGGACCATGCTCGGCTTCGCCCTGGGCTTCGCGCTGCTCCACTGGGGGGCCGGAAGCAGCGCCCCTACCGGCGGGGCCGGCATGCTTCCCCGCCACCAAACGGGCGATCACGGGACTGGAGGATGACCTGCCCGCCGAATCCGATACACGTCGCACCGCTGTCCGCTGTCATACCGAACAGGTGCTGGACATCTACCGATCAGGCATGGGGAGGGTGACGCGAGCGTCGGCCCGGTCAGCCTTCGACTGGCTCTGCCCCGTCAGGTGGGGGCGCCTAGGAGGGTGAGACGGGCGGGAGGTAGGGCTCGGCGGGTGTGTCCGGTGCCGGGTCCAGAAGACGAAGGGAACCTGCCCAGCGGGTACATAGCTCCGGGTCCCACCGCGAGCTGTCACACCGCCGTCCCGCGCCGTGCCGGGCTGCTGCTGAGGCCGCCCCGAGCACCTGGCTGCACCGGAAGATCGAACTTGACGCCCACTCAAAGCTGTTCGAAAACGGCTGGAGAAGTGGCCCGCCACCAGCGGTCAACGAAATGCTGATCGTCGGCGAGCAGACGTAGGAGGCATGAGGACCTGGGATCTTGCGTGTTGGGGAACTGGACAGCCCTCACGCCAGAACCAGGTCCCGTTGCCATGCCGCGAACGCCCCTCCCTGGTGTCGCCCCGCACGCCGGCCCAGGCCGCATCCTGGTTTTCCGGTCCCGGGAACCGTTCTGACTCCTGACTCACGGCAGATGCCCTGCTCGCCGCCCGTCCCTGTAATCAACTCCGTTTGCTTCATTGACATTTCCCTCGGAAGTCCTAGCGTTGGGAGCGCTCCCATAACAGCCTTGCAACTGGAAGGAGTCCCCCCACATGCGCAAAAAGAGTCCGTTAACCGCGCGTTCGCGGCCGTCCCCCCGCCGGCCTCTCCAGGCGCTCGTCATGCTGTTCGCCGTGGTTGTCGGCGCACTTACCTGGTCGGCCCCCGCCCAGGCTCACGGCACCATCGTCGACCCCGCCTCCCGCGCGTACCAGTGCTGGAAGACGTGGGGCAGCAACCACACGAACCCGGCCATGCAGACCGAAGACCCCATGTGCTGGCAGGCCTTCCAGGCCAACGCCGACACCATGTGGAACTGGATGAGCGCGCTCCGCGACGGCCTCGGTGGCCAGTTCCAGGCGCGGACCCCTGACGGGACGCTCTGCAGCAACAACCTCTCGAGGAACGCCAGCCTGGACAAGCCCGGGCAGTGGAAGACCACCAGCGTCGGCAGCAACTTCTCGGTCCACCTGTACGACCAGGCGTCCCACGGTGCCGACTACTTCAAGGTCTACGTGAGCAAGCAGGGCTTCAACCCTCAGACCCAGGCCCTGGGCTGGAGCAACCTCGACTTCATCACGCAGACCGGCCGCTTCGCCCCGGCGCAGGACATCACGTTCCCTGTCCAGACCTCCGGGTACACCGGACACCACATCCTGTTTGTGATCTGGCAGGCCTCGCACCTCGACCAGGCCTACATGTGGTGCAGCGACGTGAACTTCGGCTGAGCCGGAGAGCACCGCACACGGCACCGGCCTCTGCCGGGCGCCGGTAACCCGCCGCCCGGCCGACCGAGCTCCGTCGGGGCAGGGGACCCATTTGGTCATCCTGCCCCGACGGGGCTTCCTGCGCTCCTAGTTGTTGCGGGTCAGGACGTTGGTGACGGCGCATAGTGGTGGGCAAGTTTGGTGGCGAGGTCGGGGAGGTGAGCCCTGGCTTCGGTGGGGCCGTGCACAGTGATGGCGTTCCCGAACGGCAGTAGTGCTCGCACGTTCTCCAGACGCAGGAAGCGGATTGTTACCTTGCGGCCGGTGGCGGATTCTTCATGGTTGTTCCGGACGAGTCGTAGGCCAGATCCGTTGCGCTCGCTCGATCTGGTCGATGGCCCGCAGGCGACTCGCCCTGGCGGGACGGGATGGCGGGCTCCGGCTCCCGAATCGGGCTGTCTCAGTGGGTCGCCTGTTCAGTCCGACGTGCGGTTGGCTCTCGCCGCTCCTACCGTGGATGAGTAAAAGGTTGGCGCGGGAGGGGGCCCCGTGGCTAAGGGATATGGCGTGTGTCGGCTCCGAACACCACCGGAAGGCGGCATTGGCATGGCCATGCAGTCAGACACTCCCGTTCTCGACACGCTCGTCGCCATGACGGTCGACTCGATCGAGCGCTGCGGCCTGGACGAGAAAACATTCATTCTCACCCGCCTGGCCGCGCTCGCAGCCATGGACGCCCCGGCAATCTCCTACCTCGCGCATGTCGACCCTGCCATCAAGGCCGACCTGACCCCCGAGCAACTGCAGGACGTACTCATTGCCATCGCCCCAGTCGTCGGCACAGCACGCGTCATGTCGGCCGCGACTCACATCACCGAGGCGCTCGGCATCACCATCGCGCTGGCCGAGGCCGAGGCCGAGGCAATGGCCGAGACGGAAGCCCAGACCCGGAGCAAGTCCTGACCTGCTCCCTTGACCTGTCTCGGGCGGGTACCCGTCCTCGACGCACAACGGGTACCGGCAGCAAAATACGGCGACCGCACTGACCGTAAGCGGACTGCACGAACCATCACTCGATACCTCCGATACAAGAAACGGGGGAGCCGAAATGTGCCGCTGGATCGCCTACTCGGGTACGCCCGTCCTTCTCAGCCAAGTCCTGTTCGAGCCGGAGCACTCCTTGATTGACCAGAGCCTGCACTCCCGTATGGGGGTGGAGACGACCAACGGCGATGGTTTCGGTGTCGGCTGGTACGCGCAGGAGACGGACACTCCGGCGGTGCTGCGGGATGTCGGTCCGGCCTGGAGCAACCGCAATCTGTCGGAGGTCGCCCACCACGTTCGCTCGGGTCTGTTCTTCGCGCACGTCAGGGCCTCGACCGGGACTGCCGTGCAGCAGACCAACTGCCACCCCTTCCGGAACGGCCGCTGGATGTGGATGCACAACGGCGCGATCAGCGGGTTCGACCGGCTCCGGCGCGATCTCGCTCTGGCCGTCGATCCGGCCCTGTATCCCGAAATCGAGGGTTCCACCGACTCCGAGCTGATGTTCTTCCTGGCCCTCACATTCGGCCTGGCGGAGAAGCCTCCCGATGCCGTGGCGCGTATGGCCGCCCTGGTCGAGAAGGTGGGGCACGCGCACGGCATCCGCTACCCGCTGCAGATGACCCTCGCGGTGGCCGACGGGGAACGTGTATGGGCCTTCCGCTACTCCAGCGAGGGCCGCTCGCGGTCGTTGTACTTCAGCACCAAGGTGGACACCCTGCGTGCGCTCCACCCTGATGCCGCGTTCCTGCGGGACATCTCCGACGACACTCGCCTGGTCGTCTCCGAACCGCTGGGCGCCCTCCCCGGCGCCTGGAACGAGGTGCCGGAGAGCAGTTTCGGCATCATTCAGCCAGGTGGAGACATGCTCCATACGTTCCGGCCCTCCCTCCAAGGCGAATCGGCCCGGAGCTGACCAGCAAGACGGTGCACGGGCCATCGGCCCGCTGTGCCGCGCGCCGAGGCAGCAGGACTGGGAGGCTGGAAGGGAGCGCTGCCCGTGCCGTGACCCTGGCGGAAGGGGTGATGAGCTCCATGGCCGAGACCCACGACAACGCTCAAGGACCGACCGCTGCGGCCGTTCAGTGCGCCGATCCCCTGGGAAACCCGCTCCTGCGCACCCGGTTCGCCCTCCCCGCGAGGTCCGCAACCTTCCTTCGGCGCCAGCGGCTGGTCCAGCACCTCGACCAGGCTCTGCGGACTCCGCTGACACTGGTCAACGGTGCGGCCGGGGCCGGCAAAACCCTGCTGGCCGCCGACTGGGCTGCCGGACTGCGGCCGCCGGTCGCCTGGCTCACCGTCGAAGTGGGGGACCGGCGTCCCGGGGTCTTCTGGGCATACGTTCTTCAGGCACTGCGCGCCTGCGGTGCACCGGCATCCGACGCGGTCGGGACCCCCGCGGACGCGACCGGGGTGGACCAAAAGCTGCTGGCAGCCCTCGCCGCCGAGCTGAACGATCGCAGCCGGCCCGTGGTCCTCGTGCTCGACGAATACGACCGCGTGACCGCCCCGGAGGTTGCGGAGCAGCTGGAGTTCGTACTGCACCACGCGGGAGGCGGCCTGCACCTCGTCCTTGTCACCCGCACCGAACCACTGCTTCCGCTGCACCGTTACCGCGCGGCCGGCGAGCTGACGGAGATCCGCGGCGCCGAGCTGGCCTTCACCGCCGAGGAGGCCGTCGCACTGCTGGAGCTGCACGGTCTGAGCCTTCCGGTCCACGCCGCGGGCGCCCTGGTGGACCGCCTCCGGGGCTGGGCCGCCGGCTTGCGCCTGTCCGCTCTGGCCGCTCGAGAGAGCGCCGACCCGGAGCTCTACCTGAAGGAGTTCGAAGCGGACCGCAGTACGGTCGCGGATTTCCTGCTGGCCGAGGTTCTCAAGAGACAGCCCGACGAGACACAGGACCTTCTGATGCGGGTGAGCGTCCTGGAGCGTTTCTGCCCCGACCTGGCCAACGCGCTGACCCTGCGTGCCGATGCCGAGCTCATCCTCGCCGGGCTGCATCGCGACAACGCTTTCGTCGAACACCTCGGGCACGCGTGGTACCAGCTTCACCCGCTGTTCGGGGAGATACTCCGGGCCCACCTGCGGGTGCGGCTGCCCGGGCTGGAGCCGGAACTGCACCGGCGGGGCGCACGATGGCTGCGCCGACACGGCTTCCTGACGGAGACACTCGCCCACGGCGCCGCCGCGGGAGACTGGGATTTCGCCGCCGGTGCGCTCATCGACGACCTGGCGATCGGACAGTTCTTCACCGGCCTGCGCTCGGATGACCTGACCCAGTTGTTCTCCCTCATGGGGCCCGAGGCCAGGAGTCCAGCGACGGACCTCGTACGCGCGGCGCACGACCTGTCCGGGCGTGACCTCGACCGCGGTCTGACCCGCCTGCGCCACGCCGAGGAGCACCTGGCCGACGACCCGGGCAGCCTCGCGGCCGCCCGGCTGAGCTGCGCACTGCTGGAGGCTTTGGCGGCCCGGTTTGCCGGGTGTCCTCCGCAGGCCGAGAAGGCCGCCGCAGCGGCCGACGAGCTGCGGCGGGAAGTCCCCGGGCACCTCCTGGACAAGCATCCCGAACTCCACGCCCTGCTGCTGACCCATCTGGGCTCGGCGCGCCTGTGGGCCGGGCGTTTCGAGGACGCGCGCGCTGCCCTGACCGTCGTGGCCGGTACTGACGACGGAGCCTCCACGGTGCTGCCCCGGGAAGAGTCGATGGGGCACCTGGCCCTGCTCGACTACCTGAACGGCTGGCTCGGCCGGGCGGAACGCAAGGCCCTGGCAGCGATGGCCGAGGCGGAACGGGTCGGCCTGCCCCAGCCGTCCGGCTCCGGCATCGAACGGCTGGTCCTGGCCGCCGTGGCCGTCGACCGCCATGAATTGGACCGGGCCCAGGCCTTCCTCGACGAGGTGGACCTCCCCCCGGGAGCGCGCGATCCAGTGCTGACGGCGGGACAGGCCCTCGCCACAGCTCGTCTGCTGCTGGCCAGGGGCAAGGTACGAGCCGCCGTCGAGGCGGCGGACCCGGCCGTCTCCACGGCCGTGGCATCACCTTGGGCGGCAAGCCATGAAGCACTCGTCGTCTCCGCCGCCCACCTGGCCGAAGGGCGGCCGGACGAAGCCACCGAGGCACTCCAGCGCGTGTCCGGCGACCAGCCGGCGTGCGCCGTGGAGGCCGCGGGGATCCAGCTCGCCGCAGGGCGTACGGGGGCGGCCGTCGACCTGCTCGACAGCGTCCGCACCCAGGGCGGGACAGGTCCTGCGGTGACTGTGAGGGCAGCGCTGGTGAGGGCTCAGGCCGCGGAGTGGGCGGGAGACACCGCCACCGCCCGCAGAGTCCTGGCCCAGGCGCTCCTCGACGCCCGGCGCGAGCGGCTGAGGCGTCCTTTCCTCGATGCCGGACCGTGGATCCGGCCCCTCCTGGCGACAGCCTCACTGCACGAGCTGGCAGCGGGCTGGCTCACGCCCGGTCCGTCCCCCGCGCGAAGGGGCGGGCGGTCCGGCGCGGAATCGCCGCCTTCGCCGCTCGTCGCGGTGGAGCTGAGCGGGCGCGAGCGTGACGTCCTGGAGCGGCTGGCCGGGATGATGTCGACGGAGGAGATCGCCGCCGATCTGTACGTGTCGGTGAACACGGTGAAGACCCACCTCAAGAGCGTGTTCAGGAAGCTGGCGGTGAACCGGCGAGGCGACGCGGTGCGCCGCGCACGCGACCTGCGCCTCCTGTGATCGTTTGCCGGACCGTGGATCGGCAGGACGTTCGTCCGGCGCGGAAGACCGTTCAGGGAACGGGCGGCAGCGTCGGCTCGGTCCAGATCGTTTTGCCCGGAGCCGTGTACCGCGTGCCCCACGCCTCGGCGAGCCGGGCGGCGATGAACAGGCCGCGTCCACCCTCCTCCGCTGCGCCGGCGTTCCGCAGGTGGGGGGGGCGGCCGAGCCGGCGTCGCGTACCTCGCAGGTCAGGGTGCGGTCATGGATCAGGTGGAGCTCGATAGAAGTGCCTCGACATCGGCATCGACCATGCGGTAGACCTTGCAGGCCGGGCGCCCCGCCAGCTCGTCCGCGGCCACACCTTGCATGGCGGGAGTTCCGGTGTTGACCCGTACCACCCGCAACGCGGTGCCTAGCAGGTGCAGCCCGATCGGTGACTGCTCGGACAACGCGTCCAGCATCGCAAGGGCTGTCTCGCCCGCCAGTCGGCCGGCAGCGTCGTGTGCCGTGAAGATCACCTCCCGATACCGTCCGCATTCGCTCCGGCGCACCGCCGCCGCGCACCCGGATGTCCTTCCGAGGCGTCCCCGGACGGCCTGCGCGGCAGCGAGGGCACGTTCTCGCTGTGCAGCTTCCTCCACGTGGACGCGCTGGCCCGGGCGGGGCGGCTCGGACCGGCCCGGTACGCCTTCGACAAGATGCTCACGTACGCCAATCACGGCGGTCTGTTCGCGGAGGCAGTAGGTCCCACGGGAGAGCAATTCGGCAACTTCCCGCAGGCTTTCACCCACCTCGCGCTGATCACGGCCGCTCTCTCCCTCGACGAGCGGATGGACGCCGGCCGCTGAAGCATCACCTGGGACGGGTATGTGGGCCGGGCAC
This sequence comes from Streptomyces sp. NBC_00019, assembly GCF_045041015.1. Taxonomy (NCBI): domain Bacteria; kingdom Bacillati; phylum Actinomycetota; class Actinomycetes; order Kitasatosporales; family Streptomycetaceae; genus Streptomyces; species Streptomyces sp. NBC_00019. The sequence continues at coordinate 10,517,918 of NZ_CP108302.1, forward strand.
CACCCGTACGAGCCTCTCCGGGGATCCGGTCCTTCCCCCGTCCTGGGTGAGGCGCGCGGCGGGTGACATCGGATGCGATGGATGGGGCGGCAACGCCTGACCTGCTCGTTGCGCGGCGACTGCGCCGGCACTCCGGTCCTACTTGGCGAGGTGGACAGCGTGAAGCACTGGCGGGCTCTGATCGTCCTCGGTACGGCCCAGTTCCTGATGGTTCTGGACACCTCCGTCATGAACGTGTCCATCAGCCAGCTGGTCGAGGACTTTGACACAGAGGTCACCGCCATCCAGGCCGTCATCACCCTGTACGCGCTGGTCATGGCCGCGTTCATGATCATCGGTGGCAGGTTCGGGGACATCCTGGGGCGCCGCCGCATGTTCCTTGTGGGGCTGGCCGTCTACGGTGTGGGGTCGGCTCTGACCGCCGTGGCGCCCACGCTGTGGGTCCTTACGCTGGGCTGGTCGGTCATCGAGGGGCTCGGGGCCGCCATGGTGCTGCCGGCCATGGCCGCCCTCGTCGCGGAGTCGTACCGCGGGCGGGACCGGGCCATCGCCTACGCGGTCATCGGCGGGCTCGCCGGCGCCGGGATCGCGGTCGGTCCGCTGCTGGGCGGCTGGGTGACGACGTATCTCACCTGGCGGCTGGTGTTTGCCGGCGAGGTCGTGGTCGTCGTGGCCGTTCTGCTGTGCCGCCGGGTGATCGCGGCTTCCGCCCCGACCGGCCCGCGCCCCCGGCTCGACTGGGTCGGGGCGGTGCTCTCCGCGTCCGGGCTGGGACTGGGGGTGCTCGGGGTCCTGCAGAGCAGCACCTGGGGATGGGTGCAGCCGCGCAACCCGCCCTTCACCGTCCTCGGTTTCGCCCCGACGCTGTTCGTCGTCGGCCTGGGGGTGGCCGTCCTGGCCCTCTTCAGGTGGTGGGAGCAGCGGCGGGAACTGCACGGGGCCGACCCCCTCGTGCATCTTGCCCTGCTGGGCAGGCCCGTGCTGCGGTCCGGGCTGATGACGCTGCTGAGCCAGAACCTCATCCTGCTGGGGCTGTTCTTCACGATCCCGCTGTACTTGCAGGTGGTGCAGGGGTTCGACGCCTTCGAGACGGGGCTGCGTCTGCTCCCGGTGTCCGCCACCATGCTGGTGACCTCCCTGTCCGCGTCCTCGCTGGGCCGGGTGTGGGGGGCGCGCCGGGTGGTCCGGCTGGCCCTGGCGACCCTGACGGCGGCCATCGTGTGGCTGCTGGCCACCATCGACCCGGTCATCGACGACGGGCAGTTCGCCGGAGCGATGGCCCTGCTGGGCGTGGGCGTGGGCCTGCTCGCCTCACAACTGGGCAACGTCGTCCAGTCCGGTGTCGGCGAGGAGGAACGCAGTGAGGCGGGAGGGCTCCAGTTCACGGCACAGAATCTGGGTTCCGCGCTGGGCACCGCGCTCATCGGGTCGATCCTGATCGGTGCGCTGGCCCACGCCTTCACCTCGCAGGTGACGGACGATCCGCGGCTGTCCGAACAGACCCGTGAGGAGGTCGGTGTGGCTCTTGAGGCCGGGGTCACCTTCGTCCCCACCGATCAGGTGCGCTCGGCGGCCGAGCGTGCCGGCCTGCCGCCGTCTCAGGTCGACGCCGTCGCGGACTCCTACGCCTCCGCGCAGCTGGACGGCCTGAAGGCGGCGGTCCTGGCCACCGGTGGCATCGCTCTCGCGAGCTTCCTGGTCACGCCGCACCTGCCGACCGCCCGGGGAAGCCGTCAGCGCCGGCCGGATACCGATGTTCCGGCCGGTGCGGCCGGAGAGACGCGCTGAGTCCGGAGGGAGTCACCGGTGCCCAGGATGAGAGCCACGACCGGCCCCGCCCGGCGGGAGCACCGCGTCGAGCGCCGGGCCCGCGCGGACTACACGGGCGGCGTCTATGGATCCATGCTCGCGGCTTCCGTGGTGGTCGGCGCCGGTTCCCTGGGCTCGTTCCCCCGCGCCGAGGTGGTGTTGTTGCTGCTGCTCACCGGCGTGGTGTTCTGGATCGGGCACGTGCATGCCCAGCTGTTCGGGGCGCGCCTGGCGCAACAGGCTCTGGACCGCCGGGTGGTATGGAACGTGTGCTGGGAGGAGTGGCCGATCGTCAAGGCGGCCATCCCGCCGGCCGCCGCGGTGCTTGCCGGTCCGCTCTTCGGCCTGGACGTGCGAGGGTCCCTCTGGCTGGCTCTCTGTGTCGCTGTGGCGGGCCAGGTGGGCTGGTCCGTGGCCGCGGCACGCCGCGCCGGTGCTTCGCCACGGCTCATGGCCGTCACCGCATCGGTCAACCTGCTGCTCGGCCTGCTGATCATTTCCTTCAAGATCTTTCTGAAGCATTGAGGCCCGGCGTCCGGTCGCCGGAAGACGTCACCTGTACCGGGTGAGGCCCGAAGGAGCACGAAGAAGGACGATCGTAGGGAAGGGGCGCCGTCCGCCTGTTCGAGGCAGTCCAGGAAGGACCGTTCGTGCGCTACGAGATCCGAGTCGAGGGACACCTGTCGGAAACGATGGCCAAGGCGTTTCCGGAGCTTGGCTATGTGGTGATGTCCGGCCAGACCATCCTGTTCGGGCCCGTCGTGGACGAAGCGCACCTGTACGGACTGCTGGCCCGCTGCCAGTCACTGGGACTGCGGGTATTGGAGATGCGCAACCTGCCGGAGTGACGGGGCAGGGGCGCCGTGCTCAGAGCCGCTCCGCCCTGATCCGGCCGACGTGGGCGGCTTTCAGCGCCGTGAAGTCACGCTCGTCCTGGTCGGCGTAGGACTGGGCGAACCCGCCCAGGAGCAGCGCCGACGCGCCAGCCGTACGGTGCTCGTCCGGAGGCAGCAGGTAATAGGCGGTGACCAGGCCGACCGCGATGAAAACGGCGCGGGCGACGGCGACGACCGCCGCCTGCCGGCGAGGGCGGAGCCGCCGACGCGGCCGGCCCGGCCCGGGCGCGGTCCGTCCGGGCTGTGCTCGGGTCGTTCATCTTGTGTCCCTCGTTCCGGCCGGCCGGAAGGTGTCGGCCGGGCGACGGGGACCTCCGCCTCACCGCCGTGGCGGCGTCGATGGCTCACCCGTGGTGGGTGAGCCGGTCACCGAGCGGCAGGCGTGACCCTGAAGCGGTCAGGCGCTCGCACACGGCCCTCCCCCCGCCTCGTCAGCTTGCGGAGGCGACGGCTGATCACGTGAGGAGGAGCCATGTCCATGCCGCGTGGTCCGGCATCGCACACCCCGCAGGAACACACGTCCGACGGCGCGGCCCCCGGTCCGCTGGGCGACTCCGCGGACGTACTCGGGCGGCTCGGCCGTTCCTGGACCTGGATCTTGGGCGGGGCCCTGGCGACATTGGTGCCGGGCCTGCTGATACTCGTCTGGCCGGACGCGACCCTGCACGTCCTGGCGGTCCTCATCGGCCTGTACCTGTTGGTGACCGGGGCGTTCCGGTTCGTGGGCGTCTTCGCGCGGGCGGCGGACGAACGGCTGCCGGGGCTGCTCCTGGCCGTGCTGTACGTCCTTGCCGGGGTGCTGTGCCTGCGGAACCCGCTGCAGACGATCGCCGCGCTGTCATTGATCACCGGGGGTGTCTGGCTCGTATCCGGCATCCTCACCCTCTACACGGCCGTCGCCGTCAAGGACCTGCCGCACCGTGGCGTCATCATGCTCGTCGCGGTGCTCGCCGTCGTCGCGGGGATCGTGGTGCTCGCCCTGCCTGCCGAGTCCGCCCGTGCCCTGACGCGGCTGCTCGGCCTGTGGCTCGTCCTGCTCGGCCTCGCCGAGGCGGCGGTCGCCTTCGCGTGGCGGGCCGCGCTCGCAAAGACGTCCACGGCAGGGCCGCACGCCCCCGCCAGGAGCGCCTGACACTTTGCCCGCCGCTCCGGCGGGCGTGACAGACGCACCGGCCCGCACGGTCTTTCCCGCTGCGTCATTCCGAGCGGCGACCGTCGCGGCCGGGGCGGCGCACACACGGAAAGGAGCATTCATGAACCCGGCCGCCACCCCGGACCCGCCGGATCCCGGCGGAGCCTCCCACCAGGAACATGTCATGACCGCCGAGGAACGAGCGGAATACGAGCGACTGCGCCGTCACGCGGCGACACGCCACCGGCGGCTGCGCCAGGTCGGCTCCTCGGTCCTGCTCCTGCTGGCTCTGCTGCTCGCGCCCCTGGCCGTCGCCGCGGCCTGGGTCCAGGACACGGTCTCCGACACCGACCGGTACGTCGATACCGTCGCTCCACTGGCGTCCGATCCGGCCGTGCAGGAGGTCGTGATCAACCGGCTCACGAACCGCGTCGTCGACAACGTGGACGTCGCGGCGGTGACGGACTCGCTCAGCAAGGCGCTCCAGGAGTCCGGAGCGTCACCGCGCGTCGTGGCGGGGGCAGAGTCCCTCGAAGGGCCGCTGCGCAGCGCGGTGAGAAGCGTCGTCGACCGCACCATCACCCGCGTGATCACCGGCGACGCCTTCCAGCAGGCGTGGGAGGGCGCCAACCGGCGCTCGCACGCCGCGGTGGTGAACATGCTCACCGGGCAACGCGAAGGTGCCGTGCGCGCCGAGGGCGACACCGTCCAACTGGACGTGGGAGAGGTCATCAACGAAGTACGGGAGCGGCTCGTCGACGCGGGCTTCGACAAGGCTGCCGCCATCCCGGACTCGGACCGGACCATCACGCTGTTCCAGGCCGAGGAACTGGGCAAAGCACAGGACACGATGCGGCTGCTGGACATCCTCGGTACCTGGCTGCCCGTCCTGACCATCGCGCTCGCCGCGCTCGCCGTGTGGACCAATCCGGCACACCGGGTGATGGTGATGATCACCGGGATCGGTGTGGGCGTGATGATGGGGGTGCTGCTCGTCGCGCTCGTCGTCGCCAGACGGGTCTACCTGGACTCGGTCCCGCCCACGGCGCTGCCCACCGACGCGGCCGCGGCGATCTACGACACGTTCGTCCGCTTCCTGCGCGACAGCGCGCGAACCCTGCTGGTCGTGGCAGTGATTACCGCGCTGGTTGCCTACCTGTACGGTCCCGGGCGCCCCGCCCGCGCCCTGCGCACGGTGACGGACCGGGGAACGACGGCGGCCGGCCGGGGGCTGCGTCACGCCGGACTGCGCACCGGGGCCACCGGTCGCTGGCTGACTGACCACCGGGCATGGACCACCGGTGCCGTCATCGCGGCCGGAGCGCTCGCTCTGGTGCTCTGGAACCACCCCACGGTCGGGGGAGTGGTGCTCGTTCTCGGCATCGCCCTGGCCCTCGTGATCATCCTGGCGATCCTCGCGGCGGCCGCCGGACCGGCCGGCCATGCGGGGGAGCGGGCGACGGAACGGGCGGCCCCGTGAGCCATGATCGGGAAACCTGGTCCCGGGCACACCTCGCGCAGCCACACGCTCGCGCGGGCCGCGGCCGCCCTGCAGTCCGGGGCCGCGGCCCGGCTGCTGTCCCGTCTGTCGGCACTCAACATTGTCGAGGGCTCCGTCCGGCTCGCCGCGCAGGCATTCCTCACCGCGCTGCCGCTGCTGATGACCGTCGCGGCGTTCGCTCCAGACTGGGTGCAGGACCTGCTGGCCGACTCTCTCCGGGAGGTTTTGGGAGTGCGCGGCGACACCCTCGACGAACTGCGGGAGGTCTTCTCCGCGACGGGCACGACACGGCAGACCGCCGGAGGCGCGGGTGTCGTGGTGACGCTGGTGTCGGCCACGGCGTTCAGCCGGGCGCTTCAGGCGGTGTGCGAGCGGTGCTGGCATCTGCCGCGTACCCCGGTGCGGGCCGCGCTCTGGCGCTGGCTGCTGTGGCTGGTCGTCTGGCTGGGCTTCCTCCTGCTCCAGGCGCCGCTGCGCAGCGGCACCGGTGCCGTGACCGGCATGGTGCTGTCCCTGCTCTCGGCGACACTGCTGTGGTGGTGGTCCCAGCATTTGCTGCTGGGCGGCCGGATCGGCTGGTGGAGCCTGTTGCCGGGAGCGCTGCTGGCCGGCACCGGTACGGTCCTGCTGAGCCGGTTCGCCCGCGTTCTGCTGCCCACGGCCATGGAGCGCAGCCTGCACGAGTTCGGCCCCCTGGGCCCCGTCTTCACATTCCTTTCCTGGCTGATCGCCGTCTTCCTGGTGGCCGTCTCGGGCCTGGCCCTCGGCGAGTACGTCTCCTCCACCACCTGGTTCCGGTCGGTCTCCGCACCCCGCGGCGGTGGGCACGACGCCCCCTGACCGGGCCGGCGGAGCGCGTCAACCGGGGCTGCGAAGCTGCCGCAGGCTCACCCGCGTCGGGTGAGGCGGAGCAGTCCTTGTCCTGCGCACGCTGAACACAGCAGGCATCGGCGGCCGGGCGGACGCCCGGGACGGAGGAGAGACATGAGCGCGCAGACGTACCTGGCGTACGACTATCCCCTGCTGAGCGTTTTCTGGAGCATGCTGCTGTTCTTCCTGTGGATCATGTGGTTCGTCCTGCTCTTCCGGATCATCACCGACATCTTCCGTGACGACGCCATGAGCGGCTGGGCGAAGGCCGGATGGATGGTGCTCACCATCCTGCTGCCCTTCCTGGGTGTCTTCGTCTACGTGATCGCCCGCGGCAAGAACATGGGCCGCCGGGAGGTGGCGCAAGCACGTGCGCAGCAGGAGGAGTTCAACAGCTACATCAGGCAGACCGCGGCCGGCGGCCAGACCAGCAGCGTCGACGAACTCGCCAGGCTGTCCGAGATCCGCTCCCGCGGCGACATCACGGACGAGGAGTTCCGCAGGGCGAAGGAACTGGTCCTGACCGTCCACGGCCCGACGGAACCCGCGGGTTCCACTTCCCGGACCACCCATCGCTGAGCATCCGGACCACACGAAACGAGGCTCAAGATGACCGCCACACACACCGAGCCGGCACACACGGCGAAGCAGGAATGGGCAACCGGCCTGACAGCCTTCGCGGCCGTGATGCTCTTCCTCGTCGGCCTGCTCGACATCTTCCGGGGCATCATGGCCATCGCCGAGGACGACATCTTCCTCACGACGCGCAATTACGTGTTCGCGTACGACCTGACCGGCTGGGGCTGGATCCACCTCGCTCTGGGCGCGGTAGCCGTGATCGTCAGCATCGGGCTGCTCCGGACCGCGACCTGGGCGCGCGTTGTCGGCGTGGCCATCGCCGGACTCGTCATCATCGCCAACTTCCTCTCCCTTCCGTACTACCCGGTGTGGTCGGTCGTGATGATCGCCATCTCGGCCTTCATCATCTGGGCGCTGTGCGTGGTCCAGCGCGGCAACCTCTCCGACCTGTCAGAGGAGCGCCCGCTGTATGACGAGCGCTCATCGCACAGGGTGTGAGTGGGAGGGGAAGGGCCGCAGAATGGAATCACACGGTCAAGCGATCGTGGTGTGCCCCGAGAGTCGGGTTGCTGACTATTGACGATCCAGCAGCCCGACTTCGGAGGCCGTGGCCCCCGCAGCTATCCACCCGAGTTCCGCCGCAGGGTCCGCGATCTCGTCGCATCCGGAAGGAAGGTCGCCGAGGTCGCCCAGCTCCTCGGCATCAACGACCAGACGATCTCCGTCTGGCGGCGCCAACACCTCATCGACACCGGACAGCAGGCACGGACAGCAGCGACCTTGTCCGAACTGGCTGCGGCCCGCAAGCCGTATCCGCGAGTTGGTGGCCGAGTTGGCCATCCACCGGAGAGCTGCCGAACTGCTGGGAATGCTCAGCCCGGTGGAGTACGAACTCCGCCCCGTCAGTAGCCTGAAAACCAAGCAACCCGGCTCCACGAACAGCCCCTGAAGCTCGGAGTTCGGACGTACTCGTCCAGCCCTACCAGCCCGGGGTGGGGAGGGGCCGCTCAGTATTCGTTACGGCGCGGGAGCGGCCCCGCTCACAACCGGCGGGTGAACTCCTGGCGGTCGGCGAAGTTCTCGTAGCCTGCCCGTTCGAAAGCCATGATCATGGCGGTGTTGGCCGCGTCACAGTCGCCACGGATCTCCTCGGCGCCCGCTTCGACCAGCAGCCGCGTGCCGCGGGCCACCACCGCCGTCGCGTAGCCGTTGCCGCGGCAGGCGGGAGACACAGCCACCAGGCCGATCACCGCGGTCGAGGGGTTTCGGGCGGGGAGGCTGAGGGCGGCCGGCGTGCCGTCCGGAGCGTAGCCGAGTTCCCACCACGAAGGCTCGTACGAGAACTCCTCCATGTCCGCGAAGAGGCTCTCCGCTGCATGCCGAGCGCCATGCCGGGCAACCCTGGCGGCGAGTTGGGCGTCGGCGCTGGTCGGCAACGCCTCGGCGAGGAGAGCGATGAACGGCTCACGGCCCAGACTGGGCAGGGAACGCCAGGTCAACCGGTCATCATGCGACGTGAGTTCTCCCCCGGAGCGGCGGCGGAACCGGCGACCGTCACGGGCCCGCTCGAAGCCCGCCAGACGGAGAAGCTCGGCGCGCAGTTCCGGCTCCGCCTGGAACTGCGGCGGCTGCGTCGGCGAGTCGATGACGTGCTCCAGCTCCGTGGCGCCGAGCGAGCCAGCCAGGGCGACGGCCTCGGCCAGCAGCGCCTGGCCGGTGGCCAGGCCGGGTTCGTCCCACGGCGTCTCAAGGAGCACCAGGGCCATCGGGACGTCGTTCCCGGGGAAGGTCCATAGCGCGGTGGCCGCGGTGAGCCGACCGGGCTCGTCCTCCGCGACCAGGCACCACTCCGGCCGGGTGCACTTCTTGGCAAGCAGGTCGGTGAGGTAGGCGGCCGTCCCGGCGTTGCGCTCGGGCTGGTCGGGGTGCTGGACGAGGGCAGGCAGTTCGTCTGGGCGCGCTATACGTACAGGCATGTACTGGGATCATCCTGTCTCTCGATGACGTAGCTGGCTTTGCATGAAATCGCCACCCAGTGGCACCGGCAGGCCTGGCTGTTCCTGCCCTTGTCGGACCGACCATCAGACCCGGGCCTACGGACTGGATGCTGTCGGCCTTCTGCCGCAGCGGTGGATCCCACGGCCGATCGGCGGTGGTCGTGGCCTGGCGCAGGGCGGTGCGGCGTAGGCATCTCACTCCACCGGGTAGCGCACCACCAACACCCCCTCCACATCCCTCCCCACCGCCTCGTACTGATGCGGTACATCCGCCGCCCACTGGGCGTGGCCACCCGGGCCCACCTCGAGCGGGGCGGAGGCGGGACCAACCCGCGCCGTGCCGCTCAAGACCAGCAAGTGCTCCTCCGTGCCCGGCACATGAGCGGCCGAGCGCTGCACCGCGCCGCTCTGAATGCGGATGCGATACACCTCCGACACCGCAGCCGCGTCCTGCACGCGGTCCGTCAGTACTGCGTGCACCGCCGCGCCCTGCACCGGGGCAGGGCCGACGACCATGCTTAGCGGCGCCTCGAGGGCCGTGGTCAGCGCGTACAGCGTCTCCAGGGTCGGATTGCGCCGACCGGTCTCCAGTTCCGAGAGTGTGCCCTTGCCGACGCCGGAGCGGCGGGCCAGTTCCGACAGCGACAGATCGCGCTCCTGGCGCAGACGGCGCAGCCGCTCGCCCACCTCCTGGGCCAGTTCCATGGCCTTCCGCCCCTACCGTGCCGGTGATGCATTGTCGTGACGCGACTAGCGTTCCACAAGCAGAACGTTCTGTAAACAGAACGTTCGTGGCGATGTCCACGCACCGCGGCTCAGGCGGGGTTCGGACTCACTCGTCAAGCGGGAGTGTCCTGACCAGCTCGATTTCGCGGACGTTTTTCCAAGCCAGATCTCTACGGCGTCGGCCCGGATAAGGCCGCGGCCTTGCTGACAGCGGCCGGCGACAACCCCGACCGTCTGGCCACCGTGGCATCTTTGCCGCCCTCTGCGGTGCCAGCCCCGTGGAAGCATCGTCCGGAAAGACCCAACGCCGCAGGCTCAACCGCGACGACCGCCAGGCCAATTCAGCGCTCTGCACCATCGTCATCGCCCGCCTGCGCGGGGACACCCGCACCCGCTCCTACGTGGAACGACGGGTCGCCGAGGGCAAGAAGGGGCATGAAGCTCGCCGTCCGCTATGAGGCCACTGTGCTGGTCGCACGCAATGATCAACGAATGGATATGACCCACGAACAGACCGTCGCTGCGATGGCCACCCACCCACCCACCCACCCACCCAGCCCCGCCGCGGCCCGGACGGCACCATGCACACCGCCGCGTTGGACGGGCGGGCGGTACTGGCGTGAGTGCGCCCGCGGGTTTTCCTCACTCGTGGCCACGGATCTGCCTTTTGCCCGATGCTGGGTTCCAGACGAGCTGGACCCGTCCTCGATCTGGCCGACAAAGCGTCAGTACGTCCAGGTCGACGGCGGCGAGGGCCTGCAGTGCCTCGTCTGACGCATTCGACCATAGGAAGATCGTGATCTGCGCATCCGGGTCCTGCACAATAGCCAGGCCTGGCTCGGCGCCTGGCTCGGGGGCGGAAGACGGCGAGGCACTTCCGGCGCTGGTCATCGCCGTTCGTACCCGATCGGGGGCACTGACCGGAACCGGTGGCGAAGTGGCATCGTTCGGGTGTTGTCGCGTCAGGCGGTGCCGTGGGGTGCGCCTTCCGCCCACGAGTAGCCGTGCTGGACGAAGGCGCTGTACAGCCGTCGTGGCTTCAGATCACACGCCTGGCGTGTGAGCTCTTGGCCGTTGTGATCGATCAGGATGAGCTGTTTGCTCGCCAAGAGCACCTGGTGTATCTCGTTGCGCGCGAACTCCCGTTGCTCGTCCTGGCTGATCAGGACCACGCGCTCGGCCGAGACGGTTACCGACAAGGACTTGTGGACCTCGATGACTCCCAACAAGAGCCCGGCTGCTGCCCCTACAGCGGTGGCGATGATGGTGGGCCACGGGCGGGGGAGCAGGGTGAGGAGCTTGGTGGGTCCTATCCGCGGTCCCCAGGGTTGGGTGGTCATCCATTCCCAGACCAGTTCACCGAGTCCGCCGACAACTGTCCCGCCCACGGCGCACACCAACATGATGGCCAGCGGGGAGTCAGCGACCACGGTGGCACCGGCCTGGGGGAAAGTCGGACGTTGACGGAAGTTCATAGCTGCAAGTCTGTCGCTGCCCAGAGCGCCGAACGTCCGCCGATGGTCTATTACACGGAGACCAAAGTCGATGAGAACGAGACGATGATCGGGCGCGCACAAGGTTGGCTGTCCTGAGAGGGCGTTAGCAGTGCCGTCCCAGGAGGATGGTGCCCCCGGCCCCCACGGAGCTACGCCCTCCCTGGTAGAAGGCGGTACGGGTCCGCCCTCGGTTCGTTCCGAGGGCGGGCCCGCTATCACGGGGAACGGAACCGCAGGAGCGACCATGTGGGCTCCTAGGCGTGTTCACCGGATGGTTGTCGGCTTAGCCGCGGGCCCGTAGACCGGACCGCCTTGCGCACGGTGGTCGCCGTCGCCTACACGAGGTGTAGGGCGCCCATTTGGGAGCTCACCTTGTCTTTAAGGTCGGACTGGGCCGGTGGCGACATGTGGCAGCGGGGACGCCAACCACCCCGAGCAAATCCGATGGCACCGACAGCCTTCCGGCGACAAGACTGCACCGGTGAACACCCTGCCACCGCCGCCCGACCCGCTCCTCCTGCCGGTACGGGACCCGCGCGCCCGCGACCTCGTTCTCGACTACGCGGACATGCACGCCCTGGTTGCCGACCTGGTTCTGCCCGGCGACGCGTCGATGTACGTCATGAGCGCGATGGAAACCTCCCGCGAGCTTATCCGGCACTCCTACTACCGGTACGAGTTCGCCACCGTCGCTGTCACGCATTCCCTGTTCGCCCTGGAGCACGTCCTCGCCGAACGTCTGGCCACGAAGGAACCCCTCCACGTCCTCATCGAGCGGGCCACCGACGCGGGGCTCATCATGGTCGGACTCGCCGCCGAACTCGACCGCAGCCGACTGCTGCGCGACAAGCTCATGCAGGGCTCCGAGTCCAGTGCCGCCCTCCACCCGCTCCGGGCCGTCGCGATGGTGCGTGCCGTCTTCGATGCCGTCTCCCTGCTCCTTCGCCCACCGTCCACGGCAGAGGCGACGGCCGCCGACGAGGGCGGAGCACAGCCCGACGGCGGCCTCGCCCGGCTGTGGGAGGACCACCTGCACGCGCTGTTCCCCGACGGCTTCCGCGGCGTGGACTTCGATGGCGTAGACCTGGTCCTCCTGGACGCCGACGTCGCCGGCCTCGTGCAGAGGGAGCTGAAGGGCGTACTCGACGACAGTGGCATCGCCTACCTCTGGGGATGCATCGCCGACCTGGACAAGATCATTCCTCTGATCAACGAGGAGTACTGCGCCTCCTACTTCACGAAACTTCGGACTATGGCCCAGGTCGCAGCAGCGCCCTACATACCCACCGCGACCTGACCACAGGCGTTGAAACAGCGGCCCGGCTCTTCGACGCACAGGAGGCCGGCCGCCACCGATCAGGAGCTCAAGGGGATCGCGGTTGAAGTGCTCAAGGAGGTGTACGTCCAGGACGGCGGCCGCCGTGCTGGCTCCCTGGAAGAGGTCCGGTTCACCGATATCGAGCACTTCGAGTTCGACCTGTGAGGCAGTCACCGATCGGCACGGTTTCCTGGTCACCGACATGGGAGCTGCCGAGGACCAGGTGGGGCGCGTCCTATGTCCGCGCAGTCCTCCATGCCAGTCAGGCCAGCGTCCAGGCCGAGTTGCCGTGGTGAAGTTCCCCCGAGATGCGGAGGAAGCTGACAGCCGGTCAGATGGGACTCATGAGAGGACCTATGACCATGGCTGCCCCCAGGAAATACTCGCTGGAGTTGCGTGAGCGTGCGGTGCAGATGTATCGCACCACCGAGCCGAAGCCACAGATCAAGAAGCTGGCCGTCGACCTCGGTGTGCATCCTGAGGCCCTGCGCGGCTGGATCCGGCAGGCCGAGGCCGATGCCGGCGAGCGCGACGACCGTCTCACCACCGACGAGCGGGCCGAGCTCGCCGCGCTGCGCAAGGAGAACGCCCAGCTCAAGCGGGCCAACGACGTCCTGCGGACGGCCTCAGCTTTTTTCGCGGCGCAGCTCGACCCGACCCGGCCCAGGTGACGGCGCTCGTTGACGAGCATCCCCGCCTGGGAGTCGAGTGCGTCCTGCGGGAACTGCATATCGCCTCTTCCACCTACTACCGGTGGCGCCGTGCGGAGAAGGAGCCGTGCGAACGGCGGCGCCGCGACGTCGAACTGACCGAGCGGATCAAGGAGATCCACACCGAGTCCGGCGGCAATTACGGCTCACCGCGCGTGCACGCCGTCCTCAAACGCGAGGGCGTCCACGTGGGCCGCAAGCGGGTCGAGCGCCTGATGCGCGAGGCCGACATCGCAGGGATCAGCCCCCGGCGGAAGGGCTTCACGCGCCGCGATCCCACGGCCAGCCTCGCCCCGGACCTGGTCAACCGGGACTTCACCGCACCGGCGCCGAACCGGTTGTGGGTCACCGACCTGACGATGATCTCCACCGGCGAGGGACCGTTGTGGCTCTCTGCGATCCGGGACGCCTTCTCCCGCCGGGTGGTCGCGTGGGAGACCTCCGCCCGCGCGGACGCCGACCTGGTCCTGACCACCCTGGAGTACGCACTCGCGTCCCGCGAGGTCGAGCCCGGGCAGCTCATCCACCACGCCGACCACGGCTGTCAGTACACATCCATCAAGCTCACAACCCGTCTGATGCGAGCGGGAGTTGAGGCATCCATGGGCTCCGTCGGGGACTCGTACGATAACGCCCTCGCGGAGAACCTCTGGATGCTCATCAAAACCGAGGGCCTCCGTGGCCGCACCTTCACCACGAGGGCCGAGGCGAACCTCGCGCTCTTCGAATACATCGACGGCTTCTATAACTCCCGCCGCATCCAGAAACGGCTCGGCTTCCTCAGCCCGATCGAGTTCGAGGAGAAGTACTACGCCGAGCAGGCGACGGCCGAACTAACGAACCTCAACACCCGTCAACCCCTGCTGACCAGCTGATCAGCGGCTCCCGTATGACGGGGGAACCTCAGTGGCCAGCCGTCCACCTGGTCCTGGCGGTCGTGAGGTGGATGTGCTCCAGGTCGTCCCAGGCCTCGATGGCACCGACCAGCCCGAGAAGCTGGGCACGTGGCTGATCGTCGTGGTGGGGGAGCCGGGGGCCGGTTGGGTCATGGGTGCATCCTGGCAGGGGGCACTGACAGACGATGCCGGGCCCCAGAGTGCCGCAGCGGGGCGGGTTGATCGGCCACGCCCAGCGGCCGGAGGGTCCCGGGACGTCGACCGTGACACGGCGATCGTCGAACAGCTTTCGCCTCGCCGCCAGGGTCCTCGGCGGTTTGAGTACCCGTCGGCCCGTCGATGGCGACTGCGCATGGCTCACGTGACGGCCCGGCGATAGACCTGCCGTGAACCGCCTTCGGGGCCGGGATCGGCAGCCTCGGCAGGGTCGAAACCAAGACGCTCGTAGAAGACGCGTGCACCGCTGGCAACGGCACCGGGGTGGTCGGCCCCGAAGGTGACGACCTCAATGCTGCCCGGGCCCTGCACGAACCTATCCATCGCCTCCGTCATCAGTGCGCGACCGGCGCCCTTCCCGCGTTCCTTCTCGGAGACGACGAGCTCGGAGCCCGAAGAGACCGCGACGAGCGCCCTGGACTGGCGAATGTTCTTGCTGACGGCGCTATGAAAGCCGGGAAAGTCCTGCTGCCGCGCAAGTCTGACGATCACCGAGCAATCTGACAGTCGAGGCGAACATGGCCCAATTCCTTGCTGCCGCTGCCGCTGCCGCTGCCGCTGCCGCTGCCGCTGCCGCTGCCGCTGCCGCTGCCGCTGCCGCTGCCGCTGCCGGTGGAGCGAGGAGCGGGCTGGTGCCCGTCAGGCTCCCCGTTTTGGCGGGCACAGCCTTGCCCCGGCCCCGGGGCGGTTGCGTGGGCTCTGCGGGTTCCGCTTCCGCCCAGCGCGTGGGCGGCTGGGCGGAAGCGGGGCGGTTTCCCCTCCGGTAGTTCTTGAGCACGAGGGGGCCGCGCGGCCTTCCAGACATGGAAGGTGCGACGCCGGGGGAGGCGTCCGTTGTCTATGGTGCGCCTTCCGGTTGGTGTCGCAAGGGGAAGTACGGGTTCGCCATCAAAAGGGTTCATTCCGGCGTGATCTGGTGACGGTATGGGCGTCGTTGCGGTAACGCGCCCTGGTATGGCGGGGGCTGACGGGACATCATCGATACCGTGTGGCCACCTGGTGACGATGTGTTCACTCGGTGGCATTGTTCCGCAATCCCATGATCACGTTGAGTGGTGGCCGTCTCACACAGCATGCTGTCGTGCAACTCCTCCGGGGCGCGTGAGCACCGCCTCGGAGGGGCCTTTCCAGACACTGGTATGTCCTCCCAGGGAAGGTGCCATGACAGGCAAGCAGGTGATGACCGTCCTCGTTCTCGCGGCGGTCCTCGCATGGAGCACGGTGATGACCGTGCTGGGCCAACTCACAGCGTTGATCGCGCTGTTGCCCACGCTGGGTCTCCTCATCCAGCAGATCGTCTCCGCGCTGTCCGGCCCGGAGTCCCGGGCCACCACGGCGGCTGCTGCACCGACTGCCGCACCGGCACCGGCACCGGCACCGGCACCGACTGCCGCACCGGCACCGGCACCGGCACCGACTGCCGCACCGGCACCGGCACCGGCACCGGCACCGGCACCGGCGCCTGCGCCGGCCGCGGGGCCGGCGGGAAGTCAGGAGCCGCCGCAGTGACAACAACACCCTCTGTACCGGAGCGGCCGGCGGATCCTCCCCATCGCCGGGGCCGTCCGCCGGAGCCGATCTGCGCGAGTGCCGGTCTGGCGCACCGCACCTGGCTGGAGCCGGTCCGCAGCCGCTTCACCGCCAGCGGCCTGACCCTGGACGACCTGGTCGGCCGGTCCGGGTTCTCCAAGACCCGCCTGTCGGAACTGATGCGCGGCAAAGGCCTCTACCCCACCTGGGAGATCACCTACAGCGTGGTCCGCGCCCTGGACTTACCCGTCGGCCCGCTGCGCCGGCTGTGGAAGGTCGCCGCGATCGAGGCGGACAAGAAACCGTCCTGGATCGACGACCGTCTCCAGGCCGTCCCACCCGCCGACGCCGACCAGCGGCCCCTCGCCCACGTGGCGCTCCATCAGGCCATGGCCGTGCCCTACCACGCCTACGCCCAGGCCTTCCTGCAGTCCCTGCCCCGCGCCCGCCACGCCGTCGGCGAAGTCTTCGACCTGCTCTGGCTGACCTGGGACGACGCCACCTCCAGCCCGGACACACCTCGCCACGCCTGGCAACTGCTGCGCACCACCGTCCTGTCCCGCGCCGCCCAGCGGCCCGCCGGCCACTACGACCTGCGCGCCGCCGCCTTCTCCACCACCCACCAGGCCCAGGCCCCCCACCTGATCGAACGCCTGGCCCGCATCGACGTCCTGGCCCGCTTCTTCGACGCGATCGCCCAGCTGCCCGACGACCAGATGGACGTCACCGTCCTGCGCTACCTGTGCGGCCTCGACCCCGACACCATCCCCGCCGTTGTCGGCCTGCCCCCGGCCCTGGTCCACACCCTGGACCACCACGCCCGCTGGGCCCTCAAGCAGCTCTTCCCCGACACCGAACCCCAGGAGTGATCCCGCCGTCATGAGCACCATCGACGACCTCCTCGCCCAGTCACTACTGCAGCGCGACCCCCACGTCCCCGCCGACATCGTCCCCCACCATGACACTCCCGACGACGACCTCCTGCTATGGCAGCACCGCACCAACGAAACCACCGACACCAGCGCCGCCCACAGCCTCGACGCCCTGTGCGAAACCGTCATCAGCCACTGCACCCCCGACCAACTCGCCGACTTCCTCACCGACCAGATCCCCCAACCCCCCACCGCCCGCATCCTGGGCTGCGCCCTGCACCTGGCCGGCATCGACATCGGCGCCCGCTTCTGGTGGCAATACGCCGCCGGCGCCGAAGACGCCCCCGCCTCCTACTGCCTCCACCTCCAACACCTCGCCCACGGCGAAACCCACGCCGCCGCCCTCTGGCACGCCCAAGCCGACGCCTACACCGCCCAGCAGGAAGACACCGACCCGGTCGAATACGCGCCCGCCCTGCACTCCATGAACGCCGACACCAGCCTGGCCACCGTCCTGCGCGTCCTGGCCCAGCTCACCCGGACCCTGCCCACCCGACGCCACACCCCAGCGGCCCGCGCCGTCATCGAATTCGTCGCCTCCGCCGTCACCGGCGGCTACACCCGCCACCCCGACCTCGAAATGCCCCTACCCGGCACCTACTTCGCCGAACAACTCGAAATCATCGTCGCCGCCACCACCAGCACCCGCGACCACTTCCAGCCCGCCCCCGCACACGCCGCACCCACGAACACGTCGACATCTCCGGCCGAGGACCTGCCCAACCGGCTCGCCCCCGACGAGGGCCGCAAGCACATCCTCACCAAGGCCGCCCCCCGCGGTCCCGAACACCTTCTGGTCCAGGTCACCGGCGCCGACCACGAACCCACCACCGCGCACACCTTCTTCGAGAACGCCGCAGCCATCTGCTGGAAGACCGCCACCGCCACCGAACACGACACCCGCGGCAACTCCATGGCCTACCGCCTGCGCCGCTTCGCCCAACGCCTCTCGCCGGCACCCTCCGGCTTCGGCCAGCTCAGATCCGCATCACCCTCTGGTAGCGCGCCGGCACCGCTGTACCGGCTGTAGGCGAAGGCATGAACTCCAGTGGGTCGTAAATCGGATTAGGTGAGCTCTTCTGCAGGGACGGGCTGATCTGGGAGAACGACCATGGCATGATGCGGCCCATGGCAGGAAGAGACCGCGAGGCCGGGCGTCGTGCCGGCGACGGGCTGGTAGTACGCACCGGACGCAAAGATGATCTTCCTGAGCTGGTGCGGATCTACAACCACTACGTCACCCACTCGATCATCACTTTCGATACCCAACCGGTCACGGTAGAGAGCCGCTTGCAGTGGTTCGAGAGATTCTCCGACACGGGTCCGCACCAGCTGTTTGTGGCCACTACCGGCGATCGGGTACTCGGGTGCGCCTCAAGCAGTGCCTACCGGACGCATCCGGCCTTCGATCAAACGGTTGAACTGGGCGTCTACGTGGATCCCGATGCGCGGGCCGCTGGGATTGGTTCGGCGCTGTACCGCACCCTCATCGAAACGCTGCGCCTGCAGCCGGTCCATGTCGCGCTGGCTGGGATCGCACTTCCCAATGACGCTTCGGTAGCTCTGCACCGTAAGTTCGGCTTCACCGACGTGGGCACCTTCGACGAGTACGCCACGAAGAACGGCGGTTACATCAGCTCGGTCTGGATGCAACTGCGCCTGCCTCCTTCGAGCTGACCTGGAGGGGTACTCCAGATCGTGCGGCGGTGCCGCTTTTGACCTCAGGGCCAATCGCACCAGGAGACCGCAGCGATCCGCCAGCCATCCGGGGTGAGTACGAACTGCATCGTCTTCGTCCCGCCGCCCTCGAACGGCACGCCGTCGAGGATCCCGGATTTCCGGTACTCGCTGAACCGCGATGCGATGGCGCCGACGGTCTCGGTGCGCTCCGCAGTCTCCCACTCGTTGAAGTTCACCAGTCGGCCCTCGGCCAGCAGTTGTTGGCGTGGCTCGATGAATTCCTCCACGGTGTACACCGTGAACTCCGGCCCTGCCTTGATGAGGACGCCCCCAGGCACTACCAGTCGGCGGACCCGATCCACATCTGCGGCCTTGCCGCCCCTGTTGTCGAACGCACTGAAGAACTCGGCGGCGACGCCGTCGATCTTGGCCTTGGACATACCGGCACCGTAGCACCGGCACCGGTTCGCCCTTGCGTGATGTGTGCGGCTTTCCTGAGTGACGGTCGTATTCATGCGGTCAGGTCGGATTCGGCCTGGTCGGGGGCGGGGCATAGGCGTTCGCGTTCTCTGCAGGTGTGGAAGGTCCAGTACTGCGGGAAGTCACCGTTGCTGATGACGGCGCGGAGGGTAAGGACGGCTTCGGCTCCGCAGACGCTCCATCGGCCGCCAGTGATGTCGAGTCGGTCGGCGATCAGATGGCGGGCTGTTCCTTCGACGATGCCGCTGGCGATCGGCCAGCCGGCATCGAGGGCCTTGTCGTAGTGGACGAAGACGGCATTGTTCTCCAGGTAGCGGCAGGCCCTGTCCGCCGCGGCCCGCTGATCTGGGGACAGGCCCGTGCGGTCGGCTTCGGCGTGGATGTCGCCGACGGCTCCGGGGCGTCGCCGGCCAGGATCCGGGCGGTCTTGGCCCCGCCCCAGTCTTCGGCTCCGGGATCGGTGGCGGTGTGGAAACACCGCGCAGCCGCCCATAACTTCTCGAGCACATGCACGATGTGGAGGACCGCGTCGCGTCCCGCAGGTGACCCGGGCGCATCACGATCCCCTTGTCGTCGACGCTGAGCACCAGCAGCGTCGTGCTGGCTGCCGAAGCGGGGGTGCGGGCGGCATAGAAGGCGGCGATGTCCACCGCGGCCGCCCGCACGAGCTGTTCGGCCTGGCGTTTGCCGACCGCCGGTGTCCCGCAGCGGCGTCCGATCGTCTCCAGGGCGTGGTTGTAGGAGCCGCGGGCGGCTTCCAGCACCACCAGCCGGCGCAGCCCCAGGCTGTGCCGCTCGCGTGGCAGCCCCAGCACCTGGTCGGCCGGATAGCAGTTGGGCAGGGCCCCGGGGCGCGCTGTGCACACCGGGTGACGGTCACCGGCCCGACCACGGTGGCCAGTTGGCGCCGGTGGCCCTTCTCCTGCCGGGTGCGACCCGCGGCGAGCTGGGCCCGGCCGTCCGTGTCCAGGGCCGCGCTGACTTTGAGGCCTAATACGTCGTGGCCTGGTCCGCAGCGAAAGCAGCCCGGCGGGGGCTGTGTTGCTGATGAAGTCGCCGCCCGCGTACAGGTAGGGGTTGGTCTCCTGTCCCGACGGGTCGGGCTGGGTGAAGCGGCCGAGTTGGGGGTCGTAGGCGTAGGCGTGGGTGCGCTTGCCCGCGTCGTCGACCAGGCCCGGGACGTTGCCGATGGCGTTGGTGAGGCAGTAGTAGGACTTCCCCCCAGTCGTCATGGCATTCAAGGTGCTCCCGGGTTCGCGGATGAATCCGGTGTCCACACCGTCAGCGAGTCTGTGCGCCCGTTTCACCCGGTCTTGCGGCACGCGGTGTCCGGCCAGCCCCCGTTGGCACAGCACTGCGGCCAGACAGCGTTCGATGAAGTCGTCGCGTCCGGGTTGAAGGAGTGCAGCGCTGCCCGCAGCGTCCCGACAGACGGCCGAGAAGTCACCGGCCGCGCTGCACAGATGGAAGAGCGGGCGAAAGGAGACGGCTGATCAACGCGTGCGGTCGGAGGCGATCTCCCCTCCCACCAGCTCGTATTGAGGGGTGGTCAGGAGCTACGAGCATGCAGGCCACTCTCCGAACTTCTGCACATGCGCCGCATTCGCGTTCCAGTTACAGAATCGACCTCTGCGTAATACTGGTCGCGTGAGTTTCTGGCCCTCGGAATCGACGTGGTGGTGTGCGAGAGCCTGCCCCAACTGGGTGCGTACGCAGGCCAGTTGATCTGCGTGCGGATCCGCCAGAGTGGTTTCGGGCAGGGGCAGAGTGAGTAACAGCTTGGACTCGTACCCCCCGGCCCGTCGGGGCACCGACATGCTCAGGTCATGGCGAGACGCGACGGGGTGCGGAGAGGAACGGCCGGAGGGTGCCTGTTCAACGGCTGCCTGGCTGTGCTCGTGCTGTTGCTTGTGTGCGTCATCGGGCTGTGGATCTGGGCGGCCACGGCGGATGACCGCGCCGAGGGAAAGGCCCGCGCTGATATGCGGAGTGCTGCTGCAGCTCGGCAGGAAGAGCTCGTCGGGGCGTCGGCCGACGGTGTGCTGGACGACAGCGAGATCGCTCAGGTTTTCCCCAGAGGAAAGCCGGCTCAGGGCCTGGTCAGGATCGAGCGGCACGGTCCTGAAGTCCGGGTGACAGCAGAACTACTGGGCATCGGGCCGGGGGTCTTCCTCACCAGCGAGACATTCGTGACGGGGTGCTTCACCTTCGACGTCACCCCGGACGACCATCGGAGGTCTGCGGTCACCGTCACGGAACTGGCTGTAGAGAACGAGCCACAGTCCGCGTGTGCGGCGGCAGGAGTCCCGTCTCCCAGCATCTCCCCAAGCCCCTGAACGAGGGGATGCGGCTGGGCGATCAGTCGGAGTGCTGACCCGGCAAACCAGCGTGATCAGCGACGATCCGCGCCAAAGGAGCTCACTGGACAAGAGCTACGCACATATCCTTCTGCCGTGGCGAACGCCACAGCGGCTGAAGAAGCCGAACACCGTCCTGAACGGCGGATAGTCGCTCGGCAGCGCGCCCCTTATGAGGAATCGATCCGGGCTAGTAGTGCGGCCGATTGCAGAGGAAGCAGCCGTCCCACAGCGGGACCGCGCTGAGGACGCGGTGGCGCACGCACGAGGCCATCGCGGCCTCGTCCGGGCCGGGGAAGCCACGTGCGGCGCTGCTGTCAGCGGACGGGGTGCAGGACTCCACCATGGTCATGAAGCGGTGCAGGTAGTCATGCACACGGGGCGGGTGGTAGCCCAGCTCGCTCCAGCGATGTCCACTCGCCGCGAGTGCTGTGGCACGCAGCACGAAGTCCTTCGCGCGGGCGCGTTCCCGCTCCGTCGCACCCCAGTCGAACGCCGCCAGGTCGAACCCGACGGCACCGCGCCCCATGACGTTCTGGTCCTGCAGGGTCAGCAGCGCCGCGAAGCGGAAGTCCCAGCCCTCGGAGGCCAGATCGGACACGGCCAGCATCAGCACATCGATGAACACCGCGGTGGCGCCATTGGACAGGTCCAGGTCGTGGCTTCCGCCGGAGAATATGTTGCTCACCGGCCTATGATGCGATCCCGGCCCTCCACCTGCTTGGAGAAGACGCATGACGGATGCGAGCACCGGCAAGGTGGTCGTGAACAGGGTGATGTCCCTCGATGGGTTCATCGCCGGTCCCGGCCACACGATGGACTGGATCTTCGAGCACATGACGTCGGCGACGTTCCCCGAGGTCATGGCGGCCACGGGCGCCATGCTCATCGGCCGGAGCACGTACGAGGTCGGCAAGCGCATGTCCGACGAGAACCCCGACTACGACGGCGGGGCGCAGTTCGTCCTCACCCACCGCCCGCCCGACGAGCCGGACCCCAACGTCACCTTCCTCACCTGCGACATCAAGGAAGCCGTGGCCACGGCACGCCGCGCCGCCGGCGACAAGAACCTGGAGATCCTCGGCGCCGACGTGGCCGCCCAGTGCCTGCAGCGCGGCCTCGTCGACGAGATCCTCGTGTACGTGCTGCCGGTGCTGCTGGGCGACGGCGTCCGCTTCGCGCCGCCGGGCCTCGACCGGATCGACCTGGAACCGTTCAGCAACGTCCAGTCGGGCGGGGTCACGATGCTGCGCTTCCACGTGCGCAAGTAGGCACGGTCGCAACGATTAGCCTGCTGTCATGGCCCCCATCCCGTGGGGCAAGTTTCCCACTCTCGCTGAGCATCAACTGGCCCGACGGTGGCTGCAGTTCATGGCGAACATCGGTCGGGCTTCCAACACGATCGACGCGTACCGGGAGACCTTGGTCTGCAGCCGGACCGTGGCGAAAGTCAACTCGGGCGCCGGCAGCGCGGCTGCCGCCCTGGCCATGATTTTCGAGCTCGTCGAGTGCGCCCGGCCGCAGTGGCGGGCCGTGAACGCAGCCCACCTCGTCGCCCTGGTCCGTGCCGGAGCCCGCTTCGAGCGCGGCCACCTCGTCGGATGCTCCGAGAGCCACGCGGCCTGAACGACCTGATCCACGGGGCATGACTCCTGCCCTCGGCCCGGCAGCCCCGAGTCCAAGGCGTACTCCCAGCGAAAGAGGAGCGAGGGAAAGGCCACAAACAGGCCCTGCTGGCGCTCGCCTGCCGCCGCGTCAACGTTCTATGGGCGATGGTCCGTGACAGAGAGTGCTACGACCCTTCGCGCCCCGTCGTAGAGGCGGCTTGACATCAGCATTGGGAAGTCCCGTAACCGAGGGGCATCCTCTCAACGACGGCGACCCCGTCCTCCGACGGCGTATCGAAGACGTCCGATCACCCCAGAAGTCGAAAGAGTGTTCCATTTGTAGAGGGTGGCGGGTTAAGGTCGCGTTCTGCTGATCTTGTATGGAGGTGCCCGGATGGATGCCACCAGCCACGCTCGTCGAGGCCGCCCTCCGGGCCCGCGGACCGCTGCGGGCGAGCTGACGGACCGCCAGGCCGCGATCGTCCGCTACATCACGGAGTCCGTCGACCGGCAGGGCTATCCGCCGTCGATGCGGGAAATCGGCGCAGCCGTGGATCTCGCCAGTACCTCCTCGGTCGCCCACCAGCTGATGGCGCTCGAGAACAAGGGCGTCCTCTACCGCGACCCGCACCGTCCTCGCGCCTACCGGGTCAGGCCCTCGTGGGCACCCGACCTGGGCAACCGCAGTGAGGCGCCCGTCGACGTACCGCTCGTCGGCCGGATCGCCGCCGGCGCACCGCTGCTCGCGGTCACGTCCCCTGTGATGGTGTAGGCGATCAACCGTCCGTAGCGTTCGGGGTGTTGGGGAGTGCGCGGGTGGTGCGGTCGGCGCGTTCGTCGGCGTAGATGACCGTCATGCTGGCTTCGGAGAGGTAGCGGCGGGGGAAGGCGATCCATTCGTCGTGCATCTCGCTGAGCACGGCGGTGACCAGCCGTTCGAGGGCGGGCGGGTTGGGGAAGACCTGCACGACGTCGGTGCGGCGTTTGATCTCGCGGTTGATCCGTTCCAGGGGATTTGAGGACTGGATCTTTTTCCAGTGGGAGATGGGGAAGGCGGCGAAGGCGGTCAGGTCCTCCTTGGCGTCCAGGAGCATCTGCCTGACTTTGGGGAACTGTTGTCCGAGCATGTCGGCCACCGCGTCGAGCTGGTGGTGGACGGCCTGGGCGGTGGGCTGGATGAAGATGGTGCGGATGGTGGCCGCGACCATTTCGCCGGATCCCTTGGGTATCACGGAGAACACATTTCGCAGGAAATGGACACGACAACGCTGCCAGGCGGCGCCCAGCATGACCTTGCGGATCGCTGCCACCAGGCCGCTGTGGCTGTCGGAGATGACCAGACGGACCCCGCCCAGGCCGCGTTCGCGCAAGGAGCGCAGGAACTCGCTCCAGAACGCTTCGGTCTCACTGTCCCCGACCATCACGCCGAGCACCTCACGGCCGCCGTCCTCGCTGATGCCGGTGGCGATGACCACGGCCTGGGAGACGATCCGGTGGTTCACACGGACCTTGCAGTAGGTCGCGTCGAGGTAGAGGTAGGGGAAGCGGCTGTGATCCAGGGGCCGGCCGCGGAAGACCGTGAGCTGTTCGTCCAGGTCGCCGCAGATGCGTGAGACCTCACTCTTGGAGATGCCGCTGTCCGCACCGAGCGCCTTGACCAGGTCGTCGACCGAGCGGGTGGACACCCCATGCACGTACGCCTCCATGATGACGGCGTAGAGCGCCTGGTCGATGCGGCGCCGGCGTTGAAGGAGGCTGGGGAAGAAATTGCCGCTGCGCACCTTCGGGATGGTCAGGTCCAGATCGCCGGCCTGAGTGGCGAGGGTCTTGTCGCGATGACCGTTGCGGTAGCCGGTGCGTTCCTCGGTGTGCTCATTCCACTGCGCACCGATCCGGCCGCTGAGCTCAGCCTCGATCAGCTCCTGCAGCATGCGCTCGGCGACGTTGCGGACGAGCTCGATCCCGTCCGCCGTGCGTAGTGACTCCAGCAGGCGTTGTAGGTCAGACTGGGACAAGGCCATCGGGCACCTCCAGGGTTGAACTGGCCGTTCACCAGGGAGATTTGCACGGTGGCCTGCCCTATGCGCAGGGAGCGGAAGCCGTCACCGGATGCACGCCCCGGGCACCCGCCCGCGCACACCCGCACAGTGATCGCCTACACCACCACGCGGGACGCCATCCTGCTCGCCGAGGAGATGGTCGAGGACGTCTACTCCCTGCCCCGCCAAGTCGTAGGCGACGGCGACCTGTTCGCCCTCAAACTGGAGCGCCGACGGGTTCGTTGCGGTGCTCCGTGCGGGAGTTGTGGCTGTTCATGCAGGTCGGGGCTGCGCGTAGACGCTTCACTCGATCGTGTGGGGATCTGACGATTCCTCGCAGATTTCAGGAGTTCTCTCCGTAATTTGCTTGCTTGTGACGGATTCCGGGACTCGCCGCTTCTCCCTCATCACGGGTGGCGACGTAGCTGTGAAGGACCGGCCTGGCGGGCAAGAGGGGCCGGAGCCGGGCCTGGCTGACGTCCTCACGCTCCAGCGCCAGACCGCGGCAACCGAGTCCGCCGATGCCGAGCGGGCGCTCTTCCAGGACTCCCTCGCTGAGTACGTGTGGGCCCGGGACGTTGCTGGGCTGTCACCCCGGACATTGGAGTCGCTGGTCCAGCCGGTGCTGGAGATCTGCTCGTACTACGACGTCATGCCGTGGCACCTGAGCTCGCGTCAGCTGGACAAGTACTTCGCGGGCCCGGGCAAGCGGCCACGGCATACGACGATCCGGTCGAAGATCAACCGGATCGATCTCTACTACGCATTCCTGGAACAGCGGTACGCCGGCGAGATCCACCGCCGGTTCGGCGCGGTGGTCGAATCACCCGTTGACGCGTTCAACCGGCCTGTCCACCGGGGGGACTTCGGGCTCCGGATCCCGCCGTCGGCCCGAGCGACGAAGGAGTTCTTCGCCGCGTGGCGGGAGGCTCTGCCGCGGGCGCGGAAGTACCCGGTGGCGATCCGGAACTACGTGATGTCGAAGCTGACGTACATCTCCGGGGTCCGGGCTGCGGAGCTGTGCCAGGTGCAGCTCGGGGACGTGCACTGGGAGAACGGGCAGTGGGGCCGGTTCCTGGTCCACGGAAAGGGCGCCGGCGGCTCCGGCCCCCGGGACCGCGAAGCCTTCCTCTTCGAAGAGGGCCGCGCGCTCTTGTGGTGGTACGTCGAGGAGGTGCGGGGCGAGTTTCCCGATGACTCCTCCGACCCGCGGGCGCCGCTGTTCCCATCCGAACGGCTGGCGAAGTCGCTGGCCGGCATGGAAGGGCTGCTCGCCCCGCCGGTGGTGCCCGACACGTTCCGGCGCGCGCTGAAGATGGCATCGCTCGAGTATCTACGGGGCCCGGTGAGCGAGCTCTTTCCGCATCTCCTGCGGCACGCCTGCGCGACCCACAACTATGAGGCAGGGATGCCGTTGTGGGACGTGCAGGTCTTGCTCGGCCACGTCTGGGCATCCACCACGGTCGGATACCTCGCGACCGCCAAGGGCGACCCGGAGTGGGCAAGCCTGGAGTCTTCCCGGCGAGCGGTTCGCCGACTGAGCACGGAGGCGTGATCCATTGAAGTGGAACCTGCGCTGGGCCGCGGCAAAGCGCGACATCTGGCGCCCGACCCAGCTGCAGGCGGCCTTCCGGGAGGTGGGGTTCACCCCGTCCCTGAGCAAGGTGGCCGCGCTGTGGTCGGGCAAGCCGGTCACCGTCCGGCTGGAGGACCTGGACATGATCTGCGCCGCCCTGAAGTGCACGGTCGCGGACCTGATGGAAGCCGAGCCGGTGGCGGCCGCCGAGGGACGCCCGGAGACCGAGCAGCGCGCCGTCGGCGAGAGCGCGCCCGCACGCCCGATTCCCCGGCCCGGCAGCGGCGGAGCCCGGCGCCAGCTGCCGCCGAACTGACCCGGTCGACCGGTGATCAGGGGATTCCGGCTGCTCGGGTCGTGCGAGACGTGCGCGAGCTGGGGAGCGGTGAACGGGAACGCCATGTGCCTTCGGTGCGCGCGGGCGTGGATCCGCGTGTCCTTGGGCAGGGACGGCTGGAGCGAGGCTTTGTGCCGCCGCTGCGCCTGGACCGTGCCGGTGCCGCGGGCGGGCGTGTGCGCGCCCTGCCTGCTGGCGGTCCGCCTCGGCGAGGACGACCCTTGGGCATGGGGCGAGCTCCACGACGAAGCCCTGGCCCCGGGCCGGCCGCGTCAGCTTGCTCTGGACATCGACGGGATCGCCCTGCCCGAGGCGAGGCCGGTGCGGATGCCTCAGGCCAAATCCGGGCGGCGAGCGGCCATCCCCGCGTGGTTACGGGCCCGGCTTCCCCAGCCGGTCCAGGACGATCCCCGGATCTGCCCGCCCCAGGTTCCCGGGCAACTGGGGCTCTTCCCCACCCCGGCCCGCCAGTTCGCCCGCACCCACGCGGCCCGTATCAGTGACCGGAACATTCCCGGGTTCGAGGCCGTCTCCGAGCAACTGCAGCAGATGGCGGACGAGCGCCGGGTACGCGCCCGGACCGTGTGGATCTGGCGGCTCGAAGGCTTCGCCCGCCTGGCGCTGGCCGCCCGCGACCCCGATCAGCACCAGGTCGCCGCCGTGGCCCTGAAGGACCTCCTCTACAACGGCCCGATCCTCGGACAGGCCCTGGACCGTGCCGGTCTCCTCGCACTGCCCCCACCGCGCCGGGTGGTCCCGCCGCGCGGAACCGGCCCCACCCGCCAGGGTGGGCAGCGGGACCCTGAGCTGCGAGGACAGTGCACGCACTGTCTGGCCTGGGCGAACGACCGCCGAGTCCTGTGTGCGCCGTGCACCAGCTGGTGCCACGAGATCCGCAAACGCGGCGGCAACGAGGCCCAGTGCGACCGCTGCCACCGCAAGCTGATGCTCAGCGGCGGGATGTGCCGCATGTGCCGGATCGTCGTCGCCGAAACCGAGGTCGATACCGCCCAGATCGCGATGAAGAACGGCGACCAGCTGTGGTTCGCCCGCCCCCACGCCGCCGGACTGGCCGTCGGACGCCTGCTGCCCGGCACCGCGCCGCTCCAAGGCCGCTTCGCTCTCAAACGCCGCCGCGCCCGCACCCAGGCCAAGTCCGCACGCCGACTGTCCGAGCACCTTCTCGACCCCGCCCAGCTGGAACTCTTCCCAGCTCCGCCCCGGGACTGGACCCGTCTGGACACCACCAGGCCGCCCGCTCTCACCATGGCGGCAGACAACCTGGTCGCTGACTTCACCGAGTACATGCGTGGCCGCGGATGGAACACCGACTTCTTCAGCGGCAGCATCCGAACCCTGCGCATTGTGACGGGACACCTCGGTACCGACTTTCCCATCCAGGAGAGCGACATCCGGGCCTTGGCCTCCATGAGAGCCGACCTCCAGGGCGCCCGCGTCATCAACTACCTCCGCCTACGCGGCCTGCTCGACGCCCAACCGTCCAGCGACCCGTGCACCGCGCGCGCCCGGCACCATGCCACCGCCATCAGTCACCCGGCCTTCTCCGCAGCGGTGCACACCTTCATCGACGTACTCCTCGGCCAGGGCAGCACCTCCAGCCGGGCCCGCAGCCCCAAGACCGTCGAGAACTACGTGACCGCCATCCTGGACACTCTCGCCGCATGGATCGCCGACGGGCTCACCGATCCCCGCGAGGTCACCAAGAAGCACATCGAGGACGTCCTGGACCCGCTCCGCGGCGATCAGGCCCGCCGCCTGCACAGTTCACTGCGCTCCTTCTTCAGGGCTCTCAAGCGCGAACGCCTCGTCTTCCGCGATCCGGCCCGCAGTATCTCCCTCACCAGCAGCCGAACCGTGCCGACTGCGCTGCCTTCCGACCGCATCGCCGGCCTCCTCGACTGCCTCGACGACCCCCGCGACCGCCTGATGGTCGCCCTCGTCGCCATCTATGCCTTCCTCCCCGGTCAGCTCGTCCATCTTCGACGAACCGACCTCGACCGCAGCAAGGGCCAACTGTGCCTGCGTCGGCCGGGACGCATGGACCACGTCATCTACCTCGACGCCTTCACCCTGCGCCTGGCCACAGCGTGGGAACTCCAGCGCCACCGGCGCTGGCCCGACAGCTCCAACCCCCACCTCTTCGTCACCCGCAACACCGCCGTCGACGACTCCGGCCCCCCAATCAGTGCCGGCGTGGTCCAGCAGCTTTTCCAACGAGTCGGCCTGCCGGCCGGCCGCCTGCGCGTGGATCGCATAGTCGACGAGGCGCGCCATAGCGCCGACCCCGTCCGGCTGATGGAGCTCTTCGGCCTGTCCAACCTCTCCGCCACCCGCTACGTCCTGTCGGCACACCCGGACAAGAAGAACGGCCCCATCGCCCCGTAGGGCCGATCACAGTCGCCGCAGTCTGTGGCGAACTCGAGACGGCGGTGCCCACCGGGCGCCGCCGCTCGCACACTGGCGTGTAAGGCTGACACCGAGAGGTACGGGAGTGGAGTGTGTGCAGGTGGTGGCGACCTCGTCGAGCGCCGATGTCTTGTGCGAGGCGCGCCGAAAGCTCTGATTCTGGACCGCGTCTGGCTCGGCAAGGCGTACCGCGGCCTCCGGGGCGATCTTCCTCATCAGGCGCTCGAATTGCTGCCATTCCCGACCAAGTCCGCGTACAGCGGTGACCGCTCCAGCAGGTTCTGGTGACTTCCGTCGGCCACGGTTCCGGACTCGACAACGAGGACGCGAGGGGCTCGCAGCACCGAACTGATCCGGTGAGCGATGACCACCAGAGTGCCAGGCCGAGCGATGAACGCTTGCTCGGCGCGGGCCTCGGCGACCGGGTCGAGGTGGCAGGTGGCCTCGTCGAGAATGACGACGGGGGCGGTGGACAGGTACACCCGGGCCAGCACGAGGAGCTGTCGTTCCCCCTGTGAGAGGGCATCCGGTCGCCCGATCACGCCGTCCGTGCCACCAGAGCGGGCGACTAGCTCGTCCAAGCCGAACAGGGTGATGACGGACGCCAGTTCGCCATCCCCGGGCCTAGGCTCCGGCCGCAGGTAGGAAAGGTTCTCCCGCACGGTTCCCGCGAAGACGTACGCCTCCTGCGGTACGAGGGCGATCGTACGGCGCAGCCACGCCCGGTCCAGCTCCTCCACCGGGCGGCCGCCGATGCGCACCTCCCCGGCGCCAGGGCGGTCCAGTCCCGCGAGGAGACTGGCGAGGGTGGACTTGCCGGCCCCGCTCGGCCCCATCACCGCCAGGTGCTCCCCCTCCTCGATACTCAGAGACAGCTTCTGGACCACGGGTTCCGAGTGGGGGCCGTAGCCGAAGGTCACTTCTTCGAGTTTCAGGCCGGTGTGCGCAACCTTCGCGGATCCGCCTCCCGGTTCCGAAGGCACGGTGACGCGGTCGGCGAGGCGGAGCAGCAGCACGCCGAGCTGTAGTCCGACATTCGCGACTGTCTGCACTACTGACCGCAGGGCGGGTTCGAGGCCGATGATCAAGTAGGTGGCCGTGCCCAGGATCTCGCCAGGGGTGACCGTGCCGGAACGGACGAGCCAGGGGGCCATGAGCAGGGTGGCGACGAGCGGTAGCCTGGCGCCGACGACGATCACCCCAAGCCGTCCGGCAGCGAGCCGGGCAACCGCCATCGAGGCCGCGGCCTGGGTGTCGACCGCATGACCCACCTGGCGGTCGGCCGTCGCCACGGCCCCGCAGGCATACACGTCGCGCAGCCCTCGCAGGACCTCGCCGGCCTCTTTGGAGAGGTCCTCCTCGGCCGACAGCGAGGTCGCGTACCGCTGGCGTAGTCTGCGGGAAAGCAGGACGAGGAGGACGCCGGAGACGGCCAACGCCACCATGGTCACCAGCGCGATCTGGGGCACCAGAGCCAGCAGTCCGATCACTACGGCGGCCACGGAGAAAGCTACCGTGCGCGCGGTCATCAAGAGTCCGGCGGTCATCTGTCGCACGCCTTCGGTCTGTCGAGTGGTGCGGGCCACGGCACCGGTGTCGGCCTCCGTGTCGACAAGGACGGCCCGGCGCAGTTCTGCGGACACGACAAGCCGCACCAACCGGTCCCGCACGGACTCGACGACGCTTGCCAATGGCCTCATTACCTGACGGGTCCCGAAGGCGCCGAGCAGAAGCGCCGCGCTGTAGGCGCCGAGGTAGGCCAGGCCGGTACACGAGTCACCGGCGAGGAAGCCCCGGTCCAGCGCGGACGCCATGAGTCGGCCTGACAACAGAACCGGGACGGCCTCCAGCAGGGACCAGGCCAGCATCGCGCGCACCGCGGAACGCTCGGCGGTCACGGCCGGACGGACCAGAGTCCAGCCACGGCCACGAGCGCTGCGGGTGTCGCTACCGCACCCGCGGTCCGGATCCTGGGCCGCGCGGGGACCGGGCTGCCCGTGCATCGGTTTCACTCTTCCCTCCCTCGTCCGGGTGCCGAGGTCACCGTGACCGGCGCACGGTCGTCGTGCGGCGACGGGAGACCGAACCGCTCGGCGTACCCGGGTTGGTCCAGCAGTTCCCGGTGCGGGCCGAACGCCGCGACCCGGCCGTCCTTGAGCCACACCACCAGATCGGCGCGGGCCGCGGTGGACATCCGATGGGCGACGATCAGCTTGGTACCCGATCGGGCCGCCAGTGCCCGGGTGATCTGCCGCTCGGTGGCCACGTCCACGCTCGACGTGGCGTCGTCGAGGATCAGTACCCGGGGCTCGCGGCAGAAGGCGCGCGCCAGCCCCAGCCGTTGGAGTTCGCCGCCAGAGACGTGGAGTGCCGGCAGCGGGGTGTCCAGCCGCCGGGGCAGTCTGGCGACGAACCCGTCCGCTCTGCTGTCCCGCAGCGCCGATTCGATCGCCGCGCCGTCGATCTCCTGGTCGGCGTAGCCGACGGCCTCCCGGACGGTGCGGCCGAGAAGCACCGGGCGCTCGAAAGCGTAGCCAATCGCACGGCGCAGTTCCACGGGATCGGCTTCGGCGAGGTCTATTCCGTCGACGTCGACTGTGCCGGCGTCCGGGCGCAACAGCCCGCCAGCTACGGCGGCCAGGGTCGACTTGCCCACACCGGAGGCGCCCACAATCGCCACTTCGCTTCCGGCGGGGATGCTCAGATCAATGCGGTCGAGGACGGTGCGACCCTCGGCCGCGACGCATATGCCACGCAGTCGCAGGGCACCGCCTCCGCGTGGCAGGGATGCGGAGCCGGTGGGCGCCCCGCCTCCGTCCAGCAGCGCGCGCAGGCGGCTCGCGGATCCGTGGACCTGGCCGAACTGGGCCAGCACGCCGACCTGCCGGAAGACACCGAAGGCGAGGCTGAGGTAGCCAGTGGCTGCGAGGAGGTCCCCCGGGCTGACCCGCCCGGTGGTCACGCCGTGCGCCGCGGTGGCTATTACCCCGACGTGGAGCAGCGGGGCGAGCAGTGAAAGTTGCCAGCCCGCGTCGCGCTGCATGCGCCAGAACCTCTCCCCGCTGGAGCGCAGCGCAGCGAGCGGTCGCAGTACGCGGACCGCTTCGCGCTCGGCGGTGCCGCACGCGCGAATCGTCCGGATGCCCCGCATCGCCCCCACGAAACGGTCGGCGAGCTCGCCGTGCACCCGCTGGTAGTCCTCGGTCAGTACGGCGGCCCGGTTCAGGAAGCCCCTAGAGATCAGCCAGACCAGCGGGACACCCAGGAGGAAGGTGAGGCCGGTCCACGCGTCGATGAGCAGCAGGGCGGTGATGCCGCCCAACGAGGTGACCAGCGACACGATCGCGCTCACGGTGGACGGGACGAGCCTCGCGGTCTCCGCCGTACTCTGCAGCAGTCGGCCGAGCATGTCTCCTTGCGGAAAGCGGTGTTGTCCGCGCAGGTCGAAGGAGAGTATGCGGCCGAGCAGGCCATGGCGCAGCCAGGCCGTGCCTTGGGTGGTGGCCCTGGCGTCGAGCAGTTCGGTGGCCGCTTCGGCGAGGACGCCGAGGACGACGACACCGCACAGGAGCAGAGCGGGTGACGTGCCCCCTCCAAGGGCGGCGTCCACTGCCGCGCCCAGGGTAACAGGCAGGAGCATCGCGGCGCCCCCGGCGCAGATGGCCGCCACGAGATAGGCGGCGTTCCAGCCCGCGGCCGAGCGCAGTAGTCCTGCGAGCAGTCCTTGTTCTATCCGCATGTCGCAACGCTCCTGGGCAAGTGGTCGATTGGACTTCTGCGGCTGCCCTGCCCCACATGGTGTGTGGCAGGGCAGCCGTCGCCACTGGGCGACTCGATACCTTGGGACGATCCGTGGTCCGTCAGAACGGGAATTCCGTCACCAGTCGAAGGTGCGCCACGGGCACGTCACGATCGATCCCAGGGCGCAGCACCCCTGTGCTGACATCTCGTTCTCGATGGGCGGGAGTTCCTGGAGCTGCAAGATATCCACCACTTCTCACCTCCTTCATGGAATTCGCTGGTGGATGGCCGGACGTGAGTCCTCTGTGACCTAGCTGCCCGTGTTCGTGCAGCTGTGGCAGCTTGAGATGGTGAGGGAAAAGAACTGGCAGCCGTCGAGGATGCTGGACCAGCAACAGTCCGCGGCGGCCAGAGATGCCTCTTCTGTAGAGGGCAGTTCCTGGAGCAGTTCGATGGAGATCGACACTGGATCACCTCCTTTCAGAAGGGAGTCCGGGTGAACGGTCGTTGCGCGATCAGCTGTTGGTGCCGAAGGTGCAGCCGAAGCAGGTCACGATGGTCGGAATTCCTCCGATGGCGCTGCAGCAGCTTCCCAATCCGGGAAGGCTGCAAATGGCCAGTCCGACGTCTTCAGTGCTCGCCAGCTCCTGGAGGGCTGTAATGTCAAGGGTCACGATGGTTCACCTCCTTGTTGGTTTTCCTCAGTGCCGGATGATTTCCTGCCGCTCAATTGCCGGAGCGCGAAACGGAAGGAATCGGTGGCACGGCCCACTCACCATGGGCGAGGAACCGAGCAACCATGTGATGCAGCTCGGCCGAGCCGTCCAGCGGGGCATGCCCCGCTTCGGCGATCTCCAGATGGTGGAAGTCGATGCCAGGACGACGGCCGAGACGTCTGAGTTCCTGGACAAGCCGCAAGGACTGGCTCGCCGGAACGATCGGGTCCTGCTCCCCATGCAGGACAACAAGCGGTGCGGTGATACGCGGGAGTTGGGCCAGCACGTCACGCGGCCCGGCCTCGTCGACCAGAACGGCACGTCCTCCCAGCCTGTCGATCATGGCGCGGACCTGAGGCGAAGCCACGGGATGGAGCCGGTCGCCACTGAGGAAGGGAGCGACAGCGAGCACCCGTGACCACAGATCCGGCGAGATGCCGGCGGCGAGCAGCGCGAGGAAAGCGCCGTAGCTCGCACCGTACAGAGCCAGTGGCTTGCCTCCCCGGGAGCCGCGGACGTGGCGGGCCAGCGCGAGTACGTCCGCGAGGTCCGGGCCCGCCCAGGAGCCGACGATGAGTCGGTGAAATGCCTTTCCGTAGCCGACGCTGCCGCGTGGATTGGGCGCAATGACGGTCACGCCCTGCTCGGCGAGGACTTGAAAGAGCTGGGAGAACTTCAGGACCCACCGGTCGGCGGGACCACCGTGCAGGCCGATCACCACGTGACGCGCCGAGTGCCAGTCCTGGTGGCCGCACACGATCGCTTCGATCTCGCCTTCAGCTCCTGGCATGCGCTCCGCACGGCTGGGCGCCCATGAGGTGGATCTCCCGGCCGCGGTGCCGTCGTGCACGTCGAACCAGCCCTCGGAGTCATGGGCGACCATGCGGGCGGGCAGACCGGCGCCGATCGACATGCTCCAGAACCGTGCCGCGCCGGACGGCATTTCACTCCAGGCCCCCGCGCCCACGGCGCACGGGTCCGGGGACTTCATCGGCCGGACCTCGTCGGTGGCCGTCTCCAGGACCATCAGCTCCTGGTGTGGGCTGTCGACCACGTGGAGCGCGACCAGCCCCCCGCCCGGGTGCATGGCTAGAGGTGTCACCGTGCCGGACAGGCCCTGCGTCGCGGACACCTCTCGGGTGGATCCGTCTGGCCGGAAGAGGCGAAGGCGATGGCCCTCGCCGTCTGCCCCCGCGCTGACGAGCAGCACCTCACCCGTGCGTGGGGCGGTGTGCCACGCGATGTCGCCGTCCACCGGGTCGACGGGAAGTACCGTCCTCGCACCGGTTCGCAGGTCGTAGACGGTAGGTATTGTCTGTCCGCCTTCACGGACGTTGAGTACGTATTGGTTGCCGCCGGGATCCAGCCACCCTCCGCCTCGGGGCAGCAGCGCGGGCAGCGCGCCGAGGCGTCGTACTGGCGTCCCGGGGCCGGGCCACAACCACGCCGAGCACTCGCCGGACAGCGTGCCGCGCACGATGAAGAGCACGGTACGAGACCCGTCCGGAGCTGGCGCGACCATCACGGGCGGGGCGGGAAGCCGCCCGGCGGGTCGCTGTTTCCCGTCCGGTGACAGGAACAGCAGTTCGCCGGGGCTGATTAGGAGGACGGCCCCGTCGTCGAAGGGCACGGCGTCGTTCGGCAGTCTCTCCGGGGCGCCGTCAGCGCGGTACCGCAGGCCCGTTACGGTGCGGCAGCTCGGCCGGTCGGCACCGAGGTGCCAGAACTCGCCGTAGAGGAAGCCGCGCCCGTCGGCCACCAGGGCGGTGGCGCCGCGTCCTGTGCCGGAGAACCGGAACGTCAGTCGCGAGCGCAGGGTGGCTAGTGTCGACCACAGTTCAGGGGTTCGTCGTACGGTCGCGGTCACCGCTCCTCCCGAGGGGTGAGGGTGAAGTCGTCGACCATCCACCACCGTTCGCCGCCGTGCCGGAGTCGGTGGAGGAAGCCGATGGCGCCGGCCATGCCGATGTTGTAGCTGTAGGTCATGCCCGTACCGGTCTCATCCAGCAGTACCAGGCGCCCTTTGTGCAGGCCGCACAGCCGGTAGAGTGCGGCGGCGTGTTCCTCGGCCCATTCCAGGTACAGGGTTTCGCCGGTGGCCGCCGCCATGTCCAACAGGAATTCGCCGTTACCGGCCAGGCCATGACAGTGGCTGGCGGACAGGAACCACTTCTCCCGGCGGGTACTCACCGCAGCCCTGTGCGCGGCGTCGAGGTAACGCCTGTCGGCGGTGGCACGCCACAGCCTGATCAGAAATGTACCGATTCCGGGAGCGCCGCTGCACCACCAGCACACGCCGTCGAAGGAATCGTCCAGTGCTTTGTTCTTGGCCTCGGCGGTCGGCCAGCGCAGACCGTCCCCGTGGTCCCGGGCCAGGGACAGGAGGAAGTCCCCGCCGACGACGGCGGACTCGAGCAGATCCGGCCGCTCCAACTCGCGGGCGACGCTGAGGAGGAAGGAGCAGATGCCTGCCACGCCGTGCGCGAATCCGTAGTGGGTCAGTCCCTCTCCCCGACCCATGGATTTGGGTACCGGCCAGACCAGGCCGTCGGGCGCCCGGGCGGCCAGCACCGACTCCACGCAGAGCAGCACCCGCTCGCGCAGTTCCTCGTCCCCGGCGCGGCGCCACAGGTGGAGGTGGGCCAGCCCGCCACCGGCCACGCCATGGGTGATGTCGGGGTTGCTCCAGACCACCGGCAGGCTCTTGACGCGTTCGATGCTGCGCCGCTGTACGGCGCCGTCGCCGAGTTCGGTGGCCGCCTCGTACATGGCCCAGTAGGTCCCGCCCCGGCCGAAGTACAGCCCGGGGAGCTGTCGGGGACCGCGGTCCACC
Source organism: Streptomyces sp. NBC_00019 (assembly GCF_045041015.1). Taxonomy (NCBI): domain Bacteria; kingdom Bacillati; phylum Actinomycetota; class Actinomycetes; order Kitasatosporales; family Streptomycetaceae; genus Streptomyces; species Streptomyces sp. NBC_00019. The sequence continues at coordinate 10,554,319 of NZ_CP108302.1, forward strand.
TTCTCGTCCAGCCAGGCCAGACCGGTACGTAGTGCCGAGCGTTGCCGGGCGTCCCCGGTGGCCCGCACGCCGCGGCGCATCACCTCCAGGGTGCCGGCCGATCCGGCCTGGAGGGCCAGAGTGTCGAACATGCGCCCCTCCACAGGAGGCGCGGGCCACAGGGCGTCGGGGCTGTCGGGGGTCATACCGGTGACGAGCTGGGCCCGTCCGTCGGTGAGCAACCGTTCCTGGTCCGCCGCCGGAAGGCGCATCGGCCGAGGGCCGGAACGTGCCGGCCGCAGGTCCTCCAGCATCTCCCGCACCCGCAGCAGTGACAGGCGCTGCTCCGGCCGCTCCCTCAGCAGGCCGAGGACGATCGGGGCGAAGGCGCGGAGCGTGGCGTAATCCGCGGCGACCGCCCGCACCAGGAACCTCACCCGCTCGTCATAGGAGCGCAGGAGAGCATCGCCGCCGGGAGTGCGATCGGGGGAAGCATCGCCCGATCGCGCCGACTCGTCCGCGCGGCCCTCCGGGGGGATGTAGGCGTGCACCCCCGTGCACAGGTGAAACAGGGTCGCCCCGACGCTGTACAGGTCGGCGACCGGGCGCGGCGCGGGGTAGCGGACAGGGCCGTTGGCCTCCTCGGGTGCCGCATAGGACAGGGTCTGCACCCGGGTCACCTGCTCGTTGGGCACGGCGAGGAACTCGGTGTCGATGAGCACCAGTTCACCGTCCGGCGTGATCATCACGTTGTTCGGCGTGAGATCACGGAACACCAGCCCCTTGTCATGGACCGCGGCCGCCATGTCGACGAGGCGTCGCGCGACGTCCAGCACCCGGTCGAAAGGCATCGTCCGGCCGGGATCCCTCCTGACCATGTCGTCGACCCAGGTGCGAAGCGTGACCCCGGGGACCTCCTCCTCGGCCAGAAACAAGTGCCCCTGGTACTCGAACAGGTCGACCGGGCGTACGGCGATGCCCAGGGGCTCCAGGGCACGTAGCGTCTGATACTCGTTGCGCAGGTAGTCACGGGCGTCCGTGCCGTCGACTTCCGCCCCTACGAAGGGCCTTGCCTCCTTGATGACCACCTTCTGGCCGGTGCGTTCGTCGCGAGCGCGGTAGACGCCACCGCGGTTGGAATGCCGGATCGCCTCGTGGACGACGTAGCGATCATTCAGCAGCACCTGCGACTTCCCGCGCTCGGAGGACGGGCGTACGGGCTCCGGGTCGGACAGCGGTACCGGTGCCCAGGCGGGAGGGCTGTACCAGGCATTGCGCTCGTCCTGTGTCCACCGGCCGTCGGGGGCGACCAGCATGTGCATGTAAGACCCATCCACATCGAGCACTTGCTGACTGGCGCTGAAGCCGCCGTAGCGGTAGTGGACCAGGCTCCCCGGACGGTACCGGCGATCAGAGAGGATGGCCGGTCCTTCCATGCCTTCGGTGGCCTCGTGCAGTACCTCCAGCAGTTCCGTGAACTGCTCCGGCCCCTCCGGGTAGACGGTAATGAATTTTCCTCCGGAGCCGCGGGCCATCCGAATCGACAGCAGCATCCGCAACTGCTTCAGCCCTCTGGCGAACTTGAAGGTGACTCGGCGTTCCAGCAGCACCCGCGAGACCGCGGCGAGGACGTCTTCGGCCGAACGAGGTGTCGCCGTTACATGTATTTTCCAGCCCTGTGGCTGGGTCGCGGTGCCAGGAGGAGTCAGGTAGCACCACATCTGGTCGGGCCGGTGCCGCCAGCCGTGCAGCGGCACCACTTCGTCTCGGACCCGCAGGAACGTGTCGATGTAGGAGTGGTCCGATGGTTCCCACTCGTTTTCCCGGTCGGTCACGGTCTTCTCCTCAATCTGCCGGGTGCGGCGGTACGCGACCACAGCGAGCAGTACGCCCTCGCGGGTCTTGCCGGCTGTTTCGACGTGATGTGGACGGCCGTTGTTGTGCCGACGCCATATCGCCCGACGCCTCGGCCGTTCCCGACGAAGTGATCTTGGTTTCGCGATTCCTGACACATCGCGTCGCCATCGGTTGCCGTCACGAACCCGCTGGACGAGATGGCCACCACCGCGCTCGGCAGACCTTGTGCGAAGTAGCGTTGAAAACGCTGGTCAGGGCGGCTGAATATCAACGTGCGGGAAACGTGAAAACGGCTGGTACGGGCTCCTGCTTCGGGATGGAGGTCCACGGGAGGGGGCGATCAGGAGGGTCGTCAGATTCGGACTGCTCGGCAGCATCGAGGCGTCCATCGATACCGAATCGGTCGACTTCGGCCCTGCCAGACACGTCCGTGCCGGCGGCGCTGCTGGTCGGCGCGAACCACGTGGTGCCGGTGGATCATCTGGTCGGCCGGGTGTGGAGCGAGCGTCCTCCGTAACGCGCCCTCAAACGCTGTACAGCTGCATCTCCCGTCTGCGCGGGACCCTGGCTCCCTCGGTCGGCGTGTTGCGGTCCGGGAATGACCTGGTTCCTGCTGAGCGCGTTGTCGCTTCAGGTCCGAGTCGCGTCGAAGCCACCGCTGGTGATGTACGCACCGTTGCGGCATTCCGCTTTCTGGTACCCCTTCCGCTTCGGTCCGTTGATGGGCGAGCCGGAGCTGCAGGTCACCCAGACCGTCACGAAGTACCCGGGGCACTGCACGTGGTATCGCTCAGCGCCGCCGCTGCCGGCATTGTCGAACCACTCCGTGCACGCTGCCGCAGAGGACTGAACCGCTGCGGTTGTCGTTGAGGCGGCCTGGGCGGGCACGACCATCGTGCCGATGGCCACCGCGGTTCCGAGCCCTGCACTTGCAAGTGCGTGACGCAGTCGCATTGTTCTCTCCCCTATTTGTTGAAGGCGGTTGGAACTGACACCACTGTGTTCGACGGGTATCGGACGAATCTTGGATGGACCTTGAAACGGCTGGTGGGGGCAGTTGTCCCGGGGCTAGGGTTCCGGCCGAGGGGGTGGTTGGGATGGCGGTGGAGTTCGGCTTACTCGGCACGATTGAGGCGCGGGTCGATGGCCGTCCGGCGGAGGTGGGACACCTTCGGCAACGGTGTGTGCTGGCCGCTTTGCTCGTGGATGCCAACCGGGTGATATCGGTCGACGAGCTTATCGACAGGGTGTGGGCAGGTCGGGCGCCGCAGCGGGTCAGGGGAACGCTGTACGGCTATCTGTCCCGTCTGCGCCAGACGCTGGAGGCCGCCGCGCAGGAGGTGCGGATCGCGCGGCAGCCCGGCGGCTACGTCCTGGAGGTGGACGCGGGCGCCGTGGACCTCCACCGGTTCCGGGACCTGGTCGCGAAGGCCCGGACGGTCGGCGACGAGCAGGCGGCGCCGCTGATGGGACAGGCGCTGGGGCTGTGGCGGGGGGAGCCGTTCGCCACCGTGGACACCCCGTGGTTCTGCGATCTGCGCCAAGCCCTGAAGAGGGAACGGCTGTCGGCCGAGCTGGATGGCGCCGACATCCGATTACGGAGCGGGCTGCACGGCGAGCTGCTGCCCGAGCTCACCGCCCGCGTCGGGCAGCACCCGCTGGACGAGCGACTGGCCGGTCAGTTCATGCTCGCGCTGTATCGCAGTGGACGGGCCGCCGACGCCCTGACCTGCTACGAGGATCTGCGGCGGCAGTTGGCGGAGGAACTGGGCACCGACCCCGGGCAGCCACTGCGGCAGTTGCACCAGCAGATCCTCACCGCCGACGTGGCCCTGACCCTCTCGAAGCCAGAGCCCGCCCCGCGCACCGGGGCACCCGCCCCGGTGCCCCGCCAGCTTCCCGGCCGGCCGCGCTGGTTCACCGGCCGGGAGCACCAGCTCGCGGAGCTCACCAAGGCGTTGGACTCGGCGGGTGAGCCGGGCGGGACCGTAGTGATCTCCGCGATCGGCGGCAGCGGTGGGATCGGAAAGACCTGGCTGGCCCTCCACTGGGCGCACCAGAACATCGACCGGTTCCCGGGCGGGCAACTTTACGTCGATCTGCGCGGTTTCGATCCCTCGGGAGACCCTGTCACACCGGCCGCGGCGGTACGCGGGTTCCTCGACGCGCTGGGAGTGGATTCCGGCGCCGTGCCGGTGGACGTGCAGGCTCAGATCGGACTGTACCGGAGCCTGGTCCAGGGCAAACGAATGCTGATCGTGCTGGACAACGCCGCCGACGCCGAGCAGGGAACCGCGCTCCTGCCAGGCAGCGCCACCTGCACGGTGCTGGTCACCAGCCGCCGACGGCTGGCCGGGCTGGCAAGCGCCCACGGGGCCCGGATGCTGACGCTCGACGTGCTGACCGACACCGAAGCACGGGAGCTGATGGGCCGCCACCTGGGGGCGGACCGGGTAGCGTCCGAACCGGAAGCCGTCGCCGCCTTGCTGGAACACTGCTCGGGGTTGCCGCTGGCGATCAGTGTGGTGGGAGCCCGCGCTGCGGCTCATCCGGATTTCCCGCTGACAGCGCTGGCTGAGGAGCTCCAGGACGAGTCGGCGCGGCTGGACGGCCTGGACGCGGGTGACCTGACGGCCAACGTGCGCTCAGCCTTCACTGTGTCGTACCGCGCCCTGACCGTCGGGGCGGCGGAGGTATTCCGGCTCGTGGGACTGGCTCCGGGGCCGGAGATCGGGCTGGCAGCCGGCGCCAGCCTCGTCGCCCGTCCTGTCACCGCCGTACGTGCGGCGCTGCGGGAACTGGAGAACGCTCACCTCATTCAGCAGTTCGCACCCGGCCGGTATCGCCTGCACGACCTGCTGCGCCTGTACGCGACGGAGCAGGCTCACCGGACCGACCGACAGCAAGAGTGCCACGTCGCGCTGCGGCGGCTGGCCGATTTCTACCTCCACACAGCCCGCGAAGCCGAACAGCTCCTGCACCCGCACCGCACAAGAATCGAATTCCCGGAGCCGTCCGCCGACTGCCGGCCGCTGGCACTGGTGGATCAGGCGGAGGCAATGGACTGGCTGGAGACCCAGCACGCCGGGTTGCTGGCGACCCAGCGATTGGCTGCCGACTCAGGCTGGTACGACGTGGTGTGGCGGATGGCGTGGGTACTGGACACCTTTCACCGCCGCAACGGCCACCTGCACGCCCAACTCGTCGCCTGGAGAAAAGGGTTGGAGGCAACCCGGAAACTCGGCGACTCGGAGGCGGAGATCTTCGCCCGCCGCAACCTGGGCATCGCCTGCATCAGGTCCGACCTCCACGACGAGGCGCTGACCCACCTCCACCACGCCTTGACTCTGAGCAGGGCTTCCGCGGACGTCGCCCAGACGGGCCACACTTGCCTGGTACTGGCCTATGCCTGGGAGCGCCAGCAGAACCATGAGCAGGCACTTGAGCACTCCCGCGAGGCCCTCGCCCTTTTCGAGACGCTGGAAGCACCGGTCTGGGAGGCGCAGGCGCACAACCAGGTCGGCCTGTACTGCGCCCGGCTGCGCCAGTACGAGGAGGCCCGCGCCCATGGCGAGACCTCGCTCGACCTGTTCCGCCGTCACCAGGAACGGGACGGCGAGGCAGACGTCCTTGGCACGCTGGGCCGCCTGGCCCACCAGAACGGGCAGCACACTCTGGCCCTGACCCGCTTCCAGCAGGCACTGGTACTGCTGCGGGACATCGGCCACGCCTACGAAGAAGCCAACGCCCTGGCCCACATCGGCGACGTCCATCATGACCTCGGCCAACACGACCAAGCCCGTCAAAGCTGGCAGCAGGCGGCCGACCTCTACCAAGTACAGCATCGCGAGGATGACGCCAAGCAGCTCCGGGACAAGCTGCGAACCCTAAAACCATGAACCGCCCAGGGCTACGGGACTGAATCCGGGCATCCTGTTCGGACCCGACTCAGTCGTCGACGGACTGTCGCACGTGCGGCGCGACGCTCCGGGCACGAAACCTGGACTGGATCGCGGACCGACTCGTCCAGCTGACGGCCGCCACCTTGGTGATCGTGGTCGCCTCCCACACTGAAGTGAGCGCCCCAGAGGAGTCGGCGTCCGTGACTTACGGGCTACGAACCCAACGGGCAAGGTGGGATGTTCCGGCATCAGGCCCCTCGGGTTCGTCGCGAGAGTGCTCCAGGAATCGACGAACCCATCGGGTTCCGGTGGCCGGCGACTCGATGATCGACGCGGCGATCTGCGACGGCGACATCGTGACCGTACGGCGCCAGGACAGCGCCGACCACGGCGACATCGTCGCCGCGCTGCTGGACGACGAAGCGACCGTCAAGGTGCTGCGCAGGCAAGAGGGAGACGGCCGCGTGTGGCTCATGCCCCGCAACCCCGCCTATGAGCCGATCCCCGGCGACCAGGCGCAGATCCTCGGCAAGGTCGTCGGCGTCCTGCGCCTGCTCTGATCACCACACGAAGACGGCAGCTGTCCGACGGTGGACCGATAGCCTGGCCGAACGCAGCCGAGCATCGCTGGGCAGGAGCTCGTGAGTGGTGGAGGGCCCGTGGCCATCAGCCATCAAGCGGCCGAAGCTGATTACCCAGCCGCTGCCTTCAGCGGCCTTGCGCGCGAACCGGGAGACCTCATCCGCGGAACGCTCCTCACCGCCGTGCGGGTCCGACGACGTCGGCGAGGCAGTTGGTACAGGCGGAGGGCGTGAAGGTCGCCGACGGTCCGGTGGTCGGCGGACCCGCGCTTTGCGAGCGACTGGTACACCGCCTGGATGCGGGTGGCACCGGGCTATGGGCATGGAGGACGTCCAGCACATGTGCCATTGCCGTAGCGCGCCGGCCAGCCTGTGAACCTCGTATTCGCGCTCCGCGCCCGTCGGCGCCGGCCTGGCGGCCGTCCAGACCGGCGCCGACGGGGCGACGTCACGCAGGGACGCCGAGCGGCGGGTGCTCGAGCACGCAGGGCTTGTACTCGACCAGCTGGGTGCGGCCGTCGAAGGTGCGGTGCTCGATCATCTCGAGGGCAACGTCCGGATAGCCGTCGTAGATGCGTTCTTCGCCTGTGGCCCCGGTGATCACCGGGAACATCACGACCCGGAAGCGGTCGACGAGTCCGGCGCGTAGCAGGGACCGGCACAGGCTGAGGCTGCCGATCGTGCTGAGGAGCCCCGAGCCATTCGACTTCATGGCGCGGACCGCCTCGACGGCGTCGTCGCGGACGAGCGTGGAGTTGGCCCACGTCAGTGGCTCCTTGAGTGAGGAGGAGAACACCACCTTGGACGCTTGCGTGAGCTCGTCGACGGACGCCTCTTCTTCGGGCCTGAACTCGTCTTGGCCACTCGGGACCTCACCTGCGGCGAAGCCCGACATCAGGCGGTAGGTGTTCGCTCCCATCAGGTAGGTGGCCTCGGGCTGCTCGCCGAGCCATGCGAGGTACTCCGGGCCCTCCAGGCCCCAGAACCCGGGCCAGCCCTCTCCCGATGCGTAACCGTCGAGGGAAGTGATGAAGTCGACGAGAAGCTCCGACATGGCGGTGTCCTTTCCTCAGGTGTCACCAGCTTGGACCGGCCGGGAGCCAAAAACTCATCGGCCGCGCTACAGCAGCGCGTCGGGGATGACGGCTTCCCCGCTGCCGAGGGATTGGTAGACCTCGGGGATCCAGTCCAGCGGCGGGCACACGTCCCCGCTGCGACGGAAATCCTGCATGAAGGCCAGGCCGGTCTCGGCGAGGGGCAGGGCCTGGCTGACCCGTAGCCGGGCGGCGGTGCGATGCGCGCCCGGCTTGACTGGCTGCCACTCGCGCAGTTCCGGCCACTCGGAGGCGACTTCGGCTCCGTAGCGGGTGGCGAAGCACTCCCGCGTTCGGCTGGCCCGCGGCAGCGTGATCCGGTCGGCGAGCCCTGGCGGGCCTTGTGAAGCTGCTGTGCACCACAGCACGTTGGCGCTGCTTGTGCTCCACTCCTCCACAGTGCACTTGTTCCGGCGAAGCTTCTCGGGTTCAAAGGCCGCAGGTCGGGAGCTCGGTCTGCCCGGGCGTTCCATGGTGGTTGTGGCCGGAATTCGTCACCGGTGGGTCACAGGTCGGAGTGTGGGAGAACTGCCGGCTCCACGGTTCTGTCTGGTTCGACGAGGGCGGCGAGGAGCCGTGCTCCGGACAACGGGGACTCGGGGGACAGCATGCGGTACGTGAACGGAATGCGCGGTTCGGCGGTGGCGGTTGTCATGGCTTCGGCGGCGCTGGCAGTGGCTGGATGTCAGCCCGGCGGGGGCGGTGCGGACACCGCGGACGGCGGCGTCACCCCGTCCGGGGCCGTCAGCTCAACGGCCTCCTCCTCCACGCCCGGCGCCCCGAAGCCCGGCAGCTCCGCCTCCGGTTCCTCCGCGCCCGCCGCCTCCGCACCCCCGTCGTCCGCACCCGCTCCGGGCGGTTCGGCGGCGACCTGTTCCGCGGGCAGCCTGAAGGCGACCGCCCGTCAGGCCGCCGTGCGGCCGGCCGGTACGGGGACTGGGGCGGCCGTCGTCGAGTTCACCAACGTGTCCGGGCGGACGTGCGTCCTCAAGGGGCACCCCACGGTGGCAGGTGCCGGGAACGGCTCTCCCGAGATGAACGTGCCGCTCACCGTCAAGCCGACCGGGGCCGCGGCGCCGGTGAAGGTTGTCCCCGGCGGCAAGGCGTGGGTGAAGCTGACGTTCGTGCAGGTGCAGGGAGAGGCCGACGGGTACTGCGTGTCCGGTTCGGCGCCCGTGGTGTATCCCACGATGGTCGTCCGGCTGCCGGGGTCCGGGGCGCACCAGGTGGCCCTGGACGACGGGCAGTTCGCCGAGTGCGACGACACCGTAACCGTCACCGCCGTATCGGCGGTCAGGCCTTCTTGACCGATTCCAGCCGCAGCACCAGCGCGCGCAGCAGGACGAAGTCGAGCGGAGCGGTGTCCGGCAGCGCTGCTCACCCGACTGGAGAAGCTGATGTGGGACGAAGTCCTCACCCTGCGCCGCTCCTACAAGGCGTGGCACGTGCGGGACTTTTCAGACGAACAGAAAGCCGTGTGCTTCGCCGCTACGGCCCTCGCAACCGAGGGCCTCTCCTCCCGGCTTCGCCCACCGCCTCCTCGGCCTGCTCCGTCTCGCACCCGGCGACGTCCACACCGACCTCGTCCCCTCATGGTGGTGCCCAAGAGGCGGCCCCGTCGCCTCGGTGGTCGCGCCGCGCGGTCCTGAGGGCTTCGAGCTCGGTGCGAGGGAAGTGCTCACCCCACTTGCCGCGGTATGCGCTCTCGCCGTATTCCCTCACGACCTCGTCGAAGCAGCGGATCACTGCTCGGGCAACGACGTCGATGCTCTGCAGGGTGGACCAGATCTCGGTCCCGGTGTTGTCGTGGTCACTGCCGCGGGCCAGCTCGAGTAGGCGGATCCACACGTGAGTGCCTTCACGGTAGAAGACCCATCGGAAGGCGGTGGGCTCGGCCTCGAACTGTGCCCGGCATTCGGTCTCGCCGACGACCAGACGTGTCACTGCCGTCAAGAGATCTTCAGGTGCAGCGGTGATATAGGACGCCGCGACTTCCGCTTCTGCCTGGTGGTCGCCGACGAGGCAGTCGGCCCAACCCCGTCCGGACAGGACCCAGGCGAGTCGCAGGTGGGCCACCCTCGTTCACCTCCCTCCAGCCACCGGTTTTGGCCTCCCAGCGCTGATCGCCAGGGCCCCTCGCACGCATCTGAGTCTGGGGGATGGCGAGAGTGCTGACCTGAGTGGCCTCGCGTTTTCCGGACAGGCTTCTGACCGTTTGTTTCACGCGGCGATTCGCAACGTCTCGTACTCGGCGTGGACTTCGCGCGGAGGGCGGTAACCCACCGCCGAATGGAGGCGTTTGCGATTGTACCAGAATTCGATGTAGCGAGTGATGTCCTGCCGGGCGTCCTCGCGGGTCAGGTAAGTCACCCTTGATACGCGCTCGTTCTTCAGGGCGCCGAAGAATGATTCGGCCATGGCGTTGTCGAAACAGATCCCGGTGCGGCCGGCAGATCTGCGGAGCCCGAAGTGGTCCAGCATCCTCCCGAACTCGGCTGACATGTAGTTACTTCCGCGATCCGAGTGAAATATCGCGTCGGCCGCGAGGTTCCTGTTCCGTGCCGCGTTACGGATCGCCCTGGATATCAGTGGGGTTTGGTAGTGGTCATCCATCGCGTAACCGATGACTTCCTTCGTGCAGCAGTCGATGACCGTTGCGAGGTACAGCCAGCCTTCCCCGGTCGCGATATAGGTAATGTCACCGACGAGCTTCTCGCCGGGCGCATCCGCGGTGAAGTCGCGGCCGACGAGGTCCGGCACCTGGCCGGCCGCAGCCTGAGTGAGGTTGAACCTCTTCGGCCGTGGCAGGCAGGGCACCAGGCCCAGTTCGCGCATGAGGCGGCGGACCAACTCCACGCCCGCGGCGACGCCCCAGCGGTGCAGCTGGGCCTGGATGCGCCGGTGCCCATAGGTGCTGTCGGACATGTCGAAAGCTTCCTCGATGAGCAATTTCAGTTCTTCGCGCCGCTGAGCTGTCGCGGATTCCGGGCGGGATCGCCAGTCGTAGTAGCCGGATCTGGAGACGCCAAGTCGGCCGCACATGAACTCGACGCTGTATGCGTACTTCTCGGTGTCGAGCCGCATCTCGTCGATGAACTCGTACTTGCTTGCTACCGGGGATCCTTCGCGAAGTACGCTGCGGCTTTTTTCAGGAAGGTAACTTCCATCTCCAGCTCGCGGTTGCGTCGTTCGAGTTCCTTCAGGCGCGCCCGCTCGTTCACCGTCAGTTCCGCATCGGGGGCCGGTTCCTGCTGCTTCTGGTACTTCTTCACCCAGCCGCGTAGCGTCTCCGAGTTCAGCTCAAGCTCCCGGGCGACTTCGGAGATCGTCTTGCTTGACCTCAACGCGATCTGGACGGCTTCCTCGCGGAACTCCGGCGAGTACTTACTGGGTGGCGCCACTTCTTCCTCGTTTCCTTGTTCAGGACAACCCTATTGGGTGCCTGTCCGGAAACTTCGTGGCCCCTCAACCAGCAAATTCTTCGATATCGGCCGACGCTCAGCGGGCCGAGCGGCTGGTGGCTTCAGTGGTCGTAACGGCCCTTGTGGCAGCGGTGACAGGACTGAGACAAGAAAGCCCACAACTGTCAGGGGGCCTGTCCGGTCTCACCTGCGTGGACGGCAACGACCGGCCGTCCCGCCATGACACCAACGGGGGAACATCATGAAGTCGATCCGGCACAGGGCAGCGACCGCTGGCGCCCTTGCCATCCTGGCCCTGGGCGGCACGCTCGCCGCGACAGCGCCAGCCTCGGCCGCCGCTGTCGGCGCCTACAACGGGGCGTGCGGCACGGGGTACGAGGTCTTCACCTCGACTCCGATCAAGTCCTCGCAGACCACCGTGGCCGCCACCACCTACGTGGCCTACAGTTCCGCGGACAAGCAGTGGTGCGCCGTCACCGTGCGCAGCAAGCCCGGTGCCCGCGTGTTCATGGAGGTCACCCTGGACACCTGGCCGACCAGTAGCACCCCGGCGACGGACGCTGGCTCCTACACGCCCTTCGCCGGCCCGGTGTACAAGGACCTGCCCAAGCCGGGCCTGTGCATGACCTGGAGCGGTTCGATCGACATCTACTACAACTCGGACAGTGGCCTGTGCCCCTGACCCAGCGGCTGTCGGCGTGGTCGACGCTCAGTTCGTTGTGATCCGCATGTCTTGTAACGGGAGGGACCATGGCCGAAGGCCACAGCGACCAAGGCACCAACAATGCGGAAACCTCTGACAATGTGTCGGCGGCGGTTGAACGCGGACCCAGTCTGGTCGGTTGAATCGTGACCCGTGTGGCCTGTGGTTGGTGGTGGTTCAGTCGGTTTCTGTTGTGGCGGTGGGGACGCGGCCGAGTTGCCGTCCGCGCATCCGGTAGGAATCGCCTTTGAGGGAGTGGACCTCGGCGTGGTGGACGAGGCGGTCGATCATGGCGGCGGCCACGGTCTCGTCGCCGAAGACCTCTCCCCAGCGTCCGAAGGGCTTGTTGCTCGTGACGATCACGGACGCGCGTTCGTATCGGTTCGAGATGAGCTGGAAGAACAGGTTGGCGGCCTCGGCTTCGAAGGGGATGTAGCCGACTTCGTCGACCACGATCAGCGGATAGCGGGACAGTTTGGTGAGCTCGGCCTGGAGGTGTCCGGCGTGGTGGGCGGCGGCCAGGCGGTCGACCCATTCGGCGGCGGTGGCGAACGCGACCCGGTGGCCGGCCTGGCAGGCGCGGACCGCAAGTCCGATCGCCAGGTGTGTCTTCCCGGTCCCGGGCGGTCCCAGAAAAACTGTGTTCTCTTTGCCGGTGATGAAGTCCAACGTGCCCAGATGCGCGAGCTGTTGGCGCGTTATGCCGCGCAGATGGGTGACGTCGAGTTCCTCGATCGTCTTGATCGCGGGGAAGCGGGCGCCGCGGATGCGGGCCTCGCCGCCGTGGCTCTCGCGGGCGGCGACTTCGCGCTGCAGGCAGGCGACCAGGAACTCGGCGTGGGTCCAGGATTCGGTGCGGGCCCGCTCGGCGAGGCGCTCGGCGGCGTCCAGCAGGGCCGGGGCCTTCATCGCCCGGGAGTAGAAGGCCAGGTCGGATGCGGTCTGCTCGCCGGTCCGGCCGCTGCCCGTCTTCGCAGTGACCGGTGTGGTGGCGGTGCGGGCCATATTCAGGACACCCCGTCCCCGGTCTCGTCGCGGCCGGCGTCGCCCTCGATGAGGGTGAACACCCGGTCGTAGTCGGTCAGTTCGCGTTGCTCGACATCGACCAGGCGGTCGGCGGCCGTGGCGCGGAGTCGGGCGGCCTGGGCCGCGGTGTGGTGGCGGTACTCACCGCGCAGGGCAGCGGCGGTGCGGGCGTGATCGGGATCGGTGATGGTCTGGTGCTTGGCCCAGCAGCGGGCATGGCGGGCCACGACGGCCCCGCCGGGAGCGAGGGTGGCGATGACCTCCTCGATGCTGGTGGTGACCTGGACTTTCTTGCCGATCGCCAGGGGGTGCACGGAGTAGTCGCAGGTGTCGACGCGGATGTAGTGGTCGCGTCCGATGCGGGTGAAGAAGCGCGACCAGCGGGGCGGATCGACGGGCGGGAGGGCGAGCATGCCGGCCCGGTCGGCCTCCCACCGCTCGACGGGACGGGTGCCCAGGGTGCGGTGGATGCGCCGGTTGGCGACGTGCAGCCACTGTCCGAGCTGGGTGTTGAAGTCGCCGGGTCCGCTGAAGGTGCGGCCGGGCAGAAAGCTCGTCTCGAGGTAGCCGTTGGCCCTCTCGACCAGCCCCTTCGCTTCTGGATCACGGGGCCGGCAGAGGAAGATCTTGACCGCGAGGAGTCCGGCGAAGGCGGCGAAGTCGACGGTGACCTTGCCCTGGCCGATACCGGCCTCGTTGTCCCAGACCAGCATTTTCGGCACCGCATTCCAGCCGGTCAGCAGCTGCCAGTGACCGTCGATCAGATCGCCTGTCATCCGGCTCGGCAGCATCCGCGCGGCGATGATCCTCGAGTAGCCCGAGACCATCACCAGTACCGGTGGCCGCCCGGACTGGCCATAGCCGAGCGGGATGTCCACCGGCGGGAACCACAGGTCGCACTGAGCCAGTTCGCCGGGCTGATACGTCGTGCGCGAGACCGGATCGACAGGGAGGTAGGCCGGCCGCAGCTCGCGGACACGGTCCTTGAGAATCGTCATCCCGCGGTCCCAGCCGATCCGCTCCGCGATCACCGTCGCCGGCATCGTCGGGGTCTGTTTCAGCAGCTCACGGATCTGCGGTTCGACCGCGTCGACCGCCGAGCCCTTCAGCGGCCGGGAGTACACCGGCGGCCGGTCCGTGGCCAGCGCCCGTTTCACCGTGTTCTTCGAGATGCCCAGATGCCTTGCGATCGCCCTGATCGGCATCTCCTCGGCCCGGTGCAGCCTGCGGATCTCTGCCCAGTCCTCCACTTGGATCACCCTCTCCTCCCGATCTCCAATCAAGATCAGGTTGGTATGGATGCCACGAAGTGAGTCAGTTTTGATCCGCCACCAGAGGGTCACCGTTCAGACGACGCCGACACAATGTCGTGGATGAGCGGACCGTAGTTGAACTGGTGTACCGGCCCCAGTCTGCCGACACCCTGGTCGGTCTGCGGGTCCGTGAGCGGATCAAGTGGGCCGGGCTACTACTGCGGGGTGCATTCCTCTTCCTGTCGGTAGGAAACTGGCTGCTCACCACCGTCGCCCGCGGCAGTGTCGACGTGTTCCCGACGGCTCTGTTCCTGTTGGTCGTCTTGCTGGTGTGGGGATACCCGCGGCTGCAAGCCGCCCATCTGCAGCGGCTCGTCGGATGGCAGGGCGAGTACCGCGCCACCGTGTCTCCGGCCGGGATCACCTGCCGTACCGACCACGGCACACTGATCCAGAAATGGTCCTTTTTCCAGGGGTACCGGGAAACGGCAGGTCACTTTGTCCTGCTCAGCCGGGATCCCAACATCATGTGCCTCGACGTCTTGCCCAAGCGGGGCGCACATGAGACTGGGGACCTTGAACGGCTACGGGCGATCCTGGACCAGTACACCCCTCGCGTGTGACAGGTATCCGCCGTTGTGGCAACAGGCGCGCCTCTGCGGCAACTATCGTGTCCCTCCCCTCGTACAGGGCTTGGTCATGTCGTATAGGGCTTGGTCATGATCCGTGATCGAGTAAGGCCCAATCGGGGCTGGCGCGGCGGCAGGCTGGGCAGCGCCAGAGTGTGACGGTCAGTGCGGCCTGGAGTTGAGCTATGGCCTGGTACAGGTTCAGGCCATAGCCCCGTCTCTTGGGCCGAGGCGTTCCCCTGCCCGGCGAACCGTTGGCCGGGTACACGCGGCAAGCTGCTTGACCTTGCCACTGGCGGCAAGGTTGAACGATGACCGGCATGAACAGCACCACGCCGCAGAGCAGCAGAACTGTCGTCGTCACGGGAGCCGGCACCGGGATCGGCCGGGGCACCGCCCGCGCTTTCGCCGCCGAGGGCGCGCACGTGGTTGCGATCGGGCGGCGGGTCGAGCCGCTCAAAGAGACGGCTGGTGACAACGACCGGATCATGGCGCTGCCCGTCGACATCACCGCCGAGGGCGAGCCCGAGCGGATCGTCCAGACTGTGTGGGAGACATACGGCCGATTGGACGTGCTGGTCAACAACGCCGGCATCGTGCACAGCGGAGCCCTCGGCACGCTGACGCTGGAGATGATCGAGGCGCAGCTTTCCACCAACCTCGTCGCCCCCACCCTGCTGGCCCAGGCTGCGCTGCCGCTCCTGGAGACGTCTGGCGGAGTGATCGTCAATGTCACTACGTCGGTGGGGCAGCGGGCGTGGCCCGGCAGCTCGGTCTACGCGGCGACCAAGACCGCCCTGGAACTGCTGACCCGCAGTTGGGCGGTCGAGCTGGCGCCCCGTGGTGTCCGGGTGGTGGCGGTCGCCCCTGGCGCGATCGATACGCCCATTGGCGAGCACCAGGGCCTGACGCCGGAGCGGATGGCCGCAGTTCGGGAGTGGCAGCTGGCGCACACTCCGCTGGCCCGGATCGGCCGACCCGAGGAGGTGGCCTGGGCGGTCACCCAGCTTGCCGCACCGGCGGCATCGTTCATCACCGGAGTGGTGCTCCCAGTGGACGGCGGAGCGGTTGTGGCGTGATAGGAGTGGCCCGGGAGGTGGAAGGGGTGCGGATCGGTGAGCTGGCCAGGGCAACGGGGACGACCGCTCGTGCGCTGCGGCACTACGAGCAGGCCGGGCTGATCTCCTGCGAACGTGCCTCCAACGGCTATCGCGTCTATGACGAGCGGGCCCTGGTGCGGGTCCGCAACATCCGCTACCTGCTGGCCGTCGGGCTCACCCTGGACGACGTGCGTGTGTTCCTGCCATGCCTGGACGGCGATGTGGCTGCCGCACCGCCCTCCACCAAGGGCCTGCGGGTCGCGCGGGAACGGCTGGCGCTCCTCAACGAACGGATCGCCGCCCAGACCGAGGCCCGCGACCGGCTGGAAGCCGCACTCCGGGAGACGACCGGCGATCGGATCCGCCCCGTGGCCTGACCAAGGTGTCTCACTGCCAGGGGCGAAGAATTGGCGGAACAAGATGAGGCAGCCTCGACTGGGCATGCCTCATGCACGGCTATCGGGCATAGCCGAGGCGGGCGTGCCCGACCGGTTCGGCGCCGGCACGGGCGGGCCGGGGAGGCTCGGTCCGCACTGATCCCGGTGTCCGTGCGGAGTACTTAAGTTGGCTGCTGCGGCGCTCGGCGTGCTGCTTCCTCTTCGGGCCGGGGAATCGCGGTGCTGCTCCGGCGGATGAAGCCGTGTCGTGCGGTCATGCGTGCGGGGCGGGCCAGGAGTTGAGGGGGAGCGGGCCGCGGTCGATGACGGTGCGGATGCAGAAGGTGCTGCGGGCGTCGCGTACGGGAGCGATGGCCATGATCTGGTCCGTGAGCACGGTTTCGAAGGTGCGCAGGTCCGGCACGGCGAGCTCGACGAAGAAGTCGGCGTCGCCGGAGACCACGTGGCAGGCGACCACGTGGTCGATCGCCTTGAGTGCCTCGGCGACCACCTTTGAGGTGGTGCGGGAGTGCTCGACCTTGAGGGAGAGGAACACCGTCAGCCCGAGGCCCAGGCGTTCGCGGTCCAGATCGGCCCGGTAGCCGGCCAGGACCCCGTCCTCCTCCAGTGCCTTGACGCGGCGCAGGCAGGACGAGGGGGACAGGCGTACGGCCTCGGCGAGGTCGACGTTGGGGATGCGTCCGTGGCGCTGAAGGTGGTCCAGGATCGCCCGGTCGATACGGTCGTACAGAGGTCGTGGCATGAAATGCAGCGTACTGGCCGGATCGGCGAATAATCCTGCGCCCCAGGGCCGCCTGGGCCTTGTTTACGCCATCGTGTGCCGGGCTTGGCGACGCATCCTGGGCACGTGCTCCGGCCGGTACGCCGGACCGCGCCTTCGTACCCCTCTCACGTTCGGACTTGTCATGCACTGCTTCCCCCTGGAACCCGACCGCGCCTCGATGACCGAAATGGGTCGTCTCGTCCTGGACCGGGTCGTCGACCGCACCGAAAGGCTCGCGGCCCGCCCAGCGAGCAGCCCCCTGGGCCCACAGGCCGAGGCCGATCTGGTGGAGTCATTCCTGGCGCCGCCGCCCGAGCGGGGCGGTGACCTGAAGGCTCTGCTCGCGCGCCTGGACGAGGCCGCCGACTGCGCTGTGGAGACGGCCGGGCCCGGCCACCTCGCGTACATCCCGGGCGGCGGTCTGTACGCGGCCGCGCTCGCCGAGTTCTACAACCGTGCCGTCAACCGTTACGGCGGCCTGGCCTCGGTCGCCCCGGCGCTCGCCGCGCTGGAGGAGAGTGTGATCCGCTGGATGGCCCAAGAGGTGTGCGGCCTGCCGGAGGGCAGCGGCGGGCTGCTGACCAGCGGTGGCTCGATGGCCACGTTCTCCGCGACGGTCGCCGCCCGCCACCACAGGCTCGGGGAGGATCTCGCCGGCGGCACCGTCTACACCACCGCCTTCGCCCACCACTCCGTCGCCAAAGCCGCCCGCCTCGCCGGTATCCGCGCCGCACACATACGTACCGTGCCGCACACCCCGGACCTGCGAATGGACCCGCAGGCCGCGGCGGCGATGATCCGCGCCGACCGGGACGCCGGGCTGCGGCCGTTCCTGCTGGTGGCCACCGCCGGTACCACCGACACCGGTACCGTCGACCCACTGCCTCAGCTGGCCGACCTGGCCCGCCGCGAGGCCGTGTGGTTCCACGTCGACGCGGCTTATGGAGGCTTCTTCCGGCTCACCGCACGCGGTGCGAAACGCCTCGACGGTTTCGAGGAGGCCGACTCGATCACTCTGGACCCGCACAAGACCCTGTTCATGCCGTTCGGCACCGGCGCCCTGGTGGTCCGCGACATCGCCGCCCTGCACGCCGCGCACGACGGCACCGGCAGCTACCTTCAGGACATGGGAGCGGGGAGCGTCCCGGACTCCGGCCGCCTCGGGCCCGAGCTGACCCACGAGATCCGTGGTCTGCGGGCCTGGCTTCCCCTGCACCTGCACGGGGTGGACGCCTTCCGCGAGGCTCTGGACGAAAAGCTCGACCTGGCCGAACACGTCCACGACACGCTCTGCGGTGTTGCGGAGCTGGAGGTCCCGCAGCGCCCGGACCTGTCCACCGTGATCTTCCGCGTCCGTCCCACTGACGGCAGCCGGGCCGCCGCCGAGCGAGCCGATGAGGCGAGTCGCCGTCTGCTGGAGCGGATCAACGGCCACCGGCGCATCGTGCTCTCCAGCACGGTTGTCGACAACCGCTACAGCCTGCGCGTCTGCGTGGTCTCCCACCGCACCCACCACGACCGCATCGCCGAGGCGCTGGAGATCATCACTGCCGAGGCCAAGCGCCACACCACCGCGTAGCGATCTTCAGCCCCTGCGATGCTCAGACGTCGCCGACGAACTCGCCGTGGGTCGGCGCATACCGGGAGAAGCCGTAGGTGGACAACGGAGAGAAGAGGTTGCCCTCGGCGTCCCGGAACAGCACGACGAGCGTGTCTCCGGGCAAGTCTCGCGGCAGGAACATGTAGCCGAGATCGGCCTTCCCCGCAGAAGCCGGGCGACTGTGCTCCGGTGCTGTCCTGAGCAGGATCTGGCCGATCATCGTCCCGTCGAGCTCGACGACGAAGCTCCCGGGCCACCGCTCAGGCACTTCGGGCAGCTCGCGCTCAAGTTCTTCGCGTCGGTGGGGGCCGCCGAGGTAGGTGTGCACCTGTGGCGACGCCAGCAGCTCGATGAACGCCGCACGGTCCCGGGCCTCAGACTCACGGAGCACGAGCCTGTCGGCCCTGATCGGGACAGGCGGCCGGGCGACCGGTCCGAGATCAGTCATGACGCCGGCCAATCAACGGGCCCAGCAGCGATCAGGACTTCCCGAACGATCAAGCCATCGGTCCGGGACCCGCCCTCACCAACGGAGGCCGGCGCTGCGCCCCGACGGACGGGTTCTCAGGGCTTTTTCGTCGCGGCCCGCTTCGCGCTTGTGCCGCTGTTGGTGCTCGTAGCGCTGCGCCTCGGCTTTGCGGGCGCCTTCTTGCGCGTGCGTGTGGTGGGCTTCTCCGCGCTTGCGGCCGTTTGTGACGGCGCTGTCCCAGGCGATGCGGTCGGCCACGTGAACTCGATCTCCAGCTCGATCTCCCCATCACCGATCTCGACCTCTATCTCGCTGCGAAGGTCGTCGGGGATGTGCAGGCTCAGCGTTCCGGGACTGAGTTCCACTTCGGCCTCCCCGCCTTTGCGTAGCGCGGTGGCCAGTGCCGTGAGTTGGTCGGCCGCCTCAAGGCGTGACAGGGAGCGCTTCCGCTCGAACTTGAGGTCCTTCATCGGTGTTCTCCTTCGTGGATACCCCGGCCTTCAGGCCGGGGAGGAAACGAAGCTCCTGCGGAGCAGGGCAGGGGAAGCCGGTTCGCCGTCAGGGCGGACCGGGGTCCACCGCCCCCCGGACGACACCCGCTGCCCACACGGAAGTTGATAAAGTGTGAGACGTGACGCGGCAGGTCCAGCGGGCATTCAAGTACCGCTTTTACCCCACGAACGAGCAGGCGGCTGAGCTGTCCCGCACGTTCGGCTGTGTCCGCCTCGTCTACAACAAGGCGCTGGAGGAGCGAACACGGGCCTGGTACGGCGAGCAGCGCCGCATCTCCTACGTGCAGTCCTCCGCCGCGCTGACGCAGTGGAAGAAGACCGGGGAACTGGCTTTTTTGGCCGAGGTGTCCTCGGTTCCGCTGCAGCAGGCGCTGCGCCATCTGCAGACGGCGTTCGGGAACTTCTTCGCCCAGCGCGCGAAGTACCCCCGGTACAAGAGCCGGAAGAAGTCGGGTGCGTCGGCCGAGTACACCCGCAGCGCCTTCACCTGGCGCGACGGACAGCTGACTTTGGCCAAGATGACGGAGCCCTTGGACATCCGTTGGTCGCGTCCGCTGCCCGAGGGGACGGAGCCGACCACGGTGACGGTGTCCCGTGACGCGGCGGGTCGCTGGTTCGTGTCCTTGCTGTGCGAGGACCACATCGCCCCGGCCGCTGCCACCACGGCGGCCGTCGGCCTGGATGCCGGGATCACCTCCCTGGTGACCCTGTCCACCGGGGAGAAGGTCGCCAACCCGAGGCATGAGAGGCGTGACCGCGCGCGGCTGGCGCGCGCGCAGCGTGAGCTGTCGCGCAAGGCGAAGGGCTCGGCGAACCGGGAGAAAGCCCGCCGCAAAGTCGCCCGCGTGCATGCGCGAATGGCCGACCGGCGCCGGGACTTCCTGCACAAGCTGTCGACTCGTCTCGTCCGTGAGAACCAAACGGTCGTGATCGAGGACCTCACCGTCCGCAACCTGCTGCAGAACGGCACGCTCGCACGCGCCATCTCCGATGCGTCGTGGACGCAACTGCGCTCCATGCTGGAGTACAAGTGCGCCTGGTACGGGCGTGAACTCGTCGTGATCGACCGCTGGTTCCCCAGCTCGAAGCTGTGCGGGGCCTGCGGCACGGTCGCGGCGAAGATGCCGCTGAACGTCCGCGTGTGGACGTGCGCCTGCGGTGCGGTGCATGACCGCGACGTGAACGCGGCACGCAACATCCTGGCCGCCGGGCTGGCGGCATCTGCCTGTGGAGACGGTGTAAGACCTCAACGGGAGTCCTCCCGGACGGGGCGGTCGTCGGTGAAGCAGGAACCCCAGCGGGCGACCGCTGGAATCCCCCGCCTTTAGGCAGGGGAGGAAGTCAAGGTGTCTCCGATCCGCTTACTGCCTGGGTGTCGGGCCGCCCCGCGCAACCGCCGGTCACGTTCGAGCGGCCGGGTCACCTCCAATCTCGTCCCCTGCGGTCCGCCGCGCACGTCGGGGCCCGCGGAGCATCGGCGCGCGATGCGCGAGCCCCGAATGCGATCTACGGTTGAGGGGTCTCATATATACCGAATGCGGTTCTTCCGTCTCACGCCCCCTCGGGCTCGACACTCACCAGGAGGGCATACGCCATGTCCACATCGGACACTCCCGTCCTGGACACCCTCGCCGCCATGACGGTCGACTCGGTCGAGCGGTGCGGGCTTGCCCCGGACACGCTCATCCTCACGCGCATCGCGGCACTCGCCGCCTCGGACGCCCCGCCCATCTCCTACGCGGCCCACATCGACCCGGCCATCAGAACCGGTCTGACCGTCGAACAATTGCAGGACGTCCTGGTCGCCATCGCACCCATCGTGGGCACCGCCCGCGTCATGACCGCGGCGGGCAATATCGCCACGGCGCTCGGCATGGCCATCGCCGTCGCCGATGCCGAGATCGCAGCCCAGGGCTGAGAGCAGCCGCCCGTCCGGCATCGGTGATCCGCACGGCCGGCATGAGGAAGAGGGCCAAGGATCTGCCCGCCGGGTATGACGTGCCCCGTGCCGGGCGCCCCCATGGCGGCAGGAGCAGGCAGGAGCAGGCAGGAGCAGGCAGGACCAGGCAGGAGCGTCTCCGATGTCCCAGAACGCGACCACGGCCATGCGTGCCGCACCCCACACCACGCCCGAGAACCGCGCGGCTCTCGGCAAGGAGGCACGGCGCCGCTCGCCGCGGTCGGACCACGCCGTGTACACGCCGTCTCCCGACCGGCCGGATCCGCTGTCGATTCTTGAGGCGCAGTCCGAGGCGCGGGTGCCCGAACTCGTCCCGATCCGCTACGCCCGGATGATGGAGTCCCCGTTCCGCTTCTACCGGGGCGCCGCCGCGATCATGGCGTCCGACCTGGCCGACAGCCCGGTCTCAGGCCTCACCGCCCAGCTGTGCGGGGACGCACACCTGCTGAACTTCCGTCTGCTCGCCTCACCGGAACGGCAGTTGGTGTTCGACATCAACGACTTCGACGAGACGTTGCCGGGCCCCTGGGAGTGGGACGTCAAGCGCCTGTCGGCGAGCCTCGTCATCGCGGGCCGGGAGAACGGCTTCGACGACGACGAACGCGCCCGCATCGTGCGCGCCACAGTCCGTTCGTACCGCAAAGCGATGATCCGCTTCGCGGAAACGGGCAACCTTGACGTCTGGTACACGAAGATCGACGCGGACCTCCTCGAATCACTGGCCTCAGGCCGGCTCCATGCAACGAAGCGCGGTCGCAAGAACCTGGCCCACGCGATCGCGAAGGCCCGCACCCGCGACAGCCTCCAGGCTTTCGACAAGCTCACCGAGCAGGTCGACGGCCGGCCCAGGATCGCGGCGGACCCCCCGCTGCTCATCCCGGCCGGTGACCTGCTGCCGGACGTGGAGCGCAGCGCGCTGGAGCGCCAGTTCCGCGGTCTGGTCGAGCGGTACGGGCGCACGCTCGCCTCCGACCGGCGCACGCTCCTGGAGGACTACCGACTGGCCGACGTGGCCCGCAAGGTGGTCGGCGTCGGCAGCGTCGGCACCCGATGCTGGATCTTCCTGCTCCTCGGCCGCGACGACCAGGACCCGCTCTTCCTCCAGGCCAAGGAGGCCGACACCTCCGTGCTCGCCGCGCACATCGGCGCAAGCCGATACCGCAATCAGGGCGAGCGGGTGGTCTCGGGCCAGCGGCTGATGCAGGCCACCAGCGACATCTTCCTCGGCTGGGAGCGGGTGGACGGGATCGACGGCAAACGACGCGACTTCTACGTCCGCCAGCTGCGCGACTGGAAGGGCATCGCCATGCCGGAGAGGATGCGGCCGAAGGACCTGAAGGCGTTCGGCGAACTGTGCGGAGCCACACTGGCGCGTGCGCACGCGCGGTCCGGCGACCGCATCGCGATCGCCGCATACCTCGGCAGCGGCGACTCCTTCGACCGCGCACTCGCCTCCTTCGCGGAGTCATACGCCGACCAGAACGAGCGGGACCACCAGGCTCTGCTCGACGCGGTACGGGCCGGCCGGCTCCCCGCGGAGGAGCTGCCGGCAGCCTGACCCGCGACAGGAAACCCGGCTCGCCCCGAACGCGTAGGGCCCTCCGCTACTCCAGCGAGGGCCGCTCGCGGTCGTCACTTCAGCAGACAGGGGCGGTGAGCGCGCCGTGGCCCAGACCCACGAGAACACCACCCAAGGACCGACCCTTCCAGCCGCTCCCTGCGCCAATCCTTGGGGGGACCCGTTCCTGCGCACCCGGTTCGCCCTCCCTGCGCGGCCCGCCACGTTCCTGAGGCGGCAGCGGCTCGTCGACCACCTCGACCAGACTCGCGGAACCCCGTTGACCCTGGTGGCCGCAGACGGCACATCGATACGCGGGCCGGGCGGTGATCCGGGCGCGTACCCGCTGCCCAGTGGGGGAGGCGGGCGCCGACGGCAGCGCGCCCACGTCGATTGGATGTCGTTTCGACCTGAGTCTGAGAGTCACTTGGTGCGCGTTTTCGTGATCAATGTCGATGGGAATCGATGTCACTGCGCCGCTGCGTCAGCACCTGTCTGCGGTCCCGGGGTCTCCAAGTCCCGTCGGCCAGCCCGCCCTTTCGGCCTGAGGTGTTCTGGCAGACACTGTTTCGGGCGCCCTGGCCACTCTCTTACGCTCAGTGCCGGGCAGTCGGCCGGTCTTGGTTACCGATCTTCGACGGGGAACGCGCCAGTGCGGGGCAGGTCTTGTTCGGCCCAGGCGCCCATGGTGGCCAGCACGACCTCGAGCCGTGCGCCTGCCGGGGTGAGTTCGTACTCCACGCGGGGCGGGATCTCCGGATAGGCCGTGCGGGTGACCAGCCCCAGGAGTACGAATCGTCGCAGCCGTGAGGACAGGGTCTTGGGGCTGATCCCCGGAAGTCCGGTACGCAGCTCGGTGAAGCGTTTCGGGCCGGTCAGCAGCTCCCGCACGATCAGCGTCGCCCAGGGCCCGTCCAGCACGGTCAGGAACCGGGCGATCGGACATTCCGGCAAAGGGTGATCCAGCTCACTCATGCTCTCCCCAATAGTTCATTTGAGGGAACTGATTCCCTCAGGGAACCATAGCGGAGCAGCCCGCACCCACCCCACACCATGGAGGACCTCATGACCGCGATCAGTACGGCCAACACCGCAAGCGAGATGGTGCGCTCGGCCACGACCACCGCGCTGCGGGTCGCCGCGCGCAACCTTGAGCTCTACGACACCGGCAACGTCGCCGGGGCGGACGAGGTGTTCGCCCCCGACGTGATCGACCACAACCCCGCTGACGGCGCCGCCTCGGGCCTCGACGGCATGCGAGTGCTGATCGCCGCGGTCCGAGACGGATTCACCGGCACGCAGCACCGGATCCTGTTCCAGCAGGAGCTTCCCGGCGGCTGGGTGGTCCTGCACTGGCGGATGACCGGGACGCACACCGAGGACGCCTTCGGGTTCGCCGCCAGCGGCAACCCGGTCGACATCACGGGCACCGACATCGTCCGTGTTGTTGACGGCAAGATCACCGAGATCTACCACGTCGAAGAGCTGCTCAAGCTCACCCAACAGATCAACACCGGCGCGCAGCCGGCCTGAAGATCGAGACCTTCTCGGACCACGCCTGCCCCTGAGCCCTGATCGGCAACCGCCCCTCGACGCGGTGCACTCGTTCCAGGGCCAGTCCGGGAAAGGCATTCCGGCGGCCGTGAGTGGGTGGGGCCGCGGGCCATCGGCACCACCGGAGCCTCTGTCCCTCACCGGGGATGGCCTCAGCTGGCCACAGCCCGTCCAAGGCCCGCCGCACCGGGTGCCAGGTGACGTTGTGCTTGCGCTGCAGAGCCCGCCGGGACAGCCCATCACAGTGGTCACGGCATATCGCGGCGTATACAGATCGAACTTCGACTGAGACTTCCCCAGCGAGCCCCCTGCGGCAGAAGCACATCCTGCCGACGCCGCGTACGGCTACGGCATCAGCCGGCCCCGACCACACTGGCGACCCTGAGGACCCCAGCGCGACGATGGGACGACCCCGCCCCCGACCAAGCTCGCATCCCCGTCATGCACCCCGCCCACAACCCCGCCGACAACGGTCCGCACCCTTACCGGGTCTGACGGAGTATCCGCAGCTCACCACCCCTGACCAGCCATGGTCTGGAGCCCGACATCCTCCTCTGCACACCCCCACGCCCCCGACGAGACAAGGAGAAGGGAAAAGGGAAGGGCGGGGACGGGTGAGGGTGCGCCTCGCGGGATCGGGCGGCGTCCATCTGCTGTTGCGCGTTCAGCTTCCCGATGCTGGGCCTGCTCGACGTCCCGCTCGCCCATGGTGCGAGCGCGGGCGACGAGGTAGATGAAGACGCCCATGTGCGGGAGGACGATGACGCCGATCAGCCAGAGGGCTTTTGCCCAGCCGTTCAGGGAGTGGTCCCGGCAGAGGTTGGTGACCAGCTTGAAGAGCAGGAAGAACCACATCGTCCACACCAAGAGCCATCATCGGAATCTTTCGTGGATACCCCCGGCTTCGGCCGGGGGAGGAAACGAAACTCCTGCGGAGCAGGGCAAAGGGCTGGGATGCGCCGTCAGGGCGGATCGCAGTGCCGTGACCGGCAGGTTTGATCGCTGCCTGCGGTCTGGCTAGGTTGTGGGCGTGGTCGTGCACTCTGTGAAGCGGGCGTTCAGGTACCGCTTCTATCCGAGTGATGTGCAGGCGGCGGAGCTGTTGCGGACGTTCGGTTGCGTGCGCAAGGTCTACAACCTGGCGCTCGCCGCCCGTAGTGAGGCGTGGGCGCGGCAGGAGCGGGTCAACTACCACCAGACTTCGGCGATGTTGACGGCGTGGAAGAAGACCGAGGAACTGGCCTTCCTCAACGAGGTGTCGTCGGTGCCGTTGCAGCAGACGCTGCGGCACCTGCAGAGCGCGTTCACCCACTTTTTCGCCAAGCGGGCGAAGTACCCGCGCTTCAAGTCGCGGAAGGCGTCGCGGAAGTCGGCGGAGTACACCACCAGCGGGTTCCGCCTCCGCGACGGCGCCCTGACGCTGGCGAAGATGACGGATCCGCTGGACATCGTGTGGTCCCGGCCGCTGCCCGAAGGAGCGAAGCCGTCCACGGTGACCGTGTCCCAGGACCCGGCCGGACGCTGGTTCGTCTCGATCCTGTGCGAAGACCCCAGTGTCACACCGCTTCCCGCCACCGATGCGGCGATCGGCATCGATGTCGGCCTCAACCATCTCCTCGCCCTGTCCACGGGGGAGAAGGTCGCCAACCCCCGGCATGAGCGCCGTGACCGGGCCCGGCTGGCCAAGGCGCAGCGGGAGCTGTCCCGCAAGGCCAAGGG
This sequence comes from Streptomyces sp. NBC_00019, assembly GCF_045041015.1. Classification (NCBI taxonomy): domain Bacteria; kingdom Bacillati; phylum Actinomycetota; class Actinomycetes; order Kitasatosporales; family Streptomycetaceae; genus Streptomyces; species Streptomyces sp. NBC_00019. The sequence goes on from NZ_CP108302.1 coordinate 10,580,398, forward strand.
CTCGGCGAACCGGCAAAAGGCCCGCCGTCGCGTCGCCACAGTCCATGCGCGGATCGCCGACCGGCGCCGGGACCTGCTTCACCAGCTGACGACTCGGCTCGTGCGTGAAAATCAAACGCTCGTGATCGAGGACCTGACCGTGACCAACATGGTCAGGAACCGCCCGCTCGCCCGGGCTATTGCGGATGCGGGCTGGCGTGAATTCCGCTGCCTGCTGGAGTACAAGGCCGCCTGGTACGGGCGGGAAGTGATCGCGGTGGACCGCTACTTCCCCTCCTCCAGACTGTGCTCCGCCTGCGGCAACCTGCGGGAGAGGATGCCACTCAGCGTCCGTGCCTGGACGTGCGGGACCTGCGGGACGGCCCATGACCGGGACGTGAACGCGGCGAAGAACCTTCTGGCCGCCGGGCTGGCGGCGACGGTCTGTGGAGCCGGTGTAAGACCTCAACGGAGTTCTCCGGGCGGGCAGTCGGCGATGAAGCAGAAACCCCCACGGCGTGAGCCGTAGGAATCCTCTTCGTTCACGAGGAGGAGGAAGTCAACGTGAGGAAGACGTTCCGCAGCAGCGAGCAGCGGATAGTCGTCCATGGGTCGACTCCGTTTGTGTGCCCCCCAGTACCGTCGCTCCCTTCCTGCCGCATCCGCTGCCGACCGCGGACGAGCAGTCGACTGCGCAGGGTTCTCCCGGGTCTGCGCCGCCGATGTGCGCCGGGGGACGTGGAGGTTCAGATTGGATGTATCGGACTTGTCGCACGGAAACGTCGACGGGCAGCCCACGACAGGGAGGAACCTGTAGTGACAACCAATGTGAGAGAAGCCGGCCCGGCCAGGACGGCGCACGGCAGCGGCTGGGTCGTGTTCGCCGCCGTGATGATGATCTTCAGTGGCATCATGACGCTGCTCGCGGGTATCTCGGCCATCGCCGAGGACGACGTGTTCTTGAGTACCCGCAACTACGTCTACGAGCTCGATCTCACCGGGTGGGGCTGGATCCACCTCATACTGGGCCTCGTGATCGCCTGTGCCGGCTTCGCCCTGTTCAAGGGCGCCACGTGGGCCAGGGTCGTCGGCGTGGTGCTGGCGGGTCTCAGTATGATCGCGAACTTCATGTGGCTCCCTTACAACCCGTGGTGGGCGCTGCTCTTCATCGCCATCGATGCCTTCGTCATCTGGGCGCTGTGCGTAGCCCCTGGGCCGATGCGGGACTGAGGTCCAGGACCTCGACGCCCGTGGCGGGCGAGACAGTGGCCGGGCCGCCGCCGGACGTGCTGCTCATCGTCGGCGTCGCCGGGTCGGGCAAGACGACGGTGGCGCGTCTCGTGGCGCAGCGGCTGGGCCGGCCGTATCGGGACGCGGATGAGTTCCACTCCGAGGCCAACCGCGCCAAAATGGCCGCCGGCCATGCACTCACGGACAGCGACCGAGAACCCTGGCTCGATGCCATCGGTGCCTGGATGGACCGCGAGATCGCCGCCGGCCGGTCGGCTGTGGTGACCTGTTCCGCGCTCAAGCGTGTCTACCGGGACCGCCTGGTGGCGGGGCGCCCTGGAGTGCGTCTGGTGTACCTGCACGGGTCGCACGATCTGGTCCGTTCACGGCTGGCCGCCCGGCACGGCCACTTCTTCCCGGCCGGTCTGCTGGACAGTCAGTTCGCCGAACTACAGGAGCCGGTGCCCGATGAACATCCGTTGGTGGTCGAGATCGACCAGTCTCCGGAGGCTGTTGCCCTGTCGGTGCTTTCGCTGATGCGCCGAGAAGACGCTGCGGGCGACCCGCCGCCCGGACCGCTCATCGAGCGCCTCGCGCGACGCGAGGAGCCGCTCGTCTCCGCCGGCCCGACGGGCGACCAGTGGCAGTTGCGCCGTGGTGGGCAGCGGGCTTCCATCGTCCAACTGGGCGGCGCGTTGCGCGAGTACGTCGTGAACGACCGGTCGCTGCTCGATGGGTTCACCAGCGACTCGGCCATCACGGGAGGGCGGGGACAGCTCCTTGTCCCCTGGCCGAACCGTGTGGCCGACGGGCGCTACCGCTTTGACGGCCACGACCTGCAACTCCCCTTGACGGAACCGGTGCAGCGCAACGCCATCCACGGTCTGCTGCGGTGGACCTTGTGGAAGCTGCTCGCCCACAGCGAGGACTCGCTCAGGATCGGCACCACACTGTGCCCACAGCCGGGTTATCCCTTCCTCCTCGAGGTCTGTGCGGAGTACCGGCTCGGTCCGGAAGGCCTGGAAGCCTCCGTCTTCGCTACCAACTCCGGTACGGTCCGCGCTCCTTACGGGGTGGGGCAGCATCCGTATCTGACGGTCGGCACCGACCTTGTCGACACCGCCCTGCTGACCGTTCCGGCCGGGTACCGGCTGCTCACTGACGACCAGGGCCTGCCTGTCGGCCAGGAGCCTGTGGGGGGAACCATGTACGACTTCCGCGCTGCCCGCCCCATCGGCGATCTGCGGCTGGACACCGCCTTCACCGGTCTCGACCGCGACGCGCGCGGCCGGACGGTCGTCAGGCTGGCCCATCCTTCCGGGCTGCGAGGCGTCGATCTGTGGCTCGGCGACGGGACCCGCTACGTCCAGGTGTACACGGGTGACACGCTGGCCGAGCCCGAACGCAGACGCCGGGGCGTGGCGGTGGAGCCCATGTCCTGTCCGGCGGACGCGCTTTGCAGCGGCACCGGTCTCACGGTTCTCGAGCCGGGTGACACCCATGTGCTGCGATGGGGGATCACCTCGTGGGATTCCCCGTGACGTCGGCCGGTCCTGGCCCGGCCGCCGCGCGCATGGACGAGTGCGAGTTCCGGGTGCTCCACACCCGGTTGCGGGACGCGGCGTGGACGGAGGGCGAGACGAACGCGCGCGGGGCACTGGCCCATCTGACACCTGATCGGGTCGTGGCGGCCGCCACTGAGGTGCGGTACGGGCGCACGGTGTCGCTGGCCGCACCGATCGATATCCGGCCGGGTCCGGACAACCCCGACCCGGCCTGCCACTGGATGACCGGACCACTGTCTTCCGGTGGGCGACCGGAAGGGCTGCAATTCGCCACCGACCGCTTCGCCATGAACGTGCACGGGGATGCGGACAGCCATCTCGACGCGCTCTGTCACGTGCTGTTCGACGGCCGGCTGCACGCCGGTGTGTCCGCGGACAGCGTGACGCAGGAGGGGGCCCACGCGCTGACCCTGGACCTGGTCGCGAACGGCATTGTCGGACGCGGTGTGCTCCTCGACATCCCGCGGCTGCGCGGCGTCGCCTGGCTGGAACCGGGCGAAGCGGTGACCGCGGACGATCTGACCGCCGCCGAGACCGCTCAGGGAGTCCGGGTGGGCCCCGGGGATGTCCTGCTCGTCCGGGTGGGCCATCGCCGCCGTCGCAGCGAGCACGGGGCGTGGAACGCGGCGCAGGAGCGCGCCGGGCTGCATCCCCTCGCCCTGGAGTTCCTGGCCGACCGCAACGTCGCGGTCCTGGGCGGGGACGGCAACAACGACGCCGCTCCCAGCCCGGTCGAGGGCATCGACTTCCCGGTACATGCCCTGGCCATGCAGGCCATGGGCGTGCATCTGCTGGACTACCTGCAGTTCGAGGAGCTGGCCCCGGTGTGCGCCGAGACCGGGCGCTGGAGTTTCCTGTGTGTGATCGCCCCGCTCCGGTTGCCCGCCGCCACCGGCTCGCCGGTCAACCCGATCGCCGTGTTGTGAATCGAGGTGCTGCGGCTCGTGTCGAGGGCGCTGCCCGTGCGGTCGCCGATCACCGGCGGCGGAGTTACGTTCGCACGTGGGGGACCAACTCGGCCTCGGCCAGGGGGGACAGGCTCTGACGCAGGTCAGGGCCGTGATCGCAAGGACGGTGGTCGTCGTGGGCGACACCCCTCACTACGATGTCATCATCATCGGTACCGGCGCGGGTGGCGGCACGCTGGCCCACCGGCTCGCCCCTTCCGGCAAGCGCGTGCTCCTCATCGAGCGGGGCGATTACCTGCCGCGTGAGCGGGACAACTGGGACTCAACAGCCGTGTTCGTCAAGGGCAAGTACCGCGCACCGGAGTTCTGGATCGACCGGCACGGGACCGAGTTCCCGCCCGAGGTCAACTACTACGTCGGCGGAAACACGAAGTTCTACGGCGCCGCGCTCTTCCGGCTCCGCCCCGAGGACTTCGGGGAAATCCGGCATCACGGGGGTCTCTCGCCTGCCTGGCCGATCACGTACGAGGAGCTGGAGCCGTACTACACGCAGGCCGAGCACCTGTACCTCGTGCACGGCCGGCACGGCGAGGATCCGAGTGGGGGCGTGGCCAGCGCGCAGTATGCCCATCCGCCCGTGGAGCACGAACCGCGTATCCAGCAACTGAGCGATGACTTGGAGAAGCGGGGCCTGCACCCTTTCCACCTGCCGATCGGCGTGAATCTCAGCCAGGACGGAACCGGGCGTGCCACCCACTCCAGCGTCTGTATCCGATGCAACCGGGTGGACGGCTTTCCCTGCCTGGTGCGTGCCAAGTCCGATGCCGAAGTGATCTGTGTGGAACCCGCTCTGCTCCATCCTCAGGTCGAGATGACCACCAACACACAAGTGGTCCGGCTGGAGACGGATGCGACGGGGCGCAGCGTCAGCGGCGTCGTCGGCCGGCTTGCCGATGGCTCGGAGGTGCGGTTCACGGCGGATGTGGTGGTCGTCTCCTGCGGCGCGGTCAACTCCGCCGCGCTGCTTCTCGCGTCGGCGAACGAGCAGCATCCACGCGGACTGGCGAACAGCTCCGATGTGGTGGGCCGGTTCTACATGCGGCACAACAACCTTGCTCTGATGGCCATTTCGAAGGAGCCCAACGACACCCAGTTCCAGAAGACCCTGGCTCTGCACGACTGGTACTTCGGCGCGGACGACTGGGACTACCCTCTGGGCGGCATTCAGATGCTGGGCAAGTCGGACGCCGAGCAGATTCACGGCCAGGCTCCGCGATGGGCGGGAGCGGTCGCTCCGGACATGCCCTTCGAGGTGTTGGCGCACCACGCCGTGGACTTCTGGCTGTGCGGTGAGGACCTGCCCCTGGCCGACAACCGGGTCACTGTCGAATCCGAGGGCCGTATCCGTCTGGCTCTCGACGAGACGAACAACATCGAGGGTATGAAGCGGCTGAGGCACAAGCTTCAGGGCATGCTCGGCCACTTGGGCATGCATGAACACCGGCTGCTGTCCCGCAGCATCTACCTGCACAAGGGCATGCCGATCGGCGCGACGGCGCATCAGGCGGGCACCGTCCGCTTCGGAACCGACCCGGCTTCCTCCGCGCTGGACGTCAACTGCAAGGCCCACGACCTGGACAATCTGTACGTCGTCGACACGAGCTTCTTCCCGAGCATCGGCGCGGTGAACCCGTCCCTGACGGCCATCGCCAACGCGCTGCGGATCGGCGACCATCTCCTCGCGCGGCTCGGCTGACCGGTCGGGGCCGCTCGTCCGATGGGACGAAGATGCTCGACCCAACGGCTCAACGACCGCTGCGTGGCCATGCTGTCCGCCGCGACCGGTGATTGCGTGACCTGCGTGCCGGGCCGGCCGCAGGCGGCGGGCCCTGGCCGCGCTGCGAGGAGGCAGAACATGGTGGATGCGACCGAAGCACCCCAGGGCGTCATTCCGGCGCACCTGCTGAGGGGTCAGAAGGCACTGGTCACGGGAGCGAATTCGGGCATCGGAAGGGCCACCGCACTCGGGCTCGGCCGGGCCGGCGCGGACGTGGTCGTGAACTACGTGGCGGATCGTGACGCCGCTGAGAAGGTCGTCGAGGAGCTCACTTCCTTCGGGGTGCGCGCGGCCGCCTACGAGGCGGACGTGTCGAAGGAGGACCAGGTCGTCGCCATGGTGGATCGGATGGTCCAGGAATTCGGGACGATCGACATCCTGGTGGCCAACGCCGGGCTGCAGCGCGACGCCCGGCTCACCGATATGACGCTGGCGCAGTGGCAGACGGTGATCGATGTCAACCTCACGGGGCAGTTCCTGTGCGCGAGGGAGGCGGCCAAGGAGTTCCGGCGCCGCGGTGTCGTCCCCGAGGTGTCCCGCGCGGCCGGGAAGATCATCTGCATGAGCTCGGTGCACCAGCTCATCCCGTGGTCCGGTCATGTCAACTACGCGTCCTCCAAGGGGGGCGTGCAGATGATGATGCAGACCCTGGCCCAGGAGCTCGCCCCGGAGAAGATCAGGGTGAACGCGGTCGCCCCCGGTGCGATCAAGACGCCGATCAACCGCAGCGCCTGGGAGACGCCCGAGGCCCGGGAAGACCTGCTGCGGCTGATTCCCTACGACCGGATCGGCGACCCCGACGACATCGCCCACGCCGTCGTCGCCCTCTCGTCCGACCTCATGGACTACGTCGTGGGGACAACCCTGTACGTGGACGGCGGCATGACCCTCTTCCCCGGGTTCGCCACCGGCGGCTGACCTTTCCCTGGTACGCCGCGAACAGTAAGGGCGTCGATGCACACCTACGTCTCGCTGGTGGCGGATGCCCCAGCGCAACTGCTGCCGGCCCGGGAGCTCATGGCCTTCACCCTGGCCTCCCACATCATCCTGGTGCCCCTGGGCGTGGCGCTCCCTTTCCTCACCCTGGTCATGCACTACCGAGGGCTGCGCCGCCACGATGCCACCGCGCTGCTCCTGGCCCGGCGCTGGTCGGCCGTCATGGCGGTGCAGTTCGCGGTCGGCGTCGTCACCGGCACGGTGCTTTCCTTCGAGTTCGGTCTGCTCTGGCCCGGACTGATGGGGCGGTGGGGCGACGTCTTCGGCATCGGGTTCGGTGTCGAGGCCTGGGCGTTCTTCCTCGAGGCGGTGCTCATCGCGATCTACCTCTACGGGTGGCGCAGGCTGAAACCGCGTACCCATTTCCTGCTCGGGCTGCCGCTCCCGGCCACCGCCCTGCTGGGCGCGTTCGGCATTTTGGCCGCCAACTCCTGGATGAACACACCGCAGGGGTTCTCCCTCGACGCCGCGGGAAGACCGGTCGACGTCAACGTGTGGAAGGCGATCTTCACGCCCATGTTCGGGCCGCAGTACTGGCACTTCGTCGTAGCCATGCTGATGACGGCGGGTTACATGGTGGCCGGCGTCTATGCCGTGGGCTGGCTGCGGGGCCGGCGGGACCGGTATCACCGGCTCGGGTTCGCCATTCCCTTCACGATCGCATCCATCGCCGCGCCCGTGCAGATGGTCCTGGGCGACTCCATCGCGCGGTCGGTCTTCCACAAACAGCCGGTGAAGTTCGCGGCCATGGAGATCGTTTGGAAGACCGACACCCGTGTACCGGAATACCTCTACGGTCGCCTGCACCCGGACGGTTCGATCTCCGGCGGTATCAAGATTCCCCTGCTCGACTCCGTACTGGCCGGGTTCCGCCCGGACACCAAGGTGGTCGGGCTGACCTCCGTCCCGGCCAGCGAACGGCCGACCGCCACCCAGGCGACCATCGCCCACTGGGCCTTCGACACGATGGTCTTCATCGGCACCGCGTTGCTGCTGCTCGCGCTGTGCTACGGATGGATCTGGCTGCGCCACCGCCGGCTTCCCGAATCCAAGTGGTTCTATCGCGGCGCGGCATGCGCCGGAGTCGCGTCCGTCGTGGCGGTGGAGTGCGGGTGGGTCGCCACCGAGGTCGGCCGCCAGCCCTGGATCGTCTACCAGAACATGCGGGTCGCCGAGGCGGTCACCTCGACCCGCTCCACCACCCTGTGGATCATGTTCGGCCTGGTGCTCGTGGTGTACGTGTTCGTCTTCGGCTCGCTGCTCACGGTCCTGCTCAAGATGCGGGCGCGCTGGCGGCTCGCCGACGAGCAACAGGCGGCGCACGCACCGGAGGCCGATACCCCCTACGGGCCGAGAACAGCTCCTCAGGCCGGCGACATCCTCACCTCCGGCACCGGAGGCAGGCCCCGGGACGGCCGCCCGTGACCGCCGACGTCATCGCCGTGACGCTGCTCCTCGCCGTCGCCGCGTACGCGTGTGCGGGCGGCACCGACTACGGCGCCGGATTCTGGGATCTCACGGCGGGTGGGGCGGAGCGCGGCAAGCGTCCCCGGCAGCTCATCGACCACGCCATGGCTCCCGTGTGGGAGGTGAACAACGTCTGGCTGATCTTCGTCTTCGTCATCATGTGGACCGGCTTTCCGACCCTCTTCCAGACCGTGTTCTCCGCGATGTGGCTGCCGTTGGCCCTGGCCGCGATGGGCATGGTCCTGCGCGGCGCGGGCTTCGCCTTCCGCAAGCCCGCCCGCCGGCTCGTGGGACGGCGCTTGTACGGTGCGGTGTTCGCCGTGGCCTCACTCGTGACGCCGTTCTTCCTCGGCTCGGCTGTCGGCGGGGTCGCGTCGGGCCGGGTCTCGCCCGGCACGGAGGCCTCGGCGGACGCGTGGGTCAACCCCACCTCGCTGATGTTCGGTCTGACCGCTGTCGCGGGTACGGCGTTCCTCGGCGCGGTCTTCCTCACGGGGGACGCCCGGCGCCTCGATGCCGGTCTGGTCGGCTACTTCCGGCGGCGCGCGCTGGCCAGTCTCGGGGTCGTGTCCGTGCTGGCCGTGCTCGCGTTGTCCGTCACCCGGGACGACAGTGCGCACGTATGGCACGGACTGACCCATGGCGTGGGTCTGGGCTTCGTCATCGCCGCGGGAGTGGCCGCCCTCGCGACGATCGGGCTGCTTCTGCGGACGCCGGGCGTCTGGGTCCGGGTCGCAGCTGTCGCGGTTGTCGCGGGTGCGGTGCTCGCCTGGGGCATGGCCCAGCGCCCCTACCTCCTTCCGACGTCGTTGACCGTGTCCGACGGGGCGGGTGCCCCCGCCACACTCACGTGGCTGGTGGTGGTCACGGTGATCGCCGTGGTCGTGGTCCTCCCGGCCGTCGCGCTCCTGTACTGGCTGGACACCCACGGCGAACTGGAGGAACTCACGGACGCCGAACTGCGACACAGCGGCGCGGGCGAGGACGGCCCCTCCGGCGCCGCCTGAGGCCACCGCCGTATCCCGATCGCGCCCGCACTCCGAATGAGGGAACTGTTGTGACGGACGACGAGATCCTTCTCGGGATCGCTCTGACGTTCGCTCTCGCCACCGGATCTCAGATCCTGGCGAGCAAGCTGCGCGTCCCCGCACTGATCATCCTGCTGCCGGCGGGTTTCGCGGCCGGGGCGCTGACGGACGTCATCCATCCGGACAAGCTGATAGGCCCGGACTTCTCCGCACTGGTCTCGATGGCCGTCGCGGTGATCCTCTACGACGCGGGCCTCGGGCTCAATCTGGGCAAACTCACGGGTGGGACGCGATGGATCGTGGGGAGGCTGCTGCTGGTCGGCGTGCTGCTCACGTTCTTCGTCACGGCAGCGGTGGCGCCCGCGATGTTCGACATGCCCCTGCGGGTGGCCGCGATGCTCGGTGTGATCCTCGTGGTCTCCGGCCCGACCGTCGTCGGTCCACTGCTCGACTTCGTCCGTCCGAACGACAAGGTGCGCCGCATCCTGATCTGGGAAGGGACGCTGACGGATCCGATCGGCGGCATCCTGGGCGCGCTCGTGTTCCATGCCGTGGCCACGACGCACCAGGTCGACATCGGCCGGGGGCACCAACTGGGTCAGTTCGCGCTCAGCCTCATTGTGGGCCTGGTCGGGGGAGCGGTGGCGACGGCCGTGCTGTGGCTGACGCTGCGCACCCTGCGGCTGGGCGAGACCCTGGGAACGCTGGCGCAACTGGCCACGGTGATCACCGTGTCCGCGGTGTGCGACGTCGTCCGGGACGACACCGGGCTCATCGCCGCGATCGTGGCGGGTCTCGCCGTGACCAACATCCGCGGCTTCGACATTCCGGCCCGACGGCCCTTCTTCGAGACACTGGCCCAACTGATCATCGGTCTCTTGTTCGTCTCCATCTCCGCCAGCGTCCCTCCCGCCTCCGTGACGCCCGTGCTGTTGCCGGCACTGGGCCTCATCGCTCTGCTCGTCCTGATCGTGCGCCCCGTGATCGCCTTCGCGTCGACCACCCGGTCCGGCCTGACCCTCGGGGAGCGGGCCTTCATCGGATGGATGGCACCGCGAGGCATCGTGGCCGCGGCGACGGCCTCGGCATTCGCAGCGGGCCTCGTCGAACAGGGGGAACCCGGGGCATCCCGCATCCTTCCCGTCACCTTCCTGGTGATCGTGGGCACCGTCGTGCTGTACGCGCTGACCGCGGCGCCGGTGGCGCGACGGCTCGGCATCGTCGAACCCGGGGGACATCGGATCCTGCTGGTGGGCGGGGAGCCATGGGTGGTGGACCTGGGAAGGACGTTGCAGAGCGCCGGCCTGGACGTACTGATGTGGGCGGGGGGCGACGCGGAACGAGAACGCATCGATGCCGCGGGAATCGAGCTGGCCACCGGTGATCTGCTGGCCACGGCCACCAATCCCGGGGCGAGGCTGGAGGGTGTGACGGCCGTCTTCCTGGCCACCGACGACGACGATTTCAACGCGCTCGCCGCCGTGGTGATGCAGGACAGCGTCGAAGGCCCCGTGTACCGGGTGGGACCGCCGCACGGCGGCCATGGCGTCGTGGCCCCTTACACCGGCGGCGACATCCTGTTCGGCACCGCGCTGGTTCGCCACGTCCTGGCGGCACGCTACGAGCTGGGAGCCCGCTTCGTGATCAGGCCCGGCTCGGCCCCCCTCCCGGAGGGCCACGACACCCTGTTCGTCGTCCGCGCCGACCGGCGGCTGGAGCCGGTCACCGACAAGCGGCAGGTCATCCCGGGGGAGGGCGACCAGGTGGTGCTGCTCGGCTCCGCTTCCTCCCAAGGTTGAGCGTCGAAGGGCAGCGGAGCCGGCGTTTCACCGGTTTCCCTATGCCGTCACGCGCTTGCTGTTGAGGGTCGCGTCGAGGGTGATGGCCGCATCGATCAGCGCCAGGTGGGTGAAGGCCTGGGGGAAATTGCCCAGTTGACGGCCTGTCAGGGCGATCTCCTCGGAGTACAGGCCCAGATGGTTGGCGTAGGTGAGCATCTTTTCCAGCACCAGTCTGGCCTGATCCGTGCGACCGGCCCGCGCCAGGGCATCGACGTACATGAACGTGCACAGGGAGAAGGTCCCTTCGGTGCCGCGCAATCCGTCCGGTGACGCTTCGGGGTTGTAGCGGTAGACCAGGCTGTCGCTGACCAGTTCACGGTCCATCGCGTCCATGGTGGACTTCCACATCGGGTCATCGGGCGTGATGAAGCCCACCGTCGGCATGCGCAGCAGCGACGAGTCCAGCACATCGTCACCGTAGTGCTGCACGAAGGACTGCTTCTGCTGATTCCATCCTTGGTCGAGGACCTGCGCATAGAGGTTGTCGCGCTCGGCCATCCAGCGGCCCCGGGCCGCCGGGCGCCCGTCGTCGTAGGAGATGCGCAGGGCGCGGTCGAAGGCCACCCAGGACATCACTCGGCCGTAGGTGAAGTCCTTGCGGCCGCCGCGGGTCTCCCACAGCCCTTCTCCGGGCTGGTCCCAGTGGCCGACCAGCCAGTCGAGAAGGGTGTGCAGCGCGGTCCATCCCCGGGTGTCGAGGTGGATGCCGTGCTGGTGCGCGAAGTAGATGCTGTCCAGCGCCTCGCCGTAGATGTCCAGTTGCAGCTGGTCCGCGGCTCCATTGCCGATGCGGACGGGGGCGGAGCCGCGGTAGCCCTCCCAGTGCTTCAGCTCCTCCTCCACCAGGTCGGACGAGCCGTCGACCCGGTACATGATGTTCAGCGGCCCGGTGCCGTTGCCCTGGCCGGCCTCTTCCTTCACCCGGTTGTGGAGCCAGCTGATGAACGCCGTCGCCTCTTCTTTGAAACCCAGGCCCAGCAAGGCGTACACGGAGAAGGACGCGTCGCGGATCCAGGTGAAGCGGTAGTCCCAGTTGCGCTCGCCGCCCAGCTGCTCCGGCAGCGCCGTCGTGGGGGCGGCGACCAGGGCGCCGCTCGGCGCGTAGGTCATGAGCTTGAGCGTCACGGCCGAGCGTTCGACCGCCTCGCGCCACCGGCCTGTGTAGGTGGACTGGCTGAGCCATGAGCGCCAGAAGCGGACCGTCTCGTGGAACAGCTCCTCGAATTCCGCGAGCCGAACCTCGTGGGGCGGCCCTGCGGGCGATGACTCGATGACCAGGCCGCGTTGTTGTCCCGCCTGCAGGGTCAGGGTGAAGCGGAGGTCCTTGTCGCCCGAGAGAGCGTTCAGGAGTCGCTCGTCGTGCGGCTCCCGGACGGCGTGCACGGCGAGGTCCATGTCCTCCGAGCTGAACAGGGCCCCGTGCTCGGTGATGTGAAGCTCGTGCGGCTTGCGGCCGTAGTCGAAGCGCGGGGCGATCTCGCCCTCGAACGTCATGCTGCCGCGCACACAGCGCAGCATGCGGACCAGCCGGTGGCGCGGCGTCGCCGTCGTCCCGGTCACCGGCATGAAGTCGACGACCTCGCCGGCGCCGGCCTCCGTCATGAAGCGTGTCACCAGGACGGCGGTGTCGGGGTGGTACAGCTGCTTGGTCTCGTAGTCGCTCGCGGCCGGTCGGACGGTGAAGTGGCCGCCTTTGCGCCGGTCGAGCAGAGCGCCGAAGACGCTGGGTGAATCGAAGCGTGGACAGCAGAACCAGTCGATCGTGGCGTCGGTGGTGACCAGGGCCGCGGTCTGCAGATCACCGATCAGCCCATGGTTCTCGATCAGGGGATAGTCGTCCATCGTGAGCCCCTTTCGGCCTGCGCCGACAAGGATCGGGATCCGCCTGAGCGGCCTCGTAGGGCTCCGCACGCGGCGGCGAGAGAGGTCACCGGTTAGGCAGCGCGAGGGCGGATCCGGTGCCATCCGTCAGCTTAGGCCTCTGACGTCGCGCCGTCCTGCCGAGCGAAGTGCCGCCGGGGCGCCATGGCACTGCCGCTGCACTCCCCAGAGAACGGCCCTACCGTGAGAGACAGCGGTCCCGCAGACCAAGCCAGGCGCTCCAGCGCGCCCATCAGTACTGGGCTCCTCCGGCAAAGGGGCGTGAGGTGAAGATCGTGGCGTCCTGGGCGACCAGATTCAGGGTGCGGCAATACATCAAGTCCAGCCTGTGGATCGTCCCGCTGCTCGGTCTCGCCCTGGGCGGCACTCTCGCCGAATGGGCCATTGCGGCCGACGGAACGGGGTGGCCGCCCAGCGGCTGGCATTATTCCGCGAGTACGGCGAGCGGCGTGCTCACCGCCATTGTCGGGGCGATGGTGGCGTTGCTGGGGTTCGTTGTCACCATCGGTGTCCTCGTCGTCCAGCAGGCCACCGGGACACTCTCTCCTCGCTATATGCGCCTGTGGTACCGCGACCGTCTGCAGAAGGCGGTGTTGGCGACCTTCACCGGGACCTTCGCGTTCGCCTTCTCCTTGCTGCGCAGCATCGAGGACGACTCCGTGCCCGACCTCGGGGTCACCCTGGCCGGCGGAGCGGTGGCCATCAGCCTGGTGCTCCTGCTCGTCTACCTGAACCGGTTCACGCACAGTCTGAGACCGGTGGCCATCGCCGACCTGGTCGCACGCATGGGGCGAGCCGTTTTCCGCCGTGGCGCCGTGGAGATCCGCGGCGCGGCGCCGAACTCGAACGAGGCCGTGCCGTCCGGGACCCCGGTGATGCGGATTTGTTCCGAACGCGGCGGCGCCATCCAGTCCTTCAACGTGGCCGGGCTGGTCGCCGAGGCGACGCGTCGCGACTGCGTCTTCGTCGTCACCCGGCTCATCGGAGACTTCGCACCGCCTGGTGCGGTCCTCGTAGAGGTCCACGGCGGCACGTCGCAACCCGACCCGGAACGGGTGACCGCTCTGGTCGCCCTCGGGGCCGAGCGCACGATCGAGCAGGACCCCGCCTTCGCCCTCAGGATCCTCGTCGACATCGCCATCAGGGCCCTTTCCCCCGCGGTGAACGACCCCACGACCGCGGTGCAGGTGCTCAACTACATCGAGTCGTTCCTGCACATGGTGCGCACAGCGCCCCTGCCCGGTCGCTATGTTCTGGCCGATCGCCAGGGGCATCCCCGGCTCGTGCTGCTCGGGCGGGACTGGGAAAGCTACCTTCAGCTCGCTCTCTGCGAGATCCGCGACTACGGAGCATCGTCGGTGCAGATCTGCCGTCGGCTCCGCGCGTTGCTCGACGGCCTGCTCGATACCCTTCCGCCAGAACAGCATCCCTCCGTGCGAGCCGAGTTGAGTCTGCTCCAGGAGTCGGTCGAGCGGGAGTTTCCCGACGCGGCCCGGCGCGCTGTCGCCGAGCAGGCCGACCGACAGGGCATCGGCGGGCGCTACCCCTCGCAGAAGTAGGCAGTTCGAAGGCGATCCCGTGGGGATCGACGGGGCCCGGGCCTCGTGGGTATGCAGCCGGGCGAGTCCGTCCTTGGGGACGGACTGGGCCATTCCTCGGCCGACGCGGCAGCAGTACGGGGTACGGCCCGGCTCCCCATGGACTCCGACAACCGGAGCGGGCCCTGAGCGCCGACGTGATCGGGGAGATCGCCATCCGCGGGCAGGCCGCGTCAACCGGCCCGACGCGACGGCCGATGCTCCGCACGGGCGGCTTGGCCCGTCGTGAGGCTGAGGGGCGATTCTCTTGTCAGCCGCGCCGACGACCGTTCATTCGCGGCGGCTGGACCTCCTCCGCGCGAGGCCGAGGAGGTCCAGCACCGTCGTGGGGCCGCGTCACTGCCGGCAGCGAACCGGGTCAGAGGGGGCGTTCATCCGACCGGCCGTATGCGGCCGTGCGGCTCCGGCCGGTGTCCGTCCGTGGAGCCACGACGTCGGCCCCATGAGGGCACGCCTCAAGGGGCCGACGTCGTGGCTCCGGTCGCGGGACCTGCCGGGAGCGCCTTTGCTGGACTGGCGGCGGTTGCTCCGTCGCTCTCGGTCACCCTCGAAGTTTCCTCGCAGGAGATCCGTATGGAAGCTCAGCCCAGCCGGCCGGATCCGTCACCCGGCACGCCCTCTCCGCATGCACAGAGGGACGAGTTGGCGGATCTGCAGCGCCGCATCGCTGAGCTGGAGGGCGGCGGGAGACCGCGCCGGCATCGCTGGCGGTCGTTTCTGTCCGCCGTGCTGGTGGTCCTGGCCGCGCTGCTGTCCGTGCTGTCGGTCCTCGCGGTGTGGGCCAACAGCATGGTCGAGGACACCGACCGCTACGTCGACACCGTCGCGCCGCTCGCCGCGGACCCGGCGGTGCAGACGGCGGTGACCAATCGAGCCACGACGGTGATCCTCGAGAAGATCGACGTAAAGGCCCTGGTGGCGGAGCTCTCCACAGCAGTCCAGCAGGAAGGGACCCGTCCCGCCGCCGCGAAACTGATCGGCGAGCTGAACGGCCCCATCGAGAACGGACTCAAGGCATTGGTGAGCACCACGGTCCAGCGGCTCGTGTCGAGTTCCGCTTTCGAAACGCTGTGGACGGACGCCAACCGCGTCGCACACCGGTCCTTGGACAAGGCGCTCACGGGCAAAGGCGGCGGCGCCGTCACCCTGAAGGACGATCAGGTGGCCATCGACGTCGGCCCCATCGTGGAGCGGGCCAAGAACGAACTGGTGAAATCCGGCTTCTCCCGCGCCGGGCGCATCCCGCAGGTGCACAGCGACTTCGTCGTCTTCTCCTCGGAAGAGCTCGCCAAGGTCAAGACGTACACCCGGATTCTGCAGATCGTCGGCTCGTGGCTGCCGGTGATCACCGTACTGATCGCCGCCGCAGCGGTTTTCCTGGCGGCCCACCGGCGGCGCGTCCTGGTGGCGGCGGCGCTTGCCGTGGCCTTCGGCATGCTGGTTCTCGGAGTGAGCCTGACCGTCTTCCGCGGTATCTACCTCGACCGCCTGCCGGCCGGGATGTCGCAGGACGCGGCGGCCGCCGTGTTCGACGCGCTCGTCAGATTCCTGCGGGCCACCGTCCGTGCGGTGGCCGCCGTCGCCCTGGTCACAGCCTGCGGTGCCTTCCTGACCGGGCCTTCGCGCGCGGCCGTCACGATCCGGCAGGCGTGCGCCAGCGGCATCGCATCCATGCGCGGGGTCGCCGGCTCGGCGGGCCTGCGGCTCGGCGCGACGGGCCGCTTCGTCCATCGCCACAAGCGCTGGCTCGGCGGGCTGATCCTCCTGATCGCGCTGATCGTCCTCGTCACCTGGTCGTATCCGAGCACGGTGGTCGTGCTGTGGATCGTGGCCGCGGTCCTGGCCGCCTTCGCCGTGCGCGAGTTCCTCGACGAGGCCGACGACACGGCGGACGGGACCAGGCGGGATGGCGGCGAGAAGGAACCGCAGCCTTCGTGAGCACGCCACAGGAAGGCGACCGGGGCCGCCGGCTGCGCCCGCACCGCGTACGCCTGCTCCTGCCGCTCCTGCGTTCCATGGCCGCGGTGGCAGCCTCCACCTTGGCGTACTACCTGCTCCCCCTGGACCGTGACCTGGACCAGCACACCGCCACGGTGCTCGGCATGGGCCTGCTGGGCATCGGCGCACTGCTTGCCCTGCAAGCGGTGAGCATCATCGGTTCGCCGCATCCTCGGCTGCGCGCCATCGAGGCGCTGACCACTGCCGTTCCTCTCTTTCTGCTGCTGTTCTCGGCCACCTATTTCCTGTACGCGCAAGAGCAAGGAGCGCACTCCTTCTCCGAACCGCTCAGCAGGAACGACGCCCTGTACTTCACGGTGACTGTCTTCGCGACCGTCGGCTTCGGCGACATCGTGCCCGTCTCGCAAACAGCCCGAGTCCTGACCACGTGCCAGATGGTGGCCGACCTCATCCTCGTAGGCATGATCGCGAAGGTCATGGTCGGGGCGGTCCGGCTCGGCCTGGAGCGACGTCAGTCCTCGCCCGCGCCGGAGGAGCGTGCACCTTGACTCCTGACCCTGGTACCGAATCCCCTGAATCCCCCGAAGCCGACCGATTGCGCGATCTGCTGTGTACGCCCGCATACCGCAAGCTCCTGATCTTCAGCGCACTGATCGGCATTCCGATCTCGCTGGCGGCCTTCGGGTTCCTCGTCGGCCTGCACGAGCTGGAGCACGCGATCTGGGCGGACCTGCCGAAGGCCTGGGGCTGGGACACCCCGCCAGCCTGGTGGCCGCTGCCGCTGCTCGCCGTCGCCGGGGTCCTCGTGGGGCTGGTGGCGACTCACCTGCCCGGCGCGGGCGGTCACGTCCCCGCGTACGGCCTGAAAGCGGGTGGCGCCTCGGCGGCGGCGCTGCCAGGAGTGATCATCGCTGCGGCTGCGAGCCTGCCGCTCGGTGCCGCCCTCGGCCCGGAGGCACCTCTGATCGCCCTCGGTGCCGGTCTGGCCATGCTGTTCCGGCATCTCGTCCGCGCCCCCGCCACCCCGCAGAGCACCGCGTTGCTGTACTCGGCAGGCGCGGCGGCAGCCATTGCCGCCATCTTCGGCAATCCGCTCATCGCCGCGGTCCTTCTGATCGAAGTGGCGGGCGTGGGCGGTCCACAACTGTTCATCGTGATGCTCCCCGCGCTGCTGTCGAGCGGCGTCGGAGCCGTGGTGTTCACGGGCTTCGGACGCTGGACGGGCCTTGAGACCGGCAGTCTCACCGTCCGCTTCCCCACGTCGCCCCCGCGTCTGGACACCGGTGATGTGGTGTGGTCGATCGTGCTGGCGGCAGGCGTCGGTGCGCTCCTGCACCTGGTGATCATCGTTGGTCGGCTGATCGCCGCTTTCGTGGCGGGTTCCCCGTTGGTCAGGACGGTGACCTGCGCGGTCGCCGCAGGGGGCTGTGCCGCCCTCTACGCGGTCATCACGGGCCGCACCCCGGTCGAGGTCGCCTCGTCCGGACAGGCCACGCTGGCCGGACTTGCGGCCGATCCCCATGCCTGGGGCGTCGGTGCACTTCTGGCCGTCCTGCTGTTCAAATCCGTCGCGTACGCCCTGTGTCTGGGCAGTCTCCGCGGCGGCCTGGTCTTTCCCGCGCTCTTTTTGGGTGCGGCGGCAGGAGTGCTGCTCGCGCCGTTGCCGGGCCTCGGGGTGATCCCCGGTGTCGCTGTCGGCATGGCCGCGGCGTCGGCAGCCGCCCTGCGGCTTCCGGTCAGCAGCGTGGCCCTGGTGGTCCTGGTGCTCGGCAACTCCGAGACGATCCCCGTGGTGATCCTGGCGTCCGTGACGTCCTTCGTCACTGCCGAGTTGCTCCCGAAGGGACCGTCGGCCGCTACGCGCCGCCCACGTGAGAAGGCCGCCGCGCGCCGCCTACAGGAGAAGGCGGCGGGCGGCGCGTAGCGGGAGGGCCTTCGATCGGACGCCGAGGAGGTTCGTCCGGTTCAGAGTGCGAGGATGCGGCTCTTCTGGGCTGCGAACTCAGCATCGGAGAGCACCCCTTGCTCCTTGAGCTGAGCGAGCTCCTTCAACTGAGAGATCTTCGTGTCCATCGACGCCGCGGCCGCCGGCTCGGGTGCGGGTGCCGGAGCGCTGGAGGCCGGCGCTGCAGCGGCAGGCTGCCCGTAGTCCTGCTGCGCCCATCGGCCGGCCTGGCGTCGTGACACCCGGTTGGAGACGGCGGTGGCGGTACCGGAGATGACGGCGGTGCGGGCGACCCCGCGGAGCAGACCAGGCATGACAGGTGTCCTTGTCGTCGGGCGGGCGTGGGCCGTTAGGAGGCGGACCGGGCCTCGGTGGCTTCCAGAGTCGCCAGGAGGTCCTCGACCGGGATCCTGCCGTTGGCCACCATTCTGGCTCCGCCGCGCCGCAGGGCCGCTGCCAGCGGCGCCGCCCACACGTTCTCGTACACGATGACGCCCGCGGAGTTGCCGGGTTCGAGGACGGCGGCGGCCTCCTGGAGGTCGTCCTCGCCGAGCAGGCCCGAAGAGGCGCCTTCGAACACGGCCAGGTCGAGTTCCCCGTCGCCGTCCATGTCGGTGAGCTGGAGCGCTCTGATCGAGCCGTCCTCGTCCTTGCGGACGAAGGACAGGTCGAGGACACGGATGATGTGCCGATCGACGAGGTCGAGTAGGAGCGGCAGGCCTTCGCCGGTCATGCGATTACCGGGGAATTCCAGGATCAGGTAATCGACAGGTCCCACCTCGGGCAATGCGTCGACGTTCATACCGAACTCCTTGCCTGGTGGCCTGCTGCCTCCGTCGGCGCGACAGGCGCGCCCCGCCGATCGTGCTCATTTCCGCCTTCAATTCCAACACCGCGGGACCTCGCACGCACCTTCGGGCGGCCGTGGGCCAGTGAACTGCTCACCGGTTGGGCGGAGAGCTGGGTCTGTCCCGAGCGGGTGGAGGGCCCGAGCCGCTTCGTCAGCTGACGGAGAACTGACTGAAGCTCGCGGTACGACGGCCACCGTGTCGTCGCGGCCGCCTTCATACTCGATCAGGTTCCGGTCAGTCAGCCCGTCCTGGCGGGAGGCCGGGGCCTATTGGCGTCCAAGGTTCGCGGTGCACGAGCGAGGTCCTGCCACGCCTGCAACCAGGTCTCTGCATGCTCATGCCGTGCCAGTACCGGCCACCTGGCTACGAGTGTCGATGCGTTGGTCAAGCCGTTCCCCAGGTTCGTGGACGAAGCCGGGCTACAGGATCACCCAGGCTGATTCCACGTAACTTTTAAGGTCTCCAGACGGTGCTGCACCGGCGATGGGTTGTCGGTACTCGCCACCGATGACACGCCCCCGGACGGCACGCGTTGCTCGCCAGACGGCGCGGAGCATGGTGGGGGACGCGATCGACAAGGGAGCTGTGTCAGATCTTGATGACGGGTGCCTGTCCGCCGCACAGCGCGGTGAGATCCCCGGGGTTGGTTCGCGGCGAGAGCGTAATGGGGCCCCGGGCGGCGAGAGAGGTCGTGCGGAGCATCACGTCGAGACGTATTTGTGGCCGGTGCAGGCTGGCGCAACTGCGCGGACGCGGACATAGCGATGACCGCGGCGGGCGTGGCGACGGCCGGCACGGCCGCCATTCCTGTGGACGAGGTACGGTGCCATCGCGACGCCATGGCAGAAAACCGGTGGCTGATGATCCGCGCACGCACAGGGGCAGGCGGCCGCGCCGAGCTGTGACCTCGGAGGAAGCCGGGGAGACTGGGACCTGGTCAGGCCACAGTGATGCTGTCGTCGAGGTAGACGTCCTGGACGGCGTGGAGGAGTTCGATGCCCTCGTCGGTGGGCCGCTGGAAGGCTTTGCGGCCGGTGATGAGCCCGGTGCCGCCGGCCCGCTTGTTGATCACTGCCGTCCGTACGGCCTGCGCGAGGTCCCCTTTGCCGGCCGAAGCACCGCCGCTGTTGATGAGCCCGACCCTGCCCATGTAGCAGTTGGCCACCTGCCAGCGGGTGAGGTCGATCGGGTGATCGGTGGTGAGCCTGTCGTACAGGAGCTTGTCGGTTCTGCCGAAGTCCAGTGCGGTGTAGCCGCCGTTGTTCTCCGGCTGCTTCTGCTTGACGATGTCGGCCTGGATGGTCACGCCGAGGTGGTTGGCTTGCCCGGTGAGGTCGGCCGACACCGAGTAGTCCACGCCGTCCTTCTTGAACGCCGGGTTGCGCAGGTAGCACCACAGTACGGTGAACATGCCCAGTTCATGGGCCCGCGCGAAGACTTCGCTGGCTTCCTGCAACTGGCGGTCCGACTGCTCCGAACCGAAGTAGACCGTGGCGCCGACACCGGCCGCACCGAGTTCGAAGCACTGCTCGACATTGCCGAACATGATCTGGTCGTAATGGTTCGGATAGGTCAGCAGCTCGTTGTGATTGAGCTTCACGATGAACGGGATCTTGTGCGCGTAGCGCCGCGACACGGCCCCCAGCACGCCGAGTGTGCTCGCGACCGCGTTGCAGCCGCCCTCGATGGCGAGTTCGACGATGTTCCGTGGGTCGAGGTAGCGGGGGTTCGCGGCGAACGCCGACGCCGCGGAGTGCTCGATGCCCTGATCGACCGGGAGGATCGACACGTACCCCGTGCCGGCCAGACGGCCGTGGTCGAAGAGGGACTGCAGGTTGCGCAGCACCCGGGGCGAGCGGTCGGTTGCGGCCACGGTCCGGTCGACGAAGTCATGGCCCGGCAGTACCAGGTCTTCCTTGGGAATTCCTTGGGCGGCATGAGCCAGCAGGTACTTGGCCTCGTCGCCTAGCAAGGCTTGGATGTCGGTCATAGGCTCGCCTCTCCGGTCGTTCGAATTGCCGAGGGGCGAGGCCCGCGGATTGCCGAGGAGTGAGGCCCGGCTTCCCGTAACCGCCGGCCCCATGTACGTCCGTACGTGCACGCCTGTTCGGCGTCTTGACGGCTTCAGCGGCGACGCGGGCACAGCCGTGATCATCCATGCCCCGGGCCAATGCCCCCTCCCCGCCGGGAGCACCAGCGGTCTTGCCCGGTAGTGGTGCCCATGGGGCTCAGGCGGGTGTGTAGGTCAGACAGTCGACCTCGGTCTGCTGGTAGCCCACGGCGATGCCGGGGGCGCGGCATTCGAAGTCGATGTTGTGCCGGCAGTCGGACATCTTGCAGGCGCCGACCCGGCCGGTGGCGGACCGGTCGCCGCCCTTGGCCGGGGAGGTGAAGAAGGTGTCGCAGTGTGCGTGCAGGATGTCGCCCACGGTGATGGCCAGAGCGTGACAGGCGCGGTCCCGGTTGTAGGCACAGTCCTCGACCGCGCACTCGGTCACGACGGGCATTTCCATGGCGGCAGTCTCCGGGTGTCGGTGTTTGTCCGGCTCGTCGGCGGCGACCGGTGAGCGGCTGACGTGAGCGTGGGCCCAACAGGTCCATCGTGTTCGTCGGCGCCACCGACGGCCAGCGGGCTGCCGCCGAACGGGACACCACGCGTGAGCCGTCCTGCGGACCCTGAACGGATGTGGCTGCGATGCGCGCCGCCAAGACCTGCGTGGAACCCGCATCGGGTCCGGGCGCCTGAGCGATCCTGCCGTGGAACAGTGGAGAGGAGGAGACACGAGCCGTGTGACGCCCGCGGAGGTGCACCGGGCGAAGGAGGACACGATGAGTCACCCTGTGCTGGCGGGCATCGACGGGTCCGAACGCAGTTCGGCGGCAGCCGACTGGGCGGCGAGGGAGGCCGCGCTGCGCGGCGTTCCGCTGCGCCTGTTCCATGCCTTCCCGCGGCTTCCTGGCCCCGCCACCGTGCCGGGTCCGGCCCTGGACAGGCTGCATTACATGGGTGCGCAGATGCTCGAACGCGTGGTAGCAGACCTCGGCGACCGCTACCCGGATGTCGAGGTGCGGGGCGAGCAGGCCGATGACGCCCCCGCCGCGGCTCTCCTCGTCGCGGCCCGCGCTGCCGGGCTCCTCGTCGTCGGCACACGGGGGACAGGCGGTTTCGACGGGCTCGCGGTCGGCTCGGTGGCCCTGCGGATGGCGGCAGCAGCCCCATGTCCTGTCGTGTTGGTCCCCCAGCGGCCCGGCGCCTTCAGAGAAGGGGTGCATGCGGCGCGCGGCGCTGCCCGGGTCGTGGTGGGGTTCGACGCGCATCGCCCGGTCGGTGAGGTGGCGGACTTCGCGTTCTCGGCCGCTGCGGCACGCGGAGCACCTCTGCGGGTGGTCCAGGCATGGGCCTTTCCTGCCGAGGCCGTCTCTCCGCGGACGCTGGTGGTGACCGGGGAGGACCGCGCCACGTGGGAGGACCAGGAGGTCTTGCAGCTCTCCGACGCGCTGCGCGTTTGGCAGGAGAAGTACCCCCGTGTGACGGTCCGCACCGATGTCGTGCTGCTCCACCCCGCGGAAGCGCTCTTGAACGCATCCGGGGATGCGGCCCTGCTCGTCGTGGGCCGCCGCACCGACCCGCAGGCGGCCGAAGGCCGACTGGGCCCGGTCACGCACGCCGTACTACACCACGCCGACTGCCCGGTGGCGGTCGTACCGCACGCCGGATAACGGCCGCCCAGAGGGCTGGCGGCGGATCGGCAGGACCGACAGCGATCCGGTGAGCGCCGGGGCCGGTCAGCCGAAGAACACCTCGAACTCGTCGTACAGCGACGGATCGACCAGCTTGGTCTGCGCCGTGGCATCGGCGAGGGGGACGCGGACGATCCGGGTGCCCTGCAGGGCGACCATGACGCCGAAGTCACCGTCCTTGACCGCGTCGATGGCGTGCAGCCCGAAGCGCGTGGCCAGCCACCGGTCGAATGCGCTCGGGGTGCCCCCTCGCTGGATGTGACCCAGCACCGTGGTGCGGGCATCCTTGCCGGTGCGTTCCGAGATCTCCTGGGCCAGCCACTCACCGATGCCGGACAGCCGCACATGGCCGAACTCGTCCAGCGACCGATCCTTGAGGATCATCTGCCCCTCTTTGGGGACGGCCCCTTCGGCTACGGCGACGATCGGCGCATAGTTGATCTTGAATCGGCTCTTCACCTGATCACAGACCTGATCGATGTCGAACGGTCGCTCCGGGATGAGGATCACGTTAGCGCCGCCCGCGATGCCGGCGTGCAGGGCGATCCACCCGGAGTGCCGCCCCATCACCTCCACCACCAGGGCGCGCATGTGTGACTCGGCAGTGGTGTGCAGACGGTCGATGGCCTCGGTCGCGATACCGACGGCTGTGTTGAAGCCGAAGGTGTAGTCGGTGCCGGAGACGTCGTTGTCGATGGTCTTCGGCACGCCGACCAGGTGGATCCCCTGCCGGCTCAGCTCGGTGGCCACACCGAGCGTGTCCTCGCCGCCGATCACGACGAGCGCGTCCACGTCGTGCGTGGCAAGGGTGTCCTGCACGCGTCGCAGCCCGTCCTCGTGCTTGAACGGGTTGGTGCGGGAGGAGCCGAGGATGGTTCCGCCGAGGGGGAGAATCCCCCGCACGCTGGAGATGTCCAGCGGCATGACATCACCCTGGAGCAAACCGAGCCAGCCGTCCCGTACGCCGACGAAGTCGAAGGCGTATTCCTGGACGCCTTTGCGGACGACACTGCGGATCACGGCGTTGAGGCCGGGACAGTCACCGCCGCCGGTCAGTACTCCGACCTTCATGGGCTTACTCCCATCCGCTGGTCACCCCGCCTGTTTGCGGCCTTCTCGGAGATCGAAAACCGCTGTCGGGGTACGTAATCGCCTGCTACCAGCCTCCCTCCGTTCGATCCACAGTGGCCACTCGACGGACGCCGGATCCAGGCAGCTCGCTCGTGGGGACTTCTGCCCGGCCCTCGAGGCGGCCTGGACCCGCTGGACAGGTGCGGGCCGTGTCGGAGGGGCGACCTGTGTGACCGGGCCCGGGACAACCCCGTGCGGAGCAGAGCACGCTGTCCTCACCGGAATCGGCGTCGGTGAACAGACGGAAGCCGTAGTCCATCGACTCCATCTCAAAGACCGCCTCGTGCGGTGTTTCCATGCGGGGTGAAGGACTTGTGGCGGACGACCTGCCGTTCCTCCGCGGGCCGCGGGCCGCGGGTAGTGGGTAGTGGTCGGGGCGGTGGATGGGTTCATCGCCGTGCCGCCACTTGTTCGGGCCCGGATGCCGGGCATCCGGCCGCAGCGGGGCTCCCAGTGCTCGGCCAGCCGGGCGGGCTGTTCTGCCAACCGGTCCTGGGGCAGGTCGACGGACTGTGTGGCGGCCTGCCCTGCGACGTGCGCGCGGGCCAGCCAGCCGTTGATTACCAGGCGCCTTCCAAACACTCCGCCCAAGTTGCTCCCGTGAAGGGTCCGCCTCGCACCGTTCCGATCAGCAAACAGGCCGCATTCTTGCTCGGAGAGGCTACTCACGACGGCAAGGAGTCCGCTGCTCGCCCTACCCCCACGGGCTAGAGAGGCCGCCTACCGGCAGGTTCTGGGTCTGCTGCTGGTACACCCGTGGCGGCTGCGTTGATCTGCGAAAACGAGAGTGCTGTCGGTGATTGCCGCCAACTTGGTCCGGGAATGGTCCGGATCTTGCGCGACGGAACACCTCCGCTCGCGCGGGATGCACAACTCCCTGTGCTCCCCAGTCACCTGTGCCTCCAGCCGACCCCGCGAGGAGAGAGCCATGCCCGAAGTACCCGGCATCCCCGACCCATCCGGCCGCTCCCGACCAGCCGGATCCTGACGCGGTCATCGATTCCTTGCCGAGCGCGGTGTCCTCTGCGCCTCGCCTATGGGCTGGTATCGCCCGGACGCGCATGAGCAGGTTCTCGGCACGGAACAGGGACGCGAGCGGATCTGGGCCGTGGAGCACGCCGAGATGCTGAACATGCCGGAAGCCTGCCCCCGGCCAGGCCGCGCCCGTGCCTGTCAGGCGGCGTTTCCCGCCGAGGTCCGGGCGGCACCAGGGACCGGGACGGCGCCCGTGTCCTCGGCGACTGCGGCCTTCGCCGGTGCCCCGATTCCGAGCTTCTCGAGGATCTTCTTCTCGATCTCGTTGGCGAGGTCGGGGTTGTCCTTGAGGAAGTTGCGGGCGTTCTCCTTGCCCTGGCCGAGCTGGTCGCCCTCGTACGTGTACCAGGCGCCGGCCTTGCGGACGAAGCCGTGCTCCACGCCCATGTCGATCAAGCCGCCCTCGCGGCTGATGCCGTGCCCGTAGAGGATGTCGAACTCGGCCTGCTTGAAGGGCGGCGCGACCTTGTTCTTGACGACCTTGACGCGGGTGCGGTTGCCGACCGCGTCCGTGCCGTCCTTCAGGGTCTCGATACGGCGGATGTCGAGTCGCACCGAGGCGTAGAACTTCAGCGCCCGGCCACCGGTCGTGGTCTCCGGGGAGCCGAACATCACGCCGATCTTCTCGCGGAGCTGGTTGATGAAGATCGCGGTGGTCTTGGACTGGCTCAGCGCGCCGGTGATCTTCCGCAGCGCCTGGCTCATCAGACGGGCCTGCAGACCCATGTGGGAGTCGCCCATCTCGCCCTCGATCTCGGCGCGTGGCACCAGGGCCGCGACGGAGTCGATCACGATCAAGTCGATCGCGCCGGAGCGGATCAGGATGTCGACGATCTCCAGCGCCTGTTCACCGTTGTCCGGCTGGGACAGGATGAGATTGTCGGTGTCGACGCCGAGCTTCTTGGCGTACTCGGGGTCGAGTGCGTGCTCGGCGTCGATGAAGGCCACCGAGCCGCCGGCCTTCTGTGCGTTCGCTACTGCGTGCAACGTCAGGGTCGTCTTGCCGGAGGACTCCGGCCCGTATACCTCCACCACACGGCCGCGGGGCAGACCGCCCACGCCGAGCGCCACGTCCAGCGCGGTCGATCCTGTAGGGATCACCTCGATGGGCTCATTGGGCCGCTCGCCGAGACGCATGACCGCGCCCCTGCCAAATTTCCGTTCGATCTGTGCGAGCGCGGTGTCCAGCGCCTTTTCGTGGTCGGTTCCTGCCATGAGCTTTCACCCGGTCCGATTGTGTGGCACGCCGCACGTCGGAGGACGTGAGCGTCTACTGCCGACAACGGACGTCTCAGAGGTCCCAGTAAACGAACATCCGATCGATTTGCGTGTCCGGTGAAAGGTATCAAACATGTGGGGAGCGGGACGGGTCGCGCACCGGGCCGCTCCGGACGCAGACCGCGCCGCCGCCCGCTTTTATCTCTTTGACCGTCTCGGTGCAGAGGATCGACAGCGACTCGCAGACCTCTTTCGCGACGCGGCCATGAAAGAACCCGAGGGACCATGGCGCGATGCCCTGCTGGAGGTCCCGGACGGGTTCGGCCTCAACGAAGACGAGGCCTGAGCCCCAGGGGCCCGCCTCGCCCTGGACAAAGTCAATAAGACTCCACCGACCTCACGTAACAACGTCAGGCATTCTCGACGGCATGCACCAGTGCCCAAACGAATCCGGTGCCTGCGAGGACGAGCCACCAGCCACGCGTGCATGACCAGACGGAACCCGCGTTCGCGACGCCGCTCGTGTAGGCGGGTGCCGAAGATCCAGACGATCACACCGAAGAGCACAAAGGCGGACTCGCGTGTTGGCCGGTGTTCTCGGCTGTATCGCGCACAGGTTAGGGGCATGCACCGTCTGGGGCTCCCCCTTCCGCTGGCCTGGTTCATCGATTGTGGTCTGGGGCTCTCTTCGAGACCGCTGATAGATTCCCGCGGTGAGCGAGCAACTGCCCGGCGGCGGCATCGAACTGTCACCCAGCGAGATCGAAGCCCTCCACGCCAGGTGGTCTTCCTGCTGGACCCCGAGTGAGGTCGCGCAGCAGTTGGCCGGGATCGGCACGCCCTGGTACGTGGCCGCGGGCTGGGCGCTGGACCTGTTCCGCGGCAGGCAGACGCGCGCTCATGGGGACATCGAGATCGCGATTCCGGCCGCGAGCTTTCCCGAGGTCAACCACCACTTCCCCGGATACGTCTTCGACGCGGCAGGCAGCGGCCGGATCTGGGAGGACGCCACACCGGAGGTGCTGGCCGCCGTACATCAGACGTGGCTCCGCGATCCGGCCACCGGCAACTACCTGCTCGACACCCGAGGCATCCCTGGATTGCGGATCTGTAGTTGGCTACTGGGGGTGTGAAAAACTGGAATACGCGCCAAAGGGGCAACGGGATGATCTTGAAGCCCTGAGTGCCGGGCCCGTCCCGTATTTCAGAGGGACACCGCGCTGTTCTGCCGGCGGCAGAACAGCGGCCGGACCGGGCTCGACGATCACTACAGTCCCGTCTCATGACGACGATTACGACGCGTACGGTCGAGTACCCGGCCGACGGTCTGACGATGATCGGGCACCTCGCGCTCCCGGCCGGTGTCGACCGCCGGCCCGCCGTGCTGCTCGGACCAGAGGGCACGGGGCTCAGTGACGTCGAGCGTCGCCGGGCCGATGCTCTCGCCGAACTGGGATACATAGCGCTGGCCTTCGACCTCCACGG
The DNA here is from genome assembly GCF_045041015.1 of Streptomyces sp. NBC_00019. Classification (NCBI taxonomy): domain Bacteria; kingdom Bacillati; phylum Actinomycetota; class Actinomycetes; order Kitasatosporales; family Streptomycetaceae; genus Streptomyces; species Streptomyces sp. NBC_00019. The sequence continues at coordinate 10,608,093 of NZ_CP108302.1, forward strand.
CGGGCGCTATTTGAGCGACCCCGAGGAGATGCTGGCCCGTTGCCTGCCGCTGCTCTCTGATCCCGACCGGATGCGGGGCATCGGCCATGCAGCGCTCGACGTGTTGCGCGCCGAACCGCGGACCGACCCCGACCGGATCGCCGCCGTCGGCTACGGCACCGGGGGCGCCGTCGGGCTGGAACTCGGGCGCGACGGCGTCGACCTGCGCGCGATCGGCACAGTCAACGCAACTACCACGGGCCGACCGGGCGAAGCAGCGCGCATTCGCTGCCCGGTGTGGGCCGGGGTCGGGTCGGAAGACCCGATCATGCCGCCCGCGCAACGGAACGCGTTCACCGCCGAGATGCAGGCCGCGGGCGTCGACTGGCGCCTCACGGTCTACGGCGGCGCCTTGCACGCCTTCCACCACCCGCCGGTCGACCACCCCACGGTCCCCGGCGTCGGCTACCACCCGCAGCACGCGCAGCGAGCCTGGCGCGACGTCGTCGACCTGCTCGCCGAGTGCCTGCCTGTGATGGAGGACCTGGGGCATGGCCCGGGTAAGCGTGCTGGCGCCGGGCACTGACAGTCCCCTCCCCTCAAGTCCGCACAGCAGAACCGCATGCGGGCGGATGCTCGATCGCGGAAACGCGTTCGCAACTGCCGCAGTAAATACCGGATTTACTGCGACGGAGCCCTGGCCGTGATCGTCGCGACCTGCGGCGGACCATTCCGGCTTCCAGGGCGAGATGTGCGCATTTACTGCGGCGTCACTCTGTGCTGACCACGCGTAAAGCCGCATCAGGATCTACTCGTTGCCCCCTTGACGCGTATCTCGGCTGGACTGGAGGCCTCGCCCAGCATCGCCGTCCGACGCCGCGCACTGCGTCGACGGCTGAAGCACGCAGCACGCACCTCGAACTAGGGCGCGTATGGAGTCGTGATCAATGAGTACCGCGGCTTCCGGGCTGGGTGCCCCGTCGGGGGTACGGGGCCGGCGATCTGTGGTTGCGCCGTGTGGGCGCGAGTGACCGGAAGCGATGCCGCAGGCAGGCGGCGGGGCCCGAGGACGCCGGCCGTGTGCCGTCCGGGACGGTGCGTCAGAGCGTGGCGAGCCGGTCCACCAGCAGCTCCGTCCTGCGCTCGGTGTCCTGCGGCGGGAGCCGTCCGGCTCGGGTCAGGGTGGCCAGTCCGTGCAGGGACGCCCAGAACGTCTCGGTGAACAGCTCCGGGCGCACGCCGTCCCCGGCGACCTCGCTGAGGCACTCCAGCAGCGCGGCGAAGGCGTCCTTCAACGGTTCAGGGGTGTCCTCCTGCGCGTACGCCAGGCCGCCGTCGAGCTGGAACAGGGCGTCGTAGACCGCCGGATGGCGTTCGGCGAAGGCGAGGTAGGCGCGGGCCAGCGCGGTGACCCGGGCGCGGGGGCCGTCGGCGGCGACGGTCGCGGCCCGCATCGCCACGGCCATCTCGGAAGCGCCCTGCAGAGCGACGGCGCCGATGATCTCGCGCTTGCCGCGGAAGTGGCTGTAGAGGACGGGCTGGCTGTATTCGATGCGTTCGGCGAGCCGCCGGGTGGTGACCGCGTCCCAGCCCTGCTGCTCGGCGAGTTCGCGGGCCGTGGCCACGATGAGGCGCTCGCGCTCCGCCCGTTCGCGCTGCTTGCGTTCCTGTACCGACATGAATCGATCCTAGCACCGCTAGACAAGCGAGCGGCAGCAGTACTAGCGTTGCCTCATCAGCTAGCGTTGCTAGATATCAAAAGGGGTCGTCATGCTCAATGCACTTGAGGTCGTCACCGTCGTGGTCGTCGGCGTGATGGTGGGGGTGGAGTTCTCCGTCCCCTTCTTCAGCAACCCGATCCTCAACGCACTCCCCGGCGACAACGGCCTGCGCGGCCGCGTCCACGGAGCCCGACTGGGCGGCGCCGTGATGCCGTTCTGGTACATCGGCTCGCTCGTCCTCGTCGGGGTCTGGGCCGCCGCCGGATGGGACGACGGTGGCACCGGCCTCGTCGTGACCGCCGCCGCGCTGCTGATCGTCAGCGTGCTCATGTCGATCCTGGTGCTCGTCCCGATCAACAACCGGGTCAAGACGTGGACCGCCGGCAGCCGGCCGGACGACTGGAAGGAGCAGATGACGCGCTGGGACCGCTGGCACTACGTCCGCGTCGCCGTCATCATCGCCGCCTTCGCCTGCCTGGCGGCCGCCCTCACCTGAGCCCGCGGGCCGGCGCGACGGGGTCGGCGCTATATCCCCACTCCCCGGGCGGCAGCGGGCCACCGAAATCCCGACGTCCGGGCATGCAGCTGCCGCTGAGAGTCCACACCTGCGATCCCGACAAGCTACGCCCCTCGATCACCTGCGCGGCAGGTACGGCTCTGGTTCGGCCCGCCTCCCACACGATGAGCTCGCAGTCGACCGCCGTGTCGTCCGGCAGCTGGCGGACGGCCTCCTCGATCTCCGGGAACGCCCCGCTCAAGTCGCTGCTGTTGCGGCTGCGTACGGCGACATGGCCGTCGGCCCACCGGCCGGCCAGGGCACGGTAGCCATCCCACTTCGGCTGCGCCGCCCACCCCGCAGGCAGCGCCGGATCGTTGACCGGCACGGCGCGCATCGGCTCGGGCAGCGGCCAGCCGGACGGCACAGACGGAGACATGGTCGACGTCTTCCACCGCCCGAGCCCGCACCGGCCCCTGTTCCCCCAGGTGCGCACGAGATTCCACGCTTTCGACGCGACCGGCTGGTCGTCCGAGCGCCCCTGCAGATCGCCGGCCTGTTCGAGGTCGGGGATGACGGTGGGACCACTCGCTCGGACAGGTAGCAGGCGGCTGCGAGCTGAGACCAGGGCGATCAGGGCCGTCCGTCGGGACGGTCAGGAGATGTGGCTGACCATGTAGGCGGTGCCCACCCTGTCTTCCTCGGGTGAGTCTGCCTGGATCGTGAGGCCCGGCCCGGCCGTGGTGAAGTCGAACTCGTTCGTCATCGGCTGGGTGCAGTCGACGCGCTTGGCTGTCTTGGCGGCGCCTGAGGCGACCGTGAAGGTGACCGTGCCCTCTCCTGCGCATGCCACCTCCACCCGCAGGGGGGTGCCGGGCTTGATGGTCTTGTCCAGGTTCTCTCCAGGCACCGCGAGGGTGCCGGACGAGACCAAGCCCTCCTCGTCCGACTCCAGGCGATCCGTCATGTTGAGCAGGTCGCGGGCTTCCTTGTTCAGCTGCTCCCGGCCGGACGGGGAGGGTGGCTGCGCTGTGGGTGACGCGGTGGAGCTCGCCGCCTTCTGGGACTGGGGAGCCTTGGACGGCGTAGGCGAGTCGGAACAGGCCGATGCCATGCCGGTAATCAGCGCGACGGCGGTCAGAGCACGGCCGGTGTGGCGGGTGAAGCGGTACATGAGGTCCCCCGAAGTGCAGGCAGAAGCCAAGCAGGTGTACAGAACCAGGTGATCATCTCGTGTGAACCCCCGCGTCACGCATGCATTTTGGGCACCGGTACCAGATTGGTGCACAGGTTCGACGTACTTCGCCTGCTCGAAGCCCTCTTCAGCCGTACACGGCAAGAGATCTACCAGCGCATCCCCAACGCGTTGAGAGACTCACGGCGTTCGGGGCTCAGCTTGGCGGCTCTTCTGCGGGCGTTGGCGACGAATGATCCGAGCCTGAGGAGTTCGCCGTCGACGTTCTCGCGATGTTGCCGCGGCCCGCGAAGATGCCTGCCCATCGCGGGCTGGAACTGCCGCGCGGCAGCCATGTTCCGCTCGCACAATTCGTCCTGGGAGGTTGTATCGGGCGGACCCCCTACCGCCTCGGCGGCCTGCCGGTCGGTCAGATTCTCCGCATACTGCAGCACTGACGCCATCGCCAGCCGTGCCGGCGACAGACCCCGCCGCCCATCGGCCGGGAACCAGTCGGCGAAGTCATCGTCCACGAACAGCTCATCCAACCGGTCCCGTACCCACAACGCCGGCGTGCCCCGCGGATTACTCGCCCGCGCCATCCGGACCGTCAACGCCGGAATCGACCGCCCAGAACCCACACCCATCGACACCGCGGCCACCCCTTCGACCGCTCGATCCGCCCCGCGCCACCAGCGCAGCACACCCCGGAACTCAACAGCAAGACCCCGCGGAACCTCACCCTGCCGCCCGGAGATCACCAACAGCATCCCGAATGTGAGACAGGGCCGTTGGATTTACACTCCCAGGTCCGGCCCGCAGCAGCCGGGCAACGTCCAGCGCCCGGCCGTGGCGCTCGAAGCGCCAGGCGGACAGCACCGGCCCGATCAACTCCCAGCGGGCATCGGACAGATCACTCGGATACGCACGACGTTCCGTCATGACGTCGGCGTACCGCCGAACTGGGGCGCGCACCCGGCCCCCGCGGAAGCACGGAACAGACCCGGACGTCTTGGAATGAGACAGGCGTAAGCCGGATCCCGTCCCGGACGCCGCATCATCCGATTCGAAAACCGCAGTCGGCCCATCGACCCCACCAGTACCAGACCATCGCCCTGCATAAATATGTAGTTGTCCCCACACCGCAGATGAGAACGACCTCTGACAGCCATTTGGCCGCCGGATTCAGAACATGGCCGAGTGTCCCCTTCCTGGCGGCCGAGGGACCTAGATGCGCTGCCCTGTCAGATCAGTTGGCACCGGCACCCACCACACCAGTGTGGTGCCGCCGTCAGCAGGACGGCTCAACTCGAGCTCCCCACCCAGCTGTTCGGCCCGCTCCGCCATATTGCGCAGCCCGCTTCGACGGCCGTCGGACGGGATGCCGGCGCCGTTGTCGGTCACGGTGAGACGGACCTGGTGGGAGTCGGCCGTGAGGGCGACGTCGGCGCGCGTGGCATGGGCGTGCCGGGCGATGTTGGTGAGGGCCTCTGAGAGCACGGCCACCACGTGGTCTGAGATCTCCCGCGGCAAGTCGGTGTCGAGTAGCCCTTCCATCCGCACGCTGGGCGCGAAGCCCAGCACCGGCGCCGCCTCGCCCGCGATCTGCACCACGTGTGCCCGCAGCCCGGTTCCGTCGGCGCCCTGGCGGGAGCGCAGGCCGAAGATCGTGGACCTGATGATCTTGATGGTCTCGTCCAGGTCGTCTACCGCGCGCACCACGCGCTCGGAGGCCCCGGGATGCTCGATGAAGCGGCCCGCGCTCTGCAGGGTCATGCCGGTGGCGAACAGCCGCTGGATCGCCAGATCGTGCAGGTCACGGGCGATCCGGTCGCGATCCTTGAGGACTGCGACCTCCTCCGCGTCCTGACGTCGTTCCGCGAGTTCCATCGCGATGGCGGCCTGTGCCGCGAAGGCCTGCAGGGTCTCGGTCTCCGTCGGGGAGAACTCGGGTCGGCCGGAGTTCCGCGCCAGCAGCAGCACACCCCGGACACCCTCGCCCGTGCCGATCGGCACGGCCACGGCGGGGCCCAGCCCCTGGAAGCGGGGAAGCTCCGGAGAGATCCGGTCATCGTGGGAGACGTCCGCGCTGACGGCCGGGGCACCGGTGGAGAAGGCGAGTCCCATCAAGGTCATGTCCACGGGCAGTACGAGTCCCCGGTGGGCCTCTGAGTCCAGCCCGACGGCGATCTCCACGGCGAGCGAATCGGTGTCCTCCATGGGCAAGGCGACCGCGGACAGGGCCGACCCCGTGATCTCGCCGGCCCGCTCGGCGATCAGGCCGAGCACCTCGGTGCGCCCGCTCCCGGACAACAGGTTGTGCGTGATCTCGGCGTTGGCCCGCAGCCAGCGTTCCCGCAGCCGGGACTGCTCGTAGAGACGGGCGTTGTCGATGGCGACGCCCGCGGCCACCGCCAGGGTCGACAGGACGGACTCGTCCTCCTCGTCGAACTGCGCCCCGCCGCGTTTCTCGGTGAGGTACAGGTTGCCGAAGACCTGGTCGCGCACCCGGATGGGGACGCCGAGGAAGGTGTTCATCGGGGGGTGGTTCGAGGGGAAGCCGTACGAGGCCGGGTGCTCGGAGATCTTCGTCAGTCGCAGCGGCTCGGGGTGCCTGATCAGCTCGCCGAGGATGCCGTGGCCCTCGGGGAACGGGCCGATCCGGGCGATCTGCTGCTCGGTCACCCCGATCGTGTGGAAGGCCGACAGCCGCCTGCCGTCCGGCCCGATCACCCCGAGTGCCGCGTACTCGGCGTCGACCAGTACCGCGGCCGCTTCGACGATGCTGTGCAGGGCCTGCTCCAGGTTCAGGTCCCGCCCCACCGAGAGGACCGCCTCCAGCAGGCTGTGCACCCGGTCCCGGGTGCCCCGGGCGGCGTCCAGCCGGGCCTGCAGTTCCTCCAGGAGCTCGTCCAGCCTCAGCTGCGGCAGCCGTACGCGGGCTTCCTGAGGCTCCTCGGGGCTTCGCACCTGCGTCTCCTCGGGTCCTCGGGCGGGCTGACACCAGCCGCTCCGGTCATGGGTCACGCTACCGGCCGACGGCGAGGGGCGGTACGGGTTCGCACTCGGCGGGCGTCGGTCAGGTGCTTGCCCTTGGTGTGAACGGATGTATGACGCGACGTGCCATCGCCCTCGCCGATCGCACTGGGGCCGTTCGGCCCTGCGTTGAGGACGGACAGCACCTGCCGGGCAGGCCCGGCTCTGTTCGACGCTGGGGCTGTGTCGTGATCGAAATGCCGAACCGAGCCTGTCGAGCCGAGGAGTGCGGCGTCATGGTCCGTTACGTGTACGACTTCCGCGAGGGCCGCCGGGACATGGCGGACCTGCTGGGCGGCAAGGGCGCGAACCTGGCCGAGATGACCCGGCTGGGCCTGCCGGTCCCGCCCGGCTTCACTGTGACCACCGATGCCTGCCGGGTCTTTCTCACGACCGGTGCTGAACCGGAGGGCATGTCGGCCGAGGTCTCCGGGCACCTGTCCGCGCTGGAGGATTCCGCCGGCCGTCGACTGGGGCAACGGGACGATCCCCTCCTGGTGTCCGTCCGGTCCGGGGCGCGGTTCTCCATGCCCGGCATGATGGAGACCGTCCTGGACATCGGCCTGAACGACGAGTCCGTCCTTGGCCTCGCCAAGACGTCCGGCAATGATCGCTTCGCCTGGGACTCCTACCGTCGGCTCGTCCAGATGTTCGGGAGTACGGTCATGGGCGTCGACGCCACCCTGTTCGACGAGGCCATGACCCTGCTCAAGCAGGACCGTGGAGCCCTTGACGACCTCCACCTCGACGCGGCCGACCTGGCCGGCCTGGTGGAGGCCTACAAGCGGTTGATCCTCGGCGAGACGGGTCAGGCGTTTCCCCAGTCACCCGCCGAGCAACTGCGGCTGGCGATCCTCGCGGTGTTCCGGTCCTGGAACGGCGAGCGCGCCCGCCTCTACCGCCGACGCGAGCAGATCCCTGACGACCTGGGCACGGCCGTCACCGTACAGCGCATGGTGTACGGCAATCTCGGCCCGGACTCCGGCAGCGGCGTCGCTTTCACCCGCGACCCGGCCACGGGGCGGCGCGGCCTGTACGGCGACTACCTGGCCAACGCGCAGGGTGAGGACGTCGTCGCCGGTATCCGTAACACCGTGCCCCTGACCGAGCTGGAGCGGTTCGACCCCGATGCGTACGGGCGTCTGCGTGAGCACATGGAGCGCCTGGAACGGCACTACCGTGACCTCTGCGACATCGAGTTCACCATCGAGCGCGGCACGCTGTGGATGCTGCAGACCCGGGTCGGCAAGCGCACGGCCGAGGCCGCGTTCGCCATCGCCGCCCAGTTGGTGGAGGAAGGGCGGATCACTTCGGAAGAGGCACTGGCCCGGGTCAGTGGAGACGGCCTGGCCCGGCTGATGTTCCCGCGTTTCGACGCCGACGCCACCGCTGAGGCGCTCGCTCACGGCCTCGCGGCGTCCCCGGGCGCTGCGGTCGGTGGGGCGGTGTTCGACTCCGCCGAGGCCGTCAGGCGGGCCGCGGCCGGTGAGAAGGTGGTCCTCGTCCGCCAGGAGACCACTCCCGACGATCTGCCCGGCATGGTTGCCGCCGAGGCCGTGCTGACCAGCCGGGGCGGCAAGACGAGCCATGCGGCCGTAGTCGCCCGAGGTATGGGCAAGGTCTGTGTCTGCGGGGCGGAGGGCCTCAGCGTGGACACTGAGGCCCGGCGATTCACCACCTCCGACGGGACTGTCGTGGAGGAGGGCACGGTCATCTCGGTGGATGGGTCCGCCGGAGCCGTGTACGCGGGTGCGGTTCCGATGGTCGCCTCCGAGGCGATGCGGTATCTGGAGACGGGTGAGCAGTCCGACGGGGTGGTGGCCGCGGTGGCCGGAGCTCTTCAACAGGCCGACTCAGTGCGGAGGTTGGAGGTGCGTGCCAATGCCGATACCCCCCAGGACGCGGAGCGCGCCCGCCGGTTCGGCGCCCAAGGCATCGGGCTGTGCCGTACCGAGCACATGTTTCTCGGCGAGCGCCGCAAGCTGGTCGAAGAGATGATCCTTGCCCGCGACGACGCCGAGCGTGAGCGGGCGCTGGCGGCTCTTCTGCCGCTCCAGCGACAGGACTTCGTCGGCATCCTGGAAGCGATGGACGGCTTGCCTGTCACGATCCGACTGCTGGATCCGCCGCTGCACGAGTTCCTGCCCGACCGCACTCAACTCGCCGTACGCATCGCCGCGGCCGAGGCCCGTGGTGAGCAACCGGCGGCGCACGAGGTCGAGTTGCTCGACGCGGTCAACCGGATGCACGAGGAGAACCCGATGCTCGGCCTGCGGGGCGTGCGTCTCGGCTTGGTCGTTCCGGGCCTGGTCGCCATGCAGGTGCGGGCCGTCGGCGAGGCCGTTGTGGCCCGTATACGGGCCGGTGGCTCGCCGCAGGCCGAGATCATGGTGCCGCTGGTCGGCGCCGTGGAGGAACTGCGGATCGAGCGCGTGGAAGTGGAGCGGGTGCTGGCCGAGGTGTCCGCGGAGGCCGGGGTTCCCGTGCGGTGCCCGGTCGGCACGATGATCGAGCTGCCCCGCGCGGCGCTCACAGCCGGCCGGATCGCTGAGGAGGCGCAGTTCTTCTCCTTCGGCACCAACGACCTGACCCAGACCACCTGGGGCTTCTCCCGCGACGACGTCGAGGCGGCCTTCTTCTCCACCTACCTCGACAAGGGCGTCTTCCCGGCCTCCCCCTTCGAGACCATCGACCGCGATGGCGTGGGCCGCCTGGTCCGGATCGCGGTCGACGAAGGTCGTGCGACCCGCCCCGACCTGAAGATCGGCGTGTGCGGTGAGCACGGCGGCGACCCCGACTCCGTCCACTTCTTCCACGCCGCGGGACTGGACTACGTGTCCTGCTCCCCGTTTCGGGTGCCGGTAGCCCGGCTGGAAGCGGGCCGGGCCGCACTGCCCACGACCGAGGGCAGCGACAGCCGATGAGGCCGCACGGACCCCTACCAGGGTCCATCGGCCCTACGAAAAACGCCGTGGTCCGGGAGACAGTGAACTCAGGAGCGGCACCGATCCCCCGCGGTGTCGCTCCGCCCGTACGCCGACCGGGCGGCGAACACCCCACCTCGAACGCACGCCAACGGAAGCCCGCCATGGTCCACCACAACAACCACCGGCACACGCCGACGGAACCGCGCCGCCGCATCGAGCTCGACAGCACCGAGGCGCTGCGCCTGCTGGGCAGCGTTTCCCTGGGGCGGATCGTCTTCACCCGCCACGCGCTGCCCACCATCCGCCCGGTCAACCACATCATGGACGGCGGGGACATCGTCATCCGCACACACGAGGCCGCCACCCTGACCTCGTACGCGCGACAGACCGACAGTCCCGGTGTGGTCGTCGCCTACGAGGCCGACGACATTCACCCGGACACACATCTGGGCTGGAGCGTGGTGGTGACCGGATACGCCCATCTGGTGACCGACTCCAGTGAACTGGCGCGCTATCAGGCCATGTTGAACCCATGGGTGGAACAGGCCATGGACCAGGCGATCCGCATCCATCCGGACCTGGTCACCGGCATCCTGCTCACCGCAGACGGCCGCCCGGGCGCGGTTTGAAACCCGCCCGGGCGGCTGAGCGAGAGGTCGTTGCGCTGCGAGTGACAGAGCCACCGAATCGGGAGGTGCGGGGGTGCTCACTCGGTGGGGACGACGAGAACAGGGCAGTGTGAACGGTGCAGGAGGGCGTGGGCGACCGGCCCAGGACGAGCGCCGTGAGGGCCACCCGTGTGATGCACTCCGATGACGACGACGGCGGCCCCGCGGGAAGCCTCGACCAGGGCGCGTGCCGGGGAGGTGCGGACTGTCCGGCTCTCGACCTCCACGCCGGGGTGCTGTTCTCGTATCGCTGCCATGGCGAAGCGGGACACCGCCTCCTCCGCCCTGCCGTGCAGAGCCTGGCGTGTCTGTCCAGGGCTCGTCGACGGCATCGGCGAGGGCAGCTCGGGGGTGGTGTGTCGGTGCTTCCAGGAATGCAGCACCTGAAGGCGCGCGCCGCGCCGCTCCGCCTCCTGGACCGCGTAGACGGCAGCCTCCGTGTGGGCGTCGCTCTCCAGGCCGAGGAGCACGTCTCGGCGGTCGACATCGCACGGTCGGTCGCCACGTACGACAAGCAGTGGGCTGTGCGTGTGCGCGGCGAGGTGCGAACTCACGGCTCCGGCGAGGAGGCCGGCGAAACCGGGCAGGCTCCTGGTGCCCACGACGGTGAGGGCCGCGTCCGCGCTCTCGCGTGTGAGCACCCTTGTGGCGTTCCCTTCCACGGCTGTGGGCACGACCCTCACTTCAGGGTGTCGCTCGTGAACTCGCGACGCGGCGGAGGACAGGACAGGAGCCGCTTCGTCACGGTCGGGCACGGCGTACACCACGCGCAACGCAGTTCCGCGACGGGCCGCCTCGTCCGCGGCGAGATCCAGTGCCCGGGTCGAGACCAGCGAACCGTCTACTCCGACGACCACGTGACGGTGGAGAGTCATAGCCCTGCTTCCCTTCCGTGCGCGCTCTGTTGGTCTGCTTCCACCTGCGATGCTCGTCGTCTGCCGTTGTCCGCGTCAGGGGCCGAGAGCACCCACCGAACGGCCGAACGACCCTTTAGGACAGGGCCCTTCGGTCCGCTACGAGGCGCCGTCGACAGCAACGGTTCGATCAGGCCGCGCGACGTGGATGCGCTTCCAGGGCCGGTGTCGTGGCACGGCGTCGGTAGACCAGGTAGGGACGGACGAGGTAACCGAGCGGGGCGCTCCACACATGGACGAGCCGGGTGAACGGCCAGACGGCGAAGAGGAGGCAGGCAGTGAGGGTGTGGAGCTGGAACAGCAACGGGGCACCGCTGACCGCTTCCGGCTGGAAGGTGAAGATGCCGCGGAACCAGACGGCGACGGAATCGCGGTACTCGTAGCCGCCGCCGAAGACGTTGTGCGCGGCGGTGGCGGCGATGCCGAGCAGGACGGTGGCGGACAGCAGCGGGAACAGCAGCTTGTCACTGCGGTCGGTGCTGAGCCTGATCCTCCGCGTCAGCAGTCGGCGGGCACACAGCATGCCGAGCCCCGCGACCATGGCGACGCCCGCAACCGAACCTGGCCATACGGCCTTGACTTGCTCCTCGGGCTGAAGCCCGAGGATTCTGGCCTTCTCTTCCGTTGCTGTTCCGCTACGCGGCACGGGGGTCAGGAGAGAATCCGTGGCTTCCTGCTTCGCTGCGCTGTGCCAGGACGCGGCCTGGTCTTACCTGCGCTCCACAGGCTTCGACCGCCAGTCCGGCGGCCGTTTTCACATTCTTCGCGGCATTGTGGTCCCGGTCGTGGACCGCTCCGCAGGCGGCACAGGTCCACTCCCTGATGTGCAGGGGCGGGGGTACGAGAGCGTCGCGACGCTCATCAGCCGGGTGAGGGAGGCCCGGAGAGACGGCGAGGTCGTCCGCATGGCCGAGCTCGCCCGCGAGATGGCCTCGGTGCTGGGACCGTCCATGCAGGGGGAGGCGCACGGACTGACCGGTGTCGAGGAGGTCCTGGCTGAGGCGAGCGGCCAGTTCCTGACCGACCCGAGCTGGCCGGACCGATTGATCACTGCCACCGACCTGCTGTGCAACCGATCGGCAGGGAGCGGAACGGCGTCCTCCCCGAACCCTGCGGCGGGCGGAGCCGTCCGAGAAGTGTCCCGCTGATTGTTCGTGGTCCAATACACGGCCGCCCGGCGCAGACTCTTGCGCCGGGCGGCGGATCGGGCTTCTCAGCTCCTGGGTATTGGGCCATCGACCGTGAGCTCGCCGACGAGTACCCGTCCTGTCACCAGCTCAGGCTCTATGCGGCCGAAGGTCTCCTCGGGACAAGGCACCCAGGATCGCGGGCCGGTCCGCAACAGCCGGGCGTGGTCGGACCGGTCGGTGACCAGCGTGGCCGAACCGGTGACCACGACGCTCCAGCCGGAGTGCGATTCCGTGTCGACCTCGTCGGCCTCGAAGGCGACGACCGAACCGTCGATCGCGCGCACGAGTTCCGAGGCGGCCGAGGTGCGCACGACCACCGCTTCGTCGTCCAGGGCGAATTGACAGGCAGTACGGCGGGCAGGGCCCGGCGCGTGTGGACGATGCGGCCTACGGGTGCCTGCGCCAGCAGGCGCAGGCACTCGCGGCGGTCGAGCTCGCGGAATCCGTCGTTGGCGTACATCAGCCGCACTTCCTCGGTGGTTGCGCGGGCATGGACATCACACCGCGATCCGGCGCCCTGTGACGGTGTGGGACTCGATCCGCACCCAGAGGTCGCGTCGGCCGCCGGCCCAAGGGGCGCTGTACGCCTGCTCATCGAGCCGGCGTGCCTCGTCCGCATCCGTGACGGTTCGCGCGGGCCCGCGCACGAGGACGCTCCAGCCGCTGCTGAAGGCGTCGTCGATGCGGTCGACCTCGAAGGCCACCTGCTGACCGGACGCCAGCGACGGCGTCGCGCCGGAGTTCGTCCGGAAGACGATCGTGCCGTCGACGACGCTGTAGTTGACCGGCAGAATGACCGGTCCCGACGCGGTCGTCACCGCGATCCTCCCCACGCCGTGCGTGCCGAGCAGGGACTCGCACTCGTCCGTGCTGAGTTCCGTGAGCTCAGGGCTGCGATTGGCCTGTTCGAGCCCGGGCGGCAGGTCGTCGGCTCCGCCGGTGAGCTCCGCCATCGTGGTGAGCAGGGCCGCGGCCAGGCTGTGAAGGGCGCCCCTGTTCGGTGCGGCGCCAGGATGCTCCTCCAGGTGCTTCAGATAGCTGGGGGCCATGCCCGCCCGGGTGGCTGCCTCCTGCCGGGTCAGGCCCAGTTGTGCTCGCCGGGTGGCGAGGCGGCGTCCCAGGTCGCCCACGGGTCGTTCGGCCGTCGTACCGGCGTCGGGTCGCGTCCGTTCAGACATGGTCGTCACGTCCTTTCGTCAGACTGCGCGCACGGCGACGGCCTCGTGCCGCTCTTCGCCGAGCACGACCTTGAGGGCGCCGGTGTCGGCGGCGTGGGCGAAGACGTCGTACGCCTCCTCCATGCGGCCGAGCGGGAAGGTGTGGGTGACCAGTTGCGCGGTGGGCAACCGTCCGGCGGCTGCCATGCGCAGCAGGGTGGGGGTGGAGTAGGTGTCGACCAGACCGGTGGTGATGGTGACGTTCTTGATCCACAGATCCTCGAGGTGCAGGGTCGCCGGTGAGCCGTGCACGCCGACGTTGGCGACATGGCCGCCGGGCCGGACCATGCGGGTGCACAGTTCGAAGCTCTCGGGTACGCCGACGGCCTCGATGACGACGTCCGCACCGAGTCCGTCGGTGAGGTCGGCGACCAGCTGCTCAGGGGTCTCGCGGGCGTCGGCCACGGCGTCGGCGCCGAGCTTCCGCGCGGCCTCCAGCCGGGCGGCGGCCAGATCCACGGCGACGATCCGTTCGGGGGTGAACAGCTGGGCGGTGGCGATCGCGGCCAGCCCGATGGGGCCGGCGCCGACCACGACGACGGTGTCTCCGGGACGTACGCGTCCGTTGAGTACGCCCACCTCGTAGGAGGTCGGGAAGATGTCGGCGAAGAGGACGGCGTCCTTGCTGTCCATGGCGGCGGGCAGGGGGTGCACGGACAGGTCGGCGTAGGGCACGCGGACGTACTCGGCCTGGGTGCCGTCGATCAGGTGACCGAGGATCCAGCCCCCGTCGGCGCGGCACTGGCCGTACGTTCCCTGACGGCAGTAGGCGCACCGCCCGCACGCGCTGATGCAGGACACCAGAACACGGTCTCCTGGCCGTACGGTCCGGACGTCGCTGCCGGTTTCGACGATCTCGCCGACTGCCTCATGCCCCAGCACCGTGCCGGGACGCACCTCGGGGACATCGCCCTTGAGGATGTGCAGGTCCGTGCCGCAGATGGTGACGGCCCCGACGCGCACGATTGCGTCGGTGGGCTCCTTGATGGCCGGGTCCGGGACCTCTTCCCAGGCGGACTGTCCGGCGCCGTGGAACACGAAGGCTTTCATGACGCTCCTCACCCCACTCGATCGGTTGCGGAGTCCGGGTCCGGCGGCGGGGCCTCAGTTGCCAGTACGTGCCTGGTACCGCTCTCGCGCCGGATTTGCCCCGCAAGTCCAGCCTGGCCCGCTTGTGCAGGGGCCGCTTGGGCCGGTCGGGCCACATCCCTGACCGGGACGGGACCGCTGGGCAACGGCGGCCCACGGAGCAACCCCGTGGGCCGCCGGACCCAGCCTCCAGGGACCGTTCGGCCCTTCCCCTCCGTCCCATGGTGCGACTTTGATCGCACCATGTCCGAAAAGCACACGAGGCATGCGCCGCCTCTCGTGGCACGCGAGGTCGACGGAACGACCATCGTGACGCTGCACGGTGAGATCGACCTCGTGACGGCGATCCCGCTGGTATCCCGTCTCGACGCCCTTTCCTCGGGCCCGCACCCGGATCTGGTGCTCGATCTACGTCCCGTGTCGTTCATCGACTGCGCCGGCCTGGGGGTCCTGTGCCGTACTCGGAACCGGGTCGGAGCGCGGCACGGTCGGCTCCGGCTGGTCACTGAGAGTGGCGGCTTCTTGCGGGTTCTCCGCGCCGCAGGGCTGGGTGGCGTGTTCGAGGTGCACCCTCGGCTGCCGTCCTCTGGGCCGAACGGCCCCATCCCCGGCCGGGAACCGGTACCGAGCGGCCCTGCATTGTCGTCTGCTCGGCCCATGTGAACGCTTGGCCCGAACTGCGACCTTCGAAGGTGTGACGGCTGGAGGAGGTGCGGAGCCATGGGCGGCGGCAAGTTCATGAGGAAGCGGTTGTGGCGCTGGCGGAGCAATCCGCTGCGACGACACGACGACATCGTCGAGGCCTGGATCGTCTTGGCCGTGTGGGCGGTCGTCGCAGTGGGCGGCACGGCTGCCGGTCTGGTGACCGCGCACGCCGCGGACGAGACGTTCGCGCGCCAGCGTGCGGAGCGGCACTCCGTGCAGGCCGTCCTCCTCACCGATGTGTCCGACGGCACCTCTTCGGTCCGGTCGTCGAGCGACAAGGCCCTGGCCACGGTCCGTTGGACGGCCCCCGACGGCTCCACCCGCACCGGCCAGACCCTGGTCGACGTCGGGCAGCCCGCCCAAAGCCGGGTCGTTCTCTGGCAGGACGACCAGGGCGCGCTGGCCACCGAACCGCCGAGTCCCACGGAGGCCGCTGTCGAGGCAGGCGCTCTGGGCACCCTGGCCGGTTTCGCCCTCACCGGTGTCGTCTACGCCCTGGGAGCCCTTGCACGATGGCGGCTGGAACTGCGGCGCGTCGACGGGTGGGGCAGGGAGTGGGATCTGGTGGGTCCGCGATGGGGACACAGGACCACCTGAAGTTGCTGCCACGCATCCTCTCGAGGGAAAGGCGAACGTCATGGAGCAAGTGGTCCCGGGCCAGGCGCGGCTGGTCGTGACGGGCGGGCCGGGGAGCGTACATACGGACTGCGCCTGCCCTGTCATCTTCGTGCCGATTGCACGTCACCACGCTGAGATCACGCTCGGCATGGACGCCCACGACCCTGCCGAAGGGGCTGTCGACTTCGCCTTCGACACCGCACAGCGGTGGGGCGTACGGCTACGGGCCGTGCACGCGTGGCGTTTCCCCTCTTGCGTGGCCGAACTGCCGTTCGGTGTACCGGAGGCGGACCGCGGCGCCTGGGAGGACCAAGAGGTGCAGCTGTTTGCCGACGAACTGCGGCCGTGGCGCGAGGAGTACCCGCACGTGGAAGTACTGGAGGACGTCCGGCTGCTTCCGCCGGCGCAGGCCCTGGTCAGGCTGTCCGCGGGCGCCGGTCTGGTGGTTGTGGGCCGGCGGTCCGGTGGCGGATCAGGGGCGGTCGAACGGGTCCTTCTGCGTGAGTCCCTGTGTCCTGTGGCTGTTGTGCCCGCATAGGCCGGTTCGTCACCGACCCCCGGTACCCGCTCTCCGAGCGCCGGGGGCGGCGCCTCTGCCCTCCGCACCTCTCACAGTCCGTCAACTCACCTACCGGAGAAGGCGCAGTTCGGCGGACCTTTCCGTACCGCCGCATGAAGCGGCGGACGTCGTTGTGTCCGTCCTTGCGCAGAACCTCAGCGAGCGCTTCGGCTATCTGCGCGGCCGATCCGTTCGTCGTTCCGGATGCGACCAACACCTTGCCCGTCATGGTGGTCGCCTCCTCCTACAACCGGCGCACCCAGTCGTCGGCCACACCGCTCAGTGCCTGCTCGTAGGGTCGGAGCCGTGCGTCGTCCAGGCGCCAGGTGAGCTTGTCGATGACGGCGACCACGCCGTCTATCTGCCGGGTCATCGAGACGGCGATCTCCGTCTCGCTCTTGCGCTCCATCTGGCCGGTGAGGGCGACGACGCCTTGTGTCACGGCGACGTCGATGCTGTGGGGCGGCACCCACAAGGCGCGGACCAGCACCTCCTGGGCGACCTGCGCGCGGATCTCCGCGTCGGGCCGCAGGAAGACCTGCAGCAGGTCGCGACGGGTGACGATGCCGATCAGCCGGTCCTCCTCGTCGACCACCGGTAGTCGCTCCACGCGCCGTTGGGCCATGGTCCGGGCGGCTTCGACGATGCTGTCGTCGGCATGCACGGTGACCGGCGGTTCGGTCATCAACTGGCCGGCCGTGCGGGCACGTGCCTTCGCGGCCTGTCGCCGGGCGCTGCGCGTGAGCCCGGCGAGTCGCCGACGGCGTGGCCGGTCGAAGGGGTCGGGGGTCGCCGCCTGGCGGACCATGAGGTCCGTCTCGGAGATGACACCGATCACCTCGTCGTCCTCGTCGACCACCGGCAGACCGCTGATCCGGTGGTCGGCGAGCAGCTGTGCCACCTTCTTGAACGGTGTGCCGTACTCGGCCCGGACGACGTCACTGGTCATCACGGAGCCGACCTTGTTGTGCTTCATGACTGTTCCTCCTCAGCGGAGTCGACGCAGATGGGAGGCCTGGGGTCGGCGCGCGGTGTCAGGCGGACACGGGCGTCGAGCACGGTGACCTGGCCTGGTGTGGCGAGGACAGGGGTTGAAGTCGACCTCGGAGAGCAGGGCATGGACCGCGGGTCGGTTGAGCACGTCGTCCGTCATCGGGGATGCCCTCCAAACCTCTCTCGGCACTTCGAGCATCCAGCGGATCGGCGAGGGGCCCCATGGGCTGTCCAGGGTGCTCTGCGGGCCGGTCGGCCCAACGTTTTCCGCTGGTTGTCCCGGCATGCGGAGGGGACCGGTGATCGGCGGCACCGGTCCCTCCCGTAAGTGGTCAGTCGTCGGCGATGAGGGCCGTGAGGTCGAGGAGGCAATTGGTGCAGCCCCACTCGTTGTCGTACCAGCCGAAGACCTTGACCAGC
Organism: Streptomyces sp. NBC_00019; assembly: GCF_045041015.1. NCBI lineage: Bacteria > Bacillati > Actinomycetota > Actinomycetes > Kitasatosporales > Streptomycetaceae > Streptomyces > Streptomyces sp. NBC_00019. Next base: position 10,625,799 of record NZ_CP108302.1, read on the forward strand.
GTCCCGCTGGCCTGGGTCAGGGTCGGGTCGAAGATGCAGGAGGCGGGATCGCCGATGACATCGCGGGACACGATGGGCGCCTTCGGCACCCGGAGGATGGTTCAGGACCACGGCGAGGTCGTCCTCGCGGTCACGCCTGTTCGGGCACGATGGCGACCGGGCAGGCGGAGTGGTGCAGTACTCCATGGGCCACCCGACCCAGTTGGAGCCCGAAGTGGCGTTGATGGCGCCGGGCTCCGATGACCAGGAGGTCGGCGTCGTGCGAGGCGTTCACCAGTGCGGTCCGGGTGTGGCCCTCGACGGTACGGCGGTGCAGTTCGACATCGGCCGGGGCGTCCTGGAGTGCCGCTTCGAGTTCCTCGGCCGCCCGCTGTTCGTGCAGCCTGGCAGGCTCTCCAGCCAGCAGGGGATGGTCGGTGGTCTCGTGCGCGGGGCACCTCCAGGCCCGTACCGCTTCGACCTGTACTCCCCGCCGCCGCGCCTCCTCGAAGGCGAACCGCAGCGCCCCCGAGAGTGCCGGCTTGGCTCCGATGCCGACGACGACGCGGCCGTGCGTGGTTGATCCGGTTTGGTTGTCGTGGCTGCCGCGTACGACGATCATCGGGCAGTGTGCGTGCCCGGCCACGGTCAGGCTCACGGACCCCAGCAGCGCCTCGGCGATACCGCCGCGGCCGCGGGTGCCCGTCACCAGCAGAGAGGCGTTGCGGCTCTCCCGCACCAGCACGTACTCGGGCTCCTCGGCCAGCACTTCGGTGGAGATCTTCAGGTCGGGCCGGCGACCGTGGGCGCGGCGGGCCGCGGTCTCGACGATGTCCTCGGCACGCAGCCGCCCGGACGGCTTGCCCAAATCCTCGGCGAGCTGCGCGCCCTCGTACCGCTCCCAGAGCGAGGCGTACACCAGCCGCAGCGGTACACCGCGCCGAGCGGCTTCGTCGGCCGCCCAGTCGAGTGCGCGCATGCTGGGCTCGGAGCCGTCGACTCCGACGACGACCGGCAGGTCCATCGCGCTCACCTTCCCGCACCGAGGTCGAAGACGATGCGGGCCTTGATCTCGCCGCGCAGTACCTCGTCGATGGACTCGTTCACCGATTCCAGAGGTCGCCTCTCATGGATCACCCGGGTGCGTCCGGCCGCGTGCAGCTGGAAGACCTCGGCGAGATCCTGCCGGGTGCCGACGATCGAACCGATCACGCTCGTCCCGTTGAGGACGGTGTCGAAGATCGGGACCTGGATCGTGCCGTGCGCGGGGAGAGCGACCATGACGAGCCTGCCGCCGCGCCGGAGCCCGGAGTTGACCGCGGTGAAGGCGGCCTCGTTCACGGCGAGGGCGATCCCCGCGTGCGCGCCGCCGTGCTGCTTCAGCACCTCGCCCACGTTGTCCTTGCGGGCGTCGATGACGAGGTCCGCGCCCAGCTCGGCGGCGAGTTCGAGCTTCTCGTCGGTCACGTCGATCGCTGCGACGGTGGCGCCGGCGATCTTCGCGTACTGCAGGGCGAGGTGCCCGAGTCCGCCGATGCCGGAGATCGCCACGAGCTGCGTGGGCCGCACGTCGGCCACCTTGAGCGCCTTGTACGTGGTCACGCCGGCGCAGGTCAGCGGGGCGGCGTCGAAGGGGCTGATTCCCTCGGGCACCGGCTGGGCGAAGTCGGCCCAGGCCAGCATCTTCTCGGCGTATCCGCCGTCGCAGCCGTAGCCCGTGTTGATCTGTTGCTCGCACAGCGTCTCCCAGCCGGTCAGGCAGTGCTCGCACCGCCCGCAGGCCTTGCCCAGCCAGGGCACCGCGACCCGCTGTCCGACGCTCAGGTGGGTGACGCCTTCGCCGAGCTTCTCGACCAGGCCGACACCCTCGTGGCCGGGGACGAAGGGCGGGCTGGGCTTGACGGGCCAGTCGCCATGGGCGGCGTGGATGTCGGTGTGGCACAGTCCGGAAGCCTCGACGCGGATGCGGGCCTGGCCGGGGCCCGGCTCGGGGTCGGGGCGGTCCTCGATGACCAGGGGTTCACCGAAGGCTCGTACGACCGCTGCTTTCATGACTGCTTCTCCTCAGGAGTGGGGGACGACGGCGACGGGGGCGGTGGAGTGGTGCAGGACGGCGTGGGTGACGGGGCCGATGTGGGCGCCGAACGGGCTGCGGCGGATGCGACGGCCGACGACGACCAGGGAGGCATCCCGGGAGGCGTCGACCAGGTGGTTGCCGGGGGTGCCGTAGGAGGACTCCTCGGTGACCTCGACGTCCGGGTGCTTCTTGCGCCATGGCGACAGGGCCTCGGTCAGCGCAGCGTTCTCGCGCCGAGCCAGAGCGCCGTGGAGTTCCAGGTTCGCGGAGAGCCCGTAGGCGTAGTACGGGGGCGGGTTCCAGCCGTGGACGACCCGCAGGGACGTGCCACGGCGAGCCGCTGCGGCGAACGCGAACTCGATCAGCTCCTCGTCCGTGTTCTCGGTGTCGAGGCCGAGCACGACGGGCCGGAACGGGGCAGCGGCGGACGGGATACCTGCAGGATCCATCTCGTGCTCGTCGGCGGCCTGTTCCCCGGCACGCACGAGGACGACCGGCCGTTCGGCGTGCGCCACGACGGAGAGGCCGACCGAACCGATCATGAACCCGCCGATCCCACTGAGACCGCGCGAGCCCAGCACCAGCAGCTCGGCGTCCTGCGCCGCGCTCGTCAGGACGTCGGCGGGGTGGCCGGACAACTGCTCGGTGGCGACATTCAGCCCGGGGTGACGCAGTCGGACACCATCGGCCGCCTCCCGGGGGATCCGCTCGGTCCAGTGCTGCTGGGTCTCGGCTCCCAGAAGCGGTGCCTGGGCCATGGGGGCCGGCACCGGCTCCCAGACGTGGACCAGCTTCAGCGGCAGGCCGAGCAGCTGGGCCTCGCGGGCCGCCCATTCGGCCGCGGCGCGGCTCTCGCCGGAGCCGTCGAGACCGACGGTGATGGTGCGGGTCATGATCTCCACCTCCTGAATCGGGGGTCCCGATTCGAGCTTTGTCTTCGAATGAGGGCCCCGGCAGGGGCCGCAGGTCCCTGCCGGGGGCCGACCGGCCCAAGGCCGGACTCTTGGTGCGGCGGACCCGCTTCCCCTGGTGGAGTCCGCCGCGCCTCCCGTGGTCAGCGCAGCCAGCGGCTGCGGCGGACGAGCGGGAGCTTGGCCCAGGCCTTGCCGAGGCCGAGGGTGTCGCCGGCGGAGGCGACGGCGAGGGCGATCAGGACGATCGCGTAGACGAGGTGGTACTCCGCGAACGGGTTCGTCGACATGCTCGGCGAACCGTCGGAGAGGTGCCGGGCGGGCGGCCACTCGGCGACCCACATCAGCGTCATCATCACGGTGCCCGCGACGGCCGCGAACCGCAGCGCCACACCGGCGACGAGCGCGATGCCGATGCCGAGCAGACCGAGCATGAACAGCCAGTCGGCCCAGGCGTCCCCGGCCCAGGAGTGGAAGGTCGACTCCATCGGTCCGGCGGCCACTCCGCCGAGGAAGCCCTTGGTGGGCGAGCCGCCGTCGATCCAGGCGTTGCCGGACCGGGTGGCGTAGCCGAGGCCGAAGGTCTTGTCGAGGAAGGCCCACAAGAAGACGAACCCCGTCAGCAGACGCAGGGATGCGAAGACGTAGGCCCGCGCGGTGTGCGTGTCGCTGCGTGCCGACACGGCGGACTCGGATGCCGGGGCGGTCCGGTGCCTGCGGAAGATCGGCAGGCGGAAGCCGGAACTCCGGTGCGGGTGCTCGTGCACGGCCATAGTGGTGATCCCTTCAGGGGGTGGGTCCGTTCGGTGTCTGACATCCCTCACTCTCGCCACGTTCGGCGGTGACCGCCGGATGCCGAAGGCCCGTGGCCAGAGGGCTGAACGTCCCTGTGTTCAGAGGCCGTTGGGGTGCATGATCGGGCTCCGGCCCAACGGACACGGCTCACCTGCCGCGATCGGGTGTCTGCAGGGCGATCCTGAGACCGATCGAACGGAGAACGGCGGCTCAACTCCCAGGACGCGGGCAGACACGGTCCGGGGTGGCGCGACCTGGTGCCTGGAGCCGCCGCCGTTGTCGGCTGCCGGTGCACTTGATTGAGGGGTGACCTGCCGGTCGGCGTCACCGTGGCCGAGCATCTCGTCCCGCAGGTCATGGCGTACGCGGGCGTCGCCGACCTACTCTCCCGGCCCGTCCTGATCGGCTACCCGGCGGGCGCCGTGCTGATCATGATGGTTGATCAGCTGCCCAGGCTCACCGGGGTGAAGACGAGCGGCTCGGAGCTATTCCCAACGGGGGTGAAAGCTGCTACAGCGTTTCTAGTCATTCATAGTCATCCCTAGTCGTATGTCTCAGGTAACTTGGTCTGGTGAAGCTTTCGGAGTGGGCCCGTCAGCAGGGCGTGAGCTACCAGACCGCCTGGCGGTGGGTGAAGGACGGGAAGATGCCCGTCCCCGTTCGCCAGGCGCCGTCCGGGACGTGGTTGGTCGACGAGGTCGCCGTCCAGCCGTCCGGGCGTGTGGTGGCGTACTGCCGCGTGTCGTCCGTTGACCAGAAAGCCGATCTTGAGCGGCAGGCCGCCCGGGTCGTGTCCGGTGCGAACGGGCTGGGCCTGGCCGTCGCTGAGGTCGTCACCGAGGTGGGATCCGGGTTGAACGGGCGGCGCCGCAAGCTGCACCGGCTGCTGTCCGACCCGCAGACGGTGGTGATCGTGGTCGAGCACCGCGACCGGCTGGCCCGGTTCGGCGTCGAGCACCTGGAGGCCGCGCTGTCGGCGTCCGGGCGGCGCCTGGTCGTCCTGGACCCCACCGAGTCCGCCGATGACCTGGTACGCGACATCACCGAGGTGCTCACCTCCATGTGCGCCCGCCTGTACGGGCGGCGGGCAGCGAAGAACCGGGCCGCCCGCGCGGTGGCCGTAGCGACCGGCGAGGCCGCCGGGTGAAGAAGTTCCAGCCGCAGCCCGGGTTCGTGGTGCAGGCGTACCGCTTCGCGCTGGACCCGAACGCCACCCAGGAGCATGCTCTGCGCTCGCACTGCGGCGCGGCGCGTGCCGCCTACAACTGGGCCGTCGGCTGGGTGAGTGCCTCTTGGTGGCAGCGCCGCGCGGAGGAGTCCTACGGCATCGGCGAGGCCGGGCTGACCAAGTGGCGGCCGTGGTCGCTGCCCGCGCTGCGGAAGGCGTTCAACGAGGCCAAGCACACCGATCCGAGGTTCGCCGCTTGGTGGGAGGAGAACTCCAAGGAGGCGTACTCCACCGGCCTGGCGAACGCGTCGGCCGCGTTCGACAACTACGCGAAGTCCAAGAACGGCAAACGGCGCGGCAAGCGGATGGGTGCGCCGCGGTTCAAGTCGAAGCGCAAGGCGCGCCTTGCCTGCCGGTTCACCACCGGCGTGATCCGCGCGGACGCTGACGGCCGTCACGTCACCCTGCCCCGGCTGGGCACGATCCGCACCCACGAGCCCACGGTGAAGCTCCTCGCCCGCGTCCGGGCCGGGACGGCCCGGATCCTGTCCGCGACCGTGCGGCACGAGCGCGGACGCTGGTTCGTCTCGTTCCAGGCCGAGGTCGAGCGGGACCTCGAACGCGTGGCGCGGCCGGACGTGGCGGTCGGCATCGACCTCGGGGTGAAGACCCTCGCGGTCATGGCCGACAGCACCGGCGAGATCCGCACCATCGCCAATCCCGGGCACTACGACCGGGCACGCAAGCAGCTGCGCCGCGCCTCCCGCGTCGCCTCTCGACGACGCGGCCCCGACCGGCGGACCGGGCAGAAGCCGTCGAAGCGGTGGAGAAGGCCAACGCCGCCCGCAACAAGGTGCATCACCGGGTGGCCAACCTCCGCGCGGACGCCCTGCACAAGCTCACCACCGCCGTGGCGGCCGAGTACGGCACGGTCGTGGTCGAAGACCTCCACGTCGCCGGGATGCTCCGCAACCGGCGTCTCGCGCGAAGGATCGCCGACGCCGGGTTCGGGGAGATCCGCCGCCAGCTCACCTACAAGACCCGCCAGCGCCACGCCACCCGCACGATCGCGGCGGACCGCTGGTACCCCTCCTCGAAGACCTGTTCCGGGTGCGGCGCGGTGAAAGCCAAACTGCCGCTGCACGTGAGGACCTACCAGTGCGACGCCTGCGGTCTGGTCATCGACCGGGACGACAACGCCGCACTCAACCTCGCCGCGCTCGCGGCAGCCGCAACAACTGGTACCGGAGTGGCCGCAGACCAGGACGCCCAAGCGGTGTCGAAGCCTCGTGGAGCCGACCAGAAGACCCGCACCATCCGCCCCCGCCGCAAAGCGGAGGCGGGGCGGGCAGGTGGCGCGACCCTGCCGCACCAGCGGCAGACGGAAGCGAGAGACCGTACTCAAGCCGAAGCCCTCACGCTCTGGTGACGAGACGGACCTTCCGGGCAGAAACGTCCGGAATGCTGAGACCTGACTACGGTCTCGGCAACGGTTCAGTAGGCCGCGAGGCCGTACGCGTGGAACTGCTCACGCACGCGTGCGACCAGTTCGGGGGTGGGGACGGGGTTGTCCCGCAGCGGGAAGGGGATGCCCGAGGCTTCGTATTTCGCGGCGCCGAGCTTGTGGAACGGCAGGACGTCCACCCGATCGACCGAGTCGAGGCCCGCGACGAAGCGGGCCAGGCCGTCGACGTGCTCCGCCCGGTCCGTCCAGCCCGGCACCAGGACGTACCTGATCCACGTCCGGACGCCGAGCCGGTGGAGGCGGGTGGCGAAGTTCAGCGTGGGGGCGAGTTCGCCGCCTGTCAGGTGGCGATAGGTCGTGACGTCGAAGGACTTGATGTCCAGGAGCACCAGGTCGGTTCGGGACAGGAGCTCGTCGGAGGCACGGGCACCGAGAAGGCCCGAGGTGTCGAGAGCCGTGTGCAGTCCGGTCTCCTTGCAGCGGCGCAGGATCTCGCCGGTGAAGGCGGGCTGGAGCAGCGGCTCGCCGCCCGTGATGGTCACTCCACCGCCGGCCGTGGTGATGAACGCCCGGTACTTCTCCACTTCCTCCATCACCTGCTCCACGGTCGTCTCCTTGCCGTCCCGCATGTGCCAGGTGTCGGGGTTGGCGCAGTACAGGCAGCGCAGAGGACAACCGGAGACGAAGAGGACGAACCGGGTCCCGGGGCCGTCCACGCCGGTGGACAGGTCCCAGGAGTGGATCCGGCCGTTCATCGTCGCCGACATCGGGCTCACAGCGTTCCGTGGAAGGTACGACTGATCACGTCGAGCTGCTGCTCGCGCGTCAGCCGAACGAAATTGACGGCGTAGCCGGAGACGCGGATGGTCAGGTCCGGGTACTTCTCGGGGTGGTCCATGGCGTCTTCCAGCGTGACCCGGTCGAGCACGTTGACGTTCATGTGGAAGCCGCCCGAGGCCATGTACGCGTCGAGGATGCCGACCAGGTGACCCGCCCGCTCAGGCGGGCAGTGCCCGAGTCCCTCCGGGGTGATGGTCGTGGTCAGCGAAATGCCGTCACGGGCCTGCTCGTACGGCAGTTTGGCCACCGACAGCGCCGAGGCGGCGACCCCGTGCCGGTCACGGCCGTTCATCGGGTTGGCGCCGGGCGCGAAGGGCTCTCCGGCACGGCGGCCGTCGGGGGTGTTGCCGGTGTGTTTGCCGTAGACGACGTTCGAGGTGATCGTCAGCACGGACTGGGTGTGCTCGGCGTCCCGGTAGGTGGGGTGCCGGCGCACCTTCGCCATGAAGGACTTCACCAGGCCCACGGCGATGCTGTCGGCGCGGTCGTCGTTGTTGCCGTACGCCGGGAAGTCTCCCTCGGTACGGAAGTCGACGGCGAGGCCGGTGGCGTCCCGGAACACCTTCACACGGGCGTACTTGACGGCGGACAGGCTGTCCGTGGCGACCGACAGGCCAGCGATTCCGCAGGCCATGAAGCGGTGCACCGGGTGGTCGTGCAGGGCCATCTCGATGCGCTCGTAGGCGTACTTGTCGTGCATGTAGTGGATGACGTTCAGTGCGTCGACGTACGTCTGGGCCAGCCAGTCCAGGACCCGGTCGTACGCCGACGACAGCTCGTCGTAGTCCAGGAACTCCCCGGTCAGCGGAGGCGTCGGCGGTGCGACCTGTTCGCCGGTCATCTCGTCCAGGCCGCCATTCACGGCGTACAACAGCGCCTTGGCCAGGTTGACCCTCGCCCCGAAGAACTGCATCTGCTTTCCGACCGCCATCGCGGAGACACAGCAGGCGATCGCGGTGTCGTCCCCGGTGCGCGGGCGCATCAGGTCGTCGGACTCGTACTGGACGGCGCTGGTGTCGATGGAGACCTGGGCGCAGAACTCCTTGAAACCGGCGGGCAGACGGGGCGACCAGAGCACAGTCAGGTTCGGCTCCGGAGCTGGGCCGAGGTTGTAGAGGGTCTGCAGGAAGCGGAAGGAGGTACGGGTGACCAGGGTCTGCCCGTCGGCCCCCATGCCCCCGATGGACTCCGTCACCCAGGTCGGGTCGCCGGAGAAGAGGGCGTCGTACTCAGGGGTGCGCAGGAACCGTACGATCCGTAGCTTGATCACGAAGTCGTCGATCAGTTCCTGGGTACGGGTCTCGTCGAGGATCCCGTCCGTCAGGTCCCGCTGGAGGTAGACGTCGAGGAAGGTCGAGGTACGGCCCAGGGACATCGCGGCGCCGTTCTGCTCCTTCACGGCGGCGAGGTAACCGAGGTAGAGCCACTGCACGGCCTCGTGGGCGGTGGACGCCGGGCGGGAGATGTCACAGCCGTATGTCGCCGCCATCGCATTGAGTTCGCCCAACGCCCTGATCTGCTCGGCGAGTTCTTCCCGGTCCCGGATGACCTCGGCGCTGGAGGGACGGGCGTCCAGCAGGGACCGCTCGCCCTTCTTGACCTCGATCAGCCGGTCGGTGCCGTACAGCGCCACCCGCCGGTAGTCGCCGATGATCCGGCCCCGGCCGTAGGCATCGGGCAGCCCGGTGATGATGCCGGCCTTGCGGGCGGCGCGCATCTCGGGGGTGTAGGCGTCGAAGACGCCGTCGTTGTGGGTCTTGCGGTAGGTGCCGAAGACCCTCGTGACGAACGGGTCGGGCTCGTAGCCGTACGCCTTGAGGCTGTTCTCGACCATGCGCAGGCCGCCGTTCGGCATGATCGCGCGCTTCAGCGGGGCATCGGTCTGGAGGCCGACGATCAGTTCGCGGTCGCGGTCGATGTAGCCGGGGGCGTGCGAGGTGATCGTGGAGGGGGTGGCGGTGTCGACGTCCAGGATGCCCCGGCGGCGTTCCTCGGGGAACAGCGAGCTGACCTTCTCCCAGACGGCGCGGGTGCGGTCGGTGGGACCGGTCAGGAACGACGCGTCGCCTTCGTACGGTGTGTAGTTGGCCTGGATGAAGTCACGGACGTCGATGCGCTCACGCCAGCCGGTTCCCGCGAAGCCTCGCCAGGAACCGGCCATCCGGTCGTCTGCTGTCACGGTGATGGTCATCGCCGTTCCCTCCCGTACTCGTGCATGGTCCCCTTCTGATCCTGGTGAGCGGCAGCGGTCGAGGGGAGGGCCGACCAGGGCCCGGGACAGGGCCATACGGTCCCTGCCTCGCTGCCCGTGCGGCCCCCTCCGCCAGGCGGCGGTGAGATCGCGCCGGACCAGCGTGCCCGACCGGCCGTTGACGATCTCGTACGCCGCGTTCAGGGCCCCGATCGCGGTCGGCCCTCCGGTGCGCTCGACGAACCGGGCGGAGGCCTCGGCCTTCGGCCCCATGGAACATTCAGGGATGCCTCGGCCGCGCAGTTGCGTGAGGGTGGCGTTGCGGACGGGGCGCTGGGCCGGGGTGCCGTACTTCTCGTAGACGTTGGGCACGTCGGTGAGGATTTAGCAGGAAGTGCCGCTTGAGGTCCTAGGCGAGCAGGGCCGCGGTGAGGTCCTTGTCGATGACGGCCTCCAGGCCCGTCAAGGCACCTGTGTTGCAGTCGGCGGTGACGGCTACGCCTCCGCCGCCGAGCAGGTCGTTGATCGTGTCGGTCTCCACGATTCGGTCGGGGACAGGCGAGGGAACGACCCGCCGCCAGCCTCCGGCGTCCTGGGCGATGTGCCAGCCACGCTCGCGCACCAGGGACACCGCCACCTCGCGGGGGCAGACCTGGCCGACGAACTTCCTGGGCCGGTCGAAGGCCGGACATGTGCTCGTACGAGGGTATGAGCGACCAGGGTGGCGATGCGGCGGCCGGCCAGGGCGTTGTGCAGGGTGCAGGACGGCAAGGAGCCGATCATGCCCTGGGTCCGGGCGACGAGCAGGTGCAGTGGAAACGGGGTGCTCAGCGCGGGATCGGCCGCGCTCTCCACGGCGAGCAGGCCGTCGGGGAACCGTTGCCGTGGGTGATGACCAGCTCGGGGGAGTGCGGCGAGCACGGTGGCGACCTGGTCGATGTTGGCCTGCTGGACGGCACCAGGCACGGGAATGGCCGGACCTGCGCGAACGACTTGTCGGCTTCGACGGACGCCCACCCGTCCCACGCGCAGATGGCGATCCGCCTGGGAAATAGTCCTGAGGGGTCGGTTACGCCACGTTGTGTTGAAGCCCCGTCGTCATGCTCGTCGCGCCGTGACGAACCACGGGGTCACCGGCGGTGCATGGTTTCCAGGGCGACCGCCAGTACGTGCGGGTCGTGGTGACCCTTGTGGACAGCGGGCGGCTGCTTGTCGAGCCCGAGGAGCTGAGCTACCGCGGTCCAGGCGGTGCGTACGGAGTACTCGACGGTGAAGACCACGTCGTCGGGCACCTCCGCGAACTGGCCGATGAAGGCGAGGTTGACCGAGCCCTCCGGCACGACCTTGGGCCGGTCACCCCGGCGGCGAGCCAGGAACTGGCTGGTGATGTACGGCATCACGCAGGGCACGACGGTGGAGGTCTCAAGGACACGGGCCGCCGTCGGCTCATCGAGTTGCAGATGATGCAGGACCTCTTCGAGGATCTCCCGGCCGGAACACATCGTCATCGGCTTGGGTGTGTGGTTGCCCGGGCGCCCGGGGAACAGACCGTAGCCCCACCAGACCGAGACGCCCTCGGGCTGGTCCCGGTACACGGGCTGGCGGTTGGCGACGATGGTGAGCAGCCAATTGGATTCGGTGAAGGTCATCAGGCCGCCCCTTCCGGTCTCGCGGCCGCTGAACTTCTCCAGCGCGCCGAGGAAGGCCGGGTCCTTGGAAGTGACCGTGAACGACTCCCAGCGGGACTCCTTCACATGCTTGTCGAAGACGGCCGGGTCGCCGAAGTTCTCCCGGCCCCGAGCCAGCCGGTGCCAGAGCAGCCAGGCATCCGAGCGAGGGGGAGCGGGCCGGGGCGCGCTGGTGTGTGTGCCGAGGCTGGAGGCGTCGGTCATGGAACCGTTGGTGACCAGGACCAGGTCCGTGGGGGCGACCGGGATCTTCTCCTCGTGACCGCCTCTGGTCAGGTAGATGGTGTCCACCGTGCCGCTCCGGATCCCCGGGGTGAACCCCAGGTCGGTGACCCGGCAGCCGGTGTGGACGGTGACACCGTGCTCGCGCAGCCAGGCCGTCAGGGGCCGCACGATCGAGTCGTACTGGTTGTAGCGAGTGCGGTGGATGCCCGACATCGAGGCGAACTCGGGGAACAGGTGGATGAAACGCCTCAGGTAGCGACGGAACTCGATGGCGCTGTGCCAGGGCTGGAAGGCGAACGTGGTGCACCACATGAACCAGAAGTTCGTGGTGAAGAAGTGCTCGCCGAAGCAGTCCGTGATCCGCTTGCCGTCCAGATGCCCCTCCGGGTTCGCCAGGCAGCGGACCAGCTCCAGCCGGTCGCGCTCGGAGAACCCCATCGCCCGCGTGTCGACGATCTTCCCGTCGCCGTCGACGAGACGGGCGATGTCGTCCCAGGCGAAGTCCTCGTGGCCGTCCAGGATCTCCTGTGTCACGGACACCGAGGGGTCGTCCAGGGTGGGAATGGCGGACAGCAGGTCGTACGTGCAGCGGAACTCGGCCTCGAACATCCGCCCGCCCCGCATGGTGTAGCCGGCGTCCGCCGTGCCGCCCGCATCGAGACTGCCCCCGATCTCGCGCTGCTCCTCGAAGAGGTGGATGTCCGCTCCGTCGAAGCCGCCGTCGCGGATCAGGAATGCGGCCGCGGCGAGCGCCGCTATACCGCTGCCCACCAGATACGCCTGTGCCATCACACAACTCCTCGTTCTCGCCCGTCGATCGGGAACCGCACGTCCCACGGTTTCCCGTGCAGGTCGTGCCGTCAGTGGGCCATTGGTCACCGGCCCGGTCCGGACGGCCCACTGATCGGGCCGCCCCACGCGCGGGGACAGCGCGACGGCCCGGTCGGCGGACTGTCCCCGACCGGGCCGTGTCACCGTGGACTCAAGCGGACTGCTGCCCGCCACGCCACGGAGGGACGGCTGTCCGGTGACCGGTGCCCCCGGAGTGGGCGGCCTTGTCGGTCTGCCGGCGCAGCCGGTCCTGGAGCTGGTCGACGACCTCCGTGGCGGTGGCCTCCTCCGCGAGGACCACGACCTGCCGACTGCCCACGTACAGGTCGGCCGTGGCCGACCAGGGGCGGCTCGCGTGGTGGGCGGCCGCTCGTACGATCCGCACCTCGCCCGTCACGGCGGGCAGCCCCGGCCGACTGACGACGGCGTCGATCTTCGTACGCGCGTACGCCAGGGTGTCCTCGTCCACGGCTCCTTCGCCGCGCAGCCGAATCGCGGGTGCTGCTTGAGTGTTGTCGCTGGTCATGGGGGTTCCTTCCTCAGAGCGAAGTAGGGACGGCGCGTTTCATGCCGCCGTGCCGGGCAGCCACAGGTCGGGGCCGAAGACCTCGTAGCGGATCCGTCGCGCCGGCACTCCGGCGTGCAGCAGTTGTCCGCGTACCGCTTGCATGAACGGCAGCGGGCCACACAGGAACACCGTGGCGTCGTCAGGGACTTCGATCCCGCCGAGGTCCATCAGGCCGGTGCGGGCGTCGGGTTCCTCCGGACCGGGCCGCTCGTACCAGAACACGGCGCGAGCGTCCGGAAGCCGGCTGGTGAGCTCTCGTGTCTCGGTGCGCAGGGCGTGGTCGGCGGGGGAGCGGTCGGCGTGCAGGACCAGCACCGTGCGAGGGGAGCCGAGGGCGGTGAGGTGGGCCAGTATGCCGGTCATGGGGGTGCAGCCGATGCCCGCCGAGACCAGGACGAGCGGGGCGGTGGCGTCGGTCGGGTCGTCGAGGCAGACGTCGCCGAAGGGTGCGGAGAGCGTGAGTTCATCGCCCGCGCGGGTCTGCTCGTGCAGCAGACCCGAGACTTCGCCGTCCGGCTCGCCCGCCGTCCCCTCGACCCGCTTCACGGTGATCCGCCGCAGGTCCCCGCCGGGGTCCGAGGACAGGCTGTACTGCCGCAGCTGGTGTACGCCGTCGGCCATGCGGACGCGCACACTCACGTACTGGCCCGCCCGTGCCCGCGGGGCCGGTTCGCCGTCGGCCGGGCGGAGCAGGAAGGACACCACGTCCGCGGTCTCGGTACGGCGTTCCACGACCGTCCACTGCCGCCAGATGCGGCCGGGCTGCACACCCGCGTCCTGGTAGAGCCGGGCCTCCTGGCCGATCAGGGCGCCGGCCATCAGCCAGTACACCTCGTCCCAGGCGGCCGCGACCTCGGGGGTGACCGCGTCGCCGAGGACCTCGGTTATCGCGCCGAAGAGGTACTTGTGCACGATCGTGTACTGGTCGTCGGTGACCCCGACGGCGGCGTGCTTGTGCGCGATCCGGGCCAGGAGTGTGTCCGGGCGCGTGTCCGGGGCGTCGAGCAGCGCGGTCGCGAACCCGGCGATCGAGCCGGCCAGGGCTCGGCGCTGCGCGCCACTGGCCTGGTTGCCTCGGTTGAACATGCCGTCGAGCAGTTCCGGCCGGTCCCGGAACATGGCGCCGTAGAAGCGTGTCGTGATCTCGTCGAGTGCTCCGGCCACAGCGGGGAGGGTGGCACGGACCAAGGCGGCGGATTCTGCGGACAGCATGAAGCCTCCCAGGCAGGGCGGAAGAAGGGGAAGAGCGCCGCATCGGACTGGGCGGCGCTCTTCTGTGTATCAGGCGATGGCCCGCGTTTCGGCGCTGTTTCGCCCCACCTGGCCAAGTAGGGACCAACGGCCCCATCGACTCGGGCGCATCGGCCCAACAGCTACCTCGGCGACAGGTCCGTACGGCGGCGTCCGCTGCTGGAGGGAGCCGTCGCGCGGCGAAGCCGGGACGGAGCCGAATGGGTTCCCCGGTCAGGCGCGCGGGGGCCAGGGGGTGCGGCCGGGTCCTGGCGGCTGAGGGGGATGCGCCAGGGCAGGCGGGTGCCGGGTTCGGAGCGGCCGGTCAACTTGAACGTGCCTCCGAACTTCTCCGCACGGCGGCGCGGGTTGGTCAGGCCGCTGCTGTGGGTGACGGCGGGTCGATGGCGCGGCCGTTGTCGGCGATCTCCAGGAGCCCTCCACCGAGGGCGGTCCGCCGACGCGTCAGCTCGTCTTGTGCCCCCACTGCGGACCGACGAGGTCCCACTCGCTGCCCCACTCGTCGATGCGCCGTCGGTCGAGCCACCACCGTGTCCCGGCCCAGGCGCCGACGACCAGGCCGGTCACGGCGAGAGCGGCCCCGGCACCCAGGAGGTCGGCTTCGACGGCGGCGGCTTCCCGGCTCGGTGGTGCGGTGACCAGGGCGCCCTGGATATTGGTCCAGACCGTGACGCCGGCCCCCGCGTTTTTTCCGCTGCTCACCAATGTCGTACCGGTGTGGACGGAACCGTCGTGATCGGTCCAGCGGACCTTCGCCCTCGTGCGGTAGCTGTTCGCGGCGGCCGCAGGGGTGTCCGTGAGGAGGACGGCGTGTACGGCGGTCCGCTCGGCCCGCTGTCGTGCGAAGACGCCGTCGGCCGCCAGCGCCGTCACCGTGCCCGCCAGCGTGCCGCCCACCGCGATCAGTGCGCAGGCGGCCAGGACGAGCCATGCCTCGAGTACGTCGACGCGTCGGCGCAACGGGTTGCTCCGCCACCTCCAGAACCACTTCTTCGTAAGCCTTCCGGCACGCATCGGTCTGCACCTCCTCGTCGTCGTCACTGCCAGCAAGGTGACAGGCCGAAGCACGCCCCGACATGGGCCGATCAGGGGGTGTCGTGGGGCCGAACGGGGTCAAGTCCAGGAGGGGGGCCGTTCAGCCTCATAGAGCCGGGGGTGCGTACGAGCACGACGACGGGCAAGCCGACGCAGGGCACCGCACGGCACCGTCGCGGTGGCCGGTCGTGGCCTGTCCGGCCACCCACACAGGACCATCGGCCCCTGACTTCGCCGGCGCCTCGCTCCCACCCTTGAAGGACGTCGTCACTTGCCCGAAGTCCGTACGG
Source organism: Streptomyces sp. NBC_00019 (assembly GCF_045041015.1). Taxonomy (NCBI): domain Bacteria; kingdom Bacillati; phylum Actinomycetota; class Actinomycetes; order Kitasatosporales; family Streptomycetaceae; genus Streptomyces; species Streptomyces sp. NBC_00019. The sequence goes on from NZ_CP108302.1 coordinate 10,641,113, forward strand.
GAGGAGGGCACCATGCGAACCGCGCCCCTCGACGCCGCGACCCTGGAAGCCTGCATTTCGGCCGCCGTGGCCGCGCCCTCGTTCTTCAACACCCAGCCGTGGCGCTACCGACTGGACCCGGAGGCCGTCGCCTTCGAGGTGCGCGCCGCACCGGAGCGGAGCCTGCGCCACGCGGATCCGTTCGCTCGTGCGCTGCACCTGTCGGTGGGCGCGTCGGTCTTCAATCTCCGTGTCGCGGTCTCCCACTTCGGCTGGTCGCCGGTCGTGCGACTGCTGCCACGCCCCGAGGACACGAACCTGCTGGCCATCGTGCGGCTCACGGGATCCCGCAGCTCACATCCACCGGGGCACCGTGGGGACCTCTATCCGACGATCTGGCGCAGGCACAGCAGCCGCTTCCCCTTCTCCGGACGGCCGCTGCCGCAGAACGCGCGCGTCGAACTCGCCGAGGCGGCCCACATGGAGGGAGCTTCACTTGCCTTTCCCACGGTGGAGGAGACCGCCCGCGCGCTCCGCGTGGCCACGGAAGCAGAGCAGCGCAACCGTGTCGACGCCGACCGTGGTACGGAAAGCCGCCGCTGGGTGCACAAGGACCTGGACGATCCCGCTGACGTCGGTCTCCCGCAGGACGTCCTCGGTCCGCAGGACGCGCGTGAACGGCTGCCCATGCGGGACTTCACCGCGCAACGGCATCCCGAGCGGCTGCCCGCCCAGGACTTCGAGACCAGCCCCGTCATCGGCCTGTTGACCACTGCGCACGACCGCCGTGCCGACTGGCTGCGCGCTGGTCAGGCGCTGGAACACGTCCTGCTGGTGGCCACGGCGCACGGCCTGCGCACCTCTCTGGTGCACCAGCCGATGGAGTGGCCCGACCTGCGGCAGGACCTGAGCCCCGATCCCGATCGCACCGGGCACGCACAGATGCTGATCCGCCTCGGCTACGGCCCGGAGGGCGCGGCCACACCGCGGCGCGCTCCGCACGCGGTGCTCGACATGGAGGGGCCGGACGAATAGCCCGCTTCCTCGGGACGGTCACGCGACCGCGGCGCTGGTGACGTGCTGTGCCGCAGCACCGACCTGGGCGAGGCCGGACGCCGGGCCGCTCGGTGGGTCCGGTCGGTCCCGTCCAGGTGGGAGATGGGGACAGTCGGCCCAAGCCGGATGCCGGCCACTGGGGCCACGCTGGACCTGAGGGGCAAGCGTGACACCGCACCCCCGCCGCGGCCGGGCCGTCCGTACGGCGACACGCCGCGCAACCGCCAGAGCACAGGGAGGAACGGCCATGAAGGGTTTCGTCTTCCACGGCCCGGGACAGTCCGCCTGGGAGAAGGTCCCCGATCCCGGAATCAAGGACCCCACGGACGCGATCGTGCGCGTCGAGGCGGTCACCATCTGCGGCACGGACCTGCACATCCTCAAGGGCGATGTGCCCGAGGTGCGTCCTGGCACGGTGCTGGGGCACGAAGCGGTCGGCGAGATCGTCGAGACCGGTAGTGACGTGCGCACGGTACGTCCGGGCGATCGGGTGCTGGTCTCCTGCATCACCGCCTGCGGCCGTTGCCGGTTCTGCAGGGAGGGCACCTACGGCCAGTGTCAGGGCGGCGGGGGCTGGATTCTCGGCCATCTGATCGACGGCACGCAGGCCGAGTACGTGCGCGTGCCGTACGCCGACCTCTCCGTGCACCCGCTGCCCGCCGCGGTCGGCAGTGAGGACGCCGTGCTGCTGGCGGACATCTTCCCGACCGCCTACGAGGTGGGTGTCCTCAACGGACGTGTCCGGCCCGGTGACACGGTCGCCGTCGTCGGGGCCGGTCCCGTGGGACTCGCCGCGATCGCCACGGCCCGGCTGTACTCGCCCGAGCGCATCGTCGTGGTGGACCTGGCCGACTCCCGGCTCGACGCCGCCCGGCGCCTTGGCGCCGATGCCGTGGCACGTGCCGGAGAAGCTCCCGAGCAGCTGATCGCCGATCTCACCGACGGGCTCGGCGCCGACGTGGTCATCGAGGCCGTCGGTGTGCCGGAGACCTTCGAGATGTGCACCCGCATGGTGCGCCCCGGCGGCCACGTCGCCAACGTCGGCGTCCACGGCAAACCGGCGACCCTCCACCTGGAAGATCTGTGGATCAAGAACGTGACGATCACCACCGGGCTGGTCGACACCTTCTCCACGCCGACCCTGCTGCGCATGGTGGCCGCCGGCCGGCTGCCCACCTCGTCGCTGGTCACCCACACCTTCCCGCTGGAACACATGGCGGAGGCGTACGACGTCTTCGCCCGCGCCGCGGACACCGGCGCCCTGAAGGTGGTGCTCGGCGGGCAGCGGCACGACGCCCTGGCCGTCCCGGCGGCCTGACAGGAGAAGGAGGCGAGGGACTGGGGACGGACACACGTCATTGCCCACGGCGCACCCGCCGACGGGACCCGCACGCAGTGACTTCGGGCGCCGTCCCGTACAGCGCCGTGCGGAACTCGGCCTGACCCTGCGAGAGACGGCGGATAGGGCGGGTATGGCCGCCAACTACCTGAAGTACGTGGAGGAATCTCCCACCGCCGTCCCGGGCTGGAACGTTGTGCTCCAGCTCGTCGGCGCTCTGGAGACCACCGTCACGGCGCTCACCGGCGTCGACACGAACAGCCCGCCCGCCGTCCCGAGTTGACCGAGCTCGACACCGAGGAGTGCTGGAGCCGGCTGGGCACGCACGGTGTGGGCAGGGTGGCGTCGACCATCGCGGAGGGGGCGATGGTCCTGCCCGTCAACTACACCGTCGTCGACGGAGCGATCACGTTCCGGACCGCCACCGACTCCGTACCCGCACAAGTCGTGGGCGAGCGGGTCGCCTTCGAGGTCGACCACATCGACGAGACGTTCGGCCGCGGCTGGAGCGTCCTGGTGCGTGGTCGCGCCCGGGGCGTGGCCCGTCCGGAGCTTCTGCGCTGCCTCGCGGACCAGGCGCACAGCGTGCCCTGGCGGGTGGCCGACGCGATGTGTGGGTGTGCGTCGACGTCGTCGGCATCTCGGGCCGCGCGATCACCTGGCGCCGCGGGCTGAGCGGCCGCATGGAGGCCCGGTCGGGCCACGGCGGTACGAGCTTCCGGGGCTGCTCTCCGGGAGGGCAGGGCCCGATGGCCCCTCTGCGGGGGCCGCTGCCCCGTCGAGGATGGGACGTGTACCGGTGCTCCTGGTGAAAGGCGGTGGCCATGTATCCCAACGACGGGTTCCGCGAACTGGACCGGCAGGAGTGCCTGAGCCTGTTGGCGAGGCCGCAGATCGGCCGCGTCGTGCACACCCGCAAGGCCCTGCCCGCCGTCCTCCCGGTCAACTTCGGCCTCGACGACGGCGCCGTGGTGCTGCGGACGTCGGCGGCCTCCGAGCTGGCCCATGCGATCGACGGCGTGGTCGTCGCCTTCGAGGCGGACGAGGTCGACGCCGTCGCGCAGTCCGGCTGGAGCGTGGTCGTCACCGGCCGGGCCACCGTGGTGACCGATCCGGCGGAGCACGAACGGCTGCGCCGGGTGGGGCCGCGCTCCTGGGCGCCCTCGCCCAGGGAGGTCTTCGTACGCATCGAACCCGAACTGGTCACCGGACGCGAACTGGTCGGCGGACGCACGCTGTACGGCGCGGATCTCCCGGCCTGATCGCCGACGGCGGCATCACATGTGACCAACACTTTTCGGAGATCAGAGGGGAACAGTGACATGACTACCCAGCACGTGGTCGTCGGAGTGGACGGCTCACTGATCGCCGTGCGCGCGCTGGACCGCGCCGCGGACGAAGCCCTGTCCCGCGGGGCCACGCTGCGCATCGTCTTCGCCGTGCCCGACCGGGACGAGGCCGGACCGGTCCTGGCCTCGGCCGCCGCCCGGATCCGTGCCCGTCATCCGGGGCTGCGGGTCGTGACCACGGCGTCGGAGGCCGGAGTGGTGGAGGCGCTGGTGCGGGAGAGCGACGGCGCGGCACTCACCGTGGTCGGCAACCGCGGACTCGGCCGGTTCACCGGACTGCTCCTCGGCTCGGTGAGCCTGCACCTCGCGGGGCACACCCGCAGCCCGTTGCTGGTCGTCCGCGGCGATCATCCGTGTGACGGCGGCCGGGACGTGCTGCTGGGCCTGGCGGGCGACGCCGACGAGGACGCCGCGGCCTACGCCTTCCAGGAGGCCGCGCGGCGCGGTGCCCGACTGCGCGTCCTGCATTCCTGGATCCACCGGCACGTCACACCCGAGCTGCCCTCACTGGTGCCCGCGACCAGCCCCGGCCAGCGCGAACTGGCCCGGGTCGACGCCGCCGAGTCGGCCGTACCGCGCTTCAGCATGGCCGAGCTGTACGAGCGGTACCCGGAGGTTGAGGTCGAGGCCCGCACGGTCCGCACCAGCCCGGCGCACGTGCTGCTGGAGGCCACCCGCGGGGCCGGCCTTGCCGTGGTCGGTGTCCACCACCATGCCGGCCGGCCGCGCCCGAGCCTGGGTCCGGTCGCCCACACCCTGTTGCACCGCTCCCACTGCCCGGTGCTGCTCGTGCCGAACGGCTGACCGTCCGACGGGCCCCAGGGGATGGCCCGGTCGGCCCTGTCGGGTACCCGGCGGGCGGGCGCAGGGTGGAGAGACGCATCCCGGCATGCGCCCTCGACACCGAATCCCGCCCCGGAAGGGACCCGACATGTCTGTCGACACACCGCAGGCGTCCACCGCCGCGCTCACGGACGAGGAACTCAAGGCCCTGGACGCCCACTGGCGTGCCGCGAACTATCTTGCCGTCGGTCAGATCTACCTGATGGCGAACCCCCTGCTGACCGAGCCCCTGCGCCCCGAGCACATCAAGCCGCGGCTGCTCGGCCACTGGGGAACCTCACCCGGTCTGAACCTCGTCCACACCCACCTCAACCGGGTCGTCAAGGCCCGCGGCCAGGACGCCCTGTGCATCTGGGGCCCGGGCCACGGCGGCCCCGCCGTGCTCGCCAACGCCTGGCTGGAGGGCTCGTACAGCGAGACCTATCCGGACATCACACGGGACGCGCAGGGCATGGGCCGCCTGTTCAAGCAGTTCTCGTTCCCCGGCGGTGTGCCGAGCCATGTCGCCCCGGAGACGCCGGGCTCGATCCACGAGGGCGGCGAGCTGGGCTACTCCCTCTCACACGCCTACGGAGCCGCGCTCGACAACCCGAACCTGCTGGTCGCCTGTGTGATCGGCGACGGCGAGGCGGAGACCGGGCCATTGGCCGCGTCCTGGCACTCCAACAAGTTCCTCGACCCGGTCTACGACGGCGCCGTCCTGCCGATCCTCCACCTCAACGGCTACAAGATCGCCAACCCCACGGTGCTCGCCCGCATACCGGAGGCCGAACTCGACGCGCTGCTGCGGGGATACGGCCATTCCCCGATCCACGTCACCGGTGACGACCCGATGACCGTGCACCGGGCCATGGCCGCCGCGATGGACGACGCCCTGGAGCGGATCGCGGCCATCCAGAGCTCCGCCCGTGAGGACGGCGTCAGCGAACGCTCCCACTGGCCGGTGATCGTGCTGCGCACCCCCAAGGGCTGGACCGGCCCGGCCGAGGTCGACGGTCTGCCTGTGGAGGGCACCTGGCGCTCCCACCAGGTCCCGCTGGCGGCCGTGCGTGACAACCCGGAGCACCTGCGCCAGCTGGAGCAGTGGCTGCGCTCGTACAAGCCGGAGGAACTCTTCGACGAGCACGGCCGCCCCCGCGAGCAGGTGCTGGCCTGCATCCCCGAAGGAGCCCGGCGCCTGGGCGCCACGCCGCACGCAAACGGCGGGCTGCTGCTGCGTGAACTGCCCCTGCCGCCGCTGGAGCGGTACGCCGTCCCCGTCGACAAGCCGGGCGCCACCCTCCACGAACCCACCCGGGTCCTCGGCGACCTGCTCGAACATGTCATGCGGGAAACGCGCGAGCGCCGCGACTTCCGGATCGTCGGCCCCGACGAGACCGCCTCCAACCGCCTCCAAGCCGTCTTCGACGCCAGCGGCAAGGCCTGGCAGGCCCAATTGCTCCCGGTCGACGAGCACCTGGAACGCCACGGACGGGTCATGGAGATCCTCTCCGAACACACCTGCCAGGGCTGGCTGGAGGGCTATCTCCTCACCGGCAGGCACGGGTTGTTCTCCTGCTACGAGGCGTTCGTCCACATCGTCGACTCGATGGTCAACCAGCACATCAAATGGCTGCGCGTGACCCGTAAGCTGCCCTGGCGCGCCCCCATCGCCTCCCTCAACTACCTGCTGACCTCGCATGTCTGGCGCCAGGACCACAACGGCTTCTCCCACCAGGACCCCGGCTTCGTCGACCACATCCTCAACAAGAGCCCGGAAGTCGTACGGGTCTACTTTCCGCCGGACGCCAACACCCTGCTGTCGGTGGCGGATCACGCGCTGCGCAGCCGCGACTACGTCAATGTGATCGTCGCCGGCAAACAGCCCAGCTACGACTGGCTGTCGATGGAGCAGGCGAAGGCACACTGCGCCCGAGGCGCCGGGATCTGGGACTGGGCCGGCACCGAGGACGGCACCCGGGATCCGGACGTCGTACTGGCCTGCGCGGGTGACGTTCCGACCCAGGAGGTGCTGGCCGCCGCCCAGTTGCTGCGCCGGCACCTGCCGCAGCTCGCCGTACGCTTCGTCAACGTGGTCGACATCGCCCGGCTGCTGCCGAGCGAGGAACACCCGCACGGGATGAGCGACTTCGAGTACGACGGCCTGTTCACCCAGGACAAGCCGGTGATCTTCGCTTACCACGGCTACCCCTGGCTGATCCACCGCCTGGCCTACCGCCGCACCGGGCACAAGAACCTTCACGTACGCGGTTACAAGGAGATCGGCACCACGACCACACCCTTCGACATGGTCGTCCGCAACGACCTCGACCGCTACCGGCTGGTCATGGACGTCATCGACCGCGTCCCCGGTCTCGCCGTGCGCGCCGCTGCCGTCCGCCAGTCGATGGAGGACGCCCGGCTGCGCCACCACGCATGGATCCGCGAACACGGCACGGACCTGCCCGAGGTCGCCGACTGGACGTGGGACGGCTGAACGGGCCTTCAAGCAGGGCCGTTCGGCCCCACGGCCAGGGGCTCGCAGCCCCTCCGATCCGGGGCGCGGAAGCGGGACATTGATGATGCCACGACAGACATCGACAACCCGCGTAAGTCTCTGGAAGGGATGAGCACCATGGCAGTTCAAGACCACTCGCACCGGCACCTGGGATTCCACCTCCCGTCCCGGCGCAGGACCGGCACCGCTGCGGCGACGGCCGACACCTCGACCGCCGCGACGACCGCCACCCGTGCGTACGTGTTCGCAGGGCTGCGGCTGCTGACCGGGTTCGTCTTCCTGTGGGCGTTCCTGGACAAGACCTTCGGGTTCGGCTACGCGACCGGTTCCGGCAAGGGCTGGATCGACGGCGGATCGCCGACCAAGGGCTTCCTCAGCGGGGTCGCGGCCGGTCCGATGGAGTCGACGTTCCACGACTGGGCCGGGGCCGCCTGGGCGGACTGGCTGTTCATGCTCGGCCTCCTCGGCGTCGGTTTGGCGCTGATGCTGGGCATCGGCCTGCGGCTCGCGGCAATCGCGGGCACCGCGATGATGGCGCTGATGTGGATCGCTGAGTGGCCCCCGGCCAAGCACCTGTCCGACGGGTCGCTGAGCATGTCGACCAACCCGTTCGCCGACTACCACGTCGTCTACGCCGTCGTCCTGATTGCCCTCGCGGTCGCGGGCGCCGGCGCCACCTGGGGCCTGGGCAAGGCCTGGGCGCGGCTGCCCTTCGTCAGCCGCAACCGCTGGCTGACCTGACCGGCACACCCTCAGGGAGCGGGGCACCACCGCGGTGACGCGGTGGTGCCCCGCCTTCGCGTGCGAGGGCGTCAGGGCCGAACGGCCCTGGCCTTTGGTCCCGCGAACGGGAAGGATCGCAGTCGGGAGCCGATCCGCCAGTGGGCGGCCGTCGGCGGACGACAGCGACGAGGAGCATCCGATGGCCGACAGCCGGCAGCCCGGTCCCGACAACCCGATCCGGGTCTTCCTGTTGGACGACCACGAGGTGGTACGCCGCGGCGTGCACGACCTGCTCAACGACGAATCGGACATCACCGTGGTCGGCGAGGCCGGCAATGCCGAGCAAGCCCTGATCCGCGTGCCGGCCCTGCGTCCCCAGGTCGCCGTCCTGGACGTGCGCCTGCCGGACGGCGACGGCGTCTCCGTGTGCCGGGAGCTGCGCTCGCGCATGCCGGAGCTGTCCTGCCTGATGCTGACCTCGTTCGACGACGAGGAGGCCCTGCTGGACTCGATCATGGCGGGTGCCGCCGGATACGTCCTGAAGCAGATCCGGGGTTCGGACCTGGTGGCCGCCGTCCGTACGGTCGCGGCCGGCCAGTCCCTGCTCGACCCGAGCGCCACCACCCGGCTGATGGCGCGGCTGCGCCAGGACCAGAAGAAGGAGGAGGCGCCGGACGCGCTGCCGGGCCTGACCGAGCGCGAGCGGGAGATCCTGGCCCTCATCGGCGAAGGACTGACCAACCGTCAGATCGGCCAGCGGCTCTTCCTCGCGGAGAAGACCGTCAAGAACCACATCTCCCGTCTGCTCGCCAAGCTCGGCGTGGAGCGCCGCATCCAGGCCGCGGTCATCGCCACCCAGGCCCAGGACAGGCTCCGGCAGGAAGGGAACTGAGCCCGCCGACCGGGCTCGCCGGGTGGGCCGAACGTCCCTGAACCGGCCCCCGTGCGGCCCCATGCCGATTCCGTGTCCGGCCAGCAGGCTGGGAGCGTAACCGGATACGGATCGATCGGGAGGGCGACGGACATGAGCGTGCGCGTGGGGATCAACGGTTTCGGCCGCATCGGACGCAACTACCTGCGGCTCGTGCTGGAGCGGGCGGAGGCCGCCGCCGGGACACCGGTGGAGGTCGTGGCGGTCAACGACATCACCTCGCCGGCGGCGCTGGCGCATCTGCTGACGTACGACTCGACGTACGGCCGCATCGGCCGCACCGTCGAGCACGACGAGAACTCCCTCACGGTGGACGGACACCGCATCGCGGTGACCGCCGAACGCGACCCGGCCGCGCTGGCCTGGGGCGACCTCGGCGTGGACATCGTCATCGAGTCCACCGGCCGGTTCCGCACCCAGGAGCAGGCAGGGGCGCATCTGAAGGCGGGGGCACGCAAGGTACTGCTGTCCGTGCCGGGCAAGGACGTCGATGCCACGGTCGTGATGGGCGTCAACGAGGCGACGTACGACCCGGAGAACCACCATGTGGTCTCCAACGCCTCCTGCACCACCAACTGCGTGGCTCCCATGGTCAAGGTGCTGGACGAGCGTTTCGGCATCGACAAAGGCCTGATGACCACCATCCACGGCTACACCAATGATCAGGTCGTCCTGGACGGACCGCACAAGGACCTGCGCCGTGGCCGCAGCGCCGCCGTCAACATCATCCCGACCAGCACCGGGGCCGCCCGTGCCGTGGGCCTCGTCCTGCCGGAGCTGACCGGCACCCTCGACGGCATCGCCGTACGCGTGCCTGTCGAGGACGGCTCGCTGACCGACCTGGCCGTGGTCCTCGACCGGGCCGTGACCGCGGACGAGGTCAACACCGCGTTCCGGGAGGCCGCCGACGGGCCGCTGAAGGGGATCCTGCGGGTTTCCGACGCCCCGATCGTCTCCCGCGACATCGTGGGCGACCCGGCCTCCTGCGTCCTGGACGCCCCGCTGACCCAGGCGCACGGCGAGCTGGTCAAGGTCTTCGGCTGGTACGACAACGAGTGGGGCTACACCAACCGGCTGCTGGACCTCACCGAGTACGTCGCCGCCCGGCTCCCGCAGCTCTGACGGGCGACGGCGGTCCTTGACTGCGGCAGCCGGGCGAAGGCCATGGTGTAACGGTCCGAACAGCTCGGCGGCGCAATGGAGTCGAGCAGCCCGGGAAGCGGTGGCGCCGCACCGGTGAGGTGGGTGCCGGTTCGGCGGTAGGGGCCGAACGGCCGCTCGGCTCGCACGGCACGTTCACCACGTCCGGCGCACTCCCACGGCCCGGCCCCGGCCCCGGTGCGGGGTCCGAGCGGCCCTGTGACGGTGCTGTTCGGCCCCGCTGCGCGCCTTGACACGCGGGTGGGCTCTCGGTGATCCGACCAGGAGGCAGACACATGGGAGGAGCCATGGACGTGCCCGCCGCGGCCCGCGCCGCGCACGAGCGGTTCGTGACGTCACTCGGCACGCCGCACGGGGTGCGGGACCTGGTGGCCGACTCCTGGCGGCGCAGCGCCACGTCCGGCGCACCGGCCGACGGCAGTCGGCTGCCGCCTCAGCGCAGGACGCCCGGAGAGCTGGCGGCATACCGGCGCGCTCATCCGCTGGCCACGGTGCTGCCCCTGTTCCGGGAACTTCTGGGGGCCGGAGCGGCGGACGACGGCCACGTCTTCGCGGTCGGTGATGCCGACGGAACCCTGCTGTGGGTGGAGGGCGACTCGGCGACCATGGGGCGGGCCGAGCGGATGCATTTCGTCGAAGGCGCCGTGTGGTCGGAGGCGCAGGCAGGGACGAACGCCCCGGGCACCGCGTTGGAACTGGCGCACGCCGTGCAGATCGTGACTGGAGAGCACTACAGCTCCGCCGTGCACGGCTGGTCGTGCGCCGCGGCCCCGGTCCGTGAACCCGGCACCGGCCGCCTGCTCGGCGTCATCGACCTCTCCGGCGGTGGGACCATCGCCACCCCGCCCGCCCTGGCCGCCGTGAGAGCAGCGGCTCTCGCGGCGGAGGCGGAGCTCGCCCGCACGCTGCTCGGGCCCGATGGGCGCGTGCTCGACGTACTGGAGGGCCCCGCGGTTCGGCTGTCCGCGCTGGGCCGTGACAGCGCCGTACTGGAGAGCGGCGGCCACGTGCACCGGCTGAGCCCACGGCACAGCGAGATCGCGGTGTCGCTCGCCCTGGAGGGCCGTGGCGTGCACGGGGACCGGCTCGCGGTGGATCTGTCGGAGCGGGAGATCCCCGCCTCGACACTGCGCGCCGAGATGACCCGGCTACGCGCGGTGCTCGGTCCCGCCCTGCTCGGTTCGCGGCCGTACGCGCTGCTGCGCCCCGTGCGCAGTGACTTCGGGGAGCTGGCCTCCTTGCTCGCCGCAGGGCGGGTGGGCGAGGCACTCGCCCGCTACCCGGGCCCGCTGCTGCCGCGCTCCGAGGCGCCGGTCGTAGTGGAGCAACGGCGGGCCCTGGAACAGCAGTTGCGGGGTGCCGTGCTCGGATGCGGCGACACCCGGCTGCTGCGCCGCTGGGTGGCGGCGGCCTGGGGAGCCGACGACTGTGCCGCGTGGCTGGCGCTCGCCCACCGGCTGCCGGGCGGTTCGGCGCAGCGCGCGGCAGCGGCGGCCCGGGCCCGCGCGCTGGACCACACTCTGACTGTTCCGCCGCAGCTCGGACGGCATGCAGCGGTATTGCAGCGTTCCCGCTCCTAGCGTGCTGAGTATCACCCGATCGTTGCGAAGGGAGAGGGGACGATCATGAAGTACGAGCCTCCGGGCAGGCCGGGCAGCCCCGTTGACGTCGCGCCCCGGTACGAGAACTTCATCGGCGGCAAGTGGGAGGCACCCATCACGGGTGAGTACTCCGCCAACCTGTGCCCTGCCACCGCCAAGCCGATCTGCGAGGTCCCGAAGTCGGGGCCGGACGACATCGAACTCGCCCTGGACGCCGCCCACTCGGCGAAGGATCAGTGGGGCGAGGCATCCACCACGCAGCGGGCCGCGGTCCTGAACAAGATGGCCGACGCCATCGACGCCCACCGCGAGGAACTCGCCGTCGCCGAGAGCTGGGAGAACGGCAAGCCGGTCCGTGAGACCCTCGCCGCCGACATCCCCCTCGCCGCCGATCACTTCCGCTACTTCGCGGCCGCGATCCGTGCCGAGGAGAGCTCGATCACCGAGATCGACAAGGAGACCATCGCGTACCACTTCCACGAGCCGCTCGGCGTTGTCGGACAGATCATTCCGTTCAACTTCCCGCTGCTGATGGCCGCGTGGAAGCTCGCCCCGGCGCTCGCTGCCGGCAACGCCACGGTGCTCAAGCCCGCGTCGCCGACCCCGTGGTCGATCCTGAAGCTGATGGAGGTCGTCGGCGACATCCTGCCGCCGGGCGTCCTCAACGTCGTCAACGGTCCCGGCGCCGAGATCGGCAAGGCCCTCGCGACCAACAAGCGCATCGCGAAGGTCGCCTTCACCGGTGAGACCACCACCGGCCGGCTGATCATGCAGTACGCGGCGCAGAACATCATCCCGGTCACTCTGGAACTGGGCGGCAAGTCGCCGAACATCTTCTTCAACGACGTGGCCGCGGCCGACGACGACTTCCTCGACAAGGCCGTCGAGGGGCTCGTCCTGTACGCGTTCAACAAGGGCGAGGTCTGCACCGCGCCGTCACGTGCGCTCATCCAGGAGGACATCTACGAGGAGTTCATGGGCCGCTGCCTGGAGCGCATCCGCGCCATCAAGCAGGGCGACCCGCTCGACACCGCCACCATGATCGGCCCGCAGGTCTCTCGGAGCCAGATCGAGAAGATCGCCTCGTACGTCGAGATAGGGCTCAAGGAAGGTGCCGAACTGCTCGTGGGCGGCCACCGGCCCACCATCGGCGGGGAGTTCAAGGACGGCTACTTCTACGAGCCGACCGTCCTCAAGGGACACAACAAGATGCGGGTCTTCCAGGAGGAGATCTTCGGACCCGTCCTCGCGGTCACCACCTTCAAGGACGAGGCCGAGGCGCTGGAGATCGCCAACGACACGCTCTACGGCCTCGGCGCCGGCGTGTGGAGCCGCGACACCGGGCGCACCTACCGGATGGGCCGCGCCATCAAGGCCGGCCGTGTCTGGACGAACTGCTACCACCAGTACCCGGCGGGTGCCGCGTTCGGTGGCTACAAGGTCTCCGGCATCGGCCGCGAGACCCACAGGATGATGCTCGAGCACTACAGCCAAACCAAGAACCTCCTGGTCAGCTACGGCACCAAGCCGCTCGGGCTGTTCTAGAAGAGCCTGTCCAGAGGAGCACGACATGCCCGCGAAGGTCGTCAACGGCAACGCCGGGCGCGTCACCGCAACCGAGGCGGCGCACAGGGCGATAGCTGCCCTGCGCGCCGCGCACGGCAGCCCGGTGATGTTCGTCCAGTCCGGCGGCTGCTGCGACGGCAGCGACCCGATGTGCTTTCCCGGCGGCGAGTTCGCCCTGGGCGAGAGCGACATGCTGCTCGGCGTCCTGGACGGATGCACCTTCCACATCGACGCCGACCTGTACGAGGCGCTCGGCCGTCCCCGCCTCGTCCTGGACGTCGAAGAGGGCACGCCGGGCGGTTTCTCCCTCGCAGCCGCGGACGGGCTGCACTTCGTCACCCGGGCCAGGCAGGCCCGGCACAAGGCCAGTTGAGGAGCAGATCATGAGGGCAGCAGTCGTCACCGACTTCGGCAAACCCCTGGAGATCCAGGACCTTCCCGTGCCCCGGCCCGGCCCAGGGCAGGTGCTCGTGAAGATGGAGGCCTCCGGTCTCTGCCACACCGACATCCACGCCGCCCACGGGGACTGGCCGGTCAAGCCGCAGCCGCCGTTCGTCCCGGGCCACGAGGGCGTCGGCCCGGTCACTGCCGTGGGCGACGGCGTCCAGGCGGACCTGGTCGGCAAGCGGGTCGCGATCCCATGGCTCGGCTCGTCCTGCGGCACCTGCCGCTACTGCGTGTCCGGCTGGGAGACCCTGTGCGAGAGCCAGGTCAACTCCGGGTACTCCGTGGACGGTTGCTTCGCCGAGTACGCCGTCGCCGACGCGGGCGCGGTCGTCCAGGTGCCCGAGGGTGTGTCGTCGTTCGACGCGGCGCCGCTGACCTGCGCGGGCGTCACCACCTACAAGGCGATCAAGGTCGCCCGCGTGGTCCCGTCCGAGCGGGTCGCGATCTTCGGCGTCGGCGGCCTCGGTCACCTGGCCGTCCAGTACGCGCGCCTCGTGGGCGGCCTCGTCACCGCCGTCGACCTCGAACCCGACAAGCTGGGCCTGGCTCACCGGCTCGGCGCCGACCAGCTCGTCAACGCCCGCACCCACGACCCGGTCGAGGAGATCAAGAAGGCGGGCGGGGCGGACGTGGCCGTCGTACTCGCCGCTTCCCCCAAGGCGTTCGAGCAGGCTTACAGGTCGCTCAACCGTGGCGGACGGCTCGTCATGGTCGCGCTGCCCGCCGACAACGCCGCGATCAACGTGCCGATCTTCGAGACCGTGCTCTTCGGGATCTCCGTCATCGGCTCCATCGTCGGCACCCGCCAGGACCTGGCCGAGGTGTTCGCCCTGCACGCCGCCGGACGCACCCAGGTCATCGCCGAGACCCGGCGCCTGGACGAGGTCAACGGCTCCTTCGACGAGGTCCTCGGCGGACGGGCCGAAGCACGGCTCGTCTTCGAGTTCTGAGAGATCTGAGAGTTCTGCGGCCCGGGAAACCCCCGGGCCCAGGGAGAGGCAGCAGATCATGGCAACCCTCACCGTAGGTGCCGTACGGGAGCGGGCCCCCGGCGAACGCCGGGTCGCCCTCGTCCCCGAGGCCGTCACCCTCCTGCGCCGGGCCGGGATCGACGTCCTGATCGAGACCGGAGCCGGTTCCGGCGCCTGGTTCACCGACGCCGACTACACCGCCGTCGGCGCGACCGCCGTACCCCCGGACGAGCTCTACGCCCGCGCGGACGCGGTCCTGTGCGTCGGCCCGCCCGACGAGGAGGCCGCCCAGGCGCTGCGCCCCGGGCAGACCCTGATCGGCCTGCTCGAACCACTGCGTCACCCCGGCCTCGTCGAGGAGCTGACCGAGCGCAGCATCCGCACGGTGAGCCTCGATCTGCTGCCTCGCACCCTCAGCCGCGCCCAGTCCATGGACGCGTTGACCTCCCAGGCGAGTGTCGCCGGCTACAAGGCGGCCCTGCTCGCCGCCGACTCCTACGACCGGTTCTTCCCGATGCTGACCACCGCGGCGGGCACCATGCGCCCGGCGCAGGTCCTGGTCCTCGGCGCCGGAGTGGCCGGGCTGCAGGCGATCGCCACCGCCCGCCGCCTCGGCGGCGTCGTCACGGCGTACGACGTACGCCCCGATTCACGAGGGGAGGTGCAGTCGCTCGGCGCCCGGTTCCTCGACATCCAGAGCCCTCCGAACGGGGAACCGGGAGCCGGACAGGGCGGCTACGCAAGGGAGCTGACCGAGGAGGAGCAGCAGGCCCAACGCGACGCGCTGGACGCCCACATCGCACGCTCCGACGTCGTCATCACCACCGCCCAGGTCCCCGGGCGCAAGCCGCCGTTGCTGGTGACCGCGGCCGTGGTCGAGCGGATGACAGCCGGCTCGGTCGTCATCGACCTCGCGGCGAGCGAACTCGGCGGGAACGTCGAGGGCTCCGAGCCCGACAAGACCACCGTCCTCGACAACGGAGTCACCGTCATCGGTGCCGGACGCCTGCCGTCCGCGATGGCGACCGCCGCGTCCACCGCCTACGCCCGCAACCTCGTCGCGCTGCTGCGTCACCTGGTGCGCGACGGCGAACTCGTCCTCGACCCGGCCGACGAGATCGCGGCCGCACTGACGGGAGGAGGAACATCATGAACAACCTCGATCTCCTCACCGCGATCACCGTGTTCGTGCTGAGCGTCCTGGTCGGCATCGAGGTCATCAGCAAGGTTCCGGCCACCCTGCACACCCCGCTGATGTCCGGCTCCAACGCGGTGCACGGCATCGTCGTCATCGGCGCGATGCTGATCGCGGCCGAGTCGCACACCTGGCTCGGCTACGCCCTGGCCTTCGTGGCCATGGCGTTCGGGGCGATGAACGTCGTCGGCGGATACGTCGTCACCGACCGGATGCTGGAGATGTTCAAGGCCAAGCCGGCGACAGAGAAGAAGCAGGAGGTGTGAGTGCCATGGACACCGTCTCCGACACCGTCCACTACGTCTTCCTGGCCGCGGCCGCCTGCTTCGTGATCGGCCTGCATCTGATGAACCACCCGCGCACGGCCCGCCGCGGCAACACGCTCTCCGCCGGGGCGATGGCCGTCGCGATCGGCGCCACCGTCTGGTTGGTGGCCCACCAGGACCGGATCAGCAGCACGGGCTGGCTGGTGCTGGTCAGCGGCGGCGTGCTCGGCGCGGCTCTGGGACTGTGGGCCGCGCGCGAGGTGAAGATGACCGCGATGCCTCAACTGGTCAGCCTCTTCAACGCGGTCGGCGGTGGCGCGGCCGCGCTCATCGCCGTCAACGATCTCCTTCAGACGGAAAACCCGGCCGGGCTGGGTGCACGCGTGTCCCTTCCCGGCGCGCTGGACATCGTCATCGGCGCGGTCACCTTCTCCGGATCGCTGATAGCCGCGGGCAAGCTTCAGGGCGTCGTGTCCGGAGCGCCGGTGGTGTTCCCGGGGGCGCGGCTGCTCAACGTGCTGCTGCCGGGAGCCTTCGTCGCCGGCACGGTCTGGCTGGTGCTGGCACCTGACTCCCGTACCGCGCTGTACGGTCTGACCGCTGTGGCGCTGCTCTTCGGCGTGACGATGGTGCTGCCGATCGGCGGTGCCGACATGCCGGTGGTCATCGCCCTGCTGAACGCCTTCACGGGCTCTGCGGTCGCGATGGCGGGCTTCGTGCTCGACGAGACCGCGCTCATCATCGCGGGCATGCTCGTCAGTTCCTCGGGCGGCATCCTCACCAAGCTGATGGCCGACGCCATGAACCGGTCCATCGCCAACATCGTCATCGGCGGCTTCGGCACCGGCGACAGCGCTCCTGCGCCGACCGGGTCCGGGGCGCCGGCTCAGGTGCGGTCGGTCTCGGCCGACGACGTGGCCATCCAGCTGGCGTACGCCGGCAAGGTCATCTTCGTACCCGGGTACGGCCTCGCCGCCGCCCAGGCCCAGCACGAACTCGGCGATCTGGCCAAGCTGTTGACCGACCACGGGATCGATGTCAGTTACGCCGTCCACCCGGTCGCCGGCCGGATGCCCGGGCACATGAACGTGCTGCTGGCCGAGGCCAACGTGCCGTACACCCAGCTGAAGGAGATGGACGACGTCAACCCCGAGTTCCCGCAGGCGGACGTCGCCCTTGTCATCGGCGCCAACGATGTGACCAACCCGATCGCCCGCCGTTCCGGCAACGCGATCTCCGGCATGCCGATCCTGGACGTCGACAAGGCCAGGAGCGTCGTCGTCATCAAGCGCTCGATGGGCCACGGCTACGCGGGCATCGACAACGAGCTCTACACCGATCCGAAGACCGGCATGTTCTTCACCGACGCGAAGAAGGGACTGAGTGAACTGAAGTCAGCCGTTGCGGAGTTCGTCGGCTGACGGCACCTCGGCCGACATGGGGGCGCCCCCGCGGTGAGGACCGCGGGGGCGCCGTCGTGATGTCCACGTGCGCCGTCTCACGCTCCGGAGTTCTCCTCGGGCACCATGTCGATGGCCCCGCTCGGGCACTCGGCCGCGCACAGTCCGCAGCCCTTGCAGTAGTCCAGGTCGATCGTGAAGCCCTTGCCGGGGCCCAGCTTGGTGATCGCGTTGTCGGGGCAGACGCCGTAACAGTTGTCGCATTCGAAGCAGTTGCCGCAGGACATGCAGCGTCGCGCCTCGAACAGGGCCGTGGACTCGTCGAGGCCCTGCACCACTTCGTCGAACGTCGAGACCCGGCGGGCCAGTTCGAGCCGTGGCCGCACGGCGGCGGCCGCGTCCGAGTAGTACCAGGTGTTGAGCCGCTCGAAGTCCGCAGGTGCGTGCTTGGGTTCGGGCCGGTAGTCCATGCCGCGCAGATACGCGTCGATGTGCCGTGCCGCCTTCTTGCCGTGCCCCACGGCCACGGTGACCGTGCGCTCGGCGGGCACCATGTCGCCGCCGGCGAAGATGCCCTGATGCCCCGTCATCAGACCGTCGGCCACCTGGACCATTCCGTGGTCGACGGAGAGCTCCGGAACGCCTTTGAGCAGGGACAGGTCGGAGTCCTGGCCCAGCGCGAGCACCACGGCATCGGCCTCCAGCTCCTCGAACTCGCCCGTGGGCTGTGGGAATCCGGTGTCGTCCAGTCGCATCCGCTCGATGGTGAGGCGGCCGCCGTCGGCGTGCTTGATGGTGGAGAGCCACTTCATCCGCACGCCCTCCTCCAGGGCCTCCTCGACCTCCTCGTCGTGTGCGGGCATACGGTCCCTGGTGCGCCGGTAGACAACGACGGCGTCGGTGGCGCCGAGCCTTCGCGCGGTGCGAGCTGCATCCATTGCCGTGTTGCCGCCGCCGTAGACCGTGACCCGGCGCCCCAGCAGGGGCGGATCCGCACCCTCCATGCCGGCGAGCAGCGCCACCGCGTCGAGGATGCGGGCGCTGTCGCCGGCCGGGATGTATGTCCGCCGGCCGATGCTCGCGCCCACGGCCAGGAACACGGCGTCGAAGCCGCCGTCCCGCTGTGCGGCGAGCACGTCGTCCACGCGAGCGTTCAGTTCGAACGTCACCCCGAGCCCGCGGATGCGGTCGATCTCCGCGTCCAGGACTTCGCGCGGCAGCCGGTAGCGCGGGATGCCGTAGCGCATCATGCCGCCCGGGCGGTCCTGCGCCTCACGGATCGTCACCTCGTGGCCCAGCAGCCGGAGATGGTACGCCGCCGACAGCCCGGCCGGACCGGAGCCGACCACCAGGACACGCTTGCCGGACGAAGCCTTTGGGGGCTGCACGATCCAGCCGCGCTTGATCGCCTGGTCGCCGAGGAACCGCTCGACGGAGTTGATCCCGACCGCGTTGTCGACCTGCACGCGATTGCAGGCCGTCTCGCAAGGGTGGTAGCAGACCCGGCCCATGACGGCGGGCAGCGGGTTGTCCCGCATCAACTGCCGCCAGGCGGCCTCGTAGTCACCGCTCTCGGCGTGGAAGAGCCACTGCTGGATGTTCTCGCCGGCCGGGCATGCCTGGTTGCACGGCGGGATCCGGTCGACGTAGACGGGACGCTCGGTGCGCCAGGCGCCGGTGCGGTTGGCCAGGCTGGACCCCACGTCCAGAGTGATCGCGAACGGCTTCTCCTTCACGGCGCCTCCTCCTGCGTGAGTAGCCCGAACCGGGCGATGTTGCGGTCCGCGGCCCGCTGGAGGCGGGCGAGGACGTCCGTATGGACCTCGGGCTCGAAGAGGTGCGCATACCGCTTCTGCGGGCGCAGATACTCCTCGACCGGTACCTGTCGGCGGATCGGCGTCACATCAGTGACCTCACCGTCCACCGCCTCGAACACGGGGAACAGCCCGCTCTGTTCGGCGAGCCGCGCGATGCGCACCGTGTCGCAGGACGCCGTGCCCCAGCCCAGCGGGCAGGGCACCAGCACATGCAGATAGCGGGCGCCGCGCAGGCCCATCGCCCGGTGCACCTTCGCCTCCAGGTCGCGCAGCCCGGCAACGGTCGCGGTGGCCACGTACGGGATCTCGTGCGCCATCGCGATCAGGGGCAGGCTCTTGCCCTGCCCGAACAGCGCGCCGGGCTCCTCGCCGACCGCCTGTGTCGTCGCCGTGCGCGCGGCTGGGGGAGTGGCCCCGGAGCGCTGCACACCGGTGTTCATGTACGCCTCGTTGTCGTAACAGACTTACAGCACGTCGTCGTTGCGTTCGAACATGCCCGACAGACAGCCCAGCCCGATGTCGACCGAGCCTCCGTCGCCGCCCTGCCCGACCACCCGGACATCGGTGCGCCCCTTGGCGCGCAGGGCGGCCGCGACGCCGGCCGCCACCGCCGGTGCGTTGCCGAACAGGGAGTGCAGCCAGGGCAGTTGCCAGGAGGTTTCCGGGTACGGCGTGGAGAACACCTCGAGGCAGCCGGTCGCGTTGACCGCGATCACCTTGCCGCCGGCCGCCCGCTGCGCCGCGTCCAGGACGTAGCGGGCGCCGAGCGCCTCCCCGCAGCCCTGGCAGGCCCGGTGACCGGAGGTGAGCGCGTTGGAACGGGCCGGATCGGCCTGGTCGGACTGCAACTCCGGGCCCAGTAGCCGGTTTCCGGCGGCGTGGCTGCCGACCTGGTAGAACTTCACCTGCCGCGTGGCACTCATCGGTTGCTCCCCAGATCACGCAGGATGTTCTCCGCGGACGGACCGGACCTCCGGGTCCGCGCCATTCGCGCCAGCTCCCGTTCCACCAGCTCGGTGTCCAGGTCCAGGAACGTCAGATGTCCGAGCCGGCCGGCGATCGCGTCGGCGAACAGCCGGTGCAGCGACGCCTTGGTGACCGGACGCCCGCCGAGCCCGGCGATCACGGTGTGCCCGTCGAGCCGGATCCCGGACAGCGCGGTGCGTACGTTCGCCGAGACGATCCCGCCGATGCCGACCGCGAGGGCGCGTTCGAGCACGACCACCCGCCGGGCCCCGCCGAGCACCGTCCGTACCGCGTCCAGTGGGAACGGCCGGAAGGAGGTGATCCCCAACGCTCCGATCCGCACCCCGGCCTCGCGCATCTCGTCGACGACGTCGCAGACCGTGCCCAGCACCGAGCCGAGCGCTACGACGATCGTGTCGGCGTACTCGCAGCGGTACGGATGGATCAGGCCGCCGGAATCCCGCCCGAACAGTCGTCGGAAGTCCTGCGCGATGTCCGGGATCGCCTCCAGCGCCCGCATCTGCTTGGCGTGCGCCAGGTAACGCACCTCGGTGAAGGCCTCCGGCCCGACCATCGCGCCGATCGACACCGGCTCGTCCGGATCCAGGACCTGACGGGGTTCGTACGGCGGCAGGAACGAGTCCACCTGCGCCTGCTCCGGCACTTCGATCCGCTCCCAGGCGTGCGTGAGCACGAAGCCGTCCATGCACACCATCACCGGCAGCGACAGCTCCTCGGCCAGCCGGAACGCCTGCGGGTGCAGGTCGGCGGCCTCCTGGTTGTCGCGCGCGTACAGCTGGATCCAGCCCGAGTCGCGCTGCGACATGCTGTCGCTGTGGTCGTTCCAGATGTTGATGGGTGCACCGATCGCACGGTTCGCCACCGTCATCACGATCGGCAGGCCCAGCCCCGAGGCGTTGTAGAGAGCCTCGACCATGTACAGCAGGCCCTGGCTGGCAGTCGCGGTGTAGGCGCGGGCGCCGGCCGCGGAAGCCCCGATGCACAGCGACATCGCCGCGAACTCCGACTCCACGTTGACGTACTCGCAGGGCGTGAGCGCACCGGACTTCACCAGGCGGCTGAGCTCCTCGACGATGTGCGTCTGCGGCGAGATCGGGTAGGCGGCGATCACCTCGGGGCGGCAGTACGCGACGGTCTCGGCGACCGCGCGGGAGCCCTCAGTCTGCTTCAACATGGAACAGCTCCTTACGCGCGACCTCGACATGCTCGTACGCCTCCCGAGCGGCGTCGGCATTGGCCGCGCCCAGAGCGCCGGGGAACCGTTGCCGGACGGCCGCTGTCAGCGAGTCGATCGTCACGCAGCCGGTGAGCGCGGCGAGTCCGCCGAGCAGGACGGCGCCCGGCACCGGCCGGCCGACGTGGCGCAGGGCGAGTGCGGTGGCGGGGACCGTGAGAACCGGTCCGGTGAGCGTCTGCAGGCCCAGGTCGTCGGCCCCGCAGGGGGAGTTGATCAGGACCGACCCGCCGGGTCGGAGCCCCTCGAAGACATTCACCTGGTGCAGCAGCGTCGCGTCCTGGATCACCAGGGCATCGGGGCGTATGACGGGCTCGCGCACCCGGATCGGCCGGTCGTCGATCCGGCAGAACGCCATGACCGGCGCCCCGGTCCGCTCCGAGCCGAAGCTCGGAAACGCCTGCGCGTGGCGGCCCTCCAGAAAGGCTGCCACCGACAACAATTCGGCGGCCGTGACGGCGCCTTGGCCGCCGCGGCCGTGGATGCGTACCTGGAACACGGCACCCTCCTCCCGAACGGGACCTTGTCCCGTCGTACCGCGTGGCTCACTCGTGCGGGACGATGGCGACCGGGCAGCGGACGTGGTGCATCACCGCGTGGGCGATCGGTCCGGTGTGCATGCCGATCCTCGCCGGGCGGACCTTGCGCCCGACGATCAGCAGCCCGGCGTCCTGGGCGGCTTCCAGCAGCTGCTGAGCCGGACGCCCCTCCTCGACCAGTTCTCGGACCTCCACCGTGGGGTACTTCTCCCGCCACGGCCCCAGCACCGCGCCGAGCGTGCGCTCGGCGGCCCGGCGTACGTCCCTGCGCGCCTTGGCCTCCAGCGCCTTGGGCACGTAGGGCAGGCGCCAGGCGTACACCACCGTCAGCGGAGCCGAGCGCAGGCTCGCGCTCTCGAAGGCGAACGCCAGCAACTCCTCGCACGGAGACGCCGGATCCACCCCGATCACGACCCCGCGGTACGGCGTGCGCGCCGAGGCGTGGCCCTCGGCGTCGGGCACGTGCTCGTCCTCGAGCGTCTGGTCCGCCCGTACGAGCACGACGGGACGGGCCGCATGGGCCACCGTCGCCAGGGCGATCGAGCCGGCCATGAACCCGCCGAATCCGCTGAACGCACGGCTGCCCAGGACCAGCAGTTCGGACTCGTCGCCCGCCGCGATCAAGGCGTCGGCCGCGGGCCGGGAGATCTGGTCCGCGCTCAGATAGACCTGCGGATAGCTTTCGTTGAGCCGGTCCATGGCGCCGCGCAGGATCCGTCGCGCCCAGTAGCGAGGCGCCTCCAGCTCGGGCAGCTCCGACTCGTCGGGCGACGTACCGCCCGCCCACGCGTGCACCAGACGCAGCGGCAGGCCGCGCCTCAACGCTTCTCGCGCCGCCCAGTCTGCGGCGGCAAGACTCTCACGCGAACCGTCCAGCCCTACGACAACGGGACGCAGCACGGCCGTCACCTCCCCGGATCGGTGCCCGCACGCTTCTGTACGGGTCCCTTCGGTACCAGAATCCCCTCGGGGTACCGTCACCGGCAGAGGCCGGAGCGGCCCCGGGCATGGGGCCGAACGGCCCTTTTCTGCTGGTCAGTGTGGATGCGCGGCGGGGCGAACGAAACGGTCCGCCGGCTCAGAGCTTGAGCGTGAACCAGGTCGTCTTGCCGTCGTCGGTGGGACGTACGCCCCAGCTGTCGGCCAGGGTGCGGACGAGGAGCAAACCCCGGCCTGACTCCTCGTCCTCGGCCGCCAGCCGGGGTTGGGGCAGGTGCGGGCTGCGGTCGGTGACCTCGACGGTGAGGTCGGCGGCGGTGCAGCGCAGATGCAGGCTGACGGGGCCTTCGGCGTGCTGGACGGCGTTGGTGAGGGTCTCCGACAGCAGCAGGAGTGCTTCGTCGATGGGCGAGGTGCAGTCCCAGGCGATGAGTGCCTTGTGGAGGAAGGCGCGCCCCTCGGGCACGGAGGACGGGACGGCGGGCAGGTCGGCGGCCAGGGTCGCGAGCGGTGCCGCGGGGAGCTGGGCGAGGAGGAGGGTGACGTCGTCGTCGTGGCTGTCGGCGTCGGGCAGCAGGCCGGCCAGCACATGCTCGGCGGCCGCCTCCAGACAGGGGGTGTCGGTGAAGAACCGGTCGAGGACCGCGGTGAGTTCGCCGACCCTTTCCTCGATGTCACTGCCGGGCGTCTCGATCAGGCCGTCGGTGTAGAGGGCCAGGGTGGCACCGGGCGGGAGCTCTGTGCTGGACTGCTCGTGGAGGACGCCGCCCACGCCCAGCGGGGCGTTCACGGGGGCGGGCAGGCGCTGGACGCCGTGGCCGGGAGTGGCGACGAGGACCGGCAGATGCCCTGCGGAGCAGACGGTCACGGTGCCGGTGTCCGGGGCGATGACCAGGTAGCAGCAGGTGACGAGCTGGTCGGGGACGTCGAGATCGGTGACACAGCCGTCCAGGGCCTGCATCAGCTGGCGGGGCTGCATACCGGTCTTGGCCAGCGCGTGGGCGGCCGAGCGCAACTGGCCCATGACGGCGGCGGCTTCCAGACCCCGGCCCATCACGTCGCCGATGAGCACCCCGACCCGTCCGGCGCCCAGGGGGATGAGGTCGAACCAGTCGCCTCCCACGCCGGCGCCCTGCGTGGCGGGCCGGTAACGACTGGCGGTGGTGAGGCCGGGGACGGGGGGCGGGGTGCCCATGAGGCTGCGCTGGAGCGTCAGGGCGACGTGGCGCTGCTGCTCGTAGAGGATCTTGAGTTCGGCCTCCGCGCGCTTGCGGTCGCTGATGTCCCGGACGATGGCGCACATGCCGACGACCCTGCCGTCCGTGTCCCGGGTGGGCCACAGGGTGACGTCGACGTCCAGCATGGTGCCCGCCTTGGTCAGGCGCAGTGTCTCGAAGTGCTCGACCTTCTCTCCGTGCCGCAGCCGTTCCAGCAGCGCGTCGATCTCCTCCCGCCGTTCCGGCGGGGCGAGGAACGACGTGTGCTTGCCTATGATCTCCTCCGCCGTATAGCCGTACAGCGACTGCGCGGCCGCGTTCCAGTAGGTGATGTACCCGTCGAGGGTCTTGGCGAGGATCGCGTCCTGGGAGGACTCGACGAGGGCGGCGAGTTCGTTGATGCGGGCCTCGGCGGCCTTGCGGTCGCTGACGTCACGCACCGCGGCGGACACCAGCAGCCCGTCCGAGGTCTCCATGGGGCTGAGGCTGATCTCCACGGGGAACTCGGTGCCGTCCTTGCGCAGCCCGTGCAGTTCGAGTCCCGCTCCCATGGGCCGCACCTGGCGGTTGGCGGCGTAGCCGCTACGGTGTTGGGTGTGGTGGCCGCGGAACCGGTGCGGGATCAGCAACTCGACTGGGTGGCCGAGCAGTTCCTCGCGCGGGTAGCCGAAGAGAGCCTCGGTCTGGGCGTTGACGAGTTTGATGGTCCCGGTGTCGTCGACGATGACCATGGCGTCGGGTGCCGCCTCCAGCAGCCCCCGGAACCGCTCCTCGGCCGCTCCTGACCCGTTTTGGCGCACTTGTGCTCCGCACCGGCACGGCTCCGGGCCGAACGTCGGTGTAGCAGCCGACGGCACCGTACTCGGTCCGACGAAGTCGCCCATGTGTACCTCCCGCTCCACCGGTCACGGTGACGCGGACCATCTCAACGCAATCGAATCGGCCACGCTGTCATATGTCGCTAACTGTTCGTCCACTGCCCGAACCTGTCGGTCACGGGCATACCGGCAGGAACAGAAGCGGACCGATCGGAACCCCGGTCAGGGCCACTCGGCCCATGTCCCGGACCCGTCCGTGTCCGACGCTGAAGGTGTCGCGGAATCAAGCCCCGGGAGGACGCCATGCAGGACACCGCGCATCTCGTGAGCGATGTGATGACCCGAACGGTCGTCGCTCTCGGCCGGGGAGCGACGTTCAAGGACATTGTCAGGACCATGCACCGGTGGAAGGTCAGCGCTCTGCCCGTGGTGGAGAGCGGCAACCGCGTCGTCGGGGTCGTCTCCGAGGCCGACCTGCTGGCCAAGGAGGAGTTCCGGGGCGACGTCCCGGACCTGTACACCCGGCTGTGGCGCTTGGCCGAACTGGTCAAGGCCGGCGCGGTGACCGCCGAGGAGCTGATGACCGGCCCGGCGATCACCGTCGCGCCGCAGGCGTCCCTCGCGAGGGCCGCGCGGATCATGGCGCTGAACAAGGTGAAGCGCCTGCCCGTGGTGGACGAGGACGGCGTGCTGAAGGGCATCGTCAGCAGGTCCGACCTGCTCAAGGTCTTCCTGCGGGACGACGAGGACATCGCCGAGGAAGTCCGGCGCGAGGTCGTCGGCCTGTTGTTCCCCGCACCGCCCGAACCGGTCCGGGTGGAGGTGCACGACGGCGTGGTGAAGCTGACCGGACGGATCAGGGACACCACGCTCGTGCCTGTGGCCGCCCGGCTGGCGCACGCCGTCGAGGGCGTCGTGGACGTGGACTGCGTGCTGACCGGCCTGCCCCGCCACCCCGACCTCGACCCGGACCTGCCGGACGAGGAGGCCGCCGTAGGGCCTACCGGAGCCGCTGACAGTGACGAGACCCGGGCAGCAAAGGCGGGAAGGGCCCTACCCGCTTCTCGCGGATCCTGATTGCGCGGTGCACGGCTGCCAGCCGCTTCTCCGCGTCGTTCCGGGTCCCTTCCCGACACCTCAAGCACAACACACCGGCGGCGAGCCCGCCAGGGCCGAACGGCCCCGGAACCCTGCTGCGGCAGGCGAGGAGGAGACGTCATGACCGTCGACCAACCGGACCTCGCGCCGCTCCGGCCCGCGCTGCTCACCTTTCTGGGCGGGGCGGGCACCGTCACCGGGAGCAAGTTCCTCGTCGAGACCGACCATGCCCGCGTCCTCGTCGACTGCGGGCTCTTCCAGGGCCTGGCCGACCTGCGCCGGCGCAACTGGCGAGGGCTGCCCTGCGACGGTGATGACATCGAGACGGTCGTCGTCACCCACGCCCACCTGGACCACTGCGGCTACCTGCCGCGGCTGGTGCGGCACGGCTTCCGGGGGCGCATCGTGACCACCGAGTTCAGCGCCCGGCTCATGGAGATCGTGCTCAGGGACAGCGCCAAGCTGCAGATGGAGGCCGCCCACCACGCCAACGAGCACGGCTGGTCCAAGCACCGCCCCGCCCAGCCCCTCTACGACGACTCGGACGTGGACCGCACCCTGAAACTCCTCGACCCCGTACCGACCGGTGCGACGGTCGACATCGCCACCGGCACCACGGTCACGCTGCACCCTGCCGGACACATCCTCGGATCGGCCTGGGCCCGGCTCACCCTGGAGGACGGCCACACCCTCGCCGTCAGCGGCGACCTCGGACGCCCCGGCCATCCGCTGCTGCGCCCGCCGGAGCCGTTCTCCGGGGCGGACGTGCTGCTCATGGAGTCGACCTACGGCAACCGGCACCACGAGGAGGACGCGGCACGCGCCCACTTCGCGAGCGTGCTGACCCGCACCCTGGCCCGCGGCGGCACCGTCGTCATCCCGGCGTTCGCCCTCGACCGCACCGAAGTCGTCCTGAACGAACTCGCCGAGCTGCGCCGCAAGGGCAGCCTGCCGGCCGGCGTACCGGTGTACGTCGACAGTCCCATGGCGCTGGCCGCCCTCGACGTCTACCGCGACGCCGTCCTTTCCCGGGCCCCCGAACTACGTCCCGAGGTCACCGCCGCCGGCGTGGCCGCGCTGAGCCCCGAGCCGTTCCTGGCAGCCCGCTCCATCCAGGAGTCCGTCGACATCAGCCGAGCCGGCGGACCGGCCGTCATCGTGTCGGCGTCCGGCATGGCCACCGGCGGCCGTGTCCTGCACCATCTGCGGCGACTGCTGCCCGACCCGCGCAACGCCGTGGTCGTGGTGGGCTTCGCGGCACAGGGCACCAGGGCCCGCGACCTCGTCGACGGCGCCAAGGCGCTCAAGATGTTCGGCGAGTACGTCCCGGTGCGCGCCCAGGTGGCCGACGTACCGCACTTCTCGGCCCATGCCGACGCCGGCCAGATCATCGACTGGCTGCGGGGCGCCCCGGCACCTCACACCACCTACCTCGTGCACGGCGAGCCCGATGCGGCCGCCGCGCTGCGCGACCGCATCGACCACACGCTGGGCTGGAGCGCCGTCGTCCCACGCTCCGGGGAGCACGTTCTCGTGCGGTGACCCGGTCCCGCGCAAGGGCCGTAAGAGGCCCCTGTTCGGGCCGGTCGGCTCAAGCGCCTTTTCTCGCAACGGAGTTGGCTGGTGGTGAGGGGAAGGACCCCGACCCGAGGGGGCGAGGACGGTGGGCACGAGCCTGACACCGGAGTTCTGGGAGCGATTCACGATTCTTCTCGTCGCGGCCATGGGCGTGACCATCGTCCTCACCGCGGCGCTCGACGCGCTCGCCGTGCGGTTGCTGCGCCGGCGCGCAGGCCGGACACCGCCGCCGAGGCGGCCTCGTCCGACGACCACGGACCACCGCACGATCGTCCACAGCTGAGGGCCGTACGTCCCGGACAAGGGCCGAACCGCCCCTGCACGAGTGCCGCATGGGCGTGCCACGGTGAGGGTGACCCCTCCCTGCTGCTCAATGCGCAGCAACCCGACGAAAGGCGGTGGGGACAGTGGAACTGCCCGTGGTCGTGGGCGTCGACGGATCGGAACCGAGCCTCGTGGCGGTCGACTGGGCGGTGGACGAAGCCGCGCGGCTCGGCCTGCCGCTGCGGCTGGTCAACGCCCCGAAGTGGGAACGGTACGAAAGTCCCGCACTCCCGGGCGACCTGGAGCGCCCCTCTGGGCGGGTGCTCATGGAGAACATCCTCGGAGCCGCAGTGGAACGCGCCCGGCGCCGCAACCCGGAAGTGCAGGCGGCCGGTGAGGTACTGGGCGAGGAGGCGGTGGACGCGCTGCTGCGCGAAGGCCACAACGCCTCGCTGCTGGTGACGGGATCCCGCGGGCGTGGTGAGGTGACGGGCCTGTTGCTCGGCTCGGTGAGCCTGGCCGTGGCAGCGCGGGCGTACTGCCCCGTGATCGTGGTCCGGGGTGACAAGGCCGGCCTGGCCGGCTCGCACGAACGGATCCTGCTGGGCGTGGGCGACCACGCGACGGGCGGCGAGGCGGTCCGGTTCGCGTTCCGCGAGGCCGAGGCCCGCGCGTGCGCCCTGGACGTCGTACGCGCATGGCGCTGCCCCGCCCACGAGACCGCCGATCATCCCCTGCTCGCCGGAGACCCGGCGCACCAGCACGAGGAGGAGGCCGCCGCCGTCCTCGATGCCCTGCTCCGTGACGCCGTGGACGAACACCCCGACGTCCGCGTCCACCGAGCCACGGCTGAAGGACCGGCCCGCAAGGTGCTCCTGAAGCGCTCCGCCGCGGCGGACCTCGTGATCATCGGGGCCAAGCGCCGGCACGGCCACTACGGCCTCCAACTGGGCCCGGTGGGACATACGTTGCTGCACCACGCGGAGTGCCCGGTGGCGGTCGTGCCCGAACGCGGCTGACGAGGTGCGGTGGGCCCGGAGCAGTCCCCGACGCCGGGCCCATCGGCGGATCGCGGGGACCAATGGGACCTCCTGCCGCGGCCGCCAGGGACGCGAGAGTGGTGGCACTTCACCAAGGAGGCTCCCATGTCCCGTAACGTCACCGTCGGCCTCGACGGTTCACCCGAGAGCATTGCGGCCGCCGACTGGGCCGCCCACGAAGCCTCGCTGATGGCCGTTCCACTGCGTCTCGTGCATGCCGGGGACCAACCCCCGCACTCCTATGTGCCGTTCGCCGGAGAGGCCGTGCCACCGCCCGGTGCGGACCGGGGTGCACACCTGCTCCGTGAGATCCAGGTGCCCCTCGCCCGACGTCACCCCGGTCTGTGCATCACGTCGGAACGGCTCGCCGGACGCCCGGCGGTGGCCCTGGTGACGGCCGCGCGGGATGCGGATCTGCTGGTGCTCGGCTCGCGCGGGCTGGGCCGGACCGCCGGATACCTGCTCGGTTCCGTGGCCTCCGCGGTGCTGGCGCGGGCCACGCGGCCGGTGGTTCTCGTACGCGCGGGAACCGGAGCGGCCGACGAGCGCCGGCCCGACACCCGCGGCACCGCGTCCGGGGGCGGTGCCTGTCGGGATGTCGTCCTCGGGCTCGAACTGCACGACCTGCCCGCCGACGCCCTTCTCGAGTTCGCTTTCGAGTCCGCCGCACGCCGTTCGGCCGCCCTGCGGGTCGCGCACGGCTGGAAGCCGGAGCCGCATGCGGGGGCGCAGAGGGAACGGGCGGCGCGGACGGAGGAGACGGTGAACGAGGCGCTGCGCCCGTGGCAGGAGAAGTTCCCCGGCGTCGAGGTGACGGAAGAGGCTGTGATCGGTTCGGCCGGCCCACACCTCGTTGACTCCTCCCATGAGGCCTCACTGATCGTCGTCGGCCGCAGGAACCGTCCTGCCCTGGTCGGGCCGCACATCGGCCCGGTGACTCACCAGGTGCTCCGGGGCTCGGCTGCACCGGTCGCGGTCGTGCCCCTCGACTGATGGCGCAGTGGTGCGCCCACCGCTCGGCGTGCCCTTTTGCACGCCGGACCGGTAGCGTGGGAGATGCCTGCAATGGTCCATCGGGTGAGCGTCTGGGGGACGCGGAGGAGTGCAGGTGGGCAGCGCCGAGCAGTCCCACGAGATCCGAGTGAAGTTGCCGCAGCTGAGGCTCGACGAGCTGCTGGAGGAGCTGCAGGCACGCCTCGACGCGGCCCGCGGCACCCGTGACCGGGTGCACAGCCTCCTGGAGGCGGTGCTCTCGGTAGGCCGGGAGCTGAACCTGGAACAGGCGCTGCGCAGCATCGTGGAGGCAGCCGCCGTACTCGTGGATGCCGAGTACGCGGCCCTGGGCATCATCGGACCCGGTGGCAAGCGGCTGTCGGAGTTCCTCACCGTCGGCATGACCGAGGAGCAGATCGCGAAGATCGGCCACTATCCGGAGGGCCACGGAATCCTGGGCGAGCTGATCCGCCGTCCCGAGCAGCTGCGCCTGGCGAAGATCTCCCAGCACCGCGCCTCGTACGGCTTCCCGGCCCACCATCCACCGATGAACAGCTTCGTCGGCGTCCCGATCCGGGTGCGCGACCAGGTCTTCGGCAATCTGTACCTCACCGAGAAACGGGGCGGTATCCAGTTCGACGAGGAGGACGAGGCGGTCCTGTCGACGCTGGCCGTGGCGGCGGGCGTCGCGATCGACAACGCGCGGCTGTATGAGGAGTCCCGGCTGCGCGAGCGCTGGCTTCAGGCGAACGCGGAGATCACCTACAGCCTGCTGGCGGGAGGCGGTCAGACCGAAGTCCTCCGTCTGATCGCCGACCGGGCACGGGAGATCACGAGCGCGGCCCTGGCTGTGGTGGCGATGCCGATGGAAGGCACCGACTCGCTGTCCGTGGAAATCGCCGTCGGTTCGGACGCGGAGAGGCACCGCGGTCTGGTGCTGCCGGTGGAAGGCAGTCTGATCGGCGAGGCCTTCGCCACCGCCGCGCCCGTCACCAGCGCCGACATCTCCCACGATGAGCGGGTCTCCGCGAGTCTCCAGCGTTTCGCGGGTCTGGGCCCCGGCGCCGCCGTGCCGATCGGAACGGGCGAGGGCGTTCGTGGTGTCGTTCTGCTGGTGCGGGAGCTGGGGCACACGGTGTTCGCGGCGAAGGAGATCGAACCCTTGCGAGGCTTCGCAGCTCAGGCGGCTGTCGCGATGGAGCTGGCGGAACGGCGCCAGGATGCCGAGCAGGTCGCCATGCTCACGGACCGTGACCGGATCGGCCGTGACCTGCATGATCTGGTCATCCAGCGGTTGTTCGCGACCGGCATGACGCTGCAGAGCGTGGGACGTCTGATCGAGCATCGCGAGGCCGCCGAGCGTGTGGTGCGCGCGGTGGACGACCTGGACGAGACGATCAAGATAATCAGGTCGACCATCTTCGGTCTGCGCTCGCGCGAAGGAGGTGCCGGATCCGGACTGAGGGCCCGCGTCGTGCGGGTGGCCGGAGAAGCGGCCTCGGTGCTGGGCTTCGCTCCCAGCGTCCGTATGGAGGGCCTGGTCGACACCGACGTCCCGCGGGAGATCGCCGACCATGTGGTGGCCGTCCTGTTCGAAGCGCTGACCAATGTCGCCCGGCACGCCCGGGCCACTCGAGCGGACGTCGTCCTGGAGGCCGAGGGGCGTGAGGTCCGACTGACGATTTCCGACGACGGCGTGGGCGTCCCGTCCGGCGTGCGCCGCAGCGGCCTGCAGAACATGTCAGAACGGGCCGAACAAGGAGGCGGGGAACTGGATCTGAACTGCCCTCCGGAGGGCGGGACCACGCTGGTGTGGCGGGCGCCGACGGGGAGGGGTGAGCGCCGGCCCTGACTGTGCCTGCACCCCCTGAGCCTGGCCGGTCGCCATGTTTGGCCACGCACCGGTGCGTTCACTGGAAGGCCGCGTGGACCTCGCTCTCCGTCTCCGCGTGGGAGACCACGAGCAGTTCGTGGCCCTCTTGCAGCCGGCGGTCCGGTACAGGGGGCAGGGGTTCGCCGCCGCGCACGACGGTGACCACCACGATGCCCGGCGGGATGCCGAGTTCCGCGAGGGTCCGGCCGGCCGCGCGGGACTGCGCGGTGATACTCGTCTCGATCACGTTGACGCCCGCCTTGCTCAGGCGGAGCAGGGCGACGGTGTCGTGGCGCTGGTCGCCTCCTCGATCAGGGAGATGAGGGGCGCGGCGGCCGGTACGGCGGTGTCGACGCCCCAGTGGTGAGTGGTGGGTGAACAGCCAGGCGTTCTCCTCGTCGTTGACGCGTGCGATGACCCGGGCGACCTTGAACTGTCGTTTGGCCAGCAGGCTGATGACCAGGTTGTCCTCGTCCTCGCCGGTGGTGGCGCGATCGGGGCCCGCTACCTCACGGCGGTCGACCGACTGCTGCAGAAACCCGAGGAGTTGTGAACCGGATGAAGCCGTTGAACAGCACGGAGGCACTGACCCTCGTCAAGGAGTGCATCACCGAGATCGTTCCGGACGCCGACTTCACCGGCGTCCGGCCCGACGACAAGTTCCGCGACGTGCTGGAACTCGACTCGCTCGACTTCCTGACCCTGGTGGAGCGGCTCGCGGCGCGCACGGGGGCACGGATCGACGAGGACGACTATCCCGAACTCGCCACCCTGGCCGACACCGTGCACTTCCTGGTCGCACGGACCGGACAGGGCGTGCGGTGAGCTGAGACCGAGGGCCGCCGGCCCTCGTACGCGGGCGGGTCACCGTTCGGCGGGGCCCGTCAGCTGGACGATGTCGTCGGTGGCGACGTCGTGGAGACGGATGGCGAGATCCTCCAGTGCGCGGCTGGCGGCGAGTTCGTCGCCGATCTCCGGAATGGAGCGGTCGATCGGGTTGCGGCGGGCCACGCCCCGGCCGGTGACCGTCGACGTGTCCCGGGTGTTCAGGACGGCTCGTGCACGAGTGTCGTGGCCTTCCTCAGTGATGTAGATCTGCACGGTCCATTGCTTGGCTTCCATCGTGATCACTCCTGAGCGGAGAGTACGAGGGGGTGGCGCCCCCTGGGGGCTTCAGGTCCCGTGTTCGCCATGATGGACATGCGCGTCGGGGCCGGGGAACATGAGTGTCACGTCGTCCGTGTCCGACCAGCGCACGTCGTAGGGTGGCGTTCCGTCTTCGTGGTGCAGTCCGACGATCTCGCCGTCGCGCTTGGTGGCGCCTGTGGTCGGGCTTTCGACAATGAGGTGGTCGCCGAGTCGCGCTCGCATGATCGCCACCCTCCCTTCCTCGGTGGGCTGACGTAACCAGCGTGACACGCACGGGCCCTCGCAGCATGGGCTCGTGAACCCCGATTACGGGGCCGAACAGCCCGGTTCGCAGGGCCGAAGGGCCCTGAACGGGTCCTGACGGCTCACTCGCGCGCGACCGTCTCCTGCCACGCTGGACACGTGACCACCATCGGCTGTCCCCCGGAAGGGAGGTCGACATGCGCCACCGTACGATCGCAGACCTGATGACCCGACACGTGGTCCGGGCCCGGCGCGACATGCCGTTCAAGGAGATCGTCAAGCTGTTGGCGGAGAACGACGTCACCGCCGCACCCGTGGTGGATGAACTGGAGCACCCCGTGGGCGTGGTGTCCGAGGGCGACCTGCTGCGCAAGTGCTCCGCCCAGGCCGACCCGTCCGGGCTGTGCCGGAGCGTTGACGGTGTGGTCTCGGTCTCCGAACACCTCGCGCACCGGACCGACGACTCCCGGAGTTCCCCGACCGGAACATGAGGCGTCCACCAGCTCCTGGGCGAGGTCGTGCAGGCACCCGCGGGGCGGTGGCGAATGTCAGGCCCGATAGGCCACGTTCGCCATCATCCCGGCCTCACCGTGATACGCGTTGTGGCAGTGCAGCATCCACTGGCCCGGGTTGTCCGCGTCGAAGAAGACGGACAGCTTCCGCCGGGGCAGCACGATCGCGGTGTCCTTGCGGGGGCCCGAGGCGCCGAGTTGGTACGTGTGGCCGTGCAGGTGCATCGGGTGCCACATGGTGGTGCGGTTGAGGAAGTCGAGCCGTACCCGCTGGCCCTCCTCGATGAGGATCGGGTTCGCGTCCGGGTCGCTCATTTCGAACTTCCTGCCGTTGACGGCCCAGTTGTAGTGCATCATGCCGCCGGTCAGCTCGATCCGGTGCGTGACGTCGGTCCTGGCCGTCTTCAGGCGCACGTCGTCGGCGGCGCGCAGCCGTGACGCCGTCATGATCACGCCGTTGAGTTCCTTGGGGCGGACGGTCGCGGACGGCTTGCTCCCCGAGCCCGTACGCACCAGGGCCAGACCGTTCGCGTTCTTGCCCTCGGCCACGGCGACCAGCGGGAACACACCGTCACCGAGGGTGACGAGAACGTCATAACGCTCGCCCATGCCGACCAGCAGGGCGTCCACCTCCTGGTGCCGAACGGGGAAGCCGTCGGTGTGGGTGATCGTCAGCTTGTGGCCGCCGAGGGCGAGCCGGTAGGCCGTGTCCGAGCCCGCGTTGATGATCCGCAGCCGCACTTTCCTTCCGGGCTTGGAGGAGTAGACGGCGGGGTCGGTCGCCACCCGGCCGTTGACGAGGTGGTACGGGTACTTCACGTCCCCGGCGTCGCCGCCGAGCAGGTCGCTGTGGGCGCCCATGAGCATGAACCCCGTCGACATACCGTCGGCGGTGGGGGAGAGGGACGCGGGGCCGCCGTCCGTGTCCGTCCCGCCCATGTCCCCCATGTCGTGTCCCTGCATGCCGCCCATGCCCTGCTTGAGCTCGGCGAAGACCTCGTCGGGAGTTCCGGTGACGCCGTCGACCCAGTCGTCGAGGACCACGGTCCATTCGTCGTCGTGGCCGAGGGTTTCCGCGGGGTCCTCGACGATAAGCGGGGCGTACAGGCCGCGATCGAGCTGGACGCCGACGTGCGGGTGGAAGAAGTACGTGCCCGGGGCGTCCACGACGAAGCGGTACGTGAACGTGGAGCCGGCCCGGACGGCGCTCTGGGTGGCGGGCGGCGCGCCGTCCATGTCGTTGCGCAGGGCGATGCCGTGCCAGTGGATGGACGTGGCGTTCCCGTCCGGGAGCTGGTTGGACAGCTCGGCGACCAGGGTGTCGCCCACGGACAGCCGGACCTCCTGGCCCGGGGTACGGCCGTCGAAGGTCCACGTCCTGGGCCTGACGCCACCGCCCAGGTCGATGGTGGCAGGGGCCGCGGTCAGTGCGATCTTCTGGTGGCGTCCGGTGCCCTCGCGCTTCTTCTCGCCGGCGGCGACCGCCGGGCCGGAGGGGGCGATCAGGGCGTGGCCGCTGTCCGATCCGCCGGTGCACGCCGAGAGCGCGCCGATGCCGGCGGCTCCCAGGCCGGCGAGCAGGACGGAGCGACGGTTGATGCTGTTCATGGTGTGGTGTCCTCTGAATCGAGACTGCCGACGTGGTCGCGGAGGGACGGCACGTCGCGCGCCGTCCGGCGCGGCCTAAAGACGCAGTCGGCAGAGGACGGAGAGGTCGGGTGGGGCGCGGCCGACCGCCGAGGCCACGAGGGTCCGCGGCGCCGCGCCCTGCCGTGGGGTGAGCAGCGGGTCCGACGCGACCTGGTGGGGTACGGCGAGCTGCACCGAGCCGACGAGCGCTGCGGTGCAGTGCGGCATGCCCGGCATGGAACAGGCGCCCGGGCCGACCTCGTGCGTGGATGCGGGCGAGGCGGACGGCGTCGACTGTTCCGCGATCACGTGAACAGCGTGGGCCGCGTCGGCCACGGCGGAGGCGTCCGTCGCGGGCGGCTCGTGGTGGACGAGAACGGTCAGCGCGACGCACAGGGTGAGGAGCACCCCGTACGCCCGGCGGACAGCCTTGCCGCCGTCACGGGCCGACCGATACGTCATGGGCTCCACCTGCTGCCGCCATCGCCGGATGAGCATCGTACTCCCCAGGGGTACCCGCGGGCCGGGGCCCGGGACGGCCCGATGCGAGAGCGGGGGACGGGCAGTGGGATCGTCCGGTGCGCGACTCCGTCCTCACCACGGGTCGGGCGGGCGTCGATGCGCAGACGATGAACGCGAAGTGCGGAGTGTCGAGAACGGCCCGCGGCCACCGACCCTGGGCGGCGTCAGTCATGGCCGCCCTGTCGGGGCGCGTTCCCGCGCCGAGTGGGACTCGAGTGGCGCTCGCCGTGGGCGAGGCGGCTCATTCGGGTCCGGTAGTCGGCCGGGGTGATGCGGCCGCGCAGCAGCAGGCCGGTCCACCACCGTTCGGTGGCTTCCTGCGCGGAACGTCGGCCACACAGCCGGGCCAGGGGCGGGCGGCGGGACCCGCGCGGCATGATCAGGCGGACGGTGTCGTGGACGGCACCGGCCAGGATGGCCATCCCGAGCAGCGAGACGATCACAGTGGACATCGCGCGCTCCGGTTTCCGGGGGCCCTGGCGGTCGGATCCGCCGGTGCGGCAGGTCGTGCCCCGGCCTGCGGATCGTCGTCCGGCCGGGACTCGTGGGAGGTGTCGTGGCCGCCGTGCCTGCCGCGCATCAAGAAGACCGTCATCAGCGGGCAGGCGAGAGCGATGGCCAGGAAGGCGAGCGTGGCCACCGTTAGGTCCAGGGTCAGGGCTCCGACCACGGCGATGGCGTACAGGCCGTGGTCGTGCCGGCTGGTGTTCATCGCGGGCCTCCTCGAAGGTGTGCCCGGTCGGGTCTGTGGGTCCGCTCTCGCCGAGCCGAGAGCCGTTGCCGGCGCGTCCGCGAGGGACGGTCGGGCGGTGGCAGTAGTCGTCCCCCACTCTCACCGTTGTCCCGGCCCGCCCATGCGTCTTGGGCCCAATAGGCCTGCACACCAGGACTGTTGGGCCCTCCCCCGTGGGGGTGTCCGAGAGGGGCTTGGGAGGCAGTCGCACAGCGGCGCGGCGCGACTGCTCGCGGATGCCGCCATGGACATCACGGGCCCGGCCGTACGGGCCGAGGAACTGTCCGCCCAGGGCAAGACACGGACTCGGCCCAGGTCATCGCCGCCCAGGGGCGGGCGCTGTCGGGGAACGTGTGCACCAGGGGCAGGAAACCGAGATGCCGCACGGCCAGACGCAGGCTGAACAGGGCTGCGCCGCAACTGATGAGCATCTCGCGCCCGTTCGGGTCGGCGACGGCCAGGTGCCGTGACGGATCGGCGTGCAACTGCAGTTCGTCGCCATGGTTGACGAACCGCCAGGGTTGGGTGTTGTAGGGGGAGGGTGCGGTGATGGCCGAACGGACGAGGTAGCGGGCCGCGTGATCGGGGAATGCGTGGAAGGCAGTCATGGTCGGCACCGCCGGTTCTTCGTCGGGTCCGTCTTCTCCGTCCATGAGAGAGCGTCATGAGGCCTCGACGGTAGGGCCGTTGGGGACAGCATGGAACGGCGAAGGGCGGTTGTCGGATCCAGGTGGGGCGTCAGGAGACGAACTCGACGCTGACCCCCGGCGGGACGCGCAGCATGGTGTGGACGGCACAGTGGCGGACGACCGCACGCAGACTTTCGAGTACGGCCGGGGCGAGCCGGTCGGGGAGCAGGATCCGCAGGCGCAGGGACGCGATGCGCGGGGACGGGCCGCCGGCCGCCGCGAAGTCGGCCTGACCCGAAGGTGTGGGTACGGCTGCCCGAGGAGTTGGAGGAAGCGTGCCGCGCCGGAGGCGACGCAGGATGCCAGGGAGGCGACGAACAGCTCCACCGGCGTAGGCCCGTCGTTGTCGCCGCCCGCCTCGACAGGCTGGTCGACGGTGAGTTCGTGGTCGCGGACGAAGACCGCGAACGCCCGGTTCGCGACATGGGTGACCTCGAGGCGGCCGGGCGGTTCCGCAGGTACGCGGGCGGGGGGCGGGACGCGGGTGTTGCGGGGCGGTGAGGCCGTGTTCATGTCGCGCCTCCGTGGAGGGGCGCACGGTGGTTTCCGCGCGCAAGGGCGCGTTGTGTCAGGGGTGGTGCGGGGCCGATGCGGTGAGCCAGGACAGGACCCGGGTGATGTCGGCGAGGGAGACGAACCCGACGAGGCGGCCTCCGTCGAGGACCAGGGCCCGGCGGTCCTTGCTCGCTTCCAGCCGGGGCAGCAGGTCGACGATCAGGTCGTCCGGTGCCACCGTGATCACCTCCGCCAACGGGCGCATCACCTCGGCGACCGTGGTGGTGGAACGGGCGTGGATCGGGGCGCGGTTGACGAGGCGTACGGTCACCAGACCCGACGCGGTGCCGTCAGGGGCGAGCACGGGGAAGGCGGAGTGGCGGTAGCGGCCGAAGGCGCCCTCGGCCAGGAGCGCCGCGAGGCTCTCCGTGGCGGGGACGGTGACCGGGTCACGGGTCATCACACGGCTGACGGGCATGTCGTCCAGTACGCCGCGCAGCTGTGCCTGCCGCTCCTCGGCGGTCGCGGTGCTGATCAGGAACCAGCCGATCAGCGCAGGCCACAGCCCGGAAGGATCACCGGCGAGGACCATCGCCGCGAATCCGGTCACGATCATGAACCAGCCGAGCATCCGGCCCGCCGCCGCGGCGCCCCGCGTGGCCCGGAGCCGGTCGCCGGTGCGGTGCCACAGGAACGCGCGCAGCAGCCGGCCGCCGTCCAGTGGGGCGGCGGGAACGGAGTTGAAGACGGCCAGCACGATGTTGATGCCGGCCAGCCACGCCACGGCCTCCACGACGAGGCCGGAGACACGCAGCGAGTCCAGCCACAGGGCCAGGCCGGTGAACACCCCGCCCGCGACAGCGCTGGTCAGTGGACCCACCGCGGCGATGCGCAGCTCCGCGCCGGGCGTCGCTGCCTCGGTGCGAAGCCTCGCGACACCGCCCAGCATCCACAGTGTGATGCCGTCGACGTCGACTCCGTTGCGGCGCGCGACGACGGCATGGGCGAGCTCGTGCGCCAGCAGTGAGGCCAGCAGTACCAGGGCCGCCAGCAGGCCGAGGCTCCAGTAGGCCCAGGCGGAGTGGCCGGGATGGGCGTCGGGAAAGCGGCCGCCCGCCAGCGAGACGGTCACCAGGGCGACGATGACCAGCACACTCCAGTGCAGCCCGACACTGACACCGGCCATGCGCCCCAGACGCAGCGTCTCCTTCATGGGCCGTCCCGCCTCATGGTCGTACCGGTTCCCTCGGCATCCCCTTGCCGGCTCCCGGAGCGCGTGGCGCCCAGAGGCCGGGGTGTGCTCACGGGCTCCAGCTCGATGTCGATCTCGGGTGCGCTGCGCAGTGTGTTGTGGATCGTGCAGTGCGAGGCGACGGCGAGCATGGCCGCGTGGCGCTGTGCGGACAGTGCGGGCGGCGGCACGATCACCAGGCGTACGGTGTCCACCCGGGCAGGGCGGTCCGAGGCCATGGTGAACTCCGTCCGGACGCGCAGTCCGCGGCGCGGCAGTCCGTGACGGTGGAGGTATCGCCCGGCGTAGAAGGCGACGCAGGTGGCCAGAGATGCGGCGAACAGTTCGGTGGGCGTCGGTGCGGTGTCCGTCCCGCCCGCCTCCAGGGGCTGGTCGACCAGGATCCGGTGGCCCCTGATGTCCACCTCGTACGCGTCACCGTTGACGTGGGTGACCTCCAGCCGGTGCGGGTCCGCCTCCGGCGGCTGTCGCACGGTGACCGTCTGTGCTGCTGTGTCCGTCATGGTCGGCTCCCTCGGAGATGTCTCCTGTTCCCGTCTCCAGTGGAGCGCGGACGGCGTGGCGGACGCAGGGGCCGACGGGGAGTCGGCGGAGGGCCGTTCGGCCCTCCTCACCGCATGGTGAGGTGGTCCGCGACCTCGAACACGTCCGGGATCCGTGCCACCGCGTCCGTCAGCCTCCCGGCCAGGTCCGCAGGCAGCGAGCCGCTGAGCGTGACCGTGCCGTTGTGGACGTGCACGTCCACAACGGCGGGGTCGATGCCCAGCTCGTCACTCAGGACGTGGGAGACGACCTCCTCCCGGATGGCCTTGTCGTCGCGGACCAGGGCCTGCAGCAGTTCGCTGCGGCTGACGACGCCGACGAGCCGGCCCTTGTGGTCGGTCACGAACATCTGCCTGATCCGGGAACGCGCGGCCGTACGGGCCGCTTCGGCGAGGGACGTCCAGGGGTGGACGGTGAGCGGCGGGGTCGACATCAGGGCGGCCGCCGTCACACCTGCCTCACCCGGGTGCTGCCGTCGGCCGAACAACCGGCGGAACGTACCGGTCCGCTCCCCGTCGGAGGCGAGGGAGGCAGCCCGCGCCAACAGGTCCGACTCGGCGACCACACCGATGACCCGCCCGGAGCCGTCGACCACGGCCACGGCCCCGATCTGCTCGCGGGCCAGCATCCGGGCGACGTCCAGGTACGGCGTCTCGGGGGGCACCCCTGCCATGGTCCGCTTGAGGATGTAGCGCACCTGAAGTGCTGCGACGCCCTTCGTGTGCGGGGTGGCATGCGAGGTCCCGCCGACCGTGTCGTGGCCGGTGACGGCCGGCTCCGCGGCGGCGGCCTGCGCAGAATAGGAGGCCATGGCGTGCAGGTAGCGCACCATCATGTCCTGGCGGAAGTCCTCGGCCGGTTTCGGGGCGTAACCCGGTACCGCACGGCGTGCCTCCGCCGACGCCGAACCGGCTTCCCGCGCCTCGCGGTCGTTCATGGCAACCTCCCACGGTGGGTGCGGATCCAGTGCTCCTACCTTCACCATTGCGCCGACCGGGCGGTCCTGACAGGGCCGCCCGGCCCCTTGCTCAGGTCGAACGGCCCCTGTGGGGCGGTCGGTCCCCTTCGTAGCGTGAAAGCAGGCCACCAGCGGACGCCGTGGTCGGGCTCGGAGGTCGTCATGCCTGGGTTCCGTGAGTTCCTCGTGCGCTTCCGGCCTGCCGGTGCACCCGGTCCGGCCGTCGGGGGTGCCGTCCCCGCCGACCGGTCCGCCGAGCTGACGGCCGAACTGGAGCCCCCGCTCGCCCTGCTGGACGACGTCGCCGCCGAGGCCGCGGCGATCCGCGACGCCGCACGGCGCGAGGCGGCGGAACGGCGCCGTACCGCGGCGGAGGAGGCCGAGCGCATCGTACGGACCGCGCGGGAGCAGGCACGTGACGTCAGGAGCGAGACCGCGGCCCGTCTGGCCGCGGAGGCCACCGCCGAAGCCGAC
Organism: Streptomyces sp. NBC_00019; assembly: GCF_045041015.1. Lineage (NCBI taxonomy): Bacteria > Bacillati > Actinomycetota > Actinomycetes > Kitasatosporales > Streptomycetaceae > Streptomyces > Streptomyces sp. NBC_00019. The sequence continues at coordinate 10,682,033 of NZ_CP108302.1, forward strand.
CGTACGGACGCAGCGGCGCGGCACGCCGTAGAAGAACTGCGGGGACGGGCGCGGGCCCGCACACCCGAGCTGGCGGCTCGCGTGGTCGCGCGGGTGACCGCCGAACTGACCACGGAACCGCACAGTCAGGGGACGTCATGGGTGCCAGGTGGGTCGCGGGAGTGATCCGGGCCAGGGCCATGGCCGCCGGCCGTGCCGGGCCGGAGACGGCCCGGCAGCTGGCGACCTCGCCCGGTCTGCCCGACGCCCTGCGCGCGCTGGCCGGCACACCGTACCGGCGCGGACTCGACATGGAGGCCGGGGCGGCCGAGGCACAGCGGGCGGTCTCGGACGCCCTGGTGTGGCAGCTGAGGGTGCTCGCCGGCTGGCAGCCCCGGCCCGGTTCCGCCGCCGTACGCCTGCTCGCGTCGGCCTTCGAGATCGCGAACACCCGCGACCGGCTGCGGTCGCTTGCCGGTGCGCCGCAGCCCGAGCCGTATCGGCTGGGGGCGCTGTCGACCGCCTGGCCGAGGCTGTCCCGGGCCGTGTCCGCCGCCGAGACGCGGGTCGTGCTGGCCACCTCCCTGTGGGGGGACCCCGGGGCCGACTCCCCGGCGGCGGTTGTCACCGGAATGCGGCTGTCGGCGGCCGCCCGTACCTCGGCGAACCTCCCGTCCGCTGCCCGCTGGGCGGCGGGCGAGGCCGCGCTGCTCGTGGCCCGCGAGGTCCATCTGACGCACCGTAGGCTCACCGAACCGGCCGCACGCAACGCCGCTTCGCTGCTCGGTACGGCCGCTCTGCAGGCATCGTCCTTCGACGACTTCCGCGCCCGGCTGCCCGCCACGGCCCGCTGGGCGCTGGACGGAACCGAGCGGCCGCAGGACCTGTGGCGGGCCGAGGCCCACTGGTGGGCCGAGGTCGACCGGGAGGGACTGCTGATGCTGCGCGGCACGCGTTTCGACGTGTCGTCCGTCGTCGGAGCGGTCGCGGTGCTGCAGGCCGACGCGTGGCGGATCCGCGCCGGACTGGGCTGCGCCGCGCACGTCGGCCGGGCGCTGGAGGCCTTCGATGAACTCCTGGGCTGACTCTCTGACGCCGACGCGCATGCGACGGGTGGCCGTCGTCGCCCCGCTCGGCGCACTGCGGGACACCCTGGTAAGGGTGGCCGACGCGGGCTGCGTCGAACTGGACTGCCCCGACGACCCCGGCCACGGCAGCCCCGGCCCTGCCGCGCGTGGGCTCCAGGCCCTGGGGTCCAGGGCCTCCCAGCCCCTGCTGTCGCCCACACCACCCGACCTCGACACCCTGCGGGCGGAGGCTCGCGCCGATCTGCTCGCGGGCGAGGCACAGTTGGAGGCCCGCCAGGAGGCGGCGGTCCGGCACGACGCCGTCGCCGCGCTGGCCGGCTGGTGCCCCGCCGCCGACGTGCCGCAGCTCGGCGCCCGGCTGGCGGACGTCGGCGGCGCGGTGGTGCCGTTGCGGACACCGCGCGGAACCGACCCGCCGACCCGGCTCGACGACACCGGCACGGTACGGCGCTCCCTGGTGCCGCTGGTGCGCACCTACGGAACCGTCCCGTACGCCGACGTCGATCCCAGCGTGCCCGCCGGAATCGCCTATGTCGTGATGTTCGGGATCATGTTCGGCGACGCGGGCCACGGCATCCTGCTGCTCCTCGGCGCGCTGCTGCTGCGGGCCGGCCGCCCCCGCCGGTGGGCGTCCCTGCGACCCGTGTGGCCCTTCCTGGCGGGGGCCGGAGTGGCGAGCACACTGGCCGGATTCGCCTACGGGGAGTTCTTCGGCCCCACCGGGGTGCTGCCGGTGCTGTGGCTCGACCCCCTGGACGAGCCCATGCGTCTGCTCGGCGCCGCGATCGCGTTCGGCGCGGTCCTGCTCGCCCTCGCCTACGCGACGGGCATCGTCAACCGGTGGCGCGAAGGCGGCCCGGGCCGGGCCCTGTACGCGGCGTCCGGTATCGCCGGCGCCTCGGTCTTCCTCGGTCTCGCGGTCCTGGCGGCCGGCGTGGCACTGCACACGCCGGTGTTCGCGGTGAGCGGCTCGCTGCTCGCCCTCGCCGGACTCGCACTGGCCGGCACCGGACTGTTCACGGCGTCGGGCGGCGGAGCCGCGGGCGCCCTGCAGACCGGCGTCCAGCTGTTCGACGTCGTCGTGCGGATCGGATCGAACACCATCTCCTTCGCCCGGCTGGCCGCGTTCGGGCTGACCCACGCCGCACTGGGCGACATCATCTGGCGCGGCACGAAGGCCCTGACCGGGTCCGGGCCGCTCGCCCTCGCCACCGCACTCCTCGTCTTCGCCGCCGGAAACGCGCTCGCCTTCGCCCTGGAAGCGCTGGTGGCCGGCGTACAGGCCCTGCGGCTGGAGTTCTACGAACTGTTCTCCCGTGTCTTCGACGCCGAAGGCCGGCCGTTCCACCCCTGGCACGTGCCCACACAGACACCGCAGGACCACGTGCCCACCCCACACCGCACGGAGGTGACAACATGATCGCTTGGCTGATCGCGCTGCCGGTGCTGGTCGCGGCCTTCGCCGCCACCCGCCGGCTGCTGCGGCGCCGCCGTCCGACCGTACTCCGGTCGGTCCTCGCGGTGGACGCGGCACTGTTCGCGGGAGCCCTCACGCTCCTGCTGGTCGCGCTGAGCGGCGGCTCGGCGCAGGCGGACGCGGCGACCACCGCGGCCGCCCAGAGCTCCGGCTCCGGCTCGGCGGCCCTCATCGGCGCCGCCATCGCGGTCGCCGGGGCCTCGATCGGAGCGGCGATCGCCGTCGCCTACACGGGCGCCGCGGCACTCGCCGCGATGAGCGAACGGCCCGAGCTGTTCGGCCGGGCCATGGTCATCGTCGGTCTCGCCGAGGGCATCGCCATCTACGGCCTGGTCGTCGCCATCATCCTGATCGGAAAGACCTGACCATGACGCACGTCGCAGCGATCGGCGAGCGGGTGCGGGTCCTCGGACTGGTGTCCGCCGGTGTCGCCGTGTTCCCCGCGGACGACCCGGAAGCCGTACGCGCCGCCTGGCACGGGATGCCGCCGGAGGTGGGCCTGGTGATCGTCACCCCCGCCGCGGCCGCGGCACTCGGCGCCGGACCGCTCGAGGGGGAGGGGCCGCTCACGGCGGTGATGCCGTCATGAGAACCCCCCTGCCCGTCGCAAGCGCCACGGCACTGGACCCCGTACGCACCCGTCTGCTCCAGGACGCGAGAGCCGACGCCGAGGCCCTGGTGACCGCTGCCGACCAGGACGCCGAGGCCGTACGCGCCGACGCCGAGTCCAGGGCCGCGGAGATCCTGGCCGAGGCACGCCGACAGGGCGCCACGGACGCACGGACCGTCCAGGCCGCCGTCCGGGCCCGCGCCCGGCGGGCCGCCCGCGCGGGGGAGCTAGCCGCCCGCCGGGAGTGCTGGGAGGAACTGCGCCGACAGGTCGCGCAGGGCGTCGGGGAACTCCGCGACACGCCCGCCTACCCGCGCCTGCGGGCCCGCCTGACCACACACGCGCGTCACGTACTGGGCGCCGACGCACGAATCACCGAAGCCCTCGGCGGCGGAGTGATCGGCGAGAGCCCGGGACGGCGGATCGACTGCGGCCTGGCCGCGCTCGCGGACCGGGCGCTCGACCGGATCGGCACGGAGGTGGAGGAACTGTGGGCACCCTGACGGACGCCCCGCACGGCACCGGCCGCGTCCTGCGCGTCACCGGCCCGCTCGTCGAGGCCGAACACCTGGACGGCACCGCCATGCACGACCTGGTCGCGCTGGGCGAGGCCGGCCTGCCCGGGGAGATCGTCGCGATCCGCGACACCATCGTCACCGTCCAGGCCTACGAGTACACCGGCGGCCTGGCACCCGGAATGCCGGTCCGCTCGCTGGGCCGACCCCTGTCGGCACCGCTGGGCCCCGGCCTGCTGGGCGGCGTCTTCGACGGACTGCTGCGGCCGTTGTCGACGGCGGGCGCATGGCTCGAACCCAGGGCCGTCGGCGGTCGGCTCGGCGAACAGCGAGCGGCGTGGACCTTCACGCCCCGGGCCGCCGCGGGCGACCACGTGTCACCCGGAGACGTCCTCGGCGAGGTGCATGACGCGGGACCGATGCCGTTGCCGCTCCTCGTGCCGCCCGGATGCACGGGAGCGGTGGAGCGGATCGCCGGGCCCGGACGGCGCCGGGCGGACGCCGTCGTCGCGACGGTGGCGGGCAGCCCGGTCCGGATGACCACTCACTGGCCCGTCCGTACACCCCGCCCCGTGCGCGAGCGACTGGACACCGGCCGGGCACTGCACACCGGCCAGCGCGCCATCGACCTGCTCTTCCCCGTCGCCCTCGGCAGCACCGTCGCCGTGCCCGGCGGCTTCGGCACCGGCAAGACCGTGCTGCTCCAGCAGATCGCCAAGTGGTGCGACGCGGACGTCATCGTCTACGTCGGCTGTGGCGAGCGGGGCAACGAAATGGCCGATGTCATCGAGGAGTTCGGTGCGCTCACCGACCCGCGCACCGGTGGCCGCCTCGCCGACCGGACGGTGATCGTCGCCAACACCTCCAACATGCCGATGATGGCGCGGGAAGCGAGCATCCACACCGGCGTCACGGTCGCCGAGTACTTCCGGGACATGGGCCTGGACGTCGTCGTCATCGCCGACTCCACCTCCCGCTGGGCCGAGGCGCTGCGCGAGTTCGCCTCCCGCACCGGCGCGCTGCCCGCCGAGGAGGGCTACCCCGCCGGCCTCGCCTCGGCCATCGCGGCCTTCTACGAACGCGCCGGAGCGGTGACGACCCTCGGCGGCCGCACCGGCTCCGTGACCATCATCGGCGCGGTGTCCCCGCCCGGCGGCGACATGGCGGAACCCGTCACCGCCCACACCCAGCGCTTCGTGCGCTGCCTGTGGACCCTCGACCGCGACCTCGCCTACGCCCGCCACTACCCGGCCGTCTCCTGGGCCGAGTCGTTCTCCCGCGACGCCGAGGCCCTCGGCGCCCACCACGCCGCCACGGACGACCCGGAGTGGCCCGCGCGGCGCGCCCGGGTGGCGGGGCTGCTCGCCGAGGCCGACCGGCTCGCCGACCTCGTCGACCTGCTCGGCATCACCGCGCTGCCCGACCTCGAACGCGTCAGCGTGCTCGCCGGACGGCTGGTCCGCGAGGGTCTGCTCCAGCAGAGCGCGCTGTCCGAACGGGACGCCTCCAGCGGTCCGGCGAAGACGGCGGCGCTGGCCGAGGCGGTACTGGCGGTCGTCGCCCGCTGCCGGGAACTGGTCGACGCGGGTGTGCCGGCGGCCCGGATCGAAGAGGTCGACTTCTCGCCCGTCCTGCGCGCCCGTGAGGAGGCGGGCCCGCAGGACGCGGCCACGGTGGACGCGCTGCGCGCGACCATGCTCGCCCGGCTCGGGGAGGTGTCGTGAACGGCAAGGAGGACTTCGGCCGCGTCGAGTACACCTCGGTGCGCGAGCTGCGCGGCCCACTCGCGGTCGTCGACAAGGTCGAGGGGGTCGGCTGGGACGAGTTCGTGCTGTTCACCCTCGACTCGGGGGAGCGGCGGCACGGCCTCGTCCTGGAGGTCGACCGCGGCACGGCGGTCGTACAGGTACTGGAGGACACCTCGGGCATGGATCCGGCACGGGTCGGCGCCGTGTTCACCGGGGCGCCGCTGCGCATACCCGTGGGCCCGGGATGGCTGGGACGTGTGTGCAACGGCCGTGGCGAGCCGCTCGATGGGGGCCCGCCCGTCTTCGGCGCCGCAGTCTCCGCGGTGAGCGGCCGAGCCATCAACCCCGTACGTCGCGAGCCGCCTGCCGAGCCGGTGCTGACGGGCGTCAGCGCCGTCGACGCGCTGACCACGCTCGTGCGGGGACAGAAACTCCCGGTCTTCTCCGCGGCCGGCCTTCCGCACCTGGAACTGGCCGCGCAGATCGCGGCCCAGGCCACGGCCGGCGGACAGCCGTTCTGCGTTGTCTTCGCCGCCATGGGGGTGACCCACGCGGACGCCGCGTTCGTCCGGGACGCACTGGAAGAACGCTCCGCCGCGGGTGAGCTGGTGCTCCTGCTCAACACCGCCGACGACCCCGTGATCGAGCGCATCCTGACCCCTCGTATCGCGCTCACCGTCGCCGAGCAGCTCGCCTTCGGCGAGGGCCGCCATGTGCTCGTCGTGATGACGGACATGACGAGCTACGCCGAGGCGCTGCGGGAGGTCTCCGCGGCCCGCGGGGAGATCCCGGCCCGCCGGGCCTACCCCGGCTACCTCTACAGCGACCTGGCCTCGCTGTACGAGCGCTGCGGGCGTGTGCGCGGCCTGCCCGGCTCCGTCACCGTGCTGCCGGTGCTCACCATGCCCGCGGGCGACATCACCCACCCCGTGCCCGACCTCACCGGATACATCACGGAGGGACAGATCGTGCTCTCCCGCGAGCTGCACGCCCGCGGCGTCTACCCGCCGGTGGACGCGCTGTCCTCGCTGTCCCGCCTGATGCGCAGGGGCGCGGGACCCGGCCGGACCCGTGACGACCACCTGGACGTCGCCGCCCAACTGCTGTCCGCCCTGGCCCGGGCCCGCCAGGTCCGGGAACTCGCCGACCTCGTCGGACAGGCGGCGCTCAGCGCCACCGACCGCCGATACCTGGACTTCGACGAGGCGTTCGCCCACGGGCTCGTGGACCAGCGGCGCGACGAACTGCGCACCCTGGAACAGACCCTGGAGCGTGCCTGGCGGGTGCTGCTCACCCTGCCGCGCAGTCAACTGGCCATGCTGCCCGCCGAGTTCCTCGACGCGCGCCGTGCACCGGAGGGCGGGTGATCCCATGGCGGAGCTGCGCGTCCCGCCCGGAAGGGCTGGCCGGATGCGACTGCGCCGCAGCCTGGAGGCCGCCCGGCGCGGCGCGGATCTGCTCGACCGGAAGCTGCAGATCCTGCGGACCCGCCACGAGGCGCTCCGGCAGGCCGAGCGGACCGCCGAGGAGGACTGGCACCGGCGGCTGCGCGAGGCGGAGACCTGGCTGCGGCGCGGACTGCTGCTGAGCGGCGAGGAGGCCCTGGACGCGGTGGCCTGCCGCCCCCCGGCCGAACTGGAGATCGTGTGGACGGCCACGATGGGCGTACGACACCCCCGTACCGCCTCCTGCACGGTGCCGGAGCGGGATCCGGGTGATCCGGCGCCCGCGAACACCGCGTTGTTCCACGCGGAGGCCGCCTACGCCGACGCCGTGCGGGCGGCCGCCGAGTACGCGGCCGTCCATGCCGCGGCCCGCGCCCTGGGGGAGGAAGTCCTGAGGACTCGGCAGCGGGTACGGGCCCTGCGACGTCACTGGGTGCCCCGGTTGGAGCGGGCGCTCGCCCGTGCGGACGCGACGCTGGAGCAGGGCGAGCACGAGGATGCGGTGCGCAGGCGGTGGGCCGCGAACGCTTTGGAGAACCGGCACTGAGGTGCCGCCCGTCGGCGGCGCGGGTCAGACCGGCCGCCCTTGCGCCGCGTCGGCCGGTGGGCGGGCGAGATGGTCGGTGAACCAGTCGCGGGCCAGTGCGGCGACCGTGTCCAGCGCGCCCGGTTCCTCGAAGAGGTGACCGGCGCCCCGGACGACCACCAGCCGGTGCGCGCAGTGCAGCCGGTCGGCGGCGAGCCGGTTGAGACTGAGCACCTGGGCGTCGCGTGAGCCGACGATGAGCAGGGTCGGGGCCCGCACCCGTGCCAGGGCCAGGGGAGCGGCCAGATCAGGATGCCCGCCCCGGGAGACGATCGCGCCGATCCCGGAGTCGTCGGCAGCGGCCTCCAGGGCCGCGGCGGCACCGGTGCTCGCCCCGAAGAAGGCCACGGGCAGAGCGGTCTCACGGCGCAGCCAGGATGCCGCGGCGCGCAGTCGGCCGGCCAGCAGGGAGACGTCGAAGACGTTGTGCCGGTCCTCTTCCTCCCGCTCGGTCAGTAGATCGAGCAACAGCGTGCCCAGGCCCGCCCGGTTGAGGACGTCCGCCACATGACGGTTGCGCGGGCTGTGCCGGCCGCTGCCGCTGCCGTGCGCGAACGCCACGACGGCCCGGGCCGGGGCCGGGACCACGAGCCGCGCCGCCAGCCGCACCGGCCCGACGGGCACCTCGATGTCGGGGTGCGCGGGCGGAGCACCCAGCAAGGCGGTCACCTCCGCGTCCCCGACCTGGGTGAAGTCGTCGTACCAGGCGCCGACCGAGCCGAGCCGGTCCAGGGGCTGCAGACAGATCACCTCGTCGGCCACCTCGCGCAGCCGGGCGACGGTCCACGTCGGCCCGACCGGGACGGCGAGGACGATCCGGGCCGCCCCCAGTCCGCGCACGACCCGGCACGCGGCCTCGGCGGTGCCGCCGGTCGCCAGGCCGTCGTCGACGACCACCACCGTGCGTCCGGCCATCGGAACGGGCGCACGGCCCCGACGGTAGGAGCGGACGCGCCGGTCCAGTTCGGCCCGTTCGGTCTCCGCCACGCTCCGCCGACGGGCCGCGCTCAGCGGGATCTCCTCGAGCACGGCGTCGTTGAGGACGAGCACCCCCCGCTCGCCCACGGCCCCGAATCCCAGCTCCGGCTGCCACGGCACGCCCAGCTTGCGGACGACCAGAACGTCGAGGGGCACCCCGAGCGCGTCGGCCACCTCCCGGGCCACGGGCACACCGCCCCGCGGCAGCCCCAGCACCACCACGTCCTGGCCGCGCAGATGCTCCAGGCGCCGGGCGAGCCGGCGCCCCGCCTCCTTGCGGTTCACGAAACGCACCGGGCACCTCCTCAGCCGTCGGCCAGCTCCGCGGCGATCCTGTCGGTCCAGCCGTCGATGGCGCCCCAGTCGCGGTAGTCGCCGAACCGGCAACCCATCAGACGGAACAGCAGACGTCCGGTGAAGGGCAGCTGGTCGGGAGAGACGACACCGGAGAAGAGCCGGTGGTCGCGGTGGGGCACCTCGCCGGGCAGACTCTTCACGATCACCGGGATCTCCTTGGCCGCGAGGCGTTTCCACGGCCCGCGCAGCGCCCCCGGCATCCCGACACTGAAGATCCACACCGGCCGGGTACCCAGCACGTCGGGGTTGTCGCGGAGGAATGCCTTCGCCTGTTCGAGCCAGGTCTGCCCGTGCACGGCACTGCCGAGGACGAACGCCCGGTACGCGTCGGCGTCCTCCACCGTCTCCAGCGCCCTCGCCTCGGCCTTGAGGCCGGCCGCGCTCAGCCGGGCCGCCATGTGGGCCGCGATCTCGCGGGTCGACCCGTGCGCGCTGGCGTATCCGACCAGGATGTCCATGTCGTCACCTCGGTGTTTCTCGGTCGCTCTCGGCTATGCGGCTCCGCTGCGGACGTGTTCCGGCGTGGCGACGGCCCTGAGCGGCGGCGCGGCCTTCTCGGCCGTGGGCACGGTCACCACGGGCACCGTCGCGTGCCGCAGACAGTCGCGGCCCACGGTGCCGATGGCAGGCGGATCCCACTGCCCGTGGGCCTTGCGCCCCAGGGCCAGCAGCAGGGCGCCGCGGGCGTGCTGGAGGAGCACCCTGGCGGGCGGCCCCTCCACCACGACGGCGCGTACGGCAGAGCCGCTGCGCGGTCCGAAGGTCTCCCGGACCGCGGCGGCCAGCAGGGCGGCGGCCCGCTCACGCTGCTCCTCGGCGGTCGGTCGGGCCGATGCCGGAGCGTAGGGTGCGAATCCGGCCGCGGCCGGTTCCCAGGCGTGCACGGCGACGACCGGTGCGTCCAGGGCGCGCGCCTGCTTCTCCGCCCAGCGCAGCGCGGCCAGGGACGCCTCGGATCCGTCGACGCCCACCACGATGCCGTTGCCATCGGTGCGTTCGGTCATGGCTGCCTCCCCGCAGGACCTCTCCTGCTCCCACAGTGGCCCGTACCGGCCGACTCGGGCGTGGGCCGAGCGGCACCGAGCGGGTGCCGAACGGCCCCCTCCCTGCGGTGGGCCGGGAGGGGGCCGGTTCCGGTCAGCGCAGACGGCGCAGATACGGGTCGTGCGCACCTCGTGGCACGAGCCGTACCCGGACGTCCAGCGCACGGACACCGTGCGGTCCGGACAGCAGCGGGTTGAGGTCGGCCTCCGCCAGCTGCGGCAGGTCGCACGCCATCCGGGACAGCCGGTGCAGCACCTGTTCCAGCGCCTCGACGTCGGCCGCCGGACTGCCCGCGAAGCCGAACAGCATCGGGGCGCACTGCGGGGCCGTGATCAGTTCGTGCACGTCGCGGTCGGTGAGCGGGGCGAGCCGTCCCGCGTGGTCGGCGAGCAGTTCGGTCGCGCTCCCGCCGAGTCCGAAGACCACGAGCGGTCCGAAGACCTCGTCCTGGACGACGCCGGCGAGCAGTTCGGTGCCGCGCTCGGCCAACGGCTGGAGGAGTACGCCGGTCAGTCGGTCCCCGAAGCGAGTGACCAGGTCCCGATGGGCGGCCCTGACCTGGGCGGGGTTCTGCAGGTCGAGGTGGACGGCGTGCTGCTCGCTCTTGTGCACGAGCCCCGGCCAGTGGGCCTTCATGACGACACGTCCGTCGGCGCCCGCCAGCCGCTCGGCGGTGGCGACCGCCTCGTCCTCGTCCCGCGCCCAGGCCCAGGGGATCTGTGGGATCCCGTAGCACCCGAGGAGCGCGGCGGCCGTCCTCGGATCCAGCCAGCCGCCTTCCGGGTTGTCGTCCAGGAACGACGCGACGAGCTCACTGGCACGCGGGGTCTCCACCTGTGTCAAGTCCGGCACGGTGCCGCGGGGTTGGGCGAGCCAGTGGGCCCGGGCGGCGGCGTGGACGAGGGCCCGGGCGGCGTCCTGGGCGTCCGCGTAGGCGGGCACCGTACCGTCGTTGCGGGCGGCCAGCAGCTCGACCCGGGTCGCCTGGGCGGGCAGGACCGCGACGACCGGGCGGGGGAGCGGGCCCGGATCGTGGGTGAGGGCCCGGACGAGATCGTCGCCGGTGGCCGCGGCGACCGCCGTGGGCACGAGGGTCACCAGCACGGCGTCGACGGCTCCGTGCCCGGCCAGCAGGTTCACACAGGCGCGCAGTTGTTCCTCGTCGACCGTGGCTGTGGCATCCACGGGGTTGGTGGCGGTCGCTCCCTCGGGCAGCACCGCGAGGAGTTCGGCGATCAGGTCGGCACCGAGCTGTGGCACGTTCAGCCCGGCGTCCACGCAGGCGTCCGCGGTCAGGACACCCGTGCCGCCCGCGTTGGAGACGACGGCGACCCTGGTGCCCGTCGGCATCGGCTGGGAGTGCAACAGCGCCGCGGCGTCGAGGAGTTCGCCGATCGTGCGGGTGGCGGTGACCCCGGCCTGGGTGAACAGCGCCTGCCGGGTCATGATCCGGGTGGCGGCCGCCGCGGTGTGCGAGGCGGCGGCGCGCCGCCCGGGTTCCGACCGCCCGGCGTCGACGGTGAGCACGGGCATGGTGCGGGCCACGCGGCGTGCGGTGCGGGAGAAGGCGCGCGGGTTGCCGAAGGACTCCAGGTGCAGCAGCGCCAGGTCGGTGCGTCCGTCGCTCTCCCACCACTGGAGCAGGTCGTTGCCGCTCACGTCGTACTTGTCGCCCAGTGATACGAAGCTGGAGACGCCGATGCCCAGCCGGCCGAGCCCGTCGAGCAGGGCGATGCCCACTCCGCCGGACTGCGCGGCGACACCGGCCGTCCCGGGGCCCGGGTGGTGCGCGGCGAAGGTGGCGTCCAGCCGGATGCCGTCCTCGGTGTTGGCCAGCCCCAGGCAGTTGGGGCCGGCCAGCCGCATGTCGTGGCGGCGGCAGGCGGCGAGCAGAGCGCCCGCCTGCTGGGGGCCGAGACCGGCGGAGACGACCACCAGGGCGCGCACGCCCGCCGCGCCGCACTCCTCGGCCACGTCCGGGACGGCCGGCGCGGGCACGGCGACGATCGCGAGATCGGGTACCTCCGGCAGCTCGGCCAGGGACGGGTACGCGTGCGCCCACGACAGTGACGTGACCTCGGGATGCACGGCGAACACGCGTCCCGTGAAGGCGCCGGTGGCGATGTTCCGCAGGATCGCGCGGCCGATGGATCCGGGCCTGCGGCCCGCGCCGATCACCACCACGCTGCGGGGCCGCAGCAGAGGGCGCAGGCTGACGACGTCGGCGAGGCTGCCGCGGGTGTCCACGGCACGCAAGTAGTCCTCGTCCTCGGTGAGTTCGACGGTGCAGTGCACTTCGGGGCCCTCGAAGCGGCGCTCGACGCGCAGCCCGAGGTCCTGGAAGACCTTCAGGACCTCGTGGTTCTCGGAGAGCGCCTCCGCGGTGAACACGGTGACGCCCGCCGACCGGGCGGCGTCCGCGAGGTGCTCGAGCAGCAGTGTGGCGATGCCGTGGTGGTGCCAGTCGTCGGCGACGGCGAGCGAGAGCTCGGCCGTGGTGCCGGGCGGTGTGACCTCGTACTCCGTCAGTCCCACCAGGCGGCCCGCGTGTTCGGCGGCCAGGGCGAGGTAGCCCGCCCGGCCGGACTTCGCCACACGGTCCGCGGCCTGCCGGGCGGAGGCCCGGCTGATGGTGAAGAACCGCAGTCGTAGGTTCTCCGCCGACATCTGCTCGTACAGCCGCTGCGCTTCGTCGCGGTCGCCGGGACCTGCCCGCCGGATACGGACGGTGGTGCCGTCCGTGAGCAGCGCGTGTACCGGTGCTTGCCGGACTTCGGTCATGACACACCTCCGGGCCTCACCTCCAGCGTCCAGCCGTCCTAGCGGGGCGGCCCAGGGGCTGAGTGGGCCGGTGAGTGGGCCAAGTGGCCCTAGCGCACGTCCCGTTGGCCAAAACCCACCAGGCCGGCCGTGATGAGGGCGGCGGTGATGGTCAGGAGGAGGACCGGCGCGGTGAGGGCCGGGTCGGCCGCGGGCAGGTGCGGGACGTGCTCGAAGGGGGAGACGTCCCTGACCCAGCCGGGCAGGTCGAGGGCCTGGGCCAACAGGCCTATGACGAAGCAGGCCGCGAGGGCGGCCCAGGCAGCCGTGACGGCGCGCGGTGCGAGCCCGAACAGGGCGATGACCAGTCCCGCGAGCAGCCAGAGCGCGGGCGTGTAGGCGAGTGCGGCGCCCAGCAGGCGGGGCACCTGGTCCAGCTCGCCGCTGGTGATGCCGTAGGCGAGTCCCGTGCCCAGGCCCGCGGAGGTGAGGACGACGACGCTGCCGGCCAGTGCGACCGTCAGGTGACTGGCCACCCAGCGGCCGCGGGAGACGGGGGTGGCGAGCACCGGCTCGGCCCGCAGCCCGCTCTCCTCGCCGTGCAGCCGGAGGGCCGACTGGACGGCGTACCCGGCGCCGAGCAGTGCGAGACGAGCAGCGACTGGGACAGATAGGCCTCGGTGAGGTCGGCCCCGCCGTAGCCGGTGATCAAGTCCTCCATGGCCTCGTTGTCGGCGACGAAGTCCTCCACGTCGACGGCGACCCAGCCATAGGCGACGCCCGCGAGGAACACACCGCAGCTCCAGGCGATGAGGCTGCCTCGCTGCAGCCGCAGCGCCAGGCCCAGCGGCCGGCCGAGCGCGGGTGCCGCCCGCGGCCGGCCGGGCCGGGGCGGGACGAGGCCAGCGCCGAGGTCGCGCCGGTCGGAGAGGGCGTGGGTCGCGGCGACGGCCGCGACGGCACCCGCGACGACGAGGAGAAGGGGCCAGAGGCGTTCGCCCGCGAAGGGGCGTGTCTTCTGGACCCAGCCGATGGGGGAGAACCACGACACGGTGCCGTCACCGATGTCCCCGACCGCTCGCAGCACGAAGGCCGCTCCCAGGACGGCGCCGGCGCTGCCGTGCACGACCCGGGTGTTCTCCGAGACCTGTGCGATCAGGCTGGTGATCGCGGCGAAGACGAGGCCGAGCGCGCAGAAGGACAGGCCGAAGACGACAGACCCCGTGACCGGCAGGTCCAGGCCGATGAGGCCGAGTGTCACCAGGGCCCCGACCACCGCGTTCATGCCGGCCACGACCAGCAGGGTGGCGGTGGCGTTCGCGTGCCGGCCGACGGGCAGGGAGCGGATCAGTTCCGCGCGCCCTGCTTCCTCCTCGGCACGGGTCTGCCGTCCCGTCATGAACGTGCTCATCAGAGCGACCATGACCAGTCCGAGAGTGCCCACCTGGAAGGCCACTTCGCCGCCCAGCGTGTCGAGACCCTGGGCGGGTCCGTTGAAGGCGATGGCCGCGGCATTGTCCTCACTTGCCTCGGCCGCCACGTCCAGGTCGTGCTGGGTGGGGTAGAGGCCTTTGACGCTGGTCGCCGTCAGCAGCACCAGCAGGGGCACGGCGATGGTCCAGATCAGGATGCGGATGCGTTCGCGGCGCAGGATCAGCCGGGTGAGGACGGCGGTGCCCGTGAGCTCGGTCGACGAGGTCATCGCGGGTCCCGGTGGCCGTGGGCGGCCGCTTCGTCGCCGTAGTGGCGCAGGAACAGCTCCTCCAGCGTGGGCGGCTGACTGGTGAGGGTGCGGATGCCGAAGCCGGTGAGGTGGCGTACGGCGTCGTCGAGGCGGTCGGTGTCCACGTCGAAGCGGACCCGATGGTCCTCGGCGCGCAGGCCGTGCACGCCGGGCAGCGCGCCGAGACCGGTGGGCGTGCGCACCGTCGCGGCGTCGATCGACGTGCGGGTCAGGTGCCGCAGGTCGGCCAACGTGCCGCTCTCGACGGTGCGGCCCGACCGGATGAGGCTCACCCGGTCGCACAGTGCCTCCACCTCGGCCAGGATGTGGCTGGACAGCAGGACCGTGCGGCCCTCGGCCGTCGCCTCGCGGATGCAGTCCTGGAAGACGCTCTCCATGAGCGGGTCGAGGCCGGAGGTCGGTTCGTCCAGGAGCAGCAGTTCGGCGCGGGAGGCCAGCGCGGCGACCAGGCCGACCTTCTGCCGGTTGCCCTTGGAGTAGGTGCGGGCCTTCTTGGCCGGATCCAGCTCGAACCGCTCCAGCAGCTCGTCCCGCCGGCCGGGGTCGAGGTCGCCGCGCATCCGTCCGAAGACGTCGATGATCTCGCCGCCCGTCAGCTTCGGCCACAGGCTCACATCGCCCGGCACGTACGCCAGCCGCCGGTGCAGCCGGACCGCGTCGCGCCACGGGTCGCCGCCCAGCAGCCGGACCTCGCCGGCGTCGGCCCGCAGCAGGCCGAGCAGGATCCGGAGGGTGGTGGTCTTGCCCGAGCCGTTGGGCCCGAGGAACCCGTGCACTTCCCCGGTCGTCACCGTCAGGTCCAGCCCGTCCAGAGCGCGGGTCTGTCCGAACGTCTTCACCAGTCCGGAGACGGAGACGGCCGCGGAGTCCCCGCGGCCGGGCGTCGAGCGGCGCTGCGGAACAGAGACGGCGGACATGGGTGCCTCCCGGTTCGGTTGTGTTTCGTCGTCCTTCTTCCGACGTTCGCGCACCACGGGACGGGGCCGGCAGGGGCCGAAGGTCCCGGACGGCCGTACGGTCGGACCGGTGCGCGGCAAGGCGTCCAGATCGTACGGCCGTGTATGCGGGACGTCAGGCGGGACCGGCGGGTGGCTGAGTGATGCGGAAGACCGGGAACCTGTGCGCGATCCCCTCGAACTCCTCCAGCCGGGCGTGCCGGTCCACCGGCACATGTGCCTGGGCTCCCGGCGCACGGCGGAGGTAGGCCCGCAGCACGGGTGCGCGGTCGGCGGGGTCCACCTCGACGAGTCGGACCTCCGTACGGCTCCGGTGCCGCAGCTCCGCCCGACCGTCGGCCGCGCGGACGTTGCGTACCCAGTTCGCCCGCTCGCCGAGCATCGACACGAGATAGCGCTCGCCCCCGTGCTCCGCGACGACGACCGGGAAGGAGACACGCCGGCCGGTACGCCGCCCGCGCACGTCCAGCGTCATGCAGTACCCCGGAGCCAGCCCGGCGGCGTACTGGATCGCCGCGATCCGGTTCAGCAGGCGCGCCACCCGGTTGGGGCGGCCGCCCCCGTACATCCACCGGTCGAGCCGGTGCAGTCCGCTCGCCCCGGACATCAGGCCACCTCCACCCGCCTGGGCAGTCGGCCGGCCGGGGTGAGCGCCATGCGCATGACCTTGTGGCCGGTGTCGGCGGTCGGGCCGAACATCAGAGGACAGCCTCCCTCGATGACGGTGATCCCGTGCTCGCGGCCGAACGCCGCGGCCTTCTCGGACACACTGCCGCTGCCGTACAGGCGGTGCATCCACACCTGCCGGATGCCGAGGGCGACACACTCGCGCACGGTGTCCTCGGCGGCCTCCGGCCGGGTGCCGATCACCACCGCCTCGACGCCGCCTGGAATGGACTTCAGGTCCGGGTGGCAACGGTCGCCCTCGACCTCGTCGGCGTTCGGGTTGACGGCGAACACCTCGTAGCCGCGGTCCCGCAACCGCCGGTACACCGCGTTGGCGGCATGCGTCTGCGGCTCGCGGGACACTCCGGTCACCGCGATGCGCTTCTTGGCCAGGAACTCTGCCGCGGCCTGTTTGATCGTGATCACGGCTTCCTCCCTCACACGGGAAAGAGTTCTCCACCGCTTACGAGCCAACCGTGCGCACCCGTCCGCGGGCAGGGGTCGAAGGGCCCTCACCGAGAACCTTCGGAGACTCCCCCCACTCGGGACCAGGATCGCTCTCCGGACCCCGCTCCTTCCGCTCGGCTTCTTCGGATGGTTTTCCATCCAATCGGTCAGCGAGCAGTCCCCGCGACCCTGGCCCTCGGCGCCGCGGAAGGGGCGGACTGATCCGCACGGCTACGCCCCGCGTCACGGTTCCGTGTCGAGGCGGACGCGCAGGCTGTGGAACTGGCGGGTCTGCATGATGAAGTGCGCGGGTTCCCCCAGCAGCAGGTCGAACGGCCCGGTGAGCCATCGGGGCCGGCTCTGGCCGCGCGTGCGGACCACCAGGCGGGTTTCCCCGAAGGGGGCCGGCTGCAGGTGGAAGCCCCAGATCCCGTCGAGGCGTGCCGACGGCGGGGGTTCGGTCTGCGGGTCGAAGGAGTGGCCGGAGGGCAGGCGCAGGTCCGAGCGCAGCACGAGGGTGCGGTTCGGCTCCAGCCGGGCCACGGTGAACCAGGACTTTCCGCCTTGCGTCGTGGGCAGCCGTTGTCCCTCGTGAAGGTTCTGCCACTCGGGCACGACGTGGTCCGCGCTGGGTTCTCCGTAGTGGTCCAGGCGGTCCCAGCTGTACCAGCCGCCGCGGTCGCCGCCCATCTGCACCAGCCAGGGCCAGACCTTCTCGGGCGGTGCCGGAAGGGTGGTGGCCATCGTGGAGGTGCCGTCGGCATCGGGTACGAGTTCGTCGCCTGGGTAGGCGCACAGGGTCTCACCCGGGGTCGCGCCCCAGGTCAGCAGCCTGGGGCGGAACCGCCGCGTGTACAGCGCCAGCGTGGCGGAAGCCACCAGGAGGGGGAGCAGACGGGCTCCCGGTCGCTGTCGGCATCGTTGCGGCTCGGGCATTGTGTCCTCCTTGGTCGTCGGAGCGCGGGCCTGGTGTCGGCGGGTCCGCCGGACGTGCTGCGAGAGACCGGTGCGCGGGGATGGACGGGCCGCGCACCGGTGGCTGTACGGACTGTGCCGGACTACTCGGCGCGGCGGACCTCGATCCGTTTGACCGCGGCCTTCTCTGCGCCGACGATCGGCACGGTGACGGTGAGGATGCCGTCCTTGTACTCGGCCGTGGCCTGGTCGTCCTGCGTGCCCTGCGGCAGGCGGACGGAGCGGGCGAAGGTGCCGTAGTGGAATTCGCTGTGACGCGGTGTCCTTGTCTCCTCGCCGCGCTCGGCGTGCAGGCTGAGCGCACCGTGCGCGATGTCGATCCGGATGTCCTTGTCGGCGTCCAGGCCGGGCAGCTCCGCACGCAGGCAATAACCCTGGTCGGTGACCTGCTCCTCGATGCGGATGCCGTGTGCGCCGGCCACGCCCCGCAGGGCGGGGAACCCGGCCAGACCGGTCTCGAACCGGTCGAACAGGTCGGGCATCGTCGGCGGACGCCATTCGAGCATGCCGGGCATGTCAACTCCCTTCCCGATCACGCCGCTTGGCTCCTGCTTCGGTACATCGGGCGACGGGGCCGCGGCGTGGAGCTCCTCGCTCTCTTTCGGCTTATCGGTTGCGTGGCGGCCTCCGCGAGGGCCGATCGGCCCTCTGCGGGGGCCTAACGGCCCGGTGGTCGGCTCGCTCGCGCCGCCGGGCGGAGCCAGTCGACAGCCAGCCGCCCGTGCTCGTCGGTGATGTGGGTGCCCAGTTCGGCGCAGGCGCGGGTGAGCCGGTCGGCGATCCAGGCGTACTCGGCCTGGTCGGCCAGGCGGGTGTGGCAGTAGTCCAGGGCGATCGGGACCGCCACGGTGCGCCTCGGACCGTGCTCGTCCAAGGTGACCAGCCAGAGCAGGCCCAGGTCGTTGCGCAGGGCCGGGTGGACGGCGTAGTCGTCGATGAAGTCGCCCAGGTCGTACAGGACCTGGCGGGTGAAGCCGTGGAAGACGTGTGCGGAGTGCCCGATGACGAGATCCGCGCCGGCCTCGGTGAGCACGGGTGCGGCGCGCAGGACGTGGGGGACCGGGCGGGAAGTCATGTTGGGTCCCCAGTGGACGCTGACCAGGACGAGGTCCGTTTCCCGCGCCAGCGTGCGGATGGTGCCGGTGAGCCAGGCGGGCACGTCCTCGTCCCTCAGGTCGGCGTACGCCACGCCGGGCCGGGCCTCTCCGGCCGCGAACGAGGCCGGGTGGTCGGTGACGGCGACGAGCCCGACGCGCGCCCCGCCCGCCTCCAACACGAGCGGGGCGCGGGCCTCGGCGACCGTCGCTCCCGCCCCTACGGTGCGGATGCCCGCCCCGGCCAGCTGGGCGCGGGTGTCCAGCAGCGCGTCGGGGCCGTGGTCGAGAGCGTGGTTGTTGGCCAGAAACACCGCATCCACCCCCAGGTCGGCCAGGATGCCGGCGGCGCGGGGCGGGGCGCGGAAGAAGAAGACCTTGCCCGGTACGTCGACGGGGGTGTCCCGGTCGGAGACACAGCATTCGAGGTTGAGCAGGAACAGGTCCGCACCGGCCACGGTCCCGTGGACCGCGGACGTGAACAGAGGCTGTGGCTTCCTGTGCGCCAGCACCTCGGCGACCCCGCGGCCCAGCATGGTGTCCCCGGCCAGCGCGATAGTGACGGCCATGGTCCTCGCGCCTCCCGACGTTCGGCTACAGGCCCCGGGACAGCAGGATGCCGTGCGCCAGTCGGGCCCCGCGGACGGCGCGGCCGTCGTCGCCCGTTCCGTTCCCCGGGGCGCGCTCCAAGCCTTCGATGAGCGCACGCACGGCCAGTCCCAGCGTGTCCACCTGGTCCTCCAGGATCCGCACCCGCTGCTCCAGCAGTTCGGCCGCGCCCGGGGCCTGTTCGGCTCGGGTGGCTCCGCCGCTGCCCACGACAGGCTCATCGGTATGCCGCATGATCGCCTCCCGGTTCGTGCACCGTCGGGGGCAACGTGACACCGCCTGCTTCGGTGTTCGTCCCCACGTGTCCAGTGTCGTTCTCACCGTGGCGGAGGCGGAAGGGCCGAAAGGACCGTGGCAGGGCGCAGTCGGCCTTCGGAGTCGCCCGTAGGACCCACTGGGGCCGGGCCCGTCAGCGACCGTCCCGCGTCGGGTAGTGCCGGTATGGATGGCACAGCGCCTACGAAACCGAACGTCAGCCCGTGTTGCTCGGCCAGGGTGCGCGCCAGGTGCAGCACGCTGAGGCCACCGACTCCGAGATCGGTGGCGTTCCGCAGGTCGACGAGGACCGCGGAGCCGCCGGGACGGATCGCGCCGTGCAGGAGGCGGCCGAGATGGGGTTCGGTGGCCGGACCTACCTCCTGCCGCACCTCGATCACCACACATCCGGCGGAACAGCGGATCGTGACGGGTGGGGCCCCTGGACCAGGATCAGCGGCCCGAGCCGTCCGAGGCCGTGCCATCACCGCGTGCCGTCGACGAGAAAAGAGGACCGCCGACGGGCGGAGAGAAAGAGGAACGCTCCACGTCATGGTGGTGCCCCCTGAGGACGACCGGAGAGATGGAACCGCAGCAGCGCGCGTCCAAAAGGTAAGCCTGCTGCCGTTCACCCTCGAGCGGCAGGGACCGATGGTCCCGAACCGGGGCTGGTCGCCCCTGCCGCTGTCCTGCACATCGCGCTGCAATGACAGGAGAGGGACGACCCACGGCTCGGGCACGGCAGTTGGGTGCCGTGGGGCCGCGGACCAGGTGTGGGGAGGCGGCAGATGCGTTTCGACGACCGTCGGTCAGCCGGGCGGCAGCCGGCCTGGCGTCTGGAGTTCCTGCGCGGCCGGGACGTGGTCGTGCTGGGGCTGCCGCGCGGCGGGGTGCCGGTGGCGTATTGCCTCCAGTACGGCGACCGGGCGGCGGACGTCGGGAAGAACCGTGGGGGCGTGACGTCTCCGTGGACGAGTGCCCCGTCCGGCGGGCTCAGCCGCCCTGACTTCTCCCAGGCCTGTCCCGTCCGGCATAGCCGGTCCCCCTGGTTGTCGCTGAGGACGCCCTGCTCGGCGAGCTGGGCCACGATGTTCTCCAGGTAAGCGACAGCGGGGCGGCCGTTCCCGGGACGGCCGTCGGCCGGCGCCCCGTGCAGGCCAGTGAGGAAACCGGCGTTCGGGGTCAGCCGTGCGTCGAGGCCACCGTGCGCCGGGGCCAGGGACGTACACCTCCGCCGACGTGCGTCCGAGGTCCTCGGAGATGGCCAGCGGTAGGACGACCCGGTGCGGAGGACCGCTGAGAACGAGGCCTCGCGCACGGCGGAGATTCTCGTACTCCCGGCGCCGCAGCTGCACCCGCGGTGCGGGGCGGTCCCAGCGGCGCCTGTCGATCCAGATGAGGGCCGTACACCTTGAGCAGTACGGCGTCGGGGTGGTCACCTCGTCGCAGCGTGTGACGGCAGCGTCGTCGAACGGCTCCAGGAACCGGAGCCCCGGCCCGGGCAGTCCCAGCGCGCCGCCGTACACGCGCTCGCGGAGGAAGCGGGCGAGGGGACTGTGATCCGGCACCCGGGCCGCTCCGAAGAGTTCCGACCGGTCCGTGTCCGTGGACGTCTCCATCCCGCCCCGCCTCCCCGCCCTCCGGCGCCACCGACCCCGTCGCGGGTTCCGAGCCGGCCTCACCCGGGCAGGCGCTCCGGGTGGGACGCGGCCACGGTCTGACGACGGTGCCGCTGGGGCCGTTCCGGGGTGGGCGGCACATGTGTGAAGACGTCCTGTCCGACGGCCGTCGCCTCCCAGACGTTGGCCGCGGTGGCCGACGCGGTCAGCAGCCAGGTGGCACAGATGCGCTCAGGGGCCGGTGCCGTCCTCGTAGTACTGGCCGTTCCAGCTGGTCACCGATCCCGCGTCGCTACGCTCGTTGCGTCACGCCACCGTCCATCCGAGGGTGGTCCCATGCTCGGGGAGAGCTGCCGTGTCGTAGCGTCCGGCCAGCGGGTACGTGCCCACCGCGTGGCCCTTCGCCGAGACGTAGGAACCCCTGATGCCACCGGCCGGGTCGGCCACGATCCGCATGTGCGAGCCGGTCTCGTTGTACCAGTCTCCGCTCAGGCTCATGTCGCCCTCCTGTTTTCGTGGATTTGTCCGCTCCGAAGTGCAGCATCGGCGGGCCGGTGCGCGGGATGGCGAAGGAACAGGCCGTCAAGGCGGTGCCGTCGGCACCGACGGCACCGCCAGAGCGTTACGGCCGGTCCTGCGGAGCGTCCTCCGGTTCGGTGCCGCCCATGTCGAGGCGGAACGGAGGATAGGTGTCCGTCATCAGGGCGGCGTAGGCGGCGACCCGCAGCACCCAGCGGTTGAGGCCGAGGATCAGGTCGAACAGGCCCTTGGGGTACTTCTCGGTGAAGGCCAGGGTCACGGCGGCGATCACCGCGAGGACGGCGACGAGTCCGCCGTCCCACCAGCCCAGGTGCCAGCCGCCGAGGAAGAAGCCGACGATGATGTAGTGCGGGATGGCCAGCAGCCACCACTTCACCAGGACCAGGCCGCGGGAGAGGTGTTCGGGGTAGGCGATGTCCAGCCGGGCCGGGTAGTCGGGCTCTTCGCCCAGGCTGAACGGCGGGTAGCGGTCGGTGCCCAGGGCGCCGTACGAGTAGTAGGCGACCCGCCAGCTCCAGCGCAGCACCCCGAGGTTGAAGTCGAACAGTGAGCGGGGGTAGCGCTCGGTGAACAGGATGGCGAAGAACGCGATCATGCTCACGACCGTGAAGGCGATCCACAGGAAGAACAGCACCACGTAGTGCGGGATGACGAGGACCCATTTCACCAGCCACAGCCAGCGGGACAGCGGTGCGTCGAGCACCGCGTTCACGCGGACCGGGCGGTCTGGCAGTCCGGCAAGGGTTGTCATGGCGATCAACTCCTTCGGGCCGTGACGCTCCCCGCGGGGCAGGACGCCGTACGCGGGGGCGGGGCCCAGGACCAGCGTGACCGCCGGCCCGCCGGCACCACGAGGGCCGACCGGGGGCGTCCGGGAGGCCAAGGGTCCTTGGCTTCAGTCCGCCGGTGCGGCGTCGTGCAGCGGGGCGTGCGGGGGAGCCGGGACGGCGTCCTGGGGCTGCGGTGCCGCCGTGTCCTCCTGGGGGAGCCGACCGGTCGCGCGGGGCACGTCCGTGGGGTCGAGCAGGCGCAGGCCCGTCGCCGCGGAGAAGCAGTGCACCGCGTCCGCGCGCACCGCCACGCGCAGTTCGGCGCCCTTGCCGTGCGCGGGTCGGCCCGGAAGCCGGACCACGACCGGGACGAGCTGCTGTCCGAGTTTCGCGGTGGCGTGGAGGTAGGCGACGGAGCCGGTGTCCTCGACGGCGTCCACCACGAGGTCCAGGCCGGGAGTCTCCAGGTCCTCGGGTGGGAGCACCTCGAACTGCTCGGGCCGGACGCCGAGCGTCAGCTCCGTGGCGCCCTCGGCGCCGGCGGCCCGCAGTGTTTCGCGGGGCAACGGAACGGCCAGAGCGCCGAGTCGGGCTCCCTCGGTGGTGAGCGGCAGCCGGAGGAGGTTCATCGCCGGCGAGCCGATGAAGCCGGCGACGAAGGTGTTGGCCGGGTGCGTGAACACCTGCTTCGGCGTGCCCACCTGCTGCAGCACGCCGTCCTTCATCACGGCCAGCCGGTCGCCCATGGTCATGGCCTCGACCTGGTCATGGGTGACGTAGACGGTGGTGGTGCCGAGGCGGCGCTGGAGCACGGCGATCTGTGTACGGGTCTGGACGCGCAGTTTGGCGTCCAGGTTGGACAGCGGCTCGTCCATGAGGAACACCTGCGGTTCGCGGACGATCGCCCGCCCCATCGCGACGCGCTGACGCTGACCGCCGGAGAGGGACTTGGGCTTGCGGTCCAGGTAGTCCTTGAGGTCGAGGATGGCGGCGGCCTCCTGCACGTGCTGTCGGACGTCGGCCTTGCGCATGCGTGCCATCTTGAGGGCGAAGCCCATGTTGTCGGCCGTCGTCATGTGCGGGTAGAGGGCGTAGTTCTGGAACACCATCGCGATGTCCCGGTCCTTGGGCGGCAGATAAGTCACATCCCGGTCGCCGATGCGGATCGTCCCGGAGTCGACCTCCTCGAGCCCGGCGAGCATGCGCAGGCTGGTCGACTTGCCGCAGCCGGAGGGCCCCACCAGCACCATGAACTCGCCGTCGGCGATCTCCAGATCGAGGTCGCAGACGGCCGGACGGTCCATACCCGAGAAGCACCGGGTGGCCTTGTCGAAGGTGACGGACGCCATGATCTTCCCCTCCCTGAGCGACTCCCGACCCCAGGCTCACGCCGTGGGGGACTCCCGCGACAGGCCCCGGAAGGCCCGTCCTGCGTGCCGGTCGGCCCCTTGGAGACCGTGATGTCCCCCGTGAGGCTGGATGTGGCGGGGACGGAAGGGGGGAGTCATGCTGTGGTCCCGAGTGAGGCCGCCCGGGGGCAGGCACGCGGCAACCGGCACCATGCGGTTGATCCGGGAGGCGGCCGCACACCCGGCGGCGGGAAAGGACGATGAGGACCCGGTCTTCGTCGACGCCACAGGGCGCCGGGGGCGCCGTATCCGTCGTGTCGCCTACGCCGCGGGCGCCCTCTGCGCCGGGTACACCGTGGTGCTGGCGCTCAGCTTCATGGGCGCGACACCGTTCGCGCCCAGGACCGTGCTGCCCGTGCCGGGTGTGCCCTCCGAGGCGCCCGGTTCCGTGGGCGAGAACCCACGCGACCTCCCGGCCACGCCCGTGCCTTCCCGGTCCGTCTCCCCCTCGGACATCCCCTCACCGTCCCCCGTTCCCACGGAGTCCGGTCAGCCCTCGACCCCGGCCACGGAACCGGCTCCGTCGAGAACGCCCGGCACCGGCACCCCGTCCGGCACCCCCACGGACACAGCGACCCCGACCGAGACGGGAACACCGACGCCGACCGGCTCGACGGAGGAGACACCGAGCCCGAGCCCGGAGACCACCTCGACCGGGTCTGCCGGAGCGAGTGAGCCGGCCGCCGACGACACCACCACGGGGCCCTGATCATGCCGGTACGACCACAGAAACACGCCACCGGGCGACCCGCCACCGGCCCCGGCGACACCCGCCGTGCCCGACGCGCCACCTCCCGGCCCCGCATCGTGTCCCTGCTCCTCGTCCTGGCCGTCATGTCGGGAGTGCTGCTCCTGCACGGCTATGTGCACGGGGAGTTCGCCGCGGACCACCGCACCCACCCCCCGGTGTCGGCCGGCCACGTGCCCCAGGACGTGCTGCGGGGCGGTCCGGTGATCGACATCACCGGCTCCCGCACCCGCAGCTTCGCGCTCCCGGACCGGACCGTGGCGCTGACCTTCGACGACGGCCCGGACCCGACCTGGACACCGAAGATCCTCGATGTGCTCGACCGCTACGGCGCCAAGGGCACGTTCTTCGTCACCGGAGCCGCGACCGCCGGAGAGCCGGGACTCGTCCGGCGGATGGTCGCCTCCGGGCACGAGGTCGGCCTGCACACCTTCACCCACCCCGACCTCGTGAACCAGTCCGAAGCGCGGGCCGACCGTGAACTGGCGCAGACCCAGCTGGCGTTGGCGGGCGCGGCCGGCATCCACAGCTCACTCGTGCGCCCGCCCTACTCGGCACACGCCGCCGACCTGGACGACCTGTCATGGCCGGTGGTCGAGCGGCTGGGCGAGAAGGGGTACATCACCGCGCTCGTCGACGTCGACACCGAGGACTGGCGCCGCCCGGGCGCGCCCGTCATCGCCTCCCGGGTGACCGAGGAACTGACCGGTCGTGGTGCCGTGGTGCTGCTGCACGACTCCGGCGGGGACCGCTCGCAGACCGTGCGAGCGCTGGACGTCCTCGTTCCCGAACTCCTCGACCGCGGTTACCGGTTCACCACGGTCACCGGCGCGCTCGGCGGCGCCGGCGCCCACCACCCGGTTGCCGGGGCGGAGTTGTGGAGCGGACGGGTCTTCGTGGCGGCCGTGGTCGTCGGTGACCGGCTGGTGCCCGTACTGATCTGGATGCTGGCCGCGGTCGGTGCCCTGATGCTCGTCCGGTTCGCGGCCATGCTCGTCTTCGCCCACCGCCACGCACGACGTCGCCGCGCCCCCGGATTCTCCTGGGGACCGGAGGTCACCGAACCTGTCAGCGTGGTGATCCCCGCCTACAACGAGCGGGCCTGCATCGCCCGCACGGTGCTGTCCGTGGCCCACAGCGACCATCCGGTCGAGATCGTGGTGGTCGACGACGGCTCCACCGACGGCACGGCCGACGCC
The DNA here is from genome assembly GCF_045041015.1 of Streptomyces sp. NBC_00019. Lineage (NCBI taxonomy): Bacteria > Bacillati > Actinomycetota > Actinomycetes > Kitasatosporales > Streptomycetaceae > Streptomyces > Streptomyces sp. NBC_00019. The sequence continues at coordinate 10,707,651 of NZ_CP108302.1, forward strand.
GTCGAGTCGCTGGCCCTGCCCGGCGTCACCGTCGTACGGCAGCCCAACCGCGGCAAGCCCGCCGCGCTCAACACCGGGATGGCGTACGCCTCCCACCCGCTCGTCGTCATGCTGGACGGCGACACCGTCTTCGAGCCGGACACCGTGCACCACCTGGTGCAGCCCTTCGCCGATCCACGCGTCGGAGCGGTCGCCGGCAACACGAAGGTCGGCAACCGCGCCCGCCTGCTGGGCACTTGGCAGCATCTCGAATATGTCATGGGCCTCAACCTCGACCGCCGCATGTACGACGTGCTGGGCTGCATCCCCACCGTGCCCGGCGCCGTCGGCGCCTACCGCCGGCGCGCCCTGAGGCACGTCGGCGGGCTCAGCGGGGACACCCTCGCCGAGGACACCGACCTGACCATGGCACTGCACCGGGGCGGCTGGCGGGTGGTGTACGAGGAGCGCGCCCGTGGCTGGACCGAGGCACCCGCGACCGTCGGCCAGTTGTGGCGGCAGCGCTACCGGTGGAGCTACGGCACGCTGCAGGCGATGTGGAAGCACCGTCACGCCGTCGTCGAGCGGGGCCACGCGGGGCACTTCGGACGGTACGGTCTCGCGCTGGTCGTGCTGTTCACGGTCCTCACCCCGCTGCTGGCCCCGCTCATCGACCTGTTCCTGCTGTACGGCCTGCTCTTCCAGGACCCGGTACGCACCGCACTCGCCTGGGGCGCGCTGGTCGGCGTACAACTGCTGTGCGCCGCGTACGCGTTGCGGCTCGACGGCGAGAAGCTGCGGGTGCTGTGGGCGCTTCCGCTGCAGCAGCTGTTCTACCGGCAGTTCCTCTACACGGTGCTGCTGCAGTCCTGCACCACCGCGCTCACCGGGGCCCGTCTGCGCTGGCACAAACTGCGGCGGACGGGCCGGTTGGCGACCGCGCCGCGTTCGGTCGCGGAAGCCCCCACGCTCACCGCCGTCCCGGTCGCGGTAGCCCCCACGGTCACCGCCGCCCCGGCGGCCCGCCGGACGAGCGGCCGCAACCTCTACCTGGACTTCCTGCGCGCGGTGGCACTGATCCGCGTGGTGACCTACCACACCTTCAACTGGGCCTGGCTCACCCTCGCCTTCCCCGCCATGGGCGTCATGTTCGCGCTGGCCGGCTCGCTGATGGCCCGCTCGCTCGACCGGGGCGACCGCACCGCCCGAGCGGTGATACGCGCCCGGATGCGCCGACTCCTGCCGCCGGTGTGGCTGTTCGGGCTCGTCATCGTCCTCACGATGCTGGTGGGGGGATGGCGTCCGGACGACGGCGGCGCGGACAAGGCGGCGGGCTGGGCACGGATGGTCTTCTGGATCGTGCCGGTCAGTGAACCGCCCTTCGCCGACACCGAATGGGCCCGGCAGATCGCCGCGCCTCTGTGGTACATCCGCGCCTACCTGCTGTTCGTGATCGTCTCGCCGTTGCTGCTGCGCGCGTTCCGCAAGGCACCGTGGACCTCGGTGGCGGGCTTCCTGGCACTGGCGGTCCTGGTTCAGAGCGCGCTGCTGCCACTGCCCGCCCGTATCGACGCCCCGTTCACCGACCTGGTCACGTTCGGGGCCTGCTGGCTGCTCGGATTCGCCCACCACGACGGGCTGATCCGCCGGTTGCCGACCGGCCGGGTGATGGCGGTGGCGGCCACGGTCATGGGCGCGGGCGGCTGCTTCGCCGTGTCCCACCCGACCGAGGAGGGGTACGACCTCGGCTCCATTCCCCTGGCCCAGGCACTGTGGTCCTTCGGCTTCGTCCTTCTGCTGCTGCGCTTCGGACCGCGCGGCGACACCTGGGTGAGGCGCCTGGGGCCGGTCCACGCCGCCGTGGTCCTGCTCAACGCCCGCGCTGTGACGGTGTATCTCTGGCACGAGGTGGCCCTGGTGGTCGGAGTGCTCCTCATCGACCTGATGTGGCGGGTACCCGTGCTGGAGGACTCCCTGCCGCTCGGCAGCACGGGACTGCTGTACGTCGTCGTGTGGCCGCTGATCGCCGTGGCGGTACTGGCGGCCGGATGGTCGGAGGACCGGGCGGCGAAGCGCCCCGCGCGACTGTGGCCGAGGCCTTGACCTCGACATGAGCCGACCGGATCGTCGTACGGCTAGGCGTCGGTCCGGATGCCGGAGATGAGCAGGGTCGCCAGATCGGACTGGATCATCAGACGCGTGCGGTGGGTCCGGCTCGCCGTGTCCTGCCAGGTGAGCGTGGCACGGGTCCAGCAGTGCCCCATGCCGCTGTCGTTGTAGACGACCTCCCAGGCGATGGGCACACCCTTGTCGCGCAGGACGCCGTCCATGGAGTGTTCGGCCTCCCAGCGGGCCAGGTCGCGCCGCAGTCCGGCGGTGAGGTAGTGGGTGCGCAGGGAGTCGGCGAGCCGGGTGCGGCCGGAGTCGTACAGGACGTCGATGTAGGCGCCGTAGAAGTCGGCGACCCGGTCGACGGCGGACGTCGGGCGGCCCGCGCGGGCGGGTGCGGCGACCGTGGTCACGGTCGCGACGGTGGACTCGGTGTCCGTGCGGACACCGGTTGTGCTCGTCGGCAGTGCCGCCCCGAGTGCCAGCAGCGCGCTGCTCAGTGCGACACGGCGAAATGTGCGTGACGATGCCATTTCGACACTCCTCCGCTGGGTGGAGCACTCAACGGTGCCCCCTCAACTCCACTACATCTCCGAAGGGGTGCCGACGTCCTGGGCCGACCGGCCCGTCTTGTCCGCCGGCTGGCACACCGGACGGGCGGAATGCCCGCAGGACTCAGTCGTGCGGGACCACGGCGACGGGGCACGGCACGTGATGCAGAACCCCGTGGGCGACGGGGCCGAGCTTCCATGTGTGGCGGGAGGGGTGGTGCCGCCGTCCCACGACAGTGAGCCGACTGTGCGCGGACGCGGACAGCAGCACCTGCGCGGCGGAGCCCCTGGCGACGTGGCCCACCACGGGGACGTCGGGGAACTTCTCGCGCCACGGCGCCAGCGCGGCGGCGAGCCGCGCACGCTCGTCCGTCTCGTAGCCGCCGTCGGCCTCCTCGCCGGACAGCGTGCGCGGATGCGTCAGCAGGGACGACAGCGGCAGGACTCGCACGGCCCGTATGCGGGAGTGCCCCGCCCGGGCGGTGGTGAAGGCGAACTCCAGCAGTGGGTCGGCGGCCGGCCCGGCCTCGCGGACGCCCACCACGACCTCGTCCCGGTCCGGCGCCGCGGGACGGTCCCAGCCCCCCTCGACGGCGGGATCGTCCGCTCGGACCGTGACGGTGGGACACCGCGCGAGGCCCAGGACGTGCAGGCTGATGGAGCCGAGCAGGAAGCCGGCGACCGCGCCGTGGCCGCTGGAGCCCAGTACCAGCAGGTCCGCACCCGCGCCGAGGTCCAGCAGCGCCTGGGCGGCGGGTGTCGAGACCAGCTCCGTGTTCACGGTCAGATCGCCGTGGCGATGGCGCAACTCGGCCTCGGCCCGCTGCAGCATGCGTCCCCCGTACTGCTGCTTGCTCAACGCCTCCTGGGGGACGGTCACATCGAGCGGCTGGGATGTCCAGGAGTGGAGCAGCAGGACGGGCAGGTGCCGCCGTGCCGCCTCGTGGGCCGCCCACCACGCAGCCGTCATGCTCGCTGGTGAGCCGTCGATTCCGACCACGACAGGTCCGGTCATCGCGCACCTCCGGTTCCGGCACGGGGACCCATCCCCGTGCCGCGCGCATCGATCCCCACCTTCAGAGTGAGCGCGGCAGGGACCGTGGGGGAGGGCCGGACGGTGCGCCCTTGGGGGCCGTACGGCCCAGTGCGGACGACGGCGCGCAGGCCGGAGGGTGGAGACGTGGACGCGAGGTGGGGCCGGCCGGCCGATGACGCCGGGCCCGGCCCTGCCACGCGGTGCCGTCGTCGGCCCGTCCTCCTCCGGACGGGGCCGCCCGGAGAGGGGAGAACCACCATGACCGGTCCGGTCGTCGTGGGAGTGGACGGATCGGCGTCGAGTCTGGCCGCCGTGGAGATCGCGGCCCGCGAGGCGGACCGGCGTGGTGTGGAACTGCGGTTGGCGCACGCCCTGGGTCCTGAGCCCGGAGAGGTGGCGCCGGGTGTGCCGCCCTGGGATCCCGGCGGTGCCGAGCAGCGCGACCGGGTCAACGGGGCGCTCGGCGACGCGGAGTGGCGCGCCCGTCGGGTCGCCCCGCGGGTGACGATCACCCGTGGCGTCCTCATCGGTGCGCCCGAGACGGTACTGGGACTCGAAGTGCGCTCCGCGTCCCTCGCCGTGCTGGGCAGCCGTCGCCGCAGCGGGCTGAACGGCCTGCTGCACGTCTCGGTCGCCGGGCGGCTCAGCGCCGACGGCGGCTGTCCGGTGCTCGTGGTGTGCGGCAGGCCGGCCCTCACCGGCTCGGTCGTGCTGGCCTACGACACCTCCCCGGCGTTCCGGAAAGCGGCCGAGTTCGCCTTCGCCGCAGCCGCCGAGCGCGGCACGGACCTGGTGGTCCTGAGCCGGCGCGGCACTCGGACCGCGCGGGCATTGACCGACCTGCGCGAGAAGTACCCCGACATCGTCGTACGACCCCACCGGGTGCGGGGACAGGCCGGTCGACGCCTCGCCGAGGTGAGCTTCGGCGCGCAGCTGATCGTGGTCGGAGCCGGGCGGCGCGGACATGGCGCGGTCCGAGTACCGCGCCGCTTCGCTGGCCGGAAGGTCCTGCGCTACGCGCACTGTCCCGTTGTCGTGGTGCCCGGAGAGAAGGCGTGATCATGGACGTGACTGCCCCGCCGGTCGCTCCGGCCGGAGAACCCGACGCATACTGTCTGACCTCCACCGAGGTGGCGGCCCGCCTCGGCGTGGATCCGGCGACCGGCCTGAGCGAGCAGGAGACGGCCGAGCGGGCGGCGGCCCACGGACCCAACCGGCTGGCCGAACCCGCCCGGCGGCCGGAGTGGCTGAAGTTCCTGGACCAGTTCCGCAACTGGCTGATCGGCATTCTGCTGATCGCGGCCGTCGTCGCCGGAGCCATCGGCGACATCAAGGACGCCGTGGTGATCACCGTCGTCCTGCAGATCAACGCCGTCCTCGGCTATCTCCAGGAGCGACGCGCCGAACGCAGCCTCGAAGCGCTGCGCCGGATGCTGGTGCCCACCACCCGGGTCCGCCGCGACGGTGCGGAACGGGTGGTGGAGGCCCACACCCTCGTCCCCGGAGACGTGGTCCTGCTGGAAGCCGGCGACCGGGTGCCGGCCGACGGACGGCTGGTCGTCGCGGAGTCGGTGGAGGTCGCCGAAGCGGCCCTGACCGGCGAGTCACAGCCCGTCGCCAAGACCACCGCGGCGCCGGCCGACACGGCGTCCCTGCCGCTCGCCGAGCGCACCGGCATGCTGTTCATGAACACCGCCGTGACCCGGGGCCGCGCCGAGATCATCGTCACGGCCACCGGCATGCGGACCGAACTGGGCGCGATCGCCGAGGAACTGCGCACCGGCACCGAGCCGCCCAGCCCCCTCCAGGTGCAGTTGGACAGCCTCGGCCGCAGGCTCGCAATGCTGAGCGGTGTCGCGGTCGTCGCATACGCGCTCGTCGCCCTCGTACGCGGCGAGGCCCTCGCGGACATCGCCTTGCGGGCCGTTGCGCTCGCCGTCGCGGCGATCCCCGAAGGACTGCCCGCCGTCCTGGCGCTGACCCTCGCGCTCGGTGTGTACCGGATGGCCCGCCACGGTGCCATCGTCAAGCGCCTGGCCTCCGTGGAGTCACTCGGCTCGGCCACCGTCGTGTGCAGCGACAAGACCGGCACCCTGACCCTCAACGAGATGACCGTCCGGGCTCTGTGGACCGGCGGCAGGCTCTACGACGTCACGGGCCAGGGCTACGACACGAAGGGTGCCGTGCGCGGCGCCGAGGGACACCCCGATCGACTCCTCGACGCGGTACTGCCGTTCGCCGTGTGCAACGACGCGCATGTGACCGACGACGGTTTCGTGGGCGATCCGACGGAGGCCGCACTGGTCGTGCTCGCCGCCAAGGCGGGCATGGACGCCGACGGACTGCGCGCGGAACTGCCGCGCACCGGCGAACTGCCCTTCGACGCCGCCACCAAGTACATGGCCACCTTCCACGCCGAACCCGACGGCCGCACCCGCGTCCACGTCAAGGGCGCGGTGGACGTGCTGCTGGACCTGTGCACCGAAGTGCTGACCGAGGACGGCGTGCGCGACCTCGACGACCGCCACCGCAAAGAGATCCTCGACATCACCTCGAGCCTCGGCGGCTCGGGGCTCCGGGTCCTGGGCGCGGCCACCGCCCTGGTGGACGGCCCGCCCGAGCCGGCCGCGCTGCCCGGACTGACCCTGGTGTCGGTCGCCGGGATAGCCGACCCGCCCCGCCCGCAGGCCCGCGACGCGATGGCGCTGTGCCGCTCCGCCGGGGTCGCCGTCAAGATGATCACCGGGGACCACGCCGCCACCGCGGCAGCCATCGCCCATGAACTGGACATCACCGGCGAGGTGGTCACCGGCGCCGAACTGGACCGGATGACACCGGACGAGCTCGCCGAACGCATCGACGGCATCGGGGTGTTCGCCCGCGTCGCCCCCGAACACAAGGTCACGATCGTGCGGGCGCTGTCCGACCGAGGCCACATCGTCGCCATGACCGGCGACGGCGTCAACGACGCACCGGCGCTGCGGGCCGCGCACATCGGGGTGGCGATGGGCCGCGCGGGCACGGACGTCGCCAAGGAGGCCGCCGACCTGGTCCTCACCGACGACGACTTCTCCACGATCGTGCGGGCCGTCCGCGAAGGCCGGGCCATCTACGACAACATCGTCAAGTTCGTCCGCTTCCAGCTGGCCACCAACGTCGGTGCGATCCTGACCCTGCTGGGAGCCTCCCTGGCCGGCCTGCCGGCCCCGCTGACGGCGGCCCAACTCCTGTGGATCAACATCATCATGGACGGCCCGCCCGCCATGGCCCTGGCCGTCGACCCCGCCCGAGACGACGTGATGCGCCATCCGCCGCGCGACCCGCAGGAGCGCATCCTGGACGCCCGCCGCCTGCTGTCCATCGGCAGGGCCGGCGCGGTCATGGCCGTCGGCACCGTGGTCCTGCTGGCCCTGGCCCGACCGCGCGTCGGTGCCGACACCGCCGCGACCATGGCGTTCACCACGTTCGTCCTGTTCCAGCTGTTCAACTCGCTCAACGCCCGCGCAGAGGACGGCCCGTTGCTCGGCCGCCACCAGCTCCGCAACCGCACCCTGTGGCTGTGCCTGGCCGGAGTCCTCGCGGTCCAGGCCGTCGCGGTCCATCTGCCCTGGGCACGCTCGGTCTTCGGCACGGAACCCCTCAACGCCGCCCAGTGGGCTCTCTGCCTGGGTACGGCATCCACCGTGCTGCTGGTCGAACTGGTGGTGCGTGCCGCGCGAGGGCGCACCACTCGACGAACGGAGTGACAGCAACAGGACGCCGGACGGCTCCCGCGCGGTGCCTCACCGCGCGGGAGGGCCCCCGGCCTCGGGCTGTTCGAGGTGCGAGGCGAGCACCGCGGCCTGCACCCGGCGCTGGACGCCCAGCTTGGCCAGCATCCGTGAGATGTGGTTCTTGATGGTCTTCTCCGACAGATAGACCTTCTTGCCGATCTCGCGGTTGGTCAGGCCGTCACCGATCAGCGCGAGGATCTCCCGCTCACGCGGGGACAGGCCTGCCAGCTCGGGCGCGACCTCCGGGGCCGCGGCCGGTTCGGTGCGCAGGGAGCGCATCAGCCGGGCCGTCGTGGCCGGGTCGAGCATGGACTTGCCCGAGGCGACCGTGCGAACCGCGGAGACCAGGTCGGAGCCCTTGATCTGCTTGAGCACATAACCCGAGGCCCCGGCCATGATCGCGTCCAGCAGGGCGTCCTCGTCGTCGAACGAGGTCAGCATCAGCACCGCCAGTCCCGGCATCCGGCTGCGCAGCTCGCGGCAGACGGTGATGCCGTCGCCGTCCGGCAGGCGCACGTCCAGCACGGCCACGTCCGGTCGCACCGTCGGCGCCCGCAGCAGCGCGTGCTCGGCGTTCTCGGCGTCGCCGACCACGCTGATGTCCGCCTCGGCGTCCAGCAGGTCGACCAGACCGCGCCGTACGACCTCGTGGTCGTCCAGCAGGAAGACACGGATCGGATGCTGCGCCGTGAAAGCGGGTTCCTCGGGCATGTCGACCCCTCGATCCCAGGTCGGTGGCGGACTGCGGCCCGCTCCTGACGACGATCGTGATGGGGCCGAGGCCCCGCCGGCACCGTCGTGTCCGTCTTTCTACTCATTGTGCCCCGGCAGGGGTGTGATCGACGCGGGTACGGGGCCGGCAGTGTGGTGCGGGCACCATCGGCTGATGCGGCGCGGCTGGTGGCCCGGCCGGGCCACCACGGGCGGACCTGTGCGATCGGAATGCCAGGACCGGGCCATGGCGGGCGCGGCGCGGCATGTCAGCCCGTACCGGCCGCCGCCGCACCCGGTTGGGCCGGTCGGTCCCGGTGGGGGAACTACGGCCCCTGCACCCGTCGGCCCCGCCGGGCGACGCTGGAAGCAGATTCCCCGATCAGGAGGCGTCGCCATGGTCCGCACCGTTGTCACAGGTCTGGACGGCTCCGACGAGAGCCGGGCCGCTGCCGAGTGGGCGGCCCGTGAGGCGGAGCTGCGTGGCCTGCCCCTGAAGCTCCTCCATGTGGGGGAGCCCGTACCCGAGCTTCTGGCCCAGGCCCCGCTGCTCGGAGCCGAGACGCTGCAGTACTGGAGCGAGACAGTCCCCCGAGATGCAGCGGAGGGCCTCAGGCTGCGCCATCCCGGACTGGAGATCGTCGAGGAGCAGCGACGCGGTGGCCCCGTCGAGATCCTGCTGGAGGAGGCGGAGGACGCCGAACTGCTCGCCCTGGGCTCCCGCGGCCTGAGCGGGATCGGCGGGTTCCTGGTCGGTTCCGTCGGCCTGGCCGTCGTGGCCCACGCCGAACGGCCTGTGGTCCTGGTCCGCGCCGACGAGCACCCGACGGAGGACGCCGTCATGCCCTCGGACGCCGCTCGGCACCGGCCCGTCGTCCTCGGACTCGACGTCGCCGGCCCCGACGACTCGCTCATCGAGTTCGCCTTCGACGCGGCCGTGCGCAGGTCCACCGCCCTGCGGGTCGTGTACGGCTGGAACCTGCCGCCGTATTACACCTACGGCCTGTCCGCCGACCTGAACCTGCACGACGAGATCACTCGCGGGCAGGCGACCGCCCTGGCCGCGGCGCTTGCTCCCTGGCTGGAGAAGTACCCGGCTGTCGAGGTGATCGGGGAGTCCCGCTGCGGCAACGCCGCCGACCATCTCGTCGGCGCCTCCCGCGAGGCCTCGCTCGTGATCGTCGGCCGCCGGATCCGCCACAGTCCGCTCGGCGCGCACATTGGTCCGGTCACGCATGCCGTGCTGCACCACGCGAGCGCCCCGGTCGCCGTCGTCGCCCATGGCTGACATCGACGACGCCGACCTGGTCATGCTTGACGGCCACCCCTTCTCACCCGGCGATCACCGCATCGGCTGGCCGCCGGTGGGAGACGTCCACGAGTCCGGCATGGGCGACCCCCGGCGCGGGCGCCGCGCCGGGGTTCTCGCGTGTCGCGGGCCGGTGTCAGCGGTTCACGGTCAGCGGCACGGTGTCGACGGTCACGGGGCGGCCGTCCTCGGGCGAGACGAAGTACGCCGTGAGGAGGCCCGGCCCGCTGCGGGTGGCCTTGTAGGGGAAGGTGACGTCGAAGGTTCCGCGCGTGCCGGTGCCCGACGTCGCCCGCACCTGGACGTCCGCAGCGGTGCGCCCGGCGGTGTCGGTGACCTTCAGCTGGAACTCCGCCTCGAAGGTGTCGGCACTGCCCCACACCCTCAGCGGGGTGCGGACGGTGTCGCCGATCATGGGGGACTCGACCAGGACGGCGGGGCACAGGTCCTCGAAGTCGGCCCGGCCGACGGGCCCGTCCAGCACGACCCCCTCGCCGCCCAGTTGCTTCACCGGCTCGCCCTCGATCTCGAAGGAGACCTTGTCCACCGTCGGGAAGCGGGTCAGGGTGAACACGACCTGCGCCAGGCGGGCCCGCATCGACAGGCTGCCGCCTCCGTAGTCGTAGCGTCCGGACAGGTCGACCGTCGCGATCCGGTTCCGGATGACGACGGAGCGCAGCTCGGTGCCGGACGGGATGGCGGTGGTACGCCCGTGATCGATTTCGGCGCGGTCGGGACCGGCCAGCAGGGCGCGCATCGCCGAGGCCGCGGTCGAGGGCGCCGACACGGTACGCGGGGCGGCCGAGACCTTCTCGCCGTGCAGGAAGTACACAGCCGTACGGACCTTCTTCGCGGGAGCTTCCGATGTGCTGCCGGACGTTCCGGCGGCGGGCGGTGTGACGCTGGACATGGCATCCTCCTCCGACACTGCCAGTGAACCGCTCGCCGAGGCTGTCCCCCCAGTACCTGGACGGCACCGGCCCGAGGGCCGAACGGCCCTTGCGGCAAGGGCTGTTCGGGCCCCGTGTCCCGGACTCGGGCAACGCGCCCCGGGGCGGTGACGCGGGGCGGTTCAGTACGGCAGGGGCCGCCCGGACGGCGTGCGCAGGTCGGGAGGCTCCGGCCGCCGTGGAGAGGCGGGGCGCCTGGTCTGGTAGGTCCGCTTCATGATCGTCACCTCCGGAACCCGCCCGGGCGGGGTGCCGCTGACATCGGCACCGCATCTGTTCGCAGCCTTGTCCGTGCGGCTGCGCCGCACCATGAGGCGACCGACCCCGGCGCATGGGCCGACCGGCCCTGTGGACGTCCCTCGTGCGGGGACCGTTGCGGCGCCCTGTGCGGGCCGGTCGGCTCACGCCGTGCGCCGCGGATCGGAGTTCCATGTCAGTGACGACAACGGAGCACGTCGGAGGGGAGTGAGGATCGTGGGTACGAGTCTGACGCCGGAGTTCTGGGAGCGGTTCGCCGTGTTGCTGGTGGCGGCCATGGGCGTGACGTTCGCCCTCACGGCCGCGATGGACGCACTCGCCCTGCGGGTGGCGCGCCGGTGCGCGCGCAGGGCCGTCGAGCAGGCACCGCCCAGGACGGCAACCCCGGTTCCACGCACTGCCGTCCGCCTCTGATCGGACAGCGCCCAGGGAGCTGCCCGCACGACATCGTCGGTCTGTGGCTCGAAGTCCTCGCGGGCCGTCGAGGTGAGCACCTCGGCGGCCCGCACTCGCTGCCGCTCGGCCGGCTGCCGTTGCCGTGCGGACACGGCGGCTTCCCCGGACGGACTGCGCCCCGGGTCGGCTCAGTACAGCGAGGCGGGCCAATTCGTCAGTACGGCCGCGATGACACCGATGTCGAGCAGGACGCCGAGCGAGAGCCAGGGGTTGAACCACAGGGCCTTGAGGACCAGCCCGACCGAGGCCGCGAGGATCGCCGCGGCGGCCCAGCCCTCGGCCCGCGTCGCCGCTGCCGCTCCCGCGATGGCGTACAGCGCGGTGGTGAGCGAGGCGAGCCAGGTCGCGGCCGTGAGATGGATCCGAGGGCCCTGCACGCCGGCTGCGGCCAGCGCCCAGGAGTGCCTCGGGTCGAAGGGCTCGCCGGGGTTCGTGCGGGGCAGCCAGACCGGCAGATGAGCGAGTCCGTGCAGGAAGAGGAGGACCGAGACGAGTGCGGTGGTCATGGCGGGAACGCCTCCGGCTGTGGCCGCCCCTGCCTGGCCGGAACGGCGGGTACGCGTTGGTGAGTGAGGGCGTCGGCACGGGGCGGAGGCCGCGGTCGGCGCGCGGGGCACCGCCTCACCGGCCGTGGTCGGTGAGGCGGCTGCGGATCGTGGCACGCGGTCGGACGGCGGGGCGGATCCGAACGGACGGATGGAGTGCTGCCGTGCCCGTGGGAGCCGATGCCTACCGGATCGGGTGGGGTCACATCCGGTGCCGGTGGTCCTCGCGCGGGGTGTCGCCCATGTAGTGCCGTTCCTCGATGACCGTCCCGCGCTCGCCGGGACGCCGGACCATGCCGACCGTGGACATGAACGTGATGAGACCGAGCACGCCGACGAACATGAGCACGAAGCCGACGACGAACGAGCTGTAGCCGAACACCAGGCACGCGCCCACGACGGCCGCGCCGATCAGGATGAGAGGAACCATGACTGCCCTCCCCGGGAGTCTGCTCACCAATGCCGGAACCCGTCGAGAGACGGTCCGGCCGTACACGGAGGGCCGAGCGGCCGGATGAGATGAGAACCGTCCCCTCGGGGCTCCAGCTTCAGAGTCCGGCGGATCGGGCAGGCGGCACAGGGGCCGAACGTCCCGGGCCGGGGCCCGACAGCCTCTGCGGTCCGGGGCCAGGTGATGGGACCGTGGAGACGGAGCCCGGTGCCGCACGGTATGCGGTCCGACGAGAGGCGGTGGGGACGATGGATCTTCCCCTGGTCGTGGGAGTCGACGGTTCGGACGCGAGTCTCCTGGCGGTCGACTGGGCGGCGGACGAGGCGGCCCGGTGCGGACTGCCACTGCTGCTGGTGTACGCCTCCTTGTGGGAGCGCTACGAGGGCGCCGTCCAGCCCGACACCGGCGAACGCCCGTCCGAGCAGGTCATGGCGGAGACCATCCTCGACACCGCGGCAGAACGTGCCCGGCGGCGCGACCCCGAGACCAAGGTCTGCACGCAAGTGGTGCCGGAGGAAGCGGTCGACGCACTGCTGCACGAGAGTCACCGCGCCTTCCTCCTGGTGACGGGATCCCACGGTCGCGGAGGGCTGTCGGGCCTGCTCCTGGGCTCGGTCTCGCTGGCCGTGGCCGGACGCGCGCACTGCCCGGTGATCGTGGTCCGGGGCGGCGCTGCGGGCGACCGCGAACGGATCCTGCTCGGTGTGGGCGACCACGCCGAGAGCGGCGAGGCGGTCCGGTTCGCGTTCCGCGAGGCCGAGGCACGCGGGTGCATGCTGGACGCCGTACGAGCCTGGCGGCGCCCCGCACACAAGGCTGCGGACCATCCCCTGTTCGCCGGGCAACCGGCGCATCAGCACGAGCGGCAGGCGTCGGAACTGCTCGACGCCGCACTGCGTGAAGCGGTTGCGGAGCACCCCTCGGTCCGGGTGCGCCGCACCACCGTCGAAGGGCCGGCCGGCGAGGCGCTGCTGACCAGGTCGGGCGCCGCCGACCTGGTGATCGTCGGAGCCCGGCGCCGACACGAACACCATGGCCTGCAGTTCGGCCGGGTGGCGCACGCGCTGCTGCACCATGCCGACTGCCCGGTCGCCGTCGTACCGGAGGAGGGGTGACCATGGGCCGGTCCCTCGCCCCCGGGACGCTCGCTGCGAGCCTGCGAGACGTGCGTGCCGTCGTCTTCGACACCGACGGAGTGATCACCGACTCGGCGCGGGTGCACGCCGCCGCATGGAAGACGGCGTTCGACGCCCATCTGCGCGCCCACCCGCCCGAGAACCCGGACCAGCGCCGCCCGTTCGACGTACGGGACGACTATCTGCGCCATGTGGACGGCAAGTCCCGTCTCGACGGCGCCGCCGCCTTCCTCGCCGCCCGTGGCATCGACCCGTCGCCCGAGACGGTGCGGGCCGTCGCCGCGGAGAAGGAACGCCTCTTCACCGAGCAACTCCGCGAGCACGGCGTCGATGCCTATCCGGGGACGGTACGGCTGGTGCGGGCCCTGCGTCGGGCGGGCGTGCCCTGTGCGGCGGCCTCCGCCTCCCGGCACGCCGGTGAACTGCTGGGCCGGGCCGGGGTACTCGACCTGTTCGACCTCCTCGTGGACGGTGGTGAGGCGGCACGGCTCGGCCTGGCCGGCAAGCCGGAACCCGACCTGTTCTTGGAGGCGGTTCGGCGGCTCGGTGTGCCCGCCTGGCGGGCCGCTGTCGTCGAGGACGCGCTCGCGGGCGTCGAGGCGGGCAGGCGCGGTGGATTCGCCCTGGTGGTCGGCGTGGACCGGGCCGCCGGAGCGGACACCGGGGCGCGGCTGCTGCGGCACGGCGCGGACGTCGTCGTGAGGGATCTCGGAGAGCTGGTCGGGGAAGGAGAGCCGAAGTGACGGGATGGAGCTGGGAGTACGAGGGCTACACGCCCGCCGACGAACGCCTGCGCGAGTCGCTGTGCACCCTCGGAAACGGCTACTTCGCTACACGTGGCGCGCTGCCGGAGTGCGCCGCCGACGAGGTGCACTATCCCGGCACCTATGTGGCCGGCTGCTACAACCGGCTCACCTCCGAGGTGGCCGGACGGCAGGTCGAGAACGAGGACATGGTCAACGTCCCCAACTGGCTGCCGCTGCGCTACCGCCTGCCGGGCGGGCCATGGCTCACCCCCGACACCGCGACCGTGCTCGACCACCGGCAGATGCTGCACCTGTCCGCAGGGCTCTTGGAGCGCCGCACGCGCTACGACCTCGGCGAGGGACGCGAATTGACGGTACGTCAGCAGCGGTTCGTGCACATGGCGGACCGTCATCTCGCCGCCCTGCGCACCGAGTTCGCGGCCGAGGGATTCTCCGGCCCGCTGGATGTCGAGGCGGCCCTCGACGGCGGCGTCACCAACGGCGGCGTCCCGCGCTACCGGGACCTGGACGGCGGCCACCTGACCCACGTCCACACCGGCACAGCCGCCCCGGACATGGTGTGGCTGCGCTGCCGTACCCGCACCTCCGACGTCCGCATCGGCATGGCGGCCCGGCTCACCGCCGACGCCTCCCTCACCGTGCGCCACGAAGTCCCGCGAGCCGTCCAGCAGGCGACCCTCGACCTGGCTCCAGGTCGCACCGTCACCGTCGACAAGACCGTCGCCCTGCACACCTCCCGCGACCCGGCGATCAGCGACCCGCTGTACGCCGCCGTCGACCGGGTCGGCCAGGCCCCGGGCTTCGACGACCTGCTCGAGAGCCACCTCACCGCCTGGGACCAGCTCTGGCGCCGGGCCGACCTCGACGTCCCCGGGGAGGCGGGCCGCATCCTGCGCCTGCACCTCTTCCACGTCCTGCAGACCCTCTCCCCGCACACCGCCGACCTCGACGTCGGCGTACCCGCCCGGGGACTGCACGGCGAGGCCTACCGCGGTCACGTCTTCTGGGACGAACTGTTCGTCCTGCCCTACCTCGACCTGCACTTCCCCGAGGTCTCCCGCGCCCTGCTGCGCTACCGCCACCGGCGCCTCGAACAGGCCTGCACAGCCGCCCGGTCGGTGGGCCGCAAGGGCGCGATGTACCCCTGGCAGAGCGGGAGCGACGGCCGCGAGGAGACCCAGCAGCTGCACCTCAACCCGCGCTCGGGGCGCTGGCTGCCCGACCACTCCCACCTCCAGCACCACGTCGGCTCGGCGATCGCCTACAACGTGTGGCAGTACTGCGAGGCCAGCGGGGACACGGAGTTCCTGCACACCAAGGGTGCCGAGATGCTGCTGCAGATCGCCCGTTTCTGGGCGGACTCGGCCGTCTACGACGACAGCCTGGGCCGCCACCGCATCAAGGGCGTGGTCGGCCCCGACGAGTACCACGAGGCCTACCCCGACGCGCAGCAGCCGGGCCTCGACGACAACGCGTACACCAACGTCACGGCCGCCTGGGTGCTCGCCCGCACCCTGGAGCTGCTGCGCACGCTGCCGGAGCCCCGCTGCCGCGAACTGGTCGAGCGCACCGGTCTGGACGGCGGCGAACTCGAACTGTGGGAGGACGTCTCCCGCACCCTCCATGTGCCGTTCCACGACGACGTCATCAGCCAGTTCGAGGGCTACGGCGAACTCGCCGAGCTCGACTGGGAGGCCTACCGTGCCCGGTACGGCGACATCCGGCGGCTCGACCGGATCCTGGAGGCGGAGGACGACAGCGTCAACCGCTACCAGGCGTCCAAGCAGGCCGATGTCCTGATGCTCGGCTACCTGTTCTCGCCGGCCGAACTCCGCACGGTGTTCGGCCGGTTGGGGTACCGGCTCGACGAGGACACCTGGCGGCGCACCGTCGACTACTACCTGCGCCGCACCAGCCACGGCTCGACCCTCAGCGGCCTCGTCCACGGCTGGGTGCTGGCCCGGGACCGGCGGGCGGAGGCCTGGAAGTTCTGCCAGGAGGCCCTGCAGGGCGACATCGCAGACCTCCAGGGCGGCACTACCAGCGAGGGCATCCACCTCGGCGCCATGGCCGGCACCCTGGACCTGGTCCAGCGCGGACTGACCGGGCTGGAGACCCGCGGCGGTGCCCTGTGGCTCGACCCGGTGCCTTTGCCGGAGCTCTCGTCGTACGGGTTCGCCCTGCGCTACCAAGGCCACTGGGGTGTAAGGCTGCGCCTGGAGCGCGAGCGGCTGGAGATCGCCGTACCGTCCTCCGACGCCTCGCCGATCGACATCCGGCTGCCCGACCGGACGGTGAGCTTGCAGCCGGGGGAGACGGTACGGCTGTTGCTCCCGGACTGACCGCAGAACCGGGGCCGAACGGCCCCGGAGGGGGACCTGGCGGCCTCTTTCTCGCCGGTCGTGCGAGGCCGGAAGCTGGTCCTGAAAGAAGTCCGAAGGCCGCCCTCGCCGCGCGAAGGAGCCCCCGATGTACTGGAACGGTCACGACATGAACGGCTGGGGCTGGTTCGCGATGTCGATCGGCACGATCCTGCTCTGGGCTGCGCTGATCACTGTCGCGGTGCTGCTCTTCCGCACGCTGAGCCGCACCCCCGAGCCTGCGCACCCGGTGTCCGCCGAGCGGCTGCTCGCCGAGCGCTTCGCCCGCGGGGAGATCGATGAGGAGGAGTACCGGCGCCGTATTTCCGTGCTGCGCGCGGATGGCGTCGGACTCCCCACATCCTGACCGCGGTCGGACGGCCGACTCATCCCGCAAGGGGAGGTGCGCGCCATGCCGACGCGACCCGACGACAGGACGTACGCCACGGCCCTGGTGACCGCTGCCACGGCCGCGCCCTCACTGCACAACGCCCAACCGTGGCGGTTCCGCTACCTCCGAGCCGAGCACGCCGTCGAGCTACGGGCCGACCTCGGCCGGGCGATGCCGCGCACCGACCCCGACCATCGCGCCCTGCACCTGGGCTGCGGTGCGGCCCTGTTCAACCTCCGCGTCGCCGCGGCCCATGCCGAAGAGCGGGCCGACACGAGCCTGCTCCCCGACCCGGCGGACCCACTGCTGCTCGCCACCGTGCGCCTCGCCGGCACCGACCAGCCCGACCGCGACCTGCTGCTGCTCTTCCCGGCCATCGCACGCCGGCACACCAGCCGGCACCCCTTCCAGGACGAGCCGATTCCGGCCGACATCAGGGACACGCTGAGCGACGCAGCCGAACGGGAGGGCGCCCGGCTGCTGTTCCCCGAGCCCTGGCATGTGGAGTCCCTGCTGAACCACGTCCGTGACGTCGAAGGACGCGACACCCTCGACCCCGAGAGGTTCGAGGACATACGGCAGTGGACGCGCACGGGCGTGGAGGCAGCGGTCGACGGGATCCCGGAGGGCGCCTTCGGACCGCGCAGGCGTGCGGGCCGGGCCCCGGTCCGGGACTTCGCCGGTCGGCGCACCGTGCCAGGACGCCCGGCGGCCGACTTCGAGAGCGCACCGCAACTGGCCCTGCTGGGCACGACCCACGACCGCCCCGAGGACTGGCTGCGCGCCGGACAGGCCCTGGAACGCGTCCTCCTGCTGGCCACCCACCACGGCCTGGCCACATCTCTCACCTCGCACTCCCTGGAACGGCACGACCTGCGCGAGCTGGCCCGGGACCCAGGGTCGGCCATGGGATTCGTGCAGATGGTGCTGCGCCTCGGATACGGCCCTGCGGGGTCCGAGACCTCGCGTCGCCCGGTGTCGCAGGTCCTCGAGATCGTCTGAGCGCGCGCCGGGCTCACGTCCCGGAAGCGGCCGTCAGCCGCCGCCGCAGAAGCACGGTCGCCAGGGCGATCAGCACCGTGGCGAAGCCCGCCAGCACGGCCAGGTCGCGCAGGATCGACGTCAGGTCCCCGTCCCTGGACAGCAGGGTCGTCCACGCGTCGACGGCCCACGCGTGCGGTACCGCGTGACCCGCACTGCGCAGCCAGTCCGGCACCAGCGCCAGCGGCCACATGCAGCCGCCCAGCATGCCGAGGCCGATCCCGAGCGCCGGGCCGACGGCGTTCACCTGCTCCGGCGTACGGAACACGGCACCGGCCAGGACACCCGCCCCGGTGCCGACCAGCGCCCACACGGCGACCAGGACTCCGGCGGCGAGCGGGTCGCCCCAGGCGACGTCGAAGGCCAGCGCCCCGACGGCGACGATCAGCAGGGACTGCAGCAGGGCCAGCAGGAGATATGCGACCGTCTCGCCGAGCACCAGGGTGCGGGCGGAGACCGGCGCCGCGAGGGCGCGGGCGTACACCCCGGTCCGGCGGGTCTGCACGATGGCCGCGCCACCCGCGAGGGCGTTGATGAACACGAACAGCACCAGCATGGTCGGCGTGCTGTAGCTGTAGCCGAGCGGCAGATAGTCGCTCTGCCCGTTCACGGTCTGCGTGCGCACCGCGATCGGGGAGGCCGCCCGTTCGGTGCCGCGGGCCAGCGCGAGGGTCTCGTCGAAGTCACCGGCGGTCTCCTCGGCGGCGAAGCGCGCCGCCTGCAGCCGCGCCGCGTGCTCGGCGACGACGGCCGACACCGACGACACGGCGGCGTGCCCGGCGCTGCCCGACGGCTCCACCAGCACCGCCACCGTGACCGCACGCCCGTCCCGCACGCCCGCGTCGAGTCCGTCGGGCACCACGACCACGGCGTCCAGCTCGGCCCGGCGCAACGCCGTGCGCGCGTCCGTCACGGTCCCGTAGGTGCGAGTCCGCAGCCCCGGCGCCTCCTCGATGCCGGTGACCAGTTCCTCGGCCACCGGGCCCGACCTGGAGGCCGGGACGAGGCCGACGCGGAACTGGTCGAAGCCGCTGACCGTGACCCCGATGACGACGATGATGGCGACCGGCAGCAGCACCATGAAGAACAGCGCCGTACGGTCCCGGAATGCCCGCGCGACGGTCGCCCGGGTCACTGCGAGTGCGGTCATGCCGGCCTCCTCAGCCGAAGGAGCAGAGCCGTCACCGCCGCCACGGCCGCCGAGAACGCGGCGATGCCCAGCAGCGGGGCACCGACCGCGGCCCAGCCGCGCACCCCGGTACCCAGGTCGGTGAATCCGCGCAGGGCCCACCCGTTGGGGGTGAAGAGCGTGAGCCGGCGCATCAGGGACGTGCCGGAGGCGAACACGAAGTTGCCGCCCAGCAGGACGAGCGCGAACACCACGATCGACGCCAGCCCCTCGGCCTGCCGTTCGGTACGGGCGATCGCGATGACGAACGCCGTCAGGCACACCACGGCGACCGCCATGCCCACGCTGAGGGCGGCGACCCCCACCGGATCCGCCCAGCGCGCCCCGAACGCCAGCCACGACACGAGCGCGACCGTCACCAGCCCGGCCAGGCTGTAGACGAACGTGGACAGCGACTTCCCCAGCAGCAGCGCGCCCCGCCCGACCGGGGCCGCCGCGATGCGGTCGAGGGTGCCCTGCTGCTGTTCGATGAAGTAGCCGCGCGCGCCGAAGCCGACGCAGAAGAGCACGAAGAACATGCCCATGCTGGGCCCGAAGTAGCTGATGACCTTCAGCGGGTCGTCCGCGAGCCCCTGGGCCCGCACCTGCTCGGGAAGTCTCAACAGGGCCGCCTTCGCGGCGAGTTCGGGGACGTCCTGGTGCGGAACGCCCGCCGCGACGGCCGTGGCCACGGACAGCCGGTCGGCGTTGACCTGCGCGACGTACGACTCGGTGACCGCCCGCGCCAGCTGCGCCTGCAGTCCGAAGTCCACGCTGTCCAGGACGGTGACCGGCTGTGCGGGCCCGCCGCTCAGCGCCTCGGTGAACCCCTCGGGGACGACGATCGCCGCGTGCGCCCGTCCGGCGTCCACGGCCCGGCGTGCCGCGGCCTCGTCGCCGTAGGAGTGAACCCGTACGGTGGCGGAGAGTTCGGGGCTCTTCAGCACCTCGGTCAGCCCGTCGGCCGCCGCGCCGCGGTCCAGGTCTACGACGCCGATCTCGGCGCGGAACTCGGAGTTGTCGCTGAACGCCATGGCCATCAGCCCGGAGATCAGCACCGGTGCCAGGAACACGATCACCCAGGCCGAGCGGTCGCGCAGACGCTGCCGCAGATCCTTCGCGGCGATGGCGAGGAGGACACGCACGACCGCTCACTCCCTCAGCGCGGTGCCGGTCAGATGGAGGAAGACCGCCTCCAGGTCGGGTTCGTCGATCTCCACGCTGCGGATGTCGACGTCCAGTTCGTGCGCGAGGTCGAGCAGCTGCGGCAACAGGCTGCGCGCGTCCTTGACGACCACTTCGACCATGTCGCCGTGGTCCCCGGTGCGCGCGGCGCCCTCGACCCGGGTGACTCTGCGGCACGCCTGCGCGTACGCCGCCAGATCACCGACGGCGGTCAGCCGCACCCGGTCCCGCTCCGCGACCAGCGCCACCAGCTCGCGCGGGCTGCCCTCGGCGACGAGGCGGCCCCGGTCGATGATGCCGACCCGGTCGCAGAGCCGTTCGGCCTCCTCCATGTAGTGCGTGGTGTAGAGGACGGCCATGCCCTCCTCGCCGAACCGGGTGACGCTCTCCAGGATCGCGTGCCGGCTCTGCGGATCGACGCCCACCGTCGGCTCGTCCAGCACCAGCAGTGTCGGCGCGTGCACCAGCCCGGCCCCGATGTTGAGGCGCCGGCGCATCCCGCCCGAGAGGGAGTCGACCCGGTCGCCGGCCCGGCCGGTGAGGTCGATGAGCTCAAGGACCTCGTCGACCCGGCGCTCCAGACGGCGGCGCGGCAGCCGGTACAGGCGTCCGAAGAAGCGGAGGTTCTCGCGGACACTGAGGTCCGGATAGAGGGCCACGTCCTGCGGGACGAAGCCGATGAGCCGCTTGGCGGCCCCGGCGGCCGTGGACACTCGGCGGCCCGCCACGAACACGGTCCCGGCGTCGGGCCGCAGAAGTCCGCACACCAGCCGGATCGTGGTGGTCTTCCCCGCGCCGTTCGGTCCGAGCAGGCCGTACGTCTCGCCGGGAGCGATGGTCAGGCTCACGTCGTCGACGGCGGTGCGGTCTCCGAACCGCCGGACCAGACGCGCGCAGGCGAGCACGGGCGATGCGGTGTTCGCGTGTCCCGGGGGATCGTTCATTGTCGTCTCCTCCGATGGGTACGGCTCGGCAGGGGCGCGCTCAGGGGGCGAGGGAGAAGTAGTTCTCCTCTTCCTGGACGAAGTGAAGTCGCAGCACGGTGTGCAGTCCGTAGAGACAGGCACGCAGATCGTCGAGCTGTTCCGGGGCCGGGCCGCCGTCGGCCTCGGCGAGCGCGAGATGGACGGCGATCCGGTGGGCGAGCCTGTCGATCTCGGCGTGGGCGCGGCTCATGGTGGCGGTCGCCTCGGGGCCGCCGAGCGCGGTGGCGAGGGCGGGATACAGCTGGTGTTCCTCGGCGTGCTCATGCGGCAGCAGCCGTTCCGTGAGCAGCAGGTGTACCCCGCGCACGGCCGCCAGGGCCTCGGGGCCGGTGCTGTCGCACAGGCGGTCGGCGGCGGCGCGCACGGACCGCAGGACGTCCTGCAGATCGTCGTGCTCGGCCGCGAAGCGGTGAATGAGGGCCTGGGTGTCGGGCCGCAGTACCGGACGGGCCGCCGGGTCGTCGCGCAGGGCGCGCAGCGCGTTGAGGATGACCGCGACGTCGATGCCTTCCTGGAGCAGGGCGCCGGCGGCCGGCGGGAGCAGACCCGCGGCGGCCGCCGCCATCGCGGCGAGCGACATCAGCATGCCGCCGAGTGCGCTCTGCACGGCGATACGCCGCGACCGTACGGCGATGGTGACCGCGTCCGCCAGGCGGTCCACCCGGTCGGTGGTCAGTACGATGTCGGCCGCCTCGGAGGACGCGGTCGAGCCGCGTGCGCCCATCGCCACGCCGATGTCCGCGGCGGCGAGAGCGGGGGCGTCGTTCACCCCGTCGCCCACCATGACGGTGACCGCGTGCTCGCGTTCGGCGCGCACCGCGGCCACCTTGTCGGCGGGGGAGAGCCCGGCGCGCACCTCGTCCAGACCGAGGACGGCGCCGACCTCGCGGGCGGGTTCGGCGCGGTCGCCGGTGAGCATCACCAGTCGGCGGATGCCCGCCGCGCGCAGGCGGCGCAGGGCACGCGGAGCGTCCGGTCGCAGCGGATCCCGCAGCAGCACGGCGCCGGCCAGGACCTCGTCGACGGTGACCCAGGCGACCGCCGCCCCGTCCAGCAGAGCCCGGTTGTCCACCGAGCGCGCCCAGGGCGGCCGCTGCGCGTCGTCGTCGAGCCGTCCGACGGTGATCCGGCGTCCGTCGAGGGTCCCGGTGACGCCCCGGCCGGGTTCCTCGGACACCTCCGCGGCCACGGACAGGCGGGCCCGGCGCTCCCGGGCCGCGTCGACGACGGCCTGCGCGAGCACGTGCGGCGAGTACTGGTCCAGCGAGGCGGCGAGCCGCAGTACCTCCGCCGGGGTCCTGTCCGGCGCGGCGATGACGTCGACGACGCGCGGGTGACCGCGGGTGAGGGTGCCCGTCTTGTCCAGCAGCAGGGTGTGGGCCCGCCCGAGGTTCTCCAGGGCGGCGCCGTCGCGGATCACCACGCCCAGCCGGGAGGCCCGCGACAGCCCTGAGACCACGGCCACCGGAGCCGCCAGCAGCAGCGGACACGGAGTGGCGACCACCAGGACCGCCACCGCGCGCACGGCGGAGCCGGTCACCAGCCAGGCCAGCCCGGCGACGGCCACGGCGAGCGGCAGGAACCAGGCGGCGTAGCGGTCGGCCAACCGCACCAGCGGCGCAGACTCCGCCCCGGCCTGCTGGGCCAGCCGTACGATGCCGGCGTACGTGCTGTCCTGCTCGGTGGCCGAAGCACGCAGCTCGAAGGCGTTGCCCGCGTTGACCGCACCGCTGCGCACGCCCTCACCGGGCGTGTGCCGCACGCTCAAGGGCTCCCCGGTGAGGACCGACTCGTCCAGTACGGCCGGGGCACCGGACACCGTGCCGTCGACGGGGACGACCTCGCCGGGTCCTACGACGAGCAGGTCGCTGACCTGGACCTCACCGAGCGGCACGGTGGTCACTTCGGCGCCGGTGCGGCGTCGGGCGGTGCGCGGAGCGTGTTCCAGCAGCGCGCGCAGGTCCCGCGAGGCCCGCCGCCGCGCGGCCGCCTCGAGGGTGCGGCCGGTGGCGAGCATCAGGGCGATCAGGGCCCCGGCCAGATACTCGCGCACGGCCAGGGTGCCGCCGAGCGCCAGCACCGCGATCAGGTCGACGCCCGCCTGCCCGCGCCGCAGGGCGGCCAGCACCCAGCCCACAGCGGGCACGACGGCCGCGACGGTGCCCAGTGCCCAGCACAGGTCGGCGAGACCGGTGGCGCCGGCCAGCCGGGAGACACCCCCGGCCGCCAGGGCGACAGCCGTGACGGTCAGGAGTGCCGACTCGGGCATCGGCACGGCGGAAAGCGCCGTGCGAACCCGCCGTGGTGGACTTGACGGAAGACTTCGGTACATGACGGCCCTCACCTGGACGCTGCGGGCTGCTCAGTCGTGCGGGACGACGGCGACGGGGCACGCCAGGTGGTGCAACACCGCGTGGGCGACCGGGCCGAGCTTCCACGTGAGGTGGGACGGGTGGCGTCGGCGGCCCACGACGGTGAGGCTGCTGTGCGCGGACGCGGACAGCAGCACCTGTGCGGCGGGGCCAGTGGTGACGTACTCCACCACGGGGGTGTCGGGGAACTTCTCGCGCCACGGCAGCAGAGCGCCGGTCAGCCGTGCCCGCTCCGCGGTCCCGAAGTCCTCGTCGGCCTCGGTGAACAGCGCGGACAGGGGCAGAGCCCGGACGACGCGCACCCGGGCGCCACGGGGCTCGGCCGCGCCGAAGGCGAACTCCAGCAGCGGTTCGGCGGCTGGTCCTGTTGACTCCAGGCCGACCACGACCTCGTGGTGGTCCACTGCGGCAGGGTGCTCCTCGCCCGTTGCGACGGCGGGATCACCCGCGCGGACGGCGACGGCCGGACACGGGGCCAGGCCCAGGACGTGCAGGCTGATCGTGCCGAGCAGGAAGCTCGCCACCGAGCCCTGGCCACGCGAACCGAGGACCAGCATGGACGCGTCCCCGGCGCGCTCCAGAAGGGCCTGCGCGGCCGGTTCCGAGACCAGTTCCGTGGTGAGCGCCAGGCCCGGGTGGCGATCGAGCAGTTCGGTCGCGGTTCCCCGCAGAACGTCGCGGCCGTAGCGCCGTTTGGTGTGCGCCTCCTGCGGGATGGGCAGGTCCAGCGGCTGGGTGGTCCACGAATGCAGCAGCAGCACTGGCAGGCGCCGGTCCGCCGCTTCTCGGGCGGCCCACCACGCCGCCGTCACGCTCGCGGGCGAACCGTCGAGCCCGACGACTACAGGCCCGGTCATGACACACCTCCGTAGTCGGGGCGGCAACCCACGACGGCACTGCCGCGCACCTGCTCCCCCTCTGCTTCCAGGGTTCGCCTCACCGGGCGGTCGGCACGAGGGCCTGATGGGGCGCGCCCGGGGCCGTACGGCCCTGGCGGGGAGAACGGGGGCGAGGGTTGCCGGATCGCGGGGCGACCCTGTCCTTGGCTCAAGCCGTGGGATGCTCTGGCCCGTCCAGGTCGAACTCGATGTCCACGACCCCCTCGACAGCCCGGGCCAGCCGCGCCGCCACCGGTACCAGGGACGTGTCGCGGACCCGGCCGCCCAGCTTGACGACTCCCTCCCGCACCTCGACCCGGACCGCTGACTCCGGGGCCGGGAAGAGATAGGCGACGACCTCGCGCCGAACCTCCTCGGCGATGTCCTCGTCGTCCCGCAGGAACACCTTGAGCAGGTCCGCGCGACTGACGACACCCTCCAGCCGGCCCGACTCGTCGACGACGGGGAGGCGCTTGACCCTGGCCCGCGCCATGGTCCGGGCGGCCTGGGCGAGGGTCTCGCCGGGCCGGACGGTGAGTGCCGGGGAGGTCATCAGCTCGCCTGCGGTCACCGAACCGGCCTTCGCCAGGTCGGACAGGCGGCGCAGCTGCGTGTACCGGTCCGGGTCGCTGTCGCGGAACTCCTCCTTGGGCAGCAGATCGGCCTCGGAGACGATGCCGAGGACCCGGCGGCCCCCGTCCATCACGGGCAGGGCGCTGACCTTACGGTCCTGCATGATTCGCACGATGTCCTTGAAGGCCGCGTCACGGCCGACGGTGGCCACGTCGCGGGTCATCACGTCACTCACGATGTGCGGGGAACCGGACACTGGGAACTCCTGGGTCGATTCGGTCGGCACGATGCGGGGCGGTCAGCCCCGGACTCCACTGCCGTAGGGGGCGTACAGATCCAGCAGGCGGACACGGGCCGTCTGCAGCCGGTGGGCGACGACCTTGCCCACCCATGTGGCGATGTTCCGGCCGAACTCGGGGTCTTCCTGGCACATCGCGCGGACGACCGTGGCGTCGAACTCGTAGGCCCGCACCGGCGAGGACGCCTCGGCACCCAGGTGCCAGACGTGCGGGGTGAACAGCCAGGACCAGCCGAGGAGTTCGTTGTGCCGGAGGGTCTCGATGACGGCGGCCCGGCGGCCGGGCACGCGCATGTCGAGGTCGACCGTCCCGGTACGGATGATCCAGAAGCGGTCGGCGCGTGCGCCCTCCTCGAAGAGCCGGGCACCCTGCGGGAACGACACTTCGCGGGCGATCCGCATGAGCCGTTCCCGGTGTGCGGCGGGGAGCGCCTGCTGCATGCTCGTCGTTGCGGGAGCGTTCATGGCGTGCCTCCAGTGCGGCGTACGGAGCTACCACCTCCAGCGTGGCGACACGGCATCGCACGGGCCATGGGCCACCCGGCCCCGAGGCGGGGCCGATCGGCGGCTCGGCCGAGCCCTTCAGCGTCCTGCGTTCCCCACCGGCGGGCCATTCCATGGCAGGAGACCGGCTCGGCGGAAGGGGCGAAACCATGCGCATCGTCGTCTCCCTGGGAGGCAACGCCCTGCTGCGCCACGGCGAGCACCCCGACGCGGACATCCAGCGGACGAACATCGTCCGGGTCGCCGACGCCGTCGCCGCCCTCGCCCATGAGCACGACCTCGTCGTCACGCACGGCAACGACGACCAGCTCGGCCTGCTTTTCACGCAGAGCCTGGCCGACCCGTCGCTGAGCGCCCCTTACCCGCTGGACCTGCTGGGCGCCCAGACGCAGGGACTGATCGGCACCCTCCTGGTGCGGACCCTGCGGGACGTGCTGCCCGGGCGCACGGTTGTCGCGCTGCTCACCCACACCCAGGTACGGGCCGATGATCCGGCCTTCGCGCGGCCCACCGCACCCGCCGGACCGGTCTACCCGCGCGAGGCGGCCCAGTTCCTGGCGGCGAAGTACGGGTGGGACATGGCTGAGGACCAGGGCGGTCTGCGACGCAGGGTCCCCGCGCCCGGACCGGAGCGGATCGTGGAGTCCGACACCGTCCGCACGCTGATCGAGAGGGGGACCGTGGTGGTCTGCGCCGGCGGTGGGGGAGTCCCCGTCGTGTCCGACCGGGCGACCGGCGCCCTGAGCGGCGTGGAGGCGGTGGTCGACAAGGACCTTGCCGCCGCCCGCCTCGCCGAGGACCTCAAAGCGGACTTCCTGCTCCTTCTCACCGATGTCCCGAACCTCTACGCCGGCTACGGCACGCCCGATCGGCAGGCGGTCCTCGACGTCACGCCCACCGATCTCCGCGCCGCCCGGCTGCCCGAGGACTCGATGGGCCCCAAGGCCGAGGCCGCCGCCCGGTTCGTCGAGAACACCGGCGGGCTCGCCGCGATCGGGGCGCTCGACGCCGCGTACGAGATCGTCCACGGCCGCTCCGGGACCCTCGTACGGCCCGATCTCCCCGCCGCCTGAGGCGCGTCACCCCCTCGCGGCACAACCTGCGCGACGCGGCCACGGCCGTCGGCGGCGTGGGCAAGATCAGCTCCCGGTCCATCCGGCCCTCTCGCATCGTGCGGCGGTTGGGCCGGTCGGTCCCGCCCGGGGACCTGCGGCCTCTGTGGCACCGGCTCTCGTCGCCACCACTGTGGGAACCGGATCCCGATTCAGGAGGTGGACAGCATGTCCCGCAACGTCACCGTGGGCCTCGACGGCTCTCCCGAGGGCCGTGCCGCCGCGGAGTGGGCGGCCCGGGAGGCGCATCTGCGCGGCCTGCCCCTGCAGGTCGTCCACGTGTGGGAGCCCGTGCCGGAGCCCATGGCCCAGGCCCCGCTCCTCGGCGCCGAGACACAGCAGCACTGGAGCGAGCGGATTCCCCGGGAGGCAGCCGAAGGGATCGCCCTGCGCCACCCCGGAGTCGAGGTGGTCAGGGTGCAGTTGAGCGGCCGGCCCGCCGACGTCCTGGTGGACGCGGCGAAGGACGCCGACCTGCTGGTCCTCGGCTCCCGCGGACTGAGCGGGATCGGTGGATTCTTCGTCGGCTCCGTCGGGCTGGCTGTCGTCGCGCACACCGAGACCCCCGTGGTCCTGGTCCGCGCCGGAGAGCAGGCCGCGGACGAGCACGAGTTGGACCCGGCGGGCATCCCGTCGGCCGCCGCCCCCTACCGCCCTGTCGTGCTGGGCCTGGACCCCGCCGCCCCCGACGACTCGGTGATCGAGTTCGCGTTCGAGGCGGCCGTCCGGCGCTCCGCCGTCCTGCGGGTCGTCCACGGCTGGAACCTGCCGCCCTACTACGCCTACGCCCTCCCGGCCGACCCGCAACTGCACGACGAGATCGCCCGGGCGCAGTCCGCGACCCTCGCCGAGATCCTGCGGCCCTGGCGCCAGAAGTATCCGGACGTCCAGGTCACCGAGGAGTCCCGGTCCGGCAGTGCGGCCCACTACCTGGTCGACGTCGCGGGCGGGGCCTCGCTGGTCGTCGTGGGCCGCAAGATCCGCCGCAACCCGTTCGGCGCCCACATCGGACCGGTGGCGCACGCCGTCCTGCACCACGCCGCGGCACCGGTCGCCGTCGTCGCACACGACTGACGCGTCACCCAAGACCTGTCATCCGGAGGGGAGAAGACCATGAGGACGATGGAGGAACGGCCGTTGGTCGTCGGCGTCGACGGTTCCGAGCCGAGCCTGCGCGCCGTGGACTGGGCGGCCGACGAGGCCGTGGTGCGCGGGGTGCCGCTGAGGCTGGTGTACGCCTGCCTGTGGGAGCGCTACGAGGACGCCGCCCTCGCGCACGAAATCGGCACGCCCGATGCGCGCGCACTGCCCCAGGATCTGGTCGGCGCCGCCGTGGACCGGGCGCGAGCCCGGCAGCCCGGCCTGAAGGTGTCCGCCGACGTGGTGTTCGAGGAGCCCGAGTACACCCTGGTGCGCGAGGCCCGACAGGCGTCCGCGCTGGTGGTGGGCTCCCGGGGCCGCAGCGGTCTCGCCGAGATGCTGCTGGGCTCGGTCAGCCTTTCCGTGGCTGCTCACGCCGACTGTCCGGTGATCGTGCTTCGCGGCAACCACGACAAGCGGGCGACGCCCCCGGGCGGCGGACGGGTCGTCGTGGGCGTCGGAGAGGACGCGAAGGGCTCGGCGGTGGTGCGCTTCGCCTTCGAGGAGGCACGACGACGGGGTGCCGTACTGGAGGCCGTACGGGCGTGGCGATGCCCCGCGCACGAGACCACCGACCACCCGCTGCTGGCCGACGCCCCCGCCCGGCTCCACCGGGAGCAGGCCGAGGAGGCGCTGACGCAGGCCCTGCACGATGCCCCGCCGGACGTGAAGGTCGAGCGCCGCACCGTCGAGGGCCACCCCCGCCGGGTGCTGGTCGAGGCCGCGCAGGGCGCCGACCTCCTGGTCGTCGGTGCCAAGCGCCGCAACGGACACCTCGGACTCCAGCTGGGTCGCGTCACACACGCGGCACTGCACCACGCGAACTGCCCGGTGGCCGTCGTTCCGCATCAGACGTGAGCCGCGGGCTCGCCGCGCGATCGGCACAAGGGCCGATGGATCGCCCGGCGAGCCCGCCACCGGTACCGCCCGGCAGGGCCGACCGGCCCACCCATCCCACCCGGACAGCCCATGGGGCCGCGGCGCGTTCCGTTGGACGCTCTAAGTGCAGAGACAACCTGGAGGAGAACCGCGATGACGGACGACACGCTCAGCCGGCCCACGGTCCACGCCCTGCTCGCGGACGGCACCACCGTGTGCATCCGTCCGGTGCGGCGGGCGGACCACGACCAGGTGCAGGGGCTGTACGAGGAGATGTCCCCCGAGAACCTGCGGCTGCGGTTCTTCGCCGCGAGCCGCCGCTCGGCCGCCCTGGCCGCCGACCGGGCCTGCGCCCCGCGGCACCCCGGTTACCTGGCCCTGCTGGCCGAGACGGAGGGCCGCCTGATCGGCCTCGCCGAATACGACACCGAGGGCGCCGGGGACACCGCCGAGATCTCCATCGCCGTCGCCGACGGACTGCACCACCGGGGCGTCGGCACCCTCCTCGTCGAGCACCTTGTGTCCGCCGCCCGCGCCGAGGGCGTCACCGCGTTCGTCGCCGATGCCCTCAGTGAGAACCACGAGGTGCTGCGGCTCTTCGCCGACCTCGGCCTGCGCACGGCCCGCACCTTCGAGGGGCCGGAGGTGCGCTGCACCATCGCCCTCGACACGAGCGACACCTACCTGACGGCCGTCGAGGAACGCGGCCGTGCCGCCGACGTCGCCAGCATGGAGCCGCTGCTGCGGCCGAAGTCGGTCGCCGTCGTCGGCGCCGGACGCAAGCCCGGCTCGGTGGGCCGGGCGATCCTGCACCAGCTGCACGCGGGCGGCTACACCGGACGCCTGTTCGCCGTGAACCCCGCCGCGCACGCGATTCTCGGCGTGCCCTGCCACCCGTCGGTCAGCGCCCTGCCGGTCACCCCCGACCTTGCCGTCCTCGCCGTACCGGCCGCCGCGATCCCCGGCACCGCCGAGGAGTGCGGCAAGGCGGGCGTCCGCGCCCTCCTCGTCGTCACCGCGGGACTCGACGCCGATCAGGCGCGGGCCCTGCTCGCCGCCTGCCGCGCCCACGGCATGCGCCTCGTCGGCCCCAACTGCCTCGGAATCTCCAACACCGACCCGCAGTGCGGCCTCGACGCCACCTTCGCCGCCGCCCACCCCAGCCCCGGCACCGCAGGTGTCGCCGTGCAGTCCGGCGGGGTCGGCATCGCCCTGCTCGACGGACTGTTCCGGCTCGGCATCGGCGTCTCCTCCTTCGCCTCGCTCGGCGACAAGTACGACGTGAGCGGCAACGACATGCTCCAGTGGTGGGAGAGCGACGGCCGTACCGACCTCGCCCTGCTGCACCTGGAGTCCTTCGGCAGCCCGCGCGCCTTCTCCCGCACCGCACGCCGGGTGACCCGCCGGATACCGGTGCTCACCGTCGACGCCGGGCGCACCGAAGCCGGCCGGCGTGCCGCCGCCTCGCACACCGCGGCCGCCGCCACCCGCACCATGACGCGCGGCGCGCTGTTCACCCAGGCGGGCATCACCGCCGCCCGGTCCATCGGTGAACTTCTGGAGACCGCCGCTCTGATGCACTCCCAACCCCTGCCCGCCGGACCCCGCGTCGCGATCGTCACCAACGCCGGCGGAGCCGGAGTCCTCGCCGCCGACGCCTGCGCCGAGGCCGGACTCCAACTCCCGGCACCCACACCGGAGCTGATCGACGACCTCCTCGCCGTCCTCCCGGACGGCGCTGCCGCCGGCAACCCCGTCGACGCCACAGCCGCCGTCACCGAGGAGCAGCTCACCGACTGTGTGGACCGGATCATGCGGTACGGCGGTGTCGACGCCGTCCTCGTGGCCCTCGTCCCCACCGCGGTCGCCGCGGCCACCGGTGACGACCTGATCCGCGCCCTCACCCGCGCTCCCGGTCGGCGCGTCAAGCCGATCGCCGCGGTACGGCTCGAACAGGGCCTGCCCGTCGAGCTGTTGCCCGCAGCGGAGGGCGGCACCGTCCCGTCGTACGCCGAACCTCAGGCAGCCGCACGGGCGTTGGCCCACGCGGCCCACCGTGCGGCCTGGCTCGCCCGACCCGCAGGGACGGTACCGGACCTCGACGGCGTCGAGGCGGACCGAGCCCACGCCGTCGTCGAGGCGTACCTCGACACACACCCGGACGGCGGCTGGCTCACCCCGCGCGAGTGCGCCGAACTCCTCGACTGCTACGGCATCCCACAGGTCGCGTGGGCCTGGGCCGACACCGAGGACCGTGCCGTGCTGGCCGCCGAGCGACTGCGTGGCGCCGACGGACGGGTGGTCATGAAGGCCCACTGGACGGGCCTGCTGCACAAGAGCGCCGAGCACGCCGTCCACCTCGATCTGCGGGGCGAGGCCCAAGTGCGGGCCGCCTTCCGGGACCTGGAGACCCGGTTCGCCGGTCTGCTGGAGGGCGTGGTGATCCAGCCGCTCGCCGCCCGCGGCACCGAGCTGTTCGCCGGCGTCGTCCAGGACCAGGTCTTCGGGCCGCTCGTCCTTTTCGGACTCGGCGGCACCGCCACCGAGGTCCTCGCCGACCACGCCGCCCGCCTCGCGCCGCTCACCGACCACGATGTGCACGACCTGATCACGGCCCCGCGCTGTGCCCCGCTCCTGTTCGGGGCACACGGCGCCGCGCCCGTCGACCTGGAAGGGCTCGAACAGCTCCTGCTGCGGCTCTCCCGCATGGCGAGCGACCTGCCACAGCTGGCCGAGGCCGACTTCAACCCCGTTCTCGCGACACCGGGCGGAGTCACCGTGCTCGATGCGCGCGTACGCCTGCTGCCCTGCAGGCCCCAGGATCCGTATCTGCGCCGTCTCCGCTGAGGAGGGACAACCATGAAGCACAACAAGGTCGGCTCCGTGATGACCACGGAGGTCGTCCGTGCCACCTACGGCACCACGTTCAAGGAGGTGGCCCGGCTGCTGGGCGATCACCGCATCAGCGGGCTGCCCGTGGTCGACGAGGACGAGAAGGTGATCGGTGTCATCTCCGAGACCGACCTGCTGCTCCGGCAGGCCGAGGCGCCGGACCCGTACGAGCCGAAGAAGCGCTTCCGCCTCGCCACGCTGACCCGTGCGGGCCGGCGGCGCGCCGCCAAGGCCAGGGCCCGCACGGCAGGACAGCTGATGTCCCAGCCGCCGATCACGGTGCCCGCCGACGACACCATCGTCGAGGCCGCCCGCACCATGGCCCGGCACCACATCGAACGGCTGCCCGTCCTGGACGAGGAGCAGCGGCTGGTCGGCATCGTGACCCGTCGTGACCTGCTCCAGGTGTTCCTGCGGCCCGACGCGGAGATCCGTGCCGAGGTGATCGACGAGGTGCTGGTCCGTGCCCTGTGGCTGCCGCCGCGCGGCATCGACGTTGCCGTGACGGAGGGCGTGGTGACCCTCTCCGGTCAGATGGAACGCAAGAGCGAGACGGAGATCGCCGTCTCCATGACCCGGCAGATGGACGGTGTCGTCGCCGTCGTCGACAAGCTCACCCACCGACTCGACGACTCGCACCTCAGGCCCGATGACAACTCCCTGCACGGTGTCGCCGACGACTGGCTGCGCAGGATCTGACAGAAGAGGAGGCGGATCGCCATGACCGGCAAGGTCTTGGTCGCCTATGGGACGACGAACGGATCGACCGCGCGGATCGCCGAGGCCGTGGCCGCGGTGCTGCGCAAGGAGGGTTTCACCGCCGAGGCGCTGCCCGCCGGGGCCGTTGCCCGCGTGACGACGTACGACGCCGTGGTGGTCGGCGGCGGACTGTACGCCGGACGCTGGCACAAGGACGCCCGCCGCTTCGTGCGGCGGCACGGCGGCGAACTCGCCGGGCTCCCGCTGTGGCTGTTCAGCAGCGGCCCGCTCGACGCCTCGGCCTCGGAACGGGACATCCCGCCGGTGCCCGGTGTGCAGAAGGCCATCACCCGGCTCGACGCCCGGGGACACGTCACCTTCGGCGGCTGCCTGGAGGAGGGCGCGAAAGGCTGGGTCGCCCGGATGATCCTGCGCAACGGAAAGGGGGGTGACTTCCGGGACTTCGACCGGATCGAGCAGTGGGCGCGGCGGATCGCCGACGAACTCGCGGCGGGGGAGAAGCACTGACCCCGCAGGCCGGGAACTCACGAAGGGTGGATGCATCATGTCCCTGACCTACGAGAGCCCCGGCCGCGCGGCTCTCCACCTGGCCCGCGCCGCCTCTTTGGCGCCCTCGCCGCACAACAGCCAGCCGTGGTCCTTCGTCGAGGAGGGCCACGACCACGGCTTCGAGGTGCACCTGGACGGCGGGCGACGGTTGATCCGGACCGATCCTGGTGGCCGGGAGGCGGTCATCGCCTGCGGGGCGGCCCTGTTCAACATACGGCTCGCCGTGCGGCTGCTGGGTTTCCGGCCCGCCGTCGACCTGCTGCCCGAGCCCGGGAACTCCTTCTACCTGGCCCGTGTGGCCTATGCGTCGTATGCCCAGGCCGACCCCGACGAGGCGCTGCTGGGCGGCGCGTTGCCCCACCGGCACACTCACCGCGGCCCCTTCGGGCCGGTCCCCGTGCCGGACACGCTCCTCGACGAACTGCGCGACGACGCCCAGGCCGAGGGCGCCGTCCTCCGGGTCGTCGACGAGCCGGACGGACTGCGTCGGTTGGCACACCTGGTGCGCACGGCGGAGGATGCCCATCGCACGGATCCCGGCCACGCCGCCGAGCTGGCGCGTTGCGTGGGACCGCACGGCGTACCGCGCGAGCTCTGCCGTCATCACCCGGACGGTACGTTGCTGGCCGGCCGCGACTACCTCGGCCTCGCCTGGTACTACGTCCGCCGACCGCAGCGCTGGTCTCCGCGGACGGGCACGGTGGCCGTGCTGTCCAGCCGGTGCGACAGCCGTCAGGACTGGCTGCGCTCGGGGCAGGCGCTCCAGCGCGTCCTGCTGCGTGCGGCGAGCCGTGACGTCATGGCGGCCTTCCACACGCAACCCCTCGAACTGCCCGCGCTACGGGCGGAGATTCGGACGGACCTCATGGGCGGCCTGTTCCCGCAGGTGGTTCTGCGCCTGGGCCGCACCGCCCGGATGGCGAGCACACCTCGGCGCGCGCCCATCGAGCTGCTGGGCCGGTGGTGAGCATGACCGGAACCCGGCGCCTGGGGTGGCGCTTCAGGCCCAGTCCGCTCCGGCGCCGCAGCTACCTCGTCGAGGCCTGGCTGCTGCTCGTGACCTGGACGCTGGCCGTGGCGGCGGCCGTGGTCGTGGGCGTGGTGACCGCTCCAGCGGCCGAGCGGGACATCAACGCACTGCGGGCCCAGCGCCACTCCGTGCCGGCCGTGCTCACCGAGAACGCGGAGCAGTCCGTGACCGAGGGCGGCGACGGGGACCGGGCATGGGCCACAGTGCGTTGGACCGGCCGCGACGGCAAGGCCCATGAAGGCGTGGCCCGGGTGGATCCCGGCAGCAGGGCCGGGAGCCCGGCCGAGGTGTGGCTGGACACCGAGGACCGTCTGGTGCCGGCGCCCTCGACCGCGGAGCAGGCCGAGCTCCATGGTGCCGTGCTGGGCACGGTGGCCGCCTTGCTCGCGGGCGCGGTGGTGGCGCTCGCCGGCTGGGGCGTCCGCGCCTGGCTGGAGCGGCGCCGACTGGCGGAGTGGGACAAGGAATGGGCCGGCAACGGCCCGCAGCAGGGACACAGGGCCGGCTGACCAGGGCGAGACGACGCCGGGCCCGGCACGCCAGGGCCCGACCGGCTCAGGGCTCGGGCCGAACGGCACTCGGCACCCCCGGCCGGCAGGAGGAGTCTGGAAATGAACACAAGGACACGCTGTCGAAGGAGGCAGACATGGCGGGCATGATCGAGCGGCTGCCGGGCTGGCCGACGCTGCCCGACCTGTTCGGCTGGGTCGAGGCCGGCTTCCCCGGGACGCACGGCATCCCCGGGCTGCACGGCATACGGGTCGAGGAGCACCTGACGGACGGAACGTACGTGCTACGGGCCGAACTCCCGGGCATCGACCCCGCGAAGGACGTCGAGATCACCGTCGATGAGGGCGTGCTGACCCTGCGCGCCGAGCGTAGTGAGGAGACCAAGGAGAAGTACCGCACGGAGTTCCGCTACGGCACCTTCGCCCGCTCCGTCCGGCTACCGTCCGGCGCGAAGGGCGACGAGGCAAGTGCCGACTACAAGGACGGCGTCCTGACCATCACGGTCCCGCTGCCCGAGACGAAGACAGGAACCACGACCATCAAGGTCCGCCACGGCTGAGCAGGAGTGTGCCGTGACAAGTCCGCCGTCCGGAGAGGGCACTCCGGGCGGCGGACGCATGCGTACCGGCCGTCAGCAGATCCGGGGCAGTTGCTCCCCGAGCGGCATGTCCACGATCCGCCGGGCCCCCACCAACGTCCGCACCGTGACCCGACCTCGCGGCCCGTCCGGCAGCACTTCACCGATCCGCACCGCCTGCACACCCTCTTCCACCGACCGCATCACGGCCAGCGCGTCCTCGGCCGCGTCGCCGGCGACGAAGGCGACCAGACAGCCCTCGTTGGCGACGACCAGCGGATCCAGGCCGAGCAGATCACAGGCCGAGGCGACCGCCTCGGGCACGGGCACCGCGCTCTCCTCGATCTCGACGGCGACGGACGAGTCCCGCGCGATCTCGTTGAGGGCGGCCGCGAGCCCGCCCCGGGTCGGGTCGCGCAGGACGTGCACGTCGGCGCCGAGGGGCGCCAGGGCACGCACCAGCCGATGCAGGGGCCGCGTGTCGGAAGCGATGTCGCTCTCGAAGCCGAGGCCCTCACGAGTGCTGAGCACGGTGGTGCCATGCAGCCCGATCGGCCCGGACAGCAGCACCGCGTCACCGGGGCGGGCCAGGGCGGCGGACGGGTGCAGCGAGCCGTGCCGCTGTCCGACGCCGGTGGTGTTGACGAAGAGCTTGTCGGCCGCGCCCCGGCCCACGACCTTGGTGTCCCCGGTGATCACGGGCACCCCCGCGGACTGCGCGGCCTTCCCCAACGAGCCGAGGACCGCCCGGAGTTCGGACAGCGGCAGCCCCTCCTCCACGATGAGGGAGACGGACAGGGCGATCGGCCACGCGCCGCGCATGGCGAGGTCGTTGACCGTGCCGTGGACGGCGAGGGACCCGATGTCCCCGCCGGGGAAGAACAGCGGGCTGACGACGAAGCTGTCGGTGCTCATCACCAGTTCCCGGTGCCCGGGCAGCAGCGCCGCGTCCTCCATCGGGCCCGCGGCGCCGTCGAGCGCGGGCAGGATCACCTGGTCGAGCAGCTCGGCGCTGAGTCGGCCGCCGGCCCCATGGCCCAGCAGCACGACCTCGTCCTCGTGGTTCGGGGTGGGGCATTCGACGGTCATGCCGTGCTCCTCACGGAAGCGGGGGCGCGCCCGGCCGCGTGGAAGGCGGCACAGGTGCCTTCCGTCGACACCATGGGCGCGCCGAGGGGATGGCGGGGTGTACAACGCGTGCCGTACGCGGCGCAGTCGGTGGGCAGCTTCGCCCCGGTCAGGATGGCACCGGCGATGCACTCGGCGTCCTCGACGGGACACAGCCCGCCGACGTCGAAGCGCCGGGCGGCGTCGAACTCCCGGTACTTCTCAGCCAGTTCGAGCCCACTGTCGGGCAGCGCCCCGATCCCGCGCCAGGCACGGTCGGTGACCCGGAACACCTCGCGGACCGTGTCCTGCGCGGCGGTGTTCCCGGACCGGCGCACCGCCCGCACATACTGGTTCTCCACCTCGAACCGGCCGGATTCCAGCTGCCGTACGGCCATCAGGATGCCCTCCAGCAGATCCAGCGGCTCGAACCCGGTCACCACGATCGGCACCCGGTACCGGGCGGCGATCGGCTCGTACTCCCGCCAGCCCATCACCGCGCACACATGCCCGGCCGCAAGGAACGCCTGCACTTCACAGTTCGGGTCATCCAGGAGCGCGGTCATCGCGGGCGGCACCAGGACATGGCTGACCAGCATGGAGAAGTTCGTCAGCCCCAGGCGGGCCGCGTGCAGGACCGCCGTCGCGTTGGCGGGCGCGGTGGTCTCGAAGCCGACTGCCAGGAAGACGACCTCCCGGTCGGGGTGCCGGGCGGCCAGCCGTACGGCGTCCATCGGGGCGTAGACCACCCGCACGTCCGCGCCCCGTGCCCGCAGCGAGAGCAGGTCGGTGTCGGTGCCGGGCACGCGCAGCATGTCGCCGAAGCTGGTCAGGATCACGCCGGGGCGGGCGGCGACGGCCATGGTCCGGTCCAGGGTCTCCAGCGGGGTCACACAGACCGGGCAGCCCGGTCCGTGGATCATCCGCATCCCGGCGGGCAGCAGTTCGTCGATGCCCTGGCGGACCAGGGTGTGGGTCTGGCCTCCGCACACCTCCATGATCCGCCAGGGGCGCGTGGCGGTCTCCCGCAGCTCCTCCAGCAGACGCCGGGCGACCGCGGGGTCGCGGTACTCGTCGAGGTACTTCATCGGAATCCTTCGTGGATACCCTCGGCTTCAGCCGGGGAGGAAACGAAACTCCTGCGGAGCAGGGCACAGAGGTGGGATGCGCCGCCAGGGCGGATCCCAGTGCCCTGACCGGCAGGTTTGATGCCTGCCTGCGGTCTGGCTAGGTTGTGGGCGTGGCCGTGACCCCTGTGAAGCGGGCGTTCAAGTACCGTTTCTATCCGAGTGATGTGCAGGCGGCGGAGCTGGCGCGGACGTTCGGTTGCGTGCGCAAGGTCTACAACCTGGCACTTGCCGCCCGTAGTGAGGCGTGGGCACGCCAGGAGCGGGTCAACTACCATGCCACCTCCGCGATGTTGACGGCGTGGAAGCGGACCGAGGAGCTGGCGTTCCTCAACGAGGTGTCGTCGGTGCCGTTGCAGCAGACGTTGCGGCATCTGCAGAGCGCGTTCACCCATTTCCTTGCCAAGCGGGCGAAGTACCCGCGCTTCAAGTCGCGGAAGAGGTCGCGGAAGTCGGCGGAGTACACCACCAGCGGGTTCCGCTTCCGCGGCGGCGCCCTGACACTGGCGAAGATGGCGGATCCGCTGGATATCGTGTGGTCCCGGCCGCTGCCCGCAGGGGCGAAGCCGTCCACGGTGACCGTGTCCCAGGACGCGGCCGGGCGTTGGTTCGTCTCGATCCTGTGCGAAGACCCCGGCGTCAAGGCGCTTCCCGCCACGGACGCGGCCATCGGTATCGATGTCGGCCTCAACCATCTCCTCGCCCTGTCCACCGGGGAGAAAGTCGCCAACCCCCGGCACGAACGCCGTGACCGCACCCGGCTGGCCAAGGCCCAGCGGGAGATGTCCCGCAAGGCCAAGGGCTCGGCGAACCGGCAAAAGGCCCGCCGTCGCGTCGCCACAGTCCATGCGCGGATCGCTGACAGGCGCCGGGACCTGCTTCACCAGTTGACGACTCGGCTCGTGCGTGAAAATCAAACGCTCGTGATCGAGGACCTGACCGTGCGCAACATGGTCAGGAACCGGCCGCTCGCCCGGGCTATTTCGGATGCGGGCTGGCGTGAGTTCCGCTGCCTGCTGGAGTACAAGGCGGCCTGGTACGGGCGGGAAGTGGTTGCGGTGGATCGCTTCTTCCCTTCTTCCAGGCTGTGCTCCGGCTGCGGCAGTGTGCGGGAGAGGGTGCCGCTCAGCGTCCGTACCTGGACGTGTGGGACCTGCGGGGCGGCCCATGACCGGGACGTGAACGCGGCGAAGAACCTTCTGGCCGCCGGGCTGGCGGCGACGGTCTGTGGAGCCGGTGTAAGACCTCAACGGAGTTCTCCGGGCGGGCAGTCGGTGATGAAGCAGAAACCCCCACGGCGTGAGCCGTAGGAATCCTCCTCGTTCACGAGGAGGAGGAAGTCAACGGTGCGTCAGCTCTACCTGCACGTCGACCACCCCTTCCACGGCTCGCAGGGCGCGGGCGAGCACGGGCTCGAGGCCGCGTTCGGGCAGCGAACCGGCCAGCGTGACCACGCCCTCCTGCACCTCGACCGTCAGCGGGGTGGTGACCGGCAGCCGGTTCAGGACGCTGTGCCGGATCTCCCCGGCGATCTCCGCGTCGGACCGCAGGAACACCTTCAGCAGATCGCTGCGGCTGACCACGCCCTGCAGGATGCCGATCCGGTCCACCACGGGCAGCCGCTTGACATGGCGGCGGGCCATGATCCGTGCGGCCTCGGCGACCGTGGCGTCGGCGTGCACGGTCACGGCCGGGGAGCTCATCAGCTCGCCCGCGGTCACCGCGCCCGCCTTGGCGCGCTCGGCGAACTCGAGGTCGTCGCTGTCGCGCACCTCCTCCTTGGACAGTAGGTCGGCCTCGGAGACCACCCCGACGACCCGGCCCTCACCGGCCAGCACCGGTACGGCGCTGACCTTCCACTGGTCGAGCAGCTCGACGATCTCCTTGAACGGCGCCTCGCTGCCGACGGCGACGACGGTGTGCGTCATCACATTGCTCACGGTGTACGGGGATTCAGACATCACAGCCTCCTGATGCGGCTCCTGACGTACGGACGACGGTCAGGTCGAGGAAGTGGGTGGAGCAGGAGATGCACGGGTCGTGGTTGCGGATCGCCCGCTCGCACAGCGCCGTCAGCTCGCCGTCGTCCGGGTCGTTCTCCAGGATCGCCCGCTGGGCCAGGCGCCGCAGGTCGTCCTCGATCGCGCCCTGGTTCTGCGCGGTGGGCGGCACCAGCAGGGCGTCGGTGACGAGGCCGCCGGCGTCGAGCTCGTAGCGGTGGTAGAGCACTCCGCGGGGCGCCTCGGTGGCGCCGTGCCCGACGCCCGCGACCGGCGGCACCTCCGTGTAAGGGCGGGCGGGAGGTTCGTACGCCTCGATGATCCGCAGCGCCTCGCCGACGGCGTACACGGTCTCCACCGCCCGCACCAGGATCGACCGGAATGGATTGCGGCACACGGCCCCCGCCCGCGGATCGCCCAGGCCCGCTTCCACGGCCGCCTGCAAGGCCACGGGTGACAGCTTCGCTCCGCTGATCGCGAACCGCGCGAGGGAGCCGGTGAGATGCAGCCGCCCGTCGAGCCGGGAGTGCAGCGCGGTGGAGTGCTCCACATGGGTCTCGGACACGTGTCCGGTGAAGTCCCGCACCGGGAAGGACGTCCCGGTCCCGTCGGCGCGCAGCACGGTCGGCGTGCCGCCTTCGATGGCGTACGTGTCGGCCTCGGCCAGCGCCAGCAGATCGGCCTCTACGCACGCGTCCGGGAACTCGAAGCCCGCGACCCAGCGCACGGTGTCCCAGGCGTCGTCGAGGGCTTGCTTCAACTCCTCATGGAGAGGCCGGAGTTCCTCACGTGCCGGAACCCGATGGAAGCCGCCCAGGCGGACGTTCACGGGATGTACGGCCCGCCCGCCGAGCAGCTCCATCAGCGAGTTGCCCGCCTTCTTCAGCCTCAGCCCCCGTTCCACCTCCGCCCGGTGCGTGCGCGCCAGTTCGATCGCGCTCGCCCGGCCCAGGAAGTCCGGCGCGTGCAGCAGATAGATGTGCAGGGCCTGGCTCTCGATCCACTCACCGCAGTACAGCAGCCGGCGCAGCTCACGGATCACCGGATCGACGCGCACCCCGCACGCGTCCTCGATCGCCGCGCAGGCGCTCATCTGGTACGCCACCGGGCAGATCCCGCACACCCGGGCCGTGATGTCGGGCGGCTCGGTATACGAGCGCCCCCGCAGGAACGCCTCGAAGAAGCGCGGCGGCTCGTAGATCTCCAGCCGCGCCTCGGTGACCGTGCCGTCGTGGACGCGCAGGCGCAGCGCGCCCTCGCCCTCCACCCGGGACAGCGAGCCGACGTGCAGCACACGGGATCCGCGGTGCGTCACTTCTCCAACTCCTCTGCGAAGGCCTGTGCGTTGAAGGTGTGCAGGAACCGCACCGTGGCGTCCTCGTCGAGTCCGTCGCGGCGCAGCAGCGGGATCAGCGCGGGCAGGTTCACCGAACCGGACGGGCCGAAGCAGCCGAAGCAGCCACGGTGGTAGGCCGGGCACAGCGCCCCGCACCCGGCGTGTGTGACCGGGCCCAGGCAGGGTGTGCCGTGGGCGACGGTGACGCAGACCGTGCCGCGCCGCTTGCACTCGAAGCAGACGCTGTGGTTCGGCACGTCAGGCTTGCGGCCGGCCAGGAACGCGGTGATCACCTCGATGAGCTGTCGGCGGTCGATCGGGCAGCCGCGCAGCTCGAAGTCGACGTCCACATGAGCCGAGACGGGAGTGGAAGTGGCGAGCGTCGAGATGTACTCGGGGTGCGCGTAGACCACGCGCCGGTACTCGTCGACGTCCGCGAAGTTCCTCAGGGCCTGGATGCCGCCCGCGGTCGCGCACGCCCCGATGGTCACCAGGTGGCGGGAGGCGGCGCGGATCGCGCGGACCCGTTCGGCGTCCTTGGCCGTGGTGACCGAGCCCTCGACCAGGGACAGGTCGTAGGGGCCGGACGCCACCGCGCTGGACGCCTCCAGGAAGTGCGAGATGTCCACCTCGCCCGCCAGGGCCAGGAGTTCGTCCTCACAGTCCAGCAGGGTGAGCTGGCAGCCGTCGCAGGAGGCCAGCTTGAACACGGCGAGTGTGGGTGCCATCACAACTCCCTCACGGACAGCAGCGGTTCGGCCCGGTTCCAGTCCACGACCGGACCCATCTGGCACAGCAGCAACGGACCGAGCTGGCAGTGTCCGCAGTGCCCGGTCGCACAGCGCATGTTGCGCTCCAGCGAGACGCGGACCCGCTCCCGGGGCACGCCCAGGAAGGCCAGGTCGCGTGCCGTGGCGCGGATCATCGGCTCGGGTCCGCAGACGAACGCCCATGTGTCGGCCGGGGTGAACGCGGCCCGGTCCAGCAGGGAGGTGACCAGGCCGACGTCCCCGCGCCACTGGTCGTCGGGCCGGTCGACGGTCACACCGGTGTACGCGGTGGTCCAGCTGTCGATGTCCTTGCGGGCGATGAGTTCGGAGGGGGTGCGGGCGCCGACGAGCACATTGACCCGGCCGTAAGCCGCGGGTTCGGTCAGCGCGCGCAGGATCAGCGGCCGCAGCGGGGCGAGCCCGATGCCGCCCGCGACCACCACCACGTCCCTCCCGCGCGCCCGCTCCAGCTCCCAGCCGGTGCCGAACGGCCCGCGCACGCCGACCATCTGGCCGGCCTGCAGCTCGCACAGTCCCGCCGAGACGGCGCCGACCGCGCGGATCGTGTGCGCGAGCCCGCCAGTGGCCTGCACGGAGCTGACCGAGACGGGGATCTCGCCGCGCCCGAAGCAGTGCACCATCGCGAACTGCCCGGGTGTGAAGTCTTCCAGCGGCGCACCGGCCGGTTCGAGGCGCAGCGTCACCGTGTCCGCGGTCTCCGGCCTCCGGGCGATCACGCGGTACGGCACCGGTACGTCCGTCACCGCGCACCGCCCTCGCTGCCGTAGGGGCCGTACAGGTCCAGGAGCCTGGTCCTTGCCGCCTGCAGCCGGTGGGAGAGCACCCGGCCGACCCAGTGCTCGACCGCGCGGCCGAACTCGGCGTCGTTCAGGCACATCAGCCGTACGGCGACCGCGTCGAATTCGTAGGCTCGCACCGAGGTCACGGTCGCGGCGCCCAGCTGCCAGACGTACGGTTCGTACAGCCAGGACCAGCCGACGAGGTCACCGGCGCCGAGCGTCTCGACGATCGGGGCGCGACGGCCGGGCACATGCAGGTCTAGGGCGGCGGTGCCGTCCCGGACGATCCAGAAGCGGTTCGCGTGGCCGCCCTCCTCGAAGAGCCGGGTGCCCTGCGGGAACCGGACCTCGCGGGCCGTGTGCAGCAGCCGCTCGCGGTGTTCGGCGGGCAGGGCGTGGTTCATGCGCAGGGCGATCGAGGGAGGCATCAGTCCGTCTCCGTTCCGCGTGCCGTGTGTTCGGCGTCCAGCGCGGCGACTTCCTCGGTGATGTCGATGCCGGCCGGGCACCAGGCGATGCAGCGCCCGCAGCCGACACATCCGGACGTGTCGAACTGGTCGTGCCAGGTGGAGAGTTTGTGGGTGAGCCAC
Source organism: Streptomyces sp. NBC_00019 (assembly GCF_045041015.1). Taxonomy (NCBI): domain Bacteria; kingdom Bacillati; phylum Actinomycetota; class Actinomycetes; order Kitasatosporales; family Streptomycetaceae; genus Streptomyces; species Streptomyces sp. NBC_00019. Next base: position 10,750,577 of record NZ_CP108302.1, read on the forward strand.
TGCCGGTAGCGGCTGCGGGCGGAAGCGCGGACCGGTCCGCCGTGCAGATACGAGAAGTCCAGGTCGAAGCAGGAGTCCCAGTGCTGCCACCGCTCGGTGTGGTCGCCGGTCAGATCGGTGACCTCCTCCGTGGTCGTGCAGAAGCAGGTCGGGCAGACCATCGTGCAGTTGCCGCAGGTCAGACAGCGGGCGGCGACATCGTCCCAGCGCTCCGCGTCGAGGCTCGCGCCCATCAGGTCACGCAGGTCGACCGGGGGCAGAGAGCGCCCCATACGGTCGCGGGCCGCGTCGACTGCGGCGCGGGCGGCCGACTCGCTGTCGGGGCCGGCGGTGTGGTGGGGCACTTGTTCCAGCAGCTCGGCGCCTTCTTCGCTGCCGACCCGCACGAGGAAACGCCCGTCCACCTCGGTGAGCGCCAGGTCGTACCCGGCGTCGGCGGCGGGGCCCCCGCCCGTGGAGACGCAGAAGCAGGTCGCGCCGGGCTCGGTGCACTCGGCGGCGATCAGGAACGCCTTGCTCCGGCGCCTGCCGTAGCCGGTGTCCGCGTATCGCCCGCCGGTCAGCACCCGGTCCTGGATCGCGATGGCCCGCAGATCGCAGGGCCGCACGCCGAGAAAGGCGTATGAGGGAGTCTCGGGCTCGTCGGCGGTGAACGACACCTCGCCCTCCGGCGTCCGGTCGGCGCTCCACAGGCGCTCCCGCGACGGGTGCAGGAAGGCCTTCCAGGACTGCGGCCCCGCACTGTGCGCGAAGGCGGCCCCGTCGTCGCGACGGAGCAGCCGATAACGCCCGGCATCGAGTTCTACGCCCCAGCCGAAGGGGAGTGCATCCGCCGAGGTCAGCTCGGCCAGCACGATCGCACCGTCACGGACGGTCGGCCCGATCACGGTCCGCCCTTGCGCCACCAGAGCCGTGACCAGCGCGTCCAGCCCGTTCCGGTCGAGCACGGCTGAAGCTGTGGTGGCGGTCATGAGGGTCCTCCTCGTCCGGGGCGGCTCCGTGTTCCTCCACAGCCAGGTTCGGCGAAGGCCTGATGTCAGGGGCAGGGGCCGACCGGCCCTGATGGTGAGCCGAGGGGTCCTTCGCAGACAGTCGCGGGCTGAAGATGCCCAGGGCTACTACGGCTCTCCTGGACTCATGCGTTTAGCTCCGCCTCGACCACATCGCCCATCGCCCGCAGCACCTCGAGCGTCCGCCGCGCCTCCCCCTCATCGACCTGGCTGATGGCGAACCCGACATGCACGATGACGTACGACCCGACCTCTGCCTCAGGCGTACAGCTCAGGCACACCTCACGCCGCACACCTCCGAAGTCGGCCGTCGCCATCCGCAGCCCCGCATCGTCGTGCACCTCCACGATCCGCCCCGGAATGCCCAGACACATCCGCGCTCACCTCTCCCTGTCCAGCCGCGCTGCCGCGACCGCCGCCTGTCCGTAGCTGATCCCGCCGTCCCCGACCGGGACCTGACCGCCGACCAGCACCCGTAGTCCCTGTGCGTGCAGCCGCCGCTTCACCTCGGTCAGCAGCCGCCGGTTGACGAAGCAGCCGCCGCCCAGGCACACCGTGCGAGGCGCGCCCCCGGCCACGATGCGTGCGACGAGGTCCGCGGTGACGTTGGCCATCGTGAGATGGAAGGCGGCCGCCAGCCGGGCCACCGGCTCTCCGTCGTGTTGCCGTTCCAGCAGGTCGGTCAGGGTCGGCGCGGGGTCGTACACCCACAGGCCCTGGGCCCTTACGACCCGGTGGGCGAGCGGCACCGCGTGCTCGTCGCCGGCCGCCGCTTCGAGAAGGACGGCCGCCTCACCTTCGTAGCTCACCCGGTCGCACAGGCCGAGCAGCGCGGCCACCGTGTCGAAGAGCCGTCCGGCGCTGGAGGCCCGCGGGCAGTTGACGCCCCGGGCGATCAGGGCGCGCACCGCGTTGAGTTCGGCGGGGTCGAGCCGGTCGGTGAAGGGCCGGGTGAGCCAGGGGTAGGGGCGTGGGGAGCCCAGTGTCTCGCCGCCGAGGAGGTGGCCGAGGGCGGTGCGGGACGGATGGCGTACCGCCGCGTCGCCGCCGGGCAGGGGCGCGGTGGCGAACCTGCCCACGCGACGGTAGCCGCGCAGGTCGGCGACGAGTATCTCGCCGCCCCACAGGGTGCCGTCGTCACCCAGCCCCAGCCCGTCGTAGGCGACGCCGAGGAACGGGCCGCGCACACCGTGCTCGGCCGCGCAGGCGGCCACGTGTGCGTGGTGGTGCTGCACCGGGATCCGGCGCAGCGGCTGCGCCTCGGCCCACTGGGTGGAGTGGTAGCCGGGATGCAGATCGTGGGCGAGCGCCACCGGTTCGATGCCGGTGAGGAGCCTGAGGTGGTCGTACGAGGCCAGGAACGCGTCGTACGTCGGAAGGTCGGACAGATCGCCCGTGTGCGGTCCGATGTGGGCCCGGCCGTCGGCGGCCAGCGTGACCGTGTGTTTGAGCTGGGCGCCGGCCCCCGCGACCGGTTCGCGCACCGGCAGCGGCAGGGGGGCCGGGGCCAGCCCGCGGGCCCGGCGGACGGTGATCCGGGTGCGTCCGGTGATCTGGACGACGGAGTCGTCGTACCGGGAGCGGATCGGGCGGTCGTGGGTGAGGAAGCCGTCGGCGACCGGGGCGAGGGTGCGTGCCGCCTCGGCGTCGTCCACGGCGATGGGCTCGTCGCTCAGGTTGCCGCTGGTGACCACCAGGGGCCGGGCCAGTTCGTCGAGGAGGAGGTGGTGCAGGCCGGTGGTGGGCAGGAACAGTCCGATCCGGGCCAGGCCGGGGTGCACTTCGGGTGCGAGCGGAGCCACGGCGGCGTGTCGGCGGCACCGGGCGAGCAGCACCACGGGCCGCTCCGGGGAGGTCAGGACCTGGCGTTCCGTGGCGCCGATCCGCGCCAGTCGGGCCGCTGCGCCGAGGTCCTGGACCATGACGGCGAACGGTTTCGCCGGACGGTGCTTGCGGCGCCGCAGTTCCGCCACGGCCGCGGAGTCGCCGGCGTCGCACATCAGTTGATAGCCGCCCAGGCCCTTCACCGCGACGATCCCGCCCTCGTCGACGGTCTTCACCGCGGCCCGCAGTGCCTCCTCGCCGCGCAGCTCCTCCCAGGCGAGCCGCGGCCCGCAGCCGGGGCAGGCGACGGGTTCGGCGTGGAAGCGCCGGTCTGCGGGGTCGGCGTACTCGGCGGCGCACCGGGCGCACAGCGGGAAGCGGCGCATGGTGGTGCGGATCCGGTCGTACGGCAGGTCCTCGATGATCGAGGCGCGCGGTCCGCAGTCGGTGCAGTTGATGAACGGATAGCGGTGGCGGCGGTCGTGCGGGTCGCGCAGTTCGTGCAGACAGGCGGCACAGATCGCGGCGTCGGGTGGGATCTCGCGCGGTGCCGCGCCCGTGCGGCCGGGGGTGCTGTGGCGTACCTCAAAGCCTTGGTCGTGGGCCGACCGCTGCTCGGCGCCGGTCAGCCGGACGTGGCGCACTCGGGCGAGGGGCGGTGCGTCGGTGCGCAGACGGGCGGCGAACTCCTCGATCGCACGGGGCGGTCCGGCGACCTCGCCCTCGACATGGCCGTTGACGTTGGCGACCCAGCCGTCCAGGCCGAGCGCCGATGCCGTGCGGTGGACGAACGGCCGGAAGCCGACGCCCTGGACGATGCCCTCCACGTGGAAGCGGAGCGCGGTCATGCCGGCCTCCTCGCGATCTCGGCCTCGACGGCCTTCACCAGGGGTTCCACGGCGTCGGCGACGGCGGGGGAGAGGCCGGTGCCGAGCGCGCTGTCGGCGCCCTCCACGGCGTAGACCACCAGGTGGTCCGGCAACCGGCCCAGCACTCGCGCGAGTTCGACGGCCTCGCCGAGCCCCAGCCCGTGCGAGCTGGTGGTCTGCGGCTGCGGGAGGAGTTCGGCGTCGAGCTCGAGGCGGTGCACGCGGCCGGGAGTGCCCGGGTGGGCGTGTGCCGCGTCCACCACCACGGCGAGCCGGGCGCCCTCCCACAAGCCGATCAGCCGTCCGGGGTCGCCGTCGCAGGTGGCGAGCCGGGTGCCGGGAGGCAGCGGCCGCTCGCGCAGCCGGGACAGCACCGCCCAGCCCACGCCGTCGTCGCGCCGGAACTCGTTCCCGACGCCGATGACGGCTATACGACCGCGGCTCTTCATGACACCTACGGTGGGTTGTGCGCGCCGCACTCCCACAGGGGCCGAAGGACCCCATCCGCAGGGCCGAGCGGGGCTACGCCGGTACGACGGCGACCGGGCACTGGGCGTGCCGCAGCAGGGCGAGAGCCGTGGCGCCCTGCCCGGCCACCACCAGCTCCGCGTTTCCGGAGGTGTGTGTCAGGGCCTCGGCCGGGGAGAGCAGCCGTACGTCCTCCAGGACGTCGACGTCCGGGTACTTGCCGCGCCACGGCCGCAGCGCGTCGGACAGCGCCTGCACCTGCTCGTCCTCCCAGGTGGCGCGGTCCTCCTCCAGGACCGGCAAGGGCGACCGCGCCGTCTGTGCGGGCAAGGTCCAGCAGTGCACCGCGTGCAGTCGCGCGCCGCGTGTCCGGGCCGCCTCGAAGGCGAAGCCGAGAGGGCCGTCCGCCGGGTCACGGGCGTCGATCCCCAGGACCACGCCGTCGGCACGGCTCGGCCGCCACCGGCCGGCGGAGGTACCGGGCACCAGCACAACCGGCCGGGCGCATTCGGCGGCCAGGGCCGAGGCCGTCGAACCCACCGCGACACCGGCATGACCTCCGTCGCCGCGCAGGCCGAGCACGAGCAGTTCCGCGTCCTCGGCCTGCGCGCGCAGGCCGAGGACGGGAGGGCCGTCGAGGGTCATGCCCCGAGCCGACAACACCCGGTGACGTTCGGCCAGTTCGGCGACCGCGCGGTCCGCGACGGTCTCCGGCCGGTACGGCCACTGCTGCGCCGGGTCCGGACCGCGCGAGGGCGACACATGGACCACCCGCAGGGGCAGTCCGCGCAGCAGCGCCTCGCGTGCGGCCCAGTCGGCCGCGGAACGGCTGCGGGCCGAGCGGTCGACTCCGGCGATGATCACTCGTTCCATGGTGCGCATCCCTCCCTACGCGGAACACCCACCCTGTCCGCGATCCCATGAGGTGTGAGGGGGCCGAACGGCCCCGGCGGGAGACCTGGCGGCCCATACCCGTGGACGGTGCCCGGCGGGACGCTGGCATCAGGAGCAGACCGAGCACAGGAGGTGCGCATCATGCTTCGCCCCGTCATCGCCGGAGTCGACGGATCGGCCGAGAGCCTCGCCGCCGCTGAGTGGGCCGCCCGCGAGGCAGTCCGCCGTGAGCGGCCCCTGCGTCTGGTGCACGCCAGGAGCTGGCACCCGCGCCAGGACGGCGAGCCCGCCCCCGCGGCCCAACGGCATCTGGCACGGCGCGTCCTGCGCCAGGCCGAGGACCGCATCCGCCGTACCTGCCCGAACGTCGTCCTCGACGACGAACAGGTCGAGGGCCCCGCGACCGCGGCCCTGCTGCGCATGGCCGAGCAGGCCGATGTGCTGGTCCTGGGCTCGCGCGGCCTCAGTGGCTTCACCGGGTTCCTGGTGGGATCGGTCGCCCAGAGCGTGGTGGCGCGCGCCGAGCGTCCCGTCGTCCTGGTTCGGGCGGGGGAGGAGGCCGCCGACGAACACCTGCCGGCCGGCGACGGCAGCGACTCCACCCGCACCGGTTACCGGGACGTGGTGCTCGCCCTCGACCTGGGCGACCCCTGCGACGAGGTCATCGAGTTCGCGTTCGAGGCGGCCCGGACCCGCGGCGCCCGCCTCAGGGCCGTCCACGCGTGGCAATCCCCGTCCCCGCTCACGCTGGGGCCCGGCGAGATCGGACTGGTCGAGGAACCTCACCGCGCGGAGGAGTGGCTGGGCTTCATGACCGCAGTCCTGCAGGTGTGGCGCGACAAGTACCCCGGCGTCGAGGTCGCCGAGACCGTCACCGAGGGTCGCCCGCAGTCCGTGCTGGTCCGCGCGGCCTCCGGGGCGAGCGTCCTTGTCGTGGGCCGCCGTATGACCGACCGGCCCGCCGGACCACGCACCGGGCCCGTCACCCACGCCGCCATCCATCACGTCGGCTGCCCCGTGGCCGTCGTTGCCCACGCATGAGAGGCCGAGCCCTGATGAGCACGCCGATCAAGTACGTGTACGCGTTCGCCGAGGGCAGCCGGGACATGGCCGCCCTCCTCGGTGGCAAGGGAGCCGGCCTCGCCGAGATGACCCGGCTAGGCCTGCCCGTCCCGCCCGGCTTCACCGTGACCACCGAGGCCTGCAAGGTCTATCTGGCCACGGGCGAGGAGCCGCCCGAGCTCGGCGTCGAGGCGGCTCATGCCCTCACCGCCCTGGAACGGGCCATGGGCCGCACCCTCGGCGCGCCCGACGACCCGCTGCTGGTGTCGGTCCGCTCGGGTGCCCGGTTCTCCATGCCCGGCATGATGGAGACCATCCTCGACATCGGCCTCAACGACCGGTCCGTCACCGGGCTCGCGAAGGGCTCCGGGCAGGAGAAGTTCGCCTGGGACTCCTACCGCCGGCTCATCCAGATGTTCGGCCGCACCGTGATGGGAGTGGACGGCGACCTCTTCGAGCAGGCCATCGCCGCGCACAAGACCCGCCGCGAGGCACGGAGCGACCACGACCTCGACGCCGGTGAACTCGTCCTGATCACCGAGGAGTTCAAGGACATCATCCGCAAGGAGACCGGCGAGGACTTCCCCCAGGACCCCGCCGAACAGCTCGCCCGTGCCATCCGGTCCGTCTTCGACTCCTGGAACGGTGAACGTGCCCGCGTCTACCGCAGGCGGGAACACATCCCCGAGGACCTCGGCACCGCCGTCAACATCCAGGCCATGGTCTTCGGCAACCTCGGCGACGGCTCCGGCACCGGCGTCGCCTTCACCCGCGACCCCGCCACCGGCGAGAGGGGCAGGTACGGCGACTACCTGCCCGACGCCCAGGGCGAAGACGTCGTCGCGGGCGTCCGCGACGCACTGCCGCTGAGCGAACTCAAGAACCTCGACCCGCGCGCGTACAACGAACTCGGCGATCACCTGCACACACTGGAGGCCCACTACCGCGACCTGTGCGACGTCGAGTTCACCGTCGAACGCGGTCGGCTGTGGATCCTGCAGACCCGCGTCGGCAAGCGCACCGCCGATGCGGCCTTCCGCATCGCCCACGACCTGCGCGACGACGGCACGATCACCGCTGACGAGGCCCTGATCCGCGTCGACGGTACCGAGCTGACCCGTCTGATGTTCCCTCGTTTCGAGGCGAAGGCCACCGACCTGCCCCTCGCCGGCGGCGTGCCCGCCTCGCCGGGCGCGGCGGTCGGCACTGTCGTCTTCGACTCCGCCGAGGCCGTACGCCGGGCCGCGACCGGGGAACCCGTCATCCTGGTGCGCCGGGAGACCACTCCCGACGACCTGGCCGGCATGATCGCGGCCGAGGCCGTCCTCACCAGCCGGGGTGGGAAGACCAGCCATGCTGCCGTCGTGGCACGGGGGATGGGCAAGGTCTGCGTGTGCGGCGCCGAGACACTCGCCGTCGACCCGGTAGCCCGCCGCTTCACCACGGAATCGGGAACGGTCGTACGAGAAGGCGACACCCTCTCCGTCGACGGCACCGCCGGCACCGTCCACCTGGGCGCGCTCCCGCTCACCGCGTCGGATGTCGGCCGCGCCCTGGAGACCGGCCGGGCCACCGGACCGGTCACCGAGGCCGTGCTGGGCGCCCTTGCCCACGCCGACTCCGTGCGCCGCCTGGAAGTGCGGGCCAACGCCGACACCCCCGAGGACGCCGCACGCGCGCGTGCACTCGGTGCGCAGGGCATCGGCCTGTGCCGCACCGAGCACATGTTCCTCGGCGAACGCAGGGCGCTGGTCGAGGCGATGATCCTCGCCCGCGACGACACCGCGCGCGAGGCGGCCCTGGCAGCCTTGCTGCCCCCGCAGCGACAGGACTTCACCGCGATCCTCGAGGAGATGGACGGACTGCCGGTGACCATCCGGCTCCTTGACCCGCCGCTGCACGAGTTCCTGCCCGATCGCACAGAGCTCGCTGTCCGCCTCGCCTCAACTCCGGATCCGGACCCGCACGACCGCGAGCTCCTGCACGCCGTCGAGCGCATGCACGAACAGAACCCGATGCTGGGCCTGCGCGGCGTCCGACTGGGCCTGGCTGTGCCGGGGTTGATGGCCATGCAGGTACGCGCGGTGGCGGAAGCGGTGATCGCCCGCCTGCGCGCCGGCGGCAGCCCACATGCCGAGATCATGATTCCGCTCGTCGGGACGGTCGAGGAACTGCGCCTGGCCCGGGCGGAGACGGAACGTGTCCTCGCCGAGGTCACTGCGGAGACCGGCACCCCGCTCGACCTGCCCATCGGCACGATGATCGAGCTGCCACGCGCCGCACTCACCGCGGCACGCATGGCCGAGGCCGCCGACTTCTTCTCCTTCGGGACCAACGACCTCACCCAGACGACCTGGGGCCTGTCCCGGGACGACGCCGAGGCCTCCTTCTTCCCCCTGTACCTGGACAAGGGCGTCTTCGGAGTCTCTCCGTTCGAGACGATCGACGAGGAGGGCGTCGGCCGCCTGGTGGAGTTCGCGGTGGCGGCCGGCCGCGCCGTCGCCCCCCGTCTGGAGACCGGAGTGTGCGGCGAACACGGCGGCGACCCGGCCTCCATCCACTTCTTCCACCGGGCAGGCCTGGACTACGTCTCCTGCTCACCGTTCCGCCTCCCGGCGGCCCGTTTGGAGGCAGGCCGGGCGGCCCTCACAGAGACAGAGACGAGCGACAGCCGCTGATCCGGAAGACATTGACGTAGATGGCCGGTTCGGTGCCGCCCATGTCGAGGCGGAACGGCGGGTAGGTGTCCCGGCGCGGCCCGCTCATTGCTGCGCGCTTCGGCTGCCTCCCGTGAGGGCCGACCGCGACCTCGGCGGCGCCGACCGGTTCCGGTGTCCTCGGCGGCCTCGACGTCTGGAGACCGCCCATGTCCTGGTCGATGGGCGAGGACAGGCGTCAGCTGCTCGCGGAGTCCAGCGCCGACTGGAGGGACTGGCGGTAGCCTTCGCTGGTGTATGTGGCTCCGGAGACGGTGTCGATGTCGGCACTCTGGGCGGTGAGCGCCTCTCTGGTCAGCTGCGGGATGGCGTAGCTGTTGATCTGCTGGTCCCTCGGGTTTTCCTGGGGATAGGTGACGGCGGTGACGTCGGTGAGTTTCCCGTTCTTCAGGGTGACGCGGACCTGGACGGGACCGTAGCGGGTCTGGACCGAGTCCCCGGTGAGGGTCCGGGTACCCGTGGCCGATCCGCTGGTGCCGCTTGAACTGCTGGACGGTGCGGGAACGGTGGCCACTCCGGCGACAGCGGGCGTCGTGTGCGGCTTGAGCGACAGCAACAGCACTATTCCGGACACGGTTGCGGCACCCGCCAGCACGATGCGGCGCAGCGGGCGGTTCTTCTTCAACGTGTGCAAGACGGCCTCACAGCTCGAAGGACTCGTGGTGGATACGGCGGTCCGGGACCCCGGCGGTGCGCAGCGCCTCGTACAGCTCCCGCGCGAACCCGTGCGGGCCGCACAGGTACACGTCGTGGGCATCCAGATCGGGCACAGCCGCGCGCAGAGAGTGGGCCGTGAGATCCGGGCGCCGGCCGTACGCGCCGTTGAGCGCGTACAGCACCTTCGCCCCGCGCCACCGTGCGACGGCCTCCAGCTCGCCGCCCAGGGCGAGGTCCTCGGCCGTGCGGGCACGGTAGAGGAGGGTGACGTCGCCGGGCAGTGTCTCGAACAGTGCCCGCAGCGGGGTGATGCCGACACCACCCGCGATCAGCAGCGACTTGTGTGAGGTCTGCCGCTCGGCGGTCAGCGCCCCGTAGGGGCCCTCCGCCCACACGCGGGTGCCCGGCCGCAGCAGGGCGACGGCGGCGCTGTGGTCGCCGAGCGCCTTGACGGTGATGCGCAGCAGGTCCGGGCGCGGCGGCGCCGACAGGGAGTACGGCGTGGAGGTCCAGCGCATGCCCTCGGTCAGGAACCGCCAGCGGAAGAACTGTCCCGGCCGTGCTCCCATCTCGTGCAGCCTCCGGCCACGGATGATGACGGAGTACACGCCGGGCGCCTCCCGGTGCACGGAGTCGACCCGGAGCCGGTGGCGCAGGTTGAGCCGTACCGGAGCGAGGATCCGGAACCACCCCACCAGCGCCGCGACGCCCAGGTACAGCGCGTACCAGGCGGTCTGAGCGGGCCCGTTGCCGGTGAAGTCGGATCCCAGGGCGAGCTGGTGGCCGAAGGAGAGGAAGACCGCGGCGTACGTGAGCAGGTGCAGGTAGTACCAGAACTCGTGGCTGACCCGGCGGCGCAGCGCGCGGGCGGAGACGAGCCCGACCGCGAACAGGATGGCGGTACCGGCGGTGGCCTTGAGCATCTCCGGGTAGTCCAGGACCACGGTGAGCGTTTCGTCCACGATCGATGAGCCGTCCTGGGCGGCGTACCCGAGAAGGATCAGTACGACGTGGGCGACCAGCAGACAGATCGTGTAGCGGCCCGCCATCGCGTGCCAGCGCGCCACCCGGTCCGACCCGATCCGCCGCTCCAGGAGCGGGACGCGGGCCATCAGACCGACGAGGACGGCGCAGGCGTACCCGCTGAGCAGCCCCGCGATCCGCCCGGCGCCGGTCAGCCAGCCCGCGGCACCCACGACCGAGCCCGTGTCGTGCCACCACAGGGCGATCAGGGCGGCGGCCCCGCCCCACAGGGCGGCGAGCAGGGGGCCGGCGGGGGAGCGCCGTGGCGCGGGAGGCGCGGGAGCGACCCGTCGTTGCGCGTACGCCGTCGTCATCCGTGTGTCCCTTCGGCTGTCTGTCCGCACGTCCGTCGGCCGTGCGGGACGCCACTGTGCCGACGCAACCTCTGAGCCCGCTCTCAGCGCGTGGCCTGCGGCGCGGCCCCGCCGCAGGTGGGGAGGGCGGCCAGGGCGGTCCAGGGGAACGGCGGACTCAGAGCGAACTCAGAGGTCCGGGAAGCGGCCCCGAACGAGGCGAGGCCGCATCCTGGTACGTGAGATGAACACCCACCGCCCCCGCGGCCCCGCCCGCCCTGCACTGACCCGGACCGACGGCGCCCCGCTCCGGGTCCTCGTCGTCGACGACGATCCCGACCTCGCCGAGGTCCTCTCCGGCGCCCTGAGGTACGAGGGCTGGGAGGTCCGCACGGCGGGCGACGGCGTCTCGGCCGTCGCCGAGGCGCGCGAACTGCTGCCCGACGCCGTCGTCCTGGACGTCATGCTCCCGGACACCGACGGCTTCGCCGTGCTGCGCTCGCTGCACGCCGTACGCCCCGACGTGTGCGTGCTCTTCCTGACCGCGCGGGACGCCGTCGAGGACCGTATCGCGGGCATCACGGCTGGCGGTGACGACTACGTGACGAAGCCGTTCAGCCTGGAGGAGGTCGTCGCCCGCCTGCGCGGACTGCTGCGCCGCGCCGGCATGGCCCGGCAGGCGGAGGACGGGCCGCGGCTGACCGTCGGCGACCTGGTCATGGACGAGGAGGCCCGCGAGGTCACCCGGGGCGGCGAACTGATCGAACTGTCCCCGACGGAGTTCGAACTGCTGCGCCTGCTCATGCGCAACCCGCGGCGCGTCCTGAGCAAGGCGCAGATCCTCGACCGGGTCTGGTCCTACGACTTCGGCGGCCAGGCCCATGTCGTCGAGCTGTACATCTCCTACTTGCGCAAGAAGATGGACGCAGGCCGCCCGTCCATGATCCACACGGTGCGGGGCGCCGGATACGTGCTCAAGCCGGTGACCCGGTGAGGCCACGTCGGTGGCTGCCCACTGTGCTGCGCCTGCACACGCTGCGGGCACGGCTCACCGCCGGCCTCGTCGTGCTGCTCGCGGTCAGCTGCGCGGCCGTCGGGGTGGCCGCGGTGGTGGAGCTGAACGGATTTCTCACCGACCGTCTCGACCAGCAGTTGCACGAGGCGGGGGTGCGCTTCCCGGCGAGCCTGGAGCACGGCGGGACGCTGCCGTCCGACCACGACGGCGACGAGGACGGTGACACCCGCCGCCAGGCCGTCGGAACCTTCGGCGCCCGGCTGGTCGGCGACACGGTCACCAACGCTGCTGTGGTGCCGTCCGGTAGCGGTACGGGCGGCACGGTGACCGTATCGCTCGGCGCGCAGGACACAAGAGAGCTCACAGAACTGCCGGCCGACGGCGAGGGACACACGATGGACCTCTCCTCACTGGGCGACTACCGCATGATGGCGACCCACGGCCGGGACGGCGACGTCCTGATCACCGGGCTGCCCATGGAGTCCGTGGAGGCAACCATCCACCGGCTGGAACTGGTCGCCGCCATCGTCTTCGGCGCGGCGCTTGCTGTCGCCGGCGTCGCGGGAGCGCTGTGGGTGCGCTGGTCACTGCGCCCGCTCAGCAGCGTGGCCGCGACCGCCACCCGGGTCAGTGAACTGCCGCTCTCGAGCGGCGAGGTGGCTCTTCCGTCCCGTGCGCCCGAGAGCGATCCGCGCAGCGAGGTGGGACGTGTCGCCGGTGCCTTCAACGCGATGCTCGGCCACGTCGAGGACGCGCTGACCAAACGGCACGCGAGCGAGGAACGGCTGCGCAGCTTCGCCGCCGACGCCAGCCACGAACTGCGTACGCCTGTGGCGTCGATCCGCGGCCACGCGGAACTGGCGTTGCTGCACCCGGACCCGGTGCCGCAGAAGGTCGTACGGGCCCTGGAGCGCATCGAGGCCGAGGCCGCCCGGATGGGCGAGGTGGTCGACGACCTGCTGCTCCTCGCCCGCCTCGACGCGGGCCGCCCACTGGAACGCCGTCCCGTCGACCTGACCCGCCTCGTCCTGGATGCCGTGACGGACGCGCAGGCCGCGGGCCCCGGACACCGCTGGACGCTGGAGCTGCCCGAGGAGCCCGTGACGGTGCCGGGCGACGCCCACCGCCTCCAACAGGTGCTGGCCAACCTGCTGGCCAACGCCCGCCTGCACACCCCCGTCGGGAGCACGGTGACCGTCTCCCTGCAGACCGACGCCGGTGCGGCGGCACTGAAGGTCCACGACGACGGACCGGGCGTCGCCGAGGACATCAGGGCCAAGGTCTTCGAACGCTTCGCTCACGGGGACCGCCGCCGCACCGAGGACGTGGGCACCGGCACCGGCCTCGGGTTGTCCATCGTGGCGGCGGTGGTGGAGGCCCTCGGCGGAAGCGTCGTACTCGAAAGCCGCCCCGGATCGACCACGTTCACCGTCTGCCTCCCCACCGGCGCAGAGTGACCGGAAGCCGCTGCACCCTTCCGGCGCCTGTTCCAGGGGAGCACCACAGTAGCCAAGAGACCCCAAGCCGAAACGCTGAGCCGCTCCACCGCACCAGTGAGGTCACGCAGACCATCGTGGGCGAGCGGGTGGGTGGGGCGAAGAGCGCGCGACCGCCGCCCTGGGCCGGCGATGACCGCGGCCGCCGGCACGACGATCCGCGTCTCCCTCTCGCTGAGGATCGCCGTGCGACGCGTAATTTCGGACCGGCACAGTGAATGGGCCGGATGACGGCGGTCATCGTGCCGGTGGCGTGTCGCGAGGTGGGTTGCCGGGTGCACTCTGCTCGAGCCAGGCCCGGAAACGCCGCGTGGTGAGCTGCGGCCGAAGGCCCTTTCCCCGCAACTACGGCCGGCCGAAGCTCCCGAATAGCTCCTGAACCGACAGTTCAGCATGATCTAGTGCGGAACCCCGGGCGTTCACGCCCGGGAGGAAGCGCTTCTCAAGACAGGGGTGACCTGCATGGGCGCACGGGTCTGCACTGTTGCCCTCAGTCGGGTCGCTTCTGGTTCTCGATGTACTCCTTGATGATCTCTAGCGGTGCGCTGCCGCAGGATGCGGCGAAGTAGGACGGGGACCAGAAGTGGTCGCCCCACAGGTACTTGCGGATGTGGCCGGGGAACTCCTGGCGGAGTCTGCGGGCGGACACCCCCTTGAGGGAGCCGACCAACCGCGAGATGGCGACCTTGGGCGGGTAGTGCACGAGCAGGTGGACGTGATCACGCTCGCCGTTGAACTCCACCAGCTCGGTTTCGAAGTCGGCGCACACGGCCCGCATGATCTCTTCGCAGCGCGTAAGGATCTCGTCGGTGAACGGTCCGCGCCGGTGCTTGGGTGTGAAGACCAAGTGGGCGTGAAGGGTGGAGACGACCGTACGGCCCCTGTGAATGTTGGGGTTCGGTTCCCAGCGTGGTGACATAGATCAACTGTAGTACGGTGATCGTCGTGAAGATCGTGACGCAGGTGAAGCTGATGCCGGAGGCCGAGCAGGCCGCCGCGCTGTCCGTGACCCTGCGCACGGTCAACGATCTGGCGTGCTGGGTCTCCAAAGTGGCGTTCGCCTACGGGGTGCCGCGTGAGTACGAGCTGCGCAAGCACACCTACCCGCGCCTCAAGGCCGAAGGTCTCGGGGCGCAGGCCGCCCAGCACACCATCAAGAAGGTGCGCGACGCCTACACCACCTTGAGGGCGAACATCCGGGCCGGTAACCTCGGCAAGCCGAAGTCGAAGCGCCGCCGCAAGGCGGAGTCGAAGCCGATCACGTTCCGTCCCGATGCCGCGCAGCCGTATGACGACCGGTGTTTGAGCTGGCAGTACGACCAGCGGACGGTCTCGATCTGGACCACCGAAGGCCGGTTGAAGGGCGTGCGGTTCGTGTGCTCGGCGGACGCGCTCAAGGTGCTCCAGCAGTACCGCAAGGGCGAGTCCGACCTGATCGAGCGTGACGGCGTCTTCTATCTGATCGCCACGTGCGAGGTTCCCGAAGCCGAGACGTACGAGCCGGACGGTTTCATCGGCGTGGACCTCGGCATCGTCAACATCGCCACCACATCCACCGGCTACCAGGCCGCCGGACGCGCCCTGAACCGGTATCGCAAGAGGCAGCTTGCCCTGCGGGCCAAGCTCCAGAAGAAGCGCACCAAGTCCGCCACGCGCCGGCTCAAGGAGCGCTCCCGCCGCGAGGCGCGGCACGTCAAGAACACCAACCACACCATCGCCAAGACGATCGTGACCGAGGCTGAACGCACCTCGGCCGGGATCTCCCTGGAAGAACTCAAGGGAATCCGGCAGAGGGTACGGCTCCGCAAGCCCCAACGGGTCGCGCTCCACTCCTGGTCCTTCGCCCAGCTCGCAGACTTCATCGTCTACAAGGCCAAGCGGGCAGGCGTGCCCCTGGTCTTCGTCGATCCCGCGTACACGTCCCAGACATGCGCCGAGTGCGGCCACGTCGACAAACGCAACCGTGTCGACCAGGGACTTTTCATCTGCCGGGGGTGCGGGGTCGTTGCCCACGCCGACCGGAATGCTTCCCACAACATCGCCACCCGTGGCGAGAGCGTGTGGAACGCGGGGCGTGAGTCACGCGTCCCTGCCACCCGATAGGGGTGTCTGGACGGAGGAGTCAACCCAGCAGCCAGTTGGGCGCTACCTCCAAGCCCGGTCCTTCAGGGCCGGGTCAAGTTGACCGAATACGGCACCACGATCCGTACCTGCCTGCCGGCGCATCCGCGCTCACTCACCGTGGACCCACGGGCTGTTCCCGCTAGGCTCCCTGTGAACTTCAGCCTCGGCACACGCCGGGGCTTCTTGTGTGGGTGCTCCGAGTCGGGGCGCCGGGGGGTGGGCGAATGATGAATACTTCTGCGGTCGGAAGACGGGTCGTTGGGGCGGCGGGTGTCGTGTCGGTGCTGGCGCTGACCGGCGCGTGTGGTGCGGACAGCGGGGACGATGCTGGGGGACGTAAGCAGTCTGCGACCGCCGGGGCCGCCTCGTCTGCGAGCTCGGCGTCGCAGCAGGCATCCGGATCGCCCGCCTCCGCGGCCGGGAAGGGCCTCAACCAGAAGGGCCTCGACCGCCTGGCGCTGACCGCGCACGACGTCCCCGGTTATACCGTCAACACCGTCACGGGCAAGGGCAGCCCGGTGAACCACGACGACCTCACGACCTACCGTGCCGTCACACCCGCACCTTGCCGCCCCGTCTTCGCGGCGGCACAGCTGGGCAGCCTGCACGACTTCACGGCCCAGGTCAGCCAGGACATCGTGTCCGCCTCCGACGATCTCGGGCCGCACGCGAGTGTCGGCCTGACGTCCTACACCCTTGCCGACGCCCGCACGGTGATGACCGAACTGCGCGCAGCGCTTCCGAAGTGCGCCACCGCCGAGATGCGCCCGTCCGCTGCCCACCCGGGTGCTGGGCTGGGGTATTCCGGTACCCAGTCCCGGTCCGTTTCCGGTTACGGCGACGAGACCCTCGCCTTCGACGCCACCCAGATCATCACCAGCGGGGGGCCCGGTATCCCCATCACCATCCTGGTCGTCCGCCAGGACTCCACCATCGCCACCTTCCTGTCCCTCAACCCCTTCCAACCCCCGACCATCCCCCAGGACATCGTCGACGCGCAGCTGAAGAAGCTCGCCTGACTTCGTCGGGCGGGGGGATGACGTACGTGCCGCGGTTCACAGCGCTCCTTCGGCCAGGGGATCCGGCCTCCACACAGATGTAGTGGCACGGGTGTGGCACGAGCCTGGAGACGGCGAGGGGCCGGCCCGGGAGGAAACCTCTCTCCTGGGCCGGCCCTTCTCTCTGTGCCCCCGGCAGGATTCGAACCTGCGACACCCGCTTCAGGTGTTCGATCGCTGGCCCAGCAGGGCCCCCGCGCATGTACGTGTCGGGCCGCGCATGGGTGCCTTTGTCCGGTGCCGTTGGCGCACTCACCACCAGACCCGAGCCCGCACCAGCCACTACCGCACCGCGCTCACGCACCGTGAAACCACCGGCTGTAGTCCTAGGAGATCCGTCAAACACCCTCCTGGAGGAGGCGGAGCGGGAGAAGGACCCGTCGGCTTCACTGACGGCCGGTTGATCCGCTGACGCCGTCCGCGTACGGCTTCTCCGCGGCCCCGGCCTCGCTGTCGTCGACGTCGAAGCCGAGCTCGTCGTGCACGGCCACCACTCCGTCGACCGCACGGCACAGCCGTACCGCGACGGGGACGAGGCTCCTGGTCCCGACCTTGCCGCGCAGAGTGACGACTCCGTCGGTCACGGTGACATCGACCGCGCCGGGGCCCACCCTCAGGGTGCGGTGCAGGACCTCGCGTGTGATCTCCTCAGCGATCGCGGTGTCCTGGCGGAGGAAGACCCGCAGCAGGTCGCTGCGGCTGACGATTCCGACGAGCTGTCCGGTCTCGTCGACCACGGGCAGCCGCTTGACCCTGTGGCGGTCCATCGCCCGTGCCGCCTCCACGATGCTCCACTGCGGGCGGGCGGTGATCGCCGGTGCGCTCATCAGGCCGCCGGCGGTGTCGGCCTCGGCACGGCCACGGTCCCGCGGGCTCAGCCGCAGTGCGGGGGCGTGTCCCTCGGGATCCGGCAGGACGGCCTCGTGGCGCAGCAGGTCGGCCTCGGAGACCACGCCGATCGGGCAGTTGCGGTCGTCGACGACGGGGACAGCCGTGATGTCGTTGTTGGTGAGCATCGCCGCGACCGCCTTGAACGGGGTGTCCGGGCGGGCGTGCACGACGCCGTGGGTCATCAGATCCTGCACGGTCCGGTGTTGCAGCATGATCCTCACTCCTGCTCGGAACGGGGTGTGTCTCTCACGCTCCTCGCCTGACGCGAATCCGGACAGGGCCGGTCGGCCCTCGTTACCGGTCCTCCTTGCTGGAGCACGACATGCGGGGCTGGCTCGCACACGGTTCACGTCACCTATCCAGTAGAGCCCTCCTCGGCCGTGACACACCCGAGACCCGCGGACCGACGGGCAGGGCCGTGCGAGACCGGAGCCGGTGATGCCGGCAGAAGGTCAGAATGCCCACCGTGTCGGGAGGCCAGAGCTGCTCCTGGCCACCGACTCCCTGCGAACCGGGCGACCTGAGAAGAGGGGGACAGCGCAACAGGCCGGTCAGGGCCAGGGTGTGCCCAACCAGCCCTCTCCACGAAACGCCGGAGGGCGTATCAATGACACAGACCCCAGTGGTGCTCCGCAAGAGTTAGGGACTCTCTCAGAAGCACCCGACGCGATGGACGCCCCGGAGACGGCCCGGGGCGGCAGAGCCTTCTTTGGGGAGACAGGTGTCTGCGTGTCCCTGGCCAGGAGTTCATACAACCTGACCAGGGACATTCCAGCGTCCAGACCCTCGGAGCACCCCCGCCAAGCCAGAACCGCCTGTCGTGGGGTGGTTCGTGTCCGGTCGCGAGCAGGACGAGATGCTGCTCTGCTCCTGTCGCGAGGGGCTTCGCACCTTGCCCGTCACTCCTCCCGCGACGGTGGCCGACACTGCCGCCTGGTTGATGAACACGCCCGTTGCGGTCGACGGCAGCCGCACCGCCACCGAACTGCTGGCGATCGCGACGGCTCGGTTCGAAGCCGTACCTGGTGACCATGCGCTGGGATCGGGCGGCCGTCGTGAGGGCGTGAGGCCGGTGCGCCGGAAGCCGATGCGACCACGGCGACCGACGTGCGGGGGTGCGTGTACGTCCTGCGGCCGTTCGGTCAATGGCTGTGGCCGTCGTCGTGACCCGGCTTCGGAGAGGTGCCGCTGTCCGCCGGCGGGGACGAACTGGGCGCCTGTGCACCGGTGGCGGGAGGAGCTTCGTCGGTGCTGTGCGTGTCCTGCCCGGGCTCGTCCGCGTCCTTGATGACGTACTGACGAACGACGCGGTGATGCCGAGAGGGACGAGGACGGCGCCGCGCATGCGTCTTGGCGGAGGGCGACCGGGCCGTAACCACGGCGCGATTTTAGCCCGGCCCCCTGTTGCCGTCTCGTCCGCCCCTTCACAGGCGCAGCGCGCGTCGCAGGGCGATCGTGAGTTCGGCGTACTTCGTCTCGCCCGTGTCCTGGTCGGCGCGGACGGCTTCCTGGACGCAGTGCCGTATGTGGTCGTCGAGCAGGCCCAGTGCGACCTCTTGCAGGGCGTGGGTGGCGGCGGTGATCTGGGTGAGGACGTCGATGCAGTAGCGGTCGTCGTCGACCATGCGGGTCAGCCCGCGTACCTGTCCCTCGATCTTGTGCAGCCGGGCGAGGTGATCGGGCTTGTGATCCGCGTAACCACGGAGTGCGGGCGCGAGGGCGCTGTCACTGGGGGCGATGGTCATCGGGGCTCATCTCCTTCGTGCGTTCCACCGGCCGCCGGAATGCGGTAGCGGTCCGGGGCTGCGTCGTAGGCGGCTGCGCACTGCGGGGAGCAGAAGTAGAGGCTGCCCGCGGCGGTATCGCGTCGTTCGGCGGCTGTCGCCGGGTGCAGGCGCATGCCGCACACCGGGTCCACCACTGTGGTGGGGTGGTCGTGCTGGTGATCGGCTCCGGCCTCGGGCGCGGTCCGGTCGGCGGCGGTTTCGACCCGGGGCTCGACCGGGGCCGGTGCGGTCGTCGGCAGGGGGGTGGGGCGCCAGCGGCGCAGGCGGCCGGAGTTGGTGACCACGGACAGGGAGGACAGGGCCATCGCGGCGGCGGCGATGATCGGGCTGAGGCGGATGCCCCAGATCGGGTAGAGGGCGCCGGCGGCGAGCGGGATGCCGACGGCGTTGTAGATCAGGGCGAAGAACAGGTTCTGCCGGATGTTGCGCATGGTGGCACGGGACAGGCGGACGGCGGTGACCACGCCGGTCAGGGAGCCGGAGATGAGGGTGATGTCGGCGGCCTCGATGGCGACGTCGGTGCCGGTCCCGATGGCGAGTCCGACGTCGGCTGCGGCGAGGGCGGGGGCGTCGTTGATGCCGTCGCCGACCATGCCGACCGTGCGGCCCTCGCCCTGCAGACGGCGGATCTCGTCGGCCTTGTGCTCGGGAAGTACTTCGGCCAGCACGCGGTTCACTCCGACCAGGGCGGCGATGGCGGCCGCGGTGCGTGCGTTGTCGCCGGTGAGGATGACCACGTCGATGCCGAGGTGCCGCAGTGCGGCGATGGCCTGGGCGGAGTCGTCCTTGACGGTGTCGGCCACGGCCAGCACTCCGGCCGCCCGGCCGTCGACGGCGGCGAGTACGGGGGTCTTGCCCTGGGCGGACAGTTCGGCCGCGACCGGGGCGAGGGCGCTGGTGTCGATGCCGACGTCCGAGAGCAGGCGGGCGGTGCCGACCAGCACGGCGCGGCCGTCCACGGTGGCCTGTACGCCCTTGCCGGTGACGGAGTCGAAGCCGGACGACGGCAGCAGCGCCAGCCCCCGGTCCCGAACACCGGTGACGATGGCGCCCGCGAGGGGGTGTTCGCTGTCGGCCTCGGCCGCCGCGGCCAGGGCGAGCAGCCTGGCCTCGTCGAACCCGTCAGCCGGGTGCACGTCGGTGAGGACGGGCTTGCCCGCGGTGACGGTGCCGGTCTTGTCCAGGACGACGGTGTCGAGTTTGTGGGCGGTCTCCAGGGCCTCGGCGGAGCGGATGAGGATGCCCGCCTGGGCGCCCTTGCCGGTGCCGACCATGATGGACAGCGGGGTGGCCAGGCCCAGCGCGCAGGGGCAGGCGATGATCAGTACGGCGACCGCGGAGACCAGCGCGAGGGTGAGCGCGGGGGCGGGGCCGACGGTGTACCAGAGCGTGAAGGCGGCGAGGGCGATCGCGATGACGGCGGGCACGAAGTAGGCGGAGACGGCGTCGGCGAGCCGTTGGATCGGTGCCTTGGACGCCTGGGCCTGCTGCACCAGGCGGATGATCTGGGCGAGCATCGTGTCGGCGCCGACCTTGCTCGCGCGCACCCGCAAGGACCCGGTGGTGTTCACGGTCGCGCCGATGACCGTGTCGCCCGCCCGCTTGGTGACCGGCATCGATTCGCCGGTGACCATGGACTCGTCCACCGCCGACGACCCGGACAGCACCTCGGCGTCGACCGGGATCTTCTCACCGGGCCGGATCACGATCTCGTCGCCCACAACCACGTCCTCGACGGGGATTTCGGCCTCGGTTCCGTCGCGGATCACCCGGGCGGTGCGGGCCTGCAGACCCAGCAGCGCACGGATGGCCTCGCCGGTTCCGGCCTTGGCACGGGCCTCCAGCAGGCGGCCGAGCAGGATCAGGGTGAGGATCACCCCGACCGCCTCGAAGTACACCTCGCGCACGTCCTCGGGCAGCAGACCCGGGGCCAGCGTGACCAGCAGGCTGTAGCCGTACGCGGCCGAAGTGCCCAGCGTGATCAGGGAATTCATGTCCGCGCCGCGGTGGCGCAGGGTCAGCCAGCCCGTCACGTGGATCGGCCACCCCGTGTAGAACATGACGGGAGTGACGAGAGCCAGCTGGAACCAGTGGTTGAGCATCCAGCCCGGAACCCAGTCGGCGCCGAAGAGTTCGTGCGCCATCACGGCGAAGAGGACCGGTGCGGTGAGTGCCGCGCCGATGGCCACCCTGCGCGTCAGGTCGGTGATCTCCGCGTGCCGCTCGGCGGCCTCCGACGCCTCCGCCTCGCCGGCCGAGGTATCACCGCCGGGAGGCCCTGCGGCAGGAGCGACGTGGGTCTCACGACTGTCCGGGGTACCTTGCCCGCTGTCCGGTTCGACGAGCAGTGTGCCGTGGATCATGTTCATCCCGCACGCGAACCCGAAGGAACCGGTCTCGGCCGGATCCACCCGCACGGTGGTGCGCGTATACGCCGGCAGCCCGGCACTCACCCGCAGGTCGGGGAAGACCACCCGTGACGTGCACTCGCCGGACTCCTGCCGGTCGAAGACCAGCTCCAGCGGAATCCCCTGGCGGACCTTGATGACGTCGGGGCTGTAGCCGCCCCGCACGGTCACCTCGACGTACTGCACCCCGCCCTCCAGCCGCGCGGTGCGCGCCTTGCGGGGGCCGAAGAAGAACCAGCCCAAACCGGCGATCAACGCGACGGCCAGGACCACTACTGCGATATCGGCGACATCCATGGCGGATCGTCCCTTCTGCGGGATGGCACACCCCCAGCGTCGCCCCGCTACCCCTACCAGGTAAGGGCTGAACGTCCCGGCGCAGGGGGCCGGGCGGCCCTGTGCAGGGGACCCGGACGGGGCGACTGTGGAAGGACCAGAGAACGCCGACCGGACGGCGGGCCCCGAGCCCGCAGCCCCCGAGTGCGGGGAAGTGAATCGCAATGTTCTGGTACGACCACGACGTCAGCGGCTGGGGCTGGTTCGCCATGTCGGCCAGCATGATCCTGTTCTGGGCTTTGATCATCACCGCTGCCGTCCTGTTCTTCCGGGCCGTGAACCGCGCCCCCGAGCAGCATCCCCACACCCTCGCCGGGCCCTCGCCGGAGCAGCTGCTCGCCGAGCGGTTCGCCCGCGGCGACATCGATGAAGAGGAGTACCAGCGACGCCTCGCCGTCCTGCGCTCCTCCGGCCCTCTCACCAAACACTGAGGCCCCTCCCAAGGAGGAGGACCGGTTATGAACAACAACAGGAACTACGGCCTGTACGCGGTCGCGGTGGCCATCGTCGTGGTCGGCGCACTGGCGCTCGGCGTGCCGCTGGGCGACCTCGCCTTCCTCCTCATCGTGCTCGCCTGCCCGCTGATGATGTTCTTCATGATGCGCGGCATGCGCGGCGGTGACGTGCACGGACGCGGGCCCGGCCACGACGAGGCACCCAAAGGCCGCGAACCGCACGACCACAAGCCCTTCCGCTGAGACACACGGAAACGGCAGGGGACCTGTCTTGGACGCATCGTGATGGAGGGGACTGGTCATGCAGACGCCGGCGGCGATGTCGATCGGCGTGCTGATCATGGCGACACTGGCCTACGACACAGGCCGCCTGATCGCACCCCGCGAGAACCGCTGCCCTCCTGTGGCCCGGCTCCGGGGCCGCCGCGTCGGCCTGGAGGCCGCCGGACGCCGGTGTGCGGGCCTGCGAACGCACGGCGGGATCGATGCGCCTGACCACCAGCGGCGGATGAGCGGCGAGGTCGCCCACCGGTTCGGTGAACAGTGGGACACCTACGCCGCCCGCACGCCCGCCTTCTGGCCCAGACGCCCCCGCCGGACGTCCGCCGAGACCCGAAGCGGCACAAGCCCGGTGACGGGCCGTGCGGAACACGAGCAAGCCAACTGAGGAGGCGGTCGCCATGACCAGCATCACCCACCGCATCGCCGCCCTGTTCCGGATCAAGGCGAACAAGGCACTGGACAAGGCCGAGGACCCACGCGAGGTCCTGGACTATTCCTACGAGCAGCAGCTCCAGATGCTGCAGAAGGTGCGACGCGGCCTTGCCGATGTGGCGACCAGCCGCAAGCGCGTCGAGCTGCAGGTGACCCAGTTGCAGCAGTCCACGGCCAAGCTGCAGGACCAGGCCGGTCAGGCGCTCGCCGTGGGACGCGAGGACCTGGCCCGAGAGGCGCTCACCCGCCGCACGGCCGTGGCCTCACAGATCACCGATATGCAGACCCAGCAGGCGTCGCTGAAGGAGCAGGAGGAGAAGCTCATCCTGGCCGAACAGCGTCTGGCGGCGAAGGTGGACGCGTTCCGCACCCGCAAGGAGACCATCAAGGCCACCTACACCGCGGCCGAGGCGCAGACCCGCATCACCGAGGCCGTCACCGGCATCGGCGAGGAGATGGGCGACGTCGGCCTGGCCATGCAACGCGCCCAGGACAAGACCGAGCAACTCCAGGCTCGGGCCGGTGCACTGGACGAGCTGATCGCCACCGGTGCGCTGGAGGACGCCACGCTGCCAGCCGGGCGTGACGATATCCAGGCCGAACTGGAGGCCGTCACCGCGGGCCAGGACGTCGAGATCGAGCTGGCCCGGATGAAGGCCCAGCTCCCGGCCGCCGCTACCCCGCTGGCGGTGGAGGGCACACAACCGTCGAAGGGCTCGTCGGACCAGAAGGAGACGTCATGATCATGCGGATTCTCGGCGAGGGCCAGTACGAGATCGCCGAACAGCACCTGACCCGGCTCAACCAACTGGACTCCGCCCTGCAGTCGGCCGCCGACGCGGGCGACGAGACGGAGTTCGCCTCCGCCCTGTCGGCCCTGCTGGACGCGGTACGCAGCCTCGGCACACCACTGCCGGACGAGCGGATCACACCGTCCGACCTGGTGCTGCCCGACGAGGACACCACCCTGCGGCAGGTGCGTGAACTGCTTTCCGACGACGGCCTGATCCCGGGGCGATGACGATGCGAAGCCGTTTCGAACCCGACCGGCAGCTGACCGCCCGCATGGTGGTCACGATGTTCCTGCTCGGGCTGGTGTACGTGGCGTTCATCGCCGCGCTGATCGTGCTGCTCAAGTCCGTGGTCGTGGTGGTCGTCATCGCGGCAGGGTTGTTGGGCGCGCAGTTCTGGTTCTCCGACCGGATCGCCCTGTACGCCATGCACGGCCACCTCGTCACAGCAGAGGAACAGCCCGAGCTGCACGGCGTCATCGACCGGCTCTGTGCCACCGCCGACATGCCCAAACCCCGGGTGGCCATCTCCGAGATGGACCTGCCCAACGCGTTCGCCACCGGCCGTAACGCCGACCACGCCGTCGTCTGCGTCACCACCGGACTGCTGCGCCGCCTGGAGACCGAGGAACTCGAAGGCGTCCTCGCGCACGAGCTGTCCCACGTCGCCCACCGCGACGTCGCGGTGATCACCATCGCCTCCTTCCTGGGTGTGATCGCCGGGCTCATCGTCCGTTTCGCCTTCTACTCCCAGCTGTTCGGCGGACGCAACGACCGCGACCAGAACACCGCCGCCCTCCTCGGGATCGTCATGGCGGTCTCCGCGCTCGTCTACGCCCTCAGCTTCCTGCTGATCCGGGCGCTGTCCCGCTATCGCGAGCTGGCCGCCGACCGTGCCGCGGCCATGCTCACCGGCAAACCCTCCGTGCTGGCCTCGGCGCTGACCAAGGTCAGCGGCGACATCGCCCGTATCCCGACCAAGGATCTGCGCACCGCCCAGGCGTTCAACGCGTTCTTCTTCACCCCGGCCCTCGGGCCCGGCACGGTGATCGCCAAGCTCTTCTCCACCCACCCCAGCCTGGAACGCCGCATCGAGGCGCTCGCGGAGATCTCCGTCGAACTGGGCGAGGCCGGTGGGAAACCGCGTGGAGAGACATGAGGAGAAGGAGCTGAGGACCCATGGGTTTCCTGGACGTCCTGCTCGGCCGGACCAAGCCGGTCAAGCCCGACCTGGACCAGCTCTTCGGCCTGCCTTCGGCGGCGATCACCCTCCAGGCCGCGATCGGTTTCACTCCGACCGGCGAAGGCGCGGTGTGCTTCGCCGCCATCGAGGGCGGGGCATTCGCCCAGGTCCAACAGGAGGTGCAAGCCCTGCTGGACGCGGACTGCGAACGGGGCGGCGTACCGGTGGAGTTCAGCCGCGACGCCTACGGATACTCGTGGCTGCTCTCTCGCCGCGACCCCGGTGATCTGCCCGCGCTGGTCAACGATCTCCACGCGGTGAACTCCGCCCTGCAGGACAGCGGCTTCGGCCCGCAACTCCTGTGCTCCCTGGTCACCTTCCACGACGCCGAGCTGCGCCCGCTCGCGCTGGTCTACCTCTACAAGCGCGGTAGCTTCTACCCGTTCGCTCCACTGCCCGGCCGGAAACGCGACAACCCGCTGGAACTCCAGGTCAAGGCCACGGTCAAGGACGACCTGCGCATAGAGGAGGACCTGGGCCGCTGGTTCCCGCTCTGGGGTGCTCCGGGTCTGCCGGGGGCGACGGACCGGCCCGACCCGGGGAAGTGACGCATGACCGGCGCCGATGCCCGCAGCGACGACGGGGCACCCACCGGTACTGGCCGTACGGTGCCGGCGGTGGCCGGGATCGAAAAGGCGTACCGCCGCGGAAGGAGCTGTCCGTCAGGGGCGGGGCGGCACCGCGTGGGGTGACTTGGGCATGGGGATACCCATCAGGTCCCGCAGTGGACATCGCTGTCATTCACTGGTTGTGAACAGCTGATCGCGGTTTGCCATCGGTGGTCGAGCCGATGCATGCTGGAGGGATTGAGGGCAGTTGCCTTCCCGAGGGGAGCCGGCGTGGACGGGAACTCGGGCGCTGCGCGGTGGGAGGGAGCGGCGGCGCCTCGGCTGGGGATGGATGAGCTGCTGGACGATCTGCAGGCGCAGATCGCGCAGGTACGTGCTACCCAGGAGCGTGTGCGCGGGCTGTTGGAGGCGGTCCTGGCCGTCGGGACCGATCTGGATCCGGCGATGGTGCTGCGGCAGATCGTGCAGTCCGCGGTGACCCTGGTCGACGCCGAGTACGGGGCGTTGGGGGTGCTGGGCGAGGAAGGCGGTCTTAAACAGTTCGTCACGGTCGGCATGGGCGAGGAGACCATCGCCGGCATCGGGCACTACCCGCAGGGCCGGGGCATCCTGGGGCTGCTGATCCGCGAGCCGCACTCGCTGCGGCTGGCCGACCTGAACAAGCACCAGGACGCCACGGGGTTCCCGGCGGGACATCCGCCGATGCGGAGCTTCCTGGGCGTCCCGGTACGAGTGCGCGAGGCGGTGTTCGGCAACCTGTACCTGACCAACAAGCGCGGCGGGGCGGAGTTCGACGCCGACGACGAGGTGGTACTGGCGACACTGGCCGCCGCGGCCGGGGTGGCGATCGACAACGCCCGCCTGTACGACGCCGTACAGCGCCGCGAACGCTGGCTGACGGCCAGCAGCGAACTGACCCGCCGCCTGCTGCACGGAACGGACCCCGCGCAGGTCCTGGACACCTTCACCGCCACGGTCCGCGAGATGGCCGACGCCAGTCTGGTGTCCCTCGCCGTGCCCGTTGTCGGCACCGGAAACCTGGTCGTCGAGGCCGCCGCCGGCCAGGACAGCGACAGCGTCCGCGGGCTGGTCCTGCCGGACACCACGCTGGCCGCGAAGGTCTACACATCCGGGGAGACCATCACCACCGACGACTGGAGCACCGACCCCCGAACCGAACACGACACCGCCCGACTCCCCCTGGGGCCGGCCTTTCTCGTCCCCCTCGGCACCCCCGAACACGTACGCGGCGTGCTCCAGGTCTCCGCTCTTCCCGGCCGCCCGGCCTTCGCCGACGCGGCCGTCGCGATGATCGCCGGATTCGCCAACCACGCCGCACTCGCCCTGGAGATCGCCGAACACCGTCGCGCGGCCGAACAGCTCCAGCTCTTGGGTGACCGCGACCGTATCGCCCGCGACCTGCACGACCTGGCCGTTCAGCGGCTGTTCGCCGGGGGAATGTCCCTGCAATCGGTCCTTGCGCAGGTCGCCGACCGCCCGCAGGCCGCCGAGCGCATCGAAGGGGTCGTGGACGACCTTGACGAGACCATCAAGATCATCCGGTCCACGATCTACGCCCTCGGGCGACGCGGCACCGACAGGGACACCGGCCTGCGGACCCGGCTGGTCGCCGAGACCGGCCGGGCCTCCGCCGTCCTGGGCTTCAGCCCCGCACTGCGGATGACCGGCCTGCTGGACACCCAGGTCGCCGACGACATCGCCGACCACCTGATCGCCGTGCTCCGCGAAGCACTCACCAACACCGCCCGGCACGCCCACGCCACCGCCGTGGACGTCAGCGTCGAGGTCACCATCGCCCGCCTGAGGCTGCGGGTCACCGACAACGGCCTGGGCATCGACCCTGCCCGCACCCGGCGCAGCGGACTGGCCAACCTCCACACCCGTGCCGCGGAACTCGGCGGTACCCTCACCCTCGCTCCACACCGTCCCACCGGCACCACTCTGGAGTGGACCGTCCCTCTCCTCGCCGACAACGGCTGAGCCGCCCGCGGGTAAATCCCGGCACGTCGGGGACCGTTCGGCCCAAGCGGCGGACGCGCGCGGCAAGGGATGCTGGAGAAACGGCGGGCCCACCGGTCCGCATCGCGTTTCCGTGCCCCGCTCATGCGACGGCGCGGCTCTCACGACGGTCCGAGCACTTGGACAGCGTGCCCGGTGCCCGGTGGGTCGCGCGCCGCCGTGTCATCCCCCGCCCCGGGACCTCGCGCGACACCGACGTGGTCCTCATCCTGAGGAGCAGCACATGGAAGCACTGATCTTCCTTCTGGTCATTGTCGGTGTTCTTGCCGTCGTGACACTTGCGATGGCCGTGAAAATCGTCAAGCAGTACGAGCGAGGAGTGCTGTTCCGCTTCGGACGGCTGAAGGGAACCCGGGATCCTGGGCTGCGCTTCATCATCCCGTTCGTCGACGTCCTGCACCGGGTGTCACTGCGGATCGTCACCATGCCCATCCAGTCCCAGGGCATCATCACCCGGGACAACGTGAGCGTGGACGTGTCCGCGGTCGCCTACTTCCGGGTGACCGACGCGGTGAAGTCGGTCATCGCCATCGAGAACGTCCATGCGGCGATCAACCAGATCGCCCAGACCACCCTGCGCAAGGTCGTCGGCCAGCACACCCTTGACGAGACGCTCTCCGAGACCGACCGCATCAACCTCGACATCCGCGAGACCCTCGACGTCACCACAGCGGAATGGGGAGTACAGGTCACGCTGGTCGAGCTCAAGGACATCCAGCTCCCCGACAGCATGAAGCGCGCCATGGCCCGCCAGGCCGAGGCCGAGCGGGAGAAGAGGGCGAAGATCATCAACGCGGAGGGCGAGTCGCTGGCCGCCGCCGCGCTCGGGGACGCCTCGGACACGATGATGGCTCACCCCCTGGCCCTGCAACTGCGCAATCTGCAGAGCCTGGTGGAGATCGCCGTCGACAAGAACAGCACGGTGGTCTTCCCCGCACCGCTGATGAGCACGATCGGCGAACTCGGCACCTTCCTGGCCCGGGAAACGGCGGCGGCCGCCTCACCGACGCTGCCCGTCGATCTCGCCAAGACGATCCCCAGCCCCACGCCGAACGGTGTACCCGAGTCCGCGTGAGCGTCGTACATCGGAGCTGTCCGAACGGGGCCGCCCGGTTACGCGCCACGGCCCCTTCGCGCTCACGGTGCGTTGCGCGCACGTCAGCACCGCTCGTGCGTTGGTCGTCTTCTCTCGTCGGAGCAGTCCTCGGCATGCTCGTGTATCCGGACTTCCAGGTCCTTTGGCGGTCATCGCGGGCGGCCAGGCGTTCTCCTTGCTCGCAGGTGCCTCACGGGTGCCTTGACTTCCTCCTCCTCGTGAACGAGGAGGATTCCTACGGCTCGCGCCGTGGGGTTTTCTGCTTCTTCGCCGACTGCCCGCCCGGAGTGCTCCGTTGAGGTCTTACACCGGCTCCACAGACCGTCGCCGCCAGCCCGGCGGCCAGAAGGTTCTTCGCCGCGTTCACGTCCCGGTCATGGGCTATCCCGCAGTTCCCGCACGTCCAGGTACGGACGCTGAGCGGCATCCTCTCCCGCAGGCTGCCGCAGCCGGAGCACAGCCTGGTGGAGGGACAAACGTCCGCGCCAGCTCCGCCGCCTGCGCATCACTCGGATAGAAGCGGTATTTGAACGCCCGCTTCGCAGGGTGCACGGCCACGCCCACAACCTAGCCAGACCGCAGGCAGGCATCAAACCTGCCGGTCAGGGCACTGGGATCCGCCCTGGCGGCGCATCCCACCTCTGTGCCCTGCTCCGCAGGAGTTTCGTTTCCTCCCCCGGCTGAAGCCGGGGGTATCCACGAAAGATTCCGATGACCGGGCCCAGCCTCGTGATGGGATCGGCTGCTGCGGATGGAGGCAGCGCCGTTCGGTGCGCGGAACGTGAGGAGCCGTGGACGCTGGGGACTGCTCTGCTGCTGCTCCGGCTGGAACCGCACGGCCGGTCGCCGAGCGCGCCGTGCGGCTGTGCACTGTCGCGCCGCGGATCAGCCCAGCGGGAGCTCGTGTCCATGGGGCTCGTGGGCGTCAGGCCGGCTGCCCGCACCCGGCGGTCGATTCGGGCTCTGAGGTCAGGTGGTCACGTCCGTCGTGGTGAGGGAGGTGAGGGCGGCGTCGAGGCGTTGGGTGGCCTCTTCGGCGACCGGACGGAGGGCGTCGAGTTCGGTGAGGGCGACCATCGTGTTCGGTGCGAGGGCTTGTACGACGGTGCCGGCGCCGTCGGAGCGGACGACTACGTTGCACGGCAGCAGCAGGCCGATGGAGCGGTCCACTTCCAGGGCGCGGTGGGCCAGGGGCGGGTTGCAGGCGCCCAGGATCACGTAGTCCTCCATGTCGTGATCGAGCTTCGCCTTGAGCGTGGCGGTGACGTCGATTTCGGTGAGGATGCCGAAGCCCTGCTCGGCGAGGGCTTCGCGGACCCGTTCCACGGTGGTGGCGAAGTCGGTGTCGAGGTGCACGGTGCGGTCGTAGCGCATGGCGTGGCCTTTCTCGTTTCTGCGGGCTTTCCCTGCCCTTGAAAATACCCCCGGGGGTACTCATGTTACCGTCGGAGACATACCCCCAGGGGTAATTCTTCACTGGAAGGGAGTACCTCGTGTTCTTCGTCGACACGATCGAGGTGCCGGGACTCGGAAACCGGAGCTATCTCGCGGGCGGCGGGCAAACGGCGCTGGCGGTCGACCCGCCCCGCGACGTCGACCAGGTGATCGCGGCGGCCGCCCGGCGCGGGGTGCGGATATCCCATGTCGTCGAGACGCACGTCCACAACGACTACGTCACCGGCGGGCTGGAGCTTGCCCGGGTCGTCGGCGCCGCGTATCTCGTCCCCGCCGGCGCGCGAGTCTCATTCGAGCGCGTACCGGTGCACGATGGCGACCGCGCGGAGGTCGACGCCGACGCCGGGCTGGCCTTGCGTGCCCTGGCCACACCCGGTCACACCCCGCACCACACCTCTTACGTGCTGGAGGAGAACGGCACGGCGGTCGCGGTGTTCACCGGCGGTTCGCTGCTCATCGGCACCGTCGGCCGCCCCGACCTCGTCGAGCCGCGGCTGACCGAGCACCTCGCACGGGCCCAGCACGCCTCCGCGCACCGGCTGGCCGCCGAACTGCCCCAGGAAACGGCGGTGTTGCCCACGCACGGCTTCGGCAGCTTCTGCTCCTCCGCTCAGACAGAGGGCAGCGACACGACCATCGGCAAGGAGAAAGCCTCCAATGAGGCCTTCACCCGGGACGTGGACGACTTCGTCGCCGGCCTCCTGGCCGGGCTGGACGACATCCCCGCCTACTACACGCACATGGGACCTGCCAATGCCGCCGGCCCGGAACCCGTCGATCTGACCCCGCCCGCCCTCGCGGACGCCGAGGAGATCGCCGCTCGGCTGGCCGCGGGGGAGTGGGTGGTCGACTTGCGCAACCGTGTCGCGTTCGCCGCCGGGCACGTCTCCGGCTCGTTCAACTTCGAGGCCGAAGGCCAGCTCGCGACCTATCTGGCCTGGCTGATTCCGTGGGGCAAGCCGGTCACGCTGCTCGCCGAGTCGCCCGGCCAACTGGCCGCCGCTCAGCGCGAGCTGGTCCGGGTGGGCATCGACCGTCCGGCCGCCGCGGCGATCGGCGGGCCGAAGGGCTGGGTGCCCGAGGGCGCGGCACCGGCCTCCTTCCGCCGCGCGACCTTTGCCGACCTCGCCGGTCGGCTCCCGGCACAGGGTGTCGTCGTCCTGGACGTCCGGCGGGATTCCGAGCGGGCCGGCGGGCATGTCGAGGGCTCGGTCCATATCCCGCTCCACGCCCTGCACCGCCGCATCGAAGAGGTCCCCGCCGGTGAGGTGTGGGTGCACTGCGCGGGCGGCATGCGCGCCGCCATCGCCGCCTCCCTGCTCGACGCCGCCGGCCGTGCCGTCGTCGCCGTGGACGACTCCTTCGACGCCGCCGAGAAGGCAGGACTCACCGTGCGCAACCCCTGACGGTGCCGGACGCCGCACAGGGCCGGCCGATCTGACCAACCGACACGGGAAACAGGAGCGAGAAACCAAGATGAGCATCTTCCGACGAAGTCGGGGCGGCGCGGGCCGCGTGACCGCCCGGGAGGCGGCCGCGCGCACCGGCCACGGCAGCACCGTAGGCGGCGGCGATGCCGTGCTGCTGGATGTCCGCGAACCATACGAATGGCAGGCGGGACATGCCCCCCGAGCCGTGCACCTGCCCCTGTCCGCGCTGGTCGCGGGAGCCGGGCTGCCCGCGAACGCGCAGGCACGGTCCCTGATCGTGATCTGCCGCTCGGGCAACCGCTCCCAGCAGGCCGCCGAGATACTCGTCGCCCGCGGCGCGGAGGCCGTGGACGTGATCGGCGGCATGAAGGACTGGGCGGGAGCGGGGCTGCCGGTGGTGGACTTTCGCGGCCGCAACGGCGTCGTCGCGTGAGTGCTCTCCTTCTTGCCCTGATTGCCGGGGCCGTCATCGGCCTGGCGCTCGGCGCGCTCGGGGGCGGGGGCAGTGTGCTGGCCGTCCCCGCCCTGATCTACCTGCTCGACTTCACCCCGGTCGCGGCCACCACCGCGAGCCTGGTCATCGTCGCCGTCACCTCGGCCACCGCGATGTCCGCGCACGCCCGCGACGGGCACGTCCGCTGGCGCACGGGGCTGCTGTTCGCGGCGGCCGGGATCGGCCCGGCGATGCTCGGCGGCGCGCTCGCCGGACGCATTCCGGCGGCCGCGCTGACAGCGGCCTTCGCGGTGGTGGCCGGTGCGGCCGCGCTCCGCATGCTGCGGACCCGCCCGCACCCGGACACTGTCGTGCCGGTACGGCCGGGCCGGGCCGCGGCCGCGGGTGCCGGGCTGGGCGCGGTCACCGGCGTCCTTGGCGTCGGTGGTGGCTTCCTCGCCGTACCGGCTCTGGTGAGCGTGCTCGGCATGCGGATGCGGACCGCGGTGGGCACCAGCCTGCTGGTCATCACCGTCAACTCGATGGCTGCGCTGATGACGCGCGCCGGTACGGTCGAGGAGCTGGACTGGGCGGTCGTCGGGCCGTTCGTCGGGGCCGCGGTCCTCGGCGCCTGGGACGGGAAACGGCTGGCCACGAAGGTCTCCACGCACGCACTGCAGCGGATCTTCGCCCTGGTGCTGCTGGCCGTGGCGGCCCTCATGCTGATCGACGCCGCCCTGTGACGGCCGCCGCGGCGCGAACTCGCAGCGGATGGTTTTCGTGGATACCCCCGGCTTCAGCCGGGGGAGACCTCAACGGAGCACTCCGGGCGGGCAGTCGGCGACGAAGCAGAAAACCCCACGGCACGAGCCGTAGAAATCCTCCTCGTTCACGAGGAGGAGGAAGTCAGGCCAGGGACAGGAACAGCTTCTCCAGCCGGGCGCGCATCTGCTGGGCGTCCTCGCCGTTCTTGCGGCCGGATTCGATGTCGGTCATGCACTGCTGCATGCCGGTCGCGATGATCGCGAAACCGGCGCGGTCCAGTGCGCGGGAGGCCGCGGCGAGCTGCGTGACGACGTCCTCGCAGTCCCGCCCCTCCTCGATCATCCGGATCACACCGGAGATCTGCCCCTGCGCCCGGCGCAGCCGGTTCAGCACGGACTTCAGGTCCGCACCCTCAAGCTCCAGTTCCACGATCACTCCTAAGAAATACCCCTAGGGGTACATTACGTGGTGGTTCGGGACGGCGTCGACCATCAAAAAATCTCAACCATTAAGGATCACACCTGCCATGACCAGCTCACCCACCCCCCTCGCCCTCGCCACCGACCAGGCCCGCACCCGGCTCCATGAACTGACCGTCATCGACGTGCGTACCCCCGCCGAGTACGCCTCCGGCCATCTGCCCGGTGCCCTCAACGTCCCCCTCGGCCGCATCCGGCGGGCGCTGCCGGAGATTCGGCACGCCGCCGGGCGCGGTGACGTCCTCGTGGTGTGCGCCTCCGGCGCGCGCTCCGAGAGTGCCTGCAAACTGCTGGCCGAGCAGGGTGTCACCACCGCCACGCTGGTCGGCGGCACCGGCGCCTGGGCCGCCGAGGGGCATGACCTGCACACGCCGGCCGCCTGCGACACGCGGGCGGGCTGGAGTATGGAACGCCAGGTCCGTTTCACCGCCGGAAGTCTGGTCCTGCTCGGCCTCCTTCTGGGTCTGCTCGTGCACCCGGCCTTCCAGCTCCTCACTGTCGGCATCGCGGGTGGCCTGGTGTTCTCCGCCCTCACGAACACGTGTGGCATGGCGGTCGTGCTCGGCACGCTGCCCCACAACCGCCCGCGCGCGGCCGACCTGGACGCCACGCTCGCCGCTCTGCGCAACCGCTGAGCGGTGCGGTCCGGGCCACCCGTGGAGACTCCGCGGGTGCCCTGGCGTCAGTTCGCTCCCGCCGAGCCCGCGGGCTGCCGGCGCACGTCGTCCATGTCGACGGTCCGGATCTTGCCTATGAGCTCCTCCAGCGCGTGCGGCGGCAGCGCGCCCGGCTGTGAGTACAGGACGGTCCGGTCGCGGACGGCCATGAGCGTGGGGACGGACGAGATCTGGAAGGCCCCGGCGAGTTCGGGCTGTGCTTCGGTGTCGACCTTGCCGAAGACGATGTCGGGGTGGCGCGCGGCCGCCTTCTCGTAGACAGGGCCGAACATCCGGCACGGTCCGCACCAGGCTGCCCAGAAGTCGATCAGTACGATCTCTGAACCGGTGACGGTCTCCTCGAGGTTGTCCTTGGTCAGTTCAAGGGTCGGCATGGTGTCCGGCCTCCTCTCGTATACCCGGTGGGGTATTCATCTCAACCGGCGCCATTCCGGGTTTGTTCCAGGCAGGCGGGCGGCAGCGGGAACCAGCGCATCTGCTCGAAATCGGCCGGCAGCCCGGTGGGGCCGTCGTCGAGCAGGGCGGAACGAGAGGCGAGCACCTCGCGGGCGCGGTCGAGTTGGCCGGCCAGTGCCTCCTCGCCCAGCCGGTGTCGGCGGAGCGCCGATGCGGTCATCCGTCCGTCGGCGGTGAAGCGCACGTCGGTCAGCCGCAGCGGGGGAGCGGCCGGGCCGGCGTGGTGGCGCCACAGGCCGGTGTGCGGGTCGAAGCGGTAGTCGGGAAGGAGCCGGTGGCCGTGCGCGGCGATGAGGTCGATGGCGTCGATGAGGTAGTCGCGGACGGTGTCGCTGATGAAGTAGTTGAAGTTGACGCGGGCCCAGCCGGGCTTGACGCCGTCGCAGCCCTGGACGACCTCGTCGAGCAGAGCGTGGGAGGTGGCCGCGTCGATGGCGAGCAGGCGGTGACCGTACGGTCCGGCGCACGAGCATCCGCCGCGGGCCTGGACGCCGAAAAGGTCGTTGAGCAAGGCGACGACGTAGTTGTGGTGCAGGAAGGAACGTTCGCCGTGGCGGATGCGGAAGGACATGATGGACAGCCGCCGAGCGTGGCGGTTGCCGAGGACCTCGATCCGCGGGTTGGTGTCCCAGCGCGCCAGGGCCTGCTGCCAGTGGCGCTCCTCGGCGGCCTGGATCGTGTCGGTGCCGACGGCCTGTTTGAGAGCGAAGACAAGTCCGGCGCGGATGGACTCGACGATGGCCGGGGTGCCGCCTTCCTCGCGGGCGACCGGGTCGTCGAGGTAGCGGTGCCCGAGCGGGTCGACGAAGGCGACGGTGCCGCCGCCGGGCGCGGTGGGCACCTGGTTGCGCACGAGTTCACGGCGTACGACGAGCACGCCCGGGGTCTGCGGGCCGCCGGCGAACTTGTGCGGTGAGAGGAAGACCGCGTCCTTCTGGTCGCCCTCGCCGGGCTTGCTCTGCGCGACCCGGATCGGGACATACGGGGCGGCCGCCGCGTAGTCCCAGAAGGAGAGAGCACCGTGTGCGTGCAGCAGCCGGGCGATGCGGTCGGCGTCGGTGAGGATGCCGGTGACATTGGAGGCGGCGGAGAAACTGCCGATGCGCAGTGGTCGGTCGGCGTACTGCCGCAGCCTCGCCTCGAGCCGGCCCAGGTCGATGTGGCCGTCCGGATCTTCGTCGATGACCACGACGTCGGCGATCGACTCACGCCAGGGAAGTTCGTTGGAGTGGTGCTCGTAGGGGCCGACGAAGACCACCGGGCGCCGTGCCTCCGGTGGCCGGCCGGGGCGGCGCAGACCAAGGATGCCGATCAGCTTGTTGACCGCGGCGGTGGCACCGGAGCCGCAGAAGATCACCAGATCGTCCTCGGTGCCTCCCACCGCGTCGTGGATGATCCGGCGGGCGTCCTCGCGCAGCCGGGTCGTCTGCAGACCGGTGCTGGAACTCTCCGTATGCGTGTTGCCATAGCGCGGCAGCACCTGCTCGCGGACGAAGTCCTCGACGAAGTCGAGGGAACGGCCGGAGGCGGTGTAGTCCGCGTAGACGATCCGCTTAGGGCCGTACGGGCCCTCCAATACCTCGTCGTCCCCGATGAGCCCGGCCCGGATGCGCTCCAGTAGTGCCGACGCGGCCGGCGCCCAGGAGGTGCTCATGGCTCCAGCTCTCGGTCGATGCCGGGCGGCTGCCGGAGCGTGTTGTGCACCGTACAGCGCGAGGTCACGGCCAGCAGAGCCGCCCTGCGCTTCTCCGGGAGCTCCGGCGGCGGCACGACCGTGACGCGCAGGGAGGCGACCCGGGCGGGGAAGTCGGTGGCCATGGTGAACTCCGTACGTACCCGCAGCCCCGTCCGGCTGAGGCCGTGCCGGTGGAGGAA
Source organism: Streptomyces sp. NBC_00019 (assembly GCF_045041015.1). Classification (NCBI taxonomy): domain Bacteria; kingdom Bacillati; phylum Actinomycetota; class Actinomycetes; order Kitasatosporales; family Streptomycetaceae; genus Streptomyces; species Streptomyces sp. NBC_00019. Next base: position 10,786,987 of record NZ_CP108302.1, read on the forward strand.
CCGGCCCGCGTAGAAGGCGACGCAGGTGGCCAGGGAGGCGGCGAAGAGTTCGGTGGGGGTGGGCGCGGTGTCCGTGCCGCCGGCCTCGATGGGCTGGTCGACCTGGAGGCGGTGTCCGTGGATGTCCAGGGCGTAGGCGTCGCAGTCGACGTGGGTGACCTCGAAGCGATGCATGTCCGTGGAGTGCGGCTGGTTCGTGGAGGGGGTCTGCTGTGTGCTGGCGGTCATGGCCGGGTCCTTCTCGCTGGTGCCGACTGCTGCCGGATTCCAGTCGACCGCGGATGGTGCGGCGGATCGAGAGGCCGACGGGGTGCGGCCGGGGCCGTTGGGCCCTCGTGCAAGCTGTCGTGGCTATATACCCTACTGGGTATTTTATCAGCGCGTTCGCGGCAGGCAAGCCGACTGCAAGCCCATATGGGCTGGGTGAAGATATACCCCGGTGGGTACTTGGGTGGGGACCAGTGGCCCATGCCTCGCCCCCATCTGCCGCACGACAGTGGGGACATGGGCAAACACATCGTGATTCTGGGATGCGGAACCGCCGGCACCATGGCGGCCAACCGCCTGCAACATACGTACGGCGAGCGGGATTTCCGGATCACGGTCGTCGACCAGGACGGCGACCACGTCTACCAGCCCGGCCTGCTGTTCGTGCCGTTCGGGCTGGCCCAGCCGCACCACCTCGTCCGCTCCCGCCCGCAGCAGCTGAACACCGCCTGCGACTACAAGCAGGCCCGGATCGAGCGGGTCGACCTGAACGAGCGGACGGTGCACCTGGCCGGCCGCATCCGACTGTCCTACGACGTCCTCGTGGTCGCCACCGGGGCCCGGCTGCTGCCCGAGGAGACCGAGGGGCTGACCGGCCCCGGCTGGGGCGAGAACGTCTTCACCTTCTACGACCTGCCCGGCGCGGTCGGCCTGCACCATGTGCTGGAGCGCTTCACCGGCGGCCGCGTCGTGATCGACGTGGCGGACCTGCCGCTCAAGTGCCCCGTGGCTCCCCTGGAGTTCGCCTTCCTGGCGGACTGGTACTTCCAGCGGTGCGGGATCCGCGACAAGGTCGAGCTGACCTACGCCACCCCGCTGGACGCCGCCTTCACCAAGCCGGTCGCGGCGAAGGCGCTGGGCGGGCTGCTGGCCGACAAGGGCATCGAGCTGGTCACCGAGTTCACGCTGGGCGAGGTCGACGGTCCGGGCGGACGACTGGTCTCGTACGACGAACGTGAGCTGCCGTTCGACCTGGCGGTCGTCGTCCCGCTGCACGGCGGCGCGGAGTACGTCGGCCGCTCCGAGGGCCTCGGTGACGAGCTGGACTTCGTGCCCGTCGACCCGCACACCCTCCAACACCCCGACCACCCCGAGGTGTTCGCCATCGGGGACGCGGCCGGTCTGCCTGCCTCGAAGGCCGGATCGGTGGCCCACTTCGAGGGCGAGGTGCTGGTGCACAACATCGGCCGACACCTGGCCGGGCAGCCGCTGGACGCCACCTTCGACGGGCACACCAACTGTTTCGTCGAGACCGGCTTCCACAAGGCCCTGCTGATCGACTTCAACTACGAGACCGAGCCGCTGCCCGGCCACTTCCCGGGCCCCGTCGGCCTGCCGCTGCTCAAGGAGTCCCACGCGGCTCACCTCGGCAAGCTCGCCTTCGAGTGGCTGTACTGGCACAGCCTGCTGCCCGGCCGGGAGATACCCGGCATCGGCTCGGCCATGCCCGAGCACGGCAAACACCACGTCCACGCCTGAACCGAAGGAGCAACGCCATGCCCACCGCCACTTACGGCGACACCGCCGTCCCCGTCGACGATGAGGGCTTCTTCACCGACCCCGACCGGTGGACCGAGCCCATGGCCGAGCAGATCGCCCGCGAGATCGGCATCGAGGCGCTGACCGACCGGCACTGGACGGTCATCCGCTTCATGCGCGCCCAGTACGCCACCAAGGGCACCGGCCCCACCGTGCGGGTGCTCGGCAAGACCTCCGGCATCAGCGTCAAGGAGCTCTACCAGCTCTTCCCCAAAGGCCCGGCGAAGACGGCCGCGAAGATCGCCGGCATCCCCAAGCCCCGCGGCTGCATCTGACCGGTCCGACCCGAAGGAGCGTGCCGTCATGCCCGACACCGCCACGATCGAGAAGGTCTCGATCATCGTCTCCAAGGGATCCCTGGAAGGGATCTACCCGGCCCTGATCATGGCCAACGGCGCCCGCGCCGAGGGCATCGCGGCCGACCTGTTCTTCACCTTCTTCGGCCTCGACGCCATCACGAAGAAGCAGTACGACCACATCAAGCTCGCCACCGTCGGCAACCCCGGCCTCCACCTGCCCACCCTGCTGGGCGGTCTCCCCGGCGTCCCGGACCTGATCACCCGGTACATGGAACGCAAGATGGAGAAGCTCGACATCCCGCCCATCCCCGAGTTCATCGAGATGATCTCTGACACCGGCGCAGGCATCTATGCCTGCAAGGCGTCCGTGGACCTCTTCGAACTCGACAAGGGTGACCTCATCGAGCAGGTCCAGGGCATCATCACGGTCGGCGAGTTCTACGAGCACGCGGCCGGCGGCCAGATCATCTACACCTGACATGGCCGCTGCGGCACCTGGCCTGCCGGACGGGGTACGGCGGCTGCCGGCCATGGTTGCCCATCCCGACGACGAGTAGTTCGGACTGGGCGGCCTCCTGGCTCTGCTGCCCGGCGGCGGTGGCCTGCTTCACCCACGGCGCGGCGCCCATCCTGCACGGCAGGTCAGGCGACCTGCACACCGGCCGCGCGGACGAACTCTCCTGCGCCGCACCGCAGCTGGGCGTCGAGCACATGGAACGGGCCGACCATCCGGACGGCGCTCTCGTCGACATCGCGTTGCCCCGGCTCGCCGCGGAGGCGGGCCGTCCGATCGGCGGGCAGCGCCCTGGCCACCTGCTCCTCTTCGACACGGGAAACGCCACAGGGCGCCCGGACCACCGACAGGCCACCGGCGCCGCGCTGCTCGCCGCCCACCGGGCCGGTCGAGCCGTCCCGGGCTGGAGCCGGCCGCAGCGGGCGACGGAGACCGGCTGAACGCCGAGTCCGGCACGTCCTTCACCGGCCGGGGCATGGGCGGGAGCCATGTCGTCGAAGTCGTCGAACCGGTGCCGCGCGAGCGGCAAGACCGTGCCCTGGCGTGCGATGCCGGCCAGCCGTCCGACAACCCGGTGCTCCGGCACCGTCTGGAACTCCCGGGCGACCGGGAGTATCTGCGGATCCTGGAGTGACCCGGACCGGTGGCGACGTCAGACGGACGAGGCCTTGCCGGACGGGTCTGCGGGCTCGGTGCCGTGCTCTGCCGGGCCGGCCTGCAGGAGGAGCAGGCGGGCCAGGTCGCGTGCCTCGTCGGCGGTGAGCGACGCCCACGCTCCCGGCTCGCCGCCCTGGTCCCGGCCAACGTCCAGGGTGATCCGGCTGATGGGCCGGTCCGCGGCTGCGAGCCGCAGGCGCCGGACGGCGATCCTGCGCCCGCAGGTGGTCACGACGAAGTCGTCCTCGCTCGTAGGGAGCCGGTCAGATCCAGTCGTCGTCAACGTTCTCACGCTCCTGCGCTGGGTCGGTGTCGTCCCCGGCGGGCGTTTTCTGGGACTCGAATACCCGACGGGGTATAAGGGGAAGCGTTGCGCAAGGCCGTTTTGTTCCCGTTCCCGTACGCATGCCGCAGTGCTGCGGGTGCCTTGGTCGGACGGCGCAAGGGGTGATGGGGCAGTGGACGGGGTCGTCGGGTGCGCGAAGAGTTCGGGTAGTGAAATTACCCGGCGGGGTATCTGACTGTGTGGCCGTCCGGGAGGGTTCCTCCGAGTCCGCGTCCGCGACGTGCACGACGTCTGTGTCGTCCACCGGACACTTCCAGGGGGCCGGGTTCTTGGAAGTCTCTGTTGCAGCGTCAGGTGTTGTGCGGTGACGCGGTGGTGCCATTGCTCCGCACGGTCTCAGCAGGGGTGGGGCGCGGGAGAGCCCTCCGGCTTGCGTCGCCCGACGGTACCGAGGTGTCGCCTGCCTGCTCAGGCGATGGTCCGTCGGATCTGCGCAGCATGTACCAGCTGAACACGACCCCCGCCGCCGCGGCCATGGAGGCCCAGGCCCAGGGGCTTGTGAGCAGGGTGTGGCGCAGGTCGGGGCTGATCTGTTGGCTCAGTACGAACACGCCCATGACGGCGACGAACCAGCCGAAGGACTTGCGCAGTGCGTCCTGGGGGATGCGTCCGGCGAGAAGGCCGCCCAGCAGGCTGCCGACGACAGCGGTCGCCGTGACCAGGGCGGCGAACCCCCAGTGGATGTGGACGCTGGCGAGGTAACCGGCCAGGCCCGCGAAGGACTTCAGGGAGATGACCAGCAATGAGGTGCCGACGGCCACGGTCATCGGCAGCCCGCCGAGCAGCGCGAGGGCCGGGACGACGAGGAAGCCGCCGCCTGCGCCGACCAGTCCGGTGACCAGGCCGACGACGATGCCGTCCAGCAGGACGTGGAGGACGGGGAGTTCGTGGTGGACCTTCTTGGGCGCGCCGCGGCGGCCGCGGATCATGGCGACGGCGGTGGCGATCATCATGAGGGCGAACGCGAGCAGCAGGACGGTGCCGGGGATGAACTCGGCCAGTCGTCCGCCCGCGTAGGCGCCGGTCATGCCGGCCAGACCGAACAGCAGCCCGGTGCGCCAGCGGACGCGTCCGGCACGGGCGTGCGAGACGACGCCGGCGGCACTGGTGACGCCGACGACGAAGAGCGAGGTGGCGATGGCTTCCTTGGTCTCCATGCCGGCCAGGTAGACCAGGATGGGAACGGTCAGGATGGACCCGCCGCCGCCCAGGATGCCGAGGCTGACGCCGATGAGCAGCGACGCTGCGATGATCACGGCGATCATGACGGGCCTTGCAGGGCGGCGACGACGGTGTCGAGGTCGGTGCGCGGGCCGCGGTTGTAGGGGAGCTTCGCCAGCAGCATGCCCATGGCGCAGGTGTTGGTGACTGCGGCGACGCTCAGTCCGGCGCCGACGGCGGTGCCGATCAGGTGCAGTCCGGGCAGGAACAGGCCCGCGATACCGGTGACCACCACGAGGGTTCCGGCGACCAGGCGCACCTGGCGTTCCAGGTCCCAGCGTTCGGGGCCCCGGGTGAGCGGGCCGCCGGCGGTCTCCCAGGCCGTGACGCCGCCGTCGAGGACGCGCAGGTTGGGCAGTCCGGCTTCGGCGAGGGCCTGTTCGGCCTTGGCGGCGCGGGCACCGGAGCGGCAGATGAGTATGACGTCCTCGTCGAGGTGGTGCAGCAGTTCCGCGCGGTGCTCGCGCAGGGTGTCGAGGGGGACGTTGTAGGAGCCGGGGATGTGGGCGGTGCGGAACTCGCCGGGCGTGCGCACGTCCAGCAGCCGCGGGCCCTCCCCGTCGCGGGTGAGGTTGCGCAGGGTCGCCGGATCGAGCCGGGGTTTGTCGGCACTGGTGGTCATCGGGGGTCCTTGCTGTCCGTGAAGCGTTCTTCTTGTGAGGGGGACCGGGGCGGCAGTCGACGGTTTCGGCTGCCGCCCGGGAGCGGTGCGGATCAGACGTCGGCCGGTGCAGGCAGGGCGAGCCAGGCGCCGTAGCCGCCGAGCAGGTCGGAGACGTCGGTGCGGCCCTGGTGGCGCAGCAGGCTGGCGGCGATGGAGGAGCGGTGGCCGCCCGCGCAGTGCACGACCAGGGGCCGCTCGGCCGGGATCTCGTCGCTGCGGCGGGCGAGTTCGGCCAGCGGGATGTGCAGGGAGCCGTCGATGAAGCCCTCTTCGCGTTCGGCGGTGTTGCGCACGTCCAGGACCAGCGGGGGTTCGCCGCTGTCCAGGAGGCGGCGCAGTTCGTCGGCGGTCAGGCGGCTGGACTGTTCCATCTCGTCGGCCAGTGCAGGGAAGGCGCCCTCGGGCTCGCGCAGGTAGCCGCCGACCTTGTCGAAGCCGATCCGGGCGAGCCGGGTGACGACCTCCTCCTCGCGGTCCTGCGGCGCGATGACGACGAGGTCCTGTTCGGGGGTGACGACCATGCCGGCCTGTTCGGCGAAGCGGCCGTCCGCGGGCACGTTGACCGAGCCGCGCAGATACCCCGGGGCGAAGTCCTGAGGCGAGCGGGCGTCGAGGACGACCGCCCCCGCCGCGCGCCGCTGCAGGAACTCCTCGACCGGCAGCGGCCGGGGCGCTGTGGCCGCGTCGAACAGACCGTGCTCCTTGCGGTTGAGGATGGCGTCGTAGACGAAGTACGCGGGCGCGGACGGCTGGCCCTCGGTGACCAGCGCGACGAACTTCTCCTCACTCATGGGCCGGCAGGCGTAGTTGGTGGCGCGCTGCTCGCCGATGGTGGACTGACGCTGGGTGGAGAGGTTCTTGCCGCAAGCGGATCCGGCGCCGTGCGCGGGGAAGACCCGGACCGCGTCCGGGAGGCCCATCAGCTTGTGCTGGATGGTGTCGTAGAGCATCGTGCCGAGTTCGTCGGCGGTCACGCCGATCGAGGCCAACAGGTCGGGGCGGCCGACGTCGCCGATGAACAGCGCGTCGCCGGTGAGGACGCCGTAGGGGACGGTGTCGTCGGCGTGCTCGTAGACCAGGACGCTGATCGACTCCGGGGTGTGGCCCGGGGTTTCGAGGATCTGCAGAGTGACGTCGCCGAGGCTGATGCGTTCGCCGTCGCTCAGCTTGCGGATGGGGTACTCGGCCTCTGCACGCTGTCCGTAGCCGATCCAGGCACCGGTGCGGTGGGCGAGTTCGAGGTGGCCGGCGAGGAAGTCGGCGTGGAAGTGGGTGTTGATGACGGCTTCGATGGTGAAACCGTGTTCGGCGGCGTCGGTGAGGTATTCGGACACGTCGCGGCGGGGGTCGACGACGACGGCTCGGCCGGTCGTCTCATCGGCGATCATGTACGACGCCTGGGAGAGGCAGTCCAGGTAGTACTGGGCGAAGAACATGTGAGGTGACCTCCGTATCGGAAGGGGTGCATTACCCCGGGGGGTATGTAAACGGGTGTGGTCCGCCCTTGTGGGAGGGCGGGGGTAGTGGGTCGGCCCGGGTCGGGGGATGCCCGGGCCGACCGGTCAGAGGCGGCCGGTGAGCATGCCGTGCCAGTACACCGGCGGCAGGCCGTACCGCTTGAGCAGCCACATCGTGCGCCGCTCCTTGAAGGGGTCGAGCAGCGGGAACGTGGGTGTGGGGTTGAGGTCGTAGTCGAACTCGGCGAGCAGCATCCGGTCGCGGGCGGTCACCAGCGGGCAGGACGTGTAGCCGTCGTAGCGGTGCGAGGGGGAGCGGCCGTGCATGACGTCGAGCAGGTTGCCGGCCACGACCGGCGCCTGCTTGCGCACCGCGGCACCGGTCTTGGACGTGGGCAGGTTCGCCACGTCGCCGAGGGCGAAGACGTTGTCGTAGGAGGGGTGTTGGAGGGTGTGCTTGTCGGCGTCGACGAAGCCCTGCGGGCTCGCGGGGTCGGCGAGCCGGCCCGTCTTGATCCAGTCGGGGGCGCTCTGCGGCGGTACGGCGTGCAGGAGCTCGTAGCCGATGGTCTCCTTGGTGCCGTTCGCGTGGTCGGTGACGGTCACCGTGCGGTCGTCGCCGTCGAGGGCGGTCATCTCGGAGCGCAGTCGCACCTCGATGCCGTAGCGGGCGGCGACCTTCTCCAGGACCTGCGACCAGGCGGGCACCTTGAACATCGCCGGGTCGGGGATCACGAGGATGATCCTGATGTCATGGAGGACCTTGCGCCTGCGCCAGTGGTCGGCGGCGAGGTAGGCGATCTTCTGCGGGGCGCCGCCGCATTTCAGCGGGGTGGCCGGGTGGGTGAAGACGGCCGTGCCGGAGCGCATCTGCTTGATCAGGTCCCAGGTGCGCGGGGCGTACTCGGGCGCGTAGTTGCTGCTCACCCGGTCGTGGCCGACGGCCTCGGCCAGGCCCGGCACGCTGTCCCAGTCGAGCTGGAGACCGGGCGCCATGACCAGGTACTCGTAGGTGAGTTCGTCGCCGCCGGACAGGGTCACCGTGCGGGCCTCGGGGGCGACGGCCAGGGCGCGGCGGCGGATCCAGCGGACCCCGTCCGGTATCACCGACCCCTCGGGGCGGCGGGTGGTGTGCAGGGGTGCCTGGCCGCCGCCGACCAGGGTCCACAGGGGCTGGTACCAGTGGGTGTCGGACGGTTCGATCAGGGTGATGTCGGTGACGCCGGCCCGGCGCAGGCGGGCGGTGACGCTGATGCCGGCGCTGCCGCCGCCGATGACGGCGACGCGGTGGCGGCCGACGATCGGTGCGTCGGAGGGTGAGGGCGTGGTGGTCAAGGCGGAACTCCTTCCCAAGTGGCCGAGCGCGGATCGCGGGGGTCTTGAGTGGTCGGTGGCCGCAGCGAAGGCTGAACGCGCAGCGGCTCAGACCGCGTGCTCCTGGCGTCCGGCTGCGATCGGGTGCCTGGCGCGGGCCCATGCGCCGGTGCCGCCGGTCACGGAGTAGGCGTCGATGCCACGCGAGTTCATCCAGTCGGCGGCGGTCCTGCTGCGGTTGCCGCTGGCGCAGATCACGTACACCGGACGGTCGGTGGGCAGTTCACCGCATCGGGTCGGCACGGAGTGCAGCGGCATCAGCTGGGCGCCCGGCACGTGTCCGGCCGCGTACTCGTCCGCCTCCCGTACGTCGATCACGAGCCCGCCGTCGGCCCAGGCCACGGCGAACGCCTCCTGCGTTGTCTCTCGAGCCACTTGATTGCCTCCTCAAATACCCCCAGGGGTGTCTTGCGGTTGAGAGTAGGTCGGCCGAGAGCGGGTCGTCAAATACCCCAGGGGGTATTTGCCCAGGAGGTAAATCGCGGCTCGGTGCCAGGGCCGGGAGCGAGCCGTCACCCCCGTGGCTCGGCCCTGGGCAGCCGGATGGTCATCCGCGTCCCGCCGCCCGGTCCGGAATCCGCGAAGACCGTTCCGCTGGTGAGCGGTGACCAGCTCTTTGACGACGGCGAAGCCGATGCCGCTGCCGCCCCCGTTACGGGCCCGGGGCCCTCGCCACAGTCGCTCGAAGACGTACGGCAGCTCGTCAGCGGGGATGCCCGGACCGGGTGTCGGTCACCTCGACCAGCGCTTCGGCGGGCGTGGCGGACGTGCTGACCGTGACGGTGTCGCCGGGACGGCAGTGGCGGGCGGCGTTGCTCAGCAGGTTGCCGAGGGCCTGGTGCAGCCGGTCCGCGTCCGCGTGGACCAGCAGGGGAGCGGGGCCGGGGAGGGTGCGTACGGTCAGCCTCGCCGTACGCAGCTCGGCCTCGCGCTCGGTCACGGCGGCGCCGGCCAGGGCGGTCAGATCCACCTCGGCCAGGTGCAAGGACAGCCGGGCCGACTCGGCCTCCGCCAGTTCCCCGAGGTCGCCGATGATACGGCTCAGCCGCAGTGTCTGGTCGTGCAGGGAGGCCAGACGCCGCGCCGACGGGTCGGCGTAGCCGTCCCGCAGTTCCTCAAGCCTCGCCTGCAACGAGGCCAGGGGGGTGCGCAGTTCGTGGGCGACGTCCGCGGCGAGCCGGTGGCGGGCCTGCTCGGCGTGACCGACGTCGTCGGCCATGGCGTCGAAGGCGCGGGCGAGGTCGCCGAATTCGCCTGGTGCGTCGATGTGGGTTCGGGCGGTGCCGTCTCCGGTGGCCAGCGCACGGGCAGTGGCCGCGACCCGCCCCACTGGAGCGGTCAGGCGACGGGTGACGAACCAGCTCACGGCAAGTGCCAGGGCAACGGCGCCGACGGCGGCCGCGGCCACCCAGCCCCAGGCGACGGACAGGCCCGCCGAACCGGAGCCGGCCGCAGCTCCTGCCCGACACCGACCCACGCACCGAAGTCGGCCAGGTCGGCGCCGCACTTAACCACATGCTCGGCCACACCGAGGACGCTCTCACCCGGCGCCAGGCGGGCGAGGAAAGACTCCGCGCCAGCGAGGAGAGACTCCGGCACTTCGCCGCCGACGCCGGCCACGAACTACGTACCCCCGTCGCCGACATCCGCGGCCACGCCGAACTCGCCCTGCGCCGCCACGGCCCCGTCCCCGCTCAAGTCCACCACGCCCTGGAGCGCATCGACGCCGAATCACAGCGCATGACCCGCCTCGTCGACGACATGCTCCTCCTCGCCCGCCTCGACGCCGGATGCCCCCTCGAACGCGAGACGGTCGACCTGACCCGGCTCGTCCTGAACGCCACCGAGGACGCCCGCGCCGCAGGCCCCGAACACCGCTGGCTCCTCGACCTCCCCGAAGACCCCGTCACTAGACCTGTAGCCTGAAGTCTTCGGACGCTTCGTCCGCGCCGACCGCGCCCGCTCACGCAGCACCGGAAGCACAGGGCTCGGCCTCGCCATCGTCCACGCCGTCATCACCGCCCACGGCGGAACCGTCGACGTCACCAGCAGCCCCGGGCACACCACCTTCCGCCTGCTGCTCCGCAACTGACATGCGTCCGTTCCCGCCCACGTTCGGGCGAGGAGTGCGGCGCCGATGACGTCGTGGCCCTGTTGGCCGCCCGCCCGACAACGTGACCCCCGCGCGAACGAACGGCAGCGCGTTCGACGGGAAGGGCCCTCCAACCGCTTCTCGCGGTTCCTGATGACGCGGTGCGCACCCCCCTCAGCTGCTCCTCCGCGTCTCTGTACGGGGCCCTCCCCGTCGCCTTCACTGCACCACTCCCGTGCCGGTTCCCCGAGGGCCGTCCGGCCCTGATGGCAGTGCTTTCTGCTCCTTGACCGCAGCGGTCCGGTGGTGTCCGGTGAAATGCATCCGGTACCCGGCCCGGACTCTTCGGAGAGGCAGGGACGGAGACGCGGGAACGTGGATCACGCGATGAGACACGACACAAGGCCCCTGTCGGCTTCAGGATGGCCCCGGCCGGGCCTCTTGCGTACTTCTCCTTCGTCCGATCATTGAAGTAGGCGAGGGCGTCGAATATCTCAACACCGGGGTTCCCCCGCCCTGTGGGATCGGCGCCCACGCCAAGGGGAGCGGCCTTGAGGAAAGGGCGTGGCCGCGAGTGGGTCGTCGACCACGCGCCGCGCGCATCGGGCGGCCGCGGCACGCTCCCCGGCCCCGCCGCTCCGGCCGAGCCCGTTTGTGCCCACAGGCGGGCCCTCGGCCGAGAAGCCCGATGGTCACGGGAGGCGTCGAGAGTTTCCTTGCCGGGAGGGCCATGGCCCGGATGCCGACGACGTGCACGGACTCGATGTGCACCTCGACGGCGCGAAGACGCCCCGTGGTGCGCTGGCGTGCTCAGGCGGCCGATCTCGGCTATGGAGTACGCGCGGAAGAAGCGGGTGCTTGTGGACGGGCCCTCGGGCCGGGCGGGCATCTGAGCGGGCAGTCGAAGGCGACGCCGGCCCCAGCAGTCCGCGCCCGGCCCGGCGACACCTTCCTGTGCCAGAGCGGGGGCAGCGGTTCGTGCGTCACGCGCACCCACGCGGGAAGGAACTACTGGCCTGCTACGACGGAGCAATCCAACAGCGGCGAGGGCCGGCCCGTGAGTGGCCTGAGGCGATCGCCTGCTTCTGCATTAGGTGATGTGGAAGCAAGGGCCGGGGCGCCCATGGGCCTCGGGCGTGGCGACCTGCCGGTGGCCCGGGACGCTGCCGTGAGCTGCTCACCGGGTCTGACTGGAGCCGTCGCGCTCCCGTTTCTGGCCAGCGGGCTGACCGTCAGCGAGCTGAGCAAACCCTGCGGGTCGGCGACGTCGAAGTTTGCCGAGCTGCTGATGCCCTGAGCGTCCTCACGCTATGACCATTGCCCGCAGAGCGCACAGCACACAGCACGTCCAGCACCGCATGCCAGCTGACGGCGCAGCCGTCGTAGGCATCGCGCGACGATCGGGTTTTTGCCGGATCTGGACGCCGACGATCCGAAGGTCCCGCGTGACGTGCCCCGTTCGGCTTCGGATCGAGGACTCCAGGCCCCCGTGCGAGTGCTCCCGCTCGCGGGACATTGGTCAGGAACCCATGTGACGGAGGGGGCAGAACCCATGGCTGCTGCAACGCCCCAGGGGCGTAGGTCGTCTTCGGCCGTGGCTGCATCAGGGCTCGTGGTCGGCCGCGGTTCTGAGGACTCCGCGCTGCTGCGCCTGTACCGTCGCGCCGTGCCCGGTCGCATCAGACGGGCCGTCGTGGCCCGGACGTCCGTCGCGGCCCGCGCCCGGATGAAGCGGCAGATGGCGGTGGTACCGCTTGCACGGCACCTGGTGGGCACGGTGCGGGCGACCTGGCTGCGACGCGTACGGCACAGGCTGAGCGAGGGTGCTGACCGGGCGGTGCGTCTGGTGCGGGACGTCCCCAAGGTGGTGATCGTGCAGAGCGACGTGTCACCACTGGCCGCGCGCAACGCCAACGCGGCAGCGGTATGTCAGGCGTTCGAGCAGGCGGGCATCGACTATTTCCGGGTCCGTGGCCGCAGCAACACTGCGGCGGCTGTCGCGGTCTGTTCCGACGACCGCAGGGCCGTGGTGCGCGCCTTGCAGCGGGCCTGCCGGGAGCGGCCTGGTTACGTCTGCTCGCTGGACACGCGATGGCATGAACGGCGTTCCACCAGGCCGGGGTTCACACACGGTTCCTGGCGATGGCTCTCCTTCGCCGACACCATCCGCGTGACCTGGTACTACAGTGACCCGCGAGGGCAGCTGACGCTGGGCCCCAAATACGGCTGCGACGTGGAGTTCTGGACCGGGGAAGGGGACATGCTCCGCGCCCCGCGTCCCAATCGCAAGGCCGACCAGGTGCGGCGCACCGACTTGGCGGTGTACGCCTCCGACTCGCTGTTCACGTGGCTCACACCCGCCGGAACCGTGCCGCCGAGTGTGCGCACCCGTCGGGAGTTCGCCCGCCCGGCACCCGACGACATCCGCTTCCCCGTGGACGTCGTGTACACATGGGTCGACGGCAGTGACCCGGAGTGGCTGAGCCACCGTTCGGCATGTACCGGGACGGGTTACCACGACGAAGCCGCGAACGCGGCCCGCTACCTCAACCGTGACGAACTGCGCTACTCCCTGCGTTCCCTCCATCTGTACGCGCCCTGGGTACGCACCATCTACCTGGTCACGGACGAGCAGACACCGTCATGGCTGGACGCGGGCCTACCTGGTCTCCGCGTCGTCAGCCACAAGGAGATCTTCAGCGACCCGGGCCTGCTGCCCACCTTCAACTCCCACGCCATCGAGAGCCAGCTGCACCACATCGACGGCCTGTCCGAGCACTTCCTGTACTTCAACGACGACGTGTTCCTCGGCAGGCCAACAACCCCGCAGGACTTCTTTCTCGCCAACGGTCTGACGAAGTTCTTTCCCTCGACGGTCCTCATCCCACCGGGTCCGCCCTGTGAGGACGACGTGCCCGTTGCGGCAGCGGGCAAGAACAACCGCGCCCTGATCGAGGCGACCTTCGGCACAGTGATCAGCCAGAAGATGAAGCACACCCCGCACCCACTGCGGCGAAGCGTCCTGTACGAGATCGAGGAAAGATTCCCCGTGCAGCACCACGCCACCGCGAGTCACCGGTTGCGCAGCCCCGACGACCTGTCGATCGTTTCGTCCCTGCACCACTACTACGCCTTCCACACCGCCCGCTCGGTGCCGGGCCGCCTGCGCTACACCTACCTTGACCTCACCCACCCCGCTCTTGCGGTCCGCCTGGGTGCCCTGCTCGCACGGCGGGACCGTCTCGTCTTCTGCCTGAACGACACGGTCTCCGGTGAACAGGACCTGCCCGCTCAGCAGGCTGAGCTGACGTCGTTCCTGGAGGAGTACTTCCCCGTCCCGGGCCCGTATGAAGATCGGCACGACGCTCGGTGAGCGTCTCGCTGCGCCGGCGCTGATCGCATCAAGATCACCGCTTGTCACGTGCTAGGGAGGACGTACGCAAACTCCTGCAGCAGCCCGGAGAACTATCCCAAGGCGTAGGCACGGCGCAACGCAGGGCCCGGACCCGGGTCCGTTCCGTACGACGTAGTCCATGGGCTGGCCCAGCCAGGTGTGGAGCAACGCCTGGTAGCGGGTCACTTGCCCGGAGTCCGTCACGCGGAGGCAATAGACGGTGGCGACGACGCTCCAGCCGAGGCGGGCGTCGACGTCGATCTCGTCGGCCTCGTAGACGACGACTCCGTGCGGGACCTCCTGCCGGGCGCGTGAGACCAGTGCTGTGCCCTCGTGGGTGCGGATGCGATGTCGCCGTCGTCGATGATGTGGTTGGCGGGGCGCGCGGTGGGCAGGGCAAGCCGGGTGAAGACAACCCGGCCTGGGGGAGCCGTGCCGAGCAGGTGGAGGGTCTCGTCGGGAGATGAGTCGACCCGTCGCAGGGACATGGCGGTGTGCTCTCACGAAGCGGTGGCCGGTTTCGTCCTGCACGGCGTGTTTCCCGCGCGAAGGACGGCCCCGGCACCGGTGCCCGCTGGGGCGGTACCGGTCGGTTGCTGCGGTGCCGGTCGTGATCCCTGGGATGCGACGGTAACTGTCGGGCAGGCCCGCGGAGGACGAGGCCGCCGACGGGTCCGACAGCCTCTGAGGGTTCGGCATACATAGATGACGATGCCAGGAGTGTGACGCCTCGTCACACTCCACAAGCGTATGGCCTGAACCGATTGCCAAGAGCGTCAATCGACGCCGGTTGCGCTTCGGCGCCCTGTCTCCGAGGGGCTGCGGGTGGCACGCTGGGTGAGGCCACCGCGTGGCGCGGCTGCCGTCTCGGGGGATGCATGTGGGGACCAGACAAGCTATGGCGTTGGTATCAGAGAGCGCATTCGCCTGGGCAATTGCGCAGGCAGGAGCGGTGGGTCGAAGCTATCAGGGTTGATCTGCGCGCAGCCTTCTTGCACACGGCTCCGTGGCTGCAGACCGGGCACCGCGAACAGCTGATCAACGTCTACCTGGCGGCATTCGGCCGTGGTCCCCGGCCGGTCTGGATGCTGGACCGGGCTGAGCAGACGGCGATGGCCCTGACGTGCTTCGGGGGCGCAGTCGTGGCAGCGGCACTCATGGCACTGCTGGACAGTGGCGTGGTCGGCACACTGGAGGCCTCCTTGGGGCAGCAGCTTCTGCTGCTCACCTCAGTGGTGTCGGTGGCAGCCCTGCTCAGTCACCCAAGGGCCGCCGTGAAGGCGGCCCGTCGGATGACCCATCCCGTATTCGAACAGCCGAGCCGGCCGACGCGCCGCTTCGATTCGGGTGTCGTGGCGCTGGTGCTTGCGATCGGGTTCACCCTTGTCGGACTTCCCTGGTCGGTCGTCTTCTTGTGGACAGCCGGTGGCCAGTGGTGGCCGAGCTGGTTCATTTTCCTGTCAGTTGCGGCGGGCATGGGCTGTGTAGCCATCCGCTGGTGGCAGTTCTATCTCGACTACCTGTTCCGTCATCTGCGCCGCGACGAAGAACTTCCTCTGGATTTCCCCACGATCGCGCTCCTGGACCTCGCCCTGACTCTGGGAGCAACGGAGTCCCGTGTCCCTCTGAGTGTGAAAGACGTCAGGTTCCTGTGCTCGTACGTCCAAAGGGTCGCGCGTGCGATCGAGGTCGACCCGCTACCCAGGCGTGTGGCCTCCCTGCGCGACCGGTCTGCACGCAGGGCGCTCCGCGAACGGCACGCGCGCATAGCTGCCCTCGTTCGCGGTTACGGCAGCGAGATCCGGCAGGGCGCCACCGGGCGCCAATATCGCAAGATCGGAAAACAACTGTTTCGCCGGGCGTTGGCGGCTTCCAGCTGCGACTGGACCACACTGCTGGAAAGCGCCCCCGAGGTATCTCTTGCCTCGCGCCTCAGCCTGGTCCTGCATCGCACGGCCGCACCGGTCGTCCTCATCCTGGCAGCTCTCATCGTGCCGTTCACACCGGGCGTCGGTGACGCGGGCACCGGTGTGCGGACCTCCCTGGTGGCCATGGCCGTCCTCTTCGCGCTCCCCGTGAGCGACGGGGCGCGCGAAACAGTTCGCCAGACGCTTGTGCAGCTGCCGAAAGAACCCCAGGGAGCCACCTCGCCGACCGGTGCCCAAGGCTCTGGGGCATAAGAGCGGACGTGACCCAGACCAAGGTGCTCCTGCCGGACTGACCTTCCCAAGTGGGCCTGCCCGTCCCGACCTTCGATGTGCCGCCAGTCTGGCAAGGCGAGGCCGGGAACGGACATGGCGCGCCTGGTGGGCGTGGGACGGCCCGAGCAGACCGCCGGGGCCCTTTCGATGCCTGCTGGGCGAGTCTCAGAGAGGTCCGCGACCTGATCGAAGCCAAGCCGGGCCTGGTGGTGGCCGGGAAGGCCGCGAACGCCCGGGAAGCGCTCGCCCGTGTGCCCGCTGTCCGCCCGCATGTCGCCGTTCTCGACGTGCGGCGCGGCGAGGGCGGCGGCGGGGACCATGCTGGGGTGGCGGTGTGTCGCGAGCTGAGGGCCCGAATGTCCGAGCTGGCTTGCCTGATGCTGACGTCGTTCGACGACGAGGCGCCGTTCGACGCCATCATGGCGGGTGCGGCAGGCTATGTCCTCAAGCGGATCGACGGCTCCGACCTGGTCGCAGGGATCCGTACGGTGGTGGGCGGGGAGTGATGCTCGACCCGCGGGCCACGGCACGGGCCATGGCACGGCTGCGTGGTCCCTGCCCGGAACCCGAACCGGCCGCGTTCTCAGCGGAGTTGCAGCGACTGTCCCCGCGTGAGGCGCAGATCCTGGACCTCATCGTTGAAGGGCTGACGAACCGCCAGATCACCGAGCGGCTGTTCCTGAAGGAGAAGACGGTCAAGAACCTGTCTCGTCGATCCCGGCCAAGTTGGGGGTGGGCCGCCGTATCCAGGCGGCGATGCTCGTCGAGCGGCTGCGGGGCAGTCTCGGGTTCCCACCGGGTTCCGTTCGGCCTGGCTGCTCTCGCGTTGGTGAGTCACGGACAGGTCGGCGACCTGGTGCTGCAGCCCCATCAGTGGCCGGGCGTCAGAGCGGTCGGTGGGCCGGCGGTGACGCCGCCGTCCAGGATGAACTCCGTGCCGGTGGAGTAGGTGGCGTCGGCGGCGATGAAGAGCACCATGCGGGCGACCTCCTCGGGCTCGCCGAACCGGGGGAGGGGCTGCGTGGCTGTGAAGGAGTCGTCGAAGTCGGCTGTCATGGCGGTGCGCACCGCACCGGGATGGACCGAGCAGACACGGGTCCCGTCCGGGGCCAGTTCCAGTGCAGCGGCTTTGGTCAGGCCGCGTAGTCCCCACTTGCTGGCCACATAGGCTCCGATGCCTGCGTAGCCGGTGATACCGGCGATCGAGGAGATGTTCACGATCGCGCCTCCACCGGCCCGGCGAAGGGAGGGGGCAGCCGTGCGCATGCCCAGCCAGGCGCCCTGGAGGTTGACGTCGATGACGCGGCGGAAGGATTCGAGGGGCTGTTCCTCGATGGTTCCCCATTCGAGGATGCCGGCGTTGTTCACCAGCACCGAGACCGGGCCCAGCTCCCGCTCCGCCTCCGACACCACCGTCTGCCAGCCGTCCTCGGCGCTGACGTCGAGGTGCGCATACCGGGCGGGGCCACCGAGCTCGGCCGCCAGTTCTTCTCCTTCGGTGTCGAGGACATCGGCGACCGTCACAGCCGCGCCTTCCGTGGCGAACAGACGTGCCACGGCGGCGCCGATCCCTCTTGCACCACCGGTGACGATCGCCACTTGCTCGTCGAGACGTCCCATCACGACCTCCTGAACCAATGGTCGACGAAGATTCGCCGGGGAATGACAGGTCGGTCAGGAGGTCGCGCAGACGACCTCGACGAAATGGCCCACCTGGTCCTCGGGCAGGTGACGTGCGAGGTCCGCCTCGCTGATCATGCCCACCAGGCGATGATTGTCGATCACCGGCAGCCGACGGATCCTGTGCTCCTCCATGGTGTGCAGGACCTGGTAGGCATCGGCCTTGGCATCGATCGTGATCGGTTTGCCCTGTTCCAGCTGGCCGGCGGTCATGGTCCTGGGGTCCCTGCCTCTGGCGAGACACTTCACCACGATGTCGCGGTCGGTGATGATCCCGTGGAGCCGGTCGTCCTCCCCGCAGATCGGCAGGGCCCCCACGTCCAGTTCCTTCATCCTGCGCGCCGCGTCCTGAAGCGTTTCGCTCTCCTGTACGCAGGTGGCACCGGCGTGCATGATCTCCTGGGCAGTCGTCATGGTCGTCTCCTTCCGGCGTCGTTGTCGGCGCGGGAGGAACTCGTGGAGTGTGGCCCGCCCCGGCCGGTCTCGTCCTCAAGACCAGTGTCGGCTGCTCACCTCCCCTGCGCATGCCGGGGAACAGGCGCTCACGTCACCGTGTGGCGGTGTGCTCGATGACGTCCCGGGCTGCCGGTGGGCGCCCGCGCGGCGGGCGTTCCGGTCTCAGCCGTGTCTGGAGCCGCATGACGACATGGCCGAGGCCGGACAGGGCACAGGCGATCACCAGATCGGTGGGAGACAGAGGCTCCGTACCCAGCAGGTCCTGGAGGGGCGGCAGGTAGACGCCGGCTGCCTGAAGACTCAGAGCCGTTCCTACCGCGATCAGCAGGAACGGGTTGGCCAGGCTGCCCGGGCGTGCCCGGGAGCCGAGTGCCACGCCGAGCTGGGTCGCCCCGAGCACCAGGAAGACCATGGACTGCCAGGGGCGTCCGGTCTCCCGTGCCCAGATGCCGGCCGCGAGCGTCACCGTGGCGATGAAGGCGCCCATGAACAGGATCCGCGGCCACAGGCCGGCGCCCAGCACGCTCTCCGCGGGCGGCCGAAGCGGGTGGCGCATCGTGTCCGGGGCGACAGGCTCCGCACCGAGAGCGACGCCGGGTAGGCTTGATCCACAGGATCCGTGCGGGCAGGAGCGCCAGCGGCATCCCCAGGAATGGGCCGAGGAGCATCACCAGGATCTCCGCCGTCCCACCGGCGGGTGCGTAGAGCAGGAACCGGCGTACGTTCGCGTAGACCCGGCGTCCCTCCTCGACGGCTGCCACGATCGTGGCCGGGTTGTCGTCGGCCAGCACCAGATCGGCCGCCTGGCGTGCCACCTCGGTGCCGCGCCGCCCCATGGCGACGCCGATGTCGGCCCGATGAGCACGACTACGCGGCCGGGCGCACGGAAGCGCCGGGCGAGGCGCCACAGTGCTGTCATCACGAGGCGGCTCAGGCCACCGTGGCGTGTGGGGTGCCAGCGCGTGTGGAACAGGTCCCGCAGGGTGACCACGACGAGCCCGGCACCGGCCAGTGAGACCAACCACTTCATCCGCGTCTCCGACGGCCCTTTGGCATGAACGGAAGCCCGCCTTTTGGAGCGTAGGCCGTGTGCCGCGCGTGACGATACGGATGCGGGTAGGCCATGCTCATTCGCTCGGATCATCCGCCTTCAGAACGAGCGTGCAGGTCTCCCCAGGCGCCACGGTCACGGCCCGGTCCGCCAGCACCACGCGGATCGCCGACTCCTCCGAGTCGGGCACGCTGATCTGCAACTGTCCGCTCAGGCGCCGTATGCGCACCCCCCAGTGGCCGCGATAACGCAGCGAGAATCCGTACTCGGAGAGCGCCGGAAGAGGCACGGGGTCCAGCCACAGGGCGTCCTCGCGCGTCTCCAGTCCCGTCAGACCGCGCTGGACCAGGTCAAGGGTTCCGGCCATCGCCCCGAGGTGGATGCCTTCGCCGGTCGTGCCGCCCTGGATGTCGGCGATGTCCGCCTCCAGGGCCTCCTGGACGTACTGCCATGCCTCGGCTCGTCTGGCCTTGGCGAGGACCAGGCCGTGGACGAGGCCGCTGAGCGTGGAGCCGTGGCTGGTGCGCCGGAGGTAGTAGTCGACGGTCCCGCGCCAGACCTCGTCGTCCACGTCGTAGCCGAGACGCTCGAACAGTTGCCGCAGCTCGCCGGGTGAGAAGAGGTAGCCGAGCATGAGGACGTCGGCCTGTTTGGACGCCTTGTAGCGGTTGACCGTGTCGCCCTCCGCCTCCAGGATCCGGTCCAGCCGCCGGATGCTGTCGTAGCGCGTGCGGTAGGCGTCCCAGTCCAGTTCGGCCAGATCGTCGTAGCCCTCGAACTGGCTGATGACGCCACGGTGGAACGGCACCCACAACCGTCGGGAGATCTCCTCCCACTTGGGGGGTTCGCCGTCGTCCAGCCGGATGCGATCGCGCAGTTCCTCCCGGCGCCAGGCGGGAAGGCGCCGCAGGAGGTCCAGGGCGCGGCCGAGCACCCAGGCGGCGGTGACGTTGGTGTACGCGTTGTCCGCCAGCCCCGGCAGGTCGGCGCCCGGGTAGGCGTCGTGGTACTCGTCAGGGCCGACGACTCCGCGGATGTGGTAGCGCTCCGTCGCTGGGTCGAAGACCGCGAGGTCCGCCCAGAAGCGGGCGATCTGCAGCAGCATCTCCGCGCCTCTGGTGTGCAGGAACTCGGTGTCGCCGGTGGCCTCGCAGTACTGCCACACGTTGTAGGCGATTGCCGAGCCCACGTGGTGCTGGAGCCGGGAGTGGTCCGGCAGCCAGCGCCCCGAATGGGGGTTGAGATGCCACTCCTGGGTCTCCTCGCGGCCGTCGCTCCCGCTCTGCCAGGGGTACATCGCCCCGCTCCGGCCGATCGCGGCGGCGGCCCGGCAGGCCCGTGGGAGGCGTCGGTACCGGTAGTTCAGGAGGGCCCGGGAAACCTCGGGGAAGTGCAGGTTGAGGTAGGGCAGGACGAACAGCTCGTCCCAGAAGACGTGGCCCCGGTACGCCTCGCCGTGCAGCCCCCGGGCGGGGACGCCCACGTCCAGGTCCGCCGTGTGCGGTGACAGCGTCTGCAGGAGGTGGAAGAGGTGGAAGCGCAGTACGCGCCCGGACTGACCAGGCACCTGGATCTCCGCGCGCCGCCACAACCGCTCCCAGGCCGCGACGTGGGAGTTCAGCAGGCCCGCGAAGTCCGCCGCCGAGGACACCCGGTCGACCGCCGCGTCGAGAGGGTCGCTGATCGCCGTGTCGCGTGAGGTGTGCAGCGCGACGGTCTTCTCCACAGCGACGGGACGGCCGGGAGCGAGGGAGAGCACCAGACGGTGAACGGCACGGTGGTGGGCTGGGCGGAGCTCCGACGAGGCCGGTGGCCGTTCGGTGACGACCGTCCGGGCGGCCATGGCGACGCTGATGTCGGAGGTGGTGGTCCGGCACGTCAGCCAGACGGTGTGGGGGTCCCGCGTCCCGGTCCGCACCTGGGTCAACTGGTGGCGGTTGAGGGCACGGTAGCGGTGCACATTGCCGTTGGTCACCTCGCCGTCGAGGCAGGACTCGATCTCGACCTCCCCCGACCAGTCCTCGGCGGTGAAGACCGTCCGTAGTGCGGCCAGATGAGGGTCACCCATGTGCACCAGGCGGGTCTGCTCGACAGCGACCACACCTGCCCTCTCGTCCCGGTGGCGGAAGGTACGGGTGAGCGTGGCGCGGCGCAGATCCAGGGTGTGCCGGTGGTCCAGGAGGGTGTGCGGATGGGGGGAGAACCACGGGCCCCACGCACCCTCGGCGGGGCGCAGGCGGAACCGCAGGAGCAGCCAGTTCGGGAGGTTGACCAGGTCTTCGTTCGCCACCTGTCGTCCCGCTACGGTCGACTCCGGGCGGTTGTAGCATCCGGCTGCGTAGGTTCCCGGGTAGTGCACCAGGCCCGCCCGGCACTCCGGCACCGCGCCTCTTGTGGCGAAGTAGCCGTTGCCGAGCGTGCAGAGCGATTCCCGCAGCCGTTCGGCAGCAAGGTCGTATCCCTTCCACTCCCACGTCCACTCCGACATCCGTCGCCCTCCTCAGTTCGGAAGCCGTGGGAGCGGGGCCTGCACGGTGAACCTCAGACCCGATGGGGGACGACGGCGACCGGGCACGCGGAGTGGTGCAGCAGGGTGTGGGTGACACTGCCGAGTTGCAGACCGAAGTGCCCGTGCCGGCGCAGAGCGCCGACGACGATCAGGTCGGCATCGGCCGACGCCTCCAGCAGGACACGGTGCGCGGGGCCCTCGACCGCGCGGCGGCCGACATCGACCTCGGGGTGCTCCCGTACGACCTCGCGCAGCGCGTCGTCGAGGGTGGCCGAGACTTGCTCCTCGGAGCCCGGCTCGTGAACCGGACTGCGCCAGGCCCGCACGGCGGAAAGGGCGCAGCCCCGCGCCTCGGCCTCGCGCGCGGCGAACCGCACGGCACCCGTGCCGCCGGTCGCATCGCCTACCCCCACCACGACCCGGCCAAGGGATCCCCGAAGGTTGCGCTCCTCGCCTCGGACGACGATGACCGGGCACATGGCGCGAGCCGCCACCGTGAGGCTGACCGACCCCAGCAGCAGCCCGGCGACCTCGCCGCGCCCATGAACGCCCGTGACCAGGGCGAACGCCTCGGACCCCGCCCGAAGCAGCGTGGAC
Organism: Streptomyces sp. NBC_00019; assembly: GCF_045041015.1. Taxonomy (NCBI): domain Bacteria; kingdom Bacillati; phylum Actinomycetota; class Actinomycetes; order Kitasatosporales; family Streptomycetaceae; genus Streptomyces; species Streptomyces sp. NBC_00019. Next base: position 10,809,305 of record NZ_CP108302.1, read on the forward strand.
ACCGCATCGGCGGCCACTACGTCGGCGGACACCTTCACCTCGGGGTCGCGAAGCCGGGCGCGTTCCGCGCAGGAGGCGACGATGTTCTGCGCCATGACCTCTCCGGCGAGGCGATCGGTGCTCAAGGAAGGCCGGACTCTTTCGTAACGCTCCCAGAGGGAGGCATGGACGAGCCGCAGCGGCAGGCCGTGGCGGGCCGCTGCGTCCACCGCCCAGTCGACCGCCAGCAGACTGGATTCCGATCCGTCGACGCCCACGACCAGCGGGACTTCCATCGGGGCCACCGCCTTTCGTCCCGTTGCTGACAGACCCCCTGTGAATACCGTCGCACCGCCCGCGCGCCGCCGCGACATTCGGGCGGGCGCTCGGACCGGGTGGCCGTCGACGGGTTGCGGTGAGGCGGTGACCGCCGAGGAGCACATGAGCGCTCCCAGGGTTACGGTCCCCTGACGTCTGGGCGTGGACCCCGGCCGTGGACAGTCCAGGGTCAGGCTTCGATGTCGAGTACCTCCGACACAGGGCGGCGTGGCGTGCTGGGACCCTTGGGGCCGCATCCCAGGCGCAGCAGGACCTGTGTGTAGCCCGTCCCGGTCATCGGGTCGCGCACCGGCCAGCGCAGGTCCGTCCATTCGAGAGGCTGGGTCACGAAGGAGCTGACGAGGCCCTCGCGGGTGGCCAGCAGCAGGACGCGTTCCATCGCCTGGCCGGCGCGGAGCCAGTCCTCCGGGCGGTCGTGATCCGTGCTGATGAGAGCCAGCTGAGGGTTCTGCTCGAAGTCCGCCGCGTCACGTCCCGCCACCTGCCGGGGGCCCGCGAAGTCGCGCAGGGCGCCTTGCCCCCGCGCTTGCGCGGCCCGAAGGCGTAGTGTGGGACGCCGTCGTCGGCGGTGCTCACCGACGGGGCGTCGATACGCGTCCACCGGGCCAGGTCCTGGTCGCTGCCGCGGTCGGTGATGTTGCGTGCCTCGGCTTCCTGAACCAGTTCCAGCCCTTCCCGCAGATGCCATGAGTCGGGGAACGCCAGTGCCGCTCCCTGTACGCGAGCACTCGCGGCGAGAGCCTCCCGCACGGCCTCGGGGATCTGCCTCTCCTCGAACGGGTAGCGGCTGCTGTGCCGTTGGCGGATCGCCGGATACAGCGAGCCGAGGTCACTCACACCCTTCGTACGGCCGGCCAACCGCACGCTCGCGAGGAGTGCCCGGTCGGTGAGGTCCGGCAGTAGCCGGATTTCCGAATGCCAGCCCGCGTGGGCGATGGCGGCCCTAAGATTCAACAGGGCGGCGCCGCAACCGAGATGAAGGCCGCGGGTATCGGGGTCGGAGTGCGGCATGGCGCGCTCGAAGTCGGCCCACACCTCGAAAGCGCGGCTCTGCCGGAGATAACGGAAGCGCCAGGGCTGCACGTTGTGCATCGACGGCGCGGCCACCGCGTCGCGTACCACGGCGGCCACCCATTCGTCGGTCGGTGCTGGCTGGCTCATCGGAATGCTTTCGTGGATACCCCCGGCTTCAGCCGGGGGAGGAAACGAAACTCCTGCGGAGCAGGGCACAGAGGTGGGATGCGCCGCCAGGGCGGATCCCAGTGCCCTGACCGGCAGGTTTGATGCCTGCCTGTGGTCTGGCTAGGTTGTGGGCGTGGCCGTGCACCCTGTGAAGCGGGCGTTCAAGTACCGCTTCTGTCCGAGTGATGTGCAGGCGGCGGAGCTGTTGCGGACGTTCGGTTGCGTGCGCAAGGTCTACAACCTGGCACTCGCCGCCCGCAGTGAGGCGTGGGCGCGCCAGGAGCGGGTCAGCTACCACGCCACCTCCGCGATGTTGACGGCGTGGAAGCGGACCGAGGAGCTGGCGTTCCTCAACGAGGTGTCGTCGGTTCCGCTGCAGCAGACGCTGCGGCACCTGCAGAGCGCGTTCACCCACTTCTTCGCCAAGCGCGCGAAGTACCCGCGCTTCAAATCGCGCAAGAGGTCGCGGAAGTCGGCGGAGTACACCAGCAGCGGATTCCGTATCCGGGACGGCGCCCTGACGCTGGCGAAGATGGCGGATCCGCTGGATATCGTGTGGTCCCGGCCGCTGCCCGCAGGGGCGAAGCCGTCCACGGTGACCGTGTCCCAGGATGCGGCCGGGCGTTGGTTCGTCTCGATCCTGTGCGAAGACCCCGGCGTCAAGGCGCTTCCCGCCACTGAGGCGGCCATCGGTATCGATGTCGGCCTCAACCATCTCCTCGCCCTGTCCACCGGGGAGAAGGTCGCCAACCCCCGGCACGAACGCCGTGACCGCACCCGGCTGGCCAAGGCCCAGCGGGAGATGTCCCGCAAGGCCAAGGGCTCGGCGAACCGGCAAAAGGCCCGCCGTCGCGTCGCCACAGTCCATGCGCGGATCGCTGACCGGCGCCGGGACCTGCTCCACCAGCTGACGACTCGGCTCGTGCGTGAAAATCAAACGCTCGTGATCGAGGACCTGACCGTGCGCAACATGGTCAGGAACCGTCCGCTCGCCCGGGCTATTTCGGATGCGGGCTGGCGTGAGTTCCGCTGCCTGCTGGAGTACAAGGCGGCCTGGTACGGGCGGGAAGTGGTTGCGGTGGATCGCTTCTTCCCTTCTTCCAGGCTGTGCTCCGGCTGCGGCAGTGTGCGGGAGAGGATGCCGCTCAGCGTCCGTACCTGGACGTGTGGGACCTGCGGGGCGGCCCATGACCGGGACGTGAACGCGGCGAAGAACCTTCTGGCCGCCGGGCTGGCGGCGTCTGTCTGTGGAGCCGGTGTAAGACCTCAACGGAGTTCTCCGGGCGGGCAGTCGGCGAAGAAGCAGAAAACCCCACGGCGTGAGCTGTAGGAATCCTCCTCGTTCACGAGGAGGAGGAAGTCAACGGATCACCCTTCGAGAGCCCCGCCCGGGACGGAGCGCTCTTCAATGGCCCGCGACTGCCTGGTCATCCATCGGCTGGAGTGATGCGGCGGCCGGTGAGGCGTGCGGGCCGGATCGACACCCACATCTCGCGTTCACCGCCCGGCCATGGCGTGGTGTGGGCGTGTTCGGTGAGCCTGCGCACGGTGTCAGGCTCCGTCACGACGCTCGCGGGGCCGACGGCGAGGACGCTCCAGCCCTGACTCAGGGACTCGTCCATGTGATCGACCTCGAAGGCGACCTCGGTTCCGACGGCTGCCGCGGGTGTGGAGTCCGGCGCGGTCCGGAAGACGATCGCGTCATCGATGACGTCGTAGTTGACCGGCACGATCGCCGGGCGGCCGTCAGGCGCTGAGACCGCGATGCGCCCCACACCGTGGGTGGAGAGCAGCGTGCGGCATTCCTCCGGGCCGATGTCCCGCAGCTGAGGATGCAGCAGCGCCTGTCCTTGGCCGGGTGGCAGATCCATTCCTCCGCCGCGCAGCGTGGTGACGGTGGTGCCCAGCGCGTCGGCCAGACTGATGAGGCTCGCCAGACTCGGGTCGGCAGGCCGTGACTCCAGGTACTCCAGGTAACCGGGGGACATTCTGGCGCGGCGGGCCGTCTCCTCGCGGCTGAGCCGCTGTCGGTGGCGTTCGAGGGCCACGCGTCGGCCGATGTCACCGGGGCCGGGTGCCCCGGGCGACATGGCCTCCGCCTCGGCCGTGTCGGGGCCGGAGAGGGTGTGGGTGCTCCCGGGCTGTCCGTGTTCGAGATGGTGGATGTGCGCGTCGGGCCCGGGGAACACGAGCGTCACTTCGTCAGTGTCCGACCAGCGCACGTCGTAAGGAGGCGTTCCGTCCTCGTGATGGAGTCCGACGATCTCGCCGTCGCGCTTGGCGGCGCCGGTCGTCGTGCGCTCGATGACGATTTGGTCGCCGAGGTGAGCTCTCATGACGCCGCCCTCTCCTCAGAATGGTGCTGTATCCAACGTGCCACGCGCCACGGGCGGCCGCACGGGACCGATCAGCCCGGGAGACTGCCCCGCCTCGCTCCCGCACGGCCGTCGACCGGCTCAGCCGGTGATCTCGATGCGCTGAGCTTTGCCCTTCTCGGTCTTGGGGACCTTCACCGTGAGGACTCCGTTGTTCAGGTCCGCGCTGATGTGCTCGGTGTCGGAGTTCGGCGGCAGAATCGTGCGGTAGTCGAACCGGCCGATGTGACGGGTCTGCCGGCGGACCGCCCCGGTGTGTTCCTTCTCCCTGATCTCCCCATGGATGTCGAGTTCGCCTTCGGCGACCTCCACGGTGATCTGGTCCTTGTCCACTCCGGGCAGCTCCAGTTCCACCAGGTAGGCGTCCTCGGTGTCCTCGATGTCGGCCAGGGGTGCCCATGGCTCGGCCGCGCCGAACCCGGGGAGGCCGCCACTGGGAAAGGCGGCGTGCATGAGCTGGTCGACCCTGCTACGCAGGTCCTCCAGCTCCCGCAGGGCTGCCGGAAGCCCGCTTCTGCTGTGTCGTGCGGGATGTGTCATGGCTGATCCCTCCTTCACTTCTGCCTTGGGGGCCGCTGTGTCGCCGTCGGTCACGTGGGCCACCCGGCGACCTCCCGGCCGTGTGGCCGCGGCACGCCCATGCCCTCGATGTCGCGCTCGGCGGTCTTCAGCAGCTGCCCGGCCAGGTTGTTCATGGCCCGGCCCGCTGCCAGTTCGTCACCGATCTCCGGCACGTTCGAATCCGCCGGATGGCAGTGCGCGGTCCCGTGACCGGTGAGTTCTGTGGTGCCGGTGTCCAGGATCAGATGTGCCTTCGTCGTTCCCGCGTCGTCCTCGAACAGATGAAGACGAACCGTCCATTCCAACGTATGCGGCATCACTTTCCTCCTCACCTCGGTACGGACCGATGCGATCCTGATGGGGCTCGTTGTGGGGCTTGCCGTGCGGAGGCGGCTGCCAGCTGGTCCTCGATGCCTTGCCGGACGCGGGCCGTGAGTACGCTCAGTCGCTCGGAGGTCGTCGCCCGGGGCGCGACGGGCGCTCGGATCCGGCGGGCGGCCGAGGGCAGCTCTCCCAGGTCCGCGGCGAGTCTCTCCCGGCACTCGTCGAGGGTGGGCCGCCTGCCGGTGCGCCGCCCGTTCCGCATCACCGTCTGCAGCAGCGGAACGCCGTCGTCGGGGGGTTGCTCGTCGGCGAGAGCGATCTCGTCGGCGCAGCCGGGGCGGCGGAACACCTGCTTGCGGCCGGGTGCCGTCACCTTCGCCGACGAGAGCTTCATCACCGGGTGGCCGTCGAACTCGACCAGCTTGTACGCGGAGTCCAGGTACGGCGCGTCGGCCGACACGCCGACACGGGTGCCCACGGCGTACGTGTCGATCGGTGCTCCGGAGCGCACGAGGTCGTCCACGGCGTACTCGTCGAGACCACCACTGGCGACGATCCGCACGTCCGGCAGACCCGCGTCGTCAAGGATCGACCGGGCCCGTACCGCCAGGGCCCCGAGGTCACCGCTGTCCAGCCGCACGGCGGAGCCGGGCCCGCGGTCCAGGTCCCGCAGGACGCGGGCCGCGACGCGGACGCCTTCCTCCGTGTCGTAGGTGTCCACCAACAGGGTCACCGGGCCGGGGTGGCACCGGGCGAAGGCGCGGAACGCGTCTTCCTCCGAGGCGAACGCCTCCACGAAGGAGTGGGCCATCGTGCCGACGGCGGGGATGCCCTCAGCGGTGGCCGCCGCCACGTTGCTGGTCCCGGCGAAGCCGACCATCGCACCCACACGAGCGGCTTGGAACCCCGCCTGTGGGCCGTGGGTGCGCCGCAGGGAGAAGTCGACGACCGGGTGACCGGCGGCCGCGAGCACGCAGCGTGCGGCCTTCGAAGCGATCGCCGTCTGATGGCTGAGTCGGTTGAGTACATACGACTCGACCAACTGCGCCTGCGGAAGTGGTGCGGTCACCTCCAGCAGCGGCTCTCCCGCGAATACGATCCGCCCCTCCGGGACCGCCCGCACCTGGCCGGTGAACGTCAGGCCGAGCAGAGGCTCCAGGTCCCCTGGCGGCCTGTGCAGCGCGGAAGCGAACGCGTCGATGTCCTCGGGGCCGACATGAAAGCCGGCCAGGTAGTCGAGTGCCGACTCAAGCCCCACCGCCACCAGGAAGCCACGTTCAGCGGGCAGGTTGCGGACGAAGAGGCTGAACGTCGCCGGGCCCGTCATCCCCTCCCGCAGGTAGGACATGGCCATCGTGACTTCGTACAGATCGGTGGTCGTCGCATCCGACATCGGTGTCACCTCCTGGGCTTCCGTCCGGCCTCCTGCTCGTCACCGGCGGAAGCGCGCGGACCACTGCGGTTCCACCAGGTCCCACTCGGCGTCCCACTGCGCGTACCTTCTGCGGTCCAGGACCAGGCGCATGCCCGTCCAGGCCGCATAGGAGACGGCGGCCACGCCGAACGCCGCCATACCGCCCACCATCCAGCCACTGGTCGTCGCATTGAGAGTGTTTACCGGCGGACTGGTGATGGTTCCGTCCCGTGTCACCCACACACGCACGGTGGCGCCCTTGGGAGTTCCCGGCTTCACGGGGGCCGTTCCGGTTCGCACGACACCGTCGGTGTCGGTCCAGCGGACCTGCGCCGGTCGCTTCGCCCAGTCGTCGTCGTTCTTGACGCCTGTTGTCGATAGGGCGGTGACCTGGTGCCGTTCCGCCGCCTGGGCTCGCACGGTGCGCATCGACGCCTCGTACGCCGTCAGTCCCGCGCTGACCGCGGCGGCCGGCAGCCCGAGGACGAGAACGACCATCAGGACGCGGCGGAACCAGCCTTCGAACCTGTCGGACATACGGCTCAGGGAGTTCGTGCCCTTGGGCACGTGATCGCCGCGCCTGGACGGCGGACCGGATGCGTACGGTGAACCTGGTGCGCTCATGAGTCGGCCTCCAGCAGCTCGCCGGCCGTCCCCCACCACCTGCTCCCACCCTCGACCGGCAGCGGGGTCGGGGTACAGGGCCGAATGTCCCTGTCGGGCCGGTTTTCGGCCCAGTTCCACCGGTTTCCGGCCTGGTCCCGTTGCGGTAGACCGCGGTCATGTCGGTCATCGGAATCCTTTCGCGGATACCCCCGGCTTCAGCCGGGGAGGAAACGAAACTCCTGCGGAGCAGGGCACAGAGGTGGGATGCGCCGCCAGGGCGGATCCCAGTGCCCTGACCGGCAGGTTTGATGCCTGCCTGTGGTCTGGCTAGGTTGTGGGCGTGGCCGTGCACCCTGCGAAGCGGGCGTTCAAATACCGCTTCTATCCGAGTGATGCGCAGGCGGCGGAGCTGTTGCGGACGTTCGGTTGCGTCCGCAAGGTCTACAACCTGGCGCTCGCCGCCCGTACCGAGGCGTGGGCACGCCAGGAGCGGGTCAACTACAACGCCACCTCCGCGATGTTGACGGCGTGGAAGCGGACCGAGGAGCTGGCGTTCCTCAACGAGGTGTCGTCGGTGCCGCTGCAGCAGACGCTCCGGCACCTGCAGAGCGCGTTCACCCACTTCTTCGCCAAGCGCGCGAAGTACCCGCGCTTCAAGTCGCGGAAGACGTCGCGGAAGTCGGCGGAGTACACCAGCAGCGGATTCCGTATCCGGGACGGCCGGCTGACGCTGGCGAAGATGGCGGACCCGCTGGATGTGGTGTGGTCCCGGCCGCTGCCCGAGGGAGCGAAGCCGTCCACGGTGACCGTGTCCCAGGACGCGGCCGGGCGCTGGTTCGTCTCGATCCTGTGCGAAGACCCGTCCGTGAAGCCGCTTCCCGCCACGGACGCGGTGGTCGGCATTGACGTCGGTCTGGACCACCTGTTGACCCTGTCCACGGGGGAGAAGGTCGCCAATCCCCGGCATGAGCGCCGTGACCGGGCCCGGCTGGCCAAGGCGCAGCGGGAGCTGTCCCGCAAGGCCAAGGGCGAGGGAGTCAACCGCCGTAAAGCCCGCCGTCGGGTCGCCAGGATCCATGCGCGGATCGCCGACCGGCGCCGGGACCTGCTTCACCAGCTGACGACTCGGCTCGTGCGTGACAATCAAACGCTCGTGATCGAGGACCTGACCGTGACCAACATGGTCAGGAACCGTCCGCTCGCCCGGGCTATTGCGGATGCGGGCTGGCGTGAGTTCCGCTCGATGCTGGAGTACAAGGCGGCCTGGTACGGGCGGGAAGTGATTGCGGTGGACCGGTTCTTCCCCTCCTCTCGATTGTGCTCCGGCTGCGGCAGTGTGCGGGAGAGGCTGCCGCTCAGCGTCCGTGCCTGGACGTGTGGGACCTGCGGGATAGCCCATGACCGGGACGTGAACGCGGCGAAGAACCTTCTGGCCGCCGGGCTGGCGGCGACGGTCTGTGGAGCCGGTGTAAGACCTCAACGGAGTTCTCCGGGCGGGCAGTCGGCGACGAAGCAGAAACCCCCACGGCGTGAGCCGTAGGGATCCTCCTCGTTCACGAGGAGGAGGAAGTCAAATTTGGGGTACGACCGCGACGGGACACGGCGCGTGATGCAGTAGTGCGTGATTGATCAGGCCCAGCTGCAGGCCCGGGTGCCCGTGGCGCCTGCGGGCGCCGACGACCAGCAGGTCCGCTTCCGACGCCGCGTCCAGGAGCGCTCGGCGGGCCGGGCCCTCGATCACCCTGGAGCTCACACGGGCGTCGCGATACCGCTCCGCGAGTCCGCGCAGGGCGTCGTCGAGGACCTGGGACGGCGGGCGCCGATGGGCTTCCATGGCGTACCACGACGGAGCCGGCCGCGTGGTGAGAGCCCTGGATGACGGATTCCAGGCGTGCACCGCTGTCAGCCGGCAGCTCCGCGCGTGAGCCTCCCGCGACGCGAACTGCAAGGCTGTGCCGCTGCCCTCCCCCTCCTCGACACCGACGACGATGTTTCCGAAGCGGCCGTCCCGGTGCTCAGCGGCACCGCGCACCACGACGACTGGGCAGTCCGCCCGGGCTGCCACGGCCAGGGTGACCGCGCCCAGGAGCATTTCGGCGAGGTCTCCGAGCCCTCTGGAGCCGAGCACCAGTGCGAAGGCGTTGCGTCCCTTGTCGAGGAGGGCAGCGGCGGCGTCCTCGTGCAGCACCTCGCTCGACAGCTGCACCGTGGGAGTTCTTTTCCTGGCTCGTTTCGAGGCGGCACTGATCACGTCGGACGGCTCGCGGTCACCGGCCGCCGCATGCACGAGGTGGAGCGGCACGCTGTGCCGGACCGCCTCGTCGGCGGCCCAGTCCACCGCCTCCAGACTTGGTTCGGACCCATCGATGCCGACCACCAGGGGAATCGCCACAGCGCCTGTCTCCTCTCGTGACGGGTGCCACGTGACTGGCCTCCCACGCCGCGGCTCCACATGCGCCGGGGCGGGGATTGGGGTACTCCTCGAAGGAGAGAAGCACCGCGCTCGGCATGTCGGCGACGTCCGGAGCATGCGCGCCATCGGATTCGTTCACCGTCACCCACCGTCGTATCCAGCTTCGTACGAGACGGAGGCCGCCGCCATGCAGCCAGTTGTCACCGTGGGCCTCGACGGCTCACCCGAGAGTCTCGCCGCCGCCTGCTGGGCCGCCGACGAGTCCGAGAAGCGCAGGGTCACGCTGCGCCTGCTGCACGCGTGGCCCCTGCTCGCGCCGGAACCCGCCCACGCCTCCGCCGAGGTCGATCAGAACTACTGGGCGAAGCGTCTCGTGCACACCGCGCGGGCCGAGCTGCAGGCCCGTCACCCGGGCCTGACCATTGTCGGGAGTCTGGTGGCCGACGACGCTCAGGACGCTCTGCTCCAGGCGGCGTCGGAATCCGAGATGATCGTGCTCGGCTCACGGGGGCTGGAGCCCGTCGGGAGCTACTTCCTGGGCGACGTCAGCATGCCGGTCGTGGCCCGGGCGGAGCGGCCGGTGGTACTGGTCCGCGCCGAAACCCCTCTGGTGGGAGCACATCCGGCACCCGCGGGCCGGGTGGTCGTGGCCCTGAAACTGGGCGGATCCTCCGACGACCTGCTCGACTTCGCGTTCCACACCGCCGCGGCCAGAGGGGTTCCGCTCCTGGCCGTTCACGGCCGAAGCGTGCCGCTTCACGCGCGCGTGCCCTGGGGGGTGGATCACGCCGCCACCGAAGAGATGACGCGGGACGCGCAGAGGGAGCTGAGTAAGGCCCTCCGCCCCTGGCGCGAGAAGTACTCGCAGGTGGACGTGGCCGACAGCATCCGTCTCGCAAGCCCCGCCAAGGCCGTCGTGCAGGCCGCCGAAGGCGCCACGCTGCTGGTTGTCGGCCGGCGTGCACACCGGCACGGTGTGGCTCCCCACCTGGGTCCGGTCGCCCACGCCGCCATCCATCACGGGCGCTGCCCGGTCGCCGTCGTCCCCCATGACTGAGCCCGGCCACCACGGGCCACCGCCCCCGCGCGCGGAGGTGTGCGAGACCCACACCGCGATCGTGTTCTTCGCCGGGGACCGCGCCTACAAGGTCAAGAAACCGGTGGACCTGGGATTCCTGGACTACACCACGCGCGCGGCACGCCGGACAGCGTGCGAACGCGAAGTCACTCTCAACCGCCGCTTCGCCCCCGACGTCTATCTGGGCCTGGGTGAATTCAGCAGCCCGGACGCCGAAGCACCCGAACCCCTCGTGGTGATGAGACGTATGCCCGCGGACCGGCGTCTCTCCCGCCTGGTACGAGAAGGGGCCGTCCCGGACGACGTCCTGAGGGCCGTTGCACGGCGCCTCGCCGCGTGGCACGCGGACGCGCCCCGTGGCCGGGATGTGGACGAGCAGGGGACGCGGGACGCCCTGTCGTCGCGGTGGGAGGCCAGTTTCGCGCAGATCCACGCGTTGGCCGACGACGGCTCGGTGCCCGAGGGGATGACGGAGACGGAACAACTGGTGCGCCGCTTTCTCGCAGGCCGCGAGCGGTTGTTCGCGTCCCGTATCGAGCAAGGGCGGGTGGTCGACGGCCACGGTGACCTGCTTGCCGAGGACATCTTCTGCCTCGACGACGGCCCCCGTGTCCTGGACTGCCTGGAGTTCGACGCCCGGTTGCGCTACGTCGACGGTCTGGACGACGCCGCCTTCCTCGCCATGGACCTGGAACAGCTCGGCGCCCCGGAAGCCGCCGCGTACTTCCTCGCGCAGTACAGCGAGTACTCCGGTGATCCGGCTCCCGCGTCGCTGTGGCACCACTACGTCGCCTACCGCGCGTTCGTCCGTGCCAAGGTCTCCTTGATCCAGGCCCGCCAGGGCGCGCAGGGCGCGGAGGCGGCGTCACGAAGGCTTGTTTCGACGACGCTGCGCCACCTGCGCACCTCCGCCGTCGGCCTGACCGTCGTCGGAGGGCTGCCGGGCAGCGGGAAGTCCACCCTCTCCGGCGCCCTGGCCGACCGGCTGGGAGTCACCCTCCTCAGCAGCGACCGCGTCCGCAAGGAACTGGCGGGCATTCCCGCGGAGCAGTCCGCGGCGGCCGGCTACGGCGAAGGGCTGTACACACCCGAGTGGACCGCCAGAACCTACGCCACCCTCCTCGACCGGGCGGCCGCGCTGCTGTCCGCCGGTGAGTCGGTCGTCCTGGACGCCACCTGGTGGGACACGGCACAGCGTGAAGCGGCACAGCGCGTGGCCGAACGTACCAGCGCCGACGTGGTCGCCCTGCACTGCCACGTCCCGGACGACGTGTCGGCGGCCCGCCTGAGCACGCGCGCCTCCGGCCCGTCCGACGCCGACGTCGACATCGCCACCGCCATGGCGGCCAGGGAACCCGCGTGGCCCGAGGCCGTCGCCGTCGACACCAGCGGCCCGTTGGAGTCCGCGGTCGCCCGGGCGCTGGCAGCCGTACGTCCTTGGGGCACCGGCCAGGCCCCGGTCTTCCGCCGCCCCTACATGGAGCCGGACTGACGGGAGATGCAGGACGACGCGGCGGTCCGTGTTGCCGGGGTGTTCCGCCGGGGTGACCGTGGAGGTGGGGGAGCGAGGGAGTGAGTACCGTGCGAGCGCTCGTCTATCACGGCCCGGACCACATCTCCTGGGACACCGCCCCGGACCCCGCGATGGTGGAGGCGACCGACGCGATCGTGCGCGTCGACGCCACCACCGTCTGCGGCAGTGATCTGCACATTCTGCGAGGAGACCTCCCCGGGGTGAAACCGGGGACGGTGCTCGGCCACGAAGCCGTGGGTGAGGTCTTGGAGGTCGGCCGTGATGTCCACGGCCTGCGCCCCGGCCACCAGGTGATCGTGTCGTCCGTCTCGTCCTGCGGCAGCTGCCAGGCGTGCCGAGACACCATGCGCGGGCAGTGTCGCGGGGGCGGTGGCTGGATTCTGGGAAACCAGATCAACGGAACCCAGGCCGAGTTCGTGCGGGTCCCCTTCGCCGACCACTCCACCCTCCGACGGCCTCCCGCGATCCCGCTCGACGACGCGCTTCTGCTCGCCGAGGTCCTCCCCACCGCCTACGAGGTAGGGGTACGGAACGGACACGTCGGCCCTGGAGACCTTGTCGTCGTGGTGGGCGCGGGTCCCGTCGGTCTCGCCACGGTCGCCGTCGCGCGGCTGTACTCACCCCGCCGGATCATCGTGGTGGACCTGTCCGACGCCCGGCTGGAAGCCGCCGCCCGCGTGGGGGCCGATGCCGCCGAAGTGCCGGGGAAGATGATCGCCGAGCTGTCCGAGGGACCGGGCGCCGACGTCGCCATCGAGGCATCGGGCGAACCGGACGGCTTCGTCCTGTGCACCCAGGCCGTCCGGGCGGGAGGCCACATCGCCAACATCGGGACGCACGGCAGACCGGCCACGCTGCACCTGGAGTCCTTGTGGCGGAAGAACGTGACGATCAGCACCGGTCAGGTGGACACGTCCTCCACACCGTGGCTGCTGGAGCTGGTGAGGTTCGGACGCCTGCCCGTCTCCCAGCTGGTCACCCACACCTTCGGCCTTGACCGGATGGAGCACGCCTACGAGGTGTTCTCGCAGGGCGCCACCACAGGTGCCCTCAAGGTCGTGCTGCACCAGGAGTGAGAGGAGCCCGGAAGCAGGAGCCCGACGGGCCGGCCGGTCCATTGGACGCAGAGCCGGGAGGAGTACCGATGCACTGGGAAACCATCCGCAAGGACACCACATCGGTCGTCCCACCCCGTCTGGCCGACTACGACCGAGCCTGCTCGGACTTCACCTGGGCACAGGCGCGCACCGAGCTGGCCGGGCTGCCCGGCGGCGGCCTCAACATGGCCCACGAGGCGGTCGACGTGCACGCGGCGTCCGCCCACGCGGACAGGGCAGCCCTGCGGTGCGTGGCTCGGGACGACTCGGTCTCCACCGTCACGTACGCGGAACTGGCCCGACGTTCGGCGCGTTTCGCGAACGTTTTGCGGTCACTCGGCGTCGGCCGCGGAGACCGGGTGTTCACCCTGCTCGGCCGCTGCCCCGAGTTGTACACCACGGTGCTGGGCACCCTGAAGAACACCAGCGTGGTGTGCCCGCTGTTCTCGGCCTTCGGTCCTGACCCGGTGGAGCAGCGGCTACGGCTCGGCGACGCCCGTGTTCTGGTCACCACCGCGGCCCTGTACCGGCGCAAGGTCACCGAACGGCGGACCTCGGTTCCCGGACTGGAACACGTCCTGATCGTCGGGCCCGGCACCGCGGAACTGCCCGGCACCGTCTCCTTCGACGACGTGATGGCCGCCGCCCCGGACACCTTCACCATCCCGCCGACCTCGCCCGGGGACATGGCCCTGCTCCACTTCACCAGCGGTACCACGGGCACCCCCAAGGGCGCGGTCCACGTCCACGAGGCCGTCGTCGCCCACTACGCCACGGCCGCGTACGCCCTCGACCTGCACCCCGAGGACGTGTACTGGTGCACCGCCGATCCCGGCTGGGTCACGGGCATGTCGTACGGGATCATCGCCCCGCTCGTCCACGGCGTGACGGTGGTCGTCGACGAGGGGGACTACGACGCCCGGCGCTGGTACCGGATCCTCGACGAGCAGCGGGTCGGCGTCTGGTACACCGCGCCGACCGCCCTGCGGATGCTGATGCGCGCCACACCGCGCCAGGGCCCGTACGACCTGCCGCGCTCCTACGACCTGTCGGCCCTGCGTTTCATCGCCTCCGTCGGCGAGCCCCTCAACCCGGAGGCCGTCCTGTGGGGCCAGGACGTGCTGGGCCTGCCGGTGCACGACAACTGGTGGCAGACGGAGACCGGCTGCATCATGATCGCGAATTTCGCCGCCTGTGAGATCCGGCCCGGCTCGATGGGGCGGCCCTTGCCCGGCGTCGAGGCGACCGTGCTGGAACAGGGCGAGGACGGCCGGGCCCTGGTCACCGACGGCCGGGTCAGGCAGGTGCGAAGCGCCGATGTCGAGGGCGAGTTGGCGCTCCGGCCGGGCTGGCCGTCGATGTTCCGTGGCTATCTCCACGACGAGGAGCGCTACGACGCCGCGTTCGCGGACGGCTGGTATCTGACCGGTGACCTGGTGCGCCGGGACGCGGACGGCTGGTACTGGTTCGTGGGGCGCGCCGACGACGTCATCAAGTCGGCCGGCCATCTGATCGGCCCGTTCGAGGTGGAGAGCGCGCTGATGGAGCACCCGTCGGTGGCGGAGGCCGGGGTGATCGGACGGCCGGACCCGGTTGCCGGGAACGTCGTCAAGGCGTTCGTGTCGCTGCGCCCCGGTGTTCCGCCGACTCCGGAGCTGGAGCGGGAACTGCTCGCCTTCGGCCGTCGCAAGCTGGGGCCCGCCGTCGCACCCAGGGAGGTCGCGTTCGACCAGAACCTGCCCAAGACCCGCAGCGGGAAGGTGATGCGCCGTCTGCTGCGCGCACGCGAACTCGGCCTGCCCACGGGCGACCTGTCCACCCTGGAGGGATCCTCATGAGCCCGGCCCGCCCCACCGGCGCACGCAAGGACACGGCTCACCGGAAGACCGGCAAGAAGGCCGCGAAGACCAGCCGGCAGGCGGGCGCCGGATCTCCGTCCGACCGTTCGGCCGACGGGCACCGGACGGACCTGCTGGAGGCCATGCTGCGCATCCGGCGCTTCGAGGAGCGGTGCGTCGAGCTGTACAGCGCCACCAAGATCCGCGGCTTCGTTCATCTGTACATCGGCGAGGAGGCCGTAGCCGTCGGCGTCAACGAGGCCCTCACGTCCGAGGACGCGGTCGTCGCCACCTACCGCGAGCACGGCCACGCCCTGGCCCGCGGGATCACGGCCGAGGCCATCATGGCCGAGATGTACGGCAGGGCGACCGGGTGCAGCGGCGGCCGGGGCGGCTCCATGCACTTGTTCGACGCGAGCCGGCGCTTCTACGGCGGCAACGCGATCGTCGCCGGTGGACTCCCGCTGGCCGCCGGCCTCGCGCTCGCCGACCGTATGCGCGGACAGGACCGCGTCACCTGCTGCTTCTTCGGTGACGGAGCCTTCGCCGAGGGAGAGTTCCACGAAACGGCGAACCTCGCGGCCCTGTGGCGACTTCCCCTGCTGTTCATCTGCGAGAACAACCTCTACGCCATGGGCACGGCCCTGGCGCGGCACGAGGCGCAGACCGACCTGGCCATGCGGGCCGCTTCGTACGGCATGGTCGCATGGGCCGTCGACGGCATGGATGTCGAGGCCGTGGAACAGACCGCACGACGGGCCGCGGAGGCCGTCAGGTCCGGTGCCGGGCCGCACTTCCTCGAACTGCGCACCTACCGGTTCCGCGCCCATTCCATGTACGACCCGGACCGCTACCGCGACAAGGCGGAGGTCGAGCGGTGGAAGGAGCGGGACCCGATCACCCGGCTTCTCGACCGCATGCGCGAGGACGGCGAGCCGGTCGACGAGGCGCTCGCCGGGATCGAGCGCCGGGTCGCCGCCGAGGTCGACCGCGCCGTGGAGGCGGCCGAGCAGGCGCCCGAGGAACCGGTGGAGCATCTCCTGCACCACGTCACCAGCGCTTCGGCGGAGGTGAGCTGACCATGGGCGACGGTGAGCGGCCGCAGGCGGCGAAGACGACCTACCGGGAAGCGATGCGCGAGGCGCTGCGGGACGCCCTGCGCGCCGACGACCGCGTCTTCCTGATGGGCGAGGACGTGGGCCGCTACGGCGGAGGCTTCGGCGTCAGCCTCGGCCTGCTGGAGGAGTTCGGTCCGGCACGCGTCCGCGACACCCCGCTGTCGGAGTCCGCGTTCGTGGGCGCCGGCATCGGCGCCGCCCTGGCCGGGCTGCGGCCGATCGTCGAGATCATGACCGTCAACTTCAGCCTGCTCGCCCTCGACCAGATCCTCAACAACGCCGCCACCCTGCTGCACATGTCGGGCGGCCAACTGGCCGTGCCCCTGGTCATCCGCATGACGACAGGTGCCGGACGGCAGCTCGGGGCCCAGCACTCGCACAGCCTGGAGGGCTGGTACGCGCACATCCCCGGCATCCGGGTCCTCACCCCCGCCACCCTTGAGGACGCACGCCACATGCTGGCCCCGGCGCTCGCGGACCCCGACCCGGTCCTGATCTTCGAGCACGGAAGTCTCTACAACGTTTCCGGCGAACTCCTCCCGGCCACCGCGCCCGTTGACCTGGACACCGCAGCGGTCCGCAGGCCCGGCACCGACATCTCGCTGATCACGTACGGAGGATCGCTGCCCAAGACCCTTGCGGCGGCGGACGAGCTGGCCGCCGCCGGCATCAGTGCCGAAGTGATCGACCTGCGCACGCTCCGGCCCTATGACGCCCGGACCGTCGCCGCTTCCGTGGCCCGTACCCACCGTGCGGTGGTCATCGACGAGGCCTGGCGGACGGGAAGCTTCGCCGCCGAGGTGTCCGCCCGTATCGCCGAGGAGTCGTTCTACGAACTGGACGCGCCCGTCGAGCGGGTGTGCAGCGCGGAGGTGCCCATGCCGTACGCCCGTCAGATGGAGGAGGCCGCCCTGCCGCAGACCCCCGACATCGTCGCGGCCGCCCACCGGGCGGTGGACTGACCATGGCCGAGTTCACCATGCCGTCCCTCGGCGCCGACATGGACGAGGGAACGCTCCTGGAGTGGCTGGTGGGACCCGGAGACCTCGTCCACAAGGGCGATCCGGTCGCGGTCGTCGAGACCGCGAAGTCGACCATCGAGGTGGAGTGCTTCGAGACCGGAACCATGGCCGAGCTGCTCGTCGAGCCCGGCACGACGGTGCCGGTGGGCACACCGCTCGCGCTGATCGGGGCGCCGGCCAAGAAGCCCGAGCACCCGGCAGGAGAGGAGAAGCCGCACACGACCCGAGAACCGCGCAACGCCAGGCAACCCGAGGGTTCTGAAAAGACCGAGAAGGCGGCGAAGCGACGAGCGGCCCGTCGCGCACCGAAGAAGCGCGAGCCTGCCAAGCCCCCGTCCCCGCCTCCCGAACGCGCCACGGTCCCGGCCCCGGTCCTGACCACCACTCGACAAGGCATCCACACCGAGGCAGGTCCCCTGGTCCGGCATCTGGCGGAGCATAGCGGCGTCGACCTGGAGACACTGCACGGTTCCGGACCTGGAGGACGCGTCACCCGCACCGACGTCGAGGAAGCGGTGGCCGCCCGGCAACCGCGCCTGCGGGTAACCCCTCTCGCCCGGAGACTGGCGGCCGAAATGGGCGTCGATCTGGCCATGGTGAGGGGGACGGGCAAGGACTCGGCCGTCCGTGCTGCGGACGTACGCCGGGCGGCCCGGGGGCCTGCGACCGAGGCCCCGTCCGCGCATGTCGGCGCCCCCGCGGTACGTCCGTCCGCCGAGCGTCTCTCGGGAGACCGGGGGACCGCCATGCGCCGGGCGATCGCCGGTCTGATGAGCCGCGCCAACCGGGACATTCCCCACTACTACCTCTCTACGACCGTGGACATGGCCGCTGCGATGGACTGGCTGCACGAGCACAATCGGCGCAGCCCGCTCGGCGAACGGCTGCTTCCCGCTGCCCTGCTGCTCAAGGCGGCGGCTCTGGCGGCCAGGGATGTCCCCGAGCTCAACGGTTCCTGGACCGACGACCACTTCACGGCCGGCGAGGGCGTACATCTCGGCGTGGCCGTGTCGCTGCGCGGCGGCGGGCTCGTCGCCCCCGCGCTGCACCACGCCGACACCCTGGCACTCCCGCAGCTGATGACGGCCCTGAAGGACCTGGTCACCCGGGCCCGTACGGGCAGACTGCGCGGCTCCGAGGTGTCGGACGCCACGATCACGGTCACCAACCTCGGAGATCAGGGAGTGGAGACCGTGTTCGGAGTGATCTACCCGCCGCAGGTGGCCCTCGTCGGTTTCGGGCGTGTGGTCGACCGGCCGTGCGCCGTCGACGGCATGCTGGGCGTGCGGCCCGTAGTCACTGCGACCCTCTCGGCCGACCACCGAGCGACGGACGGCGCTGTCGGCGCCCGCTACCTCACGGCGGTCACCCGCCTCCTGCAGAATCCGGAGCAGCTGTGAACATCAACCGAACCGACGCGCTGGACATGGTGAGGGAATCGATCTCCCGGGTCGTCCCGGACGCCGACCTCGCCGCACTGGGGCCCGACGACGCGTTCCGTGACGCGCTGGAGATGGACTCCCTGGACTTCCTGAGTTTCGTCGAGGTGCTCAGCGAACGGTCCGGTGTCCGCATCGAGGACGAGGACACACCCTCGCTGACCACGCTGGCCGGCAGTGCCGACTTTCTCGTCGCCCGCACGGGCTGATGTGCCCTCCGTGGACGTGAACGGCTCAAGCCGCTTCGGTGTTGTCGATGACACCCACCACGTCGTCGATGTCCCGCACTGAGGCGAGCAGTTCGGGGACGAATGCTTTGTCCACTTTCCCCGCCACGGTCACCACGCCGTTCTCCACGGTGACTTCGACGGCGCGCGGGTCCAGCAGGTGTCGGCCGACCAGGGACGCGACCTCGGCGAGGATCTCGGCGTCGTCGCGGATCAGGGCACGCAGCAGATCGTGCCGGCTCACCACACCGACGAGCCGACCGTGATGGTCGGTCACGGGGAGGCGCTTCAACCGGCCGTGCGCGGCGGTCCACGCCGCGTCCGCCACCCTCTGCTCCGGGTGGACGGTGACGGGTGGGAAGGTCATCAACGTGGCGGCCGTGTCGCCGTGGCTCTTGTCGTACAGGCGGTGCTGCCACAGCCTGCCGACGGCTCCGTGCCGACGCGGCTCCGCCATCACGGCGGCCTTGGCCAGCAGATCCGACTCCGAGACGACACCGATCACATGGTCGTCCGAGTCGACCACCGGCAGGGCGCTCACCTGCTCACGGGCCAGCGTGTGGGCCACGTCCAGGAACGGCAGGTCACCAGCCACGGAGGCCGCCGGCACCCGCATCACGTCACGCACGCGAAGTACGGCCGGTTCCGGGGCGGGCGGCCCGGGTGCGGCGGTGGCCGGCGGTCCGGTATCTTCCCCGCCGTGAGGGTGCTCGGACTCCTCTGTGTTCCTCGCCGACGCTGCGCCGGCGATGGCACCGAGGTAGCGGCGCAGTGCGTCCTGGCGTGGTTCCTCCTGGGGTGACCAGGGGCGGCCTGGCATGGTGCGGCGGGCTTCTTTCTCCGCCGAGCTGTGCTGGAAGTCGCTCACGGCTGCCTCCTGGGGACGCCGTTCACCTATGAGCTCAGTTTCGCATCGATCGACCGGTGCGGCCTCTGGGCCGAACGGCCGCGCCGGGGCCAGGCGGCCAAGTGCGACGCGACGGGTTTCCGGGACTTTCTGACACGGTTGCGGTCGCCGGCGTCGCGCGGCCGCGCCGCACCGGGTGGTGCACCCGCGGACCGTTCCGCCGCACTCCGTGCGGAACTCACACCGCCCCTGGCCCTCCTCGAACAGACGGAGGCGGAGGCCCGGAACATACGCGAACGGGCCGACGCGGCCGCCGCATCGCGCCGGAGCGAGCCGAGACGATCGTGGCCGCGGCGTACGAGGAGGCCCGGCAGGTACGGGCGCGCACCGCCGACGAGGTGCTGCGCGCGGCCGAGGGCGAGGCCGCGGCACTGCAGCAGAACGCGAGGCGGTCGCCGTCCATGGCCGTACCAAGAGCCGGACACCCGTGCTCGTCGACCGGGTGCTCGCCCTGATGCTGGAGGACCTCGCGGCGGAAGCGGAGTCGACCGTGCCGCCGGGGGAAGGTCACTTCGGACCCCGGGAGGCCACGGGGAGGTGGCCCACTGGATTCCCCGCCTGCGGGAGCCGCTCGACCGGGGCCGACCTCGCCCTGGAGCAGGCCGAGCACGAGGACGGCGTCCGGCGGCGCTGGGCGGCTCGGAGCCCCCAGCGGTGACCGTTCACTGGAACGCCGCGTCGATCTCCTGCTCGGTCGCGTTGTGCGAGACGAGCAGGATCTCGTCACCGGGTCGGAGCCGCACCGCCGGATCAGGCACGGTCGGTTGTCCGTCGCGCACGATCGTGGCGACGACCGTCCCCTCGGGCAACGGGACGTCGCCCAGGGCACGGCCCGCCGTCCTGGACTGCGGTGTGATGGCCGTTTCGATGACGTCGACGCCGGCTTTGCTGAGCCGCAGCAGGGCGACCGTGTCGGTGGCCCCGGTGGCCTCCTCGATGAGGGAGATCAGCGGGGTGGCGGCGGGGACAGCGACGTCGACGCCCCAACGCTCATCGAACAGCCAGGCGTTGTCGGCGTCGTTGCACCGGGCGGCCACGCGGGCCACCGAGAACTGCCGTTTGGCGAGCAGGCTGATGACGAGGTTGTCCTCGTCGTCCCCGGTGGTGGCGATGAGAAGGTCGGCGGTGAGAGCGCCGGCGTGTTCCAGGAGGGTGGGTTCACAGGCGTCCCCGGCGATGAGCCGCACCGGGACGCGCCCCTCCAGTTCGGCGACACGGTCGTCGTCGGCGTCGATCAGCGTCACCTCGTTGTGGGCGGCGGCGAGCACCTGGGCGATCTGGGTGCCGAGCCGTCCGGCTCCGGCGATGATCACGTTCACGTGCCCAGCTCCTTGTCGAGAAAGCCGCGCAGCCTGCCGAGCGCGGTCGCGGCGACGGCGAAGGTGACCAGGTCGCCTGCCCGCGCGGGCGTGCTGTGCGCGGGGATCAGGGAGCGGCCGGCGCGGGTGACCTCGACGACGCGGATCTCGCTGTCGACCTCGAACTCGGTCAGCGGCCGCCCGGTCAGATAGGCCGGCAGTTCGGAGCGGTAGAGCAGGGTCTCGCCGTTGCCGAAGCTGATTTCGGGGGAGAGGTGGCGGTGCAGCAGCATCTGGTGGATCTGGTGGACCGTCCAGCGGACGCTGGTGATGGTGGGGATGCCGAGTTCGCGGTAGATGTCGGCGCGTCGCGGGTCGTAGATGCGGGCGAGGACGTTCGGCACCCGGTAGGTCTCCTTCGCGGTGCGCGCGCTGACGATGTTGCTGTTGTCCCCGGAGGTGACGGCGACGAAGGCGTCCGCGTGCTCGACACCGGCGGCCTCGAGGACGGAGCGGCTGTAGCCGTTGCCCTCGTGGAAGTGGATGTGGGGGCTGTCGGGCAGCTGCCGGGCCGCCTTGGGACGCCGGTCGACGACCTGTACGTCGTGTCCTTCGGAGGCGAGCAGACCGGCGAGGCCGGCGCCCACCCGTCCGCAGCCGACGACGATCACCTTCACTGTTGTGCTCCTTTCAGGCGCTCGGCGCGGCGGCGCAGCCACCACTTGCGGATCTCGTCCGCGATGAGGGGCAGGGTCCCGAGCCCGGCCAGTACCGCCCAGGCGGCGGCGTCGAGCGGGGCGGTGTTGAAGACGGCCTGCAGCAGCGGCACATAGCTGATCGCGGCCATGAGGGCGACGCCGAACCCGCCCGCCGCCAGCAGGGCTGGATTGGACAGCAGCCCCACCTTCAGGATGCTCTGCCGGTCGGTGCGCACCGCGAGAGAGATGAAGAACTGGCTGAACACGATCGCGCCCTGGGCCAGTGTGACGGCCTCCCGGTAGACGGGATCGTCCTCGGTGAAGTCGTCGAAGGGAACTCCGGAGGAATGGATGTGCCAGAAGAACACGGCGCACACGCCGAGCGCCTGGATACCGCCCAGGAACAGGATGCGCCCCACCACCGCGGAGGAGAACAGCCGCTCGCGCCTGGAGCGCGGCGGGCGGTCCATCACGTCCGGCTCGGGCCGTTCCGCACCCAGCGCCAGGGCGGGCAGCACGTCCGAGCCCAGGTCGATCGCCAGGATCTGCACCGCGCTGATGGGCACCAGCGGGAAGCCGACGAACGTCGCCGCCAGGATCGGGCCGAGCTCGCCGATGTTGCTGCTGAAGACGTAGACCAGGAACTTGCGGATGTTCTGGTAGACGGACCGGCCCAGCCGCACCGCCGTGGCGATGGATGCGAACGAATCGTCCAGGAGCACCATCGAGGCCGCCTCCCGGGCCACGTCGGTGCCCGACGCCCCCATCGCCACGCCGATGTCGGCGTGCTTGAGCGCCGGGGCATCGTTTGCTCCGTCCCCGGTGACCGCCACGACCTCGCCGCGCCGTTGGAAGGCGGTGACCACGCGCATCTTGTGCTCAGGGCTGACCCGGCACAGCAACAGCTCGGACGGTTCGGCGAGCAGCGTGTCGAGCGCCTCCTCGTCCATCGCGTCGAGCCGGGCGCCCGTCACCACGACCGGATCCGGCCCCCGTACGATCCCGACCCGCCGGGCCACCGCCTCCCCGGTGAGCGGGTGGTCGCCGGTGACCATGACGATCCGGATGCCGGCCCGGCGGCAGGCGGCGACCGCGTCGGTGACCTCCGGACGCGGCGGGTCCAGCATGCCGACCAGTCCCAGGAACGTCAGTCCCGACTCGGCCTCGTCCTGCGCGGGGTGGGGTCCGTCCAGCTCCCGCCGCGCGACGGCCAGCACCCGCAGCCCCTGCGACGCCAGCGCGTCACTCACCGCGAGCACTGCAGCCCGGTCCTGCTCTGTCAGCGGCCCGCTCCGCCCCTCCCACTCCACCTCGGCGCAGCGCGCCAGCAGTTCCGCCGGCGCTCCCTTGGCGCACGCCTGGTAGCCCACGGCGTTCTTGTGCACCGTGGTCATCAGCTTGCGGTCCGAGTCGAAGGGGAACTCGGTGACTCGCGGAGCCGCAGCCTCCTCCACGCCGAGGTCGAGACCGGCCTTGGCCGCGACGACGAGCAGCGCGCCCTCCGTGGTGTCGCCGAGCACCCGCCAGTGCTGCACGTCGTCGGGCGGGACCAGCCGGGCGTTGCAGCACAGGACCGCCACCCGGAGCAGCTCGCGCACCGGCGCCGTGTCGGCGACCTCCCCGCCAGGGGCGTACCCCACACCGGTCACCGCGTACGTCGCATCCCCCGCCCACACCCGGGTGACGGTCATCTCGGCCTGCGTGAGCGTCCCGGTCTTGTCGGTGCACACCACGGTGGTCGACCCGAGCGCCTCCACCGCCAGCAGCTGCTTGATCAGAGCATGGCGGCGCGCCATCCGCCGTACACCGATCGCCAGCGACACCGAGAGGGTGGCGGGCAGTCCTTCCGGCACCAGCGCGACCATCACCCCCAGCGCGAACACGAACAGGGTCACCACGGACTCCCCGGTGGGCAGCCGCACGGCGAACATCAGGGCACCGATCGCCAGGGCCGCTCCCGCCACCCGCCGCGCCATGGAGGCCACCTGGTGCTGCAGCGGGGTCTTCTGCCGCGGGGCCGCCGCGGCCAGCCGGTAGATCTGCCCGAACTCGGTCGTCGCACCGGAGGCGTAAACCACGGCGCGTCCGGATCCGGCGACGACGTCGGTTCCCATGAAGACGCAGTTGCGGGCTTCCAGCGGCGACCCGGTCGCCACCGGATCGGCCGTACAGCTCACAGGGTTGCTCTCCCCGGTCAACGGCGCGTTGTTCACCGCCAGCTCGTGCGCCTCGACCACCCGGCAGTCCGCCGGCACGGCGTCCCCGGCCTCCAGCACCACCACGTCGCCCGGCACCAGGTCCCGGGCGGGCACCTCCAGCCGCCTGCCGTCGCGCAGCACCCGACAGGCGTGGGGCACCATCGCCTCCAGCGCCTGGGCGGTCCGCTCGGCCGAGTACTCCTGCGCGAAGCCGATGGCGGCGTTCAGCACCACGACGCCCAGGATTGCCACTGCCAGCTGCAGAGTGCCCACGTCGCGCGGCTCTTCCAGCCAGTAGGCCAGGAAAGTGATCCCCGACGCGACGATCAGCACGACCGCGAAGAGATCCGTGAACTGTGCCCCCAGCTGCCGCCACACGGGGCGACGCCTCGTACGCGGCATTTCGTTGGCCCCGTACCGCTCCAGCCCCGCCCGTGCCCGATCCGTCGACAAGCCGCGCCGTGAGCTGCCCAGATCGGTGAACACCTCACCGGCGGTGAGTTCCCGTATAGGGGGACGCGGACCGGAACCGGATGTGGCGTCGACCGCCGCGTCCGTCCCTCCACCTGGTACCAGCGGGTCCGTACCGGTGCGCATCATCCGAACCCGTACGGCGCCGAGGCCCTCGGTTCCGGCGGAGCCGGTCGGATCGCGCGGAGGGCCTTGCGTGAGGCTTCCATCACGGACTCCAGTGAGTTCGGCGGCCGTCCGGCCGGTGTGCCGCCCCTGAGCGGCAGCGCCCTCTCATCGTGGAACGGGCCGTCCGCCGCCACCAGGGCCGTACGGGGCAAGGGATGGCGCCGTTCGGCGTCTCACACCGGGACCGTGATGACGGGGCAGCGGGCGTGGCGCAGCACTCCCTGGCTCACCGAGCCCAGCAGCACACCCGTGAAACCTCCGTGCCCGCGGGTTCCCACGACCAGGCCCAGCGCGTGTTCCGAGGCCTCCGTCAGGACCCGCACCGGGTGGCCGAGGACGACCTCGTGGTGCAACTCCACTCCCGGGTACCTCGCGGTCCGGCCCGCGACCGTCTCGGACAGCACTCGGCGGCACTCCCGCACAGCGGCGTCCTCGTCCAGGACACCGAGGAGCGGCGGATGCCACACGTACAGCGCCCTGAGGGCCGCTCCGCGCAGGGCCGCCTCCTCGAACGCCACGTCCACCGCCGCGGCCGCGTGCGGACTGCCGTCCACGCCGACGACGAAGTACGCGCGCTCCTGGGTGACGTGCTCCGGCTCCGGAACGACGACGACCGGACAGGGAGCGTGGGCGGAGACCGGCAGCGCCACGGAGGCGGAGGTGAACATCTCGCGCCGGGTACCCAGATGCCAGGAACCCACCACGACCAACGAGGCGTTCCGCGCCTCCTCCCGCAGAACCCACGCCGTCTCTCCTTCCGCCAGCACAGTTGACACGTCCACCGTCGGCCGCCGGGACTCGACGAAGGCGACCGCCTCCTTGAGCACCTCGGCACCCGCTTCGTGCAGCGTCCGGTTCCACTCCTCCCAGGACGGCAGCACCTCGCCCGACCGGTAACCACCCGTCGGCACACCCTGGGCGTGGACGAGCCGCACCGGCAGGCCACGGCGCTCCGCCTCGTCGGCGGCCCAGGCGAGTGCCAGCCGCTTCGAGGGATCGGGGTCGACACCCACGACGACCGGCTCACGCCCGTGCGGACCGCTCATGCCACCTCCAGCAGATCCCGTGCCGCCGTCCTTTCACTGTCCTTCCAGCGTGCCCCCAGCCGTCGGGAGCCGCCACGTCACGGCCTCGCGGCGGCACCCGCTCGTGCTCGCCGCCCTGCGCTTCAAGGGGCCGACTCGATCAGCGGCGTCGTCATCGCCGTTGACGGCGCAACGGGCGGCGACGCCCAACGGCAGAGAGCCCCCACGGCTGACACCTGGCGCTCGGCGTTGCCACAGGCCCCGACAGCGGGGTCGTTCGGCTGTTGCGCAGCTGCGGGCGCTGGCCGCGCCGGGGGCGAGAACCGGCGATCTCGTCTGCCCGTCGTCACGGTCCCGGCCACTCCTGCCACGCGGGCTCACCCAAGAGCACACCACCGAGCAGGACCGGGTTAGCGGTGTCAGCGGCTTGGGGAATATCGGGTGCTCGCGGTGGCTCCCGCCCGGTGCGCAGCCGGCGAGAGTTGGACCTGTGCAGGTGGTGTCGCCGCCGGGTGCCGCAGGTCCCGCGTTGCGATGGCCCAGACGGCGGACGGCAGCAGTGCGTCCGTGACGCCGAGTGGGTCCGACACCACCGGCTTCCCGTAGTGGCTCGGCTCACTCATGAGGGATGACGGCGACTGGGCAGCGCGCGTGGTGGACGGCGGCCTGGGCCACGGAACCCAGGCGTGGTGCCGGGGCGTGGTGGCTGCGCCGGCCCACGATCAGGAGTTCGGCGCGCTCGGCGGCCGCTACGACGACCCTGGCGGGGCTTTCGAGGCGGACGTCGTCCGTCACGGCCACGCCCGGAAACTTCTCGCACCAGGGGCGGAGGGCCTGCCTCAGGTGCTTGTGCGCGTCCTGGATGATCTCCTGGGTCACGGCGTGGTCCACGCCCCAAGGGGCGTACGCGTGGATCGGAATGGCGCGGCCGTGGACGGCGCGGAGGGGCACGCCCCGAGCTGCTGCCGTGGTGAAGGCGAATTCGAGCAGGTCGTCGCACGGGCCGTGCAGTTTCAGCCCCACCACCACTCCGCCTGCCGCACCCGACTCAGGCGTCGAGGGGCCTTCAGCACGCTTGTCGGCGCGGACGAGGACCACGGGCCCCTCAGCGCTTGCCACGACGGACATGCTGATGTCACCGAGGAAGTAGCTCTCCACAGGAGTCAGGCCGCGCGAGCCGAGCACGAGCATCTCCGACTCGGACGCCGCTTGGATCAGTGCGTCCTGCGCGTCGTCGGCGACCAGGTTGCCGACGACGGTGAGGCCCGGATGGTGCGCCTGGAGTTCCGTCTGGGCGTTGTGCACGAGCCGCTTCGCCCAGTAGTTCTGGTCGACTTCCGAGGGGACGGCGGTCGGTTCCGGCGCCAGTAGCGGCCACGCGTGCAGCAGGCGCAGGGTGAGTTTGCGCCGCTGGGCTTCGTCGGCGGCCCAGTGGGCAGCGGCGAGGCTCTCGGGTGAGCCGTCGAGGCCCACGGTGAGGACTCGTTCCATGGCGATTGCCTCCGTCTCGTACGAAACTGGAAGGGGCAGCGAGTGTGGCCGCTGTCCGGACTGCTGCGGTCTCGCTGAGTCTTTGGCCGTGCGGGCTGGCTGCGGGACGTGGCCGGCGCACGCATGAGCATTTGTGCCGGCGCGTTGACCACGGCGCTTCTCCCTTGAGGAGTACCCCAGATCTCCTCGCGGCGCATGCGGTCCCGGAACGGCGGCGAACGGACGGACGGACGTGAAGTCCGGCATGAGGAGGAGGCGGAAGCAACGACGGTTCCCCTGGTGGTCGGCATCGACGGGTCCCAGGCGAGCCTCGAGGCGGTGGACTGGGCTGCGGACGAGGCAGCCCGGCACGACGTGCCGCTCCGTCTCCTGCACGCGGCCGCAGCCGGCCATGACGCGTCAGACCTGGTCGCCGCAGCCTCAGAGAGCCGGCAAGAGTGCTTCTGCGGTGAGGCTGTCGAGTGAGGTGCTGTCCGAGGACGCGGCGTCCGCGCTGGGCGGCGAAAGACGCAACGCCCTCGCTCTGGTACTCGGGTTCAGAGGGCTCGGAGGTCTCGCCGGGCTGCTCCTCGGATCGGTCAGCCTGGCTGTGGCGGCCCGTGCCGACTGCCCGGTCGTCGTCGTGCGCGGCGGCGTGGAGCACCGGCACGGCCGGTTCGGGTGCGCCATTGCCGGAGTCGAGGACGGGGAGGGCAGCGGTACGGCCGTGGACTTCGCGTTCCGCGAGGCCCAAGTGCGGGGCTGCCGGCTCCTGGCGGTGCACACCTGGAGTGTCCCGGTAAGGAATCCTGGGCCTCCGGGACTGTCCGGCTACGCTCTCCAAGCCCTCGATCGCCCGCCTGCCCAGGTGCTCGCCGACGCCTTGCGTGGCCCGGAACAGCGGTATCCGGACGTGCCGGTGAGCAGCGAGGTGGTCCAGGGCCCGGCACGACAGGCACGCCCGACTCCTCCCAAGGGGCCCACTTCCTCGTGCACGGCGACCGTACTCGGCGCGGGGGTTGGTGCGTGCCGGGCGGGCGGCAGCTCGATGGGCAGCTCGGCAAGGTCGGCCAGGATCTGGAGCGCTGCAGCCCCGCGCGCGTGGCGCTTGTTGGGGTGCCAGGGGCTGACAAGGGTGACGCTCTCATCATCGATCACGCAGGTCACCCGAGCCCGAAACAGCCCCGAGCCACTTCCCTCGGCGAAGACCGGGTTGGGGCGGTTGCGCAGCGACTGGTAGAGCGTCAACACGGCTACGGCCGTCCCCGGCTCCGCACCGGCTGCCTGCAGGGCGGCGTTGCGCGCCGGTTCCCACGTGGAGGAGGCCGGCTCGTAGAGCACGGTGTGAAGGTCGCGGGGGATGAGCGCTCGGGCGCTGATACGCGTCGCCACCTCCGCCACAACGGCAGGCGCGACGCGTGGCTGCGCCAAAGCACGCTGCAACCGTGTGGCGAACGACTGATCGCGGGCCTGCGCCGGAGCCGACCCGGCCGAGTGCCGGGCCGCGGGCACCCAGCCCTTCTCCGTCTCGCCGGTCGGTTCCACCGGCTCGACTCCGCTCAGGTGTCCGAGCAGGCTCACGGCCGCGTACTGGAGAGCGGCCTTCCTGCTGGTACGTGCGATCGCGGCACCGTGGATGCCGCTGCCGGGGCTGTGCCAGTCGGCCTGGGCGCCGAAGATCTCTGCTCCGGCGGACTGCACGTCCCGCACGACGAAGGCGGACGGGTGATCTACGCGTGAGCCGGAGGACCAGGACATCATCATGCGAACCGGTACATTCGCGATCAACAACAGAGAGTGACGAAGAGTCGGCGAATTGGCTCGCGGCACGATGCCCGGATCTCTCCGGAGTACCGGGACGTGTTCACAGGCGCGGCCTTCGTTGACGAGGCGGAGTGACGCGCGCCATGGGTGCGGTAAGCCGCGAAGGGCAATGGGTGTAGATCTTCTGAGGGTGCCTCGTTGGGGTGATTCGCAGAGGTTCGGGATGTGGTCGGTCGTGCTGACTTCTACCGTCGCCGGGGTCGAGCCCGCCGTGAGGCGTGCGGGTGCTGAGCGAGGGTGGGTGTGGTGTGCCGTCGTTGATGGAGGCGTTGGAGGCCAGGCGAGCTGAGGTACTGGGCCATGCCGAGCGGCTGCGTGAGCAGATCGCTGGTCTGTCCGAGGAGTTGTCTGGGGCCGAGGAACGGCTGGCGCGGTTGCAGATCGCGCGGGAGACGGTGGAGGAGGTGTTGGCCGCGCCGTCTTCGCCGGTGCCGGGCTCGGACGGCGCGGGTGGGCGTGACGGCGGGGTCGCCGTGGCGCTGTTGAAGGCCGAGTCGGAGCTGGATGTGACGGTGATGTCGCCGGAGTACCGGGAGATCATCGCCTTGTTCGCGACCTCGGGAGCGGCGATGCGCTGCAAAGAGGTCTGTCGGCAACTGGGTCTGGGGACCGAGCCGCGGCACGTCGAGGGGATGCGCTCGAAGCTGAAGCGGCTGGTGGAGCGCGGAATCCTGGCCGAGCCTTCGTCCGGGCTGTTCAAGGTCGACGGCCGAAAGCAGGGGTGGTGAGCGTGGTGAGGCCGTCCGATGGTGCGCTCGCGGAGTGTGAGGACGCTTTCGCCGCCTCGGCGGGTCTGTTCGCCGCGGCGTGTGCGGAGCTGGCGGCTCCGGAAGCTGCGGTGATGACGCACGCGCGGTTGGAGGACCTGCTGGGTGCGCGGATGCGCGAGGTCACCCGGCAGTTGTTCCAGGACCACCTGACCCTGCGGGCCAGGGACGAGGTGCGCCGTGAGGACGTCGTGGACGCTGCCGGTGCCGGGCGCTCCCGGATCGAGCGGGGCCGGCGCCGGATGCTGGCCACGGTGTTCGGCAAGGTCACCGTGGTCCGGATCGCCTACCGCGGCACCAGGGTGGCGGACCTGCACCCGGCTGACGCGGTGCTGAACCTTCCGGACGCACTGCACTCGCACGGGCTGGCCAGGCTCGCCGCGATCGAGTCCGCCCGCGGCAGCTTCGCCGATGCCTGCGAGCGGATCAACGCCGTCACCGGCTCCGGAATCGGGCACCGGCAGGTCCAGGAACTCGCCGTCGGCGCCGCAGTCGACATCGACGCGTTCTACGACGCCCTCGTGCCGGCTCCCTGCACCGGCACCACGCCGCTGATCTTGTCGGTCGACGGCAAGGGCGTGGTGATAAGACCCGAAGCACTGCGTGAGGACACCGCGAAGGCTGCGGCCGCCAAGGGCGGCAACGCGATGAAGACCCGGCTGGCGTCCGGGGAGAAGCACGGCAGGAAACGGATGGCCACCCTGGGAGCCGTCTACGATGCCGAGCCCGCGCCGCGCACGGTGGACGACATCTTCGCCGACCCCGACCGGCAGGACGACGCCGCCCACGGCGCGACGCCCGAGCGCCGCCAGGGGCCGAAGGCCCGGTCGAAGTGGTTGTGCGGCTCGGTGACCGACACCGCCGCGCAGGTGGTGTCCGCCGTGTTCGACCAGGCAGAGCACCGCGACCCCGGCCACCGCCGTTGCTGGGTCGTCCTGGTCGACGGGGCCCGCCATCAGATCGACCTCATCAAGGCCGAAGCACTACAGCGCGGCGTGGACGTCCACATCATCGTCGACCTGATCCACGTGCTCGAATATCTGTGGCGAGCAGCCTGGTGCCTGCACGACAACGGCGACGCCTCCGCCGAGACCTGGGTCGCCCGCCACGCCCGCACCCTCCTGGCCGGCGGCGTGCAGCAGACCGCCGCCGCCATCGAGGAAGCCGCCCGCACCGCCGGACTGCGTGGCGCCCAGCGCAAAGGCATCGACGAGGCCGTGAACTACCTGACCGGCAAGGCCGAACACCTGCACTACGACACCGCCCTTGAACGCGGCTGGCCGATCGCCACCGGAATCATCGAGGGAGCATGCCGGCACCTGGTCAAAGACCGCCTGGACATCACCGGCGCCCGCTGGGGCCTGTCCGGAGCTGAAGCCGTACTCAAGCTGCGCGCCGTCCGCGCCAACGGCGACTTCGACGCCTACTGGACCTGGCACCAGCAGCAGGAATTCACCCGCAACCACCAGACGCGCTACCGCGACCAGGTCATACCTACCTGATCGACAGCGCCCTCATTAGATCTGCACCCAGAGGGCTTTGAGCAGGCCCGTCGGGCTGGCGGGCGATGTCGGTGCGGCATTCGGGACAGTGCCGGCCGTCCTCGGGCGGGGCACACGGGCAGCTCCAGCCGGGCGCGCCGGTGATGGTGCCGATGGCGAGGGGCTGCAACCGGCCGGGCGTCCCAATGGTCCTGCGGTGTATGAGTCCGAACTTGCCCCGGCGCCAGGAACGGCGCGGCCTACGCCTGTGGCCCGTCGGTATCGTCCTCGCTTTGGCCTTCGTCACCGCGATCGCCATCGCCGCGGGGGTGTTCTTCGCCGGGTGGGATCTGCTCGGCGCCCAGGGCCTCAAGCCCCAGCGTCAGCTCACCTCACAGACCCTTTTCGACCTGGTCAAACTGTCCTTCGGGGTAGTCGCCGGCGCCGGTGCGCTGGTCGCGCTGATCGTGGCCTATCGACGCCAGCGGGTCGACGAGGACGGAGCCCTGCGAGACGCCACCCGCCTGCACACCGAACGCTTCACCACAGCCGTCTCCCAACTCGGTGAGGAATCCGCCGCAGTACGCCTGGGCGGCGTGCACGCCCTGGCCGGTCTCGCCGACGACGCTCCCACCCGCGACCTGCGTCAAACCTGCATCGACGTGCTGTGCGCCTACCTCCGCCTGCCGTACACATACGTTCCCGAGGTCGACCCACCGTCAGACGATGTGTCTGCCCGGCACGCTTACATGGCGATGCGGGAGGTGCGGCACACCACTATCCGCCTCATTCGCGACCACCTCCGCCTCCCGCCCGAACACCCCCATTCCTGGCGCGGCCACGACCTGGACTTCACCGGCGCTGTCTTCGACGGCGGCGACTTCTCCGGCGCGGTGTTCTCCGGCGGCACGGTCTCCTTCACCGGCGCGGTGTTCTCCCGTGGCGGCACTGTCCGCTTCGCCGACGTGGTGTTCTCCGGCGGCACCGTTGACTTCTTCGGCACGGACATCTCCGGCACCGTCGACTTCTCCGGCGCGGTGTTCTCCGGCGCCAAAGTCACCTTCTCCGGCTCGGTGCTCTCCGGCGGCACCATCCGGTTCAGTCGTGCGCACTTCTCCGGCGGCACCGTCCGCTTCGACCGCGTGTTGTTCACCGACGGCACCGCCGACTTCAAACTGACGCAATTCTCCGGCGGCACCGTCGACTTCGACCTCGCGAGCTTCTCCGGCGGCACCGTCCGCTTCGACCTCGCGAGCTTCTTCGGCGGCACCGTCCGCTTCTCTAATGTGATCGGTGGCGAGCCATCTGGCTTGGTGCCTCAGGACGGACAACCCCTACCGACGGGACTGGACTTGCCCCCGGGCTGGTATCGGCCTACGTCCTGACGGCAGGATGTCTAAAGCCGGGGTGCGCACGCTACGTGCCGCCCTCCCCTGGACCTTCGCCGCTCAGGTCCACTGCATCCGGCCGCACCGTCGCCTGCGACAGATCGGGGAGCAGACGGCCCGCCAGAACATCCTGGCTGCATCCGTACGCGGCCTGCACGGCCGCGATCGCCTGTAAATCCCCTTGCTCCTGGGACGCGTTGGACGATTTCGAGGTCGGTGCCGAGGTTGGCGAGCGTTTTGCCCCCGAGTGCGGCACGTGCGGGGCCGGAACGGTCGGCCTCGCACGTGCACAGTGGCTGGGTCAGCAGGATTCGAGGCGGTCGACGTAGGGCTGCAAGCTGTTGTTGCTGTTGGAGCGGAATTTACGGTCCAACTCGCCCGCCGCGAGCTGGAGGCAGCCGCTGTCGTAACCGTTGCGCATGATGACCTTGACTCTTTGGGCGGTGGAGCAGCGGTTGTCGACGTAGACGTTGGTGTAAGGGCCCAAAATGTCACTGTGCGGGTACTGGGTGAACGTGACGCAGCTGGGCGCCACTGCCATCGGAGTCACCTTCGTCGGCGCTTGGGCCTGGCTGTTCCCGGCCTGCGCCTTCGCCGCAGGCGTGACGGAGGTCGGCGCCGCGAGGGCGACGGAGGGAATGAGGGCTCCCGAGCCCAGCACAAGCGCTCCGGCTGACAGGGCGGCCAATCGGCGGATCCGGAACATGATCACTCCTTTGATCGTGGACGGTGCGGCGGCCTGGTGCCCGCTCCGTTGGGTGGGTTTGTGCCGCTGGTCCTCGACCGTAGGCGCGGTGCCACGGCGGAGGCGTCCGACAGCGGGTGGAACACTGGCCCCACCGAGCGCGGTAGCCGCGCGGTTCGTGCGACTTCCGCGGCAGTGGTTCCTGCAACTTCCGGGGTACCGCGAAAGGTTGACGCCGCCGCGCGTTCACCGGCCTTAGGCTGCGGCGATGCGCATGCGTACGCCCCGCCCGCTCGTCCTCGACACGCTGATCGCGCTCGCCATGACGTGGGTGGCCGTCCGGCTGGGTCAGGTGTCGGTGGCGCGGGGCTGGCCGAAACTCGACGCCCCTGCCTATGTGCTGCTCGCCCTGGCGCATCTGCCGGTCGCCTTTCGGAGCAGGGTACCGATGGTGGTGTTCGCGGCCGTGCAGTTGGCCGGCGTCGCCTACATCAGCCTGGGGTACTGGCCGGTGGCGTCCGCGTTGGGCTCGATGCTCGCCCTGTACACGGTGGCGTCGGTGTATTCGGCACGGATTGCCGTCGGCTGTGCGGCGGTGATGACCGCCAAGTGGGTGTATGTGGGTGTGATCAGCGACAGCCTGTCCATGACGCTGGTGGTGAGCCAGGCCCTGCTGTTCAGCTTGGTGCTGGTGTGGTCCGGCACGCTGGCCCGCCGCTCTCGCGAACTCGCCCGGCAGCTGCGCGTCGAGCAGGCCGAGCGGGCCCGCCGTGAGGTCGCCGCCGAACGTGGGCGCATAGCGCGAGAGCTGCACGATGTCGTCGCCCACCACATGTCGGTGATCTCCGTGCAGGCTGGCCTGGCCCGGTTCGTCCTGGACTCCGATACCGCCACTGCCCGGGGCGCGCTCGGCACCATCGAGGACACCAGCGGCGAGGCCTTGGAGGAGCTGCGGCGCATCCTGCACGTCCTGCGGGAACACGATCTGGGCGGCGCCGAGTCAGCCGCCCCCGTGCCCACCCTCGCACGACTCGACGACCTGCTCGAGCGCATCCGGGCCGGTGGCGTCCCGGTCGAGCTGAGAATCAAGGGCACCGTGCGTCCGCTCGCCCCGGGCGTCGAACTGTGCGCGTACCGCGTCGTCCAGGAGGCCTTGACCAACGTCCTCAAACACACCCACCACGCCGACGCACAGGTGCGACTGCACTACCGGCAGCATGAATTGACCGTCACTGTCACGGACAACGGAACGGGCAACGGAGACGGGCTGATTCCGGCCGGAGTCCTGGCAGGCGGCGGACACGGCTTGATTGGCATGCGGGAGCGGGCCAAGCTCTACGGCGGGACGATCAGCGTCGGCCCACGCGCCGAGGGGGGTTTCGCGGTCCGCCTGACCCTGCCGACGTCGACAACCGGCGCACGGTGGGGAGATGAGCGCAGGAGATGACCAGAGTCCTCGTCGTCGACGACCAGTTCCTCATCCGCGCCGGCCTCGTCGGCCTTCTCAACGCCGCGCCCGGCTTCGAGGTCGCCGGCGAGGCTGGGGACGGCGAGGAGGCGGTGCGGCTGGCCGCCAAGACACGGCCCGACGTGATCCTGATGGACATCCGCATGCCCGGTATGAACGGCATCCAGGCCACCAGGCGCATCCTCACGGACGCGGTCGACCCCGCGCCACGGGTGCTGGTCCTGACCACCTTCGACCTCGACGAATACGTGTACGGGGCATTGCGTGCCGGGGCGTCAGGTTTTCTGCTCAAGGACTCAGGACCCGAGCGGCTGCTGGCCGCGGTGGCCGCGGTCGGGGGCGGCGACGCACTCTTCGCCCCCAGCGTGACCCGGCGGCTCGTCGAGGCGTATGCCCAACAGGACCGATCCGCGCACGACGCCCAACCCCCGCCGGACCTGAACACGTTGACCCGCCGCGAGGTAGACGTTCTGAAACTCATCGCGCGCGGCCTGTCCAACCCCGAGATCGCCGACCAGCTCTCCATCAGCGAGGCGACGGTCAAGACCCACCTCAACCGCGCCATGACCAAGCTTGACCTGAACAGCCGGGCCCAGGCGGTAGTGATCGCCTACGAGACAGGCCTGGTGACACCAGGAGGGTAGGCGGGCTGCGCGGCCCGCGACCGCAGACGCCCAGGTTCAGTTGGTGACGTGCGCGTTGGCGCGGCGTACACGTGGCGTAGACGTTGGGCGGCCCACGAGCATCCGGAGATCGGGCCGGGCCCCGGCGGTGAGGGCGCGTTCGGGATGGAGAAGGCCCTGGTGGAGCGCCTGCGAGGCCAGGGGGTGCTGGGCGAGTGGCACATCCCGGCGAAGTCGTCCCTGTTTCGGGCCCGGCAACGCCTAGGGCCAATGCCGTTGTTTTAGTTGCGGGCGTACGCTGCTGCGTAGTGCTTCCCGGGGGTGGTGCGGGTGTCTGCGGATGTCGGCGAGTTATCGGGGCTGGGACTGCTGACCTGGGTGTATCGGCCTGGGTTGGTGGATCGTGTGGTGGCCGCTTGCGGTCGTGGCGAGCAGCGCAGACGCCTGCTGCCGGCCCGATTGGTGGTGTATTTCGTGCTCGCCCTTGCCCTGTTCTCGCCGGCTCCGTATCTGGAGGTGATGCGGCATCTGGTCGAGGGCCTGCGGAGCCAGGGCCTGTTGGGCGAGTGGCGCATCCCTGCGAAGTCGTCGCTGTTTCGGGCTCGCCAGCGGCTGGGATCGGAGCCGCTGCGGGTGCTGTTTGCCACGACCGCGAAGCCGATGGGCACGGAGACCACTCGGGTTGCTTCTGGCGAGGGCTGCGGCTGCTGGCAGTGGACGGCACCTGCTGGGACGTGGCCGACAGCGCGGCGGATGAGGCCGCCTTCGGCCGTCCCGGGAACAGCCGTGGCCACGACAAGTCCTCCTTTCCTCAGGTGCGGATGGCCTGTCTGATCGAGGTGGGCACCCACCTCGTCCTGGATGCCGAGCTGGCCGGCTGCCGCACCGGCGAAGTCACCCTGGTCAGCCGCCTGCCACGCTCCTGTCAGTCCGGCGAACTGGTCCTGGCGGACCGGGAGTTCCTCGGCGTTCCGTTGTAGAGGGCCTTCACCGACAGCGGCGCCGATCTGCTGTGGCGGGTGCCCGCCAACCGCATCCTGCCCGTCGAGCGGCAGTTACGGGACGGGTCCTGGCTCTCCCGCATCCACGCCCACACCGATCCCGCGCACCGTGATCCGGTCACGGTGCGGGTGATGGCCTACCAACTGCACGGCACCAGCCGCGAAGGCGAGGACTACCGGCTGGTGACCAGCCTGCTCGATGCCCGCCGTTACCCCGCCCGCCAGCTGGCCGCGCTCTACCAGGAACGCTGGGAAGCAGAGGCTGTCTTCGCCGAGCTCAAGACCCATCAACGCGGCGCCCGCATCGTGCTCACCAGCAAGACGCCCGACGGAATCCTGCAGCAGATCTGGGCCCACCTGCTCGTCCACCACGCGCTGCGCGAGCTTATGGTCAGAACCGCCGCCACCCGCAGCCTGGATCCCGACCTGATCTCCTTCACCGAAACCCTGCGCTCCGCCCGGCGCAGCGTGACCATCACGCCGGGCAGCTTTTCCCCCTGAGCTGCTGGTCAGAGCCCTCGTCTGGCTCCAACACGACCTGCTCGAACGCGTCCTGCCACACAGACGCCTACGCAGCCAGCCTCGCGTCGTCAAACGCAAGATGTCCAACTACCGACTCAAACGGGCCGAACACCGCACCTGGCCCCAACCCACCCGCACCGGCACCCAAGCTGTCCGAATCCAACGCCCCCAACCCGCAGACCCGTAAAGCAACAGCATTGCCTTTAGCCACGCCTCAAGAAGCTCAATCCATGATTGCTAAGAATTAAGAGACTTGATTCGACCTATCCGTACGAAGAGGTGGCACTCGCTGGAATCCTGTAGGCAGCCGCAAGAGCCTTTTCGAAGATTACAACTAGATCATCAGGAGAGTACGTGAATCCTGATCCTTCGGCCTTGCCCAGTGCAACTACCAGGCTCGACCCGTTAGCGAATTCGAAGCGGAACGACCAAGGCATTTCCGAACACCCCTCGTTAGGCACATGCCAGACGGGAGTAATACTCGCGATTGGCACCCCAAGGAATCTCGCCCAATCGACGTGATCACTCACATCGATAGCATCCCCTGGCAAGCCGACATCCAGCTCTCGGGCGTTCCTGAATTCAATCGCCAAGCCTTCGTTGAGACCATCCATCGCCCAGGACAGAACCAGCGCGCTACCGCTGCCCATGACCAGCTCAACGGCCATGTCGACTTCGTGGGCACGATCTTCCCTATGCCCTTCGGGCCAGACTTCACCTTGCAGCACTACATAGCGGGCGGTCCTTACGACCTCTCCTACGACAGTGTTCTGAAGGTCAGCAAGACCGGTGCCACCATCTGCCCGAGCAGCCCACGGCAGAACTACCAACATACCTAATACCGCCCAAAGTACTGGAACTGACCATTAGCGTCGAACGTCGCCCCGATCCCGCGCCCGCCGGCCGGGTCCGGCATGATATACCGTGTCCCGCCGGCGAAGTTGCCAGAAGTGACCGGAGACGTAGCTGTTCTCGGGTTGGTCAGAATGTCATCCAACAGGTCCTGACCCGCCGATTTCAACTGCTTACCTGGAACTACGGGCAGATCCCCGCGGGTCATATGCTTCTGGTATTCGCGTCCTGCGTGAGTCGTATTCCCCTTAGCCGGACGCATCCCACTCAGCGAAAGAGCATCCAGATCGGGACCGCACGGAGTGGAATTGTGCACGAGGACAGGCGTAGCCCCCGCCAGCACATAGTACGTGTGGAAGCCGTCGACGGTGAGGTTGCGCGTTTCCTGCCTTCGGTCGAACGAGTGGGTTGCGGCAACCTCGACCACCGCGCCGGTGTTCGTGCGTAGGGTCGCCCCCTTCTCCAGATCGACCGCGTTGATCCATGCGTGTTCTGACGGCGACCAGAACGGGTGGTGGTTGGTTGCGATGATCTCAGCAGTACCGTCACTCGTTCTGACTGCTACTTCCGTGAATTCCTTATCGTCCTCTGTGATGATAGTAGCGAGGACAGTGCGCGCTTCTGTCTTTCCGGTTTCAGGGTCGGTGGCGATTATGTTGTCGCCTACCTTGACATCCTGAATTTCCTTCACAGTCCCATCGGCCATGAGGATACGCGCTGCGGGCAGGAAGCTATTGAAGGAGCATATGCTCGCCGCTTGCTTGTTGAGCGCTTTCGCTGCCTGGTTGAGGCCCCCGGTCAGAACGCCCAAAACGGCGCCTGTACCTTGATTGGCGAGAGCTTCGGTTGTGGACTCTTCGTCTCCGTCCAGAGCGTCCGATGTGGCAGCGCCGGCGGCACCGGCGGCACCAAAGCACATGTACGTGGCGCCTAGGCTCGCACCGCCCGTTGGCGCCGCTGCTCCGATGGCGACGGTCTCACATGCAGAGAAGGAGACAGCGGACG
This sequence comes from Streptomyces sp. NBC_00019, assembly GCF_045041015.1. Lineage (NCBI taxonomy): Bacteria > Bacillati > Actinomycetota > Actinomycetes > Kitasatosporales > Streptomycetaceae > Streptomyces > Streptomyces sp. NBC_00019. The sequence goes on from NZ_CP108302.1 coordinate 10,847,702, forward strand.
CCACTGCGCCTGCAACGCCTGCCCAGAACCCGGTGTTGTCGTGGTTTTCGGTATATGGCTGGGCGAGGCAGGCGTCACGGACCATGTATCCGTACTGCGAGCAGTCAGTTCCTGCGCCGTTGCTGGAGGGAGTGCCACTGCCGTTGCCGTTGCCGTTGCCGTTGCCGTTGCCGTTGCCAGCAGATTCGCTGCCGCCATCTGGTGCGGGGTCGCCCTCTTCCGCGCCGCCGCCGGCGGCGGGTACCAGGAACAGGCCGGACGGGTCGGCGTAGTTGATGGGGTCGTTGCCGCTGTAACTGTAGGCGGAGAGGTTCTGCGGGTCGTAGGGGGTGCTGAGGGGGTCGGGGCTGAGGAAACGGCCGAGGGCGGGGTCGTAGGCGCGGGCGCCGAGGAGGGACAGGCCGGTGCTGGTGTCTTCGGTTTTGCCGAGGAAGCCGTGGTTGGTGCCGGTGGGCAGGGTGCCGCTGCGTTCGTCGCCGAAGGGCGTGTAGCGGCGGCGGGTGGTGGCTCCGGTGGTGGCGTCGACGGCGAGTTGGGTGGAGGCCTGGGTGTCGGCCAGCAGGTAGGTGAGCTTGCCGCGCGTGGCGGTCGTGCCCTGTGTGGTGCGCATGGCCACGGTGGTGGTTCCGCTGGTGTAGTAGCGGGTTGCGGTCACCGTTTTTCCGTCGGTGGTGCGCAGTTCCATGCCGTCGATCGAGGCCACGGTCTCCTGGGGGGTGGTGCGGAGCAGGAGGCCGCCGTCGGCGTCGTAGCTGTAACTGGTCTGTTCGCTGCCGCTGGAGGTAGTGGTCTTGACCGTGGCGAGCTGACCGAGCTTGGTCCAGGCGTAGTCGGTGGTTTTGCCGGTCTCGACGCGCTGGGTCATCTGGCCGGCGTTGTCGTACAGGAAGCTCTCGGTCGCGGTCGTGGTGCCGGAGGCGATGGTGTTGATCTTGCGTACACCGTGGGGCTGTTCGGCGTCGGCGGTGGTCCAGGTGCCGGAGTCGTCGTATCCGGGGTAGAGGTAGTCGCCGGTGGTGGCCGTGCCGGCCTTGTTCGTGTCGGTGACGGACTGCAGGTTGCCCAGGCGGTCGTAGGTGTAGGCCGTCTGGTAGGGGTCCTGCCCGGTGAAGTCCGACTCGGTCTTGTACAAGCAGGTGTCACCGCGGGTGAATGCGCTGGTGAGGCGGGCCTGCTCGTCGTAGGTGAAGCACTGGGATTGCGCGGTCTGGCCGCTGGCGGATTCCCGCAGGCCGGTCAGCTTGCCGGCGAAGTCGTAGCTGTAGGTGTCCTGTTGCGCGTCACCCTTGACGACGCCCATGAGGCCGGAGTTGGTCGTGGTGGAGATGCTGTTCAGCCAGCGGGTTCCGTCGTCGTCCCGGTAACCGTAGGAGCGCTGGACCGTGGCGTTGGTACTGGTGGCGACTGCGGGGCCGTAGGAGCGGCCGGACAGGCGTCCGTAGGCGTCGTAGGCGGTCGTGCGGACGTAGCTTTGCCAGTCGGAGGTGAGGCTGCGGGGCTGGCCGTAGTCGTTGTAGGCGGTGGTGACGGTCTCCGCGTCAAGGCCGCCCGCCTCGGGGTAGCTGACGGAGGTGACGTGGTCGGCCGCGTCGTAGCTGTACTTGGTGGTGAAGTCCCCCGCCAGGCCGGTGACAGCGGCAGGGATGGTGACGGTGGTGCTCAGGGGGCGGCCGCGGTCGTCGAAGCTGTTGGTCTTGGTTGTAAAACTCCTGCCGCTGGTGTCCCGGCTGGCCGTCGCGGTGATCTGGCCCTTGCCGCCGGCTACACCGTCCCAGTCCCAGGAGGCGACCACGGTGCTGCCGCTGGTCACCGAGGTCTTGCGGCCCAGGTTGTCGTAGTCGTAGGTGAGGACGGTCCTGGCCCAGCCGGTGATGTCGTCGAAGTCGCTGCTGGTCTTGCTGATCCGGCCGTTGGCGTCGTACTGCGTGGTGGATTTGCCGGTGTCCGGGTCCTTCGTCACGGTGCGCTGGCCGGCCCAGTCGTAGGTGTAGGTGGTGGGGTTGCCGCGGGAGTCGGTGATGTTCTTCAGGCTGCCCTTGGCCGTGTAGCCGTACTGGGTGGTGAAGGTGGAGGTGCCGTTGTGTTCGACGACCTTCGACGTCTGCCCGAACACGTCCGTGTAGGTGTCCACGTCGCCGCGCGCCGGCTGCGAGGCGGTGGCGTAGTCACCGTGGTAAGTGGCGCTCGACCAGCCGTACCTCGCCACGCCGGTCCCGCCGTACGCGATGATCTTTGAGTACGTGGTGCGGCCGGCCCAGTCCAGGGTCAGGTCGGTGTAGGAGGGGAGATCCTCCACCTTCGGGCTGACCGGTCCCCCAATGCCGGCGGTTCCCTGGTTACGGAAGACCGCCGACGTGCCGGTGACGTTGCCGGAGGTGTCGTAGCGGGTGACGGCGACCTGCCGGTTCGCTACATCCTCATCGTCCGGGAGCGGAGACTGCGCCTCCCGGGTGCGGCCGAGGCCGTCGGAGTAGGCGTAGGCGGTCAGGTAGGTGGTGCCGGACTGCAGGATGTGGCTGGCGACCCTCGGGTAGCCGTCGACCGAGTCCGGGACGCCGTTGCTGGGGGAGGTGGGGATGCTGTAGCTGTACTTCAGCGAGGGCGAGGAGCCGGTCTCGGTCGGCTTCCACACCTCGGTGGGGCGCCCTGCGGCGTCCAGGCTGATGGTGGTGGTCTTTCCGTTGGCATCCTTGGTCTGATACGGCACGCCCCAGAAACGCGATATCCACACGGTGGAGGTCAGGGCCGGGCGCAGGTCGGTGACGGCGTCGCCTGGCTTGGGAGTGGTGGTGGTGACACCGTCGACGGGCCAGGTGTTGGCCGGGTTGTAAGTGGTCGAGGTGCGGTTGCGGTCCGCGTCCTCGGACCAGAGCACCCGGCCCGCGTCGTCATAGCCGAACCGCGCCTTGATGAAGTCGGTGGTGCTGGCGCTGGCGTGGGTGCGGGTCTCGGTGGGATTGCCGTCGACCGGCTTGTTGCTGGCCACATCGGCGGCGTTGTCGTAGAGAGTGACCGTGTAGCCGTCCTGGTTACCGCTGGCGCGGCCGTCACAGCCGCTGCCGACGGTTGCGTAGTGGCGGACCTCGTCGCCCAGGACGGTCCAGCGCTGGATGCTGGAGCCGTCGTACAGGTCGGTGTTGTAGGCGCGGCCGTAGGTGGTGCAGCGGTTGTCGGCGACGCCGGCTTCACCCTGATCATCCACGCGCAGCGGCAGGCCGTAGGTGCCCGAGGCTGCTTCGGCGGAGTCGTATTCGTTCTGGACGACGTGGGTGCGCCAGCCGGTAGAGATCTTGGTGAGGGTGGTGGTCTCGTCCTCGCGGACGAAGCGGGCGTCGGGCAGGCCCTCGTACTGGGCGGTGTTGTGGTCCCAGTAGTGGTGGAAAACCCGCTGCTGGGAGTTGCCGGTGTCGTCGCGCTGGGAGGTTTCGATGGTCCTGCCCTGGAGCCAGGGCGAGTCGGTGTAGGCGGTGCCTTCACCGTCGTAGACCTTCACCGAGCGGGTGTCGGAAGTCTCCTTGGAAGTTCGGTCGCCGTCCAGGCCGCGGTAGAGCCAGTGGAAGGTGGAGTGCTTCACCGCCCCGGTACCGGAGGTGACCTCCACGCGCTGGTAGCCGCGCCAGTCCGTCCAGGACTCGTCCTCGTCCTTGGTGAGGGGGTCGTTGGTGAAACGCCAGCCGGCGCCGCCCTGGTAGTCGTAGGTGGTGGTCATCTCCGGGGCACCGTCCTGGCTTTCGGTCACCGTCGGGTCGACGGTCACCTTCGTGACCAGGAACTTCTTGAACCAGCCGGACTTCGCAGTGGTCTCGCCCTCAGGGGTCCACTTCTGCCAGAAACAGTCCTTCGTGTTCGACGCCTGCGTGGGCAGGTCATCGATGCTGCATGCGTTGGGTGACCCGTAGGAAACGGTGGTGGTGGCTCCCAGATCACCGTGGATGGTGTCCAGGCGGCGGAAGTTCAGTTCCGTGGAGCCGACCTTGTTGTCCAGGTCGACACCGTTGAAGTTGATCACCGGCAGGACGATGTCGGTGCCGTTGCCGTAGGTCTTGCGCTGGACGTAGTCCAGCCACAGCGTCTTACCGATCGTGCCGTCCGGATTGGGCAGGCCGTGCTTGGTCTGGTACTGCTGCACCAGATCCCAGCCGTTCATGCCCGTGTTGAGGGCGAACGTCTTGATGTCCCACAGCATGTCCTTGCTGAAGAACGTCGGATAGTACGTCTTGCCCGCGCAGTTGTAGTCCGCCGACGTGCCGTCACAGAGCAGGTCGACGGGGACGTCGGGGTAGGAGCCGGGGGTGGTCTTGATCGACGGGCAGGCGCCGGGTTCGCCGCGCAGCGGATCGGTGTCCGTCATGCGCTCCGTACACCGGCCCACGTGGGTGAGCTCGACCTTGCCCGTCGGCTTGGAGCCGGTGATCTGGGCCGGCCAGCCGTACTCGATCGCCGTCAGATAGCCGCTCGCGGGGTAGGAGCGGGCCTGGTCGACGTCGGCGACGGAGCGATAGTAGTTGGTCTCCTTGTCGTAGAAGTAGGCCGACTCCACCTCGTTCGCGTCGACCGTGCGGTCCAGGCTCCACCGCCAGGCCTGCGTACACGGCACCGGGAACTGGGCGTGGCACGGCTCGCCCGTGTTGTTGCCGACCACGGGGACCGTGAACACGGAGGCGGTGGCGGCGCTGGTGCGCTCGGAGCGGCCCCAGCCGAAGTAGTAGCGCTTGCCGTCCTGGGTGGAGATCACCCAGTACTCGTCGTCCGCACCGTGCCCACCAGTCAGGTGCTGCACCCGCCAGCCCGGATCGTTCTGCAGGTGGTACCGGCCGGTGCCGGTCCCGTCTTGCACCAGCGTGGAGGAGACACCGTTGAGGTTGATGACGTAGACCGCGCCATCAGGCTCCTCAGTGGTGTTGGGCGAGTCCCAGCACAGGTCACCGATGGTGGACAGGCCGTCCTGGGTGCAGTTGCGGTACCTGCGCTCGATGAAGCCGACGTTCAGGTCCCAGCCCATGCCGACCCAGGACGCCTGGTTGTTCGACGCCGAGGTCCGCCCGTCCACCGACTGCGAGTTGTACGACATCCCCAGCGAAGGAGCCGACCCCATCGCCGGCGCGGGCAGGCTGACGGGCAGGCTGTAGGAGAAGGCACCCGAACCGGTCGCCACCTCCCACGACCCGGTCGGCGACAGGGTCGAGGCGCGGTAGTCGCCCTTGTCCGACGACGAACCGGTACCCACAAGGAAAGCGGAGCCCGAGTCAGCGCCCAGCTGCGTGGACAGACCACTCGAGTCGGGCCCGGCCGTCACCGTCGCCGTCAGCGTTCCCGCCGCGGTGTCGTTGTCGACCGGGATGAACTCGCGCTCGGTGCAGCCCTCCGCCTCCGGGGTCTGCAACGCACACACCGGCACCTTCACCAGCCGCAGCCGGGACGCGAAATCACCACCGAAGGCGTACTCGAAACCCGAGTAGTCGATCGCCACCTGCACCAGGCCCGGCGTACCGACACCGTCGGTACGGGTCACCTGCACACCCAGCCCCACACCACCGGCCGGAGCAATCTCCGCACGGTCCAGCACCCGCACATCCACCTGCTCCGGCGACACCAACTCCGCAGCCGGATCGGCCGGATCGGCCGAATCGCCAGCCGGGGAGGTGGGTTCACCGGATGCCGACTCCGACGGCTGTGCCGAAGCGTCCGTGCCCGGCTCGCTGGTGGCGGAAGCAGTGGCCTCCGGATCCGCCGTCTCCGCCGCCGCGTTGGCGTCCGCAGCGCCAGTGGCGGTCTCTGACGGTGTGGGAGAGGCGTCGTCTTCGGCCAGCCGGATGTCGGTCAGCTGGGCGGCAGCACCCTCGGGCGCTGGCGCGGGGGCCACCTCGACCACCTCGGCAACCTCGGCAACCTCGGCAACGTCGGTGCCCGCGTCCCCGGCCGTCTCGCTCGGGGTGGCCGACGGCTGTGGGGTGACCGTACCCGGCTCCCCGGGTTCAGCTTGCGACAGATCCACCGTCGCCTCGGCCGCCTCGGGCCAGCTCGGCTCCGGCAGCGCCTTCCCCGTCTCCTCCGCCTGCTGCGCCGGAACCGTCCCCAGCGACTGCGAGGGCACCAACGGCGTGGAATCCTCCGCAGTCGCCGCCGCAGACGGCGTCACCACCGATGTGGTCGACAACAGACCGGCCAACACCGCGCCTGCCACCGTCACGGACAACCAACGCGCATGCCGAGCAGCCACCCGAACCCCCCACACAACCCCCGCGCACCAAACGGCCGGGAGCCACGAACCGATGAACAACAGAAAAGGGTGCAGATCTAATGAGGGCGCTGTCGATCAGGTAGGTATGACCTGGTCGCGGTAGCGCGTCTGGTGGTTGCGGGTGAATTCCTGCTGCTGGTGCCAGGTCCAGTAGGCGTCGAAGTCGCCGTTGGCGCGGACGGCGCGCAGCTTGAGTACGGCTTCAGCTCCGGACAGGCCCCAGCGGGCGCCGGTGATGTCCAGGCGGTCTTTGACCAGGTGCCGGCATGCTCCCTCGATGATTCCGGTGGCGATCGGCCAGCCGCGTTCAAGGGCGGTGTCGTAGTGCAGGTGTTCGGCCTTGCCGGTCAGGTAGTTCACGGCCTCGTCGATGCCTTTGCGCTGGGCGCCACGCAGTCCGGCGGTGCGGGCGGCTTCCTCGATGGCGGCGGCGGTCTGCTGCACGCCGCCGGCCAGGAGGGTGCGGGCGTGGCGGGCGACCCAGGTCTCGGCGGAGGCGTCGCCGTTGTCGTGCAGGCACCAGGCTGCTCGCCACAGATATTCGAGCACGTGGATCAGGTCGACGATGATGTGGACGTCCACGCCGCGCTGTAGTGCTTCGGCCTTGATGAGGTCGATCTGATGGCGGGCCCCGTCGACCAGGACGACCCAGCAACGGCGGTGGCCGGGGTCGCGGTGCTCTGCCTGGTCGAACACGGCGGACACCACCTGCGCGGCGGTGTCGGTCACCGAGCCGCACAACCACTTCGACCGGGCCTTCGGCCCCTGGCGGCGCTCGGGCGTCGCGCCGTGGGCGGCGTCGTCCTGCCGGTCGGGGTCGGCGAAGATGTCGTCCACCGTGCGCGGCGCGGGCTCGGCATCGTAGACGGCTCCCAGGGTGGCCATCCGTTTCCTGCCGTGCTTCTCCCCGGACGCCAGCCGGGTCTTCATCGCGTTGCCGCCCTTGGCGGCCGCAGCCTTCGCGGTGTCCTCACGCAGTGCTTCGGGTCTTATCACCACGCCCTTGCCGTCGACCGACAAGATCAGCGGCGTGGTGCCGGTGCAGGGAGCCGGCACGAGGGCGTCGTAGAACGCGTCGATGTCGACTGCGGCGCCGACGGCGAGTTCCTGGACCTGCCGGTGCCCGATTCCGGAGCCGGTGACGGCGTTGATCCGCTCGCAGGCATCGGCGAAGCTGCCGCGGGCGGACTCGATCGCGGCGAGCCTGGCCAGCCCGTGCGAGTGCAGTGCGTCCGGAAGGTTCAGCACCGCGTCAGCCGGGTGCAGGTCCGCCACCCTGGTGCCGCGGTAGGCGATCCGGACCACGGTGACCTTGCCGAACACCGTGGCCAGCATCCGGCGCCGGCCCCGCTCGATCCGGGAGCGCCCGGCACCGGCAGCGTCCACGACGTCCTCACGGCGCACCTCGTCCCTGGCCCGCAGGGTCAGGTGGTCCTGGAACAACTGCCGGGTGACCTCGCGCATCCGCGCACCCAGCAGGTCCTCCAACCGCGCGTGCGTCATCACCGCAGCTTCCGGAGCCGCCAGCTCCGCACACGCCGCGGCGAACAGACCCGCCGAGGCGGCGAAAGCGTCCTCACACTCCGCGAGCGCACCATCGGACGGCCTCACCACGCTCACCACCCCTGCTTTCGGCCGTCGACCTTGAACAGCCCGGACGAAGGCTCGGCCAGGATTCCGCGCTCCACCAGCCGCTTCAGCTTCGAGCGCATCCCCTCGACGTGCCGCGGCTCGGTCCCCAGACCCAGTTGCCGACAGACCTCTTTGCAGCGCATCGCCGCTCCCGAGGTCGCGAACAAGGCGATGATCTCCCGGTACTCCGGCGACATCACCGTCACATCCAGCTCCGACTCGGCCTTCAACAGCGCCACGGCGACCCCGCCGTCACGCCCACCCGCGCCGTCCGAGCCCGGCACCGGCGAAGACGGCGCGGCCAACACCTCCTCCACCGTCTCCCGCGCGATCTGCAACCGCGCCAGCCGTTCCTCGGCCCCAGACAACTCCTCGGACAGACCAGCGATCTGCTCACGCAGCCGCTCGGCATGGCCCAGTACCTCAGCTCGCCTGGCCTCCAACGCCTCCATCAACGACGGCACACCACACCCACCCTCGCTCAGCACCCGCACGCCTCACGGCGGGCTCGACCCCGGCGACGGTAGAAGTCAGCACGACCGACCACATCCCGAACCTCTGCGAATCACCCCAACGAGGCACCCTCAGAAGATCTACACCCATCCCGAATCACGCGGACATCATCCTCGAACTCCGGCCGCCCCGGGAAGCCGCGAGCTGGGTCTGTCGCCGCCTACCGGCAAGCCCGACATCACGCGTTCAGGGCGTAAGCGAGGCCCCTCAGTGTCCTGGCCTGTTCATGTTCGGGGCACCTGTACGGCGGATCATCTCCACAACCTGCACCGCCTGTTGGCTGTGGGCCCACAGCCGCACCGGCCCGGCGGAGGATTCGCACTCGATCACCAGCGCGCTGGCCGGGAGCCACAACATTTCACGGAGGGTCGTTTCGCGTGCGCGGACGTAGCGCAGGTCTGTCGGGAGTTCGCGCAGCCGCGTCCGCGACCAGCGGGGCTCCCATCGGAACTCGCGTCCGGTGTGCACCCGGCCCAGGCTGTATCGGCGTCCCTCGTCGGGCAGGTTGGCCCCGACCGGGAAGGAGACGGCGATCCCTGCTGCGGCCCGGGCAGCCGTCCGCCGCACGCGCCATGCTACGAATATTGACCCGATCACCATGCCCAGGCAGGTGCAGAAGGCTGCTCTCATCGGAATCCCTTCGTGGATACCCCCGGCTTCAGCCAGGGGAGGCAACGAAACTCCTGCGGAGCAGGGCATGGAGCTGGGATGCGCAGCCAGGGCGGATCGCAGTGCCGTGACCGGCACGTTTGATCGCTGCCTGCGGTCTGGCTAGGTTGTGGGCGTGGCCGTGAACCATGTGAAGCGGGCGTTCAAGTACCGCTTTTATCCGAGTGATGTGCAGGCGGCGGAGCTGTTGCGGACGTTCGGTTGCGTGCGCAAGGTCTACAACCTGGCGCTCGCCGCCCGTACCGAGGCATGGGCACGCAAGGAGCGGGTCAACTACCACCAGACCTCGGCGATGTTGACGGCGTGGAAGAGGACCGAGGAGCTGGCGTTCCTCAACGAGGTGTCGTCGGTGCCGTTGCAGCAGACGCTGCGGCACCTGCAGAGCGCGTTCACCCATTTCTTCGCCAAGCGGGCGAAGTACCCGCGCTTCAAGTCGCGCAAGACGTCGCGGAAGTCGGCGGAGTACACCACCAGCGGGTTCCGCTTCCGCGACGGCGCCCTGACGCTGGCGAAGATGGCGGATCCGCTGGACATCGTGTGGTCGCGGCCGCTGCCCGAGGGGGTGCAGCCGTCCACGGTGACCGTGTCCCAGGACGCGGCCGGGCGCTGGTTCGTCTCGCTGCTGTGCGAGGACCCTAGTGTCAAGGCGCTTCCCGCCACGGACGCGGCCATCGGTATCGATGTCGGTCTGGACCATCTGCTGACCCTGTCCACGGGGGAGAAGGTTGCCAACCCCCGGCATGAGCGCCGTGACCGGGCCCGGCTGGCCACGGCTCAGCGGGAGTTGTCCCGCAAGGCCAAGGGTTCGGCGAACCGGGCCAAGGCCCGCCGGCGCGTCGCCAGGGTCCATGCGCGGATCGCCGGCCGGCGCCGGGATGTGCTTCACCAGCTGACGACTCGGCTCGTGCGTGAAAATCAAACGCTCGTGATCGAGGACCTGACCGTGACCAACATGGTCAAGAACCGGCCGCTCGCCCGGGCCATTGCGGATGCGGGCTGGCGCGAGTTCCGCTCGATGCTGGAGTACAAGGCCGCCTGGTACGGGCGGGAAGTGATCACCGTAGACCGCTTCTTCCCCTCCACCAGGCTGTGTTCCGGTTGCGGCAGCGTGCGGGAGAGGATGCCACTCAGCGTCCGTATCTGGACGTGCGGGAACTGCGGGATGGCCCATGACCGGGACGTGAACGCGGCGAACAACCTTCTGGCCGCCGGGCTGGCGGTTTCTGTCTGTGGAGCCGGTGTAAGACCTCAACGGAGTTCTCCGGGCGGGCAGTCGGCGATGAAACAGAAAGCCCCACGGCGCGAGCCGTAGGAATCCTCCTCGTTCACGAGGAGGAGGAAGTCAAGCGCGAAGTAAAACAGGCGGGCGACGAGAACGGCAGCTTGAGCTGCCTCGAGTTTCCTCGTCCTTCACCACGCGTCAGCGTGAGGTGGGAAAGGCTCACTACCGCGTTGCCCCAAGCGGTTTCCGAGCCGGGCGCGCGGGCCGAGGCGGCCTGGGCGGTGGAGACCCTGGCGGGACACAGCACCGTGTGATGGTGCAGACGGCGACCGGCTGCCGGTCACGGGGACCGGCAGCCGGCGCTCGCCACGGCCGGCGGGCGGACGGGTCAGCTGGCGCTCTCGTGCAGCCAGCCCGAGCACGAGTTCATGTCGTACGTTTGGGTGGGGTATTCACCGAGGCAGACCCGGTACTCGACCCAACCGGACTCCGGAAGGCTCATGTTGATGTCGAGCCGGGATCCATATCCATATTGGTTCCAGTCTCTGATCTGCGTGTTGCCGCTGTCGGACCGGTAGTACATGACCATCACCGAGTGGCCGTCGGCATTGTTGTCCCAGACCAGCAGATGCTCGCCGTCACGGACGAACGACGCCGACCCGTCACAGTAGTTCGGCTCATCGGTGCACAGGTCGCCGGCGTGAGGGCCGGGGTAGGTGACGGTGTAGGTGGAGGCGGAGGCGGGGGCGGCTACCGCGAGTACGGCCAGCATGCCGGCGGCAGCGGCGCCTATGAGCTTGGAGTGCTTCTTCATCCTGGTGATCCTCTGATTGACGGTGTCACACCTGCGGACGGCGAAGTCAACGGGCGGCGGCCGCAGGTGAATCGAGAGCGAACGGATGCTAGCGAAAAGGTTGATCTTGGGCCAGAGGCAGGAGCCGTTTGCTGATCATTCCTCATCGCCGACGCCTCACCCCCCGTTATGTTTTCCGCGGTCCTGCAAGAGGGCCGCTGGCCTCCGGGCCCGGCATGACTGTTCCCCCCTGTCGATGGCATGACCTGGGGGGTGGTGTCACCGGGCCCGGGAGGTGCCGTCGGAGACGCTGATCAGAGGTCCGGCCACCGCCCGGTCCGGCGCAATGCCGGACAGCTCGCGGGCGGCAGGTCTGCATAACGTGGATGCGCGCGTACGACACCACTGCCAAGGCCGGCACGTTCAACTCCCCGGGAAGGGCGCGATGTTCGACACCGAAGACGTGGGCGTGTTCCTCGGCCTGGACGTCGGCAAGACCGCTCACCACGGCCACGGACTCACCCCGGCCGGGAAGAAGGTCTTCGACAAGCAGTTGCCCAACAGCGAGCCGAAACTGCGGGCCGTGTTCGACAAGCTGGCCGCGAAGTTCGGCACCGTCCTGGTGATCGTGGACCAGCCCGCATCCATCGGAGCCCTCCCGCTCACGGTCGCCCGCGACGCGGGCTGCAAGGTCGCCTACCTGCCCGGACTCGCGATGCGCCGGATCGCCGACCTGTATCCGGGCGAGGCCAAGACCGACGCCAAGGACGCCGCCGTGATCGCGGATGCGGCCCGCACCATGCCGCACACCCTGCGCTCGCTGGAACTCACCGACGAGATCACCGCCGAACTCACGGTCCTCGTCGGCTTCGACCAGGACCTCGCGGCCGAGGCCACCCGCACGTCCAACCGGATACGCGGCCTGCTCACCCAGTTCCACCCCAGCCTGGAACGCGTGCTGGGCCCCCGCCTGGACCACCAGGCCGTCACCTGGCTGCTGGAGCGCTACGGCTCCCCGGCCGCGCTGCGCAAAGCCGGCCGCCGCAGGCTCGTTGAGCTGATCCGGCCCAAGGCCCCGCGCATGGCCGCCCGGCTGATCGACGACGTCTTCGCCGCGCTCGACGAACAGACGGTGATCGTGCCCGGCACCGGCACCCTCGACATCGTGATTCCCTCCCTGGCCGCATCGCTCGCCGCTGTCCACGCACAGCGCCGGGCCCTGGAGACGCAGATCAACGCCCTGCTGGAGGCTCACCCTCTTTCCGCGGTCCTGACGTCGATGCCCGGCGTCGGCGTCAGGACCGCCGCAGTCCTGCTGGTCACCGTCGGCGACGGCACCAGCTTCCCCACCGCCGCCCACCTCGCCTCCTACGCCGGACTCGCCCCGGCGACCAGGTCGTCCGGGACCTCGATCCACGGCGAACACGCACCCAGAGGCGGAAACCGGCAGCTCAAACGTGCCATGTTCCTCTCCGCCTTCGCCTGCATGAACGCCGATCCCGCCTCCCGCGCCTACTACGACAAACAACGCGCCCGCGGCAAAACCCACACCCAGGCCCTTCTCCGCCTCGCCCGCCAACGCATCAGCGTCCTGTTCGCCATGCTCCGGGACGGCACCTTCTACGAACCCCGCACGCCCGTGGACATCGAACTCGCCGCATGACCCCAGCAAGACCGAATCACCCAAAGCCCGACAGGGGTGCCTTGACGAAGGACATAGAGGCACCCCGCGTCCGGAACTCGAGGCCGGATGCGCATGGCCTTCAGCACGCCCAGGCCGCCCCGGCCCAAACAATGCTCAAGCGGCAGATGCACGGTCGCGCGGGCTTCAAGCTCCTGCGTAAGCGTGTACTGCTTGCCTCCTGACCTCACTGTCGGTGGCCAATGCGACGATCCCTCAATGGCCAAGCGGGGAGAGAAATGGGCACCTGGGACATCGGCCCCTTCGACAATGACACCGCCGCCGACTTCGGAAGTGACCTGGACGAGGCAGCCCTGGAAGAACGCGAAACCCTGATCCGCGGCGCGCTCAAACGCGCCGCTGGCCCTGGGGGCTTCCTGGACACTTCCGACGGCGAGCGAGCAGTGGCCGCGGCCGCTCTGGTCGTTGCTCAGCACCCTGATGGCGAACTCGCGTGGTTGGACTACGGTCCGTCAGAGCCGCTGCCAGAGTTGCCCGCAGACCTGCGAACGCTCGCCGTCGATGCGCTGGACCAAGTGGCCTCCGAGCGGTCTGAACTCGCCGAACTTTGGGACGACGCTGCGAACGGCCCGAAGTGGCGCCACGACCTCAACCGCCTTCGCGGTGTCCTGGACCCTAAGGTGCCTCCACAAGAGGAAGCGCTCTTCGACATCTAAGTGATCACCCACAGTCACGGGTCACAGAAATTGGACTAGAGTCCGAGAACCGACAGCACCTGTACACGAGATGGGGCGGCGCTCGGAGCGCCGCAGAAACCGAACTGTTCACGACGTCAGGCAGCGCGAACCCCCGGTCGACGTGGCCCGCCAGACGGGTTCCCGCGCGGGCTCTGCGGACGGATGTCACGGAGCTGGAACGCTGCGTGGAGCTGCATGGCGCGCCGCCGTTGCTCGGCCGTGATTGGTCAGAGGTGTGGGCCGAGGAAGAGTCCGCCGCTGGCGTCGATGGTCTGGCCGGTGACCCAGCGGGCGGCGTCGGAGGTGAGGAAGGCGACCACGTCGGCTACGTCATCGGGCCCGCCCAGCCGGTTGAGCGCCGTCATGTTGGATATCTGTTCGGCGAGGCCCGGCACGTCGAAGACGGCTCCGTTGGTCGCCGTCCGGGTGGCCCCGGGAGCGACCGCGTTCACTGTGATTCCCCGGGGGCCGAGTTGGGCGGCGAGGGTCTTGCTCATGGTCTCGATCGCGCCCTTCGTCATGGCGAACGATGTCTGGGACGAGTTGGCCATCCGGGTGGCCATCGACGAGATGGAGATGATCCTGGCGCCGTCGCGCAGCAGTGGCAGCGCGCGTTCGATGATGAAGTACGGCGCTCTCACGTTCACCGCGAACAAGTGGTCGAACTGTGCCCGGGTCGTCTCGCCGAGCGGGCCGGCCGGTGCGGCTGCCGCGTTGTTGACGAGGATGTCGAGCGGCCTACCGGTCAGGCCGGCCTCCACGCCGGCGAAAAGTGTCTCGACGTCACCGTCCACGCCCAGTTCGGCTCGGACGGCGAAGCCGGTCCCGCCGGCGCGTTCCATTGCGGCGACCGTCGCCGCCGCCCCGCTCTCATCCGTGCCGAAGTGCACGATGACCGTGGCCCCTTCGGCCGCGAGTCGAGCCGCGATTGCCTGCCCGATGCCGCGCGACGCGCCGGTCACCAGCGCCGTTCTGCCCATCAAGTCGCCCACGCCTTCACCCCACCCATGTGTTAGTTACTAACATGATGGTAGTGTCTAGCATATGAGTGAGCGGCATCCAACCCTGCGGGAACGACGACGATCCGAGACCCGGCGCCTGGTCCAAGCGCACGCGGTGCGGCTGTTCACCGACCACGGCTACGACGCGGTGACGGTGGCTGACGTCGCCGAGGCCGCCGGCGTCTCGGCCATGACCGTGTACCGGCACTTCCCCACCAAGGAAGACCTCGTCCTCATCGACCAGCCCGCCCAGCTCATCGCCGAGCACGTCGCCGCGTCCTCCGCGACGCAACCCCTGGTGCAGCGCGTCGGCAGCGCCGTCATCGACGCGGCCGCGGCCTTGACCGGCGGCAACGGGGACGAACAGGCGGCGAACGAGCTGTTCTTGCTGGACTGCCTCCGGCTCATGGTCTCAACGCCTGCGCTGCGGGCCCGGCACCTCGACAGCCAGTACGCGCTGCAACAGGCCATCGTCAACGCCCTCGAGGCCGACGCCACCGATCCCGACGCCACATTCCGCGCCCAGGCGGCAACCAGCGCCTGCCTCGCCGCGATGCACACCGCGCTGACGCGTTGGGCCGAGAGCGACGGACACCCCAAGCTGCCCGACCTGATCGCACAGGCGCTCTCCGCGTCCTTCGGTGATGACGCCGTCCCAACCCGCCGGAAGGACTGAGACGGCCCCTGCCCGCCGTGGGAACTGCTCCCACTCGGCCGACTCCCTTGTTGACGCGCTGCCGCCGCCGAGCAATACGGACCGGGCGCTCAATCCTGACTTGACCACCGAACACAGCGCGGCTTCGGTGCGAACCAGCTCCACCATGCGCTTCGCTGGAGGGTTTGCCATGGTCGGCCGGCCTATCTGGCCCCTCGGGCCGTGAGGTAGGCGAGGACGGCCAGGACACGGCGGTTGTGTTCCGTGCTGGTGCCGAGGCTCAGCTTCGCCATGATCGAGGCGACATGGGTTTCCACGGTCCGCTCGGTCAGCCACAGCCGTCGCGCGACGCCCAGATTGGTGTGGCCTTCGGCCATCAGGGCCAGGACCTCCAGTTCGCGTGGGGTGAGCGCGGCGAGGGGGTCGCGGCGGACGCCGATGACGCGGGCGACGACTTCGGGATCCAGCGCGGTGCCGCCCGCGGCGACCCGGACCAGGGCGTCGAGGAAGTCGTCGACGTCCAAGACCCGGTCCTTGAGGAGGTAGCCGAAGCGGCCCTGGGCGACCAGTTCCACGGCGTTACGGGTCTCGATGTGCTGCGAGAGCAGCACGATGCCGAGTTCGGGACGGGTCTTGCGGATCTGCCGGGCTGCGCGCGCGCCGTCGTCGGTGAGGTCCGGCGGCATGCGGATGTCGATCACGGCTAGGTCGGGGCGGTGTTCCAGGACGGCGGCCACGAGCGCGGGCGCGTCGGCGGCGCGGGCGACGATGTCGTGGCCGGCGTCCGCGAGGAGCCGCGCCAGGCCCTCCCGGAACAGGGCGGAGTCCTCACCGATCACGATACGCATGGCAGCACCGCCCTGACGGTCGTCCCTTGGCCGGGGCCGCTGGTGATGTGCAGGACGCCACCGAGGGCGGCGACCCGGTCCCTGAGTCCCGCGAGCCCCGATCCCCGGCGGGGGTCGGCGCCGCCGCGCCCGTCGTCCTCGACGCTCACGTGCAGCGTTCCGTCGTCGTCAGCGCCGACGACGACCCCGATGTTCGTGGCCTTGGCGTGCTTGACGGCGTTGGTGACGGCCTCGCTGGCGACGTAGTACGCGGTGGTGGCGACGTCGTCGGGCAGGACACGTCCCTCCAGTCGCCAGTCGAGCCGCACGGGAGCCCTGAGCGTCAGGGACTCCAAGGCGGGGCCGAGGCCGTCGTCGAGGGAGCTGGGCCGCAGGCCGTGCGCCAGTTCACGCAATTCCGCGACGGCCGTGCCCAGTTCGGCCACGGCCTGGTCGAGGAGTCCGTCGACGTCGACACTGCCGTCGTCGAGATGGCGCTGCGCGAGCCGCAACGCCATGCCGAGGCTGACCAGCCGTGACTGGGCGCCATCGTGCAGGTCCCGTTCCAGGCGGCGGCGTTCGCGGTATCCGGTCCGCAGCAGCCGGCCGCGACTGGCCTCCGCTTCGCCGAGCGCCTGGCGCAGTTCGAGCCGGAGCCGTACGGTCTCGACGAGCAGCGCGCTGGCGTCGGCCACCTCGCGCGGACAGGGCCCGTCGAGGATCCCGATGGCCCGCCCGGCGAGCCGCACCTCGATGCCCCCGGCCACCGGCGAGCCGGACATGTCGTGGAACTCCGTGCCGCCCGGCAGCAGAAAGCCGACCCGCAGGCCGGGTTGGCGCAGGGCGTCCCGCAGCACCTCCTCCAGCTGCTCGGGCCGGGCCCGCCCGGCGTGCACCTCGCGCTCGAGCGCGGCCACGGCCGCCAGGGCCCGCTCCCGCACGGGATAGAAACGCCGGTCCACCGAGCGGCGGAGGCGGTTCTTAGCCGGTACGAGGACGATGGCGACCAGCGCCGTCACCCCGGCCGACACCACCGCACTGCCCCGCCCCAGCGCGAGGCCGCCGGTGAAGGACACCGCGCTGTAGACGGCGAGCAGCCCGGCACTCAGCAGGCCCCAGGTCACTATGGCGCTGGTGGTGCGGTCCACGTCGTACAGGTCGTGGCGCAGGATCGCGAGCGCGGTGAGCGAGGGCACGCCGATCGCGAGAGCGGCCAGACCCACCCAGATCAGGGCGGTGAGCTCGCCGAACAGCAGGTAGTTGACCCAGCAGAGCAGCAGCGTGCCGGGCAGCGCGACCGCGCCCAGCCTGAACCACTTCAGCTGCGCCCGTTCGACCGGGCCGCCCGTGCGATAGCGGTGGCGCATCACCAGCGCCGACGAGATGAGCAAGGCCATGAACAGCACGAGCAGGGGCAGCACAAGGAGCCAGATCACCGGCGCCGGCAGGGTGGGCAGAGGGTGCCCGAACTCCTCGAACGGCGGGTCGTACGCGGTCGGATCGAGGGCGGCGACGAGGATGAAGGCCGGGGTGACGCTCAGCACGCCGTAGAGCACCAGCCGAGGGAAGCGGCCGGGAGGCAGCCGGCCGCCGGGAAAGTACAGCATCAGCAGCAGCACCGGCGCGTACCAGAGCGTCCACAGCCCCGCGGCCAGTTGATGGATCGCTTCGGCGCCCGGCAGCGGGCGGGACAGGCTCACCTCGGCGTAGGCGTCGAGAAGGGTCTGCACCGGCGGCACCAGACCGATGAACGTGAGCAGGAATCCCACGAGGTTGGCGGGGCGGCGTCGGGAGACGAACAGCCCGAGGCCGGTGGCGAGCGCGCCGGCGAGCACCGCCGAGACGAGCGCGAACACGAGCCCGGCCGAGACGTCCGGCGCGGCGGCCGTCACGGCGCAGCACGCCACGCTCACCACGGCGGTGAGCGAGGCCGTGGCCGACGAGAGACGACGGGGCCAGGACATGGGCACACGGTAGTGGCGCAACAAGGCGCCCGGTATCCGTACAGGCACGGATACCGGGTCCCGTGCGAGCACCGATGTGGCCAGCACCTGCGCTCCGGGACAGTTCAGGCACGGCATCCCTCCGGACGGTTCAACCGCCGGACGGACCACACTTGGAAGGGAAAGTCCTCATGAGCGCAACTGTCCGACGCACCGCCTACGCCCTCGCGGCCGCTGTCTCCGCCCTCTTCGCCCTGGTCGTGGTCACCTCGGCCCCGGCCGACGCGGCGGCCTCCTCCTCGTTCGTCAAGACGATGTACTTCTCGAACCAGGCGACGCTCTACTGCCCTGACGGCTGGGTGGCCACGGGCGGCGGCGTGGGAGCGGATAATCCCTCCACCACGCACGTGGGCCGCACCGAGCCGGTGCAGAACTCCGCCCGCACGCCCATCGGCTGGAAGGGCGATCTGAAGACATCGAGCGGTGCCGGGGGCTCGGGCACGCTCTACGTCATCTGCGCAGTCTGACCCACGGCGAACCTATCCTCCACCAGCGGCGCCACGACCATCGTGGCGCCGCTGCCTGCGATGAGTGGTCGGCGGATGCTGCCGGACACCGGACCCTGCCGCGAAGCCGGCCCTTGGCCCTCGGGACTCGTGCCAGCACGGATGTGTCAGCACTCCGTCCCCTTTGAGTACGGAACTCGATGTCGTCGCCTAGTTTTTCTGAGTGGTTGCCGTCGTTGCGAGCTGGGGCTTCTCTGTTTTCCTGAGGGGGGTTTCGGGGTGGCTGCGGTGCTCGGAGTGAGGACTGAGGGGGAGTCGCTGTCTGACCTGCGTGTATGTGGTGTGTGCAGGTTGATTGAGCGGTGTGCGGTTTCCGTGGGCCGCTACTTGGTGCGACGGCCGCGCAGGCTGTGGCCGCGTCGCGGTGGTGCATGTGCTGCTGGAGACGCGTGAACGCGAGCCGGCCCGCCTCCCACACGATGAGCTCGCCGTCGACCCCCGTATCGTCCGGCAGCTGATGGACTGCCTCCTCATCCCACTTCCCGGGCCGGAGCTATCGCCATGAATGAGCCCCAACCATTGAGGCTGCGCCAAGCTCGTCTCTGCAGTTCAGTGGGGCTGGTGTGATGCGCCGGTGAGGTGCTCACGCTGACAGGTGGCCTGATTGTTAGCACGAGATCGTCTGGCGTGGGCGTTCTCGCGGGTTCTGGCGTGAGGGTCGGGGGCTGCTGCGTAGGTTCCGCGTCGGGAGGAATGTTCATGACGGACGTACTGACGTGGACGATCGAGCGGCGGCTTGAGCTGGCGAAACGTGCCGAACTCCTGCGCAAGGAGCTGGGTGAACTCGAGCTGGAGGTGGCCCGGTTGGAGGCCGCCGAGGTGGTGTTCGGGCAATGGTCCGAGGCCACCGACGGTGGACGGCGACCGCCGGGCTTCGTGTCGCCGGGGCCGGAGCCGGAGCCGGTTGCTGTGACGGTGGGCCCGGGTGCGGGCGGGATGCGGGTGGTGCCCGATCGCGTCGAGGGGATGGGGCTGGAGGCCCTGACCTCGGAGTACCGCCGGATCATGGAGATCGTGGCCGGGGCGGACGGTCCGGTGATGGCCAAGGATGTCGCCCTCGCGCTGGGCCGGGAGACGACCCCGGCGAAGATCGAGCCGGTCCGGGGCCAGCTGCGCAAACTCTCCGACCGTGGCTGGCTCGTCCGCACCGCATCGGGCCGCTACCGACCCCGCTGACCAGCGGTGTCGACGGCCGGACGGGCCGATTCCTGCCGTAACGCGAGGGCCCCCGGCGGGAGTTGGTAGATGTGTGAGCAAAAACCAGCCCGCCGGGGACACTCAGGAAGTTGTCTACCAGGTCCGCCTCCCGCTGTCGAAGCGGACCATCAGCCTCGTCGCCGACCTGATACGCCGGCGCCGGAACCAGATGCGCTCGCCCTGGCGCAAGGCCGAACCCGGCCGGCAGGCCGTCATCGTGCTCGCCGTCCTGCGCCACGACCAGCGTCTGGCCGACATGGCCGGCGGCAACGGTGTCGGGGAGTCCACCGTCCGCCGCTGGGTGAAGGAAGTCGTGAAGCTGCTGGCCGCCCGGTCCCCGCGCCTGGACCGGGCGTTGAAGAAGATCGCCCGCAGCGGCGGGGTCGTGGTCCTCCTCGACGGCACCCTGATCCGCACCCACCGCCGCACCGGGAAGGACGACCGGAAGAACTACTCAGGCAAGCACAAGGCCCATGGCCTGCTGTTTCTCGCGCTGACCGATGAGAAGGGCAACCTGATCTGGATCTCCGCGGCCAGGCCCGGCCGGTCCAGCGAGATCACCACCGCCCGCCACAACAAGATCACCGGACACCTGCGGGAAGCCGGCCTCGGTGCCCTGGCCGACCTCGGCTTCGTCGGCCTCGACGACAAACCCGACGACGACCCGGTGATCATCACCGGCCGCAAGGCCACCCGCAACCACCAGCTGACCGCTGCCGAGAAGGAGACGAACCGCCTGGTCAGCCGCGAACGCGCCGCCAACGAACACGGCTTCGCGAACCTCAAGTCATGGCGGACCCTGACCAAGCTCCGCACCGACACCCGGCAGGCCACCACGCTCCTGCGAGCCCTGCTCGTCCTGGCGAACAGCGAAGTACAGCGGTGACGGGACGGGCGGACGATCTCGCCCCGACGATCATTCCGCCTACCAGCGTGAGGACCTCACCGGCGCATCACACCAGCCCCACTGAACTGCAAAAACGAGCTTGGCGCAGCCTCACTGGGAGGCGTCAACGCCTACCAACTTGCCGCTCGCTACCCGCACTTGGTCCGCGCTCTGATCATCGAAGACATCGGCGCCGAGGTCGATGATGACCTGTCATTCAGCCTGTCCTGGCCGCATCGAGCCCCGACCCGCGCCGGGCTTCTGGAGGGTCTCGGGGCGTCAGCGAACCACCTCACCGACGCTGTCCGCGAATACCCCGACGGGTGGGGCCTCTCCTTCAGTCCGCAGGACATGATCATCTCTCAGCAGCAACTCAACGGCAGCCACTGGAGCGACTGGCTTGCCAGCGGTTGCCCTGCTGATCCGCGGCAGCCGCAGCTCGGTTCTCAGCAGCCAGCACGCGAAAGACATGGCGGCACGACGCCCTCACGCACAGCTCATCGAGCAGCCGACTGGCCACGCCGTCCACGAAACCGACCCGGTCGGCTTCGCTGCTGTTGTCAGCAGCTTCCTTGACTCCTTGGGACCCCGCCCACCGGTCGCCCTGCGAACGTCGTACCGGCACCACCACGCCCGCGCCTTGGACTGAGCGCCGTGAAGACCAGGTCCCCGCATGCTCTGGCCCTCTACGCTGGAGCGCAGCACGGCGGCGTGGTTTCGGGGGACACGATGAGCGCGATCGACTGGTCCGGCAAGGTATCTGACGGGATGTCGGATCAGCGATGGTTCATCAGTCATGCGGGTGCGGATCGGGCGTGGGCGGAATGGGTGGGCTGGCAGCTCCTGGACGCCGGGCACGAGGTCGAGCTGGATTACTGGGACTGGGGTGCGGGCGACAACTTTGTTCTGAAGATGAACGCGGCTCTGGAGCGGGGCCGGTTTTTGGCGTTGTTCTCGCCGGCGTATTTCGAGCCGGAGCGATTCACTACCCCGGAGTGGGCCGCCATGGTCGCCAGGAAGGAGAAGATCACTCCGGTCCGGATCGCCAAGACCGCCCCGCCGGCGATCCTGAGCTTCCTCCTGGCCCCGGACGTGTTCGGGCTGGATGACCACGCCGCTCGCGAGGCGCTGTTGCGGGCGATCGAGGGTCCGTCCCGGCCGGACCAGGCGCCGCCGCGGCCGCCGGGGATGCTGGCCCGGGTGAGCGGGAGCGGGCCGCGGCTGCCGGGGAGTCTGCCGCGGGTGTGGAATGTGCCGGCCCGCAACGCGGCTTTCACCGGCCGCGACGGCATGCTGGTCAGGGTGCGCGAAGCGCTGGCGTCCGGGCAGCGGGTGGCGGTGCAAGCCCTGCACGGGCGTGGCGGGGTCGGCAAGACGCAGCTGGCGATCGAGTACGCACACCGGTTCGCGGGTGAGTACGAGCTGGTGTGGTGGGTGGCATCGGAGGACCCCGCGCTCATCCCCGACCAGCTTGCCGCGCTGGCCCTGCACACGGGTGCCGCGCCCGCGGGCACACCGCCCGCCGACGCGGTCTCCGCGCTGCTCGCCGAACTGCGGACCCGTTCACGCTGGCTGCTGGTGTTCGACAACGCCGAAGACCCCGACGCGCTCGCCCCGTTCCTGCCGGGCGGGACCGGGCATGTGCTGATCACCTCCCGCAATCCGCACTGGCATACCCACGCCATCCCTCTCGACGTCGACACCCTCTCCAGGATCGAGTCCGTGGCGTTGCTGCGGTCCCTGGGCGCGGGCCTGGCCGACGCGGACGCCGATGACATCGCCGCGACCTTGGATGATCTGCCGTTGGCGCTGGCGCAGGCGGCCGCCTTGCTGACGATCCACGGCCTGTCGGCCGCGGACCTGAGAGCCGAGCTGGCACGCAGCACGGCCGAAGTGCTGGATGCGGACCCGCCGGACGGTTACCCCGTCTCGCTGGCCGCCCAGGTACGCCTGACCACCGCCCGTCTGGCAGCCAAACATCCCGGCGCGGCTGCCTTGCTGGCTGCCCTGGCCTTGCTGGCTCCCGAGCCCTTCCCCGCCACCAACTGCACGGGAAACCTACCCGCCGACACCTCCCCACCCCTGCAGGAGACCTGCGCCAGCCGCCTGGCCGCCGGCAAAGCCCTACGAGCCATCGGCCGGCACAGCCTGGCCCGGGTCCATAACGGCACCCTCCAACTGCACCGCCTCACCCAGGAGATCCTTGCGGGTCAGATGACCGAGCAGGAGCACGATCAGGCGCGGGCCGGCGCCGAAGCCCTCCTGACCGCAGCCAACCCCGGCCGGGCTGGTGAGCCGCGGTTCTGGTCCGCCTGGCAGGTCCTGCTCCCGCACGCCCTGGCCCTCGACCCCGCCCGGCTCACCACCAGCTGGGGGCGGTTCGTGGTGGTTGAGGCGTGCTGGTATCTGATGGACCGTGGGCAGGCCCGCCCGGCCCGAGAGGGGCTGCAGCGGCTGTATGACAGCTGCCTGCATCAGCTGGGCCCAGACCACGACGACACCCTGCGGGCCTCCCACCACCTGGCCCGCGCATACAACGACACCCAGGACTACGAACGCGCCCGCGCTTTGGACGAAGACACCCGCGCGCGCCGCCGACGCCTCTACGGTGACGACCACCCCGACACCCTGGCCAGCGCCCACAGCCTTGCCGTCCGGCTGTGGGCGGTGGGACGGTACGAGGAAGCCCTCGCCCTGGACGAGAAGACGCTGGAACTGCAGCGTCGGGTGATGGGGTCCGAGCATCCGGAGACACTGCTCACGGCGGCCGGACTGGCCGTCGAGTTGGCGGCTGTGGGTCGTGTCGATGAGGCGGTGGTGTTGGGGGAGGAGGCGTTGGAGGCGCGGCGTCGGGTGTTGGGGCCGGAGCATCCGTCCACGCTGCTCACGGCGTCGAACCTGGCCATCTGGTTGGCGGGTGTGGGTCGGGTGGAGGAGGCGGTGGTGTTGGGGGAGGAGACGTTGGAGGCGCGGCGTCGGGTGTTGGGGTTGGAGCATCCGTCCACGCTGCTTACGGCGACCGGGCTGGCAGTCTGGTTGGCGGGTGTGGGTCGGGTGGAGGAGGCGGTGGTGTTGGGGGAGGAGACGTTGGAGGTGCAGCGTCGGGTGTTGGGGTTGGAGCATCCGTCCACGCTGCTCACGGTGTCGAACCTGGCCGTCGATCTGGCGGATGCAGGTCGAGTGAGAGAGGCGCGTGCGCTGGGTGAGGACACGCTGGAGCGTCGGCGCCGGGTGTTAGGAGAAGACCACCCCGACACTCAGAGGACAGCCGGATGGCTGGAGTCGTTGGGCGAAGAACCGGAGACTCCTGGGGCCGGGTAGTGACCCCGCCACTGGCCGCTCCCGTACCGTCTACCAGCGCATCCCCAACACGTTGAGGGCCTCACGGCGTTCGGGGCTCAGCTTGGCAGCCTGGCGGCGGTCGTTGGCGACGAACGACCCCAGCCCGAGCGGCTCGCCATCAACGTCCTCGCGCGCCGGCGTCGCGCACGTGTACGGGCAGACCGTCGCGCGGGGCGATCCGCCCGCGCCGGTGATCCGCCACGAGTTCGGCGACACCAAGCACCGCAAGGTCATCTACACGCTCAAGGCGATCAGCCGTTTCCGTGCGTACTTCGACGAGGACGACCCGGACGACGCCTTCCAGCTGAGCCTCGCCCAGGACACCGTCACCATCCCCTCCAGTGCCTCCCCGCCGGACCTGGTGCTGCTGTCGACCACACCGTCCTTCCGCTGGGACACGCAGACGGCCGGCTCGCGGATCGAGCGCGTCCGCGCTTCCCGGCGGCTCCGCGTGGAGCTCGCGGGCCCGTGGTACGCGACCGGGGAAGGGGAACGTGTCGCCGTCCTGTCCGCCGCGCCCGGCGCGGCCCCCGAGATGCCGGTGACCCAGGTCGGCCGGGACCCGCTCTTCGCGTCCGAGCCCCTCCCGCCGCTCGCCGCCAAGGAATGGTTCACCGGATTCAGCGAGCCCCCCGCCGCCTCCGCCGATCTGGGCACATCGGTGCTGCTCGTCCCGTACGCCGTCACCCGCGACGGCGACCGCTGGTACGCGGACATCGAGATCACCCCGCCCGCGGCGGCCCCCTCCTACGCGCCGTTCGTCCGGCTGGCCCTGGCCCGGTTCCAGCCCAACAGCCTGCGCGGCATGTCGTTGTCCCCCGTAGTGGTGGCCGACCCGGTGCGGCTGCTGCCCGACCGCCGGCTGATCGTCGAGCGCACTGGTCCCGACCTGCGCATCTCCCTGCTGGGTACGGGCCCCCGGCCGCCCAACCGCCTGGAAGCCGTCCTGGAAGAAGCGCACGGCCCGGCCGGCACCGTCCCGGGCGCCACAGACCTCGTCGACCTCGGCTCGCCGGCCGCTGTCGCCGTGCCGGCCTGGCGTCCGCTCTCCGCCAGGGTGACGACCGACAGCCCGGAGACCCCGTCGGTCCTGCACATGCCGCCGGGCACCGCCCCGCTGCGCCTCCGGGTCCGCGAGGTGGAAGGGATCCCCGCCCTGCCGCCTTCCTCGGCCGAGCCCGCCGAACTCCAGGACCGGACGCTCTTCGTCGATGTGGTCCCCCTTCCCCCGGGCTGGAGGCCGGGCTGACTCCACGAGCGCACCGTGACGTCGTCGCCGTCGGAGTCTGAGAAGACCGTGGCGGTGACGTTGGTGCGGTTCTGCGGGGCGAAGGCCGAGGAGGCATCGCTGACGCGGCCCCTCACGCGCAAGGCGTACCTCAGGAGCTGGCGCCGCTGACCCCGGGGGCGACGAAGCGCCGGTGCAGGGGGTAGAACTTCGGCTCGGGGTCGCTTTGCACGCCCAGTTCGCCCTTGAGTACGGGGGCGATCCTGGCCTGGATGAACCGGTTGAAGTGGTCCTCAGACTCCCAGATGTCCATCACGTTGAGGCCGCCGTGGA
Source organism: Streptomyces sp. NBC_00019 (assembly GCF_045041015.1). Lineage (NCBI taxonomy): Bacteria > Bacillati > Actinomycetota > Actinomycetes > Kitasatosporales > Streptomycetaceae > Streptomyces > Streptomyces sp. NBC_00019. The sequence continues at coordinate 10,873,129 of NZ_CP108302.1, forward strand.
CGAACCAGGCGGCGTGCAGCACGCACCCGTCCGGTGCGTCTTCTTCCCAGTGCACCTTCTTGCGCACCGCGTCGTAGACGTCGGGTGTGATCTCGGGCCAGGAAAAGGTCATCACGACTGCCATGGAGTTTCCTTTCGCCGCCTGGAGCGCCGCGTCCGGACGGCCCGCGGCATATCACTGCGAAGCTAAGCCGCGGGTATAGCCGGTGCACTCCGGTGCGTCCATCCGAGAAGGGTTAGTGTCCGCGGGCAAAACGGGCACCACTCTGGCCGAGCCGTCCAGTGCCTCCTGGCGCGGCCGGACACCGCGCCCGCGGCGATGATGCCGAGAGCCCCTGCGCGAGGTGGAAGCCCACGCGGTGAAGTGGTGGCGCCTCGAGCCGGTGATCGGGCGCAGCGGAGCCGACCGCTACCGGGTCCTTGGTGTGGGGGTCTTGCCGTCGTCTGTACTGCACCGCGCTCGCCGTCGAGGTCACCACATCGGTGAGACGGTGGGCGCCTGGGGATGCTCGGCTCCGCGGCGGTGGTCTGCGCGAAGATGGTGCGGATGGTAGCCGCGACCATCTCTCCCGAGCCCTTTTCGATCACTGCGAAGACGTCCCGGACGAAGTGGACGCGGCAGCAGTGCCAGGCCGCGCCGAGGAAGACGGTGCGGATCGCGGCCACCAGCTTGCTATGGATGTCGGAGACGACCAGCTGGACGTTCTCCAGGCCGCGGGCCCGCAGCGAGCGCAGGAACTTCGTCCAGAACAGCTTCGATTCGCTGTCGCCGACCATCACGCCGAGGATCTCTCGGTGCCCGGTGGCGGAGATTCCGGTGGCGATGACCACGGCCTGCGAGGCGATCCGGTGGTTGACCCGGGCCTTGCAGTAGGTGGCGTCCAGGAAGACGTAGGGGAAGACGGTGTGATCCCCGCGGGCAGCGCGGGGTCGTTGACCGGTACGGCGCGCATCGGCTCGGGCAGGGGCAAGGCGGGACAGGGTGAGGACACGGTTGCCGTCTTCTTCCACCGGGCGCACGCCCGACCCACCTTGCCCGGAAGGCCGGTACGTGAGCCCGTGGGAACGCCGGACCAGGATGGCTTCCCAATCCGTCAGGCGTCTCCTCGGGGCCTTTCGCGTTGTCGCAGGCCACCACGTGGATTCCGCGCGGCCAGGGCCGCCCTCGCTGTCCGCCGCCGCGGCGGCAGTTGCTGGACTTTCGCATCGGCTGCGTTCCTGCACGCGCGGCCACGCGGTGGCCTTGTGAGGGTGCTGGGTGGTCAGGGTGGTGGGCTGTCGTCCTGTCGTGGCATGACGGACGCCCCACACACCACGGATGGCACAGCAGGCTCCGCTGCGGCCTTTCGCCGGCGCCCCGGAACGCTGGGAGACACAACGATCCCGCGCGCTGCGATCCGGTCGCCTCCACGGCAGCGCCACATCCACCAACACGGGTGAACCGGTGTTGGTCTACGAGCGCACCAGGTGGGGTTGGCCGGCCTGGTCCGCTGGCACCGACGGCTCCCCGCTCGAACTCCCGCGGCAGATCGGGGTGCTGACCCCCCGCCGGGAGCCTGGTTCAGCGGCTGGCGATGCGCCGGCTGACCCGGTACCCCGCCCGCCGGATCGCGCTGACCACCCACAACCGCGCATCCCTTCGGCTGTCCACGGTCCTCGTGGGCTTCATCGATGTGCAAAGGCCCATGGCCCTTCCGGGGACGCGCGGGCACGCGGGCCACGGCACGAGCGGGCGTCGAGAAACGCCGGCTCCCCGCGGTGCGGGGGCTGGCGCCTCGGCGGAACCTGTTACGGGTTGACGCAGCCGATCGAGCCGACCGGATGGTTGTTGCCGGTGGAGGTGGCGGTGAAGCCGAAGCTCACGCTGCCGTCCGGCGCGACGGTCCGGTTGTGGTCGACGTTTGTGACCGTGACCGTACCGTCGGATCCGGTACTGAGCGTGCCGTTCCAGACCTGGCTGAGCCGGGTGCCGGTGCCGAGCTGCCAGCGCACCGCCCAGCCGTTCATCGGTGACGTGTTGTGGTTCATCACCTGGACGGATCCCTGGAAACCGCCGTTCCAGGCGTTCGTCACCGAGTAGATGGCCATGCAGCCGGTGTGCGGGTCGGTCGGGGTGGGCGTCGGCGTGGGAGTCGGCGAGGGCGTCGGGTTGCCGCCCGAGCCGCGGATGCCGGTCACCTCGCCGTTTCCGCCGTCGAAGACGACGTCGGAACAGGAGAAGAAGTTCTCCTGGCTGTCCGAGCGCACCCACTGGATGAACAGCACCGCGTCGCCCGAGCGGCCCGCGGGCAGGTTCAGGTTCCAGAAGTAGTGACCGGAGTCGCTGCCCACCGAACCCGACTGGGCGGGGTTGGTGACGGTCTGGATGAGCTCCAGGTCGCTCCAGCCCAGCGGGGTGCTGGGCGAGTAGCCGGGCTTGGACAGGTACACCCGGAAGTCGCCCGGGTGCGCCGCCCAGTTGCTGTACCGGACCTGCATGCTCTTCCCGGAGGTCAGATGCGTGCGGGGCCAGTCGGAGCGAGCGGCGTTGTAGCCGGTGAAGTTGTACGGGGAGCGGTCACCGGCGCTGCACAGCTTGCCGTCCGGTACGTAACCGGGGCCGCGCCCGCCCGCGTTGGAGTCGAGCACGGCGAACCAGTTGTACAGCGCCGTCGATCCGCTCTCGGCCAGCGCGGCCTTGCACGCCGGGTTCGTCGGGTCCAGGGCGCCGGTGCCGGTCTTGGCGTCCTGGTAGCAGAGATACGTCCGCGATCCGGGCGTCATCGCCACCCCGTGCGCCTGCGCGCTGCCCTGGCCGAGCAGGGCCAGACCGAGGCCGCTCAGCAGGGTGGCGAGCACCGCCGCCCAGGAGAGGAGCCGGTTTCTGCGTCGAACCATGGTGCCTCCTGTCGTTCCTTTGCGGTCCGCTGTGGAGCCCCCGCCCGCCCGGGGAAGAGGTCGCTCCGGGCGGGCGGGGGAGTGTGGGGAGGTACGCGGATCAGGCGGGCGGTGCGCCCCAGGCCAGGGTGGTGCCGAGGTAGCCGGGGATCGCCGGGGTGTCGGTGTAGGACGTGGCGGTGGAGCGGCTGTGGTCGCCGACCTCGTTGAACGCGGACCAGTCGGACTTGGCCATGCGCAGCTGGAGGTCACCGGTGTCCCGGCCCGCGGCCAGCGAGCCGGCCGAGAAGCGAACCTCCAGATAGGCGTCCGCGCCCGCGACCGGGGTGCTCAGCGGGACGACCCTGAGCTGGACGTTGGAGCAGCCGACCGCGGCATAGTCGCACCAGGCGTTCACGGTGGACGAGCCGCCGTCCCGGGTGAAGTAGTAGCGGGCGGTCACCCCGGTCAGGTCGACAGCGGCGCTGCCGGTGTTGGTGATCCGCAGGCCGGGGAGGATGGCGTTGTCGGTGGCCGAGGAGTCGTTGTTCTTGTAGGCGACCTTGAGGCCGCCTGCCGGGTCGGGGCCGCCGCCCGTCTCGGTGGTGACGCTCAGGGCGGTGGAGGCGGCGGAGACGTTGCCGGCCGCGTCGCGGGCCCGCACGGTGTAGCTGTAGGCCGTGGCGGCGCTCAGCCCGGTGTCCGTGTACGTGGTGCCGGCGGCCGGCGAGCCGACCCGGGTGCCGTTGCGATACACGTCGTACCCGGTCACGCCCACGTCGTCGGTGGCCGCGGTCCAGGCCAGGGAGACACTGCTCGCGGTCTTGGCGGTGGCCCGCAGTCCGGTCGGGGCGGTCGGGGCGGTGGTGTCACCCGGGTCGGTGCCGCCCGTCGGCACGGCAGGGTAGGCGTTGCGGACCAGCATCAGGAACTGGTTGTGGAACCAGTGGCCGGCCAGCGGTGCGTCGGGCAGCGCCCCGGTCTTGTTGTTGCCGGCGTTGGACGCGGTGTAGTCGGGGTCGCACATCGGGTCCGCGCGCTTGCCCTCCTCATTGGGGATGTCCTTGCTGGCCCCGTCGGACTCCCCCGGCGGCTTGACCCACAGGAAGGCGTCGAGGTGCGAGTCGGGGTATCCGGAGGGCGCGGCCTGCGGCGGCTGCCCGAGCCCGGCTCCGCTCGCGTTGCACCACAGTCCGCGGTGGGCGCGGCGGTCGGCCTTGGACTCGTTGACGTAGGTGTCGAGGGCGGTGCTGGTGCTCTCCGCGGTGGGCCGCGCGGCGCCGCCCCAGCCGTTGCGGGAGGTGTCGATCACCAGGCCGGTGGAGGCGGGCCAGCCCGCCGAGACCAGCGCCCGGTGCACGTTCTTCGTGAAGTCCACCTCGTCGAAGTTCGGGTTCCACTCGTAGAACTTGCTCGACTTGACCATGTTGGCGCCGACCGTCTTGTCGGGGTTGGTCAGGAACGGCTCCTCAAGCGGCGTGTAGTTGGCGACGTTCGTGATCAGTCCGTCGACGCTGCTCAGTCCGGCCGCGGTGCCCTTGGCCACCTCGGTGTACTGCTGCACGGTCTGGGTGAGGTTGTTGTCCCAGCCGAGCCAGCCGGAGTGCGCGTAGTCCAGGTACGTGTACACGTTCGGGATCGCGTGCAGCTTGTCCAGGGCGTACTGGATGCCCTTGACGTAGATGCCGCTGCTCTTGGCCTGGGCGCACTCGGGGTCGGCGGTGTTGGTGACCAGGTTGGGCAGGCTGTCGGGCTCGATGATCGTGGTGATGCGGATGTCCTGGTACTTGGGGTTCTTGAGGACGTTCGCGATGACGTCGATGTACTCGCTCTTGTAGCGGTCCAGGCCCGCCTGGGTGAGCGGGAGTTCGCCGCTGGAGGCGAGGGCGGCGCAGTCCCGTCCCGGCAGGTCGTACACCACGAAGGTGGCGGTGATCGGCTGTTCGGGCTTCTTCTGGGCGAGCGCCAGGTCGAGGTGGTCGGCCAGGCTCTTGCGTCCTGCGTTGGCCTCACCCCCGTGGACGGCCGCGATCCGGTCCATCCAGACGGCGGTCGGATAGCTCTTGACCTTCTCCATCCTCGCCTTGAGTGCGGCGTCGGAGGTCTGTGCGATGGACGTGTCCACGTGCTCGGCGTAGTCGGGGTTGAGGTAGAAGGTCGTCCCCGCGAAGGGGTTGTCGACATGCGCTTCCGCCGCTGCCGCGGGCTGTCCTCCGATCTGGCCGGCCACCCCGAGCATCAGGGTGGCCAGGGCGGTGCCCAGGGCTGCCGACCGTCGTCGGCGCTTGCGCGGCAGCCAGGCGCCGTCGGCTCTGGTCGGGTTGGTCATCGGGCCCTCCTCGGTGGTACGTGCGGGCGTGCCGGTCGTACGTCAGGAGCCGGTGCACTGCGGAGCGGGCGTGCCCGCGCCGCCGTTCGCGGTGAAGCCGAACGAGGTGGTGGCGCCGGGAGACAGGGCGCCGTTGTGGGCGGCGTTGCGGACGGTCGCGCGGCCCTGGGTCACGGTCAGGGAGCCGTTCCACAGGCTGGTGACGGTGGAGCCGCCCAGATCCCAGGCGACGGACCAGCCGGTGAGCGGGCCGGTGCCGGAGTTCTTGACCGTCATCTCCGCCTGGTAGCCGCCGGACCAGGCCGAGACGACCTTGAACTGGGCGGTGCAGGGCGCGGGTTGCGGCTCCGGGTCAGGGTCAGGATCCGGATCGGGGTCGGGGTCGGGGTCGGGACCGGCGCCGTAGGTGAGGCCGTGCCCGTAGGCGAAGAGCGGGCTCTTGCCGTCACCGTCGTTGATGGGCTGCTGGGAGGCGCTGCGCATCCACGTCATGGGGAGCTTGCCGGTCGGGGCGTGGTCGCCGAAGAGCACGTCCGACACTCCGCCGCCCTCGGTGCCCGGCAGCCAGGCCGCCAGCAGGGCGCGCCAGTCCGGCAGTTGGGCGGCGATGTCGAGCGGGCGCCCGGAGACCAAGACCACCACGACGGGCACCCCGCTGGCCTTGAGCCGGCTGAGGGTCTGCAGGTCCTCCTGGTCCAGCCCCATGCCGCCGGGCCGGTCGCCGTGCATCTCGGCGTACGGCGTCTCCCCGACCACCGCGACGGCGGCGGTGTAGCTGCCGTCGATGCCGTTGCCGTAGCGGTCGTAGGTGATCCGGGACGGGTCGGTGGCGGCGGCGCGGATGCCCTTAAGGACGGTCGTGCCCTCGGTGACGGGCCCGCTGCGGCCCTGCCAGCCCAGGGACCAGCCGCCGCTCTGGTTGCCGATGTCGTCGGCGGACTTGCCGGCCACGAACAGCTTGGCGTTCTTCGCCAGCGGCAGGATCGCGCCGTCGTTCTTCAGCAGCACCTGCGACTGCCGCACCGCCTGCCGGGCCAGGGCCCGGTGCTCCGCTGAGCCCACGGTCGGGGTCAACGACCGGTCGGTGAGCGGCTTTTCGAACAGGCCGAGCTGGAACTTCTTGGTGAGGATGCGCCGGTTGGCGTCGTCGACGCGGGCCACGGGGATCCGCCCGGCGCTCACCTCGCCGCGCAGCAGGGTGAGGAACTTCTTGTAATCGTGCGGGACCATGACCATGTCGACGCCGGCGTTGACGGCCGTGGCGATCTCGGCGCCGGTGAAGCCGCTCTGCCCGTCCAGCTGGTCGACCGCGGCCCAGTCCGAGACGACGAAGCCGGTGAAGCCCAGCTCGCCCTTGAGCACGTCGGTGACCAGGTACTTGTGCCCGTGCGAGCGGACGCCGTTCCAGCTGCTGTAGGACAGCATGACCGAGCCCACGCCCCGCCGTACCGCCTCCTGGAAGGGCGGCAGATGGATCGCGCGCAGCTCGGCCTCGGACAGCTCGGTGTTGCCCTGGTCGACGCCTCCGGTGGTGCCGCCGTCGCCGATGTAGTGCTTGGCGGTGGCCAGCACCGACGCCGGGTCGCCGCCCAGGGCCGTGCTCTGCATGCCGGTGACGAACGTGGCCATGGAGGTGGGCAGTTCGGGCTTCTCCCCGAACGACTCGTAGGTGCGGCCCCACCGGTCGTTGCGGGCCACGCACAGACAGGGCGCGAAGGACCAGTCGATGCCGGTACCGGCCACCTCCTCGGCCACCGCCCGTCCGACCCGCTGCACCAGCGCCGGGTCACGGGTGGCGCCGAGGCCGATGTTGTGCGGGAAGAGGGTGGCGCCGCGCACCGCGTTGTGGCCGTGCACCGCGTCGATGCCGTAGATCATCGGAATGCCGAGCGGGGTGGTGAGGGCGGTGCGCTGGAGGGAGTCGTAGGTGTCGGCCCAGGTCTGGGCGTTGTTGGGACTGACCGTCGAGTCGCCGCCGGAGAGCACCGAGCCGATGCGGTAGGTGGCGAGGTCGCTCTGCGGGACGAGCGCGTCCTTCTCGATCTGGGACATCTGCCCGAGCTTGTCGTCGAGCGTCATCCGGGAGAGCAGATCGACGACCCGCTGGGGCACCGGAACGGAAGGGTCCTGGTACGGCAGGGCGACGGCGGCCGTCGGGACCTGGGCGGGCGGGGCGGCGGCAAGACCGGTCACGGCGAGGGTCGCGGCGCACAGTGCGGCGACGAGGGCGGGGCGGCAGGTCCGGGAACGTAAGGGCCCGCTGGGGGGTGAGGTCGGCGGGCGGGGTGCGGACACGGTGCGGCTCGGGCTCATGGGGTGCGGCCTTTCCGGGTGCGGGCCGGAGGGGCGGACGTGGGGGCCGGGGCCCGCCCCCGTCGGTGCGGGAAGGGGGGCGGGCCCCGGAGGAGGCCGGTGCGGCGCGCCGGCGGGGTCAGGCGCTGGTGCAGGCCGTGCCGTTCAGGGCGAATGCGCCGGGCTTGGCGAAGGTGCCGCTGTAGGTGCCCTGGAAGCCGAAGGTCTGGCTGCCGCCGGCGGCGATCTGCGCGTTGTGCGCCACGGGAGTCGCCGTCACCGCGCCGGAGGAGCCGGACAGGGTGGCGTTCCAGGAGCTGGTGACGCGCTGTCCGGAGGGCAGGGTGAAGCCGAGCTGCCAGGTGTTCAGGGCGGTGGTACCGGTGTTCTTGACCGTGACGTCGGCGGTGTAGCCGCCCTGCCAGACGTTGGTCGCGTAGGTCACCTGGCAGGCCGTGGTCGGGTCACCGGGGCCGCCCGGGTCGCCGCCGCCACCGAGGTTGACGGCGGAGGAGAAGGAGTTCACGGCGAGTCCGGCGCCGTTCTGCCACGGCTCGAACCCGGCCTGGATGCTCGTCAGGTACCAGTTGTTCTGCGCCATCCCCCGGGCGACGGTCTGGTCGACGAAGTCCATGACGTCGAAGCTCCAGCTGCTGATCGCCGAGGGAGCGACGAAGGAGATCACGTCGTTGGAGCCGTTGCTGCCGGTCCACACCTGCCAGGTGCGGCCGCCGACGGTGGCGGTGCCGACCTGCGAGCCGATCGGCTGGATCGGGCCCACCCGGTTGAACCAGATCATGATCTCGGTGCGGTTGACGCCGTCGGTGCGGGGCGTCGGGTCCAGCCAGATGTCGTACGAGGCGTTGTACACGGCGCCCGAGACATAGCCGTAAGAGATGCTGCTGGGCGCGCTGGAGATGGTGCTGAGCTGCGCCGGAAGGTTGGTGCCCGGCGAACAGTTCGTGTAGTGACAGCCGTTGAACACCGACGGGTACGACTTCGGGGCGCCGCTGGTGGGCACCGAGCCGTCGGCCTGGGTGAGGCGGAAGCCGCTGTCGGTGGCGGTGACGCACTGGGTGGCGCTGGTGCCCCAGCGGTTGTTCTGTACGACGTAGCGGCCCTGGATGACGGTCGAGCCGTACTGCTCGCAGATCGTGGTGTCGGCCTGGGCCGACGGTGCGGCGACGAGGAGAGCCGCGAGCGCGGCGAGAGCTAAGAGCAGCGCGGCGAACAGGCCGCGCGCGGGGCGGGGACGGTGCGGTAACGGTCGCATGCAGTGCCTCTCTCGAACGTGGCTCGGATTTCGGGGCCGGTGGGGGAGCGCTCCCACCTCCCCACTGATGGGAGCGCTCCCAGCCCACCGGTTCGGGTCGGACTGTAGAAGTCCGTCCATGTCCCTGACAACCCTGTGCGCCCTAATGGATCGAATCGATTTCGAAGTCGCAGCTCAGGCGCGCACGTCCGCAACCTTTCGACGGGCGCCGGGAGTTGGGAGCGCTCCCGAAACTTTCGCCCAGGCCCGTCGGCGACCTCAGGCCGAGCCGCGCACCACGGCGCGTGGGATCTGCATCTTGAGACCGTGGGAAGCACGTGGCGTCCACATGGAGGGGCTCCCCGGTCTGGACATGCCCGTCGATCTCTCCGTCGACGGCCCGATGCAGGAGAGTGAACCCGTTGTACTCCTCGTGGATGTCGGCTCCTGCCGCCAAGAGGCCGCGGAGTTCCTCCAGTCGGTCCTGCGCGACGGCCAGGCGGACTCGCCAGCACCAGGGCGGGCCGAGGGCAAGGGGTCAGCGCAAGCTGATCACTCTGGCGCAGCCGTGACTGGCCCTTCTCTGAGGCTTGAGTGCGCAGTGCGGCTCGCCTGGTTCTACAGGTCGGCTACGAGCAGCCGGCCCAGGGTATCGACCGGCGTGCTTCGTCCGCGGGACTGGCTGGCCCCATAGCCCGCCCAGCCTGGACGCTGTCATGGGCGAACGCCCCGTCAGGACGCAACCGGCCAGGGACGTTTGCGGCCATCGGATCTCTCTTCCGGCACCCCTGACCTGCGGCGAGAGTAGTTCCTGACACCGGGCGCCACACCCGCGAACAACCCTCACAGCTGTACCTGCAGGGCAGCTGTCCGGGCCAGGGACGTGCGTTCGCCCACTCGACTTCCGTGCCGCAGGAGAGACCATGAAGCTGAGCAACGTCATTCGCCGTACATCCGCCGCACTGGCCGTCGGGGCGATGTCCCTGGGGCTGGTCACCGTCGCCGGCGAGGCCGCGCAGGCCGTCGCCTCGTGCACCGGGAACGTGTCGATCTACGGCACACTGGCGGACGGCCGACTGACGTACTCGCAGATCGAGCCGAACACCGGCGACCGCGTGAAGACACTCATCGGCCCGAACCTCGGTTTCACACCGAAGGCGATGGCGACGCTCAACTTCAACACGGTGCTGGTCACTTCGACGGCCGGTGACCTCTACCGCGTCGACATCCAGACCAACAACACCGCCCTCGCGCTCGCCGGAGTCACCAAGATCTGGGACGGCGGCTGGACCTTCGACAAGATGGTCTACGACGGCGCCGGCCACCTCTACGGCACGGTCGACGGGCAGCTTCACCAGTACCTGGTGTCGCAGGACAAGCCTTCCGGGTCGGCCCACATAGGCCAGCATGTCGTGATCGACACGGGCTTCGTCCTCAAGACGCTGGCCGCCGCGGGCGACGACCGCATCATCGCCTCCACCTCGGACGGACGCCTGCTCAGCTACAAGATCAACGGTGTGAACGACTGGGACCGCGCGGTGCTGAAGTCGAGCGGCTGGTCGGCGGTCGACTCGCTGTCCTCCCCCGGCGGGGGCCTCTACTACGGCCGCACCAACGGCGGCATGTACTGGTACCACGACTCGGACCCCACCGACGCGGACGGCTCCGACATCGCGTACCACCCGAGCGACCCGGTGGACGCCTCCGGCTGGACGCAGAGCCTGCTGTCGGCGTACGCAGACAACTGCGCCTACGTGCCCCCGGCACCGCCGCACTCCGTGCAGGGCGGCACGATCTACCGCAGCGAGGTCATGACCCGGGCCAAGGACTGGTACAACCGCAACATCCAGTACAGCCAGAGCGCTTACGCCACCGACATCGAGGGCGACGACACCTACCGCACCGACTGCTCCGGCTTCGTCTCCATGGCCTGGCACCTCACCTCCTCGCTGACGACGCAGACGCTCGACAATGCCGCCGCGCAGATCTCCAAGGCCGACCTCCGGCCCGGCGACGCGCTGAACTCCAGCAGCGAGGGGCACGCGGTCCTCTTCGCGGGCTGGAAGGACCAGGACGCCGGCACCTTCTACTACTACTCCGAGGGCAGCCCGGACTCGGACATGAACTACCGGTCTGCGAACGCCTACAGCGGCACCATCGACAGCCACCCGGCCTCGGCGTACGTGGCCCTGCGCTACAACAAGATCGCCTGACGCCCTGGCCCTGCCGCGCCGCCCCGAGGGCCCCGCCGACACCGGCGGGGCCCTTTCGGCATGCGCGCATGCCCGGCCCAGGGACGGGGGGCGGCGCCGTACCGGCAGACGATGTCCATCCCCCTCGGCACGCCCGCCCGCACGCCCGCACGACGAAGGGCGGCACTCCCTCCTCTGAGGGGCGCCGCCCTTGTGCCGTGTCCGTAAGCCCGTAACTACGGTCCTAGTACCAGTTGTTCGCCTGCCAGAAGTTCCACGCGTTGCACGGAGAGCCGTAGCGGCCGTCGATGTAGCTCAGACCCCATCTGATCTGGGTCAGCGGGTTCTCGTGCCAGTCGTCGCCCGCGGAGTCCATCTTGGAGGCGGGCAGCGACTGCGGGACGCCGTACGCGCCGGAGGACGGGTTCGTGGCGTTCCAGCGCCAGCCGCTCTCGTGGTCCCAGAGGTTCTCCAGGCAGGCCCACTGGGAGGCGTTGGCCCAGGCCGCGTCCTTTTGGTTCATCAGCTGCCGCCCGGCCGCCTTGACCTCGGTGATGTTGCCGCGGTCGACGGTGTCCACGGAGGTCGTGCAGGTGTAGGTGCCGGGTTGCGCGGACAGCAGCTTCTGCGTCCAGCCGCTGGTGTTGACCGGGTCGTCGAGGTGGTACGAGATGTCCGCGCCGGAGCCGTCGGTCGGGTTGGCGTCCTTGTACCAGTACATGGCCCCGGTGGAGAGCCGTCCGTAGTACAGCCCGCTTCCGGGGGAGACGAGCTGGTTGAAGCCTGACCAGCCGGAGGACTTCAGAGAGTTGCTCTTCCAGGAACCGGCGCCCGCGACGGTGTAGTCGAGCAGCCGCCCGTCCTCGGTGGTGGCGCCGAGCCGGTCGTCGCCGGTGGCGGTGAGGGTCTTCAGGACGAACCCGGTGCCGATCTCGGTGCGTACGCCGATGTGCTGGGAGCCGGCCGGTTTGTCCTCAGTGACGTTGTAGCGCAGCAGCAGGCCGGAGGTGGTGGTGCCGTAGATGTGGCCGTGACCGTCGTAGGTCAGCTTGTCGTGGGTCCAGCCGCTGTCGGCGATCCTCACCGGCGGGTTGAGCAGGGTGAGGCTGGTGTTGTTGGTCCTGATGTCGACGCGGTAGAGGGCGCCGCTGGTCGAGGTCATCAGGACGGTGTTGAAGTTCAGGGTCGCCATGGCCTGCGGCTCGAAGCCGAGGTCCGGTCCGACGAGCACTTTGGCGAGATCGCCGGTGGCTGGGTTGATCTGGCTGAAGGTGAGCCTGCCGTCGCCGAGTACGCCGTAGATGTTGACGCCGCCCGAGCAGGTGGTGGCCGCGTCGGCGGTGGGAGCGGTCACCGTGAGGAGGGCGGTGCTCAGGGCGGCGGTGGTCAGCAGACCGGCGGCTCTGCGGCCGTGGGTGCGGATGGTCTTCACTTCTGGTTCCCCCGGGGGCGGTTGGTGTCGGGCAGTCAGTGGCGACGCGGACGGCTTACTGCCAGCCGGCGTCGGCCGGGACGGCCTGCCAGCCGGCGTCCGCGGTGACGACGGAGGAGAGCTCGGCGGCGTCCGTCCCGTATGCCGAGGTGACGGCCGGAGTGGCGAGGGCCGCGGTGACCACGAGGGAGACGACCGCGACGGCCTTGGCGATACGGGTGCGAGGCATGGCTGTCTGTTCCTTCCGGGACGAGGGGGGAGGTCCGGCCCGCCGTCGCGTCCCGCGGTGACGCGCTGACCGGCCGGTGATCACCAGGTTCGTCGCCGCCCGGGCCCCTGAGAAGTGTTCCTCGGTGGACGGAAAGGGCCTTGGACCGATACGTCCACACGGGCCGCTTCAGTCCACCGGCTGCGCCTCGAACGCCAGAGGAATCAACGGCACCCCGGCCCCCGTCAGTCGCGCTCCCGCCAACTGCGGCACGTCGCACAGCAGTCGGCCACAGAAGCGGACGGCCCGTTCCTCGGCCTCTCCCAGACCGTCGGCCAGCAGGTAGAAGCCCAGGGTGAGTCGGGAGGAGGAGCGGGGATGCACGGCGACGTGCTCGACGCGGTCACCGGGAATGAGGGACGCGCGCACCAACTCACGGACGTCCGGCGGCAGACGGTTGCCGGGAGGGAGTTCCAGGTGCGCGTGGACGAGATACATGCACTCCAGCGTCTCAACGGATGAGGCCGCCAAGCCCCCCTGGCGGGTGGCCGGTTGTGTCCCTGGCCCGTTCCGGCCCGCCCCTGTGACGAAACGTCTCTGTTCTGCGAAGATCGGCGCTGAAGAGGGGGCGTTGTGTGCAGAAAACGGGGGGACGCACGTGCTGACCGCACTCGGGCTCGACGCTGTCGCGGAGACGGTGTACCGCGCCATGCTCAGACATCCGGCCGCTGGTGTCGCGGATCTCGGCGACGCCGCGGGGCTGTCTGAGGAGCAGGTGCGCGACGCCCTCGACACCCTGAGCGAGCTGGCGCTGGCGCGTCCCGCGGCCGGGGACGCGGGGCGGCTGCGGGCGGTCTCGCCGGACATCGGCATGGAGATCCTGATGGCCCGGCAGCAGGCCCAGCTGGCGGCGCAGCAGCAGCGCCTGGAGGTCTCGCGGGCGGCTGCGGCCCAGCTCATTTCGGAGTACGCGGAGCTGAGGCCGGCGGCCAGTCATCCCGGCGTGGAGCAGCTGGTGGGGCTCGATCAGATCCGCGACCGGCTGGCCGTGCTCACCCGTGAGGTGCGCGAGGAGTTCCTGACGTTCGCGCCGGGCGGGCCGCAGACCGCGGACAACATGGCCGCGTCCCGGCCGCTCAACGAGGATCTGCTCGGCCGTGGGGTGCGGATGCGCACGATCTACCTGGACAGCGTGCGCGCCAACCGGCCCACTGTTCAGCACGCCAACTGGCTGGCCGGGCTGGGCGGTCAGGTCCGCACGGTGCCGTCGCTTCCCACCCGGATGATCCTCATGGACCGGCAGATCGCCATGATCTCCGTCAGCAGCGACGACACCGCCGCCGGCGCGGTGCTCCTGACCGGGCAGGGCACGCTCACCGCACTGTGCGCGCTCTTCGAGACCATCTGGGAATCCGCCCAGCCGCTCGGCCGGCTCGTCCCCACCGACGCGCACGGCCTCACCGGCCAGCAGTCCACCGCCCTGCGCCTGCTCGCCGAGGGCCACACCGACGAGGCCATCGCCAAGCGCCTCGGAGTCTCCCATCGCACCGCCCGCCGCATAGCCTCCGAACTCATGGACCGCCTCGGCGCCCGCAGCCGCTTCGAGGCCGGCGTACGAGCCGTCCAACAGCACTGGCTCCCGTCCCACCCGTGACCCGCGCCCGTACGGTGACAGTGCCTGTCGCCAAGGCGCGTGGGCCTACGTGACCGTCGCGCGGGCCACCCCGCTGACGTGCGGTTATGCAGCTGCCGCCGCCGCTGAGCGTCCTGGCGGCGCTGATGTCGGCCGGAACGGCGTGCGACCTCTCCTAGCCGGCGCGTTCGGCGGTCCAGGTGATGTGCGGGGGCCGGACTCGTGCGCAAAGGGGCCCGCCCTGTGCGTTGGTCAGACGGAGGCGTCCGATCAGCAGTTCAGAGGCGTTCGGCCGCCAGGCGAGGGCGGGCCGCCAGCTTTTCCTGCTGGGTTCGCTTGCTGATCCTTCAAGGGGTGGGCGGGGCAGGGGATCGATGCCCGTGGGCGTGGCTGAGCAGGTACAACGCGGCCTGGAGGATGAGTGCGACGCGGTGCTTGGGCAGGGTGTCGACCATGCCGTGGCAGACGTCGTTGCGCAGGTTCATGCCGCGGTCGGGGTCGACGAGGAGCAGCTCCAGGGCGCGGCTCCAGTCCCGGGATACCCGGCGGCCGGCATGCTGCGAATGAGTCCGCCCATCGGGTCGACGGTCCCAGGAGACTGGCCCTTGGCCACGGACACGATAACGGCTCGGGGGTGCAGGAGCTGTCTGAGGATCTGCTCGACCTGGGGCAGTGCGATGCACACCGCCGCGTCGAGTTCCCCCAGCCAGAAGGAATGGGCATCCGGCTGGTGCGGGACGCTCCGATGCCGGCCGCCGACCGGTTTCACACCTGGAGTGTGGGAGCAGGCAACTCCCCTGTGGGCTGCGGTTCGAGCACCTCGCCGCACTCACACTCGTGGTGGTCGAAAGCCGCCCGGGCCGAGTTGTGCCGTTGGGGCATCCGGCCGGGGCGGCGTCGTACGCGGCTGGGCAGCCGCTGGGTGCGCGGTTACGGGGTCGTGTAGGGGTCCTGGCTGATCAGGTGGGCCTTCAGACCCTCGCCGATGCCAGGTTCCGGGGTGCCCGCCCAGTCCTTGATGAGCACGGCACCAGTGCTGCAGCCCCACGGGTTCCACGTCCACGCGAGATAACCCATGCTGTGCGCGTCAGCCCAGTCCACCAACCGCTGCATGTAGTCGAAGCCGCAGTTGTCCTGGCCGAACTCACCGATGACGACCGGTATCTGTTGTGCGAGCGGCGCGACCTGACTGTCCCAGCAGGATTCGGTCGCACAGGCGTTGAAGCTGTACGAATGCCATGACGCGGCGATGTTGTTCAACGAGTCGGTCGGCATGTGCGTCAGCCACTCGCGCATGTCGTTGGCCCACTCCAGGCCACCCAGCATGAGGACGTTGGTCGCTCCGGTGGCCCGGACCGCGTCGACCAGGTCCTGCATGCCGGCCGTCTCATAGGGAAGGCCCGTGCAGGTACCGCCGTCTCGCCAGCACCGCCAGCCGACGGTCTTGTCCCAGTCGGCGGCGATCTCCGGGTACGGCTCGTTGAACAGATCGAAGACGACGGCATCATTGCCCTTGAAGGCGTTGGCGACACCCGTCCAGAACTGGGTGGCGTACTGCGCGTCCGGCATCGGTTTCTGGCAGGTCGCGGTGGCGTCCTTGCAGTGCCAGTCCGGCCCATTCGTATAGGCACCCCGCGTCCAGTGCAGGTCGAGGATCGGGGTGATGCCATTGGCCACCAGCAGGTTGACGTAGTCTGTGACGCCCTGCTGGTAAGTGGGTCCATTGGGCGAGCCGTTGATGCCGAGCCAGCATTCCTCGTTCAACGGCAGGCGTACCGCGTGGATGTTCCAGGTCTTCATCGCGTCGACGGAAGCCTGGTCGACCGGGCCGCTGTCCCAAAGCCCCTTGCCCTGCACGCAAGCGTATTCACCGCTGGAGCGGTCCACACCCAGCAGCCGGTACTGCTTGCCGCTCGCGGTGACGATCTTGTTGCCGGAAACCTTCAGTTCCGGGGCCGGACCACTGGGACCGCTGGTCGGAGTGGTGGTGGGGCTGGGGGTCGGGGATGTCACCGAGCCGGTACAGGTCACGCCATTGAGTGCAACCGATGCGGGTTGCGGATTGGCGCCCTTCCACGCACCGGTGAACCCGATGGAAGCCGACCCGCCCGTATCCAGCGCCCCGTTCCAGTCGAGGCTGGTGGCGGACACGTGGGTTCCGGACTGAGTCCAGGTGGCACTCCAGCCGTTGGTGACCTTCTGGTCGGAGTTCGGGAAGTCGAACGTCGCGGTCCACCCTCGCACGGCGGAGCCGAGATTGGTGATGGCCAGGTTCGCGGTGAACCCTCCCGGCCATTCGCTCTGCACCTTGTACGCGATCGAGCAGCCGGTGGCGGCTGCCGATGCGGGCAGGGTGGCGAAGGCAAGGCCACCCAGGATCAGTGCACCGGCGGCGCCGGTGGCCATTAAGGCGTGACGACGTTTCACTTGATCTCCTCGTTGCTGTAAGGGATCGACGAGTTCGATACCCAGCTGATCGACGAACTGGTGAGCCGGACCCAGGCCGAGGGCCTGCAGTTGACCGGTCCACCAGGCGGGTGCTGCGCGCTGTACGGATCAAGGAATCAACAACTGTCGCGCGTTCACATCCTGTCTTCCCGACGGATCCCACGCGGGCGTCAGCAGCCGATCGGTGAGGAGCCCAGGGCCACGTCGTCGAACCAGAGAGTGTCGTCCCCGGTGCCGTAGCTCTCCCATCCCAGGCGCAGGCCGGTGGGGCGGGGGAGGGGTCCCACGGGTCGAGCCACTGCCCGTCGACGTTCTGGGTCGCCACCCCGTCCACGTGCAGTGCGGCGACCTCCTGGTCGGCGACCGATGTGCGCATGGACTGGGCGGTGGTGTCGATCTGGAACTGCAGGCACAGCCACCGGCCGGCCGGCAGCGGCGAACGCGTAATGACGTCATGGCCATGATCAATCTCCGAGAGTCAGGACGCGGTGCAGGAGAGTGGGCCGAGGTTTCGGTCGTCGCCGCTGAGCGTCATCCCCCAGGTCGTCGACGCGCCCGGTGTCAGCGAGCCGTTGTAGGAGGCGTGGTGAACGGTGGTGGCGTGGCGGGACGGATCCACCACCGCGTTCCAGCGGTTTGCTACGGTCACACCGCCCGGCAGGGTGTGGTGCACCGACCAGTCGGTGACCGGCCGGGACCCGGTGTTGGTGACCGTGACGTCGGCCTGGTACCCGCCCTGCCATGAGCCGGTCAGCTTCCACTCCGCCATGCAGGCGGTGTCGCCGGAGGGGCTCGGCGCGGGAGTGGGCGGTAGTGTCCCTCCAGAGCTGTCGGTGGTGTAGGGGACGGGGGCGTAGTCCTGCGAGCAGCCTCCCGCGCAGCCTGACGGCAGCGAGAAGGAGTACGTACGGCCGCCGCCCAGCCAGGTGTCGGCTGCGTCGCGGATCCGTATGGTGAAGCTGCTTTGGCCGGAGGTCGTCGCGCCGATGACGTAGGACTGCCCCATGTCGCTGTTCATTGCGGCGTCGGTCCAGGTGCCGTTCGCCCGGTACTGGACGCCGTGGATGCCGTTGGGCAGATGGGAGACGGCGATGGCGGGCCAGTAACGCTGGGCTCCCCTGAGGAAGCCGATACGGATGTCGCCGCTGTAGTCAGGGGTCGGGACGAAGCTCCAGGAGACATGACGGTTGTTCCAGTGGTCCGGGTACATCGTCGCCACTGGGGTGCCGCCGATCCGGAAGCGGTTGAGAGAATCGGTTGCCAGGTCAAGGTGGTTGGGGTCGTCCCGGCACCAGGCGTTGGAATCGGCGCAGCTGTCCGCGACGAGCATGGTCATCGCAATCCTTTCGTGGATACCCCCGGCTTCAGCCGGGGGAGGAAACGAAACTCCTGCGGAGCAGGGCATGGAGCTGGGATGCGCAGCCAGGGTGGATCCCCGTGCCGTGACCGGCAGGTTTGATCGCTGCCTGCGGTCTGGCTAGGTTGTGGGCGTGGCCGTGAACCATGTGAAGCGGGCGTTCAAGTACCGCTTTTATCCGAGTGATGCGCAGGCGGCGGAGCTGGCGCGGACGTTCGGTTGCGTCCGCAAGGTCTACAACCTGGCGCTCGCCGCCCGTACCGAGGCATGGGCACGCAAGGAGCGGGTCAACTACCACCAGACCTCGGCGATGTTGACGGCGTGGAAGAGGACCGAGGAGCTGGCGTTCCTCAACGAGGTGTCGTCGGTGCCGTTGCAGCAGACGCTGCGGCACTTGCAGAGCGCGTTCACCCACTTCTTCGCCAAGCGGGCGAAGTACCCGCGCTTCAAGTCGCGGAAGACGTCGCGGAAGTCGGCGGAGTACACCAGCAGCGGATTCCGTATCCGGGACGGCCGGCTGACGCTGGCGAAGATGGCGGACCCGCTGGATGTGGTGTGGTCCCGGCCGCTGCCCGAGGGAGCGAAGCCGTCCACGGTGACCGTGTCCCAGGACGCGGCCGGACGCTGGTTCGTCTCGATCCTGTGCGACGACCCCAGCGTCAGGCCACTTCCCGCCACGGATACGGCCATCGGCATCGATGTCGGCCTCAACCATCTCCTCGTCCTGTCCACGGGGGAGAAGGTCGCCAATCCCCGGCATGAGCGCCGTGACCGGGCCAGGCTGGTCAGGGCTCAGCGGGAGTTGTCCCGCAAGGCCAAGGGCGAGGGAGCCAACCGCCGTAAAGCCCGCCGTCGGGTCGCCAGGATCCATGCGCGGATCGCCGATCGGCGCCGGGATTTGCTTCACCAGCTGACGACTCGGCTCGTGCGTGACAATCAAACGCTCGTGATCGAGGACCTGACCGTGCGCAGCATGGTCAAGAACCGTCCGCTCGCCCGGGCTATTGCGGATGCGGGCTGGCGTGAGTTCCGCTGTCTGCTGGAGTACAAGGTGGCCTGGTACGGGCGGGAAGTGATCGCGGTGGACCGCTTCTTCCCCTCCACCAGGCTGTGCTCCGGCTGCGGCAGCCTGCAAGAGCGGATGCCGCTCAGCGTCCGTGCCTGGACGTGCGAGACCTGCGGAACGGCCCATGACCGGGACGTGAACGCAGCGAAGAACCTTCTGGCCGCCGGGCTGGCGGCCTCTGTCTGTGGAGCCGGTGTAAGACCTCAACGGAGTTCTCCGGGCGGGCAGTCGGCGATGAAGCAGAAAACCTCACGGCGCGAGCCGTAGGGATCCTCCTCGTTCACGAGGAGGAGGAAGTCAAGGTGGCCCCGTTGTACTTGTCGGCCACCCAGGAGCCGTTGCGGCAGAAGGGCCGGCCCGGGGCGCCGTCGTTGGTGCCGGTGCAGTAGTCCCCGATGGTGACCGTGACCCAGCGGCCGCAGTTGCGGCCGTTGTCGAAGACGCCCTTGACCGATGCGCTTGAGTCCGGCACCGGGCGGGGGTAGGTGCTCGAGTAGTCGCCGGGTGTGTTGAACACGTTGAGCGCCACGAAGTCCTGGCTGTCCAGTTCGCGCTGCGGCAGACCGCAGCCGCCGTAGGGGCTGCCGAGCCCGGCGAAGTGGGTCGCGTTGCCCAGGACCTCAGTTGCGGCGGCACTCGCCGCGGGCGGCTGGGCCGCCGCGGCCACGACGGGTAACACGACGCAGCAGAGCGCTGCCAGCAACGTGGCGGTGCGCCTTCGGGTCGGCGAGCGGGGGGTCGAAGGAAGCTGCATGGAGGGATCCGCCTTCTTCGTGACGGGGCGCCGTGACGTTCGTATGGGAGTCCTCTCGGAGGGAGGGGAGTGAGCGCTGGAACACCTCACCCATGGGAGCGCTCCCACAGTGTCCGTATCCGGAGACTGTAGAAGAGGGTCATGCCCCTGACAAGTGTGTGGGTTCCCGTCGGAGTTTTCGCCCTGTCCGAGCCGGGGCGTGCCCGGGCCGGACAGGGGTGGAGTCAACTGAGGTTCCACGGCTGGTTGGTGCCGCCGTTGCAGGTCCACAGTTGGACCGGGGCGGCGTGGAGCCAAGTCCCGGCAGGCACGCGGGCCATAGGCTGGAACGCAGCACGGGAGCGTGGTTTCGGGGGAGCACGATGAGCACGAACGGTGGATCCGGCAAGGCATCTGACGACACGTCGAACCGGCGATGGTTCATCAGCCACGCCGGGGCGGATCGTGCGTTTGGAGCCGACGTGAGCCGACCGGTGCACTGATGTCCGGGCGGGGACTCATGGGACACGGCCCGGTACCCGGCTCAGGATCCGGGGAGGATACGGCGCGTTTCGTAGGCCCACATCGCGATCTCGACCCGGTTGCGGGCGCCGAGTTTGGCCATCAGGCTGGCCAGATGTGTCTTTACCGTGCTGAGGCTGATGTGCAGTGCATCGGCGATCTCGGTGTTGGTCAGCCCGCGAGCGACGGCGAGGAGCACCTGCTCCTCGCGGGCGGTGACGGGGGCGACCGGCTGAGCCGCCGGCCGGCCGGCGGGCAGGTCCGCGAATGCCTGGAGCAGACGGACGGTGACGCTGGGCGCGATGAGCGCCTCACCGTCGGACGCCGACCGTACGGCCTGCGCCAGAAGGTCCGGTCCCGTGTCTTTGAGGAGGAATCCGCGGGCGCCGGCACGCAGTGAGCCGTAGACGTACTCGTCGAGGTCGAACGTGGTGATGACGACCACGGCCAGCGGGTCGGAGACGCCCGGGCCGGCGACCAGCCGGGTGGCCTCGAGCCCGTCGAGTACGGGCATGCGGATGTCGAACAGGCAGACGTCGGGGCGTAGTTCGCGGGCCAGACGTACCGCGTCCCGCCCGTCGGCGGCCTCGCCGACCACCTCGATGCCGGGCTGGGCGTTCAGTATGATCCGCAACCCGGTGCGGATGATCGTCTGGTCGTCAGCGACGAGGACGCGAATGGACACCGCTCTCGCTCCTCGCTCTCGGCAGTTCGGCTTCGACATGCCAGCCCCGGTCGGTACCCGGGCCGGCTCGTAGTGTGCCGCCGAGCAGGGTCGCGCGCTCGCGCAGTCCGGTAAGTCCGTATCCGTCGCGACCCCGGCCGGTGCGCCTGCCGTTGTCGTGCACGCTCACCCGTACCGTGTGCCGTTCCGCGGCGACCCGAACGACGAGCTCGGTCGCGTCGACCGCATGGCGCAGCGCGTTGGTCACCGACTCCTGCACGATGCGGTAGACGGCCGCGTCCACGGCCGGGGGCAGCGCGTCCAGTTCGCCGTCGAGCCCCAGGTCGACCCTGAGGCGGCCACCCGGGGTGCGCACCAGGCGCTCCAGATCCGCGACTCCGGCAGGGGGCGCCAGCTCGGCGCCGACCCCGCGGTCGCGCAGCGCGGCGACCATGGCACGCATTTCCTCCAGCGTGCGCGCCCCTTCCTCCTCGACCCCCTCCAGCGCCTTGACGGCGGCAGTCGGGTCGGCGTCCGCGAGCACCCCGCCCGCCTGGGCGATGATCACCATGGCGGACACGTGGTGGGCCACCGTGTCGTGCAGTTCCCGGGCGAGCTGCTCGCGCTCGCGGGAGCGCACCTGCTCCAACTGCCGCTCGCGAGCGGTCACCCAGAACCGCGCGGCAGCCCCGAACACGCCGGGCAGCAGCAGGAAGACGAAGCCCACGACGTTCTCAACGACCGGGGTCTCGTCCGTGACGGAACACAGCGAGCTGGCCGCGAGGATCACCGCGCCGCCCAGCACGATCTCGCGTCCCGATCCCCACCGGGGCAGCGCATACACCAGTACGAGCACGACCGCGCCGGTGTTCAGGCCGACGGGCTCGCGCGGTGCGGCGACCAGCGATGCCACCTGAAGCAGGATCACCGAGCCGAACGCCAGCGTGACCATCGCCAGGGGGCGGGTCCGGCGCCACAGGGGCAGCAGGCACAGCCATACGGCGAACACCACCGCCACCGGCCGCCACACGATGTTCTCGCGCAGGGTGGCCTCCAGCGCCACACCGGCAAGGCCCGCGGCGAGCAGCGCCCAGTCCCGCCGCACCCGGGCGGGCGCGTCGGGCGGCCGGGGTTCGGTCCACAGGGTTCGCAGGTCGTCTCGGAGCACGGTTCTCAGCTTAGAGATCGCGGCGTGCCGCGCATCGGCCGAAAGGACGGGTCGTCTCTCCGCCCCGGGGCTGACGGATCCGCGGCCCGCGGGCCGATGCCGCGGAGCGCCGTGGCGACGAGCCTCGGCATCGGCGGCCGTACAAGGACGGCCGACGAGGTGGTTGGAGGACCCGATGCTCTCGAAAGCCCTGTTGCGCCTGGGCGCAAGCGCCGCCCGCCATCCCTGGCGGGTGATCGCGGCATGGCTGGTCGCCGCCACGCTCGCCGTCCTCGCCGCCGTCGCCTTCGGCGGGCGGACCGCGGACTCGATGACCGCTCCGGGACTGGACTCCCAACGGGCCGCGGAACTGATCGAGCGGGCCGGCACCGGCCAGGAGGGGATGACCGCCCAAGTGGTCGTCACCCCCCTCGACGGCGCTGCGACGTTCTTCGACCACGACAGCGCGCGCACCGCTCTCACGCGGCTGCAGACCGAGGTGAAGCGGCTGCCGCACGTGCTCGGCACGAGCGACCCGGCGGGGGCACTCGACGCACGCGGGGACACCACCGTGCGCGGCGGCCTTGTCTCGGCCGACGGGCGGATCGCAGTCGTCCGGGTGCAGTACCCCGACCAGAGCCGGCTGTCGGCCAAAGACCTCGACGCCCTCGTCGATCTCGGCGACCGGCTGCGCGCCGAACTGCCCCTGCGCATCGAGATGGGCGGGAACCTCTTCTACGCCTTCTCCGACCCCGCCGGCGGCGCAAGCGAGCTGATCGGCCTCCTCGCCGCGGCTGCGATCCTGTTCCTGGCGTTCGGTTCGCTCGTCGCCGCCGCGCTGCCGATCGGCATGGCGGTCTTCGGACTGACCGTCGGGGTCGCCACGATGACGGTACTGGCGGGGTTCGCGGACGTCCCCACCTTCGCACCGGTCCTGGGCAGCATGGTCGGGCTCGGAGTGGGCATCGACTACGCGCTGTTCGTGCTCGCCAGGCACCGGGAGTACCTCGCGTGCGGGCTCGATCCGCAGGCGGCGGCCGGACGAGCAGTGGCAACGGCGGGGCGGCCGGTGGTCTTCGCCGGCGGCACCGTCGTCGTGTCGATCCTCGGCATGGCGGTCGCGAACGTGCCGTTCATGACGGTGGGCGGGGTTGCCGTCTCGATCGTCGTCCTGACGATGGTGCTCGCGTCGGTGACGCTGCTGCCGGCCTTCCTCGGTGCGGCGGGCCCGCGCCTGGCCCGGGCCGGCCGGATCGGCCGGGCTCTGCAGACCAGGAAGCTGGGCCGACTCGCACGGCGGCGGGACCCGGCGGCAGGCGCCGCCCACGCCGCCGGGTGGCGTCGCTGGATCGGGCACGTCAGCCAGCACCCGGTGCCGTACGCGGTCGGCGCGGCGGGGCTGCTGCTGACCGCGACGCTGCCCGTGCTCGGCCTGCGCGTCGGCCTGCCCGACGACGGCTCACTGCCCCACAGCCGTACCGAGCGCCGGGCCTACGACCTCGTCGCCGAGGGGTTCGGCCCGGGCACCAACGGTCCCCTCGTCATCTCCGCGGACCCCACCGGTGATCCGGGGGTGCTGGACCGACTCGTCGGGGCGGTCGCGGCGGATCCGGGCATCGCATCCGTCGCGCCGACGCACATCGATCGGGCCACCGGCATCGCGACCCTCGTGGTGTTCCCGACCACCAGCCCTCAGGACAAGGCCACGGCCGACACCATCGCCCGGCTGCGCACCGACGTGCTGCCCACGGCGATCGGGCACGGCCCGGCCAGGGCCCACGTCGGCGGCGCCGCCGCGAGCCTGTCCGACGTGGGCCAACGCACCAGCCAACGCCTGCCGGTGTTCGTCGCCGCCGTGCTGGCGATGTCGTTCCTGCTGCTGATGCTGGTCTTCCGCTCGATACTCGTACCGCTCAAGGCGGTACTGCTGAATCTGCTGAGCATCGGTGCGGCCTACGGCATCATGGTCGCGGTCTTCCAGTGGGGCTGGGGAGGCGCACTCATCGGGCTGGAAGCGACGGTTCCGATCGTGTCGTTCATCCCGATGTTCCTCTTCGCCATCCTGTTCGGCCTGTCGATGGACTACGAGGTGTTCCTCCTCTCCCGCGTACGCGAGGAGTACCTGCGCACCGGCGACAACGGAACGGCGATCGTTGAGGGCGTCGCGGGCACCGCCCGGATCATCACCTCTGCCGCCCTCATCATGGTGGCGGTCTTCCTGTCCTTCGCCGTCGCCGAGGACCCCTCCACCAAAATGTTCGGGCTCGGCCTGGCCACCGCGATCTTCATCGACGCCACGGTTGTACGCATGGTGCTGGTACCGGCGACCATGACACTCCTCGGCAGGACCAACTGGTGGCTGCCGAAGTGGCTGGACTGGATGCTTCCCCGCGGCCCGGTCGGCACCGACGCGGAATCCACGGGTGAGGCCCCGCGTGCACGGCTGGTTGACCGTTGACTCAACCCCTGCCCGTTCTGCCTCCTCCGCACCGAACCTGAGTTCGGCCAGCAGGAACGGCCGCAAGAAGACCCGACGGGACAGCACGGTGTCTTGGATGGAGGCGTGAAAGAACGCCACAGTCCCGGCCCGCTCGTCGACGGTGAGCAGGGGACGCACCGGCAGGATTACCCTCCGGACCTGGTCTTCCGGAATCCGCAGCTTCCCTGCCAGTGCTGATATCCGGTCCCGGTCGCCGGCGAGCGCGAGCTCCTCCAGGAAGAGAGAGAGCAGGCGCCGATCCGGCGAGGCACTGAGGGCATCGGCGATCAGCGATTCGATCAGGTCCACCAAGTTGCCCCCGAGTACCACCCCGGGTGGCGCGTCGTGTTGCACGGCACCGGCCGCCAGGCGAGCAATGAGTGGTGTTCCGTTCGCCAGCGTGACTACAGCGCGGGCTGTGTCCTCTGCGAGGTTCGGAGCGGATTCCCGCAGCATGGCGACCATGTCCGCTTCGGCGAGGGGCTCGAGCTGAAGCACGTCGAACCGGGCGAACCGGCGGACCTCGATGCCGGGGACGCGTCGCGATGTCACGACGAGCCTCCAGCCGTTCAGGGCCTGGCTCAGCTCCTCGACAGCGGCGGCCGACCGCTGCGGATAGAGCATCTCGTCGAGGCCGTCGAGCAGCAGCACAGGCGCCTGCAGCTGTCCGGCGACCTGATTCAGCGCGGCGGTGCTCTCCCGGAACGGGCCTCCCCCGATGCGCGGATCGTCCGTTCACCCTCGAAGTCGTTTGTCCCCTGCGTGATTTTGCTCAAGATCCCGGTCGAGAGATCATCCACATCGATATTGATGTGCCTCAGGTGGACGAAGAAGACCGCCCGGCCCTGCCGCTGCACTTCGGCTTCGAGCTGCTGAAGCAGCACGGTCTCGCCGCCCCGGGCCGCCTAGAACGAAGACACCCCGATAGTCCGGGTTGTCGAGGCGGTGCAGTAGGTCAGAGAATTCAGGGCGCTGCCAGGATGCCTCCACGCTGAATCACGGTAGCGGCTCAGGTGATGTTCGTGCGGTGGATGCGGATTTGACCAGGGTGGCGTGGACGCCCGCTAGAACCAGGGCCGAGTCGGGAACTGGTCCCACTCGCTGACGATGACGTGCGGTTTGTCCAGCGGCGCAGTCGGTTGCTGAAGGCCAGGGCTCTGCATTCTGCTCTGCCTGGATCGCCCAACCGACCGCCGACGACCTCAACAAGGTCTGTGGCGCCCCGGGCGCGGGAAGGATCGCGGTCCGTACCTGCGCGATCAGCGGGGCAGTCGTCGTGCATCACACGCTCGTTGCTGTCGATCTTGCTAGTTGGGGTATGGCCCACGCCTCGTCCGGAAAAGGTTCGTCGCCATTGCCGAGGAAATGGCCTCGTACCTGCGGCACTTCCGGCCACGGCTCGGCCGCATCGACATTCCACACCCCACCCGCGACCGGGAACACCAAGACGGCCGCTGCTGCCCCGACCAACGAGCCGCCAGCCCCGCCGGGCACGGAATATGCCAGCAGGATCGTCACCAGCCGCAGACGGCGGTGATCAGTCCTTGGATGGTGATCTTCCTGGGCTGGGCGGCTCGTACACTGACGACAATGGAGGACCATACGGCCACTGGGATCGGTGCACGTCCGGCGCCCGTCTTGCGGGAGTACGTCGACTCGTATGTCGGCTTTGACCTGCGCGGGCTCCCGGCGGGGGTGCACTGCGGCCCGCCGAGCCGGGCGCTGACTGCGGTGATCAGCCTGTCAGATCCTTTGGAGGTGGCGGCGGGCGTTGACGACGGGTCACCGGTCACCCGATTCGGCAGCGTGGCCGGCGGTCTGATGTGCCGGTCCGTCGCGATTCACCACGACGGACGCCAGCAAGGTGTTCAGATATCGCTGACACCGCTCGGGGCCCGGGCCATCTACGGCATGCCCGCCGCCGAACTCGCCCACCGACTGGTCCCACTTGACGAGCTTCTCGGAGCGCTTGCCGTCGAGCTGGTCGACCGGCTCCGATCGGCGACAACATGGGCGGCGCGGTTCACCGCGCTGGACGAATTGCTCCTGCGAGCTGTCGGCCGTCGCGCCCGCGGCGACCATGTGCGGTGGGCGCGCCCCGAGGTAGCCGAGGCGTGGCGCCGCCTCGTCGCCGCGCGGGGTTGCGTCCAGGTTGGTGCGGTCGCCGCGGAACTCGGCTGGAGCCGTCGGTACCTCACCGAGCGGTTTCGCGGTGAGGTGGGCCTGTCGCCGAAGACCTTCGCCCGCGTCTTGCGCTTCGAGCACGCGCACGAACTGGCGGCGGCGCAGGACCCGCTCCCGTGGGGCGATGTGGCAACCGTTGCTGGCTACGCCGACCAGGCCCATCTCATTCGGGACTGGCGCGAGTTCACGGGCCGCTCGCCAACGGCCTGGCGTCGCAGCGAAGTCCTCCTCGGAGCCGGGTAGCCGCCGACCGCCTGCCCGGCGCGTCGGCTTCTCTTCCCTTTTCTTCAAGACCGCCCGATCGCTGGCGTGGACGATCGTCGGCATGAGACTCGTCAACCACGAACCTAATGCCATGGACCTGCGGACCACCCCCGTGCACCTCGGACTGGGATCGAAAGCGAAACCCGTCGAGGGCTTCACCTGGGACCCGGAGGTGCTCCAGGCCTACAGCGCCGCGGTCGCGCCAGACGGCGCCGAGGGCCGGATGGTGATGATCTTCGACGGCGACGGGCCCGGCGACCATTGGGAGAGCCACCCCGCAGGCGACGAACTGGTCGTTTGCCTCAGCGGGTCCGTGACGGTTACCCGCGACGTGGACGGGGTGCCCGACCGCGTTGTGCTCGGACCGGGCGAGGCCACCATCAACCCGGCCGGGGTATGGCACGTGGTCGACATGCAGGGGCCGACGTCCATCCTGGCCATCACTGCGACCCTCGGCACCGACCACCGTCCTCGTACCGACACCCGCCCGACCGAACGCGTTAGCACGCCCAGCCCGCAGGAAGCGTCGTGACGACACGCATCGCGTGCCTCGGCGACAGCCTCACCCGCGCGCAGTTCAGCGTCGACTACCTGGATCTTCTCGCACGCCGCCGCCCTCCCTGTGACGTGCAACTTGCCCGATTCGGCGCCAACGGCGACTTCGCCTACAACCTCTTGCAGCGCCTCGATACTGTCGTCACGAACCCACCCGATGTGATCACCGTGTTGATCGGGACCAACGACGCCCGAGCGAGCCTTGCCGGCTACCCCGTCCAGCAGGCCATGAAGCGCAAACAGCTCCCCGACCGCCCGTCGGCCGGCTGGTTCCAACAGTGCCTGGAAGCCGTCGTCGCACGGCTGCGAGCGGAGACCGACGCCACGATCGCTCTGCTGTCGCTACCGGTACTCGGCCAACAACTCGACGGAGCAGCGGCACAGGCATCACAGGCGTACAGCCGGATGATCGCCGAGATCGCCGCCACCAACGAGGTGGCCTACCTGCCGCTCAACGAACGTCAGATCGAGGAACTGCGCCAAGCGGACCCGCCGCCGATTTCATACCGGGAGGTGACGCCCGCAGCGGCTGTCGGCGTCCTCGTCCAGCACGCAGTGCTGCGCCGCAGCCTCGACACGATCTCGCGGCGGCGAGGTCTCGTGCTCACGACCGACCACATCCACCAGAACAGCCGCGGCGCCACCCTTATCGCTGAGGTCATCGACGCCGCTCTGCTGCCCCAGAGCGCGTAGCTGGTTCCGGCGCCCGGCCAGTCGGATGCCATCTACCCCGCGGAGGTGGCATCCGATCCAGGCGGTCAACCTGTCCCGGGCTTCGGGCAGCAGCTCGGTGCCGATCGGTAAGACACCGTGTGCTGCTCGTCCGAAGCCATAGACATCCAGCACGGCCGCGGCTGTCCGCCCGAGACCGGTCCGCTCTCTACCGCGTGAAGGAGAATCGGCGTGGCCGTGACGCCCACTCGCCCGGTGCGGTACGAACGTCAAAACGGCCGCCGGACTGGCGGTATCAGCCTGCGGAGCGCCGGTAGGACCAGAACGTGTTCTGGCACAGCGCGAAGAAACAGGAAGCCACGGATTCCCGACCGGAAACCGTGCCGCGTAGCGGCACGGCAACCAGTCAGGGAAGGCCAGAATCCTCGCCCTTCAGGGCGAGGAGCAAGTCAACAGGTCGGATTTGCCCTCGCCGACAACGCCCTGATGGGAACGTGGCCCTGTCCCGTTCCGGCCGACCGTCTGGGGCAGATCGACGGGGCTTGGACGACGACGTCTCCGCTGCCGCCTCCGCCCCGCCCAGGACCATGCTGTCGCCTTGAGTCGCCGGTCGTAGGCCCACGCCGCCACCCCCGTCAGGTGAACGGCGCCCGCCCACAGGCCGCAAGCGATCGAGAGCGGCACGCACAGCGCCGGCGCGGCGTACGCGGCCACCCACACCTCCGTCACACCGACCGTGCCGTAGACGGCTGGTTTGCCGTGGCGGCCGGCGGCGATGTCCCGGCGCGCATCGAACGCGTCGTTGCACCAGCCGACGGACAGCTGCTCGCTCAACACAGCGGCGGCGGTCAGGGCGCAACGCGCGACGCTCTGACCGGCGGTGACGGCCAGAGCGGCCATCAACGCGGTGACCGCCACAACAGGCCCGGGGTGGCAGGACCCGGCCAGGCCACTCACCCGGCCGGCCCAATTCTCCCCGGGGCCGCCGGTCGTCGAGTGCTCGGGAGTGCCCACCCGGCCGATCGTAGGCGCCCTGGCCCCACCCGACCGGTACACGCGCCCCCAGGGGCGAACGGCCGGACGGGCGATTCGTGGTGTCGAAGCCCCGGACCGGGGAACACGTGGGAAGCAACTCACCCGAGTTGGTAACCGGACGGGAACCATATGACGCGGATCGCCGGCGTTTACGGTGCCCTCGCACCACACCGTCGCACCCAGTCCGAGATCACCGACATCGTGGCGACTGCTGACCGGGGCCCTGCCGGCCGCGAGCCGCCGACCTGGCACCGCCCGCCTCATCGTCCCCGCAGCATCCCGGATGTCCCCGCTGTTCTCAGCCGTGGTCCACGCACTGCAGTAGTGGCCGATTCCCCACCGCGACAGGACTCCTCCCGACGGATCCGAAGTTCCACAAGGGGGCGGTACGGATCATGACGGAGACCGGCAAGCCGATCGCCGAGCCGACATCATCAGACTCAGCGGATGCATCCCACCGGGCAGTTCACCACCAGGCCGGATCAGGCGAGTCGGCCAATTCCGGCTACTCTGCCGGATCTTGACCACCTGAAGATCACCAGCAGCATCCAGGATCGCCGGCAGAGCCGAAAATGGCCCGTCCGTCGACAACCTCCGTCGGACAGCCGGCGGTCTGTCAGACCTGAGCGGCTGTGGGCCGCGGCTTGACGTTGTGGGACCAAGTACCGTGCGGGGCAACGGACATGAGCGCGCCGCCACAGGTTGACACCATCCACATCCTGAGATGGGACGGTCTCGGACGGTCTGTCGCACTGGGCCAGGGCTATGCTGCTATACAGGCGTCCCAGACCCCGGCGGCTTGTCGTTTCACGACACAGATGGCTGCGGGGAGCGGACCTTTCGTCCGTCACCCGGCGCATCCCTGGAGGGATCCGGGTGGGTCCTCTGTCCTGTTGCACAGGCCCTCGGACCGGCCCTCGTTCCGTCTCCGCCGAACGTACGCCCCTGCCGACAGTGCGCCAAGGGGGCCGGTAAACCCGGTGTCCCCATCTCGCTGCCGGATGGTCTTTGAACCGAGGCGTCATGCCTGTCCCACAGCTCACCATTTACCGCCATACCCAAAGGCACCGGGCACTGATCACCGTGTCCGGTGAGATCGGTCTGGAATCGGCACCGCTGGTGCGCGCGGCACTGGCACAGTGCTTGAGCGACGGCATCCGCATCGTCGATGTCGACCTCACCCCCGTGACCTTCTGCGACTGCAGCGGCCTCAATACCTTCCTCTACGCCGCGCAGCGGACCAGGGAGGCCGGCGGGATCCTACGACTGCACAATCCGCCACCGTCACTGGGGCGGATCCTCGAGCTCACCGGCTGCGGGTTCCTGCTTCTGGGCCTTCCGCTCGGGCATCTGTCACCGTCTCTCCGGGACGTCCCTGACCCGGTCGCTCCGGCCCTGCCGGACCGGAGTATTCCGCTGGTGGCTGTCCTGTCGGGCGATGTGCGGTGATGGCCCAGCCCAGGCAGGGGCAGCCGCACAAGCCCCGTGCAGGCGAGTCGTCCACCATGGACGCGGTGCGGTTGCGCCGGGTGAACCGCTGGCTGGCGCAGGGCCTGGGCGGGGAGCTGTCGGATCTGTACGTCGACTCCGGAGAGGCGTCCGTCCCTGAGGTGTACCGCAGCCGCCAGGACTTCCTGAACCGTCTCACCGGTGACATCCGGCGGCCGGGGTTCGCCATGGTGATCGCGGAGACGGACCACCTGGTGGGATGCGCCTTCGGGTTCCCGGTGAGCAGCGACGGCTTCTGGTGGCTCGGGTTCGACGGAGCACTGCCGCAGAGCATCGAGCAACTCACCGCCTCCGGCGGCGTCTTCGCGATCACCAGCATCCTGGTCCAACCACACCCGCAGGACCAGGACATGGCCCGCCGTTTGCAGGAGCGGCTGCTGAGCGACCACCAGGCACCCCTCGGCGCCACCATGGTGGATCAGAACGATCACCCGACTCTTGCCTCACTCCGCTCCTGGGGATGGCTGGACCTGGGAGAGGTGTGGCGGCCGGCGGGCCCGACCATGTTCCGCGCGCTGGTCCTTCCGGTCGGCGAGCGAACCGCGGCGCGGCTGGAAGGCCTGGCCCACGATGCCTGGACACGGTGGCCCGGATGAGGTCCGACAGCCGCTCGGCCCGGATCCAGGTGCTGGTCGCCGAGCAGGCGGCCCGACGCGGCACCCGGCCCGGTGTCGTGGACGTGTGCACCGCGGCCGTGGCCGCCCTCCCGGTCGGCGGAGCCGGGGTATCGGCGATGTCCCGGACCGCTGCAAGCCATCCGCTGTGCAGCACCGACACCATCAGCGAGCAACTGGAAGAGCTGCAGCTCACCCTGGGTGAAGGACCCTGCGTGGACGCCTTCACCGATGGCTCGGCCGTCCTGACGCCCGATCTGCTCACCGGTGAACTGCAGGACCGCTGGACCGTGTTCGCCGACGCGGCCCTGGATGCCGGGGCACGCGCTGTCTTCGCGCTCCCCCTGCAGATCGGGGCGATCAGCCCGGGAGTCCTGGACCTGTACGCCAACGTCCCCACCGTGCTGGACGCGGAGGAACTGGCCGACGCGCTGGCGTTCGCCGACCTCGCGACACTGCTCCTGCTCGACGCGCGTATCGATGAGACGGGCGCGCCGGTCGACGGAGCACTGGCAGACCGGGGCTTCGAGGACCTGGGCGGATACCGGGCGGAGATCGACCAGGCCACCGGCATCCTCACCGTCCAGCTCGAAGTCGGCATCGACGAAGCCTTCGTCCGGCTGCGCGCCTACGCCTATACCCAGGGACGCCGGCTCGCCGACGTGGCCGCCGACGTGGTGGCCCACCGGCTCCGCTTCTCCCCCGACACGGAACCGAAACGGACGGACGATGACGCCTGACGCACCGGTTCCGGACGATAAGCGTGCTGCGCTTCCCGCCCCCTCCCGGCGGGACTAGTCTCAATCGAGGGTGTTCATCATGAATCAGCAGCTCCTGGCCAAGACCTTCGTCGAGCTGGCAGACAACCTGGTCGCCGACTTCGACCTGATCGACTTCCTGCGTCTGCTCACCGACCGCTGCGTGAGCATGCTCGACGCGAGCGCCGCCGGGGTACTGCTCGCCGACCGCGACGGCAAACTCCGCGTGATGGCCGCCTCCGACGAACGGGTACGCCTGCTGGAACTCTTCCAGCTCCAGAACGACGAAGGCCCCTGCCTGGAATGCTTCCGCAGCGGCACACCGGTGCTCGTCCCCGACCTGACCCGCGAGGTCGACCGCTGGCCGCACTTCGTCACGGCGGCCCACCGCAGCGGCTTCGGGGCGGTCCAGGCCCTGCCCATGCGCCTGCGGGACGAGACCGTCGGCGCCCTGAACCTCTTCCACGCCACCCCCGGCCCCTTCGACCCGGCCGGCACGCTCATCGGCCAGGCCCTGGCCGACGTCGCCACCATCAGCCTTCTGCAACAGCGCTCCACCCACCGCAGCACCGTCCTCAACGAACAACTCCAGACGGCATTGAACAGCCGCGTACTGATCGAGCAGGCCAAGGGGAAACTCGCCGAACGCCAGAACATCGACATGGAACAGGCGTTCACCGCGCTGCGCGGCTACGCCCGCTCCCACAACCGCCGCCTGTCCGAGGTGGCTCGCGCCTTCATCGACGCCTCCGAACCCCTCCCCGGCCTGGTGTCCTGACACCGTCGCCGAAGCGGTGACCGCACGCAGTTGCCCGAGCACGAGGAATCACGCCCAGATCAGGGCCCGTGCTTCTGGAGGTGCGGTGCTGCTGGTGCGCCGCTGCCGACTGACGCACGCTGTGGTGCGCCGTCGGCTGCGGGACTGATCCCGGGCTCCGGGCTCTCGCCCTCGGCTGTCTCGGCGGACTGCGCCGCCGTCCCCGCCGCCGTTGCTGTCCATGCGGCGCAGTACAGCAGCAGCCTGGCCATGAGGTTGATCCACAGCACGACGGCCACCGGCACGGCGAAGGCGCCGTACATGCTCTTCCCCGCAACGCCCTGCAGGTAGCCGGTCAGCAACCACTTGAGCAGTTCGAAGCCCACCGCGCCGATCAGCCCGGCGACCACGACCGCACGCCGGCCGGGATGTACCCGCGGTAGCCGGGTGAGCAGGTAGACCAGCAGCAGAAAGTCGACGACCAGGGCGATGGCCAGGCCGGCGAAGAACAGCAGGGCCCGTCCCGCCCCGGCCTCGATACCGGCCTTGTCGGCGGCCCAGCCGACGGCAATGTTCGCGAACACCGAACCGCCGATCGCGACCAGCCCGACCACGCCGAGGCCGACCAGCACCACGGAGTCCTTGACCTTGAGCAGGAACGGATTGCCCGGGTCCTGCTCCTTCTCCCACACCGCGCGCAGGCTGCCGCGCAGGGCGCCGACCCAGTTGATGCCGATCACGAGCAGCAGCGCGCCCGCGATCAGTCCGACGGATCCGGCATGCGCGACAAGGCTGTCCAGGTCCAGCAGGTCGGAGAGTCCCGGCGCCTGGTCGGCGATCTTGTCCTGGAGTTTCCCCAGCTGGTCCTCGCTCAGCAGCTTGGCACCGATCGCCGCACCCACGGTGATCAACGGAAAGAGCGCGATGAAACTGGTGAAGGTGATGGCCGCGGCGAGCCGGGCCCAGTGGACGGCATCCAGCCGCTCGAACGCCCGCCCAGCGTGCGTCCGCATCAGCTTTCCGATCACGGGCAGCCTTCTCAGCCAGTCCATGAGGAACACCCGCTCTCTGCGTACCCATCGTCACCGTGCCCGGCAGGTCCATCGAGGTCTGTGTCGCAGCCGACCGCTCATGACCACAGCGGCGTCCGGGCGTCCGGTGCGGGCACGGTCGCCTGCGAGATCGTCAGCGGGGAGCGGCCCGGCGGTGGAACCAGTTCTGCTTGTGACGGGGGCGTTCGACCAGGTCGGCCCGGTCTTCGTCCTCCCTCTCCGCCTGCACCGTCTGCCCGCGGGAGGCGTCGCGTTCGCTGGTCAGGCCACCGGGTTCCCGTTCGGCCGCAACAGACCCGCGCCGGGACGGTTTGGGCCCGCGATGTGCCGTGCGGCGGCGGGTGGTACGGCGTGTACCGGCCAGGATCAGGCTCAACCCGAGCAACGCCGCCGCCCCGACGACGATGCCGCAGAGGAAGAGGGTGCCGGTGGAGCCGGTGACGTCGACACCGAAGACAGAGAATCCGCCGGTGAACTCGTGGGCGCCGTCACTGTTGGAAAGAACGCCGGCGACAGCGATGACCACCGCGGCGACGAGGATGACGAGTCCGAGGATGATCATGGCGCGCTCCTGGGATCTGCTTCCTCTCCCCACGGTAGAACCGTTCTGCCCGGCAGGCCACTGCCACGGGTTGCGTCTACCCTGAAATTGAGGTAAGGGCGAGACCGGAGGACACCGGCGCTACTGGGTGGACGGCCTCTGGTCCGCCCATCCGCCACCACCCCAGGAGGCGTAGTGGCATGGTCTTCTTCCTGGTTCTACTCATCTGTGCCATCGCGCTGATCGTCATCGGTGCTGTCGTCGACGGCCTGCTGTATCTGGTTTCCACCGGCGTGCTGCTTCTCATCGCCGCCGTGCTGTACCTGCTCGTGCGCTCGGTATCGCGCATGCGCCGACGCCCGGCCCGCTGACGCGTGGTGGTGGAGGGCGGACCGCCGCTCCACATGCGGCTCGGAGATGGGGGCCGGACGGTTCGCTGCTCTTGTGTTGACCAAGTGCGTGGCGACGGGCCGGCCCAAAGGCGAGCCTGGCGAGGAGCCGGCAGATCAGGCTTGTATCACCGTTACAGGCGGCGCCACCGAGCGGAGGCGAAGGAGAAGACGCCGAAGAGGATCAGCCCGATCGCGACGGCGACCAGGAGCCATGGCCCCACCGGTGTCTGCGTGAAGCTGCGGAGCGTCGCGTCCACGCCTTTGGCCTCGTCCGGGTCGAAGCGGACGGCTGCCACCAGGATGAAGATCCCAGCCGCGGCGAACACCACGCCACGCGCCACGCCTCCGCCCACGCCCAGGGCGGTGACGACCTGCTTCGTACGGTGGCTCATTGTGCCGGTGTCCAGCTGCTTGAGAAAGCTCCGCATGGCCGCCCGGACGGCGAGTACCGCACCGATGCCGATCAGGAGGCAGCCCCCGGCTCCCACCAGCACTTGGCCGTACGACAGTTTGAGCACCGATGCCGTCCAGTCCTGCGACTGCGCGTTTCCGCTGGAGCCCTGGCCGCCGCCGGCGGCGTACGCCGCGGTGGTCCAGCAGACGAAGGCGTAGAAGACCGCCCGTCCGCCGTCAAGCACGCGCGAACCGGCCTTCCGCTGAGGCCCCCTGGTGAGGACTGCGCGGGTACCCCGCCACAGCGCCATGGAGGCGAAGCCGACCACCATCGCCCACAGCATCACCTTCCCGAACGGCTGCTCCGCGACCTGGGCCAGCGCGCCCTGCCGGTCGGCCGACTCGCCGTCGCTGCTGCTGAGGGCGATCTGAAGAGCAAGGGCGCCGATCAGGACATACACCACACCCCGTGCGACAAAGCCCGCTCGCCCCGCGGCGGTCAGCATCTCGTTCTGGGTGGTGAGGGCCGCGGACTTCACGGCCCGGCCGCGCCCTTGCGTGTTGGACGAGGTCACGATGTCCTCCCCATGGTGTGGACGCGCGATACGCGTCCACTGCCCCCCAAGTGCCCCGGGCCGGGCATTTGATGTGCGCAGCGGACGAGCGCGGCCTGGACGGGACAGGATGATTCATCGGTCGTCGTCCTGGACGTCACCGGCGTAGCACGGGTCACTTCCGGCGTGGGCCTGGAGGGCCGAGCC
Organism: Streptomyces sp. NBC_00019; assembly: GCF_045041015.1. Taxonomy (NCBI): domain Bacteria; kingdom Bacillati; phylum Actinomycetota; class Actinomycetes; order Kitasatosporales; family Streptomycetaceae; genus Streptomyces; species Streptomyces sp. NBC_00019. The sequence continues at coordinate 10,909,226 of NZ_CP108302.1, forward strand.
CTGTGCCGCACCGGCCTCCGACTGTGCGGCGTACCGCCCGACTCGTCGAGCGCGGAGAAGCAAGGGGAGTTGTCGTGGCCTCAGGGTCGTTGCCGCCGGGCCCGCTGTTTCACCGCCCGTGCCGCGCGGCGCACCCGCCCCGCCGCCGACCGTGCCGTCGACACCAAATCCGCCCGCCACCGAACCGGCGGCCGAGCAGCGCGCGACCGCGGCCGAGCAGGCAGCGCAATAGGCGCAGGCCGAGCGCGACGACCTGCTCGGCGCACTGCGCAAGGTGCTCGACCCAAGCGGCGCGGCCGGCGATCAGGACCCGGCCAAGCTCGCCGAGCAGGCCTCCAGCGAACGCGACACCGCGCTCGCCGACTGCGCGTCGAACACCGGCTGCACCTGTCGAATCCCTGTCATCGCCGAAGGCCCTGTTTCCATGGCGGCTGCCGCTGACTACCGTGCTCGTTGAGATTTCAATGGGACATCCGATGGAAGGGCTTGCCATGCCCATGCCAAACAGCACGGGCCGCCCTGTTTCTCGCCGCCCTTGCGGCCGTTCCCGGAAGAGCTCACCCCACCTGCGCAGCACTCCCGTTCTGGCCGGCCGGTGGACCCACTGCGGCTGATGCCTGGACGCCGGCTTGTCTCCCCCCACCCGTCTCCGGGCCTGTCTCCGCCCGGAGCAGAAGGAGCGACCATGCACAGTGACCGTCTCGAATACCTTGTGGTCGGCGGCGGCCCCGCCGGACTCCAGCTCGGACAGTTACTCCAGGCGGCAGGGCACGGATACCGGATCCTCGAAAGCGGCCAAGCGCCCGGAACCTTCTTCCGTACCTTCCCCCGCCACCGCAAGCTGATCTCCATCAACAAGGTCCACAACGGCACCGACGACCCCGAGCTGAACCTCCGGATGGACTGGAACTCCCTGCTGTCCCCGGATCCCGGGCTGCTGTTCGCCCGTTACAGCAGGCGATACTTTCCGCACGCCGACGACTTGGTGCGCTATCTGGCCGACTTCGCCGAGACGTTCAAGCTGGACATCGCCTACGACACCCGGGCGGTACGGATCCGGCGCGACGAGGACGGCTTCTCCGTCACCGACCAGCACGGGCAGTCGCACCACTCCCGACGTCTGATCATGGCCACCGGATTGACCCGGCCCAACACGCCGGACATCCCCGGCATCGAGACCGCCGAGGACTACTCCGTGGTCTCGGTGGACCCGGACGACTTCATCGACCAGCGCGTTCTGATCCTCGGCAAGGGCAACTCCGCCCTGGAGACCGCTGACAACCTTGTCGAGACCGCCGCGGTGATCCATGTCGCGGGCCCGCACTCCATACGGATGGCCTGGAACACCCACTACGTCGGTCATCTGCGCGCGGTGAACAACAACTTCCTCGACACCTATCAACTCAAGTCGCAGAACGCCCTGTTGGACGGCGAGGCGCTGTCCATCGAGAAGGGCGACGACGGGCGCTACCGGGTCCGCTTCAGCTTCTCCCGAGCCGACGAGGTGGTGAAGGAGCTGCAGTACGACCGGGTCATCGTGTGCACCGGTTTCCGCTTCGACGCCTCGGTCTTCGACTGCGACTGCCAACCCGAACTGGTCATCAACGACCGCTTCGCCGCCCTCTCCCCGGCCTACGAGTCGGTGAACGTGCCCGGCCTGTACTTCGCTGGCACTCTGATGCAGCAGCGTGACTTCAAGAAGTCCACCGGCGGCTTCATCCACGGATTCCGGTACGCCGTACGGTCCTTGAGTCACATCCTCGATGAGCGCCACCACGACCGGCCCTGGCCGCACCAGCCGCTGGACACGACCCCGACCGCACTGGCGGACGCCGTGGTGGCCCGGGTCAACCGCAGCTCGGCGCTGTGGCAGCAGTTCGGCGTGATCGGAGACCTCATCGTCACCGCACCCGGCGAACCGGCCCGCTACCACGAGGAAGTCCCCGTCGCGTACGCCCAGGAGGGCCAACTCGCCGAAAGCGGCGACTACTTCACCATCACCCTGGAATACGGGCCCGACCACGACAAGGTCGACCCCTTCGACATCACCGTGCGCCGCACCGCGCAGAACTCGGTCGACGACGCCTTCGACGCCGCGTACCTCCACCCGGTGATCCGCCACTACCGCGACGGCGAGCTCCTCGGCACCCATCACCTGGCCGAGAACCTGGAGAACGAGTGGGACCACCCCGAGGTCCACCACGCCCCGCTCGCCAAGTTCTTCGCCCGTGAACTCGACATCCAGCACCCCACCGCGGTCGCGGCCGGGCGGTGACGGACGCCATGATGCTGAGTGTCCAGGACTTCGAGACCGCGGCCCGCGCCAAACTCGACCCTGTCTACGCCGACTTCATCGCAGGCGGCGCACGGGACGAGATCACCGTGCGGGCCAACGAGGCGGCGTTCAGCGCGCTGCGGCTGCTGCCCAGGGTGCTGCGGGGCAGCGCTGAACGGGAGCTGGAGGTGCGGCTGTTCGGCGACCGGGCTGGCATGCCGATCCTGCTGTCGCCGACCGCCTTCCATAAACTGGTCGATCCGGAAGGGGAGTTGGCGACCGCCCGGGCTGCTGCCGCCGCCGGCGCGATCATGATCGTGTCCATGGCGTCGACGGTCGCGGTCGCAGAGATCGCCGACGCGGCCCGCGCGGCCGGGGGCGCGAGCGTGCCGCTGTGGTTCCAGCTCTACATCCAGCCCGATCTGGAGATCACCGAGACCCTGGTCCGGCGGGCCACCGAGGCCGGGTGCAGCGCCCTCGTCGTCACGGTGGACTCCCCGGTGCTGGGCGCCAACGAGCGCAACCGGCGCAACGGCTTTCACGACCTGCCGGCCGGACTGCGCTGCGAGAACCTGCGCGATCTGCGGGACGGCGAGAGCGGTCACGTACGGCAGATCCTCATGTCCGCGGAGCTCAACTGGGAGCACATCGACTGGCTGCGCCGGACCACCTCGCTGCCGATCCTCCTCAAGGGGGTGCTGCATCCCGAGGACGCCCGCCTCGCCCTGCGCCACGGCGTGGACGGGCTGCTGCTCTCCAACCACGGCGGACGGCAGCTGGACACCGTACCCGCCACCCTGGAAATGCTCCCCGAGATCACCGCCGCCGTCGCCGGACGGATCCCCGTCCTCCTCGACGGGGGAGTGCGACGCGGCACCGACGTCGTCAAGGCGCTGGCGCTCGGCGCGGCCGCCGTCGGGATCGGACGGCCCGTGATGTGGGCCCTGGCCGAGGGCGGTGAGAAGGGCGTGCGGCGGCTGCTGGAGCTGCTGCGCGAGGAACTCGACGACACCGTCGCTCTGTGCGGGGCATCCGGTCTGGACGAGCTCACCCCCGGCCTCGTCCGGCCGGCCTGGTCCGGGCGGCTCTTCGGGGGAGCGGTGTCATGAGCGCCCAGGGATGGACGACCCTCGCCCTCGCCCTGGCCGTGGTCGTGAGCCTGCCGTACTGGCTGCCGCGCACGGTGATCGCGCTACGGGTCCGGATCTTCGCCCGGGTCGGTGGCGAGGAGGGCATCCAGGCGCCCGGGCGGGAGGTGCCCGCCGAGGAGTTCAAGCAGGTGTACGGGCATCCCGCGGCCAACGGCCGCAGCCGGGGTGCCACGCTGTCCGACCTGTTCTGGTACTGGCTCTCGCCGGGCCCGGAGGTGCATCAGGAGCACCTGGAACCCGGGCCGCGCTACGACGACGTAGCCCGGACCACGCGGCAGATCCTCGCCGGGCTCTCCCGCGAGCAGTGGACGGAGTCGGTCGGCCGCTGCACCCGGCGGGTGCTCGACGAGCTGGACGACACCACCGATGTGCACCGCGTCCGGCTGCGCGACCTGATGATGCCGGTGTGGGCCGAGGTCTACTACGAGGTCGTCTTCCGCGAGCGGTGCCCGCGCTACGCCCGTGACCTGATCGTCGGCAACGCGGACGACGTGGTGAGCGCCCTGAAGTGCACCCGACTGCGCCACATGGACCGCCGGTCCCGGCTCACCGCCTATCTGCGGGACCGGCTCGCACACGACCCGCCGTCGGTGCCGCTTCCGTCCACGCTCTCCGAGCGCGAGAGGGCGTACTACCTGCAAGGGACGTTCTTCAACACGGCCGTGGTGCAGATGTCGGAGGCGATGGCCCACCTGCTGCTGGCGTTGGCCACACACCGGCCGGTGCAGGACCGTCTGGCGGCCGGCGAGGAGGACGCCGACTTCCTGGACCGGGTGATCAACGAGACCCTGCAGCACTTCCCGCTCTTCGGTGTGGCCCACCGGATCACGTCCGATGCCATCCCCCGGGACGGACGGGACCCCATCCCCGCCGGATCGGTCCTGCTGTTCAACTACCCCGAATACCAAGGCTCGGACGGTGGGCGGTTCGACCCCGACCGGTGGCTGTCCCCGGACACCAAGCCATCCGCTTTCATCCCGTTCGGAGTTACGGCCAACCGCCCTTGCCCGGCACGTGGTTTCGCCGTCCTGACCATGCGGGTCGCGGCCGAGGAGACGCTACGGCGGTTCCGGCTGGAGTCGTCGGCGGAGCACACGCGGTCGCTGCCCAGCCGCGGTCCCTGTCTGCTCGTCCCGCGCACCGGAGCGTTGTGGAGCCCCGTCGGCCGACGGATCCGGCTCGCGGCGCTGCGGCTGGCCGACCGTTGGGCTGCCGTCCCGCGCAGCCTCGTCCAACTCGTCCTCGGCAGCTACATGGTGTGGGACGCCCGCCGCCAGGGGCTGTGCCGGAACTACTTCGCCGCCTCGTCCGGCGGCTCCGCACCCTCCGTCGCCGCAGGCCGTTGAGAGGAACGCGACCATGACTCCCGTGGAGCTCGCTCCCGCCTTCTTCCTGGCCGTCGTCGTGATTCTGCTGACGTGCCGTGTGGTCGTCCTGGTGATGGGCCGGTTCGGACAGCCGCCTGTGGTCGGCGAGATGATCGCCGGGGTGCTGCTCGGCCCCTCGCTGTTCGGGCTGCTGGCCCCGGGCCTGTCGGAGGAGGTCTTCCCGCCGGAACTGAAGCCGGTGCTGTACGTGGCCGGGCAGATCGGCCTGGTCGCCCTGATGTTCGCCGCTGGATACGAGTTCCGGGCGCACGCCGGGCGCGGGCTGGCCGGTACCGCCGTCGCGGTCTCCTCGGCCGGGGTGGCAATCCCGCTGGCACTGGGCGTGGGCCTGACCCTCGTGGCCCACGGCCACGTCGGCATCTTCGTCGACGGGGTCTCGGTCTGGGTGACGGCGGCCTTCGTCGGCGTCGCCCTCGCCATCACCGCCTTCCCGATGCTGGCCCGGATCATCACCGAACGAGGGCTGTCCGGTACCCGGTTCGGTTCCCTCTCCCTCGCTTCCGGGGCCACCGACGACGCCGTCGCCTGGATCCTCCTCGCCGGGGTGCTGAGCGTGGCCTCCGGCGAGGCCGGGCCCGTGCTGACGGCGGTCGGCGGCTCCCTGCTGTTTGTGGCCGTGCTGTTCCTGCTGGGTCGGCGGCTGCTGGCGTGGATCGTGAACCGGCCCGGACTCGGCGACGACACGCGCCTGTTGTTCACCGTCGCCGTACTGTTCGGCGCTGCCTGGTTCACCGACGTCATCGACCTCTACGCCGTCTTCGGCGCGTTCTGCGTCGGGATGGCCATGCCACGCGGCGAGGCGTCCGAACAGCTGGTGCGCACCACTCAGTCCGTGACCCAGGTCGTCTTCGTCCCGATGTTCTTCACTTACTCCGGCCTGAACACCCGCTTCGACGTGTTCTCCGACCCGTCCGTGATGGCGTTCGGCGCGGCCGCGGTCGTCCTGGCGGTCGCGGGCAAGTTCGGCGGCTGCTGGGCCGCCGCTCGGTTGCGCGGCGAGCCGGGTCCCGTGGCCGTGAGGGTCGGCGCCCTGATGAACGCCCGCGGCCTGATGCAGCTCATCGCGCTCAACATCGGGTTGGCGGCCGGCATCGTCAGCGAGGAGTTGTTCACCGCGCTGGTCCTCGTCGCCCTCATCACCACGGTCATGACGGTGCCGGTACTGAGCTGGCTGGACCGCCGGGATGCCAGGGCGCAGGCGCCCGGCGAGGCGGAGCCCGAGGACAAGAAGGCGGCGGCGACGTGGAGTTGAGCGGGGCACAGGCGTTGGTGAGACAGCTGGAGCGGGAGGGCGTACGCCACATCTTCGGCGTGCCCGGCGTCCAACTCGACCATGTCCTGGACGCCTTGGCCCGCGCCCGCTCCGCCGGAGGACCGATCGAGTACATCACCGCCCGGCACGAACAGGGCGCCGCCCACATGGCGGAGGCGTACGCACGGACCACTGGGCGGCCGGGCGTCTGCCTGGTCGTCCCCGGTCCTGGTGTGCTGAACGCGCTGCCTGCCGTGGCCACGGGGTATGCCTGCTCGTCGCCGATGCTGTGCGTGGCGGCCGACATTCCGTCGCCACTCGCGGGCCGAGGGCTGGGCATGCTGCACGAACTGCCTGACCAGGATGGAGTGTTGGCCTCGATCACGAAGTGGTCGGCTCGCGCCGAGACGCCGGGCCGCATTCCCGGCCTGGTTCGAGAAGCGATACGGCAGTCGCGGTCCGGCCGCCCCAGACCGGTGGCGTTGACGATTCCGGCCGATGTGTTGGCCGCGCGGGCGGAAACGGACCTGGAGGGTTCTGCTACCGGTAGTGCGGCGGAGGACCCGAAGGGTACTGATGTCGGCGGTCCGAGATCGGAGGGTGTCCGCTCCGGTCAGTCTGCGGAATCGGAGCGGGACGTCCTCACAGAGATCGCCACAGTCCTACGAGGGGCCCGCCGCCCCCTGCTCTACGCCGGCGGGGGAGTCCTCGCCTCGCGGGCCGGCGCCGTACTGACCGCCCTGGCCGAGGAGTTGTCCGCCCCGGTCGTCATGAGCCGCAACGCGGGCGGGGCCGTCCCGTCGCACCACCGACTCGCCTTCCCCAGCCTCGCCGCACCGCGGATGCTGTCCTCGGCCGACGTGGTTCTCGTCGTGGGCAGCCGCTTCGTGACCCCACGCGGCACGGCCATGCCGACCGCCCCCGCGGCGACCGTCGCCCTGGTCAACGCGGACCCGGCCGACCTGGGACCACCCCGCCGGGCCGACCTCGGCCTGTGCTCCGACGCCCGGACGGCGCTGGAGAGTCTGCGTGCCGCGCTGACCACGGGCCGAGCCGGACCGCCCCGGCCGGGGCCCGGATGGTCCTCGAGCGAACTGGCCGACGTACGCACCTGGTGTGCCCGGAAGGTCGAGAGCGTCGAACCACAATGGTCGTACGTCCGTGCCCTGCGCGAGGCGATCCCGGACGACGGTTTCCTGGTCAACGAGCTGACCCAGGTCGGCTATCTGGCAGCGGTCGGCTACCCCGTCCACCACCCGGGGACCTTCCTCACGCCCGGCTACCAGGGCACCTTGGGCTACGGTTACCCGTCGGCACTGGGCGTCAAGGTGGGCAACCCGGACCGGGCGGTCGTCTCCATCAACGGCGACGGCGGATTCTGCTGGAACATGCAGGAACTGGCGACCGCCCGCACGTACGGCATCGGGGTCACCGCGGTCGTCTTCAACGACAACGCCTACGGAAACGTACGGCGCATCCAGGCGGACGAGTTCGAGGGCCGCTTCATCGGCAGCGACCTGAGCAGCCCCGACTTCGTGCGGCTGGCGGAGTCCTTCGGGGTCCCCGCCGTCCGCGCCGAGACCCCCGCCCACCTCACCGGGGCACTCAAGGAATGCCTCGGCGAACGGGGGCCCTCGCTGATCGAGGTGCCGGTGACCGAGATGCCCAGCGTGTGGCCGCTGCTGCTCGGCGGCTCACCCGGTTCGGTCCGGGCGTGATGCCCCGGTGTCGAAGTGAGGGGCCACGAGGTTCCTGGACAGGGACCCAATAGGGTTGTCCTGAACAGGAAACGAGGAAGAAGTGGCGCCACCCAGTAAGTACTCGCCGGAGTTCCGCGAGGAAGCCGTCCAGATCGCGTTGAGGTCGAGCAAGACGATCTCCGAAGTCGCCCGGGAGCTTGAGCTAAACCCGGAGACACTGCGCGGCTGGGTCAAGAAGCACCAGAAGCAGCAGGAACCGGCTCCCGATGCGGAACTGAGCGTGAACGAGCGGGCCCGCCTGAAGGAACTCGAACGACGCAACCGCGAGCTGGAGATGGAAGTGAACTTCCTGAAAAAGGCCGCCTTGAGTTCAACCGGTCGCAGTGGTGAATGAGGCCGGAGCCCGTCTTGATCCTGCGTCTCCACAGGGCCATCTCCAGGGCATCCAGCGGGAGTTCGGTGCGCATGTGGTTCGCGACCTGCCAGCCGACGATCATCCGTGAGTACACGTCCAGGACGAACGCCACCAGCCTGACCAGGTGCGGACATATGTCATGTCTGCCACCCAGAGTTGGTCGGGACGGGAAGCCGTGAAGTTACGGTCGACCAGGTCCGGCGGGCGGGGCGCCGACGGCTCGGGCACCGTGGTGCGGCGCCGCCGGCCGCGGATGACGCCCTTGATGCCCAGCTCGCGCATCAGCCGCTCGACCGTGCAGCGGGCCACGTCGATGCCCTTGCGCCGCAGGGCGCGGGTGACCCGGCGGGCCCCATAGGTGGCCCCGGACTCGACGTGGATCTCCTCGATCAGCGGCATGAGCTGTTCGTCGCGGAGCCGGCGGGCGGACTTCGGACGTTTCTTGCGGGCGAAATAGGTGGACGGTGACAACTCCAGCACCCGGCAGACGGGATCGACCCCGAGGCTGCGTTCGCGCAGGTGGTCGATCACTTGCTCGGCCTCGTCCGGGGACGGTCGATCTCCTGGGCAAAAAACACGCTGGCCGCTTTAAGGATCTCGTTCGCCCGCTTCAACTCTGAGGGTTCTTTGCGGAGTTGCTTGAGCTCGTCGCGTTCGGCGGTGGTCAGCCGGTCGTCCCGATCGTCGGAATCGGCCTCGGCCTGGCGGACCCAGCCGCGCAGGGCCTCAGGATGGATGCCGAGGTCCTTCGCGACATGCGCGACGGGCCGGCCGGTGGCCCGGACCTCACGGATTGCGCGCTCGCGGAGCTCGTCAGGGTATTTACGCGGCGCTGCCATGGTGCTGGTGGATCTCCTTCGCCAGGATCGTAACCCTGGCATCAGGGACTCCACGAAACGGGGTGCACCTCAACCCACAAACACCGTCAGAGCCATCCTTGCGAAAACCATTGGTGCCCGGCTTGCTCCGCTGATGGACTGACGTCCTACCGTGAGACTGCCGCGTGACGGAGGTAGTGGTTGTGACAGGCTATGACGTGCTTGCCGAGGTGTACGAATGGCTCATCTCGGATGCAAAGTTGCCTCCAGCCGAGTTCGCTGCGTCGTTCGACGACGTCCTCAATCTCCTGCCGTCGAACGCTCACGTCCTCGACTGTTCGTGCGGAACCGGACAGTTGGCGGTTGGCCTCGCCGGTCGTGGCATGCAGGTTGTCGCAACTGACGCCAGCGAGGCGATGGTTCGTCGGACTGCAGAGTTGTCTGAGGAGTTCGGGGCATCCGTCCGGGCCGTACGGGCGAACTGGGAAGAGTTGCCCGACCATTTCCAGGACAACGCGTTCGACATGGTGTTCTGCGTTGGCAATTCGCTTCACCATGCCGCGGGCGCGACAGGCAGGGGTGCTGCTCTGGAGTCGATGTCACGGCTTCTGCGCCCCGGCGGGCGCTTGGTACTCACATCCCGCACTTGGGAACTCGTGAGGGCCAGAGGTTCCCGGCTGGAGATCAGTGACCGACTCGTCCGCCGGAACGGTCGCGATGCCGTCGTGGTCTACCGATGGGAGATTGCGCCGCATTGGGAGGAGGAGCACTACATCGAGATTGCGATCGCGCAAGTTGATGCGACCGGGTTGGTTCTTGTCCGCTCGGAACTGCTGTCCTGCTGGCCCTACCGGTATGAGGAACTCGAAGTCGAGCTGCACCGGGTCGGACTCCAAACGGAACTGAGCACGTTCGATCTTGAGGCCGAGAACTACATGGTGGTCGCGAGCAAGGTATAAACACCGGACTCTCAGTCCCTGGCCGGACCGCGCGGTTGCTCGCAGGACGCTTGCGCCCTCTCATCGGTGCGGGTTCAAGTGGTCAACGCAACGCCTCGGACGAGGAGTGCTCGTCGATCAGAAGGCGGTAGATCCGGGGTGACGGTGTGGCGCTGTTTCCTGGTCGCGTCCAGATCAATGAGCAGGATCTCGTCGATCAGCAGCGTGAACGGATCCAGCTTCGACGGCCGCGCCGAAGCGGTTGTCGTGCGTGGCTGCGGCCAAGCCGAGGTCAGGGCCTTGTTGACCGTGTTCCAGGTGACGCCGTACTTGCACTGCAACGCCCGGTTCGACATGCCATCGCGGCCTGACGAAGCGTCATTGGGTGGATCCCGAGACGCTTCGCAGCCTTGGACATGCGCAGCAACTCCATACACGCGACGATACATGCACAACACTAGGGATACCTAAAGAAGTTGCTGAGCCTGTCCACGACGACGGCGAGAGGGCTCCGGCTGTTCGTGGTCGCAGTCGCTTGTCCCAGGGGAAGTCGAAACCGGCTGGCGCCGCTGGTACGTCTCGCGTCTGGGCGCACCAAGCCCCGCTCACCCGTGCCGACGAGGCACGTCCCTTACAGCCGGTCTGATCCGCCGGGCAGGCCCTGGGGTCCGGGTGCCCCTGCGCGCAACCCGTCCATGACGATGTCCAGCAGGCGCGTCGCCCTCGACTGCCAGTCATCGTGCGGGGCGAGCTGCCACAGGCCGGCGATGGCCAGCATGAAGTCGTCGGCCGTGACGCCGGGACGGATCGTGCCGGCCTCCTCGCAGGCGCGGAGCAGAAGGTCGGCCGCGTCGGTCACCGGGGTGTGGCCCGGCTTCGCCGCCTTCCCGGACGAGGTGGCCTGGCGGATCGCCTCCGCCAGGCCGGCCTTGGTCATCGCGAACCCGGCGAGGTGGTCCATCCACGCGCGCAGCGCGCGGTCGGGCTCCCTGGTCTCCAGCAGCTCGGACGCGGAGTCGGCGATCTGCTGGACCCCGTGGCGGTAGAGCTCGAGGACGAGCGTCTCGCGGTTGGGGAAGTTCCGGTAGAACGTGCCCTGGCCGACGCCCGCCTTCTTGGCGATCGCGCTCAGCGGGGTGTCGGCGGCCCGGGAGAGTTCGGCGAGGGCCACTTCCAGGATGCGTTCGCGGTTGCGCTGCGCGTCCGAGCGCAGGCGCGGGTCGTCCTTCTGGCGCACTTGTCCTCCTCGCCGGCTCGTGTCCGAAAGCGGTCCTTGAGAAGCGGACAGTTGTCCACTACGTTCGGACCGATAGCGGACAGCTGTCCGCTTGAGCTCACTCTAGCGTCGGACTGACGCCCCGACGTGTCCGGGACACGTGAAAGAAGGCTGAACATGGCCCCAGCCCCACCCTCTACGTCCAGCGACATCACCCTGAACATCAACGGCGAGAAGCACACCCTGCCCGTCGACCACCGCACCACCCTGCTCGACGCCCTGCGCGAGCGCCTCGACCTGACCGGTACCAAGAAGGGCTGCGACCAGGGGCAGTGCGGCGCCTGCACCGTACTGCTCGACGGGCGCCGGGCGGTGTCCTGTCTGCAACTCGCCGTGGCCGCCGAAGGACGCGAGATCACCACCATCGAGGGCATGGCCGAGGGCGACCGACTGCACCCGGTGCAGCAGGCGTTCCTCGACCTGGACGGCTACCAGTGCGGCTACTGCACTCCCGGCCAGATCTGTTCGGCGATCGCGGTGATCGAGGAACACGCGGCCGGCTGGCCCAGCGCCGCCACCGACGACATCCGCCCCGAGGCCGGGCCACCGCCCCTGAGCGCCGAGGAGATCCGGGAACGGATGAGCGGCAACCTGTGCCGCTGCGGCGCGTACGTCTCGATCGTTGAGGCCGTGGCCCGGGCGGCTGAAGCGAAGTCCGAGGAGGCGGCAGCGTGAGGGAGTTCCTCTACGACCGGGCCCCCGACGTCTCCGGGGCCCTGGCCCTGCTGGACGCCGACCCCGACGCCCGGGTCCTCGCCGGCGGCACCAACCTCGTCGACCTGATGAAGTCCGGCGTCGAGCGGCCCGCCCACCTGGTCGACGTCCGCGAACTCCCGCTGGACGACATCGAGGTGACGGCGGACGGCGGTCTGCGCATCGGCGCGACCGTCACCAACAGCGACCTCGCCGCCGACCCCGAAGTCCGCCGTCGCTACCCGGCGTTGGCCCAGGCCGTCCTGGCCGGCGCCTCCGGTCAGTTGCGCAACATGGCCACCGTCGGCGGCAACCTGCTCCAGCGCACCCGCTGCGGCTACTTCACCGACGTGACCAAGCCCTGCAACAAGCGTGTGCCCGGCAGCGGTTGCCCCGCGATCGAGGGCGAGCACCACAACCACGCCATCCTGGGCGCCTCCGAGCACTGTGTGGCGACCCACCCCTCGGACATGGGCGTCGCGCTGACCGCCTTCGACGCCCTCGTCAGTTACGAAACCGCCGACGGGTCCGGCGCGTTGCCCCTCGCCGACTTCTATCTTCCGGTCGGTGACACCCCGCACCGCGAGACCGCGCTGCCGCCGGGCGCACTGATCACCGGCGTCACCCTGCCGCCCGCTCCGGTGGCCGCCCGCTCCCGCTACCGCAAGGTGCGCGAGCGTGCCTCGTACGCCTTCGCCATCGGCTCGATCGCCGCCGCGCTCGACGTCAAGGACGGCGTCATACGCGAGGTGCGCCTGGCCTTCGGGGCGGTCGCGTCCCGGCCCTGGCGGGCATCGGAGGCCGAGCGCGTCCTGACCGGAGCGCCGGCCGACGCCGGGACCTTCGCCGCCGCCGCGGACGCCGAACTCGCAGCGGCGAAACCGCTGTTGCACAACGCGTACAAGGTGCCCCTCATGCGCAACCTCGTCGTGGCCGTGCTGACCGAACTGGCCGAGGAGGCCGCCCGATGACCACCGCCCCCACAGCACGCGAGAACGCCGTCGGCACCGCGCACGCCCGCGTCGAGGGCCGCGACAAGGTCACCGGAGCCGCCCGCTACGCCGGTGAGATCCCGTTCGCCGACCTCGCATACGGCTGGCTGGTGCTGTCCACGGTCGCCCGTGGCCGCGTCCGCTCCATCGACACCGCCGACGTCCTCGCCATGCCCGGCGTGGTCGCCGTCCTGCACCACGGCAACGCCCCGCGGGTCGAGACCGGCTACGTCGGTCTGCTGGGCGTCCCGGACCCGACCGCGACCGTCTTCCAGCACGACCGGGTGCCGCACGCGGGCTGGCCGGTGGCGCTGGTCATCGCCGAGACCTCCGAACAGGCCCGGGAGGCCGCCGAGGCGCTGGTCGTGCACTACGAACAGGAGCCGCACGACGTCGACTTCACTGGCGAGCACCCCGATGCGTACACGGTCGACAGGCACATTCCGGCGGTGATCGAGAAGGGCGACCTGGAGTCCGAACTCGCCGCGTCCGCGGTTGTTGTGGACGCCGAGTACACCACCCCGGAAGAGCACCACAACCCGATGGAGCCGCACGCGGCCACGGCCTGCTGGGACGGCGGCCGGCTCGAACTCGTCGACTCCAACCAGGGCACCTTCTGGGTCGCGAGCGAACTCGCGAAGATGTTCTCGCTCGACCCGGCCTCGGTCCGGGTGCGCTCCGAACACGTCGGCGGCGGCTTCGGCAGCAAGGGCGTCCGCGCCCACCAGGTGGCCGCTGTGATGGCCGCGACCGAACTGCAGCGCCCGGTACGGGTGATCATGACCCGGCGGCAGATGTTCTCGCTCGCCGGCTACCGCAGCCCCACCCGGCAGCGCCTGCGGCTCGGCGCCGACGCCGACGGCCGGCTGCGCGCGCTGGAGCACCGATCCCTGAGCGCCACCTCCACCGTGCACGAGTTCATCGAGTCGGCCGCAGGACCGGCCCGGACCATGTACGGCGCCGACGCCCACCACACCGCCAACCGGCTCGTACGGCTCGACGTGCCGACCCCGACCTGGATGCGCGCGCCGGGCGAGGCACCGGGGTCGTTCGCGCTGGAGTCGGCGATCGACGAACTCGCCGAGAAGTGCGGCCTCGACCCGATCGAACTGCGCGCCCGCAACGACCCCGAGACGGGCCCGGTGTCCGGGCTGCCGTTCAGCGGACGCAACCTGATCGCCTGCTTCCGGGAAGGCGCCCGCAGGTTCGCCTGGGCCGACCGCGACCCGCGCCCCGGCCTGCGCCGCGAGGGACGCTGGCTGCTCGGCACCGGCACGGCCGCCGCCTCCTTCCCGGCGGGCGCCGGCCCCTCCACGGCGGCCGTGACAGCGGAGGCGGACGGCACCTACACCGTGGGGATCAACGCCGCCGACATCGGCACCGGCGCCCGGACCGCGCTCACCCTCGTCGCCGCCGACGCCCTGGAGACCACACCGGAACACATCCGGGTGCTGATCGGTGACAGCGACCTCGGTCCCGCGTTCATCGCCGGCGGCTCCATGGGCACCCGCTCCTGGGCCTGGGCGGTCACGATCGCCGCCGGGGAACTGCGGGAACGGCTCGTCCTCGGCGCCGACATCCCGCCGGAGGGGATCACCGTGCGGTCGGACACCACCGAGGCCATCGGCGCCCTCGCCCAGAAGGAACGGCACTCCTTCGGCGCCCAGTTCGCCGAGGTCGCCGTGGACCCGGCCACCGGTGAAGTCCGCGTGCGCCGCATGCTCGGCATCTTCGCGGCCGGCCGGATCGTCAACCCGCTCACCGCCCGCAACCAGTTCGTCGGCGGCATGACCTGGGGCATCTCCATGGCCCTGCACGAGGAGGCGGTCCGCGACCGGGCCCTGGGCAGCCACTACGGCGCCGACCTCGCCGGCTACCACGTCGCCGCCCACGCCGACGTCCCGGCCATCGAGGCGGACTGGATCGACGACCCGGACCCCGACGACCCGGTCGGCATCAAGGGAATCGGCGAGATCGGCATCGTGGGCGCCGCCGCGGCCGTCGCCAACGCGGTCTGGCACGCGACCGGCGTACGCCACCGGGACCTGCCGATCCGTCCCGACCGCGTCCTGATGGCAGGCGTCCGTGCTTGACCTCGCCGGGGAACTGCACCGCTGGATCGCGGAGGGCCGCGCGTTCGCCGTCGCCACCGTCGTGGCCGTCGGCGGCAGCGCCCCGCGCGGCCCCGGCGCCGCCCTCGCCGTCGACAGCGAGGGCACGGTCATCGGCTCGGTCTCCGGCGGCTGCGTGGAGGGAGCGGTGTACGACCTGTGCGTCCAGGCCCTCCAGGACGGTGAGACGGTCGTCGAACGGTTCGGCTACAGCGACGATGACGCCTTCGCGGTCGGGCTGACCTGCGGCGGGACCATCGACATCATGGTCACCCCGGTCGGCGCGGACGCGCCCGCGCGGCCGGTGCTCCGGTCGGCCCTGTCGGCCGCCGCGCGGGACGAACCGGCAGCCCTCGCCCGCGTTGTACGCGGCCCCGCCGAACTCCTCGGCACGGCCCTGCTGGTGCGGCCGGGTGAAGCGGGAGCGGGGCCCTCCCGGGCGGGGTCCGGGGCAGGCTCGTACGAAGGCGGACTCGGCGGGCACGCGGAGCTGGACCGTACGGCGGCCGGCGAAGCCCGCGCCCTGCTGGACGCCGGCCGCACCGGCACGGTCGAGCTCTCGGCGGACGGCTCGCGCTGTCCCGGCGGAGTGACCTTGCTGGTCGAGTCGAGAGTGCCGCCGCCCCGCATGATCGTCTTCGGAGCGATCGACTTCGCGGCGGCCCTCGTACGGGTGGGCAAGTTCCTCGGCTACCACGTGACCGTGTGCGACGCCCGCCCCGTCTTCGCCACCAGGACCCGTTTCCCCGACGCCGACGTCGTCGTCGTCGACTGGCCGCATCGCTACCTGCGGGGCACCGCGACCGACGCGCGCACGGTGCTGTGCGTGCTCACCCACGACGCCAAGTTCGACGTACCCCTGCTGGAAGCGGCCCTGCGGATGCCGGCCGCGTTCGTCGGCGCCCTGGGCTCACGGCGTACGCACGCCGACCGGGAACGACGGCTGCGTGAAGCGGGCCTGAGCGATGGGGAGTTGGCCCGGCTGCGGTCGCCGATCGGACTCGATCTCGGTGCCCGCACACCCGAGGAGACGGCGCTGTCCATCGCGGCGGAGATCGTCGCCACCCGGCGGGGTGGGACGGGCACGCCCCTGACCGGGTCGGGCGGACCGATCCACCACAGCCATGCGCCCCGACGTACTCGTGCAGCGGCTCTCAGTGGGCATCCTGCGGTAGGCGCAAGGTGAAGGTTGCTCCCTTGCCCAGCCCGCCGGATTCCGCGGTGATGTGGCGGTCAAAGGACTGGCGCGCACCAGGCTGGCCAGGAGTGTCCACGACGCGGGCTGGGCACAGTTCGTGGCGATGCTGGAATACAAAGCAGTCAGGTACGGCCGGACCCTGGTCAAGGTCGGCAGGTTCGAGCCGACCAGTCAGGTCTGCTCGCAGTGCGGGGTGAAGGACGGGCCCAAGCCCCTGCACATCAGGAAGTGGACCTGCGCCGCCTGCGGAACGGTCCACGACCGGGACCACAATGCCGCGAAGAACGTGAAGACGGCCGCCGGACTGGCGGTGTCAGCCTGTGGAGCGCAGGTAAGACCAGGACCCGTCCTGGCACAGCGCAGCGAAGCAGGAAGCCACGGATTCTCCCCCGAACCCCGTGCCGCGTAGCGGAACAGCGTTCGGGGGAGAAGGCCAGAATCCTCGGGCTTCAGCCCGAGGAGCAAGTCAACGCACTGTTCGCAGGAAGATGTCCGTCACCCCGTTCGTGTCCCCGTCTACCAGATCGGGTGAGGCCGACTCGAACGCGACGACCGTGCCGTCGGCGTTGACCGAGGGGTGCCCGGCCGGGAGGTCGTTGCGGCCGCCCCAGCGATCGACGCTGACCAACTGCCTCTTCCCCGTGGCGATTTCGAGCAGGTACACGGAACGGCCCGAGGTGTACGCGAACTCTGTGCCGTGCCTGGAGAGCGAGGGCTGGGCGCCCCTGACCCGGGCCGTGGTGGTGCCGGTGTCGAGGTCCCGGACATAGACGTACCGGCCCTGCTGGAAGGCGATCGTCCGGCCGCTGAGGGAGGGGGCCGAGGCGCCGTCCGCGACCTTCGACAGGTCGCTGGTGTCCAGGTCACGGACGTAGACGTCGCCGCCCTGCTCGAAGGCGATGTACCGGCCGTCGTAGTCGATGGACGGGTTGCCCGCCGGACCGCCCGAGGGCGCGCTGACCACGTCCGTGGTGCCGCCGTCCAACTTGAAGCGGTAGACGCGGGGTTGCGGGTCCGGGGCGGCGTCGGTGGCGGGCAGGGTCGCCTCGTAGGTGATCCACTGGCAGGTGGGGCTGATCCGGGGCCGCCCCATCCAGGTGAAGCGGACGCCCTGGTAGGAGTCCAGGGTGGTGACCTGGCCGACTGAGCGGTAGCGGATGTGGACCTCCGGGGCGCCGTCGGCGGCGGACGGGACCAGGTAGCCCACCATGCGTCCGTTGGAGCAGGGGGTGCTCTCCGACGACGGCTTCTCCGTGTCGGAGTTGACCTGGACGACGCGGAGGGGCGCGTTGATGAAGACGTCTTCCTCCGAGGTGAAGGTGACGAGCTTGCGCTCATCCATCTCCGGGTCGTGGGATGCCCCGGCCGGTCCGCCGAGCCGTTCGGTGACGGACGGCATCGGGGCCGGGTTCTTCCCGAGGCCGCCCGAGAAGGCGAACACGTCCGACTGCCGGTTGGTGTCGCCCGGCACCAGGTGGGACTCCGTCGAACTGAACGCCACCACACGTCCCTTGGCGGCCAGCGAGTCGCCCATCACCGTGGCGGTCCACGAGAGGGTGGCCCCTCGCAGCCCCGTCCGCAGGTCACGCACCCGCACGCCGTCCGTGCCCGTGACGACGGCGTACCGGCCGTCCGCCGTGGCCGAGGAGGCGGTTCCGTCGGCCACCCGTCGCGATGTGCCCGTGCTCAGGTCGTGGACGTACACCCCGGTGTTGGCGTTGAGGAGGACCCGGCGGCCGTCCGCCGTGATCCGGATCAGATGGGCGACACCGAGGTCCGCGTCGACGTGGATGCGCTGGCCCGTCGCCCGGTCCTTGACGAAGACGTCGTTCGGGTCGTCACCCTCGGCGTCCCCCTGGACCGAGTAGGCGACCCGATTGCCGTCACCGCTCACCGAGGCCTTGCTCTTGTCGCCCTCCTCGGCGGTCGAGATCAGCTCCTCGGTGCCGGTCTCCGTGTCCCGGACGTACAGCAGCCGCGCGGTCTGCCCTCCGTTGCGGCCGCCGACGGTGTACGCGACGTGCGTGCCGTCGGGGCTGATCGACTGGGCGCGGCCCAACTCGGCCGAGCCGGGCGGGCCTTCGGGCCACAGCCGCTCCGAACGGCCGGTGGCGCTGTTGTACAGGTAAGGAGCCTGGAAGCGGGTGCCGGCGGAGAAGGCGACACGGCTCCCGTCGGCGCTGGACAGCGGCGCGTCGTAGGTGTGGCCGCTGCCGAGGTCGATCCTGGTCAGACCGCCGTCGGCCAGGTCCTTCACGAACAGGCACGGCGAGAGGCGCTCGCAGCCGAGGCTCGGCGCGGTGGACGTGAACGCGACCTGGCGGCCGTCGGCGCTGATCGAGGCCCCGCTCGACGGTCCGTCGGCCTGACCGCCGTCGGCGGCCGTGCTCACCCGCACGGTACGGGGCTCGTCGGGCCCCTGGTGACCCCGGTCCTGTGCGGCGGCCGCCGGCGTCCAGGCGAGCGCGATCGCGACTGCCGTGCCGAGCACGGCTCTTGAGGCGCGGAACATCAGCGTGTCCTCCACTGGAAGACGTCGTACAGACCGTTGGTGTCATCGGGGACGACGTCCGCGTCCTGCGTGGAGTAGACGACGGAGCGGCCGTGGGCGGAGACCGAGCCCGCGGTGGCGCTGCCGTGTCCGACGGGGATCTCGCGTCCGCCGTGCAGGCCGCGCAGGGTCAGGTTCGCGTCCGCGTCCCGCGTCAACAGCCGCTGCCCGTCCGGGCTGACGGCCAGGACGCGGACGCCGGGGAAGTGCCGGACGCGGCCCGTGCGCAGGTCCCGTACATAGGAGCCGTCGGCCGAATCCATCGCCAGGACACGGCCGTTGGCGCTCAGCTGGACCACGGTCGAGGGCGTGCCGTCGTCGGCCTCGGTCTGCGCGCCGGTGACGCGATCGGCGACCCACACGTCACCGGTGCCGTTGTCCTGGTAGGCGACCCGGCGGCCGTCGCCGCTGATCGACGGTCTGTCCATGTCCCGGTTGGAGTCCTGCGGGCCCGCGCTGACGGTCTCACGGGTGCCGGTCAGACGGTCGTAGAGGTCGATGCGGGTCGGGAAATCAGGGTGCCCGAGCCACCGGTAGGCGATGTAGCGACCGTCCTCGCTGATGGTCGGCGAGGACGCGGTGTCCCGGCCGTCGGGGGCCCCGACCCGGATTCTGGTGCCCGTGCTCAGGTCGGACAGAAAGACGTTGATGTTGCGGCTGCCCCAGTCGGTGTACGTGGCCCAGCGGCCGTCGGCGCTGAGCCGGGGCGTGCTCAGCGCCTGCTCGATCTTGGTGACCTCGCCGGTTGTCAGGTCACGGATGTAAGAGTAGGTGCCCGGGCGGGTGACCCCCTCGGGCACGAGGTTGGTGGCCGACGAACGGAACGCGATGTAGCGGCCGTTCGGCGTGGTGACGGCCGTACTGGAGGCGCCGTCGCCCTGGGTGCCGTCGGCGGCGGTGCTGACCCGCTCCGTCCGGGGCGCGTGCTGCGCGGCACCGGCGGTCGTTCCGGTGAACGCGAGCAGCAGCGCCGTCGATAAGGAAATGCCGGACACGGTCACAGCTCTGCCGGACATGGCTGAAGCCTTGGACATGTTCCCCCTTGTGTTCCCCGTTGACGCATGACCCCCGGCCCCGCGCCGGGGGCTCCCTTCGAGGCAAACGCACCAACTACCACAGGGTCAATCGGCCTTGTTGCGTACAACCCGGACGGAAGGTCACGCGTCCGCGAGGAGAGGCTCGTCCAGGAACGGCCGTACGTGGCCGAGAATCGTCCGCAACCCGTCCCACCGGGGTACGCGGGCATCTCGTCGAGCCGCCGGACCGGCTCGGCCAGTCGGCTTCCGGGCTGTCGTCGGCGGGGACCGGGACCCAGCAGGCCTCGGTGGTGTCGTAGCGCAGGGTTACGCTGCCGAATCCGGTCAGATCCAGGTCGCGCAGGGCGTCGAACGCGGAGTCGTCCAGTTCCCGGTCGAGGAGGATCCGTACGGCAGCCTGGCCGGTTCGGGCGGCCGCATGGACGGGAGAGAATGGGAGGGAATACGCAGAGCGGCCCCGCCCGGAACTCGTCCGGACGGGCCCTGGAAGGGCTGCGGGCCGAGTGGCCCGCCGGGATCAGCCCAGTCGGGGCATCCAGCCGTGCTTGTCGTCCCGGACGCCCCGCTGGATGCCGAGCAGGGCATCACGGAGGTTCGGGGTGACCTCGCCGGGGGTGCCGTCGCCGCGGGTCCAGGTGTCCGTCCTGGTCTTGACGTGGCCGATCGGGGTGACCACCGTGGCGGTGCCGCAGGCGAAGACCTCGGTGAGGGCGCCGGAGGCGGCGTCCTCGCGCCACTGCTGGAGGCTTCGGTGGCGTCGCACCTGTTCCCCGCGACTCCGGCAAGTTCAGCGGCAATCTTCGCCGGCTGCGGCGCTACAACCGCCGACTCCAACGCGTCTTCTACATCTCCGCCTTGTTCAGCATCCGACACTGCGATGAGTCCCGCCGGTTTTACGAACGCAAGCGAGCCGAAGGCAAGCGTCACATCCAGGCCGTCCTCGCCCTGGCCCGCCGCCGCGTCAACGTCCTACCGGTAGACCTCAACGGAGTTCTCCGGGCGGGCAGTCGGCGATGAAGCAGAAAACCCCACGGCGCGAGCCGTAGGGATCCTCCTCGTTCACGAGGAGGAGGAAGTCAAAGAGGATGCGGATACTCGGCTGCTGCGTGCTGGCAACGGCCGCGCCCACACAGGGCCATCGCCCAGGCGCACAGGTGCTCGGCCATCGGCTCGGGAATTGCGCGATCCGCACGTGCATAGCCCTCTCCTCGTGCCGGTCGCGTTGCTCCGTACTGAGATCTGGGCTTCGTGAGGGGACTTGGACCCTATTCAGGCTCAGATGGGGCATGAGCCGCTCTGGCGGCTCGCCACGTAGCTGGCGCGGTCTCCCGTTGAGCTTGTGCCATCGCCTAAACACTGCGCGTATACAGGCCGCGTATACATGGTGTGTATAGTGCTGGCATGTCCATCGGCAATACCCTCCTGGGGCTCCTGGAGTCCGGTCCGCGTCATGGCTACGACCTGAAGCGGGCCTTCGACGAGAAGTTCGGTCATGACCGGCCGCTGCACTATGGCCAGGTCTACGCGACGATGTCCCGGCTGCTGAAGAACGGCCTCGTCGAAGTCGACGGCGTCGAGGCGGGCAGTGGGCCCGAGCGCAGGCGGTACGCGATCACGGACGCCGGGATCAGCGACGTCGAGCGCTGGCTCGCGACGCCGGAGAAGCCCGAGCCGTACCTGCAGTCCTTGCTGTACAGCAAGGTCGTCCTCGCGCTGCTGACCCGTCGCAACGCCGCCGACATCCTCGACACGCAGCGCTCCGAGCACCTGCGCATGATGCGGATCCTGACCGACCGCAAGCGCAAGGGCGATTTCGCGGACCAGCTGATCTGCGACCACGCCCTGTTCCACCTGGAGGCCGATCTGCGCTGGCTGGAGCTCACCGCCGCGCGTCTGGACAAGCTCGCCGAGGCGGTGACCGCGTGACTCTCGTTCCTCCGAGTTCTCTGCTCGCCGCCCAGGACCTGCGCAAGGCGTACGGGCCGACCACCGCGCTCGACGGCGCCGACTTCTTTATCCGCCCCGGCGAGGTCGTCGCTGTGATGGGCCCCTCCGGCTCGGGCAAGTCGACGCTGCTGCACTGTCTCGCCGGGATCGTGCGGCCCGACTCCGGGTCCATCACCTGCAACGGGCGTGAGCTGGCTACCATGAACGACGCGCAGCGCAGCGCGCTGCGGCGCTCCGAGTTCGGCTTCGTCTTCCAGTTCGGTCAGCTGGTGCCCGAGCTGACCTGTGTGGAGAACGTGGCGTTGCCGCTGCGGCTGAACGGCACTTCCCGCAAGGAGGCCGAGAAGGCGGCCCTGACCTGGATGGAGCGGCTGGAGGTCGACGACCTGCGCAAGAAGCGGCCCGGCGAGGTCTCCGGCGGTCAGGGGCAGCGGGTGGCCGTGGCCCGGGCGCTGGTCACGAGCCCCCGGGTGCTGTTCGCTGACGAGCCGACCGGCGCACTCGACTCCCTCAACGGCGAGCGTGTGATGGGGCTGCTCACCGAGGCGGCTCGCTCCACCAACGCCGCCGTCGTGCTGGTCACGCACGAGGCACGGGTCGCCGCCTACTCCGACCGCGAGGTCGTCGTACGGGACGGCAAGTCCCGGGACATGGAGCGGGTCGTATGAAGACGCGCCAGTGGTCCAGGGACCTGGGTATGGGGGTCAGATTCGCTGTCGCCGGCGGGCGGGAGGGGTGGGCGCGGATGCTGCTCACCGCCGTCGGCGTGGGGCTGGGTGTGGCACTGCTGTTGCTCGCCACCGCGGTGCCGAACGCGCTGGCCGTCCGGCACGACCGGGAGGAGGCGCGTAGCGACCTCACGCACGCGTTCAGCGAGTCGCCGATGCGGAAGGCGGACAACACACTGCTGGTCCGCGACGCCGGGACGGTTTTCCGTGACAAGGAGGTGCGGGGGCGGGCGTTGCAGCCCGAGGGGCCCAAGGCGCCCCTGCCGTCGGGGGTCTCGAGGTTTCCGGGGGTGGGCGAGATGGTGGTCTCCCCAGCGCTGAAGCGGCTGTTGGAGTCTGGCGAGGGGAAGATGCTGCGGGAGCGGCTGCCGGGGCGGATCGTCGGCACGATCGCCGAGCCCGGGCTGATCGGTGCCCAGGAGCTCGCCTTCTACCGCGGCGCCGACGATCTCGTGTTCAAGCAATACAGCGGCGGGGTCGAACGCATCGACCGATTCGGCGCAGGGTACCTGGAGTCGCAGGAGACAGACCCCATCCTCGTCCTGCTCTCCCTCGTGGTGTTCCTGGTGCTACTGCTGCCGGTCGGCGTCTTCATCGCCGCGGCCGTGCGGTTCGGCGGCGAGCGCCGGGACCGGCGACTGGCGGCCCTGCGGCTGGTGGGCTCGGACAGCCGGATGACCCGGCGGATCGCCGCGGGCGAGGCCCTCGCCGGCGCCGTGGCCGGCCTGGCCTTCGGCACGGTCTTCTTCCTGCTCATCCGGGAGTTCTCCGGGTCCGTGGACCTGTTCGACGTGAGCGTGTTCCCGAGCTATCTGATCCCTTCCCCCCTGCTCGCCCTGCTGGTCGCGGTCGCGGTCCCGGCGGCCGCCGTGCTGGTCACCCTGTTCGCGCTGCGGGGCGTGGTGATCGAGCCGCTCGGCGTGGTGCGCACCGCGAAGCCCCTGCGGCGCCGGCTGTGGTGGCGGCTGCTGCTGCCCGTGGGTGGGCTCGGCCTGCTCTACCCGATGATCGGCAAGGACCGGTACGGCAAAGACTTCAACCAGTACCAGGTCACCGGTGGCGTCCTGCTGCTGCTCGTCGGGGTGACCGCGCTGCTGCCGTGGGTCATGGAGACGGTCGTCGCCCGGCTCGGATCCGGCGGGGTCGCCTGGCAACTGGCCATTCGCCGGCTTCAGTTGAGCAGCGGAACGGCCGCCCGCACGGTCAACGGCATCGCGGTCGCGGTGGCGGGCGCCATCGCCCTGCAGATGCTGTTCACCGGGGTGCAGGGCCAGTACACCAAGCACACCACCAACGACCTCACCCGGGCCCAGATGAAGGTGAACCTGGAAAAGGAGGTCCCGCTCGCCCGGGCGGCGGCCGACTTCAAGGCGACCGAGGGTGTCGCGAAGATCTACGCGTTCGACGAGGGCTACGTTGCCGACCGGCGCGACAACGAGGGGAACACTGCCGGCGTCACCATCGCCGACTGTGCGTCCCTGCGCGCGGTGGCTTCCCTCCCCTCCTGCAAGGACGGTGACTCCTTCGTCGTCCAGGGTGGCGCATACGGGGAGGCGACGCCCGGCATGTCCAAGCCCGGCAGCACGCTCTGGTTCGACTACTTCGACGGCGACCCCGGTGTCGTTCACAGGCCGACGCCCTGGACCGTGCCGGCGGACGTGAAACAGGCGCGGTCGATCGCGGACCCGGCAGGGAACAAGCGTGGCGGCCTGCTGCTGACTCCGGGCGCGCTGCCCCCGGGCGCCACACACGGTCTCGACGGGGAGATCTACCTCGCGCTCGACCAGGGGCTGGCGGACGCGCCCGACTACGCGCGGAACACGGCCCACCGTCTCGGCCTGCCCTCCGACCCGGTGGTGCTGGTGTCCAGCAAGAGCGACGACACCTACGCCTCCATCCGCACCTTCCTGTTCGTCGGCGCCACCTGCGTACTGGCGCTGATCGGCGCGAGTCTGCTGGTGTCGCAGCTGGAGCAGCTGCGCGAGCGCCGCAAACTGCTGTCGTCGCTGATCGCCTTCGGCACCCGGCGCCGCACACTGACCCTGTCCGTGCTGTGGCAGACGGCGATCCCGATCGGTCTCGGCCTGGCGCTGGCCACGGCGGTCGGGCTGACGCTGGGCGCGGTACTGCTGAAGATGACGCACAAGGCGGTGGACGTCGACTGGGCGAGCGTACTGTCGATGACCGGTATCGGCGCCGCCGTCACCCTGCTGGTGACCGTGCTCAGCCTGCCACCACTGATCCGGCTGATGCGCCCGGACGGGCTGCGCACCGAGTAGGACCACTGAGGGGCCCTTTCCACCGGGGAAGGGCCCTTCGGGCGTCCCGATCCAGCACCCGCACCCGCGACAGCGGCAGCGGCAGGAGGGAGGAACCGATGGAAGGGACGCTGCCTCGTCCTGTCAGCCGTACTCGGGCTGCCACATGGCGTCCTGGATCTGCTGGATCCGGACAGGGGTGACGGGGTTGCTGCCCGCCGCCGGGTACGTCGTCCTACTCATCCTCGGCCAGATGCTGGTCGTCCCCGCTGCCCGCGCCTGGGTGCCCGACCTCGCCGAGGACGGCCGCATCGGCCTCTACACCGGCGCACTGTCCTCCGTCTCCGGCCTGATCGTCCTCATCGGCAACTCAGTCACCGGCTCCCTGCTCGACCTGGGCCTGCTACCTGCCGTGCCCTGGCTGATCCTGGCCGCAGTGCCAGCCCTAGCGGTGGCGATCCTGCCGAGCTGCTCGGAGCGGTAGGCGGATGCGGGAGGGGCTCACTGACGTCATTGGTTCCTGCCCGCACACAGGCGGCCTGACCCGTCGCCTCCTCAGCCGCGCCACCCCGCCAGGCCTCAATGTCAGCTGGACTGGGGCGGGATGTACCGGACGGGAAGGACACGGACGGCCGGGTCGGGAGCCGACAGCAGTCCGCGCAGATGCCGGTTTTCCAATGTGAGTTGGTTGACCGCCCGCACCAGCCCTTCGACATCGGCCCGGAGTTGTTCGAGCTCGGCTTTGTCCTTCTCGCGGAGTTCCTTGAGCCGTACGACCTGTTTGCGGAACCGGGTCTCGGCGTCCGTGGGTTGTCCGCGCTTTTTGACCTTGGCGTAGAACTCGTTCTTGAGGTCGAGGTGGCGCTGGGTGAGGGCGTTGCGGGGGACGCCGGCCTCGATGGCGAGGGCCACGATGGTCAGGGCTCCGTTGGAGCGCTCGGGACGGCCGGTCAGGATGCGGTCCATGGCGATGCGGATGCGGTCGCGCTCGTCTGCTGCTCCGCTCACTGTGCCGTGTCCTTCAGGGTGATCCGGGTGCGGTCGTGACTGTCGGCGATGCCGCGCAGCCGTTCGGGGGCTCCGCGGCGGATCTCCTGGATTTCGGAGTCGCGCATCCCATCTCCCCGAGCTCGGCGGCCATCGACAGCGCTGCCACGAAGCAGTGCGCGACGCCTTGCAGGCCCCGCAGCCCGCCAACCCAACGCCCCGTCCACCCAGACGCCTCAGCGCTCACGGCCGAACTCGACGCCGCCCTTAAGACATGGCTCGCCGAACCCGGCCATCTCGTCCCCGTCTGCGCGGGCCGCCGCGGCCGTAGACGAGGGTGGCCAGCAGCGACCAGCGGGGGGTGCGGACAACCTGGTCTCCTTGGGCGGTGGTGCGGGTCGTCTCGGCATCCGGCCAACGGCGCGAACGTATCGGAGGCGGATCAGTGGCTGAGCAGCCAGCCGATTCGGTCGTAGGCGAGGACCTGGTAGCCGACCATGATCACAAGGAGCCGGCGGGCCGCGCGGCGCAGGCCGGCGAAGTTGAGCGCGGCCACCGCGCCGAAGAACACAGTGAGTTCGAGGAGCAGGCGCACTGGTCCCGGGGTGTGGATATCGCTCTCGCCAGAACGGGACGGGTCATCCGGCACGGCGAAGGAACCCCACGCCCAGCCCACAGCCACGGGCACTGCGACGACCAGCAGTCAGCGCCATGGAGAGGGGACCTTGCGCCAGGACCAGACGGCCAGGCAGAGCAGCGAGACCAGCTCAAGCAGGAAGCGGATCGCGAGCATGGCGTCGTTGTTGGCGAGCGCCAGCGTGACGTTCACCAGGCCTCCGCAGGTGCCTCAACCAGCATGTCATCGTCCCCCGTTATGTTTTCCGCGGTCCTGCAAGAGGGCCGCTGGCCTCCGGGCCCGGCATGACTGTTCCCCCCCTGTCGATGGCATGACCTGGGGGGGTGGTGTCACCGGGCCCGGGAGGTGCCGTCGGAGACGCTGATCAGAGGTCCGGCCACCGCCCGGTCCGGCGCAATGCCGGACAGCTCGCGGGCGGCAGGTCTGCATAACGTGGATGCGCGCGTACGACACCACTGCCAAGGCCGGCACGTTCAACTCCCCGGGAAGGGCGCGATGTTCGACACCGAAGACGTGGGCGTGTTCCTCGGCCTGGACGTCGGCAAGACCGCTCACCACGGCCACGGACTCACCCCGGCCGGGAAGAAGGTCTTCGACAAGCAGTTGCCCAACAGCGAGCCGAAACTGCGGGCCGTGTTCGACAAGCTGGCCGCGAAGTTCGGCACCGTCCTGGTGATCGTGGACCAGCCCGCATCCATCGGAGCCCTCCCACTCACGGTCGCCCGCGACGCGGGCTGCAAGGTCGCCTACCTGCCCGGACTCGCGATGCGCCGGATCGCCGACCTGTATCCGGGCGAGGCCAAGACCGACGCCAAGGACGCCGCCGTGATCGCGGATGCGGCCCGCACCATGCCGCACACCCTGCGCTCGCTGGAACTCACCGACGAGATCACCGCCGAACTCACGGTCCTCGTCGGCTTCGACCAGGACCTCGCGGCCGAGGCCACCCGCACGTCCAACCGGATACGCGGCCTGCTCACCCAGTTCCACCCCAGCCTGGAACGCGTGCTGGGCCCCCGCCTGGACCACCAGGCCGTCACCTGGCTGCTGGAGCGCTACGGCTCCCCGGCCGCGCTGCGCAAAGCCGGCCGCCGCAGGCTCGTTGAGCTGATCCGGCCCAAGGCCCCGCGCATGGCCGCCCGGCTGATCGACGACGTCTTCGCCGCGCTCGACGAACAGACGGTGATCGTGCCCGGCACCGGCACCCTCGACATCGTGATTCCCTCCCTGGCCGCATCGCTCGCCGCTGTCCACGCACAGCGCCGGGCCCTGGAGACGCAGATCAACGCCCTGCTGGAGGCTCACCCTCTTTCCCCGGTCCTGACGTCGATGCCCGGCGTCGGCGTCAGGACCGCCGCAGTCCTGCTGGTCACCGTCGGCGACGGCACCAGCTTCCCCACCGCCGCCCACCTCGCCTCCTACGCCGGACTCGCCCCGGCGACCAGGTCGTCCGGGACCTCGATCCACGGCGAACACGCACCCAGAGGCGGAAACCGGCAGCTCAAACGTGCCATGTTCCTCTCCGCCTTCGCCTGCATGAACGCCGATCCCGCCTCCCGCGCCTACTACGACAAACAACGCGCCCGCGGCAAAACCCACACCCAGGCCCTCCTCCGCCTCGCCCGCCAACGCATCAGCGTCCTGTTCGCCATGCTCCGGGACGGCACCTTCTACGAACCCCGCACGCCCGTGGACATCGAACTCGCCGCATGACCCCAGCAAGACCGAATCACCCAAAGCCCGACAGGGGTGCCTTGACGAAGGACATAGAGGCACCCCCCGTTGATGCCGACTCGCGCGTGCTGACAGTCGTGGATCAGGTCACGTCAGGTGGACTGAAGCATCCTTCCGCAACCGGGAAGCCTCGACAAGAGCCGACGACCTGAACGAGGCGGGGACTGTGGTCGGCCACAGCGATCCGCCGTACCAGAGCCTCCACTGCCGCGACTCGGGAGGACGGGCCATCGACTCGGCAGACCGTCGGCTCTCCCTTCCCTCCACAAGAGCCGCACCCGTCGAAGTTGGAAGCGCGCGGGTTCGAGGAATCTCGGACCGTGTTGACGAACCTGCGCGTCGGCCCGCTCGTAGGGCTGGACCGAGCGATGTGTTCGTGGCGGACACACGAGGTGCGTCAATGGCGGCGGACAGCCGGAACATGATGGGCCATGGCAGCCATCAGGCGATTGGGTCGGTCGAGCCCGGGTTGGGGTGATCGAGTTGGTGTAGGTGCCGTGCAGGTCGGAAACGTTGGGTTCCACTTGAAGTCAGTGGGCGGTCGTGGTGCCGTCCTGGTGTACGGGCGCGTCGGTGGGTGCCGTGGTGCTCTCCACGCTGACGCCTGGAGCGGTCTCGACCAGGGCGAGGCCGTTGTCGGTGATGTCGAGAACGCCCAGGTCGGTGATCACCCGGTGCACACGGCCTTCGCCCGTGAGGGGGAGCGTGCAGTCCCTGAGAATCTTCGGGCTGCCGTTCTTGGCGGTGTGATCCATGAGGACGATGACGCGACGGGCTCCGTGGGCCAGGTCCGTGGCGCCGCCCATGCCCTTGACCATCTTGCCGGAGATCATCCAGTTGGCGAGGTCGCCGTTCTGCGAGACCTGCATGGCGCCGAGGATGCCGTTTTCGGAGTGCAGGACGACGTGGACGCCGGGCGGGAGGTGGCCGGGGATCAGGGTGGGCAGGCCGATGCCGAGGTTGACGTAGGAGCCGTCGGTGAGTTCGGCGGCGGCCCGGGCTGCCATTTGGTCGCGGGTCCAGGCCATCAGGAACGCACCGTCCTCTTCTCGATCTGCTTGTCGGCAGCGTCGTCGACGCTCAGTTCGACGACCCGCTGGACGTAGATGCCGAGCAGGTGGACCTCGTCGGGACGCAGTTCGCCCGGTGCGCCGAGGTCCTCGACCTCGGCGACGGTGATACGGCCGGCCATGGCTGCGAGGGGGTTGAAATTGGCGGCGGCCCTGCGGAAGACGAGGTTGGCGTGGCGGTCGCCGCGCCAGGCCCGTACGAGGGCGTAGTCCGTGGTGATTTGACCTGGTCGGCGGACCTGCTGTGTGAGGGTCGTGGGCTCCAGCTCGACCTCGTCGACCGCGCGGAGGCCTGCGACGACGCGGCCGCGTGGACCGGACGGGTCAACAGCGTCACCGCCCGCACGGACCGGGTGGACGTCGACGCGTTGCTCATCCGGCCCGACGGCTGTGTCGCCTGGGTCTTGCCTACCGGGCAGGACCTCGACGCCACCGCGCTGTCAATCCCCCGGTTTCGTGGAGACCTTCCTATGCAGCCAGCTCCTCGGTGAAGCCGGCCCGATAGCCAAGTTCGTAGTCGATCGGGCTCTTCCAGCCGCACACGCTGTGCAGCCGGTGTGTGTTGTAGAAGTCGGTGATCCAGGTTGCGATCCGGACCCGGGCCTGGGTGCGGGTGGCGAAGGTGTGCCGGTGAACGTACTCGACCTTGAGCACGCTGTTGAACGCCTCGCTGACGGCGTCGAAGCACGAGCCGACCCGGCCCATGGACTGCGTGACGCCCAGCTTCCGGCAGGCCCGGCTGAACCTTCGCGACGCGTACTCGGCGAGTTCAACCAGTCGTTGCAACACCGGGCTGTTGCAGCGAGCGTAGCTGCTCTTCGAAGACCTCGGCGGGTGTCCGCCAGCCGAGGGTCTTGCGGGGCCTGTTGTTGATCGCCATGGCGACGGCTTCGAGGTCTGCGGAAGACCACCGGGAGAGATCGGTGCCCTTCGGGAAGTACTGACGCAGCAGCCCGTTCGTGTTCTCGTTCGTCGGTCGTTGCCAGGGCGAGTGGGGATCGGCGAAGAACACCTTCGTCCCGGTATCGAGGGCGAACTGGGCGTGGCCGGAGAGTTCCTTTCCGCGGTCCCAGGTGAGGGTTTTGCGTAGCTGCTCGGGCAACTGCGTCATCGAGGCGGTGAGCGCTGTGTTCATCGCGATCGCGCCATAGCCCCCGAGCGAGGTGCCGTTCTTCACGGGCGGATTCTCACCCCAGCCCTCGAGCCGGGGCAGGTGCACCAGGAGCGTGGAGCGGCTGCTGCGCTCGACCAGCGTGCCGATCGCGGATCGGCCCGTTCCGATGATCAAATCTCCTTCCCAGTGTCCGGGGACCGCGCGGTCTGCGGCCTCGGCGGGGCGTTCACTGAGGATGACGTCCGCGGTGACATGCCCCTGCGGTTTGTTCTGCGACCGTGCACGGGGAGTCCGCAGCGCCCGGCCGGTACGCAGACACGTGACCAGCTCCCGCTTGAGCGCGCCACGGCCCTCGATGAACAGCGCCTGGTAGATCGCTTCGTGGCTGATGCGCATGGACTCATCATCGGGGAAGTCGACAGGGAGACGGTGCGAGATCTGCTCCGGGCTCCATGCCGTCGCCCATCGTCTGTCCTGCCGGTGCGGCTTGTTCAGCCCCTTCCACGCGGGCGTCCTGGGTCCGGGGACGATCGTGTTGTCGGGGCGGCGGACGCTGCCAGCGAGCCGGTCCTGTACGTACTCCCGCAACCTGTCGTTGCCTGTGAGCTTCGCGGTCTTCGGGCGCTTGGCGGCCTGCTGTGCTTTCCACTGGGCGACCGTCGCGCGGTACTCCTGCTTGCCGCTGCGCGTTGCGGCGTTGCGGCGCAGTTCGCGAGAGATCGTTCCGGGGTCACGCCCCAGGGCCCGGGCGATCTCGCGCACGCCCTTGTTCATCGCCCTGAGGATCGCGATCTCCTCGCGCTCCTCGAACGCGAGGTACCGGCCCGTGGGCTCGGCCAACGAGATCGGAGGCATGCCGCCAGCGTGACGAAACCACCTCGCACCCACCGGCCACGACACGCCGACCGCCAACGACGCCTCCACCGTCGTGACCCCCGTGGCGATCAGCCGCCAGAACTGGCGCTGCACGACTCGAGACGGATCAGGCCGCCCCGGCGAACGCATCGCCGGCCGCAACGCACGATCAGCGCGCCACTGCCGACGCCGACCCTCCGGAACATCGCTGGTCTTCAAACTCCAGTCCGCCGTGGCCACGTCGCACACCTCCGAGATCAAAGTGTTGCGACGACCAGTTGAATTCACCCTCGCTCCCGCGATCGCTGTGGAAGATCACTCCACGGACGTCCCCGCCGCGAGTCGAGGCGGCCATGTGCAGAGCGGCAACGACCAGGTCGGCGTCGTGGCGGGCACCCATCGCATATCCGAGCAGGCGGCGGGAGAACAGGTCGATGACGGTGGCCAGATACAGCTTGCCCTCGCCGGTGTCGATCTCCGTCATGTCCCCGCACCACACGAGGTCGGGGGCCTCCGCGGTGAAGTCACGGCGCACGAAGTCCGGGCTCGCCGGCCGTTTGCCGGGCCGGGTCAGCCCTCGCCGTCTGCGGACGGTGCGGCCCGCCAGGCCGAGCTCGGCCATGATCTTCGCGATGGTGTTCACCGAGACGCGCCAGCCCTTGCGGACCAGCGTGATCCAGATCTTCGGCGAGCCGTAGGTGCCGCCGGAGTCGGTGAACTCCTCCGTCACCGCCTGCACCAGCCGCAGGTGGCGTATCTGCCGCGCGGTGGTCTGGTGGGTGCGGTGCTTGTAGAACCACGACTCGCTCACGCCCAGAGCGCGGCACGAGACGCGCTGCGGAATGCCGTGCTCGGTCCTGAAGTCGCTGATCACCCCGACCACTTGGGACGGGTCCGCCACGGCTACTTCACCCACAGGACCATGCAGCGTTTGAGGACATCACGCTCCATGACCAGTTCCTTGTTGTCCCGCTTGAGCTGGGCGTTCTCTCGCCGCAGCCGCTCCAGCTCGTCGCTCTCGCCAGTCGGCGCCGTCCCGGCCCGACGGGCCCGGGAGACCCAGCTGGCCAGTGTGGTCTCGTTGATGCCCAGGTCCCTGGCGACCTCGGCGACCGTCTTGCCGGTCTCCGTCACGATCCGTACAGCTCCCTCACGGAACTCCGGATCGAACTTCCGTCGCTTCTCCGCCATGACTCCCAACTTCCCCTGCAGTCACGGTCTTCACGCTACGAGGGGAGGGACACAGTTGTTCACCGAGATCGTTACACGCTGTCTGACCTGCGGTCAAGCGGCGGTGCGTGCGGACCGTTTGGCGGCGAGGGTGGCGACGTCCTGGACGGCGTACCAGGGCTGTCGGGGTGTGCCGCCCGAGCGGTGCAGTTGGCCGCGGTGGACGAGGAGGCGGACGCCGCCGAGGGTGATGCCGAGCTGCTACGCGGTCTGGTGGGCTGTGAGGTGGCCGGGCCGGATGTTCTGCGACTCCATGGCCTCCATGCTCTCGCCTTTCACCCTGGAAAGTTATAGGTGCGCGGCGCGGGAAGGACTCCCAGACTGATGAGGCACGCCTTCCAATATGGCGTGTTGGTCTTGCCGCAATAGGCGTGAGTGAACCGGAAGGGAACTACATGCGAGTTGCGCGAATGATCGCGGGATCGACAGCTCTCGTCACTGCTGCTGTCGGGCTGGGCATTGCGACCGCCGGGCCTGCTTCAGCCGACATCGGCGCCTGGGCGCTTTACGGCAACACAAACCCGATCACCAACAGCCCCAGTTACTGGGCTTGCGCCAGCACCGTACAGATCGATACCAGCGTGGGCGCGCAGGTCTGCGCGGTCAGGTCAGAGTCTTGGGGCTCATCCCAGGTGGCGGTGATCGTGCGTAACAACCGAGACAGCGTCTACCACACCTCGGCAGCGGCGCACATGTACAACTGGTCAGATGGTCGCTACGTGAAAAGCTGGTCGTGCTCGTCTACCACGGGGGTCGCGGCGAACTCGTGGTCGGTGTGCTTTGGGAAAACCCTCCCCGGGGAGGACTACGTGTACGCAAAAGGGTCCGCCGGAGGTCACGACCTCGGCAAGTCGCCGGCTACCTGAACCCGGGCCCGTCGAAGCTGAGGAGAGGTTGCTCCTTCGCCCTTCTCACGGCACTGCCACCCTCACGCACCACGGCCTGCGGAGTCGTGGCCGTGGTGGGTGAGGTTGCCTCGGTGGAGCCAGACTCGGATGCTGCTTGAGCCGCCGGGATGGGAGGGCAGCCCTCAGGGTCTGCCGCACTGGCCGTATGTGCGGGCCGTCGACGACGCCCTGACCGTACGCGGTATCCCGCCGGGTTCCGTGCGGGCCGACGCCACCACCCGGGGACGCGGCTTCACCACCTACATGTGGCTCACCTGGGACATGAGCCGCACCCGCGGTCAGCGCGGGATCCGCCTGCACTGGAAAGAGCGCCTGGGCTGGTTCTACGCCCTGACCGGCATCAACTCTCAGGACGTCCTCCACTACACCGTCGCCCCCTTCCGCACCGTCTTCCCGAGACCGGAAGACGTTGCCGAGGTCGCCGAACGCCTGGTGTGCTTCCGCCAACTCCCTGACATGGAGTACCGCACGGAGTGGGACGGAGCAGAAGACGTACGCGCCGCCGGCCGCGACTTCCGCCGCTCCGTCCTCGGACTCGCCCCGCTCGCCCCCCCAGGACACCACGAGCGGACCCGGGGCCGGGCCGGACACCGGGGGAGAGGAGGGCGTGCAGCTGACGATCGACACGCACACGGACACCTACGAGGAGGCGATCACGGCCGTGCAGGCCGCGTACGGGCGCAGCCCAGATGTTCTGGCGGGCCGTTTGCACCCCGATCTGTCGCAGACGACTGAGTCTCTTCGGCGGCGCTGAGCGGAGAGACTCAGCCCCGAGTGCGCAGGTGTGCGCGCACTCTGGAACACAGCGGCGCCCTGGTCCGCGGGACGCAACTGGAACACCTGCCGACTGACCCGCTAGACCCGTATTTCGCGGGTCGCTGATTCGTATGGTGTGACCGGCCCGGGGGTGTCCCGGGCCGGGGTGGCGGCGTTAGGCCGGGTGTGTCGATGACTTCCCGGTCCCCGCGGCCACGGTCTGTCCGTCAGCGTCAGCGTCTTGAAGTGGCGGTGACGTCCGTGGTGGAGAAGCGTCTGGGCGCTCTGCCTGTCGCTGCCGAGTTTCTGCGCCGGCTGGATGTCGCCGGGATCGTCGACGAGGTATGTCCTGGTGGCGCGAGTGCGCTGGTGACGCACGGGCAGGTGATCGAGGCGTTGGTGGCCAACCGGCTGACTTCGCCCGCGCCGCTGGTGCGGGTGGAGGACTGGGCCAGGTGCTGGGCGGTGGAAGAGGTCTTCGGGATCGAGCCCGGTCTGCTCAACGATGATCGTCTGGCCCGGGCGCTGGATGCGATCGCTCCGCACCTGGAGCACATCGCGGGCACGGTCGGGGCACGGGCGATCGGTGAGTTCGGGATCGATGTGGCCCGGATGCACTGGGACATGACCAGCATGTCCGTGCACGGGGCCTTCCCGGTTGAGGGTCAGGACGAGGACTTCCCCGTCATCGGCTACGGGCATCCCAAGGACCGGCGCTTCGATCTGAAGCAGGTCCAGGCCGGACTCGCGGTGTCGGCCGACGGCGGCATCCCGCTCCATGCCCGGGTCTTCGGCGGTGGTGCGGCCGAGGTCAGCCAGGTCGTCGGCGCGATGAAGGACCTGCGGGCCATGGCCGGTGAGCGCGGCTTCCTGATGGTCGCCGACTCCAAGCTGGTGTCCTACTCCAACGTCGGTGCCCTGCTGGCGGCCGGGGTTGAGTTCATCGCCCCGGCCCCGGCCGTGCAGGTCAAGGACGAGGTCTATGCCGCTCTGGATCTCGCGCAGGCCACCGTCGTGGACTGGACGCCGGACCGGGAGGCGGGCAAGCCCACCGAGCGGCGTGAGACCTACCGCGTGCTGGAGGACACCCACACCCTGACCGGGCCCCGCAAGAGCGATCCTCACCTCACCGTGCGACGGATCCTGGTCCACTCCACCGCGAACGCCGCCGGCCAGCAAGCCGCCCGGGACAGACGCCTGGCCAAGGCCGCCCAGGACCTGAACAAGCTCACCACCGCAGCCGGCGGACGCCACTACAAGACCCGGGAGAAGATCGTCGCCCGGATCGGTGTCATCGCCGCCAAGCGCCGTGTCACCTCCTGTCTGCGCTGGGCCGTCACCGATAACGAGGACGGCACCCCGGTCCTGGCCTGGCACTTCGACACCGACGTGCTGAAGGCCGAAGCTGCTGTCGACGGCTGGTACGCACTGCTGACGTCCGTCCCCGCCGACCAGGCGGACGCTGGACAGGCCCTGATCCACTACAAGGGCCAGGGGGCGGTCGAGCGCAGATACCACGACTTCAAGGGCCCGCTCGCGGTCGCGCCAGTCTTCGTGCAGCACAACCGGCGCGTCGCCGCCCTGATTCAGGTCATCTGCCTGGCCCTGCTGGTCTTCTGCCTGATCGAGCGGCAGGTCAGACGGGCACTCGGCCCCGAGCAGACCATGAGCGGCCTCTACCCCGACAACCGCCGCGTCCGCCCCACCGGCCGCATGATCTTCTACCACCTCGGCGAACTCACCCTGCGGATCGGCAACGTCACCGACCCGCCCACCGTCCAGATCACCCGCGGCGTCCAACTCCACCTTCTCGACCTCCTCGACACCGACATCGGACAAACCCGCTGGCCGCAGACCTGAAACGGTGAACCGCGAAGTCCGGGGCTAGACAGCCGCCCCGAACAACGGCACCTCGTCTGGTCCCATGTCGGTACGGATGCGGGTGGCGCCAGCATCCGGCGCTGTCCCGGGCGACGTCCACGGCGACTTCGGCGACGACGTCGGGCGCGACCAGGCGCACCGGCAGCTGCTCCCGCGAGCCCCACCCGACGCTGAAGGTGCGCCCTGTCCATGGGTGGTCGGCGTCTCCGGCGTGCAGCTGGTCGGCGAGGGCGTGCCGGACGGCCGCGCCCAGCGTGGTGGTGCGGCCGGTGTACCGCAGACTCCCGCTCTCGTCGTAGCGGCCCAACAACGCCGTGGTGGGCGCCCGCAGACTGCCGGTGACCGCACCCACGATCGCCTCCACGGTGTGCCGTGCCTTGTACTTGGTCCACCCCCGCCCGCCCGCCACGTACCTGCTTGCCAGCGGCCGGAACACCAAGCCCTCGATCCTGACGGCTGTGTAGTCGGCAAGCCACGTAGCCGCCTGCTCGGGGTCGGTCGTGGTCGGGCACAGCGACCACGGCGCCGCCAGCCCCTCCTTGAGGAACAACGCCTCCAGCGCGGCGTACCGTTCACTGAAGGGGCGCCCGGCCAGGTCCCGGCCGTGCAGGCGCAGACGGTCGAACGCGACCAGGTGCGCCGGCCACTCGGTCGCCGCGCGGGCCGTGGCCGCACCGCGGCGGTGCATTCGTTGTTGGAGACGCTCGAATGCGAGCCGGCCCGCCTCCCACACGATGAGCTCGCAGTCGACGGCCGTATCGTCCGGCAGCCGCCGCACGGCCTCCTCGATCTCCGGGAACGCGTCGGCCAGGTCGCTGCCGTGACGGCTGCGAACGGCGACACGACCGTCGGCCCACCGGCCGGCCAGCGCCCGGTAGCCGTCCCACTTGGGTTGCGCCGCCCACCCCGCAGGCAGCGTGGAGTCGCTGACCGGTACGGCGCGCATCGGCTCGGGCAGCGACCAGCCGGACGGCGAAGACGGAGACATGGTCGACGTCTTCCAGCATCACCACCGCATTCCGGCACGCCGTCCCCCAGACGGCCGACGACGTCTGCCTCCTCATGGCCCAGAACCGGCAACCGCTTGGGGCCGGCTCGCCGTGGCGATGTGGGACTTGATGGCGTCGGTGATGACGTCGCGGCTGCTGTCGGGATCGAGCGGCAAGAAGAGGAGCGAACGCCCGACATCCTCGAGATCACGTCGGTGGCCAGGCAGTCCATGTTGTCGATACGTCCTGACAAACCTCTTGACATCGCCAGCGGGGCGTCCAATAGTACGGGCATCTAGAACGTACTAGTAGCACGTTCTAGACGCTGCCGAGCCGCACACACCCATTGGCTGCCGCAGACGACACCTTCCGCCGCACACGGCGTTCTCATCAACCGCTCGCCCGCGCCACTCGGCCGGGCGCGGGCCTCCCGAGGCCGGAACCCCATTCCCACCCTGATCAGCACAGCGAGGTGCAAGGGACATGCACAGACACCACAGAGCCGCCGCACTGGCCGCCACCGTTCTCACCGGTGCTCTTCTCGCCACCGGCTGCTCCAGCAGCTCAGGGGGCAAGAAGTCCGAGGAGACCGCGAACGGCGCGTCGGCGGGCAAGGCCACCACGCCCCGCATGACCGTCGCGCTGGTCACCCACCAGGCCCCCGGCGACACCTTCTGGGACACCGTCCGCAAGGGCGCCGAGGCCGCCGCGGCCAAGGACAACATCAAGCTCGTCTACTCCGCCGACCCCAACGCGGGCAACCAGGCCAACCTGGTGCAGAACGCGATCGACCAGAAGGTCGACGGCATTGCCGTCACGCTGGCCAAGCCGGACGCCATGAAGTCCGTCCTGGCCAAGGCGGAGCAGGCCGGCATACCCGTGACCGGCCTCAACGCCGGCCTGAGCCAGTGGAAGAGTCTGGGCCTCCTGGAGTACTTCGGCCAGGACGAGACCGTGGCGGGCGAGGCGTTCGGCAAGAAGCTCAATGACATCGGCGCCAAGCACGCCGTCTGCGTCGTCCAGGAACAGGGCAACGTCGCCCTGACCCAGCGCTGCGACGGCGTGAAGAAGACCTTCTCCGGCAAGACCGACGTCCTCTACGTCAACGGAACCGACATGCCGTCGGTGAAGTCGACGATCACCGCCAAGCTCTCGGCAGACAAGTCCATCGACGAGGTGGTCACGCTTGCCGCGCCGATCGCGCTGACCGCCACGCAGTCGGTCTCAGACGCTGGCAGCAAGGCGAAGGTCGCCACCTTCGACCTCAACAAGGACCTCATCAAGGCCATCCAGAAGAACTCCATCCAGTTCGCCGTCGACCAGCAGCCCTACCTCCAGGGCTACCTGGCCGTCGACGCGCTGTGGCTCTACAAGAACAACGGCAACTACAGCGGCGGCGGTGAGCAGCCCGTGCTGACCGGCCCGGCCTTCGTCGACAAGTCCAACGTCGACAAGGTCGCCGCCTTCGCCGCAAAGGGAACCCGGTGACGAGCATGACCCAGCACGCCGAGCCGGCGGTGACCACACCGCCGGCCCCCGGCCCCAAGGACACCGACGGGCGCACCGCCGAACGGTCCATGATCGTAAGGCTGTTGGCCCGCCCCGACGTGGGCGTCTTCCTCGGTGCCGTGGCCGTCTACGTGTTCTTCCTGATCGCGGCGCCGCCGGTGCGCGACGCCAGCTCGATGGCGAACATCCTCTACCAGTCCTCCACCCTGGGCATCGTGACCGTCCCGGTGGCACTGCTGATGATCGGCGGCGAGTTCGACCTGTCGGCCGGCGTCGGAGTGATCACCTCGGCGCTGACCGCGAGCATGACCGCCTACCAGCTGAGCATGAACGTCTGGGTCGGCGTCATCGCCGCCCTGATCGTGTCGCTGGCGATCGGCTTCTTCAACGGCTGGATGGTCGTTAAGACCGGACTGCCGAGCTTCCTGGTCACCCTGGGCAGCTTTCTGATCCTGCAAGGGGTCAACCTCGCGGTGACCAAGCTGGTCACCGGCAACGTCGCCACCGACGACATCAGCACGATGGACGGCTTCGACCAGGCCAGGAAGGTCTTCGCCTCCAGCTTCGACATTGGCGGCGTCCAGGTGAAGATCACAGTCTTCTGGTGGCTGCTGTTCGCGGCGACCGCCACCTGGGTGCTGCTGCGCACCAAGTACGGCAACTGGATCTTCGCGGTCGGCGGCAACAAGGAGTCGGCCCGCGCGGTCGGCGTCCCGGTCGCCTTCACGAAGATCTCGCTGTTCATGTTGGTCGGCGTCGGCGCCTGGTTCGTCGGCATGCACCAACTGTTCTCGTTCAACACCGTGCAGTCCGGCGAGGGCGTCGGCATCGAGCTGATCTTCATCTCCGGCGCGGTGATCGGCGGCTGCCTGCTGACCGGCGGCTCTGGTTCCGCAATCGGCCCGGTCTTCGGCGCGTTCATGTTCGGCATGGTGCAGCAGGGCATCGTCTACGCCGGCTGGAACCCCGACTGGTTCAAGGCCTTCCTCGGCGTGATGCTCCTCGGCGCTGTCCTGATCAATCTGTGGGTCCAGCGCACAGCGACCCGGAGGTGACCCGAATGACAACCAACGAAACCGGCACCCACGGCACTGTCCTCGCGGACAGGGCCCCCGAGAAGAACTCCCCGGTCGTCGAACTGTGCAACGCGGGCAAGGCGTACGGCAACATCCGTGCCCTGCACGGCGTGAGCCTGACGGTGCATCCCGGCCAGGTCACCTGCGTGCTCGGCGACAACGGCGCCGGCAAGTCCACCCTCATCAAGATCATCTCCGGGCTGCACCAGCACACCGAGGGCGAGTTCCTCGTTGACGGCGCCCCGGTCCGCTTCACCACCCCTCGTGAGGCGTTGGACAAGGGCATCGCCACCGTCTACCAGGACCTGGCCGTGGTCCCGCTGATGCCGGTGTGGCGCAACTTCTTCCTCGGCTCCGAGGTGACCAAGGGCCCCTGGCCGTTGCGGCGCCTGGACATCGAGCAGATGAAGAAGACCGCCGACCACGAGCTGCGCGAGATGGGCATCGTCCTGGACGACCTCGAACAGCCCATCGGCACCCTCTCCGGCGGCCAGCGCCAGTGCGTGGCCATCGCCCGCGCCGTCTACTTCGGCGCCCGCGTCCTGATCCTGGACGAACCCACCGCCGCCCTGGGCGTCAAACAGTCCGGCGTCGTCCTCAAGTACGTGGCCGCCGCCCGCGACCGCGGGCTCGGCGTCATCTTCATCACCCACAACCCCCACCACGCCTACATGGTGGGCGACCACTTCAGCGTGCTGCGCCTGGGCACCATGGAACTCTCCGCCGAGCGCAGCCAGATCACGCTCGAGGAGCTGACCAACCACATGGCCGGCGGCGCCGAACTCGCCGCACTCAAGCACGAGTTGTCCCAGGTACGCGGCGTCGACGTCGAGGAACTCCCCGAAGAGGCCGACCTCACCGCACCCGTAGCAGTAGTCACCAAGGAAGCCGCCTCCTGATAACCGTGGCGGCCGGCCCCGCCCACACGTCTCCGCCACCGATGGGCGCAACCAACTGAGACGCCAAGTCCACCTCTCCACCCCCGGAGTCTCCGGAGCGAAGGGAAATCAGTGTTATGCCGTTCGAAGTGCTGACCATTGGCCGCGTGGGAGTGGATGTCTATCCACTTCAGACCGGCGTGGGGCTGGCGGAGGTCACCTCGTTCGGCAAGTATCTCGGGGGTAGCCCGACCAATGTGGCGGTGGCCGCGACCCGGTACGGGCACTCCTCGGCTGTGATCACAAAGACGGGCACGGACCCGTTCGGGGACTTCGTCCGGCAGGCACTGGAGAGTTACGGCGTCGACAGCCGGTTCGTCGGTACGTCGGACATCGCACCGACGCCGGTGACCTTCTGCGAGATCTTCCCACCGGATGACTTCCCGCTGTACTTCTACCGGCTCCCGAAGGCCCCCGACCTGGACATCACCGCTGGTGAGCTGGACCTGGGGGCAGTCCGGGACGCGGCGGTCCTCTGGGTGACAGGTACCGGGCTCAGCGAGGAGCCGAGCCGCTCGGCCACGCTGGCCGCCCTCGCTCACCGGGCCAAGGCGGGGACGACGGTCTTCGACCTGGACTGGCGGCCGATGTTTTGGGCCAACCCGAACCAGGCGCGCGAGTTCTACGCGCAGGCCCTGCGGCACACGACGGTTGCTGTGGGCAACCTTGACGAGTGCGAGGTGGCCACCGGCGAGCGTGAGCCGTATGCGGCGGCGGAGGCGCTACTGGCCGCCGGAGTGGAGCTGGCCATAGTCAAGCAGGGCCCCAAGGGAGTCCTGGCCATGGACCGGGACGGTTCTACCGCCGAGATCCCACCGGTTCCGGTGGAGGTCGTCAACGGGCTCGGCGCCGGAGACGCCTTCGGCGGCGCGCTGTGCCACGGCCTGCTGTCGGGCTGGGACACCCGCCGCACCGTGATCTTCGCCAACGCCGCCGGCGCCATTGTCGCGAGCCGACTTTCCTGCTCCGACGCGATGCCGACCGAGGCCGAGGTCGACGCCAAGCTCGGCGAGGCGGCCGGAACATCCACCAACGACTCCCAGCAAGAGGTGTGACGACGTGCTGTCCGAGAATGTGAGCCGGATCGTGAACGCCCGGGTGGGCGACCCCGGCGCCGTCGCGGCCGCCGCTGCGCGCCGGGTGAAGGCTCCCTCCCTGCTCGGCGAGCACGGCAAGGCGATGATCATCGCCGCCGACCACCCTGCCCGCGGCGCCAACGGCGTCGGCGGGGACCCGAATGCGATGGCGGACCGGTTCGAACTGCTGGAGCGCCTGTGCATCGCGCTGGAACGGCCCGGGGTGACCGGTGTCCTGGGAACCGCGGACATCCTCGAGGACCTGCTGCTGCTCGGCGTGCTGGACGGTAAGAGCGTCTTCGGCTCCATGAACCGGGCGGGCCTGGCCGGGTCGGTGTTCGAGATCGATGACCGGTTCACCGGCTACGACGCCGCCACGATCGCCGCGATGGGCTTCGACGGCGGCAAGATGCTCACCCGTATCGCGCTGGGCGACCCCGCCACACCGGCCGTCCTGGAGAACAGTGCCCGAGCGATCGATGAGCTGAATGACCGTCAGCTCATCGCGATGGTCGAGCCGTTCCTGTCCGCCTGGCAGGACGGGAAGATCCGCAACGATCTGTCCACCGATGCCGTCGTCAAGTCCGTCACCATCGCCTCGGGGCTCGGCCGGCGTACCGCCTACACCTGGCTCAAGCTTCCGGTGGTGGAGGACATGGGACGGGTGCTGGCCTCTTCCACCCTCCCGGCGCTGCTGCTGGGCGGCGAGGTCAAGGACGCGGATGCGGCCTTCGCCTCATGGGGCAAGGCGTTGCAGCAGCCGACCGCGCAGGGGCTCGTCGTGGGCCGGTCTCTGCTCTACCCCTCGAACGGTGACGTCGCCGGTGCGGTGGACAAGGCGGTGAGCCTGCTGTGAGTAAGTACCACCTGCCGGCGGGGACTTCTTCCGATGGCCCCTATGACCTCCTGGTCACGCCGGAGTCGGCGGGCTGGGGATACTCCGGCCTGAGGATCCTGACCCTCAAGCCGGGCGAGGCACACGCCGTGTCCACCGGCGACTCCGAGTTCCTGGTCCTGCCGCTGACGGGCTCCTGCACCGTCACCACGGACGGCAGCGTCTTCGAACTCACCGGTCGGACAGGCGTGTTCGCCTCGGTCACCGACTTCGCCTACCTCCCCCGCGAGTCGGAGGCCCTGATCAGCAGTGCGGCCGGCGGCCGGTTCGCACTGCCCAGCGCCCGTACCGGGCGGAGCTCACTCTCCGCCCGGTACGGGTCCAAGGAGAACGTGCCGGTGGAGCTGCGCGGTGCCGGGGCCTGCTCAAGGCAGGTGAACAACTACTGCCTGCCGGGCACCTTCGAGGCCGAGCAGCTGCTGGTCTGCGAGGTCCTCACACCCGGCGGCAACTGGTCGTCGTATCCGCCGCACAAGCACGACCAGGCCCGGCCCGGCCAGGAGTCGGAGCTGGAGGAGATCTATTACTTCGAGGTTTCCGGCGGCGAGAACGGCTTCGGCTACCAGCGGGTGTACGGGAGCGCCGAGCGGCCGATCGACGTGCTGGCCGAGGTGCGTTCCGGGGACACGGTGCTGATCCCGCACGGCTGGCACGGGCCGTCCATCGCCGCGCCCGGCTACGACCTGTACTACCTCAACGTCATGGCCGGCCCCGGCCCAGACCGTGCCTGGCTGATCTGTGACGACCCCGCCCATGGCTGGGTGCGTTCGACCTGGGACGCCCAGGACATCGATGACCGGCTGCCGTTCGCGGCCGAGGAGAACCACTGATGAACACGATCAGACTGACCACCGCTCAGGCCCTGGTGCGTTTCCTGGCGAACCAGTACAGCGAGCGCGACGGCCAGGAGCAGCGCCTCATCCCCGGGGTGTGGGGCATCTTCGGGCACGGCAACGTGGCCGGCATCGGCCAGGCGCTGCTGCAAGCGGCCACGACCGGCGAGGCCGACCTGCCCTACTACCTCGCCCGCAACGAGCAGGGCATGGTCCACGCCTCGGTGGCCTACGCCAAGTTGCGCGACCGGCTGGCCACCTTCGCCTGCACCGCCTCCACCGGCCCTGGCTCCACCAACATGATCACCGGCGCGGCGCTGGCCACCACCAACCGGCTGCCGGTCCTGCTGCTGCCCTCTGACATGTTCGCTACCCGCGCCGCCGACCCGGTGCTGCAACAGCTGGAGGACACCCGCGGCGGGGACGTCACCGTCAACGACGCCTTCCGCGCCGTATCCAAGTACTT
This sequence comes from Streptomyces sp. NBC_00019, assembly GCF_045041015.1. Lineage (NCBI taxonomy): Bacteria > Bacillati > Actinomycetota > Actinomycetes > Kitasatosporales > Streptomycetaceae > Streptomyces > Streptomyces sp. NBC_00019. The sequence continues at coordinate 10,952,908 of NZ_CP108302.1, forward strand.
CGACCGCATCTCGCGGCCCGAGCAGCTCATCCCGGCCGCCCTTGCGGCCATGCGGGTGCTGACCGACCCGGTCGAGACAGGTGCCGTCACCCTCGCGTTGCCGCAGGACGTGCAGGCCGAGGCATACGACTGGCCGGTGTCGTTCTTCCGGCGGCGGGTGTGGCACGTGGGCCGCCCGGTGCCGGAGGCGGCCGCCGTCGAGCGGGCCGCCCGTCTGCTGCGCAATGCCCGCAAGCCGCTGATCGTGGCGGGCGGCGGGGCCGTGTACTCCAGCGCCGAGACCGTGCTGCGCGCGTTCGCCGAAGCCACCGGGATCCCGGTCGCCGACACCCACGCCGGCAAGGGCGCCGTCCCCTGGGATCACCCCTACGCCGCCGGCGGCATCGGCTCCACCGGCTCGTATGCCGCCAACCAACTCGCCCGCGAGGCGGACGTGGTGCTCGGCATCGGCACCCGCTACTCCGACTTCACCACCGCCAGCCACACCGTCTTCGGCAATCCGGACGTCACCTTCGTCAACCTCAACGTGGCCCGCCTGGACGCCGTCAAACACTCGGCGGAGCCGTTGGTCGCCGACGCCCGGCTCGGCATCCAGGCCCTCGCCGGAGCGCTGGACGGCTGGGAGGTCGAAAAGACCTACCGCCGTCACATCCGCCAGCTGATCGCCCGGACGCGGCAGATCGAGGACGAGTGCTTTGCTCCCGAGCGGAACACCGGTGATCTGCCCGCCCAGACGCAGATCCTCGGCGCCCTGAACGAGGTCCTTGACGACCGGGCCGTGGTCATCAACGCGGCCGGCTCCATGCCCGGCGACCTGCAGCAGCTGTGGCGCGCCAGAGACCCTAAGGCTTACCACGTCGAATACGCCTATTCCTGCATGGGATATGAGGTCGCCGCCGGTGCCGGTGCCAAGATGGCCGACCCGACCCGCGAGGTCGTCGTGCTGGTCGGCGACGGCTCGTATCTGATGATGGCCCAGGAGATCGTCACCATGGTCTCCGAGGGACTGAAGGTCATCATCGTGCTTGTCCAGAACCACGGCTTCGCGTCGATCGGTTCGCTGTCGGAGTCACTCGGCAGCCAGCGCTTCGGCACCAAGTACCGCTTCCGCGACGGCGATTCGGGCCTCCTCGACGGCGACGTCCTCCCGGTCGACCTCGCCGCCAACGCCTCCTCCCTCGGCGCGGACGTCCTGCACGCCACTTCGGTGGAGGAGTTCCGGGCGGCGATGGAGAAGGCCAAGGCCGCCACCCGCACCACCGTCGTGCACGTCGAAACCGATCTCTACGGCCCCAACCCGCCCGGCCACGGCTGGTGGGACGTCCCGGTCAGCGAAGTCTCCGCCCTGGAGAGCACCCGCACCGCACACGAGACGTACTCCGCGAACAAGCGCGCCCAGCGGCACTACCTGTAACTCCCGTACCCGCAAAGGAAACCCGCACAGTGACCACCATCCAGCACTGGATCAACGGCGCTCCCGTCCAGGGCACCGCCACCGCCACCGCCACCCAGCCGGTCTTCAATCCGGCCACCGGCGCCGAGCAGGCCCAGGTCGTCCTCGGCGGCGCGGCCGACGTGGACGCTGCCGTCCAGGCTGCGTCTGCTGCCTTCGAGACCTGGTCGGAATCGTCGCTCACCCAGCGCACGCAGGTGATGTTCGCCTTCCGCCAGCTGCTCCTCGAGCACGAGGAGGAGCTGGGCCGGATCATCTCCGCCGAGCACGGCAAGACCGTCGACGACGCCCGCGGCGAGATCACCCGGGGCCGCGAGGTCGTCGAGTTCGCCTGCGGCCTCGGCGACATCCTCAAGGGTTCCTTCTCCGACCAGGTCTCGCGTGGCGTGGATGTGCACAACTTCCGCCAACCCCTCGGCGTCGTCGCCGGCATCACCCCGTTCAACTTCCCCGCGATGGTGCCGCTGTGGATGCACCCCATGGCCATCGCCACCGGCAACACCTTCATCCTGAAGCCGAGTGAGCGCGACCCGTCGGCCGCGAACTTCGTCGCAGAGCTGTACAAGAAGGCCGGCCTGCCCGACGGTGTCTTCAACGTGGTGCACGGTGGCAAGGACGCGGTCGACGCGATCCTCACCCACCCCGACATCGAGGCCGTCTCCTTCGTCGGGTCGACTCCGATCGCCAAGTACGTGCACGAACAGGCCACCGCGCACGGCAAGCGCGTCCAGGCCCTCGGCGGCGCCAAGAACCACGCCGTCGTCCTGCCCGACGCCGACCTCGAATTCGCCGCCAACCACATCACCGCCGGCGCCTACGGCTCCGCCGGCGAGCGCTGCATGGCCGTCTCCGTCGCCGTCGCCGTCGGCGACGCCGCCGACGGACTCGTGCAGGTGCTGGAGCGCAAGGCCCGCGAGGTGAAGGTCGGCCCCGGTGACCAGCCCGGCACCGAGATGGGGCCGCTGGTCACCAAGGCCGCCCAGGAGCGCGTCGAGAGCGCGGTCGGCGTCGCCGCCACGCAGGGCGCCACCGTCGTCGTCGACGGCCGCGGTCTCAAGCTCGACGACCCCGCCTACGCCGAGGGCTTCTTCACCGGCCCCTCCCTCCTGGACCACGTCACCACCGAGATGGCGGCGTACAAGGAGGAACTCTTCGGCCCGGTGCTGGCGATCCTCCGAGTCGAGACCCTGGACGAGGCGATCAACGTCATCAACGCCAACCCCTACGGCAACGGCACCGCCCTGTTCACCGCCTCCGGTGAAGCTGCCCGCCGCTTCCAGCGCAACATCAAGGTAGGCATGATCGGCATCAACGTGCCGGTGCCCGTGCCGATGTCCTACTACTCCTTCGGCGGTTGGAAGGACTCCCTCATCGGCGACTCCCCCATCCACGGCCCCGAAGGCATCCGCTTCTACACCCGCCCCAAGGTCGTCACCACTCGCTGGCCCCAGCCCAAGCAGCAGGTCAGCGCGGGCTTCAACTTCCCCACCTCCAACTGAGTTTCCGTGCCGCTCTCCGAAGGACACACCATGGCAACGGCGCCACCCCCCTTCCGCACCACTGCGGGCAACCTCTGCCTGGGCTCGGCCCCCGACTCGTGGGGCGTCTGGTTCCCCGAGGACGAGCACCAGGTGCCGTACACCCGCTTCCTCGACGAACTCGCCCAGGCCGGCTACGAGTGGCTGGAGCTCGGCCCCTACGGCTACCTCCCCACCGACCCGCAGCGCCTCAAGGACGAACTCGACGCCCGCGGCCTGCAGGTCTCCGGCGGCACCGTCTTCGGTGCGCTGCACCGCCCCGAGGCCTGGGACGACATGCTCGCCCACGTCCGGCAGATCGCCGGCCTGACCGCCGCCGCCGACGCCCACCACCTCGTCTTCATCCCGCCCATGTACCGGGACGAGAAGACGGGCGCGTTCACCGAGCCGCCCGAGCTGACCGCCGAACAGTGGGCGGGCTTCGGCAAGGCCGCCGACCGGCTCGGCAAGCTGCTGCTCGACGAGTACGACGTACGCCTCGTCATCCATCCGCACGCCGACAGCCACATCCAGACCCAGCCCGAGATCGAACGGCTGCTGAACGAGTCCGACCCCCGCTACACCAACCTCTGCCTGGACACCGGCCACGTCGCCTACGGCGGCGGCGACAACCTCGACCTCATCCGCCGCTTCGGCGAACGCGTCGGCTACGTCCACATCAAACAGATGGACCCCGCCGTCCTGGCCCAGGTCGCCGCCGAAAACCTCTCCTTCGGCGAGGCCGTCAAACGCGGCGTCTGCGTCTCCCCGCCCGCCGGCGTCCCCAACCCCGCCGACATCGTCACCGCACTCACCACACTCGACGCCGAGCTATTCGTCATCGTCGAACAAGACCTCTACCCCTGCGCACCCGAGGTACCGCTGCCCATCGCCGTCAGCACGCGCGAGCACCTGGCCACCTGCGGCCTGACCGGCACCCGACGCCCGAGGCTGACGCTCCCTGCCGACGAGCAGCCGAGCAGAGCCCCCAAGTAACCAAGCCACCGGCTCGCGCGGTGGCCGGCGCATGGAGACCCCCGGCGCAGTTGACGCGCCGTGGCGGGCTTCTATGCGGTACTCACGGCTTCCGCGCGAGATTTCTAGAACGTTACAGGCTTCATGGCCACCGGACACTTGACAGCGGCTCATGGTGACTGGCGTACTGGTCAGAGCATATAGAACGTTCTAGTTCCCGGCCGTCCGGAGATGAGGAGAACCACGATGTACGCACTAGCGGTCTGTGCGGAGATGGTCTTCCGCGACCTTCCGATCGAGGAGCGGGCGCGGCGTATCCACGAGGCCGGCTTCCAGGTCGAGATCTGGGACTGGACGAACCACGATCTCGATGCCCTCGCCCGCTCGTCCGCCGAGATCGTCTCGATGACGGGGTACGTGAGCGGCAGCCTCACCGATGACGACGGCGCCGCCGAACTGTTGCGCACGGCCGAGGAGTCACTCAAGGCGGCCGAGCACCTGGGCTGCACGCGCCTGAACCTCCACGGAACCGGTCTGGACGGCCAGGGGCTGCCCGTGGTGCCGGTACCCGGGGAGCCCACCGGCGCGATGTGGATGGCCGCGCACCGCACACTCACACGGATCGCCGAGCTCGGCGAGAACGCCGGGGTCACCTTCACCCTCGAGAATCTCAACACCGCCGTCGATCACCCCGGGGTGCCCTTCGCGAAGGCTGCCGACACCCTGGCGCTGGTTGCCGCCGTGAACCGGCCCGGTCTGCGCATGAACCTGGACCTGTACCACGCCCAGATCGGCGAGGGGAATCTGATCGAGCTGGTGCGCCGCGCCCACGGCGCGGGACTCATCGGTGAGATCCAGGTGGCGGACGTGCCGGGCCGCTGCGAACCCGGCACGGGAGAGATCAACTACCCGGCCATCGCCCGCACCCTCGCAGACATCGGCTACGACGGCACCGTCGCCATGGAGGCATGGGCCTCCAGCGACAGCGAGGCCGCTCTGGAGCGCTTCCGGGCCGCCTTCACCGTCTGACAGGAGCGGCCGCGGGATATCTGCCCGCCCTCGCGTCCGCGCACCACGGCAGCCGCCACCACCGAAGCCACGACGTAGATCACGGAGTATGTGCCATGACCTCCCCCCAGTCCCTCGCGGTCGGCCTCATCGGCGCCGGACGCATGGGCTCCTTCCACGCCGAGACCCTGGCCCGCCGCCTCCCCGGTGTACGGCTGGCCGCCATTGCCGATCCCGCACCCGGGGCCGCGAAGGCTCTGGCCGATCGTCTCGGCTGCCCCAAGACGTACACGGAGATCGGTGACCTGCTCGACGACCCCGAGATCGAGGCGGTCGTGATCGTCACGCCCGCCCGCACCCACGCCGGACTCATCGAGGCCGCAGCACGCGCCGGCAAGTCGGTCTTCTGCGAGAAGCCGATGGCCATCACCCTCGACGAAGCCGACCGCGCCATCACCGCCGCACATGAGGCGGGCGTGGCGCTCCAGGTGGGCTTCAACCGCCGCTTCGACGTCGGCTTCCGCGCCGCCCACGAGAAGATCACCGCCGGTGACATCGGTACCCCGCAGCTGCTGCGTTCCCTCACCCGGGACCCCAAACTGCACGACCCGTCGCGCATCCCGCCATGGACGATCTTCCTGGAGACGCTCATCCACGACTTCGACGCCCTGCGCTACCTCAACCCCGGCTCAGAGCCCGTCGAGGTCTTCGCCATGGCCGACGCCCTGATCCGGCCCGACTTCAAGGACCACGGACTGCTCGACACGGCCGTGGTGACGATCCGCTTCGACAACGGCGCCATCGCCACGGCGGAGGCCAACTTCCAGGCGGTGTACGGCTATGACGTCCGCGGTGAGGTCAAGGGCTCGACCGGCATGCTCACCCTGGGTGACCTGCGCAGCAACCACCTCACGTCCTACGGTGCGGCTGGCGCAGCCGCCGAGTGCGTCAGCTACGACCAGGATCTCTTCCACGCGGCCTACGTTGCCGAACTGGCCGAGTTCACTGACAGCGTCCGGGACAAGCGTGCTCCGTCGGTGACCGGCGAGGACGCTCGGGCCGCGCTGGGCATCGCCCTCGCCGCGATCGGTTCGATCGCCACAGGCGGTGCGGTCACCGTGGGTGACGTCAGGGAGAGCCCGGTGACAGTGCGGCCGTAGCACCGAGCACACGCACGCCGCCTCGGCGGCGCCGTCTCCAGCCCAAGCGGCCGCCGCCAGGGTCGTACCTCTCACGTCACCGTGCCGTTGCCGAGCCCCCTCCTGAAGCAACGCCCACATGGAACGTTCTACAATCGGTCTCCAGCAGACGAGACCGACCAGGAGAGGACAGGATGCCTGCGACCCCGGCGGTCCCGGACGGGAAGCGGCCGACGCTCGCCGACCTGGCGACGCGGGCAGGTGTGTCCACCGCGCTGGCCTCCATCGTGATGCGCGGGGCGAAGGGGGCCAGCGCCGCCACCCGCGAGCGTGTCCTGGAGGCCGCGCGGGAGATCGGCTACCGCCCGGACGCCCGGGCGAGACTGCTGCGCAGCCACCGCTCCCACCTGCTCGGCGTGCAGTTCGGCCTCCAGCATCCGTTCCACGCCGACCTGGTGGAGGGCATCTACGCCACCGCCGAACCAGCCGGATACCAGATCGCGCTGAGCGCCGTGACCGCCGGACGGGGTGAGCAGCGTGCCGTCGAAACCCTGCTCGACGACCGCTGCGAGGCGCTGATCCTGCTAGGCCCACAGACCCCCGCCTCACGGCTGACGGAGCTCGCCGGGCAATTGCCGGTTGTCTCTGTGGCCCGCCACCTGCGGCCACCCGTCCCCGGCCTGGAGGTCGTACGGACCGCCGACGACAAGGGCGCCCGCCAGGCGGTCGACCACCTCGTGGCGCTGGGCCACCGCGCCATCGCCCACATCGACGGCGGCAAGGCACCCGGCGCAGCCGACCGGCGACGCGGCTACCGCACCGCCATGAACCGCCACGGTCTCACCGAGCACATCCGCGTCGTGCCCGGGGGCCTCACCGAGGCAGAGGGCGCCGAGGCCGCCCAGGTTCTCGCCGCCTCCCACCCGCGCCCCACCGCGGTCCTCGCCTTCAACGACCGCTGCGCGACCGGTGTCCTCGATGTCTTCCTCCGCAGCGGCATTCCCGTCCCGGGCGCCATCTCCGTCGTCGGCTTCGACGACAGCCATCTGGCCCGCCTGGCCCATATCGACCTCACCACCGTCGGGCAGGACATCCCCCGCCTCGCCCACCTCGCCGTGGACCGGGCCATCGCGCGCCTGGACGGTCGCGACACCGGTACCAGGGAACAGGTGGTCGCTCCACACCTCGTGGTCCGGGGGACGACGGCCCCGCCCTCTACCGCACCGGCCACCTGAGCGTCGTCTGGGCCAACCTCGCACCGCACACAGTCCCACGCGCCTCCAATACCTGAGGAATGGGGCACAACAGCGAACTCGGCGACTTTCTCCGCTCCCGTCGCGCCCTCCTCACCCCGAACACCGCCGGACTGCCTCCGGGCGCGGGGCGCGCCGGTGCCCAAGCTACGCCGTGAGGAGGTCGCGCCCCTGGCGGGTGTCACCACCGACTACACCCGCCTGAAGCAGGGCCGCCACCCGCACCTCTCCGAAGCCGTCCTGGCTGTCAGGAGGGCAACGTGGTTACGGCGACGTCTGGAATGGCTCCACTTGGCCCCTTTAGCTCGTCACTCGCAGGTCCAGTTCAGGTCGCCGCGGCCGGGAAACTCGTTCTCCTCGACGCCGGACCAGCGGAGGCGCGGGCCGCCGTGCCGCCCCGAACAGCGCGTGTCATCGCATGCACCCAGGTCGTATCCCGTCCACCGATGCCGTAGCCGCCCTTAGCGGTGACGGGACGGACGGGCCGACCTTCGCAATGGCGGGGCGGTGCACGGGATACAGGCTTCCCCAAACGGGGTCCGCCGCAGGCGCCAGCCGGGCAGTGACCCCCGCGGGCGCTGATCACCTGGGCCAGAAGCCGACCCTGCCGGCTCCACCGAGTCCTGCGGTCACTTACGCCCAGAGTGCTCTTCAACGTGGCGGGGCGCAGGACAGACACGCGGCACGAACGCGTCACGCGCCATGGGTTGGTAGCCCGGCAGGAGGCCAAGCGCATCGACGGATGTCCCGCGCTCGGCCCGGTTCTTTCTCAGGCGACAGGGCCGTGGGCGTGCTTCTTGCGTTCGGCGAGCATCTCGATGAGTTCGCCGGCGCTCGCCATGGTGTGGCGTTCCACCTCGGCATCGATGGTGTCCGGGTCGCCGTTGAGGATCGCCTCGATGAGGCGCTCATGGACGTGCAGGGCGCGGTCGGGATCCGAACGGGTGCTCTCGTCGACCATGATGGCGATGTTGATCTGGGCTTCCACGGTCGGCCACAGGCGTTCGAGCATGGTGTTCTCGGAGGCGGTCCACACTGTCCAGTGCAGGTTGACATGGGCCTGGTGGAGGCGGTCCGGGTCCTGGGCGGCGTGGGCCGCCTGGTACTCCTCCCAGCTGCGCCGGAGCGTCTCCTTCCGGGAGCCGTCGGGATCGTCGGCCAGGGCCCTGGCGGCCAGTTTTTCCAGGGCGACCCGGACCGCGGCGACGTCGGTGATGAACTTCTCGTCGATGTCGGTGACGACGACTCCGCGGTAGGGCTGCTGTTCGAGAAGTCCTTCGTGGGTCAGTTGGTAGATGGCCTCACGCAGTGTGGGACGGCTGACCCCCATCTGCTGGGAGATTTGGACCTCCCGGAGCCGTTGCCCCGGTCCCAGTTCTCCGGCCAGGATGGCCCTCCGCAACTCGTTCACCACGGCGTCGCGGCGGGTCTGGTTGCTGACCGGCCGGGGCCCGGTGGCTGGTTGGGGGGCGTGGTCACTCATGGGTCCTCCGCAGATTGTCAGACCACATACTAGCCGCCGGGTGGGTGATCAGCAGCCGTACTCGGTGACGCGCTCGGCGCTGACGGTGACGACCACTCTGGGCGTTGTCGCGGTCTCCTGCCAGGGCTTGCCCTCGTACTTGTGGGAGAGCTCGTCGATCAGTTCCGGCCCACCGTCCCGGGTGATGGTGACCGATCCTCGGACCACGGCGTAGACGTAGGGGTTGTCGCGCTCGGTGATCAGGATGCTGGCGCGGGGGTCGCGCAGCAGGTTGAGGTGTTTCACGCGGCCCTCGACGGTGGAGAAGGCGATCCCGTCGCCGGTGGCGTTCACCCAGACCGTGGTCTGCTGGGGCAGGCCGTCCTTGCCGATCGTGGCGAGTGTCGCGAAGTTGGGCGCGGCGGCCAGTTTCCGTGCCAGCTCGGTGAGTTGGGGCATGTCGGTGACCTATTCCGGTAGGAGGTGAAGTGTGCGGGAGGGGTGGTGGCAGGCCCCGGGGGAGGGGTGTGCGGGCCTGCCACCGTGCGCGGCTCCGCCCGGGCCGGTGCAGCGGAGTACGGACCGGCCCGGTGCGGTGGGCGGGGCCGCCGATCCAGGTCGGCCGCTGGGGACGCTCAGAAGCGGACGGCGTCGATGAATGCCTGGAGTCCGGGTGTCTGCGGATCGTTGAAGGCCTGCGCCGGTGGCACGTCCTCCTTGATCAGACCGTCCTCGAAGAAGCAGATACGGTCGGCGGCGTGGGCCGCGAAGGCCATGTCGTGGGTGACGATGCCGCAGGCGATGCCCTCTTCCTCCTTCAGTTTGGTGAGTACGCCCAGCACCTCGGCCGCCACCGGCGGGTCGAGGGCGGAGGTGATCTCGTCGCACAGCAGCAGACGGGGCCGCATCATCAACGCCCGTGCGATGGCCACTCGTTGGCGCTCACCACCGGACAGCTGGGTGCAGCGGCTGCGCAGGTGATGTGCCATGCCCACCTCGGTCAGGGCCCGTTCGGCCCGCTCCAGCAGCTGGGCCTTGGACTCGCCCAGGGTGAGGCGCGGCGCGACGGTGAGGTTGTCGAGGACGTTCATGTGGGGCCACAGGGTGTAGCTCTGGAAGATCATTCCGATCTGGCCGCGGAGGTCCTTCCACGCGTCCGTGTACTCGCCGTCCCGTACGACGGCCTGGCCGGCGAGGTCGATGTCCCCGGCGTCCGGCTCCTCGAGACCGGCGATCACCCGCAGCAGGGTGCTCTTGCCGGAACCGCTCTTGCCGATGAGGACGGCGATCTCGCCGCTGCCGATCCGGAAGTCGGCCTCCTTGAGGACCGGGCGGCCGTGGAAGGACTTGCTCACACCGCGCGTGCGCACGAACGCGCCGTCGAGCTCCGCGTCCGCATCGGTGTCCGGTGCCTTGTCGAGGGTCGGGCTGGTCTCTGTCATCGTGATCAGACACCTTCCGGCTTGGGTGCGGACGTGGGTACGGACGTGAGGGCGGGGTCGGCCAGGGCGGGTGGCCGCTGTCCGGGGCGCAGCCGTGCGAGTGTGCCGCGCAGCCCGGACGTGGGCGGCTGGGCACCACGTGAACCGCTGGTGAGCAGCCGCTGCTCGACGTAGCTGGTGAACAGGGTGGCGGGGAAGGCGATCACGAAGTAGATGACGGCGACCATGGTGAAGATCTCCATGGGCCGGTAGGTCTGACTGGCGAGGATGTTGCCCTGGAAGGTCAGGTCCGCCATGCCCAGCGCGGAGACCAGGGAGGTGTCCTTGAACATGCTCACGTTCAGGGACAGGATCGTGGGGATCTGCTGACGGAAGGCCTGCGGCACGATGATGTGCCGCATGATCTGCAGCCGGTTCAGGCGCAGCATGTGCGCCGCCTCGATCTGCTCGACGGGCACCGACTGCATGCCGGCGCGGTAGGTCTCCGACATGAACGCGGTCAGATGCGCGGTGAGGGCGATGATGATCGACAGCTTGCCGGGCAGGTCGATACCGAGGAGTGCCGGAAGGGCGTAGAACACCCAGATCAGCTGGATCAGCAGCGGTGTACATCGGAACACCTCGATGTACAGCTGCGCGGGCCAGCGGATGACCTCGATCTTCGACATGCGGGCCACGGCGAGGGGGAAGCCGAGGACGGCGCTCGCGAGGATCACGATCGTCGAGATCTCCAGGGTCAGCCACAGCCCGTCCAGCAGGGTGGGCAGCGAGGGACCGATGACGCTCAGATCGAATTCGTAGGCGAGATTCACGGAATGCATCGCGGACTACCTCCGAGGGGTCGGCGAGATCCGGTCAGGACTTGATCTCGAGGTCGCCCAGGGCGTCCACGTCGCGGTAGCCGGCCTCGGCGAAGGCACGGTCGATCTCGCCGCTGGCCACCGAGTTGTCGATGGCGACGTTGAGGATGTCCATGGAGCGGGCGTCGATGCCGGCGGGGACGCCGTAGGCCACGTGGTGGACGAAGATCGTCGGGTCGGGGACGATGATGCCGAGGGACTTGTCCTTGGTGGCCATGTCGACGGCGGTGCCGAGGTCGGTGAAGACGGCGATGGCTTTGCCTGCCTTCACACCGGCGGCCGCGTTCTGGTAGGTGTCCACACGCAGTTCCTTGGCGCCCGCCTGTTGCAGCGCCGCGTCCAAGGCGGAGCCCTGCGTGGTGGCGATGGGCTTGTTCGCGTCGAGGACCTGCTTGCTGGTGCTGTAGTCGCTGTCACGCTCTACCAGGAGCACGCCCGGGTAGGACCACGAGCCGTGGGTGAATCCGATCGCCAGGCTGCGCTCGACTGTCTGGTCGAGGTCGGCGGCGATGTCGTACTTGCCTGCCTGGAGCCCGGCGACGATGTTCTGCCAGGTGGTCGCCACCGTCTTGACCTTCACACCGATGCCGGCCGCGAAGTTCTCCAGGGGTATCAGGTCGGGTCCGGCGCATGTGCCGTCCGACTTGACGGTGATGGTGGGCGGGGCGTCGGCGCAGCCGACCCGCAGCTCGCCCGCCTTCTTGATCTTGTCTACCCAGGCGGCTTTGGCGGAGTTGCCCGAACTGGCGACGGTCTGGGTCGAGCCGCCGTCCGAGCCGGCCTTCCCGCCGAAGTAGCCGGCCAGCCAGGCCAGGATGAGTACTCCGACCACGTAGAAGGTGTATCTGCTCTGCTTGGTGAGGGCCATGGCCGGTGCTCCAGTGCTAGGGGCTGAGTGGTGCAGGGTGCGGCAGGGGATTTAGTCGGTCCGGGGTGGAGCGGCATTGCGGTCAGCGGTGGATGGGTGGACCGCTCCGGAGACGAGAAGGGCAACCGCAGTACGCGGCGCCCCTTCGATGCGGGGCGCTCCCGCAGACAGTGGCGCCGTAGATTGTCAGACACACAGCAAGATGTGCCGGAAGGCTAGGAACGCCGCTGCGCTGTGTCAATAGCCGAAATCGTGATGTTCCGAGGCGGCGATCAATCGGCGCCGCGGCCCGCGACGGTAGGCGCCCATTCCGCGAACGGGGCCTCGACCTGGCCTTAAAGCGTGCTTGCGAAGCCGTTGTCGACGTCCGGCGCCATGGTGCTCAGCCCGCGCGAACGGGCCGTGAAATGAGTCCACGGCCGCGCCAGCCTGGTCGATTCATTCACTTCCGGGCATTGACCACGCCGGGTGGCCCGGTCTAGCGTCAGCCTCCCGCCGATTGTTTGACAATCTGCGATCTCGTCGAAAGGAAGGCCCATGAGGTTCAGCCATGCCGTGAACGTCGTGGACGCGCCGGCCGAGGGCACCTCCGGCCAGGTCGTCGTGGGTGGGGGCGGGTCTGTCCACGGGGAGAGCGTCTTCGAGTTCGACTGCGCCGACGGCAAGATGCGGCGGGTGAAGCTGGTCAGCCGGCCCGCCTTCGTCCACCGCAAGTCAGCGGACCTGGACGTTCCCGGTCTCGGCTGGGTGAGCCGCCCGGAGAACCCGCTGATCCCTGGCGTCACGAACGCGGTGTTCGCCGGCCGGATCGACCGCTCCCCGTGCGGCACGGGCACCTCCGTCCGCTCCACCGTCCAGGGTCGGGCCATACGACGCCGTCGTCCCCAGCGTCTCCGGGCGCGCCAAGACCACCTCCTTCGGCCAGTTGGTCCTGGCTCTGACAGATCCGTTCCAGAACGGCTTCGTGGTGGGACGTCCCTGGGAGCCGGAGGTCTGACCGCGTCGGGCCAGAACCTGTGCCCCGGATCATTCGACGCCTTGTAAGGAGGTACACGACCCCATGCGGACCATCGTTGTGGGAGCCGGCGCCGTCGGCCTGGCCGCCGCCTACCGGCTGGCCAAAAGCGGCTGCGAGGTGACCGTTCTCGACGCCCGGAGCGCGGGCTCCGCCGCTTCGCACGGCAACGCGGCCAAGATCGCCCTGGCGGAGAGCGGCCCGGTGCCGGCGCCGGGCGTGATCCTGCAGTCACTGAAGTGGATGCTGAAGCCGGACAGCCCGCTCTACGTCAAGCCCTCGCTCAACCCCGCCTTCGTGAAGTTCATGCTGACGATGGCCCGGCACTGCACCGCGCGCGACTTCCGCCGGGGTCTGCAGACGACCCTGCGCCTCGCCGAGGGCACCATGGACCTCCTCGACGACTGGACCCGGGACGGCATCGCCTTCGAGATGCACAAGGCGGGCGTCCTGCTGGCCTTCGAGACGCGGGAACGCTACGAGGAGCAGCTCGCCTCCCTCGACATCTTCGAGAGCTTCGGCATGGTCGCCGAACACCTGCACGGAGACGCCGTACAGGCCAGGGAACCGGTACTGAACAGCCGTATCAAGCACGGCCTGTTCTTCCCGGACGACCGACAGGTCGAACCCGACTCCCTCACCCAGGGCCTGCTCAAGCGGTGCGGCGAACTCGGCGTCGAGATCCACGAACACACCCCCGTACGCCGCTTCCTGCGCCAGGGCGGCACCATCACCGGCGTGGTCACCGACAAGGGCGAGTACACGGGCGACACTCTGCTGCTGGCCGGCGGGGTGTGGACCGCCAAGATGGCCGCCCAGCTCGGCGTCCCGCTACCGATCCGGCCGGGCAAGGGCTACAGCGTCGATTACTCGCCCTCCCCGGTGCCGCTGCGCACGCCCCTCACGCTGGAGGACGCCCGTGTCGCGGTGACCCCGCTGAACGGGTTCCTGCGGCTCGCGGGCACCATGGAGTTCGGCGGCCTGGAGGAGAACATCAACCCCCGGCGCATCGCCGCGATCAAGCAGGCGGCCGCCGACTCGCTCACCGGCTGGGACAACCCGCCCGGGGAGGCGAGTCCGTGGGCCGGGCTGCGCCCGATGACCCCGGACGGCCTGCCGATCATCGGCCGCCTCGATCCCCTGCCCAACGTCTACGTCGCCTCGGGCCACGGCATGCTCGGGCTCACCCTCGCCCCGGCCACCGCCGAGATCATCGCCGAGGCCATCACCACGGGCCGCCTGCCGTCCGTCGCCGAGGCCGTCTCACCGCGCCGCTTCACCCGCCGCTGACCGGACCCTGTCTCCGGCTGCCCTCCGACTGATTCCCCCATACTGATCTCAGGAGTCCCTTCATGAGCGCCCCCCAGTTCACCGGCATCCTCGCCGCCGTCGTCACCCCGCTGACCGCGGACGGCTCCACCGTCGACGCCGAGGGCATACGGCGCCAGGCCGAGCACATCATCGGCGGCGGCATCCACGGCCTCGTGCCCGGCGGCAGCACCGGCGAGTTCACCACGCTGATCCTCGACGAGCGCAAGCGGGTCACCGAGGTCTACGTCGAGGCCGCCGCCGGACGCGTCCCGGTCGTCGCCGGGACGGGCGCGCTCAGCACGGCGGACACCGTGGAGCTGAGCGTGCACGCGGAGAAGGCGGGCGCATCCGCCGTGATGATCGTGCCGCCGTTCTACGACGCCCCCACCTTCGACGAAATGCTGGGCTTCTTCGGCACGGTCTCCGACGCCATCGACATCCCGATCATGTACTACAACATCCCGTCGGCCACCGGCGTCAACCTCGCGCCCGAAGAGTTGGCGAAGCTGGCCCGGGAGACCGCGGTCACCTCCTACAAGGACACCGGCGGCGACTTCACCTGGTTCACCGCCGTCCAGCAACAGCACGCACAAGCCATCACGGCCCTCAACGGCTGGGACACCCTCACCTTCGCCGCACTCGCGAGCGGGGCCCAGGCGGGCGTCTGGGGTACCGCCAGTGTGATCCCCCGGCTGTGCGCCGACCTGTACGACGCCCTCGCCGTCCGAGGCGACCTGCACGCCGGACGCGAGCTGTGGGCGAAGATCTTCCCGATCTGCCAGTTCCTGGAGTCCCACAACTACGCCTGCGGCATCAAGACCGGCCTCGACCTGGTCGGCATCAGCGCCGGCCCGACCCGCCGACCGGTGCTGCCGCTGGCCCCGCAGTACGTCGAGGAGTTCCGCGACCTGCTGATCGCCGCCGGAGTCGCCGTAGTGGACGAAAGGGTGGCCGCCTGATGCCTTCGTACGGCCGTGTCCACGCCATCGACGTCCACGCCGAAGGCGAGCCCGGCCGCGTGCTGATCGGCAGCCATCTGCACGTCAAGGGCGCCACGATGGCCGAGCGGCTGCACTACTGCGAGAAGCACCTCGAGGACCTGCGCCGGCTGCTGCTCCAGGAGCCGCGCGGCTACCCGGCCCTGTGCGGCGCCCTGGTGCTGCCCCCGGCCGACCCGACCGCCGACTTCGGCCTGGTGGTGCTGGAACAGGGCGGCTTCCGCCCCATGTCCGGCTCCAACCTCATCTGCGCGGTCACCGCGCTCGTGGAGACAGGCGCGGTGCCGGTGAGCGAGCCGGTCACGGAACTCACCGTGGACACCGCGGTCGGCCTCGTCCGGGTCCGCGCCGAGGTGTCCGGCGGCAAGGCCACCCGGGTCACCTTCGCCAACGTCCCGGCCTTCGTGGTGGCCCTCGAGCACGAACTGGACCTGCCGGAATACGGCCGTGTCCCGGTCGACATCGTCTTCGGCGGCCAATTCTTCGTCCAGGCCCGCGCCGCCGACCTCGGCCTCACCCTGGATCGCTCCTCGGCCAAGCACCTCACCCGCGCCGGCGCGGTGTTGCGCACGGCAGCCCAGCAGCAGTTCCCGGTCAGTCATCCGCTCAATCCCGGTATCAACGAGATCGCCCTGACGATGATCCACGGCCCCTCGCCCACACCCGGCGTCTCCGGCCGCAACACCGTCGTCCTGCCCAACGGCGAGGTGGACCTTGCCGACCCGGCCACCTGGACCGGCTCCCTGGACCGCTCTCCCTGCGGCACCGGCACCTGCGCCCGCATGGCCGCCCTGCACGCACGAGGCGAACTCCCCCTCAACACTCCCTTCGTCCACGAGTCGATCATCAACACCACCTTCACGGGCACACTCCTCGACACCACCCACGTCGGACCATACGAGGCGGTGTTGCCGACGATCAGCGGACGCGGCTGGATCACCGGATTCAACCAGTACGTCCTGGACGACACCGACCCCTTCCCGCACGGCTACACCCTCGGCGACCTGTGGGGCGCCACCGAACAGGAGCGTTGATGCAGACCCCCGACACCACAGGTACGCAGTTCATCGCGGGCAAGCGCCGCCCCGGCACGTCCGGCGAGGAGTTCTCGGTGACCAACCCGGCCACCGGGGAGGTCCTGGCGACCGACACCCTGGCCGGCGTCGAGGACGTGGCAGAGGCGGTCGCCGCCGGCCGCGAGGCCTTCGCGGACTGGTCACGCACCACACCCGCCGACCGCTCCGAGGCACTGCTGCGCTGGGCGGACCAACTCCAGGCACGTGCCGAGGAGTTCGCCGGGGTCGAGAGCCGTATCGGCGGCAAACCGATCAGGCTGACCCGCGGCTTCGACATCCCCGGCACCATCGACAACGTCCGGTTCTTCGCCGGTGCGGCCCGCAACCTGGAGGGCCGCGCCTCCGGCGAGTACTCCGGCGACCACACCTCCAGCATCCGCCGTGAGCCCGTCGGCGTCGTCGGCTCCATCGCGCCGTGGAACTACCCGTTGCAGATGGCGGCGTGGAAGGTGCTGCCCGCCGTGGCCGCGGGCAACACGATCGTGCTCAAGCCGTCCGAACTCACCCCGCTCACCTCGGTGATGTTCGCGGAGGCGGCCCAGGAGGCGGGTATCCCCGACGGTGTTATCAACATCGTCACCGGTACCGGTCCCGTCGCGGGGCAGGCGCTGGTGACACACCCTGATGTCGCCATGGTCTCCTTCACCGGCTCCACGGCGGTCGGCCGCCAAGTCGCCGCGCAGGCAGCCGGGTTGGTCAAGCGTGTCCACCTCGAACTCGGCGGCAAGGCTCCCTTCGTCGTCTTCGACGACGCCGACCTGGAGGCCGCGGCCCGCGGTGCGGTGGCGGGGGCGCTCATCAACGCCGGCCAGGACTGTACGGCGGCCACGCGCGCGTATGTCCAACGGCCGCTGTACGAGGGGTTCGTGGCCCGCGTCGCCGAGCTGATGGACGCGGTGAACCTGGGCCCGGTCGACGACCCGGCCACCGACATGGGCTCCCTGATCTCCTTCCGTCAGCGCGACAAAGTCGCCGCCATGGTCGAGGACGCCCGCCGGACCGGAGCCACTGTCGTACGCGGCGGGAAGATCCCGGACGGACCGCTCGGCCGGGCCGCCTATTACGAGCCCACCCTCATCACCGACGCCGCACAGGACTCCGCCATCGTGCAGCAGGAGATCTTCGGCCCGGTCCTCGTCTGCCTGCCCTTCGACAGCGACGACGAGGCGCTCCGCCTCGCCAACGACACCCCGTACGGACTGGCCGCATCCGCCTGGACGACCAACGTCTACCGCGCCGGACGCGTGAGCCGGGAGATCCAGGCGGGCTGCGTCTGGATCAACGACCACATCCCGATCATCAGCGAAATGCCGCACGGCGGCTACAAGACGTCCGGCTTCGGCAAGGACATGTCCGCCTACTCCTTCGACGAATACACCAACGTCAAACACGTCATCTCGGACATCACTGGCGCATCGCACAAGAGCTGGCACGACGTGATCTTCACCAGCCGCTGAACCACCTAATGGGGCTGCTGAGGTTCAAGGCCGGCACCGGCGGCGAGGCCGTCGAATACCTCGGCGAGTGGGACTTCCCGCTCAACAAGGCGCTGCACAAGGCCCTCGACCTCTACATGTCCCGCCGCTGAGCCTGCGGCAGCCGACCGACCGTGATCGGGGAGAACCGCCCTGGAGACGCCATCAGGCGGTTCCCTCTTCGAGGGATGCCGCGGTGGCCTTTCTCGTCCGTCCGGACAGACGTTCGGGCCGGATATCCTGACGGGATGCTTGAGAACCTTCCTTCGTGCCCGAAGTGCTCGTGTGAGTACACCTATGAGATGAACGCCCTTGTCGTGTGCCCGGAGTGCGGCCACGAATGGGTTCCTGCCGAGAGCGGCGCCGAGGGCGGGAACGCCGCCGGGGAGCGGGTCGTCAAAGATGCCGTCGGCAACGTGCTGAATGACGGCGACAGCGTGGTCGTCGTCAAGGCGCTCAAGGTCAAGGGCAGCCCCTCGGGGATCAAGGCGGGCACCAAGGTGCGCAGCATCCGGCTGGTCGACGGGGTCGACGGCCATGACATCGACTGCAAGATCGATGGTTTCGGGGCGATGCAGCTCAAGTCCGGCGTGGTCAAGAAAGCCTGATCCGCGACTGGTGCAGGTGAACGGCCCCACTCGCCGGCCGACAGCTGCCCTCGCCGTCTGGCCCGCCGTCCTGTCCATAGATCGATCATCTGGGCCGCAACGGGATGCTGAATTGCAAAAGTTTGCAATTCGTTAGATGCTATGTTGGCTGTGTCCGCAGGTAGCCGCGGGCACAGCCTTCGCTTGCCCTCAAGGTGGGGCGCTTTCGGGGAAGCCGAGGGATCGTGTCCGTTCCGCTGTACCAGGCCAAGGCCGAGTTCTTCCGGATGCTGGGGCATCCCGTTCGGATAAGGGTGCTGGAGCTGCTGCAGGACGGGCCGATGCCGGTACGGGAGCTGCTGGCCGAGATTGAGGTAGAACCCTCCAGCTTGTCGCAGCAGCTGGCGGTGTTGCGCCGCTCGGGCATCGTCACCTCCCAACGCGAGAGCTCAACCGTCGTCTATGCCCTCGCGAGCGGCGACGTCGCCGATCTGATGGGGGCCGCGCGCCGAATCCTGACCGAGGTGCTCACTGGTCAGAACGAGCTGCTGGCCGAGCTGCGGGAAGCCGAGGTCGCCGCGCGATGAGGACCTCCTTGGGCCGGGTCGGGGCCCGGCTCACCGCGCTGCTGCCCGGCCGAAGTGATCTGGCGGAGATACGCCGCGACCCGCGCCGGGACCTGCTGGCCGGCCTCACCGTGGCGATCGTCGCGCTGCCGCTCGCGCTCGGCTTCGGCGTCTCCTCCGGCCTCGGCGCCGAAGCGGGGCTGGCGACCGCCGTCATCGCCGGTGCGCTCGCCGCGGTGTTCGGCGGATCCAATCTGCAGGTGTCCGGGCCGACGGGCGCGATGACGGTGGTGCTGGTGCCGATCGTCGCCGAGCACGGGCCTTCCGGGGTGCTCACCGTGGGGCTGATGGCGGGCGTGATGCTCGTCGCGCTCGCCCTGCTCAAGGCCGGCAAGTACATGCAGTACGTCCCCGCGCCAGTCGTTGAGGGCTTCACCCTCGGCATCGCCTGTGTGATCGGCCTGCAGCAGATCCCGAACGCCCTGGGCGTACCCAAGCCGGAGGGCGACCGCGTCCTCGTGGTGACCTGGCGCGCGCTGCAGGAGTTCGCGAAGCACTCGAACTGGACCGCCATCGCCTTCGCCCTGGCGGTCGCCTCCATCATGCTCATCGGGGCCCGCTGGCGGCCCACGATCCCCTTCTCCATCCTCGCCGTGATCGCGGCGACGATCGTGGCACAGCTCGCCGGCCTTGATGCGGCGAAGCCGATCGGCGACCTGCCGTCCGGCCTGCCCGCACCGTCCCTCTCCTTCCTGGACCCCGGCGCGCTCGGCTCCCTGCTCGCCCCGGCGGTTGCGGTGGCGGCACTGGCCGCACTGGAATCGCTGCTGTCGGCCTCCGTCGCCGACGGCATGACGGTCGGCCAGAAACATGATCCGGACCGGGAGCTGTTCGGCCAGGGCCTGGCCAACATCGCCGCCCCGCTGTTCGGCGGCGTGCCTGCGACCGGCGCGATCGCCCGCACCGCCGTCAACGTCCGTACCGGCGCGAGTTCCCGGCTTGCCTCCCTCGTCCATGCCGCGATCCTCGCGGTGATCGTCTTCGCGGCGGCGCCCCTCGTCTCCAAAATTCCGCTGGCCGCGCTCGCCGGCGTGCTGCTGGCCACCGCGATCCGCATGGTGGAGGTCGGCTCGCTGCGGGCGATGGCCAAGGCCACCCGTTCCGACGCGCTGATCCTCGTCCTCACCGCGGTCGCGACCCTCGCCCTGGACCTCGTGTACGCCGTGATCATCGGCCTGGTGGTTGCGGGCGCCCTGGCGCTGCGCGCGGTGGCCAAGCAGGCCCGCCTGGACCAGGTGCCGCTCGATCGTGGTGACCACAGTGCCGAGGAGCACGCGCTGTTGGCTGAGCACATCGTGGCGTACCGGATCGACGGCCCGCTGTTCTTCGCCGCCGCCCACCGCTTCCTGCTGGAGCTGGCCGAGGTGGCCGACGTACGCGTGATCATCCTGCGCATGTCCCGGGTGACGACCATCGACGCCACCGGCGCCCTCGTCCTGAAGGACGTGGTGGAGAAGCTGAACCGGCGCGGCATCGCCGTGATGACCTCTGGGATACGCCCCGGCCAGCGCCAGGTCCTGGACTCCGTCGGCGCGCTGGAGCTGCTGCGCCTGGACGGGCGTGAACACGCCACCACGCCGGAGGCGATTCAGGCCGCGCGCACCTATCTGGAATGCGCCGGCGTGATGCCGCCCCTTCCTTTCCAGCAGTCCAGGCCCTTCAGCGTGGAAACAGAGGAAACCGTCGGATGAGCACTCCCTCCTCAGACCTGCGTATGGTCGAGGTCTCCGGCGCCGAGGCCCTGTGGCTGCTGGAAAGCAGCGCGCTGGGACGGCTGGTGTACGTCCAGCGGGAGACGGCTCTGGTGCGCCCGGCCCGGCACGTGTGGGAGTTCGGACGCCTCGTTGTGCGCACCCCGGTGCAAGTAGCCGCGGTCCCGCGGACAGCGACGTACCACGTGGAGGAGATCCGCCCCCAGGCAGGTACCGGCTGGACCGTCACCGTCGTCGGACCGGTCGAAGTGATCAGCGATCCCCACGAGGCTGGCCACTACCAGCGCACCCTCACCAGCTGTAGTCACGGCCCTCACGACACCCTGTTGCGTATCAAGCCGCAGACCGTGACCGGATTCCGCCTGGCCCGCGCGGAGGCGTGATGAGCACCCGGCTCGAAGCCCTGCCCCACCGCCATGTGCTCACCCTTCCCACGCTGCCGTCCGCCGTCCGGCTCTCCCGGGAGACCGCCGAGAGAGCCCTGGCCGAGTGGGGGATAAACCTGCGCCATCCCGCCATCGGCCCCGCACTCCTGATCCTCGGCGAGTTGGTCACCAACACCATCCGTCACGCCGCCACAGTCTCTCCGCAGGTGACCGTCATCTATGCGGCGGGCAAGGACTGTCTGGCCTTCGCCGTCCACGACCGCCACCCCTACCAGCCGCCGCTGTACGGCGCGGTCACCGATGCCGGTGGCGGCGGCCTGGCCACCGTCATGGAGCTCACCCTCGGCCTGGGCGGCACCGCGGTCGTCCGGGGCGACGCCGACGGCAAGGGCAAGAGCATCTGGATCACCCTCCCCCTCTGAAGCACACAGGCTGACCGCGCAAGGAAGTTGACGACCATGACCATCGAGTGGCGCTACACCGTCGAGCAGGATCTCGGCATCCTGTCCGTCTCCGGATACCTGGGCCCGGACGCCGTCCATCGCTTCACGGGTGCCGTCGGCTGGGTGGTGGGACGCGGGAGTGGTCCGGTCATCGTCGACCTGACCGGACTGCGAGGCTGGTCGGCGGAAGGGCAGGTGGCGATCACCGAGGCCGCCCGGCGTCTCGCGGATGCGGGCCGCGGCCTGGAGCTGGCTGCGATCCCCGCGGACGGTTCCCTCGTGCCCGGCGGGGACTGCACGCCCATCCCCGTGCACGCCGACCTGGCCGGCGCGCTCGCGGCACACAGCACCCGGCAGGGCGAGCCGTCGGAGGGCCGCCACGAGTGGCGGACAACGGGGCGGCCGACCGGAGACGACGCGGGAGAGTGAGCCCGGCAGGTTCAGCCGGGGGCGAGGCGCCGTCTTGGTCCCGCACGGGAACGACAGTGCAAATGTCTTTCTCCGTGGCGATGGCCACGTCCTCGACGAAGCCCGTCGCGGCCAGCTCCCGGCCGGACGCGCAGGCGGCGACGGCGCGGGTGAGGTCGGCGGTGCCCTCGTAGACCGCCTTCGCGGCGGCTGCCTCGACGGACAGCGGGCCCGCGCCCTGGGCGCGCAGGTAGCAGATGAGGGCACCGGCGCCGAGCAGGTCCTCCAGCGCGGGGCGCAGGCTGCCGTCCGGCCAGCGCTCGCCCGCGACGATCACGGCAACAGGTCGCTCGGACGTGCCGCAGCCGCAGGCCGTGAGCCAGTTACCGACCGCGGTGATGTTGCGCAGACAGGCGGTGACCACCCGCACGTGCGGCGGTGCGGCCGCCGCGATCGCCGCGCCGTTCGGAGACGGCAGCACCAGGCGCGCGGCGAACGGGGCGCGGCGCAGATGGGCCGGGGAGAGGAACCAGGGACTGTCGGGCGTGACATCGCGGCGGGCGACGGCCAGCCGCGCGCCCGACTGCTGCGCGTAGACGGCGGCGGCCTTCTCCGCCGCGGCGCGCTCGACTGCGGTGACGGGGTCGTCGGGCAGTCAGAACGGCAGGACCCGGATGCCCTGCCGGACGGCAACGCTCACCGTCGTGGTGAAGGACAGCACGTCGACGATGACCAGACAGGCGGCCTTCGCGGCGAGGCGACCCGCTCCGGCAGATCCCCACTCGAAGCGGATCCCACTACCGGACTGGCCGGCCCAGTCACCCATGCCCTGCCCCCTTTGTGGGTCAGCTCAGGTCGCCGTCCGACGTAGACACGGCGGACCTACCGCCGAGGGACAGCTTCAGCATGCGGCTGTGCCCACAGCGCGGGCACTGGCCCTCCGGGCCGACGGCGGTGGGTCGGCACTTGAGGCGGCATGCGGGGCACTTGAACCACACGACGCCCGCGCCGCGCAGCGGAGTGATTCTCATGCAAGCCTCCTCATGCAACGTATGGACTTGCTAATCTTAGCAATTGCTGAGGTCGTCACCGCTGGTTTCGGGCGGTTCTGGCCTCGTGCGCGGATTCGGCGTGGCCGTCGCCGCACGTGAGGATGGGGCCCATGTTGTTGACGAGTAGGTGGATGCGATGTACCGAGGGCTGGCCGGTGCGGCTGGGCTGCTGTACCGGAGAGGCGACCGCACGATGAGCACGCCGCTGTACCAACTGAAG
The DNA here is from genome assembly GCF_045041015.1 of Streptomyces sp. NBC_00019. Lineage (NCBI taxonomy): Bacteria > Bacillati > Actinomycetota > Actinomycetes > Kitasatosporales > Streptomycetaceae > Streptomyces > Streptomyces sp. NBC_00019. Next base: position 10,976,194 of record NZ_CP108302.1, read on the forward strand.
GCCGAGTTCTTCAAGACGCTCGGGCATCCCGCACGCATCCGGGTCCTGGAGCTGCTGAGCGAGCGCGAGCACGCGGTCGCGGAGATGCTGCCCGAGGTGGGCATCGAGCCGGCCCACCTGTCGCAGCAGCTCGCGGTGCTGCGCCGGGCGAACCTGGTGGTGACCCGCAAGGAGGGCTCCACCGTGTACTACTCGCTGACCAGCCCGCACATCGCCGAGCTCCTGCGGGTCGCGCGGACCATCCTCTCCGGGGTGCTGGCCGGGCAGGCCGAACTGCTGGCCGATCTGCAGGCCGCCCAGACGCAGGCGAAACCGCCGTCCTAGCGACGGCCCTAAAGCGGCGGCCGTCTCCCGGGAGTTGACAGCGCTCCCTGGTATCGGGAGGCGGTCGCCTTCACCCCCGAGTGCCGTAACTCCGGTCGCGGGTGGCCGAACCCGCGCCACCGCACCCGGAGGGTGACGTCCTGCCACAGGCGCGGGAGTTCGGCGGCTCGGTGCAGGTGCGGTGTGTGGATGCCGGTTCCTGCAACGGCTGCGAGATCGAGATCGCCGCGGCCTTCAACCCGGTCTACGACGCCGAGCGCTACGGCGCCCGGCTGGTGGCCTCGCCCCGGCACGCAGACATCGCGCTGGTGACCGGGCCGGTGACCCGGAACATGGCCGAGCCGCTGCGGCGTACGGTCGCCGCGATGCGGAGCCGCGGCTGGTGGTGGCGGTCGGCGATTGCGCGATCAACTGCGGGGACTTCGCGGGCGGTTACGGCGTCGAAGGCGCCGTCGCCGATGTCGTACCGGTGGATCTGTCGGTGCCCGGGTGCCCGCCGCGGCCGGAGGAGATCGTTGCGGCGCTGCGGAGGGTGACCGGACGGTGAGCCTGATTCCGGCCGGCCTCGCGACGGCCACCGCGCTGGGCGTCGAGGGCGCTGCGGCCGGGATGGTCCTGCCGCAGCGGGTGCGCTGCTGGGTCGTCGGGGCGTTGACGGCAGGTGTAGGGGTGGCCGGTGGCACGGCGGGTATGGCTGCACTGGGCGGAAGCGGCTGGTCGGCCGCAGTATCCGGGCTGCTGCCGCTGGTCGGGGCGCACTTCGCGGTGGACGCGCTGTCCGGACTGTTCATGGCGGTGGCCGGGGCCGTGGTGGTGGCGGTGGCGGTCTACGCCGTCGGCTATGTGGCCGGGCACGGGTCGTACGGCCTCGGCTCGCGAGGCGCGCAGGCAGTGCTCCCGCTGTTCGCCCTGAGTCTGCTGCTGGTGCCGGCGACGGCCTCCGTCTCGACGTTCCTGCTGCTGTGGGAGCTGATGGCACTCACCTCCCTGCTCCTCGTCCTGGCCGGACACCGCGCCCGGCCCGCCGTACGGGAGGCGGCGCTCTGGTACGCCGTGATGACCCACCTCGGGCTGGTCCTGCTGCTGGTGGGCCTCATGGTGTACGCCGCGCAGGCCGGTGGTGAGACCTTCGCCGCCCTGCGGGCCGGGACTGCGGGGATCTCGCCGACCGTGCGCGGGCTGGTGTTCGTGCTGACGGCGGTGGCGTTCACCTCGAAGGCGGGGCTGGTGCCGCTGCACGCCTGGCTCCCGCGCGCGCATCCCGAAGCGCCCAGCCCGGTGTCGGCGTTGATGAGCGCGGCCATGGTCAACCTCGGGATCTACGGCCTCGTACGCGTCGGATTCGACCTGCTCGGCGGGGGACCCGCCTGGTGGTGGCTGCTGGTGATGGCCATGGGCGGGCTGTCGGCGGTGTACGGCATCCTGCAGGCCGCGATGGCTTCCGACCTCAAGCGGCTGCTGGCCTACTCGACATCCGAGAACATGGGGCTCGTCGTGCTCGGCGTCGGCGCGGCCGGGCTGTTCGCCCACGCCGGGAACACAGCACTGTCCGGGCTCGCGCTGGCCGCCGGACTGCTGCACGTCGTCAACCATGCGGCGTTCAAGGCCCTGCTGTTCACGGGCGCGGGTTCGGTGCTGCGTGCCACCGGCGAGCGGAACCTGGACCGCCTGGGCGGGCTGCGCGCCCGGATGCCGGTCACAGCGGGGCTGTTCACGGTCGGCGCCCTGGGCGCGGTGGCGCTGCCGCCGGGCAACGGGTTCATCAGCGAGTGGCTGCTGCTGCAGTCGATGATCCACGGGCTGGCCGTTCCCGGGGCACGGCGATCGTGCTGCCCCTCGCGGTGGCAGTGATCGCCCTGTCGGCGGGCCTGGCGGCGGCGGTGTTCGTCAAGGCGCTCGGCGTGGGCTTCTTCGCCCGGGCGCGCAGCGAACAGGCAGCCGCGGCCAGGGAGTCGCCGCTGCTCATGCGGGTGGGCATGGGACTGCTCGCGGCCCTGTGCGTGGCCCTGGCCCTGGTGCCGGGCCTGTTGGGCGAGGGGCTGGAGCGGGCGGTGGCGGCCGTCGGGTTGGCGGGGACGCGGCCAGTGTCCGGCGGTGGACTGCGGGTGCGCCTGGACGAGGTGTCCGCCACGCTCTCCCCGCTATGGGTCATCGCGGCCCTCGTGGTCGCGCTGGGCGCGGTCATGGCGACGGTCCAGTGGGCGGCACGGCGCCGGCAGCGGCGTACGCAGGCCAGGTTGTGGGACTGCGGCGGCGGGGCTCCGACCCCGCGGATGGCCTATACGGCCACCTCGTTCGCCGAGCCGCTGCAGCGGGTGTTCGACGACGTACTCGCTCCGGAGCAGGACGTGGACGTCACACCGGTGCGCGAGTCGGCGTATCTCGTGGAGCGGGTGAAGTTCCGCAACCGGGTGCCCGGCCGCATCGAACACCGCCTGTACCGACCGGTGCTCGAACTCCTCGCCACCGCCGGGCAGTCGGCCAGGCGGCTCGCGGGCGGCAGCGTGCACACCTATCTCGGCTACGGCTTCTTCGGACTGGTCACTCTGCTGGTCGTGTTGGTGGTGGGCTGGTGAACACGGTCGGATACACGGCGACCGCCCTCCAGGTGGGCGCGGTGGTGGTCGGCGCGCCCCTGCTGACCGGGCTGATGCGGCAGACCCGGGCTCGCCTGGAGGGCCGGGCCGGGGCCGGTGTGCTCCAGCCGTGGCGGGACGTGTGCAAGTTGCTGCGCAAGGAACCGATCACCCCGGTCGGTACCGGGCCCGCCTTCCGCTGGTCGCCGCCGCTGCTGGTCGCCACCTCGCTGGTGCTGGCGGTGCTGGTGCCGCTGGTGTCCACGGACACGCCGGTGCGGGGCCGGGCGGACCTGATCCTGGTGGTGGCATTGCTGGCGCTGGGCACGCTGGCGCTGGCGCTGGCGGGCCTGGACACCGGTACGGCGTTCGGTGGCATGGGCGCCTCCCGGGAGATGACCATCGCCGCGCTGGTGGAGCCGACCATTCTGATGGCGGTGTTCGCGCTGTCGATACCGGCCGGGTCGACGAACCTGCCCGTCATCGTCGCTGGCGCCGCCGACGAGCCCGCCCGCCTCACCTCCCCGGCCGGGCTGCTGGCGATCGCGGCGCTCGCGGTGGCGGTACTGGCCGAGAGCGGCCGGCTGCCGGTGGACAACCCCTCCACCCACCTGGAGCTGACCATGGTCCACGAGGCCATGGTCCTCGAATACGCCGGACCGGACCGGACCTGGCACTCGTCGAGCTCGGAGCACAGCTGCGGCTGACCGTTCTGCTGGCCTCGCTGTTCGCCCCATGGGGAATCGCCACCAGCGCCTCACTCACCGCCGTACTGCTGGCCCTGCTGCTGGTCGTACTCAAGGTGGCGGTGCTGGGCATGGCGCTGGCGGCGGCCGAGGTGTTCTGGGCGAAGCTGCGCCTGTTCCGCGTGCCCGAACTCCTCGCGGGCTCCTTCCGGGGACATCCGTGCAGCCAACAGGACCCTCAGCAAGTCCTATCGTTGCAGGTCAAGGGTACTTTCCGTGTTTATGATCAACCTCTGAGCGGCCCGCCTCATGAAAGCGCGAGGCCAGGAGCGCAGGAAGCCCCGTCGGTGCAGGGTGACCAACTGGGTCTCCTGCCCCGATGGAGCTCGGTCGGCCGGGCGGCGGGTTACCGGCGCCCGTCAGAGGCCGGTGCCGTGTGCGGTGCTCTCCGGCTCAGCCGAAGTTCACGTCGCTGCACCACATGTAGGCCTGGTCGAGGTGCGAGGCCTGCCAGATCACGAACAGGATGTGGTGTCCGGTGTAGCCGGAGGTCTGGACGGGGAACGTGATGTCCTGCGCCGGGGCGAAGCGGCCGGTCTGCGTGATGAAGTCGAGGTTGCTCCAGCCCAGGGTCTGGGTCTGGGGGTTGAAGCCCTGCTTGCTCACGTAGACCTTGAAGTAGTCGGCACCGTGGGACGCCTGGTCGTACAGGTGGACCGAGAAGTTGCTGCCGAGGGTGGTGGTCTTCCATTGCCCGGGCTTGTCCAGGCTGGCGTTCCTCGAGAGGTTGTTGCTGCAGAGCGTCCCATCGGGGGTCCGCGCCTGGAACTGGCCACCGAGGCCGTCGCGGAGCGCGCTCATCCAGTTCCACATGGTGTCGGGGTTGGCCTGGAAGGCCTGCCAGCACATGGGGTCTTCGGTCTGCATGGCCGGGTTCGTGTGGTTCCCCGACCACCTGGGAGACCTCGGCCGCCCCGCCGCCGAAGACCCGGGTGTGGACCGGGATGCCGCCGTCGACGGACACCGCGAGCCCGGCCTGGACCTGCTTCAGGTCCACCCGCCGATCCTTGGGATGCCCGTACTTGACGACTGGGAACGCCTCGTCCTGCTCCGGGTAGGCACCGTGCAGGGACAAGCTGGTCATGTCCCAGTGCAATCGACTCACGTCGATGCCGAACTCGGCGATCGCCCGCGCCCCGACCGTGCCCGCGATCCGCTCCAGCTCCGGGACGATCGCGTCCAGCGCCCGGGCCAGACGATCATCATTGAGCAGGTCCGGCTCGATACCGAACACCTCCTCCACCGCCCAGGTCCGCGCCCAGTCTCCAACCCGCACCAGCGGCGCGGGCGAGGTCAGCCGGTTCGCCACCAGCACCTCGATGATCTGACCATGCGTCAGGTGCGCACTCGCGCCTCCCGGACACACCTCGTCGACGATCCCGGCCAGGTCCAGCCGGCGCAGAAACTCGGCAGCGACAGGCAGAGCGCCCAGACGCTTCTCCACCACGGACACCACCGCGCACTCAAGGCGCTGACGGCGGGATCGTGGCCGCGGGGCCAGGAAGTCATCGACACACCCAGATAACGCCACCAACCCCGTGCCGGACACCGTCTCAGCCCCTGGTCCATACGATTCAACGACCCGCGAAATACAGATCTAGGCGCCGCCGCTCCCCAGCTGGTCGGTCAGGCAGGCGAGATACAGGGCCATGGTGGTCCGGTGATCGCGCAGGGGGCGGCCGGTGATCTGCTCGATCTTGTTCATCCGGTAGACGACGGTGTTGCGGTGGACATGCAGCGCCGCGGACGCCCGTACGAGATTGAACCCGCTCTCGCACCAGGCGGTGATCGTGTCGCGGAGCACCGGCCAGTCCGGCTGGGTGCGCAGGTCCGCGGCGGTCAGGCCGACCAGACGGTTGCGGGCGGGCTGGCCCACGGCCGCCAGGACCTGGTGGACCCGCAGGTCGGTGATCAGGTGGACGGGGGAGTTGCCCGCGAGGCGAGTGCCGAGGCGCAGTGCGTCGCACGCGTCCTGGTAGGAGTCGTGCAGAGCGCCGATCGAGGCAGCCGACTCGCCGATGCCCGCGCGGGCGGTGAGGCCGCCCTGGGCGGCGATGACGTCGGTGATCCGCCGGCAGTCGCCGACCAGGGAGGCTACGGGCTGGTCGGCCGGGCGTCGGTGCAGGACGCCGATCCAGCCGGGAGCCGTGGTGGCGATGATGTCCTGGGGGTCGGCGAAGACCTCGCGGATGGTGCGGAGCAGTTCCGAGCGGACCAGTGCCATGTCCCGGGTGGGCGTGCCGTGGCGACGGTGCGCCCTGTCGGGCACGGTCACCTCGAACGCCACCGCGACCCGCCGCAGTCGCAGGTCGAAGCCCAGCTCGGCGGCCCGGAAGAAGAGGAAATCGCCTTCCACGACCTGGGGATCGTACGAGGCGATGTCGGCCAGCAGCTTCTCCGCGGCCCGTTCGGCGAGCAGGCGGGAGCGCAGCATCACGGACTCCCGGAGCAGGATCTCCGTCTGGCGCTTCACGAGCAGGCCGAAGCGGCGCACCTGGGCGGGTGTACCCGTGATCCCGACCGTCCCCACCGCCTGCCCGTCCGTGACCAGCGGCAAGGTGACCCCGGGCCGCACACCCCGGAGTTGGTGAGCCTGCGACGCGCTGTGCGTGGCCGGTTCCTGTGTGCGGATCACTTCGACGGACGCCTCGTGGAAGCTGCCGACGCGGCTGCTGTCGCCGCTGCCGATGACCGTGCCCTCCGCGTCCGTGATCAGCACGTTGAAGCCGATGACCGCGGAGGTGTCCCCGGCGATCTCCTGCGCGAGTGACGGGCTCAGCACGGAGGTTCCTCCCGTCGAGGGATGGGCCGAAGATGGACGCACCGTACAGTGCGTCGAGCGATTTCAGCCACAAGTTCGTACGAAGTGAACGGTGACGCACGGCGCGCCTGTCCCTAGCGTATGGGCCCATCACAACATCCCCGCCGGGGGCACGACGCGGTGAACGGGCGGGTTCCTTCAGTGCCGAAACGGAAGGCCCAAGCCGATGATCCGTGTGCGCTCACTTGTTGCTGGTCTGTCAGCGATGCTCCTCCTTCCAGCGCTCGCCGCCTGTGGTTCGGGCGACGACGACGAACCGACGAACGTGTCCGCGAAGACCGCCGCGCTGGGCACGCTCACGCCCGGTGAGATCAAGGTGGCCGTACAGCCGTACGCGCCCTACACCAGCGTCCAGGGCGGCAAGATCGTCGGGCTGGACGGCGACATCCTCGCCTACGTGGCCGAGAAGCTGGGCCTTGAGGTCAAGCCCCAGGTGACGGACTTCGCCGGCATGCTCGCCGGGGTCCAGTCCCGCCGGGTGGACATCACCATCGGCGGCGTCGCCTGGTCCGCCGACCGGCAGAAGCAGGGGCTGTTCACCGATCCGCCCTACTACTCGCCCCCGGCGATGGCCGTCCGGTCCGGGAAGACCTACAAGACGGTCGACGACCTCAAGGGCCTCGATCTGGGCACGGTCGAGGGCTACGTCTGGGTGAAGTCGATCCAGGCCGTGCCCGATGCCAAGCTGCACGCCTACCCCGACGCCAACGGGGTGTTCGACGACCTCGGCGCGGACCGGGTCGACGTCGGATTCCTCGACCCCCTGATCATCATCGCGGCGCAGAAGGAACGGCCGGAACTGAAGATCGACACCCAGTACATGACGCCGCCGACCGCCGAACAGGTCAAGGCGGAGCCCGCCTACGAGTACTTCCAGCCGTACCAGACCGGCTTCTACCTGCCCAAGAAGGCCACCAAGCTGGAGAAGGCGATCTCCGCGGAGATCGACGCCATGTACGAGAACGGCGAGATGGAGAAGCTCGTCAAGAAGTACGGCGGTGACCCCGAGCAGTTCCTGAAGCCCTCCGCCGATGTCGCCACCGCGCGCCAGGGCGTGGACCGGTCCCAGGACTGGACGCCGCCGTCCATCGCGCAGTGAGGGGATGACATGTCCGACTTCTTCCAAGTCCCCTGGTCCGACTACCAGTCCGACCTGCTCGACGCACTCTGGCGCACCATCTCCTACACCGTCGTGAGCTTCATCGGCGCGGTGCTGCTCGGCCTGGCCGTGGCGCTGCTCAGGCTGAGCAAGGCATGGCCGGCCCGCGCCGTCGCCGCCGTTTACACCGAGGTGTTCAAGAACGTCCCGCTCCTCGCCATCATCTTCCTGACCTACTTCGGCCTGGCCTCGGCCGGGATCAAGCTCGACGTGTTCACTGCCGGCTGCCTCAGCCTGGTCGTCTTCTACGCCGCCTACCTGTCCGAGATCTTCCGCTCCGCGATCAGCGGCGTGCACGACGGGCAGACGGAGGCGGGCGAGGCGCTCGGGCTCGGCAAGGCGGGCATCTTCAGCTACATCATCCTGCCGCAGGCCCTCCGACAGGCGCTGCCCGGCACCAACACCTTCCTGGTCGACCTGCTGAAGTCCACCTCGCTGCTCGTCACCGTCTCCGCCGCCGAGCTGATGTCCGAGGGACGGCTCATCACCTCATCGACCTTCCGGGCGCTGGAGGTGTACCTGGTCATCTCGGCCATCTACTTCGCCCTCTGCTACCCGCTCTCCCAGCTTCTCCTGCTGCTGGAAAGGAAGGTACGGGCGGGCGTCCCCCTGTCCCCCTGGCGACGGCGACGCCTGCGGGCGGCCCGCGCCCTCCTCGCCGTCGACACGACCGCGGACGTACGAGTGAAGGAGACCGCGGTATGACCGAGCCTGTCACCACGGCGAAGGCCACACCCGAGAGCACTGAGACCACCGCGCGGACCACCGAGTCCGGGGCGCCCGAGGCCGTCGTACGGATCGAGGGCCTGAGCAAGTCCTTCGACGGACGGCTGGTCCTCGACGATGTCCACCTGGAGGTCGACCGGGGCCGCATCGTCAGCGTCATCGGGCAGAGCGGCGGCGGCAAGACGACCCTGATGCGCTGTGTCAACCTGCTGGAACGGCCGGACAAGGGCACGATCGAGGTCGCCGGAGAGGTGGTGCACCAGGACGGCCGTATGGTCTGCCCCGACCTGGCCCTGCTGCGCCGCACCGTCGGTATGGTCTTCCAGCGGTTCAACCTGTTTCCGCATCTCACGGCCGTGGAGAACGTCGTGCTGGCGCAGCGCAAGGCGGGCATCCCCGAACCGGAGGCGCTGGAGCGGGCCGTCGGACTGCTGCGCCGGGTCGGCGTGGCGCACCGCGCCCTCGCCCAGCCCGACCAGCTCTCCGGCGGCGAGCAGCAGCGCGTCGCCATCGCCCGGGCCCTCGCCCTCAAACCCGAAGTGCTCCTCTTCGACGAGCCCACGTCGTCCCTGGACCCGGAGGCCACCCGGGAGGTACTGAGCGTGATGCGGGAACTCGCCGCGGACGGAATGACGATGATGCTGGTCACCCACGAACTGCCCTTCGCCCGCGAGGTGGCCGACCACGTCGTCTTCGTCGACGGCGGCCGGATCGTGGAGGAGGGCAGGCCCGAGGACGTCCTCGACAGCCCCGCCCAGGCCCGGACCCGGGAGTTCCTCGCCTCGTACGGGTCCGCGTCATGACCGGTGTGCTCGGTAAAGCGGGCCCGGTCGGCGATCAGCCCGTCGTGGTCGTCGGGGGCGGCGTCGTAGGACTGTGCACGGCGTACTACCTCGCCGCGGCCGGTCTGCCGGTGGAGGTCGTCGAGCGGCGCGGCCTGGGCTCCGGGGCGTCCCGGGGCAACGCGGGCTGGGTCTGCCTCAGCCATTCGACGCCCGTCCCCGCCCCGGGTGTGGTGCGGTACGCCCTGCGCTCGCTGGGAAAGCCCGACTCACCTCTCTATCTGCGGCCGCTGCCGGATCCGGCGTTCGTACGGTGGCTGTGGCGGTTCTGGCGGAGCAGTACACCGGCCGTGTTCCGGCGCGGGTACACGGCGATCGCCGAGCTGAACCACAGCACCTTCGACCTCTTCGACGGTCTGAAGGAGGCCGGTGTCGACACGACGCTGACCAGGCCCGGCATGGTGCACGCCTTCCTGTCGTCGGCCGAGGCCCGCCACCACCTCGCGGTCCAGCGGGAGATGGCGGAGGGCCGCTACCCGATGCCGGACGACGTCACCACGGGTCCGGAGGCACGTCTGCTGGACGACGCGCTGTCGCCCCGGGTGCGCGCGGCGTATCTCGTCGAGGGGGAGGGCGTGGTCGACCCGGAGGCGTTCGCCCACGCGCTCGGGGAGGCGCTCTCCGCTCAGGGCGTGAAGGTCCACGAGAACGCGGAGGCCACCGGGTTCCGGACCTCGGGCGGACGCGTCACCGCACTGCGTACCGCCCAGGGCGAGATTCCCTGCTCGGCCGTCGTCATCGCGGCCGGTATGCGCTCCTCGCACCTGCTGAGATCCCTGGGACACCCGCTGCCCCTCCAGGCGGGCAAGGGCTACAGCTTCTCGGTGGACCTGGATCCGGCGCCCCGGCACACGCTGTACTTCGGCGAGCGCAGGGCCGTCGCCTCACCGATCGGCGGCACCACGCGGATCGGCGGCACGATGGAGCTGAGCGGCAACAACAACCGTCTCGACTGGCGCCGTATCGTCGCCGTCGCCCTGGCGAGCCGGCACTACCTGGGCCGCTGGTTCGACGACCCGGACGACCTGGTCAGCCTCATCCGCGATCCCTGGGTCGGCGGGCGCCCGTTCCTCCCCGACGGACTCCCGGTCATCGACCGTGTCCCCGGGCACGACAACGCCTTCGCGGCCACCGGCCACGGCATGCTCGGCGTCACGCTGGGCCCGGTCACGGGGCACAACCTCGCCGAGTACATCCGCACGGGACAGCGTCCCGAAGCCCTCGCGCCGTTCCGGTTCGACCGGCTCCTCCCCTGAGCCGACCGTACCGTCGGACCCTGCGGCGGCGAAGGCCGCAGGCCGACGCGGAAACCCGCGCCGGCCTGCGGAGCCTTGAACTCTCAAGCCCGAGCTGTCACGCCCCTTCCGCCAGAACCTTCTCCAGCGCCTCGAGGGCCGTGCGGAGCTCTTCGCTGGTGATGGTCAGTGGTGGAGCGAGCCGGATCGTCGAACTGTGCGTGTCCTTGACGAGGACTCCCTCGCGCATGAGGCGCTCGCTGATCTCGCGGCCTGTGCCGATGGCGGGGTCGATGTCGACGCCCGCCCACAGCTCGCGCGCCCGGAAACTCCGCACGCCCTGCCTTCGAGAGCCGCCAGGCCACCCCGCAGCACTACGCCCAACTCCTGGGCCCTGCACTGGAATTCACCGCTTTCCAGCAACTCCACGACGGCCGAGCCGACCGCGGCCCCCAGGGGATTGCCGCCGAACGTCGACCCGCGCTCACCCGGCCGCAGAACCCCGAGCACCTCGCGGCGCGCGATGACCGCCGAGACCGGGACGATGCCGCCGCCGAGCGCCTTGCCGAGCAGCAGCATGTCCGGGACGACCGCCTCGTGCTCGACGGCCGGCGTGCGGCCCGTACGCCCGAGGCCCGACTGGATCTCGTGCGCGACGAACAGACAGCCGGCCCGCCGGGTCAGTTCGCGCACGCCGGCCAGATAGCCCTGGTCCGGGATGACGACGCCCGCCTCGCCCTGGATGGGCTCGATGAGCACGGTCGCCGTCGTCTCGTCGACCGCCGCTTCGAGCGCGGCCAGGTCGTTGTACGGGACCACACGGAAGCTAGGCCCGTCTTCGCGGGGCGTTGAATCGGATGGAGTACTGGGCTCGGGGGTGCCCGGGGTGGGGTTGTGGGCGTTACTTGGGTGTGTCGATGACCTCCCGGTCCCCGCGGCCTCGGTCCCAGCGTCAGCGCCTTGAGTGCATGGTGATGTCTGTGGTGGAGAAGCGTCTGGGTGCTCTGCCTGTCGCTGCCGAGTTTCTGCGCCGTCTGGACGTGGCCGGGGTCGTTGATGAGCTGTGTCCCGGTGGTGCGAGCGCGCACCTGACGCACGGTCAGGTCGTTGAGGCGCTGGTGGCGAACCGGCTGACCTCGCCGGCACCGGTGCTGCGGGTCGCCGACTGGGGCCGGACCTGGGCTGTGGAGGAAGTGCTGGGCATCGAGGCGGACCAGCTCAACGACGACCGCCTGGCGAGGGTCCTGGATGCGATCGCCCCGAAGCTGGAGCGGATCGCGGGCACGGTCGGGGCGCGGGCGATCACCGAGTTCGGCATCGATGTGTCCCGGCTGCACTGGGACGTCGCGCACATGCGCGGTGAGGACCTCGGCGTGTTCACCCACGGCACGGTGGAGGAGATGAACCCGGAGGACGCCGAGACCACGGCCGACTGGCAGGAACTCCTCGCCTACTTGAAGGACTTCTACGGCGACGACGCCTTCGACTGGAACCGCGAGGTCGTCTACTACCGGCTGAACTCGCACTGGATGACCGTCTACGCCCCCGACCTCGACAAGCTCACCGGCACGTGACGCCGGGCCCGTCGACGAGGGCCTGCACCTGCGCGTACGGGGGTGCGGGGCCGGTCGACGGCGCGCCGTCGCGTACCGTCAGCGCCGTGGCGACGGCCTCGCCCAGCGCCCGCCGGTACAGCAGCGACCCGAGGCTGCCCCGCCCCCCAAGCTCTCCACTCCGCTTCGCTGCGTTCGAGCAGGGAGTACCCCTTTCGCCGAGGTCGAGCAGCGCCTTCAGGTCCGGGCTGTGCTCAGACGCCATCCGCTTATCGATCACGTGGGTGGTCTGGTCGAACTGGGTTCCTGATCGGGTGATCGCGTGCGGGCCGGTGCATGGAAGCAGGGCCTCTTGGTAGACGCCATCCGCTTATCGATCACGTGGGTCTGGTCGAACTGGGTTCCTGATCGGGTGATCGCGTGCGGGCCGGCGCATGGAAGCAGGGCCTCTTGGTAGTCATCCCGGGCCCTGTCGGTCCCGCCCCGTGGCCGGGAAAATCGGGGCTGGTGCCCGTCCGGAGGACGTCGATCGAGCTTGGTGCCGAACGTTGAGCCCGTTTGGTAGTCGGACGCTGGGGCCGAGCGCAGGAGTCCAGTGGTGTTGCCGCGAGCACGCAAGAGAGCTTCTTTGAATCCTGTGGTCCCTGATGGGCGGGCACCGTTCCTGGTGCACGCGAGGAAGGGCGGGGCGGGACATGGATGTGATCGAGGAACGGTGCGGGGGCGCCGACTTGGGCAAGACGGATGTCAAGGTATGCATCCGGGTCCCGGGCACTGGCAAGCGCGCCCGTTACGAGGTCCGTACGTTCTCCACGATGAACGACGGGCTGTTGGAGTTGCGGGACTGGCTGGTGGACAACAGGATCGCTCGGATCGGCATGGAGGCGACCGCGTCGTACTGGAAGCCGCTGTTCTACCTGCTCGAGGCCACTGAGAGGATCGAGCCGTGGCTGCTGAACGCCCGGCACATCAAGACGGTTCCCGGTCGCAAGACCGACGTGAAGGATTGCCAGTGGATCTGCAAGCTGGTCGAACACGGCCTGGTCCGCCCCTCTTTCGTTCCGCCGCGTGACATCCGTCAGCTGCGGGACCTGACCCGGTATCGAACCGAGACCGTCCGGGACCGGGCCCGCGACGTGAATCGTCTCGCGATGTTCCTGGAGGACACCGGGATCAAACTGTCCTCGGTCGTCACCGACATCACCGGCCGCTCGGCGCGGGCCATGCTGGATGCCCTGGTGGCAGGCGAACGGGACCCGCAGGTGCTGGCACCCCTCGCCCTGGGCAGTCTGCAGGGCAAGGTCCCGTTGCCGACCCGTGCTCTGACCGGTGACTTCAACGAGCACCACGCGTTCATGATCGCTTCGATGCTGCGGGCCATCGACGAGGCCGACAACCGGATCTCCCTCCTGAGCGAGGAGATCAACCGCCAGCTGCAGCCCCTGCAGCAGCACGTCAACTTGCTGATCACCATTCCCGGGATCAGCCTGACGCTCGCCCAGGTCCTGATCGCCGAGATCGGCGTCGACATGAGCCGTTTCACCACCGCCGGACACCTCGCCTCCTGGGCCGGAATGTGTCCGGGCAACAAGGAATCAGCCGGCAAACGGCTATCCGGACGCACCCGCCACGGCGACACCTGGCTCAAGACCGCCCTCTTCATCGCCGGCGCGAGCGCCGCCCACAGCAAGACGACCTACCTGGGCGCGCAATTTCGGCGGCTGGTCCCGCACCGAGGCGCCAAGCGGGCGACCCTTGCCGTCGGACACTCCATCCTCGTCGCCGCCTGGCACATCCTCCACGACCTCGTGCCCTACCGCGATCTCGGCCCCGATCACTTCACCAACCGCCTCGGCAAGGAACGCCAGACCCGACGCCTGATCGCCCAACTCACGGCCCTCGGCATGGACGTCACCATCACCGCACGCGAACAGACCGCATGAACCGCGCCGACGCGTATCACTCAGGTGATTTTCAAGAGAGCCGTAGGGACGACCCTTCCGCTGTACCTTCTCCTGTTCGCCACGACCTACTACCTGATGGAGCGCAGCGCATCCGGCAGCTTCAGCGAACCGCTGTCGCGGTCCGACGCGCTGTACTTCACCGTGACCGTGTTCAGCACGGTCGGTTTCGGCGACATCAGCCCGCGCAGCGAGCCGGCGCGATTGCTGGTCACGGGGCAAATGGCGGCGAATCTGTTGTTGATCGGTGTCGCGGCCCGGTTCTTGCTGTCGGCGGTCGAGCAGGCCAGGAAGCGAAAGGATCACCCAGCGACCGACGCCGAGAACGGCGGGACGACGGGCGGACCGTGACGACAGAACGTGTCCCTTTGGACCCATCACGTTCTGCCCTACTCGATACACGGCAACTGCGGCCACGGTGTGTGCCTGAGAGTGCCATGCACCCTTTGTCCGTGTTCATCCTATTGCCGTATCGGCGGCAGGGCAGATCACGTCGCACCTCAACACCTCTGAAGATGCAGGTCGCCGCTCCTGGAGCCCTGTTCCAGGAGCGAGGCCCGTCGTCCCGCCCCGCCGCGTCTCTCGTCAAGGCAAGCGGCGGCGCTGTTAGATCGAATCATGACGAAGCGTGCGGATTCAACTCTTTTCGGGAACCGCTTCTTGACTGTGCCCGCTCCCTCGGAGACCTTCCCCGAGGAAGGCATGGCCGCGACGGACGCGATGAGGCTCGTGGATGTGGATCTCGCCATGGAAGGCGACCCACAGCGCAACCTCGCCACGTTCGTCACCACGTGGATGGAGCCGGAGGCGCAACGGCTGATCGCCGAGAACCTCCACCGCAATTTCATCGACCACGCGGAGTACCCCATTTCCGCCGAGATCGAGCAGCGGTGCGTCCGCATGCTCGCCGACCTCTTCCACGCACCGGGCCCAACGACCGGGTGCCGGACCCAGGGCTCGTCCGAGGCGATCATGCTCGGGGCGCTGTCGCTGAAGTGGAAGTGGCGCCAGCGCCGCCAGGCGGCCGGCCTGTCAGCCGACCGGCCCAACCTGATTTTCGGCGGGGACGTCCACGTCGTGTGGGAGAAGTTCTGCCGCTACTTCGACGTCGAACCGCGGATCGTGCCGCTCGCGGAGGGCAAGTACACGATCGGCCCGGACGACGTGGAGCCCCACCTCGACGAGAACACGATCGGCGTCGTCGCTGTCCTGGGCACCACGTTCACCGGTCACAAGGACGATGTCGTCGGGATCGACAAGCTCCTGCGGGACGTCCGCAAAAAGCGGGACCTCGACATCCCGATCCACGTCGACGGCGCCAGCGGCGCATTCGTATGGCCCTTCCTCTACCCCGACTCGAAATGGGACTTCCGGCTCGAACAGGTCCGTTCGATCAACGTCTCCGGACACAAGTACGGCCTGGTCTACCCCGGCATCGGATGGCTGGTCTTCCGCGAGGAGGCCGACCTGGCCAAGGACCTCGTGTTCTACGAGAACTACCTGGGCAAGACCGACGCGACGTTCACACTGAACTTCTCCACCGGTGCGTCGATGGTGCTTGCGCAGTACTACAACTTCGTGCGGCTCGGTCGCCAGGGCTACACCTACGTCATGAAGATCATGCAGGACAACGCCCGCGCCCTGGCGGACAACCTGCGCAGCAGCGGCCGCTTCGAAGTGATCGGCAGCGACCTCGAACAGCTGCCACTGGTCGCCTTCCGTCTCGCCGACAAGCACGCCTACGACGAGTCCGACATCGCCTGGCAACTCTCGGCCGAGCGCGGCTGGATGGTTCCGGCATACACGCTCCCGCCCAACGCCGAGAAGGTGAAGATCCTGCGCGCTCTGGTCAAGGAGACCCTGAGCCGCGAGCAGGTCGACCGCCTGAGCCAGGACATCGAGGACGCGTGCCGCACCCTGGACGACAAGGGCGCAGCCCACGGCATCGAGCGAGAACAGGTCAAGCGTGGCACCGGCTACTGACACACTCCCGCCTCCACGGCCGGCCGTCGCAGCCGGCGCCTCAGCGACAGGGGCGCTGGACGCCGGCGGACCATCAGCATGCTGCGGGCATCCCTCCGTCTTTGGGGTCCAGCTGGTCGCTGCCCGAGCCGATGCGCGCCGTACCGGTCAACGACCCGGCGCTGCCTGCCGGGTGGGCGGCACAGCCCAAGTGGGACGGCTACCGCGCGCTGCATACGGTTCTCGCCGGCGCCCTGCATCGGGACGAAGCCGCACAGCTCGAAGCCGTCGCTGACCAGCCGGTGGCCGTCGCGGACGAAGGCGATGGTGCGGGTCATGCCGCGCATGCGCAGCGGGACGATGAGCCGGCCGCCCTGGGCGAGCTGGTGCACCCAGGAGGACGGGATGTCGGCGGCCTGTACGGTGACGACGATCCGGTCGAAGGGCTGGAAGTCGATCATGCTGGCTGTGCCGTCGGCGGTGATGACGGTGACTCTAGGATCCGCCTGGCCGTGAGCAGCGGGTGCTGCGGAGACGCCGTATTCCACGCTTCGCGAGCAGCACCGCATTCGCGGCTCAGTGAGCAATCCCGACGTTCCCAACCGCTGACAGCGCGACTCCCTGTAACCGGACGCCGACAGCGTGGTGAATGTATTGGCGCGGCTGGCCCTTCACCTTCTGCTCAGGGTGCCTGTGCCGCTCCTCCGCCCCGGCGTCGGGGTTCTGTCGATACGCTACGGACGTCTCACAGGCCGATGTCGGCGAGCCATTGGTCGGGCCGCAGATGCTCGCCAAGGTAGCGGCCGGTGATGCTCTCGGGGTGTTGGATGATGTCGTCGGGGGTGCCAGTGGCGACGACGGTACCGCCGGATGCGCCGCCGCCCGGGCCCATGTCGATGACGTGGTCGGCGTTGGCGATCATGTCAAGGTCGTGCTCGATGACGAGGACGGTTGCGCCTTTGTCGACCAGACGCTGCAGGACGTCCAGAAGGGTGCGGATGTCCAGGGGGTGGAGGCCGACGCTGGGTTCGTCGAGGACGAACAGGGCGTTTCTCTGGTCGCGGGTCAGTTCGGTGGCGAGCTTGAGGCGCTGGGCCTCGCCGCCGGAGAGGGCGGGGGTGTCCTCGCCGAGGGTGAGGTAGCCGAGCCCGAGGGCGTTGAGAGCGTTGAGGCGGGTGCGTACGCGGCGGATGTCCTCGGTGTGGGCGAGAGCCTGGCGGACGGTGAGACCCAGCAGATCCGACAGGCTGATGCCGTCGGATCCCGGGTCTGCGGGCGTGGGCCGCAGGATGTCGTGGGCCGCGGGAGCATAGCGGGTGCCATCGCAAGCGGGGCAGGCGATGTCGACGTCGGGCAGGAACTGCACATCCAGGGAGATCTGTCCGGTGCCCTCGCAGCGCGGGCAGCGCAGCGAGCCGGTGTTGTACGAGAAGTCCGCGGCCGCCAGACCGCGTTCGACGGCTGCTGGAGTGGCGGCGTATTCACGACGAAGGTCGTCCAGGATGCCGCTGTAAGTGGCGATGGTGGAGCGGACGTTGGTGCCGATGGGGGTGGCGTCGACCATGTGCACCCGGCTGATCCCGGCCGCGTCCAGGGCCTTGACGTGCTCCGGCAGCGGCTCGTCGGCGGCCTGCGCCTTAAGGCCGGGGACGAGACTCTCCAGGATCAGGGTGGTCTTACCGGAGCCGGACACGCCAGTGACAGCGGTCAGCCTGCCCCGCGGGACATCGACATCCAGGGCGTGCACGGTGTGCAACGGGCGAGTGGCCAGGTGGATGCGGCCGCAGTCGTATACCGTGTCGCGGTCCGCCCGTGTCCGTACGAGCACGGGTTCGCGGCCGGTCAGGAAGCCGCCGATGAGGGAGGCGGAGTCCTTGCCCAGGCCGCGGGGATCGCCGGTGGCCAACACGGTGCCGCCCTCGGCGCCCGAGCCCGGACCGATCTCGATCAGCCAGTCGGCCTCACGCAGGACCTGAACATCGTGGTCGACGAAGACCACCGAATTGCCGTCGCGCAGCAGGTCACGCATCACGCCGAGCAGGCCGTCCACATTCACCGGGTGCAGGCCGATGGACGGCTCGTCCAGGACGTACAGCACGCCGGTGGTGCGGTTGCGCACCGCGCGGGCCAGCTGCACGCGCTGCCGCTCGCCGGTGGACAGAGTGGAGCTCGCCCGGTCCAGGGTGAGATAGCCCAGGCCCAGTTCGGTGAGCCGGCGGGCGGCGCCGAGCAGGGTGGCGATCAGGTTGTCCGCCATCTCTCGCGTCTCGGGCGGCAGCGCGCCGGGCAGCGTCGGCATCCAGGCGACGAGGTCGTCGAGGGTCTTGGCGGTGGCCTCGGCCAGGTTCGTGCCGTCCAGGAGCGTGCCGCGGGCCGCCTCACTGAGCCGGGTGCCGTGGCAGTCCGGACAGACTTGCGTGGACAGGAACTTGTTCACCCGGCTCAACCCGCGCTCAGTGGCGGCATTGTTCAGGGCTTCTTCGACCGCACGGCGGGCGTTGCGGTAGGTGAAGTCCAGCTCGAACAGCTTGCCGTTCTTCGACCGGACGCTGATGTGCCGCTTCTCCTCGGGGCCGTGCATCACGATCTCCCGCTCGGCCGCGGTCAGGTCCGCGTACGGCACGTCGGTGCGCACCCCGAACTCGGCGACGACCTGCGGCATCACCGTCAGCCCGAACATCGACCACGGTGCCACCGCCCCGTCCGCGATCGACTTCGACGCATCGGGCACCAGCGCCGCCTCGTCGACCTCGCGGACCATGCCGGTGCCGGTGCAGCGCGGGCAGGCACCGTCGGAGTTGAACGCGAACGACTCGGCCCCCGGCGGATACCAGACCGCCCCGCACACCGCGCAGGTCAGATCCATGTTGGCGGCCACGTCGATGGTCGGCTCGTGCCGGTGGCCGTTCGGGCACAGATGCGCCCCGAGCCGGGAGAACATCAGCCGCAGCACATTCAGCAACTCGGTCGAGGTGCCGAAGGTCGAGCGCACCCCGGGCACGCCCGGCCGCTGCCGCAGCGCCAGCGCGGCCGGCACATGCTCCACCTCCACCACCGCCGCCCGCGGCGCCTGCGCCATCCGCCGCCGGGTGTACGTCGACAGCGCCTCCAGATAGCGCCGCGAGCCCTCCGCGTACAGCACCCCCATGGCCAGGGACGACTTCCCCGACCCCGACACCCCGGCGACCCCGACCAGTCGCCGCAGTGGCACGGTCACGTCGACGTCCTTGAGGTTATGCACCCTGGCTCCGTGCACCCGGATCGCCAGCGGCTGATCGCCTTCGGCCGCCCCCTCCCACGCCTCGGGCCCTACATCCTCCACAGCGGCCGCCACGGTTCTCCCTTCGCCAGATATACACACTCAGAAGTTGCTTCCATGGAATGTATCTGCTTTCCTGGAGATGCGCTAAGCGAAGATTCGCCCTCTTTGAGCGTCAGGGCGACACGCGCCAGACGAACGGAGCCACCCTCATGGCCGACACGGCCATCGACATCGCCCGCAGCTACTTCCAGGCCATCCAGAGCGGCGACCTGGACACCGTGGGCAAGCTCCTCGACGACGACGTCGTCTGGCACCAGCCCGGCGGAAACCAGTTCTCCGGCGTCCGCGAGGGCCGTGACGCCGTCTTCGCCATGCTTGGCGGGATGATGGAGGCCAGCCAGGGCAGCTTCGCCATCGACCAGGTTCACGCTCTGATGGTCAACGGCGACCTGGTTGCCGCCACCATCCACTTCGCGGGACGCACCGACAAGGCATCGATGGCGATGGACGGCGTCGACCTGCTGCGCATCCAGGACAGCAGGATCGTCGAGGTATGGCTGTTCTCCAGCGACCCGGACGCCGAGGACGCCTTCTGGGGCAAGTGAGCCCTGCGGGAAATGGATGATGACTGACCTGAAGCCACTGTTCGACGCCGTGATCCGCCTCGAGACCGAGGTGTGGAACGGCGTCGATTCGGCCCTGCGGGCCGCCTGCGATCTCCCGATGACCTGGCTCGACATCCTCCGAATGCTCGAGCGGACCGACGGATGCCGGGTCCAGGACATGGCCCAGGAATTCGCCATCACCATCGGCGGCGCCAGCAAGGTCGTCGACCGCGTCGAGAAGGCCGGATACTGCGCCCGCCGCGCCAACCCCGAGGACCGCCGTTCCTCCATCGTCGAACTCACCCCTGCCGGACGCCAGATCCTCGACAAGGCCCTGCGGGTCTTCGACGAAGAACTGCGCCGCCGCTTCGGCCCGGCGCTCGACGACGGCGAGGCGGAGAAGCTCACCGCCACCCTTACGCGGCTACGGTCCGTCGGCCACACCGGTGACGCAGGACGCGAAGCCGGGCAGCGACCTCTTCCCGCAATGCGCAAGTCGGTTCAGCGCGATCAACCGATCGCATAGGCGCGGACGCGAACACCGGCGCAGGGCCGGACCGACACCAACTGCCGCACCCGGCCCTGCCCTCACGGTGTCTCGGACCGGGGTAGTTCGGCGTCGCCCGCGATGCGCAGGATCTGCTGTGCTTCTCGCAGGAAGTCGCGTCCGAGGGGTGTGGGGGCGAGGGGGCGGGTGTCGCGGTCGATGATGCGGAAGCCGGCTCTGTGCTCGATCGCACGGATGCGGTGGGCGAGGGTGCTGTGTCTGCCCCCGTAGAAGCTGTCGGCGGCCGCGGGAATGCTGTCGTGGCCTTCGACCTGGACGATGGTGCGCAGCCGGTCCAGGGCTTCGCGGCCGTCGATGACAGCTTGCATTGCCAGTGAGAGCTGCGGGGGCAGGTCGAGGTGGCCGAGGCCGTTGTAGCCGTCGGGAGGGTGGACGCGTGCGGTGCCCGGCCACTCGACGTTGCGGACCCAGTGGGCTGGAGGCTCCCAGGTCACCGGCTCATCGATGCTGTGGGCCGCCAGGTTCTGTTCTGCCTGCTCGTGCAGGAAGACGCGTAGCGGCAGGGGGGGGCGCGGAAGCGGAATTCGGTGCAGCTCCAGGCGAAGCGGGTGGCGGCTCCCTGTGGTGCGGGCGGGCTGTGCCCGGTCAGCAACAGCAGCAGGTACCAGCGCATGACCTGCTGGCGGTGCTCGCCGCCGGCCAGCCAGCCGTGCTAGAGGACCAGGCGCCGGTAGGCGTCAGGGTTCAGGTCGACGGTGGCTTCGGTGAACGTGGCGCGGCGGCGGGTGTAGTCGATGGGTGAGCCGTGTTCGTCGAGCGCGCGGGCGAGCTGGGCGAGCGTCGAGGCCAGTGGGGTGAGGTCTTGGTCGCGGTACACGCGCTGCTCGACGCTTTCGCGGTCGCGGGCGGCGCGGGCGTTGCCCAGCAGCGGTGCGGCGCGTACATACGGCAGGTCGGCCGGCCCGCCCGGGACGAGGAGGAGACCGGAGCAGCCATGGCGGAACGCGTCGACACGGAAGACGCGGCCTTGTGATCGCAGACGGTCCACAGGCAGCAGGCGCAGAGCCCATCCGGGCCAGAGCATCGCGGGGATCATGGTGGCGCGGCGGTGGATGTCCGCTCTGCTGCGGTCGGGCCGTCGGGGGGCGTGGCGCTGGCGTAGCGCAGCCGATTATGCAGGAGCGTGTGCGGATCCTGGTAGGACATCACGCGGGCGAACAGGTCCGGTCCGCTGTCGCGCCAACGGAGGGCCAATTCCCCGAGGTTGAGGTCGCGCGCGGCCGACGGGTGGTCCGATTGCACGATCCATTCGAAGAGCCGCTGATGCTCGGGGTGTCCGCCGCGGAGCGCCACCTGCGCCAGGGCCGTACCCGCGGCGACGTGGTGGGTCTGAAGGCTGGCAGCATCCTCACCTCGGCGGCTGCCGCTGTTGCCGGACAGGTGGTAGGCCGACTGTCCGCTGCCGTCCGGGAAGGAAGATGGGAACGTGCCGCCGCATTCGTCGAGGACAGCGTGGACGAGGTGGGGCGCATGGTCGCGGTTGGTCCGCAGGCCGCGCAGCGCCCGCCAGGCCAGGGCGTAGAGCTGTTTGAGTTCGATCAGGGCCCCCGGCCTCTGGTCCGGCGCGACCGCCAGCAGTCCGGCCACGCGGTGCTGTGCGCGCAGTACCAGACCGTCGGAGGGAAGGGCGTTCGCCGGGGCGTGGAACAGGTCGGTGGCACAGGGGCGCCTGCGGCCCTTGACTGCGTGGTCGAGTCGGTCGCGTGTGCAGGCACCGATGCCGCGGGGTCCCGTGAAGCTGATCTTCCACGGGTGGGGCGGGCGGCCGCAGGTGGGGCAGAAGTCGGCCAGGAGCAGCTGGTGCTGGGTGCAGGCGAAGGCCCACGGCAGTCGCCACAGCAGCGGCCCGCGGCCGCCGTTCTCGCGCAGGCAGGCGGGACAGTAGCGGGTGCGGCTGCTGCGGAAGGCCCACGCCGGCGGCCGCTCGAGCTGGCGGCGGCCCGGCGCGACGTTGACGGCGAAGGTGTTGTAGGAGTCGAGCGTCATGGCCCGCAGCACCTCGGCGGGAACACCGGTCGCCTTGTGCAGCACCCGGGACTCTGGCTCGGTCAGCCGCAGCAGCATGTGGTCGACGCGGGCGGCGGGCAGTCCGATATGGCGCAAAAGGCCCCGGTCGGTCGTGCGCAGTCGGCGCGCGTAGCTGCTGATCCAGCTGTCCAGGGCCTCGCCGGGCATCGGCATCAGGGCGATCGGGATCCTGTCCGGGGTCCAAATGCTCATGCCGACTTCCGGGGCTGCTCGCCGTCGTCCGGGCGGGTGGTCAGCAGTCCGGCCTCGATCGCCGCCTGGAGTTCTTGCCGGGCGTCTTCGGCCGCGGCGTCGTTCTTGACCTGGTCCATCAGGTTCTTGTCCAGGCGCTCGTGTCCGGAGCGGATCGCGCGCAGGCAGCCGCGGTTGATCAACGTCATCAGGGAGGCAAAGTGCCCTGTGGAGCGTGAGTAGAGATAGTCGGAGAGGTCCCTCGCGAGCATGCCCGGGTACTTGTCCGCCAGCACCAGCTGCTTCTCGATCGTCTTCAACAACGTGCGCCACTGGCGGCGACCGGCGGTGTCCTCCACCTGGAACGGCAGCAGCGTCAGCGGGGTGGTACGGCGTCCGAACTGCGCCAGCAGCGCCTGGTGCGGGGACAGGCCCTCGCGCAGCAGACCGCGCTGCCGCACCCCGACGCCGATGTAGAGCAGGGTGACGGGGAAGACGTTGGCCAGGTATTTCAGCTGGTTGGCCATCCGGACCGCGTTGCTGTTCGAGCCGGACATGAAGTGCACGTCGTCGATGACGATCGCGATGGTGTTCATGCTGAGCACCGCGTCCACGGCCCGCTCGGCGAGCATGTCCGCGTTCCCGGACGTCGGCAGCCCGTAGAAGCGGCAGATGGAGGCATTCAGGCCGCGGACGGACGTGTTTCCGGTGAGAGCGATGTAGATGACCGGAACGCGGCGGTCCCCGACCGGTGTGCTCTCGCCGCGCAACGTGATCTGCTTGCGGTACAGAGCGCGGCCGTAGGCGCGCACCGCCGTGCTCTTGCCGAGCCCGGGATAGGCGTCCACGAGGGCGGCCGGCTTGGTCTTGTCGCCGTCCTGGCGGTTGGCTTCCACGATCTCAGCCACAATAATCGCCTGCAGTCAGGGAGTTCGGCGCTGATACCGCACCGTCAACCCGTCGATCTGCTCCGCGAATGTGGCCTTCGGGCATGCAGGGTTCTCGCAGTACAGGCGGCGGACCGACAGCTCGATCCGCACCGGACGGCCACCGACTGCCTCGTCGGCAACGTGGCGCACGTACCGGCTGTGCTCCCAGTCAGAGATCCGACCGCAGCCAGTGCATGCAGCTGGTTCCGCCCGGGATCGCGCAGAGATCACGACCGCATCCTCGAACTCCTCGACCGAACCAACCTCCACAGCACCGAGCTGCGCAACAGCTTCAACACGTCATCGCACACAGGCAGCATCCCGCTGGAACAGAGGGATGTCACGGCCCAGCGGACCGATCAACGGCTACGAAAATCTTGTATGAGCGTGTGCCACGAACGCGAGAAGGGTGAACGACATGTAGGTGATGGAGATCGCTGTTCAAGCGGTGCTGCACGAGAGATGAAGGATGTTGGCCCTTCGGAGCCGCCCTGCGGGGGGAGGCTTCAAACCACCCTCATGCTGCGTTGGCTGAAGACCGTCGTGGTGAGCGATGGGGGAAAAGGCGTCCGGGAGGCGTCAGGTAGGGGCAGGGGAGACGATCACTGTTGAGGCGTCGAAAATAGTCAGATGGCGTCAGAACCGGGATGAAGCTCTTGGTCCCGGGATAAGCCCGGCGGGAGCCCGTCGACTGGCCGGGCGGCGTCCGGCGTAGAGGTGACGTGAACCCTGTCTGCCGCTCTCGTGCGGAACGTGGGAAGGCGTCTTCGGCATGCCCGTACTCAGCAGCATGGGCGCCGGGAGTGCCCGAGTCGGGAGTGCCCCGTAGGGACTTCGAGTGCCGGGCCGGGGACGCCGGCGGACCGGCCCGTAGTAGTGCGGAGGCCTCTGTAACGGGGGTGGAGCGAAGGGGCCGGGTCGCTCGTGGCTGTTTCGTTTGGTCAACCAGAGCTCTGGGAGGAGCCCGATGGACCAGCTGAAAGCATCTGGCAAATCGTTCGACATCTCCAAGTCGGAGGTGTGGGACGCCTGGATCAAGGTGAAGGGCAATCAGGGAGCGCCGGGGGTGGATGGGGTGTCCATCGAGGAGTTCGAGAAGGATCTGCGGGGAAACCTGTACAAGATCTGGAACCGGATGTCCTCGGGGACCTACTTCCCACCCCCGGTGAAGGCGGTGGAGATCCCCAAGCAGCACGGGGCCGTTGGTGTCCGTGTGCTCGGGGTGCCCACCGTCGCCGATCGGATCGCGCAGACCGTGGTGGCAGCCCATATGGAGAAACGAGTGGAGCCCATTTTCCACCCCGACTCCTACGGGTATCGGCCTCACCGGTCGGCCTTGGACGCGGTCGGGGTCTGCCGCAAACGCTGCTGGAAGTACGACTGGGTGATCGATCTGGACATCCGGAAGTTCTTCGACAGCGTGCGGTGGGACCTGGTGCTCAAGGCCGTCGAAGCGCACACCGATGCCCGTTGGGTCGTGCTGTATGTGACGCGGTGGCTGGCTGCGCCGTTGCAACAGCCCGACGGGACCCTGCTGACCCGGGACCGGGGAACCCCGCAGGGCAATGCCACTTAGATAAGTGACTGATGTCCAGTCGTCCACTTTTCCACAGCGACACGCCCGGGCTGCCTGTGGATGGTCAACTATCCAAGTACCGGTGCTTTGTTGTTTCCAGGAGACCGGATACCTTCCTCGCCTATGGGTGGGGTGCTGGAGGGCTCGGCGGCAGTTTCGGGCATGCGTCTAACTGACCGGGTGGGTGTTGGTGTTCTGACGCGCCTGGTCGACCGTGATCTGGTCGATGAGGTTCTCGTCGAGACGGGACGGATGGAAAAGCGGTCACGTCTGCTGCCGGCGCGTGTTGTTGTCTATTACGTGATGGGCTTGTGTCTGTTCTTCGGCGAGTCGTACGAGGAAGTGATGCGGCTTCTTGTCAACGGTCTGCGGTTTCTGGGGACATGGCGCAAGGACTGGACAGTTCCCACGACGGGTGCAATTTCCCAGGCGCGCCGGCGTCTGGGACCGGAGCCGTTGAGGCTGCTGCTTGAGCGGGTGGCACTGCCTTGCGCTCGGCGGGGCACGCAAGGGGCGTGGCTGGGGCGGTGGCGGCTGATGGCCATCGACGGTTTCGTGCTGGATGTTCCCGATACCCCTGCGAATGACGCGAGGTTCGGCCGGTCGGGAGGCACGAAGAATCCGGCGCCTTTTCCCCAGGTGAAGATCGTGGGGCTGGGCGAATGCGGGACCCATGCCGTAGTAGCAGCACGGCTGGGGCCCTGGCGCGTGGATGAAGGTATTCTCGCCGGGGAACTCGTCGTCGATTTCGAACCGGGCATGCTGGTCACCGCTGACCGGGGATTCTATGCGTACCGCCTGTGGGAAGCTGCCGCGGCTACCGGCGCGGATCTGCTGTGGCGCATGCCTGACGGGCCTCACCTGCCCGTGGTGCGGCCCCTGAAGGACGGGTCGTACGAGTCGTTCCTCCTCGACCCGAAGGTCCGCCGCCGGCGCGCGGTCCAGCGACACCGCGGATCGGCGAACATCGAGGAACCGTCCGGACTTCCGGTCCGGGTCATCGAATACGAAGTGACAAACCGTGAAGGCAAGGGCGAGATCTTCTGCCTGATCACCACCATCATGGACCCCGACGAGGCAAGTTCCGCTGAACTCGCGGCCGCCTATGCCGAACGCTGGGAATTCGAATCCAGCCTGGACGAGATCAAAACTCATCAGCGAGGCCGTGGCGGCGTACTGCGCTCGAAGACACCGGAAATGATCGAGCAGGAGATCTGGGCACTGCTCCTCACGCACTACGCGGTCCGGCATCTGATGTGCGAGGCAGCCGACATCGACCCAGACCGACTGTCCTTCATGCGGTCACTGCGCATTATCCGACGCCAGGTCACAGACCAGGCGGGCTTTTCCCCCTCACCACCTCATTAACGCCCTTGAGACGGCACGCGCAGAAATCGTCGAAAGACTCAACCCCCGCCGGAGGAACCGCAGTAGCCCACGCGCCGTCAAACGCGTCCACGTCCACGCCTACAGGAAGAAACTCCCAACCGAAACCACAACCCGCCACCCGGACCCGCCCCACATCAAAATCCTGGCCGTTTCTTAAATAAGTGGCATTGCCCCGCAGGGCTCCTCGGTCTCACCCGTCCTCGCCAACCTGTTCATGCACTACGCGTTCGCCCGGGAGTTCCCCGGGGTCGCCTTCGAACGCTACGCGGACGACGCGGTGGTGCACTGTACCTCCGCGACCCAGGCCCGTGAGGTCCTGGCCGCGCTGCACGAACGGATGGCCGAGGTCGGGTTGGAGCTGCACCCGGACAAGACGAAGATTGTGTACTGCAAGGACAGCAACCGGCGCGGCTCGTTCGAGCAGGTGTCGTTCACGTTCCTGGGGTTCACCTTCCGGCCGAGGTCGGCTCAGCGGAAGGATGGCGTGGTGTTCACGGTGACGGCGGCCATGGCAAAGTCCAGATGTGCGGCCAGCCGAGTCCAGGCTGATGGCCACCGGAATTCCCGGTGGATGGCCGTCTGACCAGTGGTGTTCCTGATCACTTCCTTAACTGGAGGAGGCCCCTCCGACCGTTTGCTGGTGTTTCCACGCATCAGCTACCGGCCGGAGAGGTCCTGTGACGAAGTCTGACACGGAGATCATGGAAATCCTTGAGGCGTACGACCTGACCGGAACGGTCTGGTCGGCGGCGACCTTGACGGGGCACGACCCGAAGACGGTCAAGAGGTATGTCGAGGCCCGCAACGGCGGGCGCAATCCCTATGAGCGAGAGCCGCGGCCGAAGATGATCGACGCGTTCCTGGAGAAGGTCGAGGAGTGGGTCGAGCAGTCGAAGGCGACGATCCGCGCCGATGTGGTCCACGACAAGCTCGTGCAGATGGGCTACCGGGGCAGCGCACGCTCGACGAGACGGGCGGTGAACACGGCAAAGACCGCGTGGAAGGCGGGCAAGCGCCGCACCTACCGGCCGTGGATTCCCGAGCCGGGCCGGTGGCTGCAGTTCGACTGGGGCGAGGGCCCGCGCATCGGCGGCCGACGGACCTGGCTGTTCTGCGCATGGCTGTCCTGGTCACGGTTCCGGGTCGTGATCCCGGTCTGGGACTGCACCTTGGGCACGCTGGTGGCCTGCCTGGACACCACGCTCAGGCGGATCGGCGGGGCGCCGACATACGTGCTGACCGACAACGCGAAGACGGTCACCGTCGAGCACATCGCCGGGATCCCGGTACGTCATCCGCAGATGGTCGCCGCGGGCCGGCATTACGGCTGCCAGGTGGTCAGTTGCGTGCCCTACGATCCCGAATCGAAGGGCGGCGCGGAGGCCACGGTCCGCATCGCGAAGGCCGACCTGGTGCCCACCGGCGCGAACCTGCTGGCCGCCTACGACACCTTCGCCGAGCTCGCCGATGCCTGCCTGACCTGGTGCGATGCGGTGAACTCGCGCCGCCACCGGGCGACTGGGCAGATACCCGCGAGCCGCCTGGACGTCGAACGCACCACGCTGCACGTCCTGCCCATCGAGCCGCTCGCGCTCGCCCTGGGCGAGGAGAGACTGGTCGGCTCCGACCGCACCATCAGCTTCAACGCGGTGCGCTACTCGACCCCGCCGGGCTATACCGGCGCCAAGGTGTGGTGCCGGGTGGTCGGCGAGGAACTGTCCATCACCGCCCGCACCAACTCCGGTGACCTCTCCGAGATTTGGCGCCACCAGCTTTCCACCCCGGGTGTTCCACAGATCATCGACGAGCACTACCCCGACCACCCCGACGGCCGCAGCATCCACCAGCCGAGGCTGCAGCCCCGCTCGGCAGCGGAGATCACGTTCGTCGGCATCGGCCCCGGCGCGGGCCGCTGGCTCAAGGAGGCCGGCCCCGCCGGCGCGGTCCGCATCCGCGCCAAGATGGCCCGCGCGGTCGAGCTGGCCACCGTCCTGGGCAACGACAAAGTCGACCAGGCCCTCGGTCTGGCGGCCATGGCCGGGCGCTTCGCCGACGACGACCTGCTCTCGATCCTGGGACACCTCGCGGACAGCAAGCCCGCCGGCGAGGTCATCCGCGCGGACGAGGCCCACTCCGTCCAGAACGGAACCATCGGCTGGCAGGCCCTGGGCCGCTGAGCCAACACGCCGTCTACCACTGCATTCTGACCGCACGTCACTAACGAGAACGGCACCTTCGTGAGTTTTCCCAGCCCGCCCGCCCTCCCCGAGGAACTCGACAAGCTCATGCGCCGCATGCGCCTGCCCTATATGCGCAAAGCCGCCCCCGACGTGCTGGCCACCGCCCGCGCCCAACGCTGGGACCCCGCCGAGGTGTTGCGGCTGCTGATCGCCGAGGAGGTCACCGGCCGCGACGCGGCCACCCGGCGGCTGCGACGGCACTCGGCGAACTTCCCCACCGGCAAGACCCTGGGCTCCTGGCGGGCCGAGGACTCCACGATCCCCGAACCCACACAGAACTCCCTGATCACCCTGGAGTGGATCGGTCGCGCCGAGAATTTGGTGATCGCCGGCCCGTCGGGGACGGGCAAGAGCCACTTCACCGAGGGCCTGGCCCAGGCCGCGATCGAAAACGACCTGCGGGTGTCCTGGTTCACCCTGGAGACGCTCAGCGCCGCGATCGGGAAGTCGAAGGTCGACGGGTCCACCGCACGGACCGTCGCCCGGATCTGCCGCGCGGACCTCATCGTCATCGACGACATCGGCCTGCTGCCCGTCGGGGAAGACGCCGCCGAGGCGTTCTACCGCATCATCGACGCCGCCTACGAACGCCGCTCCATCGCGGTGACCAGCAACATTCACCCCTCAGGCTTTGACACGATCATGCCGAAGACCCTCGCGGGCGCGAGCACCGACCGACTCATGCACCACGCTCACCTCGTGACCACCACCGGCGACTCGCACCGCCTCGCCGAGGCCCTCGCCGGGAAGGGAGTGGTCCCCCTGAACTGACCCCCACCCCCAGGAACACCACTGGCCACACACCTGGATTTCTGATGGCCACCAGCCTGGGCCTCCAACGGCCACCTACCTGGGCGTCTCAATGACCGTTGACACACGGCCTTCCTCCCGGCGGTCAGCAGGGACGCCGTCAACTTGACCCGGCCCTGAAGGACCGGGCTTGGAGGTAGTGCCCGGCTGGCTGCCGGGTTGGACTCCTCCGTCCAGACACCCCTATCGGGTGGCAGGGACGCGTGACTCACGCCCCGCGTTCCACACGCTCTCGCCACGCGCGGCGATGTTGTGGGAAGCATTCCGGTCGGCGTGGACAACGACCCCGCACCCCCGGCAGATGAAAAGCCCCTGGTCGACACGGTTTCGCTTGTCGACGTGACCGCACTCGGCGCATGTCTGCGACGTGTACGCGGGATCGACGAAGACCAGGGGCACGCCTGCCCGCTTGGCCTTGTAGACGATGAAGTCTGCGAGCTGGGCGAACGCCCAGGAGTGGAGTGCGACCCGTTGGGGCTTGCGGAGCCGTACCCGGGAGCGGATGCCCTTGAGTTCTTCGAGGGACAGGCCGCGCCCGGTGCGTTCAGCCTCGGTCACGATCGTCTTGGAGATGATGTGGTTCTGGTTGGCGACGTGCCGCGCCTCTTTGCGGGCACGGGCCTTGAGTCGCCGCTGGGCGCTCTTGGTGCGCTTCTTCTGGAGCTTGGCACGCAGGACAAGCTGTCGCTTGCGGTACCTGCCCAGCCCCCGCCCGGCGGCGAGGTAGCCGGTGGACGTGGTGGCGATGTTGGCGATGCCGAGGTCCACGCCGATGAAGCCGTCCGGCCCGTACTGCTCGGCCTCGGGTACCTCGCAGGTGGCGATCAGGTAGAAGACGCCGTCACGCTCGATGAGGTCGGACTCTCCCTGCCGGTGCGCCCGGAGCGTCTTGAGCGCGTCGGCGGAGCAGACAAAGCGGACGCTCTTGAGCCGTCCGGAAGTGGTCCAGATGGACACGGTCTGCTGGTCGTACTGCCAGGAAAGGCACCGGTCGTCGTACGCCTGGGCGGCCTCGGGCCGGAAGACGATCGGCTTGGACTCCGCCTTACGGCGGCGCTTGGAGCCTTCCTTCCCAAGATTCCCGGCCCGAACGTTGGCCTTGAGTGTGGTGTAGGCGTCGCGCACCTTCTTGATGGTGTGCTGCGCGGCCTGCGCCCCGAAGCCCCGGGCCTTGAGTTCGGCGTAGGTGTGCTTGCGCAACTCGTACTCACGCGGAACACCGTGCTCGAACGCCACCTCCGACACCCAGTTCGCGGCGTCGTTGACCGTGCGCAGGGTCGACTCGAGTACCGACGCCTGGATGGCATCCGGCACGAGTTTCACCTGCACGACGATCTTCACGGGGACGAATATAGCATTGCTCTATGTCACCTCGATGGGAACCAAACCCCGATATCCGCAGGGGCCGTAGCGTCGTCTACACCCTTCATGCGCACTTGGTCTTCACCCCCAAGTACCGGCGCGGACCGTTCACCGACGACATCCTCAAGCGCTGCGAAGAGGTCATGCGGGATGTGTGCGCGGACTTCGGCGCGGACCTGCGCGAGTTCAACGGCGAGCGCGATCACGTACACCTGCTGGTGCATTACCCACCGAAGGTCGCCATCTCCCGACTCGTCGGCAGCCTCAAGGGCGTCTCCGCCCGCCGCTTGCGCCAGGAGTTCCCCGGCCACATCCGCCGGTACCTGTGGGGCGAGCACTTCTGGTCTCCGTCCTACTTCGCCGCATCATGCGGCGGCGCACCGCTCGCCCTGGTGAAGGAGTACATCGCGAACCAGAAGCGTCCTGACTGAGGTCAACAGTGCAGACCCGTGCGCCCGCGCGGGTCAGAGCAGCCGAGAGAAGCGATTCCTCCCGGGCGTGAACGACTCCGTTGGGAAAGGCGCAAAGCGGTTCTCGTGCTGAGGTCATGTCGCGTGGGCAAGCCGAGCGAGGTGGGTGACGCGGGTTGCGCCGAGTGGGGTGCCGTTCAGCCAGGCGTCGACGCGCGCGATGTTGACAGCGGTGGCGGAGAGAATGTTCGCCAAGTGCGTCTTGTGCAGGCCCTGGTAGGGCGTGCGTCGCAGGCGGGTGCGGCGGACGGCCTGGGAGATGGTGCCTTCCACCCCGGCTCGCGCGTCGTAGCGCTCTTTCCACGCGTCGGTTTGCTGTTCCGCGCGTCGTTGTTCCAGGATCTGCTGCTGCTCGCGGGGCAGCAGGGTCAGGCTGCGACCCCACTTGCCGTTGGCTGCCTTGGTGCACCTCGGTCTCAGCGGACATGGGTCGCAGTCGGCGAGCGCGAAGTACACCCGGACGAGCGGAGTGCCGCTGGCTTTGCGCTGCTGGGACCAGCTGACACTGGCCGCGCCCTGCGGGCAGGTAACCCTGCGAGCGTCCCAGTCCGTTGTGAAGGCGGCCTGGGTCAGGTCTGGTGCCTGGTCATCGCGCCCGCTGTGGTGGGTGTCGATGCCGACCGGTCCGAGCAGGTCGATGCCGTGATCCTCGCGGGCGGCCAGGATGTGGGCGGCGGTGACATATCCGGCGTCCACCACATGCTCGTGCGGTGTCAGCCCCCGTTGGGCAAGACGTTGGTGGACGATAGCGGTGAGCTCAGTGTCGTTGACGGTGGCGCTCGTGGTCTCGACATTTGTGATCAGATGCGGTGCATCAGCCTCGCAGGTCTCGCTCAGGTGGACCTTGTAGCCGCACCAGCCCGACCCACGCTTGATGCCGTAGTGGGCATCGGCGTCATAGGGCGAGGACAGCCGGTCTCTGGCTGGCGGGAGGTCCTTGCCCTCCCGCCAGCGCACCCCCTTCCCGTCCCGGTGGTACTGCTCCATCCAGGCCCGGCGCAGGATGCGCACTGCGGGGACCTCCCCCAGCCAGGCCAATGCGGCCGTCTCATCGACGGCGTCCAGGAGCACGAACCCGTCCCGGCCGACCTGTTCGGCCCATTCCCGGCGGACATTTTCCCCTTTAGGGAAGCGGTAGTTGTCGATCCTGGCCCCGTAGCGCTCCACCCATGCGGTGCTGATCAACGGTGTCAGCCAGTCCGGGGCTGCTGCGGCCAGCGCCTCCAGCGCTGCCCGAAGCGTTTCACCGACGAACTCCATCCGGTTCAGCGTGCGCACCGCGGCCAGCACATGAGTGGAATCGGTGCGCTGCCGGCCACCGGCCCGCAGCAGTGCTGCATCGGACAACCGGGACAGGATCACCTCCAGGACCCGTTCCTCCAGCCCGTGCGTGATCAGGCGGGAGCGGAAGTCACCCAGGACAGTGAAGTCGAATCCCGGATCATCCAGCTCCAGCCCGAGCAGGAACTTCCAGTCCATCCTGGCCCGTACCTGGTCAGCGGCTTGCCGGTCGGACAATCCCTCCGCGTATTGCAAGACCGACACCAAGGCCAGAGCACCCGGCGAGATTGCGGGCCGACCCCGGTCAGCGAAAGCCTCAGCGAAGTCCTCGTCTGTGAACAGCGGACCAAGCACGTCCCGGATCCGGACCGCCAACGTCCCCTTGGGGAACGAGGCCCGCACCACCCGAGCCGTCAGCTCAGGCACCCCATCATCCGACCGCGACTCCAGCGACATCCCGCGCCCCTCACCCCGCCAACGACCATAGCCATCAACAAGACGAACGACACAGCCCTGCTCGAATCACGCCTTTCCCAACGGAGTCGTGAACGCCCGGGGTTCCTCGCTAGATCATGCTGAAGAAGATGAGCGCGGTGGTGAAGTCCTGGCGATTGCACCGGCGCGTGAACAGCACGGAGGCAGACCTCGCGCGAATGGTCAATCCGATCGTCCGAGGCTGGATGGCCTACTACGGGGCCTTCTTCCACACCGAGCTGACGCCCGTACTCGACCGCATCAACACCTATCTGCTGCGGTGGATCATGAAGAAGTACAAGAGGGCAGGAACCCTGAGAAGGGCCCGCCAGTCCATGGCGCAGGCAGCAGCCCGTAACCCTCGGTACTTCGCACACTGGATCTGGGTGAAACCGGCCGTCAAGTGACCAGAGCGACAAGAGCCGTATGACGGCGTCACGTACGGATCTGTGGGAGCCCGGGGCTGAGATGCCCCGGGCCACCCGACCAGGATCCGCACCCATCTCTGATTCACCGTGAGGACCTGGTCCGCTCCGCTGTCAGGTGATGGGGAGGGTCTGTTCGGCCCAGATTGTTTTGCCGGTGTACGTCTGGCGGGTCCCCCAGCCCTGCGTGAGCTGGGCGACCAGAAGCAGGCCGCGGCCGCCTTCGTCGAAGGCGCGGGCTCGACGCAGGTGGGGGGCGGTGTTGCTGGCGTCGGAGACCTCGCAGATGAGGTTGCGGTCGCGGATGAGCCGGAGCTGGATGGGGGCGCCGCCGTAGCGGATGGCATTGGTGACGAGTTCGCTGACGACCAGTTCGGTGACGAAGGCGGCTTCGTCCAGGTTCCAGGCGGCCAGCTGCCAGCAGGTGTTCCTACGGGTCTCGGCGACTGCTGAGGGATGGGGCGGCACGTCCCAGGTGGCGACGTGGGCCGCGTCCAGGGCGCGCGTGCGGGCTATCAGCAGCGCCACGTCATCGGCGGCGCGGTCCTCCGGGAGAAGTGTCTGGAGCACGGTGTCGCAGGTGCTCTCCAAGGACGAAGCCGGCCGGGCCAGCACCTCGCGCAGCGCGTCGAGGCCTTCGTCGATGTCGCGGCCACGGGCCTCGATGAGACCGTCGGTGTACAGCGTGAGGAGACTCCCTTCAGGCAGCTCGATCTCGGCGGCTTCGAAGGGCAAGCCGCCCAGCCCCAGCGGCGGGCCGGAGGGGACGTCGGGGAATTCCACGGCGCCGTCCGGAGTCGTCACCGCGGGTAGGGGGTGACCCGCGCGCGCCAGGGTGCAGCGCCGGGAGACCGGGTCGTAGACGGCGTACAGGCAGGTCGCGCCGATGTCGCCGGCTGCGTTTTCGGCCTCAGCGGACAGGTGGATGACCAGGTCGTCCAGGTGGGTCAGCAGCTCGTCGGGCGGGAGGTCGACATCGGCCAGGGTGCGCACGGCGGTGCGTAGCCGTCCCATGGTGGCCGAGGCCTGGATGCCGTGGCCGACGACGTCGCCGACGACGAGCGCGACCCGGGCGCCGGACAACGGGATCACGTCGAACCAGTCGCCGCCGACGCCGGCCTGCGTGCTGGCGGGCAGGTACCGGGAGGCGACGTCCACGGCGGCCTGAGGGGGCAGCCGCTGTGGCAGGAGACTGCGCTGCAGGGTGAGGGAGGTGCGGCGCTCGCGGGTGTAGCGACGGGCGTTGTCGATGCATACGGCGGCCCTGGCGGTGATCTCCTCGCCCAGGAGCAGGTCGTCCTGCTCGAAGGGTTCCGGGCGCCGGTGGCGGGAGAAGGTGGCCACGCCGAGAGTGATGCCTCGGGCGCGCATCGGCACGGCCAGCACTGAGTGGAAACCGTAGCGTCGCATCCGCTCGGCCCGGTCCGGGGTCTGGCGCGCTACCCGGTCCATCGCGTGGGCCGTCACATTCTCGATCAGCGGCCTGCCGGTGATGAGGCATCTGGCCGCAGTCGACTCGTCCGGGTACGCGGCCACCGTTCCGCGCTTCACCACGACCTCGGGGCAGCCCTCCAGGACGGACTGGTAGGCGACACGGCGCAGCATGACGGGGCTGGGCGGTGAGCCAGCGCGCGGGTCGTCGCCGCCTTCGATGGCGGGGAGCAGGTCGACGGTGACGAAGTCCGCGAGCTGGGGGATGGCCACGTCGGCGAGTTCCTGAGCGGTCCGGGCGAGGTCCAGAGTGCTGCCGATGCGGATGCTGGCTTCGTTGAGCAGGGCCAGACGTCCCCGGGCCAGGTGCTCCTCGGTCATGTCGTGTGCGGAGAGGAGCACGCCCCGTACCGTTCCACCGGCGTCCCGCACAGGGGTGAGTGAAGTCGTCCAGATGCTCTCGCGCTCGTGGCCCGCCAGGTGCAGGATCTGCTGCAGATGCTGCTGTTCGCCGGTCTCCAGCGCCCGCCGCATGCACTGTTCCGTCCGGTCGCCCTCCGGGTCGACCACGATCTCCGACACGCGCAAGCCCTGCATCGCCGCTTCGGGCAGGCCGATGACACGTTCCATGTCCGCGTTCGCGCGCCGCAGCCGCAGGCCGGTGTCGTAGAGCGCCGTCGTGGACGGGGACCGGGCGAACGCCCACATCACCAGTGCGTCGTCCTGGAGGGGCGACGACGGCCGGGCCAGCGGGGAGACCAGGAGCCACTCGCTGCTCCCGTTGTCCTCGCAGTCGGGCTTTCGACGGTGGGCCAGCAGGTTCACCGCAAGGCGGTGGCCGTCCCGGTGTAGGAGAGTCGCCGTTCCGTTCCACCTCGGCAGCGTTTGCAGGAGGCGCAGCGTCTCGGAGGGCGGCTCCCCGGCGAGCAGCGGGGCCGCGGGCCGGCCGATGACCTCCGCGGGCCGGAATCCGAGCAGCCGTCGTGCTCCCTCGCTCCACCCGGTCACGATGCCGTCCGGATCCACGGTGGCTCTGGCCGTGTCCGACTCGTCGATGAGGTCGTCCGGCCAGCACGCCGCCTGGTCGTCGTCGGCGCTTTCAGAACCCGTCATCACGTTCGTCCGCCCTCACCTTGGTCATTCCACCGTGCGTCCCGGCCCAGCCAGGAGCAACCGGGGGAGTAGGTGGATATATAGCTTGATAAGGCTATAGGTGCTAAAAGGGGTATCAGTACATCGATGGCGGAAGGTTGTGCCATGACTGCCACCCGCGAGGGAACGTGGCCGGACGCGACCGTATGGACCGGGAAGATCTACAGCGGCGGCTGGCGGCAGTCCGAGGGCGGGGCTCGGTCGGTGAACGAACCCGCCACGGGAGAGCGGCTGGCGGAAGTGGGCGTGGCGGCGCCCGCGGATGTCGCCCGGGCCGGCGCCCTGGCTGCCCGGGCTCAGCGGGCCTGGGGCGAGACCGCACCCCAGGAGCGCGCCGAGGTCCTGCTCCGTGCCGCCCGGGCGCTGCGCGACAACAGCGGGGCGATCCGCGAGTGGATCGTCAGAGAGTCCGGCGGCGTCCCGGCCAAGGCCGACTACGAGATCGCGGCCGGACTCAGCCAACTGGCGCAGGCCGTCGGGCTCGCGTCGCTGCCCCGCGGCGAGATCCTGAGCCCGTCGATGCCCGGTCAGGCCAGTTACGCATGGCGGGTACCGCTGGGGGTGGTCGGCGTCATCAACCCTTGGAACGCCCCCCTGCTGTTCGCCATGCGGGCCCTCGCGCCCGCGCTTGTGCTGGGCAACGCCGTCCTGCTCAAGCCCGATCCCCACACACCGGTGTCCGGCGGTGTCGTCGTGGCGCGGCTGTTCGAGGATGCCGAACTGCCCGAGGGGCTGCTCCACGTCCTGCCCGGAGGCCCCGCCACCGGTGAGGCGGTCGTGGCCGATCCCCACGTCGCCATGGTCGCGTTCACCGGCTCCACCGAGGCAGGACGGGCCGTCGCCCGCGCCGCGGGCGACCGGCTCAAGCGGGTGGCCCTGGAACTGGGCGGCAAGAACTCGATCGTCGTGCTCGACGACGCGGACGTCGACGCCGCCGCGGCAGCCGGGGCGATGAGTTCCTTCGGCTATCAGGGGCAGGCCTGCGTCGCCGCCGGACGTCATCTGGTGCACGCCGACCTCGTGGAGCCGTACACCGAGGCACTGATCGGGCAGGCCAAGGCGCTGCGGGTCGGTAACCCCCGAGAGGAGGGTGTGGTCCTCGGGCCCGTGATCAGTGAGCGCCAGGCCGCGAGGATCGAACGGATCGTGGACGAGAGCGTGGCCGCCGGGGCACGGGTGCTGGCCGGCGGACGCCGCGACGGGCTGTTCTACCCGCCCACCGTCCTGGACCACGTCGAGCGGACCATGCCCGCCTTCACGGAGGAGATCTTCGGGCCCGTCGCCCCCGTCGTCGCGTTCCGTACCGACACGGAGGCCGTCGAGATCGCCAACGACACCGAATACGGCCTGACGGCGGCTGTGCACTCCCGTTCGGTGCCGCGGGCGGCGGCCATCGCCGAGCGGCTGCGCACCGGCATGGTGCACCTCAACGACGTCTGTGCCAAGGACGCCGCGAACGCCCCCTTCGGCGGGATGGGAGCATCGGGCAACGGCTCCCGCGTCGGCGGCACCGCCAATCTGGAGCAGTTCACCCAGTGGCGCTGGATGACGGTGAACGAGGCGGTCTGATGCCTACGGTGCCGCACCGATGCCGACGGCTATGGCAGCCGCGATTCCCTTCTGCTTCGCAGGGTGAGGGACAAGGAAACTGCCCGATGAGGAAACGGCCCTACAGGGTCGCGCATGTCGGTCGAGACTTATCGGCACTACCGTGGGTCCATGACGGCACCGCTGGATGTGCTGGTGGTCGGTGGGGGTCCGACAGGGCTCGCGCTTGCCGCACAGCTGCGGTCGTACGGGACACGGTTCCGGATCGTCGACCGTTCGACGGACCGCGTGCACGAGTCACGCGCGTTGGCGATTCAGCCCCGGACGCTCGAGGCGCTGGCCGGACTCGGGGTCACGGACGGGCTGGTCGCCTGGGGGAATCCCGCGATGAAGCTGCGGATGCACCTGCCTCGGCGTGTCGTGGCGACGCGTCTCTTCGACATCGGGGTGACCGACACCCCGTATCCCTACCTGCTGTTCCTGTCGCAGGCCGAGACCGAACGTGTCCTCGCCGAACGCCTCGCCGCGCAGGATGTGCCGATCGAGCGCGGCACCGAGCTGGTGCGTCTGGAGCCAACGGATGCGGAGGTCCGCTGTCGGCTGCGACGCGGGGACGGGGTCGAGGAGGTGGTGGAGGCGCGATACGTCGTCGGCTGCGACGGTGCCCACAGCATCGTGCGGGCACAGGCGGGCATCGACTTCGAGGGTTACGCGTATCCGCGGACGTTCCTGCTCGCCGACCTGGAGGTCGACGGACTGGAACCCGGCGCCGTGCACACGTACATGACCGGGATCGGGATGCTGTTCTTCTTCCCGCTCGGCTCGCCGGCCACCTGGCGCATGCTCTCGATGCGGCCGCCCGAAGCTCCGGACGCAGAAGTCACCCTCCCGCTGCTTCAGGGGATCACCGATCGCTACACCGACGACGGGCTCGTGCTGCGGGACCCGGCATGGATGACGGACTTCCGGCTGCACAACCGCGGGGCCTCCCGCTACCGCGCCGGGCGCTGCTTCCTCGCCGGGGACGCCGCCCACATCCACAGCCCGGCGGGCGCGCAGGGGATGAACACCGGCATCCAGGATGCGCTCAACCTCGGCTGGAAGCTCGCCCTCGTCTGCCGGGGTGCCGCGCCGGAGGAGCTGCTGGAGACGTACGGCACCGAGCGGGCGCCGGTCGGCCGCGTTGTCCGGAGCTTCACCGACCGCGCGTTCACGATCGGCACCAGCAGTAACCCGGCCATCCGCCTTGCCCGCACCCAACTCGCCCCGCGCCTGGCCCCGTTGGCACTGCGGTCGACGGCGCTGCGTCGGCGGCTCTTCCGGACGGTCTCCGAGCTCGGCATTCACTACCGGCGCAGTCCCGTCTCCGTGGCGGGCTCGCGTCCGCCGCGGCGAGGTCCGCGAGCCGGTGACCGGCTGCCCGATCTTCCGCGCGGGCTCCAGTCCCGTTGTGCCGGCCCGGGCTATCACTTGCTGCTCACCGGTCCGCGCCATCTGTGGAGCGACGAGCAGATCGTTGCCGTCCTGAGGGGGCGGGACAGCGTCGTGGCCGTCCATCGCGTGGATGACCAGGGTCCTTGGCCTGATGTCGTGCATGGGCTTGTACGTCCCGATGGCTACCTCGGTTACGTGGCCCGTGGCGCGCGGCTCGCGGGTCTGCGCGAGTACCTCGACCGCTGGCTGTCCGTCTGATTCGACCTTCCTCTATGTTGACGGCTGTCAATTCAGGGAGCACTGTTGAATCCATGGATGTCGAATCAGTGGAGGAGGCTGTCATGGCCGGACAGAGCCCTGATGAGGTACGGGAGGCCGTACGGGTGGGATACGCGGCTGCCGCAGTGAAGGTCACGCGGAGCGGTGCGGCGTGCTGCGGGCCCGACAGCGATGACGGCAGCTGCTGCGGTTCGCAGACCGCCGACATCGAAGAAGGCTTCGGTGCGGGGCTCTACGCGGCCGACGAGCGTGAGGCACTGCCTGCCGAAGCCGTCGCCGCCTCCCTCGGCTGCGGCAACCCGCTCGCCGTCGCCGAACTGCGCGAAGGCGAACGGGTGTTGGACCTCGGTTCCGGTGGCGGCATCGACGTACTGCTGTCGGCTCGGCGCGTCGGGCCGGGCGGCAAGGCGTACGGGCTGGACATGACCGACGAGATGCTCACCCTCGCCCTGGCCAACGCCAAAAAGGCCGACGCGACCAACGTCGAGTTCCTGAAGGGGACCATCGAGTCCGTGCCCTTGCCCGCGAGCACCATCGACGTCGTGATCTCCAACTGTGTGATCAACCTGTCCGTCGACAAGCCCGCCGTGTTCGCGGAGATGTTCCGCGTGCTCGTGCCGGGCGGCCGGATCGGCATCTCCGATGTCGTGGCCGAGGACCGGCTCACTCCGGCGCAGCGGGCCGAGCGCGGGGACTATGTGGGCTGCATCGCCGGCGCGCTGTCCTTCGCCGAGTACCGGCAGGGGCTGGAGGCGGCCGGCTTCACCGCGGTCGAGGTCACGCCGACACATCAGGTGGCCGACGGGATGCACTCCGCCATCATCCGAGCCTCCAAGCCGGAAGCGGACGGCGCGCCGTCCGGGGTCGTACAACCGCAGCTGCTTGCCGAGGCCGTCCCGGACGGCACGTCGTCCTGCTGCTGATCAGTCGGCCCAGACGGTCACCACCGACGGCTGCGGGATGCTCCCCGGTCCGTCGGGCCAGCGCGACCCCGGGTTCTCCGCGATCGCGCCGCTGGTCTCGCCCGGGTGCTGGGCGGCGACCAGGATCGTCAGTGAGCCCGGAGCTTGGGTAGGCGGGGCTGAAGCACCAGACCGGGAACGGCTGCGCCGCTCTGCGAGGGCGGGCGCCGTGCGGCCGTACATCAGGAGGTGGTGGAGCCGGCAGGCGCATCTTTGGTCAGGACATGACGTGCCCGCCGCGGATCCTCCGAGTGAGCCTTGGGTGGTCGGGGAACACCCGGCGCCCCGAAGTGCTGGTCATCCCTACGCCTGATCACCGCACTGAGGTGAGCAGGCTGCGTACTGTCGCGGGGCCGCGGCCTCACTGACACCGAAGGTGCGGTCTGGGTGACGGGTCGGCGGGGCGGGGAGGGTGGCGTGGTTACCGGCTTCCCGCGCCACACGCTCCAGACGGCTCCAGTAGTCCTCCCACCATGCCTGATCACCTGGTGGCATGTTGTCCTTGCCCTGCAAATACCCGACGGATCCGTCGATGAGTTCTCGCACGATGTCGGCGTGGCCGGCGTGCCGCTGGGTTTCGGATATCACGCGTACCAGGATGTGGTGCAGTGTCACCTCTTGGCGTTCCTCCGGCCACCACGGGACGTGACCGATCGCGTCAAGCGTCAGCGTCGCGATCGTGCTGTTGGAGTGCCCCCACGCCTGGTGATACAGCCCCACGATCTCTTCGCGCGACTCGTCTGCAGAGGCCCACATGTCTGATTCGGGTTCTGCATCCTCCGTATACCACCAGGGCGGCGGCTCTTCATCGAAGAACGGCCGCCCGAACGTGTCGCCGAAGTATCCAAGCTCCACGCTGGCGACATGCTTGACCAGCCCCAACAGGTTCGTGCCCGTGGGGGTCAGCGGGCGACGGACGTCGTATTCCGAGAGCCCATCGAGCTTCCACAACAGGGCGTCACGCGCCTCTTGTAGATATCGGAGAAGGTCCGCTTTCGGGTTCGGTTCGATCATGCCGGGCAGTCTTGCACCCGGCACTGACAACCGGACTCCACCGTTGCCCCGCGACTCTGCGGCGCCATCGTCGACCGCCTCACCTTCGGCAGCAACATCATCGAGACCGGCACCGACTCCTACCGACTCGCCCGGACTCGAGCCCAACAGGCCGACGGCTAACCATCTTCGTCCCCTCCGGCCGCCTCGGCGCCGGACCACACCGCAAGATCCCCACTCGGCAACGACACAAACCGCCAACCTGCCGGCCCTGTCACCTGCCAGGCTTCGAACGACGGATCGGCCCGGCAACTGAGATGCAGCCCGTTGTCGAAGACCATCCGCAGCGATCCCGTCTTGAAGGCCAGTGCAGACACGACCTTGGCACCGAACAAGGCCAGAGCCGCCGCCACATCCTGCTGCCCGGGATCCAGCATCTCCTGCGGGCCGTCCCCGGCAGCAGGCCCCTGCGACAGCCGGCACGGACCTTCCAGCACAACCCAGGCATCCGACCCCAGCAGAAGCGACAGCTGATAGTCGACGCTGATCTTGGTGACATCCAGGCCTCGAAGACCCAAGATCCAACGGTCTTCATGCTCGGCAAAGGCAGATCCATTCACCACCGCACGATGCACTGCCGCATACCGGCCACGCCAGTCAGATTCGCCTCGGAAGCCTCACGGCCTACCGCCAAGTGGGGCCAAAACTCACTGGTGATCAAGGCCTTTGGGTGTAGATCTTCTGAGGGTGCCTCGTTGGGGTGATTCGCAGAGGTTCGGGATGTGGTCGGTCGTGCTGACTTCTACCGTCGCCGGGGTCGAGCCCGCCGTGAGGCGTGCGGGTGCTGAGCGAGGGTGGGTGTGGTGTGCCGTCGTTGATGGAGGCGTTGGAGGCCAGGCGAGCTGAGGTACTGGGCCATGCCGAGCGGCTGCGTGAGCAGATCGCTGGTCTGTCCGAGGAGTTGTCTGGGGCCGAGGAACGGCTGGCGCGGTTGCAGATCGCGCGGGAGACGGTGGAGGAGGTGTTGGCCGCGCCGTCTTCGCCGGTGCCGGGCTCGGACGGCGCGGGTGGGCGTGACGGCGGGGTCGCCGTGGCGCTGTTGAAGGCCGAGTCGGAGCTGGATGTGACGGTGATGTCGCCGGAGTACCGGGAGATCATCGCCTTGTTCGCGACCTCGGGAGCGGCGATGCGCTGCAAAGAGGTCTGTCGGCAACTGGGTCTGGGGACCGAGCCGCGGCACGTCGAGGGGATGCGCTCGAAGCTGAAGCGGCTGGTGGAGCGCGGAATCCTGGCCGAGCCTTCGTCCGGGCTGTTCAAGGTCGACGGCCGAAAGCAGGGGTGGTGAGCGTGGTGAGGCCGTCCGATGGTGCGCTCGCGGAGTGTGAGGACGCTTTCGCCGCCTCGGCGGGTCTGTTCGCCGCGGCGTGTGCGGAGCTGGCGGCTCCGGAAGCTGCGGTGATGACGCACGCGCGGTTGGAGGACCTGCTGGGTGCGCGGATGCGCGAGGTCACCCGGCAGTTGTTCCAGGACCACCTGACCCTGCGGGCCAGGGACGAGGTGCGCCGTGAGGACGTCGTGGACGCTGCCGGTGCCGGGCGCTCCCGGATCGAGCGGGGCCGGCGCCGGATGCTGGCCACGGTGTTCGGCAAGGTCACCGTGGTCCGGATCGCCTACCGCGGCACCAGGGTGGCGGACCTGCACCCGGCTGACGCGGTGCTGAACCTTCCGGACGCACTGCACTCGCACGGGCTGGCCAGGCTCGCCGCGATCGAGTCCGCCCGCGGCAGCTTCGCCGATGCCTGCGAGCGGATCAACGCCGTCACCGGCTCCGGAATCGGGCACCGGCAGGTCCAGGAACTCGCCGTCGGCGCCGCAGTCGACATCGACGCGTTCTACGACGCCCTCGTGCCGGCTCCCTGCACCGGCACCACGCCGCTGATCTTGTCGGTCGACGGCAAGGGCGTGGTGATAAGACCCGAAGCACTGCGTGAGGACACCGCGAAGGCTGCGGCCGCCAAGGGCGGCAACGCGATGAAGACCCGGCTGGCGTCCGGGGAGAAGCACGGCAGGAAACGGATGGCCACCCTGGGAGCCGTCTACGATGCCGAGCCCGCGCCGCGCACGGTGGACGACATCTTCGCCGACCCCGACCGGCAGGACGACGCCGCCCACGGCGCGACGCCCGAGCGCCGCCAGGGGCCGAAGGCCCGGTCGAAGTGGTTGTGCGGCTCGGTGACCGACACCGCCGCGCAGGTGGTGTCCGCCGTGTTCGACCAGGCAGAGCACCGCGACCCCGGCCACCGCCGTTGCTGGGTCGTCCTGGTCGACGGGGCCCGCCATCAGATCGACCTCATCAAGGCCGAAGCACTACAGCGCGGCGTGGACGTCCACATCATCGTCGACCTGATCCACGTGCTCGAATATCTGTGGCGAGCAGCCTGGTGCCTGCACGACAACGGCGACGCCTCCGCCGAGACCTGGGTCGCCCGCCACGCCCGCACCCTCCTGGCCGGCGGCGTGCAGCAGACCGCCGCCGCCATCGAGGAAGCCGCCCGCACCGCCGGACTGCGTGGCGCCCAGCGCAAAGGCATCGACGAGGCCGTGAACTACCTGACCGGCAAGGCCGAACACCTGCACTACGACACCGCCCTTGAACGCGGCTGGCCGATCGCCACCGGAATCATCGAGGGAGCATGCCGGCACCTGGTCAAAGACCGCCTGGACATCACCGGCGCCCGCTGGGGCCTGTCCGGAGCTGAAGCCGTACTCAAGCTGCGCGCCGTCCGCGCCAACGGCGACTTCGACGCCTACTGGACCTGGCACCAGCAGCAGGAATTCACCCGCAACCACCAGACGCGCTACCGCGACCAGGTCATACCTACCTGATCGACAGCGCCCTCATTAGATCTGCACCCAAGGCCTTTCCGACGCGCAAGTGGGGCCAAAACCCGTTCCTAAACGGGGCCACCACTGATGCGCGAAGCCAGAGGACGCCCGGTTCAAGACGGTCCGGGCGCACCTGCTGCCCGGCGAGGTGCCGCTGTGACCCGCCCCCAGGGCTCAATCGATGCGGGAGCGAACCAACCCCAGCGGACTACGCCCGTCGCCTCCAACAGGGGGCTCC
Source organism: Streptomyces sp. NBC_00019 (assembly GCF_045041015.1). Lineage (NCBI taxonomy): Bacteria > Bacillati > Actinomycetota > Actinomycetes > Kitasatosporales > Streptomycetaceae > Streptomyces > Streptomyces sp. NBC_00019. The sequence goes on from NZ_CP108302.1 coordinate 11,020,612, forward strand.
GCTCTCACAAAGCTATTGGCCGATACGCCAGGGCCTGGTCGACCACTTCGTCAGCCGAGAGCTCACGCTCTGGCGGCCAGAAACGCGACAGGTGAAGGCAGGACGTGATGCCGCTTGGCTCCCTTGCGTGAACTGCGACGAGGCCTGCGGTCACTCCGCCCTAGAAGCCGAAAGCGTGTTCCATTTGTGAGGGGTGGCGGGTTAGGGTCGCGTTCTGCCGATCTTGTGCGGAGGTGGCCCGGATGGATGCCACCAGCCACGCTCGTCGAGGCCGCCCTCTGGGCCCGCGGGCCGCTGCGGGAGATCGGCGCAGCCGTGGATCTTGCCAGCACGTCCTCGGTCGCCCACCAGCTGATGGCGCTCGAGAGCAAGGGCGTTCTCTACCGCGACCCGCACCGTCCTCGCGCCTACCGGGTCGGGCCCTCGTGGGCACCCGGCCTTGGCAACCGCGGCGGAAGATTTCAAGTCCAGTGAGATAGTCGTGATGCTATGAGGTTTGTGGTGTTGGTTCGCGGCTTTTGGCCGGGTCGTTGATCCAGGCGGTCTGGGGTATCTCGGGTGGTCGGGGGCGGCGGCCGAAGCGTTCGGGGTGGCGGGCGTATGCCTCGGCGCGGGTGACGGCCCGCTGGTCGCGGACCTCCGCGGCGGTCCCGAAGTGGACCGAGGCGGGGGTGTGGAAGCCGATGCCGGAGTGCCGGTGCTCGTGGTTGTAGTAGGCGATGAACGCGTCGAACCACTCGCGGGCATGGGCCATTGAATCGAACTGTTCGGGGTAGTCCGACATGTACTTCGTGGTCTTGAACTGGGCCTCGCTGTAGGGGTTGTCGTTGGAGACCTTCGGCCGGGAGTGTGACCTTGTCACTCCGAGATCGATCAGCAGCTGGGAGGCCTTCTTGCTCGTCATCGAGGTGCCGCGGTCCGCGTGCACGGTCTCGGGCGCGATCCCGTTGCGGGTGATGGTCTCGCGGATCAACTCCTCGGCCCGCTGGGCCGATTCGGCGAGTTCGACGGTGTGGCAGACGATGTAGCGGCTGAAGATGTCGATGATGACGTAGGCGTGATACCAGATGCCCTTGGCCGGTCGGCCGCCTTGGTGATGTCCCAGGTGAACACCTGGGAGGGTGCGGTGGCCACGAGTTCGGGCACCGTCTTGGCGGAGTGGGTGGCCTGCCGTCGGCGCTCGCCCGTCTGGCCCTTTTCGCGCAGGATCCGATACATCGTCGAGATCGAGCAGTGGTAGCGCCCGTCATCCAGCTCGCGGGCCCAGATCTGGGCAGGCGGCAGCTCGGCGTACTCGCCCGAGTTCATCAGCTCCAAGACCGCAGCCCGCTCTTGGTCCGTCAGAGCCGACGGCTGGACCTGCGATCTTCTGGGCTTCCGGTCCGGTGGGGGCTTGAGTCTGCGGTGGTGGGTGGCCCGTGAGCGGCCGGTCAGCCGGCACGCGGCGGTCCCTGTCGCAGTGAAGGTTGAGTGATTCTCACCGAAGGTTGAGTGACTGGTCGCTGATCCCGTTGTCCCGCCGACCCTGAGGCGTCCTTCGTCTACCTCGACGGTCATCGTCGTCACCGACCGCGGCGGCCGCTCCGACCTGGAGACCACGGCGTGAGTGGCCTCTCTCCACCACCCGACAACGAGGGCCAGCGAGTATCGACTCGCCAGCCCCCAGCCGCGGTCGTCGCGCGGCGATCTTACAGCTTGTTCCAGGTGAACGCCTCGTTGTTGGCTGTGGTGCTGCAGGTGTACTGGATCAGATCGCCGCCGGCGGCGGTCGAGTTGCTTTTGACGTTCAGGCACTTGCCGCTGTGCCGGTTGAACAGCAGGTAATAGTCCAAATCTCCGGCCGAGAAGTTCCTTATCGGCAGCCAATTGTCGTTGAGTGTGGGGTTACCGCACGCCTGTGTGACTATCTTGGCCGAGTTGGCGATCGACGATCCGCTCACAGCAAGGCACTTGCCGCCGTTGCGGTAAGAGATCCGGTAGTAGCCCTCGTTGATTGTCTGGAAGTTCCAGTTAAGATCCACGCGGGACTCGCAGTAGTTTTGCTCGACCACGACGCCGCTTGCAGAAGAGTTGTTGGTCGGTTGGATGCAGAGCTTACTTGTGTACGGCTGCATTATCCATGGGCCGCTGACCTCGGCGGCAGCCGGGCTGGCGGTGCCCAGCAGCGTCGCCGCGATGACGGCGAGAGAGGTCACCAGGCCGGATATGGCCTTACGAATCAAGAGAATCGCCTTCTTTGTCTTTATGTTGCGGACGCTGGCGAGCGGCGACGGTGACGTCGTTATCCGGCAGCGTCGGGTGGTTGACGGGGTACGCCGTGGGTGAAGGTGGGGCATCCGATGGTCATGCCGGCCTTTTCCGGCCGCGTGCCGCTTCCCCCGTTGGGTCCCCCGAGCAGCCCGAAGGCTGTGCGGCTCCGCTAGTCGGGCGGTGCCGCTGTGGCATGACGGTAGGGGCGCCGGCGCAGCTGACGCGTCCCGCGGTGGGTGGAACTCCCGTCCCACCGCGCGCGGTAGCCCCGCGGGTCTTGCGACTTTCGCGGTAGGGGCTCTGCAACTTCCGTGGTACCGCGGAAGGTTGACGCCGCCGCGCGAGCACCGGCGTTACGCTGCGGCGATGCTCATGCGTACGCCTCGGCCGCTCGTCGTCGACACCCTGTTGGCGCTCGTCGTGGTCTGCGTGGCCGTCCGGCTGGGACAGGGGTCGGTGGCGCGGGGCTGGCCGGAACTCGACGCGCGTGCCTATGTGCTGCTCGCCCTGGCGCATGTGCCCCTCGCCCTGCGGCGCAGGGCACCGCTCGTGGTCTTCGCGGCCGTGCAGTGCGCAGGGGTCGCCTACGTCAGCCTGGGGTACTGGCCGCTGTTGTCCGTATTCGGCGCGGCGCTCGTCTTGTACACGGTGGCGTCGGTGTGTCCGGCACGGATCGCCATCAGCTGCGCGGCCGTGTCGATAGCCAAATGGGTGTACGGCGGTGTGGTCAGCGACAGCCGGTCCGCTGGGCTGGCCGTCATCGAGGCGCTGCTGTGCTGCGCCGTGCTGGTGTGGTTCGGTACTCTGGCCCGCCGCTCCCGCGAACTCGCCCGGCAGCTGCGCGTCGAGCAGGCCGAGCGGGCCCGCCGTGAGGTCGCCGCCGAACGCGGGCGCATAGCACGGGAGTTGCACGACGTCGTCGCCCACCACATGTCGGTGATATCCGTGCAGGCGGGCCTGGCCCGGTTCGTCCTCGACTCCGATGCCGCCACCGCCCGGGACGCGCTGGGCACCATCGAGGACACCAGCACAGAGGCCCTGGAGGAGTTGCGGCGCATGCTCCATGTCCTGCGGGAACACGATCCGGGCGGCGCCGATTCAGCCGCCCCCATGCCTACCCTGGCCCGTCTCGATGACCTGGTCGAGCGCGTCCGGGCCGCAGGCGTCCTGGTCGAACTGAGCATCCAGGGCACCGTGCGCCCGCTTCCGCCCGGCGTCGAGTTGTGCGCGTACCGCGTCGTCCAGGAGGCCTTGACCAACGTCCTCAAACACACCCGCCATGCCGATGCGCAGGTGCGGCTCCATTACCGGCAGCACCATCTGACGGTCAGCGTCACCAACGCCGGAGAGAAGGTGATTTCGGACAACGTTCCAACCGGCGCCGGACACGGCTTGATCGGCATGCGGGAGCGGGCCAAGCTCTACGGCGGGGCGATCAGCGTCGGCCCACGCGCCGAGGGGGGTTTCGCGGTCCGCCTGAGTCTGCCGACGTCGGCGACCGGCGCACGGTGGGGAGAGGAACGTACGAGATGACCAGAGTCCTCGTCGTCGACGACCAGTTCCTCATCCGCGCCGGGCTCGTCGGTCTCCTCAACGCCGCACCCGGCTTCGAGGTCGCCGGCGAGGCGGGGGACGGCGAGGAGGCCGTGCAGGTGGCCGCCAAGATGCGGCCCGAGGTGATCCTGATGGACATCCGCATGCCCGGCATGAACGGTATCCAGGCCACCGAGCGCATCCTCGCGGACGCGGCCGACCCCGCGCCCCGGGTGCTGGTCCTGACCACCTTCGACCTCGACGAGTACGTGTACGGGGCGTTGCGTGCCGGGGCGTCTGGCTTTCTGCTCAAGGACTCAGGACCCGAGCGGCTGCTGGCAGCAGTGGCCGCGGTCGGGGGCGGCGACGCACTCTTCGCGCCCAGCGTGACCCGCCGGCTGGTCGAGGCATTCGCGCACCAGGCCCGGTCCGCGCCCGGCGCCCAACCCCCGCCGGACCTCGGCACGTTGACCTCCCGCGAGATCGAAGTCCTCAAGCTCATCGCGCGCGGCCTGTCCAACCCTGAGATCGGCGACCGGCTCTCCATCAGCGAAGCCACGGTCAAGACCCACCTCAACCGCACCATGACCAAACTGGACCTGAACAGCCGGGCCCAGGCGGTGGTGATCGCGTACGAGACGGGACTGGTGACACCCGGAGGATAAGCGGGCCACGCGGCACGCGACCGCAGACGCTGTCGGTTGCACCGCGCCGGGTGCCTTTGTCGCCCTCGAATCTGCGGGACGCATGTGCCGGTTCCCCCCACCGTCGCCCAGACACCGGGTCTCAGCGGCCACTCAACCTTCGGTGAGAAAACCTAGCGGTCACCAACCTTCGGTGACAACGCTCAACCTTCGCTGCGACAGGTCAACCACAACAGGTGAGCAGGTGTTTTACGGCATGCCTACCTGATTCATTCGAACGAATGCTCGAATATCGAGGCATGGGTGCAAGACCGGTGGCGCGTGTGCGAGCGGGCGGCGGTGCTGCCGAGCCGGTGTACGCGTCGCCGCTCGGTGCGCTGCTGCCGGAGGGGCGTATCCGTCCCGGGACGGTGGTCAGTGCTGGGGGAGACGTGCCGCTGCTGCTGGCGCTGGCCGCCGAAGCCTCCGCCGGCGCGGCCCGCCGCTTGGCCGAGGCCGCCGCCCCGGCCGGCATCGGCACCGTCTACGGCGCCGAACTCACCCTCGACGACCCGCTGCTGGCAACCCCGGTGGTGCTCGCCCGCACCCTGGAAGGGGTTCCGGCTGCTGTCCGCCACGATCACCGCCGCGCAGCTGGCCGGCCAAGAACGCCCCCGTCTACGACCTGCACGCGCTGTCGGTGGCCGTGCACAGCGGCCATTGGGCGGTCCTGCCCGGCTGCCCCGCTCCCGGCCTCGACCGGCGCGATGTCACCGCGGTCGCTCACCGCCTTGAGCGCCTGAGCGAGATCTTCGGCAGCAGCCTGTATGCCGAACTCACCGACCACCACCTGCCCGAGGACTCCGTCGCGAACGACGTCACCGTGGTCGCCGCCCGCCGCCTGGGCCTGCCCGTCGTGGCCAGCGGCGCCGTCCACTACGCCGCCCCCCGTGAGGCCCGCCTCGCCCAGGCGCTTGCCGCGCTGCGCCGCCGCGACACCCTCGACCAGGCGGCCGGCCACCTCCACCCGGCCCCGACCGCCCACCTGCGCTCACCCGCCGAAATGAGGCGCGCTCTGGCCCGCTACCCCGGCGTGGTGGAGGCCACCGTCGACCTGGGCCGCACCTGCGTCATCGACCTCGGGCAGCTGCGGCCCCAGCTGCCCGGGTTTCCCACCCCGGCCGGCTATGACGAGGACGCCTGGCTGCGCTACCTCGCCGAACGCGCCTGCACCGCCCGCTACGGCGACCGCGACGAACCGGATCCGGAGACGGTCAGGGCGTGGAAGCAACTCGACCACGAACTCGCCGTCATCGCCGAGCTGGGCATGGCCGGCTACTTCTTGATCGTCCACGACATCGTCCAATTCGCCGTCGGCCGCGGCATCTGGTGCCCCGAGGCTCCGCCGCGAGCAGCGTCGTCTGCTACGTCCTGATCACCGCCGTCGACGCCCTGAAAAACGGGCTGCTCTTCGAGCGCTTCCTCAGCGTCGAGAAGGCCGGCCCGCCGGACATCGACATCGACTTCGAAAACGGCCGCCGTGAGAGGTCATCCAGTACGTCTACGGCCGCGACCACGCCGCCCAGGTCGCTAACGTCATCACCTACCAGCCCCGCCTCGCCGTCCACTTCCCTGTCAAGTTCAGCGTGTCGAAGTTCGTGCTACAGACCAGCCAGGTACCCCGCAGGGGCCTGCCGATCAATAACTCGTCGATCTTGATGGGGATTACGGGAGGGTGGGGTCGTGCCCGGCGATCGCGGCGAGTTGTTGTGCCGTGGTCACGGTGAGGGCGCCGGTCGGGATCTTGTGCCCGAGCGCGGTGAGCACGGGGGTGACCTCCTGGAGGGTCGCGCCGATTCTGCTCTTGGCCAGGCCGGTCGCCTCGGCGAGAACGGTGTTCGTCATGGACCAGCGCCGCTTGAGGAGGAAGACGACAAGCTGGTCGGAGACGGAGAGCCGTCTGCCGCCGGCGCCGGGGCCGCCGTCGGGGCGTTTCCCGGGCAGGAAGATCGGCGGGTGCTCGGCACGCCAGGCTCGGTAGCGGACGGCGAGATCGTCAAAGGCGGCGGGCTCGAGTCCGGTGAGGCTGGGGTGCCGCAGCCAGGCGGGGAGCTTGTCCCCGGTGGGAAAGCGCCCGAACTCGGTGCTGGGCGGGGGCGGTTCGGGAGCGAGTGGTTCGGGGCGCAACGTGTAGTTCCATGCGCCGTGCCACTCGTGCGGCGTCAGGGGCAGACGCTCCATGACGGTGTCGGGGACGGTGACGCCGGTGGGGTAGGCGCCGGGGTCGAGCTCGGCGTGGACGGACAGCCCGCTGCGTGTCGTGGTCGCTCCGATGGTGCTGACGACGACTTCGTGGCTGGTCAGGGGCCTGCCACGCCAGTTGATACTGATCTGCGAGAACAGCCGGTGCTCTATTTTGTTCCACTTCGATGTTCCCGGTGGAAAGTGACAGACAGTCACATCAAGGCCCGACTCATAGGCGAAATCGGCGAGTTCCTTCTTCCAGGCACGCACACGGTAGCCGTTGGAGCCTCCGGCATCGGCGGTGACCAGCAGGCGAGAAGCGTGCGGGTAGCGGCGGTGCCCCTCACCGTTCCACCAGCGGCGCAAAGTGGCCACCGCGAAGGCAGAGGTGTCCCCGTCGCAGCCCACCGACACCCAGCCGGTATCCGCGCCGATGTCGTAGATCCCGTACGGCACCGCTTTCTGGGCGCCCTTCTCGGGGAAGTCGTGCGCACGCACCTGCACCGGCTGCCCGGCGCGATGCCACTCGCGTCCGATGACCGCGTAGTTGCCCAGCGTCTCCTTCTTCTTGGCATCCACGCTGATGACCGGCTGCCCGTCGGCGAGGTACGCCGTGACCTGGTCGTTGATGTAGCGGAACTGGGCGTCCCGGTCCGGATGCCGGGCCCCCTCGGTGGTCCTCGAGGTGCCCTGCAGGGAGAAGCCCTCCGCCTTCAACAGCGTGGCCACCGTGTCCGAAGCGACCCGGTGCCCCTGGCGCGTCAGCTCGGCCGCCAGATTCCGGGTGGACTTCACCGTCCACAGCAGCGGAGATTCCGGGTCGCCGCGCTGGTCCGGCTCGACCAGCGCCAGCAACGCGGGCACCAGCCCCGGATCGGCCTCCCGCAAGGGCTTCCGCCCCGCGCCCGGTGCCCGCACCCGGCCAGCGGGCTCCTCCGCGTGCTCCAGCTCCCGCTTCCCGCGCGACACCGTGGACTCCGCCACCCCGGCCGCTCCGGCCACCATGCGGATCCCACCGTGGCCCAGAACGCGGGCCGCGGCGCCCAGCATCAGGCGCTGCTGGCGCTCATCGAGATGCGGCAGCAACAGCCCGAACGCATCCACCAACTCTGCCTTCGTCCCCTCCGACACCCCCGCATCCTACGACCCAACAGCCCACGAAAACCTAAGAGTTATTGATCGGCAGGCCCCTGAGGGCCCGGTCCAGGCGTGGGGCGCGGGCGGCGAGCAGGCCGACGACCTCCCTCACCCATCGGGTCACGGTGGTGCGGTGTACTCCGTTGCCGCCGGCCAGGTCGCCGGGCCGCTGGTCACAGCGCAGCACTGCCAGCACGATGGTGGCGATCTTCCCCGCGGGCAGGGCGCGCCACCGCGAGCCGATCTTCTTGAGGTGGCCGCGTATCAGGTCGGCGAGCCAGTTCAGGGTGGCGCTCGACAGCGGCAGGCGGGCGGTGTAGACAAGGCCGTCAGGGCCGTCGACGGAACTGTTGTTTTTCGTCACACAAACTCAACTGCTGTCGGGGGCCCGTCAGTTACGGGCGCGCCCCTCGCGACTACGGACGTGCGGTGAACCGCCCGTCGCCCCGCTTGTGCAGCCAGCCGCGGTCGGCGAGCTTGGTCATCTTCGCCCGCAGAGGCTCCAGCTTGCCGCGCACCGAGGCGTCCAGACCCAGCCGCTCGCCGACCGCCCCGACCTGCGACGCGGCGTTCAGGAACTTCTGCACCCGGTCCGGCGTCGCATGCCCCGCCCGCGCCGACAGCGTCCACCCGTTCACCCGGCCCAGGCCCGCCAGCAGGCCCTCGACCAAGTCCGCGAACACCTCCCGCGGCTCCGGCCGCGCGAACAGGTCCCCCAACCCCTCCGTCAGCGACACCAACTCCTCAGCCCACAGGCCGAGATGCTCCTCCGTCACATCCACCAGCATGACCACTCAACGACAGCACCGATCAACCGTCACAAGATCCGCTGCTGTAGTACCCGGAGGGGTCTCACCTCCGGGCCACCCGACAGTACGAGGCGGGCTCGCTCATCGAGTTCACAGCCGACTGCACCCCGCACAATCCCTGCAGAAGACAGTGACGGCCCGCAGAAGGGGCGCAAAGAGGGCGGTCTTCAGATTGATTTGATGCACATATCGCGCGCTCGGCCAAAGGGATGACATCTTGCCATTTTCATTGTGCCGAACACCACTCGGGTGGCCTACTCTAACTACCTGATCAGGTGGACCGCAAATTCCTCCACACCCATAGTCGGCGGCCGATAAACGGCGTCAACTGCCTTCAGAGCAGCCCGACTTCCGTAAAATCCCGCACGGCTTGGGCGCTCAGCCCTCCGCCTCCCCCGTTGCCGAGGGGTCAGGCCGCTCGCGGCACACCAGCACCAACCCCCGTCACAGGGCGGACAGCCCCGGCACCTCTGCCGTACTCCCTGTTCGCGCCCCATGCGCCCCCTTCCAACAGCCTGCGTACCCCGAGGCCGCGCGGGCCCGCACGCCTTCCCCCCCACCCAGCACTACTCGAGCAGCACTCGAAAGAAGGAGACACATCATGGCAACCATCAGCTCGATCAGCCCGACCCAGGGCAACAGCGGGGACGTCCTGACCATCACCGGCACCGGCCTGGGCAACAGCACGGTCACCACCAAGGTGAACTTCGGGGCCCGAACGGTCACCCCCAGCACCGTCACCCCCACCTCCGTCACCGTTACCGTCCCGCCGCTCTGCGGCGGGCAGTACAACGTCAGCGTCACCGTCTCAGGATCGACCAGCAACTCACGGTCGTTCTTCTACGTCGGCGCCCCGGTGTGCTCGTTCCTGAGCCCCGCTCAGGGACCGGAGACCCCCACGGAAGCCGTCACCATCATCGGCACCGGCCTGGCGACCACGGCGTCGGTGACCTTCGGCGCCGAGGCCCCGGTCACGACCTTCACCACGACGGGGGACACCACGGTCGTCGTCACCCCTCCCGCGCACACCGTCACCGGTGACACGGAGACCCTGGATGTCGTCGTCACCACCGTCGGCGGCGACAGCGTCTCAAGCAGCGGCGCGACCCAGTTCACCTACTACAACCTCCCGACGGTCACCTCGGTGTCCCCCGCCACGGGAGCGGCCGGCGAAGCGGGCATCGTCGTCGAAGGCACCAGTTTCGTCGATGTCACTGTCGTGACCTTCACGAACACCGTCACCCCCGCCAACACCTTCGACGTGCCGCTCGAGGACATCGTCGGGCTCGACACGACCCAACTCGTCGTCCCCGCACCCGCCGGCCTCACGTCCGGCCAGGTGTACGACATCACGGTCACCACGCCTGGCGGCGAGAGTACGACCTCCGCGGCGGACCAGTACACCGTGACCTGAGAACCCCACGGCCCCTGACCCCAAGCTGACGGCCACCCTTCAGCACACCCCGAGAGCGGCGTGCGCAGACCGCTGTGCCCTGGCCGGAGTCGGCCAGGGCACAGCGCACACGGTAAGCGACAAGGAGAACGGCATGGCCGCGGCGATCAGCAGCCTCAGCCCCAGTCAGGGCCCCAGCGCGGGGGGGCACACAGTCGTGATCAACGGGACGGGCTTCACCGGCGCCACGTTGGTGAGGTTCCGCACGACGTCCGCATCGTTCAGTGTGCTGAGCGCGACGAGGATCATCGCCATCGCCCCCGCGGGCACTGGGTCGGTGGCGGTGACGGTCACCACTGCGAGCGGGACGAGCAACAGTGCCGTCTACACGTATGTCACGACGCCGGTGATCACCGGTCTGAGCCCGAGTCAGGGGTCCGCTGCCGGTGGAAACGTGATCACGGTCCAGGGGACGGGGTTCACCAGTGCCACCTTGGTCGCATTCGGCCTGACGCCCACGTCGTTCAACGTGGTCAGCGCGACGCAGATCACCGCCACCGCTCCCACGGGCACTGGGTCGGTGCCGGTCACGGTCACCACTGCGAGCGGGACGAGCAACAGCGTCTTCTACACATACGCCGTGACGCCGGTGATCACCGGTCTGAGCCCGAGTCAGGGGCCCACTGCCGGCGGAAACGTGATCACGATCCAGGGAACGGGGTTCACCAGTGCCACCTCGGTCGCATTCGGTGTGACACCCGCGTCATTCAACGTGGTCAGCGCGACGCAGATCACCGCCACCGTCCCCGCGGGGCCGGCAGCGCCGGTCAATGTCACGGTCACCACACCGGCGGGGACCAGCAACCCGATGGTGTACTCCTATGTCGCGGCCCCGGCCGTCTTCTCGCTCGACCCGGGCATGGGGCCGGAAGCCGGCGGCAACACGGTGACCATCACCGGCACCGATCTGACACTCGCCACTGCCGTCACGTTCGGTACCAACGAGGCGACGAACATCAACGTGCTCTCGGACAGTCTGATCACGGCCGACGCTCCCGGCGGCACCGACACCGTCACCGTCACCGTCACCACGCCGGGCGGTACCAGCACGCCCGGTACGGGCAACGCCTACTACACCTACGTCGGGATCCCGGCGATCGACAGCCTCATCCCGGACGAGGGACCGGCCCACGGGGGGAGCAACGTTGCCATCTTCGGAAGCAACCTCACCCATACCGATGAAGTCCGTTTCGGCGGCACGGTGACGTTGTTCGCAGCGGTCTCCGACAACCTGGTTGTCGCCACCTCCCCGGCAGGGGAGCCCGGCACGGTCGACGTCACCGTTCACACCCCCGGGGGCGACAGCAACGGTGTCGCGTACCAGTACGAGGCGTGAACCAAGCCCGGGGCCGGCAGACCACAGCGGACCGGAGGGCGGAAACGCCCGACCGCACACTCTACTTGTGGTGGGGCCGGCTCTTGACGTCAGTGGATTCGTCGACAGCACTGCACTGAACGTTCGTCCGACCCGAGTCCAGACTCAGGCCACTGGTGTTGCCGCAGGCGTTGTTCTGGCGGCCCTCCTGAGCGATGTTCTGCTGGAGCAAAGAGGCGGCGCTGTCGCCGCCGGTGGCCTCGGCGCCGCCGTTGTGGGTGACGGTGCCCTTGTTCTTCGAGCTGTCGAGCGCCACGCAGTCCGCCTCGGTGCTGCCGAGGACGCCACTGTTGTTGGTGTTGCCGCAGGCGTTGTTCTGGCGGCCCTCCTGAGCCAGGTTCTGCTGTGCCGCCCCCAAACCGTCGCCGCCGGTGGCCTCGGCGCCGCCGTTGTGGGTGACGGTGCCCTTGTTCTTCGAGGTGTCGCGTGCCGCGCAGTCCGCCTCGGTGCTGCCGGGGACGCCACTGTTGTTGGTGTTGCCGCAGGCGTTGTTCTGGCGGCCCTCCTGAGCCAGGTTCTGCTCGTTCAGGATGGAGACGCCGTCGCCGTCGCCGCCGGTGGCCTGGGCGCCACCGTTGTCGGTGACGGTGCCCTTGTTCTTCGAGCTGTCGTGTGCCACACAGTCCGCCTCGGTCTCACCGGAGACGGTCGTGTCGTTGGTGTTGCCGCAGGCGTTGTTCTGGCGGCCCTCCTGAGCCAGGTTCTGCTGGTAGAAGGACGACTCACCGCCGGTGGCCTCGGCGCCACCGTTGTCGGTGACGGTGCCCTTGTTCTTCGAGGTGTCGCGTGCCGCGCAGTCCGCCTTCATCTCACCGGGGGAGTCCAGCGCGCTGTTGGTGTTGCCGCAGATATTGTTCTGCCGCCCCTCCTCGGCGAAGTTCTGCTGGTACACGGCATCGCCACCGCCGACGGCCTCGGCGCCGTCGGCGGTGGACGAGGCATCGACGCTGTGAGACTGGTCAACGGTCTCGCAGCCCGCTTCGGACTGGCCGTCGAGCAGAGAACCGGCGGACGACGAGAAGAAGCCGCAGGCGTTGTTCTGCCGGCCGTCCAGCGCCGTGTTCTGATCGAACACCTCGGCCACGCCGGATCCCCCGGTGGCCTTCGCGCCGCCGTCCGGTCCGTCGGGCTCTTCCGCTCCCGCGCTCACGCCCGTGGACAGCAGCCCGGCGAATGCCACGGCCGCGAGCGCGGCGTCCCTGGCCCTGCGTACTGCGCTGGTCCTCATGCATCCTCCTACGGAACGCTCACAACTTCGGGCCTTTGGATCTCCAACGCTGTACCTTCAGTCAGGGCACGGCCCGCACATGAGGATTCCCTCATATGCGTACTTCCTGCGATGTGTGCGCTCTTGAGGAGACCGTCCGATCGTCGGCGGCGCGATGCGCTGTTCGAGTGATCGCATATCCCGGCCCGTGACCTGCTGGTCCCGTGTCGGTTGACCGGTTCCCGGGTCGCGATGTGCTGCTCGTCGGCCAACTACCGGAGATACCGAATGGGCGTGATCGGCAGGACAGCGCTGCTGGCGATGGCCGTCAGCACTCTTCTCGGTACGAGTGGGGAAGATGCCCACGCGAGCGCTCTTGATGACGCAGTCGGCGGCGGCGCGTTCGTCACCGCTCAGGAAGGCGACCAGAACTTCGACTGCGGCAATACCCGTGACCTGATCAACGTCAACGTTCTGCGGACCACCCGGCGGGAAACGTGTTCCGGCCACGGCGGCACGGAATTCACCGGGAACGGCACATCTGCGGTCGGCGGGACTGCTCTCGGCCCTCAGTTCACCACGGCGCAAAGCGGCGAACAAAACCTCCACTGCGGCAACTCCGCCGACATGCTCACCCTCAACGTCCTCGGCACCATCGACAAAAGGACCACCTGCGACACCGAACAGGGCCTGGGTCGCTCCGATGGCAGGGGGCGAGGCCCCGGTCCCGGCCGTGGAGATGGATCCGGCCCTGCCTCGGCGGTCGGCGGGACTGCTCTCGGCCCTCAGTTCACCACGGCGCAAAGCGGCGAGCAAAACCTCCACTGCGGCAACTCCGCCGACATGCTCACCCTCAACGTCCTCGGCACCATCGACAAAAGGACCACGTGCACGGCCGTGGACCGCTCCGGCGGACTCGCGTCTCACGACGGCTTCCACCGCGGCAGGGCCACGGCTGAGAGCGGCACCGCGGTGGGCCCGCAGTCCGCCACCGCGCAGACCGGCAGCCAGAACCTGTATTGCGGGGCCGACGAAGACCTGGTGAGCGTGCCCGTCCTGGGCGAGACCCGCAAAGACGCCATCTGCGCGGCAACGAAGAGCTAGTGTCCTGCACCAGTAGTTGATCGTTAGAAGTGGTATGTCTTCTGCTGCTGGTGCGTCAGTTCCTCGTCGGGGCCCGAAGTTGGAGCCGTTGCTGCTGTCCGCTGAGGAGCGGGCGGAGTTGGAGCGGTGGACGCGTCGGGCGACATCGGCCCAGGCCCTGGCCCTGCGGGCGCGGATTGTGCTGGCGTGCGCGGGGCCGGAAGTACCGCCGATCGTCGCGGTCGCCCGCGATCTTGGGGTGACCGCGGACACCGTCCGCAAGTGGCGGCGGCGTTTCCTGGTTCAGCGACTGGACGGTCTGGCCGACGAGCCGAGGCCGGGCCGGCCGCCCACCATCAGTGTCGATCAGGTGGAGGCGGTCGTGGTCACGACGCTGGAGAAGATCCCGAAGAACGCCACCCACTGGTCACGCAAATTGATGGCCGAGCACAGTGAAACCCCAACTCTGCCGTAGTGGTGATTCGTGAGGGATCGACAGATACGCGCACAGGCACGGCTCCCGGTGATCATGGAGTGTCGAGTTCGCTGATCACCACAACGGAAGACCGTGCCTGCTGCGTCAGCATCGCCCATGCCTGCCGTGCTGGGTCAACTCGCCGGTTTGTCCGGGCAGCCGCAGCGAAGAAGGCTGGTCTTCGCCGCAACGCCCGCGCCCCCACCGCCCCTTCGCACTCCTCGGCCTCTCGTGATCAAAAAGCGGGCGTCACACAACTACGCCGAAACCCTGGGGCCTGCCGATCAATAACTCTTAGGTTTTCGTGGGCTGTTGGGTCGTAGGATGCGGGGGTGTCGGAGGGGACGAAGGCAGAGTTGGTGGATGCGTTCGGGCTGTTGCTGCCGCATCTCGATGAGCGCCAGCAGCGCCTGATGCTGGGCGCCGCGGCCCGCGTTCTGGGCCACGGTGGGATCCGCATGGTGGCCGGAGCGGCCGGGGTGGCGGAGTCCACGGTGTCGCGCGGGAAGCGGGAGCTGGAGCACGCGGAGGAGCCCGCTGGCCGGGTGCGGGCACCGGGCGCGGGGCGGAAGCCCTTGCGGGAGGCCGATCCGGGGCTGGTGCCCGCGTTGCTGGCGCTGGTCGAGCCGGACCAGCGCGGCGACCCGGAATCTCCGCTGCTGTGGACGGTGAAGTCCACCCGGAATCTGGCGGCCGAGCTGACGCGCCAGGGGCACCGGGTCGCTTCGGACACGGTGGCCACGCTGTTGAAGGCGGAGGGCTTCTCCCTGCAGGGCACCTCGAGGACCACCGAGGGGGCCCGGCATCCGGACCGGGACGCCCAGTTCCGCTACATCAACGACCAGGTCACGGCGTACCTCGCCGACGGGCAGCCGGTCATCAGCGTGGATGCCAAGAAGAAGGAGACGCTGGGCAACTACGCGGTCATCGGACGCGAGTGGCATCGCGCCGGGCAGCCGGTGCAGGTGCGTGCGCACGACTTCCCCGAGAAGGGCGCCCAGAAAGCGGTGCCGTACGGGATCTACGACATCGGCGCGGATACCGGCTGGGTGTCGGTGGGCTGCGACGGGGACACCTCTGCCTTCGCGGTGGCCACTTTGCGCCGCTGGTGGAACGGTGAGGGGCACCGCCGCTACCCGCACGCTTCTCGCCTGCTGGTCACCGCCGATGCCGGAGGCTCCAACGGCTACCGTGTGCGTGCCTGGAAGAAGGAACTCGCCGATTTCGCCTATGAGTCGGGCCTTGATGTGACTGTCTGTCACTTTCCACCGGGAACATCGAAGTGGAACAAAATAGAGCACCGGCTGTTCTCGCAGATCAGTATCAACTGGCGTGGCAGGCCCCTGACCAGCCACGAAGTCGTCGTCAGCACCATCGGAGCGACCACGACACGCAGCGGGCTGTCCGTCCACGCCGAGCTCGACCCCGGCGCCTACCCCACCGGCGTCACCGTCCCCGACACCGTCATGGAGCGTCTGCCCCTGACGCCGCACGAGTGGCACGGCGCATGGAACTACACGTTGCGCCCCGAACCACTCGCTCCCGAACCGCCCCCGCCCAGCACCGAGTTCGGGCGCTTTCCCACCGGGGACAAGCTCCCCGCCTGGCTGCGGCACCCCAGCCTCACCGGACTCGAGCCCGCCGCCTTTGACGATCTCGCCGTCCGCTACCGAGCCTGGCGTGCCGAGCACCCGCCGATCTTCCTGCCCGGGAAACGCCCCGACGGCGGCCCCGGCGCCGGCGGCAGACGGCTCTCCGTCTCCGACCAGCTTGTCGTCTTCCTCCTCAAGCGGCGCTGGTCCATGACGAACACCGTTCTCGCCGAGGCGACCGGCCTGGCCAAGAGCAGAATCGGCGCGACCCTCCAGGAGGTCACCCCCGTGCTCACCGCGCTCGGGCACAAGATCCCGACCGGCGCCCTCACCGTGACCACGGCACAACAACTCGCCGCGATCGCCGGGCACGACCCCACCCTCCCGTAATCCCCATCAAGATCGACGAGTTATTGATCGGCAGGCCCCAGGGCTTCGGCGTAGTCGCATGACGTCCGGTTCGTGATCATTCGAGGTCGGGGAGTGCGAGGGAGCGGCGAGGGTCGCGGCGTAGGTCGGTCGCGATGTTTCGCTCCGGCCGCGCGGAGGACTTTGATGGCGAGGTTGCGCCAGGTGGCCATCGCGCGGGGGTGTTGCCGGTCCACAGCTGGGAGGCGTCTTCGGCGAAGGTGGTGTCGCGGACTGGGCTGTCGACTTCCGGAGCGCCACCGAGCTGATAAGCCGCCAGGAACCGGGCCCACACGAGAACGCTGAAGCCTTGGGTTCTCACCCACTAATCCTCCGCATCTCGGGGGGAATCACAATCACGCGCACGATCGAGACAGCCGGGGGTGTGTACGCACCCGGACACCTGGGGGACCCTCTTCTCCAAGTCGCCCCGCAAGTGCGTGAAGCAAGCGGGTGAATATAGGAGAACGAAATGGCCACTGCCGCGTTGGACAGAGGTCCCTGGACAAACCCTGGCAGCTACTCCATGGAGGCTCCCATGCGACTTGGCATGAAGACCGCCCTACTCAGTGCAGCAATCGGCGCGCTGAGTGTCTCCGCCGTGGGCAGTGCCCATGCCGAGGATCTCCCCCCCGGGCACAATCACGAATCCCGCCCCGCGCACGCCGGAGAGTCCCACGACGGCCACTCCGACGATTCGCTCTATGTCACGAAGCATCACCGCAAGAAGTACTTCAGCAGGATCGAAGAAACCAGCAGGCCCGCCCCCGTCGCCGAAGTACCAGCGGACGCTCTGTGTAGCCAATCCGTCACTACCACCGGCGGTGACGCGACAACTGGTGATGCGGCCGCTACGGGCGGGGCAGCCACCACAACCGCTACGCAAACCCAGACCTGCAACATTACGGTGAACCTGCCGCCGGTCGGTTCGGGCGAGTCAAATCAAATCAGGACGGAGACCCGCACGACAAGCTTCATCGAAGAGGACCGCACGAAGATCCGCCACTGAAATTACTCGCAGGGTTCCAGTGAATTGCGCACCGGCTTGTAGCAAGGTTTCTGCGTAATTGCACGATGCCTGGTTCGTGATCCGCAACTGCGCCGAAGCGTTCGACGTGAGGGCTTGGACCTCAGTGCTTCGGCGTAGTCGCGTGACGCCAGGTTCGTGGCGATCTGCCAGCTCAGCGGCCCTCTCGTAATGGCAGGCACGGCTTCCAAGATCATAGAGTTCACTACGCCCCGTGATCCAAGTGGAAGACCGTGCCTGCCGACGCATCATCTCTGATGGGTGTAGATCTTCTGAGGGTGCCTCGTTGGGGTGATTCGCAGAGGTTCGGGATGTGGTCGGTCGTGCTGACTTCTACCGTCGCCGGGGTCGAGCCCGCCGTGAGGCGTGCGGGTGCTGAGCGAGGGTGGGTGTGGTGTGCCGTCGTTGATGGAGGCGTTGGAGGCCAGGCGAGCTGAGGTACTGGGCCATGCCGAGCGGCTGCGTGAGCAGATCGCTGGTCTGTCCGAGGAGTTGTCTGGGGCCGAGGAACGGCTGGCGCGGTTGCAGATCGCGCGGGAGACGGTGGAGGAGGTGTTGGCCGCGCCGTCTTCGCCGGTGCCGGGCTCGGACGGCGCGGGTGGGCGTGACGGCGGGGTCGCCGTGGCGCTGTTGAAGGCCGAGTCGGAGCTGGATGTGACGGTGATGTCGCCGGAGTACCGGGAGATCATCGCCTTGTTCGCGACCTCGGGAGCGGCGATGCGCTGCAAAGAGGTCTGTCGGCAACTGGGTCTGGGGACCGAGCCGCGGCACGTCGAGGGGATGCGCTCGAAGCTGAAGCGGCTGGTGGAGCGCGGAATCCTGGCCGAGCCTTCGTCCGGGCTGTTCAAGGTCGACGGCCGAAAGCAGGGGTGGTGAGCGTGGTGAGGCCGTCCGATGGTGCGCTCGCGGAGTGTGAGGACGCTTTCGCCGCCTCGGCGGGTCTGTTCGCCGCGGCGTGTGCGGAGCTGGCGGCTCCGGAAGCTGCGGTGATGACGCACGCGCGGTTGGAGGACCTGCTGGGTGCGCGGATGCGCGAGGTCACCCGGCAGTTGTTCCAGGACCACCTGACCCTGCGGGCCAGGGACGAGGTGCGCCGTGAGGACGTCGTGGACGCTGCCGGTGCCGGGCGCTCCCGGATCGAGCGGGGCCGGCGCCGGATGCTGGCCACGGTGTTCGGCAAGGTCACCGTGGTCCGGATCGCCTACCGCGGCACCAGGGTGGCGGACCTGCACCCGGCTGACGCGGTGCTGAACCTTCCGGACGCACTGCACTCGCACGGGCTGGCCAGGCTCGCCGCGATCGAGTCCGCCCGCGGCAGCTTCGCCGATGCCTGCGAGCGGATCAACGCCGTCACCGGCTCCGGAATCGGGCACCGGCAGGTCCAGGAACTCGCCGTCGGCGCCGCAGTCGACATCGACGCGTTCTACGACGCCCTCGTGCCGGCTCCCTGCACCGGCACCACGCCGCTGATCTTGTCGGTCGACGGCAAGGGCGTGGTGATAAGACCCGAAGCACTGCGTGAGGACACCGCGAAGGCTGCGGCCGCCAAGGGCGGCAACGCGATGAAGACCCGGCTGGCGTCCGGGGAGAAGCACGGCAGGAAACGGATGGCCACCCTGGGAGCCGTCTACGATGCCGAGCCCGCGCCGCGCACGGTGGACGACATCTTCGCCGACCCCGACCGGCAGGACGACGCCGCCCACGGCGCGACGCCCGAGCGCCGCCAGGGGCCGAAGGCCCGGTCGAAGTGGTTGTGCGGCTCGGTGACCGACACCGCCGCGCAGGTGGTGTCCGCCGTGTTCGACCAGGCAGAGCACCGCGACCCCGGCCACCGCCGTTGCTGGGTCGTCCTGGTCGACGGGGCCCGCCATCAGATCGACCTCATCAAGGCCGAAGCACTACAGCGCGGCGTGGACGTCCACATCATCGTCGACCTGATCCACGTGCTCGAATATCTGTGGCGAGCAGCCTGGTGCCTGCACGACAACGGCGACGCCTCCGCCGAGACCTGGGTCGCCCGCCACGCCCGCACCCTCCTGGCCGGCGGCGTGCAGCAGACCGCCGCCGCCATCGAGGAAGCCGCCCGCACCGCCGGACTGCGTGGCGCCCAGCGCAAAGGCATCGACGAGGCCGTGAACTACCTGACCGGCAAGGCCGAACACCTGCACTACGACACCGCCCTTGAACGCGGCTGGCCGATCGCCACCGGAATCATCGAGGGAGCATGCCGGCACCTGGTCAAAGACCGCCTGGACATCACCGGCGCCCGCTGGGGCCTGTCCGGAGCTGAAGCCGTACTCAAGCTGCGCGCCGTCCGCGCCAACGGCGACTTCGACGCCTACTGGACCTGGCACCAGCAGCAGGAATTCACCCGCAACCACCAGACGCGCTACCGCGACCAGGTCATACCTACCTGATCGACAGCGCCCTCATTAGATCTGCACCCATCTCTGATCCCTCCTGCCCTTGACCAACTGCGCGAGAATCCGCAGGTCGGACCCGAGGAGGTCCCGGGCCTGCTGGAGCGGCTGGCCGAGGTGCCGGACCCGCGTGATCCACGCGGGGTGCGCCACCGCCTGACCGTCGTGCTCGCACTCACCGCGTGCGCGGTGCTGGCTGGGGCGACATCGCTGCTGGCGGTCGGCGAGTGGATCACCGACGCCCCAGAGTATGTGCTGGAACAGGTCGGCGCCCCGCCCTGATCCGCTTCTGCCCAGGAGGGTCTTGCCCGCCGAGACCACGGTCCGCCGGCTGCTGGTCCGCATCGACGGCGACGCGCTGGACCGAGCCGTCGGGAGCTGGCTCGCGGAGTCGTTGGCCAGTCCCCGGTAACCCTCGTCGACCTCGGCTTTCACGCTGGGCCGGAGGCGGAACTGCTCGGCGATGCCCTCGGTGCGCACACAGGTCTGGTCGTGTATCCGGCCGGGACGCATCGCGCTGGACCACAGGGTGCGACCCTGGTGATCGCTGATCGTGGTGGTCTTGATGGTGTTCTGCCTGCGCTTGCCGGAGACGAAGGCCCGCCTGCCGGGCCGGTTGGCCCTGGGGCGCCGGACCTGGGTCTCGGTGCCGTCGATGCGCAGGATGACGTTCTCGGCGGCGGCATAGGCGAACACGTCCTCCAAGGTGTGCAGTCGCAGGCCGGGCCGGTCGGGGATGGCGAATCCACGCTCCGCCAGGAGCGGGCGGATCTCGCTGATGGCGCGGCCGATGGTGGAGGAGCCCACCTCGTAGATCACGCCGAGAGCCTCGTGGGTGAGGCCGGTGCGCAGGTGAACCAGGGTAGCCAGCAGCCGATCGGTGAAGACGAGTTCGTACCTCGGCCCGGCCCCGGCCTGCCGTCGGCGCGCTCCCCGGCGCCGCTTGTGCCGCGCGGACTCGCAGCGCGCTTCCCAGCGTGGCGCGAGCTCTTCGATCAACTCGCTGAGATGTTGGCGCGCGACGCCGCAGAAGGCAGCATGGGCCATGGCCGCGCGGGCCTGCTTGATCTTCACACCTCAAGAACCCGCGCGGCCGTCGTCATGTCACGGCCTGCCCGAAGGCTGGTCAGACCCGGTCCAAGGGTCGGTGCGGACCGCTGGGAAGTTCCATTTCGATCGTGTCGCCAGGGCGCACCACGCCGCCTTCCCTCACGATGCTCATGATTCCGGCTTTGCGCACGATGTTCCCCGCCTCGTCGCGGCCGACGACCTGCTTCAGCAGCCCGTCCTGGAAGTTGTCGATCTGCAGGCAGGGATTGCGCAGGCCGGTGACTTCCAGGACCACGGAGTCGCCGATGCGCAGCAGTGTGCCGACCGGCAGCCCGAGCAGATCGATGCCGCGCGTGGTGATGTTCTCGCCGAGTTCGCCGGGCGCCACCTTGAACCCTTCTTCACCGACCGCGGTGAAGAGCTCTTCATGTATGAGGTGGACCTGGCGCAGATTCGGCTGGGTGGGATCCTGCGCGACGCGCGAGCGGTGCTTGACCGTCACACCGGCGTGAACGTCCCCCTCCACACCGAGCCCGGCGAGCAATCTGACGCTGTCCCGGTTCGGCTTGGTGAACGAGTACTCCCCGTTGCTGCTGACCGCCGTCACTCTCCCGCTCATACCTCAGAACCCCCTCGTCGGTAACCGTGATCAGCCAAGAGCCTAGCCCTGGCCCTCGGGGCACAGCATCCGCGATCAATCGCGGGTGGGGCCGTAAGGTCCGGTGTCTGGTCGAGCCGTAAACGATGGACCTCAGCGCCTGCGTGATCGATGATCGGACCGTGAAGAGAGTCATCGATCTTGATCAAGCGGTCGTCGAAATGGCAGAGCGTCGACGTGGGTGGGAGTCCGCAGGATTGGTTGTCGGGCCTATCAGTTGGCGTGACGAAGCAGCTTCTTGGCCTCAGCAGTTTGAGACGGACCGTTCGCGAGTGGAGGACCCCGATTCAATCGGCGTCCGTATCACGGGGCTGGCAGAGGCCGAGCTTTGTGTGGTGCTGTTCCGCGGTGGCTGGGCCGATGTCGACTTCATCGCGAGGATCGATGATGCCGGTGTGCTCCCTGCCCCGGATGTGGTTTCACCGCAAGCCTTCGGGAACCTCAGACCGTTGCGTGTCCAGGGTGTTCGGTCCCTCCCAGTAGCGGCTTCCCCGGTGTCGTGATGGTGGCGATCGGTCGGCCCGCGGCACCTGTCGAGGAAGGGCCTGCTGTCGTCAGTCAGCAGTCTGTTGGGCCCTGGCTCGGGTCTGAGCGAGGCGGTAGGAGTCGGTTCCGGTTTCGATGATGTTGCCGCCGAAGGTGAGGCGACCGACGTCAACCCTGCCAGCCGGTCCCGGACCAGCCAGATGAAGACTCACAGGTCTGTCAAGACGTGGGAGTGGGGCGGGGAAGGTCCCTCACGAGTCCTCGAGGGACATGATTCTTTAGGTCAGACGCCTGGGGCGTCGACAGAGGCGGCCTTCCCCGCTGCTGTGCATGCTGGTCGTGTGGAAGCACGGGGTCAAGTCGGGGTGACCTGCTGCGTGCGGGCGGGGGCGGGGTAGCGTCGGAACCGGGTGCGGCGGACACGTGAGGTTGGGCCCGGTCGTCTGGTTGAGGAGCTACCGAACTCTCCGCCCGGTACGGAGACGGCCCGCCTCGGCGCAGGCGGGCCGTCGTGGTGGTGTCGGTCAGCGGAGTTCTCGGACCATGACAGCGAAGTTCGGGGAGTCCGGGAAGGGTTGGCGGTTTCCGACCTTCCGGTAGTCCCAAGTCTCGTAGAGGTCCTGCACCTTGGGGTGGGCTGGGTCGACCAGGAGGACGGCGAGGGCCTCCGGCCGGCTCTCCAGTAGGGCCGTGTGTAGCCGCTCGGCTGTGCCGGTCTTACGCCACTTCGGGCGCACCATCAGCTCAGACACGGAGAACGTCGAGTCATTGGCCGGCGCCGGACTCATGTGCTCACGCCACCACTCACGGCCTGGGCTGGCTGGGGCGCCGTAGGCGAAGCCGACCGGTTCGCCTTCGTCATAGCCGACTACGCAGGAGAACTCGGGGTGTGAGCCCCAGTGGTCAACGAACCAGGGGAACCGCTGGTTGAACTCGTCTTCCATCTCGTCCGCGTACGCGTCCGCGTGCACATCCAACAGGGTCTGTCGGATCTGCGGCAGGTCGTCGTGCCCGTAGTGGCGGAGTTCGACGGTTGCCGTGGTCAAGGAGTACTCCATTCGGTCCGGTAGCGGTCGATCCACTCGTGCGCGATGTGCGCGGAGGGAGCCAGGGTGATCAGATCGCGCTGGAAGTCACCGAGGGCTTGACGCATGCGACCGGGGATCGGGTCACCGGCCATGATCTCGAAGACGTTGCCGCTGGTAGTGACTGCCTGCTCGACGTCGCCTTGATGGAGCTGGGCGAGGGCGAGACGCACGGTGGCGTTCGCGCGGTTGCGGCGGTATGTCTCGGGCAGAGCGGCGAGGGCCCTGTAGGAGGCGGCCTCAGCTTCGGCAGGGTGCCCGACGACATCCCGCACGATTGCGGTGATCGAGTGCAGCTCTGCGGGTCCGTAGAAGGCCATCCAGATAGGCAGCGGGGCCGTCATGTCGGCCTTGGTGATTGCGGTCTCGGCGCGGCCGATGGAGCGCAGTGCCGCGCGGTGGTCCCCGGAGTGAGCGAGACCGATAGCGGTCCGGGCGTGAGCGAGAGAAGCGTGCATGGGGCTACGGCGGACCGCGGTTGTCGTCTGGGCGGCCTGGGCGGCGGCGACCGCTTCGGCGTACTCTCCGCGCTGCCGGGCGAGCATGGCCCGCAAGTTCCACACCTGCATGGTCATTTCGGAGTCCTGGGCCATGCCTGCAAGGGTCAGCGCGCGGTCGAGATGGCGGCCGGCGTCGTCGAGTTGCCCGGCGTCGATCACAGACCATGCGGCGGTTGCGGTGAAGTCCGAGGCGACGGCGAACAGGCGCTGCCGGACGCGTTGAGTGGTGGACCGCTTCTGCAGGCCGAGGGCTTCGGAGGCTCCCGCGAGGGCGGCCCGTTCGAGGGCGGTGTGTCCGCCGCGTTCCGCGTCCAGTTCCACGAGGTTTTCGACGTGGACACGGAGCCGGATGACGTCGGAGGTGCCGACGTGGGAGGGGCGGAAGCCTGAGCTGACGAGGGGTACGGCGACGGCGGCGGTGCCGGTGGCCGCCCCGACGAATCGGCGGCGGTGCACGGAAGGGTCCTCCGGTAGTGCTGGTGGGGGCGGTGGGACGGTCTTGCGTTTCCCCCGCGGCACGAACCCTAAGTCCGTGATGGTGCGGCCGGTGACGATCTCCAATGCGATGCGCTGGCGTTGCTGCGGCCATTGGTTCTCGCCGGACAGCCACCGGAACACGGTCCGTTCCGACGTGGCGCCTGTCTTGCCCGTGAGTTTGAGGATGGCGTCGTTGACGGCATCGGTCAGCTCTGCGGCCGACATGCCGTGATCCGACATCCATGCGGCTAAGTCTTCGTTCCGGGTCTCCGCCACCAACCCACGGTAGAAGGCAGGGACCGCCACCGACAGTAAAGGGCGAGTCAATTCGTCAGTTGTGAGGTGGGAGGCCCAGACAACTTCGTCATGCCCAACGGGCGGTGACGGTGGGTTAGCTGTTGTGTACGGCCCCGCGCGCTCCTCGTTTGCCCGTGGGAGGCGGGCGGGGTATCGCCCCCACCGCAGACGCCGAGGGCCACCATGACCAGAGCAGTCACTACGCAGGACGAGACCTCTACCCACCCGGAGTGGAGACCTGCGCATGCTGTCCGGCCGGCCCCACCCTCCCCCCAGAGGACGTGATGACGACGACAGCCGTACGCGCGCTTCGCACGGCCCCCAACCGCGGCGGCGACGTGCTGAACGAGCGCATCCGTGTCGCCTCCCGCCATGGCGACGACCCGCCCCACGCGGAGGACGCATGCCGCGTGGGAATCATGCGCCGGATCGCGGCCGCCCGGCTCCGCTACTGCGGCCTTGAGGCGCTGCACGACGACGTGATGCTGATCGTCTCGGAGCTGCTCACGAACGCGCTCCTGCACAGCGGCACCACGCAGATCAGCCTGAACATCACCGTTGAGAACGAATCCCTGCGCATTGCCGTGGGCGACGGCATGCCGGGTTGCGCCGAGCCCAAGCCCGCAGACGACGACGCAGAGGCCGGGCGAGGACTCGCGCTGGTCGAGAACCTGGTGCAGGCGAACGGCGGAACCTGGGGAACCAGTGACGCTGGCGCGACCACCTGGGCCCGCCTCAACCTCCCGGTAAGGGAGGAACCTCACCCCGACCACCGTCCCGAGCTGGGACCACCCCGTGAGGCAGGCGGATCAGCCGTTCGATCCGGAGCGGCTCCGGTGGGTCCTTCAGAGGGTTCAACGGTGGCAGCCGTATGTAGACGGCTCCCTGCTCGATGACCTCGCGGTGGTACTGGACGACTACACGCCGAACGACGAAGAGATCGAGGACATCGTGCTCCGGCTGCGAGGTCACCTCATGCGGCTCGTGAACCTCGCGGTCACGTCGAAGGTGGACGCGCAGGACCAGAAGGTCGCTGAGCTTGTTACGGACGGCCGAACCATCCGTAGCGAGGAACTGCCCGGAGGGCACTGGCAAGCCGTCGGGCACGTCCGCCGTCTGGCCTGGACCGTCAACGAGCTCCTTGAGCGATTAGTGGAGAACCAATGCCTCAAGGAGGCGGAGTGACGCCCGTACATCCCGGCACGACACAGAGCGGAAAGAAGAAGCCCCCCGGGCGAACCTCGAGCGAACCGGGCCTGGTGCCCTACGTCCCCCTCAGAGAGGGGGAAGAGGGCGCCCCGGACACCCTGAGCATCATCCGTGAGTGGCCCAATAACCGGCCCCGGCTGCGCTACCTGGATGAGGTGCCCGAAGACCGCGACGTGCGGGGTGTGCTGTGGTCGCGGTGCTCGCAGACCCGCCGGGACGAGCACAAGATGCCCACGGGCCAACCCCGGTGGAGGCTCATGCACCCCGCGCGGCAGCGGGAGACGATGCAGGGGATGTTCTGCCAGGTGTGCGTGATGCCCGCGCGAACGCCTCTGGGCTTCGTCTTCCTCGCGGGGCCCGATGACCACCGGCCCGATGAGGCGTCGGTCCTCACCGCGCAGCCGCCGCTGTGCCGCAGGCACGTCGTCCCCGCGGCTCGCCTGTGCCCGTACCTCCGACGGCCGGTCCACGGTCTACCTGGCGCAGAGCGCGCCCATGTATGGGGTGCACGGCACCTTGTACGGCTACGGCGAGAATAGCGTGCGTGTGGTCGCGCAGCCGGAGGAACCGCTGCCGTACGGGCACGCCAACCTCCCGACGTTGCTGGCCTCCCAACTGGTCAGACGGCTGGGCTCCTTCCGGCTCGTCGATCTCGACGAGCTGATGCGGGAGCTGTCCGCAGCCGCATAGCTCCTGCCCTGGGCCTCGGGCAGGTCGCAAGCTCCGCCCGTATGACGAACGGCATTCGGCGCGGGCCGGAAAACGGCGCTGGGGCCACATCCCCCAACGGCCCCAGCGTCACCCAATGCCCGCCGCACCGGCGGGTTCCACCACTGCGACACAGAGGAGACGCATGTTCGTCCACTCCGACCGTCTGCCCACGAGTTCTGCGGTCCCGCAGGGAATCATCACCCAGCTTCCGTGGGGCGTGACCCGTATGGCGCCCTACCCCACGGTGGCCCCCGGGTACGCCACTGCCCGGCTCGACCCGGACACCCAGACCGCCGTGTTCTTCGACGCCTCCGGTCAGGTCATGGAGATGCCCGGTCACGGCACCAGCACCGGCACGAGCCCGTCCACGGGCACCAGCCCAGACGGCAACGGATCCACCCAGGACACCGACACGGGGAGCGACAGCGACCAGTGAGTGACCCGCGTCCGGTGTTGGTCGTCACCAGCCTGAACGACCCCACCGCCGACGTGGTGATTCGCGAGCTGCACGACCGGGACATCCCGGTCGTGCGGCTCGACTCGGGGGACTTCCCCGCATCACTGTTGGTGGAGGCAGAGATCACCCAGCACGGCATCGAGGGCCGCCTCCTCACCCCGTCCCGTACTGCTGACCTGGCCACCGTTCGCTCTCTGTACTACCGCCGACCGACCGGATTCGCCTTCCCGCACCTCAACGATCAGGATGCGCGGTTCGCCGTCACGCAGGCCCGGTACGGGCTCGGTGGAGTGCTGGCAGCACTGCCCGGCTGCCTCTACGTCAATCACCCGCACCGCATCGGGGACGCGGAGTTCAAGCCGCCCGGGCTGGCCGCAGCAGTAGAGGCCGGCTTTTCGGTGCCGCCCACGCTCATCACCTCCAGCCCCGATGCCGCCCGGGCCTTCGTCAAGCGGCACGGCTCGGTCATCTACAAGCCACTGCACAACCCCGTTTACCGAGTCGATGGAGTGTCGAACGTCGTCAAGATCGCCGAGGTGTCTGCCGCAGATATCGACGACCGTGTGGCGGGCACGGCGCATCTGTTCCAGAAGCGCATCCCGAAGACAGCCGACGTACGAGTGACCGTCATCGGTGCCCAAGCGTTCTGCGTCCGTATCGACTCCGACCTCTTGGACTGGCGCACCGACTACGGCCGACTGACCTACACCCCCGTTCAGCCACCGGCGGGAATCGAGCCGGCCCTCCACCACTACATGGAGCACTTCGGGCTTGTCTTCGGGGCTTTCGACTTCTGCGTGGCCGAAGACGGGCAATGGTGGTTCCTGGAGTGCAACCCGTCCGGTCAGTGGTACTGGCTGGAACCTGAGACGGGTCTGCCCATGTGCGCAGCCCTGGCAGACCTGTTGGAGAGGAAGACCACGACGTGAGCGACGACGACAAGGCCCTCCGCCTCGCGCTCGCCGAGCGCCTGGAGGCAAGCGGCCACCTTCGCACCGGCCTGTGGCGGGCGGCAGTCGAAGCGGTGCCCCGGCACGAGTTCCTGCGCGGCGGCTTCTTCGAACCGGCCGACAGCCCCGGCCCCACCGCGTGGCGGCCGGTCCTCCCCGACGACCGCCGATGGCTGGGCCGCTGCTACGACGATGCCTCCCTCGTCACCCAGATCGCTGGGACGATCGCCCCCCGCGACATCCGCGGCGAGATCCTGCGCGAGCCCACCTCATCGAGCACCCTGCCCAGCCTCGTCGTCCGGATGCTCGAAGACCTCCAGGTCGAAGAGCGGCACCGCGTGCTGGAGATCGGCACGGGCACCGGCTACTCCACCGGCCTACTCTGCCACCGCCTCGGCGACGACTTCGTGACGTCCATGGAGGTCGACCCGGAGGTCTCCACCCGCGCCCGCACGGCCCTCGGACAAGCCGGGTACGCGCCGCTCCTGGTTGTCGGCGACGGGCTCGCGGGTCACCCCGACGGCGCCCCCTACGACCGGCTCATTGCCACGTGCGGCGTCACAGATCTGCCCTACACGTGGGTGGAGCAGACCCGGCCCGGCGGGATCATCCTCGCCACCCTGTCCGGCTGGCTCTACTCCTCCGAACTCGCCCGCCTCACCGTGGGCGAGGATGGCATCGCCCGAGGCCGACTCCTCGACGGGCAGACCTCCTTCATGATCGCCCGCCCCCAGCTCCCGCCCCCGCTCGGCCTACTGCCCGACATCGAGGACGGGGAGGAACGCGCAACCCCGCTCGCAGCGGACGCCCTGGACGACTGGAACACCCGCTTCGTCGCCCAGCTCGCAGCCTCCCGCGCCCAACGCCTCACCCTCAACCGGGACGGCCGCACAGAACACCTCCTCGTCGACGTGGACGCCGGCGCCTGGGCCGCACTCGCCCAGGACGGCGATACCTGGACCGTCCGCCAGGGCGGGCCCGCCCGCCTGTGGGACGACATCGAGGAGACCGTGACCCAGTGGCGCGCCGACGGCGCCCCCGGCCTCAACCACTGCGAGGTCACCGTCACACCTGCCGGACAGACCGTGACCTGGTCTAGGGCCTGTATCGGAAGTAGATCTTGAGCGTGAGATGATCTTGTTTCGTGGCGCGGGGAGATCTGACGGACGAGCAATGGGCCGTGCTGGAGTTGTTGTTGCCGAAGGGCAAGAAGCCCGGGCGGCCACCGAGATGGACCAGGCGGCAGCTGATTGACGGCATACGCTTCCGGGTTCGCACGGGCATCCCGTGGCGGGACATGCCCGAGAAGTACGGGCCATGGGGGCGGGCGTACGACTTGTTCCGCCGCTGGCAGCGCAACGGCACCTGGCAGCGCATCTTCACTGAACTCCAGGCCAGGGCCGATGCGCAGGACCTGATCACCTGGGATCTCAACATCGACTCCACCGTGTGCCGGGCCCACCAGCATGCCGCCGGAGCGCGGAAAAGGGGGATCTGCAGAAGGAGCCGCCCGGCGGCGTCGCCACCGAGCCTGACGACCACGGCCTCGGGCGCTCGCGCGGCGGCCTGACCACCAAGCTGCACCTGGCCGTCGAGCAGGGGCAGAAGCCCATGTCTGTCGTGATCACCGCCGGGCAGCGCGGGGACTCCCCGCAGTTCGAGGTCGTCCTGGGCCGCGTCCGGGTGCCCCGGCTGGGGCCCGGCAGACCGCGCACCCGGCCGAGGCGAGTGCGCGCCGACAAGGCGTACGCCTCCCGCCAGAATCGTGCCTACCTGCTCAGACGTGGCATTCGCTGCACCATCCCGGACAAGGCCGACCAGGCCCGCAACCGAAGGAAACGCGGCTCCCGCGGCGGCCGTCCGCCGAAGTTCGACCCGGAGGATTACAAGGCCCGGCACGCGGTCGAGTGCGGCATCAATCGCCTCAAAAGGCATCGAGCCGTGGCCACGAGGTACGACAAGCTCGCGGTCCGCTACGAGGCGACCGTCCTCGTCGCGGCCATCAACGAGTGGCTGTGACCAAGCGGCTCAAGGCGGGGAGCACGCCTCGCAGGTCGCCGCCATCCACCATGACGGTCGCCGCCGCCCGTGCCCCTGGCGAGGCATTGAATGCCACGCTCAGCGCGACGGAAGCGAACAAGGGCAGGTCGGAGCGGCTGTCTCCGATGGCCCCACACGAGCGGGGAGCCAACCCCAGCTCTCGGGCTTGTGCGAGGGCGAAATCACGTTTGTCGTACTCATCGAAGTGGCAAGCGACGCGGCCCGTGAACCGGCTGTCGGTGGTCTCCAGCCGAGGTCCGCTGAACGCGTGGAAGCCGAAGCGGTCGGTCAGGTAACTGCCGACCGGCGACCAGGCGAGAGTTGCCAGCATGGGCACCAGTCCGTTCCGCCGGCACCAGCCCACGGTCTCCGTGATGCCCGAGACCAAGGGAAGCCCATCGAGCCAGCCAGAGACTTGTTCTTCGGACACACCCGCCCAGCCCTTGGCATCCAGCTCGGAGACTTGTCGATTGTCCAGGTCACCGGAGGCGTAGGCGTCCTCGGCCTTGGCCAACTCGTCCCGATGGCCAAGGAAGCCAGCCAGAAAGACTGACGAACTCGTGCCTGGGACGAGGGTGCCGTCGACATCGAAGAACACAGCGCCCACATGATCGGATGAGAACACTGACCAAGGATGTCACCGCCACGTGAGACCCCAGATCCGGGGTGCCCCGCGTACTTCCGATACAGGCCCTAGGGTCTGACGGCAACGCACACCAGGAGGCGCGGACGATGGCGGAAGACGAGCCCTTGCACGAATGGGCAGCCCGACGCGACCGACGCCGGGCTGCGGAACGGCAGATCACCGGCACACGCCGCGCCGTCCCCCTCGCCGACGGAGCCCGCGCCTCCCACGTCACACCGAACGCTCCGCGCGCCCTGCTGGAGTGGGACGGGCAGACATGGGTGACGGTCGGCGTCGCCCCGAACGCGGACGCAGCCCGAGAGTTCCTCGGCCATGAACCGGCGCCTGCCCCAGAGAACGGGCCGGCGGCCCAGCCTGCCCCGCCTGGTCTCGGACCCGGTCGAGGACGTCACCGGAAACCCTGACCTGCGCGCGCTGTTGGGGGATTCTTTGGAGGTCCTCGGCACTACTCTTCGCTCCGGTTGGTTGCGGGCCCGACCGCTTCCCCCGGGCATTCGGGTCCACGATCCGGCGTCGATCGTGGCCGGCCCTGCTTAGAGGTCCTAACAAAGGCGCTGTACATGCCGGTGGGTGATGAGGCAGGTCGCGAGGCCGAGGAAGGCTTCGTGGATGTCGTCGCGTCGTTCCCAGCGGATCCGTAGGCGGCGGAAGCCGTGCAGCCAGGCGATCGTTCTCTCGACGACATAGCGGAAGATGCCCAGGCCGGAGCCGTGTGGTTGGCCTCGTTCGGCGATGACCGGGCGGATGCCGCGGGCCCAGAGCAGGCGGCGGTACTTGTCGTGGTCGTAGCCGCGGTCGGCCAGGAGCGCGTCGGGCCGGTGTCTGGGCCGGCCGACCACGCCGGCCACGGCCGGAACCTTGTCCAGCAGAGGCAGCAACTGCGTGACGTCGTTGCGGTTCCCGCCGGTCAGCGACACCGCGAGCGGGATGCCCTGGCCGTCGGTGAGGACATGGTGCTTACTGCCCGGCCGTGCGCGGTCGACCGGGCTGGGCCCGCTTTTGGGCCGCGCCGAGCGGCCCGCACGTGCGAGGAGTCGATCACCGCCCGCGACCATTCCAACTTCTTCGCCGCCCCGCAGCTTCTTCAGCAGCACCAGGTGCAACTCGTCCCACACACCGGCCTCGTTCCATGCGGCCAGGCGCCGCCAGCACGTCATGCCCGAGCCGAAGCCCAACTCCTGGGGCAGGTACTCCCACTGAATGCCGGTGTGCAGCACGAACAGGATCCCGCACAACGCCTGCCGGTCCGGGACCCGCGGCCGGCCCTCCACCAGCTTCGGGCCCGGCTGAGGCAGCAATGGCTCGACCAGCGACCACAGTTCGTCCGAGACGATCCACGGACGCGACTCCCTCTTTCCCACGACAACACCAACGAGCAACCAGACCGACAGTCACATGATCAACAGCTTCTGTTAGGACCTCTTAGGGCGTGCAGATCTTTAACTCGTGGCTTTCTGCTCGGTGGTTCGTTGATGCGGCATGAGTGGGTTGGAAGAGCAACGGGCCATGCTGGCAGCCAAGTTCGAGGCGATTCTGCCGCACCTGGACGAGCGGCAGCGTCGCCTGGTGATAGGGGCGGAGGCCCGGTCTCTCGGCCGCGGCGGGATCAGAGCGGTTGCCCGTGCCGCCGGTGTCCGTGAGGCCAGAGTGTCTGCCGGAATACGCGAACTCGCCTCCGGAGAGGCCCCGTTGGGGCGCATCCGCCGGCCGGGCGCCGGCCGCAAACGCGTCGCCGACCTGAACCCGGCCGTCCGCACAGCGCTTCTCGCACTGGTCGAGCCCGACGTCCGCGGAGATCCCATGTCGCCGCTGCGCTGGACCACCAAGTCCACCCGCAAGCTTGCCGAGGAACTGACCCGGCAGGGTCACCGGATCTGTGCGGACACGGTGGGTGACCTCCTGCGCGAGGAGGGCTTCAGCCTGCAGAGCAACGCCAAGACTCTGGAGGGCAAGCAGCATCCCGACCGGGACGCGCAGTTCCACTACCTCAACGAACAGGCCCGCGCCCACCAGGACGGCGGGGCGCCGGTGATCAGTGTGGACACGAAGAAGAAGGAGCTGGTCGGCCCGTTCAAGAACAACGGCCGTGAATGGGAGCCGCGAGGCGAGCCGGTACGGGTCGACACCCACGACTTCCCCGATCGCGAGCTGGGCAGAGCAGTGCCCTACGGCATCTACGACGTCGCCGCGAACACCGGCTGGGTCAACGTGGGCACCGACCACGACACCGCCACGTTCGCCGTCGAGTCGATCCGACGCTGGTGGAACGGAGCCGGGCGGGCCGCCTATCCCACGGCCGGCCGGTTGCTGATCACCGCCGACGCGGGCGGCTCCAACGGCTACCGCACCCGCACCTGGAAGACCGAGCTCGCCCGGTTCGCCGCCGAGGCCGGACTGACGATCACCGTCTGCCACCTGCCTCCCGGCACGTCGAAGTGGAACCGGATCGAGCACCGGCTGTTCTCCCACATCACCATGAACTGGCGGGGCAGGCCCCTGACCAGCCACGAAGTCATCGTTGAGGGCATCGCGGCGACCACCACCAAGACCGGCCTGAGAGTGCATGCCGAACTCGACACCAACTTCTATCCCACCGGCATCCAGGTCACCGACGACGAGATCGCCGCCCTTCCGATCACACGCCACCGCTTCCACGGCGACTGGAACTACACCCTCCACCCCCAGCATCCGATGGACGCGGCGACGACCGACAGCACGTCAGACCAGGCCCCGGCGAGCAGTCCGCCCTGCCTCACGCGGCATTCGCTGCAGGACCCCGAGCTGACCGGGATGCCCCGCCAACAGCTCTGCGAGCTCATCGACGCACTGACTCCCGAGCTGGAGGCTCAACGCGAGCACGTGCTCCGCACGCGTCGCGGTCACGAGCGCATGGTCGCCCCCGGCGCAGGCGCCAAAGCCAAGCTCACTCCAGCGGACAGGATCCTGGTCACCGTGCTCCACCTGCGCAAACTCGCCACCATGGACCTCCTCGGCCAGCTCTTCGGGGTCACCGCCATGACCATCAGCCGCGCGCGACATGAAGTCCGCCCGCTCCTTGAGGCACAAAGCCACCTCATCAGCACCTCTACCGCCCGCCTCCGGACACCAGCAGACGTCGCGACGTTCATCGCTCCCGACTCCGCCAAGACCAAGGCCAAAAAGACGAGTTAAAGATCTGCACGCCCTAAGGATCCCCCTCTATATCAAATGCCCTCTCAATGCACCACAGTTCGCCAGTGATCCAGATGCTCGCGGCACTCAGCCGTGAGTTCGTGCGCCGGTCCCATGGAGACTTCGAAGTCGGTCAGGACCGATTCAAACTGTTCAATGGCGTCAGAGATGTCACCCATGACCGCGGTCCAATGCGCTGCGCGGCTACGGCAGTTCAATGTGATGGGATCTGCTGCACCCCTTACGCGGCTGCTGATCCCAGCAAGTTCGCGGAGTTGACAGAGGGCATCGGCGGGATGGCCGGACATTCCGGTCCAGGTCGCCAGACGGCGGTGGAATCTGATGGCGTCGGAGTCCCACTCGGTGTTGATACGTGTACGCTCATCGACAACCTCCTGCAGAAGGCGCACCGCTGCTTCCGGGTCGCCTCCGCGGCCGATGCAGCTGGCCAATTCCGAACGGAGGTAGAGGCACTGTCCACGGGATAGGCCGTGAGCCTGCTCGGCCTCCGAGAGTAATTCCCGCCAGAGAGAAATAGCCGTCGTGAAATCACCGGCTCGGGATGCGCGATCCGCCTTCCTCGCCTGGATGTGTTGACGCAGTTGGCTTTCCGCCAGGATGTCGGGGTCGTTGAGAAGGCCATGCAACACTTCGCGCGCCGTCTCGCTGTCCCCTGATTTTTCAAGAGCCTCAGCGTGCGCAGCCCGGCATTTGAGCGTCCAGGGGTGGGCCGGCCCCGCGAATTCTGAGTAGTCGGCCGCGAGTCGCCGGAAGTCCTCTGCCGCAGAGGCCGGGTCAAGGCCTTCCCGGAAACAGGCGAGGTCCCGGCGGATTTTCAGTACGGGAAGGGAGGAATCCCCACAGACGCGTCTGGCTATCGTCAGTATCCGCTCTGCCAGTAGGCTGGCAGCACGCGTGTCGCCGTTGTGATGGGTGTGCCAGGCGACCAGCATCGTGGCCTTCAGGGTGTCTGGGTGTTCCGGACCAAGTCGCAAGGAACGCTCTCGTGCTTCCTCGGAAGCGAAACGCAGAGCTGATGCGCCCCCGTGCCGGTCCTCAAGCACGTAGGACAGCATGCTCAGGGCGTAGTCGCGGCGATCAGGGTCGGGGTGGTCCAGTGCGCGGCGGAAGGCGGCTTCGGCCTGGTCTAACAGATACCAGCCCCACGTTGCGTCTGCGAGGTCGATCACCTCGTCTTGGGTGGCGAAGGCAACGAGGGTATCGACAGCTTCCGGCGGGGGTACGCGCTTGGGCAGAGCGTCGATGAGGTAGTCGAACGCCAGGTAGCCAGTGTCACCCGCGGGAAGGAGCAGACTGCTGGTG
This sequence comes from Streptomyces sp. NBC_00019, assembly GCF_045041015.1. Taxonomy (NCBI): domain Bacteria; kingdom Bacillati; phylum Actinomycetota; class Actinomycetes; order Kitasatosporales; family Streptomycetaceae; genus Streptomyces; species Streptomyces sp. NBC_00019. The sequence goes on from NZ_CP108302.1 coordinate 11,055,308, forward strand.
GCGTGCAGTGGCGTGACTGCCCAGGCAAGCGCTTCGGCCAGGGGCTCGGGACGCAGTAAATGGCCGCCTCGCTCAGCCAGGTACGGGCGGGCGAGATGGTCAAGCACGGTCAAGGGCAGCGGACGGTGGATACCTGTACGGCGGGCCAGAACTGCTCCGGCGACAAGGGCCGCAGCGTGGGGGTGGGTGCCGGGCGCCCATGCGTGCTGCCAGTCATCGAGAAGGCGCGGACCAGCCGCGAGGTACTCGGCTACGCCGAAGCGGTCGGCATGTGCGAGGGCGGCTTCGATCCGTGGATCGCTGTTGTGATTCCCGGCGCGCGCGAGTTCCGCCGATGACCAGGCACGGGGTAGCTCGATCCGGGTGGCCAGGCGAAGCACTTCTTCTCCGACACGGCGGGTTTCCGCGCCGAGTTGGTCAGGGCCGATGTGGTCAGGACGGGTGAAGCGCGCGTACTCCTCAGCACGCATCGTAGCCAGGACACGATGGCCATGCCGAGACGCATCGAGCAGGCGCGTCAGGTCGTGGCGGGTAAGGCCGCCTGTGCCAAGAAAGCGTTCCAAATCGTCCAGCCACAGAAGGCACGGTCCTGAAGCCGTGGCCACAGCGTCGATGGCAGCAGCGACGGCGTGGCGGCCGACCGGCTCTACAAGGAACGAGTTGGGCAGGGATGTGTGCGCGGCTTCGAAAGCCGCTCGGCTCTTGCCCGCTGTGGACTCTCCGACTAGCACGACGAATCGCCCATCAGTCAGCGCACGAGCCAAGGCGCCGTCCGTGTCCCGTGGAACGTAGGCAGGCACCCGCGGACACGAGATGTTGCTCGCTTCCTGTTCAGCCGGATGGACGCCCATGGACAACGGGTCGGTGCAACTGCGCACCCGGGGAAGACGGTTCCGGGCATCCAGCCGCAACAGCCGTGGCACACAAGCCGCTTCTTGTTGAGCCCTCTCCCGCTGAGCGATGCCAAGCGCCGACCACACTCCCGCCAACACCGCCCCGACCGCCCCAATCCCCGAGGCCCAGGCGCCCGCCAGCCAAAGCGTCGACACCCCTGCAGACGCTCCGCCCAACACCGCTGATGCCGCGATCAAACCCCATCCATCAGCCCGCCGCATTCCAACCCCCACTCGGGTCGTCCCATGATGGCAAGTCAGGTATGCGCTTGGGAAGCGGCCCGCACTTGCTGGGACCCTTGCCGAGGCCATCTCTCACCTCGGGCTTCTCGTCGCGGCACTGCCGACTGATAGAAGTGCCAGCGCCGCGCTCACGTTTGCGCAAGCCTAGGCAAGGGGGAGTGGTTCCGCCCTCTACGAAGCGGGCTCTGCGCTTGTGTCCCACTCGTCCCAGCATCGCCGGAGTGCCCTTCGGGCACGCCGCCCGCGCTGTTCTCACAGTCCTCACCGGAATCCGTTGGACACTCCTCGGCCGTAACGACACTGCCCCACACCCCAAAATCCGAGGCCACCCCGCACTCCTCCAGCGAACTATCCGACGGCCCCACCGTCAGCGCCCCGGACAACATCACCAACAGGTTCGCCAGGCCAGCTGCGCTGGCCTCCTCGGGGAGAGGAAAATGGGGCCGGGCGCCCGGTAAGCCGAAGATTCTGTGATGCCGGTCAGCTCGCCCAACAGGATGGCGATGGGGATCTGTTACGGGACTTCGGTTTGCGCCATGTCCGCCTTCCGGCGGCCGGGAGCGCGTGTGTCAGACTCAGCGACTTCCCTGATCCCTCCGGGCGCTCGCTGGAACGAGCGTGCGCGGAAGGACCCATCGATGGCCAGACAAGATGTGAAGGACGAGGTTCTCTATCTTCGGGCAGCGGGACTGGACTTGGGCAAGAAGTTCCTTCTGGCCTGCGTGCGGACCCCGTGCGCGAAGCGGCCCGGAACGTGGACGCTGGAGACCGAACGGTTCGCGACGACCGGAGCCGATCTCCGGCGGCTGATGGCCTGGCTGCTCGAGCGCCGGGCCGAGGTGGTGGTACTCAAGGCCACCTCGGACCCCGCGCCGAGTCGGTCGCCCTGCTCCACGCCCACGGCGCCGTCCTGGACGCGGCCGCCGCCGACCACCTGGCCCAGCGCCTGGACGATCTGCCGCTCGCTCTCGCTCAGAGTGCTGCCCTGTTGGCCGACGGCCTGTCCGCCGCCGATCTGAACGCCGAACTGGCCAAGAGCACGGCCGCGGTCCTGGCCCACGGCCGCCCCGACGGCTATCCCGTCTCGCTGGCCGCGCAGATCCACCTCACCACCAGCCGCCTGCAAGCCGACCACCCGGACGCCGCCGCCCTGCTGTCCGCCCTGGCCCTGCTGGCTCCCGAACCCTTCCCCGTCACCACCTGCGCCGGCCACCTCCCCGACCAAGCCTCCACACCCCTCACCCACGCGCTGGCCACCCCACTGACCGCCCGCCCCACCCTGCACGCCCTCACCCGCCACAGCCTCGCCCGCGCCCACGACGGCACCCTCCAGCTCCACCGCCTCACCCAAGCCGTCGTGGCCGACCAACTCGCCCCCGACCAACACCAGCAGGCCCAACGGGACGCCGAAGCCCTCCTGATCGCAGCCACACCCGGAGACGTCGGCGATCCCCCGATATGGCCTGCCTGGCGGGTACTCCTGCCCCACCTCCTCGCGGTGGACCCGGCCCACCTCACCACCACGGCGGCACGGAATGGGGTCCGCGACGCCTGCTGGTACCTGATGGACCGGGGCCAGGCCCACCCCGCCCGCGACCGCCTCCAACAGCTGTACGACACCTGGTCTGCGCAACTCGGCCCAGACCACGAGGACACCCTGTGGACCGCCCACTACCTCGCCCAGGCCCACGGCGACACCCAGGACCCTGAGCGGGCCCGCGCCCTGGACGAGGACACCCTCCAGCGCCGGCGCCGTCTCCTGGGCGAGGACCACCCCGACACGCTGCTCACTGCCTCCAACCTGGCCGTCCGACTGGCGGCGCTGGGGGAGGCTCGGGCGCTGGGTGAGGAGACGTTGGCCCGGCAGCGGCGGGTGCTGGGTGAGGACCACCCTGACACCCTGCGCACTGCCTACAACCTGGCCATCTGGCTGGCGGAGCTGGGGGAGACGGGGGAGGCTCGGGCGCTGGGAGAGGAGACGTTGCTCCGGCGGCGGCGGGTGCTGGGTGAGGATCACCCCGACACCCTGACCACCGTCCAGTTGGTGGAATGGTTGGAACAGCAGTAGGAAGGCTCCCCAGGGGCAAGGGATCGGTCGACGGGCTCGGTCGACGGGCTCGGTCGACGGGCTCGGCTTCTACCAGCGCATGCCGAGGGCGTCGAGGTCCGCTCGCCGTTCTGCTGGCAGCTTGGCTGCACGGCGCCGGGTGTTGTCCAGGAAGGACCCGAGCCTGATCTCCTCGCCGTCGACGATCTCGACGTGCTTGCGCGTCGGCTGCAAGTGGCCTTCCCGGGCGTGGAACTGGCGTGCGGCCGCGAGGTTGGCCGCCCACCGGTCGCCCTGCGAACGCCGCGTCGGCACCACCGCCATGGTCTCGCTCTCGAGGTCCACACCGATGGTCTCGAGCAGGTACTGCTGGACGGGCACGAGCCGGTCCCACCCTGCCGTCTGCCCGGCGATCCACACCCCGAGGTCCTCGCCCTGGACGGCGACATCCCCTGGCCCAGCCGGAAGCGCCCCGCCCGCCTGCACGTGCGCGAGGGTGAGCCTCCGGCGCCCATCCGGGGTCGATCTCGTTGAGTGCCTCCATGCGGCTCTCGGACAGCTCCCCGGCCGTGATGCCGGTCTCGCCGTTGGCGCGGCGTGCGGCGTTCTCACGCGTCTTCCTTGCCGCAGCCCTCACGTTCTTCAGGTAGACCCCCAAGGGGTACGAATCCCACACGACGGAGGCGCCGGGCAGGCAGTGGCCGTGTACGGCGGCGTAGTCGCGGGCCACCGCGAGGCCGGCGTCCCAGGCGGAGGCGTGTACGGACCAGACCATGTTGAGGTTTTCCAGCGTGGTGACCCACTTGGCTTCCAGGGTCCCGGCCGTGAAGTAGCGCCGTTGATCTGCGACCCAGACCCCCAGCGGATGCCCCGCATTACTGTCCCAGTCCTCCGGGCAGACGAACGTGTACGGCACGCGCAGTTCGCTGTTGCCGGTCTCGCGCAGCCAGTGGGTGGCGGCCTCGATCCCGCGGAGCCAGTAGGCGCGTTCGGGGTCGATGAGCCGCAGCGGCCCCAACCGGCGGAACAAGTGCCTGCTCCTGGCGGGCCTCACCGTCGGCCTCCCCCGGCACTTCTGGCGCGTCGCGGAAAGGCCGTCAAGGGCTGGCTGCTTGGTGTCTGTTGGGCTTGATTCTTTCGCCGGATAGGCCCGGTTCGGTCCCGTTGTAGGGTCTCTGACCTGCAAATATAAGGCTGTGATAAAGGTCACTTAGGGGGGTGGAGTGTGTCCGTTTGGTCCTCTGTTCGCAGGTTGTCCATGGGAGTTACTGTCCTGCTTCACTGATCAACTTTCTGGTTGAGCCGGGTTCTTCGTGCTGGGGAGCATGACCGGTTCTGCTTGGGCGCTGGCCAGTCCCTTTTTGTTGTTCATCGGTTCGTGGCTCCTGGCCGTTTGGTGCGCGGGGGTTGTGTGGGGGGTTCGGGTGGCTGCTCGGCGTGCGCGTTGGTTGTCCGTGTCGTTGGCGGGCGCGGTGTTGGCCGGTCTGTTGTCGACGGCGTCGGTGGTGACGCCGCCTGCCGCGGCCGCGACGGCGGAGGATTCCACGCCGTTGGTGCCCTCGCAGTCGCTGGGGACGGTTCCGGCGCAGCAGGCGGAGGAGACGGGGAAGGCGCTGCCGGAGCCGAGCTGGCCCGAGGCGGCTGAGGCGACGGTTGATCTGTCGCAAGCTGAGCCGGGGGAGCCGGGTACGGTCAGCCCGCAGCCGTCGGTCACCCCGAGCGAGACGGCCGGGGACGCGGGCACCGAGGTCGCCGAGGTGGTCGAGGTGGCCCCCGCACCTGCGCCCGAAGGGGAGGGTACTGGCGCCCAGCTGACCGACACCAGGCTGGCCGCCGACGACACCTCTCCCACACCGTCAGACACTGCCACCGCAGACGCTGCGGACGCCGCGGCGGCGGAGACGGCGGACCCGGAGGCCACCGCTTCCGCCACCAGCGAGCCGGGCACGGACGCTTCGGCACAGCCGTCAGATTCAGCATCCGGTGAACCCACCTCCCCGCCCGAAGCCCCCGCCGATCCGGCTGACCCGGCTGCGGAGTTGGTGTCGCCGGAGCAGGTGGATGTGCGGGTGCTGGACCGTGCGCAGATTGCTCCGGCCGGCGGTGTGGGGCTGGGTGTGCAGGTGACCCGCACCGACGGCGTGCCCTCACCGGGCCTGGTGCAGGTGGCGATCGACTACTCGGGTTTCGAGTACGCCTTCGGTGGTGATTTCGCCTCCCGGCTGCGGCTGGTGAAGGTTCCGGTGTGTGCGTTGCAGACCCCGGAGGCGGAGGGCTGCACGGAGCGTGAGTTCGTCCCCGTCGACAACGACACCGCGGCGGGCACGCTGACGGCGACGGTGACGGCCGAGCCCGATAACAGTGGTCTGTCCACGCAACTGGGCGCGGACTCGGGCTCCGCCTTTTTGCTGGGCACCGGGTCGTCGTCGGACAAGGGCGACTACCGCGCCTCCACCCTGTCGCCGACCGGTTCGTGGGAGGTGGCGACCGGGTCGGGTGCGTTCTCCTACAACTTGCCCGTCAGCCTGCCCGCGCCGGCGATGGGGGAGGCTCCTTCGCTGGGCATGTCGTACAACTCGCAGTCGGTGGACGGGCGGACCTCGGCGTCGAACAACCAGGCGTCCTGGGTCGGCATGGGCTGGGACCTGAACGTCGGCTTCATCGAGCGGCGCTACCGCAACTGCACCCAGGACGGCCTGTCCACGATCGGTGACTTGTGCTGGGACTCGCCCAACACCGCCGAGGAGCCCGACGGCGCGGTCTACGTCATCAGCCTCAACGGTGTCTCCTCCACGTTGGTGCAAGACGGGACCGGCACCGGCCGGTACCACCTGCAGGACGACCCGGGCTGGCGGGTGCAGCACCTGACCGGTGGGCACGGTGCGGACGACGAGTACTGGGTGATCTCTACCCAGGACGGCAAGCGCTACTACTTCGGCTGGGGCCGCTCCGAGCGCACCAGCGCCGCCACCGCCTCCGTGTTCACGGTCCCCGTGGTCGGCAACAACACGGGCGAGCCGTGCCACGCCCAGTTCCCGGTGCCGTGTTCGCAAGCCTGGCGGTGGAGCCTGGACCGCACGGTCGACGCGAACGAGGTGGAGTCGGCCTACTTCTACGACAAGGAGACCAACTACTATCGCTCGGTTGCCGACGTCGACCAGGCCCGCTCCTACACTGCCGGCGGCTACCTGACGGCGATTGAGTACGGCTGGCCGGCCCAGATCACCGGCTCCAAGCCGACCGGCAAGGTCGAACTGTCCCATGTGGGCCGGTGCGTGGAGCGCATGACGCAAACCGACCCGCTGCGCAACACGGTGGACGCCTGCCCCTCGATCAAGAGCACCCCGGGCTCCTACCCCGACGTCCCGATCGACCTGATGTGTGACGGTACGTCGGCGGACTACAACTGCGCAGGCAAGACGTACTATCCGACGTTCTTCAGCAAGGACATGCTGTGGGACATCAAGACGTTCGCCCTCAACACGAGCATGAACGGCTGGGATCTGGTGCAGCAATACCAGACCAAGCACGCCCTTCCCAACCCGGACGGCACGGTCGGCAAGACGCTGTGGCTGGACTACGTCCAGCGCAAGACCTACGGCAACGGAACGGACATCGTCCTGCCGGTGATCAACTTCAACGGTGTCGACCTGGACAACAAGGTCGGTTCCACCGAGCTGAACTTCCGTCGCGTGAACACCATCCACGGTGACCTGGGCGCGACCACGACCGTTTCCTACGGTTCACCCAACGCCTGCAGTATCGATGATCTGCCCACGCAGGCGTCGAACACGAAGGACTGTTTCTGGCAGAAGTGGACGCCCGAGGGCGAGACCACCGCGAAGTCCGGCTGGTTCAAGAAGTTCCTGGTCACGAAGGTGGTCGTCGATCCGACGGTGACCGAGAGCCAGGACGGCGCTCCGGAGATGACCACCACCTACGACTACCAGGGCGGCGCCGGCTGGCGCTTCCCCAACGACCCCCTCACTGCGGATGCGGACGAGACGTGGTCGGACTGGCGCGGCTACCAGCGCGTCGAGGTCACCTCCGGTACCGGCGTCGTGAAGCACTCGACCTTCCACTGGCTCTACCGCGGCCTGGACGGCGACCGCACCTCCAAGGACACCTCCGACACCAGATCCGTGAAGGTCTATGACGGTGAGGGCACCGCCTACACCGACTCGCCCTGGCTCCAGGGCAAGACCATCGAAACCTCGAAGCGCGACGACACCGGCAGCTCCCAGCAGCGGGTTTTCCACCACTACTGGGACCACAACACCGCCCAGTATGAGGGCCTGCCCGACGCCCGTTTCGTCCGCGAGGACGAGACCACCACCCTCACCAAGATCTCCACCGGCTGGCGTACCCGCGTCGTCCAGAACGAATACGACTCCGCCGAACCCGCCTCGGGTACCTACGGCCTGGCGCTGCGCACCGACGACCAGGGTGAAGCCGGCGTTGCGGACAACCGCTGCACCACGTATGGCCGTGCCTACAACGACGAGTTGTACGACGGCTCCAGCATCCAGCGCTGGACCGTCCTGGAGGATGAGACACGCCACTATGCGGCTGGCTGCGCCGACCGCGCGAGCGGCAACCAGGACGGGTACACCGTCACCCTCTTCGACAACGCCGCCGACGTGGCGGGCAACAAGCCGGTCGACGCCAATCGAACCGAGACCCGCACCCACGCAAGTGCCAGCGCAACCGACTTCGTCAAGGCGCGGTTCGGCTATGACGACGCGGGCCGGTTGATCTGGGCCGAGGACGCTGACCGCAACCGCACCACGACCACCTTCAGCCCGGCCAACACCTGGCCCGTCGACGGTGTCACCACCACGACTCCCAAGCCCGGCAACGCCGTTACCGACCTGCGCCCGGCCCTCACCTCCACCGTGTGGACATCGCGCTTCTGGGGCGTGCCGTATCAGACCAAGGACGCCAACGGGCAGACCACCAAGGTCACCCTGGATGCTGCGGGCCGTCCCACCGAGGTGTGGAAACCGACCGAGACCGGCGGCACCTCGCCCTCGCTGAAGTACAGCTACAGCATCCCCACCTCCAGCAGCGGTGTCCCGGACTCGGTCGACGGCTTTCCTCGGGTAGCCAGCCACACCTTGCAGTCCGGCACCACCTACCTGTCCTCCTATGCCTATACCGACGGCCTAGGCCGCGCCCGGGAGACGCAGGCTCCGATCCCGGACGGTGAGGGAGTGGCGAACCGACAGGTGGCCGTCACCCGCTACGACACCTCCGGCAATGTCACCGGTACTTCGGCGCTCTTCCGTAACCAGGGCACCGCGGGCTCCGGGGGGCCGGTCAGTCCGAAGGTGGAGGATCTGCCGTCCTACACCGACCTGACCCTGGACTGGGCCGGCCGCACCACCATGTCGCAGATCCTGTGGAGTGACGGCACCACCAGCCGTGCGTCCAACGAAGGCAAGGTGTTGACCGCCTATCACGGCGACTACACCACCGTCACCCCGGCCGCCGCCAAGCCGTACAACGGCGCCTCCAGCTTCATCACGCTCTACGACTACACGGCCAAGGGTGCCCTCTCAAAGATCACCGACTCGCGCGGCAACATCACGAGCCACACGTACGACTGGGCCGGCCAGCGCACCCGAACCGTCGACCCGGACGCGGGCCGCAGCGACACCGCCTATGACGCCAACGGCCGCACCACAACCGTCACCAGCAATTACAACTACCCCCTGCCCGGCAGCACGACGGTCGTCTCCTTTACGGTCTGCTGACCGACCGCACCTACGGCCCGTCCGGTACCAGCGATGTCACCGCTCAGCGCAGCTACAGCTACTACTACGCAGGCGGCACACGGTGGCTGCGGGGCATCACCACCACCGTCAACTCCGGTCTGATCACGACCGAGAAACAGCAGGACCTGTACACCCACGACCGTGACGGCAAGATCCTCAACCTACGGGAACAAGCGACCGGCCAGACCGCACAGTCGCAGTGCTTCCGCTACGACGACCAGGCCCGCCTGATCACCTCCTACACCCGCTCCGAGGTCGGAGGCTGCTCCACATATACCGCCTCCGACTTCACTGGCCAGGACCCCTACGAGACGGACTACAACTACGACCGCATGGGCAACCTGCAGTCCGTCACCGACACCGACGCCGCCGGTAGTGCCACCACTCGCGACTACCTCTACCCCGGCTACGACGATGCCGGTACCTGGACTGACAACGCCGCCCGTCCGCACGCCGTCCGCAAGATCAACACCATCAGCGCGGGCACCACCACCGCGACCGAGAACCTCACCTACGACAACGCCGGCCAGATGACCCAGCGCATCGCCCCTGGCAAGACCACCGACTACACCTGGACCAAACTTGGCCAGCTAGCCACAGCCAAGGCCACCACGTCCGACGGTAGCGAACTGACCCGCTACGCTTACGCCGCCGACGGTAACCTCCTGGTCCGCACTACCCCCGATGAAAACGTGGCGTCCATCGGCGGCATGGAGCTACGCACCACCGACGACGGCGAAACCGTGACGGCAACCCGCTACTACACCAGTGGCGCCACGACAGTGGCCATGCGCACCACCCAAGGCGCCACCGCCACCAACGGCAAGGTCACCTACCTCATGGGTGACACCCAGGCCTCCACCCAACTCGCCGTCGACACCACCACCGGCGCCACCACCCGCCGCCGCTACACCCCCTTCGGCGACGAACGCAACGGCACTCTGCCCACCGGCACCGACAACGGCTTCCTTAGCAAAACCGAAGACACCAGCACCGGCCTGTCCCTCCTCGGCGCCCGCGCCTACGACCCCGAACTCGGCCGCTTCCTCAGCCCCGACCCCCTCAGCACCCCGCACGACCCACAGAACCTCTCTGCGTACAGCTACAGCGGCAACGACCCCATCAACTACTCCGACCCGTCCGGACTGATCAGGCTGAACTCCGACGGAACACAATGCAGCGGTGGTTGGACCGAATGCGGCCCCAGCGACAACAGCCTCGGTGGCAGTGGCGAAAGCAGCGATAGCGGCAGTAGCAACGTGCAGAGCGGTGGATGCGATGCGGCCTGCCTGAAGGCACTCCAAGCGCTGAAGAACCAGTTCAAGGGCGGTCTGTACAAGGCCCTCGCCGTCGAACTGCAGAGATATGTGATGGCCCTGGGCGGGAACACCAATCCGTGCCAGGAGGGAGCATCCGTCACCTCTGGCCCCGCCGCGGCCTGCGCCGACCTCATGGGCGTCGGCTCGACGAAGGACATGAACGACATCGTGAACGACTGGCTGAACGGAACGGGCGACACCTACGCCTTCGGTGCGGGCAGCCTGATCACACAGCAAATGGCCGGCAACAGCCATAGCTCCAAGATCCTGAAGGACCTCCAGAAGAGGATCTCGGCCGCGGGATACGACATCGCTCCTGACCAACTCGGAAAGCGGTCTGCCTACAAGGACCCTAAAACCAACATCGTCAAGGACATCCTCGGCATGCTCACCGGTGGTAAGAAGGGGTCTGGAATGCCCGAGGCGTACACGGGGTCCTACGATCAAGTCCACCAGGTCATCAACGTGGACCGGCGGAACCGCAGTTTCACGGTCGCCTTCGCTGCGTACAACGAGACCGGCTACGAGTCCCTGACCCATGTCCTGCCCGACAGGGCGAACGGGTGGCAGCAGGGCACACTGCGACAGATCTACTACTGGACCGTGACGGTGAACGAATGATTTCTGAGACGCGTGTGATGGCGCGAGTCCGTATGTGGACCGGGGACGGGCAGCGCCTGGCAGTGGCCGACAGGGTCTTCCGGGTGCTGGCCGTGGTGGTGCTGGCGGCCGGGTACCTGGGCTTGTGCTCGTTGCTGTTCCCCGCGCGAGCGGGGGTGCCGGAGCTGTTGCGGGACGCGCGAGAGGGGGACGTGTCCGTGGTGCAGGTGGTCAGCTCGGATGTCGGCGAGGTACGGGTCTTCTGGTCGGCCGGGTATCTGCAGGACTACGAGTTCACTTACCACTACAAGGTCAGTCCGCTCTTGCCGGAGGCCGAGCAGTTCGCTGCGGACATCAGGGAGCAGCTGGGTGAGCAGGCCGATGGTGTGACGTTCGAGGAAGGTGCCCGATTGGACGCCTTGGGCGTCCTGGACCTCCTCGTTCCCGTTCTGTACTGGCGGGTCATGCCCTACTTCGCCTGGCCGGTCGCGGTCTGTTGTGCCGTCGCGCTCGCGGGCATGGTGCTCAGGCGTGACTTGCGGTCGCCGAGCGCGGGCTACTGGCTGTTGGCCTCGCTCGTGTTCGGGTTCGGCTTCCCGGCGTACTACTGGTCGGAACCTCGCCCGTTGTTGTCCCGCAGCGCCGCTTCCCGGGGCGACCAACCCGCCCTGAGCGGCCTGCGTCTGGCGGGCGCGACCGCGGGTTGGGCGGCGTTGGGCGCGGTAGCGGTGCTGACCATGGCGCTCTCGCGGGGCTGACGGCGCGTCGAGGCTTCGGGTTCAGGAACAGCGGTCATTGCGGGGAAATGTAGCCGCTGGACGGCGTGCGGAGGGACGGGCCTGAACTGGCGCCAGCGGTCGCACCTTCGGATCCGTCCCGGCCCTCCCGGACGGGCTGAGGCACGTGATCGGGGACTCGGGTATGCAGCGTGTCGAGCTGGAGATGGCGGTGAAGACGGCGGTGCGGCACGCGGCTGCCGCCTGACCACTATTCGGTGGTGAGCCGGTACTCGCCGGCCGTCGGCTGCCAGCCGGGCGCGATGCGGGGGGCGATGATGTCGTCGTCGGCTGCGGCCTTGTCGGCCGCATCGTCCGGGTCGGCTGAGAGCTGGTCTTCGGGCATGGTGCTCAGCATGGCAGCAGCTACGGTTGTTGCGGCCACGTCTGCAACACAACTGAACCGTTCCGGGTTCGGAAGTACCCGCTTGAGCTGCGCCGTCGTGCGGTGCGCATGGTCGCCGAGGTGCGGCCGGAGTACGACACCGAGTGGGCCGCGATGAAGGCGGTCGCCCAGAAGCTGGGCATCGGCACGACCGAGACGCTGCGCAAGTGGGTCCGCCAGGACCAGATCGACGCCGGGACCCGTGCGGGCACGACGAGCGAGGAGTCGGCCGAGCTGAAGCGGCTGAAGAAGGAGAACGCCGAGCTGAAACGGGCCAACGACATCCTCAAGGCCGCGGCGTCATTCTTCGCGGCCGAGCTCGACCGGCCACACACGCGCTCGTAGCGTTTATCGACGAGCACAAGGACCGCTTCGGCGGCGTCGAGCCGATCTGCCGGGTCCTCACCGACCACGACTGCAAGATCGCACCGTCCACCTACTACGCCCACCATAAACGCCAGGCCGCACCCGCGGCCCGCACCGTCCGCGACGCCGAGCTCAAGACGTTGATCACCGAGGCGTACGAGGCCAACTACCGTGTCTACGGAGCCCGGAAGATCTGGCGGCACCTGAACCGCCAGGACGTCACGGTGGCCCGCTGCACGGTCGAACGCCTCATGCGTGAACTCGGCATCACCGGAGCGGTCCGCGGCAAGAAGGTGATCACCACCGTCCCCGACGAGAGCGCGGAACGGGCCCCGGACCTCGTGGACCGCGACTTCGTCGCCTCCGCCCCGAACCGCTGCTGGGTCGCCGACTTCACCCACGTCACCACATTCGCCGGCGTCGTCTACATCGCCTTCGTCGTGGACACCTTCTCCCGCCGCATCGTCGGCTGGTCAGCAGCCACCTCGAAGGAGACCCGGCTCGTCCTGGACGCCCTCGACATGGCCCTGTGACAGCGCGACCGAGAGCAACACCCTTACCGGAAAGGCGAATTGATACACCACTCGGATGCCGGGTCGCAGTACACATTGTTCGCGCTCGCCGAGCACCTCGACCGGGCAGGCATCGCCGCATCCATCGGATCAGTCGGCGATGCCTACGTCAATGCCCTGATGGAGTCGACGATCGGGCTGTTCAAGACTGAGTTGATCAAGCCCCGTCGACCCTGGAAGACGCTTTCCCAAGTCGAGCTGGCCACCGCCGAATGGGTCGACTGGTACTGCCACCGCCGACTCCACGGTGAAATAGGGCACATCCCACCCGCCGAATACGAGACCAAGTACTACCGCGAAACCATGAAACCCCAGGCCACAGTCACGACCTAGAGCCTCGATCAAACCCGGAACGGTTCACCTGTTCCGTCACAGCCGACCCCTGTCAGCGGCTGCGGCCGCTCCTGGAGCCACGCCGCCGGATCGTCACTCCGTTCTCTTCCAGAAGCCGCTTTATCTTGAGTCGAGACGGCCCGTAGCGCGCAGAGAGACTGTCGAGTGTCGCCCCGTTGTCGTACTCCTGGGCCAGGGCGCGGATCCCTTGAGGGGTGCTGATCCGGGCGAGGGGGCTCATGGCGCCCGCGTCCTGCAACCTTCTCTTCAGAGTGGTCGCGCTGACCCCGTACTCGTCGGCCAGGACGGCTGCACTACTCTCGCCGCTTTCGTACCGGGGCACGATCTCGTCCATCGGCAGGTCCTTCCGCAGGGTGCTTCCGCCCGACGTCCGGCGCTCGTTCTGTGGGATGGCCTTGAGGATTGTCTTGTGCGTGACGCTGTACCGCTCGGCTAACTCGGTCGAGCTGAGGCCATGGGCGTAGAGGGCGCGGACCTCTCTCTCCTGTTTGGCGGTCAGAGCGCGGTGGGCCGGCATGGCATCCTCCTGTGTGGTGTCTGTCTCCCGGAGAACGCCGAAGGCTCCACCGTGAGGCGAATTCCAGGGTCGCTGCGACACTTGGCGAGTTGATCAAGCCGCGAGCCGCGGGTGGGCCGGGGTTCTACTCGTACAGCCCGGCGGCCGCCCGGGTTCCCGGGCCCGGGACAGGTGATCTGCCCTGGAGTTCTGAGAATGACTCGGAGTGACTCAACCCTGCTGGCAGCCGTCGGAGTTGGCGACCGACCCGCGCGTCGCGCCGTCGTTCTCAGGACCGCGGCTTTCGCAGCCACCCGGCTTCAGCGCGTCCTGCGACTGCTCGACGCCACCGCGGCGCACATCACCCCGCGCCTGGACGCCGCTGGCCGGGCCATCACCCGGAGTATCTGATTCACTCCGCTGCGGGTATTGCCCACCGTGCGGCCAGTGACTTGCCGCCGCGTTTCACGTCGCTGTTGGCGTCGGCCCGCCAGGAGTGGCCGGTGACCTTGAGGCCGCCGCGCTCGGCGTCCGTGCGCCGAGGGTCAATGGGCTGGTGGGTGAGTGAAGCGCTCTCTTGGTCGGTGGAGGCAGCATGGGGGATGGGGCCTCCAGCCCAGTGTTGGGAGGCCGTAAGCGTGGCCTGCACAGGGCGTCGAGCGTGCGAGTGGTGTCGGCGCCTGTATCAGCGATAACTGCCGCATGGTTTCTCCAGGTCATCGTGCGTGCACCCCCGGGGGAGGGTGGCGAGGGTGAGGGTGTGCAGGGCGGTGCGGTCTTCACCGGCCCAGCCGGTCCACAGCGGACCGAAGGCCTTGTTTTTCTTGTCGGGTGAGCGGTCGTCAGTACGTCGGCCACCGGAAACTCCTCGTGTCGTTCGGGGTGTTCGCCGTAGCCTTTCGCGTCGCAGGCGGGCGGCTACGGTCGCAGGTAGCGGCGCATCGTCAGGTACTCGTCGACGGTGGCGGAGCGCGACTGTTCGGGCTGGTTGCCGGGTACGGCGGTGTCGGGCGCCATCGCGGCCTGGTGCACCATCAAGTGATCGAGCGCGTACGAGCTACCGGGGCGTTCGATCGTCACGATGGCCGGCTGGAGGTCGGCGCCGGTGAACGGGCCCTGCCAGCCGTCGGTGCGGCGCCGGACTACGTGGACGTAGCCGCCCGTCAGGATGTGTGTGGCGAACGCGTAGCAGTGGTTGTGCGGTACGAGTTGGTTCTCGGGCCGCGGGTTCATATGGAGGCGGATTTCGAAGCTGTGGTCGGGGGCCTCCCACAGCGACAGCCGGTTCAGCAGGAGCGTGACACGGCTCGCTGCCAGGCGGGCGGGATGATGCACGACCTCGTCGACGAGCGTGGTGAGCAGGTTCCGGTCCGTGGCCAGCCGGTCAGGAATGCTGCGCATGACGTGCTGCACGTAGTCCAGGTCGGTCGTGTCCAGACACGGGACCTGCGGCAGCCAGGAGTCTGCGGTCTTCAGGGACGCCTCCTTGCCGTACTGGCCAGTGAGACGCCTTCGAGGACTGCGCGTGCCCGGTGCGCGGCGCGGGAGTATTCGTCGGGGGTGAGTGGCGAACCACCAGGCTTCGCAGCAGGCGCCACGGCCAGCAGGTGCAGGGCGTCGGCGCTGCTTCGGGTGGCGCAGAGTGTTTCCGCGTGCACGGCGAACACCTCTTCTGGTCCGAAGAGGCTTGCGTAGCACGGCCATTGGGCGAGGGAGTCGTCCATCTCCTGGTACATCTCCAGCTCGAGTGAGCCGGAGAGCGTCAGGACCACGGAGGTGGCGCGTACCGGCCAGGGCGCCAGGCCGGACTGTGTCGTCACCCGAAGGTAGGTCAGGGGGCCGTCCGGCAGCCCGACGGGAAGATGCGCGTAGCCGTGGGCGAGGAACGAGCCGTCTGCCCGGTAGGTGCCCGTGTCGAGGACGCTGAGGATCCTCGACGCGAGCATGCTGAGCCAGCCTTCAGCGTGCGAAGGGTCGATCTGAGGAATCTCCGTGGGGTCTTTGCTCTGGTTGAGTAACTGAGGGACGAAGGCGGGCAGGACGGCTGTCACGGGGCATTCCCTGTGCGGTCGGCGGGATGGTGGTGGCGCCCGGCGCGGGGGCGGAGGCGGCGTCTTCATAGGGGAGGAGAAGCCGCACCGTCTTCCCCGCGCCGGGCCGGTGTCTCACGCTCGGCCACGGGGGGTGCCGAGCGTGAGACGTTGGACCCGCGCACGGTCCTGCGGACACACGGGGGTGAGCGTGCGCGGGAGTTCCTAGACGCCGACTGGCTGGTCGACGATGGGGGGCTGGAAGCGCCCGGCATGCAACACGGACCACGGGGTGCGCGCACCGGTCTCGTCCTCCTGCTGGAGGAGGTTCTCGGCGAGGCGCCGGCGCTGGACCTCACCGGTCCCGGCGGGTGCGTAGGTGCTCTGCATGTCCCGCCAGACGCGCTGAATGGGGAAGTCCACGTCCAAGCCGTTGGCGGCGTGCAGCTGCATGGCGTCGTTGCCTGTCTCGGAGGCGAGATCGTGGCCAAGGGCCTTGGCCGCAAGGAGCTCGTCATCGCATGGCAGGCCACGATCAAGCATGTCGACCGCGTGATACGCCAGGATCCTGGCCATGAGCAGCCGGGCGGACATCTGGCCGAGCCGATCCTGTATGACGCCGAGGTCAGCGAGCTTGCCCTGGTAGCGGGGGCGCTGGCTGACGTACTGGGCAGTCAGGGAGACGGCCCTCTCGTGCAACCCGAGGGAGAGTGCGGTGAGGTTGGGCCGGCCGTACAGGATGCTGCTGGACTGGGCGACTTCGAAGCCTTGGCCGACATCCCCCAGTACGTCATTGGGGGAGATACGCACCCGGTCGAAGGTGATCTGACCGTAGCTGAAGCCGCGCAGTCCCAGCTTGGCGCTGTGCCGCACGCTGTTCACCCCACGCTGATCGCCCTGGACGAGGAACGCCGTCAAGGCGCGCGAGGTGCGCGTGCCGGTGCGGGAGGTGCGGGCGACGACGACGTGCAGATCCGCGATGTGGCTGTTGCCGACATGGGCCTTGACCCCGGTGAGCACCCAGGCTCGCCCGTCCCACTCGGCTGCGGTTGTCATGCCGCCGATGTGGCCGCCCTGGTCCGGCTCGGTCACAGCGATCGACATCAGCACACTGCCGTCGGCCACGCTCGGCAGCAGCGCGGCGTGCTGCGCGTCGGTGCCGTAGTACAGCAGAGCGGCAACGGGGATCAGGCTGGCTTGGAGGATCGCGGCGACCGCTCCGGAGACACGGGCGAGACGATGGATCAAGATCGTCTTGGCGACGTGTCCGGCGGCCATGCCGCCGAACGCCTCGGGCACGGTGACGCCGAACCAGCGGCGACCGGCCCACAGCCGGGCGATCTTCCGGTCCACCCGCTGCGCACTTTCCATGCGCTCCACCCGAGGCTGGATCTCTCGGGTGGCGAAGTCGTCGACGGCTTCCCAGAGTGCGTTGTGGGCAGGCGTGAGGAACCTGTCGAGGCTGTGGGGTGGGGCGGGCATGGACATGGGCGGGTCCCTCTCCCTGAAGGCTCACATGACGGCTGCGGCTGGAACGGGATCAGCGGGCTGGCGCTGTGGCGGTCAGGGTCTGCACCACCGTGGTGCCGGTGTCCTTGACGATGTCGAGGAGGTGCTGGGCCTGGGCCAGGGGGCGGGGTTCGGGGTCGATGACGCACACCGTCCCCCACGCGACTCCAGTGTCCGTGTCGATGAGGGGCGCGCCGAAGTACGCGCGGATGCCGAGGGCGTCGGTTACGTGGTTGCCGGCGAAGCGGGGGCTGGCGTAGACGTCGGGTAGCGGCAGGGCTCTCTGGCGGGCGATGACTTCCGGGCACCAGCCGTGGCGGCGGCTCATGCTGCGGCCCACCGGGATCAGCCCGCTGTCCGGGGACGGCTGATGCAGGCCGATGAACGTCTGCTGGGGCCAGAAGATGTTGACGAAGCCGTAGGCGAGCCCGGTCCGTTCGGCCATTTCCCGCGCGAGACGGTCCATGTGATCGTCGGGGCCGGGGGTGATGCCGAAGTGTGCGATCACCTCCTGTCGCGCCTGCTCCACGGCGATCAGCTGGGCCGTGGCGGCGCTGATCGAGGCCGGTTGGTGGGGCAGCATGCCGGGCGGCGCCATGATCGACTCCTTAGGGGAGGACAGCGGGCGTGCACTGGTATGGCCGGCGGCAGCGGGGGAGCGCATATAGGGGTGCTGGTGGGTCATCAGATGTCCAAGGGGGCTGGGGTGGTGAGGCGGGAAAGGGCGTGGTCGACGAGGGTGACCAGTGCGGCGGCGACCTGGGTGGCCTCGCGGGCGTCGCAGCGCACCATCGGGATGGTGG
Organism: Streptomyces sp. NBC_00019; assembly: GCF_045041015.1. NCBI lineage: Bacteria > Bacillati > Actinomycetota > Actinomycetes > Kitasatosporales > Streptomycetaceae > Streptomyces > Streptomyces sp. NBC_00019. The sequence goes on from NZ_CP108302.1 coordinate 11,073,478, forward strand.
GGGCGATGTCGAGGGCCTGGCGGACATCCTCGTGAGGGAACAGGGTTGCGCCGTCGAACGGGTTGATCGCGATGATGAACGGCAGTCGGATCTGTTCGAAGAACGACACCGCCAGGAAACTGTCCTCCAGGCGGCGGGTGTCGATGAGGACGACGGCGCCTACTGCTGCGCTGCAGACGTCGTACCAGAGGTGGGAGAACCGCTGTTGGCCGGGCGTGCCGAACAGCAGCAGCTCAAAAGGATTGGGGTCGGTGAAGCCGACACGGCCGAAATCGAACGCCACCGTCGTGGTCGTCTTGGACGCCACGTGATCGAGGCGGTCGACCGGCACGCTCGCCTCGGTGAGGCGTTCCTCGGTGGTCAGCGGCGGAATGTCGCTGATGGCACCGACCGCGGTGGTCTTCCCGGCCCCGAACCCACCCGCGATCACCACCTTGAACACGGTGCGGCCTGCGCCGGTCTCGGCGTGCCCGTGAGCCGTGGGACCGTCAGCGCGGCAGGTTGGACTATTCATCGAGCCACTTCATCGTCAGGGCGGCGCGCAGCCGCAGGAGCAGGGCTTGGTCAGGATCAGACGCGGCGCTCGCGGCGCCCGGCACGAGGACGTGGGTGGCCAGGAGGTCGCTGATGAGGATCTTGGCGGGAGTCAGGCCGCAGCCCAGGGTGCCGGCCAGTTCGGCGACCGATCGCGGCCGCGTGCGGCACAGGGCCGTGATCCGCCCGCACTCCTCCGGCAGCCCGGGACCTGGGCGTCCGGTGCCGGGGTGCATCACCGACTCCAGGCGCAGCCGGTATTGCGGCCGGGTGCGGCCCCGGGTGAGTGCATACGGTCTGACGAACGCCGCAGTCTCCGGATCGGCCGCCACCGACAGGCGCCGCGCGGGCGGGGTCATCGTGTGGTGTCGGCCGGACGGGTACGGGCCGCGGTCAGCATGTGGGGTTCGAACGCTGTGACCAGGCGCCCCATCTCGAAGCCCACAGTGCCGGCGTCGGCCTCAGGGGTGGTCACCACGCACAGCACGGTGTCCACGAACTGCTGCCCGATACCGTTGTGGCTGCCGAACGCGGTGCTGCGGCCGGCGAACTGAATGAAGATCAGCGAATCCGGTCGCTCGATGATGATCTGCCGCGGCATGCATTTCTCGTGCCTTGGCCCGGTGATGCTGCCGCCCAGGGACGCCAGCCCGCACACGGCCGCCGCCAGTTCATCGGCCCAGTCTTTGTCGATGTCGCTGTCCAGTAAGGCGACGCCGTCACGCGAGGCCAGCACCGCATGGGTGGCACCGGCAACCTCGTTCACGAACTCGCGCAACAGCCAGGCCATCGACTCCCGGTGCTCCCCGGTGCCGTCAGAAGTGGATACAGGATCGCTGTGCGGAAGCATGCGTAGAACTCCAAAAAGAGGGGGATGGGGGAGGGGTTAGTGGGATGCCGGAGGCTGGTGCGGCGGTGCGGGGGTGGTGAGGCTGGCGGCGCGGTAGGCGCTGCGGAAGGCACCCGCCAGCCCCGCTGTGGCAGCCCCGGTGGGCGCCGCCGCGGCCGCACTTGGAGGCGGAAGCCCGCCCCCCTTCTTCCGCTGCGGCAGCCCGGTCGGACCCCCAGCCGCAGCCGGGGCGGAGTCGGCAAACCGTGGGGCGGGAACCCGGGCGGGCCCTGACACGGCCTGGGGCATGGGGGCGGGTGCGTTGGGGGCTGCCAGGTCTTCGGCGTCGTCGGGCTGGATGGGGATGAGGAGGCGGCGGGGGATGACGACCAGGGCGGTGGTGCCGCCGAGGACGTTTTCGGACAGGGTGACGGTCAGGCCGTGCCGTTGTGCGATCTTGGCTGCGGTGAGCAGGCCGAAGTGGCCGCGGCGTACCTGGTCGCTGACGTCGATCGTGTCCGGCGCGGCGAGCAGCTGGTTGAGCTGGGCGCGGACCGGGGGCTGCATGCGCAGGGCGCGGTCCTCCACCTCGATGGCCAGCCCCACCGGCACCGGCTGCGCCCGCACCATCACCCGCGTCTCTGGGGCGGAGAACCGGCAGCCGTTCTCGATCAGCTCGGCCAGCAGGTGCGACAGGTCCGGCCCCACCTGCTGCGCCAGCCCGATCGCAGTACCCAGCTGGCCGGCCACCACGTCGACGCGAGGGTAGGCCACCACCTCCGAGACCGCGCCGCGCAGCACCACCGACACCGACACCGGCCGCCTCGTGGCCCGCAGCGACTGACCTCCCAGCACGCCCGTGCTTTCCACCTGCCGCCGGATCCGGGTCACCAGATGGTCCAACTGGTAGATGCGGTGCAGGAGTTCGGCGTCGTCGGTGGCGCCCTCCAGATCCGACAGCGCGGCCAGCGCCTTCTCCACCAGCGCATGTTCACGCTGCGCCAGGCGGCGCAGGACCTCCAGCAGTACCGCCGACTGCCGACTGGCATGCACCTCGGCCAGCGAGCACACCACCCGCTCCTGAAGTTCGCCCAGCAGCCGCTTCACCTCAGCCGTGGACGGGTCATCGCCCACCGCCGGCACGAACACGACCGGGGAGGGGATCCCCTCCCCGCGCAGCAGCGCATCGACCGCCGCCTGCGTGGCCTTCTCCACGTCGGCGATAGCGCCCTGCACGCCCGCCAACTGGTCGTCGAAGTGGTGCTGGACGGCCCGGGACGCCGTCCTCGTACGGCCCCAAGCGACCAGGCCACTCACGCCGAGACCGCAGGCCATCGCGCCAAGGATGCTCCCGGCCGGGACGGGCGCCGTCCACCAGGCCAGGGCGGCGGAGCCGAGTAGCGCGCCGTCCACCAGCCGTGGCGGTAAGACCGCGGCGCGGATCTGATGCTGCACACCGCGGTGCACCGGATGGCCCCGTCTCCTCCTGTGCCGGCGGGGGGTTGCGGCGGTGGCGGGGGATACGCCGTCAGACATGACAATCCTCAACAACGGGTGTGGATGAATAGCGAGAGGGCCGGTGCAGTGCGGAAGGCGTTTCGGCGGTCAGGGCGACGGCGGAAGTACGGCCTGCACGGTCTTGCCGATGACCTCGCCGTCGTCGCTGCGCAGCAGATCCCAAGCCAGGTGGCCCTTGGCGTGGGCGATCCACCACAGACCCGTCACCGGCGGGTAGCCGTCGGTTCCCTGACTGACGATCTCGTCAAAGCCCGGGAAGTCCGGGAGGGCGTCGTCGACTTCGATGATCAGCTCGCCGTGTCGGCTCGGGCAGATCAGCCGGACGGGAATCAGGCGGTCCGGGAAGAGCTTCGCGTGCCGGACCACGTTGTCCATAAGGTGGCCGCAGACGCGGGTCGCGATGTCGATGTTGCCCGGCCAGCGTGCCACCGTCAGCCGCGGCCGCACCCGCAACCGAACGTTGGAACCGACGAAGTCATCCCCTTTCAACCGGTCCTTCCACCGATACGCGGGCTGACCGCCGATCTCGATGAGTGCAGGGGGTTCGGTGGGTTGGGGCGGAGGGTTCACGGGAGCTCCCGGAGATGACGGCTGCGATTGTGCTGGTCGACGAAGACGAGCCCTGTGTGCCGCGCCTCGGCTTGGTACTCGTTCACGTTGTGCCGCGCCTGATCTGGCTATGGCATGGATGAAACCTGCGCTGCTGCGGATCGCGGGGTGAGCAGGAGTTATTGAGCTGCCTCGAGCGCCTGGCGCAGCGCCGCGGCCGCTGTAAGCCCGTGCTGGAGAGGAATGAGCCAGTAGGGGCCGGGCGGCGCCTCGGCATGGTCCGGTGGCAGGACCACGTATGAGTTCGAGCCCAATGCCTGCGTGTCCAGAACGTCCCACTGGGCGGCGCTGCCCGCTGGGACGAAGAAGTACAGCAAGGGTTCGGGGTGAGCCGGATCTACGGCCACGGCGCCGGGCTCTTCGAGTAGTTCGATCGCACGTACGCCTCGATGCCGTTGCACCTTCACGGCGTCCCATGCGACACCAGCGGCCACCAGTCGCAGCCCTGCCGCGGTCAACATCAGTTCCGCATCGCTGATCATCTGTCGTCCCGTCTTTCGCTGCGCTGTGCGGCGAAGGTACGACTGACGCGACACGGCTACCCGAACTGAGAGTTCGGGTGAACCGCGAGTTCGTGATCAGACGAGCGCGAGTCGCTGAACCAGTTCGTTGACCTGGCGGCGGAAGGTGGGGCGGACCCGCTGCTGGAGGTCCAGGATCATGTGGCGGGCAAGAGGACTGCGCGCCAGATCCTCAGGAGCGATGTCCTCCAGGTCCAGCAGGTGGACAAGGACGGCTGCATTCTCGCGACGTAGGTCGTGGCACCTGGCCAGTTCGAGACCGAAGGTGAAGCGCCGCTCACGGCTGGGCAGGCCACGTGTATCGATCCGGTCGGCGAGGCGCAGTCCTTCGGACGCCTCGCCGGCAAGCATCTCGATGCTCATCGCGTGCAAAGCACAGTTGGTCGGCCCGAACACGGTCCATTGAACGTTTCCCTCACCGACGTGCCGGGCGAGCGGGACAGCGCGTTGCTCGAGCCGGGCACGGGCCTGCCACCAACGACGGCGACGGGCATCGGAGACCACGGCGACCAGTTCGAGGGCCCCCTCGACGGCCTGGGTCTCATCGGTCACCGACGTCTGTCGCAGTTGCTCGACGGCGCGCAGCGCAACATCCTTGGCTTCCTCGACGGCACCCGGCTCGTCGTGGGACAGCAGGACGTGGCCCAGATTCCACTGGGCTGCGGCGATACGCACCGGGTCATCTGCGTCTTCGGCGGCCCGGATCGCCCGGTCGGCGACCATGAGCGACAGATCGAGGCGCCCGGCGCGGCGACAGTACGATCGTAAAAGCCCGTACAAATCCGCTGCCACGCGCAGGACTTCGCGCCGCGCCTGGGCATCAGTCCCGGTGCGGTGCACTCGCACGGCATGCTCGACATCACCGATCAGATCGGGAAGGACACCAGCCGCGGCCGTGAACCGGTCCTTCGACGACTGCCAGGTCCGCCACGCCTGCTCCACCCGTTCCCGCAACTCCGATGGGCTCGCGGGATCCGCGCTGCGAGGACGGTCGTAGCCCATGAGGGCGCGAGCTACTGCGGGCGCGGCTGTGTGGGGGACGGTCGACTCCTCGCTGGCGTCTTCGCAGAGCAAGGCGGCTAGCGGTACACCGAGTTCGGCGGCGAGACGGGACAGTACGTCGGCGGAGGGGACTTTCTGCCCGGCTTCGATCTGCTGGAGGTAGCGTTCGGTGATGCCGCACAGCCCAGCGATGGCCGCCTGGGTTCGGTTGCCGTTCTTGCGGCGGTAGTACTTGACCTTCTGGCCCACGGGCAGTCTCGGTGCGATCACCGTTTTGCCCCCTTCCCCACTCGCGTCTCGTACCGTCAGCGTAGAACGGAGTGCTTTAGCGGGCGGGTGGTCCGCGCACATTCAGGTGACCGGTAAGAACCCAGTGATGGGTGGGTAGTTCGGGAGGCGCCATGCCGCGACTGATCTTGTGGGACATCGACCATACGCTGATCGACACCCGCGGCGTGGGCCGCGAACTGTCGGCGGCCGCGTTCCTGCAGACCACAGGGCAGGTCATGCGCGAGCAGGCCAAGATCGACGGAATCACGGAGCCGGTCATCTTCCGCGAGACCGCAAAACTGCACGGGCTGACCACCGACCGAACCGACTTCGAGCGCTTCGCTCGTGCTCTGACGGAAGAACACCTCAAGCGAACCGCGCACCTGCGCGAGCGCGGTCACGCTCTGCCCGGCGCGGCCGCCGCCCTCGACGCCCTCGACGCTGTTGAGATCCGGCAGACGGTGGTGTCCGGCAACATCCGCCCGGTCTCCGAGATCAAACTTCAGGTCTTCGGACTCGACCGACACATCCGGTGGGAACTCGGCGCATACGGCGAGGACAACGACAGCCGCGCCGAGCTCGTCAAACTCGCCCTGCGCCGCGCGGACACAACGGCCGAGGACGCGGTGCTGATCGGTGACACACCGGCCGATGTGGAAGGCGCCCACGCCAACGGTGTACGGGTCATCGCCGTGGCATCTGGACGCAGCGACGAAGCGGTACTTCGAAACGCCGGTGCCGAGGTCGTGCTGTCGGATCTGCGCGACGCGGAACTGCTGGTGAAGCTTGTACGGGGCGAAAATGAGTAGTTGTCGTCCGGCCGACGCCATCACCCTCATGCGCGGACCATGGACGTCAGTCCCGGAGATCCGGGCACGCTCTGGTGGCTGCACCAAAGCGGCATCGACCAGGAAACCGACGAGCCGGACTCAGATGTCCCGGACTTGGACGACAGCTTCCCCACCGACCTGCGCGTCCTGACCCACCTCGGCGCCACGACCCGGGCGCGCGCGGAAGTCGCCGACGCCGTTATGCACGACGTCACCGCAGCGGTCGCTCTCGGCTACCTCGACAACCCGGAGTTCGACGTGCCCGTGCCCGAAGAGGACTTCGCCCAACAACTCGGCGCCGTGCTGCTGGCCGCGTGCCAGGCAGCCAGCGCGTTCAGAGCACCGAGAGCGCGCTGGGCCGCTACCCGGCTGCCGGGTCGGCGTGCTGCTGGGCCATCGGGTCCGCAACCGGGGAGGCGGGAGTAGCGGAACCGGGCTGTGTGTGTATCCCCGAATCCGGTGTTTCTGTATGCGAGGTAGCGGTCCGGCCTCGAGTGGAAGGCAGTGGTTCCGCCACGCTAGACTTGATCACGAGCTGGTGGCCGCAACTCAGGCCAACCGGTGCTGCGTTGGTGGTCCAAGGAAAGACGCCCCGCTTCCTGCGGGGAGATGCAGGTGCAAGGCCTGCCCGGCGCTCGAATGTGGGGCCCGTCCGCAAGCGCGGACGGGCCCTGCGGCTTTCTCGGCTCACGGTCCTGAGTCAGGCCCGGCCCTGTAGGGAAATCTTCATCGCCGTGATGCACTACGTCCTCGGCGCCAGCGAGGCACTGCACGCACGCCGATTTTTGTTCCCGGACCCGTACGGCACAGGCTTTGGCCACGCTTAAACAAGATCGGGAGGCTGCCCAACGGCAGACCGGTGACAGGCTGTTCACACCCGGGTGCGGCTCGCTGGCCGCGTGCGGCGGCCGCGCGCAAGGCGCCGGTCCGTGAGGTCGCGCCGCGAGACGCGGAAGACGACCAGGGTCACCAGCAGGCACACGACGGTCAGCAGCAGGTCTGCAGGGGGACGTCAGCGGTCAGGCAGTGCGGTGGGCCGTTACCAGGAGGGTGGCGGGGCAACGAGGGCCAGCGGTCGGCGAGGGCAGTAGGTCGATGTCGATGCCGGTGAATCCGGCCTCGTCCAGGAGCTTCACCCACACGTGTTCCTGAAGCACCCAGCGGCGCATCGTGGTCTCCTTGCCCTGGGGGGTTCGCGCCGGGATGTCGGCCGCCACGACGTCCGGCTGCGCGGGCCGGCCGCCCAGATAGTGCGCCAGAGTGGAGAACGCTAAACGGCCGCCTGGCCGCAGAGCGGCTGCTGCCGCCGGCAGCAGCGAGTGCGGGTCGGTGAAGTCGACGGCGCCGAAGACGCTGTACAGCACGTCGTAGGTGTCAGGATGCGCTGTCAGATGGTGTACGGCGTCGGATGAGACGATGCGCAGTTGCGGTGCGAGGTGGCCGTACAGCGTGGCGGCCATGTCGCACTGGGCGGGTGAGCCGTCGACGGCGACGATGCGGGCAAGGGAGTGGTGAACCGTCAGATGGGCGGCGTGCCGGGCAGATCCGGCACCCAGGTCGCCGACGGTGCGGCCTGTCAGAGTGCCGAGGGCCTCAGAGCCGGGACCGCCGTCTTGGCTCCAGGTCCAGTGGAAGGTCTGCGGGATGGCGCGGTCGCGTTCGGCGCGGACGCGACCGTAGTGGTGCCAGAGGTCTGCGGTACTCGTCACCGCCTCATCCTGGCGGCGATGGCCAGCCGTGCGGCCGATTTCGGGGAATCTCACCCGGACGATGCTGGGGCCCGACCGGAATCCGGCCGGGCCCCAGAGCCGGGTCAGTGCGAGTCGCTGCCCGGGTGGCACGGGCCGCAGCCGGCGGCGTCCTGCCACAGAGAAAGATCGACCTCCCAGCCGTCGGCGGCGACGAAGTGCGCCGTCTTCATCACTGAACCGTCGTTCTTCATGTCGACCTTGGGCACGTGATGCAGGAAATGCCCGCCGCTGAAGCGCGCGCACAGTTCGGCGTAGGCCACGGTGTCGAGGATGATCGTGTGCACGCCGATGTCCACGAGCTTGCTCGGGGCCAGGCCCAGGCACTCGCCCCGGTGGGTCATCGCGGTCAGCAGGTAGGCGTAGCCCTGGTCGAGGACCCTGGCCGCCATGACCGTGTCGTACGGGTAGTCCCGCACGAGGAGCTGTAGCCCGACGAGTCCGGGCTGCAGGGCCCGTGCCAGCGAGGCCAGCCCCGCGTCGACCGCGGCTGCAGTTTCGGCGGTGACCCACCAGCGCACCTTCTCGGGCCGCCGGGCCGCCCAGTGCGCGGCGAGGGCGGACTTGCCGACTCCGCCCAGCCCGTGCACCGCGTGCACGACGACTTCGCCGGGTCGGGCGAACGCCGCCTCCAGCGCGTCGAGTTCGTCGGTCCGGCCGACGAACAGCCCGGTCCCGGTGTTCGACACCCCGCCCGCCGCGGCGTCGTCGGGGATCGGTGCATACGCCGCCGGAGGGAGCACGAACGCCTGATTCGTCTTGATGTACTGCGTCGACGAGGCGATCACGTTGCGGCCGGCGACGATCGCGCCGTCGGTCCCGTGGAGTCCGCCGGGTGCCGCCGGCCGCCCCGGCACCTCCTCGGGTTCCGTGGTCACGGCCGGTATTCGGTGTTTGAGTTGTCGACGTCCTCGCCCGCGACGATGGCACCGTCGCTGCCCGCCAGCCCCGGTGAACCACCCTGCGGCGGTGCTGCGGGGGCGGGAGGTGTCGGTCCGGTGTACCGGGTCGAGGAGCCGGTCGCGTTCCCCCGTGCCACGATCGCCCCCCGTTCCCCGGTCACCGGTTCCACCGGCCTGGGCGGCGGAACCGGTGCGAGTGGTGTCGCAGGGAGGCCGCCCGCCGGAGCAGGGCCGGGGTCCGGCACGCGCAGCTCCCACAGCGACACCCCCAGCGCGGCGACCCCGGCCACCGACCCGGCAACGCCCCAGGTCTGACCGGACCCTTCCGGGTGCGCTGCCGTCACCCACACCAACAGCCCCACCGCCGCACTCGCTCCTAGCAGAGCAAGCCCCCACCAATACGACCGCCGCCAGCCCGTCATGCCCCATCGTCGCCCCGAAGACATGGTCAAGTCTGCACCTGCGCAAGACCACCGGCGTCGTCTCCTTGGCCCCGGCTGCGTCGGCTCGTGCGCGGAAGCACTCGCACGCTATGGGCTCCGAAGTCAGCAGGCCGAGCCGACGCTCCTCAGCCTCTGCGGCAGGCTGAAGCCGATCGGGGGGCGGGTCCTTCGCGGGTTCGGCGCCGTATCGGGCCGGGCCGGTCGGCGCCGGTTCGCCGCCCATCACTCGCACCCAGGCCGCCTGTTCGCGGCGGCGCCCGGCTCCGCTCCACTCCTACGAGGTGGCCATTACCGCCCCGAGCGGCGGCGGCGCGCTGCCGGTGCGGGCACGGCAATTGCCTCCACCTGGTGCACCAGGACGTTGACCGCGTCGTATGCCCGCTCGACGTGGCCGTCCAGCAGGATGGCCGGGGCTTCGAGCAGGGTGCGTCGGCAGTGGTCCCACACGGGCGGCGAGAAGATCAGGTTGACCATGCCGGTCTCGTCTTCCAGGGCGCCGAAGGCCACCCCGTTGGCGGTCGGCGGCCGTTGCAGGTATTTGGCGAGTCCGCCGAGGCGTACGCGGGTCTGGTCGGCCAGGCCGCGCACGGCGGCGGCGGTCAGCGCGCCGCGCCGTTCCAGGTGGGCGCGGGCGTGGTGGACCGGGTGGGTGGTGGCGCTGGCTCCGGTGGCGGCGAGATCGGCGGCCGTCTCCTCGGCCGGGGTCATCGGTTCCAGCTCGGGGGCGGCGTCGAGAGCGCCGAGGCCGGGGAGGTAGGGCTGGTGGGTGCGGGGGAAGGCGCCGGCCGTCCACAGGGCGGTGCGGCGGTCGTGGGCGAAGCCGTCGAACGCTCCGGCGGTGGCGAGCTGTTCCATGAGCCGAGCGGGCAGCTGGGTGCGGCGGGCGACGTCCTCCAGGCCGGCGAACGGTTGCTCGGTGCGGGCCTCGACGATCGCGCGGGCGGTGTCCTCGCTCAGTCCGCTGACGCTGGTCAGGCCCCGGCGGATGGCCATCTGCCCGCCGTCCGGGCCGGGTTCGAGCGTCGCGTGCACGCCCGAGGTGTGGACGTCGACCGGGCGCACGGTGATCCCTTGGCGCTTGGCGTCCTGGATGAGGGTCTGCACGTCGTAGAAGCCCATGGGCAGATGGGCCATGATCCCGGCGATCAGGGTGGCCGGGTAGTGGTACTTGATCCAGGCGCTGGCGTAGATGATCCCGGCCATGGACTGGGCGTGGGACTGCGGGAAGCCGTAGTCGGAGAACGCTTCGATCATGGACACGATCCGCTCGGCGGCCGCGGCCGGGATGCCGTTGCCGGCCATGCCCTCAAGGAGGCGGCCGCGGAGCTGGGCGACTCGTTCTGGGGCGTGCTTGGCGGCCATCGCCTTGCGCAGCCGGTCCGCCTCCCCGGGGGTGAAGCCCACGCAGTCGATGGCCAGTTGCATCGCCTGTTCCTGCCACAGCGGGACCCCGAGCGTCTTCTCCAGGGCACGCTGGGCGAGCGGGTGCGGGTAAGTGACGGGTTCCTCGCCGCGTCGGCGCCGCAGGTAGGGGTGCTTGGAGCCGGCCTGGATCGGGCCCGGGCGGATGATCGAGGCGGCGACGGCCAGGTCGTCGAAGGTGGCGGGCCGCAGCTGCGGCAGCGTGGAGACCTGGGCGCGGGATTCGACCTGGAAGACGCCGATGGTGTCGCCGCGCGCGATCATCCGGTAGACGTCCGGATCGTCCTGAGGGATCGACGCGAGGTCGAGCCGTATTCCGTAGTGCTGGTGGAGCAGGTCGCACGCGGTGTGCAGGGCGGACAGCATGCCCAGCCCGAGCAGGTCGATCTTGATGAGGCCGGCGGCGGCGACGTCGTCCTTGTCGCCCTGCAGCACCGAGCGGCCCTGGGCGGTGGCCCACTCGGTGGGCATGACCTCGCCGATCGGCTGCCGGGTCAGGACCATGCCGCCGGAGTGCACGCCCAGGTGCCGGGGCAGCGTGTGCAGCTGGGCGGCGAGCTCGCGCACGTCCGGCGGCAAGCCGACGTCGGGGCCGGGCGGAGTGTGGTGGATGTGCCGGGTCATCTCCCTGATCTGCGCGGCCGGGTAGTTCAGGACTCTGGCCGCGTCGTGCGTGGCGAGCCGGGGCTGATACGTGATGACGTTGGCGACCTGGGCGGCGTGCCGGCGGCCATAGCGGGTGTAGACGTACTGGATGACCTCCTCGCGGCGCCCGGCCTCGATGTCGAGGTCGATGTCGGGCGGGCCGGCCTTCTCCAGGGACAGGAAGCGCTCGAAGAGCAGCCCGTGCTTGAGGGCGTCGACGGCGGTGATGGCCAGGACGTAGCAGACCACGCTGCTGGCCGCGGAGCCGCGGCCCTGGCACCAGATGCCGCGGCCGATGGCGTGCTGCACGATGTCGTGGACGATGAGGAAGTAGCCGGCCATGCCCAACTGGCGGATGATCGTGAGCTCGTGGTCGAGCTGTCGCCACGCCGCCACCGCCTCGGCGGACGAGGTGTCGCGGTCCCCGTAGCGGGCGGTACAGGCCCGCTCGGCGAGGTAGCGCAGCCAGGAGTCCTCGTCGTATCCGGCCGGGGTCGGAAAGCCGGGCAGCTCCGGGCGCAGTGCGTCGAGGTCGATGACCGAGGTGCGGCCGAGTTCGAGCGTCGCCTCCGGCACGCCGGGGTAGCGGGCCAGCCACGCGGCCATCTCCGGATACCCGCGCAGGTGCGCGGTCGGGGCCGGCATCAGGTGTCCGGCAGCCTGCTGCAGGGGGTCGCGGCGGCGCAGCGCGGCCAGTGCCTGGGCCAGGCGGGCCTGGCGCGGGGCGGCGTAGTGGACGGCGCCGGTGGCCACGACGGGGATGCCGACCCGGCGCGCGGCGACGAACAGGGTGTCGTTGGCGTCCGAGTCCTCCGGCAGGTGGTGGTCGACCAGTTCGGCATGCAGGGTGCCGGTGCCGAAGACCTCGGCCAGCCGCTCCAGGCGGCGGGCCACCACCGCGACGTCGCGCCGGTCGGCGTCCGGGCGCGGGCAGCCGGGCAGCACCGCCCACTGCCCCGCGGCCGCCGAGTGGGCGAGCGCGTGCAGGTCGTAGACCGGGGCGCCCTTGGCGCCGGCCAGCTGCGCGGCGCTGATCACCGACGACAGCAGGCGGAAGCCCTCCAGGGTGCGGGCGAGCACCACGGGCGTGCCCAGCTCCGGATCGTTCAGGGTGAGTTCGGCGCCGTAGACGGTGCCGATCCCGGCCGGCTTCGCCGCCTCGGCCAGGCGCCGCGCCGCGTACAGGCCGTCCCGGTCGGTGACCGCCAGGACCGTGATGCCCAACCGGACGGCCTCGGCGACGAGTTCGTCCGGCTGCGCGCAGCCCTGCAGGAAGCTGAAGGCGGAGTGCACGTGCAGCTCCGCCCAGCCCGGCCCGGCGACTTGGTCTGCATCGTCGGCGTCCGGCCTGGGGAAGCGGAGGATCTGTGCCTCACCCATAGTGGGCCTCCGCCCACCAGCGGCCGTGCTCGATGACCAGCAGCCAGGCGTGCCCGTCGGCGGTGGCGACCTGCATGCGGGCGATCCGCCGGGCCTGCTCGCGGTCCCACCACTGCTCCAGCACCGGCCACGGCCCGGCCCACCCCGCCACCGCGGCCTCGCCATGCCCCTCCACCGCGACGCGCGCCGGTGGGGCGGACAGCGCAATCCGGCCGGAAACCTGCACTGATCGGCCTGCGGCGTCGGTGAGCTGGGCGGGCAGCCACCTGGGGAAGGTGACGGCGGGATGCGGGGCGGGCAGGCGCCCCGGCCAGGGCCCGTCGGCCGCGCGACGGGGCGCGAGGTCGCCGAACGGGACGAGCCGGACGCGCTCGGCAGGTGCCCGGCCGCCGCCGACCTCCATGCGCACCACCGCCTGGTGGCCGAGCAGGGCCTGGATGCGGGCGGCGGCTCGCTCGATCTCCTCCGGGGTGTGCCGCTCACCGAACAGCGCGCTCTGGCGGCCCGTCTCCGCACTGAGCTCTTGTGGCCGCAATCCCAGGCGGACGATGCCACGTTCGCCGTCGGCGTCGAATACGCCGGCATCCGTCCACGCCTGCAGCAGGCCGCGCACCCGCTCGGCGACCGCGAGCGAGGACAGCCGGCCCTCGTGCCTAAACAACCGCGCCAGGGTGCGGCCGTCGGCGAGGTCGACGGCCGCCTCCAGCCGGGCGCACACCACGCCGGCAGCCGCCAGGCGGTCGTGGAGCCGCTCAGCAAGCGCCTTGGCCACGAACGCCACCGGCTCCAGCTGCTCCGCCGCCGGGTCGAAGGCGTGCACCACCCCGTACTCGTCGCGACCGGTCCGTACCGACAGCGGGCGGGCTTCCTCGCCGCGGGCGGTGCGGTGCGCGGCGAGGCCCTCGGCACCGAACCGGGCCAGCACCCTGTCCGGGGGCAACTGCGCGTACGCGCCGACCGTACGGACACCCAAACGCTCCAGCAGGTCCGCCAGCCTGGGCACCCCCAGCACGCCGACCGGATACGGCGCGAGCCACGCCGCATCGCCGCCGACCGGGACGATGTCGCCGCGGCGCGCGGCAAGTGCGGCGGTGAAGACGGTGTCGGCGATGCCCGCCCGGGCCGGAAGATCAAGTTCGGCGATCGCGGCCACCAGACGGTCGAGCAGCTGCGGCTCGCCGCCCCAGTACCGGGCAGGGCCGCGTGAAGGTGAGGCGATCAGCCCGGGACGGATCACCTCCAGACGCGGCATCACCGTGCCCTCCAGATGACCAGCTACCCGCTCGAAGAAACGCATCTCGGCGACCAGGTCCCGCTCGACCACCCGCAGCCCGGGGCAACGCGCCTGCGCCACCTTCACCCGCATCCGGCGCCGCACCCCGGCGGCCCGCGCAGCAGCCGAACACGCCACCACCGCGTCCCGGTGGATGACAGCCAGGGGCTCGGCGTCTGTGCCGCCACGGGCAAGAACCGGAAGATCGGGAACCCACGCCATGGCCACTCTGCCGGCCACGGCCACTCACCCCACCACGTGCAAGACCGACCGCCGCGCCCCGGCCGGGACCGCCGCAGATTCGGGGCGTGGCAGGCCGTCGTGGTGGTGCACCGCAGCGACGACACCGCCGGGGCCGGGCAGCCACATCTCGGCGTACCGGGGGGAGGTCGCGGCGCCGCGACCGGCGACCGCGACCGTTACACGCCGCCCGTGCAGCAGGCCGTGCCCCTGCCCGACACCCTCCCAGGACGCGGCGACCACCTTCAGCCGGACCTCGGCGCTCTGCCAGCGGTCCACGGACAGCAGCACGGATCCGCTGCGACGCAGCACGGCCGCCAGCCGGCCGGCGACACGGTCGGGCACGGCGCCCACCGCGCCGACCAGGACGACGGGGACGGCTTCGAGCACGGCGGCCAGCACCTGGGCCCACTGACGGCCCGGATCGTCGATGCGCATGCCACTGGCCAGATCCAGACCGGCCGCCTCGGCCGCGAGCACCCCCAGCTGGGGCAGACCCACGGCCGCCCACCCGGCCGCACCACGGGACGCCTCGGCGGCGAGCGCCAGCAGCAGCGGCACGTCTCCACCAGCAGTAACCACTGTCCCGGCCCGCACATGCCCGCCCGGCAGCAGGGCGCCAAGCGGCGACGCCTCCCACTCACCGGTGCGGCTCGCCGCTCCATCGCTCATCACCGGTGCACCCATACCCCGATATTCGAATATACGTGCGAAAGAATCAAGTCGCCATCATGGAGATCACCCGAGAGCTGTGACCGTTCAGGCTTGTTGGCGCTTGTTCATCAGAGTTGGCGAGTTCTCACTGCAAGCGATCACATCGCGCTGAGTAACGAGCAGATGCGGTGGGCTGCCACGGTCCGTGACAGGGGGTCTCTCGGGTTGCAGCAGGGGTGGCAATCGGCTCGGGCCCGGTGCCGTTCGCGGAGCTGGTGGCGTCGGCAGCCTTCCGGTGGTGCCACGCGCGCACATCACTCACATGCTCTGGCATCACCGGCTCGCGACTGACCGGGGTTGTCCGCTGGGAAACCGTTCGCTGGCCTGGCCTGGCCAGGCTCTGCTGCGATGAGGTGCGGGTAGTGGGGGCCGGACGGGGGCTCCTCGGCCCGCGCCAGGCCGTCGGATCATGCTGAACGCAGTGGAGTGGACCGTCGAGTCGGTCGAGCCACAGTTCGGACGCTTCGTTCTGTCCCACGCTGACGGACAGGTCGACTCGCGCTCGATCCGCTGGCTGATCAATCATCCCGACGTCCGGATGGCGAAGGAGGTGAAGGCGGTCGGTTCAGTCACGGCACCCAGCCTCACGCCGTGGCCGATCTCACCCCGGAACAGCACAGTCACGCCCGGATCAGGCCTGAACACGTCCTGGAAGCAATGACGTGATTTCGCAGCGACAACCCCTCGCGGGCTCAGCCCGGCGAGCCGGGACCAGCCTATGACCCCACTCCGGAGTCCTCGCCGCCGCCGACGTCTTCACGCGGGACAACGCGTGGACGCTGCTGGAGTCCCTGCGGATCGACGCGGGTGCCCTGGGGCCGTTCGGTGTCCGCCCCTGAACTACTGGGGTGTCACCCCGGTGCGAGAGCAACGGGGTTGCCGGTTTCGTGTCCACATGCCGGGTCAGCACACCCAGACAAGAGAGGCCCAGCCATGACCGTCACGCTTCCCGTGGTCTTCGTCCACGGACTTTGGCTGCACAGCACCTCCTGGCGACCGTGGAACGATCTGTTCCGCGAGGAGGGCTACGCCCCATCCGCGCCAGGGTGGCCCGGCGACCCCGACACCGTCGAGGAGGCGCGCCAGAACCCCGAGAGCATCGCCGGCTACGGCATCGACGACGTCGTCGAGCACTATGCAGCCCTGATCGCGGCCCTGCCCGTGCGGCCCATCGTGATCGGTCACTCGTTCGGTGGGATGATCGCGCAGAAGCTGCTCGGCCAGGACCGCGCCGCCGCGGCGGTCGCAATCGACGCCGCACAGATTAAGGGCGTTCTGCCCCTGCCGCTGTCCGCGCTGAAGGCGACCTTCCCGGTCTTCAAGAACCCGGCCAACAAGCGCCGGTCGGTCTCCCTGAGCGCAGAGCAGTTCCGCTTCGCGTTCGGCAACGCCATCTCGCAGGAGGAATCGACGGCCCTGTACGAGCGCTGGACCATCCCCGCGCCCGGCAAGCCGCTGTATGAGGCCGCCTCCGCCAACTTCAACCCTCACTCGCCGGCGAAGGTCGACACGAAGAACAGCGGACGCGGTCCGCTGCTGCTGATCTCCGGCGGGAAGGATCACACGGTGCCTGAGGTCGTCACCCGGGCCACCCTCAAGCAGTACCGGCACTCCGAGGCCGTCACCGACATCATCAACTTCCCCGACCGCGGGCACTCCCTGACGATCGACGACGGCTGGCGCGAGGTCGCGGACACCGTCCTCACCTGGCTGCGGCAGCAGAAACTGGAGACTGGGCGATGACCTCCCGTGCGTCCCAGGCCGCCGGAACGTCCGGTGCCGACGCGGGCCTGGCCGGACGGACCGTCGTGGTCACCGGCGCCGGGCGCGGCATCGGGCTGGCCATCGTCGAGGCCTTCCTCGCAGCCGGCTCCCGCGTCGTCGCGGGATCGAGGGAACGCACCGAAGCCCTCGACCAGCACGTGAAGCAGGGTGCTCAGCTCACCGTCGTGGCGCTCGACCTCGCGACGGCCGACGGTCCGGCCGCGCTGGTCGCCGAGGCCGTCGCGGTCCATGGCGGTGTCGACATCCTGGTGAACAACGTCGGGGCGGTGCGGCCGCGGCTGGACGGCTTCCTGGGCGTGACGGACGAGGACTGGGAGTGGACGTTCACGGTCAACTTTATGGCCGCCGTCCGCACCACCCGGGCCGCGCTGCCTCACCTGCTCGCCACCGGAGCGGGACGTATCGTCACCGTCTCCTCGGTCAACGCCCGGCTGCCGGACCCGCTGGTCATCGACTACGGCGCGGCGAAGGCAGCGCTGACCAACTTCTGCAAGGCCCTGTCCAAGGAGGTGGGGCCACGCGGTGTGCGGGTGAACACCATCGGTCCCGGCCCGGTGGAGACGGCTCTGTGGCAGGGCGCTGACGGTGTCGCCGCCGCGGTCGGCCAGTCCCGGGGCGTCGACCCCCGGGAAGTGGCCCGCGGCGCGGCGGACCAGTCGGTGACCGGCCGCTTCACCCGGCCGTCCGAGGTGGCCGATCTCGTGCTCTACCTCGCCGGTCCTCGGGCGGCGAACATCACCGGCGCCGACTTCGTCATCGACGGCGGTCTCGTCGAATCGCTCTGACCGACCGTCACGGTACGGCGGCACCGGCCCGGTTGCGCCTCGCTTCCCCTCACCGTCCTTGGGAGAGATCAGTGAGATTCCGCCTGCCCAGATCCCGCCGCCTGGTGGCAGCGGTCTTCGCCCTGGCCGTCGGCCTCGGCTCGATCACCCTCACGGCCACGGCCTCCGACAAGCCGGCGCAGACGCCCGGCGAGCAGATGCCCGCCGGCTTCAGCGAACACAAGACACAGGCCGCCGGGATCGGCATCAACTACGTGATCGGCGGCCACGGTCCGACCCTGGTCCTGATCCACGGCTACCCCC
This sequence comes from Streptomyces sp. NBC_00019, assembly GCF_045041015.1. Classification (NCBI taxonomy): domain Bacteria; kingdom Bacillati; phylum Actinomycetota; class Actinomycetes; order Kitasatosporales; family Streptomycetaceae; genus Streptomyces; species Streptomyces sp. NBC_00019. Next base: position 11,091,231 of record NZ_CP108302.1, read on the forward strand.
AGACCTGGTACGAGTGGCACGGCATCATGCCCGCGCTCGCCAAGCACTACACCGTCATCGCCCCGGACCTGCCCGGCGCGGGCCACAGCGACGCCCCGGCATCCGGCTACGACAAGAAGACCATGGCCGCCAAGCTGCACGCACTCCTGGTGTCGCTCGGCAAGGACCACGACGTGAATGTCGTCGGCCACGACATCGGCACGATGGTCGCCTACTCCTACGCCGCGCAGTACCCGCACAGCGTCAGGAAGCTCGTGCTCAGCGAGGCCCCGATCCCGGACCCAGGCATCTACAAGTTCCCGGCGCTGACCACCAAGGGACCCGGGGTGTGGAACTTCGGCTTCTTCTCCTTGCAGACCGGCCTCCCCGAGAGCCTGATCCAGGGCCGCGAGCTGGCATGGACCTCCGGCTTCATGCGGGGCATCGCGGTGCACAAGGACGCCCTGACCCCGGACGACCTGAAGGTCTTCGCCTCCTACCTGCGCGACTACGCACACCTGGAAGCGAGCTTCGCCTGGTTCCGGACCTTCCCGCAGGACATCGCCGACAACGCGCGGTTCCAGAAGACGCCCCTGACCATGCCGGTCCTCGCGATCGGCGCCGACGGCAGCCTCGGTTCGTCGGTCGCGAAGCAGGTACGCCACTACGCCACCCACGTCACCCCGGCAGTCGTCCCCGACTCCGGCCACTGGATCTACGAGGAGCACCCGAACGAGATGACCGACATGCTGCTGCACTTCCTGGGCGGCCGACGATGACGTCAGGAGCGGAAATGACCCGGTTCTTCCCGACCTTCGGCCCGACGGCCGAGCGCGAACCCTTCTGGTTCCTCGGCGGCCAGGCCAGGATTCTGCTTCCCGGCGCCGCGACCGACAACCGGCTCAGCCTGATGGAGTTCGCCGACCCGGCCGGCCACGCACCCCCGCACCACGTCCACCAGGACGAGGAGGAGGTCTGGTTCGTCCTCGACGGCGAGGTGACGTTCTTCGTCGGCGACCAGCGCCACGACCTGGCGCCCGGACAGGTCGCGTACGGGCCGCGCGGCGTTCCGCACAGCTATCTGGTGCGCTCGCCCCAGGGGGCGCGGATCGCGGTGCTGTTCAGCCCAGCCTGCATCGAAGAGTACTTCCGGGCCAACGGCACCCCGGTGGCCGAGGCCGGGGACCTGCCGCCGGAGTTCGATCTCGCAGCGGTCGTGGCCTCCGCCGAGGCCTTCCACCTGCGCGTCACCGGACCGCCGCCGTCCTTGTGAGTCGGACCGCCCCGAAATTGCAGTACAGACGGAGGAGAACAGCCATGACAGGCATCGCACCCGTCCGATTCCGCGAGGGCAGGCAACGCCGCAGGAAGCTGATGCTTTCGGCGCTGGCGGTCGGGACACTGCTCGCTGTCCCGGCACTGTCCGCCGCCACGCCCGCCGGCTCGGCGTCCTCCGCGAACGCCGCGACGGCGTCGGCCGCACCGAGCACACCCAGGCCGACCGTCGTCCTGGTCCACGGCGCGTTCGCGGACTCGTCGAGCTGGAACGCGGTGATATCGCGGCTCGAGCGCCGGGGTTACCCCGTGATCGGCGTCGCGAACCCGCTCCGGGGCCTGGCCGACGACTCGGCCTACGTGTCCAGCGTCCTGGACACCATTGCCGGGCCGGTCATCCTGGTCGGCCATTCCTACGGCGGCGCCGTCATCACCGACGCCGCGGTGGGCCACCCCAACGTCAAGGCCCTGGTGTACGTCGCCGCGTTCGCTCCCGACCAAGGCGAGTCCGGCCTGGCGATCCTCGGGAAATACCCGGGCAGCCAGCTCTCTCCGGCGCTGACGGTCCGGCCGTTCCCGGGCGGGCAGGACGCCTACGTCAACCCCGCGGATTTCCGGCAGGTCTTCGCCGCCGACGTACCGGCCGGCAAAGCCCGGCTGATGGCAGCCGGGCAACGGCCGGTGGCACTGGCCGCGTTCGCGGAACCCAGCAGCACCCCGGCATGGAAGACCATCCCCTCGTGGTTCCTGGTCGCAGGCGCCGACCGCGCCATCCCACCGGCTGCCGAGCAGGCCATGGCGCTGCGTGCGGGTTCGCACACCGAGGTGATCCGCGGCGCCTCGCACGCGGTCCTCGTCTCACATCCCGACGCCACAGCCCACGTTATCGAGGCCGCCGCCCGCGCCACCTCCTGACCCGGCATCATCCGCGAGAGGTGTGGCTTCAGTTGAGTGACGCTCCTCGACCCGGACGAACAGCGGGGACTTCGGCCCACGTCAGCCCGACGTCAATCAAAGACGCACAGGTAGAACGCTTAAGCGTCACTCATTTTGTTCGAATGCGCGGTCGCTGGAGTCGGCGCCGCCGCCCCGCACGCCGTCCACATCACCCACCCCGACGCCGTCACCACGCTGATCCACCAAACCGCGAAGGGAAACCGACATGCCCTACATCACCGTCGGCCAGGAGAACTCCACCGACATCGAGCTCTACTACGAGGACCACGGGAGCGGGCAGCCCGTCGTGCTGATCCACGGCTACCCGCTGGACGGCCACTCCTGGGAGAAGCAACTCCCGGCCATGCTCAACGCGGGTCACCGGGTCATCACCTACGACCGGCGCGGCTTCGGCCGGTCGTCGCAGCCGACCACGGGCTACGACTACGACACCTTCGCCGCCGACCTCCACACACTGCTGTCCGAGCTGGACCTCACCGACGCGGTGCTCGTCGGATTCTCCATGGGCACCGGCGAAGTAGGCCGTTACCTGGGTACGTACGGCTCGCAGCGCGTCGCCAAGGCCGCGTTCCTGGCCTCCCTCGAACCCTTTCTGCTCAAGACCGACGACAATCCGGACGGCGTCGACCAGTCCGTCTTCGACGGCATCCTGGAGGCGGTCACGAAAGACCGCTACGCCTACTTCACCGGCTTCTACGAGGCGTTCTACAACCTCGACGAGACGCTCGGCCACCGGATCAGCGAAGAGACCGTGCGGGCCAGTTGGAACGTGGCAGCGGGCGCGTCGGCGTACGCGTCGGTCGCCTGCGTGCCCACCTGGCTGACCGACTTCCGCGCTGACGTCGCCAAGATCGACGTACCGACGCTGATCCTGCACGGCACGGCCGACCGGATCCTGCCGGTCGACTCCACCGGGCGGCCCTTCCACGCGCTGCTGCCCTCGGCCGAGTACGTCGAGATCGAGGGCGCCCCGCACGGTCTGCTGTGGACGCACGCTGAGGAGGTCAACGCTGCGCTGCTGGCCTTCCTGGGCAAGTCGCTCGGCTCGGCCCCGCACCGAGTGCCTGGTCCGTGACTCGACGCGGGGTCGCGCCTGGCCCTGGAAGACCCATTAGGAAGAGTCAGTCCTCGGTCGCCGGGCCCGGTTTGCCGATCGCGTGAGGGATCTGTTTACGGGAGGTGATGCCGAGCTTGCGGAACACCTTGTTCAGATGGAACTCGACGGTCGAGGCGGTGACGAACAGCCGTGTCGCGATCTCTCCGTTGGTCAGCCCGGAGGCGGCCATGGAGGCCACCTGCCGTTCCCGCGGTGTGAGGTCGAACCTGGTCTCCTCCGTCCGCCTGCGGGCTGTCTCGCCGGTGGCCAGCAGCTCGGTCCGGGCCCGCTCGGCGTACGGCACCGCGCCGAAGGCGTCGAAGCTCTCGTACGCGGCGCGCAACTGCTTCCTGGCGTCGGAACGCCGTTTGCCACGGCGGAGCCACTCGCCGAACAGCAGGCGGGACCGGGCCTGTTCCAGGGCCAGCGGCGCCTGCTCCAGCAGTTCGACCGACTCCTGGTAGAACTTCTCGGCATGGTCGCCGTCGGCCGTCAGCGCCCGGCCGACGGCAAGGGTGCCCAGGGCCCACGGAGTATCGGCGAGCGGGGCGCGTTCCTCCAGCCGGGCCAGGGCCCGGCCCGCGCCGTCTCGGTCACCGGTGCGGACACCGGCCTCGATGAGCAGCGGCAGAACGAGGTTTCCGCAGGTCGGAGGGTCCTCCTCGAAAACCGTCCGCGCGTGCTTCATCGCCTGCCGGTAGCGGCCCTGCCCCAGCTCGAACGAGGCCAGCGCGTGCTGCGCCATCAAGTGGTGCAAGCCCAGGCCCATGCTCCTCATCTCCGCGGTCCGCCGCACCGCCGCCCGCAGCTCGGCCTCCCGGCCGGTCAGGGCAAACAGATGGAGCCGGTTGATGTCTCCGCCGCCGGGGAACCCGGTGTCGGCCACGATGTCGTCGAACTCGGCGTAGCCGACCTCCGCCTCCGTGAACCGTCCGTCCAGAAGTGCGTAGCGCGCCTCGACGAGCAGCGTGATGCTCAGCGCGTACAGTGCGCCGGTGTCGCGCTCCGCCACCGCCAGGCGGTCGGTGAGTTCACGACCGGCCTGGACGTCCCACAGATCGTCGCAGGCCATCAGCAGCATCGCCGCGAACGGACTGTGCGCGTCCCCGATCACTCCGCCGCCCCGCAGCCTGTCCAGGGCGCTGCGCAGCACGGGCGCGCCGTGCTCGTAGCCCTCGGCCACGCGACGGGCCAGCCCCTCCATCAACAGGTCGCGGCCGTGCACGGCGGAGTCCGGGTCGTGCCGCGCGGCGACGGCTGCCGCCGCGACCTCGGTCAGCGACGTGCCCCGCGTGCAGTCGTGGGCGACCAGCGCGGCGTGCAGCGCCTCGCAGAGCAACTCCCAGGTCAGCCGTGGGTCCTGCGGGCCGAGCCTGGTCACGGCGTCCATCAGCATCACGGGGACGTCGGCGACGGCGATCTGGAACATCTGCGCGGTCGCCCGCGCCCGCAGCTCGCGCGTGCGCATCACCGGGTCACGGATGTCGGCGCCGGCGAGGTCCAGCGCGGTCCGTGCCGCTGGCGCGTCGCCGGACATCAGATGGGCCTGCGCCGCGTCGAGCAGCAGCTCGGCCCGTTTGTCCGGGTCTCCGGTGAACTCGGCGGCGCGCGACAGAAACAGGGCCTGCTGGGAGTAACCGCCGCGGGAACGGGCTCGCTCGGAGGCGGCCCCCAGGTCGTCGGCGACCTTGTCGTCCACGCCCTCGGTGGCCTCAGCCCGGTGCCAGGCGCGGCGGTCGGCATCGCGTACGGGGTCGCAGGCGGCGGCCAGTGCCGCGTGCGCCCGGCGGCGCTCGCCGGGTTCGGCTGCGGCGTAGACCGTCGAGCGGATCAGGGGATGGCGGAAGGCCGTCGGCGTGTCCCGGCCGAGGATTCCGGCAGCGACCGCCGGCTGGACGGCGCGGGCCGACAGTCCAAGCTTCCCGGCGGCCCGCCACATCATCCCCGCGTCGTCCGAGGGGGCCGCGGCGAGCAGGAGCAACAGGGTTCCGGTCTCGGGCGGCAGGGCTTGGACCAGGCGCCGGAAGTGGCCCTCGAGCAGTCGGCTCACCGGCAGCGGATCGGGCAACGGGGCAATACCGGACAGTTGCTCGGCGGCCAGGGCGTCGGCCAGCTCCAGCAGCGCGAGCGGATTGCCACCAGTACCGGCGACGATCTGCTCGGCCACCGCTGTGTCCACCCGCCGGGTGCCGAAGGAGAGCAGGACCTTGGCCTCCGACTCCGGCAAGCCGGTCACGGAGCGCGTGCTCAGCGCGTCGAACAGGCCGTTGTCCCCGAGCCCGTCGCGGACGGCGATGATCAGGCCCAGGGAGTCGGCATGCAGTCGGCGAGCGGTGAACGCCAGCGCCTCGGCCGACTCCCGGTCCAGCCACTGCGCGTCGTCCAGCAAGAACAGCAGCGGCTGATCGGCGGCGGCCTCGGACAGCAGTGTCAGCGTCGCCAGCCCGACCAGGTAGCGGTCCGCGGGCGGCCCCGAGGCCAGGCCCAGGGCCGCGTCCAGCGCGGCCCGCTGCGGCTCGGGCAGCCGGCTCGTCCGGTTCAGGAACGGCCGCAGCAGCCGGTGCAGCGCGCCGAAGCCGAGACTGATCTCGGCCTCGACCGCGGTCAGCCGGACCACGCGCAGTTCCGCGGCCTGGGCGGCGGCGTACTCCAGCAGTCGGGTCTTGCCGACCCCCGGTTCGCCGGTCAGGACCAGGACTCCACTGAAGCCGTCGCGCACCGCGTCGAGCAGTCGTCCGATGGCTTCGCGTTCGACGAGGCGGCCGACGATCGGCGGCCCGGATGCATGCTGGACGTCGTTCCACACCATGGGACCGCCCCCCTGCCGATGTCCTGACAGGGGAACGCTAGGAGCGCCGCGCCGCCGGAAGCGAGCGTCATGTGACGGTGGTCAACGCAGTGCGCTGACTGCCATCCGCAGCTCGGCGCGCGAGACCACGCCCAGCTTGGGGAAGATCCGATGGAGATGCGAGCTGACGGTACGGTGCGACAGGTAGAGCCGCTGGCCTATCTCGCGGTTGGTCAGCCCGTCGGCGGCGAGCTGGACGATCTGCAGCTCGTGGGCGGTCAGCTGGTCCCGGGCGTCCGGGGCCCGGCGGCGGCTGGTCTCACCCGCGGCGCGCAGTTCCCGGCGGGCTCTCTCCCCCCATGGGATCGCCCCGAGCGCGTCGAACATGTCGCGGGCGGCACGGAGATGGTCGCGGGACTCGACGCTGCGCCGTCGGCGCCGGAGCCATTCGCCGTAGACCAGGTGGGTCCGGGCCCTGATCAGCGGCCAGGCCCTGAGGTCGGCGCCCAACGCGGCCGCGAAGAGCGGGTCGGCGTCTTCGTCGGGCGCCAGCAGTGCCCGGACCAGCCGCAGTTCGGCGTGCAGCACCGGCGCGGAGGTCACCGTGGCGACCTCCTCCAGCTCCGTCACGATCGCAAGCACGGCCTCCAGCCGCCCGCAGTGCGTCGCCGCGTCGACAAGGTCACTCACGGCCGTCAACCGCAGGGCGACCTGGAACGCGGGATCCGCCGGATCGTGAAGCCGGCGGAGATGGCCGAAGGCCTCCTCGAACCGCCCCGCACCCAACGCGGCCAGCCCGCGTGCCATCGACGCGGTGGCCAGCACCGGACGTGCCCCGGCCGGCAGGCCGATCTCCTCCGCCTCCTCGGCCAGCTCCAGAGCGGAATCCACCTCACCGCGCAGCGCGGCCAGCTTGGCCGCGGTGGCGGTCATCAACGCGTACATCATCGTCTGGCTGGTCTCGCGCGCCAGCCTTCGTGACTCCTCGGTCCCGGCGATCGCAGCGCCCAGGTCCCCGACCACGAGAGCACTCCACGCGTCCGCGCCGACCGTCCGGGCCAACAGCCCCAGACGACCCTGGGCACGCAGCGGCGCGCCGCCGGCCGTGGAGAACGCCCGCGCCAGGTCGAAGCCGCCCACGAGGAGCGAGGCGGTGCTGAGCATCCGGTAGGCGCGGCCGTCGTCGCCCTCCTTCAGGGCGACGTGCCGGGCCCGGTCCAGGACGAAGACGCCACGGTCGACCGGCGCGGCGTAGGCGCAGATGGCCAGGCGCCACGGATCGAGTTCGTCGAGCTCCATCCGCTCCACGGCCTGCAGGACCGTGCGGCGGCCCTCAGGGCCCGGTTCGGACCAGAAGCACAACTGCGCGGCGCTCCACAGGATCCGCAACGCCAGCACACGGTCCTCCGTGGCCATCTCCTCGGCGAGGGCCGTCAAGGAGATGGCTCCTGACGAGTGGCTGTGCAGTCCCTCGTCGAAGCTGCCACGCAGCCAGACGACCGTGGCGTGCTGCCTCCGTGACAACGGCCCGGTGAGCGCCTGGTCCAGCAGCCGGGTCACGGTCTCGGCCCGGCCGAGCTCGACGGCGAAGTCGGCGGCACGCAACAGTCGTTCCGCTCGGCGGTCGGCGTCCTCGCTGAGCGCGGCGGCCTGTTCGAGGGCCGTGACGGCCGCCGCGATGCCGCCACGGCGTGCGGCCCGGTGAGCGGCGTCCTCCAACGCGGCGGCGACCGTCTCCTCCGGGGCGTCGGCCGCGGCCGCCCGGTGACGCAGCTGCCGGTCGGGATGTTCGTCGAGCACAGCAGCGAGAGCGGCGTGTGCGGCGTGACGGACACCGGTGGGCATGGTCTGGTGGATCGCCGACCGCATCAGCGGATGCCCGAAACGCAGTTCGGTACCGACGACTTGGACGAGCCGGGCGCGCACGGCCGGGTCGAGTTCCGCACTTCCGGCCGTCGCGCCGGTGAAGTGCCCGGTGGCGCGGTAGATCTCAGGGAGCGACGAACTGTCGTTGAGCGCCGCGATCCGCAGCAGACTGCGGGTGATGTCCGGCAGGGTCTCCAGGCGGTCGGTGAAGGCCCGTTCGAGCCGCTCGGTGAGGGGCAGTTGGGACAGGTGGGGATCGGCCGACGCGCCGAGGGCGCGGGAGAGCTCGGTCAGGGCCAAGGGGTTCCCGGCAGCCTCGGCCAGCAGTCGGCGATGCACGGTCGGCCGCAGATCGGGGGCGCTGTCCGCCAGGAGTTCCGCGGCCTGCCCGTCCGTGAGCGGGCCCAGGATCACGGAGGTGAGTTCTTCGGAGTTCAAACGCGACCGGTAGCCCTCGCGCGCGGCTCCCACCACGACCACCGGCTCCGTGCCGACCCTGCGCGCCACGAAGGCCAGGACACTGGCGGTGGCGTCGTCGAGCCACTGGACGTCGTCGACCAGGACCAGCACTGGCGCCACCGCGGCCGCGTCGGCCAGCAGGTTGAGAACCGCCAGACCGACCAGGAAGACGTCGGGGACACCGGCCTCGGCGTGCCCGAGAGCGGTGTCCAGGGCCTGTCGGTGCGGCGCGGCGAGCTCAGCGGCCCCTGTGGCCAAAGGGCGCAGGACGAACTGCAAGCCGGCATAGGGGATGTCGCTCTCGGCCTCGACACCGCTCGTGCGCAGAACCCGGTAGCCGAGCCCCTCGGCAACGGCGGCGGTCTCGGCGAGCAACGCCGTCTTCCCGATGCCGGGCGCCCCGCGCACCAGCACCGCCCCGCCGTAGCTCCGCGGCGCGGCCAGCAGCCGACGCAACAGATCCAGCTGATCATCCCGACCGATGAGCCCCACGGTCCCCCCATCAGCCGGGTCCCCGGACTCGGTCTGTTTGGAAGGTCAGGGTACTGCGCCGCAGCCCACGACCTGAACGGCAGACCAGGATGCGATGGACTCTCGCTCCGCCTCAGCCTCAGCCTCAGGACAGTGCCGACTCAACGACCCGTGAGCTCAACATGCAGAACTTGACAGGGAAGCGCAGGGCGTGACGGGCCCGGTAGGTCTCGGGCATGCCGGTGACCGCGGTCCGCTCCCGCCCGAACCGCTCGATGATCGCGTCGTACACCTCCAGGCGCCGCTCGGACTCCACATCGAGGTCGATGTCCGGCAGCGACGTACGCCGTTCGCTGAGGAAGCGTTCTTTACCGATCGGCGATTTGACCGGCATGAAGCTGGCCTGGGATGACGTTTCGCGTGCATGTCAGCGACGACAATGCCCAGAGCTTTTGTCTCTCGGCAGACAGGTCCAGGGCTTCGTCGGTCGCCTCGGCCTCAAGGTGTCGCATCAACGCAGTGAGCATCGCCGTGTGCTTGCGCTCCGCCGCCCGCTCCAGGCTCGTGGCCCATGGATCCCAGCCCGTACCGGGCCAGCGCCGCGAGCCGGCTCGATGGGATCTCGACAGCTATAGGGGCCACCTGAAAGCCGTCACGCAGCTTCGCGCCGAGGGCCACGAGATCGGGGACGGAGGACGTGTCCCGCCTGTCCCCGCTGACACGCAAGAATCTCGACGTGCTCGGCTGCTACAGCTCACTGTCTCCGCCCCGGCCGGGCGGCCCCTTCTCCCGCCGACTGGAGGCAGGCCTGGACGGGGGCCAGCAGGGGCGGTGCCCGCGGACGGCTCGCCGTCGGGTGTCCATGCCGACCATGATCAGCCCAGTAGCTTCGTAGGTGTTCGTTGACTCCGTTTGTAGGTGAGTTGTGACTCCATCTGGCGGCCGGAGGGTCTCGTTTGGTAGGTGAGAAGTGACTCCACTTTGGGAGGTGTCGGCCCACGGTGCCCAGGGCCGTCTGCGCGGCGTCAGTCGTGACGGGCGAGCTTGGTCGAGGAGACGAGCAGGATCAAGGCCAGCACGGGGATGAGCACCAGGTCCGAGAACACGCCGACCAGCAGCCCTGTCGGCGTACGGATTGATGCACATAGCTGCGTACGGATGGACGTGCACAGCGATGTGTACGTGCACTGCTTCGATCCGGATGAGGGGGCGCGGCTTGTTCACATGTTTTGGCCGTGGTGATCCACAAGGGCGGCGAGGAGTCGGGCCAACTGCTCGCGTTCCGACGGGGTCAGTGGCGCAAGCACCTCGTTTTCCACGCCGGCAAGCAGTTTGTCCAGCTTCAGTAGTTGCCGGTGCCCCTGCTTGGTGACGGCGATGATGTTCTGCCGGCGATCGGCAGGGTTGGGTGAGCGTTCCACCAGTCCGCGATCGGCCAGCTCGTTGATCACCGTGACCATGTCGCTGCGGTAGATCCCCGTGCGGCGACTCAGCTCCGCCTGGCTGGCGGGTCCGAACTCGTCCAGCGTGGCGAGCGCCGCGTAATGCCACTTGCGGGCGCCCGCGCGCGCCAACTCCTCGTTCACCAGGCGATCCGACTGGATCGCGGCCAGTGCCAGAAGCCGGGTCCCCAGATTCCGCAGCCGCGCGGCAGTGGCCAGGCGGTCGGTCGAGCTCGCCTTGTCGGGCGTGCTGTTGCTCATGCCGCGATCGTACGTTGCGTTAGTCCCACTAACAAACTATCGTCGCCAACGAAAGGAACGTTAGTGTGACGAACGATTTAGTGTGCCAAACGCTGGCCGTCCGAACGTTTGGACGCCGAATGAAGCCCCTGGAGTTGAGACCATGATCAAGCCGTTCCGCATCGACATCCCCCAGGCCGACCTCGACGACCTGACCGACCGGCTCTCCCGCACCCGCTGGCCCAACGAGGTCGCCGACGCCGGATGGGACTACGGCTTCCCGCTGGCGCGGCTCAAGGATCTGGCCGAATACTGGCGCACCGGCTACGACTGGCGCGAGCATGAGGCCAAGCTCAACGAGCTTGCGCACTTCACCACCGAGATCGACGGCCAGAACATCCACTTCGTCCACGTCCGGTCTTCGAAACCGGACGCGCTCGCGCTGGTCCTCACCCACGGCTGGCCCGGTTCGTTCCTGGAGTTCCTCGACGTGATCGAACCGCTGTCGCGCGACTTCCACCTGGTGATCCCGTCCATCCCGGGGTACGGCTTCTCCGGGCCGACCCACGAGCGCGGCTGGGACATCACCCGGGTCGCGCGAGCCTGGGCCGAGCTCATGCGCCGTCTCGGGTACGAGCGCTATGGCGCGCAGGGTGGCGACTTCGGCTCGGGCATCTCGACGGCGCTCGGCGCGGTGGCACCCGAGCAGGTCGTCGGGGTGCACGTCAACTACCTGCCGACCCGGCCGGTCCCGGGCGCCGACATCGAACTGTCCGAAACGGATGAAGCCCGGCTGGACAAGGTCAGGCAGCTGATGGCGAACCGTCCGCCGTACCAGGCTCTGCAGGCCCTCACCCCGCAGACCATCGGCTACGCGCTGACCGACTCGCCGGTCGGCCAGCTGGCCTGGATCGCCGAGCGTTTCGCACAGTGGACCGACCCTCGCTCGCCGATCAGTGACGAGCGCATGCTCACCGACATCTCGCTCTACTGGCTGACCGCCACTGCGGCTTCCTCGGCGCGGCTGCACCACGATGCTCCGCAGCGGATCGAGCCGTGCCTGGTACCAGTTGGCGTGGCGGTGTTCGCGCACGACATCACGCAGTCGGTGCGACCGCTGGCCGAGCGACTGTACGACATCAGGCACTGGTCGGAGTTCGAGCGCGGCGGCCACTTCGCCGCCATGGAGGTGCCGGACCTGCTCGCCGAGGACGTCCGGGACTTCTTCCTCACCCACATCAAGGACGACCACCGGGTCGCCACCCGCTAGGACACACTGCTGGCCGCGAACTCCCGGGCACTCGGAGCTCGCGGCCAGCAGGCCGTTCGCCTCCGATGTCCAGCCCGCCGCGCTCGGCGAGCAGGCATCCCAAATCGCCGTCGCCCGGTGCTGGAACAGCACGCTCGCTACCGCTGGACGGGGAGCCGGCCGAGGTCGCCGAACGGATCGAGCACTACGGCAAGTGGCTGGCGGGCAGCGGTGAGGTCCCCAAGCTGCTCCTCACCTTCGACTCCTCGCCGTTCCTTGCCGATCGGCAAGGAAATGGCCGTTTGGTGCGCGGCGAACATCACCGCGCTGCAAACCCGACACGGCGGCCCGGCTGGTCACCACGCACCCGAGGACCAACCCCAGGCCATCGCCGACACGATCGGCGCAAGGGGCGGCAGGCTCTGACCAGCGACCGGCAACACTGATCACCTTCGTCACCGAACACCTGCCTTCAACACGCCACGTCCCTGTGCACGTTCACCCGTACGCGCCTGTGCACGCGAGTCCGCACGCCGACAGCAGACGTTGGTCTGCGGTCGGGAGTCAGCCGGCAGTCTGCTGTGCTGCGGCCTGTTGTTCGGCGCGGGTGCGGGTGGCCGCCAGCCGGTAGGAGTCGGTGCCGGTCTCGATGATGTTCCCGCCGAACGTCAACCGGTCCACTATGGCCGCGCAGAGCCTTGGATCCGTAAAGGTTTTGGTCCACCCTCCAAAGGATTCGTTGGAGGCGATCGCCACAGAATTCTTTTCCTCACGCTCCGTCAAAACCTGGAACAGCAGCTCCGCCCCGCGACGGTCAAGCTCCATATAGCCGAGTTCATCAATGCACAAAAGGTCGACGCGGCCGTAGCGGGCGATGGTCTTGGCCAGCAGCTTCTCGTCGGCGGCCTCCACGAGCTCGTTGACGAGCTTGGTGGCCAGTACGTACTTCACCCGGTACTCGTGCATCGCCGCCTCCGTGCGCGCGCTGGCCGACCTGGGCGATTGGCTGGTCTGCGAGGGGGTGGAGCTGGTCGGCATGGAAGCGACGGGGGTGTACTGGAAGCCCGTCTTCGCCGCGCTGGAGGGGCGGTTCACCTGCTGGCTGGTGAACGCGGCCCATCTGCGGAACGTGCCCGGCCGCAAGACCGATGTCGCTGATTCGGTGTGGATCGCCCGGATCCTGGAGTGCGGTCTGGTGCGGCCGTCGTTCGTGCCGGTGCAGGAGTTTCGTGAGCTGCGGGATCTGACGCGGGCGCGTACGGCGGTGTCCCAGGAACGGGTGCGGGTGATCCAGCGGCTGGAGAAGGTGCTGCAGGACGCCGGTATCAAGCTGACCTCGGTGGCCTCGCAGGTGTGGTCGAAGACGGCGCGGGCCGTGCTGGAGGCGCTGCTGGACGGGGTGACCTCGCCGGTGGAGCTGGCCGCACTGGCCAAGGGACGGCTCCGCTCGAAGCGGGAGGCTCTCGAGCACCGCTTCCGTATCGAGCACCACGGTGTCATCGTGCGCGGTCTGCTGGCGCATATCGACGGGCTCGAGCAGCGGCTCGACGCCTACGATGCGGAGATCGCGATCCGGCTTGCCCCGCACCAGGAGGTCCTGGAGCTGATCCAGACCATCCCCGGGGTCGGGGCGAAGGTCGCCCAGGTGCTGATCGCCGAGATCGGTCTGGACATGTCGGCGTTCCCGACCTCGGCTCATCTCGCCTCCTGGGCGGGGGTGTGTCCGGGCAATCATGCTTCGGGCGGCAAGCGCAGGGGCGGACGCAGCCGGCCCGGTCCGAAGTGGCTGAAGGCCGCGCTGACCGAAGCGGCCTGGGGCGCGGTCAAGGCCAAGGGCACCTACCTGCACGCGCATCACATGCAGATCAAAGGCCGGGCGGGCGGCTTCAAGGCTCTCGGTGCGACGCGCCACGACATCGTCGTGGCCTACTGGCACATCGTCCACGACCAGGTGCCCTACCGGGAGTTGGGCCCCGACTGGGCAGCGAGGCGATTCAGCCCCGAGCAACGTGCCAGGCGGCTGACCGCCCAGCTCGAAGCCCTCGGTTTCGACGTCACCATCGGACCCGCAGGAACCGGACCCGCCTGAACCCGGCCTGACAGGAGTGCGGCCTCGCGGCGAGGCCGCACTCAAAGATGCCCGTGGGACCCCGGATTCACATCTCAGCGACCGCCTTCTTCGCGCAGGACAAGATGAGGTAGACACCGCCACGCGGTGCCGCTTCATCGACGCGGAGAAGACATCGGACGACAATCACGCAGGTCACAGCGTTGCGCTGCTGTGCCGTGCGCTCGGAGTGCCGCGCTCTACCTACTACGCGCACCGGGCCGCCGCGTCAGCGCGCCGGGTCGCGCGGCGCGCTGAGGAACGCCTGGTGGACGAGATCCGGGTGCTCCACGCCGGATCGCGCGGCGCCTACGGGGCCCCGCGGATCCACGCCGCCCTGCGGCGGGCCGGGCGGGCGGTGAACCCGAAGAGGGTCGAGCGGCTGATGCGCAAGTACCGGATCGTCGGGATCACCCGCCGCCGGCGTCGGGGCCTGACCAGGCAGGCCAGGCGGGCGGTGTTCGCCGCCGACCTGATCGGCCGGGACTTCACCGCCCCCCGTCCCGGGATGCGACTGGTCGGTGACATGACCGAACTCGTCACACTGGAAGGGAAGTTGTATCTGGCGACCTGCATTGATCTCGCGACGCGGGAGGTGATCGGCTGGGCGACGGCCGACCACCACCGTGCCGAGCTGCCGGTCGCCGCCCTGCGGATGGCGGACGGACGCGGTGGTCTGGAGGACGGCTGCATCATGCACACCGACCGCGGCAGCGAATACACGAGTGATGAATTCCGCACCGAGATACGCAAGTTGCGCATGCGACAGTCGATGGGACGTGTCGGCTCTTGTTACGATAACGCCGCTGCGGAAAGCTGGTTCGCCGTCCTGAAAGCGGAGATCGGAACCACCGTCTGGGAGACTCGCGAGGCCGCCCGGGCCGATGTCTTCCGCTACATCGAGATCGAGTACAACCGCAGCCGACTCCGCAGACACCCCGAGTATGGGTACGTCACCCCACTCGAAACGAGAACCTTGCTCAGGCAAGACCTCACCCCCGCAGCGTAAACACCCGCTGTCCAGGTCAAGGGGGGAACTTCACTTCGGGCTGCCGGGGTCCTCGACGCTAGGAGGCAGTAATGGTCGATCCGTCGCTTGCGGCACTGGCGCTCTCTGCCGCGACCACCGTGGTCGCTGCTATGGCGACCGATTCATGGAACGGAGCCCGCAACCGGATCGCTCGCATCTTCCGGCACAACGGGACACAAACCGCAGCTGAGCAGACTCTCGATACCAACAACACTCTGGTGGAACAGGCGGAGGACGCCGACCGCACCCGCGAGTTGTTGGCACCACAGTGGCAGGCGCAACTGGAGGGACTCCTCGGCGGGCACCCGGAGGCCAGGGGCCTGCCGATCAATAACTCTTAGGTTTTCGTGGGCTGTTGGGTCGTAGGATGCGGGGGTGTCGGAGGGGACGAAGGCAGAGTTGGTGGATGCGTTCGGGCTGTTGCTGCCGCATCTCGATGAGCGCCAGCAGCGCCTGATGCTGGGCGCCGCGGCCCGCGTTCTGGGCCACGGTGGGATCCGCATGGTGGCCGGAGCGGCCGGGGTGGCGGAGTCCACGGTGTCGCGCGGGAAGCGGGAGCTGGAGCACGCGGAGGAGCCCGCTGGCCGGGTGCGGGCACCGGGCGCGGGGCGGAAGCCCTTGCGGGAGGCCGATCCGGGGCTGGTGCCCGCGTTGCTGGCGCTGGTCGAGCCGGACCAGCGCGGCGACCCGGAATCTCCGCTGCTGTGGACGGTGAAGTCCACCCGGAATCTGGCGGCCGAGCTGACGCGCCAGGGGCACCGGGTCGCTTCGGACACGGTGGCCACGCTGTTGAAGGCGGAGGGCTTCTCCCTGCAGGGCACCTCGAGGACCACCGAGGGGGCCCGGCATCCGGACCGGGACGCCCAGTTCCGCTACATCAACGACCAGGTCACGGCGTACCTCGCCGACGGGCAGCCGGTCATCAGCGTGGATGCCAAGAAGAAGGAGACGCTGGGCAACTACGCGGTCATCGGACGCGAGTGGCATCGCGCCGGGCAGCCGGTGCAGGTGCGTGCGCACGACTTCCCCGAGAAGGGCGCCCAGAAAGCGGTGCCGTACGGGATCTACGACATCGGCGCGGATACCGGCTGGGTGTCGGTGGGCTGCGACGGGGACACCTCTGCCTTCGCGGTGGCCACTTTGCGCCGCTGGTGGAACGGTGAGGGGCACCGCCGCTACCCGCACGCTTCTCGCCTGCTGGTCACCGCCGATGCCGGAGGCTCCAACGGCTACCGTGTGCGTGCCTGGAAGAAGGAACTCGCCGATTTCGCCTATGAGTCGGGCCTTGATGTGACTGTCTGTCACTTTCCACCGGGAACATCGAAGTGGAACAAAATAGAGCACCGGCTGTTCTCGCAGATCAGTATCAACTGGCGTGGCAGGCCCCTGACCAGCCACGAAGTCGTCGTCAGCACCATCGGAGCGACCACGACACGCAGCGGGCTGTCCGTCCACGCCGAGCTCGACCCCGGCGCCTACCCCACCGGCGTCACCGTCCCCGACACCGTCATGGAGCGCCTGCCCCTGACGCCGCACGAGTGGCACGGCGCATGGAACTACACGTTGCGCCCCGAACCACTCGCTCCCGAACCGCCCCCGCCCAGCACCGAGTTCGGGCGCTTTCCCACCGGGGACAAGCTCCCCGCCTGGCTGCGGCACCCCAGCCTCACCGGACTCGAGCCCGCCGCCTTTGACGATCTCGCCGTCCGCTACCGAGCCTGGCGTGCCGAGCACCCGCCGATCTTCCTGCCCGGGAAACGCCCCGACGGCGGCCCCGGCGCCGGCGGCAGACGGCTCCCCGTCTCCGACCAGCTTGTCGTCTTCCTCCTCAAGCGGCGCTGGTCCATGACGAACACCGTTCTCGCCGAGGCGACCGGCCTGGCCAAGAGCAGAATCGGCGCGACCCTCCAGGAGGTCACCCCCGTGCTCACCGCGCTCGGGCACAAGATCCCGACCGGCGCCCTCACCGTGACCACGGCACAACAACTCGCCGCGATCGCCGGGCACGACCCCACCCTCCCGTAATCCCCATCAAGATCGACGAGTTATTGATCGGCAGGCCCCTGCAGCATGCGGTAGCTGACAGGCGACGTCGTACGTGGCGGTGACCGTGTGACCGGCCTCGGCAAGAGCGGTGGCGACGTCGTGCGCGCGGGTGACGGCCCGCTCGGTGGGGACCCGGTGCCGGTCACGGCGACGGCCGTGCCGGTCAGCCGCGGCGGTCGCTCGCGGCCGCGGACCCGCAGGCCCAGCGGGCAGTCCGGCCCCAGGCCGACGAGGGCGGTGGGCCACTCCTTGTCCGAGGGGATGACGAACGAGCAGGTGAGCTCTGCTTTGGGTGAGTTCCTCGCGCGGCCGGTAGGAAGCCAGGGGCCTGCTGCCGTGGTCGCGCCGGTCTCACACCTCGGCCGGGGTGTACTGGTTGAGGTCGGCGGCGAGGTGGCCGGGGGGGAAGTGGGCGGCGGGCGCGGCGCGTGCGGCTCGTTCGGACAGGGCGTGTGCGGGCATGGATGGCTGGCCTTTCGGGCAGGGCGCGGCATCGGCAGGCGGACCGGCCGCGCCCGGGCGGGCGAAGGGGGACGTGGCCGGGGGCGACGAGAAGGGGAGTGCCGTCGGCGGCCGGGGTGGAGGGGCCGGGTTAGGGCCGGCTGGTGGCCTGCTTCTGCTCCCACCAGGCGGGCGGACGGCCCGGCCCGGCGGGCGGGTGGGACGTGGCGGCGGGCTGGGGTGCCGGGGGAGTGGTGTAGGGGCGGGCGGCGATCGGGCTGGGCAGGCTGGTCTCGGTGTAGGCGATGCGTCTGCGCAGGCTGATGCCGAGGTCGTCGACGCTCAGGTAGCCGTTTCCCAGCGTCCGCCGGCCCAATGGGGATGTCATTTGGGGGGCGAGTTCGCCGAGACGGTCGCTGACGGCAGTCATGTGGCGGATGCCGATGTCCATCTCGGACGCCATCAGGTCGAAGTCGTCCTGGCTTTCGCTGACGGCGCCGTTGGTGCACGCCGTGGCAGATGCGGCGAAGTGTTCGAGGGCGAGTTTCCAGCTGTTGTTGGCGGTCTTGTCGGGGATGGGATCTTCGAGTTGTGCGGTCTCGACGTGGGCGGCGAGGTCGGCACAGGCGTCACGGAGGCCGTCAGGGTCCACGGGGTCGGATGCCTTGTCAACGGCGGTGAGGTCCTGGAGGAAGGTGTCGAGGGTTTCGCTGCCGCCACCGTCGCGCCATTCGATGAGCTGGTCGACCACGTCAGGGGTAGGGCTGGCGGTTTCGCTGCTGGCGCTGGGGGCGGGCTTGGTGTCGTCTTGGCCGCCGCAACCAGTGAGGGAGAGTGCTAGGGCTGCGGTGAGTGTCGTGATGGCGGTGATCCGGGCGCGCATGGTCCCCCCAAGGACGTGTGTGGTGGAGTCGCTTCTTCGTGGGAGGAGCGCCGTTGTGTGGCAGTTATGCCGTGGAGTGACCCTGCCGGGTGACCCGCCCGCCCTCTCATATCGCCGGGGGTGCTGAGAAGGCGGACGGGTGTTCTTCCGGCGGCCGCCCTGTTCGGGGACGACAAGGCGGCCGCCCTGTTGCACTGCCGAGACCGTGTCTCGGTGGCAGGGGCTTACGGGGACATCGCCGCCCGGTAGATGCCCCACAACTCCTCCGCCGTGGTGCAGGCGGTGCTGTCGACCGCGCAGGTCTGGCAGTCGCGGCTGTGGTCGATGTAGGCCCGCTGGGTACGGTTGAACTCGGTGTTGCTGGCCACGCGTTGCAGGTGGCCCGCTCCGCTGCTGGCTGGCACGTACACCCAGCCCGTGGTGCTCACTGCCGCCTCCGGAGAGGGCGCAGCTGGTGGTGGTTGCGGATCTCGACGTTCAGGTCGAAGACGCGCGACATGTCCCCCTCCTCGGCCGCCTCTGCCCGCTGCCGCACCAGCGCGGTGCATACTCCGCAGCCCGTGGGTGGCTCGGGGTCGTCGAGCGGATGCCCGAGTGTGATCGGCGGGTCCGTGTCCGTTCTCATCCGAAAGTCTCCCGGGATGGGCGGCCGCCCGGGGCGAACGCGGCGCCGAGCAGCAGGGGATCAGTCAGCTGGCCGGACCCGTCCGGGCTTTCTATCCACCACCGGCCCGCCAGCGAGCGCTGTACGGGCGGGCACGTGAGGACCCATCCGGCGGGGTGCACGGTGAGGGGGCGGACGTCGTCGAGTTCGTCGGCCAGGTGGGGCGGGAGCAGCCACCAGGCGACCTCGCGGTAGACGTCGCCGAGGACGGGGCCGAGCCGGTCGGGGCCGATGCGGTGGATGGCCTCGACCGAGCGGGTCAGCGGTGCTTCCACGACGCGCCAGTACGGGCCTGCCGGGATCTCGGCGAACGCCTCGGTGTCCCAGGCGTGTTGTGCGTCGGCTGGATGCAGGGCGCAGGACAGGAGCCATTCCTGACCGGCGTTTCGCAGGGCTCGGGCGGGCTGTGCGGCCATGACCAGCACCGTAGGGAGAACCGAGAATCAAGGCGCGCTCTGATTCGCGAATATTCGGCTGCTGCTCCGGGCGATTCACGGTGATGCTCAGGCGAGGTCGGCGAAGTGGGTCCGCGCCCGGGCGATCAGACGGCGGGCCTGGGTGCCGTACACGGCCGAGGAGTCGAGGCTGTCCCACACCCGCCGGTACAGGGCGAGGCTGTCGGCGTCGTCGAGCCACAGCTCGGCGTGCCAGTCCTCGACGATGACGATGCGCTCGTCGTACAGCCAGAACCCGTTGGCCGGCGGGACTCCTAGCTGCGCGCCGAAGGGCACGATGCCGAGCCGCACGGTGTCCAGACCGATGACACTGCCGAGGCGGTCCAGCTGCGCGGCAAGCACCTCCGGCGGGGCCATACCGGCGTGCAGGGCGGCCTCCCACATGACGATGTGGAACGTCCGGCCCGGCTGGTACAGCAGCTCCTGACGGCGCACACGGGCACGTACCGCGTCCTCGACATCGTGAGGCGACTGCTGCAGCTCGGCCATGCGGGAGAAGACGTGCCGGACGTAGTCCGGGGTCTGGAGGATCCCGACGACCATGGCGCCCTGCCACACGCGGAAGTCCGTGGTGCGCTCGTACTCGACGGTGAGGACGTCCTGTACCGGGCGGTGGCCGGCGCGCAGCTGCCTGCGCCACGACCGGGTGCGTGTCTCCAACCCTTGGAGGCGGGCAATGAGCTCCTCGGTGACGGACGGGTGGCCGGTGGCCTTGGCCCACGCTATGAGGTCCTCGGGGGTGGCCGTCTGGCGGCCGGTCTCCAGCTTGGACACCTTCGCCTGCGGCCACTCCAGCAGAGCCGCGAGTTCCCGTTGAGTCTTGCCGGATCGCAGCTCACGGAGCCGTCTGCCGAGCGCCTCGCGGGCCTGCTGGAAGTCCGTGGTCACACGGGCAAGTTACCCGCTCACGCCTGGTCGTACGGCACCGCGTGATGCCACGCAGCCTCGCGGGCCTGGACGTACCGGAGTACCTCGACGGGGTCGGTGATGAGCTCGACGCCGGTCATCTCGTCGGCGTCGTTGAAGTAGAGCAGCGCGACCACCCGCGCGTCGAAGAGCCAGAAGTCCTCACGCGGAAGCTGGAGTTCCTCGGCCTCGCCGCGGGCCAGGACGCGGATGTCCTCGCCGACCGCGGTGTTCCGGCGGGCGTTGTCGAGGAGGTACTGCTGCCCCGGGGTGGGTGGCTCGTCGAGGATCCGTACCCGCTCGAACCGCTTGCCGAGCGCGGACTGCTCGCGCCGATTGGTGCACCACGCGTCCTCGAGGTCCCATGCCACCGGTTCGCCCGCGGCGAACTGCCGGTAGGTGTCGGTCACTTCGTCCTCGGCGTAGCGGCGCCGGGTCTCCAGCCTCCACGCGGAGTGCTTCAGCGTGGAGAACATGCCGCCGAACTCGGCGAAGCTGATGAACTGCGGCACGTGCACGGGCTCCTTCGGGCCGAAGTTGGCGAGCAGCTCGCGGGGCACCGTCACCGCGGCCTCGCCCTGCGCGAGCTCGGCCGGCTCGGTGACGGGGTCGCCCTGGACGACGTACGTATCGGCGCCGGGCTCGGAGTACAGGGTGGGGCATCCATCGTTGCCGGAGTTGGTGCCGACCTTCCACAGTCGCCTGGTGGTCACGGTGGGATCCCTTCGCCGGTCGCGTGGACTGGCGCACCGTATCCCCCCGCGCTCCGGATGCAACAGGGCGACGAGGCTGGCCAGTTGTGTCACTGCCAGTCGTTGCCGAGCACCTCACGCCGTGCTGCCTCGGCCCGCCGGTTGAGCGCGCCCGTCATCCGGAACAGCGCCACCGTGAGCGCAAGGAAGACGACGACGAACAGAGCCTGCGTCACCACGCTGACGATGGCGATGTCCTGGGTGCCATTCGCGATGATTGCCATGATGACGTTCCCGGCCAGCCACCCGACCCAGATCCGGAACTTCTCGACCCGTACGGCCTTCTGCACTTCGCTGTAGCTCGCCATGACGCCCCCTGAGATGAGTCGGTAGGCACGTGAGCATGCCGCGCGTGACGGCGGTATGGGCGGTGCGTAGCCGTGTTGTAACCGGGTGGGTGACGGGCCCACCACCCAGTCAGGACGGTGGGCGCACGCTGCTCAGGCCGCGCGCTGCGCAGTGAGCCCGACGAGAAGCGCCGCCCGGGTGAGGGTGAAGACGTGGCCGCACCGGTCGAAGTCGACACGGGTGCCGTCGCCCTCTATGACGATCTGCCGCGGGCGGCGCCAGCAGGCAGGGCAGCGCGGCAGGGGGACGGACGGGGCCTCGTCCGGTTCGGTGCCTGCTGCGACGATCTCGTCGAGGAGGTCGCGCTGTTGGGCGTCGAGGTCGGCGAACAGCCGCGCGGTGCGCGCCGGGCTGAGGGGAATGGTCATGGATGAACCTCTCCATCGTGAGTGCGTGTTGCACTCCCTGGCTCGGCGCGGACCGTCGTCAAGGTAACGCGATCAGTATTGGGAAGACAGGGCGCCGACGTCTGCCGCTGCATCTCGCGAGCGGAAACTGCCGGGCGGCCTGCATCGGGAGGCGGCGCTGCACCGCCCAGGGCTCTCGGCGAGAGCCGTCCCAACGCCCACCGGAGGCGGGAAGGAGAGCCAGACTGTCCGCCATGGACACTTCCTCAGCCCACCAGGACCGTGAAGAAGCAGAGCGGCTGAGCACCGCCGTGGGGGTCCTCGCCGACTTCCTGAACCGTCAGCCGCTCACCCAGGCCCTGGCCTCGCTGGAGCACCGATTGGAGGGCGCCGACGGGATGACTGTCATGCGGGTCACGGAGGACGGCCACGTCGTGCCGGAGCTGCTTGCTTCAGCGCTCACGGTCCGCGAGAGCCTGGGCCGGATCAATGACCTGGTCCACGCCTGCGGCATCCTCCTCGTGCTGCCCCACATCCTCGGGGATGAAGAACGCATCACCGTCCGCCCCTCCCTCGGCGCCGGCAACGACCCGGGCCGCCCGTACGACCTGGAGACAGACCAGCGCATCGCGGAGTTCAAGCTCGCTCGTTGGCGTGGCGCGGACGCCATGCGCAAGCGCCAGACCTTCAAGGACCTTGTGATGCTCGCTGCCGACACCTCCGGCCGCCGGGCAGAGCTGTTCGTGATCGGCCCCGAGCCCCGCCGCTTTTTGACCAGCAGCACTTCGACTGCGGCGTGGGCCCTGGACCGCTCCCCAGGGGCATTGCGAACCTTCACCACCGTCTTTGGCACACCGAGCATGTCCGTCGCCCAGTTCACCGCGACGCATGCCGCCCACGTTCAGATCACCGATCTTCGGGATCTTCTCCCCGCGTCCGTCGCAGCCCTCCTGCAGTGAACGTCCTCGGCCGTAGGCTCCAGCCTTGCGAAGAGCCTTATATTCACGCCCTCAGCCGCGGCGGCGTGTTCCGCTAGTAGCGCGGTGCAGGCAAAGCCCCAGTCCACGGCGGCTGTCTCCCGTGTTCAGACAGAGATGGTTCAGCTGGTCCACGTCTTGATCTGGGCTGCGACCTCGCGTACTGGGAGTCCGTCTCGGGCGGCCCGGGCCAGGGGGATGACGGTGTCGAGACCGGGGCTGACCGGCAGCCCGCACGCGGCCAGATACGCGGCGGTCACGGTGGCAGCGAACAGCAGGTTGCGGACCTCCAGACTCGGCTGCCGCGCCAGCTCGCACAACAGCGCTGCGGCCTTGTGGTGCGGCTCGGGGTAGACCTCCTGGCCCAGGATCTCCGCACGGTGGCGGGCCTCGGCGGCGACCGGCACGCCGTAGTCGACGACCTGGGGATCCCCCGGGATCTGCTGCGCCACCGCCAGGATCCACGCGAGGTCGACCTTCAGGTTCACGCGGCGTCCCTCGGCGCGTCCTTCGCCAGCCCGTCCGGGAGCCCCGGGTATCGGTCCTCCCCGAACTCCGCCTCGAACCGCTCCGCGTAGGAGGCCAGGAAGCCGGCAGCACCGGCCATGAAGGCAGAGCGGGACTCGTTCACGTCCTGCTCGATCAGATCGGCGACGTACCCCTGCAAGCTCAGCCCGCGCCGCTTGGCCCGCTCCTCGGCCGCCGCCCGCACGGCCTCGTCCAGCCGGATGTTCGTCTGCTTACTCATAGCCCCCAGCATAGCTAACAGCTGATACCAGTGACTAGCAGCTTGCGGCGACTCAACCCGCGCCTCGCAGCAAAGAAACTCCCATCCCTGAGTTCGACGCCCTGGTCCGTACCCGGCGGTGGATCGTCGATGAGGAGCGCCGTGAGGCTGAGCGCCGACGCGGTATCGAGGCCCGGCCGCCGGTGCCGGGCTGGCTGATCGAGCAGGGCATCGGCCATCACGCCCCGCCGGTGTGCGTACACGTCGGCGGCTGTCACGTGGCGGGCAGGCGGTCCAAGGGCGTGGCGCGGGAGCAGGCGGTGCGAGCGCTCGCGGAAGGCGTGGATGCGTGCCCGCACTCCCGGCCCGACACCGACCTTGGGCTACATCGACGGATGATCAGGCGCTCTTTCGGGGCCTGCGGGCTGCCTTCTTCGCCGCAGTCTTCTTCACGGCTGCCTTCTTCTTCGGCAGCTGGTGCACGCCGGCGTCCTCGCCCCGGGATGCCTGCGCCTTCTGTACGGACTGCTGCAGGGCGGCCATCAGGTCCAGTACCTGCCCGGGCTGCTCCGTCTCCGGCGCCGCCGGTAGGGGTTTGTCTGCGCGCTTGGCCTGGATGACTTCGGCGAGGGCCTCGGTGTAGTGGTCGCGGAAGTCTGGGCCGGTGAGGTCGTCGACGGTCATGGTCTCCAGTAGGGCGAGCGCGCCCTCGATCTCGTCGTCCGTCAGCTCGACCGTGGGCGGTTCGACGACGGACGGGTCGCGGATCTCGTCCGGCCAGCGCATCGCATGCAGCACGATCACGTCGTCTTTCACGCGCAGCAGGCCCAGCCTCTCCCGGCCGGACCATGCGTACTTGGCGATCGCCACCTGTGACGACCTGCCCAGGGCCTGCACGAGCAGCTTGTACGGCTTGGCCGCCACGGCCCCGTCCGGGGCGAGGTAGTAGCCCTCGCCGATCCGGATCGGATCAATGCTGGCCAGCGGTACGAATGCGGCGATCTCGATGGCCTTGGCCGTGGGCAGCGGCAGATTGCCCAGATCCTCGTCCGTGACCGCCACGACCTGGTCGCGGGCGTACTCGTACCCTTTGCCGATCTCCGACTGGGTGACCTCGCGGTCCTCCAGCTCGCACACCTTGCGCACCCGCATCCGGCCCATGTCCTCGAGGTGGTACTGGTGGAACTGGATGTTGTGGTTCTCGGTGGCCGACTGCACGTGGATAGGGACCGTGACCAGGCCGAAGGAGATGGCGCCGCTCCAGATGGTTCGGGGCATGGGGGACCTCCGCGACAGCCCCGAGCAGGAACAGCCTACGTCCGACAAGGCGCCCCAGCATGCGGCCAGCTACGCCAAGAGCACCCTGATCGCATGGCAAGGCGTTGAGGGTGGAGCTGACCGTGACCAGAGCATGCAGGAATCGCCCGGGAGACATCCAGCTCCTTGAGAAGGCCGTCGAAGACGGCGTCCGCTACATGGAGTGCCAGTAGGGCCCGCCAGCAAGCTGACGGGCCTCGTACGCAGTCGAGCTGCTGGCGAGGGCTTTCACGGGGGGGATGGGGGTGCCGCCGCAGCAGGCGACGGTCTGGGTCTGGTCGGCGCTGGCGAGGGGTGTCACGGCGAGTACCGCGGCCAGTGCTACGAACAAGCCGAGTACGGCTTTGCGCATTGCATCTCCTTGTCGAAGTGGAGTCTGGTGCAGCAGGGGGACGGACGGGGCCTGGTCCGGTTCGGTGCCTGCGGCGGCGATCTCGTCGAGGAGGTCGCGCTGTTGGGCGTCGAGGTCGGCGAACAGCCGCGCGGTGCGCGCCGGGCTGAGGGGAATGGTCATGGATGAACCTCTCCATCGTGAGTGCGTGGTGCACTCCGTGGTTCGGCGCGGACCGTCGTCAAGGTAACGGGATCAGTATTGGGAAGACAGCCGCCGGCGTCTGCCGCTGCATCTCGCGAGCGGAGGCGAACACCGCGCGCAACGGCTCGCGCAGCTCGGGGCGGAGAGGCGGGCGGCATCGACAATGCGGTGCGGCTGAGCGTCAACATCCGGGTCAAGCCGCCGCTCAGTTGTGTCAGCGGCCAGTTGAATTTCCCCACCCGCGGCCACTTCAATTCCCCACTGGCGGCCACCTTATGTACGCAGCGTGAGGTTACCCCCGGCGGTGTTCGCCCCACCACGGCAGGATCGGAGGCAGGTCGCTGAGGCCGCGGGCCGGCCGCTTCGGCATCGGCGACTCCCCATCGTCCCCGTCCCAACGGCGCGCGTACTGGTCCGGGAGGTTGCCCCAGCCCCAGTAGGGAACCGGGCGGTCGGGCACCTCGCCGAGTTCCTCGAGGGGATCAATACGCTTCTCCGCCACCGTGCACAGGTGCGCCCAGTCGTCGCCCATGTCGAAGACATAGGCGAACTGTTCGCCGGCCTGCAGCCTGCTCAGCTTGGTCACATGGCCGTCCACGGTGCCGTCCGGGGCCTCGCCGTCCCACCAGTCCAGCGGGCTGACATGGGTGGCGTCGGACAACGTGAACAGGTGCAGGTGAGCCAAGTCCCAGCGCGCGAAGGCGAGATCGATGGCCGAGGCGAGCTGCGCGAAGGAGTGCGACCGAGCAGCGGCGAGCACCCGGCCGGGACGCGGCCACAGGTCCGCACCGTGACCGGAGACCAACTCCACCCGGATCGACAGCCAGGTACGAGCCACGTCAATAACCCCCTCATGCACCAGATCCGCGAGTCAGCACCGAGGCTACTGAGTGTGACTGCCGACTGGGGAATCGAGCTGGCCGTACGTGGGGAATTTTTACTGGCCGTCGCTCAGCTGCGGCGTGAGAGGACGCGGGAGGCGTACTCATACCTGAGCGGATCCTCTGAGTGGACGTTAAGTCCGTTTCTGGTAGCGGCCTCGTCCGGGCTGGGTGAGGAAGCCTTGTCGGGTGAGGCGTCCGAGGCGGCTGCGGGTGATGTTGACGGATGCCTCGTCGGTGGGCATGCCGAGGAGTTCATGCAGCTCACGGGCTCGGAACTCCTGGTCGGGGTGCTGGTTGAAGGCGTTCACGATGGCCTGGTAAACGCTGTTCGTCTCGGGCGCTTCGGTCTCGGTCAGTGCGGCGCTCAAGTACTGGATCTGGTCACGCAGTTCACCGGCACGGGCCGTCGTCTTGCCGTGCTGGGCCTGGAGGTCGGCCAGCAGTTCGATGACGTTCACGCCGCCAGTCCGAGGGTGTCGCGCCAGGCCGGACTCGGTGTGGTGAGGCGGCGGGTCATGTTCGCGATCGAGGCCCAGTAGACGCGCCACGCGGACGTGTCGGGCCGGTGATCGTACTCGCGGGCCAGTCTGCGGTGCAGCATCAACGTGCCGTTGACCTGCTCCACGATCCACCTCTTCGGTTGCGGGACGAAGCCTTTGCGCTGGTCGGCCGGGTTGCGGCGGACGACTTCGACGTCGATGTCCAGCAACGCGCCATGGATGAGGACTTCGTCCTTGAAGCCCTGGTCCACCAGAGCCTTCTCCAGACGTATCCCGCACCGCTCGGCGGCCTGGTCGAACTGGGCGGTGCCGGCCGTGTTGTCGTGGACGGATGCGGCCAGCACGACGACGCCGATGATCAGTCCCAGCACGTCGACGGCCAGTCCCCAGGACCGCGCCGAACGTCCTCAGACTGTCCGATGACTCCGGTTCACCCCTGGTCGCCGGGCCACCGCTTCCAGTCGCACCGTCCGTACTCCCTGTACCGCCCGCCATGCCAGGCCACCTCCAGCGCACTCGCCCCGCTGCACACACCGAACGCGCCCATGGCCACGGCCAGTCACGATCACTGTCCACCCTGCGTACTTGTACGCTGACTCAGCGTATGAGTCGCTGACCTGGTGAACTCGCCCAACCGGGCGGCACATTGGGCCCACGACGCCACCCCAGACTCGCCACCATCGGGTTACCGTACGTGTGTTCACCCAGCGGTTCAGCTCGACCCCCGCTCGGCGCCCGCCTCGCCCGGTACCTCATGCTCGCCCAACTCCACCAGTGGGGCATCCCGCATGAGAGCTCACTCTCCGACACCGCCGCCGCGATCGTCGCCGAGGTGGCCGCCAACGCCGTTACCCACGGCCGCATCCCGGGCCGCGACTTCGAACTGCGCCTCGCCCACACCCCGGACGTCCTGTGTATCGAGGTCTCCGACACCCGCACCGAACGCCGGCCACCGGACCCCGAGAACCTGGCACCGCCACTGCCCCTCGGCGAGTCCGGCCGCGGTCTGTTCCTCGTTGACGCGCTCGCCGACCGATGGTCGGTCCTCGCTCGTGTGACACCAGGCGTGTCACTTCCCGGCAAGACGGTCCGCGCCGAGCTGGACCTGGTCCCAGACTGACACCGGTCGATCGGGAACGGTCGTGCCTGAGCGGCGCGTGAAATGTGCATCCAGCACCCGGTCGGCCCTCTGGCGGCAACCCTGAACTACCGTCAAAATACGAGCCTGTTGAGGGTTCGGTCGGGGGAGGGCTCTTGGTTCTGCCGTCTTGGAAAAGCGTGAAACCGGGAAGCCCTCGGGTGAGACCCCGCCGCAACTCGGTCGTTCCGGTACCGGAGGTGCCGTTCGACAAGATGGCCGGACCCCACCGGGTGTACGCCGAACGAGATCCCATACCGCACACCGCTGTCACCCGTCACATGGCCGCGGCCGTCCACGACCGGCCCCACCGGCTGAAACAGTTGAAGGCGTTATCGGGCCGTCAGCAGGACAAGGCTCGTCGCCGCCGGAGGCTGCGTCGAATACCGCAGCTCGGCCAGTACGCGGGCGAGCAGTTGGCCTATTGGGCCCTGCGCGAGGTGCTGTTCGCCGACAAGCGGCCCGCGCCGTCGTACGGCTTCGAACTCGCCCCCGTGCTCACCCACTGCGTGGCCGCGCGAAGGCAGCGGCGACTGAGGGTGGCGCTGCTCGTGGCCGTTGTCGCCGTGACGAGCATCCGGTATCCGTTCGGCGCCGCTGCTCTCGTCGCGGTGGCACTGCTCCACATGGGCCTCAGGGGTGGCAGAGCGGGCCGCATCCTGCGCTGGGGAACGACGTCGATCGTCTCGTTCGCCCTGCTCGGCGGTGTCGTCTTCGCCGTGTACCGGCTGGCGGGGACCTACGCTCCGGTGCTGAGGCAGGCCGTGCGGCAGGGCGAGCGAGCGGCCCTGTTCTGCGCGCTGGGTGTCATCGCCGTATACGTGCTGGACCGGTGGGTGGCCTGGGCGTACGTGCTGGCCGTCCGGCCGGGGAGGGCGGAGATCGGGGACCGGCCGTATGCCGCTCCGCTGGCCGCGAAACGGATCGCCGCGATCAAGGTGACGGAGACCTGGCAGACCATCGCCTACCAGAGGTACGGCGATCAGGACCGCTTCGTCGGCGCGGGTCTGCCCCGGTCCAAGGGCGCCTCCCGCATTCGGCTGAAGCCGGCCGG
The DNA here is from genome assembly GCF_045041015.1 of Streptomyces sp. NBC_00019. NCBI lineage: Bacteria > Bacillati > Actinomycetota > Actinomycetes > Kitasatosporales > Streptomycetaceae > Streptomyces > Streptomyces sp. NBC_00019. The sequence goes on from NZ_CP108302.1 coordinate 11,120,164, forward strand.
GGCGGACGACGGGGACGACAGCCTGAAGGCAGCTGAGCACGGCGGATCGGACGGGCTGCGGGACTTCGAGGCCGACGAGCTGATGGACAACGTCAGGTACCAATTGGAGCGGCTCCGCGAGAAGCTCATCGAGACCCACTCCCTCCCCAACTGCGACGTCTCGGAGATGTTCGGTGTGTCCGAGTCGGAGTGGGGGAAGCTGCCCAGCGCACCGGCGGCGACTTGGCCGGAAGCCGACGACATGATCCGCGACGGCCGCAGCGCGCCCTCCAGCGCGGCGTCGCGGCGCTATCTCGCCGCCCAGGTGATCAGCTGGGAAGGGCACATCGTGGTCACCGTCTTCGCCCATGCGGCGCTGGAGGGCCGCACCCTGCACTTCGTCACGCGGCCGCACATCATGACGCCGCTGATGAAGGACACGACCGTCGCCGCGCCCGAGGGCTGGGCCGACCTGGCCGGCCATCTGCTGTTGGTCCCGCTGCATGCCGTCGGCGATGCGGTGGAGCTGACGCACCGGGCGTACCAGGCGGTGCGCAGCAGCCTGGGGCTGCAACGCGGCGGCGGTGAATACCGCCCGCCTTTCGACGAGGGCGATGACGACGAGGACAAGAAGCCGCGCAGTCTGCGTGAGCACTGCGCGCCGCGCGATGTGAAGGACATGCATCAGTGGGAGGACGTGCTGCGGCACATCTCGATCCTCCAGGACTGGATGTTCGCCCGGGTGCGGGTGTTCCTGGAGGAGCACGGGGCGGACCTCGGCGAATTCGACAAGCAGGTCACCAACGTCATCAACAACACGATCGTCAACGGCGACAAGAACACGGTGGTCAGCGCCGCGTCGGGTGGCGACACCGACCAGAAGACCGGGCCGGAGAAGGCTCCGGAGGAATCCAAGGTCAAGGGGTGAGCATGGCGAAGGACGTCACCAACTACACCAGCGTGACCGGCAACGAGAACAAGGTGGCCACCGGAGCCGCGGGCGGAGATCTGAGGCTGGACGCGACGTTCGCGGACTCGCCCGAGGGTGCGGCGAAACTCAAGGCCGCCCAGGCGCGGGTCGCCGAGCTCCGCAAGGCGCTGGAACATCATGGCGGTGAGGTCGGTGACATCGACGGCTGCAACGAGGCCGTCGCCCTGATCGACGAGGAACTGGGCAGTGCCGAGCCGAGGCAGCGGTCCCTGAAGGTGGCCCTGGGCGCCCTGGTCGCGGCGATCGGTACGGCTGCACAGGTGCTCCTCGCCGCCGAGTCTCTGCGGGGGGCGATCAACACGCTGTTCACGTGACCGGTCGGTAGGGTTGCGCCGTGGACCACGGTGACGATCTCTGGCTGTCCTTGTTCGCCGAGCCCCCGTCGAGCTCGGTGCCAACGGTCGCTCCACGGGCGTGGAGCTGGAGCTGCCCGAGGATGAGACGGACCGGGTCTCGACACCGCCGCCGTTCGAACCGGAGAACGTCGGCATCGAGACCCACAGCCTCCCCCTCGACCAGCTGCTCACCCGGCTACGGGAGTCCACGATCGATCTGGCGCCGGACTTCCACCGCCGGGCGGGTATCTGGAGCGACCTCCAGCAGAGCAGGCTGATCGAGTCGCTGCTGCTGCGTATCCCCGTCTCGTCCTTCTTCATGGCCCAGCAGGAGGACGACACCTGGTCGGTGGTCGACGGCATCCAGCGGCTCACCGCGATCGCCCGGTTCATGGCGCTGGACACGGTGGGCATGCGGCCGCTGAGGCTGGGCGGGCTCGACTATCTCCAGCAGTTCCACGGCATGGGTCACCAGGACCTTCCGGGACGGCTGCGCATCCGGCTGCGCGAGACCCAGGTCGACGTGCACATTGTCCGGCACGGCACCCCGGAAGCCGTGAAGTACAACGTCTTCTCCCGCGTCAACACGGGTGGGCCGCCGCTGTCCCGGCAGGAGATCCGGCACGCCATGATTCCCGGCCCGGTCCGGGACTTCCTCGCCGACCTCGCCGAGGACTCGACGTTCGGTGAGGCGACCGACTGGAGCGTTTCGAACGAGCGGATGGCCGATCGGGAGATGGTCCTGCGGTTCCTGGCCTTCCGGCTGTCGCCGCCGGCCGAGTACCGGGAGCAGGACTTCGACCAGTTCCTCGCCGACGCCATGGCACGCAGGAGGCCGTGGTCGTCAACCTGCCGAGCCTGTACGTGCTTCGGTCCGGGCAGGAGTAGCCCCCCGTCGTCCGATCTACTCCGCGTCGGCGACGACCGAGCCCACCCGCTCGGCCAGGCCGGGGTCACGGCGGACCAGGAGCGTCGCGTAGCCGACGGCTGCGAGCAGGGTGGCCAGGGCCGCGTACGGGAACCAGCTGTAGGGGGCGGGCTGGCCGGGCTTGGCGAGGTAGTAGAGCGGGACCAGGATGGCGAGGACGCCGATCGCGGGCAGTACGAGGTGGCGGACGGTCCGGAACTCCTGCGGGCGGTATCTGCGGTAGTACAGCGGCAGGGCGATGTTGGACGCGAGATAGACCAGCAGGATCAGAATGGCGCCCAGGCTCGACGACTCCGTGAAGAAGACCACCGGGTTCATCGAACCGCCGTCGGACCCGAGCAGATGGCCCAGGCCCCAGCCTCCGATGATCAGCAGCGCGGTGACCGCGAAGGTGATGATCGCGTTGTTCGGCGTACGGCGCGTGGGGTGGACGTAGCCGAAGAAGGACGGCAGCAGTCCCTCGCGTCCGGCGTTGAACACCAGGCGGGCCTGGGAGTTGATGCCCGCGATCAGCACGCCGAGGGTGGAGGTCAGGCCGCCGACGTAGGCGAGGAGCGCCAGCGAGCCGAGGGTGTGGTGGGCGACGTCGATGAAGGGGATCCGGGAGGCGCCGAGCCGCTCCACGTCGTAGCCGAAGCCGGTCACCGTGGCGTAGGAGAAGAGGATGTAGCTCACGGTCATGATCGCGACGGAGGAGAACACGGCGCGGCCGACGTTGCGCCGTGGGTTCTCCGTCTCCTCGGCGAGTGCGGCCGAGTTCTCCCAGCCGATGAACAGGTACACCGCGAGTGGGAAGCCGGCCGCCAGCCCTTTGAGGCCGTGGGTGAGGTGGTCGGGCTGGAACGGGGTGGCGGAGAGGTTGCCGCGGTGCTCGACGAGTGTCGCGACCGACACCACGACGAGCACCAGCATCTCCACGCCGAAGAAGTAGCCGGCCCACTTGGTGGAGACCACGATTCCGCGCAGCATCAGTACCACCGAAAGCCCGGTCAGCAGGAGCGTCCAGATGATCCACGGCAGGTCCACGCCCGTGTAGTGGTACAGGGTGATCTGCACGAAGCCGCCCGAGATCGCGATCACCGAGGCCATCGCGATGATGTAGCCGAGTCCGGCCAGCAGGGCCGTGGTCACCGCGCTGACCGGCCCGAACGTCCGGCCGACGAACGTGGTGAAGCTGCCCGCCGAGGGGTGCGCCCGGGAGAACTCGGCCAGCGTGTTGCCGAGCAGCGCGACCGCCACCCCCGCCGCCACGATGGTCAGCGGCGATGCGACCCCCGCGGTGGTGGCCAGGAAGGCGAAGCCGAAGAAGAAGCTCATCGCCGGGCCGACGTTGGCCATCGTGGCGGCGGCGATGTCCGCCATGCCGAGGACGCCGCCGCGCAGCCGCTGGGGCGCGTCGGCCACGGGGCCCGACATCGACGACGGGCCGACAGCTCCGGGGTCCGGCATGGCGACAGCTCCTTCTGCGGGGTGGCGACACAGGGAAGGGAGAGGGCGGGCGAGGGAGGGAGAGAGGGGATCAGTTCAGGCCGGCGTGCCGGTGTGCCTTCACCGCGTGTACCGCCGGGTCCATCGCGCCGCGGGTGAGTTCGTCGAGCAGGTCGGCGTGGCAGCGGTTGCGGGCTCGTACGACCGCGGGGTCCGGCGCGGGCCCCAGCAGGCACTGCCGGCCGAGCAGGTCGGCCGCGAACTCACGGATCCCGGCGCCGCCGAGAGCCTCCGCGAGGTCGAGGTGGAAGCGGGTCTCCAGTTCCAGGAGCCGGGCCGCATCCTCGACCAGGTCCATCTCCTCGACCAATGCCCGCAGTCCGTCGAGCCGCCCGTCCGGGACCTCGCCCGTGCTGTGCGCCACGAGCCCGCATTCGAGCAGCAGATGGAAGGAGTCCAGCCCGGCCGCCTCGTCTGCGTCGTGCAGCACGGCGACGACCGCGTCCCAGTCGGCGGCGACGAAGGTCCCGCCCGCCCGGCCCCGACGGCGGTCGAGCAGGCCGTCCTGGCACATGGCCTCCAGCGCGCGGCGCACGGTGATCTCACTGATCCCCAGTTCCTCGGCGAGGACGCCCACGTCCGGCAACCGGTCTCCCGGCGCCACGGACCTCAGGCGGACCCGCAGGGCGATCCTGGACCGGACGAGCTCTGCTCCCGTGGGGCCCCGGCCGGCCAGAACGCGGGTGTCCCATGCCCTGCTGACCGGCGCGGACTGCGCGGGCACCGGCTGGTTGTAGGGACCGAACTTGCCCGCTGCATTCACCACGACGCCACCCTAACGCCCTGTCGAGCGTGGGCAGGGCCCACGGCGACGGCATCCGTACGGAGGGTTCTCGCGACCATGCCGCGGTGTGGTGCATGGGGGCTCCCCAGGGGGGTCGGCCGGAACACGGAGGGGTCGCACGAAAAATAGAGCAAGGTGAACAGTTAAACAAGTCTTGTTCTTTTGGATCGTACTGAACTAATTTCCAGGGGCCCTGGTCCGCACTCCCTCCATGGATGTCGAGATGACCACAACCGTCCCCGAAAGCCCTCCCACGGAACCCGAGTCCGGCCTGCAGGCCGGCCTGAAGAGCCGCCATCTGTCGATGATCGCGATCGGCGGTGTCATCGGCGCCGGCCTGTTCGTCGGCTCCGGCTCCGGCATCGCCGCTGCCGGCCCCGGCATCCTGATCTCGTACGCCCTCGTCGGCGTCCTGGTCGTCCTCGTGATGCGCATGCTCGGCGAGATGGCCGCGGCCAACCCCACCTCCGGCTCGTTCTCCGCCTACGCCGACCGCGCGCTGGGCCGGTGGGCCGGGTTCACCATCGGCTGGCTGTACTGGTTCTTCTGGGTCGTGGTGCTCGCCGTCGAGGCGACCGCCGGGGCCAAGATCCTGGCCGGCTGGATACCGGCGGTCCCGCAGTGGGGCTGGGCCCTGATCGTCATGATCGTCCTGACCGCCACCAACCTCGTCTCGGTCAGCTCCTACGGCGAGTTCGAATTCTGGTTCGCCGGCATCAAGGTCGTCGCGATCGCCGGGTTCATCGTGGTCGGCGGCCTTGCCATCTTCGGCCTGCTGCCCGGCTCGGACCACCCGGCGAGCGGCTTCTCCAACCTCACCGCGCACGGCGGCTTCCTGCCGAACGGACCCGGAGCGATCCTCACCGGCGTCCTGATGGTGGTCTTCTCCTTCATGGGCAGCGAGATCGTCACGCTGGCGGCGGGCGAGACCGCGAACCCGCGGGCCGCCGTCACCAAGGCCACCAACAGCGTGATCTGGCGGATCGCGGTGTTCTACCTGGGCTCGATCCTGATCGTGGTCTCGCTGGTGGGCTGGGACGACCCGGCCATCCTCAAGGACGGCTCGTACGTCGCCGCGCTCAGCTCCGTCGGCATCCCGCACGCCGGCGAGATCATGAACGCCATCGTGCTGACCTCGGTGCTGTCCTGTCTCAACTCCGGCCTGTACACGGCCTCCCGCATGGCCTTCTCCCTCGGCCGCCGCAGCGACGCCCCGGCGTCCTTCGGCCGGACCACGGACAGTGGCGTCCCGCGCTCGGCCATCCTTGCCTCGGTCGTCTTCGGCTTCGTCGCGGTCGCCTTCAACTACCTGTGGCCGGACACCGTCTTCCAGTTCCTGCTCAACGCCTCCGGCGCGATCGCCCTGTTCGTCTGGCTGGTGATCTGCTTCTCGCAGCTGCGGATGCGCAAGATCATCGAGCGGGAGTCACCGGAGAAGCTGGTCGTCCGGATGTGGCTCTACCCCTACCTGACCTGGGCCACCATCGCCCTCATCACCTTCGTCCTGGGCTACATGCTCACCGACACGGCCGACGGCGGCGGCCGCGACCAGGTCATCCTGTCCACCCTGGTGGCCCTGGCCGTGGTGGTCTACGCCGTGGTTCGCCAGCGCCGGGCCGTCCGGAAGGGGACGCATACGCCGGACCGCGTCAAGGTGTCGTAGGCGGACCCGCATCCGCTCCGATCCCCTCGGCGGTGGAATGAGCCTCCTCGGCCATGCCACCGCCGAGGTGTCGCTGCTGCGGAGGGCGGTGCCGGCCGATCGCGCCGAGCGGCTGCGCAAGGCATTCGCCGGGGTCGGCAGTGGGTGAGCCATCGCAGGCGGTGGCCGTGACGCTCATGTGACGCTCCGGGCCCCTGAAGGTCCGTTCAGCGAGTCGAGGAGATGCTTCTGAGCTGCGGTTCTCTCAATCTTGTTGACGCTGACGCGATTCTGATGACGCATCACATGGAGTGCGTTGCCATCCTTGAACCGGTCGCGAAGGGCTCTTGACCTGCGGTTTTGTCGGTGCGCGTTATGGGCGCTGTGGGCGTTACGGGCGATGTCTTGACGCTGAAATGACGCTCGCGACGCTCGTTCTGATAGGGCGTCAGGTCGTCGTGATGGCTGGTCAGGGCTTGTGCGGCACGGCTCTGTACGGTGCGCCGCTGAGGTGTACTCCGTCGCCCGAAGGGACAGCGACGCAAGCTTTAGATCCGTTCAAGCCCTACCTGGCGCAACGCTGGGCCGAGACCGATGGGAAGGTGACGATCCTCGACCTCTGCCGGGAGATCACCGCCCGCGGCATCCGCGGCCACTACTCCACCGTCCGCGACTGGGCCCGGCGCGGCCTGCCCCGGCCAGAAGGCTTCACCCCCGCCCCGCCACCGCCGTCGGTGCGGCAGGTTACCGGCTGGCTCACCCGGCACCCGGCCACCCTCACCGAGGAGGAGAAGCTGCACCGTAAGGTCGTGCTCGACCACTGCCCGGAGCTGGCATCCGCCGCCGAGCTGACCAGTTCGTTCGCGGAGATACTCACCACACTCAGTGGCACCCGGCTGCCCGACTGGATCACCGAGGCCACGGACGCCAACCTGCCCGGCATCAGCAGCTTCGTCGCTGGCCTGCACAGCGACTTCGACGCGGCGACCGCCGGTCTGACGACAGACTGGAACTCCGGCCCGGTCGAGGGCGCAGTCAACCGGATCAAGATGCTCAAACGCCAGAGGCGGCCGTGCCGGATTCGCTCTCCTGCGCAAGCGAGTGCTCCTCGCTTCATGACTTCTGTCAGTGGCTGCTGGAATGCTGCCTCAGTCAATGACCAGCGATACCAGGAGCCGCACATGGGAACGTGGGGAACCGGTCCATTCGACAGTGACCTTGCCGCAGACTTTGTTGATGGGCTGGAGGGACTCTCCTCTGAGCAGATCATCGATGTGCTGCACGGGGCCTTCCAGCGTGTCGCAGACTCCGGCACACGGGTGGATGGCGGAGGCGGGGTGGAAGCCGTCGCCGCTGCTGCCCTGGTCGCTGCTCAGGTTCCTGGCAGCGGGATCGTGATCGACCCTGACGACGGACCGAAAGAGCCGCTACCTCAACTGCCAGTACCCCTACGTGCACTGGCCCGCAGGGCCCTCCACCGTGTCACCGAAGACGGATCCGAACTAAGGCAGGGCTGGGTGGACGAGAACGACACGATCGCATGGCGCCAAGAGGTGCAGTTGATCCGCGATGCGCTGGACGCAAGCGACTGACCACAGTCACGCACAGTGGTGGCACCACGGAAATTGCGCCAGACCCGCGTTTTGGGACCACCGAGGCGCCTCGAATCGGCCCCAATCTGTGAAGATCGCCGCCAGCGAAGACGGCTTGAAAACAGTCCTACATGGCCCGACGAGCCGGTCACGGGCGGGGCCGATGCAGGTCGCCTCGGAGCGGGCTTCACATTTCGGGGCCTGCTGGAATCGCCTCGGTGGGGCCGGAAGAAGGCCCTGTCTCACTTTCGGTGGTAACGGTAAGTAGCTGCCGTGGCTGGCAGTAACACCCCCAGACCAGCATGGGTGAAGCGACCGTCGACACCATGCACGGTCCGCTCCACGGCGCGTCTGTGACTGCCTTCTTCGGAGCTCAGACCAGGCACATCGGCGATGACGCTCTGTCACCACCGAATGTGAGACAGAGCCACTCGTTTGACAGTCCCGCGCTCAGGCGCACCGGGCCGGTGCGGAAACGGCGGCCGGCCTGCGTACTACGGCGCGAGGGAGAAGTAGTTCTCTTCCTCCTGAGTGAAGTGCAGGCGCAGGACGGTGTTGAGGCCGTAGAGGCAGGAACGCAGGTCGTCGAGTTGTTCGGGGGCCAGACCGCCGTCGGTGTGGGCGAGTTGCAGGTGGGTGGCGATACGGCGGGAGAGACGTTCGATCTCGGTGTGGGCGCGGCTCATGGTGGCGGTGGCTTCGGGAGCGCCGAGGGTGGGGGCGAGTGCGGGGTAGAGCTGGTGTTCTTCGGCGTATTCGTGGGGCAGGAGCCGTTCGGTGAGCAGGTGGTGGGTTTCCTCGACGGCGGCCAGCGCCTTGGGGCCGGGGGTGTCGGAGAGGCGGTCGGCGGCGTCGCGTACGGAGTCGAGGACGTCCTGGAGGTCGTCGTGTTCGGCGGCGAAGCGGTGGATGAGGGCTTCGGCGGCGGGGGTGAGGGCCGAGTGTGCGGCCTGGTCGACGCGCAGGGCGCGCAGGGCGTTGAGGATGACGGCGACGTCGATTCCTTCCTGGAGCAGTGCGCCGGCGGCGGGCGGGAGCAGGCCGACGGCGGCTGCGGCCATGGCTGCCAGGGACATCAGCATGCCGCCAAGGGCACTTTGGACGGCGATGCGGCGGGCGCGTTGGGCGATGGTGACGGCGTCGGCGAGGCGGTCGACGCGGTCGGTCGTCAGGACGATGTCGGCGGCTTCGGAGGAGGCGGTGGAGCCGCGGGCGCCCATGGCGACGCCGATGTCTGCGGCGGCGAGGGCGGGGGCGTCGTTGACGCCGTCGCCGACCATCACGGTTACGGCGTGTTCGCGTTCGGTCCGTACGGCGGCGACCTTGTCGGCCGGGGTGAGTTCGGCGCGTACGTCGTCGAGGCCGAGGACGGTGGCGACTTCGCGGGCGGGTGCGGCGCGGTCGCCGGTGAGCATCAGCAGCCGCTCGATGCCAGCCGACCGCAGGTGGCGCACGGCGCGCGGGGCGTCGTGGCGCAGGGGGTCGCGCAGCAGGACGGCGCCGGCCGGCTGTCCGTCGAGGGTGAGCCAGGCGACTGCCGCGCCGTCGAGGAGGGCGCGGTTGTTGACCGCCTTGGCCCAGGTGGGGCGTACGGCTGTAGGGCTGAGACGGCCGATGGAGACATGGTGTCCGTCCACAGTGCCGGTGGCGCCCCGGCCGGGTTCCTCGGTGACATCTGTCGGGGCCAACAGCTTCAGCCCGCGTTCGCGGGCGGTGTCGACGATGGCCTGGGCTTGGACGTGCGGCGAGTACTGGTCGAGTGAGGCCGCCAGACGCAGCACCTCCGCAGGCTTCAGACCGGGGGCGGCGGCGACGTCGAGGACGCGGGGGCGACCGCGGGTGAGGGTGCCGGTCTTGTCGAGCAGGAGGGTGCGAGCGCGGCCGAGGTTCTCCAGTGCGCCGCCGTCGCGGATGACCACACCGAGCCGGGAGGCCCGGGACAGGCCGGAGACGATGGCGACCGGGGCCGCCAGCAGCAGGGGGCAGGGGTGCGCGACGACCAGGACGGCGACCGCCCGGACCGCGGATCCGCTGATCAGCCAGGTCGCGCCGGCTACCGCGAGGGACAGCGGGAGGAACCAGGCCGCGTAGCGGTCGGCCAGCCGCACGACCGGTGCGGACTCGGCGCCGGCCTGCTGGGCCAGCCGCACGATCCCGGCGTAGGTGCTGTCCTGCTCGGTGGCGGTGGCGCGCAGTTCGAAGGCGCCGTCCGCGTTGACCACACCGCTGTGCACCCCTTCGCCCTGGACCCGCTCGACCTGGAGGGGTTCACCGGTGAGCACCGACTCGTCGAGGATGGCGACGACGCTCATCACGCGGCCGCCGACGGGCACGACTTCCCCGGGGCTGACGACGAGCAGGTCACCGACGGCAACCTCTCCCAGGGGCACCGTGGCCACACCGGAGTCGGTGCGCCGGTGTGCTGAGCGGGGGACGTGTTCCAGCAGGGCGCGCAGGTCGTGGGAGGCGCGCCGCTGGGCCGCGGCCTCCAGGGTGCGGCTGGTGGCGAGCATGAGCGCGATCAGGGCACCGGCGAGGTACTCGCCCACGGCCAGGGTGCCGCCGAGGGCGAGTACGGCGATGAGGTCCACGCCCGCGTGTCCGCGCCGCAGGGCGGCCAGCACCCATCCCACCGCGGGGACGATGGCGGACACGGTGCCCAGAGCCCAGAACAGATTGGCGAGACCGTCGGCATCCGTGAGCCAGGCGAAGCCGCCGGCCGTCAGGGCCGCCGCCGTGACTGCCAGGAGGAAGGGTTCGAGCCGTGGGGACACGACGGCGGCGGTCAGGCGGCGCGGCCTTGTTGATAGGGGGCGGAGTGGTTCATGGCGTACCTCGGTCCGTCCGGTGCGACGACCGTCGGGTCGGTCCGCTTCCATCACATCGCGGCAGCCGAGCAGGTGCCAGGGGACGAGCAGCCCTGCTCCCAGGCCGTGCGGGCAGTGGACATGTATGCCATCGCAAGGTGGCGGTCACCCGATGTTGAGACCCGATGTTCAGCATGATCTAGCCCCGGACTTCGCGGTTCACCGTTTCAGGTCTGCGGCCAGCGGGTTTGTCCGATGTCGGTGTCGAGGAGGTCGAGAAGGTGGAGTTGGACGCCGCGGGTGATCTGGACGGTGGGCGGGTCGGTGACGTTGCCGATCCGCAGGGTGAGTTCGCCGAGGTGGTAGAAGATCATGCGGCCGGTGGGGCGGACGCGGCGGTTGTCGGGGTAGAGGCCGCTCATGGTCTGCTCGGGGCCGAGTGCCCGTCTGACCTGCCGCTCGATCAGGCAGAAGACCAGCAGGGCCAGGCAGATGACCTGAATCAGGGCGGCGACGCGCCGGTTGTGCTGCACGAAGACTGGCGCGACCGCGAGCGGGCCCTTGAAGTCGTGGTATCTGCGCTCGACCGCCCCCTGGCCCTTGTAGTGGATCAGGGCCTGTCCAGCGTCCGCCTGGTCGGCGGGGACGGACGTCAGCAGTGCGTACCAGCCGTCGACAGCAGCTTCGGCCTTCAGCACGTCGGTGTCGAAGTGCCAGGCCAGGACCGGGGTGCCGTCCTCGTTATCGGTGACGGCCCAGCGCAGACAGGAGGTGACACGGCGCTTGGCGGCGATGACACCGATCCGGGCGACGATCTTCTCCCGGGTCTTGTAGTGGCGTCCGCCGGCTGCGGTGGTGAGCTTGTTCAGGTCCTGGGCGGCCTTGGCCAGGCGTCTGTCCCGGGCGGCTTGCTGGCCGGCGGCGTTCGCGGTGGAGTGGACCAGGATCCGTCGCACGGTGAGGTGAGGATCGCTCTTGCGCGGCCCGGTCAGGGTGTGGGTGTCCTCCAGCACGCGGTAGGTCTCACGCCGCTCGGTGGGCTTGCCCGCCTCCCGGTCCGGCGTCCAGTCCACGACGGTGGCCTGCGCGAGATCCAGAGCGGCATAGACCTCGTCCTTGACCTGCACGGCCGGGGCCGGGGCGATGAACTCAACCCCGGCCGCCAGCAGGGCACCGACGTTGGAGTAGGACACCAGCTTGGAGTCGGCGACCATCAGGAAGCCGCGCTCACCGGCCATGGCCCGCAGGTCCTTCATCGCGCCGACGACCTGGCTGACCTCGGCCGCACCACCGCCGAAGACCCGGGCATGGAGCGGGATGCCGCCGTCGGCCGACACCGCGAGTCCGGCCTGGACCTGCTTCAGATCGAAGCGCCGGTCCTTGGGATGCCCGTAGCCGATGACGGGGAAGTCCTCGTCCTGACCCTCAACCGGGAAGGCCCCGTGCACGGACATGCTGGTCATGTCCCAGTGCATCCGGGCCACATCGATCCCGAACTCACCGATCGCCCGTGCCCCGACCGTGCCCGCGATGTGCTCCAGGTGCGGAGCGATCGCATCCAGCGCCCGGGCCAGACGATCATCGTTGAGCAGACCGGGCTCGATCCCGAAGACCTCTTCCACCGCCCAGCACCTGGCCCAGTCCTCCACCCGCACCAGCGGCGCGGGCGAAGTCAGCCGGTTGGCCACCAACGCCTCGATCACCTGCCCGTGCGTCACCAGCGCACTCGCGCCACCAGGACATACCTCGTCGACGATCCCGGCGACATCCAGCCGGCGCAGAAACTCGGCAGCGACAGGCAGAGCGCCCAGACGCTTCTCCACCACGGACGTCACCGCCACTTCAAGACGCTGACGCTGACGGACAGACCGTGGCCGCGGGGACCGGGAAGTCATCGACACACCCGGCCTAACGCCGCCACCCCGGCCCGGGACACCCCCGGGCCGGTCACACCATACGAATCAGCGACCCGCGAAATACGGGACTAGCGAGGAACCCCGGGCGTTCACGCCCGGGAGGAATCGCTTCTCTCGGCTGCTCTGACCCGCGCGGGCGCACGGGTCTGCACTGTTGACCTCAGTCAGGACGCTTCTGGTTCGCGATGTACTCCTTCACCAGGGCGAGCGGTGCGCCGCCGCATGATGCGGCGAAGTAGGACGGAGACCAGAAGTGCTCGCCCCACAGGTACCGGCGGATGTGGCCGGGGAACTCCTGGCGCAAGCGGCGGGCGGAGACGCCCTTGAGGCTGCCGACGAGTCGGGAGATGGCGACCTTCGGTGGGTAATGCACCAGCAGGTGTACGTGATCGCGCTCGCCGTTGAACTCGCGCAGGTCCGCGCCGAAGTCCGCGCACACATCCCGCATGACCTCTTCGCAGCGCTTGAGGATGTCGTCGGTGAACGGTCCGCGCCGGTACTTGGGGGTGAAGACCAAGTGCGCATGAAGGGTGTAGACGACGCTACGGCCCCTGCGGATATCGGGGTTTGGTTCCCATCGAGGTGACATAGAGCAATGCTATATTCGTTCCCGTGAAGATCGTCGTGCAGGTGAAACTCGTGCCGGATGCCATCCAGGCGTCGGTACTCGAGTCGACCCTGCGCACGGTCAACGACGCCGCGAACTGGGTGTCGGAGGTGGCGTTCGAGCACGGTGTTCCGCGTGAGTACGAGTTGCGCAAGCACACCTACGCCGAACTCAAGGCCCGGGGCTTCGGGGCGCAGGCCGCGCAGCACACCATCAAGAAGGTGCGCGACGCCTACACCACACTCAAGGCCAACGTTCGGGCCGGGAATCTTGGGAAGGAAGGCTCCAAGCGCCGCCGTAAGGCGGAGTCCAAGCCGATCGTCTTCCGGCCCGAGGCCGCCCAGGCGTACGACGACCGGTGCCTTTCCTGGCAGTACGACCAGCAGACCGTGTCCATCTGGACCACTTCCGGACGGCTCAAGAGCGTCCGCTTTGTCTGCTCCGCCGACGCGCTCAAGACGCTCCGGGCGCACCGGCAGGGAGAGTCCGACCTCATCGAGCGTGACGGCGTCTTCTACCTGATCGCCACCTGCGAGGTACCCGAGGCCGAGCAGTACGGGCCGGACGGCTTCATCGGCGTGGACCTCGGCATCGCCAACATCGCCACCACGTCCACCGGCTACCTCGCCGCCGGGCGGGGGCTGGGCAGGTACCGCAAGCGACAGCTTGTCCTGCGTGCCAAGCTCCAGAAGAAGCGCACCAAGAGCGCCCAGCGGCGACTCAAGGCCCGTGCCCGCAAAGAGGCGCGGCACGTCGCCAACCAGAACCACATCATCTCCAAGACGATCGTGACCGAGGCTGAACGCACCGGGCGCGGCCTGTCCCTCGAAGAACTCAAGGGCATCCGCTCCCGGGTACGGCTCCGCAAGCCCCAACGGGTCGCACTCCACTCCTGGGCGTTCGCCCAGCTCGCAGACTTCATCGTCTACAAGGCCAAGCGGGCAGGCGTGCCCCTGGTCTTCGTCGATCCCGCGTACACGTCGCAGACATGCGCCGAGTGCGGCCACGTCGACAAACGCAACCGTGTCGACCAGGGGCTTTTCATCTGCCGGGGGTGCGGGGTCGTTGTCCACGCCGACCGGAATGCTTCCCACAACATCGCCACCCGTGGCGAGAGCGTGTGGAACGCGGGGCGTGAGTCACGCGTCCCTGCCACCCGATAGGGGTGTCTGGACGGAGGAGTCCAACCCGGCAGCCAGCCGGGCACTACCTCCAAGCCCGGTCCTTCAGGGCCGGGTCAAGTTGACGCCCATGCGGTTGCCCGATGTGGAGGCTCATGACTGGGCAGGCGGCGACGGCTCGGCCGACGTGGGCGCTCAGAAGAAGCTGAGAGCTTCCTGTGCCAGGCTGGCGCGCCTTCGACACATCGTGTGTGCCCAACCTTCTGGAGGATCTCCCATGGGCCTGATCAACGGCCTGCCCGCGCACGTCTTGCTCGTGCACTTCGTCGTCGTGCTCGTTCCGCTGACCGCGCTGGCACTCGCGGTCTGCGCGATCTGGCCGAGCGCGGCACAGCGCATGGGCATCGTGCTGCCGCTGCTGGCCCTGGTCACGCTGGTGAGCGTTCCGTTGGCCACGGAGGCCGGGGAGTGGCTGGAGGAACACGTCGGCAGCGACGCGCTGGTGCGCCGGCACGCCGCCCTCGGCGACGGACTGCTTCCCTGGGTCGGGGGCCTGTTCGTTCTGGCGGTCTTCGTCTGGTGGGCGGCCCGCCGCACCGCCGCGTCCAGGTCCGGCACCTCGCGCGGCACACGCCGGTCCGCGGCGCCAGTGCGTGTCGCGGTTGCGGTTCTGTCGCTCGTGGTGGCCGTGGGAGCCGCTGTGGACGTCTACCGCATCGGCGATTCGGGGGCGAAGGCCGCGTGGCACGACGGCTTCTCCAAGACGGCCTCGGGCGGCGACGCGGACGATGGCTGACCCGCGGCGTGCTCACCCCGACGGTCGGGGCGAGCGGGTGCTGGTGACAACGCTCACCCGGCGTGTGCCCCGGGACGCTGTGCGCGTCACGCGGGACCGTCGTCGGCGTGGAGGGCCAGGCGGGGGCAGGCGGCGACGGCCCGGCGCGTGTGGGTGCGCAGATGGTCGGGGACGGCTCGGTCCTTGATGACGGGGTAGCCCCATTCGTCGAGGCCGATCAGCTCGGGGAGCAGTTCGGCGCACAGGCCCTGGCCCGTGCAGGCGATGCGGTCGATGCGCAGGCTTCTGGCGTGGCTCATCGCCATGTCTCCGGGGGTTTGGCGGGCGGCACGGGGACCCGGGCTGGTCGGCGGGCGGCGGCGCAGGCACCGCGGGTGAGGTGCTGATCGACGTCGTCGGCGAAAGCGTGCAGCGCAGAGGCGGCGAGGCGGGCGGCGCCGTCGGGGTGGCGGCAGGCGCCCCGGTCCGGCAGCAGACCGATCCTCCGGTGCAGACGGGGCAGCAGGTCGGGGTCGGCCCGTCCGGCGGCCAGCGCGGCGAAGTCGTCGGCGACGGCGGGCAGTCCGAAGCGGCAGGGACCGCACTGGCGGGCGCCGTGGGCGGCGAGGTAAGCGAGGATGCGCGCTGTCTCGCTCAGCCCGCAGGCCGAGCGGGCAAGGGCGACCAGCACGCCCGCCCCGGGGGCAGCGCCCAGCGAGGCCAGGTCGCGCCGGGTGAGGGGGGTGTCCAGGTATTCCGTGGGGAGCCAGGTGCCGGCGAAGCCGCCGAGCAGGACCGCCCGCAGAGGCTGCGTGGGACCTCCGGCGCAATCGAGGATCGTGGCAAGGGGAGTGCCGAGCGCGACCTCCTGGACGCCCGGGGTGGCGACGGCGCCGGAGACGGTCACCAGATGGGTGCCGGGCTCGTCCGGGGTTCCCGTGCGGCGGAACCAGTCGGGGCCGTGGCGGGCGATGAGGGCGACGTGGGCGAGGGTCTCGGCGTTGTGCACGAGGGTGGGGCGGCGGGCGACGCCGCGTTCGTGAGCGCGTGGCGGGCTGCCCTGCGGGCGGGCCGGGCCGCCGTTGAGCCAGCGCACCAGCGAGGTCGACTCACTGGAGACGTAGGTGTGCGGAAGGGCGTGCAGGCGCAGCCGCACCGAGTCGAGGCGGGCGTGTCGTCGTTCGTCCAGGGCCTCGCTCAGCTGCCGGTACTGGGCGGTCCGGGTGCGCGGCAGGCACACGTGGACGGTGCCAGCGCCGACTGCGAGCGCGGCCAGGACGGCACCGTCGAGGACGAGGTGGGGCGCGACGCCGAGCAAAAACTGGTCCTTGCGGCTGGCAGGTTCGCTCTCCATGGCATTGACGACGACCACGGCGCGGCCACGGCGTTCCGCGACGGCGCGCAGCTTGCTGGCGGTGGGGAATCCGGCGCCGCCGCGTCCCGTGAGCCCGGCCGACTCGACGGCCTCCACCAGCGGCATCGGCGTCCGGCTGCCGAGAGCCGTGGCGACAGGAGGCTGCCCGTGGCGCCGGAGGTGGTCGGTGAGGTCGGCCGGTCGCCTGGTGGCGTGCCATCCGGCCAGCAGTCGGGCGGCGGTGGATTCGCCCGGCTCGGCCGTGTGTTCGTGGGGTGCGGAGGGCATCGCAGTCGAGGAGTTCATCGTCGGCCTCCGAGGAGGATCACCGTCGTGGCGGCACGCTGGGCCCAGCCCGGCTGCAGCGGCCCCGTGGCAAGGAACGCGGTCAGCACCACCGGCATGGCGGTCGCGCCCAGGGCGGCCATCAGGCGTCCGATGACCCGTCCGGGACCGGCCTTCGCCAGTCGCCACCACACAGCACCGACCACCGACACCAGGCAGGCGGCATACAGCCACAGCTGGAGGGGGAGCCGGGTGTCGGTACCGGACCCGGCGCTGTGGAAGACAGCGAGCGGCCAGGCGGCGTAGGCCAGCCAGTGCACAGCCTTCCAGCGGCGCACCCCGAGCTGGCGCCGTAGCGCGCTGGTGACCAGCACCGCGAGCAGCAGGTCGAGCGCGGCCGTGCCCAGCCCGAGCCAGAGCGGCCGGTAGGACGCCCCGAACGGCACCACGGACACCGCCCAGCTCAGGTGCACGAACGGATCGAGCACCGCGGTCACCACGTGGACGGCGAGAAACACCAGAGTGAGCAGGGACAGGTTGCGGTGCAGCAGCCCGACCTCGAACCGGCCGATCCGTCGCGGCGCGGTGCGTCCGCCGGAGGCGATGCCGAGCACCACGGTGACGGTGAGCAGGATCAGGGCGAGGGTGCCGCCCGCCCGGCTGGCGTACCACAGGGGGCTGCCGGTCAGGGCGAGTGTCGTCATCGCGGGCCTCCGGGGGCCGTGCTCCGGGAGCCTGCAGGGGCGGGAGCGTGGGCGTCGGGCGGCCAGCCGCCCACGCGTACGACGGTGCCGTCGAGACCGGTCAGCCGGGCGGGCAGGGCGGTGGCTCGCAGCCAGTCCAGAGCCCGCTCGCCGAGCACGATCGACGCCGTGCTCACGGCATTGGCGTCCACGCAGGTGGCGGCCGCGACGGTTACCGTGCGCCACACGGGTACGGCGGGGTCTCCGGTGATCGGGTCGACGATGTGGTGCAGGACCCGTCCGCCGCGCCGCCAGGTGCGCACCCGGATGCCCGAGGTCGCCAGCGCCCCGCTGGTCACCGCCACGGCGGGACCGCCTTCCGGGACGGGCCGGGCGTGGTCGTCGGCAAGGGCGATCCGCCAGCCGCCCTCAGGTGCCGGCCCGGCGGCCGCCAGGTCACCGCCGAGACCGACCAGGACTCCGCAGCCGGTCACCGCGGCGACCTGCCGGGCGGCACGGTCAGCGGCCAGGGCCTTGGCGGTGGCGCCCAGGTCGAGGCGGGTACCCGGAGGCAGGCACAGTTGGCGGGTACGCGGGTCGAAAGCGATCCGCCGCCAGCCGGGCGCCGGTCGGGCCACGGGCACGGGGCGGGCGTCCTCGGGCGAGAGGGAGGCAAAAGTGCGGTCGTAGCCGAGCGCGATCACCGCGCTGCCCACGGTCGGGTCCACGGCGCCGCCGGTGAGACGGGCGGCACGCAGGGCGGCCTGCAGGGCTTCGGCGAAGTACTCGCTGACCGTCGTCGTGACACCCACGCGCACATTCACACGCGTGAGCTCGGAGTCGGGCCGAAATCGGCTGCAGGCGCGGTCGACGGCAGCCAGCTCGGCGCGTAGCACCGCTTCCGCGGCGGGCAGGGCGGCCGGGTCCGTGACCAGCAGGGCGGCCGTCGTGCCGAGGGCCGGGAAGACAACCTGAGAGGGAGAGAGGGCCGGGGTGTGCGTGGTCATGACGCCCCCGTCGTGGTCTGCGGCTGCTGCTGGGTCGCGGCGGGCGGCTGGGCCGGGGGCTGCGGAGCCGGTTGCGTAACGGCAGCCGCGCCCTCCTCGTCGTCATCCTCGTCATCCTCGTCATCCTCGTCGTCCTCGTGACCGTTCGGCTCCTCGCGCCCTTCGTCGTCCTTCTCCGCAGTGGCGGCAGTCGACGCCGCGGGCTTGTGGGCCGGTGTGTTCGCCGGCGCGGGGGCGGCCGAACCGCCCGGCAGCAGATGCGTGTAGACGCCGCCCAGAGCCGCCGCGCCAGCCGCAGCCGTGGCCGCGATCCACAGCGTGGTGCGGCGGCTGCGGCGCAGACCGCGGTCACGTGCGTGCGAGGAAAATGCGGGGGCGGATGTCGGCGGGAAGTCGTCGGGCGAGGGGGCCATGGCAGCGCTCCTGGATATCGGCGGCCCGGATCGGCTGCGTGCACCTCCAGGCTGTACTCACGGCACCCAGGAACTCGCTCACGTCTCCTTCAGAACCGGTAAAGATCTCGACGCCCCGCTCCGCTCGGGCCCACCCTCCCGCCACAGGGGCAGATCCAGTACGACGGTCAGCCCGCCACCGAGCGTGTCCTCCAGCCGTGCCGTACCGCCGTTGACGGTGACCAGCCGGTGCACGATGGCCAGCCCAAGGCCCGCACCCCGGGCCTGGGGGTTACCGAACCGGCGGAAGGCGACCGCCTTCGCCTCGTCCGTCATCCCGGGACCGTCGTCCCGCACGAACACCCGGACCGCGTCCCCCACCGTGCCACGGTCAAGGGTGATGCTTCCGCCTTCGGGCACAGCATCCACGGCGTTGGCGATCAGGTTGTCGAGGATCTGCTCCAGATGCCCCGCACCCAGCGCCACGGTCAATGCCGGCTCCTCGGACACGGCGGTCAGCCGGATATCGCGTTCCTCGGCGACGGGCGACCAGGCGGCCACCCGCTCGGCCACCACCTCGTCGACCCCCACTGCGGTCGGACGCGGTGTCGTCTGCTCGGCACGCGCGACCGCCAGCAGCCCGTCGACCAACCGGGACAACCGTGCGATCTCTTCCTGCGCGGCGCCCAGCTCCGCAGCGGTGTCACCCTCGGCGCCGGCGGCCAGGACGTCGAGGCGCAGCCGCAGTGCGGTCAGGGGGGTGCGCAGCTGGTGGGACACATCCGCGATCACCGCCCGGTGGCCGTGCACCAGGGCTTCCGTGCGGGCCGCCATGGTGTTGAAGGTCGCGGCCAGCCTCCGCACCTCCGGCGGACCTGGCCCGACGTCGGCCCGCTCGTCGAGGACGCCCTCACCCAGTCGCCGGGCGCTGGCGTCCAGCGTCGACAACGGACGGCTGACCCAGCGGGCCAGGCGCACGGACAGCAGAGCGGAAGCGGCCAGCCCGGCGACGCCGATCGCGGCGGACCAGCCCCAGATAGCCGCGATACGGGCATCCAACGGGCCGGCGGAGCGGGCCAGGACGACGGCTCCAGCGGGCTGGCGCACTTCTCCGGCCGGTTCCGCGGCCACAAGCCATCCCTCGTTCTCCGGTGGCTCCGGCTCGTGCCCGGCCAGCACGTCCTCCGCCAGTTCTTCCGCCTCCTCACCCTGGGCCGCCGTACAGGACGTACTGGCCACCACGCGCCCGGAGGTGTCGTACACCGCGGCGCAGTCCCCCGCCCGCGCCGCGGCATCCAGCTCCTGGCGCATGACGGTCGGCGCCTTGTTGTCGGAGAGGTGCTCCTCGGCCGCCGCGGCGATCACCCGCGTGGCAGCCCGCTGGCTGTCGCGGTAGGCGACGCGCTCGCGCGCCGTGAGCGACACCGCCAGCGGTACCACCGCCAGCACCAACAGCACGGACGTGAGGACCAGGAGCGTCCAGGTGATCCGGCGCGTCACGGATGCTCCTGCGACTCCTGGACCGTCCCGAGCCGGAAGCCCTGCCCGTAGACCGTCTCGATCAGCCCTGGCATGCCGAGCTTGCGGCGCAGCGCGGCCACGTGGACGTCCAGCACCTTCGTCGGCCCGTACCAGTGGGCATCCCACGCCCGCTCCAGGATCTGCTGCCGGGTTACCACCCGGCCCGGGTCCGCAGCCAGGCACTCCAGGATGCCGAACTCCTTCGGCGTCAGTGCCACCGCACGTCCGTCGACCGAGACCTGCCGGGTTCGCAGGTCCAGCGCCAGCGGCCCGTGCCGCAGGATCTCCGGCTCCGTAGGACGCCTGCGGCGCAGCACGGCCCGGATCCGCGCCAGCAGCTCGGCCAGCCCGAAAGGCTTGACCAGGTAGTCGTCGGCGCCCTCGTCCAGGGCAACCACCCGGTCGGCCTCCTCGCCCCGAGCGGTCACCGCGATGATCGCGGCGTCCGACCGGGCACGCAGCCGCCGGCACACCTCGACGCCGTCGATGTCCGGCAGCCCCAGATCCAGCAGGACGACGTCGGGTGTGGGCGCCGACAGCGCCGCCCGCCCGGTCCGGACACCTTCGACTCCATATCCGGCCTGCCGAAGGCCACGCACCAAGGACTCCGCGATGCCACGATCGTCCTCCACGACCAGCACGCGCGTCTCCTCAGCATCGCCCCTGGTCTGGGCGTTCATACGGACTGTCCGCCTCTCGGGTGAAAGGACCTACTGTGCTGACTCCCCCAGAGTGCGTCAGCGCCCCGTGCTGACGGTAGGGGCCAACCGTCCCCGTCGACGCGAACGGCACCCACGTCGACCAGACCGTAGGTCCCGACTGCCGACACAGCAGTGAGCGTGCGGGAGACGCCACCTCATGCACCCCGCCCCGAGCCGAATCCACTTCAACACGCTGAACTTGACAGGGAACAGGCGCCATTTCGCCCATCACCCCGATCTGGACACGACGCGGCCGCCGTGTGCGCGCCGGGCCCGAGACGTAACCAGCGCGGACCACCTCTACGTGAAGGCTGCTGCCGAGCGGCTGCTGCGCGCCCAGGCCATGTCGGGCGAGGTGGTGTGTTCGCCGCCGGGGCCGGAGTTGGCCCTGGCCGGCTCCGTGGTGTGGCTGCGGCTCGGCGACGGTTCTGGTCTGACCATCCACATGAATGCGGCTGTCCGGCCCGACCGGGACACGCAGCCGGTGGCCCGCATGGTGGTGGAGGCCAAGGTGCTGCTGGACCGGTTCACCCTGCAGCGCCTGCCGTACGTGCACCGCATCCGCTGCGACAGTCAGGACACGAGCCGCCGCGTCCTCATGGGCACCGAGACCGCCCGCGGCACCCAGTGGTTCACCGGTGACCCCTGCGCTGGACGACCTGCCAAACCGGCCCATCGCCCGACCGTCGGCCCGCGCTCACGTCGAACCGCACGATCAGCCGGCCCGGATATCACCCGAAGTCCGCCACCTCCTGCAGCGCCTGGCCACCGCACGCCAGAGCCGCGACATCACCAACACCCAAAAACTGATCAAGGAATGCGACGTTCTGCTGGGGCGTAGGACTTCTGCGCCGATGGCGTTGAAGGCGGCCCGGGACTCGGCCGAACAGTGGCTGTTGGAGCGCAGCAAGGAGGTCGTCACATGGGGTCACAAGGGCGAGCGGGTGGTCTTGACCGGCGATGTCGCGCAGCACGAGACGCAGAAGCGTGCACGTCAGGCGCAGCAGGCCACCGAGCATGCAGTCGTACAGCGGCGCTTCGTCCCAGGGGTGGGACACTCCCACTTTCCGGTATCCCCATGAGGCGTAGGCGGACTGTGCCGGTGCGGCCTCGGGTTCGGGCCGCATCGTGAGCGTGACGCGCTCGACGTCCAGGCCCGCCAGGAGTCGCGCGTGCAGTCCCGCGGCGATGCCGCGGCGCCGCCATGGTTTGCGCACGGCGAGTTCGATGATGACGAAGGTGCGTCGGCCGTCTTCCCGGGTGAAGTCGTCGGGGAGTTTGACGTCTTGGAGGTTGTGCCACCAGCGGGTGTCGGGGGAGAGGCGGTAGCCGTAGGTGAAACCGGCGACCTGGTCGCCGTCGTGAGCGAGGACCAGGCGCATGCCGGGGCGCTGGGCATGTGTCTGGTAGTGCTCGATGAACTCGGCGACGTCGCTGGGGCCTTCACGGTAGGGCGGCTCGGCGTACACCTCTTCGTAGGCGTGCAGGAACGCGTCGAGCTGCCGGGTGGCCTCGGCTGCCTCGTGCCGTACATAGGTCACCTCGCTCATCGGGCGGCTCCACTGATCTGGGCGTACTCGGTCAGGTGATCGGCGGCGTCCCGGGCACTGGTGGCGTCGACACTGCGCAGGAGGCCGGTGACTTCGTTGAGCCGTCGGGTGACGCGTGCGGATTCGACTTCCTCGAGATGCTCGAGACTCTCGACGGCCTGCGCGGCGGCCTCATCGACCTCGCCGGCCCGGACGAGGCTGCGGGACAGTGTGAGCCGGTACAGGGCGCGGTTGCGTCCGTAGGTTCGGTCCTGGTGGTCGAGGGCGGCGCGCAGGAACTGCACGGCACCGTGGTGGTGTCCGGCTTCGGTGAAATGCAACCCTTGCGCGTAGTCGAGTTCCGCGTGCCCGTGGAAGGCGGCCCAGTGCGGAGACGGGCGTCCGTGGTTACTGCGCTCGACGAGCCGCATCGACTCGACGAGGCGTTGCTTCGCACCACAGTCGTCCCCCAAGAGCGAGAGGGCCCGCGCCTCGCGTGAGGCGAGGAGGGATTGCAGCATGGGAGAGCCGTAGCGCAGGGCGCGCTCCTGAGCAGCGCGGGCGAGGTCCAGGCCCTGACGCGGGCGCCCCTCGTAGCTGGCCTGCATGCTCAGGGAGGCGAGCACCATGATGGCGAGGTTGTCGTCGCCGAGGACGGTCGCGGTGGTGAGGGCTTCACCCCAGTATCGCCGGGCGCGGCCCTGGTCGTCGGCGTCGTAGTACAGCCAGCCACAGTGCTCGGTGGTTTCCCCGGCAAGCAGCTGGAGTTGCCGGCCGACCGTCTCCGGGTAGCTCGCGGTGTTGATGATCCGCTCGACACGCTTGAGATGTCTGCGGGCCAGTGAGCGGACGTCGCCGCCGCCGTAGGCGTCATCGAGCTGGTAGAGGGAACGGAGGCCTTCGCGGAGTCCGATCAGGTGGGCGGTACCGATGGCACCCTTCAGGCCGACAGGTATGCCTTGGCGCGTCGATGCGGGCATTCCGACGGCGCTGGCGGCGCCGATCGAGTCCTCCATGAACGCCCGACGCTCCACCTCGGGACCCTTCTGTGCGAGGAGTGGTGCACGGCCCACGGTGACACCAGGTGGGCGCCTCGGGAAACCCAGTTCGATGGGTGAGGAGTGACGGCCTTTCCCGACTCGCCGGTTGACCGACCAACCTGAACCTGGGTTTCCCTCAGCCCCGCCGCCCCTCACGTTCCTGAGCGGGCCTGTAGGTTCCCAAAACTCGGCGTCACCCCGGATGTCACCGGCCGGCAGTGGCGAGTGCCGGGCAAGCCCGGCGTACGGGCCCGTGGACAGAACCCCCCGTGTCTGGCTCGACCTCTCGATCGATGCCAACGACGCACCGACCCAATGACCTGTCAGAACCTCTTCCGCCACAGCCGGACCCCCGTCAGCGGCTGTGGCTGCTCCTGGCCGGGCCACGCCGCCGGATCGTCACTTCGGTCTCTTCCAGAAGCCGCTTTATCTTGGGTCGCGACACCCCGTAGCGCGCAGAGAGACTGTCGAGTGTCGCCCCGTTGTCGTACTCCTGGGCCAGGGCGCGGATCCCTTGAGGGGTGCTGATCCGGGCGAGGGGGCTCATGGCGCCCGCGTCCTGCAACCTTCTCTTCAGAGTGGTCGCGCTGACCCCGTACTCGTCGGCCAGGACGGCTGCACTACTCTCGCCGCTTTCGTACCGGGGCACGATCTCGTCCATCGGCAGGTCCTTCCGCAGGGTGCTTCCGCCCGACGTCCGGCGCTCGTTCTGTGGGATGGCCTTGAGGATTGTCTTGTGCGTGACGCTGTACCGCTCGGCTAACTCGGTTGAGTTGAGGCCATGGGCGTAGAGGGTGCGGACCTCTCTTTCCTGTTTGGCGGTCAGAGCGCGGTGGGCTGGCATGGCGTCCTCCTGTGTGGTGTCTGTCTCCCGGAGAGCGCCGAAGGCTCCACCGTGAGGCGAATTCCGGGGTCGCTGCGACAGGTGGCGAGTTGATCAAGCCGCGAGCCGCGGGTGGGCCGGGGTTCTACTCGTACAGCCCGGCGGCCGCCCGGGTTCCCGGGCCCGGGGCAGGTGATCTGCCCTGGAGTTCTGAGAATGACTCGGAGTGACTCAACCCTGCTGGCAGCCGTTGGAGTTGGCGACCGACCCGCGCGTCGCGCCGTCGTTCTCAGAGGACGTTCCGGTTGAAGACGGGATAGTTCACGGGTTGTGCCAAGTTATGGGCGTTTCTCCGGTTGCTCGTTTCGCAAGGTTGGAGATCATCGCGAGGCGGATCATGCTCTCGGAGTGAGCGGGTTTGGTCTCGTAGTCCCGGGCGAGGCGACGGTGCATCATGATCCAACCGAAACTTCGCTCCACTACCCACCTTCGCGGAATCACGGAAAACCCTTTGACCTGGGCGTTCCTGGGGACGACGTCGACATCGATACCGAGGGCGGCGCCGTGCTCGATGGCCTGGGTCTTGTAGCCGGTGTCGACCCATGCCTTGGTGATCGTGGGGTGGTCGGCGGCGATCCGGGTGAGGAGCTGTTTGCCGGCCTCGTTGTCGGAGACGCTGGCTGCGGTCACGATGACCAGCAGTAACAGGCCGAGGGTGTCGACGACGATGCTGCGTTTGCGGCCCACGATCTTCTTGCCGGCGTCGGTGCCCTGGGTGTCGGTGGGGACGCTGGTGGCGGTCTTCACGCTCTGTGCGTCGAGAACGCAGGCGGTGGGCTCGGCGGTGCGTCCTGCCTGCTCACGGACCATTCGGTGTAGGCGGACGCCGAGTTTCTCGATGGTGCCGTCGGCGGTCCATGCGCTGAAGTAGCTGAACACGGTGGTGTGCGGCGGGAAGTCGTGCGGCAGGTAGCGCCAGGGGACGCCGGTCCGATTGAGGAAGAGGATCGCGTTCATCACTTCTCGCAGGTCAGTGACCTTGCCGCCGAGGTGGAGCGAGGTCTTCTGTCGCTCGGCCCGCCAGGCCGTCAAGGTCGGCTCGATCAACTCCCAGCGGGCGTCGGACAGATCACTCAGGTACGGCTTGCGCTGCTGCGAAGTGGCCATGGGGATACTCATGCACGGGGCTCCCGATCGGGCATATCGCTCGATCGGGCGAGGCAAAAGCCAAATTCAGGTGCTTATTCGAACCGGACAGGAGCTCTCGTTACCAACTAGGGTGAAACGCAAGATCAGGTGCGTCGCGACCGAAGAGACATACCTCCTGTTCAGCCTGTACACGCTGATTCCCGGCATGCGCCAACCGCCGTAAACCACCGCATAGATGACACGAACGTCCTCTCAGGACCGTGGCTTTCGCAGTCACCCGGCTTCGGCGCGTCCTGCAACTGCTCGATGCCACCGCGGCGCACATCTCCCCGCGCCTGGACGCCGCTGGCCGGGCCATCACCCGGAGTATCTGATTCACTCTGCTGCGGGTATTGCCCACCGTCCGGCCAGTGACGTGCCGCCGCGTTTCATGTCGCTGTTGGCGCTGGCCCGCCAGGAGTGGCCGGTGACCTTGAGGCCGCCGCGCTCGGCGTCCGTGCGCCGAGGGTCAATGGGCTGGTGGGTGAGTGAAGCGCTCTCTTGGTCGGTGGAGGCAGCGTGGGGGATGGGGCCTCCAGCCCAGTGTTGGGAGGCCGTAAGCGCGGCCTGCACAGGGCGTCGAGCGTGCGAGTGGTGTCGGCGCCTGTATCAGCGATAACTGCCGCATGGTTTCTCCAGGTCATCGTGCGTGCGCCCCCAGGTGAGGGTGGCGAGGGTGAGGGTGTGCAGGGCGGTGCGGTCTTCACCGGCCCAGCCGGTCCACAGCGGACCGAAGGCCTTGTTTTTCTTGTCGGGTGAGCGGTCGTCAGTACGTCGGCCACCGGAAACTCCTCGTGTCGTTCGGGGTGTTCGCCGTTGCCTGTCGTGTCGCAGGCGGGCGGCACGCCGTAGGGGCTGCGGGATCCGGCGGGGGTCAGTTGATGATTGGGCGGTCTCGCAGGGAGCGGCGCATCGTCAGGGATTCGTCGACGGTGGCGGAGTGTGACTGTTCGGGCTGGTTGCCGGGTACGGCGGACTCGGGCCAGGACTGCTCGGAGGGCATGAGCTCCTCGGCGGCGTGGGAGGCAGTCTTTCGGCGGGGGCCGCGGATGAAGAGGGTGACGGTGTCGGGCGCCATCGCGGCCTGGTGCACCATCAAGTGATCGAGCGCGTACGAGCTGCCGGGGCGTTCAACTGTCACGATGGCCGGCTGGAGGTCGGCGCCGGTGAACGGGCCCTGCCTGCCGTCGGTGCGGCGCCGGACTGCGTGGACGTAGCCGCCGGTCAGGATGTGTGTGGCGAACGCGTAGCAGTGAGGCTGCGCCAAGCTCGTCTCTGCAGTTCAGTGGGGCTGGTGTGATGCGCCGGTGAGGTGCTCACGCTGACAGGTGGCCTGATTGTTAGCACGAGATCGTCTGGCGTGGGCGTTCTCGCGGGTTCTGGCGTGAGGGTCGGGGGCTGCTGCGTAGGTTCCGCGTCGGGAGGAATGTTCATGACGGACGTACTGACGTGGACGATCGAGCGGCGGCTTGAGCTGGCGAAACGTGCCGAACTCCTGCGCAAGGAGCTGGGTGAACTCGAGCTGGAGGTGGCCCGGTTGGAGGCCGCCGAGGTGGTGTTCGGGCAATGGTCCGAGGCCACCGACGGTGGACGGCGACCGCCGGGCTTCGTGTCGCCGGGGCCGGAGCCGGAGCCGGTTGCTGTGACGGTGGGCCCGGGTGCGGGCGGGATGCGGGTGGTGCCCGGTCGCGTCGAGGGGATGGGGCTGGAGGCCCTGACCTCGGAGTACCGCCGGATCATGGAGATCGTGGCCGGGGCGGACGGTCCGGTGATGGCCAAGGATGTCGCCCTCGCGCTGGGCCGGGAGACGACCCCGGCGAAGATCGAGCCGGTCCGGGGCCAGCTGCGCAAACTCTCCGACCGTGGCTGGCTCGTCCGCACCGCATCGGGCCGCTACCGACCCCGCTGACCAGCGGTGTCGACGGCCGGACGGGCCGATTCCTGCCGTAACGCGAGGGCCCCCGGCGGGAGTTGGTAGATGTGTGAGCAAAAACCAGCCCGCCGGGGACACTCAGGAAGTTGTCTACCAGGTCCGCCTCCCGCTGTCGAAGCGGACCATCAGCCTCGTCGCCGACCTGATACGCCGGCGCCGGAACCAGATGCGCTCGCCCTGGCGCAAGGCCGAACCCGGCCGGCAGGCCGTCATCGTGCTCGCCGTCCTGCGCCACGACCAGCGTCTGGCCGACATGGCCGGCGGCAACGGTGTCGGGGAGTCCACCGTCCGCCGCTGGGTGAAGGAAGTCGTGAAGCTGCTGGCCGCCCGGTCCCCGCGCCTGGACCGGGCGTTGAAGAAGATCGCCCGCAGCGGCGGGGTCGTGGTCCTCCTCGACGGCACCCTGATCCGCACCCACCGCCGCACCGGGAAGGACGACCGGAAGAACTACTCAGGCAAGCACAAGGCCCATGGCCTGCTGTTTCTCGCGCTGACCGATGAGAAGGGCAACCTGATCTGGATCTCCGCGGCCAGGCCCGGCCGGTCCAGCGAGATCACCACCGCCCGCCACAACAAGATCACCGGACACCTGCGGGAAGCCGGCCTCGGTGCCCTGGCCGACCTCGGCTTCGTCGGCCTCGACGACAAACCCGACGACGACCCGGTGATCATCACCGGCCGCAAGGCCACCCGCAACCACCAGCTGACCGCTGCCGAGAAGGAGACGAACCGCCTGGTCAGCCGCGAACGCGCCGCCAACGAACACGGCTTCGCGAACCTCAAGTCATGGCGGACCCTGACCAAGCTCCGCACCGACACCCGGCAGGCCACCACGCTCCTGCGAGCCCTGCTCGTCCTGGCGAACAGCGAAGTACAGCGGTGACGGGACGGGCGGACGATCTCGCCCCGACGATCATTCCGCCTACCAGCGTGAGGACCTCACCGGCGCATCACACCAGCCCCACTGAACTGCAAAAACGAGCTTGGCGCAGCCTCACTGCTGAAGGGATCCCAACTCATGACGCACATCCAGACTGACGACTCAGCCCGCGCCACGGACACGTATCTGCTCTTCGCGCATGAGGCGTACTACCCCGACTCCGGCACCCAGGAGATCAACACCACCGTGGTCGCTGCCGCCTCCCTGCTCCACCCCCAGGTGAGGCAGCCCGACGGCGCCCGGATCCACGACCGCCTCACCCGGGGACGCCGGCCGGGCGAGATCATTCCGCTGTCCACGCTCACCCACGAACTGGACGGCGGTGCCAGCTGGCCTGCGGTCGGCGACTGGGCAACGGTCACCACCGACCTCGTGCAGCTCGTCCGCACGGGAGAGTGTGACGCCCTCAGCCTCGGGCTGCCCGAGATCGGGCGCGCTTTTGTCTGCGTCGGCCCCGACAGCCAGGTGCGGGTCTTCGACGCCGCCGCCGACCAGGTCATCACCTACGGGCCGCAGGAGCGCGTCGCTGTCCTGGCCGAGGTCGACAGGTTCCTCACCGGCCTCGTCGCCGAGCGGCCGTTCTGGCCGGGCGACGGACTGCTTCCCCCGATCATCTCCGGGGATGTCAGCTGATGTTCGGCTACGAAGCGTACGAAGTCTGGGTGGAGCTGCGCTGGCTGCCTACCAAGCCCACAGACCGCAACCACCGCTGTCCCGGCAGATTCTGCTGCCGATGTCGGAGCGGCCTGACAGATTCCGCTCGTCCCGGGCCCCGCTTCGAACGGACACGCGCACAGTGACGCGGGGCTTCCTGATCGGCGTGATGGGGTCCGTGAGGGCAAGCGTCGCGGCTCTGGCGGGGCCGATTCACGTGATCCGCCTGCAGCGGTGCTGCTGACCTGGCGCCTCGGGCACTTTCGGGCTGTCGGCCGGGTTGTTCACGCGACTGGCCGTGCACAGCCATCCTTCGAACCCGTACCCACATCACACCCGCCCGATGGGCGACTGCAGACATCAAAGGACGCCAGTGCTTTGTCCGTCTCTGCGTAGGCTGCCCCGCCGCGACCGTCGCCTACGTCCCGCAGCTCTAGGTGCCCGGCATCCGCTCCCACCGGGAGTGGTTACTGCCAGAAGACTTCTTCGACGATGATCTGCGGGTCGGTCGTGCGGCGGATGAAGACGTAGCGCAGCCATCCGCGGCCGTGGTCGAAGTAGGCGATGTGCGGGCCGTCGGGCACGGTTGAGCGTCCGGGTTCCACCCAGCAGCCCTCGGGTAGATCGGGCAGGTTGTCGATGCCGCGGAAGTAGGGGTCTTTGACCGTGACGAGTTCGGCG
Source organism: Streptomyces sp. NBC_00019 (assembly GCF_045041015.1). NCBI lineage: Bacteria > Bacillati > Actinomycetota > Actinomycetes > Kitasatosporales > Streptomycetaceae > Streptomyces > Streptomyces sp. NBC_00019. The sequence goes on from NZ_CP108302.1 coordinate 11,149,860, forward strand.
CGGACGTCTTCTACCAGGGCGCGCACAGGAGGGGGCGGCGCATCGTGATCGGCGCGCGCCGAGCGGACCCAGTCCATCTGCCACGGCGGGCCCATGAAGGCGAAGTTCACTGACCGGGCTCCACCTTTGCGGCTTCACGGCGCAGATGGGCGGCCTGGGTCAGCAACTGCAGGGCCTGGTCGTTGGTGGCGGCGTCAGCGGCGCGCTCTTCCAGCTCACGAACGTGGCGGTCGAGGTCAGGGTCGCGGGCAAGGGCGAACTCGGTCCACCAGCGGGCGAGAAAGGCCGGGGGTGTAGCTCTTCTCCGGTGAGGTCGTTGCTCAGGCGGTGAGTTTGTAGTCGGCCTGGTCGGCGGCGGGATGTAGGCGCCTGCGTTCGGCCTGGACGTGGAAGTTCCAGTACGCCGGGAAGTCGTCGTTGCTGATGACGGCGCGGAGGTTGAGGAGTGCCTCGGCGCCTGGGACGCTCCATCTGCTGCCGGTTATGTCGAGTCGGTCGGCGATGAGGTGGCGGGCTGCGCCTTCGATGACGCCGCTGGCGATGGGCCAGCCGGCGGCGAGTGCCCGGTCGTAGTGGACGAAGTCGGCGTTGTTGTTGAGGTATTGGCAGGCTTTGTCGGCGGCCGTCCGTTGATCACCTGTCAGCTTGCGGTGGTCGGCTTCGGCGCGGATCTCGTCGGCGGCCTGTTGGCCGCATCCGTGCAGGACACGGGCGGCCTTGACGGCGATCCAGTCCTCGGCAGCCGGATCGGCGGGAGCGTGGAAGCAGCGGGCCGCGGCCCAGAGTTTCTCGATCACGTGGACCAGGTCGAGGACGATGTGGATGTTCACGCCGCGGCGCTCGGCCTCGGCCTGGATCAGGTCGAGTTGGTGGCGGGCGCCGTCGACGAGGACCACCCAGCACCTGCGGTGCTGCGGGTCACGGGCCTGGGCCTGGTCGAAGGCGGCGGCGATGACGTGCTCGGGATCGTGCTCGACCGATCCTGTCAGCCACTTGGCCTGGGCTTTGGGACCGGGGCGCGGGATGCGGGCGGTGCTGCGGCCGCCGGGCGGGGCGATGATGTCGTGCGGGCGGCGCACGGCCGGGTCGGCGTCGTAGACGGCGGCCAGGGTCGCCATCCGCTTGCGTCCCGTCTTCTCCCCGACGGCCAGGCGGGTGCGGAAGGTCCGCTTGGCACGCTCGGCTGCCTTGCGGGTGGCCTCGCGCAGATGGCCCGGCCGCATGATGATCCCCTTGCCGTCCGCGGACAGCACCAGCAGCGTGGATGCGTTCTGCGGCACCGGGGTGCGCGCGGCGTAGAACGCGGCCACGTCCACCGCCGCTGCCTGCACCAGGTGTTCGACCTGGCGTTTGCCCACGACCTTCCCGCAGCAGCGGGTGATCGCCTCCATCGCGGTGTCATACGAGCCGCGCACCGCCTCGAGCACGGCCAGCTTGCGCACTCCCAGGCTGTGCCGCTCGTGCGGCAGGCCGAGCACCGCGTCGGCCGGATAGCAGTTGGCCTGGCCCGGCGACCTGAGCGCGCACCGGGTGACCCTCACCGTCCCGATGATGGTGGCCAGTTCGCGGTGATGCCCGCGCTCCAGCCGGGTGCGTCCGCCGGCGAGGGCTGCACGGGCGCATGGATCCAGCACGGTCAGTTCCGCCTCCTCGTGGCGGGCGCGCAGGTCAAGGTGGGCCTGCAGCAGCAGCCGGGCCAGCTCCCGGCCCCGCGCCGCGGCCATCTCCTCCACGTCCTGATGGGGCAGGGCCAGTACGGCGGGGCCGGAGAGATCGCAGATCAGCTGAGTGAAGAAAGAAACCGCGCTGGCAAACGGGTCAGCCATCGCGGCATGCTCGTAGTCTTCCATCGGGCTCTCGTTCCGGGGCATCGAATGGTTTCGTCACCCTCGACGCTAGGCGCGAGAGCCCTCCCGCTCACCGGCGCGAGGCGACACCACGGAGTCGTTGCCGCGCCCCGGCGCACGCCCCGGCGGCGCCGTATCCCGCGAAGCGAACAGACCCGGCGACACCTCGGCGATCCAACCCCGCCCGCTCAGCCGCTTCAGCTTCGACCGGAACCCTTCCACCTTGCTCTTGTCCGTCGACAAACCCAACACGGAGCACAGCTGATGCGCCCGCATCGGATGCACCGCGTCGGCGAGCACCTCCACGATGTCCGCGTACGCATCCGGCAGCGCCTCCGCCCCCAACTGGTCCGTCCACGACGGCACCAGCCGCACCCCGACCGGCGAGCCGGCCTCGAACCGGTCCGCTTCCGCCGCTGGTTCCTCAGGCGCCCCGGCCTCGCCTTCCGGCTCCATCTCCGCATCCGGTCCGGTGACCGGCCCGTCCCCGGACAGGATCTCGGTCATCGTCTCCCGGGTGATCTCCAACCGGGAAACCACGGCTTCCTGCTCGGCCAGCTGCCCCGCCAACTCATTGATCTGACCACGCAGTTCCGAGATCCGAGCCCGCGCACCAGCCTCGCGCCGCTCCAACTCCTCCAACCACGACACCATCGACGCCCCCAAGAACCCGAACCCTGGGCACGACGATCCGGCAAACCACCGCGATCAGCAACGATCGAGCCCAAAAAGGACTCACCGGAGAAGAGCTACACCCAAAGGCCGGTACCGGAGCGGTGTAGCGGGGCTGTCCGATTGCGGCGTCCCAGTGCCGGTCGTAGTCGGCGAGCAGCTGCGGAGTGTGTTGGGCGATCGCGGCGCGCAGCGCTTTGGTGTTTCGCTCGGGCATCGGAGGGACGCCCGATGGCTTGGGTGCACTCGTCATGCCGCCACCTCCTCCTCGCTGGCTGTGTCTGCCTGCTGGGCCTTGTAGGCGAGGGCAAGGGTGGAAATGTGCTGAGGGGTGACATCCAGGTGCCGGGCGACGGCGGAGTTACCTCCTCTGCCCAGCTCCACGGCGATACGCCCCGCGGCGTGCGCGAACGCTTCCTTCGCCTGAGTGATGGCTGCTTGCAGCTCATCGAGCTCCAGGCGCTGAGCCGGGGTGAGCTCGGCCTGCCGGGCACGGACGCGTGGAGTGTCGCTCATGAGGAGAGTGTGCACTCCACTGCCCCTTAATTGCAACTGGAGATTGATATAAACGGGCTGGCGAACTCTGCTGCTCACTCCCGTCGGGAATACAGAAGGGACACGTCTTGCTCCTGAACCCTGCGCGGGCCGGGACAAGCTCGGCTTCGCCAGCCCGGTCCCGTCCTGGCTGAACGGGCCCCTGGCAGGCTGGGCGGATGCCCAGATCCACACCGCCCTGACCGAGGCCCCCGGGTCTTTGAGGCCGCTGCTGGAGGGCGGGCTCAAGCCGGGCGGGCGGTTCGACCGCACGAGGATGCAGGCCCTCATGGCGGCCTCCTGGTTTCATGACCACACGGTGAGGGCTGCCGCATGAGCCTCAACTGCCTTACTACGGTATCCCGATGCACCAGAACACCACCACCGACTGCCCGGCCACCGCCCGCGGAGCGGTCGCGATCATCGCCAACCGCCGCGGCGAACTCCTCCTCCACCTGCGTGACGACCTGCCCGGCATCGCCTGGCCAGATCACTGGAGCGTGCTGGGCGGCGGCTGCGACCCCGGCGAAAAGCCGCACGAGACGATCGTCCGCGAGCTCGACGAAGAAGCCAGCCTGACCGTCCACGGCCTGACCGAGCTCTTCGAGATCCGTGACGAGCACGGCTCCGGGCAGCTGATCACGTTCTTCGCCGCCTCCTGGGACGGCGACGAGACCACGCTGCCCCTCGCGGAGGGCGTCAAGCTCCAGTTCTTCGCCCCTGAACACCTCGGCACCCTCACGATCCCGCCGTTCATCCGGGACGGGATCCACCGCCATCTGGCCGCCCGGCCCGCCTGACCTTGTCCTGGTGGGGCCGCCGGGCGGCCCCATCCCGAAGGGACACCCGTTCATGAAACTCACCGTCGTCGGCTGCGGCTACCTCGGCGCCACCCACGCGGCCTGCATGGCCGAACTCGGCCACGAGGTCCTCGGTATGGACTGCGACATGGACAAGGTCGCCGTTTTGAACTCGGGCAAGGCCCCGTTCTTCGAACGCGACCTCGATAACCTCCTGACCCAGCACACCCGTCGACCGGCTCATGCACCACGCTCGGGCCGAGGCCCTGGCTGAACGGGATGAGGCGCTCACCGCGAGGGACGCCGCCCTGGGTGTCACCGCCCTGCCCACGATCCCGCCGCGGCAGCGGGCTGGCCCTTCGGTCGGACGGGCTCGGCGCCCGCTTCCGCCGCGGGGGCGGCGGTGGCGAGCCGCTGCTGCGGCACGGGGTCCCTCCGAACGGGTGGGATTGGCGGTTCGCATGGCGAGTGGTGAGGCGATTTCTCTAGGCTGCGGCGGCATGAAGGGGCGGCGTCTGGCGACCGCCTCATGAAGACAGGTGCGGGGGAGCACGGGTGGAGCCCTACAGCAGGCACGGCAAGTTGGTGCGGGACCGGATTCCGCAGATCATCCGGGCGGACGGGGCCGAGCCGGTCACCTACACCGCGGGCCCGGAGGAATATCGCGGCCGGCTGCGGGACAAGCTCGGCGAGGAGGTCGCCGAGTTCCTTGAGGCGGATGAGGACGCGGCGCCGGAGGAGCTCGCGGACGTGCTGGAGGTCGTGCGCGCGCTCGCTGCGGACCTGGGGGTCGACGCGGATCGGCTGGAGAAGATCCGTGAGGCCAAGGCGGGTGAGCGGGGCGGCTTTGCCGACCGGGTCGTCTGGACGGGCAACCGCTGATCCAGGCTGTCCTCGGCGACGAGTCGGTACACGGCTTCGTGCGCAACTGCGTACGCGGTTGGGGACGTTGTTTGGTACGCGGCTTCGTGCACCAGGGGGTGTTGGGGTTGGATCACCGGGCACGCTGAGTACGGCGTACAACCTGGCCGTTGACCTGGTGGCTGTGGGTCGGGTGGGGGAGGCGCGTGTGTTGGGTGAGGAGACGCTGGAGGGTCGGCGGCGGGTGTTGGGAGAAGGCCACCCCGATACCCAGAAGACAGCCTGTGGGTTGGCGTCGTTGGGCGAAGAACCGGAGAGTCCCGGGGCCGGGTAGTGCCCGTGCCACCAGCTGCTCCCGCACCGTCTACCAGCGCATCCCCAACGCGTTGAGGGCTTCACGGCGTTCGGGGCTCAGCTTGGCGGCCCTGCGGCGGGCGTTGGCTACGAACGACCCGAGCCCGAGCAGTTCGCCCTCGACGTCCTCGCGATGCTGCCGTGCCACGCGGAGGTGTCCTTCGCGGGCGTGGAATTGCCGTGCGGCGGTCATGTTGCGTTCCCACAGCTCGTCCTGGGACGTCCTCATCGGCCGGAGCTCTGGTCCATGCTCGGGGTCGATGCCGAGGCTCTCGAGGAGGTAGTGCTGGGCTGGCGTCAGCTTGTCCCACGCGGCCGTCTGTCCGGCGATCCATACCGCGAGGTCCTCGCCCTGCACGACCAGCTCGCCCGTCTTGGCGGGGAGGGCGCCGCAGGCCTGGACGTGACGGAGAAGCAGCCGATAGCAGCGTTGCCATCCGATCTCCCACTCCGGGCACCGCCCCGGATCGATCTCCTCCAGGGCCTCCAGACGCGCTGGTGACAGCTCCCCAGCGCTGGAGATGCCGGTCTCTCCGGCGGCACGCCGTGCGGTGTTCTCCCGGGCCTTCTTCGCAGCCGCGCGCTGGTTTTTCGCCCAGGTCCCGATCGTGTCGGCGGCGGTTGAACGCGGACCCAGTCTGGTCGGTTGAATCGTGACCCGTGTGGCCTGTGGTTGGTGGTGGTTCAGTCGGTTTCTGTTGTGGCGGTGGGGACGCGGCCGAGTTGCCGTCCGCGCATCCGGTAGGAATCGCCTTTGAGGGAGTGGACCTCGGCGTGGTGGACGAGGCGGTCGATCATGGCGGCGGCCACGGTCTCGTCGCCGAAGACCTCTCCCCAGCGTCCGAAGGGCTTGTTGCTCGTGACGATCACGGACGCGCGTTCGTATCGGTTCGAGATGAGCTGGAAGAACAGGTTGGCGGCCTCGGCTTCGAAGGGGATGTAGCCGACTTCGTCGACCACGATCAGCGGATAGCGGGACAGTTTGGTGAGCTCGGCCTGGAGGTGTCCGGCGTGGTGGGCGGCGGCCAGGCGGTCGACCCATTCGGCGGCGGTGGCGAACGCGACCCGGTGGCCGGCCTGGCAGGCGCGGACCGCAAGTCCGATCGCCAGGTGTGTCTTCCCGGTCCCGGGCGGTCCCAGAAAAACTGTGTTCTCTTTGCCGGTGATGAAGTCCAACGTGCCCAGATGCGCGAGCTGTTGGCGCGTTATGCCGCGCAGATGGGTGACGTCGAGTTCCTCGATCGTCTTGATCGCGGGGAAGCGGGCGCCGCGGATGCGGGCCTCGCCGCCGTGGCTCTCGCGGGCGGCGACTTCGCGCTGCAGGCAGGCGACCAGGAACTCGGCGTGGGTCCAGGATTCGGTGCGGGCCCGCTCGGCGAGGCGCTCGGCGGCGTCCAGCAGGGCCGGGGCCTTCATCGCCCGGGAGTAGAAGGCCAGGTCGGATGCGGTCTGCTCGCCGGTCCGGCCGCTGCCCGTCTTCGCAGTGACCGGTGTGGTGGCGGTGCGGGCCATATTCAGGACACCCCGTCCCCGGTCTCGTCGCGGCCGGCGTCGCCCTCGATGAGGGTGAACACCCGGTCGTAGTCGGTCAGTTCGCGTTGCTCGACATCGACCAGGCGGTCGGCGGCCGTGGCGCGGAGTCGGGCGGCCTGGGCCGCGGTGTGGTGGCGGTACTCACCGCGCAGGGCAGCGGCGGTGCGGGCGTGATCGGGATCGGTGATGGTCTGGTGCTTGGCCCAGCAGCGGGCATGGCGGGCCACGACGGCCCCGCCGGGAGCGAGGGTGGCGATGACCTCCTCGATGCTGGTGGTGACCTGGACTTTCTTGCCGATCGCCAGGGGGTGCACGGAGTAGTCGCAGGTGTCGACGCGGATGTAGTGGTCGCGTCCGATGCGGGTGAAGAAGCGCGACCAGCGGGGCGGATCGACGGGCGGGAGGGCGAGCATGCCGGCCCGGTCGGCCTCCCACCGCTCGACGGGACGGGTGCCCAGGGTGCGGTGGATGCGCCGGTTGGCGACGTGCAGCCACTGTCCGAGCTGGGTGTTGAAGTCGCCGGGTCCGCTGAAGGTGCGGCCGGGCAGAAAGCTCGTCTCGAGGTAGCCGTTGGCCCTCTCGACCAGCCCCTTCGCTTCTGGATCACGGGGCCGGCAGAGGAAGATCTTGACCGCGAGGAGTCCGGCGAAGGCGGCGAAGTCGACGGTGACCTTGCCCTGGCCGATACCGGCCTCGTTGTCCCAGACCAGCATTTTCGGCACCGCATTCCAGCCGGTCAGCAGCTGCCAGTGACCGTCGATCAGATCGCCTGTCATCCGGCTCGGCAGCATCCGCGCGGCGATGATCCTCGAGTAGCCCGAGACCATCACCAGTACCGGTGGCCGCCCGGACTGGCCATAGCCGAGCGGGATGTCCACCGGCGGGAACCACAGGTCGCACTGAGCCAGTTCGCCGGGCTGATACGTCGTGCGCGAGACCGGATCGACAGGGAGGTAGGCCGGCCGCAGCTCGCGGACACGGTCCTTGAGAATCGTCATCCCGCGGTCCCAGCCGATCCGCTCCGCGATCACCGTCGCCGGCATCGTCGGGGTCTGTTTCAGCAGCTCACGGATCTGCGGTTCGACCGCGTCGACCGCCGAGCCCTTCAGCGGCCGGGAGTACACCGGCGGCCGGTCCGTGGCCAGCGCCCGTTTCACCGTGTTCTTCGAGATGCCCAGATGCCTTGCGATCGCCCTGATCGGCATCTCCTCGGCCCGGTGCAGCCTGCGGATCTCTGCCCAGTCCTCCACTTGGATCACCCTCTCCTCCCGATCTCCAATCAAGATCAGGTTGGTATGGATGCCACGAAGTGAGTCAGTTTTGATCCGCCACCAGAGGGTCACCGTTCAGACGACGCCGACAGATCGCCATGTCCTGCCAGACGGCGGAGGCCGGCGGGAGGAAGTGGCCGTGTACGGCGGCGTAGTCGCGGGCCACGGCGAGGCCGGCATCCCACGCGGAGGCGTGCACTGACCAGACCATGCCGAGGTTCTCCAGCGTGGTGACCCGCTTGGCGTCCAGGGCCCCGGCCGCGTAGTAGCGCCGCTGATCTGCGACCCAGACCCCCAGCGGATGCCCCGCACTACTGTCCCAGTCCTCCGGGCAGACGAACGTGTACGGCACGCGCAGCTCGCTGTTGCCGGTCTCGCGCAGCCACCTCGTGGCGGCCTCGATGCCGCGGAGCCAGTAGGCGCGTTCGGGGTCGATGACCCGCAGCCCGACGAATTGCGTGAGGACGGCCGGGTCGCGTTCCTCGGTGAACCGCAGCACTCCCGCCGCCGCGGCCCCGACCGCCGGAACAAGATCCTGCTCCTGGCCGTCCTCCTCACCACCAATGTCCTCCTCGACGCCGTCGCCGTCCTCGGACACCCAACTGCCGCTGCGCAGACGGGGATCGGCAAGCGCCTCGATCGTCTCGGCATCGTGCGCCCGCAGGGCTCCGAGGACCTTGCTGAGGCTGTTGTAGGCATCCGAGGTGAGCAACTCATTCGGATCTTCGTCCGGTCCGAGGAATACCGGAACGATCAGCGTGGCGAGTTTCCCGCGTCCTGGGTGCAACCGCAGCGCGCGCCCGACCATCTGCACGATATCGACCATGGAGCCACGCGCATCCGCGAAAAGCACGGCATCGCATTCGGCGGTATCGACACCTTCCCCGAGGACGCGGACCGAGGAAAGGACCCGCAGCTCAGCCCGCACATCCTCACCCTCGAACGCGGGCCATGCGAGGAAATCGGAAGCGAACTCATTCAGCACGGCCCGCCGGTGGCCGGGGGCGTGCTCGCCGTACAGCCAGTCCGCCCACACCTGCCGAGCCGGCGGGTAGGTGTCTGGGGCGTCCTCAGCGAGCCGGCGGGCCGTCACCGGCACGGCGGCCGCCATCGCCTCCGCTTCGCCTACCCGGCTATGGAACGACAGCACTCGACGAAACCGCTCCTTGACCGCAGCATGCATCAGCCCGGTCTGCACGGCCGCCAGCCGCGCCCCGCGGACCGCATCGGATCCGGTGGCCTCGCTGTTCAAAGCCGCGTACAGATCGGGATCACGGATGTCCAGGCACAGCACCTGGTACGGGGCGACGATGCCCCGCCCGATCGCCTCGGACAGGGTGAGTTTGTACGCGACGGGCCCGAACACCGGCGAGTCTGTGTCCATGGAGGCCACCAGCCGCGGCGCCCTACTCCCGCTCTGGCCTTCGTCCGCGCCGTCTGCTTCCCAGACCCGGGCGGTGGCGGTCATGTACAGCCGTCGTTGCGCGGGGATCTGTGTCTGGTCGTGGACGGCGGCCCAGGGTTTCATGCCGTCTCCGCTGGTGCGATGGGCTTCGTCGACGACCATCAGGTCCCAGGCCGGGAGGCCGGCCGCGTGCGCGCCCTGCAGAATCTTCAGCCCCACAGCGGCGTAGGTGGCGAAGACGGTGACCGCTTCCAACCCTGCTGTCCAGGAGATCAGTTCGTCGGGATCGGTGGTGCAGGGCAGGCCCTGGCTCTCCTCGGCTCGCAGTGAGCACACGCCGATCATGGCGCCGGTGCGGCCGCCGCGGCGCCACGCGCCGGCGGTCTGGGTGAGCAGGTCCAGGGTGGGCACCAGGACCAGGACGCGCCGGGCGGACAGCCGCTGCGCGCTGTGGGCGGCGATGAGGGTTTTCCCGGAGCCGGTGGCGGCGATGACCTGGGCTCTGAGCCCACCGGGCGGTACCTGTCCGCCGGGTGGCGTGCCAAGGAGGCGGAGCACGTTGTCGACGGCTTCGCTCTGGTGGGGGCGCAGTTCCATGGCGCTCACGAACCGTCACCCTTCCGACCTGGTGGAGAAGGGGCGGCGGCTGCGGGGGCGGTGGGCACAGGAACGGTGGTCATTGCTTGGGAATGTAGCCGTTGTCGCGGGCATGGCGTGGGGGCCTGCGGGAGTTGGGGGCGGCGGCGGTGTGGTGGGTGCCGCAGCCGGCTCAGGGTGCTGGTCGGTCTGGGCGCTGCCCCTTGGCCGCACGGTGGCTGCCGTGACCGTCGCCCGGCCCCGGCTCGCGGGCCTGTGGCCGGGGCAGGGGCGCGGGCGGGCGCTTTAGTCGTCGTCGTGCGTGGGGTCTTCTTCGTGGAGTCTGCTGGCGAGGTCGTCGGCCCAGTGCACGGCCCAGGCGCGCAGCGCGGCGATGGTGGCGGCGTCGAGGCCGTAGGCGGCAAACGCCTCGTCGTCGGTCCACTCGGCGCCCGCGAGGTTGGCCTGGAGGTCTTCTCGTTCGAAGCGTCCCCGGGCGTGTCGCCGGCCGAATTCCTCGAGGTCGGTCACGTTCCAGCGACGGGAGGCGGCGAACACGTCGATGAGGTCTCGGGGCGCGCCTCGGTCTCCCAGGGCGCGTACTTTCGTGCCGATCACGTCTTCTTCCGCAAGGACGGGCCCGTAGGGGCTGTCGGCAACGGGACGCCAGAAGATTTCCTTGAGGATGTCGACTTCGACCTCTTGGTCGGTGTCCGGGTCACGCACGGTGAAGCGGGCCGACAGCGGGGCGGTTTCCAGGGACTGCACCTGCCAGCCGCGCGCTTGCAGGCCGCTGCGCAGCACGGCGGCGATGTCGGCCATGGGGGCGGGGTTTTCGGTGGCGACATCGAGGTCCTGGCTGGGCCGGCTGACCAGACGATGTGCGCGGACGGCGTAGCCGCCGGTCAGCACGAGAGGATAAGGGGAGCCGAGGGCGATGACGTCCGCCAGGAGCCGTGCGTGCAGCTGGGGCATGTCCATGTTCACGCGGCCGTCCGGCCGCGGGCGGCAAGCTGAGGGAAGGCGTCTTCCCAGACAGTGCGCACGGTGCGGCCGACGAGACGGCGCAGTGTCGGCCACAGTTCCAGCAGGACGTCCTGGTTCAGCAAAGACGTGAGGTCCTCGCGCAGGCCTTCGTGCAGGACAGTGCGGTACAGGCCCATCCGCTGCCGCGGCTTGGCCAAGTCGTAGGAGGTCATCCCGGACCACGCCACGTGCAGCGGAAGGTCCACCACACCGCGTGCGGGGCCCTGCAGTTCGTCCAGGGATGCGGGCAGACGCTGCTGGAACTTGCGCCGGTACAGCGCCAGGTCCTCCGCGACCGCTCCAGCCGGATCAGGTCTCGGGGTGGGGGAGTGCGCACGGGCTGCCATGCCTCCATTATGACGGCTGGCGTGGCGGACCCTGGGCGGGACGGTGCCCCTGTGCGACGCGGCCTCCACGCAGCGGGAAGGCGTCACGTCCGAGACTTCGCTCCACGCCCTGGACCGTGTCCTGGTCGCCCTGTGCGGCGACCCCGACATCGGCGAACCACTCCCCGGCACGTCCGCCGGCCCGCAGCCGCGCGAGTACACCGACGAAGCCGACCAGGTCCGTGTCGTGTAGGTCGCCACCGCTCTGCGCACGGTGGTCGTTAACCGGCGGAGAGTTGGCCAAGACGTGGACGGTTTTTGTCTCCTCTGCGATGGTGTGGCGATGTCTGAGGGGGAGCGGGAGACGCTGGCCGTTGCGCTGGACCATGCGTGGCGCTGGTACGAGAACCGGCGTGGCCGTGCGGTGTTGTTCCTTCAGGTTCTCGTGCTGTGGCTGGCCATTCTCGGCACCGCCTACGGTGTTGCTGTGCAGGCCGAGCAGTACGCACTTGCCGGCTCTATGGGGGTGATCGCGGCGGTCAGCGTGGCCGTAACCGATCTGGAGACCTCCAGGCTGCGCGCTTCCGCGCAGCTTGCCGCCGAGGCGGTTACCGAGCTCCAGGGCCGTCTCGCCGATGCGCTGAGCCTGGAGGCGATGCGGCTCAACCAGCGTGAACAGGCTGGACGGCCTCCGACGCCGACCTTGCTGGGCTTGGATTCCGGCCGATGGGTGGCGTTCGTCAGCATCGCCGTGGCGCTCGCGGGCGCCCTGTACACGTGGCTGGCCCTGCCCTAGCGACGAGGCCGCCACCAAATTTCGCGGGCTGGGCGGTGCTCCGGGCGTGTACCTGCTGCCCGGGGGCTGCCTCAGCCCCCGGCGTCCCCGGCCCCGTCCCCGGCAGGATTCCGTCGATCACCTGGAAGAACGACCTGGACAGCCGGCAGTCACAAGATCACAGAACCCTGATCCCTACTCCGTGACGAAGGGTGCGTATCCAATCGGGACCTCGCTCACCTGAAGGTCCGAGAAGAGCAAGGTCACGTTGTGTGCGTTGGCTTCGATGCGCACCTCGTGAAAGGCGATCTCCAGGGCCCCGGTTCACGCGCACGCTCGGCGTGGTCACAGATCGGTCCACGGGCGGGGTTCGCCCCCGGTCAGCGGTACCCAGACCGGTCCGGAGGGCGCGTGTTCCTCGATGTCCTCGAGGACGGCGGCTCCCAGCGGAACTTCGCGGGCGAGGGCTGCGACGAGCGGGTGGTGGGCGACCATCGCCTGCAGGTCGCTGATGCGGTCGTCCAGCCGGGCCGGGGCGGCACCGGTGAGGACAAAGAGGATGCGGGGGAAGACGGGATACCAGCGCAGCCACGCCGGGCCGGTGGAGACAGATCGGCGGCGTCCGACGGGCTGGGCTTCGTAGTGGAAGAGTCTGGCGTATTCGATCAGCTTCACGGCCAGGCGCTCGCTGCTCATGGTGGTGCGGTCGACTTCCACGAACGCGCGCAGCTTGCGCCGTCGTTCGCTGTCGATGACGGTGTAGTGCAGGACGGCGTCGGCCACGAGTCGCTCGCCCTCTCCGATGGAATGTGCCACCTCGGGAGTCCAGTCCCACGGGCCGTGTTCGTGTCCGAGGCGGCGTGCGTCTGCCGCGAACGGCAGGTGGGTGCGTACGACGGTCAGCGTGTGCGGCGTCTTCAGTGACGCTGCTGTCGCTGAGGTGATGGGGTAGGGCGGGCGTCCCCGCAGGAGGGGATGATCGCGGGCCAGCAGCACCCCGTCCGGGGTGAGGTACCAGGCATGCGTACGCGGCCGGTCCAAGTCCGGCAGCGGGGTGAGGTCGACCAAGCCCGCCGCGCGCAACTTGTTCAGCGCCCGGGAGACCAGTTGGCGAGAGCCGGTCGGCCGCAGCATCTGGAGCAGCTGGCCGGTCGTGGCCATCCGGTGCAGGGCGAGCGCGGTCAGGACCTGCAAGCGCAACGGCTCAGCAGGGCTGGGGGCCAGTTCAGCGGCCGAAACACCTGAAGAAGAACGAGTCATGGACGACAGACAACCGGCCGACCCAGACCATGGCCCGGACCACGAGACCCCGACCACGGTCACGATCCCAGAACAACCTCATGGTCTGTGCCATGGTCTGGCCAGACCACGCCACTGGCGGATGACGCTGTGGAGTCGTCCGCGCGCGCCGCCGGAACATGGGTGATGGCCGGTCCGCAGCAGCAGATGCTGCTGCGGGGCGTGGTGACGAACCACGCCATGCCGGCCATCGTGCGACCCCCGGCCCGCAAGGGACCAACTCCCCACACCAGGAGCCGCGTTCATGGGGCGGTGCGCGCAGGTCCGCTCACCGCCAGGTGCTACCTACTGGACCGCTGTGCGGCCTGGTCCAGGATGCGCCGACGCGTCCACCGCCGGCGCCCCTTCTGACGGCCCGCTTCGGCGACGCCGTCCACGGTCTTCAGCAGCGGCAGATTGCCCTGGGACAGAGCGCTGGAGAAAGAGCCGACACTCTTGTATCCCAGCAGCGCGGCTGCCTGGCTTGCCCCCAGCAGCTCCTGGGGATCACCGTCGGCGGACACCTCGGGCAGCGGCGGCGCCTGCTTGGTCCCGGCGCGCCGTCCGCGGCCGGGCCGGCTGGCCATCCACTCCTTAAGGGTCGCCACCTTCCACAACTGGCGGCGGTACGGGTTCTCGGCCGTGCCCATCTCTTCCACGACGTCCGGTTCGGGGAAGTAGCCGGGGTGGTCCCGTACGAAGGTGTTGACCTGGTTGGCGTTCTTGTAGCCGAGGTACCTCGAGGCGTCCGAGGCGTTCAGCAACGTCTCCGGATCGAGGGAGGGCGGCCTGTGCTGGGTGAGCCGCGCCGAGGAGCGGTGCGAAAACCACTCGGTGACCTCCGCGTGGTCCCACAGGCGGGCCCGGCCGCGCTTGTCGACCGGCTCGGGGAACGCGGTGCCGGCGGTGTTCTCGGTGCGTTCGGTGTAGAACTGGCTGATCCGTGCGGACGTCAGACCGTGTTCGGCCGCGATCTCGGCAGCGTCGGCCAGGCGAGGTTCACGGTGCGAGGTCATGGCAGAACCGTCCCCTTCTGTCAGCAGTGCGCCGGCCACCCCGGCACGCAAAGAAAATAATGGCAGAAGTTCCGGTGGGGGGTCCAGCCCGCGGCACACCGTTTTCTCGACGGCGGCCGCGCTGACAGCTCCCGGCCCACTCCTCGGGGATCAGGCAGGCCCCGCGGCGCGCGGCGGCCTCGGCCATCTCGATGAACGCCATGGCGGCCGGCGTCATCTCCCACTCGGCCAGGGCCAGCAGCAGGATCACCTCGGCGCGGTCCTGTGAGGCATCACAGGGCAGGCCGGCCGCTTCCGCAGCGGTCATCAGGTCCGCAGCGGCCAGTTGGCCGAGGCGTTCTGTCATCTTCCGGTGCAGATCCTGTAGGCCCTGCTGGTACAGCTCATTCGCCTCGCCCAGGAGCAGCACCAGGTGCTTTGTTTAGTACGGGGCCATCACCAGGTCGCCGATCACCGTCAGACCGACCTGAGCTGCGAGCCACGGCGCGCGTTCTGCCTCGACCTGCTTGACGTGGACGAAGACTGTGTGATCCGCCGAGGGCTCCGCCAGATCGACATCGCGGACATTCACGCACAGTGTCACGAACGCACCCCTTGTACCGCCGACACCCAGACCCACTTCAGGAGCCTCGGGCCAGGCGTTGAAATCCCATCGGGCTGACGCAGGGCTGTCTCCCACCGCTTTGAGGAACGGGTCCACCGCTTCGGGAGGCATGGCCCAATTCCGCAGCCGGATGGGGAGATGCGCCGCAGGATCGTCCCCTTCCTCCGACGAGCCGTCCCGGTCCCCTTCGGCCCACCATTCGGCGTTCGGAATCAATGCCAGCAGTGCTGAAAGGACCTGCTCCGAGGAGACCCGTACCTCGAAATCGACTTCGAGGCCCTGGAGATCGGCGATTCCGAGCAACCGCTCGACAATGCGCAAACTCTCGGAGAGGTCCGCTGTTCTCAGAATCGGTTGTGCGTACGAGTTGGCCATGACGTAGATTCTGCCTCCGACACCCAGGGCCACGGGCAGCGGTCACGTCCCCAAACCTGGGTGCTTCGGCGTGTGATGTGGTGTGCTTCTCCGGCCAGCACGCCCACAGGTCCGTAGATGCCCTCCATGCCTGCACTCGCGTCAGGGGCGCCGACGGTGCCGTAGGACTTGAGCACGGTGATGCTTTGACCAGCGCCCCGACCTTTGCATGGGACCGGTCGACGGCCATGGGAGGTTCAGCCCGCGGCACAGCGTTTTTCGACGGCGGCCGTGCTGACGGCTCGGGGCTTACTCTTCGGGGATCAGGCAGACCCCGCGGCGCGCGGCGGCCTCGGCCATCTCGATGAACGCCATCGCGGCCGGCGTCCTTTCCCATTCGGCCAGGGCCAGCAGCAGGATCACCTCGGCGCGGTCCTGTGAGGCATCACAGGGCAGGCCGGCCGTCTGTGCAGCGGCCAGCAGGTCCGCGGTGGGCAGTTCGGTGTGGCGGTCTACCGTCTCCTGGTGCAGATCCTGCAGGCCTTGCTGGTACAGCTCGTTCGCCTCGCCCAGGAGCTGCACCAGGTCCTCGTCGTGGCTGGCCGGTGCCGCTGCAGCGAGGTCGAGGATGCGCTGGGTCGTCGTCATCGTCATCGAGTATCCCTCCCGGATGGGGGTGCGGCGCTGGTGTGGTGGTCAGCTGCAGCCATCGCACCGGGTGGCACGGTGCAGGAGCTCGCCGGGCCCGGTACGGGCTTTGGAGTCCCACGTGGGCGGCTTTGCGCAAGGCGGCGTGGACGTCCGTTCCATCCGCTCGAAGTCCTCGGTCTCCTCAACCTCGACGCCAGGGTCCGGGGCGTCGCGCCGGCGGGACAGCGCGATGAGCTCGGCCATGGTGATGTTCGGATTGAGAGCCTGCCTTCGAACCCTGGAACCTCTGCGGCTCAGCGGCGCCCCGACACAAGATCGCTTCGCATGGCGACCGTCGTCTGCAGTCGAAAGTGCAGGTACTGATTGGTGAGTTCCGTGAAATCGGGGGTGTCGAGCGTTGCGCCCGTACTGACGGCGTCGCGCATTGCTCGGACCGAGCGACTGCACTCATACGCGGGACGTACGACAGAGTCAGGCGCAAGTATCTCCAGTTCGTGGCGGGAGACGTAACAAAGCGTGTAGGCGGCTCGAGCTTGTCGATACCGTTCGCCAAGCTCAAGATCAGGCGTGGATGCAATGTTCCTCAGGTCGCTGCCCGCCTGGGCATGGGCGGCCAGAAACTTTGAGTACAGAGACTGGCGGGTCCGTCGCCATTCGGCCGCGTCCTCTCGTTGTGTCCTACGCCGTTCAGCGAGCAGCGTCGAGCCCATCGCGATGACGGCGCCGACTATCGCGGCAACGAGCGGTGTCCACGACATGCCAGGACCCTATGACCGAGCTGGGGAGCAGGCCAGAGGGCCTATGGGCGGGATAGGGGGCGTCCCGTGAGACGGGCGACCGCGGCGGGCGCTACGGACTGTGCGGCTGGACTGCCCTCAGGCCGCGATCGGTTCGGGGTCGGGCTGTTTGGGATAGGGCCGTTGGGTGGGGAGGCCGAGCTTGATCTGCTCCCGCTCGCGCCGGCTTCGCCCGAGCCGCCATACGTAACGGTGCGCTCCGCGGTGCCGTACGTTGCGTGCCCCGACCGCGACCAGGGCCTCCCGAAGCCAGACGGCCGGGTTGCACCCGGCCCGCGGCACCGGAGCCCCGAGCGCGATGAGCTGGGCTTCGGCGTACTGGTGACCCTGCTCCTGGCGGCGGATCTTCTGCGCTGTGCGGTCGGAAGCAGGCGAGTTCGCGGATTCTTGGAGGGGGCAACCGCTGAACCCGCGCGTCGTCGCCAGGTTGAAGACCGGAACGAGGGCGGGTTCGTCTATGCCTGCAGGAATGAGGCTGCTGTCAGACCTATGGGGATCGTTGGCGTGCGGCGGCGGTGGCTGTTCACGGTGCGCGCGGCGACCACGGAGAGATGGTGTCCTGGCGGGTGGTGTGGTGTAGTCGAGCCGCCTTCGTGATGCCGCAGATCGCGGTGGTGATCCGCCCGGCACCCGGGAACTTTGTGGGTCATGCCGCTGTAGCCAGCCGGCCGGCCGCACAGGAAGCTCCACCGCGCGGCCCGGCTACAGGCTTTGTGTCAGCGCGCCGTCCACATGGCTACACCACTCCGTGGGGCACGACTGGGGACCTTGCTGTCCGGTGCCGATGAAGCCTGGTTGCGTCCCATGGCCGTACCGGATCGGAGGCGAAACGTGAGGGCGGGGCTCGGTGAAAGATGCTGGGAGTCCTCTCAGACGTCGCTGAGGCGCAGGCCGACGTGGGCCTTGTAGCGGCAGTTCACCGAGATCAGGTTGGCTACCAGCGACTCCACTTGGTGGGCGTTGCGCAGTCGTCCGCCGTAGAGGCCGCGTGCGCCCGGGAGGCGTGAGGCGAGTGCCTGGACGGTGTCGGTGGCGGCGCGTTCGTCGCCCAGGACGAGTACGTCCGTGTCGATCTTCTCGATCTGCCGGTCTTCCAGAGTGACGGCGGAGAGATGGTGAAACGCAGCGGTCACCCGGGAGTCAGACAGCAGCGCGGCAGCCTGCTGGGCGGCGCTGCCCTCCTCGGGCCTGAGTGCGTAGGCTCCCTTCTTGTCGAAGCCGAGGGGGTTGACGCAGTCGACCACGATCTTGCCGGCGAGTTCATCGCGGAGCGTGGCCAGCAGCTCGGCATGCCCCTCCCAGGGAGTGGCGACGATCACCAGATCGCTCTCCCGCGCGGTCGTGGCGTTGTCAGCGCCGCGGACGTCAGGGCCGATGTCTGCTGCCGCGGAGGCGGCCCGGGCGGCGTCTCCTGACCCGATGATGACCTGTTGGCCCGCGCCAGCGAGCCCGGTAGGCGAGGCCGCGCCCCTGCGGGCCGGTTCCGCCGAGGATGCCGACGACCAGGCCGAACACGTCGGGGAGGCGATGGGGATCGTCTCGAGTGGCTTCAGCGGGAGTGGAGGGACGGGTGCCGGCAGCTTCGTCGAAAGTCGTCATGCTGCGGTCCTCGGCTCGTTCGGTTCGCTCTTCCGCGGCCCGGTGCCATTCGTCGTCAGCGGGCCGCTCGGGCCGCGATGCGGGACACCGAATCGGCGCCGTCAGGCGGTCAGGGACTCCACGCGGCGCATCACCTCGCGGCAGAACGCGCCCACTCCGTTCGGATCGTCGGTGAACTGCGAGGGCTTGACGCAGAAGGTGGTGAATCCCTGGGCCATCTGCTCGGGGACGGGCTCGAGGGCCTGGGCGAGGTCGGCGCAGGAGTCGTCGTCGGGGAACACGGCGCGGGTGCCGCCGATCATCTCCAGATCGGCGATGTCGCGGCCCGCGGCGGCCATCGCGGTCTTCAGCGTCTGCATCTGCTCGGGCGTCACCTTCCCCAGCGGGTTGAAGGCGTGGCCGTACCGGACGATCCTGCGGACCATCGCGTCGTGCATGCCCGCGCCACCGAAGCACAGTCGGGGGCCGTCCGGGCAGTATGCCTTGGGCTCGAAGTAGACGTCCTGGAAGGCGTAGTACTCGCTCTCGTGAGACACGGGAGAGGGGCCCCACAACTTCGCCCAGATCTCCAGGTGCTCGTCGAGGAGCTTGCCGCGCCGGGAGAACGGGACGCCGAGTGCCGCGTACTCGTCCCGGCTCCAGCTGACGTTGGGCAGCACGATCAGGCGGCCCTCGGAGAGAAGGTCGAGGGTGCCGAGCTCACGGGCCAGGAGCAGGGGATGCCGCAGGGGAGCAATGACCGCCGACGCTGCGAGACGCACGCGCTCGGTGACGGCGGCGATCGCGCTGAGCAGCATGAGCGAGTTGGGCCACGGGGTGTGGGGGTCCTGGTTGCCGGGCAGGGCGTAGTCGCGGGGGTTGCCCATCACGCCACCTGCTCCGGCGTCGGGGCCGAGCACGATGTGTTCGCTGATCATGACGGAGTCGAATCCGGCGTCCTCGGCCTCGCGGGCCCAGCGGATCACGGTCGGCAGATCCGCGCGGCCTCCGGTCATGGTCCAGTTCTCGCTCAGGACGAGCTGCATGCGGGGAGTGGTCATCGTGGTGATCCTCGGGCCGAGTGTTTTTGGCGGGCGGACGAGAGGTGCGGCCGCTCGTGCGGGGCGGGGCGCCCCGGGCGGCCGCACCTTCTGGGCGGCTCGGGAAGGCGGTCAGGCGAGGGTGACTGCGACCGGCAGCTTCTTGATGCCGTTGACGAAGTTGGAGCGCACGCGCGGGACTTCGCCGGTCAGACGGATGTCGGCGATCCTCGGGATGAGCTCCTCGAACATGATGCGGATCTCGGTGCGGGCGAGGAGGTTGCCCAGGCACAGGTGGGGGCTGCCCTTGCCGAAGGTCACGTGGTCGTTGTCGGCGCGGGCGACGTCGAAGTCGTACGGGTTGCCGAAGACCGCCTCGTCGCGGTTGCCGGAGGCGTACCACATGACGACCTTGTCGCCCTCCTTGATGCGCTTGCCGCCCAGTTCCACGTCCCGGGTCGCCGTGCGGCGGAAGTGGTAGACGGGCGACGCCCAGCGCAGGAACTCCTCCACCGCGACGGGGATCAGGGACGGGTCCTCCTGGAGCCGGGCCAGCTGCTCGGGGTGCTGGAGGAGGGCCAGCATGGAGTGGGTGATGGTGTGGCGGGTGGTCTCGTTGCCGGCCACGACGAGGAGCAGGAAGTAGTTGTCGAAGTCCTGCGGCGTGAGGGGAACGCCGTCCCTCGGGGTGGTGTTCACCAGCCTGGACACCAGGTCCGTGCCGTCGCCGCCGCGCCGCTGCCGGGCCAGCTCACGGCCGTACTCGAAGACCTCCAGCGAGGCGGGCGAGCGGAACGGGAGGTGCCGGTACTGCTCGCTCTCCGCGCTGTCGAGCAGGACGTCGGCGTAGTCGGGGTCGGTGTTGCCGATGATGCGGTTGCCCCAGTCGATGAGCTGCTGGTTGTCCTCCGGCGGAACGTCGAGGAGGCGGGCGAGGACGTTGATGGGGAAGTCGGCGGAGACCTCCTTGACGAAGTCGAAGCTCCCCTTGGCGAGCGCCGCGTCCAGCGTGGTGGCGGTCAGGCCGCGCAGGAAGTCGGTGTAGCTGTTGATGACGCTCGCGCCGAACTGGCGCTGGAGCAGGCTGCGCATGGCGCGGTGGCGGACGCCGTCCAGTTCCAGGATGGAGGCACGCGTCTTGATCTGGTCCTCGTCGACCTCTTCGAGGTTGACGAACTTCATCGAGGTGAAGGTCTCGGCGTCGCGGTCGACGCGGGCGATGTCGGCGTGCCGCGTCACCGCCCAGAAGCCGGAGTTGGGGGCCTCCTCGGGCTGCCAGTGCACCGGGTCCTGGTGACGCAGGGTGTGGAACATCCGCCACGGGGTGATCCCGTCGGTGAAGTTGTCCAGGTCGGCGAGGTTGACGTCCGCAAGCGGCATCGGCTCGTTCACGGCGGCGGTCGGGGTCTCGGTCGTCATCGCATGGCTCCCAGTCGTCACAGGTGGTAGGCGTACTCGGTGAACTCCCAGTCGGTGACGTGCCGTTGGAAGCGTTCGATCTCGTTGCGCTTGTAGGAGAGGAAGGAAGCGGTGAAGTCCTTGCCGAGGACGTCGGTCAGTTCCGTGTCCGCTTCCAGGGCGTCCAGCGCGGCCGGCAGGCTCATGGGCAGTACTGCTGCCTTGGCGGTGTCGTAGCCGTACCCCTCCAGTGGGGCGGGGGGCTCCTCGCCAGCCAGCACCCCGAGCAGCGCGGCGGCGACCGTGCCCGCGATCAGCAGGTACGGGTTGGCGCTGGCGTCACCGAGGCGCAGTTCGAACCGTGCGCCGGAGCCGCGCTCGGGCGGGATGCGGACCATGGCGCTGCGGTTGTCCAGGCCCCAGTCGATCAGCCAGGGCGCGAGGGTGTCGGGACCGAAACGCTTGTAGGAGTTCACGGTCGGGTTGGCCAGTGCGGCCAGGGCCGGGGCGTGGGCGAGGATGCCGGCGACGGCGTGGCGGGCGGTGGCGGACAGCCCGTACGGCCCGGCGGGATCGTCGAAGGCGTTGCCGCCCTCGTCGTTGTCGCAGGACAGGTGGAGATGGAAACCGGAGCCGCCGGCATCGTTGAACGGCTTGGCCATGAACGTGGCGAGTTTCCCCTCCTTCCGGGCCAGCTCCTTGATCGCGGACTTGAAGCGGAAGGCGCGGTCCGCGGCGGACAGGGCTTCGGAGTGGGTGAGGTTGATCTCGAACTGGCCGCCGTCGAACTCGTGGTTGCCGCTGGTCGCGCCGATGTTCATGTCCCGCAGCAGACGCAGCGTGCGGAGCAGATGATTGTTGCCGTCGGCGCGCAGACCGGCTGTGTAGACGACGCCGGCGGCGCCCGAGTAACGCTTCCAGCCGCTCGGGTAGGCAGGGTCCTCGTCGCAGAGGAAGTACTCGAGCTCGGGGCCGACCACCGGACGCAGGCCGTGTTCGGCACACCGGGCGAGGACGGTGCGCAGAAGATCGCGGGGCGACTCCGGTGCGGGCAGGCCGGTGGCCGGGTCGGTGACGTCGGCGAGGCAGGACGCGACGCCGGGCTCCCAGGGGAGGGGGGCCAGGCTGTCCAGGTCCGGTCGCACGGTGATGTCGGGCAGGCCGGCGTCGAGACCGCCGGAGACGGGGACCACGTCGCCCTGGGGGCTGGTGTGGTAGACGGCCCGGCAGAAGGCCAGGCCGTGGTCGCAGGCCGACGGCAGGTGGTCCAGCAGGATGTCGCGTGCGCGGTCGGTGCCGATGAGGTCGGGATATGTCACGCGCACCACGTCGATGCCCTCGGCGGCGAGCCGCTGCATGTGCTGACGGACGCTGGGGGTTGGAGCTGCGCTCACCGATGTCTCCTCGGGCGCTTGGGGGATGTGGGTGGCGAGGGAAGTCAGAGGGCCGGTGCTGTTGGGGGCACGGGGGACTTGTTTGATGCCAAACGGTATGGGGGTTGCGGACGCCCCACAAGAGGGGATGGAAAAAAATTATCCGCATGGATAGGTATTGACCAGGGGTGGACGGCTTCTTATGTTGTTTGAAGCCAAATGAGTAAGGGCCCCCGTCAGTCGCCGGGCCCTTGGCCGGGGCCCGGCCGACAGCGGTCGGGCCCCTTTTCTTCCCCTTGCCCCCGCCCCGACGCCCTCACTTTCAGGAGGACTGGCCATGAAGGTCGTCGTCGACATGAACAAGTGCCAGGACCACGGCCAGTGCGTCTTCGCCGCCCCCGATGTCTTCTCCATGGACGACAGCGGCCACCTGGCCTACGTCTCCGACCCCGACGACGCGCTGCGCGACGAGGTCGAGGAAGCCGCAGACGTGTGTCCGCTCCAGGCCATCCGTATCGAGGGCTGATGATGAACGCACGCATCGTCGTGGCCGGCGCCTCCATGGCCGGTCTGCGCGCGGCCGAGCAGCTGCGGGCTGCCGGCTGGACCGGAGCCATCACGCTCGTCGGTGACGAGCCGCACATGCCCTACAACCGGCCGCCCCTGTCCAAGGAGGTCCTGGCCGGCAAGGCACCCTTCGAGTCCCTCGCCTTCCGCCCGCGGGCGAGCGTGGCCGACGCGGAGTGGCGGCTGGGCACCAAGGTCGTCGCCGCGCGGCTCGCTGAGAACATCGTCGAGTTCGACGACGGCGAGGCACTCACGTACGACGGACTGGTCGTCGCCACCGGAATGCGGCCCCGGCGCCTGCGCTGCCCCGGCCCGCTCGCCGGCCGGCACACGGTCCGCACCATCGACGACGCGCAGGGCCTGCGACAGGCCCTCACCAGGCCCGGAGCCCGGGTGGTCGTCGTCGGAGGCGGCTTCATCGGCTGCGAGGTCGCCGCCACCGCCGTCGCTCTGGGCGCCCGCGAGGTGACGGTCGTCGACCCGCTGCCGCTGCCGATGGTCGGCCCCCTGGGAGAGCTCCTCGCCAGGGCCCTGCTGAAGCGTCATGAAGAGCGCGGCGTGCGCTTCGCCCTCGGCACGGGCGTGACCGGCTTCACCGGCGACGACCATGTCACCGGCGTCGCCCTCGGTGACGGCACCGTCCTGCCCGCCGATGTGGTGGTTGAGTCGGTCGGGTCGGTCGCCAACACCGAGTGGCTGGACGGCAACGGCCTCGACCTGAGCGACGGCGTGCTCACCGACGAGCACCTGCGCGTCGGCGGACGGCCCGACGTGGTGGCCGTCGGTGACGTCGCCCGTTTCCCCAACGCCCGCTACGACGGCGTACCGCGCCGTGTGGAGCACTGGTGCATCCCCACGGACACCGCCAAGCACGCCGCGAAGACCCTGGTCGCCGGGCTGAGCGGCACCGGCCACGACCTGTCCTCGTTCGCGCCGCTGCCCACCTTCTGGAGCGACCAGCACGACTTCCGCCTGCAGTCCTTCGGGGCACCGGTACTCGGCAAGGAGGACGTGCGCGTACTGGAGGGCGACCTCGACGGTGACGTCGTCGTCGGCTACCACGCCGGTGCCCGGCTGGCCGGTGTCGTCGCCCTGGGCGGTCAGGCCGCGGCGGCCGCCGCCTCCCGTTACCGCGCCGAACTGCTCAAGCAGCCCGCCCCCTCCGCCTAAGGACCTTGCTGATCATGACCACCGTCCGTGGATTCTTCTTCCCCAAGACGGCGAGCGGAGCCTCGTCGCTGATCCCCTCACCGCCCTATCGGTACTCCGGGGACCTGCTCACCGTCGAGTACCGCACCGACCCGGCCCGCGTGCGTGAGCTGCTTCCAGAGCCCCTGGAGCTCGCCGACGAGGACCCGGGCGCGGTCGCGCTGATCTGGGCCGACTGGCAGTCCTGCTCGGCGTCCGGCGAGGAACTGCTCGACCCGGTGCTCTCCCAGTACAAGGAGGCCTTCGCGGTCGTCCGCTGCAAGTACCGCGGGCAGACGTACTCGCGCTGCGTCTACATCTGGGTCGACAAGGACTTCGCCATCGCACGCGGGCTGCACCAGGGCTACCCGAAGAAGCTCGGCTCGATCCACCAGACCCGCCCGCACCCCTACGGGCCCGCCCCGCGCATCGAGGCGGGGGCCCGTTTCGGCGCCACGCTCGCCGCCGCCGACCGGCGCCTGGCCCACACCGTGGTCACCCTGCGCGAGCCGTCGGAGACGAACGGCTTCGTCAACGCCCACCCGATGGCCCACCACCGCTGGCTGCCCTCCATCGAGAAGGGCAAGGGCCTCGCCCTCGACGAGCTGATCGAGTCGGGCGCCGCGTCCTTCGAGGCGGGACAGGCCTGGCGCGGCGACGCCGAGCTGGAGCTGTTCGAGGCGCCCACCGAAGAACTGGCCCGCCTGGAGATCCGCGAGCCGATCGCCGCCTACTACCGCCAGGTCGGCGTCGTCTGGGACGGCGGCCGACTGCTGGAATCCGGCACCTCCGGCGCCGAGTAGACCCCACCACCTCGTGAGACCGGAGGAACAGAGCATGAGCGAACACATCATCACCGTGGCCGGGGTCGCCGTCGACACCCGGCACTGGATCGGCGGCGAGCGCGTCGCCTCGACACAGACGTTCGAGGACGTCTCGCCCATCGACGGCAGCACGATCGGCGACATCTCCCGGGGCACGGCCATGGAGGCGGCCGCCGCCGTGGCCGCCGCGAAGGCCGCGTTCCCCGCCTGGGCCGCCACCTCCCGCGCGGAACGCGCCCGCATCCTGCACGCGATCGCCGACGGGGTCGAGAAGCGGATCGAAGAGCTCGCCATCGTCGAGACCATCGACAACGGAGCCCTTCTGCGCTCCCACCGCCGTGGGGTGATGCCGCGGGTCGCCCACAACTTCCGTTTCTTCGCGGACTGGCTGCTGTCGCTGGAGCACGAGGACTTCGAGACGCGCGGCCACACCAACCACGTCAGCTGGGACCCGGCCGGCCCCTGCGTCCTGATCACCCCGTGGAACGCCCCGCTCATGCTGGCCACCTGGAAGGTCGCGCCGGCGCTGGCCGCCGGCGACACAGTGATGCTGAAGCCCGCCGAGTGGTCGCCGCTGACCGCCTCCCTGCTGGCCGACATCGCCGCCGAGGCCGGGCTCCCGGCGGGTGTCCTCAACGTCGTCCAGGGCTACGGCTCCGAGATCGGCGACGCGCTGACCTCGCACCCCGACGTGCGCCGGATCAGCTTCACCGGCTCGGTGCCCACGGCCAAGCGCATCGCGGAGTCGGCGGCCGCGAACCTCACGCCCCTGAGTCTCGAACTGGGCGGCAAGTCGCCGCTGCTGGTGTTCGCCGACGCGGACCTGGACCTCGCCGTCGACCTGGCGGTGCAGCAGTACGACAACGCCGGCCAGGTGTGCCTGGCTGGTACCCGGCTGCTGGTCGAGGAGGCGGTCGTGGAGGAGTTCACGCGCCGGTTCGTCGAGAAGGCGAGCGCGCTGAAGCAGGGTGATCCGCGTGACGAGGCCACGGACATCGGGCCCAACATCCACCCCCGCCAGCTGGAGAAGATCGACGGGTTCGTGCAGCGGGCCGTGGCGGCCGGTGCCCGCGCCGTCATCGGCGGCCACCGGGGGGACGGCCAGTACTACGCCCCCACCCTGCTCACCGGTGTCGCCCAGGACTCCGAGATCGTGCAGGAGGAGGTCTTCGGCCCTGTCCTGACGCTGCAGACCTTCACGGACGAGGAGGAGGCCGTCCTGCTCGCCAACGGCACCCGCTTCGGCCTGGCCGCCACCGTCTTCACGGGCAACCGCGAGCGCGCCGAACGCATCACCGCGCGGCTGGTCGCGGGCACGGTGTGGGTGAACTGCTTCTTCGTCCGCGACCTGCAGGCACCCTTCGGCGGCTCCCGGCTTTCCGGTGTCGGCCGCGAGGGCGGCACCTGGAGCTTCGACTTCTACTGCGACGTCAAGAACACCGTGACCGCCCCGAGCGGTTGGAGGAACCATGGGTGAGATCGTCGGGGCGGGCCTGCTGGCCCACGTCCCCACCATCGTGCTGCCCGAGGAGACCCGGCTGGAGCTCAACGGGGGCAAGGAGATCACCCTCGTCACCGGCCTGAACCAGCTCCGTCAGGATGTCTTCGAGCGCGACGACTACGACACCGTCGTCGTCCTGGACTCCCATTGGGCCACCACCGTCGAGTTCGTCGTGACCGCGCAAGCCCGCCGCGCCGGCCTGTTCACCTCCGAGGAGTTGCCGCGCGGGATGTGCCGGATGCCGTACGACTTCCCCGGTGATCCCGAACTGGCCGGGAACATCGAGAAGTTTGCCGACAAGCACGGCACCTGGATCACCGCGATCGACGACGAGTACCTGCCGATCTACTACGCCACCATCAACCTCTGGAAGTTCCTCGGCGAGGGTCTGCCCGACAAGCGGTGGGTGACCATCGGCGTCTGCCAGACCGGCGACATGGAGGACCACCTGCGCCTCGGCCGCGCCCTGGCCGACGGCATCGCCGCCACCCCGGGGCGACGCGTGCTGCTGATCGCCTCCGGTGCCCTCTCGCACACGTTCTGGCCGTTGCGGGAGCTGCGCGACCACGAAGCCAGCGACCCGGTGCACATCTTCACGCCCGAGGCCCGCGCGGCGGACTTCGAGCGGATCGCCTGGTTCAAGGAGGGCCGGCACGGCAAGGTCCTCGACACCATGGACGAGTTCTGGAAGTACAAGCCGGAGGCGAAGTTCTTCCACTACCTGATGATGGCCGGCGCCCTCGGCGAGCGCGCCTGCGTCGCCAAGGCCCGTCAGTACGGCGAGTACGAGAACTCGATCGGCACCGGCCAGGTGCACCTCTGGTTCGACCGCCCGGCCGACGGCTGGACCGGCACCGGCCTGCCCACCCCTCGCACCCCCCACAGCCGCATCTAGGAGTCCGTAACATGCCCGAGTACCGCCGCATCCTCCTCGACGGCGCCGCCGTCCAGGTCACCGTCGACGGTGACGAACTCGTCGCCGGGGACGGCCGCCGCGTCAAGACCGAGGACGCACAGCACCTGCCCCCGGTCGTCCCCTCCAAGGTCATCGCCGTCCACCTCAACCACCGCAGCCGCGTCGACGAGTTCCAGATCGACCTTCCCGACACCCCCACCTACTTCCACAAGCCGACCTCGGCCCTCAACTCCCACAAGGGCGCCATCGTCCGCCCCGAGGGCTGCAAATGGCTCAACTACGAGGGCGAGGTCGCCATCGTCATCGGGAAGACCGCGCGCAACATCTCCCCGGCCGAAGCGGGCGAGTACATCGCCGGCTACACGATCGCCAACGACTACGGACTGCACGACTTCCGCGACACCGACGCCGGCTCCATGCTCCGCGTCAAGGGCTCCGACACCCTCTGCCCCCTCGGCCCCGGCCTGGTCACCGATTGGGACTTCCACGGCAAGGCCCTGCGCACGTACGTCAACGGGGAGGTCGTCCAGGACGGTACGACGGACGAGATGAAGTGGGACATGCACTACCTCGTCGCCGACATCGCCCGCACCATCACCCTCTACCCGGGAGACGTACTGCTGTCCGGCACCCCGGCCAATTCCCGCCCCGTCCAGCCCGGAGACGTCGTCGAGGTCGAGGTGGAGGGCCTCGGCAGACTCACCAACCACATCGTCACCGGCCCCACCCCGGTACGCACCGACGTCGGCGCCCAGCCCACCGAGTCCGAGGAAGTCCTGTCCACCGCGCTCGGCGGCGACTGGGAGTTCCGCGGCATCCGCCCGCCGAAGCGTTGACGCTCCTGCGACGGTCTGCCGGTCCCGGCGTACGGGTAGGGTCGCGCTCATGAGCGATTCCTCCGAGAAGCCCCCGGCCAGGCCCCGCAAGCGGGTGGACTACGGGACCGGCCGTGAGGCCCTGCTCAATGCGGCCGTGCGCGTGGTGGCCCGGGGCGGGCTGCGCAAGCTCACCTATCGCGCTGTTGCGGAGGAGGCGGGTGTCACGCACGGGCTCGTGGTACACCACTTCGGCTCGCGGGACGCGCTGATCGAGGCAGCCCTCGAACACGCGGTGCGCACCAGCGCGAGTACGAGCTCCCTGGAACCCGGCACGGGCGACATCGCGGACTTCGCGGCGGGACTGGCGGACATGGTCACCCGCGAGCCTGCCATGCAGACGTTCCAGTACGAGCTCATGCTCGAATCCCGACGCAGGCCCGAGCTGCTGCCGCAGATCCGCGCGCTGTACGACGAGTATTTCCAGGCCACGGAGAGGGAGCTGTCCCGCAGCCTGCCCGACGGCACCAGCCCAGCCCTGACCCGGCTTGTCTTCGCCGCCCTGGAGGGTCTCGTGCTGCACCAGCTGGTCCTCGACGAGCCGGACGTCACCGAGGCCGCGCTGAAAAGACTGCGGTCATTGCTGACCCGGCAGCCGGGAGACGCAGAGTAGTCGCCCCCTGCCAATCCCTGCATAACAGCAGGTCAGGACGAGCTCCCGTCGCCAGGCGACGGGAGCTCGTCCGTTTCCGGCGGCGTAAAGAGTTGATTACGTGCCCGCGAAGTATTGACGAAATTATCCGACTGGATAATTCTCGCGGTACGGGGCCTTTGGTCCGCCCCTCCTTCTTCCACTCCCCAGCTCCCCCTCCGCCTCGCGCCCGATACGAGGAGTGCCACTACATGACCGTCACCACCGCCGGACCCGCGTCCGCCACCGAGGACCTGCTGCCCTTCCGTGACCCCGGCTTCCGTGCGGACCCGTACCCGTACTACGCGCGGCTGCGGCAGGAGCACCCTGTCTACCGGCATCCGGTCGGCCTGTACGTCGTCTCCCACTACGAGGACGTCGCCCGGCTGATCCGCAACCCCAGCCTGAGCGTGCAGCAGCTCGACTTCGGGCCGGCCGCCCCGATCCACCACACCATGCTCGGCAAGGACGCCCCCGACCACACGCGGCTGCGGCGGATCACCAACCGCTGGTTCACACCCAAGGCCGTCGAGGAGTGGTCCAAGGTGATGCGCGCCTCCGTGGAGGCCGTGCTCGACGAGGTCGAGAAGGGCGACGGCACCCTGGACGTGGCCGACGGCCTCTCGCTGAAGTGCACCTTCGAGACCACCTGCCACATCTTCGGGATCGAGCCGACCGAGATGGACACCATCCAGCGCAAGACCTACGAGATCGGGCTGAGCCTCGGCCCCGGCGGCAACGACGAGGAAGCCCGCGCCACCGCGGAGGCGTTCGCCTGGTTCGCCGAGCACATCCGCCGGCTCGTGGCCGACAAACGAGCCCGCCCCGGCGAGGGCCTGATCGACGCCTTCGTCGCCGCGCAGGACGAGGGCAGGATGACCGAGGAAGAGGTCGTCTACACCATCTTCCTGTTCTTCGCCGTGGGCCACCTCGACGTCAAGCACCTGATCAACCACGGCATCTGGCTGATGACGCAGCGGCCCGAGCTGTTCGCCGCCTACCGGGACGAGCCGGAGGCGCGGCCCGGCATCATCAACGAGATCCTGCGGATCGACACACCCGAGTCGATGGTGGTGCGCCTGACCACGCAGGACACGGTCATCGGCGACACCACCGTACCGGCCGGAGAAGCGCTGGCCCTGCTCATCGCCTCCGCCAACCGCGACCCCGAGGTCTTCGCCGACCCCGACACCTTCGACCACACCCGCCCGGGTGCGGCCAGCCAGCACCTTGCCTTCGGCTCCGGCATGCACGGCTGCGCCGGCCAGGTCCTGGCCCGCGCCGAGGCCGACATCGTCTTCAGCTCGATCGTCAACCGGTTCAACGGGGTCGCGCTGGCGGGCGAGCCCGCCTATGCGCACACCGAGTTCCTGCGCACGATCACCCACCTCCCCGTCCGTTTTCTCTGATCCCCGACCCTCCGAGAGGCAGGAGCCGTCATGAAGGTCGAAGTCGACCTCAAGAAGTGCCAGGACCACGGCCAGTGCGTGTACGCCGCCCCCGACCTGTTCGCGCTGGACGACGAGGGACGCCTGTCCCTGCGGTCGCAGGCGACGGACGTCTACGTGGCCGACGTGGACGAGGCAAGCGCCGAGGAGCTGTACGAGGCCGCCGAGGTCTGTCCGCTGCAGGCCATCACGGTGCACGAGTAGACGGGAACGCGGCATGTCACCGATGGCGTCCGGGCCACCGGAGAACGACCCCGGCGACAGCGGTCTGACCGTCGGTCCGCCCAAGGAGTACGCGGCCGGCATCCCGGCCGTCGTCCAGTCGCTGCGGCACGGCGGCCGCCAGATGGGCGCCAAGCGGACCCTGCTGACCCTGCTGAGCGTCAACCAGAAGACCGGGTTCGACTGCCCCGGCTGCGCCTGGCCGGAGGGCGACCACCGGCACGCCGCCGAGTTCTGCGAGAACGGCGCCAAGGCGGTGGCCGAGGAGGCCACACTGCGCCGCGTCACCCCGGCCTTCTTCGCCGAGCACAGCGTGGCGGAGCTGCTGGAGCGCAGCGACTACTGGCTGGGCCAGCAGGGCAGGCTCACCCACCCGATGTACCTGGCGCCCGGGGCGCGGCACTACACGCCGGTGAGCTGGGAGCAGGCGTACGACATCATGGCCGGGGAACTGGCCGCGCTGGACTCACCGGACGAGGCGTCCTTCTACACCTCGGGGCGCACCAGCAATGAGGCGGCGTTCGTCTACCAGCTGTTCGTCCGCGCGCTGGGCACCAACAACCTGCCCGACTGCTCGAACATGTGCCACGAGTCCTCCGGCGTGGCCCTGTCCGAGACCATCGGGATCGGCAAGGGCAGCGTCTCGCTCGACGACCTGCACCAGGCGGACCTGGTCCTCGTCGTGGGCCAGAACCCGGGGACGAACCATCCCCGCATGCTCTCCGCCCTGGAGCGGACGAAGCGGGGCGGGGGGCACGTCGTGGCGGTCAACCCGCTGCCCGAGGCCGGCCTGCTGCGCTTCAGGAATCCGCAGCGGCCCTCAGGGATGATCGGCCGGGGCACCGCGCTGGCGGACGAGTTCGCACAGATCCGCCTCGGCGGCGACCTCGCCCTGTTCCGGGCCCTGAACCGGCTTCTGCTGGAGGCCGAGGACCGGGCCCCGGGCACGGTGGTGGACCGTGCGTTCGTCGAGGAGCACACCGACGGGTTCGAGGAGTTCGCGGCCGACGTGCGCGCCACGCCCTGGGCGGAAGTCCTGGAGGCCACGGGCCTGGAGCGCGAGCAGATCGAGCGGATCCACCAGCGGGTGCTGAAGGCCCGGAAGATCGTGGTGTGCTGGGCGATGGGCCTGACCCAGCACAAGCACTCCGTACCGACCATCCGCGAGGTGGTCAACTTCCTCCTCCTGCGCGGCAACATCGGCCGCCCCGGTGCCGGGGTCTGCCCGGTGCGCGGCCACTCCAACGTCCAGGGCGACCGCACCATGGGGATCTACGAGAAGCCCGCGGACGACTTCCTGGACGCGCTGGAGAAGGAGTTCGGCCTGCCCATGCCGCGTCACCACGGGCTTGACGTGGTCGACACCATCCGCGCCATGCGGGACGGAAGGGTGAAGGTCTTCTTCGCCATGGGCGGCAACTTCGTCTCGGCCACCCCGGACACCGCCGTCACCGAGCAGGCCCTGCGCCGTACGGCCCTGACGGTGCAGGTCTCCACCAAGCTCAACCGCTCCCACCTGGTCACGGGCCGCCGGGCGCTGATCCTTCCCACGCTCGGCCGCACCGAGGCCGACCTGCGCGGCGGCGGACCGCAGGTCGTCACCGTCGAGGACTCGAGGAGCTCGGTGCACGCCTCCCGGGGCACGCTGGCGCCCGCCTCGCCCGAGCTGCGCTCGGAGACGGCGATCGTCTGCGAACTGGCCGAGCGGGTGCTCGCCGCTCGCGGTGAGCCGCCAAGCGTCCCCTGGCGAGCCATGGCGGAGGACTACGACCTGATCCGTGACCGCATCGCCCGGGTCGTCCCCGGCTTCGAGGACTTCAACCGGCGCGTACGCCATCCGGGCGGGTTCGTCCTGCCGCACGGGCCACGGGACGACCGGCATTTCCCGACCGCGACCGGCAAGGCCCGCTTCACCGTCAATCCGATGACCGTGCTGTACGTGCCCGAGGGGCGGCTCCTCCTGCAGACGGTCCGCTCCCACGACCAGTACAACACCACGCTCTACGGCCTCGACGACCGCTACCGCGGTATCCATGGAGGGCGCCGGGTGGTCTTCGTCCACCCCGACGATCTGGCCGCTCTCCAGCTGGCCGATGCCGACCGGGTCGACCTGGTCGGCGAGTACCCCGACGGCGCCGAACGTGTGGCACCCGACTTCCGTGTCGTGTCCTACCCGACCGCCCGCGGCTGCTGCGCGGCCTACTTCCCCGAGACCAACGTCCTGGTACCCCTGGACAGCACCGCCGACCTCAGCAACACCCCGACGTCGAAGTCGGTCGTCGTGCGACTCGTACGCCGGGGCACGGCCGACCTGGCCGCCGCCTGAGTCACGGTCCTGCAAAGACGCCCGCGGTTGGCGAAGGATCTCGCGCAACCCCTTGTCAAACGGATAGTTCCGGCCCACTATGGGGCAACTCGTTTGGCCTAAAACAATCTCCCCATCCCTCCCCGTTCCTGGCAGGTGATACGAGTGGACAGTCAGACCGCGGTTCCTACGCAAACGGGTCATGATGCATCCATGGCAGGCAAGCTCAAGCCCGATTCTCTCGGTGTCCTGGGCATTCTCTTCTTCGTTCTCTCCGCCCAGGCGCCGTTGACGGGCATCGCGGGAGCTGTGCCCATCGCCGTTGCCATCGGCAACGGTGCGGGTGCTCCTGCCGCCTACCTTGCGGCCGGCGTCATCATCCTGCTGTTCTCCGTCGGATTCGTCGCCATGGGTCGCCATGTCGTGGACGCCGGAGCCTTCTACACCTACATCGGCAAGGGGCTCGGCCGTCCGGCCGGTTCCGGCAGTGCCGGGGTCGCCCTCTTCGCCTACTGTGCCGTCCAGGCCGCCATGTACGGGCTGTACGGCGTCACGGTAAGCGGTCTGGTCGAGCACTACTCGGGCGTACATGTCGCGTGGTGGGTCTGGACGCTGGTCACCATGGTGATCGTGCAGGCCCTCGGCGCCTCGGGCATCGAGATGGGCGCCAAGATCCTCGCCGTCTTCGTCCTGGCGGAGTTCAGCATCCTGATCGCCTTCGCCCTAGTGACGCTGTTCAAGGGCGGCGGACACGAGGGCCTGGGCTTCACGGACAGCTTCTCGCCGTCCGCCGCGCTTCAGGGCGCTCCCGGTGTGGCCCTGATGTTCGCCGTGGCGTCGATGTTCGGCTTCGAGGCCACCGCCATCTACGGCGAGGAGGCCCGCGAGCCCCGCAAGACCGTCCCCCGGGCCACCTACCTGTCGGTCGCGGTGATCACGGGATTCTTCGCCTTCACCTCGTGGATGCTGATCTCGGCGCACGGCGCGTCCCAGGCGACGGGCGACGCCGGCAAGGCCCTGCAGAGCGGCGACGCGACAAGCTTCGTCTTCGCCCCGATCGCCGCCCTGTTCGGCGGCTGGGCGAACGACGTGCTGCCGATCCTGCTGGCCACCTCCCTCTTCGCGGG
The DNA here is from genome assembly GCF_045041015.1 of Streptomyces sp. NBC_00019. Classification (NCBI taxonomy): domain Bacteria; kingdom Bacillati; phylum Actinomycetota; class Actinomycetes; order Kitasatosporales; family Streptomycetaceae; genus Streptomyces; species Streptomyces sp. NBC_00019. Next base: position 11,183,533 of record NZ_CP108302.1, read on the forward strand.
CATCCTGGCCTTCCACAACTCCGCCAACCGCTACCTGTTCTCCCTCGGCCGGGAGGGCCTGCTTCCCCACGCGCTGACCGCCATCAACCGGCGCCACTCGCCCTGGGTCGCGGGCACGGCGCAAACCGTGCTCTCCGTACTGCTGGTGATGCCCTTCGCCATCCTCGGCAAGGACCCGGTACTGACCCTCTTCTCCTGGTTCAGCGGAGTCGCCGTCCTCGGCGTCATGCTGCTGTACTTCCTGACCTCGGCCTCGATCGTCGTCTTCTTCCGCCGCTCACGTGCCGACACCCGCCCCTGGAACACGCTGATCGCCCCCGTCCTGGGCGCCCTCGGCATCGCGGGTGCCATCTGGCTCATCATCGCCAACTTCACGACGCTGATCGGCGGTGACCAGACGACGGCCATATGGCTCCAGCTCACCGTCCCGGTGGTGCTGATCCTCGGCGTCGTCGCCGCCCGGCTGACGCGGTCCCGGACACAGACCGCCGACTGAACACCGCTTTGCCTCACCGATACGGCCGGAGCCTGCGCCCCGGCCGTATCCGGCCTTCTGCCGGAGCGCGTGAGTTGTTTTCGCCAAACGAAACGGATGAAACGGAGAGGGAGAGCGCGTGCTGAACGCCACCCACGAGGAACTGCTGCGCCGCGCCAAGGAACTCGACCTGCCCACGCAGCACCACATCGACGGCAGGAGCGAAGCCGGTGACGGTGGATCATTCGCCGTGATCTCCCCGCGCGACGGCCAGACCCTGGTGAAGGTCGCCGACGCAAGGGAGGCGGAGGTCGATCTCGCCGTCGCGGCGGCGCGCCGAGCCTTCGACACGGGGCCGTGGCCGCACCTGGCGCCCGCCGAGCGTGGCCGGGTCCTGCTGCGAATCGCCGAGCTGCTGGAGGAACGGCGCGAGGAACTGGCACTGACCGTGAGCCTGGAGATGGGCAAACCCATCACGGACGCGTACGCCATCGAGCTGCGCGCCGCGATCAACACCTTCCGCTGGTACGGGCAGCTCGCCGACAAGCTCACGGACGAGTCCCCGCACACCGCACCGGACTCGCTGGCCCTGATCACCCGGGAGCCGACCGGTGTCGTCGGCGCCGTCGTGCCGTGGAACTTCCCGCTCACGTTGGCGAGTTGGAAAGTCGCTCCCGCGCTCGCTGCCGGCTGCACGGTCGTCCTGAAGCCGTCGGAGTCCTCTCCGCTGTCCGCCCTCCTGCTCGGCCGCGCCGCCACCGACGCCGGACTGCCGCCGGGCGTCCTCAACGTCGTGACCGGTGACGGTCCGGTGGCCGGCCGGGCGCTCGGCCTCCACCCAGACGTCGATGTCCTGGCATTCACCGGATCCACCGCCGTCGGCCGGCACTTCCTGCGCTACGCCGCCGACTCCAACCTCAAGCGCGTCTGGCTGGAGCTCGGCGGCAAGTCACCGAACATCGTCCTGCCCGATGCCCCCGACCTGGAGAAGGCCGCGGCGACCGCGGCCTGGGGCATCTTCTTCAACCAGGGAGAGATGTGCACCGCACCCTCCCGGCTACTGGTCCACTCCTCCATCGCCGAACAGGTCACGGAGGCCGTCGTGGCGCGAGCGCGCGAACTGCGGGTGGGCGACCCGCTCGATCCGGCCACCGAGATGGGCGCACTGGTCGGCGAGGGCCACCTCGGCAGGGTCCTGGAGCATGTCGCCTCCGGCCTGGACGAAGGCGCCCGGCTACGCGCGGGCGGGGGCCGGGCCCTGGCCGAGACCGGCGGCAGCTATCTGCGGCCCACTGTGTTCGACCGGGTCGGCCCCGGCGTGCGGCTGGCCCGCGAGGAGATCTTCGGCCCGGTCCTGTCCGTCCTCGCCTTCGACGACCTCGACGAGGCGGTACGGCTGGCCAACGCCACCGAGTACGGCCTCGCCGCCGGCCTGTGGACCTCCGACCTGTCCACCGCCCACAAGGTCTCGCGCGCGCTGAAGGCCGGCACGGTCTGGGTCAACTGCTATGAGGAGGGTGACCTGACCGTCCCGTTCGGCGGTATGAAGCAGTCGGGCAACGGCCGCGACAAGTCCGCCCACGCCATCGAGAAGTACACCGAACTGAAGACCACCTGGATCAAGCTGTGACCCGTACGCACCCGCGACCTCTGATCGCGATTCCGGCCCGGTTCGCCGCCACCACGTCCGCGCTCCGCTACGTCGCCGAGGTCAACGCCCGTGCGTTGGTCGAGGCCGTGTGGCGGGCCGGGGGTGAGCCGGTGAGCATCCACCCCGCCGAACCGGCCGGAGCCGACGTGGCCGAGCGCCTCGCCCGCTTCGACGGCGTGCTGCTCCCGGGCGGCGGAGACCTGGCCCCGCACCGCTACGGCGTCACCGACACCCATGACAGCGTCTATGACGTCGACGACCTCCAGGATGTGTTCGACCTCGAAGTCGCCCGGCGGGCCCTGGACTCGGGCCTGCCCCTGCTGGCGATCTGCCGCGGGCTGCAGGTGGTGAATGTCGCCCTCGGCGGGAGCCTCGAACAGGACATGGGCGGCGCGGACCGCGAACACCGGCACATCGTGCACCCGGTCGCGATCCAGCGCGGCTCCCTGCTCGAACAGGCCACCGGCGTCGAGAAGACGGAGGTCTCCTGCTACCACCATCAGCGAGTCGACCGCATCGGCGTCGGGCTCACGGTCACCGCGCGGGCCGCCGACGGCACCGTGGAGGGGCTCGAACTGCCTGGGCACCCCGGGTGGTTCACGGCGGTGCAGTGGCACCCCGAGGACACCGCGGACCAGGACCCGGCCCAGCAGGCGCTGTTCGACGCGCTGGTGTACGCCGCCCACCACAGACACTGACAAGGACATGGCTCTCTTCGGCCACAAGCGACAGGCACCCCGCCTCGCCCCCGAACTCGACGACGTTCCGCTGGGCCGGGTGCTGAGAGGCATCGCCGCCGCCCGGGGACCGGGACCGCAGGACCTCGCCATCGCCCAGGTGGAGCGGCTCCTGCGGGACACCGGTGACGACTGGGACCGCCGCTCTCACCGGGTCGGCGTCCTCGCGCAGGCCGCGCCCGCGCTGGCCCGGACCTGGCGCGAACGCCGGCCCCGCGACCCGGACGCCCTGGTACTGGCCACCTGGTCCGAACTGGCGACCGATCCGCGGAGTGCCCTGGCGATCTGCCGTGCTGCCACCGAGGCCGCCCCGGAAGATCCGACCCCGTGGGTGGCCGCGCTGGCGGCGCTGCGACTTCTGGGCAGGCCGAGCTCTGAGCTTTCTCCCGTCTGGCAGGAGATACACGCGCGTGATCCTTGGCACCGGGAGGCGTACCTGCAGATCCTGGGATATCTGTCTCCGGAGGAGCAGGGCAGCCAGGCCGCGCTGCGGGACTTTCTCGACGATGCCATCGCGGTCATGCCCTGGGACGCGCCGACGGCATGCCTGCCCCTGACGGCGGCTGTACGGCAGTACCACCGCGAAAGGAGCAGCGGGGGTATCGAGGCGCTGGGGGTGAGCCGGTACTGGTCGCAGCCGCACACCGCACGACTGCTGGACCACGGCATGGCCCACTGGCCGCAACCTGGTCACCTGCGTCACGCGGCCGCCGTCGCGGACCTGGGAATCCTCGCCTATGCCCTGGTCCGCGCGGGCCGCAGCGGCGATGCCGACCCGGTCTTCTCCGCGGTCGGCGGGCTGGTGACGCCGTGGCCCTGGAACTACGAGGGGGACCCGGTGGAACAATTCGCCCGCTGAAGCCCCCTCGGGGGACTGGTTCACCGTGCCGGCAGGTCGCGCCGCGGGTGGTCATTCGTGTAAACAGGCGGACGGCAGGGTCAGTTGCCGGCGTCCTGCTCGGGACCGATCCGCTGGTAGCCGTGCACTCGGCTCGGTCGTCCCTGGGGGTTGGGGCCGTAGACGGCAAGCATCCGGGCGTAGTCCGGCGCCCAATACCTGCCGACCGTGCCGGCCGGAACCAGGACGAGGTCCCCGGTGTGCCCTTCGGTCGTCTTCCCGTCGCACCGCACGAACAAGTGGCCTTCGAGAACGTAGTTGAGCTCGTCGTGAGGATGCTTGTCGCTCCAGGACTCGCCCCGAAGCTCTCACTCCATCACCGCCAGTCGCTGGGGCCGGCCCGGTGGCGCAGGAGGAATGAAGGCATGACCGCGCGGGCCTTCGCCTCGGCGAGTCAACAGGGTCGCGGGAAACTTCCGTGGGGGCATGGTGCCGTCCTTTCCGTGGAGCGCGTGCTGCGGCTCGGGTACGCCGGGGCCGGTACCGCTTAAGCGGTACCGGCCCCGAGCCGTGTACGTCAGCCGCGCTCGGCCGCCTCGACGATGTTGGTCAGCAGCATGGCCCGGGTCATCGGCCCCACTCCGCCGACCGGCGGCGCGAAGGAGCCGGCGACCTGGTCGACGTCCGGGTGGACGTCTCCGAGGATGCCCTCGACGGTCCGGGTGATGCCCACGGACAGGACGGTGGCGCCCGGCTTGATCCAGTCGGGCTTGACCAGATGGGCCACGCCGGCCGCGGCCACGACCACGTCGGCGACGCGGGCGTGGGCAGCGATGTCCTGGGTGGCCTCGTGGCAGAGGGTCACCGTGGCGTGCTCGGTGCTGCGGGTCAGCATCAGGCCGAGCGGGCGGCCCACGGTGAGCCCGCAGCCGATGACACAGAACTGCTGTCCGGTGATGGGCACGTGGTTGCGCCGCAGCAGGTCGATGATGCCGCGTGGGGTGCAGGGCAGTGGCCCCGGCATGCCCAGCACGAGTCGGCCCAGGTTGGCGGGGTGGAGCCCGTCGGCGTCCTTGGCCGGGTCGATGAGCTCCAGCACGGCGTGGGTGTCGATGTGGGCCGGCAGTGGCAGCTGGACGATGAAACCGGTGCAGGCCTGGTCGGCGTTGAGCCTGAGCACGGCGGCCTCGACATCGGCCTGAGTCGCCGTGGCGGGCAGCTCCACCCGGAGCGATGCGATGCCGACCTGGGCGCAGTCGCGGTGCTTGCCACCGACGTAGGAGTGGCTGGCGGGGTCGTCGCCGACCAGGATGGTGCCAAGGCCAGGAGTGATGCCCCGGCTCTTCAGCATCGCCACCCGTTCGGCGAGTTCACGTTTGGTGTCGGCTGCCGCGGCCTTCCCGTCGAGCAGCGTTGCGGTGGTCATGTCGTACGAGCCTCTCGGTGCGGCTGTCAGGAGAAGACGACGGTGCGGGAGCCGGTGAGGACGACGCGGTCCTCCGCGTGCAGCCGGACCGCGCGGGCCAGCACTATTCGCTCGACGTCCCGGCCGATCGCGACGAGTTCGGGCGCGGAGTGACGGTGTCCGACGCGGACGACGTCCTGCTCGATGATCGGGCCCTCGTCCAGGTCGGCGGTGACGAGGTGGGCGGTGGCGCCGATGAGTTTGACGCCCCGGTCGTGGGCCTGGTGGTAGGGCTTGGCGCCCTTGAAGCCCGGCAGGAAGGAGTGGTGGATGTTGATGACTCTCCCGGACAGCCTGCGGCACAGGTCGTCGGAGAGGACCTGCATGTAGCGGGCGAGCACCACGAAGTCCACCTGGTGCTCGGCCACCAGCCGCAGCAGCTCCTCCTCCGCCTCCGGCTTGGTGTCGCGGGTGACGGGGAGGTGGACGAAGGGGATGCCGTACCGCTTCGCGACGGGCTCCAGGTCGGGGTGGTTGGAGACGATCAGCGGGATGTCGACGGGCAGTTCACCCAGGTCCCAGCGGTAGAGCAGGTCGACCAGGCAGTGGTCGAACTTCGACACCATCAGCAGTACCCGGCGGCGCTGTTCCTCGGGCCGGATCGTCAGGACCGGGTCGAAGCGGGCCAGCCGCAGCGTGAGTTCGTCCCGCAGTTTCCCGGTGTCGGCCGCGGGTGTCTCCAGGCTCACGCGAATGGTGAAGACGCCGGTGTCGGGATCGGAGAACTGAGCGCTCTCCAGGATGTTTCCCTCGGCCTGGGCGACGCCCGCGGCGAGTGCGTGAACGATGCCCGGCTGGTCGGGGCAGCGGAGGGTGAGAATGTAGCGTTGCACGTCAGGATCTCCGTCGGGTCAGGCCCGCACGCGGGCGCGCTCGGGGTCGTACACGGGTGTGGGCCGGACCGTTGCGTCGGCCTTGGAGCCGTCGGCGGCGACGGCGGTCAGCGCGGTGCCGGACTTCACGGCGTCGCGGTGCACCCGGGCCAGGCCGAGGGTGGCGCCGTCGAGGACGGGGGAGGGCAGCGCCATCGTCACGTAGCCGATGTCCCGGCCGTCCAGCTCCAGCCGGGCGCCCTCGGCGGCCTCCGGCGCGGCGTCGACGACGACGCTGACGACGCGGCCGGTGACGCTGTCCTTCTTGGCCAGCAGCGCGTCCCGGCCCTGGAAGGGTCCCTTGTCGAAGTCGAGCGCCCAGCCCATCCGGCACTCGAACGGGGTGACCGTGTGGTCGTACTCCAGCTCCCCCATGATCATCCCGGCCTCGGTGCGGCAGGTCAGCAGGGCGATGGCGCCGAAGGCCTTGATCCCCAGGTCCGCTCCGGCCTCGAAGACCGCGTCCCACAGCTCCAGCGCGCGATCCCGCGGGACCTGGATCTCGTAGCCGAGTTCGGCGGTGAACCCGAGCCGGCTGACCTGTGCGGAAATGCCCGCGATGAGGGCGTCGCGCAGGAAGGTGTAGTAGGGGAACGCGGCGTTGGACACATCCACGTGGGTGAGGCGTTGCAGGACGTTGCGGCTGCGCGGGCCCTGCAGGGTGAGGACGGCGGACTCGTCGCGGCGCTCGGTGACGGTGGTTCCGGCCGGGGCGTGGGCGGTCAGCGACTGCTGGGTGGCCGGGTTTCCGCCGGTGACGACGACGTGGTCGGGCGCGAGGACGGCCACGGTCACGTCGTCCAGCATCATCCCATCGGCATCCGCCACGACCCCGTAGGCGATGCGTCCGGCGCCCAGTTCTTTGACGCTGCGCGAGAAGACGGCGTCGACGGTGGCGACGGCATCCTCACCCTCGACGTGCCACTTGTAGAGCATCGAGTACTCGGAGGCCCCGACGGCGGTGCGGATGGCCTCGTACTCCTCGGCCGGATCACCGATGGCCAGCGGTACGGCGTTGCCGTAGACGTCGATCCACTCCTCGACGTGGTCCGCGTAGCGGGGAGCGAACGGGGTGGTGCTCAGTCCTTCGGGGATGGCCATGGGGACTCCAGTGGATAGAAGGCGTGCGCTGCAGCGAGAATCTATCCATCTGGATAACTTGTCAATAGGATAGATTGACCTTCGGGGAACGGTCAGACAGGGGGACGGGAGGGCGAGTGACTGCCGAGGCAGAAACAGACGGAGAAATCGGCCAGGAGGCCCGGCCCGGTTACGGCGAAGGGCGGGGAGCCCTCCTGGAAGCGGCGGTCAGGGTGGTGGCCCGTGGCGGCCTGCGGAAACTGACCTACCGTGCCGTCGCAGCCGAGGCCGGTGTCACGCACGGACTGGTCGCCCACCACTTCGGCTCGCGCGACACGCTGCTCGAAGAGGCGCTGCGGTGGTGCGTCACCCGCAGTATCGAGACGTCCTCGCTGGTGCCCGCCAGCGGAAGGCTGGAGGACTTCGCCGCCACCCTGGCCGACTTCATCGCGGCCGACCCCGACCTCCAGGCCTTCCAGTTCGAGCTCAAGCTCGAAGCCAGTCGGCGGCCGGAGCTGCGCCACCACGTCGACCTGCTCTACGACGCCTACCGCGATGCCGTCCGCGAGGCACTGGCCTGCTTCGACGTGCCGCGGGAGATGACGGAGATCGTCTTCGCGGCCCTGGACGGCCTGGTCTTCCACCAGGTCACGTCCGGTGCACCGAACCGCACCGAGGAGGGTGTCGACGCCTTGCGCCGGCTCCTCGCGGCCCATCGCGCGCAGGTGTCACCAAGGAGGGTCGGCGGTACATTGAATGAGCCGAAGCTCTCCTGCACCCACTTCAGGAGCGGCGATGACGAGCATTTTCCAAGGGCGTGACCAGCCGGTCCGGCCGCCCGGCAGGTCTTCCTCGGCCATACCGACGCCCGTCGGCGCGACGGCGGTGCTGGACCAGCGCCTGCGGTTCACCGGGTGGAGCCGGGAAGCCGAGGAACTGTTCGGTCTGGAGTCCGAAGAAGTCCTCGGCCGGCCCGCCGACGCCGTCCTGGCCGATACCGAGACGGGTGCCGGCGTCTCAGCCGCTGGTGGCGGTGGTGCGGCATGGTCGCTCGGCCCCCGGCCGGTCCGCCGTGGTGACGGCCGCCCGGTATCCGTGTCCTTGTCTCTCACCCCGCTCGCCCTGGGGGCGGGCGCGACCGGGTGGCTGCTGACGGCCATGGACGCCGAACTGGCGCATCGGGAGGCCATCGGCCGGGCCATGCTTGACGGACTCGACCGGGAAGCGCCCGTCCAGTTGGTGGTCTACGACACGGACGCCCGGGTGCGCTGGATCAACGCCGCGATCGAAAAACAGTTCGGAATCCCGCTGGAGGATGCTGCCGACAGGTTCGTGAAGGACATCCTGCCGCAGGGCGAGGTGCTGGGGGAGACCGACGGGACAGCCACGAGCGTCGAAGAGATCGTCCAGCGCGTGGCCCGCACCGGCGCACCCGTGATCGACGTCCGTTACCGCAGCTCCACATACCTCGACCCCCATCACGAACGCGTCTGGTCGTGTTCCTACTTCCGGCTTCAGGACGAGCACGGCCGACCGATCGGAGTCTGTGAGGCAGCCCTCGATATCACCGACCGCTATGTGGCGCGCCGGCGTCTCGCACTGCTCAGCCGAGCCAGCGGCAGTATCGGAAGGACCCTGGACATCCGGCGCACGGCCCAAGACCTGGCGGAACTCGTGGTCCCCGAGTTCGCCGACGCCGTCACCGTGGACATCGTCGAAGCCGTCTTGGGCGGGCAGGAACCACAACACTTCGGCACCCGCCCCACCCTGTGCCGGGTGGCTCACCGCACCGATCACGCCGCGGCCAAGGACACTGCGTACGACGCACTGGACGCCGTCCGCCTGCGGTGCCTGGCCGAGACGCGCCGGCCACCGACGCGGCCACCCACGCGCTCGCCCTTCCCCTCAAAGCCCGTGGCGCCACCCTGGGCGTCGTGGCCTTCGCACGCTCCCGACACGCCGACCCCTTCGAGCACGAGGAGATCCAGCTCGCCGAAGAGCTCGTCTCCCGCACCGCGGTCTGCCTGGACAACGCCCGCCGCTACACCCGAGAACACGCGACCGCGCTCACCCTCCAGCGTGATCTACTCCCCCGCACCCTGCCCCAGCAGCCGGGCGTGGAGGTCGCTCACCGCTATCTGCCCGCGGCCGGGCCCGCCGGCGTCGGAGGGGACTGGTACGACGTCATACCCCTGTCCGGGGCACGCGTCGGGCTGGTAGTGGGGGACGTCGCCGGACACGGCACGGGCGCGGCCGCCACCATGGGCCGGGTGCGCACCACCGTCGCGGCGCTTGCGGCGCTCGACCTCGCGCCGGACGAACTGCTCGCCCGCCTCGACGACCTCGTGGCGCGGACCGGCGCCCCTGCCGGGCCCGCCGACGCCGAGGACCAGGCGCTGGGCGTCACCTGCCTGTACGCGATCTATGATCCGGTCTCCCGGCACTGCGTCATGGCCCGGGCGGGCCACCTGCCGCCCGTGCTCGTCACCCCCGACGGACACGCCGAGCTCGTGGACCTTCCCGCCGGACCGCCCCTCGGCCTGGGCGGCCTGCCCTTCGAATGCGCCGACATCGAACTGCCGGAAGGCGCCACGCTCGCCCTCTACACCGACGGACTCGTCGAAAACCGTCACACGGACATCGACGCCGGAGTCAGCTCTCTCTGCACCGCACTCGCCGGACCCGCGGACGGCCAACTGGACAAGACATGCGACAAGGTCATCACCACACTCCTGCCCCAGCCCCCCGAGGACGACGCCGCACTGAGAGACTCTGTCGGGGATCTTGGTTTTCCTTGATCACTGTCCTTGGCGCCACCAGCGGGGGCGGGGCAGTTCGTGGTCGTCGAGGTACTGCTGGAACGCCGTCGGTGGTCGGGGCCGGTAGTTGGAGTCTTCTGGCTCCTGGGTGCTGAGGCGTTCGATGTTGACGGCGATCGCGGTCAGGACGTGCTGGACGTGGGCCTTGGCCACGCCGTGGTAGCGGCAGCGGCGCATCCGGTGTCCGTTGACCAGCTCGTTCATGGTGCCTTCGACCCCAGAACGGGAGGCGTAGAGCCGCTGCCACTGCGGGTCTTGTTGGTCGGCGCGGTTCTGGGCCTGGAGGTCGTGGAGACGACGGGGGAGGAAGTAGACGGTGCGTCCCTTGCGTGGGTCGTTGGAGCGGGTGCATGAGGCGCGGTGGGGGCACGGGCTGCAGTGCCGGGTGTCGAACGGCACGACCGTGTAGGGCGCCTGGGCGGGCGGCTCGGTCCAGTTTCCGCTGACCTTTCCGCCTGGGCAGGTGACCTGGCGACGGTCGAAGTCGACGGTGAAGTCCTCGCGGGAGAAGCCGGTACCGGCCTTGCGCTGCCAGGAGTTATCGGGCGAGACCGGTCCGATGACCTCGATGTGGTGGGTGCGGGCGGCGGTGTCCATCAGCGTGACGGAGGTGTAGCCGCCGTCGACCAGGTGCTGGGCGGGGAGTAGTCGGCGTCGCTTGAGCCGGGTGTGGATGCCGGGAAGGGCGACGCTGTCGCCGGTGGGGGCGGTGGTGGCCACGTCCGTGATGACGTTGACGCTGCCCTCGTCGCAGGTCTCGGTGGCGTGAGCGAGATAGCCGGTCCAGGTGCGGTGACCGCGGCGGACGTAGCGGGCCTCGAGGTCGTAAGGAGACTCCAGGCGCCGCCCGGTGGGTGGCAGACCGTCCTTCTCCGTCCGTGGGCGCAGTCGGCCGCGGGCGTCGATGAGGAAGTGCTGCACCATGATCTGCCGCAGCGCCTCCGCCGCAGGCCCCGGCGCCGCTCCCGGACGCTGGCTGTGGATCCGGTCGAGGAGGTCGGCGGCGTCGGCGCCGGCCTGTTTGAGCCGGGCGGCCGGATGGCTGGGCTGGCTGACCAGACGGACCTGCCGCCCGTAGCGCAGCGCCCAGTCCTCGGTCACAAGACCGTCGAGGATCTCGGGCGAGGTGCGGGCGCACTCCTCCAGAGCAGCTCGAACTGCTTCCAGCACCAGCTCCAGCCGCGTCAGTTCACGAACCGCGGCCCGTAAATAGGTGGAGTCGGTACGCTGCCGGCCCCGCGCCTTGACCAACCCGGCTTCCTGCAACCGGGCAAGTGCCAGATCGAGGAGAGCGTCGGCGCGGTCGTCCTGGGCCAGCCGGTCGCGGAAGTCGGAAAGCACGCTGTGATGAAAGCCGGGATCTTCGAGATCCAGCGCGAGGGCGTACTTGAAGTCGATCCGGCAGCGCACCGCCTCCGCCGCCTGCCGGTCGGAGAGGTTCAGCAGGAACTGCAGCACGCTCACCGTGGCGAGTTGGGCCGGCGACAGCCCGGGCCGTCCGTCCCGCGGATACCAGGCGTCGAAGTCCTCGTCGTGCCACAGCCCGTCCAGCCGGTCCCGCACCCACATCGCCGTCGTGCCACGGGGATTACTCGCCCGCGCCACCCGCGCGGTCGCGGAGGGCACTTGTTCACCACAACGGGGGCGAAGGGACACCGGCTCACCTCGGAGAAGACGCACGACCTGCGAAACCAAGCCGAGCCTGCCCGATCACCATGCCCTTCCGCCTGAGAATTCCAAGATCCCCGACAGAGTCACTCAATGGGGCGAAGAACTCTTCGGGCAGGTGGGTGCGTTCGAGCAGTGGCTTGCGCACCGCATGGGCCAGGTGCCGTGCGCGGCGTGCTTCCGGCACGTCGGCCGCGTTCCCAAGATCCATCAGCCGTGCCACCTCGGTGGCGCATGACAGGAAGGAGCGTGCACCTGGCTGCTTGTGCTCTTCGTCGGCCATGGCGGCATTCTGGACCGGCTCAGGCCGAGAAGGTACGGGGCGTTGGTTGCCCTTCTCCGAGTGAAACGATCATGTTGTGGTTGGTGTGATCACGGCGTCGGTGCCGTCTTCCAGCGGCAGTCTCCAAGGCCGGCCTCGTTGAACGTCACCACCACGACGTCGTACCAAGGCCACCAGCCTGGTGAACTGCACCTCGGTCAAACCCGCGAACTGCTCGATCCACTTTGGATCATCCGCTGACATCACCCCACTCATGCCTCCCCAATCCTCCTACCGGTTACAGGACAACCTTTAATGGGTGCGGGTCCTTTCGAGGGATAGCTGAGCTGGGAAGATGCTGATTGACGTGTGGGCGGTGTCGTCGTGCTTCTACCGTGGCGAGGTGGAGGTGGGGGCGCCATGGTGTCGTTGCCGGAAGAGCTTCAGGCGCGGGAGGCCGCGGCTCGACAGCGGGTGGAAGAACTCCAGGCTGAGGCTGCGGAGTTGGCCGTCCGCCTGGAGAGGGCCCGGGCAGATCTGTCGCGGTGGGAGATCACGCGGGAGACCGTCGTGCAGGTGCTGGCGGAGTTGTCGGCCGCGGAGGCACCACCGGAGGTGGAGGCGCGCGATGCGTCGGAACCCGAGGGGGCGCCGGCGCCTCACGGGATCGGGGTGATGGCGGTGCCGCCGTGGCGGGAGGGTCTGGTCGCTGGGGTGTTGCCGGATGTGTACCGGGACATCGTGGAGATCGTCGCTGATGCTCCGGGTCCGTTGCAGGCCAAGCAGATCGTGCCGCGGATCGGGCTGGAGGCCACCACGGCGAAGATCGAGGGTACCCGGGGGAAGCTGAAGCGTCTGGTGGAGCGGGGCTGGCTGGACGAGGACACGCCGGGCCGGTTCACCCTGGCCCGCCATGACGGGGACACCGGCCGGGTCAACTCCCGGTGACCAAGGGGCTCTTCTCCGTAGATTCGAAGGTGCCAACCAAACCGAATCGCAAGAAGACCTGAAGAAGAGCCCCAGATGGAACCCTACGATGCCTTATCCGAGCCAGATGGGTATGTGGCCTCCCGTGATGCCTTCGAACGCCTTGTCTCGACGTTGGCCGGCGCCCCGGCGCACAGCCTGGCCCATGACGAACTGGAAGAACTGCTCGAACACCAAGGACGCGAGCTGCTGCGGCAGTTGATGCAGGATCACCTCGATGCGCGGGCGAGGGCGGAAGAAGCCGCGGCCCGCCCCGGCGCGGGACGGCCGGTGGTGCGCGGGCCGGAAGGACAGGCGCGGACCTGGCGGGAGAGCAGCCATCCCCGCTGGCTGACCTGCGTGTTCGGGTCGGTGCGGGTGACCAGGATCGCCTATCGCGGCCGGGGCGTGTCCAACGTGCACCCGGCGGACGAAGCGTTGTCGCTGCCCGCCGGCCGGCACTCGCGCGGCCTGGCCCGCCTCGCGGTCCTGGAAGCCGTGAGAGGCTCGTTCGACCAGGCCCAGCAGGCGGTCGAGCGTCGGTGCGGAAGAGTGCTCGGCAAGCGCCGCCTCAAAGAACTCGTGGTCGCCGCCGCTGTCGACATCGCCGCCTACTACACGGTGAAGATCCCCACTCCGTGCACGCGCGAGATGCCGCTGGTCCTCCAGGTCGACGGCAAAGGCGTGGTGATGCGCCCCGAAGCCCTGCGCGAGGCCACCCGCCGGGCCGCGGCCAGGACCGCGGCGGCCGGACGGCGCGGACGCCTGGCCCCGGGGGAGAAACCCAACCGCAAGCGCATGGCGACGGTGGCCTGCATCTTCGACACCGTCCCGGCCCCGCGCAGGCCGCACGACATCGTGCATCCGCCCGGCGGCCGCAGCCAGAGCCGGCCGGTCAGGCCGGGCCCGAAAGCGGAGCGCAAATGGTGCACCGCCTCCGTGATCCGTCCTCCGGAGCAGGTCATCACAGACGCCTTCGACCAGGCCGAGGCCCGCGACCCGCAGCATCTGCGGGACTGGATCGTGCTCGTCGACGGCGCCCGCCACCAACTCGACCTGATCCAGGACGAAGCCTCCCGCCGCGACATCCGCCTCAACGTCCTCCTCGACTTCGTGCACGTTGCCGAGTACTGCTGGACGGCCGCGCATGCTTTCCATCCACCCGGCAGCCGCGAGGCCGAGACCTGGGCCGCGGACAAACTCACCGCGATCCTCGCCGGACACGCGGAGCGCGCCGCCACCGAGATGACCCTCCAAGCCGCAGCCGAACAGCTTCCCGCCACCCGCCGCGACGCCGTCACCACCTGCCACCGCTACCTCACCGGCCACCTCGACCAGCTCCACTACGACACCGCCCTCACAGCCGGCTGGCCCATCGCCACCGGCGCCGTCGAAGGAGCCTGCCGCCACCTGATCGCCGACCGCCTCGACATCACCGGCGCCCGCTGGGGACTCGACGGCGCCGAAGCCGTCCTCCAACTCCGCGCACTGATCACGAACGGCGACTTCGAGGACTACTGGACCTTCCACACGGCCCGCGAACACCAACGCCTCTACCCCAGCCACGACCAGCAGAAATACCGCCTCACGGCCTGATCCCGACCGTCACTTCAGAGGACCCGCACCCACCTTTAATTGATCCGAAAACGCTTTGTGTTCGCGCTCGTTGGCGGTGTGTGAGTCCTTTGGGGATCTTGGCGGTCCTTGCGTTTCTACGCTGATCCATGGAGTTCTTGCACGTCAGATGGGGTGAACTGTGTCGGCACTCCCCTGCCTTTGTCAGTCTGTTCCTATCCTTGTCTCCCCAACGCGTCCCCAACTCCGTGTTTGCGGACGGGAGCGCAGGACAGGGAGGCCAAATTCACCTGCTCGACAGCACGCCGCGACCACGCCCGCAGCGGATTCCCCTTCCAGCGGACGAAGACTCACCCTCAAGTGCCCGGGTGGGGGGCCGTGTGCGCCGATCATCCCGCAGTCCGTTGTGATCCTCGGTCCCCCCGGCGGAGAGAGTGATCCCGTCTCCGCTGGCGGCGTGGATGCCGTACATCCTGCGAACCATCGCAGCAGATCATTAGCGCTTACGCGAGTGCCAGGAGTCGCTGATCTTGTGTGACAGGAGTTTCACGGACGCGTCCCGGTTGCGTACCGCCCGACGACTGGCCGAAATCTGACGGCTAGCCTGACCGCGATCAAGACGTCCGAGGGGCGTCGGCACCATACGGGCGAAAACGGGGACGGGGAACCGACATGGGCATACGTGACGGGCACGCGGTGTCACGCAGGCAGGCGCTCAGGCTGGCCGGGACGGGCCTCGGCCTGGCCGTGCTGGGGGCAGGCGCATGGGGGTGCACCCCCGAGGAGGAGACGGGCGCGTCGGGCGGCAGCACAACTCCCGGTGGAAGCAAGGGCGGTGACACCAACAAGGGCAGTGACACCTTCACCACTCCGCCCCCGGGCACCGCGCCCAAGCCGCTGTGGCAACAGAAGACAGCCAACGACGACCTGGCCGGGATCCACGCGCTCGCGGTCATCGGCGGCACGGTCGTGGTGTCGGGTGACCCGCTGGTGGGGCGTGACGTCGTCAGCGGCAAGGAGAAGTGGTCACGGCCGGGCGTCACCATTCCCGGCGCCAAGCTGATCAACGGCGGGGGGACGCTCTATCTCGCCAGCGCCGAGTACGACGGCGACGTGGTGGGCCTCGATCCGGCCACGGGCAAGGAGACCTGGCGCAGCCGCCTGGGCAAGGAGTACGAGCAGCCGCGCCCCATCGCGGCCGACGACCGACACGTCTACGTCCTCGCCGGGATCCTGGAGGAGAACCTCTCGACGCCGACCAACGTGATCGCCGCGATCGACACCACCTCCGGCAAGATTGCCTGGCGTGAAAAGCGGGACACGGGGACCGAGGAGTTCGGCATCACCGCCACGGTCGTCGGCGGGCGCCTCGCGTACACAGACTTCCGGAAGAACGTGACCGTCCGCGACACGACGACGGGCCGGCAGCTCTGGACGAAGAAGATCGGCAGGTCCAACTACTACCGCTTCGCCGTGCACGAGGACCTGATGATCGTGCCGGACGGGCAGCGGTTGCGGGCGTTCGCGCTGGCCGCGGGCACGGAGCGTTGGTCGCTGGCGAATGAGAAGTTCACCTGGTTCAACGATCCGCAGGTCCTGGACGGGGTGCTCTACGCCTCCGACAGCGCGTACGGCATGTGGGCGGTGGACCCCGGTACGGGCAAGCAGATCTGGCACAACGAGGACTTGGTGGGCTCTGCTGCGGAGGCGTGGCAGTTCGCCAAGGTGGGCGGCACGCTGTACGGCGCGACCGAGCACGACAAGAACGGCGGCGTGCATGCCTTCGACGCGGCGACCGGGAAGCTGCGCTGGACGTACAACGACAAAACCGGTGAGAACGAGAAGTGGTATGTGGTCCCGGCGGGCAAGCGGCTGGCCGCGATGCACGCCAAGCGGCTGTACGCGCTGCCGGCCGTCTGAGCCGACGGAGGCGGGCGGGTAGCGCGGTGGCGGGAACCTGACCACGCCCGGCGTCGGCCGCAGGACAGGGCAGGGCGTCATGGGTCGGGCCGCGGGAGGCGCGGCCCGACAGGTTGCCCAGGGCCGTCGCGAGCGCCTGGCCGCCTTCCTGGACCGCCGGCAGACGGTCCGTCGGCGGGCCGCGCCAGCTCAGGCCCGCCCGCTCACCTCGGAGTCCCCCAGCCCAGGCCCTCGGTCACGACGTTAGAAGCTGTTGTCTTTCCGGACTTGAGGACTGCGTTTTCGCTGGTCGGGCATGGGGTCGGCGATCCTGTGGGAGTGGTGGGCTGTTGTGTTGTCGCTCCTGTGGAGGTCGTGGATGCCGTCGGTCGTGGGGCTGCTGGAACAGCGCGAGCTCGCCACTCGCCGTCGGGTGGACGAGTTGCGGGAGGAAGCCGACCGTATCCAGGCCGAGTTGGCCGTGGCCGAGCAGGAATGGAAGGAGTGGGCCACCGCCCGTTCGCGGGTCGGCGAGGTGCTGGCCCCCGTGGACGGGACCGGGCAAGGTCACGCCCAGGCGGCCCGGGCAGCGCCGGCCGCCGAGGGGCAGGCTGAAAAGACGTCGTCAGCGCCGGGGGCGGCGAAGCCGAAGTCGCCGGTGCCGGTGTGGCGTGAGGGGCTGGCCTGGACGGTGCTGTCAGTGGACTACCAGCGCATCGTGCGGGCGCTCGCCGATCGGGTCCGGCTCGGGCAGGGCTCGGCGACCTGTCAGGAGATGGCCGTCTTGTTCGGCATGGACGTGGTGCCGGCGCGGGTGGAGACGCTGCGTTCGAAGGCGAAACGGCTGGTGGCCCGCGGCTGGCTGGCCGAGCAGCAGCCGGGCCGGTTCACGCTCGCTTTGGGCGTGGCCGGGCCAGGCCGCTCCGCCACGACCGGCGCATGGGATTCTTCAATGATCTGATACTCCTGGTTCGACCAGCACCGGGAGGGCCGTGCGCAGTTCCTCCCGCGAGCACGCCGCGTACCCCAGCGCGATGCCGAACCACCGTGCCCACCCGACGTGGTGGCGGGCCAGGCAGTCGAGCAGCAGCCCCCGCGTCAGCGCCCGGCCGACCAGCTCACGCTCCGTCTCCGCCGAGGCGACCGGGACTCTCTCCGGCCGGAGGTACTAGCGGGTGTCAGCCGGGCGTGATGCCGTAGTGTTCGCGCACCTCGCCGACATTTGGCGCGCCGTTGAACCCCACGTCGTTCGCCCCGACGATGATCGACCCGTCTTCGGTCACGTACTTCTGCGGGGTCGCCCAACGGTCCTCGAGGTCGGGCGATGCAGCGAAGGCCCGCAGGGCCGCGTCCATCACCGCGATGGCCTCGTCCTCGGTGGTCGCCTCGATCACCACGTCACCGCGCTGCCAGCCGCCGCCGAACTGTTCGCTGCAGTCCCATTCTGCGGAGACCACACCGGGGACCGACATCGCCGCCGCGGGGAACGCCTTCTCGCACTTGGCTGCACCGCATGCCGAGACGGACAGCATCAGCGCCGCCGCCACGACAGCCGGCAACAACCGCATTCGCTCACGTCGTATCACTCAGTCAGTCCTTCCGTAGTGTCCGCGCACCTCACGGATCGTCGGAACCGCCGAGAATCCGACGGCCCCCGCGCCGACGACGATCGACCCGTCCTCGTTGCGGTACTCCTGCGGCGTCGCCCACCGGGGTTCGAGGCGCGGCTCGGCGGCGAACGCCCGCAACAGCGCGTCCATGATCCGAATCGCCTCGTCGTATGACGAGGCCCGCAGGACCACCTTGCCCCGCTGCCAGCCGCCGCCGAACATGTCGCTGCAGTCGAACTCGGCCGACACCACGCCGTCGACGGCGAGCGCCGTCTCCGCGAACACGTCCTCGCAGTCGGAGTTCCTCGCCCGCCCCAGGCTGAGCAGAACGGCGAGCACGCCGCCGACCGGCCCCGCCTGAGACATCCGGTTCACAAGCCGACGCCTGCGGCGTTCCCAGCCCTTGCCCATCAGGGCTTCCGGCCGCCGTGGACCTCCACGGCGGTTACGTCGCTACCCGACGAGTCAGGATCCGTCAGGAACCTGCTGTCGCGGAGCGGCTGCTCGTAGGCGAGGTATCCGGGATCCGTGCTGTGCGCCTGGTAGTACGCCGTGTCGCCCTCCCGCACCATCGTTACCGGGGTCACGCACCAGAGCGGGACGAACGGCACCTGGCCCAGCGTGGCGTTCAGCACCCGCATCGCGCCGTTCTCGGCACGCGGCACCATGTAGACGATCAGCTCGGCCACCGGCGCTACGCAGTAGAGGCAGACCGCGAGGAAGACCCACACCACCCACCACAGCGGCAGGAACACCAGGGTCAGGGGGAGAAGCAGCAGCCAGCGCAGTGCGGCCGGGCGGACGGGAAGCGGCCTCCCCCAGGCCGGGTCGTCGTAGTCATGCACGGACGGTGTCTCCCCCCCCGGGTTCGCCGTCGCTCGACGGTGCGCCCGTGAGTGTACGCCGGGGGCCGACCCGCACGGAGCGGCGGGCCGTGCCGGCCCCCGGCATCAGCGTGGGTCCGGCCGGTGTCTCACTTCTTCCGTAGGCCGTGCCGTAGATGTCGTACGGCACGGTGCAAGGGACGTCGTCGGCCTGCGCGCAGGACAGGGATCGGGTTGCGTTGGTGGCAGGCTTCGAAGCGGCGCCCGGCGGCTCCAGCGGGACGTCGCACCAGATCAACGGGTCCAGAATGGACGACTTCACGGGGCGTGAGGCCGATCCCGCCAGCTCGGAGACCGGTCTTGAACCCGCCCGCAGCGGATTACCCTTCCAACGCATATTGATCCGAAACGCTTTGTGTTCGCGCTGGTCGCCGGACGCACAGGAGGCTGTACGTCTGCTGGCGGTGTCCGCGCTGGTGGACGGCCGGGACCGGTCGGAGGTTGCGGCCCTGTGCAGAGTGTCGGTCAGGGCCGTGGACAACTGGTGGGCGAGGTGGCAGGCGGGTGGCCGAGACGCGCTGATGTCCCGCCCGCGGGGCCGGCGCGCGGGTGCGAGGCCGCGGCGGCGCACATCGACAGCCAGGCCGGTCACGCGCGCGGGCGCCGGGTCATCGTTGTCTGAGCCGTCTCCCGCGCTTCGGCACGGCGTCGCCGGGCGAAGACCCTTACTCGGAACGCGAGTTGCCCGGCCCCAGCGGCACAAGCACCCTCACGGCCGTAGGATCCGTACGCTCCTCGCACCGGCGAGGACCGTACGAGGGGGAAGCCGGATGGTCGGCATGCTGACGATGACTCACCCGAGGCGACAGGAGGGGGTCACTCCCGAGCCGGTCGCCCGCAAGATCAACCTCTTTGTCAAGCCGGGACCGTCCTGGACGGTCGGCCACGTGGAACGGGAGCTGCCGCCGGGGGGCGTGCCCGCCTATCTCGCGGCCCGGGGCAGCGGCGCACGCTCCTTCGTCCTGTGGGCGGACGAGTACCGCGGGGCGCGGGTCGCCACCGTGGTGACCGCCTCCTGCGCGAAGGGCGTCTCGGTTTATCAAGTACTCGGCGAGCAGGGTGAGCTCCTCTGCACCGTCGTACGCGAGAAGGCGTTCAGGAGGGGGCTGCGTACCCGGTGGACGGTGAGCCGGCCCGGCGCACCCGACGCGGTGGGATACAAGGGCCGGATCGTCTGGTGGTGCGTGTGGTGGCTGTTCTCGCCCCTGCTGCCGTTCCTCTTCGTGGCGGCCGTGCTGGGCGGGGGCGGCGACCTTCCTCGTGGACCGGGCCGCATCATCTGGCGCGAGGGCGGCCGGGTGCCACTGGAATTCAAGGCGCACGGAAACCAGGTGCATTTTGAAGAAGCGTTCCTGGACCCGCGGTCAGGGGCCGCCGTACTGGCCCTGGTCCGTTCCTTCGACGGCATGCTGAACGCGTGGGACCGGGGGAAGATCTGACGGCCGCCCGCAGGAGGCGCGGTCTCGGTCGTCGGCCAGCACCACGCACGACTCCGGCGGCAGGTGCAGCACCCCGTCGTCGCCCGGGGCCTCGGCCGGCTCCCAGGCGGCCAGCACCCTCCCCCCGCCGGCCCGGTGCCGGCCGGCGCCCAGCGGGATGGCGGCGGGCTTCCCGGAAAGGTTGACCGCGACCCGCAGATCGCCACGCTTCGCGCTGCTTCAGAAGAACGTCCTCGACCGCCGTACCTGGGCCACCCGCCAGGAACTGCGGATCGCGATCGTCACCTGGATCGAGCGCACCTACCACCGACGCCGGCGTCAGAGACGCCTGGCCCGATTGACCCCCGTCGAGTACGAGACCATCATGACCGAGCCGCAGCCCTGGCTGCATAAACCCCGCTGTCACCCACCCCTGCAGCAGTCCCCTTTCTCTAGCAGATGCATGGTTCAGCACGGTTCGACCAGGCGTTTCGCCTTCGACCGCAGCGCCTCCACCTTCGCCGGCACCGCGTCCAGGCCGAACGTCACGGCCAACTCCTGGCAGGTCAGGGCCCCTTGATGGAGCCGGTGCCGGTCCGCGAGCGCGGTGAGGATGCGCTGATAGTCCACCGACAGCACCGACCAGGCCAGCCCTTCACGCCACATCGGCACCTGCGACTTCGGCTTCGCCGCATCCCGGGGTTGCGGCGGTGCGTCCGCAACCTGCGGATCCTCAGTGACCTCTGTGCCGGCGGTGTTGCCGCCGTGCGGAGCCAGCACCGTGTCGACCCGCCTGCGAGCAATCGCCCATTCCTGCCATTCCTGCTCGGCCGCGGCCAGTTCGGCTTGGATGCGGTCGGCCTCTTCCCGCAGCCCGTCGACTCGACGGCGAGCGGCGAGCTCGTGCTGTTCCAGCAGTCCGACGACTGACGGCATTCGTGACCTCCCGGGGAGCGACGACCCGACAGGCCACGACTCCCACGGAATCACCACTGCTATCCCCGACCAGCGGAAACGCACCGATCACGCCCGAAAAGACAACAGCTTCTGAGCTCTATCGCGGGTTCACCATCGAGTCGCAGGAGACCGTTGACCGTGACTATGAGGGAAGTTGGCTCTACCGGAGACGGTGACGACGTTCGCCGTCAACGCGCCGCTTCACGCGCTCATCACGGACTGCATGAGCAGCGCTCTCAATGACGTGCCCTGGTTCACACATGTCGACGATGAGGAGCCACTCGTCGGCAGGCGGGGAGCGCACCGCACTCGACACTTGTACTCGGGTAGATGATCCGCTTGTACTTGCTGCAACGCCACTTACACCGAGCCCGCGCGTTCCCCGGGTACGGCTCCAGCGGCTCGCAGTCCCGTCCCTGCGCATGTCCGCCGCCGCAACATCGTTCGGCAATGGCGCCACGACTCCGCCCCTCACAGCTCCGTGAACTCGTGGGCGGATGGTCTCATCCGACACTGGCACATCGGAGTTGTCCGGCGACTCTGAGCTGTCACAGCTGGGTCCCTACCCTCTTTCCCAAACCTCTCCAGGGGCACTCGTGTGAGGATACGAAGGGCCCTGCACCAGCGAACCGCGCTGTCGCCACGCGATACGACTGTGAGGATGTTGAGGTGCCGCCTCGGGCGGTGGTCTGGCCCGCGATACGAATGGCTCTGATCGGAGGTGGCTTTCCCGTCATCGTTCACCAGTCCCGGCCGGCGGTCAGCACCTCCGCATGTGGGTCAGTGAACCCGTATGCCGACGCGACGAAGCAAAACTCGTCACAGATCCACTCACGCGCAACGGTCTCGATTCCGCTCCCGGCCGCCACGAACTCCCTGTCAAGCAGGTTGAACTCCTCCGTCGCAGCCTGGGTGAGCGCATACAAGGTCCCCAGATCCGACGGCTGCTGGGCCTCGATTCGCTCGCACAGCCGTAGCAGGATCGCCTTCCCCTGGTCGACTATGCGATCAGGGAAGTACGAGTCGTCGTACATCTGCCGCAGAAACGCGTGCCTCTCTACCTGCTGGTTTGTGATCGGCATGGCCCTTCCCGACCTCCGCGAAGACCTGACGCGCCGATCATGCACGGCACCACTGACAACGACGCCCTCTTTGTACGCCAGACCCCACGAGACCAGGATTTCCACGAAAGGCCCTATGCGGTGGCGAGTTGGAGGAGCTCGGGTACGCCGTGCGCGCGGGCGTAGGGCTGAAAGCGGGGGAGCAGGTCGTCGACGAGGCGGGCGCAGCGGGGTGCTCCGAAGCGGCGGGCCAGGAGCAGGGACTGGGTGGCGGCGGCCGCGGCGGGTTCGGGTTCTTTCAGGTCGAGGTAGCTTGCGGCGCGGTAGGCGAGGAAGACGCCCTTGGTCTTGTCCCGGGTGGGCGGCAGGAGGCGTTCGCCTTCGCTGATGAGCTGGTGGGCGCGGCGGGTGTCGCCGAGGTCCAGGAGGGCTTGTCCGGAGTCGACGGCGAGGTCGGCTTCGGATACCCAGGCGCACCAGGCGGGCCGGTCGGTGCCGGCTTCGTTGAGGTGGTGCTCGGCGGCGGTGAGGGCGCGGAGCACGGCGCCGCGTTCGCTGCGGTCGCTGCGTGCGGCGAGGGTGCGGGCCAGCCGCAGTTGGAGCAGGCAGCGGGCGGCGGGATTCTGGGCGCGGGTCAGGGCGTGGTGGAGGATGGTGGTTGCGGTGGTGTGATCGCGGCGCCAGGCGGCCTGGTAGGCGAGGTCGCCCAGGAGCCCGGCGCCCAGGTCGCGATCTCCTGCCGCGTGGGCGTTGTGCAGGCCCGCGACCCAGCTCTGGCTCGCGTGGGTGTGGCGGCGCAGGTCGAAGGCGTGCCAGGCGACGGTCTGGGAGAGGGAGGCCGCCAGGGTGTGCAGGCGCATGCCGAGGGCGGGTGTGTAGCGGCCGGTTTCGAGCAGTTCGGTCACCGTGGTGAGGTGGGCGTCCAGGAGGGCGGGGGTGTGCTGTCGCTGCTCGGTGGACAGGCTGGCGAGGTGCTGGGTGGAGTTCTCCAGGTAGGTGACGAGGTCTTCACCGATGGGTTTGCCGTCGTGGGCTTGGGTGAGCGCGTCGGCAGGGCCGGCGGCCCAGTCCGCGGCCAGGGCGGACAGGGCGGCGCCGGAGATCGTCAGGAAGGTGCGGCGTTCCATCGCTGTTCGCTGGGCCTCTCTCAGAGCGGGCACGGAGCTGTGGGGGCCGAGGGGGAGCACCCCGTTGGCGGTGAGCGGCAGCCAGTTCGGCCAGTCGTCGGCGCGGACGATGTGTGCAGGCCAGCCGAGTGCTTCGGCGATGTAGATCTGGGATTCCTCGCTGGGGCGCACCCCGCGCTGCCATTTACGCACCCGTGCTTCGTCGATCCCTGAGCGCAGATGCCGTCGCGCGGCGGCGGCATGGATGCCGGAGACGAGTTCCTCCATCGTCTTGCCGGCCGCATGACGTGCCACCACCAACGGGTGACCGGTGGTCTCTTCCACCTCTCCATCCAATCACTCAGCGCACAGGGCCGGTGACTCTTTTGCGGAGGCGGGACCCCCCATGGGACCCCTCTCAACTGGTCGACGAACTCGAACAGTTGAGCTCATTCTCGTGATGTCGCAGCACGCGGCGGCTGTCCGCCCGAGCAAAGGGGGGGGGGGTCCGCCATGTGCTCCGCCACCCGTTCCGGTCGCGGCCGCCGACGAGACGTGGGCGGCAGGGACCAGCAGATCATCATCCGCCTGCCTCTGGCCCCGCCTGATCGCCGCGCGCCGTCGGCAGCATCACCCGTTGCCGGTGCGGCAACTCCCTCCACACGAAAGGGAATCTCGGATGCTCACGTCGGTTCGCCACCTCAACCAGGTGGCCAGCGCATGGAACATCAACCCTGAGGACGTGCTGCTGATCGCGCTGAACGCGTCGGGGGCCCGGTCCCCGCTGGACAAGCCCCGCATGCGGTTCCAGCTGCGGCTGGACTCGCGCCCCGACACCCCGCTGTACCTGATCCTCTCGCTGGGCCGCACCGACTCCCCGTTCGAGCTCGACGAGCACGAGCTGCGGCTGAACGGCGAGAAGGTCGGCGAGGTCGACGGCATCGAGGACGACGACGCGGTGCTGGGCTACTGGCGCAACGGCACCCGGATGCTGACCCTCAACTCCAACGCGCGCTCCCAGTGCACCGGTTGCGTGTTTTGCCCCAACACCCTCGAAGGCGCCTCCGACCCGCAGATCAAGGCCCTGGACATGCCCGGCTACCTCGGCGTCCTCGCGGCGAACTCCGGACTGTCCGACCTCGCTGCCGTGGAGACGGTGACGGTTTGCACCGGGTGCTTCCTCCACGAGCACCTCGCGCTCGAGCACCTCCGCGAGGTCCGCGCGGCAATGGGCGCGAACGGCTGCACCGGCACCCTGCACTTCCTGTCCTCGGTACTCACCACCGACGAGGGCATGGACGCCGCCGGCCTGGGCCCGTTCCACCTGACGCTGACCGCCGAATGCTTCACCGAACGCCGGCAGATCCTCAAGGAGTCCAAGGCCAAGCTCACCCCTCAGGACATGGTCGACGTCCTCGCCCGGGCCAAGGAGCGGGACATCACCACCGACTTCACGTACATCGTCGGGCTGGACCCGATCGAGGAAGCCGTCGCCCACCTGCGGGACTTCGTCGACGTCACGACGACCTTCCCCCGGTTCCAGACCTACCAGGCCCACAACCCCTTCATGGACGTCTACCGCACCCCGGGCTCGGACACGATCGAGTGGCACCTGACGATGCGCCGCAGCGTGGAGGAACTCTTCGCTGCGACCGGGCTGCGTCCGCAGTGGTGGCAGAACTACCGCTCGCCCTGGTGCTTCACCTTCGCCGGCGAGGAACTGACGGGAGCGAAGGTCTGATGGCAGCGCTCACCCTCCCCACCCACTTACCCGCTGCGGTTCCGGCGGCCACCATGATCCGCGCGGTCCGCGCCTGGCAGCTGGCACCCCAGCCCCCCGGGCTCCCGCAGGGCCTGCCCGAGCCGATCGCCGCGGCGGCGGGTGCCCCGCCGGCAGGTCCGGCTTGGGCCGAGCACCGTACCCGGTTCGCCATCGAACTCGTGGGCGACGGTGTCTCCGGTTGGCAGGCCTCGGTCTCCGAGACGGTCGCGCAGATCATCGCCGATGACCTCGCCCACGGACTGATCGGGCACGACGCCGCCGCCCCGCGCCGTCTCGCCTACCGCCAGAAGACCGGGCGGCACCACAGCGGTCCGCACGCCCGCCAGGCCGCCTCGGCCGTCGAACTGGCCTGCTGGGACCTGGCCTCCCGCGCCGCCGGGGTGAGCGTGACGGCTCTGCTGGGCGGCACCATCCGCACTACCGTCCCGGCCTACGCCACCGCGCTTGGCCTCGACGCGGTCCACCCGGCGGCCCTGGACGCGGCGGCCTGGATTGCCGAGGCCGGGTTCTGGGGACAGAAGTGGCCGCTGCCCAGGCACCTCATCCTCGCCGGGCCGAGGGCTGTCGCGAAGACGCTCGGCCCGTTGCGGGCGGCGGCGGGTGAGGGCCGGTTCATGGTCGACGCGCTCGGGCGCTGCCGCCTGGACGAGGCGATGGGGCTGCTGCCCGTCCTCGCCGATCTGGACGTCGCCTTCGTTGAAGAGCTCCTGCCATCCGGCACGCGGGCCTGGCACCGGCTGCGGTCCGCCGGGGCGGGAGTTGCCCTCGCGGCGGGGGAGCACGCGGTCGACGAAGCCGAGCAGGTGCGCCTGCTGACCAGCCAGGCTGTGGACGTCTGGCAGGTCGACCCGGGCTGGTCGGGAGGCCTGGCCCGCGCACTGCACATCACCGACTTCGCGGCGGACCTGGGGATGGCGACCTTCCCCCACGGCGACCGGCTGCCTGCGGCGCTCGCCCTGGCCGGAACGTGCTGCCGGGACAAGATCCCTGCCGTCGAGTGGCACCTCACTCTGGAACCGCTGCGCCAGGAGATCTTCTCCGCCCCCGTCCAGGTTGAGAACGGACACCTGCCGGTCCGTGCCACCCCCGGACTCGCCGAACCCCTCAACGTGCCCGCGGGAACAGCGGTGAGAGAGGTGACCGGTCCATGACCGGCCAGCCCCGCAGTCCTCGCCGGTCCTGGGCCGACGTACGCGCAATCTCCTTCGACCTCGGCGGCACCCTGGTACGCCCCGAAGCCGAACCGACCACCGGGCAGGTTGCCCAACTCCTGGGCATCTCATTGGCCGAGGCCCGCACTCTGATGGAACAAAAGGCCAAACGCTCCCGGATCAGCCCCACGGACCTCGCCGGCGAACTTTCCGCCACCTTCCATTGCCCCGACCTGTGCGGTCGGCTCACCGACGTGCTGGAGCGAGCCCGGCAACGGGCGGCCCGACCGGATGTGTACGACGACGTCCGGCCCACCCTCGCCACGCTCCGCAAGCAGGGCCTGGCCCTGTTCGCCATCACCAACAGCCTTGGCTCCTCCATCCCGGACCAGACTCCTGTGGCCTTCCAGGACCTGACGCAGGTGCTCTACTCCGCCGAGACCGGCGCGGTGAAACCAGAGCGCGCGGCCTTCGCCGCCGTCGAGCACGCCTCAGGGCTCGGCCCACGGCAGTTGCTGCACGTCGGGAACTCGCTGCGCGCAGACGTCGAAGGCGCCGCCGCGGCGGGCTTTCACACCGCCTGGCTGAACCGAGGCCGCGCCGACATCGCCGTACCGCCCGGCACGGTCTGTCTGCACACGCTCACCACCCTGCTCCTGCTGCTGTCCGCCGGGCTCGTACCGGTCCTGACCAGGATCTCGGAGGCCCACTGATGGAGTTGTCCGGCAAACCCTGCCCGAAAGCGGCCGTCACCGAATCGCTGACCAGCTCGGTCCCCCTCTTCGACCCCGCCCAGATGCCGCTGCGTACTTGGTGCGCCGGCAGCCGCGAAGACCCGCTCACCGGCCTGATCACCTTCCCCGACTTCCACAGCAACATCCCCCGTGCCCTCGCCGCCGCCCTGACCGACGGCGGACTCGTGGGGCTCGCGATCGGCGACGTCGACGGACTCAAGGACCACGTTGAGCAGGCCAACGCCACCGATCCGAACTGCTACGGGCACCTTGCCGGGAACCGGGTGATGGCCCGCCTCGGCGCCGTCACCCGGGCATGGTTCCACACCCAGCCCTGGGAGGCCGGATGCGCAGCCACCTTCGGCGGGGACGAAGTCATCATCGCCGTCACGCTGGACGGCACCTCCGCCTTCCACCGGGCCATCGCCGAGCTTCGCGACCGGCTGGCCGACGAACTGCCGGTCCGTGTCTCCTTCGCACTCACCGTGGCCTGCGCCGAACACCTC
This sequence comes from Streptomyces sp. NBC_00019, assembly GCF_045041015.1. NCBI lineage: Bacteria > Bacillati > Actinomycetota > Actinomycetes > Kitasatosporales > Streptomycetaceae > Streptomyces > Streptomyces sp. NBC_00019. The sequence continues at coordinate 11,211,050 of NZ_CP108302.1, forward strand.
CCCGCACAACCCGGCCAGGGCAGCTGGAAGCACCACTTCACCGACGCACTGCTGGCCGCAACCGACCGCTGCCTGTTCGCGAGCAAGTCCGTCCGCTGCGCCAACGGGGGAGAGGGCGGCATCATCGCCGTCACCCAGCCCCCGCTGCCCGGCCCCACAACCCCAGCCAGTGACCTCCGCGCGCTGCTGCCACTGCCGGCCGGAACCGAGACACTGCACGTGCTCGCCCGCCCGCTCGGCACCGGCGTGCACAGCATGCTGCTGCTGCCCTGCGCCGGACCGGCCGGCCTCCGCGGCAAGCGGCTACGCGTCACCTTCCCCGATGGCCACGCCCGTACCGCCGTCGCCGTCTCCGTGCGCGGACAGGCCGCCATCCCGGGCGACACCGCCGCCACGATCCCGCCCGATACACCAGGCATCGCGCTCACCCTCCAGCCCATCCGGGACAGGGCCGCCCGCAGCGTCCCCGACGACCTGGCCACGGCCCTGGAACGAGCCGAACTGGATTGGTCGGCACTGCCTGACCACGAACAGGCCCAGATGCTCCACCTGATCACCGAATCCGCCACCGACGGCATCCGCACCGCCCGGATCACCGCCGCCATCGACGCGGTGGCCACCCGCACCCGGAGCTGCTGACATGACCGCCACCACCGACCTGGACCCGGGCACCGATCCGCCACCCCCGCCTGCCGGGACGTCCCTGGGCCTCCCGGACTGGAACCGCGCGGCACGCCAAGCCGCCGACGCCGTAACCGACCAGGCCATCAACGCCTACTGGCGCGCCCTGAACTATCTGTCGGCCGCCCAGCTCTACCTGACCGACAATCCCCGCCTCGCCCGTCCGCTCAGACGGACGGACATCAAGGAGAGCCCGAGCGGGCATTGGGGAGTCTGCCCGCCGGTCAACTACCTGCTCGCCCACCTCGGACCGCTGACCGCCCGGCGGCCAGCCGACGCTGAACTGCTCGTGCTGCACGGCGCCGGGCACGCCGGCCCGGCCGCGCTCGCCCACGCCTACCTCAACGGCACCCTGCCCTTGACCAGTAAAGTCCCGGGCTGGTCGATGCCCGACCTACGCGCCCTGATCACCGGCTTCCCGCACACTGCGAAGTTCGGCGGGGAGATCACCCCGCTGATCCCCGGCGTACGCCACACCGGCGGACAGCTCGGGCCCGCGCTCGCCATCGCCCAGGGCATGGTCCTCGACGCCCCGCACCGTCTCGTGCTCCCGCTCATCGGCGACGGAGAGCTGGAGACCGGGGCGACGGCGGCGGCCTGGCTCGCCCGCCGCGCCCTGGTCGGCAGCGGGAAGCACGGAGCGGTGCTGCCCGTAGTGCTGGCCAACGGACTGAAGATGGGCGGTCCCTCCCTGCTCGCCGGCATGAGCAAGGACGAGATATCCGGCTACTTCGCCGGCCTCGGCTACACGCCCCTGATCGACGACGGCACCGATCTGGCAGGCTTTCGACGACTGCTCGCCGACGCCTTCGGACAGCTGCGCCCGCTCAACGAGGCAGGGCAACAGCCGGTGATCGTACTGACCATGCCCAAGGGCCACACCGGCCCCGCGCAGGTGGCCGGGCGACAAATCGCGGGAACCCCAGCCGTCCACAAGACCCCACTGAAGAGCCCGGCCGAGAACGACGCGGAGTTCGCGGCACTGGCATCCTGGCTCGGCTCCTACCGGCCGACGGAGCTGTTCACCACCCAGGGCCGCCCCACCGACCTGATCCGGCAGGCTCTGCCCGGACCGGCACCTGCGCCCGCGAAGGCCCCGTCCCCGCCAACGGCCCGGAGCCCCCGGGCCTGGCCGGACGTGTCCGCGGTCATCCGCGACCGCGCAACGCACGGGGCCTTCCGCCTGTTCAGCCCGGACGAAATCACCTCCAACCGCCTCCAACTCTCGGACGGCGGACCGTTTCCGGGCTGGGCCGTTGAGATCCTCAACGAGGAGATTTGCCACAGCTGGCTCCAGGGGTACACCGAGACCGGCCGGGACGCCCTGCTGGCCACCTACGAAGCCTTCGCACCGGTCAACACCAGCCTGCTCGTCCAGCACCTCAAGCACCGGCGCCTGCGCTACCGCGCCGGCCACAGCGGCCTGCCTTCGGTCAACTACCTGATCACCTCGCTGGGCTGGCGCAACACGTACACGCACCAAAACCCCGGCCTCGTCTCGTCCCTGCTGGATACCGAGGACAGCTCCGTGCACGTCTACACCCCAGCGGACACCACGCGGGCCGCAGCCGTCCTCTCCGTCATGCTCACCGGCCACGACCACGTCAACTTCCTGATCACCGACAAGCACCCCGGCCCGGCATTCCCGCCCGACCCCTTCCACGAAGAACTCACCGAGGGCGCCGCAGTCTGGCCCCAGCTGAGCCACCGCGGACGCCCGGACATCATCCTCGCCTCAGCCGGCAACGTCCCGGCCCGCGAGCTGACCTCCGCCGCCGCCACGCTGCGCCGCTCGCACCCCAACGTCAAGATCCGCTACGTCCACGTCAACGATCTCGCCGTCCTCGGCCCCGCCCCGCACCGGCCGTACGCTCTCAGTGAGGAGGCGTTTGCCCGCCTGTTCGGCAACGACACCCCCGTCCTGCTGGCCGCCCCCACGTACACCAGCACGGTCCGCGCGCTCCTTGCCGTCCGCCGCGACGCGCACCGCTTCCACGTCGTCGGCTATCAGGAGCCCGGCCACCCCCTCACCCCCGAAGGCCTGCTGGAGCACTGCGGCCTCGCGGCCACCAGCCTGAGCGCCCGGGCCGCCCAACTGCTCAAGGAGAGCAGCTCATGATCCTCGGCACAGCGTCCCCACCGGATCCAGACCTCCTCACCGCCTTCGAAGACGACGGCTATGTCGTCCTGCGTGACGCCGTCACACCACAGTGGCGCGAGCAGGCCGCCGCGGCGGCGACGCGTCTGCTCGCCAGCGACCGCGCCATCGGCCGCGACCGCAGCGCCGACGGCAAGGACGGCTTCCGCGGCATCACGGCCATGGACGACACCTTCCTGCCCCTCGTGGCCAACCCAACCGTGCTGCCAGTCGTCGTGGCCCTGCTGAGCCCGAACGTGTACCTGATGTCCAGCAACCTCATCCACCTCCCCTCCATCCCGCCCGGTGCCCCGCGGACCATCCGCGTGCCCGAGCGTCATGGCTGGCACCGCGACATGGGCGCCGCCACCCGCGACCTCGGCATCGGCTCCGTCCGTCGCATGTCGATCAAGGCCGCCTACTTCCTCAGCGACCTCACACCTGACGCAGGCGTCACCATGGTCGTGCCCGGCAGCCACACCGACACCGGCCCCGTTACTGTCCCGGCCGAGGCCATCGACCCGCCCGGCGCTTTCACCCCCGACGTGGGGCCGTACGACGTGATGCTGTTCGAGAACCGTCTCTGGCACGCGGGTGGCCTGAATACCTCCGGCCGCCCTCGACTCGCGGTCATGATGCAGTACGGCTACCGCTGGCTCGCCGCCATCGATGACCCTGCCCCCGAGCTGCTGCAGCGTGAGGGCCTCAGCGACATCGAACGGCAGCTGCTGGGCCAGCCGGACCGCCACCCCGACGGCTCCATCGCCCACGAAGGCGCCGGAGCCGCACCCCTGCGCACCTGGTGGGAGCACCTCACCTCACCCCCGACTCGTTTGCCGGGATGACACCGCCGTACGCCCACGACCGAAACGAGGACTCACCCGATGACCGCCGCCCGCACCCCGCACGAGCTGTTCATCTCGACCGCGCCCTACTACGCGCGCTTCCGCCCCGGCTACGACCCCGCCCTGTACGACATGCTCGCCGCGAGGTTCGGCCTCGACGGCACCCAGCGCGTCCTCGACCTGGGTACCGGCACCGGCGTGCTCGCCCTGCCGCTGGCCCGGCTCGTCGGCCGCGTCACCGCCGTCGACCCTGAGCCCGGCATGCTCGACGAGGGCCGCAATCTCGCCGCAGAGCAGGACATCACCAACATCGACTGGGTCCAGGGCGACTCCACCACCATGCCCGGCATGAACCTGGACCCGGTGCGGCTGACCGTGATGGGCGCGGCCTTCCACTGGATGGACCGCGACCAGACCCTGCACGACCTCGACCAACTCGTCGAGCCGGACGGGGCCGTTGTTCTCGCCTCCGGCGGGGCCCCCGGCGACGTCGAGCCCGCCCCCTGGCTGCAGGTCATCGCCGACGTCCGCACCCGCTATCTCGGTCCCGAGCGCCGGGCAGGGTCCGGCACCTACTCCCACCCCAAGGAGCGCCACCAGGACGTACTGGCCCGCTCCCCGTTCTCCAGTCTCGAGACTGCCCGCTGGGACCGCACGATCACCCGCACCCTGGACGACGTGATCGGCCTGCAGTTCTCCTACAGCTACTCCAGCCCCGCGCAGCTGGGTGACCGCAAGGACGCCTTCGAGCGCGACGTGCGCCAGGCTCTGACGGAGTTCAGCCCGGAGGGCACGTTCGCCGAGGTCGTGCGGACGGAAGTCATCGTGGCCACCCGTCCCTGACCTTCCGCTCGGCGGATTTCCACCCCGCGCTACAGTCCGGCATGGGTATCGCAGACACCTCCATCGCTGCCGTCGCAGCGGCCTTCAGCGGCGCCGCTGTGGTCGCCTCGTGGCGGGCCTCCCGGGAAGCCAACATGACGGCCTCGTCGGTCGCGCAGATCGAGCGTGACCGTTGGCACCGAGAGCTGACCCCCAGCTGCAACTTCAGATCGATCCGAACAACCACTTCGTCTATGTCCGGTTCATGCGGCCTGCGGCGCTCGGCTGCCTTCAGGTGCAGCTCCAAGTACGGGACGATCGCGACCGATCCCAGGATCCGGTGCTTGGTGGAGGCGTGACAGCGCAAATGCGCGCTGAGGTCATCTGGGGGCCGTACCGCTTTCGGCCCGGTGTCGACGGCGCGGACACTCTGGGCCGGGCCGTGGCACCCTTCACCTTCGAACCGGACGATCTTCATCGGCTCGCGATTGACCTCAGTATGAGGCCAACCTGGTACGAGGGCCCCACAGGTGAACACCGGTGGCGTGAGCAGTACCGCAGCGCCCCTATGCGGTTGTGGGCAACCTGCGAAGCGTCCGGTCACAGGCCATGGCGGCTGAGTTGCGAACTGCCGTGGGACGGAAGCCCGGCACTCACCGAACTGCCGCCCGGTCCCTGATTCCATTGCGAGGCGACGCTAACCACAAACTGGCCTGCGCGGTGCTCTCTCACTGCACACCACCGGAGGAAGCGAACTCGTAGGCTACTTCCCAACTGCGGTCCGGGACGACGATTCGTGGCCCCACTTGGCGTCGGGGCTGGGCCCATTGGTGTCGGCGGCGGGTCACTGGTCGTCGGCTACCTGGTCAGCCGCGTCGAGCAGCGAGTCCACCAGTTCGTCATGACGCTGACGTTCCACTCCCCGTGACGGGCTGGACAGCACGATGCCCTTCGCCTCGCCCAAGGAGGTGGGGCCTGCGCCGAGCAGCTCGCGCGTGACGAGGATCGAGTCCATCACGTTCACCCCGCGGTCACTCAGCAGCCGCTGCACGGCGTTCATCCCCGCATGCGAGCCAAGCAGCGGCCCGCACTCCGTGACGAGAGCGGAGATCCGCTCAACGCGAGCTGGATCAAGCGGCATCGGCTTCTCACCCCTCGGTTTGGTGGGACCAAAAATACCCTGCCCGAAGCCCGTCCCGAGATCGAGAAATGAGGCCGAATCAGGTTGCAGCGGGGTCAGTTGAGACTGGCGAAGCCGAGTCCTCCTGCAGGGCGCGTAAACCTCTCCCGCCGCCCGGCTGGGCATGACAGAGTGTTATGTGTTCGCTAGTGCGATCGAAGGGGGAGTGGGGGTGGCTGCGCCGTTAGAGCTGACACGGACGCACCGGGTGCTGATCGGCGTGGTCGTGTGCGGCGCCGTAATCATCGCGGGTATCGGTTTCGCGGGCTCGTACGCGGCCGTCCGTGAGCTGGCCCTTGAGAAGGGCTTCGGGCGCTTCTCCTACGTCTTCCCGGTCGGCATTGACGCGGGTATCTGTGTCCTGCTCGCCCTGGACCTCCTGTTGACGTGGATCCGCATCCCGTTCCCGCTGCTGCGTCAGACGGCCTGGCTGCTGACGGCGGCGACCATCGCGTTCAATGGCGCGGCCGCCTGGCCGGATCCGCTCGGCGTCGGCATGCACGCCGTCATCCCGATCCTGTTCGTGGTCTCGGTCGAGGCCGCCCGGCACGCGATCGGCCGGATCGCGGACATCACGGCTGACAAGCACATGGAGGGTGTCCGGCTCACGCGCTGGCTGCTCTCCCCGGGGCCGACGTTCCTGCTGTGGCGGCGGATGAAGCTGTGGGAGCTGCGCTCCTACGAGCAGGTGATCAAGCTGGAGCAGGAACGTCTGGTCTACCAGGCCAGCCTCCGTTCCCGGTTCGGCCGCGCCTGGCGCCGCAAGGCCCCTGTCGAGGCCCTGATGCCGTTGCGGTTGGCCCGCTACGGTGTCCCGCTCGCCGAGACGGCTCCTGGCGGTCTCGCTGCCGCCGGCATCGTGGAGCCGCCGATCGAGTTCACCTTCGCTGTCGAACGGGCACCCGCTCCAACACCCGCTGAGGAACCCGCACTCGAGCCCGCAGCAGACATCGAGGGCGAACCGGTCGAGCTGAGCAGTGAGGCACCACGCACCACAGATCACGCCCCGCTCAGGGGTGCGGGACAGGCACCCGAGGAAGCGCATTCGGATGAGGCCGAGGGCTTCGCCGCGGCCTATCAGGCCTGGATCGCGAACTTCCAGACCGCGCCGTCCGCAGCCCAGTTCGCGTACTGGCTCCAGGACCACGGCATCACCACCGCCGCCGGTGGACTTCTCACCGACGCCCAGCTGCAGCCCCTGCTCCAGATCTTCAACGAGCGCTACGGCCCGACACCCGAGCCCATCGCCGCGCAGCAGCAGGCGGGTGACGAGCTGTCCTGGGACGACTACTTCTACAGCTCCTGGCTTGCGTATGCGCAGGAACACGGCGCCTACCCCGGTGCCGCAGCCCTCGCCGCCTACGTCTACGAGCGGGACCAGATCGCCGGCCCCGGTGGCCGCCCCCTCACCGGCGGCGACCTTCAGGCCTTCGTCGAGGACTTCCAGCAGCGCGAGGTCACCGAGCAGAACCCGCCCACCGAAGACCCAGCCGGCGACATGCGTGAGCAACGCGGCGATGAGCTTGCACCGGGCGACGAAGAGACAACCGAGTCCGCGCCCGCCGGCGCAGGTGCACAGGCGGCCAAGGACCAGCGGGGCCTTCGGGTCAGCGCCGCCATCGACGGCCCGCCGCCCCACGAAGACGCGTCAGCCGGGGAAGCGGCCGGGCTCACCACCGTGGACCGCTACTACCTGGCATGGGCGGAGCACCAGGCGCAGCGCACTGAGGAACCTTCGTCTTCGACGGCGGAGGCTGCGGAGCTGTCCCGCTACCTCGCCGACGAGAAGGGACTGCGCGGCCGCGGCGGCAAGCCGGTCAGCGCCAGCAACCTGCGCCGCTACCTCCTGCCGTTCCGGATCTACCACCTGTGGGCCGAGCAACGGGTGCGCAGCCAGACACCCTCCCTGGATGCCGTTGCGCAGGAGTGTGCTGCGCAGGGCATCACTGCGCAGCACAACCGGCCCATCACCACGGACTACATCGCCGGCCAGGTCGACGACTTCGAACGGCGCTGGCAGGCCCTCACCCGCCACCACGCGCAGAACCAGCAGTGAAACCGGCCTTGCGCAGCAGCTGCGCAAGGGCCGATCCCGTCCACCCTTCCAGGTCGCCTGCGCAGCCTCTAGGGCGGATAGGGACGGCTTTTCTGGCCGGAGCAGGAACACGGTGGGTACGGCCGTCCGGCCCCTGCGGAAAAGCCTTCAGAAGCCCACCTGGAGCGGCAGTGGCCCGACTGGTCTGCAGTCTGCCGATAGAACTACAGATTCTCTCAGGCACCTGGCAGTTCACCCGGTCCGGTGGCCGGCCACTGGGCCATTGCCGGCGTTGGGAGTGGAACGGAAGGTGGGAGTGAGGGCCTTCGTCATGTCGTGGAGTGGTCAGTTGTGTGTGCCGTACCAGGTCCAACGTGAGGACTCGATGCCGGGCTGGGCGTAGCGGGTGGAGTAGACGGCGTCACCGTTCGCTGAGGTACGCAGGTGGCTGGCCGAGAGCCAGGGGCTGTTGGTGATCGTGTTGTTGTCAGCGCGCCAGTACTGTCCGTCATTGCCTGTGTCGCAGGGGCTCGTCCAGACGGCGTTCGTGTCGCTCTTCCAGTCCGTGGTGAGGCAGAGGTCGCCGGTGACGTACCAGGCCTTCAGTTGGCGCAGGGTGATGCCGCTGGTGTTGTCGGTCCACGAATCACCCCAGTACCAGGCGGTCAACCCGTCACAGGGGCCCGACCAGACGTTGCTGGTCGTGCCGGAGTAGGTGAGGCAGTTGCCCTCGAAGGCGTTCTGGTACACCCAGCGGGTGGTCGCCGCGGACGCGGTGGACATCGCGCCCGCCACGGTGAGCATGAGGGCGGCGAACATCATGGGCAGCGTCAGTCTCAGAGTCTTCAGAGATTTCATGATCGCGAAAATTGGGAGATCCTTCAGAGTGGTAGATGCGGAGATCCAATTGACAGCAATCGTCGCTCGAGCCGAGAGGCCGATCAACGCTTTTCCGTGGAAGGGCGACACAGAGCCAACACTCTGTGGACTCATTGCGCAGATCCGGCTCCTCGCTGCTCGTCCAGCGAGGCCGGCCGTGGCGATCGCCGCTCGAGGACCGGGTGTTGCTGGTGGCGACGTACTGGCGCACGAATCTGACGTTGCGGCAGGTGGCGCCGCTGTTCGGGGTGTCCAAGTCGGCCGCGGACCGGATTGTGGACCATCTCGCGCCGTTGCTGGCGATCTCACCGGCCCGCCGCCAACGGGAAGACACCGTGTGCATCGTCGACGGCACCCTGGTCCCCACGCGAGACCGCACCATCGCGGCCTCGAGCAAGAACTACCGGTACTCAACGAACCTGCAGGTGGTCATCGACGCCAACAGCCGCCTGGTGGTGGCCATCGGCGATCCGCTGCCCGGCAGTCGCAACGACTGCCGGGCTTTCAGCGAGTCCGGAGCCGACCGGGCCTGCCGCGGTGTCCCCACCATCGCGGACGGCGGCTACCAGGGCACCGGGCTGCTCATTCCGCACCGAAAACGTCGTGGTCAAGAACATCTGAGTCCCGCGCAGGAAGCGGAGAACTCGGTCCACCGTCGCGCTCGGGCACGCGTCGAGCACGCCTTGTCCCGGCTGAAGAACTGGAAGCTCGGGACTGCCGACTCAAGGGCAACGGGGTCCACCAGGCCGCACTCGGCATCGCCCGCCTCCTCAACATGGCTCTCACGGGATAACTCAAACCCCATACGGGACAACCTCTAGTGCTCTGACCGCATAGTTCGCCGGGCTGGCCGTGGTGGCGGTTGGATGTGGGGTGACGTCCGATCCGACCGCTGGAGGCGCGGTGGCTGAGCCTGTCCGTGTGCGCAGGTTGACCGACCAGGAGGGGCAGAAGCTGCAGCAGATCGTGCGCCGGGGCAGTACCAACTCGGTGCGCTACCGGCGCGCGATGATGTTGCTGGCCTCGGCCGGCGGGAACCGCGTGCCGGTGATCGCCCAACTCGTGGCGGCCGACGAGGACACCGTCCGGGATGTGATCCACCGGTTCAACGAGATCGGCCTGGCCTGTCTGGACCCTCAGTGGGCGGGAGGCCGTCCCCGCCAACTCAGCCCTGACGACGAGGACTTCGTCGTCCAGACGGCCACCACCCGCCCGGTCAAGCTCGGCCAGCCCTTCACTCGCTGGTCACTGCGCAAACTTGTCGCCTACCTGCGCAGAGTCCACGGCCGGATCATTCGCATCGGCCGCGAAGCGTTACGCAGCCTGCTCGCCCGCCGCGGTGTCACCTTCCAGCGCACCAAGACCTGGAAGGAATCTCCCGACCCGGACCGCGAGGCGAAGCTGGACCGGATCGAGGAGGTCCTGGACCGCTTCCCGGACCGGGTTTTCGCTTTCGACGAGTTCGGACCGCTCGGCATCCGGCCCACCGCAGGCTCGGGCTGGGCACCACGGAAACGCCCCGACAGGCTGCCGGTCACCTACCACCGCACTCACGGAGTCCGGTACTTCCAAACCACCGCAGGAAAGGTGCCGCGAACACGCTGGCCGCGCTGAAGTCGATCCGTGCCGCCCGGCCCGACGGCGCACCGATCTACGTGATCCTGGACAACTTGTCCGCCCACAAGGGCGCCGACGTCCGCCGCCGGGCGAAGAAGAACAAGGTCGAGTTGTGCTTCACCCCGACCTACGCCTCCTGGGCGAACCCATCGAGGCGCACTTCGGACCGCTGCGGCAGTTCACCATCGCCAACTCCCACCACCCCAACCACACCGTCCAGACCCGGGCCCTGCACGCCTACCTGCGCTGGCGCAACGCCAACGCCCGCCACCCGGGCGTCCTGGCCGCCGAACGCAAGGAACGCGCCCGCATCCGCAGCGAGAAGGGCATCCGATGGGGCGGACGCCCCCTCGCCGCCGCGGCCTGAACGACCCGGCGAACCCATGCGCTCATAGCACTAGCCAGCCGAACTGACCAAGGTCTCGAAACCTGAGCTATCGCAGTAGGACACTGCACGACCCTCAGCCCCGATGTCGCCGCCGACCGCGTTGACGGTGTCATCGAGGATGTCGGTGCCACCGTGTTCCAGGCCTGCCCGGTCAAGCCTTTTCGAGGCCTCGATGACCGCATGCCCTGCCGATTCGGTGTTATCGAACTCGGGCGACTGGACACTCTGTCCGTCACCGGCATCGGCGTCTGGCTCGCCGGTTGTCGTGGCGTGCGCCGCGTCCTGCCAGGACCCCAGCTTGGTGCAGTAATCCCGTTGCCGCTCCTTGGCCTGCGCTGGATCGTCCGACGAACAACTGCTCATCAGGACAGCGGCAACGACAACGGCCGCTGCTCGCCTGACTGCTCGTGTAATCCCACCGCTGTGCTGCAAGGACATGCCCTCCCCGAAGCTTCCGCCACAGAGTATGGATCACGAAGGTGTCACCTTGCGCTGATCTCCGCGCATCATCAGCAACGGATCGGCGAGGAGCTGAACACACGACCAACCCGGCGAACCTATGCGGTCACAGCACTAGCGCTGAGGGGCCACGAAGTTTCCGGACAGGCACCCAATAGGGTTGTCCTGAACAAGGAAACGAGGAAGAAGTGGCGCCACCCAGTAAGTACTCGCCGGAGTTCCGCGAGGAAGCCGTCCAGATCGCGTTGAGGTCAAGCAAGACGATCTCCGAAGTCGCCCGGGAGCTTGAGCTGAACTCGGAGACGCTACGCGGCTGGGTGAAGAAGTACCAGAAGCAGCAGGAACCGGCCCCCGATGCGGAACTGACGGTGAACGAGCGGGCGCGCCTGAAGGAACTCGAACGACGCAACCGCGAGCTGGAGATGGAAGTTACCTTCCTGAAAAAGCCGCAGCGTACTTCGCGAAGGATCCCCGGTAGCAAGCAAGTACGAGTTCATCGACGAGATGCGGCTCGACACCGAGAAGTGCGCATACAGCGTCGAGTTCATGTGCGGCCGACTTGGCGTCTCCAGATCCGGCTACTACGACTGGCGATCCCGCCCGGAATCCGCGACAGCTCAGCGGCGCGAAGAACTGAAATTGCTCATCGAGGAAGCCTTCGACATGTCCGACAGCACCTATGGGCACCGGCGCATCCAGGCCCAGCTGCACCGCTGGGGCGTCGCCGCGGGCGTGGAGTTGGTCCGCCGCCTCATGCGCGAACTGGGCCTGGTGCCCTGCCTGCCACAGCCGAAGAGGTTCAACCTCACTCAGGCTGCGGCCGGCCAGGTGCCGGACCTCGTCGGCCGCGACTTCACCGCGGATGCGCCCGGCGAGAAGCTCGTCGGTGACATTACCTATATCGCGACCGGGGAAGGCTGGCTGTACCTCGCAACGGTCATCGACTGCTGCACGAAGGAAGTCATCGGTTACGCGATGGACGACCACTACCAAACCCCCCTGATATCCAGGGCGATCCGTAACGCGGCACGGAACAGGAACCTCGCGGCCGACGCGATATTTCACTCGGATCGCGGAAGTAACGGTGAATTCAACTGGTCGTCGCAACACTTTGATCTCGGAGGTGTGCGACGTGGCCACGGCGGACTGGAGTTTGAAGGCCAGCGATGTTCCGGAGGGTCGGCGTCGGCAGTGGCGCGCTGATCGTGCGTTGCGGCCGGCGATGCGTTCGCCGGGGCGGCCTGATCCGTCTCGAGTCGTGCAGCGCCAGTTCTGGCGGCTGATCGCCACGGGGGTCACGACGGTGGAGGCGTCGTTGGCGGTCGGCGTGTCGTGGCCGGTGGGTGCGAGGTGGTTTCGTCACGCTGGCGGCATGCCTCCGATCTCGTTGGCCGAGCCCACGGGCCGGTACCTCGCGTTCGAGGAGCGCGAGGAGATCGCGATCCTCAGGGCGATGAACAAGGGCGTGCGCGAGATCGCCCGGGCCCTGGGGCGTGACCCCGGAACGATCTCTCGCGAACTGCGCCGCAACGCCGCAACGCGCAGCGGCAAGCAGGAGTACCGCGCGACGGTCGCCCAGTGGAAAGCACAGCAGGCCGCCAAGCGCCCGAAGACCGCGAAGCTCACAGGCAACGACAGGTTGCGGGAGTACGTACAGGACCGGCTCGCTGGCAGCGTCCGCCGCCCCGACAACACGATCGTCCCCGGACCCAGGACGCCCGCGTGGAAGGGGCTGAACAAGCCGCACCGGCAGGACAGACGATGGGCGACGGCATGGAGCCCGGAGCAGATCTCGCACCGTCTCCCTGTCGACTTCCCCGATGATGAGTCCATGCGCATCAGCCACGAAGCGATCTACCAGGCGCTGTTCATCGAGGGCCGTGGCGCGCTCAAGCGGGAGCTGGTCACGTGTCTGCGTACCGGCCGGGCGCTGCGGACTCCCCGTGCACGGTCGCAGAACAAACCGCAGGGGCATGTCACCGCGGACGTCATCCTCAGTGAACGCCCCGCCGAGGCCGCAGACCGCGCGGTCCCCGGACACTGGGAAGGAGATTTGATCATCGGAACGGGCCGATCCGCGATCGGCACGCTGGTCGAGCGCAGCAGCCGCTCCACGCTCCTGGTGCACCTGCCCCGGCTCGAGGGCTGGGGTGAGAATCCGCCCGTGAAGAACGGCACCTCGCTCGGGGGCTATGGCGCGATCGCGATGAACACAGCGCTCACCGCCTCGATGACGCAGTTGCCCGAGCAGCTACGCAAAACCCTCACCTGGGACCGCGGAAAGGAACTCTCCGGCCACGCCCAGTTCGCCCTCGATACCGGGACGAAGGTGTTCTTCGCCGATCCCCACTCGCCCTGGCAACGACCGACGAACGAGAACACGAACGGGCTGCTGCGTCAGTACTTCCCGAAGGGCACCGATCTCTCCCGGTGGTCTTCCGCAGACCTCGAAGCCGTCGCCATGGCGATCAACAACAGGCCCCGCAAGACCCTCGGCTGGCGGACACCCGCCGAGGTCTTCGAAGAGCAGCTACGCTCGCTGCAACAGCCCGGTGTTGCAACGACTGGTTGAACTCGCCAACTACATGTCAGCCGAGTTCGGGAGGATGCTGGACCACTTCGGGCTCCGCAGATCTGCCGGCCGCACCGGGATCTGTTTCGACAACGCCATGGCCGAATCATTCTTCGGCGCCCTGAAGAACGAGCGCGTATCAAGGGTGACTTACCTGACCCGCGAGGACGCCCGGCAGGACATCACTCGCTACATCGAATTCTGGTACAATCGCAAACGCCTCCATTCGGCGGTGGGTTACCGCCCTCCGCGCGAAGTCCACGCCGAGTACGAGACGTTGCGAATCGCCGCGTGAAACAAACGGTCAGAAGCCTGTCCGGAAAACGCGAGGCCCCTCACGCCCATGATCACGCGGAAGTGCTCACGAAACTGCGGATCCTAGATTGCGTTGGTCCCTTCCGTTGCCGTGCAGAAGGTCGTTGATCAACTGCTCCGTGGCCGTCTCAAGATCGCGGTCGAGTGTCCTGTTGATCTGCTGGATCCGGGTGATGGTGGTGTGGAGGCCGGAGCGGTTCCCGGCTGTGTGCTCGATTCGCATCAAGTCCCGGTAGAGCAACTCGGCGCTGTCGTCGGCACCGATGCCGATCACGACGGCTCGCCTGGCCGCGCTGAGGTTGTGCAGCGGGCCACGTGGGTACGGCGTTCCGGCCGCCTCGTATGCTGCGCGGATGAGTGATCAGAGGATGGACGCGCCCGTGGTGGGCGGCGTCGGGGACGCGGCCGGGGCCGGAGTGCCCGCTGCAGGTGGGCAGCGCACGGGAAGGAGCGCCGGGGCGTCCGTACTCGCCACGCTCTGGGTGCTGCTGGTCGCCTGGGGGATCGCCGCCGGCAACACCGGACTCGCCTACGTCACGCTGGGCATGGACTTCATCCCGATCGCGGCGGGCGTGCTCGGCTGCCTGGTCTTCGTGATCGTGCTGCGGCTGCTCCACAGGGCGTGGTGGCTCGCCGTCCTCTCCGTGGTCCCCGCGCTCTTCATTCTCGTCGGGTCCGTCCAGTACGCCCCCGAGGCGGCGCTCGACCGGCGTGGCGTCCGCGAAACCGTCCTGATCACCGCGGACAGTGCGGCGGGAACGGCGAGCAAGAACCACCGGTTCACACTGGTCGGGCCGGGCGGTGAACTCGACGAGACCCTCGAGTACCGGGGGAGCAACCCCGGTTACCGGGTGGGCGACCGCATCGAGATCCTCCGCGACCCGGAAGGCGCCGTCCCCCTGGAGGACGCCGTGGACGTCGACCCCGAAGGCAGGCTCGGCGGCCTCGTCACGGGAGTCGCCGCATGGACGGGCATGACGCTGCTCGCGGGCTGGCGCGGCCATGTGCGCCGACGGGAGAACCGCCGGGCGTGGAGCGGCACGATCTAGGCCCGGACTTCGCGGGTCACTGATTCAGGTTTGTGGCCAGCGGGTTTGTCCGATGTCGGTGTCGAGGAGGTGGAGTTGGACGCCGCGGGTGATCTGGACGGTGGGCGGATCGGTGACGTGGCCGATTCGCAGGGTGAGTTCGCCGAGGTGGTAGAAGATCATGCGGCCGGTGGGGCGGACCCGGCGGTTGTCGGGGTAGAGGCCGGTCATGGTCTGCTCGGGGCCGAGTGCGCGTCTGACCTGCCGCTCGATCAGACAGAAGACGAGCAGGGCCAGGCAGATGACCTGGATCAGGGCGGCGACACGCCGGTTGTGCTGGACGAAGACCGGTGCGACCGCGAGGGGTCCTTTGAAGTCGTGGTAGCGGCGTTCGACCGCGCCCTGACCCTTGTAGTGGATCAGGACCTGGGCCGGGTCGGCCTGCTCGGCCGGGATGTTGGTCAGCAGCGCGTACCAGCCATCGGCGGCGGCCTCGCCATCCAGGACGTCCTGGTCGAAGTGCCAGGACAAAGCGGGGATGCCGTGCTCGTTCTCGGTGACGCTCCAGCGCAGACAGGAGGTGACGCGGCGCTTGGCGGTGATGACGCCGATCCGGGCGAGGACCTTCTCGGCGGTCTTGTAGTGCCGACCGCCCGCGGCGGCGACGAGCTTGTTCAGATCCTCGGCGGCCTTGGCCAGGCGTTTGTCCCGGGCGGCCTGCTGACCGGCCGCGACGGCGGTGGAGTGGACCAGGATCCGGCGCACGGTCAGGACCGGGTCGCTCTTGCGGCTCCCGGACAAGGTGTGGGTGTCCTCCAGCACACGGTAGGAATCCCGCCGCTCGGCCGGTTTGTCCGTGTCTCTCTGCGGCGTCCAGTCCACGACCGCTGCCCGGCCGAGGTCGAGGGCGACGTAGACCTCGTCCTTGACCTGCGCGGCCGGTGCCGGAGCGACGAACTGAACCCCGGCGGCCAGCAGGGCGGTGATGTTGTCGTAGGACACCAGCTTGGAGTCGGCGACCATGAGGAAGTCGCGGGTGCCGGCCATCGTGCGCAGGTCCTTCATCGCGCCGACGACCTGGCTGACCTCGGCCGCCGGTCCGCCGAAGACACGAGCGTGCAGGGGGATACCGCCGTCGGCTGTCACCGCGAGTCCGGCCTGGACCTGCTTCAGGTCCGTGCGCCGGTCCTTGGGATGCCCGTAGCCGATGACGGGGAAGTCCTCGTCCTGGCCCTCGGCCGGGTAGTCACCGTGCACGGACATGCTGGTCATGTCCCAGTGCAGACGGGACACATCGATCCCGAACTCGGCGATCGCGCGCGCCCCGACCGTGCCCGCGATGGACTCCAGGTGCGGGGCGACCGCGTCCAGGGCCCGGGCCAGACGGTCATCGTTGAGCAGACCGGCCTCGATCCCGAAGACCTCCTCCACCGCCCAGCACCTGGCCCAGTCCCCGACCCGCACCAATGGCGCGGGCGCGGTCAACCGGTTGGCCACCAGAACCTCGATCACCTGCCCGTGTGTCACATGCGCACTCGCCCCGCCGGGGCACACCTCATCGATGATCCCGGCCAGATCCAGCCGACGAGTGAACTCGGAAACGACAGGCAGAGCGCCCAGACGCTTCTCCACCACGGACGTCACCGCCACTTCAAAGCGCTGACGCTGCGACCGTGGCCGCGGGGACCGGGAAGTCTTCGACACACCCCGCCCAACGCCACACCAACGGCCCAGGACACCCCCAGGCCAGTCACACCATACGAATCAACGACCCGCGAAGTACGGGTCTAGGAAGGCACGGACGAAGGGGGCCCCGTGCAGGACAGGGACTTGGGGACGGCGCCGTCGCAGCTCACCTCGCCGGCCTCCACCTGCGCGCCTGGATGATCTGGCTCAGAGAACTCACCCGGACCACCTGGTGATCGCAACCACATACGCTCCTTAGAGGGCTTTGCGTTGGTCCCTTCCGTTGCCGTGCAGAAGGTCGTTGATCAGCTGCTCGGTCTCTGTCTCAAGGTCGCAGTCGAGTGTCCTGTTGATCTGCTGGATCCGGGTGATGGCGGTGTGCAGGCCGGAGCGGTTCCCGGCCGCGTGCTCGAACTCGCCCACTGCGCAGCCCACGACCCTTTACCCGGTCTGCCGAACTCCACCGAGCTGCTCTCCCGCCTCTCGGCCCGTCTCTGTCAGTACGCGGCCCGCCCCAGAACGATCGAGTCTTCGGAGCTGGAAGGACACGACGCTTCTCACAACTGCCACGTGCACGCCCTCGCCCCTGAGGGTGAGCGGGACTACGGCGTCAAAGGACTCGCGGTCCTCTTCTGCAGCCTTGACGGTTTCAAGTCGATCAATGATCGGTTCGGACACCAAGCGGGCGACGCGGCCCTCGTGGAGGTTGCGCGACGGCTGTCCCAGGCAGTGAGTGAGGGTGACACCGTTGCCCGGTTCGGAGGCGACGAGTTCGTGATTCTTGCTGACGGACTCGACCGCGTTGTTGCCCAGGACTTCGCAGTGCGACTACGCAATGAGATCATCCAGCCATTCCGGACCGAGGGGCGAGCCATGCGGATTGGTGTCAGCTTCGGCATTGCATGGGCCCACTGCGGCATGGCAGCAGCCGATGCAGTACGGGCTGCCTGAGAGGCTGCAGCCTGACCGCCCGCGGTAGGGGATCATGTTGGTCGTGGATGAGCGTGGCGAGGGGCGGATTCGGTGACGGTAGAAGACGAGTTCCTGGATGCCTGGGTGGATGTGGAGGAGGCGCTGCCCTGGCTGCCGGCGGCCCCGTACTTTGTCGCCGAGGAACAACACGGCTCTCTGCTGGAGGCGTTGACGGGGTCCGGCTTGTCCGTACTGGAGATCGACCTGGCGGACGTGCGGCGGGAGGGCGATCTGCAGGCCGCACTCGGACGAGCCCTGGCAAAGCCCGACGAGTACGACGACAACTGGGACGCGCTCCGTGACCTCCTCAGGGAGCGCGGCGCGAGCACCCCCTGGGCCATCGCCATGGTCTTCTCCTCCGCTCCCGCGTTCCTCCGCGCCGACGTCCACGGATTCGTGCGCGCGGTCTCGGTCCTGCAGAACCTGTCGCTCGAGCTGTCGGACATTGACGAGCCCTACGGCCAGTTGGAGCTCTTTTACGTGGGGGAGTGGCCCTCGGCTCAGTGAGGCCGACGTGTCTGCGGATTGGCCAATCCACTGTCAATCGGGCCCCTTCACGGGCAGCGGAGCCGCGGACCCTCGATGTCCGGCTCGCGTCGTGTGTGCAGAAGATCGTTGATCAACTGCTCGGTCTCTGTCTCAAGGTCGCAGTCGAGTGTCCTGTTGATTTGCTGGATCCGGGTGATGGCGGTGTGCAGGCCGGAGCGGTTCCCGGCCGCGTGCTCGATACGCATCAGGTCCCGGTAGAGCAGCTCGGCGCTGTCGTCGGCACCGAGGCCGATCATCACGGCTCGCCTGGCCGCGCTGAGGTCGTGCAGCGGGCCAGGAGGGGTGCGGTGGGTGGCCACCGCGTGTGCGACGTCGATGATCCTCGTGATCATCTCCTGCTGGAAAGGCTCGGCCCAGGGCAGGGGCCTGCCGCCGAACGGCCTGCCCCGTACCAGGCTGAGGGCCTTCTCCAGGTCCGGGACACCGGCTGGTCCCTGGGGCAGCGCGTGCTCGGCGAGCTGGAGGAATCGTGTCCAGTCGCAGCGCACCGCGGGGGAGAGGCGATAGGGGTCGTCACCGGTGCTACGCCGTAGAACGTAGGGATTGCCGGAGGTGTCGCTGCCCAGGGCGCCGCGTAGTCCTCGCAGCCGGGAGTTGAGGGTGTTCACGCTCCAGGGGTTGAGCGGGTTCATGTCGGTGCGCAGTTCGTCGGCGGAGCGGCCTGGTCGGAAGAACAGCAGTGCGGCGAGCTGGCTGTTGCGCGGTCCGTGCCCGGAGGCGCCGACGCCGTCCACTTCGACCGGCCCCAGGACACGGATCTCCGGCGCGCGCAGGTCCTGCGCCGTGCCCTCCGCAGCCGTCGGCTCCTTACCGTTCCCGGCGCTGTCCTGGTGGTCGTTGTTCCCCGCGGGCTCTGCGCCGGTAGCCGGCTCGGTAGCTGTCGGCGGGGTTCCTTCGGTGTTCGGCGCAGATTCGTCGCCGGCTGAAGGTGACGCCCCGGGCAGCAGGCGCAGCCCGGACGGATCGGCACTGGCAGCGACCAGGGCCGCAAAAACCCCACCAGTAGAGCTGGTATCCGACGGGGTCTGCGGAACGGGGACCTCGGCAGCGGCGGTCGCAGCTGTACGGGGCTCGTCGGCGGGCGTGGGCTGGGGCAGCTGGTTGGGTTCGTCCGGGACGTCTCTCCAGGGGCCTTCGGCGGGCTGGGCGGGTTGTCCGGAGACTGCGAGGGCGGTGGTGATCTGCTGGTAGGCGGCGTGTTCCAGGCGCTGCACGGTGATGTCGGTGCCGACGCAGCCGAGTTGCTGCGGGGTGTTGAGGGAGGCGTTGAGGATCTCGGCGTCGGGGAAGTGCGCGGCGGCCGAACTCGCTGGGGCGATCAGGGTGACGGGGACCGGGCCCGCTTTGTCGATGAGATCGGCGAACCGCCAGGCCGTGTCCGCGTCCAGCGCGGACGCGCACAGCAGGAGATAGGGCTGGTCCTGGGTGTCGGGCATCTGGTGTGCTTCCAGCAGACGCTCGCTCAGGTCGCGCAAGGCGTGCGCGGCTTGGCGCATGTGGGCGATCCGCGCGGTGGGCAGCAGCTGCGGCAGGTCCTCGCCGAATCCCACGGTGATGATTTCGACGTCGCTGGCCCACGGGCTCATCCCCAGCTCGAGGGCGAGGGAGGTGCAGACCTCCGTGATGTGCACGGCGCTGCCGTCCAGCAGCAGCGCGGGCAGGGCCGTGAGGTTGAGCAGCATCAGGTCACCCGTGTCCGTGCTGCCGATCGTGACCAGCCCCGGATACGGGGCCGGCACCTCGCGGGCGGCCGTCTCGTCCAGGAGGGCGGCGTCGCCGGGCAGGGCCCACCACCCCGCTGTCCCGGACACGAACGGCGCCACCGGCTCTTGCGCGAGGTCCTCGGGCAGGACGTCGACGGTGTGCGTGCCGATCCGCGCGGCCCGCAGCTGCGGCAGACCGGGCGCGGTATCGGCGTCGGTGGGCAGTTGGTGGGCCAGGGTGCGCAGGGCAAGGTCCAGACGGACGGCGCCGCCCGCCTCGGCAGCGGCCGCCAACTGGGCCTCGGCCGTGGACGTTTCCGGCGCGATGGCGATCTTCTCGCCGGGCTTACGGCGGCGGCGCTGCAGCGTCCTGCGCAGGGCGAGCGCCCCGGTGATAGAGGCTGCCAGCAGTGCGCCGGCGCCCAGCACGACGCGCAGGTTCAGCGAACTGCCGGCCGGAGCCGACTCGGCCGAGGGCGCCGCGGCCGGGGAAGACGCATCGGACGCGGACACCTCGGGTGACGCCGGGGGAGAGGCGGTCGAGGGCGCACCGCTGCTGCTCGGCCCAGGAACCGTCGAGCCGGCTGGGGGCGGAGCGCCCTGCTCGTGGTCTGGCCCGGGGCGCTCGCCCGGCGGGCTGCTGGAGCCAGACCGCTCTGGTGTTGGGCTGGCGGAGGGGCTGGGCGCCGGTGGCTGCGCCTCCTGGTCGTCGTCGTGCCCGGGCTGTTGCTCGTCGTCAGAGGCCGAAGGGTCCGGCGGCGCCGGCTGCTCGGAGTCCTGCTCGCCCTCTCCTGGTTGATCGCTCGCCGGTGGCGGGGCGTCCGGCGTGGCGGTGCCGGGCACCGTGACGTGCTGGCCCGGATAGATCACGTCGGGGTCGGTGATGGCCGGCAGGCCGTCCGGCTGCGGCTGATCCTTGCTCGCGGCGAAGAGCTCCGGCCACCGGTTGCCGTCCTCGAGTTCCTCCGCGGCAATCGTGGACAGGGAGTCGCCCGGCTCGACGACTTCCACCTGCGCAGGCTCGTCGGCCGCCGCCGGAGCAGCCTGGTCGAGCTGCGTGTGGACGCCTCCTGTTGGGCTGTAGGAGGCGGGCATTTTCAGCTGCCAGCCGGGCTGCAGAAACCCGTTGGAGCGGAACACCTGGCCATCCGTCATGGTGTGGCCCTCATTCAGGGCGGCGATCTGACGCCACCGTTCGCCGTCGCCCAGTTCCTGCTCGGCGATGCTCCACAGGCTTTCCGCGGGCCGCGTCTGGCGCACCGTGTAGGTCGGGGACGACGTGCGCCCGGTCGCCGTGGACGCCCTGTCGGCTCCGGTGTCGTGCCCGGCCTGGGTCTGGGCGGGCAGGCGAGCCGCTGTCGCGGCCGGGGCGGCCTGCGCATCGGAAGCCAGCGCCGAACTGGTGGGCAGCAGCACCAGGATGCTGCCGATCAGCAGCGCCGCGGCCCGCTGCGAAGAGCCCAACCCGCGGGGGGCATGCCAGGTCCGGCCACGCAGCTGCGCGAACAACTCACGCACCGTGCAGTACGTGAACTGCGCCCACCCGATCCAGCCCACCGCGATGATGAGTAGCAGGGCTGCCGAGCCGGTGTCCTGCCGGTCGAGGAGGTGCGCGAGGTCGTCGTGCCCGGCCTCCCACAGCACGGGCGTGGCCCAGGCCAGCAGCAGGGGCAGCCCCGCGAGCGCGCCGGCCAGGACCAGCAGGCTCAGCACGGCTGTGACCCCACGGGCCACGCGGCGGCCTCCTGTTGTGGTGGGGGTGGTGCCCATCACTGGTTTCCTTCGGGTGTGGTGACGCCGTACAGGAGGGTGGCCTCGCCATGTCCGGTCACCGGGAGTGATCCGATTCCGGCGACGGACAGGAACGTGGTGTCGTAGGCGTCGGTGACGTCGACGATGAGGGTGGTGCCGTCCCCCGACACGGTGACCGTGCCGGTGGCGCCGGCGGAGGCGAGGTAGGCGCGGGCTGCGGCCACCGCGTCCTGCGGGTCCACGACGATGGCCTCACCGGGGATGGCCTGGGCGGGGTCGATGGCCTGTCCGCCGGCCCGGGCGGCTTCACCGGCGAGGAAGTCGGCGCGTTCGATGGCGCGCATCCTGCTGCCGCCGTCGACGGCGACGCCGATGATGCCGATCAGCGCGATGACGCACACCGCGACGAACACGGTCACCCCGCCGCGGTCGTCGAACGCGAGGTGCCGGGCGTGGCGTGGGCAGCTCATGCGCTCTCCCGTGTCGGACCGGTCGTGGGTGTGGAAGCGATGTCCCCGGTGAGTCGTGCTCGGCTGCTGGTCAGCAAGTTCGCCCGACGGGGTGCGGATGGTGACGAACTGTCATGACGCCGGGCCGGAGGTGTATCACCCGTAGACGTGGGCTCTCCCGGTGAATCGGTGCGGTCATGACGCGCGCGGGTGTGCAGTGTGGCCCGCCCCGACTCCTGCGACCGGACGTCGACGGTGCGGACGCCGCGCAGGAGAGCATTGACCAGTGCGGGCTGGCCCGGGCGGCGACCGCCGTAGGGGACGGCCGGCCGGTCTGGCCGGGACCGTTCCCGTCGGATGCGGCGCGGACGCGGTGGCATAGCCTCACGGCTATGCCCACCAGTCACAGCGCCTGCCACTGCGTCGTCTGCCAGGACATCAACGGACTGGACCCCCGCACCCAGTCGACCGTCGACACCATCCATCAGCACGGCTGGCAGGTCATGATGATCCCCGCCGACGACCTGGGACCGGGCTGGGCCTACACCATCGGCCTGTGGCATCAGCACCGGATACCCGAGCTGGCAATGTTCGGCCTGGACATCTCGCGGATGCAGACACTCCTCAACGACCTCGCACAGCGGGCTAGTGAGGGGCAGTCCCTGGAAGCCGACCAGGAGCGGCACGACATCGCGAACGTCCCGTTGGTCCTCAAACCCGTTGACTACCGCTGGTACAAGGCGTTCTTCGGCACCGCCATCGGCTACTACCGCAAGCCGCCGTTCCCGTTCCTCCAAGTCGTCTGGCCCAACCGCGACGGAGCCTTCCCCTGGCAGCCCGGTGGAGAAGACCTCCTGGACCGCCAGCCCCGGTTGTCGCTGCGTCCCGACGAACACCCCGTCGGGGTGTGGACGCAGGATCTGTGAAGGGGTACCTGCAGTGCCATCGCGGACAATGAAGCCATGACGCGCTGGTTCCGCAGTTACTGGGCCGAGGAAGACACCTGGTTCTACTTCGAGGTCGACGCCGACGGCTGGGTCACCCGCCAGGTCGAACTCCACGGACCGCTCAACAAGCCCGTCGCCGCAGCCTCTTCGGCCGAATGGGAAGCGGCCCGGCAGGCCGGGACCCTCGCAGACTACGAAGCGACGTTCGGTGCCACGGCGGAGGTTCCCGTCCACGAGTGGGACGCGCACGAGCCGCAGGACCTCACCGCCGGAGAATTCGAAGCTGTCTGGCTCACCGCACGAGCAACCTGCCTGGCAAGAGCTCGAGCACGCTCGACGTACGGAGCGTGAACCCAAGCATTCCCGCGCGGTCACTGTGCAGCACCCGCACGTCGGTTCGTACTCCAGGGCACGTCAGAATTGGCGAACCCAAGAGCTCTTTGCCGGTACTGATCCACGACCGAGGTGGCGGTGGAGGTGAGGGTGCGGCTTCCGGGGACCGGCAGCAGCAGGTCCGAGAGGGTGACCGTGCAGGTCACCGTCACGGTGACGGTGGCGACCTGTCCGACCGGCACGGCCAGTCCTCCGGCGTCCACGGCCACACTGGTGGAGGCACACCTGATGCCCTGATCGCTCAGTGTTTCGGCGGCAGCGGTCTGCGCGGCGTTTTGGGCGGCGGCCACGGTGCGGTGGATGGACGCTTCCCGGGCGGCGTCTTCAGCCGCTGCGTCGATCTTCGCCCCGGAGGTGACGATGCGGCCGCCCGCGATCGCCAGGCACAGGAACATGACCAGCAGCGGGACGATGATGGCGGCCTCGATCGCCACGCTGCCGTCGTCCGCCCTGCCCCGGCGCACCCAACAAGCCCTGCACCGCCGCGCGTTCATCGTCCCGGTGTCTGAACTGGCGCGAGGTCTCACACTGCGCGAGATCCCTGGCACCCTCATCACGGGCCACCGCCACCGGGGTTCCCGTTCACGGCTGCTTCGGAATTGACGGACCCGCCAGCCGCCACCGTCCACCGTTCTACAGCCCCAGTGGCTGCCTGCTTGACCTGCAGTCCTGCCACGCCCGGGATCATCGACTGGGCTGTGCCTGAGACCTCGATGCGCACGCGTTCTGCGGTGCTGCCGGTGGTGGTGACGGTGTAGCCGAGCAGGCTGTCTCCCGCCGCCCTGTCCAGGACCTCGTGGGCTTTGGCGGTGCCGTCGGCGGGGGTGGCCTGGTACGCGCGGGCGGCGGTGAGGCCTTCGCGGGCGGCGGTCAGGGCGATGGAGCGGGCGTAGTACCACATGGATGCCTGGATGACGGCGATGGTGGCGAGCAGGATGAACGGATAGACGATCGCCATCTGGAGGGAGGCATCCCCGCGGTCCTCGTGCCATCGTCGCCCGTGCCACCAGGTGCGGAGCCGGCCGTGGCGGGGCATCAGATGCCGTTTAGGCTGGTGTTGTACTTGTTGATCACGACGGCGATGGTTCCGGCGATGAGCAGGGCGCCGGTGACGGCGGCCACCCAGATGATGACGGTGGTGATGCTGATGTCGCCCCGGTCAGGACGCCGGCCCAGTTCGGCGAGGCCTTCTTCCAGGCGCTCGGTCAGTAAGCGGATGCCTCGGTGGCTACGGGCTGCCAGGTGCTTCATCGGGAGTGCTCCTTAACCAAGTTGAAAGTGTGGATTGAGACGGGCTGGTCAGACGGCGAGCATGCGGATCACTGCGGGGAAGGCCATCAGCAGCATGACCAGTACGGCGAGCAAGGCGCCGGGGGCG
Source organism: Streptomyces sp. NBC_00019 (assembly GCF_045041015.1). NCBI lineage: Bacteria > Bacillati > Actinomycetota > Actinomycetes > Kitasatosporales > Streptomycetaceae > Streptomyces > Streptomyces sp. NBC_00019. The sequence continues at coordinate 11,235,837 of NZ_CP108302.1, forward strand.
GTCATCTTCTCGCTGGCGGCGTTCGCCTCGGCGGCCTGTGCGGTGAGCAGCTCGGTGTTGAGCGCGGCCGTTCGTGCGCGCAGGGCTTTGTAGACGGCGGCGCCGTCGGTGGCGGAGCCGCGCATGATGTCGGCGACATCACTCAGGCCCGGCAGGTCGTAGGTGTCGGCGAGTTCGGTGAGCGCCTGGTAGGGCGGGATCTTTTCCAGGCGGGCCCGGCGCAGCGCGCCCTGCAGATACAGAAACGGCCAGCCGTGACCGACCGCGGCCGCCTTCTCCAGGGCTTCGGTGGGGCCGGCGTCCGCGGCCCGCTTGAGTGCGACCAGGTCGAGGTAGGCGGACAGGGCGTGCGCGAACTCTTCGCGGGCCCGTTTGGCCTGGTCGCGCACCGCGAGGTCGGGGGTGACGAACAGCAGCCCCGCAATGGCGAGTCCGACCACGGCGGGCACGTAGAACGGCAGCGAGATGCCCGCGATGATCCACGGGATGGTCACCAGCACCGGGCACAGCAGTCCCAGCCCAGCGAGCGCGGTCTTCTTCAGCATGAACGTGCCCGGCCCCTGCCCGAGCAGGGCGAGATTGGTGACCGGCACCTTCACGCCGGGCAGCCGCTCCAGACGGGCCAGCAGCCACCGCCCCCACACCTCGTCCCGGTTGAGGACTTCCTCCTCCGGCATGCTCAACGTCCCGGGTGCACTGCGGGCCAGCGCGGCCGCCAATGCGGGCTGCGGCTGCAGCAGTTCCCGCACAAACAGAGCGACGCCCCCGCCGATGAGGCCGCCGGTGATGACGACGGGAAACAGGTTCACGAGCGGGCTCCTTCCGGCTCACGCCCGACCGTCGCCGCCGACGTCTCCATGCTGGGGGCGGGCAGGCGGACGGTGCTGCGCGGGTCGGTGATCAGGAAGCGGGGGATGCGGCGGAAGGTGCCCAGTTGCCGCATCATCGCCAGCACCGCGACGAACCCGGCGGTCAGGAAGCCGAGTACCAGTTGGCCCAGCAGGGTGGAGTAGGGCCTGGTGTACGAGGGCACAAAGAACCCGGCGACGATCACGCCCAGGGTGATGAACGTCATCCACCGCACGGTGGTGCGGGGCTTGGCCCGGTCCGCCTCGATGGAGCGTTTGCGGCCGACCTCGTCGCGGACGGTGCCCGCCAGGTCCTCCAAGGCTTGGGCCAGGCCCGGGCCACGGTCATTGACCGACAGGATGAGCGCTGCGGTCACCTTGTCCGCGGTGACGTCGTCAAGTTCGCCGGCGAAGGCCCGCAGAGCCTCTTCGGGGCGCCAGCCGCGGCGCAGTCGCTCCGACAGGCTCGCGATCTGCGGGGCGAGGGCGTCCGGTGCCCCCTTCCGGCTGGTGATCATCGCCTGTTCCAGGCCCATCCCTAACCTGAGCAGCCCGGCCAGGCGCTGGGTCCACTCGCTCAGGGCTTCCAGCTGGCCGATGCGTTCGGCCGCGATCTTGGAGGGCGTGATCAGCCACGGCACCCCCACCACCGCCGCGCCCAACAGCAGGCCGGCCACAAAGTTCCCAGACATGAGCCACACCGCACCGAAGACCACGAGCGCGCAGACAGTCAGGGTCCGCCGACGCAACCGCACCTCCTCGCCCTGCTCCTGGCCCGCGCGCAGGGCTTGCCAGCGCTGGCGCAGCGGGGCCCGGCGGGGTGCGGTGGTGCCGACGATCCCGGCGACGGTGCCGATGAGCCCGCCGACCACGGCCATCCCGGACAACAAGGCGAGCAACAGGGTCATCGGCCGGCCCCCACCTTCAGCGGAAGCGGCGCCGCCCAGGCTCCGTACGTGTGCTGCAGGAGGGTTGAGTCGAAGCCGACCCGGCGCAGGTCATCGACACACGCCGGGTCCATCCGCGGCACCGCCCGCAGCTCACCGAACTCGGCGCCGGGGGAGAAGACTTCGTTCATCGCCGGGCGGCCGGACTCGCCGATCCCGGTCAGCTCCAGGACGTGGGAGACGTAGCGGTGGCGGCGGCCGCCGATCCGGGTCTCGTCCGTCATGTCGACGAACACGATGAAGTCCAGCCCGTTCGCGGTCTGCCGGTAGGCGAGCTGCTCGGACAGGTTCCCCTGCGCGAGCGCATACAGCTCGGCGATCCGGTCGACGATGACGTCGGGGCGACGCGCGTGGATCGTGCACAGGTTGCCGCCCGCCCCATTGGTCAGGGCCTGCATCATCGCGACGATCTCCGGGCCGCGGACCTCACCGACCACGATCCGTTCCAGCGACATCCGCAGCGCCGGATGCATCAGATCCAGCAGCGTGACCTCGCCGGCGCCGCGGCCGGTGGCGTCCTTCTCCCCGTTGGACTCGCGCCCGATCAGGGAGACGACCTGGCGGTGGTAGCCGTTGTTGTGGGCGAAGAGCTCGTCCTCGGTCTGGATGGTGGCAAAGCGGGTCTCGGGGTCGAACTCGCGCAGCATCGCCCGCAACAAGGTGGTCTTCCCGGCCTTCTGCTTCCCCGCGATCATGATGTTCTTCTCCGCGCGGACGCACGCGCCGAGGAACTCGCGCAGGATCGGATCGATGGTGCCCAGGCGGACCAGTTCGTCCAGGTCGGCGTGCGAGACGCGGTGCCGGCGGATGACCGCATAGGTCATCGGCCCGAGCCCGGTGATGGCCTGGAGCCGGGAGCCGTCCTGCAGCGACAGTGCCAGCGTCGGGTTCGCGGTGGAGATGGTGCGCTCACTGTGTCCGGAGTCCCGCGCCAACTCGCGTAAAAGGTCCAGGAGTTCTTCTTCGGAGTCCGCGATTGGGCCGACCCTGCGGCGTTCGCCGTCGCCGTAGTCCAGCCACACCTCGCCCGGGCCCTGGATGATGATGTCCTCGACCCGCTCGTCATCCAGGTACGGCTGCAGCCGCCCGGCCCGGTAGAGCAGGTCGTAGACGGCACGCCGCAGCGCGTCGTCCTCCTGGGCGGTGGTGCTGAGGCCGCGCTCGAGGCCCTGGGCATCGGCCCACAGCGCGACGGCCTCATTGATCCAGTTCAGGCACTGCTGTTCTTCGGTGGCCCGGTCCGCCTCCGGGTTCTTCTTCAGCAGCTCCTCGCGCTGGCGGGCCACCTGGCCGGCGATGTGCCGGGCCACCCGGTAGTCGACCGTGATCTGAGGCATCGCAGCCCCCAGGTGCTCTCCGCTCGCCGCGGAGCCGAGGGGGACGCCGTTCGTCTGGCGTGGCCACACCGGGGTACGTCCGGGCGGAGGTGTCACGGTGGGGTTGTCGTGCAGCGGTCTACCGCGCATGGGTCACCGTCCCACTGGTCGCGCCCGCGCCCGCGCCCGAGCCCGCGCCGGGGGCGAGGTGGGCCTGTTGCCAGGCGGCTCGCTGGACCAGCAGGGTGGCGCCGGTGCGGGCCGCCTTCATCAGCTGCGACTTGGCGAAGCGGCGTGGCTGTTCGGCGCCGTCGGACAGTACCTTCGCGTCCTGCGGCGCGTAGGGGAGGGTTGCCACCACCGGTGCCTGCAGTACCCGCTGCACCTCACCGGCGGGGTAGGGGCCGTCGTCGATGAGGATCAGGCCGATGCCGCCGACGCGCTCCTCCAGTGCGCTCACCCGCGCTTGTGCGGCCTGCAGGCAGCGCAGCGTGTTGCGTACCACCACCAGTGTTGTGTCGGCGTGTTCGGCCAGTACCCCGGAGGGGCCGAACGCCCCGCTGCGGCCGAGGTCGATCAGCACGTCGTGTCCGTGCTCGGCGTCGATGCCGCGGAACATCAGCGCGAGGGCTTTCCACACCGGTGCCAGGCTCGCTGCCTGCGCCGGATCGGTGATGCCGGGCAGCAGCATCCGGTCCCGCGGTGACTCCTTGGTGCTGTCCTCGCTGCTCAGGTCGATCAGCTGGCGCCAGAACGCCTCCCCGAACTCGCCCTTGCGGACGGCAACGGACAAGTTCCGTAGCCCGTAGCGGTCGCCGAGCGTGCCCTGCAGCAGACCGTGCAACACCGCGCCGCCGTCCGGGTCGCACTCGGCCAGGATCATCTTCCGGCCCCGCTCCAGCGGCCAGTTCAGCAGCAGGGCCAGCGCGCTGGTGGTCACACCGGGTGCGCCGCTGGAGCCGGCCAGGGCGATCACACTCATCAGCTGCCGTCCGGAGCATCAAGGACCAGACGCAGGGTGCCGGCCGCCACCCACGCCGCGACGGTCGGACCGTCCGCAGCGGCGGTAGCGACATCGACCACCACCACCACACCGCTTCCGGGAGCGGCCGCGGAGGCCTTCACCACCCGGCCCGCGAGCGTCTTCGGCGTGGTGTCGCTCTCCGACTCCGAGGCCGCCGCACCCTGCGCGGGGACATGGACCAGCTGGACCTTCTGCCCCGGCACCAGCGCGGTGGCCGGGACCTGCTCCGGCTTCAGACCGATCGGCACCAACTGCTCGCCCGCCTTGACCAGAGAATCCTTCGTCACCTGCGACGGAGCCAGCAACGAACCGGGCTTGAGCTCGACCGCGGCCCGCTTGCCCACCACCGACTCCAGCTCATCGGCCTCGACCGCCTTCACAGCCGGGTCCAGCGCCACAGAGGCCTGGCCCAGATCCTGCTCGGTGAGCACCTGCCCGACCTGGACATCGCGGACCACCGTCACCACCTCGGTGCGCTGCGCGACCTGCAGCAGCAGGACCGCAACCCCGGCGCCGCCTGCGGCGATCAGCGCCAGCGACAAAGCGATCATGCCCGGGCGGCGCCTGCGCGCTGATACCCGCGGCGGCCTCACCGGGTTGGCGACCTGTCCCTGTGGGGGCACGCCGGCCGAGGGCGCGGGGCGTTCTTGTGTTGTGCTCAACGCTTTCTCCTTCCGGCGGGCTTCACCTGACGACCTGCAGTTCGCCGATCGCTACCTGTGCCTGGGACTGTCTGATCTCGGTGAACTGGCCTGCTTCGCCGCCTCCGTTGACCTGCCATTCCACGGTCCACGTGGACGTGGCCGTGACGGTGTACATGCCGTCGGCCTTGGAGACGGAGCTGCGCGTGTAGGTGTGGCCGCAGGTCGGCGATTCCTGTTTTCCGTACGACGCCGCATACGCGGTGCCAGCCCCATTGCAGGAGACGGTCGTCCCGTCGCCCATGCCCCAGACGATCTTGGTTACCTTCGCGGTTGCCGTGACGGTCACCCCGCCTGCGCTGGCACTGGTGGTGTTCGGTCCGAACGTTGTGGGGCTCTTGTTCACCCACATCCACATGGGAATGCCCACGACGTACTTGCCGGCGGCGCGGGGATTCGCGATGTCCGGACCGGTGAGCTGCATCTTGCTGACGGCCTGCTGCGCCACGACAACGGGGTCGACCGCCGGGACGTCTGCCGCATCCTCAGCGACGAAGTACGTGTAGACCGGGGTGCCACCCGCTCCGGTGGCGCAGGCACGCTCGTACACGGCCTTGCCGTCCCCGGGAGACTCATCCTTCCAGTACATGCTGCCCTTGGGTGGCTGCGGGTCGAGCTTCCTGACCGTGCACACAGGCTCCGCACTGTCTGTGCCGCTGTCGGCGCCGGCTGGTTGAGAGCCCGATCCCGGGGTGGCTGTGTCGTTGTCGGCCTCGCACACCACCCACTTGCCGGCCCCACTGCAATCACCGCCCTCTGGCGGCACGGCTAATGCCTGCGAGGGCCACAGCAGCGACAGGGCGGTCACGGGGGCCAGTGCGAGGGTGGTGCGCGTCAGCAGGCGTCTTGCTGGGGCGTGACGTTGACGATCTTCCACTGCTTCCCCCACTTCTCAGCGTCTACTTTCGTGACGTAGCGAACGAGCCGGTTCTCCGGCATCTGCACTGGCTTGCGGGTCTTGCTGTGGATGAACTTCCAGGCGGCGCTGTCCAGGCAGTCGGTCAGCTGGGCCGAGGGCACCTGCTTCGCCGCTGACAGACGGTCGACTTCGGCCTCGTGCGTGGGGGCACCCGTTGTCACGATGCCCTTGGACCGCAGATCCTTGAGGTCAGCCTCGGTGCTGGACTTGGCTTCCGCGGCGGCGTACTGGGCGAAGTCGGTCCCCTGCGTATCTCCCTTGGAGTACGCCTTGACTTGCTCCGCCCAGAAAGCGGCATAGGCCTTCAGGACGGCTGTCTCTTCTGCCGACTGAGGGTCTCCACTCACGGAAGGCGTGGCAGAAGCCGGCTCGCTCGTGGCCACTGACGGAGATGCTGATGCGGCGCCGTCGGAGTCCCCGTCGGTGTCGCTGCACGCGGTCAGCAGGGCCAGGCCGGTCACGGCCATCAGAGCGGCGTGCTTTCGGAGTCGGTGGGCTCGTGTCACGTTGTCTCCCCGTACGAAGCGGTGCGGCAGAACCGCTGCTGTGGTTACCAGCAGGCATCGGCCCGGCATCAAAGCCCGGCGCATCTGCGGTGATGCTTTTGCGTGATCGCAAGAGGTGGTCAGGAACGCAGCCAGACCGAAGTCCCTCAGCATGCCTCGACCGCTTTGACGGCCGGGTCCAGCGCGACGGAGGCGTGATCAGCGCCAGCGACAGGGCGATCACGCCTGGGCGGCGTCGGCGCGCTGACACCCGCGGCGCCCTCTCGGGGCTGGCGACCTGCCCCTGTGGGGGTACGCCGGCCTGAGGGCGCGGGGCGTTCTTGTGTGGTGCTCAACGCTTTCTCCTTCCGGCGGTGCTACCTGACGACTTGGAGTTCGCCGATCGCGACGGGGACCTGGGACTGCCGTGTCTCGGTGAGCTGGCCTGTTCCTCCGCCGCCTCCGGTGACCTGCCAGGTGATCGTCCATGTCGACGTGGCGCTCAGGGCGAACGTGCCGCCTGGCTCATGGGCGGACGTTGTTGTGTAGACGTGGCCGCATGTCGGGGACTTCGCCATGCCGTCCGATGCTTGATAGGCCGTGCCGGGGCCCGTGCAGGTCACCGTGGCGCCGTCGCCCATCTGCCACACGATCTTCGAGACCTTCGCGGCGGCGGTGACGGTGACTCCGCCGGCCGTCGCGGACGCGGAGTTGGGGCCGTAGGTCGTGGCGCTCTGGTTGACCCACATCCACACGGGCACGCCGACGGTGTACTTGCCCGCCGCCCGTGGGCTGGCGACATCAGGACCTGCCAGCTTCATTTTGTCGACGGCCTGCCGTGCAAGGACCTCTGGGTCGATCGCGGGCACAGCCGGGTCGGTGCCGTCGGGGATCCAGACCACGCCGATGCGGCCGGTGTCTGGGCATACGACGCGGTAGACGGCGCCGGTGCCGCCCTGGCGCTTGCCTTCCTGCATGGCTAAGTTCTCCGCCGGGGGCTGCGGGTTGAGCTTCTCGTAGGTGCACTTCGGCGCGTCCGAGCTGTCCGCGCTGGATGTGCTGGCTGCGCCCTCTCCCTCGCCAGAGCCAGACGTGCCGGACGCGCGGCTGCCGTCCTGGGCGCATACCTTGACGTACATCGAGGCTCCCTCGCAGAGGCCGGAGCCATCGCCCTCGGCATACGCGGCAGGGGCGAGAACGACCGTCAGGACCACCGCGGCCGCTGTCGCCGCCCCGCGTCTCAGCATTCGCCGCCCCCCTGGGTGTTGATGTCGGTCACCATCCAACGGCCGTCCCATCGCTCTGCCTTGGCCGTCGCCTGGTACCGCAGCGGCTGGTTGGTCGGGAGCGGGATTACCTTCTTCGCCTTCGTGTCATAGGTCTCGTACTTCGTCAGGTCGACGCAGTCCGACAGCGTCGCCTTGGGCGTCTTGGCGCTCATGTCGAGGTCGGTCACCTGGGCGTCGTGGCCGATCTGGCCGCGCACGACCGTCCCGGCCTTCTTCATCCGATACAGGTCCAGCTCGATCTTCGACAGGGCATCGAGGGTGGCGTAGCTCGCGAGTCGTGTCCCCTTCGCGGAAGCCTGCCGGTATGCCTTCGCCTGCTCGGTGGTCATGCCGTCGAAGGCGGCGAGCACGGCAGCCTTCACCGCAGCGTCGGGATCTGCGGGCGTCGAGTCCTTCGATGATGAAGGACTCGGTGAGGCGACGGATGCTGACGCCTCAGCAGCGGAGTCGCCGTCGCCGGAGCTGCACGCGGTCAGCAGGGCCAGGCCAGTCACGGCCATCAGAGCGGCGTGCTTTCGGATGCGAACGGCGGCAGGCCGGGATGAGTGTCGGTGTGCTCGTGTCACGTTGTCTCCCCGTACGACATGACCGCTATCTCCGCCCGCCGCTCATCGGCGTTCTGGGCGCACGGCCGCTTCCAGCTGCTGTGATGCTCGTGAGTGACCGCAAGGTAACGCATATGCCAGCCAACTACGCTCTGAGGGCGGCGAGTTGACTCAAACCACTCGGGCCGTCTCTGGTCACATGCGGGGCCGGAAGGCGACCTATGGGGGTGCGGATTCGTCTGTTTCGGCCGCGCACGATTCCCGGGACCCGCAGGACAAGGACGCAGCAGGTGCGTGAACGTCACTGCTCCTCCTTCTCCGGGGCCTGTCGGTGCTCGGCACCGTCCTGGTCCGAGATCCGCTGAGTGATGTCGACCGGATCTGAGCCGATATCGAGGATCTTGGGCGGAGCGAGCGTGGCCCCTGTGGGCAGCGCGAGGCCGGAACTGCCCGTGCCGCTGTCGGCCCTTGTGGGATCGGCGGACCTCAGGGTGCCGGGAGCGGGAGTCGTGTCCGCGGAGGGGGTGGCGCCGGTTGCCGCGCTCAGGGCGATTGTCGCGGCCGCTCCGGCGGCGAGCAGGCCGGTGAGGAGGGAACGGATCGATCGCATGAAGACGTCACCTCACCCGGAGATCGCGATGTTCGCGGTGTCGAACAGGGGCAGGTGGAAGCCGACTCTGCTGGCGCTCGGCGGCGGTGCGGGGAACTGCATGAAGACGCGTGTGCTCTCGCCGGGCTCGAGGGTGGACAGGCCGGTCGTGGTGAGCGGGCGGTCGTCGGTGTCGCGCAGGACGTAGTAGCGCTTGCGGGCCGCGAAATCGACGACCGTCGCACCGGCCAGCGACGAGCCGGTCCTGAGGACGTCCGTCTCGTTGCCGCGTAACTCGGCCGGGACCGCGGTCGTCTTGGGGCCGGTGTTTGTCAGGTCACCGCGGACGGTGAGGTAGCCGGCCGCCCGGTCCCGCTCGGCCACCGTGATCGCCAGGACCAGCCCGTTGCGGCCGGCGAGCTCCGCCTGCGGCGCTGCCGTTCGTTCCTGCTGGCTGCGCGGTACGGCACCGCCCCCTTGCGCGGTGGCCGCTGCAGCACGGTCCGGCAGCGTGCTGCTGCCAGAGTCCGAGCAGCCGGCCACTGCCAGCGCCACCCCCACTGTGATCCCCACGGTCGACAGGCGCGTTCTGTGTTCTGTGGTGTCCCGTCTCCTCATGGATCTGTGTCCTCTCGGGTCGGATGAACGATCTGCAGGCGCTCCTGCGACGGGGTGCGGGCGTCGGCCGGGCACGTGGGGGTGCGGCGGCCTTGGGCGGCCGGTCACCGAGTCGGCCCGCTGGGCGGCCATACGGTGATCACGTCACCGTCCAGAGACACGTACCGGCCGGGGAAGCGGCGGCGGACCGCAGCAAGGTCCTGCGGGTCGAAGTCGCCGGCGCCCTGGATGACGCAGGCGCTCCCGACGTAGGAGACGGCCCGCGTCAGGGGCGGCCACTCGTCTACGTCAAATGCTTCGTCGTTGCGAACGTGCTCCGTTGCTTGCGTCATCAGAAACTCCCAACTTCGGCTCTGAGTATGGCCTTGGCCATCGCGCCGCTCTCTGTGTGGCAGACAATTTATTGTTCGCGTGCGCAAACTGCAAGAGGTTTTCGGGGTAGTTGCAAGGCTGCGACATTCGCCCCGGGAGTCCCACGCGTCGCGTCATAGCTGTGTCCAGGGGCGGCGGTCGCCGCCGGCCAGCGGTACCCACACGTCGCCGGTGGGGCCGTGTTCTTCGAGGTCGTCCAGGACGGCGGCGCCCAGCGGCACTTCGCGGGCCAGGTCCGCTACAAGGGGGTGATGGGCGGCCATGGACGTGAGGTCGCTGATCCGGTTGTTCATCGCCTGGCGCCCGGCGCCGGTCAGGACGAACAGGATCCGGGGGAAGGCCGGGTACCAGCGCAGCCAGCCGGGCCCGCCCGCCCGCTGGCGTCGGCCGATCGGCTGCGGTTCGTACGTCCACAGCCTCGCGTACTCGATCAGCTTCGCGGCCAGGCGCTCGCTGCTCATGGTGGCGCGGTCGACTTCGACGAACGCCCGCAGTTTGCGCCGCTGTTGGCCCGTGATGAGCGTGTAGTGCATGACGGCGTCGGCCACGATCCTTTCTCCGTCGCCGATCGCGTGGAAGGCCTCTGGAGTCCAGTCCAGGTGGCCGTGCTCGTCGCCGCGCCGGCGGGCGTCCGCGACGAACGCCAGGTGGGTGCGCAGGACCGTGAGGGTGTGCGGTGTTCTTAAGGACGCCGCGGTGGCCGAGGTGATGGGGTAGGGCGGGCGGCCGCGCAGCGCGGGCCAGTCCCGGGTGAGGCGGACGCCCTTCGGCGTGAGGTACCAGACCCGGGTGCGATGGGACTTGGGCAGCACGACGAAGCCGACCAGGTGCTCGCCGAACAGGTCGTTCAGCTGCTCCGAGACCGACTGTCGGGAGCGCTCGGGCCGCAGCAGGACGTGCAGCTGGTGGGTGGCAGCCATGCGGTGCAGGGCGAGCGCGGCCAGCAGCTGATGCTTGAGGGTCTCGGCGGCGCTGGGAATGAACCCCGCCGGCGTCCGGCCTTGGGGCTGGGCAGTGGTCAGGTCCATTCGTTCCCCTCTTTCGACAGGTGGACGGCGGTGCCGGCAGGAGCGTGCGCGGCGAGGAACGCGGCGACCCGGCCGAGCTGCTTGGCGGCGCGCGCGGTGAGCTGGTCCAGCGGGAGCGCCCCGGCGTTGTCCTGGGCGGCCCGCTCCAGTTGAGAGACGTCCCCGGGGCGAGCCTGGGCGGCGAAGACGGTGTCGAGGTGCGGGCCGCGCAACTGGACGGGTCCGACACGGCGGCCGCGCACAGTCAGGGAGACGTAGTGCTCGAAACGCTCCATGGTGGCGACCCGGTCCGGGCTGGGGTTGTCGCCCCACTCGGCGGTGACCGCGGCGATCGCGGACTTCGATCCGGCGGTGGTGGCCAGGGTGGACGCGTTCTGCAGCAGGGACAGCCGCACCGGGGTGGGCAGCCGGGACAGCAGCTGGGTCATGCCGTGGACGTGGCACCGGTACTTGCGCAGATCCTCGAACATTGCCGCGATGGTCTCCGGGGCCGCGCCGGTCAGGGTGATCAGTTCGTCGAAGTACGGGCGGAACGGCACCCGCTGCTCCGGGGGCGTGTCTCGCCGGGAGCGTGCGGCCCGCAGCAGGTCGCGGGCGAGGAGCGCGGTCAGCAGGCGGTCGGTGGGCCCGTTGCCGCCCGGGCACACCCACACGATCATCTGGGAGTCCATCGCCGTGCGGATGTTGTAGACGCCGATCGGCTGGCCGAGGAAGGCGCGGGTGACGGGGTTGGCGGCCAGGCGGGCGATCGGGTTGAGGACCACGGCGAACGCGTCCGGCGGCAGCGTCGGGAACACCACTTTCCACCACGCCCGGGTTTCCCGCTCCAGCCGGTCGGCGACCGCGGCGAGTGCGGCCGTGCGGAACCCGGCGTCGGTGAGCAGGGCCCGCAGGTGGAAGATCGTGGCCTGGTCCGCGGGCCGGCCGGCCTGGCAGGCCTTCTCGTTGACCGCGACCAAGACGGTGAGCGCGGCCGTGAGGATGGTGAGCGCGCGCGGGGCACTCGCGTCGTCCCAGGCCAATGCGGATGCGTAGGCGTCGGCGATGGCTTCGACGACCTCGTGGGCTGGCTGGCCGTGGTGCATGCCGAGTGGATTCCACGAACTCACCTTCGGGTTGGCGCCCAGAGCGTTGAGGTCGACCAGGGCGATCCGCGGCATCAGGTGGTCGTGTGCCAGGAACGGGGTGGCGCGCGGCCAGGAGTCGCGGTGCGGGTCGACGAAGACCAGCCCGCCGCCTGCGTGCGCCCAGCCGATCGCCTGCGCCAGCGCGCGCTCGGTCTTGCCGCCACCCGCCTTACCTGTCCCGACCTCGAACAACGTCTCCTCCGCGTACGTGGCGACCAGGCGCTTGCGGCCGTCCGGGCCGCGGTAGGTGCCCTGCAGCAGCAATGCGGGATCGCCGAACGTGAAGGTCGGCAGGTCACTGGCCAGGACTGGCAGGCGGCAGTGCACGGTCGGTGGCTTGAGCAGCCCGGTGAGTTCCTCCAGCCGCACCCAGTTCGCGCGTGGTGGCTGGCAGTGCCCCCGCGACCAGCGGCGCTCGAAAGCGTGCCGGGTGGGCCAGTGGTCGGCGCCGATCCGCCACGGACCGAGCCGCCAGCCGCGCATCGCCCACCTTGAGCGGCCGCCGAACACGTCGAACGCGGCCTGGAGTTGGGCGAGCCGGGCCTGGGCGCGGCCTTCGGTGTTGGAGGCGCACATCACCAGCAGCTGCACGCGCACCAGGTGGTCGACCTCGGCGAGCTTGCCCAGCGCCTCGGCCGGCTCGACCCGGCGGGGCACCGGCGGCATCACCAGCCGCCGCCCGGCACCGGAGCCGGAGCGGTCGCTGAGGAGGTGCTGCAGCTGCCCGCTCCAGGAGTCCTCGATACCGCTGGCATCCTGCCGCAGCCAGCGCGCGGACCGCTGTGCTTCCCGGCGTTCGGAGCGGCGCGCGGCACTCATCAGCTGCAGGCGGCGCGCCCGCAGGGCCCACTTCGGGGCGCGCTGGATGTCGAGCCGTATCTCGGCGAGGTCGCCGAGCTCGGCCCGCAGATCGGACACGGCATCCACGAGCGGCTGCAGAGGATCAGGGTCGAGCGGCACGTCGCGCAGCGGGGCGGTGAGCTTGCCGCGCAGGATGAACTCGGCACGCACCGTGTGCTCGCGGGGCTCATCCACGATCGGCCGGGCCCGGTTGACGGTGATGTCCGGCCCGAACGGGGTGATGGACAGCAGCCGTTCCCCGCCGGCCGGTCCTTCGATGCGGTAGCGCAACGGCGTACTGCCATCTGCCCGCAGCCGGATCTGCACGCTCTTCGCCCGGCGCGGCGCCCACCACGGCATTGCCGTGGAGGCGCGGGCGAGCTGGACACCACGCCTGAAGATCACCTCAAAGCCCGGGTCGAAGTGCCGGTTGGGGACCAGCTCCAGCGCCATCCGCTCGGCCGAGGCATGCGCCGCGATCGCACGGACCGCCCACTCACCCGCGCCCCAGCACACGGCGATGGCCACGGCGAGCACATACCAGTGGGCGTACAGCCAGGAGGCGGTGTCGATCAGGCCGCTGACCAGGCCGAGTACCTCACCTGAGGCGGTCGTATCGGTCTGGTGGGTCAGGTATGGGGCTGCGGAGTCCACGTCGGTGCTCCCTTCTTGACGGTGTGGGTGAAGTGCCAGTCGGTGATGCGTAGATCGGTGAAGGTGCCGCCGCGGTCCGTGCCGGCCCACACCAGGTGGACCACCGCCTGGTTCGGGCGGCCGTCTTGGCGGGCGATGGCGGCCTGGATACGGAAGCGAGCAGCGGCGAACGCCGGGGCCACGGCAGGGGAGTGGGGGAAGAGCTCTGGCCACTTCTCACGGCCAATGCCGGTGGCGTCCGCGCGCAGCAGCGAACGACCGGTGGCGAGCAACTCCCGTTCGTCGTCGGCGGGAAGGTCCGCGGGCCAGGCCGCCTCCAGCGACTGCTGGACGGCCCGGTCGCCGGCCACCCCCTCGCCATGCGGCGGCAGAGCCGACGGAACAACCGGCGATGGCGAGGCAGCGCGCGGCTTGGACGGCGCCGCCGCGACGGTCGGCGCGATGACCGAAGGCGCGGCGGCCGCCGGCGACGGCACCCCGGTCACGGAGACCGGCGACGAGCCCGGGGCCGCCTGCTCCTGACCGTGCGGCACGGCCAGCAGAGCGACGCCACAGACAGCAAGGACGACGGTGCTCAGCACCAGCAGACGCGGCGAGCGCGGGGGAGTAGTCACAGCAGCCGCGCTCCCCCCGCATAGCCGGACATGGCGTCGACCGCGTCGTGGCGGACCAGCGTGCCGGGGCGGGCGGCGTTGACCATTTGTCCGCTGCCCAGGTAGATCCCGACGTGATAGATCGTGGAATCGCGGCCCGGGGCGTACGCGTAGAAGACGAGATCGCCGGGCTTGAGCGCGCCCGGGCCAAGGCTTGCGGGGATGCGCCGGCCGACGCCCGCCTGCGCGGCCGCGGTCCGCGGCAGCCGAATGCCCACCCGCGCGTAGGCGTAGGTCGTCAGCCCTGAGCAGTCGAAGCCCTTGATGCTTGTGCCGCTCTTCCCGCTGGGCGAGCAGCAGATCCCGTACGACGGGCCCTGGGCGTTGCCGCCGCCCCACGAGTAGGGGACACCCCGCTGGGCGAGTGCCGTCTCGAGGACGGTGCGGACCTTGCCCGAGACGCTGGTCAGATCCGGGCCGGTGGCGGCTGCCGTGTACTGGTCGATCCACCCGAGCACGTTCGCCACGTACTCACCGGAGTGGTTGTACTGAAAGATCGCCGCCTTGAGCTGGGCCCGCTGGGACAGGTCGCGCCCGTTCCCGCACAGGTAGATCGCGGCGCCGAGAGCGGCGTCGTCGGCGTTGTGCGGATCGGCGACCTGGTCGCCGTTGGCGTCCTTGCCGACGCCTTGCCAGGTGGAGGGCAGGAACTGGAACGGGCCCACGGCACGTTCGCCTTGGGCGGTGCCGTCCCAGCGGCCGCCGTCGGTGTCGGGGGAGGACGTGGTGTTTCCGCCGGCCCCGGAGCCGTTGAGGAGCACCCCGTAGATCCTGGGTCGGATGTCGCCGCCTGTGGCGATGCCATGACCGGTGGCGTGGTTGGACTCGACCTTGGCGATTCCGGCGAGGACCGGCCAGCGCATCCCCTGACACTTCGGGACATGCGTGCCGACCTGCTGCACGGCCTTCTTGTACGCCATCAGCATCCGGGCCGGGATGTCCGCCGCGCTGCCGCCCTCGGCGATCCCGCCGTCGTCCTGCGCACCCGTCTGCAGCGCGACGTACGCGCTGATCGCGTTGCCGACCGGGGCAGCGCAGCACACCGCCGCGAACATCAGCAGCGCGATCACGATTAGCCACCGCCTCACCCGCCGGCCGGGCCGATTCACTCGTCCTCACCACCCTCGTCGCGTCGCCGCTCCTGGCGCAGCCGTTCGGCCTCCGGGGCGGTACGCCGCATCAGCTCCCGCATCCGGGCTGCCGCCTCCTGGCGGGAGCGGCTGTCTGCACTGCCGCCCCCGGGGAGAACCGGTCCGCCAAGCCGGCTGCCGGGGCTCGGCCGCGGGGTAGGGCCGTCCCGGCGGGGGAGCGGCACGGGAGGCAGCCCCGGCTCAGGACCGGCGGCCGGCCGGGAAGGCCGCGCGGGAGCGGGCGGTGGTCCGCTTGACGGGCGGCTGGCGGGGGCAGAGGAGGCGCCCGATGTAGTCGTGGTGGGCAGGCGGCGGCCGGTGAACGGACCGGTCCCGCCGCGGTCGTCGGTGTGCTCGCTCAGCACGCGCTCGACGTGCCGCCGCGTGTCTCCCCAGGCGTGGGCGTCTTCGCGGACGGTGTTGCCCCATACCCGCGCCTGCTGGCGGGCATCCTGCGAGTAGTTGGAGCCTCCCGCCCGTGCCCGGCGGACGTTCTCGGGCAGACCGTGCGTTGCCCCGTAGACGAGCCGGCCGCCGCGGTGCAGGATGCGGTAACCGCGGTAGCGGACCATCCGGTTGTGAGCCCGCGTCGACAGCAGGGTGCGGTCCGAGTTTTGGTCGTGCAGCACCTCGCCGGTGCGGGCATCGACCACCTCACCGTCCTCGTTGCGATAGCGGTCCGGAGGCCCGCCGGGCCGCCGCGGCCCCCGACCACCCGGACCTGCGCCGCCGTCCGACGGCCCGCCCGCGTGCGGATCCCCGTCTGCGGTGGGCTTGCGCCAGGTGTCCAGCTTCTCCGGGTCGGGGCGGCGGCCGATCAGCAGCCAGTGCGCCCCCTTCGCCCCCAGCCGTGCACCGCTCAGGCCGAGCCGTGCCCCCAGACCGCCTGCGGCCGCCGCCGCGGTGACCGGGGCCAGGCCCCGGCCGGCCTCGGCCCTCGCGTCGGCGAGCATCCTGCCGGTGTCCACCGGCATGCCTGCTCCGTCGACCAGCGAGGTGAGCGCACCCATCAGTCGCTGCCGGGTGCCGAGCATGACGAACCGGCCCCCGCCGCCGGAGAAGGCGCGCAGACCACCGCCGCCGTACCCGCCGAGCGCGCCAGGGGAGTTCATGGCAAGGGCAGCGCCGAGTTCGGAGCTGTCGCCGGGCAGGTGGGTACCGCCTACCTTGGCGTACCGCATCCGCATCGCCATCCGCCGCCCGAAGGAGCTGATGCCGGTCAGCAGACGGCGGTGCCCGGCCGCACCGGCGATCGCCAGCACATCGATCAGCAGGATGCGTTCGACCATCAGGTCGGGGCCGTTGGTGATGGTGGCGTCCACGGCGATCCCGAAGAACGGCACGAACGCGCAGATCCCGACCATCGCGAGGATCGCGATGCCCCAGATCGACATCCACTTCCACACCGACTGCCGCGCCGGACCGGGCAGCATCCCCGCGATGAACGCCAGCCCTCCGGCAGCCGCCGCGGCCGCGCCGATGCCCTGCGTGCCCAGCAGCACGATCGCGCTGGACAGCAGCATCCCGCAGATGAAGAACGCCGCGATCAGCAGCAGTGCGGCGCCGCCGACCCGCCACCAGGTGGGCTTCTGCGCATAAGCGGCACAGGCCTTGCCGACCGTCCCGGCGTCTTTAAGGTCCTCGAGGAACGCGGCGAACTGCTGGCCTTCCTCGCTGAAAGCGGCGCTGTCGATGTCCCCCAGCGACTGCCCCGGCACCACCCCCACAGCGGGCAGATCCTCTGTCGGATCATCAGCGGCAGCACCAGGGTTGGCGTCGCGTTCGCAGTACTTCTTGGCCGGCCCTTTGATCAGGTCACAGGTGTCCTCGTCCCCTTCCTTTTCGCCCTGCTGGTCCTGCGCTCCTGCCTTGTAACCGCCAGTGATCCATTTCAGATGGACGGCATAGGCCTTGCGATCGGACTGTTTGGCCGGGTCCAAGATGCGGCCGTACTGCAGCAGCATGTACGGCTTGACGATCAGCGCGTTGGTGATCGAGTCCTGCAGCGGACGGGCCACGTCAGTGGCGGCAACCGGCGCCGCAGCCTCCTCCTCAAGGCACTTGGCCTCCTGCACCCCTGCCATCCGATCGCACGGACCCAGACTCGCCAGCTTGCCGCCCCAGTCATACGAGGCGACGCTCTCCTGCGCCACCTCAGCGGCCACCTGCTGGGTCTGCCCGAGCGGACCGTCCTGGGCAAGCAGGTAATCGGGGCGTACGAACGTTGACGCTGCGAATGCCGCGATCGTCAGGGTCAGGAAGATCTCGCCCAGACCGCGGCCGACCCGCCCCCGCACGATCATGAACCCGGCGAACACGAACGCCCACGCCAGCAACAGCCCCTTCAGCCCCAGGGTGTCGACGACGACCGTCTCGTAGGCGTCGGCGACCCGCTGCGCCGGCTTGATGAGGATCTTCAGCAGCGGGAACCGGAACGCGAGCTCGATCGCCCACCCGGCCAACCCGACCAGCAGCCGGATCACGGTGAACAGCCCGGACAGGGCGAACGAGAGCGACTGCGCCTGGAAACTGAAGATGGACCCGCCCTGGGCATTGAGCTCGTAGCCGTTGATCGGCACACCCTCGGAAGACGTGATGTTCAGCGGGGACAGCAGGTCTCCGGTCTCACTGGTGCTGCTCGCCGCATACACGACCTGGCTGTTGACCATCACGAACACACCGGTGAGGAGCAGCAGAAGGCCGGCCGAGCGGAGCGTGGCGCGGTCTGGGCGGATCATTCAGGCCCGCCCTCGCGTCGTGGTGCTGCGGCGCCGCCAGATCACCAGGGCGGCCAGGCCTGCTCCGGCGGGCACCAGCCGCCATGCCGCATCGCCAAGATCCTGGCGGGCAGCGGCAGGAGACGAGATCGAGGCGGACACCCCGCGCTCGCAGTACTTCTTGGCCGGTCCCACGATCACCGCGCAGGGATCCTGGCCAGGCGAAGGGGTCTCGGCGGCGAACGCGGCTCCGGTGCGCGGCCACCACGACTCCCGCAGGCTCGCCCCCACCACCAGGGCGACGACGGCGGCCGCGACGGTGATCACGGTCAGCACGCTCGCCACGGCGGCCAGCCGCCCGGAGCGGGCGCAGGGGAAGGACGACGACGCAGTGGTGGGCATCAGGCGTATCCCCCCGGGTGTGCACCGACGCTCTCGCCGGGAGGATGTTCGGTCGCAGCGGGCGCAGGCGCCCTTGTGCGGCCTCCCGGGGTGGTGGTGATGGACGTGGCGATGCGCGCGATGCGGGGGATGACGGCCTTGATCCGGCCGGTGTTCTGCCGGGGGCAGGTCAGCAGGAGCTCGCCTTCGCGGCCCTTCTGGCCGACCGGGGACAGTCCGGTGGTCACCAGGCGCAGCAGTTCCGGTTCGTCGGGGTCGAGGCCGATGAAGTCCAGGCCGCGGCGGGCGCGCTCGCGGTCTGCGGTGCGGGCGAGGGCCCGGTAGGCCATCAGCCCGCGGTCCGGACCGAGTTCGGCGGCGTCGTGGGAGCCGGCCAGCAGTCCGGCACCGTGCTTGCGGCCGTCGTGGAGGATCTCGTGGACCAGTGCGGTCCCCTCGGCGGAGGAGGTGAGCCAGTACAGCTCGTCCAGGAACACGGCGGTGAACCTGGCGGGGTCTTCGAACGCGGTCTGCCGGGCGAGGGCGGCGACCAGGTAGAGCACAGCCCGGCCGATCAGCGCTTCCAGCGGCTGCTGGTGCAGCACTTCCGGATTGACGAACGCAGCCTTCGGCGGCAGCTTCAGCCCGGCCGTGGTGATCACGATCATGTCGTGGGCGGTGGAGGCGTCCAGCCGCACCGGCGGCAGCGCCGGGTCGAACACCATCGCCGCCAACGGGTTGGTCGCGACCACACGGATCAGGCCGGCCAGGGTGGCGGCCGCGTCCTGGCGCCTGCCCGCCTCGCCGGCGGCCATCTCCTCCAGGACCTGAAGCACCCGGTGCATGGACGGGCTCGCACTCGCAGCGGCCTGTTCGACGGCGTGGTGCAGGACCTCCCCGTTGGTACTCATCGGGCCGATGCCGAGCTGCAGCGTGAGATAGGACAGGGCGTAGTGGCGGCCTTCGGGCCCGGGAAACATCCGCAGCGGGTCGATGGACACCTCCGCCTGCGCGGCGTCGATGATCTGCACCCGGCCCCGCGCCGCGGTCCGCGCGAACGTCGCCCATTCCCGCACCGGGGTGCGGTCGATGCAGATCGCGCAGCCGCCGCGCGCCCACACCGCCTCCGCGATCAGCTTCTGCAGGACACTCTTGCCCGCCCCCAGATCCCCGACGATCCCCATCGAGGCGGAGGCGTCCTGCTTCGGCGCATCCGCCACGTTGATCATCACGGGGCGGGTGGTACCGCAGTCCAGATCGATCCCGAGGAACATCCCGTTCGGATCGCCGACCTCCCCGACGGTGAAGGCCCCGGACAGCGCCCAGTCCTCGCTGACCTGATGCTGGGTGAACTCCCGCACCACACCCGGCCGCACGGTGCCGGGCAGCCCGAGCGTGAACAGGGCTTCCTGCAGACCGGCCGGACGCACCGCCCGGTAGTCCGCCCCGCTGAGGAGGGCGGCCAGGGCGCGGGCCCGGGAGTCGCAGATGGCGGCGGTCGGCCCCCACACCGTCAGCACGGTCACCGACTGCACCTCCACCTCCACGCTGGTGCGTGACAGACGGGCGTCCAGCTCGCCCAGGTCACGGGCCGCCTCGCTGAGCGAGGCGGGCATGCCGGTGGGGCGGGCGTCGTACTGATCGGCCTGGTCGATGAGCTCGTTCTTCTTGCGCTGCACCTGCGCCCGCGCCTTCTCCGCAGGAACCAAGGCGAGGTCAATGGCGTAATCGACCGGAAAGTCCAAGGACTCCAGCTGGGCGAAGAGATCCGCGGCGTCCTGGCTGACCGCGGGCGGGCACTCGGCCAGCGCCAAGTGGGCCTGGTAGCCGGTCCCGGCATCGGATTCGACCTGCAGCCACCGCCGCCCCAGCGGCGAACCACCTTTGACCCGCCACCAGGCCGTGCGGCCCGACCGCGTGAGCCGGCCCGCGCTCTTGAGCTCACGGACGTCGTCCAGGCCAGGGTCGATGCCGCCCTCCTGCAGACGCACCTGCCCGAGGTCGGCATAGCTGGGGGAGCGCAGCACCCCGTCCCGCAGCTGCCCGCCGTACAGAGCACTGGCTTCCGCTTCGGCCAGCAGGGGTTCGGCAACGCCGCGGTGCAGGGCGTGCTGGACCATCCACACGACTTCCGCCGGGCGGGCCGGGCGGAACGCGATCCCGCCCGCGAGCGCGGCCTCCACCCGGGAGGCCTGCTCGCGATACGCCTGCACCTCGCGGCGCGCCACCGGCGCGGGCCGCATACCCAGCATGGCCGCGAGCTCCGCCGACGCTGCACTGAGCGATGCCGCCGCGGGCAGCCCGGAGGTCTCGGTCTGCAGCGGCACGGCGAGCCACAGGGTGCGGCGATGCATCTCCTGGTCGTCCAGGAGATCCAAAGTGGCCTCGACGTTTTCCACCCACGGGTGATCCGTGCCCGGCACGCTGTCGGCGGGCTCGATGCCCTCGATCATCTTCAGGGCGATCTCGCCGGGATCGACCTGCGCGGCGAGCCCGAACAGGCGTGGTGCCCCGGACAGGGAACGCACCATGTGGGTGATCTTGGCGAGCTGTTCGTCGCGGACCGCGGCGGGCACATAAGTGCCCTGGACGCTCTCCTCGACCTGGCCGTGGGCGTCCGGGCCCGGGTGCAGGCGGTAGATCGCCCACACGCTGCCCTGCGTCGACCACACCAGGTGCCCGGCGATATGACGGAACGGCACCCTCACCGCACACCCCCGCTCTGCCCGGCACGGTTGAGCAGTTGCTGGACCCCCGACACCGGCCCCACCCCCGCCGCCACGGGAGCAACCAGCTCCGTGAGGCGGGGCATCGACGAGCGGGCACCGGCCGGCCGCGAAGCTGGACGAATCGACGGGGCCGACAGAACAGGGCGGGGGGCGTCCTCGATCGTGAAACCCCCGAGCAGGGGGCGGGCAGCACGATCGCGGGCGGCCCGCCCGCCGATGCGGCCTCCCTGCGGCTGCCACCCCAGCAGCACCCAGCCCAGCGCCGCCTGCATCGGGGCACGCCCCCGGATCCTGGGGCGGCGGACCACCCAGATCGTCAGCAGCCAGGCCACGAGCGGGACGGGCCCCATCCATGACCACCAGCCGATGGTTTTGATGAGCAGGAAGCCGCCGACAACGGCGACCGCGATCTGCGCGGGCGTGTAGGGGCCCAGGGGGATCTTCCAGTCGGCGACCTTCCCCAGCACCCACGGATGGCGGCGCGCGGCGGTGTAGAAGCGGCCCACCCGGCCGGTGGCGGCGGTCACAGCCAGCCCCCGGCGCCGGGCGCGTGCACGCGGGAGACGGGGAGCTCGGAGCGGACCGTGCCGGGGACGGCGGGTGCGCCCTGGGAGGGGTTGTTGACCTCGTCCTCGAACATGTCCGCGAGCGAGTCGCGGGAGTTGTAGAGCCCCAGCGCGACGATCATCAGCAGCAGGGCGCCGATCCCCGCCTTCAGCGAGAACTTCTGGATCATGATGATGACGACCAGGACGAGCAGACCGGCCTGCAGACCCTTGGTCGCCCAGTCCTGGAACATGGTGATCCACGCGTCGCCGAGATCGTCCAGCTTCCCCGCGAGCATCTGGCCGTGCACGGTGGTGGTCATCGGGCGCCCCCGCCCTGAGCGGTGCCCGACTCCAGCGCGGACACCTCCCACCGGCCAGAGCGGACAGTGAGCGCGAGCTCGTACGCCAGCGGCCACCGACCACCGTTGTCCCGCGCCTCCGCCTGGACCATCACCCCAACCCGTGTCCCGTCCGTGGGGACGGACTCGGCGGCCGCCGCCTCATCGGCGGCCAACAGCTGCTCGACCGTGACGGACTGGTACGGCGCGGGGGAGACCGGAGACAGACGCACCCCGGGAGCCAGGTAGCGATCGACCTCCCCGGCACCGGTCAGATACGCGGCCAGGAACTCCACGACGGCGGACGGAAGATCACCGCCCGTCGGCACCGTCACCGTGTACGGCGACGGCGGCACCTCGATGCGGGCCGGGGACGCCACCACCGCAGGGGCAGCGGACACCGTGAACGAGGCGCCTGCGCGATCGGCGATGACCGGCACCGCGAAGTAGCGCAACCTTCCGTCGGCGTACTGCGCAGCCAGCGTCACCGACCACGCGTGGCCGGTCTGCTGCGCACTGCGCACCGCCACGACCGACTCGGGCGCGGGCTGCGCAGTCGCCGTCTCGGGAAGATCGACGTTGGGGGCCATCGACTGCGCAAGCCGGGCCTGCGCACTGCTCTCGTCCCCTGCATGGCTGCGCAGCCACGCGGTGAGGAACACCGAGGCGTAGCCGGACGGGTTGCCCGGCGCGGCTGTCTTCACGGTGGCCGGCTTGGTTGCGGGGGCGGCACGGACGACGGTCGCGGGGCTGGCCACGGCGACGGCCAGTGCGACGGGCCCGGCCGCCATCACGGCCCACACGCTCAGCCGGGTCAGGCGGACCCGGCGCCGCATCTGCTGCAGCCGGGCCCCCGCAGCGGTCGCAGGAACCGTCTGCTCCTGCGCCATCTGCTTGGCACGAGACATTCCGAACTCCCAGGTCAGAACCAGTCGTTGCTTCTGACCCGAGACAACCCGCTGCCCCAGACCACACCGCAGACCACGAAGGCCAGACCACGATTACGAAAGGGACACAAACCCGTGGTACGGCCTGTGGTACGGCCAGACCACGAGCCGCACCACGACATTTCGCCCTCCACGACGCCCTGTCTCCAGGGGAACTTCACGCGGTTGCAGGGACGTCAGATGCGTACTGCGCAGCCGTCTGAAGCGGTCGGGCAAGCAGTGGCGCGTCCCTATACCGGCCGGGCTGCGCAGTCGGCTGCACAAGTCGATTGCGCAGGGTCCGCGCGCCGGTGTGCAGGACCCGACAAAGGCTGCGCAGTCGGCTGCGCAGGACGTGGGTTCGGCTGCGCAGTCACTCGCACAAGTCGATTGCGCAGGAGGCCCGCACCGATTGCGCAGGACGCCGGAAAGGCTGCGCAGTCGGTCGTGCGCACCGATTGCGCAGCCAGTGCCGGGACGCGTGGTCGGCCCGACCATGGGCGTACCAGGCCCGTCCAGTGCGCAAGTTGTCGGATCGTGACCGTTGGTCGGGGCTGGTGGTCGGCAGTCTGGTCTGGGGTGCCGGGTGAGCTGACGGCATGGATCTAGTCTGTTCAATCGACGCCGCTGTTCGCTCCGCCCGCTCAGGTAGGCTGCAGAGCATCGGCGGCCGCGGGTTCATGGCGCGTGAGGGATCGCGATGAGCCGCTTCGGAGCGGGGATCCGTCGCGGCGTGATGGCGGCGGATCAGTTCACTCAGATCGCCAACGGTCTCTTCCGCGACGAGCGGCTGTCCTTCAAAGCGAAGGGCATCTTCGGCTCCATCAGTACCCACCGGACCGGCTGGCAGGTGACCGTCGCCGATCTCATGCGTGCCGGGCGCGACGGGCGGGACGCGATACGGGCCGGCCTGAGCGAGCTGCAGACCTACGGCTACCTCGTGCGTGAACAACTACGGCGTGACGACGGCACCCTCGGCGAGATCGTCTACTCCATCACCGACCGCCCCGCGACCGGCGACACCCGCCTCCGGCAACCCGGCACGGTGTTCACCTCTCTCCCCGCGCACGGCCTCCATAGCGGGGCGGGGATCCGCCGCGGGGTGATGGCAGCGGATCAGTTCACCCAGATCACCAACGGTCTCTTCCGCGACGAGCGGCTGTCCTTCAAGGCGAAAGGGCTGTTCGGTCTGATCAGCACGCACCGGGACGGCTGGCAGGTGACAGTCTCCGACCTGACGCGCCGCGGCCGCGACGGAGAAGCGGCCGTGAAAAGCGGCCTCAAGGAGCTGGAGCAGCACGGCTTCCTGCTCCGGGAACAGACCCGCAACCACGACGGCACCCTCGGTACAGTCGCGTACTGCATCACGGACCTGCCGAGCCTGGAAAACAGCAGGTCGCAACCGATGCCGGATTTTCCGCCAGCGGATGAGCCGACGTCGGGTAATCGCCCCACTAAGAACACCAACCCAAAGAACACCACTCAGCAGAACACCAACCCCCTCCGTCCATGCGAGCGCGGCGACGCCGCGCACACCTCCCGCGAGACACCCGCCCCGGACGCGACCGCACCCATGCCGCCGGCGGACGAACTCCATCCCGGCATCCAACTGCTGCTGGAAATCGCAGCAAGCCATCCCGAACTCCTGCTGACCGGAAAAGCTCTGACCGACCAGGGCCGCATCCTCACCGTGATGATGGATCTCGGCTGGAGCCGCGAGCAGCTGCAGCACGTCATCACCAGCCGGTCCCTGCCGCAGCCGGTGCGTACCTCCGTCGGCGCGATCATCGCCGCCCGTCTGCGAGCCGCCCAGGCATACCCGCCGCCCGCCACCGTGACCCCCCACCGGCACGACGACGTCCTCGACGAGGAAGCGCCATGGGCGCTGGCGGCCGCGCGGACCTCCACGGCATCCGTTCGCAGCGTGACCGAGGTCCTGGCCTACCGGGCGCTCGTCGAATGCACCGGCTGCGGCAGGCCCGGTACTGCTCCCGGTGAAGACCTCTGCCCGACCTGCCTCGACTGGCCGCTGTGCCACACCTGCCCCGGCCCCACTCCCCGGCGTGCCCACCCCGACGGCGACGGCCGCTGCCGCACGTGCACCTCCGCCCTCGCCCGCGCGCAGGAAGCAACCACGCCATGACGGCCCCCACATCGCCGATAGGGACACCCTGGCGGCCTCGGTGCACCTCATCGACCGGGAGCGGCTGATGGTCCAGCTCGCCGACCACGTCACTTAGACCCTCGAGCGCACCCGCGCCGCATCAACGTCCGGACAAGCGGACCAGCCCCCTGGCGGTGAAGGCACGTTGGGCCCGCTCCCGCCCGGCTTCGAGCGAGCGCCTCGGCCAACCCAAGCGTCCGCGCCCGGCACGTCACTACTGCTGAAGGGATCCCAGCCCATGACGCACAGCCAGACCAACGACTCAGCCCGCGCCACGGACACCTATCTGCTCTTCGCGCACGAGGCGTACTACCCCGACTCCGGCACCCAGGAGATCAACACCACCGTGGTCGCCGCCGCCTCCCTGCTCCACCCCCAGGTGCGACAGCCCGACGGCGCCCGGATGCACGACCGCCTCACCCGGGGACGCCAGCCGGGCGAGATCATTCCGCTGTCCACGCTCACCCATGAACTGGACGGCGGTGCCAGCTGGCCGTCGGTCGGCGACTGGGAGACCGTCACCACCGACCTCGTGCAGCTCGTCCGCACGGGAGAGTGTGACGCCCTCAGCCTCGGACTGCTCGAGATCGGGCGCGCCCTTGTCTGCGTCGGCCCAAACAGCCACGTGCGGGCCTTCGATGCCCCCGCTGGCCAGGTCATCAGCTACGGGCCGCAGGAGCGCGCCGCCGTCCTGGCCGAGGTCGACAGGTTCCTCACCAACCTCGTCGCTGAGCGGCCGTTCTGGCCGGGCGACGGTCTGCTTCCTCCGCTCTTCCGCACTGCGTAGACCACCACCCTTGGTGCAGCAACGGCCGACGGCCGAGAGGCGCTGCCACAGCCGCTCACACGCTGCTCGCCGCCTACGGGTGCAGCTTCTCGCCCTTCGCCAGCATCGCTACATACGTTTCGATCCGGCGCGCCCGGGTCTCGGCCTTCTTGGCGTCTTGGACCCGGTACAGGATCGCGTAGCGGTTCTGCCGGTCCAGTGTCTCGAAGAACTCCGCCGCGGCCGGGTCGGCCATCAGGGCCGCCGCGAGGTCCTCCGGCACCGCGGCGGTCTTCGCGCCGTCGTAGGCTGCCGCCCAGCGGCCGTCCGCCTTAGCGCGGTCGACCTCAGCCTGCCCGGGGGGCTGCATCCGGCCCTGCTCGATCAGGGCGGCCACCTTGTCCCGGTTGACCTTGGACCACTTGCTGCGCGGCTTGCGCGGGGTGAACCGCTGGAGCCACCACATGTCGTCGAACTTGCTCTTCTGGCCGTCGATCCAGCCGTAGCAGAGCGCCACCTCGAGCGCCTGGGCGTAGTCCAGCGCGACGATTCCGGGGCCCTTCTTGCGAAGCTTGAGCCAGATGCCGGACGAGGCAGCGTGATTCTCGCCGAGCCATGCCTGGAAGGCAGCGGCGGATTCGAATGCGACGATCTCCAAGTCCTGAGTCATCCCAGCAGCGAACCACACCCGGTCGATTGTCATGACGCATTCGGGCACGGCCCCGGATGCCCGTGTACAAGGCCAAGCAGCCGACCGCGACCGTGACGGACTGCTTGGACCTGTCGCGCTGGGGAGCCAAGTACGTCGAGACCGGTGAAGGGCTGGAAACCCAGGCCGGGTCCCTTTCCTTACTGGGGAAACCCGCCGAACCCCCAATACCCTCCGCAGCCGGGCAGACTCCGGCGGTTCATCGGACGCGTCATCGTCCTGGTCGGAACAGCCTGCGCCATCGCCATCCCCATCGCCTACTTCCAGGGGTACGAAGAACTGGCCGGAGGTCTCATCGCGTCGGCGGTAGGGCTGTTCGCTCTGTCCTCGAAGATCAACCCCGAGAACTGAACGCACCGGTCAGTGGATCCGGGCGACGCGGGTCTCAATAGGGGCAGGAATCGGCCATGTTGGCTTGGAAGTCGGGTCGCCCGGGGGAATCGCACTCCCGGGCGACCCGACCACAAGGGGATGGGCTGCCGCTGTACCGGCGTGCCAGCCGGATTATCCCGCCCCAGGACTCGAGCCTGCGCGCCGCTGCCGCACCGCGAATACAGCCACGACGACCGAGATCATCAGGAAGAACAGGGCACCGGCGCCCGACATCACCACCGATACGGCTGCCCCGCCGCCCCCGACATCCTCTTCACGGGCGACCACCTGTGGATCGTCCGCCTGGTACCGGACGGTGAGCGGAGTGCCGACAGAGTCCTTGCCGCCGCCGCTGCCTACCGGCAGATTCGCCACCACGGTCCGCCCATCGGCCTCGAACCTAACCTGACAGTCGCCCAACATGCACGAGCCGCTCGTACGCAACGTCGCACGAGCCCGCTCGCCGTCCTGGAGGGAGCGTAGGTGCTGGGCCGCTGGAAACATCACCAGCGCCGACAGCGAGCCCAGTAGGAGCGCGAGCGCCAGCGAAATCAGTAGAGACGTACGAGGTCTCAAGCCACCGTTCTGCCGGTGCGCGCCGCAGACACCTGGGTCCGACATGCCGACCACGACTCTCACCATCCGATTCAGTTCGTGTCGAGGCGGCCTGCCACGTCTCACCCGTGGGCTGCACCTCGTTGCTGAACAGGGTAAAAAAGTCTGCCGAGTTGGCATCACGTAGTGATTCGGCACATCAGACACGGCCCGGCTGCCTGCTGTCGGCAACGAAGGGCGACGGAGCGGCTCCGGACATGAGGGCCGTGGCCTTCAGAAGCGTCAAAAACGTCCGAGGCGTCCAGGAGACGGATCGAGGACTCTGTCCGGGGCGGTGACGGGCGAATGGCGCGACTGTCGTCTCGTTCGACTGCCTCCGCCAACGGGTCGACGCGATCCACGAGTTGGCCGGACCGTTCGGCGGTCCGCCGCTCAAGAGAGGTCTATCCCTGTTCGCGTGTTTGGCCCGTGTAGGACGCTCTTGGGTGACGAGCGGAGCGGTGGCAGGATGTGCTGTTGGGGCTGATCGATAGCGACAGTGAGGCCGTCGAGTACGTGCGCGTACCAACTGTTGTTGCGGCGGCGGAAGGACTCCTGCTTGTCCGACGCCGCGTATACCGATCCCTCAACCGTTGACCCGAGCGTCTACGACGACGAGATCAACCCTGGTGCGGCGGCCTGGTTCAAGCCGTCAGCCACGCATCTCCTCGCTCGGGTCTCCGGTTATCTGGAGATCCTGTCCGTGCACGGCGTCGATTGCCGGGCTCTGCGGTCTGCAGACCCGGGACGGGTCATCTACGAGGACGATGTACAGAGCGTGGTCGTGCCGCATGCACGGGAGGCGGCTGACGCCTACGAGAGTACCGACACCGAGAAGTGACGCGGCGCGCGGCCAGGCCGTGCGTCACCCGTCGGCGGCGCGGCGGTGGTGGTGCCGCCTCGCCCACGACTACGAGCACCAAGCAGAACACGTCCTCGCGTTCGCTGCCATTGCCGCGCGCTTGATCAACTACCGGCGACTCGCCAGATGAGAGCTACGGCCACTGACCAGCGTCAACGAACGTCCCACTCATCAGCCGGTATGCAGTCATGCAGGGTGTACGCCCAGTCCTGGAAGTTTGCGACGAAGAAGGCCCTCGACAGGAGGATGTCGCCAGCTCGCTGGGCCCGCACCAGCAGCCCCAGTTCCTCCGATAGGGCATCGCCCTCGACGGAAAATGTGGGCACGCTGCCGTGGTCCTGCGCGTATTCATGGAGCTGGTCTGCTATTTCAGACGGAGCCCGACCGATCAGGCGGAGGCCATCGATGCAGACTTGCGGTCCACACAGGGCGTCCACCGCGACGGCGGCCAGATCACCAGACGCCCTGCAATAGGCCGTTACGGCCTCCTCGTACAGTGGTGCGTCCTTGGAGCGAAACCCAGCTTGCTGCACGAGAGCACCATGAGGCCGGGTCATAGAAGACTGAGTGCTGGTGAAGCCCTGCGCACCCATGAATGTGGCTACTTCCTCGATGCTCATGCCGAACCGAAGCGGGCCAACAGTCTCGAACGGCACAAAGCTCCACTGCGCTCGCTCAGCGTCGTCGACGACGGACCACATCTGGCGCATCCCTTCAGGGCATCACACGACCGCGTCGCGCGGCATGCTGATCAGCGACGACTGTACAACTGCGCCCCATCCAGCTCGTGAGCCCCAATCGGGACGAGGAACCGGGCCCAAGGGCGGGTCCTGACCGTGCAGACAGAGCCCCGTAGGCTGCTCTGACGCAGGACGGCGTGATCTTCAGCGGGGGCACTCTTGGCAGGCGGGAACAAGCCCGGCACGGATATCAGCGACGGCCGCATCGGACTGGCCGTGACGCTCATTGCCTTGATCGTCATCGCTATTGCCTCGGGCCCTCGGTGGACTTTGATCGTCGCCGGATGTGTTTCACCGCCTGGTTCGTCCTGGCGTTGATCGTCATCCATATCAGGGGCGGGCGAGGCGGCTGACCGAGGGCGGACAGTTCCCACACCCTCGGTACGCACCCACGGTCGGCGTGATCACAGATCGGTCCACGGGCGGGGCTTGCCCCCGGTCAGCGGCATCCAGACGGGCCCGGAGAGAGCCTGCTCCTCGATGTCCTCCAGGACGGCGGCTCCCAGCTGCACCTCGCGGGCGAGGGCTGCGACGAGCGGGTGGTGGGCGACCTTCGCCTGCAGATCGCTGATGCGGTCGCCCAGCCGGGCCTGGGAGGCGCCGGTGAGCACGAGAGGGATGCGAGGGAAGACCGGATACCAGCGGAGCCACGCCGGGCCGGTGGGGACAGGCCGGCGGCGTCCGACGGGCTGGGCTTCGTACTCGAACAGTCTGGCGTACTCGATCAGCTTCACGGCCAGGCGCTCGCTGCTCATAGTGGTGCGATCGATCTCCACGAACGCGCGCAGCTTCCGCCGGTGTTCGCTGTCGACGGCGGGGTAGTGCAGGGCGGCGTCGGCCACGAGCGGCTCACCCTCACTGTGCGTCAGCCCGACGGGGCGCCGGCCGGGCCGTCCAGGCCGGCCAGCTGCTCTTCCCCCGCAAGTTCGGGTAGGGCGATTTCGATGGCGAGGGCGCCGAGGGTTTCCTTGTCGGGTGGGTAGATGACGCGGATGTTGGCCAGTTGCTCGTCGCGGGCGGCGGTGGGGTTGATGTTGGCCGCTCCCTCGCTGTCGAGGAGGGTCTCGAAGTCGGCGTATTCGGTGACCCGGAGGACGGTGACGTCGCAGGTTTCGTCGGTGCCTTTGATGCGGAAGCGGATGGTGTCGCCGGCTGTGAGGTCGGCGAGGTGCGGGTATTTCACCCGGACTTCGATGGTCTTGGTGCCTGCGGTGACGAGGTTGAAGTACTGGCGGTACAGGTGGAGTTCGCGGACGCGGGTGGTGGCGTCGGTCATGGGGCGGGAACGCTCCTGGGGGCTGGTGCGGTCATGATGCGGCTGATCTCGGTGGCCGAGTACGAACGGAAGAAGTGTCGGGGGTCGGACAGCAGGATCGCGGTCAGGGCCAGTAGCTGGTCGGTGTAGTCGGTGATGCTGCCGGGCCATTGTCGGGTGTCGAGCATCCAGGGGGCAGCGCCGGTCGGCAAGGTGGCGCGTCCTTCGCGGATGAGGGATTTGGAGAGTTTCGCGCCGGTGTCGGTGACGATCTGGGGGCAGAACAGGCGGGCGGGGAGCTGGGTGCGGGTGAGGCCGACGGCTTGGAGGGCCTCGTCGATGAGGAGGGAGCCGAAGACCCAGTCGCCGCCTTTGACCATGACGTGCAGGGTGCCGCCTTCTTTCGGGTTGGTGAGGGCGAGTTCCTTGACGAGGTTGCGGTACAGGGTGGCCAGGTCGAGGTAGGCGCCGGCGGTGGGGGTGATGGTGGCCTGGTAGGGGCCGTGGTGCAGGCAGACCGCGGCGATGGTGGCCATGTCGCGGTCGGTGAGGTGTGTACGGGTGCGTTCGGCGTGTTTCTCGGCCCAGCCGCAGCCCGGGTGCGGGCAGGGGATGCGCAGGTGCGGGGTGCCGGTGGAGGGGGCGAGCCACCAGCGGGCGGCGTCGAGGCGGGGGAGGAGCCGCAGCCAGGTGCGGCGGAAGTGCTCGCTGGCTTGCTGCTGGGTGTAGGTCTCGATGCGGTACGGGATGCCCAGGCGCCGGGACAGGGTGGTGAACAGGGGCAGGTAGAGGGCATCGACGAGGTCGGTGAGGGATTGTGCGTCGACAGCCTGGGCGTAGGCGCGCTGGTAGTGGTGGCCGCTGACGGGGTCGGTGGCCTGCTGGTAGGGGGCGTTGTCGAGGGCGCTGAAGAGGACCTCGGTGCGGATACCGAAGCGGTCGTAGAGGCGGGCGGCCATGGCGAAGGCCAGGGACTGCACGAGGGAGGTGCCGATGTGCGGGGCGCCGTTGATCTGGGTGCCGACGACGAGCACGATCCGGGTCGGCGGGGTGGCCAGGATGCGTGGGGTCAGGACGTCCTCGGCGCGCAGGAGGGCGTTGGCCAGGACGGTGTTCGGAGAGACGGGGCGGGTCGTCACGGATGTCCCCTTGCGGTCGGGTCGAAGCGGAGGCGCGCGGTGAAGCCCTGGCGGCAGGACCCGGCCGACGCCTCCTGGGCGGCGGCCGCGTAGGGGTGGTGGAGAGCTGCGCGCAGGATGGCGGGGTCGGTGAGGGTGTCGTCGTCGGGGAGCTCGCACCAGCCGCCGAACCAGTTGTCGATCAGATCCAGGCCGGGCGCCACGAGCCAGGAACTGCTGGACAGATGCCGCACTGGCAGGCCGTCCCAGCTCTCGGCGGCGCCGGTCCGGATCGCGTAGTAGAGGCGTTCGTTGGGGCTGTCGTAGAGCACCGGCCCGATCGCGGCGCCGATGGCGCGCAGGCGGGCCAGGGCCAGCAGACCGATCTCCGCGGGTGTTCGTAGAAGATCCCAGTCGTCGCCGACGCGCAGCAGGCGCAGTCCGGGTAGGTCGCCGGCCATCGGGGCACAGCGCAGCGCGGCACGCACGGACATCACGCGCCCCACTGCTGGAGGCGGGAAGGCGTGCGCGCGGTCGTCGGCCGGGTGGACCGGACCACGATCAGGCGGGTGCCCGTTGCTGTTATCCGCCGCTTCCGCTCGGCGGCCACGGGCCTGGTGCCGAGGTGGCCGAGCGCGGGGACCAAGACGCCATAGACGTCGGGAAGTTCGAGGGTGTCGAGAAGGCCCACGAAGGCGGGGGAGCGGAGGGCCACGGTCGGTTCGCGGTCGGTGAAGACGCCGCACAGGGTCAGTTCGTGCCGGCGGCAGTACTCGGTGAGACAGCCGGTGAGCGCAGCATGCCGGGCAGGGCCGCCGCTGCGGTGGCGCAGATAGCCGAAGACGTGCGGGCCGGCGACCGGGTGGCGTTCGGTGAGGGGTTCGTCGTCCATGGCCACGAGCGTCGGCCACCGCGAACGGCCTTGAAATGACCCGCTGTTGCACTTCCGTTGCACTTCGAGCCCCGCTCCGTCACGGAGAGTGCTTCCATACGGGGGAGGGAGGTTAGCCGTGGTCAGCGTGCAGCAATGGAGTGGCCGGGAGGCAAGCGCTCTGCGTGCCGCGCTGCGTATGAGCACCCGCGTCTTCGCCGACCACCTCGGCGTCGCCCTGCGCACGGTGGCCAAGTGGGAGAGCCTGGGCGCCGAAACACACCCCCGGCCCGATACCCAGGCCATCCTCGACACCGCGCTCGCCCGCGCCGACTCCGCCGCCCACGCC
This sequence comes from Streptomyces sp. NBC_00019, assembly GCF_045041015.1. Lineage (NCBI taxonomy): Bacteria > Bacillati > Actinomycetota > Actinomycetes > Kitasatosporales > Streptomycetaceae > Streptomyces > Streptomyces sp. NBC_00019. The sequence continues at coordinate 11,268,361 of NZ_CP108302.1, forward strand.
CGCTTCGAGACGCTGCTGTTCCCGGAGCGGAAGAGCGCACGTCCAGCGGACTACGAGACGTGGACCGAGGACATCGAGCGCGCCGTGGTCTGCGTGAGCCGCCAGAACTTCCCCTTCGCCTCGACGCTCCTCAACCGCTGGCTGGGCAGGCACGACCCCCGTGATCTCGACGACAAAGGCCTGTACTTGTACGGCCGCTCACTGGTCCTGCTGGGCGACGTACAACGCGACCAAGGGGCGATCCTCGGGCCGCTCTCCGCCCGCCAGTCCTATCTGACCGCCCGCGGCATGTTCTGCGAGCTCGACATCCCGCGCCGGGTGGCCCAGATCGAACTGTCCCTTGCGGTGGTGCAGGAGATGTCCGGCCAGCTCGAAGCCTCCGCCCGCCGCTACGAGCAACTCGCCAGGGACGAACGCCTGAACCGACGCGACCGGGCCCGCGCCCGCCTGTGGGTGGGCACGGCGCTGAGCAAGGAGGGCGACAACGCTTACGCCACCGAAGTCATGGCAGCCGCCACCCGCGAGTTTGAGACCCTGGGCGAGCCAGAGGACTGGTCGGTCGCGCACCAGAAGCTGGCCCTCGCCCACCGCGGCGCCGGCCACCTGGATCAGGCCCTGCACTACATCGACATCGCACGCACCACCGGCACGGTCGACTCCCCCATGCAGCGCGTGCGATTGGACACCGCCTACGGGCACATCCTTCTGTCGGATGCGGCGACCCGCAATGATGGGCTGTCCGTCCTCGACCAGGCGGCGCAGGTGGCCCAGCAGTTCGGGCTGAGCCACCAGCTGCGCAGCATCGAGGGCATCCGAAATGGTCGGCAAGGATGAGCCAGGGAGTGCCAGTGCCGCAGCACCAGCAGCGCCAGATCACCGACGAACAGTTCCACGACGCGACGCTGATCTGGAACTACCACCAGATGGGACACGAGCTGCGCCCCTGCTCGGCGGCGATCGGCCTGGGCAGCCACGACCTCGGCGTGGCGAGTGCGGCCGCCGACCTCTACCGCGCCGGCCTCTTTCCAGTCGTGGTGTTCAGCGGCGGCAACAGCCCCACCACCCGGGCCCGGTTCCCGCGCGGAGAGGCCGTGCACTACCGGGAGCACGCCCTGAGTCTAGGCGTTGCGGACGAGGCGATCCTGGTGGAGCCTAAGGCCGCGAACACCGGCCAGAACATCACGTTCTCCCGGGAGTTGCTGGCCGAGGCCGGCGTCCAGGTGGACTCGCTGCTGCTGGTCTCCAAGCCGTACATGGAGCGCCGCTCGTATGCGACCTGCCGAAAGCTGTGGCCCGAGGCCGAGGTCGTGTGCGCCTCCGAGCCGTTGGAGTTGGACGACTACATCAAGTCCATCGGGGGCGAAAAGCTCGTTGTCGACATGCTCGTCGGCGACCTGCAGCGGGTGATCGAGTACCCGAAGCTCGGCTTCGCCGTCGAGCAGGACGTACCGGGGGATGTGCATGACGCTTACGAACGCCTTCTCCGGGCCGGCTTCGACAGCCGCCTCATCGGCACCTGACCCGTCACGGGGCGGGGCGTGCGCGATCCACCAGCCGAACCTCTTCCCGAGGTTGTCCACGCTGGCCAAGCTGTACGCCGCCGACCGGTGGATTGTCCTGGACGACGTCCAGTTCGCGCGCCGTGACTACCAGCACCGGGCCCGTCTCGCCGATCGGGACGAGCCCGCCCGCCAGCAGTGGCTCACGCTTCCCACGCACCTTCCCCGGGGGCGCCCGACGTTGATCAGCCAGGCACGGCTCGTTGACCCGCAGCGCTCGCGCAAGACGGTCCAGTTGCTCGTGCGGCAGTACTACGGCCGAGGCCCCCATTGGCAAGCCGTGTCCGACGTCCTCGACCAGGTCCTGGACACGCTCGACACCTCGGACCGCGTGGCCGACATCGCCAGAACGACGACGATTGCCCTGCTCACCGTCCTCGGCTGGGCAGGGGAGGTGTTAGCCAGCAGTGAGATCCCGACCCGCCCAGGCCGCTCCGAGCGCCTGGCGGATCTCGCGGAAGCCACCGGCAGCACCCACTATCTGTGCGGCACCGGCGGTCTGCGCTATCTCGACACCGGTCCCTTCGACGCCCACGGCATTCCTGTACTGCCCTTCCACACCCCTATGAACGGCCAGTTCTGGCTGCTGGCTCGTCGCGTCAGCAGCCTCTGGGCCCTGAGCGTGACCGGTCCCGGTGAACTGGCGAACGAACTGGTTGCCCAGCGCGAGTCAGACCCCCTTCGTGTCCGCGCGTGACTGCCGAGGGTTTCCTGCCCATGTGCGCCGTCGGCCGGCGAGCCAGGGCAACGCTGCGAGCCCGCAGGGATAGCTTTCCCGCGGGCACGGGGAACAGCGTCAGCCGGGCAAGGAGGGCGGGCCGGCGGGGAGCAGCGCACCGGGGTGATGCGCCTGACTACCGGGGCGGAAAATCTTCACGAGCAGGGAGCAGCCGTCGCAGATCGGGGTCACGATTAGAACAGCGGGGATGGTGCGGGGGCTGGCTGGTCGTCCACGCCGAGGAGCAGGACGTGGTGTCCGATGGGCTCGGTGACGCCGTGGGTGACCTTCTCAATGTCCAAGCGCAGCCGGATGCGTCCGGCGCCTTCGCCGTTGGCTGCGAGGTTGTATTCCAGTTCGTTGTCGAGGCGGTCCGCCGCGGCCTCGGCTGCGGCGTAGTCGGCGAGGCCGTGGGCGAGGAGCCGGCGGGTGATGGTGTCTCGGAGCTGGTAGCTGGTCATGAGGGGGTCGTCCTTGGCTGGTGGGAGCGTTCAGGTGGTGGGGTCGGTGAGCCGGCGGGCTGCGTTCACGGCGCGGGACCAGACGTCGGGGCTGCCGCCGTGCTCGCGGGAGAGGGAGGCGGCAAGTCCCCGGATGTCGCCGCGTTCGCGCAGGGCTGTGAGGGCGATGGCGGCTCGCCGGTCGGCTTCGGTGCGGGCCGGTGCGGCCGCGGGGTGGTGTTTGAGGGCGTTGCGTACGGCGTACTGCCAGGACTGCTGCGGGCCGCCGTACTGCATGCTGAGTTCGGCGGCCAGGCCCGGGCGGTAGCCGTCGCGTTCGATGGCCTCGGCGGCGAACTGCTCGGCGAGCTGTGTGGCGGTGAGCGGTTCGCCGCTGGCGCGGGCGCTCAGTTCGGCCGCGAGGACCTCCTCGAGGGCGGACGGCCGGCCGACGGGTGCCTGGGGCTGTGGTCCCGGGCGGCGTCCGGCCTTGCCGAGCTTGTCCCCGGTGCGCCTGCGGTCGAAGTCCTGCAGGTCGCCGACGCGGAAGCCGGGAATGGAGCGGCCGGTGGGGCCCTCGACCGGACCGACGGACGCCGGGAAGTAGCCGGGATTTGCCTGCAGGTACTTGCGGATCACCGAGGGTCCGCTGAAGTTCAGCAGTGCGGCGGCCTTGTTGATGGTGACGACGGACTCCGGGTCGAGCTCGTACAGCTCGGGGTCGGCCTTGAGGACCGTGTCCGACTTCTGTTCCTGGAACCAGGCGTAGAAGTCGCGGAACTGCTGCTCGTCGTAGAAGTCTTTCCCGTCGACCCGCTCCTTCTCGGGGTGGCGGTGCTCCGCGGGCTGCTCGTTGCGGACCTTGTACCAGCGGGCCGCGCTGCCGACGCTGGCGCCGGTGAGCTCGCGGATCCAGTCGCGGTTCACCACGGCGCGGCCGTCGACCAGGCGACGCTGCGGGTTGAGGGCCTTGGCCATTGCACTCTCCGGTTCTGGCGGCGGCCCTATACTTGGGGCCTGCTCCTCTTTGTTCCTCCGGTGCTCACGCGCCGGCGGGCGAGTCGAGTTGGTGAAGGTGGTCGGCGGGACGTTCGGCCGGGGTTGCCGCCCTGGGTCGACACCCTCGTGAGAGGGTGCCTTCCGCCGCCCACCGCTTTTGCCGCAGATTGAGCGTAATCAATATTGCGCTTTTCGTGGGTGGCTGTCAATCTCGCCGGCACCCCGATCCCGTCCCGGGCGACTGCCGGGGTACGCGGACAACTCCTTCTCGAAGTGCTGTACCGGCTTGTCCCGGGACTGGAACGGGGCCGTGCCCATCAGCTCCTTCGCAGGAGGAACCTCCGACACGCGGCGCCGCATCCACACCAGCCCCCGTCCATGGCGCTCGTCCACCTCGACTGACACGCCGCGCCGCTCCGAGGCCCTCCGCAGCTGCTACCTAAGAGCTGTCCCGTAAATGATCTCCGAGCCACTGCGGGAGTGGGCCGCCGTGCGGCCCACTTGCCTATCCGGCGAGGGCGAGGTTGTGCATCCGGGCGATGCCGAGCATGGCGTGATGGACGCCGTCGCCCTTGAGGCGGCAGTCGCGGAGGATCTTCCAGGTCTTCATGCGGGCGAGTACGTGCTCGACGCGGGCCCGGACCTGCTTGTGGGACCTGTTGTGGTCCTCTTTCCAGGCCGGGAGTTCGCTCTGGCCGCGCTCGCGGCGGTGCGGGATGACGAGTCCGGTGCCCGGGTAGCCGCCGTCGGCGATCGTGAGGGTCTTACCGACGGCGGCCTTGGCGCCGGATTTCTCCCATGCCTTGCAGTCGTTGCGATTCCCGGCGAGCGGCCGGCCGACCACGACGACCAGTCGGGTGTCGGCGTCGATGACGACCTGGTGGTTGGTGGAGTACCGGTAGTTCTTCGACCGCTCCGCGATGGTGTGATCGCGAGTGGGGACCAGGGTGCCGTCCACGATGAGCACGGTGTCCTTCGCGAACCGTTTGCGGGGCTGGAGGGCGAGCATCGGCCCGAGATGGTCGATGATCCGGTCCGCCGCCGACTTGGACACGCCGAACAGCGGAGCGAGCTGGCGCATCGTGAGGTTCGTGCGCCAGTACGCCGCGACCAGCAGTGCCCGGTCCTCCAGTGGAAGGCTCCAGGGCCGGCCCTTGCGGACCGTGTCCGCGCCCTCGCGCCGCAGAACCGTCACCAGCTTCCCGAAGGCGCGAGGGCTCAGCCCTGAAAACGGGGCTATCCAGGACGGCTCCGACGCCGTGATCACACCAGCCACACCAAGATCATTTCATAGAGGGACTGGTGACCGACCTGCCTCTCAGCTGCCGCTCAGCGGAGACGCCCAGGTGGGGTCGTGTCGGGATCTCCTCGTGAGGTGGGCCAGCAGGTGCTCCGCCGCGATGGAGGCGGTGTCTTGGGGCGCGCCGACCACGGCCAAAGCGGCCATAAGACTTGCCGATGCTGTTTCCGGCATGTCCGGGTCTGTGAGGAGGGGAAGCAGCAGCAGGAAGCGGATGGCAGTGTCCTGGACGCCATCGGCCGCAAAGGACGGGCTGTCAGCAATCCGGATGAGTTCACGCCATGTCAGCCCAGTGCCCGAGAAGTCGCCGTCCCAGCTGGCGATCTGCTCGGCGCAGCTTCTGCCGGGATGGGTGAGGAGGTAGTCGGTGCCGTAGTCGCCATCCAGGTTGCGGTAGATCACCACAGCTCCGGGGCCGTCTTCTGCCGGCACCCTGAACACCGGCCAGCGTTCGGGATCGAAGAGGACCTCGGACAGGGCATCGACATCGGCGCCGTCCTCACCGAACCACTCTGGAACCGGCCGCTCAGCACACCCCCCGTCGCTACACATCGACAGAAGGTAGTTCGACCAGAAGCCCGGGCGGGCCAGCAGTGACTCGCCCGCCACCAACGGGCTGACGTCGTATCCCTTGATCAGCACCCGTCGATTCTGGCACCAGCCACCGACACGGTCCGATCCGGGATCGGCAAGGGGGACCCGCCAGTTACGGGACAGCCCTTAGGCTGGAAAGCGATACCTCGAAGCCACGGCCATGGGGAGATTCCCCTGGGTGCGGCGAGCAGCTGATGAGCTCGTGCACCGCGCCTAGGGCGGGACCATTCCCGCGGGTGCAGGGAGTGGCTTTGTCCACGAGAACGGGCGACGTTTCGACATCAGGACGGGCGGACTCAGGGCTTCTGGCGTGCGAGGAATGTTCACGAGATCGGGTTCTGGCTCACTTTCCGTGGAGCATGCACGCTGAGTGATGGTTGTCGGGTGAGTGGTCCCTGATGAAGTTGCCTGGAATTGCCCCGTACCGGGTGCGGTGTGGCTGACAGTTCGGCCCGTGGAAGAAGTGGTGCTCCGGCTGGAGGAGTTGCTGTTCCCGGCGATCGACGACGTGGCGGTGCTGTCGGTCGACGTGAACGACGAGGCGGTACACATAGAAGCCCGAAGCACAGTGGCTGGGGCCATCTGTCCCGCATGCGGGATCTGGTCACGGCGGATTCACAGCTCCTACCTGCGCTTTCCCGCTGATGTGCCCAGCGGAGGCAGACGGGTCGCTCTCTGCTTGCGCGTCCGCAGGTTCCTCTGCCCGGTCATCTCGTGCGGGCGGCGGACCTTCGCCGAACAGCTGCCAGGGTTGACCCGTCGGTACGGTCGGCGGACAGAGCGCCTGCGCTCGACGCTGGCCGCGGTCGGCCTCGCGCTCGCCGGTCGGGCCGGTGCCCGCATGGCGAGAGTGTTCGGCGTATCCGTGAGCCGCAGCACGGTGCTGCGGCTGGTCGAAGCGTTGCCCGACCCCGACGTTCCGGCCCCGCGGGTGGTCGGCGTCGATGAGTACGCGACCCGCAAAGGTCGTCACTACGGGACTGTCCTGGTCGACGTCGAAACCCGGCGTCCGGTGGACCTGCTGCCCGACCGGGAGGCGTCCAGCCTGGCCGCTTGGCTCGCGAAACGGCCCGGGGTGGAGGTGGTCTGCCGCGATCGGGCACCGTTCTTCGCCGAAGGCGCCACGGCCGGGGCGCCACAGGCGGTGCAGGTGGCGGACAGGTGGCATCTTTGGCACAACCTGAGCGAGGCCGCAGAGCGGTGCGTCGCAGACCACCGCGGATGCCTGCAGGTCCTGGCGCCAGATCCAATCCAGTCTGCCCCCGAGCCGGAGAAGTTCGAAGACCCCTCCGGCTCGCCGTGGCCAAGGGGACACCGCTTCGCTGACCGCACCCGCGTCAAGCACGCGACCGTCCACGAATTACTGGCAGCCGGGCTCAGCCGGAGGGCGATCGGCCGCCAACTCCGTATGACTTCCCGCGCCGTTAAACTCTTCGCCGACGCAGCCACTCCGGAGGACCTGTTCCACGGGCAGTGGCAGGGTCGGCCGTCCAAACTCGACGCCTTCAAGCCCTACCTGGATGACCGCTGGAACCAGGGCTGCACGAACGCCTGGACCGTGTGGGAGGAGATCGTTCCGCTCGGCTATCAAGGCAGCTACCAGCGGGTTCGCGCCTACTTCCGGGAGAAGCGCCTCTCACCGGGCCCCGTCACAGCTCGACCACCGTCACCCCGCGTCGTCGCCGGATGGATCCTCCGCCGGCCCGAGACCCTCACCGAGACCGAGCACCTTCGGCTCAAGGCCGTGCTGGTCCACTGCCCCGAACTCGATGCTCTTACCGGCCACGTCCGCTCCTTCGGGCAGATGCTCACCGAGCGCCAGGGCGAACGGCTGCCACAGTGGCTCGACGCCGTCCGGCGAGACGACCTCCCCAGCCTCCACACCCTTGCCGCAGGCATCGACCGTGACCGCGACGCCGTCATCGCCGGGCTCACACTGCCCTGGAGCTCCGGCGTCGTCGAAGGCCACGTCAACCGGATCAAGATGCTCAAACGCCAGATGTTCGGCCGGGCCGGCTTCGCTCTACTGCGGAAGAGGGTGCTTCTGGCCAGCTGACCACAACCACTCATAGGGTGACGGGGACGAGAGAAGATGCACCATGGATCCCCGCATACCCCGCCTGCGTCGCAAGCTGGCCGCGATCCCGTTCCAGCCACTGCGCAGCCACTCCTTCGGGGAAGAACAACACAAGTTCCGCCTCGGTCCGAAGCTCGCGGAAGTACGTGTCGCCGCGTTTGAGGCCGAGCACGACATCGTCCTGCCCGACGCCTATCGGCAGTTCCTCACGTACATCGGCGGCTCTGGCGCGGCGCCGTTCTACGGCCTCATGCCGCTGGAGCGGTGTTCCCTGCTGGTCATGAATCCGCGTGGAGAACCGGGGACACCCCGCGGCTTCGACGGCACAGACCCCAGGGCCCACGGACGCGATCTCTTCCTCCACATCATCGAGCTGGGCTGCACCGACGTATGCGTCATCGCAGTGACCGGTCCCCTCACCGGCCGCGTTCTCATCGGCAACGGCGACGGGTTCTGGGGCCCCAACGTCTCCTCCGCCACCGACTTCCTCGACTGGTACGAACGCTGGCTCAACCACATGAGCGCCGGACGCGACAACCGGGCCCTGGAACTCACCTCACCCCGGCTTCGAGCCCATCCGAACCGCCACCGCATGGCTCCGAGGATCTGACTCTCCGTGGCAGCAACACGGAATGTGTGCCAGAGCCGGTTCTCGTGAACATCGACTTCGGCCCGAATCGGGTGCCTCCCAAAGTACTGAACAACCGCTGCCGGGACACGAGAACAAAGCCACGGGGAGCAGGCCAACGGCGAGTACGACCTGCCTGCGGGGATGTTCCCCTGCTCACGCAGGTCCAGGCGACGGGAGGCGACTACTCCCCGCGTCCGCGGGGATGTTCTCACGGACCCCCAGGACCCCGCCAAGGCCCTGCTGGTAAGGGCTTTGGTGCCTGCTCCCCGCGCCTGCGGGGGTGTTCTGGCAGCGGCAGATCGAGAATCCGTTGGTCGTTGGTTTTCCGCTTGCTGGTGAAGCGCTGTCGGGCGGTGGGTTGGTCAGCGGGTGATGCGGGCCCGGGTCTTGTCGGCTTGGGTGTGGATGGTGTTGGCGTGTGCGGTGGCGCGGATCTTGTTGGCCCAGTTGGCGGCGCGTTGGGTCAGGTCGGCGAGGCGTAGGAGGGAGGCGTTGTGGTGCTGGCGGGCGTGGTCCATGAGGCGGGCGTGTTCGGCGGTCAGCTCCTGGGCGGTGTAGGTGGCGATGGCTTCGGTGCCGTGGCGGTGGGTGACGCGTCCGAAGGGGCAGGCTTCTTCTTCCTGTTCGATGACGGCGACGTCGGCGGCGGGCCAGCCGGTCGCCTCGTCACGGGGGCCGAGCTGGATGTCGAGGACGCACACCGCATCCGGGTCGTGCAGAGCGTCACGCTGATAGCGCAGGTGTGGTCGGGGGACGGGGCCGGTGGGGCGTTGGGTGTGGGCGCGCCAGCGTTCGGGGGAGGGGTCTTCCTTGTTCTGGTGGAGGCGGTGGAGGTAGGCGAGCAGGGCGGGCAGTTGCCAGGCGGCGGAGCCGTAGGGTGCGGCCGGCATGGCGAGCCCGGCCCGGGCGATGAGTCCGGTGTGGTTGCTGATGGCGGCCTGGGCGATGAACAGGCGGGTGGTGAGGCGGAGTTCGGAGCGGAGCATGGCGAAGCCTTCCGGACGGGCGGCACGCGAGAGAGAGGCGGTCGGGGCCCGGGGGCCGGACCGTTCGGTCCGGCCCCCGGGGTGTGGGTCAGGACGCGTCTTCGGTGTCCTCGGCGCTCGCGTCGTCCTCGGTGTCCTCGTCGGCCTGGCCGTCGGTGTTGTCCGCGTCGTCCGGGTCCGGCTCGTCCTCTTGGTAGGGCTCGTCGTCGGCGATGGCCTGTTCGATGCGGGAGAGCGGGTAGCCGATCTCGGCGAGGAACGTGAGCCAGGTGCGGGCGTCGGCGCGGATGTCCGACAGTTCGTAGACGGCCGAGCGGGCGGTGCGGTCGGTGCGCCAGGTGCGGACCTCGGCCATGCGCTTTTCGAAGGTCGCGGCGAGCACGGCGAAGTTGAGCAGGGTGAGCCTGGCCGGGGTGGCTGTCTTGGTGCGCTCGGCCAGGGTGGTGTAGCCGGTCAGTTCTTTGATGAGGTTGTGGCGGCCGATGTCGCCCGACCATTGGGCCACGGGCTTGGGGCAGGTCAGGAGCTGTTCGGTGATGAACGCGGCGAGCGGTTTTGGCGCGCTCTTGCGGCCGATCAGGTCCTTCAGCCACGTCTGGCGGGTTTTCTCGGCGGCGCGGTAGGCCTTGTTGCCCGCTTTGACGTACTCGCGCGACGGCTCCGAAGGCTTGGCCCCGCCCGCCGCTTCGGTGGGCTGCACGTCTTCCTCGTTGTCCGTGTGCGGGGCGTCTTCCTGAGGCGGCCGGTGGCCGAAGCGGTCCGGGTCGGTGCAGAAGTAGTCCACCTCGCCGGGCTGCTGGGGGTTCTCGGCCCAGGTCGCCACGTGGCCCGGGCACCCGCTGTGGGCCTCGGCGCTCATGGGCTCGCCGTGCGGGCCGTCCAGCTCGGCGAGCTGGATGGCGGTGGGCGGAAGGGTGTCGGAGTCCTCGGCGAGGCGCACCCCGGCCGCCTGGAGCTGCGGGCGGACTGCGGCGCGGGCCTGCTGCTCGGCGCGGTCCTCGCGTTCCCACTGCACCTGGAAGTCGAAGCGGCCCTTGGTGTGGGCCTGCAGTAGCCGGTCTACGGCGTCGGCGTCGTCGTTGAACTCGCCCAGCACGCCGAGGACTTCGAGGTCGAGGTCATAGGTGCCGGTCTCGGCGAGTGCGGCACGGGTCCGCTGGCCCACCGTCTTGGCGGTCTTGACCGCTTGGGAGACGTCCTTGCGGGAGCGGCCGGTGAGCTCGGCGACCCTTGTCTGCTTCATGCCCGCGCCGACTGCCCCGAACAGGGCGTCGGCCTGCTCCAGCTCGGTCAGGCCCCGGCGGTAGTCGTCGTCGTTCTCGATGAGCTGGTCGATGAAGTCCTCGCCCGCCTCGCGCAGCAAGGGGTCGAGCACGTACGCGGGGACCTCGATCGCGTCCTGCTCCTGCTTGGTCTCCTTGGCGGCCCGGGAGCCGAAGTAGCGCCGGTGGCCCATCTTCAGCTCGTAGGTGTCCTCGCCGAGCGGGAGGACCACGACGGGGACCTTCACGCCGTTGGCCGCGATGGACTTGAGGAACTTCTCGTCCAGGCTGAGGTCCTGGCGGACGTTGTTGTCGTTGACGCGGATCTGGCCGAGCCGCAGGGTGACCCGCTGCATCGGTGCCGTGGTTGCTGTGTCGCTCACGGATTGCTCCTCGTGCGATCGGTTGGTGTCGGGCAAGTTGCCGCTTGCTCAATATAATCAATTATACGCCCTATCGAGGCGCGGGCAAGGCCTCTTGCTCCTGAGGGGCCTAGGTGCGGTCCTGCCGGATCGCCTCCGCGACGGCTTCGGCAACGTCCTCGGTCTCCTGGGGGGGTTCGCGGTTCGCGGAACACGGCGACCGGGCCGCAGGGGGCGAGGCTCGCCGTGAGGCGCAGTTCGCCGCGCTCGTCGACGGTGAGTGTGTATGTGTCGGCGCCCGGGGCATCCAGGACGCCGGAGGCCTGCCAGGGGCCGGGGGTGGCTTTCCAGTTTCCGCCGAGGAACTCGGCCGCGAGACTCGCGACGGCTGCGGGAGTGATCATGGGTGCTGGTCCTTTCTGGCCGGGCCCGGGGGCGGTGGGCCCCCGGGCCGGTCGGGCGTTCAGTCCTCGTGGGGTTCCATGACGGTGATCACGGGCTCGCCCTGGTCACCGGGCCCGATCGCGCAGACGAGCCGGACCGGTCGGGCGTGCTGCGTGCGGCCGTCGCGCGGTACCCGCCGCAGGTTCACGATGACGCGATCGCCGCTCCCGCTGCTGGCCCGGATCGCCGCGCGGGACATGAACAGGACGTCCCACAGACGGCCCCGCTCGTCCTGCGGCACCTGCCGCTCGCTGTCGCCCTCGTTCCAGGCCACGCAGCCTTCCCATACGGCGCTGGTCAGGGCGACCGGCACCCGGAAGCCGGCCTCACGGGCCAAGTCGGCGTGGGCGGCGACCAGGGTGCCGTCTGCCAGAGCCTGGGCGCGGGTGTAGGCGTGGATGATGTCGTCCGGGTCGGCCAGGGGCGCCGACCGCATGGCGTCGCCGCTGACGTCGGGGTCGTCGGTGACGGCCCCGACGTGCAGGACGGCGTCGATACGGGACAGCACGCTGTCACCGTGCGCGCGGCCGGTTCGAGGGGAGCCGGGGCGCTGTTCCGCTGACTCATCCGGGGAGCTGCCGCCGGTGGCGGCGGGGGAGGAGACGGTGGGCGGTTCGGCGGCCCTCTCCTCGGCCGCCATGGCGGCGTGCACCGTGAGCATCGTTGCCAGGCCTAGTGCCCTCCCGGCGTCCCCGGCCCTCTCGGCCTCGGCGCGCGCGTGCTCGAACTCCTCTCCGATGTGCTCGTGGCTGGAGCCCTGGGCGAGTCTCACGCGGACGGTCTTGCCCACGAGATCGGCTGCCATGGCGGGCACATGGGCGGGCAGGCGGTCACGGCCCGGTGTGCGGGTTGCGACCCTGTGGCGCGCCAGGGTGCGAGCCGCGCCGTGGTCCTGCGCCGTGGCCGGTCCGGCGGCCTGGCGCATGTGCCGGGGTGCGGGAGGGGCGGTGGGGGGCGCCGCGGGGGCCTCGGCGTCCGGCGTGTCGTCCGCGGGGGCGGGGGTCTCCTCGGCGGTCAGGACGTAGAACTCGCCTGAGTGAACGTGGACGGTCCATTTCTGCCCGGGGGTGTCCTCGGTGAGCCGGGCGCGCGGTGTGCGCTCCCAGGCCGCGAACGCGCGGGCCGGGTCGACCGGCAGCATGTTGCCGCTGTCGGAGTCGTAGGCGCGGCAGGTGCGGGCGGCCGTGCGGATCTCCGCAACGCGCTTGGTCCAGTTCCGGCGGATCGTGGTCATTGTGAGTCCTCCTGTTTCGAGTGGTGCCGGGTGAGTTGCCGCTCATCCGGTAGGGGGCTGCCGGTCCGGGCGTGTGGGCCCGGACCGGCGCGCGGGGCAGGGGTGCAGGGGGCGGGCCTACCTGGCGGGGAGATCGGCCACCAGGGCGGTGGAGTTGTCGGGGCGGGGACCTGCGTGGGCGACTGCGAAGGCGGCGACGGAGCGCGCGGCCTGCTGGGGGGAGCCGGTCAGGTAGTCGGCGAGGTTCAGGGCCGAGTCCTCCATCGGCTCGTACGCGCCGTCGCTGGCCAGCAAGAGACGGCAGTTCTCCGCCTCGCGGGTGACGGACTCGATCGCGGGATGCCCGTGCCGGTCCCTCTGTTCCTGGTCGGTCTCCGCCGCGCCGAGGTACGACGTGACGACGTTGCGGTTGCCCCCGTTGATCCGTCGAAGGTTGTGGTCGGCGGTGAGGCACTGGACGGTGCCGCGCGGGGTGAGGACGTAGGCGCGGGCGTCCCCGCACCAGGCGACCGTGAGCGGTTTGCCGGGAACGGCAACGCCGATAACGGCGCACGCGGTGGGCAGGTCGTAGCGGATGTACTCGTCCCGCCGGTCCGGCTCGGCGGCGTAGATCTCATAGACAGCCCGAAGACCGGCTTCGGCGTCCGCGCGCACGGCGGCGGCCCGGGCGAGCCGGCGGGCGGCGGTGCAGGTCCAGTCGCGCACCGCATCGCTGGAGCCGATGCCGTCGCACAGGACGTAGGCGCGGGCGCCGTTGTGGGTGTAGGTGGCGGTGGCGTCGCACTGGTGGGAGCGGGCGCCGATGAGCTGGTATGCAGCGTGGGTGCGCATGATGTCCTTCTGGTGCGGGTCGGGTTGCCGCCCAAACCGTAGAATCAATAATACGCTATCGTGTGGGGTGTGACAGTCAATCAGCACGGAAAACCTCCTCACCGTTGACGGTGATCCGGAGCGTGATCGTTCCGGCGGGGCTGATCAGGTCGCCGGGTACCTCGCCGGTGTCCAGGTGGACGGAGACGACCAAGCCGTCCCCGCGCTGCCAGTAGGCGTAGACCTGGGTCCCGCCGGTCTCCATGCACGGCAACGTTGATCGGTCCTTGCGGCGCTGGTGAAGAAACCGTGCGCGTCGGTTCAGCGTGTCCGCGCGGCGCTGGCTCATCCGCATAACTGTGCTTCCTCCAGGGGGCCGGTCCTGGCGTGCGGGCCCGGACCGGCGGGCGGGGATGTGTCAGGACGGGGGGTCAGCGGCCGCCTTCGCACGCTGCGCCTCCCAGGCTTCGCGCTCGGCGCGCACGTAGGCTTCGACACCGGCGACGGTCAGCTCTGCGACCCGGAGGGCTTCCACCTCGGCCGGATGCTGGGCGGCGAACTCCTCGAATCGGCCGCGTACCTGCCGGGCGCGGAACAGCCACTCGTACACCCAGCGCCGCGATGACGAACGGCGGTCCCTGGCGTGCTCGACCAGGGCGCGGCCCTCCTCGCCACCCACAGCGGTGCCAACGGCTGCGGCGAGTGCTGAACGCGCGGCGTCCTGGGCGCGGTGGGCGTTGAGGTACGCGCGGGTGTACGCGTGCCGGTGCCCCTTGCCGTGCCGTTCCTCGACCCACCGGTCGTAGGCCTCGTGGAAGGCTTCGCCGGCCCGCCCATGCTCGGCGTACCAGATCACCCACGCGCGCCCGGGAGCCTCCAGCATCTGAACCAGTGCCCCGTACCCGGAGGCCGTGGGCTCCCGGCCCTCGGCCGCCAGCCGTGACCGCCAGTCCTCTTCCTCAGCAGTCAACTGACGCTCGGCCTCGGCGATAGCCTCCACGGCGAGCGTCTCGGCCTCGACGGCGCGCGGTGCGTCCTTGATCTGCTCCAGGGCGGCGCGCACCCGCCTGACCGCGTCCACCATCGCATCCCGCTCCGTTGCCAGAGGCCGCGCATTCTCGCCCATGTACGCCCGGTAGCCGCGCTGGGCCCGGGTGAGGGCGCCGACAGCATCCCGGTGCGCCTGCTCGGCGACGGCTAAAGCCGCCCTGGCGCGGTCGGCGGCCGCGCCGGTCAACTTGCCGTGCACGAACTGCGCTTCTACCGCCATCTCACCAATCTTGGTGATGACGTTGCCGAGCTGGCGGAGCCACTCGGCCGCGTCCCGCCCCCACACGGTCCGGCCGCTCGCCTCGTCTACGCGGCTGATGGCACGCACGTCACGCACCCACGCGAGTACGTCGCGAAACGCGGCGCCGGTGCGGCCGTTGTGCTGCGAGACCGACCCCCAGTAGCGGGCGCCGTCCCACACACACTGGGCGGAGAATGCCTGAGTACCGGTGGACACCGGGAACTGACCGGACAGCGTGACTGCCCGCACGTCAGGGCCCTGCGAAGGCAAGGAAGCGACGCTCACGTCCCACCCGTTGGCCGTGGCTGTCTCGACCAGCGTCCGCGCGTTCTTGGGCAGCTGGGCCACCTCGTCCGCCGATGGCGCCAGGGGCGGGGCCGCGGGGGCATCGCCGGTCGGCTCGGGCTCCTGCGGGCTGGGCGTAGCGGCCGGGCCGGGCTGCGGGCCGCGGGACGGCCCGGTCCCGGGGCAGGCCCCGCCGTCGGACTCCCATGCTTCGACCGATCCGGGATCGCACGGCCCGGCGTCCGCCGCTGCGGCCGTGACCGATGCTGTCTCCGCTCCGGTGGGGGCGGTCGGCTCGACGGCCACCCGCCGGATCACGTCCCCCGCCGACCACGCACCCGCGACCCGGTAGCAGCGCGCGGTGATCAGGTCGGCGACCCGGTCCAGATCGACGGCGCCGAAGCTGGGGTAGTGGCACCCCTCCTCGTTCCATACCGTGGCGCGTTCCCACGGAACCCCGGGGTGCCGCTGCCCGCAACCGCACGTGAGACCCAGTGCAGCGCCGTTCATCGGCGTGTACGAGAGCACCGCGTAGGCGGCGGTCATGGTGCAGGTGAGCGACCGCACCCACAGCTCGTACACCCCGTCGTACACACCCAGCGTCAGATGGCCGGACGAGACCACCCAGCGGGCGAACTCGGCCCCCTCCGCCTGTGTGCGGCCCTCCTCGACGGCGTACGCGGCGAGATCTTCGAGATAGGCGGCGTTCGACGCGAGATACCCCGCAGGGAGCACCGACAGCACCGGTTCCGTACCAGGGGCGGCATCGTCGCCCCCGGGGGACAACAGGCAGTCAGCGCCGACGTAGTCACGTCCGACGAACCGCGACGGGTACAGCGTCAACGGGACGGCGGCCTCGGTCCACGGACGCAGCATGACGGGAACCTCACCCGCCGGGGTGGCCGCGATGTCGGCCGAGACAACCTCCGCCGTCACCGGCGGCGCGCCCCGCTTGCCGTAAACGGACATCGACAGATCCGGCGCGCTCACCACGGTGCAGGCGGCGGGAGCTTCGGCCGTCACCGCATCCCGGACGTCGCGCCATGCGATGCCCTCGGCGGCCGTCTGGCCGTAGCGGGTGAGCGTGGCACCGTCCCAGCGGTACCCCCGGGCGGTGAGCTGCCACACGCACCGCAGGACGATCACCCCGCTGTCCTGGGGGGCGGTGAGCAGCAGCGCGCAGTGGCCGGGCTGCGTCTGGACGCTGGCGGTCCATCCCGCCCCCTCGGCCTGGGCGGTGAGGCGGACCAGGTTGCGGGGCAGGTCCGCCGCGCGGAGCTGCTCGGCGGTGGGGGCGGTGCGGGCCGGCACCTCGCTACGGGGCCGGGCCGGCTCCTGGGCAGGGGTGCGCTCGGATTGCGTGGACTCGGTCATGTCGGATCACTCCACTGTGAGTTGGTGCCGGGTGAGTTGCCGCTCACACCGGGAGGCGGGGCAGGGGGAGGCAGGGGCCTCCCTTCCGGGCCGGTCAGCCGACCGGCCCGGAAGGGAAGGGTGCTCAGTTGCGGCGGTTCGGGGGCCGGTTGTCCGGGGGAGTGGTGCGGCTGGCGCCCTCACGGGCGGGGGCCTGGTCAGGGCGGGGCACCCGTTCGGCCTGCCGGTACTCGACACCCGGCTCCGGGGCCAACGGCGCGCCGGTGTCGTCAGTGCTGTACGCCTCGCGGACCTCGTCCTCGGTGAGCGGCCGCAGCCACCCGTTCCGGACGGCCCACGCCCGGACCCATTCCGACCCGTCCGAGCCGAAGCTGCGCACGACCAGTCCTCCCCGGGCGCACTCGACCATGGCCGCACCGATAGCCGCGCAGACGCGCAGGGCTTCGGTCTCGTCCATGACGATCGCGCCACCCATGGCGGTGAGGTGCTGGCCTTCGAGGAACTCGTGACCGGGACCGATGACGCTCACCACCAAGTGGTGCGTCCCTTCGCCGAGAACATCGAACACCAGGGCCGAGTACGCCTCGACCGCGCGGTCGAGCAACTCGTGCGCGTGGTCGGCGGCTGCGCTCATCGCGGCATCCGTCACGTGGTCGAGGTCGGATGCGGGCGTCCACCGCATCGCGTCAATGCTGAGCTCCTCGCCCGGGTCAAGGTTCTGACCTTCGAGGCTCCGTCGTACGTGGTCTTGGTACTCGCTCATCGTTCCCCTGCCTTGGGTTGGTGAGTTGGCGGCGGAAGAGTTGCCGCTCATCCGCAGAATCAATAATACGCTATTGTGGGGAGTGAGCTCAACCCTCAACCACCCCCCGAACGTGGCGAGTTACGACGACCTGACCGGCGTCACCTTGGTACGGAAGAACATGTTCCGGGCGAGGCTGAACGCGACGCGCCTGACTTCGCCGGTGCTCTCGCGCCTGCCGTAGATCTCGACGGCGGTCAACTCATCGCCCTCGTAGGCGGCCTCCAACACGGTGCCTTCCCACACCTCCGGCCACGGTGCGAGCCGGGTTGCCGTCCTCGGCCGTGAAATGGCGGCCAAACTCCGGCTCGGTCGGCGCTCAACCCGAACCCGCTGCCCCCGGCCGATCGGTCCTGCGGCGGTCATGCTGCCCCCTCTGCGATAGCTGGACTCCGGACCAGGGGGCGGCCGTAAGCCGCCCCCTGGGGCGCACTACCGCGTCCGGCACGCCTGCTGCTCCTCGGCGGCGGCCAACAGTTCGGCGGCTCCATGGCGAGCGTGGTCGGCCCGTACACGCTCGGCCACCTCGTCGGCGGACGGCAGCCCGAACCCTCCATCAAGGGCCAGCACTTCGTACGCCTCGCGCCACCCGCGCACCTGGCACTCGACGGCGGCGCGGGACGCGCACGCGATCGTCAGACCTCCGACGGTCACAGACAGTGCGCCGATCCCGTCCGGGCTCACCGTCGCGCTGCGCGCCCGGATCTTGGCGCGGCGGGGTGCGTCGTCCAGGATCACAAACGAATTGATCGTGAGTTCGGGTTCACGCAATTCACCTGCGGCCACTTGCTCAGGGAAAATCCGGTCGAGCATTGCGGCCGCTTCGCACCAGCCTTCCCACCACACGCGCGCACCGATAGGGTGCCGGAATTCAATGATGGCGGTCGGGATCTTGAGAAGGGGAATGAGCGTCAGACCGATATGGGCATCGGTCTCGTGCTCTCCAGCAAGATGGATCGTGAGTCGGCTTACCGCGTCAACGGTTTCCGTGTCCAAGGGAACTCCTCGTGTTGGTGATTGAGCCCGAGTCAGGTTGCCGCCTGACATCGAAATCAATAATACACTCACGTGCGCGAGGAGGAGACCGAAACACCGAACCCCGCAACAACTCTTGCGCCTTCTCCTGCGACTACTCCTGCGCCTTCTCTTGCAACATCTCTTGCGCGACCCTCGCAGACAGAACTGACGTATCCACAGGTCAACCCAGGTTCCCGCGCTTGGTCGGGGGTCTGACATCCCCTCTACTGCCGCTGCTCCCTGCCCAAGTGAAGAAGAAGGATGGGGGGCGGGTGGGTGTGGTCGGCGCGGCGGCATCGGGGATCGGGGCGGAGTCTCCTGTGTTGCGCGTCGGCAGGGCCTCCGCGCTGGGCCGCGTGCTGGCGCGGACTGGTGCTCTGAAGCGGTGGGTGGTCCGCGCTCGGCGCGGCCTCTGGCCAACGGCTGTCGGGGGAGCAACCCAGGTATATTCTCAGGCACACGTAATTCAATGGGAAACAGGGAGGATTGAGAGGGAATCAGTTTCTGCATTCTGGAGGGGAGTTGAGATTACGTGATCTCAAGTTGGGGAATTCTGAAATGGCGAGCTAACCAAGGGAATTGACCGGAACTCAGGACAGGCACCCCCGTCACCTAGGTGCGCTTTTCAGGAATTCGCGGAGCGAATTCCTGGGCCGGATTGCGGAGCAATCCGGCTATCGTCACGGAGTGACGATCCATCAACTGCCTTGCGGAGCAAGGCAGTTGGCCCGCCGCGTAGCGGCGGCGCGTCGTGTCTGCGGA